>NZ_CAJPUX010000001.1 GCF_905397285.1 Cupriavidus plantarum
ACGGCGGTTTCCAGGGACGCGTGCTGCGCGACGGCGATCGCCTGCCCGTGGGGCGCGTGGGGCTGGCGAGCGAGCAGGACTGGCTCGGCGTGGCCGCGCCCGCATGGTCGCGGCCGGTCAATCGGCAGGGCGATGCCTGGGTCGTGCGCATGCTGCCCGGTCCCGAATACGAAGACTTCGAACCCGCGTCGCAGGCCGCGCTGTGGGAGGCGGAGTGGACCATCACGCCGCAAAGCAACCGCATGGGCCTGCGCCTGCAGGGGCCGTCGCTCGCGCGCCGGCCGGAGCGCAGCGCCGACCTGCTGTCGCACGGCGTGGTGCCCGGCGTCATGCAGGTACCGCCCGCAGGCCAGCCCATCGCGCTGATGAGCGATGCGCAGACCACGGGCGGGTATCCGAAGATCGGCGTCGTGATCGGCGCGGACCTGTGGCGTCTGGCGCAGGTGCCGCTGGGCGCGGCAGTGCGCTTCATGCAGGTGTCGCTGGAAGAGGCCGCGGCCGCGCAGGCGGAAGTGGACCGCTATCTGCGGCAGATCGATCAGGCCCTGCGATGGCAGGGCGACGGCATGGTCATCGCCGCGCGGCGGCGGACCCAGACGCGCGCCGTGGCGTAACGGACCTGGCGGACCCGGCCGGACACGCGCGCGCTTCCCAAGACAATCCAAGACCCTCGCAGGAGAACCCCATGGAAATCGACCTCAACGCCGACCTCGGCGAAGGCTGCGGCAATGACGAAACGCTGCTCACGCTGATCAGCTCGGCCAACGTCGCTTGCGGCTGGCACGCGGGCGATGCCGCCACGATGCTGCAGACCGTGAAATGGGCGATCGCCAACGGCGTGGCGATCGGCGCGCATCCGAGCTTTCCGGATCGCGAGAACTTCGGCCGCACGGAAATGCAGCGCGACCCGGAGGCCGTGTACGCCGACGTGCTGTACCAGATCGGCGCGCTCGATGCGATGGTCCGCGCGCAGGGCGGCCAGCTCGCGCACGTGAAGCCGCATGGCGCGCTGTACAACATGGCGGTGCGCGATGCAAAGCTGTGCGAGGCGATCGTGCGCGCGGTGCGCGACTACAACCCGAACCTCGTGTTCTTCGGCCTCGCCAACAGCCAGATGATCGACATCGCCCGCGCCCACGGCCTGCGGGTGAAGGAAGAAGTGTTCGCCGACCGGGGCTACAACCCCGATGGCACGCTCGTCAAACGCGGCACGCCCGGCGCGCTGCACGATGACGAGGAAGTGGCCTTGAACCAGACGCTGAGCATGGTGCGCGAGCAGCGCGTGCGCGCCATCGACGGCAGCTGGGTCCCCATCCGCGCCGAAACCGTGTGCCTGCACGGCGACGGCGCTCACGCGCTTGCGTTCGCGCGCCGTATCCGGGAACGGCTCGGCTCGGAAGGCATTGCTGTACGGGCTGGCGTCTGAGGGATATTCCCCGCAGGCTGGCATAGATCCACCTCACTCCATATCTGGTGTCCTTCATGGAATCAGCTGTCAATCTTTGGCCCCTGCTCGGGGTCGGTGTCATCATCATCGGCTTCGTGCTGCGGTTCAACCCGATGCTCGTGGTCGCGCTCGCGGCCATCGCCACGGGTCTGGCCGCATCGATGCCGGTGATGCAGATCTTCACCGCGATCGGAACCGCCTTCGTCAAGGCACGCAACCTGCCCCTGATTATCCTGCTGCCGCTCGCGGTCATCGGATTGCTCGAGCGCCACGGCCTGCGCGAGCACGCGCAGGCATGGATCTCCCGGATCGCCTCGGCCACGGTTGGCCGCCTGCTGATCGTGTACCTCGCGGTGCGTGAGCTGACCGCCGCTGTCGGCCTGACCAGCCTGGGCGGGCATCCGCAGATGGTGCGTCCGCTGCTGGCCCCGATGGCCGAAGGTGCCGCCGAGAACCGCTTCGGCCAGTTGCCGGAACCCGTGCGCCAGCGCGTGCTCGCGTTCTGCGCCGCCACCGACAACGTCGGCCTGTTCTTCGGCGAGGACATCTTCGTGGCGTTCGGCGCCATCGCGCTGATGCACACGTTCCTGCTGTCGTCGAACATCGACGTGGAGCCGCTGCACATCGCCGTGTGGGGCATTCCCACGGCCATCTGCGCCTTCCTGATCCATGCCGTGCGCCTGAAGCGCCTGGACGGCTGGCTCGCGCGTGAACTGGCCGGCCGCTCGGCTGTGCCGCCCAATGCCACGCCCGCCGCCGCTGGCAAGAGCGAATAACGGGAGCCGGACATCATGATCGTATCCATCGACTATCTCTACTGGCTCGCGGGCCTGGTGCTGGCCATCACGGCACTGATGACGTTCACGGACAAGACGCATCCGCGCCGCCTGTCCACGGGGCTGTTCTGGCTCCTGTACGCGATCATCTTCTTGGTCGGCGACAAGATTCCGCCGGCCATCGTCGGTATCGCGGCCGTCGTCATGGCGCTCATCGCCGGCTTCGGCGGCGTGGGCCAGGGCAAGCATGGCAGCCTGCCCGAAGCGGAACGCCGCGCGAGCGCCAGGCGCCTTGGCAACAAGCTGTTCATCCCGGCGCTGCTGATTCCGCTCGTGACGGTGCTCGGCACGGTGTTCTTCAAGGACGTGAAGATCGCCGGCCTCGCGCTGCTCGACCCGAAGAATGTCACGTTCGTGTCGCTCGGTATCGGCTGCCTGATCTCGCTGGCCGTCGTGTGCTGGCTCACGCGCGACACCGTCACGCAGGGCGTCAAGGAATCGCGCCGCCTGATCGAGTCTCTCGGCTGGGCCCTCGTGCTGCCGCAGATGCTCGCGATGCTGGGCCTCGTGTTCGCCGACGCGGGCGTGGGCAAGGCCGTCGCGCACCTCACTACCGCTTACATCAACATGGACTACAAGCTCGTGGCGGTGGCGGTGTACTGCATCGGCATGGCGCTGTTCACGGTGATCATGGGCAACGGCTTCGCGGCATTCCCCGTGATGACGGGCGGTGTTGGCGTGCCTATCCTTGTCGGCATGTTCCACGCGAACCCGGCGGTGATGGCGGCCATCGGCATGTTCTCCGGCTACTGCGGAACGCTGATGACGCCGATGGCGGCAAACTTCAACATCGTGCCGGCCGCGCTGCTCGAGCTCGAAGACAAGAACGCCGTGATCCGCGCGCAGGTGCCGACCGCGCTCGGCATCCTGGTGGCCAATATCGTCCTGCTCTACTTCCTGATGTAACGAGGCAATGCCCATGCGCACCGTACTGCTTACCGGCTTCGAGCCGTTCGACAAAGAACCGGTCAATCCGTCGTGGGAGGCGGTGCGCGCGCTCGATTGGCAGCGCATCGGCGACGACCCCGCGCGTTCGGCGATCATCGTGGCGCGTCAGTTGCCGTGCGTGTTCGGCGCGGCAATCTCCGGGATGGTCGCGCTGCTCGACGAGCTCAAGCCGGACGTGGTGATCGCGGTCGGCCAGGCGGGCGGTCGCACGGAGATGTCGATCGAGCGGATCGCGATCAACGTCGACGATGCGCGCATCGCGGACAACGCGGGCGCGCAGCCGATCGATACGACGATCGCTACCGAGGGACCGGCCGCGTATTTTTCCACGCTGCCGATCAAGGCGATCACGCGCGACCTTCGGGAGGCGGGTGTGCCGGCGATGGTGTCGCAGACGGCGGGCACGTTCGTCTGCAACCACGTGTTCTATGGCCTCATGCACGCGCTGGCCCAGCGGGGGCATGGCGGGCATGGCGGCACGCGTGGCGGCTTCATCCACATTCCCTATCTGCCGGAGCAGGCCGCGCGTCATCCGGGCGCGCCGAGCCTCGCGCTGGATACGCTGATCGCGGGTCTACGCGTTGCGGTGGCGACCACGCTCAATACGGCGGCCGACGTCCGCGAGCAGGGCGGCCAGCTTCACTGAGCCGCGTTATTTCGGCTCACGGCGTTATTTCGTCTCGTGACGTTCCGTGGCCGCGGCCACCGCGCGCGCGGTGGCGCGGCGCTGCGCGCGGCGCTGCAGCTTGCGGCGCAGCGTGACCTGCTCCAACCGCCAGATCACGTAGCAGAAGGCCAGCAATGGCCAGAACCAGCCGAGCCACTGCGCCAGGCTGTTGAAATGGACGAAGCGGCCCATGCGCCAGCCTTGTTCGGAAATCCACGCATAGGGGTTCGACGGCAAGACGTTGGTCAGCACGACCAGCGTACCCAGCGCCAGCATGGCCAGCGTCGCCCGCAGCCAGCGCGGCAGTCGCAGCAGCAGCACGAGCAGCAGAGAGCTCGTCAGCAACGCGAACCGTCCGCCTTCCGATAGCCAGTTGAACGAGTTGTCGTCGGGGAACTGCAGTTCCGCCACGGCCGCCTTGATCAGCAGCGCCGAGGCCAGCAGCCCTGCGAGAATGCGAAGCATCGGCGCGCTGCGCCGCATCGCCAGCGACGCGAAGAGGCCCGTGCCGACCCAGCTGCTGGCGGTGACCAGCGTCTCCAGCAGCAACTGGCTCTGCATGTCGTCGGGACGCAGGCCGACCGAGTCCTGCCACGTCAGCAGCATCGGAAAAATGCCCTGCAACCATTCCATCGGCCAGGAATCGGGATCGGTCAGCCACTCGCGCACGATGCCGCCCATGCCGAACAGATGCTCCTGCGGAAACACCTGCGCGAACGGCCATAGCAGCAACAGGATGATGGCGAAGCTCGCATGGGGCTCGAACCACGCCATGCGCAGCCGCGTGAGCGTGCCCCGGTCGATCAGCGCGCTGCTGAACGGCGCGATGACGGCCGCGCCGAGCAGCGCGCCCAGGGCATTGGTGATCAGGTCGATATTCGACGGGATGCGATTGGGCAGCCATGTCTGCATCGCCTCCATGACCGACGACAGCAGCGCCCCGGAAATGAACGCGAGCAGCGTGGCCCGCGCGCCTGAAATGCGCGGATGCAGCGCCAGCACGACCAGCGCGCCGAACGGGCAATAGCCAAGTACGTTCGTCAGCAGATCGAAGTCCGTGATGTAGCGCGGCTTCGGCGCCGTCAGGTACGCGAACGGGGAGATGCCATTGTTCACCCAGCCGGAGAACGGATACAGGCTGGCATAGACGACAAGCAGCGTGAAGCAGATGAGGCCCACGCGCGCGAGCGGCGAATGGCGCGGCAGCCAGCCCTCGAGTTCGGGCTGGCGGGGATAGCGCGGCGGGCTGGGCGGTGGGGCGGGCGCGGGCTTCGCCATGGTCGATGCGGGCGGTATCTCCTCCGTGTACGGCGAGGGGCGCGGCGAGGGGCGGGCGCGTTTAATGCGCCGCGCCCGGCCGCACCGAGGGGGCCGCAGCGGGGGAAACGGAAGGCGACACGGGCGCCGACATGACAGGTCTCGGCGCCTCCGCCACCGGCATCGTGGTGCCCGGGAACAGCGGCGCGGCGCTGACCGTCGTGCCCGGCGGGCCCGGATCGATCGGCAATGTGGCGACCCAGTCCAGAATCGCGGCGATCACGGCATCGCTGCTGGCCGCGAGCGCGCGCACGCCACCGGCGCCGTCGGCCGAGGGCGCGGGCTGTTCCGCGACGAACGTCTTCTGTCCGATCTGGCCCTTCTGGTACACGGTCACGCGCGCGCGCACGACGCCGCGGCTCGATGTCGGCGTGTCGAACACCTGCTCGAACGCGAGCAGATCGACGCGCATGCCGGGCGCCGACGCATCGCGGATCCAGCCGAGCGCGCCGCGCGCGGACACCGCCTCGCGCAGCCGGTCGTCGAACAGGCGCGGCGCGGGTTGTACCCATCGCTGCGTGGAATAGGCCTGCAGACGCTGCGGCTGCGAATACTGCAGCCGGTAATAGAGCTGGCTGCCGTCCATCCAGTCCGGCCCCTCGGTCTGCGCCACGCGCATCTTGGGCAGCGGCGCGGGCGGTTGCGCGGGCGCGGCCGCGAGCGGGCCGAGATCGTACGTCGTGGACGGCGGGTTCGACGAGAGCACGCTGCAGCCGGTCAGCAGCAGCGGGATCGCGAGCAGCGCCACGGACGCCGCCAGCGGCAGGCGGCGTGCGGCCATGGCGAGGGAACGGGTGAGCGGGGCGGCGGTGGTCATGACGGAGGACTCTCGAAGTCGGTTCATCGGTCGGCGCGCGCGAAGGTGAGCCGTAATGCGGGCGGTGATGAGGGCCTTAATGCGTGCGGCAAAGCTTGCCATGGCGCGTGCCGGGGCCAGCAAGCGGGCGTCGCGCGGATCATGGCGTCTTGAAGCCGGACTCGCCCGGGCCCGGCGTGGGCGTCGGGCCGCCGAACAGCACGCTGTTGGGCTGATCCCCGAACGTGCCGGCCGCACGGTCGATGCTCCGCACTGTCTGGCGCGCATCGCGCGCGAGGCCGTTGATCTGCGGCAGCGTTTCTTCGTTGATGGTACTCGCGGCCGCCTGCACGGCGTCCGCGGCCACCTGCAGGTCGGTGCCGACCTTGTTCACGGTGCGCATCACGGTGCCGTTGGGGCTGGCGAGTTCGTCGGTCATGCGGCGCGCGGAGGCGAGCGTCGCGTTGAGGTTATCCACGGCCTTCGGCAGTTTCTCCGCCGTGGGCTGCAGCGTTTTGGCGAGCTTCGAATAATTTTCGGCGGTCTCGTGCATCGACTTGATCGTCGCCATCAGTTCGTCGCGATTGGTGGTCTGGAACATCTCGTTCAGCGACGACATCAGCGTTTCGGTCTGCGTCAGCAGCGAGTCGCCGCGCTTCTCCAGTTCCTCGAAGAAGCCCGGACGCATCACGATGCGCGCGGGCTCGCGCGCGGACGTGCGCAGCGGCGGCGACGCCTGACCCGCGCCTTCTTCCCGCGCGGTGTCGTCGAGTTGCACATACGCGATACCCGTCACGCCCTGAAAGCCCAGCGTGGCATACGTGGTGCGCGTGATCGGCGTGTCCTGGTTCACGTTGATGCGCACGATGATCTGGCCCGGCACCTGCGGATCGAAGCGGATCGACACGACCTTGCCGACATCGAGGCCGCGATACTTGACGTCGGCCTGCGGGCCGAGGCCATTGACGGTGGACCGCGTGATGAGGTCGTAGGGCACCCGCACCGCGTGGTCGCTGCTGAACCAGAACACCGAGAACAGCACCAACACGGCCAGGCCGATCGTGAAGACCCCCGCGAGGAAGGCGTTCGATTTGTTTTCCATCAGGCTTCTCCGTGAGGCGGTACTTCCAGCGCCTGCATCGCTCGCTGGGCGCGCTCGCCCAGGAAATATTCTTTGATGAAGGGGTGATCGACCTTGATCACCTCGGCAATCGGCGCGGCCGCGAGCACCTTGTGATCGGCCAGCACGGCCACGCGATCCGACAGCGCCACGAGGGTGTCGAGGTCGTGCGTGATCATCACGACGGTCAGGCCGAGTTCCGTGTGAAGCTCGCGAATCAGGGCGACGTAGTCGTCCGAAGCCATCGGATCGAGACCGGCGGTGGGCTCGTCGAGGAACACGAGCTCGGGCTCGAGCGACAGGGCGCGCGCGAGCGCCACCCGCTTGATCATGCCGCCCGACAAATCGGACGGCATCTTGTCCGCGTCGCGCGCGGACAGGCCGACCAGTTGCAGCTTCAGCAGCGCCGCCTGGCAGATCAGGTTGTCCGGCAGCGCGCGCAGCTCGCGCATCGGCAAGGCGATATTGTCGATGACCGACAGCGCGGAGAACAGCGCGCCGCGCTGGAACTGCAGCCCCCAGCGGTTGCGGAGCGCCTGCAGCTGCGCGGGACGCAGCGAGGCGGGCGTCTCGCCGAAGACCTTGATCGTGCCCGACGTGGGGCGTTCGAGGCCGACGATCTGGCGCAGCAGCACGGTCTTGCCCGTGCCGGAGCCACCTACGATCGACAGCACTTCGCCGCGATACACGTCGAGGTTGAGCCCGTCGTGCACTACGGCATCGCCGTAGCGCTTGACGAGGTTGCGGACCTCGATGATGGCCTCGCCTGCTTTGGATGGCGCGTTCATAACCCGACATCCTTGAACAGGATCGCAAAGATCGCATCGGCGACGATCACGATGGTGATCGACGTGACCACGGATGCGGTCGTCCCCTCGCCGAGGCTCTGCGTATTGGGTTTGATGCGCAGGCCGAAGTGGCACGCGGTCAGCGCGATGAGCATGCCGAACACCGCGCCCTTGCCGAGACCGAGCCACAGGTTGGCGACAGGCACCGCATCGGGCAACTGGCGCAGGAAGTACGAATAGCTGATGTCGAGCTGCAGGCGCGCGGCCGTCATGCCGCCGAACAGCGCCAGCAAGTCGGTCCATGCGACGAGCAGCGGCATCGATATCGCCAGCGCGATCACGCGCGGCATGATCAGCCGGAAACCGTGGGAGATGCCCATCACGCTCATCGCGTCGAGCTCCTCGGTCACGCGCATTACGCCGATCTGTGCGGTGATGGCGGACCCCGAGCGCCCCGCGATCAGGATTGCGGCGAGCACGGGTCCGAGCTCGCGGATCACGGCCATGCCAAGGATGTTCACGATGAACGTGCTGGCGCCGAACGTCCGTAACTGGTTGGACGACAGGTACGACAGCACGATGCCGATCAGGAATCCGACCAGCGCCGTGATGCCGAGCGCCTTGTAGCCGATGCTGTAGATATTCGCGGAAATCTCGCGCCAGGGGCCGCGCTGGGGCGCGCGCGCGAAGCGGAGCAGGTCGAACGTCAACTGGCCCAGCATCGTGACGCCGTTGGCGAGCTGCATGATCGTCGACAGGATGCCCGCGCCGAACACGGTAATCGGATTGAACCGATCGACCATGCGCTTCTTCCAGCCGTCGGTCTTGAGCCCGGCGATGCGGTCGAACACCCGGCGCTGGCCGTCGTCGGCGTCGAGGTGCGTGGGCAGCTTGCCCTGCCAGGCCTGCCAGATCAGTTGTCCGCCGATATGGTCCAGGCGGCCGACCCCGGCCAGCGACCATTCGGCGCTGTCGGGCGTGGCCGCGAGCGATTTTAGCTGGGCGCGCAGGCCGCGCGCCCCGCCGCAGTCCGCGAGCGCGAGCGCGGTCCAATCCCCCTGCAGGGAGATCCTGCAGGTTCCATCCTGGCGCTGGATGTCGATGGCGGGCGTCGTCGGGCGATCCAAATGAAATACCGGCGATGTGATGGTTGAGCCCCGGAGGGTGAGTCCCGATTCTATGCTACGGATCGGGATGTGGCGATGAGAGTTCCTCTGACACGCGGAAACACGGTGATTCTCCATGAGCACGGCTACAATGCTCGCTCTCCGGCCTCCGGCCTGCCTTTCCGCACCGCGGCGTCCGCCTGCTCATGTCCGATCTGCTCCATTCCCCTGCTTCCCGCGAATCGTCCACCGGGCCACGGCCCTGGCGTATCGACGCGGCCGCCCTGCGCGAGGCGCTCTCGGGGCCCGCGCGGGGCTGGGCGGTGGAAACGGTCGAGTCCACGGGTTCGACCAACGCGGACCTCGTGCATGCGTGCCGCATGGCCGAGTGGCCCGCGGACGGGGCGAATGGCGTGCAGGTCCGGCATACCTATCTGCAAACCGCCGGCCGTGGCCGGCAGGGGCGCCCGTGGAAGCAGGGCCAGGCCGGCCTGACATTCTCGGTGGCCCTGCCGCTGCCGCTTGTACCGGCCCGCCTGGCCGGGCTGAGCCTCGCCGTGGGACTCGCGGTCGCCGAGGGCATCGACGATGTCGCGGCGGCAACCCGCCCCGACGCAGGCGAAGTCGCCCGGCGAACCTCATCGCCCGTGCAGCTCAAATGGCCCAACGACCTGATGGTCGGCGGTCGGAAGCTTGCTGGCATCCTCATCGAAACGGTGCCTGCGGGCGCCGGCCGCGTCTGGGCCGTCGTCGGCATCGGCCTCAATCTCGTGCGCGACACGGAAGCGGAAGCCGCGCTCGGCCGCGCGCTCGCGGGTGTGGCGGAGGTGGTGCCGGGCTTCGACGTCCAGCGCGACGCGACGCGCGTGTTCGCCGCCGTCCTCGATCGGCTTGCCGCGATGCAGGCCGTGTTCGTCAGGGAAGGGCTGGAACCGATGACCGCCCGCTGGTCCGCGCGCGATGCCTTCCGTGACGAACCCGTGCGTTTGCTTCAGGACGGCCAATTGATCGCGGAGGGTCTTGCGCGCGGCGTCGACGCGGAAGGGCATCTGCTGCTGGAGACCGACGCGGGCCTTCAGCGCGTGACGAGCGGCGAGGTCTCGCTGCGCGGAGCCGTGGCATGAGCGCGCTGCTGATCGACATCGGCAACACGCGGCTCAAGTGGGCGTGGTGCACCGCGCTCGAGGCGGATCCGACCGTGGCGCGGCCGTGGCAGTTCGATGGCGCGATCGCCCACGAAGCCCCGGAAGCGGCCAGCGATTTCGGACAGACCGTCGAGGCATGGCGCGCGTTGGCGTCGGCGGGGGCGCAGGTACCGTCCGTCTGGATCGCGAACGTGGCGGGCGAGGGCGCCGCCGCGCGCGCGACGGCGCTGGTCACACAGGCGTTCGGCGACGCCGCCGCGCTGGAATGGGTACGCACGGCGGCCGTGTTTCAGGCGCCGCTTCAGGCGCCGTATGGCGATCTCATCAACGGCTACCGCGAGCCCACGCAACTCGGCGTGGACCGATGGGTCGGCGCCATCGGGGCGCATCGCCGATACCCCGATGAAACGCTGCTGCTCGTCACTGCGGGCACCGCGACCACGCTCGACATCGTTTCCGCTCACGCGGATGCCGCTGGCCCCCACGCCGCGCGTTTCGAAGGCGGCCTGATCCTGCCCGGGCTGGCATTGATGCTTGGCTCGCTCGCCCGCAACACCGCCCAGCTTCCGTCGCTGGAAGGCGTGGACGCCGCCGCCGCGGCGCGCGTGGCGTTGGGCGCGGACAACACTCACGACGCCATCGCCGCAGGGTGCCTTGCCGCGCAGACCGGCGCGATCGCCCAGACATGGCGTGCGCTGGCCGCGCGCGGTCCGGTGCGCTGCGTGGTGTCGGGCGGCGCGCGTCATGCGCTCGCCGGCGCGCTCGCGATGCCGTACGAGTTGCACGATAATCTGGTGTTGCTCGGGCTGCACGCCATCGCGCTGCAAGCCTGAGGTTTCGTCTTCATCCCAACGACACCTCCCCGATGCCGAACAAGGGCCTGACCGTCTCGCTGCTGATCCTGCTGGTCGTCAACGCGCTGCTGATCGCCGCCGCGTCGGGCGCGTTCGGCCCCGAGCCGCTGGCCGGCTGGATGGAAAGCCCGCGCGAGCCCCAGCGGATGGAGCAGCAGGTGCGCAGGGAGCGCATGGATATCGTGCCGGCGAGCGAACCGGCTGCAAGGCCGGGGAGCGGGAGCGCCCCGCGCGGCAGCCTCGGCGCCACAGGCGCGGCCGCCACGCGGCTCGTCGCGGCCGCGACGGGCGTCTGTCTCGAAATGGGCGGCTTCACGGCCACCGGCGCGCGGCGCGCGACGGAGGCGCTTGGCGACGACGTTCTGGTGGAGGCCTTCGAACGCGAACAGCAGGTCCGTTGGTGGGTGCATCTGCCCGCGCAAGCGACGCGCGAAAACGCGGATCGCAAGCTCGCGGAACTGCGCCGCCGCAATGTCACGGACGTGGCGGTGGTCAGCAGCGGCGCATCGGATGCGCGGCAGTCGTTCACGGTGTCGCTCGGCCTGTTCCATGAGCGCGAGCGCGCCGAGCGGTATTTGGAGATGCTGCGCGCGCAGGGTGTCCGCACGGCACTGATCAGCGACGCCCCCCGCGCGGTGCCGCGCCAATGGCTGCGCGTACGCCGCGTCGATGACGCGTTGCGGGCAAGGCTCGAGGAAGTCAGGCAGCGGCTTGGCGCGGAAGACCTGCAGGCCTGCGCCCTTGCCAGCTGATTAGCGCTGCTGGCGGACCTTCGTCAGCAGCTTCGTGGTGGAACGGTCGTGGAGGAAGTCGATCGCATACGCCTCGCCGCCCCAGCTGCGCACCAGACGCGTTTCTTCCAGCGTATCGATGTCGTAGTCGCCGCCCTTGACGTAGATGTCGGGGCGCACCAGCCGGATGAGTTCGACCGGCGTCTTCTCGCGAAACATCGCCACCAGATCGACCGAACCCAGCGCCGCGATCAGCGCCATGCGGTCGTCCTGCTGGTTCAGCGGCCGGTCGTCGCCCTTGCCGAGCATCTTCACCGACGCATCGCTGTTGACGCCCACCACGAGGCTGGCGCCCATTGCACGCGCCTGCGCAAGGTAGGTCGCGTGACCGCGATGGAGGATATCGAACACGCCGTTCGTGAACACGACGGGGCGCGGCAGCGCGGCGACGGCGGCCTGCAGCGCGGCCACGTCGTCCGCGGGAACGACCTTGGATTCGAAAGCGGGAGCGGTCATGAGGGAACGAACGCGGGGGCGGTTACGCGCCCTGCAGGCTTGCGTTCAGTTCCTTGCGGTACCGGTTCAGGTCCTGCACCGAGTCGAACGTGCGTTCGAACAGCAGCGACATGTTGTGCAGGATGCGTTCGATGACCTTCTTTTCCCAGCCTTCGTCGAAGCGGATCTGCTCGTCGAGCCAGTGCTCGAGCCAGTCCGGATCCGGCAGGCGCGACTGCACGGTGTCGTTCGGGAACAAGGCCTTGTTAACGTGCAGGTTGGTCGGGTGCAGCGGCTTTTCGGTGCGGCGCGCCGACGCCATCAGCACGCCGATCTTGGCGAATGCCGCGCGCGCGCTGTCGCCGAACTGGGCCAGGTACTTCTTCATGTAGCGCAGGTAGGCGCCGCCATGGCGGGCTTCGTCCTGCGACAGCGTGCGGTAGATGTGCTTGATCACCGGTTCGGTGTGCCACTCGGCGGCACGACGGTACCAGTGGTTCAGGCGGATCTCGCCGCAGAAATGCAGCATGAGCGTTTCCAGCGGCGGCGCCGGATCGAACTCGAAGCGCACGGCGTGCAGTTCTTCCTCGGTCGGCACGAGGTCCGGGCGGAAGCGGCGCAGGTACTCCATCAGCACGAGCGAATGCTTCTGTTCCTCGAAGAACCAGATGCTCATGAATGCCGAAAAGTCCGAGTCGTGCCGGTTGTCGCGCAGGAACATCTCCGTCGCCGGCAGTGCCGACCACTCCGTGATGGCGTTCATGCGAATGGTCTTGGCCTGGTCGTCGGTCAGCAGACTGGCGTCGAAGTCATCCCAGGGGATGTCCTTGTCCATGTGCCAGCGGACCGATTCCAGCGATTTGAACAGTTCGGGGTAGAGCATGGTAAGCCTTTGAAATTACGGGCGGATTCTACCAGATGGGAATCATTCTCGAATCTTTTCTCTCATTCCTTTGTAGCGGTAAAGCGAGGGATTGCAACTGCGGATTACGCCATTCGCCTGTTTGACTTGACAGTGATGCCAGACGGAAGGTTCAAAGTGCCGGAAGTGCTATGCGGCCTGTGATGCGTCGGGCTGCCGGGCCGGCGGCGCCTGCTCGAACCGCCGATCGTTCGCGGGCAGCACGCCGTAGAGGAAGGCCGCGAGTTCGTCGGCCTGCGCCGCCGCATCGCGCTCGCCGAGCGCGAGCAGGGCCTGCGTGAAGGCGGGTTCGAAGAGCAGATAGCTCGCGAAAGCCGCGCCGCGGGCTTCGGTACCGCCAAGCGGAGCGATCAGCGCGCGCACGGTGCGCGGCAGCCGGTCGACATACGCCGCGGCGATGGCCTCGATCGGCTCGCTCGGGGAAATCGTCATGACTTCGACGGGACGCCAGCCCTCCGCGTCGCCCGCCACTTCCGGCATGCGCGCGAGCAGCCGGTTGATATGCAGCAGACGTTCGAGGTCGGCCTGCAGGCCGTCGAGGAAAATGCTCGCGAGCGCCTGCCCGCCGACCTGGGCCAGCGAGGGATAGCCGCCCGCGGGCACCGTGTCGAACCATCCGGAAGTCTGCCCCGGGCGAGCCCCGGAGGCCGCGCCGATAGCGAGGATGCGTGACGCGCCCAGATGGATGGCCGGGGACAGCGGCGACATCTGCCGCATCGTGCCATCGCCGAACCATTCGTGATGGCCTTCGATCTCCAGCGGGATCGACGGGAACAGGAAAGGAATGGACGAGGACGCGAGCAGGTGGTCCACGCCGATGCGCGCTTCCACGGCCATGCGCTGGCTGCGATGCCACGGATGGATGCGCCGGTGCGATTGGTAGAACGTGACGTGGCGACCGGTCGAATAGGAGAGCGCCGTGACCGCGAACGCGTTGAGCACGCCGGCATCGAGGCTGGCCTGCACGCGGTCGCCGTCGAACAGTTCGCCGAGCATGCCGCCGAGCGGCGTGTTGTCGAACAGCGCGCGCGGGGCCCGTCGCGTGGCCCAGCCGAACGCGAGCGAGGACAGCCAGCGCGCGCCGGACGCGCCGACGCGCAGCACGTCGGTCCGGTAGACGTCGTCCGCGTGGATGCTGTGCCAAAGCGCGGCGAGGCTGTCGGCGGCCGCCTGGAAGTCGGCCGCGCCGATCGCGAGTCCCGCGCCATTGATTGCCCCGGCCGACGTGCCCGCGAGAATGCCGAACGGCAACGGTGCGTGCGCGATGCCGTGCCGCGCGGCAATGCGCGCGATACCGGCGAGTACGCCCGCCTGATACGCGGCACGCGCGCCGCCGCCCATCATGATTAGCGCGGTCTGCTGGCGCCGCGTGGTTGTGGCGGCCGGCGGGGGAACGGGCAGGGGCGACGGTGCGGTCACGCGCTGTCGTCCTCGTTCGGGGCGGGCGGCACCGGGTGCGCCGACGGCGTTGCGCCCTGCTTCGCCGCCGTGCGGGAAGGCTTGGACGCAGCGGTCTTCTTCGCCGTGGCTGGCTTGCTGGCGCCCTGGTTTGTGCCTGTTTTTGCGGCCTTTTTTGGGGCCTTTGTTGCGGCCTTTGTTGCGGCCTTTTTCGGGGCCTTTTTCGCGGCCGGTTTTGCCGCCGTGGCCCGCTTGCCCGCGGGCTTCCCGCCTGCCGCTGATGTTGTCGCTGCCTTGGGGGAGGCGTCCGGCTGCGCGGGCTGGCCCATGCCCGCGCCCGGGCTTACGGCGCCGAGGTTGCCGAACGGCACCATGCTGGCCGCCGCCGCGCTGCTCGCGATCTGGTTGAATTGCTGCTGCAGCAGGTTCCACCATAGCGAGGCATTGGGAGGCAAAGCGTGAGTCCCCGCATCGGCGGCGGAGCCACCGGGAGACGCATCGCCCGCCTGCGCGTCGTCGGGCAGCGCCTCGGTGTTCTCGTCGTCGCCTTCCGTGTCGGCGGCGGCCGCCGTCCCCACATCTGGCGGATATTCGATGTCGCCGTCATCGTCGCCATCGTCGATCTCATCTTCCACGTCGGGCTCCGGCGCGCGCGTCGGCATCGTGAACGCCGCATGATGCGGCGTCGCGCTCGGCGCGTTGGCCGCACGCGCGACGTTCTCCATCGCGCTCTGCATGGCATCGGGCGAGAGCGCCTTGCCGAAGGTCTGCAGCGCGACGAGCGTCGCGCGCTGGACCTCCAGGCCCTGGATGGTCGTGCGCAGCAGGTTCGTGTTGAGCTGCAGCCAGCTCTCGACGGCCTTGAGGTCGTGGATGCGCTTGTCGACCTCGTCGAGGTCCATCGGCGGCGTCATCGCCTGCAGCCCGGGCATCAGGCCGCTTGGCATGCCGCTGCCCGCGCCCCACAGGTTGCGCAGGAACTCGAAGCCATTCGTGAAATCGGGAATCTGTCCGAACATGGTCATGCACTCCCTCAAGGCAGGTTGATGACGGGGACTACCTGAACTCCGGTGGACGCTTCTGGCGCAGGCTCGCCACGCCTTCGTGCACGTCGGGTCCGGCGAACCCCATGAACTCGAGCGCGAGCGAGGTATCGAACGCGGGGCCGGCCATGCGCAACCAATTGTTCAGCGCGTACTTGGTCCAGCGAATCGCGGTCTGCGAGCCCGCCGCGAGCCGCCCGGCCACTTCGAAGGCCTTTGCGACGAGCGCGTCCTCGTCCACCACCAGCGATACCAGTCCGATCCGTTCGGCTTCCTCGCCGGTGACCGACTCGCACAGCATCAGATAGTACTTGGCCTTGGCCATTCCGCACAGCAGGGGCCAGACGATGGCCGCATGATCGCCCGCCGCCACGCCAAGCCGCGTGTGGCCGTCGACGATACGCGCGCCGCGCGCGGCGATCGAGATATCGGCAAGGAGCCCCGCCACGAGTCCCGCGCCGACGGCGGGGCCGTGCATCGCGGATACCACGGGCTTGTCACAGTTGACGAGGTTGTAGACGAGGTCGCGCGCCTCCTGCCAGACGCGTGTGCGCGTGGCGAAGTCGCTGGCCATTTCCTCCACGAGCGCGAGGTCGCCGCCCGCCGAGAAGCCCTTGCCCTCTCCGCGGATCAGCGCCACGCGGATATCGGAATCCGCGGAGATGTCACGCCAGATCTCGGCCAGCTCGCGATGCATGCTGGCGTCCGCCGTGGCGAGCTTGCCGTTGGCCGACTGCCCCGCGCCCATGACGATCTCCAGGATCGGTCCATGCCGGCGCAGCGTGAGCGCGCGATAGCGCTCGAAGCGCGGGGGAAGGGTTTGTTCTGCTGCGTCCATCGTTGTCTCCGTTGTCGTTATCGTGAGCGATGGGGCGCGACCTCAGCGTGGTGAAACCGCCTGGTCGATGGCGCCGAAGATCGATTGGCCCTGCGCGTCGAACATCTCGATGCGCACGGCGTCGCCGAACTTCATGAACTCGGTCACGGGCTTGCCGCCTTCGATGGTCTCGATCATGCGCTGCTCCGCGATGCACGCATAGCCCTTGCTGCGATCGACGTTCGAGATCGTGCCCGAGCCGACGATCGAGCCCGCGCGCACATTGCGCGTCTTGCAGATATGCGCGATCAGCTGTCCGAAGTCGAACACCATGTCCGTGCCGCACTCGGGCGCGCCCACCTTCTTGCTGTTCCAGTGCACGATCATCGGCCGGTGCACGCGCCGCTCGCGCCAGGCGTCGCCGAGTTCGTCGGGCGTGACCGCTACCGGCGAGAACGCGGTGGCCGGCTTGCTCTGAAAGAAACCGAAACCCTTGCCGAGCTCGGCGGGAATCAGGTTGCGCAGCGAGACGTCGTTCGCCAGCATCACGAGGCGGATGGCCTCCGCGGCCTGCTCGGGCGTCGATCCCATGCGCACATCGCCGGTAATCACGGCGACCTCGGCTTCGAAGTCGATGCCCCACGCCTCGTTAGGGCAGACGATGTCGTCCTGCGGGCCGATGAAGTCGTCGGAGCCGCCCTGATACATGAGCGGATCAGTCCAGAACTCGGCGGGCATCTCGGCGCCGCGCGCCTTGCGCACGAGCTCGACGTGGTTCACATAGGCGGAGCCATCGGCCCATTGATACGCGCGTGGCAGCGGCGCCATGCAGTCCTTCGGCGCGAACGGGAACGGGTGTCGCGCGCGACCCGCGTTGAGCGCTTCGTAAAGGTCCTGCAATTGCGGCGAGTAGAACGTCCAGTCGTCGAGCGCGGTCTGCAGCGTGCTGGCGATGGCGGTGGCGAAATGCGCGGTCTTGAGGTCGCGGGAGACGACCACGAGCTGGCCGTCGCGGGAGCCGTCCTTGAGGGTGGCGAGTTTCATGCGAATATCGTTGGCATTGCGGGATGAGCGGTAGTGTAACGGAGCGCCCGGTTAGAATTGGCCAATCCTCCTTCATCGCTTCGCCATGACAGAATCGGCCATGACCGACCCGGACGCCGACGATTCGAAGACGCGCGCGGGCATACAGTCCATCGAAGTCGGATTTCGCCTCCTGCAGGCCCTTGCCGCGTCGCCGCGCGCGATGATGCTGCGCGACCTTGCCGCCGCCGCCGACATGCCGCCGGCCAAGGCGCACCGTTATCTCGTCAGCTTTCAGCGGCTCGGTGCCGTGACGCAGGACGCCGTCAGCGGCCGTTACGATCTCGGACCCTTTGCGTTGCAACTCGGCCTCGCGGGTCTGAACCGGCTCGATCCGCTGCGCAAGGCGCGGCCGCTACTGTCCGCATTGCGCGACGAGCTCGACCACACCGCGGGCATCGCGGTCTGGGGCAATCAGGGGCCGACCATCGTGCATTGGGAAGAGTCGAGCCATCCCGTCACCGTAAGCCTGCGGCTTGGCGACGTGATGCCGATGCTCAATTCCGCCACGGGCCGCCTCTATGGCGCCTACCTGCCGCGCCGGCAGACGCAGCCGATGATCGACCGCGAACTGTCGCTGCGGCGCACGGCGCCCTCGTCTACTTCTTCTCCCTCGTCGCTGACCGAATACGATGCCATCTGCGCGGACGTGCGCGCGCACGGCGCGGCCCGCACGCTCGGCGGCGTGCTGCCGGGCATCAACGCGATCTCGGTGCCGGTGTTCGATGCGAGCGGCCATCTCGCGCTCGCGCTGATCGTGTTGGGCGCGGAAAGCGTATTCGATGCAGAATGGGGCGGTGCGATCGACCGCCGCGTGCGCGATATCGCCCAACGGATCTCTTCGGAACTTGGCTATCTTGGCGGCAACCCGCCGGCCGACGTCGCCGGCTCCTCCCGCATCGCCTGAACGGCGCGCGCGCCGGCGCTGGCGCTGGGGCGCGGTCATCGCCCTCGTGCTCGGCCTGCATGCGCTGGTGCTGCTGGGGCTCGTGCGCATGCCGCTGCCCGCGTTGCCGGACATGCCCGACGCGCCGACGCTGCAAGCGATCCTGCTGCCCCCGCCGCCGCCGCCTTCGATCGCGCAGCCCCAGCCCCAGCCCCAGCCCCAGCCCCAGCCCTTGCCCAGACCGCGGGCCGCGCCGCCATCGCCATCGCCATCGCCTCCCGCCGCTTTCAAGCCTTCGACGCAGCCATCGACCCAACGATCGACCAAACCATCGACCAAAGCAGCGCCTGAACCCGCGCCCACGCCGGCGTCGCCCGCCCCAGCGCCCCCGCTGGCGACCGCGGCGGGCGGCCAGACCACGGCGGCGACCGGTGGCGGCGCGGATGGCAACGCAACGGGGGAGGCGGGCGCAGCGGGCGCGGGGGCTGCCGGGGGCGCGGCGGCGGCGTCCGGTCCGTCCGCCGCTCCTCCAGCGCCCGCCTACGCGGCCCCGGCTTCCGCCACGCTCCAGTACTCGAGCTTCGTCAATGGCGTGCAGAACCCGGATGGACTGATCCGCTGGGAGCAGGACGGCGGGCACTACCGGCTGGCCGTGGAGACGCGCGTGCTCTGGTTCCGCTTCGCCTTCCAGAGCACGGGGGCGTTGAGCGCGCGGGGGCTAGCGCCGGAGCGGTACGAGGAGAACTGGCGCGGCAGGGTGCGCGCCACGCGTATCGACCGCGCGGCGGGCGTGGTCGCGTTCGAGTCGCGCGGCAACGAGGTGCCGCTGCCTCCGGACATCCAGGATCGCTTCAGCGTTTTCCTGCAGATCGTGGGCTGGGTGCGGGGCGATCCGTCCCGCTATGCCACGCCGGGTGTGACGGAGACGTTTCATCTGGCCGACACGAGCGATGTGGAAGCCATCCAGGTGCAATACGTGGGCGAGGACGATGTCGACATCGGCGATGGGCAGTTCCTCGCGCGCGCCAAGCATTTCGTGCGGCTTCCGCGGCGTGCCGGCGACAAACGCCGCGTGGAGATCTGGCTGGCGCCGTCGATCGGCTGGATGCCCGCGCGGTTGCGGCAGACGGAACCGGACGGCACGCAGATCGACCTCGTCTATCGCGGCGGATCCCACGAGGCGACCGCGCGCTGATCCTGGTGGGAAATTCGCAACGGATCTACAGCGTCAGCATTCCTCCGACAGCAAAATCGGCTGTTGGTGATTGTTCAAACGCTCTCCATCGCCAACCATGAAGCTATGACATCGAACAACACCACCACGAATCGCGAGAATGAGGGCGCATCTGAGGGCGCATCTGAGGGCGCATCGCCGGGTGCCCGTCGTGTGCATGTGGGCGATATCGAGGTGCGCGTCCGCGTGGACGGCACCGAGGGGCCGTGGGTCGTGCTGGTGCATGCGCTCGGCGCGAACCTCACGCTGTGGGACGAGACCGCGGCCCATCTCGCCGGGCGCTACCGCGTGTTGCGCGTGGATCTGCGCGGCCACGGCGGCAGCGATGCCCCGGTAGGGGCGTACACGATGACGCGGCTCGCGGACGACATTGCGAGCGCGATGGACGCGCTGAAGATCGCTCAGGCGCACTTTTGCGGCGTATCGGTCGGCGGCATGGTCGGCCAGACCTTCGCCGTGCGGCACGCGGAGCGGTTACTGTCGCTGACGCTTGTCGATACGATCAGCCATACACCGGTGAGCGCGCATCCCATGTGGGCGAACCGGATCGGGCAGGTGGAAGCGCATGGCATGGCGGGCGTGGCGGACGCCACGCTCCAGCGCTGGCTCACCGAGCCGTTCCGTGCGTCGCATCCAGAAGAGGTGGAACGTATCCGGGCCATGCTGCTCGGCACGCCGGAGCAGGGGTTCGTTGGGGTCGCGCAGGCGATCATGGCGTTCGATCTGGTCAACGCATTGCCACGCATCCACGTTCCCACCCTTGTGGTGGTCGGCGCGGATGACGAAGGTTCGCCGGTGGCAATGGCCGAATCGATCGCGGGGGCGATTCCGGCAGCCCGGCTCGTCGTATTACCGGACGCCGCCCACCTCGCTTTTATCGAACAGCCGCAGCGGTTTCACGAGGCGCTGGACGCGTTCCTGGGCCATGCGGCGTGCGGAGGCCAGTGTGATATCCCGTAACGCGGTTACGCGCGTTGAAACACACTGATGCGAAGGGCTCAAGAAACTTGTGCGCGTTGCCGATGCCCAAGATATGCAGGCAGGAAATAAAGAGGGAAAACAAGAGGGAGACGAAGACGTTTCGAAGCGCGCCCACCGCATGCACTTGAATCACGGGCGACTACCCTCACCTTGGAGGTGAAATCGCGGTTGTTGCGCCGACTATCGGTGCGATAGCCGCTAACCAATGCCAGGAGGTAGTGCGATGCAAATGATCTACAACAGCGACAATTATTGCATTGTCGAGTTTGGAGCAGACGTCGAGCATGCGCCCCTAGCCTCGGGCGGCTTTGAGATCGTGGACAAGAATCTGAAACGCGAGATTTTCCTCGGTGGCCAGATGGCCGAGAGCTTCCGCGCGGACGTGAAACGTCTGATTGAAAGTGAGCCTTCCGTGGAAGAAGTGGACGATTTTCTCGGCAAGTTCGACACCGTGATGAACAACCCGCTGGTCATGCATTGACGCGGGCAACGACGGTCTCGGCAAGCAGTATGGAAAAACCGCCCGCTTAGCGGGCGTTTTTCATTGGGCGTTCTTCATCAGTACTGTTCCCACGGTAGCCCGTCGTGGCGCCAGCCGTTGACCGTGTTGCGATGCCGGTCGGTATCGAGGTCGCCCTCGAAACCGTGCTGGACGTAGTAGACGGTGACGAAGCCCGCGCCTTCGAGCGCGCGCGCCGCGGCGGTGGAGCGGTTGCCGCTGCGGCAGATCAGCAGGACGGGCCGCGCCGAAACATGGCCGGCGAGCTTCTTCACGTTCTGCACGAAGTGCGGGTTGACCTCCCAGTCCGGGCCGTCGTTCCACGGCACGTTGTGGGCGCCCTTGGGATGGCCGACAAACAGGTATTCCATCTCGCTGCGGCAGTCGATGAACAGCGCATCGGGCTCGCGGTCGAGCAATTGTCGGGCGTCGGTGGGAATCAGCGGTTGCATGCGGGCGGACGACGTGCGGCGGATAGGGCTCCCAGTGTAGTGCCGACGCCCCGCGGTCCGCAACCGCAAACCATTGACGCAACTGGTAAAATCGCGGTCTTGCCGCATCGAACCGAACCGAGCTCCGACATGAGTGCCGACATCCAAGCTGTCCAACCCGACACGCGCCCAGACACGCGTCCTTACACGCGTGGCGCCCGCCTGCCGCAACTGCTGCGCGAGCGCATCCTGATTCTCGATGGCGCGATGGGCACCATGATCCAGCGCTACAAGCTGTCGGAAGCCGATTATCGCGGCGCGCGCTTCGTTGACCACCACATCGACGTCAAGGGCAACAACGAGCTGCTGCTGCTCACGCGCCCGCAGGTCATCAGCGAAATCCACGAGCAGTATCTCGCGGCCGGCGCCGACATCATCGAGACGAATACCTTCGGTGCGACGCGCGTCGCGCAGGAAGACTACAAGATGGCCGACCTGGCGTACGAGATGAACGTCGAGGCCGCGCGCCTTGCCCGCGCCGCGTGCGACAAATATTCGACGCCCGACAAGCCGCGCTTCGTCGCAGGCGCGTTCGGTCCCACGCCGAAGACCGCGAGCATCTCGCCGGACGTGAACGACCCCGGCGCGCGCAACGTCGATTTCGAGGAATTGCGCGCGTCGTACTACGAGCAGGGCAAGGCGCTGCTCGAGGGCGGTGCCGACGTGTTCCTCGTCGAGACCATCTTCGACACGCTCAATGCCAAGGCGGCGCTGTTCGCGATCGACCAGCTGTTCGAGGACACCGGCGAGCGCGTGCCCGTGATGATCTCGGGCACCGTCACGGACGCATCGGGCCGCATTCTCTCCGGCCAGACCGTGGAGGCGTTCTGGAACAGCCTGCGCCATGCGCGCCCCGTGACGTTCGGCCTCAACTGCGCGCTGGGCGCCACGCTGATGCGCCCCTACGTGGCCGAGCTCGCCAAGGTCTGCGATGTGCCCATCTCCTGCTACCCGAATGCTGGCCTGCCCAACCCGATGAGCGACACAGGCTTCGACGAAACCCCGGAGGTCACGTCGTCGCTGGTCGAGGAGTTCGCGGCCTCGGGCCTCGTGAACCTGGTGGGCGGATGCTGCGGCACCACGCCCGAGCATATCGCCGCCATCGCGAAGCGGGTTGCCGACAAGGCCCCGCGCGCGTGGCCCGGCCACTATCGCGACGCCGCCTGATCCCGCGCCCCGTCCTAACAAATCGCGTCAAAACAAAAGCATTCGCCATGAGCCAGCAAAACCTGCCCCCGCGCCCGATGCGCCTGTCCGGCCTCGAGCCGTTCACGATCGACGAAGGCACGCTCTTCGTCAACGTGGGCGAACGGACCAACGTCACGGGGTCGAAGGCGTTCGCGCGCATGATTCTCGCGGGCCAGTTCGACGAAGCACTGGCCGTCGCGCGGCAGCAGGTGGAGAACGGCGCGCAGATCATCGACATCAACATGGACGAGGCGATGCTCGACTCGAAGGCCGCGATGGTCAGGTTCCTGAACCTGATCGCGTCGGAGCCCGATATCGCGCGCGTGCCGATCATGATCGACTCGTCCAAGTGGGAAGTTATCGAGGCGGGCCTGCAATGCGTGCAGGGCAAGCCCGTGGTCAACTCGATCTCGCTCAAGGAAGGCGAGGAGCAGTTCCGCCATCACGCGAACCTGATCCGCCGCTATGGCGCGGCATCGGTGATCATGGCATTCGACGAGAAAGGCCAGGCCGATACCTTCGAGCGCAAGACCGAAATCTGCAAGCGCAGTTACGACCTGCTCGTCAACGAGATCGGCTTCCCGCCGGAAGACATCATCTTCGATCCGAACATCTTCGCGGTGGCCACCGGGATCGAGGAGCACAACAACTACGCCGTGGACTTCATCGAGGCCACGCGCTGGATCAAGCAGAACCTGCCGTACGCGAAGGTGAGCGGCGGCGTGTCCAACGTGTCGTTCTCGTTCCGCGGCAACGACACGGTGCGCGAGGCGATCCACACGGTGTTCCTGTACCACGCGATTGCCGCGGGCATGGACATGGGCATCGTCAACGCGGGCCAGCTCGGCGTGTACGACCAGCTGGACCCCGAACTGCGCGAGCGCGTGGAAGACGTGGTGCTGAACCGCCGCGACGACGCGACGGACCGTCTGCTCGAGATCGCGGACCGCTTCAAGGGCGGCGCCGCGAAGAAGGAAGAAAACCTCGCCTGGCGCGGCACACCCGAGGCGCCCGTGTCGGTGGGCGACCGCCTGGCGCATGCGCTGGTGCATGGCATTACCAACTTCATCGTCGAGGACACCGAGGAAGCGCGCGTGATGATCGCCGCGCGCGGCGGCCGTCCGATCGAGGTCATCGAAGGGCCGCTGATGGACGGCATGAACGTCGTCGGCGACCTGTTCGGCGCGGGCAAGATGTTCCTGCCGCAGGTGGTCAAGAGCGCGCGCGTGATGAAGCAGGCCGTCGCGCATCTGCTGCCGTTCATCGAGGAAGAAAAGCGTCTGCTGGCCGAGGCCGGCGGCGACGTGCGCGCGCGCGGCAAGATCGTGATCGCGACCGTCAAGGGCGATGTGCACGACATCGGCAAGAACATCGTGTCGGTGGTGCTCCAGTGCAATAACTTCGAAGTGGTCAACATGGGCGTGATGGTCCCGTGCAACGAGATCCTGGCGCGGGCCAAGGTCGAGGGCGCGGACATCGTGGGCCTGTCCGGCCTGATCACGCCGTCGCTCGAGGAGATGGCCTACGTCGCGTCGGAGATGCAGCGCGACGACTATTTCCGCCTCAAGAAGATTCCGCTGCTGATCGGCGGCGCCACGACGTCGCGCGTGCATACCGCCGTCAAGATCGCGCCGAACTACGAAGGTCCCGTGGTGTACGTGCCGGACGCCTCGCGTTCGGTGAGCGTGGCGTCGAGCCTGCTGTCCGATGAAGGCGCGGCAAAGTACCTCGACGAACTCAAGAGCGACTACGACCGCATCCGCACGCAGCACGCGGGCCGCAAGGCGACGCCGATGGTCACGCTCGCGCAGGCGCGCGAGAACAAGACGAAGATCGACTGGAGCACCTACGTGCCGCCGAAGCCGAAGTTCATCGGCCGCCGCGTGTTCCGCAATTACGATCTGAACGAACTGGCGCAGTTCATCGACTGGGGCCCGTTCTTCCAGACGTGGGACCTCGCCGGCAAATTCCCGGACATCCTCAACGACGAGATCGTCGGCGAGTCCGCGCGGCGCGTCTTCTCGGACGGCAAGAGCATGCTTGCCCGTCTGATCCAGGGCCGCTGGCTCAGCGCCAACGGCGTGATCGCGCTCCTGCCCGCCAATACGGTCAACGACGACGACATCGAGATCTATACCGACGAGTCGCGCACCAAGGTCGCGCTGACGTGGCACAACCTGCGTCAGCAGAGCGAGCGTCCCGTCGTCGATGGCGTGCGCCGGCCGAACCGTTCGCTCGCGGACTTCATCGCGCCGAAGGAGAGCGGCATCGCCGACTACATCGGCCTGTTCGCGGTGACGGCCGGCCTGGGCGTCGAGAAGAAGGAGAAGCAATTCGAGGCCGACCACGACGACTACAGCGCGATCATGCTCAAAGCGCTGGCCGACCGGCTGGCGGAGGCGTTTGCCGAATGCCTGCACCAGCGCGTGCGTACGGACCTTTGGGGCTACGACGCCGCCGAGTCGCTGAACAACGATCAACTGATCGAGGAAGCGTATCGCGGCATTCGTCCCGCACCTGGCTATCCGGCCTGCCCCGAGCATACGGTGAAGGGACCGATGTTCGCGTACCTCGATGCCGCCGATATCGGCATGGGGATCACCGAGGCGCTGGCGATGACGCCGGCGGCGTCGGTGAGCGGCTTCTATCTGTCGCATCCCGATGCGACGTACTTCAGTGTGGGCAAGATCGGCACCGATCAGCTCGAGGACATGGCCGTGCGCCGCGGCGAAGACCGCGCGGCGATGGAGCGCGCGCTCGCGCCGAACCTGTAACGGCATGTCAACGCCCGGCGCGCGCGCCGTACCCCTTCCGGTACGCGCGCGCCGGGGAGTGTGTGGGGAAGGGTGTGGGGAAGGGCGTGGGAAAGGCACCGCTTTCCCGCAATATCCTGCTTACCGCTGCTTACAGGGCATCACAAGTGCTCACAGACGGTGCGGGACGGACTCCATAGACTGAGCCTCAGTTCACGTGACATCGCGTGAATGCCGCGGCGAATGTTTCGCCTCGGTGCATCTGAAAGGAGTCTCTCCCATGAAAAAGCTGCTGATCTCCCTGTCCGCTCTCTCGATTGCCGCCGCCTCGTCGCTCGCCATGGCACAAGGCACCGGCGTGTCCGCCGGCACGCAGGCCGGCGCTGGCCTGACGGCACCGGCCGCGGCCGGTACGTCCTCGGGTACCGCGGGTACGTCAGCGGGAGCGCAGGCCGGTGGAGGCGCGAGCGTCGCCACGCCGGGCGCGGCCGATACCGGCGCGGACGCCAAGGCAGACACGAAGGCAGAGAGCAAGACGGGCGCCAAGCATGGCAAGCATGCCGGCAAGGAAACCAGGGAAACGAAGGGCGCCAAGTCGAAGAAGGGCACCGAGGCCAGCCTCGGCACCAGCGCGGTGACGGGCGGCAGCACGGACGCCGGCAGCAAGATCCAGTAACCGGCAGACCGCCATCCCCCAGCAAGGGCGCCTTCGGGCGCCCTTTTTTACGCCCGCAAGCCCATGTAAATCCTGCATGTCATGTCAGCCTGACACCGACATCCTTGCGCAGGCCTCCGCACTACAATGCAAGAAACCGGCCCGTTCCGCCTAGCGCACCGGGCTGCCCCTTTACCGTGGAGAGACACCGATGATCCGCGTCTTGATCGCCGATGATCATGAGATCGTGCGCGCGGGTTTGCGCCAGTTCATTTCCGAAGAGCCTGACATCAAAGTGACGGGCGAAGCCGCGAGCGGCGATGAAGTGATGGCGCAGTTGCGCGACAGCGAGTTCGATGTCCTCGTGCTCGATATTTCCATGCCGGACCGCAACGGCATCGATGTGCTCAAGCTGATTCGGCAACGTCTGCCCAATCTGCCGGTACTCATTCTGTCCACCTACCCCGAAGACCAGTACGCGATCAACCTGATCCGCGCCGGGGCTTCAGGCTACCTCACCAAGGAAAGCGCGCCCGACGACCTCGTCAAGGCGATTCGCACCGTGGCGCAGGGCCGCCGGTATGTGAGCGCCACGGTCGCCGACCTGCTGATCGGCGGCCTCGACAAGCCGACCGAGCAACCGGTCCACCAGACGCTGTCCGAGCGCGAGTTCCAGATCTTCTGCAAACTCTCGCGCGGCCAGTCCGTCTCCGTCATTGCCGATGAACTGTTCCTGAGCGTGAAGACCGTCAGTACTTACCGCTCCCGCATCCTGGAGAAGATGGGCATGAAGACCAATGCCGACCTGACCTACTACGCCATCAAGAACGGCCTGGTCGAGTAAGCCGCGCCAACCCTCATCGCACCCACGCCCATCGCCTAGTCCGTACCCGAACCCCAGAGCCATGCCGGAGCAAGCCGCGGCCTCTTCGCACCGATTGCTGCGAGTCCTCCTGATCGAGGACTCGCCGGTGCTGCGCGGCATGTTGCTGGAGTACCTCGATGCGTTTCCGTTCGTGGAGAGCGTGGACTGGGCCGATACCGAAAGCACGGCGATCCGGCTAGCGAGCGAGGGCAACTATCACGTCGTGATCTGCGACCTGCAGCTCCGGCAGGGCAACGGCATCAATGTGCTGCGGGAAATGCAGAAAGCCGCGTTGCCCGGCATCCGCATTGTCTACACCAACCACGCGCAGGTCTCGATGTATCGCCGCCAGTGCAGCGAGGCCGGTGCCGACTACTTCTTTGACAAGTCGCTCGAGCTGGAACAGGTGTTCCGCGTCATCGAGGACTACGCCACCTCTCCGCAGTAACCGCTGAGCCCCGGAAGGGAAAACAGGGAGTAGGAAAGAGGCCCCGGGCCTCGACCCTCACGCCTCGACTTCCTCCTCGGGCGGCGCCAGCACCGTCGTCGTCAACGGCACCACCACACGCACCGTCACGCCCTTGCCTGGCGCGGAATCGATATGCATCGTGCCGCCGAGCGCCGTCACGCGTTGCTCCATCCCCAACAGTCCATGATGGCCGGCCGTGCTGCCCGCGTCGAAGTCGGGCGGCAGGCCTATGCCGTCGTCGCGCACCACCAGCGTGAGCGCCTGCGGGGTGCAGGCGAGGCTGACCGCCACGTGCCGCGCTTCCGCATACTTGCTCGCGTTGTTGAGCGACTCCTGCACGATGCGATAGAGCGCGATGGCCGCGCTGTCGCGCAGTTGCGGCACCGTTTCCGGCAGATCGACCGTGGTCTCCCATTCGTTGCGCGTGCCTACGTCCTCCACGGTCTGCACGATTGCCTCGCGCAGGCCCAGGTTCAGCAGCACCGTCGGCCGCAGGTCCTCGATCAGCCGGCGCTTGATCTGGATGCTCTGGTCCACGTGGAGCATCACGCGGGTGATCTTGTCGCGCGCTTCGGGATGGGTCTCCTGCACGCGCAGCCGCACCCAGTGCAGGTCCAGCTTGATGGCGGTAAGGATCGCGCCGAGCTCGTCGTGCAGTTCGCGCGCAAGGCGGGTCTTCTCGTCTTCGGTCACGCGCTGCAAGTGGGCGGCCAGCGCGGAAAGCTGGCGCGTGCGCGCGCGCACCTTGCGGTCCAGCCGCGCGCTTTCCTCTTCCAGCTGCACGCGCGCCGCTTCCGCCATCGCCATGCGGCGCGAATGGCCGAGCCCCACCGCGACGAGCAGCAGGATGTTGATCGCGGTCAGCAGGCCGATGCCGTAGCGCGAGAGCTGCAGATCGTGTTCGGCCGCTTCCAGGTTATGCGTGACGGTGCCGGATTCGCGCGCCTGCAGATGCTCGAGTCCGCGGCGCGCGTTCTCCATCGTCTGCTTGCCGTAGTCGGTGCGGATGAGGTCGAGCGCCACGTCGACGTCGCGCTTGCCGTAGACCAGCGTGAGCGCCATCTCGTTGACCTTGCGCGTGACGAACTGCGAGGTCTCCGCGAACAGACGCAGGCCTTCCGGATCGTCGGCGTAATGCTGGCGAATCTGCTGCATCAGCTGCGTGATGCGCGGCAGCGCCGCGTAATAGGGATCGAGGTAGCTTTCCTTGCCCGTCAGCAGGAAACCGCGCTGGCCCGCTTCCGCATTGACGAGTTCGCCCACGAGCGCGCCGAGATCGCTCTGCAGCTGCTGCGAGCGCACGGCCTGCGTATAGCCTTCGCGCAGGCGGAGGTTGCCGGTTTCCGAGGCGATGAGGACGGCCAGCGTCAGCACGATGCCGCCGGCGAGCAGCAGCGTGTTTCTGAGGAGAAGGGAATGCTTGACCATGTCGTTGAACCCGGAAAACACCGAAGAAGCCTTTGTTGATGCGCGGCCATAGGATCACATCATGCGCGCGGGGTCAATCGTACCGGGCCCCCCAATTGCCCGCATCCGGCGCGCAGCGTGGTGCGGTGTAGGACTCGGCTGACATGTGAATCGGCGGCGTTTCGGTTTTTGGTGAAGCACCCGGCCCCTACGATGAGCCTATGAGCTTGCGCACCGTGGCGCAAGCAGAAGGCGCCGAAAGCCGGTGCACTTCGCTAACCTCGGGAGACCGGCCATGCTGCACTACGCACTCGTCTTTTTCATTGTCGCCCTGATCGCGGCGATCTTCGGCTTCGGCGGTATTGCTGCCGGCGCCGTGGAAATCGCCAAGATCCTGTTCTTTATCTTCCTCGTCGTGGCGCTCGTCACCTTCGTGATGGGTCTGGTACGCCGCCGGTAGGTGAAGCGCAGCGGCACGATGGCCGCCTGAGGGCGGTCATCGTGTTTTGAAGGCGCCCGATCCGAGAAAAAGGAGTCCAACATGCTTACGCAGAATCCCAAGATCCGGAAGGAAATGAATCACCTCGCGGACAGCGCCCAGGCCACCGTCCGCCAGATCAAGCATTCGGCGCGCGATACGCGGGATGCCGCCCGCGACGCCGCGTCGCCGGTGTCCGATGAAGTGCGCGCGCTGATCTCGCAGTTGCAGCAAACCATCGAGGTGCTCGCGCACGAAGGCTCGGCCGAAAGCATGCAGGCCGGCGAACGTCTGCGCGAACGCGCCCACAAGATTGCGGACCGCGTGCGCGCGCAGACGTACGACGGTGTCCACTGGGCGCGCGATCACGTCGACGCCGCGGTGGACGTCGGCCGCCAGCGCGTGGTCGAGTCCCCGCTGAAGGCGCTGGGTATCGCGGCGCTGGCCGGTGCGTTCATCGGCTTGCTGCTGGCCGGACGCCGCAGCGACTGAACCGGATCTTCCGTTTTTCCGCTTTTCCGTTTTACCCCTGCAGCACCCCCCTTTCCGGATATATCCCTGATCCGGCGGCCCGGCCACCTCGCGGTGTGCCGGGCGCTTTTTTTTAGGGGAGCATGAAAAACGGCTCCCGAGGGGAGCCATGGCGGGGCCGAGAAGGGCGTAGGGATCCGTCAAACGCCCCAGAGCACGTCCGCGCCTTCCTTCTGCGAGGCGCGGAGCATGTCGAGGAACGGATAGGCGCGCTGGCCGAGGTGCAGCGGCTCTTCCTCGTGCTCGTCGTCTTCGTTCACCGACGAGTTCGCGGGGTGAATCTTCTTCGCGTCGGAGACGGCTGCTTCCAGTTTCTGGATCGCGCGCGGCAGTTCTTCCGTCGTGATCACCCCACGCTCGCCCAGATGCTTGCCAATGATGCCAAGCAGCGTGATGGCGAGGTCCTTCATCATGATCAGGTCCTGCGCCGCGTGGGATTTGAAGGTGATCAGCATGATGTGTCCTTTCTTCGAGTCATCGGAAACCATGGCTTTCCATGGTGTCCTTCAGGATGCACGCATTCGCAACCGCATGATGTCAGCATAGCACCTGATAAAATTCGGCGTTTATCCGAATTCATACTCAGTCGCGCGGCGCGCCGTTCACTTGACGGCGCCGCCGCGGACCCAGGGCCCGACACCATGCTGCCTGTTCAGACCTCCACTCTTGCCGCCGCGTTCACCGACGCCGTGCGGTCGCTCGCCCCGGCCGATGCGGCCCTGCCCGCCGTCACCTTCGAGCGCCCGAAGGTCGCCGCCCATGGCGACCTGGCCTGCAACGTGGCCATGCAGGTCGCGCGCGCGCTCAAGAGCAACCCCCGGGAGCTGGCGCAGCGCATCGTCGCCGCCGTGGAGGCCGACCCGCGCGCCCAGGCGCTCGTGGAGAAGCTCGAGATCGCCGGACCCGGCTTCATCAACCTGCGGCTGAACGCCGCGGCGCGCGCGGACGTTCTGCGCGCCGTGCTGACGGAAGGCGACCGCTTCGGCGCCAAGGCCCCCGGCGCGCACGGCCAGGTGCTCGTCGAATTCGTGTCCGCCAACCCGACCGGCCCGCTGCACGTCGGCCACGGCCGCCAGGCGGCCCTTGGCGACGCGCTGGCCAACCTGCTGGGCTGGCAGGGCTGGGCCGTGCACCGCGAGTTCTACTACAACGACGCGGGCGTGCAGATCCACACGCTGGCCACGTCCGTGCAGGCGCGCGCGCGCGGCCTCAAGCCGGGCGATGCGAACTGGCCCGAATCCGCCTACAACGGCGACTACATCGCCGACATCGCGGCGGACTTCCTGGCCGGCAAGACGGTCAGCGCATCCGATGGCGAGCCGGTGACGGCGTCGGGCAACGTCGAGGACCTCGAGTCGATCCGCAAGTTTGCCGTCACGTATCTGCGTAACGAGCAGGACATCGACCTGCAGGCGTTCGGCGTCAAGTTCGACCGCTACTACCTCGAGTCGTCCCTGTACAGCGATGGCCGTGTCGAAGACGCCGTGCGGACGCTGGTGGCCAAGGGCAAGACCTACGAGAACGAGGGCGCGCTGTGGCTGCGCACGACCGACGACGGCGACGACAAGGATCGCGTCATGAAGAAGACGGACGGCACGTACACGTACTTCGTGCCCGACGTCGCCTATCACACGACCAAATGGGAGCGCGGCTTCCACAAGGTCATCAACGTGCAGGGCAGCGACCACCACGGCACCATCGCGCGCGTGCGCGCCGGTCTGCAGGGGCTGGACATGGGCATTCCGCAGGGCTATCCCGACTACGTGCTGCACAAGATGGTCACCGTGATGAAGAACGGCGAGGAGGTGAAGATCTCCAAGCGCGCGGGCTCGTACGTGACCGTGCGGGACCTGATCGAATGGAGCAACGGCGGCGACCGCACGATCCGCGGCTGCCTGGAGTCCGGCGTGGCCGACTGGCCGGCGCTGTTCACGCGCGGCCGCGACGCGGTGCGGTTCTTCCTGCTGTCGCGCAAGGCCGATACCGAATTCGTATTCGACGTGGACCTGGCGCTGAAGCAGAACGACGAGAACCCGGTGTACTACGTCCAGTACGCCCATGCGCGCATCTGCTCGATCTTCGAGGCATGGGGCGGCGCGGACTGGGCGGCCCGCCTGCCGGAGCTCGCCGGCGCCGACCTGGCGGCCGTGACCGCCGCGGACGTCAGCCCGCAGGCGCTGGCGCTCGGCCGCAGGCTGGCCGAGTTCCCGGACATGCTGGCCGCGGCTGCGGGCGAGCTTGCGCCGCACGCCGTGGCCTTCTACCTGCGCGACCTGGCCGGTGACTTCCACGCGTTCTACAACGCCGACCGCGTGCTGGTAGACGACGAAGCCGTCAAGCGCGCCCGCCTGGCGCTGCTGGCCGCGACCCGCCAGGTCCTGCGCAACGGCCTGGCCGTGATCGGCGTCTCCGCGCCGCAGCGCATGGAGCGCGAACAGGCGGCCTGACCGCCCAACCGTGAGGGGCCGTGACGGGTGCGATCGCGGCGGCGGCATTTTCGGATCGCCGCCGTCATGCGTGGTCTCGGACTGGCCCTATAATCGCGAGCATCACCGAAGAGGACTTCATGCAACAGAAAGCCAAGCGTGCCCAGGGCACCCGCCGTCGTGACAGTCAACATGGCGGTACGTTTCTGGGCCTCGTGCTCGGCCTGATCGTCGGCCTGGCCATCGCCGTTGTGGTCGCCTTGTACATTACCAAGTCGCCGGCGCCGTTCCAGCAGAAGAACGCGAATGGCGGTACGGCGGCGCCGCGCCCGAGCGAACCCGGCAATGTCGCGAGCGCGCTGCCGCCGCCGACCCAGCCGCAACAGCCCGCGCAGGGTGCCGACCAGACGGATCCGAACAAGCCGCTGTGGAGCAAGACGCCGGCCAAGCCGGTGGGCCAGCCGCCCGAGTCCGCCCCTTCGGGCGCCGCCGCGCCGGCCCAGCCGCCGGTCGCCGTGACCCGGCCGCCGGAAACCGGTACCGGTGGCGCCGCGTCGCGCCCCCAGACGCCCGCTTCTCCCCCGCCGCAGGCGGCCCGTCCGGCCGAGAAGCCCGTGGCCGACCCGATTGCCGAGATCGCACAGGCGGACGCCAACAAGGTGGGCTACCTGCTGCAGGTGGGCGCGTTCCGCTCGCAGGACGATGCCGATCGCCAGAAGGCGAACCTCGCCATGCAGGGATTCGAGGCCAAGGTGACGGACCGCGATGTCAACGGCGTGAAGATGTACCGCGTTCGACTGGGACCGTTCAACCGGATCGAGGACATGAACCGCGCGCGGGACCGGCTGCAGTCGGCCGGCTTCGAGGCGTCGGTGATCCGCTTCACCAAGCAGTAAGCAGAGACGGGCTTCCGGTTGAACCGGAGGCCGCCGGACTGGTCTTAAACGCACACCTACGACGCAACGCACACCACCAACGCAGAACCCGCCATGAAGAAACTCGCCGCCCTGTTTGCCACGATCGCCGCCGTGAGCGGTCTGCTGATGACCGCGCCCGCCGCCCAGGCCGCGCCGACCGAAGGCAAGGATTATCAGGTCCTGAAGGCGCCGCAGCCAGTGCCGGCCGGCAAGATCGAGGTGACCGAGTTCTTCTGGTACGGCTGCCCGCATTGCTACGACTTCGAGCCGGAGCTCGAGGCATGGGTGCACAAGCAGGGCAAGGACGTGGTGTTCAAGCGCGTGCCGGTCGCCTTCCGCGACGACCTGCTGGCCCACACGAAGATCTTCTACACGCTGGAGGCGCTCGGCAAGCTGGAAGCGCTGCACGGCAAGGTGTTCGAGGCGATCCACAAGGAGCGCAAGCGGATGCTGAGCACCGACGAGATCGCCGATTTCATGGCCAAGAACGGCATCGACCGCAAGCAGTGGCTCGATACCTACAACTCGTTCTCGGTGACGACCAACGCCCAGCGCGCGAACAAGATCGCCGACGCGTACAAGATCGACGGCGTGCCGACGATCGTGGTGCAGGGCAAGTACGTGACCTCGCCCTCGATCGCGGGGACGAAGGGCGCCGCCATCCAGGCGATGGACTTCCTCGTGACCGGCGTGCGCGACAAGAAGCTCTGATCGCCAGCCAACGTCATCTGCCGGCCCGGCCCGCCGAAAGGTGCGCCGGGCCGTCTTGTCTTCAGGCCGACCCAGCGCTTACAGTGAAACGATGCGACCTCTGAAAGTTTTCCTCACCGGGGCATCCAGCGGCATCGGGCAGGCCCTTGCGCGCGAGTACGCGTCGCAGGGCGCGATGCTCGGGCTCGTCGGCCGCAACGAGGCGGCCCTGCGCGACTTCGCGGGGACGCTGCCCAATCCCAACGCGGTGCAGGTCTATGCCGCCGACGTGCGCGATGCCGAGGCGATGGCCCGCGCGGCGGCTGACTTCCTCGCTCATGTCGGCTGTCCCGATGTGGTGATCGCCAGCGCGGGGATCTCCATCGGCACGGTGGCGGAGTCCGCCGAGGACCTCGAGGTGGCCCGGTCGGTCATGGATACGAACTGGTACGGAACCCTTGCGACGTTCCAGCCGTTCCTCCCCGCGATGCAGGCGCGCGCGCCGGGTTTTGGCGGCCTGCGCGGCACGCTAGTCGGCATCGCGAGCGTCGCCGGTGTGCGCGGGCTCGCGGGCGGCGGGGCGTACAGCGCCTCCAAGGCGGCCGTGGTGAAGTTGTGCGAATCCCTGCGGCTCGAGCAGAAGCCGCACGCGATCCGCGTGGTGACGATCGCGCCCGGCTATATCCGCACACCGATGACGGCGCACAACCCGTATCGCATGCCGTTCCTGATGGATGCCGACCGTTTCGCGCGCAAGGCCGTGCGCGTGATCGCCGCGGGACGGCGCTATCGCGTGCTGCCGTGGCAGATGGGCATCGTCGCCGCCGTGCTGCACGTCATGCCGCGGTGGCTGTACGACCGGTTGTTCGCGAACGCGCCGCGCAAGCCGCGGCAGGAGCGATCGCATTGAATCACGCGCCTGCTCGCACGGATGCCTTGGGCCACGTGCATGCGGTGGCCGGCGGCGATGCGCGAATCGCCTCCCTCGTGCCGTCGATCACCGAGTTGCTGTTCACCCTCGGCCTCGGCGACCGGCTCGTCGCGCGCACGGGCTTCTGCATCCATCCGGAACCGGACGTGCGCGCGGTGCCGAAGGTCGGCGGGACAAAGGACGTGCGGATCGACAAGCTGCGCGCGCTCGCGCCGACGCATGTCATCGTCAATATCGACGAGAACCGGCGTGAAACGGTGGACGAGATTCGCACCTTCGTGCCGCACGTCATCGTGACCCATCCGTGCGCGCCGGAGGACAACGTGCCGCTGTACCGGCTGCTCGGCGCGATCTTCGGACGCGAGCCGCAGGCCGACGCGCTGGTCACGTCGCTGGAGACCGAACTCGACGCGATCGGCCGCACCGCATGGCCCGCGCGGCGCGTCCTCTACGCGATCTGGCAGGATCCGTGGATGACGGTATCCCGCGGCACGTACATCAGCCGCATGCTCGCGCGCGTGAACTGGGAGACATGGCCCGCGGAGACGCCCGAGGCCTGCGTCGATGGCGATTGCAGCCGACCGAACGCGACCGGCGAGCGGTATCCGACGTTCCGCTGGAGCGACGCGCTCGTGCGCGAGCTCGATGCCGTGCTGCTATCGACCGAGCCGTATCGCTTCACCGAGACCCATGTGGATGCGATGGAGCGCCAGCTCGGTGTGCCCGTGCTGCTCGTGGATGGCGAGATGCTGTCGTGGTACGGCAGCCGCGCGGTGGCCGGCCTGCGCTATCTGGCCGGCCTCGCGCGGGAAGGGTTCTAGGACAGGCTAAGCGACAGGCTAAGCCGCCCGGAAGCGGAAGATGCCGTCGTCGCCGAGTTCGCGCACCAGCTGTCCGCGATGCCACAACGCATGCAGGTGAGCGAGCGCCTCGCCCATCGCGAACGTGAGCTGGTGGATATCGAACTGGCGGCGGAAGATCACGCCGACGATATCGTGCGCGTTGCACGGTTTCTCCGCGCACGCGGCAAGGGTTTCGGCCAGGCGATCGACGTGGTGGTCGTGCAATTGCCGCAGCCGCGTATGGAGATTGCGGAACGGGCGGCCATGCGACGGCAGGATCAGCACGTCGTCGGGCAGGCCTTCGTACTTGCCCAGCGAATCGAGGTAGAGCTGTAGCGAATTCGCCTCGGGCTCCATGTCGAACACGCTCACGTTGGTCGAGATGCGGGGCAGCACCATATCGCCCGAGATCAGCACGTTCGTCGTGGCGTTGTAGAGCGCCACGTGTTCGGGCGCATGGCCGAAGCCCGTGATCACGCGCCATTCCGCGCGCTGGGTGTCGTTGCCGAGCTTCACGACGTCGCCGTCCATCAGCCGGCGGTACTGGCCCGGCAGATCGGGCACGAGCGATGGGTAGTAGCTCTTGCGCGCGCGCAGCTTCTCGAGCAGGTCCGGATCGGTCAGGCCGTGGCGCTCGAAGTGGCTCGCCGCAAAATCGCCGCCGGCATTGGAGCCCGCGCCGGTGCCGCTGTTCATGACACGCGCGGTCATATAGTCGCCGAGGCTCATCCACAGCCGCACGTTCCAGCGCTTGCATAGCCAGTGCGCGAGGCCGACGTGGTCCGGATGGCAATGCGTGACGAGCACGCGCAGCACGGGCAGGCCGTCGAGGTGCCGCGCGAAAATGGTTTCCCAGTGCGCCTGGATGGTGTCGTTCGTGATGCCGCAATCGATGATGGTCCAGCCTTCCTGGCCATCGAGCCGGTCCCGCACGAGCCACAGGTTGATGTGGTCGAGCGCGAACGGCAGCGGCATGCGCAGCCAGTAGATGCCGGGCGCGACCTCCTGCCGGGTGCCGGGTTCGGGCAGGGTGTCGCCGAAGGGATATTGGAGCTGATGTTCGAGGGCGTTCATGGAAAGTCTCAGAGTGCGCTCTTGGGTCATTGTCAGTGGATAGACTTGACGCTAACGTTAACGTCAATTCGGGCGCTTGTCTGCCCCATGGTAGTCGAAAACTTGACGACACAACGACCGATCCAACGAACCGATATCACGCACCCATGCCGGCTCAGTCCTCTTCCGCCACCTATACGATTACCGACCTCGCGCGCGAGTTCGACGTGACGCCGCGCGCGATCCGCTTCTACGAGGACCAGGGTCTGCTGTCGCCCGAGCGCCAGGGGCCCGGGGGCCGCAAGCGTGTCTACAACGGGCGCGAGCGGACGCGGCTCAAGCTCACGCTCCGCGGCAAGCGGCTCGGACTGACTCTCAATGAAATCAAGGAGATCCTCGATCTCTACGAGTCGCCGCGGGACACCGCGCCGCAGCTTGAACGCTTCCTGCATGCGCTGGCCCAGCACCGGGAAACGCTCGAACGCCAGATGGAAGACCTCCAGGCGCAACTGGCGGAGATCGATGCGCATGAGCGCCAGTGCCGGACGCTGCTTGCCGGCAGGCAGGAGAGTGCCGCGTAAGACCCACGCATCGGGATCGCCGCAATTGACGTTTACGTAAACGTAAATAGAATAGCGGACAACGACCGGAACCACGCGAAAGACAAGGAGACCCAGATGACCGAACTGCCAGGCCTGAGATTCGATCTTGGCGAGGATATCGAGATGCTGCGCGGCGCCGTGCGCGATTGGGCACAGGCCGAACTGGCGCCTCGCGCCGGCGAGATCGACCGCACGGACCATTTTCCGATGGACGCATGGAGGAAGATGGGCGACCTCGGTGTGCTCGGTATCACCGTGGCGGAGGAGTATGGCGGCGCCAACATGGGCTACCTCGCCCACATGATCGCCATGGAGGAGATCAGCCGCGCCTCGGCGTCCGTGGGACTCTCCTACGGCGCGCATTCGAACCTGTGCGTGAACCAGATTCATCGTAACGGCACGGCCGCGCAGAAGGCGAAGTACCTGCCGAAGCTGGTTTCCGGCGAGTGGATCGGCGCGCTCGCGATGAGCGAGCCCAACGCCGGCTCTGACGTCGTCAGCATGAAGCTGCGCGCGGACTTCAAGGGCGATCGCTACGTGCTCAACGGCACCAAGATGTGGATCACGAACGGGCCCGACTGCGACGTGCTCGTCGTGTACGCGAAGACCGAACCGGACCTCGGCGCGCGCGGCATGACCGCGTTCATCGTCGAGAAGGGCATGAAGGGGTTCTCTGTCGCGCAGAAGCTCGACAAGCTCGGCATGCGCGGCTCGCACACGGGGGAACTCGTATTCCAGGACGTCGAGGTGCCCGTGGAGAACATGCTCGGCGCCGAAAACAGCGGCGCGAAGGTGCTCATGAGCGGGCTCGACTACGAACGCGCCGTGCTGTCGGGCGGTCCGGTCGGCATCATGCAGGCGTGCATGGACGTGGTCACCCCCTATATCCACGACCGCAAGCAGTTCGGCCAGAGCATCGGCGAATTCCAGCTGATCCAGGGCAAGGTCGCCGACATGTACACGACGCTGCAGGCCGCGCGCAGCTACCTGTACACCGTGGGCAAGAACCTCGATGCGCTGGGCACGGACCACGTGCGCCAGGTCCGCAAGGACTGCGCGGCCGTCATCCTCTACACCGCCGAAAAAGCGACTTGGATGGCCGGGGAAACGGTGCAGATCCTGGGCGGCAATGGCTACATCAACGAGTATCCGGCCGGGCGCCTGTGGCGCGACGCCAAGCTGTACGAGATCGGCGCGGGCACGTCCGAGATCCGCCGCATGCTGATCGGCCGCGAACTGTTCGCCGAGACGATGTGACCCCCGGGCGTCGCCAACGGATGTAAGCCCGGAAACCCCATTACAATTTCGTCCACCGTCACCCGCACGCCGGCCGCCATGTCGCATTTTCCCAAGCTGCTCTCCTCGCAGATTGCCTATGACGTGGCGCGGGCGATGCTGGACGGCTTCGACCGGCATTACCGGCTGTTCCGCGATGTGGCCAAGGACGCAAAGGTCCGGTTTGAAGCCGGCGACTGGCACGCGCTGCAGCGGCTGCAGCGCGACCGCATCGCGTTCTACCATGCGCGGGTGGGCGAGACGATCGCACAGCTCGTGGACGAATTCGACGCGGAGACGATCGGCGACGAGATCTGGCAGCAGATCAAGCTGCATTACATCGGCCTGCTCACGCGGCATCATCAGCCCGAGCTCGCCGAGACGTTCTTCAATTCGGTCTGCACGCGCATCCTGCACCGTTCGTACTTCAACAACGACTTCATCTTCCTGCGCCCGGCGATCTCCACCGAGTATCTGGAGAACGAGGAAGCGCCCGGCCTCGCGCCATTCCGGCCGACCTACCGTGCCTACTACCCGGGCTCGCGCGAGGGCATGGCCGCCTGCTTCGAACGCATCGTCCACAACTTCCAGCTCGACGTCCCGTTCGAGGACCTGTCCCGCGATATTGGCTACGTGCTGCGCGCGATCGAGGCGCATCACGGCGAATTTCGCATCGCGCCGAATTTCCAGGTGCATACGCTCTCGTCGCTGTTCTTCCGCAACAAGTCGGCATTCATCGTCGGCCGCATGGTCAACGGCGACCGTACCTATCCGCTCGTGATCCCGATCGTGCATGGCGAGTCGGGCCGGCTGGTGCTCGACACGGTGCTGCTGAGCGCCTCGCAGATCCTCGTCCTGTTCTCGTTCGCGCATGCGTACTTCATGGTCGATATGGAGATTCCGTCCGCCTACGTGACCTTCCTGCGCGACCTGATGCCGCGCAAGCCGCGCGGGGAAATCTATAGCGCGCTGGGTTTGCACAAGCAGGGCAAGAACCTCTTCTACCGCGACTTCCTGCATCATCTGCAGCATTCGTCGGACCGCTTCGTCGTGGCGCCCGGCATTCGCGGGCTCGTCATGCTCGTGTTCACGCTGCCATCGTATCCGTACGTGTTCAAGGTGATTCGCGATACCATCCCGGCGCCGAAGGAAACGACGCGCGAACTCGTCCGGGACAAGTACCAGCTGGTCAAGCAGCACGACCGTGTGGGCCGCATGGCCGACACGCTCGAGTATTCGAATGTCGCGTTTCCGCGCTCGCGCTTCGACGAGGCGCTGCTGCGCGAACTGGAACGCGAAGTGCCGTCGATGATCGAATACCAGCGCGCGCGCGACGGCGGGGAAGAAGTGGTGCTGCGGCACGTCTACATCGAGCGCCGCATGACGCCGCTGAACCTGTGGCTGCAGGAAGGCACCGATGAGCAGGTCGATCACGGGATCGCCGAATACGGTAATGCGGTCAAGGAACTGATGGCCGCGAACATCTTTCCGGGCGACATGCTGTACAAGAACTTCGGCGTGACGCGGCACGGTCGTGTGGTGTTCTACGACTACGACGAAGTGGAATACCTGACGGATTGCAACTTCCGCCGCGTGCCGGCGCCGCGCAACGAGGAAGAGGAGATGTCTGGCGAGCCGTGGTATAGCGTGGGCCCGCACGACGTGTTTCCGGAAACGTTTCGCACGTTCCTGCTCGGCGATACGCGCGTGCGCGACGCATTTATGCGGCATCATCCAGATTTTTTCGACGCTGCCATGTGGCAGGGTCACAAGGACCGGCTGCTGGCCGGACATGTTTATGACTTTTTTGCCTACCAGACTCAAGAACGATTCAGCCAACGCTATGGCCAGGGCGCCCCATGCAGCCTGGGCGACCCCCATCCACAGCAACCGCAGCCAAGGAGAGCGGCATGAGTGACGCGATCGCCCAACTGTTCCGCAACAACCGTGACTGGGTGGACCGCGTCAATGCGGAAGACCCGCAGTTCTTCACGCGGCTGGCCAACCAGCAGGCGCCCGAGTACCTGTGGATCGGCTGCTCCGACTCGCGCGTGCCCGCCAACCAGATTCTCGGCCTGGCCCCGGGCGAAGTGTTCGTCCACCGCAATATCGCCAACGTGATCTCGCACAGCGACCTGAACGCGCTGTCGGTGATCCAGTTCGCGGTCGAGGTGCTCAAGGTGCGCCACATCACCGTGGTCGGCCACTATGGCTGCGGCGGCGTGAAGGTCGCGCTCAAGCGCGAGCGTATCGGCCTGGCCGACAACTGGCTGCGTCATGTTCGCGACGTCGCCGACAAGCACGACGCCTATCTGGGCACGCTGCTGCGCGAGGAAGACGCGCATACGCGCCTGTGCGAGCTCAACGTCATCGAGCAGGTCAACAACCTGTGCCAGACCACCGTGCTGCAGGATGCATGGGCGCGCGGCCAGGCGGTGACCGTGCACGGCTGGGTCTACGGCGTGTCCGACGGGCTGCTGCGCGACCTTGGCGTGGCCGCCAGCAACAACGACGAGCTCAACGAACAGATCTCGGCGGTCTATCGCCAGTACGGCGATCCTCCTCACGTGGCGGTTCGCTGACCGCCCGCATTCCGACAACAGGAGACACGACATGCTAGACCCAATCGTCATCGTATCGGCCGCGCGCACCCCCATGGGCGCGTTCCAGGGGGAACTGTCGGCGCTGACCGCGCCGCAGCTCGGCGCCGCGGCGATTCGCGCCGCCGTGGAGCGCGCGGGCCTCAAGCCCGAGCAGGTGGAGGAGGTAGTGTTCGGCTGCGTGCTGCCGGCGGGCCAGGGCCAGGCGCCCGCGCGCCAGGCCGCGCTGGGCGCCGGCCTGCCCCTCGGTGTGGCCTGCACGACGGTGAACAAGATGTGCGGGTCTGGCATGCGTGCCGCGATGACCGTATTCGATGGCCTGCTGGCGGGCTCGTTCGACATCGCGGTGGCCGGCGGCATGGAGAGCATGACCAACGCGCCGTACCTGATTCCGAAAGGCCGGGGCGGTTATCGCATCGGCCACGGCATGATCTACGACCACATGATGCTCGACGGTCTGGAAGATGCCTATGACAAGGGCCGCGCGATGGGCACGTTCGGCGAGGACTGCGCGGCCAAGTACGCATTCACGCGCGCGGCGCAGGACCAGTTCGCGATCGAATCGGTGCAGCGCGCGCAGCAGGCCGCCGCCAATGGCGACTTCCAGTGGGAAATCGCCGCCGTGACGGTGCCCGCGAAGGGCGGCGACGTGACGATCGACAGCGACGAAGGTCCGCGCCGCATCAAGACGGAGAAGATCCCGTCGCTGAAGCCGGCATTCGCGAAGGACGGCACCATCACCGCCGCGTCGTCGTCGTCCATCAACGACGGCGCCGCCGCGCTCGTGATGATGCGCGAGTCCACGGCAAAGTCGCTGGGGTTGCAGCCCATCGCCCGCATGCTCGGCCATACCTCGCATGCGCAGGCGCCGGGCTGGTTCACGACGGCACCGGTGGAGGCGATCGCCAAGCTGTACCGCAAGCTCGACTGGACCACCGACAGCGTGGACCTGTTCGAGATCAACGAGGCGTTCGCGGTGGTGCCGATGGCCGCGATGCACGAACACCGCATTCCCCGCGAGAAGGTCAACATCCACGGCGGCGCATGCGCGCTGGGCCATCCGATCGGGGCGTCGGGCGCGCGCATCCTCACGACGCTGATCGGCGCGCTGCGCAAGACCGGCGGCAAGCGCGGCGTCGCGACGCTGTGCATCGGCGGCGGCGAAGCCACCGCCGTCGGCATCGAGATGGTCTGACGCCATGCCCACCGTACTCGTCCTCGGCGCGTCTCGCGGCATCGGCCTCGAATTCGTGCGTCAGTATCGCGGCGACGGCTGGCGCGTGATCGCCACCGCCCGGCGCGACGAAGACCTCGCCGCGCTGCGCGATCTCGGCGCGGAAACGCACAAGCTCGACGTCACCGACCCCGGTGCGGTGGCGGGCCTCGGGTGGAAGCTCGACGGCGAGGCGCTGGACGTGGCGATCTACAACGCTGGCGTGATGAGCCCGCGCACGCAGGGCGCGCAGCCGGTCACGCCGCAGGACTTCGATACCGTGATGCACGTCAATGTGCTCGGCGCGATGATGGCGCTGCCGATGGTGCTGCCAAGCGTAGAGACGGGCAATGGCGGCCGCGGCGGCGTGCTCGCGGTGCTGTCGTCGCGCATGGGCAGCATCGGCGGGATGGAGGCGAACAGCGCGTGGCTGTATCGCGTGAGCAAGGCCGCGCTCAACGCGGTGTTGCGCGCGGTGTCCATCGACGCGAAGCATGCCACCTGCCTCGCTTTCCATCCGGGCTGGGTGCAGACCGACATGGGTGGCGGCAACGCCGACGTGACGCCGCACGACAGCGTGGCGGGCATGCGCCGGATGATCGCATCGGCCACGCGCAAGCATCACGGCAGCTTCCATAACTACGACGGCACCACGCTGCCATGGTGACGCCCGCGGGCGCATGGCAGGGGTAGGGGATACGACATGCTGCTGAGCACCGAACAGGAAATGATCCGCGACGCCGTGCGGCAGTTCGCGCAGGAGGTGATCGCGCCGCAGGCCGCGCAATGGGATCGCGAGAAGACGTTCCCGCATGCGGTGCACAAGGAGTTGGCCGCGCTCGGCGCGTACGGCGTGGCCGTGCCCGAGGAATACGGCGGCGCGGGCCTCGATTATCTGTCGCTGGCGCTGATCCTCGAGGAGATCGCGGCGGGCGATGGCGGCACATCGACCGTCATCAGCGTGAACAACTGCCCCGTCTGCAGCATGCTGATGGCCTTCGCGAACGATGTCCAGAAGCAGCAGTGGCTCGCGCCACTGGCGCGCGGCGAGATGCTCGGCGCGTTCTGCCTGACCGAGCCGCATGTGGGCTCGGACGCATCGGCGCTGCGGACCACGGCGACGCGCGATGGCGACCATTACGTGATCAACGGCGTGAAGCAGTTCATCACGAGCGGCAAGCACGCGGACGTGGCCATTGTGCTCGCGGTCACCGACAAGGCGGCCGGCAAGCGCGGCATCAGCGCGTTCGTGGTGCCGACGTCGACGCCGGGCTACGTGGTCGCGCGGCTGGAAGACAAGCTCGGCCAGCATTCGTCGGACACCGCGCAGATCGTCTTCGAAAACTGCCGCGTGCCGGCCGCGAACCTGCTCGGCGAGGAGGGGGAAGGCTATCGCATGGCGCTGTCCGGCCTCGAAGGCGGGCGCATCGGCATCGCGTCGCAGAGCGTCGGGATGGCGCGCGCGGCGTTCGAGGCGGCGCTGGCCTACGCGAAGGAACGGGAGAGCTTCGGCCAGCCGCTTTTCGCGCATCAGGCGGTGCAGTTCCGGCTCGCGGACATGGCCACGCGCATCGACGTCGCGCGCCAGATGGTCTGGCACGCCGCCGCGCTGCGCGACGCGGGCAAGCCATGCCTGAAAGAAGCCGCGATGGCCAAATTGTTCGCCAGCGAGATGGCCGAGCGGGTATGCTCGGATGCCATCCAGGTGTTCGGTGGCTATGGTTACGTGAACGATTTCCCGGTGGAACGGATCTATCGGGACGTGCGCGTGTGCCAGATCTACGAAGGCACCAGCGACATCCAGAAGATACTGATTGCGCGCGCGCTCGCATGAGGCGCGCGGTAGTGGTTACACGCCCATCGTTACCCTGACCCACGGAGCCCCCCAGCCATGACCGCACCGATCGACTTCTACTTCGACTTCTCCTCGCCCTACGGCTACTTCGCGAGCACCTGCATCGACGATATCGCGCAGAAGTACGGGCGGTATGTCGCGTGGCATCCGATCCTGCTGGGCGTTGTGTTCAAGACGACCGGGTCGGCGCCGCTGCCGAGCATTCCGCTCAAGGGCGAATACTGCTGGCGCGATTTCGAGCGCACCGCGCAGTACCATGGCATCGACTACAAGCGCCCGTCGCACTTTCCGCTGCCGACGCAGCATGCGGCGCGCGCGATGCTGTGGCTGCAGAATCATCGCGGCGCCGATCTCGCGACGGCGTTCGGCAAGGCCGTCTACCGTGCGTTGTTCGCGGAAGACGTGAACATCGCGGAGCCGGCCGAGATCGCCCGCATCGCCGAGTCGCTCGGCATCGACGGCAACGAACTCAATGAAGGGGCGTCGAGCTACCAGATCAAGGACCAGCTGAAAGCCGAAGTCGACGTGGCGCTGGCCAAGGGAGTGTTCGGCTCGCCGTTCGTGATCGTCGACGGCGAACCGTTCTGGGGCTTCGACCGCTTCGATCAGGTGGAAGAGCACCTGAAGGCGCTGGCGAAAGGTCGCCTGACCGAGTTGCGCGCCGTGCCCGACATCAACAAGGAAAAGAAACCCGCATGACTGCTGTACAGAAAGCCTCCTCCCGTTTCGACTGCGTGATCTTCGATTGCGACGGCGTCCTCGTCGACAGCGAGCCGCTCGTGCATCGGCTGCTCAACCAGATGCTGAATGAACTGGGCATCGAGATCACGCTCGAGGAGTCCGTGCGCTGGTTTCTCGGCCGCACGGTGCGCGAGGAACTGCCCGAGATCGAACGGCGGCGCGGCGCCCCGCTGCCGGAGAACTGGCTGTCGACCTGGCTCGCGCGCCGCAATGCGATGCTGGAGGCGGAGGTCGAGGCCATTCCGCACGTGCGGGAAGCGATCGCCGCGATTGCCGCCACGGGCATGCCGATCTGCGTGGCCTCGGGCGCGGACCGCGTCAAGGTCAAGCTGCAGCTGACGCGCACGGGACTCGTGGAGCTGTTCCGGCAGGACGACCGCGAGCACATTTTCTCCTCGACGGAAGTCGAGCGCAGCAAGCCCGCGCCGGATGTGTATCTGCTGGCCGCGCGCACGATGGGTGTCGATCCGTCGCGCTGCGCGGTCGTCGAGGACAGCCCGGCGGGCATTACCGCTGGCGTGGCCGCGGGCATGACGGTGTTCGGCTATGCAGCGCGCAACGACGCGGCGATGCTGCGCGAGGCCGGCGCGTCGACCACGTTCACGGACATGCGCGCACTGCCGGAGCTCGTTGCATGAGCGCGCGCCAGAAGGCGTCCAACGGTTCCGGCGCGAACGCGTGTCCGTGCGGGCATGCGAGCTATGCGGGATGCTGCGGACGCTTTCATCGCGGCGAGGCATCGCCGCCCACGGCCGAGGCGCTGATGCGGTCGCGCTACAGCGCCTACGTGCTCGGGCTCGCGGACTGGCTGCGCCAGACCTGGCACGCGAGTACGTGCCCGGCGGATGTGTCGCCCGACGCGGGCACGCGCTGGCTCGGCCTGACGGTCAAGGCGCACGCGCAGCAGGACGATACGCACGCGACGGTGGAGTTCGTCGCACGTTACAAGATCGGCGGGCGCGCGTGGCGCCTGCACGAGCGCAGCCGCTTCGTGTTCGAGTCGCGCGAACCGGGTGAAGCCGCGCGGTGGCTCTACGTCGACGGCGACATGCTGGGCGAGGCCGCCTGACGGCGATATCAAAAAGAAACGACAGGAAGAGACGAGAGGAAAGCGCATGCCCACGCTGGAAACCAAACTCAACGTGCGTTCGGAAGCCTTCAAGGCGAATGCCGATGCCATGCAGGCGCTCGTGGCGGACCTGAAGGCGAAGATCGCGGGACTGGCGCAGGGCGGCGGTGAGGACGCCCGCGCGAAGCACCTGTCGCGCGGCAAGCTCCTGCCGCGCGATCGCGTGCAGCAACTGCTGGACCCCGGCACGCCGTTCCTCGAGTTCTCGCAACTCGCGGCCTACGGCATGTATGACGACGCGGCGCCGGGCGCGGGCATCATCACGGGCATTGGACGCGTGGCCGGGCAGGAATGCGTGATCGTCTGCAACGACGCGACGGTCAAGGGCGGCACCTACTACCCGATGACCGTCAAGAAGCACGTGCGCGCGCAGGAGATTGCGGAGCAGAACCATCTGCCCTGCATCTACCTCGTGGACTCGGGCGGGGCGAACCTGCCGAACCAGGATGACGTGTTTCCGGACCGCGATCACTTCGGCCGCATCTTCTACAACCAGGCGAACCTGTCGAAGCAGGGCATTCCGCAGATCGCCGTGGTGATGGGCTCGTGCACGGCGGGCGGCGCATACGTGCCGGCCATGAGCGACGAGTCCATCATCGTCAAGAATCAGGGCACGATCTTCCTCGGCGGCCCGCCGCTGGTGAAGGCGGCCACGGGCGAGGAGGTCAGCGCGGAAGACCTCGGCGGCGCGGACGTGCACACGCGGCTCTCCGGCGTGGCCGACTACTTCGCACAGAACGATGCGCATGCGCTCTCGCTCGCGCGCAATATCGTGCAGCACCTCAATCGCCGCAAACCGGACCAGATCCGCCTGCACGAGCCCGTGCCGCCACGCTACCCGGTGGAAGAGCTGTACGGCGTGATCCCGACCGACACGCGCAAGCCGTACGACGTGCGCGAGGTCATCGCGCGCATCGTGGACGACTCCGAGTTCGACGAGTTCAAGGCGCGCTACGGCACGACGCTCGTCTGCGGTTTCGCGCGCATCTGGGGCTACCCCGTCGGCATCATCGCGAACAACGGCATCCTGTTCTCGGAGTCCGCGCTCAAGGGCGCGCATTTCATCGAGCTGTGCTGCCAGCGCAAGATTCCGCTCGTGTTCCTTCAGAACATCACGGGCTTTATGGTCGGCCGCAAATACGAGAACGAAGGCATCGCGCGCAATGGCGCGAAGATGGTGACGGCAGTGGCCACGGCGCAGGTTCCCAAGTTCACGATAATCATCGGCGGCTCTTTCGGCGCCGGCAACTACGGCATGTGCGGTCGCGCGTATTCGCCGCGCTTCCTGTGGATGTGGCCAAACGCGCGGATCTCGGTGATGGGCGGCGAGCAGGCCGCGAGCGTGCTGGCCACGGTGCGGCGCGACGGCATCGAGGGCCGTGGCGGCCAGTGGAGCGCGGAGGAGGAAGAAGCCTTCAAGGCGCCGATCCGCGACCAGTACGAGCTGCAGGGCCATCCGTATTACGCGAGCGCGCGGCTGTGGGACGACGGCGTGATCGACCCCGCGCAGACGCGCACGGTACTCGGCCTTGGCCTCTCGGCCAGCCTCAACGCGCCGATCGACGACATGAAGTTCGGCGTGTTCCGGATGTGAGGCCGAGCGGAATCCTTCGATGTCTTTCGTGTTTCGTGGCCTCGCGCGGATGATGGCGCGAGCGTTCGTGTCGGTAGCGGTGTCGGCGGCAGCGGTGGCGGTGCCGGGAATGGCAACGTCCGCGCATGCGCAGACCGCGCTGCCGCCGCGTGTGACCGAGCAGGTGGTGATGGTGCCGAAGGTCGGCACGCTGTTCACGGTGGAGCTGGAGACGACGATCTTCCGGCCGCCGGGCGAGGGGCCGTTTCCGCTCGTCGTCATCAGCCACGGCAAGGCGCCCGGCAAGCCCGCTTTCCAGGGCCGCGCGCGCTTCGCGGCGCAGAGCGCCGAGTTCCTGAAGCGCGGTTACGTGGTCGCGCTGCCGATGCGGCAGGGGTTCTCGCGCTCGGGCGGCATGTATATCGGGGGCGGCTGCAACGTACAGGCCAACGGCCTCGTGCAGGCGGAAGATCTCGTGGCCGCGCTCGACTACCTGACGCGCCAGTCGTATGTCGATGCGGAGCGCATCGTGATGATCGGCCAGTCGCATGGCGGGCTGTCTACGATGGCGTTCAACGCGATCGGCTATCCAGGTGTGCGTGGCGTGATCAATTTCGCGGGCGGCCTGCGCAACGAAAGCTGCGATGGCTGGGAGAACAATCTCGTGGACGCCTTTGCCGACTACGGCCGCACCGCGCGGTATCCGTCGCTGTGGATCTACGGCAGCAACGACAGCTTCTGGCCCTGGCCGCTGCCCGAGAAGATGTTCAACAGCTACAAGTCCACCGTGAGCGGCTCGGCCATGGACGCGACCTTCGTCGATGTCGGGGACTTCGAGTTCGATTCGCACCGGCTGTTCAGCAGCCGCAACGGCATTCGTGTGTGGCTCCCGCCCGTGGAAGCATTTCTGCGCCGCGTGGGCATGCCCGCCGAGTGACCTCATCCCTCTATCTGGAGCCCGCATGAACTTCACCACGCTTACCGTCACCGTCGCGTCGCACGTCGCCACGGTCACGCTGAACCGGCCCGACGTGCGCAATGCCTTCAACGAGACCGTGATCGCGGAACTCACCGGCGCCTTCCGCGCGCTCGGCGATACGCCCGACGTGCGCGCGATCGTGCTGGCGGGCAATGGCCCGGCGTTCTGCGCGGGCGCCGACCTGAACTGGATGAAGAAGATGGCGGGCTACTCGGACGACGAGAACCGTGCCGACGCCCTGACCCTCGCGCAGATGCTGCACACGATCTGGGCCTGCCCCAAGCCCGTGATCGCGCGCGTGCATGGCGACACGTACGCCGGCGGCGTGGGTCTCGTCGCGGCGTGCGACATCGTCGTGGCGGCGCAGCCTGTGCAGTTCTGCCTGTCCGAGGCGCGCCTCGGCCTGATGCCCGCGACGATCAGCCCTTACGTGATCCGCGCGATGGGGGAGCAGGCGTCGCGCCGCTACTTCATCACGGCCGAACGGTTCGATGCCGCCGAAGCGCTGCGGCTCGGCTTCGTCCATGCGGTGGCGGCGCCCGATGCGCTCGACGCCAGGGTCGCCGAGATCGCGGGTGCGCTGGTGGCCAACAGCCCCAACGCCGTGCGGGAGAGCAAGCGGCTCGTGCAGGACGTGGCCGGCGCGCCCATCGACGACGATCTGCTCGCGCTGACGGCGGACCGCATCGCGCAGATCCGGTCGTCGGAAGAAGGGCGCGAAGGCGTGCGCTCGTTCCTCGAAAAGCGGGCGCCCGCATGGCGTCCCGCTTGAGCGCGGCAATGCGAGTGCACAGCGACGCATCGGGTTTTTGGCGCTTTTCCGGCGAAAAGCCCGCAGAACGCGCGCGCTTGGCCAGCGCGGGGCTGCGTAGGCGCCCAATATCGCGCAACTCCCGGCAACATGACGCTAACTCGCCGGCCGGCCTTGGTTTGCCAAGACCCTGCTAACGTCCCTACCATGAGGCTCCCCAATCCGCCCGCTCATCCCGCCCCGGCCAGCTCCGTCCGGCCCGGCGCGCATGCGGGCGGCCAACGTAGCAGGAGGGTCCTCTTGGAACACCAGTCCCCCCCGGCCGGACTTGCCGCCCGTAGCGCGCGTGCCGTGTGGCACCCGTGCACGCGCCTGCGGCCCGACGGCAATATTCCGCCGCTCGCGATCGCGCGCGGCGAAGGGCCATGGCTCATCGATGCCAATGGCCAGCGTTATTTCGACGCCATCAGCTCCTGGTGGGTGAATCTGTTCGGCCATGCCAACCCGGCCATCAATGCCGCGCTGGTCGATCAGCTCCAGACGCTCGAGCACGTGATGCTCGCGGGCTGCACGCACGAGCCCGCCGTCGCGCTCGCGGAGCGGCTGTCGGCTTTGACTGGCGGCGCGCTCGGTCATGCGTTCTACGCGTCCGATGGCGCGTCTGCCGTGGAGATCGCGCTCAAGATGAGCTTCCACTACTGGCGCAACACGGGCCTCTCCGCCAAGCGCGAGTTCGTGTGCCTGCGCGACGGTTACCACGGCGAAACGGTCGGCGCGCTCGCGGTGACCGATCTCGAGGTCTTTCGCGATGCGTACGACCCGCTGACGCGCCGCGCGCATGTGGTGATGTCGCCCGACGCGCGGCAGGTCCGCCGGGGCGAGACCGCCGCCGACGTGGCCGCGCGCGCGCTGGACGAGCTGGAAGCGTTGCTGCGCGAGCGCGCCGGGCAAATCGCCGCGCTGATCGTCGAGCCGCTCGTGCAGTGCGCGGCCGGCATGGCGATGTACGACCCGTCGTACCTCGAAGGGGCGCGCGCGCTGTGCGATCGCTATCGCGTGCACCTGATCGCGGACGAGATTGCCGTCGGCTGCGGCCGCACGGGGACGTTCTTCGCGTGGGAGCAGTCGCGTTCGGGTTCGCAGGCGGATGACCCCGCCCGTGACGCCACTCATGCGGCCTCCGGCGCGGAGCCACTGCCCGCCCATGCGTGGCCCGACTTCCTGTGCCTGTCCAAGGGCATCAGCGGCGGATATCTGCCGCTGTCGCTCGTGCTGTCGCGCCCCGAGATCCAGCGCGCGTTCGTATCGGACGACCTTGCACGCAGCTTCCTCCATTCGCATTCGTACACGGGCAACCCGCTCGCGTGCCGTGCGGCGCTGGCCACGCTCGACCTGTTCGAGCAGGACGGCGTGCTGGCGCGCAACCGCGAGCGCGCGCAGTGGCTTGCGGAAGCCTTCACGCCGCTGGCGGCCGACGCGCGCCTGCGCAACGCGCGTCAGCAAGGCATGATCTGGGCCGCCGATATCGACGCGGCCGCGGCGGGCACCGACTTCGCGGTGCGCTTCCACCGCGCGGCACTCGCGCGTGGCGTGCTGGTCCGCCCGATCGGCCATACGCTCTACGTCATGCCGCCGTACGTGTTCGATGCCGCGCAGGCGCGCTGGCTTGGCGAACAACTGCTGGCCACCCTCGACGAGGTGTCCGCCCATGTGACCGAACCCGAACCGGAGGTGCGCCGTGTTGCTTGATCATCTGAAACGCGCGGCCGCCGAACGCGAGGCCCAGGCGCTGACGCGCCGCCGCCGCATTGCCCACACGGCATGCGCGCCGCATCAATCGGTCGGCCCGCTGGGCGAGACGCCGGCCTCGCTGCTGACGTTCTGCAGCAACGACTACCTTGGCCTCGCCGATCACCACGCGCTCGCGGAAGCGATGGCCGATGGCGCGCGCCGCTATGGCGCGGGCAGCGGCGCGTCGCACCTTGTCAGCGGGCATTCGATCGCGCATGCGCAGCTGGAGGAGCGTCTGGCGCAATGGCTCGCGCCTTCCATTCCGAACGCGCGCGCGCTGTACTTCTGCACGGGCTACATGGCGAATCTCGCGGTGCTCACCGCCCTTGGCTCGGCCGGTGCGACGCTGTTCTGCGAATCGCTGAACCATGCATCGCTGATCGACGGGGCGCGTCTCGCCAAGGCCGATGTCGTGCGCTATCCGCATGGCGATGTGGCCGCGCTCGGCGACCAGCTCGCCGAGAGCAAGAGCGCGCTGAAGCTGATCGTCACCGACAGCGTGTTCAGCATGGACGGCGACATTGCACCGCTGTCGGCGCTGCTCGCCCTCGCGGAAACGCATGACGCGTGGCTGATCCTCGACGATGCGCATGGCTTCGGCGTGCTCGGTGAGCAGGGCCACGGCGTGCTCGAGCATCTGGGCCTCGTGTCCGAGCGGCTGATTTATCTCGGCACGCTCGGCAAGGCCGCGGGCGTGGCGGGTGCCTTCGTCGCCGCGCATGAATTGATCATCGAGCATCTGATCAACACGGCACGCCCGTACATCTACACGACGGCCGCGCCGCCCGCCGTCGCGCATGCGTTGCTGACGAGCCTGGACCTGATCGAAGGCGATGAAGGGCACGTCCGGCGCGCGCACCTGGCGCGGCTCATCGCGCAATTGCGCGAAGGCCTTGGCGCGCTGGCCGCGCAGGCGGGCTGGGAGCTGGGCGACAGCGACACGGCGATCCAACCCCTGATCGTGCGCGACAACGCGCTCTCGCTGGCGCTCTCCGCCGCGCTGGAGGCCGAAGGCATTCGCGTGGGCGCGATTCGCCCGCCGACCGTCGCGGCCGGCACCGCGCGCCTGCGCATCACGCTGTCGGCGTCGCATACCGAGGGCGACGTCCACCGGCTGCTCGATGCCCTGACGCGCGCGACGGCGCCGTTCACGCAGCGCGATAGCGCCAGCATCGATTGCAAGGAGGCCGCCTGATGTCGCAAACGAACGTGACGTCGCAAACGAAGGAACGCAACGCCGCATTGCGTCCCGAACGCGTGGCCTGCTTCGTCACTGGCACCGACACCGGCGTGGGCAAGACGCACGCGAGCGCCACGCTGCTGCATGCATTGCATCACGGCGGCTACAGCACCACGGGCATGAAGCCGGTGGCGAGCGGCGGCGAATGGCTCGACGAGCGCTGGCAGAACGACGACGTCGAACAGCTGCGCGCGGCCGGCTCGGTCATCGCGCCGCAGGAAGAGATGTGTCCGTTCCTGATGCGCATGCCCGTATCGCCGCATCTGGCCGCCGCGATGGAAGGGATGCGCATCGCGCCCGAACCGATCCTCGATGCCTTCCACGCGCTGCAAGGCCGTGCCGATGCGGTCGTCGTCGAGGGCGTCGGCGGCTTCCAGGTGCCGCTCGATGTGGGCGCCGCGCGCTGGAGCACCGCGGACCTCGCGGTCATGCTGGGCCTGCCTGTCGTGATGGTCGTCGGCGTACGCCTCGGCTGCCTGAGCCACGCGATGCTCACCGCGGAATCGATCCGCGCGCGCGGGCTGCGGCTTGCGGGCTGGATCGCCAATCGCATCGATCCGGACATGCTGCTGCCCGACGAGAACATCGTCACGCTGATTGACATGCTCGGCGCGCTCGGCGTGCCCCTTCTCGGCCAGCTGCCGTGGCAGGTCGCACCGGCCATTGCCGCGAGCCAGATCGATCTCGGCCCGCTCTATGCGACCATTCGCGATATGGAACGCATGGGCCAGCCGTCCACCACCGAATACGAAAACTGAAACGATCATGACGCAAACCACCCACACCACCGTCGCCACCGTCTCCGCCGACGCGCTTCGCCAGTCCGCCCGCAACATCGCCGCGGGCGCGCCCAAGGACACCGATGCCTGGCGCGTCGACGACGTGGCCGCGCTGTTCGCGCTGCCGTTCAACGATCTGCTGTTCCGCGCGCAGCAGGTGCATCGCGAGAACTTCGACCCGAACGCCGTGCAGCTGTCGACGCTGCTGTCGATCAAGACCGGCGGCTGCGAAGAGGATTGCGGCTATTGCCCGCAGAGCGCGCACCACGACGCTGGCGTGAAGGCCGAGAAGCTGATGGCGCTCGACGAGGTCCTGGAGGCCGCGCGTGCCGCCAAGGCCAACGGCGCCACGCGATTCTGCATGGGCGCCGCCTGGCGCAGCCCGAAGGAGCGTCACCTCGAGCCCGTGATCGACATGGTGCGCGAGGTCAAGGCCATGGGGCTGGAAACCTGCGTCACGCTTGGCATGCTCAAGGCCGAGCAGGCGCAGCGCCTGAAGGACGCGGGTCTCGACTACTACAACCACAACCTCGACACGTCGCCCGAGTTCTACGGCAAGATCATCACCACGCGCACGTATCAGGATCGTCTCGACACGATCGGCCACGTGCGTGACGCGGGCATCAACGTGTGCTGCGGCGGCATCGTCGGCATGGGCGAGTCGCGCGCGGCGCGCGCGGGCCTGATCGCTCAACTGGCCAACATGGATCCGTATCCGGAGTCGGTGCCCATCAACAACCTCGTGCAGGTGGAAGGCACGCCGCTGGCCGGCACCGAGGCGCTGGACCCGTTCGAGTTCGTCCGCACGATCGCGGTGGCGCGCATCACCATGCCGCGCGCGATGGTGCGTCTGTCCGCTGGCCGCGAGGCCATGGACGAAGCCTTGCAGGCGCTGTGCTTCATGGCCGGCGCCAATTCGATTTTCTATGGCGAAAAGCTGCTGACCACCGGCAACCCGCAGGCCGATCGCGATCGCGCGCTGCTCGCGCGCCTCGACATTCGCGCGGAAGGCTACGCGGGGTAATACCCGACGGTGCAACGCAGACTGGCCGCCCCCGACCACAAGAAGGAGGAGAGCCATGTTTCAGAAGGTCCTGATCGCCAACCGCGGCGAGATTGCCTGCCGCGTGGCCGCCACGTGCCGCCGTCTAGGCATTCGCACGGTGGCGGTCTATTCCGATGCCGACGCGGAAGCGCGGCATGTCGCGTATTGCGACGAAGCGATCCATATCGGCGGCGCGGCCGCGCGCGATAGCTATCTGCGCGCGGACCACATCATCGAGATGGCGCGCGATGCCGGGGTGCACGCCATTCACCCCGGCTATGGGTTCCTGTCCGAGAACGACGCGTTCGCCGAGGCCTGCGCCGAGGCGGGCATGGTCTTCATCGGCCCGCCCGCGTCCGCGATTCGCGCGATGGGCAGCAAAAGCGCGGCCAAGCAGTTGATGGAGCGTGCCGGGGTGCCGCTGGTGCCCGGGTATCACGGCGAGGACCAGAACCCCGCGCTATTGCGCGCGGAGGCCGATCGCATCGGCTATCCGGTACTGATCAAGGCCAGCGCCGGCGGCGGGGGCAAGGGCATGCGCGTCGTCGAGTCCGGCGACGCCTTCGAGGCCGCGCTGGCATCCGTCCGGCGCGAGGCGTCGGCGAGCTTCGGCGACGACAAGGTGCTCGTCGAGAAGTACCTCACGCGGCCGCGCCATATCGAGATTCAGGTGTTTGCCGACACGCATGGCAATTGCGTGTACCTGTTCGAGCGCGACTGCTCGGTGCAGCGCCGTCACCAGAAGGTCCTCGAGGAAGCCCCGGCGCCGGGCATGACCGAGGAACGCCGCCGCGCGATGGGCGAGGCGGCCGTGGCCGCGGCGCGCGCGGTGGGGTATGTCGGCGCGGGTACGGTCGAGTTCATCGCGAATCAGGACGGCTCGTTCTACTTCATGGAGATGAACACGCGGCTGCAGGTCGAGCATCCGGTGACCGAAATGATCACGGGGCAGGACCTCGTCGAGTGGCAACTGCGTGTTGCCGCGGGCGAGCCGCTGCCATTGACGCAGGAACAGCTGCGCATCGACGGGCATGCGATCGAAGCGCGGATCTATGCCGAGAATCCGGAGAAAGGCTTTCTGCCTTCCACGGGCACGCTGCGTTTCCTGCGGACGCCGCCGGCGGTGCAATTCATGCGTGGCGGCGACGCGCACGGTCCGGCAGGGGTCCGCATCGATGCGGGCGTGCGCGAAGGCGATGCCATCAGCCCGTTCTACGATCCGATGATCGCGAAGCTGATCGTCTGGGGGCCGACGCGCGAGGCGGCGCTGGCACGGCTGTCGCAGGCGCTGGCCGGTTACCACGTCGTCGGGCTCTCCACGAACGTCGCGTTCCTGCAGCGCCTTGTCACGTCGCAGGCCTTCCGCACGGCGGACCTCGACACGGGGCTGATCGAACGCAACCACGATGCGCTGTTCCCGCCGCCGCGCCCGGTGGGCATGGAGGCGGCCGCCCTTGCGGCGGCGGCATTGCTGGCGCGCGAGGATGCGACGCGGCGCGTCGACGCGACGGATCCGCATTCGCCATGGACGCATGCCGGGGCCTGGCGCCTGAATGGCCGCGATGACCGCACGCTGCGGTTCAAGGCGGGCAACGACGTGCTCGAAGTCGTCCTGCGCATCGAGTCGCGCCGCAAGACGCTGATCTTCATGGACCAGGCCACGCCCTTCGGCTACACGTTCCGTGCCGACGACATCCGCGTGGACATGGGCACGCGTCGCACGCATGGGCAGGTGCATGTGGAAGGCGACACGTTCCACGTCTTCCACGGCGGACGGCACGCGGTGCTCGAATGGCTCGACCCGCTGGCGGTGTCCGATGCCGCCGAAGGCGAGGGCGGCAAGCTGACCGCCCCGATGCCGGGCAAGGTCATCGCGGTGATGGTGGAACCGGGCACATCGGTCACGCGCGGCACGCCGCTGCTGGTCATGGAAGCAATGAAGATGGAGCATACGATCAGCGCGCCGGCGGATGGGGTGGTGGCGGAGGTGTTGTATGGGGTCGGGGAACAGGTGACGGAAGGCGCGCAGCTGTTGGCGTTTGCCGTGCCGGAGCACGCGTGAGGTAGTTCTCTCCTCCCGCCCCTTTCCCCTTGGGGAGAGGGGCCGGGGGAGAGTGTCCCCGCCCTCATTCCATGCCAAAATCCCAAGCATCCCCTTAAAAAAATCACACGGAGTCGAGATGAAGTTGCAGTTGTACGTGCCGGACGGCCGCTACGCCCCCTGGATCGAAGGATTCGCCGAGGTCCTCCCCGAGGCCGAATGTCTCAAGTGGGAAGAATCGGGTGACGCGAGCGTGGACTATGCCGTCGTTTGGCGTCCTCCGGTAGAGATGCTCCGTGGCCGCACCGATCTGCGTGCCATCTTCAATCTCGGCGCCGGTGTCGACGGCATCCTGCGCCTGCGTGACGAAGACAAGGACGCCTTGCCCAACGGCGTGCCGATCGTCCGGCTAGACGACGCCGGAATGGCCGCGCAGATGGCCGAGTACGTGACCGCCGCCGTGCTTCGCGACTTCCGCAAGCTCGACGCCTATGCCGCGCAGGCCGCAGCCGGCACGTGGAAATTCATCAAGCCCCACCGGCGCGCCGACTTCACCATCGGCGTGATGGGCATCGGCACGCTGGGCAGCCACATCGCCCGCACGCTTGCGCAATTCGGCTTCCCCGTCCGCGGCTGGAGCCGTTCGCCGAAGCAGGTGCAAGGCGTGCAGACGTTCCATGGCGAAGACGGCCGTGGCGAATTTCTCGATGGCCTGCGCGTGCTCGTCAACGTGTTGCCGCTGACGCCGGACACGGAAGACATCATCGACGCCAGCCTGCTGAGCAGGCTCGCCGACGGCGCGCACCTCGTCAACGTCGCGCGCGGCCAGCACGTGGTGGAAGCCGATCTGCTGGCAGCGGTGCAGTCCGGCAAGATCGGCGGCGCCACGCTCGACGTGTTCCGCGAGGAACCGCTGCCCGCCGGGCATCCATTCTGGCAAGAGCCGCGCATCACCATCACGCCGCATATCTCGGCGCTGACGCTCCGCGAGGACAGCATCGCGCAGATCGCGCAAAAGATCCGCGCGCTCGGCGAGGGCAAGCCCATCGCCGGCGTGGTCGATATCGACCGCGGATACTGAACGCGCGCCCCACCGAACAAGGAGTTGGAGATGAACTTGCCGCAATACGTGAAGATCGTCGAAGTGGGCCCGCGAGACGGCCTGCAGAACGAGAAGGCGATGGTGCCGACGGACGTGAAGGTGCAACTGGTCAACCAGCTGTCGGACGCGGGCTTCGTGAACATCGAGGCCGCATCGTTCGTCTCGCCGAAATGGGTGCCGCAAATGGCCGACGGCGCCGATGTGATGGCGCGCATCCAGCGCCGTCCCGGTACGCTGTATTCGGTACTGACGCCGAACATGAGGGGCTTTGAAGGCGCGGTGGCCGCGGGCGCCGACGAAGTGGTGATCTTCGGCGCCGCGAGCGAAGCGTTCTCGCAGAAGAACATCAATTGCTCGATCGCCGAATCCATCGCCCGCTTCGAACCGGTGGCCGCCGCCGCGAAGGAAGCCGGCGTGCGCCTGCGCGGCAGCATTTCGTGCGCGCTCGGTTGCCCGTATCAGGGCGAAGTCCCCGTGAGCGCGGTGGTCGACGTCGTGCGCCGCATGCGTGAACTGGGCTGCGACGAGATCGATATCGCCGATACGATCGGCGTGGGCACGCCTGGCAAGGTGCAGGACGTGATGCGCGCGGCAGCGGCGGAGTTCGCGATCGACCGCCTGTCGGGCCATTTCCACGATACGTACGGACAGGCCCTGTCGAACATCCTCGCGAGCCTCGAAGTCGGCATCGCGATCTTCCACGCCTCGGTGGCGGGCCTCGGCGGCTGCCCCTACGCAAAGGGCGCCACGGGCAACGTGGCGACCGAAGACGTGCTGTACATGCTGCATGGCCTCGGCCTGCACACGGGCATCGACCTCGAAGCCGTGGTGCGCACCGGCGACTTCATCTCGCAGGCGATCGGCCGCCCCAACAGTTCGCGCGTGGGCAAGGCGCTGCTGACCAAATGGGCGTCGGCGGCGGAAGCCACGTGCGTGTGAACCCTACCTTCTCAGGAGAGCAGTGACATGAGCAACCCCGACGTCGTGCAGGTCCCCTCGCAGCAACCCTTGCCCGACTCCGCGCAACGCGTGGCCGATCTGCTGGCCGGCATCGGCCATGACCGGCCCGTGGTGATGCTGCCGGCAACGGGCAGGACCTCGGCGGAGGCTGCCGCGGGTCTGGGCTGCAGCGTGGCGGAGATCGCGAAGTCGATCATCTTCCGCCGCGTGGAGGACGACGTGCCCGTGCTCGTGATCGCGAGCGGCAGCAATCGCGTCGATGAAGCGAAGGTCGCGGCGCGCGTGGGCGCGCTCGGCAAGGCCGATGCGCGCTTCGTGCGCGAGAAGACCGGCTATGCGATCGGCGGCGTCTGCCCCATCGGCCACGCCGTGGCGCCGGTGATGCTGCTCGACAAGGACCTGTTCCAGTACGAGAGCGTCTGGGCCGCCGCCGGCCATCCGCACGCGGTGTTCAATCTGACGCCGCAGCAATTGCAGACGATGACGGGCGCGGAAGTCGCCGATGTGGCGCAGGTTGTGCAAGCCGCCAGCAACGAGGTGGCGTCGTGAGCAGCGCCAGCGGTGCCAGCGCATCCAGCGGGCTGAAGCCGGGCATCACGTTCGAGTGGCAATACGTGGTGCCGCCTAAGGCCACGGTGCCGAACCTGTACGACGATATTCCCGGCTGCGCCGAGATGCCCGACGTGCTGGCCACCGGCTACATGGTCGGCATCATGGAGTGCGCCTGCCTGCAGATGCTGCGCGACTACCTCGACTGGCCGCGCGAGCAGTCGCTGGGCACGCTCGTGAATTTCTCGCACCTCGCGGCGACGCCGCCGGGCATGGCGGTGACGGTCAAGGGCGAACTCGTCGCGGTGGAAGGCCGCAAGCTGCGGTTCGCGCTGAGCGCGTGGGACGGGGAAGACAAGATCTCGGAGGGCGTGCACGAACGGCATCTGATCGACGCGGCGCGCTTCAACGACAAGATCGCGGCCAAGGCCGGACGCATGGCGGGCTGATGCCATGACCCTCTGCACGCGCTCGCTCGCCGAATTTTCCGACCTGGCGCAGGCCGCGCAGCAGGTCTCGCCGGTGCCGTCGCCGTGCATCAACATCTGCCGCATGGATGCGGCCACGGGATATTGCGAAGGCTGCCTGCGCACGATCGACGAGATCGTCGCGTGGGGCGGCGCCGACGATGCGACGCGCCGCGCGATCTGGGCGCAATTACCCGGGCGTTTGCGCTGGGTACGGGAGCCCGCATCGTGAACGGGCCGGCGCCGTCGTCGACAATGCCGTCGACAATTCCGCCGTCGCTGCGGGTTTTCGAGCGTGGCTGGCTGTCGGCCAACAACATCCTCGCGCTCGATGACGACGGCGCCACGCTGATCGACAGCGGCTACGTCACCCACGCGCCGCAGACCGTGGCGCTCGTGGAGGCCGCGCTGGCGGGGCGCCCGCTCCACCAGCTCATCAACACCCATCTGCATTCCGATCATTGCGGCGGCAACGCGGCGCTACAGGCGCTGGGGCCGCTGCATACGCGCATTCCCGCTGCCGAGGCGGAAGCCGTCGCGGCGTGGGACGAGCAGGCGCTGTCCTATCGCGCCACGGGGCAGCAATGCGCGCGTTTCACGTTCGATGGCGTGCTGTCCGATGGCGATACGCTGCGGCTCGGGGGCCTTGACTGGGACGTGGTCGCGGCACCGGGGCACGATCCGCATGCGGTCATGCTGTTTGCGCCCGCGCACGGCATCCTGATCTCTGGCGATGCGCTGTGGGAAAACGGTTTTGGCGTGATCTTTCCCGAGCTCGAAGGGGAGAGCGGGTTCGCGGAGCAGGAGGCGGTGCTCGCACGCATCGCCTCGCTCGATGCGCGTGTCGTGATTCCTGGCCATGGCGCGGTGTTCACCGACGTCGCGGGCGCGCTCGAACGCGCGCGCGGGCGGCTGTCATATCTGCGCGGCGATCCGCTGCGTAACGCGACGCATGCCATCAAGGTGCTGGTGAAATTCCGGCTTCTGGCCGAGCAGAGCATGACGCTTGCCGCGCTGCGCGCGTGGTTCGCGGACACGCCGCTGATGGACCGCATTCGGTTGCGCTATATGCCGGACGCCACGCTGGCTTCGCTCTGCGACGACGCGTTGCAGGGCCTCGCGCGTGTGGGCGCGCTGGCAATCGATGGCGATCGTGTGCTGAACCGGGACTGACGCCATGCTGATGCCCCCGCTCAAGGCCCGCGATTTCCTGCTGCGGCCCTTTCGCGCGAGCGATGCGTCGCAGATGGTCACCGCGGTCCGGGAGTCGACGGCGACGGTTGGGGTATGGATGCCATGGGCGCATCCCGACTACGGCGTGTACGACGCGCACGAGTGGTTTGCGCGCTGCGACGTGAACATGGAGGAAGGCGTCGCCTTCGACGTCGGCGTGTTCTCGCCCGATGGGCGGGTGTTGTATGGCGGGGTGGCCATCAACCAGATCCGGCGCGAGGACAACCTCGGGAATCTTGGATACTGGATTCGCGAATCGCGCCAGCGGCAGGGCATCGCCGCGGCTGCGGCGTCGATGATGGCCTGCCACGGTTTCCATGGACTCGGCCTCACGCGGCTCGAGATCGTCGCCGCGGAACACAACACTGCCAGCCGCGCGGTGGCGGTGAAGATCGGCGCCCAGTTCGAATGCATCGCACGCAACCGCCTGATCCTGAACGGCCGCCCGATCGCGGCGGCCGTGTACTCGATGATCCCGGGATAAGCGATAAGGGGATAGGGGGGAGGGGGAGCCCTCAATCAAAACGTCGTCTTGAACCCCACCCTCACACTCCGCCCCGCCAGCGGCGCGATATCCCGCAGAATCGACGTCGCGCTCCGCGCTTCGGTGTTCGTCAGGTTATCCCCGCGCAAGTACACGAGCGTCTGCGTCCGCGAGACCTTGAACTTGTAGGTCAGCGCCACCCCTAGCAGCGTGTACGCATCGCTGGGCGTATCGTCCGTCGGCACGCGGCTCTGGCGTGCGTACCAGTCGACGTTCACGCGCGCGCCCCACGGCCCCGCCGCATAGATCAGCGACCCGCCCAGACGCAACGGCGCCAGCCGTGGCAACGCCTCGCCCGTGTCGCGGTTCTCGCCATGCACGTAGTCCGCCCGCGCGGCGAAATCCAGCGTATCGCTCGTGGTCAGCATCTTCTGCAGCAGACGCGTCTTGCCCTCCGCCTCGAAGCCCCACAGCGTGGCCGGCACGCCGAGGTACTGGAACACGGGCAGCGCGCCGTTGCCGGCGGGCGCCGCGTTGCCTTCCTCGTCGCGGAACTCACCGGAGTTGACCAGAGCGAGGTAGTTCTGGAAACGACTGTAGTAGCCCGTGACGCTACCGCTATGCGGCCCCTGATTGAACCGCAGCCCCAGATCGATCGACGTCGCGCGCTCCTTGTTCGCGTTGGGATCCCCCACCTCGAACGTGCCCGTTGCCAGGTGCGGCCCATTGGCGTAGAGCTCATAGAACGTCGGCGCACGCTCGGTGTACGACAGGTTGCTGGTCACCGACCAGATCGGATTGACCTTGTACAGCAAGCCCGCCGAAGCGCTGCCCGCATTGAACGTGCGCTCCGCATCGGCAAACCGGTCGCTGCCATTCGCACTGGCCTTGACCGTGGTGTGGTCGAGCCGCCCGCCGAGATTGAGCTTGAGATCGCCCGACGCCGTCAGCGGCAACTCCTCGAAGACGAACACGGCGGCGTTGTCGGTCCGCGTGCTCGGCACGAACGCTTCCTCGCCCAGCGCGGAGAAGTCCGTGTGGCCGAACTGCGTGCCGATCACGCCCGTCATGTTGCCGATCTTGCCGTGCTTGGCTTCGAGCCGCGCGTCCCAGCCATGGCTCTTGAACGTGGTGCCGGTCTCGCCGTCCTCGATCTCGCGATGCTCGTAATCGGTATAGCTGAAGTTACCCTTGACCGATTCGATGATGCCGCCCGTGGCGTTGCTCAGGTTGCGCGCCTCGCCGGCGACGCCGAAGCGGTCCTGCCGCATCTTGATGCGCGCATCGGCCTCGGCGGGCGTACCGTAGTCGTTGCGATACGTCGAGTAGTCCGCGCCGATGAAGCCGTCAGCCCACGTGTACGAGCCACCGAGCGCGCCGCCTTCCTGATGCGCGTTCGTGTTCGGGATATGGCCGTAGCTCTCCGTCTCCCCTTCGGGCAGCGGTTGCGTGGCGCGCGCATTCCCGCTGCGCGCGAAGCCTGGAATCTTCAGGTCGCTGGTCTGCCGCACGAACGCATCGGCATGCACCGCGAACTTGCCATTGCCCGCCTCGATCAGGCCGCTGGCATTGCGGCCCTTGTCGCCGCCAATGGTTCCGCTCGAATCGACCGCGCCGGAGACGCCCGTGATCGGGTCCTTCGGAATGCGGTTGTCGATGACGTTGACCACACCGCCGAGCGCGTTGCCGCCATACATCAGCGCCGCGGGCCCGCGCACGACCTCGATGCTCTCCGCCACGAGCGGATCGATGGGCACCGCGTGATCGTAGGACAGCGTGGAAGCGTCGATCGTGGAGCCGCCGTTCTGCAGCACCTTGATGCGGTCCGCATCGAGCCCGCGGATGATCGGACGGCTCGCGTTAGGACCGAAGTAGCTCGACGACACGCCGGGCAGGGTGTTCAGCGTCTCGCCGAGCGTGCTGTCCGCGCGCACGGTCAGCGCATCGCCGCCGAGCGTGGAGACGGGCGCCACAAGGTCGTTGAGATCGCTACCCAGCGGATTGGCCGTGACGACCACCGGCTTCAGCACCTGCGGCGCCGGTGCGGGCGCGGCATCCTGCCCGAACGCATGCGCGGACACGGCCAGCGCGGCGACCGCCGCAACCGGTTTGAGGGGGGTGAGGTGAGACTTGCGCGCGGACAGGCGGCGCGCGCGCGGAAACTTGTTCTTGTGAGACATGGCTCGCGATTCGGGTGTTGCGACACGCCCGTGGCACGACGCATGCCGCCGCGCGCGTCATGCTATGACGCGGGGCAACTGCGCAATGCACACGTGACCGTGCACGCGGAATGACACATGGGATGGCCGGAACCCGGGCGCGGCGCAAGGCCGCGGACCGTGACGGGTCAGACGAACGCGAGCGGCGCCGGTGGGGCGCGCGAATGGAAGGGATGACGGGCGGGAAGATCGGGCCAGCGCCACGCGAGCGCGGAGGGCTTGACGGGCTTGCCGAAACGCAGCGCGGGCAGCGCCACGGTGCCGACATGCGTGTCCGCCACGGTCGCGCCGTCGAACAGCACGCACGAGTGCGCCCCGAGCTTCAGCGCCAGCGGATGGAAGTGGGTGTCCGGCGTGGCATCGGCGGACGCGGTGGGCGCACGGACCGTGCTATCTCCTTGCCCATGCACGGCAGCGGCGAGGATCGGCGCGTTGAGCAGCCCGCCGTGCACGACGCGGTGCACGACGCCCGCCTGCTGCGCGAGCAGCAGGCACAGCACCAGCCACAGCGCGGTCCAGAGACCGAGCCCGCTATGGCGCATGCGAGACAGCAGCTCAGTGCGCATGTCCGCAGCCGCACTGATCGTCATGATCGTGATCGTGCCCATGATCGCCGTGATCATGGTCGTGATCATCGGCCCACGAGGGGAACGGGTCGGCATACGCTGCCCAGGCATCGGGACCCGCCGCCATCTCGTCGTCGTTCAGCAGGCACGCGTCGAGCAACGCCACCAACGCGTCCGCGTCGAGCTCGCGCCCGATCAGTACAAGTTCCTGCCGGCGATCGCCGAATGGCCCTTCCATCTCGGCTTCGATCTCCGCGCGCGCATCGGCATCGTGCGGCCAGTCCCCGGCGTCGAGCGCGGACCACCACGCGCCGGCGCCGCCGGGGCGGCAGACGCCCCCGGCCTGCGCCCACTCGCCCGCGACATCCATGCGCGTGGCGAGCCAGAACAGGCCCTTGGAGCGCAGCACGTCGCCATGCTCGCGCATCCATTCGGTATGGATCAGATCGGCAAACCGTTGCGGGTGGAACGGACGGCGGCGCCGGTACACGCAGGCGCCAATGCCATCTGCGGCGGGCAGCGGCTTGCCGCGCAGCGCCAGCTGCCATCCCGAGTTCGAGAAGGTCGTATCGACGTCGAAGCGGCCCGTGTCCAGCATGCGCGCGGCCGGCACCGCGCCGCGCACGCTCTCGACGAGTTCCGCCCGCGGATTGAGCGCGCGAACGAGTGCCCGCGCGCGGGCCAGCGTCTCGGCATCCGCCTCGTCGATATGGTTGAGCACGAGGACGTCGCAGCCTTCGATCTGCTCCACGAGCACATCGACGACCGTGCGGTCATCCTCGCCGGCTTCCACGAGGCCGCGATCGGCGAGGAAGTCGGCGTCGTGCCAGTCGCGCAGCAGCGTGGCGGCATCCACGACCGTGACGAGCGTATCGAGCCGGTAACCTGCTTCCGCCACGCCATCGTGCCCGTGGGCATCTTCGAACGCGAAGAGCTCGGCAATCGCGATCGGCTCGGCGGTGGCATCCGTTTCGACGATCACCGCATCGTGCCCGCCCTCGCGCGCCACGCGCCCGATATCGGCCAGCAGATCGGGACCGTCGACGAGCGCCGCTACGCGCCTGCCATCGGCATGCGCGCGGACGTGGTCGAGCAGGGCGGTCTTGCCGGCGCCGGAGAATCCGGACAACACGGTGACGGGCAGGCGTTCGGCCATGGCGCTATCGTTAGTTGCAACAAGGTTGCGACTGTAACAGAAAGGCCGCGGTGCCGACAATCGCACGCGGCGCTTCCTCATGGTAGGCCGTGGCAATGCGGCGACAAAGGAGCGGGGCGCCAAAAGACAAACGGCCCGGAGGGGTCCGGGCCGTTGGCGTCGCAATCCGGGAGGGCTCAGTCCCCGAACAGCTTCTGGCGCAGCTCGCGGCGCTGCTGCGCTTCGAGCGAGAGCGTCGCCGTCGGACGGGCCAGCAGGCGCGGCACGCCGATCGGCTCGCCCGTCTCCTCGCACCAGCCGTAATCGCCGGACTCGATGCGCTGCAGCGACTGCTCGACCTTCTTCAGCAGCTTGCGCTCGCGATCGCGCGTGCGCAGTTCGAGCGCATGCTCTTCCTCGATGGTCGCGCGATCCGCGGGATCCGGCACGATGACCGTTTCGCGCAGGTGTTCCGTGGTCTGGTCGGCGTTCTTGAGAATTTCGTCGCGAAGCTGCTCAAGGCGATTCTTGAAGAAGGCCAACTGCGCCTCGTTCATGTAATCCTTGTCGCTCATCTTCAGGATTTCAGCTTCAGTCAGAAGTTTGTTGCTGCTCATGGTTGCTGCTGATTCTCTTGTTGATGCGACCGGCGGCGTCTCCGTCCGCTCGGGTGCGGTGGCCGCCCGCTTGCGCGGTGCGGTCGTTTCACTCTGGCTGGCTGCAGTCTTGCTGCTTCGCGTGCCTCCCTTGGCCTCCCCCGCCTCGGCCTGCGCCGTACTGCCACGTGGAGTCGGCGCGGCCTTCGCAGGCTGCGCCTTTGGTGTCGCTGCCGCGGCAGTAACTGTCTTGCTGCGGCTTTCCTTGGTTTTTGTTGCGGCTGTCATGGGGACACCTCTCTCTCGCGTCGGTAAGTGACGAACGTATCGCTGACGAACGTAGCACTGCGGTAACACGGCGCGAGCCGGGTGGTGCCCCACGGCGGAAGGCGGTCTCCGCACGAAGCACTGCGACCGCACCTGCAGGCGGCCCGCCTCGTGTAGACGACGACCCGCCGCCCTGCCGATACGGGACGCGCACGTGCGTCGCCCGTATCAAATCCGGCTTATTGTACTTGAACAAATTTTTCGGAGATATGGGAGAAAGCCGGACAAGACCACAGGATTTTTCCTGATCACCGTCTCACGATATGTGACGCGACAGGCGAAAAAGAAAAAAGGGGGCCTCGCCAACGGCGAAGCCCCCCCATCGGTGGGTGCCGAACCGGCCCGATCAGGCCAGGCAGCTCTCCAGGCCCTTCAGGATCGCCTCCTGAGGCAGATCCACGCCGATGAAGACCATCTTGGTGACCGGCGTCTCGTCGCCCCACTTGGCGCCGATATCGCTGCCCATCAACTGGTGCACGCCCTGGAACACGACCTTGCGGTCCACGCCTTCCATATAGAGCACGCCCTTGTAGCGCAGCAGCTTTTCGCCGTAGACCGAGAGAATGCCCGACAGGAATTCCTCGAGCTTGCCATAGTGGAACGGCTTGTCGCTGCGGAAGACGAACGACTTGATGCGGTCGGTGTGGTGATGATGATGGTGGTGGTCGTGCGCGTGACCGTGATCGTGGCCATGGTCGTGACCACAGTGCTCGTCGTGCACGTGGCCATGGTCATGGTCGTGGTCGTGGTCGTCCGTGCGCAGGAACTCCGGATCGATCTCGAGCTTCTCGTTGAGGTTGAAGCCGCGCAGGTCGAAGATCGTCTCGATCGGGGCTTCACCGAAATGCGCGGTGCGGATCGGCGCGCGCGGGTTCATATGGAGCAGGCGATGGCGCAGGTCGGCCACTTCCTTCTCTTCGACGAGGTCCGCCTTGGTGATGAAGATCGCATCGGCAAAGCCGACCTGGCGCTGCACCTCTTCCTGCTTGTCGAGCTGCATGTTCGCGTGCTTCGCGTCGACGAGGGTGATGACCGCGTCGAGCAGATACCGCGCGGCAATCTCTTCGTCCATGAAGAACGTCTGCGCGACAGGGCCCGGATTCGCCACGCCCGTGGTCTCGATGACCACGCGGTCGAAGTCGAACTCGCCCGCATCGCGGCGCGTGAGCAGGTCGGAGAGCGCCTGCACGAGGTCGCCACGGATCGTGCAGCAGATGCAGCCATTGCTCATCTGCACGATCTGTTCGCGGCCGTCCTGCACGAGGATCTCGTTGTCGATGTTCTCCTCGCCGAATTCGTTCTCGATCACGGCGATCTTCATGCCGTGCTGTTCGTTGAGAATTCGCTTCAGCAGCGTGGTCTTGCCGCTGCCGAGAAAGCCGGTCAGGATCGTGACCGGGATCATTTTGGACATGTTGTTCTCCGAGTCCGATAGCAAAAAATAGGAGAGGTCCGCGGCCTCAGTGCGAATGGCCCGACGGCGTGGCCGTGCCCGCGTCGTGCCGCTTGCCGCATTCCGCGCAGATGCCATTGACCGTCAGCTCGACGTGCTCGACGGCGAAACCGCTGGGCACCTTCGGCGTTGCCACGCGCGGCGGCGCGCCGGCCGCTTCGAGGCAATAGGTGCGGTCGCACCGCGTGCAATGGAAGTGGCTGTGCTGGCGGTGCACCTGCGCGCGCGCGGCCTCGTGCTCGACGAGGCTGAAGCGGAAGACGCGGTCGTTGCCGGCGCGCTTCTGCGCGATGCCCTGCTCGACCAGCCAGTCGAGCACGCGGTAGACCGTCACGCGGTCCACGCCGGCTTCGGCGGGGAGGGTATCGATCACGGCCTGATGCGTCATCGCCTCGCCGCTGCCGATGAGGCACGCGAGGATCGCCACGCGCGGCTGCGTGACGCGCGCGCCCAGCAGGCGGAGGCGCTCCTGCGCGGCGTCGTGCGGGGCGGCTTCCTGCCCGGACGGAACGGGCGGCTGTGGCGTGGGGGACGACATAAGACGCGAAGTGGGACGGGTCATGCGGTTCATTTAACCATACGCCCCCCTTCGATGCAATTGAGTTGCGGAAGCGGTCCACCCGCGCATCATGCGCGCCTCATGCGGAACGATGCCGGCAGATGTGCGTTTCTCGCGGGTTAACCCCGCTATCTGCGCGTTGTTCGCGGCAGCTAACATCCACTCCCGGCCTCGCCTGTACGCGGGGCTGGTGGCCGCCTTCCACCCATACATTTTGCCGATGGTCACTCGTGCCGCTCCCATATGGATCGCACGACCGGAAAGATCCGCAACCACGCGGGCGTCCGACGGCAAACGGCGGTCTCAGAGGCACTGGCAGGGAATACAGGAGAGCATGATGAAACGAGTTGCAGTACATTTCGCGGCCGTGCTGGCAGTTGCCGGCGCGGTAGCTTCGACGGGTGCATACGCGCAGGATTTTCCGGGCAGCAAGCCCGTCCAGGCAGTGGTGCCGTTCGCGGCCGGTGGCCCGACCGACAAGGTCTCCCGTGAACTCACGGCGATCATGTCCAAGCACCTGGGCACGACGATCGTGATCGAAAACCTCGGTGGCGCCGGCGGCACGATCGGCGCCAAGAAGGTGGTGCAGGCCAAGAACGATGGCTACACCATCCTGATCCACCATATCGGCATGTCCACGGCGCCGGCGCTGTACCGGAACCTCGGCTTCGACCCGCTCAAGGACTTCGAGATGGTCGGCGAGATCGCCGACGTCCCGATGGTGATGGTCGGCAACAAGAACCTGCCGCCCGCGACGTTCAAGGAACTGCTGCCGTACGTGAAGGCCAACGCGAGCAAGCTGTCGCTGGCCAACGCCGGTATCGGCTCGGCCTCGCACCTGTGCGGCCTGCTGTTCCAGAGCGCGATCCAGACCGAACTGACCACCGTGCCTTACAAGGGCACCGCGCCCGCGCTGACCGACGTGCTCGGCGGCCAGGTCAACCTGATGTGCGACCAGACGACCAACATCGCCGGCCAGTTGAAGGCGGGCGCGCTGAAGCCGTACGCGGCCATGCAGCAGCGTCGCGTGGAAGCGTTCAAGGACATCCCGACCGCGGCCGAACAGGGCCTGCCGGGCGTGGAGGTAAAGATCTGGCACGCGATGTACGCGCCGAAGGGCACGCCCAAGCCGGTGATCGACAAACTGTCGGCCGCGCTGCAGAAGTCGGTGGCCGATCCGACGTTCCGCGCCAAGATGGCGGAACTCGGCGCCGAGGCCGTGCCGGCCCAGCGTGCCACGCCGGAATCGCTGCGCACGTTCCTCGCGTCGGAAATCGACAAGTGGACGCCGGTGATCAAGAAGGCCGGCGTGTATGCTGACTGATTGCGCCCACTGATTGCGCCCCCTCTGATTGCGCCCCATCTGATTGCGCCGACCGATTGGCGCATCACCGATGTCCGAAAAGGCCGTGCCGCGAGGCGCGGCCTTTTTTTTGTGCCTATATTGGGTGTTTCGCGCCCTTGAAAGCCGCGCCGGTGGCGCCACCTACCGACCTGACAGACATTAACGAGGCACCATGGAACAGTATCACGGCACTACCATCGTCAGCGTCCGCCGCGGCAACCAGGTCGCGCTGGGCGGTGATGGCCAGGTCACTCTGGGCAATATCGTCATGAAGGGTTCGGCGCGCAAGGTGCGCCGCATCTACAACGGCAAGGTGCTGGTCGGGTTTGCCGGCAGCACGGCCGATGCGTTCTCGCTGCTGGACCGCTTCGAGGCCAAGCTGGAAAAGTACCAGGGCAATCTCACGCGCGCGGCGGTGGACCTCGCCAAGGACTGGCGCTCGGACCGCGCGCTGCGCCGGCTGGAAGCCATGCTGATCACGGCGGACAAGGACACCACGCTCGTGATCACGGGCAACGGTGACGTGCTCGACCCCGAAGGCGGCATCGCGGCCATCGGCTCGGGCGGCGTGTACGCGCAGTCCGCCGCCAAGGCGCTGATGGAGAACACCGACCTGCCCGCGCGGGACGTGGTCGAGAAGTCGCTGACCATCGCTGGCGAGCTCTGCATCTACACGAACACCAACTTCGTCATCGAGACGCTCGAGTAAGCGTCGCTCTGAACGGATTCCCATGTCGCATACCATGACTCCTTCGGAAATCGTTTCCGAACTCGACAAGCACATCATTGGCCAGAACAAGGCCAAGAAGGCCGTGGCGGTAGCGCTGCGCAACCGCTGGCGCCGGCAACAGGTGCAGGACCCCCTGCGCCAGGAAATCACGCCGAAGAACATCCTGATGATCGGACCGACCGGCGTCGGCAAGACCGAGATCGCGCGCCGCCTGGCCAAGCTGGCCGACGCGCCGTTCATCAAGATCGAGGCGACCAAGTTCACGGAAGTGGGCTACGTCGGCCGCGACGTGGACACGATCGTGCGCGACCTGGCCGAGATGGCCGTCAAGCAGACGCGCGAATCGGAGACCAAGAAGGTTCGCACCAAGGCAGAGGACGCCGCCGAGGACCGTCTGCTGGATGTGCTGCTGCCCCCGCCGCGCGATATCGGCTTCGCGCAGGGGGAGGACAAGGACTCGAACACCCGTCAGGTCTTCCGCAAGAAGCTGCGCGAAGGCCAGCTCGACGACAAGGACATCGAGCTCGAAGTGGCCGCGGGCGCGCCGAGCATGGACATCATGGGGCCACCGGGCATGGAGGACATGACCGAGCAGATCCGCACGATGTTCGCCGGGCTGGGTCAGGGCAAGAAGCATCGCCGCAAGATGAAGGTCAAGGAAGCGTTCAAGCTGCTGATCGACGAAGAAGCCGCGAAGCTCGTCAATGAAGAGGAGCTAAAGCTCAAGGCTATCGCCAATGTCGAGCAGAACGGCATCGTGTTCCTCGACGAGATCGACAAGATCGCGAGCCGCAGCGATGTCGGCGGCGGCGAGGTGTCGCGCCAGGGCGTGCAGCGCGATCTGCTGCCGCTGGTGGAAGGTACGACCGTGAACACGAAGTACGGCATGATCCGGACGGACCATATCCTGTTCATCGCCTCCGGCGCCTTCCATCTGTCGAAGCCGAGCGACCTGATCCCGGAACTGCAGGGGCGCTTCCCGATCCGCGTGGAACTGGAATCGCTGTCCGTGCAGGACTTCGAGGCCATCCTCACGCAGACCGACGCGAGCCTCACCAAGCAGTACCAGGCGCTGCTCGGCACCGAAGAGGTGAACCTCACGTTCGCGCCCGACGGCATTCGCCGCCTCGCGGAAATCGCGTTCTCGGTCAACGAGAAGGTCGAGAACATCGGGGCGCGCCGCCTGTACACGGTCATGGAGCGCCTGCTCGAGGACCTGTCGTTCAACGCGACGAAGTCGTCGGGCCAGACCGTGACGATCGATGCCGCGTACGTCGACGAACGCCTGGGCGATCTCGCCGGCAACGAGGACCTCTCGCGCTACGTGCTGTAACGCGCGTTCCGGTCTGGCACGTTTCCGCTGCCCACGGCAGCGGAAACGCTTCGCTTATCGAAATGCACGGGGACCTCGTCGCCCGGTAAGCTTCGTAAAACTTGGTAAGTCCACTGGCGCACATGGCCTACGGGATGCGACGCTTGCGCACCTTCAATGGTAACGAGCGTCGATGAGAGCGAATGGCATCTCATCGAGACGACTCCGGGGAGCATTCATGTCGCGCAATCTGTTCTACAAACGCAATCGGGTTCGAACGCGCCGCGTGGCGCTGGTCACGGCCGTGCTGCTGAGCGCGGTCACAGCCGCCACCGTGTTCCTGTGCGTGCGGCCGATGGTGGTCACCGCGACCGCCTCGACGGCGGCATCCGACGGCAGCGGCACCGCATCGGTCACGCTGCCTCTTCCCTCGACGATACCCACCGAACTGCGCACGGCGCCGCCGCCCGCGTCGTCCGTATCGCCGGCTTCCAATTCCAGCTCCACTTCCGCGCCGGCCGCTCCGGCCATCGTCGACCCTCGCGCGCGCAAGGCCGCGGATGCGGGGTCCTCCGCGGAGATGGCGACCATGGCGATGGATGCGGGCAAGCTCGTCACGCTCGCCGACCGGCATGCGAGCGATGCATTGCGCATCGCGTCGGAGGCCAACGGCGCGCACGACGACCTCGGCTGGGACTACGTGCAGTTGCGCCTGTAAGCGCTCAGGTCATCGGCCCGCTCAGCGCTGCACGGGACGCTTCCCGAGCTTGCGCTGCAGCGTGCGCCGGTGCATGTTGAGCGCGCGCGCCGTCGCGGAGATATTGCCGTTGTGCTCCGTGAGCACGCGCTGGATATGCTCCCATTCGAGTCGCGCCACCGATAGCGGGACCGGCTCCTCGAGCGCGGCTTCGGCCGCATCTTCCGAGATCCCCGCCATCAGCGCGGTCAGGATCGAATCCACATTGGCCGGCTTGGCCAGATACTCGTCCGCGCCCTGCTTCACCGCCGCCACGGCGGTAGCGATGCTCGCATACCCCGTCAGCACGAGAATCCGCGCATCGGGCAGTGCCGCGCGTAGCGGCGCCACGAGATGCAGTCCCGATTCGGCCGGCGCGGTGCCGGCGGCCTCCGCTGGCGGACCCAGATGCAGGTCGAGCGTCACGTAGGCGAACGCGGTGCGCGCGGCGAGCGCGAGCGCGGTGGCGCCGTTGTGCGCGACCTGCACCGCGTAGCCGCGGCGCGTGAGCGCGCGCGACAGCGTGCCCGCGAATACCTCGTCGTCGTCGACGACGAGGAACGGCGTGCCGGCGAGGGGATCCACGGTAACGATTGCGTCGGTCATTGCGGCTTCAGGGTTGGAATGCGGGCGAAGGGGTGGATGGCGCGGACATCGCGCTGGCGAGTGGCAGGCGCAGCTCCGCGACGGTGCCGCCGCCCGGGTTGTCGTGCCACGCGAGCCGTCCGCCGAGCTGGCGCGCGGCACTCTGGGCGAGATACAGGCCGATGCCCTGGCCGCCATGCGTGCTGGCAACGGGCGCTTCGCCCAGACGCGCGCGAACGGCCGCGGGGATGCCCGTGCCGCGGTCGGTGACGCAGCACGAGAGCACCGGCAGGCTGGCGTCCTGCGCGCCGCGATGATCGTTCACGAGCGTGATGTCGAGCCGCAGCGCGGGCTCCGCGTGCATCGCGAGGCCAACCGCCTGCTGGCTGCGCGCGGCGTTGTCGAGCAGGATCGTCAGGATTTGCCCGACGCGCGCGACATCCACCGCGTGGCGCGCGGCCTCGGCGCTGGCTACCGCGCGCAGTGCGGCCTGCGGATGACGCAGCTGCCAGCGCTCGGCGAACGCGGCAAGCCATGTGCCGATGGGCTGGGGTGCAAGCGTGGCGTGGTCTTCGCGCAGCCGCGCGAGAATGGAGCGGCAGAGATCGAGCTGCTGCTCCATCGTGCGCAGGTCTTGCAGATAGGCGGCGATCGCGGTCTCGCCACGGCCACCCCCGCGCCCACCCTCACCGGCGCCATCGTCGGCATCCGCGCGCAACTCGCCCGCGATCACGGCCAGCGTGGCCAGCGGGGTGCCGATCTCGTGCGCGACCGCGGCGGCCTGGTTGTTGAGCGCTTCGACGCGCGCCTCACGCAGCAACTGCTCGCGCGCGAGGTTCAGTTCCGCGTCGCGCTGGCGCAGCACGCCCGATAGCCGCGCGACGAAAAACGCGATCATCACCGCGCTCGCGACGAAGTTCAGCCACATACCCGCGAGGTGATAGTTCACCGCGTTGTCGGGGTTGTGCAGGTTCAGCGGGACGTACTCGAGCAGCAGCAGCGAGTAACAGGCCAGCGCGTATAGCGCGAGGGCAGCCACCAGCCGCCACGGCAGGATCGCCGCGGCGATCGCGAGGCCCGGCAGATAGAACGACACGAACGGGTTGGTGGCGCCGCCGGTGAAAAACAGAATGGCCGACAGCGCGGTGAGATCGACCATCATCTGCGCCATGAGCTCGCCGTCGGCCGGCGCGCTCCTGCGCGCCGCCAGTCCGCGAAGCCGCAGCGTGGTCAGCAGGTTGAACGCCGTCTGCAGCACGAACAGCAGCAATAGAGGCTGGAACGGCAGAATGATGCCGGCCACGGACTCGCACGAGAACAGCAGCAGCGCCTGCCCCGCGAGCAACGCCCAGCGCAGCCGCGACAGGCGCCGCAGGCTGACGAGGCCGTGGCCCTCGGGCACGGCCGCGCCGTTGGTGGCGGCCTCTGTGGCGGCCGCGGTGGCGGCGCCGGGACCGAAGATCCACGTGGCGATGGAGGACGGGAGCAAGTTCTTGATCACTGGAATGGAGGCGCGTACGCGGGGCGCCCGGCCCATGACGCGAGTGTAACAATGCCGCCGCACCGCGCTGGCCGATGCGACACCGTGCCGCATTCTGACCGATTTCCCGCGCTGCCAGACGGCGCACGCCCGTGGTCTAATGGCTGCTTTCCATGGAGACGTACAAGATGCAAGCCATTCCACGCGCGGCGTCGGCCGTGATGTTCGCCGCCGCGCTCCTCGCCAGCGGCGCGGCGATCGCCCAGGTCGAAGTCAGCAACGCCTGGGTGCGCGGCACGGTGCCCGCGCAGACCGCCTCGGGCGCGTTCATGACCCTCCACGCGCACGAAGCCGCCAGGCTCGTCGGCGTGTCGTCGCCGGTTGGTACCGCCGAGCTGCACGAAATGAAGATGGAGAACAACGTGATGCGCATGCGCCCTGTGGGCGGGCTCGATCTGCCGAAGATGCAGAACGTCGAACTCAAGCCCGGCGGTTATCACGTGATGCTGATGGACCTGAAGTCGCAGCTCAAGGCCGGCGACAAGGTGCCGCTGACGCTCAAGATCGAGCAGGGCGGCAAGGTCGTCGAGCAGAAGGTCACCGCCGAAGTGCGCGACCTGACCGCGCAGACAGGGCAGCTGGCACAACCGGGCGCGGCCGCGGGTGGCATGGCCCACGGCGACCACAAGCACTAAGCGCGTAACGCCGATCAGCCGCGCAGGCTGATCGGCGCCTCGGCCGCGCGCGGCGTCTGGGCCTGCGCGGCGAGCGCGGCAGCCTGCTCCACGCGCTCGCGCAGCCATGCGTGCCCCGGGTCCGCCTCCGCGCGGGTATGCCAGAGCATGCCGCAGTGGAAGTCGGGCAGCGCGAACGGCGGCGCGAAGATGGCGTAGCGCGGGTCTTCCTCGATCGCCGCGAGCGTCCGGCGCGCGGTCGTCAGCACGAGGTTGGTTCCCGCGATGAGCGCGGGCGCCACGCTCCAGTGCGGCACCGTACAGGCGATCTTGCGGCGTCCGCCCAACTTTGCCACGGCCGCGTCGATCGCGTCCATGCGTTCGCTGGTGTTCGCCACCAGCACGTGGGAGCGCGCGAGGTAGGCCACCTGGTCGAGCCGCCCGCTGTCGCGCACCGTCGCGGCATCCACCACACAGGCGTAGCCGTCATCGAACAGCGGCGTCTCCCGGACACCTTCGGGCCGGTACGCGAACACGCCGATCGCGAGGTCGGCCTCCCCATCGGCCACCTGCGCGGTCATCGCTTCGCGGCTCGCCTGCGTCACGGTCAGGTCGACGTTTGGTGCGGCCTTGCGCAGCGTGCGCAGCAATTGCGGCAGCACCACGAGCGCGCCGTAGTCGGACATCGCGAGGCGGAACGTGCGGCGCGCGGTGGCCGGCTGGAAGCCCGTGGGGCCGAGCAGGATGCGCACCTGCGCGAGCGCTTCGGCCAGCGGGCCCGCGAGTTCGTGCGCGCGCGGGGTAAGCACGAGGCCGCCCTGGCCGCGCACGAGCAGCGGGTCGTCCAGCAGATGACGCAGCCGCCCCAGCGAATGGCTGACCGCGGGCTGGCTGAGCTGCAGGCGCAGCGCGGCGCGCGAGATATGGCGTTCGGCCAGCAGTGCTTCGAGCACGACGAGCAGGTTGAGGTCGATTCCGCGCAAGCTATTCATTGTTTATTCTTCCGACGAATGTCAGGTCTGGTCGCCGAGATTCTGACATTCGTCGGGGCGATTGACCAGCGCGGCTTTCTTTTTGCCGAGGCAATCGGGGCACAGGCACAACTGGTCGGGCACAATGTCCGTGGCGGGCAGGAACGGCTGCTGCGCGCACCAGCATTCGGCATGCCCGGCGGCGTAGCCGCAAACGAAGGGCGCGCCGCACTGGCTGCATCGGCTCGGGTCAGTCATGGGTGGTCACATGTTTTACAGGCGCGATCGTTCTCGATTGTTGTCGAGCCGACGCGAACTTGTTTTAAAATCGGCGCCTGCCTTGGTGCGCGGCCGCCATGCGGCGAAAACGCCGCTTCAGCGCGTCTGCGCGCCTGGCGATAGTGATCCTACTGTTGAACCATTCAAGTCCTCAAGCCATGACCGACGACCTCCCCGGGCCTGCCTCCACCTCGATTGCCGCTATCGCGCCTGCGCTCAAGGCCGAGATTCTCGCCGAGGCGCTGCCCTATATCCGCAAGTTCCACGGCAAGACCATCGTGGTGAAGTACGGTGGCAACGCCATGACCGAGGAGAAGCTCAAGCACGGTTTCGCGCGCGACGTGATCCTGCTGAAGCTCGTGGGTATGAATCCGGTGGTCGTGCACGGCGGCGGTCCGCAGATCGATGATGCGCTGAAGAAGATCGGCAAGGTCGGCACGTTCGTCCAGGGCATGCGGGTGACCGACGAGGAAACGATGGAAGTCGTGGAGTGGGTGCTCGGCGGCGAGGTCCAGCAGGACATCGTGATGCTGATCAACCAGTATGGCGGCCAGGCCGTGGGCCTGACCGGCAAGGACGGCGGCCTGATCCGCGCCAAGCGCCTCCAGATGCCGGACCGCGAGAATCCGGGGGCGTTCCTCGACATCGGCTTCGTAGGCGACATCGAAGCGATCAACCCGGCCGTGGTGCGCGCGCTGCAGGACGACGCGTTCATCCCCGTGATCTCGCCGATCGGCTTCTCCGACGATGGCCAGGCCTACAACATCAACGCGGACGTGGTCGCGGGCAAGATGGCCGAGATCCTGAAGGCCGAGAAGCTGGTCATGATGACCAACATCCCGGGCGTGATGGACAAGAAGGGCAACCTGCTCACCGACCTGTCGGCGCGCGAGATCGAAGAGCTGTTCGCGGACGGCACGATCTCGGGCGGCATGCTGCCGAAGATCTCGTCGGCGCTCGACGCCGCCAAGAGCGGCGTGAACTCGGTGCACATCATCGACGGCCGCATCGAGCATTCGCTGTTGCTCGAAATCCTGACGGAACAGGCGTTCGGCACGCTGATCCGCTCGCACTGATCCGATGCCCGCCCGATGAGGACGCTTCGACGCCCTCATCGGCGCCCGGCCACCCCATCCCCCCTGAAGCTCCCTCCCGGCGTGAACTCCCGACAACCGATCTCGCGCCGTGCTCCCACGCGGACGCCGCGCACGGGCAAGCGCCTCGCCGCGCGCCTCGTCCGCCGGCCGGCGGGCAACCTTTCCGGCGCAACCGTGTGGCTGTTCGACCTCGACAACACGCTGCACGATGCCTCCCACGCGATCTTTCCGGCCATCAACCGGCTCATGACCGAGTATGTCGCGCGCGTGCTCGACACCGACGAGGCCACCGCAAGCCGCGTGCGTGTCGATTATTGGCAACGGTACGGCGCGACATTGCTGGGCATGATCCGGCATCATGGCGTGGACGCGGACGACTTCCTGCGCGCGGCCCACGAGTTTCCCGAGCTGGAGGGCATGCTGCGCGTCCAGCGTGGCCTGGCCGCGCATCTGCGCCGGCTGCCGGGACGCAAGATTCTGATTACCAACGCGCCGCGCGACTATGCGCACGCGGTGATGACGATGGCAGGCATCGACCGCTTTTTCGAGCGCGTGATCGCCGTGGAGGACATGTGGGTGCACGGCCACCTGCGGCCCAAGCCCGACCGGCGCATGCTGCGGCGGTGGCTGGCGCGCGCGCGGGTGCCCGCGCACCGCGCGGTGCTGGTCGAGGACACGCTGTCGCATCTGAAGCACTACGCGGCGACGGGCATCCGCACCGCATGGATTACGGGACATCTGCGCACGCTGGCACCCGCGGCCCGTGACGACGCCGCCGTGCGCGCGACGCTCGCCGAGGAAGATGCGCGGCATGCCGCGCACGTGACCCAGGAGCGTTCGGTGACGCTGGTGGCGGCGGAAAGCCAGATCCCCCCAAATGGGGGACGGCAGGCAGGCGAAGTGGGCACAAGCGATGTCCGCGCGCCACAGTCGCAGCCCGATTCGGCGCCGCGAGTGCGTGCCCGGGTGGTCAACCGGCCACGTTTTGTGAACATAAAAGTACAATCGCTGGATCACCTCATAAAACAATCAAAGGGTATCGGGTCATGAATCAAACCATCGCACGACAAATGGGGAGCCAGCCGGGGAGCCAGCCGGGGATCGATACGGGGACACAGGGCGCCGCCGAACTGACCGACACGGAGACCGGAGCGGACGGTACGTCGGTGCGCAAGCGGCCGCGTCCGGGCGAGCGCCGCATCCAGATCCTGCAGACGCTGGCCGGCATGCTCGAGCACCCGCGCGGGGAAAAGATCACCACCGCGGCCCTGGCCTCGCGCCTTTCGGTGTCCGAGGCCGCGCTGTACCGCCACTTCGCCAGCAAGGCCCAGATGTTCGAGGGGCTGATCGCCTTCATCGAGCAGACCGTCTTCGGCCTCGTGAACCAGATCACGCTGCAGGAAGAGCATGGGCTGCGCCAGGCGCAGGCGATCGTGCGCATGCTGCTGTCGTTCGCGGAAAAGAACCCGGGCATGACGCGCGTGCTGACCGGCGAGGCGCTGGTCGGCGAGCACGAACGCCTACAGGAGCGGATCAACCAGATGGTCGATCGCATCGAGGCATCGCTGCGCCAATGCCTGAAAGTTGCCGTCACGCAGGGCGCATTTCCTGCCGATGCCGATATCCCGGTGCGCGCGGCCCTGATCATGGCCAGCGTCCAGGGCCAGTGGCACCGCTATGCGAAAAGCGGCTTCCGCAAGCTGCCGGGCGAGTACATCGACGGCCAGCTGCGCGTGCTGCTCGGCTAACCTCCGCCGTGACCCGCATCGCCGACTTGCACTATAATCGCCGTGTCGCGCCGATTTGAAGACTGGCTTGCGGGCGCGCGGTAGCAGGGAAAGGACCCACGATGCATCCGAGGATGCAGTGACTGTTCCAGCCTTGCCGCCAATATAAATGCGGCTAAAGAGGTTGGTCGATGCCCGGCATCCACCGCGCGGAGTCTCCGCGAAAAGCCCGATTTGGCCGCGTTGCAATGACGCATCGCCAGTCGGGTTTTTTATTGCCTGTCGCCAACGGGCCCGTTCCATGACCGATGTTGCTCCCCCTGCCGCTGTACTGAGCGTTCCCCAGACGAGCGTTCCCGAGGTACCGAACGACTCCGTCGGTATCGTCACGCCGCAACGGATGCATTTCGCCGAGCCGCTGAAACTGCGCAACGGCACCCAGCTTGCCGGTTACGACCTGATGGTCGAAACCTATGGCACGCTCAACGCCGCGCGGACCAATGCGGTGCTGGTATGCCATGCCCTCAACGCCTCGCATCACGTGGCGGGCGTCTATGCCCACGATCCGCGCGATGTCGGCTGGTGGGACAACATGGTCGGCCCGGGCAAGCCGCTCGATACCGACCGTTTCTTCGTCATCGGCGTGAACAACCTCGGCTCGTGCTTCGGCTCGACCGGCCCGATGAGCATCAATCCCGATACGGGCGCACCCTATGGCGCGCTATTCCCCGTGGTGACGGTCGAGGACTGGGTCGATGCGCAGGCGCGCGTCGCCGACGCGTTCGGCATCACGCAGTTCGCCGCGGTGATGGGCGGCAGCCTCGGCGGCATGCAGGCGCTGGCCTGGAGCCTCAAGTATCCCGAACGGCTGCGGCACTGTATCGTCGTAGCGTCCACGCCGAAGCTGTCGGCGCAGAACATCGCCTTCAACGAGGTCGCGCGCAGCGCGATCCTGTCGGACCCGGATTTCCACGGCGGCAATTACTACGCGCACAACGTCAAGCCGAAGCGCGGCCTGCGCGTCGCCCGCATGATCGGGCACATCACGTATCTGTCGGACGAGGACATGGCCGAGAAATTCGGCCGCTCGCTCAAGGCCGAGGACATCCGTTTCTCGTTCGACGTCGAGTTTCAGGTCGAGAGCTACCTGCGCTATCAAGGTGACAAGTTCGCGGAATACTTCGATGCGAACACGTACCTGCTGATCACGCGCGCGCTCGATTATTTCGATCCGGCGCTCGCCTTCGGCGGCGACCTGACGCGCGCGATGGCGAAGACGCAGGCGAGCTTCCTCGTGGCAAGCTTCACGACCGACTGGCGCTTTGCCCCGAGCCGCAGTCGCGAGCTCGTGAAGGCGCTGCTCGACAACAAGCGTCCGGTGTCGTATGCCGAGATCGAGGCGCCGCACGGACACGATGCATTCCTGCTCGACGATCCCCGCTATCACAACCTGATGCGCGCGTATTACGACCGCATCGCCCTGGAGATTGGCGCATGAATGCCGCATCCCATCCCGACGTGCTGGCATTGCGCCCGGATTTCCGCGCGATCGCGCGCTGGGTCGAGCCGAACTCCACGGTGCTCGACGCGGGCTGCGGCGACGGCAGCCTGCTGCACGTGCTGCAGCGCGAGCTTGGCGTGCAGGCGTATGGCATCGAGATCCGCGACGAAGGCGTGCTCGCGTGCGCGCAGAAGGGCGTGCACGTGATCCAGCAGAACCTCGAAGGCGGCCTGGCGCTGTTCGAGGACAAGAGCTTCGATACGGTCATCCTCTCGCAAACGCTGCAGACGATTCACAACACCGCGCAGGTGCTGCGCGACACGCTGCGCGTGGGCCGCGAGTGCATCGTCTCGTTCCCGAACTTCGGCTACTGGCCGCACCGCCTGTCGGTGTTCAGGGGCCGCATGCCGGTGTCCGAATCGCTTCCCTACCAGTGGTACAACACGCCGAACGTCCGCGTGCTCACGATCAGCGACTTCGAAGCGCTGGCGCCGAAGGTGGGCCTGCGCGTGGTCGATCGCGTGGTCATGCACGAAGGCGTGACGGTGAACTGGGGCGTGAACTGGCGCGGCAGCCTCGCGGTGTATCGGGTCTGCGCGGTGTGACGTCTAAGGGAAGACTCTAAGGGGAGACTCTCGGGGGAGACTCTAAGGGAGGCCCCGCGCCTTACCTCATTGACGAAATCGCAGGCGCGGCCTATCGTTCAGAGCATTATCGAACGAGCGTGCTTTTTCATGTCCCCATCGCCTGAGCTCCATCCCTTCGACGACGCGCTGCAACTGACGCCTGTTGGCGAGCACCGCTTCGACGGGCGTACCACGCCCAACTACTGGAACATGATCGGCCCGTTCGGCGGCATCACGGCCGCGACGATGCTGCAGGCCGCCCTGCAGCATCCGGAGCGCCTTGGGGATCCGATCGCGCTGACCGTGAACTTCGCGGGGCCTATCGCCGAGGGCCCGTTCGAGGTGGAGGCCGTGCCGTCCCGCACCAACCGGTCCACCCAGCACTGGACGCTCACCGTGCGCCAGAACGGCGCGGTGACGACCACGGGCAGCGCGGTGTTCGCCGTGCGGCGCGAGACGTGGAGCTCGCCCGAAGCCGTGATGCCCGAGGCGCCGCCCGCCGACACGCTCCCGCCGATCTCCGGGTTTGCGCCCGTGAAGTGGCTGTCGTCCTACGATATCCGCGCGGTGCGCGGGGCCAAGCCGGGGACTTCACCGGGGACGGAACATCCCGACAGCATCACCGAGTTCTGGCTGCGCGACGCGCCGGCCCGCACGCCGGACTATGCGGCCCTGGCGTCGTGGTGCGATAGCTTCTACCCACGCATCTTCCTCAAGCGCGCCGGCTTCGTGCCGGCCGGCACGGTGTCGCTGACCACGTATTTCCATGCCGACGCGGCCACGCTGGCGGCGCTGGGCGACCAGCACGCGCTGGGCTGCGCGCGGGCGCAGGTGTTCCGGCAGGGCTTCTTCGACCAGACGGCGCAGATCTGGAGCGCGGGCGGCGAGTTGCTCGCCACCTCCCATCAGATCGTCTACTACAAAGAGTAAGAGACCGCGCAACTTGCGCTGGAACGATCAGGCCGGCCGCGCGACCGTGGTATCTTCCGGCGCGCGCGCCTGCGCCTCGTACCGATGCACGGTCCCGCGCATCGCCCATAGCAGCGCCACGCCCGGCACCGCCGCCACGACCGTGGCGAGATAGAAGGGCGCCCAGCCCCACGCCTCGACCATATAGCCCGAGGTCGGACCCACATAAACGCGGCCGATCGACGCCAGCGCGGACAGTAGCGCGTACTGCGTGGCCGAGAACGAGCGGTTGCAGAGCGTCATCAGCAGTGCCACGAAGGCGGCCGTGCCCATGCCGCCGCACAGGTTTTCCACCGCGATGGTCGCGCCCATCGTCCACAGATGGGGCGGCGTGACCGCGAGGATCCAGTAGCCGAGGTTCGACACGGCCTGCAGCACGCCGAACAGCATCAGCGAGCGATAGAGCCCGAGCCGGACCATCATCGATCCGCCGAATAGCGCGCCGATGATCGTCGCGGCGAGGCCCAGCGTCTTGTTGACGATGCCGACCTCGCCCGGATCGAATCCGAGGCCGCGAATCAGGAATGTCGTCGAGAGGCTGCCGGCGAACGCATCGCCGAGCTTGTAGAGCACGATCAGCAGCAGCAGCCACCACGCACCCTTGCGCGAGAAGAAGTCGCGCAGCGGACCGACGATCGCATCCTCCATCGTGCGCGGCGCGCGTGCGGGCGTGTCGGGCTCGGGCGCCCACGGCAGCGTGAGCAGGCCCACGCCCATCAGCGCGGCCATGAACAGGTACATCTGCGGCCAGCCCATCACGCGATCGGCCAGATACAGCGCGAGCCCCCCGGACACCAGCATTGCCAGCCGGTAGCCGAGCACCTTGACGGCAGCCCCGGCGCCGCGTTCCGACGTGCGGAGCACGTCCGTGCTGTACGCATCGAACACGATGTCCTGCGACGCCGACAGGAACGCGACGAGCGTCGCGAGCGCGGCCAGCATCCAGAGCGCCTCGTGCGGCGGGCAGAACGCCATGCCCGCGATGCTGGCCACGAGGCCGATCTGCGTGAGCAGCAGCCAGCCGCGCCGCCGGCCGAGCATTGGCGGCGTGAAGCGGTCCATCAGCGGCGCCCACAGGAACTTGAAGATATAAGCCTGGCCGACCAGCGAGAAGAACGCGATGGTCTTGATGTCGAGACCCTCGACCGTCATCCATGCCTGCAGCGTGCCCGACGTGAGCGCCAGCGGCAGCCCCGAGGCAAAGCCGAGCGTGAGCATGGCGCCGATCCGGCGATTACGAAAAATATCGAGGTAGGCTTGAAACGTCATGAATGGGCGCGGGCGTGGGGAGTGAGCGCTGGCAGGGCTGCCGTGTATTATTGCACCACGCCTGCGCGCCGCCCCCATTTCTCACGAGATCACGCACCGTGACCCGCTATTCCTCCGTGTTTGTCCGCCTGCCGCAACGCCCGCGTCCCTCTGGCCAGCGATGGCCCGCGAGCGGTCCGCGCGCGATGGCGGCGGCGGTTGCGATAGTGGCGATGGTGATGATCGCAACCCTCGGCATGGGGACGAGGTCCGCATTCGCGCAAGGAGGGCCGGCGGCGGCCTTATCCACGCCGACGGCGCCGGCCGAGCCCACCATGCCGCCGATGCCGCAGGGACCGGCCTCGGGTGTGGAGGTCCCCGCCGCCGCGACGATGCCGGGCGACCCCGGCGTGTCGGTGGAACTGCGCAGGTCGCGCATTCGCGAGATCGTGCCGAGCGACATGATCGAGCAGCAGGCCGCGCGGGAGTACGAGCAGATCAAGCAGGAAGCGATCGTGCGCCGCGCGCTGGCATCCGATCAGGACCCGCAGCTGCAACGCCTCCGCGCGATCGGCAAGCGCCTGCTGCCGGAGACGCTGCGGTGGAATCCCGCCGCGGCAAAGTGGCAATGGGAAATCAACCTCATCCACTCGAACCAGATCAACGCGTTCTGCATGCCCGGCGGCAAGGTCGCGTTCTATTCGGGGCTGATCGACAAGCTCAAGCTCACCGACGACGAGATCGCGATGGTCATGGGCCACGAGATTTCGCACGCGCTGGAGGAGCATGCCCGGCAGCGCGCGGCGCAGGCGGAGGTCACCAACCTCGGCGCCAACGTGATGTCGCAGCTCACGGGCTTCGGCAATCTCGGCAACATGGACATCGGCAACAGCGCGCGCCTCATCACGCTGAAGTTCTCGCGGCTGGAAGAAACGGAAGCCGATCTGATCGGTCTCGACATGGCCTCCCGCGCGGGCTATGACCCTCGTGCGTCCATCACGCTCTGGCGCAAGATGGGGACGATGCTCGATCCCGGCGAGGAGATGCTGTCCACTCACCCGTCCGGCCGCAGCCGGATCGCGGTGCTCGAGCAGCATATGAAGGAGGCGCTGCGGCTGTTCGCACGCGCGAAGGACATGCCGATGGAGATGCTGCCCGCGCATGAGACCAACATGACCAACCTCGGCGATGCGCCCGTGGACGAGGGCGACGACGACCGCATGCATCCGCTGAAGAAGCCGCCGGTGGCGGGCACGACGCGGAAGTAAGCCAAAAAAAACGCCGGGAGAACCCGGCGTTTCTCATTACTTTCGGAGGCTTACGCGGCGAGGCCGGTCGCCTCGTCGGCGCCCACGTGCACGTTCATGCATTGCACGGCCGCGCCCGCGGCACCCTTGCCGAGGTTGTCGAGGCGCGCGACCAGGTTCAGGCGCTCGGCATTGCCGAACACGAACAGGTCCACGCGGTTCGTATCGTTGCTCGCCTGCACGTCGAAGAAGCCGCCGTCCAGATTCGCATCGCTGTTGAACGGATGCACCTTCACGAACTGCTCGCCCTCGTAGTGCTTGCGATAGATGTCGAGGATCGCCTCGGCATCGGCCTTGCGCGACAGCAGCGACGGGAACACGGGCACCGTCACGGCGAGGCCCTTCAGGAAGTTGCCCACGATCGGGTTGAAGATCGGCGCCTGCGACAGGCCGCCCTGCACGCGCATTTCCGGCAGGTGCTTGTGCTCGAGGCCGAGCGCATACGGACGCGGGCTCTCGAGGCGCGGGTTACCGCCCGCTTCGAACTCGGCGATCATCTTCTTGCCGCCGCCGCTGTAGCCCGTCAGCGAGAACGCGGTCACGGGATAGTCGCGCGGCAGCAGCCCGGCTTCCACGAGCGGACGCACGGCGAGCACGAAGGCGCTCGCGTGGCAGCCCGGCACGGCGATGCGCTTGCTCGCGCGGACCTTCTCGCGCTGGCCGCGGGTGAGTTCGGGCAGGCCGTAGGCCCAGTCGTCGGCCGTGCGGAATGCCGTGCTGGCGTCGATCACGCAGGTGTCGGGATTGGTCACCAGGGACACGGCTTCGCGCGAGGCGACGTCCGGCAGGCACAGGAAAGCGACATCCGCGGCATTGAGGAAGCGCGCGCGCTCCGCGGGATCCTTGCGCTTGTCGTCGGCAATGCGCAGCAGTTCGACGTCGGTGCGGCCCGACAGATAGTCGAGCAGCCGGAGACCGGTGGTGCCTTCCTGACCATCGACGAATACTTTGAAAACCATGGCGGTCTCACTCTGAAAAATGCGAGGGACCCACATTGTAACGACGTTGCGTGACAGACGCGGGCGTTTGCAGTGGCGCAAGCGGCGCCTGAGGGCTTATAGCGGGTAGTCGTAGTCGATCGACAGCGGCGCGTGGTCGCTGAACTTCTCGTCCTTGTAGATCGAGCAGGCCTTTGCCGTTTCCGCGATCCTCGCCGTGGCCAGGTGGTAGTCGATGCGCCAGCCGACGTTCTTCGCGTAGGCCTGGCCGCGGTTGCTCCACCACGTGTACTGGTCCGGGCGCGGGTCCAGCTGGCGGAAGACGTCCACATAGCCGTGGCTGTCGAACAGCGCGCCGATCCATGCGCGCTCCTCGGGCAGGAACCCCGAATTCTTGAGGTTGCCCTTCCAGTTTTTGATGTCGATTTCCTTGTGGGCGATGTTGACGTCGCCGCACAGGACGATCTCGCGTCCGCTGGCCTTCAGCTGCAGCAGGTGCGGCAGAAAGGCTTCCATGAAACGGAACTTTGCGAGCTGGCGCTCCTCCGAACTGGAGCCGGATGGCACGTAGACCGAAATCACCGCGAGGTGCGGATACTGCACCTCGACGTAGCGGCCCTCATTGTCGAACTCGGGGTTGCCGAAGCCCGTGATCACCCGCTCGGGCTTGTGGCGCGTATAAAGGCCGACGCCGCTGTAGCCCTTCTTCTCCGCGTAGTGGAAGAAGCCGTGATACCCGTGCGGCGCGAGGAAAGCGTCCGTCATGTCGGCCGCCTGGGCCTTGAGTTCCTGCACGCAGACCATGTCCGCGTCCTGCTTGCCCATCCAGTCGAAGAAGCCTTTCTTGGAGGCGGAGCGGATGCCGTTGAGGTTGGCGCTGATAATCCGTAACATCTCGGGAAATTTTCGTATTCAGAGAGAAAAGATGACGCAGCAAACGAGCCCCGACGACCTCAGCCAGACCTTCATTCGCTTCGCGCTCGACGCGGGCGTCCTGTCCTTCGGCGAGTTCGTGACCAAGGCGGGTCGCAAGTCTCCGTACTTCTTCAACGCCGGCCTGTTCAATCAGGGGGCGATGCTCGGTCAGGTGGCGCAATTCTATGCGAAAACCCTGTTGGCCTCGGGCGTGCAGTTCGACGTGCTGTTCGGGCCGGCCTACAAGGGCATCACGCTGGCCTCGGCCACCGCGGTGGCGCTCGCGGGCATGGGCCGCGACGTGGGCTTTGCGTACAACCGCAAGGAAGCCAAGGATCACGGCGAAGGCGGCACGCTCGTCGGCGCGAAGCTGCAAGGCAAGGTCGTGATCATCGACGACGTGATCTCGGCCGGCACGTCGGTGCGCGAGTCGATGCAGATGATCCGCGCCGCGGGCGCCGAGCCGGCCGCCGTGCTGATTGCGCTGGACCGGATGGAAAAGAGCGGCACCGCCGACAACATCGGCACCCATTCGGCCGTGCAGGACGTGCAGCGCGAATATGGCGTGCCCGTGATCGCGATCGCGAGCCTCCAGGACTTGCTCGCGTATCTCGATGCATCGCAGGACGCCTCGCTCGGCACGCATCGCGAGGCCGTTTCGGCGTATCGTCAGCGCTACGGCGTGTGACAACAAAGGGGAGCAGGGCGTGGCGGAGAAGCGAAAATCGGAAGTAGCGGCCGTCGAACAGGCGGTTGGCGAACAGGGGCCAGCCCCGCAGGATTCGGTATCTCCGGCCATGCTGGCGCCGGCGCAGAAAATGCCCGCATCGAAGCGCGGGGCGGTGGCGAAAACCGTCCGCGCCCGCCGGGGCAGCCGCGCCAGTCCCGACGAACTCCCCCCGGAGCATTGCGCCCCCGAGGCGAAGCCCACCGATGGCCCCGCGCATGAGTCGTATGCCGTGCGCGCGCTCGTGCTGCAGGGCGGCGGCGCGCTAGGCGCCTATCAGGCCGGCGTTTACCAGGGCCTGGCGGAAGGCGGGATCCATCCGAACTGGATCGCGGGTATCTCGATCGGCGCGCTCAATGCGGCGATCATCGCTGGAAACCCGCCCGAGACGCGCGTGGCGCAGCTGCGCGCGTTCTGGGAATACATCTGCCAGCAGCCGTGGCTGCCCGGCCTGCCCGTCGACCTGCTCACCGAGGCCGCGCCCAACTGGCCGGAGCCCGTGCGCATCTGGTTCGACAGCATCCATGCGGCGCGCGCGCTGATCGAAGGCCAGCGCGGCTTTTTCAGCCCGCGTTCGGTGACCGATATCTGGGGACGCTGCGCCGATGCGGGCAACGCGAGCTACTACGACACCTCGCCGCTGAAGGCCACGCTCGAGCAGTTCGCCGATTTCGACCGACTGAATCATCCCAGGGAAATGCGCGTGTCGGTGGGTGCGGTCAACGTGCGCACCGGCAATTTCGCGTACTTCGATAACACGCGCACGCGGCTGCGGCCCGAGCACTTCATGGCATCGGGCGCGCTGCCGCCGGGCTTTCCGGCGATCGAGATCGATGGCGAGTTTTACTGGGACGGCGGCCTCGTATCCAACACGCCGCTGCAGGAAGTGCTGACCGCGCAGCCGCGGCGCGATGCGCTGATCTTTCAGGTGGACCTGTGGAGCGCGCGCGGCAAGCTGCCGCACAGCCTGCTCGACGTGGCCGAGCGCCAGAAGGACATCCAGTACTCGAGCCGCACGCGCGCGATCACGGACGTCATGCGCGAGCAGCAGAATTACCGGCGCATGCTCAGCGAACTGATGAAGCTCGTGCCGCCGGCCAGGCGGGACGATCCCGCCTACCGCAAGGCGGCCGATCATGCGTGCGACGCGCGCCGCAACGTGATCCAGCTGATCTACCGCGACAAGTCGTTCGAGGGCAGCGCCAAGGACTACCAGTTTGGCGCGCTGACCATGCATGAGCACTGGGCCAGCGGGCTCGACGATATCCGCGACACGCTCAAGCATCCGCACTGGCTCGCGATGCCGGGGCCCGATCATCCGTTCGTCACGCACGACGTGCATCGGGGCAACGGAACCGGCGAATAACCAGGCTCGAGCGACCCGGAAGTATGCTCAGTCGACCTTCAGTTTCCCGAGTTCGGGATTCGGGGGCGGATACGCGGGCTTGAGCCGCTTGAAGACGTCGGCGAGGATCTCGGCGACCATCAGGTTGCGATGGGTCTTGGAGTCGGCCGGCACGATGTACCACGGGCACTCGGGCGTGCTCGTGGCCGCGATGGCGGACTCGTAGGCCGCCTCATACGACTTCCAGTACTTCCGCTCCTCGAGGTCCTTCGGATCGAACTTCCAGTGTTTCTCCGGATCGGCCAGCCGCGCTTCGAGCCGTGACTTCTGCTCGTCCTTCGAGATATGGAGGAAACATTTCACGATCGTGGTGCCCGTCTCGGTGAGCAGCGTCTCGAACGCGCGGATCTGCTTGTAGCGGCGCGCGCATTCGTCTTCATCGATCCAGCCGTGCACACGCGTGATCAGCACGTCCTCGTAATGGCTGCGGTTGAACACCACGATCTCGCCGAGCCGCGGCACCTGCGCATGCACGCGCCACAGGTAGTCGCGCGCGAGCTCTTCGGCGGTAGGCGCCTTGAAGCTGACCACGCGGATGCCGAGCGGATCGAAGCTCCGGAATACGCCGCGCACGGTGCCGTCCTTGCCGCTGGTGTCCATGCCCTGGAGGACCACCAGCAGCTTGCGGTTGTGTTGCGCGTAGAAGATGTCCTGCTGGGTGTCGAGCCATTCGCCCAGTTCGCTCAGGCGTTGCAGGTCGGCGTTCTTGTTGCCGCGCGACAGCGGCTTGCTGTCGGCGTCATGGTCGGCAAGCCGGAACCGCTTGCCAGAGGTGATGCGGAAATCGTCCAGCGACATAGGGGCGCTCCATCGAAGGCAACGCCCCTATGGTTACGCGGGCAGGGTCGTCAGGTCAATGGTGCCTTCGAATACCGTCGTCGCGGGACCGGTCATGCGCACGGGCTGTCCAATGCCGTCCCACGCGATGGAGAGCGCGCCGCCATGCGTGTGCACCTTGACGGGCGAGTCCAGCAGGCCGCGCTGGATGCCGGCGACGACGGCCGCGCACGCGCCGGTGCCGCACGCGAGCGTTTCGCCCGAACCGCGCTCGAACACGCGGAGGTGAATCGTCTGGCGGTCGTCGATCTGCATGAAGCCCGCATTGACGCGATTGGGGAACGTCGCATGATGCTCGATGACGGGACCGTCCTGCAGCACCGGGAACCGTTCCACATCGTCCACCACCTGCACCGCATGCGGATTGCCCATCGACACGACGGACAACCATGCGGTGCGGCCGTTGATCTCGAGGCCGAACGCCGTGTCCCCGCCCTCGACGCGCGTCGGCAGGCCTTCGGCGAGGAACGGCACGCGCGCGGGCGTCAGTTCGGGCGCGCCCATGTCCACCGTGACCTGCCCGTCGTCCTGCAACGTGAGTGTGATCACGCCGTTCATGACTTCGACGCGCACCGAGCGCTTGTCGGTCATGCCCTTGTCCGTAACGAAGCGTACGAAGCAGCGGGCGCCGTTCCCGCAGTGCTCGACCTCGCCGCCGTCCGCATTGAAGATGCGATAGCGGAAGTCGACGTCGTCGCGCGTGGACGGCTCGACGATCAGGATCTGGTCCGCGCCGATGCCGAAATGGCGGCTTGCCAGCGCGCGCCACTGGGCGTCGGTCAGGTCGAGCTTCTGATGGATGCCGTCCAGCACGATGAAATCGTTGCCGGCGCCGTGCATCTTGGTGAACTGGAGTTTCATGCCAGCGATTCTACCGTCTCAGTAAATTTCCGGCTCGCCCGGCGGGCGATGCTTGAAGCGCTTGTGGACCCAGTAGTACTCGGTCACGCGCGGGCGGATGGCGTCTTCGAAGAACGCGTTCATGCGGCGCGTGTCCTCGGTCACGCTCTCGCCGGGATAGTTCTCCCAGGCCGGCAGGATGCGCAGCACGTAGCCCTGATAGTCGGGCAGCATCTCGGTGTAGATCGGCACCACCTTGGCGCCCGATACCCGCGCGAACCGCGACACGGCGGTGAGCGTGAGCGCCTGCACGCCGAAGAACGGCACGAACTCGGAGTCGCGCTCGCCGAAATCCATATCGGAGATCAGTTGCAGCGCCTCGCCCTTCTTGAGGCTGCGCAGGATCTCGCGCGCGCTGTCGTTGCGGGAGATCATGTTGGCGCCAAAGCGGCCGCGCGCATGCTTCAGGAAGTCGTCGAACAGCGCGTTCTTCTGCTTCGTATAGAGCGATGCGCCCGAGCGGCCAACGTGGTCGCGCAGGTGGATGGTCAGCCGGATCGCGCCCGCCTCCACGCCCGACAGGTGCATCGTCACGAGGATATGCGGGGTGCCGTCCAGCGACACGAGGTCCGCCTGATCGTCGATCTGGACCCAGCGGCGCATCTGCGCCTCGCTGCCGGTCCAGAAGATGCCGCGCTCCGCAAAGCTGCGGAAGATGTTGCGGAACACGTCGCGCGACATCGCCCTGATCTCGGCGTCCGTCTTCTCGGGGAAGCACAGGCGCAGGTTGGCCTCCACGACCTTGCGGCGGCCGTGCGGCAGCTTGTGAAGCAGGCCGCCGAGCGCTTCGCCGAAGCGGGCGACGACCGGGTACGGCAATTTGCCGAGCAGCGTCAGGAACGCGATGCCCAGCCACGTGAAAATACGGCTCATCAGCTTGTCTGGCGTTCGGAGGGTTGCGTGGGCGACATCTCGGCATCCGCGGTGCCGGCAGCCTCGCCGGGCTGGCCCGCGCCCGCCGGGGTCTTGTAGCGGTTGTAGCCCCACAGGTATTGCGTCGGCGCCACGGCGATCAAGTCCTCGATGGTCGCGTTGATCATGGCCGCGGCGGCCGACGGATCGTCCGGCAGCATGCCGCCGCCGGCCACCAGGCGCAGATGGGCGCGGTAGCCGGCGCCGCGCGGCAGCCGCTCGGCCGCGACGAGCACGATCGGCGCGCCGCTCATCTGCTGAAGGCGCTGCACAAGCGTCATCGTGTACGCGGGCTTCCCGTAGAAGGGCGCCCACGTGCCTTCGCCGCCGCTCGGCACCTGATCCGGCAGGATACCCGCCGCTTCGCCGCGGCGCAGCGCCTTCACGAGCATGCGTACGCCACGCGGGTTGGCGGGCGCCATGGCCATGTTGGGCCGCGTGCGCATGCGCTCGACGAACTCACGCAGCCACGGTTGATGCGGCGGCTTGAACAGCGCGGTCACTGGCCGCAGGAGCGCATGGGACTGGGGCAACACCTCGAAGCAGCCGAGGTGCGGCGTGAGCACGATCACGCCCTTGCCGCGCGCCTGGAGCTTCTCAAGTTCCGGCCAGAGATAGTCGTTAAAGCCATGCAGCGGCACCGTGAGGCGCCGGCGACTCCAGAAGTACGGCATTTCCAGGATCATGCGGCCCGTGGCACGCGCCGCTTCGGCGAGCTGGGCATCGGTGGCATCCGGGTACGCGTGGCGGAAGTTTTCCGTCAGCCGGCGGCCATAGCGGCCCGGCAGCCGCGCTACCAGCAGACCCAGGGCACCGCCCAGCGCGTGGAGCACGCGCAGCGGCAAGCGGGAGATCAGCCAGAAAAGAAAGGTCATGACGCCATCAGGGACAAATGAAATGGCTGGCGGTAGGGATACAACCTGCCGGGACGGGTTCGCCGGATACGATGGATACGCTGCAAGGGCGCCAGCAGGCGCGTATAATACCGCCTATCGCCGAGTTAACTGACAACTTGCGGGGCGATGCTACGGCACACGGGTCCGATGGACCGGTGGCCGCGGCCTGAAAATACCGCTAAAGCGTCGCCGCGCCGTTTCCCAAGGCTGGCACGCAATAGCTAACCTGCCAACCTGGAGAAACAACTCGTGGCAAACGACTTCCTGTTCACTTCGGAATCGGTTTCCGAAGGCCATCCCGACAAGGTCGCCGACCAGATCTCTGACGCTGTCCTCGACGCCATCCTGGCGCAGGACAAGTACGCCCGCGTGGCCGCCGAGACGCTGTGCAACACGGGCCTCGTGGTGCTGGCCGGCGAGATCACCACGTCGGCAAACGTCGACTACATCCAGGTCGCGCGCGACACGATCAAGCGAATCGGTTACGACAACACCGACTACGGTATCGACTACAAGGGTTGCGCGGTGCTCGTCGCCTACGACAAGCAATCGCCGGATATCGCCCAGGGCGTGGACCGCGCCTCCGACGACTACCTGAACCAGGGCGCCGGCGATCAGGGCCTGATGTTCGGTTATGCGTGCGACGAGACGCCCGAACTGATGCCGTTCCCCATCTACTATTCGCACCGCCTGGTCGAGCGCCAGTCGCAACTGCGCCGCGACGGCCGTCTGCCCTGGCTGCGTCCGGACGCGAAGTCGCAGGTGACCGTGCGTTACGTCGACGGCCGCCCGCACAGCGTGGACACCGTGGTGCTGTCGACGCAGCACCACCCGGACGTCACGCAGGCGCAGATCCGCGAGGCCGTGATCGAAGAGATCATCAAGCCCGTGATCCCGGCGGACATGCTGAAGGACACCAAGTATCTGGTGAACCCGACCGGCCGTTTCGTGATCGGTGGCCCGCAGGGCGATTGCGGCCTGACCGGCCGCAAGATCATCGTCGACACGTACGGCGGCGCCTCGCCGCACGGCGGCGGTGCGTTCTCGGGCAAGGATCCGTCGAAGGTGGACCGTTCGGCTGCCTACGCCGCGCGCTATGTGGCCAAGAACGTCGTGGCGGCCGGCCTCGCGCGTCAGTGCCAGGTGCAGGTGAGCTACGCCATCGGCGTGGCCCGCCCGATCAACGTGACCGTGTACACGGAAGGCACCGGCAAGATCTCCGACGAGAAGATCGCCGAGCTCGTGCAGGAGCACTTCGACCTGCGTCCGAAGGGCATCGTGCAGATGCTGGACCTGCTGCGTCCGATCTACCAGAAGACCGCCGCCTACGGCCACTTCGGCCGTGAAGAGCCGGAATTCTCGTGGGAAGCGACCGACAAGGCCGCCGTGCTGCGCGCCGCCGCCGGTCTGTAATCGGTACCCGCCCCTCTCCCGCCGGGGGAGGGGCCCGGGCGGCGACGGTAGTAGAATCCGGGCAACTCCAGTCTTCGAGTTCGCCATGACCGTCGCCACGCCCGCCCAGACTGCCGCCGCTACCGCTACATCCACCGGCAAGCTGGACCTGATCCGCACGCAGCCCTATACCGACTGGGCCCCCGCCGTCACCGCGGAGACGCGCGCGCAGCTGCGCCGCGAGCTCGAACAGGGCGCGGTACTCTATTTCCCGAATCTCCATTTCCGCTTCGAGCCCGGCGAGGAACGCTTCCTCGACAGCCGCTGGTCGGATGGCAAGTCCAAGAACATCAATCTGCGCGCCGATGAATCCGCGGTGCGCGGCGCCAAGGGCAGCCCGCAGGACCTCGCCGACATCCACGCGCTGATCCGCCGCTATGCCGAAGCGAGCGAATCGCTGATCCACGCGCTATTTCCCGAGTACAAGCCGTACATGACGCGCGCGGGCACGTCGCTGCGGCCGAGCGAGATTGCCGGGCGCCCCGTCAGCTGGCGCAAGGACGACACGCGGCTGCATGTGGACGCGTTTCCGTCGAATCCCATGCGCGGCAAGCGCCTGCTGCGCGTGTTCCACAATATCGATCCGGAGGCGCCGCGCATGTGGCGCGTGGGCGAGCCGTTCGCCGATTTTGCCGCGCGCTTCGTGCCGAAGACCCACGGCATGTGGCCCGGGCAGGCCTGGTTGATGAAGCAACTGCACGTGACCAAGCGGCTGCGCTCGGAGTACGACCACCGCATGCTGCAGCTGCACGATCTGGCCAAGGCCGATCTCGAATACCAGAAGACCGTGCCGCAGCAGGAATTCCAGATTCCGCCCGGCGCCACGTGGATCGTGTTTAGCGACCAGCTGTTGCACGCCGCGATGCGCGGCAAGGCGATGATGGAGCAGACCATCTACCTCGACCCGAAGGCGATCGGCGACCATACGCACTCGCCCGAGGCCGTGCTGTCGCGGATGCTGGGCCGGCCGATGGTGGCCGCCTGAACCGCTTTCTACGCCATTAGCGGATCAGCAGCTTCAGCATCGCCTCGAAGCGTTTGCCGTAAGGCGGCTTGAGCAGGCCGGCGCCGTTCAGGCGCGACTGCAGGAAGATGGGCTTGCGCTTCGAGAACGTATCGAAGCCCGCCTCCCCGTGATAGACGCCCATGCCGCTGGCGCCGACGCCGCCGAACGGCAGGTCGTCCTGCGCGATATGGAACAGCGTGTCGTTGACCGTGACGCCGCCCGCGACCGTCTGGCGCGTGACGGCATCGAGGTGCGCGCGGCGGCGATCGAACACGTAGAGCGCCAGCGGACGCGGGCGCGCGTTGACGTACGCGATGGCGGCGTCGAGCGAGTCGTACCCCACCACGGGCAGCACCGGACCGAAGATCTCCTCCCGCATGGCCATCGCATCGTCGGGTACGTCGAGCAGCAGCTCCGGCGGAAAGCATCGTGAGCCCGCGTCCGGCACCGCATCGGACAGCGCGATGCGCCGCGCGCCGGCCGCCTCGGCGTCCCCCACCATCGACTGTAGCCGCGTGAAATGCCGCGCGCTGATGATGCTCGTGTAGTCGCCATTGCGCGCGAGGTCCGGATAGAGCCGCGCCACGCAGCGGATGGCGGCCTCCGCGAAACGCTGCCGGTCGGCATGGGGCACCAGCACGTAGTCGGGCGCGATGCACGTCTGGCCCGCGTTGACGAGCTTGCCAACGAGGATACGCTCCACCGCCTGCTCGAGGTCGGCATCGGGGCCGACGATTGCCGGGGACTTGCCGCCCAGCTCCAGCGTCACGGGCGTGAGATGCCGGGCCGCCGCGCGCATGACCTCGTGGCCGACGGCGGTGGACCCCGTGAAAAGAAGATGATCGAAGGGCAGCGCGCAGAATTGCCGCGCGACCTCCGCATCGCCATTGACCACCGCGACCTCGTCGGGCGCGAACGCGCGCGCGATCAGCGCCTCGAACAACGCGGCGAAGCGCGGCGTGTACTCGGACAGCTTGACCATCGCACGGTTGCCCGCCACGAGCGCGCCCACCAGCGGCCCCACGGCGAGGTAGAGCGGATAGTTCCACGGCACCACGATGCCGATCACGCCGAGCGGCTGCGGCAGCAGGCGCGATCGGCCCGGCAGGAACCATAGGCCCGTGCGCGCGCGCCGCATGCGCATCCAGCGTCTGCCGTGCCGCAGCGCATCATCGATGCCGGCAATGCTGGGGAACACCTCGAGCAAGGCGGTTTCCTGCCGCGGCCGATTCGTGAAATCCGCGTCGATGGCCGCCGCGATGGCGGGCTGGTTGTCGCGCACGAGCGCGCGCAGCCGCCGCAGACGGTCTGCACGCACGGTCCACGCCGGATACTGGTCGTGCCGCGAGGCGGCGCGCATGGCATCGAACTGCATCGACAGCAGCGGCGTGGCGGGCAGTTCTCTTATCATGTGCGTCTCCTCATGGACATCTTCTGATGGGCGTCTCCCGGGACCGACACCATAAGGCAGCCGCCGCGCGGGGACAATGGAGGAGCGCTACCAAACATCGCGGGCACCGCAATACCCGCTGACCGCTTCACCGCCTTACGCCAAGCGCCTACACTGAATTTTCGTGACCGGGAACCGTGGCGGCCCGACGACAATACCAGCACACGAGGGGACGGATGGACACCACCAGCTTTGACTATCTCGTCGTGGGCGCCGGGTCCGCCGGCTGTGCGTTGGCTGGCCGGCTGGCCGACAGCGGCCGCGACACCATCGCGCTGATCGAGGCAGGCGGACACGACCACCACGCGCTCGTGCGCATACCGGCCGCCGCCGCCGCCATCCTCCCGCGCGCCGGCGCGCGGAACTACGGCTTCGAGACCGTGCCGCAGGCGGGCCTCGACGGCCGCCGCGGGTACCAGCCGCGCGGCCGCGGTCTTGGCGGGTCCTCGTCAATCAATGCGATGGTCTACACGCGCGGTCGCCCCAACGATTACGACGACTGGGCAAGCGCCGGCTGCGACGGCTGGTCGTGGGACGACGTGCTGCCGTATTTCCGTCGCGCGGAATGCAACGAGCGAGTGGCCGGGCATGACGACGATCCGGTCCACGGCGGCACGGGGCCCCTGCACGTCAGCGACCTGCGCACGCCGAATCCGTTCGGACAGCATTTCATCGACGCCGCGGAGCAGGCGGGCCACCTGCGCAACGACGATTTCAACGGCGTGGAGCAGGAGGGCGTGGGCTGGTATCAGGTCACGCAGCACGACGGCGAGCGATGGAACGCGTCGCGCGCCTATCTGCATGGCGGCAACGTGGCGGATCGCGGTTTCAACGGCGGCCGCTCGCATCTGCATGTGCTGACCGACACGCAGGTGCGGCGCATCCTGTTCGAAGGGCGCCGCGCGGTGGGCGTGGTGGTGCTCCGCGATGGTCGCGAGCATGTGCTGCGCGCGCGGCGCGAAGTGATCGTTTCCGCGGGCGCGTTCGGATCACCGCAGCTGTTGATGGCCTCGGGCGTGGGGCCGGCCGCGCATCTGCGCGAGCATGGCGTACCGCTCGTGCACGACCTGCCCGGCGTCGGCGCGAACCTGCAGGACCACATCGACATCGCCTTGCACAAGCGTGTGGCGACGACAGATCTGTTCGGCGTGTCGTTCAAGGCGATCGGCCGGCTGATGGGAGAGATGCGCCGCTACCGGCAGGAACGCTCGGGCATGCTGACGTCCAACTTCGCGGAGGCGGGCGGCTTCGTCCGGAGCCATCCGCACCTGCTGGAGCCCGACCTGCAGCTGCACTTCGTCGTCGGCATGGCGGACGACCATATGCGCCATCTCAATCTCGGCCATGGGTATTCCTGCCATGTGTGCGTGCTGCGGCCGCGCAGCCGGGGCGAAGTCAGGCTGCGTTCGGCCGACATGCGGGAGGCCCCGCGCATCGACCCGCGCTATCTGTCGGACCCCGCGGATGTGGACGACATGCTGAGCGGGCTGCGGATCGTGCGCGAAATCTTCGCGCAGCCGCGGTTGTCGTGCTTCGGCGGAAGGGAGCTGTATTCGGGCCATCTGCGGCTCGATGGCAGCGACGACGATGCCGCGCGCGCGCATATCCGCGCGCATGCGGATACGATCTATCACCCCGTGGGCACGTGCCGCATGGGGATGGATGCGATGGCGGTGGTGGACCCGCAGTTGCGGGTCCGGGGCGTGGAGGGCCTGCGCGTGGTCGATGCGTCGGTCATGCCGACCCTCGTCGGGGGCAATACCAACGCGCCCGCGATCATGATCGGCGAGCGCGCGCACGACCTCATCCGCTACGCGCCGCGCGTGATGCTCAGGCTGCGCGAGGTCGCGGAGGCGGACTGAGCGACCCAACCGAGCACCGAGAGCATCAGGCGGCGGACGGCCGCGGCAGCGCGGCGCGCGCGCGACGGCCTTCGCTGCCACCGACGCTATCGAAGCCACGGTCGGCGCTCTCCGCCATATGGAACTGCGCCACGGTCTCGCTGAGCCGGCGCGCCTGCTCGTCCAGCGACTGCGCCGCGGCCGCGGCTTCCTCGACGAGCGCCGCATTCTGCTGCGTCACCTGATCCATCTGTCCCACCGCGTGGTTGACCTGATCGATGCCGGCGCTTTGCTCCTGCGACGCGGCCGAAATCTCCGCGATGATGTCCGCCACGCGCTTCACGGCCTGCCGGATCTCGTCCATGGTCGCGCCCATGCGCTGTGCCTGCGCGGAGCCCGTCTGCACCGTGGTCACCGACGCCTCGATCAGTTCCTTGATTTCCTTCGCCGCCGTGGAGGAGCGTTGCGCGAGGCTGCGCACCTCGCCCGCGACCACCGCGAAACCACGGCCCTGCTCGCCGGCACGCGCCGCTTCCACCGCGGCGTTGAGCGCCAGGATGTTGGTCTGGAACGCGATGCCCTCGATCAGGCTCGTGATTTCGGCGATGCGCGTGGAGCTGCCGCTGATCTCGCCCATCGTGCCCACCATTTCGCTGACCGCGAGGCTGCCCGTGTCGGCGACGTCGGCCGCGCTCGTGGCGAGCGCGTTGGCCTGCCGCGCGTTCTCGGCGTTCTGACGCACGGTGGCGGTGAGTTCCTCCATGCTCGATGCGGTTTCCTCCAGCGATGCGGCCTGCTGTTCGGTCCGCGCCGAGAGGTCCGTGTTGCCGGCCGCGATCTGCGCGGCGGCGACGCCCACGGACTCGCTCGACTGGCGCACGTCGCGCATCGCGTGCGACACGCGCGCGATCAGGGCGTTGAAGGCCTGCGCCGTCAGGCCGATCTCGTCGAGCCGGCCGACATGCGCGCGGCGGTCGAGGTCGAGCGACTCGCTCACGTACTCGAGCGTGCGCTGGATATCGTTGAGACTGCGATGGATGCGGCGGTACAGCGTGAAAGCCATGGCGCCGAGGAACAGCGCCGTCACGCCGATGACGATCAGAAACACGCGCACCGACCACCGATGCTGCGAGGCATTCTCGGCCACGGCATCCGCACCGAGCCTGGCGTTGTACGCCAGATGTTCGTCGATGGCCTTCCGCAGCGCGATCGCGGCCGTGTTGAGCTCGCCCGTGGTCGCCATCTCCTGCGAGCCCGCGTAGTCGTTGTTGTTGGACTTGGCCAGGAACTTCACGCGTGCCGCGCGGTACAGCTTCACGGCGTCGCGGTCGGCGGCCAGCAGCTTGCGGTCCGTCTCGTCGGAGATGTCGTCACGCTCGTAGCGCGCGAGCGTCTCGTCGAAGCGCTTGTCGGCTGCGGCGATCTTGTGTTCGGCCTCGCCCTTGGCGACGATGTCGTCGGTCATGGCGTGGTGCAGCGCGGCCACGCGCATGTCGCTGAAGGCATCGACCACGTCGTTCAGGTGCCGCACGCTCGCCAACGTGTTGTCGTTGAAATACTCGAAGCGCCGTTCGGATTTATTGAGTTGCCAGATGCCGCCCAGGCCGACGAAGAGCAGGGCGAGAATCGCGATGGTTAGCGTAAGAAGCAGACGTTTGCTGATGTTCATGGGGTTTGACGGCTGAGGCGGCCATGGATACCCGGTGGCATGACCATGCACATGCCGGGCGTACGCCCGTGTTTACGGTGCGCGCCCGCCGGACTTGAGGGCCAGCGCCGTGTTGCCTCGGGCGATCAGGCCGGATAGGCGCGTTCGACGACGCGTTGCAGCGTGGCCGGATCCGCGTCGAGCGTGCCGAACACGCGGCCATGCTGGCGGCCGAGGCGGCTCGCAACGAACTGCGCGGCGCTTTCCGCGTCCGCATGCGCGATCATGAGCGCGGCCTGCGCGGTCAGCACGAGCCCCTGCGCGAAGCGCCGCGCGCCCGCCTCGAGCTGGTCGGGCGCCTCGCGCAGCATCGCCTGCAGCGACGCGAGTTCGGCGCGCACGGCGGGGTTGCCGTTGGACAGCCGCGCGAGGTCCTGCAGAATGCGCGCGCCGTCTTCGGGATTGCGCTGCAGCGCGCGCAGCACGTCGAGGCACATGATGTTGCCCGACCCTTCCCAGATCGAGTTGACCGGGGCTTCGCGATACAACCGGGCCATCGGTCCTTCCTCGACGTAGCCGTTGCCGCCCCAGACTTCCATCGCCTCGCCCGTTGCCTCCAGCGCGCGCTTGCAGATCCAGAACTTGGCCGCGGGCGTCAGCACGCGCTTCCACGCGGCGGCGAGGGGATCGGTGTCGGCGCGCTCGAACGCGTCGGCCAGCGCCATCATCAGCAGCGTGGCGGCCTCGCTTTCCAGCGCCAGATCGGCCAGCACGTTGCGCATCAGCGGCTGGTCGGCGAGCCGCCGCCCGAACGCCATGCGGTGTCGCGCGTGATGCACAGCCTGCACCAGCCCGGCGCGCAGCAGCGCGCTGCTGCCGATCACGCAGTCCAGGCGCGTGTTCGTGGCCATCTCGATGATCGTCGGAATGCCGCGGCCTTCCTCGCCGATCAGGATGCCCGTGGCATCGCGAAACTCCACCTCGCTGCTCGAATTCGACCGGTTGCCGAGCTTGTCCTTGAGCCGCTGGATGAGGATCGGATTCTTGCTGCCGTCGTCGCGGAAGCGCGGCACGAAAAAGCACGAGATCGGGCCGTCTTCCGCGCCCATGCGCGCGACCACCAGATGCGCGTCGCACATCGGTGCCGAGAAGAACCACTTGTGGCCGGTCAACGCATACTCCGCCCCTCGTCCGTCGCCACGCACTGCCAGCGCCACCGTGGTGTTGGCCCGCACATCGGAGCCGCCCTGTTTCTCGGTCATGCCCATGCCGACCATGATCGACGCCTTGTCGCGCCACGGGACGTCGCGCGCATCGTGCTCGCGCGCGAACAGGCGCGGTTCGAGGTCGCCAAACAGCGCGGGCTCCTTGCGCAGCACCGGAATGCTGGCGAAGGTCATCGTGATGGGGCACAGCGAGCCCGCCTCGACCTGCGCCTGCAGGAAATATCCGGCCGTGCGCGCGGCCCAGGCGCCCGCGCGCGGCTGCGCGAACGGCAGCGCCTGGAGCTGCTGTCCGCGCAGCAGGCCGAGCAGCGCGTGCCAGTCGGGCTGGAACGTGACGCTGTCGATACGTTCGCCCGTCCGGCTGTGTGTATGAAGCTCCGGCGTGAGGCGGTTCGCGTTGGCTGCCCAATGCTGCACTTCCGGCTCGCCGAGCCGCGCGCCGTATGCGGCGAGCGCGTCGGCGTGCCATTCGCCGCCGAGGCGCGCCAGTGCGGCCCGCAGGCCGGGATCGGTCTCGAAAAGGTTGTAGTCCGCAAGGTCCGGTACCTGATTGAACACGCGATGCGTTTCAGTGGTCATGGCATTTCCCTGAGCGTTGTGCCGAGCCGTGGCTGGCACGATGGTACGGCAACTGCGGCGTCCGGAATGCGGCGGCGCACCATGCGTGCTGGCGAAGCGGCTGGCGGAGCTGTTGGCGGAGAGACGGCGGATTCGAAACCGCATCGCAATGCTGCTGAAACAAATTTCCCGGTGGCGGCGAGCGCCCCCTTGTGCTTAAATTCACCCCGTTGGATGAAACAGGGGTGCCGTACGGATGGGCCGTGCGGCTGAGAGAGTCCCTTCGAACCCGATCCGGCTAGTACCGGCGTGGGAAGTTTCAATCAGAACCGAACCGCTCCAGTCCCGCACGCACGCCGCGCTGCAGGACCCCGTCCCAGGCACCGATCCATTCAGTGCTCCGGGCAGGCTCACAGGGCTCCTGGTTTCGTCCATCCCCGCAAGAGAGAGGACGACACTCATGGCCCGAAATACTGCCCCCGCCGCATCGTTCGAATCGCTCGAGAGCGATCTGGACCAGAAATTCGCTTATCCCGCTTCCAGCAAGACCTACATTCCCGGCAGCCGTCCGGACCTGCGCGTGCCGATGCGCACGATCCTGCAGACGTCGACGAAGACCGAGAAGGGCGACATGCCCAATCCGCCGATTCCCGTGTACGACACCTCGGGTCCGTACAGCGATCCGGATGTGCACATCAACCTGAAGGCGGGCCTGCCGCCCGTCCGCGCCAAGTGGATCGAAGAGCGCAACGACACGATCGTGCTGCCGGGCCTGTCGTCCGAATATGGCCAGGCGCGCGCGCACGATCCCGCCACGGCGCACCTGCGCTTTGCGCAGCTGACGAACCCGCGCCGCGCGAAGGCCGGCGCCAACGTGACGCAGATGCACTACGCGCGCCGCGGCATCGTCACGCCGGAAATGGAATACGTCGCGCTGCGCGAATCGCTGAACCTGCAGGCGCTGTACGACAAGGCGGAATACCGCGCGCTGCTGCGCCAGCATCCGGGTAACGCGCTCGGCGCCGCGCTGCCGCTGCGTCCGGAAGACATCACGCCGGAGTTCGTGCGCAAGGAAATCGCCGCGGGCCGCGCGATCATCCCCGCGAACATCAACCACACGGAACTGGAGCCGATGGCCATCGGCCGCAACTTCCGCGTGAAGATCAACGGCAACCTTGGCAACTCGGCGGTGACGTCGTCGCTGGCGGAGGAAGTCGAGAAGATGGTGTGGTCGATCCGCTGGGGCGCCGACACCATCATGGATCTGTCCACCGGCAAGCACATTCACGAAACGCGTGAATGGATCCTGCGGAATTCGCCCGTGCCCATCGGCACGGTGCCGATCTACCAGGCGCTGGACAAGACCGGCGGCATCGCCGAAGACCTGACGTGGGAAATGTTCCGCGACACGCTCATCGAGCAGGCCGAGCAGGGCGTGGACTACTTCACCATCCACGCGGGCGTGCTGCTGCGCTACGTGCCGCTGACCGCCGACCGCGTGACGGGCATCGTGTCGCGCGGCGGTTCGATCATGGCCAAGTGGTGCCTCGCCCACCACAAGGAAAACTTCCTGTACACGCACTTCGACGAGATCTGCGAAATCATGAAGGCGTACGACGTGTCGTTCAGCCTCGGCGACGGCCTGCGTCCGGGTTGCATCGCGGACTCGAACGACGACGCCCAGTTCGGCGAACTGCGCACGCTCGGCGAGCTGACCGCGAAGGCGTGGGAGCACGACGTGCAGGTGATGATCGAAGGTCCGGGTCACGTGCCGCTGCAGCGCATCCAGGCGAACATGGACGAGGAACTCAAGCACTGCTACGAGGCCCCGTTCTACACGCTGGGACCGCTGGTCACGGACATCGCGCCGGGCTACGACCACATCACGAGCGGTATCGGCGCCGCGAACATCGGCTGGATGGGCACCGCGATGCTGTGCTACGTCACGCCGAAGGAGCACCTGGGCCTGCCGGACAAGGAAGACGTGCGCGAAGGCATCATCACGTACAAGATCGCGGCGCACGCGGCCGACCTCGCAAAGGGCTGGCCCGGCGCGCAGCTGCGCGACAACGCGCTGTCGAAGGCGCGCTTCGAATTCCGCTGGGAGGATCAGTTCAACCTGGGCCTCGATCCCGAGCGCGCACGCTCGTTCCACGACGCGACGCTGCCGGCCGAAGGCGCGAAGATCGCGCACTTCTGTTCGATGTGCGGTCCGAAGTTCTGCTCGATGAAGATCACGCAGGAAGTGCGCGACTACGCGGCATCGCTGCCGGAAGCGCAAAAGGGCATGGAGGAGAAGTCGATCGAATTCGTCCGTCAGGGCGGAAAGATCTACTCGTAACGCAATGAGCGCACCGCAGTACTTTGACGTCGCCATTCTCGGCGGTGGCCTGGCCGGGCGGCTTTCCGCCTGGCTGCTCGTGCGCGCCGGCGCGCGCGTGGCCCTCGTCGAGCGTGGCGGGCCCGACGGCACCGGCTCCGCCGCGCACGTCTCGGCCGCGATGCTCGCGCCGCTGGCCGAGTCGGCCATCGCGGAGCGCCGCATCGTCGATCTCGGCGTGGCCAGCCTGACGTTGTGGCGGCGCTGGATCGAAGAGCTGCCCGAACCCGTGTTCTTCCAGCAGAACGGCACGCTCGTCGTCTGGCACGCGCGCGATCGCGGCGAGCTGGCGATGTTCACGAGCCGCATGCGCGCGGTGGCGCCGCCCGAGATGGTGGCCGGGCAGATGCGCACGCTCGACGGCCGTGGCGTGGCCGAAGTGGAGCCCGATCTCGCGGGCCGCTTCACGCAGGGCCTGCTGCTGCAGGGCGAAGGGCAGATCGACAATCGCGGCGCGATGCGGGCGTTGCTGGCCTGTGCCGTGAGCGAAGGGCTGCAGTGCGTCTGGGAAGCGGGCGAGATCGACGAGCACATGCTGACGTCGTTCGGCATCCATGCGAATGTGGTGCTCGATTGCCGCGGACTCGGTGCGCGGGCCGCGTGGCCGGACGTCCCGGCGCAGGGCAAGCGCGCGTCGGGCGGGACCATGCCGGGCCTGCGCGGGTTGCGCGGCGAAGTCGTGCGCGTGCATGCGCCGGACGTCTCGCTGCGCCGGCCGGTTCGGCTGCTGCATCCGCGCTATCCGATCTACATCGCGCCGAAGCCGAACGACCTGTACGTCATTGGCGCGACGGAGATCGAGAGCGAGGACGAGTCGCCGATGAGCGTACGTTCCGCGCTGGAGCTGTTGTCGGCCGCGCATTCGCTCCATCCCGCATTCGGGGAGGCGCGCGTGCTCGAGATGAACGTGCAGCGCCGGCCCACGCGCCCCGATCATCTGCCGTCGATCCGCGTCGAGCAGCAGGCGCGCGTGGTGCGCGTCAACGGGCTGTACCGGCATGGCTGGATGATCTCGCCAGCGGTGACCGAAGCCGCGTGCGAGGTCGTGCGCGCGATGCTCAACGGCGACCTGGCCGCGCACGCGGTGCCCGCTGCCTTGCGCTGGCCCGGCATGATCGAAGCCGTGGACGAGGCGGCCATCGCGGCCGTCACGCCGGCGGCATCGGTCATCGACGGCGGCGACACGATTCACTGACACACGCATGATGGAAATTTTGCTCAACGGTCGCTCGCTCGAACTCGCCGATGCCGCGACCCTCGCGGACGCGGTGGCGGCGGCTGCGATTGCGCCGCCATTCGCGGCGGCCGTCAACGGCCAGTTCGTGCCGCGCGCCGCGCATGCGGCGACGCCGCTCACCGCGGGCGACAAGATCGACCTCGTGCAACCCGTGACCGGAGGCTGAACCATGGCGTTCGAACCCGCCCAATATTCTTCCGATAGCCTGCGCGATCCGTTCGTGCTCTATGGGGAGTCGTTCGCGTCGCGGCTGCTGCTCGGCACCGCGCGCTATCCGTCGCCGGCAACCCTGGAGGCCGCGATCGAGGCCTCGCGTCCCGCGATGATCACCGTGGCACTGCGCCGCCAGAGCGCGGTCGGCAGCGGCGAGGGCCAGACCCTCGGTGGTCAGGCGTTCTGGCAAATGCTGCGCACGCTCGGCGTGCCCGTGCTGCCCAACACCGCCGGCTGCTTTACCGCGCAGGAAGTCATCACCACCGCGATGATGGCGCGCGAGGTCTTCGAGACCGACTGGATCAAGCTCGAGCTGATCGGCGACGACTACACGCTCCAGCCCGACACGCTGAACCTGCCGTCGGTGGCCGAGACGCTGATTCGCGAAGGCTTCAAGGTGCTGCCGTACTGCACCGAAGACCTCGTGCTGTGCCGGCGCCTTGTCGACGTGGGCTGTCAGGCGCTGATGCCGTGGGGCGCGCCGATCGGCACGGGCCGTGGCGCGATCAATCCGCTCGCGATGCGCACGCTGCGCGAGCGGCTGCCCGACACGCCGCTGATCGTCGACGCGGGCCTCGGCCTGCCGTCGCATGCCGCGCAGGTGCTCGAGTGGGGCTATGACGGCGTGCTGCTGAACACGGCGGTCGCGCAGGCCGCTTATCCCGTCAACATGGCCCGCGCGTTCGCGCAGGCCGTGGAGGCGGGCCGCACCGCGTATCTTGCGGGGCCGATTCCCGAGCGCGACGTCGCGCAGGCGAGCACACCCGTGGTCGGCATGCCGTTCTGGCATGCGGCCGGCGCGGAGGATCGCGCATGACCCAACAGGATTCGACTGGCGTGGCCGCCATCTTCGACGCGACGCTGCACGAGGCCTTGCTGGCTCGCTTCGGCGCGACATTCGGCCGTGACGACACGCCGTGGCGCGTATGGCCGGCGGCCGATGCGCCCGCCGCCCTGGGCACGCACGACATCTTGCTGGCGGAGGATGAACCGTCGGAGGATGGACCGGCGGAAGAGGCGATCGCCCGCGTGGCGCTCGCCGGGGCGACGCTGATCGCCACCGAACGCGAGGGCGGCCGCTGGATCGATACCGTGCGCTCGCCGATGGGCACGTGGGTCTTCGAATCGCAGGCCGATAGCGATGCGCCCCACTCGCCCGCGTTCGTCGCCGTGCTGCTCGCGGCGCGCGCGCTGCACTTCCCCGCGCACGATGCGCTGTGCCTCGCGCGCGCATGGCGGGCGGGCGAGCCCGAATGGCCGAGCGCGTTTCAACGCTTTCCGCGCGTGCGCCACGCCGCGCTGGCTGCGCCGGAGCAACTGCCGCCGCCGTTCGCGCCGTGCCCGGCCGACCTCGGCCTCTACGCCGTGGTGCCGACCGCCGAATGGATCGAACGCCTGGTGCCGCTCGGCGTGCCAACCGTGCAGCTGCGCTTCAAGTCGCCCGACGGCGAGGCGGTGCGGGCGGAGGTGGAACGTGCCGCCCGTGCCGCTCGTGCGTCCGCGGGCGCGTCGTCACGGTTGTTCATCAACGACCACTGGCGCGTGGCCATCGAGCTGCATCGGCGGCTCGGCGGCGACAGCGGCATCTATGGCATCCACCTCGGACAGGAAGACCTCGACGACGCGGACCTCGACGCGATTCGCGCGTCCGGCCTACGCCTCGGCGTGTCCACGCACGGGTATGCGGAGATGCTGCGCGTGGCCGCGATCTCCCCGAGCTACCTCGCGCTCGGCGCGATCTTCCCGACGACGACCAAGGTCATGCCGACCGCGCCGCAAGGCATGGGACGCTTCCAGGCGTACGTGAAACTGATGCAGCCCGTCATGCCCGCGCTCGTGGGCATCGGCGGCGTCAACGAAGGCAACCTGCCCGAAGTGCTCGACGTCGGCGTGCGTAGCGCGGCCGTGGTGCGCGCGATCACGGAGGCGTCGGATGTGCCGGCCGCCGTGGCGCGCCTCAAGGCGATGTTCGAACGCTGATTGCGCCGGCGCCGTGCCCGGTACTGGAGCGCGGCGCCGATTGCGCATATCCTCTGAGTCGCGCGCAGCGGACCATGGTTCCGGTGTGCGGAACTACAGAGGACTCGCTTTGGACACGCAGATCATCCCGGCCGCCCCCGGCACGCCCGACCGCCCCTATTTCGGTATCGATGTGCCGCTGATGCGGCTGCTCGGCCTGCAGCCGATGCATATGGAAGAGGGCCTGTGCCGCACGCGGCTGCCGGCCAGCGACAAGATCGTGAACAGCCGCGGGGACGTCCATGGCGGCACGTTGATGGCCGTGCTCGACTTCACGCTGAGCGGTGCCGCGCGCTCGCACGCGCCGCTCGACGTCGGCGTCATCACCATCGACATGTCGACGCACTTCCTGGCGGGTGCGCGCGGCGAGCTGACGTTCGAAGCGCGGCTGATCCGCCGCGGCGCCAAGATCGCGTTCTGCGATGGCGAGGCGAAGGATGCGAGCGGCAACGTCGTGTGCGTGGCCCGTGCCGCGTTCAAGCTCGTGCCGATGTCGGCGGGCGGCAACTAAGCCCGCTTTCAGGCCAGGCGATACACCGCAAGAAAGCGCGCGCGTTCGGTAATGCCGTAGTCGCCGGGCGCGTACTGCATCAGCCAGTCGCCGGCCTTGCCATGCAGCACGTCGCCGCCGGCCGAGCGCGCGATCGAAAACGGCGTGGTCATTTCCTTCGCGAGGACCGGTACGGGCTTGTTGCGGTACGCACCGGGCTCGGCCAACGCGTCATAGCGCGCATCGAAGCGATCGCGCGACACGCACCAGCGGTCGCCCGTGCTGCCCGTGACGATGGCATCGCCGACGCGATAGCGGTTCGGTCCCTCGCGGCTGACGAGCTCGCCGGGCTCGGCGGCAAATTCAACCTGCACCGTTTCTTCCTTCACGTACAGCGCGGCGGCAGCGTCGTGCCGCAGGTCGATGTTGTCCAGCAGGGTCATGAGTTCAGCCCAGCGCGCGCGGCGCGAACGAATGGTTGAGCGGGCCGTTGCCGGCGCCGAGGCGCAGGGACGCGCCGGCCGCGATGGCATGGGCCACGTAGTCGAGCGCGACCCCGACCGCGTCTTCGAGACCATCGCCGCGTGCCAGTTGCGCCGCGGTGGCCGCGGCGAGCGTGCAGCCCGTGCCGTGCAGGTTCGGGGTGTCGATGCGCGGATGGGTGAAGACACGCACGATACCGTCCGCCGTCATCAGCAGATCGTCGAGCCGACCATCCTCCCCATCTTCCAGATGGCCCCCCTTGAGCAGCACCGCGCGGCAGCCAAGTGCCAGCAGTTCCGCCGCGGCATCTTCCATGTCCGCGCGCCGCGCGATGCGGCGGCCGAGCAGATAGGACGCCTCGGGCAGGTTCGGCGTGACGAGCATCGCGCGCGGAAACAGCCGCTGGACCATGGCCTGGCTCGTCGCGTCATCGGAGAGCGTCGCGCCCGACGTCGAGATCATCACCGGATCGACCACGAGCCTGCGGATCCCGTGACGATCCACCGCGCCGGCCACGGCCTCCACGATCGCCGCGGTGCCGAGCATGCCGGTCTTGGCCGCATCCACGCCGATGTCGCCCGCCACGGCATCGATCTGCGCGGCAACCATGTCGGCGGGAATCGCGTGCACGCCAGTGACGCCGAGCGTGTTCTGCGCGGTGATCGCCGTGATCGCGCTCATGCCGAACCCGCCGAGCGCGGCGAAGGTCTTGAGGTCCGCCTGGATGCCGGCGCCCCCGCCCGAGTCGGAGCCGGCGATGGTGAGCAGACGAGGGGGCCGGGGTGGCGTGGAGGACATAGGGTTGCGCGACAAAATAAAATCTGGGATTGGCGACACGGCGCCGCCGGGCACGCTACAATACCGCCACTCCGAGGAGCGTTGCAACGGATGACCCCCGCGTCATTCGCCAGGCTCGGATGTCTTCAACGGCGCTCGCTGATCCGTGGCACACACGGAGGCGAGTCGACCTTTCCGCCCGCAGCATCGAGGATGTCACCCCTCGTGTCCATGGCTGCCCGGGGCGCATTTCCACTCGTCACCGTTGCCACTCTTCACCCGGAGTGAACATGAACGCCGTGACCGACCTCAAGCAGGATTACATCGTCGCCGATATCAACCTCGCAGGCTGGGGCCGCAAGGAAATCGCGATTGCAGAAACCGAAATGCCGGGCCTGATGGCCATTCGCGACGAATTCGCCGCCGCGCAGCCGCTGAAGGGCGCGCGTATCGCCGGCTCGCTGCACATGACCATCCAGACCGCCGTGCTGATCGAGACGCTGCGCGCGCTCGGCGCCGACGTGCGCTGGGCTTCGTGCAACATCTTCTCGACGCAGGACCACGCCGCCGCCGCGATCGCCGCGTCGGGCACGCCGGTGTTCGCGTTCAAGGGCGAGTCGCTCAAGGAATACTGGGACTTCACGCACCGCATCTTCGACTGGGCCGATGGCGGCACGCCGAACATGATCCTCGATGACGGCGGCGACGCCACGCTGCTGCTGCACCTCGGCGCGCGTGCCGAGAAGGATGCCTCGCTGATCGCCAAGCCGACCAGCGAAGAAGAAACGTTCCTGTTCGCCGCGATCAAGGAAAAGCTCGCCACGGATCCGAGCTGGTACAGCCGTAACCTGGAAGCCATCCGCGGCGTGACCGAAGAAACGACGACGGGCGTGCACCGCCTGTACCAGATGGCGCAACGCGGCGAGCTCAAGTTCCCGGCCATCAACGTCAACGACTCGGTGACCAAGAGCAAGTTCGACAACCTGTATGGCTGCCGCGAGTCGCTCGTGGACGGCATCAAGCGCGCCACCGACGTGATGATCGCCGGCAAGGTCGCGATCGTCGCGGGCTACGGCGACGTGGGCAAGGGCAGCGCACAGGCGCTGCGCGCGCTGTCGGCACAGGTGTGGGTCACGGAAATCGACCCGATCTGCGCGCTGCAGGCGGCGATGGAAGGCTACCGCGTGGTGACGATGGACTATGCCGCCGAACACGGCGACATCTTCGTGACCTGCACGGGTAACTACCACGTGATCACGCACGACCATATGGCCAAGATGAAGGACCAGGCCATCGTCTGCAATATCGGCCACTTCGACAACGAGATCGATATCGCCTCGATCGAGAAGTACCAGTGGGACGAGATCAAGCCGCAGGTCGATCACGTGATCTTCCCGGATGGCAAGAAGATCATCATCCTGGCCAAGGGCCGCCTCGTGAACCTCGGTTGCGCCACGGGCCATCCGTCGTACGTGATGAGCAGCTCGTTCGCCAACCAGACGATCGCCCAGATCGAACTCTGGCAGGAGCGTGACAGCGGCAAGTACCCGGTGGGCGTCTACACGCTGCCGAAGCACCTCGACGAAAAGGTCGCGCGCCTGCAGCTGAAGAAGCTCAACGCGCAGCTGACCGAACTGACGGAGCAGCAGGCCGCGTACATTGGCGTGAAGAAGGAAGGCCCGTACAAGGCCGACCACTACCGCTACTGATCGGCCCTGCATCGTCCGGACCGCTTCGCGGCGGTCCGGACGGCGCGACGTCTCGTTTGTGCCCCGTATTCGCCTTTCCCTTCAGCATGGAGTCGATATGAGATTGCTGGCCGTCTGGATCATCAATGCCGCGTCGCTGTTTCTCGTGGGCAACGTCATCAATGGGATCGAACTCGGTGGTTTCGGCTCGGCGATGATCGCCGCGCTGGTGCTGGGTCTCGTCAACACGCTGATCCGGCCGATCCTCGTGCTCCTCACGCTCCCGGTCACGCTGCTGACGCTGGGCTTGTTCATTTTCATCATCAACGCGCTGTTGTTCCTGTTCGTCGGCAACCTGCTGCAAGGCTTTGTCGTGCAGGGCTTTGGTGCCGCGCTGCTCGGGTCCATCCTGTACAGCGTGATCTCGTGGATCCTGTCCAGCCTCCTGCTGCGGGACCGCGACTGACTTATGTCGTGACATTCCATGACTGACCGTTACTACAGCTTCGAATTCTTCCCGCCCAAGACGGCCGAGGGCGCGGAGAAACTGCGCAATACGCGCGCGCAGCTGGCGCCGCTGCAGCCGAAGTACATCTCGGTGACGTTTGGCGCCGGCGGTACCACGCAGCAGGGCACGCTCGATGCCGTGCTGGAGATCCAGCGCGAGGGCATCGATGCCGCGCCCCATCTGTCCTGCGTCGGCTCGTCGCGCGACAGCATCCGCCAGATCCTCAAGACGTATCGCGACGCGGGCATCCGCCATATCGTCGCGCTGCGCGGCGACCTGCCGTCGGGCATGGGCGAGATCGGCGAATTCCGCTACGCCAACGAACTCGTGGGCTTCATCCGCGAGGAAACGGGCGACTGGTTCCATATCGAGGTGGCGGCGTACCCCGAGTACCACCCGCAGGCGCGCTCGCCGCGTCACGACCTCGAGAACTTCGTGCGCAAGGTCAAGGCCGGCGCCGATTCCGCCATCACGCAGTATTTCTTCAACGCCGATGCGTATTTCCGGTTCGTGGATGACGTGCGCGCGCAGGGGGTCGAGGTGCCGATCGTGCCGGGCATCATGCCGATCACGAACTACTCGCAGCTGATGCGCTTCTCCGAGATGTGCGGCGCCGAAGTGCCGCGCTGGGTGGCGAAGCGGCTGGAAGGCTTTGGCGACGACCGCGAGTCGATCCGCGCGTTCGGCCTCGACGTGGTGACCGCGCTGTGCGAGCGTCTGCTGGCCGCCGGCGTGCCCGGCCTGCACTTCTACACGCTCAACACCGCGGGCGCCACCAAGGCGATCTGGGAACGGCTGAAGCTGTAAGACGCCGCCGGGAGTGTCTTACATCGTCCCCGCCTCGGTGACGATCCACTCCATGGGCAGGTCATGTGCCGCGGCTTCCAGCGGCACGCGGCACGCTTCATACCCGATGCCGATGGCTACGGGTCTCGGCCCCGGCTTCGCGAGGGCCGCCAGCGTGCGGTCGTAGAAGCCGCCGCCATAGCCCAAACGGAACTTATCGGCGCTGAATCCGACACAGGGAATGATCAGTGCGTCGGGCGTTGCCGCCTCGGTGCCATCGGGCACCGGGATGCCGTAGCGCCCTTCGCGCATCGGCGTGCCGGGCGTCCAGAGATGGAAATCGAGCGGCGTGGCCGGCGCGCTGACCACGGGGAGGGCCGCGCGCCGCCCGGGCATGCCGCCGAGCCAGCGCGTCACGACCGTCCGCGCGTCGAATTCCTGCTGAATCGGCCAATAGAATCCCACGCACTGCACGGCAAGGCGCTCGAGCAACGCGGCGAGCGCCGTGGCGATGCTTGCATCGGCGGCGTCGCGGCCGGGCAGCGATGCCCTCGCCGCCAGCAGCCGTGCGCGCAGCGTGCGGCGATCTTCGCTGAATGGGAATTGAGGGCTGTCGGGCGGGTTGTCTGCGGCTTTGGCGGGCGGCATGGCGTGCAATAATGTTCGGCCAAATGTCTGGACAGGTTCGTCCCGACCCGGGACCCACACTGAATATCAGGCGGTGCGGCCAGCGACCTTGCGGCCGCGCGCCATCGACGAGGAAGACGAAGCATGTTCAAGGGAGTATATCTGCGCCATGCCGGGCGTGCCGCATGGATCGCATTTTCGGCGGCGATCGGGGCAACGCTCCTGACTGCACCGGCCCATGCGCAGAAACGCCCGGCGGCCGCCGCTCCGGCGCCGGCGCCCACGATTCCAGGCAATCCCGACGACGCGTTCGTCGCGCTGCGCGAAGCTGCGCGCAAGAACGACGCGGACCGCGCGGCCACGCTGTCGGCGGCGCTCGTCGATTACCCGATTCCGTCGTACGTCGAATACTTCCGCATCAAGCCCCAGATGTTCGACAGCAGCGGCCTCGCGCGCATCGACGCGCCCGACGAGCAGGTACGCACGTTCCTCCAGCGGTATCAGGGCGAGGCGATCGCCGACCGCATGCGCAACGACTGGCTGCTCGTGCTCGGCAAGAAACGCGACTGGGCCAACTTCGACGCCGAGTATCCGAAGTTCGTGCTCAAGGACGACACGCAGGTGGAGTGCTACGCGCTGCTGTCGCGCGCGCTCAAGGGGCAGAACGTCGCGGCCGAGTCGCGCGCGGCCCTGTCCGACGTGCGCTATTACGGGGAAGGCTGTGTTGACCTGATCGGATACCTCGCGCAGAGCCAGCAGATCCAGCGCAGCGACGTCGCGTTCCAGGCGCGCCAGGCACTCGAGCAGAACTACACGACGCTGGCCGCGCGTATCGCGGCGACCGTGCCGGACGCGCGCGGCGACAGCGATACGCTCGCGACCATCGTGAAGATGGCGCGTAACGATCCGTCGCAGGCGGCCGCGTATCTGAACGCCAGCGCCTCGAGCCTGTCGCGCGACGAGCAGGGCGCCGCGTGGGGGGTGGTCGGACAGTACGCGGCCAAGAAGCTCGCGCCCGAGGCCGCCGGCTATTACCGCCGCCAGATCGACCTCGGCGGCAACCAGTGGCTCTCCGACGAAACGCAGGAATGGCGCGTGCGCGCGGCGTTGCGCCAGGGCGACTGGCGACAGGTGCGCCAGTCGATCGAACTCATGCGTCCGGAGCTGCGCGCGAAGGACCCGGCCTGGACGTATTGGTACGGCCGTTCGCTGGCCGCCGACAAGCGTCCGGACGAAGCGCGCGCCCAGTACGAATCGATTGCCGGCCAGTTCAATTTCTACGGCCAGCTCGCCAGCGAGGAGCTGGGCAACCGCATCGCGCTGCCGGTTCGCACGACGGTCAGCGACGCCGAGGCGATGGCCATGCGCACGCGCCCCGGTTTCGTGCGCGCGCAGAAGTTCTATGACCTGAACCTGCGCTTCGAAGGCAATCGGGAGTGGAACTGGGAGCTGCGCGGCATGAGCGACCGTGAGCTGATCGCCGCTGCCGACTATGCCCGCCGTATCGAGCTGCTGGACCGCGCGGTGAACACGGCCGACCGCACGCGGACCGAGCACGACTTCTCGCTGCGCTTCCTGATGCCGTATCGGGACATCATGCAGCGCGCGACCGACGACGTCGGCCTCGACATGGCATGGGCGTATGGCCTCATCCGTCAGGAGTCGCGCTTCATCATGAATGCACGATCCTCCGCGGGCGCGCACGGCCTGATGCAGGTCATGCCTGCTACCGCGAAGTATGTGGCGCGCAAGATCGGCATGAACGACTTCTCGCCGTCCATGATGGGGGATCCCAATATCAACATTTTGCTCGGTACGAATTACATGAGCATGGTGCTGACGGACCTCGACAGTTCGTGGACGCTCGCCTCGGCCGCCTATAACGCGGGCCCCGGCCGGCCGAAAAACTGGCGCAGTTCGCTGAACAGGACCGTGGAAGGCGCAATCTTTGCAGAGACGATTCCGTTCACGGAAACGCGAACCTATGTGAAGAATGTGCTCTCCAATGCGACGTACTATGCTGCATTGATGAGTGGCCGTCCCCAGTCGCTGAAGGATCGACTGGGTTCGGTTGCACCATCCTCGGTCACGACGACCAGCCTGCCCTGAGGCAACCGCCGCCGGGCGGCATGATATCGGTTCGATATCGGTTCCGTGATCGCGTGAATGCATTGATGTAGATCAGCGACACGGAGCCAACCATGCAGACCAGCAATGTCCTCGTCATCGGGGGCGCCGGTTTCATCGGCAGTCACCTCATTTCGCGCCTGGCCGGCGCGGCTTCCGCATCGGGCGCGCCGCTCGATCCCGCTTCCAACCCCGATAGTCCTCTCGCCCCCGAGCGCATTCTCGCGGGGTCGCGCAACGTCGAGCACGCGCAGCACCTGTTGCTGCTGCCGCGCGTGGAAGTGGTCGAACTCGGGCTTGCCGACGGCGCCGCGCTGGACGACGCGATCGGCTCGCTTGGCGTCGATGGCATCGTGGTCAATCTCGTCGGCGTGCTGCACGGGGAGCGGGGCGATCCGTATGGCGAGGCGTTCGCCACGGCCCACGTGGAGTTGCCGCGGCAGATTGTCGAGTCCTGCCAGCGCACCGGCGTCCGGCGCCTGATCCATATGAGCGCGCTTGGCGCGGATTCCTCCGGCCCCTCGATGTACCTGCGCAGCAAGGGCGATGGCGAGCGCCTTGTGCGCGAGTCGGGGCTCGACTGGACCGTGTTCCGTCCCTCCGTCGTATTCGGTCCCGACGACCATTTCCTCAACCTGTTCGCGCAGATGCAGCAGCTGGCGCCCGTGGTGCCGCTGGCCTGCGCGCACGCGCGTTTCCAGCCGGTGTTCGTGCAGGACGTCGTGCAGGCCTTCCTGAACGCGATGGTCACGCCGCAGACGATTGGGCGAGCGTACGATCTCGGCGGTCCGCAGGTCTATACGCTCGAGGAACTCGTGCGGTTCGCGGGCCGGGCATCCGGGCATCCGCGACCCGTCATCGCGCTGCCGGACGCGCTCGCGCGCGTGCAGGCCGCGGTGCTGGAGCATATGCCGGGCGGTCCGGTGATGACGCGCGACAACCTCGATTCCATGCGCCTCGACAATGTCCTGGATGCCCCGCTCGCACGCGAGCTGAACCTGCGTCCGGCCACGCTTGAATCGGTCATGACGGACGTGCTGGCCGGCCGCAATCGCGAGGAGCAACTGCAGGGCATGCGCGGGAGCGTCCACCGCTGATGTGAGCCGGACTCACACCGTTGCGAGAGCAATTCGTTTGATAGCTGGCGGTGACGCTGGCTACAATGGCCGGCTGCAGGCAACAACACTCCCCCAAGGATCCGCGTCATGAAGCTCGTCATCGGCAACAAGAAATATTCGTCCTGGTCGCTGCGCCCGTGGCTGCTGCTGCGTCAGGCCGGCATCGCGTTCGAAGAAATCAACGTGCGCCTGTCCACGCCGGAATTCGCGACCGAGATCCGCAAGCATTCGCCTTCCGGCAAGGTGCCCGTGCTGATCGATGGCGACCTGCATGTGTGGGATTCGCTCGCCATCAGCGAGTACGTGGCCGAGCGTTTCCCCGAGAAGCAATTGTGGCCCGCGGATGCCGCGGCGCGCGCGCACGCGCGCTCGGTCTGCGCGGAAATGCATGCCGGCTTCCAGCAGGTGCGCAACCAGCTGCCGATGAACGTGACGGCGGTCCTGCCGGGCATGGGGTGGAACACCGCCGTGCAGCGCGACGTCGATCGCATCGCCGCGATCTGGAGCGAACTGCGCGCGCGGCATGGTGACAAGGGTCCGTTCCTGTTCGGCACGTTCACGGTCGCCGATGCGTTCTATGCGCCCGTGGTCTCGCGTTTCGCGACATACGGCATTCATCTGCCCGATGACGCCAAGGCCTACGCGGACTTCATCCTTTCGCTGCCATCGATGCAGGAGTGGGTGACGGCCGCGCGCGAGGAGCGCGACTTCCTGCTGGCCGACGAACCGTACCGCACGACGCCCGATCGCGACGACGCGATCGTGCTCTGAACGGAGCGGCGCGACATGCAGGTCTACGCCGTGGGTGGCGCCATTCGCGACGAACTGCTCGGCAAGCCGAGCCAGGATCGCGACTACGTGGTGGTGGGCGCCACGCCCGACGAGATGGAGCGCCTTGGCTACAAGCCCGTTGGCAAGGATTTTCCGGTCTTTCTGCATCCGCAGACCCGGGCCGAGTACGCCCTCGCGCGCACCGAGCGCAAGACCGCGGTCGGCTACAAGGGGTTTGCGTTCTACTGCGGCGCCGACGTGACGCTCGAGGACGACCTCGTGCGGCGCGACCTGACGATCAACGCGATGGCGCGCGCGGTCGATGCGGAGGGCAACCTCGTCGGTCCGGTGGTGGATCCTTACGGCGGCCAGCGGGACCTCGCCGCGCGGCAGTTCCGCCATGTGTCCGACGCGTTTGCCGAGGACCCTGTCCGCATCCTGCGCGCGGCGCGCTTTGCGGCGCGCTTCCATGACTTCACGGTCGTTCCGGAAACCGTCGCGCTGATGCGCGCGATGGTCGAGGCCGGGGAGGTCGATGCGCTGGTGCCCGAACGCGTGTGGCAGGAGCTGGCGCGTGGCCTGATGGAAGCACGGCCCTCGCGCATGTTCGACGTGCTGCGCGAATGCGGCGCGCTGGCGCGGCTGATGCCCGAGCTGGATCGGCTATGGGGCGTGCCGCAACGCGCGGACTATCATCCGGAGGTCGATACCGGCGTGCACGTGATGATGGTGCTCGACTACGCCGCGTCGATCGGCGCGTCGCTGCCGGTACGATTCGCCGCGCTCGTCCACGACCTTGGCAAGGGCACCACGCCCGCCGACATCCTGCCCCGCCATCTCGGCCACGAGGAGCGTAGCGTGACGCTGCTCGAGCAGGTCTGCAAGCGCCTGCGCGTGCCCAACGAATGCCGAGAGCTCGCGCTCGTGGTGGCGCGCGAGCACGGCAATATCCATCGTTCGCTGGAGTTCGGCGCGGCGGCGGTCACGCGCCTGCTCGAGCGCTGCGATGCGCTGCGCAAGCCCGAGCGGTTCGCCGAGGCGCTGCGTGCGTGCGAGGCCGATGCGCGCGGCCGGCTAGGCTTCGAGGACCGCGACTATCCGCAGTCGGCGCGGCTACTGGATGCACTGGATGCGGCGGCGTCGATCGATGCGGGCGCCATTGCGCGGGAATGCGCCGACGATGTCTCGCAGATCAAGAGCCGCGTGCATGCGGCCCGCGTGGCGGCGGTGGCGGAACGGCTCGGGGTGGCCTGAAATCGGGTGGCCCGGAGCCGCTACGGGTGGCTACAGCAGCCGCCCGATCACCAGCGCGGCCAGCGACAGCAGGATGGTCGACGCGAACGGCAGCACGTATTCGCGGCCGAACAGGCGGAAGCGCAGGTCGCCAGGCAGGCGGCCGAGCCCGATCTTCTGCAGCCATGGCAGCGTGGCGGACAGTACGATCACGCAGAAGAAAATGGTCAGCGTCCAGCGCAGCATGGCTTAGAGGGAGTGAGTGCGGTCGCCGCGCTGGAATCCGGCGAGGGCGGGGGCGTCATGGTCGTCGCCGTCTATCATGCGCATGCCGCGCGACAGCGCGATGACCTTGAACAGTTCGCCCATTTCCGCCTCCGACAGCAGCTTCTGCACCGCATTGGCGGCCGGCAGGAAGGCGCGCGTGTCGTTGGGGTCGAGCGTCATCAGCAGTTCAGTGATGCCGGCATTCATCAGGAACCGCGCCTGCGAGCAGAAGCCCGCGACCTGCATGGCCGCCTCGACCGCCGCCTCGGCCACGCCCGTGAAGTTCACGTGCGCGGTAATGTCCTGCAGGCCTGGGTAGAGGAACGGATCGGGGTGCGCGTGATGGCGGTAGTGGCACATCAGCGTGCCGCCCGAACGCTGCGGGTGGTAATACTCGCTGGCCGGAAACCCGTAGTCGATGAAGAATGCGACCCCGCGCGCGAGCATCGCGCCCACGGCGCGGATGAAGCCTTCGGCCTCCGCGTGCGTCTCCGTGACCATGTCGTGGTCGCCCGGGATGGCGGCGATCGCGGCGGGGATTTCGGCATCGGCCAGCACGCGGTCCTGATAGGCGAAGCCCGCGGCGCCTTCCCGCCTGACGCCGCGCTCATACCAGCGCCCGCCTTCGCGCGCGAACAGCCGCACGGGCATGGCGTCGAGCACCTCGTTGCCGACGATCACGCCTTCGAAGCGTTCCGGCAGCGTGTCGTGCCAGACCACGCGGTCCGCGAGGTGCGGCGCGCGCTCGGTGAGCGTCTGGCGCTGGCGTTCGCGCAGCTCGCCCGACAGCTCGACGATCGCGTACCGTGACGGCAGCGCGCCTTCGGTTTCCAGCGCCAGCAGCAGATCCGCGGCCAGACGGCCCGTGCCCGCGCCGAATTCCATGACCGCGGGCAGGCGTTCGGCGATCAGCGGCGCGAACTGGCGCGCCAGCGTGCGCGCGAAGAACGGCGTGAGCTCCGGCGCGGTGATGAAGTCGCTGCCATCGCGCGCGTCGCGGCCGAACTTGGCGGCGCCGCCGCTGTAATACCCGAGGCGCGGCGCGTAGAGCGCCATCGACATGTAGCGATCGAAACCGATCCATCCGCCGCCCGCGTCGATGGCATCGCCAATACACAGGGCAAGGGCATTCGACGCTTCGAGCGCGTCCTGGGGGGGAAGGGGTAGACTAGCGACTTTCTGCATACCGCGAATTGTAGCAATGCCCGCTTCCCAGACCCCTGACACCTCCATCGCCAACGCTACCGCGACGCCGCGCGGCGTCGCGCTGGTCACTGGTGGCGCGCGCCGGCTGGGCCGCGCTATCGCGCTCGAACTGGCCGCCGATGGCTGGGACGTGGCCGTGCACTGCAACCGCTCGGTGGCGGAGGCCGAGGCGCTGGCCGTGCAGATCCGCGCATTGGGCCGCCGCGCGGCGGTGCTGCGCGCGGACCTCGCTAACGAGGCCGAAACGGGCCGCCTGATCGCCGACTGCGCCGTGGCGCTCGGCACGCCGACGTGCCTCGTCAACAACGCGTCGCTGTTCCAGTACGACGTGGCAACCAGTTTTTCCTATGCATCGCTGGACACGCACATGCGAACCAATGTGGCCGCGCCGCTGCTGCTCGCGCGCGAGATGCACAAGGCGCTGGCCGCCGATGCCGACGAAGGTCCGAAGGGCGTCGTGATCAACCTGCTCGATCAGAAACTCGACAACCTGAACCCGGACTTCCTGTCGTACACGCTGTCCAAGGCCGCGCTGCAAACGGCCACGATGCAGCTGGCGCAGGCCCTAGCGCCGCGCTTGCGCGTGGTGGGCGTCGCGCCCGGCATCACCATGGTGTCCGGCGAGCAGACCGGCACCGGCTTCAGCCGCGCGCATCAGATGACGCCGCTCGGCAAGTCTTCCACGCCGGAGGATATCGCGCAGGCCGTGGCCTATCTGGCCGCGGCGCGCGCGGTGACCGGCACCACGCTGTACGTCGACGGGGGGCAGCATCTGATGCCGCTGCACCGCGACGTGATGTTCCTTACAGAATGACCTCATGACCATGCTCGCCGCACTATCCCATCCCAGCCTGACCGACTGCCGCCGAATGTTCCTGCGCAACTATGAAGTGCAGATCAACATCGGCGTGCACGAGTTCGAGAAGAAAGGCGAGCAGCGTGTGCTGGTCAATATCGACCTGTTCGTGCCGCTGGCCGAATGCACGCCGCACGCCGACAAGCTCGACGAGGTCGTGGATTACGACTTCATGCGCAGCACCGTGGCCGCGCGCATGGCGCAGGGCCATATCCATCTGCAGGAGACGCTGTGCGACGACCTCGCGCGCGCGATGCTGCAGCATCCGCAGGTGCGGGCGGTACGCGTGTCCACGGAGAAGCCGGACGTCTATCCCGATTGCGACTCGGTGGGCGTCGAGGTCTTCCACATCAAGCCCGTCTGAACGTTTCGAGGGGGTCAAGTAGAATACTGGCCCGCCCGAACCCCCACAGCAATGCCCTATGAGTCACTCCGCTAACTTCTATCGTCTCGAAACGCGCCTCCAGTCGTTGACCGGAAAGGCCATTGGCGACTTCGGCATGATCGAGGACGGCGATACCGTGCTCGTGTGCATGAGCGGGGGCAAGGACTCGTACACGATGCTGTCGGTCCTGATGGCGCTGCAGAAGCGCGCGCCCATCCAGTTCAAGCTGATCGCGATGAATCTGGATCAGAAGCAGCCCGGCTTTCCCGAACACGTGCTGCCTGAATACCTGAAGTCCACGGGCGTGGAGTACGTGATCGTCGAGGCGGACACGTATTCCATCGTCAAGGAGAAGGTGCCCGAGGGCAAGACGACCTGCTCGCTCTGCTCGCGCCTGCGCCGTGGGGTGATCTATCGCACGGCGAAGGAGCTCGGGGCGAACAAGATCGCGCTGGGGCACCACCGCGACGACATCGTCCAGACGTTCTTCCTGAACATGTTCTTCGGCGGCAAGATGAAGGCGATGCCGCCCAAGCTCGCGACCGACGATGGCCAGCATATCGTGATTCGCCCGCTCGCCTACTGCCCGGAGAAGGAAATCGCGAGCTATGCGCGCGCGATGGCATTCCCGATCATCCCGTGCAATCTGTGCGGCTCGCAGGAAAACCTGCAGCGCAAGAAGGTGAGCGAGATGCTGCAGCAGTGGGAGCGCGAGCATCCCGGCCGCATCGACAACATCTTCGCGTCGCTGCGCAACGTGGTGCCGTCCCATCTGGCCGATACGGATCTGTTCCCGTTCACGGGGCTGGCCACGGGCCTGGCCAAGGTGGACGAGGCCTCGCTGTTCGGTGAGACCACGTACTCGCAACAGCCGCTGCAGTTCGCGGGCAGCGCCGAGGAGAATCGCATCGAGTTCGTGCGGTTCGAGCGCGGTGACAGTCGCGTCGCCAGCACTGACAACCCTGCCAGCGTCTGAGCCTCTGACATAAACGATCGCCGCCCGCTGACGAAATGTCAGCCGGGCGGCGTTTTCGTTCGAAACGGTGGCTTCTGCGTGGCACGCGCCGCTGGAACAATGCATCCGGTTACCACTGCATTGACTGCCGGATCATGACCCGCTTCCTTTCTCCCGCCGATGTCGCCCATATCGTGGCGACGCAAGGCTTGCCCCACGTGCTGCGGCACATGGCGCGCTATATCGAGCAGGACTACCTGCGCTGGCAGGACTTCGACAAGACCGCGCGCACCGCCGCCCATTCGGCGCGCGGCGTGATCGAGCTGATGCCGATCGCGGACGACAGCCACTACAGCTTCAAGTACGTCAATGGCCATCCGGCCAACACCGCCGATGGGTTGCCGACCGTGATGGCCTTCGGCACGCTTGCCGACGTCTCCACGGGCATGCCGCTGCTGCTGTCCGAACTCACGCTGACCACCGCGCTGCGCACGGCCGCGACTTCCGTCGTGGCGGCGCGCCGCCTGGCGCGGCAGGATGCGGCGACGATGGCGCTGATCGGCAACGGCGCGCAGGCCGAGTTCCAGGCGCTGGCCTTCCACTATCTGCTCGGCATCCGCACGCTGCGGGTGTATGACACCGATGCGGCCGCCACGCGCAAGCTGGCGGGTAACCTGCGGGACATCGAGGGACTCGTGGTGGTGCCGTGCGCGAGTACCGCGGAGGCCGTGCGCGGCGCGGACATCGTGACGACGGTGACCGCCGACAAGGCCTACGCGACGATCGTCACGCCGGACATGCTCGCGCCGGGCATGCATCTGAACGCGGTCGGCGGAGACTGCCCGGGCAAGACAGAGTTGCATCCGGATGTGCTGCGCCGCGCGCGCGTGTTCGTCGAATACGAGCCGCAGAGCCGCATCGAGGGCGATTGCCAGCAGATGCCGGCCGACTTCGCGGTCACCGAGCTCTGGCAGGTTCTGGCGGGGCGTTTGTCCGGACGGACCGAGGCGAGCGAGATCACCGTGTTCGATTCGGTGGGGTTCGCGCTCGAGGACTACTCGGCGCTGCGCTATCTGCGTGACAGCGCGGACGCGCTCGGCCTCGGGCAGACGCTCGACCTAGTGCCGCGGCAGGCAGATCCGAAGGATTTGTTCGGGCTGCTGCCGGTGCGCCGGGTTGCGCGCGCGCCGGCCATCGCCTGAGCCTGAAATCGACCTGATATCAGTCCGATATCGGCCTGAGCGGGACGGCCGCATTTCAAGCGGCCGTCTCAAACACTCAGTTGTTGGACGCCTGCGAGGGCGCCCCGTTGTTGCCCTCGCGAATCAGCGAGCGCGTGTCGTCGATCCATTTCTGGAACCGGTCCACCGCGTGGGCCTTCTGCTCGGGCGTGGTCAGGTTGGCGATCGTGACCGTCAGGTCCACGCCGGCCTGATTGCTGTCCTTGCCCGGGCGCTGCCAGTGATCCGCATACCGCCGCAGCATTTGCTCCACCTGCGGCTTGGGCGGATGCGTGCTCTGGACTTCCTTCGCCAGCGCCACCCACTCTTTCTGCCGCTGCACGCGCTGCGCGTAGCGGGCATCCGCCCCCTGCATGTACGGCCCCATCGCGTCGCGGATCGCGCGCTCCTGCTCGGTCGAGAACCGGCCGTAGATCAGCTTTGCGTACTCCATCACCTTGTCGAAGCGCGCATCGAGCCGCGCCGCCTCGTTGCCGCGCAGGAACTCCTTGCGGTATTTGGCGTTGCTCTCGTCGAACTTGGCCTGCATCCGGTCCGTCTGCTCGGGCGTGAGCGTCAGCAGCAGGTTGGCGAGGTCGGGCACCGCGTTCTCGAACGCCTGGCGGCCCAGGCGCTGCGTGTCCTGCTGGACCTGCTGGACCATCGCGGCGTTGACGGGCTGGGCGACTTCGCCCTTGACACGCGTCAGCACGGTGGCGATCTCAGGCAGTTGCTGCCGCCGGTGCCAGCTGAAGAAACGCTGGATGGCCTCGCGCGTGGGCGGCTCCTGGGCGTCGGAGACGTCCACATACCGGTCCACCCACCAATATGCCAGCCGGTCGCCCTGCTGATAACCGAGCTTCATTGCGTTGCAACCGCCCAGTGCCACGAGGACCACACAGGCGGTAATAGCTGCAAACCATGAAAAAATGCGCTGTCGTTGCATATGTTGCGTTTTGTGAGAATCGGAAACCACGGGACGTCGGGCATAACCCGCCATGCTAGAATCGGCGCGCATGTTTACTGGGGCCGCAGAACGTCCCGCAACCCAGTCCTGACAACGATTTCGCCGCATTGGACGGTGAAACGATCCGTGGCGCGGATTTTCAAGTTTCTCTCCGGACACACTCACTTAGGACCTCCTTGTGAATATCGTCATTCTTGCCGCGGGCATGGGAAAGCGCATGAACTCGGCGCTGCCCAAGGTACTTCATCCGGTTGCCGGCCAGCCCATGCTGGCCCACGTCATTGCAACCGCTCGCACGCTTTCGCCGACGAAGCTCGTCGTCGTGGTGGGCCACGGTGCCGAGCAGGTTCGCGCGGCGGTCGGCGCCAGCGACGTCCAGTTTGCCGAACAGGCCCAGCAGCTGGGCACGGGCCACGCGGTCATGCAGGCACTGCCGCTGATCGACGACGGCCAGCCGACGCTGGTGTTGTACGGCGACGTGCCGCTGACGAGCGCCGCCACGCTCAAGGCGCTGCTGGACGCGGCGGGCAGCGAACGCCTGGGCGTGCTGACCGTCGAGATGTCCGATCCTACCGGATACGGCCGCATCGTACGGAACGCGGCGGGCAGCATCACCCGCATCGTCGAGCAGAAGGACGCGAGCGACGACGAACGCGCGATCCGCGAAATCAATACCGGCATCATCGTCTGCCCCACGGCGCGTCTGCGCTCGTGGCTCTCGACGCTGCGCAACGATAACGCGCAGGGTGAGTACTACCTCACCGATACCATCGAACGCGCGGTGCAGGACGGCGTGGAAGTCGTGTCGGCACAGCCTGCCGCGCTGTGGGAGACGCTGGGCGTCAACAGCAAGGTCCAGCTTGCCGAGATCGAACGCATCCACCAGCGCAATATCGCGCAGCAACTGCTGGAGAGCGGCGTGACGCTGCTCGACCCCGCGCGCATCGACGTGCGTGGCCAGCTGACCTGCGGCCGCGATGTGACGATCGACGTCGGCTGCGTGTTCGAAGGCATCGTGCATCTGGAAGACGGTGTTCATGTCGGCGCGCATTGCGTGATTCGTCATGCGAAGATCGGCAAGGGTTCGCGTCTGCAACCTTTCTGCCATATCGACGAAGCAACAATCGGGCCGGACGGACGCATTGGGCCGTACGCGCGCCTGCGCCCGGGCACCGAGCTCGGTGAAGACGTGCACATCGGCAACTTCGTCGAGGTCAAGAACAGCCAGATCAGCCACCACAGCAAGGCCAATCACCTGGCTTACGTGGGGGACTCGACGGTGGGGCAGCGCGTCAATATCGGCGCGGGTACCATCACTTGCAATTACGACGGCGCGAACAAGCTGCGCACGGTGATCGAGGACGATGTGTTCATCGGCTCGGACACCCAACTCGTGGCGCCGGTGACCGTGCGGCGTGGCGCGACGATTGGCGCGGGAACGACGCTGACCAAGGAAGCGCCGGAAGGCAAGCTGACGCTGTCGCGCGCCAAGCAGATGACGCTGGACGGGTGGACGCGTCCGGTCAAGCCGGCAAAGAAGTAACGCAAGCAAATTACGGGGGTTCAAAAATGTGTGGCATTGTCGGCGCGGTTTCTACCCGCAATATCGTACCGGTCATGATCGAGGGCCTGCGGCGCCTCGAGTATCGTGGATATGACTCCTGTGGCGTGGCCATCGTGCGCGACGAGATGCTCGAGCGCGCGCGCACCGTGTCGCGCGTGGCGGATCTCGACACGCAGACGCAGTCGTCGGGCCTCGGCGGCCAGACGGGGATTGCGCATACGCGTTGGGCGACCCATGGCAAGCCCGACACGCTGAATGCTCACCCGCATTTCTCGGACGAGACGATCGCGCTTGTCCACAACGGCATCATCGAGAACTACGAGCCGCTGCGTGAAGAGCTGCGCGCGGCGGGGTACGGTTTCGAGTCGCAGACCGATACGGAAGTCGTGGCCCACCTGATTCATCAGGCTTACACGTATCCGAGCAGCGCGACGCGCGGCGATCTGTTCGCCTCCGTGCGCGTGGTCACCAAGCGGCTGCATGGCGCGTACGCAATCGCCGTGATCGCCAAGGACCAGCCGCAGCGCGTGGTAGGCGCGCGTGCCGGTTCGCCGCTGGTGGTGGCGCTGGGCGAGAACGAAGCGTTCCTCGCGTCGGATGCGCTGGCCGTGGCCGGTACCGCGAACCGCATCGTCTATCTGGAAGAGGGCGACGTCGCCGAGATCTCGCTGGACGGCGTGACGATTCGCGATGGGTCGGACCATGTGGTCGAGCGTGAAGTGCGTGTGGTGGAAGCCCACGCGGCCGCGGTCGAACTCGGGCCGTTCCGCCATTTCATGCAGAAGGAAATCTTCGAACAGCCGCGCGCGCTTGGCGACACGCTCGAGGGCGTGGACGCGATCACGCCGGCGATGTTTGGCGAGACCGCGGAGTCCGTGTTCTCGCAAATCGACAGTGTGCTGATCCTTGCCTGCGGCACGAGCTACTACTCGGGCTGCACGGCCAAGTACTGGCTGGAGTCGATCGCCAAGATCCCGACGCAGGTCGAGGTCGCCAGCGAATACCGCTATCGCGACACGGTACCGAACCCGCGCGCGCTGGTGGTGGTGATTTCGCAGTCGGGCGAGACGGCCGACACGATGGCCGCGCTGCGCCATGCGCGGTCGCTGGGGCATACGCATACGCTCGCGGTCTGCAACGTCGCCACGAGCGCGATGGTCCGCGAGACGGAACTGCGCTTCCTCACGCGCGCCGGCACCGAGATCGGCGTGGCCTCGACCAAGGCCTTCACAACGCAGCTGGCGGCGCTGTACATGCTGACGCTGGCGCTGGCCAAGGTTCGCGGTTACCTGAGCGAAGACGACGAAGCCAAGGCACTGACCAACCTGCGCCACCTGCCGGCCGCGCTGCACGGCGTGCTGGCCCTGGAGCCGCAGATCATCGCGTGGTCGGAAGACTTCGCCCGACGCGAAAACGCGCTGTTCCTCGGCCGTGGGCTGCACTATCCGATCGCACTGGAAGGCGCCCTGAAGCTGAAGGAAATCTCGTACATCCACGCGGAGGCATACCCGGCAGGCGAACTGAAGCACGGCCCGCTGGCACTGGTCACCGAAGCCATGCCTGTGGTGACGGTCGCCCCCAACGACGCGCTGCTCGAGAAGCTGAAATCCAACATCCAGGAAGTCCGCGCACGTGGCGGCCGCCTGTATGTGTTCGCGGACTCGGACACGCACATCCAGTCGTCGGACGGCATTCAGGTGATTCGCATGCCCGAGCACTACGGCGCGCTTTCGCCGATCCTGCACGTGGTGCCGCTGCAATTGCTGGCGTACCACACGGCATGTGCACGTGGCACGGACGTGGACAAGCCACGGAACCTGGCGAAGTCGGTGACGGTGGAGTAAGGCGGGTTAGTGTTGCTGCACGCTGTTGTCATCTACAAACAGATTTGCATAATGCCCAGCGGAAGATTCGCATAACAAGCACAAGAAACTCCTTACGAACCGCAGCCAGACGCCATTTATCTAACTGTTCCCGCCGAGTTGGCATATAGCAAAAAGCGAGGGTCGACCTACATAGGTCGGCCCATTTTTTTGTCTATGAGTGACTGATATGCATCATTTTGCCGCGCTCTGTCGGGAGTCTGGCCACACTATGGCGGAACAGTTTTGAATAACGCCAACCCGGCGATCGTGTGGTGCCCATCTTGACGTTGCGAGAGTCTTGCCGCGCTGGCCCATCTGTTCTGGCTACCCCGTTCGGGGGTTGGACTTCTTGAAGGGTGGAATATATGGTGGTTCGCTATGCAAACGTTAATGCCGTCCATGGACGCAGAAAAGACTGTGGCCCTGAGCTTTCGGGTCACTCCCGCGATGAAGCGGAAGCTCGAGACGGCCGCTGCGCGGGAGCGCAGGAGCCTGACAAATATGTTTGAAGTCTTGGTGGACGACTATTGCCGGACGCACGGCATTAGCGACGATGAGGTTGGTAGCCAGAGAAAGGCTGTTTCCACGGGGAAAAAGAAGGCATGAATGCAATAACGAAGCTGCTGGCGGTAATCCATCCATCGCTTGCCAGCCTCCACGGTGTACCGCTATATGTGTTCCTTATTGTCGCGCTGCTGACAGTAGCCTTCCTGGTTGGCTATGCATTCAAGGGAACTCAAGTTTGGTGGCAAATTTGGTCGGCCCTTCGGGCAATTCGCTCGCTCCGCAAGGACCACGGCGCTCCCGACCCTGCCCAGGTTGGTCGCGCGTTCAGCTGGGAGCCACTCAAGCATCTCTGGACGGAGTACGCCGACACACTGCATGAGCTGCGTATAGCAGGCTCTGGCGGCGCAGCGTTGACTGAAGTCCGTGCGACCGTGCCCGCCGAGTCGATGTTTACTCGCGACGTGCTGGTTGATGGGCGCCTGTTCGACGACTTCACGCGGCATCTTCCCGGTGTGCTGACCGGGTTGGGCATCATTGGTACCTTCGCGGGACTTTTGGATGGCCTTCAACAGTTCAAGCCGACCCCCATTGAGGATGCAGTAAACGGTCTGGGTCCATTGCTGCTTGGTGTTCAGCACGCCTTCGTCGCTTCGGGGACGGCGATTGCTTGCGCAATGCTGGTAGTCTTCATCAGTCGTCTCGTATTGGCCTTTTTATATCGGCTGGTTGAGCACCTCACTCATACCATCGACAGCCTCTACTCGACTGGCGCAGGCGAGGAGTATCTGGCTCGATTGGTCAAGTCGTCGGAGCAAAACGCTACCAGCACCGCTCAATTGAAGGACGCTCTTGTGGAGGACCTCCACAAGATGATGACCAACCTGGTTGACCGTCAGATTGCGGCCCAGGAAGCGTCAACCTTGGCACTCGGTAAGCATATTGGCGAGTCTATCTCCTCGGCAATTGCGGAACCGATGAAGCGCGTTGGCGAGGCAATGGAAGTCACGGCACGTGGTAATGGCGAGCAGGTCAATTCAATGCTTGAAACACTGCTCACCGGCTTCATGGCCAAGCTGGAAGACACCTTCGGTGGGCAAATGCGCAGCATCAACGAACAGATGCAGCGCTCAATGGACTCGATGTCTGCTGTTCAGTCGTCGCTTCAGGGACTCCTTGCAGACATCAAACAGACCAACGAGCAGGCCGCCAATCAGATGAGCGGCACGCTTGAGGACGCCATGAAGAAGGCTGCGGACAACCAGCAGCTTCTTACGGACCAAATGCGCGAGTTCGTCCAGGACTTCCGACGACTGGTGACTGAGGAGCAGAATAAGTCCACGCAGGCCATGGACGAGGCGGTGATGAAGGTCCTCAGCGAAGTGGCTGTCGCCATGGAGAGCCTAGAGGGCACGCGCAAAGCCGCAGCTGCAGAGGAGACCGGAAGGAATGACCGGCTCGCTACCCAGACCAATCAGTTGGTCGGCGGCTTGACTACACAGGTTGAGACTCTGCTGGGCGCGGTTTCGGAGCAGGTCACGAAGACTCAACAGAATGTCGACGCACTTGGAATGGTGTCGCTTCGCGCAATCGATGGCATGAATCAAGGCGCATTGACCATGGGCTCCGCAGCTCAGCGCTTCGAGACCGCCGGTGGCGCGGTTTCGGCTGTGTTCGAGCGTTCGACCAAAGTCGCCGACACGCTGTCGTCGGCCGCTGCTTCGTTGCAGGTGGCATCGACTGCGGTGCAACGTGGGTTCGAGCAGTACGATTCGACCAGGAAGACCGTCGACACTCAGGTAGCTGCCCTGATGGGGCTCATAGAGACGGTCAAGAGGGAGGCTGGTGTGTCCCAAGAGCTTGTTTCCAGCATCAAGGCGAGTGCCGAAGCGATGCGGAAGTCAGAGCAAGAGGCTCGCCTGCACCTGGACCAAGTCAACGCGGCGTTGGTGAAGGCGTTCGCCGATTTTGGTAATTCCCTGGTCAGCCAAGTGAAGTCCACAATAGCTGAGACCGACCGCCATCTCGCACAGGGCACCGGGCATCTGAATGGGGTTGTGCAGGAACTAGCGAATGCTGTTCAGCGCATGAAGAGGGCCTGACATGTTCGCACGAATCTTCCTCAAGCGAGGAAGCAAACATGAAGGGGAGAGTCCATTCTGGATTTCTTTCTCGGACCTGATGTCCGCGCTGATGGTGCTTTTCCTCGTGGTGATGGCTGTGACGCTGGTTGCAGTAACACAAAGCATTGACGCAGCGACACGTGCGACCATCGAGCGAGCTGCGGCTATCAACAAAGTCATGGCAATGATTGCTAATGACCCGAAGAGCCGTGGCGTGGGCGTTGACCAACAGAACTACCGTATCGACCTAGGCAAAGAGGTTCGCTTTGATAGCGGCAGCTACACCATAAGCGTTCCAGCCGGGCAGTTCTTGCGTAGCTACATTCCAGTCTTGCTGAAGGCGAAAGACACCCCCGAGGGCAAACGCTGGATGCGAAGCGTCGTGGTTGAGGGCTTCACGGACGAGGATGGGACATACCTCTATAACCTGCAGTTGAGCCTAGACCGAAGTCGCAGCGTGGTCTGTGCTCTGTTTCAGAGTACTTCATCTGGTGACGCTCTGACCTCGGAGCAGCTCAGAAAGGCCCAGGAGCTGTTCCTGGTTGGAGGCTACTCTTTCAACTCCATTAAGAAGGACAAAGCAGCGAGCCGGCGGGTTGAGTTCAAGGTGGATTTTTGGGGGCTGGATGAAAGGCAGCCAGAGGCCAGTGACGTGCTCAAAGGCAAGGAGTTCGGAAAGTGCTAGCTGCTGCCGCGCTGCACCAGCTCAATCGGGACCTCATCGCCGCCATCGAGTCGATGGGGTTGCTTTCCGGTGAGTTTGGCAAACCTGAGCTCGTTGAGAAGCCAACCCGGGAAGCAGAACGCATCTTCCAAGGTTTTGCAGCAGCGAAGCCCAGGAAAGAAGACGCATACGCTGCTGCGCTGAGCTTTCTCAGAGGGAAGGAGCTCGACTCATGGCAACGAGACTTGGTGGCCTCTGCCATTGGCGAGCCTATCCGCGAGCAGGATGGCGCGATGGTGCTAGGGGGCAGGCGGTTCCCGGCGCTTTTGGGCTTGTACGAATCCGAGGCTAAGCGTGGAGACCTTTGGCGACTTACTTGGCACGGACTGCTGTACTCATACTTTAATTTCGACCCGAATCTTGCGAAAGATGATACGACTCGGTCCGGCTGGGAGGCCCTTCGGTCATTCCTCGAGAGGACTTGGCCCCTGATTGACAAACAGGCTGGGAAGAACCAGGTTCCGGATTGGGTCAACGTCCTTCGCAAGGAATCAGAGGTACTCTCAGCGAAGCCCGTCGACAAGTATTCGAACTTATATCTTCGAGGCGAAACCGGGCCCACCGACCAACTCGCTGAGGATTTGGGTATTCCGCCGTCGAGCTGGTTCTGGCACGCCCTGGTCCTTGGAGTGGTGCGGCGCGCGACTGCGGAGAGCGATGCGGAGTTCAGAAGACTCATTCCCCAACTACTCAAGCTAATCCAAGGAAAGCCTGGCTTCCGCGATGAGGCGTTGGAAGTCCTTCTCATTCGGTACCACGCCTGCAAGGGTGCCCCGCAAGACGAACGGCTACGGGACTACGTGTGTCAGCCCACGGTGTGGAAGAATCCGAAGCTGAAAGCAGCAGGGATAGCCACAGCCTGGAACAGAGTCCCTGACCCGGTATGGAAGATGGTGCTCAGTTGGGTAAATGAGCGAAATCTGAAGGACTTCTTCGACATATTGGCTGCCAGAAACAACGCGGACGAAGGTCGACTTGCTTTCTGGTCAAAGTATCTCAAGCAAATCGCTTGGACGAGGTTGGTGTTTGGTGCCGACACGATGGCACTCAAGCGCAGCAACCCCGGAATTCGGGACCTGATTGCTCGAGAGGAGGGCGCATATGCGCAGCTAACGAGCAAACCTGAGGTGGATGCCTTCATGATGCAGATTGGCTCCTATCTCATCATCGAGTTCAGCAAAAAGCCGAATGCATGCTACGTCTACCAGGCCGACCAGCTTCCGTTCGAGCCCTATGACCGGCACTACGAGGGAGGTACAGCTGACTTGGCCGCCGGCTACCGCCAAAACGTAGATTGCGCTCTTAGAATCGTGCATCGAGAAGGGTGGGGTGAAAGAGCAGAGGTCGAACTTCGTCAATTGGGAATTCGGCCCGACCGCGCGGAGGCGCAAAGAGTCTCGACTGCTGGCGCTGCTACTACTTCGGCGGCTGGGAGTCGAACTACGAGTTCCGGAGCAGTATCAGGACGTGCGGTGGCCACGTCCACAGGCCCGGACATGGCAGCGCTGCGGACATTGGTAGCTCGCTTCCGTGGCGCATCGATAGATGACAGGCGGAACAACGCAAGCGGCGGCAGGCTTTGGGTTGAGGACCCGCTGCAGAGGACGACACTCGGCTCGGAGCTAAAGGCGCTGGGCTTCAGGTGGGCAAACAACAGGCAGGCTTGGTACCTCCCGGAGAACTGATGGGGCTGTTCGACTTCTTTAAGCGGGCGGCCGCAGCCAAGGCCGATAAACCGACTTTGATGACCTCCTGGAAACTGGAGGGGGTGCGTATTGAGTTCGCGCGGGAATTGGCGGAGTCTACGGCCGACGGATTACTCGATGCCATACATGAAGCCGGTCCGGATGACTCCGTCTTGGGGGCATATCTGGCCCAGCTTGCAGCAGAAAACCGTTGTCGATTAGACCGTAAGGGAGCCCTAATTCCATGGGGTGACCTCTATGACTTGCAGGGTTCTGCGGAACACGTCGGCGCACTTAAGCTACTAGGCCTTCCTCCGCAAGGGCCATTGCGTCCTGTGCTTGACAGCTCGGGAACGCTGTCCGGTCAAGACTTCGAGCTTACGGTGACAGGATGGACCGATGGCGCCAAGCAAGTTCACCTGGAACGCTTGGATGGTGCGGTGGCGACAGTGCATGGCGAGTCGCAGATGCTGTCGGCCGCTGCATGGGCTACGGCAGCAGAGGTATCCGCATTTCGCAACCGAGATGATAGCGAGAGGACGCAACACGCCCAGGAGCTAGCCTGGGGCCGAATTCGCCGAATTGCTGACCGGGCTGGAGCCCTCTATGCGAGCCCCTACCTCGAGACGACCCTTGTTCTGACTCCCGACACGCTGCGGCTCCCTCTTTCAAAGCACGACACACCATTCGGGCGAGTACTGACCGTTTCTCCAACTTTTGAGGGAGCTCCCGACGGTTGGTTGACTGCTTTCGACGGGTTCAACTCGGTTCAGCCCCATTACGACCTCACGCGGGGCTCGGGGCGCATACGAGTTGTCATCTCCGAGCCAGTTCGGAAAGTGCTCAACGTTATCAAACGTGAGATGCCTAACCGCCGCGTAGCCGGGGCGAAGGCTGAGAAGTTTGTCCACAATCCGTTCGCATTCCTTGGTGACGCAGCACACGAAGTACTAAAGACGGATGAGTTCGAGGCAGACCGTGCGGAGGCCGGCGCGGTGGCGGCAGTATTCAACATTGTCGCTAGGACCGAGAACGGACGACTAAATGCGGTCGAACTCGTGGTCACGGAGCATTTCGGGGACGGTTCGGCTAGAACTGATTGCAAAGCCTGCAAGACTGTTGACGAACTGGATGCGTTCCTCCTGACGCTCAAGGAAGCGCTGGAGCAAGACCGGGAACGGTTTCCCTGGGACGAGTACGACCTGACCCTCGATGCAGAATCGACCGTGCAGCTTGAGCAGGGACTTCAGTTGGCCCACCTCTGGCGTACACAGCCAGCCGAGCGAATCAGCTTCGACGACGTCTATGAGCTAGACGGCTATAGTGGACGTGTCGAGGGGATTGGCGCAGCCAAGCCCATCTACGTTCCCGTTTTCCAGAAGGAGAAGAAGGAAGAGGGGGATAGCGGTTGGCTGCCATCGGACCTGACGCCGATGGTCAAGGTGACCCTGCAAGGGCACGAAGGCCAGGTGCTGGTGCCTCTCACGAAGGAGTGGGTGCGGGACTTCGACAAGCAGGTGCAGGAGGCCGAGGAAAAGGGGCTTCCAGACGTCAAAAATTCCAGTTTGCCGACTTCGATTGCCACCGCACAAGCGCGGACGCTCGCTGATAGTTTCAAGAGTATGGTCGAAGCCCAAGAGAGAGTTGAAGAAGAGAATACCTCTCAGGCGAAAAAGGAAAAGAAGGCCCGTCAAACGCTCTTGGTCAAGACCAATTTCCATGACGTTGACTATTTCGAGGAGCGCAGGACATCGCTGGCGCTGCCGGACGACTGGCAAGCCCAGTTGCCCAAGTGTCTGCGACCTGGCATTGAGCTCAAGAGGCACCAGCACTACGGTGTGGCTTGGTTTCAGCACCTGGTTTCGAAGGCTCCCGCCGAGTGCCGTGGTGCCTTGTTGGCGGACGACATGGGGTTGGGGAAGACACTGCAACTGCTGTCGGTACTCGCTTGGTACTATGAGGGCAACCGCAATGCCGCTCCCTCGGTCATCTTCGCACCCAAGAGCCTTCTCGAAAACTGGGCCAACGAATCCAAGAAGTTTTTCAATGACTCCTTTCCGGAAGTCTTGGTTCTTTACGGCGATGAACTGAAGGAACGTAAGCAACCGCCTAGCCTCATTGACAGCCAGCTCCGGGACAAGGGCATTGAGGACCTGCTGAAGCCAAGCTGGGTCGGAACGGCGAAGGTTATTATCACCACGTACGAGGTACTGACCTCATACGAGTTCTCGCTGGCCAAGCAGCCTTTTGCATTTCTCATTTGCGATGAGGCTCAGCGCATCAAAACCCCAGGGACGTTAGTCACGCTCGCAGCGAAAAAGCTGAAGGCCGATTTCCGCATCGCGTGTACGGGTACACCGGTGGAGAATTCGCTGGCCGACCTTTGGTGTCTATTTGACTTGGTCCAGCCGGGCTTGTTGGGTGCCCTGGAGGACTTTGGCAAGACCTATCGGCGCCCGATTGAATGTGAGACCGATGAACAGAAGGACACACTCAAGCGTCTCCAGACTGCCATCGCACCCCAGACATTGCGTCGCACGAAGGCTGATATTGCGGCTGACCTGCCGTTGAAGTACTTCGCGATGAAGAAGGCCGCGCAGACCAAGCTGGAGTTTAAGCCTGCGCTTGACACTGAAGAACGTCTGGAAATTGCTCTCACAGAGCACCAGCGCATCCTCTACAAAGGTGGCTTGAAGAAACTTCAGGACGCCGCCAAGGAGGCAAATGGGCGAAAGCGCGCACAGTTGTCGTTTGGTGCGTTACATCTCATGAAGGCGGTTTGCGCCGAGCCGTACTGTCTGCCGGGCACGAAATTCCTCGTCGATAGGTCTGGACGAGAAGTGCATCTTGCCAACTCGCCAAAATTGGATTGGCTTCTTGAGCATCTCGCTGAGGTCAAAGCGGCAGGTGAAAAAGCCATTGTGTTCACGGAGCTTCGCGAGGCTCAGGCAGCGCTGTACTACTTCCTCAAAGAGACCTTCGGTATCCGCCCGTACATCATCAACGGCGATTCTCAGGGCCGTCAAGGATACATAGACAAGTTTTCGTCAAAGCCGGGATTCGACGTCATCATCCTATCTACCCTTGCGGCTGGCGCTGGATTGAACGTTACCGCGGCAAATCACGTTTTCCACTTCACCCGTGCCTGGAACCCTTCCAAGGAGGCTCAAGCGACCGACCGGGCGTTTCGCATTGGGCAGGAGCGGGATGTCTTCGTGTATTGCCCGACCGTAGTTGCCGACGACTTCAACACGTTTGAAGTCAGATTAGATGAGCTTCTCAAGCGCAAAGCAGGTCTGGCGGGAGCAACCCTCGATGACGGAGGGTTGACGGCTATGCTGAATGGCGCCGGCAAAGACGCAAGCTTCAAGGAGCTCGTTGATGAGGGTGGCGCCGCCGCGGCCATCCCGAAGCGATACCTTACGATGGATGACGTCGACCGCATGGATGGTGAGGCCTTTGAGGTTTTTTGCTGCCTCTTATGGAACAAGCAAGGATTCCAGGCCACTGTGACACCCAAGGCTGGTGGAGACGGAGGAATCGACGTCGTTGCTCTCAGAGGCCGGGGAGGAGAGCTGCTCCAGTGCAAGAGCTCGAAGTCTGCCGAAGTTGGCTGGGACGCCATCAAAGAGGTAACGGCAGGCGCCGCGCGCTATCAAGCGCGGTTCCGTGGCACACAATTCCGTAGACTCGCTGTGACAAACCAAGCTTTTACGCGTGCCGCGGTGACTCAGGCTGAGGCAAACCAGGTTTTGCTAGTGACTAGGTCCCGTCTGGAAGAGCTTATAGGCGCTCACCCAGTATCTAATCATGAGTTTGATGAGGTCTTGAACGACCTCATCTGAGACAATTAACAGAAGCAAACGAAACCAAAAAGACCAAAAATGGATGCAAATGCCATCGCGCTGCTGGACATCTTCGAAAGGAAGATGCGACTCGAAATCCCAATGTTCCAGCGGCAGTATGTCTGGGGGCAGGAGCATCAGTGGGAGCCTCTCTGGGAAGATATATCGCGCAAGTTCACTGAGTTTATTGAGGACCGTCGGGACGCGCCAGTCCACTTTCTGGGTGCAATGGTGCTGGACCAGAAGCAGACGCATGTCGGTCGCGTCGAGAGACGGAGCGTAATTGACGGCCAACAGCGTCTGACCACGCTGCAGATTTTCCTCGCGGCATTTCGCGACTTCTGTCGCGAGGAAGGTCTCGAAGAGTTCGCCGAGGAGTGCGAGAAGTACACCCTCAACTCGGGCCGGATGGCTGAACCCGAAGTTGAGAAGTTCAAGGTCTGGCCGACTCTCTCCGACCGTTCGCAGTTCATGGACGTGCTGACGGCGGGCTCGAAACCGTCCCTCGAGAAGATTCATCCTCTCACTCGTCGACCGTACGCGAGAAAGTACAATCCCCGGCCCCGCATGGTTGAAGCGTATCTCTTCTTCCATGAGCAGATATTTGCCTACTTCAAGGGCTCGCCAGACGAGCCTCCGGTTGGCGAAGACATCGCGATGGAGCATCGCGTCGAAGCATGCTTTGAAGCGCTCAAGACAGCGCTGAAAGTCGTAGCGATTGACCTGGGCGACGGAGATGACGCACAGGTCATCTTCGAAACGCTTAATGCGAGAGGCGAGCCGCTTCTGCCGGCGGACCTCTTGCGAAACTACATCTTCTTGCGGGCCGCTAGATATGGCGAAAAGCAGGAAGAGCTCTACGAGCAGTACTGGTCAACGTTTGATGAGCCGTTCTGGCGCGAAGAGGTGACACAAGGTCGACTGCGTCGACCCCGAAGCGACCTTTTCATCCAGCACTACCTCGCCAGCAAGCAGGCGAGGGACATCCCAATCAAGCACCTATTCGTCGAGTACAAGCACTGGGTGGAGCGTGATAAGCCTTTCTCAAGCGTCCAGGACGAGCTTTCGGAACTTGCCCGGCAGCGTGACAATTTCCGGAAGATTTCGGTTTCTCACGAATCTCCTTTACTTGGTGACCTGGCCCATTTCCTGAACCTCTTTGATGTCAGTACGGCCTACCCGCCGTTACTGGCAATGCTCGACTTGAACGCCAGTGACGCTGACATGGCGGAAACGGCCAAGATGCTCGAGAGTTATCTCGTGCGTCGAGCCGTTTGTGGCGGTGAGACGAAGGCTTACAACAGAATCTTTATGGCTCTTACGCGGACGGTACGCAGCAAAGGAGCTACCGCCGAGGTTGTCCGCGCATTCCTGACGGCACTCCGGAGTGCGACTGATGAATGGCCCAGCGACGATGCTGTGTCCGCAGCTTGGATGAGCCGCAATGCATACCAGTCGCTCAACAATTTGAGGTTGACACACGTTCTCTGGCGCATCAGCGAAACGTATCGGTCGTCCAAATCAGAGAACGTAAGCACGAACTCTCCGCTCACGGTCGAGCACATTATGCCGCAAGGTTGGGTACCTCACTGGCCGCTCGCAGACGGCTCGCAGGGCGTTGAGCATGCGTGGTTCGCCGACGAAGCAGCGCCAGGAGTGGCCGAAAGCCGGCGCCGAAACGAGCTGATTCAGACGTTCGGTAACCTGACGCTTATCACTGGAAGTCTTAATAGTGCCTTGAAGAACAGTGCTTGGGCCACCAAGCGCGATGCGATTCTCACGCACTCCGTGTCACCGATAAACGGTGTGCTTAATCGCTTCCTCATCTGGGACGAGTCGACAATCGAGATACGCGGACGCGAGCTGCTGGACCGTGCGTTGATGCTTTGGAGCAGAGGCTAAGCCTGGTGCAACTGGATGAGAATGGCCTTCTCTGGTCCAGCAGGCTGAACTGTTATCAAGCCAGTACTTGAAACCTGGTGACGAAGTACGGTGCTCACCTCCGCGTCGGGCAACGACTGAGCGCCGGATAGCCTCAATTGGTGGAATTGGGGCAGGACTGACCTGCTCCCCGTGTTTAGTATCGTGACGGTGTAGAGTCCGTTCCCAGGAGGAACGGTCATGAAGAAGCGATTCACCGAAGAACAGATCATCGGCGTGCTGAAGGAGGCCGAGGCAGTGCTGAAGCACGCGGAGCTTTGCCGCAAACACGGCATCTCGGAGGCCACTACTACAACTGGAAGTGGAAGGCAAAGTTTGGCGGGATGACCGTGTCCGACGCGCAGCGTCTGAAGGGGCTGGAGCAGGAGAACAACAAGCTCAAACGCCTGCTTGCCGATTCAATGCTCGCTAATGTGCGAAGAATGGCCTCCACATGGAGGCCATTTTTTTTCTACAGAAGGTACCGCTCAGGGGGCTCTTAACCGTCGCGATGGCCGGCCCTGCCCGGGATCCATCACCAAACGAAACCGAAGATAACTAGATGGGATGCTTATCGCAATCGCGGTCTTACTAGATATTCATCTCATTGAAATTGGAAAGCCTCAATAACAAAATCCGCCACGGAGGCGGATTTTGTAGTGCTACGCAGGAGGCTCTTAACCGTCGCGATGGCCGGTCCTGCCCGGGCCCCATCACCAAAGTGAGTCGAGTATAGCCCGAGGCGCAGCCGATCACAAGATGTGGTCAGTGTCCCCCGTTATGGCGTCTACGGGGAACAACTCCTGCATCTCGGCCAGCGTCAGCTTCGAGTCTGCCGCCACCCGCTCGTAGAGGGAGAAAAGTCTCAGCCGCTCCTGCATTGCCTCGATCTCCGATCGTAGTTGCAACGATTGTGCTCGTTCAGTAGCCAAGCGCTCGGTGTCTTCGGCCCGGTCTCCTGCACCGATACCGTACAGTATTGCTTGTTTCAACTGCGTACGCGTATGGCCCCGCACGGCCGTGCGGAATGTGTGGTCCCGCGATTGACGGCGCGGAGAATTCACTACGAGTGGCGCGATGATACGGCTGGCGGTGATCGTCTGGATCATTGTGCAGATTGCCCAACTGGGCTTTCGGTAATCCGCCATGTTGGCCAACTGCGACGTCACCTCGACGGTTGCTTTGTCCGCGGCATCGGGTTGCTTCGAACTGACGGGGACTACCTGCACCAGATCTTCGGCGTTTCGCTGGAGGACTTGCGTCACGATGGCGAGTCGCCGCTTGGGCATGCTGTACAACTGCACGGTATCCACATAGCGCTTGCCGACTTCGATATCCCCGTTTGATGTTCCAACGGAAAGGTGTTGGCCGAACTCCACCTCTACGATTGCCCATGGGTGCAGCACCGCTCGAGCCTTCTTGTTGCGAACGGCGAGGATGTCCCTCAGGTAATGCTGCTGGTCGATTTGAGCGCGTCGAATGAGTCGGACGACATAGGTAGTCGGATCAATGGATGGCTGATGACGGACGCTTTGTACTTGCCACCGGTGTTCAGGGCTTCCAGCAAACTTCTTCGTGAAGAAGACTGGGTTCTTGGCTCCGGGGTCGGTGGGCAAAAGTACTTCATCGATGCCGTGATGAAGTTCGTATCCGAGAGGAACGTAGATACGAGCACCGGTGGCGGCCTCCACCGTGGCCTCTTCGTACAGGATGACGATCATCGTCGATGGGAACTGCTTGTTCCATGTCGGCTGCGCAAAAAGAAGGGCCTCCCGCTGAGAGGCCCTTCACCTTCTGCATCGTGTCGACAGGCCGACCGATGCGTGGCAGCAACTCTATGAAACGGCGCGGCGCGCGTAAATCGCCGCGCTACGAAATCGCCTTACTCGTTCACTCCGGCTGGATCCCCGCGTCCTGGATGATCTTGCCCCAGTGCGCCACCTCGGACTCATAGAACTTCTTGTGGCCCGCCGGCGAGAGGCGTTCGTCGGTGATCATCGTGATGCCGAGGGCCTCTTCGCGTTTGATGAGGTCGGGGTCTTTCAGGGCGGCGCGGAGGGCGGTGTTGAGTTTGGTGAGGACAGCCGGTGGCGTGCCATGCGGCGCGTAGAGGCCGTGCCACACCGTGAAGTTGAAGCCGGGCAGTCCCGCTTCGTTCAGCGTGGGGACATTGGCCAGCGCGGGAACGGCGGAGCGCTGGAGGCTGCTGACGCCGTAGGCCTTGACCTTCTTGCCTTCGATCTGCGGCGTGCTGTTGGTCGCCTGTTCGCACATCAGGTCTACCTGTCCGCCCATCAGGTCCGACATCGCCGGGCCGGTGCCCTTGTAGGGCACAAAGGTCATCTTGCTCTTGAGCATGCTCTGCAGCATCAGCCCGCACAGGTGCGAAGCCGAACCCACGCCCGCGTTGGCGAGGTTGAGCTTGTCGCCGTCGGCGGAGATCAGTTTCCGCAGTTCCGCCAGCGTGTTCGGTGCAAGCTGGGGTTTGCCGATCAGCGTCGAAGGCGCTTCATTGATCAGGCCGAGGAACTCGAGGTCCGAGGTCTTGTAGCCCAGCTTGCGGTACAGCGACGGCGCGGTGGCCAGGCCGATATGGTGGACGAGCAGCGTATAGCCATCGGGCGTCGCGCGCGCCACGCGGGCGGTGCCGATGGTGCCCCCCGCGCCCGTGGTGTTCTCCACCACGACCGTCTGGTTCAGTTGCTTGCGCAGGGCCTCTGCCACATCGCGCGCGATCTTGTCGCTCGGACCGCCGGCGGCGAAAGGCACGACGAGGGTGATGGGTTTGTCGGGAAAGTCGGCGAAGGCGATTGCCGGGGTGAAAGCGATACCACAGGCCACAGCGAGGCCTGCGGCGCGAAGGATCGCGCGCGGGTTCAGCATGGTGTCTCCTGATTGTTATGGTGGTACTGCCGGGTGTACTGCGGACTACAAACGACGAAACCCGCCTGCATCGCAAGCGGGGATCGGGGGAGATATCAGGCCGACAACGCCTGCATCACGCTATACAAATCGGACTTGCCCTCGAAGCCGATGCCCGGCAGATCGGGCATGGTCACGTAGCTGTTTTCAACCTTCACGCCATCGGGAAAGCCGCCATACGGCTGGAACAGGTCCGGGTAACTTTCGTTGCCGCCGAGGCCGAGGCCCGCGGCGATGTTCAGCGACATCTGGTGCCCGCCATGCGGAATGCAGCGGCTGGCGGACCAGCCGTGCTGCTTGAGCATGTCAAGCGTACGCAGGTACTCGACGAGGCCATACGACAGCGCGCAATCGAACTGCAGCCAATCGCGATCGGGACGCATGCCGCCGTAGCGGATGAGGTTACGCGCGTCCTGCATCGAGAACAGGTTCTCGCCCGTGGCCATCGGCTTGTCGTAGTAGTTGCGCAGCGTGGCCTGTAGCTCGTAGTCGAGCGGATCGCCCGCTTCCTCGTACCAGAACAGATCGTACTGCGACAGCGCCTTGGCGTAGGCAACCGCGGTGTCCAGGTCGAAGCGGCCATTCGCGTCGACGCACAGACGCTGGCCATCCTGCAGGATGCTCAGGATCGAATCGATGCGGCGCAGGTCCTCGTCGAGCGATGCCCCGCCGATCTTCTTCTTCACCACGGTGTAGCCGCGATCGAGATAGCTGCGCATCTCGTCCTTGAGCTTGCCATGGTCCTGGCCCGGATAGTAATAGCCGCCCGCAGCGTAGACGAATACCTTGCGGTTCGGTTTGCCGTCGCCATAGCGATCGGCCAGCAACTGGAACAGCGGCTTGCCCTCGATCTTCGCCACGGCGTCCCACACGGCCATGTCGATCGTGCCGATGGCCACCGAACGCTCGCCGTGGCCGCCGGGCTTCTCGTTCGTGAACATCGTGTCCCAGATCTCGTGCGGATCGAGGTTGTTGCCGGTCGCGTCGACGAGCGAGTCGGGGTCCGCTTCCATGATGCGCGGGATGAAGCGCTCGCGCATCAGCATGCCCTGGCCATAGCGGCCGTTGGAATTGAAACCGTAACCGACGACGGGCTTGCCGTCCCGGATCACGTCGGTGATCACGGCGACGAGGCTCAGCGTCATCTTGCTGAAGTCGATATAGGCATTGCGGATGGGCGAGCTGATCGGCAGCGTCTTCTCGCGAATTTCTACGATTCTCATCACGTCTCCATAGGTGCCCGCCGGACCAGGATGGCGGGAACGAGTCGGTAGCATAGGAGCCCGGAATGCGCCTAGAATTCACCGAAAGTCAATTGACTAGTAACCCACGGTGAATACCGCATGCGGCCATGAAGTCCGATCTCGCGTCCGAACTGGAATTCTTCGTGCTGATTGCCCGACGGGGCAGCCTCGCCGCCGCCGCGCGCGATCTGGATCTGACGCCGCCCGCGGCGACCAAGCGGCTCGCGCAGATGGAGGCCCGCCTCGGCGTCCGCCTCGTCAACCGCACCACCCGCAGCGCAAGCCTGACCGCCGAGGGCGAAACCTACCTCACGTATGCCACGCGCATCCTCGCCGAGCTACGCGCGATGGAAGAAGCCGTATCGAGCGGTGGCGTGGCGCCTCGCGGACTGCTGCGCGTCAACGCGACGCTCGGCTTCGGCCGGACCACGATCGCCCCGCTGGTCTCCGAGTTCGCGCGCCGCTTCCCGGAAGTCGAGGTGCAGTTGCAGGTGACGGACCGCCCGATCGATCTGGTCGAGAGCGGCTTCGACCTCGCCATCCGCTTCGGCACGCTGCCCGACAGCAGGCTTGCCGCGCGCCGCATCATGTCGAACCGGCGGTTCCTGTGCGCATCGCCCGGTTACCTCGAGCGGCATGGCATGCCGCGCACGCTAGCGGATCTCGCGCGGCATCGCTGCATCATTCATCGCCAGAACGACGATGCCTATGGCATCTGGCGCTTCACGCATCAGGATCACAGCGAGGCCATCAAGGTCGAGGGCAGTCTGTCCAGTAACGACGGCGACATCGTGCTCGGCTGGGCGCTGGATGGGCACGGCATCCTGATTCGCTCGGAATGGGACCTCGCGAAGTATCTCGAAAGCGGGCGTCTGCGCGTGGTGCTGCCCGAGTTCACGCTGCCCTCGGCGGACCTCTTCGTGTACTACGCGGACCGCCGTAACCAGAGCGCGCGCGCGAGGGCGTTCATCGACTTTCTCGTGGAAGCATTCGCGCGCGGCTGAGGCTTGCATTCCCGCAGCATTTACATGGCGATGTAAAAACGCTGGCCATATGCGATGCGCGGCGAGGGAGCGCGTGCGCGGGACGCATAGCGCGCGCCGGGTCCCAACGGGCAAAGGTTCGCCACAGATTCGCCACGTCTAGCCACGGACATGGCGCACCGCCGATCATTTCTCGCAGGCCAACCTGTTCTGGCGCAGCCAGTCGCCGGTGGAGCAGACGCAGATCGTGGATGCCTACACGTTCGAACTCTCGAAGGTGTCGAGCCCCGAGATCCGCCAGCGTGTGGTGGGCCAGCTCGTGCATATCGCGCCGGAACTCGCGGATCAGGTCGCGGGCAAGCTCGGTATCGACGTGGTGCCGGTCGGCCCCGATGTGCCCATCGACGACTACGGCATCGCATCGTCGCCATCGCTCAGCCTCGATGCGCAGCCCAAGGGCGTGATCAAGGGGCGGCAGATCGCGGTGCTCGTCAATGACGGCGTGCGGGACGACGCCATCGACTCGCTGCGCAAGCTCGCCGATCAGCAGGGCGCGGTGGTGAAGATCATCGGCCCACGCGCGAATGCGGTGACCACGGCGAAGGGCGCGACGCTGCCCATCGATCATGCGCTGTACTCGGTCGGCTCCGTGCTGTTCGACGCGGTGTACGTGCCCGATGGCGACAATCCGCCGACGGTTCCGGACGCCACCGCGCTGCTGTTCGTCAACGAAGCCTACAAGCACTACAAGGCGATCGGCGCGGGCGGCACCGGAGCGCGACTGGTCGCTGCCGCGGCGCGGGCGGCGGGTCTCGACGGCGGCTTCGGCGGCTTCGGCGGCCCCGGCGTGCTGGTGGCGCAGAAGGACGACGCCGCGGGCCACAAGGGGTTTCTCGAGGCGGTCGGGCAGCATCGATGGTGGGATCGCCCGGACGCGCTGCGAGTGCCGGCCTAGGCGCACGGTTTTTCTCGCTTTCCCGCATGGAGAGGGGGACCGGCATGCCGCAGGGCAGACCGGTATCCCTTGCCGCGAGCATGTCATCCCGTGGTGCGGTATCCTTGCCGCCATGCGCCGCCTCGGCGGTCACCGCACTACATTGACAACATGAATGACACAGAAAGCGAGCTGATCGGCTCCGCGCGCCTGCCGACACGGTACGGCGAGTTCACCGCGCATGCCTTCAAGGGCGCGCACACGGGCACCGAGCACCTGGCCCTCACGATCGGAGACATCTCCGGCGAGAACGTGCTGACACGCCTGCATTCCGAATGCCTGACCGGCGACGTCTTCGGTTCGTGCCGCTGCGACTGCGGCGAGCAACTGGACCTTGCGATGCAAAAGATCGCCGAGGAAGGCCGTGGCATCCTGCTGTATCTGCGCGGCCATGAGGGCCGCGGCATCGGCCTGTCGAACAAGATCCGCGCGTATGCGCTGCAGGACGGCGGCCTCGACACGGTCGACGCTAACCTGGCGCTGGGTCAGGCCATCGACTCGCGCACCTATGCTTTTGCGGCCGATCTGCTGCGTCAATGGGGCGTCAAGTCGATTCGCCTGATGAGCAACAATCCCGTCAAGCAGCGCGCCCTCGAGGATGCCGGCATCGTCGTCGCCGAGCAGATGCGTCACATCGTCCCCTCCAATTCCGAGAACGAAAAATACCTCGCCACCAAGCGGTCTCGCATGGGTCACCTGCTGGACTGAGGGTGTAGGTAAAGACCGACAGCGGGTTGCGAGCGCACCCGACAGTTTGCGAACGCTCGCTCTTCTATCTTGAATGCATGCCGCGCCTCGCGATGGACGCAGGGCGCAATTCAACGCAATTCAAGAAAGGAGAGAGCGATGGCTGACAACAACGTATCCGTGCTGAACGATCTGATCGAGGTGTCGCGCGACGGCGAGGAAGGTTTCCGCAAGGCAGCCGAAGACGCGAAGAATCCAGAGCTCAAGACGCTGTTCTCGAGCCGCGCCACCGAATGTGGCGCAGCCGTGCGTGAATTGCAAAGCCAGGTCGCCGCCCTCGGCGGCAAGCCCGAGGACCACGGCAGCGTGGCCGGTGCCCTGCACCGTGGCTGGGTGAGCCTGCGCAGCGCCGTGTCGGACCGCTCGGACCTCGCGATCCTCGAAGAGACGGAGAAGGGCGAGGACGTCGCGAAGAAGAAGTATGGCGACGCGCTGCAGGACGCGGACCTGAGCTTCGACATCCGCGCGCTGATCGAGCGCCAGTACCAGGGCGTGCTGCGCAATCACGACCTGATCCGCGATCTGCGTAATCGTTATCGCGCGAGCGGCGCGTAATTGAAAAAAGGCGTTCTTCGGAACGCCTTTTTTTATCCGCAAACGTGAATCGATACGTGAATCAAAATCAGATGCATTTGCGGGGAAATATCCACGGAAAATGCCGCGTTATGCCCGCAATGCCAATCCCCACTTGATCTTGCGAGATGACCCATTACCATGAAATGGTAATGAAGAGACAAGAGACGGGGATGACCATGAAAGGCGACAAGAAGGCGATTCAGCTGCTGAATACCCAATTGAAGCACGAGCTGACGGCAATCAATCAGTATTTTCTGCATGCGCGCATCTACCGTCATTGGGGACTCAACGCGCTCGGCAAGCACGAGTACGACGAGTCGATCGAGGAGATGAAGCACGCGGATCAGATCATTGAACGCATCCTCATGCTCGACGGTCTGCCCAATCTGCAGGACCTCGACAAGCTGCTGCTGGGCGAGAACACCGAGGAGATGCTCGGCTGCGACCTCAAGCTCGAGCGCGTGTCCCAGACAAACCTCAAGGAGTCGATCAAGTATCTGGAGTCGATCGGCGACTATGTCTCGCGCGATGTCCTGACGCCGATCCTCGACGATACCGAAGACCATATCGAGTGGCTCGAGACGCAGCTCGAACTGATCCGCAAGGTTGGCCTGCAGAACTACCAGCAGTCGGCAATGGGCGAGATCGGCGGGGGTCACTGAGCCGCGCGCGTTCCTGCACGATTCTCCATCTTCGGCTACACTGCGGCCCGCAACACATCGCGCGTCCATGCGGACGCCATCCGGGGCGGGGTGGCAGAGTGGTGATGCGACGGCCTGCAAAGCCGTTTACGACGGTTCGATTCCGTATCCCCGCCTCCATCGCTTCCTTTCTCTGCGTTCTCCTTCTCCTTCTACCTCTCCTTCTCCCCCCTTCGCTTCTTTCTACCCACGTTTTTTCTACGTTTCTGGCGCGGTTCGTGCTCGTTCCCCGTACGAAATCCGCAACGGGATGCACGGCGGGCCACCGTGAACCACAAGTGTGCATTTGCCTCTGGCAAGCTGCGGCCGATTGCGCTACTGTGAGGCCGCGCGCCGCGATTGTCAGCATGTCACCGCTCGCTGGCGCGCGTCTGGATTGGCCGCGCGTCGTGCGTTGTCGTACGACGTGGGATGCAGCATCCATGCTGGGCTTCCATGGTGAATATCGTCCACAGCGTTCAGCGATATCGAGGCTCCCGATGATCAAAGACATGCAGATCCGTGCCGCGCAGGCGGCCGATATCCCTGCCATCGAGGCCGTCCTGGAGCGATGCGGCCTGCCGGCGGGGGATGTGGCGCTGCTCGTGGACCAGTTCCACGTGGCGGTGCTCGAGGCGCGCGTGGTCGGATGCGCGTGTGCCGAACGCTTCGGCGATACCGCGATGATCCGTTCGGTCGCGGTGTTGCACGAATGCCGCGACCAGGGCATCGCGACCCATCTCGTGCGCGCCGCCATGATGCGCGCGCGCGCCAATGGCAGCCGGCGCGCCGTGCTGCTCACATCCAGTTGTCCCGACTACTTCGCGCGCTACGGTTTCTCGCTCGTGCAGGCCTCGCACCTGCCGGCGGAGGTGCGCGACTCCGAAGCTTTCCGAAGGCAGAGCAGCGGCTCGGCGCTGTGCATGTGCGCGCAGCTGGATTGATCGCTGCTCGGGGACGATCGGCTGTGCGGATTCTCTTCGGCAAGATTTGCGGAATCGCTCGATAATCCCGGATCCATCGCTCAGCGATCAGACTCGTCCAGACCAAAGGAGACCAGCATGCCGACCACCGTTCGTGCCGTACGCCTTCATGAATTCGGCGCCCCGCAGGTAATGCGGCTCGAAGCGGTCGAGCTGCCCGATCCGGGCCCCGGCGAAGTGCGCGTCCGGCAGACAGCGATCGGCTTCAATTTCATCGACACGTACCAGCGCCGCGGCATTTATCCGCTGCCCTCGCCGACCGGTCTCGGCCATGAGGCGGCGGGCGTGGTGGAAGCGGTCGGTCCGGGCGTGACCGACATCGCGCCGGGCGTGCGCGTGGCGTACATGAACGCCGGTCTCGGCGCCTATGCGGAAGCGCGCAACGTGCCGGCCGACAAGCTCGTCGCGTTGCCGGACAACGTGTCCGACGAGCAGGCCGCCGCGATCATCTTCAAGGGCATGACCGCGCAATACCTCGTGCGCCATACCTACGCGATCCAACACGGCGACAAGGTGCTCGTGCATGCCGCGGCCGGTGGCGTCGGTCAAATTCTGAGCAGCTGGGCCAAGGCTCTCGGCGCGTTCGTGATCGGCACCGCGGGGTCCCCCGCCAAGTGCGAGATCGCGAAACGCATGGGCTGCGACGTGGCCATCGACTACTCGCAGGACGACTGGGTCGGGCAGGTGCGTGCCGCGAGCGGCGGCACGGGCGTGCGCGTGGTCTACGACGCGGTGGGGAAGTCGACGTTTCTGGGCTCGCTGGATTGCGCGCAGGCGTTCGGCCTGGTCGTGCTGTATGGCGCGGCGTCGGGTCCGGCGCCGGCGATCGAGCCCGAGCTGCTCGCGAAGAAGGGCTGCCTGTTCCTGACGCGGCCCTCGGTGTTTCCGCACAACGCGGACGCGGCGCGCTTCCGCGCCAACGCGAAAGATCTGTTCGATGCGATCGCGGCCGGGCATGTGAAGGTCGAGATCGGCCAGCGCTTTCCGCTTGCGGATGTCGCGCGCGCGCATGAAGCGGCGGAGCGCCGGGAGACGACAGGCGCGATCCTGCTCGTGCCCTGAGCCGCGGGCGCGGTGGTCACCACCCGAGGCGCGCCACCCTCCGTCGCCGGTCACCATCCATGATACGTGGCGCCCTCATCGTGCCCCGCGAAGCGTGCCGCGACAAAATCGACGAACGCGCGCACGCGGGCGGACAGCTTGTCGCCGCCCAGATAGACCGCATGAATGTCCGCGGGCGGCGAGGTCCAGTCCGGCAGCACCTGCCGCAGCCGTCCCGAGCGCAGCAGCGGGGCCACCTCCCATTCCGAGCGCAGCAGCACGCCGTGGCCCTGCAGAGCCCAGCCGACGGCGACTTCGCCATCGTTGGTCGCGGCGGGACCGCGCACCTTTACGGTTTCGTGGTGCCCGCCCGATTCCAGATGCCATGTGCCGTAGGCCGACTCGTTCTCCCGGATCACGAGGCAACGGTGACGTTGCAGCGCACGCGGGGACGCGGGCTCGCCATGGGCGGCCAGATAGGCGGGCGCGGCGCACAGAAGGCGGCGATTCGCCGCGAGCCGCCGCGCGTTGAGACGCGCATCGGGAGGCTCGCCGACGAGAATGCCGACATCGTGGCCGCTCTCGGCCAGGCTCAGCGCGCGGTCGGTAAGCTGGAGCTGGACCTCGACGTCGGGATACGCCACGAGGAAGTCGGCGATGGCCGGCGCGAGGTGCCGCCGCCCGAAGCCGAGGGAGGCATTGACGCGCAGCAGCCCGCGCGGCGCGACGCGGCTGCCGCCGAGCCCCTGTTCCAGTTCTTCGAGTTCGGCCAGGATGCGTCCGCCCTGCGCCAGGTAGGACTCGCCCTCGGGCGTGACCGAGAGCCGCCGCGTGGTCCGCTGGAGCAGTCGGACGCCGAGGCGCGCCTCCAGCGCGGCCAGCCGCTTGCTGGCCGCGGAGGGCGTGATGCCGAGTTGCTGCGCGGCGCCGGCCAGACTGCCGCGTTTGACCAGCAGCACGAAAAACGCGACGTCGGAGAACGGATCCATCGATTCGTGAAACCAGTGACTGAATGAAAGTCGATGTGGGGCATTATATCGGCCACCGTCGTGATTACACTGTCCGCCATCGGCGCAATCCGAGCCGGGGCAAGGAGACGAGATGTTCGAAGGATTCACCGAGCGCAGCTTCGACTGCGGCGACGTCAGGATTCACGCGGTGGTGGGTGGGCAGGGGCCGGCCCTGCTGCTGCTTCACGGCCATCCGCAGACGCACGTGATCTGGCACAAGGTGGCGGGCGAGCTCGCGCGGCACTTCACCGTGGTGGCCACGGACCTGCGCGGGTATGGCGACAGCGACAAACCGGCCGGCCTGCCCGACCACAGCAACTACAGCAAGCGCGCGATGGCGGCCGACCAGCTCGCGGTGATGCGCGCGCTGGGCTTCGAGCGCTTCCGCGTGCTGGCCCACGACCGCGGCGGCCGCGTGGCGCACCGGCTCGCGCTGGACCATCCGCAGGCGGTGGAGAAGCTCGTTACGCTCGATATCGCGCCCACGCTCGCCATGTACGCCCAGACCAATGAAGCATTTGCGCGCGCTTACTATCACTGGTTCTTCCTGATTCGCCCGGCCCCGTTCCCGGAAACGCTCATCGAGGCGGATCCCGCGCTCTATCTGCGGATGACCATGGGCACGCGCAGCGCCGGGCTTGCGCCGTTCACGGATGCCGCCATGGCGGAGTATCTACGCTGCCTGAAGCTGCCCGGCGCCGCGCATGGCCTGTGCGAAGACTATCGCGCGAGCGCCGGCATCGACCTCGAACATGACCGCGAAGACCTCGAAGCGGGCCGCCAGGTCGAGTGCGAGATGCTTGCGCTCTGGGGCGCGGACGGCGCCGTCGGCCAATGCTTCCAGCCGCTCGAGGAGTGGCGCAAGGTTGCGCGGCATGTCACGGGCCACGCACTCCCAAGCGGCCACTACATTGCCGAGCAAATTCCCGAGCGGTTACTGGAGGAAGTGCTTCCTTTCCTCAAGAGGTAATACCAGAAAGGGTTCGGATCTTTCCAGACGGGGACTCCGATGGCGCGCCAGGCGGCGCGCCATCGTGCATTTGTAGCGGTACGAACAAAATTTTTGAAAAGAGAATTTGACCGCTCGCGTGCACGGTTTCTCACACGCTGGCATCATCGTTTCTTTGTGAAGTTCCGCAGGGGTAGGCGCTGAACATACATCCATGAATGAATGTATAATCGCGCGTCTCACGAAGAACCTCACAAGAAGAAATACCGATGACGTACCGTTTTATTGCAGGCTGCCTCGCCGTCTGGCTCTCGATCTGTGTATTCGCGAACTGGGTGGCGGAGCGGCTTTGGGCCTGACGTACCGGATTCTGGGAGGGACCGGGCGCTGACACCATGGGGCCATGGGGACATCCACCCATGCCCCATTCCCCGCGCGCGATGTCTCGCAGAGCCTCGGCATGTCTGGCTTTTTGTCGTCCCCTTTGCCGGGTCCTCTCTTCATCGCCGACGCTCTCTCATGCATTCACAACTACAACAGCGTTCCCTTTGCGCGCCTGCCTCGCGCGCATCGTCCGTTTCCCTCGCCGTCCGCTGCCTCGTGGCCGCCGCGCTTGCCGCGGGCGCCTCGACCGCCGCGCAAGCCGCGCCGTGGTTCACGGATCCGGGTGTCCACGTTGCATACGGCCGAGACACGAGTCACGACGTCAACAAGTACGAGCTCGGCATCAACTTCAACACGCCGCTGCAGTACGGGAATCCCGACAGCTGGCTGTTCCGGGTGCAGGTCGAATTCAATATCGCGCACTGGCAGTCGCGCGGGGGCACCAATCCGCAGAACCTCCAGGAGTTCGGCTTCACCCCGATCCTGCGCGTGGAAAAACGCGGCAGCGCGTTCGTGCCGTTCATCGAAGGCGGCCTGGGCCTGCGCCTGCTGACCCATACGCACACGTCCGACGAACACAACATGAGCAGCGCGTTCCAGTTCGGCGACATGATCGGCGTGGGCGTGGCCTTCGGCAAGAACCAGAACACCGAAGCGGGCTTCCGCTTCCAGCACATCTCCAACGCGGGCATTCGCGAACCGAACCCGGGCGCGAATTTCTACACGGGCTACGTGCGCTACCGCTTCTGATTCAGGCGGTCGCCAGGCTCGACTCGGCGTCCTGCCCCGCGCGGCAGGCGTCGAGGAACGACCACAACTGCGGCGCATCGCTCGTCGCGACATTGAAGCGGATCCACGGCGAGTCGTTGCCGTCGGGCTCGAAGTAGACGCCCGGCGCGAGCCAGATGCCATGCCGCAACGCACGGGCGGCCAGCGCCTGCCCCTGCCCTGCATTTCCCCCATCCTCCCAGCGTGGCCGTGCCCACGCGAACATCCCGCCTTCCGGCCGCAGCAATACCTCCATGCCATGCGCTTCCAGTTTCTCGGTGACGAGATCCTGCTGCGCGCGCAGCCGCTCGCCGAGCGCGGTCACATGGCGCGCGTAATGGCCGCCCGTGAGCACCGAATACACGAGCCGCTCGGTCACCTCCGATGAGGTCAGCCCCACGGCCATCTTCGTCTGCGCGAAGGCCTTGGCGAGATCGGGGCTCGCGGCGAGGTACCCGACGCGCACCGACGGGGCGATCGTCTTCGAGAATCCGTTGACGTAGACCACCTGCGACAGGCCGTCCATCGCGGCCAGCATCGGAGAGCCGGCAGGCGCGAGTTCGCGATAGATGTCGTCCTCGACCACGAGCAACCGGTGGGCTTCGGCCAGTTGCAGCACGCGGTAGGCAGTCATGCTCGTCAGCGTGGCGCCCGTGGGGTTCTGCAGCACCGTGTTGACGAAGAGCGCGCGTGGCGACTGCGTGCGGATGGCGTCCTCGAGCGCATCCGTATCGAGGCCCGCGGCGGTGCGCGGCACGCCGACCACCCGCAGGCCCGCGAGCTTCAGGATCTGGAGGAGATTGCAGTAGCAGGGCGCCTCCACGAGCACCGTGTCGCCGGGCCGCAGCAGCGTGCGCACGACAAGGTCGAGCGCCTGCGTCGCGCCCTGCGTAAGCACCACCTGCTGCGACTGCACGGGCATGCCGTACTGGCTCAGATGCGTGGCGATGTGCTCGCGCAGCGGCGCGAAGCCATACGGATGGCCATAGCCCGAGACCTGTCCGGCCGGCACGCGCGATGCGGTGCGCATGGCCTGATGCAGGCCTTCCTCGTTGAGCCAGTCGCCGGGCAGCCATCCCGCGCCGGCCTTGATCGGCACCGAATGATCGGCGAACACGTCCGCGAGCAGCCAGGCCGCATTGAGTTCGGGCGCCTGCCACTGCGGCGTGCGCGCCTGCCCGGCGGGCGTGTGCCGATGCGCGACCGTATAGCCCGATCCCGGCCGCGCGCTCAAATAACCTAGCGCGGTCAGCCGCGCGTAGGCTTCCGCCACCGTGAACGTGCTCACCTGGTGCTGCTGCGCGAGCCGCCGGACCGATGGCACGGCCGCGCCCGCGCGCAGCGCACGGCTGTCGATCAGCGCGACGATGCCGGCGACGATCTGGTCGGTCAGCGTGTCGGTGCCGCGGCGGCTGCGGGCGAGGTGAATGGCGAGATGCGGGGCGAGACTCGGAGCGGGCATGGGCGGGACGGTATCCGGCGCGAAGACCTGCACAGTTTAGCTGGACTCGCGCCCCTGTGGGGAGACGCTTGCGATGGTGCGCCGCAGCGCGAGTGGTGCCCAGATTGGCGCATGCAGGCGCGATTACGGGCGCGATTACGTGCCACGGGAGCGTGCATCCGCACCAGCGCCGGGCGGACATGACGACATCGGACCTGTACAGTTCAGGGCGCCGAAACGATACGGTGAGCGCGCGATCTGGCAACCGTATATTCTGTGGTCCGCCACGCGCCGGTAGAGTGACTGCACTGAATCGCCCCCCGAACCGACACCGACATCTGGAGAACCCTATGGACGCCGCCAAGACCGTGATCCCCGACCTCGAATCGCTGTGGATGCCGTTTACCGCCAATCGGCAGTACAAGGCCGCCCCGCGCCTGCTGGCCTCGGCGAGCGGCATGTACTACACGACCCATGACGGCCGCCAGGTGCTCGACGGTTGCGCGGGCCTGTGGTGCGTCGCCGCCGGCCACGGCCGCAAGGAGATCGTGGAAGCGATCGCGCAGCAGGCCGCCACGCTGGACTATGCGCCGCCGTTCCAGATGGGGCATCCGCTCGAGTTCGAGGCCGCGACCAAGGTGGCCAGCCTGATGCCGCAGGGTCTCGACCGCATCTTCTTCACGAACTCCGGTTCCGAGTCCGTCGATACCGCGCTGAAGATCGCGCTGGCGTATCACCGCGCGCGTGGCGAAGGCCAGCGTGTGAAGATCATCGGCCGCGAGCGCGGCTATCACGGCGTGGGCTTCGGCGGCATGGGCGTCGGCGGCATCGGTCCGAACCGCAAGATCTGGTCGGCCAACGTCATGCCTAACACCGACCATCTGCCCGCCACGCTGAACATCGCCGAGGCAGGGTATTCGAAGGGCCAGCCGCAATGGGGCGCGCACCTCGCCGAGGACCTCGAACGCATCCTCGCGCTGCACGATCCGTCGAACGTCGCGGCCGTGATCGTGGAGCCGGTGGCCGGCTCCACGGGCGTCGTGATTCCGCCGGTCGGCTATCTCGAGAAGCTCCGCGAGATCACCAGCAAGCACGGCATCCTGCTGATTTTCGATGAAGTGATCACGGCATTCGGCCGCCTCGGTGCCGCCACGGCCGCCGAGCGCCTGAAGGTCACGCCGGACCTGATCACGATGGCCAAGGCCATCAACAACGCCGCGGTGCCGATGGGCGCGGTGGCGGTCCGCCGCGAGGTGCACGACGCCGTCGTCAACGGCGCGGGCCCGGGCGCGATCGAGTTGCCGCACGGTTACACGTATTCGGGCCACCCGCTGGCCTGCGCGGCCGCCATCGCGGCTATCGACTTGTACAAGCGCGACAAGCTGTTCGAGCGCGCGGCGGAACTCGCGCCGAAGTTCGAGAGCGCGGTGCATGGCCTGCGTGGCGCGCCGTACGTGAAGGACATCCGCAACCTGGGCCTGATGGCCGGCGTGGAACTCGAATCGCGTCCGGGCGCGCCCGGCGCGCGCGGCTACGAAGCGTTCGTCAAATGCTTCGAGCGCGGCGTGCTCATCCGCTACACGGGCGACATCCTCGCGTTCTCGCCGCCGCTGATCATCTCGGAGGCCGAGATCGACCAGCTGTTCGATACCGTGCGCGCCGCGCTGCAGGACGTGAAGTAATCCGGAAACCGAGGGGACATTGCAGTGAACATCGCAGAAAACAAGCAGATCACCGAGATCCATCACTACATTGGCGGCGCCATCCGGAAGGCCGGTAGCGACCGGTTCGGCGACGTGTTCAACCCCGCCACCGGCGAGGTCGCGGCACGCGTCGCGCTCGGCACGGCATCCGATGTGGATGCCGCCGTGGCGGCGGCCACGGCCGCCGCGCCCGCGTGGGCGGAAACGCCGCCGCTGCGCCGCGCGCGCATCCTGTTCAAGTTCAAGGAACTGCTCGACAAGCACCACGACGACCTCGCGGCGCTGATCACGCGCGAGCACGGCAAGGTGTTCTCCGACGCGAAGGGCGAAGTCACGCGCGGCATCGAGGTGGTGGAATTCGCTTGCGGTATTCCCAATCTGCTGAAGACCGACTTCACCGACAACATCGGCGGCGGCATCGACAACTGGAACCTGCGCCAGCCGCTTGGCGTGGTGGCCGGCATCACGCCGTTCAACTTCCCGGTGATGGTGCCGATGTGGATGTTCCCGGTCGCGCTGGCCTGCGGCAACACGTTCGTGCTCAAGCCGAGCGAACGCGATCCGTCGCCGAGCCTGCTGATCGCGGACCTGCTCAAGCAGGCGGGTTTGCCCGATGGCGTGTTCAATGTCGTGCAGGGCGACAAGCAGGCCGTCGACGCGCTGCTCGCGCATCCGGACGTGCAGGCGCTGTCGTTCGTCGGCTCGACGCCGATCGCCGAGTACATCTATACGGAAGGCACGAAGCATGGCAAGCGCGTGCAGGCCCTTGGCGGCGCGAAGAACCACCTCGTGGTGATGCCCGATGCGGACCTCGATCAGGCCGTCGACGCGCTGATCGGCGCGGCCTACGGGTCGGCCGGCGAACGCTGCATGGCGATCTCGGTCGCGGTGGCGGTGGGCGATGTCGCCGACAAGCTCGTACCGCGTCTGGCCGAGCGTGCCAAAGCGCTCAAGATACGCAACGGCATGGAGTCCGACGCCGAAATGGGTCCGCTCGTGACGGGCGCGCACAAGGCAAAGGTAGAAGGCTATATTGCCAAGGGCGTGGAAGAGGGCGCGACGCTCGTGACCGACGGCCGCGGCCACAAGGTCGATGGCCACGCCAACGGCTTCTTCGTCGGCGGCACGCTGTTCGACCACGTCAAGCCGGACATGACGATCTACAAGGAAGAGATCTTCGGGCCCGTGCTGTCGGTGGTGCGCGTGCATGACTTTGCCGAGGCCGTGTCGCTCGTCAACGCGCACGAGTTCGGCAATGGCGTGTCTTGCTACACCAGCGACGGCGGCATCGCCCGCGCGTTCGCGCGCCAGATCCAGGTGGGCATGGTCGGCATCAACGTGCCGATTCCCGTGCCGATGGCGTGGCACTCGTTCGGGGGCTGGAAGCGCTCGCTGTTCGGCGATCACCACGCCTACGGCGAGGAAGGCGTCCGCTTCTACACGCGCTACAAGAGCGTGATGCAGCGCTGGCCGGACAGCATCGCCAAGGGTGCGGAGTTCACGATGCCGGTGGCGAAGTAAAGTCGCCCTCAGCGTTTTTCCATCGACTCCACCACGCGCCGCACGGCGGTAGCAAAGTACTTCACCGCTACCGCCCGCGGCGCCCCACGCCGCCACAGCAATCCCGGCGTCCGCTGCGGCGTCGGGCTTTCCAGCGGGATGAAGCGCAAGTCTTCGTTGCCGAGGTCGGCGCTCTCGCCGATCACTGCCGCAATATCCAGTCCCCCCGCCGATCCCACCCCCGCCTGCCGCACCAGCTCGAGCATCGGCGCGATCGAATTCAGTTCCGCAATGACCAAAGGCTCCGCGCCCGCCGCGCGAAAGCATTCGTCGAGCAGTTGCCGCGTGGCGAAGTACCGCGGCAGCAGCACCATGCGCAGCCCATGCAGTTCGACCATGCGCGCGCGCCGGCGGCCCGCCATCGGGTGATTGGCGGCAACCACGAGCTTCAGCTCCTCGTTGTACAGCGGCTCGAAGCGCAACGCATCGGTCTGCGCGGGACGGTATGAGACGCCGAGGTCGAGCTCGCCGTTGGCGAGACGGGCGGCGATCTCCGCGGCCGACAGCTCTTCCACGATCACGCGGACGGACGGATAGCGCGTCAGGAACGAGGAGACGCACTGCGGGATCAGGCGGATATTGAAGCTGTGGGTCGCGCCCACGCGGATCTCGCCCGCGAGCGGCCCCTGCTCGTCGCGCACCGCATGCAATGCCTGATCGACCTGCCTCAGCGCCGGACCGATATGCAGCAGCAGCGTCTCTCCCGCCTCGGTCATCGTCACGCGCTTGCCGATGCGGTTGAACAGCGCCTGCCCGATCTCCTCCTCCAGCTGCCGGATCTGGTGCGATAGCGTGGATTGCGTCACGTGCATGCGCTCGGCGGCGCGCGTGAAGCTCAGCGTGTCGGCCAGCGCCTCGAAGTAGCGAAGGTGTCGGAGTTCCATGCCGCGATGGTAGCGCGTCATCATCGATGGTGTCGATGCATAGCAGAGAAATTCATCACTGTTATCTGTGCATCGCACCCCATAGACTGGTTGCCACAACAATGCACGGAGACATGCGCCATGAAGATTGGCAAGGAAACCATTCCGCGTACCGCGATCAGCACTTCCAACACCGAAACCATCGTCGTGCGCGGCGCGGACCTGTGCCGGGACCTGATCGGCAAGCTCAGCTTCACCGAATACTTCTACTTCCTCGTCACCGGCGAACGCCCGACGCGCGCGGCCGTGCGCGTGATCGACGCCACGCTGGTCGCCATCGCGGAGCATGGCCTTGTCCCGAGCGTGCAGGCCAGCCGCATGACGCTCGCCGCGGCACCCGATGCGCTGCAGGGTGCGGTGGCCGCGGGCATCCTCGGCTGCGGCTCGGTGATTCTGGGTGCATCGGAAACCGCGGGCGTGATGCTGCACGAGGTCTTGCAACGCGTACAGAACGGCGAGTCGATCGACGATGCCGCGCGCGCGGTCATCACCGCCTATCGCGCCGAGCGCCGCGCGATTCCGGGCTATGGCCATCCGCTGCACAAATCGCGCGACCCGCGCGTGGCCGCGCTGTTTGCCGTGGCGCGCGAGGCCGGCGCCGATACCGTGTACGTCGATATCGCCGAAGCGATCGAGACCGTGATTCCGGACATCGTCGGCAAGGACCTGCGCCTCAACGTATCGGCCGCGATCCCGGCCGTGCTGCTCGGCGTGGGCTTTCCGCTCAATGCGCTCAAGGGCGTGCCGATCCTCGCGCGCACGGGCGGCCTCATCGCCCACCTCAGCGAGGAGCTGCGTCAGTCGATCGGCTTCGCGCTGTCGTACCAGGCCACGCGGGAACTCGTCTACACGGGCGACACGCCGGCCGGCTTCGACCGCGACGCCTGAGCGATATCGATTTCGGAGACACCATGAGCAAAGTACTCGCGGGCCTCAAGGTCCTCGAACAAGGCACCTTCATCACGGGTCCCGCCTGCGGCATGCTGCTGGGCGACCTCGGTGCCGACGTGATCAAGATCGAACAGCCGGAGACGGGCGACCCGTTCCGTGCCTTCGAAGGCGGCCTCTACAGCCCGCACTTCCAGACGTACAACCGCAACAAGCGTAGCCTCACGCTCAATACCAAGAACCCCGAAGATCTCGAGGTTTTCGACCAGCTGATTCGCGAGGCGGACGTCTATATCCAGAACTTTCGTCCCGGCGCGGCCGAGCGGCTCAATGCGGGCGAGGCGCGCCTGCGCGAGATCAATCCACGGCTGATCTATTGCGCGATCAGCGGGTTTGGCGCGACGGGCCCGGCCGCCAGGCGGCCGAGTTACGACACCGTGGCGCAGGCGGCGAGCGGCTTCCTGGGCCTGCTCGTCAACCCCGCTAATCCGCGTGTGGTCGGTCCCGCCATCGCCGATTCGATGACCGGCTTCTATGCGACCTACGGCATCCTCGGCGCGCTCTACGAGCGCAACCGGACCGGCGTCGGCCGCAAGGTCGAGGTGTCGATGCTCGAGGCAATGAGCCACTTCAATCTGGACGCCTTCACGCATTACTATTCCGCGGGCGAGGTCATGGGGCCTTACAGCCGGCCGAGCGTGTCGCAGTCGTATGTGCTGGAATGCGCGGACGGCAAATGGGTCGCGTTGCACATGTCGTCGCCCGAGAAGTTCTGGCAGGGTCTGGCCAATGCCATCGAGCGGCCCGATCTGTTCCAGGATCCGCGCTTCGCGACACGCAAGGCGCGCATCGATCATCAGGAGACGCTCATCGAACTGCTGGGCGAACTGTTCCGGCAACGCACGCGCGCGGAGTGGTGCGCGCGGCTCGAAGCGGAGGACGTGCCCCATGCGCCGATGTATGACACGAGCGAGGCGCTCGAGGACCCGCAGGCCCGGCATCTGGAATTGCTGGTCACGGGCCAGCATCCGACGCTCGGGGAGTTTCGCACGGTGCGCAGCCCGGTGTCGTTCGATGGCGAGCGCGCGCTGGACGTGACGCCGCCACCGTTGCTGGGCGAACATGACGAGGAGATTCGCGCGCAGTTGAAACGCCGTACCTGAATAACAACCACCGCACGACGGAGGAGACATGAAACAAACCATACGCGCGGCGCTGGCCGCATGCCTCATGGCATCGGGACTGGTGAGCGCGCCGGTCCACGCCGAAGACTATCCCACGCGTCCGATCCGGATGATCGTGCCGTTCGGCGGAGGCACTTCCACCGACCTGATCGCGCGCGTCGTCAGCGAAGGCATGGCGAAGAAGCTCGGGCAGCCCGTGGTGGTGGAAAACCGCGCGGGCGCGGGCGGCGCGATCGGCACCGACTTCGTCGCCAAGTCGAAGCCGGATGGGTACACGCTGACGCTCGGCACCGTCGGCACGCACGCGATCAACAAGGCGCTGTATCGCAAGCTGCCGTACGACCCGGACAAGGACTTCACGTACCTGGGCATGCCGGGCTACACGCCGACGCTGCTCGTGGTGCGCGCGGAAGCGCCCTACAAGAACCTCGCCGAACTCGTGGCCTATGCGAAGGCCAATCCGGACAAGCTGTCGTTCGGGTCGGCCGGTAACGGCACCTCGGGCCATCTCGCCGGCGAGCTGCTCAAGTCGATGGCGGGCGTGAACATGACGCACGTACCGTTCAAGGAAGGCGGTCAGGCACTGACGGCCGTGCTGGGCGGACAGGTGGACTTCATGTTCTATCACCCGGTGGCGGTGCTGCCGTACCTGAAGGCGAACAAGCTGCGCGCGCTGGCCGCCAGCAGCCAGCGCCGCTCGTCGGCGGCACCGAACGTGCCGACCGTCGCGGAATCAGGCTATCCAGGCTTCGACCTGACCGCATGGTTCATCCTCGCGGCGCCGGCGGGCCTCGATGCGCCGACGCGGACCAAACTGCTGCAGACCGTCTCGAACGTGCTGCAGGACCCGGCGGTACATCAGCAGCTGGTGGCGCAGGGGCTGGAGGCGAATACGCTCGAGCCCGGGCAGTTGCAGGGCTTCGTGGATGGAGAGGTCCGCAAGTGGACCGAGGTGGTGAAGAAGAGCAACGCGCAGGTCGATTGAAGCGGGGGCGTAAAAAAGGCCGGGTGGAGTCGAGGCTCTGCCCGGCCTTCTTTTGCGCCTTCTTTACGCTTTGCTGTACACGTAAGCCCCACGCCCGGTCTTGCGACCGAGGTATCCGGCGGCGACCATCTCGCGCAACAGCATCGCCGGCCGATACTTCGGATCGGCGAATTCGGTGTACAGCACCTCCATCACCGCGAGCATCGTATCGAGGCCGATCATGTCGGCCAGCGCCAGCGGGCCGATCGGATGATTGCAGCCGAGCTTCATCCCTTCGTCGATCTCCTCGGCCGATGCCAGGCCTTCCCCGAGCACGCAGAACGCCTCGTTGATCATCGGGCAGAGGATGCGGTTCACGACGAATCCCGGGCTGTTCTTCACCGTGATCGGATACTTGCCGAGGCGCTTCGCGAGGTCTTCCACGGCCGCATGCGTGGCATCGCTCGTTGCAAGACCGCGGATCAGTTCGACCAGCGCCATCATGGGCACCGGGTTGAAGAAATGCATGCCGATGAAGCGATCGGCGCGCGCCGTCGCGGCGGCGAGCTTCGTGATCGAGATCGACGACGTGTTCGATGCGATGATCACGCCGTCGCCGACCAGCGCGTCGATCTGCTTCAGGATCTTGACCTTGAGCTCGTGGTTCTCGGTGGCCGCCTCGATCACGATGTCGGCGCGCTTGAGGTCATCGTAGGCAGTGCTGCCCTGGATGCGCGACAGCGCCGCGGTCTTGTCGGCCTCCGTCGCCTTTTCCTTCTTGATCAGCCGGTCCAGGCTGCCCGCCACGGTGGCGATGCCTTTCTGCACGGCCGCGTCATTGATGTCGACCATCACCACATCGAGTCCCGCCACCGCGCATGCCTGCGCGATACCGTTGCCCATGGTGCCGGCACCGACGATGCCCACTGTCTTGATCTGCATGTTGGATCCCTTCGATGAATGGATGCGCGTGTCGATCGTGGCGTCAGCCGTTCAGTTCCGACAACGCGGTGATGAGTCGTTGCGCGTGGTCCTTCAGCACGTCCGCTTCCTGCTGTTCGCGCGCATGGCGGCGGAACGACTGGTCCGTGTAGCGCGGCAGCACGTGGAAATGGATATGCGGCACGGTCTGGCCCGCGGCCTCGCCGTTGAACTGCGTGACGAGCAGGCCGTCCGGCGAGAATGCCTTGTTCACCGCCCGCGCGATGCGCTGCGTGGTGTGGATCGCGGCGGCGGCGGCTTCCGGCGAGAGGGTCAGGATGTCGGGCGCGCCTTCCTTCGGCACCACGAGCGTGTGGCCGTCGGCCTGCGGCATGATGTCCATGAATGCGATGGTGTGCGCGTCTTCATAGACCTTGTAGCAGGGCAGTTCGCCGCGCAGGATGCGCGCGAAGATGTTGGCGGCGTTGTATTCAGGGGATTGGTAAGACATGGCAATCTCGTGACGGGTTCATGGCAGGGGGCGCAGCCTTCGAGTGTAGCGCAGCGCTCCCCTTGCCGAAACCCGCCTTTTACATGTTGCGGCGATATTGTCCGCCCACCTCGAACAGCGCATGCGTGATCTGGCCAAGCGAGCACACGCGCACGGCGTCCATCAGCACGGCGAACACGTTGCGGTTCTCGATGACGGCTTCACGCAGCTGCTGAAGCATCGCGGGCGCGTCGGCGGCGTGGTCGCGCTGGAAGGCCTCGAGCCGCCGCAGCTGGCTCTGCTTCTCTTCCTCGCTCGATCGCGCGAGTTCGATGGTCTGCGGCACGGGGTCCGATTCCGGATTGCGGAACGTGTTGACGCCGATGATTGGCAGCGTGCCGTCGTGCTTGAGCTGCTCGTAGTAGAGCGACTCCTCCTGGATCTTGCCGCGCTGATAGCCCGTCTCCATCGCGCCGAGCACGCCGCCGCGCTCGGCGATGCGCTCGAACTCGCGCAGCACCGCCTCCTCGACGAGGTCCGTGAGTTCCTCGATCAGGAACGCGCCCTGATTCGGGTTCTCGCACTTGGCCACGCCCCACTCGCGATTGATGATGAGCTGAATCGCGAGCGCGCGGCGCACGGATTCTCCCGTTGGCGTGGTAATGGCCTCGTCGTACGCGTTGGTGTGCAGCGAATTGCAGTTGTCGTAGATGGCGATCAACGCCTGCAACGTGGTGCGGATATCGTTGAAGTCGATCTCCTGCGCATGCAGCGATCGGCCCGAGGTCTGGATGTGGTACTTGAGCTTCTGGCTGCGCTCGTTCGCGCCGTACTTGTCCCGCATCGTCACGGCCCAGATGCGGCGCGCGACGCGGCCCAGTACGCTGTACTCGGGGTCCATGCCGTTGGAGAAGAAGAACGACAGGTTCGGCGCGAAGTCGTCGATATGCATGCCACGCGCGAGGTACGCCTCGACATACGTGAAGCCGTTGGACAGCGTGAAGGCAAGCTGCGAGATCGGATTCGCGCCGGCCTCGGCGATGTGATATCCGGAGATCGACACCGAATAGAAATTGCGCACCTGATGGTGGACAAAGTACTCCTGGATGTCGCCCATCACCTTCAGCGAAAACTCGGTGGAAAAGATGCAGGTGTTCTGGCCCTGATCCTCCTTGAGGATGTCCGCCTGCACCGTGCCGCGCACGTTCTGCAGCACCCAGGCGCGGATCTTCGCTTCCTCGTCGGCCGTGGGCTCGCGCGCGTTGTCGGCGCGGAAGCGCTCGAGCTGCTGGTCGATGGCCGTGTTCATGAACATCGCCAGCAGCGTCGGGGCGGGCCCGTTGATCGTCATCGACACCGAAGTGCTCGGGCTCGTGAGGTCGAAGCCGTCGTAGAGCACCTTCATGTCGTCGAGCGTGGCGATGGACACGCCCGAATTGCCGACCTTGCCGTAGATGTCCGGCCGCAGATGCGGGTCCTCGCCATACAGCGTGACGGAGTCGAACGCGGTGGACAGCCGCTTGGCGTCCATGCCTTCCGAGACCAGCTTGAAGCGGCGGTTCGTGCGGAAGGCGTCGCCCTCGCCGGCAAACATGCGCGTCGGGTCCTCGTTCTCGCGCTTGAACGCAAAGACGCCCGCCGTGTACGGAAAACTGCCCGGCACGTTCTCGCGCATGAGCCAGCGCAGCACCTCGCCGTCGTCCTCGAAGCGCGGCAGCACGACCTTGCGGATCTTGGTGCCGGACAGTGTCGTTGTGACGAGGGCCGTGCGAATCTCCTTGTCCCGGATCTTCACGACGTACTCGTCGCCACTGTAGGCCGCGCGCATCTGCGGCCACATCGCGAGAAGCTTGCGTTCGACCGCGCCCATGGCGGCATCGCGTTCCGCCGCAAGCGCAACGAGGCGATCATCGCCGTTCCCGCTTTCGGAGGCCGTGAGCATGCGATGCGCCTCGCGCAGCTGCTGCCGTTCGCGGGCCAGCCGCGACTGCTCGGCCACGCGCCGGTGATAGCCCCGCACGCTGTCGGCAATCTCGGCAAGGTAACGGTTGCGTGCCGGCGGCACAATCACGTTCTGACCCGTCGAGATGCGTCCCGCCGGCTTCGGCAGCGTGCCGGCCGAGGGTGCCGGCAACCCGTGCGCGGCCAGCGCTTCGCGCAGGCCCTGATAGAGCATCGTCACGCCGTCGTCATTGAAGCGCGACGCCTGCGTGCCATAAACGGGCATTTCGTCGGGCTTCGCATGCCACTGCTCACGATTGCGCTGCACCTGCTTGGCCACATCGCGCCACGCGTCCTGCGCGCCCTTGCGGTCGAACTTGTTGATCGCGACGAAGTCCGCGAAGTCGAGCATGTCGATCTTCTCGAGCTGGCTCGCGGCGCCGAACTCGGGCGTCATCACATAGAGTGACAGATCCACGTGGGGCACGATCGCCGCGTCGCCCTGGCCGATGCCGGACGTCTCCACGATCACGAGGTCGAAGCCCGCCACGCGGCACGCCGCCACCACGTCGGGCAGCGCCTGAGAAATCTCGGAGCCCGCGTCGCGCGTGGCCAGCGAACGCATGAAGATGTTCGGATGGTCGATGGCATTCATGCGAATGCGATCGCCGAGCAGCGCGCCGCCGGATTTACGGCGCGACGGGTCGATCGAAATCACGGCGATCGACAGCGCGTCCCGCTCGTCGAGGCGGAAGCGGCGAATCAGTTCGTCGGTCAGCGACGATTTGCCGGCGCCACCCGTACCCGTAATGCCAAGCACGGGGACCTTCGCGGCCTTCGCCTGCGTGTGCATGGCGCTGACCAGCGCCGGATCGGCCTTGCCGTTTTCCAGCGCGGTGATCAGTTGCGACAGCGCGCGGCGGTCGCCCGCCTGAACGCCGTCGAGCGTGGTGGGCGCATAGCGCGTGAGGTCGATATCGCAGCGCTGGACCATGTCGGCGATCATGCCGGCGAGGCCGAGGCGCTGTCCGTCTTCGGGGCTGTAGATGCGCGCGACGCCGTACGCCTGGAGCGCGCGGATTTCTTCGGGCACGATCACGCCGCCGCCGCCGCCGAATACCTGGATGTGTTCGCCGCCATGCTCGCGCAAGAGGTCGATCATGTACTGGAAGTACTCGACGTGCCCGCCCTGATAGCTCGAGATCGCGATGCCCTGCGCGTCTTCCTGCAGCGCGGCGTTCACCACTTCCCGCACCGAGCGGTTGTGGCCGAGGTGGATCACCTCGCAGCCATGCGATTGCAGGATGCGCCGCATGATGTTGATCGACGCGTCGTGGCCATCGAACAGCGAAGCCGCCGTGACGAAGCGCACCTTGTTGGCCGGGGTCCGGCTGGCATCCTGCGCGGACGCGGGCTGGGCCGCCGTCCTGCTGACATCCGAAAGATCAGTCATGGTCTCCACCGCTCGGTCTGTGACTGGGCAACCGCCGGCCGGCGACATCTGGGGTCGCTCTGGCCGGGTTCGGTGGATTATATGACGTTACTTGACGCTTACGTAAACGTAACGTTTGGACGGCGCGCAAGTTTTCGACTGCCCGCCTGGCGAACGCCGATCACGACACGCGCGGGCAGGCGCCGTAGGCGACCGTGCGCGTCATGCGCGCCACCGCGCGGCGCGCAAGCCGCAGCACGCGCCACGTCGACCAGCGCGCGGCGGGCTCCGACAGGACGAAGCGGGCAGGGCCGCCCTCGCCGGACAGCCAGACCATCTCGCCTTCGCGCAATATGTGCTCGGCGCCCGGCCGGAGCCAGATATCCGCTGGCATGCCTTCCACCGTCAGCCACAGCATGCCCTCCAGCGCCAGCACGCGCTGATCGTGCGCCGCGCGCCAGTTCACGAGCGCGCCCGGTTCGTTCAATTCGAATGTCCTCAGTTCTCGCATGGCCAATCTCCTTCTGCAGCCAAGGCGCCGCGACAGCGGAGCCATGCTGCCATTATTCATGGCCTGCACTACAATCCCATGTACAGTTCCGAACAGTTTTAGATGCACTGTTCAGTAGTTTTCTCTGACAGTTGATGTGCTGGACGACAAAGCAAGGGGATTCATGAAGCTGACGCTCGACGCCACGACCGGCGTGCCGCTGACCGAACAGATCGTCAACGCGGTCCGCGCGTGGATCGGCTCGCGCGAAGCGCGGCCCGGCGCCAAGCTGCCGTCGATCCGCCAGCTTGCCGCCGACCACGGCATCAGCCGCTTTCCGGTCATCGAAGCCTACGATCGCCTTGTGTCGCAGGGGCTGCTGGACTCGCGGCAGGGCTCCGGCTTCTATGTCGCGGACAGCCCGCTCTCCGGCCGCGCGATGCGCGGCTGGTCCGATCCCAGCCTCGCCGAGGATCTGTCGGACCACATCATCGAGCAGTTCCATCACCCCTACGGCAGGCTCAAGCTCGCGGGCGGCTTCGTCCCCGAGTCGTGGCGCGACATCGACGGACTGACCGCGGCCATCCGCCACGTCTCGCGGCACGATGTCGACAGCCTCATCCATTACGCAACGCCGCTGGGCCTGCCCGAACTGCGCCAGCACGTGCTGAACCGCGTGCGGCAGGTGGGCGTCGAGGCCGAGATTTCGCAGGTGCTGATCACGAATGGCGCGAGCCAGGCGATGGACCTCGTGGTGCGTCATCTGCTGAAGCCCGGCGACACCGTGTTCGTCGAAGATCCTGGCTACTACAACCTGTTCGGCCTGCTCCGGCTTCATGGCGTCAAGCTGGTCGGCGTGCCGCAGACGCCGGACGGTCCCGATCCCGACGCGGCGGAGGCGCTGCTCCGCGAGCACAAGCCCAAGCTGTTCTTCACCAACAGCATCCTGCAGAACCCGACCGGCTCGACGCTCGCGCCGCGCGTCGCGTTCCGGCTGCTCGAGCTCGCGCGCAGGCACGACTTCCGCTTCGTCGAGGACGACATCTTCTCGGACTTCCAGACGCAGTTCACCGATCGGCTCGCCACGCTCGACCAGCTCGAGCACGTGATCTATATCGGCGGATTCTCGAAGACCATCTCCGCCGCGCTACGCGTGGGATACGTCGTCGCGAGCAAGCCGCTGATCAAGGCGCTCGCCGATGTGAAGGTGCTCACAAGCGTGGCGGGGTCCTATTTCGCGGAAGCCGTCACGGCCTGCCTGCTGGAGCGCGGCTCGTATCGCAAGTACGTGGACCGCCTGCGGCTGCGCACGCGCGAGGTCACCGCGCATGCGGTGGACACACTTGCCGACTGCGGCTGGGAAGTATTCTGCGAACCGGCGGGCGGCAACTTCCTGTGGACGCGCCCGCGGGGCATCGAGGACTCGCGCGAACTGCTGGCGATCGGCGAGCGGCATGAGGTGAAGATCGCGCCGGGCAATTTCTTCCGGCCCGGTGGCGAAACGACGCCATGGGTGCGCGTGAATTCGGCGTACGTGAGCGAACCGCGCGCGCTGGCGTTCCTGCGCGAGGCGGGCGGCAAGCGCTGAGCGCCTCGAGCGCCTTGAGCGCGCCGAGGGTGCGTCTACTCGCCGTACTGCCGTAGCCCTTCCAGATCCAGTACCTCGATCACGCCATAGTCCACCCGCACGAGCCCCTGCTGCTCGAGTACCTTGAGCGCCTGGTTCGCGCGCTGCCGCGAGATGCCCGCGAGCAGGCCGATCTCCTCCTGCGAGATCTCGATCGTGTTGCCGAGGCCCGGATAGAGCTGCTCGTTGAACAGGGACGACACCGCGCGCGCGACGCGCGAGTCGATGTCTAGCAGCCGTTCGTATTCCACGGCGGCGATGAACTGCCCAAGCCGCTCGTTGAACTGCGTCAGCAGGAAGCGCGTGAACGGCAGGCTCGTTTCAAGCAGCCATTGGAACGTCTCGCGCGGAATGAAGGCGATGCGCGAGCGGCGCAGGGCCATCACGTCGTACTTCCGTACTTCCGACTTGAGCACGGCGCCTTCGCCGAACCAGCCGCCGGTGGGCACGCCCGTGAAGGTCACCGACTTGCCCGATGGCGAAACGGTCGTGATCTTGACGATGCCCTCGACCACGCCGAGCCAGTGTTCGGCCATATCGCCCTTGTGCACGACGTAGTCGCCCTGTTCGTACTCGCGCACCACTGTCACGGCGCGGACATGTTCGCGCTGTGCCGCGCTCAGATCGCGGGCCCATACGCAGCGGTCGATCAAATCGTTGGTGCTGACATTCTGCATCGGCGCGGCTCTCCCGTAGGGATTAACCCGAGATTGTCACCGGCGCGACAACCCCGCCAAATTCCATGGGCTATCGTACCGATACATCACAGGGACAGCGGGGCGCGTGCCAGACAGGACAAGGCACGGCGGGCAATTGATGCGGTGCGGCAGAGCGCACGGCATCGCCCAGTATAGCCACCGCGCCAATGGCTTGATACCCGGGCGTGCCCCCACAGGCGGCACAGGAGGTGAAGCGATGCAGCAGTCGTTTGCAGCGACGCCGTCGGCGGCGACCTTCCCGCGATTACTGCTGGAGCACGCGCGGCAACGCCCGTCGCATCCGGCCTATCGCGAGAAGGACCTCGGCATCTGGCAGACCCACGACTGGGCCCAGGTGGCGCGGGAGGTGCGCGAAGTTGCGTGCGGTCTCGCCGCGCTGGGCTTCAAGCGGGGCATGAACCTCGCGGTGATCGGCGACAACCGGCCGCGTCTCTACTGGGCCATGACCGCCGCGCAGGCGCTCGGCGGCGTGCCCGTGCCGCTTTATCAGGACGCGATCGCCAACGAGATGGTCTATGTGCTCGACGACGCGGAGATCGACTTCGCTGTCGTCGAGGACCAGGAGCAGGTCGACAAGCTGCTGGAAGTCGAGGCGCAGCTCGCCGCCCGCGGCCGCGCCGTGCGGCATCTGATCTACGAAGACACGCGCGGCCTGCGCGACTACGATCATCCGTCGCTGCTGTCGTACGAACGCCTGCAGGAAATCGGGCGGGAATACGATGCCACGCATCCCGGCTTGTTCGACGAAGCGGTGGCCGCGGGCCAGCCCGGCGATACCGCGATCATCCTCTATACGTCCGGTACCACGGGCAAGCCGAAGGGCGTGTGCCACGCGCATGAAGGGCTGATCGGCGCCGCGCAAAACGGCTGCGGGTTCGACGGACTCGGTCCCGGCGACGACGTGCTGTCATACCTGCCGATGGCATGGGTCGGCGACAACCTGTTCTCGTACGCGCAGGCCATGGTGGCGGGCTTCACGGTCAACTGCCCGGAGTCGCGCGAGACGGTGATGACCGATCTGCGCGAGATCGGCCCGACGTACTACTTCGCGCCGCCGCGCATCTACGAAGGTCTGCTCACGCAGGTGATGATCCGCATGGAAGATGCGGGGTGGATCAAGCGCAAGCTGTTCCACTGGGCGATGGCCGTCGCGCGCCGCTGCGGCGCCGACCTGCTGGACGGCCGTGCCGTCGCGCTGGCCGATCGGCTGCGTTATGCGGTGGGCGCGGTGCTGATCTACGGTCCGCTACGCAACGTGCTGGGCATGAGCCGCATCCGCGTCGCCTACACCGCCGGCGAGGCGATCGGTCCCGACCTGTTCCGCTTCTACCGCTCGATCGGCGTGAACCTCAAGCAGTTCTATGGGCAGACCGAGACCTGCGCCTACGTGTGCCTGCAGCCCGACGGACAGGTGAAGTTCGATTCCGTGGGACCGGCGGCGCCCGGCATGGAGATCCGCATCGCCGAGAACGGCGAGGTGCTCGTGCGCGGCGTGGGCCTGCTCAAGGAGTATTACAAGCGCGCCGACGCCACGCGGGAGGCGATCAACGACGAAGGCTATTTCATGACCGGCGACGCCGGCGTGATCGACGCCGACGGCCACCTGAAGATCATCGACCGCGCGAAGGACGTCGGCAAGCTCGCCGACGGCTCGATGTTCGCGCCGAAGTACATCGAGAACAAGCTCAAGTTCTTTCCGTACATCAAGGAGGCGGTGGCCTTCGGCGCCGGACGCGAACACGTCTGCGCCTTCATCAATATCGACTTCGACGCGGTCGGGAACTGGGCCGAACGGCGCCATCTGCCGTATGCAGGCTACGTCGATCTCGCGGGACAGCCGGATGTGATCGCCATGATCGCGGAATGCGTCGCGCAGGTGAATGCGGACCTTGCCGCCGATCCGATGCTGGCGGGCTCGCAGATCGCGCGCTTCCTGATCCTGCACAAGGAACTGGACCCTGACGACGATGAGCTCACGCGCACGCGCAAGGTGCGCCGCGGGTTCATCGCGGAGAAGTATGCGGTGCTCGTCGATGCGCTCTATGCGGGCGTGCCGGAGCAGTTCATCGAGACGCGCGTCAAGTTCGAGGACGGACGCGAGGGCAGCGTGTCGGCGACGCTGAAACTGGTGGAGGCCAAACGGCTTCCGCCCGGCGTCGCCACGCGCGCAGCCTAACCCGACCGGAGCGACGGCATGACACAGATGGCACGGACCCGCGCGGACGGCCCCCCGACGGCGGGCGCGCACACTACGACCGGCCCGATCGCCTCGCCCGCGCAGGGTGCGGGCGGCCCCCACACACCTCACACGCCTTGTGCGGAAGTGCGGCCCGGCGAAGCGCTGGACCCCCGCATGCCGGCGCGCGCGCACACGCGCGGCGACGTGATTCTCGACCTCCAGCACATCTCGTTGTCGTTCGGCGGCGTGAAGGCGCTCACCGATATCTCGTTCGACGTCTGCGAGCACGAGATCCGCGCGATCATCGGGCCCAACGGCGCGGGCAAGAGTTCGATGCTCAACGTGATCAACGGCGTGTATCACCCGCAGCAGGGACGCATCGTATTTCGCGGCGAAGAGCGGCGGCAGATGCATCCCACCGCGGCCGCGCGGCAGGGCATCGCGCGCACGTTCCAGAACATCGCGCTGTTCAAGGGCATGACGGTGCTGGACAACATCATGACGGGACGCAACACGCTGTTCCGCTCCGGCATCTTCGCGCATGCGCTGTGGTGGGGACCCGCTCGCGCGGAGGAGATGCGCCATCGCCGGAAGGTCGAGGAGGTGATCGATTTTCTGGAAATTCAGGCCATCCGCAAGACACCGGTGGGTCGGCTGCCCTACGGTTTGCAGAAGCGCGTGGAGCTGGCGCGCGCGCTCGCCGCGGAGCCATCGATGCTGCTGCTCGACGAACCGATGGCCGGCATGAACGTCGAGGAAAAGCAGGACATGTGCCGCTTCATTCTCGACGTCAACCAGCAGTTCGGCACGACCATCGTGCTGATCGAGCACGACATGGGCGTGGTGATGGACATCTCGGACCGCGTCGTCGTGCTGGACTACGGCAAGAAGATCGGCGATGGCACGCCGGAAGAGGTCAAGGCCAACCCCGACGTGATTCGCGCGTATCTAGGCGCTTCGCACTAACGCCAGCAGGCTGACGACATGACCTTCTTCTTCGAAATCCTGCTGGGCGGTTTGCTGTCGGGCCTGATGTATTCGCTCGTCGCGCTCGGCTTCGTGCTGATCTACAAGGCGTCCGGCGTCTTCAACTTCGCGCAGGGTGCGATGGTCTACTTCGCCGCGCTTGCGGTGGTGGGCCTGATGGACAAGGGCATGCCGATGTGGGCGGCCGTCATCGGCGCGTTCTTCGTGATGGTGATCGTCGGCATCGGCACCGAACGGCTCGTGCTGCGCAAGCTCGTCAACCAGCCGCCGATCACGCTGTTCATGGCGACGATCGGGCTTTCGTTCTTCCTCGAAGGCCTGGGGCCGCTGCTGTTCGGCAACGAAGTGCGGCCGATCCAGCTGGGCATCGTCGATGAGCCGATCGAATCGATCCTCACGCACTTCAACATCGTGATCTCGAAGTTCGACCTTGCTGCCGCCGGCATCGCCGCCGTGCTCGTCGCCACGCTCGCGCTGTTCTTCCAGTACACGAAGGTCGGCCGCGCATTGCGGGCGGTGGCCGACGACCATCAGGCGGCGCTGTCACTGGGCATTCCGCTGCAGCATATCTGGGCGATCGTGTGGGGCGTGGCGGGCTTCGTTGCGTTGGTAGCAGGGATGCTCTGGGGCTCGCGCAATGGCGTGCAGTTCGCACTGACCCTCACCGCGCTCAAGGCGCTGCCGGTGCTGATCCTCGGCGGCTTTACGTCGGTGCCCGGCGCGATCGTGGGCGGGCTGATCATCGGCGCGTCCGAGAAGCTTGCCGAGATCTATATTCCACCGGTGTTCCAGTCGATGTTCGGCGGCAACTTCGGCGGCATCGAGGGATGGTTTCCCTATGTGTTTGCGCTGCTGTTCCTTCTCGTCAGGCCGGAGGGCCTGTTCGGGGAGAAACACATCGACCGCGTCTGACGGCCTACCAGGGAGTCAACATGCTCTATCGTGAAGCCGGCCAGTTCAAGACATCGTACGTCGCGGACAGCCAGATCTTCCCCATCCGCCAGGACCGCATCGGCTTCGCCGTGCTGATGGCGGTGGCCTTCATCGCCGTGCCGTTCCTCGGCAGCGAATACTGGTTCAGCGCGATCCTGATCCCATTCCTGATCTTCTCGCTGGCCGCGCTCGGCCTCAACATCCTCACGGGCTATGCGGGGCAATTGTCGCTCGGGACGGCGGCGTTCATGGCCGTGGGCGCGTACGCCGCCTACAACTTCCAGCTGCGCATCGAAGGCCTGCCCGTGCTGCTCACGTTCGTGCTGGCGGGCCTGTCGGCGGCGCTGGTGGGCGTGGCATTCGGCCTGCCTTCGCTGCGCATCAAAGGCTTCTACCTCGCCGTCGCCACGCTCGCCGCGCAGTTTTTCGTGGTGTGGGCACTGACCAAGTTTCCCTGGTTCTCCAACAACAGCTCGTCGGGTGTGATCACCGCACAGCGGCTGGACCTGTTCGGCCTGCCGCTCGACACACCCGTGCGCAAGTACCTGTTCGTGCTCGGCGTGGTCACCGTGCTGGCGCTGCTCGCCAAGAATCTTGTGCGGTCGGCCACGGGACGCGCATGGATGGCGGTTCGCGATATGGACGTGGCTGCGGAGGTCATCGGCATTCCCCTGATGCGGACGAAGCTGCTTGCGTTTGCCGTGAGTTCGTTCTACTGCGGCGTGGCCGGCGCGCTTTACGCGTTCTGCTACCTCGGCTCGGTCGAGCCAGACGGTTTCTCGCTCGACCTGTCTTTCCGCGTGCTGTTCATGATCATCATCGGCGGCGTGGGCAGCATTCTCGGGTCGTTCCTCGGCGCGGCGTTCATCCTGCTGCTGCCGATCTTCCTGGACAACACGCTGCCGGCCATCGCTTCCACGCTCAACCTGCCGTTCACGAACGCCACCGTCTCGCATATCCAGCTGATGGTGTTCGGTGGGCTCATCATTTTCTTCCTGATCGTCGAACCGCATGGGCTGGCGCGGCTGTGGCAGATCGGGAAGGAGAAGCTGCGCTTGTGGCCTTTCCCGCATTGAGTCAGAAAAACAAACATCAGAACAGGAGACAGTCATGGCATTCGAGATCCGCAACTTGTGGCGTGCCGCGCTCGCGGCAGGCACCGCCATGGCGCTGCTCGCGCCGGCCGGCGCCGCGTTCGCGCAGGCCACCGAGCAGTTCGTCGCGCTGCCCAGCTATCGCGTCGGTCCGTACGGCGCCAACGGCCAGTCGTTCTACGGCGGCTTCATCGACTACCTCAACTACGTCAACCTCAAGGACGGCGGCGTCAACGGCGTCAAGCTGTCGTGGGAAGAGTGCGAGACCGAGTACAACAACGCCAAGGGCGTCGAGTGCTACGAGCGCCTGAAGGCGAAGAACGCGACGACGAAGGGAACGGCCTATCACTCGATGTCGACGGGCATCTCGTACGCGCTCGTCGACAAGACCGCCGCCGACAAGGTGCCGCTCGTCATGATGGGCTATGGCCGCACGGACGCCGTGGATGGCACCGTGTTCCCGTATGCGTTCCCGCTCGTCACCACGTATCAGATGCAGGTGTCGGCGATCGTGAAGTACCTGCAATCGAAGAGCGGCGGTTCGCTCGCGGGCAAGAAAATCGTCTACCTCTATCACGACTCGGCGTATGGCAAGGAGCCGATCGTTGCGCTGCAGGCGGAATCGAAGCTTAACAAGTTCAACCTCGTCGAGATTCCCGTCGCGCACCCCGGCAACGAGCAGGGCGCGCAATGGCTGCGCATCCGCCAGGAGAATCCGGACTACGTGATCTTCTGGGGCTGGGGCGTGATGAACCAGACGGCGCTCAAGGCCGCGCAGAAGGTCGGCTTCTCGCGCGACAAGATGATCGGTTCATGGTGGGCTGGCTCCGAAGAGGACACCGTCCCCGCGGGCGATGCGGCCAAGGGCTACATGAGCGCGACGTGGAACGTGGCGGGCCGTAACGTGCCGCTGATCTCGGACATCGACAAGGTGGTCTACGGCGCCAGCAAGGGCAACATGCAGGACCGCAACAAGGTCGGCTCGGTGCTCTACAACCGCGGCGTGTCGGCGGCCGTCGTCACCGTGGAAGCCATCCGCGTGGCGCAGGACAAGTTCGGCAAGGGCAAGGTCATGAACGGCGACCAGATGCGGTGGGCGTTCGAGAATCTCAACGTGACCAATGCGCGGCTGCAGCAGCTCGGCGCGACGGGCCTGCTGCCCGAGATCAAGACGTCATGCGAGAACCACGAGGGGTCGGGCAAGGTGAAGATCCAGCAGTGGGACGGCAGCAAGTGGGTCGTCGTGTCGGACTGGATCGAGGGCAACAAGGCGCTGATCCACCCGCTGTTCAAGGCCACCGCGGCGCAGTACGCCAAGGAAAAGGGCATCACGCCGGGTTGCGTGAAGTCCTGACACGGGCTCCATCATGCTGACCGTCAACAACATCGAGGTCATCTACGACCACGTGATCCTTGTGCTCAAGGGCGTCTCCCTCGAGGTGCCCGAGGGCCGCATCGTGGCATTGCTCGGCGCCAACGGCGCCGGCAAGACCACCACGCTCAAGGCGATCTCGAATCTGCTGCACGCCGAGCGGGGCGACGTGACCAAGGGATCGATCACGTACCAGGGCAATCGCGTCGACCGGCTCACGCCGAACGACCTCGTGCGCCGCGGCGTCATCCAGGTCATGGAGGGCCGCCACTGCTTTGCACACCTGACGATCGAGGAGAACCTGCTGACGGGCGCCTACACGCGGGGGCTGTCGCGCGCCGCCACGCGCGACGAGCTCGAGAAGATCTACGGGTACTTTCCGCGCCTGAAGACGCGGCGCAAGTCGCAGGCCGGCTACACGTCGGGTGGCGAGCAGCAGATGTGCGCGATTGGCCGGGCGATGATGGCCAAGCCCGCGATGATCCTGCTCGACGAACCGTCGATGGGCCTCGCGCCGCAGATCGTTGAGGAGATCTTCGAGATCGTGCGCGACCTCAACGCGCGCGAACGCGTGAGCTTTCTTCTGGCCGAGCAGAACACGATGGTCGCGCTGCGCTACGCCGACTACGGCTACATCCTCGAGAACGGCCGTGTCGTGATGGACGGCGACGCCGAGTCGCTGCGCACCAACGAGGACGTCAAGGAGTTCTACCTCGGTGTGGCGGCCAACGATGCGGAAGGCGCGGCGCGCAAATCGTTCCGCGACGTCAAGAGCTATCGCCGGCGCAAGCGCTGGCTGGCATGAAGGATCGATCCATGGAGCAGGCCCATTTCGACACCCTGGAGACGCGCGAGCCCGAGGTCCGCGAGCACGCGCAGATGGCGGCGCTATCGCGGCAGGTCGCGCATGCGCAGTCGCACGCGCCGTACTTTGCCGAACTGCTCGGCCATGTCGATGCGCGCGCCGTTGGCACACGCGAGGCGCTCGCGCGGTTGCCCGTCACGCGTAAGTCCGACCTCACCGCGCGGCAGCGCCTTGCCCCGCCGCTGGGCGGGCTCAACGCGACGCCCATCGGCGGCCTTCGCCACCTGTTCCGCTCGCCGGGGCCCATCCACGAACCCGATGGCCATGCGGGCGACTGGTGGCGCGTGGCGCGCGCGATGTTCGCCGCGGGCTTCCGCTCAGGCGAGCTCGTCTACAACACGTTTTCGTATCACTTCACGCCCGCCGGCATGATGATGGAAACGGGCGCGCATCAGCTGGGATGCTGCGTGTTTCCGGCGGGCGTCGGGCAGACCGAGTCTCAGGTGGAAGCCCTGGCCAGCCTGCAGCCGTCCGCCTACGCGGGAACGCCGTCGTTCCTGAAGCTGCTGATCGAGCGCGGCGCGGAGATGGACCTGCGTTGCGCGAGCCTGACCAAGGCACTGGTGTCGGGCGAGGCGTGCCCGCCGCCGCTGCGCGCGTGGCTGCATGACCACGGCATTACCGCGCGGCAGATGTATGGCACCGCCGATGTGGGCCTCATTGCGTACGAGACCGATGGCGGCGACGGCTGGGTCGTCGATGAAGGCGTGCTCGTGGAGATCGTCGAGCCCGGCGGCACGAAGCCGATGCCCGAAGGCGAGACCGGCGAGGTAGTAGTGACCGTGCTTGGCAATGGCGACTATCCGCTGATCCGCTTCGGGACGGGCGACCTCTCGGCGATCGTGGCCGATTCCGCGCAACGGGCGAGTCCGTGCGGACGCACCAATATCCGGCTCAAGGGCTGGCTAGGCCGCGCGGACCAGACCACGAAGGTCAAGGGCATGTTCGTCTATCCGGGGCAGGTGGCGGAGGTCGTACGGCGCCATCCCGAGATCCGCGCGGCACGGCTCGTCGTCACGGGCACGGTCGGCGCGGACGTGATGACGCTGCACTGCGATGCCACGCGCGAGGACGCCGCGCTGGCGACGGCGATCGGCACGTCGATCCGGGAGGTCATGCGGCTGCGCGGAGAGGTGGCTTTCGTGCCGGCCGGTTCGCTGCCGCAGGACGGCAGGACCATCGAGGACGCGCGGCGCTACGATTGAAGCCGGTCCTGCTAGGACTGGGAGGATCGGCCTTCGGATTGGCGCGTGGAAAGGCCGGACGGCGCCCGCGTGGGCAACCGCAGCATCCAGACACTGACCGCCAGCGCAATGCCGATCAGCGTCAGGGACGCATAGGGTCGCGCTCGCAAAAACCACGCCGTGGTGCCCATCGACACCCACATGGTGGAGAGCGCGAATACCTTGGCGCGCCAGGGAATGGCGCGATGCGTCTGCCAGTCGAGGATGGTTGGCCCGAAACGGGGATGCGTGACGAGCCACGAATGGAAGCGCCGGGAGCCGCGCGCGAAGCATGCTGCGGCCAGCAGGACGAAGGGCGTGGTCGGCAGCAGCGGCAGGAAGATGCCGATAACGCCGAGCACGAGGCTGATAACGCCCAGCGCGACCCAGAGCGCGCGCACGGCGCGTACGAGGCGCGGACCACCCTGCGCGTCGTCGAGGGGAATGTCCCGCGAAACGTCAGGCGTTGGCTTGCGGGATGGCGAGCCGGGCTCTTGCGGCATCGTATTCGGTCTTCATGCGCGCGACGATCTCGCCCGCGGTTGGCACATCGTGGATCTGGCCCACGCCCTGGCCTGCTCCCCAGATGTCTTTCCACGCCTTGGCCTTGGAAGACCCGCTCGAAAAGTCCATCTTGGTCTTGTCCGCGACGGGCAGGTTCTCGGGGTCCAGCCCCGAGTTCAAGATGCTCTCGCGGATGTAGTTGCCGTGCACGCCGGTGAACAGGTTGGTGTAGATGATATCCGCCGCCGCCGAATGCGTGATCGCGTGCTTGTATTCCGGGCTCGCGTGCGCCTCCTGCGACGCGATGAAACGCGTGCCCACGTAAGCGAAATCCGCGCCCATGGCCTGCGCGGCCAGCACCGCGTCGCCCGTGGCGATCGAGCCCGACAGCGCGATCGGGCCGTCGAAAATCCGCCGCACTTCGCCCACGAGCGCGAACGGCGAGAGCATGCCCGCGTGGCCGCCCGCGCCCGCCGCGACGAGGATCAGCCCATCCACCCCGGCTTCGATGGCCTTCTCCGCGTGGCGCAGGTTGATCACGTCGTGCAGCACGATACCGCCGTAGCTGTGCACGGCATCGATCATCTCCTTGACCGGCGCGCGCAGCGACGTGATGAAGATCGGCACCTTGTGTTCGACGCACACCTTCACGTCATGCTCGAGCCGCGCATTGGACGCGTGCACGATCTGGTTCACGGCGATCGGCCCCACGCGCGCCCCCGGATTTGCCGCCACGTGCGCGGCCAGCGCTTCCTGCATCGTCGTCAGCCACTCGTCGAGCAGTTCCGCGGGGCGCGCATTCAGCGCCGGGAACGCGCCCACGATGCCCGCCTTGCATTGCGCAAGCACGAGTTCGGGATAGCTCACGATGAACATCGGGGAGGCGATGACGGGCAACGTCAGGTTTTGCAGGACCGGCGGCAGGTGCTTGGCGGCGGGCATGAGGTCTCCTTTTTTACGAACGATCGTTCGATGACCGGTCGATTATAGGGAGTTTCGCGGGCAAAAAAATACCCCGCAGGGTTCTAACCTGCGGGGCAATTACCACGAAGACTGATAAGAAGAGGCGGTGGGGCACCTGCCAATGCGTCCACCGCGAAACGAATCATAGGTGGCCATTGTTACCGTCCCAAGACAATCGGCTTCAGATCTTTTCCAGCAGCAGGCCCTTGAGATATTCGCCTTCCGGGAATGCCGCGGACATCGGATGATCCGTGCCGGCCGACAGCCGGCGCAGGATGCGCGCATCGGCGCGCGCGTCGGTCACGGCGCCCGCCACGATCTTCTGGAACAGTTCCATGCTGATCGCGCCCGAGCACGAGTACGTGAACAGCAGGCCGCCAGGCCGCAGCAGCTGCATGCCGACGAGGTTGATTTCCTTGTACGCGCGCGCCGCGCGGTCGATATGCTGCGCCGATGGCGCGAACTTCGGCGGATCGAGCACGATCAGGTCGAACTGGCGGCCCTCCGCGCGGAAATTGCGCAGCGTCTTGAACACATCCGCGTCCAGCCACGTCGCGCGTTCCGCGTCGAAGCCGTTCAGCGTTACGTTGTTCGCCGCGATCTTGAGCGCCTCGCCGGACGAGTCGATCGACGTCACCGCCGTCGCGCCGCCACGCAGCGCGGCCAGCGAGAATCCGCCCGTGTAGCAGAAGCAGTTCAACACCTCGCGTCCCTGCGCGAGATCTCCGACCAGCTTGCGGTTGTCGCGTTGGTCCACGTAGAAACCCGTCTTGTGACCGTTGCGCACGTCTACGTAATACCGCACGCCATGCTCGGTCACCGATAGTGCGGGATCGGGCTCGGCGCCCGCGAGCACGCCGGTCACGAGGGGCAGGCCCTCGCGTTCGCGCACGGCCGCGTCGGAGCGCTCGTACACGTTCGGGCAGCCCGTCTCCTTCACCAGGGCCTGCACGATCGCGGTCTTCCACTGCTCCACGCCGGCCGAGTTGAACTGGCACACGAGCTGGCCGCGTTCGCCATTGCCGTAGTAGTCGACGATGAGGCCAGGGATCCGGTCCGATTCGCCGAACACGAGGCGCACGGCGTCGGTGTCGCGCACCCATTGCCCGCGATGCGCGATCGCCGCCGACACACGGCGCTTGATCAGCGCGTGATCGACGGGTTCGTCCTCGTCGAAGGTCCACACGCGCGCGCGAATCTGCGATTCGGGGCTATAGGCCCCGCGCGCGAGAAAGCGGCCGTCCGCGGCACGGATGGTCACCGTGGCGCCCGGTTCGCAGCGGCCGCTCGTCGTGGCGATGCCCGTGGCATAGACCCACGGGTGGCGCCGGAGCAGGGACTTCTCCTTGCCCGGCTTGAGGGTGATCACATTCACTTACATCACCACCTTGACCATCGGGTGTGAGCTCAGCGCGCGATACAGGTTGTCGAGCTGTTCGCGGCTCGTCGCCCGCACGGTCACCGTCAGCCCCAGATAGTTGCCGTTGCGCGACGGGCGCATTTCCATCTTGCCCGCATGAAACTCGGGATCGAACCCCTGCACGACGCCCACGATGGTTTCGGCGAAGCCGTCCTGCATCGCGCCCATCACCTTGATGGGGAAATCGCTCGGGTATTCGATCAGCGACTCGCGCGGCGTTACGCCTTCGGTCGCGTCGGTCGCATCGTTCGTGTCTTTCGGATCGTTGCTCATGTCGTCTGTCCTCAACGAATTACTTGCGCTTGAACCAGAGACGGATCGTGTCCCACAGGCGGCCGAAGAAACCGGCCTCGGGCACTTCCTCGAGCGCAACCACCGGGAACTCTCCGACCTTCGTATTGCCGTCCATCAGCTTGACGGTGCCGACCTGCTGGCCCGCCGAGATCGGCGCGATCAGCAGTTCCTGGCGCTCCAGCACAGGCTTGAGGCGGCCGCCGGTGCCCTTCGGCACGGTCACGAACGTCTCGGTGGCCACACCGATCTTGACGGTACCCGACTTGCCCTTGTAGATGTCCGGCGTCGCGAGCACCTGGCCCTTGTCGTACAGGCGCAGCGTGTCGAAGAACTGGAAGCCGTAGTTGAGGATCTTCAGGCTTTCCGCGGTACGCGTCTGCTCGCTCACGGTGCCGATCACGATCGACACGAGGCGGCGCGAGCCGTTCGGCACATTGGCGAGCGGGCGCTTGGCCGACGAGATCAGGCAGTAGCCGGCCGACTTCGTATGGCCGGTCTTCACGCCATCGACGGTCGGGTCGATGTAGAGCAGGCGGTTGCGGTTCGGCTGCCTGATCTTGTTATAGGTGAACTCCTTCTGCGAGTACATCGGATAGTACTCGGGGAAGTCGTTGATCAGGCGCGTGGTCAGCGTGGCCAGATCCACGGCCGTCGTGTAGTGGTTCGGGTCGGGAATCCCGTCCGTGTTCGTGAAGTGCGTGCCCTTGAGGCCCATGCGCGCGGCCTCGTCGTTCATCATCTTGACGAAGCCTTCCTCCGAGCCGCCCACGGCCTCGGCCAGCGCGAGCGCGGCATCGTTGCCCGACTGCACGATCAGGCCCAGCAGCAGGTCCTGCACGCTGACGGGCTTGTTCGGCTCGATGAACATGCGGGACTCGTCGCTCTTGACCTTCAGCACGAGCGAGGTCGGCACCACGGTCTGCTCGAGCGTCAGGCGCTTTTCCTTGAGCGCGGCAAACGCGAGGTACGCGGTCATCAGCTTCGTCAGCGACGCGGGCTCGATTCGCATGTCCGCGTTCTGCGAGGCAAGGGCCTGGCCGCTCGTCACGTCGTAGAGCATCCAGGACTTGGCGGCAACCTGCGGCATCGGCACGCCCTGCGCGAGCACGGCCATGGGCGCGGTGGCCAGAGTGGCGGCGAGTGCGACGGCGGCGATGGGCGCGAGGTGCGGCATGGCTCTGTTCATCATTGTTGTATTACCCAAGATTCGAAAAAGAATAAACGTCAGGCAGACGTGGTCGCCCAGGCGTTGACGATGAGCTGCTTGATCAGGTGCAGCTTTCGATGGAAGAAATGATCGGCGCCCGGGATCACGATCACGGGCAGTTCCTGCGGCCGCGCCCAGTCCAGCACGCTGGCCAGCGGCACGGTGTCGTCCAGCTCGCCATGGATCACGATGGTGTCGGCCGGCACGTCGCAGACCTCCCAGCGGCTCGCGGCCGTACCGACGAGCGCCAGGCGCTGTGCGGGCGTGCCCGCTTCGGCGAGCCGCCGTGCCACATGCGTGGTCACGAAGCTGCCGAACGAAAAGCCGCCGAGCGCGAGGGGCAGCGTGGCCACGTCCGGCGACCACGCGGTCTGCTGGCGCATCCACGCGATGACCGCGAGCTGATCGTCCTGCTCGCCGATGCCCTTGTCATGCTCGCCCTCGGTCCCGCCGACGCCGCGAAAGTTCGGCCGCACGGTCGCATAGCCGAGCGCCACGAAGGTGCGCGCGAGCGTCTGCGCGACCTTGTTGTCCTTGGTGCCGGCAAACAGCGGATGCGGATGCGAGACCAGCGCGAGACCGCGCACGGGCGCGTTCTGCGGGCGATCGACTGAGATGTCGATGGCGCCGACGGGGCCGGGAATGGAGAGAACCTCGGTATGCGCGTTCATGGTAGCGGGCAGGAGTACGTCTGGACGGGCTCAGGGATGCAAAGCAGGGGGAAAGCGGAACTGCACGGACAGCAACGTTGCCAACGGTGGCAACGACGGACGCTTACCGATCGACCATCAGGCGCTCGACAGGCTTGCCGTTGACCAGATGGCTCTCGATGATCTCGTCGATGTCCTGCTCGTCGACGAAGGTGTACCAAACGGCCTCGGGGTAGACCACAAGCACCGGTCCGAGTTCACACCGGTCGAGACAACCGGCCTGATTGATCCGCACGCGCCCTTCGCCCGAGATACCGAGCTCCTTGCAACGCTTCTTGGCGTACTGCTGCATCGCCTTCGCGTTGTGGTCGGCGCAGCAGGCCTTGCCGTTCTCGCGCTGGTTCAGGCAGAAGAAGACGTGGTGTTTGAAGTGGCTGCTCATGCGGCGGACGGGGCGATCGAGTGAAGCTCGCAATTATACGTCCCCGCACGCCCGCAACCCGTTTTGGGGCATGCCCGGATTTCCGGAATCTGGCGCCGCCGCGGGGGTGCCAGACCCGTTCGGATGATGTTTTAGCCGCTCGCGACCGGCCTTTAAGTGCTCTTTACATCGCTATTTCTTCCGGAAATCCGGACGCGTCGTTTCCGGATTTCCGGAAAGCCGGAGCATTGATGCTGAGTCGAATCGGGAAAATGTTTCGAATCAATGGGTTAGTCACCATGTATGCACTGGCATGCGCGTTGCAAAAGGTTACAACCAGACGCGTCGCAATTCCGAGACGTGCGGAAATCGGTTGCCGGTCCACGGCATCCGTCACGGTCAAATACCGAGGACGACATCATGAGGAAACCCTTCTACAAGATCCTGTACGTGCAGGTGCTGTTCGCGATTTTCGTCGGCATCGTGCTGGGCCATTTCTGGCCCGGCACGGCTGTCGAGATGAAACCGCTCGGCGATGCCTTCATCAAGCTCATCAAGATGATCATCGGCCCGATCATCTTCTGTACGGTCGTCTCCGGTATCGCCGGCATGCGCGACATGAAGAAGGTCGGCCGCGTCGGCGGCAAGGCGCTGCTGTACTTCGAGATCGTCTCGACGTTCGCGCTGCTGATCGGCCTGTGCGCCGCCCACCTGCTGAAGCCCGGCGTCGGCTTCAACATCGATCCGGCGACGCTCGATACCAAGTCGATCTCGCAATACGTATCGAAGGCCCACGGCCAGAGCAGCGTCGAATTCCTGATGCACATCATCCCGGACACGATCTTCAGCGCATTCGCCAATGGCGACATCCTGCAGATCCTGCTGGTGTCGTTGTTCTTCGGCTCGGCCCTCGGCGTCGTCGGCGACCGCGCGAAGGTGATTCACGACATGGTGGATCAGGTCTCGAAGGTGTTCTTCCATATCGTCCACGTGATCACGAAGGTCGCCCCCATCGGCGCGTTCGGTGCGATGGCCTTCACCATCGGCAAGTACGGTCTGGGTTCGCTGGTGCCGCTGCTCAAGCTCATCGGCACGTTCTACTTCACGGCCGTGCTGTTCGTGCTCGTGGTGCTGGGCACCATCGCGCGCTTCACGGGCTTCTCGATCATCCGCTTCGTCTCCTACATCAAGGAAGAACTGCTGATCGTGCTGGGAACGAGCTCCTCGGAAGCCGCGCTGCCGCATCTGATGGAGAAGATGGAGCGCCTCGGCTGCTCCAAGCCCGTGGTAGGCCTCGTGGTGCCGACCGGTTACTCGTTCAACCTCGACGGCACCAACATCTACATGACGCTGGCCGTGGTGTTCATCGCGCAGGCGACGGGTATCGACCTGACGCTGTGGCAGCAGCTGACCATCCTCGCGGTGGCGATGCTGACGTCCAAGGGCGCGAGCGGCGTGACGGGGTCCGGCTTCATCACGCTGGCGGCGACGCTGGCCGTGGTGCCGGACATCCCCGTGGCGGGCATGGTGCTGATCCTCGGCATCGACCGCTTCATGAGCGAGTGCCGCGCGCTGACCAACATCATCGGTAACGGCGTGGCAACGGTCGTCGTGTCCGCATGGGAACGCGAACTGGATCGGGCGCGCCTCAACCGCGTGCTGCGTGGCGAAGATGATTCCGTCGGGCTCGCCGACGCCGGTCAGGGCGCCCGCTGACGTGTCGTCCGGGGCCCGCCGCCAGCGGGTATCATCGGCGCAGGTTTCTTCCCGCGCGCCGATGCCCCACTCCGACGACTTCCTCACGGTCCACGACCCCGCCGCTCCGCGCGACGGGGTCGCGCCGCACGCGCCGGACGCACCGGGCGCCATGTCGCGGTGGTGGGCCTTCGCGGCCGCGCTCGCGGCGGGTCTGCTTGTGCTGTGCGCGCTCACGTGGCTGGTCTCCGTGCAGCGCGGCATCGCCGGGCTGCAGCAATCGACGGCCACGCGCGCGGACCGCTACGCCGCGACGCTCGAGAGCACGCTCGACCGCTACGAATTCCTCCCCGCGCTGGTCTCGCTGCATCCTTTCGTGCGCGGGCTGCTGCAGAATCCCAACGACCGTGCGCATATCGACGCGGCCAATGCCTACCTGGTCGACGTCAACCGCCGCGCGCGTGCCTCCGCCACGTACGTGATCGCCGCCAATGGCATCGCGCTCGCCGCGAGCAATCATGGCGAGGCCGGCAGCTTTGTCGGCACCGACTACCGCTTCCGTCCGTATTTCCAGATCGCCGCGCGGGGCGACATCGGCCGCTTCTACGCGATCGGTGTGACCAACGACGAACCCGGCTACTACATCGCGCAGCCGGTCGAAGCCGATGGCAAGGTCATCGGCGTGACCGTCGTCAAGCTCAACCTCGAATGGTTCCAGCGCGCCGGCGGCGGCAGCGCGGAGCCGCTGATGGTCAGCGACGACCATGGCGTGATCTTCCTGTCTTCCGTGCCCGAATGGCAGTACCGCACGTTGCGGCCGCTGCCCGCGGATCTGCGGGCCGAGCTCTATGACACGCGGCAGTACCACGACAAGGACGTCACCCCGCTGCCGCTGGAGCCGCTCAGGTCGCCGATCACCCGCTGGATCGCGGAAACGACGCTGCCCGACGGCGCGCGGCTCGTCCGCGTGGGCGCGGACAAGCATGCGACCGAGGCGATTGCCGAGCGTGTGGGGCTCGACCTTGAGGACGACCGCGGCCGCTACCTCGAAATCAGCCGCACGGTCGGGCCCGCCGGATGGACCATGCAGGTCATGGCGCCGCTGGAGCCGGTGCTGTCCGCCGCCCGCAACGCGACCATCGGCGCGGCGCTCGCCTACGCCTGCGTCTGCCTGTTGCTCGTGAACCTGCGCCAGCGCCGCCAGCGCGCGCGCGACATGCAGTACAGCCGCCGGTTGCTCGAGGCCGCCTACGACGAACTCGAACGCCGCGTGGAGGCGCGCACGGCGGACCTGATGGCCATCAACGAGCAGCTCGAAGGCGAGGTGGTCGAGCGCACTCGCGCGGAGAAGGAGTTGCGCGCCACGCAGGACGAACTCGTGCAGGCAAGCAAGCTTGCGGCACTCGGGCAGATGGCCGCGGGCATCACGCACGAACTCAACCAGCCGCTCGCCGCGCTGCGCACGTTCTCCGACAACACGCGCGTGTTGCTGGAACGCGGCCAGCTGGATGCCGCCACGGGCAACCTCGCGGCCATTGCGGACCTGACCGAGCGCATGGGCAAGATCACGGGGCAGCTCAAGCTTTTCGCGGGCAAGGCGCGGCCGCGGCGCAACGCGGTACGCGTGCGGGCGGCGATCGATCATGTGCTCGCGATTACCGCGCCGCGCACGGCCGGCACCGTGATCGCCGTGCATGGGATAGACGATGGCGACGACGTCTCTGGCCTCGCCGATATTTCGGTGTGGGCGGACGAACTCAAGCTGGAGCAGGTGCTGCTGAACCTCGTCGGCAACGCGCTCGACGCCATTGCGTCCGCGCGCGTGGCGGGGCGTATCGACATCACCGTCAGGTCGAATGAATCGCTGGTCACGGTGACGGTGCGCGACAATGGCGGCGGCATCGCGGCCGAAGCGTTGCCACGCCTTTTCGAGCCGTTCTTCACGACGAAGGAGATCGGGCAGGGCCTCGGACTCGGCCTCGCGATTTCCACGTCGATCGTGCGCGAATTCGGCGGGCAACTCGCCGCGCGCAACGTGGAGGACGGCGCGGAATTCGTGGTGACATTGCGGCGGGCGCACCAGCCCGTCCATCACTGAAGCAGGAACTGAAAATGCAAGACGGTTTGCGTGTGCTGTTCGTCGAGGACGAGCCGCTGGTGAGACAGGCCACGGCACAGAGCCTCGAACTGGCCGGATTCTCCGTGCTGGCGCTGCCGTCCGCGGAAGCGGCGATGCCGCACCTCGCGCCCGATTTTCCCGGCGTGCTGGTCACCGACGTGCGCCTTGGCGGCGCCAGCGGACTCGACCTGCTCCATCACTGCCGCAACGTGGCGCCCGGCGTGCCCGTGATTCTCGTCACGGGCCACGGCGATATCACGATGGCCGTGCAGGCGATGCGCGAGGGCGCGTACGACTTCATCGAAAAGCCGTTCGGCGCCGATCGCCTGACCGATACCGTGCGGCGCGCGCTCGAACGCCGCGCGCTCGAACTGGAGAACGTGGCGTTGCGGCGCGAGCTCGCCGGGCCCGCCGCGGGCACGCGCATCATCGGCCGGTCGCCCGCGATCGAGCAAGTGCGCGGCCTCATCGCCAACGTCGCCGCCACCGACGTGCCCGTCATGATCAACGGCGAGACGGGTACCGGCAAGGAACTCGTCGCGCGCAGCCTGCATGCGCTGTCCACGCGGCGCGAGGCGCCTTTCATCGCGCTGAATTGCGGCGCGGTGCCCGAGTCGATCTTCGAGAGCGAAATGTTCGGCCATGAGGCCGGCGCGTTCACGGGCGCGGGCAAGCGGCGCGTGGGCAAGCTCGAACACGCCTCGGGCGGCACGCTGTTCCTCGACGAGATCGAAAGCATGCCGCTGGCGCTGCAGGTCAAGCTGCTGCGTGTGTTGCAGGAAGGGACGCTGGAACGGCTGGGCTCGAACGCGTCGATCCGTATCGACGTCCGCATCGTCGCGGCCGCCAAGGGCGATATGGAAGCGTTGGTGGAGCAGGGGGTATTTCGGCAGGATTTGTACTACCGCCTCAACGTCGTCACGATTCCGCTGCCGCCGCTGCGCGACCGGCGCGAGGACATCGTGCCGCTGTTCGAACACTTCATGCTGGTGTCGGCCGTGCGCTACCAGCGGCCCGCGCCGATCCTGTCGGAGACGCAACGGCAGGCGCTGATGCAGCGCCCCTGGCCCGGCAACGTGCGCGAGTTGCGCAATGCGGCCGACCGCTTCGTGCTCGGCGTGCCCGAGGGCAATCAGGCGAAGATCGACGCGCACGACGACACGCAGCCATTGCGCGAGCGCATGGAGCACTACGAGCGCGCGGTCATCGCCGACGTGCTGGCGCGCACGGGCGGCGCGGTGAGTCAGGCGGCCGATCTGCTGCAGGTGGGCAAGGCGACGCTGTACGACAAGATCAAACGGTACGGGCTGTAACCGTAAGCGCCGATCACTTCCACATGCCGCGCATGCGCTGCGCGAGATCCATCTTCGGCAACGGCGCCCTGGCCGGGGCATCGCCCGGCATCGGCGGCGGCGGCCAGGAGCGGCTGTAGAAGTTCGGCATCACGCGATTGGGCAGGAAGCGCGTACGCGAGGCGTACACATGCTTGTCGCCGAAGCCCACCTGCTGATGCACGTAGAAGCGTTGCGGCACGATGACATCGAGGTGGTCCTTGGCGCGCGTCATCGCCACGTACAGCAGCCGCCGCTCTTCCTCGATTTCCTCCGTGGTGCCCGTGGCAAGGTCCGATGGCATGCAGCCATCCACCGCATTCAGCACGTACACCGCCTTCCATTCCTGCCCCTTCGCGGAGTGGATCGTCGACAGGATCAGGTAGTCCTCGTCGCGCGACGGTACCCCCGATTCATCGCTCGACGCGCTCGGCGGATCGAGCGTGAGTTCGGTCAGGAAACGCTCGCGCGAGGCATAGGTCGCGGCGATGCGTTCCAGTTGCTGCAGATCGGCCTGCCGCGCGGCGGCATCGTCGTGCAGCCGTTCGAGGTGCGGCTCGTACCACGCGATGACTTGCTCGAATGCGGAGGGCCACGCGGTGGCCGGCACCATGAGCGCATTCGCGAGCGTCAGCAGTTCGGCCCACGCCGGCGCCGCGGCGGGTGGCGGGTCGAAGGCCGACAGCGCATCCAGGGGGGAGGCGGGCGATAACGACATCGCGCTCTCCAGCCCATCGAGCACGCGCCCGGCCGTCTTCGGCCCCACGCCCGGCAACAGCTGCAATGTCCGGAAGCCCGCCATGCGGTCGCGCGGATTCTCGAACCAGCGCAGCACGGCCATTACGTCCTTCACGTGCGTCGATTCCAGAAACTTCAGGCCGCCGAACTTGACGAACGGGATATTGCGGCGCGCGAGTTCGATCTCGACCTGCGCGCTATGGTCGGCCGCGCGGAACAGCACGGCCTGCGACATCAGCGTCAGGCCCGCCTCGCGCCGCGCGAGAATCTGCTCGACCACGAAGCGCGCCTGATCGGCTTCGTCGTTGACGACGACCACGCCAGGTTTCTCGGCGGATTCGCGATCCGACCACAGGTCCTTGGTGAAGCGCTCGGCGGCGAGACCGATGACCGCGTTCGCCGCGGTCAGGATCGGTTGCGTCGACCGGTAGTTCTGCGACAGCGTGACCTGATGCGCGGCCGGCGTGAAGTGCTTCGGGAAATCGAGGATATTGCGCACGGTAGCGCCGCGGAACGCGTAGATCGACTGCGCGTCGTCGCCCACCACGGTCAGGCCGCGGCCATCGGGTTTGAGCGCGAGCAGGATCGATGCCTGCAGCGCATTGGTGTCCTGATATTCGTCGACGAGCACGTGGTCGAAGCGGGCGCCCATGTCCTGCGCGATAGCGGGCTCCTGCATCGCCTGTGCCCAGTAGAGCAGCAGATCGTCGTAATCGAGCACCTGCTGTTTCTGTTTCGCTTCCACGTAACCCGCGAACAGGCCGTTCAGCGCCTCTGCCCACATGGCGTAGCGCGGAAACTGGGTCTTCAGCACGACCTCGAGCGGCAACTGCGTATTGACCACGCGCGAGTAGATCGCGAGGCAGGTCTCCTTGCGCGGAAAACGGGAGGTCTGCTCCGACAGGCCGAGGTCGTGGCGCACCACGTGCATCAGGTCCGCCGAGTCGCCGCGATCGCTGATGGTGAAGCTCTGCGCGAGGCCTAGCGTCTCCGCGTATTCGCGCAACAGGCGCGCGCCGATCGCGTGGAACGTGCCCGACCATTGCAGCGCCGCGCGGCCCGCGCCGGTGTTCGTGCCCAGTGCCTGATCGACGATCCGTTCGACGCGCCGGCCCATCTCCGCCGCAGCGCGGCGCGAGAAGGTCAAAAGCAGGATGCGGCGCGGATCGGCGCCGGCGAGCACCAGATGCGCCACGCGATGCGCCAGCGTATTGGTCTTGCCGGAGCCGGCGCCCGCGATGATCAGCAGCGGCGCATCGCCGGCGTGTTCCACCGCCGCGCGCTGCTCGGGATTGAGCTTGTCGAGGTAGCTCGGCGGAGCAGACGGCTGGGCGATTGACGCGGAAGTGACGTCGGGGGCAAGTTCGATGGACACGGCGGGCGGCAAGGACGAAAGCTGGCGCCCACTGTATATGCATACAGCATGCGGAATCAAGCGCACAACAAAAAAGGTGCCTTACGGCACCCTTAAGTGATGAACAGCGGGGGGCAGTGGCCGGCGGTGGTTACGCCGCGAGCGCGCCTTCCAGCAGCTTGTGCAGGGCGTCCCACTCGGGCTCGCCTACGTAGCGCTTGAGGATCTTGCCGTTCTTGTCCACGACGAACGTGGTCGGCGTCAGCTGCACGTTGCCGAATGCCTTGGCGGCCGTGCCATCGGAGTCCATGGCGACCTTGAACGGCAGTTCGCGCGTCTTGGCGTAGTTCATCACGTACATGGGCGGGTCGTAGTTCATTGCCACGGCGACGAACTCGAGACCCTTGTCCTTGAACTGCTTGTAGGTCTTGACCATGTCGGGCATTTCCTTGACGCACGTCGTGCAGCTCGTGGCCCAGAAATTCACGATATACACCTTGCCCTTTAGGTCCGCGGTGCCGACCTTGTCGCCGGACAGCAGCGTGAAGGTGGCGGCCGGCGCGGCGTTGGCCGGCGACAGCGCCCGGAAACCAAACCAGCCGAGCACGGCCACGATGACGAGGGCGGCGATGGCGATGGGCAGGCGCTTGCTGCCGGAGGTAGCGGAGGTCGACATATGGCGGTCCGTGATGGGGACGGGCGGGGTGGGAGCCCGCGATGACGGCTATTCTACTGCCGCGTGGGAATTACCGTCGTTGATCGCGCGCCCTGCAACGGGCCTGCGTCATTCCGCCGCAGCCGCGCCGCTTGGCACGCGGGTGGCCACCCTCAGCGCGCGGCGGCCACTTTTTCCCGCGCGGTATCGAGCGCCTGTTCGAAATACGCGCCGTAGAAATCCGGCGACATCCCCCGCAGCGGCGCGGCGGCGTTGCGCCCGTTACGGTCAAGAAACAGCACGGTAGGGGCCGCGCTGATGTTGCGCGCCCGCGCCCAGGCCCGCGCGGTGGTCATCGTGCCATCCGCATCGCGCACAGGCACGTCCGACGTCATATCGATCTCCCGCACGCGAATCTCGCCCGACGCCGCCTGCGGCGCCAGATAGTTGCGCCGCACGGCTTCGCAATACACGCACCCCGGCAGGCTCACGAGCACCACAAGCGGCTCGCCAGCCTTGCCGGCCGCGGCGGTCTGCGCCGGCACGTCGGTCATCCACGGCAAATGATCGGCCGTGGCCGCGTAGGCCGCCGTCGCGAGCAGCAGCGCCGCGGCGGCAAGCAGGCGAGACATTCGGAGCGAGTGGCGGGGGAGGGAAATCATGAGGCGTCACCGAGACAAGGCTTTCCCCGATAATAGCGATTTGCGCCGCTAACCGCTGTAAGGTTCCGCATGCGCCGGGCACCATACGGCCCCGCGGATGCCGCCGACTGACACGGGGCTAGCGGCCCCGCGAGCCCACGAACCCGCATGCCTCGTCTCTTGCCCCCGCTGCCGTTGCTGCCGTCCCTCTCTCCGCTGCGAATGCTGCTGGTGCTGCTGGTCGCCTTCGCCCTGTCCGCCTGCTCCCCCCGCTACGACTGGCGAACCACGGTCTCGCAAGAGGGCGGCTATGCGGCGCTCTATCCGGCCAAGCCCACCCGCGCCGCGAGAGACGTCTCGATCGCGGGCCGCAAGCTGCCGATGACCATGGAAGCCGCCCGCATTGACGACACGCTGTTCGCCGTGGGCGTCGTGACGCTGCCTGAAGACGACGCCGCGCTCCGCCAGCAGGCCCTCGAGTCGATGCAGGCGGGACTCGCCGCAAACCTCGGCACGCACACCAGCGAGCCTCCGAGCGCGCGCGCGGTCAAGGTCACGACCGCGGCAGCGCCCGCCATCGCGCTCGATGCCGTGGAGGTGCAGGTGGCCGGCATCTCCCCGCAGGACCAGTCGCCGCGCCGCCTCACGGCGCGGCTCGTGGCGTCGGGCAGGCATGTCTATCAGGCCGTGGTGCTGGAAGCGGGAGACGCCGCGCGCGATCAACGACAATCGGAGCAGGTCGAGCAGTTCCTGACCGGCTTCCATCCTTATTGAAACCAAACGGAGTACGAGCAATGCGTTGGGAAGTCTGGGTCGCATATTTCGCGGCATGCTGGGTCATCGCGGTGTCGCCGGGATCCGGCGCCGTGCTGTCGATGAGCCATGGCCTGTCCTATGGCGTCCGCCGCGCGACCACAACGATCCTTGGCCTGCAGGTCGGCCTCGTGATGATCCTGCTGATCGCGGGCGGTGGCCTCGGCGCGCTGCTGCTGGCGTCCGAGCACGCGTTCCTCGCGGTCAAGACCGTCGGCGCGTTGTACCTCATCTACCTCGGCATCCAGCAATGGCGCGCGCGGGTGGAGGTCAAGGGCGACAATGGGGCCAACAATGAGGCCAACAACGGGGCCAACAACGCGGCCGGCCCCGTCCGCGTGCCGATGATGAGCCGCGAGCGGCGGTTCGCGACGGGCGTGCTGACCAACGCGACCAATCCGAAGGGCATCGTATTCATGGTGGCCGTGCTGCCGCAGTTCATCGACACGACGCATCCGCTGGCCACGCAGCTGGCCATCCTCGCGGTGACGATGTGCGCGGTGGATCTGACGGTGATGCATGGCTACGCGCTGCTGGCCTCGCGCATGCAAGGGTTGTTCCGCAATGCGAGCGCGCTGCGCTGGCAAAACCGCTTCTTCGGCAGCGTGCTGATGGCCGTGGGCACCGCATTGTTCTTCGTGCGCCGCCATCACGCCTGAGCCGGCGTGGCAAACCGCGGGTGGCGAACGCTGCCCCGGTTTGCTTCAATGGGAAGCAGTCCCTGCAAGGAGCGCCCATGCACCCTCATGTCCCCCTCCACGTCCCCCTTCACGTCCCCCTTCGCGTCCCCCTTCACGCCCATCGGGAACCCCCGCCCGACATCCCGCCGCCTCCGGGCATCCCGCCCGACCTGCCCCCGATCGAGGAACCGCCACCCCCGCCGCTGGAACCGCCGGTCGTGGATCGCGCCACTAGCCACTAGCCACTCCGCAACGCCCGCCGGTACTGGATCGCTTCCGCGACGTGCCGGATGGCGAGCGTGTCCGCGCCGTCGAGGTCCGCGATCGTGCGGGCCACCTTGAGCACGCGGAAGTACGCCCGCGCGGACCAGGCGAGCTTGTGCATCGCCCCGCGCAGCAACGCCTGCGCCGCATCGTCGAGCGGACACGCCGCGTCGATCTCGCGGCCGCCAAGATCGCCGTTGGGCTTGCCCTGCCGCGCCATCTGCCGCTCGCGCGCCGCGATCACGCGCAGGCGCACCGCCGCGCTGGCCTCGCCGACCGGCCCATCGAGCATCTCCTCATGACTCTGGGCCGGCAGCTCGAGCTGCAGATCGATACGATCTAGCAACGGCCCCGACACCCGCGACTGATAGCGCCGGATCTGGTCCGGCGTGCAACGGCACGGCCGCGAAGGATGGCCGAGGTACCCGCAGGGGCAGGGATTCATCGCCGCGATGAACTGGAACCGCGCGGGAAAATCGGCATGCGCCGTCGCCCGTGCAATCGTGATGCGCCCGGTCTCGAGCGGCTCACGCAAGACCTCGAGTACCCGTCGTTCGAACTCGGGCAACTCGTCGAGAAACAGCACGCCATGGTGCGCCAGAGAAATCTCGCCGGGCCGTGGATTTCCGCCGCCGCCCACCATCGCCGCCGCCGATGCCGTGTGATGCGGCGCGCGAAACGGCCGGCGGCCCCACACCGATGGCTGAAATCCTCCCGCCGTCAGACTCGACACCGCGGCCGCCTCGAGCGCCTCGTCGGGCGTCATCGGCGGCAGCAGCCCGGCGAACCGCTGCGCCAGCATCGACTTGCCCGTGCCCGGCGGGCCGACCAGCAAGGCGGAGTGCTGTCCCGCCGCGGCGATCTCCAGCGCGCGCCGGGCCTGCAATTGCCCTCGCACATCGAGCAGGTCCGGAACCTCCGCGGCGCTCGTGACCAGCGATGGCGCGCGCGCGACGCCGATCTGATGCTCGGGCTTGCCGCCGAGATGCGCGCAGACCTCGGCCAGCGTGTCCGCCGGCAGCACCCGCAGGCCGTCCACGAGGGCGGCCTCGGGCCCGTTACCGGCCGGTACGATGAACGTCCGCGCATCGGAACCAAAACGCGCGCGCGCGATGTTGTCCCGCGCGAGCCCCATTGCCATGGCGAGCGCACCGCGCACGGCACGTAGCTCACCCGAGAGCGACACCTCCCCGATGAACTCGAAATCGTCGAGCCGATCTCCCGGCAACTGCCCGCTCGCGGCGAGAATTCCCAATGCAATCGGCAAGTCGAAGCGCCCCGACTCCTTGGGCAAGTCGGCAGGTGCCAGATTCACGGTAATCCGCCGGCTGGGAAAGTCGAACGCGCAATGGAGCAGCGCGGCGCGCACGCGTTCGCGTGCCTCCCGCACTTCGGTCTCGGCCAGCCCGACGATATTGAACGCGGGCAGGCCGTTGGCCAGGTGGATTTCCACCGATACCGGCGGGGCGTCGATGCCCGTCAGCGCGCGGCTGTGCAATACGGCGAGGGTCATGGCTCTCGTTGACGTTGGGGCAGGGGGCGGCTTCCTTTCGTGCGGGCACGTGCTGGGGCAAAAAGAAGAAGGCCGCCATCGCTGGCGGCCTTCGGCGCGTGAGGGGAGGGGGCCGTCGTCAGACGCCGCCGCCACCCGTAGGGGTGCCAGTCCCCGCCCCGAGCTTCCGCTCGAGTTCGGTCACGCGCGCTTCGAGTTCCTCTAAACGGGCACGCGTGCGGGCCAGCACCTGGGATTGCACGTCGAATTCCTCGCGGGTCACGAGGTCGAGGCGCGCAAAGCCCTGGCTCATCATGCTGCGGACGTTCTTCTCGATGTCCTTGGCCGGCGAATTGCGCAACGCCTCGCTGACCTTGCTCTGCAGATCGTTGAAGAGATCGGTCGGTTTCATGGCGAAACTCCTTAAAAACGGATAACGGTTCGAGAGGCTTGCGCCGCGTCCCGCACGCTCGCACCTTGTTTGTGCACGCGCGTGGCGCACTGGGTTCGCCCCGGCATGGTCATGCACTGCGATGGGGCAATTCCCGCCGGGGGCACGGCGCGCTCGCCGCCACCGCCCCTGTGGTTTGCCCACCGCACGACCGCGCGCAGGTTACACGACTTTTCGGCCCCCGCATGACGCGGATTATGACCCCTTGGCGCCCGCCATGAAAGCCGTGGCAAGGGTTTGCCCGCATCTTTTCGTGTTTTCGCGAAAGCACGACTGGCTCCATCCATCTGGGCAAAAGTGGTTCTGACGGCGCACGTCCATCTGTTTGACCGCCGAAACCTCCATGAATTTCATCGGCGATACAGGCTGGCACGCCTGTTGCAGTAATGAAGCCAAAGAGCCAGCCGCGATACAGAGCGGGGCCACACTCAAGAACAGTAGCTTCACGAGCCCATGAAGATTGAGGAAAAGGAGGAATCACCCATGAAGAAGTCGACCCTCGCAGTCAGCGTCAGTGCGGCCCTGTTGAGCCTTGCGGCATCCGCCGCGCTCGCCCAGAGCGCCCCGGATGCCGCGGCCCCCGCCGCAGCGCCCGCCGAGGAAGCGTCGCCGCACACGTTCTCCGCTAACGTGGCACTGGTGACCGACTACCGCTATCGCGGTATCAGCCAGACCAACCGTCGTCCGGCGATCCAGGGTGGTTTCGACTATTCGCATTCCAGCGGCTTCTACGTCGGTAACTGGAACTCGAGCATCAGCTGGCTCGAGGACGCCGACTCGTCGGTGTCGGCGCCGGTGGAAATGGACTTCTACGCGGGCTTCAAGAACACCTTCAAGGTGTCGGAACTGGAATTCAACTATGACGTGGGCGTGCTCGAGTACTACTACCCGGGCGGCTACACAACCACGCGTCCTTACACTACGGAACTCTACGCGGGCATCGGCTGGGGCCCCGTGTTCCTGAAGTACTCGCACGCCGTGACCAACCTGTTTGGCTTCGACGACAGCAAGAACAGCTATTACGTAGACCTCGGCGCCAACGTGCCGCTGAACTTCTGGGACCTGACGTTCAACGCCCATGTGGGCTACCAGCACGTGGCCAACTTCAGCGACGCGTCGTACACGGACTGGAAGGTCGGCCTGACGAAGGACCTCGGCAAGGGTTTCTCCATCGCCGTCGCGTACATCGACACGAATGCCGACAAGTCGGTCTACACGAACACCCGTGGCCGCTACGTCGGCAAGGCCACGGCCTGGGCATCGATCACCAAGACTTTCTAAACAAGCATCCGGCCGCGCGGCGCCGTGCACGGCGCCGCCAACAGGAGAAACCCGATGAAACTCATCATTGCAGTCATCAAGCCGTTCAAGCTCGACGAGGTGCGCGAAGCACTGTCCGACGTGGGCGTGTCCGGCATTACCGTGACCGAGGTCAAGGGCTTTGGACGCCAGAAGGGCCATACCGAGCTCTATCGCGGCGCCGAATACATCGTCGACTTCCTTCCGAAGGTGAAGATCGAAGTCGCCGTGCCGGACGACGTGGTCGATCGCGCCATCGAAGCCATCGAGAAGTCGGCACGCACCGGCAAGATCGGTGACGGCAAGATTTTTATCGCACCGATCGAACAGGTCATCCGCATCCGCACCGGCGAGACCGGCGGCGATGCCCTGTGAGACAGAGACACAAAGACAAGAGGTTAATCCAATGAAAACCTGGTTCAAGCGAATCCTGACAGCCGGCGCAATGTCGCTGGCCCTCGGCACGGCCGCACTCGGCACGTCCACCCTTGCCGTGGCGCAGGACAAGCCCGCTGCCGAAGCGTCGGCCCCCGCCGCTGCCGCCACTGCGGCACCGGCCGCTGCAGCTGCTCCCGCTGCCGCAGCGCCGGCCGCCGCGGAAGCCGCGCCGGCCGCTGCGCCCGCGCCGGTCCCGAACAAGGGCGACACCGCCTGGCTGCTGGTCTGCACCGCATTCGTGATCCTGATGACGCTGCCCGGCCTCGCGCTGTTCTACGGCGGCCTCGTCCGCTCGAAGAACATGCTGTCGGTGCTCATGCAGTGCCTCGTGATCTTCTCGCTGGTGTCGCTCCTGTGGGCGATCTACGGCTATAGCTTCGCGTTCACCGAAGGCAATGCGTTCTTCGGCGGCACCGATCGCCTGTTCATGAAGGGCCTCAACGTCGACGCCGTCGGCGCGACCTTCAGCAAGGGCGTCGTCGTGCCGGAACTGGGCTTCTTCGCCTTCCAGTGCGCCTTCGCGGCCATCACCTGCGGCCTGATCATCGGCGCCTTCGCCGAGCGCGCCAAGTTCTCGGCCGTGCTCGTGTTCGTGGTCCTGTGGTTCACGTTCTCGTACATCCCGATGGCCCACATGGTCTGGTTCTGGCCGGGTCCGGACGCCTACACCGACGCCGCCGCCGCGACCGCAGCTACCGCGAAGGCTGGCTGGCTGTTCCAGAAGGGCGCGCTCGACTATGCCGGCGGTACGGTGGTGCACATCAACGCGGCCGTCGCCGGTCTCGTGGGCGCCTTCATGTATGGCAAGCGCATCGGCTTCGGCCGTGAAGCGATCCGTCCGCACAGCCTGACGTTCACGATGGTCGGCGCCTCGCTGCTGTGGTTCGGCTGGTTCGGCTTCAACGCCGGCTCGGGTCTGGAAGCCAACGGCGGTGCCGCCCTGGCCTTCGTCAACACGCTGCTGGCCACCTGCGCCGCCGTGCTGTCGTGGACCTTCGGGGAGTGGATCGGCAAGGGCAAGCCCTCGATGCTCGGTGGTGCCTCGGGCGCCGTCGCCGGCCTCGTGGCCATCACCCCGGCGGCCGGCTTCGTCGGTCCGATGGGCTCGATCGTGATGGGCCTGGTCGCCGGCCTGCTGTGCCTGTGGGGCGTAACTGGCCTCAAGCGCATGCTGGGCATGGACGACTCGCTCGACGTGTTCGGCGTCCACGGCGTGGGCGGTATCGTCGGCGCGCTGCTGACCGGCGTGTTCGCGGCCCCGAGCCTCGGCGGCGTCGGCATCTACGACTACGTGGCCAACAAGGTGGCGGACGACTACTCGATCGCCGGACAGGTCTGGATCCAGTTCGAAGGCGTGCTGACCACCGTGGTGTGGTCGGGCATCGTGGCCCTGGTGGCCTTCAAGCTGGTTGACATGCTGATTGGCCTGCGCGTTCCCGAAGAGGAAGAGCGCGAAGGTCTGGACATTACCTCCCACGGCGAAACCGCCTACGAGGTGTGATCCACAAAAGTGTTGTGCTGGAGAGCTGATTGGGAATCTTCTCTCAGGAGTTTTGCCCGGCCTCGTGCCGGGCTTTTTCTTTTCTGACGCCCGCCAGGCAAGGCCGCGCAACGGGCCGCGCGGGGCGGGACAGGTCCGGGAGTCAATATTCGCAGAGTGCTTAACTCCGATCTTAAAAAGTCTCAATTGTCTTTGAGTGGGAGCGCACATACAGTGCCAGTGAGGCAGTTTCCTCCACCTGCAGAACGCTCCCCGTATCTGTCAGGCCATTTGAAAGCGCGGCGCCCGCCGCGCTTTTTTTTTTGGTATCGCGGCGCCCGCCACGCTTTTTTGCCCCGGCGCCCGCCGCCCTTTTTTATCCCGCCGGCCGTCCGTTTGAAATCCGCCCGATCGACCCCATATCGGCTGCATTCACCAGCCTGCGCATAATGTTATGCGAACCATGCCTGCAGGCTATTGGCCGTTCCTCTACAATCGGGGCGGACAATAAAGACGATCAATTAGGATGGATATGGTCCCGCATCTCATCACCGCTCTGAACGGTCCACTGCTCGAACTCGAGAAGAAGATACTGGACGCCACGCCGTCCATCGAGCGCTGGTTCAGGCTGGAATGGCAGGAACATACGCCTCCGTTCTACTGTTCGGTGGACCTGCGCAATGCCGGCTTCAAGCTGGCGCCGGTCGACACCAACCTGTTCCCGGGCGGTTTCAACAACCTCGCCCCGGAAATGCTGCCGCTGGCCGTCCAGGCCGCCATGGCCGCGATCGAGAAGATCTGCCCGGACGCCAAGAACCTGCTGCTGATCCCCGAGCGTCACACGCGGAACATGTTCTATCTGCAGAACGTGGCCCGTTTGTCGCTCATCATGCGCCAGGCCGGCCTCAACGTGCGGCTGGGCTCGCTGTCGGAAGACATCACCGAACCCACCCCGATCGAGCTGCCGGACGGCCAGACGCTGGTCGTCGAGCCGCTGACGCGGCTGGGCACCAAGGGCCGCCGCCTGGGCCTCGAGAACTTCGACCCGTGCTCGATCCTGTTGAACAACGATCTGTCGGCCGGCGTGCCGCCGGTGCTCGAGAACATCAACGAGCAGTACCTGCTGCCGCCGCTGCACGCGGGCTGGTCCACGCGTCGCAAGAGCAGCCACTTCGCCGCCTATGACGAGGTGGCCAAGAAGTTCGCGCGCCTGATCGACATCGACCCGTGGATGGTCAATCCGTACTTCGCGCGCACGTCGGGCGTGGATTTCCACGAGCGCGTGGGCGAGGAAGAACTGGCCGACGCGGTGGAAGGCGTGCTCAAGAAGATCGCCAAGAAGTATCGCGAGTACGGCATCAAGGAAACGCCGTACGTCGTGGTCAAGGCCGATGCCGGCACCTATGGCATGGGCATCATGACCGTGCGCGATCCGTCCGAGGTCAAGGGCCTGAACCGCAAGGAGCGCAACAAGATGAGCGTCGTCAAGGAAGGCCTCGAGGTCTCCGACGTCATCATCCAGGAAGGCGTGCACACGTTCGAGAAGGTCAACGAGGCGGTCGCCGAACCGGTGGTCTACATGATCGACCGCTACGTGGTGGGCGGCTTCTATCGCGTCCACACGGGCCGTGGCAACGACGAGAACCTGAACGCGCCCGGCATGCACTTCGTGCCTCTGGCCTTCGCGCCGAACGGGATCCCGGACAGCCACGCCAAGCCCGGCGCGGCCGTGCCGAACCGCTTCTATATGTATGGCGTGGTGGCACGCCTTGCGCTGCTGGCCGCCTCGATCGAGCTCGAGAAGACCGACCCGAATCCCATCCTCTGATCGCCGACGGCACGCCTTAGAAGACGACAATGCGCATTCTCTTCATCACCGATCCGCTCGAGACCTTCAAGACGTACAAGGACTCCACCTACGCGATGATGACCAAGGCGGCGTCCCGCGGGCACGAGCTGTTCTTCTGCCTGCAGTCGCAGCTTTCGCTCGCGGACAACGTGGTCGAGGCCACCGTGCGTCCGCTCGAACTCCGCGATGACGCGTACGACTGGTTCAACCTCGGCGAGCCCGGGCGGCAGCCGCTGGCGGCGTTCGACGCGGTGCTGATGCGCAAGGACCCGCCGTTCGACATGGAATACGTGACCAGCACGTGGATGCTGGAGCTGGCGGAGGATCAAGGGGCGCGCATCTTCAACAAGCCGCGCGCGATCCGCGACCATTCGGAGAAGCTGGCCATCGGCCGCTATCCGCAGTTCGTCACGCCGACGCTGGTCACGCGCGATGCCGACCGCATTCGGGCGTTCCACGCCGAGCATCAGGACATCATCGTCAAGCCGCTGGACGGCATGGGCGGCATGGGGATCTTCCGCGTCGGGCCGGACGCCATGAATCTTGGCTCGATCGTCGAGACGCTCGGCGACAACGGCGCGCGCACGCTGATGGTCCAGCGCTTCATCCCGGCCATCAAGGAGGGCGACAAGCGCATCCTGCTGATCGGCGGCAAGCCCGTGCCGTACTCGCTTGCGCGTATTCCGCAGGGAAGCGAGGTCCGCGGCAACCTCGCCGCGGGCGGCCTCGGTCGTGCGCAGGAACTGAGCGCGCGCGATCGCGAGATCGCGGAGACGCTGGCTCCGGGACTGTGGGCGCAAGGCCTGCTGCTCGTGGGTCTCGACGTGATCGGCGACTACCTGACCGAGGTCAATGTGACGAGCCCGACCTGTTTCCAGGAAATCACGCAGCAGACCGGCTTCGACGTCGCGGGCATGTTCATCGACGCGCTGGAAGCGGCAGTGGCGGAAGCGGACCGAGGCTAGCGCACCACAGGCGGCCGGATAAGCGGAATGGCGCGAAGGGGGGCCTGCTACAATTCGAGCATCCCAACGCGCTCACCACCATGGCAGGAATCCTCATCATCGCGCATGCACCGCTGGCTTCGGCGCTGCGCGATTGCGCTGCCCACGTCTACTGCGGCCAGCCGCCGCGGCTCGAGGCGATCGACGTCGTGCCCGATGCCGACCCCGCTGCCGTGCTGGCCGAGGCGCGACGACGCCTGGCCGCGGTCTCCGAGGACAACGGCGCGCTCGTCCTGACCGATATCTTCGGCGCCACGCCCGCGAACATCGCCGCGCGTCTCGCCGACCCCGGCCGCGTCAAGGTGCTGGCCGGCGTCAATCTGCCCATGCTGGTCCGTGCCATCTGCTATCGCGCGGAAAAGCTCGACCAGCTGGCGACCAAGGCCCTCGCCGGCGGCGCGCAGGGCGTGCTGCAGGTCGGTGCCACCACTGTTCAGAATCAACAAGCCAACCACCCCGATAAATATGCTGCAGAGGGACACCACCATCATCAATAAGCTCGGGCTGCATGCCCGGGCCTCGGCCAAACTGACCCAGCTGGCGGGCAAGTTCTCGAGTCAGGTCAAGATGTCGCGCAATGGGCGGCAGGTCGATGCCAAAAGCATCATGGGGGTGATGATGCTGGCGGCGGGTATCGGCTCCACGGTCACGCTCGAGATCGACGGTCCCGACGAGCAGGAGGCGATGGACGCCCTGCTGGCGCTGATCGCCAATCGCTTCGGCGAGGGTGAGTAACGCAGGTTTCTTCAACGTTCCTGATCGGAGCGGTTCATGCCCTTTGCCTTGCACGGCATTCCGGTTTCGCGTGGGGTCGCCATCGGGCGCGCCCATCTTCTCGCGCCCGCTGCGCTCGACGTCTCGCATTATCTGGTGGATGAGGACCGGATAGAAGCCGAGGTCGGGCGATTGCGCGACGCGCGGGCCGCGGTGCGCGCGGAACTGGTTACGCTGAAGCGGGACCTGCCGCGCGATGCGCCGGAGGAAATGGGCGCCTTCCTCGACGTGCACGCGATGATCCTCGACGACGAAGCGTTGTCCGAGGAGCCCGAGGCGCTGATCCGCAACCGCCGCTACAACGCGGAATGGGCGCTGACCACGCGGCTCGAGGAGTTGATGCGTCAGTTCGACGAGATCGAGGACGAGTACCTGCGCGAGCGCAAGGCCGACATCGAGCAGGTGGTCGAGCGGATTCTCAAGGTGCTTGCCGGCGCGCCCGTGCTGGCCCCCGCGCCCGTGCCCGCGCTGGCGCCGGACGGCGAACCCGCGCCCGGCGTCATCGTCGTCGCCCACGATATCTCCCCGGCGGACATGCTCCAGTTCCGCCATACCGTGTTCCACGGCTTTGTCACGGACCTCGGCGGCCGGACTTCGCATACCGCGATCGTCGCGCGCAGCCTCGACATTCCCGCCGCGGTGGGCGTCAAGAGCGCCAGCGAGCTGATCCGCCAGGACGACTGGATCATCATCGATGGCGACGCGGGCCTCGTCATCGTCGATCCGTCGCCGATCATCCTCGAGGAATACCGCCACCGCCAGAGCGAACGCGCGCTGGAAAAGAAGCGCCTGCAGCGGCTGCGGCATACGCCCGCCGTCACGCTCGACGGCCTCGAGATCGAGCTGCTCGCCAATATCGAGATGGCCGAGGATGCGGGTTCCGCGCTGGCTGCCGGCGCCGTGGGCGTGGGCCTGTTCCGCTCCGAATTCCTGTTCATGAACCGCCGCGACGAGTTGCCGGGCGAGGATGAACAGTTCGCGGCCTACCGCGGCGCGGTGGAGGCGATGCATGGCCTGCCCGTGACGATCCGCACGATCGACATCGGCGCCGACAAGCCGCTTGACTCGCGCAACGAGGACTTCGAGACCGCGCCGAATCCCGCGCTGGGCCTGCGCGCGATCCGTTGGTCGCTGTCCGAGCCGGCGATGTTCCTGACCCAGTTGCGCGCGCTGCTACGCGCCTCGGCATTCGGCCCCGTGCGGCTGCTGATCCCGATGCTGGCGCATGCCAGCGAGATTACGCAGACGCTGGACCTGATCGCGCAAGCCAAGCGGCAGCTCGACGAGCGCGGCCTGCCGTACGACCCGGGCGTCAAGGTCGGCGCGATGATCGAGATTCCGGCGGCCGTGCTGCTGCTGCCGCTGTTCCTGCGGCGCATGGACTTCCTGTCCATCGGCACCAACGACCTGATCCAGTACACCCTGGCGATCGACCGGGCCGACAACGCCGTGGCGCACCTTTACGATCCGTGCCATCCGGCGGTGCTCCAGCTCGTCGCGCGCACGATCCGCGAGGCGAACCGCGCGGGCGTGCCCGTCGCGGTGTGCGGCGAAATGGCGGGGGATCCCGCGATGACGCGCCTACTGCTCGGCATGGGTCTGCGCGAGTTCTCGATGCACCCCTCGCAGCTGCTGCGCGTGAAGCAGGAGGTCATCCACGCCGACTGCGAGCGGCTCGGTCCCCTCGTGGATCAGGTGCTCACCGCGTATGAACCCGACGAGCTCGCCGCCGCGCTCCAGCGCGTGGCACAACCCTGAGATTCGAAGGGTTATTGCGATTTCCCTCATGGATTCGCCGTCACTTTCGTCGCAAATTCAAGCACGGAAGTGACGGTCTCCGCGCCCCCCGCCGCGGATAGACCACAGCCGTTTAATGGGAATTGTTATCATTTTCGATCTCTGTTAATCTCCTCTCATCGTGCTTGACATGCCGGTGTCGCACGAGGCCCCCAGCCCCCGAGGAGTATGTTGTGTACGTCTGCATCTGCAATCAGGTCACCGATCACGAGATTCACGGCGCTGCCCATCTTGGCGTTTCGACCATGGATGAGCTAGCCGAAACGCTCGGCGTTGGCACGTGCTGCGGACGTTGCACCGATTGCGCGAAGGAAGTGCTCGCCGAAGGCGTGGCTGCTGTGCGCAATATGTCTCCCGCCCCCAAGATCTCGACGATTCAGATTGTGGAGATTTCTTCCTGTTCGGCTTCCGCGCCACATGCGATAATGGACGCTCGGGACCCGGCAGTCGCGAACGATCAACGCTCCGAGCTTGTTGCCTGAGCTTTTGATCCACCAGAATTTGTGAAGTATGCAGCGTGCCAGCGGACAAGATCCGCGGCGCGCTTTTGTGCTTTCGCGAATTCCGCATTCACACCGGGCCCGCTTGCACACTTAGGAGCCCCGTATGAAAGGTGACAAGAAGGTCATCCAGCATCTGAACGCGCAGCTGAAGAACGAGCTGACCGCGATCAACCAGTATTTCCTGCACGCGCGCATGTACCGCCACTGGGGCCTGAAGAAGCTCGGTGATGTCGAGTACAAGGAATCGATCGGCGAGATGAAGCACGCCGACCGCCTGATCGACCGTATCCTCATGCTCGACGGCCTGCCCAACCTGCAGGATCTGCACAAGCTGCTGCTCGGCGAAGACACGCCCGAAATGCTGAAGTGCGACCTGAAGCTGGAGCAGACCGCTCACGCCACGGTCAAGGAAGGCATCGCGTACTGCGAGTCGGTGGGCGACTACGTCAGCCGCGAGATCCTCGTCGATATCCTCACGGATACCGAAGAGCACATCGAATATCTGGAAACGCAGCTCGACCTGATCGACAAGGTTGGCCTGCAGAACTATCTGCAATCGCAGATGGAGCCCGGCGCCGAATAAGCCGGCGCGGCGCGTGACGCTGACAAGGCGTCACCGCTTTTGTGCGCGATGAGGCAATAACCGTTCTCATTCGGATTCTTGTCTTCATCCAGTCATCGGTTCCACAGGCCCCGCGGTGGCTCCCCGTCAGGGCGCCCGGGACCGATGACCACCCCTCGGCAGCTTCCGCCCCATCTTCCGCCTCACCTTCCGCCTGACCTTCCGCCTCACCTTCCGCCTCACCTTCCGCCTGACCTTCCGCCTGACCTTCCGCCTGAGCTTCCGATTCAGTCCCCGCCACACACCTCGCAGTCCGGCGCGCGCGCCAGCCGCATCTCGGTCCACTCCATCGTCAGGGCATTGACCATCAGCAGCCGCGCGGCAAGCGGCTTGCCGACGCCAGACAGCAGCTTCAGCGCTTCCGCCGCCTGCACCGTACCCACCATGCCGACCAGCGGCGCAAACACGCCCATCGTCGCGCACGCGGCCTCGCTCGCCGGTTCCGACGGCGGGAACAGGCAGCCATAGCAGGGCGCGTCGGGGTCGCGCAGGTCGTAGACGCTCACCTGTCCATCGAAGCGCAGCGCCGCCCCGGAGACGAGCGGCACGCGGTGCGCGAGGCAGGCCCGGTTGATCGCATGGCGTGTGGTGAAGTTGTCCGTGCAATCGAGCACCACGTCGGCCTGCGCCACGAGCGGCCCGAGTTCGGCCTCGCTGACGCGGTGGGGCACGACCTGGATGTCGAGGTCCGGATTGATCCGCAGCATCGCCTCGCGCGCGGACTCGACCTTGGGTCGGCCCACGTTGGCCGTGGTATGCACGATCTGGCGCTGCAGGTTGGTCAGGTCGACTTCGTCGTCATCGACGATCGTGATATGGCCGACGCCAGCGGACGCCAGATAGGGCAGCGCGGCCGCGCCGAGCCCGCCGGCCCCGATCACGAGCGCCCGCGCCGCGAGCAGGCGCTCCTGTCCCTCGATACCGAATTCGTCCAGCAGGATATGGCGCGAGTAGCGCAGCAGTTGGTCGTCGTTCATGGCGGCAGGAAACAAAAACGGCCCGCTGTCGTGCAACCGCGGGCCGTGAGAGGGGTATGACAGCGCTACCGGTTCAGCGCGCCTTGCCGGTCGGCGTACCAAGCGGCTCGCCGATCGGAGCGCTCGCGGGCGGTTGCGCCGGTTGCGCGGGCTTGGCCGGCGCCGTCTTGCTGGCAGGCTTGGCGGCGGGCTTGTCGGCCGGCTTGGCGGTGGTGTCGGGCTTCTCGTCAGGCTTGCCGGCGGCCTGCGTCAGTTCGAGGCGCGACTTCGACTTCTTGACGGGCTGGCCGCTCAGTTGGGCGATGGCCTGCTGGAGCATGAAGTCGTCCGCCGAACCGAACTCGACGGGCTTCTTGCGGCGCTCCTTCTCGCGTTCTTCCGGCGTCTTCTTCGCGTTCTCTTCCTCGAGGCGGCGCAGTTCTTCCACGCGACGCTGTTCGCGCTCGGCCATTTCCGGCTCCTCCGACTCCTGCTTGTTGTGCAGGTGGCGTTCGGTATCGATCTCGCGCGTGATCAGCGCGTCGTCCGGATCGCCCTCGGGGTTCTGATCGACCGGGACGTCGGGGCGGATGCCCTTGGCCTGGATCGACTTGCCGGTCGGCGTGTAGTAGTACGCGATCGTCAGCTTGATGCCCGTGTCGTTCGTCAGCGGACGCACGGTCTGCACCGAGCCCTTGCCGAACGTGGTCTTGCCCATGATCAGCGCGCGGTGGTGATCCTGCAGCGCGCCGGCCACGATTTCCGATGCCGAGGCCGAGTAGGCGTTGGTCAGCACGACCATCGGGATCTTCTTGAACAGCGGCGGCAGATCCTTGAGCGGATCGTCCTCGAGCGACGACAGGCGGTAGTTGTTGAACGACGCCTTGTACACGCGCTTGGCGTCCGGCACCTGGCCGTTGGTCGACACCACCGTGGCGTCTTCGGGCAGGAACGCCGCGGCGACGCCCACGGCGCCTTGCAGCACGCCGCCACCGTTGTTGCGCAGATCGAGGATCACGCCCTTCAGGTTCGGATTCTTCTGCGCCATCTCGGTCAGCTTGCGGCCGAGGTCGGCCACGGTGCGTTCCTGGAAGCTCGTCAGGCGAATCCAGCCGATGTCACGGTCGAGCATCTTGGTCTTGACCGACTGCACGCGGATTTCGGCACGCGTGATCGAGACCGGGAACGTGCGTTCCTCGCTCTTGCGGTAGATCGTCAGGGTGACCTTGGTGCCCGGCTCGCCGCGCATGCGCTTGACCGCCTGCTCCAGCGGCAGGCCGCGCACGGGCTTGTCGTCGATACGCGTGATCAGGTCGCCCGGCTGGATGCCGGCGCGGAAGGCAGGCGTGTCCTCGATCGGGTTGATGACCTTGACCAGGCCTTCTTCCTGCGAGATCTCGATGCCGAGACCCGCGAAGCGGCCGCGGGTGCCTTCCTGCAGTTCCTTGAAGTCCTTCTCGTCCAGATAGGCCGAGTGCGGGTCGAGGCTGGCGACCATGCCCTTGACGGCTTCGGTCAGCAGCTTCTTGTCATCGACCGGCTCGACGTATTCACGCTTGATCTGCCCGAAGATATCGGACATCAGCCGCAACTGGTCGAGCGGCAGCGGTCCGGAAGAGTTCTGCGCCGTCGCCGAAATCTGCAGCGTGGCGAGCACGCCGGCTACGACGCCGATGGAGACGAGGCTAATGTTCTTGAGCGACTTACGCATGAGGGCAGCCTGAACGTGTGAGGATTTTGCCTGATGGAATCCAGCGGGCGCCGCGGCGGATGCCACGGCGGGTGCCCGGACCAGATTTGTCCGACAGTATAAGAGGGTGCGGGAAAAAAGGCCTGCGCGTCACCGCGGGACGGTGGGCGCGGCCACATTGGCGGCGGGCGGCATGCCTCGCCAGCGTGGCCGGTTCATCCCGAATCCCCCGCGGGACGGTCAGCGTGCCTTGCCCTGGTTGGCCACGGCGGCCAGCGAAGCGGCGATCGCGTCCGCATCGCCGAGGTAGTAATGGCGCAGGGGGCGCAGGTTGGCATCCAGTTCGTACACGAGCGGGGTGCCATTGGGAATATTGAGGCCGACGATGTCGTCATCCGAAATCTGATCCAGGTACTTCACCAACGCGCGGATGCTGTTGCCGTGGGCGGCGATCACCACGCGCTTGCCGGATTGGATATCGGGAGCGATGGATTCGTTCCATAGCGGAATGACGCGGGCGACCGTGTCCTTCAGGCATTCGGTCAGCGGGATCTGTTCGCGCGGCACGTTGGCATAGCGCGGATCGTCGTATGCGGCGCGCTCGTCGGTCGGCTCCAGCGCGGGCGGCGGCGTGTCGTAGCTGCGGCGCCAGACCAGTACCTGCTGGTCGCCGTACTTCGCGGCGGTCTCGGCCTTGTTCAGGCCCGACAGCGCGCCGTAGTGGCGCTCGTTCAGGCGCCATTCGTTGCGCACCGGGATCCACATCAGGTCCATTTCGTCCTGCACGTGCCACAGCGTGCGGATCGCGCGCTTGAGGACGGAGGTGTAGGCGATGTCGAACGACAGGCCGGCTTCCTTCAGGAGCTGACCCGCCTGGCGCGCCTGCGCAGCGCCGGTATCGGTCAGATCGACGTCGACCCAGCCCGTGAAGCGGTTTTCGAGATTCCACGTCGATTCGCCGTGGCGGATGAGAACGAGCTTGTACATGCTGCTTCCAGGGAGTAAGTAACCTGCGCGCGCCGCACCTTGGAAAATCAGGGGTGGCGCCAAACGGCGTATTTTATAATGCCGCCGACCCAACCCAACGGAAATGCCAACGTGAATTTCTTCGCCGACTACAACAACCTGGCCCTGCTCGCGATCGCGGTGGTCTCCGGCGGCCTCCTGGCCTGGCCGGCCATCGTCCGCGGAACGAGCGGCAAGAGCGTCAATACCGCCGCCGCCACGCAACTGATCAACAAGCGGAATGCGGTCGCCGTCGATGTGCGCGACGCCGCCGAGTACGCGAAGGGCCACATGCCGCAGGCGAAGAGCGCGCCCCTTGCCGACCTCGCGAACCGCGCGCCCACGCTCGCCAAGGACAAGACCGCGCCGGTCATCGTGATCAGCCAGACCGGCCAGCACCTGGGGAAGGCTCAAGCAGCGTTGAAGGAAGCCGGGTACAGTGAGGTCTACGCGCTCGAGGGCGGCATGGCCGCCTGGCAGCAGGCTGGCTTGCCAGTCGTCAAGTAACCGGCAGTTTTTTCAGCAGAAGGAGATTTCGCATGGCCCGCGTCGTCATGTACAGCACGGTGGTTTGCCCTTATTGCCAGATGGCCGAGCGCCTTCTGCGCCAACGCGGCGTCGAGACGATCGAGAAGATCATGATCGACCGCGAGGCGGGCAAGCGGGAGGAAATGATGTCGCGTACCGGCCGCCGTACCGTACCGCAGATCTATATCGACGAACGTCACGTGGGCGGTTTCGACGACCTCTCCGCGCTGGACCGCCAGGGCGGGCTGGTGCCGCTGCTCGCCGCCTGAGATCGCGGCGCGCGGCACACTTCCGTCACACTTTCGCGGCCTGTCGCCTCCGGCGGGTCGCGAAATTCTGATTCCTCCACTACCGGGTGAATTCGCTACCCGCGTCATGTACCATATGCGCTTTCCAACCGGGCCCGGCCCGCGCGATCGCGCATGCCGGCACCCGCCTCAGTACCTTCTCTGTCAATCCGGAAGCCTCTCATGAGCGACCAGCAACAAGCTACCCAGCAGGACGACCAGCCCTTCTTCAACATCCAGCGCGTGTACCTGAAGGACATGTCGCTCGAGCAGCCGAACTCGCCGCAGATCTTCCTCGAGTCGGAAGCGCCGGCTGTCGAGGTGCAGGTCAACGTGGCCGCTGCCCAGCTGCAGGAAGGCATCTTCGAAGTCGTCGTGACCGGTACGGTGACCACCAAGGTCCAGGAAAAGGTGGCGTTCCTCGTGGAAGCGCATCAGGCCGGTATCTTCGATATCCGCAACGTGCCCGTGGAACAGCTCGACCCGCTGCTCGGCATCGCCTGCCCGACGATCCTGTACCCGTACCTGCGCGGCAATATCGCCGACGTGATCACGCGTGCGGGCTTCCAGGCCATCCATCTTTCGGAAATCAACTTCCAGGCCCTGTACGAGCAACGCCTGCAGGCCGCGATGGCCGAAGCCGGCCAGCAGGGTGAAGGTTCGGGCATCGTCATGCCCGACGGCAGCCAGGCGCGTCACTGATGTGACGGCCCTCTTCGCCACGATGTGGGTGAAGAGGGCTCCCCTGAAGTCATGAAAATCACGATCCTTGGCGCTGGTGCCTGGGGCACCGCCCTGGCAAGCCACGCGGCCACCGCCCACGACGTGGTGCTGTGGGGCCGCAATGCCGGCGACCTCGCGGCGATGGCCGCCAGCGGCATCAATGCTGGCTATCTGCCCGGCATCTCTCTTTCTCCCAAACTCGTTTGCGAACCCGATTTCACGCGTGCGGTGGCGCATGCCGCGTCGGACCCGGACGGGCTCATCGTCGTCGCCACGCCGGTGTCGGGGCTGCGCGAGACCACGCGTCGCATCGCCACGCTTGCCGCCCCTGCGGCGCCGGTGCCGATGCTGTGGCTCTGCAAGGGCTTCGAGGCCGAAACGCACGCGATGCCGCACCAGATGGTGCGTGAAGAACTCGATGCGATCGCGGGTGCGGTGGCGCTCGACTATGGCGTGCTCACGGGCCCGAGCTTCGCGCGGGAGGTCGCGCAGGGTTTGCCATGCGCACTGACCGTGGCCGGCACGTCGCCGATGGTCGGCGAGCGGGCGCAGGCCGCGTTTCACCATCGCGCGATGCGCATCTACCGCAGCGAAGACCTCATCGGCGTCGAAGTCGGTGGCGCGGTCAAGAACGTGCTCGCGATCGCCACGGGCGCGAGCGATGGACTGGGTCTCGGGCTCAACGCGCGCGCCGCGCTCGTGACGCGCGGGCTGGCGGAGATGACGCGCCTGGGCATCGCGCTTGGCGGGCGGCTCGATACCTTCATGGGTCTGGCTGGGGTGGGCGATCTGATCCTGACCGCGACGGGCGACCTGTCGCGCAATCGCAAGGTCGGCATGCAGCTCGCTTCCGGCAAAACGCTCACGCAGATTCTTGCGGACCTCGGTCATGTAGCCGAGGGCGTGCGCTGCGCGCAGGCCGTAAACTCGTTAGCCGCGCGGCACGGTGTCGACATGCCGATCACCCGTGCGGTCTGCGCGGTGCTGTTCGAGGGGCTCGGCGCCGCCGATGCGGTCGAGCAGCTGTTGCAGCGAGACGCGCGGGACGAGTCCCCTCTGCACTGAGCACTCCCGGAACTTCCATGAATCGTCGTCGCGCGCTTGGCGTGCTTCTTCCGTTGGCGGCCCTCGGCCGCCTGCCCAGCGCTTTTGCGCAGGACTGGCCCGCTCGGCCGCTCCGCATGATCGTGCCATTTCCGGCGGGCTCGTCGCCCGACCTCATTGCGCGGCTGCTGACAGAACGGCTGGCCGCGGTGCTGGGGCAGCCCGTCGTCGTGGAAAACCATCCGGGTGCCGGCGGCAATATCGGCACGGGCATGGTCGCGCGCGCGACGCCCGATGGCTACACGCTGCTGTTCACGATCAACGGCCCGCTCGTCACGGCCCCCACGCTCTGGCGCAACCTCAACTACGATCCGGTCCGCCAGCTCGCACCGGTCACATTGGTGGCCACGTCACCGAACGTGCTGGTCATCGATGCGCGGCTGCCCGCGCGCACGTTGCAGGAGTTCGTCGCCCTGGCGAAGTCGAAGCCTGGCGCCCTGAACTACGGCTCGGTGGGCAATGGCAGCGCCGCCCATCTGGCGATGGAGCAACTGAAGGCGATGGCGGGCATCGATCTCCAGCACGTGCCGTATCCCGGCTTTCCGCAGGTGACCACGGCGATCGTCGGCGGTCAGGTGCAGGCGGGGTTCATGGTGCCCGCGATCGCGATGCCGCTCGTGCAAGCGGGCAAGCTCCGCATGCTTGCGGTCACGACCACGGGTCGCTCGTCGCTGCTGCCGTCCGTGCCCACGGTGGCGGAGTCCGGTTATCCGGGATTCGAGGCGATTTCGTGGCAGGCCGTGCTGGCCCCGGCGGGGACGCCCGCGCCGATCGTCGATCGGCTCTATCGCGAGCTCGTGGCGATCATCGGCAGGGAGGACGTGCGGGAGAAAATGCGCGCGCAGTATTTCGCGCCTGCGGGCACGGCGCCGGCTTCGCTACGGCAGACCATGGCTATCGAGAAAGTACGCTGGGACAAGGTCATCCGCGCGGCGCACGTGCAGCCGGAATAGCGATCGGCGCTCAGGCGCCGCCGGCAAATCCGTTTTGACGCCATGCCTCGAACACGACCACCGCGACGGTGTTCGACAGGTTGAGGCTGCGATTGTTGGGACGCATCGGCAGGCGGATGCGGCGCGTCGTTGGAAACCACTCACGCCGCTCGGGCGCGAGGCCGCGCGTCTCCGAGCCGAACACGAACCAGTCGCCTGGCTGGAAGGCGACCTCGCCGAACGGCGTCGAGCCGTGCGTCGTGAGCGCGAACATGCGATCGACGTTCGGCTGTTCGCTGGCCATCAGCGCGTCCCAGTTCTCATGCACGCGCATGTTCGCGTACTCGTGATAGTCGAGCCCCGCGCGGCGCATACGGGCGTCTTCCAGTGGAAATCCGAGCGGCTTCACCAGATGTAGCTGTGCCCCCGTGTTCGCGCACAGGCGGATGACGTTGCCGGTGTTGGGAGGAATCTCGGGCTCGACGAGGACGACGTTGAACATGCGGAGGGGAATCGGCTTTGAAAACGCTGCGGAGCTTAACGCCTGCTTGCGGCGGGGGCAATCATGGCGTGCGGAGGGCGCAGAGCACGGTGACGCGGACGGCGCCATGCGCCTTCAGCACATACGCGGCCTCGCGCAGCGTGGCACCTGTGGTCATGACGTCGTCGACGATGCCGATGTGGCGGCCTTCGATGGCTGCTGGCCGCGTCACGACGAACGCGCCCTGCACGTTGGCCAGGCGATCGTTCAGGTTCAGCAGGTGCTGCATGGCGGCATCGCCTCTGCGCGCCAGCACGGTGGCATCGGACGGGATGCCGAGCCTGCGCCCAAGCGGCCGTGCGATTTCCCAGGCCTGATTGAAGCCGCGCGTGGCCAGGCGCTCGCGGGCAAGGGGGATGGGGATCAACAGGTCCGGCCATGGCCGGTACGATGCGGCAGGGCGCGCAGGGGGTGTGCCGGCATGCGGGTCCGCGAGCCTGTCCGCGAGGGCTTCGGCAAACCACCGCGCATGCGGGAGCGCCACGCCGCGCTTCAGCGCGAGCACGAGCGCGTCCAGCGGCGGCGCGTAGTCGCCGAGCGTCAGGGCCGCGTCGATCGGCGGCGGGTCCGCCCGGCAAGGCAGGCAGCGGCGCCCTTGCGGGCTCCGCAGCGCGCAGAGGGGGCAGCGGGGCTCAGGCGCGAAGTGCTCCGCCACGCAGGCAGCGCAGACGACTTCCGCCTGCACCCTGCCGCACAGCGCGCACGCCGAGGGCAGGAGCGTCCGGCACATGCGCCCCGCCCGGCGGGCGAGGGCGCCGATAGCGCCGATAGCGCCGATAGCGCCGATAGCGCGGCCGGCAAGTGGGATATCGGCCGAGGGGATGCCGGCTGGGCGCGCGGGGGCGTGTATCGGCCGGTGCGCCGGCGCGGCCGTCCGTACGACCGCGCCTTCGGCCGTCCGTACGACCGCGCCTTCGGCCGTCCGTACGACCGCGCCTTCGGCGCGAGCCGGGGAGGGCGCGTATACTTGCGGCCGGTCCATGCGTTGCGGCCCGTCCATGTGCCGCGGCGGCGCGGCGCGCGCGCCGGCCTTTTCGCTGTCACCCTGCCGTCCGCCACCCTCTTTATCGAATTCCTCGTGTCCTCGCATTCCGCCACCCCCGATGCCTGGCTGCCGCCCACGCGGCTGACCCGTCTCGCCTTCGACCGGCGTAGCGCCGGGTTCGGGCAACTCGACTTCATGCTCGGCGAAATCGGCCGCCGCATGCAGGAACGCATGGAGGTGATCCGGCTCGCGCCACGCCGCGCGCTCGATCTCGGCTGTGGGCATGGGCAAGGGCTGGCCGGCCTGCGAGCGCGCTTCCCCGATGCGCAGATCGCGGGCCTCGACGTATCGGGCGCCATGCTGCGCCAGGCCGCGCAGCGCGATCCGCAGCGCCAGCCCGGCTGGATCGGCCGCATGCTTGGCAAGCGGCCCGTGTTCGACCTCGTGCAGGGTGATCTTGCCACACTGCCTTTCGACGCGGCCAGCTTCGACCTGCTGTGGTCGAACCTCGCGCTCCACTGGCATCCGGAGCCCCATGAGGTGTTCCCGGAATGGCATCGCGTGACGCGCGACGACGGCCTCGTGCTGTTCTCGCTGTTCGGCCCGGACACGCTGCGCGAGGTCCGCGACGCGTTCGCCGACGTCGATCTGGAGGCCCACACGCTGCGTTTCGTCGACATGCATGATATCGGCGACATGCTCGTGCACGGCGGCTGGTCCACGCCCGTGATGGACATGGAGACCCTGACCGTCACCTACGAATCCCCCGAAACCCTGCTGCAAGAGGTCCGCGCGTTCGGCGGCATGCGGCGTCCGGGACCCGCCGGCCTGCGCGGCCGGCGCTGGTATCGCTCGGTGCTCGACGCGCTGGAGCGGCGCCGCAACGCGGACGGCGTGATCCCGCTGACGTTCGAGATCGTCTACGGCCACGCGTGGAAACTCGCGCCGCGCGCGCGGCAGGCCACCGACGATCAGGGACGCGCCGTCGTGCCGGTCGACAAGATTGGCCGCGCGCGTCCGCGACGCTGAGCCACACACGGTCCCTGCGACAGATTGTCGCGAGACAATGGCGCAGGTGCACCGCTGTCGCCGTGCCGGCGACGATTGTGTTGACTATCGCGCGCCCCGCGCCATGCACAAAAACTTGGCCGGCGCAAGCCTTGCGGGCAAGCCCGAACTTGTTTGAGTATGCGAAGCGCCATATAATGCGCCAGTTTGTCGCAGTGGTCCCCTGGCACTATCTCGCCCCTCGGGGTTCAGCACGCTACGCCTCCGTACGTTGTACGGATCTTGTACGGTAGTACCGTATGGCCGTACCGTTCCACGGTCATACGCGTTCCGTACGGAACCGGTACCGGCAGGCGTAGGCATCATCGCGCAAAGGCCGCATTCAATTGCGCACGTGCTTTCCGTGGAGCGCTATCGTCCCGGGCGTGCATCCGATGCGGAGCGGTTGGCGATGCAAGACTTGGGTATCGCATTCCAGACGGCAGTGGGTAACTCCGGCGGAGATCCCGGCGGACGCCCTCCTTTGCCGAGCAACGACTGGCTGATGAAGCGGAATTGCTCGCTTTCCCCTCGCCAGGTCGGCTGGTTCTACTTCTCCATCGTGTGTCTATCGACTGCCATCGCGCTGTTTTTCGCATGGCAAGGGACTTGGCTCGTGCTGCCGTTCGCCGGGCTGGAGCTGCTGGGGCTGGGGATTGCCCTGCTGGCGCACGCGCGGCATGCGACGGATTATGAACGCGTCAGTTTGACCGACGGCATGCTGGTCGTGGAGACAGCCAGCGCCAGCCGGATGACGCGGGAAGAATTCAACCCGCGCTGGGTGCGGGTAGAACTGGGTGAATCGTTCCGGGCGCTCGTGGTTCTGCGGTCGGGCAAGCATGTCGTGCGGGTGGGGTCGCATCTGGACCCGTATCGGCGTCGCAAGTTCGCGCAGGAACTCGTTGCGGCCCTGCATCGCTTCTGAAAGGAGGCGGCGCCGGGTGGAAGCGGGGACAGATTTGAATCTGTAAATTAGGTAGATAACAAATGAAAATGTGGAAGAAGGCATCCGCAGCATGTCTGGCAGGCGCGTCCCTGTTTGCCAGCCAGGCGGCCTCCGCGGTCAGTGACATGCCCGGCGGTCCCGCCGTGCGTCAGCTGAACCTGGCCGAACCCGTTACAAAAATCGCCGAACAGATTCACTGGCTGAACTGGATGATGCTCATCATCTGCACGGTGATATTCGTCGCCGTGTTCGGCGTGATGTTCTATTCCATCTTCAAGCACCGGAAGTCCAAGGGCGCCAAGTCGGCGTCGTTCCACGAAAGCATTACCGTCGAGGTCGTCTGGACCATCGTGCCGTTCCTGATCGTGATCGCGATGGCGCTGCCCGCCACCAAGACCGTGGTCGCGATGAAGGACACGACGAACTCCGACATCACGATCAAGGCCACCGGTTATCAGTGGAAATGGGGTTACGACTACCTCAAGGGCCAGGGCGAGGGCATCTCGTTCGTGTCCACGCTGACCACGCCGCGCGAGCAGATCAACAACGAGCAGCCGAAGTCGAACACCTACCTGATGGAGGTGGACAACGAGCTCGTGGTGCCCGTCAACAAGAAGATCCGCATCGTCACGACGGCCAACGACGTGATCCACGCGTGGATGATTCCCGCGTTCGGCGTGAAGCAGGATGCGATTCCCGGCTTCGTGCGCGACACGTGGTTCCGCGCCGAGAAGACGGGCGTGTACCGCGGCCAGTGCGCCGAGCTCTGCGGCAAGGAGCACGCGTTCATGCCGATCGTGGTGCGCGTGGTCTCCGACGCCGACTACACCAAGTGGGTCGACGACAAGAAGAAGGCGATGGCCGCCGCGGCCGACGATCCCAACAAGACCTGGACGCTCGACGAACTGAAGGTGCGCGGCGAGAAGGTCTACGTGTCGAACTGCGCGGTCTGCCACCAGCCGAACGGCAAGGGCGGCGGCGCATTCCCGGCGCTCGATGCCTCCAAGGTCGTCAACGGCCCGAAGGCCGGCCAGATGCACATCCTGCTGGAAGGCAAGGGCGGCATGCCGTCGTGGAAGCAGCTTTCCGATACCGAACTGGCGGCCGTGATGACGTTCACGCGCAACAGCTGGAGCAACAAGACCGGTGAAGTGATCCAGCCGGCCGACTTTGTGAACGCGCGCGCGGGCAAGTTCCCGGAAGGCGGGGGCGCAGCCCAGGCCGCCGGTGGCGAAGTCGCGCCGAAGGCGCAGGCACCGGCGACCGACGCCGGCGCCCAAGACAAGCAGGCCAGCGTCGCGGGCAACCGCGTCGCCGGCTGACCCGCGCACGTCCGCATTCTGGAATTCAGGAGTCATCGCGATGAGTACCGCTACCCCGGAGACGCTGGGTCATCCGCACGACCACGCGCACGACCACGCGCACGACCATACCCACGGTCATGGCCACGACGATCACGCCCACGATCATCCGCATGGCTGGCGCCGCTGGCTGTTCGCCACCAACCACAAGGACATCGGTACGCTGTACCTGCTGTTCTCGTTCACCATGCTGCTGTCCGGCGGCCTGCTGGCGCTGTTCATCCGCCTCGAGCTGTTCGAGCCGGGCCTGCAGTTCTTCCGTCCTGAACTGTTCAACCAGTTCACGACGATGCACGGCCTGATCATGGTGTTTGGCGCGATCATGCCGGCGTTCGTCGGCTTCGCGAACTGGATGATCCCGCTGCAGATCGGCGCGTCCGACATGGCGTTCGCGCGCATGAACAACTTCAGCTTCTGGCTGATGCCGCCGGCCGCGCTGCTGCTGGCTGGATCGTTCTTCGTGCCGGGCGGCGCCACCGCCGCGGGCTGGACGCTGTACGCGCCGCTGTCGGTACAGATGGGCCCGGGCATGGACATGGCCATCTTCGCCATGCACATCATGGGCGCGTCGTCGATCATGGGCTCGATCAACATCATCGTGACCATCCTCAACATGCGCGCGCCCGGCATGACGCTGATGAAGATGCCGATGTTCTGCTGGACGTGGCTGATCACGGCATACCTGCTGATCGCCGTGATGCCCGTGCTGGCGGGCGCCATCACGATGGTCCTGACGGACCGCCATTTCGGCACGAGCTTCTTCTCGGCGGCCGGTGGCGGCGACCCCGTCATGTACCAGCACATCTTCTGGTTCTTCGGCCACCCCGAGGTGTACATCATGATCCTGCCCGCGTTCGGGATCATCTCGCAGGTGGTGCCGGCCTTCGCGCGCAAGCGCCTGTTCGGCTACAGCTCGATGGTCTACGCCACCGCGTCGATCGCCATCCTGTCGTTCATCGTGTGGGCGCATCACATGTTCACGACGGGGATGCCGGTGACGGGCCAGCTGTTCTTCATGTACGCGACGATGCTGATCGCGGTGCCGACGGCCGTGAAGATCTTCAACTGGATCGCCACGATGTGGCGCGGCTCGATGACGTTCGAGACGCCGATGCTGTTCGCGATCGGCTTCATCTTCGTGTTCACGATCGGCGGCTTCACGGGCCTGATGCCCGCCGTCGCGCCGATCGACATCCAGCTGCAGGACACGTACTTCATCGTCGCGCACTTCCACTACGTGCTGGTGGCGGGCTCCCTGTTCGCGCTGTTCTCGGGCTTCTATTACTGGGGTCCGAAGTGGAGCGGGTTCATGTACAACGAGACGCGCGGCCAGATCCACTTCTGGGGCTCGCTGATCTTCTTCAACGTGACCTTCTTCCCGATGCACTTCCTTGGTCTGGCGGGCATGCCGCGCCGCTATGCCGACTACCCGACCCAGTTCGCTGACTTCAACGCGATTGCGTCCATCGGCGCGCTAGGCTTCGGCCTGATGCAGGTGTATTTCTTCTTCTTCGTGGTGCTGCCCTCCTATCGGGGTGGACAGCCCGCTGCCGACAAGCCGTGGGAAGGCGCGGAAGGCCTGGAGTGGACCGTGCCGTCGCCGGCGCCGTTCCACACGTTCGAAGAACCGCCGCTGGTCAAGTGAGCGTCATGGACGATCGCAAGGCGCAGCAACGGGCCGCCAACCGGCGGCTTGGCTGGATCCTGTTGTCGGTGGTGGTGGTGTTCTTTCTGGGCTTCTTCGCCAAGATGAAGTTTCTTGGCGGCTGAGCGGGGTGAGCAGGAGCGGCGGATGAGCAAGGCAGACGAGAAACGTTTCAACCGCGGCATGCTCGGCCGGCTGCTCGTGGTGGTCGGCGTGATGTTCGGCTTCGGCTATGCGCTGGTGCCGCTGTACAAGAAGATCTGCGAAGTCACGGGCATCAATGTGGTGACCACGCGCGAACTGTACGGCGGCTCGGCCAAGCGCTTTGCCGACAACACGCAGGTCGACACCAGCCGCACGATCACGGTGGAGTTCGATTCCAACGCGCGCGGCCCGTTCGCCTTCCGTCCCGTGAAGAACACGATGGAAGTGCATCCGGGCGAGATGGCGACGATCGTGTACGAGGTGGCCAACGGCCAGTCGCGCGATATCGCCGCGCAGGCGATCCCGAGCTACGCGCCGAAGCAGGCGACCGAGTATTTCAAGAAGATCGAGTGCTTCTGCTTCAAGCAGCAGACGCTCAAGGCGAAGGAAGCGCGGCAGATGCCGGTGGTGTTCGTGATCGACCCGAAGCTGCCGAAGGATGTGAAGAACATCACGCTGTCGTACACGTTCTTCGAGGTTGGCGCACCGGTGGCACAGGCCCCCGCGGGTACCGTCGGTAGCGACGTGAACGGACACGGCAGTTGAGATGGACGATCTGAAGGAAGCGACCCATCGGAAGGCCTCGTTCCTGCAGACCATGCGCGCGGTACTGTGGTCGTTCATCGGCCTGCGCAAGGGCTCCGGGCACGAGGCCGACATGGCCAAGCTGAATCCGGTCCACGTGATCATCGCGGGCCTGATTGCCGCGGCGGTATTCGTCGGTGTGCTGATCTTGATCGTGCGCACCGTGGTGGGACAGGCAGCAGGGTAGGGAAGCAGCAGCGCAATAAAGACAGCAGCATATAAAAAACCACTGAATCAGAGACTCTGAGCTGGAGATAGAAGAATGAGTGCGAACCGCGCAAACGCTCCGTACTACTTCGTACCGGGCCCGTCGCGCCATCCGATCACGGCGGCCTTCGGGCTGCTGCTGGTGGGCGGTGGCGCCGCCGGCTGGGTCAACGGACAACCCTGGGGCCCGTACGTCGTGGCCGTGGGCCTCGTGTGGTTCCTGTTCGTGCTGCGCGCCTGGTTCGCCGATGCCATCGGCGAGTCCGAAGGAGGCAAGTACGGCAAGAACATCGACGTTTCGTTCCGCTGGTCGATGGGCTGGTTCATCTTCTCCGAGGTGATGTTCTTCGCGGCATTCTTCGGCGCGCTGTTTTACGCGCGCTCGATCGCGATGCCCTGGCTTGGCGACCTGAACAACAAGATCATCTGGCCGGACTTCGCCGCCGTATGGCCGAACACCGGTCCCGCGGGCGTCGTCGAGCGCTTCCAGACGATGGGCCCGTGGCCGATCCCCACGATCAACACGGCGCTGCTGCTGACCTCGGGCGTCACGCTCACCTGGGCACACCATGCGCTGCTGGCCGGCAAGCGCAGCCAGGTGATCCAGGGTCTCGTGCTGACCATCCTGCTCGGCGCCATCTTCATGTGCCTGCAGGGCTACGAGTACTACCACGCGTACCATGAGCTGAACCTGAAGCTCACCTCCGGCGTGTTCGGTTCCACGTTCTTCCTGCTGACCGGCTTCCACGGGTTCCACGTGACCATGGGCGCGATCATGCTGGCGGTGGTGCTGGGCCGTGTGCTCAAGGGCCACTTCACGCCGGACCACCACTTCGCGTTCGAAGGCGCGGCCTGGTACTGGCACTTCGTGGACGTGGTCTGGCTCGGCCTCTACGTGGTGGTCTACTGGCTCTGATCCGCGACCGGAGTATCCTTACGGCCGGGACGAGATGAAAGCGGCGCCGCAGGCGGAACCACCCCTGCGGCGCCTTGTCTTTTGATGAGGCCGTAATGTCACGGGTTCATCTGAATCCCGGTGCTGTGGATCCAGCCCATCCAGTGCGAGAACAGGATGAACAGGAACAGCGCCACGGAAAAGCCCACGCGGAACATCAGCGAGCGCATCATGTTCGGCGTACGGCCACGGTCGCGCATCATGAAGAAAAGCGCCGAGGCGAGGCTGCCGATGATCAGGATGAAGGCAAGGACAATGATGAATCGCATGACGGGGCGGGAACGTCCTTATCGATATGCGGGGATGTGCGGGCATTATCGCACCGAGGGGTGCCTGTGAAGTTCTGGCGTTCACCGGGCACGCTGCCGATGGTCGCGGCGGCCGCCGTGATCGCGGTCACATGTGTGCTCGGCAACTGGCAACTGCAGCGCGGGCACGAGAAGACCGCGCGCGCGCAGCGGCTTGCCGCGCTGGCGGCGCAGGGTCCCGTGGACCTCAACGCCGGGGATATCCCGACCAATGCGCTGAGCGATCGCACGGTGCGCGCGCGTGGACGGTTCGATCGCGCACACACGGTGCTGCTCGACAACCGTCCGCATGGCAGCGATGGCCGCGCGGGCTTTCTGGTGGTGACGCCGCTGCGGCTCGAGAGCGGCGCCAACGTCCTCGTCCTGCGCGGCTGGCTGCCTCGCGATGCGCAGGACCGCAAGCGCATCGCCCCATTCGACACCCCCACGGGTGACGTCACGCTCAATGGCACCGCGCTTGCCGCGCTGCCGCGCGTGTATGGGCTCGGCGCCTCGGCGGAAGCCGAAGCGGGCAAGCCGATCCGCCAGAACGTGGAGATAGACGAGTATGCGCGGGAGATCGGCATGCCGCTGCTGCCGCTCGTCATCGAACAGACCACCGATACGCGCGACGGCCTCGCGCGCGACTGGACGCCGCCGGGCTTCGGCGCGGACCGCCACTACGGCTACGCGTTCCAGTGGTTCGCGATCGCGGCGCTCACGCTCGCGCTCGTGATCGTGCTGGGCGTGCGACGCGCGCGGACCCCGCAGGCCGCCTGACAACGAATGAACAGATGACCGTACAGACCGAATCCATGCCTCCGCAAGAACCTTCGGCCAACCGGGACGCCAAGTCCGGCGGGCAGCAGCCCGACCTCAGCGCGCGCATCGACGCCCGCACGCGTCGCGGCCGCCTGCAGATGCTCGCGCTGCTGCTCGTGTGCGCATCGCCGGTCATCGCGTCGTACCTGATGTACTACGTGTTCAAGCCGACGGGCGGCTCGACCAACTACGGCGCGCTCGTCGATCCGCAGCGGCCGATGCCGGCGGTGCAGATCGCCAACGAGCGGGCAGAATCGGTTCCGCTGTCGTCGCTGCGCGGCAAGTGGCTGCTGGTCACGACGGACCCGTCCGCGTGCGACGAGGCCTGCGCGAAGAAGCTGTTCATGATCCGTCAGATTCGGGCGGGGCAGGGACAGGACCGAGAGCGCATCGTCCCGGTCTGGCTGATCCAGGACACGGGCACGGTGGACGAACGGCTGAGCGCCGCCTACAACGAACCGTATGCGGGCGTGCGGTTCCTGCGCATGGACGCGGGCGCGGTGCGGCAATGGCTGCCGGCCGAGGCGGGCGCGCGGGCCGAGGACACGATCTTCCTCGTCGATCCGCTCGGCAACCTCATGATGCGCTTCCCGAAGGATCCCGATCCGGCAAAGATCAACGGCGACCTCAAGAAGCTTCTCAAGTATTCGCGTATCGGCTGACCAGGCATGCTGCTTCAACTCGCCATCATCGGCATTCTCATCGCGCTGCTGCCGCTCTCGTACGTGCTCGTACGCGGCAGCCGCGACAAATATCGCAAGCTGGTCTGGATCACGGCGTTCCTGACGCTCGACCTGATCATGTTCGGCAGTTTCACGCGGCTCACCGACTCCGGTCTTGGCTGCCCCGACTGGCCCGGCTGCTATGGCCACTCGAATCCGCACGCGGCCATGGAACCGATCGCGGCCGCGCAGACCGCGATGCCGAGCGGTCCCGTCACCCATGTGAAGGCGTGGATCGAGATGATCCACCGCTATTTTGCGATGGGCGTCGGCGTCCTGATCATCGCGTTGATGGTCCTCGCGTGGATCAGGCGCAAGGAGCTGCGGCAGTCGCCGTGGTACGCCACGGGGGTGCTGCTGCTCGTGTGCGTGCAAGGTGCGTTCGGCGCCTTCACGGTGACCATGAAGCTGCAGCCGATCATCGTGGTCATGCACCTGATGCTCGCGATGGCGCTGCTCTCGTCGCTGATCTGGCTCGGCTCGCGGAACGAGGCGCCGCATCCGGTGGCCCCCGCGGCCGCGGGCTTGCGCTGGCCGGGCATCGTCGCGCTGGTGTTGCTGATCGTCCAGATCTTCCTCGGCGGCTGGGTCAGCACCAATTACGCGGTGCTCGCCTGCACGGACTTCCCGCTGTGTAACGGCCAGCTGATTCCGGAGATGGACTTCCGCCATGGCTTCACGCTCTGGCGCCAGCTCGGCATGACCGCCGACGGCAATTACATTCCGCATAGCGCGCTGGTGGCGATCCACTGGGTGCATCGCGGCTTCGCGTTCGTGGTGCTCGGCTTCCTCGCCTGGTTCGCGCTGCGCGCTCGTCCGCTCGAGGGCCTCACCCGCCACGCGACATGGCTGCTGGCGGTGCTCGCGCTGCAACTGGCCACCGGCCTGTCCAATATCGTGTTCGACTGGCCGCTGATCGCCGCGGTCGCTCACAACGGCGGAGCAGCCCTGCTGCTGATACTGTTGCTCCGTCTCAACTACAATATCGGCCTCGCGACCCGAACCGCTGGCGCCGCCGCTCAACCCTCCGTTGCCGCGCGCGCCACATGAAGGACAAGTTTCCCCCCGTGGTTACAGCTACCCACCCCCATACTTCCGTGGGCCGGTTACGTCATTTCCGACATCTGGCCCGTCAATACGCCGCGCTGACCAAGCCGCGCGTAACCCAGCTCGCGGTGTTCTGCGCCGTGATCGGCATGTTCCTGGCGACGCCGGGCATGGTGCCGTGGCCCGTCCTGATCGGCGGCGCCGCGGGCATCTGGCTGCTGGCCGGCGCCGCGTTCGCCATCAACTGCCTGGTCGAGCAGAAGGTCGATGCGCTGATGCGCCGCACCGCGTGGCGCCCCTCGGCCACGGGCGAGATCACGACGATCCAGACGCTGATCTTCTCCGCCATCCTTGGCGGCGCGGGCATGTGGCTGCTGCACGTGTTCGCCAACGACCTGACGATGTGGCTCACGTTCGCGACGTTCCTCGGCTATGCGGTCGTCTACACGATCCTGCTCAAGCCGGCGACGCCGCAGAACATCGTGATCGGCGGCCTCTCGGGCGCGATGCCGCCCGCGCTGGGCTGGGCGGCCGTCGCGGGCACCGTGCCGGCCGAGGCCTGGTTCCTCGTGCTGATCATCTTCACGTGGACGCCCCCCCATTTCTGGGCGCTCGCGCTGTACCGCCGCGCCGACTACGCCAAGTCGGGCCTGCCGATGCTGCCCATCACGCACGGCGAGCGCTACACGCTGCTCCATATCCTGCTCTACACGCTGACGATGATCGCGGCCACGCTGCTGCCCTTCGTCTATGGCATGTGCGGCTACATCTACCTCGCGGCCGCGCTCGTACTGGGCCTGATCTTCCTCGGCTATGCGTGGAAGCTGTACCGCAACTACTCGGACGGCCTCGCCCAGCGCATGTTCCGATTCTCGATCCTGTACTTGTCGCTACTGTTCGCGGCACTGCTGATCGACCACTACTTCAAATTCCTGCCGCAGATCTGAGACTGCGCGCCGATCCATGCGGCATGTTGACGCGCCCCCCGCACATTCGGTCGTCGGGGGCGCCGCGATCGGCGATACTGCCGGGGCCGATTCCCAACCATCCGCCAATGCCCACGTCTTTCCGCTCGTTCTACCGCCAGGCGTTCGTCCTGGTCTGCTGTGCCTTCCTGCTGGCTGCCTGCGGCAAGCCCAAGCCGACCTTCCGCAACGTCGATATCTCCGGCGCCACTGGCTTCGGCAAGGACTTCGCGCTGACCGATCCGTCGGGCAAGGTACGCACGCTCGCGGACTTCAAGGGCAAGGCGGTCGTCATGTTCTTCGGGTACACGCACTGCCCGGACGTCTGCCCGACGACGATGGCCGAGCTCAAGGCAGTGATGGAGCAGATGGGGCCGGAGGCGGACAAGGTGCAGGTGCTGTTCGTCACCGTGGATCCGGAGCGCGATACGGCCGCATTGCTGGGCCAGTACGTGCCGGCTTTCGATGCGCGCTTCCTGGGGCTGCGTCCGGAAAACGAGGAAGCGCTGAAGAAGGTCACGCAGGACTTCAAGGTCTACTACGCCAAGGTGCCGGGTACCTCGCCGAACAACTACACGATGGACCATTCGGCCGGCAGCTATGTGTTCGATCCCAATGGTCAGCTACGCTTGTTCATTCGCCATGGGCAGGGGCCGGAGCCGATCGCGCATGATCTGAAGGCGCTGCTCGGATCGTAACGGTCCGGGGCAAAAAAAAAAGCCGGTCAGAGACCGGCTTTTTTGCTTCAAGCGCTATCGGTGCGATCAGGCGAAGGCCTGCAGCGCGCCCTTCATCTTCTTCATCGCCGCCGATTCGATCTGGCGGATCCGCTCGGCCGAAACGCCGAACTCGTCAGCCAGTTCGTGCAGCGTGGAGCCGCCCGAACCGTCGTCGTTCACCTGCAGCCAGCGGGCCTCGATGATGCGGCGGCTACGCGGATCCAGCTTCGCCAGCGCGTCTTCCAGACCTTCCACCTGCATGCGGTCCTGACGCTGGGACTCGAGCACGCGGGTCGGCTCGTTGTGGTTGTCGGCCAGGTATGCGATCGGCGCGAAGTCTTCCTCGCCGTCCTCGACCTGCCCTTCAAGCGCCAGATCGCCGCCCGACAGGCGGGTTTCCATCTCCATCACCTCTTCAGGCTTCACGTTGAGCTCGCGCGCAACGGCTTCCACCTGTTCGGGCGTGAAGGTGTGCGCATCCTTCTTGTGGCTGCGCAGGTTGAAGAACAGCTTGCGCTGGGCCTTGGTGGTCGCCACCTTGACCATGCGCCAGTTCTTGAGCACGTACTCGTGGATCTCGGCCTTGATCCAATGGATCGCGTACGAGACCAGACGGACGCCCTGATCCGGGTCGAAGCGCTTCACGGCCTTCATCAGGCCGATGTTGCCTTCCTGGATCAGGTCCGCGTGCGGCAGGCCATAGCCCAGGTACTGACGGGCGACGGACACCACCAGACGCAGGTGCGACATCACCAGGCGACGGGCCGCATCGACCGATTCGGTATCTCGCAGATCGCGCGCGAGTGATTGCTCTTCCTCGGGGGTGAGCATCGGAATGCGGTGGACCGCCTGGATGTACGCATCCAGATTCCCCAGGGTCGAAGGCAGCGTCAGCGCAAAGCTGGCGTTCGTCTTCGGCGCCGGCAGGCGGCGGCTCGGGGATTGACCTGCAGCCGGGCTCGCTTGACCCAGCGCGATTTGATCAGCAGACAGGACTGCGTTCACTATGACTCCTTTCGCTTCCGGCGATGCATTGCCGGGTGTAGCGTAATCCACATCGGATCGGCTACAGCACTGCATCAGATATTAGCACTCATGCCGGACGAGTGCTAAGTTGGAGTGTCAATGGGGTCGATAGTTCCGGGCCATTGCATTCTCGGTTCAAATAGTTTTTCACCTCGTTCGACAGACGGTACCCCTGACCGGTTCCCTTGTCCCGCAAGGGTTTGCGGACGAGCGCCGGCTCACGAAAGGATTAGAGCGCCAAGAGGGGTTCCGGTTTCGTCAGGAATTCGGGATTCTCTATTGCGGGATTCGCTACACTCAGGGCTGTCCGGACGTATCTTTCCATTCCCCACGGAGTCCCCAATGTCTGTCATCGAACACTTGCTGAAGCCCCATGTGCGGGACCTCGGCGATTTCACCGTCCGGCGGCTACTGCCCGCGGCCACGGCCCAGACCGTTGGCCCCTTTATCTTCTTCGATCACATGGGCCCGGTCGCCATGGAGCCGGGCAGCGGCATCGACGTGCGCCCGCATCCGCATATCGGCCTGGCGACGGTGACGTATCTGTTCGAGGGCGAGATCATGCATCGCGACAGCCTCGGCAGCGAACAGGTGATCCGCCCCGGCGACGTCAACTGGATGACGGCCGGCCGCGGCATCGCGCACTCGGAGCGTTCGCCGGACGCGGCGCGCGAGGCGGGGCCGCGGCTGCATGGCATCCAGACCTGGGTGGCCCTGCCTAAAGCGCACGAGGCGGATCCGCCCTCGTTCCACCATCACCCGGGCGCGACGTTGCCCCGCATCGAACTGCCCGGCGTGCGGATGACCGTGATCGCTGGCGATGCCTTCGGGGCGGAGTCGCCGGTGCGCGTCTATAGCCGTACGCTGTACGTCGCGATCGAGATCGATGCGGGCGCGAGCCTCGTGATTCCGGCCGAGCACGTCCAGCGCGGCATCTATGCGGTCGACGGCACCATCGCGCTCGATGGAGAGGCCGTGCCGACCGAGCACCTCGTGGTGATCACCCCTGGCCAGCCGGTAACGCTGACCGCCAGCGAGCCGTCGCGCGTGATGCTGCTCGGCGGCGATCCGACCGATGGACGGCGCTTCATCTTCTGGAACTTCGTGGCGAGCAGCAAGGAGGCCATCGAAGAGGCGTCGCAGCGCTGGCAGGACGACCGGTTCCCGCATGTGCCGGGGGAGACGGAACGCATTCCGCTGCCGCCGAAACGCCCCTGAAGTCAGACTCCGCTCAGACCGGGCTGGCCCACGTCACGCGCGTGCCGTCGTTCAGGCAGGCGCGAATGGCATCCACCTGCGTGGCAATCGGCGCGGGCACCGGTTCGGCGCCGTCGAGCACCTTGCGGATCCACGCGGCCGTGGCCTCGGTATCGGTACCGGCCGGCAGCGCCGGTACGTCGCCGATGGAACCGCCCATCGGATCGACCAGTGTGCGCTGGTGACCGTCGTGCAGCCAGTCGATGCGGCTGCTGCGGCGTGCATCGGCCACCACCTCGCCCTCGGTTCCGCGCGCAAGCAGCACGTTGGCGGGCTCGTGCGAGAAATAGTCCGTCAGCGTTTCGCGATACTCCGGGTGTGTGTAGCTATACAGCCGCAGCGCCTCCGCGGGCGTATGCGCGCCCACGGGCTGCAGCATCTTGACGATCGTGTGCGACGAATTGCGGAGGCCGATGATCGGTCGCTTGTCGAGCAGCCGCGTGAGGGCAGGGGACAGCACGTCGATCGGCAAGACCGCGAGCGGCCCGGTGCCGCTATTCGCGGCCGCTGGCAGACGCAGCTTGTCCTGCGCGTCGCGCGTGGTTTCGCACAGCGGCGTGCCCAGCGCCTCGAACAGCGCGATGCTCGTCACGCGGCCGTGGAATGCGCGTGTGCCATGGACGAGCACGGGCAGGCCCTCGCGGGCGAGCAGATGCGCCAGCAGCGGCACGAGGTTTGGCTGCTTGCGCGCGCCGTTGTAGCTGGGAATGACGACCACCGTGCGGTCGGGCGGCGCATCGATGGGCATGCAATGGCCATGCGCGGCCTCCAGCATGCCCGCGAGTTCATGGGGCGCCTCGCCCTTGATGCGGTACGCCATCAGCACCGCGCCGAGTTCGATATCGGAGACCTGGCCCGCGAGCATCGCGTCGAACAGGGTCTGCGCATCCTCGCGGGGCAGCGCCCGCGCGCCGTTGACGCCGCGGCCGATTTCCTTGATGTACTTGGCGGCGGAAAAGCTGGTCGTGCTGGGGGATTGGGCGGACGTCATGATGTGGGGAGAGAATGGCTTATGGGTTTCATCATAGCGGACCCCGCCATCGCTCTCCACCCGGGTGTGTCGCGTGCCCCCGGACTATGCGGCCTCCGCGAGGGCCGGATTGCGCTGCTTGCGGTAGAGGAAGTCCAGCACGGCGGTGCGGCAGGCGTGGTACGCCTTGTCGTCGGCGAGCGCCACGCGGTCGCGCGGACGCGGCAGATTCACCTCGAGGATCTCGCCGATGGTCGCGGCCGGACCGTTGGTCATCATCACGATGCGATCGGCCAGCAGCACGGCTTCGTCGACGTCGTGCGTGACCATCACCACCGTGCTGCGCGTGCGCTCGACGATCTTCAGCAGCGCGTCCTGCAGATGCGCGCGCGTGAGCGCGTCCAGCGCGCCGAACGGCTCGTCCATCAGCAGGACCTTCGGCTGCATGGCCAGCGCGCGCGCAATGCCCACGCGCTGCTTCATGCCGCCGGAGATCTCGTGCGGATACTTGTTCTCGGCGTGCGTGAGCCCGACCAGCGCGAGCGTGTCGTGCGTGCGCGCCTTGACCTGCGCCTTGCTCTCCGTGGCGCCGAACACGCGTTCGACGCCGAGGTGCACGTTCTCGAAGCAGGTCATCCACGGCAGCAGCGAGTGGTTCTGGAACACCACCGCGCGCTCGGGACCGGGGCCGGCGATCTCGCGGCCCGCGCAGATCAGCGCGCCTGAGGTCGGCGTGGTCAGCCCCGCGATCAGGTTGAGCAGCGTCGATTTGCCGCATCCCGAGTGGCCGATCAGCGTGATGAATTCCCCTTCGGCGATGGAAAGGTCCACGTCGCGCAGCGCGACGAACGGTCCCTTGCGTGTCTTGAAGGTCTGGCCGACATTTTCGATGCTGACGAATTTTTCCATGAGGGTCACCGTGCGGTCAGTTGGTGCCGTAGCTGAAGCGGCGGGCGAGCGCGAGCAGCAGATGCTCGAGGATCAGGCCCACCACGCCGATGATGAAGATCGCGATCACGATGTGCTCGACCTTCAGGTTGTTCCATTCGTCCCACAGCCAGAAGCCGATGCCGGTGCCGCCGGTCAGCATCTCGGCCGCCACGATCACGAGCCACGCCGTGCCGATGGACAGGCGCACGCCGGTCAGCATGTACGGGAGCACGGCGGGGAACAGCACGCGGCGGAACACCTGCCACTCGGAAAGATCCAGCACGCGCGCGACGTTGAGGTAGTCCTGCGGCACGCGCGTGACGCCCACCGCGGTGTTGATGATCATCGGCCAGATCGAGCAGATGAAGATCGCCCAGATCGCGGCGGGGTTTGCCGCCTTGAACAGCAGCAGGCCGATCGGCAGCCATGCGAGCGGCGAGACCGGACGCAGCAGGCTGATCACGGGTGCCATCATCGCGTTGAGAAACGCGAAGCGGCCGAGGATGAAGCCAGCCGGAATACCGATCAGCGCGGCCAGCCCGAAACCACCGGCCACGCGCGCCAGCGACGCCAGCACGTTCCAGCCGATGCCCTGGTCGTTCGGCCCGTTGCTGTAGAACGGATCGGAGAACAGCGGCACGGCGGCGTCCCATGTCTTGCCCGGTGTGGGAATCGCCGGGATCAGCGTGGCGATGCCATGCCAGACCAGCACGAACAGCACGAAGCCGAGCACGGGCGGCACGGTCTTCATCACGAGACCTGACATCGCTTCGCGCCGGGCGGTGCGGGCTTCCTGCGCGGCAATTTCACGCGCGCGGCGCGCCGCGCGCTCTTTCGCGTCGGGATCGGTGTACGGCTCTGCGGCGCGCTCGGGCGCGGTCGGGACAATGGCGTTCACGTCTGGCTCCTGAAGGCGGGGCACGACAAAGATGGAATCGAACGGAGAAAACTAGGCCTTGATCTTGAAGCCGTCGGCGTAGGCCTTGGGATCCTTGGTGGCATCCCATACGACGCCGTCGATCAGCTTGGCGCTACGGAAATCGGACTTCGGCAGCGGCACCTGCGCGGCGGTCGCCGCCTGCTTGAACAGGTCGATGCGGTTCACCTGCTTCGCCACCGCGAGATAGTCCGGATGGTCCTTGAGCAGGCCCCAGCGCTTCTGCTGCGTGAGGAACCACATGCCGTCCGACAGGAACGGGAAGTTGGCGGCGCCGTCCTGATAAAACTTCATCGAGTCGGGGTCATCCCAGGTCTTGCCCAGGCCATTCGAGTAACGGCCGAGCATGCGGTCGAGGATGATGTCCATGTCCGTGTTCACGTAGGACTTGGCGGCGATCGTCTCGGCTGTCTTCCGGCGGTTCGACACCGACGCGTCGATGTATTTCGACGCTTCCAGAATCGCGGCGGTCATCGCGCGCGCGGTGTTCGGGTTCTTCTGCACGAACTCGGACGTGGTGCCGAGCACCTTCTCGGGATGGTCCTTCCAGATGGCCTGCGTGGTTTCGACGGTGAAGCCGATCTTGTCCGCGATGGCGCGCGCGCCCCAGGGCTCGCCCACGCAGAAGCCGTCCATGTTGCCGACCCGCATGTTCGCGACCATCTGCGGCGGCGGCACGGTGATGGCCTTCGCGTCCTGCATCGGATTGATGCCATTGGCGGCGAGCCAGTAATACAGCCACATCGCGTGCGTGCCCGTCGGGAAGGTCTGCGCGAACGTGTAGTCGCGCTTCTCTTTCGTCATCAGCGCCTTGAGGCTGGCGCCGTCCTTCACGCCCTTCTCGGCGAGCTTCGAGGACAGCGTGATGGCCTGGCCGTTGTGGTTCAGGCTCATCAGCACGGCCATGTCCTTCTTCGGACCGCCGATGCCGAGCTGCACGCCATAGACGAGGCCGTACAGCACGTGCGCGGCATCGAGTTCGCCGTTGACGAGCTTGTCGCGCACGGCCGCCCAGGAGGCTTCCTTGCTCGGCGTGATCTTGATGCCGTACTTCTTGTCGAGACCGAGCGTGGAGGCCATCACCACCGATGCGCAGTCCGTCAGCGGAATGAAGCCGATCTTCACCTCGGGCTTCTCGGGCGCATCGGAGCCCGCGGCCCACGCGCCGCTGCGCACGAGCGGATCGACGAGCGTCATCACGCTTGCACCGGCGATGGTCGCCAGCGCGCGGCGCCGGCCCTGGCTGGCGGGGACGGCATCGGCGGTGGCGTTGTCCGCGGTGACGCGCTGCGGCTTGGCGATCTTGAGGCGAGAGGGCATTGACAGGGCTCCAATAAAAAACGTCCTGAACTGCCGCCCGCCTTTGCCAGGAATCGGGTGCAGTTCAGGACGCCGTTGTCCGGGATCGCGCGCTCCCCTTTGAGCGCGTGCATCCATCGAGTTGTGTGAGTTGAAACCGGTACCGCCGCGGCCGTCGTTGGCCGTGCAGCATTAACGCAAGCGACGTGCCAGCGTGCGGAACGATCGAATGCGTGCGAAAGCGGGCGAAAACGATGCGAAAGGTGCGTGAAAGGTGGCGGGAGGGCGCATGCGTGCACGACGTCGGCGTGCCGGTCGTCCTTGGCATCGCCCGAACGGGGCGGCCGTCAGCGCCACAGTTGTGCATTGCACCAGCGCCGTGCGTGCCGGCGCGGGCGCGCTGGATCCGCGCCTACACCGCAGCTACACCATTACGTCGATGACGCGCTGTGCCGCCTCGACGAGCTTGATGCCGCGCTCCATGGCCATGCTGCGCAGGCGCTTGTACGCCTCGTCCTCGCCGATGCCGCGCGCCTGCATGAGCAGCCCCTTGGCACGCTCGACGATCTTGCGTTCCGCGAGCTTGAGCTTGGTGGCGTCCAGTTCGGCGCGCAACTGCTGGTCGAGCTCGAAGCGCGCATAGGCGACGTCGAGCACGGTCTTCACGCGCTCGGCGCGCAGGCCATCGACGATGTAGGCGGTGATGCCGGCGGACAGCGCGGCCTTGATGCGCGCGGAATCGTCGTTGTCCGTGAACAGGACGATGGGCCGCGGCGCGTGCTGCGTGGAGACGCACACATGCTCGATGGTGTCGCGCGCGGCCGACTCGGAAGCGATGATCACGAGGTCCGGCTGCCGCGCGGAGATGACGTCCGGCAGCCGCAGGTCGGCGTCGACCGTATGCACCTCGGCGAAGCCCGCCTGCGCCAGCCCGGCGCGGATCGTTTCCACGTTAAGGGGATCCTCGTCATGGGGGTCCCGCACGAGCAGGATGCGCAGCGGTCGCGCGGCGGCCGGCTGGGCAGGGGCGGGGGATGTGGGGGGGCGGCGGGTCATGGCGGTCGCTTCGGTTGCACTGCATCATGCAAGATTCGCGCCGACTTAGGAAGCGGAAAACGCAACAGGCATGTTTCGCGGCGGCGCCGGGTGTATGCTCTTGCACTGCCGCGCGGAGTGGGAGATGCCGCGCGGCGGACCTGCCATGGTGGTCCCTCGATCCCGTAGTCGTGTAGTCCCCGAAGTCCCACGTTTCCCCCATAGTCCCAAGAGACCAGAGTCTGGAGATAGTCAGGATGACCGAGTTCGTATTCGCCCCGCAGGCCCCCGTCGGCGTTCCCGTGCGAGGCAGCAGCGCCAGCTTTCCCGTGCGTCGTGTGTACTGCGTGGGGCGCAACTATGCGGCGCATGCGCGCGAGATGGGTTCGGACCCCGATCGCGAGCCGCCGTTCTTCTTCTGCAAGCCGTCCGATGCGGTGAGCTATGTGGCGGACAACACCGAAGGCACGTTCCCGTATCCGCCGGGCTCCAGCAACGTCCACTATGAAATCGAGATGGTGGTGGCGATCGGCAAGGGCGGCAAGGACATCCCGGTCGAGCAGGCAGCCAGCCACGTGTTCGGCTACGCCGTGGGCCTCGACATGACGCGCCGCGATCTGCAGAACGAATCGAAGAAGACGGGCCGTCCGTGGGAAACCGGCAAGGCGTTCGACAAGTCGGCGCCCATCGGCCCGATTGTCCCGGTCTCCGCCATCGGCCATCCCGAGAAGGGCGCGGTCACGCTGAGCGTGAACGGCGTGGAGAAGCAGCGCGGCGACCTGTCGGACCTGATCTGGTCCGTGCCGGAGATGGTGTCGTACCTGTCGAAGCTGTTCGAGCTGCAGCCCGGCGACCTGATCTACAGTGGCACGCCGGAAGGTGTGGGACCGATCGTCAAGGGCGACGTCATGACGTGTCACGTCGAAGGCGTGGGCGACCTGACGATCAAGGTAGCCTGACCGATGATGAAGCTGTACAGCTACTTTCGCAGTTCAGCTTCGTTCCGGGTCCGGATCGCGCTCGCGTTGAAGGGCCTGCCCTACGACTACGAGCCGATTCACCTGCTCAGGGAGGGCGGCCAGCAGCTCAAGCCCGGCTACCGCGCCATCAATGCGGACGCCGTGGTGCCGACGCTGATGGTGGATCAGCAGCCGCTGATCCAGTCGCTGGCGATCATCGAGTACCTCGATGAAACGCATCCGCACCCGCCGCTGCTGCCCGGCAATCCGCTCGAGCGGGCGATCGTGCGCGGTCTGGCGCAGGAGATCGCGTGCGAGATCCATCCGCTCAACAACCTGCGCGTGCTCAAGTACCTCAAGAATGAATTGGGCGTACCGGACGAGGCCAGAGACACGTGGTATCGCCACTGGGTGCAGCAGGGCTTCACGGCGCTCGAGCTCAATCTCGAACGCATCGGCCACGTGGGGAAGTTCGCGTATGGCGACACGCCGACGCTGATCGACCTGTGCCTGGTGCCGCAGGTGTTCAACGCGTTGCGCCTCAAGGTGGATATGAGCCGCTATCCGTTGATCTCGCGGATCAATGAAGCGTGCCTCGAACTGGAGGCGTTTCGCAACGCCGCGCCCGGCGCGCAGCCGGACAGCGAGTAAGAAAGGCTCCCCGGGATTCGGGGAGTTTTTCTTTCAGCCCGATCGATGTCAGCCTAGCAAGGCGTCGGCGAACTCGTCCGCCTTGAACGGCTGCAGGTCCTCGACCTTCTCGCCCACACCGATGAAGTAGACCGGCACAGGACGCTGGCGCGCGATCGCGGCGAGAATGCCGCCCTTGGCGGTGCCGTCGAGCTTGGTCACGATGAGCCCGGTCAGTCCGAGCGCATCGTCGAACGCGCGCGTCTGCGCGAGCGCGTTCTGTCCCGTGTTCGCGTCGATCACCAGCAGGATTTCGTGCGGGGCCGACGGCATGGCCTTGCCGATCACGCGCTTGACCTTCTTGAGTTCTTCCATCAGGTGCAGCTGCGTCGGCAGCCGGCCCGCGGTATCGGCCATCACGATGTCGATGCGGCGCGCGCGCGCCGCATTCACCGCGTCGAAGATGACCGCGGCCGGATCGCCGCTCTCCTGCGCGACAACGGTCACGTTGTTGCGCTCGCCCCAGATGGTCAGCTGCTCGCGCGCCGCGGCGCGGAAGGTATCGCCGGCCGCCAGCAGCACGGATTGACCGTAGCTCTGGAAATGCTTGCAGAGCTTGCCGATGCTCGTGGTCTTGCCCGCGCCGTTGACGCCCGCGATCATCATCACCATCGGCTGCTCGCGACCGAGCGCCATCGACTTCTCGAGCGGGCGCAGCAAGTCGATCAGCAGCGCCCGCAGCGCGGCCTTGACGCCCTCGGCCGTTTCGATGCGTTCGCTCTTCACGCGGCGGCGCAGTTCGCCCAGCAGAAACTCGGTGGCCTCGACGCCCGCGTCGGCCATCAGCAGCGCGGTTTCCAGTTCTTCGAACAACGCCTCGTCGACCTTCACGCCGACGAAGAGCGTGCCGATGTTGCGGCTGGTCTTCGATAAACCCGCGCGCAGGCGCGTCATCCAGCCGCGCTTGGCTTCGGCGGTCGGGGCCGGCGGCGGCGTGAGTTCGAGTTCTTCGACGGCGGCGGGTGCCGTGACGGCGACCGGTGCCGGCGGAGGCGGCGGCACCTGCGCCGGCATGGGGACTGGCACCGGGACAGGCACCGGGGTAGGCGCAGGGATGGGCGCAGGAACCGGACCGGACGCCGGCACCGGAATCGGTACGGGTACGGGTACGGGCGTTGGCGCGGGCGCTGGCGTTGGCGAAGGCGTGACGACCGGCGCCGGGGTGGGCGTGGGCGCAACGGCGGGAGGCGAAGCGACGGGGACTGCGACCGGCGGTTCGACGGGCGCGGGGGCCGGCTCGGCCTTGCGCTTCTTCCAGAAACTAAACATTGGGAAACGGGTCACAATACCCGGTAGAATCAATCGCCAAAATTTTAGCAGACGGGGTCGCATGAACCATTGCGCTGTCATTTCCGCTGACCGTATCGGCCGTGAAACCAACCACCGTGCCGAGGATCGTGCAAATCGGCAATCCAACACCATGCGACGAAGACTGTCTCGGCGCATCGTCCCCACCCTCATCGCGCTGACCTTCGCCGGCCCGGCGTTCGCGCAGACCGCCGTGGATACCGTGCACGCGGTCAATGCGCCCGCGCCGCAAGCACCGCCATCGGGCGCGCGAACCGCGGCCGCGGTCGGCCAGTCGTCCGAAGCGGGCACTTCGGAATTCACGCTTTCCAACGGCCTGCGCGTGATCGTCAAGGAAGACCATCGCGCGCCGACGGTCGTCCATCAGATCTGGTATCGCACGGGCGGCGTCGACGAGCTCAGCGGCACCACGGGTGTCGCCCACATGCTCGAACACATGATGTTCAAGGGCACGCCCAAGGTCCCGGTCGGCGAGTTCTCGCGCCAGATCGCGCTGCTCGGCGGCCGCGAGAACGCCATGACCAACCGCGACTTCACCCTCTATTACCAGCAGATCGCCAAGCAGTATCTGCCGAAGATGATGGAGCTCGAAGCCGACCGCATGGCGAACGTCATCTTCAAGAAGGACGAATTCGAGCGCGAGATGAAGGTCGTCATGGAAGAGCGCCGCCTGCGCACCGACGACTCGCCGCGCGGCAAGGTCTACGAGCAGCTGCTCGCGACCGTGTACACCGCGATGCCCTATCGCCATCCGGTCATCGGCTGGATGGACGACCTCGTGAACATGCGCGTGGAAGACGTGCAGGCGTGGTACCGCCAATGGTACGTGCCGAACAACGCGCTGCTCGTGGTGGCTGGCGACGTCAAGGCCGACGAGGTGCGCAAGCTCGCCGAACGCTATTACGGCAAGCTCAAGCCGCGCCCCGTGCCGCAGCGCAAGACGCAGCTCGAGGCGCCGCAGCAGGGCATCAAGCGGATCTGGGTCAAGGCGCCCGCGCAGAACCCGTACATCGTGCTCGCGTACAAGGTGCCGCGCCTGCATGATGTGGAGAAGGACGTCGATCCATACGCGCTGGAGGTGCTCTCCGCCGTGCTCGATGGCTACGACAACGCGCGCCTCAACCGGGAGCTCGTCCGCGACAAGCGGCTGGCCGACGACGTGAACGTCGGCTACGACAGCATCAATCGCGGGGAATCGATCTTCGTGCTCGACGGCATTCCGGCGGATGGCCATACCACCGAGGAAATCGAGAAGGCGCTGCGCGAGGAAGTCCTGCGCATCGCGCGCGACGGCGTGTCGGAGGAGGAGCTCAAGCGCGTGAAGGCACAGGTCATCGCGGGGCAGATCTACAAGCGCGACTCGGTCTTTGGCCAGGGCATGGAGATCGGCGTGGCGGAGATCGCGGGCATCCCGTGGCAGCAGATCGACCGCATGCTGGACAAGATCAAGGCGGTCACGCCGGCGCAGGTGCAGGCCGTAGCGGCGAAGTACTTCAGCGACGACAACCTGACCGTGGCGACGCTGCTGCCGCAGCCGATCGACCCCAACAAGCCGAAGCCCTCGCCGGCGGCAGAAGGCCTGCGCCACTGAGCGCGGCCACCTATCTTTTTACGGAACGGGTCTTTAAGGAACTGTGATGTCCCGATATTCGCGTCAACTTGCCCGCGCGGCCCTCGGCGTAGCACTCGGTGTCGCAAGCATGGCTGCCGTGTCGTTCGCGCACGCCGCGATTCCCATCGAGAACTGGACGGCATCGACCGGTGCGAAGGTCTTCTTCGTGCCGAGCCCGTCGATCCCGATGCTCGACGTCAATGTCGACTTCGACGCGGGCAGCCGCTACGACCCGCCCGGCAAGGCGGGCCTGGCCACGCTCACCGCCGCGCTGCTCGACAAGGGCGCGGGCGCGCAGGACGGTCAGCCCGCGCGCAATGAGGCGCAGATCGCCGACGCGTTCGCCGATACCGGCGCGGACTTCGGCGGCTCCGCCGGCGGCGATCGCAGCGGTGTGGGTCTGCGCACGCTGACGGCCGAACCCGAGCGCGGCCAGTCGATCAAGCTCGCCGGCCAGCTGATCAAGGCCCCGACGTATCCCGATGCGGTGATCACGCGCGAGAAGGCCCGCCTGATCGCGGCGATCCGCGAGGCGGACACGCGCCCCGGCACGATCGCCGACAAGACGCTGTCGAAGACGATCTATGCGAACCACCCGTATGGCGTGACGGCCACGCCCGCGACGGTGGAGTCCATCACGCGCGACGATATCGTCAAGTTCTGGCGGGACAACTACAGCGCGAACCGCGCGGTGGTCACGCTGATCGGCGCGATCGACCGCAAGCAGGCGGAAGCCATCGCGGAAGACCTCACGCGCGGCCTGCCGCAGGGCATCGCGGCACCGAAGATGCCCGACGTGCAGATGAAGATCGCGGCGAGCGAGCAGCGCATTCCGCACCCGGCGCAGCAGGCGAGCGTGGCGATCGGCGCGCCGTCGATCGCGCGCGGGGACCCGGACTACTTCGCGCTGCTGGTGGGCAACTACGTGCTCGGCGGCGGCGGCTTCAGCTCGCGCCTGACCGACGAAGTCCGCGAGAAGCGCGGCCTGACCTATGGCGTGGACAGCTACTTCGCGCCTTCCAAGCAGCCGGGTCCGTTCGGCATCACGCTGCAGACCAAGAAGGAGAACACCAACGAGGCGCTAAACCTCGTGCGTCAGGTGGTCGCCAGGTTCGTGGCCGAGGGCCCGACCGACGCGGAACTGCGCGCGGCCAAGGACAACCTCGTCAACGGTTTTCCGCTGCGCATCGACAGCAACCGCAAGCTGCTGACCAACGTGGCCAATATCGGCTGGTACGGGCTGCCGCTCGATTACCTCGACACGTGGACGGCGCAGATCGCCAAGGTCACGCGCGAGCAGGTGCGCACGGCGTTCCAGCGTCATGTGCATCCCGAGGGTCTGGCCACGGTGATCGTGGGCGGTCCCGAAGGCAATCAGGCGGCAAGCAAGTAAGGGCTATCCGCCGGCAGGCTCTACAATCCTGCTATGACTTCGCGTATCGCATCCCAGACCCGGGGTGGCGCGGATGGCGCATCCGCCACCTCCGAACCTCCCTCCCGCCCGCCGGCCGCGAAAGCGCCGCGCGGGCGCACCGCCTCACCCCGTCCACGCCAGACGCCTGCCCAGGTCCGCATCATCGGCGGCCGCTGGAAGCGTTCGCTGCTGCCCGTGCTGGAGGCCGAAGGCCTGCGGCCGACGCCCGACCGCGTGCGCGAGACGCTGTTCAACTGGCTGGGTCAGGACCTGACGGGCTGGCATTGCCTCGATCTGTTCGCAGGCTCCGGCGCGCTAGGCTTCGAGGCCGCCTCGCGCGGCGCCGCCGCGGTGACGCTGGTGGAAACCAATCCGCGCGTGGCGCGCCAGCTGCGCGACAACCAGTACCGGTTCGACGCCTCGGGCGTGAAGGTGGTGCAGGGCGATGCGTTCACGGTAGCCGCGCAGATGCCGGCCGCCAGCTTTGACGTGATCTTCCTGGATCCGCCGTTCGCCGAGGACTGGCTCGGCCCCGCGCTCGAACACGCGGCCCGGCTTACGCGTCCCGGCGGTGCCGTCTATGTGGAGACCGACCGCGCGCTGATTGGCCCGGACGCGCCCGTGCCCGCAGCGCTGGAGATCGTGCGTCAGGCCCGTGCCGGCGCGGTGCATTTCCACCTGCTGCAACACCGCCAGCCGGGGCAGAGCACGTAGGCGGCCATCGTCTTCCTCAGGGATTTTGGCGTTACACTACGCCGCTGTCGTTTCAATAGAGCGGTCTCCCCAAGGAGGAAGTATGGTCATCGCGGTTTACCCCGGCACGTTCGATCCCATGACCCGGGGGCACGAGGATCTGGTCCGCCGTGCGTCGAACATCTTCGACGAGCTCGTGGTCGGCGTCGCGCACAGCCCTAACAAGCGTCCGTTCTTCTCGCTCGAGGAACGGATCGGCATCGCGCGTGAAGTGCTCAACCATTACCCGAACGTACGCGTCGAAGGCTTCTCCGGACTGCTCAAGGACTTCGTGCGCAAGAACAACGCGCGCGTGATCGTGCGCGGACTGCGCGCGGTGTCCGACTTCGAATACGAGTTCCAGATGGCCGGCATGAACCGCTATCTGCTGCCCGACGTCGAAACCATGTTCCTGACCCCGTCCGACCAGTACCAGTTCATCTCCGGCACGTTCGTGCGCGAGATCGCCGTGCTGGGCGGCGACGTGAGCAAGTTCGTCTTCCCCTCCGTCGAGCGCTGGCTCAAGGAGAAAATCGGCAAGTCCGAATAGGAATAGAATGGAGCCTGCGATTCGTGACGACGCGGCCAGTCGGGCGCGCGCGGATTGCCAGAAGGAAACACCATGGCGCTACTGATCACCGACGACTGCATCAATTGCGACGTTTGTGAACCCGAGTGCCCGAACGAAGCGATTTCGATGGGGCCGGAGATCTATCAGATCGACCCCAACAAATGCACCGAATGCGTGGGGCATTTCGACGAGCCGCAATGCCAGCAGGTTTGCCCCGTCGCATGCATCCCCAAGGACCCGAACCGGGTCGAGACGCACGAGGTGCTGATGCAACGCTACCGGCTGCTAACGGCAGCCAAGCATGTGGCCTGAAGGCCTTCGATTCGGCACCGGATATAACGACGACATCCCCGTCTCAAAGCAAAAAAACCCCGCACAGCGCATGCCGTGCGGGGTTTTTTCTTGTGGAACGCGGACGCTCAGACCGACCGCGTCAGCCCGCCATCCACCCGCAGGTTCTGCCCCGTGATATAGGCCGCGCCATCCGACGCGAGGAACGCGATCGTCGCGGCGATCTCCTCGCTGGTGCCGTAGCGCTTGAGCGGCACGCTGTCGCGGCGCTGCTCGGTCGCGGGCAGGCTGTCGATCCAGCCCGGCAGCACGTTGTTCATGCGGATGTTGTCCTTCGCATGCGTGTCCACGAAGATTTTCGTGAACGCCGCCAGCCCCGCGCGGAACACCGCCGAGGTCGGGAACATCTCGCTCGGCTCGAATGCCCATGCCGACGAGATATTGATGATCGTCCCGCCTTGCTGCTGTTTCATGATGGGCGTGACCATCCGCGTGGGCCGGATCACGTTGAGCAGGTACGTATCCATGCCCCGATGCCAGTCCTCGTCCGAGATGTCGAGGATCGGACCGCGCGGACCGTGGCCCGCGCTATTGACCAGCACGTCGATGCGTCCCCAGCGCGCGACCACGGCGTCGACGAGCCGCTGCAGGTCGTCCTTCGACTGGTTCGAGCCCGTCACGCCCAGGCCGCCGAGTTCGGCCGCGAGGGCCTCGCCCTTGCCCGACGAAGACAGGATGGCGACCTTGTATCCCTCCGCGGCAAGCCGCCGCGCGGCTGCCGCACCCATGCCGCTGCCGCCCGCGGTCACGATCGCTACTTTTTCTACCGTGGTCATGCCGTTACCTCGTAAGCGTGAAAGAGTGTCGTCATCGTGTGGTGTGCAGCGCCATCATGGCGCGCTCCGCCTCGCCGCGTGCGAGCATGCCGAGCGGGTCCATGCAGCGATCGATCGCTTCGTCGATCGCCTGCTGTTCCTCCTTGCGCGGGGGCTTGAGCACGAAGTTGACCACGTCCTCGCGGCCGCCCGCGGCGCCGCCGGGGAGGTTGCGCGGATGGCCGACGCCAAGCCGCAGGCGCCAGTAGTCCTGCGTGGTCAGATGCGCGGCGATGTCCTTGAGGCCGTTGTGGCCGCCTGAGCCGCCGCCCCGCTTGAGCTTGACCGCGCCGGGCGGCAGGTCCATCTCGTCGTGCGCGACCAGGATCTCGTCCGGCAGGATCTTGTAGAAGCGGGCGAGGGAGACCACCGAGAGTCCCGAGCGATTCATGAACGTCGATGGCTTCAGCAGCCAGATGTCCTGGTCCCACAGCCGCGCGCGGCCGGCCAGGCCGTGGAAGCGGCCTTCCACGCGCAGCGTCGTGCCGCCCATGCGGGCGAGCTGATCGACGAGCCAGAAGCCCGCGTTATGGCGCGTGGCTTCGTATTCGGCCCCGGGGTTCCCGAGGCCCACGATGAGCTTGATCATGCGATATATCGGTCGTAGTGACGTGCGGCGTGCAGCGTCAAAGGATACGCGAAGGCGCGTGGCAGGCACGAAAAAAAACCGCCGGCGAACCGGCGGTTTTCTTCAGTGCGAAGCGCGCGCTCAGGCAGCCGGCGTTTCGCCCGCTGCAGCATCGCCCTCGGCCGCTTCCGACACGCCGCCAGCCGGCAGCGAGATCGTGGCGACAGCCGGGTTTTCGTCGCCGTGGGTGATCACGGTCACGCCCTTCGGCAGCTTGATGTCCGACAGGTGAACGGTCTGGTTCAGTTCCACGTTGGCCAGGTCCACTTCGATGAACTCGGGCAGGTCGGCCGGCAGGCACGACACTTCCAGGTCGTTCAGGATGTGGTTGATGATGCCGTGGCCGAGCTTCACGCCAGGAGCGGTTTCCTGGTTCATGAAGTGCAGGGGCACCTTCACGTGGATCTTGTCGGTGGCCGACACGCGCTGGAAGTCAACGTGCAGCACCAGCGGCTTGAACGGGTGCAGCTGGAACGCGCGCAGCAGGGCCTTTTCGGACTTGCCAGCCACTTCCAGGTCCAGGATCGACGAGTGGAACGCTTCCTTCTTCAGGGCGTGCCACAGCGCATTGTGATCCAGTTCTACCATCTTCGGTTCGGCGGCGCCGCCGTAGATGATGCCGGGGGTCTTGCCGGCGTTGCGCAGGCGGCGGCTCGCACCCGTTCCCTGTACGCTACGCTCGAAAGCGATAACTTTCATTTCCAACTCCAAGTGTGAATAAGGCTGTCCGCGACCAGACAGCCTTGGTAAGCACATTGGGGATCGATGTCGATCCCCAATGCATAAAAACTAGGCAAAACTAGCGAAGCCCGTGATTCTACCAGTAATCAGGCAGCGATCACGAGTCGGCGAAAAGCGACATGATCGAGTCGCCCTTGATGATCCGGGTGAACGTCTCGGCCAGCAGCGGGGCGGTCGAGAGCTGGCGGATCTTGCCGGAGCTCAGCGCTTCGTCGCTGAGGGGGATCGTGTCGCAGACCACCACTTCGTCGAGTTCCGACGCGGCGATGCGGGCTGCGGCGCCGCCCGACAGCACGGGGTGCGTACAGTACGCGAACACCTTCTGGGCGCCGCGCTCCTTTAGCACCTGAGCAGCCTTGCACAGCGTGCCGCCGGTGTCGATCATGTCGTCCATGATCACGCAGTTGCGGCCATCGACTTCACCGATGATGTTCATCACCTCGGCCACGTTGGCCTTGGGACGACGCTTGTCGATGATCGCGAGATCGCAGTTCAGTTGCTTGGCCAGCGCGCGCGCGCGGACCACGCCGCCGACGTCCGGCGAGACCACGAGCAGATCGCCGTAGTTCTTCTCGCGCAGATCGCCCAGCAGCACCGGCGATGCGTAGATGTTGTCAACGGGGATGTCGAAGAAGCCCTGGATCTGGTCGGCGTGCAGGTCCATCGTCAGCACGCGTTCGACACCGGCAACCTCGAGCATGTTGGCCACGACCTTGGCCGAGATGGCGACACGCGCGGAACGCGGACGGCGATCCTGGCGCGCATAGCCGAAGTAGGGCATTGCGGCGGTGATGCTGCGTGCCGAGGCGCGCTTCAGCGCGTCGACCATCACCATCAGTTCCATCAGGTTGTCGTTGGTCGGCGCGCAGGTGGACTGCAGCACGATGACGTGCTTGCCGCGAACGTTTTCCTGGATCTCGACCTGGACTTCGCCGTCGGAGAAACGGCCCACCAGCGCCTTCCCGAGCGGAATGCCGAGGTGCTGTACGACAGCCTCCGCGAGTTTGGGGTTGGCATTGCCGGTAAATACCATCAAGCCTTCGCTGCTCATTCGGGGCACCTGTCTTGCTGCTGGGGGAGTTGTTGCTGCCGGCCGCCGGGGGCGGCGGCTACGTCAGCTGACTTGCGGTCCATGGGGACACTATAGGAAGTAATGGCAGGGGAAGAAGGATTCGAACCTTCGAATGCCGGAATCAAAATCCGGTGCCTTGACCAACTTGGCGACTCCCCTACACAACCTTTATCACTCGTCGTCACACCAGAACCGCTAACGCGGTACGACATGACGCCGAACGAAAACTTGCTATGCGAAAGCTGCGAGCGGATGTTGCGACAAACTCTTCGCACATCTGCCATCCCATTCGGATGGCAACCGATCCAGCACCTGCTGCGCTGTTTGCGCATCGTCGAAACGGGCAAACACGCAGGCTCCGGATCCGGTCATCCTCGCATGCGGACTGTATTGTCTCAGCCATGCAAGGGCTCGGGCAACCTCGCCGAACTTCGCTGTTGCCACCGCTTCCAGATCGTTGCGACCGAAAGCGAACTTGTTTGTGCGAGCAGCGAAGTCCGCAATTATGGAGATGGGTGTATCCCTTGTCAAGCGTTCATCCGAAAAAATTGCAGCAGTCGGAACATGCTCGCGCGGATGCACGACGACGAACCAGCTCTCGGGCAGATCGACCGCGGTCAGTTCCTCGCCGATGCCCTCCGCGAACGCGTTCTGGCCGTACACGAACACGGGTACGTCGGCGCCGAGCGCCACGCCGATTTCCATCAAACGCTGTCGCGAAAGTCCCAGTCCCCAGAGACGGTTGAGGGCGAGCAGGGTGGTCGCCGCATCGGACGAGCCGCCACCGATGCCGCCGCCCATCGGCAGATGCTTGTCGACGGCGATGTCGACGCCGAATGTCGTGCCGGTGGCGGCCTGGAGCGCGCGCGCCGCGCGCACGACGAGGTCTGTGTCGGCGGGCACGCCCGCGATCTCCGTCGTGCGCGCGACGATGCCGTCCTCGCGCCGGTGGAAATGCAGCATGTCGTTCCAGTCGATGAGCTGGAAGACCGTTTGCAGCAGATGGTAGCCGTCGGGGCGGCGGCCGGTCACGTGCAGGAACAGGTTGAGCTTGGCCGGTGCCGCGCAGTCGCGCAGGTCCGGCGGCGGCAGCGTTGCCGCCGAAGGGAGGTGAGTCACGGTCATGCGGTGAGAGCAGGAATTTATTGCGCGGCCGGATCGATGACGAGGCGCACGGTCAGCGGCGAGTCGCCGGTGTCGCGCGCGAGGTCGATGCGGCGCGGCCGCGCGGTGGTCACCGCGGCGCCTTCGGGCGGCTCCTGCCAGTCGACGTAGCGCACGGTCCAGCCGCTCTGCGTCAGCGTGTCCAGGCGGCCCTTGGTATCGCGCGTGGCATTGGCGGACGCGCCCGCGGCGGGGCGGCCGTGGATCCAGTCGCGCAGGCCGGATACCGGCAGCGCGAAGCCGAGCGACTGCTCCATCAGGCTATCGACTTCGGGCGCGTTGCGCGGCGCCTCGTTGGGCAGGTCGAGCGTCGCGCCCGACGGCGTCGACGTGATCACGGCCAGCGTCTGGCCCAGCGGCGAGACGAGGTCGAGCCGCACGTTGCGGCCCTGTTCCTGCCAGCGGAAGCTGCCCTGCACGCCTTCGTTGCGGCCATAGCGCACGTAGTTCGCGGCAAAGCGGCCGGAGTAGTTCTCGGTGCGCGCGATCTCGCCAGCGTCGAAGTTGCGGGTGGGGGTCACGCTCGCGCAGCCGGCGAGCCAGATCGGGGCGGCCACGCATAGCATGGCCAGACGGCGGGAACTGGGCATTTACTTGGATAACAGCAGGTTCTGGTTGTAGCGGCGCAGCGTGTCGATCAGCGTCTGGTTTTCGGGCTCGATCTTGGCGGCCTCGTTCCAGGTCTTGCGCGCTTCGTCCTGCTGGCCGAGCTGCCACAGCACCTCGCCGAGATGCGCGCCGATTTCCGCTTCCGGCGCCTTTGCATACGCGTTGCGCAGCAGGTCCGCGGCGGGCTGGAGTTCGCCCTGGCGGTACTTGACCCAGCCGAGGCTGTCCATGATGTACGGATCGTCGGGGCCGAGTTCGGACGCACGCTCGAGCAGCTTGCGTGCTTCGGGCAGGCGCTCGTTGCGGTCGGCCAGCGAATAGCCGAGCGCGTTGTAGCCCTGCTTCTGGTCCGGCTGCATCGAGATGACCTTGCGCAGTCCGCGCTCCATGCTGTCGTAGCGCTTCTCGCGCTCGTCGAGCATGGCCAGCTCATAGAGCCAGTCCGCGTTGTCGGGTTCCGCCTTCACGCGTTCGTCGAGCACCTTGCGCGCGCGGTCGTAGGCCTTGCTGTCGATCAGCATCGACACTTCGGCCTGGCGGATCGCGCCCATGCGTTGCGCGCGCTGCGCGGGATCGGGAATGTCCTCGGACTCCGCCATCATCTCGCCGAACACGGCCTGCGCGTCGTCGAGCTTGCCCAGGCGGCCGAGCAACTGGGCGCGCTTGGCCTGCGCGGCGGGCGCGAGGCGGCCGTCGTCGATGCGGTCGAGCCACTGGATCGCGCCGTTGTAATCCTTCTTTTCCTCGGCGATCTGCGCGAGGTACTGGAACGCGACGTCGGGATTCGCGGCCGGCGACTTCTCGGCCATCTGCAGGTATTCCTTCAGATAGCGTTCGGCGTCGTCATAGCTGCGCGATTGCAGGCTCGTCAGGCCGAGGGCCAGCGGCACGCGGGGATCGTCCGGCGCGACCTTGCGCAGCGCCTGGAACTGATCGCGCGCGGCGGCCATGTCGTTTTTCGCGAGGTACAACCGCGCGAGCATGATATGCCCGTTGACCGACGACGGCGACTTGGCGAGGAATTTTTTGAGTCCCGCGATGGCCTCGTCGGGCGACTGCTCGGCACGCATTTCCGCGACCGCCAGCGCCGCGGCTTCGAAGTCCGGCTTCAGGCGAAGCGTCTCGTCGAGTTCCTTCAGCGCCCCGGCCGAATCGCCGGCCGCCTCCTTGGCGCGCGCGAGCGCGAAATGCGTCTCGGGCAGCTTCATGTCATTGGCGGCGAGCCGCTGCAGCACCGCCACCGCGCCCGCGGGATCGCTGGTCCGTGATAACTGCTGCTGCAATTGGAGGATCGCGTCCGCGCGATGCGCGGCGGGCGCGGCCGCAAGCTGCTGCGCGAGCAGCGGCTCGGCTTCGTCCCAGCGGCCGTTGAGCACCAGCAGTGTCGACAGCACCTGGCGCGCCGCGGCGGACTTTGGCGCGAGTTCGACCCACAGCCGCGCGCCGTCGAGCGCCTGCTGCGAGATGCGAGCGTTGAACGCGATCTCCGTCGCGCGCTGCGCCAGTCGCGGATCGCGCGTCGAACGCGCGAGGTCGAGGTAAGTGCGATAGGCGGTGCCGACGAGTCCGCGCTGCAGCGAGATTTCCGCCGCGAGCACGCGGTACATGATGTCCGGCGTCAGCCTGACGTCGGGCAGCGGCGTGCGCGGGGCGCGCGATGCCGGTGCGGCGGACGACAGCGCGGGTTCGGAGGCGTCGTCATCGGTCTGGGCGAGCAGGCTGGGGAATGACTCCGCGGAGCCCGCGGGTGCCAGCGTGGATGCGGCCGGCGACGGCGGCGCCGCAAAGGCCGGCATCGGCACGCTCAGCGCCGCGAGCGACCCCACCGCCAGAAGCGCGGCGGCGGCCAGTGCACGCGCGTGGCGACGCAGATCGGGCGTCTGGGCGGCTGCGCGGGCAATGCCTGGGATGCGACGGACGGGCGAACGCGGCTCGCCGATGTTGGCGGTGGTGATCATCGGGATGAATTCCGGGCGCATGGCCTTTTGGGGACGAACGGGACAAATCGGCGAACGGGACAATCTACGCTCCGGCGCACGCGGCGTCAGGAATGAATGAAAGGCATTGTAGCCTGCCGCTACAATGCCCTGCTTGCCAGCGGTGCCGCGTTGCGTCTGACAGCACGCACAAACGGAAACCGGGGGGCCTGCGATTTGGAGCGTCGCAGCGGCCAAGAGGTTCTGTACCAGTTTTCACGACAAAAAGTTTTCCATAGGTTGCCCGCAATGCCCGAGTTACCGGAAGTCGAAGTCACGCGCCGTGGATTGCTGCCGCATGTGGTCGGGCGGCGCATCGTCGAGGTGACCGTGCGCCATCGCGGCTTGCGCTGGCCCGTGGACCCGGAGCTGGAGGCGCTGCTGACCGGGCGCGTGATCGCGCGCATCGAGCGCCGCGGCAAGTACCTGCTGCTCGAATGTTTGCCCGCGCAGGGCTCGGGCGCGGAGCCCGGCTGGCTGCTGGTTCACCTTGGCATGACGGGCACGCTGCGCGTCTGGCCCGAGGCGCCCGCGCCCGGCCCGCATGACCATCTCGATCTCGTGCTCGCCGGTATGTCCGGGTCGGCCTCGCCGGCGGGCTCACCAGCAAGTTCCCCAGCAGGTTCGCCAGATGGCGGACACATCGTCCTGCGCTTCCGCGACCCGCGCCGCTTCGGTGCGATCCTGTGGAGTCCGCTGCCCGAGTCCGAACTCCCGAGCCATCCGCTGCTCGCCAACCTCGGCGTGGAACCATTCGATGCGCGCTTCGACGGCGGCTGGTTCCACCGCCATACGCGCGGCCGCTCCGCCGCCATCAAGACCGTGCTGCTGGCGGGCGACATCGTGGTCGGCGTCGGCAACATCTATGCATCCGAAAGCCTGTTCCGTGCCGGCATTCGCCCGACCACGCCAGCCGGCCGCATCAGCCGCGAACGCTATGACAGGCTGGCGGCCGCCGTGCGCGAGACGCTGGCCGAAGCCATTGCGCGCGGTGGCAGCACACTGCGCGATTTTGTCGGCAGCGACGGCAATACCGGATATTTCCAGCTCGACTGCCTCGTCTACGACCGCACCGGCGAGCCATGCCGCGTATGCGGCACGCCGATCCGCCAGATCGTCCAGGGCCAGCGCTCGACCTTCTATTGCCCTCACTGCCAACGGTAACGGAGAGCGGTAACGGAAAGGCGTCCGGATTGTTGCGATTCCCTCGCGTTTCACGGCGCGAAAAGGGGCGCGGGGCGGGCCGTCGAACGCCGCCGATGGGTCGGCGCAACACTCGCGCATTTTGAATGCCGCCGAGGGGCGCGAATTCCACAAAATCGCCCCGGAAACCTGTATCGTGTGCCCAGATATAAAAAGTTACAAAAAAGCGCCGGATACGCCAAAACGGAGCGTCCGGCGCGAGAGGCGCCTGCCTCGGGTCCGAAGGGTCAACGGGCCACCCGAAGTCGGCGTCGTTTGTGCGCGCAGTGCCATAACACCGAGTCCAAAACAGCAAACGCAGCCGAACACTCCATGACAAGCCTTGCCCATCAATTCGAACAGTATGGCGCCTGGAGGACGGGGGTACTCCAGTCACTAGCCGAATTCCAGTCGTGGTTGCAGCAGTACGACCTGTACGATGCCACCGCCGACGATCGCGTCCAGCGCATCCAGAACGTGCTGAAGAGCGACCGGCTCAAGGTCGCGTTCATCGCCGAGTTCTCGCGCGGCAAGAGCGAACTGATCAACGCGATCTTCTTCGCCGACTACGGCCGCCGTATTCTGCCGTCGTCGGCGGGCCGGACCACGATGTGTCCGACCGAGTTGCGCTACGACGAAGCCGAGGCGCCGAGCATCCGCCTGCTGCCGATCGAGACGCGCCTGCAGGAAGCCTCCACCGCCGACTTCATGGAACCCGGCGCCGCCGGCAGTTCCCACTGGACCACGGTGCCGCTCGACCCGTCGTCGCCGGAGGGCATGCTCGCGGCGTTCCAGCACGTGGTGGAAACCACGCGCGTCACGCCGTCCGTCGCCGAATCGCTGGGCCTGTATCACGAGAACGATCCCGATGCCGCCTGGTCCGTCGATGCGGACGGCATGGTGGAGATCTCGCGGTGGCGCCATGCGGTGATCAACTTTCCGCATCCGCTACTGCGGCAGGGCCTCGTCATTCTCGATACGCCGGGTCTCAACGCGATCGGTACCGAGCCCGAACTGACGCTGCGGCTGATTCCCGACGCGCACGTGGTTGTGTTCGTGCTGGCCGCCGATGCCGGCGTGACCAAGAGCGACCTCGAACTGTGGCGCAGCCATGTGGGCGCCGGCCATCGCCGCGGCTGCCTCGCCGTGCTCAACAAGATCGATGGCCTGTGGGATCCGCTGAAGTCCTCGCCCGAGATCGCGATGGAGATCTCGCGCCAGGTTCGCACGACCGCTCAGGTGCTCGGCATTGAGGAGCGCCGCGTCTATCCGGTATCCGCGCAGAAGGGCCTTGTCGCCAAGGTCACGCATGACGAGCCGCTGCTCGTGCGCAGCAATCTGGCGCAGTTCGAGCACGTGCTGTCGGACCAGCTGATTCCGCAGCGCCGCGATATCGTTTCCGATCAGGTCCAGCGCCTCGTGCACGACGTCTCGCGCGGCGCGCAGCAACTGCTGCAGAGCCGCCGCCGCGACATCGTCGAGCAGCTGTTCGAGCTGCGCGGCCTGCGCGGCAAGAACCACGCGATGGTCAAGCACATGCTGCTGCGCGTGCAGGGCGAGAAGGAAGAATTCGAGCAGAGCATCACGAAGTTCCAGGCCCTGCGCCTCGTGTTCGGCCGCCACAGCGCGGACATCATCAAGGCGCTGCAGTTGCGCGACGTGCGCCGCACGATGCGCGACGCGCGCGAACAGATGAAGGAGCGCTTCTTCTCGCGCGGCCTGCGGGAGGACATGGAGGCGCTGTTCGATCAGCTCACCGGCCTGATCCGGGAAGCGGACCAGAAGATCGCGGGCCTGCATCAGCTGGTGGACAGCATGTATCGCCGCTTCAACGCCGAGCACGGCTTCACGCTGCCCGCGCCGATCCAGTTCGTGACGTCACGCTATGCGATGGATCTGCAGGAGACGCTGCAGCTCGTCAACAACCACTTTGGCGCGGTGAACATGCTCACGCGCTCGCGGCCGCAACTCGTGCAGAACGCGTTCGCGACGATGGCGAGCCGCGTGCTCGACAACTTCCGCGATCTCAATCGCGATATCGAGATCTGGCTGAAGTCGGTGATGACGCCGCTCGAGGCGCAGGTGCGCGAGCATCAGAAGCAGTTGCGCCGCCGCGTCGATTCGATCGAGCGCATCCACGAAGCCACGGACACGCTCGAGAGCCGCATCTCGCAGCTCGAGGAGGTGCTCAACGGCCTCGACGAGCGCAGCGGGCGCATCGAGTCGTTCGCGAGGGCGATTCTGGAGACGCCGGCGGAGGCCGGCATGAGGGCTGCTTGAGGGCTGCATGAAGGCTCTGTGAGCGAGTCAGCGGAAGGCGGGGTGGGGTAATATCTGCCCACCTCACACCGTGTCACCGCATGCCTCGCAAGTCCGCCGCACCCTTATCCAGCGTTTCCACAGATTCCGCACCGATCTCCGTGCCGACCGATTTCGGCATGCGCGTCGTGCGCTGGCAGCGCCAGCACGGCCGCCACGACCTGCCGTGGCAGAACACGCGCGATGCCTATCGAATCTGGCTGTCCGAGATCATGCTGCAGCAGACGCAGGTGGCGGCCGTCATCGAATACTTCCAGCGCTTCGTCGCGCAGTTGCCGACCGTTGCCGCGCTCGCGGCCGCGTCGGCCGATGAGGTCATGGCATTGTGGGCGGGGCTCGGCTATTACTCTCGCGCCCGCAATCTGCATCGCTGCGCCAAGGCCGTCATGGACGAGCATGGCGGCGTGTTTCCCACCGATCCGGACGTGCTGGTGACGCTGCCCGGCATCGGACGTTCCACCGCCGCGGCGATTGCAGCGTTCAGCGCTGGCGTGCGTTCGCCAATCCTCGACGGTAACGTCAAGCGGGTATTCGCGCGCGTGTTCGGCATCGAGGGCTATCCGGGCGAACGCGCGATCGAGACGCGCATGTGGCGGCTTGCCGAACAGGCGCTGCCGCCGGCGGGTCCCACGCAAGCCGAGGACATGATCTCGTACACGCAGGGGTTGATGGACCTCGGCGCCACCGTCTGCGCGCGCGGCAAGCCCGCGTGCCTTCCCGATGCCGCCGCGTGTCCGCTCGCCGCTGACTGCGTCGCGCGCCGCGACGGCCTGACCGCCGTCCTGCCCACGCCCAAGCCGCGTGCCGCGATTCCCGAACGCAGCACCGTGATGCTCGTGATGCGCCATGGCCGCGATGTGCTGCTGGGCCTGCGGCCCGACAGCGGCATCTGGGGCGGGTTATGGAGCCTGCCGGAGATGCCCGTAGACACCGTGCCGTTCGATATCGAGGCCGCCGAAGACGCCGCGCTCGAGGAGGCGCGCGCGTTCGGCACGCCGGCGCGCGCTACGCTCGCGGGCGAACTCACGCATGTGTTCACGCATTTTCGCCTGCTGATTCGCGCGATTCGTGTCGACCTCGATGCCGTCACGCACGTCGACGACGCCGCGCGACGCTGGCTGTCGCTCGACGACCTCGATGCACTGGGGACGCCGGCGCCCGTGCGGCGCCTGCTCGAAGACCAGGCCCGCGGCGGTCTGTTCTAGCCGGGTCAGACGATGTGATGCTGCCGCATGTAGCGATGCACGATCTCGATGCGCATGCCCGCGTCGGGCAGTTCCATCAGCATCTGCTTGGCCTTGAGCGGCACGGGCAGCAATTCGCATAGCCGGTTGGCGACCCACGTCGGGTCGTCCCAGCGGTAAGGCTCCGCGAACGGCATGTTGTCGGGCGATTCCGCATGGATGGATGTGACGATGCGGCGCAGCGCGGACAGGCAGTCGCCGAGCAATTCGAGCTTGCAGTCGATGATGTCGTCGGGCAGCAGTTCCGCTCGCGCAACGAGCAGCCCGTCGTCGCGCGTCTCGTGCGACAGCACGCGAAAGCGCTGGCGTCCACGCGTTTCGATCAGCAGCACGCCGAGCTGCTCCATGTTGCAATCGACGATTTCGGCCAGGCAACCGACGGACTCCGGCACGGTGGGATCGTCGGGCCGCGCCACCTCCTGGCCGCTCGCGATCAGGCACACGCCGAACGCGCTGCCGTCGCGCAGGCAACTGCGCACCATGTCGACGTAACGCTTTTCGAAGACGCGCAATGGCAGGCGGCCATCGGGGAATAGCACCGTATGCAGGGGAAACAGCGGCAGCGCGTCGAGCGTGACGCGCGCCGGTTCAGCGTCGTCGTCCGGAGGCGAGGCGTAGGGCGGATGGGTAGACATGGGCAGCCATGGGTGCACGTACCGTGTCGTGCCGCGCAGCGCGCCGCATGTCGATCGGGAAATGCCGATCAGCCCGGTGCCAGCTCGCGGTGTCTGACCAGCACATTACCATGTGCCCGGAAGTAGTTGGCAAGTCTTTCCGCGATGAACACGGAGCGATGCTGGCCGCCCGTGCAACCGATGGCAACGGTCAGGTAGCTGCGGTTGTCCGCGATGAAACTCGGCAGCCACTTTTCGACGTAGGCGCGGATGTCTTCCGCCATCGCCAGCACCAGCGGCTGGCTCTGCAGGAAGTCCACCACGGGCGCGTCGCGGCCCGTCAGCGGACGCAGCGCGAGGTCGTAATAGGGGTTCGGCAGCGAGCGCACGTCGAACACCATGTCCGCGTCGCTCGGCACGCCGTGCTTGAAGCCGAACGACTCGAAGAGCAGCGTGAGCTGTTGCGTGTGGCTGTCGCGAATAAGGTCCTTGATCCAGCTGCGCAGCGTGTTGGTACGCACGTTGCTGGTATCGATGCGATGGGCCGAGTCCGAGAGGGGGCTCAGCAGCTCGCGCTCCATCTCGATGGCTTCGACCAGCGAACGGTCGTTGTACAGGGGCTCCACGGCAGCCTGCTGCTCGATGAGCGGCGTGGCCTCGGTGCGGACGGAGAGCGGATGGCGGCGGCGCGATTCCGAATAGCGCTGCACGAGCGCGTCGGTGTTGGCGGTCAGGAAGAGGACCTGTACCTGATGCTCGCGTCCAAGGTCGCGCACGGTCTCGGGCAGGCGGGCGAGCGATTCGCGGCTGCGAATGTCGGTGGCCACACCGAGGTGCGTATAGCCCTGGGAGGACAGGTAGCTCGCGAGGTCGGGGATGAACTGGGCCGGAAGGTTGTCGACGCAGTAATAACCCGCGTCTTCGAGCACGTTCAACGCGACGGACTTGCCGGATCCGGAAATACCGGTGATGAGAATGATTCGCATGGCACCCGCAAGGATAGCACCGGGTGATGGCGACGTCATGACAACACGCGCCATCGGCGGCGAATCGGTCCGACGTCCGGACCGATTCGCCGCGTCGATATTACCTGCCTCAGGCCGTCGGCTTGGACAGGCAATCCTTCATGAAGGCCTTGTAGTCGTCGCCCTTCTTGCCCTTGCCCTGCTTGCTGCAGGCGGACATCTTTTCCTGCTGCGTCTTGGGTTCCGCGGCGGCGGCGGGCTTGCCCGACAGGCAGTCGCTCATGAATTTCTTGCGATCGTCGCCCTTCTTGCCCGTGGCCTGCGTGTTGCACGCCTTCATGCGGTCCTGCTGACTGTTGCCGGCGGCCGCGGCAGGGGCGGAAGCGCTTTGGGCGAAAGCGCCCGTGGCGATCAGCGGGGTTACCAGCACGCACATCGCGATCAGCTTCTTCATGCTTCTCTCTCCTTGGGGTGGCACCACATGAACCAAGCGGGCATCGATGCCCGACAACGCACACAACGTGGCCCGCGCCAACGAGGTTGACCGCCAGTGGAATCCTGAAGGTCTAGAGCAGGCGGCCCTGGCCGCGCGATACCACGTCCGCCTGCATGGCGGCACGCTGGCGGTCCATGAAGTCCCGTAGCGTGTCGATGCCGCGCAGGCGCAGTATCGTGTTGCGCACGGCAGCCTCCACGAGTACGGCGAGGTTTCGGCCGGCCGCCACCTGGATCTTCACCATATGGATCGGCAGCCCCAACACGTCGAGGTATTGCGAATCGAGGGGCAGGCGTTCGAACTCGCCGTCGTTGCGGCGGACGAGCTGGACGACGAGCTTGATCTTCATCTTCCGGCGTACGGCCGTTTCACCGAAGATCGTCTTGATATCGAGCAGGCCCAGACCCCGCACTTCCAGCAGGTTCTGCAGCAGCGGCGGGCAGCGGCCTTCGACGAAGTCCGGCCCCAGGCGAACGAAGTCCACGGCGTCGTCAGCGACGAGGCCGTGGCCGCGCGAGATCAGTTCGAGGCCGAGTTCGCTCTTGCCGAGGCCCGACTCGCCCATGATGAGCACGCCCATGCCCAGAATGTCGAGGAACACGCCGTGCATGGTCACGCGCGGCGCGGAAATGCGGGACAGGTAGAGCCGCAAATGGTCGATGACCGCGGCCGAGGACACCGGCGTGGTGAACAGCGGTGTGGACGAACGCGTGCAGCGCAACTCGAGGTCCGGCGGCGGCTCCATGCCGTCGGCGACGACCAGAAACGGCGGCTCCAGCAGGATCAGCTCGCCCATCTGACGCTTGCGCGGTTCGTCGTCGAGCCGCTGGTAATACAGGATCTCGGGTTTGCCGAGCACCTGGATACGGTTCGGGTGGATCAGGTTCAGGTGACCCACGAGGTCGGCGGCCGACGTGGCCTCGCGCGCGAACTCGACATCGAACGCGCGGTCGGCGCCTTCCAGCCCGGCGACCCACGAGAGTTTGATGTCGGCTGCGTTGTCGTCGAAGATCGACTGCGAGGTGACGCCGGTGAGTTCCATGCGATTACGTGCGGGCAGGTGAGTGAGATGAAGCGGGCAGCGCCTGAGAGGTTGCGATGTGGGAAGGTGCCGCGGCGCCCGGCGACATCAAGGGTGCCAGTCGGTCAGCAACTGATGCACGGCCTCGGGCGTCGGCAGCGTCGCGAGGCCGTCGCGCATGTCGCGGTCCGATAACAGCTGCGCGATCTCGGACAGGATTTCCAGATGCTGCTGCGTGGCCTGCTCAGGCACGAGCAGGAAGATCAGCAGCGACACGGGCTTGCCGTCGGGCGACTCGAACGGGATCGGTTCGGCCAGCCGCATGAAGCCAGCGAGCGGCTGCTTGAGCCCCTTGATGCGGCCATGCGGGATCGCGACGCCGGCGCCGAGCCCGGTCGAACCGAGCGATTCGCGCGCGAACAGGTTATCCGTCACGATGGCGCGCGCGACGCCATGGTTGTTCTCGAACAGGAGCCCGGCTTGCTCGAACACCCGCTTCTTGCTGGTGACGCTGACGTCGAGAGTGATGTTGCCGGGTGGCAGCAGTTTGGCCAAACGATTCATGGGCAATGCGCGGGTATCTTGGGGGTGTAAAGCGTCCGGCCATTATAGAGCAGCGGCATCGGTTCCTTGTGCACCGCAGCGTTGCGCCGTCATGGAGCCATGATGGGTCGCGAACGCCAGTCTCCTTCATACATGTATGGCGCAGCATACACCGACCGGGCGCGGTTGCAACTCCCCGTGGCTGTCGGACCACGCATGGCCCACGCATGGCTGGTATGGCGCGTCCATCAAAAAAGCCGCGCTGATTGCGCGGCTTTGCTCTCTTCGTATCACTCCTCGGCGACGTGGCGTCGCGCGTCGGTGTTTATTGCTGCTGCATTTGCGCGGCAGCCATCTGGTACTTCAGGGCTTCGCGGTCATGGCCTTGCACGCGATCCTTGTAGCGGATGACCTGACGGTCGAGCTTGTCGACCAGACAGTCGATCGCCGCATACAGGTCTTCATGATGCGCTTCGACGAAGATGTCCTTGCCCTTCAGATGCAGATTGATTTCCGCATACTGCCGCCGTTCCTTTTCCTTGTGGTTATCGACCGATAGCAGCACGCTTACGCCAATCACTTGATCGAAATGCCTGACGATTCGCTCCAGTTTCGTTTCCACGTACTCACGCAGAGGGGGCGTGATGTCAAGGTGGTGTCCACTGATCTTGAAGTTCATAGCGTTTCTCCTTCTGAAAGAGCCACACCAGGCAGGCGGCGCAGCTCGGCTACAAAGTCTTGCGGAGATTCACTGCCGGGATCTTGAGCGCTTCGCGGTATTTGGCGACGGTGCGCCGCGCGACCACAAAGCCCTGCTCGCCCAACAGTTCGGCGATGCGGCTGTCGGAAAGGGGATTCTTGGGGTCTTCGGCTCCTATGAGTTGCTTGATCAGCGCGCGGATTGCCGTGGATGAAGCTGCGCCACCCGTTTCGGTGGACACATGGCTCCCGAAGAAGTACTTCAACTCGAAAGTCCCCATCGGCGTGGCCATGTACTTGTTCGTGGTCACGCGCGAAATCGTGGACTCATGTAAACCGAGTGTATCGGCTATCTCCCTCAAAACCAAGGGGCGCATCGCGATTTCCCCGTGGGTGAAAAAGTTCTTCTGCCGCTCGACGATCGCCTGCGCCACACGCAGGATCGTATCGAAGCGCTGCTGGATGTTCTTGATGAGCCACCGCGCCTCCTGAAGCTTCTGCTGCAGCCCCGCCGTGCCCGACTCGCCCTTGGCGCCGCGCAGGATCTGCGCGTACATGTCGTTGATGCGTAACCGCGGCATCACATCGGGGTTCAGCTGGGCCATCCATCCACTCCCGCTCTTGCGCACGAAAACGTCCGGCACCACGAAATCCGCCTCGGGACGGCTGTATGCGTGCCCCGGGTACGGCGCCAGCGAACGGATCAGATCGTGCGCGGCCTTCAATGCTATTTCGTCCACCTGCAGGGCTTTCTTGAGGCGCGTGTAATCACGCACCGCCAGTAACTCCAGATGATGGTTGACGATCGACAATGCAAGTTCGCGTTGCGGGTGCGAGATGCGGCGCAACTGCAGCGTCAGGCATTCGGCCGCATTGCGCGCACCCACGCCCGGCGGATCGAAGCTCTGCAGCAGCGTCAGCATCGACTGCACTTCCTCGATTTCGAACTCCAGTTCCTCCGGGAGTTCCGAGAAGATTTCCTCGAGCGAGGCGCCGAGGTAACCGTCATCGTCGAGCGATTCGATCAGGAAGACCGCGAGGCCCTTGTCACGGACGGAAATCTTGAGCGGGGCAAGCTGCTCCATCAGGTGTTCGCGCAGCGTCGGTTCGGCATCGCGCAACTGCATCGGCGTCTTTTCGTCCTCGTCGCCTTGCGGGCGGCGCGCGAAGTCGTCGAGGCTCCAGTCGTTGCCGTAATCCTCGCTGGCGTTGTCGCCGCCGAAGCCTTCATCGTCGCCGCCGCTCGCGCCCTCGGCGCGGTCCTCGCCATTGCCCTGAGGCTCGGCCGGTGCGGGCGCGGGGGCGCTCTGGACGTTGACGGAGCCATCCGCGGCCACACGCAGCGGGCTTTCGATCCAGTCGTTCTCGCGTTCGAGGAGGGGGTTTTCCGTCAATGCCTGCTCCACTTCCTGCTGGAGTTCAAGCGTGGATAACTGCAGCAGCCGGATCGACTGTTGCAGCTGGGGGGTAAGGGCTAGATGCTGGGAGAGGCGAAGCTGAAGCGACGGTTTCATGCGACCTATTCTATGCGCATCTTCCCGGCGATGGAACGGAAATTGCTATCGCCTATCGCTTCCGTGCGGTGATCGATTCCGCCGAGGCCGCGGGCGCGGCCGGCCCGTCACATCCGGAAATTCTCGCCGAGGTAGACGCGGCGCACGGACTCGTTGGCGATGATGTCCTCGGGCTGGCCCTCGGCGAGCACCGTGCCTTCGCTGATGATGTAGGCGTGGTCGCAGATGCCGAGCGTCTCGCGCACGTTGTGGTCGGTGATCAGCACGCCGATGTTGCGCGCCTTGAGGAAGCTGACGATGCGCTGGATTTCTCCGACGGCGATCGGATCCACGCCGGCGAACGGCTCATCGAGCAGAATGAAGCGCGGCGACGAGGCCAGCGCGCGCGCGATTTCCACGCGTCGGCGTTCGCCACCGGACAGGGACAGCGCGGGATTGTTGCGCAGGTGGGCGATCTGAAGGTCGTCGAGCAGCGTATCCAGCCGCTTGTTCATCTCGTCCTTCTTGAGCGGCTTGCCGTTTTCCTGCTGCAGCTCCAGCACGGCGCGGATGTTTTCCTCGACGTTGAGCTTGCGGAAGACCGACGCCTCCTGCGGCAGATACGACAGCCCCATGCGCGCGCGCTCATGGATCGGCAGGCCGCTGATGTGGTCGCCGTCGAGCACGATGTCGCCCTCGTCGAGCGCGACGAGGCCCACGATCATGTAGAACGAGGTCGTCTTGCCGGCGCCGTTCGGGCCGAGCAGACCGACCACCTCGCCGCTCTTCACGTCGAGCGACACGTCCTTGACCACGGTACGCGAGCCGTAGCGCTTCTTCAGGTGGCGCACGACCAGCGTGCTGCCATTGGAGACATTGGCGGTGGAGATCGGCTTGGCGAGCGTGGCGGTATCGTTCATGAGCTGCTGAGAAGTGCTTCGGGCCCGGAGCGGGGGCTCAGGGCTTGGCCGGGGCCGCGCCCGGATTTGGCGAGGCGTTTGGCGATGGGACGGGCGAGGGCTTCAGTTCGAGCGGCGCGGCGGGCGCGCTGGCATCCGCGCGCGGCGACAGCACCGCGCGCACGCGGCCCGAGGAGGGCGCACCGGCGGCGGTGGTCTCGCCACCGCCCGCGGCCGTATAGAACTCGTTGCGGCTGTCGTACGTGATCAGCGCGCCGCGGATTTCGTCGATGATCTTCGTGCCTGCGACACGCGCCGCGCGGGCATGGCCGATCAGGCGCGACAGTTCCTGCTTGCCGTCGTATTCGATGCGGTCGCCCCAGCCGTCGATGTACTCGTCCACACCGTCGCGCTTCTGGCGGATGTACGCCTGGCGTCCCGGCTTGGCCGTGGCGATCGCGTACTGGTAGCCCTCGGGGTCGGTACGCAGTTCGGCCGCATCGGACTTCAGCACCATCGTGCCCTTGGTCAGCACGACGTTGCCAGTCAGTGTGTAGATTTGCTTGACGTCATCGTAGCTGGCGTTGTCCGCTTCCAGCACGAGCGGCTTGTCGCGGTCCGCGCGTTCGGCCTGCGCGGGGCCCGCGAGCGTTAGCCCAAGGGCAGCGATCATGGCGAGCAGCGCGACAGCGGCGGGGCGGCGACGGGACGGCGTCGTCTGGGATGAAGTCATAGCGGACTAGAAATTGGACTGGATGACGGCCTGGCAAGGCCGCGCGGCGGGCGACGGTCTTGCATGGGCGCGCTTCTTATGGTTTCGGAGCCTGGCCCGAAGGCGGCCCCGTGATGATGGTGCCGCGGACGTTACCCAGCAATTGTACTTCGCGGGTGACGTTGTTGAAGATCAGCCCGTTAGCGTTCATCACCGACGGGCCGCGCACCAGTTGCACGGGCTGGTTCGTTTTCACGATGTCATCGTTCACCAGCAGCTGGAAATACTGCGAGGCCGCCGTCATGCGCGGGTCCTTGCTGAGGTCCGTGCCCGCCTGGCGCACGATGAACGCGTTGCCATAGAGATCGATGATCGAGCCCTCCGCGTTCATCACGCCGCGGTCCGCGTTGGCCGTCACGGGCGGGCGGTCCGGCTCGTACGCGCGCATGGCGGGCTTCGTCACTTCGTAGGTCTGGTCGTCCTCGAAGTGGATCATCTTGATGCCGGTGAACCGCAGCTTGGTGCTGCCGTCCTGCGCGAGTTCGGTGGCCGAGAAGTTGTCGATGAAGTAGTCGGGCTCATGGCGCTTGCCCGTGACCGCGGCCTTGTCCTCGCGCGGCGAGTTGATCTCGACGAGCCAGAACGTGCTGCCCGCCACGATGGCCATCAGCAGCAGCGGCAGCAGCCGCATGATGAGCCCGGTCAGGTTGGCGATGAATCCCTTCATGGTGGCCGGCGCCCGGTCAGATGACCTTGGCGCGCGTCAGGTCATGGATGTGGAGCGCCCCGGTCAGGCGCCCGTCGCCATCCACCACCAGCAGCTGGTTGATGCGGTTGGCTTCCATGATCTGCACGGCCTCGACGGCCAGCGCGTCCTGCAGGACCGTGCGCGGGTTCGCATGCATGACGTCGCCGATGGGCACGGTGCGCCAGTCGCGCGGGGTCTCCAGCAGCCGGCGCAGGTCGCCGTCCGTGAAGACGCCGATCGCGCGGCCCGCGTCGTCCACCACGGCTGTCATGGCCATGCCCTTGCGGGTGATTTCCATCAGCGCCTGCGCGAGCGGGGTGCTTTCACGGACTTCGGGCACGGCGTTGCCGGTGCGCATGACGTCGCGCACGTGGGTCAGCAGCTTGCGGCCGAGCGCGCCGCCGGGATGCGAACGGGCAAAGTCTTCCTCGCCGAAGCCACGGGCGTCCAGCACGGCCACGGCCAGCGCGTCGCCTAACGCAAGCGCGGCGGTGGTGCTGGCGGTGGGGGCGAGGTTCAGCGGGCAGGCCTCGGTCTCGACCGCGCCGTTCAGATGGACGTCGGACAGCCGGGCCAGGTTCGAGGCCGGGTTGCCGGTGATCGAGATCAGGCGGGCGCCCATGCGCTTGACGATCGGCACGATCGACAGGAGTTCGCCGGTTTCGCCGGAATTCGAGAAGGCGATGAGCACGTCGTCGCGCGTGATCATGCCGAGGTCGCCGTGGCTGGCCTCGGCCGGATGCACGAAGAACGAAGGCGTGCCCGTCGAGGCGAGCGTCGCGGCGACCTTGCGGCCGATGTGGCCGGACTTGCCGATGCCGGACACGACCACGCGTCCGGTGCAGGCCAGCAGCAGGCGCACGGCGTCCGCGAAATCGGGGGTCAGGCGGTCGATCAGGCCGCGCACGGCGTCGGCTTCGATCTGAAGGGTCTCGCGGCCGAGACGAAGTGCTCGATCCGCATCGAAATTGGCTATCATGGCGACGGAGTATACCAACGAATGCGATGGCGTCTGGCGTGCCGTCCGGCACGCGTGCGTGGCCGTTCGATCCGCGCGGTTCCCGCTTGTTCCTGCTCGTTTCCGCTTGTTTCGTTTCCGCCTGACTAAGACGATCCGACCCCTGCCGCATGCATTCACCGCTGGAACTGACCCTGGTACTCCTGGCCGCCGCCGTGTTCGGCGTGGTGGCCTTCCGCATGTTGCAGCTGCCCCCGATGCTCGGGTACCTGGCGGTGGGCATCCTGATCGGCCCCCATGCGCTGGGCCTGGCCAGCGATTCCGCCCAGACCAAATACCTCGCCGAGTTCGGCGTCGTCTTCCTGATGTTCTCGATCGGGCTGGAGTTCAGTCTCGGCAAGCTGCGGGCGATGAAGCGGCTCGTGTTCGGGCTGGGCGGGTCGCAGGTGGCGCTCTCGATGCTGGTGGTGCTGCCGGCCGGATGGCTCGTGAGCTGGCTGTTTCCGCTCATGTTTCCGCTGACGTGGCAGGCCTCGATCGCGCTGGGCGGCGCGCTGGCCATGTCTTCCACGGCCATCGTGTCCAAGATGCTGTCCGAGCGCATGGAGCTGGAGAGCGAGCACGGCCGCAACATCATCAGCGTGCTGCTGTTCCAGGATCTGGCCGTGGTGCCGCTGCTGATCGTGATCCCGGCGCTGTCGCGCGACCCCGGCGACCTTGTGACCGCGCTGGGCGTGGCCACGGTCAAGATCGTCGTCGCGCTGAGCCTGATCTTCTTCGTGGGTCAACGCCTGATGAGCCGCTGGTTCCACGTGGTGGCGGCGCGGCGGTCGCAGGAACTGTTCATGCTGAACCTGCTTCTCGTGACGCTCGGCATGGCCGCGCTGACCGAGCGGCTCGGGCTGTCGATGGCGCTCGGCGCGTTCCTCGCCGGCATGCTGATCTCGGAGACCCCGTACCGGCATCAGGTGGAAGAGGACATCAAGCCGTTCCGCGACGTGCTCCTCGGGCTGTTCTTCGTGACCATCGGCATGCTGCTCAACGTGCAGGTCGTCTACGACCATGTCTGGCTCGTGCTCGGGCTGCTGGTGGTGCCGATCCTGTTCAAGCTCGTGTTGATCGCGCTGCTGGCCCGGGCATTCGGATCGCGGCAGGGCGTGGCCATCCGCACGGGCCTCGGCCTTGCGCAGGCGGGGGAATTCGGCTTCGTGCTGCTGAACCAGATCGACGGCATGGGACTGGTGGACCCCGTGCTCACGCAGGTGATCCTCGCCTCGATGCTGCTGTCGATGCTCGTGGCGCCGTTCCTCATCCAGTACAGCGACGCGATCGTGCTGCGCTTCGCGGCCAACGAATGGCTGATGCAATCGCTGAACATGACCCGCATCGCGGTACAGAGCCTGCAGACCGAGAAGCACGCGATCATCTGCGGATTCGGCCGCAGCGGCCAGAACCTCGCGCACCTGCTGGAGCGCGAGGGCATCACCTACGTGGCGCTCGACCTCGACCCGGATCGCGTGCGGGAGGCCGCGGCGGCCGGGGATACGGTGGTCTATGGCGATGCGGCACGGCGGGAGGCGCTGATCGCGGCGGGCCTGCATCGGGCGGCCGCGCTGATCATCACCTATGCCAATACGCCCTCCGCCCTGCGCGTGCTGCATCACGTGCAGGAACTGGCGCCGGCGCTGCCCGTCATCGTGCGGACGGTCGACGACTCCGAGCTGGACACGCTGCAGAAGGCGGGTGCGACCGAAGTGGTGCCCGAGATCATCGAAGGCAGTCTGATGCTGGCCTCGCACGCGCTGGTGCTGCTCGGCGTGCCGATGCGCCGCGTGGTGCGCGGCGTGCAGGAGGCGCGCGATGCGCGTTACAGCCTGTTGCGCGGTTACTTCCACGGCCGCGACGACGAGGAAGACATGGTCGAGCGCGATACCGTCCGGCTGCACGCGGTATCGCTGGGCGGGGAGCATACGGCGGTCGGGCGCCGGCTTGGGCTGCTGGGGCTCGAGCGGATCGGCGTGGAAGTCACCGCCGTGCGCCGCCGCGGCATTCCGGCCTTCGATCCGGAGCCCGACACCGTGCTGGAGCCCGGCGACATCGTCGTGCTGCGGGGGACGCCCGAGGCGCTCGAGGCGGCCGAGGAAAGGCTGGTGCGGGACTAGTTTGCTGTATGGTTAGGGGTTCGCTTCACCAGACAACGCTTTCAGACCACTAATCCCCCCCATGGCAGATTCCATCATCCAGTCCCCCGATCTGGGCGACGTGAGCCGTTACCTGCGCGAGCGCATCCGGACGGTGCCGGACTGGCCGCAGGCCGGCGTGATGTTCCGCGACATTACCCCCCTGCTGCAGAACCCCAAGACCCTGCGCGTGCTGATCGACGTGTTCGTCCACCGCTACATGGATCAGCAACTCGACCTGGTGGCCGGCATCGACGCGCGGGGCTTCATCCTTGGCTCGATCATCGCGTACGAGCTGAACCTGGGTTTCGTGCCGATCCGCAAGAAGGGCAAGCTGCCGTTCCAGACCGTAGCCGAGGAATACGAGCTGGAGTACGGCAGCGCCACCGTGGAAATCCACGCCGATGCGTGCAAGCCGGGCGACCGCGTGCTGCTGATCGACGACCTGATCGCCACGGGCGGCACCATGATGGCCGGCCGCAGGCTGCTCGAGCGGCTGGGCGCGACGGTGATAGAGGGCGCGGCCATCGTCGATCTGCCCGAGCTGGGCGGTTCCAGGCTGCTGTCGGCCAGCGGACTGCCATTGTTTACCGTCTGCAACTTCGACGGTCACTGAAAGCGCGCTAACCGCCGCTTCCGTTTGCCGGGGGCCGTCCCCCGGCGCATAATGCCCCATTGACAACGAAATGATGGCTGCGTGAACCGCCCTTTTGCGGTTCCTTAACGGTCACGAAAGGGCGGACGATGGGCGTTCTTCTTCATCTGCTTTCCGGCGTGGCGCTCCTTGTGTGGGGCACCAATATCGTCAAGGTTGGCATCCTGCGCGTATATGGCGCGAACCTGCGCCATATCCTCTCGGTCAGCGTATCGAATCGCTTCAGCGCCTTTGCGGCGGGTCTGGGTGTGACCGGGCTCGTCCAGAGCAGCAATGCGACGGCGGTGATCGTGAGTTCGTTCGTGGGGCAGGGGCTGATTGCCGTGGCCCCGGCGCTGGCGATCATGCTGGGCGCCAACGTCGGCACCGCGATGATGGTGCAGGTGTTCTCGCTGGATCTCTCCTGGCTGTCGCCGCTGCTGATATTCGTCGGGGTGATTCTTCACCTCTCCTGGAAGGGGCAGCGGGTCGGCCACGTGGGCCGTGTGCTGATCGGTCTCGGGCTGATCACGCTCGCGCTCGAGCTGATTTCGATCGCGACGCGTCCCGTGGTGCAGGCGGCCGGCGTCAAGGTGCTGTTCAGCACGCTGACCGGCGATGCGACGCTCGACATGCTGATCGGCGCGTTCCTGACCATCCTCTGCTATTCCAGTCTCGCGGTCGTGCTGTTCTGCGGCGCGCTGGCGTCTGCGGGTGTGGTGTCGATCCACGTTGCGCTAGCGCTTGTGCTCGGTGCCAACCTCGGGTCGGGTATCTCGGCGCTGCTCACCACGTCGGGCAACAACCAGCCCGGCAAGCGCGTCACGCTCGGTAACCTGCTGTCGCGGCTGCTGGGGTGCCTGATCGCGCTGCCGCTGCTCACGCATGCGGAAGATCTGCTCAAGCTGCTCAGCACGGATCCGCAGCGGCTGATCGTGAACTTCCACCTGATGTTCAACGTGGTGCTCGCGATTCTGCTGCTCGGGGCCACGGCGCCGCTCGCGCGGCTGTGCGAAGCCATCCTGCCGGGGCGCAATACCGGCGACAGCCAGGTGACGCCGCGCCACCTCGATCCGGCCGCGCTGACGACGCCGACGCTCGCGTTGTCGAATGCCGCGCGCGAGGTGCTGCGGATCGGCGACCGCGTGGAGCAGATGCTCGACAACCTGCTGCGCGTGCTGCGCAACAACGATGCGCGGCTGGCGACGGCGACGTGCCGGATCGACAACGAGGTGGACGATCTCTATACGGCGATCAAGCTCTATCTCACGCGGATCAGTACCGAGGCGCTCGACGAGAACGATGGCCAGCGCTGGACGGAGATCATCTCGCTGACGATCAATCTCGAGCATGCCGGGGATTTGATCGAACGCATGCTGCTGGATGCGAAAGACAAGAAGATCGCGCACAACCTGCAGTTCTCGGAAGCGGGCATGCAGGAGATTGCCGAGATGCATGGGCGGGTCGTGGCGAACCTGCGGCTGGCGATGTCCGTATTCCTGACGGGCGATCTGCGCAGCGCGCAGCAGCTCGTGGAAGAGAAAGCCAAGTTCCGCGACCTCGAGCGCAAGTATTCGCGGTCGCATCTGCAGCGCGTGGCGGTGCAGCATGTGGAGAGCATCGAGACGAGCTCGCTGCACCTCGACATGATCAGCGAGCTCAAGCGTCTGAACTCGCTGTTCTGCGCGACGGCTTATCCGGTGCTCGAGCAGGCCGGGCTGATGAACCGTAGCCGGCTGAAGGAAGATGAGCGGACCGATGTAGCGGGTGTGCCGGAGGTGCAGGCCAGATAAGGACGTACGTGCTGACGTACGTGCTCCCCCGGCATGCCTGCTCCCCCCGGGCGCTTATCCCCGCTTCAACAGCGGCGCGAGGTACTTGCCGGTGAAGCTGGCCTTGCTCTTGGCCACCGCCTCGGGCGTCCCCTTGGCAATGACCTGCCCGCCGCCGGCGCCGCCCTCTGGCCCCATGTCCAGCAGCCAGTCCGCGGTCTTGATCACGTCGAGGTTGTGCTCGATGATCACGACCGTGTTGCCCTGATCGCGCAGCTTGTGAATGACCTTGAGCAGCAGCTCGATGTCATGAAAATGCAGCCCCGTCGTTGGCTCGTCGAGGATATAGAGCGTCCGCCCCGTATCCCGCTTCGATAGTTCGAGCGACAGCTTGACCCGCTGCGCCTCGCCGCCCGACAGCGTCGTCGCAGACTGCCCAAGCCGGATATACCCCAGCCCCACATCGAGCAGCGTCTGCAGCTTGCGCCGCACCACGGGCACCGCGCTGAAGAATTCGTGCGCCTGCTCGACGGTCAGGTCGAGCACCTCCGAGATGCTCTTGCCCTTGTACAGGACCTCCAGCGTCTCGCGGTTGTAGCGTTGGCCGTGGCACACGTCGCAGGGCACGTAGACGTCCGGCAGGAAATGCATTTCCACCTTGATCACGCCGTCGCCCTGGCACGATTCGCAGCGGCCGCCCTTCACGTTGAACGAGAAGCGGCCCGGATCGTAGCCACGCTCCTTGGCGGACGGCACGCCCGCGAACAGTTCGCGGATCGGCGTGAAGAGGCCGGTGTACGTGGCGGGATTCGAACGCGGCGTGCGGCCAATCGGGCTCTGGTCGACGTTGATGACCTTGTCGAAGTGCTCCAGCCCCTCGATGCGGTCGTGGGCCGCCGGCTCGGGCGTGGAGCCGTAGAGATGCCGCGCCACCGCGTGATACAGCGTGTCGTTGATCAGTGTCGATTTGCCCGAACCGGACACACCGGTGATGCAGGTCAGCAGCCCGACCGGAATCTCGGCGGTCACGTTGCGCAGGTTGTTGCCCGTTGCGTTGACGATGCGCAGCAGGCGCTCCTCGTCCGGCGCGGCGCGCTTCGCGGGCACCTCGATGCGCCGCTGGCCCGACAGGTACTGGCCCGTCAGCGACGCGACGGATGCCTCGATCTGCCCGGGTGTGCCCTCCGCGACGATCATGCCGCCATGGACGCCCGCGCCGGGGCCGATGTCGACCACATAGTCGCTCGCGCGAATCATGTCCTCGTCGTGCTCGACCACGAGCACCGAGTTGCCGATATCGCGCAGATGCTTGAGCGTGCCGATCAGGCGGTCGTTGTCGCGCTGATGCAGGCCGATCGACGGTTCATCCAGCACGTACATGACGCCGGTGAGTCCCGAACCGATCTGCGAGGCCAGGCGGATGCGCTGCGCTTCGCCGCCGGACAGGGTGTCCGCGCTGCGTTCAAGCGACAGGTAGTCGAGCCCCACGTTGTTCAGGAAGTTCAGCCGCGCGGTGATCTCCTTGACGATCTTGTCGGCGATCTCGCGCTTGGCGCCATGCAGGTTCAGCGTCAGGAACCACGTGAGCGCGTCGCGCAGCGGCTGCGCGTTGATCTCGAAGATCGCGCGCGCCTGGTCGTCCTCGCCAACCTTTACGTGCCGCGCTTCCGTGCGCAGGCGCGTGCCGTGGCAGGCGGGGCAGGGCTGGTTGTTCTGATACTTCGCGAGCTCTTCGCGCACCGCGATGGAATCCGTCTCGCGGTAGCGGCGCTCGAGATTCGGAATGATGCCCTCGAACACGTGCGCGCGCACGGTCGTGCGGCCCTTCTCGTTGATGTACGTGAAGGGAATCTCTTCCTCGCCCGAGCCATGCAGCACGACCTCCTGCACCTTCTGCGGCAGTTCCTCGAACGCGGTCTCCGTGTCGAAGTCGTAGAAAGCGGCCAGGCTTTGCAGCATCTGGAAGTAGAACTGGTTGCGGCGGTCCCATCCCTTGATCGCGCCCGACGCGAGCGACAGGTTCGGGAAGGCCACGACGCGCTTTGGATCGAAGAACGTGATCTGGCCCAGGCCGTCGCAGGTCGTGCACGCGCCCATCGGATTGTTGAACGAGAACAGCCGCGGTTCCAGTTCCTGCAGCGAATACGAACAGATGGGGCAGGCGAAGCGCGAACTGAACACGTGCTCGTGGCCGGTGTCCATCTCCAGCGCGATGGCGCGGCCATCGGCGAGGCGCAGCGCGGTTTCGAACGACTCGGCCAGCCGCTGTTTGATGTCGGGGCGCACCTTCACGCGATCGACGACCACGTCGATCGAATGCTTCTCCGTCTTCTTTAGCTTGGGCAGCTGGTCGACTTCGAACACCTTTGCTTCCGCCTCGTGCGCGGTACCGCCGCCCGAGCGGATGCGGAAGCGGACGAAGCCCTGCGCCTGCATCGTGTCGAAGAGGTCCGAGTGCTCGCCTTTGCGGTCGGCGACCACGGGCGCGAGGATCATCAGCTTGGTGTCCTCGGGCAGCGCAAGCGCGGCGTCCACCATCTGGGAGACGCTTTGCGCCTGCAGCGCGATGTTGTGATCGGGGCAATACGGTGTGCCCGCGCGGGCGAACAGCAGGCGCAGGTAGTCGTGGATTTCCGTAACGGTGCCGACGGTCGAGCGCGGGTTGTGGCTCGTGGCTTTCTGCTCGATGGAGATGGCCGGGGACAGACCTTCGATGAGGTCCACGTCCGGCTTTTCCATCAGTTGCAGGAACTGGCGCGCGTACGCGGACAGCGACTCCACGTAGCGGCGCTGGCCTTCCGCATAGAGCGTGTCGAACGCGAGCGACGACTTGCCCGATCCGGAGAGACCCGTGATCACGATCAGCTTGTTGCGCGGCAGGTCGAGATTGATGTTCTTCAGGTTGTGGGTACGCGCCCCACGAATCTTGATTTCTTCCATAGAAACTTCAAAGTGCCTAAAGCAACGCCTGTGATGCCCCAAACGTGGGCAAACGCCTGCCGAGTGCCATCGCTCCGGCACCTGCGGGGACGGCAGGTGACCGGGAAAGCGCGGGAAGCAAACCTGCTAATATACCGAACTTCGGTTTCGGGGGCTTCCCCGGCAAAAGGACGGGAAACACGACAGAATTGGAGCCAGGCGTTGAAGCCAGGCGCTCGGCGCAACCCCGTCAATTCAGCCCCATCCTTCCGACCGAGTCAGATACTTCTCACGATCGCAATGCCGTCGATCCCTTCTTCCCCACAATCCGCTTCTGCCAGTGCATCCGGTGAACCAGGTGTCGCCGATGCCGCGCCGCCTGTGCGCGACCGCATGACGCGAAGCGAGTTGCGTGCCAGTCTGTCGCTGGCGAGTATCTTCGCGCTCCGCATGCTGGGCCTGTTCCTGATCCTGCCGGTCTTCGCCGAATTCGCGCGCGGACTGCCGGACGGGCATGACGCGCAGCGCGTCGGGATCGCCATGGGGATCTATGGCCTGATGCAGGCGTTTCTCCATATCCCGCTGGGCTGGCTGTCCGATCGCGTCGGGCGCAAGCCGGTGATGGTCGGCGGGCTGCTGCTGTTTGTCGCGGGCGCGGTCGTCGCGGCCTGCTCCGATACGCTCCTGGGCATCACGATCGGCCGGGCGTTGCAGGGAACCGGCGCGATCTCGGCCGCGATCACGGCCTGCATCGCGGACCTGACGCGGGAGCGGCATCGCACGAAGGCGATGGCGTTGGTGGGCGGCAGCATCGGGCTGACGTTCGCGCTGTCGCTGGTCATCGCCTCGCCGCTGCTCGAGGCCATCGGCATGTCGGGCATCTTCTGGCTGATGGCCGTGCTCGGCGTCGTGGCCATCGGCGTGACGATCTTCGTGGTGCCGGTGCCGCCGGCACCGCATCCGGTGCAACTGCCGTTCCGCAGCGTGCTGACCAATCCCGACCTCGCCCGACTGAATGTGGGGGTACTTGCGCTACATGCAAGCCAGGTTGCAATGTTCATGGTCGTGCCGTCGATGTTGTCCGACGCGGGCATGCCGCTGGACCAGCATTGGAAGGTGTATCTGCCCGTGGTGCTGGTGTCGTTCATCCTGATGCTCGGGCCGATGATGGCGGCCGAGCGGTATGGGCGGGTGCGCGTCGTGCTGCTGAGCTCGGTCGCGCTGATGACGGTCGTACAGGTGCTGTTCGCCGCCGTGCATGGGCTCTGGCCGATCGTCGGCGTGCTGCTGCTGTTCTTCGTCGCGTTCAACGTCCTCGAGGCCATGCAGCCTTCGCTGGTGTCGCGGTATGCGGCGGCCAGCCGGGGCGCGGCGCTCGGCGTCTACAACACGACGCAGGCGATGGGGCTGTTTCTGGGCGGTATCGCCGGTGGCTGGCTGCTCAAGCACGAGGGGCGCGCGGCGGTGTTCATCGGCTGCGCGGTCGTGTTGCTGGCCTGGCTTATAATCGCGTGGCGCATGAAGCCACCCCCCGCTCGCGGGCAGGCGGAAGCGCCTGCGGCATCCACCGTGGTGTGATCCATACGGTAGTCCAAAAAACCGCAGAAGCACTAGTTCAGATTCGAGCAGTTTGGGTTTAGCATGAGCGCGCGCCCGCCAACGCAACACTTGGCACCGGGGCGCGCTTTTTGTTTGCCGCGATTGCGTTTTTACACTGACTTACCTTTACAGACTTACTTTGCCACCTCGGATGAGGTGGTCCTTCGGAGAACGTTCACATGGCATCGGTCAACAAAGTCATCCTCGTCGGCAACCTGGGCGCTGACCCGGAAACGCGCTACATGCCCAGCGGCGACGCCGTCACCAACATTCGGCTCGCAACGACCGATCGGTACAAGGACAAGCAGAGCGGCGAGTTCAAGGAAGCCACGGAGTGGCACCGCATCGCGTTCTTCGGCAAGCTGGCGGAGATCGCGGGTCAGTACCTGAAGAAGGGCTCGTCCGTCTACATCGAAGGCCGCATCCGCACGCGCAAGTGGCAGGATCAGTCGGGCCAGGACAAGTACAGCACCGAAATCGTCGCCGACCAGATGCAAATGCTGGGCGGCCGCGGTCAGGGCGGTGGTGGTGGCGATGAAGGCGGCTACGGCGGTGGTGGTGGCGGCGGTGGCGGTGGCTACAGCCGCGAAGCGTCCGGTGGCGGCGGGGGCTACGGCGGCGGCCGTGGTGGCCAAGGCGGTGGTGGCGGCTCGCAAGGCGGCCAGGGCGGCGGACAACGCCGTCAGCAGCAGTCCCCGTCGAACGGGTTTGAAGATATGGATGACGATATTCCGTTCTGACGTTTCGTCAGGGACTACGCTGGTAGGAAGCCCCGCCTAGTGCGGGGCTTTTGCTATCTGGGGCGGGGCATTTTTAGGAGGGTTGCGATTGTGCATCCTCCAGAAAGACCAACGCCACCCAGTGGGTGGCGTTGGCTTCAAGCTCTGATACAGCTGGGGCATCACCAGTTTGGGCCCCGAAGGGCTTAGCGGAACCTGACAGAAGCCAGGTTGGGAGCGGCTGGTCCAACCGTGTATGCGCGGAGTATATCGAGCCTAGGGTTTGACGGAGAAGGAGAGTGACGCGCGCATGACTATCGTCAATCTTTCTGTGACGGAATGCGTGTCGCCGATATGGAAGGTAGATCGACAGAACCTTCCACGCTATCATCGCGGCGTTAGCGTATGAACGGAGCGGTGAGAGCCGCGCGCTAATCCCGCCCGGAAGGGTCGGTACCCAAGTGTGCCGATAGCGAGGAGGCCCGCGAGGACCTCTACGAAGAGGTCCGATTAGCATGTGAGACTCACTACGCCGGTGCGAGGAGTCGCCCGCCTTCGGTCCAGCAATCGCTGGGTAAGAGGAGCCGGTCCCGATGTGCCAGAAGCCCGCTTTTGCGGGCTTTTGTGTGTCTGCCTCAGGTAGGATGCACGGAGCGGAACTGCCTCGGACTCTGTGCGCTTCAATGATGACTCCCAAACTCTCCGCAGGACTTGTCATAGTGCGCCGGTTCGAAGACGGTTGGCGCTGCCTCGTACTGCGTGTCTATCGGAACTGGGATTTGCCCAAGGGCGCGCCGGAGGGTGGGGAGGCGCCGTTGGTGGCGGCGTTGCGGGAGGCTGCTGAGGAGACCGGGTTGCGCGCGCTTGAGTTGCCGTGGGGGGACGCGTATCGCGAGACGCCGGTGTATGCCCGGGGGAAGGTGGCGCGCATTTATCTGGCGTTGTCGCGTGAGGGGGATGTGGTGTTGCCGGTCAGTGCCGAGCTCGGGAGGCCCGAGCATCATGCGTTTCGGTGGGTGTCTTTTGCCGAAGCGGAGAGGTTGTTGCCGCCGAGGTTTCTCGACATCGTGCGGTGGGCGCGGGAGACGGTGGAGGACGCGACGGGGTGAGTCGCGCCAGCGGGCCGAGCCCTTATCCGATCGTTTCCTGATAGTACCTAAGGTCCGGACTCTCTCTCAGCAGTTGCGCGAACAATCCCTGAAACGCCAGCCATGCCACGTAATCCGAGCCGATCTGCTGGCGGATGGAGGTGGCTTCCTCGTCCGTCATGACGATGAACTCGCCGGCCGCTTCGGCCAGTAGCTGGATCTGGCAGCAGCGCTCCATGGCGAGGAAACGGTACGCGGTGGCGTCCACCGACGAGCCGACGGTCAGCAGCCCGTGGTTGACGAGTACCGCGGTGCGGCGGGTGCCCATGGCGGTGGCGATACGCTTGCCTTCGTCCCGGTCCAGCACCAGCACGTCGCCCTGATAGACCGCCTGGTCGTCGAAGAACAGGCAGGCCTCCTGATTGATCGGCAGCAGCGTGCGCTTGCGCGCGGAGAATGCGCGGCCGTAGATGGAGTGGGTGTGGGCGGCCGCGGTGACATGCGCGTTCGTGGCATGGATGCCGCAGTGGATCGCGACGGCCGCCGCGTTGACGGGGCCGCCGCTGCCGTCATGCACGTTGCCCGCTTCGTCGATGCAGATCAGGTCGTCCGGATGGATGCTCGAGAAGTGCTGCGCATACGCGTTGACCCAGAAGCGGTCGTGATGCTCGGGGTCGCGCACCGTGATATGTCCGGCGATCCCTTCGGCGAGTCCGAAGCGCGAGAAGATGCGGAAGGCCGCGGCGAGGCGGAGTTTTCTATCGCGGCGTTCCGCGTCGTACGAGGTATGGACTGTGGGCGTGGGCAGCGGGCCGCCGATCGGCGTGGGGATCTGGAGGTGGATGTTCGCGATATCGTTCATGGGGATTCCTTCCTGTCTGCCCGATCGATTCTCGGGCAGTCCGCCATCGCGCGATAGGGAAGAAATCTCACAGGGTCGTGCTGTCGAGGAACATGTCCCCGAGACCAACGCTAACGCCAAAACTAACGCGCACTCACCGTGGCGACCGATGCCTGATAGCGCGCCGCCGTCTCCGACAGCCACACTTCGAACTGTTTCAGCGGTTCCCAGTTCTGCCGCTGCTCCGGATACGCGAAATACACCGTGCTGGGACTCTTCACCGTATGCGGATGCGCGACGACGAGCTGCCCGTTCGCGAGCTCCTGGTCGATCAGCGTGCGCGGCAGCAGGGCCAGTCCCTGGCCCGCGACCGTCGCATTGATCGACATCACGAACATGTCGTAGCGCGGCGAGGCCCCGCTGTGCTTGACTGGATGGCCGACCAGCGTTTCGGCCCAGTCGGTCCACGCCGTGGGCAGATCCCGGGTGTAGATCCACGGCGCGGCCGAGATGTCGTCGAGGGTGAGCGCGCCCGCGGGTCGCCAGCGTGGCGCGCAGACGAGCAGCAGCCGATCGTCGCCGATCAGCGCGGAGCCCGCCATGCCCGCCCACAGATGCTGCCCGAAATACAGCGTCGCGTCGAAGTTCGAATCGTCGAAGAAGTTCGGCTGATCGCGGCCGATGATGTGCACGCGGATGTCCGGATGCCGGTCATAGAAGTCCTGCAGACGCGGCACCAGCCACTGCGCCGCGAAGGAGACGCCGACCGCGACGTCGAGGCTCACGGCGCTTTCCGAGCGGACGAGTTCCAGCGTGTCGCGGCGGATCTGGTCGAGGTTCACGCGGATCCGGCGCGCATACTCCGCGCCCGCCGGCGTGAGTACCAGCCGCTGGCGCACGCGATCGAACAGCGCGACGCCGAGGTCCTCCTCCAGCTCGTTGACCTTCTTGCAGATCGCGCCGTGGGTCTGCGACAACTCTTCCGCTGCCTTGGAGAAGCTCTCATGCCTCGCCGAGGCCTCGAAGGCCTGCAACAGGCCCAGACTGGGAACGCCACGACGCATGACGGCTTCTCCTTCGATACATGCTTCGATATCAGGTTGCGGGGGTCAATCCGCCGGCCGCCTTGCGTCGCGACGCCTCCAGCGCGGTGACGATGACCGCCGAGACGACCATCAGGATCGACACCCCATAGAATGCCACGGCAAAGTGCCCCGTGACATCTTTGGACCAGCCGATGAAGTAAGGCAGCACAAAGCCCGCGCACACACCGAGGCTCGTGATCATCGCGATGCCGGCGGCCGCGGCGCGCTCGGCGAGGAACCGGGTGGGCAATTGCCAGAACGTCGTCATCGTGCAGAAGCAGCCCGCGGCACCGATCGCGAACGCGGCGATGGCCGCATAGGGCGAGGTCATCCACATCGCCGTGGTCAGTGCCGCCGCGCATACCAGCAGCGGTCCCGCCACATGCCGGCTCGACAGTTGACGGCGCTGCATCATGCGACCCCATACGAGCATGCTGACGGCGGCGAACGCGAATGGAATCGCGGTGATCATGCCGATTTGCGTGATGGTGTACTTCACGCCGAGCGTCTTCTCGAACGAAGCGACGACCTGCGGCAGGAAGAACAGCAGCGACACGATGCCGGCATTGATGCCGAAGTACACGGCGCCGAGCGCCCAGACGCGCGGGTTGGACAAGGTCGTCCACACGCTGTCATGGCGTTGCGATGCACTCGCTTGGCTCTGCTTCTGCTCGAGCGCGAGCACCGACGCCACGGCGCTCTTCTCGGTGGGCGAGAGCCAGCGTGCCCTGGCCGGACTATCGGGCAGGTAGAAGAAGACGAAGATGCCCAGCGCGATGGAAGGGAGCCCCTCGAGAAAGATCATCGCGCGCCAGCCGCTGAGGCCGAACAGCGTGACGTGCGCCATCAGCCAGGTGGAAATGGGCGCGCCGAACACGCCCGTGAGCGGAATGGCCGTGACGAACAGCGACATCATCCACACGCGGTCCTTTGCGGGCAGCCAGAGCGTGAGATAGAAGACCATGCCCGGGAAGAGGCCGGCCTCGAACACGCCGAGCACGAAGCGCGCGACATAGAGCCATTGCGCATTTGGCACGAGGCATGTGAGCGACGACACGACGCCCCAGGTGATCATGATGCGCGTCATCCAGAGCCGCGCGCCGAAGCGGTACATGCAGAGGTTGCTCGGCACCTCGAACAACACGTAACCGATAAAGAACAGGCTCGCGGCAAGGCCGTATTGGGCCGCCGTCATGCCGAGCTCCTGATTCATCGTCAGGGCCGCATAGCCGATGTTGGCGCGATCGAGCTGATTGGCCATATACATCAGGATCATCAGAGGGCCCAGCCGCCAGCTAATCTTGCGGGCGATTTCCGGAGGCATCGAGGGGGACGCGGTCATGGTGTGTTCCTTCGTAGGAATTTTGGCGTGGCACCGAGAATTTACGACCCGAATTTACGACCTCATTGGGCCGCTCGATACTGTCAATTTCTCACGAGGTCATGACTGGATGTCACAGTGCCCAACTCCTGTTCGTGTCCGTTGCGGAATTCGCGGGAATGGTGCGAAAAGGGCGTGCGGCGACGGGCGAAAGGGTGGGTATTCCCCGACGTGGGGCGTCGTGGCAGGTGCCGCACTAAGGGAAATTCCCGAGCCGGCCGCAGCGTTACCCGCCGCAGTGTTATCGGCCGCAGTGTTATCGACCGATACGGCGCAGCATCAGCAGCATGACCACCGCCATCACGCCAAGCGCCGACGACACCCACAGCGCGCCAATCCCGAATGCATCGAGGCAAAGGCCGAACAGCCACGGGGCGAGCGCCTGTGCGATGCGCGCGGGGACCATCAGCACGCCCTGCCGGTGGCCGTAGCCGGTGGGGCCGAAGATGACCAATGGGAGCGTGCCCTTTGCGATCGTGAGGATGCCATTGCCTGCGCCGTGCAGGACGCCGAACAGCGCGGCCGCCGGGGCGCCGACGATGCCGAATGCCGCGGCGCCGATGGGATGGAGGGCCGCCGCGAGCCGGGCGGACAGGAGCGGGTGAACTTTGCGAAGGAGGCCGAATTCCAGCACGCGTGCTCCGACTTGCGCGGGGCCGATCAGGGCCCCGACGGTGACCGCGGTGGCCAGCGTCGCTCCGCCGGCCTGAAGCAGGCGCGGCAGGTGGGCGGCCATGGCGGTGCTGATGAACCACGTGGCGGCGAAGACGAAGGATAGAGCGATCGACGCCAGCGCCTGTTGGGACGTGCCGTCCGCGCGGCCGGCCGGGCCGACGTTCGATGGGGCAGCATGATCGGTGGCCGTGGCTGGCTTGCCGGATGACGCGGCGACCGCAGTGGCGGCAGCGGCGGTGTGCGTCGCGCTGCGACGCGGCAGGCTGAGGTTCAGCGCGAGCCCGAGCGTCAGGTGTAGCGCCGCCCACGCGAAGCACGCCCCGCGCCAGCCGACGTGGGCTTCCATGTAGGTCGACAACGGCCACCCGACCGTGCTGGCGAAGCCGGCAATCAGCGTGATGCCCGTGATCGCCCCGCGCGACCGGTGGCCGTATAGCGCCACCAGCGTTGCGAACGCGGCTTCGTAGAGGCCGGCGCCCATGCCGATGCCGAGCACCAGCCACGCAGCAAACAGGCTGACCGCGCCTTGCGCGGCGCCGAGCGCGGCCAGGCCTAGCGCGAATATCAGGCTCATCGCGATGAGCACGGAGCGGCCGCCGTTGCGATCGATGGCCTTGCCTGCCGCTGGGCCAATGAGTGCCGAGACCACGAGCGCGGCGCTGAAGGCGGCGAAGATCGTTGGCGGCGAGACATGCAGGTCGCGGGCCATCGGCGTGGCCAGCATGGCCGGGAGGTAGTACGTCGAGGCCCATGCGAGCGTCTGGGCGATGCCGAGGCGCGCGATGACGCCGCGGCTCGGGGACGACTGCGGGTCGTGCGTCATTCGAGGTCGCCGTTGCTGTCGCTCTCGTCTTTAGCGCCGCCTGTGTCGGCGTTCGCGTCCTCGTGCCGCATCGCCGCCGTGGCGAGCGCGCGTGCGTCCGCCGGCGCGGCGTCCTTGCGCTCGCTGTAGCGATCGGTCAGATACTCGCTGCGATCCCGCAGCAGCAGCGTGAACTTGAAGAGCTCTTCCATGACATCCACCACGCGATCGTAGTACGGGGAAGGCTTCATCCGCCCATCGGCATCGAACTCCTGATACGCCTTGGCGACCGACGACTGGTTCGGAATCGTCACCATGCGCATCCAGCGCCCGAGCACACGCAACGCATTGACGGCATTGAACGACTGCGACCCGCCGCTGACCTGCATCACCGCCAGCGTGCGGCCCTGTGTCGGCCGGATGCCGCCGAACTCGAGCGGCAGCCAGTCGATCTGGTTCTTGAACACGGCGGTCAGCGTGCCGTGCCGTTCAGGGCTGCACCACACCTGTCCCTCCGACCATTGCGATATGGCCCGCAGTTCGGCGATCTTCGGATGATCGGCAGGCACGGTGTCGGCCATCGGCAGCCCCGCGGGATCGAACACGCGCGTCTCGGCACCGAATCGTTGCAGAATGCGCTCGGCTTCGTACACGAGCAGGCGGCTATACGACGTGGCGCGCAGCGAACCGTAGAGGAGCAGGATGCGCGGCGGATGCGTGCTGACGCGCGCGGGTTCGAGCTTGCGCAGGTCGGGCGTGTCGAACACCGCGGGAACGACATTGGGCAGATCGTTCATCGGAGGCGTTGTCCCCGCGCATCGACGACGGCCTCGCCGTCCTCCTTGGTGAAGGCGCCGCGCTGTGGCTGCGGCAGGATGTCGAGCACGGCTTCCGAAGGCCGGCACAGCCGCGTGCCGCGCTCGGTGACGACGAAGGGGCGATTGATCAGGATGGGGTGGGCGAGCATCGCGTCGAGCAGTTGCGCGTCGGTCAGCGATGGGTCGTCAAGGCCGAGTTCGGCGTAAGGCGTGCCCTTCTCGCGGATCGCTTCGCGCACGGTGAGGCCTGCGTCGCGGATCATCGTCCGCAGCGTGTGCGGATCCGGCGGCGTGGTCAGGTACGCGACGATCGTCGGCTCGATGCCCGCGTTGCGGATCATCGCCAGCGTGTTGCGCGACGTACCGCAGTCGGGATTGTGGTAAATGGTGACGGTCATGGTGTTCCTTGCGTGGCGCTCATTGAGTGCCCTCGTACCAGCGCTGCGAGCGATTGACCACCCGCACGACAAGCAGCATCACGGGGACTTCGATCAGCACGCCGACGACCGTCGCAAGCGCGGCGCCGGAATGGAAGCCGAACAGACTGATGGCCGTGGCCACCGCGAGTTCGAAGAAATTGCTCGCCCCGATCAGCGCCGACGGCCCCGCGACGCAGTGGGCGACACCCAGCTTGCGATTGAGCAGATAGGCGAGGCCGGAATTGAGCAGCACCTGCATCAGGATCGGCACCGCGAGCAGCAGGATGATCAGCGGTTGGCCGACGATCGCATTGCCCTGGAAGCCGAACAGCAGTACCAGCGTCGCCAGCAGCGCGGCGATGCCAAATGGGCCCAGCGCATCGACCGTGCGCCGATAGGTCGCCTCCCCATGCGCCAGCAGCGCGCGCCGGATGACTTGCGCGATCAGCACGGGCACGACGATATACAGCGCCACGGAAGCGATGAGCGTGTCCCACGGCACAGCGATCGAGGACAGCCCCAGCAGCAGCCCGACCACCGGTGCGAATGCCACGACCATGATCGCGTCGTTGAGCGCGACCTGCGACAGCGTGAAATACGGATCGCCCTTGCAGAGCTGCGACCAGACGAACACCATGGCCGTGCACGGCGCCGCGGCCAGCAGGATCAGCCCGGCGATATAACCGTCGAGCTGGTCCGCGGGCAGCCATCCGGCGAACAGATGCCGCACGAAGATCCATCCGAACAGCGCCATCGAGAACGGCTTGACGAGCCAGTTCACGAACAGCGTCACGCCGATGCCGCGCCAGTGGCCCGCAACCTGACCCATCGCGCCGAAATCGATCTTGATCAGCATCGGGATGATCATGACCCAGATCAGCACGCCAACGGGCAGGTTGACCCGCGCGATCTCCATCGCGCCGATGGCGTGAAACAGCGCGGGCAGCCATTGGCCCAGCGCAATGCCCGTCACGATGCACAGCGCGACCCACACCGTGAGATAGCGCTCGAAGACGCCGATGCTGGGAGAAGCAGTAGGAGCAGGGCGCGCGGACGGGCCGAGCGGTGGGACGGTACTCATGCGCGCGCGGGGGGCGGGCACGCGTTCAACGGGCCGCAGGGGACGCCGGCGCAGCAATTCTCCGTGAGATAGCCAAGCAGGTCCTCCATCGTGTCGAAGCGCGCCATGTAGACGATGGAACGGCCTTCCTGACGGCTGGCCAGCAGGTCGGCGCGGTGCAGTTCCTTGAGGTGAAAGGACAGCGACGACGGCGGCATCTCCATGATGTCGGCGATCCGGCCAGCGGGCAGGCCTTCACGGCCGGCCTGCACGAGCAGACGGAAGATGGCCAGGCGCACCCCATGGGCGAGGGCGCTCAGGGCTTCGAGGGCGTTATCGGTTTCCATATTTCGAATATAGTGGAAATGTCGAATAATGCCAAGAGGCATACCGGTGGCACAGGCTCGGTCAGGACGCCCAACCGCGTGATGGACGTGACGTGGACGTGCTGTGGACGTGATGTGGACGCGTTATGGGATAATCGCCGGGTTTTGCCCACGGCGCGGCTCAAGAGGTTGTTCGCACGGGCGAGCGAAGGGCTCCTACTCGCGGGGCCCGCGGGGTTCATGGTTCATGCCCCCTATCGGCAGTCCTGCAGCCTCCTGCGGATTGCCGCAGATTTCATCAGCCGCGATTTCCATAGTTCCCACGATGCCCGCATACCGTTCCAAAACCTCCACCGCCGGCCGCAACATGGCGGGGGCGCGCTCGCTCTGGCGCGCCACCGGCATGAAGGACGAAGACTTCTCGAAGCCGATCGTCGCGGTGGTCAACTCGTTCACCCAGTTCGTTCCCGGACACGTCCACCTGAAGGACCTCGGACAGCTCGTCGCGCGCGAGATCGAGGCCGCCGGTGGCGTGGCGAAGGAATTCAACACCATCGCGGTCGATGACGGCATCGCCATGGGCCACGACGGCATGCTGTACTCGCTGCCGAGCCGCGACATCATCGCGGACTCCGTCGAGTACATGGTCAATGCCCACTGCGCCGACGCCATGGTGTGCATCTCCAACTGCGACAAGATCACCCCGGGCATGCTGATGGCCGCGATGCGGCTCAACATTCCCGTGATCTTTGTGTCGGGCGGTCCGATGGAAGCCGGCAAGACGCGTCTGGCCAACCCCGTGACCAAGGCCGTCGAGTTCAAGAAGCTCGACCTGGTGGACGCGATGGTGATCGCCGCCGATTCGTCGTACTCGGACGCCGATGTGGCCGAGGTGGAGCGTTCCGCCTGCCCGACGTGCGGTTCATGCTCGGGCATGTTCACGGCCAATTCGATGAACTGCCTGACCGAGGCGCTCGGCCTGTCGCTGCCGGGCAACGGCACCGTGGTGGCCACGCACGCCGACCGCGAGCAGCTGTTCAAGCGCGCCGGCCGCCGTATCGTCGAACTCACGCGCGAGTACTACGAGCAGGAGAACGACCGCGTGCTGCCGCGTTCGGTCGGCTTCAAGGCGTTCGAGAATGCCATGACGCTCGATATCGCGATGGGCGGTTCGACCAACACGATCCTGCACCTGCTGGCGATCGCGCGCGAAGCCGAGATCGACTTCACCATGGCGGACATCGATCGCATGTCGCGCATCGTGCCGCAGCTGTGCAAGGTGGCGCCGAACACGAACAAGTACCACATCGAGGATGTGCACCGCGCCGGCGGCATCATGGCGATCCTCGGCGAACTCGATCGCGCGGGCAAGCTGCACACCGACGTGCCAACCGTCCATACGCCGACGCTCAAGGATGCGCTGGACCAGTGGGACATCGTCCGCACGCAGGACGAAGCGGTGCGCAAGTTCTATATGGCGGGCCCCGCCGGCATTCCGACGCAGGTGGCCTTCAGCCAGAACACGCGCTGGCCGAGCCTCGACCTCGATCGCGCCGAGGGGTGCATCCGTTCGTACGAGCATGCGTTCTCCAAGGAAGGCGGCCTGGCCGTGCTGACAGGCAATATCGCGCTCGACGGCTGCGTGGTGAAGACCGCGGGCGTGGACGAGAGCATTCTCGTGTTCGAGGGCAATGCGCACGTGACGGAGTCGCAGGACGAGGCCGTCGAGAACATCCTGAGCGACAAGGTCAAGTCGGGTGACATCGTGATCGTGCGTTACGAGGGTCCGAAGGGCGGCCCCGGCATGCAGGAGATGCTGTACCCCACGAGCTACATCAAGTCGAAGGGCCTCGGCAAGGCATGCGCGCTGCTGACGGATGGCCGCTTCTCGGGCGGTACGTCGGGCCTGTCCATCGGCCACTGCTCGCCGGAAGCGGCGGCCGGTGGCGCGATCGGGCTCGTGCGCGATGGCGACAAGATCCGCATCGACATTCCGAATCGCACGATCAATGTGCTGGTGTCGGACGAGGAGCTGGCGCGTCGGCGCGAAGCGCAGAACGCCAAGGGCTGGAAGCCCGCGAAGCCGCGGCCGCGGAAGGTGACGGCGGCGCTGAAGGCTTATGCCAAGCTGGTGATGTCGGCGGACAAGGGAGCGGTGCGGGACTTGTCGCTGCTGGATGACTGAACGGAGCCGCCAGGCCGATTAGCCGCCAGGTCGATAATCCGCTAAGGCGCTACGCCACGGAGCGGCCGAGCGGCCGAGCGCGGTCAGGATCGAAGGGCTCGCCTCGATATCGGGTATTTGATATCGGGGCGGGCCCTTCGTCTTTTACGTCCACGACGAGTCGTCGTCGAAGAACGAGCCGTTGTCGCTATCGTCGTCGAGGAAGCTGTTGCCTGACGACGTGCTGGCCGTGTCGATCGACCCGCCGTCGTTGCTGCCGTAGTAGTTGTTCACGACGGTCTCGTTGGGTTGCTCCAGCACCGCCATATCCGGGTTCCCCAGGACATTGCTCGCGCTATTGCGATGGAACATGTTCTCGAGGCCCTGGAACAGGAACGCGCCCCCCGCAACGCCGGCCGCGGTCGTCGCGATGCTGCCGAGGGTCCCACCGAGTCCGCCGCCGAGCCAGCCAGACCTTGCAGGTGGCTGTGCCGTGGCGGGCGAATACGCCACCGGTGATTGGCCGGGTCCCGGAGCGGGCGCCTGAACGGCCGCCGGCTGGGGTGCCGCCATCGATGAGGCACCGGCCTGCGCCGCGCGTCCCGCGCCATAGGCGCCGCCGCCGACGCTGTTGCCCCATGTGTTGTCATCGAGAAAGGCGCGGTTACCGCCCCCCTGGGCGGCCTGCAGTTGCGACACCTGCGCCTGAAGCGCGGCGTTCTGCTCGCGCGCGCTGGCGAGGGCATTGTCGAGCAGCAACGCACGCTGCACGAGCAGATAGGCGGCATCCGGCTGCCGCGCGACCGCGTCGGCGATCATCGCTTCGGCCTGCGGGTCCTTCGCGGCGGCGCGCGCCTGCGTGAGTTGGGTCAAGAAGCGTTCCAGCGCTTGGGTTTCCTGGGGGGTCATGGCAATCTCCTGTCCCGTTGAATGGTACGGCTTGCAGTGAGTACGCGTTGAGTCTAGGGAGCAAGACTTAAGGAAGACTTAAAGCACCCGAGTCGCGTGCTACGATGGCCGCGTTCATCTACATGCATTCATCATGAGGCATTCACGCGCGGAGAAGGCCGCCACGCATCAACGTATCGTCCAGATTGCCGCCCGCCGGTTTCGGGAGCGTGGCATCGACGGAATCGGGGTGGCGGACATCATGCGGGAGGCCGGGCTCACGGTCGGCGGCTTCTACAAGCATTTCGATTCGCGCGAGGCGTTGGTGATGGAAGCGCTGACCGTCGCCTTCGCCGGCCTCGAGGCGTGGGAGACGGCGGCGCGCGGCAGCCTGCGGCGCGCGATTCTGGCGTATCTCTCGCCAGGGCATCGGGATGACCGGACGGATTCCTGCCCGCTGGCGGCGTTGCTCAATGACGTGCCGCGCGGCGTGAGGCCCGGCGTCGCGTCCGATGCGGCGAATGTCTACACCGAGCAGCTGATTCGGGTATTCGACTTCTTCGAGCGGTTGTTGCCTGCGGACGGGCGAGACGATCGTGACGATCGGGGAGCGCGGGCGCGGCTGGTATTCAGCGCCTGTGTCGGCGCGCTGACGCTGGCACGGGCGGTCGACGATCCTGGGTTATCGCGGGAAATTCTCGATACGGTGGCAGACCGGCTTATCGACGCGTTTGCGCCGGCGGAAGTACCTGCCAGCGCGTGATTTGCGTGGCGACGTCCGCAAGAATGCCGTCGGCCAGCGCGCGGTCGGTAACGGCGCGCGACAGGGCGAGCGCCCCGACGCTCGCGCACCACGAGACGATGGCCCTGCTACGCGCTTCTTGAATGGCTTCCGGGGAAGTATCGCCTTGCGCCTGCAGTCTATCGGCGAGCATGTCGAAGACCGCCCGCACTTGCCGCGTGTACGCCGCGCGCAGGGCGTCTTCGGTGGCCTCGTGCGTATGGGCCATGTCGCTGGCCAGCGCGGCGACGGGGCAACCCGAGTCGATCGCGTCGCGATGCGAGGCGCTCAGGTACATGGCAATGGCCGTGTCGAAGTCCGGCGCCCTGGCCTTCCAGTCTTCGAGCACCGTGGCGGCCGTCGCGAATGCCTCCTGCAGCAGCACATCGCGCGACGCGAAGTGCCGGTAGATGGCCCCGGCCGTAATCTCCGCGTCCGCCGCGATGTCGGCGACGCACGCGCCTTGCGTACCCTCGCGCAGCAGACGCCGCGCGGCGGTAACGACAAGACGCTCGCGCGTGGCGGCTTTCGATGCCTGTGAATGACCCATGGCGCTAGTGTGACGGTAGTCGTGCGTTCGCGCAAACCTCATGGCGCGGGGAGAAGGGGCCATCCCGCGCCGCGCAATTCCTCCCGCATGAGCTCCGCAATCCAGCGTCGCCGCGTGTCGTCCATCCGTGAGCGGATCGCGCCGATGCTGATCGCCGCATAGGTGCCCGGCGTGACCTCGAACGCCACGCCGACGCCGCCCACCCCCGTCGCCACGAGGTTGTCCGTCAGCGCATGCCCCTGCTGGCGGATCTGCGCGGCCTGCCGCATCAAGTGCGGCAGAGAGCTCCGCTCGGGCGGTAGTTCGGCGACATGCCGCGCGTGAAAGCCTTCGAGTTCCGCGTCCGAGAGCGTCGCCATCAACGCGGTCCCCGCCGAGCCGACGCCGAGCAGCCGCAGGCCACCGACCTGCAGGACGAGTGCCTTTATCGGAAACGCGCCCTGTTCGTAGTGCACGCAATGGGCGTAGTCGCCATTGCGCACCACCAGATACACCGTGTCCTCGGTACGCCGCGCGAGGCGGATCATCGTCGGCCGGCAACGTTCCATGATCGGCACGCGGCTCATCGTGGCAAGGCCCAGCTGCATCGACTCCAGCCCCAGGCGGTACAGCTTGCTATCGTCCCGCGCGACCATGCCGCTCTGCACCAGCGAGCTCAGCAAGCGATAGGCCGTGGCGCGATCCAATCCCGTCGCGGCGACCAGCGAGGCGAGCGATATGCCCCGCTCGTGGTTGAGCCCGACGAGCTTGAGCAGGTCGATCGCGCGAAACACGGCCTGCGCGCCGCGCGTCCGGGGGTCTTGCGTATTCACTATGTGAACTCCTGCGAAAGGATGACACGCACCATTATCCGTACCGTGCCCGCCGCTGTGTAGCACAGGGGAATCCGTACGTTCACATTGTGAATGAATCGGTATCGAGCGTTTTACGGGAGAGCGCCTGCGTACCGATACTGTACTGACCGGCTGCACAAAACAAAAAAGCACCTATGGAGACAACATGACACGCGCACCCCTTCTCGCCGCCACCTGCCTGGCGCTGCTGCTGGCCGGCGGCGCTCACGCGCAGGGGCCCGACAACTTCCCGACCCGCCCCGTGAAGCTGCTGGTCGGCTATCCGCCGGGCGGCGCCTCCGACACGATCAGCCGCCTGATTGGGCAGGAATTGTCGAAGCTCAACAACCAGTCGTTCGTCATCGAGAACCGGCCCGGTGTGGGCGGCATGATCGCGATGGGCATGGTCGCCAAGGCGCCGCCCGATGGCTACACGCTCGGCCTCGCCGTCAGCGGCACGCTGACCACGGGTCCGCACCTGCAGGCCAACAAGCTTTACGACGCGCTCAACGACTTCGAGCCGATCGGCATGGTGGCCAAGGCGCCGATGATCCTGCTGGCGAGCCCCGCGAGCGGTTACGACAGCGTGGAGGCTGTCATCCGCGATGCGCGCAAGAAGCCGGGCCAGCTGATGTTCGCGTCCGGCGCGCAGGCTTTCGAACTCGCGCTGCAACTGTTCAAGTCGAAGGCCGATGTGGACATCACTACGGTCTCGTACCAGGGCGGCGCGCCTGCGTCGATCGACGTGATGTCCGGCCGCGCGCAACTGATGGTGGACACGATCGGCGCGCAACACGAGAACATCAAGGCCGGCAAGCTCAAGGCGCTGGCCGTGCTCGACAGCACGCGCTCGCCGATTGCGCCCGAGGTGCCAACGATGATCGAGGCCGGTGTAAAGGGCTACGAGGCGCTCGGCTGGACCGCGCTCGTCGCGCCGCGCGGCACGCCGCCCGCCGTCGTGCAGAAGCTGAGCACGCAGCTGCAGCAGGTCCTCAGGATGCCGCAGGTCAGACAGAAGCTCGATGCGCTCGGCTTCGAGGCCTGGCCGGGGACGCCGCAGTTCATGCAGAAGACCGTGGCGGCCGAGTACGCCAAGTGGGGCGATGTGGTGCGGACCTCCGGCATGACGCCGAAATAACTCTTCCCTTCTCGATGTGCCTTGCCTGCGGTGGCCGTTTGCGGCCCGCCGTGGCCCCTTTTTGCCCTGAATACGCAAACGCATGCGCCGAACATACACCGAGCATACGCCAATGACCAATACCCATTCGCCTCATCCCGCCGCGCCCGCCACCGATGCCATCGATCCAGCCTGGGTCGGTGAACTCGACCATGCGCTGCCGTCCGCCAATGTGCCGACGCTGCTGATGATGCTGCTGCATCTGACGGGCGACCGGCGCTGGCTGTCCGAGCGCTACCAGTGCACGCATATCCGTGGCATCGACGATCACGATACGGGAGGACTGGCGTCCGAGGTGCAGCAGGAAGTGCGTGACGCCGCGCGCGAAGCGGTGCTAGCGTGGAAGGCGGGCCAGCCGGCCGCGCTGCCGTTGCCTGAACTCGAGGAACTGATCGAGATGATGCGCCGCAGTGTCGGCGAGGACGTGCCCGATGCCTACGGTCCGATGGTCGGCGCTTGGCTCGGTGGCGATCCCGCGTTTCGCATCGATCAGCGCGACGAATATCGCGTACCGGAAGGCTTCCACGTGGTCGTGATCGGCGCGGGCGTTGCGGGGCTTTGTGCATCGATCCGCCTGCAGGGGGCCGGCATTCCGCATACGGTCATCGAGAAGAATGCCGAGGTGGGCGGCACCTGGTACGAGAACCGCTATCCGGGCGCGGGCGTCGATACGCCGAACCATATCTATTCCTACTCGTTCGCCAAGGCCGACTGGACGCGCTACTTCGCGCTGCGCGAGGAGATCCAGGCGTACTTCGTTGACGTGTCGCACCGCTTCGGCGTGCGAGAGCACATGCGCTTCGTCACGAAGGTCGATGCGGCGACGTACAACGAGGGCAGCATGGACTGGACCGTGCGCGTCTCCGATGCCGAGGGCAATGCCGACGTGATTCGCGCCGATGTCGTCATCAGCGCGGTGGGCCTGCTCAACGTGCCGAAGATGCCTTCGATTCCCGGTCTGGATACGTTCGACGGGCCGTGCTTTCACAGCGCGCGCTGGCCAGAAGGCCTCGACGTGAAGAGCAAGCGCGTGGCGATCATCGGCAACGGTGCCAGTGCGATGCAGATCGTGCCAGCGATCGCACCGATCGTTTCTCAGCTGACGGTCTTCCAGCGCTCGAAACAATGGGCGGCGCCTTTCGATCGTTTCCAGAAGCCCGTGCCCGCCGCCGCGCGCTTCCTGCTGAAAGAGTTACCGTATTACCAGCCGTGGTATCGCCAGCGTCTGGCGTGGATCTTCAACGATCGCATCCATGCGTCGCTACAGGTCGATCCCGAATGGCCGCATCCCGAGCGCGCGATCAACCGCCGCAACGACAAGCACCGCGAGTTCTTCGTCGCGTATATGCGGCAGGAACTTGGTGAGCGCCAGGACCTGCTGCCCGACGTGCTGCCCGACTATCCGCCGTTCGGCAAGCGCATGCTGATGGACAACGGCTGGTTCCGCACCGCGACGCGAGAGAACGTGTGCATCGTCAACGACGGCATCGCTCGCGTTGAACGCGACGCTGTGATTACCACCGATGGCCGGCGTCATGAGGCCGACGTCCTGGTGGTCTGCACGGGCTTCGACGCGGTGAACCTGCTGTCATCGTTCCACCTGCATGGGCGCGGCGGCCGCAACGTACGCGAGCACTGGGACGCGCAGGGCGCGCAGGCGTATCTCGGTGTGGCCACGCCCGGCTTCCCCAACTTTTTTATGCTCGCCGGCCCGAACACCGCGCTCGGCCACGGCGGCAGCGTCGTCGCGCTGCTCGAGACGCAGGTGCAGTACGTGATGTCGCTGCTCAAGGCCGCGTTGAACGCGCATGAAGGGCGCTTCGAAATCGAGGTGCGGCAGGACGTGCACGATGCCTACAATCAGCGCGTGCAGGATGCGCACGCGCGCATGATCTGGACGCACAAGGGCATGTCAAACTGGTACCGCAATGCGCGGGGCCGCGTGGTGGCGCCGACGCCGTTCCGCAACGACGACTACTGGCACATGACGCGTAACTCGGGCCTCGCCGACTACAACGTGCGGGATGGCAGCCGTGTCGCGCAGGCACGTGACGCGCAGAAGGAGGGGGCCGCATCATGCAAATGACAGCCGGTCCCGGCCCGCATCTGCTGAGTGGGCTCCGTATTCTCGATCTAGGCACGATGGTCGCCGGTCCCGTGGCGGCGACGCTGTTCGGTGATTTCGGCGCGGAGGTCATCAAGGTCGAGGTGCCGCGCCGCGGCGACACCGTGCGCGATCTCGGTCCGTTCGTCGAGGGCCGCTGCCTGTACTGGAGCGTGGAGAACCGTAACAAAAAATCGATCACGCTCGACCTGCGCAAGCCGGAGGGGCGTGAGCTGTTGCTCGATCTCGTCGCGCATGCCGATGCGGTAGTCGAGAACTTTCGGCCGGGTACGCTGGAGAAGTGGGGCTGCGGATGGGACGTGCTCAAGGCGCGCAATCCGCAATTGATCATGTTGCGCATCTCGGGCTTCGGCCAGACGGGTCCGTATCGCGAGCGTGCCGGGTATGACCGCATTGCGCTGGCGTTCGGCGGGCTGATGGGGATTACCGGCTTTCCGGATCGTCCGCCGGTGCGCATCGGAACGTCGATCGCCGATTACCAGTCGGCGATCCTTGGAGCGTTCGCCTTGATGATGGCGATCTACCATCGCGACATGCATGGCGGCGAGGGGCAGCAGATCGACCTTGCCATGTATGAATCCATTATCCGGTTCACCGAGGTCTTGGTGCCCGCATACGACCGACTGGGAACCGTGCGCGAGCGTCGCGGCAACAAGCACTTCGCCGCCGCACCGGGCGAGCATTTCCGCACTGCCGATGGCCGCTACATGATCCTGACGGTGTCCGCCGATGCGGGCTTCCAGCGGCTCGCGCAGGCAATGGGCCGCAGAGACTGGCTCGAGGATCCGCGCTATGCCACGCACGAACAGCGCTGGCGGCACGTCGATGAACTGAACACAGCGCTGGCCGCCTGGATCGAAGCACAGCCGGTCGATGAACTCTGCGCCATTCTCGACGACGCCAAGCTTGCGTATTCGTTCATCTACAGCATCGAGGACATCATGAACGATCCGCACTATCAAGCGCGCGGGACCATCGCGTCGGTGCCGGATCCGCATATCGGTCCGGTGAAGATGGCGGGCGTGGTGCCGAAGTTTCCCGATCGTGCCGAGAAGCCGATCGAACCGGCGCCGGACCTGGGGCAGCATAACGGCGAGATCTATGGGGAGCTGCTCGGCCTGTCGCCCGAGCGCCTGGCGGCGCTGAACGACGCGGGGGTCATATGAACCGCGTGGTCGTGCTCGGCGGCGGCGGCGTGGCCGGCATTGCGTGGGCCACGGGGATTGCCGCGGGGCTCTTGCGGGCGGGGGTCGATATCGGCGAGGCCGACGCGTTTGTGGGGACCTCTGCCGGCTCGGTGGTCGGGGCACAGATTGCGTCCGGCGTTCCCATCGAAGCGCTGGTCGCGCAACAGCTGGCGCCGCGTGGCGATTCGCGCGAGCAGGCGCGGCCGTATTCGCAGGCGGAAGCCGATGCGAGCAATCGCAGGCTGATGGACAAGGTTGGCGGCGACCTCGATGTTGCGCGCCGGCGGATTGGCGCGTTCGCGTTACGCAGCGAGACCGTGCCCCTTTACGTGCGGCGCGAGATCGTCGCCGCGCGGTTGCCGCGCACGACATGGCCGGAGCGCACGCTGCGCGTCGTGGCGGTCGATACGGAGACCGGCGCCCATGTGGTGTTCGATGCGGAGAGCGGTGTCGACTTCGTCGACGCGATTGCGGCGAGTTGCGCGGTGCCCGGGGCATGGCCCGCCGTGCCGATCGGCTCACGGGTGTACATGGATGGCGGAATTCGCTCGCTGACGAACGCGGATCTTGCGCCCGCGGCGCGGCATGTGCTCGTGATTGCGCCGCTCGGCTATGCCGACGGGAATCCGGTCAGCGGCCATCTGCGCGCCGAGGTCGGGATGCTGTGCGCGCGCGGGGCGAGCGTGTCGTTGGTCGTGCCCGATGCGGCATCGCTCGATGCGATGACCGACAACGTGCTCGATCCCTCGCGTTGCGTGCCGAGCGCGCGGGCGGGATTGGCGCAGGCCGCGCGCATGGCGACGGAGATCGCCGCAGCGTGGCATGGCTAGGGCAGGGAAAGATGCGGTGCCTATAACGAGAGGAGACATGCCATGCAACCATCGAGACGCCGCTTCGTGCGGCAAGCGCTGGGAGGATCGTTCGCGGCGGCGTTTGCGCTGCCGCTGACCCGACTGGCGCACGCGCAGGCGGCGCTGGGTGCCGCCGCACACGCATTGCCCGCGAACGCGGCGGGGACCTTGCCGGACGGATGGCCAGCGCAACCGATCAAGGTGGTCGTGCCATTCCCACCGGGCGGCTCCACCGACATTCTCGGACGCTTCGTCGCCGAGCATCTGCAGAGAATGCTCGGCAAGCCTGTGATGGTCGAAAACCTGCCCGGCGCGACGGGCACCATCGGCGTGGCGTCCGTCGCGCGCGCGAACCCCGATGGCTATACGCTGCTGATGGGTTCCGTTGGCACGATGGTGACGAATCATTTCGCGTACGACAAGTTGCCGTTCACGATGGACTCGATCGCGCCCGTGATCAACCTCGCGGAGACGCCTAACGTACTGATGGTGCGGCCCTCGCTCGACGTCGGTTCGCCGGCCGCACTGATCGCGCTGATGAAGGCGAAGGGCGGTAGCTTCCACTACGGCAGTTCCGGCGTGGCATCCAGTGCGCAGATCAGTTGTGAGGTGTTCAAGCAGCGCGCCGGCGTGCAGGCTGTGCACGTGCCGTACAAGGGCGGCTCGCAGATGCTGACCGATCTTATCGCCGGCAATATCGACTTTACGATCGATCAGATCTCTTCGGCCCTCAAGCTGATTCAGGCGGGCCGTGTCAGGGCGCTTGCCGTGACATCCGCGAAGCGTTCGCCGTTGCTGCCCGACCTGCCGACGTTGTCCGAGACCATGCCGGGATTCGTGATGTCGCCGTGGTTCTGTGTGGGCGCGCCCGCCAATACGCCTGGGCCGGTCGTCTCGCGGCTCAATGCGCTGCTTAACGACATGCTGGCCGACAAGGCCATCGTGGCGAAGATGGAGGCATACGGCATTGTGCCCGTCGGTGGGACACCCGGCGATCTTGCCGCATTGATCCGCAGGGAGTCCGCGCAGATGCAGGAGCTTTCCACCCGCGTGCAGTTCAAGACCGCCTGACGACCATGACGACTCACGAGCAATACACGCCGGAACGTATCGTTTCCCGCATGCAGATCCAGGACCTGATGTTTCGTTGGTGCCGCGCCGTCGACCGGCTCGACCGGCAAGGCATGCTGGACATTTTCTGGCCCGGGGCGATCGACAGCCATGGGCCTTATATCGGCCCCGCGGAAGGTCTTGTGGAATGGATTCTGGTGCGGCATCGGCCGATCGCGACGTCGAGCCACTTCATCGGCAACATGCTGATCGAGTTCGCGAGCGACAATGTGGCGCTGGTGGAGACGTACGTGCGCACGATCCAGCAGTATCCGGCCGAAGCCAAGCAGCAGCTGGCGCAGCTGACGGGGGGCGCGGCGGGGGACATGGACTTGCCGATGGACATGTTCACGTCGTCGCGCTACCTCGATCGGATGGAGCGCCGCGAGGGGACGTGGCGCATCGCGCATCGTGACCTGATCCAGGACTGGAAGCAGATCGTCGATGTGAAATACCGCGCCCTCGTGCCGGGCGACGGATGGATCATCGGCCGCCGCGATGGCGAGGATCAGGTGCAGACCGAGCGGCGGCGGCTCGGTATTGCATAAAGACGCGACGAGGCTTATTGCTCCCCGAGCGACAAGCCGGCGGGCTTGCGGCGCGCCGTCACCTGAACCAGCACCAGCACCAGTCCCGCCGTGGCGATGAGCGCGCCGACGATGGGCACCGCGCTGTAGCCCAAGCCCGCCGAGATTGCCCAGCCACCGGCGGCGGCGCCGAGCGCGTTGCCGAGGTTGAATGCGCCGACGTTGACGGACGATGCGAGGCCCGGTGCTTCCACGGCCGCGCGCATCACCCGCATTTGCAGCGGCGGGACCACCGCGAACGTCGCGAGACCCCATACCAGCAGTGCGATGGCGGCGCCGGCGTGCGACTTCGCCAGTAGCGGGAAGGCCAGCATCACCACGATCAGCAGGATCAGGAAGCCGATCAGGCTGCCATCGAGGGAGCGGTCGGCAAGCTTGCCGCCGGCGGCATTGCCGATGGTGAAGCCGAGGCCGATCAGCACGAGCATCGCGGTGATGAAGCCAGACGATGCGCCAGTCAGGTCCGAGAGCGTGGGGGCGATATAGGTGTAGAGCGTGAACATCGCGCCCGCGCCGAGCACGGTGGTCGCCAGCGCGCCGAGCACGACCGGGCGGGTCAGCACGGCGAGTTCCTTGCGCACGTCGGGACGCTGGCCGGCACTGCCCTTAGGCAATGCCAGCCACAGCGCGGCCATCGCGAGCACGCCCAGGCCGGCGGTGGCGGCGAACGACATGCGCCAGCCGATCACGTTACCGAGCCACGTCGCTGCCGGCACGCCGCCGACGTTGGCGATCGTCAGGCCCATGAACATCGTCGCCACGGCGCTTGCCTGCTTCTCGCGCGGGACGACGCTCGCCGCGACGAGCGAGCCGAGGCCGAAGAAGGCGCCATGGTTCATGCTGGTCACGAGGCGCGCGAGCAGCAGCATCGTGTAGTCGGTGGAGATGGCCGACAGCAGGTTGCCGATCGTGAAGATGCTCATCAGTACGATCAGCGCGGTGCGGCGCGACCAGCGCGATAGCGCGAGCGTCATCAGCGGCGCGCCGACCATCACGCCGATGGCATACGCGCTGATCAGCATGCCAGCGGTCGGAATCGAGACGTTCACGCCCGCGGCAATGGTGGGCAGGAGGCCCATCGGCGAGAACTCGGTGGTGCCGATGCCAAACGCGCCCACGGCGAGCGCGAGCAAGGGCAGCGCGGCGCTGCCGTTGCGCTCGGACGGTGCGATTGGGGGATTGGACGGTGTCATGCCGGCGCTCCGGAATATGCAATAAGCCGGATTGTGCGGCGCATCATCGTTGGGAAAAAGGCGATTCGGTGGGAAAGCTTGTTGACGCGGGATCAATAATCGGACGGCGGATGCCTCAAACATCCGCCTCCGAGACCACTTCCACCCGATCGCGATCGACCTTCGCGCGGTAGAGCGCCTTGTCCACGGCACGCAGGGCCGCCTCGAAGTCGGGGGTGGCGACGGTGGCATGGCTGTCCGCGAGGCCCGCGCTGAATTCGAGGTGGAAGGGGAGCGCCGGCGTGAGCGGCAGCGACTTCAGGTTGTCGCGCAGACGCGCGAGGAATCGTTCGGCCTGCCCGATGTCCGTGCGCGGGAGCAGCAGCAGGAATTCCTCACCGCCCCAGCGCACGAAGACGTCCGATTGACGCTTGAGGCGGGTCACGGTATCCGCGAATCTCTGGAGCGCCGCGTCCCCGGCCGAATGGCCGTACTGGTCGTTGATGCGCTTGAAGTTGTCGAGGTCCACCATCGCGATGGCGATCGGATGCCGCTCGGCGCTCGCGCGCGCCCACGCGTCATTGAGGATCGACGCGGCGCCGCGGCGGTTGAGCGCGCCCGTCAGCGAATCGGTGATGCTCAGCTGCACGATGCGCAGGCGCAGTTGCTCCTGCAACGCTAGCGCATAGCTCAGCGTGAACAGGAACGAGACGATGACGTCCATCATCAGCGCCGGCACCGTCGGCAGGAACACGTGCTCGAATGCCTGCGGCGGCAGCGGATGCCGCGCGAGCATGGGCGCGGACCACGCGTGATAGACGACGATGACGACCTGCCCCGCCAGCAGTCCCAGTGCGCCGCGATACCGTCGCGCGAGCCGCAGCGTGAGGCCGATCTGAATGACGATCGTCACGACCATGAACAGCGAGTGCCAGGGCAGCGCATAACCCGCCCGCACGGCCATCGGCGCGCCGCAGGCGTAGATCAGCGGCAGCGCGACACCGAGCCGTTTCAGCAAGGTCCCGCTTGGCTGGCCCTCGCCAGATGGGGCATCGAGCTGGAGCAACGCCAGCGTGTGGGCGCCCACTGCCGCCAGCAGCAGCGTCGTGCCGGCGACGAAGGCCGCAAGGGGCGTCATCACCGGCATCCATTCCAACGCGCCCTGCGGCACGCCGGGCTGCAGCATGGCGGCGATGCGATAGGCCGCGAGCAGCAGATCGCCCGCGATCCACCAGTGCAGCGACGCATTGTCCTTGCCAAGGCCGACATAGGACAGGCACAGCAACAGCGTCGTCATGAGCCCGAACGGCGTGATGATCAGAAGCAGCGTGACGGGATCGTGAAAGGACATGTCGGGCGTGAGGATGCCGCGGGGCAAAACGCGCCCGGAATTAGCGGGCGGGAACGGATACCGCGCAGTCTAGCGTATCGACAGTGACACCTATTGTTGTGGCCGACTGCCAATTGATGTCACCTCGCTGGCCATTTTGTGGCATGGGCCAGGCGAGGGGGCTGCGTGCCTTTCGGCAGATTCCGTTCGTTCCCAGATCCCCCTTTAGTTGGATACGCCAATTCGCAGGAATATGCCGCGATCTTCAGCCCGCTGCGAAGGCATCGCGACGATAACGAAGGTAACCGCACCAACCGAAAATGGCAGGCACGATGCTTGCGGTACAGGCTGTCACATCGATAACGACAACAACACTAACAAAAAGGGTCAGGGTATGAAGAAGCCAGGCATTTCAGGCGGGAATCCGCTGACGTGGAACATACCAGCATAACGGGCGAGATCGGGGTCTTGTATCTACCCACCATGTAGCGCGTTCGTTCGCAGTTTCCGGTTCCACGGCACCTGACGGGTGCCGCTCATCCAACAGTTCCGTATCCGTATGGATCGCCCTCCGGCGCGTCCAGGGATTCCTGTTGTCTGCAGTGTGTTGAACCCGCCAGCGGCCGCATGCCTGGCCGCGGGCATTCGATAACAACAAAGAAGGTCAGATAAACCATGCAATTTCCCGTCCCCAAACGCGGTACGGGCGCGGTTGCCGCGCTTGCCGCCTCCCTGATCGCCGCGTCGATCGTCACCGCTTGCGGTGGCGGCGGCAGCGATGGCGCTGCCGCGCCAGCCGGCAGCAACAACGCCAGCAACTCGACGCCCGTGCAACCCGCATCGGGCTATGCGCCGCTGTACGACGCCACGACGCAGGCGATGGAGCAGATTCAGTACCGCGAGGCCGACGGCACGCTCGTGACACTAGTGGGCATGCGGCCCACGGAGCGTCACGCCCGTGAGCGCGGGGAGGCATGGGACGCGCCGGACGCGGGTCCGGGCCGTTACCTCACGTTCCCGACGTTCTACTTCCAGAACCGCACGTTCGGCCTGGAGATCCGCGACGAAGTCCCGGCCGGCCGACAGAAGATCTCGTTCTACCTGCGCGTGAACCAGGGCATTTTCGACGGCACGACGTTCAGCCTGTTCCGCAATATCCAGAATCCGGAAGTGCGCGACTACGGCTGGTCGCTGAACTACGGCTTCAACAACCCGACGCAGGGTGGACTGCCGATCTGTATCGAGGGGCAGCCCAAAGAGAACTGCATGATGACGGTCGACTCGAACTGGCGCACCGACCCGCACAGCCAGCTCCGCATCGGCGACAAGATTGAACTCGCGCCGGCGCCTCGTCTGAAGCGCGATCCCGTGGTCGATGGGGGTGGCAGCCGCTACTACTCGTTCGAGCAGCTCTACGTGGTGGGCCAGGGCATGAAGCCGTGGTACGGCATCGTGCCGAACCTCGACTCTGAACCGCTGCCCGACGACACGCTGCTGGGCGGGCAGGCGAGCCTCTCGTACAACTACTCCGAGGAACCGATGCGCGTGTTCCAGCAGATGTCGAACAACATCGGCATCGCGAACACGCAGCGCTTCGTGGAAGGGCGCCGGCTGTTCCATACGTCTTTCCTCGATGGCAAGCACTCGGAGCATGACGCGGACAACCCCGTGTTCTCGGCCCACATCGGCCAGCTTGGCCCGCGCTACAACCAGCCGCGCTGCATCCAGTGCCACACGAACAATGGCCGCAGCATCTCGCCGGGCATCGGCGTGAAGCTCGACACGATGTCGGTGCTCACCGCGGCCGCCGATGGCAAGGCCGATCCCACGTATGGCTGGAACGTCCAGCAGCATGCGCAGGATGGCGGGGCCCCGCAGTACGACGTCAGCATCAAGTCGTACGAGACAACGGTACGCACGCTGCCGGACGGCGAGAAGGTGGAGCTGGTCAAGCCCGTCTATGCGTTCAAGGGCCCGACCCCGGCGCAATTCTCGGCACGCCAGGCCGCGCAGGTGATCGGCATGGGCCTGCTGGAAGCGCTCGACGAGAAGACTATCCTCGCGCTCGCGGATCCGGACGATGTGAACGGCGACGGCGTGCGCGGCGTGCCGAACTGGGTGATCGACCCGGAAACGGGCAAGACCCACCTGGGCCGCTTCGGCTGGAAGGCATCGAAGGGAAGCATCCGCCATCAGGCCGGCGACGCGCTGAGCAAGGACATGGGCGTGACCTCGCCGGTGTTCCCGACGCGCGGCTGCCAGATGGGCGCGGCCGACTGCCGCCAGACCACGGCCGCCACGTCGATCTCGGAAACGGAAATCGAACGCCTGACGAGCTACCTCTCGCTGATCGCGGTGCCCGCCCAGCGCAGCCTGCGCAGCGGCTTCCCGGCCGGCGTGCGCGTGTCGCCCGAGCATGACGTGAATCCGGACCTCATCGCCCGCGGCAGCGTGCTGTTCACGCAGTCCCGCTGCGTGGCCTGCCACACCGCGACGCTCAAGACCGGCAGCAACCATCCGTTCGTGGAATTGCGCGACCAGACCATCCATCCGTACACGGACCTGCTGCTCCACGACATGGGCCCGGGCCTGAGCGACACGCTGAGCGAGGGCCGTGCCGCGCCGAACCAGTGGCGGACCGCACCGCTGTGGGGCATCGGTTCGCTGCGCTTCGTGCAGGGCAATGCCGATCAAAGCGTGCGATTGCTGCATGACGGCCGCGCCCGCAACATGGTCGAGGCCATCCTGTGGCACGGTGGCGAGGCCAACGACGCGCGCACGCGCTTCGAAGCGCTGCCCAGGAACGACCGCGACGCGATCGTGGCCTTCCTGCAGTCGCTTTGATGGGCGCCGCGTCGCCTTAACGCTTTCTCTCCGCTTTCTCTCCCCGAGAAACGGCGCGACTTTCCCGCGCCGCCCCTGAGCCGTGCCTTCGGGCACGGCTTTTTTATTGGCGCCGCTGAGGTAACATTCCGCCACCTTAATTCCACTGGCCTCGACCTTTCACGGCTCCCCACCATGGCACCCTCCACCGGTCTCGATGAGTTGGCGTTTCGGCGGATCCTCCGGCGCAATATCACATTGCCACTCGTCGTCGGAGGGGTTACGGCGGCGATCTTCATCGGCCTCGTGCTGTATCTGCTTTCCGCCAACAGCTGGATCGAGCATTCCGAGCGCGTCATCGGCAATACTCAGGAGATCGGCCGCCTCGTCTGGCGCAAGGAAGCCGCGCTGCGCGGGTATGCCATGACTGGCGAGGAGCGCTATGTTCGCGACTACGACCTCGCCCGGCCCATCCTGATGGCGGACGTCGATGCGCTTGCCACGCTCGTGCGCGACAACGCCGCGCAGGTCGAGCGGATGCAGCGCATCAAGGCCTGGCAGCAGCAGTGGGACCGGAAAGCCGACGAGCTCATCGCGCTGCGCCGCCGGGGCGATAACACGCAAGCCGCGGTGCTCGCGGGACGCGGCGAAGCCGAGCGCGATGCGACCAATCGCGAGCTCGACGCCTTTCTCGGCATCGAGCAGACGCTGCGGCTCAATCGCGCGGACTCCGGCAGCCAGTTTGCCCTGGTGACGATCATCGGTTCCGTAGTGGCCAGCGTACTGCTGAGCTTCATCGTCGCGTGGCGCGGGCGCAAGGACCTGGTGCAGCTGTCGGATGCCTATAGCGGCTCGCTCGACGCGCACGAAAGCCAGGCGGCCGTGCTGACGCATCAGGCGTGGCTGCGCGACGGGCAGGTGCGGTTTGGCGCGCAGGTCGTCGGACAGGACTCCCTTGCGCGGCTTGCCCCCGTGGTGCTCGAATTCCTCGCGGGCTATCTCGGCGCGGCCGCGGGCACGCTTTACGTGCTGGTCGGCCGCAATACGCTCGAACGCCGTGGCGCGATCGGCAGGGCGGGCGCGGAGAACGGAGCGGACATGCTGCCGCAGCGGATCCTCGTGAGCGAAACGCTGGTCGGCCGCGCCGTCACGGCCGCGCAGCCGCAGCATATCGACGAGGTGCCGGCCGACTACTGGACCGTCTCCTCGGCGCTGGGCGCGGCGCCGCCGAAGTCGCTGATCGTGGCGCCGATTCGCGCGAATGGCGTGGTGATTGGCGCCATGGAGCTCGCATTCATGGCGCCGCCCGACGCGCGCAGCAAGGAGTTCCTCACGCTGATGAGCGCGACGATCGGCGATGTGGTCGCCGCCGCGCAGCAGCAGGAACGCCTGCAGGAAGCACTGGAGGAAACGCAGCAGCTCAACGAGGAACTGCAGAGCCAGCAGGAAGAGCTGCGTGTGGCCAACGAGCAGCTGGAGCAGCAGACCTCGGCGCTGTCGCAGTCGCGCGCGGTGTTGGCGAACCAGAAGGCCGAGCTCGAGCAGACCAACGAGCAACTGTCCGCGCAGGCGCGCGTGCTCGACGAGAAGAACGAAGTCCTCACGCGCGTGCAGCAGACCCTCGAGGAGAAAGCCGCCGACCTCGAACGCGCGAGCCAGTACAAGTCCGAGTTCCTCGCCAACATGTCGCACGAGCTGCGGACGCCGCTGAACAGTTCGCTGATCCTGTCCAAGCTGCTGGCGGACAACAAGGGCGGCAACCTGACGGGCGAACAGGTGCGCTACGCGCAGACGATCCATTCGGCGGGTAACGACCTGCTGGTGCTGATCAACGACATCCTCGACCTCGCGAAGGTGGAAGCGGGCAAGGTCGAGCTCGTGATCGACACGGTCGCGCTGGAACAGCTCAATGGCAACCTCGTGCGCACGTTCGAACCGCTTGCGCGCCAGAAGCGGCTGACGTTCCAGTGCGCGGTGGCGCCCGACGTGCCGCCGACGATCACGACCGATGGTCACCGGCTGGAGCAGGTGCTGAAGAACCTGCTCTCGAACGCGGTCAAGTTCACGGAGCACGGCGAGGTGTCCGTGCAATGGACCATGGCGGGCCCGGACCGCGTGCGCTGCGCGGTGCTCGACACCGGTATCGGCATCGCGCCGTCGCAGCATGCGCGCGTGTTCGAGGCGTTCCATCAGGCCGATGGCACGACCAGCCGGCAATACGGCGGTACGGGCCTGGGCCTGTCCATCTCGCGCAGCCTTGCCGAATTGCTGGGCGGCGAGATCGCGCTGGAGAGCACGCCGGGCCGGGGTTCCGTCTTCTCCGTTACGCTACCGTTGCATTATGTGGCGCCGGCCGGCGCGGATGCGGATGCGGGTGCGGACGTGGCAGCGGCCGCTGGCCATGATCGCGGCGCGGTGGCGATGCCCGGGCGCGTGGAGACGCCGCCCGTGACAGCAGCCCCGGCGGTGCCCGCCGTGTCCGTCACCGCGCAGCCGTCCGCCGTGGCAGCCTCCCGCACTGCCCAGGCTCAGAAGATGGCCCAGACGGTGGCCCAGGCCAACGAGGCGGATGCGGCAGCCATCGCCGAAGCGCGCACCATCATTCCAGACGACCGCCATGCGCTGAGCGGCGAGCGCCTCGTGCTTGTGATCGAGGACGAGCCGCAGTTTGCGCAGATCCTGCTCGATATCGCGCACGACATGCAGTACCAGTGCATCGTCTGCGGCACCGGCGGCGAAGGCTTCGCGATGGCGCGCGAGTACCAGCCGCAGGCCATCCTGCTCGACCTCGGCCTGCCCGACCGCTCGGGGCTGATGGTGCTGCAGGAGCTCAAGAGCGAGCCGCGCACGCGGCATATCCCCGTGCATGTGGTATCCGCCACGGACCGTGCCGACACCGCGCTGCATCTCGGCGCGGTCGGGTTCGCGGTCAAGCCGACGTCGCGCGACGACCTCGCCAACATCTTCCGCCGCCTGCAGGAGAAGATCGCGCGGCAAGTCAAGCGCGTGCTGCTGGTGGAGGACGACGCGCGCCAGCGCGACAGCGTGGTGAAGCTGATCGGCGACGAGAAGATCGAGATCGTCGCGGTCGAAACTGGCGAACAGGCGCTGCAGCGGCTGCTGACCGAAGTGTTCGACTGCATGATCGTCGATCTCAAGCTGCCCGACATGCAGGGCAGCGAGCTGCTGCGCTCGATGGCGACCACCGAGGCCTGCTCGTTCCCCCCCGTGATCGTCTACACCGGACGCAACCTGTCGCCCGCCGAGGAGCGCGAGCTGCTCAAGTACTCGCAGTCGATCATCATCAAGGGCGCGCGCTCGCCGGAGCGTCTGCTCGACGAGGTCACGCTGTTCCTGCATCAGGTGGAATCGGACCTGCCGGAGGATCGCCGCCACATGCTGCTGGCCGCGCGATCGCGCAGCCGCGAGCTGGAAGGGCGGCGCGTGCTGGTCGTGGACGACGACGTGCGCAACGTGTTCTCGCTGACCAGCGCGCTCGAACACCAGGGCATGCGCGTGGAGATTGGCCGCAATGGCCATGAAGCGCTCGACATCCTTGCGCGCACGCCGGATGTCGATATCGTGCTGATGGACGTGATGATGCCGGGGATGGATGGGCTCGAGGCCATGCGCAGGATTCGCTCGGACCTCAAGCTGAAGAGCCTGCCGATCATCGCGGTGACGGCCAAGGCGATGCAGAAGGACCGGCTGGAATGCCTGGCGGCCGGGGCCAGCGACTACATCGCCAAGCCCGTGGACCTCGACCAGCTGTATTCGCTGCTGCGGGTGTGGGTGCCGAAGGCGATGATCTGACCGATCGAGATCCGATCGATCGCGGCATGGCCTCCGGCTGCGCGACGGTGGGTTACTGCGCCTTCGGAGTGGTATCGGGCGGCAGCTGGTAGCTCCACGTCTCCGTCAGCGGACGGTTGTCGCCGGAGACCAGCGCCGCGCGCAGTTCCACGACCTTCTTCGGGTCCTTGACCTTGAAGCGCAGCGTCAGACGCTGGCCCTTGGTGGCGGGATTCACCTGCAGCACGCGTTCGATCAGTTCCGCGTTGTCGCTCAGGCTGACTTGCGGATTAATCTGGGCGCTCGGCGCGAGGTTCGCCAGCGGCGCGCCTTCGAAGTCGATCAGCAGTCCGATGCTGCCATCGAGATGGCGAATCAGGTTGGCCTGCATGATCTCGCCCGCGGAACGCAGGGTCTGCTTGACCCACGCGACGTCCTTCGGCACGAGGGCGCGTTCGTCCATCGTCCAGTGCATCGTGTAGTTCGCCACCAGCGGCGTGCCCTTCGGCGGCAGTGCGTCGGGCGTCCAGAACGCGACGATGTTGTCGTTGGTCTCGTCCGGCGTGGGGATTTCGACGAGCTCGACCTTGCCCTTGCCCCAATCGCCTTCCGGCACGATCCACGCGCTCGGGCGCAGGTCGTAGCGGTCCTTCAGGTCTTCGTAGGCGGAGAACTCGCGGCCGCGCTGCAGCAGGCCAAAGCCGCGCGGGTTGTTCACCGTGAACTGGCTGATGGCCAGATGGCGTGGATTGTTGAGCGGCCGCCAGAGCCATTCGCCGTCGCCGGTATGGATCGACAGTCCATTGGAGTCATGCAGCGCGGGGCGGAAGTTGTGCGGGTCGCGCATCTGGTTCGGCCCGAACAGGAACATGCTCGTGAGCGGCGCGATGCCGAGCTTGGTCACCTTGTCGCGCATGAACACCCGCGCCTGCACCTTGAGCGTCGAGTCCTCGCCGGGCATCAGCTCGAAGCGATACGCACCGGTCGCGCGTTGCGAGTCGAGCAGCGCGTAGAACACCAGCTTCTTGTCGGTGGGGTTGGGACGCTCGATCCAGAACTCGCGGAAGGCCGGAAACTCCTCGGCAATCGGCAGCCCGGTGTCGATCGCGAGGCCGCGGCTAGAGAGGCCGTACACCTGACCCTTGCCAATCACGCGGAAGTAGCTCGCGCCGAGCACGCTCATGACCTCGTCGAGCTTGTCTGGCCGGTTGACGGGGTACATCACGCGGAAGCCCGCGTAGCCGAGCTTGCTCGTGGCCGAGCGGTCCAGCTTGAGGTCGCCGAAGTCGAACCGCGACATGTCGTAGCGGATCTCCTGCACGTTCTTCCCGACGATCTCGTTGATGCGCACCGGCGAGCTGAACTGCATACCCTGGTGGTAGAAGCCGAGCTTGAAGGGCGTACCCTGATTCTTCCACTCGAGGTTGTCGATGCGCGGCTGGATCTTGATGTAGTCGGCGAACTGCATCTGCTGGAAGGCCGGGGGCAGATTGTTCGCGGGTGCCACGTACGGTTTGTCGGCCAGCGTTTTCGCGCGCGCGGTCACGTCATCGAGCGAGAAGGCGGCCGCGACGCCGCCGTGCAGTAACGCCAACAGGGCGGCGAGGCTGGGCAGGACGGAGCGGGTTCCGGTTCGGGCTTTTAAAGTCGCGGCAAAGGCGGCTAGCAAGACGAATTCCTCCAGTAAGGCGCGTTAGAAAATGTTGCCACAGGTATGTTGCGGTGCAAATCGCTAGTGTATAGACGGTAAACTGCGCGCGTAGTGCCGAAAAAGTAACGTTTTTGCGTGGCGTGCCTGCAACGGCATTCGCCCACTGTAAAAAAGTCCGACAAAGTCGGGCATACGTCAGCCAGCCGTTCGGGCAGAGTCGAGCGCGTCCGCTGACATACAAAACGGAAAACGAATGAGACTGCTCACTTCGCTGGCGCTTGCCGCCAGCCTGCTCTGCACCCCGCCTTTCACCGCTGGCGCTACGGCCGCGCCCGCCGATGCCGCCGCGCCCGCGGCCGTTCCCTCGCTCGCCGAGCGCAACGCGTTCATCGACAACCTGATTGCGCGCATGACACTCGACGAGAAGATCGGACAGCTGCGGCTGATCAGCATCGGCTCGGACATGCCGCAGCCGCAGCTTCGCAAGGAACTCCAGGCCGGCCGCGTGGGCGGCACCTTCAATTCTGTGACGCCGGCCGAGAACCGTCCGTTGCAGGAGGCCGCGGTCAAGAGCCGCCTCGGCATTCCCATCTTCTTCGCGTACGACATCGTGCACGGCCATCGCACGATTTTCCCGATCAGCTTGGGCGTTGCCTCGACCTGGGACATGGGCGCGGTCGAACGCGTCGCGCGCGTGTCGGCGGTGGAGGCCACGGCCGACGGCATCGACATGACCTTCGCGCCGATGGTCGATATCTCGCGCGATCCGCGCTGGGGCCGCACGTCCGAGGGATTTGGCGAAGACCCGTTCCTCGTATCGCAGAGCGCGCGCGCGATGGTGCGCGGCTTTCAGGGCTCGTCGCCCGCGAACCGCGACAGCCTGATGGCGGTGGTCAAGCATTTCGCGCTGTATGGCGCGGTCGAGGGCGGCCGTGACTACAACACGGTAGACATGAGCCCGATGCGGATGTTCCAGGACTATCTGCCGCCGTACAAGGCGGCCATCGACGCTGGCGCGGGCGGCGTGATGATCGCGCTGAACTCGATCAACGGTGAGCCCGCCACGTCGAACAAATGGCTCCTGCGCGATCTGCTGCGCAAGCAGTGGGGCTTCAAGGGGCTGACTGTCAGCGATCATGGCGCCATCGACGAACTGATGCGTCACGGCGTGGCGAAGGACGGCCGCGAGGCCGCGAAGCTCGCGATCGAGGCGGGCGCCGACATGAGCATGCATGACTCGCTCTATCTCGAACAACTGCCGGGGCTCGTGAAGTCGGGCGCGGTGCCACTGAGCGTCGTCGATGAGGCCGTGCGCGAAGTGCTCGGCGCCAAGTACGACCTCGGCCTGTTCGCCGACCCGTACCGCCGCATCGGCCGCGCGGAGAACGATCCGGCCGACGTGGAGGCGGACAGCCGCCTGCATCGCGCGGACGCCCGCGACGTGGCGCGCCGCTCGCTCGTGCTGCTCGAGAACCGCAACCAGACGCTGCCGCTGAAGAAAGGGGGCACGATCGCGGTGGTCGGTCCGCTCGCCGACGCGCCGATCGACATCATGGGCAGCTGGTCCGCGGCGGGCAAGGGCAAGCATTCGGTAACGCTGCTGCAGGGCGTGCGCGATGCGCTGGGCGACCGCGGCCGTGTGCTGCACGCCCATGGCGCCAACCTGACCGACGATCCGCGCGTGGTCGAGTACCTGAACTTCCTGAACTGGGACATGAAGGAACTCGTCCAGGATCCGCGCCCGCTCGGCGACACAATCGCGGAGGCGGTGGCCGCGGCGCGCGCGTCGGACGTCGTCGTCGTCGCCGTGGGCGAGTCGCGCGGCATGTCTCACGAAGCGTCCAGCCGCACGACGCTGACGTTGCCCGGCTCGCAGCAGACGCTCCTCAAGGCGCTGAAGTCCACCGGCAAGCCGATGGTCGTGGTGCTGATGAACGGGCGCCCGCTCACGCTGAACTGGGAGAAGGAGAACGCCGACGCGATGCTGGAGACCTGGTACGCGGGCACGGAGGGCGGCCATGCGATCGCGGACGTGCTGTTCGGCGACTACAACCCGTCGGGCCGGCTGCCGGTCTCGTTCCCGCGCTCGATCGGTCAGATTCCGACCTACTACAACCAGCTGCGCATCGGCCGGCCATTTACGCCGGGCAAACCGGCCAACTACACCTCGCAGTACTTCGAGGAGGCGTCGGGACCGCTGTATCCGTTCGGCTACGGCCTCAGCTACACGCAGTTCTCGGTGTCGGATGTCCGGCTCTCGCAGGACACGATGCGCGCGGGAGACCGGATAGAAGCCAGTGTGACCGTGAAGAACACGGGCTCGCGCGATGGCGAGGTGGTCCTGCAACTGTACCTGCAGGACGTGGCCGCCTCCGTTGTGCGGCCGGTCAAGGAGCTCAAGGACTTCCGCAAGATCCCGCTCAAGGCGGGCGAGTCGCGCGTGGTGTCGTTCCCGATCGACGAGGACAAGCTCAAATTTTTCAATGCGAAGCTCCAGTATGTGGCGGAGCCCGGCGAGTTCAACGTGCAGATCGGACTCGATGCCGAGAACGTCAAACAGAAGGCGTTTGTGCTGCGCTGAGCAGGTGGCGGTGAGTAGGTTGCCGGTTTGCACTACCATGGAAGGACGCCCGCCCAGGAGACTCCTTCCATGCCTCGCCCCGCCCGCAGTCTGGTTGTCGCAGCCTTGTTCGTGACGGCAAGCGGTTTGCTCGCGCCACTGCCCATGCCGTTCCACCACCATTCGCTGGCACAGGGCCCGTCCGCCGGCGACGCGGCCATTAACAACGCGATCTCCAACGCCGTGCGCGAGGGGGAACCGCAGTTCCGGCCCACGCCCAGCCAGCCGCCATCGCGCGACGCCGAATGCGATTCGCTCGCGGCCCAGATTGGCGACTTGCCGCGCCGCAGCTACCGGCCATCGGGGCAGAGCGTCGAGAACAGCCAGGGCACCGATATCCCCACGGTCGAGCGCGACCGGACGCGTCGGCAACTTCAGCGCGTCTATAGCGAGAAGTGCGCCGAGCATAGTTGACGGGCGCGTCCCGCGCCTGCCGCCCGGATTCGGTCCTCAAGTCTTCGTAACCGCCCGTCCATGGCGCATGCGTCCGCGCCGGGATTCGGTTTTGCCCCGATATGGCGCATTTGTTTCACTGATGATGTGAAAAAAACCATCTGTTTCATGGTAATCCATGATGGAACGTTTGTTGCTCACCGGATATCGTTGCAACATTCGACTCATAGGAGCGTCACCATGAAACACCCCCGACTCGCCCGCGCCGCGGCGGTCCTGGCTTTCGCCACGCTGCCGCTGGCCGCGTCCGCCGCCGATGTCGCGGCCAGTCCCACGCTGAGCAAGATCAAGTCAGCCGGCGTGATCTCGATCGGCCACCGGACGTCGTCCATCCCGTTCTCGTACTACGACGCCAATCAGAAGGTCATCGGCTTCTCGCAGGACATCTGCGACCGCGTGATCGAGGCCGTGAAGAAGGAGGCGGGCGTGCCGAAGCTGGAAGTGCGCATGGTGCCGGTGACGTCGCAGAACCGCATCTCGCTCGTGCAGAACGGCACGGTGGACCTCGAGTGCGGCGTGACGACCAACCTGAAGGCGCGCCAGCAGCAGGTGGCGTTTTCCACCACGTTCTTCGTGGCGGGCACGCGCCTGCTCGTCAGGAAGAACAGCACGATCCGCGACTTCGGCGATCTGTCGGGCAAGGCCGTGGTGACCAATGCGGGCACGACGTCGGAACGCATCCTGCGGCGGCTCAACGACGAGAAGGGTGCCAATATCACGATCCAGAGCGCCAAGGACTACGGCGAGTCTTTCCTGATCCTCCAGTCGGGCCGCGTGGCCGCGTTCATGATGGACGACGTGCTGCTGTCGGGCGCGCGCACGCTGGCGCCGAATCCGTCGGACTGGGCCGTCGTCGGCACGCCGCAATCGTTTGAAGCCTACGCGTTCATGATGCGCAAGGACGATCCGGGCTTCAAGCAGGTGGTCGATGGCGCTATCACGTCGCTGATGAAGAGCGGCGAGATCGATACGCTCTATGCCAAGTGGTTCGCGAAGCCGGTGCCGCCGAAGAACATCAGCTTCGACCTGCCGGTCAGCGAGCCGCTGAAGCGCGCGTATGCGAACCCGAACGACGAGGCATTCGAGTAAGGTCAGCGGGTAAGGCGGTCGGCAGAGCGGAAGTGCCGACGGTGGTACGCTAGCTGCTTCATCGCAGCCAGCGATCGTTGTACCCACCAACGAGGAGATCCGATGTCCGCCGCCGCCCCTGTCCTCCCCCTTGCCCGGGAAGTCGTTCACAACCTGCGCGCGTCGCGCATCCGCGAGGTGGCCAATGCCGGCATCGGCCTCCCCGATGTGCTGCCGTTCTGGTTCGGCGAGTCGGACCAGGTCACGCCCGCGTTCATCCGGGACGCCGCCAGCCGCGCGCTGGCGGACGGCGCCACCTTCTACACGCACAACCTTGGCATTCCCGCGCTGCGCGAGGCGCTGGCCGCGTATGCGACCCGCCTGCATGGCGCCACCGCCGTCGACAACGTGGTGGTGACCAGCGCGGGCGTCAATGCGCTGATGCTCGCCGCGCAGCTTGTCGCGGGGCCCGGCGACCATGTGGTCGCGGTCACGCCGCTGTGGCCGAACCTTGTCGAGATTCCGCGCATTCTTGGCGCCACGGTGGAGACCGTGTCGCTCGACTATGGCGAGCAGGGATGGACGCTCGATGTGGACAAGCTGCTGAGCGCACTCAAGCCCGGCACGCGGGCGGTCATGATCAACTCGCCGAACAATCCCACGGGGTGGGTCATGCCGCGCGACGCGCAGCAGGTCGTGCTCGATCACTGCCGGCGCCATGGCATCTGGATCATTGCGGACGAGGTGTATGAGCGCTTGTATTACGGCCGCGCTTCCGGCGACAGTCTGACTGCGCCATCGTTCCTCGATATCGCCACGCGCGAGGAGCGCTTGATCAGCGTCAATTCGTTCTCGAAGGCATGGCTGATGACGGGGTGGCGCCTTGGATGGATGGTGCTGCCGTCGTCGCTGACCGCGGACCTCGGCAAGCTGATCGAGTACAACACGTCTTGCGCGCCGTCGTTCGTGCAGGAGGCGGGCGTGGTGGCTGTACGCGAGGGAGAGGCGTTCACGCGGGAACTGGTGGCGCGGACGAGGGCAGCGCGTGACCACCTCGTCGGCGCGCTGTCCACGCTGCCCGGCGTGGATGCCCGTGCGCCTGACGGTGCGATGTATGTGTTCTTCCGCTTCGATGGCGCCACCGACAGCCTGGAACTCTGCAAGCGCCTCGTGCGCGAGGCCCGCATCGGGCTGGCGCCGGGCAGTGCGTTCGGCGACGAGGGCGAGGGCTTCGTGCGGTGGTGCTATGCGTGCGATGTGGCGCGGCTCGACGAGGGAGTCGCGCGCCTGCGAAATTATCTGGGGCGATAGCGTCTTACGCCAGCCTTTGCTAACGGGCGGAGACCTCGACGGTCTCCTGCCACCATCCGCCGCCGAGCGCCTGCATCAACGCCGCCGTATCCGCCAGCCGGCTCGCACGCGCCTGCGCCAGATCGAGTGCCGCCTGCCGCGACTGGCGTTCGGCATCGAGCACGGTGAACTGGCTCACGCCCCCGAGCCGATACTGCTCGGACACGATCGCCAGCGTATCGCGCGTCTGCCGCGCGTTATCGGCGCGCGCCTGCAACGTCCCGGCATCGGCCTCGAGCGCGCGCAGCGAGTCGGCAACGTTCTGCAAGCCCTGCAACACCGCCTGCCGGTATGCCGCCAGGGATTGGTCATAGGCCGCCTCCGACGCGCGCTTCCTTGCCAGCAGCTCGCCGCCCCGAAACACAGGCTGCACGACACCCGCCGCCAGACTCCAGATATTCAGACTGTCGAACAAATCCCGCATGCGCGTCTCCTGCGTGCCCGCGCTCGCGCTGAGCGTGATCTGCGGATAGAGGTTCGCCGTGGCGACGCCAATGTTCGCGGAAGCCTCATGCAGCAGCGCTTCCGCGGCGCGGATATCGGGCCGGCGGCGCGCCAGCGTCGAAGGCAGGCTCACTGGCACGGTGTCGGGCAGATACAGTTCGTCGAGCCGGAACTCCGGGAGGCTCGCGTTGCCGGGCGTCTGGCCCGTGTACAAGGCGAGTTGATGACGCGCGGCATCGATCTGCTGCAAGAGGCCGGGGATCAGCGCCTGCGTCTGCGCAAGCTCGGCGCGCTGGCGTTGCACATCGACGCGCGCCACGCCGCCCGCCTTGAGTCGTTCCTCCATGATGCCGGCCTGCCGCCGTTGCGCTTCGGCAAGCGCCACCGTATCGGCCAGCTGCGCGCGCAGGCTGGCTTCCCGGATCGCCGTCGTCGTGACGTTCGCCGCTAGCGACAGGCGCGCCGCCTCGAGTTCATAGCGCTGGTAGTTGACCGCCGCGCGCAGCCCTTCGAGTTCGCGCCGCTGCCCGCCGAAAAGGTCGAGCACGTACGAGACCTGCACCGAAGCGCCGTACAGCGTGAACGGGCCAGGGTTTGGAAACGCGTCGATGCCGACGGACTTGATGTCGAACTGCTGGCGCGTGGCGTTGAACTTCGCATCGACGCTCGGGAACTGCGTCGCGCCCGTGCGCGCGGTCAGTGTCTCCTGCGCCTGACGCAGCCGCGCGCTCGCCTGCGCGAGCGTCGGGCTGTTCTCGAGCGCGCGGCGCACGGTGTCGTCGAGCGCCGGGTTGCGGAACAGCGTCCACCATTGCGCGGGCACGTCGCCTTCGGCGAACGTCTGCGCCTGCCCCTCGGCGGGGACTGTGCCCTGCGGCTGGGGGCCGGTCGTATAGCGGGCGTCGGAGGTGGACTCCGGCGCACGGAAGTCGGGGCCGACCGCGCAGCCGGAGACTGTCAGAACCGTGCAGCAAATGAGGAAGGTGCGCATCGCGAGCTCCATGCTCGTTAATCCAGCGTGCGCTTGTAGAAGCGCACCGCGATGGTCATCACGACGACCGTGAAGACGGCCATCGGCCATACGTTCGGCCACAGTTCGGTCCATCCGTTGCCCTTGAGCAGGATGCCGCGGATCAGCCGGTTGAAATAGGTCATCGGCAGCACGTTCCCGATCCACTGCGCCCACCGCGGCATGCCGACGAACGGGAACATGAAGCCCGATAGCAGGATGTTGGGCAGGAAGTAGAAGAACGTGAGCTGCACCGCCTGCAACTGGTTCTTCGCGAGCGAGGACAGCGTGATGCCGACCGTCAGGTTCGCGGCGATGAAGAGCAATGCGGCGAGGTACACGGCGATCACCGAGCCGAAGAACGGCACGGAGAACACCCAGTAGGCGGCGGCCAGGATGATCGTCGCCTGGATCAGGCCGATGAAGATATACGGCACGATCTTGCCCGAGATGACTTCCACGGGCTGCACGGGCGTGGCAAGCAGGTTCTCCATCGTGCCGCGCTCGCGTTCGCGCGTCATGGCGAGGCCCGTCATCATCACCATCGTCATGGTCAGGATCACGCCCATGAGGCCGGGCACGATGTTGTATTGCGTGATGCCTTCCGGGTTGTAGAGACGCTGCACGTCGACGTCGAATGCGGACTGGCCGCCGGCCAGCGGGGCGAGGGCGCCCTTCAGGTCCATGCGCGCGACGCTGTCGGGCAGGTTCGCCAGGGCGGCGAGGGCCGGGCCCGTTGCGGAAGGGTCGGTGGCGTCGGCTTCCACGAGCATCGCGGGGCGTTCCCCGCGGAGGAGCTTGCGCGTGAAGTCGGTGGGGATGGTCAGCACGAACTGCACGTCGCCGCGCATCAATGCTTCCCGGCCGGCGCGTTCGTCGGGCAGCGTGCGCACCACCTTGAAGTACGTCGTGTTCTCGAGGGCCGCGACGAACGATCGCGTGAAGTCGCTGTGCTCCGCGCTGATGACCGCGGTTGGCATGTGGCGTGGGTCCGAGTTGATAGCGAAGCCGAACAGCATCAGCTGGATGATCGGCAGGCCGACGATCATGCCGAACGTCACGCGGTCTCGTCGTAGCTGCAGGAACTCCTTCAGGACGATGCTCCACCAGCGTTGGACCGAGAACCGGTTGCGGGTGGGGCGCCGGGGTAGCGTCACAGCGGGCTTCGCCGCGGGCGTGGCTGACTTGCTCATGTCCGGTCCTTCTCGTCGGGCTCTACCTTGGCCTCTACGTTGGCCTCTACCTTGGCCCCGATCCTGGCCGTCCCCTTCGGCTGCGCGGCCATGTTGTCCCGCGCGCCGCTCATCATGTGGATGAACACGTCCTCGAGACTCGTGGGCGTCTGTTCGATGTGACGATTCGGGCCGGCAAGCTGCCGCAGCGTCTCGCCAAGCAGCGCGCCATCGCGCCCGGTGACATGCAGCGCGGTGCCGAACGCGACGGTCTGCTCGACGCCGGGCTTGCCCTGCAGCGCGGCCGACAGGCCTGCGAGGTCCTCGCCTTCGACGCTCCACGTGGCGAGGTGCTGGCTATCGACGACCTCCTGCGAGGTGCCCTGGGCGAGCAGCTTGCCGTACGCGATATAGGCGAGCTTGTGGCACCGTTCGGCTTCGTCCATGTAGTGGGTGCTGACCAGCACCGAGATGCCTCGCGCGGCGAGCTGATGCAGCTGCTCCCAGAAGTCGCGGCGCGCCTTGGGGTCGACGCCCGCCGTGGGTTCGTCGAGCAGCAATAGCCGCGGCTCGTGCAGCAGGCAGGCGGCCAATGCGAGGCGCTGTTTCCAGCCGCCCGACAGCGAGCCCGCGAGCTGGGCGGCGCGCGATTGCAGGCCGAGGTCTTCGAGCGCGCGGTCGACGGCGTCGCGCCGGTTTGGCATGTCGTACACGCGCGCCACGAAGTCGAGGTTTTCGCGGATCGACAGGTCTTCCCAATACGAGAATCGCTGGGTCATGTACCCGACGTTGCGCTTGATCTCGGCGGCGTCCTTGAGGATGTCGTAGCCAAGGCAGGTGCCGGAGCCCGAGTCGGGCGTCAGCAGCCCGCACATCATGCGGATGGATGTGGTCTTGCCGCTGCCGTTCGGGCCGAGGAAGCCAAAGATCTCGCCTCGCGCGACCTGCATCGAGAGGTCGTTGACGACGTGCTTGTCGCCGAAATGCTTGTTGAGGCCGTGGACGTCGATGGCGAGCTCCGGCGCGGAGGATGCGGCCGCGGTCATGAAGCGCGCACCTCGACGGGCTGGCCCGGATGGAGTCTGGGGGCATCGTCACGCGCGGGACGCGCCTCGATGAGGAACACGAGCTTGCGGCGCGTTTCGTTGCTGTAGATCACCGGCGGGGTGAACTCGGCCTCGTTGGACACGTATGTGATGGTGGCCGGCACGGGCGCCGGGCAGCCGTCGCAGACGATCTGCACGCGCTGCCCATTGCGGATCGACCCCACCGCGCCCTCGGGCACGAAGAACCGCACCTTGACGTTGCCTGGCGGCAGCATCCGCACGACCGGGCTGCCGGCGGGCACCCACTCGCCATTGCGAAACGGTGTGTCGTAGACAAGCCCGGCCTCGGTCGCGGCGACCGATTTGCGCGAGAGCTTCCATTCGGCCTGTGCCAGGGCGGCGCGGGCGGCCTGCACCTGTGCGGCCTGAGCGGCCAGTTGCGCGGTACGGCCCGGCAGGCGCGCGACATCGACGTCGCGCTGGATCTCGCGCACGCGCGCGGCATCGGACTCGGCGGTGGCGCGGCTCTCGTCCAGCTGCGCGCGCGAGATGCCGCCGATTTCGAATTGCGCTTCGTCGCGTTTGCGTTGTGCCGCGCTGCGGGTGGCTTGCGCCCGCGCTTGCACCAGCTGCGCCTGATTGACCGCGACTTCCACGGGTCGCTTGCCCGTTTGCATGTCCACGAGCTGCGCTTCGGCGACGCGCACCTGCTCGGCCGCCTGATCCCGCGCGGCGCGCTCGTCGTCGGACTCGAGCACGAACAGTGCCGCGCCTTTGTCGATTTGCTGCCCACGATCGACGGCGAGGCGGTCGAGGCGCCCGGCGAATGGGGACGCTACGGCGACGAACTCGCCTTCCACGTAGCCTTGCCAGCCGTTGGGGGGGTCGTTCGAGCAGGCCGCCAGTGCCAGTGCCGCGGCGGCTAGTGCCGTGGCGCGTGCGGCGGCGCGTGTGGCCGCGCGTGTGGCCGCGCGTGTGGCAGCGCGTGTGGCAGCGCGTGTGGCAGCGACCGCGCGCTGTGTCCGGGCGTTTGCGATGCGGGGGGAGAGGGTGGGCATGGGACGTTCTCCGGGCAGGGTTGGAGCATGGCGGGCTGGCGCACGGGGGCGGGGTTCGGCGTTGGCGTGGCGGCCGCCAATCAGCCCGGCGCGAGACCGCGGGACAGCAAGGCGCTGACGTGCCGCACGAGCGTGTCGGTGTCGATGGCCTCCGCGCCGGGCAGGCCGCGCCAGATATGCGTCGTCGCGAGCGGCAGCAGCGTCAGGCCGATCAGCGAGACCATCACGAGCGCGGGCTCCAGCGCGGGGTTGAGCTCACCCCGCTCGCGCGCGGCGGCGATCAAGCCCGTGACTAGCGCGCCGCGGCGCAGCGCGATGCGCTGCACCACACGCTCCCGCAACTGCCCCTCGGCGCCGACGATCTCCCTGATCCACAGCCCCGGCAGCCACGGGGTGGCCGCGGCTACGCGAATCAGCTGTGCCGCGAGCCCCGTCATCATCGTGACGACGTCGGGCCCGGGCCCACGGGCCGGCGCGGCACCGGAGGCCGCAGCGCCCGTCTCGGGCGGCATGCTCGGGAAGACCTGCTCCACCAGCGGCTGGAGCCGCTCGTCCACGACTGCATCGAGTAACTGGTCCCGATCCCGGAAGTAGTAGTGGACCAGCGCGGGCGTTACCCCTGCCTCGGCGGCGATGGCCTTGATAGGGGTGCCTGCCACGCCATGCCGCGAAAACAGCAGCGTCGCGGCATCCAGCAGCCGTTCGCGTGGCCCTCCGCCGTCGGTGTCGCCGTCCACGGCAGCCGGCCTTCCTGGCCCGCGCGCGGGGCGGCGGCCACGCACCCCGTGGGTGTCCTTCTTCATCGCCATCGTGCATTCCTGAAATCCATAAGGAATATTAATTTTTGAGTTAATTAATTCCAAGGACCGTTACAATGTCGGCGGAACGGCATGCCAGCGCGTTGAACGCACAGCGAGCCGGCCGCCGGTAGACATGTCACATACCCTTGGCTATGCTGCGTCCGCGAGGCCCAGAGGGGCTGGCTCCAACACCTCAACTCCGCACGGCGCGCCTCACGCTAAGGCGCGCTGGCATCTCCAGCTTGCACATGTCCTTGATTCGCATCGCTGCTGCCATGCTGGCGCTGGCTGCCTATGCCGCCGCGTTCGCGCAGGAGGCGCCAACCGTCAGCCCCACCGCGGCCGACCCGCTCGCCACGGCGCCCACGGAAAGCCCGTTTGCCTTCCACGGCCAGGCCACGTACGTCTGGCAACGCAAGCCCGCCTTCAACGCCGCGTACTCGGGCGAAAACAGCCTGACCGACGCGCGCGCCAAGAGCTATTCGTTCACGAGCACGCTCGACCTCGGCCTGCGGCTGTGGAAAGGCGCGGAGTTCCACTTCAACCCGGAAGTGTCGCAGGGCGTGCCGTTCTCCAATCTGCATGGCCTCGGCGGTCTCTCGAACGGCGAGCTGGCCAAGACGGCCAGCACGAGCCCGAAGTTCTACCGCGCCCGCGCATTCGTTCGTCAGACATGGGGGTTCGGCGGCGGGGAGGAAACGCTCGAGGAAGACTTCAACCAGTTCGCGCGGACCGTCGACAAGCAGCGGCTCGTGCTGACGGCCGGCAACTTCGGCGTGATCGACGTGTTCGACCAGAACCCGTACGGCTCGGACCCGCGCACGCAGTTCATGAACTGGTCGTTCCTCGCGCATGGGTCGTTCGATTACCCCGCCGACTCGCGCGGGTACGACTGGGGCTTCGCGCTCGAGTACGTCGGCGACGGCTGGTCCGCGCGGTATGGCCGCTTCCTGCTGCCGCTCGAGTCGAACGGCCGCGAACTGGACACGCGTATGTTCGACCACTACGGCGACGTGCTCGAACTCGAGAAACGCTACAGCATCGCGGGCAGGCCCGGACAGGCACGCGTGCTGCTATGGCGCAACAAGGCGAAGATGGGTGCGTTCACGGATGCGCTCGCCTATGGGCAGGCAAACAACGTCACGCCCGACGTTGGCGACGTGCGCCGCGAGCATGCGAAGGTTGGGGTGGGCGTCGCGTTCCTCCAGGAGGTCAACGACTCGCTCGGCGTATTCCTGCGCGCGAACTGGTCGGACGACAAGACGGAAACCTACGCGTTCACCGAAATCGGACGGCAGGTTGCGTTCGGCGGCACGCTGAAGGGCAAGGCGTGGGGGAGGGCGAAGGACGAGGTGGGCGTGGCCTTCGCGGCCAACATGCTCGGGCCGCATCACCGCGCGTATCTGGCCGCGGGCGGTCTTGGCGCGTTCCTCGGCGATGGCGCCCTGCGCTATGGGCCCGAGCAAGTGCTGGAGGTCTACTACAGCTTCGCGGTGTGGAAGACGCTGACGCTGTCGCCGGACTTCCAGTACATCCGCAATCCCGGCTACAACCGGGATCGCGGTCCGGCGAAGTTCTACGGCATCCGCGCGCACGCGGAGTTCTGAGCGCCCCCCTTATTGACGGGCCTCATTGACGCGCCTCATTGACGCGCCTCATTGGCGTGCCTCATTGGCGTGCCTCATTGGCGTGCATTGCGCCGGTTATCCGGCCACGGCGTATTGAAGTTCGTGCGGAACGGATTGATGTCGAGCCCGCCCCGGCGCGTATAACGCGCGTACACCGCGAGCTTCACCGGCTTGCACTGACGCTGGATATCCGTAAAGATTCGCTCGACACACTGCTCGTGGAACTCGTTGTGGTTGCGGAACGAGATCAGATACTTGAGCAGTCCTTCCTGATCGATCGGCGCCCCCACATAGCGGATCTGCACGCTGCCCCAGTCGGGCTGCCCCGTGACGAGGCAGTTCGACTTGAGCAGATGCGAGACCAGCGTCTCCTCGACCGGCGACTCGTCCTGCGCCGCGGACAGGAGAGACGGATCGGGTTCGTAGACATCGGTCTCGATGTCCAGGCGATCGAGCAGCAGGCCGTCCAGCTCGCCCATCTTCTGTTTGCCGAGGTCGGATTCGGTCACGAGTCGCACCTGCACGGTGCCGCCGGTGGCTTCCGACAGATCGTGATGCAGCAACTGCTGCACCGCTTCCGGCGATGCGATCTTGCTCTGGTTGAACGAATTCAGATAGAGCTTGAACGACTTCGACTCGACGATGTTCGGCGTGTCGGACGGAATGATGAAGCTCGCCAGCGCGACCTGCGGCTTGCCCTTCAGGTTCAGCCACGAGAGTTCGTACGCATTCCAGAGATCGACGCCGAAGAACGGCAGCGGCCGCCCCTCCGGCAGTCCGATCTCGGTCCGCTTGGGCTGCCGGGAAATGGGAAACAGCAGGCTCGGGTCATACTCGGTCTTGTAGGCCGAGGGTTTGCCGAGCGGCGAATGTTCTGGCTGGTTGGAAGGTTCGCTCATGATCGGGAGAGGAACAGCTTGTAGACGGGATTGTCGGTCTCATCCCAGTGTACGTAACCGAGCGTGGAAAGGAAGTCGCGGAACGCGCGCTTGTCGTTCTTCGGTACCTGGATGCCCACGAGGATGTTCGACGTATCGCCGCCCTGGTTCCGATAGTGGAACAGGCTGATATTCCAGTTCGGGCTCATGCTCGAGAGGAACTTCATCAGCGCGCCGGGGCGCTCGGGGAACTCGAAGCGGTACAGCAGTTCGTTGTCGGCTTCCGGCGAATGACCGCCGACCATGTAGCGGATATGCTGCTTGGCCAGTTCGTCGTTCGAGAGGTCGAGCGTGTCGAAGCCGTGGCGGCGGAAGTTCGCGGCCATCTTGTCGCTCTCCGCGCGGCTGGCGATCTGCACACCCACGAAGATATGCGCGGCCTTGCGGTCGGCGATGCGGTAGTTGAACTCGGTCACGCTGCGCGTGCCGACGATCTCGCAGAACCGGCGGAAGCTGCCGCGCTCCTCCGGAATCGTCACCGCGAACACCGCTTCGCGCGCCTCGCCCACTTCGGCGCGCTCGGCCACGAAGCGCAGCCGGTCGAAGTTCATGTTCGCGCCGCAGGCCACGGCCACGAGGTGCTGGCCCTTGAGCTTCTCTCGCGCGGCGTACGCCTTGAGGCCCGCCACGGCGAGCGCGCCGGCCGGCTCCAGGATCGAGCGCGTGTCCTGGAACACGTCCTTGACACCCGCGCAGATCGCGTCGGTATCCACCGTGATGATCTCGTCGACGAGTTCGCGCGTGATGCGGAAGGTTTCCTTGCCCACCAGCTTCACCGCGGTGCCGTCCGAGAACAGCCCGACTTCCTTGAGTTCCACGCGCTTGCCGGCCTCGACCGAACGCTTCATCGCGTCGGAATCCGTCGTCTGCACGCCGATGACCTTGATCTCCGGCCGCACGGCCTTGACGTACGAGGCCACGCCCGAGATCAGGCCGCCGCCGCCGATCGCCACGAAGATGGCATGGATCGGCCCCGGATGCTGGCGCAGGATTTCCATCGCGATGGTGCCCTGCCCCGCGATGACCTCCGGATCGTCGAACGGATGGATGAACGTGAGCTTGTGCTTCTTCTCGAGTTCGGCAGCGTGGTTGTACGCGTCGCTGTACGACTCGCCGTGCAGCACGATCTGCACCCACTCGCCGCCACGCTCGCGTACGGCGTCGATCTTGACTTGCGGGGTGGTGGTCGGCATCGCGATGATGGCCTTGCACTGCAGGCGCGCCGCGGACATCGCCACGCCTTGCGCGTGGTTGCCGGCCGAGGCCGCAATGACGCCGCGCTTGAGTTCCTCGGGCGTCAGTGACGCCATCTTGTTGTAAGCGCCCCGAATCTTGAACGAGAAGACCGGCTGGGTGTCCTCGCGCTTGAACCAGACCGCATTGTTCGTGCGGGCGGAAAGGTCGTGCGCGTAGGTCAGTTCGGTTTCCTGGGCCACGTCATATACCTTGGCGGTCAGGATCTTCTTGAGATAGTCGGGATGGGCGGACTTGGCGGGCTTGGCGGACGGGCGGGTCATGTTGGGGCCACAGCAAAAAAAGCCGGAAAAATCGGCGGAAACCGCCAATGATAATGGATGGCGCCCGTTCGCTGCCCACCGACCCCCGGCCGGCGGGCAATACCGGGGTGTTGCGGGCGTCACTGGCTGGCCGCGCGGTGGCGTGTAGGACAGCGCCCGGTGGCGGCTCGTCACATCCCCGTGCTACGGTAATTGCGATGTCTTCGCTATCTCTGATCGAACCCGATACCGCGCTGTTTCTTGACTTCGACGGCACGCTGGCCGACCTCGCCCCGCGCCCCGAACTGGTGCGCGTGGAGCCCGAACTGGTTGCCACCCTGACGACGCTGCATCGATGGCTGGACGGCGCGCTCGCCGTCATCTCGGGCCGGCCCGTCGCCGAGCTCGACCATTTCCTGCAGCCACTGCGCCTGCCCGCGGCGGGTGTCCATGGCGCCGAATTCCGCAATATCGGCGAACACCTCATCACCCCCCCGTCGCCCGACATCAGCCTGCTGATGCCCCAGCTGGAGGCGCTCGTCCGGCGGCATCCCGGGCTACGGCTCGAAGACAAGACCATCGCGGTCGCCATCCACTACCGGCAGGCACCCGAGCTCGAGCCGCTCGTGCGCGCCGCCGTGGCCGATGTGCTGCGCGATGCCACGGGCCTCGAGGCGTTGCCCGGCAAGATGGTCGTCGAGATCAAGCCTGCCGGCGTGGACAAGGGCGGGGCGATCGCCTCGTTCATGCGCATGCCGCCCTTCGCGGGACGCCGCCCGGTGTTCGCGGGCGACGACGTCACGGACGAAGCGGGATTCGCGGTCGTTGGCGAACTCGGCGGCACCGGCGTGCTCGTGGGCCAGCGCGCGAGCGCGGCCAGCGTGAGCGTGACGGGTCCCGCCGCGCTCCGCGACTGGCTCCATCGCTCGGCGCGCGCCGCGTCCGTCTCCGTGCAGGATATCGATTCCGGTTCCACCCCTTCACACCGACTCTAAGGGAGGATTCGCTGTGAGCCATTCCCATATCTCGTCGGGCGGACCTGCCCATGTCCCCGCCGACGCCACCACGACGTTCGAAGCCGGAGCCGACAAGGCCGCCGGCAGGACGGCGAACCAGACCGCGGACGAGCGGGCGGCCAGCGCCGCGATCAGCGCGAGCATCGCCTCGGAATCGGCGGTGAACGTCGATCGCGACTGCTCGAGCCGCGTCGCCGATGCCTCGCTCTCGCTCGGCATGATCGGCAATTGCGCGTTCTCCGCGCTCGTCGATGGCCGTGGCCGAATCGTCTGGATGTGCCTGCCGCGTTTCGACGGCGACCCCGTCTTCAACGCGCTGCTGGACCCGAGCGAGAACGCCGGGCATTTCTCGATCGAGATCGAGGACTTCCAGGAAGCGACGCAGTGGTACGAGCCGAATACGGCGATCCTTCGCACGCGGCTGATCGACAAGCATGGCAACTGCCTGGAGATCACCGATTTCGCGCCGCGCTTCTTCAGGCTCGGGCGCTATTTCCGTCCCATCACGCTCGTGCGCCGCATTCGTCCGGTGCGCGGCGCGCCTCGCGTGCGCGTCAACGTGGCGCCGCGCTTCCAGTGGGGACGCATCAAGCCGGAGATCACGCGCGGCAGCAGCCATGTGCGCTATATCGGCGATGGCACCACGCTGCGCATGACGACCGACGCGCCGCTCGCGTACGTGATGTCGAACACGCCGTTCCTCGTCACGCGCGGGTACAACTTCATCCTCGGTCCCGACGAGACCCTTGCCGGGGGCGTGGAAGAGACCGCCCGCGACTTCGAGCAGGAGACCACCTCGTACTGGCGCCTGTGGACGCGTCGGCTCGCGGTGCCCCGCGAATGGCAGGATGCGGTGATCCGCGCCGCCATCACGCTCAAGCTCTCGCTGTACGAGGAAACCGGCGCCATCGTCGCCGCGATGACGACGAGCATTCCCGAGGCGCCGGGCAGCGGCCGCAACTGGGACTACCGCTACTGCTGGCTGCGTGACGCCTTCTTCGTCGTCCGCGCGCTCAACAGCCTGTCCGAAGTCGGCACGATGGAGGACTACCTGCGATGGCTGTCCAACGTGGTCATGCAATCGCAGGACGGACACATCCAGCCGCTCTATGGCATTGGCCTCGAGCGCGAATTGCCGGAAAGCATCCTCGACCATCTGTGCGGCTATCGCAGCATGGGTCCGGTGCGCGTGGGCAATCAGGCGCAGGAGCACTTCCAGCACGACGTGTACGGCAACGTGGTGCTCGGCGCCGCGCAGGCCTTCCATGACCATCGGCTGCTGCATCGCGGCGGCCTCGCCGAATTCCAGCGGCTCGAGGATGTCGGCGAGCAGGCGGTGCGCGTGTTCGGCACGCCCGATGCGGGCATGTGGGAGCTGCGCACCCGCGCGCGCGTCCATACATCGTCCGCGCTGATGAGCTGGGCCGCGTGCGATCGCCTCGCGAAGATCGCGCTCAAGCTCGAACAGCCGGCGCGCGCGGCGTACTGGGGCGACCATGCGGATCGCATGAAGACGCAGATCCTCGCCGAGTCGTGGTCCGAGTCGCGGCAGGCCTTCGCCGAGAGCTTCGGCGGCAAGGAGCTCGATGCGAGCGTGCTGCTGATGGCCGAGGTCAACTTCATCGACCCGCGCGACCCGCGCTTCGTGTCCACGGTGAAGGCGCTGGAAGATTCGCTGTGCGACGGGCCCTATATGCGCCGTTACGAAGCGCCGGACGACTTCGGCAAGCCCGAGACCGCGTTCAACATCTGCACGTTCTGGCGCATCGACGCGCTGGCGCGTATCGGCCGCCGCGAGGAAGCGCGCGAGATTTTCGAGGCGATGCTCGCCGCGCGCAATCCGCTGGGGCTGCTCTCCGAGGACACGCATCCCGTGACCGGCGAGATGTGGGGCAATTTCCCGCAGACGTATTCGATGGTGGGGTTGATCAACGGTGCCATGCGGCTATCCGCGCCATGGGACAGCGTGATCTGACGCCATCAGCCCGAAGCCTCCCTGGGCCAACAATAAAACGGGGGCAACAGCAGTGAAGTAGCGATCGAAACAGCAAACAGCCAATGGGAAGACTTGTAGCGGTATCCAACCGGGTCGCCGATCCGCGCAACCACGCGGCGGGCGGCCTTGCCGTCGCGCTTTCGGAGGCATTGTCGAAGACGGGCGGTTTGTGGTTCGGATGGAGCGGCAAGGCCGTCGATGCGAATCAGGGCGGCACGCCGGGCGAGGGCGAACTCCATCTGCAGCAGGCCGGAAACGTGACGCTGGCCACCGTGGACCTGAGCCGCGAGGACTATGACGCCTACTACCTCGGGTACAGCAACGGCGTGCTCTGGCCGGTGTTCCACTACCGGCTCGATCTCGCGGATTTCGACTCGGGCGGCAATCTCAACAGCTATCGGCGCGTAAACCAGTTGTTCGCGCGCAAGCTCGCGCCGCTGCTGAAGCCCGATGACGTGATCTGGATCCACGACTATCACCTGATTCCGCTCGCGGCGGAGTTGCGGGCGATCGGGTGCGGGCAGCGGATCGGGTTCTTCCTGCATATTCCGCTGCCGCCGCCGCTGATCCTCGCGGCCATTCCGCAGCACGAATGGCTGATGCGCGCGATGTTCGCGTACGACCTCATCGGGTTTCAGAGCCAGGCCGATGTCGATCACTTCGCGCGGTATGCGCAGGACGAGGCGGGCGCGGAGCCGATGGGCGAGTACCGCTTCCGCGCGTTCCATCGCACGGTCCGCGCGCAGGCGTTCCCGATCGGGATCGACGTCGACGAGTTTATCGAACTCGGCAAGGGTGACGATTCGCGCGAGACCTACGAGATGATGCGCGGGCAGTATGCGCGGCGGCGCCTGCTGCTGGGCATCGACCGGCTCGACTATTCCAAGGGACTGCCGCAGCGGCTCAAGGCGTTCCAGACCTTGCTGGCGGAATATCCGGAGAACCGCTCCAGCGCCACCCTGATCCAGATCGCGGCGCCGTCGCGGGAGTCCGTGGATGCGTATGCCGATCTGCGTCGGGACATGGAGGGCATCACGGGCGCGATCAACAGCGAGTACGGCGAACTCGACTGGATGCCTGTGCGGTACATCCATCGTTCGACCGCGCGCAAGCGATTGCCGGGCCTCTGCCGCGCGAGCAGCGTGGCCCTGGTGACGCCGCTGCGCGACGGCATGAACCTCGTCGCGAAGGAGTTCATCGCCGCGCAGGACCCGGACGACCCGGGCGTCCTGGTGTTGTCGCGGTTCGCGGGGGCGGCGGAACAGTTGAAGGAAGCGCTGCTCGTGAACCCTTACGACACGCGCGCCACGGCGCAGGCGATCCAGCAGGCGCTGCACATGCCACTGACCGAACGCCGTTCGCGGCATCAGCGTTTGCTTGAACGCATTCGCGAGCAGGACGTTCACTGGTGGAGCGCGGAGTTCCTGCGCGCGTTGGCGGAGACGGAGAACGTCTGAGGGGCGGGGCGTTAGCTCAGGTTGCCCGGTAGGTCGCCGGGAACGTCGATATCGCGAAACGCCCCGTCGTCCTCGGTGAGGATGCGCGTCACGGGCTGCGTCTTCAGCAGCGCGCGTGCCCCCTCGTCGCCCTCGAGCTTCAGTAGTTCGTCGCGCCACGCGGCGCCAAAGCCCACGGGGTGCCCGCGCTTGCCATCGCGCCATGGCGCGGCGATGGTGTCGGGCGCCGTGTTGGGCGCAGTAATGGTCAGCGCCACCGCGCGGACGAGTTCGATCGATAGCCACGGCATGTCCGCGAGCGCCACGACCCAGCCGCGCGCATCGGGCGTGGCCGCGACCGCGTCGCGCAAGGCGGCGCCCATGCCCGACTCGGCGGCGGCGCTCTCGATCACGCGGCAGCCCGCGTGCCGCAATTGCGCGGCAAGTTCATCGTGTCCGGGCCGCACCACCGCGACCGTTGCGGGCAGGGCCACCGCGAGCGTGCGCGCGCTGCGCCACGCTACCGTGCGTCCGTCGCGCATGGTCTGCAGCAGCTTGTTGCGTACGCCAGCGGGATCGAACCGGCGGCCGTAGCCCGCGGCCAGCAGCACGCCGGTGGGCAGGTCGCCCGTCGTGAGCGGGCCCCCGCTCATGTCATCCCCCTCATGCCATCCTCGTCATGAATGCACTGCCGGCGTAGTCGGGGCGGGTTGGGCTTCGCCCTCGGGCGAGATCGGGCAAGCCGCCTCGCCGGCCGCAATCTCGCGCGCCGCCTTGGCGCCTTCGACCTGCAGGATATCGGGCAGCGACACGTGATTCTTCGCCGCGATCACCTCGGCGAGGATTGAGATCGCGATCTCGGGCGGCGTGCGGCTGCCGATATAGATGCCTACCGGCCCATGCAGCCGAGCCAGTTCCGCGTCCGTGACATCGAACTCCTTGAGCCGCTCGCGCCGCGCCTGATTGTTGCGGCGCGAGCCGAGCGCGCCGACGTAGAAGGCCGGCGTGTGCAACGCTTCCATCAGCGCCAGGTCGTCGAGCTTGGGGTCATGCGTGAGCGCAATCACGGCGCAACGCTCGTCGAGCCGCATCGCCAGGACGGTATCGTCCGGCATGGTCCGGACCATCGTCACGCCGGGGATGTCCCACGTCTCGGTATATTCCTCGCGCGGATCGCACACGGTGACCTGAAAGCCGAGGCCCACCGAAATCTGGCACAGGTACTTCGACAACTGCCCGGCACCGATGACGAGCATGCGATACCGCGGTCCGTGAATCGTCGTGAGCGTCCCGGCCTCGAACGCGAGGCCGTCGGTCACCGCGGCGGGGCCCAGCGTCGCGACCCCCGTCGCCATGTCGAGGCGGCGCGACACCAGACGCCCCGCCTCCACCGCGGCGAGCAGCTCCGCGATCCCGCTCTTCGCCGACAACGGCTCCGTTACGAGCTCGATGGTCCCGCCACACGGCAGGCCAAACCGATGCGCCTCTTCGGCGCTGATCCCGTACTTGACCGATTCCGGCCGATCGCTGCGAATGCCTTCGCGCCGCACGCGGTCGATGATGTCATCCTCGATGCAGCCGCCCGAGACGGAACCCACCACCAGGCCATCGTCCCGCACCGCGAGCATCGCGCCTTCGGGCCGCGGCGACGAGCCCCACGTCCGCACCACCGTCACGAGCAGTACGCGATGGCCTTCCGCCTGCCATCGCACGCTGCTCTTCAGGGCTTCGAGATCCACGCTGTCCATGATCGCTTCTGCTTCCCTTCCTGTTGCTGTTCCTGTTGCTCTTGCTGCCCGGCGTTATCCGCATCGTCGGCGCCACCGGTCACCACCTCGGTAAAGCGCGCGAAGAAAGTATCCGCCATCTTGCGCGCGGCTGCATCGACGAGCCGCGACCCGATTTGCGCGATCTTGCCGCCGACCTGCGCCTGCACCGCATAGGTGAGCAGCGTGGCATCGCCGTCCGGCGCGAGCGAAACCCGCGCCACGCCCTTGCCGAAGCCGGCCGCGCCGCCCTGGCCATCGAACGCGATGGTATAGCTTTCCGGCGCCTGAATATCCTGTAGCGCCATACGGCCTTTGAAACGGGCTTTCACAGGCCCGACGGCCGCCGTCATCGCGAGCTGCCACGCATTCTCGCCATCGGGCTCGATGCTCTCACATCCCGGGATGCATTGCCTGAGCAGCTCAGGATCGTTCAGCGCGGCCCATGCGATGTCGCGCGGCACGGGCAGCCGCTGGGTCTGGTTCATTTCCATGTCGTCCCCTCGAAGTTGGTCTGGCCCGGGTGGCCCTTGGTATGGGGTCGCCAGCCGGGCGCGTTGTCGGCAAGCAGCGTCTCCAGCTGCAGCAGGCTGTCGAGATTGTGCGCGGCACGCAGCACATCGACGTGCGGCAGAATGGCCTGCACGCCCCGCGCCTGTGGCGAGAAGCCCGCGTACCGCAGCAGCGGGTTGAGCCACACGATGCGGTGGGCGAAGCGCGCGAGCCGCGCCATCTCCGCATCGAGCAGATCGATGTCCTCCAGGTCGATCCCATCGGTGACCAGCAGCACGGTCGCGCGGCCCGACAGCGTACGGCGGGCCCAGTGCCGGTTGAACTCGGCCAGCGCGGTACCGATGCGCGTGCCGCCGGCCCAGTCGCGGACCTGTCCGGTGATCAGGCCGACCGCATCGTCGGGGTCGCGCTCGCGCAGCGCGCGGGTGACGTTGGTCAGGCGCGTGCCGAACAGGAACACGTGCATGCGCTCGCGCGATTGCATCAGCGCGTGGCAGAAATAGAGCACCGCGCGCGAGTACTGGCTCATCGAGCCCGAGATATCGAGCAGCAGCACGATGGGCGCCTTGCGCTCGGCCTGCTGGCGGTATTTCCAGCGCAGCCATTCGCCATGCTGCCGCACCGCCAGCCTTGCGCTGGCGCGCAGGTCGGCGTGCGTGCCGTGCGCGGCCGCGCGCAGCCGCCGTGTGCGTTGCAGGCCGAGATGCGCGTGGCGTGTGCGGATGAGGCGCTGCAGTGCGCGCCATTCCTCGGCATCGAGCGTCTCGAAGTCCCGTTCCGCGAGCCGTTCGTGCGCGGAGAACGTCAGCGCCACGGCGACGCGCTCCTCGGACACGGATGGCGGGGTCTTCTCGGGCCCTGGCGTGCGCGCGGCGAGCGCATCGGCCAGACGGTTGCTGCGGGCCGGGGGCGGCGCGCCCGCATCGATGCGCGGCAACAGCAGCGCGCGGAGCTTGCCTTCCCAGTCGGGGTCGCGCCAGAACAGGTCGAACGCCGCGTCGAACAGCGGGCGCTGGTCGGGGCCGGAGAGCGTCAGGGCTGCAAGCGCCGCGCGAACCTCGTCGCGCTGGCCGATATCGATATGGCGCAGCGCGTCGAGCGCATCCACCGCGTGCGCGGGGGAGAGCCCGAACCCCGCATCGCGCAGCAGGCGCATGAAATGCGTGACGTTGCGGGCGAGCATCGGCAGGGCAATGCCCTCGCGCATCGTCATGACGCGGGCTGCGACAACAACTCGGCTACAGTCGGTCCGTCCGCGCGCGCCAGGTCGTCCTGGTACTTGAGCAGGACGCCGAGCGTATCGCGTACGGACTGCGGATCGAGTTCCGTCACGCCGAGCGCCGCGAGCGCGCGGCACCAGTCGATGGCCTCGGCGATGCCGGGCGCCTTGAACAGATCGATCCGGCGCAACCGGTGCACGAAGTCGATCGCCTGCCGCTGCAGCGCGGCGGCGGCCTCCGGCGCGCGCGCCGCCACGATCCGCAACTCGCGCTCGCGGCCCGGATATCCCATCCATTGGTAGAGACACCGGCGCTTCAGCGCGTCATGCACCTCGCGCGTGCGATTGGACGTGCAGACGATCAACGGCGGCCGCTCGGCGCGCACCGTGCCGATCTCGGGAATCGATACCTGATAGTCGGCGAGCACCTCGAGCAAGAACGCCTCGAACGGTTCGTCCGCGCGGTCGATCTCGTCGATCAGCAGCACGCGCGGTACGTGCGGCGCGGCCGGGTCGGGCAGCAGCGATTCCAGCAGCGGCCGCTTGAGCAGAAAGTCGTCGTGATACAGCGACTGCTGCGCGGGCCGCTCGCCGCGCGCTTCCGCCAGCCGCAGCGCCATAATCTGGCGCGGATAGTCCCACTCGTACAGCGCGCTCGCGACATCGAGCCCCTCATAGCACTGGAGTCGCAGCAGTCGCGTGCCGAGCCCGTCCGCCATCGCCTGGGCGAGCGCGGTCTTGCCGACGCCGGGCTCGCCCTCGAGGAACAGCGGCCGCTGCATGCGCAGCGCGAGGTAGACCACGGTGGCCGTCTCGCGATCCGCAAAGTACTGCTGGCGCGCAAGCAGCGCGATCGTGTCGTCGATGGAGGCGGGCAGCATGATGGGGATGCCACCTACCCCTTCAACGCCTGCTCCACCGCGCGGCTCGCCAGCACGGGGATCAGATGCGCCCGATACTCCGCCGACGCATGCAGATCGGTACCGAGACCGGAAGGATCCATCCGCACCGCCCGCGCCGCCGCCGGCGTGAACGCCGTGGTCAACGCCTGCTCCAGCGCGGGCGCGCGAAACACCTTGTCCGCCGCCCCCGTCACCGCAACACGCACCATCTTGCCGGAGCGGGCGACCATCACCCCCACGAGCGCGAAGCGCGAGGCCGGATTGCGGAACTTCACGTAGGCCGCCTGATCCGGCTGCGGAAAGCGTACCGCGGTAATCAACTCGTCCGGCGCAAGGGCCGTCTCGAACAATCCCTTGAAGAAATTGTCCGCCGCGATATTGCGCCGATCCGTCACGATGATCGCGTTGAGCCCGAGCACCGCCGCAGGATAATCGGCCGCCGGGTCGTCGTTCGCCAGCGAGCCGCCGAGCGTGCCCATCGCGCGCACCTGTCGATCGCCGATTTCTCCCGCCAGCCGCGCCAGTGCCGGAATCCGCCGCATGACCTCGGTATTCGTCGCCACGTCGGCATGACGCGCCGCCGCGCCGATGACAAGCTCGTCGCCCTCCATGCGGATACTGGCCAGGCCCGGAATGCGCGTGACGTCGATCAGCGTCGAAGGCGCCGCGAGGCGAAGCTTCATCGAGGCGAGCAGGCTTTGCCCGCCGCCAAGGAAGCGGGCGTCGGCGTCCGCCTTGAGCATGCCCACGGCCGCCTGCGCATCGGCCGCGCGTTCGTACTGGAATGCGTACATGTCGTGCTCCTTTCCTTCAGGCGTTGGGGGTAGCGCGCTCGGTGGCGCGCTGGATGGCCTGCCACACGCGATGCGGGGTCGCGGGCATCTGGATGTCTCGCACGCCGAGCGGCGACAGCGCATCGACGAGCGCATTGATGAACGCCGGCGGCGAGCCGATCGCGCCCGCCTCGCCACAGCCCTTCACGCCAAGCGGATTGTGCGTGCACGGCGTGCCATTGGCGGTCTCCACGGTGAAGTCCGGCAGATCGCCAGCGCGCGGCATCGCGTAATCCATGTACGAGCCCGTGAGCAACTGGCCACTGTCCTCGTCGTACACGCACTGCTCGAACATCGCCTGGCCCAGGCCCTGCCCGATGCCGCCATGCACCTGACCCTCGACGATCATCGGGTTGATCACATTGCCGAAGTCGTCCACCGCGGTAAAGCGCACCACGTGCGATTCGCCGGTATCGGGATCCACCTCCACCTCGCAGACGTACGCACCGGACGGATACGTGAAGTTGGTCGGGTCGTAGAACGCATTCTCGTTGAGCCCCGGCTCGAGCTTGTCGAGGGGATAGTTGTGGGGCACGTACGCGGTCAGCGCCACCTCGCCGAACGTCTTCGTGCGATCGGTGCCGGCCACGCGGAACACGCCGTCGTGGAATTCGATATCGGCATCGGAGGCTTCCAGCAGATGCGCGGCGATCTTCTTCGCCTTGGCTTCCACCTTGTCGAGCGCCTTCATGATCGCGGAGCCGCCCACGGCAAGCGAGCGCGAGCCATAGGTGCCCATGCCGAACGGCACGCGACCCGTATCGCCATGCACGATCTCCACCGCATCGAGCCCGATGCCAAGACGGTCCGCCACGATCTGCGCGAACGTGGTCTCGTGCCCCTGTCCATGGCTGTGCGAGCCTGTGAACACGGTGACCGTGCCGGTCGGATGCACGCGAATTTCGCCGACCTCGAACAGGCCCGCGCGCGCGCCGAGCGCCCCCGCGATGTTCGATGGCGCCAGCCCGCACGCCTCGATGTAGCACGAATAGCCAAGACCGCGCAGCTTGCCGCGCTGCTTCGACGCTTCCCGCCGCTGCGGAAAGCCCGCCACGTCGGCGAGTTCCTGCGCGCGCGCAAGGCACGGCTCGTAGTCGCCCGTATCGTAGGTCAGTCCCACGGGCGTGACATAGGGAAACGCTCTGATGAAGTTCTTGCGCCGCAGCTCGGCGGGATCCATGCCAAGCTCGCGCGCGGCGGTCTCTACGAGGCGTTCCACGACGTACGTGGCCTCGGGCCGCCCCGCGCCCCGGTACGCGTCGACGGGCGCGGTGTTGGTGAACACCGCCTGCACTTCGGCGTAGATGGCGGGCGTCGCATACTGGCCGGCCAGCAAGGTCGCATAGAGGATCGTCGGCACGCTGCTCGCGAACGTCGACAGATACGCCCCCATGTTCGCCACGGTGTGCACGCGCATGGCCAGGAACCTGCCATCGGCATCCATCGCGAGCTCGGCGCGCGTCACGTGGTCGCGGCCGTGCGCATCGGTCAGGAACGACTCGGAACGGTCGGCGGTCCACTTGACGGGCCGGCCGATCTTCTTCGATGCCCACGTCAGCGCGACATCCTCCGGATACAGGAAGATCTTCGAGCCGAAGCCGCCGCCCACGTCGGGCGCGATGATGCGCAGCCGCGACTCTGGCAGCCCGAGCACGAATGCGCCCATCAACAGCCGTTCGACGTGCGGGTTCTGGTTGGCCACGTAGACCGTGTAGCTGTCGTCCTGGCGCTGATAGCTGGCATTGACGGCGCGCGGCTCGATCGCATTCGGGATCAGCCGGTTGTTGACGATCTCGAGCGTGGTCACATGGGCGGCCTTCGCGAACGCCGCGTCGGTCGCGGCCTTGTCGCCGTGGCCCCACGTATAGCAGGTGTTGGCGGGTACGTCGTCATGGACCAGCGCCGGCGATTGCGCGGCGGCGGCCGGGGAGACCACCGCCGGCAATTCCTCGTAATCGACGTCGACCTTCTCGGCCGCATCGCGCGCCTGCTGCAGCGTTTCGGCGATGACCACGGCGACCTGGTCGCCGACATGGCGCGCCTTGCCGTGCGCGAGCGCGGGGTGGGGCGGCTCCTTCATCGGCGTGCCGTCGATGCTGTGGATGAGCCAGCCGCAGGGCAGGCCGCCGACCTTGTCGGCCGCCATGTCGTCGCCCGTGAGCACGGCGATGACGCCGGGGGAGGCGAGCGCCTCCGTGGTGTCGATCGACCGGATGCGCGCATGCGCGTGCGGCGACCGCACGAAGCACGCATAGCTCTGGTGCGCGAGCACGATGTCGTCGGTGTACTGGCCGTTGCCGGTCAGGAAGCGATAGTCTTCCTTGCGCCGGACCGGCGTGCCGATCAGCGGATGTCTTTCGGGTGCGTTCATGGCATCGCTCCTCTCATTCCGCCGCGACGGGCGCCTGCATCATCGCCTGCCCCTGCTGCACCGCCCGCACGATGTTGTGATAGCCCGTGCAGCGGCACAGGTTGCCGTCGAGCTGTTCGCGGATGGTTTCCGCATCGGCACTGGGCCGGTCGCGCAGCAGCGCGGTGGCGGCCATGACCATGCCGGGCGTGCAGAAGCCGCATTGCAGGCCATGGCATTCGCGGAACGCTTCCTGCATCGGGTGCAGTTCCCCATTCGCGGAGAGGCCTTCGATCGTGGTCACCTGCATGCCGTCCGCCTGCACCGCCAGCATGTTGCAGGATTTGACGGCCCGTCCGTCCAGATGGACCGTGCACGCGCCGCATTGCGCCGTGTCGCATCCCACATGGGTGCCGGTCAGGCGGAGGTTGTCGCGGAGGAACTGGACGAGGAGGGTGTGAGGTTCGACCTGCGCGTCGATGGACTTGCCATTGACCGTCAGGCGGATCGGAATCGCCATGCTTGTCTCCATGTGGGTGACGCGCATGGCCAATACCGGCATCCCGAACACACTGACTGCGCGGGACTGGCCACGACGCTGTGCTGCCGCTTGGTTGCTACGGCTATTTCGTGATATTGGTGCTTGCCGGGTGATGAGCGGTGAACGTTTGACCGCAACTGGCTCTAACAGTTAATCACAAATCGCACGGTATCGCCATGTGGGTTGGACCCCCATGAAGACCGGCATCCCGTCTTCACACCCCGCACAGCCCGCACATCCCGCTTATCGCCTATGGAAGCGTTCCTCGATTCGCTGCTCGGCATGGTCGCCCTCCCGAAGGTGGGGCTGCCCGCAATCTTTCTCGTCAGCCTGATATCGGCCACGCTGCTGCCGCTCGGCTCCGAGCCGGCGGTGTTCGGCTACATCAAGCTGAATCCGGACATGTTCTGGCCCGCGATTCTCGTCGCGACGGCCGGCAACACGATCGGGGGCGCCATCGACTGGTGGCTCGGCTATTGGGCCAAGCTCGCGCTGGTCCGCTATCACCTGCGGCGCCAGCACCGCGAGCACGAGATCGAGCATGCCCAGCACCGGCGCCATCCCCGCAAGCCGCGCAAGCCCGCGCTGGATGCGAAATACTTTCGCTGGATGCGCCGGCTCGGCCCGAAGACGCTGCTGCTGTCGTGGCTGCCTGTCGTGGGTGATCCATTGTGCACCCTGGCCGGCTGGCTGCGGCTCTCCTTCTGGCCGAGCCTCGGCTACATGGCGATCGGCAAGTTCCTGCGCTATCTGGCCATGACAGGCAGTCTGCTCTGGATCCCGGACAGCTTCTGGCACAGCATCGGCAGCACCCTCAAGGCCTGGTTCTGAGCGTCCCGGGGCGATGGCCAATGTCCCTTGTTGCAGTGCGGGATAACGGGCAGCAACCGCCCCAATGAGGGGCGCAGGGAGGGGGGTTGCAGTACAATCGCGCTTCAATGAATAAATGCGCACTGTCCCCGTGCGCCGCTGGAAGCGGTCCCGCCATGAACGCCCCACTCGTGCTAGATGCCAAGCTCGCCGCGCAGGATGCCGCGCCGCGCCTGCGAGAGATTCCCTATAACTACACCTCGTTTTCCGACCGCGAGATCGTGATCCGCCTGCTCGGCGAGGAAGGCTGGCGCATTCTCGACGAGCTGCGGAGCGAGCGCCGGACCGGCCGGTCGGCCCGGATGCTGTACGAGGTGCTGGGCGATATCTGGGTCGTGCGCCGCAACCCCTATCTGCAGGACGACCTGCTCGAGAACCCGAAGCGCCGCCAGATGCTGGTCAGCGCGCTGCATCACCGCCTGGGCGAGATCGAGAAGCGCCGCGCCGCCGACCGTGCCGAACACGCCGAGCCGGCCGCGGAAGACCGCTCGCACCGCGTGGAGCAGCTGGTCGCGTTCGCGCGCCAGGCCATCGAGTCGTTCCAGCAGGAATTCGCCGACGCCTACGAACTGCGCAAGCGCGCGCAGCGCGTGCTGGGCCGCGTCACGGAGAAGGACAACATCAAGTTCGATGGCCTGTCGCGTGTCTCCCACGTGACCGACGCCACCGACTGGCGCGTCGAATACCCGTTCGTCGTGCTGACGCCGGATACCGAGGAAGAGATCGCCGGCCTGGTCAAGGGCTGCTTCGAACTCGGCCTGACCATCATCCCGCGCGGGGGCGGTACGGGTTACACCGGCGGCGCGGTGCCGCTGACGCCGTTCTCCGCCGTCATCAACACGGAGAAGCTCGAGCAGCTGGGGCCGGTCGAGCAGACCGATCTGCCGGGCGTTCCGCACAAGGTGGCGACGATCTTCTCCGGCGCGGGCGTGGTCACGCGCCGCGTGGCGGACGCCGCCGACAAGGCGGGCCTCGTGTTCGCGGTGGACCCGACGTCGATCGACGCCTCGTGCATCGGCGGCAACGTCGCGATGAACGCGGGCGGCAAGAAGGCCGTGCTGTGGGGCACGGCGCTCGACAACCTCGCGTGGTGGCGCATGGTGGATCCCGAGGGCAACTGGCTCGAGATCACGCGCATGGACCACAACCTCGGCAAGATCCACGACGTGCCCGTGGCCACGTTCCAGCTGCAATGGTCGGACGGCAACCGCGCGCCCGGCGAAAAGCCGCTGCGTACGGAGACGCTGTCGATCGAAGGCCGCAAGTTCCGCAAGGAAGGTCTCGGCAAGGACGTCACGGACAAGTTCCTGGCGGGCCTGCCCGGCGTGCAGAAGGAAGGCTGCGACGGCATCATCACCAGCGCGCGGTGGATCCTGCATCGCATGCCGAAGCACATCCGCACGGTCTGCCTCGAATTCTTCGGCCAGCCGCGCGACGCCATTCCGAGCATCGTCGAGATCAAGGACTTCCTCGATGCCGAATCGAAGCGCGAGGGCGGCGCGATCCTGGCCGGTCTCGAGCATCTGGACGAGCGCTACCTGCGCGCGGTGGGCTATGCCACCAAGAGCAAGCGCAACGCCTTTCCGAAGATGGTGCTGATCGGCGATATCGTGGGCGACGACGAGGACTCCGTCGCGCGCGCGACGTCGGAAGTCATCCGCATGGCCAACGGCAAGAGCGGCGAAGGCTTCGTCGCCGTCAGTCCCGAGGCGCGCAAGAAGTTCTGGCTCGACCGTTCGCGTACCGCGGCCATCGCGCGCCACACCAACGCGTTCAAGATCAACGAGGACGTCGTGATTCCGCTGCCGCGCATGGGCGAATACACGGACGGCATCGAACGTATCAACATCGAACTGTCGATCAAGAACAAGCTCAAGCTCACGGACGAGCTGGAGCAGTTCTTCGCGCGCGGCAACCTCCCGCTGGGCCGCAGCGACGACGCCAACGAGATTCCGAGCGCCGAACTGCTCGAGGACCGCGTGCAGCATGCGCTGACGCTGCTGCGCGAGATTCGCGCGCGCTGGCTGTACCTGCAGGACCATATGGACACACCGCTCGCCGAGGCCCGCGCCTCGCTGATCGGTCACGGCCTGGGCCTGCTCGGCCCCGCGTTCGAGCAGCGCCTCGCGCAGCAGCCGGACGCGAGCGTGTTCCATCTGCTGCAGGACCGCACGATCCGCGTCTCGTGGAAGGGCGAGATTCGCGCCGAACTGCGCAAGATCTTCAACGGCGGCGAGTTCAAGCCGATCCTCGACGAGGCGCAGAAGATCCACAAGCAGGTGCTGCGCGGCCGCGTCTTCGTGGCGCTGCACATGCACGCCGGCGACGGCAACGTGCACACCAACATCCCGGTGAACTCGGACGACTACGACATGCTGCAGGACGCGCACCGCGCGGTGGCCCGCATCATGGCGCTCGCCCGTTCGCTGGATGGCGTGATCTCGGGCGAGCACGGCATCGGCATCACCAAGCTCGAGTTCCTGACCGAGGAAGAGATCGGCGATTTCCGCGCGTACAAGCAGCGCGTGGATCCGCAGGGCCGCTTCAACAAGGGCAAGCTGCTGCCGGGCGCCGACCTGCGCAATGCGTACACCCCGTCGTTCGGCCTGATGGGACACGAGTCCATCATCATGCAGCAGAGCGACATCGGCGCGATTGCGGAGAGCGTCAAGGACTGCCTGCGCTGCGGCAAGTGCAAGCCCGTGTGCGCGACGCACGTGCCGCGCGCGAATTTGCTGTACAGCCCGCGCAACAAGATCCTCGCCACCTCGCTCCTCATCGAGGCGTTCCTGTATGAAGAACAGACGCGCCGCGGCGTGTCGATCAAGCACTGGGACGAATTCTCGGACGTGGCCGACCACTGCACGGTGTGCCACAAGTGCGTGACGCCGTGCCCCGTCAAGATCGACTTCGGCGACGTGTCGATGAACATGCGCAACCTGCTGCGCAAGATGGGCCAGAAGAAGTTCAACCCCGGCACGGCGGCCTCGATGTTCTTCCTGAACGCGACCAATCCGCAGACCATCAACATGACGCGCTCGGCGATGATCGGGCTCGGCTACAAGGCGCAGCGCCTCGGCAACGAGGTGTTCAAGAAGTTCGCGCGCAAGCAGACGCAGCATCCGCCCGCCACGGTCGGCAAGCCGCCCGTGCAGGAGCAGGTGATCCACTTCATCAACAAGAAGATGCCGGGCAACCTGCCCAAGAAGACCGCGCGCGCGCTGCTCGATATCGAAGACAACGAGATCGTGCCGATCATCCGCAATCCGAAGACCACGTCGTCGGAAACGGAAGCGGTGTTCTACTTCCCGGGTTGCGGCTCGGAGCGGCTGTTCTCGCAGGTGGGCCTCGCCACGCAGGCGATGCTGTGGCACGTCGGCGTGCAGACCGTGCTGCCGCCGGGCTACCTGTGCTGCGGTTATCCGCAGCGCGGCGCCGGCCAGTTCGACAAGGCCGAGAAGATGGTCAGCGACAACCGCGTGCTGTTCCACCGCGTGGCCAACACGCTCAACTACCTCGACATCAAGACCGTGGTGGTGAGCTGCGGCACGTGCTACGACCAGCTGGCCGGTTACGAATTCGACAAGATCTTCCCGGGCTGCCGCATCATCGACATCCACGAGTATCTGCTCGAGAAGGGCGTGAAGCTCGAAGGCGTCACCGGTACGCGCTACATGTACCACGACCCCTGCCACACGCCGATCAAGACGATGGACCCGACGAAGCTCGTCAATGAGCTGATGGGCGGCAACGACGGCGGCGGCAAGATCGAGAAGAACGACCGCTGCTGCGGCGAGTCCGGCACGCTGGCGGTGACGCGTCCCGACGTCTCCACGCAGATCCGCTTCCGCAAGGAAGAAGAGATGCGCAAGGGCGCGGACAAGCTGCGTACCGAGGGCTTCGGCGGCGACGTCAAGATCCTCACGAGCTGCCCGTCGTGCCTGCAGGGCCTGTCGCGCTACAACGAGGACGCCTCGGTGACCGCCGACTACATCGTCGTGGAAATGGCGAAGTACGTCCTCGGCGAGAACTGGCTGCCGGAGTACGTGCAGCGCGCCAACGCGGGCGGTATCGAGCGCGTGCTCGTGTAAGCGTGTCCGGCTCAGATGATCCCAGCCCACGCTACCCGGACCCCTGTCCCGAACTGCCCCCTGTGCGAAGCCGATGGCGGCGAACTCGTCTGGATGGGGGACCGCGCCAGGGTGATCCTGGTCGAGCATGACCGGTTCCCCGGGTTCTGCCGCATCGTGTGGAACGACCACGTGGCGGAGCTGTCGGACCTCGACGATGCCGACCAGGCCTGGCTGATGCGCCTGGTCGCGCGCGTCGAGCGCGTGGTGCGCGAGGTGATGACGCCGGACAAGGTGAACCTGGCCGCGTTCGGCAACATGGTGCCGCACCTGCACTGGCACGTCATTCCGCGCTACCGCTGGGATACCCACTTTCCCGAAGCCATCTGGGCGGCGCCCCAGCGCGGGTCCGACGCGGCACGCGTCGCGGAGCTTCAGAGCCGGCTGCCGGCGCTGCGCATCGCGCTGTCGATACCCGACGCCGAAGACTGAACCGCGTCCAGGCACCGTAGCCTTAAGCGCCATTTAAGTTATCGCGGTTAAGGTGACCTTGATGGCCGCGACCTGTCACACTGGCGAACGCACGCCCGGTCGCGCGTCCGACGCCGTCGCGCGCCATCGAACGACTCCACGAACAACAACGAGGCCTGCCCGCTCATGTCGAACGTCACGCCATCCTCCGCCACCGTGCCGGGTCCCGCGGTACCCGCACAGGCTCTCAAGGCCCAGAGCCGGTTGCGGCTCGGCCGCACCTGGGAACTGATCAAGCCCTATTGGACGTCCAGCGACCGCAAGGCCGGCCTTGGCTTGCTCGCCCTGGTCGTCGCGCTGAACCTGGCCATCGTCTACATCAACGTGCTGCTCAACGAGTGGAACCGCGTGTTCTACAACGCGCTCGAGCAGCGCGACTTCGTCTCGTTCAAGACGCTCCTGATCCGGTTCTCGTGGATCGCGGGCTGCTTCATCGTGCTGGCCATCTCTCGGCAGTACTACCAGATGATGCTGCAGATGCGGTGGCGTACGTGGATGACGGGCACGTTCATGGCGCGGTGGCTCGGCCATCAGGCGTACTACCGCATCGAGCAGACGCATTCGACCGACAACCCCGATCAGCGCATCGCCGACGACCTGCGCCAGTTCACCGACGGCGCGCTCACGCTGTCGATGGGCCTGTTGAACTCGGTGGTCACGCTGATCTCGTTCGTGGGCATCCTGTGGGCCGTGTCGGGCCCGATCACGCTCGCGCTCGGCGGCACGCCGATCGAGATTCCCGGCTACATGGTGTGGTTCGCGGTCGGGTATGCGGTCATCGGCTCGGTGATCGCGCACTTCGTCGGCCGCCCGCTGATCGGCCTGTCGTTCCAGCAGGAACAATACGAAGCAAACTTCCGTTTCATGCTGGTGCGCCTGCGCGAGAACAGCGAACCCGTGGCGCTATACAAGGGCGAACCGACCGAGCAGGCAGGGCTGAGCGCGCGCTTCGAACGCATCCGCGCGAACTGGAACCAGCTCATGCGCTACACGCGGCGGCTGACGTTCGTCACCTCGGGCTACGCGCAGTTCGCGATCATCTTCCCGATCCTCGTGGCGGCGCCGCGCTACTTCGCCAACAAGCTGACACTGGGCGGCCTGATGCAGATCAGCTCCGCGTTCGGGCAGGTGCAGGGCGCGCTGTCGTGGTTCGTCGATAGTTACGCGACGCTGGTCGGCTGGAAGGCGGCCGCCAACCGTCTGATCGATTTCCAGGACGCGATGCGCCTCGCCGAGCGAGAGGAAGCGGGCCCGCATGGCCGACAGGATATCGACGTCGTGGACGGGCAGGGCGACGCGATGGCGGTGAACGAACTCGCGCTCGCGCTGCCGGTGCGCGGCGGCGGCAGCGTCGATGAGGAAGGCGTCGGCCCGGTGTCGCATCCGCCCGAGCGGCCGCTCGTCGCGCCGTTCTCGCTGACCATCGGCCGCGGCGAGCGCTGGCTCGTCAGCGGTCCGTCCGGCTGCGGCAAGAGTGTGCTATTCCGCGCGCTCGCGGGCATCTGGCCATACGGCAGCGGCCGTGTGACGCGCCCCGGCGCGCGCATGCTGTTCCTGCCGCAGCGCAGCTATCTGCCGATCGGCACGCTCGCGGACGCGCTGGCGTATCCCGACGCGGGCACCGTGCACGACTGCGAGGCGCTGCGCGGCGTGCTGCGCGACGCGCGGCTCGCCCCGCTGGCCGACCATCTGGATACTTTCGACAACTGGTCGCTGCGGCTGTCGCCGGGCGAGCAGCAACGTCTGGCCTTCGCGCGCGCGCTGCTCCAGAAGCCGGACTTCCTGTTCCTCGACGAGGCCACGAGCGCGCTCGACGAGGAGACCGAAGCGGCCATGTACCGCCTTATGGTGGACCGGCTGCCGGACGCGGCCATCGTCAGCATCGCGCACCGCAGCACGGTGGCGGCGTTCCACGACCGCCGCCTGCGCTACGAGCCCGCCGATGGGCAAGGGCAGGGCGGTGGAGTAAGCTATCGGGTCGTACAGGAGGCATGATCCCAATCCTATGGCTGGCCTAGACAAAGATACCCCGCACCCCACCGCGCTGACCGTTCACACGCAGTCGCGCGTGCTCGAGATCGGCTTCGACAACGGCCGCACCTATCGCCTGCCGTTCGAACTGCTGCGCGTCTGCTCGCCCTCGGCGGAAGTCCAGGGCCACGGTCCCGGTCAGGAAACGCTGCAGACCGGCAAGCGCGACGTCGGCATCGCGGGCGTGGAGCCGGTGGGCAACTACGCGATCCTGATCCGTTTCGACGACGGCCACGAGACCGGCATCTACTCGTGGGAACTGCTCCATCGCCTCGGCGACCAGCAGGAGACCGTCTGGAACGATTACCTCAAGCGCCTCGAGGCCGCCGGCCTCGACCGCGATGCGCCGATGGCCGCGCCGGGCGGCCACGCCTGTGGCCATCATCATTGAATAGCAGGAGTCCTGGAACATGAGCGAGACCCACTTCGGGTTTGAGAAGGTCGAGGAGACGGAGAAGGCCGGCAAGGTCGCGGGCGTCTTCCATTCGGTGGCCAGCAAGTACGACGTGATGAACGACCTGATGTCGGGCGGCATGCACCGGCTCTGGAAGATGTTCACGATCGCGCAGGCCAACGTGCGACCGGGCCAGAAGGTGCTGGACATCGCCGGCGGCACGGGCGACCTCGCGCGTGCGTTCGCCAGGGCGGCGGGTCCGACCGGCCAGGTCTGGCTCACGGACATCAACGAGTCGATGCTGCGCGTGGGCCGCGACCGCCTGCTCGACAAGGGCGTGGTGACGCCCGTCGCATTGTGCGATGCGGAAAAGATTCCGTTTCCGGACAACTACTTCGACGTGGTCACCGTGGCCTTTGGCCTGCGCAACATGACCCACAAGGACCGCGCGCTGGCGGAGATGCGCCGCGTGTGCAAGCCGGGCGGCAAGGTCATGGTCCTCGAGTTCTCGAAGGTATGGAAACCGCTCGAGAAGGCCTACGATGTTTACTCGTTCAAGGTGCTCCCATGGCTCGGCGAGCGTGTGGCAGGGGATGCCCCTAGCTATCGCTACCTCGCCGAATCGATCAGAATGCATCCAGACCAGACTTCGCTTGTACGCTTAATGGAACAAGCGGGCCTGGAACAGGTCGAATACTTCAACCTGACGGCCGGAGTGGTGGCGCTCCACGTCGGGAGAAAGTACTAATTCGCCATGCACGGTCATTGAAAAACTCGGGTCGGAACCCCAGTTAGGCAAAATTGACCGGATCTGACAGGGGATCACAACATATGTCTACTATTCGCGGAAAGTTCCTTGCCGCGTCGCTGATCATGACGCTGGCGTTAGGGGTCACGCTCGACGCCGAAGCGAAGCGCCTCGGCGGCTCCCGCAGCGTGGGCAAGCAGTCTTCGCAGGTGACGCAGCAGCGCCAGCAGGCGCCGCAGACGCCGCCCGCCCAGCAGGGTACGCCCGCGCAGCAGGCTGCCCCGGCCACGGCCGGCGCGGCAGCCGGCGGCGCCGCGGCCGCCGCGCCGAAGCGCAACTGGGGTGGGATGCTCGGCGGCCTGGCCGCTGGCCTGGGCCTCGGCTATCTGCTCTCGCACTTCGGCATGGGCGAGGCGATGGCCGGCTTTCTGGGCAACCTGATTCTCATCGCGCTGATCGCGTTTGCGGCCATCTGGCTGATCCGCAAGTTCCGTGGCGGCGCGCAGCGTCGTGAGCCGGCCTTCGCGGGCATGGGCAACAACGCGGGTGGCGGCATGAACCGTGAGCCGGCGTTCGGCCAGCCGAAGGTGGCGCAGCCGGAAGTCCGCGCGTCGGAACCGACCTTCCGTCAGGCCGAGCAACCCGCTTCCGGTGCCGCGCTGGCAGGCGGTGCCGCTGCCGGTGCGGCGGGTGCCGCAGCGGTTCAGCAGCCGTGGGGCGTGCCGGCCGACTTCGACACCGAGAACTTCCTGCGTAACGCCAAGGTGCACTACGTGCGCCTGCAGGCCGCGTGGGATGCGGGCAACCAGGACGACATCCGGGAATTCACCACGCCGGAGATGTTCGCCGAGATCCGCATGGATCTGTCGGAGCGCGGCGCCGAGGTCAACAAGACCGACGTCGTCACGCTGGATGCCCAGTTGCTCGGTATCGAGTCCACGCCGACGCAGCACATCGCCAGCGTGCGCTTCTCGGGCATGATCCGCGAGCGCGTGGGCGAAGCCGCCCAGCCGTTCGCCGAGGTCTGGAACCTGGCCAAGCCGGTCAACGGCGGTGGCTGGCTGCTGGCGGGTATCCAGCAGGAGTCCTGATTCGGCGCGCTTGCCGCGATGGCCGGCCATGATGGTCCGCCATGATGCGGCGGGCAAGTAGCTTAGAATGGAGGCCCACGCTAGCGTGGGTCTTTTTTTTCGGTGGCACTGCCGTGGTGCCACATCTTCACGCCCGCCATGAACGCTCTGCCTACTCCGCTGGCCGCGCCGCTCGTCGCCGCGCTCAATCACCTCATCGAACAGGAGTCGTGGGCCTGCGCCCAGCTGGTGCCATTCGCGGGCCGGGCCATCCGCTTCGATGCCGCGGCATTCACGCTGACGCTGAGGGTGACGGAGCAGGGCGGCATCGAGCGTGCCGGCGATGCTGACGCGCCGGCGGTCACGCTGCGCGTGCCGCTGCAGCAGTGGCCGCTGGTGGTGGCCGACGTGGCCGAGGGCGGGCAGGCTGCCGCGATGCGCCATGTGCGCATCGACGGCGATGCCGAATTCGCGAACGTGGTGTCCACGCTGGCGCGCAATCTGCGCTGGGATGCCGCCGAGGACCTGTCGCGCGCGCTGCGCGGCGTGCTCGGGGGTGGAACGGGCGGCGGGATGGGCGGTCCGCTCGCGGACAGCCTGGCCCAGCGCGCGGTGGAAGGCGCGAGGCAGGTGCACGAGGGCGCTACCCGCGTGGGCCGCGCGCTCGTCGACAACGTGACGGAATACCTGCTGGACGAACAACCGACGCTGGTCCGTCATACGGCGCTGGAACAATTTGGCGGCGACGTCTCGCGGCTGCGCGACGATCTGGCCCGTCTCGAGAAGCGGCTGGAGCGGCTCGGCCGCGCGGACCGCTGATGCGAAGACCCATGCGCCGGCACATGCGTCGGCTACACTCGCTCTTTCCTGCCGCCGTGCGCGGCCCGGTTTCCGGATTCCACTCCCCCGAATGACCCGCCTTCTGCGTCTCTGCAAGATCCTCTTCGTCGTGCTGTATTACGGTCTCGACGAGCTCGTGCTGTCCGGCTTCAACGACCGCAAGATCAAATTCCTCGTTCGCGTCATCACGATCGGCCGGAAGCTGGAGCAGCCGCGCGGCGTCCGCCTGCGCCTCGCGCTGACGGCGCTGGGCCCGATCTTCGTGAAGTTCGGCCAGGTCCTGTCGACGCGCCGGGACCTCATGCCGCCCGACATTGCCGACGAGCTCGCGCTGCTGCAGGACCAGGTGCCGCCGTTCGATTCCGCCATCGCGGTCGGCATCATCGAACGCTCGCTCGGCAAGCCTCTGGAGCAGTTGTTCCAGCATTTCGAGCAGCAGCCCGTGGCCAGCGCGTCGATCGCGCAGGTGCACTTCGCCACGCTGCGCGGCGGCCCGAGCCACGGCCGCGAGGTAGCGGTGAAAGTGTTGCGGCCGGGCATGCTGCCCGTCATCGACAGCGATCTGGCGCTGATGCGCGACATGGCCACCTGGCTCGAGCGCGTATGGGCCGACGGCCGCCGCCTGAAGCCGCGCGAGGTCGTCGCCGAATTCGACAAATACCTGCACGACGAACTCGACCTGATGATCGAGGCCGCCAACGCAAGCCAGCTGCGCCGCAATTTCCAGGACACGAACCTGCTGCTGGTGCCGGAAGTGTTCTGGGACTGGTGCACGAGCAGCGTCTTCGTGATGGAGCGCATGCACGGGATTCCCATCTCGCGCACCGAGGCGCTCCGGTCCGCCGGCGTCGACATGCACAAGCTGGCCGAGGAGGGTGTGGAGATCTTCTTCACGCAGGTGTTCCGCGACGGGTTCTTCCACGCGGACATGCACCCGGGCAACATCCTGGTGTCCGTCGCGCCGGAGACATTCGGCCGCTATATCGCGCTGGACTTCGGCATCGTCGGCGCGCTGTCGGAGTTCGACAAGAATTACCTCGCGCAGAACTTCATCGCGTTCTTCCGCCGCGACTACCATCGCGTGGCGCTGCTGCACGTGGAGTCGGGGTGGGTCCCGCCCGAGACGCGCGTGGAGGAACTCGAGAGCGCGGTGCGCGCGTGCTGCGAGCCGTACTTCGACAAGCCGCTGCACCAGATCTCGCTGGGCCTCGTGCTGATGCGGCTGTTCCAGACCTCGCGGCGTTTCAACGTCGAGATCCAGCCGCAGCTGGTGCTGCTCCAGAAGACGCTGCTGAACATCGAGGGCCTTGGCCGCCAGCTCGACCCCGACCTCGATCTGTGGAAGACCGCCAAGCCGTTCCTCGAACGGTGGATGCACGAGCAGGTGGGCTGGCAGGGTGCCTGGGAGCGCATCAAGGTGGAAGCGCCGCAATGGGCCAAGATGCTGCCGGACTTCCCGCGGCTGGCGCACCAGTTCCTCGAGCGCCGCGCGCTACAGTCGAATGGCGAGACCGAGAAGCTGCTGGCCATGCTCGTGGCCGAGCAGCGGCGCACCAACCGCATCTTCGCCGCCGCCCTGATGCTGGTCGGCGGCTTCATGGCCGGCGTGGTCATCATGCAGATCCTGTCGTGGGGCGGCCACTTCTGATAAATCCGTGGAATCCACGCTAGGCGCCCGGGCCATGCCGTTATAATCCGCGTTTTCAAATCGGCTACGGCACCGGCATGCTGATCTGGTTCGTCATCATCTATTGGGTCATTTCGGTCGGCATCGGTCTGTGGGCGGCGCTGCGCGTCCGCAACACCAAGGACTTCGCGGTCGCCGGCCGCAGCCTGCCGTTCTACATCGTCACCGCGACCGTCTTCGCGACGTGGTTTGGCTCCGAAACGGTGCTTGGCATCCCCGCCGTGTTCCTGCGGGAAGGGTTATCGGGTGTGGTCTCCGATCCGTTCGGATCCTCGCTGTGCCTGATCCTCGTCGGTCTGTTCTTCGCCCGGCCTCTGTACCGGATGAACCTGCTGACGATCGGTGACTACTATCACAACCGGTATGGCCGCGTGGCGGAAGTGCTGACCACGCTCTGCATCGTGGTGTCCTACCTCGGCTGGGTGGCCGCGCAGATCAAGGCGCTGGGACTGGTCTTCTTCGTGGTGTCCGACGGCGCCCTGTCGCAGGAGGCCGGCATGATGATCGGCGCCGCCAGCGTGCTCGTGTACACGCTGTTCGGCGGCATGTGGGCCGTGGCGGTGACCGACTTCCTCCAGATGATCATCATCGTGGTGGGCATGCTCTATATCGGGATGGAAGTCAGCAGCCAGGCCGGCGGCGTGGCGACGGTGGTGTCGCACGCGGCCGCGGCGGGCAAGTTCGAGTTCCTGCCGTCGCTGGACATCCTGCAGATCATCGGGTTTGCCGCGGCGCTGGTCACGATGATGCTGGGCTCGATCCCGCAGCAGGACGTCTTCCAGCGCGTGACGTCGTCCCGCACCGAGAAGATCGCGGGCCATGCCTCGGTGCTCGGCGGCGTGCTGTACTTCTGCTTCGCGTTCATCCCGATGTTCCTGGCGTACTCGGCCACGCTGATCGACCCCGGAATGGTGCAGAAGTACATCGACACCGATTCGCAGCTGATCCTCCCGCAACTGATCCTGAACCATGCGCCGCTGTTCGCGCAGGTGATGTTCTTCGGCGCGCTGCTGTCCGCGATCAAGAGCTGCGCGTCGGCCACGCTGCTGGCGCCGTCGGTGACGTTCGCGGAGAATATCCTGCGACCGTACTTCCGCCATCTGGACGACCGCAAGTTCCTGCGCGTGATGCAAGCCGTGGTGCTGGTGTTCACGACGCTCGTCACGCTGTTCGCGCTGAATTCGCACCTGTCGATCTTCCATATGGTCGAAAACGCGTACAAGGTCACGCTGGTGTCCTCGTTCGTACCGCTGGCGTTCGGCCTGTTCTGGAAGCCGGCCACGCGGCAGGGCGGCCTGGCCGCGATCATTCTTGGGCTGGTGTCGTGGATCGTGTGCGAGGTCGCATTCGCCGAGGCTGCGGTGCCGCCGCAACTGGTGGGCCTGCTGTTCTCGATCGGCGGCATGGTGTTCGGGTCGCTGCTGCCGCAATGGATCGACGACCATCCGCGCATCGAAAAAGTGCATACTGCATAACTTTCGTGTCGTTCCAGCGATGCGCTGCGATGGCGCCGAGGTTTGCACGGGTCTTCCTCGCCTTTTCCTCGCGGTCAAGTCGCACCGACGGTTTATAATCCGAGGCTTTGTTCCGCTGAATTTCAGCCGTCTCAGCGTTCCTAGCTTTTTTTCGCGATAAAACGACCATGCCGATCTATGCCTACCGTTGCGAAGCCTGCGGCCACGGGCGCGATGTGCTGCAAAAAATGAGCGATGCGCCGCTTACGGATTGCCCGTCCTGCGGCACCGCCGGCAGCTTCAAGAAGCAACTGACCGCAGCCGGATTCCAGCTCAAGGGTTCCGGCTGGTATGTGACCGACTTCCGTGGCGGCAGCGGCGGCGCCAGCGCGCCGGCGTCCAGTTCGTCTTCGGAGTCGTCGGAGTCGTCCGCCGCGGCGCCGGCGTCCTCCTCTTCCGCTTCCACCACGTCCGCGTCTTCGTCCTCTTCCGGCGGCGACAGCGGCGGGGCGAGAACGTCGTCCGGCGGCGCCGCCACCTGACCGGGACCATCGTGGCCACCAAGAAGACCTCCGCCTTCAAGACCTGGTTCCTGACCGGGCTGCTCGTGCTGGTGCCGCTCGGCATCACGCTCTGGGTGCTGAACCTGATCATCGGCACGATGGATCAGAGCATGGCCCTGCTGCCGCTCTCGTGGCAGCCGGAGAACCTGTTCGGCCGCCGCATTCCGGGCCTGGGCGCGATCCTCACGCTGCTGTTCATCCTGCTCGTGGGCGTGGCCACGCACAACTTCATCGGCCAGCGCCTCGTGCGCTGGTGGGAAATGTTGCTGGGCCGCATTCCGGTGGTCGGCCCGATCTATACCAGCGTGAAGCAGGTATCCGACACGCTGCTGTCCTCGTCGGGCAACGCGTTCCGCAAGGCGCTGCTCGTGCAGTATCCGCGCGAGGGTTCCTGGACCATCGCGTTTCTGACCGGACGGCCCGGCGGAGACGTGCAGAATCACCTTCAGGGCGAGTACGTGAGCGTGTACGTGCCGACCACGCCGAATCCGACCTCGGGCTTCTTCCTGATGATGCCCAAGGCCGATACGATCGAGCTCGACATGACCGTCGATGCCGCGCTCAAGTACATCGTCTCGATGGGCGTGGTGGCCCCAACCGACCTGCCGCGCAAGAGCGAGCAGGACGAGCGCGCCACCGTGGCCGAGGAAGCCGTGGCGGCAACGGCCGCCGTGGCCGCCGCCGCCGTGACGAGTGCCGCCGCGGGCGATGCCGAAGCGGTCACGGCCGCCGATCCCACCGATACTCATTGAATTCGAGCGGGCGCACGGCGCCCGCGCGCAACCCGGAATATCTCCTATGTCCTCCATGCGTACTCACTACTGCGGTCTGGTGACCGAACAACTGACGGGCCAGGAAGTGGCCCTCACCGGCTGGGTGCAGCGCCGCCGCGACCATGGCGGCGTGATCTTCATCGACCTCCGCGACCGCGAGGGCCTGGTGCAGGTGGTATGCGATCCGGACCGCCCCGAGATGTTCAAGGTGGCCGAGGAAATCCGCAACGAGTTCTGCATCCGCGTGACCGGCAAGGTGCGTCCGCGCCCGGCCGGCACCGAGAACGCGAACCTGACCTCGGGCAAGATCGAGGTGCTGTGCCATGAACTGACCGTGCTGAACGCGTCCGTCACGCCGCCGTTCCAGCTCGACGACGACAACCTGTCGGAAACGACGCGCCTCACGCATCGCGTGCTGGACCTGCGCCGTCCGCAGATGCAGTACAACCTGCGCCTGCGCTACAAGGTGGCGATGGAAGTGCGCAAGTATCTGGACGCGCAGGGCTTCATCGACATCGAGACGCCGATGCTGGGCAAGAGCACGCCCGAAGGCGCGCGCGACTACCTCGTGCCGTCGCGCGTGAACCCGGGCCACTTCTTCGCGCTGCCGCAGTCGCCGCAGATCTTCAAGCAGATGCTGATGGTCTCGGGCTTCGACCGCTACTACCAGATCACCAAGTGCTTCCGCGACGAGGACCTGCGCGCCGACCGCCAGCCGGAATTCACGCAAATCGACTGCGAGACGTCGTTCCTCACCGAGCAGGAGATCCGTGACCTGTTCGAGGACATGATGCGCACGGTGTTCAAGAACGCGATCAATGTCGACCTCGACGCCACGTTCCCGGTCATGGAGTTCCGCGAGGCGATGGCCCGCTTCGGCTCGGACAAGCCGGACCTGCGCGTGAAGCTCGAATTCACCGAGCTGACCGACGTGATGAAGGACGTGGACTTCAAGGTGTTCTCGGGTCCCGCCAACAGCGACAGCGGCCGCGTGGTCGGCCTGCGCGTGCCGGGCGGCGGCGCGATCTCGCGCGGCGAAATCGATGCGTACACGCAATTCGTGGGCATCTATGGCGCCAAGGGCCTGGCCTGGATCAAGGTCAACGAAGTGGCCAAGGGCCGTGACGGCCTCCAGTCGCCGATCGTGAAGAACCTGCACGACAACGCGATTGCTGAAATCCTCAAGCGCACGGAAGCCAAAGATGGCGACATCATTTTCTTCGGCGCGGACAAGGCCAAGATCGTCAACGACTCGATCGGCGCGCTGCGCCTGAAGATCGGTCACTCGGAATTCGGCAAGAGCACGGGCCTGTTCGAGGACGTGTGGAAGCCGCTGTGGGTGATCGACTTCCCGATGTTCGAGTACGACGAGGAAGACGCGCGCTGGGTCGCGATGCACCACCCGTTCACGAGCCCCAAGGACGAGCACCTGCAGTATCTGGAAACGGATCCGGGCAAGTGCATCGCCAAGGCCTACGACATGGTGCTGAACGGCTGGGAAATGGGCGGCGGCTCGGTGCGGATCTATCGCGAAGACGTGCAGAGCAAGGTGTTCCGCGCGCTCAAGATCAACGAGGAAGAAGCGCGCGCCAAGTTCGGCTATCTGCTCGACGCGCTGCAATATGGGGCCCCGCCGCACGGCGGTCTGGCCTTCGGCCTGGACCGCATCGTGACGATGATGGCCGGTGCCGATTCGATCCGCGACGTGATCGCCTTCCCGAAGACGCAGCGCGCCCAGGATCTGCTGACGCAGGCCCCGAGCAGCGTCGACGAGAAGCAGCTGCGCGAGTTGCATATCCGTCTGCGCACCCAGGAGCCGAAGACCGTCTGACCGGTCATCGAGCCCTGCAAGAAAGCCGCCGTCACTGGCGGCTTTTTTGTTGACCGCACAACAATGCGTTTCCATTTGTTACGTTCTGGAACGATGGGTGCGGGAACAATGTCTTTCCGATGAGGCGCGCGATGCCGGTCCACGACGAAGACCGCCGCGACGCGGGAGGACCTAGCCGTGAACCCTGATGTCGAACAGATCCGCCAGTTCCTGCTGGCCCATGCGGAAACCATCCTGACCTGGCTTGTCGCCGGGCTGCTGATGATGTTGCTCGCGCGATTCGAGCTGCGCCGCGCGGTGCGGCGCTCCGCGCAGGCGATGTCCGAGTCGGTGGCGACCACCGTCGCCGCCTGCGTGCCCGAGATCGCGCACGCCGCGCAAACCGCGCAATCCGCGCGGCTCGCGGCCGATGCGGACGCCGGTACGCCCGACGGTGCGACTTACGGTACCCCTGTTGCGACGCAGCGCGCCGACGCGCTGCGCAAGCTGGCGCTCGATACCGTCGCTACCGTGATGGCGCGGGGCCGATGGCTCGAGGACATGGGCAATCTGCGATTGCCGGAAGATGCGCTGATGAGCGGCCGTGGCGCTGGCGGCGCGGATCCGCTGCTCGTGGTGGCGCCGCAGCCCGTGGTGCAGGCCTACCTCACCGCCCAGCGCACGTTCGAGGACGAGGCTGCGCGGCTGCGGAACCACCGCCGCGAGGCGCTGCGGCTGCAAGAGGCCGCGCAGGCGCTGGTGGCCGAAGCCGCCCACGTGGAGCGCGAGACGGGCAGCATCGTCATGCGCTTCGAGCAGGTCAACGCGCAGTCCGTGCAGGGCGGCGAGGCGGGCGACTATCAACGGTTCCTGATTCAGAAATACAACGCGCTCGGTCTCCGGGAAAAGGAAATCGGCGAGGAGCGCGCCGCGCTGGAAGCGCAGATGCGCGAGAGCGCCGACGCGCTGGCCGAGCACGCGCGCGTGGCATCGCAGCGCTACACGCAATGCCTCGCGCCGCTGATGCAGCAGTTGCGCGCCGCGTGGGGGCATGGCGATTCGCCCGAGGTGTTCGACACGTGGCTCCACAATGTGCCCCAGGCAGGCGGCCCGCCTCAGCCGGTGGACGCGGACGGCTTCCAGCGTAGGACAACGGAGCATTCTTCCCACAGCGCTGTCTGATACCCGCCGCCTGTGGCTGCGTTATGCTTGGGTCTGTTCCGCATTCCGCCTCCATGTCCTACAAGATTCCAGAATCGGTCCTGGTCGTCATTCATACGCCGGACCTTCAAGTGCTGTTGATCGAGCGTGCCGACCGGCCCGGCTTCTGGCAGTCGGTGACCGGCAGCCTCGATGCCACGGACGAGCCGCTGGCGCTCACGGCCGCGCGCGAGGTCGCCGAGGAAACCGGCATTGTCGCCAGTGAGCACACGCTCACGGATTGGCACCACACGATCGATTACGAAATCTACCCGCAGTGGCGCCACCGCTATGCGCCCGGCGTCGTCCGCAACACCGAGCATTGGTTCGGGCTCTGCGTCTCGCACCCCATGCCCGTGACGCTCGCGCCGCGCGAACACACGCGATACGAATGGCTGCCCTGGGAGGCCGCGGCCGAACGGTGTTTCTCGCGCAGCAATGCCGAAGCCGTGCGCCAGCTCGCGTGGCGTGCCGCCGCCGCGCCGGCGAGCACTCAGCCGATACCCGGAGTGGCATGATGAAGTTGCGCGTGGTCACCTACAACATCCACAAGGGCGTGACCGGGTTTTCGGGCAGACCGCGCATCCAGAGCGTGCGCACGGGCCTGCAGTCGATGGACGCGGACATCGTCTTCCTGCAGGAGGTGCAGGATCGCAACGATCGCCTGATTGCCGCGGAGCTGTTCGACCCCGACCACACGCAGCTCAACTACCTCGCGACGGATGCGTACCCGCATTCCGTGTACGGCCGCAACGCGGTGTACGACCACGGCCATCATGGCAATGCGATCCTCTCCCGCCATCCGATCCTGATGTCGGAGAACCTGGACGTATCCGACCATCGCTTCGAGCAACGCGGCTTGCTGCATGCGGTCGCCGATATCCACGGCATCGAGGCGCACCTGATCTGCGTGCACTTCGGCCTGTTCGCGCGCAGCCGCGTGCGGCAGGCGAAGGCGCTGGTCGATCGCGTGCGCAGCGTGGTGCCGGCCGACGCGCCGCTGGTCATCGCCGGCGATTTCAACGACTGGAATCATCGGCTCGACGCGCAGATCTGCAACACGCTGAGCTGCGTGGAATCCGCGCAGGCCAAGACCGGGCGCATCCACACGTTTCCGAGCCACATGCCTTGGTGGCAGCTGGACCGGATCTACGTGCGCGGCTTCGAGATCGAGCGCTCGCTAGCGCTCACGGGCCGGGACTGGGCGCAGCGCTCGGACCATGTGCCGCTCGTCGCCGAACTCGCGCGGCATGTCGCCATTCCGGAAGCCTGATCAGCGGTAGTCCCGGATCCAGCGAAAGATCGCGTCCACGTCGTTGAGGTCGAGAATCGGCAGGGACGTGAGCGCGCGGACGTGTTCAGGGTCGTCAGTGGCGACGGCCACCACGGCCGGCACGTCCTGCCATAGCGGCACATTGCCGGTGGCGGGGCGGAAGACCTCGAGCTTCGGGAAGTCGCTCCACTTGTAGCCTTCGACGAGCACGAGGTCGGTTTCGGGCGGCAGCACGGCCAACGCTTCGCCGATCTCGGGCGAGGCGCGATCTCCGGGATAGTTGCGCATCAGTGTCAGATGCCGCGCGCCGACGAGAACCACGTTCTCGCAGCCCGACGCGCGCATGCGCCACGAGTCCTTGCCCGGCGTGTCGGGATCGAACCCGTGGTGGGTGTGCTTGATGCCGGCCACCCTCAGGCCGGACGCCACGAAGCGCGGAATCAGTTGTTCCAGCAGCGTGGTCTTGCCGCTGCCCGATGTGCCCGCGATACCGAAGACCTTCACGATCCGTTCCCAATCCAGCGTCAGAATGACACGGACGATAGCAGAGAAGACGCACCGATGTGATTGTGGCGCCGGTTCGCCGATAATCGAGGCATGTCACGGATATTCGATCGCGCGGATACCGCGCCGCACCATCCCGAACAACGGCCATCGCGCCCCTACCGGCCGCTCGAGCGCCGTCCCGGCGTGCTCCGGTGGGCCGCCCGCAGCGGCCGCACCGTGCCGGGCAACTGCGTCGAGTTGCTACGGAACGGCGAGGCGTTCTTTCCCGCCTTGATCGCGGCGATCGATGCGGCCACGGCGAGCGTGGTCGTGGAGACGTACATCTACGCCGACGACGAAGTCGGCAACGCCGTTGGCGATGCGCTGATCCGCGCGGCGGGGCGGGGCGTCGACGTTCGGCTCGTGGTCGATGGTTTCGGGGCCGGCGACATGCCGGCGGCGCTCGCGCAGCGCCTGCGCGAAGGCGGCGTGCGGCTGGAGGTCTACCGACCGATGCACGGCTTCCGGCTGGCCCGGCGCCATCTGCGCAGGCTCCACCGCAAGATCGCGGTGATCGACGGGCAGGGCGAAGGCGCGGTCGGCTTCGTCGGCGGCATCAACATCATCAGCGACCACAATCACGGGCCGCTCGAGTTGCCCGACCTCGGGCCACGCTACGACTTCACGGTGCGTGTGCGCGGGCCGCTGGTCACGCAGATCGCGCTGGCATCGGCCCGGCTCTGGTTTCGCATCGCGCAGCGACACAGCATGCGCGAGGCCGCGCGCGCGCTCGAGGAGATGGAGGTGCTCACCGCCGCGGCGGATGGCGCGCCGCGCGACATCCAGCCCAATGGCGTGCCCGCCGCGTTGCTGCTGCGCGACAACCTGCGCAACCGCCGCACGATCGAGCGCGAGTACCTTTACGCGCTCGGCGCCGCGCGCCAGGACGTGATCATCGCCAACGCGTACTTCCTGCCCGGCCACAAGGTGCGGCGCGCGCTGCTGGAATGCCGCAAGCGCGGCGTGCGCGTGCGGCTGCTGTTGCAGGGGGTGGTCGAATACCGGCTCCAGCATTACGCCACGCACGCGCTCTATGCCACGCTGCTCGCGGCGGGCGTCGAGATCTACGAATACGAGGCGAGCTTCCTGCATGCGAAGGTGGCCGTCGTCGATGAAAGCTGGGCGACGGTCGGGTCCAGCAACATGGACCCGTTCAGCCTGCTGCTCGCGCGAGAGGCCAACGTCTCCGTGTACGACCGGGCGTTCGCGCTCGACCTGCGCGGGCACCTCGAGCGCGCGATGGCCCAGCGCAGCGCGCGCATCGCCCCGGAAGCCCATGCGCGGCTGCCGCGGGTGCGGCGGGTTGCCAACTGGGCCGCGTATTTCATGCTGCGGCTCGGGGTGGTGGTCGCGGGGGTGACCGGGCGCTACTGATTGCCCGCTGTTTAGAAACCAAGGTCTAATTAAGTGCTTGATGCCGAAGCGGCTCGACCGAATAATCTGAACGACCGTTCTTTTTTGGCTTAGACTGCGTGAAATTGCTACCCAACGCTATCGAGCATTCACGGAACGGAGAAAGAAATCATGCGCCACCAGTCAGTTCGTCTTGAATCCGCCGCCGCAGCACCCGCGCCCTTGCGCAAGGGTGAGATGACGCGCGTGGCGATTCTCGATGCGGCACTGGAACTGTCGTCGCGCGACGGGCTCGAGGGGTTGACCATCGGGCTGCTCGCGGAACGCATGCAGATGAGCAAGAGCGGCGTGTTCGCGCATTTCGGTTCGCGCGAGGACCTGCAGGTGGAAGTGGTGCGCGAGTATCACCGCCGGTTCGAGCAGGAGGTGTTCTACCCTTCGTTGCAGGAACCGCGCGGGTTGCCGCGCCTGTGGTCGATGGTGCGCCGCTGGATGGAGAAGCGGATCCAGGAAGTCACCACGGGCTGCATCTACATCAGCGGGGCCGTCGAATACGACGATCGCGCGGAAAGCCCGGTTCGCGACGAGCTCGTCAGGAGCGTCACGATCTGGCGTGCCGCGCTGCTGCGTGCGATCGACCAGGCGAAGGAAGAAGGCCATCTGCGCGCGGACTGCGATCCGCGCCTGATGCTGTTCGAGATGTACAGCCTCGAGCTGGGGCTGCATCACGATGCCCGTTTCCTGCGTCTGCCCGACAGTGCCGAACTTGCCATGGTTGCGCTCAACAAGCTGATTCAGTCCTACCGTACCTGAGGTCGTCCGGTGCAGGGGCTCCGCGTCACGCGGAGCCGGCGCGGCGGGCGGCATCGTGAACCTCCAAGGAGTTTTTGATGGGCCAGTACACCGCACCGTTGCGCGACATGCAGTTCGTGCTCCATGAACTGCTCGGCGTGGAAGCCGAACTCAAGGCGATGCCGCGCCATGCGGACGTCGACTCGGACACCATCAACCAGGTCATCGAGGAAGCCGGCAAGTTCTGCGCCGACGTCGTGTTCCCGCTCAACCAGAGCGGCGACCGGGAAGGCTGCACGTACGAAGGCAATGGCGTCGTGCGCGCGCCGAAGGGCTTCCGCGAGGCCTATCGGCAGTACATCGAGGCCGGATGGCCGGCGCTCGCATGCGACCCGGAATTCGGCGGCCAGGGCCTGCCCATCGTCGTCAACAACGCGCTGTACGAGATGCTGAACTCGGCGAGCCAGGCGTGGACGATGTACCCGGGCCTGTCGCACGGCGCGTACGAGGCGCTGCACGCGCACGGTACGCCCGAGCTCAAGCAGACCTACCTGCCCAAGCTGGTCTCCGGCGAATGGACGGGCACGATGTGCCTGACCGAGCCGCACTGCGGCACCGACCTCGGCATCCTGCGCTCGAAGGCCGAGCCGCAGGCCGACGGCTCCTATCGCATCACCGGCACGAAGATCTTCATCTCCGCGGGGGAGCACGACCTCGCGGACAACATCATCCACCTGGTGCTGGCCCGCCTGCCGGATGCGCCGCAGGGCACGAAGGGTATCTCGCTGTTCGTGGTGCCGAAGTTCGTGCCCGATGCCAGCGGCAATCCGGGCGAGCGCAACGGCATCCAGTGCGGTGCCATCGAACACAAGATGGGCATCCACGGCAATGCGACCTGCGTGATGAACCTGGACGGCGCGCAGGGCTGGCTGGTCGGCGAGCCGAACAAGGGCCTCAACGCGATGTTCGTGATGATGAATGCGGCCCGCCTCGGCGTGGGCGCGCAGGGCCTGGGCCTGACGGAGGTCGCTTACCAGAACTCGCTGGCCTATGCCAAGGACCGCCTGCAGATGCGTTCGCTGACCGGTACGAAGGCGCCGGACAAGCCGGCCGATCCGATCATCGTGCATCCGGACGTGCGCCGCATGCTGCTGACGCAGAAGGCATATGCGGAAGGCGGCCGCGCATTCGCGTACTGGACCGCGCTGCAGATCGACCGTGAGCTGTCGCATCCCGACGAGTCCGTGCGCAAGGCGTCGGCCGACCTCGTCGCGCTGCTCACGCCCGTGATCAAGGCTTTTCTGACCGACAACGCGTTCACATCGACGAACGAGGGCATGCAGGTGTTCGGCGGCCACGGCTATATCGCCGAGTGGGGCATGGAGCAGTACGTGCGCGATGCGCGCATCAACATGATCTACGAAGGCACCAACACGATTCAGGCACTCGACCTTCTGGGCCGCAAGATCCTCGGCGACATGGGCGCCAAGCTCAAGGCGTTCGGCAAGATCGTGCAGGCGTTCGTCGAGGAAGAGGGCACCAACGAGGCGATGCAGGAGTTCATCAACCCGCTCGCCGACCTCGGCGACAAGGTGCAGAAGCTGACGATGGAAATCGGCATGAAGGCGATGGGCAATGCCGACGAAGTCGGCGCCGCCGCCGTGCCGTACCTGCGCGTGGTGGGTCACCTCGTGTTCTCGTATTTCTGGGCGCGCATGGCCAAGATCGCACTCGAAAAGCAGGACAGCGGCGACAAGTTCTACACGTCCAAGCTGGCGACGGCCCGTTTCTACTTCGCGAAGCTTCAGCCGGAGACGGCCGCGGAGATCCGCAAGGCGCGCGCCGGCGCATCGACGCTGATGGCGCTCGACGCGGACCTGTTCTGACGCGTACTGCCCAGGCACACCCCATTCATCAACGCTCACCGAATACTGGAGCGCGCATGTCCAATTTCATCGTCAAGAAGGTCGCCGTGCTGGGCGCCGGCGTCATGGGCGCGCAGATCGCCGCGCACCTCGTCAACGCGCGCGTGCCCGCGGTGCTGTTCGACCTGCCGGCCAAGGAAGGTCCCAAGAACGGTATCGCGCTGCGCGCGATCGAGAACCTGAAGAAGCTGTCGCCGGCTCCGCTTGGCATCAAGGACGAAGCCGGCCTGATCCGTCCCGCGAACTACGAGGACGATATCGCGTTGCTCAAGGAGTGCGACCTCGTGATCGAGGCGATCGCCGAGCGCATGGACTGGAAGCACGACCTGTATGCGAAGGTCGCGCCGCACCTTGCGCCGCATGCGATCTTCGCGACCAACACGTCGGGCCTGTCGATCGGCGCGCTCGCCGATGGTCTGGGCAGCAACGGCGACCTCAAATCGCGCTTCTGCGGCGTGCACTTCTTCAACCCGCCGCGCTACATGCATCTGGTCGAGCTGATCCCGACGCCGGCCACGCAGCCGGAGATCCTGGACCGCCTCGAAGCGTTCCTGACCACCACGCTCGGCAAGGGCGTGGTGCGCGCGAAGGACACGCCAAACTTCATCGCGAACCGCGTGGGCATCTTCTCGATCCTCGCGGTGTTCGCCGAGGCCGAGAAATACGGCATTCCGTTCGATGTCGTCGACGACCTGACGGGCTCGAAGCTCGGCCGCGCGAAGTCGGCCACGTTCCGCACCGCCGACGTGGTGGGCCTCGACACGATGGCCCACGTCATCAAGACGATGCAGGACAACCTGCGCGACGACCCGTTCGCGCCGGTGTACCAGACGCCCGCCGTGCTGAAGGGCCTCGTCGAGGCAGGTGCGCTGGGCCAGAAGACGGGCGCGGGCTTCTACAAGAAGGAAGGCAAGGCCATCAAGGTGCTGGACGCCAGTACCGGGCAGTATGTCGAGTCGGGCAAGAAGGCTGACGAGATCGTCGCGCGCATCCTCAAGAAGGAGCCGGCGGAACGTATCAGGCTACTGCGTGAATCGACCAATCCGCAGGCGCAGTTCCTGTGGGCCGTCTTCCGTGACGTGTTCCAGTACATCGCGGTGTACCTCGAGCAGATCGCGGGATCTGCCGCGGACGTGGACCTCGCCATCCGCTGGGGCTTCGGTTGGAACACGGGGCCGTTCGAGGACTGGCAGGCGGCGGGCTGGAAGCAGGTGGCCGAATGGGTGAAGGAAGACATCGACGGCGGCAAGGCACTGGCCAACGCCGCGCTGCCGGCATGGGTCTTCAGCGGTCCCGTTGCCGAGGCGCAGGGCGTGCACACGCCGCAGGGCTCGTGGTCGCCGGCGACGAATGCGTTCGTTGCGCGTCCGCAATTGCCCGTGTATGCGCGTCAGGCGTTCCGCGCCTCGCTGCGCGGCAGCGAGGCTGCCGGTCACGCCAACGATCCGCGCAAGGCCGGCAAGACCGTCGAAGAGAACGACGCAGTGCGCATCTGGACCAGCGATGGCGCCGATGACGTGCTGATCGTCTCGTACAAGAGCAAGATGAACACGATGGGCCCCGACGTGATCGACGGCCTGACGCGTGCGATCGACCTCGCCGAAGCGGGTTACAAGGGCCTCGTGATCTGGCAGCCGACGTCGCTGCAGCTCGGCAATCCGGGCGGCCCGTTCTCGGCAGGCGCGAACCTCGAAGCGGCGATGCCCGCGTTCATGATGGGCGGCGCCAAGGGCATCGAGCCGTTCGTGAAAAAATTCCAGGACGGCATGATGCGCGTCAAGTACGCGGCCGTGCCCGTCGTGACGGCCGTGTCCGGCATCGCGCTCGGGGGCGGTTGCGAGCTGATGCTGCATGCGGCGCGCCGCGTGGTGGCCATGGAATCGTATATCGGGCTCGTCGAAGTCGGCGTGGGCCTCGTGCCCGCGGGCGGTGGCCTCAAGGAAGCCGTCATCGCCGCGGCGCGTGCCGCGGAGGCGGCCGGCAGCACGAACTATCTGAACTTCCTCACCAGCCGCTTCCAGGCGGCGGCGATGGCGAAGGTATCCACGTCGGCGCTGGACGCGCGCAAGATCGGTTATGTGCAGGCGACCGATCCGATCGTGTTCAACGTGCACGAGCTGCTGCACGTGGCGCAGAGCGAAGTGCGCGCGCTGGCCGAGGCTGGCTACCGGTCCCCGCTGCCGGGCGCGCTGGTGCCCGTGGCCGGACGTTCGGGTATCGCGACCATCCAGGCGTCGCTGGTCAATATGCGCGATGGCAACTTCATTTCCGCGCACGACTTCCTGATCGCGAGCCGCATTGCCGAGGTGGTGTGCGGTGGCGACGTGGAGGCGGGCTCGCTGGTCAGCGAGGATTGGCTGCTCGCGCTCGAGCGCAAGGCATTCGTCGACCTGCTGGGCACCGGCAAGACGCAGGAACGCATCATGGGCATGCTGCAGACCGGCAAGCCGGTGCGTAACTAACAGGCAAGCGAGGAACCGACATCATGAAACAACTGCAAGACGCTTACATCGTCGCGGCCACCCGCTCGCCGATCGGCAAGGCGCCCAAGGGCGCGTTCAAGAACACGCGTCCCGACGACCTGCTGGCCACCGTTCTGAAGGCCGCCGTGGCGCAGGTGCCGTCGCTCGACCCCGCGCTGATCGAAGACGCCATCGTTGGTTGCGCGATTCCCGAGGCGCAGCAGGGGCTCAATGTCGCGCGGATCGGCGCGCTGCTGTCGGGGCTGCCGAACACCGTCGGCGGCATTACCGTGAACCGGTTCTGCGCGTCGGGCCTCTCCGCCGTCGCGATGGCGGCCGACCGCATTCGCGTGGGCGAGTCCGACGTGATGATCGCGGCGGGCACGGAGTCGATGAGCATGGTGCCGATGATGGGCAACTCGCCCTCGATGTCGCCGTCGATCTTCACGCGCGACGAAAACGTGGGGATTGCCTACGGCATGGGTCTGACCGCGGAGAAGGTGGCCAATCAGTGGAAGGTCAGCCGCGAGGACCAGGATGCGTTCGCGCTGGCCTCGCATCAGAAGGCGATGGCCGCGCAGCAGGCGGGCGAGTTCTCCGACGAAATCACCCCCATCGAGATCGTCGAGAAATTCCCCGACCTCGCCTCGGGGCAGGTCAGCGTGAAAACGCGCACGCTCTCGCTCGACGAGGGTCCGCGGCCCGATACGTCGATGGAAGGGCTGGCCAAATTGCGCGCGGTGTTCGCCAACAAGGGCAGCGTGACGGCGGGCAACAGCTCGCAGACGTCGGATGGCGCGGGCGCGCTGATCCTCGTCTCCGAGAAGATCCTCAGGCAGTTCAACCTCGTGCCGCTCGCGCGCTTCGTATCGTTCGCGGTGCGCGGCGTGCCGCCCGAGATCATGGGCATCGGCCCGAAGGTGGCGATTCCCGCCGCACTGAAGGCCGCCGGTCTGTCGCAGGACCAGATCGACTGGATCGAACTCAACGAGGCGTTTGCCGCGCAGTCGCTCGCCGTGATCCGCGACCTCGAGCTCGATGCGTCGAAGGTCAACCGCATGGGCGGCGCGATCGCGCTGGGGCATCCGCTCGGCGCGACGGGCGCGATCCGTTCCGCGACGGTCGTGCATGCGCTGCGCCGGCACAACCTCAAGTACGGCATGGTGACCATGTGCGTCGGCACGGGCATGGGCGCTGCGGGTATTTTCGAACGCGTTTGACACGGGAGCGCACGATGAGCATCGCCACACGGATCGACAACGGGATTCTGACGCTCACCTTCGATCGCCTCGACCGGAAGAACGCGATCACGGCGGCGATGTATCAGACGCTGGCGGACGCATTGCGGTCGGCCGAGACGGACCCCGCCGTGCGCGTGATCGTCATCGAAGGCAAGCCGGAGATCTTCACGGCCGGCAACGACCTCGAGGACTTCATGAAGCGGCCTCCCACCTCGGGAGAGGGCGGGGCGCCGGCGCCGGTGTTCCAGTTCCTGTATGCGATCTCGGAAGCTTCGAAGCCTGTGGTGGCGTCGGTCAGCGGCGCGGCGGTGGGCATCGGCACCACGCTGCTGCTGCACTGCGACCTCGTGTATGCCTCGGAGACGGCGAAGCTGACGCTGCCGTTCACGCAGCTGGGCCTATGCCCGGAGGCGGCGTCGAGCCTGCTGTTGCCGCGTCTGGTGGGCTACCAGCGCGCGGCCGAGAAGCTGCTGTTGGGGGAGCCCTTCAGCGCGCGGGAGGCATTCGAGATCGGGCTGGTGACGAAGGTGCTGCCTTTGCCTGAACTGGATGCGCACGTGCAAGCGCAGGCAGCCAAACTGGCGGCCCTGCCCGCGTCGTCGCTGCGGGAAACCAAGCGGCTCATGAAGGGCGGGGATGCGGCGGCGGTGAAGCGCCAGATGGCGGAGGAGGCCAGCGTGTTTGGCCGGATGCTGGTCGCGCCCGAAGCGAAGGAGGCCTTCACGGCCTTCTTCGAGAAGCGGAAGCCGGATTTCTCGAAGTTCCAGTAAGCGGCGGTAGGGGATCGGCGCGCGCGCCCCGATCCTCCCGGTCAAGCCGGCAACACACGCGGTTGCCGATTCTCGTCTGTCGCAACGTACGTCAACGTCGCCTCCGTGACCTTGACGATCTCGTTGCTATGCCGCATGCGCTGCGCATAGACCTCCACGGACACGGTAATCGACGTGCGCCCGGTCTTCAGCACGTCCGCGTAAAAACTCACCAGATCTCCGACAAACACCGGGTGCTTGAACAGGAACGAGTTCACGGCCACGGTGGCCACGCGCCCCTGCGCGCGTTCCACGGCGGGGATCGAGCCGGCAATGTCCACCTGCGCCATGATCCAGCCACCGAATACGTCGCCATGCACATTGGCGTCGGCCGGCATCGGGACGACGCGCAGGGCAGGGTTCTTGCCCTCGGGCAAGGCGGAAACGATAGCGGGAGTATTCATGTGGGAGCTGCGAAAGGAATGCGAAGGAATGCGAAGGAATGCGAAGGAATGCGAAGGAGAGGCGAAGGAGAGCGGAAAAGGCAGCCCTCTGCTGCCTGACGCGATCTCTGCGACAATCGCGGCATAGCAGAATTCTAACGTATGCGCCGCCATCCCACGACACCCCCCCACACCGACGAACCGACCTCGTCTGGCTCACTGTTCTCCGGCCGTGGCACGCCCCGCAGCGACTGGCAGACCGTGCGCAACCTGCTGCCCTATGTATGGCACTACAAATGGCGGGTGATCCTCGCGCTGGCGTGCCTCGTGCTCGCGAAGGTGGCGAACCTCGGCGTGCCCGTGCTGATGAAGCGGCTCATCGACACCATGGACGTGCCCGCGGGCGACCCGCGCGCACTGCTCGTGGTGCCCGTCGGCCTGATTGTCGCGTACGGCGTGCTGCGATTGTCGAGCACGCTGTTCACGGAGCTTCGGGAAATCCTGTTCGCGAAGGTCACGCAAAGCGCGGTGCGCGAGATCGCGCTGCAGGTGTTCCGCCATCTGCATGGTTTGTCGCTACGGTTCCACCTCGAACGGCAGACCGGCGGCATGAGCCGGGACATCGAACGCGGCACGCGCGGCATCCAGCAGCTGATCTCGTTCTCGCTGTACAGCATCCTGCCGACGCTCGTGGAGATGGCGCTCGTGGTGGGGTTCCTCGTGTTGCATTACGACCCATGGTTCGCGGGCATCACGGCCATCGCGCTGATCGCCTACATCGTGTTCACCATCGTGGTGACCGAGTGGCGCACCCACTTCCGCCGCCGCATGAACGAGCTCGACTCGCGCGCGAGCCAGAAGGCGATCGACTCGTTGCTCAACTTCGAGACGGTGAAGTATTTCGGCAACGAGGAATACGAGGCAAAGCGCTATGACGACAACCTGCTCAAGTACCGCGCTGCCGCGGTGCGTTCGCAGAACTCGCTGTCGTTCCTGAACTTCGGGCAGCAGACGATCATCGCGATCGGCCTCATCCTCATTCTGTGGCGCGCGACAGTCGGCGTGGCCGCAGGGCGGCTTACGCTCGGGGATCTCGTGCTCGTCAACACGCTCATGATCCAGCTGTACATCCCGCTGAACTTCCTCGGCGTGATCTACCGCGAAATCAAGCAGGCTACGACGGACATGGACCGCATGTTCGTGCTGCTCGCGACGAATCAGGAAGTCGCCGACGTACCCGGCGCGCCGCCGCTGGAGGTGCGTGGCGCCGCCGTGCGCTTCCGCGATGTCGGCTTCGGCTACGAGCGCGACCGCGTGATCCTGGACCACGTCGACTTCACGATTCCTGCCGGGACGACGACCGCCGTGGTGGGCCACAGCGGGTCGGGCAAATCGACACTCGCGCGGCTGCTGTACCGGTTCTACGACGTCAGCAGCGGCGGCATCGAGATCGACGGGCAGGACGTGCGCGGCATCCGGCAGGACACGCTGCGCCGGGCGATCGGTATCGTGCCGCAGGACACCGTGCTGTTCAACGACAGCATCTACTACAACATCGCTTACGGCCGCCCCGAGGCCACGCACGACGAAGTCATCGCGGCCGCGCGCGCGGCGCAGATCGATCCGTTCATCCGCGAACTGCCGCAGGGCTACGACACACCGGTCGGCGAACGCGGCCTGAAGCTGTCGGGCGGGGAAAAGCAGCGCGTGGCGATCGCGCGCACGCTCCTCAAGAATCCACCGATCCTCGTGTTCGACGAGGCCACCTCCGCGCTCGACTCGCGCACCGAGCAGGCCATTCAGGCCGAGCTGATGCGCCTTGCACAGAACCGAACGACGCTGCTCATCGCGCACCGGCTATCGACCGTCGTGCACGCGGACCAGATCCTCGTGATGGACCATGGCCGCATCATCGAACGCGGCACGCATGCCGAACTGATGCGCGCGAACGGCCGCTACGCCGAGATGTGGCGCATTCAGGCGCGCAACGCCATCGAAGGCGAGACCGACGATGAGGAAGGCGTGATTCAGGCGTAATCCAGGGGCAGCGCGGTGGTGTACTTGATCTGCTCCATCGCAAAGCGGGAGCTCACGTCGGACAACTCGGCACCCTGAATGAGCTTCTTGTAGACCGCGTCGTACGCGGCGATATCGGGCACCACCACGCGCAGCAGATAGTCGGTATCGCCCGCCATGCGATAGAACTCGGTGACTTCGGGAATCGACTGCACGAGGCCGTGAAACGCCTTGAGCCACTTGGCGTTGTGCTGGTTCGTGCGGACGGAGACGAACACCGTCACCCCGACGTTGAGCCGGGCGGCATCGAGCAGTGCCACGCGCCGGCGGATCAGTCCGGCCTCTTCGAGTTTCTGGATCCGCCGCCAGCACGGCGTGGAGGTCAGGCCGACCTTCTCGCCGATCTCGGCGACGGGCATCGTGGCATCTTCCTGCAGCAGGGCGAGAATCTGGCGGTCGTAGCGATCCATGAGCGATCCGTAGTCTCCATCATGCGCGGATTGTAGTGCTGTTCTACGTCAGCGTCGATTGTTGGAAAATCATTCTCCCTCGTTCTTCTCCATCGGCCTTGCGGCGCTCGCGGCATAATTGCGGCCATGGAAATCAAATGGCTTGAAGACTTCGTGAGCCTGGCGGAGACGCACAGCTTCTCGCGCTCGGCGGAACTGCGACATGTCACGCAGCCGGCGTTCTCGCGTCGCATCCAGTCGCTCGAAGCATGGGTAGGCACGGAGCTGATCGACCGGTCGAGCTACCCGACGAGCCTGACGCCGGCGGGCAAGGTCTTCTACGAGCAGGCGCTGGCGATGCTGGCGCAGGTCAGCGAGACGCGCGCGCTGATGCGCGGGCAGCGGTCGGCCAACGCGCAGGTGCTGGAATTCGCGGTGCCGCACACGCTGTCGCTGACGTTCTTTCCCGAATGGCTCAAGGCGCTCGAGCGTCAGCTCGGCACGCTGCCGTGCCGGCTGCGCGCGCTTAACGTCCACGACGCGGTGCTCACGCTTGTGGAAGGCGGCTGCGACCTCGTCATGGTGTACCACCACCCGCGCCAGGCGATCCAGCTCGACCCCGCGCACTACGACATGCTGGTGCTCGGGACCGAGCGGCTGTCTCCTTACAGCGTGCCCGATGCCACGGGACGTCCGTTGTACCGCCTGCCCGGCACGGACAAGAAGCCCGTGCCGTTCCTGAGCTACACCCCCAACGCGTTTCTCGGCCGCATGGTCGATATGCTGCTGGCCGAGGCCGCCGCGGACGGTCTCAAGCTGGACAAATGCTACGAGACCGATATGGCCGAGGCGCTCAAGGTGATGGCGCTGGCCGGCCACGGCATGGCGTTCCTGCCGGAGAGCGCGGTGCGGGACGACGTACAGCAGGGCAGGCTCGTCCGGGCCGAAGGCGGGCGTGGACTGCCGCAGTCGATCGACATGGAGATCCGCCTCTATCGCGAACGCCCGGGCGAGAACAACCACGAGCGGCGTGGCGGGCAGAGCCGGCGCAAGCGTCAGCTCGTCGAGCAGGTCTGGAGCACGCTTCTGGCGACACCGGGGGTGCAGGCCGCACCGGACTGAAGCATCGTGCACGGTTTCGGCAAGGTTATGCGCGTCTTGCATAACCCTGCGAGGGCGGATGAACAAACGGCATTGGATCGGGAAAGGCTGGCGCCGATATCCTGTGCATCACCTTCACACGTGGAAACCAGCCATGTCTTCCGCAGCACCGTCGCAACCTTCCTCGATCATCACGCCGCAGAGCACGCACACCCTCCCGTCCTACCTCAACGCCGAAGATCTCGGCCCGTGGGGCATCTACCTGAAGCAGGTCGACCGCGTCACGCCCTACCTGGGCTCGCTGGCGCGCTGGGTGGAAACGCTCAAGCGCCCCAAGCGCGCGCTGATCGTCGATGTACCCATCGAGATGGACAACGGCACGATCGCCCACTTCGAGGGCTATCGCGTGCAGCACAACACGTCGCGCGGCCCCGGCAAGGGCGGCGTGCGCTTCCACCAGGACGTCACGCTGTCGGAAGTGATGGCGCTGTCCGCATGGATGTCGGTCAAGAACGCGGCCGTCAACGTGCCGTACGGCGGCGCCAAGGGCGGCATCCGCGTGGATCCGCGCAAGCTGTCGCAGGGCGAGCTGGAGCGCATCACGCGCCGTTACACCAGCGAAATCAACATCATCATCGGGCCGAACAAGGACATCCCCGCGCCGGACGTCAACACGAACGAGCAGATCATGGCGTGGATGATGGACACCTACTCCATGAACGAGGGCAGCACCGCCACCGGCGTGGTGACGGGCAAGCCGATCTCGCTGGGCGGCTCGCTCGGCCGGCGCGAAGCCACGGGCCGCGGCGTGTTCGTGGTCGGCTCCGAAGCCGCCCGCAACATCGGCATGGACGTCAAGGGCGCGCGCGTGGCCGTGCAGGGCTTCGGCAATGTGGGCTCGGTCGCCGCCAAGTTGTTCCATGAAGCGGGCGCGATCGTGGTGGCCGTGCAGGACCACCGCACCACGCTGTTCAACCCGGCCGGCCTCGACGTGCCGGCCATGATCGAATACGCGTCGCACAGCGGCACCATCGAAGGCTTCCGCGCCGAGGCGATCTCCGGCGACCAGTTCTGGGACGTCGACTGCGACATCCTGATCCCGGCGGCGCTGGAAGGCCAGCTGACCGCCAAACGCGCTTCGCAGATCAAGGCCCGCCTCGTGATCGAAGGCGCCAACGGTCCGACCACGCCCGAGGCCGACGATATCCTCCGCGACCGCAATATCCTCGTCGCGCCGGACGTCATCGCCAACGCCGGCGGCGTGACCGTGTCGTATTTCGAATGGGTGCAGGACTTCTCGAGCTTCTTCTGGACCGAGGAGGAAATCAATCAACGCCTGGTACGAATCATGCAAGAAGCCTTCCGGGCAATCTGGCAGGTCGCCCAGGACAACAAGGTCACGCTTCGTACCGCCGCGTTCATCGTGGCGTGCACGCGAATCCTGCAGGCGCGCGAAATGCGCGGACTGTATCCCTGAGCGGATACGCGTCATGATGGTTTGTTGCGATGCAATAATTCACCGTGGCGCGTTGGGATGACGCGAAGAAACGCGGTTACCGGTCCATGCCGGTGGCCGCGTTTTTTTGCGTTTGAACGATTTCGCCTCAATATGGCGCGGCGGTGAGACACCGTGCCGTAATTTGCACCAGTTAGGGGAAAACCCGTTGTCGGATGTAGGCGGCTAAGCAATACTATTTCGCTGGCGGGGCGTTTTTTGCTAGAGTGCCGCCTTTCTCTTCATGGTCAAGGAGATGTTATGAATTTTGCCAAGCTGGCTGGCCTGATGGTCGCGGCAGGGATTCTGAGCGGCGCCGCACAAGCCGCCGAGCCGCTTTCGGGCACGCTGCAGAAGATCAAGGAAACGGGTGTCATCACGCTGGGCGTGCGGGATTCGTCCATTCCGTTCAATTACAACCTGGGCGGCGTGCGCCAGGTCGGTTACTCCTATGACATCAACACGAAGATCGTGGAAGCCGTCAAGGATCAACTGAAGCTGCCGAACCTGCAGGTCAAGGAAATCCCCATCACGTCGCAAAACCGTATCACGCTGCTGCAAAACGGCACGATCGATATCGAGTGCGGCTCGACGACGAACAACCTCGAGCGTCAGAAGCAGGCGTCGTTCACGAACAGCATCTTCATCATCGGCACCCGCATCATGGTGAAGAAGGATGGCGGCATCAAGGACTGGGCCGACCTGAAGGGCAAGAACGTCGTGACCACCGCCGGCACCACGTCGGAGCGCCTGCTGCGCAAGATGAACGACGACCAGAAGCTGGGCATGAACATCATCAGCACGAAGGACCACGGTCAGTCGTTCCTGACGCTGGAGTCCGGCCGTGCCGTGGCATTCATGATGGACGACGCGCTGCTGTACGGCGAGCGCGCCAAGGCCAAGAACCCGAACGACTGGATCGTGGTGGGCAAGCCCCAGTCGCGCGAGTCGTATGGCTGCATGATCCGCAAGGATGACGCACCGTTCAAGAAGCTGTCGGACAACGTGATCGCCGGCCTGATGAAGGATGGCACGATCAACACGATGTACGCCAAGTGGTTCCAGCAACCGGTTCCCCCCAAGGGCCTGAATCTGGACTTCCCGCTGTCGGAAGACATGAAGACGCTCTTCAAGAACCCGAACGACAAGGCGCTCGACTGATTCTTCGGTCATGTGAGTGCGAAACGGAAGGAGAAGTCCTTCCGTTTCTTTTTGAGGACGCAAGATGGATTACAACTGGCATTGGGGAGTCTTCCTCGAGCAGGCCGCGCAGAACGAGACGTACCTCGACTGGATGATCTCCGGTCTCAAGGTCACGCTCGCGCTCGGGCTCACCTCGTGGGTCATCGCCCTCGTCATCGGATCGGTGCTCGGCGTGCTGCGCACCGTTCCCAACAAATTCCTGTCGGGCATCGCGGCGTGGTACGTCGAGATCTTCCGCAATATTCCGCTGCTCGTGCAGCTGTTCATCTGGTACTTCGTGATTCCCGAGCTGCTGCCGTTCGGTGAGGCGATCAAGCAGATGAACCCGTTCACGCAGCAGTTCCTGGCGGCCATGCTCTGCCTCGGCACCTTCACGGCCGCCCGGGTTTGCGAGCAGGTGCGCTCGGGTATCAATTCGCTGCCTCGCGGCCAACGCAACGCGGGCCTCGCCATGGGCTTCACGCTGCCGCAGACCTATCGGCACGTGCTGCTGCCGATGGCGTTCCGCGTGATCGTCCCGCCGCTGACTTCCGAGTTCCTGAACATCTTCAAGAACTCCGCGGTCGCGTCGACGATCGGTCTGCTGGAGCTCGCGGCGCAGGGTCGCCAGCTGGTGGACTACACGGCACGGCCGTACGAGTCGTTCATCGCGGTGACGGTGATGTACATGCTGATCAACGTGACGGTCATGCTGATCATGCGCTGGGTGGAAAAGCGCACGCGCGTGCCCGGCTTCATCGGCGGCAAGTAAGGGGACACGATGGCATACGACTTCGATTTCAGCTCGATCAACCCCGCCACGCTGGAAGTGCTCGGCGAGGGCATGCTGGTCTCGCTGAAGATTACGGTGACCGCCGTGGTGGTGGGCATCGTCTGGGGCACGATCCTCGCGATGATGCGCCTGTCCTCGTTCAAGCCGCTCAACTGGTTTGCGCAGGGGTACGTCAGCATCTTCCGGTCCATTCCGCTGGTGATGGTGCTGTTGTGGTTCTTCCTGATCATCCCGCAGGTGTTGCAGAAGCTCTTCAACCTGTCGCCGGCTACCGATCTGCGCATGACGTCGGCGCTGATCGCGTTCGCGCTGTTCGAGGCCGCGTACTACTCGGAGATCATCCGCGCGGGTATCCAGAGCGTGTCGCGCGGCCAGATGTTCGCGGCGCAGGCCCTGGGCATGACCTACGGCCAGACGATGCGCCTCGTGATCCTGCCGCAGGCCTTCCGCAACATGGTGCCGCTGCTGCTGACGCAGGGCATCATCCTGTTCCAGGATACTTCGCTCGTCTACGTGAGCGCGCTGGCGGACTTCTTCGGCCAGGCCTACGGCATTGGCGAGCGTGACGGCCGGATCGTCGAACTGCTGCTGTTCGCGGGCCTGGTCTACTTTGTTATCTGCTTCTCCGCTTCGCTGCTGGTCAAGCGTTACCAGAAAAAGGTGGCTGTATGATCGAAATCAATAACGTTTCCAAGTGGTACGGCGCTTTCCAGGTGCTGACCGACTGCACCACCCAGGTCGCCAAGGGTGAAGTGGTGGTAGTGTGCGGCCCGTCGGGTTCGGGCAAGTCGACGCTGATCAAGACCGTGAACGCGCTCGAACCGTTCCAGAAGGGCGACATCCTCGTGGATGGCACCTCGGTCGGCAATCCGAAGACCAACCTGCCGAAGCTGCGTTCGCGCGTCGGCATGGTGTTCCAGAACTTCGAACTGTTCCCGCACCTGTCGATCACCGAGAACCTGACCATCGCGCAGATGAAGGTGCTCGGCCGCTCGAAGGAAGAGGCTACAGCGAAGGGCCTGAAGTACCTCGAGCGCGTGGGCTTGAAGAGCCAGGCGTCCAAGTACCCCGGCCAGCTGTCGGGCGGCCAGCAGCAGCGCGTGGCCATTGCGCGCGCGCTGTCGATGGATCCCATCTGCATGCTGTTCGACGAACCGACTTCCGCGCTCGACCCGGAAATGGTGAACGAAGTGCTGGACGTGATGGTGCAACTCGCGCAGGAAGGCATGACCATGATGTGCGTGACCCACGAGATGGGCTTCGCGCGCAAGGTGGCTAACCGTGTGATCTTCATGGACGCCGGCAAGATCGTCGAGGATTGCCCGAAGGAAGAGTTCTTCGGCAACAGCGAGGCGCGCTCGGACCGCGCCAAGCAGTTCCTCTCCAAGATCCTGCAGCATTGAACCTGCTGTACCCCCGCGTGCCGCTGGCATGCGGGGGCCGCAGTCCTTATGCCGATGAATTCCGACGATCTGTCGATATTCGCGCTCGTTGCGGATTCCGGCAGTTTCTCCGCCGCCGCGCTCGCCGGTGGTGTCGATGCCTCCAGTATCAGCCGTCGCGTGACCCAGCTCGAAAAGCAGCTGGGCACACGCCTGTTCCATCGCACCGGTCGAGGCGTCTCGCTGACCGAGCAGGGCAGCGCGCTGCTGGTCCACGCGCGGCAGATCCGCGACGCGCTGGCCGCCGCCGAATCGGCGGTATCGAACAACGCGGGCCTGGGGCCCACTCGCATCCGCATCGCCGCGCAGCCCACCATCGCGCGCACCGTGTTCGGCGATCTCTACCACGTCCTGCACCGCCAGTTTCCGCGCACGCGTCTGCATTTCACCGAAGGCCTGGCCAGCAGCATCCTCGCCGATCTGCAGGCGGGCACGATCGACATCGCGATTCTCTATCGTCCCGAGTATCCGGGGAGCATGAGCTACGAGCCCCTGCTGATGGAGCGCCTGTATCTGCTGACGCCGCCGGGGTTCGCGATGACGCAGGCGCGCGTGGATGCGCAGGGCCTGCAGGGCGTGCCGATGATCCTGCCGAGCACGCACCACGGCATCCGCGTCTTCGTGGAGGCGATGGCCGCGCGCCGCGGGCACAGCGTGCAACTGGCACTGGAAAGCGACGGCTCCAATGCGATTACCGCGGCGCTTGTCCACAAGGGCTGCGGCTGCACGGTGCTGCCGCTCGCGGCCGTGCCCGACGATATCGCCGCGGGCCGGCTCCGCGGCTTTCCACTGCGCGGCGACGATGCCGAACGCTGTATCAGCCTCGTGCTCGGCCGCACGGACCTCGAACCCGCGACACTATGGGCGCTTGGCGCCGCGATTCGCGAGGTGGCGACCGGTCTCGTGAAGACCGGCGCGTGGCCGGGCGCGCGGCTCCTTACTGCTGATCGAGCCGCGCCGCAGGCGTGATCTGTGCCGGATCCGTGACCAGTTCCAGCACCGCCGCGCGGCCCGCCGCCCGCGCGCGCCCAAGCGCGGCCGGGAAGTCCGACTCATGCTCCACGCGCTCGGCATACGCGCCAAATGACTTGGCCAGCGCGATGAAGTCGGGGTTCTGAAGCGTCGTGGCCGAGATGCGGCCCGGATACTCGCGCTCCTGATGCATGCGGATCGTCCCAAGCATGCCGTTGTTCACGACAATTACGATGACCGCCGCGCCGAACTGCATCGCCGTGGCCAGTTCCTGCGGGTACATCATGAAGCAGCCGTCGCCGGCAAAGCAGACCACCGTGCGTTCCGGCGCGGCGAGCTTGGCCGCAATCGCGGCGGGCAGGCCGTAGCCCATCGCCCCATTGGTCGGCGCCAGCTCCGTGCCGAGCTGCTTGTATCGATAGAAGCGATGCACCCACACCGTGTAGTTGCCGGCGCCGTTGGTGATGACCGCATCGTCGGGCAGCGTGTTCGACAGATGCGCCACCACCGACGACATCTCCACGCCACGCTGCGAGGCGCCGCGGGCCAGCGGCGTGTTGTGCGCCACGTAGGCGGCGCGCGCGGCTTCGGTCCAGCCATGCCAGGGCAGATCCGCCCCCTCTGGCTTCAGTGCCGAGAATGCGATCGCGGCATTGGAGACCGATGCGTTGATCGGCAGGTCCGCGAGAAACACGCGACCGAGCTCTTCCGGGTCCGCATGCACGTGCACGAGCCGCTGGACAGGACGCGGGCTGCGGATCAGTTCGTAGTTGCCGGACGTGACTTCCGACAGCCGGCTGCCGATCACGATCAGCAGGTCGGCTTCGCCAACCATGCGCGATAGCGCGGGCGACACGCCGAGGCCCAGCTGGCCGACGTAATGACCATCGCGGTTGTCCAGCACGTCCTGACGGCGGAACGACGCGGCGACGGGCAGGTTCCATGCCGTCGCGAACGCGCGCAGGGCGTCTTGCGCGGGCGCGGTCCACCCCGTGCCACCGACCACCAGGAGCGGGCGATGCGCTTCCCGCAGCAGCGTCGCCAGTTCGGCCGGCGCGGCCGCATCGGGCGCGGCTTCGCTCACGCGCGCCGGCGGCACGTCGGCCACCTCGGCCGCGCCGAACAGCACGTCCTCGGGCAGGGCTACGACCACGGGCCCCTTGCGGCCCGACATCGCCACGCTGAACGCGCGGCTCACGATCTCGGGAATGCGCGCGATGTCCTCGATCTCGGTCGCCCATTTGGCGAGCCCGCCAAACACGCGCCGATAGTCAACTTCCTGGAAGCCTTCGCGCTCCTTGATCTGGTTGGCCACCTGGCCGACGAACAGGATCATGGGCGTGGAGTCCTGCATCGCGGTATGCACGCCGTTGGCCGCATGCGTGGCACCGGGACCGCGCGTGACGAACGCGATGCCAGGACGGCCCGTCAGCTTGCCGTAGCCGTCCGCCATGTTCGACGCGGCGCCTTCATGGCGCGTGACGATCGTGCGGATGCTGTCGTGGTCCGCCAGCGCGTCGAGCACGGGCAGGTAGCTTTCGCCGGGGACGCAGTAGATGGTGTCCACGTGGTTGCGCCGCAGCGCTTCCACGAGGATCTGGCCGCCGTTGCGGGAAGGAGAGGTCTGAATGGTGGTCATCGGGAACATTAATCGAGCGTGGGGTTCAGCGTCGGGGCGATCCTGGCCCAGCGCTTTGCGTCCTCGTTGATGAACGCGGCAAACGCGGCGGGATCGCTGCCCACGTACTGCGAGCTCGCGCTCTCCAGCACGTGCTTGAACTCCGGCGTGCGCATGTAGTCGAGCGACGCCTTCTCCAGCCTGGCGACGATATCGGCGGGGGTATTGGCCGGCGCGAAGAGGCCGTACCACGCGTACGATTCAAAGCCCTTGAGGTCCTTGACCCCAGACTCTTCGACGGTGGGCACGTCGGGCAGCTGCGACGCGCGCTGCTTGCCCGTGACGGCGATGGCCTTGGCCTTGCCGCTCTTGATCATCGGTACCACGGCGATCGTGCTGTCGATCAGCATCGGCACATGGCCGCCGACAAGGTCGTTGATGGCCGGCGCCGAACCCTTGAACGGGATATGGTTCATCTCGAGCTTCGTCATGTTCTTGAGGAGCTCGCCCGTCATATGCTGGGTCGTGCCATTGCCGGCGGACGCCCACGAGAAATTGCCCTTCTGCGCGCGGATGTACGCGATCAGTTCCTGAAGGTTGTTCACGGGCACGGACGGATGCACGACGATCACCTGCGGCACCTTGAGCAGGTTGGTGATGGGCTTGAGGTCCGTCTTCGCGTCGAACGGCATCTTCTTGTAGAGATGCTGGTTGATGACGATCGGGCCGCTGGCCGTGATCATCAGCGTGTAGCCGTCCGGCTTGGCTTTTGCGACGAGGTTGGTGCCGATGTTGCCGCCCGCGCCGGCGCGGTTGTCGATCACGAACGGCTGGCCGAGCGCTTCCGAGAGGCCCTTCGACAGCGGCCGCGCGGCAATGTCCGACGGACCGCCGGCGGGCCAGGGCACCACGATGGTCACGGCCTTCTCGGGCCAGGCCGCGCTGGCGGTTCCCGCCAGCATCGCCGTCATCAGTGCGGCGGCGCCCCATGCCCATTGCCGCAGCGTCGCGCGTTTCTTCGAAATCTGCTTCGAGCCCAACATCCTTCTGTCTCCTGATCGTTCAAATCCGATCGCGAAGTATCTCAGGCGGATGCAGGGTGTGAGAGGTGGCTAGCGCAGACCTGTTTTTCGCAAAACGCAAAGCTGCCGGTCAGGTGCAGGCAGTATTGGCGGCGTTCTTGGCCTGGACTTCGGGCGGAATCGGCACAGTCAGCGTCATCGTCGGCAGGCCGTTCTCGAACATCATCAGTTCGCCTGGGGCGAAGCGCGTCCAGGTCTCGTTATCCGTGAGCGGCGCGGTGGCGATGACGGCCACCCGGTCGTCCGGCGTGGTGACCTGCGCGAAATCGATCGACAGATCCGCGTCGATCAGATGGGCCTCGGAGAACGGCCACTGGCGCACGATGTAGTAAAGGTACGTCGAGCAGTGCGCGAACAGCGCCTGCCCGTTGCACAGCAGGTAGTTGAAGACGCCGTGCAGCGTGATGTCGCGCGTGATGTCGGCCAGCGCGTGGCACAGTTCGTTCAGTGGCGGCTGTGAGCCCGGAAACCGCTTGCGCAGGCCCTGCATCAGCGTGCAGAACGCGAGTTCGCTGTCGGTATCGCCCACGGGCTGGTACACGCCCGACAAAAACGGGCTGAAATTCTTCAGGTCGCCGTTGTGGGCGAAGATCCAGTGCCGGCCCCACAGTTCGCGCATGAACGGATGGCAGTTCTCCAGCCGCACGGTCCCTTGCGTGGCCTTTCGGATATGAGAGATCACGTTCTTGGACTTGATCGGGTAGCGCTTGATCAGGTCCGCGACCGGAGAGGTGCCGGCGGACTGATTGTCGATGAACAGGCGGCAGGCCTTGTCCTCGAAGAACGCCACCCCGAATCCGTCGGAATGATGGTCGGTCAGGCCGCCGCGCAAGGCGAAGCCCGTAAAGGAGAACGTCACGTCGGTCGGCGTGGCGCAGTTCATGCCTAGCAACTGGCACATGGCGGGAACCCGGCGCGGCAGGGGGCTGCCGCTTTGCAATAGAATGCGCAGATTATCACGCGCGTGCGCGGCGCTGCCAAGCCGCCGCGGCATTCGCGTGTCACGCCCGCCCGTTCACCCCCCCGAACGCACACTGAGAGCGCCCCCGCCATGAGCCAATACAAGATCGCAGTCATTCCCGGAGACGGCATTGGAACGGAAGTCATGCCTGAAGGCATTCGCGCGATGGACGCCGCCGCGCGCCGCTTCGGCATCGATTTCCAGTGGGACCATTTCGATTTTTCGAGCTACGCGTATTTCGAGAAGCACGGCAAGATGCTGCCGGACGACTGGTTCGACACGCTCACGAAGTACGACGCGATCTATTTCGGCGCGGTGGGCTGGCCCGCGAAAATGCCCGACCACGTGTCGCTGTGGGGCTCCCTGCTGCAATTCCGCCGGTCGTTCGACCAGTACGTAAACCTGCGCCCGGTGCGCCTGCTGCCGGGCATCAAGAGCCCGCTGGCGGACCGCAAGCCCGGCGATATCGACTTCTACGTGGTGCGCGAGAACACCGAGGGCGAGTATTCGAGCATCGGCGGGCGCATGTTCCCGAACACGGACCGCGAGATCGTGGTGCAGGAAACCGTGATGAGCCGGACGGGCGTCGACCGCATTCTGAAGTTCGCGTTCGAGCTGGCGCAGAAACGGCCCAAGAAGCACCTGACCTCTGCGACCAAGTCCAACGGCATCTCGATCACGATGCCGTACTGGGACGAGCGCGTGGAGGCGATGGCCGCGAACTACCCGGGAATCAACGTCGACAAATACCACATCGACATCCTGACGGCGCATTTCGTCCAGCATCCCGACTGGTTCGACGTGGTCGTGGCCAGTAACCTGTTTGGCGACATCCTGTCGGACCTCGGCCCGGCCTGCACGGGCACGATCGGCGTGGCGCCGTCGGCCAACATCAACCCCGACCGCACGTTCCCGAGCCTGTTCGAGCCCGTCCACGGCTCCGCGCCCGACATCGCGGGGCGCGGCATCGCCAACCCGATCGGCCAGATCTGGTGCGGCGGCATGATGCTCGAGCACCTCGGCCACCCGGAGGCGGGCGCCGCCGTGCTGGCCGCGATCGAGAAGGTGCTGGCGGCCGGCCCCGCGCACGCGCCGCTGACCCGCGACATCGGCGGCACCGCGAATACCGCCGATCTGGGCCGCGCGATCGCGGAGGCGCTGTGAGCGGCGCCGCGATGAGCCATCCCACCTCCACCTCGAATCCCACTCCCGATCCCGCACGCCATGCCGCTGAGGCGGTGCCGGACGCGCGCCGCGACAGTGCCCGCGCGCTGCTGCGGGAATCCTTCCGCGCGGCCGTGTCCGCCGCGGACCCGCTCGAGATCGTCGCCGCGCATCTGCCCCCGCCGCACGCGGGCGGCCGCACGCTGGTCGTCGGCGCCGGCAAAGCCGCCGCATCGATGGCCGCCGCGGTGGAGCGCGCGTACCAGGGCAGCGCCACGCTCGAGGGGCTGGTGGTCACGCGCTATGCGCACGGCATGCCGACCGACCATATTCGCGTGATCGAGGCTGGCCATCCGGTACCCGACGAGGCTGGCGAGCAGGCCGCCGCGGACATCCTCGCGCGCGTAAAGGCGCTGACCGAGAACGACCGGCTCATCGTGCTGGTCTCGGGCGGCGGCTCGAGCCTGCTGTCGCTGCCGGCCGAAGGCATTTCCATGGCCGACCTCAAGGCCACGACGCGCGAGCTGCTGCGTTGCGGCGCGCCGATCACCGACATGAACATCGTGCGCAAGCACATCTCGCGCATCCAGGGCGGCCGGCTCGCGCAGGCCAGCCGCGCGCCGGTGACGACGCTGATCGTCTCCGACGTGGCGGGCGACGACCCGAGCGCGATCGCGTCCGGCCCGACCGTGCCCGATCCCAGCACCTATGCCGACGCGCTGGCCATCCTGCGCCGCTTCGGCGCCAACGTGCCCGCCAGCGTCCAGTCCCATCTGGAACGCGGCGCGCGCGGGGAGATCGATGAGACGCCGAAGCCGGGCGACCCATTGTTCGGCCGCGTGGACAATCGCATGATCGCGACCGCCCACGGCAGCCTCGAAGCGGCCGCGGCGGTCTTCCGCGCGCATGGCATTCAACCCGTGGTGCTCGGCGACACGGTCACGGGCGAGGCGCGCGAGGTTGCGCAGGTCTACGCGGCGCTCGTACGCGAAATTCGCGCGTACAATGCGCCGTTCGCCGCCCCCGTGGCGCTGATTTCGGGCGGAGAATGCACGGTGACGCTGCCGGCGGGCGCGACCGGCGCGCGCGGCGGCCGCTGCTCCGAGTTCCTGCTGTCCCTCGTGGTCGAGCTCGGCGGCGCGCCCGGCGTGCACGCGATTGCGGCCGATACCGACGGTATCGACGGCTCCGAGGACAATGCCGGCGCGATCGCCGATCCGACCTCGCTCGCGCGGGCCGATGCCGCCGGCACACCCGCGCGACGCCAGCTCGACGCGCACGATGCCTGGGGCTTCTTCGACGCGATCGGAGACCTCGTGGTCACCGGGCCCACGCGCACCAATGTGAACGACTACCGCGCCATTCTGATTCTGCAACCATGACCCAAACGCTGACCATCACCCGCCCGGACGACTGGCACCTGCACCTGCGCGACGGCGCGGCGCTCGCGGCCGTGCTGCCCGACACCGCACGCCAGTTCGCGCGCGCGATCATCATGCCGAACCTCAAGCCGCCCGTGACCACGGTCGAGCAGGCCCGCGGCTACCGCGAGCGCATCCTCGCGGCGCTGCCCGCCGGCATGTCGTTCGAGCCGCTGATGACGCTGTACCTGACCGACAACCTCCCGCCCGAGGAAATCAAGGCGGCGCGCGCGAGCGGCTTCGTGCATGCGGTCAAGCTGTATCCGGCCGGCGCGACCACCAACAGCGACGCGGGCGTGACGGACATCCGCCGCTGCGCGAAGACGCTGGAAGCGATGGAGCGCGAAGGCCTGCCGCTGCTCGTGCATGGCGAGGTGACCGATGGCGACATCGACCTCTTCGACCGCGAGGCTGTGTTCATCGAGCGCGTGATGAAGCCGCTGCGCCGCGATTTTCCGGGCCTGAAGGTCGTGTTCGAACACATCACGACCAAAGACGCCGCCGAATACGTGCGCGATGCGGAAGGCCCGATCGGCGCGACCATCACGGCGCACCATCTGCTGTACAACCGCAATGCCATCTTCATCGGCGGCATTCGTCCGCACTACTACTGCCTGCCCGTGCTCAAGCGCGAGCTGCACCGCGAGGCGCTGGTAAAAGCCGCCACGTCGGGCAGCGAGCGCTTCTTCCTCGGCACCGACAGCGCCCCGCACGCGCGCGGCCTCAAGGAACACGCGTGCGGCTGCGCGGGTTGCTACACGGCGCTGCACGCCATGGAGCTGTATGCGGAAGCGTTCGACAACGCGGGCGCGCTCGACAAGCTCGAAGCCTTCGCCAGTTTCAACGGACCGGCGTTCTACGGCCTGCCGCGCAACACGGGCACGCTGACGCTCGCGCGCGAAGACTGGGAATTGCCGACGGAAGTGCCGTACGGCGAGACGACGCTGGTGCCGCTGCGCGCCGGCGAGACGATGCGCTGGAAGGCCCGCTCGGCAGCCTGAGCGCCATATGCGCGAGGACTGGCGCGGCATCGACTGGCGCCGCCCGTGGTTTCGGCTCTTTGCCGAGATTGGTGCCGCGATCGGGCACGGCGTGGACGCGGAAGGTCCGCTCCACGCCACGCTGAACCGCCGCGTGGCCGGCCTGCGCAATGCGCGTGGGCTGCCGCTGCGCTTCGTGCCGCAGGACCGCCTGCCTGTCGATACCGCGTACGAATCGCATATCTTCGCCACCGGCGAAGTCCCTACCCGCGACAACCTGCACGACGCGTTCAACGCGCTCGTGTGGCGCCATTTCCCCGAAACCAAGCAATGGCTCAACCGCCTGCAGGCGGAGGAGATCGCGCGCGCGGGAATCGGCAACGCGGACGGCGGCCGCGGCAGCGCACGCGATGCGGCCACGCTGTTCGACGAGAACGCGGTGATCTTTCTCTACGAAGACGCCACGCTCGAGGCGGCATTGCGCGATTTTCAGTGGCGGACACTATTCGTGGACGCGCGAGCGCGGTGGGGCACCGACTGTGCCGTGGTGCCTTTCGGCCATGCGCTGCTGGAAAAGCTGGTGACACCGTACAAGTCCGTCACGGCCCACGCGTGGCCGCTGCGGCTACCGGTGAACAGTCCGCTGGAGGCGATCGACCGCGCGCTGGCGGCTTCGCTGGAAGCCGCACGCGACACGCTGCGCGGCCGCAGCTTCGCGCCGCTGCCCGTAATGGGCGTTCCCGGCTGGTGCGCCGATAACGCGGACCCCGCGTACTACGACGATCGATCGGTATTTCGCCCCGGGCGCCGTCGGTGATAGACTGCGGGCCGCAAAGCAGGCCAGACAATCGCTGCTTGGCTGGTAACGGCCAAGGGGAGGAAAGTCCGGACTCCACAGGGCAGGGTGTTGGCTAACAGCCATCCACGGCAACGTGCGGAATAGGGCCACAGAGACGAGTCTTCCCATCGGGTTCGCCCGGCGGGAAGGGTGAAACGCGGTAACCTCCACCTGGAGCAATCCCAAATAGGCAGGCATCGAGGCGGCCCGCTGAGCCTGCGGGTAGGGAGCTGGAGCCGGTCGGTAACGACCGGCCTAGAGGAATGGTTGTCACGCCGGGTCCGCCGCAAGGCGGCCAGGCGCACAGAATCCGGCTTATCGGCCTGCTTTGCTTCTTCGCCTTCCTTGGCCCTCCGCCATCAGCCTTCCACGATCTCCATCGTGTGCGTGATCTCGGCGGTCTTCGCCAGCATGATCGACGCCGAGCAGTACTTGTCGTGCGACAGCGTGATCGCGCGCTCCACCGTCGCCGGATTCAGGTTGCGGCCCGTCACCACGAAATGAAAATTGATGCGCGTGAACACCTTCGGGTCCTCGTTCGCGCGCTCGGCCTCGAGCTTGACGCTGCAGCCACGTACGTCCTGGCGGCCGCGCTTCAGGATCAGCACCACGTCATAGGCCGTGCAGCCGCCGGTCCCCAGCAACACCATTTCCATCGGACGCGGGGCCAGATTATTGCCGCCCCCATCGGGTGCGCCGTCCATCGCCACGATATGGCCGCTGCCGGTCTGGGCCACGAAGCTCATGCCTTCCGGGCCCATCCATGTCACTTTGCATTCCATTCTGTTCGTTCCTTGTGTGTTTCCAATAGGGTGGCGCATCTTGCCTTCCGCAATGCCATATCATCGCTCCCCACCGAGGGATGGCAGGGATTTCCCGCAGTTTTTGGAAGGTTTACTCTAGTGTCGCGGCCGCGCATCATGCGCAAAAGTGTGATAAGTCCTTGTTTACAAAGCGTTTTACTGCGCAGTTAGAGGCGCATAAAGCATTCTATAATGCGAAATCGTATTTCGCAGTGCAAATTCCCTTGCGCCCGCAAGACCCGGCTGTATAATTCGAAGCATTGAACGACAGCACATTGGTGTGCGAAACCGAACCGGGTTCCTACCCACGGTCACCGAACCCAAAGCTGCCGATCTCCAAGTGTCTCCTCCACCCTCCTCCTTTGGTGGATTCGAACCCAAGCCTAAGCCGCTTGGGTTTTTTTTCGCTTGTGCCATCTCCCGGCCTCGCAGTATAATCGACGACTTTTCCGGTCGTTGCCCCCGGAAGACAGGACGCTAAAACGGCGACCGTCACACTGGGCAACTCTCAATAGTCAGGAAAAAATCATGAAGACCTTTTCCGCCAAGCCTCATGAGGTAAAGCGCGACTGGTACGTGATTGACGCGACGGACAAGGTCCTCGGCCGTGTTGCCAGCGAAGTGGCACGCCGACTGCGCGGCAAGCACAAGCCGGAGTTCACCCCGCACGTCGACACGGGCGATTACATCATCATCGTCAACGCGGCGAAGCTGCGCGTCACGGGTACCAAGGAACAAGACAAGAAGTACTATCGCCATTCGGGTTACCCGGGCGGTATCTACGAAACGACGTTCGGCAAGATGCAGCAGCGTTTCCCGGGCCGTGCCCTGGAAAAGGCTGTGAAGGGCATGCTGCCGAAGGGCCCGCTGGGCTATGCGATGATCAAGAAGCTGAAGGTTTACGCCGAAGCCGAGCATCCGCATGAAGCACAGCAGCCTAAGACGCTGGACATCTAAGGGGCCAAACCATGATCGGTAACTGGAATTACGGTACTGGCCGCCGCAAGAGCGCTGTGGCTCGTGTCTTCATCAAGTCGGGCAAGGGCGACATCATCGTCAACGGCAAGCCCATTCAGGAATACTTCGCTCGCGAAACGTCCCTGATGATCGTGCGTCAGCCGCTGGAGCTGACCGCTCACGCGCAGACCTTCGACATCAAGGTCAACGTGAACGGCGGTGGCGAAACCGGCCAGGCCGGTGCCGTGCGCCACGGTATCACCCGTGCCCTGATCGACTACGATGCAACGCTGAAGTCGACCCTGTCGAAGGCAGGCTACGTGACCCGCGACGCGCGTGAAGTCGAGCGTAAGAAGGTCGGTCTGCACAAGGCACGTCGCCGGAAGCAGTTCTCGAAGCGTTAATGCGCCATCGTCGCATCCGGTTCTCCGGATGCCGCGAGGACAAAAAAACCGCACGCCTGGCGTGCGGTTTTTTTTTTGCGGTCTGTCTCTGACCCAAAACGTGGCAATTTCGCCGAATCATCTGAAAGTGTTGCCAAATCCCGCGCCTGTCATGGATTTGGAGGGATAATGCACGCCCGCCGAGACATTCGCGGCGCAGTTGCAGGAGATCGCATGAAATACCGGCCGCTGCGCCCACGCAGAGGCTTGCGCGGTTCGCGGGCCGTGATTCGCGCGCACCGTCCGTGGCGTAGCTCGGCACTCGGTGCCGTGCTGCTGCTCGCCGTTGGGGCGGGCGCGGCCTGGTGGGCGTACGACGCTGGACAGCGTACGGTGCCGGCGCACCGGACGCCCGAGCTTCTCGAAGCGCGTGCGCCGCAGCCGGCGCCTGCGCAGGCCGAATTGGTGGCCCAGCTGAAAGCCGCCACCGACGAACGGGACCGGCTGCGCGCGGGCGCCGACACGGTCGAGGCGGAGTTGCGCATGGCCCGCGCCGCGCAGGAACGGCTCGCGGAGCAGTTGAAGGCCGCGGAGGCGGAGACCGCGCAGCTGAAGGAGGACCTCGGGTTCTTCGAGACGCTGCTGCCGGCTGCCGACGATATGTCGGGTACGTCGGGTACGTCGGGCGTGCATGTGCGGAGTTTCCGCGTGGCGCGTGACGAGGCGCAGCCGCACGCCGTGCATTACCGGCTGCTGGTCATGCAGGGCGGGTCGCGCGCCTTCGTGCCGCAGCCCGAGTTTCAGGGCAGCCTCGAGTTCACGGTGTCGGCGATGCGTGCGGGCAAGCCGTTGACACTGACGGTGCCGCAAGCGGGCGGCGCCGCGCTGCCGAAGGTGAAGTTCCAGCACTACCAGCGCCTCGAGGGCGACCTCGCGGTGCCGCCGGACGCGGAGATCCGCGCGGTGTCGGTACGAATCGTCCAGAACGGACAGGTGCGGGCGACGCAGTCGGCCACGCCGTAGGGCAGCGCGGAAGCGGGACGCAGGAAGCAGGATTCAGGAGAAAACAACATGTTCTCGAAAAAGAAAGGATTGTCCATCGACACGTTGATCGGCGCGGATGCCGTGATCGTGGGCGACGTGACATTTGCCGGGGGATTGCGACTGGATGGCCGGGTGCGCGGCAACGTGACAGGTACCGAGGGCAAGCCGAGCATGCTCGTGTTGAGCGAAAAGGCCGTGATCGAAGGGGAAGTGCGCGTCGGTCATCTCATCCTGAACGGCAGTGTGACGGGCCCGGTACACGCGGCGGAACTGCTCGAACTCCAGCCCAATGCGCGTGTCTATGGAGAAGTGCATTACGCAGCGCTGGAGATGCATCAGGGCGCCCTCGTCGAGGGCCGTCTGGTGCCGCTGGCGCAGGGCGAGCCGAAGGCGTTGCCGAACCTGTCCGCCCCGGCGGCGGTGGCCGCCGAACTGGTCGAAGCCGACCGCAAGGACGTGTCCCAGCCGGACGCGCCCGAGGCTGCATGAGCAGCGGACATCAGGCTTTCCGCACCAGTGCCCCTTGAATGCGAGGGGTTTCGGCACGATCTTTCCGTAGCGCTTAGAATACGAGCGTATCTAACTAGGAGAACCCCCCATGAACGCAGTCGCAGAGGCACCCGTCACCGAGGACGTGCCGGCACCGTTCGTCTTTACTGACAGTGCGGCCGACAAGGTCAAGCAATTGATCGAGGAAGAGGGCAACGCCGACCTGAAGCTGCGCGTGTTCGTGCAGGGCGGTGGCTGCTCCGGCTTCCAGTACGGTTTCACGTTCGATGAAGACGTCAACGAAGACGACACCACGCTGGACAAGAACGGCGTCACCCTGCTGATCGACTCGATGAGCTACCAGTATCTGGTTGGCGCCGAGATCGACTACAAGGAAGACATCAACGGCGCCCAGTTCGTGATCAAGAACCCGAACGCCACCACGACCTGCGGTTGCGGTTCGTCGTTCTCGGTCTGATCGACGCCAGTCCTTCGCATAAAAAAAGCGCACCGTACGGTGCGTTTTTTTTTGTCAGCGAGGATAGATCGCGCCAAGCACGCGCGGCCCCGCGGCCCCGGTAACGGTCGGCACATTGCCGGGCGCGCGATGCACGCACTGGCGCGCCAGCCACGCAAACGCAATCGCCTCCACCTGCGACACGGGAACGCCGAAATCGTCGGTCGTCTGCACGGCCACGCCGGGCAGCGCCAGCGCGAGCTGGCGCATGACGAAGCCATTGCGCGCACCGCCGCCGCAGACGATCAGCCGGCGCGCGTCGGCCGCATGGCGCCGAACATCGCGCGCGATGGCCTCCGCGGTCAGCACGGCGAGCGTGGCCTGTACATCGACGGGCGCCGGGGCGCGCGCCCCGCTCGCATCGAGGCAATTCTGCAGCCAATGACGATGGAACAGGTCGCGGCCCGTGCTCTTGGGCGGCGGCATGCGGAAATACGGTTCGTCGAGGCAGCGGGCGAGCAGCGCGGCATCGGGGCGGCCGGACGCGGCCCATTGGCCGTCCTCGTCGAACGGCACGCCGCGATGGCGCTGGACCCAGTCGTCGAGCAGCGCGTTGCCGGGGCCACAATCGAAGCCCGATACCGGGCGCCGGGTTTCGGCTGCCGGCACGATGCTGATGTTCGAGATGCCCCCGATATTGCAGATCACGCGCGTCTCGTCGGGCGCGCCGAATAGCGCGGCATGCAGGGCCGGCACGAGCGGCGCGCCCTGGCCGCCCGCCGCGATGTCGCGGCTGCGGAAATCGGCCACCACGTCGATGCCGGTCAGCTCGGCCAGCAGCGCCGGATGCTGGCTCTGCCGCGTGTAGCCGATGCCGTCGTACTGGCCCGGACGATGACGGATGGTCTGGCCATGCGCGCCGATGGCGGTGACCGCGTCGGCACGGGTCTGCCCCATGCGTAGCAGCGTGGCCACGCAGGCCGCGTACACGCGGGCGAGCGCGTTCGCGGCCATGGCCTCGCGATGGATCTCGTCGTCGCCGGGTTGCTGGAGCGCGCCGAACGCCTCGCGCAGGGCGGGCGGAAACGGTTCGTGCGCGGCCGCGCGCACGACGGGGCGCGGCCCGGACAAGTCCACGAGCACGCCGTCCGCGCCGTCCATGCTGGTGCCCGACATCAGGCCGATATAGCAATCCGTGGGCACGGCGGACGGGGCGGTCATGTCAGTTGGCGGCGGTCAGGACGTTGTAGGTGCGCAGCGCGTTGATGCGGCCAAGCATGTTGCTGGTGTAGCTCAGGAATTCCTGGCGGGCCTTGCCGGTCAGCGCCGGCGCTTCCATCAGCGTAATGGTCAGCGGGTTCTGCGGCACGTCGTTGTAGCGGAACTCGTAGTGCAGGTGCGGGCCGGTCGCCCACCCCGTCTGGCCGACGTAGCCGATGACCTCGCCCTGCGACACGTGCTGACCCTGCCGCAGCGTGGCAAAGCGCGACAGGTGCGCGTAGTAGGTCGAATAGCCGCCCGCGTGCTCGAGCACGACGATATTGCCGTAGCCGTTCTGCTGGCCCACGAAGTCCACGGTGCCGTCGCCGGACGCGAAGACCTTCGTGCCCTGCGGCGCCGCGAAATCCACGCCCTTGTGCTGTGCCCACTGATGATGGAGCGGATGGTCGCGGCCGCCAAAGCCCGACGACACGCGCGAGAACTCGATCGGCGAACGCAGGAAGGGGCGCTTCATGCTGCGGCCATCGAACGTGTAGTACCCGCCCTGGCCGCCATCTTCCGGCGCGAACCACAGCGCCTGATGCAGCGAATTGCGGTTGATGAGCTCGACGGCGATCACGCGGCCGTTGCGCACGAACGTGCCGTCGCGGAAGCCAGCTTCGAAGATGATGCGGAAGCGGTCGCCGCTGGCGATGTCGTGATGGAAGTCGATGACGCCCGAGAAGATCGAGATCATCTGCGCGACGATGTCGTCGGGCACGTTGGCCGCGTCCATCGCCTTGAAGAAGCCGCGCCCGTCGATCGCGCCGGAGGCCATCTCGTAGCGCAGATCGTTGTCGACGGTGTTGACGCGGGCCTTGTACGTGTACTCGCCCTGCGGCCGGGACGGCGCCACGCGCTCGATCACGAGCTCGCGGGACGAGGCGGCATCGCCGCCAAGGTTGGCCTGCAGCGACACCAGCAGGTTGTCCTCATCGACCTGCGCCTGCACGATCTGACCGGGGGCGAGGTCGAAGAGGCCGCGCGCGGTACGGTTCTTCACGATGAACGACTGCGCGTCGGGATCGTCCACGCCGAGGCGGCGGAGCAGGGCGGCGATGGTGTCGCCGCGCTGCATGTGCTCCTGGCGGATATAGACATCGCTCTCGGCGTCGGTGAGCTGCGCGAGCTGCTGTTGCAGGTCGGGCAGGCGCATGGATTCCTGGACCCGGGGCGCCTCGGGATCGTCATAGGCATTGCGCGGGGCCACGCCCATCGCCGCGGCCATGCCGAGCGTGAACACGGTACCGACGGAAGCCGTCAGTTGCTTGCGCCGGCGCGCATGCAAGGGATTGGTGGGGTCGACGAGCACCACCAGCTCGCGCGCGAAAACTTCGCGGAGTCTGGACCACATCACGTAAAATTCACTCTTTGTGTAACGGGCACGCGTCCGCAACGATGTGTGTCGTCTGCCTTCCTCCCCCGAGGTGCGGCACGGCCTTGATTGTTTGCCGCCTACCCTACAATGGCGGTTTGCCGCCTGGCACGCGAGACTCATGGGTCTCTGCTTACGGCGACATAGAAAGCGCGGATTATACCAGAGAAAATTTTGGTTGCCAGCGCGGATTTTCCATGTATTTCAACGACTTACGTCATGACTGATGTTTCCCCGGCCGTCGCGGCCAAATATCCCCTGACACCGTCGGTGATGCAGGCGCTGGAGATCTCCAAGCGCGGCTGCGACGAACTGCTGATCGAGGCCGAGTGGGCGCAGAAGCTTGCGCGCAGCGAGGCCACGGGCGTGCCGCTCCGGATCAAGCTCGGTCTCGACCCCACCGCGCCGGACATCCACCTCGGCCACACCGTGGTGCTCAACAAGCTGCGCCAGCTGCAGGACCTCGGCCATCAGGTCATCTTCCTCATCGGCGATTTCACCTCCACCATCGGCGATCCGTCTGGGCGGAACACCACACGTCCGCCGCTCACGCGCGAGCAGATCGAGGCCAACGCCCAGACCTACTACCGCCAGGCGAGCCTCGTGCTCGACCCGGACCGCACCGAGATCCGCTACAACAGCGAATGGTGCGATCCGCTCGGCGCGCGAGGCATGATCCAGCTCGCGGCCAAGTACACGGTGGCGCGGATGATGGAACGCGACGACTTCACCAAGCGGTTCCGGTCTGGGATTCCGATTTCGGTCCATGAGTTCCTTTATCCGCTGATGCAGGGCTACGACTCGGTCGCGCTCAAGGCCGACATCGAGCTCGGCGGCACGGACCAGAAGTTCAACCTGCTGGTGGGCCGCGCGCTGCAGCAGGAGTACGGACAGGAGCCGCAGTGCATCCTGACCATGCCGCTGCTCGTGGGGCTGGACGGCGTAGAGAAGATGTCGAAGTCGAAGAACAACTACATCGGCGTGACTGAAGCCCCGAACGACATGTTCGGCAAGCTGATGAGCATCTCGGACGACCTGATGTGGCAGTACTTCACGCTGCTGTCGTTCCGCCCGATGAGCGAGATCGACCTGATGAAGCAGGAGATCGCGCTGGGCCGCAATCCGCGCGACTGCAAGGTGGCGCTCGCGCAGGAAATCGTCACGCGCTTCCATAGCGCGGAGGCGGCCGATCGCGCGCTCGAGGACTTCAACCACCGCGCGCGCGGCGGCATTCCGGACGACATTCCCGAAGTGCGACTGTCGGGCGCGCCGCTCGGCATCGCCCAGTTGCTGAAGCAGGCGAACCTCGTGCCCTCCACGTCCGAAGCCAACCGCAACATCGAGCAGGGTGGCGTGAAGATCGATGGCACCCCTGTCGCCGACAAGGGTCTGAAGGTGGAAGCGGGGACGTTTGTGGTGCAGGTCGGCAAGCGCCGCTTCGCACGCATCACGCTGGCATGATCGCGCTGATCCAGCGCGTGTCGCAGGCGCGCGTCACCGTTGGCGACCGCGTCACGGGCGAGATCGGCGCGGGACTGCTGGCGCTCGTCTGCGCGGAGCGCGGCGACGGCGAGGCGCAGGCCGAACGCCTGCTGGCCAAGCTGCTCGCTTACCGCGTGTTCTCCGACGACGCGGGCAAGATGAACCTGTCCGTTCAGAACATCGACGGGCAGGGCAAGGCGGGCGGGCTGCTCGTGGTATCGCAGTTCACGCTCGCCGCCGATACCAACAGCGGCACGCGGCCCAGCTTCACGCCCGCCGCGTCGCCCGAGGACGGCCGCCGGCTCTACGATCATTTCGTGGCCCGCGCGCGCGCCGCCCATCCGACGGTCGAGACCGGGGAATTCGGCGCGATGATGCAGGTCAGCCTGACCAACGACGGTCCCGTGACATTCTGGCTGCGCGTGCCTCCGGGCAACGCGGCATGAACTCAAGAAGGAGCACTCGATGAAACTCTGGAGCAAGGCTTTCGCCGACAACGCGCCGATTCCCGGCGAGTTCGCCTTCTGCGTGCCCGACGCGGCCACGCACGTGACGCTGTCCACGAACCGCAATCCCGACCTCCACTGGGACGACATTCCGCACGGCACGCGCTCGTTCGTGCTCATCTGCCACGAGCGGGACGTGCCGAGCCAGGCTGATGACGTGAACAAGGAAGGGCGCGAGATTCCGGCGTCGATGCCGCGCGTCGGGTTCTTCCACTGGGTGCTCATCGACATTCCGCCTGGCCTGAACACGATTTCCGCGGGCACGCACAGCGACGGCGTGATCGCGCGCGGCAAACCGGGCCCCGACGCGCTGGTGGGCACCGCGACCGCGGGCGGCCTCCGTCACGGAGTGAACGACTACACGAACTGGTTCGCGAACGATCCGGACATGAAGGGCGACTACTACGGCTACGACGGTCCGTGCCCGCCGTGGAACGACACGATCCCGCATCGCTACGTGTTCACGGTGTACGCGCTCGATATCGACCGTCTGCCGATAGAGGGCCGCTTCACGGGTGCGCAGGTGCTGGACGCCATCCAGGGCCACGTGCTCGGCCAGGCGAGCTACACGGGCACGTACACGCTGAACCCGAAGCTCATCGCTCGGGCCTGAACAAGCGGCCCCCGTAGTTGCTCAGGAAAAGGCTGCACCAGAAAAGCCGCCCCCAAAAGGAAATGGCATGTCGTTAAGCACCGGGCCGCTGGCCTTTACCCACCTGATCGTGATCCGTCATGGCGAGACGGCCTGGAACCGCGAGCGGCGCCTGCAGGGGCAGCTCGACGTCCCGCTGAACGAGACGGGCCGCGCGCAGGCGCGCGCGCTGGCGGAGGCGCTCACCGGGGAGCCGATCGACGCCGTGTATTCGAGCGACCTCGGCCGCGCGATGCAGACCGCCACGCCGCTGGCCGAGGCCCTGGGGCAGACCGTGCGTTCCGAGCGTCAGCTGCGCGAGCGCTGCTATGGCGTGCTCGAGGGGATGACCTATGCGGAGGTCTCCGAGCAGCGCCCCGAGGATTTCGCGCGCTGGCAGGCGCGCGTGCCCGACTATGCGCCCGAGCGCGGCGAATCGCTGCGCGAATTCCAGGATCGCGCGGTAGAGATCGCGCTGTCGCTGTCGCGCCGGCACCCGGGCGAGCGCATCGCGCTGGTCGCGCATGGCGGCGTGCTGGATTGCCTCTATCGCGAGGCCACGGGTATGACGCTGGAAGCGCCGCGCCAGCATGAACTGCTCAATGCCAGCGTCAATCGCCTGCGCTGCGACAGCGCGCATCTGACGCTGCTGCAATGGGGTGACGTGAGCCACCTCGCGGCGATGACGCTCGACGAGGTGGATCGCCGCGTGCCGTAAGCGGGGATGACCCGCTTCAGACGCGCAGGCGGAACGGCGTGAAGTTCGTGTGGTGGTCGAACCAGTCCTCGTTCTCCGCGCGCTTGAGGAAGTTCACGACCTTGTAGGTCACGGGCGTCATCACGACTTCCCACGCGGTCTTCAGCACGTACTGGGCGATGGCGACCTGGATGACCTCGTGCAGCGGCCAGATGCCGTAGAAGGCGATGACGTAGAACAGCGAAGAATCGACGAGCTCGCCCGCGAGCGTCGAACCGATCGTGCGCGACCATAGCCAGCGGCCGCCCGTCCAGAGCTTCATCTTCGCCAGCACGAAGCTGTTGGTGAAACTGCCGCAGCAGAAGGCAATCAGCGAACCGAGCGCGATCCGCCACGTATTGCCGAACACGTCCTGCAGGCTCTTCTGGTAGTCCGCCATGAACGGCGCCACCGGCATATTCAGCACGACCACGCTCATGAACGTCGCGAACGCCAGCGCGGCGAATCCCGCCCAGACCACGCGCCGGTCGCGGCCGTAGCCGTAGACCTCCGTCAGCACGTCGCCAAAGATGTACGAGATCGGGAAGAACAGCACGCCCGCGCCGAAGGTCACGGTACCGATCACCGGTAGCGTGACCTGCGCCGCCTTGGCCGCGCCGATCAGGTTCGAACACAGCAGGACCGTGACGAAAGCCACCATCACAAGGTCGTAATAGCGATAGACGCGGCCGGTATGGGAGGGGGGATGCGTACCGGGCGAGGCGGCGTGGGACGAGCCAGCAGGAGACGTGCTTGGGGTGGCGATGGGTTCGGGCATCTCGGGGTCCGGTCCGGGGCGTTTTCGCGCGATTATGCCCGGAACTGGAGATACCCGGTGGCCCGCCCGTGGGGAGGCCACCGTGAAACGATACGCTAATGCGACACCCTGCGATACCTGATGCGATACCGTCGGGCGCGCGTGGGAAGCGACGGATCGTTACAGCGAAAGCTTGCTGATTTTCGAACCGTCGAGCGAGGCATCGAACATCAGCCCCGCGTTGGTCTGCACGAAGCCGATCACGGGCTGCTGGCCCGTGACGGTGTCGATCTTGCCATTGGCGCCGACCTTGGCAAGCGCGACGCTGGCGTCGACGCCCACGGTCCAGCCGCTGCTCTGGACGAACTTGTTGTACGCCTCGGGCGTCATGAACATGATGATCAGCGCCTTCGACTGACCGCCGGCCGTCAGCCCCACCGAGGCCGAGATGGTGCGGTAGTAGCCCACCGTCGAGCCCTTGGCGCGCAGCGCACCGTCGCCATACGAACCGCCAATGCCGAGTCCGGCCGACAACACGCGCGGGAACACGAGAATGCCTTGCGCTTTCGCGCCGAGTTCTCGCGCGCCGTCCACCGAGCCGTAGAGCCGGTTGAGCGCGCCGTCGACACCAGCATTGATTTCCTCGCGTTTCGCCGGGGCATCGGCTGGTGCGTCCGTCCCTGTGGTCGTGCAGCCCGCCGCGAATGCGGTGGCGACGACAAGACCCGATCCCGTGACGCGCGTCACGAACTGACGTCGATTCATGGCTGACCTCCTCTGATGAGCCGTTGCGGCCTAGCCCGCGGACGGCGACTTGACGCTGATGGCGATGACTTCGCGCAGTACGATCTTGACCATCTGCCCGACCTTGATCGATGCGAGATCGATGGCGGGATCCTGCACCTTGACCGTGCGCAGGTTCTCGCGCGGCCCGCGGAAGGTGACCGTGCGTGCCTTGGCATCGACGCTCGTGATCTGGCCCGTGACGGTGGTCGTGACCTCTCGCGTCAGGCCTGGCTTGCCGCCTTCGGCCGCGCGCGAGGTGCGATCGACCTGCTCGGCCATCGCGACGTCCTTGCTGCCCACAGGCTCGAGCTGGGCGACGACGGCCGCGCCGCGCGTGAGCGTCACGATGTCGCCCTTGCGGATGTTGCCGAAGTTGCGCGCCTCGTCGCCCGCCACGAGTTCCACGACGTTGCCGCGCGGGCCCTGCACGAGCACGGCCTTGGTGTCGGGATCGATGTCGATGACCTTGCCGCTGATGACGGCTTCCTCCGCGAGGCCGACGGCCGGCGGCGTCTTCGGCTGCGCCTGCGCGGCGCCGGCGCCGAGCGCAAGCGCGGCAAGCAGGGAAAGGGAGGTAAGGCGGAACAAGGGAACCATGGTTGCATCGGGCGCCGAGGCGCGAGTGATTGGGAGCCGATGCAGACCATTGTGGACAACCGGGCAGGGGCCGGCAATCCACTTCGAAAAAATTTGCGGCGAATCCTAAATCGTTTAACTCAGTGACTGCTTCCGGGAGGCATTCCTGCCCGACCCGGGAGCCTCAGGGTGCGTCAAAGAGTTCGCCGCCTGCTTGGGCGCCGCCGCTCTGGGGCGACGCCAGGCCGAAGTGGCGGTAGGCGGACGCCGTGGCCACGCGGCCGCGCGGCGTGCGTTGCAGATAGCCCTGCTGGATCAGGTAGGGTTCGAGCACGTCTTCGATGGTGTCGCGCTCCTCGCCGATCGCGGCCGCGAGGTTGTCGACGCCCACCGGGCCGCCGCCGAACTTGTGCAGCACGGCCTCGAGCAGCTTGCGGTCCATGAGGTCGAAGCCGACGCTGTCGACGTCGAGCATCGCGAGCGCCGCATCGGCGATCTTGCGCGTGATGGTGCCGTCGCCCTTGACCTCGGCGTAGTCGCGCACGCGCCGCAGCAGGCGGTTGGCGATACGCGGCGTGCCGCGTGCGCGGCGGGCGATCTCGAGCGCGCCATCCGCATCGATCCGCGCGCCAAGCAGTTGCGAGGAACGCATGACGATGCGCGACAGCTCCTCGGCCGTGTAGAACTCGAGCCGCGCCACGATGCCGAAGCGGTCGCGCAGCGGATTGGTCAGCATGCCCGCGCGCGTGGTCGCGCCGACGAGCGTAAACGGCTGGAGGTCGAGCTTGACCGAGCGCGCGGCCGGCCCTTCCCCGATCATGATGTCGATCTGGTAGTCCTCGAGCGCCGGATACAGGATTTCCTCGACGACCGGCGACAGCCGGTGGATCTCGTCGATAAACAGCACGTCGTTGGCTTCGAGGTTGGTCAGCAGCGCGGCGAGGTCGCCCGGCCGCTCGAGCACGGGGCCGGAGGTCTGGCGCAGGCTGACGCCCATCTCGCGCGCGATGATGTGGGCCAGCGTGGTCTTGCCGAGGCCCGGCGGGCCGAACAGCAGCACGTGGTCGAGCGCCTCGCGGCGATTGCGCGCCGCGTGCATGAAGATGTCCAGCTGGCTGCGGACCTTTTCCTGCCCGACGTACTCGTCCAGCAGCTTCGGGCGCAGCGCGCGCTCGAACGCTTCTTCCTGCGTGGAAGCGGGCGTCGCCGCTATCACGCGTTCGGAAGCACGTTCGGGGGCGCGGTCGGCGCCAGTGAGCTTGTCGGTTTCGATCATGGCGCTATTCTACTCGCCCAGCCTGCCGGGTCAGGCCCCTCAACCCTTGGACAGCGCCTTCAGGGCGAGCTTGATGCCATCGGAGACGCCGGTGCCGGCCGGTACCTGCTTCGTCGCCTGAGCGGCTTCCTTTTCCGAGTAGCCGAGCGCCAGCAGCGCGTTGAGGATGTCCACGGCCGAGTCCGCCACTGGCGTGCCCCCCGGCGCATGGCCGAGTTCCGCGCCGAGCTTGCCCTTGAGTTCCAGCATCAGCCGTTCCGCGGTCTTCTTGCCGATACCCGGAATGCGCGTCAGGCGGCCGGCCTCCTGCAGCGTGATGGCCTGCGCGAGCTCCGTGACCGACATGCCGGACAAGACCGCGAGCGCCATGCGCGCGCCGATGCCCGTGATCTTGATGAGCTCGCGAAAGGTATTGCGTTCCGCCGCGGTGCCGAAGCCATACAGCAGATGGGCGTCCTCGCGCACGATCAGCTGCGTTAGCAACGTGACGGGCTGGCCGACCTGCGGCAGGTTGTAGAACGTGCTCATCGGGACATCGACTTCATAGCCGACGCCGTGGCAGTCGACCAGCAGATGCGGGGGATTCTTCTCGATGAGCGTGCCGGCAATGCGTCCGATCATGGTTGTCTTGGCTTGGGTGTCAGGGTGCGACGGCGTCGGCCGCGCGGCGGCCGAGCGCGGGGTCGTCGGTGAAGAAACCGTCCACGCCCGCGGCGATGAACGTATCGAGCTCGCGCACCATGCCATTCGGGTTGCGCGTGGACGGATCGCCGGCAATTTGCAGCGGCTTCGGCAGGAAATTGTTCTCGGGCCGGAACGTGTATGGATGCACCACGAGGCCGGCTGCATGGGCGTCGCGCACCAGCGCGGTGGGGGGGGTGCCGTCGCGCGGGATCACGAGCGATTTCTCGGGGCCGATGCCGTTGGCATAGGTCGCCACCTCGCGCAGGCCCAGCGGCGACAGCATCGCGGCATAGGTGCGCGTGTCGCCGGCGAGCCGCCAGTCCGCGGGCCGCGTGTTCGCGCCGCCGATCAGCTGCGTGATCCGTACGTTCGGCATGGACGTGCCGATCAGCCGGCGGACGGTGCGCAGCGCGCCCGATTCGAACGACTGCACGTAGATGGGCGCGGTACGCGTGTAGGGGTTCCCCTGCAGCGACGACACCAGCTTTTCCTCGAGCGGCAGGCCGATGCCGCGGAAGTAGCTCGGATGCTTGAGCTCGGGATAGATGCCGATGGGGCGCCCGCGCTTCTGCGCGCCCTGGCTGGCCAGCTTCACGATCTCCTCGAACGTGGCGATCTCGAACTGGTCGTCGTAACGCGCATTCGCGGGTCGCAGCTTCGGAATGCGCTCGCGGGCGCGCAGCGTCTTGAGCTCCGCCAGCGTGAAGTCCTCGGTGAACCAGCCCGTCAACCGCTCCCCGTCTACCACCTTGATGCGCTTGCGGTCGGCAAACTGCGGCAGTGTCGAAACGTTGGTGGTGCCGGAGATGTCGTTCTCGTGGCGAGAGACCAGCACGCCATCTTTGGTCGACACGAGGTCCGGCTCGATGAAGTCCGCGCCATCCTCGATCGCCCTGGCGTACGACGCGAGCGTATGCTCGGGCCGCAGCGCGCTGGCGCCGCGGTGGCCGATGACCAGGGGTTTGATCTTCGGTGCCGGCGGCGCGGCGGGCGCGGGCGCCTGCGGAGGCGGTGCGGAGGCACAGGCGGCCAGCAGCGCCGCGGCCGCCATGACGATGACCGTGCGCGGCGCGTGTCGTCGGGAAGCGTTCACGTTTGAAGTCCGGGAGAAGTTGGGTGCGGCGGGCATCGGGCGTTCTGCCGGCCGGGTCATCCGACCAGGCGGCCGCGCCGCACGCGCATGCCCTTCCGTACGAGTTCGGGTGCAAGACCCGACAGTGCCTGTAGCGTGTCGCCGCCATTCGCGTGGCAGATTGCCACGCCGAGCGCATCGGCCGCGTCGGAACCGGGACGGCCGGATAACGCCAGCAGGCGCGTCACCATCTCCTGCACCTGCTCCTTGTTGGCGCGGCCGTAGCCGACCACGGCCACCTTGAGTTGGAGGGCGGTGTATTCGAACACGGGCAAGCCATGGCCAACGAGTCCGCAGATCGCGGCGCCGCGGGCCTGGCCCAGCATCAGCGTGGATTGGGGATTGACGTTGACGAAGACCTTCTCGATGGCGGCGCAGTCGGGCGCGTACTGGCGCGTGACCTCGCTGATGCCGTCGTATAACGTCTTGAGGCGCTCTGGCAGGCTGGAATCGCCGTTGCTCTTGATGGTCCCCGAGGCGACGTAGGCAAGCCGGCTGCCGTGCTTCTCGATGACGCCGAAGCCGGTGGTCCGAAGGCCGGGGTCGATGCCCAGGATGCGCATGTAGGAGTCGGGAGCGGAGAGAGAATAGGGCGTAGTGTAACGCCGCCTCCGCTCCCGGTGGGCTTAATGCCGGAAGTGTCGCGTGCCGGTCAACACCATCGCGATGTTGCGTTCGTCGGCGGCGGCGATGACTTCGTCGTCGCGCACCGAGCCGCCCGGCTGGATCACGCAGGTCGCGCCCGCATCGACGACCACGTCCAGGCCGTCACGGAACGGGAAGAACGCGTCCGACGCCACGGCCGAACCCGCCAGCGTCAGGCCGGCGTTCTGCGCCTTGATGCTCGCGATGCGCGCCGAATCCACGCGGCTCATCTGTCCCGCGCCCACGCCGAGCGTCATGCCACCGCCGCAGAACACGATGGCGTTCGACTTGACGAACTTGGCGACACGCCAGGCGAACATCAGGTCGTCCATTTCCTTCGCGGTCGGCTGACGGCGCGTGACCACGCGCAGCTCGGACTGCAGTACGTTCCGCGCGTCGGGGCTCTGCACGAGCAGGCCGCCGCCCACGCGCTTGAGGTCGTACTGGTTCACGCCCTTGCCGAGCGGGATCTCCAGCAGCCGCACGTTCTGCTTGGCCGCGAACACGTTGCGCGCGGCGGTGCTGAACGACGGGGCGATCAGCACTTCGACGAACTGCTTCGCCACGGCTTGCGCGGCCGCCTCGTCGAGCTCGACGTTGAAGGCGATGATGCCGCCGAAGGCCGAGGTCGAGTCGGTCTTGAACGCCTTGTCGTAGGCTTCGAGCGCGTTCACGCCGAGGGCCACGCCACACGGGTTGGCGTGCTTGATGATCACGCACGCGGCGCCGGCGGCGGCGTCGAACGACTTCACGCATTCCCACGCGGCATCCGCGTCGGCGATGTTGTTGTACGACAGTTCCTTGCCCTGCAGTTGCACGTAGTTGGCCAGCGCGCCGTCCACGGTCTTCAGGTCGCGATAGAACGCGGCCGACTGGTGCGGGTTCTCGCCGTAGCGCATTTCCTGCACCTTCTCGAAGGCGAGGTTCAGCGTTTGCGGGTAGGCGCTGCGCGTCTGGTGAGCCTTGTCTTCGCCCAGGGAGGTCAGGTAGTTCGTGATCGCGCCGTCGTACTGCGCGGTGTGCGCGAAGACCTTGGTGGCCAGGCGGAAGTTGGTGTCGTAGCCCACCGCGTTGGCGTTCGCGCGCATCTCCTCGAGCACGGGCGCGTAGTCGGCAGGATCGACGATCACGGTTACGTCGCGATGGTTCTTCGCGGCCGAACGCAGCATGGTCGGGCCACCGATGTCGATATTCTCGATCGCGTCGGGCAGCGTGCAGTCGTCCTTCGCCACGGTCTGCTGGAACGGATAGAGATTGACCACGAGCAGGTCGATGGTCGGAATGTCGTGCTTGGCCAGCGCGGCCATGTGCTCGGGCAGGTCGCGGCGCGCGAGGATGCCGCCGTGCACCTTCGGGTGCAGCGTCTTGACGCGGCCGTCGAGCATTTCGGGGAAGCCCGTGTAGTCGGCCACCTCGGTCACGGGCAGGCCGGCGTCGGCCAGCAGCTTGGCGGTGCCGCCCGTGGAGAGGAGCACCACGCCGAGCGCGTTCAGTTCGCGCGCGAAATCGACGATGCCGGTCTTGTCGGAAACGGAGAGGAGAGCTTGCTTGATCATGGTCGGGGGGAACGCTTCAATTCAGATTCGATTCACAGTAAGCCGTGCTGCTGCAGCTTCTTGCGCAGGGTGTTGCGATTGATGCCGAGATAGGCGGCCGCGAGCGACTGGTTGCGCTCCGTGCGCGCCATCACGGCCTCCAGCAGCGGGCGCTCGACGGCTTCGAGCACCATGTTGTACATGTTCGACGGTTCTTCCCCGTCGAGATCGCGAAAGTAGGTATCCAGGCTGTCCCGGATGCATTGGTCGATGGCATTGCGGCTCATGCGGCAAGCAGTTCCCGTTTCTTGTTGTTGCCGGCGGCATCGTGGCCGCCGTCGTTGTTGTTGTTGTCACCGTCGTCGACGTACACCAGCCTGTCCGAGATCATGGCCTGCTCGTCGAAGAACGCGTTCACGGCCTGCAGCTGCGCCTCGGTCGTCTCGAGCGTGTTCATGCGGTGACGGAACAGGTTGGCCCCCTTGAGGCCGCGCGTGTACCACGCAATGTGCTTGCGCGCGGTGCGCACGCCCGTGAACTCGCCGTAGAACGCGTAGTGATCGGCCAGATGGTGGTTCATGATCGCGCGGATCTCCGCGACCTCGGGCGACGGCAGCAGTTCGCCGGTCGCGAGGAAGTGTTCGATCTCGCGGAACAGCCACGGACGGCCCTGTGCCGCGCGGCCGATCATGATGGCATCGGCGCCGGTGACCGCCAGCACGTGGCGCGCCTTCTGCGGTGTGGTGATGTCGCCATTGGCGACCACCGGAATACGCGCCGCCGCCTTGACCGCGGCTATCGTGTCGTACTCGGCATCGCCGTGATACAGGTCAGCGCGGGTCCGTCCATGCACCGTCAGCATGCTGATGCCCGCGTTCTCGGCAATATGCGCGACGCGCAGCGCGTTGCGGTGCTCGCGGTCCCAGCCCGTGCGGATCTTGAGCGTGACGGGCACGCGATCGCCCACGGCGCCCACCACGGCCTCGACGATGCGCGCGACGAGCGGCTCGTTCTGCAGCAGCGCGGACCCCGCGGCGACATTGCAGACCTTCTTGGCCGGGCAGCCCATGTTGATGTCGATGATCTGCGCGCCACGATCGACGTTGTAGCGCGCGGCCTCGGCCATCATGCCCGGTTCGGCGCCCGCGATCTGGACCGAGATCGGTTCGACCTCACCGGCGTGGTTTGCGCGGCGCATGGTCTTCTCGCTCTTCCACAACTGCGCGTTCGACGCGACCATCTCCGACACCGCATAGCCGGCGCCGAGCTGCTTGCACAGCTGGCGGAACGGGCGATCCGTCACGCCGGCCATGGGCGCGACGAACAGATTGTTGCGGAGACGATGAGAGCCGATCTGCACGATAGGTGAAAGAAGATGAACGGATGGCGATAAACGCGATGGCGACGAACGGACGGCATGCGGATGCCCGGGGACGGGGCCGGCAAGGCGTGGGGTTCGTACGCGAGGGCGCGATTTTAACGCCAAACGGGGGGCGGTGCTCAAGAAATGAGCAAATATCGTCGAAGCCGCCCCGCGGCGGGCAACAATGACCGCCCGCGGGGCTTGACCGTTGCGGAAAGGTGCGGCGCGCTTCCGTGACGCCGCCCCTACCGAGGCACCTTGAAGAGGCACCTTACCGAGGCACCTTACCGAGGCACCTTACCGAGGCACCTTACTGAGGCCCCTCAGCGGCGCACGCCGTACATCATCTGCCGCGCCACGGCGTGCTTGAGCGGGGCCACGCAGGACAGCGCCGCGAGCGCGGCGCCGCGCGCATGGGCGGCCAGCGGACCGCCCACGCCGAACACGCGCGGCAGCAGGTCCGTGACGCCGATCGTCACGGCGCGATCCACGCGATGGCGCGCCGCGAAGGCTTGCAGGGCCTGCGGCGTGCAGCTCGCGCGCAACGAGTCGGCCAGCGCGAACGCATCGCGCAGCCCGAGGTTCAGGCCCTGGCCCGCGACGGGGTGCAGCGTCTGCGCCGCGTTGCCGACGGCCACGATGCGGCCATCGACCGTGACGGGGGCCGCATTGAGCCCGAGCGGAAACGCATGGCGCTTGCCATGGAGCGTGAACGTGCCGAGTCGCGTGCCGAATGCTTCTCCGAGCTCGCGCGCGAAATCGGCCTCGGACAACGCAAGCCGGCGCGTGGCCGCGTCCGGCGCGCAGCACCAGACCAGCGCATAACCGGGGGTGCCGTGGTCTTCGTGCGGCAGCAGCGCGAGCGGGCCTTCCTCGGTGAAACGTTCCCATGCCCAGCCGGGCATCGCGCGCGAGGCCGTGACGTGGCCGATGATCGCGGTCTGCCCGTAGTCGCGGCGGCGGCCGCCGTCGCCCTGGCCAACACCGGCATGGCGGCGCATCTGCTGGTGGAACAGGCCGCCCTCCGCCTGCACCGCGATGCGCGCGGCGAAGGCGACGGGCAGGCCGTCGTGATCGTTGTGCGACGTGCCGTCGAGTCGGACGATGCCGCCGTCCTGATCTTTCGGTTGCGTCACCTTCGGTTGCGTCACCTTCGGTTGCGTCACCTCGTCGATGCGGGTTTCGAACACACGCTCGAGCCGCCCGGGCGCTGCTTCGGCGGCGCGGGCCAGCGCGCGCTCGAGGGCCTGGCACAGGTCGCCGTAGCGCACCACGTAGCCAAGCGCCGGCACGTCATAGTCGTCGTGATGGAGCTTGACGTGGCCGAAGCGGCCGCGCTGCGAGATATGGATATGCTCGATGGTCTGCATCGGCACCGGCCACGCGCCGATCTGCTCGAGCAACTGGCGGCTGCCATGCGACAGCGCGATGGCGCGCGGATCGCGTGCGGCGCGCGCGGGGGTGGCTGCATCGATCAGGGTGATTCGCCACGCGGTCGTGCGCAGCAGCCGTGCCGCGAGCGTCAGGCCGACCGGGCCGCCGCCCACGATGGCGATATCGCGCGGCTCGCTTGTCGGAGCGAGCGCGCGGGAGGCATTGTCAGGGGTTTGCGGCAGGGTCATGGTGGTCTCCCGCTTGGCGCGCTGGCTCCCGCTCGGCTTCCGCACGTTCGGCTTCCACGCGTTCCGCGTCGCTCCGCTTCCACAGGATCGCATCGGAGCGCGCGCGGCCCGCTTCGGCATCGCGCAGCGCATTGTCGAGTTTCTGTTCGTTGAAGCCCGGCATCGCGCGCAGATGCGTGAGCAGCGCGTCGTGATTGGCCGCATCGAGCGGCACGACGCAGCCTTGCTTGCTGTCGCCATCGCCGACGAGGATGAGCCACGCGGTACCCGCCCACGGCGCGCGATCGGACACGCGCACGATCACGCGTTCCAGCGCGTCCCACGAGACCTCTTCGCGCTGGCCGTCCGGCCGGTGCACGACGGCGCGGTCGTCATAGAGATTGATGACGAACGGTTCGCCGGCGTCCGCGCGGCGCGTCGATGGCGCCGCCGAGGCGGACGCGCGACGGTTCCCGTGGCTTGCCGGGCTGCCGACGTTACGACTATCGGCCCCGTCGGAAGGGAACAGTTTGCGCAGCCATCCAATCATCGAGTCTCTCCTGCATGTTGTCGCCCATCGCGCCCACCATCGCGCCCACCATCGCGCATGATCGCTTCGATTTCATCCGCATCCACGGGCACGCCCCGCGTCAGCAGTTCACAGTCGCCGCCGGTCACCACGGCATCGTCTTCGATGCGGATGCCGATATGCCAGTAGCGCTCGGGCACATCCTCGGCCGGACGCACATAGATGCCGGGCTCGACGGTCACGACCATGCCCGGTTCGAGCGGACGCCACGGCCGTTCGCCCGGCGCGCCATCGGCACCCAGCGCAGCGGGACCGGGGACGCGGTACTCGCCGACGTCGTGCACATCCATGCCGAGCCAGTGGCCCGTGCGATGCATGTAGAAACGGCGATAGTTGCCGCTTGCGATCACATCGTCGAGCGTGCCTTCCTTGTTGCGGTCCAGCAGGCCGGTGTCGAGCATGCCCTGCGCGAGCACGCGCACTGCCGCGTCGTGCGGCACGTTGTACGGCACGCCGGCGCGCGTCTCCGCGATCGCCGCAGTCTGCGCGGCCAGCACGATGTCATACAGCTCGCGCTGCGCGGGCGTGAAGCGGCCGGAGACCGGGAACGTGCGCGTGATGTCCGATGCGTAACCATCGAGTTCGCAGCCGGCGTCGATCAGACACAGATCGCCATCGCGCAGTTCCGCGGGACCCGCGCGATAGTGCAGCACGCACGCATTGGCGCCCGTGGCCACGATCGAGTTGTAAGCCACGCTTTGCGCGCCATGGCGGCGGAATTCGTAGAGCAGTTCCGCCTCGAGGTGATACTCGCGCAGGCCCTGGCGCGATGCCTGCATCGCGCGGACGTGGGCCTGAGCCGAGATTTCGCTCGCGCGACGCATGATCGCGATCTCGCTCGCATCCTTGAACAGCCGCATCTCGTCGAGCCACGTGCGCACGTCGATCGCGATGGACGGCGACGACACCCCCGCGCGGCCCTGCGCGCGGACGCCATCGAGCCAGCGGCGCACCTGCATGTCGGTGCGCGTGGAGGCGGCGAGCGGATAGGCGACCTGCGCGCGATTGGCGAGCAGCGGCGGCAGCTTCGTGTCGATGTCCTCGACCGAGTGCGCCTCGTCGAAGCCGAACGTCGCGCGCGCGCCTTCAGGGCCGAAGCGGAAACCGTCCCAGATCTCGCGTTCCTCGTGCTTCGGGCGGCAGAACAGGATGCTGCGCCCCGTGCCGTCGGTTTCCGCCACGAGCACGAGGATCGCCTCGGGCTCGGCGAAACCGGTCAGGTAATAGAAATAGCTGTCGTGGCGATACGGATAGTCGCTGTCGCGATTGCGCATGGCCTCGGGGGCCGTCGGCACGATGGCGACGCCACCGCCGCCTGCGCGCAGTTGTTGCAGCACGCGCTCGCGGCGGCCGCGGCAGGCGTCGAGAAGGGCGGAGTCGGGAGCGGACATGGGCAGTGGCGCGCGGGGGGCGCGATGGGGAGAATTCCCCGATTCTAACGCCGTCAGCCGAGCGCCGCGTCCAGCGCCGCCAGCTGCGCGGGCGTGCCGACGTTCTCCCACCGGCCGTCGAAGCGCTCGCCGGTGGCGGTGCCCCCGGCGATGGCGGCGCGATAGTACGGCGTCATCGCCACCTTCCGGCCCGGTTCGATGTCGCGGAACAGGCGCGTGTCGTAGAGCCCGATATTGCCGAACGTGAGCGCCTGCGCTGACCCCTGCGCGCCGGCGGGCGCGGTTTCCGTGCCCGGAAGGTGCAGGCGGCCAGTCGCGTCCAGCAGGAAATCGCCGGCCGGATGGAACGGGGGGTTCGGCACCATCACCAGATGCATATGCGGCTGCGCGGCATCGGCCATGTCGTCCGCGCGCGGCAGCAACCTGCGGTAGTCGTAGTCGCAGAAGATATCGCCAGACACGGCGAGAAAGATATGGCCGCGCGTACTGCCCCGCGCACTGTCATGGGCGTCCGCCGGTTCAAGCAAGGGCAGCGCCCGTGCAATGCCGCCGGCCGTCTCGAGCGCCGTCCCTTCGGCCGAGTATGCGAGCCGCACGCCGTAGCGCGACCCATCGCCGAGCGCAGTCTCGATCTGCGATCCCAGCCATGCGTGATTGATCACGATGTCGGTGACACCGGCGCGCGCGAGCGCTTCGATCTGCCACACGATCAGCGGCTTGCCGCCCACGGGCAACAGTGGCTTGGGACAGGTATCCGTGAGCGGCCGCATGCGGTCGCCGCGTCCGGCCGCGAAAATCATCGCCTTCATCGATTCAACATCTCCATCCCGATCAGCGCCGCCATGCCGACCACGATGGTCCAGCCGACGCTGCGGGTCAGCGCGGCCACGATCACCGCGACGATACCGGCGATCAGCCGCGAATTCTGCAGGCTCAGGAACAGTTGGCTGTCGTGCATCAGCAGGTCCGGGGCGATCAGCGCGGACAGCATCGCGGCCGGCACGAACTGCAGCGCCGTGCGGAACCATGCCGGCAGCCGCACGCGGCCCTCGACCGCGATGAACGAGAGACGGATCAGGAACGTCGCGGCACCGGCCGCCAGGAAGACGGCGAACAGCGTGAGAGGGCTCATCGAGGCGGCGTTCATGCGGCGGTCTCCTGCTTGCGCGGGCGCGTGCGTGGCAGCAGGACCATGCCCGCCGCGATGCCGCCGAGCGCCGCGACCATGATCCCGAGCTTGTGCGGCATGCCGTAGCACGCCACCGCCAGGGCGCTTGCCACGAGGGCGGCGGCCAGATGCGCGCGGTGCTTCAGGTTCGGCACGATGATCGCGATGAACGTCAGCGGCAGGAAGAAATCGAGCGGCCAGTCGCGCGGCACCTGCGCGCCGACGAGCACGCCGGCCAGTGTCGACACCTGCCAGCAGCTCCACAGCGAGAACCCCGCGCCGAAGAAGAACCAGTGGCGGTTGCGCATGCGCTCGCCGGTATCGGTCAGGCGCCGCGTCATGGCCGCGAAGGCTTCATCGGTGAGCAGGTAGGCGACCAGCGCCTTCCAGCGGCGCGGCAGATGCGACAGCGCCGGCGCCATCGTCGCGGAATAGAGCGCGTGGCGCAGGTTCACCATCGCCACCGTGAAGACGACGATCAGCGCGGGCGTGCCCGCCGACCACAGCTGCGTGAGGATCATCTGCGAGGCGCCGCCGAACACCGTGGCGCTCATCGCGCAGGCGAGCCACGCGGGCATGCCCGCGTTCACCGCGAGCACGCCGTAGATCAGCCCGAATGGCGCTACGCCGAGCAGCATCGGCAGCAGCGCGCGCACCCCCGCCCACCATTCTTCTCGGGCGGTGGGCGCGGGGGCGGCGGCCGGCGCGGAGGAGGCAAGCGGCAGCGGCATGGCGCTCAGAACGTGTAGCCGGCCGGGCGCTCGGTGCCTTCCAGCGTGTCCAGCAGGCGCAGCAGCTTGCGCAGTTCCGTGTAGCGTCCCGCGACGCTGCGCGTGTACTTGAGCACCAGCGGCAGGTTGGCGAGGTAGCCGTCCTTGCCGTCGCGGTGATAGAGGCGCGCGAAGATGCCGAGCACCTTCAGATGGCGCTGCAGGCCCATCCATTCGAAGTCGCGGTAGAACTCGCCGAAGTCCGCGTTGACGGGCAGCCCCGCCGTCCGCGCGCGCTCCCAGTAGCGGATCAGCCAGTCCAGCTGCTGTTCCTCTTCCCACTCGATATAGGCATCGCGCCAGAGCGAGACCGCGTCGTAGGTGATGGGGCCGATCACGGCGTCCTGGAAGTCGAGGACGCCCGGATTGGCGCCATCGGGCATGACCATCAGGTTCCGCGAGTGATAGTCGCGGTGGACGTACACCTGCGGCTGCGCAAGATTGTTCGCGATGATCGCGTCCATGACCTCGCGCAGGTCGGCCTGCTGCGCGTCGGTGAGCGTCACGCCGAGGTGGCGCGCCACGTACCACTCGGGAAACAGGTCGAGCTCGCGCTGCAGCAGCGCGCGGTCGTACGCCGGAAGCTCGCCGGCGCGCGTGGCGGCCTGAAGCTTCACGAGCGCGGCCGCGGCGTCGCCGTACAGGCCGGGCGCGGTGGAATCGTCGAGCTTCGACAGGTAAGTCTGGCTGCCGAGGTCGGCAAGCAGCAGGAAGCCCTGTTCGAGATCCTGCGCCAGCACGGTCGGCACCGTCACGCCCGCGTCGCCGAACAGCGCGGCCACGTGGATGAACGGGCGGCAGTCCTCGTGCGCGGGCGGCGCGTCCATGACGATCGCGGTCGGGTGGTCCGGATGCGCCGTGCGCACGCGGAAATAGCGCCGGAAGCTCGCGTCGGCGGACGCGGGGGCGCAGGAATCGGGGTCGATCTGCCAGGCGGCGCCGAGTCCGGCCACCCAGGTTTTCAGTTGGGCGAGGCGCGGATCGTGGCCCGGCTCGTGAGAAAGTGCTGCCATGCCGGAAAGGGTGAATAGGTTGGCCCGTATAATACCCGACCAAACCCGGGCACCGGGTGGCCTCCGGGAGGGGCTGCCGTTGCCCTGCAGCCTGCTCCGGCAAGGGTTGGCGGGCGTTGTGGCCTCCTTCTGGCGGACCGCAGTGCTGCCCGCCGCCGGCTGAACGACCACCGCTCGCATGACCGAACAACGACGATCACCGAACCAGACGGCCACTCGAACGCGCCCGCGCCTTGCCGGCGAGCCCCGACATTCGCGCACACCCGCGCGCAAGGTGGTGCCCGCCAGCGCGTTGCGCCCGCTCGTCCTGGCCATGGCCGGACTGTCGGTGAACGTGCACGCCCAGTACGGCGCCGCCTCGGCGATTCCGGACGTGCTGGCCGCGGAAACCGTCACGCAGACGCCCGAGCCGCCGCCACCGCCGCCCCAGGCCGGCGAGCTGGTGCCGCGCCTCCAGGAACCCGCGATCTCTACCGCGGCCCCTACGGGGTCGCAAAAGCAGAGCGGGCTCGGCTTTACCCCGCAGAACAAGGTGCCGCCGAATCCGAATGCGCCGTCGTTCGTCTCTGGCGACCGCATGACCGGGTACAACGAGAAGGGCGTCACGCTCGAAGGCAACGCCGAGCTGCGCCGCGACGGCGCCGTGGTCAAGGGCGACAAGCTGACCTACGACCAGGATACCGACGAGGCGCACGTGGTGGGCAACGCGCGGCTGTCGAAGAACGGCACCGTGGCCGTCGGCCCCGAGGCCAAGATGCGCATCGAGGCCAACGAGGGCTACATGCTCTCGCCGGACTACTACTTCCAGCAGACCGGTGGCGGCGGCCAGGCGGAACGGATCGACTTCCTCGACCCCGACCGGAGCACGATCAAGAAGGCCACCTACACGACCTGCTCGCCCGACAACGCGGACTGGTACTTCAGCGCGAGCCGCATCGATCTGGACAGCGACCGCGAAGTGGGCACGGCCTATGGCGGTGTGCTGCATTTCTTCGGCGTGCCCATCGCGGGCGCGCCCGCGTTCTCGTTCCCGCTGAACGAGGAACGCCGCAGCGGCTTCCTGCCGCCGTTGTTCGGCTACAGCTCGCGCTCGGGTTTCGACCTGACCGCGCCGTACTATTTCAACCTCGCGCCGAACCGGGACCTGACGCTGTATCCGCGTATCCTGTCGTCGCGAGGCGTGCAGCTGGGCGGCGACTTCCGCTACCTCGGCGAGGGCTACAGCGGCCGCATCCGCGCCGACATCCTGCCGGACGATCAGAAGGCCGACCGCAACCGCTGGTCCTACTCGATCCAGCACACGCAGCGGATCCTGCCGGGCCTGACCGCCTACGCCAACGTCAGCAAGGTGTCGGACGACCAGTTTCCGGACGACCTGACGCGCACGGTGGCGCAGTCGACGCTGCGGCAGTACACGCAGGAAGGCGGCGTCGTCTACAACTGGCAGGACTTCACGGTGCTGGCGCGCGTGCAGAAATTCCAGACGCTGTCGCCGAGCGAGCCGTCGTACGAGCGTGAGCCGCAGATCAATGCGCGGTACACCAAGTACAACCTCGGTGGCTTCGACATCCAGGTCGAAGGGGACTACACGCGTTTCCGCATCCCGCTGACGACGACGGGGTTGCAGCAACCTGAGGGCGACCGCCTGTTCCTGCAGCCGTCGATCAGCTATCCGATCGTGCGCGCCGGCTGGTACGTGACGCCGAAGGTGCTGTTCAACGCGACGCAGTACAACATGGACGCGGGCACCAATTCCGCTGGCGTATCGAACACGCTGAACCGCACGGTGCCGACGTTCAGCATCGACTCGGGCATGACGTTCGAGCGCGAGGCGCCCACCATGAGCCGGCTGTTCGGCACGCGGTTCACGCAGACCCTCGAGCCGCGCCTGTTCTACGTGTACACGCCGTTCCGCGACCAGAGCCAGTTCCCGCTGTTCGATACGGCGCAGTCCGACTTTGGTTACGGGCAGATCTTCACCGAGAACTCGTTTACCGGTTACGACCGCATCGCCGACAACAACAAGCTGACGGCCGGCGTGACGACGCGACTCATCGAGTCCGACACCGGTATCGAGCGCTTCCGCGGCACGCTGGCGCAGCGCTTCGACTTCACCGGCCAGCGCGTGCAGCTGTCGGGCACGTCGACGGACACCAAGCCAAGCTACTCGGACCTGCTCGCCGCGACGACCGTCCAGCTGTTCCGGGGCTACTATCTCGATGCGGGAATCCAGTACAGTCCCGAAGACAACCGCGTGAACTACACCAACGTGGCGTTTTCGTGGCGTCCGGAATCGCGAAAGCTGGTCAATTTCGGCTATCGCTACCGACGTCCGACGTCCGTGACCGACAATACCGCGATCGACCAGATCGAGCTGTCGAGTCAGTGGCCGCTCACGCGCCGGACATACGGGATCGGCCGCGTGGCATTCGACAAGCAGGCCAACCAGCTCGTCGATGCGCTTGCCGGTTTCGAATATGCCGCGGACTGCTGGGTCGGCCGGGTGGTTTACCAGCGGTTCCGCAATACGTCGGATGGCTACACTGGGCGATTCTTCCTGCAGGTGGAGTTCCGCGGGCTGTCGAAGATCGGCTCCAATCCGCTGGACATGCTGCGCCTGAACGTGCCGGGCTACGAGCCCGTTTCCGCACGGCCGGTGCCGACGTCCCAGTACGATCACTATGAATGACGGACCAAGATGAAACGTCGAGTTTTTTCCGTGTTTTCCATGTTCATTTTTCAGCTCAACGCCTGGCAGCGCGTGCTGCTGGCAGCCGTGATGGCATCGATCGCGCTCCCTGCCGCGGCGCAGCTCCGCGCGCCGGGGTCCTCGTCGCGTGCGTCGGGTATCTTCCTGCCGCAGGCCGGGCAGGAGACCGCGGCGCCGCCGAGCCAGCCGCAGATGGGCATTCCGCAGCCGCAGTCGGGCCCGAAGCGTTCGCAGCTCGTGGACGAAGTGGTGGCGATCGTGAACAACAGCGTGATCACGCGCCGTGAACTGCTCGACCGCGCCGACGAGATCGAGAACCAGCTGCGTGCCCAGCAGCGCGAGGTGCCGCCGCGCGCGGACCTGCTCGGCGAAGTGCTCGAGCGCCTGGTGATGGACCGCGTGCAGTCGCAGGCCGCGCAGGATGCCGGCATCCGCGTCACGGACCAGGAAGTGGACCGCGCGATCGAATCCGTGGCCCAGCAGAACCGCATGAGCGCGACCGAGTTGCGCAGCCGCGTGGAAGCGACGGGCATGAGCTGGACCAAGTACCGCGACGAACTGCGCAAGCAGGTGCAGGTGATCCGCCTGCGCGAGCGTGAAGTCGATTCGAAGGTGCAGGTGTACGACGGCGAGATCGACAACTACCTCGCGGCGCGCAGCGGGCAGCCCACGGCCGCGACCGGTCCGGCGGAGTTCAACGTCGCGCAGATCCTCGTGCGCGTGCCGGAAGACGCCTCGGAAGCGCAGAAGGCCGAACTGAAGAAGAAGGCGGAAGGGCTGCTCAAGCAGGCCACGGACGGCGCGGACTTCGCCGAACTCGCCAAGGCCAACTCTGAAGCCCCGGAAGCCGCGCAAGGCGGCGCCCTCGGCTTCCGCGAGATTGGCCGGCTGCCCGCGCTGTTCGCGAATGCGGTGGTGGACCTCCAGCCGGGCGCGGTGGCGCCGCAGGTGGTGGAGAGCGCCAACGGCTTCCACGTGATCAAGCTCGCTGCCAAGCGGACCGCGCCGAGCGCGTCGTCGCCGCAGGCGGCGGACCGCATCCAGCAGACGCAGGTGCGCCATATCCTGATCCGCACGGGTCCGAACATGCCGGAAGCGGAAGCCAAGCGCCAGCTTCAGGGCCTGCGCGATCGCATCACGCACGGCGGCGATTTCGCCGACGTGGCCAAGCGCTACTCGCAGGACGGTTCCGCGTCGAACGGCGGCGATCTTGGCTGGGTGTCGCCCGGCGAGCTCGTGCCCGAGTTCGAGCAGGCGATGAACCGCCTGCGTCCGAACGAAATTTCCGAGCCCGTCGTCACGCAGTTCGGCGTGCACCTGATTCAGGTGCTGGACCGTCGCGAGTCCGAGGTATCGCCGGAGAAGCAGCGCGACTTCGCGCGCGCGGAAGTGCGCGAGCAGAAGCTGCGTGTGGCGTATGACGACTGGGTCCGCCAGCTGCGCAGCGCGGCCTACGTCGAGTACCGGATCAACCGCCAGCGCTGACGCGCGGCTCACACCTGTATGCCCGAACCTCTCGCGCTAGCCATCTCCACCGGCGAACCCGCCGGCATCGGCCCCGACATCACGATCCGCGCGCTGCTGCAGATCGCGGGGCCGCACGGTGACACGCAGGGCGGAGAGGCGGGCGGCATCCGTTTTCACGTGCTCGGCGACGCGCGCATGCTGACCGCGCGCGCCGAGGCGCTGGGCGTGGGCAAGGCCTGGGCGCGCCGCCTCGCCGACGGCGATGTGGTCGTCGAAGATATCCCGCTGGGCGTCGACTGCGTGCCGGGCCAGCTCGACGCGCGCAACGGCCGCTACGTGCTGTCCCTGCTCGACACGGCCATCGACGGCCTCCTGCCCGCGCATCCGCGCTTCGCCGCGATGGTTACCGCGCCCGTGCAGAAAAGCACGATCAACGACGCGGGCGTGCCGTTCACGGGCCATACCGAATACCTCGCCGAGCGCGCGGGCGTCTCCCGCGTGGTGATGATGCTCGCCGGCCCGCAGCCCGCGCACGACAACGCGATGCTGCGCGTGGCGCTGGCCACGACGCACCTGCCACTGCGCGCGGTGCCCGACGCGCTGACCGCGCCGCTGCTCATGGAGACCCTGACGATCGTCGATGCCGATCTGCGCCGCCGCTTCGGCATCGCGCGCCCGCGCATCCTCGTCACGGGCCTGAATCCGCATGCGGGGGAGAGCGGCCATATGGGCCGCGAGGAAATCGACGTCATTTCGCCGGCGCTCGCGCAGGCGCGGGACGCGGGCATCGACGCACGGGGGCCTTACCCCGCGGACACGCTGTTCCAGCCGCGTCATCTGCAGGGCGCCGACTGCGTGCTCGCGATGTATCACGACCAGGGGCTCGCGCCCCTGAAGTACGGCACGTTCGGTCACGGCATCAACGTGACGCTCGGCCTGCCATTCATTCGTACCTCGGTCGATCATGGCACCGCGCTGGACCTCGCGGGCAGCGGCCGCGCAGAGCACGGCAGCATGATCGAAGCGATCCGCTGCGCCGTGGCGATGACCGGCCACACCAACGGCCATCACGACGATGGCCGCCACGACAACGGGCGATCCGCGCCGCACTGACGGAAAGCCCCAGACATCATGCGTTCAAACGTTCATCAGGGCCACATAGCCCGCAAGCGATTCGGTCAGAACTTCCTCGTGGATGACGGCGTCATCCACGGCATCATCAATGCGATCGACCCGCAGCCGAACGACGTGCTCGTCGAGATCGGCCCCGGCCTCGGCGCGCTGACCAACCCGCTGCTCGAGCGCCTGCCGCGCATGCACGTGGTCGAACTCGACCGCGACCTCGTCGAACGGCTCAACCGCCGCTACGGCACGCGGCTCGACGTCCACGCGGGCGACGCGCTCGCCTTCGACTTCGCGAGCCTGCAGGAACCTGGCCGATCGCTGCGTATCGTCGGCAACCTGCCTTACAACATTTCCAGCCCGCTGCTGTTCCATCTGATGAGCTTCGCGGACGTCGTGCGCGACCAGCATTTCATGCTGCAGAAGGAAGTGGTCGATCGCATGATCGCCGAGCCGGGCAGCAAGGCGTTCGGGAGGCTGTCCATCATGCTGCAGGTGCGCTATCACATGGAGCACGTGCTCGACGTGCCGCCGGCCTCGTTCAATCCGCCGCCGAAGGTGGACTCCGCCGTCGTGCGCATGATTCCGTGGCCGCGCCTCGCCACCGGCGAGCTGCGGTCGCCGTATGCCGCGTGCGATGTGGACGTGCTCGGCGACGTGGTCGCCGCGGCGTTCTCGCAGCGCCGCAAGGTCCTGCGCAACACGCTGTCCTTCCTGCGCGACCAGGTCGATTTCGACGCGCTCGGCTTCGACCTCGGCCGCCGTGCCGAGGAAGTGCCGGTCGGCGAGTACGTCGATCTGGCGCGCCTCGTGTCCGCGGGCAGTTCCGCCAACTCCGCCGCCCGCGCGGCCGAGCCGCCGGCCCCCTGATTCCTACCGTCTTAGTCTTGATTCATCCGTGACGCCATGACCGCCCAAACGACCCTCGACAAGCGCCCCGTCATCCTGACCGGCGACCGTCCCACCGGCCCGCTGCACCTCGGCCACTACGTCGGTTCGCTCAAGAGCCGCGTGTCGCTGCAGGACTCGCACAAGCAGTACCTGCTGCTGGCGGACACGCAGGCCATGACCGACAACGCGCACGACCCGGAGAAGGTGCGCCGCAACGTGCTCGAAGTCGCGCTCGACTACCTCGCCGTCGGCATCGACCCCGCGAAGACCACCATCACGGTGCAGTCGCATCTGCCCGCGCTGGCCGAGCTGACGCTGATGTACCTGAACTTCGTCACGGTGTCGCGCCTCGAGCGCAACCCGACGATCAAGGAAGAAATCCAGGCGCGCGGTTTCGGCCGCGACATCCCGGCGGGCTTCCTGTGCTATCCGGCCTCGCAGGCCGCGGACATCACGGGCTTCAAGGCCGTGCTCGTGCCCGTGGGCGAGGATCAGGCGCCGCTGATCGAGCAGACCAACGAGATCGTCCGCCGCATCAACCATCAGGTGGGCCGCGAGGTGCTGCCGGAAGCCGCCGCGCTGATTCCGAAGCATGGCCGCCTGCCGGGGGTGGATGGCAAGGCGAAGATGAGCAAGTCGCAAGGCAACGCGATTCCGCTTGGCGCGTCGCCGGACCAGATCAAGGAAGCCGTGCACCGCATGTACACCGATCCGAATCACCTCAAGGTATCGGACCCGGGCCAGGTGGAAGGCAACGTGGTCTTCACCTATCTCGACGCGTTCGATCCGAATGTCGAGGAAGTGGAAGCGCTGAAGGAACACTATCGCCGCGGCGGTCTCGGCGACATGGTGCTCAAGCGCCGGATCGAGGGCATCCTGCAGGAAATGCTGCGCCCGATCCGTGAACGCCGCGAGGCGCTTGCGAAGGATCCGGGCTACGTATTCGACATCCTGAAGAAGGGCACCGCCGAAGCGCGCGAACTGACCCAGCAGACGCTGGACGAAGTCCGTGCCGCGCTGGGCATGTTCTCGTTCTGAGCGAGCGGGCTAAGCGCGCACTATGCGCGTCGATTGACCAGCACGATACCGCCGAGCACCAGCAACGCCGCCACGGCGAAGCGCATGCCGACGGCGTCGTGCATCAGCACCACGCCGAACGTCACGCCGAACAGCGGCGTGAGAAACGAGAACACCGCGAGGCGTGAGGTCAGATATACGCGCAGCAGCCAGAACCACGTCAGGTAGCTGGCGAATGCCACCAGCACCGACTGATAGAACAGGCTCGCCAGCACGAGCCCATTGAATTCCATGTCGATATGCTGGCCCGCCATCAGCGCGAGCGCCAGCAACGCCACCGCCGATACCGCCAGTTGATAGAGGAGCGTCTTGCTGGCCGGCGCGCTCGCCAGCTTGCTGGCGCGCACTACGAGCGTGGTCGCCGCCCATAAGGCGCCGGCGAGCACGCCGAGCCCATCCCCGGCCAAAGTCGAAGCCCCCTGCGCGGGGGACGCGATGCCATCGGCAAACGCGATGACGATCCCGAGGAACGACGCGAGCACGCCGAACCATTGCGCGGGCCGCAGGCGCTCGCTGGGTACCATGAAATGCAGGCCCAGCGCGGTAAAGACCGGCGCGGTATAGAGGAACACCGCCATACGGGAGGCGGTCGTGTGGCCAAGGCCGACGAACACGCACAGGAATTCGCCGCCGAAGAGCAGACCGGCGAGCAGGCCCGCGGGCAGCGTGCCGTCACGCTCGAACAGCGGCTGGCGGCGCCATAGCGTGAAGCCGTAGACGAGCAGCGCGGCAATGGCCGATCGCACGCCCGCCTGCATCACCGCACCCATGAGCGGCGCGGTGACCTTGATGACCACCTGTTGCAATCCCCATGCGGCGCACAGCAGCAGCATGAGCCCGACGGCAAGGCCGTCGAGCGGACGGCGTTCAAAAGCCTGCGTGGCGACGCTCATGGGGATGGACGCGAGGGGAGAGCGGCGATTACGGACGCGCGGCGTCGCGCGTCGAATGACGCTCGATCAGTTCGATCTTGTAGCCGTCCGGATCCTCCACGAACGCGATCACGGTGGTACCGCCCTTGACGGGGCCCGCTTCGCGCGTGACCTTGCCACCGGCTTCGCGGATGCGGTCGCAGGCGGCCGCGGCGTTATCGGTCTCCAGCGCGATATGGCCATAGGCCGTGCCGAGGTCGTACTTGTCCACGCCGTAGTTGTACGTCAGCTCGATCACCGCGCCTTCGCTCTCGGGACCGTAGCCGACGAAGGCCAGACGGTACTTGTATTCGGGATTGTCGCTCTCGCGCAGCAGCTGCATGCCGAGCACGCGCGTATAGAAGTCGATCGAGCGCTGGTAGTCGCCAACGCGGAGCATCGTATGGAGGAGTCGCATGTGGGATCCTTCTGTGGTTGTCTTGTCTAGAACGTCGGTAACAACTCGGGCGGATGCGCGCGCAGCTGGGCACGGGCGTCGCGGAATTCCGGGAAGATCGATTCGACCGTTTCCCAGAAGCGCGGGCCGTGGTTCATCTCCTTGAGATGCGCCAGTTCGTGCGCGGCCACGTAGTCGATCATCGACAACGGAAAATGCATGAGACGCCAGTTCAGGCGGATCTTGCCGTCCGCGGTGCAGCTGCCCCAGCGCGTGGCTGCTGACGTCAGTGCAAAGCCAGTATGACGCACGCCAAGTTTTTCCGCATAGATCTCGAGCCGCTCGGCCAGCAGGCGACGCGCCTGATGCTGGAGCCAGCCCTGCACGCGATCTCTGATCTGCTGCTCGTCGGCACGCGCCGGTAATGCGAGGTGCAGCACGCGCGTGGCGGCGTCGAACTGCAGCGCGCCGAACGGAGAATCGAGCTGCAGCGTGATGGGCTTGCCGAGGAACGGCAAGGTCGCGCCATCGCGCCACTGCACGGTCGGCAACACGCGCCGCGCCTCGCGGTGCCGCCATTCGCCCAGCTTGGTGAAAATCCAGCGCTGCTTTTCGAGAATGGCCGACTCGACGTCGACGAGCGTCACCCAGCGCGGGGCCGTGATGGACAGGCCGCGATCGTCGATCGTGAAGCCGATGGTCCGCCGCGACGAGCGCTTGAGCGTGTAATGCAGCGCGCGCTCGCCGATATGGAGCACGCGCGAGTTCGGCTGCAGGGGCGGCCACGCGGGCGGCTCCGCGACGAGCGGCGCGGTGTCGGCCGGCTGCGCGGGGTCGCGCGCGTCGCCCTTGTCGTTGGCCCCGGGGGCGACCCCGAGGGCGCCCGCGTGCGGGGCATCCATGCCCGGGCCGGTATTCCCGAACGACAGCTCGAGCTGCGCGTCGGAGGTGTCGGGGGCGGGCCGCAGCAGCTTCATGCGGGGGCCTTGTCCTGCGCGCCGCGCTCGCCGCGGTAGCTGTCCGCGTCGATGCGCCGCATCTCGGCCTCGATCCACGCCTCCACCTCGGTGTTGAGCTGGTCGGCGGTGCGATTGGCCGAGCTGATCGCGGGGCCGATCGAGATCGTCACTGTGCCCGGATACTTGAGGAACGAGTTACGCGGCCACACGCGGCCGGAGTTGACCGCCATCGGCAGGATCCACGCGCCGGTCTCGGCCGCGAGGCGCGCGCCGCCGCTCTTGTAGCGCGGCTTGGCCATGCCGGACGGCGTGCGCGTGCCTTCGGGGAACATGATGATCCACGCCCCTTCGGCCAGCCGCTCGCGGCCTTGGTTGGCCGCCTGCGCGAACGCGCGCGAGCCGTCCTTGCGGTTGATATGGACCATCTTCAGCATGCCCAGTGCCCAGCCGAAGAACGGCACGAAGAGGAGCTCGCGCTTGAACACGAAGCACAGCGGCTTGGGCATCAGCGCCACATAGGCGACGGTTTCCCAGGCGGACTGGTGCTTGGACAGCAGCACGACGGGTTTGTCGAGCATCTGGCGCATGCCGTCCATGCCCTCGATGCGATACCGGATGCCGCAGATGCCGCGGGCGGCCCAGATCACGAGCCGCGTCCAGCCGCGCACGAAGCGGAACCGGTTGGCGGCGTTCATGAACGGAAAGACGATGAAACAGGCGCACGCGTACGGCGGCGTCAGGACCACCAGATAGATGGCGAACAGCAGGGAACGAATGAAGATCATCGGGGTTGCGCGCGGGGAGCCTCGTTGGGAGGCTCGTGTGAGGGGGCCGGAGACTTGTGCGCGGGTGCCGCGCCGTCGCCGGTGACCAGCCACCGCGCGAAGGCGGCCAGGTCGTCGTGGATACGCGTGCCGGCGGGCAGGCCACCCTTGTCCTGGGTCTTCTGGCCCTTGCCGGTCAGCACGAGGTGCGGCACGCAGCCGACGGCCACGCCGGCCTCGAGGTCGCGCAGCGAATCGCCGACCACGGGCACCGCACGCAGCTCGATGCCGAAGCGCTCGCCGATCTGCTCGAACATGCCGGACTTCGGCTTGCGGCAGTCGCAGCCGTCCGCGGCGGTATGGGGGCAGAAGAACACCGCCTCCACACGGCCGCCGAGGTTGGCCAGCGCCTTGTACATTTTCTCGTGCATCGCGTTGAGCGCGCTCATCTCGAACAGGCCGCGGCCGATGCCCGACTGGTTGCTCGCGATCACGACGCGAAAGCCGGCCTGGTTCAGCGCGGCGATCGCCTCGAGGCTGCCCGGAATCGGCACCCATTCGTCGGGTGTCTTGATGAACTGATCGCTGTCGAGATTGACGACGCCATCGCGATCGAGGATGACGAAGCGGGGCGGTGTCTGTGGCATGGTGCGGGTTCTTGCGTTGTCGCGGGTTGCAGTATGGCTCAGGCCGCCAGCTTCGAGATGTCGGCCACGCGGTTGGCGAGCGTGTGCAGGGACGCCAGCAGCGCAAGCCGGTTCGCGCGCAGGCGCGCATCGTCGGCCATGACCATCACGTCGTTGAAGAACTGGTCCACCGCCTCGCGCAGCTGCGCGAGGTCGCGCAGCGCGGCTGTGAAGTCGCCGCCGGCAAAGGCCGCCTCCACGCCCGGACGCACGCGCTCGATGGCGGCGTGCAGCGCGCGCTCGGCATCTTCCTGGAACAGCGCTGGATCGACGTTGCCGATGGCCTCGTCGGTCTTGCGCAGAATGTTGGTGATGCGCTTGTTGGCCGCTGCGAGGGCCTCCGCCTCAGGCAGTGCCGCGAACGTGCGCACGGCCTCCATGCGGCCCATGATGTCATGCAGCGCGTGCGGACGCAGGCTGACCACGGCTTCCACTTCGTTCGTCGTATAGCCCTTGTCCTTCAGGTAGCCGCGCACGCGGTCGTACAGGAAGTCGAGGATCGCCTCGCGCGCCGGCTTCACCGCGGGAATGCCGGTAAACGACTGTTCGGTCAGCGCCAGCAGCGTGTCGAGCTTCACGGCCAGCGGCTTCTCGATCAGCATGCGCAGGATGCCCAACGCATGGCGGCGCAGCGCGAACGGGTCCTTCTCGCCCGTGGGCTGCAGGCCGATACCCCAGATGCCGACTAGCGTCTCGAGCTTGTCGGCCAGCGCCACGGCCGTGCTCACGTTGCCTTCCGGCAGCGCGTCGCCGGCGAAGCGCGGACGGTAGTGTTCCGAGCAGGCCAGCGCCACGTCGTGATCCTCGTGGTCGTGGCGCGCGTAGTACGTGCCCATCGTGCCCTGCAGTTCGGGGAACTCGCCGACCATGTCGGTCAGCAGGTCGGCCTTGGCGAGCTCGGCGCCGCGCATGGCGGCGGCCTGGTCTACCGGGGCGCCCGTGCCGTTCATCGTCTCGGCGATATGGCCGGCGATGCGCTGCAGGCGCTGGACGCGGTCCAGCTGTGAGCCGATCTTGTTGTGGTACACCACGTTCGCGAGCTGCGGCACGCGCGAGGCCAGCGTCTTCTTGCGATCCTGGTCGAAGAAGAACTTGGCGTCCGCCAGACGCGGACGCACCACGCGCTCGTTGCCGCTGATGATCGACTGCGGCGTGTCCGTGGCGAGGTTCGAGACGATCAGAAAGCGGTTGCGCAGGTGCCCGCTGGCATCGGTCAGCGCGAAGTACTTCTGGTTGGTCTGCATCGTCAGGATCAGGCACTCCTGCGGCACCGAGAGGAACGTTTCCTCGAAGTGGCAGGCGTAGACCACGGGCCATTCGACGAGCGAGTTCACTTCGTCGAGCAGCGCGTCGGGCATGATGACCTGATCCGCGCCGGCTTCCGCCAGCAGCGACGAGCGGATGCGTTCGCGGCGATCGGCATAGCTGGCGACCACGCGGCCCTTCGACTCGAGCAGCGAGGCGTATTCGTTCGCGTGCGGAATCTCGATGACGCCGTGCGACAGGAAGCGGTGGCCCTGCGTGAGGTTGCTGGCATCGAGGCCGAGCACCGACACGGGCACGATCTCCGCGCCGAACAGTGCGATGAGGCTATGCGCGGGACGCACGAAATTCACGGTGGTGCCGTCCGGGCGCTGGTAGCTCATGACCTTCGGAATCGGCAGCTTGCCCAGCGTCTCGTCGAGCGCGGCCTGCAGGCCGCCGGCCAGCGTGGCGCCGCGCGCGGTGTAGCGGTGGAAGAACGCGTCGGCCTTGCCGTCCGAGGCGCGCTCCAGCGTCTGCCAGTCGATGGACTCGACGCCGATGGACTTGGCCAGCGCGGCGAGCTTCTTGGCGAGCGGGGCGGTCGGCGCGCCATTGGCGTCCAGCGCCACGGTCAGCGGCAGCACCTTCTCGCGCTGCTCGCGGTCCGGCGCGGCGCTGCGCACACCCGTAACCAGCGCGGCCAGGCGGCGCGGCGTGGCGAACGGCGTGACGGCGGCGCCGGGCTCGAGCAGGTCACGCTCGCGCAGGCCGGCGAACAGGCCTTGCGCAAACGCGTCACCGAGGCGCGCCAGCGCCTTCGGCGGCAGCTCTTCGGTGAACAGTTCGATCAGCAGCGAATCGGTCATCAGTTGCGACATGAATCGTATCCAACGGGTATGAGGCAGGCGCCGCGCTCAGCAGCGCGGTGCGGGATTGGGTTCTACGCCGGACAGCAGCCACAGGCCGTTCTGTTGCCGGAACTGCAGCGTGGTGTACGCGCACTGCGCGGCCACGCCGGATGCGCCGCGGCTGCCCGCGGCGGGAAAACGTGCATCGATGCGCTGCTGCTTGCGGTCGTAGCGGATTTCGTCGATGCGGCCGCCGATCCAGAAATCGATCTTCTGCGGCAGCTGCGCGGCCGAGCGGTACATCTTCACCGTGCGGCGCGCGCGGCCGTTGCGGTCCTCCCACTCTACCCACGTGAGCGGGTAGCGGATCGCGCTTTCGTACGCGCGCAGCGGCACGCGGTGCCAGCCGAGGTCGCGCGAACCGGACAGGTCGCACGAGAACGACCGCACGAGCTGCGTCCACTGGTCCACGGCATTGAGGCCCGGGCGCCAGTGGCGCGAGATCGCCTGTTGCAGTTGCTGCTGGTCGGCCTCGCAGACGTTGGCGAGGTTTTCCGGCAGGTACAGCGCCTGCGGCGTGGGCGTGCTCGTGCGTGCCGCGAGGGCGCTGCCCGGCGTGCCCACGGCGGCGCCGGCCGTCGCCAGCGTCGCCGCCAGGACCAGCGCCCCGCGCGCGCGGGGCGTCATGCGCGTGCCCCGTTGCCGCACATCGGAAAGCCGAGGGCTTCCCGCGAATCGTAGTAGGCCTGCGCGACCTGTCGCGAGAGGTTGCGGATGCGGCCGATATACGCCGCGCGCTCCGTCACCGAGATCGCGCCGCGCGCATCCAGCAGGTTGAACGTGTGGGCGGCCTTCAGGACCTGTTCGTAGGCGGGCAGCGCCAGGCGCGTGCCGCTCGGCGCTTCCCCTTCCTTGACTTCGCCCATCAGCCGCTTGGCCTCGCCCTCGTGTTCCGAGAAATGGCGGAACAGGATTTCCGTGTTGCTGTGCTCGAAGTTGTAGGTGGACTGTTCCACTTCGTTCTGGTGGTACACATCGCCGTAGGTCAGGCGGCGCGTTTCGCCGTTCTCTTCCCACTCGGTCCATACCAGGTCGTACACGTTCTCCACCTTCTGCAGGTACATCGCGAGCCGTTCGATACCGTAGGTGATCTCGCCCGTGATGGGTTTGCAGTCGATGCCGCCCACCTGCTGGAAGTACGTGAACTGCGTCACTTCCATGCCGTTGAGCCAGACTTCCCAGCCGAGACCCCACGCGCCCAGCGTCGGATTTTCCCAATCGTCTTCGACGAAGCGGATGTCGTTCTGCTTCAGGTCCAGTCCGAGCGCCTCGAGCGAGCCGAGGTACAGCTCGAGGATGTTTTCGGGCGCGGGCTTCAGCACCACCTGATATTGGTAGTAATGCTGCAGGCGGTTCGGATTCTCGCCATAGCGGCCGTCCTTGGGGCGGCGCGACGGCTGCACGTACGCGGCACGCCACGGCTCGGGGCCGATCGCGCGCAGGAACGTGTGCACGTGCGACGTACCGGCGCCGACCTCCAGATCGATCGGTTGCAGCAACGCGCAACCCTGCCGGTCCCAGTAGGCCTGCAGGGTCAGAATCATTTGTTGGAAGGTCAGCATAGGAAGGACGGAAATGAATGCGGCGGCAATCCCGGCAGCCGGATTTGCCAAACCCCGAATTCTATCGTTTTTTGACCGCCGCCCCCCAAAGGAGGGCGGTGTTTGCGTGGGTGGCCGGCGTTTTCGCGCGCGGCCCCGATGTCAGATTCCGGCAACGGGTCGGGAAAACACCGACGCGATATTCAGAGAAGGACGATGTGTGCCGATACCAATTTTGTATACAGTGCAGATTACGCGGTCGCGCAGAACCGCGTGTCACAGTCAACAAACAAGGGGATCGGTCATGTCGTTACTTTCTCGCAAGCCTTACATCGTCGCCATCGCCGTGATGGCCGTCGCCGCCGCGGTGTCCGTGGTGCTGCGCTAATCCGGCCATACCGTCAGCCTCAGCCACGCCGGCGCGCGCGTAACCTCACCGCCGCCGCCGCGGCCAGCACCAGCCCGCTCACCGCCAGGAACGGCACGTTCCCCCAGCGGATGAACGGCGTCAGCCCCTGCATGCCCTGAACCGTCGTCGCCAGCGTGCCGACCTCGAACGTCGGCAACCGCTCCGTGGAGCCGTCCGGCTTCACCACCGCCGTCATCCCCGTGTTGGTCGCCCGCAGCATCGGCCGGCGCATCTCCAGCGCGCGCATCCGCGAGATCTGCAGATGCTGGTCGAGCGCGATCGTGTCGCCGAACCAGGCGAGGTTGGTCATGTTCGCCATCATGTTGGCGGGTACCTGCTGATGGCGCAGCGTGTGCGCGATCTCCTCGCCGAACAAATCCTCGTAGCAGATATTGGGCGCCACGCGAATGCCGCGCACGGGCACTGCCGCCTGATCCAGCCCGCCGCGCATGAAGTCGCCGAGCGGCATCTTCATCATGTTCACGAACCAGTGGAAGCCGAAGGGGATGAACTCGCCGAACGGCACCAGATGGTGCTTGTTGTAGCGGTACAGCGTCGGATGCTCGGGGCCGATCGCAAACGCGCTGTTCGTGAAATCTACCGGTGAGTCAGCACCCACTGCCCCAAACAGCACCGTGCTGCCGGTGTCCTCCATATAGCGCCGCACGTCCTGCGCGATGTCGGCGGGCAATTCCTGCAGGATCACCGGGAAACCGGTTTCCGGCGTGACCACGAGGTCCGCCGGCTTGGCCGTGATCAGGTCGCGATAGAGTTCCAGCGAGCGCTGGATGCCCGCCGGCTCAAACTTGATGTCCTGCGCCACGTTGCCCTGCAGCAGGCGCACGGAGATCGGTGCGCCGATCGGCTGCGTCCATGCCACGGGGCGCAGCAGCACGCCAACCAGCGCAATCGCGGCGGCGCATCCCAGCGCGGTGGCGACGGTCGCGCGCCGGCGCAATCCGGCCGCGCGCACAGCCACGACGACCAGCGCGGCCAGCGTCGCGGCGAGCGTGGCGATACCGTACACGCCGAACAGCGGAGCGTAGCCCGCCAGCGGACCTTCGGTATGCGGATAGCCGCTGCCAAGCCACGGGAAGCCCGTGAACACCACGCCGCGCAGCCACTCGGACAGGCCCCATGCGGCGCCGAACAGCACCGCCGGGATCACGCCCGATTGCGTACCCGATTGTTGTGCACCCGTTCGCACGCCCGACACCGCATCGACGACGCGTCCGCGGCCCTGCGTCAGCCAGTACCAGACGCCCCCGGCCAATGCCGGCCACAGCGACAGATACGCCGAGAACAAGACGACGGCGGGCGCGGCCATCCACGCCGGCATCTCGCCGTAGACGTGCATGCTGATATAGAGCCACCAGATGCCCGACAGGAACCAGCCCATGCCGAACGCATAGCCCGTGGCCGCTGCCATGCGCGCGCGGCCGGCATCGGCGATGAGCGCGACGAGCCCGGCGAGCGCAAGCAGCTGCAGCCACCACCAGTCGTGAGGCGCGAACGCCTGGGTGTGCGCGACGCCAAGCATTGCCGCGAGCAGCGGGCGGAGTCGCGGGCGGAGCGCGGTCGCGCGCGAGAGGTCGCCCGTCGGGCTGCCTAGAGCAGAGGTCATCGGTGAAGACAAGATGGGGTCGGGAGATTTCCCGGCACGTGCATTGGCATCGCCGCGGCGAGCTTCCGCCGCGCCGGTGTCGGAACGCTTCATGCGTCGGCTACGGCCAGGGCGTCGCTGTTGGCTTCGCGGCGCACCTGCAGCAGATGGACCTGGCGCGCGTCGGCGCGCAGGACCTCGAAGCGGATTGGCGGCAGCGTGATGATTTCGCCGCGGTGGGGCACGTGCCCCAGATGGTTGATCAGCAGCCCGCCCACAGTGTCTACGTCGTGGTCGGAAAACGCCGTGCCGAAGGCCTCGTTGAACTGGCCGATCTCGGTCAGTCCGTGGACGCGCCATGCGCCGTCCGAGGTCGGCAGGATCTTGTCCTGATCCTCATCGAGGTCGAATTCGTCCTCGATGTCGCCGACGATCTGCTCCAGCACGTCCTCGATCGTGACGAGGCCCGCTACGCCGCCATACTCATCGACGACGATCGCGATGTGATTGCGGTTGATGCGGAACTCGCGCAGCAGGATGTTCAGGCGCTTCGATTCGGGGATGAACACGGCCGGACGCAACGTCTCGCGCAGGTCGAACGTGTCGTCGGTGTAATAGCGCAGCAGGTCCTTGGCCAGGAGGATGCCGATGATGTTGTCGCGGCTGCCCTCGTAGACCGGAAACCGCGAGTGTGCGGTCTGCTGCATGTACGGGATGAAGGTCTCGGGTGCGTCGGCGATATTGACCGTGTCCATCTGGGCCCGGGGCACCATGATGTCGCGCGCGGTGAGTTCGGAGACCTGGAACACGCCCTCGATCATCGAGAGCGAATCGGCGTCGATCAAATTGCGTCCGTGCGCGTCCTGCAGCACTTCCAGCAATTCGGCGCGGGTGTCCGGCTCGGGAGAAATGAAATCCGAAAGGCGTTCGAGAAGGGATCTGGGGCGATCCGACTGCTTGAAATGGGCAGCTTTCGAACTGGGATAGGGGTCGTTCATGTCGCGGCGAGCGCGTGGTGGAGATCGTCTGAAGCATACACTAAAAGCTTTACGACCCCCTCCCGCGCCCCGCCGCGGTGCATAAAGCGCCGCTTAATGCGCGCGTACGGGCAGGTACGGGTCGTCGAAGCCCAGCGCCTGCAGTGTCTCGGTCTCGATCGCTTCCATTTCCTCGGCCTCGGCATCTTCCTCATGCTCGTAGCCCTGCGCGTGCAACACGCCGTGGACGATGAGGTGCGCGTAGTGCGCGAGTAGCGGCTTGCGCTGTTCGCGGGCCTCCGCTTCCACCACCGGGCAGCAAAGCACGATGTCGCCCGTCACGGGGTCGTCCGCGTGCTCGGCATAGGCAAACGTCAGCACATTGGTCGCGTAGTCCTTGCCGCGGTACGTGCGGTTCAGCGTGCGGCCTTCCTCTTCACCCACGAAGCGCACCGTCAGCACGGCGTCCGCGTACAGCGCGGACTTGACCCACGTCTCCACCTGCCTGCGCCGCGGCAGGCCGTCGCCCTTGCGCACGCCCTCGCCGTACTGGAGGTCGAGCTCCAGCGCGGGCGGCGTGGCCGGGGTGCCCGTCGTCGTCGTCAGCGGCGTGGCCGTGACCGCGACGGAAAGCGCATCGTTGTTGTCCGGACGGATCAGCAGGCCGGCCTGCTGTGCGGTGTCGGTATGCTCGGCAAGCAGCGCGACGACGCCGTCGGCGGCCTGCGACAGGTCGATTGTCACGCTGCGGCCGTCGGCCAGCTGCACGCGGAGCGCGTGCGCGGCGGTCTTGCGGGCGCGGCCGTCGGCGTCGAACAGCGTCACGGAGATAGGGGATGACTTCTTCAAGATACTGCGTCCTTTCGGGGGAATTTATGCGTCCTTGTGCTGCGCGTGATACTCGTCGTAGGCGTCGACGATCCGCGCCACGAGCGGGTGACGGACCACATCGATGCTCGTGAAGCGCGTGAACGACACGCCGCGCACTTCGCGCAGCACGTGCTGCGCTTCCACGAGGCCGCTCTTCTGGCCGCGCGGCAGATCGATCTGCGTGGTGTCGCCCGTGATGACGGCCTTCGAGCCGAACCCGATCCGCGTCAGGAACATCTTCATTTGCTCGGGCGTGGTGTTCTGCGCCTCGTCGAGGATGATGAACGCGTGATTGAGCGTGCGGCCGCGCATGTAGGCGAGCGGCGCGATCTCGATCATCTGGCGTTCGAACATCTTCTGCGTGCGGTCGAAGCCGAGCAGGTCGTAGAGCGCGTCATAGAGCGGACGCAGGTACGGATCGACCTTCTGCGCGAGGTCGCCCGGGAGAAAACCGAGACGCTCGCCGGCTTCGACGGCCGGGCGCGTCAGCACGATGCGCTTGACCGCATCGCGCTCCAGCGCATCCACGGCGCACGCCACGGCCAGATACGTCTTGCCCGTACCCGCCGGTCCGATGCCCAGCGTCAGGTCGTGGGAGAGGATATGGCGCAGGTATTCGCGCTGCGCGGCCGTGCGGCCCTGCAGGCCCGCGCGGCGCGTATGCAGCACCGGCGATTCGTCGTCGAAAGCGGCGCCGCTCTCCACGTCCGCCTCGGCGTCCTCGGGCAGATAGCTGCCATGCGCGGCGATCTGGCGGGACTCGACGAGGCCCAGCTGCACGTCGTCGATCGACAGCGGGAGGCGCGCCTCGTTATAGAAGCGCTCGAGCGCAAGCGCGGCGTCCTGCGCCTGCTTGCCGCGCACGGTCATGCGATGGCCGCGGCGCTGGATCGTGACATCGAGCGCCTGTTCGATCTGGCGGAGGTTTTCGTCGAGCGGGCCGCACAGGTTCTGCAGCCGGATGTTGTCGTCCTTGGGGGCGACGAACTCTGCGGTATTCGCTGCGTTGGATTTCTTCATCGTGGGCGCGTTGGCGCGTTGGGCATTGACGTCGGATAAGGAGGGGCCTACTGCCGCACGACGATCTCGCCGCGCAGCGAGTGCGGGAACGCTTCCGTGATGCTGACATCGACCATCTGCCCGATCATGCGGTCGCGCTGCGACTGCGGCACGCCTGGCAGCGCGAAATTGACCACGCGGTTGTTCTCGGTGCGGCCATGCAGTTCGGTAGGATCCTTGCGCGCGGGACCTTCCACGAGGATGCGCTGCACCGAGCCGACCATATTGCGGCTGATGCGCTGCACGTTGTCCTCGATGGTGGCCTGCAACGTCTGCAGGCGGCGCAGCTTGACCTCGCGCGGCGTGTCGTCGTGCAGATTCGCCGCGGGCGTGCCGGGGCGCGGGCTGAAGATGAACGAGAACGACGTGTCGTAGCCCACGTCCTCGACCATCGCCATCAGTTTGTCGAAGTCGGCATCGGTCTCGCCGGGGAACCCGATGATGAAGTCCGACGACATCGACATGTCCGGCCGCAGCGCGCGCAGCTTGCGGATGATGCTCTTGTACTCGAGCACGCTGTAGCCGCGCTTCATCGCCATCAGGATGCGGTCCGACGCGTGCTGCACGGGCAGGTGCAGATGATTGACGAGCTTGTCGCAGCGGCCGTACAGCTCGATCAGCCGCGACGTGAATTCCTTCGGATGGCTGGTCGTGTAGCGAATGCGCTCGATGCCCGGAATCTCCGCCACGTACTCGATCAGCAGCGCGAAGTCCGCGATCTCCGTCGTGCCGCCCATCGCGCCGCGATAGGCATTCACGTTCTGGCCCAGCAGCGTGACTTCGCGCACGCCCTGCTCGGCGAGGCCGGCGACTTCCGCGAGCACGTCCTCGAACGGCCGCGACACTTCCTCGCCGCGCGTGTAGGGCACCACGCAATAGCTGCAGTACTTCGAGCAGCCTTCCATGATCGACACGAACGCGCTCGGGCCGTCCACGCGCGCGGGCGGCAGGTGATCGAATTTCTCGATCTCCGGGAAAGAGATATCGACCTGCGACAGGCCGGTCTGGCGGCGGCGCGCGATGAGGTCGGGCAGGCGATGGAGCGTCTGCGGGCCGAACACGACATCCACGTACGGCGCGCGATTGACGATGGTCGCGCCTTCCTGGCTTGCCACGCAGCCGCCGACGCCGATCACGAGGTCGGGCTTGGCGGCCTTGAGCGCTTTCATGCGGCCCAGTTCAGAGAACACTTTCTCCTGGGCCTTCTCGCGCACGGAGCAGGTGTTGAACAGGATGACGTCGGCTTCCTCGACGTTGTCGGTGGGCTCGAGGCCCTGCGAGACGTTCAGCACGTCCACCATCTTGTCCGAGTCATACTCGTTCATCTGGCAGCCGTACGTCTTGACGAATACTTTTTTCATGGTGCCGGTCTCAGTGGTTTAACCTGGGGGCATCCGCTTTTGCAACGGGTGACATCTTCGATCATCCGCGGTGGGGACCACGGTACTACGGGTTTGCGGGAAGGGCGCCGACGACTTTTAGTGAGCGGCCTTCCACGCCTTGTATTCGGCCTCGGTCATGATCCACGCGGTCAGCAGCTGGCCATAGACGTCGAGCCGGTATCGCACCTCGAGCTTCTGGCCGACCAGCGCGTTCACGGGCGTCAGCTGCATGTCCGTCGAGAACACGCGCAACCCGGGCGCCATGCTCACGGTTTTGTCGCCCAGCCTGGCGGTCTGCGGGCCGGACGCGCTCGGCGAGGCCATGACGAGCCGCGCCTGCCCGGCATCGTCCGGAATCGCCCGGACCGGTGCGCCGACGCCCACGGGATTGTTGTTCGCGGGGCTGTCCGACACGATCGTCGCCTGCTGCGCCATCGCGGCCGGGGCCGCGACGAGCGGCAGGATCATCCACACGTGACGCAAAAGGCTCAATCGGGTCACGGCCCGGGTCACTGCAAAACGGCGGGGGAAAGCAACAGGCATTGCACGCTCCGACATGATGGTCACAACACAGGTCACAACACGAGGGGAACCCGCGATTCTACCCGCTCGACCGGTCCGCGGGCGAACGAAGAGGCAGTTCGCGACAGACTGGTACACTACGGGCCTTTCCTGTTCCGACGACGGTTGCAATCGACCCGTCACGCCGGCAAGCGCCCCGGGGCGCAAGTCACCGGCCATCCTGTGTCATGCCGCTCCACGATTGGCGCATCTTTGCGCGGCGAGCGGCTCAAGCGTCATTTCATGTCTTTTTCCGAACTAGGCTTGTCCGACAAGCTTGTGCGTGCCGTGGCCGAACAAGGCTACACCACGCCGACCCCGATTCAGGCGCAGGCGATCCCTGCGATTCTCAAGGGTGGCGACCTGCTCGCCGGCGCCCAGACCGGTACCGGCAAGACCGCGGGTTTCACGCTGCCGATGCTGCAACTGCTCAACGAATCGATCGAGCGCAATCCCGCTCCGCGCGGCCAGCGTGGCCCCGTGCGCGCGCTCGTGCTGACGCCGACGCGCGAACTCGCGGCGCAGGTCGAGGAGAGCGTGCGCAATTACGGCAAGTACCTGCGCCTTCGCTCGATGGTGATGTTCGGCGGTGTCGGCATCAACCCGCAGATCGACGCGCTCAAGCGGGGTGTCGATATCGTCGTGGCTACGCCGGGACGTCTGCTCGATCACGTTTCGCAGCGCACGATCGACCTGTCGCAGGTCGAACTGCTGGTGCTCGACGAGGCGGACCGGATGCTGGACATGGGCTTCATCCATGACATCCGCAAGATCCTCAACATCCTGCCGGCCAAGCGCCAGAACCTGCTGTTCTCGGCGACGTTCTCCGACGACATCCGCTCGCTCGCGGACCGTCTGCTGAACAACCCGGCCTCGATCGAGGTCGCGCGCCGCAACACCACGGCCGAAACGGTGGACCAGCGCGTCTATCCGGTCGATCGGGACCGCAAGCGCGAGCTGCTGGCGCATCTCGTGCGCGAGCACGACTGGCATCAGGTGCTGGTCTTTACGCGCACCAAGCACGGCGCCAACCGTCTGGCCGAACAGCTAACCAAGGACGGCCTGTCCGCGCTGGCGATCCACGGCAACAAGAGCCAGTCGGCGCGCACGCGCGCGCTGTCCGAGTTCAAGGCCGGCACGCTGCGCCTGCTCGTCGCGACCGATATCGCCGCGCGCGGCATCGATATCGACCAGCTGCCGCACGTGGTCAACTTCGATCTGCCCAACGTGCCTGAGGACTACGTGCACCGCATCGGCCGGACCGGCCGCGCCGGCGCCGAGGGTGAGGCGATCTCGCTGGTCTGCGTAGACGAGCATGGCCTGCTGCGCGATATCGAGCGGCTGATCAAGCGCCAGATCGAGCAGACCGTGCTGCCGGGCTTCGAGGTCGATCCGACCATCGCGCCGGAGCCGATCCAGAAGAGCCGTCAGGGCCGTGGCGGTAGCGGTCAGGGCCGCTCCGGCGGTCAGGGGGGGCAGGGTGCAAAGGGCGGTCAAGGCGGCGCGCAACGCGCGCAGGGAGGCGGCGCGCAACGCGCGCAGGGCCAGCGCCGCGAGCCCGCTCGCGCGCCGGCGCAGGCCGCGCCGTCGCCGCGTCAGCCGCAGGGCCAGAAGCCCGCCGCGCCGGCCAGGCCGCGCGGCGAGGCGCAGCCGGGCGCCCGGAATGGAGCGGCAAACGGGGCGAACGGGGCGAACGGGGCGAACGGTGTGAAGGCCGCGCACGGCTCGAACGGCTCGAACGGCGGTGGGCAGCGCAACGGCTCGCAACCGCGTGGCGCGCAGCCGCAGGGCGGGCAACGTTCCGCGCAGCCGCAGGGCTCGCAGCGTCCGGCGCCGCAAGGCCAACCGCAGCCGCACGCCCAGCAGAAGCGCCGTCCGGCACCGCAGGCCGCGTTGCTCGGCGGCCAGCGCAAGGGCTGAACGCCATGACCGCTCCGCTCGCGCCGAACGCCGACAGCGACGTACCGTATGCCGGCCTGACGCCCGAGCGGATTCTCGATGCGCTCGAGTCCACGGGACTGCGTTCCGATGGGCGTCTGCTCGCGCTCAACAGCTACGAAAATCGCGTCTGGCAGGTCGGCATCGAGGATGCAGCGCCCGTCATCGCCAAGTTCTATCGGCCGGGCCGCTGGACCGATGACGCGATCCGCGAGGAACACGCGTTCGTGCGCGAGCTCGCCGACGCGGAGATTCCCGCCGTGCCCGCGCTTCCGCTGCCCGATGCGGCGGGCAACGTATCGACCCTCCACGTGCATGACGGCTTTCGCTTCGCGGTGTTCCCGCGCTGCGGCGGCCGCGAACCCGCGCTCGATGTCGCGGAGACGCGCGTATGGCTCGGCCGGTTCATCGGCCGCATCCACGCCGTGGGCGCGAAGCAGCCGTTTGCCGCGCGACCGGCGATCGATATCGAGACATTCGGTGTGGCGCCGCGCGACTGGCTGCTGGCGCACGACTGCGTGCCGGCGGATCTGCTCGCGCCGTGGCGCGCGGCCGTCGACCTCGCGCTCGACGGCGTACGCCGCTGCTACGAGCGCGCGGGCGATGTCCGCATGCTGCGCCTCCATGGCGACTGCCATCGCGGCAACGTGCTGTGGATCGATGCCGACGACGCGCGTGGCAGGGGCGAGCCCGGTCCCCATTTCGTCGACTTCGACGACAGCCGCATGGGTCCCGCGGTGCAGGACATCTGGATGCTGCTCGAGGGCGACCGCGCCGCGATGCAGGATCAGCTCGCCGACATCGTCGCGGGCTACGAAGACTTCGCGGAATTCGAGACGCGCGAGCTGTGGCTCGTCGAAGCGCTCCGCACACTGCGGCTGATTCACTACAGCGCATGGCTCGCGAGCCGCTGGCGCGATCCCGCGTTTCCCGCCGCGTTCCCGTGGTTCGGCACGGCACGCTACTGGCAGGACCGCATCCTCGAACTGCGCGAGCAGATCGCGCTGATGGACGAACCGCCGCTCTGGGGATAAGCCCTCCGCGGGCGACCGGCTCCCGCAGTTCCAGCTACTTCCGGTTTTTCTCCGCCTTGATCATGATCACCGGGCACTCGGCCTGCGCCAGCACGCGGCCGGCCACCGAGCCGAGCACCGCATCGAAGAACGTGCCGCGTCCATGCGTGCCCATCACGATCGCTCCAGCATTCACCGATTTCGCATAGGCCAGGATCTTGTCCGGCGCAAAGCCGTGCAGCGCATGGCGCTCGAATGCGATATTGGCCCCGCCCAGAATGTCGCACACGGATTTCATCGCCTTCTCGCTCTCTTCGCGATGCCAGTCCTCGACGGCGTCCTTGCTGACGAAGGCGCGCACCTGTCCGGTGACATCGGGCGTGACATGCAGGACATGCACGGTGTAACCCGGCTGCAGCAGGTCGCCGCGGGTCAGGAAGCGCGCGGCTTCATCGCTGAACGGGGAGCCATCGGTAGCAAGCACGATCTGGGTCATGACTGATCTCCTTGAGCTAGAGGTATAGGGCCTGTGCCCATGTGCATCATGACAGTCGTTAAATTACGATGTCACGATTTGGATCAAACACATCGAAGGTTCGTTCCCGCGAGAGGAGACAACGTATATGCGTCGACAAGGCTTGCTGCCGCTGCAAGGCGTGCGCGTAGTGGAGTTCGAGGGCATCGGTCCCGGCCCGTTGTGCGGTGCGATGCTGGCCGGACTCGGCGCCACCGTGACGCTCGTCGCGCGGCCCGTGGCGCCCGATGCGCGACGGCTGTTGCTCGATGGTGACATGCCGCCGGAGGTTGCGCTCGATCATGACAAGAATGTCATGCCGCTCGACCTCAAGAGCGAAGCCGGACGCGCCGCCGCGCTCGATCTCGTCGCGGATGCCGATGCGCTGATCGAAGGGCTGCGCCCCGGCGTGATGGAGCGCCTGGGCCTCGGCCCCGCGGATTGCCACGCGCGCAATGCGCGGCTCGTGTACGGCCGCATGACGGGCTGGGGACAGACGGGTCCGCTCGCGCAGCAGGCGGGCCACGACATCAACTATCTCGCGTTGTCCGGGCTGCTGCATGCCGCCGCGCGCGATGGCGCGTTGCCAAAGACGCCGCCCACGGTGATGGGCGATGCGACCGGTGCGCTCGGCCTCGCGTTCGGCATCACGAGCGCGATCCTTCACGCGCGCGCGACGGGGCAGGGATGCGTCGTCGATGCGGCGATTACCGACATCGCGGCGATGCTGGGCGCCTTGCTCAACGTGACACGCGCCGCGGGCACCGTCGACGGGCCGCACCCGAGTCCGTTTCACGATTCGCCGTTCTACGATGTCTATCGCTGCGCCGACGGACGCGCACTGACATTCGGCGCGCTGGAGCCGCCGTTCTACCGGCAACTGCTCGCGCGCCTCGGCTTCGACGATGTCGACCCCGACGCGCAATACGATCGCGCGCTGTGGCCCGCGTTGAAGGCACGGCTCACCGCGGCCATCGCCGGTCAGCCGCTGGCATATTGGCGCGCGCGATTCGAGGGTACCGACGCCTGCTTCGCCCCCGTGCTGACGATCGACGAGGCGGCGCGGCATCCGCACAACGTCGCGCGCGACGTCTATCGCGTGTACGCCCACGCGGGACGCGAGGTCGTGCAGGCGATGCCCGCACCGCGCTTCACGCCCGCGCACGCGTCGTCGGCGGACGGCGCCCATTCCTGAAACTTCGACAACGCGATAAGCTCACTCCGTGCCGGTCAGCCGGTGCTTGCGAGCGAACTCCGCGAGGTCGATCATCGACTTCAGTCCCAGCTTCGTCATGATGCTGGTCTTGTGCGAACTCACGGTCTTGTTGCTGATGTGCAGCGTGTCGGCGATCGCCTTGTTGGAATGGCCCGCCGCGAGAAAACGCAGTACGGTCATTTCGCGGCGGCTGAGGCCCGCCATCGGGTCGCTGGATCCGCTCGCCATCCGGTGCAGCGACGCTAGCAGCTCGGCGGGGAAGACGACATAGCCGGCCATGACGGCCTGCAGCACCTGGCCAAGCTGGTCGAGGCCGGAGCCCTTGGCAACGTGTCCGTGCGCGCCCGCATGCAACGCGCGCTGCGCGGCGCTGTTGACCGCGGACAGCACGACGCGCCGGGCGGCGGGATACTTCTCCTCGACCGCTTCGATCACTACCTCGCCGGGCAATGACGGCAGGTCGAGGTCGACAATCACAACGTCGGGCGCAACCTCCTTCAGCGATTGCATGGCATCCGCGGCGGTCGCGGCTTCATGAGTCTGATAGCCGAGGTGCGCCGACAGATGCGAGGCAACGGCGACACGGACAGCGGGATGGTCATCAACGATAAGGGCTACGGGCATCGATATGCTCCTCGTGGAAAGGGGTGCGCTCAGGATAGGCGCTCACGTGCCGTTTGCATCCACGAAGCGTCCAAGAATGCATGCGGAAACGTCTGAAAATTCAGGCGGAAATTTCCGCACGCCCCTTGTCCCGTCCTTCCTCCGTCATCCGCGCGGGTCGAGCACGACCACGCCGCGCGCCTCGCGCCGTTCGAGCATCGCATGCGCGTCGGCCGCGCGGGAGAGCGGCAGCGTGGCGGCGACGGTCGGGCGGATCATGCCTTGTGCGATACCGTCGCGCAGGAAATGCAGCGCGCGCTGGATCATGTCGGGACGCTGGAAGAACGTCGGCAGGTACATACCCGTGAGCGTCTGCGCCTTGGCCATCAGCCGTCGTGGCGGGAGCGCTTCCCCGGGGCCCTGCGTGGAGCCGATGACGATGCATCGCCCCAGCATGCCGAGACAGCTGAAGTTCTGGTCGAAGACCTCGCCGCCGATCGTTTCCAGAATCACGTCGACGCCTTTGCCCTCGGTGTAATGCAGTACGGTCTCCGGCCAGCGCGGATAGTCGTATCCGATCGCATGATCGGCGCCAAGGCTGCGCGCGAACGCGCGCTTGTCTTCGCTGCTCGCGGTGCCGATGATTGTGCCGGCCCCGAGCATGCGCGCGATCTGCACCGCGAGGCTGCCCACGCCGCCCGCTGCGCCATGAACGAGCACGCTCTCGCCACGGCGCAGCGTCGTGCAGACGCACAGCGCGAGATACGCGGTCACGCCTTGGCAAGGCACGCTGGCCATCGCCACATCATCGGCATCGTCAGCGAGTTCGACGAGCATGTCGGCGCGCGCGACCGCGCGCTGCGCATACGCGCCCTTTGCCATCAGCGCCATCACCTTGCGGCCGATGAGGTAAGCGTGTGCCGCGCTGCCGCTTTGCACGACATGACCGACGACCTGCAGGCCGCCGATCTGCGGCAGCGTGACGCCGCCCACGCGCGTGTCGGCGCGGTTGTAGACGCCGAGGCGCTCACGGATGTCGGGGAAATTCACCCCGATCGCTGTCGTCTCGATGAGCACTTCATCGGGTCCGGGCGTGGGGTCGGGCAGCTCGACATAGTGGAGCACGTCGGGGCCGCCGAAGGTGCGGTACTGGATCGCTTTCATGACGAAGGAGAGGTTGCGTGCGCTCTGCAGGAACGGATGCCGCGCGTTAAGATGTCAGTCGTCATGAAAAAATAGCACCACGGGTCCGGCTCGGGAACTCCTCCGGGCTTCCCATCGCTTGTGAGAATTCGCACCAATGTTCGACTGGAATGACATGCGGCACTTCATCGCGCTGGCGGAAGCGGGCACGCTGTCGGGCGCGGCACGCCGCATGGCGGTGGAGCACGCGACGGTGGCACGGCGCGTGGCGGCGCTGGAGCAGTCGCTTGGCATCGCGCTCGTCCGTCGCGCCGCGCGCCGCTGGCACCTGACCGAGGCGGGCCGCGACATTGCCAGCGTGGCTGATGGCATGCAGGCGCAGGCCCACGCGCTCGAGCGCGCGGTCCTGGCGCGCCGGCATGGGCGCGCCGCGCGCGTGACCGTCAGCGCGCCGCCGGCGTTCGCGAGCATCTTCCTCGCCCCGCGGCTCTCCGCGTTCGGCGCGCGCCATCCGGAGATCGATCTCACGCTGCATGGCACGCAGGCGTTGGCATCGCTGCATCGGCAGGAGGCCGACATCGCGATCCGCGTCGGCCGGCCAACCGAAGTCGACTATGTGGCGCGCCGCATCGGACAACTCTCGTACGGCCTGTATGCGGCGCCCGCTTACACGGCGCTACCGCCAGAGCGGTGGCAGTTCATCGCGTACGACACGTCGTTCGATCACGCGCCCGAGCAGAAGTGGATCTACGAGATGGCGGCGGGCCGGCGTATCGGCTTTCGCAGCAACGACCTCATGAGCCAGCTCGCGGCGGCGCGGGGCGGCATGGGCGTGGCGGCGCTGCCGCGGTATCTGGCAGGCAACAAGGCGGGCATGAGGGCGGGCGAGGGCTTGGTGGCCGTGCCGGGCGACGCGCGGGCATTCACGCGGGACTTCTATCTGGTCGTGCATGCGGACATGCGGCGGCAGACGGCGATTCGCGCGGTGATGGACTTCGTGGCGGAGATCTTTGCGCGAGAGTTCCCAGGATAGGGCGTGCGCGGATGAGACGCGGATGAGAATTGAAAAAGGGGTTAGCTTGCGCTAACCCCTTCCCAAATACTGGTGGCGAATCAGGGACTCGAACCCCGGACCTGCGGATTATGATTCCGTCGCTCTAACCGACTGAGCTAATTCGCCAACGAAGACCGCAATTATACCTACGGTTTTCGGCCTGTCAACACCCTTTTGCTACATCGTTCAATCGTGGGCGTAGATGTCCACGTCCTTGGTCTCGCGGATGAACAGCGCGCCGATCACGAACGTCATCGCGGCGATGATGATCGGGTACCAGAGGCCGTAGTAGATGTTGCCGTTCTGGGCTACCAGCGCGAACGAGATCGTCGGCAGCAGGCCACCGAACCAGCCGTTACCGATATGGTAGGGCAGCGACATCGACGTGTAGCGGATGCGGGTCGGGAACATTTCGACCAGCATCGCCGCGATCGGGCCGTAAACCATCGTCACGTAGATCACCAGGATCACCAGCAGCACGAGCACCATGATCGTGTTCATCTGCGCGGGATCGGCCTTGGTCGGATAGCCGGCGGCGGCCATCGATTCGGCGACTTCCTTCTTGAACGCGGCGATCTGCTTCTTGCTCGCGTCGTCGAAGCTGTGACCGCCGACCACGCTGGCGTCGAATGCCTTGATCTCCTTGTCGCCGATCTTCACCGTCGCCACGGTACCGGCCGGCGCCTGCACCACGTCATAGCTTGCGGAGGCTTGCGCCAGCGTACGCTTGACGATGTCGCAGGAGCTGCGGAAGTCGATTTCGCGGGCGATCGGGCTGCCCTGGAACGAGCAGGTCTTCGGGTCGGCCGACACGACGATCTGCGCGCTCTGCTGCGCGCGCTCGAGCGCCGGGTTGGCATAGTGCGTCAGGCCCTTGAAGATCGGGAAGTACGTCAGCACGGCAAGCGCGCAGCCCGCCATGATGATCCACTTGCGGCCAATCTTGTCCGACAGCGAGCCGAAGAAGATGAAGAACGGCGTGCCGATGACCAGCGCGCCCGCGATCAGCAGGTTGGCGGTCTTCGCGTCGACCTTCAGCACCTGCGTGAGGAAGAACAGCGAGTAGAACTGGCCCGAGTACCAGACCACCGCCTGGCCGGCGGTCAGGCCGATCAGCGCCAGGATCACGATCTTCAGGTTACGCCATTGGCCGAAGGACTCGGTCAGCGGGGCCTTGGAGGTCTTGCCTTCCGCCTTCATGCGCTGGAATGCCGGCGATTCGCTCATCGACAGGCGGATGTACACGGACATCGCCAGCAGCAGGATCGAGAGCAGGAACGGGATACGCCAGCCCCAGACTTCGAAGTTCGCGCCGGTGATTTCGCGGCACAGCAGGATCACGATCAGCGACAGGAACAGGCCTAGCGTCGCCGTGGTCTGAATCCACGCGGTGTACGCACCGCGCTTGCCGTGCGGCGCGTGCTCGGCCACATACGTCGCGGCGCCGCCGTATTCGCCGCCGAGCGCCAGGCCCTGCAGCATGCGCAGCAGGATCAGGATGATCGGCGCGGCCCAGCCGATGGTCGCGTAGCTGGGCAGCAGGCCCACGATGAACGTCGACACGCCCATGATCAGGATGGTGACCAGGAACGTGTACTTGCGGCCGATCATGTCGCCGAGGCGGCCGAAGACCAGCGCGCCGAACGGCCGTACGATGAAGCCGGCCGCGAACGCGAGGAGTGCAAAGATGAAGGCGGAAGTCGGATCGAGCCCCGCGAAGAACTGCTTGGCGATGACCGCCGCCAGCGAACCGTACAGATAAAAGTCGTACCACTCGAACACCGTGCCGAGCGAAGAGGCCAGAATGACCTTCTTCTCCTCGCGCGTCATCGGTGCGCTGCTGGCGCCGCCCCCCGGCACCGCTACGTTCTGACCGTTTGCCATGTTGTTGTCTCCTCTACGTGCTCTACGTTGGGATCTTCGGTCCCCTCCGCCTGGCGCGTCATGCGCGCGCGTGCGGACTCCCGCACCGAAGTTGCAAACGATTGTGGGAGGCGAAACTTACTGAGTTCTGACAGCGATCGGCCGGAATGGTCGGGGTATACGCTAGCGATTCAGCACATGTAACCCGCGCTGCGGTGCGGCGTTTTTAGCGACAAAACAGGGCTGCCGGCGCCGTCTGCCGCATACCGCATGGTGCAATGCGCATCGTGCTATGCAGCATTCCGCGCGGATTTCGCGCCGGCGGCGTTCTCGGGCGCCACCGGATGGGTGTCGGCGTCCTTGTCCGCGACCGCCGTTACCGCCGTGCTTCCCACCGTCACGGTCCGGTCCGCACGGTTCATGCGCCAGGCGTAGAGCGCGGCCATCAGCACGTAGACGATCAGCGCACCCTGCGCGCCGACCCAGAACGAAAACGGCCAGCCGAAGAACGCGAAGCGCAGCTCCCGCGCGTACCAGGCGACGACGAACGTGACCACGAACCAGACCACGAGCAGCCCGGCGATCCAGCGCAGGTTGCGGCGCCACGCGCGGTGCTCGGCCGCGGTGGCGGGAGGAAACGCGCGTTTCATGCGGCCCCTCCGCCGCCGATCGCGTCGTCGCCATCCATCGGCGGCCGCCGCAGCGTGATACGGAAGCGCGCGCCCGCGCGGCGCGGATCGGTCTGCCAGACATGGTCGCCGATCGACACCTCGCCGCCATGCTGCTGCACGATCTCCCGCACGATGGCGAGGCCGAGTCCGCTGCCTTCGGTGTTCGTGCCCAGCACGCGATAGAAGCGTTCCATCACGCGTTGGCGCTCGCCGGCGGGAATGCCCGGGCCCGTGTCTTCCACGTCGAGGTACACGAATGGTTCGAACGCATCGGCGGTCACGCGCACGGTGGCATGCCCCTCGGCCGGTGTGTAGCGGATGGCGTTGTCGAGCAGGTTGTTGAGCATCTCCGTCAGCATCAGGCGGTTGCCGACGATCATCGCCGGGCGGTCGTCCGCTTCGAGGCCGAGGTCGATCCGCCGCGCCCACGCCTGCGGCAGCCAGTCCTTCACGACGTCGCGCGCGAGGGAGGCGAGATCGAGCGGCGCCATGCCGCCGACACCGGCCAGGTTTTCCATGCGCGCGAGCGACAGCAACTGCGTCACCAGATGCGCGGTACGTTCGGAGCTGCCAGCGATCTGCGCGAGCGAGCGGCGCAGTTCCTCGGGCGACTGTTCACGCTGCGCGAGCTCGGCCTGCATGCGCAGGCCCGCGAGCGGCGTCTTCATCTGATGCGCGGCATCGGCGATGAAACGCTTCTGCGTCTGCACCGATTGATCGAGCCGGGCAAGCAGGTCGTTGAAGGAGGCGACCAACGGTGTGATTTCCTGCGGCGCCGCGCGCTCGTCGATCGGGCTCGTGTCGCCGGGATTGCGGGCGCGAATGCGCTGCTGGATCGCGGTGAGCGGCGCGAGGCCGCGCGTGAGGCCGAACCACACGAGCACAACCGCGAGCGGCAGGATCACGAACTGCGGGAGGATCACGCCCTTGATGATTTCGTTGGCGAGCCGCGCGCGCTTGTCGAGCGTCTCCGCCACCTGCACGAGCACGGGCTGCGTGCCGCTCGCGTTCTTCAGTTCCACATAGGTGTAGGCCACGCGCACGTCGTTGCCGCCGACATGATCGTCGCGCAGCGATACGAGGCCCGCATGCGCCTGATCGTCTTCGGGCGGGAGCGGCAGGTCGTGGTCCCCCGCCACGTATTCGCCGCGCTTGCCCACCACCTGGTAATAGATGTTGTCGGATTCGTCGGCACGCAGGATCTCGCGCGCGGAGAGCGGCAGCTGGAGCGTCACGCGCCCATTGACCTCGCGCACCTGCTGCGACAGCACGATCGCGCTCGCTTCGAGCGACCGGTCGAACGGACCGTTGGCGATGGACTTGGCGACGAGGTACGTCACCGCGATGCTCATCGGCCAGAGCAGCAGCAACGGCGCGAGCATCCAGTCGAGGATCTCACCGAACAGCGAGCGGGGCGCAGGATGGGCGGCGCTTTCCTCGAGGTGGGGCAGCGCGTCGGCAAGCGCTTCGTCGGTGATGGAAGCGTCGGCGTTCTCCGCAACGGCTGGCGGTACCGACGTCGCGGCGGGCTGGCGGGAGAGGCGTCGCAACGGCAACCACAACAGACTCATCGCGACGGATCTCCGGGAGAGGGGCGTGCCGCGCGATCAGCCGTGCGCGGCCATCGCGGGCTGGAACTTCTCGAGGCAGTAGCCGAGGCCGCGCACCGTGGCGATGCGGATGCCGCCCACCTCGATCTTCTTGCGCAGCCGGTGCACGTAGACCTCGATCGCGTTGTTGCTGACTTCCTCGCCCCATTCGCACAGATGGTCGACGAGCTGCTCCTTCGATACGAGGCGGCCGCTGCGCGTGAGCAGGATCTCGAGCAGGCCGATCTCGCGCGCGGACAGGTCGAGCATCTGCTCGTTGAGGTAGGCGATGCGGCCGACCTGATCGAACGCGAGCGGACCGTGCCGCATGAGCGTGGCGCCGCCGCCCGCGCCGCGGCGGACGAGGGCGCGCACGCGCGCTTCCAGTTCCGACAGGGCGAAGGGCTTGGCCATATAGTCGTCGGCGCCGTGATCGAGGCCCTTCACGCGTTCATCGACGCTGTCCGCGGCGGTCAGAATCAGCACCGGGAGCATCGCGCCCCGCGCGCGGAGGCGCTTGAGCACCTCCAGCCCGGACATGCGGGGCAGGCCCAGATCCAGGATCAGCAAGTCGAAATGCTGGGTGGACAGCGCGGAGTCGGCCTCCACGCCATGGTTGACATGATCGACGGCGTAACCGGATTGGCGCAGCGAACGGGTGAGTCCGTCTGCCAGCACGTCGTCATCTTCTGCGATCAGAATGCGCATGATTTGTCTCCACCCTCGTTGCCGGCATGGTGCCAGCCGGGGCGGTTACCGGTGGGGCTTGCCAAGCATACTGTTTTTTTATACAGTACCCGACATTCCGCGCGCATGGCCGAATTGGGTCTGCGCAGGGGCGGGGGTACCTGAAACGCAGGGATTCGCAGGAGATTCGCCGGGGAAACCGGAGGATTCACCGCGAAACGCCAGCGCCGCGCCGCATGCGGCCTATTTTATACACCATTGACTGAAGGACGACCATGGACGACAAGAAGGCCGGCGCCGGCGTGAGCGCGGAGAAGCAGAAGGCGCTTGCCGCCGCGCTGTCGCAGATCGAGAAGCAGTTCGGCAAGGGCTCGATCATGCGGCTCGGCGATGGCGATGTCGAACAGGACATCCAGGTCGTCTCGACCGGCTCGCTGGGCCTGGACATCGCCCTGGGCGTCGGCGGCCTGCCGCGCGGCCGTGTGGTCGAAATCTACGGTCCGGAATCGTCGGGCAAGACCACGCTGACGCTGCAGGCCGTGGCTGAAATGCAGAAGACGGGCGGCACCTGCGCGTTCATCGACGCGGAACACGCGCTCGACGTGAGCTACGCCAGCAAGCTGGGCGTGAACGTCAACGACCTGCTGATCTCGCAGCCGGACACGGGCGAGCAGGCGCTGGAAATTGCCGACGCGCTGGTGCGCTCGGGCTCCATCGACATGATCGTGATCGACTCGGTGGCGGCACTGGTGCCGAAGGCCGAAATCGAAGGCGAAATGGGCGACTCGCTGCCGGGCCTGCAGGCTCGCCTGATGAGCCAGGCGCTGCGCAAGCTGACCGGCACGATCAAGCGCACGAACTGCCTCGTGATCTTCATCAACCAGATCCGGATGAAGATCGGCGTGATGTTCGGCTCGCCGGAAACGACCACGGGCGGTAACGCGCTCAAGTTCTACGCCTCCGTGCGCCTCGATATCCGTCGTATCGGCTCGATCAAGAAGGGCGATGACGTAATCGGCAACGAGACCAAGGTCAAGGTCGTGAAGAACAAGGTATCGCCGCCGTTCCGCGAGGCGTTCTTCGACATCCTGTACGGTCAGGGCATCTCGCGCCAGGGCGAGATCATCGACCTCGGCGTGGATGCAAAGATCGTCGAGAAGTCGGGCGCCTGGTACAGCTACAACGGCGAGAAGATCGGTCAGGGCAAGGACAACGCGCGTGAATACCTGCGCGAGAATCCGGACATCGCCGAGGAAATCGAAAACAAGGTGCGCGCCGCGCTGGGCGTGGCCCCGACCAACGGCAGCGCCGCCAAGGCCGCCGCGACGGCTGACGCGGACAACTGATCAGTCACAACGACTGGCACGCGATTGCCCTGTCCCTGATTGCCCTCTTCCTGATTGCCCTCTCCCCGAATGGACTGTCCCATGGCGGGGGAGGGCGCTTCATGATTACCCGCCCCCCGCTTTCCCTCAAGGCCCGCGCGATCGGATATCTGTCGCGGCGCGAGCACAGCCGTGTGGAACTCGCACGCAAGCTGGCGCCCCATGCCGAGTCCGCCGAGGAGGTCGAAGCGCTGCTCGATGCCCTCGAGCGCGAGAACTGGCTCTCCAACACGCGCTTCGTCGATAGCCTCGTCCATCGGCGCGCCAGCCGCTACGGCGCGGCCCGGGTGCTGCAGGAGGCCAAGACCCACAAGCTTGGCACCGAGCAGATTCAGGATCTGCAGGAACGGCTGCGCGAGACCGAGGTGGAGCGGGCGCGCGAGGTCTGGCGCAAGCGGTTCGGGGAGCCGCCGGATTCCGCTGAAGCACGCGCGAAGCAGATCCGCTTCATGATGGCGCGCGGTTTCTCGCGCGCGGTCATCGGCAAGGTCATCCGCGGCGCAGAGGACATTGACGACTAATCCCGTCGACCATCCACCGGCACATTATCCCGGACGACTGACGTCTGACATGCTGCTCAAAACGCGCATGGCACCGTTGTATACCTGCGCGCACAACAGGTGTATTCGCCCGCGTTTTTGTCGTGGCGCACTGCAGCGCCAAAAGTCGGTGCCGCCCGCAAACCGTTGCCCCAATTGAGTTTCCGGCCGATGACGGTGCAACAATCGTGACGAGACAGACTGCCGAGCAGGATGTTCCCGGTCCGGGGCTCGCGGCATGTTAAACTCCTTGGGTTTTTCGGCCCTCGGCGGCCGCGCGGCTTCAAGCCGCCAGCGCCGTCGCCGACCTGAGCCATAGAGCCGTAACGCCCCGATTCACGATCCTAGCCGGTCCCTGCATCCGTTCGCAGCATGCCCCTCTCCCCGCCCGTCAACCGCGCCCTGCGTCATCGTCGAGCCATCACGGCCGAGGCGTATCTGCGCGAGGACGGCCTGTGGGATATCGAGGCGCGGCTCACGGACACCAAGCCGCGGGACATTCCGCTGGCCGGAGGGGGCGTCCGCCCTCAGGGAGAACCGCTGCACGACCTGTGGCTGCGTGTGACGATCGACCTGCGCATGAACATCGTGGACGCCGAGGCCTGTTCCGACTGGGTGCCATACCCGACCCACTGCGACACGATCGGTCCGGCCTACCGCAAGCTGATTGGCCTGAACCTCATGCGCGGCTTCCGCAAGGCGGTGCGCGAGCGGCTCGGCAGCGTAGAGGGCTGTACCCATCTGACCGAACTGGCCGGCGTGCTGCCGACCACCGCCATTCAGGCCTTTGCCGGCGACGTGTTCAAGACGCGCGACGACGGCGCCAACGATTCCAACCCCGAACCGCCTTACCAGCTTCACGGCTGCCACGCGCTGCATTTCGAAGGCGAGGTGGTTCGGCAGTTTTACCCGCGCTGGTATGGTTACCAGCCGAAACCCCGGACCTCAGGCTGACCGTCACGGTCGGCCCACAGGCGAGAGCTGTTCGTCTCCCACGAATTTCTCCTTCTTCCCCCTTTTACGCCTACCCGAAAGGAAACACGCATGAATATCCATGAGTATCAAGGCAAGGAAATCCTGCGCAAATACAACGTGCCGGTTCCGCGCGGCATTCCCGCGTTCTCGGTTGACGAAGCCCTGAAGGCTGCTGAGCAGCTCGGCGGCCCGGTGTGGGTCGTCAAGGCGCAGATCCATGCTGGTGGCCGCGGCAAGGGCGGTGGCGTGAAGGTGGCCAAGAGCATCGACGACGTCAAGACCTACGCCAGCAACATCCTCGGCATGCAACTGGTCACGCACCAGACCGGCCCGGAAGGCAAGAAGGTCAACCGCCTGCTGATCGAAGAAGGCGCTGACATCAAGAAGGAACTGTACGTCAGCCTGGTCGTGGACCGCGTGTCGCAGAAGGTTGCGCTGATGGCCTCGAGCGAAGGCGGCATGGACATCGAGGAAGTGGCAGCCCACACCCCCGAGAAGATCCACACGCTGATCGTCGATCCGGCCGAAGGCCTGAAGGATGCCGACGCCGACGACATCGCCCGCAAGATCGGCGTGCCCGACGCGAGCGTTCCGCAAGCCCGCCAGGCGCTGCAAGGCCTGTACAAGGCGTTCTGGGACACCGACGCTTCGCTGGCCGAAATCAACCCGCTGATCCTGACCGGCGACGGCAAGGTCATCGCGCTGGACGCCAAGTTCAACTTCGACTCGAACGCGCTGTTCCGTCACCCGGAAATCGTGGCTTACCGCGATCTGGATGAAGAAGACGCCGCTGAAATCGAGGCTTCGAAGTTCGACCTCGCGTACATCTCGCTGGACGGCAACATCGGCTGCCTGGTGAACGGCGCCGGCCTGGCCATGGCCACGATGGACACCATCAAGCTGTTCGGCGGCGAGCCGGCCAACTTCCTCGACGTGGGCGGCGGTGCCACCACCGAGAAGGTGACCGAAGCGTTCAAGCTGATGCTGAAGAACCCGAACCTGAAGGCCATTCTGGTCAACATCTTCGGCGGCATCATGCGTTGCGACGTGATCGCCGAAGGCGTGATCGCGGCGTCGAAGGCCGTGTCGCTGTCCGTGCCGCTGGTCGTCCGCATGAAGGGCACCAACGAAGAGATCGGCAAGAAGATGCTGGCCGACTCGGGTCTGCCCATCATCTCGGCCGACGCGATGGAAGATGCCGCGCAGAAGGTCGTGGCCGCCGCCGCTGGCAAGTAAGCCGGTCCGCCCAACTAGCAAAGGATTACAGCATGTCGATTCTGATCAACAAAGATACCAAGGTCATCACGCAGGGCATCACCGGCAAGACCGGTCAGTTCCACACCCGTGGCTGCCGCGACTACGCTAACGGCAAGAACGCTTTCGTCGCTGGTGTGAACCCGAAGAAGGCTGGCGAAGACTTCGAAGGCATTCCTATCTACGCAAGCGTGAAGGATGCCAAGGCACAGACCGGCGCGACCGTGTCCGTCATCTACGTGCCGCCCGCAGGCGCCGCTGCCGCGATCTGGGAAGCCGTTGACGCCGATCTGGACCTCGTGGTCTGCATCACCGAAGGCATTCCCGTCCGCGACATGATGGAAGTCAAGGACAAGATGCGCAAGCAAGGCAAGAAGACCCTGCTGCTGGGACCGAACTGCCCGGGCCTGATCACGCCGGACGAAATCAAGATCGGCATCATGCCCGGTCACATCCACCGCAAGGGCCGCATCGGCGTGGTGTCGCGCTCGGGCACGCTGACGTACGAAGCCGTGGGCCAGCTGACCGCGCTGGGTCTGGGCCAGTCGTCGGCCGTCGGTATCGGTGGCGACCCGATCAACGGTCTGAAGCACATCGACGTGATGAAGATGTTCAACGACGATCCCGAAACGGACGCCGTGGTGATGATCGGTGAAATCGGTGGTCCGGACGAGGCGAACGCCGCGCAATGGATCAAGGACAACATGAAGAAGCCGGTGGTTGGCTTCATCGCCGGCGTGACGGCGCCTCCGGGCAAGCGTATGGGCCATGCTGGCGCGCTGATCTCGGGCGGTGCGGACACGGCGCAAGCCAAGCTGGACATCATGGAAGCCTGCGGTATCAAGGTCACCAAGAACCCGTCCGAAATGGGCCGTCTGCTGAAGTCGATCCTGTAAGTCGCAGGATCCGCACGTCGTGCGGTGACGGGCTGGTCATGCCAGCACGATCGCCGCAGACGTGGTATTTGTATTTCTCATTGCCCCCGCGCTGATGCCGGGGGCAATGTTCATTTTGGTGCGTTGCGTCTCAGGGTATGTCCCGAGGCCAACATGACAGGTTTGAAATCGAATCGAAAGGTTCGTACGATAAACCTGCATGTCTGTAAATTCAGACATCCGAAAGCCCGCAGTCAGCTGCATAGACTGGAAAGCGGGTGAAGATTTTCATAACGTTTGCATCACCGAGCTTAACGAGGAGCTTTGCCGTGGAATTGTTGTCCAGCAGTGCGTTTTGGATCGCGCTGGGTTCGATCATCCTGACCAACATCGTCCTGTCGGGCGACAACGCGGTCGTGATCGCGCTCGCATCGCGTAACCTGCCCCCCGCGCAGCAGAAGAAGGCCATTTTCTGGGGCAGTGCCGCCGCCATCATCATGCGCGTGGTCCTGACCGTCGCGGCTGTCAAGCTGCTGACCCTGCCGTACCTGAAGATCGTGGGCGCCATCCTGCTGGTCTACATCGGCGTGCAGCTGCTGACCGGTGACGACGACGAAGACGGTCACGACGCCAAGGACAACATCTGGGCCGCGATCCGCACGATCCTGATCGCCGACCTCGTGATGTCGCTGGACAACGTGGTGGCCGTGGCGGCCGCCGCGCAGAAGGGTCCCGAAGGCAGCCAGCTGATGCTGCTCGTGCTGGGCCTGGGCCTGTCGATTCCGCTGATCGTGTTCGGCAGCACCATCCTGCTGAAGGTCATGGAACGCTTCCCGATCATCATCGTGCTGGGCGCCGCGCTGCTCGGCTACCTCGCCGGCGAAATGCTCGTGAGCGATCCGGTGGATCACGTCTGGTTCGAAGCCAACGTGCCGCACGCCCACCTCGTGTTCGGCGCGATCGGCGCGGCCTTCGTGGTGCTGCTCGGCAAGCTGCTGCAGAAGCGCGGCCAGCGTCAGGCGGCCTGACGGCTTCGGTGCACGGCGCGATGGGGTTGAGGGCTTCAACGGGAGTCTGAAGCGAATCAGAATCGTCGCATTGCGTGTGCCGCGAGGATATGAAGAAGGGGGCGACCTGGGGTCGCCCCCTTTTCTTTTTGCGGTGGAAAAACAGCAGACTGCAACAGACTGTGACCGTTTCACGGCACTTGTGCTGGATCAAACGGTTCGGACCCTTCCGATGGGGATGATGTGTCACGTTTCGCGGCAAGCGGAACGTGTTTCCAACAACATTCTGAAAGGGTCAACCATGCAACATGCATTCTGCTTTCCCCGGCGCGCGGGCCACCGCCGCGCGCGCAGGACATCTTTCCATCAACGTGGCTTCACGCTGATCGAACTGATGATCGTCGTCGCCATCATCGCCATCCTCGCGGGCATTGCGATCCCGCAGTACCAGAACTACATCGCCCGCGCCCAATTCGCGGAGGGGTTGAGTCTGGCATCGGGACAGAAGGTCGGCGTCACCGAGTCGTACTCTTACGCTGGCTCCTGCCCGGACAACGCTTCGGCGGCGGCGGACGGCATTCCGCTGTTCACCGATATCACGGGCAACTACGTCAAGAGCGTGAAGGTCGGCGGCACCGCCGGGGCGAATGGCGGCTGCACTATCATCGCCGCCTTCAAGGACACCGGCGTCTCCTCCGGCCTCGCCGGGAAGGACGTCACGCTCACGATGATCGAGGCCGACAAGGGTTCGGTGAAGTGGGAATGCCGCTCTTCCGTTTCGGCGAAATATCTGCCGCGGGCTTGCTCGACCACGGAGGAGGGTGGTGTCCGCTGAGCGATTATGGTCAAGTGATTGATGCGGCGCTTCACGACGTTGAAGCGCCGCGTTCGCGTTGAGGCGCGCCTGCGGCAAATTGCCGGGGTTCGTCACTGTCATGTGACAAATCCTGTTTCCTGACAGCGGTATACGCGCGTTCGTCTGTCAAACTTTGTCACCTTTCGGCTCGAAACATACGGATTTCAGGCTGGCACACTCCCTGCATTATTGGCCCTGCATCACATGCAACAGGATGTATCGTCCTGTAACGAAATTCTCTTTGAGGGGTCAATTCCTATGCAACGGGTACAACTTAAAAAACTGGGCCGCCAAGCCCAGAAGGGCTTCACGCTGATCGAACTGATGATCGTTGTGGCGATCATCGGTATCCTGGCTGCTATCGCGATTCCGCAGTATCAATCGTATGTGGCGAAGTCGCAGGTGAACCGAGTGATTGGTGAAACGTCGGCACTGCGCACTGCGGCAGAGCTTTGCATCAACGAAGGCCGTACGCAGGTGGCATATCCGGAATCGAATGCGGCAGGCTTCTGCAATCTTGGTCGGACCGCCTCCAACTTGATTAACGGTAACGGTGGCATTGCCCAAGTCAATCTCGCGGGTGACGCGACCATCGTCGCGACGCTTGGTGGCGCCGCAGCGAATGCTGTGCAGGGCGCCACGATCACGTGGACTCGCGCGGCGGCAACGGGCACTTGGGCATGCGCCACTACGGCTGGCACCAACTCGGGCTGGAATGACTCCTACGCTCCCTCGAGCTGTGCCGTTGCTCCGGCGCAGGGTGGCAACGGTTAAGTAGACGACAAGCCTACAGCGAGCCTTTCCCTCGCCTAAGCTGAGAAAAAGCGCCTCCGGGCGCTTTTTCTTTGGGTGCCACGCTATCATGGTGCCTTTCCCTCCACCGCCCGCCTCATGTCCCCATCCCGGGCCCCTCTCCCCGCCGCCGCGCTGGTCGTAGCCTTCGCCTTCCCCCTGCTGGTCTCCCGCCACACGCTTCCCCTTGCGACCTTCTACGGTGAATGGGCCGCCGCGCTGCTCGGTGTCGCGCTGATCCTCGTGCTGGCGTTCTCCGCTAAAAGCAAAATCAGATTCGTCCCATGGATCGCGGCGTTGCCGCTGTGGTTGATAGCCACGACGCTGCTGCAGGCGGCAAGCGGCATGGACGACGTCACGGGCACCCGCTTGATGACGCAGGTGATGCTCGGCCTCGCCGCCGTCGTGATGGCCGCCGCATGGTGGACCGGGCAGGGCAAGTCAATCGCCGAGCGTGGGGAGATTGTCGATGCGCTCGCGTTGGCGTTCCTCGTGGCCGGCCTGCTCGGTGCGCTCACGCAGTGGGTGCAGGTGTTCCACCTCGAGCGCGAGATGTTTGGGCTCGTGTCCGAGTATTTCCATTCCGCCAACCGCCGCCTCTGGGGCAACCTCAATCAGCCGAACCATCAGGCGACCGTGCAGGGTCTGGCGCTCGTGGCGGCCGTGTGGATGGCCACGCGGGGCGCACTGCGGTTTCCCGCATGGCTGATAGCGGTGCTGCTCCTCGAGACGGGCATCGTGCTGTCGGGCTCGCGCACGGGGGTCGTTCACGTAGGCATCGCATCGGTCTACGCGTTGATCGCGGCCGCAATGGCGCGGCATGCAAGCCGGGAAAGGGAGGGAACGAGCGGGGGCACCAGCGGGGGAACTAGCGGGGGAACTAGCGGGGGAACTAGCGGCGAACCTGGCGGCAGGAACCGGCCGGCCAACGTGATGCAGCGCCCGACGGCGTTCGTGGTGATGGCGATCGTGATGGCCGCGTTGCTCTTGATCCTGCAGCCGCTGATCCGCGCCGCGGGGCAGACGTTCGGCTGGCAGCTCTTTGACACCATCGCGCTGATCCAGGCCGGCGGCCAGCTCAGCGGGCGGCATGCGCTGTGGGCGCACGCCTTGGCGATGTTCCACGCGCATCCGTGGCTCGGCATCGGCTACGGCGAATTCGGCTGGGCCGAATTCCAGCTGCTCGCGAAGGTGGGCGCACGGCCCGAAATGGCGCTGCACGCGCATAACGCCGTGCTCGACATGCTGGCCAAGACGGGGCTCGTCGGGACGGCCGGCGTGCTGCTGATCTTGCTCGCGTGGTTGTGGCGCGTGGTTCGCGACCGATTGCTGCGGGGGTATGGCGCGGAACATAGGGCCGACCTTAGTGTCGACCTTAATGTCGAGCTCAGTGTCGACCTAAGCGCGGACCGCGCGCAGACCGTGATGCTTCTCGCGTGGCTCGCGATGTTCGGCCTGCATTCGATGCTCGAATATCCGCTGCACTATCTCTACTTCCTGCTGCCCTTCAGCTTCCTGCTCGGATGGCTCGAAACGGGCGGCGCGGGTAGCGCGCGATGGGTGAAGCCGCTAGGCATCGTCGTCGGCGTGGCCGGGCTGGTGGTGCTCGTCACGACGTGGCAGGACTATCGCCGCGTGCAGGCCCGCGAGTACGCCCCCGAGGGGACGCGCGATACGCTGCCGCGCCCCGCGTACTGGTTCGATGCCTATGCCCGCGCGCAGACCGCGGAAGACGCGACGATCACCCCGGACAACGCGCGCGCACTGCTGCCATCGCATATCGCATCGGTGCATCTGCTGCCGATGCCCGCGACCATCGCGCGTACCGCATGGCTGTTCGCGCTGACGGGGGAGCAGGATCGCGCGCGGCTGTGGATGGATCGGCTGCGGTACTACTACCAGGGCGACGAGCGCGCGCAATTCGCGGCGCTGGCGCGGTCGTGCGAAGAACTACAGGAAGCCGGCACCGTGCAGGCGGCCGCGCAGCCGCGCGAGTTCTGCGCATGGGTCCGCGCGAAGTCGCGCCGTTGGCCGGAGCAGTGACGGGGCAGCGGTCCGGGCTTGAGCCTGAATCTGGGTCGGAAGTTGGGTCGGAAGTTGGATCAGACATCAGGCCGGTACCACGGCGAACGATAAAAAAGAGCGCACCGAAGTGCGCTCTTTTTTTTCGTGCTGGCTCACCGCACATACTCACCGCACATAACCCGGTGGCGGAGGCGGCGGATAGTAGGGCTGGTAGTTCGGCGGCGGCGCGGCCGCGCGGCGCGGCGCCATCTGCGACGCCATCGTGCCGTACACCGGCACGCGATTGCCGCTCGCGTACATGCATTGCGTGTAGGCCGAATCGTAACGTTGCTGCGTGCCGTAGCCCGACTCGTACGAATTGCCCGCGCCGACCGCGGCGCCCGTCAGCAGGCCGACGCCGGCGCCAACCGCCGCACCGGATCCGCCACCGAAGGCCGCGCCGGCCGCCGCGCCGAGCGCGGTACCGATCGCCGCGCTGCCTACCGCGCTGGCATTGGCATTCTGCTGCGCGGTGGTCCCGCCGACCTGGCCGTAGGCGTATTGGCGGCAGTTGTAGTCGTCCGAGCGGAACTGATCGAAGTTCTTGCCGGTGCCCGGGAGCGCCATCACGCTCGGGCCAGAAGGCAGGACCGCACAGGCGCCCAGCGCGAGCGTCGCGGTCAGAAGGATGACGATGGAACGGGTTTGCATGATCGCGTCCTCCTGTCTCAGGACCCAGCCGGCGGATGCGCGGGCACCTGCTCCCAGCCGCCCGGGCAGGTCTTCACATACGGGTAATAGCCCTCGGGCCGCGTGCAGTGATACCAGAACTGATTGGGGTTCGGATCCTGCCCGGCGGCGGGCGCACCGCCGTACGACTGGCTGCCATATTCCGGAGAGGCCGGCGCTTCCACCGGATTGCCATCGGCGCCCTGCTCGACATACTGCGGCGGCTGCGCCGGCACCGCGACGACGGCGGGCGGCGGATAGTAACCGGGGTAGTAGTACGGCCCGTAGGCCGGATAGCCCCAGCCAGGCCCCCAACCCGGGCCCCAGCCCGGACCCCATCCGGGTCCCCAGCCCGGCCCGACATACACGCCCACGCCAACACGCGTGCGCGCCTCCGCGGTGCCGCTGGCAAACGCAGCCACGGCCGCCGCGACCGCTACAACAAGAAGGCCAAACTTGCGCCCGTTCATGATCGATACCCCAAAGGTGTTTCTTGTATTTAACGCCAATTTGCCTCACGCGGCTGACCGCCGGGCACGTTCGAAATGTGACGTTACCTTTATTACGGGGCGGACAATGGCGTGTGCGGATTTGTACCGCGGCGATAACACGGCAGCGATACTTTCGCGCTCGACCGACGGGCGAAACGCGGTCAGGGGGCGACCCAATCCCCCGACTTCCCCCCATGTTTTTCCAGCAGCTTTACGTTGCCGATCACCATGCCGCGGTCCACGGCCTTGCACATGTCGTAGATCGTCAGCAGGGCGACCTGTACGCCCGTCAGCGCTTCCATTTCCACGCCGGTCTGGCCGTGGGTTTCGGTGCGGACGATGCAGGCGATGGTGGCGCTTGGCGGGTCGAGGGCGAAGTCTACGGCGACCTTGGTCAGGCCGATGGGGTGGCAGAGGGGGATCAGGTCCGAGGTGCGCTTGGTGGCCATGATCGCCGCGACGCGGGCGATGCCCAGGACGTCGCCTTTGCGGGCGTTGCCGTCGCGTACCAGCGCGAAGGTTTCCGGTTCCATCGTGATGGTGCCGGTGGCGACCGCCACGCGATGGGTGCTGGCCTTGTTGCCGACGTCGACCATGTGCGCCTGGCCGGCCTTGTCGAAGTGTGTGAGCTCGCTCATGACGGGAAGGAAGACGAAATTCGGGTGAGATCGGGAAAAAAACCCGGCGATGGAAATCGCGGGAAGGGCTTGCCCGATGGGAACGGGCAGCGCAGGCCGCTATCATAGCAACATGCCCGATTTCCCATGGTCCGGGCGCGGCGCTTGTTCTACCGCGCGTGATGACATCTCGCGTGACGACGCCTGCCGCTCCGGTCATCCTGCCCCTGTCGCTGGCGTGCGCGCCAATGCCGCTGCCGCCGCCGTGCCCGCCATGCGCGCGGCGCCGCGCCTGCGCGTCCGCGTGCTGGCCGCGGCCCTCGTGATGACGATGTCGGCGCCGGCCTGGCCGCAGGCGCCGCTGGGCACACCGCCCGCCGGGCGGCTCGCGCAGGCTTCGCTGCCTATGGGCGCCCCCGCGGCAGGCGCGCAGCGCGCTTCGGGTGGTAACGGCACTCCGGCCACGTCCAGCACGTCCAGCACGTCCGCCGCGTCCAGCACGTTGGGCACGTCCGGTACGTTGGGTACGTTGGGCGCCTCAGGAACATCGGCCTCGCTCGGCAGTCCCTCCACCTTGAGCGGCGACGCCAGCGATCAGGTCTACGACAACCTGAACCGCAGCGTGCGCGCGGGCCAGAAGTCGGAATTCGGCCTGCGGACGAACAATCCCGTGGTGGAAAGCGGCGGCATCCAGCTGCCCGATCTCGGCGATCCGGCCAGCGCCTCGCTGTCGCCCGACATGGAGAAGCGGCTCGGCGACCGCATCATGCGCGACATCCGCCGCGATCCCGACTACATCACCGATCCGCTGCTGTCCGATTACCTGAACGCGCTCGGCTACCGGCTCGTGCAAGCCGCGCGCCGGCAGAACATCGCGGCCGGCGCCGGTACGTTCACCACGGGATTCGAACTGTTCGGCGTGCGCGATCGCACCATCAACGCGTTCGCGCTGCCCGGCGGCTATATCGGCGTGCACACGGGCCTGCTCGTGCAGTCGGAAACCGAATCGGAACTCGCCTCGGTGCTCGGCCACGAAATCGGTCACGTGCTCCAGCGCCATATCGCGCGCGGCATCACGAGCCAGGACCAGTCGATGTGGATCGCGCTCGCGGCGATGGTGCTCGCCGGACTGGCCGCGACAAAGAGCGGCGACGCGGCCGCCGCGCTCGCGATGGGCGGCCAGGGCGCCGCGATCGCTAACCAGCTGTCGTTCTCGCGGGGCGCGGAACGCGAAGCCGATCGCGTCGGCTTCCAGATCATGACGGCGGCGGGCTTCGATCCGCAAGGCATGCCCGACTTCTTCGCGCGGCTGCAGCGCGTGATGGGGATCTCCGAAAGTTCGGTGCCCGCCTACGTCCGCACCCACCCGCTGACGTCCGAGCGTCTCGCCGACATGCAGGACCGCGTCCGCCACGTGGCGGCGCGCAAGGTCGGCAATACGCCCGAATACGAGTTCGCGCGGGTGCGGGCACGCGTCATCCAGGACAAGGATCGCGCGGACCTGATCGCCTCGCGCACGACGTTCCAGAACCAGATGGCCACGGCCTCGCCGGTCCGCCTGCCCGCGCTGTACTACGGCGTGGCGTTCGCCGAGCAACGCCTGCAGCGTTACCAAAAGGCAGACGAGGCGCTGATGGAGGCGCGGCGCCTGTACGGCAATATTCCCGGTGCGGCATCGGGCAGCCCAATGCTCGACGTGATGGCGATCCAGCTCGCGCTGCAGGAGAAGCGGCCCCAGGATGCGCTGACGCAGGCTTCCGCATCGCTGCGCGCATATCCGCTGTCTCATGCGGTGGCATTGAACTATGCCGACACGCTGCTGGCCACGGGGCGGCTCGACGACGCGGTGACGTTCATCCGGTCGCGCACGCGCGAGGAGTCCTCGCGCAGCGAATGGTGGGATCTGCTCGCGCGCGCCTATGCGGCGCAGGGCAAGCGTCTGCAGCAGCATCAGGCGCTGGCGGAAAAGTATGCGATGGATGGCTCGTATCAGGCCGCCATCGAACAACTTCAGATCGCGCGGAAGGCTGGCGATGGCGATTTCTACACGCTGTCTGAGGTCGACGCGCGGCTGCATCAGCTCGAGCGCCAGTTCCGCGAAGAGAAGCAGGACAACAAGGGCATGCCGAACTGATCGGCGGCGCCCGGTTCAGGGCGCGGGCGTCTTGCGGAACCCGAAGCGCTGGGGAACCTCGTCCTCCGCGATCGGGGCGATCTCGAAATCCTTGCCATCGAAATGGAACACGCCGAGCGCCGCGCCGCAGGCGTCCCCATGCCACGTACTCGTGGTCGCGAACGCATCGAGGTCGTGATCGTGCAGGAGCGCGATCTGTTCTTTTTCCTCGCCATCGATCAGGCCGGCCATCAGCACGTTGCCATGCTCGTCGGCGAAGCATGCGGTAGGCGTGAACGCGCGATCGGTGGTCGTGCGCAGCGCGCCGCCGTGCAGGCGCACGATCCACGGCGTGTAACTGAGCGATACGAATACGCGCTGCGGGCCGTTCTGAAAGAACCAGCCGCCGCTGTTGTCGCCGCCCTTGTCCTGCTGGTAATTGCGCTCGATGAACGCGATGAGCGCCGCATGGCGGATCGGATCGCCGGAGAGCCCGTGCTGCTGCGCGTACTCGTTGCGCATGCGCCATTGGCCGCGCCGGTCGAGCGCGAGCCAGCCGTAGCAGTTCGGCACGTTGGGCCACCGGGCCATGGCCTGCTTAACGATGTCATCCATCGCCGTCTCCTGTTGTCGTATGCCGCGCTGTTATGCCGCGCTGTCGAAAAAGCGCAGGATGCGCGCGGGTAGATAGTCGAGGTGCCCGGCCACGGGCAGAAGCGGCAACTGGCCGAGCAGGCCGGCGCGTGGTGTCATGAAGCCGACGTGGCCGCCGTACTCGGGCTGGTCGAGCACCACATGATCGCTGACGTCCGCCGGGCCAGGCAGATGATGGCCGGGCAGGAAGGGATCGTTGCGCGCGTTGAGCACGAGCGTCGGCACGCGTATTTCGCCGAGGATAGGCTTGCTCGCGGCACGGCGCCAGTAGTCGTCGGTATCGCGAAAGCCGTGCAGCGGCGCGGTGACGACATTGTCGAACGCGTAGAGGTCGCGGCTCGCAAGCATCGTGGTGCGGTCGAACAGTCCCGGATACTGGCCAAGCTTCGCGAGCGACTTGCGCTTGAGCGTCTGCAGGAACATCCGCGTATAGACGAGGTTGAACCCACGGGAGAGCGCCGCGCCGCCAGCGGCAAGGTCGAGCGGCGCGGAGACGGACGCCGCCGCCGACACGAAGCCCGCGGCATTGCCGTCCTCGCCGAGATAGCGCAGCAGCGCATTGCCGCCAAGCGAGATACCGACCACGAGCATGCGGCGCGCGGGATCGATCGCGTGCAGCCGCTGGAGGACCCAGCGGATCTCGGCGGCATCGCCGGAATGGTAGAAGCGCGGGGCGAGGTTGATCTCGCCCGAGCAGCCGCGGAAATGCGGAATGACGCCCGCCCATCCGCGCGCGCGCAGCGCGTCCATCAATGTCTGCGCGTAGTGGCTGTCGGAGGCGCCTTCGAGGCCGTGAAACATGACCACGAGCGGCGCGTCGGGCGCCGTCGCGTGCGTGGTCCAGTCGAGGTCGATGAAGTCGCCATCGGGCGTGTCCCAGCGTTCCCGCCGGAAAGTCAGCCGCGCATGGCGTGTGAAGCGTGCCGCAAGAATCGTTTGCGCATGGCCGCCGCGCAGCCACCAGGGCGTGTGGAAATCGCTGCCGAACAGCGTTGCCGGCTGCGCCGGGGCCATCAGTGCAGCGCCTGCCCCGGTGCGGCGGCGACGGTGGCCACCTGCACGGCATTGGCGGGGCTGCAGTGGATATGGGCGAGGCGCCAGCCCTCGTGGTTCTGCATCAGCACGTACGTGGTATGCACGTAGAGATCCGCCTCGACGCGGTCCGCGCCAAAGCGCAGGGCCTCGGTCACGTCGAAGATCGACACGCCGAGGGACGCGTGGCTGCTGGTCTCGATCGCGTCGATCAGCACGGGCTGCGTGTCCAGCAGCGTCGTGAATGCCTGGCGCAGGTGGTCGTGTCCGATGAGCCGCTGGCCGTCCGGGAGGACGCAGGTGACGGAATCCTCGTCGAGCCAGAGCCGCAGCGCACCGTCCGCATCGCGCAACTTCATGGCTTCGCGAAAGGCTTCGACGATGTCTTCGGCGGAATCGAACAGGCGGGCGAAACGTGGCATGGTGGCGTGTCAGGGAGTCAGGGCGCGGGTGTGTCTGCGGCGTCGTCTCGGACCGCTGTCACGGACGCAGGGACCGTTGCAACAGCTTGCGAAGCTCGACGAACACCATCTCGGGTCCGATATCTTTGAGGCAACGCAGGTGTCCCAACGGACACTCGCGCTTGAAGCAGGGACTGCACTCGAGCTGAAGCCACATGATACTCGCTGCCTGTGACAGCGGGGGGGTATGGCGGGGATCGCTGGAACCATACACGGCGACCTGCGGGCGGTTGAGCGCGGCGGTCACGTGCATCAGGCCCGAATCGTTGCAGACGGCGGCTTCGGATAGCGCGAGGAGGTCCACGGCATCGTCGAGCGAGGTCTGGCCGCAGAGATTGCGCACGAACGGCGCGGCCTCGACGATCGCGTCGGCGATCTCGGCATCCTTGCCCGAGCCCAGGGCGATGATCTGCGCGTACGGGAACGAGCGGCGCAGCATCTGCGCGAGTTCCGCGAAGTGCGAGGCGGGCCAGCGCTTGGCCGGGCCGAACTCGGCGCCGGGGCAGAACGCGATGACGCGGGTTCCCGGCGCGATGTCGAAGCGCGCGGCGGTGGCCGCCATGCGGGCGGGATCGGTCCGCAGGCGCGGCTCGGGCAGGTCCTCGGGCAGGCGGGCGCCGGGTTTGAGCGCAAGGCGCGCGTAGTGCTCGACCATCGGCGGCCGGTTGTCGCGCGGTGGGTTGGCATGCCGCACGTTGAGCATGCCGAAGCGCGCTTCTCCGCGATAGCCGATGCGCAGCGGAATGCCGGCGAGCCACGGGATGAGCGCGGACTTCAGCGAGTTCGGCAGCACGTAGGCGATGTCGTAGCCTTCGTTCTTGAGCTGCTGAGCGAACATCAGGCGTGCCGACAGCTGCAGCTTGCCGTGCGCGAGGTCGCTCGGGAACACGCGGCTGATCTCGGGCATGCGCGTCAGGACCGGCGCGACCCATTTGGGCGCGAGCGCATCGATCTCCAGACGCGGATGGCGGGCCTTGATCAGCGAGAACAACGGCTGGGCCATCAACGCGTCGCCGATCCAGTTGGGGGCGATGACGAGGGCTTTCTTCATGAATGACGGCGGCGCCAGCGGCAACGGCCGGCTAACCGGGCATGCCGGTTGCCAGCCAGTAATGCGGAGCGCGGGACGAGGCCGCGGTTCAGTGGTGACCCTTCACCACGGTACCGGGCCGGAGCTTGTACACGGTACCGCAATACGGGCACTTCACCTCGCCGGTATCGGCGACATCGAGGAACACGCGCGGATGATAGTTCCAGGCGGGCGTATTGCCGGTGGGGCAGTGCAGCGGAATGTCTTCCGCGCCGATTTCGACGACGGTGGCGGTCTGGGTCATGGTGTTGCCAGTTGCGGGGGTGTTAGCCAGGGTGGTTGGCAATAGGGACAATTGTGAGGCGCGCGGGTCTCAGACCAGCGTCAGCCACTTCTTGTACTTTTCATCGGTGCCGCCGACGGCGGCGAAGAACGCTTCCTGGATGCGCTGTGTCACGGGGCCACGGCGGCCTTCGCCGATGACGCGGTCATCGAGCTCGCGGATCGGCGTGACTTCGGCCGCGGTGCCCGTGAAGAACGCTTCGTCGGCGCAGTACATCTCGTCGCGCGTGATGCGCTTTTCGCGGACCTCGATGCCCAGGTCGCGGGCGATGGTCAGCGTGGCGTCACGCGTGATGCCGTCCAGGCACGAGGCCAGATCCGGCGTGTAGATCACACCGTTACGCACGATGAACACGTTTTCGCCCGAGCCTTCGCTGACGTAGCCGTCGGTGTCCAGCAGCAGCGCTTCGTCGTAGCCGAGGCCCGTCGCTTCCTGATTGGCCAGGATCGAGTTGATGTAGTAGCCGCTAGCCTTGGCGCGCACGAGCGACACATTGACGTGGTGGCGCGTGAACGACGAGGTCTTCACGCGGATGCCGCGCTCCATGCCTTCCTCGCCGAGGTAGGCGCCCCACGGCCACGCGGCGATGGCCACGTGGATCGTGTTGCCGCGGGCGGAGACACCGAGCTTTTCGGAGCCGATCCACACCAGCGGGCGGATGTAGCAGGACTCCAGATTGTTCGCGCGCACCACTTCGCGTTGCGCGGCTTCCAGCGTCGGCTGGTCGAACGGCATCTCCATCTGGAAGATCTTGGCCGAATTGAACAGTCGGCGCGTGTGCTCCTTGAGGCGGAAGATCGCCGTGCCTTCCGGCGTCTTGTACGCGCGCACGCCTTCGAACACGCCCATGCCGTAATGCAACGTGTGCGTCAGCACGTGGATCTTGGCGTCGCGCCACTCGATCAGCTTGCCGTCCATCCAGATTTTGCCGTCGCGATCCGCCATCGACATGGTTGTTCTCCTGAGCACCAGAAAATTCGAAAGATCGCCATTGTAAGCCGCGAGGCCTTGCGTGCCAACGCGGGGCCTCGCGAGCCACCGGCCATGCCCTGCCCGTACGCACCCCCGCTGCCGTTCTACAATCGCACCTTCCCGACCCGTCCTGCGCACGCGTGCGACCGACTCCCGAGCTTCCCGTTCCCGCCAACAACGACGCCACCCCCGACGCCGCCACCGATAGGCCCCCCGCCGAAGACTGCTGGGAATCGGCATTGGGGGCGCTGCAGGCGCTGGCCGGCGGCGACGCGGCGCCGGAAGCCCCCGGTGCCGGACGGCGCCTGATCTGGGCGCTCACGTTCGACGCGGAAGGCGAGGTGGGCACGATCGAGCCGATGGAGCAATCCTGGGGCGCGCGCGGCTGGGGCAAGCCCCGGCCCGTGCCGCTCGCCCGCGTGGCCGAGGACGTCACGCTGCCGCCGTGGGATGCGCGCGTGGCGCAGGCCGTGCGACGGGACGCCTCCCGCAACCGGCGGTACGTGCTGGACCGCGCGGCCGCCATCATGGCGCTGGTTGGCCATCCGGCCGTCGTGCTGGCGCATGCGCCGACGGTGCCCGTGGAGGTGCTGGAGTCCTCGCCCGCGCTCGAGGCGGTGCGCGAGGAAGACCGCTTCGTGCTCCGCATCGTGCCGCCCCCGCGGCAGGCACGCGCGATGGAGGACTTTCTGCCCGCCGCCGCGCGGCAGGAAGCCGAGGCGCTGCGGCAGATCACCGTGCTGCAGGATGGCCCGCGCCGCCTGCGCATTGTGCGGTTCACACCCGCCCAGCAGGCCGCGGCGCGGCTGATCGCCGATGGGCTCGCTGTCCCCGCCAGCGCGCAGGCGCGGCTGGACGGCACGCTGCGGGCGCTCGCCGGCCATTTCCAGATCCATGCCGATGGCGCCGGCGACGCGCGCGAACGCGATCCGGAATCGCGCCTGCGTGCCGAAGTGGCGCCGGTCGGGCGGGGCATCAGCCTGCGGCTGGTCGTGACGCCGCTGGGCGCCATGGGCCCGCGCCTGGCGCCCGGACACGGCCGCGCGCAGCTGATGGCGACCATCGGCGCGGAAACGCTCACGACGCGCCGCGACCTCGACGCCGAGCTGACGCACGTGGCGGAGGTATTCAACGCGCTGCCTTGCCTCGTGCGGCACGCACCGGGCGGCGGCGAACTGGTCTGGACGCTCGACGATCCCGAGGACGCGCTCACGGTGGTGGAGACGCTGCCGGGACTGGATGGCGTGATCGATCTGGAATGGCCCCGGGGCCGCGAGATCCGGGTGATACCGGCCGATCTGCCGCAACTCGCCGTGAGCGTGGAGACAGGCGGCGAGTGGTTCAAGCTGGTCGGCGAACTCCATGTGGCCGAGGGCCTCGTGCTGTCCCTGCAGAAGCTCGTCGCCTGGGCGCACGGCCACGCGGGCCGCTTCATGGCGATGGAGCATGGGGTGTACGTTGCGCTGACGCGCCAGTTGCGCGATCGGCTGCGGGATCTCGCCGCGGTTGGCGACTCCGTGCGCGACGGCATCCGTGTGCCGCTCGTCGCCACACCATGGCTCGACGACGTGCTCGCGGGGGTCGGCATCGACCCCGACGCGCACTTCCGCACGCGCATCAAACGGCTACGGGAGGCGCGCGAGGCCGATATGCCGGTGCCCGCCACGCTCGACGCGGCGCTGCGGCCGTATCAGCTGGAGGGCTATCGCTGGATGATGTCGCTCGCCCACGCCGGTCTCGGGGCCTGTCTGGCGGACGACATGGGGCTCGGCAAGACGCTGCAATCGCTGGCCGTGCTGCTCGCGCGCGCGGCGGACGGTCCGGCGCTCGTCGTGGCGCCGACGTCGGTCTGCGGCAACTGGGCCGCGGAAGCGCGCCGCTTCGCGCCCGCGCTGCGCGTGCACGTTTATGCCGATGGCGATCGGACCGCCATCGTCGAACAGGCCGGGCCGCAGGATGTGGTGATCGTTTCCTATACGCTGCTTCAGCAGGCGCGCAAGGCGTTTTGCGAGCGCGCGTGGCGCACGGTGGTCGCGGACGAGGCGCAGTCGTTCAAGAATCCTTCCTCGCGCCGGGCACAGGCCATGTTCGCGCTGCAGGCCGATTGCCGCATCGCGCTGTCCGGCACGCCCGTGGAGAACCGGCTGGCCGAGCTCTGGGCCGTCATGCGCTTCTGCAATCCCGGGCTGCTCGGTTCGCTCGTCCGCTTCAACGAGCATTTTGCGAACCCCATCGAGCGCAATGGCGCGCGGGATCCGCGTGCGCGGCTGCGCCGCATGATCGCGCCGTTCGTGTTGCGGCGGACCAAGGCGCAGGTGCTCGACGAACTGCCTCCGCGCACCGAGCTGGTGATCCGCGTCGCCCCCGAGCCAACCGAGGCCGCGCACTACGAGGCGCTGCGGCGGCAGGCGCTCTCCGAAGCGGAGCGCGCGCTGCTGCAGCCGAAGGAACGAGGCCAGCGCCGCGCGAAACGCGCCCGGCTGCCCGAGCCCGAAGCGCGCATCCACATCCTTGCGCAGCTGATGCGCATGCGCCGCGCCGCGTGCGATCCGAGGCTGGTGACACCGGAGATCGGGCAGGCGGGCGCGAAGGTGCGGGCGTTCGCCGATCTGGCCGCCACGCTTGCCGCCAATGGGCACCGCACGCTCGTGTTCAGCCAGTTCGTCGACTTCCTCCAGCTGCTGCGGCAGGCCCTCGACGAGGCGGGGCTGGCGTGGCAGTACCTCGACGGGGCCACGCCCGCCGACGAACGCACGCGGCGCGTGGCCGCCTTTCAGGCAGGCGAGGGCGACGTCTTCCTCATCAGCCTGAAGGCCGGCGGCTTCGGGCTGAATCTCACGGCGGCCGACTACGTCGTGATCGCGGACCCCTGGTGGAACCCCGCCGCCGAAGATCAGGCCATGGGCCGCGCCCACCGTATCGGCCAGAGCCGTCCCGTCACGGTCTACCGGCTGATTACGGCCGGCACGATCGAGGAGCGCATCGTCGATCTTCATCTCGGCAAGCGCGCGCTGGCGGAAGGGGTGCTGGACGCTACCGCGGGAGAGGCGGTGGGCAGGGACGCGGCGTTGCCCGATATCGACGATCTTGTGGGATTGCTGCGCCGCTGAGAGGATGGCGGCGCGCTAAACGGTATACAACTTATTGCGTATCTTGGTGCGTGCTGGTGCGGGGCGCCATGCTTTCCGCGCCGGTTTGGCGCAGGCGATGCGCGCCGATGGCGCATCCGACGGCGATTCTGGCCCGTTGCGGTGCAGCGAGGTCCTCGCATAAACCCGGTCTTGTGGTTTGTAGATATCGGAATATAGTATACCGAATCACAAAAACAGACCGGAGCCCCCTTGTCCCCCGAAGTCGTGTCCGACCCCATCTCGCCGCGCGTCATCGCCTCAGACGCGCCGACTTCCGACTGCTGGTTGCCGGCGCATGTCGCCGCCGCGCGGCTGGCCGACGGCGAGACCACCGCGGTGGCGCTGACCGAAGCCTGCTACGCGGCATGGGCGGCGCGCAATCCGGCGGTCAATGCGATGGTGCTGGCCGATTTCGATGCCGCGCGACAAGCGGCAGCGAAGAGCGACGCCCGGCGGCAGGCCGGACGCGCGCGCGGACTGCTCGACGGGGTGCCATTCTCGATCAAGGAATCATTCGACGTGGAAGGATGGCCAACGACGTGCGGAGTCCGGGCGGTTCTTCCGGCGGCAGCGCGGCCGCCGTCTGCGCGGGCATGAGCTATTTCGACATCGGCTCGGACATCGGCTCGTCGCTGCGCAATCCCGCGCACTACTGCGGCGTGTTCTCGCACAAGAGCAGCCACGGCATCGTGCCGCTGCGTGGGCACGGCAACGCGCCGGCGGGGTTCGCCGGGCAGGACATCAATGTGGCGGGCCCGATTGCCCGCAGCGCCCGCGACCTCGAGCTGGTCCTGCACGCGATTGCCGGCCCGGACAGCGCCGAGGCGCCGGCATGGCGTATGGACCTGCCGGCGTGCGGACACACGCGGCTGGCGGATTTCCGCGTCGCCGTGCTGCCCACCCATCCGCTTGCCGAGGCCGACGCCGCTGTGAGCGGCGCCATCGAGACGCTGGGGCAGGATCTCGCGCGCACCGGTGCGCGGGTGCGCTGGAACGTCCGGCCCCATTTCGATGCCGCGCACCTGTGGCACGTGTACGTGCTGCTGCTGCGCGCGACCACTTCGCTCTATATGGACGACGCGGCGTTTGCCGATGCGCTGGCACGCGCCCATGGCAACGATCGCAACGTTGGCAACGATCGCAACGACAGCGCCGACAGCATGCCGGGCGACTACGCCACGCTGCAATTCGCGGGCGCCACGCTGAGCCATCGGCAATGGCTGTTGCTGCAGCACGCGCGCGAAGGATTCGCGCGTGCATGGCACCGCTTCTTCGGCGAGTACGACGTGCTGCTGTGTCCCGCGGCGTCGACCACGGCGTTTCCGATCGACGAGCGCGGCGAGCCATGGCAACGCACGATCACGGTCAATGGCCAGCCGCTGCCCCTCACGTCTCAACTGTTCTGGGCGGGCCATTCCGGTTTGTGCGGCCTGCCGTCCACGGTGGCGCCGATCGGACCCGCGAGCGACGGCCTGCCCGTCGGCGTGCAGATCGTGGCGCGCCGCTATGGCGACCTGACGTCGCTGCGCTTCGCGCAACTGCTGGAAGACGCGGGCCATGCCTTTCGTCCGCCGCCGGCCTGAACATCATCGCTGAAAGACAAACAGGGGAGGGAGATCATGCTGGACTGGTTCAGGGAGTTGTCGCGCGCGGAGCGCAAAGGGTTCTACGGAGCGTTCCTGGGGCATGCGGTCGACGTGTTCGACTTCATGATCTATTCGTTCCTGATTTCCACGCTGCTCGCGCAGTGGGGCATGAGCAAGTCGATGGCGGGGGCTATCGTCACGTGGACGCTGGTGTCCTCGCTCGTCGGCGCGATCGGCGCGGGCCTGCTGGCGGACCGGTTCGGGCGTGTGCGCGTACTGCGGTGGACTATCATCGTGTTCGCGGTGGCGTGTTTCCTGTGCGGCATCGCCAATTCGCCGGAGCAGCTGATGGTGTTCCGCATGCTGCAAGGCCTCGGGTTTGGCGGCGAGTCGTCGCTGTGCATGGTGCTGGTGACGGAGCTGATCCGCAATCCGGCACATCGCGGCAAGTATTCGGGGTTCACGGCCAGCAGCTACTCGTTCGGGTGGGGCGGCGCGGCCATCGCGTACGCCATCACGTTCAACCTGTTCGAGCCCGAGGTGGCGTGGCGCGTCTGCTTCTTCCTCGGCATCCTGCCCGCGCTGGTGGTCGTCTATCTGCGCCGCAACCTCGAGGAACCGGAAGTCTTCCTCAAGAGCCGCGCCGAGCGCGGTCGTCGCGGGGGCAACGATTCGCCGATGGCCGACCTGGCCCGCGTGTTCCGGCGGCCGCTGCTGAGCAAGACGTTGCTGTGCAGCCTGTTGTCGGGCGGCATGCTCGGGGCCTACTATGCCATCGCCACGTGGCTGCCGACATTCCTGAAGACCGAACGCGGGCTGTCGGTGTTCGGCACCAGCTCGTACCTGGCCGTGACGATCCTCGGTTCGCTGGTCGGCTATGTGGCCGGCGCCTATGCCACGGACCGCTGGGGCCGTCGCCTGACCTACATCGCCTTCGCCGCCGGCGCGTTCGTGATGGCGATGATCTATATGGTCATCCCCGTGTCGAACACCTCGATGCTCTTCCTCGGTTTTCCGCTCGGCGTGCTGATGCAGGGCGTGTTCTCGGGCATCGGTGCGACGATCTCGGAGTCGTATCCGAGCCGTGTGCGGGCCACCGGCTACGGTGTGGCGTACAACCTCGGCCGCGTGATCGGCTCGTTCTTTCCGCTGGCCGTGGGCTGGCTGAACAGCGGCCGGACGTCGCTGGCGCTGGCCATCGCCATGGTGGCGGGTGTGGGCTATGCGCTCGTGATGGTGTCGGCGGCGTTGCTGCCGGAGACGTCGGGCATCGACCTCGGCGAGGCCGGCGGCGGCGACGAGCGTGATGACCGCGATACCGCAAAGCCGGCCGGCGCGCCTTCGCCGGTGGCGCCGGCGGGGAAGCCCGCCTGACTGCTTTGACCTCGAAACAACACTCTCCGGGCCGCTTTTAAGTCGCTGCTTACCAGCGACCGCCACAGGCCTATAATGGCTTCTCTGCCAAACGGCCGCGCGTCCCGTGCGGCCGTTGGTCTTTCCGACGGCAACGCCGCATCAGACCGGATGCCGTTCCGCCTTCTTCTCATCTCGCCATGACGCCCCGAATGTCGTCCCCCGTGTGGCAACGCCTCTGGCATCGCTTTGCCGAGGCCGAGCGCACGGGCTTCCTTGAAGGCGCGCGCTATTTCGCGCCCTCCCTTCCCGCGGTGTTCTCATGGGGTCTGGTCACCGGCGTGGCCATGAGCAAATCGGTCCTGACCGTGCCCGAGGCCATCGGCATGTCGCTGCTGGTGTATGCCGGTTCCGCGCAACTGGCCGCGCTGCCGCTGTTCGCGGCCGGTTTGCCGATCTGGACGGTGTGGCTGACCGCCGCCGTCGTGAATCTGCGCTTCGTGATCTTCAGCGCGGCCCTGCAGCCGCACTTCAGCTATATGCCGCTCTGGCGCCGGACGCTGATGGGCTCCTTCAACGGCGACCTGCACTTCGTCTACTTCATGCAGCGCTATGGGGGCCAGGTCGGGCATGTGCCCGGCAAGGAAGGATTCTTCTGGGGCATGGCGCTCACCAACTTCACGATGTGGCAGACGTCCTCGATCGTCGGCATCCTGCTCGCCAGCCTGTTTCCGGATAGCTGGGGCCTCGGCCTCGCGGGCACGATGGCGCTGATTCCGGTGATGATCGCGACGATCACGTCGCGATCGACGATGCTGGCGGTGGTCGTGTCGTCGGTGCTCGCGCTGCTGTGCTTCGACCTGCCGTACCGGCTCAGCCTCGTGGTCGCGGTGGTGGGGGCGATTGCCGCCGGCATGGCCAGCGACGAGCTCGCCAACCGCGCGACGCTGCGCGCGATCCGCATCCGGAACCGCGCGCGGAAGGTCGCCAATGGGGTGAGTGGCGGTGTGGGGGGCGGTGTGGGCAAGTCGGGAGAATCGCGATGACTACGCCCCTGAGTCATACGGAGATCTGGATCGCGCTGGTCGGCATGGCCGCGGTCACGATCGTCACCCGCGCGCTGTTCCTGATGGCGGGCGAACGCGTGACGCTGCCGGACCGTATCCAGCGCGCGCTGCGCTATGCGCCTGCTGCCGCGCTGGCGGCGATCATCCTGCCGGACTTGCTGACCTTCGAAGGGCACTTCACGATTTCGCCCGCCAACGATCGCATGATGGCCGGCATTGCGGCCACGCTGTTCTACCTTGCCACGCGACGCATGGTCGGAATGATTGCGGTCGGCATGGCGGTGTACACCGCGCTGCGGTTTATCGGGTGAACTGGTCGCTGCACTGAGCGGCTGCACTGAGCCGCTGAAACTCAAGCCGGGCCGGCCAGCACGCTGCCAATCCGCGTGAGCAGGTGCGCGAGCTGCGCCTGCGTGCCCGTGCCCGTCTTGGTGAAGATCGACTTGAGCTGCGTGCGGCTCGTCTCCCGCTTGACGCCGAGCTGCGTGCACGCTTCGGGCAGGCCGATGCCCGTCATCATCAGCGATGCGAGCCGTGACTCGGCTGGCGTGAGGGCGAAGAGGTCGCGCAGGATCGTGTTCATCGTCATCGGCGCGCCGCGGTTTTCGTGGATGGCCACGAGCGCGGCGTTGACCTCGCCGCCTGGCCGCATCGGCACGATGACGATTTGTGCGGTGCGGCCTTCGTGGCCGGCCGCGTGAATGGCCTGCGGCGGCGCGGCTGTCTCGCATACGAGCCGCAGCACCTCCGGTAATGGCCGCGACAGGCGCCATCCCGCCGTACCATGCGCGCCGGATCCACTCGTGCCGGCGTTGCCGTCCTGCGGCAGCAGCCGCCGCGCCCAGGCTTCGCCCGCTGCGTTGGCCACGATCAGCGCGCCGTTGCCGCGCGCCACCAGCACTGCGTACTGCAGCCGGGAGATGACATCGATCGCGGCGCGCAACGCCAGCGCTTCCGCCTGCGCGCGCTGGCACAGCGCCATGGCCTGCCGCAGGTGCGGCACGGCCCAGTCGAGCGACTGCGCATCGTCCGCGTCATAGGGCGCTTGTTCGGGCCGCCGCTGCAGGCAAAGGTAGGTCTCGCGCCGCGGACTGCGGTCAACGAGGCAGGTCATGAGCGGCGGCGCGGACACGCCGCCGAAGAGTTGCGCCACGCCGGAGGCGCGGCGTAGGCCGATTTGCCATTGCCCGACGCTCAACGGGCCGGCCAGGCCCACGCGCGGATCGCGCGGTGGGCTGATCGGTTCGCTGTCCGTGATACCCGAATGCGCGACTTCTTCCACGCGCGTGTGACCGTTGACGTGCTCCACGACGATGATGGAGGCCTGCGCGCTGTCGCTCTTTGTGCAGAGCGATCTCAGGCTGCGTCGCCATGCCGTGCGGTCCAGCATCCCCTCGTAGAGACCGCGGATCGTCTCATGCATGAACGTCTCCCCGGAAACCGATTGCTGTACGAAAGCCCGCCGGCCGCCGAGTCTTTGTCCTCTTGACGCTGCGGCGCGTTTCCTCCTGCCTCGCGCGCGCGCGTTTTGTTCTCAATTGCATTCGCTTTACCGGCCGGCATCCCACCTGTCTGACATTGCAGACGTTATGGATACATTTCTCGCTACAGTACTCGAACTGCACCGCCGGGGGCAACGGCGCGCACCCCGTCTCCAGAGGGGGATATGGCAGAAATGCGACGAACTATCAAAACATGATCTGACGGTGATGGGATCGCCGCGGAGACATCGGCAGGGTCAGGCGCGGCGCGTAACGTGGGCAACCGCCCGCCGAACCCGTAATTCCGCAGCGGCGATCAGGTAAAATGGCGGTTTCCCCGATTTATTTGCCCGCATCCCGCCATGACCTCTGTCCTGCGTCTCTCCGATCTCATTTCCGAAGGCAAGATTTCCGGCAAACGCGTGTTTATCCGTGCCGACCTGAACGTGCCGCAGGATGACGCAGGCAACATCACGGAAGACACGCGCATCCGCGCATCCGTGCCTGCCATCGAGGCCTGCCTGGCCGCCGGCGCCGCCGTGATGGTGACGTCGCACCTGGGCCGCCCGACCGAAGGCGAGTTCAAGCCCGAGGATTCGCTGGCGCCGATCGCCGCGCGCCTGTCCGAGCTGCTCGGCAAGCCGGTGAAGCTGGTGCAGAACTGGGTCGATGGCGTCGACGTGGCGCCCGGGCAGGTGGTGCTGCTCGAGAACTGCCGCGTGAACAAGGGCGAGAAGAAGAACAGCGACGAACTGGCGCAGAAGATGGCGCGCCTGTGCGACGTGTACGTGAACGACGCGTTCGGCACCGCGCACCGCGCGGAAGCCACCACGCACGGCATCGCGAAGTACGCCCCTGTCGCGTGCGCGGGCCCGCTGCTCGCGGCCGAGATCGATGCGCTGGGCCGCGCGCTGGGCCAGCCTGCCCGTCCGCTGGTGGCGATCGTCGCGGGCTCGAAGGTTTCCACCAAGCTCACCATCCTCAAGTCGCTGGCCGACAAGGTCGACCAGCTGATCGTCGGCGGCGGCATCGCCAACACGTTCATGCTGGCCGCGGGCCTGAAGATCGGCAAGTCCCTGGCCGAGGCCGACCTCGTGGAAGACGCGAAGACCATCATCGACATCATGGCCAAGCGTGGCGCCTCGGTGCCCATTCCCGTCGATGTGGTGTGCGCGAAGGAATTCAGCGCGACGGCCGCGGCCACCGTCAAGGACGTCAAGGACGTGGCGGACGACGACATGATCCTCGACATCGGTCCGAAGACGGCCGCGCAACTGGCCGACCAGCTCAAGGCCGCCGGCACGATCGTCTGGAACGGTCCGGTCGGCGTGTTCGAGTTCGACCAGTTCGGCAACGGCACCAAGGTGCTCGCGCAGGCGATCGCCGATTCGAAGGGATTCTCGATCGCGGGCGGCGGGGATACGCTCGCCGCGATCGCCAAGTACGGCATTGCCGACCGCATTGGCTATATCTCCACCGGCGGTGGCGCGTTCCTCGAGTTCCTCGAGGGCAAGAAGCTGCCGGCGTTCGAAGTGCTGGAGCAGCGCGCGGCGGGTTGATGCGTGACGGCGGGCCGCGTTTGCCGCGGCCCGTGTCACATGGCACGACCGCCAGCGATCGCACGGATGCCTTGGACATGAGCCCCCCGGCATGAGCCCCAGACATGAGCCCCCGACAGAAGGAGTTGCCCGCATGACCCGCATGACCAAGATCGTCGCCACGATCGGCCCGGCCTCGAGCACGCTCGAGATGCTGACGCGCATGATCGCCGCCGGCGTCGACGTGGTACGCCTGAATTTCTCCCACGGCACCGCGCAGGACCATATCGACCGCGCCACGCTCGTGCGCGAGGCCGCGCGGGCCTGCTCGCGCGAAGTCGCGATCATGTGCGACCTGCAGGGCCCGAAGATCCGCGTCGGCAAGTTCGAGCAGGGCAAGGTCACGCTCAAGCCGGGCGACCCGTTCGTGCTCGACGCGACGTGCGAGCTCGGCAACCAGGAACGCGTGGGTCTCGACTATCGCGACCTGCCGCGTGACGTCGGTCCCGGGGACGTGCTGCTGCTCAACGATGGACTCATCGTGCTCGTGGTCGAGCGCGTGATCGGGCCGGAGATTTTCACCAAGGTGAAGATCGGCGGCGATCTGTCGAACAACAAGGGCATCAACCGCCAGGGCGGCGGGTTGTCCGCCCCCGCGCTGACCGCGAAGGACATGGAGGACATCAAGACCGCCATGGCGCTCGGCGCGGACTACATCGCGGTGAGCTTTCCCAAGAACGCTACCGACATGGAGATGGCCCGCCAGCTCGCGGCCGTCGCGGGCCAGCCGCATGGCCACAAGGCGCGCATGATCGCCAAGATCGAGCGCGCCGAGGCCATCCGCCCGGGCGTGCTCGAGGAAATCCTGCAGGCGTCCGACGGCATCATGGTCGCGCGTGGCGACCTGGCCGTGGAAGTCGGCAACGCCGCCGTGCCGGCCTTGCAGAAGCGCATGATCAAGCTCGCGCGGGAAGCCAACAAGCTGACCATCACGGCCACGCAGATGATGGAAAGCATGATCGTGAACCCGGTGCCGACGCGCGCCGAGGTGTCCGACGTGGCCAATGCCGTGCTGGACGGCACCGATGCGGTAATGACGTCGGCGGAAACCGCCGCGGGCCGCTATCCCGTGGAAACGGTCGAGGCGATGGCCGCGATCTGCCTGGAGGCCGAGAAGTCCGAGGTGGTGCAGCTCGATACCGACTTCCTGAATCAGACATTCTCGCGCATCGACCAGTCGATCGCGATGGGTGCGCTGTTCACCGCCTATCATCTTGGTGTGAAGGCCATTGCCGCGCTGACCGACTCCGGCGCGACGGCATTGTGGATGAGCCGCCACCGGATTCATGTGCCGATCTACGCGATGACGCCGAACCTCGCTTCGCAGCGCAAGATGCAGCTCTACCGCAATGTGGTGCCGCTTCCGCTGGAGTCGAGCACGGATCGCGATACCGCGCTGGAGCAGGCCGAGGCGCTGCTGCTGGCGCAGGGCGTGGTGCAGCGCGGCGACTTTATCGTGCTCACGGTGGGGGAACCGATGGGCCAGGCGGGTGGAACGAATACGCTGAAGATCGTGCGCGTAGGCAGTTGACCGACAGCCGGAGTGTGCCCCGACGGACAGACGGCGGGGCGCGCGTGTGCGAGGCTGCCGAAGCCCGGAAGAACATACAGAAACGACTACAGAACCATTTTTTATTCAGGAGTTTGAGATGCCACTCGTTTCCATGCGCCAGCTGCTGGACCACGCCGCCGAGAACGGCTACGGTCTGCCCGCGTTCAACGTCAACAACCTCGAGCAGGTGCAGGCCATCATGCAGGCGGCCGACGAGGTCAACGCTCCTGTGATCATGCAAGCGTCGGCAGGCGCGCGCAAATACGCGGGCGAGCACTTCCTGCGCCATCTGATCGAAGCGGCCGTGGAAGCGTATCCGCACATCCCTGTGGTGATGCACCAGGATCACGGCCAGTCGCCGGCGATCTGCCAGGCCGCGATCGACCTGAACTTCTCGTCCGTGATGATGGACGGCTCGCTGCGCGAAGACGGCAAGACGCCGGCCGACTACGAGTACAACGTCGACGTGACCCGCAAGGTCGTGCAGATGGCTCACGCGCTCGGCGTGACGGTCGAAGGCGAACTGGGTTGCCTGGGCTCGCTGGAAACCGGTGAAGCGGGCGAGGAAGACGGTATCGGCGCCGAAGGCAAGCTCGATCACTCGATGCTGCTGACGGACCCCGAGCAGGCCGCCGACTTCGTCAAGGCCACGCAGCTCGACGCGCTGGCCATCGCGATCGGCACCTCGCACGGCGCATACAAGTTCACGCGCAAGCCGACGGGCGACATCCTCGCGATTAGCCGCATCAAGGAAATCCACGCGCGCATTCCCAACACCCACCTGGTGATGCACGGTTCGTCGTCGGTGCCGCAGGAACTGCTGGAAGAGATTCGCCAGTTCGGTGGCGACATGAAGGAAACGTACGGCGTGCCGGTCGAAGAGATCCAGGAAGCCATCAAGTACGGCGTGCGCAAGATCAACATCGACACCGACATCCGTCTGGCGATGACGGGCGCGATTCGCCGCTTCTTCGCGGAGAACCCGAGCAAGTTCGACCCGCGCGAGTACCTGAAGCCGGCCCGCGAAGCCGCCAAGCAGGTCTGCAAGGCGCGCTACGTCGCGTTCGGCTGCGAAGGACAGGCCAGCAAGATCAAGGCGGTTTCGCTGACCGACATCGCCCAGCAGTACAAGTCGGGCAAGCTGTCGCAAGTCGTGCAGTAATGCGCTCGATGCCCTCTCCCTTCGGGGGGAGGGCTGTTTTACGTTTACGTTCCCCAGTTCTACCACCATGTCCGAAGCCCTCTACGATTCCTCCATTCAATCCCTGCCGCTGCTCGGCCGCGGCAAGGTGCGCGACAACTATGCCGTCGGCGACGACAAGCTGCTGATCGTCACGACGGACCGACTGTCCGCGTTCGATGTGATCATGGGGGAGCCGATCCCGGCCAAGGGCCGCGTGCTGAACCAGATGGCCAACTTCTGGTTCAAGCGCCTCGCGCACATCGTGCCGAACCACGAGACCGGCGTGTCGGCCGAGAGCGTGGTCGCGCCGAATGAGGTGGCGCAGGTGCAGGGCCGCGCGGTGGTGGTCAAGCGGCTGAAGCCGATCCTCGTCGAGGCGGTGGTGCGCGGCTACCTCGCCGGCAGCGGCTGGAAGGACTACCAGACGACGGGCAAGGTGTGCGGCATCGCGCTGCCGGCCGGCCTGCAGAACGCGCAGAAGCTGCCTGAGCCGATCTTCACGCCGGCCGCCAAGGCGGAGATGGGCGAGCACGACGAGAACATCTCGTTCGAGGAAGTCGAGCAGCGCATCGGCAAGGAACTGGCCGAGAAGATGCGCGACATCTCGATCCGCCTGTACAAGGAAGCCGCCGAATACGCGGCCACGCGCGGCATCATCATCGCCGACACCAAGTTCGAGTTCGGCCTGGACGAGAACGGCACGCTGACGCTGATGGACGAGGTGCTGACCGCCGACTCCTCGCGCTTCTGGCCGGCCGACTCCTATCAGGTTGGCACCAACCCGCCGTCGTTCGACAAGCAATTCGTGCGCGACTGGCTGGAAGCCGTGCGCATCGACGGCAAGCCGTGGCCGAAGACCGCGCCGGCGCCGAAGCTGCCCGAAGACGTCGTGCAGAAGACGGCCGACAAGTACAAGGAAGCGTTGACGCGCCTGACGGGCGAAGCGCTGCTGTAATCGACGACGGACCGAGCAACATGAGCAACGAAGCAAACAAGCAAGGCGCGGCCGTAGTCGGCGTGGTCATGGGCAGCAGTTCCGACTGGGACGTGATGCAGCACGCGGTGGCCATGCTGAAGGATTTTGGCGTGGCGTTCGAAGCGCGGGTCGTCTCCGCGCACCGCATGGCCGACGACATGTTCGAGTACGCCGAGACCGCGCGCGGCCGCGGCATTCGCGCGATCATCGCCGGTGCCGGCGGCGCCGCGCATCTGCCTGGCATGATCGCCGCCAAGACGATCGTGCCGGTATTCGGCGTGCCCGTGCCGTCGAAGTACCTCCGTGGCGAAGACTCGCTGCTGTCGATCGTGCAGATGCCGAAGGGCGTGCCCGTGGCGACCTTCGCTATCGGCGAAGCCGGCGCGGCCAACGCGGCGCTGCATGCGATCGCGACGCTCGCGACGACCGATGCGGCACTGGCCGATGCGCTGGAAGCCTTCCGCGCGAAGCAGACCGAAGCGGCGCGCGCGATGAAGCTGCCCGTCTGACGCCCGTTGTCATGAGGCACAACGCCGGCGGGGCTTGCTAGTTCACGCTGCCGCCGGTTCTGGTTTACCTGCTGTTCTTACGTTCTTTCGCATGCCGACCGATATCCATCCCTACCTGTCCGAAGCCCATACGCCCGAGTCGCGCGCCGAGTTCGGCGTCGATCAACCCGGTGCGCCGATTCTGCCTGGTGCCTGGCTTGGCATGCTGGGCGGCGGGCAGCTTGGCCGCATGTTCACGCACGCGGCGCAGTCGATGGGCTATCGCGTGTGCGTGCTCGATCCGGACCAGGACAGCCCCGCGGGCACGGTGGCGGATCGTCATATCTGCGCGCCGTACACCGACGAAGCGGCGCTCAACGAGATGGCGAAGCTGTGCCAGGCCGTGAGCACGGAGTTCGAAAACGTGCCGTCGATGTCGCTGGACCGCCTCGAGCAGCTTGGCGCGTTCGTGGCGCCGCGCGGATACTGTGTGTCCATCGCGCAGAACCGCATCGGCGAGAAGAAGTTCTTTGCCTCGTGCGCCGAGCGCACGGGCGTGCCCACCGCGCCGCACTGGGTGATCCAGCACGACGCGGATGTCGACCAGGTGCCCGAGGCGCTGCTGCCCGGCATCCTGAAGACCGCGCGCATGGGGTATGACGGCAAGGGTCAGGCGCGCGTGAAGACGCGCGAGGATGTCCGTGCCGCGTGGCGCGCGATGCAGCATGTGCCTTGCGTGCTCGAACAGATGCTGCCGCTGGCTTACGAAGTGTCCGTGCTCGCCGCGCGTGCCGCGGACGGTTCCACCGCGACGTGGCCGCTGGCGGAGAACGTGCACCGCGATGGCATCCTGTTTTCGACGACGATGCCGTCGTCGAGCGTGTCCGACGATATCGCCAATCGCGCGCGTGCAGCTGCCGCCATCATCGCGACCGAGATGGGGTATGTCGGCGTGCTGTGCATCGAGTTCTTCGTGCTGACCGATGGGTCGCTCGTCGCCAACGAGATGGCCCCGCGCCCGCACAACTCCGGGCACATCACCATGGATGCCTGCGAGACGAGCCAGTTCGAGCAGCAGGTGCGCGCGATGGCGCGCATGCCGCTTGGCAGCACGCGTCAGCATTCGGCGGGCAAGATGCTGAATCTGCTGGGCGACGCGTGGTTCGAGTTCGGGCTCGAGCGCACGCCCGCGTGGGATCAGGTCATTGCGCAGCCGGGCGCCAAGCTCCATCTCTACGGCAAGAGCGATGCGCGTCCCGCGCGGAAGATGGGCCACGTGAATTGTGTCGGCGATGACGCTGCCGTCGCGGACGCCGCGTTCGTGGCGGCGGCTGACGCGCTGCACATTCCCCTCTGAGTGTCTTCGAGTTTTTTTGCGTTGTCCGAGTTGTCGATGTCCTCACGCATGCCCACCGCCGCCGAACTCGACGAGGCTGTTCGCCTGCTCGAAGCGGGCGAGCTCGTCGCGTTTCCGACCGAGACCGTGTATGGCCTCGGCGCCGATGCCGAGAATCCCGAAGCCGTCGCGCGCATCTTCGCCGCGAAGGGGCGGCCTTCGAATCATCCGGTGATCGTGCATGTGGTCGATGGGGGCGATGTCAGCTACTGGGCCGACACCGTGCCGGATGCCGCGCAGAAGCTGATCGATGCTTTCTGGCCGGGACCGCTGACGCTGATCCTCAAGCGCGCGGCGCATATTCCCGCTGCGGTGGCTGGGGGGCAGGACAGTCTTGGATTGCGGTGTCCTTCGCATCCGGTGGCGCAGGCGTTGTTGTCGCGCTTTCGGCGCGGGCAAGGTGGCATCGCGGCGCCTTCGGCGAACAAGTTCGGGCAGGTAAGCCCGACCACCGCGCAGCATGTGCGGGACGAGTTTGGCGATGCCGTGTATGTGCTCGAGGGCGATGGGGTCGATGTTGGCATCGAGTCCACGATCGTCGATCTGTCGCGGCTCGATCAGGGGGTGGGGCCGGTGCTGCTGCGGCCGGGGGCGATTACGCCCGCGATGATGGAGGCGGTTCTGGGGACCGCGCCGTTGCCGCCTGACGCCGCGGCGCCCCGCGCTTCCGGGACGTTGCGCGCGCACTATGCGCCGCGGACGGCGCTGGTGCTTGCCGATGCGGCGTCTTTATCCGCCTATGTCGCCGCGCTGCCCGCGGACGGGCGGCTCGCCTTTGTCGGGCGCGTTGCGCCTGCGGGCAAGGATGATCGTTGCGTGTTTGTTGCCGCGCCGGCCACGCCCGAGGCGTATGCACGCGAGTTGTATCGCCTGCTGCGGCGGCTCGACAAGGAAGGCTTCACGCGGCTGGTGTTCGAGCCGGTGCCTGCTGGTCATGCGTGGGATGGTGTGCGGGATCGGTTGGGGCGGGCGGCGGCGGCTTTCGAGTGAGCTTCCCCTTTGGGTCAAGATGAGCCCGCTTCCCCTGCCGCGGCGCGAGCCGTTACGGCGCGCCGCGATATACCCACTGCATCAGCGCGTCATGCGCTTCCTGCGCGGCGGAGGCGTTCGGGTGGTTGATGTAGGCCACCACCACATACCGGTCGCCGTTCAGCGCATCGACGTATCCCGCCAGCGCCCGCACATCCTGCAGCGTCCCCGTCTTCAGATACGCATTCCCCGCCGCGTTGGCACGCGTCAGGCGGTTGCGGAGGGTGCCGTCCACGCCCAGGATCGGTAGGGAGTCGAGCAGGGCGGGGCCCACGTTGCTGGCGAGGGCCTGCTGCAGTAGCCTGGCCATGTCGTACGCGCTGATCCGCTCGTCGCGCGACAGGCCCGAGCCGTTGTCGAGCACGAGGCTGCGTAGATCCAGCCCCTGTTTCTGCAGCCAGCGCTGAATCACGCTCGCCGAGCGTGCCGTGTTCGCCGGACCCCCGCGGTCGATTTCCGCGCCGATGGTCAGGAAGAGTTGGCGCGCCATCACGTTGTTCGAATACTTGTTGATATCGCGCACGATATCGCCAAGCGGCTCGCCATAGTGGCGTGCGAGCAGTACCGCGTTGCGCGGCACCGAGCCGCTCCGCACGCCCGGCGCGCGCGCGAACGTGCCGCCCGCGAGCTGCCATTCGGCGACGAATCCGCCCCAGATGAAATCGCTGTGCGACAGCGTCGCGACGTTGACCACATGCTCGCCGCAATCGGCCGAGTAGCCGCCATCGAACGACGCCACGATCGTGCCATCGGGCTGCGGCATGATGGCCGGGTTGGCCCGCGTCCGCCAGTCGCCGCACCGGCCGTTCGTGAGCGCCAGCCGGTTGTCCACGCGGAGCTGCGCCAGCGAGGGCGTGACGGACACCGCGACGGAGCGGCTCGCGGGATCGGGGCTGATGGTGAACGACAACGTCTTGAACGCATAGAGCAGGGCGTCCGGGTTCACGTTGTAGGCGCGCGTGGTCTCGCCATCGATCGTGCCACTGCCATCGAGCCCGTCCGCGAAGAAGCTGCGATCGAGCACGAGGTCCCCGTTGATGCTATTGACGCCCGCGCGCCGCGCCGACGACACGAGCTTGGCCATCTCCTCGGGCACGAGCTTCGGATCGCCGCGGCCGCGCAGGTAGATATTGCCGTTGAGCGTGCCATCGCTGCCGGGCTGCGCATCCGCGTACAACGACGTCTGCCACCGGAAGTCGGGCCCCAGCAGTTGCAGGCCCGCGAACGTCGTGACGACCTTCATCGTCGAGGCCGGATTCATCGGCTGCTCGGCGTTCCAGCTCGCGCGCGGCGCGGGTGCGCCCACCTTCACGACGTAGAAGCTCGCGGCCGACAAGGGCACGTTGGCGCGGCGCAACGCGGTGACGACGGCGGGCGGTAACCCGGCCCGCAGGGCGGCGGGATCGATGGTCTCCGCGGCGGCACGCTTCGCCGGCGCTGTGGAAGCGGCAGTGGAAGTTGAGGTGGAGGTCGCGGCCGCCTTCCCCTTGGCGGTCTTGGCGGCCGCGGGAGCGGCCGGGAATCCGGCGGCAAGGCACGCTATGAGCGCGGCGGCCGGGACGATGCGGGGCAGGGCATTGAGCATGGGCATGGCGCAGATGTTAACGCATGCCCGGCACGGTTCGGATGACGTGGAACGGTCCGTTACCGTGTCAATTCGAAAGCGAAGTCGACCGCGCGCCGCTCACGGACGCCGGTGCCTTGGGAATCGGGAACACGATGTCGTAGGCCCAGTTGTAGACGAGCGCGTAGACCATGTAGAACCCGGCCACGGCGATGTCCATGATGAAGGCGTCGAACAGGCTGATGTCGAGGTACCACGCGACGGACGGCAGGAACACGATCAGCAGGCCGCCCTCGAACAGGATGGCATGCAGCACGCGGATGGCTGGCGTCTTGTGGACGTCGCCGCGAACGCGAAGCATCGCCTTGTCGAACATCAGGTTGTAGACGTAGTTCCAGCCGGCCGCGATGAGCGAGGCGACCGCGCCGATTAGACCCATCTGGTGCAATGCGTAGCCGAACACCCAGCTCGCTAGCGGGGCGAAGGCCAGCAGGCCGATCAGCTCGAAGCCGATGGCGTGTCGGATCCGGTCCCGGGTAGTGCGCATGATCCTCTCCAGCAAAACGACAATACGGCACAGTCTATCTGCTGGATTGATATTGCCAAGTTGGATACCATCGGATATTCCGATAGAAGTCGTGCGAGGCGACCCATGAGTCTCTCCCTGGATCAGTTACAGGCCTTCGTTGCCGCGGCCGAAAGCGGATCGTTTTCAGGCGCGGCGCGGCGGCTCGGCAAGGCGCAATCGGTGGTCAGCGCCGCGGTGGCCAACCTCGAGATCGACCTTGGCAACGCGCTGTTCGACCGCAGCGCGCGCTATCCCGTGCTGACGCCGGCGGGCGAACGCCTGTTGTCGGAGGCGCGCGTGATCCTCGAACGCTGCGAGCATTTCCGCGGGGTGGCCAAGAGCCTGGGCGAAGGCGTCGAGACGCGACTCGTGCTCGCCGTGGACGAGCTCTATCCCGAGGAGATCCTCGGCGTGATGCTCGAAGAATTCTCGCGGCAGTTCCCGGCGGTCGAACTCGAACTGTTGTTCCCGCTGATGGAGGACGTGAGCCGGCTCGTGATGAGCCAGTGCGCGGACCTCGGCATCATGTGGCGGCAGGAGGTTCTGCCCGCCGAACTCGCCTTTCATGCGCTTGGGTGGGTGCCAATGCCAATCCTCTGCGCACCCGAGCACCCTCTCGCGCAACAGCCGCGCGTCGATTGGGAAGAGCTCAAGCGCTATCGCCAGCTGATGGTGGCGACGCGCAGCGACAGCGAAGAGAAGAAGCGCCTGCGCGTGGCGGCGGACGTCTGGTGGGTCGAGAGCCAGTGGGTGATCGTCGAACTGATCAAGCGCAATCTCGGCTGGGGCTTCGTCCCCTGGCACGTGGCCGCCAACTCGCCCGCGGCCGCGCAACTGGTCTCACCGAAGCTGGCGTTTCAGGAAAAGGACTGGCCCGTGGCGATGGAACTGGTCTGGCACAAACAGCGGCCGCTCGGCAAGGCCGCGACATGGCTGCGGGAGCGCGTCAAGCGTGAGCCGCTGCCGGTGCCGGGGAGCGCGGCACGGCGCTGACGCGTCGCCCTCAAGCCGCCGTCAAGCCGCCTGTGCCAGCGGCGTAAATGGAAACACCATCTCCACACGCAGGCCGCCTTCCGGGCGGTTGACCAGATTCAGCCGGCCGCCCGCCTGGCGGACGAGGCGATCGACGATGGCGAGGCCGAGGCCCGAGTGGGCGTTGCCGCCGCGGGCCGGGTCCAGGCGAACGAACGGCAGCGTCACGCGCTCCATCGCGTCGTCGGGAATGCCCGTGCCGTGGTCCTCCACGGTCAGGCGCCAGCCTTCGTTCGTGCGCGCGGTAGCCACATGCACCGGCGGCGCGCCGTACGCGTAGGCGTTGTCGACGAGGTTGCCGACGATACGATCGAGCTGCGTCGCGATCATGCGGAATCCGTCGCCCGCGGCAAGATCGAGTTCGACGAAGCGCTCCTGCTCAGCGAGCGAATCCGCCAGTTCGGCGATCCGCTTCTCTACAGGCACCGGCCGGGCGGTCGGCTCGCTGCTCTGCGCGAACGTCAGGAACTGCTCGACAATTGCCGACATCGATTCCACGTCGCGTGTGACACCGGCCGCCGCCTTGGGATCGCTGAGCATTTCCGCGCGCAGGCGCAGCCGGGCGAGCGGCGTCTTGAGGTCGTGCGCGATGCCGGCGAGCATTGTATTGCGCTCCTGGTCGTTACGCGCGAGGTCCGCCACCATGCGATTGAAACGCTCGATCAGCTGCCGCAGCTCGTGCGGGCCGCGCTCGCGCAGCGGGGGCACCAGTTCCTGCCGCGACAATCGCGCCGCCGCATCGGCCATGTCGCGCACGGGGCGCTGGATCTGCCACGCGATGAGCAGCGCGAAGATCGTCGCCACGGCCACGACAAGAATCACGCCCGGCACCAATCGGTTGTCCGGCGGGGGATTGTGGACCCACAGGATTGGCATCGCGATCCACTGCGCGCGTGTCGGTAGCTTGATCCACAGCCGCGGCGTCGCCTCGTCCTCGATCCGCAAATCGCTGCCCTTGGGCAGGCGACTCCCGAACTGCTCGATGAGCCGGCGCGGGCGGCCGCCCTGCGGCACCGCCGACAATTCTTCCGCGCGCGAGTTGTCGCCGATCTCGACGAGGCTCGGCAACGGCAACGGCGGCCGTGCATCGAGGGCGTGTTCGATGCTCTGCAGCTGGAACAGCATCTGCTCGACCGAATAGTCGACCTGCTGCTGGCGGCGATCCATGCGGAGGATCGTGAGCCAGGAGAAATGGCTGATCATGAGCACCGCCGCGATTAGCAGTGCCATGCGTCCGAACAGAGTGTCGATCCTGAGCTTCATCGCAAGACAGTATTACTGTGGTATCTCTTCGGCCTCGTCCGGCACGAACGTGTAACCGCGTCCGCGCACGGTCTGGATATAGCGGGGCCGCTGCGCATCCTCGTCGAGCAGCCGGCGCAGGCGCCAGATCTGCACGTCGATGCCGCGATCGCTGATGCCGCTGGCCGTTCCATACATCAGTTCGACAATGCGTTCGCGGGACAGGACTTCCAGCGGATGCATCAGCAGCAGCTTGAGCAGCGCGAACTCCGTGTCGCTGATGGACACGGACTGCCCCGCGCGCAGCAGCGAGCGCTGGCGGAAGTTGACGCGGAACGGCCCGAACGCGATCGACTCGCGGTCTTCGGGAGCGGCCGCCGGGCGCGCGAGCTTGCGGCGCAGGACCGCGTTGATGCGCGCGAGCAGCTCGCGCGGGGAGAACGGCTTGCCGAGGTAATCGTCTGCCCCGATCTCGAGCCCGACGATACGGTCGATCTCGTCACTGCGCGCGGTCAGCAGGATCACCGGAATGTCGTCGTTCTTCGCGCGCAGGTTGCGCAGCGCGGTCAGGCCGTCGACCTTCGGCATCATCAGGTCCAGCACGATCAGCGCGGGGCGCTCGCGCTCGAGCCGCGCCTGGAGGCCATCGCCGTCATGCAGCACGGATACGGCAAAGCCCTGCGAGGTCAGGTACTCGCGCAACAGGTCGCGCAGTTCGGGATCGTCGTCGACGACGAGGATCTGGGTAGGCTGGTTGGTTCGCATAGGCAAATGATAGTCAGGCTCGCGGTATGGGAATGCGAATTGCTTCGACGGTTTTGTTTCTGGAGGTTACACCCGGCCCCCTGGTAACCCGCTGTAATAAAAATGCGAGTACGAGAAACAGGCGCGGTCATCACGGCACATTATGCTTCGTCCCAATATGGCGGCGTTTTTCGCCCCTGCCAGTCGCGGCGAACGCATGCGCGCCGCACGGATGGACCGGCTCCGCTCCCTGTCCCTGCCCGCGAGGAAATAGGGAAGCCCCTCGACAGGCGGCAAGGGCCAATGGCCTTTCCGGTAACGCGATTTGGCATACTTTGCAATTTCGCCCGCAGGCCGGTCCCCGGCCGCCGGGCGAACATCGTTGGCGCGCCCCGGCGCGTCGTTCCCAGGATCCCGGATATGTCTCAACCCGAAAACGGTCAACCCTCTTCGCCACCCACACCGCCGCGGGGTCCCGCGCCCAAGCGCCGCACGTCATCGGGCCGCACCTGGATCGCGATCGCGGTCGTCGTGGTGCTGGCCGGTGCCGGCTGGTACTGGTGGCACGGCCATCGCGCGTCGGCCGATGGGGCGGGGAGCCAGGCCGGGGCGAGCGGCGCCGCAGCGGGCGGCCGGCAGGCGCGCGGGGCCGGCGGCGGCTTTGGCGGACCGGGCGGACCGGGTGGTCCGGGCGCGAACATGCCGCGCTCGCCAGTGGTCGTCGCCACCGTCGCGCGCCGGGACATGGACGTGGTACTCAATGGCCTGGGCAACGTCACGCCGCTGGCCAACGTGACCGTGCGCGCGCAGGTCTCGGGGCCATTGCTGCGCGTACTGTTCAAGGAAGGCCAGATGGTCAAGGCCGGCGACGTGCTCGCCGAGATCGATCCGCGTCCCTTCCAGGCGACCTACGATCAGGCCGTGGGCCAGCTCGCGCGGGACCAGGCGCTGCTCCAGAACGCGCGCCTCGACCAGAAGCGATACAAGACGCTGCTCCAGCAGGACTCGATCTCGAGCCAGCAGGTCGATACGCAGGACGCGCTCGTCCGCCAGTACGAAGGTACGGTGAAGACGGATCAGGGCAACGTCGATAACGCGCGCATCCAGCTGGGCTACACGCGCATCGTGGCGCCGGTCTCGGGCCGCATCGGCCTGCGACAGGTCGATCCGGGCAATATCGTCAGCACCAGCGACACCAACGGCATCGCGCTGATCACGCAGATCACGCCGATCACCGTGCTGTACACGATCCCCGAGGACAACCTGCCGCAGGTGCTCAGGCAGCTCAATGCGGGCAAGAAGCTGCCCGTGCAGGCATGGGACCGCCAGATGCGCACGCAGCTGGCCGAAGGCACGCTGCTGACGACCGACAATCAGATCGACGTGACCACCGGCACCGTCAAGCTCAAGGCGCAGTTCGAGAACAAGGACGGCATGCTGTTCCCGAACCAGTTCGTCAACGTGCGCACGCGCATCGATACGCTCGAGGATGCCACCGTGATTCCGGTCGCGGCCATTCAGCGCGGCCAGCAGGGCACGTTCGTATACGTGGTCGACGAGGCCAACACCGTGCACGTGCAGGTGGTCACGCTCGGGGCGACCGACGGCACGCGTACGGCGGTGACCAAAGGCCTGCAGCCCGGCCAGCGCGTGGTGGTGGACGGCGCGGACCGGCTCAAGGAAGGCCTTGTCGTCGAAGCGGTGGACCCGGCCGCGCGCGCGGCGCAGCTGGTGCCGGCGAGCCAGCCGCGCGGGCGCGGGCGCCATCGCGAAGGCAGCAACTGGGGCGGTGCGAGCGGCGCCGGCGCGGGCGGGCCCGGTGGCGCGAGCGGTGCGCAGGGACGCCGAGGCGATGGGATGGGAGGCGACAGGATGGGCGGCAGTGCCAGCGCGGCGGCCGGCGAGCCCCGTCGTCAGCGCGACGCGGACGCGGTTCCCGATCCGACCCGCAATACCCCCGCTAACCCTGCCGGCAACGTCGGCCAGCGTCCGCAGCAGTAAGCGGCCAAGGAACCGAGGAGCGGCATGAACCCGTCACGCATCTTTATCGAGCGGCCAGTCGCCACGGCGCTGCTGATGCTCGCCATCCTGCTGTCCGGGCTGGTGGCATTCCGCCTGCTGCCGCTGTCCGCGCTGCCGGAGGTGGACTACCCGACCATCCAGGTCACCACGCTCTATCCGGGCGCGAGCCCGGACGTGATGACGTCGTCGGTGACCGCGCCGCTCGAGCGTCAGTTCGGCCAGATGCCGGGCCTCAAGCAGATGTCCTCGTCGTCCTCGGGCGGCGCGTCGGTCATCACGCTGCAGTTCGAACTGTCGCTGTCGCTCGATGTGGCCGAGCAGGAAGTGCAGGCCGCCATCAACGCGGGCGGCAACCTGCTGCCCGCGGATCTGCCGATGCCGCCGGTCTACAGCAAGGTCAACCCGGCCGACGCGCCGATCATGACGCTGTCCATGACGTCCGACACGCTGCCCCTGCCGCAGTTGCAGGATATGGTGGATACGCGCGTCGCGGCACGGATCTCGCAGATCCAGGGCGTGGGCCTCGTCACGATCAGCGGCGGCCAGCGCCCGGCGGTGCGGATCCAGGCCAACCCGACCGCGCTCGCCGCGCTCGGCATGTCCATCGACGATTTGCGCACGGCAATCGGCAGCGCCAACGTCAATGGCGCAAAGGGCAGCTTCGATGGCCCGCAGCGCGCCTCGACGATCGACGCCAACGACCAGTTGCGCTCGGCCGAGGAGTACCGGCAGATCATCATCGGCTATCAGAACGGCGCGCCGATCCGCATCACCGACGTCGCCGATATCGTCGACGGCCCAGAGAACACGCGGCTGGCCGCATGGGCCAATGGCAAGCCCGCGATCGTGCTGAACATCCAGCGGCAGCCGGGCGCGAACGTGATCGAGGTGGTGGACCGCATCAAGTCGCTGCTGCCGCAACTGCAGAACGCGCTGCCGGCGTCCGTGCACGTGCAGCAGCTGACCGACCGTACCACCACCATCCGCGCGTCCGTGAAGGACGTCGAATTCGAACTGCTGCTGGCCATCGCGCTCGTGGTGATGGTGATCTTCGTCTTCCTGCGGAATATACCGGCGACAATCATTCCGGGCGTGGCGGTGCCGCTCTCGCTGGTCGGCACGTTCGGCGTCATGTACCTCGCGGGTTTCTCGATCAACAACCTGACGCTGATGGCATTGACCATCGCCACGGGCTTCGTCGTCGACGATGCGATCGTGATGATCGAGAACATCATGCGGTACATCGAGAAGGGCGACACGCCGATGGCGGCCGCGCTCAAGGGCTCGAAGCAGATCGGCTTCACGATCATCTCGCTGACGTTTTCGCTCGTCGCCGTACTCATTCCGCTGCTGTTCATGGGCGACGTGGTGGGCCGGCTGTTCCGCGAGTTCGCGATCACGCTTGCGGTGTCGATCCTGATCTCGGCCGTGGTTTCGCTGACGCTCACGCCCATGATGTGCGCGCGGCTGCTGCGCCATGTGCCCGAGCACGAACTCTCGCGCTTCCATCGCGCCACCGGACGTTTCTTCGACAACGTGATCGAACGCTACGGTCGCGCGCTCGAATGGGTCCTCGCCCGGCAGACCGCGACGCTCGTGGTCGCGGTCGGCACGCTCGTGCTCACGGGCCTGCTTTACCTCGTCGTGCCCAAGGGCTTCTTCCCCGTGCAGGACACCGGTGTCCTGCAGGCGATCACGGAAGCCGCGCAGACCACTTCGTTCACCGCCATGGGCCGCAAGCAGGAGGCCGTGCAGAAGGTCATTCTGGAAGATCCCGCAGTGGCGAGCGTATCCTCGTTCATCGGCGTGGACGGCACCAACACCACGCTCAACGCGGGACGCATGCTGATCAACCTCAAGCCCAAGGGCGAGCGCGACAGCATGGATGTGGTGATGGACCGCCTGCAGGATGCCGCGCAGAAGCTCGGCGGCATCTCGCTCTATCTGCAGCCCGTGCAGGACCTGACGATCGAGGACCGCGTCGCGCGCACGCAGTACCAGTTCACCGTGGAAGATCCGGACCCGACCGTGCTGGCCGAATGGGTGCCGAAGCTCGTCGAGCGCCTGCGCCAGGAACCCGAGTTGCGCGACGTGACGAGCGATCAGCAGAACAACGGCCTGCGCGCCTACGTCGAGATCGATCGCGACGCGGCGGCCCGCTTTGGCATTACCACCGCGGTTATCGACAGCGCGCTGTACAGCGCGTTTGGCCAGCGTCTGGTCTCGACGATCTTCACGCAGTCGAACCAGTACCGCGTGGTGCTCGAGACCATGCCGCAGTTCCGCACGAGCCCGCAGTCGCTGTCCGAGCTGCGGCTGCCGTCGTCGTCGGGAGGTCAGGTGCCGCTCGGTTCCATTGCGCGCATCAGCGAACGCACGGGACCGCTCGTGATCAATCATCAGGGGCAGTTCCCGGCTGCGACGATTTCGTTCAACCTCGCACCGGGCGAGTCGCTCGGCGCCGCGGTGGAGAAGATCGTCAAGGTGGAGAAGGAAATCGGACTGCCAATTTCGATGGCCACCGAGTTCCAGGGCGCGGCGCTCGCGTTCAGTGCGTCGCTGTCAAACACGCTGTGGCTGATCCTTGCCGCGGTGATCACGATGTACATCGTCCTTGGCGTGCTGTACGAGAGTACGATCCATCCGGTGACAATCCTCTCGACGCTGCCATCCGCCGGCGTCGGCGCGCTGCTCGCGCTGCTGGTCGCGCGTCAGGACCTCGGCATCATCGCGATCATCGGCATCATCCTGCTGATCGGTATCGTGAAGAAGAACGCGATCATGATGATCGACTTTGCGCTCGAAGCGGAGCGCGAAGGCGGCATGGCGCCGCGGGAAGCCATCTTCCAGGCGTGCCTGCTGCGCTTCCGCCCGATCCTGATGACGACGATGGCCGCGCTGCTCGCCGCGCTGCCGCTGATGCTCGGCACGGGTATCGGCTCCGAACTGCGCCGGCCGCTCGGCGTGACGATGGTCGGCGGTCTGCTCGTCAGCCAGGTGCTCACGCTGTTCACCACGCCGGTCATTTACCTCGCGTTCGATCGCGTGGCGCTCCAGCTCAATAGCTGGCGCCGCCGCAAGTTCGGCGATCCGGATACGGAGCCGCGCCCCCGATGAACTTCTCGGCCGCCTTCATCCATCGCCCGGTCGCGACCGCGCTGCTCACCATCGGTATTCTGCTGGCCGGGCTCGCGGCGCTGCGGCTGCTGCCCGTCTCGCCGCTGCCACAGGTCGACTTTCCCACGATCTCCGTGTCCGCGTCGCTTCCCGGTGCAAGCCCCGAGACCATGGCCGCTACCGTGGCCACGCCGCTCGAACGCGCGCTCGGCACCATCGCGGGCGTGAACGAGATCACGTCGTCGAGCTCGCTGGGCTCCACGCGCGTGACGCTGCAGTTCGACCTGTCTCGCGACATCGACGGCGCCGCGCGCGACGTGCAGGCGGCTATCAACGCCTCGCGCGCGACGTTGCCGACGAGCCTGCCGAACAACCCGACGTATCGCAAGGTCAACCCCGCCGACGCGCCGATCATGATCATCGCGCTGACGTCGCCGACCATGACGCGCGGGCAGCTTTACGATGCGGCCTCGACGATCCTCGCGCAGAAGCTTTCGCAGGTGGAGGGCGTGGGGCAGGTCACCATCGGCGGATCGTCGTTGCCCGCGGTGCGCGTGGAACTGAATCCGACGGCGCTCAACAAATACGGCATCTCGCTCGAGGATGTGCGTAACACGATCAGCGCGACGAACGCGAACCGTCCGCTCGGCGTGCTCGAGAACAACGCCAACAACTGGCAGGTCTACGCGAACGATCAGGCGATGGCGGCCAAGGATTACATGCCGCTGATCATCCGCTATGCCACGCCGGGGACGTATTCGTCGGCCTCGGCGGGCGCGCTGATCGCAAGCACCGCCAACGCGACCGCGGGCGGCAACGTCAGCACCAAGACCGTCAACGGCGTGACCACGACGACGCTGACCACGAGCAGCGGCACCACGACGATCACCACGGGCGCGACGGGCGGCAACAACGGCAACTCCGGTCCGAACTCGCTGCAGGTGCCCGTGCGCCTGTCCGATGTCGCGAACGTGACGGACTCCGTGCAGGACATCCGCAATGCGGGTTCGGCCAACGGCAAGCCGTCGGTGCTGCTGGTACTGAACCGATCGCCGGGCGCGAACATCATCGAGACCGTCGATCGCGTGAACGACATCCTGCCGCAACTGCGCAAGATGATTCCCGCCACGATCTCGATGGATGTGATGCTGGACCGCACGCCGACCATCCGCGCTTCGCTACGCGAGGTCGAGCACACGCTGATGATCTCGATCGCGCTCGTGATCATGGTGGTCTTCGTGTTTCTGCGTAACGTGCGCGCGACGCTGATTCCGAGCGTGGCGGTGCCGGTCTCCCTCATTGGCACGTTCGCGGTGATGTACCTGTGCGGCTTCTCCCTGAACAACCTTTCGCTGATGGCGCTGACCATCGCGACGGGGTTCGTCGTCGATGATGCGATCGTCGTGCTCGAGAACATCTCTCGGCACATGGAGAACGGCATGAAGCCGCTGCAGGCCGCGCTGCGCGGTGCGCGGGAGGTGGGCTTCACGGTGATCTCGATGAGCTTGTCGCTGATCGCGGTCTTCATTCCGCTGCTGCTGATGGGCGGCATCGTGGGCCGGTTGTTCCAGGAATTCGCGATCACGCTGTCGGTGGCGATCCTCGTCTCCCTCGTGGTCTCGCTCACCACCACGCCGATGATGTGCGCCAAGCTGCTGCGCCCGGTGAAGGAAGAGAAGCGCGGCCGCTTCTATCACGCGAGCGAGCGCGTGTTTACGTGGCTCTACGACCAGTACGCGCGCACGCTCGGCGTGGCGTTGCGCCATAGCGCGCTGGTGTGGCTGGTGCTCATCGCGACCATCGGCCTGAATGTGTGGCTGTATGTCATCGTGCCGAAGGGCTTCTTTCCGCAGCAGGATACGGGTCGGCTGATCGGATTTATCCGCGCGGATCAGGCCACGTCGTTCCAGGCGATGACCAAGAAGCTCGACAACTTCATCACGATCGTGCGGTCGGATCCGGCGGTGGTCAACGTGACCGGCTTTACGGGAGGATCGCAGCGCAACACGGGCCAGATGTTCGTCACGCTGAAGCCGCTATCCGAGCGGAAGGAAACGGCCGATGCGATCATTGCGCGCCTGCGCGTCAAGCTCGCCAAGGAGCCCGGAGCGAGCCTGTTCCTGACCCCCGTGCAGGACATCCGCATCGGCGGGCGGCAGAGCAGCTCGCAGTACCAGTTCACGCTGCAGTCGGATGACCTCGAGGTCTTGCGCGCATGGGAGCCGAAGGTCCGCGCGGCGATCTCGAACATCAAGGGTATCGAGGACGTCGATACCGACACCAACGACAAGGGCTTGCAGACGTCCGTGATCATCGACCGGGACACGGCGTCGAAGCTCGGCGTCACCGCGCAGCAGGTCGATGCGGTGCTCAACGATGCGTTCGGGCAACGGCTGGTCTCCACGATCTATCACCCGCTGAACCAGTACCGCGTGGTGATGGAGCTCAGTCAGGAGTACCTGCAGGGGCCGCATGCGCTGCAGGATATCTACGTGGTGACTGGCGGCGGCAACCGCGTGCCGCTCTCCGCGTTCGCGCGCGTCACGCCGACGAGCACGCCGCTTGGCGTGAACCATCAGGGCCAATTCGCGGCATCGACGATTTCCTTCAACCTGGCGGAAGGTTTTTCCCTGTCTCAGGCCACGGATGCGATTCGCGATGCGCTCGCGCGCATCGGCGCGCCGGAGACGCTGCAGGCCAACTTCCAGGGTGGCGCGAAAGCATTCCAGGACTCCCTCAAGAGCCAGCCATACCTGATTCTGGCGGCGCTCATCACGATCTACATCGTGCTCGGCGTGCTGTACGAGAGCTATGTGCACCCGCTGACGATCCTGTCGACGCTGCCGTCGGCGGGCGTGGGCGCGCTGCTCGCGCTGCTGGCCTCGAAAACGGACTTCAGCATCATCGCGCTGATCGGCGTGATCCTGCTGATCGGCATCGTCAAGAAGAACGCGATCATGATGATCGACTTCGCGATCGATGCGGAACGCCGCGAAGGTCTCTCGCCGCGCGAGGCGATCCATCGCGCATGCCTGCTGCGTTTCCGCCCGATCATGATGACGACGATGGCCGCGCTGCTGGGCGCGATTCCGCTGGCGATGGGCCGCGGCGATGGCGCCGAACTGCGAGCGCCGCTCGGGATCTCGATCGTCGGTGGTCTGGTCGTCAGCCAGTTGCTGACGCTGTACACGACGCCGGTGGTCTATCTCACGCTCGACCGCTGGCGCCTGAAGGTCAATGCATGGCGCGCGCGCCGCCGGCGCGATGCGCCCGACGCCGAGCCGCGCCTGCATTGATGCGACCCATGCGACTGATGCCAGCCACACCAACGAAGCCAACGAAGCGATTCACGCGAATTCCGTTCCCGATGCGATCCATGAAGCCGATGCACCGCTCCTCCACGTTCCGTCTGGCCGCACTGACCGGTGCGCTACTGCTTGCCGGCTGCGCGGTGGGTCCCGACTACAAGCGGCCGGACGCGCCGACGCCCGCCGCCTTCAAGGAGGCCAGCGCCGACATGCCCGCATGGACGGGCGACTGGAAGACCGCGGAGCCGCGGGATCAGGCGGCGCGCACGGACTGGTGGCGCGTGTTCAGCGATCCGGACCTCGACATCCTGATGGCGCAGGTCGAGATCTCGAACCAGAACATCAAGGCCGCCGAGGCGCAGTACCGGCAGGCCGCCGGCGCGTTGCAGGCCGCCCGCGCGGGACTCTTCCCGACGCTCAACGGCACGGCGAGCGCTTCGCGGTCCGGCAGCAGCACGACCAGTCAGGCGGGCAACATTCGCAACGGTCAGAGTGTCACGCTGTCCGCGGCATGGGAACTCGACGTGTGGGGCCGGGTGCGGCGGCAGGTGGAAAGCAGCCAGGCCAGCGCGCAGGCGAGCGCGGCGGATCTTGCTTCGGCATTGCTGTCGACGCAGTCGACGCTGGCGCAGAGTTACTTCCTGCTGCGGATCGCCGATGCCCAGCGCGCGCTGCTCGATCGCACGGTAAGCGACTACGAGCGCTCTCTGCAACTCGTGCGCAACCAGTATGCGGTGGGCACCGCGCAACGGTCCGACGTCCTGCAGTCGGAGACGCAACTGAAGTCGGCGCAGGCGCAGCAGATCGATATTCAGATCACGCGCGCGCAGTTGGAGCATGCGATTGCCGTGCTGATCGGCAGGTCCCCTTCGGAACTGACGATGCGTCCCGCGGACTTCACCACCATGCTGCCGCGCGTGCCGGTGGCCGTGCCGTCGCAACTGCTGGAACGCCGCCCCGACATCGGGGCGGCCGAGCGCCGCATGGCGTCGGCCAATGCGGAGATCGGCGTGGCGCAGGCCGCGTACTATCCCACGCTGTCGCTCTCGGCCACGGGCGGCCTCACCGCGGCGACGCTCGCGCGCTGGCTGTCGCTTCCCGACCGCATCTGGTCGTTCGGGCCCTCGCTGGCCGGGGCGATCTTCGATGGCGGACTGCGCAGCGCGAACAAGGCGCAGGCGGTGGCCGCCTACGACCAGACCGTGGCGGCATATCGTCAGACCGTGCTCAACGCGTTCCAGGAAGTCGAAGACAACCTCGCCGCCGCGCGCCTGCTCGAGCAGGAAGCCGTGGTGCAGAACGACGCGCTACGCTCGGCGCGCGATGCGCTTGCGCTCGTGAACAACCGCTACAAGGCGGGTACCGCGGCGTTGCTGGATGTACTCACGGCGCAGACGGCCGCCTACACCGCGGAACGCACGGCCCTCTCAATCACGAGCCGCCAGTACACCACCGCCGTCATCCTCATCGCCGCGCTTGGCGGCGGCTGGCATGCGGAGGGCACGGACATCGCCAGCGAGCCGGCAGCGGCGGGCCGGGCGGGCGAGCATTGAGACGATTCTGAAAATGCGTTGACGGGGTGGTTTTCGGGGGCAAAGGGGCGTAGCGTGGGGCTTCCTCAACCAAGGAAAGGAAGCCAAACATGCACACCCTTTCAAGGATCTACGATGCGGAGATCCCGCTGCAGCCGGTGTCTGAAGCGACCGCCATGCGCGGCGACGCCTTCGCACAAACGCGCGGACACCTCGAAGCGCTGCGTCATCTCGACGCAAACTGGGATTCTTTCGGCAGCCAGAAGCCGCAGGCTGCCGCCATCCTTCAGGCGGAGACGATGTTGTCGCCGCTGCTTGCCGCGGCGGAAGGTCGTTCCGACTGGCGAGCGCCAGGCGTGTCGGCGGACGAAACGGGCGCCGTCATGCTGGAGTGGTGGCACGGCGAACGCACGCTGACGCTGGTATTCGACGGCACGACCGTCACGTACCTGCGGGCGTGGGGTCTGGATATCGCGAACGAGATGGAAGAAGGCGCATTGGCGCCCGGCGGGTTTCGCGGACTGTGGGACTGGTTTCGTGGGAGGCAAGGCGCATGATTCCTGACCACGAGCTACTTTATCGCCGTATTCCGGCGCGCACGTCCTTCTTTTCTGTCCACGACGGCAAGCTTCGGCTCAGCAAGGCTGCATTCAGCGATGCCATGCGCCAACCGTCGGTCGATCGGGCGGCGCTGCTACAATTTTTTCCCGCGCGCGCGCTTACCCGGCCGGACCAGGGCGTCGTTTGCCTGATAGCGGGAGAGGTCCGTGCGATCTACGACATCACCTCTGACGATCAGACGGCGCGCGGGGCGATCGCTCACGATATGGACGTCATCGCGGCACCGTCTCCGCACAACCGCGCTCACGCCTTGATCGTCGCAGTACCGTCATTGCCTTCCGAGCGTCCTTTTCTCAAGTTGAGAGAGCGACTGGCCCGGCTTGCCGAGCGTCGGGGCTGGGTGCTGGAGCCATCCACGACGCATGTGTGCTGACCCGCCTCAGCCGGGCTTCTTCTTCTCCCCGATCCGGCTTTCCTTGCCGGAGAGCAGCTTGGCGATGTTCGCGCGATGGCGGACGATCAGCAGGACGCTGATCACGAAGATCGCGCCCGTGACGATGTCGACCCCGGACATCAGGACGTGGAAGAACGGGGCGAAGATGGCCGATACCAGCGCGGCGAGCGACGAATAGCGGAAGAAGAACGCGATGATCAGCCAGGTGGCCAGCGTGGCGAGGCCGAGGATCGGGTCGATGGCGAGCAGGATGCCCGCTGCCGTCGCCACGCCCTTGCCGCCCGCGAAGCGGTGGAAGACCGGGAACAGGTGGCCCAGGAACACCGCTACCGCGACGAGCGCGATGCCCGCGTCCTGCACGCCGTAGGCAGGGCCGAAGCGTTGAGCGAGCCAGACCGCGAGCCAGCCCTTGGCCCCATCGCCGATGAGCGTCAGGATGGCGGCCTTCTTGTTGCCCGTGCGCAGCACGTTCGTGGCGCCGGGGTTGCCGGAGCCATAGCTGTGCGGATCCGGCAGACCCATGAGCTTGCTGACCACGACGGCGAAGGACACCGAACCGATCATGTAGGCGACGACGGCAAATATCAGATTGACCATTGCGGGGAAGTGTCAGGTGTCAAAATTTTTAGCTGGCGCGATTGTAGCGCGCCGGCCGCCCCGCACCGTCAGAATCAGTCCGGCAGCGCGCATTCCACTGGCGTCGCGCCGAGAACATCGATGAGGACGTTCGGCGCGATGCTGACGAGATAGCCGCGGCGCCCGCCATTGATGTAGATGCGCGGCAAGTCCGCGATACTCTTTTCCATGTAGACGGGCATCTTGCGCTTCGTGCCGAACGGGCTGGTGCCCCCTACCAGATAGCCTGTGTGCCGCGACGCGGTCTCCGGCGTACAGGGTTCCACCTTCTTCACGCCGATCTGCCGCGCCAGTTCCTTCGTCGACACCTGGCAGTCGCCATGCATCAGCACGACGAGCGGCTCCTTGTTCTCGTTCTGCATGATCAGCGTCTTGATCACCTCATGCTCGGGCACGCCCAACTCGCGCGCCGACACCTTGGTGCCACCCCGATGTTCGTACGCATAGGGGTGGTTGTCGAACGCGATCTTGTTTTGCTTCAGGAATTTTGTGGCTTGCGTTTCCATGCTGGCTGACTGGCATCGTCCTGGACCAATGGCGCACATGATACGCCTGCATGCGCCTCCGTTTCGATGCGTGAACTATTCCGTGGCGGAAAGCATCCCCGACAAAACTTCACTAGGGTCCGCATCGCGCCGTAGCGATACTCATCGTCGTGATATCCCTGAACGAGGAGAGTGAGAGATGAAGCGTTCGGCAAGAAGCATTCGGGCCGCCGTGGCCGCCATGACCCTAGGCCTGATGGCGCCCGCGCTGTCGGGGATGAGCGTCGCGTATGGCGCGTGGCCAGAGAAGCCCGTCCGGTTGATCGTGCCAACCGCGCCCGGCGGCTCGCCGGACATCGTGGCCAGGTTGTACGGCGAAGCGCTTTCCCGGCGGCTCGGGCAACCCGTGGTGGTCGAGAACCGGCCAGGCGCGGGCGGCAACATCGGCATTCAGGCGCTGCTGGCCGCGCCGGCCGACGGCTACACCGTGGCCTATGGCAACAACGCCACGCTGGCCACGAATCGATTCCTGTACAGCAAGCTCCCGTACGACCCCGACAAGCTGGTGCCGATCGTCGGGCTCGTGACGACTTTCAGCATCCTCGCCGTCAATAACTCACTGCCGGTGAAGACGGTGCAGGAACTTGTCAGCTATGCGCGCGCGAACCCGGGCAAGCTGTCGATGGGTTCCGCGGGCAACGGCACCACGAGCCATCTCGGCGGGGAACTGTTCAAGGTCATGACGCAGGCCGATATCACGCACGTCCCGTACAAGGGCAGCACGCCGGCCTTGCAGGACCTCGTCGGCAACAACGTGCAGCTGATGTTCGATAACGTGCCGTCGATCGGCCCGTATGTGTCGTCGCATCGCGTTCGCGCGCTGGCCGTGACGTCGCGCACACGCTCGCCCCGTTATCCCGATATCCCCACGCTTCAGGAAGCGGGGCTCAAGGGGTATGAGGTGACGGCATGGGCGGGGCTCGTCGCGGCACCGGGCACGCCTTTGGAAGTGGTCGAGCGGCTGAACAAGGAAACCAACGCGATCCTGCGCGATCCGGAATTCCGCGCGCAGCTTGACCGGTTGTCGTTTGAGCCGCTGGGCGGCACCGCGCGCGACTTCCAGGCGCTCATCGCCTCGGAAACCGTGAAGTTTGGCGAGCTCGTCCGCAAGAGCGGCGCCAGGGTGGATTGAGCCGGACCATGACCATGCCCATCACCATCCAGTACGACACGATCATCCGTCACGGCGATCTCATCGACGGCACGGGCGCACCGCGGCGCGCCGCCGACATCGCGATACAGGACGGCGCCATTGCCGCCATCGGCGACCTGCGCGACGCGCGGGCGGCCACCGAAATCGATGCGACCGGGCTCGCGGTCACGCCTGGTTTCATCGATACCCACACGCACGACGACTGGCTGGTGTTCCAGTCGCCCGAGATGCTGCCGAAGGTGACGCAGGGCGTGACGACCATCATCGCGGGCAACTGCGGCATCAGCCTGTTTCCGCTCGTGACCCGCACGATCCCGCCGGCGCCGCTCGATATCCTGCGGGGCGGGTACCAGTTCCCTTCCGTGCAGGCCTACCGCGACGCATTCGCGGCGGCACCGGCCGCGGTCAACGTGGCGGTGCTGGTCGGGCAATCGACGTTGCGCGCGCGGCATGTCGGCCAACTGGGCGCGGCCGCGAGCGACGCGGAGATCGAACGCATGCGGGAGGATGTGGAAACCGCATTGCGCCAGGGCGCCATCGGTGTGTCCACGGGTACGTTCTATCCGCCATCGGCCGCCGCGCCGGAAGACGAGATCGTGCGCATGTGCGAGCCCATGCGCCGGCTCGGCGGGGTACTGGTGTCGCATATGCGGGACGAGAGCGATCGCGTGCGCGAGGCCATCGACGAAACGGCGCGTATCGGCAAGGCGCTGGGCGTTTCCACGGTCATCTCGCACCACAAGCTCGTGGGCAAGCAGAACCATGGCCGCAGCCGCGAGACCCTCGCACAGGTGAGCGAGCTCGCGCGGACCATGCCGCTATGCATGGACTGCTATCCATACGCGGCGTCCTCGACGATGCTGCGTCCCGAGCGCGTGGACCAGTGCGACCGCATCCTGATTACCTGGTCGTCGACGCATCCGGATGTGGCGGGCCGCTATCTGGAAGAGATCGCCGAGGCATGGGGACGCTCGCGCCGCGAGGTGGCCGAGGCGCTGGTGCCCGGTGGCGCGGTCTACTTCATCATGGACGAGGGCGATGTCCGCGACATCCTCGCTTACCCCGATACGATGGTCGGCTCCGATGGCATTCCTTCCGACGAGACGCCGCACCCGCGGCTGTGGGGAACGTTCCCGCGCGTGTTGGGCCTGTACTCGCGCGATCTAGGCCTGTTTCCGCTGGAGCGCGCCGTGCACAAGATGACGGGGCTCGCGGCGCGGCGCTTTGGCCTGGAACGCCGTGGAGAACTGCGCGTGGGGCATGTGGCGGACATCACGGTGTTCGACCCCGCGACGATCCAGGACCGCGCCACGTTCGACGATCCGGTACAGCCGTCCGTCGGCGTCGTGCATGTGCTCGTCGCGGGCAAGGCGACGTTGCGCGATGGCATGCCCACGGGCAATCGGCCCGGGCGCTTCGTCGGATCGACGCTCGTGAAGGGTGACGCGGTGGAAGTTGACTCGATCAAGGCGCAGGCAGCGCCTCCGAACGCTGCTCGCGCAGCCACGCAATGAACGACTGCATCGCGGGGTGGGCGAGCTTCTCTTCGAGGCAGACAAAGTAGTACGACTTGGGTGACACGTAGGCGGTGGCGGACAGCCGGATCAGCCGTCCCGCGCGGATGTCCTCGCCCGCTACATAGTCCGGCAGCAGCGCGACGCCCATGCCGCCGAGCGCGGCCTGCAGGCCCATGGTCAGCAAGCCATATCGGGGGCCGTCGCGCTCGGGTTGCCGGATGCCCTGCTGCTTCAGGTACGACGGCCACGCTTCGAGCGCGGCCATCTGGTGCAGCAGCGGTATGCGTTTTTTCGCCGCCGTGGCCAGCGTGGCGCCGGCCGGCAGCAGCTCCGGCGCGCAGACCGGGAAGAGTTCCAGCGGCATGACCTTCATCGAGTAAAGATGGGGCGGCGGGTCCGCGCAGTACATGATCGCGGCGTCCTGCTGTGCGTGCTCCAGATCGATCGGGCCCACCTTCGTCGTCACGTTGAGCTGGATCTGCGGCTGTTCCTTTGCGAACCGGAGCAGCCGCGGCAGCAGCCAGATGTTGCCGAGCGAGACCGGCACGGAGAGGTTCAGCCTGCCACCCGCGGCCCATCCCGTTTGCACCTCGCGCGTGGCTTCCTCGAGCATCGCCAGCGCCTTGCGCACAGTCTTCAGATACGCCTCGCCGATCGGCGTGGCGGCCATCGCCCCCTTGCGGCGATTCAGCAGCCGCACGCCGAGAAATTCCTCGAGTTCCGTGATCTGCTTGCTGACGGCGCCTTGCGTCAGGCAAAGCTCCTCGGACGCGCCCGTCACGCTGCCGAGGCGGGCGGCGGTTTCGAGGGCAACGAGGTTGGTCAGCGCGGGGAGGTGGCGTCCAGTGGTGCTCTTCATGGCGGTCGGTTGGCGGCAGTCGCTCTGGCGGCAAGATACACCGGGCAGATCGCGCGTGGTCACCCCCGCGGATGATGCTGCTGATGCAGCTCGCGCAGGCGCTCGCGCGCGACGTGGGTATAGATCTGCGTGGTGGAGATATCGGCGTGGCCCAGCAGCAGCTGCACCACGCGAAGGTCCGCGCCGTGGTTGAGCAGATGCGTCGCGAATGCGTGCCGCAGCGTGTGAGGCGACAGCGGAGCATGGATGCCGGCCTCGCGGGCGTGCTTCTTGATGAGGTGCCAGAACGCCTGCCGCGTCATGCCTTCCCCGCGCTGCGTCACGAACAGCGCGTCGCACGCGCGGCCCGCGAGCAGTGCGGGGCGCGATTCGGCAAGATAGCGCCGCAGCCAGTCACTCGCCTGCGCGCCGAACGGCACGAGCCGTTCCTTGTTGCCCTTGCCGCCCACCACGCGCGCCACGCCTTCGTTCAGCCCGACCTCGACCGTCTTCATCTGCGTGAGCTCGGACACGCGCAGGCCGCTCGCGTACATCAGTTCGACCATCGTGCGGTCGCGCAGGCCGAGCGGCGTGCCCGTGTCGGGCGCTTCGATCAGCGCTTCCACCTGCGCCTCGGACAACGTCTTCGGAAAGCGCGGCGGCTGCTTGGCGGGCCGCAGCAGCAGGCATGGGTCGGCCTGCACCATGTGCTCGCGCAGCGCCCACTGGAAGAAGCGGCGAAACACGGTCAGGCGGCGGTTGGCCGACGACGCGCGGGTTTCCGTGTGCCGCGCGGCAAAGTACGCGGACAGCGACGTGTCATTGACGCCCAGCAGCGCGCCATGGTCGTTTTCGTGCAGCCAGCGCGCGAGCATCGACAGGTCGCGCCGGTAGGCATCGATGGTGTTGCGCGACAGCCCGTCTTCAAGCCACAGCGCATCGCAGAAACGATCGACGAGCGAGAGGTCCGCGGCGAGCGCCGCTTCGTCGATGACGGCGGACGGCTGCATGCCGGCCGCGCTCACAACAGCATCGCGCCTTCGTGGCGCAGCAACCAGCGTTTGACGCCGAGATGGAAGCCTTCCTCGCCGTGATGGGCGAAGCCCCCGAGCCCGCTGGCGCCGACCACGCGATGGCAAGGAATCACGACCGGAAACCAGTTCTGCCCGCAGGCCTGACCCACCGCGCGCGGCACGCTGCGCAGTGTCTTCGCGATGGCGCCGTAGGTCGTCAGGCCACCGCGCGGGACAGCGCATATCTGCGCCCAGACGCGGCGCTGAAAGTCGGTGCCGCGCGTGGCGAGCGGCAGGTCGAACACGGTATTGGGATCCGCGTAGTAGGCGTCGAGTTGCGCGGCCACGTCGCGCAGCAGCGCGCTCCCGGGCGCGATGGTGTCGTACGTCTCCGGCAGGTAGACCAGCTCGGCGACGGCATCGCCTTCGGTACGCACGCCGACGTTACCGAACGGCGCGGGGAGAATGGCATCGAAGTTGACCGTCATGCGAGGGACGAAAAAAAAGGCATAGAACGGATTCTATGCCTTTTATTTTGGCTGTCACGCGCCCATGCCGCCAAACGCGGCGGGACGGATTACTGCTCGAGCTTGATGTTCTGCACCTTGACCAGGTTCTTCATCTTCTCGAATTCCTTCTTGATCTCGGCCGCGTGCTGGGCCGGCGTGTTGCCCGACGGCTCGGCGCCCGCGGCGTGCAGGCGATCGGCAAAGCCCTTGTCCTGCAGCGCCTTCACGACGGCCGCGTTGAGCTTGTTGATGATGTCGTCAGGCGTGCCGGCGGGCGCCACCAGACCGTACCAGGCCGGATCGTTCGGCTCCTTCAGCCCCAGTTCGCCGAAGGTCGGCACATCGGGCAGGCCTTCCACGCGCTTGTTCCACGCCACGACCAGCGGACGCAGCTTGCCGGCCTTGATGTACGGCATCGACGACGGCAGGTTGTCCACCATGATGGGCACCTGTCCCGCGAGCACGTCGTTCAGCGCCGGACCCGCGCCGCGATACGGGATATGCACGATGAAGGTCTTGGTCGAGACCTTGAACTGCTCGCCGAGCATGTGGCCGAAGCCGCAGGTGCCCGACGACGCGTACGAATACTTGCCGGGGTTGGCCTTCAGCACCGCGATGAACTCCTTGTAGTCCTTGGCGGGGAAGTTCGGGTTCACGGCGATCACGTTGGCCACGTTCGCGACGTTGGCGATCGGCTTCAGGTCCTTGATCGGGTCGTACGACAGCTTGGGATTGCAGGCCGGGTTCACCGCCATCGTCGACACGGTCGAGATGCCGATGGTGTAGCCATCGGGCGGGGCCTTCGCGATCGCGTCGGCGCCGATCGAACCGCCGCCACCGGCACGGTTCTCCACCACCACCGGCTGGCCCAGGATCTTGCTCATCTGGTCGGCCACGCCGCGGCCGACGATGTCGGTCGTGCCACCGGGCGCGAACGGGATGATCAGGCGGATCGGCTTGGTCGGGTACGACTGGGCCTGCGCGACGGCAGGCAGGGTGGCCGAGGCGGCGAGCGCAAGGAACAGTGCGGTTTTGCCAGCTTGCATGAGAGGGTGTCTCCGGTTAGATGCGTAGGCCGGGCACGGTAATGCCCGGCGGAAAAGCGTGTCGTTTCTTTCGAACGGTGGTTCAGTCGCCCAGCAGCCCGCGCTTGAGATCGCGGTCCACGGGGTGCTCGCCCAGGAAGATGCGCAGCACCGCCTGGTAGAAGTCTTCGCCGGGAATCGGCCTGCCGCGCGGGATGCCGTTTATGGCGATCACGGTGCCGGCGTCCGGGGTGAAGTCGAGATTGATGATGTCGCCGCGGCGCGCGGTGCCCACCTGGTTCATGGCCTGCGCGAGCTGCGTCATGCGGTCCGACATCATCCGGACCTGAAGTTCGCTGTGGTTTTCGCGCATGCCTTCGTTCAGGGCCTTCACGAAGGTGTCCGATTCGACTTCGCGCAGCGGCCGGATCTGCAGCCGCTTGGGCCCCGGGGTGCCGAGCGCCACGGTCGCGTTGCGCGCGCGCTCGGGCAGGTAGAGCGCGGCGACGTAGCCCTTGATCACGAACCCGGAGCGCAGGCCCGTGCCGTTGAGCGGCAGCTCCTTGCCGCCGAGGCGGGCCGCGTCGTCGAAGCGCACGCCTTCGATCTCGCCCGCGCCAGCCGGCGCCGCGCAAAGCGCGAACGCGGCGAACGCCACCGCCGCACCCTTGAGGGCGGCGCGGAGCGGGGCGCGCAACGCGGCGCGGAAGGAAAGACGAGACGCAGACAACATGGCTACAACATGGGTACGGCAGGGAGGACGACGGATCGCGCCACGCGCAAATGTATGCAGAAGCGGACGTCCGAAAACAGGATTCGGCATGCCATCTTGCCCGATCTCTGGAACAATACCCATCCGTATCTGCCCTAAGCCGCACTTATAACGACAACACGACATCCCGGAGACCCATGTCATCCGCATTGCTGCTGATTCCAGACTTCAGCCTGATCCTGATCGGCTGGCTGCTGGTGCGGTACTCGCCGTTCGACCGCGCGTTCTGGGCGGGCATCGAACGCCTCGTCTACTTCGTCCTGTTCCCCGCTCTGCTTCTCCAATCGACCAACAGCGCGAAGTTCGACTTCTCCTCGACGTCCGCGATGCTCGGCCTGGCGCTCGCCACGACGGCCGTCGGCATGATCGGCGGCTACCTCGTCAAATGGGTGCTGCGGCCCGATGCGATCGACTTTGCGTCAGGGTTGCAGACCGCGTTCCGGTTCAACTCGTATATCGCGCTCGCGATCGCGGCGCGCCTCGGCGGCAATGAAGGCCTCGCGCTGATGGCGATCATCGTGGGCTGCTCGGTGCCGATCTGCAACGTCGTCGCGGTATGGGCGCTCGCGCGCGAGGGCGAGTCAAGGCTGCTGCGCGAGCTCGCGCGCAATCCGCTCATCCTCGCCACGGCGGGCGGTCTGCTGACCAACGTCATCGGCCTCCATCCGCCCGAGGTGGTGGGCATGATCCTGGGCCGGCTCGGCTCCGCCTCCACGGCGCTGGGCCTCATGACCGTGGGCGCCGGCCTGCAGATGGCCGGCGCGGCGTCCACCGTGGGTCCGATGGCGTGGTGGAGCGGCGTCAAGCTGGTGGCGATGCCGGGCTTCGCGTGGATCGTGGGGCGCTATCTGCCGCTGACGACGCTGCAGTATCAGATCGTGGTGCTGTACGCCTCGCTGCCAACAGCGTCGAGCGCGTACATCCTCGCCGTGCGGATGGGCGGCAACGGCCCGCTGGTGGCCGCGACGATCTCGGTGATGACGATCGCGGCGATCGTCACGACGCCGCTCTGGCTCGCGCTGGTCAGCTGACCGGCGCCGCGTCCTGTGCGAGCGCCCAGTCCACGTGTTCCCGCACGAGTGCGCTGGCATCCTGTTGCCGCGCGTGCAGGGCGCCGCGAATGCGCGCGGCAAGGGCGGCAAGGGCGGCATCGCCCTGCGCGGCCGAGGCCGCGCGCAGGCTGTTGCCGAGCCCCACGGCCAGATTGCGGAGCCACCGCTCGTGACCGATCCGGCGAATCGGGCTGCCCTCGAGCCGCTGATTGAATTCCGCTTCCGTCCAGAGGAACAGCGCAACCATGTCGGGCGCGTCGAAGCCGTTGCGCACGTCGAAGTCCGGCAGCGTCGCCCGATGCGCGAACTTGTTCCAGGGACAGGCGAGCTGGCAATCGTCGCAGCCATAGACGCGATTGCCCATCGGCGCGCGCAGCGCTTCCGGAATCGCGCCCTTGTGTTCGATGGTCAGGTAAGAAATACAACGTCGCGCGTCCATGCGGTACGGCGCGAGAATCGCCTGCGTCGGACAGATGTCGATGCAGCGCGTGCACTGGCCGCAGTGGGGCGTCTCGGGCGGGTCCGCGGGCAGCGGGATATCGACGAGAATTTCCCCGAGGAAGAACATCGAGCCGCCTTCGCGGTCGAGCAGCAGCGTATGTTTGCCGCGCCAGCCGAGGCCGCCCTGCGTGGCCAGCGCCACCTCCATCACGGGGGCGGAATCGGTGAAGACGCGATAGCCGAACGCGCCGAGCGCCTGCTCGATGCGTGAGGCGAGCTGCTGCAGCCGGCTGCGCAGGACCTTGTGATAGTCGCGGCCGCGCGCATAGACGGAAATGACGGCCGTCGAGGGATCGTCGAGGCGGGAGAATTCGTGCGCGCGCCAGTTTTCGGGACCCTGCGCGGGCAGATAAGGCATGCGCGCGACGATGGCGCGGACCGTGCCGGGCACGAGTTCGGCGGGACGGGCGCGCCGCGCGCCATGGTTCGCCATATAATCCATGTCGCCGTGATGACCGGCATCGATCCATGCGAGCAATCCCGCTTCCGCATGGCTCAGATCGACATCCGCGATGCGTACCGCATCGAAACCAAGTTCGGCGCCCCAGGCCCGGATCGACGCCACGAGCGCGCGCATCGACTCGGCCGACGCTGTCGCGCCAGCCTCGCGCCCGCGATGGCACGCGCTGTCCGTGGCCCGGTCGGTCACGCGGTCAGTCGATACTTGTGGCGCTGGCGATGTGGCTGGCGCGGGTACGGCTCGGTCGGTCATCCCCGAATTGTACGCAATGCCCCTGATCGAAGAACGCATCCTCGCGCTACCCGACGAAGCCGCCACCGAACGGTTCGGCGCCGCGCTGGCCGGCGCGGTCCGCACGCTCGCGCCGCGCACGATCCATGTCCAGCTGTCCGGCGACCTCGGCGCGGGCAAGACCACGCTGTCGCGCGCGGTGCTGCGCGCGCTCGGCCATACGGGCAAGGTTCGTAGCCCCACCTACACGCTGTGCGAGCCGTACGACGTGGCGCGCGCGGACGGTTCGCCGCTCACGGTCTATCACTTCGACCTGTACCGCTTTGCCGATCCCGAGGAGTGGATCGATGCTGGGTTCCGCGACTGCTTCGCCGAGCCGGCCTTCAATCTGGTCGAATGGCCCGAGAAAGCCGGGCGCCTGCTCGGGGAACCTGATCTCCATGTGTTGCTCCAATCGGACAGCCGCGGCCAGAATCCGGCGCCGGGCGGCGCCGACGAGGGCGCCGATGCCCGCATGGCCACCCTGCGGGCCTATACTCCCACTGGACTTACGTTGCTGACCGCATGCTGATCAAGCGAATCGCCACCGACCGACCCGATGTTTCCAACGCCCCCGACGGGGTCATGACGGCGCGCCGCAAGTGGATGGCCCAGTGCCTCAAATTCGGTGCCGGCACCGCCGTGCTCACGTTGGCGGGTCCGCAGATCGCGTTCGGTGCGAATATCGTGGCCGTGCGCGTGTGGCCCGCCGAGGACTATACGCGGGTGACCATCGAGTCCGACAGCGCGCTGGCCGCCTCGCACCAGATGGTGCGCAATCCCGATCGGCTCGTCGTCGATATCGACGGGCTCGACCTCTCGCCCACGCTGCGCGAGATCGTCGCGAAGATCGCGGCGAACGATCCGTACATCCAGAGCGTGCGCGTGGGCCAGAACCGGCCGCGCGTGGTTCGCCTCGTGTTCGACCTCAAGGAAGACGTCTCGCCGCAGGTGTTCACGCTGGCGCCCGTCGGCGACTATCGCAACCGCCTCGTCTTCGACCTGTATCCCGTGAATCCGCCCGATCCGTTATGGAAACTCGTGCGCGATACCGAGGACAAGCAGCGGCGCTTCGCATCCAGCGAGCCGCCGTCCGGGCCGGCGGGCGTGTCGGGCGCGCCGGCCGGTGCCGAGGAGGATGCGATCGGCGCGATCGTGCGCAAGCTCGAGGACAAGGACCAGATTCCCACGGGCACGACCGCCCCGCCGCCCGCTATCGCGGCGGTCAGGCCGAAGCCATCGGCACCCTCGGCGCCCTCGGTCCCTTCCGCGCCGGTATCGCCGCCCGCGCCCGCGATTCCACCGCCGATGGCGCAGACCAACGTGCCGCCGCCGAGCCAGTTCAAGCTGCGCCGTCTGCTGACCGTGGCGATCGACCCTGGCCATGGCGGCGAGGATCCCGGCGCCACCGGCGCGGCGGGTTCGCACGAAAAGAACGTGGTGCTGCAGATCGCGCATCGGCTGCGCGCGAAGATCGACGCGCAGCCCAATATGCGCGCGATGATGACGCGCGACGCGGACTTCTTCGTGCCGCTGAACGTGCGCGTGCAGAAGGCGCGCCGTGTGCAGGCCGACCTGTTCGTGTCGATCCACGCGGACGCATTCCTGTCGCCGGAGGCGAAGGGCGCGTCGGTGTTCGCGCTATCCGAGCGCGGCGCGTCGAGTTCGGCCGCGCGCTGGCTGGCCAACAAGGAAAACGCCGCGGATCTGATCGGCGGCGCGAATATGGGCAACAAGGATGCGCAGGTCGCGCGCGTGCTGCTGGACCTGTCCACGACCGCGCAGATCAACGACAGCCTGCAGGTCGGCAACGCGGTGCTCAAGGAGATTGGCGGTATCAACCGCCTGCACAAGGGCAGCGTGGAGCAGGCCTCGTTCGCGGTGCTCAAGGCGCCGGACATTCCTTCGATCCTCGTCGAGACCGCGTTCATCAGCAATCCCGAAGAGGAGCGCAAGCTCAACGACGATGCCCATCAGGAGCAGCTCGCCAACGCGATCCTGCGCGGCATCAAGGCCTACTTCGCGAAGAATCCTCCCCTGGCGAAGAATCCCTCGGTCTAAACGAGCCGCAAGCCGGTTCGGTCAGGCGCGCACCGCGGCACGGTTGCGCACCGGCTCGTCCTCGCGGTTCGCGTAACGGGCCGCGATCACCGAGCACACGATCAGCTGCAGCTGGTGATACACCATCAGCGGTAGCACGAGCAGGCCCAGCGCGGGGTGACCCGCGAACAAGATCTTGGCCATCGGAATGCCGTTGGCGAGGCTCTTCTTCGAGCCGCAGAACACCGCGGTGATCTCGTCCTCGATGGGGAAGTTCAGACGGCGCGCCGTGAACGTGGTCGCGCCGAGCACGACGAACAGCAGCACCGCGGCCAGCGCCATCACGGCGGCGATGGTCTGCCATTGATACTGGTGCCACAGGCCGGCGGCGGTCGCATCGCAGAACGACGAATACACGATCAGCACGATCACGCCGCGGTCGATCTTGTTGGTGATCTGCTTCTTCTTCGCCAGCCAGTTGCCGATGAGCGGACGGGCGGCCTGGCCGAGCGCGAACGGCAGCAGCAGTTGCAGCGCCACGCCCATGAGCGCCTTGCCGAGCGGCATCGACGCGCCGCTCGCGCTGATGACGAGGCCCATCAGCAGCGGGGTGAGGGCCATGCCGATCAGGCCGGAGATCGTCGCGTTGAAGATCGCGCCGGGCACATTGCCACGCGCCATCGACGTCATGGCGACCGACGAGGACACCGTGGACGGCAGAACGCAGAGATAGAACACGCCGAGCAGCAGGTCGGGCGGCAGTACCGAGCGCAGCGAGAACATGAGGATCACGCCGACGACGGGGAACACCACGTACGTGAACGCCTGCACGAACACATGCAGGCGCCAGTGCTTCGCGCCCGCCACCAGCTTCTCGCGCGAGAGCGCGGCGCCGTGCAGGAAGAACACGAGCGCGACGCCGACGTTCGTCACGATGCCGAGATGCAGCGGGCCCTCGCCGGTACCGATTTCAGGGGCGAGCAGCGCGATCGCGATCGCGGTCAGCATGATCAGGACGAAGCCGTCGATCAGGTCGTAGGTTTTTTTGAAAGGCGCGAGAATGGCGGTGGTCATGACTAGGGATAGTGCCTAAGGGTTTCCGCCTAGTATTGGACACAAGACCTGTCTAGAATGCAAATTCATTTATTTCATTCATTAATCGCTCGTTCGCATGAATTACACCCTTAGGCAGTTGCGGGTCTTTCTGGCTGTCGCGGCGCATGGAAGTTTCAGCCGGGCCGCCGATGCGGTCGGACTGACACAGCCTGCCGTGTCGCGAGGGGTGCAAGAGCTCGAAGAGGCACTTGGCGTGCGGTTGCTGGATCGTACTACCCGCGAAGTGGTGCTCACCGATGCCGGAAACGCCCTGGTTCCGGCGCTGGAGCGGTTACTTGGCCAGCTCGACGACACGCTCGAGGAGACCCGGCAGCTCGGGGAACGGTATCGGGGGAGGGTGGTGATTGCCAGCGCGCCGACGATTTCGGCGCGGCTGATGCCGATGTACGTCGCCGCCTGCGCGCGCGAATATCCGGAAATTCGGTTGTTTATTCGCGACAACGTGCAGGCGGATGGACTCGAACAGATCCGTGCGGGCGCCGTGGATTTCGGCGTGCTCATCGATCCGCTGGCGCGTGAGGGGCTGACGATCGAGGCGCTTGCCACCGATCCGTTCTGCTTCGTCTGCCGTCGCGATCATCCGCTGGCCACCGCCGAATCGGTGCCATGGAGCGCGCTGCATGGCGAGCGGCTGGCGCTGCTCGACTTTGCTTCCGGCAGCCGGCCGCTGATCGACCGCATCCTGGCCCGACATGGCGTGACGCCGCATGTCGTACAGGAACTCGGGCACTCGGCGAGCGTGTTCGGCATGGTCGAGGCGGGCATCGGCGCGTCGGTGCTGCCGTCGTTCTCGCTGCCGCTGCCGGCCGCGTCGCCGCTGGTCTCGCGGCCGCTCGTGCCCTGCGAGGAACGCAGCATCGTGATGGTCCGGCGCGAGGACCGCTCGCTATCGCCCGCGGCCGCGGCCGTCTGGAACATGATCCGGAACCTGCCGCTGCCCGCCGAGGCGATGGCGGCGTAGCGTTACTTCCGTGTAGCGATGACCATCACCGCTTCGAGCGTGAAGCTGCCGTCGGGTTTGACGCGATAGCGCTCGGCGACCTCGCGCGGGGCCTTTTGCCACAGATGCCGGATCGCCGCGATGGCGACCTCGGGCGTGCGCATGCGCGCCACCCAGCTGTCGAACTCGAGGTCGATATGCCACAGCGGGGACACCACGACGCCGAATCCCGCGGCCTCGAACATGTGCTGCCACGCGGGCGGGGTGTAGTCGCGGATATGCGACGGGTCGCGCAGCAACTCGACCGATTGCAGCCACGTATCGCAGAGCGGGTCCTCCGCGCCGGCGATATCGATCATCACGGCGGTGCCGCCGGGCTTCAGCACGCGGCGCACTTCGCGCAGCGCGGCCGGCACGTCGCGCCAGTGGTGAGCGCTCATGCGCGAGACCACGGCGTCGAAGCTCGCGTCGTCGAACGGCAGCGTTTCCGCCGCGCCCTGTTGCGTGCGGACATTGGCAAGGCCCCGGTCGCGCGCGGCGCCGGCCACCACCCCGAGCATCTCCGACGACAGGTCGTACGCCACCACTTCCCTTGCGACGGCTGCGGCGGCGAAGCCCGCATGCCCGGCGCCGCAACCCAGATCGAGCACGCGGCCGCTTCGCACGGTTTCCAGTTTGCCGAGTGTGTCCTTCAGCTGCGTCAGGTCGGCGCCCTGGGCGTGCACGGCGCTGGTGAGATAGGCATTGGCGGTGGCGCCGAACTGGGCGGCGACGAGTTCCTGTTGTTGCATGACGATCGACCTTTGTTCTTGTGATGGGGGATTTTTGCTTGCCGACGGGGCAGCGCTCACGTACTGTAGTCGGGTCGTTTTCCCGGTACAACTCACTGGTTTATCCTGGTATAAATCGCACCAGTCACGCTGTGACAGACGCCGCGCCCTGACCATGCCCCCTGATTCCGATCACAACGACGCGCGCCGCGAACCCTACCCGGGAGACCGCGCAGCCGCCGCTTCGGACGCGACGGCGGTCGCACCGGACAGCGCGCCCGACGCCCCGGGCCCCGCAGCGGCGGGGCGCGATAGCGCGCTCGGCACGTTTCTCCGGAATCATCGCGAGCGGCTGACTCCGGCGGATGTCGGGCTGCCGCCGGGCCGCCGGCGGCGCACCCCGGGCCTGCGCCGCGAGGAGGTCGCCCAGCTCTCGGGCCTTAGCGCGACGTGGGTCACGTGGCTCGAGCAGGGCCGCCCGGTGGCCATGTCCGCGCGCGCGCTCGATGGGCTTGCGCAGGCGCTGCGGTTGTCGCGGGCCGAGCGGGCCTATCTGTTCGCGCTGGCGGGCAAGGCCGAACCGCGCGCGGCGACGGACCCGTCCGTGCCAGCGCCACTGCTCGCCAGCGTGCAGGCCATCGCGGGACCCGCGTATCTGCTCGACCGTCAATGGACCGCGCTCGCCTGGAACGCGGCGGCCGCCGAGCTTTTCGTGGGATGGCTCGACGCCGGCAGCGAGGACCGCAACCTGCTGCGCGCGATGTTCCTGTCGCCGCGCCTGCAGGCCCTTGTGGAAGACTGGCCCCACCGCGCCGCGCGTCTCGTGGCGGAATTCCGCGTCCACAGCCTGCCGCACGCGGGCGACGCGCCCACGCGCGCGCTCATTGAAGGGCTGCAGGACGCGAGCCCCGCCTTCCGCGAGGCGTGGGCCTCGCAGGATGTGGAAGAGCGGCAGGGGGGACGGCGCGGGTTCCACGATCGCGCGCGCGGCATCGTTTACTTCGACCAGCTGACCTTCATCCCGCCCGCGGCGCCGGGCACCATGCTTGTCATGCTGCTGCCCGCGCGGGAGCCGGGTGACTAACCTATTTCGGCTGCATTCGAATCGCGCCATCGAGGCGGATCACCTCGCCGTTGAGCATCGTATTGCCCACGATCGCCCGCACAAGCCGCGCGTACTCGACCGGCCGGCCGAGGCGAGGCGGAAACGGCACCATGCGGCCCAGCGCATCCTGCACCTCCTGCGGCATACCGAGCAGCATCGGGGTCTCGAAAATCCCCGGCGCGATCGTCATGCATCGCACGCCATCCCGCGCAAGATCGCGCGCAATGGCCAGCGTCATCGATACCACGCCACCTTTCGACGCGGCATAAGCCGCCTGCCCGATCTGTCCGTCGTAAGCGGCCACCGAGGCGGTGTTGACGATGACGCCGCGCTCACCCTCGGCATCCGGCGTGTTTTGCACCATTGCCGCCGCGGCGAGCCGGATCATGTTGAACGTGCCGATGAGGTTGATGCGAACGGTCTTCTCGAATTGATCCAGCGGATGCGGCCCGTTCTTGCCGACCGTCTTGGCCGCGGTGGCAATCCCCGCGCAGTTGACGAGCCCCGCAAGCCGGCCCATCGCCTGCGCCGCGGTGACCACGGCGTGGCCATTGGCTTCCGACGTGACATCGCATCGCACGAACGCACCGTCGAGCTCCTTCGCCAATTCGAGCCCGGCGCTCTCGTTGAGGTCCGCGATCACGACCTTGCCGCCGTTTTCCGCGAACATGCGCGCGGCACCCGCGCCGAGTCCGGACGCGCCGCCCGTGACGATGAATACGTTGCCCTGGATGTCCATACCGTGTCTTCCTCTCGTTATCGGCGTTGTCGGGTTGTCGCGTTGCCTGATTACTTTACGTATACGTCAATCAACAGCCATTCTACGGTGGCTTCGGTGTGACCGAAAGGCGGGAGTCCCGCAACGCCCAAAAAAAAAAAGCGACCCGAGGGGTCGCTTCTTTTGCCCTTGCGGTGCGGCGGGCGGTTACTTCAGCGCGTCGAACACGCTGGCCGTGATCTTGTCCACATCGCCCAGACCGGAGATCTTGCGGTACTTCGGCGCGGCAACCTTGGCGGTGGCGTCGCCATTGGCGGCCCAGTTCGAGTAGTAGTCCACGAGCGGACGCGTCTGGTTCGCATAGACGTCCAGGCGCTTGCGCACGGTTTCTTCCTTGTCGTCGTCGCGCTGGATCAGCGGCTCGCCGGTAACGTCGTCAACGTTGTCGGTCTTCGGCGGGTTGTACTTGACGTGGTAGGTGCGGCCCGAGGCGGCGTGCACGCGGCGGCCGCTCATGCGCTCGATGATCGCGTCGAACGGCACGTCGATCTCCAGCACGTAGTCGATCGCGACGCCGGCTTCCTTCATGGCCTCGGCCTGCGGAATCGTGCGCGGGAAACCGTCGAACAGGTAGCCCTGATCGCAATCGCATTCCTTCAGGCGATCCTTCACCAGGCCGATGATGATGTCGTCGGACACCAGACCACCCGCGTCCATGACCTTCTTGGCTTCCAGGCCGAGCGGCGTGCCGGCCTTGACCGCGGCGCGCAGCATGTCGCCCGTCGAGATTTGCGGAATGCCAAATTTTTCGCAGATGAATTTGGCTTGCGTGCCTTTGCCGGCGCCGGGGGCGCCCAACAGGATCAAACGCATTTACGGGTCCTCAGAAGTTTTTTGGAATCTGGTAACGCGGGAGACTTCGAAGGAGGGTAACGCCGCAAGTTGACGCGGGACTTACGGCAGCGGATACCTGCCGGACGGGCTCGTTCTATCTCCCCACCGAGCCTTGCGCGACGCGCATTTCCACGCATCGCGGGCTCTGTTTCGGCAGGCATTATGCCATGGGCGGCGCGGATTCGGCCTCCGCTTCGGTTGCAGCAGTGTGAACTTAAGTGAAGAGATGCGGTCAGGGACCGTCCTGCGACATCCCGTCGGCCCATAGCGCGCGCACGCGTTCGAGGTCGGCGGGCGTATCGACGCCGGGCGCCGGCGCGGACGCCGTGACCAGCACGCCGATCCGTTCGCCATGCCACATCGCACGCAACTGCTCGAGCGCCTCGGTCTGTTCGAGCGGCGCGGCGGCCAGCGTCGGAAAGCGGCGCAGGAAGCCCGCCCGGTACGCGTACAGGCCGATATGGCGCAGCACGGGCATCGACGGTAGCGCGACCTGCGCCGAGGCGGCGGGCTGGGCCGGCACGGCGGACCAGGCATCACGGGACCACGGAATCGGTGCGCGCGAGAAATACAGCGCGCGGCCCGCGGCGTCGCATACCACCTTGACGACGTTCGGGTTGAACACATCGGCGATGTCGTCGAGCGGGTGCGCGGCGGTGGAAATCGCGCAGTCCGGATGCGCGGCCAGATGCAGCGCGACCTCGTCGATGAGCAACGGATCGATCAGCGGCTCGTCGCCCTGCACGTTGACGACGATCGCATCGTCGGGCAGACCCAGCAGGGTGGCCACTTCCGACAGGCGGTCCGTGCCCGAGGGATGGTCCGCGCGGGTGAGCACGGCCTCGACGCCGCGCGCCGCGCAGGCTTCCGCCACCGCCGGCGCGTCGGTGGCGACCACCGTGCGGCGCGCGGACGAAGCATGGGCGCGTTCAGCCACGCGCACGATCATCGGATGCCCGCCGATATCGGCCAGCGGCTTGTCCGGCAGGCGCGTGGAGGCCATGCGCGCCGGAATGACGACGGTGAAGTCCGGAATGGTCATGGCTGCGCGCGGACGATCAGCTGTTGGCGCTGCCGCTCCCGGCGGCCGGTGCGTCGGGATCGATCACGCGGCCGGGCACCGACTGGCGGGCCTCGTCGGCGAGCATGACGGGAATGCCGTCACGGATCGGATACGCGAGCTTGTCCGCATGGCAGATCAGCTCCTGGGCGGCGCGGTTGTACTCCAGCTTGCCCTTGCACAGCGGGCAAACGAGGATCTCAAGCAGCCGGTTGTCCATCCTGGTGTTCCTTGTCTGGGCCGGCCACACCGGTGGTCACGGGTGTGGCAACGGCCGGCGCGCGCGCCGTCACGGCGCGGCGGATTTTATCGATGAGCCCCGCGTCGATCACGGGCGTGGTAGCGACGACCCAGATGCGGGGGTCGTCATGGTACTCGGAGCGCTCGCATTTTACGGCATCCTTCTCGGTGATCAGGATCACCTCCGCATCGATGGCGGCCGGATGCGCGGCAAACGGATCCTCGGCAAAGTCGTAATGATCGGGCAGCGGCAGCGTGGCGGGCTTCAGGCCCGCCTGCCGCAGGCTTGCGAAGAATCGTTCTGGGTTGCCGATGCCCGCTGCCGCGAACACGCGCTGCCCGGCAAATGCCGACACGGGCCGCGTCATGGTCGGATCGGACAACTGCCAGGCGACGTCGAGCTCGAGCCGCATGCCGTACACATCGGGCTTGTCGGGCGTCGCGCGGAAGTGCGGGTCGTTGATCAGCGTGGCATCGCGCGGGCGGGAGAGCGGTTCCCGCAGCGGCCCCGCGGGCAGCAGCAGGCCGTTGCCGCCCATGCGGCCATCGAACATCACGATTTCGAAGTCGCGCTGGAGCTTGTAGTGCTGCAGGCCGTCGTCGAGCAGCAGCACGTTGACGCCGGGATGGGACACGAGCATCGTCTGCGCGCACAGCGCGCGGTCCGGAAACACCCATACCGGGACCTCGGTCGCGCGCGCGATCAGCAACGGTTCGTCGCCGACGTCGGCTGCACAGGAGGCCGGCTTGACGCGGCGCGGATGCGCGAGCTTGACGCCGTAGCCGCGCGACACCACGCCGGGGCGGAGTCCTGCCTCGACGAGCGCCTGCGCGAGCGCGATGACGGCCGGCGTCTTGCCCGTGCCGCCGACGGTCACGTTACCGACCACGACCACGGGCATCGGCAGCCGGGTCGAACGGAACCAGCCGTGCAGATAGCCGTAGCGGCGCACGCGCGCGATCAGGCCGAACAGCAGCGAGAACGGCAGCATCAGCCAGGCGAACCAGCCGCGGCGTTGCCACTGGTCGGTGACAAAGGCGGCGAGGGCGTGTCGGGGTGCGGGCATCGGGGGAAGGTCGGGCAGTGCGGTCAGAAGCGGCAATGCCCGCATGGTACAACGAGGCGGGAGCGATCGAGGTGCACCCCGCCGCCATCTCCCCGTCATCTCTCCGTCATCCCCGCCATCATCCTCGGCGACAGCGCGGTGGTGCGCAGGGCGGTGGTGCGCGGGGTGGTGGTGCTGCGGGGTGTTGTGCGCAGGGTGGTGGTGGTATTAACGCGGCTGCGAACTCTGCGTGGCGAAGGTCAGGCGCGACAGACCCGCGACGCGCGCGGCCTCCATCACGTTGATCACCGCCTGGTGCGTCGCCTGTGCATCGGCATTGACGATGACGACCGGCGGTTGCGCGCTGGTCGCTGGGCCGGCCGCATTGCGCAGCTGATCCGCGAGGCTCGTCACGTCCTTCTGCTCGAGCACCTGCTTGTTGACCGAATAGACGCCGCGCGCGGACACCGACACCACGATTTCCGTCGGCCGTTGCTGGGCGCGCTCGGCGTCCGCGGTCGGCAACTGGATCTGGAGTTCGGTAAAGCGCGAATAGGTGGTCGTGATCATCAGGAAGATAAGGATCACGAGCAGCACGTCGATGAGCGGGATCAGGTTGATCTCCGGCTCCTCGCGCCGCTGGCGGGAACGGAAGTGCATGGCGTGCTCCCGCGCGCTTACGAACGCCGTTGCGGCAGGATGGCGTCGAGGAACGTGGTCGCGCGGAATTCCAGCTCGGCCACGTAGTCGTCCACGCGCCGGCGGAAATAGCGCCAGAAGATCAGCGCGGGAATCGCCACAATCAGGCCGAACGCCGTGTTGTACAGCGCGACCGAAATGCCGTGCGCGAGCTGTTCCGGGTTGGCGCCGGTGCCGTTCTGGTGTCCGAAGATCTCGATCATGCCGATCACGGTGCCGAGCAGGCCCATCAGCGGCGCCACCGAAGCGATCGTGCCGAGTGCGTTCAGATAGCGTTCGAGGTCATGCGCGACGGCGCGGCCCGCTTCCTCGACCACGTCCTTGGCGGCATCGCGGGAAGTGTGGGGCTGCAGCACGACGTGGCGCAGGCCGGCGGCCAGGATGCGGCCGAGCGGCGAATTCTGTTCGAGGGTGTTGACGACCTCGGGCGTGGCGCGGCGCTGCTGGGCAGCGGACAGCGCCTCCTCGTACAACTTCGGCGGCAGGACCTTGCTGCGCTTGAGCGACAGGAACCGTTCGACGATCAGCGCCAGCGCGATGACCGAGGCGAGCAGCAGTGGCCAGATCGGCCAGCCGGCCGCTTGAATGATGGAAAACACGTGGACCCCCGATTCGACGACAAACAGACCCGAAACACAGCAGACCAGGCAGCCTTTGATGCGCGCCCCCGAAACGAGACAAAACGAAACGAAACGGGGCGGGCAGCGGCGTGCTCGAAAAAATCAGGCGCCACTCTACCCCGCGCGTCAGCGCGCGGCAAGCGCCCTCCGCAGCGGTGTCACCGCGTATCCACAGACGTTTCGGACAGGACTGTGGACGGCTTGTGGATACGCGCCGGATACCCGAGCTAACTCGTTGATTGATAAGGAATCGATGGGTGCTGCCTGAAAATTGGGCAGTGGCGGTATCCACACGCGGGCGGGACAGGATTGTGGATCGGTTGTGGACAGCATGAGAAAAACCGATTCAAGCCATTGATTCGTATGAGGTATACCTGTGCTGCTCAAAATTTGCGCAGTCACGCCCTGGGCGGATGCCGCAGCAGTGTGTCGACACTGTGACGAGTTTCCACATTCCTGCGGGACAGTCTTGTGGACGGGTTGTGGACAATTACCGGACAGCGTCGATAACTCCTTGTTTTAAAAGCACCAATCGCTCGCTGCTTAAAAAGTAGGCAAACGCCGCCGTTTGGTCGGTCCCACGTACCGATACCGCGGAAATCTTGCGCGTGTGACGCATCGCCATCGTTCGCTTGCTGGAGAGCGCCGACAACGCACGCGGCATCGATTATCCACAGCGACGGACAGCGCCTTGCCGTTTATCCAGAGGTTCTGTGGATAACTTTGTGAACAATGCGGGGGTGCGCGCCGTAAGTCGTTGACGCGTAAGCGTTTCTCTTACATTGCCTATTTTTTGCCTTGGACGGAAAAGGCATAAGAATCAAAGAGTTGTACGGTATCAAGCGGGTTACCGCCTCAAACGGGTGGCGTGCCGTGTACCTCTTGACAGAGCGGTTATGCTGTGGACATGTCAATTTCACGCCGCCCGCGCGGCAGTGGACCATGCCCGACTTTCCGAACGTTCCCCGTGCAACGCCGTCAAATGCCCCGACTGGAGGCCGTGAAGTCATTGCGGTCAGCGAGCTCAACCATGCGATTTCGTCTGTGCTGGAGCGCACGTTTCCGCTTGCATGGGTACGCGGCGAAATCTCCAATTTCACGCGCGCGGCGAGTGGACACTGGTACTTCTCGCTGAAGGACGCGCGCGCGCAGATCCGCTGCGTGATGTTCCGCGGCCGCAACCAGCATGTCGACTTCTCGCCGCGCGAGGGGGAAGCGGTGGAGGTACGCGCGCTGGTGAGCATGTACGAGGCGCGCGGCGAACTGCAGCTTGGTGTGGAGGCCATGCGCCGCGCGGGGCTCGGCAATCTCTACGAAGCGTTCCTGCGGCTCAAGGACAAACTTGCACAGGCGGGTCTTTTCGCGCCGGAACGGAAACGCCCGATTCCCACGCATCCACGCGCCATCGGCGTGGTCACGTCGCTCCAGGCCGCCGCGATGCGCGATGTGCTGACCACGCTGCGGCGGCGCGCGCCGCATGTCCCCGTGATCGTCTATCCCGTTCCCGTTCAGGGCGCCGGCGCGTCCGACCGCATCGCGGCGATGCTCGACCTCGCCAACGCGCGGCGCGAGTGCGACGTGCTGATCCTGTGCCGCGGGGGCGGCAGCATCGAGGACCTCTGGTCGTTCAATGAGGAGTCCGTTGCCCACGCGATCGCGCGCAGCGCGGTTCCCGTGGTGTCGGGCGTCGGCCATGAGACCGATTTCACGATCGCCGATTTCGTCGCCGACGTGCGCGCGCCGACGCCCACGGGCGCCGCCGAACTCGTGAGTCCCGACCGCGCGCATTTGCTGCAGCTCGCGCGCCGCGCGCAGGACGCGTTACGGCAATGCATGGGACGCCAGCTCGATCGCCGCGCGCAGCACCTCGACTGGCTCGCGCGCCGGCTGCGCAGCCCACAGGCACAATTGCAGGAGCGGCGCGCGCGCGTGGACAATCTGGCCCGGCACTTGCGTGCCGCCTTGCGTGACACGGTAACCGTGCAGCGTCACCGGCAGCAGGTGCTGGCCATGCGCTGGCGCGCATGCATGCCCGATGTGGGCCGCGCGCGCACCGACCTCGGCCGGCTGTCGGCGCGGCTGGCCGCGGCCGCGAACCGTCAGCATGAACGCGCGAGCGCACGGCTGGCGCGCGCCGCGGGCGCGCTGGAACTGCTGGCGCCGCAGCGCACGCTCGAACGCGGCTACGCGGTGCTGATCGACCAGCGCGGCCACGCGCTGCGCTCGCCGCAGGAGTTGCGTGCGGGCACCATCGTCGAGGCCCATCTCGCGGAAGGTGTCGCGGACGTGGAAATCGCCGGTGTACAGGCCAAGCTTGGCGCGTTTTGACAACGATCCGGAATGGATGCGGCCTGTGCGCGAACAAACTAGCATGAGTCCAGGGGGCTTTCCGCCTGCGTTTGCGCGGGTCTGGCAAGTCACCTACAATCGTCAATCCCCACCTATAAACAACCCGCAGAGACCGAACAATGGAACACGCACTTCCTCCGCTGCCGTACGCGCATGATGCCCTCGCTCCGCACATCTCCAAGGAGACGCTGGAGTTCCACCATGACAAGCACCACCAGACCTACGTCACGAACCTGAACAACCTGATCAAGGGCACCGAGTTCGAGAACGAGTCGCTGGAAAACATCGTCAAGAAGTCCTCGGGCGGTATCTTCAACAACGCAGCCCAGGTCTGGAACCACACCTTCTACTGGGAATCGCTGAAGCCGAACGGCGGCGGCGCTCCGACCGGCGCGCTGGCCGACGCGATCAACGCCAAGTGGGGCTCGTTCGACAAGTTCAAGGAAGAATTCACGAAGGTCGCCGTGGGCACCTTCGGTTCGGGCTGGGCCTGGCTGGTCAAGAAGGCCGACGGCTCGCTGGACCTGGTGTCCACCTCGAACGCCGCCACGCCGCTGACCACCGACGCCAAGGCCCTGCTGACCTGCGACGTATGGGAACACGCGTACTACATCGACTACCGCAATGCCCGTCCGAAGTACGTCGAGGCATTCTGGAACGTCGTGAACTGGGACTTCGCGGCGAAGAACTTCGCTTGAGTCCCGGCGCCTCCCGGCACCAGAAAGAAGCCCGCGCCAGCGGGCTTTTTTTTTTGCTCCGACGGACGGCCCGGCCGTGGGGTGTGGGCTTCGCCATCCTGGGCGCCCCTGTCACACGAGCGTGATAACGTGCGGGATTCGCGCGTACCAGATTCGCATTTTCCTCGGGAGCCTTCTCATGCCGTCCCCCATCGTCGAAGCCGGCTATGGTTCCGATCCGGTCGGGCTCGTCAGCGGCTTTCTGTTCGTGCCGGGCGAGCCCGCGCGGGAGATCGACTCGCATCGTGCGATCGCGTGGTTGCGTGGCGAGCCCGCGGCGGACCCGGCAGGTTTCCTCTGGCTGCATTTCAATCTGTCGAACAGCGCGTGCGAACGCTGGATGAAGAGCCAGCTCGGCCTGTCCGAAGACTTCTTCGCCTCGCTGCGGCAAGGCTCGCATTCCACGCGGATCGAGCGCCAGGACGACGCGCTGCTCGCGGTCGTCAACGACGTGATCTACAACTTCGGCGTGTCGTCGACGGACATCTCGACGCTGTGGGCGAGCGTCGATCATCGCGTGCTCGTGACCGCGCGCTCGCGGCCGCTGCGATCGGTGGACCGGCTCCGCGAGGCGGTGCGCCGCGGTGAGCCGTTCCGTTCGCCGCTCGACCTGGTCGTGCATCTGCTGCGCGACCAGGCGGATGTGCTCGTGCAGATCGTGCGAGAGACAGGCATCGGCGTCGACCGCATCGAGGACCAGCTACTGTCGCAGCGCCTGCACGGCAACCGCTCGGAACTCGGCGCGATGCGCCGCGGCCTCGTGCGGTTGCAACGCCTGCTCGCGCCGGAACCGGGCGCGCTGTTCCGGCTACTGAACCGGCCGCCCGCGTGGCTGCAGGAGGGCGATCTGCGCGAGCTGCGGGAGTCCACCGAGGAGTTCTCGCTCGTGCTCAACGACCTGTCCGCGCTGGTGGAGCGCATCAAGCTGCTGCAGGAAGAGATCGCGGCCAAGCTCAACGAGCAGACCAACCGCACGCTGTTCACCCTGACGCTGGTGACGGTGCTCGCGCTGCCGATCAATATCGTGGCCGGTTTCTTCGGCATGAACGTGGGCGGCATTCCGCTCGCCGACCATCCGCATGGCTTCTGGCTGCTCGTGGTGCTGGTGGCGAGCTTCACGGCACTTGCCGGGCGATGGGCGTTCCGGAAACAGCAGGCGGGCGGCTAGACGCCGGGGATTTCACGCAACTGCCACAGAGGCGGCGTAACATGGTCGGCCTGAAGGCCATGACCCCCTGGAGCGTCGCGAATGAACCCAAACGATGAAGCCCTTATTCGGCGCATTCACCGCGAGGTGGCGGATTACTACGACGAGGAACTCGAGCTGGAACTCGAGGATCGCGACCCCAGTCTGGTGCAGGCCATCCTGTCCGGCCACGGCGCGGAGAACGGGGGCGTATCGGGGGACGATGCCGAGCGCGCGGAACGCCAGATGTACTTCCGCGAGCTGTTCCGCCTGCAGGGCGAACTGGTCAAGCTGCAGAGCTGGGTGCAGGCGACGGGCCACAAGGTCGTGATCCTGTTCGAAGGCCGCGATGCGGCAGGCAAGGGCGGCGTGATCAAGCGCATCACGCAGCGGCTGAATCCGCGCGTCTGCCGCGTGGCGGCACTGCCCGCGCCGAACGACCGCGAACGCACGCAATGGTATTTCCAGCGCTATGTCTCGCATCTGCCGGCCGCCGGCGAAATGGTATTGTTCGACCGTAGCTGGTATAACCGCGCCGGCGTCGAGCATGTCATGGGTTTCTGCACGGACGAGCAGTACGAGGAGTTCTTCCGCTCGGTGCCGGAATTCGAGCGCATGCTCGTGCGTTCGGGCATCCAGCTCATCAAGTACTGGTTCTCGATCTCGGACGAAGAGCAGCACCTGCGCTTCCTGAGCCGGATCCACGATCCGCTCAAGCAGTGGAAGCTCAGTCCGATGGATCTGGAATCGCGCCGCCGCTGGGAAGACTACACGCGCGCCAAGGAAGTGATGCTCGAACGCACGCATATCGCCGAGGCGCCGTGGTGGGTCGTGCAGGCCGTGGACAAGAAGCGCGCGCGCCTGAACTGTATCCACCACCTGCTGCAGCAGATGCCGTACGTCGAGCCGCAGCAGACGACGATCCAGCTGCCGCAGCGTGAGCGCCACGCCGACTACGTGCGGCAGCCCGTCCCGTCCGAGATGATCGTTCCGGAGATCTACTGACCAGACGACCGGACAGGCCGATGGACCTGGTGCACCTAGTGGACCAGGCCGGGGAACGCCTGCTCCATGGTCTGCACCACGCCCGTCATTTCGCCATCGTAGCCCGGCAGCGCGTCGACGCGTTCGCGGAACGAGCGGCTCTTGAGCGCCTCCACGGCCCCGGCGAGCGCTGGGCTCTGCAGCATCTTCTGTTCGATGGCGAAGAAGTAGCGCTCCTTGAGCACGGGCACGAATTCCAGCCCGAAGCGCCGCGCCGCCGTTTCCACGCCAAAGCCGACGTCGGCCATGCCGCTGCCGATGTACGCGGCGACGGCCGCATGCGTGAACTCGCCGTTGCTGAAGCCTTCGATGCGGTTCGGGTCGATGCCGCGCCGCGCGAGCATGAGGTCCAGCAGCAGCCGCGTGCCCGACCCGGGCTGGCGATTGACGAATCGCACGTCAGAGCGCGTCAGGTCTTCGAGCGACCGCACATCGAGCGGATTGCCCGGCCGCACGAACAGTCCCTGCGTGCGTACGGCCAGATGGATCAGGCAATGCGTATCGGGTCGCAGCCAGCTCATGATGCGCCGCACCATATCGCCTTCGAGGTCGCCGATGGGCACGTGGAAGCCGGCGATGTCGCACGCATGCTCCGCCAGCGCGGCCACGGCTTCGAGGCTCCCGCAATACTTGAGGTCGTGCCGGACCTTGTGTTCGTCGAGGAAGTCGCGCAGCGCGGCCACGGCAAAGCCATGGCTGGCATGGAGGCGCACCGCCGGATCCGATGCCACCATCAGCTTCTTGAGCTCGATCTCGAGTTCCGACGCGAGGCTATCGAGCGTCGGCGACAGCCGCGCCGCGATCCGCTTGCTCGCCCACACCAGCTGCTGCGCCATGGGCGTGAGCGTCGATCCCCGCCCCCGCGTCTTGGCGATCAGCGCGCCGCCGAACAGGGTCTCCGCGTCGCGGAGAATTCCCCAGGCGTAGCGATATGACAACGAAATCGCTTCCGCCGACTGAGCGATGTTGCCGGTGGACTCGATATGGCCGAGCAACGCCACCAGACGCGACACATCCAGCGCGGGCGCGGGGCCTGTGGCGGCGTCGTCGCGGATCTGCAGATGGGGGAGGATCGAGATGCGTAGCATATGCGGAAAATAGCATATTGATGGGGGCGAATCACAGGCCTATAGTCGCACAAACGGGGCAAGTTCCTGAAATACAGCTCCGGAATATGAAAAAAAGAGCCTATATGCGACCGCACGGCGCACCCGAATAACGGGGCACTGGCGGACGCGTCGGCGCGCAGGAGACAACCCACGCGCGCCGGGCCATGACGACACAAGAGCACGGAGACGCCATGCCAGAAACCGTCACCCCCACCAATGCCGCGATCGGTACCGCGCGCAGACTCGATGCGATCGCGCAGATCGTCTCCGAGCGACGCGACATGCCGGGCGCGTTGTTGCCGATCCTTCATGAACTCCAGGACGTCCATGGCTACGTGCCCGCCGAGTCGGTGCCCGTCATCGCGCAGGCGCTGAATCTGTCGCGTGCCGAGGTCCACGGCGTCATCACGTTCTACCACCATTTTCGCGAGCATCCCGCCGGGCGCCATGTCGTGCAGGTGTGCCGTGCCGAAGCGTGCCAGTCGGTCGGGGCCGATGCGCTCGTGCAGCACGCGGAGCGCACGCTCGGCTGCGGTATGCACGAGACCACCGGCGATGGCGCGTTCACGCTGGAGCCCGTGTTCTGTCTTGGCCAGTGCGCGATCGGCCCGGCCGTGATGATCGATGACCGGCTGCATGGACGCGTGGATCCCGCGCGCTTCACGCGACTGATCGAAGGATTGCGTGAGGCGATGCGCGCCGAGCGACAACAAGCCGCGGAGGCCAGCGCATGAGCACGACGATCTTCGTACCGCGCGATTCGACCGCGCTGGCACTCGGTGCCGACGAGGTGGCCGAGGCCATCGCACGTGAAGCCGCGGCGCGCGGCGCCGATGTGCGCATCGTGCGCAACGGCTCGCGTGGCATGTTCTGGCTCGAGCCGCTCGTCGAGGTAAAGACCGACGGCGGCCGTATCGGCTACGGCCCCGTATCCGCAGACGACGTCGCCGCGCTGTTCGATGCGGGCCTGCTGACGGGCGCCGCGCATGCACTGTCCATCGGCGTGGTCGACGAGCATCCGTTCCTGAAGAAGCAGGAGCGCCTGACCTTCGCGCGCGTCGGCATCACCGACCCGGTCTCCCTCGAGGACTACATCGCGCACGAAGGCTATGCGGGCCTGACGCGCGCGCTGTCGCTGCAACCGGCGCAGATCGTGCAGGAAGTGCTCGACTCTGGCCTGCGCGGTCGCGGCGGCGCCGCGTTCCCGACCGGCATCAAGTGGAAGACCGTGCTGGCCGCGCAGTCGCCGGTCAAGTACATCGTCTGCAATGCCGACGAAGGCGACTCGGGCACGTTCTCGGACCGCATGGTCATGGAAGACGATCCGTTCATGCTGATCGAGGGCATGACGATCGCGGGCCTCGCCGTCGGGGCCGAGCAGGGCTACATCTACACGCGTTCGGAATATCCGCACGCGATCGCCGCCACCGAGGAAGCGATCCGCATCGCCAACGCGGCAGGCTGGCTAGGCGACAACATTCGCGGCAGCGGCCGCTGTTTCCACCTGGAGGTGCGCAAGGGCGCCGGCGCGTATGTGTGTGGCGAGGAGACGGCGCTGCTGGAGAGCCTCGAGGGCCGCCGCGGCGTGGTGCGCGCGAAGCCGCCGCTCCCGGCGCTCGAAGGGTTGTTTGGCCAGCCCACGGTCATCAACAACGTGATCTCGCTCGCGACGGTGCCCATCATCCTCGCGCGCGGTGCGGCGTACTACAAGGACTTCGGCATGGGCCGCTCGCGCGGCACGCTGCCGTTCCAGCTGGCCGGGAACATCCTGCAGGGCGGCCTCGTCGAGAAGGCTTTCGGTATTACGCTGCGCGAGCTGCTCGTTGACTACGGCGGCGGCACGCGGTCGGGTCGTGCGATTCGCGCTGTGCAGGTGGGCGGGCCACTCGGCGCGTATCTGCCCGAGTCGCGCTTCGACGTGCCGCTCGATTATGAAGCGTATGCGGCGTTCGGTGCGGTGGTCGGCCACGGCGGCATCGTCGTGTTCGACGAGACCGTCGATATGGCGAAGCAGGCGCGCTATGCGATGGAGTTCTGCGCCATCGAATCGTGCGGCAAGTGCACGCCGTGCCGGATCGGTTCCACGCGCGGCGTGGAGGTGATGGACCGCATCCTGCAGGGCGATCAGCCGGTGAAGCACGTCGCGCTGGTCCGCGACCTGTGCGACACGATGCTCAACGGTTCGCTCTGTGCGATGGGCGGCATGACACCGTACCCGGTGCTGTCCGCATTGAACGAATTCCCGGAGGACTTCGGCCTGTCGCCGAAGCCCGCACGCGCGGCGTAGCCATCGTTCCCTCGCGCCCATCCCACAAAACATAAGATCGGGAGACATCCCTTGAACGCTCGAAACGAACTCGATTACGGTACGCCGGCCAGCGAATCGGACGTACAGGTCACGCTGGAGATCGATGGCGTGACCGTGACCGTGCCCGCCGGCACGTCGGTCATGCGCGCCTCCGCGGAAGCAGGCATCGGCGTGCCGAAGCTGTGCGCGACGGACTCGCTCAAGTCGTTCGGCTCGTGCCGCCTGTGCCTCGTCGAGATCGAGGGCCGCCGTGGCTACCCGGCCTCGTGCACGACGCCGGTGGAGCCGGGCATGAAGGTGCGCACGCAGAGCGACAAGCTCGGCGACCTGCGCCGCGGCGTGATGGAACTCTATATCTCCGATCACCCGCTCGACTGCCTGACCTGCCCGACGAACGGCAACTGCGAACTGCAGGACATGGCCGGCGCGGTGGGCCTGCGCGAAGTGCGCTACAACGACGGCCATACCAATACGCCGGCGATCGCCACGCACACGCACATGGAGAAGGACGAGTCGAACCCCTACTTCACGTACGACCCTTCCAAGTGCATCGTCTGCAATCGCTGCGTGCGCGCGTGCGAGGAAACGCAGGGCACGTTCGCGCTGACGATCACGGGCCGCGGCTTCGAGTCGCGCGTGGCGGCGGGCACGAGCCAGCCGTTCATGGAGTCGGACTGCGTGTCCTGCGGCGCCTGCGTGCAGGCCTGCCCGACCGCGACGCTGACCGAGAAGAGCGTGATCCAGCTGGGCCAGCCGTCGCACGACAAGGTGACCACGTGCGCGTACTGCGGCGTGGGGTGCTCGTTCAAGGCCGAGATGAAGGGCAACGAGGTCGTGCGCATGGTGCCGTACAAGGACGGCCAGGCGAACGAAGGTCACGCCTGCGTGAAGGGCCGCTTCGCATGGGGCTACGCCACGCACAAGGACCGCATCCTCAAGCCGATGATTCGCGCGAAGATCACCGATCCATGGCGCGAAGTGTCGTGGGAAGAGGCGATCGGCTATGCCGCGTCGGAGTTCAAGCGCATCCAGGCCAAGCATGGCCGCGACTCGATCGGCGGCATCGTGTCGTCGCGCTGCACGAACGAGGAAGACTACCTCGTCCAGAAGCTGGTGCGCGCGGCGTTCGGCAACAACAACGTGGACACGTGCGCGCGCGTGTGCCACTCGCCGACCGGCTACGGCCTCAAGACCACGCTGGGCGAATCCGCAGGCACGCAGACGTTCCGCTCGGTCGCCAAGTCCGACGTCATCATGGTGATCGGCGCGAACCCGACCGACGGCCATCCGGTGTTCGCCTCGCGCATGAAGCGCCGCCTGCGTGAAGGCGCGAAGCTGATCGTCGTCGATCCGCGCCGCATCGACCTCGTGAGCTCGCCGCATATCCGCGCGGACTACCACCTGCAGCTGCGTCCGGGCACCAACGTCGCGGTGGTCACGTCGCTCGCGCACGTGATCGTGACGGAAGGCCTGCTGGCGGAGCAGTTCATCGCCGAGCGCTGCGAGGACGTGGCCTTCCAGCAGTGGCGCGATTTCGTGTCGCTGCCGGAGAACTCGCCGGAGGCCATGGAAGCCGTGACGGGCGTGCCGGCCGACCAGATGCGCGGCGCCGCGCGCCTGTATGCGACCGGTGGCAACGCCGCCATCTACTATGGCCTCGGCGTGACCGAGCATGCGCAGGGTTCGACGACCGTGATGGGCATCGCCAACCTCGCGATGGCCACCGGCAACATCGGCCGCGAAGGCGTGGGCGTGAACCCGCTGCGTGGCCAGAACAACGTGCAGGGTTCGTGCGACATGGGTTCGTTCCCGCACGAGCTGCCGGGCTATCGCCACGTGTCGGACACCACCACGCGCAACCTGTTCGAGGCCGCGTGGGGCGTCGAGATCAATCCGGAACCGGGCCTGCGCATCCCGAACATGTTCGATGCGGCGCTGACGGGCAGCTTCATGGGCCTGTATTGCCAGGGCGAAGACATCGTCCAGTCGGACCCGAACACGCAGCACGTGGCCGAGGCGCTGTCGTCGATGGAGTGCATCGTCGTGCAGGACATCTTCCTGAACGAAACCGCCAAATACGCGCACGTGTTCCTGCCGGGTTCGACGTTCCTGGAGAAGGACGGCACGTTCACCAACGCCGAGCGCCGCATCTCCCGCGTGCGCAAGGTCATGCCGCCGAAGGGCGGGTACGCGGACTGGGAGGCGACGATCCTGCTGTCGAACGCGCTCGGCTATCCGATGGATTACAAGGACCCCTCGGAGATCATGGACGAGATCGCGCGCCTGACGCCGACGTTCTCGGGCGTGAGCTACGCCAAGCTCGACAAGCTCGGCAGCATCCAGTGGCCTTGCAACGACGAGGCGCCGACCGGTACGCCGATCATGCACGTCGATGGCTTCGTCCGTGGCAAGGGCAAGTTCATCATCACGAAGTACGTGGCGACCGATGAGAAGGTGAACCGCAAGTTCCCGCTGATCCTGACCACGGGCCGCATCCTGTCGCAGTACAACGTCGGCGCGCAGACGCGGCGCACGCACAACGTGCACTGGCACGACGAAGACCGCCTGGAGATCCATGCACACGATGCCGAGGAGCGCGGCATCAAGGACGGCGACTGGGTCGGCGTACAGAGTCGCGCGGGCGAGACGGTGCTGCGCGCGATCGTCAGCGACCGCATGCAGCCGGGCGTGGTCTACACGACGTTCCACTTCCCCGAGTCGGGCGCCAACGTGATTACCACCGACAACTCGGACTGGGCGACGAACTGCCCCGAGTACAAGGTGACGGCGGTGCAGGTGATGCCGGTCGCGCAGCCCTCCACGTGGCAGCGGAACTATCAGGACTTCAACGACCAGCAGCTCGCGCTGCTGCGCGCGGCAACCGAGCCTAACCCGGCTTCCGCGGAGTAACGGCCATGCATATCGAGAACCTCATCAAGATGGCCAACCAGATCGGCGGCTTCTTCGAGGCGATGCCCGATCGCGCAGAAGCGCTCACGGATATCGCGAGCCATATCAAGCGATTCTGGGAGCCGCGCATGCGGCGCGCGCTGCTGGCCCACGTCGACGCGACGGCGGGCGGGGAAGGGCTGGACCCGATCGTGCGCGAGGCCATCGCCACGCATCGGGCGAAGCTCGAGGTCGCCCCTGCGCCCGCGCCCGTGAGCGTGACATCCTGACCGCCTATTTCTTGAACGCGTAGAGCAGCTGCAGGATCACCAGGCTGAACACCGTCGCGACCACGGCCGTCATCTCGCGGCCGAGGCCGCAGGAGACGCCGATGGCCGCGACGGTCCAGATGCTTGCCGCGGTGGTGAGTCCGCGGATGTCGCTTTCGTCCGCTTCCCCATCGCTTCGCTCGCTCGACTTGTTCTTGCCGGCCTGCTTGATGATGGCCCCGGCGCCGAGGAAGCCGATGCCGGCGGTGAGGCCCTGCAGCACGCGGCTCATGTCGGCGAGCGGCACGCCCGCCTGGAGCGGCACCACGACGAACAGCGCCGACCCCAGCGCGACCATCATGTGCGTGCGCAGCCCCGCCGCCTTGCCGGCAGCCTCGCGTTCCCAGCCGATCAGGCCGCCGAGCACGACCGCGAGCGTCAGCCGCACCAGCAGGCGCGTGAACTCCTTGAGGTTCGGCACATCGGCGAATTCCGCCCGGATGGTGCCGTAGATATCACTCCACGCCGCACCCCACACACCTTCCATGATGGCTCTCCACGGTTGCGATGCGAGACGCTATCATGCCGCGATGATCGCGCACAGTCGGACGCGCGCTGACATGGCGCGCACCGGCATGGCGCGCGAAGGTGGGTTCAGCGCAGCCGCAGCGGTTCGAGCAGCGCGGCGTCGTACTGGCTGCGCGTGATGCGGCCGAGCTCCAGCATGCGTAGCAGGATATAGCTCTGGCGCTGCCGCGCCCGGCGCGGATTGACCACCGGATTGTTGGCGGAGGGCGCCTTCGGCAGCCCCGCGAGCATCGCGCATTCGGCCAGCGTGAGGTCGGCCACGGGCTTCCCGAAATAAGTCTCGGCCGCTTCGCCGAAGCCGTAGGCGCCCTGACCCAGGTAGATCTTGTTCAGATAGAGCTCGAGGATCTCGTCCTTGCTCATCGCGCTTTCGATGCGATAGGCGAGCAGCGCCTCGTAGAGCTTGCGCGTGTAGGTCTTCTGGCGCGACAGGAAGAAGTTGCGCGCGACCTGCATCGTGATCGTCGACGCGCCTTGCGACAGATCGTCGGAGAGATTGGCGATGCCGGCGCGTATCACACCCACATAGTCGATGCCATCGTGGATGTAGAAGCGATCGTCCTCGATGGCCACCACTGCCTCGGGCAGCGTCCGCGGAAACTGCGCGAGCGGCACGTATCCCGGCGAGGCGCGGAACGCGGTCAGCGCGTCGAGCGACGGCAACTGGCGGCTGGCCATGATCACGGTGAACGCGACGAGCAGCGCCGCGCCGACGATGGCGAGCAGCACAAACTTGACGAAGGCGGACCAGAGACGTTGCATGGGCCGCATTTTGCCATGGCTTTGAATGGCCGCCGCCGGCCCGCCCCGGCGGGCATGCTATGGGCGCGGTGTCTCCACGCCGACCGCGCGAGCCAGCGCGTCGAGGTTGCGCCAGATGCGGTCGTCGATCGCGATGTGCGTGGCCGCCGCGGCGCGGCATGAGGCTTCGTACTCGCCGGGATACTGCACGCGATCGAAACCCGGCGCGGTGGGGGTGGCCTGCAGGTACTCGATGAACGATTCCACCTCCGCGCTTTGCCAGGGCAGTCCGAGATCGAGCTCCGGGTTCAGCAGCACCGCGAACAGATTGTTCGTGGCGACACCGCCCGGCGGCGGATCGGGACGAATCGTGCCGCCGCCGGACAGCACGCCAGCCAGCAGTTCCGCCACGACGCCGAGCGCGTAGCCCTTGTGGCCGCCGAACGGCAGCAGCGCGCCGGGCGGGTCCTGGAACATCACGCTGGCGTCGGTGGTCGGGTTGCCGTCCGCATCAATGATGCTGCGCTCTGGCGCGGGTTCTCCCTTCTCCGCGAGCACGCGCGCCTTGTTGAGCGCGATCGCGCTGGTGGCGATATCCAGCACGAGGGGCGGGCGGCCATTCGGCATCGGGCCCGCAAAGCACAGCGGATTCGTCGTCAGGCGCGCGACGCGTCCGCCGAACGGCGCAACCATCGGCGCGCGGTTGATCACGTTGGTAAAGCTCAGCAGCACGCAGCCCGCGGCGGCCACCATCTCGCCATAGTGGCCCATGCGGCCGAGGTGGTGCGATTGCCGCAGCGTGACGATGCAGTGGCCATGCTCGCGTACGCGCGCGATGGCGGCGTCCATGACGACCTTGCCGACGTGCTGGCCAAAGCCACCGTGGCCATCGAACACCATCAGCGTGCCGCGGTCCATCACGCATTCGGCGCGGCCCGCCGCATTGACGGTCTGGGTCTGGAGCGCGGTGCGGTAGCTCGGCAGGATGGACAGGCCGTGACTGGCGTAGCCGCAGCGGTCCGATTCGACGAGATGAAGCGCGACGTCGCCGGCGATGTCGGCGGGGACGGATTGCGCGACGAGGATGTCGCGGGCGAAGCGTTGCGCGGTGTCGAGTGAGATCTGCATCGGGGCCCTCCCGTCGTGGGTGCGCTTCCATTATGGAAAGCAGGGCGGCGCATGCCAAGCCGCGCTACCATCGCGGCTATAGAGCGACAACTTTTTACAGGCAGGAACGATGCTGGAACTCGAAGGCGCAATCTGGTTTCGGGCCGGGGCTCGCGAGTGGGGCGGCAAGGACCGCATCGCGCTGCTGGCGGCGATCGGCGAGCACGGCTCGATCACCGCGGCGGCGCGGGCGGTCGGGCTCAGCTACAAGGCGGCCTGGGATGCGATCGACGCGATGAACAACAGCGCGGGGGAAGCGCTCGTGGCGCGGGCCGCGGGTGGCAAGGGCGGTGGCGGCACGCAGTTGACCGAGCGCGCGCAGCAGCTGATTCGCACGTATCGCACGCTGGAGGCGGAGCATCGGCGGTTCGTCGCGTGGCTCGGCACGCAGGCCAATGCGGCCACCGCTGGCGGCGGCGCGTCTACGAGCAGCGACATCGCCAGCAACCTCTCCAGCGACCTCCCCAGCGACCTCGCCACTGACCTCGGCCTCATGCGCCGCTTCACGGTGCGCACGAGCGCGCGCAACAAGCTGTTCGGCAGGGTCGAGGCCGTGCGCAGGGGCGCGGTCAATGACGAGGTCACGCTGCGACTGCCGGGCGGCCAGCGGATTGTCGCGACCATCACGCGCGAGAGCACGGAAACGCTCGAACTCGCACCGGGCGTGGAAGCGTTCGCGCTGATCAAGGCGTCATCGGTGCTGATCGGCGCCGAAGACGTCGGCGGTCAGTTGTCCGCCAGCAATCAGCTGCCCGGGCACGTGGCGCGCGTGGTGGACGGCGCGGTCAACGCCGAAATCGTGCTGCAACTCGACGGTGGCGGCACGATCGCGGCGATCGTTCCCCACACGGCCATCGCCGACCTCTCGCTCGTGGAAGGCACGCGCGCCATTGCCATTTTCAAGGCATCGAGCGTGATCGTCGGCACGCTGTAGAATGCGCGGCTCTCTTGCCTGAGGAGTGCACGCATGGCCCGCAATATCGAGATCAAGGCCCGTATCGACAGCATCGACGCCGTGGCGCCGCGCGCGGCGGCTCTCGCGCAGCACGGTCCCGAACGCATCGAGCAGGACGACACATTCTTCCCTTGCCGGAACGGACGCCTGAAGCTGCGCGCGTTCGACGCATCGCGCGGCGAACTCATCTTCTACGCGCGTCCCGATCAGACAGGGCCGAAGGAAAGCTTCTACATCCTCTCGCCGACCTCGTCCCCCGACACGCTACGCGCCGCGCTGGCGGCCGCGCATGGAGAGGGCGGCCGCGTGCGGAAGGTCCGCACGCTGTTCCTCGTCGGCCGCACACGCGTACACCTCGACCGCGTCGAGGGACTCGGCGATTTTCTCGAATTGGAAGTCGTGCTGGCGGACGATGAGCCCGCCGAGACGGGCGTGGCCGAGGCGCATGCGCTGATGGACGCGCTGGGCGTCGATCGCGCCAGGCTCATCGACGGCGCGTACGTCGACCTGTTGAACGGAAACCCCTGACCGCTCAGGCGATCTCCGTCCCCGCCGGTTGCGTCGCCGCGCGCGCCGGCGCAACGTATCCCCCCGCGAGGATGCGCCCGTCCCGCACTTCGAAGACCTGGTCCGCGAGGATCTCGACGTCCTCGGGGTCGTGGGAGATCACGACCATCGGTACGTCAAGGCTGCTTTGCAGCGCGCGAAGTTCGTTCCGCATGCGCGTGCGCAGCGGCGGGTCGAGCGCGGAGAAGGGTTCGTCGAGCAACACCACATCGGGTTGCGCCACGAGTGCGCGCGCAAGGGCGACGCGCTGCTTCTGGCCGCCGGAGATCTGCGACGGGTACTGGCCCACGATCTCGCGCAGGCCAAAGGCGTCGATCCAGCGATCGGCCCGCGCGTGTCGCGCGCGGCGGCCCGGATTGCGCCAGCCATGGGCGAGGCCGAACGCGATGTTCTGTGACACGGTCAGATGCGGAAACAGCGCGTAGTCCTGGAAGAGATACGCCACGCGGCGTTCCTGCGGACGAATGTCGATGCCGGCCTCGCTGTCGAAGAGCGTGCGGCCGTTGAGGACGATGCGGCCGCTATCGGGTGCGAGCAGTCCCGCGATGGCTCGCAGCGTGAGGCTCTTGCCCGCGCCGGATTGGCCGAACAGCGCGATGCGTCGGCTGTCCGACGTGAAGTCGATATCGAGCGCGAACTGACGCTCGCCCGAGGTCATGTGCTTGCGCAGCGAGACATGCATGCTCATGGGCGCCTCACTTGGGGACGGCAGGCGACGCGGCCTTGCGCGCGCGGGCGCGAAAGCGTCGGGGCTCGTAGATGTCCGACGCCCCGCGTGGCACGGCCGGCGCGAGCCGGCCCGCGACCACAAGCAGCACCACGCACGTGACCGACGTCACCAGCACGAGCAGATTCGCGGTGTTATCGTCGCCGGCCTGCACGGCTTCGTAGATCGCGACGGAAAGCGTCTGCGTGCGGCCGGGCAGGTTGCCCGCGATCATCAGCGTGGCGCCGAATTCGCCGAGCGCGCGCGCGAACGCGAGCAGCACGCCGGCGATGATGCCGCGCGCGGCCAGCGGCAATGTCACGCGAAAGAAGATGCCGGCCTCCGACACGCCGAGCACGCGCGCCGCATTCTCGAACTGGTGATCGACGCCTTCGAACGCCGCGCGCGCGGACTTGAGCACGAGCGGAAACGCGACTACCGTGGAGGCGAGCACGGCGCCCTGCCACGTGAACACGAGCTCGATGCCCATCGACGAGAGCCACGCGCCGAACACCCCGCGCCGGCCGACGAGCACGAGCAGGTAGTACCCAAGCACGGTCGGCGGCAGCACGAGCGGCAGCGTGAGCATCGCATCGACGACATCGCGTGCCGACGAACGCCAGCGCGCGAGCGCGTACGCCGCCGCCACGCCGAGCACGCTGTTGAGCACGGTGGCCCACCCCGCGACTTTCAGGGATAGCAGCAGGGGCACCCAGACGGCATCCATACGATCAGGCTCTCACACGATGCGGATCACGGCTTCAGGAAGCCGTATCGCGCGAGCACGGCCTGACCGTCGGCCGACAGCACGTAGCTCACGAAGGCGTTGGCCGCGGCGGCCTGCTTCGTCTGCGCGGTGATCGCGATCGGATAGGTCACGGGCGTGCGGTTGGGCACGCGCACGGCCACCTTGACCTTCTCGGGCATCACGGCGGCGTCGGTCGCGAACACGAAACCGGCATCGACCTCGCCGCGCGCCACGTAGTCCAGGCTTTGCCGTACGTTCTGCGCGGGCACGCCCTTGGCGGACACGGCATCCCAGAGGTTTTCGGCTTCCAGCGCGCTCCTGGTGTACCGGCCCACGGGCACCGAAGACGGGTTGCCATAGGCAATGCGCTTCACGTCCGCCTTGGTCAGGTCCTTGAGCGACGCGATGCCGAGCTTGCTGTCGCCGGGCACGATCAACACGATCTGGTTCGCGGCGAAGTCCTTGCGCGAGGCGGGCTGCACGACCTTCTCGCTCTCGGCCTTGTTCATCGCATCCTGGTCGGCCGAGGCAAACACGTCCGCCGGCGCGCCCTTGACGATCTGCTGCATCAGTACGTCCGATGCGCCAAAGTTGAGCACGACCTTCGTGTCCGGGTGGGTCTTCTCGAACTGCTCGGCCAGCGTCTTGAACGCATTGGTCAGGCTGGCGGCGGCGGACACCACGAGGTCGGCGGCAAAGACCGACGGAGCGGTCACGGTCAGGGCGACCAGCGCGGCGGCACCGATCGTCCGGCGCAGGAAGCGGGGCGTGGAGGGCATGGGTCAGGGGTCGGATGGAAAAATGACGCGGACGCCGCAGGGGGCATATGCGCAATATAAGGCGGTATATAACGCCGGTCAATCCGACTTTGGTATCGGTGAGTTTGGTATCGGAAACTTCGATCCGAGGAGAGAGGCCGTTGGGGGCCACCCGGTGGTGCGCTATCCTGCGTCATTGGCTTCCATTACCTTCATCGCCTCATGCCGTGCCTTCCACGGCCATCCACGATGCTCTCCATCTACCTCGCCGGCTTCGACGTGTTCCGCAAGGATGCCCTGGCCCACGGCCAGCGGCTGCGCCAGCTGTGCGCCGACCACGGCTTCACGGGCCTGTACCCGCTCGACAAGACCGCGCCCGAAGGGCTGTCCGGCCCCGAGACCGCGCGATGGATCTACGAGGCCAATATCGCGCTGCTACGGCGCGCGGACATGGTAATGGCCAACCTCGACGATTTCCGCGGACCGGGCGAGCCCGATTCGGGCACGGTGTTCGAGGTCGGCTATGCGGTCGCACTCGGCAAGCCCGTGTGGGGCTACGCCAGCGAATCTTCCACGCTGAGAGAGCGCGTCACGGCATCGGTCGATGCCGATGGCGATGCCATCGACGCGCGCGGCTATGTGGTCGAGGACTTCGGGCTATCGAAGAACCTGATGATCGCGTGCAGCGTCACGCTGGTCCATGGCACCGCCGAGGACTGCGTGAAGGCGATGGCGGCACAGCGGGACGGCGGCGTCAGGGCCTGAGCGTGGTGAGCGTGGTGAGCGCGGTAGCAATATCGCCCGCCGCGGTGCCGACGATCTGCCGGTAGGCGCCCACGAGCCCATCGACCTGCCCAGGCGCGGGCACGTCCGCCACGGTGCGGCCGCCGGTCACCTTGCCATCGGGCAGCCGCCGCACGGTCCACGCGATGGTGGCGCTGGCGCGCTCGCCCACCGCGCCATCGAGCCGCACGACCTCCGTCGTGATGCGATAGATCGGCGCAACATCGGACAGACCCTGCTGGTAGGTATCGACCGCGCCGAGCCGCGATTGCAACTGCTGCGACAGCGCGTCACGCAGTTCGTCCGGCAGCGGCGAGGACCAGCGCGACAGGTCGAGCAGCTTGAGCTGACCGTCGGCGCCATCGCCCACGACGAGTTGCGCCCGATTGAGTCTCTCGGGTACGCGCACCGGCGCCACCTCGATCCACAGCGGCTCCGCGTGCGCCAGTTGGGTCGTGCCGGGTGCCGCGGCCGGCGGGGGGGACGCATCACCCGCCGCGGCCAGCGAGTAGTAGCGCGGATCGGGCGACGCGCATGCCGCGAGCAGGAGCGCCGCAAGCGCGCCTGCCGGGCCGGCAAAGCGGGCCCATGTGGACCGAGGTCGCGCAAATCGACCCATCTTCGAACGTCGCGTCATCATGGTTTCTCCGCCTTGCCGCGCAGCAGCGCCTCCGGATGGCGCTCGAGGTAATCGGTGAGCGCGCGCAGCGACACCGCCGTGCGCGTGAGTTCCTGCAGCATGCGCCGCGTGTCCTGCTGCAGCGGCGCATCGGACGCGAGCGTGCCGTTGGCCGTATTGAGCGTGCGCCGCGCATCCTGCAGCGCGGACAGCACCTGCGGGGCCACGTCGCCCTGCAACTGCGCAACGAGCTTGTCCGCGTTGTCGAGCATGCGGTTCAGCGAGGCCAGCGACGTGCGCACGTCCTGACCGATCTGGTCGAACGGCACCTTGTCGATCTTGTTGACGATATCGCCTAGCTTGGCCTGCAGTTCGTCGAACGTGCCCGGCGTCGTCGGCAGTTCAGGCATCGACGCATCGAGGTTCACGGAAGCCGGCACCGCCTTCGGGAAGAAGTCGAGCGCCACGTAGAGTTGCCCCGTCAGCAGGTTGCCCGTGCGCAGCTGCGCGCGCAGTCCTCGACGGATCAGCGTCTCGACGATCGTGCGCTTCTGCGCCTCCTCCGCGACGTCGCGCTGGCGGAACCCCATGCGCGAGGGATAAAGCTCGACCACTACCGGCATGCGGAAGGCCTTCTTGTCGCGCTGGTATTCGATGCCGATGGACCGTACCTGGCCCACAACCACGCCCCGGAAGTCCACGGGCGCGCCGGGCGAGAGTCCGCGTACCGACTGGTCGAAGTTCAACACGGTCAGCGTGGGCGCGAGTTCCTCGGGCTCCTTCATTGCCTCGCCCTGGTCGCTCGCGAGCAGGAACTGCGTGTTCTCCGTAGCCACCGGCGCGCCGCCCGAATGATCGGGCGCCTGGAACGCGACGCCGCCAAGCAGCACCGTGACGAGCGACTGCGTCTGTAGCTTCAGGCCGGTGGCATCGAGCTTGAGGTCGACGCCGCTTGCGTGCCAGAAGCGCGTATTGGCCGTGACCAGGTTGTCGTAGGGTTTGTCGACGAATACGCGCAGCGTGATGTCGCGGCCGTTCGGCTCCAGCTGGAACGCCACCACCTGGCCCACGCGTACGCGACGGTAGTAGACCGGCGAGCCAATGTCGAGCGAACCGAGATCCTGCGCGCGCAGCACGAACTGCTTGCCCGACGCGTCCGTGGTCACGACGGGCGGGACCTCGAGACCGGTGAACGCGGTCTTGCGCTCTGCCGACTTGCCGATATCGACGCCGATATAGGCGCCGGACAGCAGCGTTTCCAGCCCCGACACGCCGCTGACCGCGAGCCGCGGCCGTACGACCCAAAAGCGCGTGTCCGCCACGGCAAAGCTGCTGGCGTCCTTGGTGAGGTCGATGCGCGCGATCACATGCGAGCGGTCCGCGGCGAGCCGCACGGACTTGACGAGGCCGATCTCCACGTCCTTGTAGCGCACGGGGGTCTTGCCTGGCGTGAGGCCCTCGGCGGTGCGGAACGTGACGTCGATTTCGGGACCGCGCGAGAGGATCGTATTGACGAGCAGCGAGATACCGACGATGGCGGCGACGATCGGGATCAGCCAGACCAGCGAAGGCAGCCAGCGTGAGCGCCGGCGGCGCGCGGGGTAGGGCAGGCCGGACGGCGAGGGTGGCGGCGAGGGTGGCGATGAAGGCGGCGGAGGAAGTTCAGTGTTGTCGGGCATCGGTGTGTTCCGTCGGTTCCAGCGAATCCCACAGCAAGCGCGGGTCGAAGCTCAGCGATGCGAGCATGGTCAGTACCACCACGGAGCCGAACGCGAGCGCCCCCGGGCCTGGCACGATGGTGGCGAGCGCGCCCGCGCGCACGAGCGAGGCGAGCAGCGCCACGACGAAGATGTCGAGCATCGACCAGCGGCCGATCAGTTCGACGAGTCCGTACAGCCGCGTCTGCTGCCGGATTCGCCATGTGGTGCGCAGCCGCACCGAGACCAGCAGTAGCGTCAGGATCATCATCTTGAGCAGCGGCACGACGATGCTGGCGACCAGCACGATGCCGGCAAGCAGATGCGAGCCGGAGAGCCACAGATAGATGACGCCCGAGAAGATCGTGTCCTGCTGCGTGCCGAGCAGCGACTGCGTGACCATCACGGGCAGCAGGTTCGCGGGAATGTAAAGAATATAGGCGGCCAGCAGGAATGCCCACGTGCGAGCAAGGCTGGCCGGCTTGCGATGATGCAGCGTGGCGCCGCAACGCGGGCAGGGCTCGCCCTCGAGCGCGCGCGGGCTCAACTGGTCGCATGCGTGACACGAAACGAGGCCGAGCGACGTGGCCGTGGGCACCCGCGCGACCGGCTCGCGCTCGTCGTCGTCCGTCAGTCCCGCGACCACGTTGCTGGCGAGCCGGCGCGAGCGTTCGATGTGCTGCTTCATCGCTGGCGTCCTTCGGCGTCGTCCTCGAGATAATCCCACAGCGCGCGCGGATCGAACGTCAGCATGGCCGCGAGCACGATCACGAGCGCGCCGAACGACCACAGCGCGATGCCGGGCAGCACCTGCGCCATGGTGGAGAGCTTCACCACGGTGACCAGCACGCCGATCATGAACACCTCAATCATGCCCCATGGCCGCGTCTGCCGGATGCCGCGCACGATGCGGTCGAACCCCGGCGGCATGCGATGCCGTGCCATCGGCACCAGCAGATAGCACATCATCAGCATCTCGGTCAGCGGAAAGATGATCGTGGTGGCGAGCACGAGCGCGGCCACGAGGTCCATGTTGTCGCCATGGAGCGCTTCCACGGCCCCCAGGAGCGTGGTCTGCGTGCGCACGCCCTGCAGGTCCATCTCGACGATCGGATACGAATTGGAGATCGCGAACAGGATCAGCGCGGTGATCACGAGCGGCAGCAGGCGGCGGTACGCGTGCCGGTTTTCCCGATAGAGCGCGCCGCCGCAGCGCAGGCACTGCGCGCGCTCGCCCGGCGCGAGCGTGGCGCGCGCGTACACGGCATCGCAGTATTCGCAGGCGATGAGGTCGTGCAGCGCGCCGGGCACCGGCGGCACGTCGTCGCGTTCGGTCTCGGCCGTCATGCGTCCGGCGTCAGCTGCGTGGGCGGCGGGGCGGTGACGGCCGTCACGGGCGTCGCCACCTGCGTGCCGATGGTCCAGTCGCGCAGCAGCGCGTAAGCCACCGCGAGCACGGTCGGGCCGATGAACACCCCAAGGAAGCCGAAGGCCAGCGCGCCGCCGAGCACGCCCATCATGATCCAGATGAGCGGCAGGCCCGTGCCCTTGCTGATCAGCAGCGGCTTGATGATGTTGTCGGCCATTCCGACTACCGCGATGCCCCAGACGACCATGAAGATCGCCCAGCCCGTGGCCCCCGAGTGATAGAGCCACAGGGCGGCGGGGATCCAGATCAGCGGCGGGCCCACCGGAATCACGGACAGGAAAAACGTGATGAAACCGAGGATGGCGGCGCCGGGCACGCCGGCTATCCACAGGCCGACGCCCGTGAGCACCGCCTGCACGAACGCGGTACCGAGCACGCCGTAGACGACGCCCTTGACGGTGCTGCCCGCCAGCGCGAGCAAATGGTCGGCGCGCTCGCCCGCGATGCGGCGCATGCCGCCGCGCAGCCATTCCACCGCGAGTTCGCCGCCGGTATAGAAGAAGAATGCGAGCACGATGGACAGCGCGAGCTGGCCGAGCCCGGCGCCGATCGAGAGACCCGCGCCGAGCAGCACGTGGCCGACGGGCGCCACGAGCTTGCGCAGGTTGGCCAGCATTTCCGAATCGGCGTTGACGACCTGGTTCCACGTGTTCTGCAGATAGCTGCCGACGTATGGCAGGCTCGACAGCCATTCGGGCAGCTGCGGCACCCCGCGTTCCTTGTAGCGTTCCACCAGCGCCGTCAGGTCGTCGACGTGCGCGGAAAAGCTCGCGCCCGCATAGACGAAGGGGCCCAGCACGATCACGGCGGCCAGCAGCACGCAGACCAGGGCGGCGATGCCGCGACGATTGCCGAGCCAGCGGGACAGGATGCTGTAGGGATGCCAGGAGCTGAACGCGAGGATCGCGCCCCATAGCAGCGCCGTGGCGAACGGGGCGAGCACGACCAGCGAGCCGCCGATCAGCAGGATCAGCGCGAAGACCGCGGCGAGCTTTTCAATCAGTTGTCCGGAACTCATCGGGCAGATCTCCTCGGCGGCCGTGTGACGGAAACGCCGTAAGCATAGCGGAAATCGATGTGCGCACCGTGGCGTGGGATGCCTTGATGAGAGTTATAGGCGACAGCGTGGCGTGCGGTGGCGCCGCGCGGGCGAAGCCCGGGGACAGTCGCCGGGATCGAAGCCTATGGCGCGGCAGGCGTCGAGGGCGGCGGCGGTGACGCGGTGTCCGCGGCGGCAGCCCGGCTGCGCAGCAGCGCGGCAACGAGGTCCGACTGCGTCACCATGCCGACCACGCGCTTCGTGTTGTCGAGCACGGGCACGTGATGTAGCCCGCCGTCCGAGAACGCGCGGGCCAGTTCGACCATCGGCTGATCGGTATGGGCCACGGTGACGGCCTGCGTCATCAGCGCGCGCACGGTGCCGGCCATGCGGGGCGACCCCATGCGCTGTGCCGCGAAGAAGTCACTCTGGGTAACGATGCCCAGCAGCCGGCGGCTGGCATCGAGCACCGGCAATGCCTTGATATGGTGGCGGGAGAGCAACGCGGCCGCTTCCGTCGCGGGCATGTCGGGCGACGCCGCGACCACGTCGCGCGACATGATGTCCGCAGCGCGCACGTCGCCGAAGCGGCGCCGGAAGGCGCGCAGTTCGGCCGCCACGAGGATCGCCTCGAGGTCGTCTTCCTCGATGTCCAGGAATTCCCCGCGCGCCGCCAGTACCGCGTCGAGGTCAGCGCGCGTGAAGCCCACGCGCTGGCTCGGCGGCACGTCGCGCGTGCGGTGGCTGGCCGCGGGCTCGGGCGGGCGATGCGGATAGCGGCGCCGCATGGCGTTGTTGAATGCCAACGCCATCAGCACGAGCACCATCGAATTCACGGCGACGGGCATCACGATGAAGCCGTAGCCGAGCGCGTGGACAGCCGGGCCGCCCATCACCGCCGTCAGCGCGACCGCGCCGCTGGGCGGGTGGATGCATCGTAGCGGAAACATCAGCCCGATCGCCACCGCCACGGCGACGCCGGCGGCCAGTCCCTGCGACGGGATGAACATCGCGCACGTCACGCCTACCGCTGCCGCGACGAGATTGCCGCCAATGATCGACCACGGCTGCGCCAGCGGACTGGCGGGCACCGCGAACAGCAGCACCGCGGACGCGCCCATCGGCGCGATGAACCACGGGTTGAAGCCGCCCATCAGGTGGCGGCTGATCCACTCCGTAACGAACAGCCCGAGCAGCGCGCCAAGGCAGCTCTTGATGCGCTCGTTCCGGCCGCCCGTGATGGGCATCGGCAGGAACGTGCGCAGCCAGGCCGTCGGCTGGCGTTCGGTGCGCATGGCTGCACCCTTGGCGGCATTCTCGGAATGAGGTGGCATGGCGTTGATTGTAGCGGCCTGACCGGGCGAAAGCAGCAATATATCATGGCGTGATATATTCAACGCCCTTTGGGCGTGGAGCGGGACGCAACATGAAAGGCAATCTACGGCAGGCCGGTACGCGGCGAGACGCATCACGGCATGATGCAATGCAACACGCCGCGCGGCGCGATTACGCCGTCGATGGGCGCCTGCCGATGCTGGCGGGTATTGCGCTGCTATTGGGCGCCGTGAGCACGGCGGCGGCATGGGCGCTCGTCAACCTGATCAGGTTTTTTACCAACCTGTTTTTCTTCCAGAGGCTGTCGTTCGCGGAAGCGTCTCCGGCTCACCATACGCTCGGCCTGTGGGTCATCGCGCTGCCGGCGATCGGCGGGCTCATCGTCGGCCTGATGGCGCGCTACGGCAGCGACAAGATCCGCGGCCATGGCATTCCGGAGGCGATGGAAGCCGTGCTCTTCGGCCGCAGCCGCATGTCGCCGAAGGTCGCGGTGCTCAAGCCGCTGTCGTCGGGCATCGTGATTGGCAGCGGTGGGCCGTTTGGCGCGGAGGGGCCGATCATCATGACGGGCGGGTCGATCGCCTCGCTGCTCGCGCAATTGATGAATCTGAGCGCGGCCGAACGCAAGACGCTGCTCGTTGCCGGCGCGTGCGCGGGGATGACGGCGATATTCGGCACGCCCGTTGCCGCGGTGCTGCTGGCCATCGAGCTGCTGCTCTTCGAACTGCGGCCGCGCAGCCTGCTACCCGTGGCGCTGGCTTGCGCCGTGGCGGGGTTCCTGCGTGGTGTCGTCTTCGAGTCCGGGCCGCTGTTCCCGTTGCAGACGGCACCCGTTCCGGCGGTAGCGCTGCCCTCGTGCATGGTGGCGGGCCTGTTGTGCGGCGTGCTCGGCGCGGGACTGACGCTTGCGCTATATCGCGCGGAGGACGCATTCGCCCGCTTGCCGTTGCATTGGATGTGGTGGCCCGCAATCGGCGGGCTCGCGGTCGGCATCGGCGGCTATTTCGAGCCGCGGGCGCTGGGCGTCGGGTATGACGTCATTGGCGATCTGCTCAACAACCGGGTCGCGATCGAGGTGGCGGTGGCCCTTCTGGCGGTCAAGGCCGCGATATGGATCGCGGCGCTGGGGTCCGGGACGTCGGGCGGCGTGCTGGCGCCGCTGCTGATGCTCGGGGCGGGGCTCGGAATGGTGCTGGCGCCGTGGCTGCCCGGCGGTACGCCGATGCTGTGGGCGCTGGTCTGCATGGCGGGGGTGCTGGGCAGCGTGCTCGGCGCGCCGCTGACGGCGATCGTGTTCGCGTTCGGGCTGACGCACGACAGCAATGCGTTGCTGCCATTGCTGCTGACCACGGCCGTGGCCCATGGCTTCTCTGTGCTGACGATGAAGCGGTCCATCATGACCGAGAAGATCGCACGGCGCGGGTTGCATATCTGGCGCGAGTACGGGGTCGATCCACTGGAGCACGCGCACGTGGCGGATCTGATGACGCGCGAGGTGGTGGCGATCGATGGCGACCTGCCGGTGGAAGCGGCGATGGCGCGCTACTTCGGCGAGCGCGCCGCGCATCGCGCATATCCGGTGGTGAGGGAAGGGCGCGTGCTGGGGATGCTGCACCGCACCGCCATCGATGACTTCATCGAAGCCGCACTGGCTGCCGCAACCCCCGCGCGGGATGCCGGCCATGACGACCGCGCGTCGCTGACCTGCCGCGACCTGTTGCCCGCGGGCGCGCCCCTGGTTTTGCTCCCCACGCAAACCGGACGCGCGGCGGCGGGCACGATGGCGACCTTCAACGTCGCCCGCGTGCCGGTGGTGAACGACCTCGCCACGATGCGCCTCGTCGGCATCGTCTCCCTGCGCGACCTCGTCGCCCCTAGCCGTAGAGTGCTGGACGAAGAGACGACGCGCGAGCGGCCGCTGGTCGGGTTGCGCGGTTAGCCAGTCCGGCTACCGCCGCGAAACCAGCCGGAAACAAGGCTCCGTTCAAAGCTTGTACGTCGACAACAGGATGCTCGTCTCCGTCGCGGAGATGCCGTCGATCAGCCGAATCCGGTCGAGCGTGCGGTCGAAGCCTTCGAGCGTGTCCGCGCGGAGTTCCGCAATGATGTCCCAGCGGCCGTTGGTCGTATGCAGCGTCTGGACGTTCGGCTCGCCCCGCAGCGCCTGCAAGACCTGTCGCGCCTTGTTGCCCTCGACCGCCACCGTCATCCACGCGCGTATGCGGTGCGGTTCGGCCTCGGGCTTCAGCCGCACCGTGTAGCCGACGATCTGCCCATCCTTTTCGAGCTTGTCGATCCGGTTCTGCACTGTCGCGCGCGAGATCCGCAGGACCTTTGCAAGCGTAGTCACAGGGGTGCGGGCGTTATCGCGAAGCAGGGCAAGCAACTGCTGGTCCGTGGCGTCCATGGCGATTGCGCAATATGCGAGTGAGTGCTGGCAGATTGTTATCTCAATGGCGCAGTTTGTCCAATATGTGCGCTTCGAAGTGGCGGCCAGGCGGCCCACAATGCTCGCATTCTCAACGCCTGAAGGACCTGCCGCCATGCTCGATCGCCCGACCATTCTCGTTGTTGCGCCGACCCACTACGACGTCTCGTACAGCATCAACCCATGGATGGACCCGCAGGCGTGGGCCCGCGACCCGCGCGGCATGCATCGCAACGCGATGCAGTCGTTTGACGCGCTGCGCGAGGCGCTCGACGCATCGGGCTTCGCGGTCGAAGTTGCGCCGGGTGCGGAGGGGTTGCCGGACATGGTGTTTCCCGCCAACGCCGCCGTGGTGCTGGACGGCAAGGCCGTGCTCGCGCGGTTCCGGTATCCGCAGCGGCAGGGGGAAGAAGTACCGTTCGCCGCGATCTTCGAATCGCTGCGCGCCCGCGGATGGATCGACAGTGTGACCACGCTGCCCGACGGCTGTTATCAGGAAGGCGCGGGCGACTGCATCTGGGATGCCTCGCGCGGTCACTTCTGGGCCGGCTTCGGCCCGCGCTCTTCCCGCGAAGCCGCCGATGCGATGTCCGCGCATTTCGATCGGGAGGTCGTCGCGCTCGAGCTCGCCACCGAACACAGCTATCACCTTGACGTCTGCTTCTGCCCGCTTGCCGGCGGTGAAGTCTTGTACTACCCGCCCGCGTTCGGCGCGCAGGCCTTGCGGGAGATTCATGCGCGCGTGCCCGCGAGCCTGCGTATCGAAGCCACCGAAGACGACCTGCGGCATTTCAGCGTCAACGCGGTGAACCTCGACGACCAGGTCGTGATGACGCGCACCACGCCGCATCTCCGCGCGGAGTTTGCGCGCCGCGGATACCGGCTGCGCGAGGTGGACCTGTCGCCGTTCATGCTGTCCGGCGGCGGCGCGTACTGCATGACGCTGCGGCTCGATCGCGACAGCACCGCCGCGCGCGCGAGCGTCGCCGCGGCATGAGGCTATCGGCAAGCCGAGGAAGAAGAGAAAGAAGAGAAAGAAGAGGAAGAAGAGGAGGCAAACCATGACCCACCCACCGCACAACGTCGCCAACGCTCTCACCCGTCGTCTCGACGCCCGCGACGTCGCCGCGCTCGTCCGTGCGATCGGCGTCCGGCAATCGCTCGTGCAGCTGGCCGACCATCTGCGCGAGGACTTTCTCCGCTGGCCGGCGTTCGACAAGTCCGCACGCGCCGCCAGCCATTCGGAAGTCGGCGTCATCGAGTTGATGCCCGTGAGCGACGGCGCCCTGCATGCATTCAAATATGTCAACGGCCATCCCAGCAACGCACGGCATGCGTTGCCCACGGTCATGGCGTACGGCGCGCTGGCGGAAGTGCGGACGGGCTTCCCGCTGCTACTGGCCGACCTCACGCTGGCCACGGCATTGCGCACGGCCGCTACCTCCGCACTGGCCGCGATGTCGATGGCGCGCAAGGACGCGACGACCATGGCGCTGATCGGCAACGGTGCGCAGGCCGAGTTCCAGGCCCTCGCATTTCACGCATTGCTGGGCATTCGCGACATCCGCGCCTACGACATCGACCGCCGTGCGACCGACCGTCTGGCACGCAACCTCGCGCATGTACCGGATCTGCGCATCGTCGCGTCAGCATCGATTGCCGAGGCCGTGGCCGGCGCGGATATCGTGTCCACGGTCACGGCCGACAAGACCCGCGCGACCATCCTCACGCCGGAGATGATCGCTCCCGGCATGCACATCAACGCCGTCGGTGGCGACTGCCCGGGCAAGACGGAGCTGCATGCGGACATCCTTCACCATGCCCGCATCGTCGTCGAGTACGCGCCGCAGACGCGCATCGAGGGCGAGATCCAGCAATTGCCGCCGGATGCGCGCGTGACCGAACTCTGGGAAGTGCTTGCAGGAAATGCGCCGGGCTGCGGAGCCCACGACGAGGTGACCGTATTCGATTCGGTGGGCTTCGCGCTCGAGGATTTCTCGGCCCTGCGATGGCTCCACAATGTGGCGTCGGCAAACGACGCGGGCGAGTTTTTCGCGTTGGTTGCAACACCTCGCGACCCGCGAGACCTCTACGGCTGCATGATGCGGGACGAGAGCCAGGCGCCGAACGCCACGGCGGGTGCAGTGAAGGAGGCTCTTACTTAAGAAAAAACGCCCGGTCCGCACCGCATAACGCGGTAACGGTGCCGGGCGCTTGCGGGGCGCGATGGCGCATTACGCGCCGCCGCGTCCCATCATCAATTGCGCGCGCAGGAAGCCCTTGACCTCTTCGAGCGACGGCGTCTTGAGGAACACCATGATGCCCCAGTGCTGCAGGGCGTCCGCCACGCCATCGTAGGCCTGGCGATTGGTGATGACCGCAAAGATCACGCGCTGCCGCGCGAAGAAGTTCTGCAGCTTCTCGATGATCGCCGACTCCGCGTCGTTGAGTTCCTCGACGTAGTAGAGGACCACGCGCGGACGCGCGTCGACCGACGTGATCACGGTATCGACCACGTCCTCGAGCACCTGCGTCTTCAACGGCAGCGACCACTTGCCCAACTGCGCGCTGATGCGCTGCGCCTCCTGATGGTTCGGGTGAAACACCACGAGGTCGAGATCGTGCGGCGCCTGCAGGTCGGGCGCGGCGCGCGACGCCAGCAGGCGGTGCACCGTCTCCTTGTGAATGCGCCGATGTCCGCCGTTGGTCTTCCAGGCGCCAAGTTCGCCCCGTTCGACCATCTTCTGGACAGTGCCCAGCGATACATTGAGAAGCTTTGCTGCGGTTCGCGTGCTGTAGTAAGGCTTATCAGCCAGTTCTGGATCCAGTTTCATCCACTCACCCGTTGTCGTACGGCAGCACAACGCGGAAGCCGCGCCTTGTGGCGCCTTCGGGCGCGCCACACCGGTGATTACCGGGCTGCCGGAATTCTACTGACCCTGCTGCTCGACCCGCTCCCCGCCGGTCGTCCTGCTTTGGCGGCGGTGGTCTTTTGCCACCTGCCCGGTACGGCAGACCGTACCGCACACCATTCATAGTATTCCTCGCATGGGGCACGCATGACAGAGGGTAATCGATGACTGGCGTCGCACTTTTGTTGTTTAACGTACATCGGCGGTCTCTGGTGGACGCACGCGATGCGAAATCGGGCGGATATCGCCCATCGTTCGGTCTAGTCCTTATGGATCAGACGCGACGCAAACCCAAATGCAGATGATAACGGTTCGCGCTTGCGCCCCCAAAAATTACGCCGCGCGCCTTCAGAGTCCGTACTTGCGGACCTTGTCGAACAAGGTCGTCTTGGCCACGCCGAGCGCCTCGCTCGCGCGAGAGAGGTTACCGTCGTGACGCCGCAGCGCATCGGCGACGAGCGCGCGCTCGAATTGCTCGACCGCCTGCGGCAGAGAAAGTTCTGACCCGCCAACGCCGCCGGGTTTGCCGCTGTCACCACCTTCGTGCATATCGCCAGGACGGCAGCCGAGCCCGAGCACATGCCGCTCCGCCAGATTGCGTAGTTCGCGCACATTGCCGGGCCACGGGTAGGCGATGAGGGCGGACATCTCGGCCGGCGACGCCGGCAGCGGCTCGCGGTCGAAGCGCAGCGCGGCCTGCGCCACGAAATGTTCGAACAGCTGCGGAACGTCCTCGCGGCGCTCGCGCAGCGGCGGCAGCGCGAGGGTGATCACGTTGAGGCGGTAGTACAGGTCCGCCCGGAATGCGCCGGCTTCCGACTGCGCGCGCAGGTCCGCCTTGGTCGCGGCCACCACGCGGGCGTCGATGGGCACGGGCTGGTTGGAACCGAGCCGCTCGACCGTGCGTTCCTGCAGCACGCGCAGCAGCTTGATCTGCATCGGCATGGGCATGCTCTCGATCTCGTCGAGGAACAGCGTGCCGCCTGCCGCGTGCTCGATCTTGCCGATGCGGCGCCGCGTGGCGCCCGTGAACGAACCGGCCTCGTGGCCGAAGATCTCCGACTCGAACAGTTGCTCCGGCAGACCGCCGCAGTTGATCGCGACGAAATGGCGCGCATGGCGGCCGCTCGCTTCATGGAGACAGCGTGCGACGAGTTCCTTCCCGGTGCCCGTCTCGCCGTGGATCAGCACGTTCGCGCCGGTGTCCGCCACGTCGGCGATGCGCGCGCGCAGCCGTTCGATCGCGGGCGAGTTGCCGATCAGCCGGCTGGCCACCGACGTGCGCGCGGCCAGTTGCGCGCGCAGCCCGGCGACCTCGAGGGTGAGCCGGCGCTGCTCCAGCGCGCGGCGGCAGGCGTCGACCAGCCGCTCGGGCGAGAAGGGCTTCTCGAGGAAGTCGTAGGCGCCTTCCTTCATCGCCTGCACGGCAAGGCTCACGTCCCCGTGTCCGGTGATGAGGATCACGGGCAGCGTCGGGTCCTGCGCCCGCAGCGATGTGAGCAGCGACATGCCGTCGCGTCCCGGCAGGCGGACATCCGTCACGACGATGCCCGGGTACACGCCCTGGCCGGCATCCGCGTGGATGTCGCGCAACGCCGCCTCCGCGCTGGCGGCCGTGCGCGTGGCGATGCCCTCGAGGCGCAATGCCTGCTCGCAGCCGAGGCGGACATCGGGATCGTCCTCGACGATCGTCACGGTCAGATCAGCCGACATGCGGGACCTCCCTCGTCACATTGCCGATGGCCGCCGGCAGCGCGAGCGTGAAACACGCGCCGCCATCGGGATGATTGATCGCGGTCAGCGTGCCGCCACTCTCGTTCAGAATGCCGGCCGACAGCGTGAGCCCGAGACCGAGCCCTTCGCCCGCGGGCTTGGTCGTGAAGAATGGCTCGAACAGCCGCGCGAAGGCTTCCTCCGAGAGGCCCGGGCCGTTGTCGCGCACCGTCAGGTGCACGAGGCCGCCGCTCTCGTACGCATGCAGCCAGAGCTTCGGCGCTGACTGGCTGCTCGTCGCGTCCAGCGCATTGCCGATGAGGTTGACGAGCACCTGCTCCAGCCGGTTGGGATCGCACGCGACGGTCAGGTGCGGATCGATGTCGCGGTCGATGTGGGGACGCAGCGGCGGCGCGGTGGCGGACACGCGCGACTCCATCAGGAACAGCGCGTTGTCCACGGCGTCCGCGAGCTTCGCGCAGCGGCGCGGCCCGCTGGCCGGATCGCGCGCGAAGGACTTGAGCGCGCCGGTGATGCGGCCCATGCGTTCGACCAGCGCGATGATCTTCTCGAGGTTGTCGCGCGTCGTGGCCGCGTCGCCGCGATCGAGGAACTTGCAGGCGTTGCCGGACAGCGTGCGCAGCGCGGCGAGCGGCTGGTTCAGTTCGTGCGCGATGCCGGCCGACATCTGGCCCACCGCGGCGAGCTTGCCCGCCTGCATCAGGCCGTCCTGCGCCTGCCGCAGGAACGACTCCGTGCGGATGCGCTCCGCCACCTCGGCGTGCAGTTGATGGTTCGCGGCCGACAGGTCAGCCGTCCGCTCGGCGACCTTGCGCTCGAGCTCGTTGTTGGCGGCCTCCAGCGCATGGCGCGCGGCCAGCCGCTCGCTGACGATGCGGCGCCGCACGTTCCACGCGGCCGCCAGCAGCAGCACGAAGGCGGTGACCACGCCGGCGAGCGCCGCGGTATTCAGCGCGGCCAGTCGCGCCTGCGAGGTGTTCGTCAGCAGCGTGAGGTCCCACCCCGTCCCCGGGAGCGAGGCATGCTGCGCGAGCATTGGCGGGCCCTGCCGGAGCCTGACGAGCGCGTCGCCGCCGGGGCCCGGGCCGGAGCCGAGCGTGCGCACGGTGGTGAGCGCCAGCGTCGGCAGCGGCGCGCGGTTGTATTGAAGCGTCTGGTCTAGCCGCGCGCGCAGGTCCGGCGGAATCTCGCGCACCGCGGCGAGTTTCCACGATGGATCGGACGCGAGGATGACCACGCCGTTCTCGTCGGCGAGCAGCATCTGGCTGTCCGCGCCCTGCCAGCGGTTCTCGAGCGGTTCGAGGCCAATCTTGACGACGGCGACACCGGACGGATGGTCGCGGTCGCCGAGCGGCGCGGACAGGTAGTAACCGGACTCGCTACGCGTGGTACCGACGCCGTAGAAGCGGCCGAGCTGGCCTTCGATGGCCGTGTGGAAATACGGACGGAAGCTCAGGTCCTCGCCGAGGTAGCTGTCGGGACGCTGGTAGTTGCTGGTGGCGACCACGTGTCCCCGCGCATCCAGCACGTAGACCACGCGCGTGCCCGCGCGCGCGTTCAGCGCGGCAAGGTAGACGTTGGCCTCCGCGACGCGCGTGGGGTCCTTCGAATCGTGCAGCAGCGCGTCGATGCGCGCGTCGAGGGACAGAAGGCTCGGTACGTAGTCGTAACGCGCGAGCTCGCTGTCGAGTGCCTGCGCGTAGAGCCGCAGCTGCACCTGGCCGCGCTCGGCCTGGCGCGCGAGGGCGGCGTCATACGTATAGCGATAGCCGAACCAGCTCGCCGCGGCGATGAGCGCGGCAAGCACCAACAGGGCCAACAGGGAGAGCGCGACGCGGGGTCTTGCGGGTGTGGCGGCGGTGGACGGAATGACGAGGTCTTCGTGCTGCATGGCAGCCCTTTTACCACATCGCGGCAATGCCGGAGAGAAATCGACCCGCGCAAATATTGACTAAGCAATCATTGAGCGGGCAAGCGCGAGTCCGAAAAAAAGGCCCCGCCACCGGATCGGTGGCGAGGCCCTCGCATGCGCGGGCGGACGGTGTTACTTGCCCGCCAGAACCTGGCTCGTGCCCAGGCCCGCGCCCTGCGGAGAGACGGCGTTGTCGTCCGCCTCGTCTTCGGAAAGATCGGGCGCGCCGATCGCGTTCTCGCTGCGCGCGACGACCGTGGTGGCGATCGCGTTGCCCAGCACGTTGGTCACCGTGCGGCCCATGTCCAGCACGTGGTCGATGCCGAGCACGAGCAGGATGCCCGCCTCGGGCAGGCCGAACATCGGCAGCACCGCGGCCACGACGACCAGCGACGCGCGCGGTACGCCGGCGATGCCCTTGCTGGTGACCAGCAGCACCAGCAGCATCGTGATCTGCTGCGTCAGCGACAGATGGATGCCGTACACCTGCGCGACGAACAGCGCGGCGAACGACGTGTACATGATCGAGCCGTCGAGGTTGAACGAGTAGCCGAGCGGCAGCACGAAGTTCGTGATGCGCGGCTTGACGCCGAAGCGGGTCAGCTGCTCGATGACCTTCGGATACGCGGACTCGCTGCTGGCCGTGGCGAAGCCGATCATCAGCGGGGCGCGCAGGGTACGCACCAGCGAGAACACGTCGCGGCCGAGGAAGACCGCGCCGCCGGCGAGCAGGGCCGCCCACAGCAGCGCCAGACCGAGGTAGAAGCTGCCGAGCAGCTTGGCGTACACCGCCAGCACGCCGAGGCCCTGCGCCGTGATGACCGCCGAGATCGCGCCAAACACGCCGATCGGCGCGAACGCCATCACGTAGTTGGTTACCTTGAGCATGACCTGCGCGAGACCCTCGATGCCCGCGAGCACGGGCTTGCCCACGCCGTCCTTGACGGTGCCGAGCGCGAAGCCAAAGAACAGCGAGAACACCACGATCTGCAGGATCTCGTTGGTGGCCATCGCCTCCACGAAGCTCTTCGGGAACATGTGCGCGATGAAGTCGCGCAGGTTCAGCGATGCGGTCTTGACGCTGGACACGGCGTCGGCTGGCGGCAGCGGCAGGTTCATGCCGAGACCCGGCGTCAGCACGTTGGCCATGATCAGGCCCAGCAGCAGGGACGTGATGGAGGCGCCCACGAACCACAGCATCGCCTTGAGGCCGATGCGGCCGACGGCGCGGCCGTCCCCCATGCTGGCGATGCCAGACACGAGCGTCGCGAACACGAGCGGGCCGATGATCATCTTGATCATCCGAAGAAACACGTCGGTCAGGATGGAGAGGTGGTCAGCGATCGATTTCGCGGTGTCCGCGTCCGGTGCCAGATGGTGCGCCGCGGTGCCGGCCAGTACGCCGAGCAGCATCGCGATGAAGATCAGGGTGGGCAGTCGTTTGAGTTTCATCGTGGAGTTTGTCTTCCTTCGGTATCGGCAGGGCCGTGACGCCAAATGGGGGGCGGCAACTTTCTCGTTATGGGAAATGCGGCGCGAAAAAAACGCGCGCCCCGGAATCGCACGAGCCGTGCCAGCTCGCCGTGACGCCGGCGCTGACGTAAAGCCATGAATACAAAGGAAAAATTGATCCCCGACGGACGTGCGCCAGCCCCGCCGTACGGAAGCCCGAACGGCGGTGGCGCGCAAGCGTTCGGAAAACCGAACGCCCTGGAGGCAGGGCTTACGGAGAGGGTGGCGTTTCCGCCGCCTGGTGCGTGGCGTCGGCGATGAAGGACTCGAGCGGCATCGGGCGGCCGATGACGTAGCCCTGGGCGTAATCCACGCCGATCGCGCGGAGGGTGTGGAGCGTCTGTTCGTCCTCGACGGACTCCGCCACCGTACGGACGCCTAGCCGGTGGCCGATGTCGTTGATCGAGCTGACGATTTCGCGATCGACCACGTTGTCCGCGAGGTTGCGGATAAAGCTTCCGTCGATCTTCAGATAGTCGACCGGGAACTGCTTGAGGTAGGAAAACGACGAGAGTCCCGCGCCGAAGTCATCGAGCGCGACCGTGCAGCCCGCGCGGCGCATCTCCGCGACGAGCCGGTTGGCGGCCGACATGTTGTTGATCAGCGCGGTCTCGGTGATCTCCAGGCGGATGCGCCGGGCCGGGAGCACGGATTCGTCGAGCGCGGCGTGCAGGAAGGGCAGCAGAAACGGCTCGCCGAGCGAGTTGGCCGAGAGGTTGATCGACACGGACAGGCCCGGGATGGCGGCGAGGCGCGGCCCAAAGTCGTGCAGCACATTCCGGATGACCCAGCGGTCGATATGGCCCATCAGGTCGTAGCGTTCGGCTGCGGGGATAAACGCGCCCGGCATGACCAGCGTGCCGCTCTCGTCGACCATGCGCACGAGGATTTCGATATGGCAGGCGGCATCGGCCTCCGGCCGCAGCGCGCGGATCTCCTGCGCGTACAGCCGGAAGCGATTGGCCTCGAGCGCCGAGTGGATGCCCGCGGCGACTTCCAGTTCACGATGATGGCGGCGCGCATCGCTCTCGTCGCGACGGTACACCGACACGCGGTTGCGGCCCGCGGCCTTGGCGGCATAGCACGCCACGTCGGCGCGGCTCATCAACTCGCCCACCGGCGGCACTTCGCTGTCGATCGCCGCGATGCCGATACTGGCGCCCACGTCGTAGACGCGGCCGTCCCACGGGAAGCGGCGGCCCCGGATCGCGTCGATGACCTTCTGGCATACGTGGTCGGCCTGATCGACCGTGCAGTCCTTGAGCAGCAGCGCGAATTCGTCCCCGCCAAGGCGCGCCAGCAAGTCGTCGGGGCGCACGTGATGCCGAATCACATAGCCGAGCTCGCGCAGCAGCACGTCGCCCGCGCCGTGACCGGCCGTGTCGTTGACGATCTTGAAGCGGTCCAGATCGATGAAGCACAGCGCGCTGCGATGACCGTGCTGGCGCGCGGCTTCGCAGGCCTCGCGCAGCTTCTTCTCGAACCACGCGCGGTTGGGCAGGCCCGTCAGCGCATCGTGCGTGGCGGAATGGGCGAGTTCGCGCTGCAGCGCGCGCGAACTGGTGATGTCCTGGAATACGAGCACCGCGCCGAGCACGTCGCCATTGCCCGTCAGCACGGGCGCCGCGGAGTCCTGCACGTCGTGGCGTTCGCCGGTCAGGCTCTGCAGCACGGCGCCCTCCTGCAGATAGGCGGGGCGCAGCGACTGCAGGCACTGCTCGACGGGGCTTGGAATCACCTCGCCGGTCAGTTCATCGACGATGCGGAACACCTGCTCGAGCGGCTGGCCCATCGCGGCGTCCATGCTCCAGCCGGTCAGCTGTTCGGCAATCGGATTCAGGAAGGTCACGCGCATCGCGGCATCGGTACAGATGACCGCGTCGCCGATCGAGCGCAGCGTGATCTGGAGCCGTTCCTTCTCCTCGAACAGCGCGGACGTCAGCCGCCGCTGCTCCGTGATGTCCCAGTTGGTGCCGACCAGGGCGCGGGTCATGCTGCCTTCCCTGCTGCCCTCGCGGTCGGTGGCACGCACATCCTCCTGCCGCGACACCATCGCCATCGCGCGCACGTGGCGGATCTCGCCCGTGGGCCGCACGATGCGGTACTCCGTATCGAAGCGCTGCAGGCCGCGGATGGCCTGGCGCATCTCGCTGCTGACGCGGCTCACGTCCTCGGGATGCAGCATCGCGATCCACTCGGCCAGCGTCGGCGTGCCGAGCTCCGGCGTGGTGCCGTGAAGGGCGTGCATGCGCGCGTCCCACGTGATGGACGCATTCGTGAAATCCCATTCCCAGATGCCCACGCCGCCGGCTTCCACCGCGAGCTGGGTGCGGCGCGACAGCTGTTCGAGCTGCTCCTGCGCCAGCCGCCGGGCATCGATGTCCTCCACCTGCGAAATGAAGTGCACGGGCTCGCCGGTAATTTCGTCGCGGACGAGGGACACCGCCAGCAGCGCCCACAGGTAGTGCCCGTCCTTGTGCCGGTAGCGCTTTTCCATGCGGTAGGAATCGATCTCCCCGGCCAGCAGGCGTTCCACCTGCCGCAGGTCGGCGGCAAGGTCGTCCGGGTGGGTCATCAACTGGAACGGACGGCCGCGGAGTTCGTCGGCGGTGTAGCCCAGCAGGTCGGTCAGCGCGCGATTGACCATCTGCCAGCGCCCGTCCAGCGCGACCAGCGCCATGCCGATCGCCGAATGTTCCATCGCCTGCCGAAAGCGGCGCTCGCTGTTGCGCAGGTGCGCGCGGCCGGCGCGGTTCTGTTCGGTCATCAGCGCGATGCACACCGGAAACACCATGATCGCGGCGGCGGAGAGCGGCAGCTTCTGCATCGCGACGCCCGGCGTGCCAGAGGCCAGCGCGATGAACTCGGCCGCGAGCGTCGAGATCAGTGTCAGCAGGGCGGTGGCGAAGGGATTGCTGAGCAGCGCCGCCACGACCAGCGGCAGCGACATCGCGACGAACGGATCGTGCGCCTGCATGACGGCGACCGCGCCGATCGCCACGGCGATCACGAGGAGGACGCTCAGGCGTACGAGCAGGCCGCGCTGGAGCGTCGCGCTCACGCGCGCCCGCGTCACGGACGTCATCAGCGGCAGCAGCATGACCATGCCCAGCGCGCTGGCGTTCCACCAGGTCCACCAGACGCGCGTGAACGGCGTACCGTAGGCCTGCGCCAGCACCGCCGCGCCCGCGAGCGCGCCGACGGCCGGGCCGACCGTCGCGGCCACGCCGAGCGTGAGCGCGAAGCTGGCGAGCGGCCCGGACCGGACGTTACCCATATGGGCCGTCATCAGTCGCAGCAGCGTCACCGAGCAGATGATCTCCAGCAGGTTAGCCAGCGAAAGCAGTGCCGACACCAATACGGTATCGCGACCCAGCCAGTTGGCCAACATGTACCCGCCGAACATGGCGGCCAGGAGCCACCGTGCCTCATGACGCGGCCGCTGCAACAGCATGCCGAGGCCGAAGGCATTCGCGAACCACAGGGCGGCGGCGTTGCCCGGCAGCCGGGAGAGCCAGATTCCGGACGCGGCGAGCACGAATGCGCCCACGCCGGCCAACAGCAGGGGGCGCCACGGCAGGGCGGTGGCTGGCTGGGGCGCCGGGGCGAGCGCGGGGGGGCGCGTCGGGGAAGGCGTGCTGCGCGAATTGGCGGCCGATTCTGGCGTCATGCGGGATCTGTTCGTTTCCGGGCTGGAGCGTGAGTCACAAGGGGGTCAATTGCGGTCACACGAACCCGAGGCTAGCCCGCACTGTAAGGCCGCCAACGGCTGTTTGAGGCCAGAGATAGGCGGGACGAGGGTCCGTTGTTGGGGCTGGCATCTTTAGCGGAATTTTGGTAGGGCGCCGGCGCGGCAAAGCGTGCGGACCCGAAAAACCGCGGTTCTGCGGCGCGCGACAAGTCTGTACCATCGCGCACAGATCGCGAGTGCACGCCCCGCTGGAATCGGGCGGCACAACAAGAAAAGAGAGAGGGCTCCCATGGATATCGCGCGCTTCTTCCGGATTGCCTCGGCGGCACTGGTTACATTCGTTGTGGTCGTGGTGGTCGCCGTCGGCGGCACCTGGTACTGGGGCGGTCAGAAATTGCAGCGGACCGTCAAGGTGCCCGACCTGCAGCCCGTGAGCTACCGCGAGGACGCGGCCTCCATCGCGCACGGCAAGTACCTGTATCTGTCGCGGGGCTGCATGGAGTGCCACGGCGCCAACGGTGCTGGCAAGGTCGTGTTCGACGAGCCCAACGGATTCTACGTGCGATCGCCGGACCTGACGTCCGCGAACCCGGGCATCGCCCGCTATCGCCCGCAGGACTGGGACCTCGCGATCCGTCATGGCGTGGCGCCCTCGGGCCGTCCGCTGCTCGTCATGCCAAGCGAGGACTACAACCGGCTGTCCAACGAGGACTTCGCGGCGCTGGTCGGCTACCTCCGCAGCCTGCCGCCCACGCCCGGCGGCGCGCAGCATGGCGAGGTCAGGATGCCCTGGTTCGTGCGCGGCCTCTATGGCGCCGGCGTGGTGAAGGACGCCGCCGAAAAAATCGACCACACGCTGCCGCCCGCGACGGCCGTCACCGTTGCCCCGACGGTCGAATACGGCGCCTACGTGGCCAATGCCTGCATGGGCTGCCATGGCGCCAACCTGAAAGGTGGCAAGATCCCGGGCGCGCCGCCCGACTGGCCGGACGCGGCCAACCTGCACGCGGATTCGCGCGCGATGCGGCCCTACGGCGATGCCGCGCGCTTCGTCACGATGATGCGCACGGGCAAGCGGCCCGACGGCTCCGATGTGAGCCGCGTGATGCCGTTTGCCTCGTTCGCGCATATGAACGACACCGACCTCGATGCGCTGTATCGCTATCTGCAGAGCCTGAAGTAGGCCGCAATACAGGCCCCGGTTCAGCCACTATTGCGCAATCCCGCCGCGACGCCGTTGATCGTCAGATGGATGCCGCGGCGGACGCGCACATCGTCGCAGTCCTTGCCCGCGCGATACCGCTTGAGCAGTTCCACCTGCAGATGGTTCAGCGGATCGAGGTAGGCAAAGCGGTTCTTGATCGAACGTGCGAGCAGGGGGTTGTCGGACAGCCGCTCCTGCCGGCCCGTGATCAGCGCCAGCATCTCGCAGGTCAGGTGCCACTCGGCGCTGATGCGCGCGAACACCGTCTTGCGCAGCACCTTGTCTTCGCACAATGCCGCATAACGCGAGGCAACGGCCAGATCGGTCTTGGCCAGCACCATGTCCATGTTCGACAGCAGCGTGGAGAAGAACGGCCAGTTCTTCACCATGCGGCGCAGCGTGGCCTCCGCGGCCTTGCGCGACTTGCCGTCCTTGTCGCTGCCACCCGCCGCGTCGAGCATCGCCTTGACCGCGCTGCCGAAGCCGAACCAGCCCGGCAGCAGCAGCCGGCACTGCCCCCACGAGAAGCCCCACGGAATCGCGCGCAGGTCCTCGATGCGGCGCTGCGTCTTGTCCATGAGCTTGCGCGAGGCCGGACGCGAACCGAGGTTCAGGTCCGCGATCTCGGTGATCGGCGTCGTGGCGAAGAAGTAGTCCTTGAAGCCGGGCGTCTCGTAGACCAGCTCGCGGTACGCGCGGAACGCGTGATCCGACAGCTGCTGCATCACGGCCTCGTACGCGGCCAGTTCCTTCGGCGCGTTCTGGGTCGGCAGCAGCGACGCTTCCAGCGTGGCCGCGATCACGGTCTCCAGATTGCGGCGGCCGATCTCGGCATTCGCGAACTTGCTGTTGATGATCTCGCCCTGTTCGGTCAGGCGGATCTGTCCGTTCACGGTGCCCGGCGGCTGCGACAGGATGGCCTGATAGGTCGGGCCGCCGCCACGGCCGACGGTGCCGCCGCGGCCATGGAACAGCCGCAGCTTCACGCGGCGCGTCTCGAACAGTTTCACGAGCGCGAGCTCCGCCTTGTACAGTTCCCAGTTCGACGTCAGGAAGCCGCCGTCCTTGTTGGAATCCGAGTAGCCGAGCATGACTTCCTGCTCGCCGCCGTGCGCGGCGATGACCGAGGCGAAGCCCGGCAGGTCGAGCAGCGACTCCATGATGCCGGCGGCGTTGCGCAAGTCCTCGATGGTCTCGAACAGCGGAATCACCATCAGTTCCATGCGCGCGGGGTCGGTCTTGCTGCCGAGCGTGCCGCGCAGCATGCCGGCTTCCTTCTGCAGCAGCATCACCTCGATCAGGTCCGATAGCGTTTCCGTGTGGGAGATGATGTAGTTGCGCGCCACACGGTCGCCGAAGCGCGCGCGCATTTCGCGGGCGCGGGAGAAGATGGCGAGTTCGCCGCGCGTCTGTTCCGAGTATTCGTGATACGGCAGCGTGAGCGGACGGCGCTGGCGCAATTCGTCGAGCAGCAGCGCGCGCTTGCGCTCCTCGGGCAGCGACGCGTAGTCGGCCTCGACGCCGGCCACCGCCAGCAGCTCGGCGATCACTGCTTCATGCACGTCCGACACCTGCCGCATGTCGATCGACGCGAGGTGGAAGCCGAACACCGCGATGGCGCGCGCGAGCGAGTCGATGCGCGCGCGGGCCAGCGCTTCACCGTGATGCGTCCGCAGGGATTCGACGACGATGCGCACGTCGGCCGCGAACGCTTCGGCATTGGCGTACGGCTCGACGTCGGCCACCGGATGGCGCATCGTCGTGTGGCCGGTCAGCGCGTGCGCGGTGGCGGCAAGGCGTGCGTACATGCCGATCAGCGCGCGGCGATACGGTTCGTCGGCGCGATGATCCGAATGGTCGGGCGATGCGTCGGCAAGCGCCATCAGCTCGGGGCTGGCATCGACCATCAGCGACGACATCGACAGCTCCGCGCCGAGCGCGTGCAGTTCGTCTAGGTACCACTCCAGGATCATCTGCGACTGCTGCCGCGCGGCATGCTCGAGCGTCTCCGCCGTGACATTGGGATTGCCGTCGCGATCGCCGCCGATCCACGAGCCCATCTGCAGGAACGGCGCGAGCGGCGGCGGCGCGCTTTGGGCGCTCTTGCTCTTGCGCGTGGCCGGGAAGACGGCGGCGATGTCCTCCTCGATCTCGCACATCAGGCGCGGAATGCCGTGGAGGAACGTGGTGCGGTAATAGGAGAGGGCGTTTTCGATCTCGTCGACGACCATCAGCCGCGTATTGCGGAGCATGCGCGTCTGCCACAGCGTAGTCACGCGCGCGCGCAGTTGCGCGGTGTTGTGGTCGCGCTCGCGCGCGGTCATCGGCAGGTCGCGTTCGGCCAGCAGGCGCGCGATCTCGCGTTCCGCGTCCAGGATGCTCTTGCGCTGCACCTCGGTCGGATGCGCGGTCAGCACGGGGACGATCAGCGCCTGGTCGAGAAACTCGCGCAGCTGCTTGCCGGTGACGCCGGCCGCGTCGATGGCCTCGAGGGCGCGCGCGATGCTGCCGGGCTGCGGCGGCGACCCCGCCAGCGCGTGGACGCGGCGGCGGCGGTTGTGGTGCTGGTCCTCGGCGATATTGGCCAGGTGCGAGAAATAGCTGAACGCTCGCACAACCGAGTTGGTCTGGTCGCGCGACAGCCGCTTGAGCAGGCGGTCGAGCTCGGCGCCGGCGGCCCGGTCGTTCTCGCGGCGGAAGCGCACGGCGGTCTGGCGGATCGTCTCGACGAGGTCGAAGGCGGCTTCGCCTTCCTGCTCGCGCACGCAGTCGCCGAGCAACCGGCCGAGGAAGCGGATGTCCTCCCGGAGCGGCAGGTCTTTGTCAGCCGTCTTGTCGGCCTTCTTGTCGGCCGTCCTGTTCGACCCGGCGCGGCGCGTGGGCGCCGACGCGCTGCCCGATACCACCGAAACCACGGTCAGCTGCGGGGCACCGTTGGGCGCATTGGGGGTGGGACTGGAAGTGTCTTTCGGGGCGCTTGCTGCCAGTTTCCTTGCACTGGTCTTGCTGCCGGCGGGACGGGTCCGGCCGGTGGGGCGCGCAGCGGGCTGCGTCATGCAATCTCCTGTTGTCTCTTATCGGTCTGGGTGGGTCACTGCCTGATTCGGGTCTGACATTGCGCCCCGTATGCAGCACGGTTGAGCGTCGGAACCGGCAAGGGTGCGTGCTACCATGCGCGCATGCAAGCACCCGCCTCTTCTTCCGCCCCGCACAAGCTGGTCATTGCTTCCCGCGAGAGTCGTCTCGCGCTGTGGCAGGCCGAGCATGTGCGTGCTGCGTTGCAACAATACTATCCCGCCTGCGATGTGTCCATTCTCGGCATGACGACAAGGGGTGATCAAATTCTCGACAGGACGCTTTCGAAGGTCGGCGGGAAAGGATTGTTCGTCAAGGAACTGGAGATCGCAATGGCCGAAGGCCGTGCCGACCTCGCCGTGCATTCTCTAAAGGACGTGCCGATGGAGCTGCCGGAAGGCTTCACGCTCACGGCCGTCATGACGCGCGAAGATGCGCGCGACGCGTTTGTGTCCTCGCGGTACGCCTCGCTCGACGAGATGCCGCCCGGCGCCGTCGTCGGCACGTCGAGCCTGCGCCGCGAGGCCGCGCTGCGCGCCCGTTATCCGCACCTCGTTATCAAGCCGCTGCGGGGCAACCTCGACACGCGTCTCGGCAAGCTCGATCGCGGCGACTATGGCGCGATCATCCTCGCCGCGGCGGGGCTCAAGCGGCTCGGCCTCGGCGATCGCATCCGCGCGCTGATTGGACCGGAGTCGTCGCTGCCCGCGGCAGGGCAGGGCGCGCTCGGCATCGAGATCCGCTCGGACCGGCCCGAACTCGCCGAGTGGCTCGCGCCGCTCAACGACGCCACCACCGCGATGGCCGTGCTGGCCGAGCGCGCGGTGTCGCGCCGGCTTGGCGGGTCCTGCCAGGTCCCGCTCGGCGCGCATGCGCGCTGGCACGGTGAAGATCTGCAACTGGACGCGTTCGTCGCGATGCCCGATGGCAGCCGCAACGTGCGCGCGCATGCGATGGCGCGCGTGACCAGCGCCGCGCAGGCCGAACAGCTGGGCAGCGCCGTGGCCGGCGATCTGCTGGGCCAGGGCGCGGGCGAGATCCTCGCCGTGCTGGAGGCCGCGCATCCCGCGGACAAGCTTGTCGAGCCGGCCGGCAGCATGGCCCCCGGCGCGGCCGGCACGACCGCAGGGACGAGCGCAGGCACCACCGCGGACACAACCGCGGACACCGCCGGCCGCGCCGCGCAAGCGGCCTCATCTGACGGCACGGGCACTGGCCCGGCCCCGGCCTGAGGACACGCATGCCGCGTCCGACCGTCGTCGTCACGCGACCCGCCGGGCAGTCCCGGCAACTGACCGAGGCCCTGCATACGCACGGCCTCGACGTGCTCGGTTTTCCGCTGCTCGCGATCGGCCCGACCGAAGATGACGCGCCGCTGCGCGCGGCGCTCGCGCATCTGTCGGACTATGCGCTCGTCGTCTTCGTCAGCCCCAACGCCATCGCCTACGCACTCGACGCGCTCGCGCAGGTGCAGAATGCCGCCGTCGCGCAATGGCCCGCAGAGGTGCCCGTGGCCGTGGTCGGCCCGTCGTCGGTGGCGGCGCTGGCCGAGCGCGGCATCGCCGCACCCACCCATACCGTGGTTGCCCCTGCCGGGGCCGAGGGCGGCAATGGCAATGGCGACGACAATGGCAACGGTGATGGCAACGGTAATGGCCACGGTAGCGGTACGGACGAACCCGCGCGCTTCGACTCGGAAGCGTTATGGTCTCGCCTCGACCGCCTGCCGTCGATCGGCGGTTACGCGGGCAAGCGCGTCCTGATCATCCGCGGCAACGGCGGCCGCGACTGGCTCGCGGAGCGCCTGCGCGACGCGGGCGCGACGGTCGAAGCGGTCGAAGCCTATCGCCGCACGCTGCCGGAGCCGAGCGCCATGCAATGGCAGGCCGTACGCGACGGATTGCGCCCCGACGCGCCGCCGCAGGCATGGCTGCTGACGAGCTCCGAGGCCGTACGCAACCTCGATGCGCTGGCCCGCTTGCACCTGTCGCCGCAGGAGCTCGCCCGGCTGCTTCAGGTGCAGTGCATCACGCCGCATGCGAGAATCGCGGCGCAGGCCGAGTCGCTGGGATTCGCGCACGTCCTGCCCGCCGCGCCCGGCGATGCGGGACTGCTGGCCGCGTGCCGGCAATGGGCCGATGCCCATGCGGGTCCCGCGCTGGCGGCGACGGCGGCGCAGGCGCCAGCGCCCCAGACGCTACCGACGCCTCCGCAGCCCGTCGCGGCGCCGCCGTCAGCACCGTCCCCGGCCGCGGCGCCATCGGCGGCATCCGCGCCATCCGCGCAAAGCACGGGCGGCACGGCGCGCCGCGCGCATGCGGCATCGGGCGATGCGCCACAACATGAGCCGACATTTACGTCAACGAAGGTCGATCGCGTGACGACAGATAACCAGACCACCCACTCCGTTCCCGCTGCCGCACCGCCTCCGGCGGCCGGCACCGTCCCCCCGCACGTTCCCCCGCACGTCTCCCCACATCCCGCGGCGGCGCCCGGGCGCCGGTTCAATCCCTGGTGGCCCGTGGCCATTCTGCTGCTGATCGTGATGGCCGCCGGCTTCTGGTGGCTGCAGCGGCGCGTGGAACATCTCACCGAAGAACTCGCCCGGCGCCAGCAGAGCAACGACACGCTCGTGCAGGAAACGCGCGTGCTGTCCCGCAACGCGCAAGACGCGGTCAAGGAGCTGCAGGCCAAGCTCGGCGCGCTCGACGATCGGGTCGGCGAGACGCGCGACAAGCAGGCCGCGCTCGAGCAGGTCTATCAGGACCTGATGCGCAACCGCGACGACTGGGAGATTGCCGAGATCCAGCAACTGCTCACGAATGCGGGGCAGCAGCTGCAGCTCACGGGCAACGTGCAGGTCGCGCTGGCGGCGCTGCAGTCGGCGGACGCCCGCCTCGCGCGCAGCGACAAACCTGAGTACAACCTGCTGCGCCGCGCGATCGCGCGCGACATCGCGCGCATGAAGGCCGTGCCCGACACCGACCTGACGGGCGCCGCGATCAAGCTCGACGAGTCGATCAACCAGATCGACTCGCTGCCGCTGATCTCGAGCGAACGCATGATCGACCGCCGGACCGGCGAGGGCGCATCGGCTCCGGCGGCCCCGGCCTCCGCCCCGGCGGCCGCCGCGCCGGCGTCCTCGCGCAACTACGCCGTGCGCCTGTGGGACTACGTGCTCGACGAACTGTCGCAGGTCATCCGCATTCGGAAGGTGGACGACGCCAATGCGCTGCTGCTCTCCGGCGACCAGGGCTGGTTCCTGCGGGAGAACGTCAAGCTGCGCCTGCTCAACGCGCGCCTTGCGCTGCTGTCGCGCAACGAGCCCGTCTTCCGTAACGACCTGGCCGCCGCGCAGGCCATGATCACGCGCTACTTCGATACACGCTCGCGCCGCGTGCAGGGTGTGCTCACGCTGCTGCGCCAGGCGCAGGCGAATGCCGTCACCGTGACGCTGCCGACCATGGGCGAAAGCCTGGGCGCGCTGCGCGCGCTCAAGAAGGAGTAAGCGCATGCGGCTCCTGTTCTGGGTAGCGGTCCTGTTTGGCGGCGCGGTGGGGCTCGCGCTGTTCACGCAGTTCAATCACAGCAACGTCGTGCTGTTCTATCCGCCGTATCGGGTGGAACTGTCGCTGAACCTCGCGCTGGCATTGCTGCTGCTGGCGTTCTTCGTCGCATGGACGGTGCTGTCGACCATCCGGCATATCTTCGAGATGCCGCGCCGCGCGTCGGCGTATCGCGAGCGCAGCCGCATGAGCAAGGCGCAGGCCGCGCTGCGCGAGTCGATCGAGAACCTGTTCGCGGGCCGCTTCGCGCGGGCGGAACGCGCCGCGCGCGACGCGCAGGCGTGGCCCGAGCAGGCCCAGACCGCGGCGCTGATCGGCGCGCGCGCGGCGCACCGCATGCAGGAATCGGACCGCCGCGACGTATGGATGGCACAGGTCACCGATCCCGAGCGCGAACAGGCGCGCCTCGTCTCGATGGCGGAGTTGCTCGTCGATGCCCGCGACGCCGAAGGCGCGTTGGAAACCATCGCGCAATTGCAGGCTCAGGGCGGCCGCCAGATCCACGTGCAGCGCATCGCGCTGCGCGCGCATCAGCATTTGAAGAACTGGTCCGAGGTGCTGCGTCTCGCGCGCTCGCTGGAGAAACGCAACGCGCTGCACCCTGTGCTCGCGCTGCGGCTCAAGCAGATGGCCGTGGAAGCAATGCTCGAAGAGCGCCGGCACGACGCGGACGCGCTGCTGTATTTCTGGAAGTCGCTGTCGACGGACGAACGCCGCGCGGTGCGCATCGCGGAACCCGCGGCGCGCTATTTCTCGGCACTGGGCCATCAGAACGAAGCCCGGCGCATTGTCGAAGACGCGCTCAAGGTCAACTGGGACAGCCGCCTCGTGCAGCGCTATGCCGATTGCGCCGAGCCGGGCCGCGCGCTGCCGCAGATTCAGCAGGCCGAGCAATGGCTTGCACAGCATCCCAACGATGCGGACCTGTACTACACGCTCGGCGTGCTGTGCCTCGGTCAGCAGCTGTGGGGCAAGGCGCAGTCGAGCTTCGAGCGCGCGCTCAAGTACGCCGAGCCCGAATCGCAGCGCCGCCTGCGCGTGCGCGCGCACCTCGCGCTGGCCCGCCTGTTCGAGGACACCGATCGGCCCGAGGACGCGCAGCGGCACTACCGCGAGAGCGCGATGCTGGCGGCCTGAGCCGCCGGCTTTCCCGATTGCCTGCTTCCCGGTCGCCTTCCCGACTCTTCAGGGGGTGGGCAGCCGGCCGGAAGCCTTCCCCTTCACCACGCCATACCGCTCCAGCGTTTCCGCGCGGACCACGTCGTGCTGCACGATCGGGCGCGGGTAGTTGACGCCAAGCTTCACGCCCGCTTCAGCAAGCACGCGCTCGGGCGCGGTCCACGGCGCATGGATGTACTTCTGCGGCAGTTTCTCCAGTACGGGCAGGTACTTGCGAATGAAGCGGCCCTCCGGGTCGAAATTCTCGGACTGGGTGACCGGATTGAAGATGCGGAAGTAGGGCTGCGCATCGCAGCCCGTAGAAGCCGCCCACTGCCAGCCGCCGTTGTTCGCCGAGAAGTCGAAGTCATTGAGCTGGTCGGCGAAATACTGCTCGCCGCGCCGCCAGTCGACGCCGAGATCCTTGATCAGAAAGCTGGCCGTCACCATGCGCAGCCGGTTGTGCATGTAGCCGCTCTGCGCGATCTGCAGCATCGCGGCATCGACGAGCGGATAGCCCGTCCGCGCGGCGCACCATGCTTCGAAGTACCGGTCTCCCGCCGTTGCCTCGACCCAGCGCAGCTTGTCGTACTCGGCGTGGAACGACTTGCCTTCCGCCACGCGCGGATGGTGATGCAGGATCATGAAGTAGAAGTCGCGCCAGATCAGCTCGGATAGCCAAACGGCCGCGCCCGGCGCCGCGGCGCCGCCGCGCAGCACGATCTCGTGCGCGGTGCGCGCGAGCGTGCGGATGGAGATCGTGCCGAAGCGCAGATGCACGGACAGGTAGCTGGGACCGCGCACGGCCGGGAAATTGCGCTGCCGCTCGTAGTCGCCGATGCGCTCGAGGAAGTCGTCGAACAGCGCATGCGCGCCGTCGCTTCCCGTGGGCATGGCCACCTCGGCCAGATTGCTCTCCGCAAAGCCCAGATCTTCCGCGGCCGGCAGCGCGCGCTGCCACGGCCGGGGCACCGGCGCCAGCGCGCCCAGATACGGCTCGATCGAGTAGGGACGGAGGTCGAACGGCTGCACGGTACGCAGCCATGCGTTCTTGTAAGGCGTGAAGACCGAGAACGGCGTGCCGCCGCCCGTCAGGACTTCGTCGGCCTCGAAGATGACCTGATCCTTGAACGTGAAGAACACACGCGAGTCGCCGGCCAGCGCGTCGCGCACGTCGGCATCGCGGGCGATGGCCGAGGGTTCATAGTCATGGTTCGTGAAGACCGCCTCGACATCGAGCCCGGCCGCCAGCTTCGGGATGGCTTGCCGCGCGGTGTCGTCCAGCACGATCAGGCCGCCGCCGGCCTGTTCCAGCGTGGCCCTGAGCGGGGCGAGCGAGGCGAGGATGAACGCGATGCGGCGGTCGGCGCGCAACCCGCGCGCCAGCAGCGGATCCAGGATCTCGCGGTCGAACACGAACACGCACCACACCTTCTCGCAGTGCTTGAGGGCATAATGCAGCGCCGCATGGTCGTCGGCGCGCAAGTCGCGGCGGAACCAGACCAGGCCGCGCGCGAACCGGTGTTCGATCCGGTACGGCACGCGGCTGGCGGGAGTCGATGGGGAACGAGAATTGGGCATCGCCGTAACCTACCATAGCAACATGCCCAATTCAGCAGGATATCCGTAGCACATGACACTCGATCGCATTCTCCAATCGCAAGGCTTTGGCACCCGACGTTATTGCGGCGACCTGATCGCAGCCGGGCTCGTCGAAGTCAACGGCGAACTGTGCGACGACCCGCGCGCGAACTTCGAGGTGGACGGCCTGCGGCTGACCGTCGACGGCGAGGAATGGCTCGCCTGCGCCAAGGCCTACCTGATGCTCAACAAGCCCACGGGCTACGAGTGCTCGCAGCGGCCGCGCCATCATCCAAGTGTGTACACGCTCCTGCCGGTTCCCTTGCGGATGCGTGAAGTCCAGGCCGTCGGCCGGCTGGATCATGACACCACGGGGCTGTTGCTGCTGACCGACGACGGCCAGTTCATCCATGCGCAGACCTCGCCCAAGAAGAAGGTGCCCAAAGTCTACGAGGTCACCACGGCCGAACCGGTTACCGAAGCCCAGGTCGAAGCCTTGCGTACCGGCGTGCAGCTCGACGACGAGCCGGCGCCGATCGCGGCCGATGCCTGCGAGGCCACGGGAGAGCGCAGCCTCCGCCTCACGTTGCTGCAGGGCAAGTACCATCAGGTCAAGCGCATGGTCGCGGCGGCCGGGAATCATGTCGAGGCCCTGCACCGGAGCGCGATCGGCGGGCTCGTGCTCGACGCGGCGCTGGCGCCCGGCGAGTGGCGCTGGCTCACGGCGGAAGACCTTGAGGCCCTGCGTCCGGCGGGCTGACCGCGCGGCGTCGGCTTGACATCCGGGAATGTGGCTCCGGCGGCGATGCCGTCGCGCGCAACAAGTTTTCCGGAGCAGCGGCGGCGATTTGATAAAATGGAAATCATGGCGAAGCCCGAAGTCACCTCGATCAATCTCACCAATCAGTTCCTGATTGCCATGCCCGGCATGGCCGATCCGACCTTTTCGGGCTCCGTGGTCTACCTTTGCGAGCACAACGAGCGCGGCGCGCTCGGCCTGGTGATCAACCGGCCGATCGACATCGACATGGCCACGCTGTTCGACAAGATCGACCTCAAGCTCGAAATCCAGCCCGTGGCGCATCAGCCCGTCTACTTCGGCGGCCCCGTTCAGACCGAGCGGGGCTTTGTGCTGCATGACCCCGTGGGCGTCTATGTGTCGTCGCTGGCGGTGCCGGGCGGGCTCGAGATGACCACCTCCAAGGACGTGCTTGAAGCCGTGGCCAACGGCAGCGGGCCGCATCGCTTCCTGCTCACGCTCGGCTACGCCGGGTGGGGCGCCGGCCAGCTCGAGGAAGAACTGAGCCGCAATGGCTGGCTCACGGTCCAGGCCGATCCCGAAATCATTTTCAGCGTGCCCCCCGAAGAGCGCTTCGCGGCGGCGGTGCGCCTGCTGGGCATCGACGTCACGATGCTTTCCGGAGAGGCGGGGCATGCCTGAGCAGCCGGGGGCCGACATCCCCCGCGATGGCACCGTACTTGCCTTCGATTACGGCGAAAAGAAAATTGGCGTGGCATTGGGCAATTTCGTGACCCGCCAGGCCCGCGCGCTGCTGATCGTCCCCAATATCACCGTCGAAGCCCGCTTCGACGCCGTGTCCGCGCTGATTCGCGAATGGTCGCCCGTGCAGCTCGTGGTCGGCCTGCCCGTCAACCCGGACGCGTCCCCCGATGAACCGGAACAGCCGTCGATGCGGCTGGCCCGCCGCTTCGGCAACCAGCTCAACGGCCGCTACGGCCTGCCGGTCAGCTGGGTGGACGAGCGATACTCGTCGCGTATGGCCGCCATGGGCGGCGCGCGGCGCGGCGCGCTCGATGCCGAGGCTGCCCGTATCATCCTGCAACAGTATTTCGACGAGCTTCCCCTATGACGCAGACCTCCACCCCCGACGCCGAGGCGCTCTATCACGCGCTACGCGACCAGGCCCAGGCGCTGATGCCATCCGCGGACCGCGCGCAGTGGTCGATCGCCGGTATCTATTCCGGCGGCGCCTGGATCGCGGAGCGCCTCGCCGCGGATCTGAAGCTCGGCGAGCACGGCGTGATCAACGTCGCCTTCCACCGCGACGACTACGCGAAGAAGGGCCTGCACAGCCAGGCCGAGCCGACCACGCTGCCGTTCGCGGTACAGGACCGCAATATCCTGCTGATCGACGACGTGCTGGCCACGGGCCGCACGATCCGCGCCGCGGTCAACGAGCTGTTCGACTACGGCCGCCCCGCACGCGTCGCGCTTGCCGTGCTGGCCGACCGCGGTGGCCGCGAGCTGCCGGTGGCCGCCGACTTCGCGTCCGCCACGATCGACGTGCCGGCGCACAGCACGCTGGTGCTGTCGCGAGCGGGCGAGGGCGCGGCCACGCGCTTCTCGTTCGCGACCGAGGCACGCGCCTGATACCCACACGATTTTCCCGACCCGGACCCGACCCCCGCCCGCGCCTGACCTGCCATGACCAAGATGTTCCGCAACCCGCAGCTGACCAAGAACGGTGAGCTGAAGCACCTGCTGTCGATCGAAGGGCTGTCGCGTGACATGATCACGCACATCCTCGATACCGCCAGCCAGTTCGTCTCGCTGTCGGACTCCGACCGCGACGTCAAGAAGGTGCCGCTGCTGCGCGGCAAGAGCGTGTTCAACCTGTTCTTCGAGAACTCCACGCGCACGCGCACGACGTTCGAGATCGCCGCCAAGCGGCTGTCCGCGGACGTGCTGAACCTGAACATCAACGCGTCCTCGACGAGCAAGGGCGAATCACTGCTCGATACCATCAACAATCTGTCGGCCATGTCCGCCGACATGTTCGTGGTGCGCCATGCGAGTTCGGGTGCCCCGTACCTGATCGCGGAGCACGTGGCCCCGCACGTCCACGTGATCAACGCCGGGGACGGGCGCCACGCGCACCCGACGCAGGGCCTGCTGGACATGTACACGATCCGGCATTTCAAGAAAGACTTCACGAACCTGACCGTCGCGATCGTCGGCGACATCCTGCACTCGCGGGTGGCGCGCTCGGACATCCACGCGCTGACCACGCTCGGCGTGCCGGAAGTACGCGCGATCGGTCCGCGCACGCTGCTGCCGTCCGGTCTGGAGCAGATGGGCGTTCGCGTGTTCCACAACATGGAAGAAGGCCTCAAGGGCGTGGACGTGGTCATCATGCTGCGGCTGCAGAACGAGCGCATGAGCGGGGCGCTGCTGCCATCGGCCCAGGAATACTTCAAGGCCTACGGCCTGACGCCGGAGCGCCTCGCGCTCGCGAAGCCCGATGCCATCGTGATGCACCCGGGACCGATGAACCGCGGCGTGGAGATCGACTCCGCCGTGGCCGATGGCTCGCAGTCGGTGATCCTGAATCAGGTGACCTTCGGCATCGCGGTCCGCATGGCCGTCATGGGCATCGTCGCCGGTAACAACGATTAAGACGCACTATCAAAATGATTCTGACGTCGTTGCGCGGCCTTGCCGTACCACTTGTACTGTCTGCGGCCGCGCGCCTAGTCAGAACCGCTTCGCTTCCTTTTGATAGCGCGTCCCTAAAGCACTACTGATCGAACATGAAAATTCATATCCAGGGTGGCCGCCTGATCGATCCGGCCGCGAACGTCGACGCCGAGCAGGACCTCTTTATCGCCGCGGGCAAGATCGTGGGCGTGGGCCGCGCGCCCGCCGACTTCAATGCCAACAAGACCATCGACGCCAAAGGGCTGATCGTGTGTCCGGGCCTTGTCGATCTGTCCGCGCGCCTGCGCGAGCCGGGCTACGAGTACAAGGCCACGCTCGAGTCGGAAGTCTCCGCGGCGACTGCGGGCGGCGTGACGAGCCTCGTGTGCCCGCCGGACACGGACCCCGTGCTCGACGAGCCCGGTCTCGTGGAGATGCTCAAGTTCCGCGCGCGCACGCTGAACCAGACGCACGTGTACCCGCTGGGCGCGCTGACCGTCGGCCTCAAGGGCGAGGCGCTGACCGAGATGGGCCAGCTGACGGAAGCGGGCTGCGTGGGCTTCAGCCAGGCCGAGCAACCGATCCGCGACACGAAGGTGCTCCAGCGCGCGATGCAGTACGCGCAGACGTTCGGCTTCACGCTATGGCTGCGTCCGGAAGACCCGTTCCTCGGCGGCGGCGTCGCGGCGAGCGGTGCCGTCGCCTCGCGGCTCGGCCTGTCGGGCGTGTCCGTGATCGCCGAGACGGTTCGCCTGCATACGATCTTCGAACTGATGCGCGCGACGGGCGCGCGCGTGCACCTGTGCCGGCTGTCCTCGGCCGCGGGTCTCGAGCTCGTGCGTCAGGCGCGCAAGGAAGGGCTGCCCGTAACGTGCGACGTGAATATCCATCACGTGTCGCTGACGGACATGGACATCGGCTTCTTCAACAGCCAGATGCGCTTCAACCCGCCGCTGCGCGGCGCGCGCGACCGGGACGCGATCGTGGCGGCGCTGGCCGATGGCACCATCGACGCGCTGACGTCCGACCACACGCCCGTGGACGACGACGAGAAGCTGCTGCCGTTCGCCGAGGCCACGCCCGGCGCCACCGGTCTGGAGCTGTTGCTGCCGCTGACGCTGCGCTGGGCGAGCGAGCACAAGGTGCCGCTGGTCAAGGCGCTGGGGCGCATCACGAGCGAGCCGGCACGCGTGATCGGCCTCCATGCGGGTTCGCTGGTCGCGGGCAACGCGGCCGATATCTGCGTGTTCGATCCGAAGCAGGTGTGGAAGGTCGAGCGCAAGTCGCTGAAGAGCCAGGGCAAGAACTCGCCGTGGCTCGGCTACGAGATGGAAGGCCGCGTGCGGATGACGCTGGTCGGCGGACAGGTCGTGTACGAAGCGCGCTGATCGCGCACGAATACGGTGATGGTCATGGTCGCATTACGCAAGCTCGCCCTGTTCCTGCACATCCTGCACGGCATGCTGGTCTGTGCCACGATCTTCCCGTGGATCGGCAAGGAAGCGCGCCGCCGCCGCATCCGCAATTGGTCGCAGCGCATGCTGGCGATCTGCGGCGTCGAACTGGAAGTGGACGACCGCCGCGCCAGCAACGCGCTGCCTCACGGCGCGATGCTGGTGTCGAACCACATCTCGTGGCTCGACATCTACGTGATCCATTGCTGGGAACCGACGCGCTTCGTCGCGAAGTCCGAGATCCGCGGCTGGCCGGTCATCGGCTGGCTGTGCGACAAGACGGGCACGATCTTCATCGAACGCGCGAGCAAACGCGACGCGCACCGCGTGCTGCACCAGATCGCGGACGAGATGAAGAAGGGCGATCTCGTGGGCGTCTTCCCCGAAGGCACCACGACCGATGGCTCCAAGGTGCTGCCTTTCCATGCGAACCTGCTCCAGGCGCCGATCTCGGGCGACATCCCCGTGCAGCCGGTCGGCCTGAGCTATGTGGACGCGGTCACGGGCGAGCCGGCGCTGGCGCCGGCCTATATCGACGACATTACCCTGCTGGAGTGTCTGGATGCGATCCTGCGCGCGCCGCGGATCAAGGCAAGGCTGACGATCGGGCAGGAAATCCGCCCCGAAGGGCTGGGGCGGCGGGAGCTGGCCGAACTGGCGCGCGGGGAGGTGATGGGGCTGCGCGGGGGCGACGGTTTCCAGGACGCCGTGACGGCCGACGCGCCCATGATGGGCGCGACGTCCTGATCCCTGCCTAAGCCTGCGACACCTAAGCCAGCGGATCGCGATACTGCGGGCAGTCGATCTGGATAAGCGTGCGCTGCGCCGGATCGGCCGCCAGCCGCGCGGCGGTCAGCTGCCCACCCCAGATGCACCCGGTATCGAGCGCCATCAGGTCCGGCCGCATGACGAGGCCCAGCGTCGACCAGTGGCCGCATACCATCGTCACATCGGCCGTGCGGCGACCCGGCACATCGAACCACGGCATGAAGCCGGCGGGCGCGCTGCCCAACCCTTCCTTGGTCTTGAGATCCATTACGCCGTCCGCGCTGCAATAGCGCAGGCGCGTCAGCGCGTTGACGATCACGCGATGCCGCTCGATGCCGCGCAGGCCGTCGTGCCAGCGATCGGCGGCATTGCCGAAGATGTCGGCGAGGAAGCCCTGCCAGTTGGGGCCTTGCAACTCGGCCTCCACCTCGGCGGCGAGATCGGCTACCTGACTGGCGGTCCACTGCGGCAGGACGCCGGCATGAACAATCAGGAAATCGTCTTCGCGGATCGCCAGCGGCTGATGGCGCAGCCAAGTGAGTAAGTCTTCACAATCAGTGGCGTCGAGAATGTCGTCGAGCGTATCGGACTTGCCCTTCTTGCGGACGCCGGCCGCCACCGCGAGCAGGTGGATATCGTGATTGCCGAGGACCGTACGGGCGCGGCCCTGCATCGATCGGACGGTGCGCAGGGTCTCCAGCGAAGCGGGCCCGCGGTTGACGAGATCGCCCACGAATCGGATCGGCGCATCGGCCGGCAGCTTGCCAAGGAGGCTATCGAGTGACGGGGCGCACCCCTGGAGGTCGCCAATGGCGAACGTGTCGCGCGTGACGCGAAAATCGGTGGGCATGTGGAAACCGGGTACACAAAAGTGAAGAGTATCCCGAATTCGACATAATCGTTTTCGCCGGACGTTACAAGAGGCAACAAAAAGTTAAGTCGGCTAACCGAGGGTGGCCCCTAGGTCAGATAGAATACCGCCACTTCCACAAGGACTTAACTCTCCCGCCATCCGTCCCCAAGGATCAGGCGGTTACCCTGCTTTTGCGGGGTATTCAGAACATATCGATAAACAGGGAGCTAGCGCTTTGTCGCACATTTTGGTCACGGGCGGAGCAGGTTTTATCGGCGCCAATTTTGTCTTGAGCTGGTTGGCACAGGCCGGCGCCGACAGCGTTGTCAATGTGGACAAGCTGACTTACGCCGGAAATCTGAAGACGCTGGCGTCACTGGACGGCGATGCGCGTCACATTTTCTCACGCTCCGATATTTGCGACCGCGCCGCGCTGGATAGCCTGCTGAAGCAGTATCGGCCGCGCGCGGTGCTGCACTTTGCCGCGGAAAGCCACGTCGACCGTTCGATCCATGGCCCGGCGGATTTCATCGAGACCAATATCGTCGGTACGTTCACGCTGCTCGAAGCGGTGCGCGCCTATTACGCCGACCTCGGCGATGCGGAGAAGGCGGCCTTCCGTTTCCTGCACGTGTCCACGGACGAGGTGTTCGGCTCGCTGGGTCCGACGGACCCGCAGTTCACGGAGACCACCGCGTACGCGCCCAATAGCCCGTACTCTGCGTCGAAGGCGGCTTCCGATCATCTGGTGCGCGCTTACCACCATACGTACGGCCTGCCGGTCCTGACCACGAACTGCTCGAACAACTACGGCCCGTATCACTTCCCCGAGAAGCTGATACCGCTGATGATCACCAACGCGCTCAACGGCAAGCCGCTGCCCGTGTATGGCGATGGCCTGAACGTTCGCGACTGGCTCTATGTGGGCGATCACTGCAGTGCAATTCGCGAGGTGCTCGCGCGCGGCGTGCCGGGCGAGACGTACAACGTCGGCGGCTGGAACGAGAAGACCAACCTCGACGTCGTGCATACGCTGTGCGATCTGCTCGACGAGCTGCAGCCGAAGGCGGCGGGATCCTACCGTGACCAGATCGCCTTCGTGAAGGACCGCCCCGGGCATGACCGTCGTTACGCCATCGACGCGGGGAAGCTGGAGCGCGAACTCGGCTGGAAACCGGCCGAAACGTTCGAAACCGGCCTGCGCAAGACGGTGCAGTGGTATCTGAGCCATCAGTCCTGGGTCGAGGATGTGATCTCCGGCGACTACCGGAACTGGGTGGCCAAGCAATATGCTGCGTAAGGCTCAACGAGCCCCGTGCATTCTTGTAACCGGAAGCAACGGGCAGGTTGGGTTTGAATTGAGGCGCAGCCTGGCCAGCCTCGGCGAGGTTGTGGCCTGGGATCGTTCCGCCTGCGACCTGCGGGATGCCGACGGCCTGCGGGCCCGGATCCGCGCGCTGCATCCCGATGTGATCGTGAACGCCGCCGCCTGGACGGATGTGGATGGCGCGGAGTCGGCCGTGGAGGAAGCCTTCGCGGTGAACGGCGTGGCGCCCGGCATCCTGGCGGAAGAAGCGCGCGCGCTCGGCGGCCTGCTCGTCCATTACTCCACGGACTACGTGTTCGATGGCCGCGGCGAAACGTTCTATCGGGAAACCGACGATGCCGCGCCACTGTCGGTGTATGGCAGGAGCAAACTGGCCGGCGAGCAGGCCGTCGCCGCAGCGGGGGCGAGCGCCATCGTGCTGCGCACGTCGTGGGTCGCGGGGCTGCATGGCCGCAATTTCGCGCGGCAGGTCCTGTCGCAGGGGCTGGAGCGCGCTGCTTTGACGGTGGTCAATGACCAGCATGGCGCGCCGACGACCGCGGCGTTGATCGCCGACGTCACCGCGCGCATCATTGACCGTGCGTGGCTGCACGGCGACCGCGCCAGCTTTCCCGGCGGCGTCTACCACCTGGCCGCCGCGGGCGAGACGTCGCGGCATGGCTATGCAACGGAAGTGTTGCGCTATGCGGCCAGCCGCGGCGCGGTGCTCAAGGCCGGCCCGGAGCGCGTCGAGGCGGTCGCTTCCACGCGGTATCCGCAGGTGGCGCGCCGGCCGGCGAATTCGCGGCTGGACACGCGCAAGCTGCGCGAGACGTTTGACATTTACCTTCCGGACTGGCGTTCAGGCGTGCATCACCTGATCGACCAGTTCCTAAAGTGATAGACACATGCGCAAAGGCATCATCCTGGCCGGCGGCTCCGGCACGCGGCTTTATCCGATCACGCTGTCGGTATCGAAGCAACTGCTACCGGTGTATGACAAGCCGATGATCTACTACCCGCTCAGCACCCTGATGCTGGCGGGTATTCGTGACATCCTGATCATTTCGACGCAGGAAGACACGCCGCGCTTCGCCGAGATGCTGGGAGACGGCGCGCGATGGGGCCTGAACCTGCAATACGCGGTACAGCCCTCGCCGGATGGCCTCGCGCAGGCGTTCCTCATCGGCCGCGACTTCGTGGGCAACGATCCGTCGGCACTGATCCTCGGCGACAACATCTTCCACGGTCATGCACTGATCCGTCAGCTGAAGGAAGTGACGAGCCGCGAAACCGGCGCGACGGTGTTCGCGTACCACGTGCACGATCCCGAGCGCTATGGCGTGGTCGAATTCGACGACGCGTTCCGCGCGGTCTCCCTCGAAGAAAAGCCGCAGCAGCCGCGGTCCAATTACGCGGTCACCGGCCTGTATTTCTACGACAACCAGGTGTGCGACATTGCCGCCGATGTTCGTCCGTCGCCGCGCGGAGAACTCGAGATCACCGACGTCAACAAGCGCTACCTCGAGATGGGACAGCTCGACGTCGAGGTGCTGGGGCGCGGTTATGCGTGGCTCGACACGGGCACCTACGACTCGCTGCTCGAAGCGGGCAGCTTTATTGCGACGGTGCAAAAACGGCAGGGTCTGATGGTGGCCTGTCCGGAAGAAATCGCGTTCCGCAACAAGTGGATCGGCGCGGAGGCGGTGGAGCAGATGGCCAACGCCCTCGCGAAGAATTCGTATGGGCGTTACCTGCACAGCCTGCTCGCGGACGGGTATCGGTAAATGACGCAGCAGTCCGGCCTGATTGCCGCACCCGCCTCGATAGCCGATGTCCTCATCCTGGAACCGCGCGTGTTTCAGGATGCGCGCGGCCATTTCCTCGAGAGCTTCAACGCGGAGACGTTCGAGCGCGTGACGGGCATCCGCCGCCGGTTCGTGCAGGATAACGAATCGCGCTCGATGCGGAACGTGCTGCGCGGGCTTCATTTCCAGTCGCGCAAGCCGCAAGGCAAGCTTGTGCACGTCACGGCCGGCGAGATCTTCGACGTGGCGGTGGACCTGCGCAAGGACTCGCCGACCTTCGGCAAGTGGGCGGGTGTCACCCTGTCGGCGCGGAACTTTCGTCAGCTGTGGATTCCGGAAGGGTTCGCGCACGGCTTCATGGTGACGTCCGATTACGCCGATGTACTCTACAAGATGACGGATTACTACGATCCGGAATTTGAATGCGCGATCGCGTGGAACGATCCCGATATCGGGATCCAGTGGCCCGCGAGCGAGGGACCGATCCTGAACGACCGCGATGCCGGCGCGCCCCGTTTGCGCGACCTTGGGCTTCAGGGGACGCCGTGATTCAGAACTGTCTCAGTCAGCCCGGAGACAGCCAGTGTGCTTTCGCGCCCGAGGGCGCGCGAGCCGTAGGTAAACGCCGGGCCATCCTGTTCTGCGCGAACACCGCATGGTCGATGGTCCGCTTTCGCCGCGGCATGCTGACCGCGCTGATCCGCGACGGCTACGAGGTGCATGTCGTGGCGCCCGAGGACGGCGAAGCGGCGTCGCTGCGCGCGATGGGTTGCGTGTTCCATCCGATGACGATGGCGGCGCAGGGCCGCAATCCGATCGAGGACCTGAAGCTGGTCGCGCGGCTGCTGGCGCTGTACCGTCGCGTGAAACCGGCGCTGATTTTTCATTACACGATCAAGCCGAACATCTATGGCTCGATCGCGGCGCGGCTCGCGGGCGTTCCGTCGATCGCGGTGACGACGGGCCTCGGTTACGTGTTCATCAACAAGGGTCTCGTGTCGAGCCTGAGCAAGCTGCTGTATCGCATCTCGCTGCGGTTTTCGGGGCAGGTCTGGTTCCTCAATCAGGAGGACCGCAGCGCGTTCGTGTCGGCGGGGCTCGTCGAGAGCGGCAAGTGCACGGTGCTGCCGGGTGAAGGGATCGACCTCGAGTTCTTCGCGCCGGTGCCGCGGCCGGAATGCGCGGAAAGCGCGGACTCAGCGAAGGAGGCCAAAGAGGAGAAGGGCGAGGGCGATGGCCCGTTCTGCTTCCTGCTGATCGCGCGCATGTTGTGGGACAAGGGCATCGGCGAGTATGTGGCCGCCGCGCGCGCGTTGAAGGCCAGGTACCGGAACCTCCGGTTCGTGCTGGCCGGTCCGTCGGGCGGCGACAACCCGAGCGCGATTCCGCAGAGCCAGGTGGACGCCTGGGTCAAGGAAGGTGTCGTCGAATACTTGGGAATGTTGGCCGATATTCGTCCGATGATCGGCGCGGCGGACTGTGTAGTGTTGCCGTCCTACCGCGAAGGCATCCCGCGGGCACTGCTGGAAGCCGCCGCCATGGAACGCCCCGTGGTGGCCACGGCGGTGCCGGGATGCATGGATGTGGTCGACAACGGACAGACCGGTCTCCTGTGCCGCGAGCGCGATCCGCGCGACCTCGCGGCCAAGATGGAGGAAATGATCCTCCGCGATCGGGACGATGTGCGGGAAATGGGTGCGGCCGGGCGAGCAAAAATGCGGCGGCACTTCGACGAGAAATTCGTGATCGAGCATTATCGAAACGTCATTCACGAACTCGTTTAGCGCGTGTTCGTTGCAATGACGCGATGCATGAAATAGCAACGATCCATGCGGATCCGAAATGGATCGCGTGGGTCGCGATGGAATTTGAATTAGCCGGACGCTGGAGCTAGCGATTGTGATGACTTTTGTTCCTGTGATTCTCTCGGGCGGTGCGGGTACCAGACTGTGGCCAGTGTCCCGCGAACTGCATCCGAAGCCGTTCATCCGGCTCGCGGATTCGCATAGCCTGCTGCAGAAGACGTTTCTGCGGGCGGCGGCATTGCCCGACGTTACCGAAGTCCTGACGGTGACCAACCGCGACCTGTTCTTCAAGACGGAAGACGAGTATCGCGAGGTCAACGATGCGGGGCTCGTGACGTCCTATCTGCTGGAGCCGTTCGGCCGCAATACCTCGGCCGCGATCGCCGCCGCCGCCGTCGATGTGGCGGAGCGCCATGGCGAGGATGCGACGCTGCTGATCCTGGCCGCCGATCATGTGATCAAGGATCAGGCCGCCTTCGCCGCGGCGATTGCCCAGGCGCGCGCACTGGCGGCGCAGGGCCAGCTCGTGACGCTCGGCATCCAGCCGGAAGGGCCGGAGACCGGCTATGGCTATATCGAAGCGGACGGCGCGAAGGTGCTGCGGTTCGTCGAGAAGCCTTCGCTTGAGAAGGCCACCGAGTACTGCGCCAGCGGCCGGTATTTCTGGAACGCCGGAATTTTCTGCTTCCGCGCCGGCACGGTGCTCAGCCAGCTGGCTCAGCATGCGCCCGAGGTCCTCGACGCCGTGCGCGCGTGCATGGCCGCATCGAAGGTGCTGCGCGGCGACCGCACGGTGCAGCGCACGCTGGACCCGCATGCGTTCGAGCAGGCGCCCAACATCTCCATCGACTATGCGCTGATGGAAAAGTCGTCGGATGTGGGTGTGGTGCCGTGTGAGATCGGCTGGAGCGACGTGGGCTCGTGGAGCGCCATCAGCGACATGACCGATGCCGACGCCTGCGGCAACAAGGTGGAGGGCGAAGCGCTGCTGCACGACGCGGCGAACTGCTATGTGCGTAGCGAGGACCGGCTGGTGAGCCTCGTCGGCACCAGCGACCTGATCGTCGTCGATACCGCGGATGCGCTGCTCGTGGCGGACAAGTCCCGCGCGCAGGAAGTGAAGGAAATCGTCCGGCAACTGAATGCCCAGGGGCACGCGGCCAGCAAGATCCATCGCAAGGTCCATCGTCCGTGGGGCACGTACACCGTACTGGAAGGCGGCACGCGATTCAAGATCAAGCGCATCGAGGTCAAGCCCGGTGCGTCGCTGTCGCTTCAGATGCATTACCACCGAAGCGAACACTGGATCGTCGTGAGCGGCATGGCGAAGGTGATCAACGGTGAAAAGGAAATGCTCGTCAATACGAACGAGTCGACTTACATTCCGGCTGGCAATCGCCACCGGCTTGAAAACCCGGGCAAGCTGCCACTGGTCATGATCGAGGTCCAGTGCGGGGATTATCTCGAAGAGGACGACATCGTCCGTTTCGAGGACTCCTACGGCAGAACTTAAGAACAGGATACGCCATGAAGAAGGTCGCGCTTATTACAGGAATTACCGGTCAGGACGGAGCCTATCTCGCAGAGTTCCTCCTGAACAAGGGCTATGAAGTGCACGGCATCAAACGCCGCGCGTCGCTGTTCAATACCGATCGTATCGACCATCTGTATCAGGACCCGCACGTCGATCACCGCAACTTCATCCTCCATTACGGAGATCTGACCGATTCGACCAACCTGATCCGCATCATCCAGCAGGTGCAGCCGGACGAGCTCTATAACCTGGGCGCGCAGTCCCACGTTGCCGTGTCGTTCGATAGCCCCGAGTACACCGCGAACAGCGATGCGCTGGGCACGCTGCGTCTGCTCGAGGCCATCCGCATCCTGGGTCTGGAAAAGAAGACGCGCTTCTACCAGGCCTCGACGTCCGAGCTCTACGGTCTGGTGCAGGAGATTCCGCAGAAGGAAACCACGCCGTTCTATCCGCGTTCGCCGTATGCGGTGGCCAAGCTCTACGGCTACTGGATCACCGTGAACTATCGCGAGTCGTACGGCATGTACGCGTGCAACGGCATCCTGTTCAACCACGAGTCGCCGCTGCGCGGCGAGACCTTCGTCACGCGCAAGATCACGCGCGCGGTCAGCCGTATCGCGCTCGGCCTGCAGGACTGCGTGTACCTCGGGAACCTGAACAGCCTGCGTGATTGGGGCCATGCCCGCGATTACGTGGAAATGCAGTGGATGATGCTGCAACAGCAGCAGCCCGAAGACTTCGTCATCGCGACGGGCGTCCAGTACTCGGTGCGCGACTTCGTGCGCATCGCCGCGGCGGAGCTGGGTATCACCGTGCGCTTCGAGGGCGAAGGCGTCGACGAAATCGGTATCGTGGACAGCGTCGATGCGGATAAAGCGGCGGCATCCGGCCTGAAGGTGACCGTGGGCCAGACCGTCGTCCGCGTGGATCCGCGCTATTTCCGTCCCGCCGAAGTGGAGACGCTGCTGGGCGATCCGACCAAGGCGCGCGAGAAGCTGGGCTGGACCCCGCGCACGACGTTCCAGGAACTGGTGCGCGAGATGGTGGAGGCCGACTTCAACCTCGCCCGCCGCGACAACCTGGTTCAGGAAGCAGGCTTCAAGGCCTTCAACTATCACGAGTAAGCGAGCGATGAATCCTCAAGCCAAGATCTATGTGGCCGGTCATCGCGGCCTGGCCGGTTCGGCCATCGTCCGCCGTCTGCGCGCGGCCGGTTACGACAACCTCGTCCAGCGCACGCACGCGGAACTCGACCTGACCAATCAGGCCGCGGTGGACGCGTTCTTCGAAGCGGAACGCCCGGAATACGTGTTCCTCGCCGCGGCGAAGGTGGGCGGCATCCACGCGAACGATACGTACCCGGCCGAGTTCCTTCGCGACAACCTGGCGATCCAGACCAACGTGATCCACGCGGCGTGGAAGAACGGCACGCGCAAGCTGGCGTTTCTCGGGTCGTCGTGCATCTACCCGAAGTTCGCGCCGCAGCCGATGCCGGAAAGCTCGCTGCTGACCGGTGCGCTGGAGCCGACCAACGAGTGGTACGCGGTGGCCAAGATCGCGGGCATCAAGATGTGCCAGGCGTATCGCCGCCAGTACGGCTTCGACGCGATTTCGCTGATGCCCACGAATCTCTACGGTCCCGGCGACAACTTCGACCTGCAGAACTCGCACGTCCTGCCGGCGCTGCTGCGCAAGTTCCATGAAGCCAAGGCGCGAGGCGACAGCGAAGTGGTGGTGTGGGGCACGGGCACGCCGCGCCGCGAATTCATGCACGTGGACGATCTCGGCGCCGCCGCGGTGTTCCTGATGGAAACCTACTCGGACGAAGACTTCGTCAACGTGGGGGTCGGCAGCGATGTCTCGATCCGCGAACTGGCCGACATCGTCAAGGACGTCACGGGTTTCCAAGGCAACATCGTGCAGGACACGAGCAAGCCGGACGGCACGCCGCGCAAGTTGATGGACGTCGGCCGCCTGAGCGCGCTTGGCTGGCATGCGAAGGTCGAACTGCGCGAAGGCATTGCGCAGACCTACGCATGGTTCGTCGAACACTACGGCGGCCAGAGCGCCTAGATCTTTCGCTGCCTACAGCTCACACATGAACGTCAGTGACAATTTAACCGTCCTGGAAAACGGACGGTCGGCCAGGAATTACTGGGCGGATTTCTTCAAGCACCGCGAACTGCTGTACTTCCTCGCGTGGCGGGACATTCTCGTCCGCTACAAGCAGACGCTCGTGGGCGCGGGATGGGTGCTGATCCGTCCGTTCCTGACCATGCTCGTCTTTACGGTCGTGTTCGGCAAGATCGCCGGCCTGTCGGCTTCGACGGGCCCCGTGCCGTATTCGCTCGTGGTGTTCGCGGGCATGCTGCCGTGGTTCTTCTTCTCGAACTCGCTGACCGATTGCAGCAACAGTCTGGTGACGAACGCGCAGCTGCTGTCGAAGGTCTATTTCCCACGGCTGATCGTGCCGTTCAGCACGATGCTGGTCAGCCTCGTGGACTTCATGATCTCCGGGATCCTGCTCGTCGGACTGATGCTCTGGTATGGGCATCTGCCCGACTGGCACATGCTGTTCCTGCCGTTCTTCGTGGTGCTCGCGGCGATGTTCTCGATGGGGCTGGGCCTGTGGGCCGCTGCGCTGAACGTCCGCTATCGCGACTTCCGCCACCTCATCCCGTTCTTCCTGCAGCTGGGCATCTACGTGTCGCCGGTCGGCTACGCGTCGAACCTGATTCCCGAGAAGTGGCGCGTGTTTTATTCGTTCAATCCCCTCGTGGGCATCATCGAAGGTTTCCGCTGGTGCATCCTCGGTGAGGGCACGCATATCTACTGGCCGAGCGTCGCCATTTCCGCGGCTGCGGGACTGGTGCTCACGATCAGCGGCATTCGGTATTTCCGGAAGGCCGAAGCCAGTTTTGCGGATGTGATCTGACTATGACAGTTGCGGTAAAGGTTGAGAACCTCTCCAAGAAATACCGGATCAATCATGTCGTCGGCAGCCAGCCGCGCTCGATCCGCGAAGCCGTAGGCCAGAAGCTCGGCAGCCTGTTGCCGTTCGGCCGGCAGTCCGCGCATGGCCTGGATGCCACGGGCGCCACCAAGTCGGTGGAAGACTTCTACGCGCTCCGCGATGTTTCCTTCGAGATCAAGGAGGGCGAGCGCATCGCCATCATCGGCGGCAACGGCGCGGGGAAGTCCACGCTGCTGAAGATCCTGAGCCGCATCACCGAGCCCAGCTCGGGCACCGTGGCGATTCGCGGCAAGGTGTCGAGCCTGCTCGAGGTCGGCACGGGCTTCCACCCGGAGCTGACGGGGCGCGAGAACATCTTCCTGAACGGCGCCATCCTCGGCATGCCGCGCGCGGAAATCCTGCGCAAGTTCGATGAGATCGTGGATTTTTCCGGCGTGGAAAAATTCATCGACACGCCGGTGAAGTTCTATTCCAGCGGCATGTACGTGCGCCTGGCGTTCTCCGTGTCCGCGTGGCTCGATCCAGACATCCTGATCGTGGACGAGGTGCTGTCCGTGGGCGATCAGGCGTTCCAGAAGCGATGCATGGAGCGGATGAAGGAACTGACGAGCTCCGGCCGCACCGTGCTGTTCGTCAGCCACAGCATGGCCGCAGTGAAGTCGATGTGCGAGAAGGCGCTGTACCTCAAGAAGGGCGAGGTGGTTGCGTTTTCCGCGGTGGATGACGTCGCCGTGTCGTACACCCGCACGATCTCGGAGGAGGCGGGCGAGTCGGCGTGGCACAAGCCGACGTTCTCGCTGCCGGACCCGGAGATCGACGTCCAGATCGACTGCGCCGACTATATCGAATGCATGGGCGGCATGATCGCCGACCAGAACGGCGCCCCGACGGCCCATCTGGATATCGACAAGCCGTTCAGCATCGTCCTGCGCTACCGCATCAAGCGCGCCGTACCGTACCGCGTGGTTCCGAACTTCCACTTCTACGACGAGGCCGGCGGGCGCGTGTTCATCTCGTTCCCGGAGACCCCTGCGATGAGCGAAGTCGGTGACTACGAGGTCGTCTGTCATATCGATCCGTTCCAGTTCAACAACGGACGGTTTAGCGTGATGCCCGCGCTCAGCAGCTACGAGATGGAGAATCCGCTGCACTTCGCGCTGTTCAATGCGCTGCGCTTCGAGGTGCACGAGCCGAACAACTCCGATCCGCGCCGGCATGGCTGGGGCGGCGGCCTGCCCGGCGTGTCGCGGCCGCGGCTGAAGTGGGATTGCACCCGGCTCTGAGGGCCGCGGGATCGAGGAGTGTTTTGGATGTGGAGAGTTCAGGCATGTTGAAGCAATTACTGGGAAGCGTGTGGGGCAAGCCTTCCCGCGACGAGGGGGCATCGGCGACGCCCGCGGGCGAGCCGGGCGAAGCGTTCCGGCGGTCGTTCGCGCAGGCGGGCGAGGACATGATTGTCGACTTCGTGTTCCGCGCGATCGGCGTCGACAAGCCGACCTACCTCGACATCGGCGCGCATCACCCCACGCACCTGAGCAACACACAGTTTTTCTATGCAACGGGCTCGCGGGGTGTCAATGTCGAACCCGATCCGGACCTGTTCGCGGCGTTTCCCGCGCAGCGTCCCGAAGACACCAATCTCAATATCGGAATCGGTGACGGCGGCGGCGCGTCGCTGCCGTTCCACGTGATGTCCACGCGGACGCTGAACACCTTCTCCAGCGAGGAGGCGAAGCGTTATGCGGAGACTGGCCTGCACCGCATCGAGCGCGTCATCGACGTGCCCGTGGTGAACATCAACGACGTCATCGCGCGGCACTTCGGAGGCAAGGCACCCGACTTCCTGTCCGTCGACGTCGAAGGGCTCGATGTCGAGATCGTCAAGAGCCTCGACCTCTCGCGTTATCGTCCCGTGGTGATGTGCGTGGAGACGCTGACCTTCAGCGAAACGAGGGAAGAGGTCAAGCTGTCCGAAGTCGGCGAGTATCTGGCCGGACACGGATACTTCCCCTATGCGGATACGTATATCAATACGATCTTTGTCGATAATTCCCGATGGCGAAATCGGTAGCCGTGATGCAGATGAGACCTTTGATTGCGAGAGCAGTGCAGCCTTTTCAGCATGTGCTCTTGAAACTCCTGACGCTTTCCGTCCGGCTCGGCGCACGACCTTCGGGCAGCGAGTTCAGGACGCTCGCGCTCCGCGTCCTCGCCGCGCAGCCGGCGCTCGCGATGCCCCTCGGGCAGGGCCTGGCCACGGCCAGCGCCGAGAACGCGAAGGGCGTCCTGCAGGGATTGCTTGGCGACACGCGCGCGGTCGATACCGCGCACGACAGCATCGACGAACTCGTCAATTTCTCGGCCTACTGGCGCAATGACTGGGTCGCGCAGAAGGCGGCGTCGGTGCCGGCCGGAGCGCGGGTGCTCGACGCCGGCGCGGGGCAGTGCCAGTACAAGCCGCTGTTCGCGCATGCCCGCTACCAGGCGCAGGACTTCGCGCAGTACGGCGGGACCGAGCAGGGACCGCTGCAGGAGACCTGGCAGTATCCGAAACTCGACTACGTGTGCGACATCACCAGCATTCCGGTCGAAGATGGCAGCTTCGATGCGGTGATCTGCACGGAGGTGCTCGAGCATGTGCCCGACCCCGTGGCCGCCGTGCGCGAGCTGTGTCGCGTCACGCGCGAAGGCGGCCGGCTATTCATTTCGGCGCCGCTTGGCAGCGGTATCCATCAGGAGCCATACCACTACTTCGGCGGATTCTCGCCGTACTTCTACAAGAAGTACCTCGAGGCATTCGGCTGCGAGATCGTCGAGATCCGGCCGTTGGGCGGCCTGTTCCGGCATGTCGCGCAGGAAGTGCATCGTGCCGCCCGCACCATGGAAGCCGACGGCGAGGCGATGACCGGCGAGCGCCGCTACGTGATGATGGACTGGCTCCCTCGCATGCTGAGCGAGATGGACAACAAATACTTCGTGGAACAGTTCACGGTAGGCTACCTCGTGGAAGCCCGCAAGCGCGAACAGGCGGCGGCCTGATACGCCGTCCGCCCGATACGCCGTCCGCAGCCGGAAACCAGAATATTGACCCACATGATCATTGCGAACCTCATTGGCGGCCTGGGAAACCAGATGTTCCAGTACGCGACAGGCCGCGCCGTCGCCCATCGCCACAACGTGCCCCTGTTGCTCGATGCGAGCGGATTCGCGCACTATGAGCTGCGCCGCTACGAGCTCGACGAGCTCTCGATACAGGCGCGCGTGGCCACCGAGGACGATCTGGCGCGCGCGGGCATCAAGCCCAAGGCGCCTACGCTGCTGAACCGCGCGAAGAAGGCGCTCGGGATCGATCGCGCGCCCAACCTGCTGAAAGAAGCGTCCTTCACGTACGATCCGCGGATCGAGCAGGTCACGCCGCCCGCCTATCTTGACGGCTACTGGCAGAGCGAGCGTTACTTCTCCGACATCGCCGACCTGTTACGGCAGGAGTTCATGCTCGCCAGCCCGCTCGACGCCGCGAACGAACGTATCGCGACGCAGATTCGCGAGGCGGGCCCGAATGCTGTGTCGCTGCACATCCGCCGGGGCGACTACGTGAGCAACCCGCACACAGCGCAATACCATGGCGTCTGCTCGCTCGACTACTACCGCGCCGCGGTGGAGCATGTGGCGGCGCGCATCGCCGCGCCGCGGTTCTTCGTGTTCTCCGACGACCACGCGTGGGTGACCGAGAACTTCAAGCTCGAGCATCCCGTGGTGCTGGTCGATGTGAACGGCGCTGACCGTGGCGTCTGCGACATGGCGCTGATGAAGGCGTGCCGTCATCACATCATCGCCAACAGTTCGTTCAGCTGGTGGGGCGCATGGCTCAATCCGCATGCGGACAAGATCGTCGTGGCGCCGCAGCGCTGGTTCAGCGGCGCGTCGAACGACACGACCGACCTGATCCCGACTTCGTGGGTCCGACTATGACCGCGCCGCTCGTCAGTGTCGTACTGCCCGTCTACAACGGCGCCGCCGACGTCCGGAAGGCCGTCGATTCGATCCTGTCGCAGACGTTTGGCGACTTTGAACTGATCCTCATCAACGACGGATCGAAGGACAATTCGGCCGAGGTGCTCGAGTCCATCGTCGATCCGCGCATCCGGTTGTTCCATCAGGAGAACCGCGGCCTCGCCGGCACGTTGAATCGTGGCATCGGCCTCGCGCGTGGCCGGTATATCGCGCGCCAGGATCAGGACGACCTCTCGCATCCGGAACGTTTCGCGCGTCAGGTGGCATTTCTGGAAGCGAACCCCGATCACGGCATGGTGGGTTCCGCCGCCGAAATCTGGGTGGGCGACACGCCGACCGACCGCGCGCACGACCATCCGGCCAATCACGGCGCACTGAGCTTCGAGCTGCTGTTCAACAATCCGTTCGTGCACAGCTCGATCATGATGCGCAAGGCGACGGTGGACGGCGTGGGCGGTTACACGACCGATCCGGCGCGGCAGCCGCCCGAGGATTACGAGCTGTGGTCGCGCATGGCGCGCGCGGCGCGCGTGGCCAATCTGCCCGAGCGGCTGCTGATCTATCGGGAAGTGCCCGCCAGCATGTCGCGCACGGGGCCGAATCCGTTTCTGGAACGGCTCGTGCTCATTTGCGCGGAGAACCTGTCCATGGTGCTGGGGCAGACCACGCCTTCCCGCGAGGTCATGGATGTGGCTGCCTTGACGCATTCGGCGTTCCACCGGCTGTCTGCGTCTCCCAATATCGACCGCATGTGTACGGCGGTGCGCGAAGCGGGCAGGATTCTTGCGGCACAATCTCCGCAGTCGGATGTGCTGGAGCGGACGGACGTCAAGATCCAGAACCTGCGCCATCAGCACCTCATCAGGAAGCACAACCTGGGTTGGGCGCGGCCGTTCGCGCGTGCCGTCCGCGATTTCGGCCGCCGGATAGGCATTCTGCCTCGCTGAAGCATAGACAGAGGACGATGTGATGCGGATCTTGTTTTGCTGCGAGTTCTATTTCCCGAGCGTCGGCGGGGTGCAGGAAGTCATGCGCCATCTCGCGGAGCGGCTGGTGCAGCGCGGCCATCACGTGACCGTGGCCACGACGCGGCTGGCCGAGCGCGACTTCACCTCGCACAACGGCGTGGAGATCGTCGAGTTCGGCGTGACGGGCAACGCGGTGCGCGGCATTCACGGCGAGGCGGATCGCTATCGCGACTACGTGAAGGCATTCGACGGGGATGCCATCATGATCAAGGCCGCGCAGCAATGGACGTTCGATGCGCTGTGGCCCGTGCTCGACGAGATCCGGACGCGCAAGGTCTTCATTCCCTGCGGTTTCTCCGGGCTGTATGAGCCGACTTACGCGGGGTACTTCGACGCGCTGCCGGACGTGCTGCGCAAGTTCGACCATCTGATCTTCTACGCGGAACGATATCGCGATATCGACTTCGCGCGAAAGCACGGCCTCACGGACTGGACCATCCTGCCCAACGGCGCGTGCGAGTCGGAATTCTCGGTGCGGACGGATCCCGCGTTCCGCCGCCGGCACGCGATCGCGGACGACAGCTTCGTGTTCCTGACCGTCGGCAGCATCACGGGCGTCAAGGGGCATAAGGAAATCGCCGAAGCGTTCGCGCGGCTGCAGAACGGCAGCCGCAAGGTCACGCTCATCCTCAACGGCAATCCGCCCCCGGCACCCGCGGTAGTGGTTACGCAGAATGTCGTTGCGCAAGCCCGTGCGGGCAAGGTGATGGGCGCGCTGGGCCGTCGCGTTCGCCGCGTTTCCGGTCTGGCATGGCGTTCGTTCGGCGTGCTCAGGCGCGAGGGCATGACGGGCGTGCGCTCGCGCGTGTATGCGCTGGCCGCCGCGCAGATGGACGCCGCGAACCTGAACTGGCTGCCGCACCGCATGCGCAAGGCCGCCGACCCGATCGGCTACTGGGTGGACCGCGCGGTCCGCCAGCCGCGCAAGCAGGTGCTGCAGGTGAACCTCGGCCGCCAGGAACTGGTGCAGGCCTACAAGAATGCAGACCTGTTCGTGTTTGCCTCGAACATCGAGTACTCGCCGCTGGTGCTGTTCGAAGCCGCTGCGGCGGGCACGCCTTTCCTGTCGGTGCCGGTCGGCAACGCCGACGAGATCGCGCGATGGACCGGCGCAGGCGTCATTTGCCCGGCACCGAAGGACGATCGCGGCTACACGCGCGCCGACCCCGCGCGATTCGCGGCCGAGATGAAGCGGCTCATGGAGTCGCCGGCCGTGCTCGATTCGCTCGGCCGCGTCGCGCGCGGCCGCTGGGAGGAACAGTTCACGTGGGCGCGGATCGCCGATCGCTATGAGGCGATCCTGCGCGGAGACGCCGTGGCCTCCGTGACGGACACGATGGCGGAGCCGACCGGCAGCTGAGGCGCTGTCGGCATGAGATAAAGACGCTGGCTTTTGGAGGGTAGATCTACGATGCGTTGTTGCGTGATTGGCGGGGCCGGTTTTATCGGCACGTATCTCGTTGCGGAACTGCTGGCGACGGGCCGCGAAGTCCTCGTGCTGGGCCGCCGCGCGGAACGGCCGGCGTCCCTGCCGGCCGGGGCGGCGTATGTTTCGGTGGGGCAGGACGTTGCCGACTGGGCGCCGTACATCGCCGGTGCCGAGGAGATCGTCGATCTCGCATATGCCACCGTGCCGCAGACCAGCTTCGCCGATCCCGTCTACGACATCCTTGCCAATCTTCCGCCGACCGTCGCGCTGCTGCAGGCGGCACGATCGCTGCCGCTTCGCAAGATGGTGGTCGTGTCGTCGGGCGGCACCGTCTACGGGCACGCGGACACGCTGCCGATCGTCGAGAGCGTGCAGACCAATCCGGTCTCGCCGTATGGCATCACCAAGCTCACCCAGGAGAAATACGCGCTGATGTTCCACCGGCTGCATGGCACGCCGGTCAGCATCGTGCGTCCCGCCAATGCCTATGGCGCGGGCCAGCGCGCCTTCACGGGCCAGGGCTTCATCGCGACCGCGATGGGCGCGATCCTCAAGGGCGACGAGGTCACGGTCTTCGGCGAGTCCGGCACCGTGCGCGACTACATCCATGTGGCCGACGTCGCGCGTGGCATCCTCGCGGTGCTGGAGCGTGGCGATGCCGGCGAAGTCTACAACCTGGGCTCCGGCATCGGCCGCAACAACCGCGAGGTGCTGGAGGCGATCGCGCCGCTGGCGGCGCGGCATGACTTGTCCGTTCGCGTCCGCGTGGCGCCCGCGCGCGAGTTCGACGTACGCGCGAACATCCTCGACAGCGGCAAGCTGCAGGCCTGCTCGGGATGGCAGCCGACGGAGGATTTCCATGCCGGCCTGTCGTCGATGTGGGCGGCGATTGCCGGCGAGATGGGCGGCATGACGGCGAGCGTCAATCCGGGCATCGATCCGGCGACCGACAAGGGCGGACACGCATGACGGCTGCCGGTCACGCCCCCATCGCCGCCTCGGTCGCACCGACGATCGCAGCAACGGTCGCCCCAACGATCGCCCCAACGATCGCCCCGTCGGCGCCCGCCATCAGCATCCTGCTGCCGGCGTGGAATGCCGAGCAGACGCTGGGCGTGGCGCTTTGCTCGTTGCTCTCGCAAACGTACACGGATTTCGAGATCCTGCTGCTCGACGACGGCTCGACGGACGGCACGGTGGGCGTTGCCGAAGCATTCGCCGACGCCCGGCTGCGCGTCATCAGCGATGGCCGGCGCATGGGACTGGCGCGGCGGCTGAACCTTGGCATCGAACAGGCGCGCGGCCGCTATATCGCGCGCATGGACGCCGATGACGTCAGTTTTCCCGAGCGTTTCGCGCGGCAGGTGGCGTTTCTCGACACCCATCCGCAGATCGATCTCGTGGGATGCCGCGCGGTAGCCTTTCGCAGCGATGACGAGATCCTCGGCATGCTGCCGTTTGCCGGTACGCACGAGGCGATGTGCGCGCGTCCATGGCGCGGCATTCCGTTACCGCATCCGGGATGGATGGGACGGCGCGAATGGTTTGTCCGCCATCGTTACGGCCTGCCGGAAGTCATGCGCGCGGAAGATCAGGAACTGCTGCTGCGCACGCACAAGACCAGCCGCTTCGCCTGCCTCGACGAGGTGCTGCTCGGCTACCGCCAGGGCCAGTTCAACCTGCGCAAGACGCTGCTCGCGCGCCGTTGCCTGCTGGCGGCGCAGATGAAGTATTTCCTGAAGGAGGGGGAGGTGGGCTATGCCGCCGCCGCGCTCGCCCTGACTGCGGCGCGCGTCGCGGTCGACGTGCTCGCCGCGTTGCCTCGCGCGGACCGGCTGTACTTCGTGCGCATGTCCGAATGCGCGCCCTTGGAAGCCGTGCAGACGCTGCACCACAGCCTGCGGTCCTGCGCCGCAGCGGCCCGCACCTGAGCGGCCGTCGTCAGCGCGCGGCGGAGAGTTTTCGGGCCATCGCGCTGCCGAGGCGCGAGAACACGGCCTTCACACGGCCGCCGACATACCACCCAAGCATCATCGCCGCGTTGCATCGCGCATCGGCCTGCCTCAGCGCCGCGCGGTTGCGCAGCAGAAAGCGCGCGGTGTTGTAGAGCGCGTAGCTTTCATAGGACAGCCGTCCGCGGCCTCGCGCGCCGCCCGTGGCCTGCGACGGCGGCAGATTGATCTGCACGGCGCGCGGCTCATAGACGATCTTCATGCCACGCGCGCGGCTACGCACGAGGAAATCCGTTTCCTCGCGATAACAGTTGCCGATATAACCGGTGTCGAAATCGATGGCCTTCGCGGCATCGGTACGAATCAGAAACGAGGCGTGGCAGACGGGTACCTCGATCGGGACCGGCGCCGCCGCCGCGAAATCAAACTCCAGACGGTCCAGCCGCACCACTTCGTCCGCCGTGCGCACGGGCTTGCGCCGTGCCATGACGTCGGCATCGGTGTCCTTGTCGTCCCGCAGATAGAGCGCCGACGCACCGACGATGTCGCTCGACGTTTCCTTCATCGTCTGCAGCAGGCGCGCCATGGCGCCGGGGAGCAGGATGGAATCGTCGTCGCCGAAGTACACATACGGCGTCTGCGCCAGCGCCTTGCCGCGGTTCTTCGACGTCGTCTGCTTGCCATTCACGGCGTTGCGCAGATACGTGATGCGCGGATGGCGCGCCATCAACTGCTTCGCCACCTCGGGCGTGTCGTCGGGCGAGCAGTCGTCCACGAGCACCAGTTGCGCGACCTCGGGCTGCAGGTAGCTCGCCAGGGTCTGTGCCAGCAGGTGGGCGCGCTTGTAAGTCGGGACGACGACCGTCACCTCAGGCAGGCTGTCGGACATGGATCTTGGCGATGAGGTAGACGACGCCCGCGAACAGCAGCGACTTGCATAGCGGTACGACGAAGAACAGTTGATTCTCGCGTGGAATCAGCAGCAGGAAAGGCAGCGTCGCGGCCAGGACGAACAGGCCGAGCGGCGCCGCCTTGGCAAAGCGGTAAAGCAGCTTCAGCACGCCGCCGCTGAACAGGCCCGCGATCAGCGGCCCCAGCCCGGACAGGTACAGCATCGATTCCGCGACGGCGGAGCCGCCCATGCCCTTGCCGTTCAAATACATCTCGGCATCGACGATGAACGAGACACGGTGCGCGAGGCTCACCGTCTGTTTGGCGGACTCCAGCGTCTGGCCCGAGGTCAGCTCGCCCGTCATGCGGTGATAGCCGTCGATGAAGATGGCGAACGTCGACTGCAGGCCGTCGATGAACGTGAACTGCGCGGCGTGCTTGAGCGTGGATACCAGGAAAATCAGGCTCACGCCCTGTCCGTAAAAGAAGCCGAACAGCGTCTCGAACGGATCGGACGACACGGCCTTGGCGATCGGCATGCCGATCCGCACACGGCCGACGATGTCCGCCAGCAGGGCCATGCACACGACCGCGAACGCGGCTTTCGCCCACGACACGCGCAGCTGCTGCGTGGTCACGAGCAGCCAGGTCAGGCCGAGGATCTGGGCCATGGGAATGCCGCGCGCGCCCTTGAACATGTCCAGCGCGCAGAGCAGGATGCCCACGGCGTAGCCCGCCAGCGCGGGACGCAGCCGCGGCCGCGACGCGAGGTAGGCGAACACGCAGAAGATGAGCAGGCCGCCGAGGGCGTAGGGAATGCCGCTCGGGCCGCCGTACTTGTACATCGCGAGGTAATCGCCGCTGCGCCACGTATTCACGTTGACGTACAGGCGGTACAGCGTGAACGGCAGGAGCGCGAGGCCGACGCGCAGCGCGATGATGCCGAGGTAGGGATCGTCGCGCGCGGGCAAATCGCCGAGCCGGCCCGCGGCCAGCACGATGCCGCACAGGAACAGGCAGACCGCGGCCAGCGCCTGGGCGATTAGCGCATCTTCCATCGGGCCCATCAGGAACCAGTCGCCGTAGCGATAATCGGCCCAGCCGAAGAAGTAAGTAATCAGGAACCGGCTGAGCAGAAACAGCGTGGTGGTAAGGACGAGCAGCAGGGCAGGGTTGAAGCGTCGCGAGGACGACTGCCCCGCGCGATGCAGGCAGATGAAGAAGGTCAGCGCGGTCAGTGGGGCCTGCCATTCGAGCTGGCCGAATGCGCCACTGATCAGGTTGGCAATTGCAAGTGCCAATGTTGCCGTAAAGGAAAGGCTAGGCATCACGGGCTCCAAGGAACAACATGAAAGCGATAATCAGCAGAATCAGATTCGCGACGGTGTAGGCAATCGGTGCGCCGGCCAGTCCGGCGACGCGCGTCAACAGGAAAGTGGCGATCACGAACGATGCCGAAAATATCGATTCGAGGGCCCACGAATAACGCAAATTCCGTTGATAAATGAAGAATGCGACGAATGGCATGGCGAGGCATTTGATTGCATCGCCAAGCAATTCGATCCAGAGCAGCGGTGCGATCGGCGTGAACTGGTCGGAATACAGCAAATGCACGATGCGGTCGGCGCCGAACGCGAGCGTCACCAGTCCTACCGCGCCACCGCATGCCACCAGCAGCGCGTAGGCGGGCAGCCGGCCCATGAGTGTACGGTGTGGCGCCTCGCTTCGGAACACCTCCGGAAGGATGACAAACCCGACGACGGCCTGCGCCATGGCCATCACCGCATCGGAGATCCGGAACATGCCTTGCCACAGGCCCGCGGCGTCGGGGCCGAGCTGCGCGGCGATGATCTCGCGGACGGCGATGACCGATGCCGTGCCGACGACGGCGGGCGCCAGCGCGATGGCGACGTAAGGCGCGAGCGAGCGGGCGGCCGCGAACGCTTCGCGGCCGGGCACCAGTCCGCCGAACCAGCGCGTGCGCGTGGCGGCGGCCACGGTGAGCCAGACCACGAGCGTCGCGCCGAAGCCAGCGACGAGCGCATGCACGGCGCTGCGGACCGATCCGTTCTCCACGAACATCCAGTAGCTCGCAAGCGCGAACAGTCCGGAGAGCGCCACGACCATCGCGTTCAGGCGCGAGCGCCCCTGCGAGAGCAGCGTCGCCTGGATATGCAGGGCCAGCGCGGCCATGGCGGCAAGTACGAGCGCCGCCAGCGGGGTCATCCACACCGCGCCGCTTACCAGGTCCAGTTCGCGGAAGCCTGCATGCCAGATGGCGATCAGCACGGGCATGCCTATCACGAACAGCATGCCGCCCGCGAGCCAGGCCGCGCGCGCGTGGGAGGTCTGTCCCGGCGTGGACAGCCGGGCGATGAGGCCCTGGCTGATGCCGCCGTTCGAGAACGTGGTGTAGAGCGTGGCGAGACTGAACACGTTCCCCCAGGCCCCGAAGGCGGCGGGGCCAAGTTGCGTGGACAGAATCTTGTTGGCGGCCAGGCCGCAGAACAACTTGAGAAGAACGCCCAGACCCGAGATCAGCGCGTTCAATGCCATGGAGGCGAGGTCAGTGTCTGGACGGGGGCGGAAACACGTGCCACGAGGCGCGATGCCATCGTGGTACAGAAGAAGCTCGCGAGGAAGAACGTCGCCGTGATTTTGCCGAAGCCCTCCAGCTTCCGCATGATGAACCAGACGGAGCGCGCGGAGCGGACCTTGTTCGACGAGAACGAGCGCTTGCGCACGCGATACCACGCGAGGGCTTTCGGCAGCCGTTCACCGCGCAGGCCGCCTTTGATCAGGATCGCCCATGCCGCGAAGTCCTCGGCCACCAGGCCGGGCGGCATCGCCGGAAATACGCCGTTGCCCGCGATATTGCGCTTGAGCATGACCGCGAGGCACCCCACGCCGCGCCGGGCATTGTGCGTAAACAGCGTCAGGCGCTTCGGGCCCCGAATACGGGAAATCGGGCGGCCGCTGCCGTCCTCGAACGGAATGTAGTCGTGGTAGCTGAAGTCGAGCGCGTGATCGCGCATGAAGCCGACCTGCTGCTCGAGCTTGCTCGTGTCCCAGATGTCGTCGGCGTCCAGAAACGCCACGAAGTCGCCGCGCGCCGCCGCGATACCGATATTGCGGGCACGCGCGGGGCCATATGCGGTCGGATTTGTGATGATGCGAATGCGCGCGTCGGATGCCGCAAGGCGGGCGAGTACCTCGGCGGTCTCGCCATTCGAGCCATCGTCGATGAGAATCCATTCATAATCGGCGAGACTCTGCTGCAGGATCGAATTGGCAGTCGCGCCAATATATTTCCCGTCGTTATGAACTGGTGTAATGATGCTCACCAGTGGTTTCGCGCTCGTAGTAATCATTGTGCGAAAAGTAGCATTTCCAGCCGCCGAGTCTGCGATGCCTGCGAGTATAAGGCATTGAATGCGGCCAACGCGATACGGCCGAGTGACGCCAGATCCTGGGTTTGTAAGATTCTGTGAAGCGCCTGCGCCATCTCCTCTTCGCTTTTCACGACGGTAATGGCCGCGCGATACCGTTCGTCCGATAAAGCCGATTCATACCCCACGGCCGCATTTGGCATGCACACCACGGGAATACCGAACGACAACGCTTCGGCCACTTTCGTCTTCATGCCGCTGCCCCAGCTTACGGGCGCGGCATAAAGACTTGCCTGCGCGAAGGTCGCCGTCATGGTGGCCGGCGATGGCGTGTCGACGATACGAAGCCCGGGGTAGGGCGCCGCCATCTCGGCCGCACGCGCGCCGGCCACGACGAATTCCACGGGCTCCACCGCCGTTTCACGGATCTCCCGATACCGGGCCGCCACGCCGGCAAAATGGCGCAAGGCCGTCTGGTTCGGCGCGAAGCCGAAGTGGGCCGTAAACAGGACCTGAGGCGGGCCGCCTGGCTGCGCGGCGGAAGTATCGCCGGCAGCGAGCGAAATCGGCAGCACGCCGGTCCGGGCCGGCTGCCCGAAATGCTGCGCGAACAGGGTGCGGTCCGCCTCGGTGATGAAGGTCATGAAGTCGGCGGTACGGCTCGGCGCTTCCGCGCGGCAAATCAGCCGGTAGTCGACCGCCTGGCTTACTTGCCGTAACACATTGCCGCCGCGATGCTGGCGCTGCAGCTCGGACTCGACGTTATCGCTAAGGATCCCATACGTCTTGCCCGGCACACGCCGCCGGATCATGTCCATCAACAGGCCGCATCGCGAATTGTGGAACAGCACGACGTCCGCCTCGCGCGCATGCCGGAGCAGCAGCGGCAGATAAGTGATCAGATACGTCGGATACAGCCGCGCCCGCGCGAGCAGATCGCGCGGCTTGTTCTTGCGGAGATACACCGTCCGGCAGTGCGCGGGCGGCGTGAAGGCTTGTTCGGCGCCCGGACCGGTGCCCATGTCCTTGCTGACGATGGTCACGCCTGTCACACCCCGCACGGCACAGATCGCGCCCGCCAGCGAGCGCAGGTAGAGTCCGCCACCGGACAGCTCCTGCAGTCCGTTGGGCGATATCAGCAAGACTTTCACGAGTTTCCGATCGGGAGCAGCGCGCGAACCTGGTCGCAGAATCGCTGGGTGGAAAAGAATTCGGCGATGAACGCATGCATCGCCGGCGGGTCGTTCTGCGCCCGCATCCGGTCGAGAATCCCGGGAGCTTGCGCGAAAAACGCCGACTTGTCTGTCGGTAGTTCGCTGACCCACGGCACGTTCTGCCGGAGGAACACGTCGCAGGCGCCCACCCGCGTGCCCAGCACGCTGACGCCCGAGGCCAGCGCCTCGAGGGTGACGAGCTCGAAGCCTTCGAACAGGGACGGAAAGACGAACACGTCGATCCGATCATAGAAGTCCGACATCCGCTCGGGCGCGAGCCCGCGAAGAACCGTGACGTGGGGCAGGTCGCGCAGCGCTTCCGGAATGTCGCTCATCGTCGCGATCACGAGCCGCACGCCAGGCTGGCCGCCCACCCATCGCGCGATGTCGATCAGGTAGGGCAGGCCCTTCCCGTACTCGAGACGGCCCGCGAAGCCCAGCGTGACGACGTTCCCGGTGAATTTCGCGCGCGGATGGAACATTTCCGCATCGATGCCATTGTGCAATACGACGCATTTGCCGGCCGGAATGCCGTCGTGCGTCACGCACAGGTCCCGCACCGCCTCGGATACGCATACCACGCGGCGCGCGCGGCGCATCGACATGGCCTCGAGACGGGCCAGCAGCCGCATGCCGACGAAGCGGTTGCCGGATTTGGACAATGCACGGATATAACCGGCCGCCGAACCATGCGCAATCACCACGTCCGCGGGAAACAGCGGCGTATACGACGAATTCGAAATTGTAAGGAAACGGTTACCGGATAATCGCTTTGCCCATAACCAGAGCGATGCGGCGATGGGAAAGATAAACTGCGTCAGTCGTTTTCCGCGCAGGAATTGTGGTAGAACCAATGCTTCATCGACGAGTTCGACGCTGGCGCCGTGCCCGGTCAGATCATTCCGAAGCAGGGACACGACGCGTTCCACGCCGCCGGTGTTTTGGACTCCATTACGCGATACGAGATAGATAGGCAAGAGCATGAACGATACTGGCGTCATGCAATTGCGGTTTGCACAACGCCAAAAGCTGGCCCCACTATCGGAGCGTCTTTACGTGAAGTCTAATAACGGTTTGCCGCGGCTCGACGCATGCCTGCCCGGCTGCGGACGGTATGCAAAGCGGCGCGCGCCCCTGGTGGCATGGCCCCGCGGCGGGACCGCCATGACCGCGGGCGCGACACATTCTACGCGAACCACCGGTCCAACCGTCGCGCTAATCCATTCTTGAGTGTTCATGTTCGAACTTTTCTGGCTCCCTGCGATTTCGGCCATGCTTGGCGCCGGCGCTGTCCTGATCCTTCGTCCGCTCGCCACGCGCGGCGGGCTGCTCGACCATCCCGGCGGCCGCAAGCGGCATGCGGGATCGACGCCGCTCGTCGGCGGCATCGCCATCCTGCTGGCGATCTGGATCTCCACCGCGATGTTCGTGCGCGGCTATGACCATTACAACGCGCTCTACGTCGGCCTGACGTTGCTGGCCCTCGTCGGCCTGTTCGACGACCTCAACGGCATTTCGCCGCTCAGCAAGCTGGCTTTCCAGTTCACCGCGGCGATCCTGATGACGTCGTGGGGCGAGGTTTACCTCCATTCGCTCGGCGACCTGCTGAACAAGCGCGACGTCATCCTGTACGCCTGGGGTATTCCCCTCACGCTGCTGGCGATCCTGTCGGTGGTCAACGCCATCAACATGACCGATGGCCTCGACGGCCTGGCGGGCGGCCTGTCGCTGATCGTGTTCGGCTGGTTTGCCTGGCTGGCGCACGAGATCGGCAATCCCGGCGCGTACCGCATCTGCCTGCTGATCTGCGGCGCGATCGTCGGCTTCCTGCTGTTCAACATGCCGAGCCCGCTCCGGCGCCGGCTCGTGTTCCTTGGCGATGCGGGCAGCCTGTTGCTGGGCTATGGCATCGCCTGGTTCGCCGTCGAGTTGTCGCAGAAGGAATATAACCCCGGCGGCCACGTGCCGCCCGCGGTCATGCTGTGGGTCGTGGGCCTGATCCTCGTGGACCTGCTGGCCGTGGTATTGCGCCGCGCGATCCAGGGCAAGAACCCGCTGTCCGCGGACCGGACGCACCTGCATCATCTGTTGCTGCGGATGGGCCTGAACACCACGCAGGCCGTGTGGTTCCTGCTGGTCGGCAACTTCCTGCTCGGCCTGATCGGCGTGGTGGCGTGGAAGCAGGGCGTGCCCGATTCCATCATTTTCGTGGGGTTCCTCGTCTTCACGGGTATCCATTTGCTGATCATGCAGCGCGCCTGGATCGTTATCCGCTGGGTCCGCCGCCTGCGATCGAAGTAATCTCCGCGAACAGCGCCTCCCACTGAGCGACGATCCGCTCGGTCATGTGGGCGGACGCGGTCCGGCGGCCTCCTTCGGCCAGCCGCGCGCGGAGCGCCGCATCGCCGATCGCGCGCAGCAGTCCCCGTGCGAGCGCGGCGGGATCTTCGGGCGGTACGGTGATGGCATTCACGCCGTCCACCAGCAGCGCCCTCGGCCCGGCCTCGCAGGCGCTGGCCACGACGGGCAGCCCGAAGGCCATCGCCTCCAGCAACACCAGCCCGAATCCTTCATACCGCGAGCTGAGGCAGAACACGCCGGCATCGCGATAGGCGGTCTCGATATCCGTGCGTGCGCCGGGCAGCGCGACGCTCGCGGCCATCTGGGCGCGCGCGACCATCTGCTCCAGTGCGGGGCGCTCCGGCCCTTCGCCCACGATCTCGAGACGCCAGTCCGGCGCCTGCCGTATGACCGATTCCCAAGCGCGGAGCAGAATGTCAAAGCCTTTGGCGTCGACGAGCCGGCCGACCGCGAGCACCGTCCGCTTCGCATCCAATGCCGGGGTGGCGGTCGCCAGGTCGGGGAGCGCGAACGGGAGCGGATTCGCAATGGCAGCGATCCGGAACCGATGACGAAGGGCCGCCTGCCAGCGCCGGCGGTCCGGCTCCGTCAGCACGACGACCGCGGCGGCGGTCCGTGCCGCCAGCCGCCGCGCCACGCGCCGCGCCGGTTTGCCGAGATCCTCGTCAAAGTGACAATGCTCCCAGGCCACCCGCCGGGTTCGCGTCCCCAGCAGGGCGGGTAGCGTGAATAGCGTCAGCATCGGATCGACCTCCACGAGCACGTCGATGCCATGCCGGACCATATGGCGGCGGATGCCGCGTACCGTGGCCGCATAGTGGTGCTTGAACGAGGGGCGTGCCGGGAAGAGGGCGCTATGGCGGATCGCCGGATCCAGCGGGAACGCGCTGGCCTCGTCGTACAGGCTCAGGACATGGACTTCGTAACCGCGCGCGGCCAACGCGTTCGCGATGCACGCCGTCACGCGTTCCGCGCCCGCGAGCGCGTTGAGCGTGCCCGTCAGAAAGCAGATAACCGGGCGCCGTGTCACCGCGCGCTCCGCCACGCCACGACCCACAGGCAAAGCCCGGTGAGCACGGTGATAGCGCTCGCCACCGCATAACCGAGGATGGCGCCATGCGCCCCGAACCGCGGGATCGCGAACCAGTCCACGGCGATCGTGGCCACGCACGCGATGCCCCATTTGATCGCGATCCAGCGCGGCCGGCGCAGATGCGCGGCGAGCACCGTCAGGCCGACGTCGGCAAACACCAGCGGCGACACCATCAGCACCAGCTGCAGCAACGAGGTCGCGTCCGCGAACGCCGCGCCGTACAGCCAGTGCACGATCCACGGCGCCATCGCGATGAGCGCGCTCGCGCCGACGACGCCGAGCGCGGTCATGAATACCGTGAGCCGCAACACATGGCGGATGGCGATGCGCGCGTCGCCGCGCGCATACACATACAGGGGCGCGATGCCGCCGGCGAGGATGGTGGCCACGGCCGTGAAATTCTCGACGATCTGGATCGTGGCCGCGTAGGCGGCGAACTCCGCGGTGGGCACATGCGGCCGCAGCAGCAATTGGTCCACGCGGCGCGCCGCCATCATCAGCATGAAGCTCATCCAGAACAGCGCGCCATCATGAAACAGCTGGCGCGTCAGTGCGCCATCGTACGCAGCGCAGCGATGCGGCATGCGCCGGCGGTAATACAGTGCCAGCAGCGCGGCGGTCAGCAGGGCCTCGGCCAGCACGGCCCCCGCATAGGCGCTGGGCGCGTGGACCCCGGCCCAGGCCAGCGCGGCCACGGCCACGGCCTTGAGCATGAGCGAGGCGAGGTTCACGGACACGCCGGGCCAGTTGCGGGTGTGGGCTTGCATCCACGCGATGACGACGCCCGACGGCTCGCGCAGCAGGATCGCGAAGCCGAGGATCAGCGCGGGCGCCCAGCTCGGGCCCGCATGCGACGACGCGAGCAGGAACACGCCCACGAGCACGTAGCCGATGCATGCGCCCCACCAACGCAGCCGGAACACGTGCGCCAGCAGCCGGTGCTGCGCCGCCGGATCGGGCTGCGCGATCAGCCGCGGCACCACGACTTCGCCGCCGCAGATCAGCGCGACCGAGGCGCAGATGAACACGACGGACTGCGCGTACTGATACGCCGCGAAGCCGTCGGTGCCAAGCGAACGCGCGAGAATGGCGACGATGCCGAGGCCCACGAGGACCTGCGCCCCGCGGTCGAGCAGCATCAGCCCGACATTGCCCGCTATGCGTCGGCGCATCGGCGAACGGGTCCCGTCCTGGCGCCGCCGGACTGGCTCAGTTGCGCGAACAGCGCGAGCCAGCGGTCGGCTGCCGCGGCGATGCCGAACTGCTTGACGATGCGGTCGCGGCGGACGGCCGCGGCCCTGTCAGCGTTGCCCTCAGCGTTCCCCTCAGCTGTCCCATCAGCGGCGCCATCTTCGTTCGCCTGGCGCAGCGCCGCGGACATCGCGCGGGCCAGTGCTTCCGTATCGCCGATCGGGACGATCGTATCGACGTCGCCCATCAGTTCGGCCACGCCCGGCGCGGCGGTCGCGACGATCGGACGGCCGCACGCCATGGCCTCGCCGATGACCAGCGGCATGCCTTCCACGCGCGACGACAGCACGAACAGATCGGCGGCATTGAGCAGCGCGGGAATGTCGTGACGCATGCCGAGCAGCGTGGCCGAATGTCCCAGGCCGCGTTGCGCGATGCGGGCCGCCAGCGCGCCGCGCTCGGGACCGTCTCCGACGATCAGCAGATGCGCGGGCGCATCGCCCGCCATGCGCGCGAAGGCATCGACGAGCATGGTCTGCGCCTTCTCGGCCGCCAGCCGCCCGATCGTCACGATCAGGCGGGTCTCGCCGCCATACCCGAGTTGCGCCCGCGTGCGGGCACGCAGCGCGGGGTCGGGGCGGAACTTCTCGGTGTCGATGCCGTTGAACATCACGCGCACACGGTCCGCGGTGACCGCGCCCGCGCGGATCATCTCGGCGCGGCTCGCCTCGCTGACCTGCGTGGTCAGCGTGCACCAGCGGTTCGTCAGCCGATAGAGCAGCATGCGGTGCCGGCCGCCTTCGGAGAAACTGTGCGCCGCGCAAACGAGCGGCGGCAGCGGCGCGATCCGCGACAGAATCCGCGCGAACAGATTCGCGTGGAACATGTGCGCGTTGACGATGTCCGGGCGCCATTGCCGCGCGAACCGCCGCGCGGCGAACAGCGCCTGGGCCATCGACAGCGGATTCTTGTGGAGATCGAGCATCAGCCGCTCCACCGCGTCGGGCAGCGGCACTTCGCAGTCGGGGGTCAGGCTGATCAGCGCGACCTGATGGCCACGCGCGAGATACTCACGGGCGAGCGCGGCCACCTGTTGCTCCGCACCGCCCATGCGCAGGCCCGTGGTGACCAGCAGGATGCGCAGCGGCGGAGGCTCGGCCGGAGAAGATGCCGGAAGGGGAGCCTTCCCGTTCAACGCGCACCGTAGCCGGTTAGCAGCGTCCGCAGCGTCTTGATGGCGATCAGCAGATCCAGCGCGAACGAGCAGTGCTTGACGTAATACAGGTCGTACGTGAGCTTGGTAACCGTTTCTTCGTGCGTGCCCACATAGCCCTGCTGCACCTGAGCCCAGCCGGACAGCCCCGGACGGACCAGGTGGCGGTACGGGTAGTACGCGATGCTCTGGGAGAACTGCTCGACCATCGGCACCTGCTCCGGACGCGGTCCAATCAGGCTCATGTCGCCGGTCAGCACATTCCATAGTTGCGGAATCTCGTCGAGCCGGTACTTGCGAATGACGCGCCCGACGCGCGTCACGCGCGGATCCTGCCGTTTGGCGAACTGGGCCGGGGCGTCCTCGTCCGTCGTCATGCTGCGGAACTTCAGCATCACGAAGGCGCGGCCGAACAGCCCGACGCGGGTCTGGCGAAACACCGCCGGACCCTTCGACTCCAGCCGGACCGCCAGCGCCACGCACACGCTAAGCGGCAGCGCGAGCGGCGCCAGCGCGATGACCGCGAGGATGTCGAGCAGCCGCTTGAAGAAGCCATAGAAATAATGCTTCGCATAGTCGTCGAGGAAGTTCTCGTCGATATGCGCGAGGCCCACGCGCCCGGTCAGCATTTCGCCGATCCGTTCCACCGAGTACATGCGCACGTGCGACAGCTTGAGTTGCGACAGGCGGCGCGTGCGGTCGGGGTCGGCCGCGGTGTTGCGGTCCACCATCAGCGCATCGACCGCGGTCGCTTCCTGCAGCGAGTGGATATGCTCGAAACGGTGAACGCTGGGCGGCGCGGCGCCTGGCATGTTCAGAATGCGCTCAAGCTGGGCCAGCGTGCTCTCGTCCGAGTAGCCGAACACCGGCACGTAGTTCCGCACGAACATCCGGTAGCCGTACCAGGTCCAGATCAGCGTGGCGACATAGCTCAGCAGCAGCGCCACGCGCGAGTATTCCACGCGCAGCACCGCAAAGCCGGCCAGCAGCACCACGAAGGCGAGCGTGACCGACAGGCCCACGAGGCTGTTGCCTTCGACGGCGGGCAGATGCAGGGATCGCAGCATCAGCGCGCACGCGCACAGGTACGCCACGGCGGACCAGACCAGCGTGCGCGTGAAAAGGCCGGTGACGATACCGGTCTGGCGGAGCGATTCCACACCCAGGATCGCGAGCCCGATGAGAAGCAGGCCAAGGAGCGCCCAGCCCACCATCCGGCTGGCGCGCCGCATGGTTTCTGAGCCCCGGGCACGTACTACATGGTTCGGTCGGGTCGCACTATTGATTTTTGTCATTCGTCGATTCAGCCATACGTCCACGGGCTGCAGGCATGGCGGGAAAGCCGGCGGTTCGGGATTGCAGTTCGCAAGCAGACATTCCGATGCTGTCGGCATGCCGGGGCAACGCGGTATGATGCACTAGCGTGTGGAAGAAGGTACACAATTGGACATCTTGTTGCACGTCGGATCGCTTTCGCAGCGAGAATCGCCGACCGACCGACGGGCAGCTGGGGCGCATAATTATAACTGCGAGGCCGTACGCCGCCGAACCCGGGTGCATCGAAATGCATGGCGGGGGGGCGCACGGACACAGATTCCTACTATCCAACTATCGAAAAGCTCATGCAAATAGATCCTTCAATTTTCAAGGCCTACGACATCCGCGGCATCGTCGGCAAGACGCTGACGGTGGAAGTGGCCCGTCAGATCGGTCTATCCTTCGGTTCGGCCGCCGTCGAGCTCGGCGAGAAGACCGTCGTCGTCGGCCGTGACGGCCGGCTGTCGGGTCCCGATCTGCTCGGCGGCCTCGTGGAGGGTCTGCGCGCCGCGGGGATCGATGTGATCGACCTCGGCATGGTCGCGACCCCGATGGTCTACTTCGGCACCAATATCGAGATCGATGGCCGCCGGGCCACCTCGGGCATCATGGTGACGGGCAGCCACAACCCTCCTGACTACAACGGCTTCAAGATGGTCCTCGCCGGCAAGGCGATCTATGGCGAGCAGATCCAGGCCCTGCGCCAGCGCATCGAGGCGGCAAATTACAAGCAGGGCGGCGGCAGCTACAAGCTCGTCGATATCCGCCAGCAGTACCTCGACCGTATCCTCGGCGACGTCAAGCTCGCGCGCCCGATGAAGATTGCGCTCGACGCCGGCAACGGCGTGGCGGGCGCATTCGTCGGCGACCTGTTCCGCGGCCTGGGCTGCGAAGTGGTCGAACTGTTCTGCGACGTGGACGGCCACTTCCCGAACCATCACCCGGACCCGGCGCACGTCGAGAACCTGCAGGACCTGATGAAGACGCTGCGCGAGACCGATTGCGAGCTGGGCCTCGCGTTCGACGGCGACGGCGACCGCCTCGGCGTCGTGACCAAGACGGGCGAGGTCATCTTCCCCGATCGCCAGCTGATGCTGTTCGCCGAGGAAATCCTCTCGCGCAACCCTGGCGCGCAGGTGATCTACGACGTCAAATGCACGGGCAAGCTGGCTCCGTGGATCCGCGAGCACGGCGGCGAGCCGCTGATGTGGAAAACCGGCCATTCGCTGGTCAAGGCCAAGCTCAAGGAAACGGGCGCGCCGATCGCGGGCGAGATGAGCGGTCACGTGTTTTTCAAGGACCGCTGGTATGGCTTCGACGACGGTCTCTACACCGGCGCGCGCCTGCTGGAAATCCTCTCGCGCCACGACGATCCGAGCGCCGTGCTCAACGCGCTGCCGAACGCCAACAACACGCCGGAACTGCAGCTCAAGTGCGCCGAGGGCGAGCCGTTCACGCTGCTCGACAAGATTCGCGCGAACGCGAAATTCGACGGCGCGCGCGAGGTCATCACCATCGACGGCGTGCGCGTGGAATATGCCGATGGCTTCGGTCTCGCCCGCCCTTCGAACACGACGCCCGTGGTCGTGATGCGGTTCGAGGCGGACAACGACGCGGCGCTCGCGCGCATCCAGGCCGAGTTCAAGCGGGTGATCCTGGCCGAGAAACCGGATGCGCAGCTCCCGTTCTGAGCGGATGACGCAGCCGCTCATGGCGCCGGCGGACGATCTGTCGCCGGCGTCGTTTCCCTATGCGCTGCCGGCGAACGCCGCCCCCGCGCGCATCCTGATCGTCAAGGTGTCGTCGCTCGGCGACGTGGTCCACAACATGCCGCTCGTGCACGATCTGCGCGCGCGCTGGCCGGGCTGCGAGATCGACTGGGTCGTGGAAGAGGGCTACGTGGACCTCGTGCGCCTGCTGCCCGAGGTCTCGCACGTGATTCCGTTCGCGTTGCGGCGCTGGCGCAAGCGATTCTATCGGCGTGACACGTGGCATGAACTCGGGGCGTTACGCGACGCGATTCGCGCGCGGCCTTACGACGCCGTGCTGGAGACGCAGGGTTTGCTGAAGACCGCCGTTGTCGCGCGCACCGCCGCGCGCCTGGCGGGGGCGCCCGTGGTCGGACTCGGCAATGCCACGCAGGGTTCGGGCTACGAGCCTGCCGCGCGCTTGTTCTACACGGCGCCGGTCCGCGTGCCGCGGCAGACCCATTCCGTACGCCGGTCGCGGCTGCTCGGCGCCGCGCTGACGGCCGTCGTGCCGCCCGAGCCGCCGCGCTTCTTTGGCGACCGCGCGCGCACGCTGCATGTCGACGACCCGCTGTGGGCCGACCTGCCCGCGCGCTACGCGGTCTGCTTCCATGCGACGGCCGGCGCGAAGAAGCGCTGGCCCGTCCCGCACTGGCACGCGCTGGGCAAGCGCCTGCAAGCGGAAGGGATGACCGTATTGCTGCCATGGGGCAACGAATCGGAACGCCGGGACGCGGAGCAGATCGCCGCCGGCATCCCCGGGGCGCGCGTGCTGCCGCGGTTCTCGGTGATGCAGGGATTCGGCCTGATCAACCGCGCGGAAGTCGTGATCGGTGTCGATACCGGTCTGGTCCACATCTCCGCGGCGCTGTGCCGGCCGACGGTGGAAATCTATACCGCCACGTGGCGCTGGAAGACCGAGGGATACTGGTCGGATCGCATCGCGAACGTGGGTGACGACGGCATCGTGCCGTCCGTCGAGGAAGTGCATGCCGCGGCTACGCGCGTGCGGGGTGCGGAGGCCTGATGTTGCGGTTGGTTTATACGTTGTTGTGGGTAGTGATCCTGCCGTTCGCGCTGCTGCGCTTGCTCTGGCGCGCGCGCAAGGAGCCCGGCTATGTCCACCATGTCGGGGAGCGGCTTGGCATCTATGACGATGTGGCCGGCGCTACGGCTGGGGGTTCCGCTGGTGCTTCGGCCGGCAATGCGCGATGGCTCTGGGTACATGCGGTGTCCGTCGGCGAGACGCGCGCCGCGCAGCCGCTCGTGGAAGCGCTGCTGGCCGCCCATCCCGATCATCGTGTGCTGCTGACCCACATGACGCCCACGGGACGTCAGACGGGGCATCAGCTGTTCGGCGAGAACCCGCGCGTGCGGCAATGCTACGTGCCGTATGACGTGCCGTGGCTCGTGCGACGGTTCCTGCGGCACTTCCGCCCCGAGGCGGCGCTGCTGATGGAGACTGAAGTCTGGCCGAATCTCGTGCACGGTACGCGTGCGGCCGGTATCCCGCTCTATCTGGTCAACGCCCGGCTGTCGCCGCGCAGCTATCGGCGTACCGCGCGCTTCGGCCGCGCGGCATCCGAGATCTATCAGAACTTCACCGAAGTTCTCGCCCAGACGCCCGGGGATGCGGAGCGCTATCGCGCGCTGGGCATGACGCGGGTGTCCATCACGGGCAACCTCAAGTTCGACATGCAGCCGCCCGAGGCGCTGCTGGCGCGCGGCAAGACCCTGCGCCGAGCGATGCGCGCGGCATCGGGCGAGCGTCCGGTCCTCGCCGCGGCTAGCACGCGCGAGGGAGAAGAGGCGATGCTGCTCGACGCCTTCATCCGCTGGCCCGGAGAGACGCGTCCCACGCTATTGCTTGTGCCGCGCCATCCGCAGCGCTTCGACGAGGTCGCGGCGCTGGCGGCGCGGCTCGGTTTCACGGTGCGGCGACGCAGCGCCATGCCTATCGATGCGGGAGTCAGCAACGACGCTGGTGACAACGACACCCGTAGTGACGCCCGTAGTGACGCCCGTAGTGACGCCACACCCGACATCGTACTTGGCGACTCGATGGGCGAGATGCCCATGTACTTCGCGGCGTCGGACCTCGCCTTTATCGGTGGCAGCCTGATGCCGCTCGGTGGCCAGAACCTGATCGAAGCCTGCGCGTGCGGCACGCCGGTGCTCATCGGCCCGCATACGTTCAACTTCGCACAGGCCACCGAGGACGCCATCGCGGCCGGTGCCTGCGAGCGGGTGGACAATGCCGACGTCCTGATGACCACCGCCGCGCGGATCCTGGCCGATCGTGCGGCGCTTGCCGAAATGCGCGCGAACGCGCTGAACTTCGCCGGCATGCACCGCGGCGCGACCGCACGGACCATTTCGACCCTGGCGCCGGCGTTGCGGTAAGTTGGCGCTTAATTCGGGCGACACTTACTTCGGAAGCGCCGTCCACAACCTCTCTCTCATCGCATTCATGTGCCCGGCGGCATCGTAGGAACCGGGCACACCAAGTGTCATGCCGTCCGTGGGGTCCACGATGTCCGGGTTGCTGAAAGCGTTCCGCCTCTCGCCCGCCATCAGGGTCTTCGCCTTGGGATATCCTCGCGCAATCCCGGCCTTTTCGATCGGGGCATCGCCATGATGGACCCCGAACAGGTGACCGAGTTCATGGGGGAGGACATACGAGCCGCAGCTGATGTCGCCTACCGCCTGCATCCAGCGGGAATATAACGCCGGGTTCACCCATGCCATACCACAGTACCGGCGGCCATTGTCGACGGCATTGAAGATATCGACATAGTAGGTGGCGTGCGCGTCCGCATTCCGGCGTGCGTGGAAGACGCTATTGTCTTTCCCTACCGCTTTCAGGGTCTCGAGCATGGACAAGCCGGAGACTTGATGATGGAGTGGCTCAGCCGATCGGATCCAGTAATCGATCTTGGAGTCTTCGAAGGCCAGGTTCGCCAGCGCAATGTCATGCGAGAGGCGCGCCCGGATGCCGTCGTGACCGAGCCGTTCTAGCGCCCGATCTCCATAGACGGGCAGTAGATCGAACGTGCGCAAATCCGTGTACCAGCTGTCTAGCGGAGTAAAGCGGTATCGACCGAGATCGTTGGCTCCCAAAGACAGCATTCCGTCGTCCTCGTCATGCGATCTTAGGGAGACCAGCTTGTCGCTGGTCCGGATGAAGATGCGGTCATCGGGCGCGGCGAAGGCCGGCATGACGAGACGCTGGACGCGGTCGCCAGGCCTCACCATGATCAGCGTCCTTGGCGTGCGCGGCGTCGGGATGACGCCGTCGCGCAGCGCCGAGGCCTCGATCACCACCTCCGGCGACTTGAAGAGACGCCACTTTGCCCGTTCGGCAATGAATAGAAACTCGTAGGCATCGCCACGGTTCAGGCCGAGCGTCGCGTATCCCTCGACATTGGCGCCATCGATCCGGCTGTCGCGTGCCGCGGTGCTGCTCAGGAACAGGCGCGCATGAGCCGGCGCGCGCCGAGGCAGCCTCAGGACAGGCGCCCAATCGGCATCGCCGATGTTCAGGACCTGCCTGGGCGCTGTCATATCCCGCATGGCGCCATCGGAGTCGACAGGTCCGGGGGGGCCGCCGTGATATCCCATTTCCGGCTCGCGCGCCTGCACGCTGAGTACTGCGGTCATGACGATGATGAGGAGTAGTGTTTTCATCGCGCGGTGTTCTCCTTTGACAAGGGTGGTGGAGCTGCATCGGCCGGCGGTATCAATGCGTCGTCGGGCGGAGTGCTCTCGTGGCGATGGTCGAACCCGGCCGGACGCATCCATCCATATCCGTTTTTCGCCTCGAGATGCATCGCGCCGTCGGGCGTTTCCAGATACGCCACCGCGTAGCGGTCGGACGGTGCCTCGGTGATGAGAAAACGGTGCGCCGGCGCGCCATCGGCATCCAGCAATGCCCCGCGCCAGCGTGACCATCCGTTGCCATCCTCACGGGCGTGCAAGCGTGCGCTGACCACCGTATCGAGGTTTGGCAGATAGAGGTCGAACCGGTCGTTTGGCTGCAGGTGGCGCAGCGTGTCGTAGCGGTAACGGATGAGGCGGCTATCGCGCAGGCGCTCTTTGGAGAGGAACGAGAGATGCCGCTCGGCCTCCGCGCGGTCCGCGAGACCCGCGATGGCGCCGGGATAATCGGCCTCCGCCTCGTTTGCCTCGGCGTGCATAGGCGGCACGCCCGGGGCGTCATCGGGCCGTGCTGCCGGGACGTTGCCCGATGGCTCCGGTCCCCCGGCGTGAGGCTGCCGTGCTGGCCCTGCGAACCAGACGGCCAGCGCAACGCCCGCGATCAGGACGACGGTGACGGCCGCCGCGAACCACGATGCCGCACCAGAACGTTTGCTCTTCATCACGCATCCATCGTTGAAGGAATGCGTTGACTATGGACGTGCACGCGGTTCGTGGAAACAACCGATCTACGAAATACGGCCTCACATGAAACACATACCACTGGCATGGGTGTTGCACCCCGTATGACGACCAGAGCCCACGGGCGTTGGACTTCGGGCATGCATGGCGGCCAGCGCGCCGCATCGTGTAAATTCGCCATGTAAGCGACGCCACGCATAGAACAAAGGAGTGGATCATGCAGAAATTTCAGCGCTCTTCCCCAAGGCTCCCCGCGAGGTTCCCTGCGAGGTTCTCCGCAATGCTCGCCTCTGCAGCCATCGTGCCCCTGGCCGCCGTCGCATTCCTGAGCGCGTGCACGACGACGACGACCGCGGACACGCCCGGCGCCGGCGCGAGCCTGTCGCAGACGCAGTCGGATGGCCCTCAGCGCTGGGAGCTCGTGCGCTGGCAGCAGGCCGATGGGGGCCTGCGGGAGTTGCCTCGCGGCGACAGCGGCCAGCCGGTGATCTTCGAATTCAATAGCGGCATCGATGCCGCGCAGGGCACCGTCAGCGGCAACAGCGGATGCAATCGCTTCACGGGCAGCTACGGCAAGACGTCGACGGGCATCCGCTTCGACAAGATCGCGGGCACGCGCATGGCCTGCCCCGGCGACCGCATGGCCTTCGAGAGCGCGCTGCTGCGCGCGATGCAGTCGCCGCTCACCACGGTGGCGTCCCAACCTTCAGCCGCGCCGCAGGGGCGGCAGATCATCTGGAAGACGGCCGATGGCGATTTGCTGCAGTTCGCCGAGCGGGAAGGCGTGGGCCGCCGCGGCGCGAAGATCGATGCCGCGTCGGGCACCGAGAAGATCGTGTACATCGACTCCCAGCGTGTGGAGTGCACGGGCGTCGGCCGCATGCAGTGCTATCGCTGGCGCGAGACCGAGGACGCGCCGTGGAAGCTCTGGTACGGCCCGATCGAGGGCCTCGACTTCGAGCAGGGCGTCGCTTACAAGCTTCGCGTGCGCGAATATCAGGTCCCCAATCCGCCGGCCGATGCTTCGTCGATCCGGTGGCAGCTGCTGAAGGTGGAAGAGCGGCGTCGCGGCGGCTGAGGGGCATTGCTTCGTTCCGGGGCGGGCAGAGGGGCCGGACTATAATGTCGCGCTGATTCGTCCGGTACTTTTGCCGCGTGCTTTCGCGCGGTACTTTCCCTGCCCCCAAACATGCTCCGCCGCCCCGCCTCGACTACGTTCGCCGACGCACTGGTTTTTGCCTTTCCGATCCTGCTGCTGTGCGTGCCGCGCGGGGCCGGCGTTTTCATGGGATGCGTCGGCCTGCTTGCGCTCCTGCGCTACCGCGGCATGGGGCAGACGTGGCGAACCTATCGCGACGTGCTGCTGCCCCTCTCGGTCGCGGTCTTTGCGTTCCTGCTCGTGTATCTGGCGTCGCGCATCTATTTCCGCACGCATTGGGACGTACTCGACAACCCGTCACGGACGCTGCTCGCGATCCTGACGTGCTGGGTCTTCCTCCACGTCCAGCCCAGCACGCGCGCGCTCTGGCGAGGCATTACCATCGCGCTCGCCGGCGCGCTGCTGATCGTTTGCTACCAGCGGATCGTTCAGGGGAACCTGCGTCCGTCCGCGTGGGTGCAGCCGATCGCCTTCGCCAACATGGTCGCCGTGTTCGGCCTGATCGGGTTCGTGCGTGCCGGCGCCCAACGGCGCACGCATGGGGAAGCGTGGGGCAATATCCTCTGCGCGGCACTGATCATCGCGATCAACGGCACCCGTGGCGCCATGCTCGCGATGTTGATCACGATGCTGCCGATGCTGCTGCTGCGGCACCGCAAGCTCAACGTGACGGCCTTCGTGGCATCCGCCGGCGCCGTCGTGCTGATCGCGATCGGTTCGTACTTCGTCCCCAACAGTCCCGTCACGGGCCGTGTCGACCAGATCGTCGACGACATTCACCTGTACCAGCAGGGCAAGGTCGATACGTCGATCGGCGCGCGTCTGAAGATGTGGGAGCTTGCGGCCGATTCGATCGCCGCGCACCCGATCATGGGCGTGGGCGTGGGCCAGTTCGCGCGCATCCTGCACGCCTCGACGTTCTGTTCGCGAGAGGAGACATTGGTCTGCGAACTCGAGCACGCGCATAACGACCTGCTCGAAGCGGCGTCGACGACCGGCATTCCGGGGCTGATCGTCGTGCTCGGCCTGTTCCTGGTGCCCGGCGTCCTGTTCTGGCGGCGCATGCGGCAATCGCGGCGCGCGGGGTGCGAGGTGGGCGAGAGCATCGCGGGCGGGGGCGTCTGCGCCATCGCGGCGATGTTGATCTGCGGTCTGACGCAGGTGACGATGGCCCACCAGGCCAATATGGTTTTCTATGCGGGCACGGTGGGATTGCTGCTCGCGCTGGCGGCCGCGCAGGCGAGCCGCCGCGCGGCGGAAATCTGATCAGCGCACGATCGCGCCGGCCGGCGGCGCAGGGCGAGGGGCGTTGTTCCGCGGCCCGAGATTGTTCAGCCGCTTCCAGTCCGGCAGCTCGTACATCGCCCCCGTGTGTTCGGTCAGCAGCGTATTGATCTGCACGACGTCGTCTTCCGACAGCACGCCCGTGCTTGCCTTCAGTCGCAGCCCGTTCATGATCGTGTCGTAGCGCGCCTTGGACAGGTCGCGGCGCGTCTGGAACAGCTGCGCTTCGGCGTTCAGTACGTCGATGTTGATACGCACACCCACTTCGTAGCCGAGCTGGTTCGACTCCACCGCGCTCAGCGCCGAGCGTTCGGCGGCTTCCAGCGCCTTGACCTGCGCGAGCCCGTTGTACACGCCCGAGAACGTCTGGCGCGCGTTCTGCGCGGCCGTGCGGCGGGCGTATTCGAGATCCGCGGCGGCGCGGTCGGCGAGCGCCAGGGTCTCGCGGACGCGCGACTGGATCGCGCCGCCCGCGAAGATCGGAATCGTCAGTTGCACGCCCACCTGCGAGCTGTTGTAGCGCGCGGCCTGGTTGACGATCTGCGTCTGCGTGCCCGTGGCGTTGGTATAGCCATACGATGCCACCAGATCCACGGAAGGCAGGTGGCCGCCGCGTGCCTTGCTCGTCTCGCGTTCGGCCGTCTCCAGGTTGTAGTTCGCGAGGCTGACCTGCAGATTGCTCTGCTCCGCCTGCGAGGCCCACGCGTTCACATCGGCGGGAATCGGCCCCGGGATCTGGGCCTGCGCGCGCAGCCCGAGCAGTTCATCGACGGACTTGCCCGTGATCTGCTGCAGCGTGGCGCGGCTGACCTCGAGCGCGTTCCGCGCGGCGATCTCCGTGGAGGTGGCGAGGTCGTAGCGGGCCTGCGCGTCGTTGGCATCGGTGATCGTCGCGGTGCCCACCTCGAAATTCCGCTTTGCCTGTTCGAGCTGTTCGCCGATCGCCTTCTTCTGCGCCTGCGCGAGGTACAGGTTGTCCTGCGCGGCCAGCACGTCGAAGTAGGCCTGCGACGCGCGCGTGATCAGGTCGAGCTGCGCCTGCTGGAACGATACCTCGCCCGCAAGCGTGGCCAGTTCGCCCTGCTTGTACGTCTCCCACCGGTCCCAGCGGAACAGCGGCTGCGTCAGCTGCAGCGCCCACGCGCTGTTGTTGATGAAGCGGTCGCCCTCGACCGGCGCATACTGGTCGACCTTCGTCCGTGTCGAGCCCGCCGAGCCCGCGACATTCGGCAGCAGTCCCGCCCTCGCCTGAGGCAGCCGCTCGCGCGTGGCCAGCAGCTGGGCGCGGGCGCTCGCGAACTGCGCGTCGTTGGACTGCGCGTCGCGAAAGACCTGGAGCAGGTCCGCTGCGGACGCGGCCGGACCATGCAGCAGCACCAGCGACGCGACGAGTGCCAGTGACTTTGGCGCGAGACTCATGACTTCTCCTGCTTGCCGCGCTGTGCGCGGTCAATTATCGGGTGCTGCGGTGTAACTGCGAGTGAAGCGGGCGGATGAAACCGGAGACGAGGCCACGGACGTGCCGGGAAACCGGCAAGCCGGGACCTCGGGGGACTGCCGGAGCCGCACCCCCGGATGGGGCTCCTTACTGCGAAGAAGGTCGACTCAGTACTGCGGCACCGAGGGATCGACCTCGGTGGACCAGGCGTGGATACCGCCGGTCAGGTTGTAGACGTGCGCATAGCCCTGACGCTCGAGGAAGCTCGCTACCTGCATGCTGCGCGCACCGTGGTGGCAGATGCAGACGATTTCCGTCTCGTCGTCGAGTTCGCCCATGCGGGCCGGAATCTGCCCCATCGGGATATGCGTGATGCCCGGCATTGCGGCGGTGCGGACCTCCAGGTCCTCGCGCACGTCCAGCAGCACGGGCTTCCTGCGATCGGGCGCGGACAGCCACTGCGAAAGTTCGGTTGCGGAAATCACCTGCATGCGGACGCTCCTCAGAACTTGAAACGCGACGTCTGGGCGGCGCCCTGGAGCGGCTTCACGACGGTCTCGAACAGATTGACGGCCTGGTATTCGGTCTCCGACACGCGCGTGATGATGCGCGCTTCCATCACGGGCACGGTACCGACGATCGCGGCGATGCGGCCGCCGACCTTGATCTGCGACAGGATCGACTGCGGCAGCTCGGGCACCGACGCCGAGATGCAGATCACGTCGTACGGCGCGGAGGCGGGCCAGCCTTCCGCGCCATTGCCTTCGACGACTTCGGCATTGCCCACGCCGGCGGCCGTCAGGTTCTTGCGGGCCATCGCGACCAGCTCGGGCTCGATCTCCACGCTCAGCACGTGGCGCGCGCGGTTGGCCAGCAGGGCGGCCATGTAGCCGGAACCCGCGCCGATCTCGAGCACGTTCTCGTGCTTGCGCACCGCCAGATCCTGCAGCAGGCGCGCTTCCACGCGCGGGGGCAGCATGTTCTGGCCCGCGGGCAGCGGAATCTCCATGTCGACGAACGCGAGCGCGGCGTAGGCCGCGGGCACGAACTGCTCTCGCTTCACCACGGCGAGCAGGTCCAGGATTTCCTGGTCCAGCACGTCCCATGGGCGGATTTGCTGTTCGATCATGTTGAAACGGGCTTTTTCGAGATCCATCTTGCGTGTCCTTGCGCCTACCATTGTTACCATTCTGCTTCCCGGCCGAGCGGCGTCATGGGCCGGAAAGATGCATGAAAGCCCGCTATTTTACCGCCGCGGCGCAGTGCGGGCCTGCAAAAGATTGATCATGTCGCATCCGTGCCCGTCCGGGCGTCCGCCGCGGCCTTCTCGGCCAGCAGCTCGTCACGGATGCGCTCCCAGATGAACGGCCCGGACGGCGGCGGCAGGGCGGTATCCCGGGCGGGGCCCGTCGTCACGCCGAACAGCAGCATGTGCAGCAGTTGATCGACGAACGCGTTCGGGTCGATCGGCTCGCACGACACATTACTAAACGCGCGCTGCCAGATCATCAGGTAGACCAGCGGCGCGCAGAACAGGGTGGTGCAGGGGTTGGCGGGCAGCGGCCGGAACTCCCCGCGCGCCGCGCCGCGCTCCAGCACGCGCGCGAACAGCCGCTCGCCGGGTTCGATGACTTCGTTCTGGTAAAACTGCGCAATGTCGGGGAAATTGCCGGACTCGGCCATGATCAGCTTGGTCAGGCCCGCCACCGGCGTGGCGCCGATCAGGCCCCACCATCCGAGCAGCAGTTCGCGCAGCAACTCCGGCGTGGAGCCCTCGTAGCTGTCCACGAGGTCGACGCCCTTCATGAGCGCGGGAATCATGTTCTCCCGCACCACGGTCTTGAACAGCTCTTCCTTGTTCGCGAAGTAGAGGTACACGGTGCCTTTGGACACCCCCGCGGCAGCCGCGACGTCCTCGAGGCGTGTTGCGGCGAAACCACGTTCGACGAACAGCTCGAGCGCCGCGGCGACCAGTTCCTGCGGACGCGCGGCCTTGCGCCGCGTCCAGCGGCGGGCATCTGCCGGCGACGCGATGGCGGTCAGGCTCGGATTCCGGGAGGGGGGACGGGCGGGCACGGCAGGCTTGCTAATAAATAACTTATGGGTCAGTAATGTAGGCCAGCGGCCGGGGCCGGTCAAGCCGCCCCGGGTGCAGTGCACGCACTCAGGCACAATGTCGCCTTTGTTGCTCCCGCTGAAACCTTTGTCATGGCTTGCCAGTCTCAACTGTCCTGCCGCGATGGCTGCGGCGCCTGCTGTATCGCGCCGTCGATCGCCTCGCCGCTGCCCGGCATGCCTGACGGCAAGCCGGCCGGCTTGCCGTGCGCGCAGTTGCTGCCCGACTACCGCTGCGCGGTATTCGGCCAGCCCGAGCGCCCCGCGTTCTGTGGCGGCCTGCGGCCGTCGGCGGAGATGTGCGGCGACTCGCGCGAATCCGCGCTGCAATGGCTGACGCGGCTCGAAATCCTGACCGCGCCGGACCGCAGTCCATCCGAACCACACTGATGGAGGATTCCAGATGATCCTGATGTCCCGCCGGCGCTGGCTGGCCGCCGCCGGCCTTGCCACGGCCGTGAGCGCGGCTGGCTGGCTTGCCGGCTGCGCCGGAATCGGCAATGAATATACCTTCTCTCAGTCGCAGCTTCAGTCGGCGCTCGAACGGAAGTTTCCGTTTAGCAAGCGTTATATGGAGCTGTTCGACGTGCAACTGACGAATCCTCAACTGGTACTCGACGCCGCGCGCAATCGCGTGACCGTGCAGTTCGACGCGAAGGTCGATAACCGCTTGTTCTTCCGCCAGCCGCTCAACGGACGATTCGCGCTCGACAGCGCGCTGCGCTACGATCCGCCGTCGCATTCGCTGGTCCTGCAGGACCCCGAGGTGCGGCAGTTCGACGTGCAGGGTCTGCCGGGCGATTTTTCGCGTCAGCTCAACGCGCTCGGCGGCATCCTCGCGGAGCAACTGCTGCAGGGCTATCCGCTTTACACGTTCAAGCCGGAGCAGTTGCGCTATGCGGGAATGCAGGTGGAGCCCGGTACAATCACGGTGCTGCCGGACGGCATCAACGTGAAGATCAACCGGCCGTAGTCTGCGACAACAACAACATCTCAATTACCCGTAACGCATGGACATCGCACTCGCCCTGAAAGCCGTGATCCTCGGCATCGTCGAAGGACTGACGGAGTTCCTGCCGATCTCCAGTACCGGCCACTTGATTCTTGCCGGACAACTGCTCGACTTCAACGACGAGAAGGGCAAGATCTTCGAGATCGTGATCCAGTTCGGCGCGATTCTCGCGGTGTGCTGGGAGTTCCGGCAGCGCATCGTCAATGTCGTGGCGGGGCTGGCGACCGATCGCAAGGCGCAGCGGTTCGCGGTCAACGTCATCGTGGCCACCATTCCCGCGATCGTGCTTGCGCTGGTGTTCGGCAAGTGGATCAAGGCCCATCTGTTCAATCCCATCACCGTGGCGCTCGCCTTTATCGTCGGCGGCTTCGTGATCCTGTGGGCGGAATGGCGCGATGCGCGCCGCGGCACGGTGTCTCATCCGCAGGGCAACGCGCTGCTGGAGGCCGCGAAGGCCGGCGCGCCGCGCATCGAGTCGGTCGATGACCTGAACTGGCGCGATGCGATCAAGGTCGGCATCGCGCAGTGCTTCGCGCTCGTGCCAGGCACCTCGCGTTCCGGCGCCACGATCATCGGCGGCATGATCTTCGGCCTGTCGCGTCAGGTGGCCACGGAGTTCTCGTTCTTCCTCGCGATTCCCGTGATCTTCGGCGCGACGGTCTACGAACTCTACAAGGCCCGCTCGGTGCTCTCCGCCGACGACCTCGGCATCTTCGCCATCGGCTTCGTGTTCGCGTTCCTCTCGGCGTTCCTGTGCGTGCGCTGGCTGCTGCGATTCGTGGCGACGCACGACTTCAAACCGTTCGCGTGGTACCGCATCGCGTTCGGCGTGATCGTGCTGGTCACCGCGTACACGGGCATCGTGTCGTGGCACGCGTGAACTGCTTCGGCCGCGGATAAAAAAAGCGCTGACTCGGTCAGCGCTTTTTTTACTTCTTGCGGAACACGACGTCCCATACCCCATGGCCCAGCCGCACCCCGCGGCGCTCGAACTTGGTCACGGGGCGATAGTCCGGCCGCTCGGCAAAACCATCCACCGCTGAGGACGTGTTCTCCAGCGTGGGCTCGCCGCGCAGCACCTCGACCATCTGATACGCATACTCTTCCCAGTCGGTCGCGCAATGGATATAGCCGCCGGGCTTCAGGCGCGAGGCCAGCAGCTTGACCAGCGGCGGCTGCACGAGGCGGCGCTTGTTGTGGCGCTTCTTGTGCCACGGATCGGGGAAGAAGATATGCACGCCATCGAGCGACTGCTCGGTGAGCATATGTGCAACGACTTCGACGGCGTCATGCTGGAAGATCCGCACGTTGCCAAGGCCACGCTCGCCGATCTGCTTCAGCAGCGCGCCCACACCGGGCTCGTGTACTTCACAGCCAAGAAAATCGTCCTGCGGGCGCAGCTGCGCGATATGCGCGGTGGTCTCGCCCATCCCGCATCCGATCTCGAGGATGGTCGGCGCAACCCGCCCGAAGGTCGCAACGATATCGAGCGGCGCGGGCGCATACGGCACGAGGAAACGCGGCCCGAGCTCGTCGATCGCACGCTGCTGCCCGATGGAGGTCCGCCCGGCGCGCCGGACGAACGAGCGAATGCGGCGCGGATGCGCAACATCATCGGGAGGCGTGCCCGCAGGCAGGGTACCGTCCGCGTCGGACTGCTCGTCCGGGGTCGGTTCGATCGGCTCTTGGGGAAGCATGGCAACAAAAAAGCCGCCGGGCGCGTCGCCAGTCACGCGAGAGATCTCGCTAGAGGACCGGCTGCCTTGTGCGGCTTGTTCAGTAAGAAGTGGAGCGGGCGATGGGAATCGAACCCACGTCTTTAGCTTGGGAAGCTAAGGTAATAGCCATTATACGACGCCCGCGAACCCACCATTCTATGCGGGATAACACGCCGAGCGCAAGCGTGTGCGCGTGCCGCTACATCCTCATTGTTGCTGTGGCTGCGCTTTGGCTTATCACGCCGGCGCCGACCACTGCGCGCCTTTGACCCTCCGGACCCGCGCCTGCCGGAATTTTTCGAGCGGGCGGTCGATGAGCAGCACGATCAGCGCGGACACGGCGACGGTGCCGATGACGGGATAGATGTTGCCGGGTCCGAACTGCCCGCTGCATAGCGGGATGATCATCATCTGGCTCAGGTAGACAGGGTAGGAGAGCTCTCCGATCCAGCGGTCGGTCTTGTTGGTTTTCGTGAGCTGGAAGATTGCCGGAATGCCGATGAACACCGCGAGCAGGTACAGCAACTGTCCCGCCTGGAAGCCGGGGATGACCGACGGGGCAGCCGACAGGTGAGGGAAATAGAAGGTCAGTCCGAGCACGGCTGCGAGGCATATCCATCCCGCGTAACGCTGGTTCAGGATCGTGTCCGCCTTGTAGACGCGGTAGGCGATCGAGCCGAGGACGAACAATCCAAGTTCGAACGGGAAGAAGCGATACGTCCACGGATCCTCGGTGAGGCCGAGGTGGAACGCGTACGCGCGCGCGGCCGTCGTGAGGGCGACGATGGCGGCGAGCACGGGCACGCTGCGGCGGAACAGGAACGGGGCGATCAGGTAGACGACGACTTCCACGCCGAGGGTCCACGCCTGCGGCACGAAGTCCATCTCGTACGCGCGGGGCCGATGCTGGAATGCGTTGACCGTGGCCTGGATATGGCCATCATCGAAGCGAAGGAAATTGCCCCAGTCCATGCCCACCAGCGACACGTTGGTGACGAGGATATAGAGCTTGCCGCCGAGGCTGAGGCCGGGGAAATCGCGAATCAGATTGTCAAGCGCGCCGGTCGTATGGATGCTCGGCTGCCACCGCTCCACGAACGACAGCGCGATGGAGGCCAGCAGGACGGTCCAGTAGATCGGGTAGATCCGCAGGAACCGGTTTGAATAGAACAGTCGGGTCCCCGCCGCGCCCGGTCCGTACTTCTCGTTGAGGATCAGCGAGACATAGAAGCCCGACACGATATAGAACGCCTGCACCGCCACCGCGCCTCCCGTGAGCTGGAGGCCGAACAGCGGCGCGGAATGCGCGACGACGACGGCGATGGCGAGCAGCAGACGGAACGATCCCATCCCTTTGGATTCCTTCTCTCTGGTGCTAGCGGGTCACGGCTTGTAGTCCGGACTGAACGGGGCCTTCCAGCCTCTGGCAATCCGGTCGATCGCGGTGCGCTGGCACACGCCGGCCGCTACCTGGCGATGGAATTCGGCGTTGGCCGCATCGCTTTCAAAGATACGCGTGGTGATGGGCTCGTCTGGCGGGCAGGGCTCGGGCGGCGGCGGGGGTGGGGCTTCCGCCTTGATGCGTTCGGGCACGAGGTCGCAGAACCAGGTCTTGCCATCGCAGCGTCGGCCGTCGAGGTTGTTCCAGTACGCCACGAAGCCGAGCACGAGGAACATTAGCAAGACGACGGCTGCCCGCCGGCTTGCGAACCTCCAGAAATAGAACACGGCTCCCGCCATGGCGATGACACCCATACTGTCGAACTCTCTTCTAAGCGGCGCTTCGTGAGGCCAAAAGACGGCAAGGATACCCCAAACGGGACGGGCGAAAGATCACACGATACGCAAACGGCAGGAGGCCGAAGCCGTGGTTCCGGCCGCGACCCAATGCAGGCCGTGCCGATGGTCGATGGCGTTCGGCAGACCCAGCCATGGCTCGACGCAGTAGAAATCGGATTCCGCCGCCTCGGTCCACGTCGTGACGGCGTACCAGGGTGTGTTCGGTGCACTATCGGGGGCACCATCGAGTGCGATGCTGATGGTGCGCGAAGGCAGTTCCAGCCGGACGGCACCCGTATCGCCTTGCAGGACGTGGTACGTGTCCTGCAGCCGCGCGTCGTCGATCGTATAGGTGGGGTCGCCCGGCTCTGGCGCCGTCAGGCTGCCATCGCCGAGTTGGCGCACGCGTGCGGCCGCTGGCAGCGAGAGGCGGCTCTGGCCCCGTGCCCCATGGGGCAGCGCGAAGTAGAAGTGATGGCCCGCATAGTGGGGAAGCGGCGCCGCGCCGTCGTTCCGAATGGCGAAGGTGGCTTCGAGACCGTCGGGCAGCAGCCGGTATGTCACCGTGAAGGCGAAAGCGAAGGGATACGCGGCATGCGTAGTCGCCGATGAAGCCAACGCAGAAAGCGTCAGGCTGACCGCGTCGTCCGACCGTTCCGTCACCGCGAACGGCAGGTCCCGCGCGAACCCGTGCTGCGGCATGTCACGAACGACGCCGTCGGCGTCGCGCCATTTTCCGGCTTCCCCATCGACGAAATGCCGGCCGATGAACGGAAATAGCAGCGGATTGCCGCCGCGCACCTTTGCCACGCGGGTCCAGTCGGCGTTGTCCGGCCAGTACAGGATGTCTTCGCCGCGGTGGACCCAGCGGACGAGCCGGCCGCCGTGTTCGGGGGCGAGCAGCAGGTAGCTGTCGCCTGCGCCGATGCGTAGCAAGTCCTGCCCCTGGAAGCGTTGCGTCATTGCCGTCGTCATGGGCGCGATCTCCGCGAAGAAAGTGGCAAGGCTATCGCATCTCCGGGGTTTCCGCGCGATCCGCAAAACGGTCTGCATACGCGAAGTACCAGTCGAGGCTCTCGGGATTGGCCATCGCGTCGCGATTGGCGATCTTGTCGCGCGCGTGGCCGAGGAGCAGCTTCTTGATGGGCACCTCCATCTTCTTGCCCGACAGCGTGCGCGGTACCGCGGGGACTTGCACGATCTCGTTCGGGACATGCCGCGACGACAGCGCGGCGCGAATGCGCGCGCACAGTGTCGCGCGCAGGGCATCGTCGAGCGTATGGCCGTCGCGCAGCACCACGAACAACGGCATGTAAGATTCCCGCCCCAGATACTCGAGGTCGACGACGAGGCTGTCGAGCACTTCCGGCAGCTCTTCGACCACGCGATAGAGTTCGCTCGTCCCCATGCGGATGCCGTGGCGGTTGATCGTCGCATCCGACCGCCCGTAGATGATGGCGCCGCCGCGTGAGGTGATCCTGATCCAGTCGCCATGGCGCCAGACGTTCGGCCACATGTCGAAGTAGCTGTCGCGATAGCGCTTGCCGTCGGCATCGCCCCACAGAAACAGCGGCATGGACGGCATCGGTTCGGTACAGACGAGTTCGCCGACCTGATCGATCACCGGCTGGCCCGCATCATCGAACGCCTCCACACGTGCGCCGAGGCAGCGGCACTGCATTTCTCCCGCATGCACGGGCAGCAGCGGGCAGCCGGCGACGAACGCGCCGGCGAAATCGGTGCCGCCAGAGATCGGCGCAATCCACAGATCGTCGCGAATGGCGCGATGGATCCATGCGTAAGCTTCAGCGGGCAATGGCGAGCCCGTGGAGCCGATCGCGCGGAGGCGCGACAGGTCCGCCACCTCGGCGGGCACGATGCCCGCCTTCATGTTGCCCGTGAAGAACGCCGCGCCCGCGCCGAATATCGTGACGCGCGCGGCGTCGGCAAAGCGCCATAGCACGCTGGCATCGGGCCAGCCCGGGTTGCCGTCGTAGAGCGCAATGGTCGCGCCGGCCAGCAGGCCGCCCACCTGCGCGTTCCACATGATCCAGCCGCTGCTGCTGTACCAGTGATAAACGTCGTCGGGGCCGATGTCCGCGTGGAAAGCGAGCAGCTTGAGCTGCTCGAGCACGATGCCGCCATGCCCGTGGACGATGGGCTTTGGCATGCCCGTGGTGCCGGACGAATAGACGATCCATAGCGGATGGTCGAATGGCACCGGGGTCGGGGTCAGTGTCACGCCCTGCGCCACGCCTTGCGCGAGGGTGGCGTCCCAGTCGTGCCAGCGCACGCGTCCGTCGCCGGCGGGCAGCGGCGGCGTGGGGCGATCATTTCGATGGGCAGGATCGGGGGAGGGATGGTTGGGATGGGCGGGATGGATGCCACCGCCGGCCCCCACGCGTACGACATCCGTCAGCGAGGGAAGGGCCGCGACGAGATCGGCGACCACCGCGGCGCGGTCGTGCGCCTTGCCGCCGTAGCGGTAGCCCTCGATGGCGATCAGCACCTTCGGTTCGATCTGCCGGAAGCGGTCGATCACCGCGACCTGGCCCATGTCGGGCGCGCAACCGGACCAGATGGCCCCAAGGCTCGCCGTGGCAAGGAACGCCACGACGGTCGCGGGAATGTTCGGCAGGTAGCCAACCACGCGGTCGCCCTGGCCGACGCCCATGCCGCGCAGGGCGTGGGCGAGCGAGGCAACCTGCGCCTCGAGCGCATCCCAGCTGATATCGGCAAGCGGCTGCGCCTCGCCGGCGTGGCGGATGGCGGGGCGTTGCCGCGCATCGCCGGTGCCGGCATGGCGGAACACCTGCCGCACGTAGTTGAGTGTCGCGCCCGGAAACCATTGCGCGCCCGGCATGACGCGGCGTTCGAGCACGGTGCGGGGCGGGGTATCGAAGCGGACGTCGAAATACGCGCGCAGCGCGTCCCAGAACGTTTCGAGGTCGTCGACCGACCACCGCCACAGGGCTTCGTAGTCGGCGAAGTCCAGCGCGCGCGTCTCGCGCAGCCACGTCATGAAGGCGGCAAGCCGGCTATCGCGCGCGAACGCCGGCGACGGCGTCCACAACAATGCCCCTTCTGCACGCTCTACGGCGCCTTCCTCTATGGGAAGTGTCATGTCTCCTCCTGGTCGGTAGGTCAGCGATCGAATAGCGTTTCCCAGAGTCCATCCACACGCGCCTTGACGGCATCGTCCATCACGATCGGCGTGCCCCACTCGCGCGTGGTTTCGCCGGGCCACTTGTCGGTGGCATCGATGCCCATCTTCGAGCCGAGGCCGGACACCGGGGACGCGAAGTCCAGGTAGTCGATGGGCGTGTTGTCGACCATCACCGTATCGCGCGTGGGGTCCACGCGCGTGGTGATCGCCCAGATCACCTCTTTCCAGTCGCGCGCGTCGATGTCGTCGTCCACCACAACGATGAACTTCGTATACATGAACTGCCGCAGGAAGCTCCAGACGCCGAACATCACGCGCTTGGCATGGCCGGCGTACTGCTTTTTCATGCGGACGACCGCCATGCGATAGCTGCAGCCTTCGGGCGGCAGATAGAAGTCGGTGATCTCGGGAAACTGCTTTTGCAGCAGCGGCACGAACACTTCATTCAGGGCAACGCCGAGCATCGCGGGCTCGTCGGGCGGCTTCCCCGTGTACGTCGAGTGGTAGATCGGGTTGCGCCGCATCGTGATGCGGTCGATCGTGAAGACCGGAAACCAGTCCTGCTCGTTGTAATAGCCCGTGTGGTCGCCGTACGGGCCTTCAAGCGCATGCTCGTAGCCGCTCGGGTGGTTCGCATCGGGCTGGATATGGCCTTCGAGCACGATCTCCGCCGAGGCCGGCACGTTGAGCTCGGAGAGCGTCGGCGTGATGCAGGTGGCGAGCGCGGTGCGGCTGCCGCGCAGCAGGCCCGCGAACTGGTACTCCGACAGCGTGTCGGGCACGGGCGTCACGGCGCCCAGGATCGTCGCGGGATCGGCCCCGAGCGCCACGGCGATCGGAAACGGCTGGCCCGGATGCCGCTGCGCGTGCTCGCGGAAGTCGAGCGCGCCGCCGCGATGCGCGAGCCATCGCATGATGACCTTGTTGCGCCCGATCACCTGCTGGCGGTAGATGCCGAGGTTCTGGCGCTTCTTGTTCGGACCGCGCGTCACGACGAGGCCCCATGTAATCAGCGGCGCGATATCGCCGGGCCAGCACGTTTGGATCGGCAGGCGCGAGAGATCCACGTCGTTGCCTTCCCACACCACCTCCTGACATGCGGGGCTGTTCACGCGCTTGGGCGCCATGTCCCACACGGACTTGGCGAGGGTGAACAGCTTGCCCGCTTCGCGCAGGCCTCGCGGCGGCTCGGGTTCCTTGAGCACGGACAGCACGCGGCCGATGTCGCGCAGATCCTCAAGCGATTCCGCGCCCATGCCGAGCGCAACCCTGCGTGTCGTGCCGAACAGATTGGCGAGCACGGGCACGCTATAGATAGCGTCAGGGCCGTCGGTGCGCGCGTCGTTGCGGGGGTTGTCGAACATCACGGCGGGTCCGCCGGACCGCAGGATGCGGTCGCAAATCTCGGTCATCTCCAGCCGCGGCGAGATGGGTTTGGCGATGCGCTTGAGCTCGCCCTGCGTTTCCAGTTGCGCGACGAAGTCGCGCAAGTCTTTGTATTGCATAGAAAATTCGTCCAAAGAGCACGCGTTTCGGAACGGCGCGCCCCGCTTGGGAAGGGGTGGATAACAATACACACACGGCCGCAACGAAGCAAAAAAAATGTGTCGAAGCGCGTCGTGAAATTGTAAAGATCGGCGTGGTCAGAGACTGTCGGCAATGTCCGGGAAGCGAGGCCAGCACTGCCATTGCGCCCCCCCGCGTGATGCTTGCACGACCTAAACGGCTCTGTTACATATATCTAAAAGTAGTGATTGTAGTGGTCTTTATTCTTGACGATGTATAAAAGCGTTCCTACAATCCGGTCTGCTTCATGAGGTGTTGCGTCGCAACATGGCTTTTTTCCCACTGTCAAGTGGGTGCTGCAGAAAAAGCCCTCGCGCGATGGCCCTCATCAGACCGGTCCAAAGGCCACAGGCGACAGGAGCGGTAAGCATGTTTAGCGGCAGGGTGCGTTTCCCCAAGAGCGTACCCTGTTTCACGTTGGGCGCACGGGGAGCGCCCTGCCAACAGATGCTGGCCATCACCTGCTAGATGGTTGCGGCATCCTTACTTGAATACGTTGAGATCGGGCGCGCACGGTGAGCATTCATTTGTGCGTTTGCAGCGGACAGCGGATGGAGGTAAGTATGAGCGGTTGGAAAACCCTTCATCTTCCCGGCGTCGGGCGGGCATTGCAGGTCCGCATCAGACGTCCGGTACCCGGTGTGAACGGGCCGTTGCAATTGCGCCTGGCTCACCCGGTTGCGAGCCGTGCCTTGCGAGGCGGCCGCACGACCTTGAAGTACACGCTGAACAGTCTCGGCGTGTTGTCGGTAGCCGCGGCGGTGTCGCTGACGGTGAGCCAGCAATGGCGTACCTCGCTGGCCGGCGCGCTGGCGGGCAAGGAAGCGCCCGCGGTGCTGATCGGTGCCGCCATGCCTTCGGCGCATGCGAACAATGTCCCGGGCAGTGGCGTGCCGGCGGTTTCCGCCGACGTGGCCGCCGCGCGCCTGAACGCCGCTGTCAGCAATGGCAGGGGCGGTGCCACGGCCGGTCTGCCGACCGTGTCGGGCGTGGACGAGTGGAGCGTGGCGTCGGCCGCGAAGGTGCCCTCGGTGGCGCACCTGGCCGCGCAGATTCCGGTGACGCGCGTCGCGATGGATGCGCGCAATTCGACGGCGCTGGGGACGGCGCGCGAACAAGCCACGGTGGCCGAGTACATCGCGCGCAAGTATCGCGTGGCGTCGCAGGCCACGGGGCAACTCGTGAAGGCGGCGTACCTGACCGGCCGCGAGGTCGGCATCGACCCGCTGCTGATTCTTGGCGTTATCGCGATCGAGTCCAGCTTCAATCCGTACGCCGAAAGCGGCGTCGGCGCGCAGGGCCTGATGCAGGTCATGACCAAGGTGCACTCGGACAAGTACGAAGCCGTTGGCGGCGTAACCGAAGCGCTGAACCCGTACGCCAATATCAAGATCGGCGCGCTGGTGCTGAAGGACTGCATCGCGCGTGCCGGTTCGCTCGAAGGCGGTCTGCGTTTCTACGTGGGCTCGACCTCGACCGGCGACGGCGGTTACGGCGCCAAGGTGCTGGCGGAACGTGCGCGTCTGCGCGCGCTGCTGGGCCTGCCGGGCGACACCGGTCCCGCCAAGCAGAACGACAGCAAGCCGGCGACCGAAAAGCTCGAGGCATCGGGCAGCACCGCCCAGGCGGCGTGATCGAAGGGCGCGACAGAAGGACCTTACTACGGCGATCCCGCCAGACGTCGCACAAGAAAAAAGCACCCTCGGGTGCTTTTTTCGTTTTATGGGGCGGGTCGCGCTGTCGGAGGCCTTGGCGGCCTTGGCGGGCGTTTGCGTAGCCCCGGCTACCGCAGGAAATGATGCAGGCGCTGCATCGCCTCCTCGATGTTCTCCATCGACGTCGCATACGAGATGCGCAGATAGTCGCGCGCCGTATGCGGACCGAAGTCCGTCCCCGGCACCAACACCACGCCCGCATCGTGCAGGATCGCCTGCGTCAGCTTGTCCGCATCGCCCGCGAACGGATGGTTGATGTGACGGCAGTCCGCATAGACGTAGAAAGCCCCGTCGGGTTTGACTGGCACGCGCAGGCCCAGCGCTTCGAGCGCGGGCACGATCGCGTCGCGGCGGCGGTGGAACTCGGCCTTGCGCGCGTCGTAGATCTCGAGCGCGGCGGGGGAGAAGCAGGCGAGGGCGGCATGCTGGGCCACCGCCGAGGCGCAGATAAACAGGTTCTGCGCCACTTTCTCGAAGGCCGGGACCAGCGCGTCGGGCACTACGAGCCAGCCGAGGCGCCAGCCCGTCATGTTGAAATACTTGGAGAAACTGTTGACCGTGACGACGTTGTCGTCGAGGGACAGCGCCGACACGGGCGGGGCGTCGTACGACAGGCCCTGATAGATCTCGTCGACGATCGCGAAGCCGTCGCGCGCGCGCACTTCAGCGAGGATCTTGCGCAGTTCTTCGGGCAGGATCGAGGTGCCGGTCGGATTGGACGGCGATGCCAGCAGCACGCCACGCGTATCCGTCCCCCAGTTGGCCGCGACCTGCTCGGCTGTGAGCTGGAAGCGCTCGGCGGGACCGCTCGGGATCATGCGCGCATGGCCGTCGAAGGCCGCGACGAAGTGGCGGTTGCACGGATAGCTCGGATCCGGCATTAGCACCTCGGCGCCGATCTCGACGAGCACCGCGCAAGCGAGCAGCAGGGCGCCCGAGGCGCCCGCCGTCACGATCACGCGGCGTTCGGGGATATCGATGCCGTAAGCGGTCTTGTAGTACCCGGCGATGGCCTCGCGCAGCGCATGAATGCCGAGCGCGCCCGTGTACTGAGTGACGCCCCGGCGCATGGCGGCTTCCGCTGCGTGGACCACCGGTGCGGCGGCCGTGAAGTCCGGTTCGCCGATCCCCATGTGGATGACATGGCGGCCGGCGCGCTCGAGCTCGGCGGCCTGCTTGGCCAGTTCCATGACGTGGAACGGTTCGATATGGGCCAGCCGTGCGGCCGTGGCGATATGCCTGGCGTCCATGCGCGTCAACTCGATTCGATTCAGCGGCGCGCGGCGACTTCCGGCGCGCGCACCTGGGCGGCCAGCTTGTCCAGCACGCCATTCACATACTTGTAGCCTTCCACGCCGCCGAACGTCTTGGTCAGTTCCACGGCTTCGTTGATCACGACCTTGTACGGGATGTCGAGGCAGTGCACGAGCTCGTAGCTGCCGACGAGCAGCGCCGCGCGCTCCACGGGCGACAGTTCGTCCACGGTGCGGTCGAGGAACGGTTCGAACGCCGCCGTCAGGCGCGCTTCTTCCCGCACGGCGCCGTTGAGCAGCGCGTCGAAGTGTTCGCGGTCGGCCTTGTTGAAACCCTGGGCGTCATGCAGGTGGGCCTGGATCGCACCGATGTCGTTGCGATTCAGCAGCCACTGATAGAGGCCCTGCAGCGCGAGTTCGCGCGAGCGGCGGCGCGCGCTCTTCGGCGGCGCCTTGGGCTCGGTGCGCGCCTGCTGGGCCGGCTTGCCGGCCTGATCGCCGGTATCGCGCGTGTCACTCATCTTCGTCCTCGTCGTCTTCTTCGCGATCGTGGTCGCGCAGCGAATCCAGCGCGGCAACCAGATTGGCCATTTCCACGGCGGCGCGGGCGCAGTCGCGGCCCTTCTCGCGCGTGCGGGCATGGGCCTGGGCATCCGTGTCAACAGTCAGCACGCCATTGGCGATCGGCAGGTTGAAGTCCAGGCCGACGCGCGTGATGCCCTGGCCGGACTCGTTCGACACGAGTTCGAAGTGATACGTCTCGCCGCGCACGACGGCGCCCAGCGCGATCAGCGCGTCGAACTGGCCGCTCTCGGCCATCTTCTGCAGCGCGAGCGGAATCTCCAGCGCGCCCGGCACGGTCACGACCAGCGTGTCCTCGCCTTCCACGCCAAGCTTCTCGAGCTCGGCGACGCAGGCTTCGCGCAGTTCGTCGCAGACCGGTTCGTTGAAACGGCCCTGCACGATACCGATGCGCAGGCCTTCACCATCCAGATTGCTGGGGTAGAAGCCGTGATCCATTGTCATTTCTCCTGTTGTTCGGTTTGCGGGGCGGGCGGCACGCTGGCGGTCCTTCCCCGTCGTCGGATTGTGGTCTGTCGTCCGGCGGCTCAGTCGCAGGACGGTTCGCCGTCCATCGGCCGGCAGCCGGTCACTTCGAGATCGTAGCCCGTCATGCTCGGCATTTTCTGTGGCGAGCCGAGCACACGCATCTTGCCCACGCCGATGTCGCGCAGGATCTGCGCGCCCACGCCGTAGATCAGCAGGTCGGGCTTGGTGCGGCGGGTCGGCTCCTGCGGCTTGTCGAGCGCCGTGAATTGCGCGAGCAGCCCGTCCGGGGAATCGCCGCAGTTCAGCAGCACCACCACGCCCGCTTCCGAGCGGCCCACGGCCTCGAGCGCGGCGGCGACACTCCACGAGTGCGTGGTGCGCGAGACTTCCAGCACATCCAGCACGGACAGCGGCTCGTGCACGCGGACCAGCGTCTCCCGGTCGCGCTTCGGCTCGCCCTTGACCAGCGCCAGATGGGCGCGGCCGCTCGCCTTGTCGCGATAGGCCACGGTATGGAACGTACCGAACGGCGTTTGCATGGCGCGTTCGCCCATGCGCTCGATCATGCTTTCGGTACGGCTGCGGTAGTGAATCAGGTCCGCGATGGTGCCGATCTTGAGGTCGTGCTCGCGCGCGAACTCGATCAGGTCCGGCAGCCGGGCCATGGTGCCGTCGTCCTTCATGATTTCGCAGATGACGGCGGCCGGGGTCAGGCCGGCCAGCGCGCCGAGATCGCAGCCCGCTTCCGTATGGCCGGCGCGGATCAGCACGCCGCCGGGCTGGGCGGTCAGCGGAAAGATATGGCCAGGCTGGACGAGGTCCGACGGACGCGCGTCGCGGGCCACGGCGGCCTGCACGGTGCGCGCGCGGTCCGCGGCCGAGATGCCGGTGGTCACGCCTTCGGCCGCTTCGATCGACACCGTGAAATTGGTGCCGTGCACGGTGCCGTTACGCGAGACCATCGGCTGAAGGTCGAGCTGGCGGCAGCGTTCGGCGGTCAGCGTCAGGCAGATGAGCCCGCGGCCGAACTTCGCCATGAAATTGATGGCTTCCGGCGTCACGAAATCCGCGGCCAGGACCAGATCCCCCTCATTCTCGCGATCTTCTTCATCGACGAGGATAACCATGCGGCCGGCGCGGATGTCGGCGATGATGTCTTCGGTACGGGCGATTGTCATGGCAGGGGCGACTCAGGAAACTGGGCGGAGGCCGGAGAGGAGGGCAGGTGCGAGGCGCCGTGCGCCGCCGCGGTCAAGGCCGGGCAGTCCCGGCCGGGAATCAAGGCCGGTATTGTACGCCAAGCCGCCGCTCATCAGGTCTGCCGACGTTGTCCTGACGTTGCCCTGCCCGGCTGTGCCGTGCGCTGGACAATGCCCCGCAGTACGGTACATCATCCCGACAACCGGAGACCCGCGCCCATGACAGCCATCGATCCCCAGCTGATTGCCGAACTCGCACCCACTGGCGCCCTGCGCGCGTCCATCAACGTCGGTAACCCGATCCTCGCGAACCTCGATGCGGATGGCAAGCCGTTCGGCGTGTCGATCGATCTCGCCCGCGAGTTCGCACGGCGGGCCGGCATGGACGTGCAGCTCGTCGTCTTCGACGCGGCGGGCAAGTCCGTGGACGCCGTGACCAACGAGCAGGCCGATTTCGGATTTTTCGCGATCGACCCCGTGCGCGGCGCGGGCATCTCGTTCACGGCGCCGTATGTGCTGATCGAAGGCGCCTATCTGGTGCGCGACGACTCGCCGCTACAGGACAACGCCGAGGTCGATCAGCCGGGCCGCCGCGTGACGGTGGGCAAGGGAAGCGCCTACGATCTGTATCTGACGCGGGAACTCAAGCACGCGGAGATCGTGCGCGCGCCGACGTCGCAGGCGGTGGTCGATACCTTCCTTCAGCAGAAGCTCGACGTTGCCGCGGGCGTGCGCCAGCAACTGGAGTCCGACGCGCAGCGCGTGGGCGGCGTGCGGCTGCTACCGGGGCGCTTCATGGTGATCCAGCAGGCGATGGGCGTGCCGAAGTCGCGCCCGCCTGCCGTGGTCGAACTGCTGCGCCGCTTCGTGGAGGATATGAAAGCGAGCGGCTTCGTCGCGGCCGCCCTCAAGCGGCATGGCATCGAGGGGGCGTCGGTGGCGCCGGTGCAGGATGCGGCCGGGCCGATCTGATGACGTGTGAACGCGCGAACGCGTGACCGCGTGATCTCAGACCCAGACCCTGGACTCTGGACCCTAGGTCAGCGAAGGGGCGTCGGGACGGGCGTCGGGAAGGGCGCCGGCCGAGAGCATGCGCTCCACATAGCGCGCGATGAGGTCGATCTCCAGATTCACGCGCGCGCCGGCCTGCAGTTCCTGCAGCGTCGTCACTTCCACGGTATGCGGGATCAGGTTGATCGAGAATTCGCAGCCGTCGGCCTGGTCGGTGACGCGGTTCACGGTCAGCGACACGCCGTTGACGACGACCGAGCCCTTGTACGCAAGGTACTTGCCCAGTTCGCGCGGCGCGCGGATACGCAGTTCATGCGATTCGCCAACTGGCGCGAAGTGCGTGACCTCGCCGAGGCCATCGACGTGCCCCGACACCAGATGGCCGCCGAGGCGGTCCGCGAGCGTCAGCGCCTTTTCGAGGTTCACGCGTCCGGGACGGTCGAGGCCGACCGTCTTGTCGAGCGATTCGCGCGAGACGTCGACGTCGAACTGGCCCGCTTCCAGCGCAACCACCGTCATGCACGCGCCCTGGATCGCAATGCTGTCGCCGAGCGCGACATCGGACAGGTTCAGCGCGCCCGCGGCGATGCGCAGGCGCACGCCCGCGTCGGCGTCGCCGAGCGGAGAAACGGATTCGATGCGGCCGACGGCCGCGACAATGCCAGTGAACATGGTGGATCTCTTCAGAAGCCGGTTGTCATGATGAAACGCTCGCGCGACGCGCGATCAGGCGCAGGTCGTCGCCGATCTGGCGCATGTCGTGCCAGTGGAATGCGGGGGCGTCGTCGAGGCGTGCAAGCGGCGGCAGGTTGAACATGCCCTGCGCATCGCCGAGCAGCTTCGGCGCGAGATAGATCAGCAGCTCGTCGGCGCATCCTTCGCGGATCAGCGATCCATTGAGCTTGTAGCCCGCCTCGACGTGCAATTCGTTGATGCCGCGCTGGCCGAGGACCTCGAGCATCTTACGCAGTTCGACCTTGCCGTGCGGATTCGGCAGGACCACGACCTCGACGCCGCGCGCCTCCAGCGCCTTGCGGCGCGATGCGTCGTCGATCGCGCAGAAGATCAGCACGGGCTTGGCGAAATCGCCGGTGTCGCGCGCGAGCATGCGTGCGTCGAGCGGGACTTGCAGGCGCGAGTCCACGAGCACGCGCTGCGGCTGGCGCGGCGTGGGAATCGCGCGTACGGTCAGCTCGGGGTTGTCGTCACGCACGGTGCCGATACCGGTGAGAATCGCACAGGCGCGCGCGCGCCAGGCGTGGCCGTCGTCGCGCGCGGCCTGGCCGGTAATCCACTGGCTCGTGCCGTCATGCAGCGCGGTGCCGCCGTCGATCGATGCCGCCACCTTTACGCGCACCCATGGCGTGCCGCGCGTCATGCGAGAGACAAAGCCGATGTTCAGATCGCGCGCTTCCTTTTCCAGCAGCCCGCAGCGTACGTCGATGCCGGCGTCACGCAGGCGTTGCAGTCCGCGGCCGGAGACGGACGGGTTTGGATCTTCCATCGCCGCCACCACGCGCGCGATGCCCGCGCGCACGAGCGCGTCCGCGCACGGCGGCGTGCGGCCGAAATGGCTGCATGGCTCGAGCGTGACGTATGCCGTGGCGCCGCGGGGATCGATGCCGCGCGACAGCGCGTCCTTCATGGCCTGGATCTCGGCGTGGTCCTGTCCCGCAGGCTGCGTGTAGCCCTGGCCGATAACCTCGCCGTCGCGGATCAGGACGCAACCGACGCGCGGATTGGGAGTGGTCGTGAACATGCCTCGCGCCGCGAGCGCGAGCGCCTGTTCCATGGCGGCGTGATCGGAATCGGAAAACATACGGTCTGGCCTGACAAGCCTTGCGTGGTGAAATGGCGAGCGGTGCACGTGGTATTCGCGTTATCCATCGCAGTCGCGGTCAGTGGCCGGCCGGCAGATGCGAATCCTGCCTTGCGCACCGAGCCTGACCTGCCGCTGCGCGCCATGGCAACGGACCACGAACGTCACGGCGTGAAAGCCGCCACGCTCAGACCGTGAGTATCCCACAGCCGTCCATCGGATGCCGGGCGGGTGTGCGTCGCGGGCGTCATGGCTGCTCTTGCCTGGGTTGGCGCCTGGGTTGGCGCCGTAGCTGGCGTGACGGTGGGCGCGCGGGGCGATGCGGAGGCAGGGTTCCGGTATCGGCACGGTCAGCAACGGCGCTTCCGGGCTGGCCGCGGACAAGACCTGCCAACCGCCGTTCAGGTCGGCGTGGCCATCGAGCGGGATCAGCGCGATATCGGACAATTGCGTGGCCGCGGTGCTGCGGCCCAGCGCGAGCGACGCCGCGAGCCGGTCGGCGGCATGCATCACGATCTGCTCGGCGACGATGCCGCGCAGCGTGGGATAGGCGATGGCCGCAAGGATCGCGGCGATGACGAGCGTGACGAGGCATTCGACGAGGGAGAGGCCGAGCGCGGTGGCCGACAGATGCCGGCCCGGGGCGTACGGCGTCGCGGTGTGCATCATGTCAGCAGCCTATCGGCAAAGGCACCGGCGTCGTCTGCGCGGCAGGGATCGCCAGCCACGCGCCATGACTGCGCAGCACGAGCGTGCCGCATCGGGGGTCGGCTCTGACCGGGGAGGCGCGCAACTCCACGCACTGGCTTAGCGGCAGCCCCCCGCATGTCGTGGCCGCGATCCAGTGATGTGGGACGGCGGGTGCGGGAGGCACCGGTTGCGGCCATTCGCCGGCCGGCGCCGCATCGTCGTGCGCGGACGCAAAGCTCGCGTGCATCGCGGCGTGGCGTTCGAGGGCCAGCATCGACGCCGCCAGCGCGGCGCGCGCTTCCACGCGCAGGGCCCGCGCGCGATGCTGTTGCCACGCGGGCAATGCGAGCGCGGCGAGTATCGCGGCGATGACAACCACCACGAGTACTTCGGCGAGCCCAAGACCGCTGCATCGAGCGAAGGCGTGCGTCATGGCGAGCTCCGTGTGAGTTCACGCCAGCCCAGCCGGCCACGCTTGCGGACGTGTTGCAGCGGCGGCTGCTGGCGGGCGCTGTCGCCGTCGACCGTCCACAGCGCGATGGTTTCGATATCGCGGCGTTGGACGCCCGGTGCGGTGGCGGCATCGGTGAGATGCGGCGCGATCGATACGATGGGCGTCCCTTGCCCCGCCGGCAGTCCCGTGACGACGGGCGAGATGCCGCGCATCGCATCGACCAGATAGCTGCGGCGTCCGCCATCCGCGGACACGGTAGTAAAGGCGACATGCGCATGGCCTGCGGGCAGCCATCGTTCGAAGCGTTCGCCTGCGTGGGGCAGCAGGAAAGTCCAGCCATGGTCGGTCGCGCCATCGGCGCGGAGGGTGACGCCGCCTTGTGCGTCTGTCTGCCGTAGCGCGCGGATGACGGCGCGTGGCACAGGCGTGTGAACGGACGCTGCGGCCGTGGAGGACGCGGGCACGACCGCGACCTCGCTGCCGCTGCCGACGGCGATCAGCGGCACGACGACACCGGGCAGGATCAACGGCGCCTCCGGCCGCCGGCTCGCGGCGCCTCGCAGCTTGAGCACGCATGCTGGCGGCTGCTTAGCCGAGGCGTCCGGGGGAAGCGGGAAACGCCACAACTGCCCGAGATCATCGATCCCGTGGATCGACCGCGCGATCGCTCGCGCGTCGGCGAGCACCGACACCGCCAGCAGACGCCCGGCGCGCCGCGTGCCGTCGCACCCATGAGGCGGCAGGAGGATCTGACGGACCGTGCTTGGCGGTGGCGCGTCGAGCGGCACGAGCGCGATCCCGCTTTGCGCCGGGTCTGTCTTTGCGACGACGGCGACGGCATACCATCGCCGGACGCCTTGTTCGATAAAGGCCGCGGCACGCAAAGGGCCGGTGCCGGTCAACGGCAGCGTGTCGGTGGCGGCGAGCTCCCAGATCAGCGATAGCGGGCGGTGAGCGTTTGGGGTGGTGATATCCAGGGCGAAGATGGTGGGGGTGGGACGATGACGGCTTGCGGCATGGCCGCCTGTATGTGGGCGGTCATGCGCGGCCTGATGCGGGTCCTGATGCGCCCTCGCGTCGCCATAGCCAACCTCGCCGTCGCCCGCGTCCGACCACTCGTCCAGCCCATCGGCACCGTCGGCATGGTACTGCGCGTCGCGCTCGCCGTGCCGGCTACGCGCCGCGCGCTCTCCGAGTCCGCCGCTCCCCGCGCGATCCGAGTCATCGAGCACCGGCACCCCGCACAACAACAACGTGCGCCACGTTCCCCCGAGGTCGGCATCGATCACATCCGGCCGTGGGCAGGGCACCTGCATGGGCGGCAAGTCACCAAACGACGCAAGTGCGCCCGCCTGCGCGAGCAATGCGCGCGGGAGGAAGGCGGCGAGCTCGTGACCCGTTATCGCGTCGAAGCCATGCAGGAAACCCGTGCGCGTACCAAGCCATACGGTATGCGGCCGCCGGGCATGGGCGACACGAAAGGCATCGTGCCCCGGCATCAGCGGCTGCCAGATCGGTGGCGGCACGACCTGCACGCGCGCATCGCCCGCGTGGCCGAGCCGCGTATCGCGCGGCCGCATGTCGGGCATGCCATGGCGACCGCGAAGCCAGCTCACGCGTCGACGCCCATCGTCCGAAACCGGCTCGTCACCGGCGAGACGATCTCGCGCGTCGTCGTCGAGGGCGTTCCAGTGCAGCGCCGTCATGCGCGTGCCCCCGACGTAGAGACGACGCGACGCGGGGTCGCGCAGATCGAGCAGACGGCCGGCCTCCCATCGCGACCACACGGAAGCGTGCCCGTCGGCGGACCTCGCGTCGAACCCTCCGTCGAGCCGTTCGTCCAGCCGTTGGTCCAGCCTCGCCGTGCGGAATGTCACCGCATGGAGCCGCCCCGTCCAGGGATAGCCCGCCGGCTCGACGCGATAGTGCCTCGGCAGATGACCCGCCGGGGACGATGCATGGCACGCCCATGCGGCTAGCGCAAGCGACGCCGAGATGGCGAGCATGAGCGCCTTGGCACCCCGCCGCACGTATGTCGTCGCTCGCCCGCTCATGGCTGGAACTCCGATTGCAGTAGCACGCGCACGGCGGGATCGCGGCCGAAGCCTAGCGCCGTCACGCGGAACCGTGGCAGTTGTCCCGGCATGCCGTCGCTGATGGGTTCGAGCACATAGCGCGGAAGGATCGTGGCCCCGGCCACGCCCGCGGGCAGGGCGGGCAACGCCGTGCCGGTGAGAGCGCTGGGGAGGGGGCTGGCGAAGGTGCTGGCGAAGGTGCCGGTGAAAGCGCCGGTGAAAGCGCCGGTGAAAGTGCCCACCACGGCGGCCTCGGGAACGTCCTGGCCCTCGAGCCAACGCCACCACGCTGGCGTGCGTGCGTGTGCGGGCACGCAAAGCCCTTGCCCGGCGCCTTCGGCGCAGGTCCCCGCGGCCGGCCAATGCAACAGCCGGCCTCCGCCTTGCGCCAGCGCGGCAAGCACGTCGGCCTCCGCATCGACGAGCGCGACTTCAGCCGCGCGCATCGCGATCTCGCGGTCGATGTGCCGACTGGCGAGGATTCGTCCCACGGTCAGCAGATGCATGGCGGCGAAGCACGACGACGCCGTCAGCATCAGCAGCAGCGACACAAACGCGAGGGTGCCGATGCCCGCCCGAATGCGTGGCGGGCGAGGCGGCCATGGCGCAAGCCCGTGTCGCTTCAACATGCGGCCTCCCGGCATGACGATGCATTGCGCAGCCGCACGATGGTCGTGAACACATGGCGACGGCGGTCGAGGTGACGTGAGGGCGTGAAGCGGTCGTCGGCGGACACGGCCGGGTCGAACAGGGTCAAGGTATGCCGCGCCCCCGAATCCAGCCCCTCCGGGTTCCGCCCCGCGACGCGCCCCAAGCGTTCGCCGCGCATGACCAGCGCAATACGCACCGCCCTTACGGCATGCCACGCCGATGCACCCAGCGCGTGTACCTCGTCCGCGCGCACGAAGTCCTCGATGACCCCATCGTCGTCGGCATCGAGACCATAGCGAAACTGCATCGTCTCCACGCCCCGTACGAGGGCGCCCCGCGTATAGCGCGTGCCAGAAATGCGGCCATCGCGGTGGACCGGGTAGCGGCACATCAGCTGCGGCACGCCGTCCGTAGCGCGGCCGATATAGAACACATTGCGGGCGTATCGTTGAACCGCCGCGCTCTCATGGGGCGAGGACTCCGCGCGGGCCGGGAGCGCGTACCCACCGCAGTCGCTCATCGTGCCATCCGGCAGCGTCGGATCGTCGGGGCGCCCGCTGCCCGAGAGGCGCACGCGCAGTGCATCGCTCCGCTCGACGCCCGCGCGGGCGCAGGCGTTGTCGGCGAGCATGACCCCGCAGTCGTCGTGGCCGACAATGGGTGCCGGTGGCGTGGCGAACTGCGCCGCGCCGAATCCCATCGGCGACGCCGCGGTGTCGCCATCCCGCCTGCCATCCTCCCCGGCAGGCAAGGTGACTGACGAGGTGACTGACGAAGTGACCGGCGTGACATGACCGGCATGACGAATCGCATGCGCCAGCACCGCCAATGCGCGATGCCCACGCTCCTCGACCATGACGTGTCCGACGATGTCCCGATATGCAACGCTGGCGATGCGGAACGTCATGAACGCCACGATACCGGCTAGGACACCGAGCGCCAGGCCGACGAGCATGCTCACGAGCGAGAACGCGCGCATGCCGCGTGACGATGCAGAAAACGACGCAGAGGACCGTCGCATGATGGCTGCAGCTATGGGGTGACCCAGAGGGCCACGCGTGGCACCGGCGCGTCAGCCGCGGGGAGGCGGCAAGGCCTTGTCGATTCGCCGACGACGAGCCGGGTCCCCGGTGCGCATGAACCATCGGCGGAGAGCGATTCGCACCGCAGGAGCCGCACATCGTGCATGTCGCGGTGTTGGTGAACGCCAGACGCACTGCCGCTATCCGCATTCCAGTACTCGGCTGCATCCGCGGTGACGCTCGCCACCGCGAGCATCACGCGCTGCTCGGCGATAGCGCCGAGACCCTTTATCGCGAGCAACGACAACGGCAACGCCGCCATGGCAACGATCGCCAGACACAGCATTGCCTCGGCCAACACGTAGCCACGCGTTGCAGCGCGGCTACGGCTATGGCAGCCAGTGGAAAGAGAAAGGAGGGAGCGACAGGCATCCGACATGACGTCCTCGATCGATGAGCAAGGCGCCAAGCATAGAATCGGATCGCGGCCAGAAACGTGTCGACGTGTGCCGGGAATGTGGCAGTTTGTTAGCGACTGCGGGCGCCGGGAGGGGAGGCGATTACCAGCAGTCCTGCATGCTGCCGGAACCGTTCTTGCCCTTCACGTTGGTGCTGGTGAGCGTGAGGTTGCCGCAGAGATCGTCGGGCTGCTTCGGCGAGGCGGTGAGCAGGAACCCACCGGTCATATCCGCGCCAGCCAGCGGTGTGATCGCGATGGTGTAGGTGCTCGCCTCGCAACTGTCCGCCGACCCCGTCGTGTTCGCGCCAGTGCAGACCGGGAAGTTCAGCGCCGTCGGATCCTGCGTGTACGTGTTGTTCACGGTAAAGAACCGTTCCTGCGCGCCCATGATCCGCATCATCGCGCTCTTGGCCTCCGTGCGACGCGCGCGCTGCACGTACTGCTGGTAGCTCGGAATCGCGATCGTGGCCAGGACGCCGATGATCATCACCGTGATCATCAGCTCTATGAGCGTGAAGCCCCGGGCGCCGGCGGGGCGCCTGATTGGCAGGGCGGTTCTCATCATGTCATTTCTCCTTGTTCCCGCGAACGAGCCATCAGCGCATGATCTGGCGCCACGTCAGGCGACCCTTCTGCGTCGAGTTGCTTTCCGGTACTGCCTGCACGGTGCCGTTGGATTGAACGATGTACTTCATCTCGTTGCCGCCGCCGCCGCCGCCGCCACCACCACCGGATCCGGCGCCCACACCATCGAGCACGGTAGGCGAGGTCGCGATGCCGCCGGACGTCTTGACGCCGCCGGGCGCGCCCTTGCCCGTGGTGCCGTCGCCCTTGTCGCCGACCAGCAGGTCGCTCGCGTCGAACTTGCCGTCATTGCTCACGTCGAATGGCGCCGTCGTGAGCTGGCCGCCCGTAAGCGAGTCGAATTCCATGAGCCAGCTCGAGCCGCCGTTGTCGCAGACATCCGTCGAAGGGATGGCAGTCACGAAGATGAGCCGGCCGCTCCGCAGGATCGGGCTGTAGATGACGCGCTCGCCCTGTGCCGTCGCGGCCGTGCCCGGCGGGATCAGGTCCATGTACCAGCCCTGCGTGCCGCCGGGCGCGTACTGAAACGCATTGGCGGTAATCAGGCGATACCAGTTCCCGTTGACCTGCGTTTCCTGCGTGATGTATTGCGCCTGCATTTTCTCGCGGGTGACGGTGGCCTGCGTGCTCTTGTCCTGATCCCATACGCCATACACCGACTGCACGGACATGTCGGTCGGGTCCGCCGTATCGACGAAGCGTCCGGTGCCCACCAGCACGAGATAGCCGCCCTGAGGGTGACGCCGCACGACGGGGGACGTCGAAATCGGCTGCGCCTTGCCACGGTTGTCCGTGGCGACCATCAGCTTGCGGCGGGAGAGCTGCCAGAGACTGGGGTTGCCCGCGCCGAAGTCGAATCGCCAGACATTGCCGAGCAGATCCCCCGCATAGAGCGAGTCCGCGAAGCCGTCGCCATTGCCGTCCGTCGGGAATACCTGCACCACTCCGTTCGATGCCGTCGTGCCGGCATCGTCCAGCGTCAGCTTGTAGTAGTCGGTGCCAAGTACCCACGTCTTTTTGCCGGCCGGACGGTCGAGCATGACGATGAAGATCGCGCCGCGGCCCGCGTTGCTGTTGTAGCCGTTACCGAAGACCGCCGCCCATTTGCCGTTCGAGAAGCGGATCAGTTGCGGCTGGCCATAGACGTATCCGAGGTCCGGATCGTTCGCGCTCGTGAATTCCCAAAGGACCGTGCTCGCCGCAGTGCCTTCCGAGATAGCGGTGGGATCCGTCACGTCGAGCGCATACACCCCACGGCCGCCGCCGCCGAGGCCGCCAACCAGCACGGTCCTCCAGTTGCCGTTGACGACGGCATCCGCGACGGTGGGCGTGCTGTTGACGTAGTACGCATGCGTGTATCCCTTGGCCGTCAGATTGGCGAGCTTCGGGTACATCGTGGAGGGAACATAGGCGAACAGTTCCCTGCCGCCGTCGCTGGTCGCGGTGGGGGCGGCGGAGAAGGCATGCATCATGCCGTCGTTCGCGCCGACATAAAGCATCGGCTTGCGCGTGCGCCGCGCCGCGACGAACTGCGCGTAGGCCGGATCGGAGAACCCCGAGTTCGGCGGGCCGACGTACTGCGGCGCCGAATCAATGATGTCGCCGAGCACCGATACCGGTCGCGTGCGGAACTGCGTGGCCGCGTCGCCCTCGTTGCTCTGGTCGCCGCGCAGCCAGTCCAGTCGCTTGCTGCCAAGCGTATCGGTCGTGTTCAATGCGGTCTTGTAGGCATCCGGCAGGCGGTCCCAGCGGAACGGGATGCCGGCGCTGGTATTGTCCGCATAGTTGTACGTGAGGATCTGCCGCGCCGATGCCGCGACGCCCGCAAACTTGGCGCCCGCGTCCCAGATCTCTGGCGTCTTGATGGAACCATCGGTATTGATGCCGTAGGCCAGCAATTGGCCAGACCAGTCCGAGCCGTTGAAACGAGCCTGATAGATGGCCGTGTCCGTGCTGAGCGACGCCGAGTTCGTGGCCGCCGCGGAGGCCGACGATGTCTTCAGGATCGACAGGAACGCGCGTTCGAGCGCCGCGCTGAGCGCGCCAGGGTTCGTCGCGTAGAAGTAATTGTCGGGGATGCCATCCGAACCAGGCGTGCCATCCTGCAGCCGCACATCCCACTCCGACGCCTGATCCGGCGTGCCCGACCCGTTCAGGTCCTTGAACCCGCCCCACTTGGCCGCATACAGCAACGGATCCTGAAACTGCGCCGCCGCATTGCCGCTGGCGGAGTAGGTCACGCTCGTCGCCGAATCGCCGAGCTGGCAGCCGCTGCAGCCACCGGTCTTGTCGACCTTGGTGTTCGGCGACACCGTCACCGGCACGGGGTCCGTGTAGTTGAAGCCGAGAATGCCCGAGTGGAAGTGGGGCCCGTCCTTGTCCGTGCCGGAGATCGCGTAGCCGAAGCCCTGGCCGTTGCTCGTCGACGCCGACACCACGCGCGTGGTGACCGTGATGTTGTTACCGCTCACGCTGTAGCTCAGAATGCCCCACACGTCCTGGTCATAGTCGCCACCCGCGGTCGAGTCTTCCCAGTTGACGTAGAACTTGCCCGACGTCGCGTCCTGCGAGATGACCTTGAAGTCCACCAGCGTGCCGCTGCTGGCCACTACGCCCGTCGGATGCAGCTGGTAGGCCGGCATGATCGTCACGGTCTTGCCGTTCACGTTCACGTTGATCTTCGGCGTGGTGGTCGCCAGCTGCACCGCGTACGTGGAGACCTTCAGCGACGTCGTGTCGCTCGTGGGCACGCCGAGCTTGCTGCCATCGCGGATGCGGTTCATGTGCGCGAACAACGCGGCGCCGGCGATCTGGAACGTGCCGAGCTGCGATGGGCCTTCCGGACAAATGCCTAGCACGTCGCTGAACTTGCCGACCGATTTGGCCGAGCACAGGTTGTCGATCACGCCGCCATTCACGCCGCCCGCGAACCACGACTTGCCGTTGACGCCTTCTCCCGCGCCGACCGTGTCGGTGTACGTGCTGACGTTGGGCGTGCCGGCCAGTCCGTTCAGGATGTTGACCTGGTCGTTGTCGTAGGAGGTGACGCTGGCATTGAACACCAGCGCGTTCATCGGCGAGCAGTAGGGCGCCTTGTTGGCGTTGGTGGACGGCAGGTCCATCGGGTTGGCCCACACGGCCTGCGTGAGGCCGAGTGTGGTGTCCTTGCCGCTGGTCTTCGGCTGGAAATCGGTGGTTTGCTTCAGTCCGCCGAAGTAGCGCAGGGTCTCGATGTAGATTTCCGACATCGGATTGCCCCACGTCGAGCAGTTGCCTTCGTTGGCCGGCTTGTTTTGCGCCGTGCTACCGCCGCTCGGCACGATCGACGTCTGCTGGTAGTTGCAGGCATCCGCGCTGGTATAGCCGCCATCGCTGTAGCTGTAGCCATACGGACGCAGCTTGTCGATATTCCAGACGATGCCCTTGACGCCGTTCGTGCCCGTGAACACGAACGTACCGTCGGCCTGGTTGATCTCGCTCGCGAAGTTCGTCACGTTACGGCGCAGCACGCCGCCCGAGATGTTCTTGTCGTACGTGCCGGTCATCAGGCCGAATAGCATCTGGCCGGTTTCGCCGTACTTCTGCAGCAGGCCGTAGGGCTTGTAGCTGGTGCCGTACTGCTTGCAGTTTTCGGTGCCGATCAGGCTGGGCACGCAGACCTGCACGCGCGCGTTGTAGGTGCCCGTGTCCTGACCGGTGCCCAGGCCACGGCCGGCCTTCGGCGGGTTTTCCGCCGAGGAAGTGATGCCGGAGATCGCGGCGCGATTGCCGTTGGACGAGCCCGTCACCGCCGTGTTGCCGATGGCCGGCAGGAACCCATTCTGCGTGTTCGATGCCTCCGAGTACCAGTTGCACTGCCACTTCTCGCTGGCGCCCCACGTCGCGTAGTTGCCGCGCACGACGCGGATCTGCGGCGGCTGCGTGTTGCTTTGCGAGTTCAGGTTGTTGCTGTCCTTCGGCGTGACGTTGCATAGCGTCAAACCGCCGCGGGTCAGGTTCAGCACGCTCCAGTTGTTGTAGTTCGACGCCGTGCCGGTCGGATTGGTGATGCTCTCGTTGTAGATCGCCAGCGTGATCTGGCCCGTGCCGACGCTCGAGATCCAGCCAATCATCGACGCGCCGGCATTGCCGTTTGTCGGCTTGAGCTGGATCTGGTCGCCGATCTGCATGTCGCTCGTGCTGCTGACCGAGATCGTACGGACCGCGGGGGACAGGGACATGCTGGTTGTCGACGTCACACCCTTGACGTCGGCCGGCAATTCCACGCTGAACGGCGTGAGCTGGGCGATGTCCGTGCCCGCGTAGTACTTTGCCCATGCATGCGCATCCATGGGCAGGAACGCGCGTTCGAGGATGGTCTGCGTGGCCGTATCGGTCGATCGCGTGCCGCCGTACAGGATCTTGCGCACTTCGTCGATCCGGCTCATCGACGCCCAGTTCAGGAAGTTGCCGCTCCAGGTCTTGCCATCGCAATACCTGGTCGTCGTGACCGACTTCGGATAGAACCCCTTGACGCCGCTTGCATCGTAGTCGTAACACTTGTACGAGTCGAAGTATCCGGCGTACTCGATGCTGTTCTTGTACGTCGAGTCGATCCCGCCACCGTCGAGGTCCGTGTAGTCGTTGTAGGCCTTCTGGTGAAGCGAATGGTCCTTGCTCAGATCGATCATGACCATTGGCGGCACGGCGCCCCCGGCATACAGCGGCCGCGACGAAAGATTGAGCTGCGCGCCCGAGGCGGAGGCGATGGCTAGCAGGCAGGACGTGGCCAGAAGCACGCGCTGGAGGCGGCTCATGAGGCGGGAGGAGGGTAGCTGGGTCATAGTGCGCCCGACGGGTGGGAGGTTGCGCAAGAACGGCTGAATGGCTTCACAGACGGACGACTTCCTGCACGATCACGCGTGTGGTGGGATTGGCCCCGTAGCCGATCGCGGTCACGCGGAATACGTACTTGATGTTGTTGAACTTGATGTCGTCGCCCGAGTTCAGGTCGCTGGTCGGCTCGATGATGTAGCGCGGCTGGCGCCACACACCGTTCGACTGGACCGTCGCGGTCGTCGGCATCTTCTGCGCCGCGGTCAATTCGGTGATCTCGCCCAGTTCCACGGAGCGGGCAGGATCCTCGATGTATTGCTGCCATCGCGGCTGCCCCGAAGACGGCTCCGTGCAGTAGCCCTTGTATCCCGGCGTATCGCACGTATCCGATGCGCCGGTCAGGCCTTTCAGCAGGCGCTTCTTCATGATGTCGTTGCGCGCGTCGCGCAGCGCGGATTCCGCAGCCTGCAGCGCGATGTTCTCGTCGCGGGCGTTGCGCGCCATCAGTTCCGACGAACGACTCGATATGCTCGCGGCCACGCCGGCCAGTGTCAGGATGACGAGGAACAGCAGGACCATGATCAGCGAGATACCGCGCTGCAGCCGGGTGGTCGATCGCGAAGGGCGGAGAAGTCGATGGCGCATGTCTAGTTCAGTCGATTGCGAATGGCGACGTAGAACGCGTAGTGCTTGCGCAGGCGGCCGTCGGTGGGAACGTTGAAGATGCTGCCCGCGTCGCCTGCCGGCGCAACATTGTTCTTGGCATAGCCCGTCCCGAAGTGGTTGATGAACGGGCTAGTCGGCGCGGGGTTGTTCGTGCTGTTGCCGCGCAGTACGAACGAGAGCCGGAGCGCTCGTACCTTCGACATGTCGGCCGTGCCTGGGCGAACATAGCGATTGATGGTCAGGTCGCCGTCCGTGTCCTCGCCCATCAGGACCTGAAACGACTCGACGTTCGGAAACATCGGCGTATTCACGCCATTGACCGAGCACATTAGCCAAGGCGTGCCGTCGGCGGCCTGGGTGATGGAATACACGGTCGTGACCATGGCATTGGCATTCACGTCCTTGCCGGTGCAATCGACCACGGTGCCGTCGGCAACCGGGGCGCTCGCGCTGCCGACGGGCGCCCAGGGATCCGAGCCCGTCGTAGATCCCCCAAAATAGCGAAATGTCAGCGTGTCCGACACGTTCACGCCGTCGTCGTTGCTCGCCTCCAGGACATTGACCGCGCCGAAGGTGTTGTTGGCGAACGTGAAGTCGCTGTAGCCGGCCAGGCGCGATTCGCGCTGGATCACCTGCGAGATGGCGCGCGCGGTCTCGTGAATCTCGGCAAGGTCGCCCTGCGTGGCATTGGTGCGCTGCTGGACGATGAACATAGACGTGGCGGCCAGCAGCAACAGCAGGCTGATGATCATCCCGACCATGAGCTCGACCAGCGTAAAGCCACTGGCACGGCGGGAAAGTGTGCGGGGCAGTTGTGTCATGGCGCGGGGGGGACGATCGGGAAGGGCACGAACGAGGTCACGAATCGCAGCGGCGTCGTGTTGACGGTTGGCTGGTTGCCCTGCGTGCGCTGGGTGTTTTCCTTCCACCAGATCTTGATCACGTAGGGCGCGTTGACGGCGTTGTCGCAACCGTTGTTGATCGCGCTGTCACCGTCATTGGGGGTGCTGTCCACGCAAAGGTATCCCTCTCCGCCGTTGAGGGCCGAGGAGATATCGGCGCGCCAGGTGGCATAGCTCGTGGTGGCCATCTGCTCGGCAGTACAGCCGCCCACGTAGCAGGCATCGACGGGATCGGGCCGGGTGACCGGCAGGTTCTTGAAGACGCCCGCGTCGAATGCGGCAAAGTTGCTGCGAATCTCGTCCGCGAGGTTGTAAGCCATCTCGGCGGCGATATTGCGCGCCGCGGAAGTACGCGTATCGACCAGTGTCTGCACCTGCAACATCGCCAGCGCCAGCACCCCAAACGACAGGATGACGATCGTCACGAGCGCCTCGATCAGCGAGAAGCCGGCCATGTCTCGAGGCCCGCGGATACGCGTGGCCCTGCCGGTGCGTTGGGCATGGATGCGGTGTCTTGACATGGCGTCAGGAGCAGGGAGTCTGCAGTTGGATATAGGGCTTGCCGCTGCCGGTCATCGTGATCGTCTGGCCGGAGAGCGCGGATCCGTTTTCGCAGATCTGCCAGCTCGCCGTCGGCGAGTTCGAGGGGCCGAAGGAGCGGAAGCGGATATAGGTCGGCGCGGCGAGGTCCGTCGCCGTGATGACGATGCGCGCGGGCGGCGTGTTGCCGCGGCGGATCAGGTCGTCGCCATTGCCGTAGGCGCCATCGTTGTTGGCGTCGAAGAAGATCACGCGCGGCAGCGACCAGTCCTCCGAGCAGGCGTTCCCATCCTGGCTGGGGCAGATCGTAATGGTGGCATTGCGGCGCGCGGCTTCGCTGCGCGCGACTTCCATGTCGCTGGCGAAGCTCGAGGCTTCCGATCGGATCTTGCTGTTGTGGGTGAAGCTGCTGAGGTTCGGTAACGCGGCCATCGCGACCACACCGAGGACGGTGACGGCGACGAGCATCTCGATGAGCGTGAAGCCGCCGGCGCGCCCCGATGCGCGGCGCGAAAGATCACCCCGGACGGCAAGGCCCTCGCTTGCCGCGCGTCCCAATGCAGGGGCCGCCGTGGGCTGCGCAGACGCCAGCAAGCCCACTGCCCACAGGCAGACAGACTGACCCATCATGACTCCCGTCAAAAAAAGGTGCTGCTTTTTGCTTTTTGTAGTGCGGCGCGCGGTTATGTTTGATATGCGTTCGAAGCCGCGATGCGCGCTCGCGTAAAACACCCTTTCCCTAACCCGTGGGAAGGTCAGGGCAGATTAGACGGCTTTTTAAGGCAAAAGGCTACCCCTTTCGTGGGGTAAGGGCCGAATCTCACCCGCTCGCGTCGGGTTTCGTCGCGAAATTCAGACAGTCCTGTCACAGTCGCCGCGCCAGCGCGGCCGTGGCTTCACGGATTGCGGCCGGACTTGCGGGACGACGTCGAGAATTCTTCGATGACCTCTCGAAATTCCGACACATCCTCGAAACTGCGATACACGGAGGCGAAGCGGATGTACGCGATCTTGTCGAGTTTGCGCAGTTCGCGCATGACGAGCTCGCCGACCTGGCTGCTCGGGATTTCCTTCTCGCCGAGGGCGAGGAGCTTTTCTTCGATCTGCGTGATGGCGAGGTCGATGGCCTCGGCGGAGACGGGGCGCTTGCGCAGCGCCAGACGCATGGAGTCCTGCAGCTTGGACCGCGCGTAATCCGCGCGCGAGCCGTTTTTCTTCACGATGGCCGGGAAGAACAGTTCGATGCGTTCGTACGTGGTGAAGCGGCGATCGCAGGTCTCGCAGCGCCGGCGGCGGCGTACGGTGTCGCCGTCTTCGGAAACACGGCTATCGAGGACCTGGGTATTGGAGTGACCGCAGAAAGGGCATTTCATGCTGGGCCGCCTGTTGCGTGGGTATGCCCCGTTGGTATGCCCCCCTCCCGCGCGCGGAAGAGGGGATTCGATCCACCCGGCATCAACCGGGAATCAACCGCCAAACGATCTCAGTATCGATCGCGTATCAACCATACACCGGGAAGCGCTTGGTCAGCGCCGCCACCTGCTCGCGCACCTTGGCGATGTTCGCTTCGTCGTGCGGGTTGTCCAGCACGTCGGCGATCAGGTTGCCCACCAGGCGGGCTTCCTCTTCCTTGAAGCCGCGCGTGGTCATGGCCGGCGAGCCCAGGCGCACGCCCGAGGTCACGAACGGCTTTTCCGGGTCGTTCGGAATCGCGTTCTTGTTCACGGTGATATGCGCGTCGCCGAGGATCTTCTCGGCTTCCTTGCCGGTAATCTGCTTGGCGCGCAGGTCGACCAGCATCACGTGGCTTTCGGTCTTGCCCGACACGATGCGCAGGCCGCGCGCGATCAGCGTTTCAGCCAGGGCGGCGGCGTTCTTCACCACCTGTTGCTGGTAAGCCTTGAACTCGGGAGTGAGCGCTTCCTTGAAGGCCACTGCCTTGGCGGCGATGACGTGCATCAGCGGACCGCCCTGGATGCCCGGGAAGATTGCCGAGTTGATGGCCTTCTCGTGCTCGGCCTTCATCAGGATCACGCCGCCGCGCGGGCCGCGCAGGCTCTTGTGGGTGGTCGTGGTGACGAAGTCCGCGTGGGGCACCGGGTTCGGGTACTCGCCCGCGGCGATCAGGCCGGCGTAGTGGGCCATGTCCACCATGAAGTAAGCACCGACTGCCTTGGCAACCTTGGCGATACGCTCGAAGTCGATACGCAGCGAGAAGGCCGACGCGCCCGCGATGATCAGCTTGGGCTTTTTCTCCTGCGCCAGCTTCTCCATCGCTTCATAGTCGATGTCTTCCTGCGCGTTCAGGCCGTAGCTCACCACGTTGAACCACTTGCCGCTCATGTTGAGCGCCATGCCGTGCGTCAGGTGACCGCCTTCGGCGAGGCTCATGCCCATGATGGTGTCGCCAGGCTTCAGCATCGCGAAGAACACGCCCTGGTTCGCCTGCGAGCCCGAGTTCGGCTGCACGTTGGCGGCTTCGGCGCCGTAGATCTGCTTGATGCGATCGATGGCCAGCTGCTCGACCACGTCGACATACTCGCAGCCACCGTAATAGCGCTTGCCGGGATAGCCCTCGGCGTACTTGTTGGTCAGCTGGGAACCCTGCGCGGCCATCACGGCCGGGGAGGTGTAGTTCTCGGAAGCGATCAGCTCGATGTGGTCTTCCTGGCGCTGGTTTTCCTTCTGGATCGCGGCAAAGACCTCGGGGTCGATCTGGTCGATCGTAAAGCGGCTGCGTTCGAACATGGCGTCACTCGTCTGTAAAAAGGGAATTCAGAGGGCACCGATTGCAATTTACGTCACATTGCATCGGAAATTTCTGGAAACAGGCGTTGGAGGGTAGGGCGTGCGGGGAGGCATCGGCGAACCATGCGAAAACCCCGTTCCAGACGGGATCGACAGCACGGCGCGCACCCTGCTTCCCATTCGCTGCCCAGGCGAGCGGCAGGCATGTTCGCATAGACTTCATGCGGCACGCCAGAGAACTTGCGCTTCCTCGTGGTAGTACCCACTGACTTCGCCAGTTGCGCAAGGTGGAATGGTTGCCGGCGATTTTACTGCTTCGCGCGCCGGTCTGCAAATGACCCCGCGGGGCACCGTCTCCCGCCAGCCCGCTTCCCGCAAAGCCGCGCCGGTGCTGGCTCGCAACTTGCTGTTGCAAAGTCCTGTGCGGGTAAACCACGTATGAACGCCGCACTCCGTTACAATGCCGCCCATGTCGATTTTCGTGTGGCCGCTGCGCGTGTACTGGGAAGATACCGACGCAGGCGGCGTGGTGTTCTACGCCAATTACCTGAAGTTCTTCGAGCGCGCCCGTACGGAGTGGCTGCGCTCGCTCGGCATCGAACAGCAGAAGCTCGTTGATGAAGCCGGCGTGGTCTTCGTCGTGCGCAGTACGGCCGTCGAATACAATGCGCCCGCCCGGCTGGACGACCAGTTGGAGATCCGCACGCGCGTGGAACGGGTAGGGCCGGCCTCGGTCCAATTCGCCCAGGAAGCGTGGCGCGGCGAGCTGCAGCTGGCGGCCGGGTCGATTCGGGTGGGGTGCGTCGACAAGAGCACTTTCCGGCCGGCTCCGATTCCCAATCCCGTCCTAGAAACGATAAAGAAGACTCGATGAACCCGGTGACCGTCACGCAAGACCTGTCGATCATTTCGCTGGTATTGAACGCCAGCCTGCTGGCACAGGCCGTCATGGCACTGCTGCTGGTCATGTCCCTCTTCTCGTGGACCTATATTTTTCGGAAACATCTGGCCCTGCGCGCCGCGCGCACGCAGACCGAGGGTTTCGAACGCGATTTCTGGGCGGGTGGCGACCTGCAGGCGCTCTATAACAGCGCCGTCAACAACCGCCACAACACCGGCGCGCTCGAACGCATCTTCGAGTCGGGCATGGGTGAATTCCTGAAAGCGCGCGAGCGCAGCAACGACGCCGGCGCTCTGCTCGACGCGGCCCGCCGCGCGATGCGCGCCGCATACCAGCGCGAGATGGATGTCCTCGAATCGCATCTGCCGTTCCTGGCGTCGGTCGGCTCGGTCAGCCCGTATATCGGCCTGTTCGGCACGGTGTGGGGCATCATGAACGCGTTCCGCGGCCTGTCGAACGTCCAGCAAGCGACGCTTGCCTCTGTCGCGCCCGGTATCGCGGAAGCACTGGTCGCCACGGCGATCGGCCTTTTCGCCGCGATTCCCGCCGTGATCGCCTATAACCGCTATGCCACCGAGATCGATCGTCTGGCCATCCGGTTCGAGAGCTTCATGGAAGAGTTCCTGAACATCCTGCAGCGTCAGACGCGCTGATGAATCGTTGATGCACGGAGCTAACTGATATGGCAGCCATCCAGCGTCGCGGCGGTTCACGCCGCCGTGCCAGCGCGGAGATCAACGTCGTGCCGTATATCGACGTGATGCTCGTGCTGCTCGTCATCTTCATGGTGGCGGCACCGATCGTGAATCCGTCGGTGGTCGATCTGCCGTCGGTCGCGAATGCCACGCCGCAACAGAAGGCACCGCCGATCGTCGTCTCGGTCCACGAGGACGGTTCGCTGACCGCGCGCGGCAAGGACGCGTCGGGTGGCACGTTCGAACGCAAGCTCGACAAGCGTGGCCTGCTCGACTTCGTGCATCAGCGCCAGAACGAAAACCCGGACCAGCCGGTGGTGATCGCCGCCGACCGCGCCGTCAAGTACGAAGCCGTGCTCGACGTCATGTCCGTGCTGAAGGCCGATGGCGTGAAGCGCGTCGGCCTGATGGTGAAGTCCAAATAAGCGTCGCGTCCTCTCGTGGCCACTCTGTCCTCGCCTCACCCGTCTTCGCGACCGCCGCGCAAACCGCGCGCGGCGTATCCGTACGAGCCCGTCAAGGAACGCGGCACGCTGCGTTCCTTCCTGCTGGCGTTGTTCATGCACGTGCTGCTCGGCATCGTGCTGTATTTCGGCGTGCATTGGCAGAGCAGCACGCCTGTCGGCGGCGAGGCGGAACTGTGGGAGGAGGTCCCCGACGTCGCGACGCCGCAGCCGGTGCCGCCTCCGCCGCCGGTGGAGCAGCCGCGCCCCGTACCCGCGCCGCAGGTCCGCAGCAAGGCGGAAGAGGATGCCGATATCGCGCTCGAGCAGCAGAAGCGAAAGCTCGCGCAGGAGCAGGCCGCCAGGGAAGAGGCCGCGCGTCAGGATCGCCTGCGCCAGGAGCAGCAGCGTAAGGAACAAGAGCGCAAGGAGCAGCAGCGTCAGGACGAGCTGAAGCAGCAGGAAGCGCAGCGGAAGGAAGACGCGCGAAAAGAAGACGCGAGAAAGAAAGCGCAACAGGAACAGCAGGACCAGCAGCGCCGCAAGGAAGCCGACGAGAAGGCGAAAGCCGACGCCAAGGCAAAGGCGGACGCGAAGGCCAAGGCCGACGCAAAGGCCGAAGCCGATGCGAAGGCAAAGGCCGACGCGGAAGCCAAGGCCAAGGCGGCCGATGAAGCCAAGGCGAAGGCCAAGGCTGCCGCCGAGGCCAAGGCCAAGAGCGACGCCGCGGCCAGCGCCCAGCGCAAGGCCGAACTCGCGCGCCTGCAGGCGCTTGCCGGTGGCGGCTCGGGCGGGAGCGGCGGTGGCGTGGGCAACGCGACCGGGTCCGGTGCGGGCGCCGGCGGCAAGGCATCGCCGGGCTATCCGGATCGTGTCCGCCGCAAAGTGCTGCCGAACGTTAATTTTGGCGGCGACACGTCGAGCAACCCGACCGCGACGGTCTCGGTGCAGCTGGCTCCCGATGGCACGGTGCTCTCGGCGCGCGTCTCGCGCAGCAGCGGTAATTCCGCTTGGGACGATGCGGTCCTGCGCGCAGTGGAGGCCTCGAGCCCGCTGCCGCGTGACGAAGATGGCAAGGCGCCGTCGAGCATCACGTTGCAGTTCCGCCCCCGCAATTGAGGTAAGCGCATGATTTGCAACAGATTGCAACCTTCATCGCTGGGGATCGGGACGATGGCTACCATGAACGGTTGCCTGACGCAGCCGGCGGTGTGCAAGATGTACGCAAGCACGGGATGCGCCAGCCGCACCTTGTGCTTTGCTGGTCTTGCCGTTCGCCGAGCCCGATGAATCTTGATATCGACTTGAGGAGCAGCATGCGAAAGCTTTGGGCCCCAAACTGGCTGTCCGCACGACGGGATACGCAAACCTCTGCGCGCCGCAGCACGCGCCGCGCATTGATGGCATGGCTCGCCGCGGCATTGACCATGACCGCAGGCATCGCGCACGCCCAGCTGAATGTGGAAATCGTCGGCGTCGGCTCGACGCAGTTCCCGATCGCCACCGCCAACTTCCAGGGCGAAGCACAGGCTCCGATCAATCTCACCGCCATCATCCGCAGCGACCTCGTCAACAGCGGCCGCTTCCGTAACGTGGATCCGGGCGGCGCCACTGTCGCCGAGACCGCGAACGTCGACCTCGGCAGCTGGAAGGGCCGCGGCGCCGATGCCTTTGTCGCTGGCAGCGTGACCCCCGCCGCCAACGGTCAGTTCGAGGTGCGCTTCCGCCTGTACGACACCGTCAAGCAGCAAAGCCTGGGCGGACTGGCCTTCACGGTGGGCCCGAACCAGCTGCGCGTGACCGCGCACAAGATCGCGGACTACATCTACGAGAAGCTGCTCGGCGAGCGCGGTGTGTTTGCCACGCGCCTGTCGTACGTGTCGCGCGTCGGCAATCGCTATCAGCTGCTGATCTCGGACTCCGATGGCCAGAACGCGCAGGTCGCGCTGTCCAGCAACGAGCCGATCATTTCGCCGGCGTGGTCGCCGGACGGTCGCCGCGTGGCCTACGTCTCGTTCGAGGCGAAGAAGCCCGTGGTATACGTGCATGACCTCGCCACCGGCAAGCGCGTGCTCGTCTCGAACCAGAAGGGCAACAACAGCGCGCCGTCGTGGTCGCCCGACGGCCAGAAGCTCGCCGTGGCGCTTTCGCGCGATGGCAACACGCAGGTGTACCTTGTCAATGCGGATGGTTCGAACCTGCGTCGTATCTCGCGCAGCAGCGCGATCGACACCGAGCCGCAGTTCTCGCCGGACGGCCGCAGCATCTACTTCACCAGCGATCGCGGCGGTGCGCCGCAGATCTATCGCATGCCGGCAAACGGAGAGGAATCCGGTGCGGCACAACGCGTGACGTTCAAGGGCAACTACAACGTCAGTCCGCGCATCTCGCCGGATGGCAAGTACCTGGCCTACATCACGCGCGCGGGCGGCTTCAAGCTGCAGCTGCAGGACCTGTCGAACGGTGACGTGACATCGCTCACGGACACTTCGAACGACGAGTCGCCGAGTTTTGCTGCCAATGGCAAGTACATTCTGTACGCCACCCGCGTGGGAGGCCGCGCGGTCCTGGCAGCGGTGTCGACCGATGGCCGCACCAAACAGGTTCTCTCCCTCCAGTCCGGCGAGGTTCGTGAGCCGTCCTGGGGTCCTTTCATGCAATAACGCAATAACAGAGGAGTAAATCGCCATGCCCCAAATGATGACCAAGACTCTCGCGATCGCCGCGCTGCTCGCGCTCGGCGCCTGCAGCTCGGGTGTGAAGCTCGACGACGCCGCCAAGTCGGGCGCCGGCACCGGCGCACCGAATGCCGATGGCCGCGCCGTGGCACCGGTCGACGTGTCGCGCGACCCGCTGAACGACCCGAACGGCCCGCTGGCCAAGCGCAGCGTGTATTTCGACTTCGACAGCTACACCGTCAAGTCGGACTACCAGAGCGTGCTGTCGGCTCACGCCCAGTACCTGAACGCGAACAAGAGCCGCAAGGTCCTGATCCAGGGCAACACCGACGAGCGCGGTACCAGCGAGTACAACCTCGCGCTGGGCCAGAAGCGCGCGGAAGCCGTTCGCCGTTCGCTGAACTCCCTGGGCGTTGCCGACTCTCAGTTGGAGGCCGTGAGCCTGGGCAAGGAAAAGCCTAAGGCCCTCGGTCACGACGAAGCCGCGTGGGCTGAAAACCGCCGCGCCGACATCGTTTACTGATCCACGGACGATCCTTCATGAACGCACGCGTATCCACCTTGCTTTGGCTGGCCGCCGCCACCGGCGGTCTGCTGGCTGCCACCCAGGCCCACGCCGGCGTCTTCGACGACGACGAGGCGCGCAAGGCCGTGATTACCCTGCGGGACCAGTTCAATGGTTTCCAGGCCACGGCTTCGCAGCGTATTGACCAGAACAGCAAAGTCCAGCTCGACATGCAGAACCAGCTCGAAGGTCTGCGTCAGGAGGTGGCTCGGCTGCGCGGTCAGAACGAGGTGCTGCAGAATCAGGTGGACACGTTGCAGCGTCAGCAGAAGGACTACTACGCCGACCTCGACGCGCGCCTGAAGAAGTTCGAGCCGCAGCAGGTGACCGTCGACGGTCGCGAAGGCCTGTCCCAGCCGACCGAAAAGCCGGAGTACGACGCCGCGCTCAAGCAGTTCCAGAGCGGCGACTTCAAGGGTGCGGGCAGTGCGTTTTCGTCGTTCGCGCGCAAGTATCCGCAAAGCCCGTATCTGCCGCTCGCGCAGTTCTGGCTCGGCAATTCGCTGTACGCGCAACGCGACTACAAGGGTTCGATTTCGGTCCTGCAAAGCATGGTCGATGCCAACCCGACGCATCCGAAGGCGCCGGATGCAATGATCGCCATCGCGAACAACCAGCTCGAAAGCAACCAGAAGGCGGCTGCGAAGAAGACGCTGGAGAACGTGGTGGCCAAGTACCCGGGCACGGAAGGCGCCCAGGCGGCGAGCAATCGCCTGAAGACGCTGAAGTAACGCGTCGGGTAGGGAAACGATCATGGCAGAGAACCCGCGGTTACCGCGGGTTTTTTGTTTTGGGTCCCGGCATCGCGCGCCGGGATAAAATACGCGTTTCCGGCTGTACCGCGCCTCCCCCAAGGTTGCCCCAACTCCCAATCATGACCAAACGCGCCATCGTCCTGCTTTCGGGCGGTCTCGACTCCGCCACCGTCCTTGCCATGGCCAATGCGCAGGGATTCGAAACGTACGCGCTGTCCATGCGCTACGGCCAGCGTCATTCGTCCGAGCTCGAAGCCGCGAAGCGTGTCGCCGCGGCGCTTGGCGCGGTGCGCCACGAGATCATCGACCTCGACCTGCGTCGCTTCGGCGGGTCCGCGCTCACGGACGATGCGTTTGACGTGCCGACCGATGGCGCGGTCGGCGGTATCCCGATTACTTACGTTCCCGCGCGCAATACGATCATGTTGTCGCTCGCGCTGGGGTGGGCGGAAGCCGTCGGCGGCCGCGACCTGTTCTTCGGCGCGAATGCCGTCGACTACTCGGGCTATCCCGACTGCCGTCCCGAATACGTATCCGCGTATGAAACGCTGGCCAACCTGGCCACCAAGGCGGGCGTCGAGGGCGATCGTTTTCACGTGCATGCGCCGATCATCGATATGACCAAGGGCGAGATCATCCGCGCCGGCACGCGTCTTGGCGTCGACTACAGCCTGACCGTGTCGTGCTATCAGGCCGACGACGACGGCCGCGCGTGCGGGGTCTGCGATTCGTGCCGTATCCGCCGGGCGGGCTTCGAGGCCGCGGGCGTGCCCGATCCCACGCGCTATCAGGACGCCGCGAGCTGATTTGTATCTGCTGTACCCATACCAATAAATAACGAGAAGCCGGCACCGACATGCCCGAGATCAATCTTTCCGCGCTCACGCAGACCGTGCTGTGGAGCACGTTCGCGCTGACGTTTCTGTTCGGCGCCATTCTCCAGCGCACGCACTTCTGTACGATGGGTGCGATATCCGATGTGGTGAACATGGGCGACTGGAATCGCCTTCGCATGTGGGGCCTCGCGATCGGCGTGGCGATGATCGGCACGGGCGTGCTCGCATGGGCCGGGCAGATCGATCCGACCCGTACGATCTATACCGCCGCCAGGCTCGGCTGGCTGTCGGCGATCGTCGGCGGGCTGCTGTTCGGTTTCGGCATGGTGCTGGCGTCGGGCTGCGGCAGCAAGACGCTGGTGCGCATCGGTGCCGGTAATCTGAAATCGCTGGTCGTGTTCGTGTTCCTCGGCCTGTCCGCCTATATGACGCTGCGCGGCGTGTTCGGCGTGGTGCGCGTGAACACGGTCGACGCGGTCGCCGTGACGTTGCCCGCGACGCAGGACCTGCCGTCGCTGATCGCGCAGGCCACCGGTATCGCTCGCGGCACGCTGCAACTCGCGCTTGGCGTCGTGCTCGGCGCGGTCGTCAGTATCTGGGCCCTCGCGGGGCGGGACTTCCGCACGTTCGACCATCTGCTCGGCGGGATCGCTGTCGGCCTGATCATCGTGGGCATGTGGTACGTGTCCGGCCATCTCGGCTATGTCGCCGAAGATCCCAACACGCTGGAAGAGGTATTCGTGGCCACGAACAGTGGCCGCATGGAAAGCCTGAGTTTCGTCGCGCCGTACGCGTACACGCTCGACTGGCTGATGCTGTTCAGCGACACGAGCAAGGTGCTGACCATCGGCATCGTCTCGGTCTTCGGCGTGATCGCGGGCGCGGCCGTCTATGCGCTGGCCACGCGCACGTTCCGCTGGGAAGGCTTTGGCGGCCCCGAGGACGTGGCCAACCACATGATCGGCGGCACGATGATGGGCATCGGCGGGGTCACGGCACTGGGCTGCACGATCGGCCAGGGCCTGTCGGGCATCTCGACGCTTGCCATCGGCTCCTTCATCGTCTTCGCCGCCATCGTCGCTGGCGCGATCCTCGCCTTCCGCTATCAGCTCTGGCGCCTCGAACGCATGGCGTAAGCCCCACGGCTTGACGCCCTATGGCGACATCCTTATAATCGCGGATTCTGTTTTTCCGGGTCGTTAGCTCAGTCGGTAGAGCAGCGGACTTTTAATCCGTTGGTCGCGTGTTCGAGTCACGCACGACCCACCAGCATGTCGAAGGGCCTGTGGCGAAAGTCACAGGCCTTTTTTATTTCCGGGCTCGATTACCACACTGGCCACACCCGCGTGATCGGCCGCATCGCTTTTTTCGCCATGTGCCTCTATCATGGCGCCGGGCCGGCAAAAAATAACACGTCTGAGTTAAAGACGCCGATACCGCCGTGACCCAGAATGGACGTTGCGCCACGCGCCTTCTTGCGTGTGTTGGCGACGCTCCGCACTCCTTATCCCAGGTATCGACGATTTGCCGGCTGCGCGGACGCTGGCAAGGGAAGTCTTTATGCAGCAGCATGGCGGATCCCCGCCGGCCGGCGGACGCGTGCTGCGCGTCGCCTGGCCGTTCGTCCCCGTGGTGATCGCGCTGGCCTTGTTTTGCGTGGCCAGCGTCGATCTGCTATCCGCATCGCGCGCGTTCATTTCGGCCGAGAGTCTCTGGACCAAGGGGCAGAAGGCCGCCGTGCTGCATTTGCTGCGGTTCGCCGAAACGCGCCAGGACGTCGATTTCGATGCGTATCGCATGGCCATCGCTTTGCCGCTTGGCGACGCCGAAGCGCGCGTCGCGCTCGAGCGCGTGGACGACTTCGACCGGGACAAGGCGTTTCGCGGGCTGATCGCCGGGGGGAATCATCCGGACGACATCCCGGCGATGATCCGGCTCTACCGCTATTTTCGCAATGTCACCGAGATCGACCGCGCCATCGCGCTGTGGGCCGAGGCCGATCGCGATATCCACAAGCTCGATACGCTGGCGAACACGCTGCGCGAGCGCGCCGCGGATCCCGCCTGCGACGAGGTCTGCCTGAAGCCCATCGTCGCGGACATCACCGAGATCGACGCGCGGCTCACGCCGCTGGAGATCGCGTTTTCCTACAGCATCGGCAATGCCTCGCGGCGCGTCCGCGACACGCTGTTATGGGGCGGCGTCGGCCTTGCGGTGCTGTTGCTGCTGAGCGCGGTCTGGCTGGCGTATCGCATCCTGCGGCAGGAGCGGCAGTTGCGCGAGGCGCTGACCGGCAGCGAGGAACGGCTCAAGCTCGCCGTGGCGGGCAGCAGCGATGGCCTGTGGGACTGGCATCCGCATCGCGGCGAACTCTATTTCTCGCCGCGCTGCGCCGAGATGCTTGGCTACGATCCCGATGAGCTGCCCCACGCGCGCGAAACGCTGCTGGCACTGATGCATCCGGCCGACGTGCCGGGGTTCGAGCGGCAACTGTCGCGGCATCTGCGCGAGGGCACGCAGTACGACGTGGAGTTCCGCCTGCGCCGGAAGACCGGCGGCTATCAGTGGGTGCGCTCGCGTGGCCGGATGGTCCGCGGCACCACGGGCAAGCCCGCGCGTATGGCGGGTTCCCTGACCGACATTACAGACCGCAAGGAATTCGAATCGCAGCTGTTCGCGGAGAAGGAGCGCGCGCAGGTCACGCTGCAGGCAATCGGCGAGGCGGTGGTCACAACGGACGTGTGGGGGCGCATCGAATCGCTGAACCCCGTCGCGGAGCTGCTCACGGGCTGGACGAATCAGGAGGCGATCGGCACGTTCCTCGCGCAGACCTGTCCGCTGCAGGACGAAAGCACGGGTGCCCCGATCACCGACCTGATCTCGCGCGCGCTGCAGGAGCGCTGGCCCACGCAGGCCATCATGCTGCTGGCGCGCCGGGGCGGCGGACTCGTGGCGGTGAAGCCCTCGGTGGCGCTGATTCGCGATCGCTCGGGGCTCGCCATCGGCGTGGTCCTGGTCATGCATGACGTGAGCATGGAACGCGCGCACGCGGCGCGGCTCGCGCACGAGGCCACCCACGACGGGCTGACGGGCCTCGTCAACCGCGCGGAGTTCGAACGGCGCCTGGCGTCGGCCACGAGCAGCACGCGCCAGACCGACTGCACGCATACGCTGATGTATCTGGACCTCGATCAGTTCAAGGTCGTGAACGACACGTGCGGCCATGCGGCGGGCGACGAACTCATCCGGCAGGTGGCGGAGGTCATGCGCCAGGCGCTGCGCAAGGGCGATACGCTCGCGCGCCTCGGCGGCGACGAATTCGGCGTGCTGCTGGAACACTGCTCGGGCGAGGAGGGCGCGCGCGTGGCCGAGGCCCTGCGCCGCGCGATCTCGTCGTTCCGCTTCGCGCACCGGCAGCGCACGTTCGCGCTCGGCGTGAGCATCGGCGTGGTAAGCCTCGACGGCAGCATCGTCAAGGTCGAGGAAGCGCTCAGCGCGGCCGATGCGGCGTGCTATATGGCCAAGGAGGGCGGTCGCAACCGCGTACAAATCTATCGCATGGACGACAACGCGATGCAGTCGCGCCGCGGGGAGATGGAGTGGGTGAGCCGCGTGCATGCGGCGCTCGCCGCCGGACGGTTCTGCCTGTATGCGCAGGAGATCGTTGCGTTGCAGTCGGACGCGGGGCGAGCCGCCGATTCTGCCGACGAAGCCGATTCTGCCGACGAAGCCGATGCTGCCGACCAGGCCGGAGGGCGCCATATCGAACTGTTGCTGCGCCTGATCGACGAGCGCGGCGAACTCGTGCCGCCGATGGCCTTCGTGCCCGCGTGCGAACGCTTCAACCTGATGCCGATGATCGACCGTTGGGTCGTGGAGACGAGCTTCGCCGCGCTCGCGCGCCTGCACGCGGACCAGCCGGGCGCGATCGCCATGTGTTCGATCAACCTGTCCGGCGCGTCGCTGGCCGACGATCATTTCCCCGCGTTCGTGCAGCAGCAGGCCGAACTGCGGGGTCTCGCGCTCGACACCATCTGCTTCGAGATCACCGAGACCGCGGCCATTGCCAACCTGACGCAGGCGGCGACGTTCATCCAGCAGTTGCAGGCCATGGGGTGCGCCTTCGCGCTCGACGACTTCGGCGCGGGCATGTCGTCGTTCGCTTACCTCAAGCATCTGCCCGCCGCGTATCTCAAGATCGACGGCAGCTTCGTGCGAGAGATGCTCGACGACCCCGTCAACCTCGTGATGATCGAGGCGATCCAGCGAATCGGGCAGGCCATGGGCAAGCGCACGATCGCCGAGTTCGTCGAGAGTGAAGAGATGCTGCAGCGCCTGCGCGGGCTCGGGATCGATCACGCGCAGGGCTACTACATCGCGCGGCCGCAGCCGTTCGCGCGCGGCACGGGTGTGCAGGTCGAGACGACCGAACGCTTCGCCGTGACGCTATGACGATGCGCCCGGATATCCGGGTCAGCGCTCAGGTCAGACCGGCGGCGGTACGATCGGCGACGTGGCGTCCGTCGTCGCGACGGGCGTGATTGGCGCGGGCGGCGAATACACGAGCGGATCCCGGAACCCGGTGTCGCCGGGTTTGCGCACGGGCTGTTTGGCAGCCTGCCACGAGCGGTACGCAAAGTAACCGGCGCCAGCCATCGCGCCGAGCTTCGATACCTTCCACACCACGCGCCCGATAGAGGTCTTGCGCAGCAGCGGCAGCGCGAGCGTGATGGCGGTGCTCACCATCGGATAGTCCCGCGTGATGCCGAACAGCTTGAGCCAGCCGCCAGGGCGGGTCATCCCCGCCATCTTCGGCAGCCAGGCACTGAGGTTCGTCATGCGGCGCGCGCCGCCACGCACCTGCTGCAACGCCTGCATGGCGTCGTAGCGTTCCAGCGCGGCGCGCGTGAGCAGCAGTTCCTTGCGCACAGCGAGAGGCAGCCGGACTTCATGCGAGAACCGCGCGGGGCGCGGATGATCGCGGCCCGTTTGTTCGTCGTTGGAGGGGTCGTTGTCGTGTTTCATCGGCGCAGCATCTCCCGGTCCTTGTCGAGCTCAGCGAGCGTGGCTTCGAACAGCGGCGGCGCATGGCGCAGCTTGTTGCGCGCGACGAGCAGGCATAACCCGGCCGCAACGATATAGAAGAGCACGATGGCCAGGATCGCCTGCCATCGATAGGTTTCCCAGAACAGGATGACGATCAGCAGCGTGAACGTCATCAGCGCCATGCTGAAGAACGCTAGCGCGAAACAGGCAAGCAGCGCCACCTTCATCAGTCGGGCGCGCTCCTCGGCCAGTTCCACGCTCGCGAGTTCCAGTCGCGTCTGCAGCATCGATACGATCGATCCTGCCAGGTTGCGAAGGGCATCCAGGAACTTCGGGGAAGAGGGTTCGCTCATGCGGCGGTCTTGCGAATGTGCGAGGCGTGACGCGGAAAGACTCGCGACGCGGCCGGCGGGGTTGGGGCCTTCCGCTTCGGCGGGAAGGCCCTGGGCATTGGAGACCCGAGCAGGTGGCCCCCGGCGACTACCCGGCACGGGTCGCCCCGGCCGGGTGAGGTACTACGCTAGCAGACTGACGGGTCGGACGGCACGCTCGCACCGTCCGATCCGGATTCCGGAATTACTTGCGGTTGAGCAGCAGGCCGATCAGCAGACCCACGCCGGCCGCCACGCCCACGGCGCGCCACGGGTGGTCATGCACGTAATCGTCGGTCGCGCGTGCGGCGGCCTTGCTCTTCGTGACTACGGCGTCCTGCAGATCCTGGGCCTTCTCCTTCGCTTGCTTCAGCAGGCCCATGCCACGCTCGCGCAGTTCGGCAGCTTTCTCGCCGGTAGTCGAGGCCGCTTGCTTAAGCAGTTCTTCGGCGTCGGACAGAACGGTCTTGACATCGCTCATCAGTTTCTCCTGTTTGCGGGCGGTTGGTTGTGTTGATGACATTTTGCCTTGCTCGCTCCCACTTGTGGCGTTTCGTGTCTCCACACGGGACATGAAACAAGGATATGTGGCGGCGAGCCATCGTTTCAAGTCTTGACGCTCGCTTTCGGGCGTTCGATCCGAAACCGATGGCATATCGATATCGGCAGCGGGGCGGGTCGGCTATAGTCCGTCCGCTGGAAGCCAATCACGGGTCTTATGACTTCGAGTGATTTTATAGTGACTTTATATTCGTTTGAGTTGGATCGCAATCTCACTAAGCTGGTTCAATTCGTTTCTATCCCCCAGATCAACAGGAGATAAGGCATGGCACTGCGTCTCGGCGATATCGCCCCTGACTTCGAGCAAGATTCGAGCGAGGGCCGCATCCGTTTTCACGAATGGCTCGGAGATGGCTGGGGGGTTCTGTTCTCGCACCCCGCGGACTACACGCCGGTGTGCACGACGGAGCTCGGTCTGACCGCGAAGCTCAAGGACGAATTCGCGAAGCGGGGCGTCAAGGCGATCGCGCTGTCTGTGGATAACGTCGAATCGCACAAGGGCTGGATCAACGATATCAACGAAACGCAGGCAACGTCGGTCAACTTCCCGATTCTCGCCGACAGCGATCGCAAGGTATCCGAGCTGTACGACATGATCCATCCGAACGCGAACGAGACCCTGACGGTGCGTTCGCTGTTCGTCATCGATCCGAAAAAGAAGGTCCGCCTGATCATCACGTATCCGGCGAGCACGGGTAGAAATTTCAACGAAATCCTACGCGTCATCGATTCTTTGCAATTGACCGACAACCATAGCGTCGCTACGCCGGGCAACTGGCAGGATGGGGATGATGTGGTGATCGTGCCGTCGCTGAAGGACGAAGAGGTGATCCGCCAGAAATTCCCGAAGGGCTACAAGGCGGTGCGTCCGTATCTGCGCCTGACGCCGCAGCCGAACAAGTAAGCGGTACGACGAAGGTGTTTCAACGACGGGGCGACCCGTCGTCTCCTTGGTAGTGTGATTTCGCCCGGCGCGACGCAGGTCCCGCCGGGCGTTTTGTCTTTAGAAGAACGCTTGCAGGCCGGTCTGAGCGCGGCCCAGGATCAGTGCGTGGATGTCGTGCGTGCCTTCGTAGGTGTTGACCACCTCGAGGTTGACCACGTGCCGGATAACGCCGAACTCGTCGGAGATGCCGTTGCCGCCGAGCATGTCGCGCGCCACGCGCGCGATGTCGAGCGACTTGCCGCACGAGTTGCGCTTCATGATCGAGGTGATCTCCACCGCGGCCGTGCCCTCGTCCTTCATGCGGCCCAGACGCAGGCAGCCCTGCAGCGCGAGCGTGATCTCGGTCTGCATGTCGGCCAGCTTCTTCTGCACCAGCTGCGTGGCGGCCAGCGGACGGCCGAATTGCTTGCGGTCCAGCGTGTACTGCCGCGCGGTGTGCCAGCAGAATTCGGCGGCGCCGATCGCGCCCCAGGCGATGCCGTAGCGTGCCGAGTTGAGGCACGTGAAGGGGCCCTTGAGGCCGCTGACGCCCGGCATGATGTTCTCTTCGGGCACGAACACCTGATCCATCACGATCTCGCCCGTGATCGAGGTGCGCAGGCCCACCTTGCCGTGGATCGCCGGTGCGGACAGGCCCTTCCAGCCCTTCTCGAGGATGAAGCCGCGGATGGCATCCTTGCCGTCCTCCCCCTGCAGCTTGGCCCACACCACGAACACGTCGGCGATCGGCGAGTTGGTGATCCACATCTTCGCGCCGCTGAGTTCGTAGCCGCCATCGACCTTCTTCGCGCGGGTGACCATCGAGCCCGGATCCGAACCGTGGTTCGGTTCCGTCAGGCCGAAGCAGCCGATCCATTCGCCGGTGGCGAGCTTTGGCAGGTACTTCTCCTTCTGGGCATCGCTGCCGAATTCGTAGATGGGCACCATCACGAGCGACGACTGCACGCTCATCATCGAACGGTAACCGGAGTCCACGCGCTCGACTTCGCGCGCGATCAGGCCGTAGCTGACGTAGTTGAGGCCGGGGCCGCCGTACTGCTCGGGGATGGTCGGGCCGAGCAGGCCGAGTTCGCCCATCTCGCGGAAGATCTCGATGTCGGTCTTCTCGTTGCGGAAGGACTGCAGCACGCGCGGCATCAGCTTGTCCTGGCAGTAGGACGCGGCGGCATCACGCACCATGCGCTCGTCGTCGGTGAGCTGCTGGTCCACCAGCAGAGGATCGGTCCAATGGAATTCGGCGTTCGCGGCCATCGAGGTCTCCTGAAGATTTAAAGTTCCGCATTGCGGAACCATGTTCCGATGCGGTAGTATAGCTGAACCTCATGGCGGTGCAATACCGTCGTGCTACCCCGGAGACCACCTTGCCCAACGTTCCGACCACCGCGGCGATTGACGCAGCCCTTGATCCGGCCCTTGATTCTTCACGCCAGCCGGCGCGCGAAGCCGCCAGCGGAAAACCGGCGGGCGAGCGCGAGAGCGATCCCAACTTCGTTACCGCCCTTGCGCGCGGCCTCGAGCTGCTGCGCTGCTTCCGGACCGGCGAGGCCATGCTCGGCAACCAGGACTTCGTCCGCCGCACGGGATTTCCGAAGGCGACCGTGAGCCGGCTCGCGGGCACGCTCGTGCAACTGGGATACCTGCGGTATGACGCATCGCTCGGCAAGTACGCGCTGGACGCGGGCGTGCTGGCGCTTGGCTTCTCGTATCTGTCGGCGTCGAACGTCGTGGCGCTGGCACGGCCGCATATGCTCGCGTTCGCGCAAACGCACGGCGTGTCGGTGTCGCTGGGCAAGCGAGAGCGGCTCGAGGTCATCTACCTCGAGTCGATTCGTAACGATGCCGGCGCGATGCTCGGCCTTGGCGTGGGGTCGCGGCTGTCGCTGGTCTCGAGCTCGATGGGCCGCGCCTATCTGGCCGCGCTGCCCTCGGCGCGGCGGGAGCGCGTGCTGGCCGAGTTCGCACAGGCCTATCCCGAGCAATGGCGGCAGCAGGAAGCGCCGATGCGCGCGGCGCTCGAGGCAGCCGAGCGCCTAGGCTACTCGCCGTCGTTCCGCGACTGGCATCCGGCCATCCATGCCTGTGCGGTGGCCTTCCGCCCGATCGGCGAACGCGACATCCATATGCTGAGCTGTAGCGCGTCGTATGGCGCGGTGTCCGAGCAGGACTTCCACGACAGGCTCGCCCCGGCGCTGCGCGCGCTGGCGGAAAGATTGTCGGACACTACCGGCTGAGGCTCGGCGCTGCAGCCCGCTTCAGCACGGCGTCAGAGATCCGTTCGCAGCTTCCAAAGTTCGGGAAACAGCACCACATCAAGCATCTTGCGCAGGTAGCCGACGCCTTCGGTACCGCCCGTGCCGCGCTTGAACCCGATCACGCGCTCGACCGTGGTCACATGGCGGAAGCGCCATTGGCGGAACGCATCTTCGAGATCGACGAACTTTTCGCCAAGCTCGTACAGCTCCCAGTGCGCGGAAGGATCGCGATAGATTTGCAGCCACGCGGCTTCCACCGACGCGTTGTAGCCCGCGGGCTGCGCCCAGTCGCGCTCGAGACACGCCGCGTCGATCGCGAAGCCGCGCCGCGCCATCAGCCGGATGGCTTCGTCGTACAGCGACGGCGTGCGCAATGCCGTCTCGACCAGCGCGAGGTGCTCGGCCCGGTGCGCATGCGGCCGCAGCATCGCCGCGTTCTTGTTGCCGAGGATGAATTCGATCTCGCGGTACTGGTACGACTGGAATCCCGACGACGCCCCGAGGTAGGGGCGCATCGCCGAATACTCGGGCGGCGTCATCGTGGCCAGCACGTTCCACGCCTGCACGAGCTGATCCATGATGCGCGACACGCGCGTCAGCATCTTGAAGGCGGGAGGCAGGCGGTCTTCGCGCACGCTGTCGCGCGCCGCCCGCAGCTCGTGCAGCATCAGCTTCATCCACAGTTCGGTGGTCTGGTGCTGGACGATGAACAGCATCTCGTTGTGATCGGGCGAACGCGGATGCTGCGCGTTGAGGATCTGGTCGAGGCCGAGGTAGTCGCCGTAGCTCATGTCCCGCGCGAAGTCCATCTGCGCGCCGTGCCAGTTGCCCTCGGCGTCGTCTTTCGGTGCCGAGAACGGGCAGCCGCCGGCGGTAGTGGTGGTCGTCATGTTGTGCTCCCGCTCAGGTTACCTGTCCACGCACCGCGAAGCGGGCCTCGCGATAGACGCCGCTGTCGAGCACGTCGCGCAGGACCTCTACCGCATCCCAGACCTCGGCAAAGCTCGTGTACAACGGCGTGAAGCCGAAGCGCGCAATTGACGGCTCACGGTAGTCGCCGATGACGCCGCGCTCGATCAGCGCCGCCACCACCGCGTAACCATCGGGATGCGCGAAGCTGACGTGGCTGCCGCGCCGGGCGTGATCGCGCGGCGTGACAAGCCGTAGCGGGTGATCGCCGCAGCGATGCTCGACGAGGCGGATGAACAGATCGGTCAGCCGCAGCGATTTCTCGCGCAGCGCGGCCATCGTCGTCCGCGCGAAGACATCGAGCCCGCATTCGACCAGCGCCAGCGACGTCATCGGCTGCGTGCCACACAGGAAGCGGCCGATGCCCTCGGTCGGCCGATACTGCGGCGACATCGCGAACGGGGCGGCATGGCCCCACCAGCCCGACAGCGGCTGCCAGAACGCATCGCGCAGCGCGGGCGCGACCCATACGAAGGCAGGCGAGCCGGGGCCGCCGTTCAGGTACTTGTACGTGCAGCCGATGGCGTAGTCGGCGCGCGCGCCATGCAGATCGACGGGCACGGCGCCGGCCGAATGCGCGAGGTCCCATACCGTGAGCGCGCCGCGCGCGTGCGCGAGTTCGGTCAGGCCCGCCATGTCGAGCATCTCGCCCGACTTGTAGTTGACGTGCGTGAGCATGACCACTGCACAGTCGGCGCCGATCGCGGCATCGAGCTGCGAGGGATCGTCGACGAGGCGCAGCGAGTAGCCGCGCTGGAGCAGGTCGGCGAGGCCCTGCGCGATATAGAGGTCGGTCGGGAAGTTGCTGGCCTCGGACACGATCACGCGGCGCGCGGGGTCGCGTTGTTCCTGCACGCGCAATGCGGCGGCCAGTACCTTGAACAGGTTGATCGACGTCGTGTCGGTCACCACCACCTCGTCCTCCTTCGCGCCGATCAGCGGAGCGAGCTTGTTGCCGAGCCGGCGCGGGAGGTCGAACCAGCCCGCGTCGTTCCAGCTGCGGATGAGGCCCTCGCCCCATTCGGCGGCAACGACTTCGGCCGCGCGCGCGGCGGCGGCACGGGGCTGCGCGCCGAGGGAGTTACCGTCGAGGTAGATCACGCCCGGCGGCAGGGCGAACTGGTCGCGCAGCGGGGCGAGCGGGTCCTCGCGGTCGAGAGCGAGGCAGTGTTCACGGGTGAAAGCGGTCATGGATGAATGGCGTTCGATGTCAGGAAAGGCTGCGCAGCACTGCGCGCACGGGGCTGGCATCGAGGCCAGCAAGCCGCAGCGGCAGCGCGATCAGTTCGTAGTCGCCCGCGGGCACGTCGTCGAGCACGATGCCCTCCAGGATTGCGAGGCCATGCGCATGCACGGCGCGATGGGCGTCCATGGTCTTGGATTCCTGCGGATCGAGCGACGGGGTGTCGATGCCGATCAGTCGCACGCCATGCGTGGCGAGCAGCGCGACGGTCTCCGCCGCTACGGCGCAGAACTGGCTGTCCCACGTCTCGCGCGGCGCGCGCGCATAGGTGCGCAGCAGTACGCGCGGGGGCGTCCCATCGAGCGCGCCGGCAACATGGTGCGGGGCGACGACGGGAGCGGCGCCGATGCAATGGATCACGCGGCACGGGCCGAGGTACGCATCGAGCGGAACGTCGCCGATCGCCGCGCCGTCCGCGGCGTAGTGGAGCGGGGCGTCGGTATGGGCGCCCGTGTGGGGCGACATCGTGATGCGGCCCACGTTGACGGGGCAGTGCGCGTCCATCTGCCAGGAAGGGGCGTGCTGGAACGGGGTGTCGCCGGGCCAGACCGGCGTGGCGGGGGACACCGGGGGCGTGATGTCCCAAAGGGTGCGGTCCCTCAGGGGGCGGGGCGCGTTTGTCATGGCGAACCTTTTCTATGGCACCGCTCGGTGCATGCCCGCATGGTAGTCAAAACCCGGCGAAAGAGGCTTGCCATTTCAACGCTATAATCGCGGTGATTTCGCAGAATCTTGCGTCGAAAAGATGGATTCCGGTGGAATCTTCAGCGTATATGAATCGTCAGCGTATATCAAAGCGCGCCACATGACCCTCGACCCCATCGATCTCCGGATCCTGACCTGCCTGCAGGAGAACGGCCGCATCAGCAACCAGGACCTCGCCGACCGCGTTGCGCTGTCGCCGTCGGCGTGCCTGCGCCGTGTGCGATTACTGGAAGAGAGCGGGGTGATCGGCGGCTATCGCGCGTGGTTCGATGCGGAGCAACTGGGGCTGGAGATCGAAGCGATCGTGCAGGTCTCGATGCGGCACGATGTGGAGGGCTGGCACGAGACGTTCAACGAGGCCGTGCAGGCGTGGCCCGAGGTGCTGTCGGCCTATGTGATCACGGGCGACAGCAGCTACATCCTGCGGGTGCAGGCGCGCAACCTGAAGCACTACTCGGATTTCATCGTGAACCGGCTCTATCGCACGCGCGGCGTGATGGATATCCGCTCGAACATCGTGCTTCAGCGGATCAAGACCGAGGGATCGCCGCTGGCGATTCTCAAGGCTCCAGCGGGGTAAGCGTGGAAAAGCCGCCGCGATGGAATACCAGCGGCTGGCCGCCTTCGTCCAGAATGCCGCAGCGTTCGACTTCACCGACGAAGATCACGTGGTCGCCTTCGTCGTAGCGGCTGCGGTTATGGCATTCGAACCACGCGAGGGCATTCGCCAGGATCGGCAGGCCGTTTTCGGAGAGCCGATAGTCCACGCCCGCGAAGCGGTCGCCCTTGAGCGTGGCGAAGCGCTGGCAGAGATCGAGCTGCGACGCGGCGAGGACGTTGATGATGTAGTGCGACCCGGCGCGGAACATCGGCAGGCTGCTGGCGCGCATGGCCAGGCTCCAGAGCACGAGCGGCGGATCGAGCGAGACGGAGTTGAACGAACTGGCGGTGATGCCGACAAAGGGCGCACCGCCATTGTGGTTTTTGCTGGCCGAACGCGTCGTCATGACGGTCACGCCTGTGGCGAACTGCGAAAGGGCACGGCGGAAGTGCTCGCTGTCGAAGTCGGGGGCGGCCGCGCCGCGCACATCGGGGCCTGGCTTGGGTCCTTCCAGACGGCTTCCGGTTTCAGGCATGCCCATGTCTTGGGCTCCACACAATTCCATGACGGTTCCACAGTGTAATCGCGCTCGCGGATGCGCGTGCGCAACCACAACCTAATCGCCCCGCGACGGCGTTTCCGTCGGTCTGCGCACAAACCGGGAAGCGGGTCGCGTAGCGTAGCCCCGATTGTAACGGACCGGGTGCGCCTGCCGGCGCCTTCATTTTTGCCAGCGCGTCCCCACTTGCTTGAATATGCTAGTGATGGGGGCGGATGACATGACAGGGCGGGCAGTATCGGATGCACCTACCGCGGAATCGGCAAAGGGAGCCAAAGACATGGATCAGCAACAGTTGGAGATCGCCACCCTCGGTGGCGGATGCTTCTGGTGTCTGGAAGCGGTGTACCAGCAAGTGGAAGGCGTACGGGCCGTGGAGTCCGGTTACACCGGCGGCCATATCAGTCATCCCACGTACCGTCAGGTCTGCGAGGGCGATACGGGGCATGCCGAGGTCGTGCGGGTGACGTTCGACCCGTCGGTCATCACGTATCGCGAGATCGTCGAGATCTTCTTCGCCATTCACGATCCCACCACGCTGAACCGGCAGGGCAACGACGTCGGCACGCAATACCGCTCGGCGATCTTCACGCATTCGGAGGCGCAGCGGGCGACGGCCGAGTACGTGATGCGCGAAGTCGCCGCGAACAAGATCTACGACGACCCCATCGTCACGCAGATCGAGCCGGAGCAGCCGTACTGGCGCGCCGAGGAAAGCCACCAGAACTACTACGTGGATCATCCCGGCCAGGGTTACTGCGCGTTCGTGATCACGCCCAAGGTCGCGAAATTCCGCAAGCAGTTCGCGCACCGACTGCGTCAGTGAGCATCGGCCTCAGACGCGAAGGCGGTCGGCGATCGCCTGCGCGAGCTTGAGGCATGTCAGCGGGGCCGAGCCTTCGGCCTTGTTGCTGACGATCACATACGCGGGCTGATCCGCGGCAAGCGTGCGTACGACGAGGTCGGCAATGGCCTCGCGCGTGGGCACGTCCTCATCGACGAGCTTGTCGAACGGCGCATACGCGGCCTCGGCGATCTCGTACGAGCGGCCCTGATACAACATCCATCGCACCACGAGCGGACCCGGTCCCTCGGCATCCATTAATGCCTGCGCGCCGGCCTGACGCCTGACCGGCGGCAGCCTGTCGCGCGCCGAGAGGCAGAACCGCACGCCATGCGCGCGCAGCAGCTTGATGTAGCGCGGCGTCAGCAGCGCGGGGTCACGCATCTCTACCGCATAGCAGGCGGACGGCGTCAGCGTTGGATCGAGCGGTGGCAGGGCCTCCAGGAAAGCCGCAAGCCGCGCGTGGAACGCCTCGGCGTCGTTGGCCATGCTGCCGAGCGGCGACAGCTGGAACAGCAGCGGCCCGCAGCGGCGGCCGAGTCCGCCGGTCGCGGGCACGATGAAGTCGCGCACCGCGATGTCGGGGTCGAGGAAGGCGGAATTCGGCACGCGTCCCGCGCCATCGGCCCCGCGTACCCAGCCATCGCAGACGCTGGCCGGGGCCTTGATCAGGAAGCGGAAATCCTCGGGGACCTGCGACGCGTAGCTGAGGTAGTCCGCGAGCGGGATCGGGCCGTAGAAGCCGCGGTCGATGCCGGCCGCGCGCAGCAGCGGATGCTGGCCGTAGGCGGTGAGCCCCTTTCGGGAGAGCAGGCTCTCGGTGTACTGGCCATCGTAGACGAGGCCATGCCAGCCGGGATAGGACCACGACGAGGTGCCGAGGTACAGCTGGCGCGGCAGACGCACGGCCAGCGCCGAGAGTTCCGCCTTGAGTTCCGACGACATCGCCGCGGGCTGGATCGGCTTGCCGCGCGGAGGCCTGGCCGCCCCGGCCGGGTCATCTTGCGCCGGCGCGTCGGCCGGCATGCCAAACAGGTCGAGATTCGTCGTCAACTGGGCAATGCGCGGGTCCGCGGTGCATGTGCGGGCTTACGCGCGGTCTTGATTGTTGGGGTAGATGTACCTTCGCGACGTTGGCAATGTCTCCGCCTGCCGTCCCGCCTTGTGGCAGACCACCTGGTAGATCGACATCTGGTCCGTCGTGAACGCATGCGCGCATCCGGCCAGATACACCCGCCAGATGCGGAACTTCGTTTCGCCTACCATCTCACGGATGGCATCGCCATGGGCTTCGAAATTCTCGGCCCAGTGGCGCAGCGTCTGCGCATAGTGCCGCCGCAGCAGTTCCACGTCAAACGCCTCGAGCCCGCCCTGCTGCATCGTGTGGAGCACCAACCCGATATGCGGCAACTCGCCCTGCGGAAACACGTAGCGGTCCATGAAGCCCGCGCCGTCCATCGGCACCTTGCCGCTGTCCGGATCGGTCGCGGTGATGCCATGGTTCATGGCCACGCCGTCGTCGGTCAGCAGTTCGCGGATGCGGCCGAAATAGCCCGGCAGGTTGTCCTTGCCCACGTGCTCGAACATGCCGACGCTGGTGATGCGGTCGAACTGCCCCGGCACGTCGCGGTAATCCTGCAGCCGGATCTCGATATGGTCTTCGAGTCCGGCTTCCTTCACGCGCGCGGTAGCCAGGTCGAACTGGTTCTGGGACAGCGTGACGCCCACGCAGCGGGCCCCGAATTTCTGCGCGGCGCGGATGACGAGCGCACCCCAGCCGCAGCCGATATCGAGCAGCGTCTGACCCCGTTGCAGCCGGATCTTGGTGAGGATGTGGTCGATCTTCTTCAGCTGCGCGGTGGCAAGGTCCTCGTCGCCGTTTTCGAAGTACGCGCAGGAATACACCATGCGCGGATCGAGCCAGCGCTGATAGAAGTCGTTGGAGACGTCGTAGTGGTACTGGATCGCGGCCTTGTCTTCCTGCTTCGAATGCGTGAAGTGTTGCGCGACCTTGGCCAGCATGCCGCCCGCGAGCGACTTCGCGGCATTCGAGAATCCGTAGCCCACGTTGATGATGTCGGCCAGCTTGCCGTCGAGGTCGATCTTCTGCTGGACGTAGGCTTCACCGAGGTTGTCGAGGCTCGGTACGAGCAGCAGCGGCAGCGCCGCGGCTTCGCGCACCGTCAGCGTGACATCCGGTGTGTCGAACCGGCCGAGCGCGAACTCGCTGCCATTCCACAATCGCAATCGCACCGGAAGATTGGCGTGCTCGCGCACGTCGGCGATCCAGCGTTCGAGTTGCGTATCCAAAGCTTGTTTGAACAACATGCCGTGCTCTCCCGTGATGGCAGCGATCCATCGACTCTACTGCCGAACGGTAGTCTGCGTGTGACCGCGGCCCTACCTGTCTAGTCAAGCAAACATCAGCATGGGAGAGGGCCACGATCCAGCACTGGTGCGGCTTTCACGTGATCGTTCATCACGCGGCACATCGCGGATGGGGACTGTTCAGGCTCGCCGACACATCGTCCAAGGGCCGGAACAAAAATCAGGGCGACAATCGCACAATGCGCCAGCCGCCATCGTCCTGCCGGCGGAAGCCGATGCGGTCGTGCAGGCGGGAGGCGCGGCCCTGCCAGAACTCGATCCAGGTCGGCGTCAGTCGGTAGCCGCCCCAGTGCGGCGGGCGCGGCGGATCGTCGCCGAAGCGCGCGCGGAATTCCGCCTCCCGGGTCTCGATCACCTCGCGGCCCGCGACTTCGCGGCTTTGTTCGGACGCCCATGCACCGAGGCGCGAGCCGAGCGGGCGCGACACGAAATACGCATCGCTTTCGGCCTCGTCCACCTTGCGCACCTCGCCTTCGATGCGCACCTGGCGCTCGAGCTGTACCCAATGGAAGAGCAGCGCCGCGCGCGGATTGTTGAGGAGATCGTTGCCCTTGCGGCTTTCGTAGTTCGTGAAGAACGTGAAGCCCGCCGCATCGACGCCCTTGAGCAGCACGATGCGCGCCGAGGGCTGGCCGTCCGGGCCGACGGTCGCGAGGGTCATCGCATTGGGGTCGGGCATCTTGGCGACGAGGGCTTCGTCGAACCACCGTTGGAACTGCACGATGGGGTCGCTGGCCACGTCGGTTTCGGAGAGTGCGCCGAGCACGAATTGGCGGCGCAGGTCGGCAAGTTCAGTCATGTCGCTTCTACACGGAAACTTCGCAAAGGATGTTTCGAGTATAGCGAATGCGCCGCACGGCGCGCCCTGCGCTGCATCAAGCCGGCGGCAGTGCCTTGCCTCGCGTCTGCCTGCGCGAGTAGTAGCCGGCCATGCCCATGGCGCCGGCCATCGACAGGAAGATCGGCAGCATCCCCAGCGCGGTGCCGACCACGCCGAACGTGAGGGGCCAGACGACCTGGCTCGTGTTGAGCACGGCCGAGCGCAGGCCGAGCGCCTCGCCAGCGCGGCCGGACGGCGATGCGACGTGGAGAATGTTCATGACGTTAGGCTGCGCGCTGCCGAGCGCGAGGCCAAGCAGGAACGCGAGCATGCACATCAGCCAGAACTGCGACACGAACGGATAGATGAGATACGCGCAGGCGCCGACCATCAGCGCGATGCGGATGATCTTCCATTCCGAGAACCGGCGCGTGATGAGCGGCATCGCGATACGGATCGCCAGCGTGGCGATCGAGAACGCGCCGAGCACCCATCCGATCGACGATGGCGTGAGGCCGATGTTCGAGCCGCGGATCGGGATCAGGAAGGCGTGGAGGTCCCATGCGGCGGAGAGCACCGCGCTCGCGACGAACACCGCGCGCAGTTCGGGATACTGCAGCAGGCTCAGCGCCGATTGCCGCGATCCATCCTCGATGGCGATGCGGCCGGCGTTGCCGCCCGCGGCCGGCAGCCGGCCGCGCACGTATTGGAGACCGATCTGCCCGGCGATGGCCACGCCGACCAGCACGATGAACGCCCAGCGAAAGCCCGCGTGCTCGATCACGTAGCCCATCGTGACGGGGCCAAGCGTGCCGGACACCGACAGGCCGAGCGCGTGCAGCGAATAATTGCGCAGCCGTGTCTCGTTCGTCGACACCTGTCCGATCAGCAGCTGCATGGCCACCTGCACCAGCATGAAGCCGACGCCGATCAGCGCGCAGGCGCCGTACAGCGATGCGATGTCGTGCCAGACGGCGGGCATCAGCGTGCCGGCGACGACCATTACCGATCCCGCCGTCATTGGCAGGCGCGGCCCGATCGCATCGATGCGGCGCCCGGCGGGAATGGCGAGGAACATCGGCAGCAGCGCATAGAGCGCCATCAGCACGCCGAGCGTGATCGTCGAGGCCTTGAGGGAGATGGCGAAGAGGGACACGACAACGCGGCTCGCGTTGAAGGCGACGTGGTTGCACACCGTGAGAGCGATCAGCCAGCTGATCGGCGGCACCGTGGCAGGGGGCAACGTCATTTGGGGGCGGGGGACTTGTAAGAGGCCGCTTAAGTATGCGCCTGCATGTGGCACATGCACAACAACGGGGTCCCCGCCGTGCAAAAACGCAACGGTTTTGGTGCGAAGAGCGGTGGCGGGGCGCCGAAAAGGGGTGGAGAACCGGACCGGGCCACCCGCGCCGGGCCGTCTCCGTCGGAAAAACCCAACGCCCTCCGATCAACTTCCCTGATGCATCGCGTCCGGCTGCGCGGGCGCCCTGGCCGCCGGCTTCTTGGGCTGCGAGTTTGCGGCCCCCCCGGTGGACCCGTCGGCGGATGCATTCGCGGAGGCATTGGCGTTCGATCCGGCGGTCCCATCCGCGGGCGTCTGGGCGGTGCGGGCGCCGGGCGCCGCCGGCGCGCTGGCGGCCGGGGCCTTCGGATCCTTGTACGTCTTGCCCGGCGGCGGGGCGTTCGGGCGTTTCTTGAGTTCGGTCAGCAGGCGTCCGCACTGGCTTTCGTCACCCGGCGACAGGTCGATCAGGGGCAGCACCGCGGCCACGGGCGCGACGAGCGCGAGCGCGACGGCGCCACCCGCGCGCAGCGCGAGCACCGCGATGTTGGGGCTGACCGAGGGATCCTTGAACGTGCCGCCGATATACAGCGGCGAACGCAGCGAGATGATGCGCACGCCTTTCGAATCGGGATGCACCGTCAGCGCCATGCGCTCGTCGGTGAAGTCGATGGCCCCATCGACGTTGATGACGGCATCCTGCGTGTCGAGCACGAAGGTGCGCGCGCGGGAGACGCCGTTGGTGAACGCGAAGTCCGCCACGCCGCAGTTGATCTGCACGGGTTTGTCGCCGAACAGCTTGGAGATCACGACGCTGCCGACGTTGAGCCCCATGGCTTCGAGGATGAACTTGCTGACCGTGCCGTTCTCGACGAGCAGCCGTGCTTCACCGTTCGACGAGCCCATCAGCGCGGCCACGGAGTTGCCGGTCGCTGACAGCTTGGCGCCGCCGTTGATCTCACCGATGCTTGCGCGCATCGATTCGATCTTGGGAAATAGCTGCTTGATCTTGAGGTGACGCGCGGTCATGTCGATCATCGCGCCCATCGGCTCGCGCTTGCCGTCCAGGCGGATGGTGGAGACCAGATTCCCCCCTGCGATCCCGAAGTTCAGCGGGTCGAGCAGCAGCACGCCGTCGGTCAGTTTCAGGTGCGTGGTCAGGTTCGTGATCGGCAGCTCTTCGGTACGCACGATGCGGCGGCCCGTGAACTTCACGTCCGCGTCGATTTCGTCCCAGCGCTCCGTGCGGAATGGCGCCACGGGCAGGGCCTTGTTCGCGGGCTGCTTCACCGTGCTGTCGGAGGCGGCCTGTCCGGGCTTGGCGTCGGCGCCAATGAGCGGCGCCAGGTCGGAGAACAGCAGCTGTTTCGATTCGAGCTCGCCCGACAGCAGCGGGCGCGGCGAGCGTTGCTCGAAATTGAGCGTGCCGCCGAGATCGCTGCCGCCCACCTTGCCCGTGAAGTTGCGGTAGCTGTACGTCGATGCACCCTTGTTCAGTGTCGCCACAAGCCGCCCACGCGTTTCATACGGCGGCGTGGAGGGCAGCACGATGCCGGTGAGGGCATAGAGCTTGGCCATGTTGTCGCCCGACAGCGCGAGGTGAACGTCCAGCGCGCCGAGGTGCGCGGGATTCGTCAGCGTGCCTTCGATGACCGCGCGCGTGCCGCCCACGCGAACGTCGGCCTGGACGGGGAACGGGGTATTGGTATCGCGCAGGCTCAGCACGGTGCCGGCCTTGCCGTTGGCGTTGATCGTCGCCTGGTTGTAGTGGCCGACCGCTTTCCAGCGCAGGCCGTAGCGCCGCTCGTCCGCCATGTTTCCCTGTACCGCGGAGGCTTCCGACGCGGCGTTCACCAATGCGCCATCGCGCGCCTTGTTGTACAGCGCGTTGTCGCCGATGGTGCCGATCTCGGCCTGCATGTCGATCTTGGACGCGGCGTCCGTGAGCGCGATATTGCCCTGCGCCAGCACGATCTCGCCGACGTCGAGGTGCCATTTCGAGGTGCCCGTCTTGGGCCCGGTGTCGAATGTCCAGTTGTTGCGCTTGTCCGCGAGGCGTTCGAGCCAGACGGCGGGGCTGTCGATCACGATGCTCGGCACGTTGATCTCGTGCGCCAACAGCGGCAGCGGCCGCAGCACGAAGATGAGTTCGCGTACCGTCGCCATTTGCGGCGCCTTGGCCCATTCCGTATTGCCGACGGTGATGTCGCTCGCGGAAAGCCGCGGCCAGGGGACGACCCGGCGCCAGCCGGCTTCACCCTCCGCGCGTTTCCAGGTGACCACGAGGTCGCCGTTGATCGCGAACGGGCGCCCGATGGCCTGCGAGACCTTGTCGTTGAGCCAGGGCTTCAGTCGATTCCAGTCGAACGTGAGAATGACGATGACGACGATGGCAATCAGGGCCAGCGGCGTGAGCACGCTCCACAGGGCGATCTTCTGGCGGCGGGTGACGGGCATGGACGGGGCCTTTTATCGGGTGCGGCGCTTCGCCATATCGAAGCGGCGCATCAACCACTCAAGATCAATTGTAGGAACCGTTATGCAGCGCCGTTGTCGGTCGTTCGCTGACATTGCGGTCGCCCGCGCGCCGATTTTTAGTCGTTGTCTTAAAATGCCGGCCATGACCATCGCCCCCCCGCCACTGGCCGAGAAGCCAGATCTGCCCGCGCCCCTTACCCACGAATCGCCCGAGGACGACGATTACCATCGCCGGTTCGGCGGCGTCGCGCGCCTTTACGGCGCGGAGGGCCTCGCGCGGCTCGAGGCCGCCAGCGTCTGCGTGGTCGGCATCGGCGGGGTGGGCAGCTGGGCCGCGGAAGCGCTGGCGCGCAATGCCATCGGCCGCATCACGCTGATCGACCTCGACCACATCGCGGTGTCCAACACCAACCGGCAGATCCACGCGCTCGGCGACGCCTATGGGCGCGCCAAGGTGGAAGCCATGGCGGAGCGCATCGTCGCGATCAATCCGCGCTGCCGCGTCAGCACGGTCGATGATTTCGTGACGACCGAGAACGTCGCCGAATTGCTCGGCGGTTTCGATTACGTCATCGACGCGATCGACTCGGTGAAGGTGAAGATCGCGATGATCGCGTGGGCGCGCCGCGAAGGCCGGGCGTTCATCACGTGCGGGGGTGCGGGCGGCCAGCTCGATCCCACGCGCGTGCGCATCGAAGATCTGTCGCGGACGGTCCAGGATCCGCTGCTCGCGAAGGTGCGGCAGTCGCTGCGGCAGAAGTGGAACTTCCCGCGTAACCCCAAGCGCAAATTCGATATCCAGGCGGTGTATTCGGACGAGCCGCTGCGCTATCCCGAGCCCGAGCAGCAGGCGTGCGAGATCGACGAGGCGCCACCCGCGCAGCCCGTCGCGCCGAGCGGTCCGCAGGGGCTTGCGTGTGCGGGCTTCGGGTCGTCGGTGGCCGTGACGGCGGTGTTCGGGTTTGTCGCCGCGTCGGCGGTGATCGGCGCGATTGCCGCGGCGCCGCCTGTCACCACGCCTCTCACGCCGCCTGTTGCCGGGTAATCGGCAGATCAGGCCGCCAACGTCTTCAGCAACGCGTCTACCTGCGCGTCGTCCGGGGCGCTGTTGTCGAAGAAGATCAACTCCGGGTAGTCGGCCGGCGCGGGCTGGAATCGCCGCGTGCGATAGGCTTCCCAGTGCGCGAGCTTGTACGCATCGTTGGGGTTGCCGCGCTGGATGATGCGCGCATGCGCTTCTTCCTCGGGCAGATGCACCCACAGGATGCTGACGGTCGTTCCTTCCGGCACGTGCAGCCATTGCGGATCGCTGAGCTGGTGCGCGCGGATCTCGCGAGATAGCGGGCCGATGACGATCACGCTGATGCCCAGTGCGAGGTTCTCCCGCGCTGTGTCGAGCAGGCCTTCGTACTCGGGGTCGCGCAGGTTGTCCAGATAGGCGGGGCTGTCGCGGTCGTTCGGATCGCCCGTGATCGCGCGCATGGCCGCCGCGCTGTAGCGGCCGTACAGCGTGTCCTTGTCGAGCAGGCAGAACGGTTCGCCCGTCGCGGCCATGAGGGGGCCGATCAGGCGATGCGCAAGCGTGGTCTTGCCGGTGCCGGCGTGACCGCAGAAGAAGATCATTCTGGGCATGGGGCACAGCATAACGCGGTATGCTTGCGTCTTGCATTTCGAGTGCCTGCCATGACCGCCACCGACACGCGTTTGTCCGACCTCGCCTCCATGACCCCATTCGCGACCACCTCCGCGACCCCATCGGCGACAACCACCGCGACCACCTCCATGCCGACCTCCACGGCCGTGTCGCCTTCGCCCTATGAGGGGTTGTCGTCCGAGGGGCTGCCCGCGGATCTCCATCTGGATGAGCCGGTCACCGACGCCACGCACGCCGAATTCGTGCAGCTGCTTGCGGCCGCCGTCGCGGCTGACGACGAAGGGTTCCTCGCCGCGTTCGACGCATGGATCGATCACACGCGCTACCACTTTCAGCAGGAAGAACAGTGGATGGAAGCGATGGCCTTCGGCCCGCGCGGGTGCCATGCGGGCGAACACCAGCAGGTGCTGGCGATTGCCGAGGCGATCCGCACCGCCGTGGCCGACGACGGCCGCCTCGATCTGGGCCGCCGCCTCGCCGGCGAGCTATCGGGCTGGTTCGACCATCACGTCAAGTCGATGGACGCGATGATGGTCAGCCATATGAAGGCCAACGGCTTCTCGCTGGTGGAGGGGCCGCCGGCCTGAGTGGCAAGCGCGCTCAGTTGAGCGCGGTGGCCAGCTGGCGGCGCCAGCGCGAGACGATGTCCGGCTGGTCCGCGAGCATCTCGAACACCGACAGCATCGTTTTGCGGCCCGCGTCGTCCTCGAACGCACGGTCGCGCCGCACGATCTCCAGCAACTGCGCGAGCGCGCCCTCGTACTCGCGGCGCGCGATCAGCACGCGCGCGAGGTCCAGCCTTGCGGCCAGATCGGTCGGTGCCGCTTCCACGCGCGCGGTGAGCGTGCTGGCATCGGGCAGGTCCGACACGTTCTGCATCGCGTCGATGCGCGTGCGCAGCGCCGCATAGGCATCGAGCTGCGGCGCCTTCGGCGATAGCCGCTCGAACTCGGCCTCCGCTTCGGCGATCGCATTGCCATCGAGCAGGAACGAGATATAGGCCAGTCGCACGTCATCGGCGCCCGGGTCGTAGGCCAGCGCAGCCTGGAACGCGGCCCGCGCCCCGTCGCGATCGCCAGCTTCCAGCAATTGCCGGGCCTCGAGCAGCGCGAGGTCCGCGGGATTCGGCGACAGGCGCTCGAGGAACTCGCGCAGGCCCGACTCGGGCAGCACGCCAGTGAACTGATCCACGGCCTCCCCATCGACGAACGCCACCACATGCGGAATACTGCGAACGCCGAAATGCGCGGCGAGCTGCTGGTTCTCGTCGACGTTCACCTTGGCCAGGCGCCATGCGCCGCCGGCTTCGGCTTCCAGCTTTTCCAGCATCGGGCCGAGGGTACGGCACGGTCCGCACCACGGCGCCCAGAAATCGACCAGCACGGGGACCTGACGCGATAACTCGATGACTTCCGCTTCGAAGTTCTGCAGGGTGACGTCGCTCATCGTATTGGCCTCGTTTCGTTTGACGGTTGTTGAGGCGTATTGTGGGGGCGAATGCCGGAAACACAACCGCCATGAGTGGATGTGTGCCCGGCGGCCCCGGACCAAGGGATAGTCATGGGTTGAAAATAGCACGGTCGTTCAGTTATATTGGCCCTCGATGCGCATACAGGCACCCAGAACAGGCCGAGCCAACAGGAGACAGTCATGACCGCCGCTTCGTCCACAGCTTCGTCCGCCGCTCCGTCCACAGCTTCTCCCTTCACCACGCCGCCGGACCGCCCGCACTTCCGCGCATGGCCGCGCCGCCTGCCGACGCAGGTCGTGCTGCCCGACACCTCGCTCTGGTACAACCTCGAAGTATCCGCGCGCCGCTACCCGGATAAGGCGGCCATCCGCTACTTCGGCGGCACGGTGACGTTCCGCGAGATGGAAGCCCAGGCCAGCTCGCTGGCCGGCTGGCTGCAGCAGCGTGCCGGCGTGAAGAAGGGGGATCGCGTGCTGCTGTACATGCAGAACTGCCCGCAGTTCCTGCTCTCGTATTACGCGATCCTGCGGGCGGACGCGGTGGTCGTGCCCGTCAATCCGATGAATCGGACGGAGGAATTCCGGCACTACATTACCGACGCGCAGGCGAAGGTCGCGATCTGCAGTGCGGATCTGGCGGCCGGCGTCGAGGAGGCGAACGCGGGCGTGCCCGCGGACGCGCAACTCGCGCACATACTCGTCACGGAATACGCCGATGCGCTGCCGCCCACGCACGTGCATCCCGAGGATGCCCCGCCGGCATGGCTGACGGCCGTGCACCCGCTGCCAGCCGGCTATGCGCGCTGGACCGACGCGATGGGCGCGCGCCTGGCACCGGGCCCGCACACCGCGGGGCCCGACGACATGGCGGTGATGCCGTACACGTCCGGCACCACGGGCTTTCCCAAGGGGTGCATCCATACCCATCGCACGGTCATGCATAACGTGATCGGCGGGGCCACATGGTCGGGGAATGGCTCCGAATCCGTGCAGTTGTCCGTGCTCCCACTGTTCCACGTGACCGGCATGCAGTACGGCATGAACGTGCCGATCTACACGGGCGCGACGGTCGTGATGCTGCCGCGATGGGACCGGGAGGTCGCCGGCCGCCTGATCTCTCGCTATCAGGTTACGCACTGGACCAATATCCCGACGATGGTGATCGATTTCCTCGGCAGTCCGAATCTGTCCGACTTCGACCTCCGCAGCCTGCGCTATATCGGCGGCGGCGGCGCGGCCATGCCGCAGGCGGTGGCGGAGCGGCTGCGCGAGCAGTTCGGGCTGTCGTATATCGAGGGCTATGGCTTGTCCGAAACGATCGCGCCCACGCACAGCAATCCGCTCGAACGGCCGAAGCAGCAGTGCCTCGGCATTCCGACGTTCAACACCGATGCGCGCGTGATCGATCCCGTCACGCTCCAGGAACTGCCCGTGGGCGAGGTCGGCGAGATCATCGTGCGTGGGCCGCAGGTCTTCAAGGGCTACTGGGGCAAGCCGGACGCGACGCGCGACGCGTTCATCGAATTCGAGGGCGCGACGTTCTTCCGCACGGGCGATCTGGGCCGTATGGACGAGGACGGTTATTTCTTCCTCACGGACCGGCTCAAGCGCATGATCAACGCATCGGGCTTCAAGGTATGGCCGGCCGAGGTGGAGAACCTGTTGTACAAGCATCCCGCCGTGCAGGAGGCCTGCATCATCGGCACGCACGATCCCTATCGCGGCGAGACCGTGAAGGCGGTGGTAGTCCTGCGCGCCGCCGCGCGCGGCAACACCACGGCGGACGACATCATCGGCTGGGCGCGGGACAATATGGCCGCGTACAAGTACCCACGCGTGGTCGAGTTCGTCGATGCGCTGCCGAAGTCCGGCACCGGCAAGGTAATGTGGCGGCAGTTGCAGGAAAGCGAAAACGCGAAGGCGGGCGGCTGAGCCTCAGTGTCCTCTCGCGCGCATCAGCATGCGGACCATGGTCTTGTAGCCCCGGTCGCGCGCGTGCCGCGTGGGCGTGATGCCTTCCCGATCCGGAAGGTTCGCATCCGCGCCGGCATCGAGCAGCAGCTGCACGATCTCCTCGTAACGCGAGGTCCCGTCGCCAAGAATCACGGCCTCCAGCAGCGCGGTCCAGCCGAGCTGGTTTACGTGATCGACCGCGATGCCGGACTTCAGCAGCAGGCGCACCACCTCCGTGTTGCCATGCTGCGCGGCCGCGATCAGCGCGGTGCCGTCGTAACGGTCCGTGCTGTTGAGGTCCGCGCCGTGCGAAAGCGATAGCCGGACGATATCCACTTGTCCCGTGGCCGAGGCCAGCAGGAAGGCGCTGTTGGCCTCGGCATCCTTGCGATTGACGTCCGCGCCGGCGAGGATCAGCGTGCGCGCGACATCGCCGCGACGGTTGTAAAGCGCGCTGAGCAGCGCGGTGCGTCCGCGTTCGTCCGCGGCCAGCGGCGATGCGCCCGCCGACAGCAGCCGGTTGACGAGATCGAGGTCACCGAGCGATGCCGCGGTGATGAGGTTGCGATCGATCGCGGTGACGCCTTCCGGCCGCACGGAGGCGGGCGCGGGATCATGCGTGACGGGCGGGCGCGGGCGTGCCGGTAATGGAACCGGGCCCGCCGCGACGATCGACCGGGCGAGCGACTGGCCGCCCTGACCCGCGAGCAACGCGCCGCCCATCAACACCCCCATGAGCCCCAGCATCTCGGCAATGGCCTGGCGTCGGGTGCGTGAGTGGGGACGAGTCATGGCCGTTTCGGTTCAGACGGTCTCGTGTGGGGCCATGGTGGAAGCCACGGCGTTGTCGGCCCGCCCGGCATCGGCCGGCGATCCGGAACCCTGCGGAGCAGGGTGGGTACCGGCCGCGGCGCTGCTGCCTTCGCGCGCGTCGCGTTCCTGCAACTGGCGCCACAGGCGCTCGAGGTACGGGTCGCCCACGCCATGCGTGGCAAGGCCGAGCAGCGTCTGCTGGAGGTAGTCGCGCGCCGGGCCGTAGACGCCGCATGCATGCCGCAGGCAGCCGACGACCTCGTCATCGGGCAGGCGCCCCGCATAGCCATTGTGGTCCCGGTTCATGACGAAGGCGAGCGCGCGGCGCGGTGCGCTGTGCGTACCGTCACCGAATTTCAGCCGGAGCCAGCGCGGGTGATAGGCGCCCGTCATCATCTCGCGGCGCCACAGCACGCGGAACTCCTGCTCGATCACATTTTTCGGGATGCGGAACGCCATGCCCGTGCAGCTGCCGCCGCGGTCGAGTCCGAGCACGAGGCCGGGATGGTCCCAGGTGCCGCGATTGATACGGGAGTACAGATAGAAGCCGCGATGGTAGCCGTGTACCGTCGCGACGCGTCGGTCGGTATGGACGACCATCGGGTTCCAGATCAGCGAGCCGTAGCCAAAGATCCAGACGTCGCCGCTATCGCCGTCGGGACCGTCCGCATCGGCGCGTTCCGCCAGCGCGCACCGCAGGGAACGTTCGATCGCATCTTCGGTCAACAGCGAGGACGCGACGGGCGTGCTGCACAGCGAGGCGCGCAGCCTATCCGATTCGAGGTCCTGTCTGGTGATGGCCATGCGTGCAAGCATAATCCAAAGCCGGCGATGGTGTGTCCGCGTAACCACGGTCTTCCCACATTTCCACAGGCCGTGGTGTTTGCGCCACGGCGGGACGTATGTTCGTACAATGGAGCGGCACGTTCCCTAACGGCAGGTCAATGACAGGAGAGGGCGCCATGGCGCGTACGCTAACCGTGGTCTTCAACAACGGCAAGGAATTCGAGTTCACGCTGACGGAGGCCGAACTCGCCGGCATCGGCGAAGACGCGGCGTGGCGTTGGTTCGATCGCGAATACGCCGAGCTCGATTGCCAGGCGTCGAGCCCCGTGGGAAAGGTGCTCGTGATCGACAAGATCTTGAATGTCGCACGCTTCTCGGGGGAGCGGCGTTTCAGCGGCGACGCCGCGTGGGCGCAGGAATTCGCGCGTCACGCGGGCCGCCTGCTCGACCGTGACAAGGTCCGCGTTGACGTTGGCAACGCGTCCATCGGGTTCTGACGGCCGACTGGAAAGCTTAGACCGACAGCAATTCCACTTCGAACAGCAGCGTGGCGTTCGGCGGAATCACGCCGCCGGCGCCGCGCGCGCCGTAGCCGAGATCGGCGGGGATGACCAGGCGGCGCGTACCGCCGACCTTCATGCCCTGCACGCCTTCGTCCCAGCCGCGAATCACGTGGCCGGCGCCCAGCGGGAACACGAACGGATCGTTGCGGTCCTTGCTCGAGTCGAACTTGCGGCCAGCCTGGCCGTTCTCGTACAGCCAGCCCGTGTAATGCACGGTCACATGCTTGCCGGCGGTGGCTTCCGTGCCGTTACCGACGACGGTGTCTTCATACTGCAGGCCAGAGGGAGTGGTTTGCATCGTGAGTTTCCTTGAGGGGAAGCGTGGGTCGGCAGCGCGTCAGTCGGCGCGCTGGAGGACGTCCAGTGTGAGCTGGACGTTGTGATCGTCGTCGCTGACCCAGATTTCGCCATCCTGGATCGTGACGGACAGCCGCATCGCGCGTTGCGCCAGGCCGGCCAGCGCGTCGACCGCGTCCTGCGGGACATTGTAGATGGTGACGTTGCGCAGCTTGCCGGCCTTGCCCGCGATGCCCTTCCACCATTCGCGCGCGCTGGCGCTCTGGTAGGTGAACACGGTGACGCGCTGGGCGCGCGAGGACGCGCGCTTGAGGCGCGTTTCGTCGGGCTGGCCGAGGTCGATCCAGTGGAGGATGTCGCCGGTCAGCGCCTTGTCCCAGAGATCGGGCTCGTCGGGTTCGTCCAGGCCGCGCGTGAAGGTCAGCGTTTCGGTGGCCTCGCACGCGAACGCGAGCACGCGGATCATCATGCGCGCGTCGTTTTCGGACGGATGCTGGGCGATGGTCAGCGCGTGGCTGCCGTAATAGGGCCGATCCATGTCGGATACCGACAGTTCGGCCTTGAAGATGGTGGACTTGAGCGCCATGGGCCTGATTGGTGTCGCGGATAAAGACGCGCGAAAGGCCGCATCATACGTGATCCGCGCAAATCCACCGACAGTCCGGGCGCGGACCTCAGGACTTGCGGTAGTCGCTCAGGTAGAAACGCAGCAGCGCGGAGGCGAGCACGAGGCCGAGGAACGCGGCGGCCGCGACCATCGCGAGACCCGCAGCGCTGTTGATCTGGCCATCCACGGCCAGGCGGACCAGCACGGTCAGCACGAGCATGCCGAGCACCGGCAGCAGCAGGGCGTTGCGGCCGTACGTGCGGAATGCCCAGAGCGGGAACCGGCGCAGGAACTGAAGGGGAATGCTGCACACCAGGCAGGCGCCGGCCGCGGCGAGGGACGCCGCAACGACGTCTCCGGGAGAAATGGCAATCATCTTGACTCGCGTCGCCGGGACACGCGGGGCAGCGGGACGCGGCAGGTAGGGATTTAATGCAAGGCGCTGATTCTACAGAAGATTTTTGGCGCAAAGGTGACGCCGGGGCGTCATCCCGCACTCATTGGGGATTTCCCGGTGAGGCTTCCACGGTGATCTGCAGGGTCACCTCGTCGCCCACCTCCGGCAGGAAGCGCGTCAGCCCGAACGCGCTCCGTTTGAGCGTGGCATGGAAGTCGCCGCCGCAGACGTCGCGGCGCACGCCGAACAGCACGGTCTGGCCGCAGCTGAAGCGGTCTGCGTCCAGCCGCAGGGGCTGCGTGACCCCGCGCAGCGTGAAGGTGCCTTCCACCGCCACGAGCTTGCCGCCGTCGGTGACGAAGCGGTTGGCCGTGAACCGCGCATACGGATTGTTCTGGGCATCCAGGAACTGATCGGATCGCAGCACGCCGTCGAGCGTGCGGTTGCCCGTATCGACCGAGTCCGTGCCGACCGTGAAGTCGAGCGAACCCGCACCCGTGGCGGGGTCGTAGACGATGCGGCCGTCGATCTTGCCGAAGCGGCCACGCACCGTGGTCCGGTCGAAGTGACTCGCCCCGAAATACACCGACGTGTGGAGCGGGTCCACCGTATAGTTGGCGGGGGCCGCGAAGGCGGTCAGCGGCATGATCGCGGCAACCGCCATGGCGGCAACCGGCGCGGCAACAAGCGCGGCAACCGGCGCGGCAACCGGCGCGGCGCGGGAAAGCATCGCACGCATCGACGATCCCCCTCAATGAACGAAGACCGGCAGCAAGAAGATGCCGATCACCGTCAGATACCCCAGCGTCCAGCACAGCGTCCGCAGCGTGGCCCGATCGGTGAGGTAGCAGACCGTGTACAGCACGCGCACGACGACGAACACCATCGCGAGTTCGTCGATGCGCGCGGCGGGCGCGCCAAGGTGGCTCGCGCTCAGTACCGCCGCGGCGAAAAACGGAAACGCCTCGAAGTGGTTGCGGTGCGCGAGATCCGCGCGCCGCGCGCGGCCACTCTGCTTTTCGAGCCAGCCGCGCGGGTCGTGGTTGTCGAAGCCGCCACGGCCCCCGGCCTTGGCCACGCTGACGGTCAGCACCGGCAGCAGGCCGGCGATCAGAACACACCAGAATGCGATTGGCATGCCGATTCCTTTCTCTGGTCCTGCACGGGCAATGGCGCTCAGCCTGCCACCACCCGGATCCTGACCCCAGCCACGTCCACGACCTGTCCCGCGCGGATCTTTGCCGTCTTGCGCGATTCGGTGGCGCCATCGACGGCCACCTCGCCTGCGGCGACGAGCGCCTTGCCGGCGCCGCCGCTGTCACAGACGCCCGCGAGCTTGAGCAGGTCGTTCAAGGCTATGAACTCCCGATCCAGCGGGAAGTTCACGTACTGCCGATCGTCTTTCGGCGGCATTACTTCGCGCTCCAGCTGTCCTTGAGACCGACGATGCGGTTGAACACGGGCTGGCCCGGCTTCGAGTCCACGCGGTCGGCGACGAAGTAGCCATGGCGTTCGAACTGATAGCGGTCCTCGGGCTTTGCTTCCTTCAGGCCCGGCTCCAGATACGCCCGGATGACCTTGCACGAGTCCGGGTTCAGCGCTTCGAGGAAGTCCTTGCCGCCCGAGTCCGGATGCGGGTCATTGAACAGCCGGTCGTACAGGCGCACTTCTGCCTCGTACGCGTGGGCCGCGCTGACCCAGTGGATGTTGCCCTTGACCTTGACGCTGTCCGCGCCCGGCGTGCCGCTCTTCGTCTCCGGCAGGTAGTTCGCGTGCACGGCCACGATGTTGCCGTCGGCGTCCTTGTCCACGCCCGTGCACTCGATCACGTAGCCATAGCGCAGGCGCACCTTGTTGCCCGGAAACAGGCGGAAATAGCCTTTCGGCGGATTCTCGTTGAAGTCCTCGCGCTCGATCCAGAGCTCGCGCGACAGCGGGAACACGCGACGGCCCAGTTCGGGCTGCTTCGGGTGGACCGGTGCCGAGCATTCCTCGCTCTGGCCTTCAGGGTAGTTATCGAGAATCAGCTTGATCGGGTCGAGCACGCCCACGCTGCGCGGCGCGCGCGCGTCGAGGTCGTCGCGCACGGCGCCTTCGAGCGTGCTCATGTCGATCCAGCTATCGGCCTTGGACACGCCGACGCGGTCGCAGAAGAGCTGGATCGACTCGGGCGTGAAGCCGCGGCGGCGGATGCCCACGATGGTCGGCATGCGCGGGTCGTCCCAGCCATCGACGCGCTTCTCGTTGACGAGTTGCAGCAGCTTGCGCTTGCTGGTGATGGCGTACGTGAGGTTCAGGCGCGCGAACTCGTATTGATGCGGCAGCGGGTCCTTGAACACGCCGGCGTCGCGCAGGTGGCCGAGCACCCAGTCGTACAGCGGACGGTTGTTCTCGAACTCGAGCGTGCACAGCGAGTGGGTGATGTTCTCCAGCGCGTCCGAGATGCAATGCGTGAAGTCGTACATCGGATAGATGCACCACTTGTCGCCCGTGCGGTGGTGATGCGCATGGCGGATGCGGTAGAGCACCGGGTCGCGCATCACGATGTTCGGCGCGCTCATGTCGATCTTCGCGCGCAGGACGTGCTCGCCGTCGGCGTACTTGCCCGCGCGCATATCCCGGAACAGCTGCAGGTTCTCTTCGACGGTGCGGTCGCGGTACGGGGAGGGCTTGCCCACTTCGGAGAAATTGCCGCGCGCGGCGGCGATCTGCTCGGCGCTCTGGCTATCGACATACGCCACGCCGCGCTGGATCAGCGTTTCGGCGAATGCGTAGAGCTGGTCGAAGTAATCGCTGGCGTAGTACAGATGCGCGCGCGGCGCGGCGCCCGCGGCGTCGCTGTCCCACGAGAAGCCGAGCCAATGCACGGCGTCGATGATGGAGTCGACGTATTCCGTGTCTTCCTTGACCGGGTTCGTGTCGTCGAAGCGCAGGTGGCAGCGGCCCGCGTAGTCGCGCGCGAGGCCGAAGTTCAGGCAGATGCTTTTGGCATGGCCGATATGCAGGTAACCGTTTGGCTCCGGCGGAAAGCGCGTGATGACTGGGGGCAGCGGCTCGCCGGCCTGGTCGGCGCGGGCGGCATAGGTGCCGGCGGCCAGGTCCTGGTCGATGATGCTCCGCAGGAAATTGGAGGCGGCGGGCGTGTCGGTGGGCTTGTTGTCTTGGCTCATGGTGGTGCCGCACTGGGGCGGCAGCAAAATCGATCTGGGGCAGCAGGATCGGCTGGCGGGCGCTCGGCCGGCCGGGTTGCGCTGAATAGCAGGATTTTACCGTGCCTTGGAATCGTGGCACGATCCCATGACTTGCGTCGCGGGAACATATGCCATGAACAGCCCCTTCTCGTCACTTGCAGCACCGGTGGTTTCTTCGTTGCGCCCGCCGCTGGCCATGGCGGCCGGCCCTGCGCTGGCGCAGGATGCGCTCGCCACGCTATGGCGCGATGCGGCCATGCCGATGGATGCGCTGGCGCACCTGACGCTGACGGGGGCGGACCCCGTGCTGCCCTCCAGCTTCCCGATCGGCGCGGCCGCGCAGGCCAGCCTCGGCGCCTCGGCGCTGGCTGCGGCCGCAATCTGGGCGCAGCGGACCGGGCGCGCGCAGCAGGTATCGGTCGACATGCGTCATACCCTGGCCGAGTTTCGCAGCGAGCGCTATTTGCGCGTCGATGGCGGCGCGGCACCCGAGCTCTGGGACAAGATCGCCGGGTTGTATCGATGCGGCGATGGGCGCTGGGTGCGCCTCCATACGAATTTTCCGCACCATCGCGATGGGGTGCTGCGGATTCTCGGCTGTGCGCATGACAAGACCGCCGTGCAGGCGGCGCTCGGGAAATGGGAGGCGTTCGCTTTCGAATCGGCGGCTTCCGAGGCCGGGCTCGTGGTCGCCGCCATGCGGACCTTCGACGAATGGGACGCGCATCCGCAGGCGGCGGCATTGCGCGGCTTGCCGCCGCTGACGATCGAACGCATCGGCGACGCGCCGCCGCGGCCTTTCGCGCCGTTGCCCGCGCATGGCGAAATCAATGTCGATAGCCGTCCGTTGACGGGCGTCCGCGTGCTCGACTTCACGCGCATCATCGCGGGCCCGGTCGCGGGCCGCACGCTCGCGGCGCATGGGGCGGACGTGCTGCTGGTCACGGCATCGCACCTGCCCGCGATCGCGCCGCTCGTGATCGACACGGGGCGGGGCAAGCGATCGTGCCAGCTGGACCTGCGCGATCCGGACGACAAGCGCGCGCTGCACAAGCTGCTGCATGGCGCGGATGTCTTGCTGCAGGGCTATCGGCCCAATGGACTGGCGGACCTCGGCATCGGCCCCGAAGCCGCGGCCCGCGCGCGGCCGGGCATCGTGTACGTGTCGCTGAGCGCGTACGGGCATGTCGGCCCGTGGGCGGGCAAGCGAGGCTTCGATTCGCTGGTGCAGACGGCGACGGGGCTCAACGATGCGGAAGCGAAGGCGTCGGGCGGCGCTGACCCGAAGCCGCTTCCCGCACAGGTGCTGGATCACGCGGCGGGGTACCTGCTGGCATTCGGCACGATGGCCGCCCTGCATCGCCGTGCGGTGGAGGGGGGCAGCTGGCATGTCCGCGTTTCGCTCGCGCAGGTTGGGCAGTGGCTGCGCGGACTGGGACGCGTGGACAATGGGTTCGGCGTCCCGGACCAGAAGATCGACGATGTGGCGGACTTGCTCGAAGTTCTGCCCTCCGGCTTTGGCGACCTGACAGTGGTCCGGCACGCGGCACGGCTATCCGAAACCCCCGCGCACTGGGCGTTGCCGTCGGTCCCGCTAGGGACGCATGCGGCGGAGTGGGCTCAATATAGCGTTAAGTAAAGCGCTCAGTACAGCGTCTTCCGCATCCGCTCGGGCAGTTCGCGGTCGTATGTGGCGCCATCGAACGTGCCGCCGCTGATATCGGTGAGGATCGTTCCCGTGCTGGGCAGCGCGGAGCGGGGGATCTGCACGTCCGGCGACCACAGGTGCGAGCGGACGAGGGCGCGCGCGCACTGGAAGAAGACCGACAACACCGACACCACCAGCACCGTCGTCGGTGCCTTGCCCTCGACCACGAAGCGCGAAATCAGCGACGGATCGGTCGAGATGCGGGCCGTGCCGCTCACGCGAAGGGTTTCGTTGACGCCCGGCACCAGAAACAGCAACCCCACCCGCGGATCCGCGAGGATGTTGCGCATGCTGTCGATCCGATTGTTGCCGCGCCGGTCCGGCAGCAGCAGCGTCCGGTCGTCGAGAATCTGCACGAAGCCCGGCGCGTCCCCGCGCGGCGAGCAGTCGCCGCCCTTGTCGTTGATCGTGGACAACAGACAAAACGGCGACTTCTCCACGAATGCGCGGTAGTGGGGATGCAGATAGTCGACTTCCTTCGACATGGAGGCCGCGCTCGGCTCCGCGTATAGCGCTTCCAGCGCGGCGATATCGTTCAGCACGTGGGGAGCGGAGATTTGCGGATCGTTCTCGGACATGATGGAAGAAGGAAAAAGACCAGACGCCACAGTATGACCGAGACGCGCTACAGCGTCACCGTCCCGCGCCCCAGCTCGATCACCCGGCCGCCAACGCGAATCGCGCCGTCGGCAGTGACGGCGAGTTCGAGCCTGCAGGGGCGATCCACCGCCTCGCCCTGGTCGACCTTGTAGAACGCGGGCAACGCATGCCCCGTGGCAAGCAGCCATCCGCCAAGGTTCGCGCAGGCCGAGCCCGTGCCGGGATCCTCCGCGAACGATCCCGCGTTCTTGGTAAAGAAGAACCGCACGAGCATCTTGCCCGGCGTCTGCACGTCCGGCGCGAACACATACGCGCATCGACGGCCCGTGGAAGGGCTTTGCGGCCATTGCTCGAATCGCCCGCCATCGGGCCGCGCGCGACGCACCGCTTCCGTCGAGCGGAGCGGCACCATCAACTGCTCGCTGCCGGTATCGACCCACATCGGCGAACCGGCGAGGTCCGACACATCCAGCCCGAGCAACGACGCAATCAGCGCATCGGGCGCGCCCGCTGGCGCCGTCCGCGGCGCGCCCTCATGTGGCGCCGTCAGCGTCCAGCGATCGTTGTCGGCGCCGGTGCCAGCGGTCACGGGCACGACGCCCGCCTTCACCTCGAGCGACAACGCATCGCCGCCGCCCGCGATATCGCGTAGCACATGCGCGGTGCCCAGCGTGGGATGCCCGGCAAACGGCATCTCGAAATTCGGCGTAAAAATCCGCACGCGTCGCGTGGCGACCTCCGATGGCAGCAGGAACGTTGTCTCGGAGAGGTTGAACTGGAGCGCCAGCCCCTGCATCGTGGCGTCATCCATGCCACGCGCATCCTCGAAGACGCAGAGCGGGTTGCCGGCGAGTATGGACTCGGCAAAGACGTTGACGATGCGATACGCGTACGTGGCCATGATGGGAAACCTCTCGGAAGCAGGGCTCCCCAGTGTAGTGATGCGCGCGGCGCGCGCCATGCACAGTTGTGTCCGTCGCGAGCGGAACAGTTGGCACGAAATCTGGCGCGAAAAAAAGCGCCGCGGTTGCCCGGGGCGCTTGCAGGACTGCGTAGACGGTGGTTTGCGGAGAATCAGAAGCCGACTGCCTGACCGTCGCGGCGGCTGTCGCTGGCCACGACATACCCTTGCTCGCGGTCGTCGGACAGGCGCCAGATGAACTGGCCCGAGCCGAAGTCCATGTACGGATCCTCGACGGACTTCAGCTGATGACCACGGGCCTTGAGCGCGGCCACGGTGTCCGCGTTCATCGTGCCCTCCACGTCGAGCGTGAAGTCGCGGTTGACCTTCCAGCGCGGTGCATCGCACGCGGCCTGCGGTTGCTGCTTGTAGTCGAGCATGCGTACGACGGTCTGCACGTGGCCCTGCGGCTGCATGTCGCCGCCCATCACGCCGAAGCTCATCACGGGCTGGCCATCGCGCGTCAGGAACGCGGGAATGATCGTGTGGAACGGACGCTTGCCGCCGGCCACCACATTGGCCGACTTCGGATCCATCGAGAAGCCCACGCCGCGGTTCTGCAGGCTGATGCCCGTGCCCGGCACGACCACGCCAGAACCGAAGCCCATGTAGTTCGACTGGATGAACGAGATCATCATGCCGTTCTCGTCGGCGGCGGTCAGATAGATCGTGCCGCCGGCCTTCGGCATGCCGAAGTTCGGATTCGTGGCGCGGTCCATGTCGATCAGTTTCGCGCGGGACTTCAGGTACGCGTCGTCGAGCATCTGCTCGGGCGTGACTTCCATGCTGCGCGGGTCGGCGACGTAGCGATACAGGTCGGCGAACGCGAGCTTCATCGCCTCGATCTGCAGATGCTGCGACTGCACCGAGTCGACCGGCAGCGCGCCCACGTCGAACTGGTCGAGAATGCCCAGCGCCATCAGCGCGGCGATGCCCTGGCCGTTCGGCGGAATTTCGTGCACGTCATAGCCGCGATAGGACTTCGAGATCGGCTTGACCCAGTCCGGACGATAGTTGCGCAGATCGTCGAGCGTCATTGCGCCGCCAATCTCCTTGCTGAACGCGGCGATCTTCTCCGCGATCTCGCCTTCGTAGTACGAGCGGCCACGCGTTGCCCCGATCTTGCGCAGCGTGTCGGCGGCCGCCTTGAACACGAACTTCTCGCCGACTTCGGGCGCGCGGCCGTGCGGCATGAACGTATCGGCGAAACCGGGCTGATTGCGCAGCTCGGGCACGGCAGCCGCCCACTTGTGCGCGACCACGGGCGGCACGGCGTAGCCGCGCTCGGCGATCTCGATCGCCGGTTCCATGAGGTCCTCGAACGGCAGCTTGCCGAAGCGCTCGTGCAGCGCGGCCCAGCCGGCCACCACGCCAGGCACGGTCACCGAGTCGATGCCGCGGATCGGGCGATTGGCGATGCCGTTGGCGGCCTCGCCATACTTGCCCTTGTAGTAATCGGTGTTCCACGCCGCCGGCGCCACGCCCGACGAGTTCAGGCCATGCAGTTCCTTGCCATCCCACAGGATCGCGAACGCATCGCTGCCCAGGCCGCACGACACGGGTTCCACGAGCGTGATCGCGGCCGCGGCGGCGATCGCCGCGTCCACGGCATTGCCGCCCTTCAGCAGCATGCGCAAACCGGCCTGCGCGGCCAGCGGATGCGAGGTGGACACCGTGTTGCGCGCGAACAGCGGAATGCGCACGGTGGGGTAGGGGTTGGTCCAGTTGAAGTTCTGCATGGTTGTCTCGTTGTCTTGTCTGTCAGTCCACCGTGATCTTGCGATCCTTGATCAGCTTGCCCCAGCGCGCGCTGTCCTGCTTCACCATCGCGGCGAACTGGGCCGGCGTGCCGCCGACGGGCTCGGCGCCGAGCTTGGCGAGGCGATCCTTCACGTCCTGCGACTGGATGGCCTTGTTGAACTCGGTGTTCAGGCGGGTAACGATGTCGGCGGGCAGGCCCTTGGGACCGTAGATGCCGAACCACGTGTTGGACTCGAAGCCGGGGAGTCCCGATTCGGCGACGGTCGGCACTTCAGGCGCGAGCGGCGAGCGCTTGAGGCTGGTCACCGCGAGCGCCTTCAGCTTGCCGTCCTTGACGTGGGGCATGCCGGACACGACGCTGTCGAACAGCACCTGCACCTTGTTCGAGATCAGGTCGGGCACGGCCAGCGCGGTGCCGCGATACGGGATGTGCGTGATAAACGTGCCCGTCTGCGCCTTGAACGCTTCGGCCGTCAGCTGGCCGATCGTGCCATTGCCGCTCGACGCATAGTTGAGCTCGCCCGGATGCTTCTTGGCGTAGTCGATCAGCTCCCTGACGTTCTTCGCCGGCAGCGTGTTCGGCACGACGAGGATGTTCGTGGCGATGGCTACCTGGCCCACCGGCGTGAAGTCCGTCTCGGTGTTGTACGGCAGCTTCGAATTGATATAAGGACCGATCGAGTGCGTGCTCGAGGTCGCGATCAGCAGCGTGTAGCCATCCGGGGCGGCCTTGGCGGCCATGTCGGAGCCGATGGCGCCGCCGGCGCCCGGGCGGTTGTCGACGACGATCTGCTGCCCCATGTCGGCGCCGACCTTCTGCGCGATCGCGCGCGCGAGCAGGTCGGTGGCGCCGCTGGCCGGGAACGGCACGATCAGGCGAATGGGTTTGCTTGGGTAGGTGTCCGCGAAGGACGGGGCGGCGGCGAGCATCAGGCTCGAGGCCAGGCCGAGGCCGATCAGGCGTAGCCGTTGGGTCATGCTGTGTACTCCGGGCAGGGCGGATTCGATAGGAACATCCATTATTCCGCGCGCCGGGTCACAATGAAAGCTAATATTCCTTTTGCGATTCACAAGAAATCCTTGTGAATCGGACCCTATAAACCGCCCCCGCCACGCCCAATGAGCACGATCCGATTCCTCCGCACCTTCGTCGCCGTCGCCGAACACGGCTCGTTTGCCGCCGCGGCGGGGCAGGTGGCGCTGACGCAGGCCGCCGTGAGCCTGCAGATGCGGTCGCTCGAGGAGGAGTTGCGCCGCGAACTGTTCGACCGCAGCGGCCGCGTCGCGGTGCTCAACGCCGACGGCCGCGAGCTGCTGCCGCAGGCGCGGCGGATGCTGGCCCTGTACGACGAGATGCGGATGCCGCTGGTCGCGTCGGAGGCGATGGCCGGCGCCGTGGCGGTGGGCGCGGTGGTGTCCGTCATGGGCGGGCTGTCCCATGCGGTGGCGCGCATGAAGCGCGCCTATCCCGCGCTGGACGTACGCCTCGTCGGCGCGAAGTCGATCGACCTGGCCGCGCAGGTCGAGCAGGGCACACTCGACGCGGCGTTTCTCGTGGAAGGGTCCGCGCGGCCAGCGGGCACGCTGCGGTGGACGCCGCTCTATCAGGAGCCGCTGGTGGCGATCGCCGCGCGCGGCGCGCCGGGCGAGACCGCGCGGCAGGCACTGGCGGGCAATCCGTTCCTGCGGTTCGACCGCACGCAGCGCACCGGCATGCTGGTGGAACGCGCGCTGCGGCGCGCGCATCTGCGCGTGAACGAATTCCTGGAGCTCAATTCGATCGAGGCACTGGTCGAACTCGTGCGGCAGGAAGTGGGCGTGACCGTGGTGCCGCTGCTCAAGCGCGCGCGCTGGCGCGACGACGAAGCGTTGCGGATCCTGCCGTTGCAGGCGGGCGGCGAGCCGCTGGTGCGCACGGTCGGCATGCTCGAGCGGCGGGACCATGGGCGCGACCACGTGACCGGCGCGATCCGGCAGGCGTGCGTGACGCTGTTTGGCGCCTGAACGGCAATCGTCGCAGTCAAAAAAAACGGGTGCCTTGCGGCACCCGGAGTTTTGCGTTGTGTGGCCGGCTGAGCCGGCCTGGTTCCTGCTTATTCTTCCTGGAACGCTTCTTCGCGCTTCGCCTTGATCGACGGCATCGCGACGATGGCCACCAGCACGGCCGCGGCGATCAGCAGGCCGAGCGACAGCGGACGGGTCACGAACACCGAGAAGTCACCGCGCGACAGCAGCAGCGAGCGGCGGAAGTTCTCTTCCATCATCGGTCCCAGCACGAAGCCGAGCAGCAGCGGGGCCGGCTCGCACTTCAGCTTGATGAACAGGTAGCCGATCAGGCCGAAGGCCGCGGTCTGGAACACGTCGAACGTGGTGTTCTGGACCGAGTACACGCCGATGCAGCAGAACGTCAGGATGGCCGGGAACAGGAAGCGGTACGGCACCTTCAGCAGCTTCACCCAGATACCGATCATCGGCAGGTTCAGGATGATCAGGATGAAGTTACCGATCCACATCGAGGCGATCAGGCCCCAGAACAGCGCGGGGTTGCTGGTCATGACCTGCGGACCCGGCTGGATGTTGTGGATGGTCATCGCACCGACCATCAGCGCCATCACGGCGTTCGGCGGAATGCCGAGCGTCAGCAGCGGGATGAACGAGGTCTGTGCCGCGGCGTTGTTGGCCGATTCCGGACCCGCCACGCCTTCGATCGCGCCCTTGCCGAACTCGTGGGCATGCTTCGAGGTCTTCTTTTCCAGCGAGTAGGCCGCGAACGACGCCAGCGATGCACCGCCACCCGGGAGAATACCGAGCGCCGAGCCGAGCACCGTGCCGCGCAGTACGGCCGGGATCATGCGCTTGAAGTCTTCCTTGGTCGGGAACAGGTTCGTCACCTTGTTCGTGAACGTCTCGCGGGCTTCCTTCTGTTCGAGGTTCGCGATGATTTCCGCGAAGCCGAACACACCCATCGCCACGGACACGAAGTTCAGGCCGTCGGTCAGTTCAGGCACGTCGAACGAGAAGCGCGCCGCGCCCGAGTTCACGTCGGTACCGACGAGACCCAGCAGCAGACCGAGCACGATCATCGCGATCGCCTTGACGAGCGAGCCGGACGCCAGCACCACGGCGCCGATCAGGCCCAGCACCATCAGCGAAAAGTACTCGGCGGGGCCGAACTTGAACGCCAGTTCCGACAGCGGCGCGGCGAAGGCCGCCAGGATCAGCGTGGCCACGCAGCCCGCGAAGAACGAGCCGAGACCCGCTGTCGCCAGCGCCACCCCCGCCCGTCCTCGCCGGGCCATCTGGTAGCCATCGATGGTAGTCACCACCGACGACGATTCGCCCGGCAGGTTCACCAGAATTGCAGTGGTGGAGCCGCCGTACTGCGCGCCGTAGTAGATACCGGCCAGCATGATCAGCGCGGCCACCGGCGGCAGCGTGTACGTCACGGGCAGCAGCATCGCGATGGTCGCGAGCGGGCCGAGGCCCGGCAGCACGCCGATCAGCGTGCCCAGGATACAGCCGAGGAACGCGTAAGCGAGGTTCTGGAAGGAGAGGGCGGTGGAAAAGCCCAGTCCCAGGTTGGTCAACAGTTCCATGTGGGACGTCTCCTTAGCCGGTGATGAAAGCAGGCCACACCGGCATCTGCAGGTTGATGCCGTACACGAACGCGCCCATGCTGATCACGACCAGGAGGACAGCGGCCGCGAGTGCGCCCTTCCAGCTGAATTCATGGCTCGCCATCGACGAGACCATCACCAGCACGAATACGGACAGCACCATGCCCAGCGGTTTGAGCAGCAGGCCGAACAGGACGACCGCGCCCAGGATCCACAGCAGGGTCTTGATGTCCCACTTGGCCAGTTGATCTTCTTCCGCCTTCATGGACAGCGAGCCCCACAGCACGAGCACGCCGAGCAGGGCCAGCACGATGCCGAGCCAGAACGGGAAATATCCCGGCCCCATCTTGGCGGCGGTGCCCATGGAATAGGTACGGGCGACCCAGGAAAAGCCGATACCGACCAGGATGAACATCAGGCCGGAGGCAAAGTCCTTTTGGCTACGTATGCGCAAAGTGATTCTCCTCGATAAGACGCTTCAAATTCTTCGCAACGGTGCAGTTGATGCACTGCACAAGGGGGCGATTTGCCCCTGACCCCGTCGCGAGCAGGGTGGAAGGTAAAAGGGGCACCTTTCAGCTACCTTTCATATGTCTGCATTCAGCGTCATGCTCAGGGTATGTCCCTAGGAATACGTATGAAAGGCGGCAGAAAGGCCGAGGGTAAATACCGGGGAACGCAGGCAGGAGGCGGGCTGCGGGTACGTCAGCGGCAACCCGACTGCCAACTGGCGAGGGCTCGGTTATGATCGTCGGACCCTGCGTCCGCCCGCGCGTTGAAAGAAAACGGAAAGCCCGCCGAAAGGTTTGAAAGGTTCGAAAGGAGAGAGGTGACGCGTGGAGAGCATCGAGCATGCCATCCTCATCGGCGCCGTGGTGATGTCGCTCGGCATCGTCGTCGGTGCGTTCTCGTCGCGCTTCGGCGTGCCGTTCCTGCTCGTCTTCCTCGGTGTCGGCATGCTCGCCGGCGTGGATGGCCCCGGCCATATCAAGTTCAACAACACGTGGCTCAGTTTCCTTGTCGGCAACGTCGCGCTGGCGATCATCCTGCTCGACGGCGGCCTGCGCACGCGGCTGGCGACGTTCCGGGTCGCGCTGCGGCCATCGCTGTCGCTCGCCACCATCGGCGTGCTCATCACCGCGGGGCTGGTCGGCGTGTTCGCGAGCTGGCTGCTGGCGGTGGACTGGAAGCTCGGGCTGCTGTTCGGCGCGATCGTCGGCTCGACCGACGCGGCCGCGGTGTTCTCGCTGCTGAACAGCAGCGGCATCCGGCTCAAGGAGCGCGTGGCGAGCGTGCTCGAGATCGAGTCGGGCATCAACGACCCGATGGCCATCTTCCTGACGCTGACCCTGATCGAATGGATCACCGCCCCCGAAGCGCTGACGCCCGCCGCGCTCGCACTGCGCTTGCTGGTCCAGTTCGGCGTGGGCGGCCTGCTCGGACTGGGGCTCGGCTATTGCCTCGCCAATGTGCTGGAGCGCATCAAGGTGGCCGAGGGCCTGCAGGCGATTCTCGTCTGCGCGGGCGGCCTGATGGTGTTCTCCATCGTGCAGACCGCGGGCGGCAGCGGCTTCCTCGCCGTGTACCTGACGGGCGTGCTCGTCGGCAACCGGGAGCGCGCGGTAACGTCCGACACCATGCGTGCGATGGACGGCATGGCGTGGCTCTCGCAATCGGTGATGTTCCTGCTGCTCGGCTTGCTCGTGACGCCGCATCGCATCTGGGACATCGCGCTGCCCGCGTTGCTGATCGGCTTGTTCCTGATGTTCGTGGCGCGGCCGTTCGCGGTGTGGATCGCGCTGCTGCCGTTCCGCTTCAACGCGCGCGAAAAGGCGTTCCTCGGCTGGATGGGGCTGCGCGGCGCGGTGCCGATCGTACTGTCGCTGTTCCCCCTGCTGAAAGGCATGGAGGATTCCGGCCTCGTGTTCCGCGTCGCCTTCGCGGTGGTGCTGCTAAGCCTGCTTTGCCAGGGCACGACCGTCGCGCTGGCGGCCCGGCTCGCGCGCGTGATGCGGCCGAACTATCAAGAGCCGCTGTCGCGCGAGCACCTGATCGGCACGCGCGCGCCCGCGCTGGAGCTGATGCAGTTTCTCGTCGCGACGAACGCGCCGGTGGCGGACCAGCGCGCGGACCATCTTGAATTGCCGCCGCGCTGCAGGGTGGTGGCGGTGGCGCGCGATAACACGTTGCTCCCGCTCGACCACGCGGTGCTGACGCCGGGCGATATCGTGTCGGTACTGGCGCCGGCGGGCACCGTGCCGATGCTGTCCCGCCTCTTCCTCACCACGGCCACGCCGCCCGAGTGGGATCAGGTGGCGCACGACTTCCTGCTGGCGGGGAGCGCGTCGCTCGCCGAGGTGGCGGCGCTCTACGGCGGGCGCGAGCTGACACCCGCGCAGGGAGAGCAGACGCTCGAGACCGCGATGCTCGCGGCTTTTCCATCGCCGCCCGTCGAGGGCGACGCGGTGGAGGTGGCCGGGCTGCGGCTCACGGTCACGCGGATGGAGGGGCCGCGGATCTTGCAGGCCGGTCTGCTGCTGCCCCGCGGCATCGGGCCGGACGAGGCGGCCCGGGACAGCGCATGGCGTCTGCGCCGGCGCGCGCCCTGAGATGGCAGGGCGTGTCGGCCAGTCCCGGCGTCAGTCGACCTTCGCGCCAGAGACCTTCACCACCTCGCCATACTTCTTCAGCTCGCGGCGAATCAGCGCGGCGAATTGCTCGGGCGTGGTCGGCGCCGGCTGTGCGCCGATGCGCGCCAGTCTGGCCTTCATGTCTTCCGTCTTGAGAATCGCGACGATATCGCGATTGAGCCGATCGACGATCTCGCGCGGCGTGTTGGCCGGCGCGAACACGCCAAACCACGTCGAAATATCGAACCCTTCGAGGCCGAGCCCCTTGCCGGCTTCGGCGATCGTCGGCAGCTCGGGGAACGCCGCGGCGCGCGCCTGCGTGGTGACCGCGAACGCCTTGAGCTTGCCCGCCTTGATATTGGCCGACGCCGAGGCGAGGTTATCGAAGATGAGGTCGGTCTGCCCCGACAGCACCGACAACTGCGCGGGCGAAGCGCCGTTGTACGGAATATGGACCATGCTCACATGCGCCATGCTCTTGAACAATTCGCCCGAGAGGTGGCCCGCGCTGCCGTTGCCGCCCGACGCGTAGTCGAGCTTGCCCGGATGGCTGCGCGCATAGGTAACGAGGTCGCGCACGTTGTTGATATGCAGTTCGGCGGCCTTGCCCGGATGCATCACGAGCACGTTCGGCACATCCGCGACGAGCGTCACCGGCGCGAAGTCCCGAATCGGGTCGTATGGCATCTTCGTGAACAGCGTCGGATTGATGGCATGCGTGGCCACGGCGCCCATCAGGATCGTATAGCCGTCGGCGGGCTGCTTGGCGACGAAGTCCGCGCCGAGGTTGCCGCCCGCGCCGGGCTTGTTCTCCACCACTACGGGCTGGCCGAGCTCCTCGCGCAGCTTCTCGCCGATCGCGCGCGCGACCGTGTCGAGCGGGCCGCCGGCGGGGTAGGGGACGACGAAGCGGAGCGGCTTGGTCGGCCAGTTGGCGGCGGCGGGGCCCGCCGGTGCGGCGTGGGCAGCGGTGACGGTGAGGGTGGTGAGTGACGTAAGGGCGGTGACTGCGACGGCCAGCTTCGTGGCCTTGATCAATGTCTTGAGCATAAGAAAACCATCAGAAATTACATGCCGATCCCACGCGCCATCATCACCGCGCACAACGGCAGCAGGATGAGCACATGCGCCTGGATCATGACCCAGCGGCGCGCGATCTTGATCTCCGCCGGCGTCGGCACGAACTCGGGCAGCGTGCGCGCCTGCTTGCGCCAGCCGGCGATCCTGAACGTCGGCGGCAGCGAGCACAGCGCAATCAGCACGAAGATCGTCATCTTGGCGTGGAACCACGGGTTGTGGATATAGAAGTCCACGCCCTTGGCGCCATAGAACAGCCGCAGCAGCCCGGAGACGAGCACGGCGATGGCCGAGAGGAAATAGAACAGATCGTAGAGGGACAGGCGCCGAAGCGCGGCGGGCGTCATGTCGGGCCGCAGCACGACCGCCTCGGCCGCCATCAGCGTGACAAGCAGGAAGATGGCGCCAAAGTGAAAGAACGCGAGCAACGCATCGGTCAGCATGTCTCCTCCGGTGGGGAATATTGTTATTGGGGCCGGGCAGGCTATATCACGCCCTTGCCACGCAACGCGGCGATACGGTCGGCGTCGTAACCGAGCGTGTCGGCCAGCACCGCCTCCGTATGCTCGCCGAGCAACGGCGGATGCCGGAATGCTTCGGGCGGGGTCTTGCTCATGCGGATCGGGCTGCCGACGAGCTTCACCTCGCCCGCGGTCGGATGCGACAGGTCCACGCGCAGTCCGCGCGCCTTGACCTGCTCGTCCTCGAACACGTCGTCTAGCGTATTGATCGGACCGCACGGCACGCCGGCCGCCTCCAGGTCCGCGATCCACTGCGCGCGCGTGCGCGGGCGCACCATCTCGGCAAGGATCGGCACCAGCGTGTCGCGGTTGGCCACCCGCTGCGGATTCGTCGCGAAGCGCGGCTCGTCGGCCAGTTCGGGGCGGCCGCCCGCGTTCACGAACTTGCGGAACTGTCCGTCGTTACCCACGGCGACGATGATCCAGCCATCGGCGGCCTGGAACGTCTGGTAGGGGACGATGTTCGGATGCGCGTTGCCCCAGCGCTTCGGCGCCACGCCGCTGGCGAGGTAGTTCGTATTCATGTTGGCGAGCATCGCCACCTGCACGTCGAGCAGCGCCATGTCGATGTACTGGCCCTCGCCCGTGCGGTCGCGGTGCGCGAGCGCGGCCAGCACCGCGATGGTCGCGTACTGGCCCGTCATCAGGTCGGAGATCGCCACGCCGGCTTTCTGCGGGCCGCCGCCGGGCAGGTCGTCCCGCTCGCCGGTCAGGCTCATGAAGCCGCCCATGCCCTGGATGATGAAGTCGTAGCCCGCGCGGTTCGCGTACGGCCCCGTCTGGCCAAAGCCTGTGACCGAGCAGTAGACGATGTCGGGCTTGACGGCGCGCAGCGCGTCGTAGTCGAGCCCGTATTTCTTCAGCTGGCCGACCTTGTAGTTCTCCAGCACCACGTCGCTTTGCGCCGCGAGCTCGCGCACGAGCTGCTGGCCCTCGGGCGTGCTGATGTCGCAGGTCACCGAACGCTTGTTGCGGTTGGCGGCCAGGTAATAGGCGGCTTCCGCGGTGTCGCGGCCGTCCTCCGTCTTCAGCCAGGGCGGTCCCCACGTGCGGGTATCGTCACCGGCGCCGGGGCGCTCGATCTTGATGACATCGGCGCCGAAGTCGGCGAGATTCTGTGCGCACCACGGCCCGGCGAGAACGCGGGTCAGGTCGAGGACGCGAAGGTGGCTCAAGGCTCCCATCGGGGGATGGCCGGGCAAGGACGGCGCGAAATTGGGAAAGATCGCACTGTACCACCCGGCGGGCCGCCGGACGCACTTGCGGCCGCCACGCGGAGTCTGCCCCCCGGCATGGCTTCCCCGTATAATCAACGGTTTGCAAATCCAATTCCGACCTGCCGCCCGGTAACAGGGCTGTGCCTGCCATAACATGAAAGTCTCCGACATTCGCAGCAAGTTCCTGCAGTTCTTCGAGTCGAAGGACCATACCGTGGTCCGCTCGTCCAGCCTCGTGCCGGCGAACGACCCGACGCTGCTGTTCACCAATTCCGGCATGGTGCAGTTCAAGGACGTGTTCCTTGGCACCGACAAGCGCCCGTATTCGCGCGCCACGTCGTCGCAGCGCTCGGTGCGCGCGGGCGGCAAGCACAACGACCTCGAGAACGTGGGCTACACCGCCCGCCACCATACGTTCTTCGAGATGCTGGGCAACTTCTCCTTCGGCGACTACTTCAAGCGCAATGCCATCCAGTACGCATGGGAACTGCTGACCAAGGTCTACCAGCTGCCCGCGGACAAGCTGTGGGTCACGGTGTACGCCGAGGATGACGAGGCGTACGACATCTGGGCGAAGGAAGTCGGCGTGCCGGCCGAGCGCATCGTGCGTATCGGCGACAACAAGGGCGCCCGCTACGCGTCGGACAACTTCTGGCAAATGGCCGACACCGGCCCGTGCGGTCCGTGCTCGGAAATCTTCTACGACCACGGTCCCGAAGTGTGGGGTGGCCCGCCGGGATCGCCCGAGGAAGACGGCGACCGCTACATCGAGATCTGGAACCTCGTGTTCATGCAGTTCAACCGCGACGAGCAGGGCAACATGACGCCGCTGCCCAAGCCGTGCGTGGACACCGGCATGGGCCTCGAGCGGATTGCGGCCGTGCTGCAGCACGTGCACAGCAACTACGAGATCGACCTGTTCCAGGCGCTGATCAAGGCGGCTGCGCGGGAAACGCATATCGACGATCTGAACCAGAACTCGCTGAAGGTCATCGCCGACCATATCCGCGCGTGCTCGTTCCTGATCGTCGACGGCGTGATCCCCGGTAACGAAGGCCGCGGCTACGTGTTGCGCCGGATCGTGCGCCGTGCCATCCGTCATGGCTACAAGCTGGGCCAGAAGACGCCGTTCTTCCACAAGCTGGTGCCGGACCTCGTCGCGCAGATGGGCGAAGCCTATCCCGAGCTGGCCGACGCGCAGGCGCGCGTGACCGAAGTGCTGAAGGCCGAGGAAGAGCGCTTCTTCGAGACCATCGAAAACGGCATGGCCATCCTCGATGCGGCCGTGAGCGAACTGAAGTCGAAGGGCGGCAAGCAGCTCGACGGCGAACTCGCGTTCAAGCTGCACGACACGTTCGGCTTCCCGCTCGACCTTACGCAGGACGTGGCCCGCGAGCAGGAGATCACGGTCGATGAGGCCGCGTTCGACGCCGCCATGACGCGCCAGCGCGAGCAGGCGCGCGCGGCCGGCAAGTTCAAGATGGCCGCTGGCCTCGAGTACTCGGGCGACAAGACCGTGTTCCATGGTTACGACGCGCTGGGCGTCGAGCAGGCTCGCGTGATCGCGCTGTATGTCGATGGCGCCGCGGTGCAGACCATGGAGCCCGGCCAGGAAGGCGTGGTCGTGCTCGACAACACGCCGTTCTACGCCGAGTCCGGCGGTCAGGCCGGCGATCAGGGCACGCTCGTGGCCGGCGCGGCCGTGTTCACCGTCGCCGATACGACGAAGGTGCAGGCCGACGTGTTCGGCCATCAGGGCACGCTGTCGGGCGGCGCGCTGAAGGTTGGCGACGTTGTGGCCGCGAAGGTGGACGAGATTCGCCGCGCGCGCACGATGCGCAACCACTCGGCGACCCACCTGATGCACAAGGCCCTGCGCGAAGTGCTCGGCTCCCACGTGCAGCAGAAGGGCTCGCTCGTCGATGCCGACAAGACGCGGTTCGACTTCTCGCACAACGCGCCACTGACCGACGCGCAGATCCGTCAGGTCGAGGAGATCGTCAACGCCGAGATCCTGCGCAACGAGGCGACGACCGCCAGCATCATGCCGTTCGACGATGCCGTGAAGAGCGGCGCGATGGCGCTGTTCGGCGAGAAGTACGCGGACGATGTGCGCGTGCTGTCGATCGGTTCGTCGAAGGAACTCTGCGGTGGCACGCACGTGTCGCGCACGGGCGATATCGGCCTGTTCAAGATCGTCGTCGAGGGCGGCGTGGCCGCGGGGATTCGCCGCGTGGAAGCGATTACCGGCGACAACGCGCTGCACTACCTGCAGTCGCTCGACGCGCGCCTGAACGAAGCCGCCGCGGCGATGCGCGCGCAGCCTTCGGAACTGGTGTCGCGCATTGCGCAGGTGCAGGACCAGGTGCGCGCGCTGGAGAAGGAACTCGAGCGCGCCAAGAGCAAGCTCGCCGCCTCGCAGGGCGACGAACTGGCCGCGCAGGCGGTGGACGTCAAGGGCCTGAAGGTGCTGGCGGCCCAGCTCGACGGCGCCGACGTCAAGACCTTGCGCGAGACGATGGACAAGCTCAAGGACAAGCTCCAGAGCGCGGCCATCGTGCTGGGCGCCGTGGTGGATGGCAAGGTCACCCTGATCGCGGGCGTGACGGCGGATGCCACGGGCAAGGTCAAGGCGGGCGAACTCGTCAACTTTGTCGCCCAGCAGGTTGGCGGCAAGGGCGGCGGCCGGCCGGACATGGCGCAGGCTGGCGGCACCGAACCGGCCAGGCTGCCGCAGGCGCTGGCCGGTGTCAGCGAGTGGGTGAGCGGTAAGGTCTGAGGCCTAATGGTTCGATCCCCCGCCGCCGCCCCCTTCTCCTTCGGGGAGAGGGGAGCGGGGTGAGGGCGTCCCCGCCGCGGGGGTTAGCGGACTCGTCAACGTCGTGAGCGTATTGATCAGGTCCATCGGCAACGGAAACACGATGGTCGTCGTCCTGTCCCCCGCAATCTGCGTCAGCGTCTGCATATAGCGCAATTGCATCGCCTGAGGCTGCCGCGCGAGCATCTGCGCGGCTTCCAGCAGCTTTTCCGAAGCCTGCATCTCCCCTTCGGCGTGAATCACCTTGGCGCGCCGCTCGCGCTCGGCCTCCGCCTGCCGCGCGATCGCGCGCACCATCGACTCGTTGATATCGACATGCTTGATCTCGACGTTCGACACCTTGATCCCCCACGCATCCGTCTGGGCATCGAGCACCTTCTGGATATCGAGGTTGAGCTTCTCCCGCTCCGCCAGCATTTCGTCCAGTTCGTGCTTCCCCAGCACCGCCCGTAGCGTGGTCTGGGCCAGCTGGCTCGTCGCTTCGAGGAAGTTGGCCACCTGAATGATCGCGCGCTCGGGGTCCACCACGCGGAAATACACCACGGCATTGACCTTCACCGACACGTTGTCGTGAGAGATCACGTCCTGCGGCGGCACGTCCATGACCACCGTACGCAGGTCCACCCGCACCATCTGCTGTACGGCGGGAATGATCAGCACGAGTCCAGGCCCTTTGACGCGCCAGAAGCGGCCAAGCATGAAGACCACGCCGCGTTCGTATTCGCGCAGCACGCGCACCGATGCGATGATCAGCAACGCAAGCAGAAAGATCAGACCGCCGAAGCTGAATCCAAACGCCATGTGAATCTCCTTGTAGTTGTCCAGCGCCCGTCGAACATCCCGAAAACATCAATCGATGGCAACGACGTCCAGTACAAGCCCATCGCGTGCCGTCACCCGCACCGACTGACCCCGCGCAAGCGGCGTACCGCTCCGCACGCGCCACTGCTCGCCGCCGACCGACGCCCAGCCATCGTCACCCACCTTGGCATCCGCGATCACAAGGCCCGTCCGGCCGACGATCGTGTCCCCGCCGCTGACGACGGGCCGCCGGCGCGTCCGCAGCACGAGCGCGGACATGAGGAACATGAAGGCCACCGAGGCCAGCGCGAGCATGGCGATGATCGAGAGCGGAATGCCGAACCCCGGCACATCGGTGTCGATCAGCATCACCGCGCCGATCGCAAAGGCGACCGCACCCCCGACGCCCAGCACGCCCAGCGTCGGCAGGAAGATCTCCGCGACCATGCAGCCGATGCCCAGTGCGACCAGCGCAAGGCCCGCATAGTTCACGGGCAGCATCTGCAGCGCAAAGAGTCCCAGCAGCAGGCAAATCGCGCCCACGATGCCCGGCGCCACCATGCCGGGCGTGGAAAACTCGAAAATCAGTGCGTAGATACCGATCATCATCAGGATCAGCGCCACGCTGGGATCCGTGATGACCGCCAGCAACCGCGCGCGCCAGTCCGGTTCGGTCGCGACGACGGGCGCGTCGGCCGTCCGCAGCACGCGCTGCGCGCCGGCGGCCTCAACCTCTCTGCCGTCGAGCTGCCGCAACAACGCGGGCAGGTCAGGCGCCATGAGGTCCGCCACATGCTGATCCACGGCCTCGCTCGCCGGCAGGCTCACGGCCTCGCGCACCGCGCGCTCGGCCCATTCCGCATTGCGCTGCCGTAGCTGCGCCAACCCCCGGATATAGGCGGCGGCATCATGCATCTGCTTGCGTGTCATGGTGTCCTCGCCGCTGCCGCCGGCCGGCGCCGATGCATCACGGTCGCCACGGTCGCCGCCTCGCGGCCCGCCGATGCCGATCGACACGGGACTGGCCGCGCCGACATTGGTGCCTGGCGCCATCGCGGCGATATGGCTGGCGTACAGGATATAGGCGCCGGCGCTCGCCGCCCGCGCGCCGCTGGGCGAGACGAACGTGGCCACCGGCACGGGCGACGCCAGAATGGCCTGAATGATGTCGCGCATCGACCGGTCGAGTCCGCCCGGCGTATCCATTTCGATCACGACGAGCTGTGCGCCGGCGCGGCGCGCCTGCTCGATGCCGTGCGTCACGAAATGCGCGGTGGCCGGTCCGACCGCGCCGCGCAGGGGAACGACGTACACCGGCGAGCCCGCGGACGCCGCGGGTTTGACGCCGCTTGGGCTGGCGGGCTGTGCGCGCGACATCGACGCCATCGACGCCATCGACCCCATGGACGACAGCGTCAGCGCGCACGCGCAGATCGCAAGCGTCGCGCATCTTGCGAGCCATGCCAACCGGTTCACCCGCATGCCGATCCTGCCGAAAAGGAGAGCCATGATCGCGCGCGCGTCCGGAAGGATTGCCGTGACGGCGCCACTTCACAGTGTAGACCACCGGCCACATCGCGACGGCGGCCGGCCAATCGCGATGGCCGCGGCGCCGGACTGGCGCTACAGTATCGCTTTCACCACCCTCGCCATTCGCGCGAGATTTTTCCGAGGAGTCTGTTGCATGCCGACGTTTCGTATCGAGTTGTTTGAAGGCCGTCCGCTCGACCAGCGGCGCAAGCTGGTAGAAGAAGTGACCCGCGTCACCTGTGAGACGCTTGGCTGCGAGCCGGGCGCCGTCGATATCATCATCGACGAGGTCAAGCGCGAGAACTGGGCCACGGGCGGCAAGCTCTGGTCCGAGCAGAAGTAAGCAGAACGAACGCAAGCAAGACAAACCATACAAATAAACAAACGCCGATAGAGCGAGCCCTCACATGCAACCCTACCGCTATTGCCCGCAGTGCGGCGCCTCGTTGCAGGTACTGCCGCACGCCGGCCGCGACCGCAGCGCCTGCGTCACGGAAGGCTGTGGATTCGTGCACTGGAACAACCCGCTGCCCGTGCTGGCGGCCGTGGTCGAGTACGAAGACAAGCTGTTGCTGGCGCGCAATGCGGCGTGGCCGGAAAAGATGTTCGCGCTGGTCACGGGTTTCCTCGAGCGGGACGAGACGCCGGAACTCGGCGTGGCGCGCGAGCTCAAGGAAGAAACCAATCTCGATACCGAATCCGTGTCGCTGATCGGCGTCTACGAATTCATGCGCAAGAACGAGCTGATCATCGCCTATCACGTCAAGGCGACGGGCACGATCGCGCTGTCCGAGGAGCTGGCGGAATACAAGCTGGTGGCGCCCGAAAAGGTGCGCATCTGGAGCGCGGGCACGGGCTTCGCGGTGGCGGACTTCCTGCAGGCCCGCGGCTACCCCGTGCGGTTCTTCGACCGGCAGACCGGCGAGGATATCGAGGACCCGCGCAAGCCGACGGACTTCAGGCGCTTGGATGCTTCGCTACAATACCGGCTGTAAGGTCGCGCGGTTCCACCCGATGCGGCCGATTTGAAACGGGATGGAGAGGTATGGAATTTCAGAAGGAAGTGGACGCGCGCGGCCTGAATTGCCCGCTGCCGATCCTGCGTACGAAGAAGGCGCTGGCCGATATGGCGAGTGGCGATGTGCTGAAGGTGCTGGCGACCGACCCCGGTTCGCCGCGCGATTTCCAGGCATTCGCCAAGCAGACCGGCAATGAACTGCTGTCGCACCAGGAAGTGGACAAGGTCTTCACGTTCTACATGAAGCGCCGGTAGTACCGTGTCCCTCTCCCGGAGGAGAGGGACATACAGGCTTAAGGCTGCGATGAAGGCTGCAATTAAGGCTGCAACTAAGGCTGCAACTAAGGCTGCAATTAAGGCTGCAATTTAGCCAGCGATTAACGCTGTGCCAGATACGCGCTGAATTCGTCCCGCACCTCGGGGTGCTTGAGCGCGAATTCCACGGTCGCCTTCAGCAGGCCGAGCTTGCTGCCGCAGTCATAGCGTACGCCATCGTAGCGATAGGCCAGCACCTGCTCCTGATCCAGCATCGACTGGATGGCATCGGTCAGCTGGAACTCGCCGCCGGCGCCGGGCTTCAGGTCGCGAATATGGTCGAAGATGCGCGGCGTCAGGATGTAGCGGCCCACCACGCCCAGATTCGACGGGGCATCTTCGGGCGCGGGCTTCTCGACGATGCCCGACATCTTGATCACGCGCTCGTCCCACTCGCGGCCTTCCACCACGCCATAGGAACGGCTCTGTTCCGGCGCGATCTCCTCCACGCCGAGCACCGAGCAGTTGTAGTGGTTATAGACGTCGACCATCTGCTTCATGATCGGCGTGTTGCCGTCGAGCAAGTCGTCGGCGAGCATGACCGCGAACGGCTCGTCGCCGACGAGCTTGGCCGCGCACAGCACCGCATGGCCCAGGCCCAGCGCCTCGGGCTGGCGCACGTAGAAGCATTCCACGTGCGACGGCTTGATCGAGCGCACCACATCCAGCAGAGCGCGCTTGTTCTTGGCTTCGAGTTCGGCCTCGAGTTCGTAGGCCTTGTCGAAATGGTCCTCGATGGCGCGCTTGGAGCGGCCCGTCACGAAGATCATCTCGGTAATGCCGGCAGCCATTGCTTCTTCCACTGCATACTGGATCAGCGGCTTGTCTACCACTGGCAGCATCTCCTTGGGGCTGGCCTTGGTCGCGGGCAGGAAGCGGGTGCCCAGTCCCGCGACCGGGAAGACGGCCTTGGTGACGCGGTTTTCCATATCAGAATTCCTTTCTATTCCGGTGGCTGTTGCCGGTGCATTACCGTGCCGGATGGCCGGGGGAGTCGTCTGTCCGTGACTGTCCGACTTTTCTCACAGATGTCGGCTGTTCCGCAGTCCTCGGCACGCAACTTCCATGCCGGAGACTGCGGCGTCTCGTATCTTCAGGCGGCGGGCAGTCGCAGTAGTTGATCCTGCAACTTCGCCAGCGTCTGTTCGAAATCCGACAAACGCTGCGTTTCCTGCGCCACAACGGCCGGCGGCGCCTTGGCCACGAAGCTCTCGTTGGACAGCTTGCCACGGCACTTGCCGATCTCGGCCGCGATGCGATCGGCTTCCTTGGTCAGGCGGACGCGCTCGGCGGCCACATCGATCTCGATCTTCAGCAGCAGGCGATTGCCGCCCACGATCGCGACCGGCGCCCCGGCCCCTTCGCTCATCAGCGCGGACTCGTCCTCGAACACACGCACTTCGGAGAGCTTGGCCAGCGCCTGCACATGCGCGCTCACCGACTTCAGGAACGCGCCGTCGCCATGCGCATAGAGCGGAATACGCTGCGCGGGGGAGATGTTCATCTCGCCACGCAGGTTCCGGCAGGCGTCCACCACGGCCTTCAGCTGGGCGACCCACTGCTCGGCCGCTTCGTCGATCTTCGCCGCAGCCGCCTGCGGATACGCCTGCAGCGCGATCGACTCGGCGCCATCACCCTTCGAGCGGCCCGCGAGCGGGGCGACCTTCTGCCACAGTTCTTCCGTGATGAACGGGATGATCGGGTGCGCGAGGCGCAGTACCGTCTCCAGCACGCGCAGCAGCGTACGGCGCGTGGCGCGCTGTTGCGCGGGCGTGCCGGTCTGGATCTGCACCTTGGCGAGTTCGAGGTACCAGTCGCAATACTCGTCCCACACGAACTTGTAGATCGCGCTTGCGATGTTGTCGAAACGATATTCCGCGAAGCCCTTTTCGACTTCGCCTTCCACGCGCTGCAGCAGCGACACGATCCAGCGGTCCGCCTGCGAGAAGTCGAGGTAGCCTTCGGGGCCGCAATCCTTGTTGCACGGACCCATGCCGCAGTCGTGCCCCTCGGTGTTCATCAGCACGAAGCGCGTGGCGTTCCACAGCTTGTTGCAGAAGTTGCGGTAGCCCTCGCAGCGGCCCGTGTCGAAGTTGATGTTGCGGCCCAGCGTGGCGAGCGACGCGAAGGTGAAGCGCAGCGCGTCGGCGCCGAACGCCGGAATGCCGTTCGGGAATTCCTTCTTCGTCTTCGTCTCGATGCGCGGCGCGTCCTTCGGACGGCGCAGGCCCGTGGTGCGCTTCTTGAGCAGCGGCTCGAGTTCGATCCCGTCGATCAGGTCGACCGGATCGAGCGTATTGCCCTCGGACTTGCTCATCTTCTTGCCTTCCGAGTCGCGGACGAGGCCGTGCACGTACACGGTGTGGAAGGGCGCCTGTCCGGTGAAGTGCTTGGTCATCATGACCATGCGCGCCACCCAGAAGAAGATGATGTCATAGCCGGTGACGAGCACCGACGACGGCAGGAAGTGCTTCAGCTCGGGCGTCTCGGCCGGCCAGCCCAGCGACGAGAACGGTACCAGCGCGGACGAGAACCACGTGTCGAGCACGTCTTCCTCGCGGCGCAGCGGGCCGGAACCGCCGGCCGCCTTCTGTTTGGCGAGGGCTTCTTCCTCCGTACGGCCGACGTAGCAGTTGCCCGCGTCGTCATACCATGCCGGAATCTGGTGGCCCCACCACAACTGGCGGGAGATACACCAGTCCTGGATGTTCTCCAGCCACTGGTTGTACGTGCTGTTCCAGTTCTCGGGCACGAGCTTGATCTCGCCGCTCTTCACGGCGTCCAGCGCCACGTCGGCAATCGAGCGGCCCGGGTAGAACGTGCCTTCCGGCGCCGGCTTGCTCATCGCGACAAACCATTGGTCGGTCAGCATCGGCTCGATCACGCTGCCCGTGCGCTCGCTGCGCGGGACCATGAGCTTGTGCCTCTTGATCTCGCCAAGCAGGCCCTGCTTGTCCAGATCCTCGACGATCAGCTTGCGCGCCTCGAAGCGGTCCTTGCCCGCGTAGGCGGCCGGCGCGTCGGCGACCACCTTTGCGTCGAGCGTGAGAATCGACAACTGCGGCAGGTTATGGCGCTGGCCCACCGCATAGTCGTTGAAGTCGTGGCCCGGGGTCACCTTGACCACGCCGGTGCCGAACTCGCGATCGACGTATTCGTCGGCGATCACGGGAATCTGGCGGTCGGTCAGCGGCAGCTTGACGAACTTGCCGATCAGGTGCGCATAACGCTCGTCTTCCGGGTGCACCATCACGGCGGTGTCGCCGAGCATGGTTTCGGGACGCGTGGTCGCCACGGTCAGGTGGGTCAGGCCGCGCACGCCATCCGCTTCCACGAGCGGATAGTGGATGTGCCAGAGCGAGCCGTCCTCCTCGACGCTGTCCACCTCGAGGTCGGACACCGCGGTGCCCAGCACGGGATCCCAGTTGACGAGGCGCTTGCCGCGATAGATCAGGCCCTGTTCGTACAGGCGCACGAACACCTCGGTCACGGCTTTCGACATGTCCGGGGACATCGTGAAGTACTCGCGCGTCCAGTCGATCGACGCGCCCATGCGGCGCACCTGGCGCGTGATGGTCGAGCCCGACTCCTCTTTCCAGGCCCACACCTTCTCCGTGAACTTCTCGCGGCCGAGGTCGTGGCGCGACACGCCCTGGGCCTCCAGCTGGCGCTCCACGACAATCTGCGTGGCGATACCCGCGTGGTCCGTGCCCGGTACCCACAGCGTGTTGGCGCCGCGCATGCGCGCGTGGCGCGTCAGGCCATCCATGATGGTCTGGTTGAACGCATGGCCCATGTGGAGCGTGCCGGTCACATTCGGCGGGGGCAGCTGAATCGAGAAGTTCGGTCTGGCAGGGTCGAACGTCGGCTGGGCGATGCCGCGGCGCTCCCATTCGGGGCCCCACTTCGCCTCGATGGCGGCGGGTTCGAAGCTCTTGGCAAGGGACTGGTCTTCTGCGGTCATGCTCGGTGTCGCTCGGTATCGTATGTCTGAGGGGCCGCGCCGGCGGAGGCGGCGGCGAAACGGCAAATTATAGGGGATAAGGGGCCGGTATAATCCCGGCTATCCGTAATGGCCCTTCTTTCCGCACAACCGCGAATGTCCAACCTGCTCGCCAATCTCAACGCCGAACAACTCGCCGCCGTCACCTTGCCTGACGAACCGGCGCTGATCCTGGCGGGCGCGGGCAGCGGCAAGACGCGCGTGCTGACCACGCGCATCGCATGGCTGATCCAGAACGGCCATGTCTCGCCGGCCGGCGTGCTGGCCGTGACCTTTACCAACAAGGCCGCCAAGGAGATGCAGACGCGGCTGGCCGCGATGCTGCCGATCAACACGCGCGGCATGTGGATCGGCACGTTCCACGGCCTCTGCAACCGCATGCTGCGGGCGCACTTCCGCGATGCGGGACTGCCGCAGACGTTTGCCATCCTCGATTCGCAGGATCAGCTGTCGGCGCTCAAGCGCCTGCTCAAGGGGCTCAACGTCGACGACGAGAAGTATCCGGCCAAGAACCTCCAGTACTTCATCAACAACGCGAAGGAGCAGGGGCTGCGTCCGGCCGATGTCGGGGCCAACGACGACTACAACCGCCGCTTCGTGGACCTGTACGCGGCCTACGACGAGCAGTGCCAGCGCGAGGGCGTGGTCGATTTCGCCGAGCTGCTGCTGCGCTGCTACGAGCTGCTGCGCTACAACGACGCGATTCGCGCGCACTATCAGCATCGGTTCCGCCATATCCTCGTCGACGAGTTCCAGGACACCAACGTGCTGCAGTACCAGTGGCTCAAGCTGCTGGCGGGCTATGGCACGGGCCGCGCGGCCGCGGTGTTCGCGGTGGGCGACGACGATCAGAGCATCTATGCGTTCCGGGGCGCGAACGTTGGCAACATGCGCGACTTCGAGCACGAATTCCGTGTGCGCCAGATGATCAAGCTGGAGCAGAACTATCGCTCGCACGGCAACATCCTCGATTCCGCCAACCATCTGATTTCGCACAACGCGCGCCGGCTCGGCAAGAACCTGCGGACCGATGCCGGACATGGCGAGCCGGTGCGCGTGTTCCAGGGCGGCTCGGATGGGCAGGAGGCGTCGTGGATCGTTGAGGAGATTCGGGATCAGATCGCGCAGGGCATGTCGCGCTCGGAAATTGCGATTCTTTATCGCAGCAACGCGCAGTCGCGCGTCATCGAGCATGCGTTGTTCTCGGCGGGCATCGCGTATCGCGTGTATGGCGGCCTGCGCTTCTTCGAGCGTGCCGAGGTGAAGCACGCGCTGGCGTACCTCCAGCTCATCGAGAATCCGCGCAACGACGCGGCGTTCGGCCGGGTGGTCAATTTTCCGACGCGCGGCATTGGCGCGCGCTCGATCGAGGCGCTGCAGGACGCCGCGCGGCAATACAACTGCTCGCTGTCCGAGGCGGTGGCCTACGTGCCGGGCAAGGCGGGCAGTTCGCTGGGCGCTTTCATTCGCCTGATCGACCAGATGCGCGCGGAGACGCGCCGCATGACGCTGCCGGAGATGGTCGAGTACGTGACCAATACCAGCGGTCTCATCCAGCATTACCGCACGGAGAAGGAAGGCCAGGACCGCATCGAGAACTTGCAGGAACTCGTGACCGCCGCGCAGGCGTTCGTCATGGAAGAAGGCTACGGGCTCGACGCCCCGGCGGCGGTGTTGCCGGCAGGGCATGAAGGCGCCCCCGCGCTGGCCGAGGGCGATCAGGCCCAGCAGGTGCTCGACCCCGAGCAGCTGCCGGTGGTCATGACGCCGCTGGTCGCCTTCCTGACGCACGCGTCGCTCGAGGCGGGCGACAACCAGGCGCAGGCGGGGCAGGACGCGGTGCAGATGATGACGGTGCACGCGGCCAAGGGCCTCGAGTTCAACGTCGTGTTCATCACCGGCCTGGAAGAGGGCCTGTTCCCGCACGAGAACAGCGCCATGGAGGCGGATGGGCTGGAGGAAGAGCGCCGCCTGATGTACGTCGCCATCACGCGGGCCCGGGAGCGGCTGTACCTGTCTTTCGCGCAGAGCCGCGTGCTGCATGGGCAGATGCGCTACCACGTGCGGTCTCGGTTCTTCGAGGAGTTGCCGGAGAGCGCGCTGAAGTGGCTCACGCCGCCGCAGCAGGCGTATGGTGGCATGGGCGGCGGCCGCCGCGAGAAGTCAGAGTCGGCCTGGGGCCGGGACTGGTTCAAGCGGCCGGAGGACGTTGCGTACACGGGCACCAAGCCGACGGGCGGCATGGACACCGGTAACGGCTACGCGGACAGCAAACGCGCCGCGGAAACCGGCTTCCGCGTGGGGCAGGGCGTGTTCCACAACAAGTTCGGCGAGGGAAAGATCACCGCCATCGAAGGCGAGGGCGCGAACGCCCACGCGCAGATCCATTTCAAGCGGCACGGGACCAAGAAACTGGCGCTCGGCATCGCCAAGCTGGACCCGATCGATTGATCAGGCCTGAACCGACGTCGCCTCCGGCTCGGCCGGGGCGATGTTGAAGCACCCGCGATACGTCGCGTAAAAGGAGCAATACAAAATCGCCAGCATCAGCAGCGAATACGGCGTCACCAGAAACGATAACACCGCCTCCGCGCCAAACGCGGCGAACACCGCCTCGAGGAAGAACGGAATCGCGACCATCAGCAGGGCGAACAGCACCGCGTAGGTAAAGAACGCCCCCCGATTCCGCCAGCAGGCCGTCCAGCTGAAGAACAGCGCCTTGACCGGCGGCACGCTATGCCAGGCGGACAGCAGCGGCGCGAACCAGAACATCATCGCGATCGGCGTGTACAGCAGCGCCCCGAGCAACAGCGCATAGTAGAGCTGCCGCACCGACTCCGCGGACGGCTCTTCCTGCTTGAGCAGGATCGGCGCAAGGGTGCTGATATCGACCAGCGCCCCGGCAATCAGGCTCAGCGTAAACACCATGCCCGCATAGATGCCGCCAAGGATCAGCAGATTCCGCGTCGCCTGCTTGCCATTAGTCCGGAACCCCGACAACAGCACGGTCGGCATGACACGCTTGTTCTGAATGACGTCCCGGCAGGCCGTCATCACGCCGACGTAGAGCCCCGGCGTGACCACGAGCAACGCGATCACCCCGAACAAGGGCACAAAAATCGCCAGCTGCGCCGCAATCAGATAAATGAACAGCAGCATCAGAAATGCGAGCGGATTCTTGCGGAACAGCCAGATACCCTGGCGGAACCAGACGTAACCTTCCTTGGCGGGAACTTCCAGTAGTTGCATGGGAATCAGATCCAGGGGAGCGCGGCGGCGTCAACGCGCCGGCGCAGGATGCGTTCGAAGTGGGTCGGATCATGCGGCTGGAGCATGTCCGCCTCGCGCGGCAGGAAGAAGTCCCACAGACGCGATACCCAGAAACGGAGCGCGCCCGCACGCAGCATGTCCTGCCAGTGCGCGTGCTCGTTGTCGGTCAGCGGCCTCACGGCATGATAAGCCGCGAGCAGCGCGCGCGCACGCGCGTCGTCGAGCGCGCCGGTCGGCAGGTCGATGCACCAGTCGTTGACGGTCACCGCAAGGTCGAACAGCCATTTGTCGTTGCCGGCAAAGTAGAAGTCGAAAAACCCGCCGAGCGTGAAGTTACCGCCATCGCCTGCCTCGAACAACACGTTGTCGCGAAACAGATCGCAATGGCACGGGCCGCCATCGAGGGCCGCATAGTCGGCGCTGCCGAAAAACGCGGTCTGATGGGCGATTTCGTTGCGCAGCAGCGCATGCTGGTCCGCATCGAGGAACGGCGTGATCTCGGGCTCCGTCTGCTGCCACCACGCCAGGCTGCGCAGATTGGGCTGCTGGCGCGCGTAGTCGACGCCCGCCAGATGCATGCGTGCCAGCATGTCGCCGACCTCGGCGCACTGCTGTGCATTGGGCGAAAGCTGCGAAGCGCCGGGCAGACGCGTGACGATCGTCGCGGGCTTGCCCTTGAGCGCGCGCAGGATCTCGCCGTCGCGCGCGGGAATCGGCGCGGGCACGCGGATGCCGTGACCCGCCAGATGCGCCATCAGATGGAGGTAATAGGGCAACTGCCCGAACGTCAGCCGTTCGAAAATCGTCAGCACGTACTCGCGCACGTGCCCGTCCCGCTCCATCGTCAGGAAGAAATTGCTGTTTTCGATGCCCGAGGGAATGCCGCGCAGCGCGCGCACTTCGCCAAGGTCGTAATCGAGCAGCCAGCTAGCGATCTCGTCCTGCGAGACCGTGGTGAAAACAGCCATTGTTGTCGTGTGAATCGATGCGGAATGCGGCGAATCCGCAAGCGGTAGGGTCCGCGGGCGAATCTGCCGCCACGGCGGGCGAAACCCGCCGGGCCGGCGCGGACCGGCAAGGCCGCCAGTCCGTGGGTGAAAAGAAATCGGAACTACAGAACCGTCACCACTGCAGGTTGACGGACGGCACGCGATTCACGTCGTGATCGCGAAACTTCGGAGAACTGTCTTCGGGCTTGCTCATCTGGTAGCTGGTACCGAAGCCAGATCGTACCTGGATGTCGGTGGCCTGCCCCTTGTTGCGATACTCGCGCACCTGCGTGCCATCGCGCTCGTTGAGCTCGAAGCTCGGCTCGCGCGGCTGGTTCAGCTGGCTCTTGACCGCAGGCGCGATCGGCTGGTTGTTGATCCGATTCAGTTCCTGCTGGGTCAGCGCATTGCTCTGCTCGCCATTCGGCTGTGCCGTGGCCAGCGCCGGCGCGCCAAGCGCGATACCGGCCATGGCGGCCATGGCGATCAGACGCTTCAGCGAAGCGGCAGGCGGTACGTCGCCGTCGTCGGACGTGACGAGGCGTTGTTGCGTGGGGGAGGTCATCCGAGGCTCCTGGGCGTGCGGGGGTCGGACCCGGCGGCGCCGAACCCGACAACAGGATTCCATTCTAGCAATTCCTGCCGCACTCTGGCCGTTCCCGTGGCGCCCAGGGCACCCCAGCCTTGCCTTAGAGGTAAAACATTTCCTCTTTCGGCGGAATCGGATGATCGCCACCCCGCTTCTCGTAGTACTCGTACACCGCCTCGAGCACCTCTTGCGGCTCATCCACGATCTTCATCAGGTCCAGATCGTGCTCCGCGATCAGGCCCATCGGCAGCAGCGTGAAGCGGAACCAGTCGAGCAGGCCCTTCCAGAACCGGCTGCCGTACATGACGACCGGTACCGAACGCGACTTGCCCGTCTGGACGAGCGTGAGCACCTCGGCCAGCTCGTCGAGCGTGCCGAAACCGCCCGGCATGACGATGAACGCATCCGAGTTCTTCACGAAGGTTACCTTGCGCGTGAAGAAATGGCGGAACCGCATGGCGATGTCCTGGTAGGGATTGCCCTGCTGTTCGTGCGGCAGTTCGATATTGAGGCCCACGCTTGCGGATTTGCCCGCGTGCGCGCCCTTGTTGGCCGCTTCCATGATGCCCGGGCCGCCGCCCGAGATCACCGCGAAGCCCGCGTCGGAGAACAGGCGCGCGATCTCGATGGTCTTCTGGTAGTACGGCGAGTCCTCGCGCAGGCGCGCGCTGCCGTAGATCGAAACGGCGGGGCGGATCTCCGAGAGGTACTCGGTGGCCTCGATGAACTCTGCCATAATCGTGAACATTTGCCACGAGGCGCGCGCCTTCTTTGCGGTCGCGCGATCTTCGTCGGCGAGCGCACGCAGGCTCGGAATCATCTTGCGCGGATTGGTCCGCGCGGCCGCCGCGGCGGCCGCGGCATCCTGCTCCTCGGGAGTCTTGCCCTCGGCGGCGGCATCGGCCTTTGCGGCGATCGCGGCCGCATGGGCCGACGCGGCCTCCGGTGGGGGATTCACGCTATTGCCCGAGATGTCCGAGACATCCGTATCAGCGAGGGGGGTTCCGGCGGCGCCGCCGTTCGGAGCGCCTGTCAATTTTGAGTCCATGGGAATGTCGGATAGTCCAAAAACACTCTTGCTCGTCGATGGATCGAGCTATCTGTATCGCGCGTATCACGCGCTGCCGGATCTGCGAAATGGCGAGGGGCTGCCCACAGGGGCAATCTACGGCATGATCAACATGCTGCGCAAGCTGCGCAATGATTACCCGGCAGAGTATAGCGCCTGCGTGTTCGACGCCAAGGGCAAGACCTTCCGCGACGACATGTATCCCGCCTACAAGGAGCATCGTCCGTCGATGCCCGAGGACCTCGCGCGCCAGATCGAACCGATCCACGAAGCCGTGCGCGCGCTGGGCTGGCCGATCGTCGTCGTCGAGGGTGTGGAGGCCGACGACGTCATCGGCACGCTCGCGCGCCAGGCCACGGCGCAGGGTGTGCGCACGGTGGTGTCCACGGGCGACAAGGACCTCGCGCAACTCGTCGATGACCACGTCACGCTCGTCAACACGATGAGCGGCGAGGTGCTGGACCCGCCGGGCGTGGTCGCCAAGTTCGGCGTGCCGCCCGAGCGCATCGTCGACTATCTTTCGCTGATCGGCGATGCCGTGGACAACGTGCCGGGCGTGCCCAAGGTCGGCCCGAAGACGGCGGTGAAATGGCTCACCGCTTATGACACGCTCGACAACATCATGGCGAGCGCCGCCGAGATCAAGGGCGTGGTGGGCGAGAACCTGCGCAATACGCTCGAGTGGCTGCCCAAGGCGCGCGAGCTCGTGACCGTGAAGACCGACTGCGACCTGCGCGAGGCCGTCGCGGACTTTCACGCGCTGCGCGAACTCGGCGAGGACAAGGACAAGCTTGTCGCGTTCTTCGCCAAGTACGGCTTCAAGTCGTGGCTGCGCGAACTGACAGGCGACAGCCTGCCGAATCTCGCCAATGCCGCGCGCAACGGCAAGGGCGCCGCCCAGAAGGGCATTCCCTCTCCACAGGGCGGATTGTTCGATGGCGAAGGCAATGACGCGGAGCAGCCTGCCCACGATCTGCCGCCGGCCGAAGTCACTTACGACACCGTGACCAGCGAGGCCGCGCTCGACGAATGGATCAAGCGCATCGTCGATGCGCCGCTCGTCGCGATCGACACGGAGACCACGTCGCTCGATCCCATGCTCGCGGAGCTCGTCGGCATCTCGCTGTCCGCGGAGCCGGGTTCCGCGTGCTACATCCCCGTCGCGCACCGCGGCCCCGATGTCGCGGGCGCCGAGAACTTCGGCCAGCTGTCGCGCGAGTACGTGCTGGAGCGGCTGCGTCCGTGGCTCGAGGATGCCTCGCGGCCCAAGCTGGGCCAGCACCTGAAGTACGACGCGCATGTGTTCGCGAATCATGGCATCGCGCTGCGCGGCATCGAACAGGACACGATGCTCGAGAGCTACGTGCTGGCGTCGCATCGCAATCACGGCATGGACAGCCTTGCCGAGAAGCTGCTCAACGTGAAGACCATCACGTATGAAGAAGTCTGCGGCAAGGGTGCGAGCCAGATCGGTTTCGATCAGATCGACCTTCAGCGCGCGACGCAGTACGCGGCCGAAGACGCCGACGTGACGCTGCGCCTGCATCGGAACATGCATCCGAAGATCGAGGCGGCCGATGGCCTGCGCTTCGTCTACGAGAAGATCGAGATGCCCGTCTCGGTGGTGCTGCAGAAGATCGAGCGCAATGGCGTGCTGATCGACTCGGACCGGCTGGCCGCGCAGAGCGCCGAGCTCGGCCAGCGGCTGATGGACATCGAGCAGGCCGCGTATGCCGCGGCGGGGCAACCGTTCAACCTCGGCTCGCCGAAGCAGATCGGCGAGATCCTCTTCAACCAGATGAAGCTGCCCGTGGTGAAGAAGACCGCGAGCGGCGCCCCGTCCACCGATGAAGAGGTGCTGCAGAAGCTTGCGGAAGACTATCCGCTGCCGAAGATCCTGCTCGACTATCGCGGCCTGTCGAAGCTCAAGTCCACGTACACCGACAAGCTTCCGAAGATGGTGAACCCGAACACGGGGCGCGTGCACACGAGCTATGGCCAGGCCACGGCGGTCACGGGGCGGCTGGCGTCGACCGATCCGAACCTCCAGAACATTCCCGTGCGCACGGAAGAAGGCCGCCGTATTCGCGAGGCCTTCATCGCGCCCCCGGGCAGCGTGATCGTATCGGCCGATTACTCGCAAATCGAGCTGCGCATCATGGCCCATATCTCCGGCGACGAGAACCTGCTGCGTGCCTTCGCGAACGGGGAGGATATCCACCGCGCGACCGCGGGCGAGATCTTCGGCGTGGACCGGGAGGCGGTGACGAGCGAGCAGCGCCGGTATGCCAAGGTGATCAACTTCGGGCTGATCTACGGCATGAGCGCGTTCGGGCTCGCCAGCAACCTCGGCATCGAGCGCGAGGCCGCCAAGCACTACATCGACCGCTACTTCATGCGCTATCCCGGCGTGGCGCGCTACATGGAAGAGACGCGCCAGACGGCGCGCGAGCAGGGCTATGTGGAGACCGTGTTCGGCCGGCGCCTGTGGCTGCCCGACATCAACGGTGGCAACGGCCCGCGCCGCCAGGCTGCCGAACGCGCGGCGATCAACGCGCCAATGCAGGGCACGGCGGCCGACCTGATCAAGCTGTCGATGATCGCGGTGCAGGACTGGCTCGAAACCGACAAGCTCGGCACGCGCCAGATCATGCAGGTCCACGATGAACTCGTGCTCGAAGTGCCGGAGTCCGAGTTCGAACGCGTCAAGGTGAAGCTGCCCGAGCTCATGTGCACGGTGGCCGAACTGCGTGTGCCGCTGGTCGCCGAGGTCGGTCACGGCGCCAACTGGGAAGAAGCGCACTGAACGCGCACCGAACGCGCACTGAGGCGTGCCGAAGTGTGCAGGCGAATGCAGGGAAATACTCGCGGAAATATCGCTGAGCGTGCCTGCATTCGCCGTATGGTCTGTACCCGTCCAGTGCCCCCGCGCACTGTGCACCGTGCGATTCGCGCGCGCGGTCTAGTATGGAACACATCGATTGGCGGGCTTGCCCGGTTTGCTGCAATGCAGCAGACTTGAGGCAACGAGCCTCGCGCCACCCCGCGCGGCCAACAGCGTTTCCAAAATAAAGACGGGTAGACCCATGACCAGTGAGAGAGAAGGAGTAGTACGGCGAGGACATCGCATCATCGTGGTAGGCGGCGGGGCTGGCGGGCTGGAGCTCGTCACGAAGCTTGGCGACAAGCTTGGCAAGTCCGGCGCGGCGCAGGTCATCCTCGTCGACCGCTCGCCCACGCATATCTGGAAGCCGCTGCTGCATGAAGTCGCAGCCGGCAGCATGGATCCCAATACCCACCAACTCGAATATGTCGCGCAGGCGCGCTGGCACAACTTCGAGTTCCAGCAGGGCGAACTGACTGGCATCGATCGCGCGCGCAAGACGATTGCAGTGTCCGCATGCGTGGACCAGGACGGTGACGAACTGCTGCCCGCGCGCGAGCTCGCGTATGACACGCTGGTGCTGGCGATCGGCTGCGTCACGCATTTCTTCGGCGTGCCCGGCGCCGCCGACAACGCGATTGCGCTGGATACCGTCGATCAGGCCGAGCGATTCCGTCGTCGGTTGATCGCCGCATGCGTGCGCGCGCAGAACGGCCGCGGACGCGTCGGCGAGGATGGCCGGCCGCGCGTCGATATCGCGATCATTGGCGCGGGCGCGACGGGCGTGGAGCTGTCGGCCGAGTTGCGCAACACCGCGCATGTGCTGAACGCCTATGGCCTCCACCAGCTGGATCCACGGCGCGATATCCATATCAACGTGATCGAGGCGGGGCCGCGCATTCTGCCGGCGCTGTCGGAGCGCGTGTCCGCCGAGACGACCAAGCTGCTGCACAAGCTCGACGTCGGCGTGCTGACGGCCGAGCGCGTGACGGAGGTCACGCCGGACGCGGTCCTGACCGCGAGCGGCAAGCGGATCGACGCGGACCTGACGGTATGGGCGGCGGGCATCACGGCGCCCGCGGTGCTCCGCACGCTGGACCTGCCGGTCAGCCGCATGGGCCAGATCGTGGTCGGTCCGACGCTGCAGAGCGAAGCCGATCCGGACATCTTCGCGTTCGGCGACTGCGCCAGCTGCCCGTGGCCGGAACAGCAGACCTCCGTGCCCCCGCGCGCGCAGGCGGCGCACCAGCAGGCCACGTTCCTGTACGACGCCATCCGCGCGCGGCTCGACGGCAGGCCTTTGCCGAAATTCCAGTTCAAGGACTTCGGCTCGCTCGTATCGCTCGGCCACTTCAGCGCGGTCGGCAGCCTGATGGGCGGCCTGATCGGCGGCTCGATGTTCATCGAGGGGCTGATGGCGCGGGTCATGTACACATCGCTGTACCGGATGCACGTGATGGCGCTGCACGGGGCATTGCGGATGGGTCTGGACACAGTGACCCACTGGCTCCGCAGCAAGACGAATCCCCGGGTGAAGCTGCACTGAACCACGGTGCAAGTGCGCGGCACGACATGTTTTCCCCTAGAATCAGCGGCGCTGCCCTGACTCCCGGAGAAAACCGCATGTTCAAACCCGAAGTGGAGAGCCTCGTCCCTGGCCAGGCATTCGATCGCCGTGCGTTCGTCAAGACCGCGCTCGGATCGGCGTTCGCCGCCGCCGTGTTGCCCGTGACCGCGCAGACCATCAAGACCGACTTTGCCGGCCTGACCGCCGGCGAGGTCACCGTGTCTTCCAACGGCTTCAGCATGCCGGTCTATCGGGCGCAGCCCGAGGGCAAGACGAATCTGCCCGTGGTGCTCGTGATCAGCGAGATCTTCGGGGTGCACGAGCATATCGCCGATATCTGCCGGCGCTTCGCCAAGCTCGGGTACCTCGCGCTGGCCCCCGAGCTGTTCGCGCGGCAGGGGGACCCGACCAGCTTTGGCACGATCCAGGAACTGCAGACGAACATCATCTCGAAGGTGCCCGACGCGCAGGTCATCGGCGACCTCGACGCGCTGGTGGACTGGGCCGGCAAGAACGGTGGCGACCTGAACCGGCTTGGCATCACCGGCTTCTGCTGGGGCGGCCGTATCACGTGGCTATATACCGCGCACAGCAAGCGCATCAAGGCAGCGGTGGCGTGGTACGGCGCGCTGGTCGGCGAACCGACGCCCCTCAAGCCGCGCAACCCCGTCGATATCGTCAACGACCTGCACGCGCCGGTGCTGGGCCTCTATGGGGGCAAGGACACCGGCATCACGCAGGAGCACGTGGCGAAGATGAAGGCCGCGCTGGCCGCGTCGTCGAACCCCCACGCAAAGGCTTCGACGTTCGTCGTCTATCCGGAAGCCGGCCACGCGTTCAACGCCGACTACCGCGCGAGCTACGTCGAATCGGCAGCCAGGGACGGATGGCAGCGCTGCCTGGCCTGGTTCAGGGAGCACAAGGTCGCCTGACGGGCGGCGTTGAACCCGCGGTGATTGCAATTCGCGCAGACCAACGTACAATGCGGTCTTCGCGTTTTTGCAACCGTGTTGCGTTAGTTGTCGCAACAAGGCTTCCGAGGAGCCCATCATCGATTCCACGCTGTTGTATATCCTGCTCGCCGCGCTGATCTCGGGCGTCGGCAGCATCTTCGGCGCGGCGCTGCTGTCGCTGACGGTGGCCTCGCGCGTGGTCGAACGCATGGTGAGTTTCTCTGTCGGCGTGCTGCTCGCCACCGCGCTGCTGCATTCGCTGCCGGAAGCATTCGAATCGGGCGCCGATCCGCGCGCGCTGTTTGGCACGCTGCTGGCCGGCCTGCTCGGGTTCTTCCTGCTGGAAAAGCTCTCGCTGCTGCGCCACTCCCACCATCACGAAGGCGACGGCCACCACCATCACCATGGGCATGATCGCGAGGAGGCCGGCCGTAGCGGCATGACGATCCTCGTCGGCGATACCTTCCACAACTTCGCCGACGGTATCGTGATCGCCGCCGCGTTCCTCGCCGATCCGCATATCGGCATCGTGACCGCGCTGGCCATCGCCGCGCACGAGATCCCGCAGGAAGTCGGCGACTTCATCGTGCTGCTCAATGCGGGATTCTCCAAGGCGCGCGCGTTCGCCTTCAACCTGCTGTCGAGTCTCGCGGCCGTGATCGGGGGCATCGTCGGATACTTCCTGCTCGACCAGTTGCAGGCGTGGATTCCGTACGTGCTCGTCATCGCCTCGAGCAGCTTCGTCTATATCGCCGTGAGCGACCTGATGCCGCAGATGCAGCGCCGTCCGCGCTGGCGCGAGTCGGTGATCCAGGTCGTGCTCGTTGCCGCGGGCATCGCGGCCATCGTGTTCATCACGAACGGCGTGCATGAAAGCCACGCCGCTCATGGTGGGCCTCATGGCGGCGGCCATGGCCACCCGGGGCAGCCCCCGGCCGCGGCGTCGCGCTAGGCCTTCTGGCTCAGTCCGCCGGCCCGGTCGCCACGGGCCGCTGCGGATCCGCGCTCCACTCGCTCCACGACCCCGGATACAGCGCCGCGCCCGTCAGCCCCGCCACTTCGAGGGCCAGCAGGTTGTGGCAGGCCGTCACGCCAGAGCCGCATTGCATGACGGTCTCCGCCGGCGGCGTGCCGGCGAACAACTGGCCGAACTCCTTGCGCAGCGTATCGGCCGACTTGAAATGGCCGTCCGGCCGCAAATTGTCCTTGAAGAACCGATTGATGGCGCCGGGAATATGGCCGCCCACGGGATCGAGCGTTTCGTTCTCCCCCCGGAAGCGGTCCGGCGCGCGCGCATCGACGACAAGGCGCGTCGGCGCGGTGAGGTTCTCCATGAGCGTGGCCGCGTTGACGGTCGGCACGAGCGTGGATCGGAGCGAAAGATTGCCGGCGGTTTCGGGGTCGGGCGTCGTACCCGGCTCGAGCGGAAAGCCCGCCGCGATCCACGCGGCCTTGCCGCCATCGAGCACGGCGCTGGCCTCATGGCCGATCCAGCGCAGCAGCCACCAGAGCCGCGCGGCATACATCGCGCCCTGCGCGTCGTAGGCGACGACGAGCGTATCGTCGTTGACGCCAAGCGCGCGCAGGCGGGCCGTCAGCAACTCGGCATCGGGCAGCGGATGTCGTCCATTGACGCCCGTCTTCGGGCCGGACAGTTCATTGTCGAGGTGGAGGTAGTATGCGCCGGGCAGATGGCCCTGGTGATACGCCTCGCGGCCCGCGGCGGGGTCCGTGAGGTCGAACGAGCAGTCGATGACGACGACGTCCCGCGCGCCGTTGGCGCGCAGCGATTCGAGTTCTGTAGCGGAGATCAGCGGTGTCGGCATGAAAGGACCTGTCGGGAAGAACGTCCCGTGATCCTACACCCGCTACACCTCCGGATGAACTTCCGCCTCGGGCGACTTGACCGGTGTGGCCGGCGTCGGCTGCGCATCCGTGCTCTCGCCCGCGCGCATCAGCGTGGTGGCAATGCCGCTCGCGATGATCAGCGCCATGCCCAGCCACGACACCCAGTTGAGCCGATCGGACCAGATCATCATGCCCCACAGGCTCGAGAACACGATGCCCGCATATTGCAGGTTGGCCGTGAGCAGCGTGTTGCCGCGCTTGTACGCGCGCGTCATGGACGTCTGACCCAGCGTGGCCAGGATGCCGATCGCCAGCAGCAGTCCCGCGCCATGCCACGTATGGTGGCTTGGACCGGCATAGATCATCCACACCAGACCGACCACCAGCCCGACCGAAGAGAAATAGAACACGATGCGCCCCTCGGGCTCGCCGAGCTGCCCGAGCTGGCGGACCTCGACGTAGGCCAGCGCGGTGAAGACGCCCGAGATCAGGCCGATGAGCCCGCCCGTGAGCTGGTCCTTGCCCACGGACGGCTGCAGCAGGCACAGCACGCCCGCGAACGAGAGCAGGATCGCGCCGATCAGCTTGCGGTCCGCGCCGCCGCCCGTCCCCGCGAGCGCCGCGCCCGCGCCAAGGATCAGCGCGATCCACACGGGCGACATGTAGTTCAGCGTCATCGCGGTGGCGAGCGGCAGGTAGGTGATGGAGGTGAACCAGAGCAGCAGCGCGGTCACGCCGAAGACGCTGCGCTTGATGTGCATCGTCATCTGCGGCGTGCGGATCGGAATGCGCTGGTACGAGAGCAGCGCCCACATGATCAGCACGCCGATCAGGCTGCGGTAGAAGACGATCTCGCCCGTCGTGTAGAACTCGGATGCCAGCTTGACGCCCACCCCCATTAACGAGAACGCGAAGGCGGCGAACAACATCCAGAGCGATTGCATGACGGCGGGGGAGGCAAGTGGAGGCGGGGCAGCGCGTGATTGTAACAGCGCATGCCCCGGCTTCAGCCGGTGATCAACGAAGAAGCAGCGAAGAAGTAGCGAAGGCGCGGCGGAAAATCAGCCGGTATATTGCATCGCGCGGCGATACCACTCGTGGAAATGCTGCATGCCGTCTTCCATCGGCGACTGGTACGGGCCTGTTTCGCTCACGCCGCGCTTCATCAGCGCCGCGCGGCCGGCATCCATGCGCTCGGCGATCTCGTCGTCCTCGATGCACGTTTCCATGTACGCGGCGCGCTCCGCCTCGACGAACTCGCGCTCGAAGAGGGCGATTTCCTCGGGGTAGTAGAATTCCACCACGTTGCGCGTCTTGCGCGGACCTAGCGGATGCAGCGACGAGACGACCAGCACGTTCGGATACCACTCGACCATGATGTTCGGGTAATACGTCAGCCAGATCGCGCCGTGCTTGGGCAGCTTGCCGTTGTTGAACTGCAACACCGCGTCGTGCCACTTCTGGTACGTCGCGCTCCCCGGCCGCTTGAGCCCCGCATGCAGGCCCACGGTCTGCACGCTATGCCACTCGCCGAACTCCCACTTGAGGTCGTCGCACGAGACGAAGCTGCCAAGGCCGGGGTGGAACGGCACGACATGGTAGTCCTCGAGGTAGACCTCGATGAACGTCTTCCAGTTGTAGTCGCACTCGTGGACCTCGACGTGGTCGAGCATGTACCCGTCGAAGTTCAGGTCCTCGGCCACGCCCATGCGCGCGAGGTCGGCGCGCACGTCGCGTTCGCCCTCGAACAGCAGGCCGTTCCAGTTCTGGAGCGGCGAGCGGTTCAGGTGGACGCAGGGCTGTTCCGTGAAATGCGGCGCGCCCAGCAGTTCGCCCTTGAGGTCGTACGTCCAGCGGTGGAGCGGGCAGACGATATTCTTCGTGTTGCCGCGGCCGTTGAGCATGATGGCCTGGCGATGCCGGCACACGTTGGACAGCAGTTCGACGCCGCCCGCGTTGCGCACGAGCATGCGGCCCTCGTCCTCGGCGCGCAGCGTATGGAAGTCGCCGACCTCGGGAACCATCAGCGTGTGGCCGACGTACCCGGGGCCCTTCCTGAACAGCAGATCCAGTTCTTGTTGATGCAGCGCCTCGTCGAAGTAGACGTCTACGGGCAGCTGCGAATCAGCCGGCGCCAGCTTGAGCGCGGTGCTGAGATTGGACATTATCCCCACTCCCTAATAACAGGCGAAAGCAGTGAACAACCCAACCATCGAAATATGAAAATCGATTTGGGAAACAGGTAGCAAACAGCGTCAGACGCCAACCGGCGCAGGGGGTTCCCTGGCGAAACCGCGAGCCGCCGGGGTGGGCTGACGAACCCGGGATTGTACCCAAGGGCAAAAAATTAAGGGACTGATTTTTCTAACTTTTTAGCGAAAATGTCGACCCGGGTCGTCATTTTGTGCCCTCCGGGGCGCATTCCCCAAAAGACGACCCGAACGCACAAGTCACTTCCATGACGGCATCTGCTGTACTCGTCACACGCGTGCGCGTGACGCAGCGAATATGGCCCGGTTTGGCGTAGAATCCTCGCTTCCCCTGATCAAGGCCTCTCATGCCAAGAACGACGACCGCTCCGGTCCAGCCCGACGAGACGCGCGGCAATGCGTCCACCGACGCCACGCCGGCGACCGCTCCCGCCTCGTACGAAGCCGCCATGGCCGAGCTCGAGACGCTGGTCGCCAGCATGGAGTCCGGCGAACTGCCGCTCGAGGCGTCCCTCACGGCGTACCGCCGGGGCGCCGAGCTCGTGCGGTACTGCCAGCAGCAGCTGGAGCGCGTCGAACAGCAGGTGCGTGTCCTGGAAGGCGAGGCGCTGAAGCCGCTCGCCGCCGACACGCGCGGCGATAACAATGGCGGCGGGGCAGACTTCGAATGACCGATTTTGCAAGCTGGATGCGGGCGCAGGGCGCCCGGACCGAGGCTGCCCTCGACGCGGCGCTTCCCACCACGGACACAATTCCACACACCTTGCATGAAGCCATGCGCTATGCTGTCCTCGGCGGCGGCAAGCGTGTGCGCCCTCTGCTGGTCCACGCCGCGGGCGAGGTGACCGGCGCCACGCCGGAGGCCTGCGATGCGGCGGCCTGCGGGGTGGAGATGATCCACGCTTACTCGCTGGTCCACGACGACATGCCCTGCATGGACGACGACGACCTGCGCCGCGGACGTCCGACGGTCCACAAGGCCTACGACGAAGCCACCGCGCTGCTGGTGGGCGACGCGCTGCAGACGCAGGCGTTCCTGGTGCTGACGCGGGCGCAGATGCTGTCCGCGGAAGCGCGCATGACGCTGGTGGCCGAACTTGCCATCGCGTCGGGCTCGGTCGGCATGGCCGGCGGCCAGGCGATCGACCTGCAGAATGTCGGTCTCGCGATGTCGCGCGAGGCGCTGGAAGGCATGCATCGGATGAAGACCGGGGCCCTGCTGCGCGCGAGCGTGCGCATGGGAGCGTTGTGCGGAAACATCGATACGGCCGGTCTGGCCGCGCTGGACCGCTATGCGGCCGCAACGGGATTGGCGTTCCAGGTGGTTGACGATATCCTCGACGTCACCGCGGATACCGCCACGCTGGGCAAGACCGCGGGCAAGGATGCCGCGAACGACAAACCGACCTATGTGTCGCTGATGGGACTCGACGCCGCGCGCGAGCTGGCCGAACAGCTGCGCACCACCGCCCACGAAGCGCTGGAAGGCTTCGGCGCACGTGCCGGGCGGCTCGCTGAACTGGCCGACCTGATCGTGCTGCGCCAGAACTGAGTCGCTATTACTGAAGAACAACAAGCCGGACGCGAAGAATCCGGCGGCCGAACGGACATCATGACCTACGCACTGCTCAACAAGATTGACGACCCCGCAGACCTGCGCAAGCTGGACCGACGCCAGCTGAACACGCTGGCCGAAGAACTCCGCGCCTACGTGCTCGAATCGGTCTCCCAGACCGGCGGTCACCTGTCGTCAAACCTCGGCACGGTGGAACTAACCATCGCGCTGCACTACGTGTTCCAGACGCCGTCGGACCGCGTGGTATGGGACGTGGGCCATCAGAGCTATCCGCACAAGATCCTGACGGGCCGCCGCGACCGCATGCACTCGCTGCGCCAGTGGGGCGGTATCTCGGGTTTTCCGCGCCGCAGCGAAAGCGAGTACGACACGTTCGGCACCGCCCACTCGTCGACGTCGATCTCCGCCGCGCTCGGCATGGCGATGGGCGCGCGCACGAAGGGTGAGGATCGCGTCGCCATCGCCGTGATCGGCGACGGCGCGATGACCGCCGGCATGGCCTTCGAGGCCATGAACAACGCGGGCGTGTACAAGGACGTGCCGCTCGTGGTCGTGCTCAACGACAACGACATGTCGATCTCGCCGCCGGTGGGCGCGCTCAACCGCCACCTGGCGCGCCTGATGAGCGGCCAGTTCTACGCGGCCACGAAGAAGGGCATCGAGAAGGTGCTGTCGGTGGCGCCGCCCGTGCTCGAGTTCGCCAAGCGCCTGGAAGAACATGCCAAGGGCATGGTCGTGCCGGCCACGCTGTTCGAGGAATTCGGCTTCGACTACATCGGCCCGATCGACGGTCACGACCTCGAATCGCTGGTGCCGACCATGCAGAACATCCGTCAGCGCGCGCTGGAGGGCCATGGGCCGCAGTTCCTGCACGTGGTGACCAAGAAAGGCCAGGGCTACAAGCTCGCAGAGGCCGATCCGATCCTGTACCACGGCCCGGGCAAGTTCAATCCGGCCGAGGGTATCCGTCCGTCGGGCAAGCCGTCGCGCAAGACCTACACGCAGGTGTTCGGCGACTGGCTCTGCGACATGGCCGCCGCCGACAAGCGCCTGATCGGCGTGACCCCCGCGATGCGCGAGGGTTCGGGCATGGTCGAGTTCGAGAAGCGCTTCCCCGACCGTTACTACGACGTGGGTATCGCCGAGCAGCACGCGGTGACGTTCGCGGGCGGCCTGGCCTGCGAAGGCCTCAAGCCCGTGGTTGCGATCTACTCGACATTCCTGCAGCGCGGCTATGACCAGCTGATCCACGACGTGGCCCTGCAGAACCTGCCCGTGGTGTTCGCGCTGGACCGCGCCGGTCTGGTGGGCGCCGATGGCGCGACGCACGCGGGCGCGTACGACATTCCGTTCCTGCGCTGCATTCCGAACATGATGGTGATGACGCCGTCCGACGAGAACGAGTGCCGTCAGCTGCTGACGACCGCGTTCGAGCAGGACGCGCCGACCGCCGTGCGGTATCCGCGCGGCGCCGGTGTGGGCGCGGCCATCTCCGCCGAACTCACGTCGCTGCCGGTGGGCAAGGGTATCGTCCGCCGCGAAGGCAATGCGCGCGCGGGCCAGCGCGTGGCATTCCTGGGTTTCGGCTCGATGGTGCATCCCGCGCTGGGCGCGGCGGAAGCGCTCGACGCGACCGTGGCCGACATGCGCTTCGTCAAGCCGCTGGACGTGGAGCTGGTGAAGTCGCTCGCCGCGAATCACGACTTCCTCGTGACCGTGGAAGAGGGCGCGACGATGGGCGGCGCCGGGGGCGCGGTGCTCGAAGCACTGGCGGACGCCGGTATCGAGATGCCGGTGCTCGTGCTGGGCCTGCCGGACAAGTTCGTCGATCACGGCGATCCGGCGTTCCTGCTGTCGCAGTGCGGTCTGGACGCCGCCGGCATCGAGCGTTCGGTGCGCGAGCGCTTCTCGATCGGCCAGTCGTCGTCGATCAAGGTGGCGACCCGCGTCGCCTGAGTCGCCCGAGTCGCCTCAGGCTGTTTCGTTTTGCAGTACCGGCGAGCCCGCACACCCCGTGCGGGCTTTGTCTTTCTCGTTGCGCGGTGTCGTTGGACTGCAAAACGCCGCGACCGTAAAGGAAAACCCAGATGAATGACATCAATCCCGCCTTCGTCATGCCCGACGTGCAATCGAGCCTGGATACGCGCCAGATTCCGATCGAGCGCGTGGGGGTGCGTGGCGTCCGCTATCCGCTGTCGGTGAAGACGCCGAACGGCGTGGTGGCCACGGTCGGCACATTCGATCTCGATGTGCGGCTGCCGGCGGACCAGAAGGGGACCCATATGTCGCGTTTCGTCGCGCTGCTCGAGGAAGGTCAGGCCCCGCTCGACCTCGCCGCTTTCCGCGCGATGATGGATACCATGCTGGCTCGGCTCGAGGCCGATGCCGGCCGCATCTCGGTGCGCTTCCCGTACTTCATCTCGAAGACAGCGCCGGTGTCCGGCGTGCAGTCGCTGATGGATTACGAGGTCACGCTCACCGCCGAGGCGCGCGACGGCCAGACACGGGTATTCCTGACGGCCCTGGTGCCAGTGACGAGCCTGTGCCCGTGCTCGAAGAAGATCTCGCAGTACGGCGCGCACAACCAGCGCTCGCATATCACGATGAAGGTCGAACTCGCGGCGGAGTTGCCGGTGGAGGCGCTGGTGCGCATGGCGGAGGAAGAAGCGTCATGCGAACTGTGGGGCCTGCTCAAGCGCCCCGACGAGAAGTACGTCACGGAGCGTGCGTACGAAAACCCGAAGTTCGTGGAAGATCTCGTGCGTGACATCGCCATGCGCCTGAACGCGGACGACCGCATCGTGGCCTACACGCTCGAAGCCGAGAACTTCGAGTCGATCCACAACCACAGCGCGTATGCGCTGATCGAGCGCGACAAGCGCGGCGGGTGATTGGGTTTTCTCCACTCTCCCTCGGGGGAGAGGGCCCACCTTGTTCAGCCCGGCAACCTGATATCCGAAAGATCCCACCGCGGCGTCACGCCATAGTCGTAGTCGTGACGCCCGAGCTGGGGCGCGGCCTGCAGCCGCATCGCGCCGGCAAACGCGATCATCGCGCCATTGTCCGTGCAAAAGGCGAGATCCGGGTAATAGACCTGCGCCCGCCGCGCCGCGGCCATCTGGTTCAGCCGCTCGCGCAACTGCCGGTTCGCCCCCACACCCCCCGCAACGACCAGCCGCTTGTGCCCCGTCTGCTTCAACGCGGCCATCGACTTCGCCGCGAGCACATCCACGATCGCATCGACGAACGCGCGCGCCAGGTTCGCGCGGTCCTGCTCGCAGGCGTTGCCAAGCTTGCGCGTCTGCGTCAGCACCGCCGTCTTCAACCCCGCGAACGAGAAATCGAGATTGCCGGAATGCAGCATCGGCCGCGGCAGGTCGAACGCGCCGGGCACCCCGAACTCCGCGAGCCGCGACACTTCCGGCCCGCCGGGATAACCAAGCCCGAGCAGCTTGGCGGTCTTGTCGAACGCCTCGCCCGCCGCGTCGTCAAGCGTCTCCCCAAGCAGCGTGTAGTCGCCCACACCCTTGACCTCCATCAACTGCGTATGGCCACCGGAGACCAGCAACGCGACGAACGGAAACGGCGGCGGCGCATCGGTCAGCAGCGGCGACAGCAGATGGCCCTCGAGATGATGCACGCCGACCATCGGCACGCCCAGCGCAAAGCCCAGCGCATTGGCCACCGAGGCCCCGACGAGCAGCGCGCCCGCGAGCCCCGGCCCCTGGGTGAAGGCGATGGCGTCGATATCGGCCCGCGTGCGGCCCGCATCGTCGAGCGTCTGTCGCAGCAGCGGCAGCACCCGGCGGATATGATCGCGCGACGCGAGTTCGGGCACGACGCCGCCATAGTCGCGATGCATCGCGATCTGCGAGTGCAATGCGTGGGAGAGCAGGCCCGCCTCGGTGTCATAGAGGGCGAGGCCGGTTTCGTCACACGAGGATTCGATGCCGAGCACGAGCATGGGAAGAGCGCCGGAAAACAGACCGCGCCGGCAGGATAGGGCCGGTGCGCAGGGATAAATCGGGAAGGGCAGCAGGGTAGCACACCGGCGGCGGCCATGCTGGCCGCGTCCGACGCTACAATCTGCGCTTTCCTAAAGCAGGGTAGCAATGAGTTCAGGGACGACGAACCGGTTCGACGTGGCGGTGCTGGGCGCGGGCGCGGCGGGCATGATGTGCGCCGCGGTTGCCGGCCAGCGCGGCGCGCGGGTGGTGCTGGTCGACCATGCCACGCGCATCGCCGAAAAGATCCGGATCTCCGGCGGCGGCCGCTGCAACTTCACGAACCTGCAGGCGGGACCCGCCAACTACCTGTCCTCGAACCCGCATTTCAGCCGCTCCGCGCTGGCCCGCTACACGCCGCAGGACTTCCTCGCGCTCATGCGCCGCTATGACATCGGCTGGCACGAAAAGCACCGCGGCCAGCTGTTCTGCAACGAGAGCGCGGAAGACGTCATCCGCATGCTGCGCGCGGAATGCGACGCCGGCGGCGTGACATGGCGCACGGGGTGCGGCATCGAGGAGGTCCGCCGGGAGGGCGACGATTACCTGCTGGTCACGACGCAGGGCACGCTCCGCGCGGGCGCGCTCGTGGTCGCGACGGGCGGGCTGTCGATCCCGAAGATCGGCGCCACCGACCTCGGTTACCGCATCGCTCGCCAGTTCGGCCTCAAGATCGTCGACACGCGCCCCGCGCTCGTGCCGCTGACGTTCGACGGGCAGGCGTGGCAGCCCTTCGTGCCGCTGGCCGGCGTATCGATGGAAGTGGACATTGCCACGGGCAGCGGCAAGACGGCCGGTGCGTTCAAGGAGGACCTGCTGTGGACGCACCGCGGCCTGTCGGGCCCGGCCGTGCTGCAGATCTCCAGCTTCTGGCGGCCGGGCGCGCCGATCGACATCGACCTGTTCGACGGTGAGGACGCCGCCGACTGGCTGATCGGCCATAAGCGCGGCAGCCGCAAACATCTGGCGAACCTGCTGGCCGAGCGCCTCCCCTCGCGGCTGGCCGACGCATGGTGCGCGGCCGCCGGCCTGCCTGGCGCGCAGTCCGTGGCGGACCTGCCCGACAAGGCCCTGCGTCAACTCGGCGCCGCGCTCAACCGCTGGCAACTCGTGCCGTCCGGGACCGAGGGCTATCGCAAGGCGGAAGTCACGATCGGCGGCGTGGACACGCGGGGACTGTCATCGACCACGATGATGGCGCGCGACGTGCCCGGGCTCTACTTCATCGGCGAGGTCGTGGACGTCACGGGCTGGCTCGGCGGGTACAACTTCCAGTGGGCCTGGGCGTCGGCGGTGGCCGCCGGCGAGGCCGCCTCGGAGGCGACTGTTGCGTCGCTGGCACGCCAATAGCCAGGGGCCGGCATGCGCGTGCGCCGTCACAGGGCTTGCGCTACAATCGGCGCTCGTAAAAACCGCCGGCTTCGCCGCTCGCTGTATTTATCGGACCCTCGCCGGACTTAACTTTTGGCCAAATGACTACCATTCGCCTCAAGGAAAATGAACCGTTCGAAGTTGCGATGCGCCGCTTCAAGCGGACCATCGAGAAGACGGGCCTGATTACCGAACTGCGCGCGCGGGAGTTTTACGAGAAGCCGACGGCCGAGCGCAAGCGCAAGAAGGCGGCTGCCGAGAAGCGCCACTACAAGCGCATCCGCAGCCAGATGCTGCCGAAAAAGCTGTACTGATCGCCCGTTTCGCGGCAGCATCAGGGACCCGCTCATTGAGGACCCGCCTGGAGTCAGGCTCCGGCGGGTTTTTGCATTTTTCCGGAATTCTGCCATGTCTCTCAAAGTACAGATCAATGATGATATGAAGGCTGCCATGCGCGCCCGTGAAACGGACCGTCTCGGCACGATCCGTCTGCTGCTGGCCGCCATCAAGCAGCGCGAGGTGGATGAACGTATCGAACTCGACGACGCAGCCGTGACGGCGGTCGTCGAGAAGCTGATCAAGCAGCGCAAGGATTCGATCTCGCAGTTCGAAGCCGCCGGACGCCAGGATCTCGCGGACAAGGAAAAGGCAGAAGTCGTCGTGCTGCAGGTCTATATGCCCGCCGCGATGTCAGACGCCGAAGTGGCCGCGGAAGTGCAGAAGGCCGTGAGCGAAACTGGGGCCGCGGGTCCGCAGGACATGGGCAAGGTCATGGCCGTGCTGAAGGGCCGTCTGGCTGGCCGCGCCGACATGACTGCCGTCTCGGGTCTGGTGAAGGCGGCGCTGGCCCCGAAGTAAATTTTATGCAGTCGTCGCAGTGGTTTTGGCTTGAATAGTCAGCATGCTTATCGAAATACGGATTGAGTTCGCAGAAGTTGCGGGCGGATGCTGAGTTTGTCGGGCGGACCGTTGCCTGTGCACTACAATCGTTTGCATGAATGAAACACCGTGACCCGGGCGATGTCCGGGTCGCGTGCCTTCTACACCTAATTCCAATAAATGGCCGCCGGGTCTCCCGGCCGGTCAAGCCATCAGGACGGTCAGTCGGGTGATTCCGCAATCCTTTATTCAGGACCTGCTCAACCGTGTCGACATTGTCGATGTGGTGGGCAAGTATGTGCAGCTGAAGAAGGGCGGTGCCAACTTCATGGGCCTCTGCCCGTTCCATAACGAGAAGTCGCCGTCTTTCACGGTGTCGCCGACCAAGCAGTTCTATCACTGCTTCGGCTGCGGCGCGCATGGCTCCGCCATCGGCTTCCTGATGGAATACTCCGGGCAGTCCTACCCCGACGCGGTGCGGGAGCTCGCCCAGTCGGTGGGTCTTTCCGTTCCGGAAGAGCGCGACCGCCTGCCGCCCGCGCAGCGCGCGGAGCAGCAGGCGCGTTCGGTGGCCCTGTCCGACGCCATGACGCGCGCGACCGAGTTTTACCGGCGCCAGCTGCGTGGCGCCCAGAACGCGGTGCAGTACCTCAAGGGACGCGGCCTCACGGGCGAGATCGCCGCGCATTTCGGTCTGGGCTACGCCCCGGACGACTGGCAGGGACTGGAAGCCGTTTTCGGCAGTTTCCGCGACGATGCCATCGCGGCGCCGCTCGTCGAGGCCGGTTTGCTGATCGAGAGCGCCGACAAGCGCGATGCGGACGGCAAGCCCCGCCGGTACGACCGCTTTCGGGACCGCATCATGTTTCCGATCCGCAATACCAAGGGCGCGGTCATTGGATTTGGCGGCCGTGTCATCGGGCAAGGCGAGCCAAAATATCTGAATTCCCCCGAAACGCCGCTCTTCAGCAAGGGAACGGAGCTTTACGGCCTGTTCGAGGCGCGTCATGCGATTCGGGAAACCGGCTACGTTCTGGTGGTCGAAGGCTATATGGACGTGGTGGCCCTGGCGCAGTTGGGTTTCGCCAACGCTGTCGCGACGCTCGGCACGGCCTGCACGCCGGTCCATGTGCAGAAGCTGCTGCGCCAGACCGATGCGGTGGTGTTCTCGTTCGACGGCGACGCCGCCGGCCGGCGTGCCGCCCGGCGCGCGCTTGAGGCGTGTCTGCCTCACGTGGCGGACAACAAGACCATCCGTTTCCTGTTCCTGCCGGCCGAGCACGATCCCGACAGCTATGTGCGGGAACAGGGGACGGATGCCTTTGCGGCCCAGGTGCGCGACGCCATGCCGCTGTCGCGCTTCCTGCTGCAGGTGGCGACGGAAGAGCAGGACCTGCGCCAGCCGGAAGGCCGCGCGCGGGCGCAGTTCGAGGCCAAGCCGATGCTCCAGGCGATGCCGGCTGGCGGCCTGCGGCTACAGATCGTGCGCGAACTTGCCGATGCCACAGGGACGACACCGGCGGAGATTGAGGCGATATGCGGGCTTGGCAGCGATGCGTCGCGGGTCGGTCGCTACGCGGCCCCCCGTCCGCGCGCGCGGCGTCAGGCCCCCACGGCGCTTGAGCAGCGCGTGGTGCAGCTGCTGATGACCTATCCCTCGCTGGCGGCGCGGCTCGATGCGGACGCGCGGGCATTGCTGCTCGATGGGGAACGGCCCGAGTCGGAGGTGCTCGCGCATCTGGTGGAGGCGTGCGAGGCGATAGAAGGGCCCGCGAACTTTGCGGCGTTCGGCGAGCAACTGGCGCAGTCGCCGTATGCCGAGGTGTATGCGGCCGCACGGACGGCAGTGCTGCGCGAGGATATCGAAGAGGAGCCGGCGACACTGGAATTCGACGGCGCCATCCACAAGTTATTGGCAGAGCCGCTGAAACGAGAGCTCGACACCCTGCAGGCGGCGGTCATCGCCGGTACGGCCGACGAAGCGGACAAGGCCCGATTCCGCTGGCTCGTGAGCGAGGTCCAGCAGCGCCGGCAGGTCGGATACAGGGGTCCTCAGGGAAGCGATTGAGGGGGCGATGAGGTAACGAGGAAGCGGCAAGAGCGGCCGGCAGCGGCCAGAAGACAAGCCCCGGGCCCCGGTTTGTCATGCTTAAGCCTTGATTTTTCAGGTGAAAACCATACCTGACAGGAAGCCGGGGAGTAGCGACGTGCTACAATGCCCGGTTTGGATTGCGAAATCTCTCTCCAGTTCTGGCGAAAGTGAGCGTGCCAATGGCAAAGGCCAAAGCAACCGATGTGACTCCGAGCCCATCTGGCGACGAGTCCACCAAAGCTCCCCCTACCGGGAGCGGCAAGGCGTCCGTGAAAGCAACGGCGGCGAAGACTTCGACCGCGACAGTCAGGACGACACAGGCCCGGTCTGCGCCATCTAAGTCCGTGCGTGGTGCTTCTGCACCCGACGAGACCACTTCCGCCAGGAATCGCAAATCCGAAAGTAACAAGCCCTCGACTTCGGCACGCGAGAGCGGCAGCGCCAATACTAGCGGCAGAACCGCCGCTGCATCAGTGAAAGGCAAGAGTATCACCGTGGCGAAACAGCAGAATACCGAAGTCGAGAGCAAGCGTGCGGCCAGCGCCAGCACGCGGACAGGCACCGCCCGTAGTGGCGAGGCCGCCGCGGCGCCCAAGGCTCGTGCCGCGACACCCGCACCCGCTGCATCGGAACGTCCTTCCGCGCCGGCCGTCAAGCCGGAGCCGAAGAAGCGTGGCCGGAAACCCAAGGCCGCCGAAGCGCAGCAAGACGACAGCACTATTGAAGACGTGACTGAAGAGTTTGAAAACGATACGCCCGCGGTGACACCGACCGCGGCGCCCAAGACGGAAAAGCAGAAGGCCAAGGACCGCAAGGCCAAGGAAAAGGCCCTGCTGAAGGAGTTCGCCTCGACCCAGCAGGGGACCGAGGAAGAACTCGAGCTCCGTCGCCAGAAGCTCAAGGCGCTGATCAAGCTGGGCAAGTCGCGCGGCTACCTGACCTACGCGGAAATCAACGATCACCTGCCGGACGACATGGTCGATTCGGAAACGATCGACACGCTGGTCGCGACGCTGAACGACATCGGTATCGCCGTCTACGAACAGGCGCCGGATGCCGAAACGCTCCTGCTCAACGACAACGCGCCGTCCGCCACGAGCGAGGAAGAAGCCGAAGAGGAAGCGGAAGCCGCCCTCTCGACGGTCGACTCCGAGTTTGGCCGTACCACCGACCCGGTCCGCATGTACATGCGCGAAATGGGTACCGTGGAACTGCTGACGCGCGAAGGTGAAATCGAGATCGCCAAGCGGATCGAAGCGGGCCTCAAGGACATGGTCATGGCCATTTCCGCTTGCCCGGTCACGATCTCTGAAATCCTGGCCTACGCGGACCGCGTGCGCAACGACGAGATCAAGATCGACGAGTTCGTCGATGGCCTGATCGACCCGAACGCCGAGGAAGTGCAGGAGTCGGCCGCGAACGCTGCTTCGGCCGCCGAGGACGAGGACATCGAGGCTGATGAAGACGCCGACGGCGACGAGGACGAAGACGACGACAGCGGTGCTGGCGGCGGTGCCTCCGCGCGCCAGCTCGAAGAGCTCAAGGTTGCCGCGCTCGAGAAGTTCCACGCGATTGCCGACCAGTTCGACAAGATGCGTCGTGCGTTCGAGAAGGAAGGCTACAAGTCGAAGCCTTACGTGAAGGCGCAGGAAGCCATCCAGTCCGAACTGATGGGCATCCGCTTTACCGCGCGTAACGTCGAGCGTCTGTGCGACACGCTGCGTGGCCAGGTGGACGAGGTGCGCAAGCTGGAACGCGCGATCCTGAACATCGTGGTCGACAAGTGCGGCATGCCGCGTTCGGAATTCGTGCAGCGCTTCCCCGGCAACGAGACGAACCTGGACTGGATCCAGACCATCGTCGCGGACAACAAGGGCTACAGCCAGATCGTCGAGCGCAACGTGCCGGCCGTGCACGAACTGCAGCAGAAGCTGATCGACCTGCAGGCCCGCGTGGTGCTGCCGCTGAAGGAACTGAAGGACGTCAACCGCAAGATGTCGGAAGGCGAGAAGCGCGCGCGTGAAGCCAAGCGCGAGATGACCGAGGCCAACCTGCGTCTCGTGATCTCGATCGCCAAGAAGTACACGAACCGCGGCCTGCAGTTCCTCGACCTGATTCAGGAAGGCAATATCGGCCTGATGAAGGCGGTGGACAAGTTCGAATACCGTCGCGGCTACAAGTTCTCCACGTACGCCACGTGGTGGATTCGTCAGGCCATCACGCGTTCGATCGCCGATCAGGCGCGCACCATCCGTATTCCGGTGCACATGATCGAAACGATCAACAAGATGAACCGCATCTCGCGTCAGATCCTGCAGGAAACCGGCAACGAGCCGGATCCGGCAACGCTGGCCGAGAAGATGGAGATGCCGGAAGACAAGATCCGCAAGATCATGAAGATCGCGAAGGAACCGATCTCCATGGAAACGCCGATCGGTGACGACGACGACTCCCATCTGGGCGACTTCATCGAGGACACCAACACGCTGGCCCCAGCCGAGGCCGCGCTGCATGGTTCCATGCGCGATGTCGTAAAGGACGTGCTCGACTCGCTGACGCCGCGCGAAGCCAAGGTGCTGCGCATGCGCTTCGGCATCGAAATGAGCACGGACCACACGCTGGAAGAAGTCGGCAAGCAGTTCGACGTCACGCGTGAACGGATCCGCCAGATCGAAGCCAAGGCGCTGCGCAAACTGCGCCACCCGAGCCGCTCCGACAAGCTGAAGAGCTTCCTGGAAGGCAACTAAGCCCTTCCAAGGGCCTCTAGCTCATGCCTGGTTAGAGCAGCGGACTCATAATCCGTTGGTGCCGTGTTCGACTCACGGGAGGCCCACCAACCTTTGCAGCAAGCCAATGGGGCTACGAGACATCGTAGCCCCATTTTTTTGCGTCAACGCACCACGGGCTTGCCGGTGGGCTTGGGGTGGGGTTTGCCGTCGTTTTGCTGAGCCCAGTAGCCGAATGCCATGAACACGCTGCCGCCGACGAGGTTGCCCAGCGTGACGAAGACCAGGTTGTGGATCGCGCCGGCAAGGGTGATGGTGTCCGGGTGCGGACCCAGCAGGGCCAGCGAGAAGACGAACATGTTCGCGACGCTGTGTTCGAAGCCGCCGGCCACGAACGCGAAGATGGGCCAGAAGATCATCGCCAGCTTCGTGCTGTCGCTGTTTGTCCTTGCCACCATCCAGACCGCGAGGCAGACCAGCCAGTTGCAAAGCACGCCCTTGGCGAACAGTTCGAGCGGAGCGCCGCTCATCTTGGCGTGGGCGACCTTGAAGAACAGGTCCGCGCCGTCGGTCAGCATGACGCCGCCGCCGGCGGCGTGGATGAGGGCGGCCAGTACGGTGGCGCCGATCAGGTTGCCGACCCAGCTCATCGACCAGACCGTGACGGTGCCGCGGAAGTCGGTGGTGCCGCGCAGGTTGGCGAGCGGCATGACCATGGCGGTGGAGGTGAACAGTTCCGCGCCGGCGAAGATGACGATGGTCAGGGCGGACGCGAAGACCGCGCCCGCGATCAGCCGGGCATAGGCGGGATCGACGTGCGAGGACACGGAGAACATCAGAATGTCGCCGAAGCCGATATAGGCGCCGGCCATCATGGCGCCGATGAAATAGGCGAACGGTGCCAGCCGGGCCTTGGACGCCTTGTGGGCGCCGGTCTCGGCAAGCTGCTGGATGGTGTCTTGATACATGGCGAGGAGGGGAAGTGACAGGGGGCGTGGCTTCCGGCAGCGCGCTGCGTGAGCCGCATGTGGGTCATCATAGTCCCGGCGAGTACGGGAAAACCCTCTGATTCCCGCCCGCGCGCACTGTACCCTTCGCGCGCGCTTCTCTTTGTGCCCCCTGCGTTGGTGCATCGCCGCGAATGCGAAACGAATTTATTTTTCGCACGCTGCATCCGAATGGCCCGCTCGTGTGTAGAGCTAGTGCAACCGATGGTTGCGACAGCCAACATCACCTCGAGGGAGCTTCGTCATGAAACGATTGCTGTTGCTTACCGTCCTGGGTTCCGCGGCGCTGGCCGCGTGTTCGACGAACAAGCCCATGATGACCAGTGCAACCGTCCAGCCCAACGCCGTGGCGGAACCGATCCGCGTGCCGGCGGGACATTCGATGGTCATGCAGACCGTCGGCGCGGGGCAACTGCTGTACGAGTGCAAACTGAAGGCGAACACCACGGACGTGCATGAATGGACGTTCGTGGGACCGACGGCGACGCTGATGGATCGTAGCGGAAAGACTGTCGGCAAATACTATGGCCCCCCGGCCACCTGGGAATCCCTCGATGGGTCGAAAGTCACCGCCACGCAGGTCGCCGTCTCTCCCGCCGGCGCCGGCAATATTCCTCACCAACTGGTGAAGGCCAATCCCGCGCAGGGAAGCGGAAGCATGTCCGGTGTCACGTATATCCAGCGCGTGGCGACCAAGGGTGGCGCGGCGCCGAGCACACCGTGCTCAGGCGCCAATGCCGGCGCGAAGCAGACGGTCGAGTATCAGGCCGACTATCTGTTCTGGAAGGCCGCAACATCGTAATGGCGGGCGTGCGTCAAACGCCTGTTGGCGCGATATGATCGTTGGCAGATCCGATCCGGGGCATCCGCCCCGGGGCGTTCGCGTTGCGCGGGAGGCGCTGTCTTGAACGATTCCATGTCGGCCATGCAGGATGAGTTCGTCCGGGACGTCTTCGTCAGGGACGTATTCGTGAAGGACGTATTCGACTACGCGGGCGCGATCGCGGGCTGCGCCGCGCGCGACGCCGAAGCGTTGCGGCGGCTCTACGATCATGCGTCGCCGTATCTGCTCGGTGTCGCGCTACGTATCGTGCGCGACCGCCAGACCGCGGAAGATGTCCTGCACGATGCATTCGTGAAAATCTGGACGGCCGCGGGCACCTATGACGGTGCCCGCGGGGCCGCGCGCGGCTGGTTGTTCAGCATCGTCCGGCATGAAGCGCTGAACGTCGTGCGCGGCCGCCTGCGGCTGGTGACGCCGGACGAGGACGCGGCGGAGGCCATCGATGCCGAGGTGTCACTGGCCGCCTCGGCCGGGCGAGCCGATGCGGGCGAGACCCGGGTGCTGATGGGCCGGCTGAACGATTGCCTCGACCACCTTGACGAGCCGCGGCGCAACAGCCTGATGTTCGCGTACCTCGACGGCTGTTCTCATAGTGAAATCGCGGCACGTCTGGGCGCGCCGCTCGGCAGCGTCAAGGCGTGGATTCGCCGGGGGCTGCAATCGTTGAGGGAGTGCATGCAATGAGTGCCGGCACGCCGAACTCCGACGCCGACGACCGTGGCGGCGATGATCGCGGTGACGACGTCGATCGCCTCGCGGGCGAGTATGTGCTGGGCACGTTGTCAGACGCGAGCCGGCAGGGCGTGGCGCGCCGCATGGCCACCGACGCGCATCTGGCTGCGCGCGTGCAGGCCTGGGAGGCGAGGCTGCATCCAATGACCGCGCTCGTGGAGCCCGTGCAGCCCGATGCGGCCACATGGCCCCGGATTGCCGAAAGCGTGGCGGCGGATGTTGCGGAGCGTGTTTCTGAAACGGGGGAACGGATTGGAGCCACGGGCATCGCCGACCGTGGCCAACGCGTGCCACCGCCAGTGCGTGCCGACCGGGGGAGGCCGCGCTGGTGGGAGGCACTATCGGTATGGCGGGGCATGGCGCTCGGCGCGTCCGCCTGCGCGGTGGTGCTTGCGGTGCTGTTAGGACGGCAGCTGTTGCTGCCGCCGCCCGCGCCGCGCTATGTGGTCGTGCTCGCGGAGCCGCGCGACAAGACCCCGGGCTGGCTCATTCAGGCCAGCACCGCGCGCAATATCACGCTGATCCCGCTCGGCGCGCAGGCCGCACCGCCCGATCGCGCGCTGCAGTTCTGGACCAAGGCCGACGACTGGACGGGCCCGGTGTCGCTCGGTCTCGTGCAACCGGGGCAGCGCGTGGAAATTCCGTTCGACAAGCTGCCGGCCTTGCAGCCGAACCAGCTGTTCGAGATCACGCTCGAGCCCGCGACGGGCTCACCGATCGGCAAGCCGACGGGGCCGATTCTCTATATCGGACGTGCGTTGAAGGTGAGCTAGTCGCTGAGCTGATCGCCCCCCCGCCTACTCGTTGCCGTGCGCGCGGCTCTTCGCCAGATACACCTCGTGCAGCGTGATCTTGCGCACTTCCGACTGGCTCGTGCCAATGTGCGTGCGCAGCAGGCGCGTGGCCTCGTCGGTGCGATGGGCGAGAATCGCGCGCAGGATGGCGCCGTGCTCGTCGTAGGTGGCATCCACGCGCGCCTGACGCGTGAAGTCGAGCCGGCGCACGATGCGGATGCGTTCGGTGACCTCGCGGTGCACGCGCGCCATCTCGGTATTGCCCGCAACGTCGAGTAATGCGCAATGGAACGCTTCGTCGAGTTCGCCGACGTGGGCAAGGTCCGATAAACGTTCCTCGGGGGCGACGAGCCAGATCCCGGCCAGCTCGGCGAGCGCGGCGTCCATGGTCTCGCGGTCCATCGTGCAGACGCGGCGCACTGCCTCCGTCTCCAGCAGCATGCGTAACTCGTAAAGTTCGTCGAGCTTGCTGAAGTCGAAGGGCAGCACGCGCCAGCCCGCGCGAAAGCTCACGTCGACGAACCCTTCCTGCTTGAGGCGGAACAGCGCCTGCCGGACCGGCGTGCGCGACACGTGCAGGCGTTCGCAGACCTCCGCTTCGGTGAAGCGGTCGCCGGGAATCAGGCGGAAGTCCGCGATATCCCGCTTGAGCAGGGCGTAGACGCTGTCCGCCCGCGAGGTGCGTACATCGTCCGGCAGCACGCGATCGTCGGTCAGTGTGACGTCGGTCATGATTGACTCGGTGAATGTCGCATCAGTGTACGCCGATTGTCTTCAACGTCTGACCTCGCGCTGGAAGATCTCCAGGCTCTGCCGCTTGGCCGCGACGAAGCTCGCCTGCGACAGCGTGTCCACGGTGCGCGGACGCGCGTCGGTGTAGTCGAGGATTTCCGCGACGCGCGTGGGACGCTTGGTCAGCAGCAGGATCTGGTCGGCGAGGTACACCGCTTCTTCCAGGTCGTGAGAGACGAGCAGCATCGTGGTGCCGGTCTGCATGAAGACTTCCTGCAGCTTCTCGCGAATGAACAGCGTCATCTCGAAGTCCAGCGCGGAGAACGGTTCGTCGAGGAACAGCACCTCCGGACGCGGCGCGAGCGCGCGCATGATCGAAGCCGTCTGCTGCTGGCCGCCCGAGAGTTCGTACGGATAGCGATGCAGGTCGAACTTGACGTCGAACGACGCCACGAGTTCCGCCACGCGGCGATCGACCTCGGCCTTGCTGCGGCCTTCGAGCAGCAGCGGGTACGCGATATTGTCGATCGTGCGCATCCACGGGAACATCGCCTCACGATAGTTCTGGAACACGTAGCCAATGCGTGTGTCCTTGAGCGACTTGCCGTCGAACAGGATCTCCCCGCGATCGATCGGGATGAGGCCCGCGATCATATTGATCAGCGTGCTCTTGCCGCACCCGTTGGGCCCGAACACGGAAACGATCTTGCCCTTGGGAATGTCCAGATCGAAGTTCTCGTACAGCGGCCAACCGGCGAAGTACTTGGTCAGGCCGCGAATCGTGATGTGCGTGCCCGGCGGGCCGGGGCGAAACACCGGCGGCGGAACGTCGGCATGACGGGCGGGCGTGATGACTGCATTCATGATTTACCTTCCGCTCCAGTGGACGATGCGTCGTTCGATCAGCATGAACGCGATGTTGAGGACGTAGCCGAGCGCGCCGGCCGCGAGGATGGCCGCATACATGGTCTTGACGTTGAGCACCTGCTGCGCGTCGATGATTGCGTGGCCGAGGCCGTTCTCGGAGCCGATGAACATCTCGGCGACGATCACGATCACGAGCGCCATCGACACGGCGGAGCGCAGGCCGACGAAGCTCGGCTGCAGACTCTCCCAGATGAGCACGTCGCGGAAGATGCGCCAGCGCGAGGCGCCCATCACGCGCGCGGCCATGACGCGCTGCTTGCGCGCGTTGATCACGCCGTACGCGCTGTTGAAGACGACGATCAGCACGGCGCCGAATGCGGCGATCGCGATCTTGTTGATATCGGTCACGCCGAAGATCAGCAGGAACAGCGGAATCAGCGCGGAGGAGGGCGTCGAGCGAAAAAAGTCGATCAGGAATTCGACGCTGCGGTATGCGCGCTCGTTGCTGCCGAGTAGCACGCCGAGTGGCATGCCGATGACGGCCGCGATCGCGAACGCCTGCAGCGTGCGCGACACCGTGACGAGGAAGTCCGTGAGCAGCGCGCCGCCGGCGAGGCCCGTGCCGAGCGCGATGAGCGTATCGATCGGGCTCGGCAGCAGGATCGCCTTGATCCAGCCGAGCCGCACGACGACGTCCCAGACGACGAACAGCGCGATGGGTCCCACGAACGGCAGCAGCCGCTCGGAGAAGGGACGTCGCGGCGCGGCGTCCTGCGAGGCGGGCGGCGCCCAGCCGCGCGCGGCCGGCGCGGCGGAGGCCGCGGCCGCGGGCGTTTCCGAAGGTGAGAGTTCGCGCATGACCGTTACCCCTTGTAGAGCATCGCGTTGACATCGACCTTGCGCGAGAAGATGCCCTTCTCGGAGAACAGGTCGTAGAACTTCTGGAAGTAGGCCGCGTCGCTGGCCTTGAATTCGTCGTAGAAGACGTAATCCGACATCGGCACCTCGGCGGTCAGGTCGCCCTCGATCGCGGTGTAGCCCTTGAGGTACGGGCGCGCTTCCGCCGGCGACTTCTTGACCAGCTCCACGCCGCGGCGATAGGCGGCCATGTATCGCATGGCGACGTCCTTGTTCTTGCCGATGAGCTCGGACGTGAGGCTCGCGGAGCCGCCATGCCACGGGGCCATCGGGTCGCCGAGGATATAACGCGCCACCACGCCTGCTTCGACCGTGCGCGTGAGGCCCTTGAGGCGGCCCACGGTGCCGGTCGGCTCCAGCGTGTAGACGCCGTCGATCTGACCGGCGGCCAGCGCCGCGACGTGCTGGCCGATCGGCAGTTCGGTCACGGTCATCTTGCCCGCGCCCGCGCGCTCCAGAATGGTCTTGGCGAGCGTGACGTTCTGCACGCCGGGGCCGCACGCGACGCGCTTGCCCTTGAGGTCGGCCACGGTCTTGATCGGGCTGTCCTTGGCGACGACGATCTCTTCGAGCACGTACTTGGCGTTGGTCGGGTTGGTGCAGAAGATCTTGAGCAGACCCGGCTGCGCGATCTCGCCCAGCGCCAGCGCGGCGGACGCGGTGCCGCTCGCGCTGCCGTCGCAGCGGCCCGAGAGGATGGCCTCGATGACCTGCTGCGCGCTTGCGAACTTGAGCGGCTCCACGTCGAGGCCCGCCTCCTTGAAGTAACCCTTCTCCACGGCCGCATAGAACGGCAGTCCCGATGCCACGGGCCAGAAGCCGATGCGCAGCTTGGACGCGCCCTGCGCGCGGACGATGGCCGGCGCCGCGAGGGTGGCGACGGCGGCGCCGGTGGCCTTGAGGACGCGGCGGCGGGTGGCGGAGACAGGCGACTTGGACATCGAAGCTTCCTTTATGTGTATGGGAGGAAATTCATTCTTGAATCCAAGATTCGCAAGGGGCGTGCCATCCGCGAGCCGGCGCGCGTGTCTTGTCGCTCGTCTCGGTGGGAAATCGTTGGCAGACAAGGGAAAGCGCGCGCACGCACGGCGAGTGAGGCCATCCGGGGGCATGGGGGCAAGATGGGGCGGCGCGTTGCGCGGGTCTTCCGGCTGCACGCTTGCGGCGCGCAAGCCCGAGTCGTCTGAGACATCGTGGTGCGCGCCACGCACCACGATGTCTCAGCGGAGCGGCGATGTCAGCCGACCTTCAGCACGCGGCGGCGGTTCGCGTGGAACGCCATGCCTTCCCGCACGAGCCACGCCTGCACCTCGGCGACCTGGCTCGCGTGGGCGTGCGTGCTGACGAAGTGATAGGACGCATCGCTGCGCGCATGGATGCCGAACAGATCCACGAGCCGGCCCGCCGCGATCTCTTCCAGCACGAGGGCGGTCCGGCCCATCGCCACGCCCTGACCCGCCAGCGCGGCGTTCACCGCGAGCTGCGACAGGTTGAAGCGTTGCCCCTGGCCGGTCGCGTCGTCGAGCTCCACGCCGGCGTGCCGCAGCCAGCATTGCCATTCGTCGAACTCGCCCGCGCCGTCCCACGGGCTCACGTCATGGAGCAGCATGCCCGCGCGCAGGCCCGAAGGGCTGCGCAGTTCGGGATGCGCGGCGAGATAGGCGGGGCTCGCCACGGGCAGCAGCCATTCCTCCAGAAACATCGTCGCGGCCAGTTCCTGATAGCCGCCCGGGTCGAAGCGGATGGCGGCCTCGGTGCCGTCCCGCGCCATGCGCGAGGGATCGAGCGCATGGAATTCGCCGTAGACGCGCAGGCCGACGTCTGGATGCTGGCGGAAAAAATGGCCCAGCCGCGGGGTGAGCCACACCATCGCGAACGACGGCGAGCAGGACAGCGACACCGCGCCGCGCTCGCGCGGACGCCGCAGCTGCGTGAGCGTGCCTTCTATCGCCTGGAACGACTCGCGGAGCACGAAGCGCAGCCGTTCGCCCTCGGGGGTCAGCACGAGCGCGCGCGGCGTGCGCAGGAACAGCGGCCGGTCGAGCCACTGTTCCAGTTGTTTTACCTGCTGGCTCACGGCGCCCTGCGTCACGCAGAGCTCGCCCGCGGCCTGCGTGAAGTTGCAGTGGCGCGCGGCTGCCTCAAAACAGCGCAGCCAGCCCAATAATGAGGCAGATAGGACGTTTGCCATTAGTCAGGCTAATACGTAGATCAGTACAAATGGTTTGTGAACCCGTGTCGTTGCGACAAGAATAGATCCATCGAACCCCGCCATTCGCTTGGCGCTGCTGACGGAAATTCCACAATGACAACAGAGACAATCTCGCAAGATCAAACGCTACTGGAGGATCTGCGCGCCGCGCGGCCGCTGCTGTGGACCAACCCCGCACGCAGCGATGCGGCGGAAGTGCAGACCGTCGTGGACGGGCGTGTCATTAGTCTAGCTGATTCCATCGAGGCGCAGGACCGCTTCCTGCGCTTTGCGCCGCTGCTCGCCCAGCTGTTCCCCGAACTGCGGGAAACCGGCGGTCGTATCGAGTCGGGTCTGCACCGTGTGCCGGCGATGCAGCGCGCGCTCGGTCTTGCACCCGCGCGGGGCGCGCTGTGGGTCAAGGCCGATCATGGCCTGCCCGTGGCGGGCTCGATCAAGGCGCGCGGCGGCATTCATGAAGTGCTCGAGTTCGCCGAATCGCTCGCCCTCGAGAACGGCCTGATCACGCGTGAGAGCGACTACGCGACGCTGGCGCAGGCGCCCGCGCGCGAACTGTTCGCGCGCTATGAGGTGGCCGTGGGTTCCACGGGCAACCTCGGCCTGAGCATCGGCGTGATGGCCGCCGCGCTGGGCTTCCGGGCGACGGTGCATATGTCGGCCGACGCCAAGGAATGGAAGAAGACGCGGCTCCGTGCGCGCGGTGTGAATGTGGTCGAGCACGAGGGCGACTATGCCGAGGCCGTCGCCGCGGGCCGGCGTCAGGCCGATCAGGACCCGTATTGCTACTTCGTCGATGACGAGCGTTCGCTGTCGCTGATGCTCGGCTACAGCGCGGCCGCGCTGCATCTGCGCGAGCAGTTCGATGCCGCCGGCATCGTTGTGGACGCCGATCATCCGCTGTTCGTGTATCTGCCTTGCGGCGTCGGTGGCGCCCCGGCAGGCATTGCCTTTGGGCTTCGACAGATCTACGGCGCGCATGTGCATGCGTTCTTCGCCGAGCCGACGCAGTCGCCATGTTTCCTGGTGGAGATGCTGTCGCCGGGCAAGTCGGTGTACGACTACGGCCTCGACAACCGGACCGAGGCGGACGGCCTCGCGGTGCCGCGCGCGTCCGAACTCGCGGCGGAAGTGATGGCGCCGATTCTCTCGGGCGATTACACCGTGGCCGACGACACGCTGTTCCTCGACCTGCACCGCCTGCGCGTGAGCGAAGGCATGCAGGTGGAACCGTCAGCGGCGGCGGGCTTCAGCGGTCCGCGCATGCTGACGGGGAGCGACGCGGGGCGCTCCTGGCTGGCGGACACTGGGCTCGCCGCGACGCTGCCGAACGCGACGCACCTCGTATGGACCACGGGCGGACTGTTCGTGCCGCCCGAGGCTTATGCGGCGTTTGCGGAACGCGGCGCCGCCATTGCGGCGGCGGCCGATGACGATTTGGCGCGCTGAGGCAAGTCCTCGCGCGGACATTCAGTACTTCCCAAGAAACTTGCATCACCTTTGCGGAGCATCACCATGACTCGTATCACCTCCTCTTCGGGCTTTGCCCTCCTTGCCCGTGCGGCGCTCGCGTGCGGCGTTGCGCTGATGGCCGGCGGTGCGATGGCGCAGGCGTACCCCTCGAAGCCGATCCAGCTGGTGATTCCGTTTCCGCCCGGCGGCGCGACCGACGTGATCGGCCGACTCGTCGGAAAGAAGCTCGGCGAGAAGCTGGGCCAGTCCGTGGTCATCGACAACCGTCCCGGCGCCGGGACGATCGTCGGGGCGGGCTTCGCCGCGAAGGCGGCGCCCGATGGCTACACGCTGTTCCTGAGCTCGGGCACCACGTTCACGGTGAACCCCGCCATCCATCCGAAACTGCCTTACGATCCGGTGAAGAGCTTCGAGCCGATCGGCCTGACGGGCCGCACGGGCCTGATCCTGCTGGCGAACCGCGACGTGCCCGTCAACGACCTGAAGCAGCTGGTTGCGTCGGCCAAGGCCGCGCCGGGCAAGTATTCGTATGGCACGTTCGGTGCCGGCACCACCGCGCAGTTCGCGGGCGAGATGCTGTTCAACCTCGCGGGCATCAAGCTGCTGCACGTGCCGTACAAGGGTAGCGCGCCCGCGATGACCGACCTGATCGGCGGGCAGATTCCGTTCACGATCGACACGGTCGCGGCCGCGATTCCGCAGGTGCGGGGCGGCAAGGTCAAGGCGATCGCCGTGACCACCGCCAAGCGCTCGCAACTGCTGCCGAACGTGCCGACGGTGGCCGAAGCCGGCTATCCGGGCCTGGATGCCGACACCTGGCTCGCGCTCGTCGCGCCGCGCGGCCTGCCTGCCGACGTGAAGCAGAAGCTCGAAGGCGCGCTGGCCGCCGCGATGGCCGATGCCGATACGCGCAAGCAATTGCTGGACGCGGGCTTCGAGCCGTCGTATGCGAATGGCGCCGCCGTGTCCGCGTTGATCGCTCGCGAACTGCCGTTGATGCGCGCCACGGCGCAGCGTGCCAATATCACGGCCGATTGATATCACGGCCCATAACCCATGGAGACAAACGCAATGACCCAGCAGGAAACGCTCGTATCGCGCTCGGCCGTCGAGCTGCGCCGGATGATCGGCAGCAAGGAGATCTCGCCGGTCGAGCTGCTCGATGCCTGCATCGCACGCATCGAAGCCGTGAACCCGTTCCTGAACGCGGTGACGGCCACATGCTACGACCGCGCCCGGGAAGAGGCGCGGGCCGCCGAGCGCGCGGTGCTCGCGGGCGCGCCGCTGGGCCTGCTGCACGGGCTGCCGCTCGGCGTGAAGGATCTTGAGGCGACGGCGGGCCTGCTGACCACGTATGGCTCGCCGATGTATCGCGACAACGTGCCTGCCGAGGACAACGTGCTGGTGGCCCGGCTGCGCGCGGCGGGTGCGATCGTGACGGGCAAGACCAATATCCCGGAGATGGGCGCGGGCGCGAATTCGCGTAACGACGTGTGGGGCGCCACGGGCAACCCATTCGATCCGCGCCTGAACGCGGGCGGCTCATCGGGCGGTTCCGCAGCGGCGCTCGCGGCCGACCTGCTGCCCGTGTGCACGGGCTCCGATACCGGCGGCTCGCTGCGGATTCCGGCGGCCAAATGCGGTGTGGTCGGATTCCGTCCGTCGCCGGGCGTGGTGCCGAGCTCGCGCAAGCTGCTCGGCTGGACGCCGATCTCGGTGGTCGGGCCGATGGGACGCACCGTGGCCGACGCGTGCCTGCAGCTTGCCGCATCGGCGGGCGTGTCCGCTTCGGATCCGCTGACATACGCGCTCGACCCGATGTCGTTCCTCGTGCCGATGCCGATGGACCTCGGCCGGCTGCGCGTCGCCTATACCGAGGACTTCGGCTGCTGCGATGTCGACAACGATATCCGCCGCGTCTTCCGCGAGAAGATCGCCGCGATGCGACACCTGTTCCGCAGCTGCGACGAGGTGAGCATGGACCTCGGCGACGCGCACAAGTGTTTCGACGTGCTGCGTGCGGAGAGCTTCGTCGCCAGCACGCGCGAGGCCTACGAGCGAGATCCGTCGAAGCTCGGGCCTAACACGCGCGCGAACTACGAGATCGGCGCGCGCATGTCGCTCCTCGACAGCTCGTGGGCCCAGAGCGAGCAGACACGCATCCTCCATCGCTTCCAGCAGCTCTATCGCGACTACGACGTGATCCTGTCGCCGACCACGCCGGTCTCCCCATTCCCCTGGACGTCCCTCTACGCGGAGTCGATCAATGGCGTGAAGCAGGAGAACTACTACCGCTGGCTCGCGCCGACGTATGTGGTCACCCTGACGACGCACCCGGCGCTGTCGCTGCCCTGCGGGCTCGATCACGCGGGCATGCCCTTCGGCTTGCAGATCGTCGGCGGCTTCCGCCAGGATCGCGAGACGCTGGGTGTCGCCCATGCGCTCGAGCAGGCGTTCGCCGCCTCCCCCGCGTTGCGTCGTCCGTTGCCCGATATCGGCAAGCTGGGCCCCGTCGAGCCGTCGCTGAAGTCGATCGTGACGGCGCCGCCCGTGCTGGACGCGCGCGTGGGGCAGGGCGTGTCCGCGTCGGCGGTGTAATCGGGACGTCCGTGCGTGGGATTTTTGCGACAGCGCGCGCGGACGCTAAAACCGTTTCCGTTTTAGCATGCGGTCTGCTTGAATGAGCTAGGGGGCACCTGCCAGTGCCCCCGGCTGCTACCGCATTGCTTCAGGGGAACGACAAGAATGAGAACCGTCATCCGATCGGTCGCGGGTGCCTGCTGCCTGTTTGCCGCGCAGGGCGCCCTCGCGCAGTCGAGCGTCACGCTCTACGGCATTCTCGATGGCAGCGTGGAAGCGGTGACGCATTCCCCGGGCGGCAATGGCGGGACGGCCGTGCGCGTGGCCTCCGACAACATGTCGTCGAACCGGTGGGGCCTGCGTGGGGTGGAAGATCTCGGCGGCGGCATGCGCGCGCTATTCACGCTGGAGAGCGGCTTCACGATCGACAACGGGCTGTCCGCGCAGGGCAATCGGCTGTTTGGCCGCATGGCCTACGTCGGGCTCCAGAACCAGTTTGGTGCGGTCACGCTCGGCCGCCAGCAAACCGCCATCTACGATCTGTTCGCCGCGTTCGATCCGTATGGCGTGCCCGCGCGCTATTCGCTGGTCTCGGCGGATGCCGCGTTCAACGGCCGTGCCGACAACATGGTCAAGTACACGGGCAAGTTCGGCGGGCTGACGGCGATCGGCTACTACAGCTTTGGCCGCAACAACGATGGCGAAGTCCCGGGCTCGCCCGAGACCTCGCGCGACGTGGGCGGTGGCCTGGGCTATAACATCGGCAATCTTCAACTCGGCCTCGCTTACGACCAGTATCAGGGGAATACCGAGGCGACGCGGCAGCGCAATGCCAAGCGCTTCGCCGCGGGCGCGAACTACGCGTTCGGGCAGCTCAAGGTGTTTGGCGGCTATCGCTGGCTGCAGGATCAGGGCGCGGACAGCCCCGCGGCGACGGGACTGCGCACCAACCTGTACTGGGTCGGCGCGACCTACAACGTGACGGGCGCGATCCAGTTGCTGGGCGGCGTGTATTACACCGACCAGCGTCATGGCAATCAGGATCCATGGCTGGCCATCGTCGGCGCCGACTATTCGTTCTCCAAGCGCACCGATGTCTACACCAAGGTGGCCTTTTCGCGGAACCGCGGCGGTTCGTCGATCGGTGTCGGCGGCGTGGGCACCGCGGTGCCGGACGAGAACCAGACCGCGGTGACGATCGGCGTCCGGCATCGGTTCTGATGCGCGGGCGGCCGCGCGCGGGCATTGTCCAACGCTATGCGGCCCCCTATGCAGCTCCCTACGCGGCCGCCAGGTGGCAGGCCACCCCATGGGCTGGCGTATCCGTGTGCGGGGTCTTGTGGAAGACGATCTCCCGCAGCGCCGGCGCTTCGTCGCGGCAGCGTTGCTCGGCAAGCGGGCAGCGTGGATGGAAGCGGCAGCCCGAGGGCGGGGCGAGCGGACTGGGCAATTCCCCTTCGATGACAGGCCGCGTCTCGATACGCGGCTGGGCATGCGTGCCGGCGCGGACCACCGGTGCGGCGGCCATGAGCGCGCGTGTGTAGGGGTGGCGCGGGTTGTCCCACACGGCGTCGCGCGGACCGTATTCGACGATCTGCCCGAGGTACATCACCGCGATGCGATCCGACATGTGGCGCACGACGGAGAGGTCGTGCGAAATGAACAGGTATGCGATGCCGAGGGAGGCGCGCAGGTCGAGCAGCAGGTTCAGCACCTGCGCGCGGATCGATACGTCCAATGCGGAGACCGCTTCGTCGCAGACGATGATGTCGGGCGACAGCATCAGTGCGCGCGCGATGGCGACGCGCTGGCGCTGGCCGCCGGATAGCTCGTGCGGCAATCGGGTCGCCATGTCTGTGCGCAGGCCCACACGTTCCAGCATCTCGTGCACCTGTGCGCGCCGCTCGCTGGCATTGCCGCGACGATGCACGATCAGCGGCTCCTCGAGCGCGCGGCCGATGGTCACGCGCGGGTTCAGGGAGGCGGCGGGGTCCTGAAACACCATCTGGATGCGCTCGCGCAGTGGTGCGAGCTGGCGGCCCGCGCGTTGCGCGATGTCTTCGCCGTCCAACAGCACCTCGCCTTCATCGGCGGGCGTCAGGCGCATGACCACGCGCGCGATCGTCGATTTTCCGCAGCCGCTCTCGCCAACGAGCCCCAGCGTCTCGCCGCGCCGCACGTCGAGCGAAACCCCATCGAGCGCGCGCACGGTGCCGCCGTCGGTGCGGTAGTGGCGGGAGACGTTACGGAGGGAGACGAGGGGGGTGGCCGCGTCCGCTACCTCGGCGGCCGTATCGGCCGCGCTGGCGGACGATGCGGTGGGCGATGCGGCGGACGATGCGATGGGCGATGCGGTGGCGATCATGCGGTCACCTCGGCGCGCGCGTGGGCCCTGCCGGCCGAGGCTGGCGTGGTGGGTTGCCTTGCGGCGGCGTCTCCACGCGGCGCGCGGTGGAGGGTCGCTTCGGCCGGCACGATCGGCGCGTGGCACGCGAGCTGGCCCGCGCCATGCGCCACGAGGGCGGGCGCCGCCTGCGCGCACACCGGCCGCGCGTGCGCGCACCGCGGCGCGAAGGCGCAGCCGGGCGGCATGGCGGACAACGGCGGGACCGTGCCCGGAATCTCGGGCAGTCGGCTCCCCGGCGTCAGCGCGTCGATGGCCTGCGAGGCGAGCAGGCCTGCGGTGTAAGGATGCGCGGGCCGCGCGAGCAGCGTGCCGACATCGCCCTGTTCGATGATGCGTCCCGCATACATGACCGCCGCGCGGTCCGCGGTTTCCGCGACCACGCCAAGGTCGTGCGTGATCAGCAGCAGCGCCATACCCGTCTCGCGCTGCAGACGCTTGAGCAAGGCGAGAATCTGCGCCTGCGTCGTGACGTCGAGCGCGGTGGTCGGCTCGTCGGCGATCAGCAAATCGGGCTCGCCCGCGAGCGCGATCGCGATCATCGCGCGCTGCCGCATGCCGCCCGACAACTGATGCGGAAAATCCCGCGCCCGTTCGCGCGGCGAAGGCATGCGCACCTGTTCGAGCAACGCGATCGTCCGCGCCTCCGCCTCCGCGCGGGTCACGCGCCGGTGCAGGCGAATCGCCTCGACGATCTGGTCGCCAATGCGCATGACGGGATTGAGCGCCGACATCGGCTCCTGGAAGATCATCGCGATACGATCGCCGCGGATCGCCCGCATGCGGGCATCGCCGAGCGACAGCAGATCGATGCCATCGAACCAGGCCTCGCCGGCCGTCACGCGTGCGCCACGGCGCGGCAGCAGCCGCAGCAGCGAGCATGCCGTCACCGACTTGCCGGAGCCGCTCTCGCCAACCAGCGCCAGCGTCTCGCCGCGTTCGACGGTCAGCGAGACGTCGCGCACGGCGGTGACCGTCCCGGTCGCGGTATCGAAGGTAGTGCGCAGACCGCGCACATCGAGCAATGGCATGGTCATCCCTTCCGTTGCCGCAGATGCGGATTGAGCGCGTCGTTGAGCCCCTCGCCCACAAGGTTGAATGCGAGCACCGTGAGCACGATCGCAAGACCCGGCAGCGCGCAGATGTACCAGGCGTCGGCCACCTGCTCTCGCCCGCTGCCGATGATCGTGCCCCAGCTCATCACGTTCGGATCGCCGAGGCCAAGAAAGGATAGCGACGCCTCCGTCTGGATCGCGGTGGCGACCGTCAACGTCGCCATGGCGATGACCGGCGGCAATGCGTTGGGCAGGATCTGCGTGAGGATGATGCGCGCATGCCCCATGCCGATCGTTTCCGCGGCGAGCACGAACTCCCGTTCGCGCAGCGACAGGAACTCCGCGCGCACGAGCCGCGCGGTAGATGGCCACGAGACGACGCCAATCGCAAGCACCACCGTCGTGACGGATGGCTTGAAGATCGCCACGAGCACGACGGCCAGCACGAACTTCGGGACCGTCTGGAACAGTTCGGTCAGCCGCATGAGGGCGGTATCGATCGGACCACGGAAGTAGCCGCCGATTGCCCCGACCGCGATGCCGAGCGTCGCGGAGAGCGCCGTGCTGACGAGGCCGATCAGCAGCGAGACGCGCGCCCCGGAGGCGAGCCCCGTGGCAAGGTCGCGTCCCATAAAGTCGGTGCCCAGTGGATGCGCCGGATCGTCGCCGGGCCACAGCATCGGCGCGCCGGCCATCTCCCACGGATCGCCGGGATAAAGCAGCGGGCCGAACGCGGCCAGCAGCACAATGGCGGCAAGCAGCAGCAGACCGACGGACAGCGTGGGATGCCGCCGCACGAACGCGAGTCCCGGCAGCCGGCGCTGCCGCGTTGGAGCGGGATGCGCAATGGTGTTCATGCCCGGCCTCCCGCATGAGTGATGGACACGCGCGGGTCGATCGCGGCGTAGAGCAGATCCACGACGATGTTGACGAGCGTCACGAGCAGCGAACTCAGCAGCAGGATGCCGAGCAACAGATTGAAATCGCGCGCGAGCACGGACTCGAAAGCCAGACGGCCAAGGCCAGGCCAGCTGAAGACAGATTCCACGAGCACCGCGCCGCTCAGCAGCGAGCCGACCTGATAGCCCGCCATCGTCACGAGCGGCAGCAGCGCGTTGCGCAGCGCGTGGGCCAGCGTCACGCGGACCTCGCCCGCGCCCTTGGCGCGCGCCGTGCGCACGAAGTCCGCGCCATCGAGCTCCAGCATGGCGGTGCGCACGAGCCGCGCATAGACCGCGAGGTAGAACGTCGCGAGCGTGCAGGTCGGCATGATCGCGTGCCGCGCGACGTCGAGCACGTAGGCGAGGCCCCGATGACCCGCGCCCACGTCGACCATGCCGCCGGATGGCAACCAGCCGAGGCGCGCGGAGAACAGCACGATCGCCATCAGGCCAAGCCAGAACGTCGGCATGGCATAGGCGACCAGCGCGGTCATCGAGATCACGCGATCGGGCCAGCGATGGACCCAGACCGCGCTGATCACGCCGAACACGATGCCCAGCGCGAGGGCGAGCGTCATCGCGAGCGCCATCAGCAGCAGCGTCGCGGGCAGGCGTTGCATGATCAGGTCGAAGACCGGCAGGTTCTGCCGGTACGAGAATCCCAGATCGAGCGTGGCCACATTGCCGAGGTAATGCACGAGCTGCAGCCACACCGGCTGGTCGAGGCCGAAGCTCGCGCGCAGCTGCGCCATGGTCTCCGGCGTGGCCGCGCCCGCCTCGCCCGCGAGCACGTCCACCACGTCGCCGGGCGCGAGCTGCAGGATGAGGAAGTTGAGCAGCGCGATGCCGACAACAACGGGCACCACCTGCAGCAGCCGCCGGCGCAGGAAGACGATGACGCGCGATCGCATGACGTCAGGCCTTTGGCGCGAGCCATGCGTCGGCATACGACGCGAACAGGCCGTCGCCCTGCGGCGTGGTCTTGTGGAAGCGCGCGCTGGACACGGTGACCCACGTCTGCTCGACGAGGTCCAGCACCGGCACGTCGTCCTGCACGATCTGCTGCCACGTCTTGATCAGCGCCTTGCGCTTGGCGACGTCGGCCTCGCGGCCCGCGGCCTCCATGACGCGGTCGAGCTCGGGGTTCGAATAACCCGAGCCGTTGGTCCATGGCGCGCCCTTGATGATGTTTTTCGTCCAGAAGAGCCGCTGCACGCCGAGCGTGGGATCGGGCAGGCGGTGCAGGCTCGAGATCATCAGGTCGTAGTCCTGATCGGTGAACACGCGCCGCAGATAGGTGGCCGTGTCGCCGGCACGCAGTTCCACGTCCACGCCCACGCGCGCGAGCGACTGCTTGATGAACTCCGCGGGCCGGCTTGCCGTAACGCCGCCACCGCCATCGTAGTCGAGCGTGATGCGCAGGCGCTTGCCATCCGCGCCCGGCTTCAGGCCGGCTTCGTCGAGCAGCGCCTTGGCCTTGTTGACGTCGAAGGCATACTGCTTCGTCTCCGGCGAATAGTAGTTGACCACGGACGACGGCACGGGTCCGGTCGCCGGCTTGCCGTAGCCGAGGAATACGACCTTGAGCAGCGCGTTGCGGTCGATCGCATGGGCGAAGGCCTGCCGGACGCGCTTGTCCGCGAAATACGGCTTGCGGACGTTGAACTGCGTCAGGAAGATCGTGGCGAGGTAGCGGCCATCGTCGAGGTTGATGCGGTAGCGCTGCTTGTCCTGGAAGCGCGTGAGGTTCGACAGCGGAATGCTGGAACCCAGCGCGACGTCCAGCTCGCCAGCTTCGAGCGCCACGGTGCGCGCGGCCGCATCGGGGATAAACTTGAAGACCACGCCATCGAGATAGGGCTGGTCCTTCTGCCAGTAGTTCGGATTGCGTTCCAGCCTCACGTGGCTGCCCTTGACCCATTCCTTGAAGACGAACGGACCGGTGCCGATCGGTGCGTTGTTGACCGGGTTGCTGAGCACATCCTTGCCCTCATAGAGATGTTTGGGCAGGACCTGCGCGCCGTAGGTGTTGATGTAATTGATGAGGTAGGGTGCTGGCGACGACAGCCGGATGATCACCGTGTGCGGGTCGGGCGTGTCCACCGCCGTCACGTTGGCGAACGCGGCGCGGCCGAAAGGGTGCAGCGTCTTCCAGACTTCGAGCAGCGTGTAGCGGACGTCGGCGGCGGTGAAGTCCTTGCCGTCATGCCATTTGACGCCCTTGCGCAGGTAGAACGTCGTGGTCAGGCCATCGGCGGAGGTGTTCCACGAGGTGGCGAGCGCTGGCACGGGCTGCAGGTTCAGGTCGTACGCGACGAGGCCCTCGAGCACCTTGCTAGACACCTGACCGATGTTCATCGTGGTGATGAATGCGGAGGTGAGCAGTGTCGGTTCCGGCGAGACCGCAACGTTCAGGATGCCGCCGCGTATCGGCTTGGCGCTTTGAGTGTTTGCCTGGGCGAAGGCTTCGGCGGAGAACGGCAGGCCTAGCGAGAGCAGGGCGGTGGAAGTCAGGAAGTCGCGGCGGTCCATGTTGGCAGGTCGAGTGTCGAAGGCAGCCATCGATGGTAGGTGCGCCCCGCGCAGCCGGGAACGAAGAGTTTCGCGCTTGCTTATGCCCCGCTCAATGCACGAAGCCGCCTTTGACGAAGCGCACGGGCTCCGCGTCCATCTCGAGCACGAGCGCGGTGAGGTCCTGACGCACACCCGTGCCGCCACCGTCGCCAGCCTTGCATAGCAATGCGGCATCCTCCCCCGCGGCCGCGCGTGCGCGCAGCCAGCCGTCGCGGTCGCTCAGCAGCGTCATGCCCTCGATGCGCTCGATGCGCCGTTTCCCTTCGATGCCGGCGATTTGCGCGAACACGTCCCACGCGGCGGGCGATACAGCGGTGCAGGCCGCACGGAATTGCGGCACGTCCCGCAGCGGTCGTGCGTCGCGCGTGACGACGAGCGTCTGGAACCGGGGGTCTTCCAGCGGCAGCGTGTCGCGCCTGCCGTCGGCCAGCCCGTCGGCCAGTACCACGCGCACACGTTGCGCGCCACGCCATGCGGCAAGCGAACGAGGCGGGTCCTCACCGCACTGCACGGTGAGCTCGGGCAACCGCAACGGCACGGGCCAGCTGCCGAACACGATCGCGCCCGTGCGCGCGGACAGCACGCGCATGTAATCGAGCACGGCCCATGTGTCGCGGTCGTCGAGCTCGCCCGCGAAGGCGGGCATGGTGATCGCGCCGCGCGCGTCCCGCATGCCGTCGAGCACGTGCCAGAACATTTCCCCGTCGGCGCGGCGGCCGAGCAACGGGCTGACGATGGTGGGGGGCCAGCGGGTGAGCGTTTGCGCCAGCGGCCCTTCGCCACGGCCGTCGGCGCCATGGCAGGCGGCGCAGTGCGCGGCGTACACCTGCTCGCCGCGCGCGATCGTGCCGACGTCAAAGTTTGTAGGGCTGGTATGGAAGCTGGTGGGTACGGCCGGGCCGAGCACCAGCGAGGCGGACGGCCATGGGGCGATGACGAGCGCCAGGGCGCCGATGGCGAGCACCGGCAGACGCCTGCGTTTCCATGCGAGACTCAGCCCCACGGCCAACACCGCCACGACGATGGCGGCGAGGCACCACAGCAACTGGCGCGCGAGCCCGAGATCGATCAGCAGCGTTTCGCCCACGACCCGGCGCGCCCACGGCCACGCGGGCTGCCCATGGCTATCGCCGGTGAGGCCCAGCGCATGCCACAGACGCAGCAATCCGCGCTGCGCATGATCGATGGCGGCGAGCAGGGCGTTGAGCCACAACTGAGGCGGCGGCGCGTTCATCGCCCTGCGCCGCGGCGAACGCTACCAACTGGCATCGAGCCCCAGGTGGCGGAGGGCCTCGTGGCGGAGCTCGGTGAGGCGGGGGTCGCCGCGGTGGCGGGGGTAGGGAAGGTCTACCTTGAGCTCCGCCGTGATGCGCGCGGGGCGTTGGCTGAAGACGATCACGCGCTGGGCGAGGAACAAGGCCTCTTCCACATCGTGCGTCACGAGCAGCGCGGAGAAGCCCGAGCGTTGCCACAGTTCGACGAGTTCGCTCTGCATGGCCAGACGCGTGAGCGAGTCGAGCTTGCCGAGCGGTTCGTCGAGCACCAGCAGGCGCGGATCGTTCACCAGCGCACGGGCGAGCGCCACGCGCTGCGCCATGCCGCCCGAAAGCTGATGCGGAAAGGCGCGGTCGAACGCTTCCAGTCCGACACGCTTCAATGCCGCGTCGACGCGATGCCGTTGCTGCTTGACGATGCCCCGCGCCTGCAATCCGAGCGCAACGTTGTCCCACACGCGCCGCCACGGATACAGCGTCGGGTCCTGGAACACGACGATGCGCGACGGATCGGGCGCCGTGATCGGCGTGCCGTCCTGAAGAATGTCGCCTTCGACGGGCGTCTCCAGCCCGGCCACGAGCCGCAGCAGCGTCGACTTGCCGCAGCCGCTGGGACCCAGCAACGCGACGAATTCGCCGGGCGCGACCGAGAGGTTGACGTCCTCGAGCACGGGCAGGCGGCCCGCGCCGTCGCCGAAGGCATGGCTGACGTTGCGGATGTCGATGCGCGCGCCGATGGCCGGGGCCGCGCCTTGCGGATGCCCGATGGCGGGCGCAACCCCGCGCGCAACCCCGGGCGCAACCCCCGGCGCAACCCCCGGCGCAACCCCCGGCGCGGGCGCGCGCGATGCGGGCGTCGCCGCTTGAGCGATGACAGGCGTTACCATTTGACCGTCCCCTTCTGCCACGACAACGCCCGGTCCCGCACGACGAACAGCAACGTGATGACGCCGGAGAAGAGCAGCGCCATCACGATCAGCGCCGCATACATGTTGACGTACGAGGCCCACCCCTGCGCCCACGTCAGATACCAGCCCAGGCCCGACTTGACGCCCATCATCTCCGCGGTGACGAGCACCGAGAACGAGGCGCCAAGGCCCATGAAGAGCCCGACGAACACCTGCGGCAGCGCGGCCGGAATGGCCACGCGCAACACGAGAAACCAGCCCGACGCGCCCAGCGTGCGCGCCACGTCGTAGTAGCTCTTGTTGACGCTCGCGACACCGGACCACGTGAGCACCGCCACCGGAAACGCGGTGGCCAGCGCGATCAGGAACACGGCGGCGGAGTAGCTCGACGGGAAGAAGTAGAACGTAAGCGGCAGCAGCGCCGTGGAGGGCAACGGGCCAAGCACGCGCAGCACGGGATGCACCCAATAGCCGATGCGCCGCGACCAGCCGATCGACACGCCGATCAGGAAGCCCACCACGCCGCCCCATGCGACGCCAAACGCCAGCAGCCGAAGCGTGTTGATCACGCTGTCGCCCAGCCGCTTCCAGTCGTCGATATACACCTCGATCAGCGCCTGCGGCGGCGCGAAGAATGGCGTGGGCAGCGTGGCGGTCTTGGCGGTGAGGAATTCCCACGCGGCCAGCACCACGGGCACGGCAACGAGCCAGGGACCGGCGACGTGCAGCGCCGCCACCGCGCGCTGCGGCGCATTGCGCGTGGCAGGGTGACTCCCGGTGTTGCCGAGGATCGCCACCAGCGCGATGAACGCGGCCACGACGAGCGCCGCGATGCCAAGCTCGTTCGTGTAGGCCCAGTCGCTGAAGCCCACGACATGGTTGGGCCATTGCCATGTCAGGAGGCCGAACGCGGCCCATGTTGTGGCGGCGAGCAGGCCGGTTTTCCACAAGCGCGCGCGACCCCTTGCGGGGGCAAGCGGCTGTGCAAGCGAAGGCTGCAATGCCGGTTGACTCGTCGTCATCGAATTACTCCATGTCAGCCAAGGACGTTCGCGTAGACATGCTGTGCCAGACGTTTGGTATCGGTCGTTTTCTTCAGCACGCCAATCCGCTGGAAATCCTGCGCGAAGAACGCGATCTCTTCCTGCAGGTCGGTACCCGTGGGATGGTGCGTATAGGTCAGCGTCGAGTACAGCTTGCGCAGATCGCTCGGATCGATCTTCGGCGAATACTTCGCGAAGATCTTGGCCGCTTCGTTCGGATTCTCGTTGACGAAGTCCGTCGCCTGCACGATCGACCGCGCGAGCGCCGCTGCCGCGGGACGGTCATTGCGCACGAGTTCCCCGCGCGCGCCGATCACGCAGCACACCTTGCGCGCGTATTCGCCGGTGAGGTTGGTGGCGAGCTCGACGTATGCGCCGTTCGTGCGCTTCTCGAGCAGATACAGGTTCGGATCGCCATCCGCGATCGCCTGGATCTCGCCCTTGTCCACGGCCACGCCGAGCAGGTCAGCCGGGTACTGGCGCCATGTGATATCGCGATCGGGATCGATGCCGTTCTTCGCCAGCAGGATCGTGAAGAAGTGCTTGCCCGGCGCGGCGAGGTCGCTCACGCCGACAGTCTTGCCCTTCAGCGCCTGGAGGTTCGTCACCCCGGCGGCCTTCGCGCCGACCAGCCGCACGCAACCGCCGTGGGAGCTGCCGATGATCTTCACGTCGAAGCCGGCTTCCAGCGGCTTGAGCCAGCGGTGGATCATGCCGACCGCGGCATCGGCCTTGCCCGTCGCGATCGACTCCAGCAGCTGGTCCGTCGAACCGCTGTAGTTGATCAGGTCCACCTGCAGACCGTTCTTCTCGAAGAAGCCCCGCTCCTGCGCCGCCACGATGGGCGTGAGGCAGAACGAGTTCTGGTTCCACGCGAACGTCAGCTTGCGCGGCGCGGACCAGGCCTTGCGGCCCAGGATCAATGCGGGTGCCGCGATGGCGGCGGCGCCGGCGGCGCGCAGCACACGACGGCGCCCATCGGCAGGATGGCTCTGGCTCATGATTTCACTCCCCGTGATGGAATTGTTGGTGTCGATAGTCGGTCGAGCAGATCAGTCGAGCAGATCGGGCTCCGCGGCGACCAGTCCCGCGTACAGGCTCTCGAATGCATGCAACGACCCCTCGTTGCCTCCGACCTGTCCATGCGTATGCCGCGCGGTGGCCTCGTCGATCGGCTGCGGTGTCCCCGCGGCCTCGGCGAGCAGTTGCGTATGCGCGGCGTTCTCGAGCGCGATGTACCACCATGCGGTCGCCTCGACCGTCGGGCCCGCGGTGAGGATGCCGTGGTTCTTGAGGATCGCGCCCTTGTAGGTCTTGCCGTCGCCCTTGTCCAGCGCGCGCGCGATGCGGTTGCCCTCGGTGTCGTCCACGACCATGCCGTGGAATTCGTCGTAGAGCGCGTGATCCTCGAAGAACGAGCAGGAGTCCTGCGTCAATGGGTCGAGCTTTCGGCCGAGCGTGGACCACGCCTTGCCATACGTCGAGTGCGTATGCGCGGCGGCCACGACATGCGGATGCGCCTCGTGGATCGCGGCATGGATGGCGAACGCGGCCTTGTTGAGCGGGCGATCGCCGATGACGGTCTCTCCGCGCGCATTCACAAGCAGGAGGTCCGAGACGCGGATGCGCGAGAAATGCAGTCCGAGCGGATTGACCCAGAAATGGTCCGTCAGCTCGGGATCGCGCGCGGTGATATGACCGGCGAGGCCGAGGTCGAAACCATGGCGCGCGAAGATGCGGAATGCGCCGGCGAGCCGCTCCTGACGGTGGCGGCGCTCCGCCTCCACGGTCGGGCGCGGGGGCACGGGGTCGAAGAAGAACTTCTGCTTCGGTTCGGCGTTGAAGCGCGCGGAGAAAGGCTCACCACGCTGGATGGGAAGGACGGCGCTCATGATCAGGCCGCCTTCTGCGCGCGATCCGCCTCGCGCTGCGCGACGAGTTCGCGCACACGCGGAATGAGCTCGCGGCCATAGTCGACCACGTCCTCGAGCGGATCGAACCCGCGGATCAGGAACGTGGTCACGCCAAGGTCGTAGTAGGCAAGCAGCGCCTGCGCGACCTGCTCGGGCGTGCCGACCAGACCCGTCGAGTTCGAACGTCCGCCGGTCTCGCGGGCGATCGCGGTCCAGAGGCACTGATCGACGCGATCGCCGCGCTCCGCCGCGGCAAGCAGGCGGCGCGCGCCTTCGCTCTGCTGCGGGCCGCCTCGGCTATAACCGGCCTGCACACGCAGCGCACGCGTGCGTTCGAGGATGTTCTCCGCGCGCGCCCAGGCTTTGGCTTCGGTGTCCGCCAGCACGGGCCGGAACGAGATCGAGAACTGCACGTCGCGGCCATGGGTGGCGGCCTCCGCGCGCACGCGCGTGGTGAGTTCGCGCACCTGGTCCAGCGATTCCCCCCACAGCGCGTAGACATCCGCGTGCTTGCCCGCGACCGGAATCGCGGCATCCGACGCGCCACCGAAGAAGATCGGCACGTGCGGCTTCTGCGCGGGCTTGACCTCGGAGAAGCCGTTGCGGAAGCGGTAATAGGTCCCTTCGTGGTCGAACGGCCTGGACTCGGTCCAGATGCGGCGCAGGATGCCAAGGTACTCGTCCGTGCGCGCGTAGCGTTCGTCGTGGTTCAGGTAATCTCCGTCGCGTTGCTGTTCGTCGTCGGAACCGCCCGAGATGAAGTGGACGCCGAGGCGGCCGCCGCTGAACTGATCGAGTGTCGCGATCTGGCGCGCGGCCAGCGTCGGCGATGTGAAGCCCGGACAATGCGCGAGCATGAAGTGCACGCGCTCGGTCTGCGTGGCCGCATACGAGATGGTGAGCGTGGCGGAGGGACCCGTGGAATGATGCGGCACGAGAATGCGGTCGAAGCCGGCCTGCTCATGGGCCTGCGCGAAGGCGCGCACGTAGTCGCGATCGACGACGGGGCCATCCGGATTGGGCGGATGGATCTCCGACGTCTTCTGACTCTGAATCATGCCGATAAAGTTGACACCCACGGTCATCTGTCTCTCCTGAGGGGAATGCGGACTGACCGAAAACGTACGTCATGGCGCGGCGCGGCAGAAGGAAGAAAAATGCGCGTGCTTATGTGCGAAACCTGCGCATGCATATGAATGCGCGCCGCGCATGCTTATGCGAACTTCGTCGTTAGGCCGGCGGGGCCCGCGCGATACGCTGTGACGTTTCACGCTAGCCGCCCGGGCCACGGGCCTCATCGCATGTCCACCGTTCTCCTGCGTGCCGATGCCTTCGCGGGTGCACCTTTCTCCAGCGCGCCGCTCTCCGGCACAGCCATCGCCGAGGACCGGCTGGCGGCCATCACCGCGCGCCTGGCCGCCAACGCCGCGACACACGACGCCAGTGGGGCGTTCCCGCACGACAACTTCGCGCTGCTGCATGCGGAGGGCCTCATCGCGCAGGTGGTGCCGCGCGAGCACGGCGGCGGCGGCGCGAGCCTGTCCGAGGCGCGTCGCATCGTGGCGGCCGTGGCGCGCGGCGATGCCGCCACGGCACTCGTGCTGACGATGACCTACCTGCAGCACAGGGCGATCGGCCGCCGCGATGCGCATTGGCCCGACCCGGTGCGCCGCGAGGTCTTCGCCACCGCGGTGGAGCACGGTGCGCTGATCAACGCGCTGCGCGTCGAACCCCAGCTGGGCTCGCCCGCGCGCGGCGGTCTGCCCGCCACCATCGCGCGCCGCGTGGAGGATGGCTGGCGCGTGAGCGGCCACAAGCTCTACACGACCGGCATCCCCGCGCTGCGGTGGCTGTCGGTGTGGGCCCGTACCGACGAGCCGGAGCCGCGCGTCGGCATCTTCCTCGTGCCCGGGCCCGCCGCGGGCCTGGAGAACATTCGCGGCAACATCACGATCGTCGAAAGCTGGAACCATCTCGGCCTGCGCGCCTCGGGCAGCCACGAGGCCGTGATCGACGACGTATGGATTCCCGCGGCGCACGCGGTCGATGTGCGCGCGCCGGCGGCGTGGGCGCCGGCCGGCGCCAGTCAGGCCGATATCGACGCCAACGCCGATCAGCAGGCGTGGATGATCGTGCTGCTGGGCAGCCTCTACGATGCGGTCGCGCGGGCGGGCTTCGACTGGCTGCGCGGCTTTCTGCGCGCCCGCGCGCCCGGCAGTCTCGGCGCGCCGCTGGCATCGCTGCCGCGCGTGCAGGAACATGCGGGCGAAATCGCCGCGCTGCTGCGCACCAACGCGGTGCTGCTCGACGCGGCCGCCGCGGACGCCGATCGGGGCGCGCCCGGCACGGCGCAGGACAGCGGCCTGTTGAAATTCACCGTCACGGGCAACGCGATCCGCGCGCTGGAACTCGCGCTCCAGTTGTCCGGCAATCACGGCCTCAGCCGCAACAATCCGCTCGAACGTCACTATCGCGACGTGCTCTGCAGCCGCATCCACACGCCGCAGAACGATTCGATCCTCGTCGCGGCCGGCCGCGAGGCGCTGGAGGCTTGAATATGGGACGAAGGGACGATGGGATGATGGGACGATGGAACGACGGGGCATCGTGCCGATGCAGCCCCACCCGGCCGGCACGTTTTCGGATACTGTGGCGGGTAACATACCAATCACGCATGGAGACGACATGTCCGACCCCGCCATTCCCGTGACGCGCTCGCTCGCGCCGCTGCGCGAGTTCATCACCGACCTCACGCGCCTGCTCGACCAGCATCCCGACGAGCCCCGCATCCTCGAGCAGGGCGGGCAATTGCTGGCCACGCTGGTGGCGCGCGACGACTGGCTGCCCGACGCCTTCGCGCAGCCGCATCCCGAGTACTACCAGCAGATGCTGCTGCACTGCGATTCCGCGGAGCGGTTCTCCATCGTCAGCTTCGTGTGGGGGCCGGGCCAGCGTACGCCGATCCACGACCACACCGTCTGGGGCCTGATCGGCATGCTGCGCGGCGCCGAGTACTCGCAGCCCTATGCGCTCGACGCGGAGGGCCGGCCACGCCCGCATGGGGAGGCCATCCGTCTGGAGCCCGGCCACGTCGAGGCCGTGTCGCCGCGTGTGGGCGACATCCACCGCGTGCACAACGCGTTCCAGGACCGCGTCTCTATCAGCATTCATGTGTACGGCGCCAACATCGGCGCGGTACGCCGACACGTCTACACGGAGGAGGGCGAGACGAAGTCGTTCATCTCCGGCTATTCCAATCCTTTCCTGCCTAACCCGTGGGACCGTTCGAAGGACCCGATCGCGTCATGACCGCCGCTACCCCCGCCATCGCCACCACATCTCCCGCCGCCGTTCGCCAAGCCCTGCTCGAGGGCGCCGAGATCGCGCTGCTCGACGTGCGCGAGGAAGATCCGTACGCGCAATCGCATCCGCTGTGGGCGTCGAATTTCCCGCTGTCGAAGCTCGAACTGCAGGCGTGGTCGCGCATTCCGCGCCGCGACACGCGCATCGTCGTCTATGGCGTGCATGGCGATGAAGACCTGGCGCCGCGCGCGGTGGCCGTTCTGCGTTCGCTCGGCTATACGGACGTGACCGCGCTCGAAGGCGGTCTCGATGGCTGGATCGCGGGCGGTGGCGAGACCTTCCGCGACGTCAACGTGCCGAGCAAGTCGTTCGGCGAACTGGTCGAATCGAAGCGCCATACGCCATCGCTGTCCGCGCCCGAGGTCCAGGCGCTGATCGATGCGAAGGCGGACGTCGTCATCGTCGATGCGCGCCGCTTCGATGAATACCAGACCATGAGCATCCCCACGGCGACGAGCGTGCCGGGCGCTGAGCTGGTGTTGCGCGCGCGCGAGCTCGCGCCGAATCCGGCGACGCGCATCATCGTCAATTGCGCGGGGCGCACGCGGAGCATCATCGGCACGCAGTCGCTGATCAACGCGGGCGTGCCGAATCCCGTTGCGGCATTGCGCAACGGCACGATCGGCTGGACGCTGGCCGGCCAGTCGCTCGATCACGGTGCGAGCCGCCGCGCACCCGCGGTCGTCGACGCGGCGCGCCGGGACGCCGCCCGCGCGGGGGCTCGCGAGATCGCCACGCGCGCGGGCGTGCAACGCCTTGCCCACGATGCCTTGCATACGCTCGAAGCGCCGGGGCGCACCGTATATCGATTCGACGTGCGCACGCCCGAGGAATTCGCGGATGGCCATCTGCCGGGCTTCGTCAACGCGCCGGGCGGCCAGCTCGTGCAGGAGACCGATCACAGCGCGCCCGTGCGCGGCGCGCGTATCGTGCTGGCCGACGACGATGGCGTGCGCGCGGACATGACCGCGTCATGGCTCGCGCAGATGGGGTGGGACGTGACGGTGGTCGAACCCACCGATGACGGCGCGCGCAGCGAGCGTGGCGCGACGAAGGTCCCCGCGCCGGAGGCCGCGCCAACCGACACCATCCGCCCGGCCACGCTGGCGACGTGGATCGATGCCGGCGACACCGCCGTGCTCGACGTCACGGCCAGCGCGAACTACGTGCGCCAGCACATTCCCGGCGCATGGTTCGCGATCCGCGCGCAACTCGCGGATGCGCTGAAGACGATTCCAAAGGCGCGCCGCTACGTCCTCACCTGCGGCACGAGCCAGCTCGCGCGCTTCGCGGCCGTCGATCTGCGGGCCTTGCTCGCGGCGCAGGGCAGCGACGCCACGGTGCATGTGCTGGAAGGGGGCACGAGCGCGTGGATCGCGGCGGGGCTCGCCGTGGAGCAGGGCGAAACGCGCCTGTCGGTGCCGCGCACCGATCGCTATCGCCGTCCGTATGAAGGCACCGACAATGCCGCTGCCGCGATGCAGGCCTATCTCGACTGGGAGTTCGGCCTGATCGCGCAACTCGATCGCGACGGCACCCACGCCTTCCGGGTGGTGTAAGGCCTCCGGTATGGCAGGTCAGGCAGGCAGCGCGAAGGTCGTGTCGAAGGTCTGGCGCACGTCCAGGCGCTGCTTGAGCAGGCCGGTCTTGAGGTAGAAGTCGGCCGTCGACTGCTGCGTGGCGATGAGGGCGGCGTCGATTGGCCGCCATTGGGTATTGCGCCGCTCGAACTGCAGCCGCGCGGCTTCCGGCGCGATACCGATGATGCGCGCCAGCGAGGCCGAGTACTCGGGCACATGCTGATACGACCATCGCTGCGCGCGGACCACGCGCTGCAAAAAGTCCTGCAGGGCCGCGCGCTTCGTCGCAAGCGCGCTTTCCGTCGCCGCGAGGAAGCTCAGCCCTGACGACAAGCCGCGTCCGCTCACCAGCACGCGTGCGTGGCCGCTGGTCTCCGCCATCGCTGTATAGGGCTCCCATGTCGCCCATGCGTCGACCGATCCATTGGTCAGCGCGAGCTTGGTATCGGCGGGCGGGAGGAAACGAATGTTCGCATCGTTCGGCCCCAGCCCGGCCGACTCGAGCGCCTTGAGCGCGACGTAATGGCCGATGGATCCGCGGTTGGTGCCGATGGTCTTGCCCTTGAGGTCGGCCGCCGTCTTCAGCGGCGAATCGGGGCGTACGAGCACGGCGGTGCCATAGGGGTCCGAGCGGTTCGCGCCGATCAGCTTGATGCGCGTGCCGGCGGCCAGCGCGAAGATTGCCGGGGCGTCGCCGATGGGCCCGCTATCGACCGCGCCCGCGTTGAGCGCTTCGGCGAGCGGTGCCGCCGCCGGGAACTCGGTCCACTGAATATCGTAGGGGACGCCCTCGAGCGCGTTGGCGGCTTCGAGCAGCGCGCGGAATCCGCCTTTCTGGTCGCCGGCCTTCAGCACCACGCGGCCCTGCGCGAAAGCACCACTGCCCGCATAGAGCATGGCCAGCGAAGCGGCGCCTTGCCGCAGGAATTGTCGTCGGGGATTGCGCACGTCGCTCACGATTCGGTCTCGGGGTTGGCAAACTGCCAACGTACCGTGCGTATCGCGCGGCGCGAACGAATAAAAGCGGGAAAGCTTATGCGAAGGCGCTGCCGATCAGGACAGATCAGGGCAGATCAGGGCGCCACGGTGACTTGCACCTGCTTGAGCGCGCGGAACGGCTCCAGCTGCGCGCTGGAGGCGTCGCGATCGGTGACGAGGGTCCACGCGCGTTCCAGCGGCGTCCAGTGCTGCTGCCGCGCGCGGCCCAGCTTGGTCGAGTCGACGAGCACGAAGATGTCCGCGGCCTGCCGGATGATGCATTCCTTGAGGTACGCCTGTTCGGCCGTGGCCTCGCACAGGCCCACGCCGGCGACCACGCCGTCGGCCCCGAGAAACGCCTTGTCGACGCTGATGCGCGAGAGGGCGAGCTGCGCGAGCGGGCCGAACGTGCCCATGCTCGAAGGGCGCACGTCCCCCCCGATCAGCGTGACGCGGATCTTAGGCAGGCCGGCGAGCGCATTCACCGCCAGCAGGTTTGTGGTGTAGACGTGAAGGTCTTCGCGTGCGGCCAGCAGGCGGGCCAGCGCGGCGGCCGTGGTGCCGCTGTCGAGCAGTACCGCATCACCGTCGCGGACAAAGCTTGCAGCGGTGCGGGCAATCGCGTCCTTCTGGTCGCGTTGCAGCGCCTTGCGTTCTTCGAGCGGGGCTTCGGGTTCGTGGGAGCCGACGGTCGTGAGCGCCGCGGCGCCGCCGTAGGTCCGCACGATGCGGCCCTCGCGCGCAAGCGCGGTGAGGTCGCGGCGCACGGTGGCCTCGGACACGCCAAGTTCGGCGACGAGCTGCTCCACGTTGGCGTCGACGCCAGAGAGCACGCGTTCGAGGATGGCACGTCGGCGGTCGGCGGCTTTCATGGCGCGGGGCAGGAGTTCGGGAACGACCGCGATCTTACCAAGAAGGCAGGGAAGGTCCCTCTCCTTCGGAGAGGGACCCGTTGGTTGACGCCGATCAGCGGCGCGTGGCCAGTTCCGCGCCCTGGCGGAGCGCTTCGAGCAGGCTGCGCTCGTCGGCGATGCCCTTGCCCGCGATATCGAACGCGGTGCCATGGTCGACCGACGTGCGGATCACCGGCAGGCCGACGGTGATGTTGACGCCGGCTTCGAGGCCAAGCACCTTGACCGGACCGTGGCCCTGGTCGTGGTACATCGCGACGACGAGGTCGAAGTCGCCGCGGCCCGCGCGATAGAACAGCGTATCGGCGGGCAGCGGGCCTTCGACATTCCAGCCGCGCTCCCGCACGACATTCACGGCGGGGATGATCTTCTCTTCTTCTTCGCCGTGGCCGAACAGGCCGTTTTCGCCCGCGTGCGGGTTGATGCCGCACACGCCGATGCGCGGGTCGGCGATGCCGGCCCGGCGCAGCGTTTCATGGCCGCGCTCGATCACGCGTTGCACCAGTGCCGGTTCGATCTTGCGGATGGCGTCGAGCAGGCCGATGTGCGTGGTCACGTGGATCACGCGCAGTTGCGGCGCCACGAGCATCATCGACACTTCCGGCGTGCCGGTCAGGTGGGCAAGCATCTCGGTGTGGCCCGGGAATTTGTGGCCGCCGGCGTGCAGTGCTTCCTTGTTCAGCGGGGCGGTGCAGATCGCGTCGATCTGCTCGTCGCGCGTCAGCTCCACCGCGCGTTCGATGTAGCGGAACGCGGCGTCGCCGGCCAGCGCGGACAGCTTGCCGAACGGCAGGTCCTCGGGGATCAGGCCCAGGTCGATACAGTCGATCGTGCCGGCTTCGAAGCGGGCTTCCGCGGGGGTGGCGATGGCGCGCACCTCCAGCTTGCTGTTCACGATCTTCGCGGCCTGACGCAGGCGCTGCGCGTCGCCGATCACCAGCGGGCGGCATTGCGCGTACACGGTATCGTGCGCGAGGCTCTTGACGATGATCTCGGGACCGACGCCGGAGGCATCGCCCATGGTGATGCCGATGATGGGGAGGTAGTCGCTCATTGTCGTTTCATCCTGCTTGTTGATGCCCCGCGTGTCTGGCTTGCGCAGGCAATCGTAAATTCAATCGGCCTGCATGGCGCGCCATGCGAGCCATAGTGCCGCGTCGGTACCGAACGCTCCGGCTTTTGTCGCCACATGGCGCGCCGGTCGTTCCAGCGTGCGCGACAGCGGCACGCCGGGTTCCACTTCATGCCTGAGTTGCAGCGTCGCGATGCCCGCCGCGGCGAGCATGGCGCGTGCCGTTTCACCACCGGTGGCGATCAGCCCGCCAACGTGGTCGAACGAGGGCAGCACGAGCGCCGCCAGTGCGTTGCTCAGCGTCGGGCCCTCGGCCGTGTCGAATGCCTCGTCGCGGCCGATCCCGATCAGCAGGTCGCGGCCGCCTTGCAGGCGTCCGGCGATGTCCTGCTGGATCGACGCCCACGACGCGTGCGCCGATCCGTCGCGCAGCACCTGCGGCGCGATCTCGATATGGTCCATGCCCGTGCGCGCGCGCAGCAACGCCGCCTGCCGGCCCGATACGCCGGACATGCTGCCCACCAGCGCGAGCACGGGGCCTTTGCGGTGTTCGATCCCGCTGGCGCTGCCTTGACCTTGCTCGGCGGGGCTTCCGTGTGTGGCCAGCGCACGCGCAAGGCCGCCGGAGCCGACCCAGAACGCGGGCGTATCGAGCGAGACGGTGGCGGCGGCGATAACGCCGATATCGGCTTCGCTCTCGGCATCGCAAACCACCGCCCGCACGCCTTCGGCGACAAACGCGGCGATGCGAGCGCGCACGGCGGCATCGCCGGCGCGGACCACGTCGAGCTCGACCACCGCCGTGCGCACATCATGCACGGCCAGCAACGCGGCCATATCGGCCACGCCGCTCAGCCCTTCGAGCCGCCAGATGTCGGACTCGCCCAGCGGCTCTCCGTTCACGAAGACGCAGCCACCGCGCGTGGTACGGCCCGTCGCGGGAAAGGCCGGCGCGACGATCGCCACGCCCGCATGGGGCAGCAACGCCGCCGTCTCGGCAGCCCAGTTTCCCCGCAACGTCGAATCGATCTTCTTGTACAGCCGCCGCGCCTGCACCGCACGCGCACCGCCGAGCCGCTGCCACGCCTCGACATTGCACGCAGCGGCCCGCGCGGGCGCCATCCGGCGGCTATCCACATCGGCCGCGATCACATCCGCATCCGCGATGCCTGCCAGCGCATCGTCCGCAGCCTTCGCATCGAGCGTCACCATCGTGCGCGCGCCAGCGGCGGCGAAGCCGATCGCGCAGTCGGCGGCGCCCGACAGATCGTCGGCGATCACCAGCCACGCGCCGGGCGAGGGCAGCGTGCCGATGGAGCTGCTTCGCATGCGGCTGCTCATGCGGCCGTCCGCGCCACGGCGTCCGCCTGGCGGTTGGCCACGCGGCGCGCGACCCAGGCCGTGGCCAGCGGCGTCAGCACGGCCGTCACGACCACACAGGCCGCCACGAGAATCGTCGCGCTCTTGGCGGCTTCCTCATACACGGGATTCGCCGCGGCAATCAGCGTAGGCACCGCGGCAGCGTTGCCCGCCGTACTCGCCGCGGCCACCCCCGCCACCCCCGTGCCGCCCGTCAGACGGTCGGCGAAGTACAGCGTGAACCCCGTGATCACGACCACCGCAACGCCGAGACCCAGGCCCAGCATCCCAGCCTGCCACACCTTGTGCAGATCGAGACCGGCGCCAAGGGCCAGCGCGAAGAAAGGAATCATCACGGGCACGGCCTTGCTGAGGAAGTCGCGCATCTCGCGGTCGAGGTTGCCGAGCAGCATGCCGAGCACGAGCGGAAGGATGCTGCCGACGAGCGTGGGCCACGGAAATGCGGAAAGACCGGCCACACCGAGCGTGACCATGGTCAGGAACGGACCCGACTCGAGCGACATGATCGTGTAAGCGCCGACGTCTTCCGGCTTGCCGTACTGGCCCATCAGCGCCATGTAGAGACCGCCGTTGGTATCGTTCATCGCGGCCACCACGGCGAGCGTGGACAGGCCCGCGAACATGCCCGAGCTGATCGGCGATTCGCCGAGGAAGTGGCCCATGATCACGCCGAGCACCATCGCGGTTCCGATCTTGACGCCGAACAGCACGCCGCCTTTCTTGATGATGTACGGCGTGGCCTTGACGTTGATGCTCGCGCCCATGCAGACGTAGAAGACGGCAAGGATCGGCAGGGCGCCGGTGAACAGGGCGCCCGTGAACGAACCGAAGAACTTCGGGCCCTCGGGGGCGAACGTCGCGACCAGCGAACCGATCAGCAGCGGCACGATCATCATGCCGCCGGGGACGCGCTCGATGGCGCGCTTGATGGAAATCTGCATTCTCGTCTCCTGCCGCGTGGGGATGCGGCCTGCGTCTGTTGAATTTTGATCGAACCGATCATGTTTCGATCGCTTGCAGGCCGAAGTTTAGGCGAATCGCTCAAAAATGACCAGTTCAATCAATTCAATGATCGATGTGATCACTTGGCGGGGAGGCAATGCGGACGAAACGTGTGGATCCCGCCACAACCGCGCCGCGACGGTTTAGCATCGTGTTTTCCGGTTCCAACGACACGACACGAAGGCCAAGACCATGAGACTGATCGGCATGCTCGACTCCCCCTATGTCCGCCGCGCGGCCATCTCGATGAAGCTGCTGGACGTGCCGTTCACCCACGAATCGGTCTCGGTCTTCCGGACGTTCGACCAGTTCCGCGCCATCAATCCCGTCGTCAAGGCGCCCACGCTCGTGTGCGACGACGGGGTGCTGCTCATGGACTCCACGTTCATCATTGACTACGCCGAGGCGCTCAGCGGCCGCAGCCTGATGCCGCGTGACCTCGCCGCCCGGCGGCAGGACCTGCGCGTGCTTGGCCTGGCGCTGGCCGCCTGCGAAAAGGTGGTGCAGGACGTCTACGAGCACAACCTGCGCCCCGAGGAAAAGCAGCACCGGCCGTGGATCGACCGTGTCGACGGCCAGCGGGCGAGCGCCTTCTCGATGCTGGAAGCGGAAATCGCGCAGCGGCGGACGCCGGCGGCACAGGCGGAGCTGAATCAGGCCGACGTCACGGCGGCGGTGGTGTGGACATTCACCCAGGCCATGCTACCGGGCCGGGTAGACGCCGCCGCGCATCCCGCCCTGGCCGCGTTCACCGCAGCGGTCGAGCGGTTCGAAGCCTTCGTCGATACGCCGCCGGTTTGATCGGTGATGAAGCTAGGGGTTGTGACGTGGCGGCGACACCGGTGCCGCGTATTTTGCGGGTTCCGACATCACCCGGGCAAGTCATGGTGTTAGAATCCAAGTCTTTGATTTTCTAGGCGATTGCCTGCAACGCATCGCCGCCGTATCAGACGCGTGTCCGTTTTGCGCCGGGCCCGACGCCCGCACGACACCGAGACCCATGACCACTACCGACCTCCCAGACCAGACCCAGACCGAACAGACGGCCGCGCCGGCGCAACAGCCGACGCCGGACCAGACGTTCGACAGCTTCGGGCTGGATGCGCGCATCGTGCGCGCCCTTACCGAACAAGGCTACTCGAAGCCGACGCCGATCCAGGCGCAGGCCATTCCGGTCGTGCTGCTGGGCAAGGACGTCATGGGGGCCGCGCAGACCGGCACGGGCAAGACCGCTGGGTTCGCGCTGCCGATCATCCAGCGCCTGCTGCCGATGGCCAATGCGAGCGCTTCGCCCGCCCGCCATCCGGTCCGCGCGCTGATGCTCACCCCGACCCGCGAGCTCGCGGATCAGGTCTACGACAACGTGGCACGTTACGCCAAGCACACGGACCTGCGCAGCACGGTCGTGTTCGGCGGCGTCGACATGAACCCGCAGACCGATGCGCTGCGCCGTGGCGTGGAGATCCTCGTCGCGACGCCGGGCCGTCTGCTCGACCACGTGCAACAGAAGTCGGTGAACCTGTCGCAGGTGCAGATGCTCGTGCTCGACGAAGCGGACCGCATGCTCGACATGGGCTTCCTGCCGGACCTGCAGCGCATCATCAACCTGCTGCCGGCACAGCGCCAGACGCTGCTGTTCTCGGCAACGTTCTCGCCCGAGATCAAGCGGCTGGCCGCGAGCTACCTCAAGCAGCCGGTGACGATCGAAGTGGCGCGCAGCAACTCGACCAACGAGAACGTGCGCCAGATGGTCTATCAGGTCGAGGACGGCCACAAGCAGGCCGCGGTCGTGCATCTGCTGAAGCAGCGCGCCGCGCAGGGCCAGTCGAAGCAGTGCATCGTGTTCGTAAACAGCAAGATCGGGTGCTCTCGCCTGGCGCGCCATCTCGAACGCGAGGGCATCAACGCCGCCGCGATCCACGGCGACAAGACGCAGACCGAGCGCATGCAGACGCTCGAAGGTTTCAAGAGCGGCACGATCGACGCGCTCGTGGCCACCGACGTCGCGGCCCGTGGCCTCGATATCCAGGCCATGCCGTGCGTGATCAACTTCGACCTGCCGTTCAGCGCGGAAGACTATGTGCACCGTATCGGCCGTACGGGCCGCGCGGGCGCCAGCGGCGATGCGCTCTCGATCTACGTGCCGGGTAACGACGACCGTCTGCTGGCCGATATCGAGAAGCTGATCAAGCGCAGCGTGCCGCGCGGTCAGCTCGAAGGCTTCGACCCGACCGGCGAACGCGCGCGCAGCGAGGAAGCCGACCGCCGCCGCCAGCGCAACGACGTGCGCCGCGCGCGCGATGCGGGCGAGGGTGGCGGTGAAGAGCGCCGCCGCCGTGGCGAGCAGGGTTCGTCGTCGCGCACCGCGTTCCGTCCGTCGGACGATCCGTTCTTCTCGCGTCCGTACGAGCCGAGCGTGAGCCATGGCAATGGCAACGCGACGCAGTCGCCGGCCGACGAACTTGCCGCCGCGCTCACGCGTGGCCGCCAGGCACCGAAGCGTCCCGTCGCGGCGCTGCTCGGCGGCGTGCCGCGCAAGTCGTGATCAACTGACCCGATGAGCTAACCTGATTAGCTCACCCATCGCGCCTTCCAATCCTCGATCGCCCGCTCCAGCCAGCGGGCGACTGTCATTTCGCCGTTGACGATTCCCAGATGCGCGCCGGCCTCGCGCAGTGCCGCGAGCGGATCGCGCACGTCGACGGCCAGCGCGCCGCTCTGCTTGCTGAGCTTTTCGCCCGCCGCGTTCACGACCACCGGCACATGCAGGTAACTGGGCGTCGGCGCGCCGAGCAGATGCTGCAGATGGATCTGCCGCGGCGTCGAGTCCAGCAGGTCCGCGCCGCGCACGATATGCGTGATGCCCTGCGCGGCATCGTCGACGACAACCGCAAGCTGATAAGCCCAAAGCCCATCCGCGCGCCGCAGGACAAAGTCTCCGAGTTCCGTCTCCAGGTCCTGACACTGGCGGCCCTGCCAGCGATCGTCGAAACAGATCGTCGCGGCCGGGCCGTCGGGCACGCGCACGCGCCATGCGCGCGGCAGCTTGCCGTGGAGTCCGTTGCGGCAGGTGCCCGGATAGCCGAGCGTCTGATGGCGTTCGCGCACGTGCACGAGCGAGTCGGCGATCTCCTTGCGCGAGCATCCGCAGGGATAGAGCTGGCCCGCCGCATCCAGCGCGCGCAGCGCCTCGCCATAGCGCGCCTCGCGCCGGCTCTGCCATTCGGGCGGCTCGTCGGGGACGAGGCCGACCTCTACCAGCGTGCGGACGATGTCCTCGTCCGCTCCGGCCACGCAGCGCGGGTAGTCGATGTCCTCGATGCGCACGAGCCATTGGCCGCCATGCGCGCGGGCATCGAGCCAGCTGGCCAGCGCGGTGACGAGCGAGCCGATATGGAGTGGCCCGGTGGGCGAGGGGGCGAAGCGGCCGCGATAGTTTGGGGCGCCATGTTTTGGGGCGCCGTGGTTTGGGACGCCCTGGTTTGGGCCGCCATCACTGGGTCCGCCATCGTTTGGGTCGGGATAGCGGGCGGGACGTTTAGGCGCGTTCATTCCATCACGGGCATCGGCGCTTGCTGAATCAAAGCCTGCGCGAGCCGAGGGTCCTCCAGCTTCGCTGCCCACCATTGCAGCGCCTTGCCGCGCGTGCTGGTGCGCCATGCCACCTTGAAGTTGCCCGGCGCGCGAATTTCCACCGTCTCCCGCGCCTGCAGCACGCCGCTCTCGATAAACGGCTGCGCCATCGGCGCGGGCAGCCAGCCGCAGCCGAGCCCGCGGATCTGCGCCTCGAGCTTGTCCCGCATGCTCGGCACCACCAGCACGTCCTGACCGGCGAGCACGCCGAACGTGCGCGCGGGCAGGTTGCGCGACGTATCGCCCACCGCGACGATGCGGTGCTTGGCGATCTCCATCGTCGTCAGCGGCCCCTCGACCGAGGCCAGCGGATGATGCGCGGCCACCACGAACACGAACGGCATCGTGCCGAGCGGCCGGATCTGGAAGCCCTGCGTGCTCGGCGCCTCGTACGCGCCGCCGATGATCAGGTCGGCGCGGTTGCTGACGAGCGCGTCCCACGCGCCGCCCAGCACTTCCTTGCCGAAGCGCAGCCGCGTCGCGGTGTTCTCGGCATAGAAGTCCTGGATCACGGGCAGCAGCGCCCGAAAGTTGATGAGGTCGTCGGTGACGATCGACAGCGTGGCCTCCCAGCCCGTGGCCAGCCGTTTGACGCGGCGAGCCAGGTCGTCGGCCGCGTGCAGCAGGTGGCGGCCCTCGTCGAGCAACGCGCGCCCGGCTGGCGTCAGCTCGGCGCGGTGGCGGCGTCGGTCGAACAGCAACACGTCGAGATCGTCCTCGAGCTTGCGGACCACGTAGGTCAGCGCCGACGGCACCTTGCCCATTTCGTGGGCGGCGGCGGCAAAGCTGCCTTTGCGCTCGATGGCGTCGAGGACTTCTAGCGATTCAAGGGACAGGGCCATGATTCAAAAATTCTGAATAAGTGCTTCTAAGGCAGTGCCCATCAATATACTCCGACAGGCCTAAACTGCAAAGCATCGCAACGCATTACGCCCCACCCGGCACACAATCCGGGCGATTCGGCAAAGCCTACGGCCTAAAGGAGGGCCATCAAAATGATTGAAATCCGTAAGTCGAACGAGCGCGGTTACGCAGACCATGGCTGGCTGAAGTCGTTTCACAGCTTCTCCTTCGCCGACTATTTCGATCAGAACCATATCCAGTTCGGGCCGCTGCGCGTGATCAACGAGGACCGCGTGGCGCCGGGCATGGGTTTTGGCACGCATGGCCACCGCGACATGGAGATCATCAGCTATGTGCTCGAAGGCGAGCTGGCCCACAAGGACAGCATGGGCAACGGCAGCGTGATCCGTCCTGGCGATGTGCAGCGCATGAGCGCGGGCACGGGGGTTCGCCACTCGGAATACAACCACGCGGCGCACGACACGACGCACTTCCTGCAAATCTGGATCATGCCGAATCAACAGGGCATCGAGCCGGGCTATGAAGAGCGCCATTTCGACACGGCCGAGAAGCGCGGCCGTCTGCGCCTCGTGGCGAGCCCGGACGGCGCCGAGGGTTCGGTGGTCGTGCATCAGGATGCCCGGCTCTATGCGGGTCTGTTCGAGGGCGACGAGTCCGCCGCGCTGACGCTGGCCGCCGGCCGCCGCGCCTATGTGCACGTAGCGCGTGGCCGGGTGACGGTCAACGGCCAGAAGCTGGAAGCCGGTGACGCCGCCAAGCTGCAGGACGTGGCGGAAGTGAAGATCGAGCAGGGCGATGGCGCGGAAGTGCTGGTGTTCGACCTGCCCTGATCCGGCATGGTATCGTCTCGGACATTCAGTCATGCGACCGGCGCGGCACTCGGTGCCGCGCCCCGCACTCAGTATCGAGACTCAGTACCGAGATGACCTTTGTTTCCATTCTCCTGGCGCTGATCGCCGAGCAATTCCGGGCCCTGGGCCGCAACAATCCGATTCATGACATCGTGCGCGTGCTGGGCGAACGGGCCGAGCACGCGTTCGACACCGGGCGCCGCCGCGACGCGGCGCTGGCGTGGCTGACCGTCGTGCTGCCCCTGACGCTCGCCGCTGTCATCGTCCATTACCTGCTGGCGTCGATCAGCGTGGCGCTCACGCTCGCGTGGAACGTGCTGTTGCTGTACCTCACGCTCGGCTTCCGGCAGTTCAGCCACTATTTCACCGATATCCACGAAGCGCTCAACCGCGACGACGTGCTGACCGCGCGCACGCTGCTGGCCGAATGGACGGGGCTCGAGACCATCGAGATGCCCGTGAGCGAGATCGTGCGCCATACGCTCGAGGCCGCCATCGTGGCGGTGCATCGTCATGTGTTCGGCGTGTTCTTCTGGTTTCTCGTGCCGATCGGTCCGGGCGGCGTGGTGCTGTATCGCGTGGCCGAGTATCTGGGACGCCAGTGGAACCTGCCGTCCAACGAACGCAGCCCCGCGCTGGGCCGGTTCGCCGCGCAGGCGTTCTACGTGCTGGACTGGGTGCCGTCACGCCTGACGGCGATCGGGTTTGCGATCGTCGGGAATTTCGAAGACGCCGTGTATGCGTGGCGCAATCACGCGCGCAAGTGGAACGATGCGGTCAACGGCATCCTGCTCGCGAGCGGTGGCGGGGCGCTTGGCGTGCGGCTTGGCGCGCCGCTGGCCGAGGACGATTCGAGCGTGATGCTGCGGACGAGCCTCGCGGGCGTCGATTACGCGCCCGGCATGGAGGACGCCGGGCCGGATCCGATGCCGCCCGAGTTCGGGCTGGAACCCGGCGTGCGCACGCTGCAATCGGCAGTGGGCCTCGTCTGGCGCGCCGTGGTGCTGTGGATGCTCCTGCTGGCGATGCTGTCGCTGGCGTTGTGGGTGGGCTGAGGCTGACTCACCGGGGCCCGGGGCCCGGAACGCGGAACGCCGCTCAGGCGTCGTTGGCCCGGCCGCATCGCCAGCACGCGGCGAACTGCGCCTCGTGCCATTCGTCGCAGGCCACGCAGTGCCAGCGCGGTCCCGGCGCCGGATTCGCCGCCGCATTCAGCACCGCCCACGCTTCCTTCTCACTCGCCGCCTCGTCGATCCACACCTGCGGCGAACTCTCCTGAAACGGAATATCGCCCGCCGCGCCGGCCAGCCACGTATTGCGCAGCTCGGCATGCATGCCCGCCGCGCGCAGCACGTTGCGGCAGTGCGCGGCATGGACCAGCGACGAGGCTCTCAACAGCAGTTTCACGTTTGGCTCACGTTCCCCCTACCAGGGCTTCTGCTGACGCGATTCGTGGAGCAGCTGCGTGTAGAGCTCGTGCCGCCGCGGCGAGATATCTCCCGCCTCGATCGCCGCCAGCACGCCGCAGCCGGGCTCGTTGATATGGTGGCAATTGTAGAACCGGCATTCGGTCAGACGCGGGCGGAATTCCGGAAACGCGCGTTCGAGCATGCCTTCGCTCAGATGATGCAGGCCGAATTCCTGGAAGCCGGGCGAATCGATCAGATAGCCAGGCCGGCCGTCGACCGTCGCCCACGCCCCGGGCAGGTGATAGAGCCGCGTGAACGTGGTCGTGTGCTTGCCCGAGTCCAGCTTGGCGGAGATCTCGCGCGTCTGCGTTTCCACGCCCGGAATCAGCAGGTTCAGCAGCGACGACTTGCCCATGCCCGATTGTCCGATGAGGATGCTCGCCACACCGGCGGTACGCGGCCGCAGCTGTTCCAGCGCCTGTTCGGGCTGGGCATGCACGGACAGTTCGAGCGTTTCATACCCAAGGTCGCGATAGAGCGCAAGCCGCCGCCGCGCGTCCTCGAGCCGGTCCGGCAGATCCGTCTTGTTGAGGATCACGAGCGGCCGGATCTCGAGCGCTTCGGCCGAGACCAGCGCGCGGCCGAGCAGGTCTTCGGAGAAGCTCGGCTCCGTGGCCAGCACGATGATGACCTGATCGATATTGGCGGCGAGTAGCTTCGACTTGAACTGGTCCGAACGGTGCAGCAGGTTCCGTCGCGGCTCGACGGCCGCGATCACGCCCTGGTCGGCCGCGGCCCGCTCGATGCGCACGTGGTCGCCCACCGCGCAGTCGCTCTTCTTGCCGCGCGGAAACGCATGCAGCCGCTCCCCGCCGTCGAGTTCGACGACATAGTGGCGGCCATGCGCGGCGATGACGATCGCCGCTTCGGAACTGTTGCCGGTGTTGTTGCCGGTGCTCTGGCCGGCAGTCTTGCCGGCGTTGTGATGGCGCGCGCTACGGGTCATGCGTGCGCCAGCAGCCGGTCGATCCGCTGGGCCGCGGGCGGGTGGGAGTAGTAGAACGCGCTGTAGAGCGGATCGGGCGTGAGCGTGGACGCGTTGTCCTTGTACAGCTTGACCAGCGCCGACACGAGGTGACCCGCGTTGGTCTGGCTGGCCGCGAACTCGTCGGCCTCGAACTCGTGGCGGCGCGACGACTGGCTTGCGAGCGGGCCCAGGACGAACGTGAACACGGGCAGCGTGAGGAAGAACAGCACGAGCGCCAATGCATGGTTGTCGGTGCCGAAGTTCGGCGCCACGCCGAGGCCCATGTAGAACCACGTGCGCGTGGACATCCAGCCGAGCACGGCGAGGAACACGAGCGACAGCACGAAGGTGACAAGCATCATCTTGGCGATATGACGGCGCTTGAAATGACCGAGCTCATGCGCGAGCACGGCCTCGATTTCCTCGCCATCCAGGCGCGCCAGCAGCGTGTCGAAGAACACGATCCGCTTGGCCGCGCCGAAGCCCGTGAAATAGGCGTTGCCGTGGGCACTGCGGCGGCTGCCGTCCATGACGAACACGCCCTTGCTGGCAAAGCCGCATTTGCGCAGCAGCGCCTCGATGCGCGCGCGCAGGCTGTCGTCGTTCAGCGGTTCGAATTTGTTGAACAGCGGGGCGATGTACGTGGGCGCAATGACATGCAGCAGCAGGCTGAAGCCAACCCATAGCAGCCATGTCCAGGCCCACCAGTAGTCGCCGGTGCGGTCCATCAGCCAGAGCACGGCCAGCAGCAGCGGGGCGCCCAGCACGCAGGCGACGGCGGTCATCTTGACCAGATCCATGAGCCAGAGCCCGAACGTCATCTTGTTGAAGCCGAAGCGCTGCTCGATGCCGAACTGCCCATAGAGCGAGAAGGGCAGATCGACGAGGCCGCCGATCAGCGCGACGCTCGCGATCAGCGCGACGCCGTAGCGGTAGCCGGGCCCGAAGGTGCCGAGCCAGAACTCGTTGAGCCATTGCAGGCCGCCGAGCATCGTGAAGCCGATGAGGACCGCGGCGCTGGTGAGCACCTCCAGCATCGACAGCCGCGTGCGCGCCACCGTGTAGTCGGCGGCTTTCTGGTGTGCGGTCAGCGCGATGGTGTCGGCAAAGCGCGCCGGCACGGCGTGGCGGTGCTGCGCGACATGGCGCACCTGCCGGGCGGCGAGCCACAGCTTGGTGGCGACCATGATCACGAGCGCGGCAAGGAAAATCAGGGTGAACGTGGACATCGGCAAGGCCTTTGCGGGACGCCCGGCCCGTCGCGCAAGTGCGCGGCCGGCCATTTTGGGCAGATATGCGAGAATTATAAGTTGTTCGTACCCTTCAAGCCGTCCCCAATCCCATGACACACGTAGCCAGCACCGCCTCCCCGTCCGCCAAGAGCGAAAACAACCTGATCTGGCTGGATATGGAGATGACCGGGCTGCAGCCCGACAGCGACCGCATCATCGAGGTCGCGGTGGTCGTCACCGATTCCGAACTGAACATCCTCGCCGAAGGCCCCGTGCTCGTGATCCACCAGGAAGACAAGGTACTCGATGCCATGGACAACTGGAACAAGGGCACCCACGGCCGTTCGGGCCTGATCGACAAGGTCAAGGCTTCGACGCTGACCGAGGCGCAGGCCGAGACCGAACTGCTCGCGTTCCTCAAGCGCTGGGTGCCGGCCGGCAAGTCGCCGATGTGTGGCAACTCCATCTGCCAGGACCGCCGGTTCATGGCCCGCTACATGCCCAGGCTTGAGGCATTCTTCCACTATCGCAACCTCGACGTGTCCACGCTGAAGGAGCTCTGCAAGCGCTGGGAGCCGGCAATCCACAAGGGCTTCGTCAAGCGTCAGCTGCATACGGCGCTGGCGGATATCCTGGAGTCGGTGGAGGAACTGCGCTACTACCGCACGCATTTCATCCGCTCGTCCGCCGCCGAGGCAAACGCCACGCCGGCCGCCCCTGCCACGCCCGCCGGTCCTGCCGCGTAAGGCTGCATAAGGCCGCATGTTCGCCCGCATCGTCTCCATCATCACCCCCGTCATCCTGATCATCCTCATCGGCTGGATCTACGGACGACGGGCTCATCCCGACATGACGGGCATCAACCGCGCGACGCTGGACGTCATCGCGCCGCTGCTCGTGGTGTCCGCGTTCATCAGCAAGGACTTCGTGCTCGCGGACCAGCTTGTGCTGCTGGCCTGCGCGGTAGCCGTAGTGCTCGGCTCGGGCGTGCTGGCCTACGTGGCCGCGCGGCTGCTCCGCGCGGACCCGCGGACGTTCGTGCCGCCGATGATGTTCAACAACAGCGGCAACATGGGCCTGCCGCTCTCGGTCTTCGCGTTCGGCCCGGCGGGCCTGGCGCCGGCCGTGGCGCTGTTCGCGATGTCCAACCTCATGCATTTCACGATCGGCCTGAAGATCGTCAACCGGCACGCGTCGCTCGCGCAGATCGCGCGCAATCCGATGGTGCTGGCGACGGTCGGCGGCGTCGCGCTGTCGCTGGCCAAGCCGTGGTTTGCGCTGCCGGAGCCGATCTACGAATCGATCAAGCTTCTTGGCGATGCCACGGTGCCGCTGATGCTGTTCGCGCTCGGTGTGCGCATGAAGGACGTCAACCTGCGCAACTGGGGCGTGGGGATGTGGGGCGCCGCGGTATGTCCGCTAGCGGGCATCGCGGTGGCGCTGCTGCTGGTCGCGGTGGTACCGATGACGGACCTCCAGCGCGGACTGCTGTTCGTGTTTGCGGCCCTGCCGCCGGCCGTGCTCAACTTCCTCGTGGCCGACCATTTCCGGCAGGAGCCGGATCAGGTCGCCTCGATCGTACTGCTCGGCAATATCGGAGCCGTGGTGTTCGTGCCCATCGGGCTCTACCTCGGCCTGCGTTAATCACTTCTGGCGGATGGCGTTCTTTGGACGGAACGCCTTGACCACGGCCTCGTCGCATTCCATATACGGCCCGCCGATCAGGTCGATGCAGTAGGGAATCGCGGCGAACACGCCCTGCACGATGGGTTTGCCATCGGCATCGCGCAGGCCTTCGAGCGTTTCCCGGATGGCGCGCGGCTGGCCGGGGAGGTTGACGATCAGCGCCGCGCGGCTCGCGGTTTCGCGGATCACCGCCACCTGGCGCGACAGGATCGCCGTGGGCACGAAGTGCAGGCTCACCGCGCGCATCTGCTCGCCAAAGCCCGGCATCTCCTTGGTGCCGACCGCCAGCGTGGCCTCGGGCGTCACGTCGCGGCGCGACGGGCCCGTGCCGCCGGTCGTCAGCACGAGGTCGCAGCCGCCCACATCGACCAGCTCGATCAGCGTGCGCGAGATCAGCGCCTGCTCGTCCGGAATCAGCTTTTCCACGGCCTGCCACGGGGACGTCAGCGCGCGGCCGAGCCATTCGCGCAGCGCGGGGATGCCTTCGTCCCGATAGGTGCCGGCCGAGGCGCGGTCCGAAATCGAGACCAGGCCGACGACGAGCTCGTCGGGGTGGCGGCGGGCAATCGGTGAGGTGATGGGCGAGACGATGGGCGATGTCATGCGTCGGACTCCGGAGCGGGCTGCTGGGCGGCGGCCGCCTCCATCGCCGCATCTTGCGCGGCATCCTTGGCGTCCAGCGCGGTCTTGATGATCTGGAACAGCTCGCGGAACGACTTCGGCGGCTTGGCCATCTGCTGCTCGCGGCGGGCATTGCGGATCGTGTTGCGCAGCGTCTGCACGTCCACGCCCGGGTGCTCGCCCAGGAATTTGGTCAGCGACTCGTCGTCCGTGAGCAGCAGCTCGCGCCAGCGCTCGATCAGATGCAGGCGGGCGGTTTCGGCCTTGCTGGTGCCCTTGAAGCCTTCGAGCGCGGCGCGGATGGCATCCACCTCGTCGTCTTCGAGGCCGCGCATGACCTTGCCGACGAACTGCATCTGGCGGCGCTTGCCTTCGTGGCTGTTGATCTTGCGCGCCGCATGGATGGCATCGGCCAGCGCCTCGGGCATCGGCACGCGCGACAGGCGGTCCTTGGGCAGGGCCTCGAGCTCGGCGCCCAGGTCCTGCAGCGCCGTCATGTCGCGTTTTTTCTGCGACTTGCTCTTGGGCGCGTCGTCGTCATCCGGCTCGGGGTTGAAGGCACCGAAGCGGCTGTTTGAGGGATTGGTTCGGCTACGGGTATTTCGCGTCATGGCGCGCATTTTATCTTGCTATGATTGTCGTTTGGACTTTAGCCGATACCCGCCCACATGGACACCTCTGCCGTTTCGCAACAAACCGCGCATTTCACCTACAGCCAGGACCAGCTTCGCGAGATGGCGGCCGACGTGCTGCGTATCGCGCGCGAGCTGGGGGCCACCGACGCCGCGACGGAGATTTCCGAGGGCAGCGGGTTGTCGGTGACGGTGCGCAAGGGCCAGGTCGAGACCATCGAGCAGAACCGCGACAAGGTGGTCGGCGTGACCGTGATGATCGGCCAGCGCCGCGGCAACGCGAGCACCTCGGATTTCTCGCCGGCGGCACTGCGCGCCACGGCCGAGGCCGCCTACAACATCGCGCGCTTTACCGCCGAGGACGACTGCGCCGGGCTGGCCGAGGAAGAACTGCTCGAGCATTCGCCGCGCGACCTCGACCTGTTCCATCCGTGGACCGTGACCGCCGAAGCGGCAATCGACATCGCGCGCCGGTCGGAAGCGGCCGCGTTTGCCGTGTCCCCGAAGATCCGCAACAGCGATGGCGCCAGCGTGTCCGCGCAGCATTCGCAGTTCGTGCTGGCGACCTCGCGCGGCTTTGTCGGCGGCTATCCGTATTCGCGCCACTTTATCTCGTGCGCGCCGATCGCCGGTTCCGGCGGCGGCATGCAGCGTGACGACTGGTATTCGTCAAAGCGTTCGCCCAAGGCGCTGGCGGCCCCCGAGGACATCGGCCGCTATGCCGCGGAGCGCGCGCTGGCGCGCCTGAACGCTCGCAAGCTGAGCACGCGCAAGTGCCCGGTCCTGTTCGAAGCGCCGCTGGCGGCCGGGCTGCTGGGAGCCTTCGTGCAGGCGGTGTCCGGCGGTGCGCTGTACCGCAAGTCCACGTTCCTGCACGACACGCTGGGCAAGGCCGTGTTCGCGCCGCACATCCAGATCCACGAACAGCCGCACGTGCCGGGCGCGATGGGCAGCGCGCCCTTTGACGAGGAAGGCGTCCGCACCCATGAACGCGACGTGGTGCGCGATGGCGTCGTGGAGGGGTACTTTCTGTCGACGTACTCGGCGCGCAAGCTGGGCATGAAGACCACCGGCAACGCGGGCGGCTCGCACAACCTGACCCTGACCAGCAACCTGACGAAGGCCACCGACGACTTCGCTGCCATGCTGCGCAAGATGGGCACGGGGCTGCTGGTCACGGAGCTGATGGGGCAGGGGGTGAACTACGTCACGGGCGACTATTCGCGCGGGGCGTCGGGTTACTGGGTGGAGAACGGCGTGATCCAGTATCCGGTGGAGGAAATCACCATTGCGGGCAGCATGCCGGAAATGTTCAGGCAGATCGTGGGGATTGGGGCGGATGCCTTGGTGCGCGGCACCAAGGAGACGGGCTCGATCCTGATCGAGCAGATGACGATCGCCGGGAATTAAGAGGGAAGGCGGGCGGCGCCCGCCCCCCGTTGGGGAGGGCGGCTGGCGTTACTCTTCGCCCGAAGGCGGCCGCTCGTACCGCACGAACGCATAATCGAAGCCATTTGCCTCCGAGCGGTGCGTCTCGCGTGAGATCTCGACCCACTTGGCGGGATCGACGGCAGGGAAGAAGGCATCGCCCTCCACATCCGCGTCGATCTCGGTCACCAGCAGCCGATCGGCGCTAGGCAGCGCCTCCGCATACAGCTGCGCGCCGCCAATCAGAAACACCTGCTCCACGCCCACGCACAACCGCTGCGCATCCTCGAGCGAGCCCACCACATCGGCCCCGTCGAGACGTAGTGCAGCATTGCGGCTCACCACGATGTTCCGGCGCCCGGGCAACGGCCGTCCGATGGAATCCCAGGTCTTGCGCCCCATGATCACGGGCGCCCCCATCGTCGTGCGCTTGAAGTAGGCGAGGTCCTCGGGCAAACGCCAGGGCAGCGTGTTGTCGCGCCCGATGACCCCATTGCGCGCCCGTGCAACGATCAGCGTCAACAGCGTCATGCGTCCATCCCCACCGTCAGATCGTCACGCCCGGCAAACGACAGCCGTCCGCGCCACTGCTGGCCGCGCTCCACCGCGACGGGGCCCACGAGCGCTCCCGTGGTCACGATCTCGCCCGCCTCGATCGGCACGGACAACGACGCCGCGATCCCGATTGCGGTATGCAGGGACACCAGCGGATTGCCCATCACGTGCACCGCGCCGCCCGGCATGGTGGTCTCGCCGACCTGCAGCGCGGCCGTGATGTCGGCAAAGGTCTGCGGCGTCAGCGACAGCCCGGCGACCGCAACCGGCTCGCCCAGCAACAGCGACGCATGGGCGCCAAAGTCGCAGAGGATGGTCGCCGGCGAACCGATGGCCGGATCCACATGCCCATCCACCACCTCGATCGCAGGCGCGACCCAATCGATGCAATCGATCAGCGCTTCCAGCGAACGGCCCGCCTCGGGCGTGGCCTTCAACCGAAACGCCAGCTCGAGTTCGATCCGCGGCGCATGCAGGGTGGTCCACGGCACAGCAACCGCGTCGCCCGCGCCGCCAACCACGGTCTGTTCATAGACATGCGCGACGATCGGCGCATCGATCCCGAGCTTGCCCCACATGGCGGTATTCGTGCAGCCGATCTTGCGCCCCACGGGCCGCATGCCCTGCGACACGAGTACCTCATGCAGCGCGCGCCCGACGCGATACCCGCCCGCGATATCGATGCCGCGCAGCAGCGAAGCCGTCTCCGCGTCCACGGTGCCACGCGCAGCCTGCGCGCGCAGGAATGCCTGCGCCATGCCGGCCAACACGTCCGGCGTCAATGTCCGTTGCGTCATCGTCATACCGCCACCGGCGCCTTGATCGCGGGATGCGATTCGTAGCCGACGAGCTCGAAGTCCTCGTAGCGATAGTCGAAAATGCTGTCCGGCTTGCGCAGGATGTTCAGGCGCGGCAGGGGCATCGGCTCGCGCGACAGCTGCGTGCGCACCTGCTCGAGGTGATTGCTGTATAGATGGCAGTCGCCGCCGGTCCACACGAAGTCGCCGACATCGAGGCCCGTCTGCTGCGCGACCATATGCGTTAGCAGCGCATAGCTCGCGATATTGAACGGCACGCCCAGGAAGATGTCCGCGCTGCGCTGGTAGAGCTGGCAGGACAGCCGGCCATCGGCCACGTAGAACTGGAAGAACGCATGGCAGGGCGGCAGCTTCATCTGCGGAATCTCGCCCACGTTCCACGCGGACACGATCAGCCGTCGCGAGTCCGGCGTCTGGCGAATCTGCTCGATCACCTGCGCGATCTGGTCGATATGCTCGCCGTTCGGCGCGGGCCAGCTACGCCACTGGTAACCGTAGATCGGACCCAGCTCGCCGTTGGGGTCGGCCCATTCGTCCCAGATCGAGACGCCGTTGTCCTGCAGGTACTTCACGTTGGTGGCGCCCTGGAGGAACCACAGCAGTTCGTGAATGATCGACTTCAGGTGCAGCTTCTTGGTGGTCACCACCGGGAAGCCCTCGCGCAGATCGAAGCGCATCTGGTAGCCGAAGACCGAGCGGGTGCCGGTGCCCGTGCGGTCGGACTTTTCGGTGCCATGCTCGTAAACATGGCGCATGAAGTCGAGATATTGTTTCATCGGCGCTGGAGAAAGGGGTAAACGAGACGGGGGCCTCAGCGGCCCCCGTCGCACAGCGGATATTCTATCCCGATCAGTGTCCGGTCACGGCCTCACCGCTTTCCGCGCGATCGCCCCGGCGCTTCTGCACGAGATAACCGGCACCGAGCACCCCGCCGACGATGACCACGTACATGGCCCACAGCGCCACCGGGTACTGCTCGAAGAACGCCTTGATCAGCGGCTCGTGCGAGATCATCTTGACCGCGGTGAAGGCCAGCACGCCAGCACCCACGTAGATAATGGCCGGGAAGCGCGCCATCAGCTTCAGCACGAGGCTCGAGCCCCAGACCACGATGGGGATGCTGATCAGCAGGCCCAGCACGACGAGCAGGAAGCTGCCGTGTGCGGCGCCGGCCACGGCCAGCACGTTATCCACACCCATCACCGCGTCGGCGATGATGATGGTCTTCATCGCGCCGACCAGCGTGCTCGCGCCCGCGCCATGCTCATCGCCGCCGTCTTCGGCCGCCAGGAGCTTGTAGGCGATCCAGACCAGCGCCAGACCGCCGACCAGCAACAGGCCGGGGATCTTGAGCAGCCAGACGACGCCGATGGTCATCGCGGAACGCACGACCACGGCACCGATCGTGCCCCAGACAATGGCTTTCTTTTGCAGATGGGGCGGAAGATTACGCGCCGCCAGCGCGATCACGATGGCGTTGTCGCCAGCGAGAACCAGGTCGATGACGACGATGGACAGCAGCGCCGTCAGGAACTGCATCGTGAACAGATCGGTGAACCACTCCATGAATTGACACTCCTCAGGTGCGAATAACGCTTGGTTTATCGCCTGGGATCATGGAGAACTGCGGAGGGGGACACACGGAGTGTGTGGGAGCCGCGCCTTTGCAAACCATGAAACCAGGTTGCAAAGGTCTTGCTCGACGGCTGCCGCGGAATGCGCGTCAGTGTCAGCACAACCGGAGACGGCAGCGGTGACCGCGTCTCGGAATGACGATTGTGCTAAGGGCATCGGCCCCCAAGCTACTCCCCTTTGGGTAGGGCGCGATCACTTCTACCGACCGCGCTGAAGCGGATTATAAGCGAAGTTTTTCTGAAAATGTTGCGTCGCGTTTGCCCGGATGTGGTCAAAAAAGCACGCATAGAGTTTGTAAGGCGATGCAAACAACAAGGCACGCATCAGGATCAACACCTATGCTTGTGAGATTGGCCTCGGCAGGTACGTTTCAGACCACACAGAAATGGACCCCTTCGCCGCCGCGCCTGCCGGTCAGCGCGGTCTGTTCCAGGGATTCATGTAGTGCCCCATCGACAACAAGGACAACAGTCATGCCGGCCTCAACGACACCGCTGAACCCGACCTCTTCCCGCTCCGCCCCGCCTCGCTCCAATCATCACGCTCCGCAGGAATCGCACAACGGTTCTCACCATGGTGCCGTAGTACCGCTCGGCAATGGCCACGCCCATGCGAAGGCCGGCCTCCAGCCGCAGTTCGTCCAGCAGTATCGCGAGGACAACGGCGCGTTGCGCGACGAGATCATCGCGGGCCTGAAGTTGCCGCACGCGGGCATCAGCCCGAAATTCTTCTACGACGTCCTGGGATCGCGTCTGTTCGAGGCGATCACGGACCTGCCCGAGTATTACCCGACCCGCACAGAAGCCTCGATCTTCGCGGCCGCGGCGCCGGCCATCGCGGCGCGCGCGGGCAGCGGCTGCGTGCTGATCGACCTCGGCGCCGGCAATTGCGAGAAGGCCGCGCGGCTGTTCGGCAGCCTGCAGCCCGCGCAGTACGTGGCCGTCGACATCTCGGTCGAGTTCCTGCGCGACACGCTGACAGGGCTCCAGCAGCAGCATCCGCAGATCCCGATGCTGGGGCTTGGCGCCGATCTGTGCAGCCCCCTCGACCTGCCGTCAGGCGTCAGGCGCGGCCGCCGGCTGTTCTTCTATCCGGGTTCGAGCATCGGCAATTTCGCGCCGATCGACGCGCTCGCGCTGCTGCAGCGGCTCCGCGGCGTGGCCCAGCGTGGCGATGGCGTGCTGATCGGCGTGGACCTGCACAAGGATGCGGACACGCTCGTGGCCGCCTATGACGACGCGCTTGGCGTGACCGCGGCGTTCAACCGCAACGTGCTGCGCAACCTCAATCGCATCGTCGGCAGCGACTTCGCGGTCGCCGACTGGCGGCACGAGGCGAGTTTCGATCGCGAGGCCTCGCGCGTGCAGATGCATCTGGCCGCCACGCGGGACGTGCAGGTGCGCTGGCCGGGCGGCGAGCGGGCCTTCACGGCAGGAGAGCGCATTCATACCGAGGACTCGTACAAGTATCGGCCGGACGATTTTTCGCTGCTGCTGGAGGCTGCGGGCTTTACCGATCCGGTGTGCTGGACCGATCCGCGCGGCTGGTTCGCGGTGTTCCACGCACGCGGTTGACGCGCTGGCAGGCAGAAAGCGGGGGTTGAAAAGCGGGGCCCGGGGCGCGATGTCATAATTCGCGCAGCCCGGGCTTTCGTGCGTGTGCCTCCGGCGCCCGGCAACCTTTTTCACCTTTCTCGGACGGACGATTCGATGAGCGGCTTCTCCATGCTTCCCGATCTCTACTTCACTGGCGGCCAGGCGGCCTGGGCCGATGCCCGCCGGCTGCCGCGCGAGGGATTGGCGCAGGCATTGGTCGAGGCGCGCAACCGCACGCTAGGCTGGCTGGCCGCGTTCGGCCAGACGCGCCGCGGCTGGCAGGTCGATCGGCAGTACGACTGCAATCCGCCGTTATGGACGCTGGGGCATATCGCGTGGCACGCCGAATGGTGGTGCCTGCGGGGCGTGCACGAACTCGAGCACGGCGGCATGCGTCTGCCCGTCGCGCGCGAGCCGTCGCGGCTCGATGGCGCCGACGAGTGGTTCGATCCGGAACGCATCGGTCCCGACGAGCGCTGGGAAATCGCGCTGCCGGACGTCGCGGTCGTCAAGCAGTACGCGGCCGACGTGCTCGATGGCCTGCTGCGCCGCATCGCGCTGCTGCCCGACGACAACGACGACACGCTCTATCCCTTTCGCCGCGCGCTGTTCCATGAAGACGCGCAGGGCGAGACCATCGCCGCGCTGCTGCAGGCCCTCGACATCGCGCCGGTCGGTCCCGCCACGCCCGCGCCGACGCTGACGTCCGGGTTTGCCGGGACACTGCATTTTCCGGGCGGCCGCTTCACCCAGGGATGGAGCGATGCCGACGGGTTCGCGCTGCCGGACGAGCTGCCGGCGCAACAGACATATGTCCCCGCCTTCGAGATGGACGCCGCGCTCGTCACCAACGCGCACTTCCTCGACTTCGTCGAGGATCGCGGCTACGAGCACCCCGCGTGGTGGTCGGCGGCAGGGCGGCAGTGGCTGATGACGCAGGAACGCTCCGCCCCGCGCTACTGGTCGCGGCATCCCGAGACCCGTGCGTGGATGGTGTCGCGCTTCGGTACGCTGCGCACCCTGAATCCCGACGAGCCCGTGCGCCACGTCACGCTCTACGAGGCGCAGGCGTGGTGCGTGTGGGCGGGGCGCCGCCTGCCGGCGGAAGTCGAATGGGAACTCGCGGCCACGCAAAACCGCGGCCTCCAGTGGGGCGCGCTGCGCGAGTGGACCGCCACGCCATACGAGCCTTATGCGGGCTTCGAGGCGAGCCCCGTCGATGCGGACATCGTGAGCCGCTTCGCCACGCATCAGGTCACGCGCGGCGTATCGTTCGCCAGCGCGCCGCGCCAGCGCCATACGCGCGCCCGCACGGCACTGCTGCCCGAGGACGATGTGTCGTTCGTGGGCTTCCGCAGCTGCGCGCTATAAATTTCCCGGGCCGAAAACGACAACGGGCGCCCGATGTTTCGGGCGCCCGTTTTGCATCCATCGCCCGTGTCAGCCACGGGCCAAAGGATTAACGCTCAGGATCAACGCTCATAACGCGAGCGGCTGTTGCGCTGGCCGCCGTAGCCGCCACCGTTACCGCCGTTGCCACCGCCGAAGCCGCCGCGATTGCCATCGCGCTGGCCGCCTTCGCGGTTGCCGAAGCCGCGGCCACCGTCACGATTGCCATCGCGGTTGCCAAAGCTGCGGTCGCCGAAGTTACGGTCGCCGAAGTTGCGGTCGCCAAACGTGCGCGGCTGGCCCTGGCCTTGACCCTGGCCACGGTAGCCACCGTTGCCGCGATCGCCGAAGCCGCCGGCGTTGCCGCGGTCGCCGAAGCCACGGCTCTCGCCGCGATCGCCGAAGCCGCGGTTCTCGCCGCCGCCGAAGCTGCGGGCGCCGTCACGGTTGCCGTTGCGGTCGCCGAAGTTGCGGTCGCCGAAGTTGCGGTCACCAAAAGCGCGCTCGCCACCGTTGTTGCCACGGTAGCCGCCGCCGTTGCCGCCATTACCACGGTAGCCACCGCCGTTGCCGCCACGCGGGCCGCCCGGCTTGCCGCCGAAGCCCTGACGGGGCTTGGGCGTGCGACGCGGCTCGAGGCCTTCGATCACCGAAGCGTCGATGCGGTTGTTGGTGAATCGTTCGATACGGCGCCACTGGAACACGTCACCGTGGTTCACGAGGTTGATCGCGATGCCCGAGCGGCCCGCGCGGCCGGTACGGCCGATGCGGTGCACGTAGTCCTCGGCCTGCTTGGGCAGGTCGAAGTTCACCACGTGGGTGATATCGGGCACGTCGATGCCGCGGGCGGCCACGTCGGTGGCCACGAGCACGCGCAGGTTGCCGCGGCGCAGTGCCGTCAGCGTGCGGTTACGCGCGCCCTGGGTCATGTCGCCGTGCAGGGCGCCAGCCGAGAAGCCGGTGTCCGACAGGCGCTCGGCCAGCGAGTCCGCGTCGCGCTTGGTCGCCGTGAACACGATCGCCTGCTTGAGCGAAGCATCGCGCAGCAGATGGTCGAGCAGGCGCTCCTTGTGCGACATGTCGTCGGTGTAGTGCAGGCGCTGTTCGATATTGCTCTGGTCCGCGCGGACCGCGGCGATCTCGATGCGTTGCGGATCGCGCAGCTGGCGCGAAGCCAGTTGGGCGATGCGGGCGTCGAGCGTGGCCGAGAACATCAGCGTCTGGCGCGAGGCCGGCGTTGCGGCGACGATCGCGTCGATGTCGTCGGCAAAGCCCATGTCCAGCATGCGGTCGGCTTCGTCGAACACGAGCATGTCGAGTTGCGACAGGTCGATGCGGCCGGCTTCGATATGGTCCAGCAGGCGGCCCGGCGTGGCGACGAGGATGTCAGGCATCTTCGAGAGCATGGCGAGCTGCTTCGGGTAGGGCATGCCGCCCAGGATGCTCGCGCACACGATGCGGCGGAGGTAGCGGCCGTACTTGGCGGCGGCTTCGGTCACCTGCAGCGCGAGTTCGCGCGTCGGCGTCAGCACCAGCAGCGACGGCTGCGCGGGCGACGGACGGGGGCGCTTGCCCTTGATGCGCTTGGCCGGCTCGTCCATACGGGGACGGTTCGGCGCGGGCTTCTCGCTGATGCGCTGGATGGCGGGCAGCATGAAGGCTGCGGTCTTGCCCGAGCCGGTCTGGCTCGAGACCAGCAGGTCGCGGCCGGCGAGGAACGCGGGGATGGCCTGCGCCTGGACGGGCGTCGGCGTGTTGTAGCTGGCGTCGCTCAGGGCGCGCAGGATGGCGGCGTCGAGGCCGAGCGTGGCAAAGCCGTTGGCGACGGCCTGGGGCGCGGCTTGCTCGCCGGCGGCGGGCGCGTCGCCGTTCAGCATCGCGTCGAGCTTGTCGAGCGGGCTTTCTGCGATAACCGCGGGCGCGGCAACGGTGGTGTCTTGCGAAATCGGCGAAATCGCGGTGTCGGCGGAAGCAATAGCTTGCTCCGCACGGAAGTCGTGCTGGGTCATGTCGTAGGTTTTCAGTGATGCATTCACCCCGGCGTTTCGGAACACGGGGTGGGCGCGATGGGCGAACCCAAGGTCAAAGTCTTAAAAAGGCTTCGGCGCCAATCGGTGAGGCCGTTCGACAGACTCAGCAGTGTGCTGTGGGCTGTGAATACGGCGGCAGGCAGGGGCGCGCGGAATATCCGGGCGGGTCCCTGACAGGCAAACAGCTCCAGAATGCGGGCTGTTCGGAACAGGATCGGAGACGAGGCAACGTGCGGTGAGCGGTGCGATCTGGCCAGCACCTGTCTCGAATGTTGCGTGGACAGAAGCAGGGGGCAGAGCTTGGGAGGGCAGCGGATACGCCATTGCCTTGAAATTCGGCTGGCGCGGTGCGGAACTCACAGTGCGAAACTCACGGCGCGGAGTATATCAGAAGACTCGGATGCATGTTGCACTGCGAAAGGTAAGCAGATGTGTCCGAAGCGGACTTGAAAGGAAAGCCGGGCTTTCTATACTGGGAAACGCGAGCACACTGTGCCCGCCCGGGGCGGACGATAACGTGTCCCGCCGATTGCCTTCGGCAACTTCCCTTGCCGTTCGGTACCGGGATTGCGGTCATTTGTCGCCGGCAAGAGAAGTCGATGTTCCGGGTGGTCCGGAAGATCTTTGCGGCGCAGGAAATGACCGGAATTATCCGGTGACGTGACCCAGGCGATCCGGGCCCGTCCGCAACCACAAAGCCCGCCAATCTCTTGGCGGGCTTTTCTTTTACGTGGCCCTTTTCTAAGACACCCGTTCCTTCCCCGCATTCGGGGCTTCCGGCGGCACGCCCTTGCCGGGTATGCCGCGCGGGTACTGGATGAGTCGCGTCAGATGCGCGTGACGGGAAGACTGCCAGCGTGGCGAGCCCGCCGCGCGCGCGCCGCCCATGATGGCGGACATCGCCTCGCGGTCGAGGTCCGTGTTCTCCGACAAATCCCTGATGACGATCACTGCCATGGCGTTCTCCAGCATGGGGACCGTGCCGCGCGCGGCGGGCAGGCCGTGGCGACGGCGCCGGGGCAGGCGCGGGTCCACTCCAGTATAGGCAAGCGGTCGCGCATGCTCCCATGCGCGACCGCTTCCGTCGGCTGGCCTTTCAGACCGCCGCCAGGTTGCCGCCCCACTGCGACGGTTCGACGTTGATCTTGACGCGGCCGAGACTGCTGCCGATCACGCCGTTGTTGTTGAGCGCCGCAACGTTGATCTGCTGCAGTTGCTGCACGCTCTGGTTGATATTGATGTTGACGTTGGCGAGCGGGCCAGTGGCTCCGACGCCGACTCGATCGAGCCACGAGCTGCCGCCGCGAACGGTGGCAAGCGCGCTGCTGTCGAGGTCCTTGCTGAGCGCAAGGTCGCGGACGACGATGGTCGACATGGTGGTCTCCTCGTTGCGGCAGCGTTCAGCCGACGTAGTTGCTGGCGTTCTGGTTCGTGTGGAGGTTGTTGCGCAGATGCTCCTGGAACGCGGAGCCGTTGGCGAACATGCTGTTCACTTCCTGCATCTGCTGGTTCGACTGGTCGATCTTCGTGGTCTTGTCGAACGACAGCTTCACGGGGCTGTAGATCGAGGTGTACGGCACGAAGCCGAGGCCGATGCCGCCGCGAACGGCTTTCATGCCCTTGGCGTCGAGGGTTTCGGTGACGGACAGATCGGTGATGGTCAGCGTGGTCATGGCAGTTCTCCTTGAGAGATTTGGGTGCTACGTGGTTTCAGGTTTGAGCATCGGGTTGGTGTCGCGCTCGGTCCAGATATCGCAGCAAGCGTGCCAGCAGGGTGGCCATCGCCCGAAGAAATTTGCAATGCCTTGAAAACACGGGGAAAAACGCGGGTTTCGTGCGACCGCCCGCGGAAAATTGGGGCGCGTTGCGCCGCCGGAATGGTGGGCGGCGGACAACAGTTGCCGCAACAGTGTCGTGCGTTGGCCAACGCCCGCGTTGCGCGGCGGGTGCTGTGCGGATTGCGAATGCGGAGGGTGCGCACTAGTATCCATCGAGGACGCCATAACCACACGTCGGGAACGCATCGATGCCCAGCCTGACCGATCTGATACGCAACTTCCGGAGCGGTGGGCTGACGCGCGACGAATTTCTGGCGTCGATCGACCACGCGCTCGAAGACGAGACCACACCGGGGCACCTCGCTCGCGTGCTGAGCGAGGAACATACGCGCGCGCCGCTGCCCGCGAACGTCTATACGGAAGTCATGCGGCGCATCGAGTCGCGTGTGGCCACGCAGTACGATCCCGTCGCCGAGGAAACGCGTGTCGGCGACCGCAGCGCGCCCTCGTCGCCGTCGGTGTCGCCGCCGTCGCTCTCGTCCATGTCTTCGATGTCGTCGATGCCGCCTTCGGGCGCGCACGTGAAGGGCGTGGGCGACACGCTCAATGGCCGCTTCGTGCTCGAGGAGTGCCTGGGCGTGGGCGGCATGGGCACCGTCTACAAGGCGCTCGACCTCCGCAAGCTCGAGGCCTCGGACCGCAAGCCCTATATCGCGATCAAGGTGCTGAACCTGCAGTTCAGCGCGCATCCCAAGTCCCTGATGGCGTTGCAGCGGGAGGCGCGCAAGGCCCAGCAGCTCGCGCATCGCAATATCGTCACCGTGTACGACTTCGATCGCGATGGCGCCACGGTCTTCCTGACGATGGAGTACCTCTCGGGCAAGTCGCTGAGCCGTGTGCTGCGCGCGCCGGACTTCGCGGGGTTGCCCTACGCCAAGGCGCTGCCGATCATCATCGGCATGGGCCGCGCGCTGGCTTACGCGCACGAGCGCGGCTTCGTGCATTGCGACTTCAAGCCGGCCAACGTCTTCCTGACCGAGCGCGGCGAGGTGAAGGTGATCGACTTCGGCATCGCGCGCGGCTTTCGGCAGCCGCTCGACGATGCGGACCAGACCGTTTTCGATGCTGGCTCGCTGGGCGGCATGACGCCCGCGTATGCGAGCCCCGAGATGTTCGAGCATCGCGAGCCCGATCCGCGCGACGATATCTACGCGCTGGCCTGCGTGACGTACGAACTGCTGACGGGCAAGCATCCCTACGACCGGCTGTCGGCCAATCAGGCGCGCGCCGCGAACCTGAAACCAGCGCAGCCCAAGGTGCTCTCGCGTTCGCAATGGAAGGCGCTGCGCCAGGCGCTCTCCCTCGACCGCGCGACGCGCACGCCGACCGTCGCGCGGTTTCTCGAAGGGCTCGGCGCGGAGCCACAGCACGCGGGCATGCGGGCGCCGCTGCTCGCCGGCGCCGCTGTCGGCGCACTGCTGGCCGCGGGGCTCGGTTATTACGCGTGGCGCGCCGGGATGTCGCCACACGATGGCACGGAGTCTTCCCGTACGGTGGCCGAGTCGTCAGGAGCCCCTTCCAGCCTGACGCCAACCGCCCCAAAGCCGGCGGCCGAGCCGGCAGCTGGTACGCCAGCCGCCGCGCGCGGCGCCACGGCCTCCAATGGCGAGGCGCCGCCACCCGCCAGCGCGACGGCGCGGGCGCCGTCCAACGCGCCCCTGTCGATGGAGAACGTCACGCCCGTGCTCGCGGCCGTGCCGTGTTCGCTGCTTTCCGGCCGGATCGAGGGCAGCATCCTGTACGTGAGCGGCTATGTGTCGGAGTCCGTGGCGGTGAAGCCGCTGCGCGAGCGGCTCAACGCCGTGCCAGGCGCGGGCAGCGTCAAGCTGGATCTGCAGCCGCTTGGCGATGACAAGTGCGATGTAGTGAAGATCGTCGCGCCTTACTGGGGGGCGAGCCACGGCGGCCGGCCGCAGAACGCGGTCTCGTTGCGGGCGCGCGGCGGCAACACGCGGCTGATCGAAGGCGCGCCGCTCGTGATGGAGATCGCGACGCCCGCGCACGACACGTACGTGTACGTCGATTACTACGTGTTGGATGGCAAGGTCGCGCACCTCGTGCCGAGCGATCGCGTGCAGGGCAACCAGGCGCCCGCGAACTATCACGCGACGATCGGCGATGGCGGCGACTGGATCGTCTCGAAGCCGTTCGGCACCGAGCTCGTGGTACTGCTCACCACGCCCGCGCCGTTGTTCGACAAGCGTCGTCCCGAGTTCGAGACGCGCCAGGACTATCTGCGCGCGCTCGAGAAACCGCTCGCGCAGATGGCGAGCAAGTACGGGAACGATCGCATCGGCGCGGACATCGTGCAGATTTCCACGCGGGCGCGATAAGCGGCGTGACTACTTCATGTCACGCGCCACGCGGAAGCCGTTCTGCGATTGGCGCACGCTGGTGCTGTACTTGAACCGCGTCGAAGAGACCATGTAGGGCGCGCCTTCGCGCCACGAGCCGCCGCGAATCACGCGCGCCGTGCAGCCGTTCTCGTCCCACGCGCGGCCATCGGCGGGCGCGCCCTTGTACGAGCTATGCCAGCAGTCGCTGACCCATTCCCAGACGCTGCCGTTCATGTCGTGCAGCCCATAGGGATTGGCCGCGAAGGAGCCCACGTCGGCCGGTGCGTCCTGACTCCAGGGGTCGCCGCAGTCCTTGCAGTTCGCGTTGCCCTTCTTCATCTGGTCGCCCCACCAGTAGGCCGATCCGGTGCCGCCACGCGCCGCGTATTCCCATTCGGCTTCGGTCGGCAGGCGATAGGTCTTGCCCGTGGTCTTCGAGAGCCATGCCAGGTATTGCTGCGCGTCGTCCCAGCTGACATCGCGTACCGGCGCGCGCTTCGCATCGCCTCCGTTGGTGCCGATCTTCGCGCAGGCGCTGGCCTCGACACACGCGTTCCATTGTTCGACGGTGACCTCGTACTTGCCGATGGCGAAAGGCTGGCCGATGTTGACGTGATGCGGCGGCCGTTCGGCGGGATCGCTCGTGTTGCTGCCCATCGTGAAACCACCCGGGGAGAGCGCGATCAGCACGGGGCAGGCCGGGCAGTCGCGCAACTCGCTGCCGCGCGCCACCGTGGCAGCGGCAGCCGGTGATGCGGATGCGGCGGGCGCCGCGGCGGAGGGCGTGGGCTTGCCTTCTGGATACGTGATCGCACCCGAGGCGGTGCTGCCACCCGCGCGCGGGCGCGCGGCGGTGTTCGGCGGCGAGGAGGAAGAGGAGGGCGAACTTTGTGCGGAGGGCGCGGACTGCGGTGAGGCCGTTGGAGGCGTTGAGGGGACTGAGGGGGTTGAGGGCGGCTTCGCATCGCCCTTCGCGGCGGGCGGGGGCGAGGGCGGTGGCGATGTGGCCGACTGCGGCGATGGCGATGTCGCGCGAATGCGCTCGAGCCGTGCCTTGGCGAGCGCGGCGAAGCGGCCGTTCGGATACTGCTTCAGATAGGCCTCGTAGTCGCTCGCGTAGTTGCTGTTCTTGATGGAGTCCCAGAACGACAACTCGTACTGCTCGTTGCTGTCCTTCGGCAGGATGCCCGCATGCGCGGAAGCGAGTGGAGAGACTGCGGGCGCGAGCACTACCGCCCCCTGCAGCGAGGCGATTCCCAGACCGAGCACCACAAGCGTTTTCCGCCACATGTCGAAGGCTCCGTTGAGTCTGCTGTGAAGCCGCCGTGACCTGCACGGCTCGTTTCAAGATAGCACAGCGGTCAGCGCCCGGCGTCCGCGTGACGGGTTCGCTTTTTCATGTCATCCGTCCTACGCTGTAGGACACGTCGACGAGCGCACCGCGTCACAAGGTCCACCAAGAACGACAGGGAGGAGCGTGTATGTCCCGACGATTCCTGCGCCATGCGCTGGCGGCATCGCTGCTGGCCGCGCTCCCTTCGCTCTCCACACCCACGCCCGCGCCCGCCAATGCCGAGGCGTACATCATCTGGCCCGCCGACGGCGCCGTGATCGATGGCGGCAAGCTGTGGGTTCGCATGGGCCTGAAGGGCATGGGCGTCTGCCCCAAGGGCATCGAGCGGCCCAATTGCGGTCATCACCACCTGCTCGTCGACGTGGATCTTCCGCCGATGGACAAGGAAATCCCCAACGATCGCAACCACCTGCACTACGGCGCGGGTGAGACCGATGCCCGCATCGAGTTGCCGCCCGGCAAGCATACGCTGCAGTTGCTGATGGGCGACAGCAAGCACATCCCGTTCGAGCCACCGATTTACTCGAAGAAGATCACGATCACCGTGCGCTAGCGCACCAAGGTGCGCGTTGGGGAGTCACGCCATGACCAAGCCGACCGATCACGTTTCCGCCACGGGACGCCACCGCGCTCGCGCTGGCGCCCTCACGCTGACCGCTCTCACCCTGACACTTGCCGCCGCGCTGGTCACATCGACCGGGCTGGCGTTCGCGCAGGGGAGTGCGCCGCAGGCCGCGGCCGACAAGTCATCCCATCACGGTCGCTCCAGCAAGCCAACGCAAGGCGCGGCAGCGAAGACGGGCGGCCCGACGCCGGCGCCCGCAGGCGCGTACCTCTATATCGGCTACCCGAACGATCAGCAGACCTTTCCCGCCGGCAAGCCCATCAAAGTCTGGTTCGGACTGCGCAACATGGGCGTGGCGCCCAAGGACGTCAAGTTCCCGAACACGGGACACCACCATCTGCTGATCGATGCCGACCTCCCGCCCCTCGACAAGGAGATTCCGAACGATCGCAATCATCTGCACTTTGGCGCCGGCGAGACGGAGACCACGATCGAACTGCCGCCGGGCAAGCACACGCTGCAACTGCTGATGGGCGACGAGAAGCACATCCCCACCACGCCGGCGGTGTACTCGAAAAAGATCACGATCTACGTGCGATGAGAGATGTCGGATGGTCGCCAACACCGCGCGCGCAGACTGTTGGCGCGGCACCATCACAGGAGAGGTTCCGGTCCCGGGCATCCAAACGCCAAAACCTCCCGCTTTCCCCGTGTTTTCAAGGCGTTGCGGATGATTTCAGGTCATGGCCCCGCCGCTGGCACGCTTGCTGCGATATCAGGACCGAGCGCGACACCAACCCGATGCTCAAACCTGAAACCACGTAGCACCCAAATCTCTCAAGGAGAATTGCCATGACCACGCTGACCATCACCGACCTGTCCGTCACCGAAACCCTCGATGCCAAGGGCATGCAAGCCGTTCGCGGCGGCACGGGCTTCAACTGGGCCCCGTTCACGTCGGTGTATCACCCTGTGAAGCTGTCGTTCGACTCGACGACCAAGATCACGCAGTCGAACCAGCAGATGCAGGAAGTGAACAATATGTTCGCCAACGGCTCGGCGTTCCAGGACCACCTGTCGAACAACGTGAACACGAATCAGAACGCCAGCAACACGGTGTATCGCTGATCGACACGACGCACTGACAGAAGAGGCGGTATCGAAGTCATCACCGCACGGGGAGCTTGATGCCGGGGACACCTCCGCCCCGGCAATTTTTTTGCCTCGCTTTTCCCAATCCGGTTTTGCCGAACCACAATACAGTTGGCCGCAACGCGAAGCACCGCGCCGCTGCCAGGCTCCGCAGGAGGACATCGTGTCCTACGTTTCCCGTTCCGCTGTTTCCATGCTGACCGCGATGACGATGCTGGCCGTCGCCGGTTGCGCGGATTTCCGGCCGCCTGAGTACAAGCGTCCGGAAACGCCGGCCAAGGCCGCATGGTCGCGCGATGACGTGGTCACGGTGTCGCCGGACGAGACGATCGTGCCGAACTGGTGGCAGGGCTTCCAGGATCCGTACCTCGACGCGCTGGTGGCGCGCGCGCTCGCGGGCAATTACGACATCAAGGTGCTGGCGGCGCGCATCCGCGTGGCCAACGCGCAGATCGGCGAAGCGCGCGCGGGGGCGCTGCCGGTGTTCGATATCGGCGCGGGCGCGAGCTTCGACAAGACCACCGGCCAGCCGCTGACGCGCACATATAACCTTGGTGCGCAGGTCAACTGGGACATCGACGTATGGGGCAAGGTGGAGAAGGGCGTGCAGGCGCAGACCGCGGAGTTCCGCGCGACGGAGGCCGACTGGCGCGCGGGATACCTGACGCTGGTCTCCGGCGTGTCCATCACCTACTTCCAGATTCTTCAGTTCGACGAACAGATCGATCAGCAGTCGCGCACGGTCGGCCGCAATAACGAAATCCTCTCCACGTACAAGGCGATGTACGCCAACGGCCTCGTGCCGCAGATCCGCGTGATGCAGCAGCAGGCGGAAATCAACCGGCTCACGAAGGACCTTATCGAACTGCGCCGATCGCGCAACGTGGCGGAGAATGCGCTGGCCACGCTGGTCGGCGTCCCCGCCGGCGAACTCAAGGTGCCCGTCGGCCGTCTGCAGGATCGCGTGAAGCTGCCCGTGGTGCCAGCAGGGCTGCCGTCGCAGCTGCTCGCGCGCAGGCCCGATATCGTGGCGGCCGAATACCGCGTGCTGTCCGCGTACAACATCGTGGGGCAGGCGCGGCTCGCGCAGCTCCCGAGCATCAGCCTGACCGCGCGCGGCGGCACCGCGAGCTTCGCGCTGTCGGACCTGCTCAAGTCGTTCACGTTCGGCTTCATGCCCAGCATCAACCTGCCGATGCTCGATCCAAACATCCGCGCGCGCGTGAAGACGACCGAGGCCGGCATCGGCGTGGCCGAGAACGAATATGGCCGCGCCGTGATGACCGCGTTCGAAGAGGTGGAGAACGCGCTCGTCAACGTGGATGCGCACAAGAAACAGCGCATCGAACTGCAGCAGCAGGTGGACCAGCTGCGCGTGGTCTCCGCGCAGATCGAGGCGCAACTGAGGGAGGGTGTGGTCTCGCAACTGGAGGTCTTCGAGACCGAACGCTCGCTGCTGACCGCGCAGCTGGCGCTGTTGGAAGTTCACCAACAGATTCTTTCGGACACCGTCACGCTTTACAAGGCACTCGGTGGCGGATGGCCGCCCGAGCAGGTGCGCAATGCGCCAGCGGAGGGCCCTGTCAGCACCATCGTCGGCGCACCGCAGTGAGCCGTTGACTCAGCCAGAGCGTCGCCTACTATGTTCTTACTCGTGACATCCCGCCTCTCGCCCGTCTCGCGTGCGTGTGGCCTGACTGGCCCGACTGTTGGTTGTCTGGAAACATGACGCGCGACGATGCCCTGATCATGGACGTGCCGGCAAAGGTGGATCCGCATCCCTACGCCAGCCATGCGTTCGACATCCTGCTGGTCCCGCTGTCGCGGCCGGATCTCGGCGAGATTCGCATCGGCGAGGATCTGTTCGCGATAGGCCGCGGGGAAGCACCGTTCGCGGCGTATCCGACCGACGCCACGTCGGTGTTGTCGCGCCGGCACGCGCGCATCTTCTCCGAAGACGGCGCGGTGTATGTCGCCGACCTCGGCAGCAAGAACGGCACGCACGTCAATGGCGCGGTGGTCGCGCAGCAGCCTGCCGCATTGCGCGATGGCGACGAACTGAGCTTCGGCGCGGAGCTGTCCTACCGCGTGAAGCTCTATCCGCGTGCGCCGGTGCAGCAGACGGGGCTCGTCGCCTGCCTGACGCCGATGCGGCAGGACGTCGGCCTGCAGCCCATCGTCATCACGGGTTTTCCGTTTCTCGTCAGCAAGGCCGACGATACGTTCGCGCGCTATCGCGACGCCTATCCGCATCAGGTCAACTATCTGTCGCGGCGGCATGCGCATCTCTATCTGAAGGGCGGTGCGCCGTGGATCGAGGATCTGGGCAGCACCAACGGCACGTTCGTCAACGGCGCGCGGCTCGGCGATCACGCCGTGCGTGTGGAGGCGGGCGATGTGCTGGCCTTCGGCGGCACACACTTCGTGTATCGGCTCGATATCGCGCGCCATGAGGATGGCGATGCGACCGCCACGCGGTCGATCACGGCGAGCCGGCCGCACGCCGTTTCGGCTGCAGTTTCTCCGTCGGGCGCGCCGGCCGATGTGCCGCCGCCCATCGAAGAGGACCTCGACAAGACCACCTTCGTCGGTGCGGCGGACTCGTTCCTCGACATCTTTTGCGTCGACTACGCGGCCCGGCAGGAGGATGAAGTCAACCTCGAGCCGATGCCGGATGCGAGCCATGCCGCGCAAGCCGGCGCGCATGCCGCTCCCGCGCGCAAGCCCGGACGCACGGCGCTGATGTGCGCGGAGATCGCACGCACGCTGGGCCTTCGCGACCGCGCTCAGGCCAACCGCGCCATGAAGTGGACGGTAGCCGTGGTGGTCGCTCTCGGGCTCGTGGGCGGCGGACTCTACTGGCGCAGCGCGCCGGACCGCTCGCTCGAACGGCTGATGGCCGACCATGAGTATGCGCGCGCGGCGGAGGTCGCCGACGAGTATCTCGCGCGGCATCCGAGCGATCCGAAATACCAGGCCATCGGCACCGAAGCGATGCTCGACGCGTACGTGCCGGGATGGATCGACAAGCTGCGCGCGAAGGACTTCGTCGGCGCCGAAACCACGCTCGCGCACATGCGCGGCACGAGTCGGCACAATACCGACGCGCGCGCGCTGATCGACGAGCTGGCGTGGGTTGGCAGCGTGAGCCGCTTTGCGGCCGAGCGCGGCGGCGACGATGCCCGCATCCGGCTCTATCGCGACGAAGGCGATATCCGCCGGCTGCTTGCGCACTGGGAGCAAGACGCGAAGGCGCACCAACGCGCCCTCGACCGCATCGCGAACACGGTGCCGGTGTTTGCCGAGACCTATGCGGGAACGCTCAGCGCCTTGCGCAAGCTGCAGAACGACGATGCCGTGTACCTCGGCGCGATCGAACGGCTCAACGCATCCATCGCCACCGAGCTGGGCCGCGAGCAGCCGGAAGCGCTGCAATCCATGCTGGCCGAGTACCGCGACAAGTATCCGCGGCTTGCGGGGCTCGATGCGACCGAAGCGGACCTCAAGCAGTACATCGCGCTAATTCAGGCGCTGCGAAACCGCATGGTCGGGCCGCTTGCCGCGCAGATGGCCGCGGTGCATTTCAGCACGCCGCCGTTCCGCGTGGCCTACGACAAGCTCGCCGCCGAAAAGCTGCCGGCCGCATCGATCGCCGAGCACTACCTCGCTGCAACCCAGGGCTGGGCTCGCGGCGAGGGCGAGGCCGCGATCGGCGCGCTGGGCAAGATCGAGGCCGGGCCATGGAGCGAGGAACTCGCGCAAGACATCGCGCACAAGCGGCAGGTGCTCGACCAGTATGCGGCGCTGCCGCGCGCGAGAGGGACCGCGGGATATGAGGACCAGCTGCTGGCGCTGCACGCGATGCTCGATCCCGATGGCGATGCCTGGTACGTGCGCGCGATCGATGGCGATGTCAATGCCATCCGGGAGGCGGCGCTGCGGCGCGCGAACCTGCTGCTCAATCGCGCGGCGACGGCGTGGCGGCAGTATCGCAACAATGGTCTGATCGGCGGCGAACAACGGCTGGAGGCGGGCGTCTCGGCGAAGTTCCGCGCGCAGGCGAAGCTGCTGGCCGATGCGCAGGCCGATGCGCGGCAGGGTCTGCGCATCTACGCGCAACTGAAAGCCGACGAGATATCCCAGTGGAGCAAGGTGCGGGACGACATCCAGGCCGAAGTCGACCTGCAAAGGCGCTCGCTCAACGACCTTCGCATGGTGCTCGATCCTGCCGTGCTCAAGGCCAAGCTAGCGCTCGTCGGGGAGCCGAGCCCCACGGCCACCGTGGCGGCCTCGCCGGGAGGGCGGCGATGAACGACGAGAACCGCCTGCGTCCGCTGCACGAGGCACTCGACGACCACAGCGCCGAAGGCATCGCGCTGCTGACCGCCGAGCCCTCGCGGCTGACGATGCTGACGATCGTCGCGACGGCCGCGCTCGTGCTCTGCGCGCTGCTGTGGTCGTTCATCGGGCATGCGGATGTCATCGTCACCGCGCAAGGTACGCTCGCGCCGGAGTCCGAGGTGCGGCGCTTCTATGCGCCCGTCGATGGCGAGCTCGCCGATCTTTATGTGGCCGAGGGCCAGCCCGTCTCGAAGGACGACGTGCTCGCGCGCCTCAATGCGCGCGGAGCGATCGAGGCAGCCGCCAAGGCGCTGGAAGCGCAACTCAAGCTCGAGGATTCCGAGCGGGAATGGCGGCAGTTCCCCGAGCGCAAGGCGTTGATGGAACGCCGCGCGGCCGCGCTCAAGCAGCAGCTGGAAGTCGGTACGCGCCAGCACGAGAACCGCATGGCCGAAGGCACCACGCGGCTCGCCGAGCAGCAGCGCGCGCAGTTGCAGGAGGCGCGCAGCAACCTCGAGAACGCACGGCGCGCGCGCGACTTCGCCAGGCAGGAGCAGGACCGCTATGCGCGGCTCTTCGCGCTGCCCGGCGGCGGGGGCGTGTCGCAGGCGCAGGTGGAAGCCAAGCGCGCCTCGGCGCAGGAGGCCGAGAACGGTCTGCGTGTCGCCCAATCGCGGTTGGCGGAACTCGATGCGCGGCTGGCGCGCGAATACACGCAGGCCAGCGCGGATCTCGAGGGTAGCGGGCAGGACCTCGCCAACCTGCGCATTCAGTACGACGCCCAGATGCGGGAGATTGGCAGCACCGAGGACAAGCTGCGGCTGCAGGTGCAGACCGCGCGGCTCGTGGCGGAAGCCGCGGCGCGCATCAAGTTCGAGAACATCGACAAGGACAACTTCCTGCTGATTCTCGCGCCGACGTCCGGCGTGATCACCGATGTCACGTCGACGCAGCGTGGCGACAAGGTCCAGGCCAACGCGCCCCTCGGCGGCATCGCGCCGAAGGATGCGCGGCCCGTGCTGCGCGTGGAGATCGCCGAACGGGATCGCGCCTTCCTGCGCGAGGGGCTGCCCGTCAAGCTCAAGTTCAGCGCGTTTCCCTTTCAGCGCTACGGTCTGATCGCGGGCACGCTCGAGTACATCTCGCCAGCGACCAAGCCATCGGGCCCGGACAAGCAGCCAGTCTATGAAGGGCGCGTGCGGCTCGCGCAGGACTACTACACCGTGGCGGATCAGAAGTATCCGCTGCGCTACGGCATGACCGCCACCGCGGAGATCGTGGTCCGCGAGCGGCGCCTGATCGATCTCGGGCTCGATCCGTTCCGGCAGGTGGCCGGCTAGCCCGCTTACGAGAACCAAGGGGAGGATGCGATGACCGCCATCGTGCGAATCGACGAGGAAGTGATCGACGTCGACGAATTCATCCGTGTGCTCAAGCTGACCGGGCAGTTCGAAGGCATCGTCGAGCAACTCGTGCGCGAGAAGCTGACCGTGCACGCGGCGCGGCGGCAGGGCCTGACGCTGACGCCGGAGGAAATTCAGGCGCGCGCGGATCAGTTCCGGCGCGTACAGGGGCTACATCGCGCGGCGGACATGAACCACTACCTCGATGCGCTGGGCATCAGCCTCGACGAGTTCGAGCGCTTCATCACGGACAGCCTCTATCAGGAGAAGATGATGGCGCGCGTCTGCGACGATGCGGCCGTCGAGACCTATTTCCAGCTCAACTCCCCGAAGTTCGACAGCATCGAAGTGAGCCATATCGTCGTCGACAGCGAGGGCAAGGCCCGCGAGCTCGTGTCGTATCTGCAGGACGACCCCGATGCGTTCGCCGACATGGCGCGAGAGCATTCGATCGCCGATACGCGCGAGCAGGGCGGCGAGATCGGCAAGGTCCTGCGCGGCTCACTCAAGAGCGATATCGAGGCCAAGGTGTTCAACGCGGAGGCCGGCGATCTCCTGGGTCCGTTCCCGGCCGCCGACCGCTCGTTCTTCGAGGTGTTTCTGGTGCGGGCCAAGCATCCCGCGCGGCTCGATGACGAGGTGGCGGTGGAAGTGCGCCGGCGGTTGCGCGAAGAGTGGCTGATGGCGAGGGCGCAGGAACATGTCATCGAAGCCCGTTAGCGATTCCGCGACCAACGCCGGGCCCGGCGCTGACGTCGCGGCCCCCGCGCTCGGCGCTCTGGTTGACTTCCTCGCAACGGTCGAGATCCTGTCGCCGCTGACGCGCGCCGAACTCGAACGCCTTGCGGCCAGCGCGCGCACGCTGTCGTTCGGTTTCGGCGATACGGTATGCAACGCCGGCGAACCGGCCGATGGCCTGTTCATTGTCCGTAGCGGCTCCGTGCGCGTGTTCAACGAGGAGCACGGCAAGGAGGTCAGCATGGGCGTTCGCAAGACCGGTGAGGTCTTCGCGGATATCGCCATGCTGCGCGAGTATCGCCACGAGTCGTCCGTGCGCGCCTCCGGCAAGACCGAACTCCTGTGCATACCGCGCGCGGTCAGCGAGGCAGTGGTAGCCGCGAACCCGGCCGCGCTGGCGTTCATCACGAGTTACGTGGCGATTAGCTCGGCTGGCGGCTTCGTGGCGCGGCTGTTCGACCTCCGCGGCAAGCTCGATCGCTCGGAGCTCGAGGACGCCGTGCGCAGCGTGGGCGTCAAGCGCGTGACGGCGGGCCGCGAGATCCTGCATCAGGACGGCCGCGACGATCGGCGGCTTTATATCGTGCGCCAGGGGACCGTGCGCATCGTGCGTACCGAGGATGGCGAGACCTATCCGCTCGCCACGCTCGGGCAGGGCGACATCTTCGGCGAGCGCGCGTGCGTCATGCGGCAGGAGCAGATCGCGTCCGCCATCGCGGAGACCGATGTCCGGCTGCTGGTGATACCCGAGAAGACCGTGCAGCTGATTCTCGAGCGCAACGCCAAGCTGCGCGAGGTGCTCGAGGAACGTATTCGCGTGATCGACCGCGAGCTGCATCGCCAGCAGAAGCTGGCCGAGCGGCGCAAGCGGCCGGTGCTGCTCGATCTGCATTCGAAGCCCGAGTTCGGCGAACGCGTGATCCGGCGCTTCGCGCTCGTCGAGCAGGCGGAGGAGATGGACTGCGGCGCGGCCTGCCTCGCCATGATCTGCCGCCACCATGGCTTGACGCTGACGCTCGGCAAGCTGCGCGAACTCGCCAACGTGACCACGGCGGGCGCCACGCTCGACAGTCTCGCGCGGGCCGGGGAGTCGCTGGGCTTCACCACGCGAGGGGTGCAATGTACACGCGATGCGCTGCTCGGCTTCGAGCTGCCGTTCATCGTGCACTGGGAGGGTTATCACTACGTCGTGGTGTACGGCATCTCGCCGCACCATGTGTGGGTCGCGGATCCCGCGCTCGGTTTCCGCAAGATGAGTACCGAGGAGTTCGAGCGCGGGTGGAGTGGCACCTGCCTGTTGTTTACGGCGGGCGAATCGATGGCCCAGCTGGCGGTGGCGCGGTCGCCCTGGCTGCGGTTCATCAGCTATCTGTCGCCGTACAAGCGCATTCTGGCCCACCTGTTCCTTGCCACGTTCGTGATCCAGCTGCTGGGCGTCGTGCCGCCGCTGATCATCCAGAACATCCTCGACGGCGTCGTCGTGCATCAGAACGTGGGACTGCTGCATCTGCTGATCGTCGGGCTGATCATCTCCAACGTGTTCACGCAGCTGATGGCGACCATCCGGGCGTACCTGGCGAACTTCATGGTGCGCAACATGGACTTCGCCATGATGTCGCACTTTTTCAAGCACACGCTCGCGCTGCCTTTGTCGTTCTTCGCGAAGCGCAAGACCGGCGACATCTTCGCGCGCTTTCAGGAGAACCAGACGATCCGCGCGTTCCTGACGGAATCGACGGTCACGACCGCGCTGAACCTGCTGATGGTGTTCATCTATTTCAGCATCATGTTCGTCTACAACGTCAAGCTGACGCTGCTGCTGATCGCGTTCGTCATCCCGATCGCGGCGCTGACCGTGATTGTCACACCACGCCTGAAGACATTCGCGCGCGACGTCTTCACGGCTTCGACGGATGCCAAGGCTTACCTGATGGAGACGCTCGGCGGCGCGGAGACCGTCAAGGGCATGGGTATCGAGCGCGCCGTGCGGCTGCGCTGGGAGCGCAAGTATGCGAAGGCGCTGGACCGGCAGTATCAGGCGCAGTCGTTCCATATCCTCGTCGGCCTCGTCAGTCAGTTGCTGAACGCTGCGACCACGATCGCCGTGCTATGGGTCGGGGCCACGCTCGTGCTCGAGCGCGAACTTACCATCGGGCAGCTCATCGCCTTCAATGCCTTCATGGGCAGCGTGCTCGCGCCGTTGATGGGCCTCGTCGCGTTGTGGGGACAGCTCAACGACGCGGGGGTCGCGATGGAGCGGCTTGGGGACGTGCTCGATCTCGAACCCGAGCAGCGGCCGCAGGACGTGGCGTCGCGCGTGATGCTTCCGGATCTGCAGGGCGACATCCGGTTCGATGGGGTGTACTTCCGCTATGGCGGCGACGAGACGCAGTACGTGCTCGAGAACATCAGCTTTCACGTCCGCGCGGGCGAGATGGTGGCGATCGTCGGGCGCAGCGGCTCGGGCAAGACCACGCTGGCCAAGCTGCTTGTGGGCTTCTACAAGCCGAGCGAGGGCACGATGAGCATCGATGGCTACGACCTCAACGTGATCGATACGGAGTTCTTCCGCGCGCAGGTCGGCTACGTGATGCAGACCAACCTCTTGTTCTCGGGCACGGTAGCGGAGAACATTGCTTGCGGGGACGATGCGGCCGATCGGCGCCGCATCGAGGAGGTGGCCAAGATGGCCGATGCGCATGCGTTCATTTCCAAGCTGCCGCTCGGCTACGAGCAGGTGGTGGGCGAGCGCGGCATCGGGCTGTCGGGCGGGCAGATCCAGCGGCTGTGCATCGCGCGCGCCCTGTATCACGATCCCCGGCTGCTCGTGTTCGACGAAGCCACGTCGGCGCTCGATACGCAATCGGAGAGCAACATCCTCGCGAACATGCACGACATCCTGCGCGGACGAACGGCCGTGATCATCGCGCACCGGCTCAGCACGATCATGCAGGCGGACAAGATCCTCGTGCTCTACGAGGGGGCGATCGTCGAGCAGGGGCGGCACGAGGAACTGCTCGAGCGGCGGGGCATGTACTACCAGCTGGTGCAGAAACAACTGAGCGCGGCATGAAACTCTTCAATCCCGGGCGACCGGCGCCATCCTCGGACGATGCACAGAACGACACCGCCACGTCGACGTCCCTATCGGCCGCCTCGTTTGGCTCGCGCCTGACCACGTCCACGGTATCCTTCGCGGGGCTCATCGAGCGTCTCGAGATCCTCCGCTCGACGCTACGCTGGTCGTCGCGGCTCGAACGCCCCGAGATCGAAAAGCTGCTCAAGCAGGCCACGTCGCTGCGGGACGAAGTCATGGGCCTTTCGCATCGCGAGCGCTTCGTGCAGGCGGCGGCGAAGGAGGGCGTTGCGGCCGAGGAGATACCGCGGGAGTTGGCACCCGAGGTCGAACCCATCGCCCAATCTTCCCGCGAGCGCCGTCAGGCACTGCTGGAGCGGAGCTTCGTGTTCGAAGGCACGTTCGGGGACAACGCGAGGCTGCTCGAAGCGCTGGAGATCGCGGAGAAGGCGGCGCCCACCGATCTGCCTGTGCTGATCGACGGCGAAAGCGGCACCGGCAAGGAATTGATGGCGAAGGTGATTCACGCCAACGGTTCGCGCGTGGAGCGGCCGTTCATCTCCGTCAACTGCGGCGCGATTCCCGACAGCCTGCTCGAGTCCGAGCTCTTCGGCCATCGCAAGGGGGCGTTCACGGGGGCGAGCAACGATCGAAAGGGCAAGTTCGAGAGCGCGCATACGGGTACGATCTTCCTCGACGAGATCGGCGAACTGCCGCTGACAGGGCAGGTCAAGCTCCTGCGGGTACTGGAGGCGCATGAAATCCAGCGCGTGGGTTCGGACGAGGTAATTGCCGTCGACACGCGCATCGTCGCCGCGACCAACAAGGATCTGCGGCGCATGAGCCAGGATGGGACGTTCCGCGAAGATCTGTTCTATCGGCTCAGTGTGATTCATGTGTCGCTGCCCGCGCTGCGTGAACGCCGCGACGAGATTCCGCTGCTGGTCGCCTACTTCGGCGACGAAGCGGCGGGTCAGCTGAAGCGCCGGCCCGTGAAGCTCACGCCGCGGCTGCGCGACTTCCTGCTGCACTACGGTTATCCCGGCAATATCCGGGAACTGCGCAACCTGATGTACCGGTTGTCCTGCCTGGCCGGCGATACCGCCGATCTCGCGCATCTGCCGCCCGATATTCGTCCGGGCCCAGCGGCGCAGGCCAAGGTCGCGGCCGGGATCGATGCGCCGGTGCCGACGTCGCTCAGCGAGGCCAAGCGCGCGGCCAGCGACGAGGCCGAGCGCGCGTTTCTCGAACGCGGGTTGCAGGAGGTTGGGGGGACGGTGGCCGAACTGGCGCGTCGTTTCGAGATGAACCGCTCGCACGTGCAGATGCTGCTCAAGAAGCATGGCATCCACTCGAAGGATTTCCGGGCGGGACGTCAGGCGGACGGGAAGTAGGGGGTCAGACCTCCGGGTTCAGCAGCGTTCGATCGGAACCGCCTCCGATATCCTCGGCCCGGATCACGATCACCGACACGTTGTCATGCCCGCCATTGGCCAGCGCGAGATCGACGAGTTCGCGCGCGGCCGATGCGCAATCGCCGCACGCCATCGCCTCGGCGATCGCGGGATCCTCGACTTCGTTGCTGAGGCCATCGCTGCACAGCAGGAACATGTCGCCATCGCCGATCTCGACCTGCAGATCTTCGAGGCTCAGCGAAGCCGCCGCGCCTACCGCGCGTGTGATCGTGTTGTGCGCCGGATGCCGCCGCGCCTGCTCGGCGGTAATGAGCCCGCGCGCGCGCAAGCGCTCCACCTGGCTGTGGTCGCGCGTGAGTTGCTTGAGATGTCCATCGCGATAGAGATAGAGCCGGCTGTCGCCGGCCCACAGGCACGCGCATCGCCGCTCGCAGGCCATCAGCGCCACGACGGTGCTGCCGATCACGCGCACCTGCATGCGCGCCGCTTCGTCGATCAGCACCTGGTTGACCGCCTGCAGCGTCGTGCGCGCGGTGGCCACCGCGTCGTCGAGTTCCTGCGCGGGGGGCATCGCCTCGAGCGCCTGCACGATCGTGCGGCTGGCGAAGTCGCCCACGGCATGGCCGCCCATGCCGTCGGCAACCGCCCAGATGCCGCGCTCGGGGGCATCGAAGCAGGCGTCTTCATTGCGTTCCCTGACCAGTCCGACGTCGGTACAGGCGGCGGAGGTCCAGCGGAATTGCGTAGCGCAGGTCACGGTGCTCTCCGGCGCGGATCGAAAGCGGCCCCGCGCAAGCGCCGCCCCCCGGGGCAGCATAACGCCGGCTCAGACCAGCCGGCCCTTGTTCTTCGCACCCTGGCCCGCATCGACGCTGATCGTGGAGTTCGGCGCGTCGTTGCGGACGTCGATGTTCTGGAACTGATTGTTCATCTGTTCAGCATAGAAGCTGTAATTGATCTCGTAAAAGTTCACGACAGGAGCCATGGCGCTCGCGCGCGGCGCGACGTAAGGCTGAATCCAGCCAAACACCCACTGCGCGCCGCCGCCGCGCACGCAGGACATCGCGCGGAAATCGAGTTCGCGGCGGACGGCAAGGTCCTTGATCGTCAGGGTGGCCATGATGGGTCTCCAGTCGTGTCGTATGTCGGTGCCGGAGTTAGAGCAAACGGCATGCCAAACGGCGGTCCCGGGGCAGGGCGCCCCAGACCCAGGCCCGGCGCGGATTCTAGGGCAGCTTGTCGCCGCCATCGGTCTCCATCGCGCAAAACGGTCGCCGCCGGCCCAACACGTCGTGCCGCAACTGTTGGGTCGCCACCGACCACTCGCCATCCCCATTCACAACCGGCGACGCGCCCCACCGCCCGCCAATGCCCGCCACCAGCGCGCCAGCTCCCGCCGCTGCGGGCCCTGCGTCCCGGTCGCCCCCGCTGGCACGCTTGATGCAAAAAGGGTGACGCCAGCCAACGAACAACAACCAACGCCCGAGACCGCCATGCAACCCATCGACGCTTACCTGCCCGGCACGCACCTCGTCACCGCACGGGACGGCTACTCCCACCACGGCATCTACGTCGGCCGCGGCCGCGTCATCCACTATGGCGGCTACTGCGACACCCTCAACGCCGCCCCGGTCGAAGAAATTTCGCTGGAAGCCTTCGCGCACGGCAACCCCGTCACGGTCAAGCCCGAACCCTTCGCCCGCTACCTCGGCGCCCAGGCCGTCCACCGCGCCCGCTCCCGCCTCGGCGAAGACCGCTACCACCTGCTCACGAACAACTGCGAACACTTCTGCACCTGGTGCGTCCGCGGCGTCGCCCGCAGCGAACAAGTCGAAGCCTGCCTCCGCCACCCGCGCGCCGGCATGCAGGTGGCCCTTCTGCTGCTGCGCCGCATGCTGCCGGCTGGCGTGACGATGGAATCCGGCACGGCGGTTGGGGCGATGTGATCGGAGGTTTCCGACGGCGCTGTGCGCGCGTTCAGTGCCAAGCCGCTCCGCCTGGCGGTGGCGCGTTCCCCAGGCAATGTGTCCAAAGGTGCCCGGCATGTGGCAGTTTGTTTCCGTTTCGTTTTTGGCGCCCCATTCGTGCCATCATCTCGCCACACGATTCGCGCGCCCCCAGCGAGTTGACAACCCCATGACAACGATGCAGGAGGGCCAGGATGCAAACGAGAATTCCACCTTTCAACACGTCTGGCGTGCTGCCGCCATACGTGGGATCGAACCCCGCGCAGCCGGCGACGCTCATGGCGCCCTAAGCGGTGAGCGTATCAATCTGCAATGGAAAGGCATATTGCGGATACCGCTTGCCGAGAGTTTCGATCTGGCTGCACAACAGCATTTGGACAGGATGGGGGAAGACGATGATTTTGCCCGGCAATCTTGCGTGGCTTCAGGCCGACCTTGGGGAGGTGAATGGCTTCCTCGCGACTATGAGTCCGGACTCCATCGCGTGGCATCAGTTCGCATCCCGCAAGAAGGATCTCGAAGCGGCCATCGCCAGTTTTGATAGCACTGAGGCCGCGCGCGAGGCAGGCGAGTGGAATGGCGAGCCGGGCATCGAAAGCGAAGTGGAAGTCGAAGGGTATCTGTTTCTGCTACCCGAGGGGCGACGGTTCGATATGACTGCGGATCAGGCAGGACGACGGTTGCTCTACAAGGGCACTGTAGACCGCGAGCTTCTCCGCGAGCAGGCGTTCGCCCTCGGCGACATCGTCGGGAAACGGTGGCAGGTATTGCTGCGCAAAAGCGAGGTCGGCCAGTCCTACACGCTGGCACGGCTGCTACAAGCGGCGTAGCGCCGCCTCACCATGACGAACGCCTCGCTCGTCGAGAGGCTGGATGGCGTCAAGCTTACCGTCGTCACCATGACGACCCGGCGCGTGGTCGCCGTCTGCGAGATCGAGGGCGCGCAGGAGAGGGCGCGCGCCATCATGACTATGTCGCGCGAGTTCGGCGTGGCCGATGACATCGTGGCCACACATCTGCAGACAGCAAACGACGTCCTGTGCGAGCGCCGCCTCGCCATGCGATCCATGACCGTGTATCAGGACCTCGACACCGGAACGCTAAGGGTGCGGGTCGCCGTGCCGGTGCCCGGGGTGCGGCAGCTGTATGAACTCAATATGGCTCTGGCGGCAAAACAGCTGGGTCGCGGCCTCATTCCGACATCGCTGTTCGACGTCGTGTTTGCCGCATAAGGAAGCAACCCTACACCGGCGGGCCTTTTTCGCAACCCGGCGCCCCTCGTTTTGCTATACTCCGCCCCGGCTCCCGGCAACGGGGGCGATGGTCCGCTCGCCGTAGTTCAATGGATAGAACGAGCGCCTCCTAAGCGCTAGATACAGGTTCGATTCCTGTCGGCGGGACCATGGTTCGCGCGCTACCGCACGCAATCGTCCATTTCCGATTCCCACGTTTTCCGTTATCTGCCCGACGACCGGCTATGATGTCGGCTTCACGCGGCCATGTTCGTTCGAACCGTGGCCGCGCCCGACTGAATTCGCGCATGTTATGCACTTACTGAAGACGATCCATCGCAGCCTGCCGGTACTGGCTGGCATGCTCGCCGCGCAGGCTCTGGCTGTGGCCCCCGATCCCGGGCTCGCCGACACGTCTGGCTGCACGGCGATGCTCGACATCGTGCAGGAGAGCCTGCGTAGCGAGATCGAGGTCGTCTGCAACGATCCGAACAAGCCAGGGTGCGACCAGAAGAACGGTCAGATTCGCGTGATCCTCGACATCATCGATCACCGCCGCCAGCGCGGCGCCGACGAATGCGACACCATCGCACAGGTCAACCGCCTGCTGCGCACGCTGCCGCCGCGCGGCTGAGCCCGGTCGTGGCGGACTCGCGCCACTCAGTGCGAGAATTTCGAGAACAACTGGATCACCGCCACGCCGGCAATGATCAAACCAATACCGACGCAAGCCGCCAGATCGGGCACCTGCCGATATAGCACGGCCGCGATCAGCGTCACGAGCACGATGCCCGCGCCGCTCCAGATGGCGTAGGCCACGCCGACCGGTACCGTTTTCATGACCTGCATGAGCAGCCAGAAGGCCGCGACATAGCCCGTCACGACGAGCACGCTCGGCCAGAGCCGCGTGAAATTCCCGGCAGCCTTCAGACTGCTGGTAGCGATGACCTCGGCGACGATGGCGAGGGCGAGCAGAACATATCCATTCATGGCAACGGCATCCGATAAAGGGGCGAAAGCGGCGCTTATGCCTCGTATTATGCGTGCGCTTCACAAACCGGCCCCCCAAACGACCCGAGCCCTCTCGTGAACGCAAGCGCTTTCGGCGTACCGGTTACCCTCCCTTGGGGTGGTTGTGCCCCAACACGGAGGACGGTTGAATCGTCGGTAGGAATTACAACATCGGCCAGAGCCGAGCCAGTCGCGGCAGCACGCTTCGACCACCGGCACGCATAACAACCGCCGGGCGAAGCGACAGAAATTCAGGGGAGCGGGTATGCGGAACGATAACGATCCGGCTACGGTCTGGCCGGCTTCGCGGGCCGTCGGCGTGGAAAACCAAATCGGGCACGGGGTCGTGGGCGAGAGCACGAACGAGGACCCGGATGAGGGCGTCTGGCAGAACACGATCGCGGCCGCCGACCATGCCCTCGAGGAAGCCAATCGCATCCAGCGTGGCGTGCAGCAGAACCTGAAGACGATGCAGGAGATGCGCAACCTGCGCGAGGAACTGCGCAAGGCGCACGCGGAGATCGACCGCTATCGCGGCATGCACGCCCGCGTGGTCGTAAGCATGCGGCAGATCGAGGAAGATCGCGACGCCGACATCGCGCGGCTCCAGGCGGATAACGAGATGCTGCTCGTGCGGCATCGTGTGTACAAGCTGCTCGCCGAACACTACGCCACGTCCGCCCTGCACTTCGAGCCGAAGACCTTCGCCGAGCATCGCGACCGCGTGCTCGAACACGTGCTGTTCCAGCGCCGCAAAGGCACGCCGGTCTCACGCATCACGCCTGCCGATATCTCGTTTCTGCTGCTGTGAGGCACATCAATCGGCCACCTTGTCGCTCGGAAACCGGAAAGACTCCATCAAGAGGTAGCCCATTGGCACATTCAGGGTGACACCGCGCGGCGGAATCGGCGACTGGAACCATTTGCGATAGAGCTGATGGATCTCCCGCTCGTGAATCGACGCCATCATCGTACGATCCACAAGCGTCTTGAACTCGGCATCGTCCTTCGGCAGCATCATCGCGTAGGGCTCTATGTCGAGCATCGCGCCCCGCACGGCATACTGGCTGGGATCCTTCGCCGCCGCGGCCAGCCCGGCCAGTTGCACGTTGCCAGCAACCACGGCGTACACGCGACCCGCATCTAGCAGCGCCAGTGCGTCGTTGACCTCGCCCACTTCCAGTATGTTCACATCCACGGCATGCGTCTGCCGCAGCCTTTCTACGGCGGCGCGCGAGGTGGCGCCCGCCGCGAGCGCAACGGTCTTGCCGCGAATATCGGTCCAGTCGTTGATGGTGGATGCCGTCTTGACCAGCATGCGCGTGCCCGCGAGAAAATGCGGGATCGTGAAGGCCACACGCTCGCGGCGCTCTCGCGTATTGGTGGTCGTCCCGCATTCCAGATGCGCGGTGCCGTCCGCAATGGCGGCCACGCGCGTATTCGGCGTGACGGGTACCCATGACACCGGCAACGCGGGCATTGCGAGCCTATGGCGAATGGCCGCGACGACGCGCATGCACAGATCGATCGAGTAACCCGCGGGCTTGCCGTCGACCAGATACGAAAACGGCACCGCCGACTCGCGATAGCCAATGCGCACGGTGCCGGACTGGCGAATTCGCTGCAGAACCGAACCGGCGGTGGCGCGCACGCCGGCTTTCTGCGTCGCTGGGGCCGCTGGGGCCGCTGGGGCCACCGGTGCCACCGGTGCCACCGGGGCAGATGGAGCCGCCTGCGCGGCCCAGCAGACTGCGGTGAGCAGGCCCGCCACGCGAGGCCTGCAAACATGCCAACGTGTCATCGTCGCTCCAGACTCCAGAAGGATAGTCCGGGCGATTCTTCCACGGCCCAACGCCGTGACACAACTGTCTCAGCGAAACGCCGCGGGTCGTGTCAGTCCGACACCTTGTCGCTCGGAAACTTGAACGAGTCCCGCAGCAGATAGCTCATCGGAATGTCGAGCGTGATGCCATTCGGCGGAATCGGCGACTGGAACCACTTGCGATACAGCTTCTGCGTTTCCTGATCGTAGATGGACGCGACGATCGCCTTGTCCACGAGCTTCTTGAACTCGGCATCGTGCTTCGACAGCATGATCGCATACGGTTCGATGGTGAGCAGATCGCCGGTGACCGTGAACTGCGCGGGCGTCTTCGCGTTGGCGCGCAGCCCGTAGAGCAGGACGTCATCCATCACGAACGCATCGGCGCGTCCCGACTCGATCATCGCGAACGCTTCGCCATGGTCCTTCGCTTCGACGATCTTCCAGCCCAGCGCGCCGGACTCGTTCATCTTGCGCACCTGCACGAGCGGCGTGGTGCCCGTGGTCGAGACCACGGTCTTGCCGCGCAGGTCGTTCCATTTGTGCAGGCCGGAGTCCGTCTTCACCAGCATGCGGCTGCCCGCGATGAAGTGGGGCACCGTGAAGGCCACGAGCTCGCGGCGCTCACGGTTGTTCGTCGTGGAGCCGCACTCGAGATCGGCCTTGCCTTCGACGATTGCCGGAATCCGGCTGGCCGGCGACACGGGCACGTACTCCACGCGAAGCTGCGGCATCTTGAGCGCGGTGCGCAGCGATTCGGCGACGCGAAGGCACAGGTCCACCGCATAGCCCATCGGCTTGCCGTCGGCAACGAACGAGAACGGCACCGAGCTTTCGCGGTGCGCGATCCGGATCGCACCGGTCAGCTGGATGCGTTGCACGACGGAGTTGCCGGGTGGCACGCTCGACGCCGACGCCGCGTGCGCGGCGGTGAACCACAGCATCGGCAGCAGCGCCGACGTGGCGGCGGCCAGCGAAAGCGCGGCGCGTACAGCGCGCGCGCGCGCGGCCAGCCGGCGCGGGAAGACCAATGAGTTCATGGATATTCACCCGTCCGAATAAAGTGAAACGATGCCATCCGCAGATGGTGTGATCACGTCCGGCCGGATGTGTCCGGCTCTGGTTTGCGTCGTGCTGCTGGGGATCGGTACTTGCTGCTTGCTGCTTGCTGCGAGGGAGTGTCGCTGACCAGGGCGACAGGCTCGAATTGTTCCATGCCGGAGCGCTGTGACACAACCGTCGCAAACGAAACGCGTGCGGGCATGCAACGGTCGGCGCGTGTTCCGGTTGACGGGGGCTTTCCCTTACGGAGTTGTCCGACTTATTTGCGCGCATTGCTCTGGGTATGCTTCAGTCGTGCCTTGCGAGCAGGGCACCGAGGAGAGACTCTTGGGCCCGTCATCGAACGGGCCTTTTCTTTTTGGCATTGCCGGTCGCGCGATCCTCGCCGCCCGGCTTTTGCCGGCTCGCCAGCCCGCTCGTCTACAATCCGGGCCACGCCGTACGCATGCACCGTCAAACTCCATGGCCCTGTTCTCCATTACCGATGCCCAACTCGCGTTCGGGCACGTCGCACTCCTTGATCACACCGATTTCTCGCTCGAAGCTGGCGAACGCGTCGGCCTGATCGGCCGCAATGGCACCGGCAAGTCGTCGCTGCTCAAGATCGTCGCCGGCCTCTCCGCGCCCGACGACGGCCTGATTGCGCGCCAGAGCGGCGTGACCACGGCGTATGTGCCGCAAGAGCCGCAATTTGCGCCGGGCATTACCGTGTTCGAAGCCGTTGCACAGGGCATGGGCGCGGCGCACGACCTGCTCGTGCGCTACGAAGCCGTGGCCGCGAAGCTCGAAACGCATCAGGACGAAGCCACGCTGGCCGAGCTGCATCGGCTCCAGTCCGAACTCGATGCCGCCGATGCGTGGCAGTTGCGCACGAAGGTCGAAACGACGCTCGCGCGACTGAACCTGGATCCGCATACGCGCGTCGATGCGCTGTCCGGTGGGCTGCAGAAGCGCGTGGCCCTTGCACAGGGTCTCGTGGCGGAGCCCGATATCCTGCTGCTCGACGAACCGACCAACCACCTCGACGTCGCGGCCATCCGCTGGCTCGAGGACCTGTTGCTCGGTTTCCGTGGCAGCGTGCTGCTGATTACCCACGATCGCGCGTTTCTCGATCGCGTGGCCACCCGCATCATCGAACTCGACCGCGGCCGTCTGGTTTCGTTTCCCGGCAACTTTGCCGCGTATCAGGTGCGCAAGGCGGACCTGCTGGCGGCGGAAGCGGTGGAGCAGGCCAAGTTCGACAAGCTGCTCGCGCAGGAAGAGGTATGGATCCGCAAGGGTGTCGAAGCCCGCCGCACGCGCAGCGTGGCGCGGATCCAGCGGCTCGTGGCCATGCGCTCGGAGCGCGCGGAACGCCGCGAGGTGCAGGGCAACGTCAAGCTCGAGGTTTCCCAGGCGGACCGCTCGGGCAAGATCGTGGCCGAGCTCGTCGATGTCTCCAAGGCTTACGGCGACAAGACTGTCGTGCGAGATTTCACGGGGACGATCATGCGCGGCGACAAGGTTGGCCTGATCGGGCCGAACGGCGCGGGCAAGACCACGCTGCTGCGGCTGATCCTCGGCGAACTCGCGCCGGATAGCGGCACGGTGCGCAACGGCAGCAACCTGCAGGTCGCGTACTTCGACCAGATGCGCACGCAACTGGACCTCGAACGCTCGCTTGCGGACACCATCAGCCCGGGTAGCGACTGGGTCGAGGTCAACGGCCAGCGCAAGCACGTGATGAGCTACCTCGGCGATTTCCTGTTCGCCCCCGAGCGCGCGCGTTCGCCGGTCAAGTCGCTGTCCGGCGGTGAACGCAACCGCCTGCTGCTCGCGCGCTTGTTCGCGCGGCCGGCCAACGTGCTCGTCCTCGACGAACCGACGAACGACCTCGACATCGACACGCTGGAACTGCTCGAGGAGCTGCTGCAGGATTACAGCGGCACGGTTTTCCTGGTTTCGCACGACCGCGCGTTCCTCGACAACGTGGTCACCTCGACGATCGCCGCGGAAGGGGACGGTCTCTGGCGGGAGTCGGTCGGCGGGTATTCCGACTGGGAAGCCCAAAGCGCGCGCGCGGCGGCATTGCAGTCGGCGCGCCAGGCGGAGCAGAAGCCCGCCGAGCCCGCGAAGTCGCAGAACACGCGCGACACGCGCGGGGCGAATCGCACGGTCAAGCTGTCGTACAAGGAGCAGCGGGAACTGGACGGCCTGCCGGCGCGCATCGCCTCACTGGAAGACGAGCAGAAGACCATCTCGACCCAACTCGAAGACGGCTCTCTCTACGCCACCGATCCCGCCCGCGCCGCGCAGCTGGCGACGCGCCATGACGAGATCGAGATGGAATTGCTGGAAGCGCTGGAGCGTTGGGAAGTGCTGGAGGCGAAGAGCAAAGGGGAAGCGTCCTGACCCGGTCCGCCTATCCGCACCAAGCCAACACCATATTGGTCAAATCGACCATAAACGCCGGCCGCAGATAGGCGAGAAACCCCGCCGTCAGCAGCGCAACAAGGCCCACCAGGCCAGCGCCCCGGAGCCACCGCTCCCGCGTCCCCATATCCACCCTCACACCGCCACCGGCCGCGGCCGGACCAGCGCCTGTTCGCGAATCGGCAGGTTCACCAAAGCAGCCAGCACGCCCAGCGCAATTGCGATCAACCAGACCGTGTTGTAGTTCCCGGTCTTGTCGAACAGGAACCCACCCAGCCACGCCCCAAGAAAGCTGCCGATCTGGTGCGAGAAGAACACCACGCCCGACAGCATCGACAGGTACTTCACGCCAAAGACCTGCGCAATGATCCCGTTGGTCAGCGGCACCGTGGACAGCCACAGGAAGCCCATCAGCGCGGCAAATACCCACGTGCTGACCGCCGTCAGCGGCAGCAGCAGATAGCCGGCAATCACCACGGACCGCGCGATATAGATGAACGACAGCAGGTAACGCTTCGGCAAGCGCTGGCCCATCGCCCCCGCGGTATAAGTGCCAAACACGTTGAACAGCCCGATCAACGCCAGCGCCACCGTCGCGATCTTGGCATCGACGAGGCCCTGTTCCTTCAGATACGGCGCAAGGTGAACGCCGATAAAGACCACCTGAAACCCGCAGACGAAATAGCCAAGCGTCAGCAGCTGGAAATTACGATTGCCAAACGCCTCGCGCGTGGCCTCGGCAATCGTCTGCTGATGACCGCCAGTGGCCGGCGCCATCTTCGGCTCGCGCAGCGAAAACGCGAGCGGCAGCATCAGGCAGGCCATCGCGGCCATGACGAACAGCGCGTTCTGCCATCCCGTGGTCGAAATCAGCGTCTGCTCGACCGGAATCATCAGAAATTGTCCAAACGAGCCCGCCGCCGCGGCAATCCCCATCGCCCAGACGCGCTTCTCCGCGCTCGCCACGCGACCGATCACACCATAGACCACGCTATACGTGGTGCCAGCCTGCGCGATGCCGATCATGATCCCCGCGCCCGAGGCAAATGCCGTGCCGCTCGAGGCCAGCGCCATGACCACGAGCCCGCCCACATACAGCACGATCCCGACGAGCATGACGCGCAGCGCCCCGAATTTGTCCGCCAGCGCCCCGGCAAACGGCTGGCTCGCGCCCCACATCAGGTTCTGCAAGGCCAGCGCAAAGGCAAAGGTCTCGCGATTCCAGCCGTGGGCCTGCGTGATCGGCAGGTTGAACAGGCCAAAGCCGTGCCGGATACCCATCGATAGCGTGACGAGCAGCCCGCCGCACACCAGCACGGTCGTGAGGGATAGTTTTCTGTCGGTCATGTCGTGGCTCGGAGTGTCTCGTTGCATGTCTCGTTATTAGGATTGTTTTGAATGTTTTCAGGGCGCCGGGCGGCGCCGCGCACGCGCTTGGGGCACGGCGAAATCGAAAAAGAAGTGTACTCCCGCACGACCGTTCGCGGGAAAGTGACGCGCACGAGGAACGGTGCCTCAACCTTGTGCGAACCGATTGCGCCCGCGGCCATCTATTACAATGCTGCGCATCCCGGCCGCCGCGGCGGCCACACCCACTTATTTGAGCGACTCCCGTAGCGACGCCATGGCGAGCAAAACCAGTCAGTACAGCGAATCTTCCATCCGGGTCCTGAAGGGCCTGGAGCCGGTCAAGCAACGGCCCGGCATGTACACCCGTACCGACAACCCCCTGCATATCGTGCAGGAGGTCATCGACAACGCCTCCGACGAAGCGCTCGGCGGCCACGGCACCGAGATCCTCGTCACGCTCCACAAGGACGGCAGCGTGAGCGTGGAGGACGACGGCCGCGGCATTCCCGTGGGCATCCACCCCGAAGAGGGCGTGCCCGTGGTGGAAATCGTGTTCACGCGTCTGCATGCGGGCGGCAAGTTCGACAAGGGCAAGGGCGGCGCGTACGCGTTCTCGGGCGGCCTGCATGGCGTGGGCGTGTCCGTGACCAATGCGCTCGCCACGCAGCTGGACGTTTCGGTCTGGCGCGATGGCAACTATTCCACGCTGACGTTCTCGGGCGGCGATGTCACCAAACCGCTGCAGACGCGCAAGCTGGAGCGCGGCGAGAAGAAGAACGGCACGCGCGTGCAGGTCTGGCCGGACGCCAAATACTTCGACACCGCGACGATCCCGCAGGCCGAACTGCAGCGCCTGCTGCGCAGCAAGGCCGTGCTGCTGCCGGGCGTCAAGGTCACGCTCGTCACCGAGAAGACCGGCGAGACGCAGACGTGGCAGTACGATCAGGGCCTGAAGGGCTATCTGGTTGAAGCGCTCGCGCAGGGCAGCGGCGCCGAACTCGTGATTCCGATGTTCGAGGGCGAGCATTTCGCCGATCCGGACAACAATCCCGGCGAGGAAGGCTTCGCCCACGGCGAAGGGGCCTCGTGGGTCGTGGCATGGACCGAGGACGGTTCGCCCGTGCGCGAGTCGTACGTGAACCTGATTCCGACGCCGGCCGGCGGCACGCACGAGTCCGGCCTGCGCGAGGGTCTGTTCCAGGCCGTGAAGAGTTTCATCGAGATGCATGCGCTGCAGCCGAAGGGCGTCAAGCTCATGAGCGAAGACGTGTTCGCGCGCGCCTCGTTCGTGCTGTCCGCCAAGGTGCTGGACCCGCAGTTCCAGGGCCAGATCAAGGAGCGTCTGAACAGCCGCGATGCCGTACGTCTGGTCTCGACGTTCAGCAAGCCGGCGCTGGAGCTCTGGCTCAATCATCACGTCGATTACGGCAAGAAGCTCGCCGAACTCGTCATCCGTCAGGCACAGGCCCGCACGCGCGCCGCGCAGAAGGTCGAGAAGAAGAAGGGCTCCGGCGTGGCCGTGCTGCCCGGCAAGCTCACCGATTGCGAGTCGACCGACGTCACGCGCAACGAACTGTTCCTCGTCGAGGGCGACTCGGCCGGCGGTTCGGCCAAGATGGGCCGCGACAAGGAATTCCAGGCCATCCTGCCGTTGCGCGGCAAGGTGCTGAACACGTGGGAGACCGAGCGCGACCGCCTGTTCGCCAACAACGAGGTGCACGACATCGCGGTGGCCATCGGCGTGGATCCGCATGGCGTCAACGACGAGCCCGACCTGTCGAACCTGCGCTACGGCAAGATCTGCATCCTGTCGGATGCGGACGTCGATGGCGCGCATATCCAGGTGCTGCTGCTGACGCTGTTCTTCCGGCATTTCCCGAAGCTCATCGACAACGGCAACGTGTGCGTGGCGCGTCCGCCGCTGTTCCGCGTGGACGCACCCGCGCGCGGCAAGAAGCCCGCGCAGAAGCTGTACGCGCTCGACGAAGGCGAACTTGAAGCCATTCAGGACAAGCTGCTCAAGGATGGCGTCAAGGAAGGCGCATGGCAGATCTCGCGCTTCAAGGGGCTTGGCGAGATGAGCGCCGAGCAGTTGTGGGAAACGACGATGAACCCCGACACGCGCCGCCTGTTGCCCGTGTCGCTTGGCGAATTCGACCTGCCGCAGACCGTGACCATGATGAACATGCTCATGGGCAAGGGCGAAGCATCGCAGCGCCGCTCGTGGCTCGAGGAAAAGGGTAACGAGGTCGAGGCCGACATCTGACGAGACCGCATCCAGGGAGAACAACGCGCATGGCGAGCGACGCAACCACGACGACAAGGCTCACACGGCATACCCGGCGGCTTGCAGCCACCGTGCTGGCCGTTGCCGCGTTGTGCGCGACGTCCGCCGCGCGCGCCGAACTCTATGGCTACGTCGATGGCGACGGCGTCGCGCACTTCTCCGACCAGAAGCTCGACGAACGCTACAAGCTGTTCATGAAGGACGGCGGCACGCTCGACACCGCCAATCTGCCGCGCGCCGGCGGCATCAACCGCGCGTCGCTGCCGAGGCCTGCCGGTAGCGATCCCGAGGCGAGCAAGCTGTATCGCTACGTGCTCAACCATCCGAACCTGAAGGTGGTCGATCCGATGATCCAGCAGATCGCGCAGGCGCAAAGCGTCGATCCCGCGCTTGTGAAAGCGGTGATGGCGGTGGAGTCCGGCTTCAACCCGACGGCGGTGTCGCCGAAGGGCGCCATCGGCCTGATGCAGGTCATTCCCGACACCGGCGCGCGTTTCGGCGTCAATGCCGACAAGAAGCGCTCCGTCGAGCAGAAGCTGGCCGATCCGCGCCTGAACATCTCCGCGGGCGTGCGCTATCTGCGCTGGCTCATGGAGCTGTTCCCGAACAACCTGGAGCTGGTGCTTGCCGCGTACAACGCGGGCGAGGGCGCGGTGCAGCGCTACAACAACCAGATTCCGCCTTTCCCGGAGACGCGGCAGTATGTGAGCACCGTTCTGGCGTTCTATCAGCTGTATCAGCCGGCCGGCATGCCGGTGGTCCGTACCGCCAGTGGCGACGGCCCCTCGCGCGTCAGGATGGTGATCGGTGGCCGCCGCAACATGCCGTAGTTCGTCCCTTTGTGGTCCCGTTTGGGCTCCCGTTTGTATTCCCATTCACGCGAGTCATTTAGAATCCTCCGCTGACCGGAACTCCGCTCAGCCTCGGCACGTGTGCCGTCTGCCTGCCTACCATGGACGACCAACAAGACATTACGTATCAACCCGATGAGCCGGCGGACTCGCTGACGCTGGCCCGTTACGCGGAACGCGCCTACCTCGACTACGCCGTGAGCGTCGTCAAGGGCCGCGCGCTGCCCGAGGTGACCGACGGCCAGAAGCCCGTGCAGCGCCGCATCCTGTTCGCGATGCAGCAGATGGGCTTGCGCGCCGATGCCAAGCCCGTGAAGTCCGCGCGCGTGGTCGGCGAGGTGCTCGGCAAATACCACCCGCACGGCGACCAGTCCGCGTACGACGCGCTGGTTCGTCTGGCACAGGATTTCTCGCTGCGCTATCCGCTGATCGACGGCCAGGGCAACTTCGGTTCGCGAGACGGTGACGGTGCCGCGGCGATGCGATACACCGAAGCGCGCCTGACGCCGATCTCGCGCCTGCTGCTCGACGAGATCGACCTTGGCACGGTGGAGTTCGTGCCGAACTACGACGGTTCCGAGGAAGAGCCGAAGGTCCTGCCCGCGCGGCTGCCGATGGTGCTGCTGAATGGCGCCTCCGGGATTGCCGTGGGCATGGCCACCGAGATCCCGCCGCACAACCTGCGCGAGGTCGCGGCCGCCACGGTCGCGATGATCCGCAACCCGAACATCTCGCTGGCCGAGCTGCTCGCGCTGATGCCCGGGCCGGACTATCCCGGCGGTGGCCAGATCATTTCGCCGGCGGCCGACATTGCGCAGATCTACGAGGGCGGCCGCGGCAGCCTGAAGGTGCGCGCGCGCTGGACCATCGAAGAGATGGCGCGCGGCCAGTGGCAAATGGTGGTGACAGAACTGCCGCCGAACACGTCGGCGCAGAAGGTGCTCGAGGAAATCGAGGAACTCACCAACCCGAAGGTGCGCGCGGGCAAGAAGGCGCTGACGCCCGAGCAGACGCAGCTCAAGACCACGGTGCTTGGCGTGCTCGACGCGGTGCGCGACGAGTCCGGCAAGGATGCGCCCGTGCGGCTGGTGTTCGAGCCCAAGAGCAAGAACATCGAGCAGCAGGAGTTCATCCAGACGCTGCTCGCGCATACGAGCCTCGAATCGGGCGCGCCGATCAACCTCGTGATGATCGGCAAGGATGGCCGGCCGCGTCAGAAGGGGCTGCCGGAGATCCTGCGCGAGTGGATCGCGTTCCGTTTCGAGACGGTGACCAAGCGCACGCGCTTCCAGCTGACCAAGGTCGAGGATCGTATCCACATCCTCGAAGGCCGGATGCTGGTGCTGTTGAAGATCGACGAGGTCATTCGCATCATCCGCGAGAGCGACGAGCCGAAGCCCGCGCTGATCGAGGCGTTCAGCCTGTCCGATCGACAGGCCGAGGACATCCTCGAGATTCGTCTGCGCCAGCTCGCGCGGCTTGAAGCGATTCGCATCGAGCAGGAGCTCAAGAAGCTGCGCGACGAGCAGGCCGAGCTGGACGTGCTGCTGAAGTCCGAAACGATGATGCGCCGTCGCATCATCAAGGAGATCGAGCAGGACGCGAAGCAATACAGCCCGGAAGACAAGGATCCGCGCCGCACGCTCATCCAGGAAGAGCGCCGTGCCGCCGCCGAGGTTCGTGTCATCGACGAGCCGGTCACGGTCGTCGTGTCGGGTAAAGGCTGGGTCCGCACGCGCCAGGGCCACGGCCACGATCCGCAGCAGTTCACCTTCAAGGCCGGCGACGCGCTGTACGCGACGTTCGAATGCCGCACGATCGATACGCTGCTGGCCTTCGGCACCAACGGCCGTGTCTATTCCGTCGGGGTCGCTGGCCTGCCCGGCGGCCGTGGCGACGGTGTCCCGCTGACCACGCTGATCGAACTCGCCCCGGGCACGCAGATCGCGCACACGTTCGCGGGCAATGCCGAACAACGCATGCTGATGGCGGCATCGAGCGGCAACGGCTTCCTGACGAAGGTCGGCGACATGACCAGCCGCCAGAAGGGCGGCAAGTCGTTCGTCACGCTCGACGATGGCGACGTGCTGCTGAAGCCCGAACCGCTGACCGACGAGTCCACCCACGCGGCATGCGTCTCCGGCAACGGCCGGCTGCTGCTGGTCGCCTTCGAGGAAATCAAGGTCCTCTCGGCCGGCGGCCGCGGCGTGATGCTGATGGAGCTCGAAGACAAGGAGCCCCTGCTGCAAGCCATTGCCGTTGGCGCCCCCGGCCTGATCGTCTCAGGCACCGGCCAACGCGGCGGCAAGCTGCCACCGCAGACGCTGAAGGGCAAGACGCTGCTGCCGTTCGTGGGCAAGCGGGCACGGAAGGGCAAGGCGGTGGAAGCGAAGCTGAAGGACGTACGCATCGAAGCGGTACGGCCGGAACCGGCGGGTTGATTTGGTGAGACAACATGCGCTGGTGCTGCCCTCGCCCTTGTGAGAGGGCAGCGCCAGAGCATCGTATGCCAACGGTTTGCTCCCCTCTCCCTTGAGGGAGAGGGGCCGGGGGAGAGGGTGAAAGGTTAATAACCCATTGTTCTCTCCCCTCTCCCTCGGGGAGAGGGGCCGGGGGTAAGGGCTCCCCTTGACCCAAAGGGGGGCGAAGCCCCCCTCTCCCCGGGGGAGAGGGGCCGAGGGAGAGGGCCCCCCATCACGCTCCCCAACAAGAAGCACCATAGGCTTTAACAAAAGCCAACGAGACACGACGCCATGCCCCCGATCACGCCGACCGAGCCAGATCTGGCTCCGCCCCCCACCGCCCGCACCCTGTTCTTCGAATTCGCCCGCATGGGCCTGACCGGCTTCGGCGGCGTCCTCCCCTTCGTCAGACGCGCAGTCGTAGAACGCAACCGCTGGCTCAACGACAAAGATTTCGTAGAAGTGCTAAGCGTAGGGCAGGTCCTCCCCGGCCCAAACGTCATCAACGTCTCGCTCATGCTGGGCCTGAGATTCGCAGGCCTGCGCGGCGCCCTGGCCGCCTTCTCAGGCCTCGTGCTGGTGCCCATGGTAGTCGTGCTGACCGTCATGGTCCTCTACCAGCACTACCAGAACGTGGAAGCCGTCCGCCGCATGCTGACGGGCATGACGGCAGTGTCAGCCGGCCTGATCCTTTCCACAGGCCTCAGGCTAGCCCAAAGCCAACCCAGAACGATCCGAGCGTTGCTCATCGGCACCGCGGCGTTCATCACCATCGGCCTCCTGCACCTGCCATTGGTCCCCGTCATGGCGGTCCTCGTACCCATCGCGCTGTATCTGGAACACCGCGCCCTCAACAAGGAGCGCGCATGACCACACCGGAAATCCTCCGCAGCCTGCTGGGCCATTTCGGCATGCTGTCGCTACTGTCGATCGGCGGCGGCGCGACAACCATCCCCGACATGCATCGCTATCTGGTGGAAGCCAACCACTGGATGACCGACCAGCAATTCTCGGCGCTCTACGCCATCTCCCAGGCGTCGCCCGGCCCCAACATCCTCTTCGTCGCGCTGTTCGGCTGGCAGGTAGCAGGCCCCCAAGGCACCTTCGCCGCCATGACCGGCATGATCGGCCCCTCGAGCCTCATCGCACTGAGCTTCGAATACTTCGCCGGCAAGGCTCCCCATGCACGCTGGCCCACCTTGATCAAGAAAGGCCTCTCCGCGCTAACGATCGGTCTCCTCATGTCCACCGGCTGGCTCCTCGCCGCGACCGTAGACCACAACTGGACCGCCATCGCGGTCACGTTGCTGACGGTGTGGCTGATGCTGAAGACGAAGGTGCACCCGTTGGCGTTGGTGGCGTTGGGGGCGGGGGCGGGGTTGCTGGGGTTGGTGTGAGAAAGGTCGAATGCTATAGGTAACGCAAATGGCCCGCCGGTATGGCGGGCCATGTTGATGTGGCGCTGCGACGGCGTTGCAACGACATTAGTTGATATCTAGAGAAAGGCGGCACTGGATTGCAAGGTGACCCGATTTATAAATGCAGGCCCTTCTCTCAATTCGTGCCGTTTCACTAATTAGAGATACTTCACCATCAGCGTAGCAACGCCATCGATGGGAATCTCCTGGGTCAGTGCAGGAAGTTCACTGGTGCGGCCGATGCCAAGTGTGATCTTCAGGGGTTGCGTGATGTTCTTGTAGCTACCGGGAATCAGAGTGCCGGTGGGGGCCCATGACATCACGCGCGCTGCGTCGTTTGTCGTTGCGAGAGATGCGTTGTTAGCCCACGTGGCACCCGAGTCATGCGAGTTGATCCGATCGACATTTGTGCCGTCTGCAGTCTGCGTTTGGCTCGTGCCTCGCATGTCAATCGTGTAAGTCCCAATATTCTTGCCACTTACACTTCCGACCCCAAACCATGCGGTGCTGTTGTTGAAGATTGCTTGGCCCGCAGCCGTGTTCGCTGTTCCCGCTCGGCCATCGACAGTGTTCCAGCCAACTTTGGTTGCCGCATCGCAGGAAATGGTGAATGAGGTTTCCTTCGAGGGGAGAATAGTGGGCGCAGTTGCACTCAGTGTGCTAGCCACAATAGTGCCAAAATCAACAATAGCACCGCCGGCGAAGGTGACATTGCAAGCTGCGGGCTTGATAACACCCTTTACGGACAGGTCGGCCGTTTCGGCGGCGAAGGCGGCGCCGGAAGCGGCGGCAAACAGGATGGAGGCGAGGGCGGTGTTGCGAATAGTCGTGTTCATGATGTTGCGATGTATCTCAGAGTTAAGAAGTCGTGTTCGCGCTGGAACGACTGAAGTTTGGTCGTTGGACGGCTATCTCTGAATCGCAAAATCTTTAAAAGCGGAAAGCTCCGCCGGGTTAGTAGAACTGCTATGAAAATGGCGGCGTAGCGTGACAGCTTGGGCACAGAAAAGCCCGCGGAGCTGTGGCGGCGCGGGCGTGAGTCCATCTCCTTGTCGAGTCCTGGTTATCGTTGGGCGACATCCACGCGCGACGATGCGGATTCCTCGACGCCTTTTCGGAAGGATCGCCCGGCCCCAACATCCTCTTCGTCGCGCTGTGCGGCTGGCAGGTAGCCGGCCACCCCAAGGCACCTTCGCCGCCATGACCGGCATGATCGGCCCCCTGAGCCTCATCGCCCTGAGCTTTCGAATACTCCGCCGGCCGAGCACCGCACGCCCATTGGCCCAACCTGATCAAAAAGGGCCTCTCAGTTCTGATCGGCCTGCTGATGTCCACCGGCTGGCTACTCGCAGCCAGCGTAGACCACAGTTGGACCGCCATCGCGGTCACACTGCTGACGGTATGGCTGATGCTGACGACGAAGGTGCACCCGCTGGCGCTGGTGGCGCTGGGGCGGGGTTGTTGGGGTTGGTGTGAGAAAGGTCGAATGCTATAGGTAACGCAAATGGCCCGCCGGTATGGCGGGCCATGTTGATGTGGCGCTGCGACGGCGTTGCAGCGACGGATTAGTTGATATCTAGAGAAAGGCGGCACTGGATTGCAAGGTGACCCGATTTATAAATGCAGGCCCTTCTCTCAATTCGTGCCGTTTCACTAATTAGAGATATTTCACCATCAGCGTAGCAACGCCATCGATGGGAATCTCCTGGGTCAGTGCAGGAAGTTCACTGGTGCGGCCGATGCCAAGTGTGATCTTCAGGGGTTGCGTGATGTTCTTGTAGCTACCGGGAATCAGAGTGCCGGTGGGGGCCCATGACATCACGCGCGCTGCGTCGTTTGTCGTTGCGAGAGATGCGTTGTTAGCCCAGGTGGCACCCGAGTCATGCGAGTTGATCCGATCGACATTTGTGCCGTCTGCAGTCTGCGTTTGGCTTGTGCCTCGCATGTCAATCGTGTAAGTCCCAATATTCTTGCCACTTACACTTCCGACCCCAAACCATGCGGTGCTGTTGTTGAAGATTGCTTGGCCCGCAGCCGTGTTCGCTGTTCCCGCTCGGCCATCGACAGTGTTCCAGCCAACTTTGGTTGCCGCATCGCAGGAAATGGTGAATGAGGTTTCCTTCGAGGGGAGAATAGTGGGCGCAGTTGCACTCAGTGTGCTAGCCACAATAGTGCCAAAATCCACAATAGCACCGCCGGCGAAGGTGACATTGCAAGCTGCGGGCCTGATAACACCCTTTACGGACAGGTCAGCCGTTTCGGCGGCGAAGGCGGCGCCGGAAGCGGCGGCAAACAGGATGGAGGCGAGGGCGGTGTTGCGAATAGTCGTGTTCATGATGTTGCGATGTTTCTCAGAGTTAAGAAGTTGTGTTCGCGCTGGAACGACTGAAGTTTGGTCGTTGGACGGCTATCTCTGAATCGTAAAAAAGCTAAAAACGGAAAAGGCCTCATAGTTCGTAAATCGGCTATGCCGCGAGGGGAAAATTCCGGCCGAACGTGCCGGGAATGTCATGCTTTGACGCGCCCTGGATTGGCGATGTGACGGCATCGTTTGGTGACAATTCTGCATTTACAGATACTTCACCTGGAACGTCATGACGCCATCGAGTGGAATCGCGTCGATCAGCGGTGGGAGGTCGTTTCGTTTCGCGATGGCGAAGTCCAGGCGCCACTGTTGGGAGATGGTTTTGTAGGCGCCGGGGCTCGATGCGCCGGCGGGGGACCAGGCGTGGGTGCGGTGTTCTGGTTCGGCCCAGTCGGTGGGCATGGTGTTGCTCCACGATTGGCCGTTGTCCTGCGAGAAGAGGATCGCTGCTTCGGCGCCGTCGGCTGTGGTCGTCGTGTCTTCGTCGCGTCGGAGGGTGTACGCGCCGACCGGGCGCCCGTCGATGTTGCCGGCGCCGTACCACGCCGTGCTGGATGCGTTGATGGCGCTGCCCGCCGCCGGATCGGCAGTGCCTTTGCGGCCGTCGATCGTGGTGACGGCGATCCTGGTGGCGGCGTCGCACTGGATCGTGAGGGAAAACGACGTGGCGGTCAGGCGGGTGATGTCGGTGGGGCTGAGCGACGAAGCGGCGATGGTGCCGAAATCGACGACGGCGTCGCTGGACAGGTTGACGTTGCAGGCAGAGGGCTTGATCGCGCCTTTGACCGAGAGATCTGCCGAGTCGGCGGCGGTGGCAGCCCCGATGGCTGTGGCGATGGCAGTGACCGTCAAGAGACCGGCTAAGGCGGTGCGTGGCAGGTGCATGGCGCTTCGATTCGTGAGGGGAAAGAGCGGCGTGTGGCCGCGACGAATCGAAGTATGGGTCGGCATGGAGGAGGCCAGAATCGTCAGAGGCCTAAAAAACTGAAACGGCCACTGACGATAGGAAGCGCGATCGGCAGTGGCCTGGCGCTTGTGTTGAAGGCCTACAAATACCTGATCGAGAACGTGGCCGAGCCGTCGATCGGGATGTCCCGTGTCAGAGGCGGGAGCGTCAGCGCGGGAGCGATCGCGACCGTGATGCGGATCGTCTGCGCGATGATCCTGTAGGCGCCCGGTACCTGCGCGCCCAGACCGGCCCACGTGAACATGGTCGGGTTTCCGGTGGCGCCGTTTCCAGCCGCGGTGCCGCCCGCGGTGCCCAACGTCCGCCATGCCCGGCCACGCTCCGAGCGCAAGACATCGACAGGCTCGCTGTCCGCGACCGCCGCGCCGGCATCGGTCGAGAACTGCACGTTGTACGCGCCCACGTTTCTGCCCCCCACGGCGTTCAGGCCGAAGAGCACGTCCGGGCCTCGAGCCGGCAATACATCGCCCGCCGCGGCGTCCGCCGTGCCGGCCCGGTTGTCCATCGAGACGACACCGACCTTGGTCGGGGTATCGCACGTAATGGTCAGCGCCACGTCCTTTGCGGGCAATCGTGTGGGTCCGGCATGGCTCAGTGACGTGACGGGAATCGTGCCGAAATCGACGATGCCGCCTCCGGAGAGCGTCGGAGTGCATGCCGAGGGCTTGATGACGCCCCGGATCGTCAGTTGCGCCGACTCGGCGGCATGGGCGCCGCCGCCGGCGAGCGCGGTGCAAAGGATGCAGGCGATGCGGAAGAGGACCGTGTTGCGAAAGGTTGTGACCATGATGTGGCGAGCGATTGCAGAGTTGAGGGAGAAGGTGTTCACGCTTAAACGAACCGAGTGTGAAGGTTCATGCGTGGTCTCTGAATCGCAGAAGTCTTTAAATGCAGAATTGTCTGCAGAGTTCGTCAAGCTGCCATGGCAAACCATGCGGTGCGCAAGATGACCCGCGCTGCGCCGGGACGACAAAAAACCCGCGGAGCTTGCGCTGCGCGGGTTTCGAAAACTGCAGATCTTGAATGCTTACATGGTGCCGAAGAGAGGAATCGAACCCCCGACCTTCTCATTACGAATGAGCTGCTCTACCGACTGAGCTACTTCGGCCCACCCCGTTGCGTTTTGTTTCGCATCGGATAGAGACCGCGATATTAGCAGCCACTTCGAGCTTTGTGAAGCCCCCGATCCATTTTTTTTGTGCAGCGCACGTGCAGGTCTCTGCGCACGCGATCGGAAAAGGCCGGGCGGAATGATCAAATAAAAACCCCCTCTCCATGGAGAGGGGGCAGGCACGGGTGAGCAGGGGCGGACGGCGATCAAGCCTTCCCTTCCGCCTCCCTGTGATAACGCGTGACGCGATCCACTTCGTTCTTCGAGCCGAGGATCACCGACACGCGTTGATGCAGCTTGGTCGGCTCCACATCGAGAATCCGATCGATCCCGTTGGTCGCCGCGCCGCCCGCCTGCTCGACGAGCATGGCCATCGGGTTGGCTTCGTACATCAGGCGCAGCTTGCCCGGCTTGTCCGGATCGCGCTTGTCCCACGGATACATGAAGATGCCGCCGCGCGTCAGGATGCGGTGCACGTCCGCGACCATCGAGGCCACCCAGCGCATGTTGAAGTTCTTGCCGCGCGGACCTTCCTCGCCTTGCAGACACTCGTCGATGTACTGGCGCACGGGCGGGGCCCAGTGGCGCATGTTGGACATGTTGATCGCGAATTCCTTGGTGTCTTCCGGAATCTTCACGTCCTGCTGCGTCAGCACGAAGCTGCCCGCCTCCCGATCGAGCGTGAACATGTGCACGCCGTTGCCGACGGTCAGCACCAGCGTGGTCTGCGGGCCGTAGACGGCGTAGCCGGCGGCGACCTGATGCGTGCCCGGCTGCATGAAGTCGGCCTCGGTCACGGTCTGGCCCGGCTTCGGCATGTGCAGCACCGAGAAGATGGTGCCGATCGACACGTTGACGTCGATGTTCGAGGAGCCGTCGAGCGGATCGAACAGCAGCAGGTACTCGCCCTTCGGATAGCGGTTCGGGATCTCGTAGAACGAATCCATTTCCTCCGACGCCATGGCCGCGAGGTGGCCACCCCATTCGTTGGCGTCCAGCAGCACTTCATTGGCGATCACGTCGAGCTTCTGCTGCGTTTCGCCCTGCACGTTGCCGGTACCGGCCGACCCGAGCACGCCCGCGAGGGCGCCCTTGCTGACGGCGTTGGAGATGGCCTTGCAGGCGCGCGCGACCACTTCGATCAGCAGCCGCAGCTCGGGCTGGATCGTGTTGTGCTTGCGCTGCTCCTCGACCAGATATCGGGTGAGACTGATGCGTGTCATGGTGGGTTCTCCTTGGATCGGCGCCATTCTACCGTGGCGCCGCCTGTGTCGAGCCTAAATGTCCTCTATGTCAGCCAATCAGGCTGGTCAATCAGGCCGACAGCGATTTGCCCACGATCTCGCGCACGTCGCGGGACAGCGTCGAGGACGCCGACACGCGTTCCAGCGCGCGGCGCATGCGGTCGCGCAGCGGCAGCGCGTACTTCTGCCAGCGGTCCATCACGCGCGCCAGCCGTGCGGCCACCTGCGGATTGATCGCATCGAGCGCGAGCACCTGATCCGCCCAGAACTCGTAACCCGAGCCATCCTCGGCGTGGAACTGCGCCGGGTTGCCCGAGCAGAAGCTGAAGATGAGCGAGCGCGCGCGGTTCGGGTTGCGCAGCGTGAAGGCCGGATGTTCCATCAGGTTGCGCACCACGTCGATCGTGCGCTTGCCCGCGTGCGGACCCACTTCGCCGCGCTGCATGCCCTGCAGCGAGAACCACTTGTCGATGACGAGCGCGTCGTTCTCGAAGCGCTGATAGAAGTCCGCCAGCGCGTGCTCGCGGCCCGGCGCGAAGCTGTTGACCAGCGCGGACAGCGCGGCGAAGCGGTCCGTCATGTTGCCCGCCTCCGCGTAGTGGCGATCCGCCAGCGCCTGCATGTCGGCATCGCCCGTGTCCGCCAGATAGCCGAGCGCGAGGTTGCGCAGCGCGCGGCGCGCGGCGGAATCGGCGTCGGGCGAGTACGGGCCGGGCGTCGCGTTGGACTCGTACGCGGCCAGCCATTCGGCCTTGAGCGCGCGCGCGAGGCCTTCGCGCAGAAACAGCCGCGCGCGGTGGATCGCGGCGGGATCGGCCACGCCCATGCGTTCGGCGAGGTAGGCCTCGGCCGGCAGCATCAGCGCCTGTTCGCGGAAGGCGGGGTTCAGCGCGCCGTCGGTGAGCACCGTGCGGAACGCCTCGACGAGCGCCTTGCTGAGCTTGAGCTCGCGGCCGGCCTGCGCATCGCCGACGAGTTCGAGCAGCACGCGCGTCGCCAGGCGCTGGCCCGCTTCCCAGCGGTTGAACGGGTCGCTGTCGTGCTCGAGCAGGAACGTCAGCGCGCTGTCGCTGTATTCGTAGTCGACGATGACGGGCGCCGAAAAATTGCGCAGCAGCGAAGGCGTCGGGGCCTCGCCCTTTGGCAGGCCGACGAAGCGAAAGGTCTGCTCGGCCTGCGTGAAATCGAGCACGCGGGTGGTGTCTCCCGCCGCGGCTTCGCCCGCCAGCTGCAGCGGCAGGTCCTCGCCATCCTTGCCGATGAGGCCGATCGCGAACGGAATATGGAACGGTTGCTTCTCCGGCGTGCCGGCGCGCGTCTCGATGCCGACCTTCGGGCAACGCTGGGCCAGCGTCACGTCCAGCGTACCGGCATCCGCGTTCCATGCGGTGCGCACGGTCACCACCGGCGTGCCCGCCTGGCTGTACCAGAGGCCGAACTGCGTCAGGTCGCGGTTATTCGCATCCGCCATCGCGCGACGGAAGTCGTCGCACGTCACGGCCTGCCCGTCATGGCGTTCGAAATACAGATCCATGCCCTTGCGGAAGCCATCGCGGCCGAGCAGGGTCTGGTACATGCGCACGACCTCGGCGCCTTTCTCGTACACCGTGACGGTATAGAAGTTGTTGATCTCCTCGTAGCTGTCGGGTCGCACCGGGTGCGCCATCGGACCGGCATCTTCGGGGAACTGCACCTGCCGCAGCACGCGTACGTCCTCGATGCGCTTGACCGCGCGCCCCGACTCCGAGCCCATCATGTCCGCCGAGAACTCCTGATCGCGGAACACCGTCAGGCCTTCCTTCAGCGATAACTGGAACCAGTCGCGGCACGTCACGCGGTTGCCGGTCCAGTTGTGGAAGTACTCGTGGCCGACCACGGACTCGATATTGGCGAAGTCCACATCGGTAGCAGTCTGCGCGTTGGCCAGCACGTACTTGGTGTTGAAGATGTTGAGGCCCTTGTTCTCCATCGCGCCCATGTTGAAGTCGCCGACGGCGACGATCATGAAGCGGTCGAGATCGAGCTCGAGGCCGAAGCGGCGCTCATCCCAATGGATCGAGTTGATCAGCGAGTCCATCGCATGGCGCGTCTTGTCGAGGTCCTGCGCCTCCACCCAGACCTGCAGCAGCTTCTCCTTGCCGGACGCGGAGGTGATTCGCTCCTCGATGCATTCGAGCTTGCCGCCCACGAGCGCGAACAGGTACGACGGCTTGCGGAACGGATCTTCCCAGACGGCTTCGTGGCGGCCATCGGGCAGGTCGCGTTCGCTCAGCAGATTGCCGTTGGACAGCAGCACCGGATAGGCGGCACGATCCGCGCGCAGCGTGACGCGGTAGGTCGTCATCACGTCCGGGCGATCGAGGAAGTACGTGATGCGGCGGAAGCCTTCGGCCTCGCACTGCGTGAAGAAATTGCCGTTGGAGACGTACAGGCCGGACAGCGTGGTGTTGGCGGCCGGGTTGCACGCGGTGGTGATCTCCAGCGTGCCCTGCGCGGGCAGGCCGGTCAGCGTGAGCGAGCCCGTCGCGGTGGTCACACCGGAGAACGGCTCGCCATCGAGGCGCACGCCGACCAGTTCGAGCTCCTCGCCGGCGAGCACCAGCGGCGCATCGGCGGCCGCGCCGGGCGCGCGATGAAACCCCAGCGTGCTCGTGACGACCGTGCGTTGCGGATCGAGTTCGAGCACCAGATCGACATGGTCGATCGCAAACGCGGGCGGAGTATAGTCCTTGCGATAGACGGTAACGGGCGTATCGGTGCGGAGCATGGGAAATCCTGTGTTCGGAAATCGGGGTGGGGCGACGCGTGGCCGGTCACGCCGGTCTGGGCGCCGAAGTCCTCATTGTAGCCAACGGGGTTGAAGGAGGTCGGCTCGGGGAGCGCGGCCTTGGGAACACGCGTCAGCGCGGCCGGTCTGAATAGCGTGGTACGAACGTTCAATAAGAAGGCGGGGAAGGATCGAATATGTGGCAATACATTTCCAACCGGCTGGGGCTGGCCTTGCTGGCCGCGCTCTGGCTTTCCGGCTGCGCGAGCACCATCACCACCGAGGTCACCGCCTTCCGCCAGCCGGAGTGGCAGAACGACGCGCCCAGGACTTACGCCTTCGAGAACACGGCGCAACAGGCCGCTCAGCAGGAGGTACAGCTCGAGCGCACCACGTACGAGCAATGGCTCGCGGCGGCGCTGTCGGGCGTGGGATTCGAACAATTGCCGGCGGGCAAGGCACGGTATCTGGTCAGCATGGACTATGACGCGGTCCCCGGCATGGTGCGCGTGGCGGAGACCGTCTATGCGGACCCGTGGTACGGACCGTGGGGCCCGTACTGGGGGCCTTATGGCGGCTACGGTGGCTGGTATCGACCCTACGGCCCGTGGGGTTGGGGCCCGGGCTACTGGCCGCCGCAGACCGTCGTGCGCGACGTGCCCGTGACGTTCGCCAGCCTGCGGGTGTTCTTCAAGGATGCGAAGTCCGGCAAGCGCGTCTATCAGGTCACCGCGCGCAATACCACCGAGGGCGGTAGCCTCGCGGGCGTTATGCCCTATATGATCCGCAGCGCGTTTGCCGACTTTCCGGGCGAAAGCGGCCGGCCGAGGCGCGTGACACTGGAGGTGGAGAAGGCCAAACAGTAGGGCAGACAGGAGGCCAGACAGTAGGTCGGCCGGAGGCAACTCTGGTAGTACGGAAACTGAAGAGAAGAAGGCCCACCGCGCGAGCGCGCTGGGCTAGAATGGCTGCTCGAATTTTTCGGCCCTTGCCTATCGACATCGCTCATCGACATCGACTATCGACGTCGGACATCGTCGGGCAGGGCCTCATCCCGGACGAGCAGAATGACCAGCAAGACTACCGGTGCAGCGGATGCTGCGCCGCAACACGCCCCCAACAGTCCTGAAGCGCAACTGCGCCTCGCCGCACTCGAATATCACCGTAGTCCCACCAAGGGCAAGATCCAGGTCACGGCAACCAAGGCGCTGTCGAACCAGCGCGATCTGTCGCTGGCGTACTCGCCGGGCGTAGCGTATGCCTGCGAAGAGATCGCGAAGGATCCGGCGATGGCCGCCGAGTACACCTCGCGCGCGAACCTCGTGGCCGTGGTGACCAACGGTACGGCGGTGCTGGGGCTGGGCGACATCGGTCCGCTCGCCGGCAAGCCCGTGATGGAGGGCAAGGGCTGCCTGTTCAAGAAGTTCGCTGGCATCGATGTGTTCGACATCGAGCTCGATGCGCATGATCCGGACAAGATCGTCGAGATCGTGGCCGCGCTGGAGCCGACGCTCGGCGGCGTGAACCTCGAGGACATCAAGGCGCCCGAGTGCTTCTACATCGAGAAGAAGCTGCGCGAGCGCATGAACATTCCCGTCTTCCACGACGATCAGCACGGTACCGCGATCATCTCCGCGGCGGCGCTGCTGAACGGCCTGAAGGTGGTGGGCAAGGAAATCGGCAACGTCAAGGTGGCGGTGTCGGGCGCGGGTGCCGCGGCGATCGCGTGCCTGGACACGATGGTGAGCCTGGGCGTCAAGCGCGAGAACGTCTATGTGGTGGACTCGAAGGGCGTGATCCATGTGGGCCGCGACGCCAACATGGAAGCCAACAAGGCGCGCTACGCGCAGGACACCACGGCCCGTACGCTGGCCGACATCGTCAATGGCGCGGACGTGTTCCTGGGTTGCTCGACCGCTGGCGTGCTGACCGGCGACATGGTCAAGACGATGGCGGACAAGCCCATCATCCTGGCGCTGGCCAACCCGGAACCGGAAATCCGGCCGGAAGTCGCCAAGGCCGCGCGGCCCGACTGCATCATCGCGACCGGCCGTTCGGACTACCCGAACCAGGTCAACAACGTGCTCTGCTTCCCGTACATCTTCCGTGGCGCGCTCGATTGCGGCGCGACCAAGATCACGGAAGAAATGAAGCTCGCGTGCGTGAAGGCGATCGCCGAGCTGGCCGAGGCCGAGCTCAATGACGCCGTGGCCGCCGCTTACGGTGGCGCCGAGCTCAAGTTCGGTCCCGACTACATCATCCCGACGCCGTTCGACCAGCGCCTGATCGAGAAGATTGCACCGGCCGTGGCCAAGGCGGCCGAGGAATCGGGCGTGGCGACGCGTCCGATCAAGGACCTCGAAGCCTATCGCCAGCAACTGACGCACTACGTCTATCACACCGGCCTGATGATGAAGCCGGTGTTCACTGCCGCCAAGGCCGCGCCGAAGCGCGTCGCCTACGCCGAGGGCGAGGAAGAACGCGTGCTGCGCGCGGTGCAGAGCGTGGTCGACGAAGGCCTCGCGCGTCCGATCCTGATCGGCCGCCCGCACGTGATCCAGATGCGTATCGAGAAGGCGGGCCTGCGCCTGCGTCCGGGCGTGGACTTCGAACTCGTGAACCCCGAGGACGATCCGCGTTATCGCGCGTACCACGAGGCCTACCACGCGCTGCGTGGCCGCGATGGCGTCACGCCGGACATGGCCAAGGTGGCGCTGCGCCGCTCCAACACCCTCATCGGCACCATGCTGATGCACATGGGCGATGCGGATGCGCTGCTGTGCGGCACGGTGGGCCGCTTCGAGGGCCACCTCGAGCACGTGCGCGACGTCATCGGCATGAAGCCCGAGGCCAAGGTGTTCGCGGCGATGAACGCGCTGATGCTCGAGAAATACACGCTGTTCATCACCGACACGTTCGTCAACGACGATCCCACGGCCGAAGAACTCGCGTGCATCACGCAGCTGGCCGCCGAGGAAATCTCGCGCTTCGGCCTGCACCCGAAGGTCGCGCTGATGTCGCACTCGATGTTCGGGTCCTCCACGCGTCCGTCGGCCCGCAAGATGCGCGAGGCCGCCGAGATCCTGTCGCAGGTAGCGCCGCACCTCGAGGTGGAAGGCGAGATGCAGGGCGACGCCGCGCTGGTGGAGGACGTGCGCCGTCACTTCCTGCCGACGACCAAGCTGGCGGGCAGCGCCAACCTGCTGGTCATGCCGACGCTGGACGCGGCCAACATCGCGTTCAACCTGCTCAAGATCACGGGTGGCCAGGGCGTGACCGTCGGTCCGATCCTGCTGGGCGCGGCCAAGCCCGTGCACATCCTCAACCCGCAGGCCACGACGCGCCGGATCGTCAATATGACGGCGGTGGCGGTAGCGGAGGCTGGCGCGCTGCGTTGAGTTAGGGGTGGGCCCGCGTTGGGCCCGCATTGGGCCAGCATTGGGCCCACGTCAGCGCTACGCCCTAAAAAAAAGCCGGGTCCTTGGACCCGGCTTTTCCTTTCCCTGTGTGCGCAGCTATTGCAACACGTTGTACTGCTCGCGCATGACCACGATGATGGAGCGCGCGGCCGCGAGCTGCTGCGTCACGTCGTCGAAGGTATCCTCGCGGAAGTCCACTTCCGCGCTCCAGTTGCAACCGGTGTGATCGGGCCGGTGCACGCGCATCGCGTGCAGCTCCACCTCACCGCACTCTGGATTGTTATCCAGGCACTGGCTCAGGATTGCCATCAATTCCGAACGGGTTTTCGCATAGCGCCGCATGAGTCACCTCACTCGTTCCTGTCTCGGGGTTCCGGCACAGAGTCCGGAAACCCATTTAAGGACTGTGAGGAGACTGTCGCCAATTGAATCCGTCTATGGAGTGCCCGCTTTCAATCTCGCTTCAATGCCGCAGCGCGGCATATTAGCGAGCCGCGTCAGAACTTGTGACGGATGCCTACCCCGAAACTGTCGCCGTGCTCGATGCCGGTGATCTTGTCGTAGTAGTAGGCCGCGTACACGTCCGTGCGTTTCGACAGGTTGTAGTCGTAGGCCAGCGCGAACGTATTGCGCTTGAAGTCCGAGACGGCGTTCTCGGTCTTGCCGTACGCGTACGTCGCCAGCACCGCTCCCGCGCCCACCGGCACCGACGCGCCGACCTGGCCGTTCGTATGCTTGATGTCGCCGTTCGGATTGGCCGCGCTGATGCTCGTCTTGATGTACTGCGCCTGGGCGAACAGCTTGACGATGGTGAAGTCGTACGAGATACCGCCCTGCACCGCGGTCTGCTTGCTGACACCAGTCAGCAGCGGGTTCGTCGAGTTCGTGACATCGAACGGCGCGTTGTCGAACTTGACCTGCTGGAACGCCAGCGTCGCGCCGAAGTTGCCATTGAAGTAGGTCACGTTGCCGCCCCACTTGTTCTGGCTGTAGTTGCCCGCGTTCTCCCCCAGGCCGTAGATGAAGTTGGCGGTCAGGCCGCCCCACGTCGGCGTGGAGTACAGCAGCGAGTTGTTCCAGCCCGAGTCGCCGATGATGCCCGGATCGAACACCGTGCCGTTGGCGGCCGTCAGGTACGTGTGGAACACCATCGGCGAGAACACGTACGAGTCGATCAGCGGGTTGAAGATGATCGTCGAGACGAAGTAGGGCGTCGTGTTGCGGCCGAGCTTCAGCGTACCGTAGTTGCTGTTCTCGAGGCCGACGAACGCGTTACGGCTGAACATCGAGTCGCCATCGAAGCGGCCGACGCGGCCGTTGTCGGTCCGGTAGAACGCGTTGAGGTCGAAGATCGCGCGCGTGCCGGCGCCGAGGTCTTCCGAACCCTTGATGCCCCAGTAGGACGTCTGCATGCCGCCCGAGTTCGCCACGAAGGCGCGCTCGCCAGTGCCCGGACTTTTGATGCCGCCGACAAACATATCGGCCTGGCCGTAAAGCGTGACGCCCGATTGCGCCAGGGTGGCGCCCGAATACAGGACAGCCGCGATCGCCGCCAGCTTGAGAGCCGGCTTGTAGTGCTTCGACATGGGTAAAGACCTCCGTGGTTTGAAACTGCGCCGAACGTTGTGCTGGGCCGCTGTGGGTCGCCGGCGCGGCGCGCCTCTGACGGGCGCTGCCGCAATCCGGCGCGGCATACGACGTTCGTGCTCTCTCTTCTTTCTCTTCCGTATTGTTGTTATCCGGCCATGTTTTGGCTCAGCCGGATACTAAGTCGTCGAGTCGAAACTGCGCAATGCGATGAATCTGGTTGATGCACGTTTGCAACTCGACGTCGGGCGCATTGTCGATGCGCCTTGCAAATTCCGCGATGATGCCGTGCCGATCGTAGCCACGGACCGCGAGGATGAATGGAAAGCCGAACTTGCGGTTGTAGTCCGCGTTCAGCTGCTGCAAGCGCTCGAATTCTTCCGGCGTGCACAGGTTGAGGCCCGCGCCGCTTTGTTCGCGCGTGGACTCGTCGGTCAGCTCACCGCGCACGGCGGCCTTGCCCGCGAGTTCCGGGTGCGCGCGTACGAGCGCCAGCTGCGCGTCGCGGCCCGACGCATCGACGGCCTCCCGCAGCGCCGCCGCCAGCGATGCGAGATCGGCAAACGGGCGTTTGCGCGCGGCCGCTTCCGCGAACCACGGCGAGTGTTCGTAGATGCCGCCGAGCACGCGGACGAACTCGGCCTCGGGCATCGCGTTCAGCGCGGCGATGGTGGTATGCGTGCCTGCCGTGCTCATGCCTGCCCTCCGTACGGATGCGCCTCGATCCAGTGACGCGCGATATCGACGCGGCGGCAGATCCAGACCTTGTCGTGCTCCTGCACGTAGTCCAGAAAGCGCTGCAGCGCGCGGAAGCGGCCCGGGCGGCCGAGCAGGCGGCAATGCATGCCGATCGACAGCATCTTGGGACGATCGAGTCCGTTCGGATCGCCTTCTTCGTAGAGCACGTCGAACGCGTCCTTAAGGTACTGGAAGAACTGTTCGCCGGTATTGAAGCCCTGCGGCGTGGCAAAACGCATGTCGTTCGAGTCGAGCGTGTAGGGCACCACGAGGTGCGGCTTCTTTCCGCCGCCCGTGACCTTCACCTCGGTCCAGAAGGGCAGGTCGTCGCCATAGTAGTCGGCGTCGTACAGCAGCCCGCCATGCTCGACCACGAGCCGGCGCGTGTTCGGGCTGTCGCGGCCCGTGTACCAGCCGAGCGGCATCGAGCCGGTCAGCTCTTGGATGATCTCCATGCCGATGCGCATGTGCTCGCGCTCGGTGGCCTCGTCGATGTTCTGGTAGTGGATCCAGCGCCATCCGTGGCAGGCGATCTCGTGACCGAGCTCGACGAACGCGCGCGTGACGTCGGGGTGCCGCTGCAGCGCCATCGATACGCCGAAGATGGTGAGCGGCAGGCCGCGGCGCTCGAACTCGCGCAGGATGCGCCAGACGCCCGCGCGGGAGCCGTATTCGTACACGCCCTCCATGCTCATGTGGCGGTCCGGGTAGGCCGCCGCGCCGATGATCTCGGACAGGAACTGCTCCGAGCCCGCGTCGCCATGGAGCACGTTGTTCTCGCCGCCTTCCTCGTAATTGAGCACGAACTGCAGCGCGACGCGCGCGCCGCCAGGCCAGCGCGCGTGCGGCGGTTCGGCACCGTAGCCGATCAGGTCTCTTGGATAGTGCTGGGAATCTAGGGATTTGCTCATGATGCGCATGGCTCTGTTGTCATCCGGGCCGTCATTCGGTCCCGTGGGAATTCGCGGCCGCGTTGCGCATGGCCTCTTCGGCGGACTGCATGCCGTTGTAGAAGAGGTTCAGCGCCACCGCGACGATGGTGCCGAGCACGATGCCACTGTGCGTGAACGGGTCGGTCCACTTCGGCAGGTACTGGAACAGGGTGGGAGAGAGCGTCGGGATCATGCCGAAGCCGATCGAGATCGCGACGATGAACAGGTTGTGGCGATTCCGGTTGAAATCGCACGAGCCGAGGATGCGCACACCCGTGGCGGCGACCATGCCGAACATGACGATGCCCGCGCCGCCGAGCACGAACTGCGGCACCGACGCCACCACGTGCGCCATCTTCGGGAACAGCCCGAACGCGATCAGGATCAGCCCGCCGGCCACGGCGACATAGCGCGAGCGCACGCCCGTGACGGTGACGAGGCCGACGTTCTGCGAGAACGACGTATAGGGGAACGTGTTGAACACACCGCCGATGATCGTGCCGAGGCCATCGGCGCGCAGGCCGTTGGTAAGTTCGCGATTGGTCAGCCGCTTGCCCGTGATGTCCGCCAGCGCGAGGAACATGCCCGTCGACTCCACGAGCGTGATCAGCATGACGATGCACATCGACAGTACTGCCGTCAGCTGGAACGTCGGCATGCCGAAATGCAGCGGCGTGATGACCGCCACGTAGCTAGCTTCATGCAGTCCTTCGAACGACACCTTGCCGAAGGCCATCGCCACGAGCGTGCCGATGACGATGCCGAGCAGCACCGCGCAGTTGGCGACGAGGCCGCGGCCGAACCTGGTCAGCACGAGGATGACGACGAGCACGAGTCCCGCGATGGCAAGATTGCCGAGGTCGCCATACGCGAGGTTCGGCACGTCCTTGACCACGCCGTCGATGACTGCGCGCGTGGTCGGCTGGCCGCCACCGGCCCAGTTGATGCCCACGCGCATCAGCGAAATGCCGATGAGCGTGATGACGGTCCCCGTGACGACGGGCGGAAACAACCCGAGCATGCGGCCCATCAGCGGCGCGATAAGGATGCCGAAGATCCCCGATGCAATCACCGCGCCGTAAATGCCGAGCAGGCCGACCTCGGGATCGCCGCCGATCGCGATCATCGGCGCCACCGCCGCGAACGTGACGCCCATCATCACCGGCATGCGGATGCCGAAGCGCCAGAAACCCAGCGCCTGGATCAGCGTGGCGATGCCGGCCGCGAAGAGATCGGCATTGATGAGGAAGGCCAACTGGTCCTTGGGCAGCTTGAGCGCACCGCCGACGATCAGCGGCACGGCCACCGTGCCCGCGTACATCACCAGCACGTGCTGCAGGCCCAGTGCCAGCAGCCGGCCCGAGGGAAGTCGTTCGTTGATGCGGTCGGCGGGCGTCGCGCCGTCGGCGGGACTGGTGGTACTCGCGGAAGTCATGGGTGTCTCCTTCTCCTACAGTAGGGAATCCGTCGCCTCCACTCCCGGGCATCGGCGGTTTGCACGCAGGGCGTCTCTGTGGCGCCTGTGGGTATGGCGGGGTCGCGTGCTGGGCCGGGTAGTCATCGAGGCGCGGAGCAAGCCGCGCGCCAGCGTCAGCGGGTGTGACCCCCGCCTTGTCCAAGCACACTGCGCAAATCGAAATTGCCGGGCTCGTCGGGCTGCACGCGATCGGCGCAGGCGCCAAGGTGGTGCGCCATATGCGCCTGGGCGAGCGCGGCATCGCCCGCTTCCAGTGCATCGAGAATTTCGTCGTGCTCGTCGAACGAGCACGCGTTGTGTCCCGGCGCTTCCACGCTCGCGATCATCAGCGTCGTGCGCGAGACCAGCCGGCGCATCATCGTGACGAGCAGCGCGTTGCCGGAGAGTTCGGCCAGCGCGGTATGGAATTCCGCCGAGAGCCGGATCCAGCGCGGCCGTTCGTGCGACAGGAACGCCTGACGTTCCGTCGCGACCATGCGGCGCAGCGGGGCGATGACGGTCTTCACGTCGGGACGCGCGGCCAGCTTGTCGAGCACCGCGCGCTCCAGCATCTGGCGGAGCTCGAACATGTCGTGCGCCTCGTCTGTCGAAGGGCTCGCAATGAAGGCGCCGCGGTTCGGTTCGAGGTCCACCATGCCATCCGCCGCGAGCCGCGACAGGACCTTGCGGACCGTATGCCGCGCGGTGGCATAGATCTCGCAAAGGGACTGCTCGGTGAGCTTCGTGCGCGGGGGCAGGCGGTGCTCCATGATCGCGTCGTAGATCTCGTGATACATGCGCTCTTCCACCGAGCCCTTGCGGGCGGGTTTGCGTTCGTTGCCTTCGTCGCCTTCGTGGCCTTCGCTGGCCGATGCAATCAGTTTGAGATTCTTGGACATGGCGATGGAGGACCAGAAAAATTGTTGACAATTATTTGGATAGGGATTCAATATTGTCAACAAAACGAGCCGCGCTTTTCGACAAATCCGGGTAAATCCGGAGTGTCATCGGCGATGGACAAAGGCATCTTCGCCTCCATCGCGAGAGCTATCTCGAAATCAGCAGTACCGTTGCAGCCGCCCTGGCTGCAAGCGCCGGGATGCGTGATATCACGTACCGAGCGGGCACCCTCCCCACATAGGGTGCTAGTGAAGGCAGCGGCGCCTATCACAACCCAAACCGTCAAGGACGAACGATGGGACGCCTCACTACGCACGTGCTCGACACGGCCGCCGGTATTCCCGGTCAAGGCATGTCGATCACCCTCCATAAAATTGTCAACAATCAGCGCGAAACGCTCAAGCGCCTCGTGACCAATCACGATGGCCGCGCCGATGCGCCGCTGCTCGAAGGCGACGCACTGGTACCGGGCGTGTACGAACTCGAGTTCGGCGCCGGCGACTACTTCCGTGCCCGGGGCGTCAGCCTGCCCGAGCCGGCTTTCCTCGACGTGGTGACGCTGCGCTTCGGCATTGCCGATGCCGCCGCGCATTACCACGTGCCGTTGCTGGTTTCGCCGTGGTCGTACTCGACCTACCGCGGCAGCTGAGTCGGCCGGAAGGAAGGAGAGACATCATGGAAGGCTACATCCTCGACTGGTTCAACATGCTGCTGCGATGGGCGCACGTGATCACGGCGATCGCGTGGATCGGCTCGTCGTTCTATTTCGTCTGGCTCGATAACAGCCTGACCCGTCCAGATGACCCGGAGCTCAAGTCGCGCGGCGTGGACGGCGAACTGTGGGCCGTGCATGGCGGCGGCTTCTATAACCCCCAGAAGTACCTCACCGCGCCGAAGCAGTTACCGCCGAATCTGCACTGGTTCTACTGGGAGTCCTATTCCACGTGGATGACCGGCTTTGCGCTGCTGGTCGTGCTGTACCTGTTCAACGCCAGCACGTTCCTGATCGACAAGAACGTCTTCGACATGTCGCCGGGCGCGGCCGTCGGCTTCGCGGTCTCGTATCTGCTGATTGGCTGGGTCGTGTACGACTGCATCTGCCGGATCTTCGGCAAGAGCGACCGGATGGTCGGCATCATGGTCGCGATCTACGTAGGTCTGGCCGCGTTTGTCGCGTGCCACGTATTCTCGGGCCGCGCGGCATTCCTGCTGACGGGCGCGATGATCGCGACGATCATGAGCGCGAACGTGCTGGTGTGGATCATTCCGGGGCAGCGCAAGGTCGTGGCGGCATTGAAGGCGGGCCAGCCGGTGGACCCGATCCACGGCAAGCGCGGCAAGCAGCGCAGCGTGCACAACACCTACTTCACGCTGCCAGTGCTGTTCGCGATGCTGTCGAACCACTACAGCATGACGTACGCGCACAAGTACAACTGGCTCGTGCTGATCCTGATCATGCTTGCGGGCGTGATGGTGCGTCAGTTCTTCATCCTCAAGCACAAGGGCAAGATCAATATCGCGTGGCCCGCGGCCGGGGTGGCGTTGCTCGGCGTCGTGGCGTTCATGATCGCGCCGCAGCCGCGCCCGGTGGTGGCCAGCGCGGGGGGCGACGCGGCCGCCGCGAACGCCGTGAGCTTTCACAAGGTGCAGGAGATCATCAACGCGCGCTGCGTGCAGTGCCACGCGGAGCAGCCGAAGATGATGCCGACCGCGGCCAAGGGCATCAAGCTCGATACGGTGGACGAGATCAAGTCGCACGCGCAGCTGATCTATCAGCAGGCGGTGCAGCAGAAGGCCATGCCGCTCGGCAACGTCACGCAGATCACGGATGACGAGCGCGCGCTGCTGGGGCAATGGTTCGAGGGTGGCGCGGCGACCACCAACTGAAACGGGCATCGGTGATCGACGGCCCGGCACTTTCGGCCGTCGATGGTTTGAACGGGGCAACCGCCCCGTTTTTTTGCTTGGTAGCGCTGGTTTAACCGCCGACGTTGAAGAGTGCTAGTAGCCCCAGCACGAGGAAGATGGCCGCGGCGATCTTGTGCACCAGTGCGATCGGCATCTTGTTGGCGAACTTGTCGCCGAGCAGCACGGCGGGCGCATTGGCAAGCATCATGCCGAACGTCGTGCCGGCCACGACGGCGATGACCTGCGACGGAAAGCGCGCGGCGAGCGCGACGGTGGCGATCTGCGTCTTGTCGCCCATCTCCGCAAAGAAGAATGCGACGATCGTGGTACCGAGAATGCCGATGGCGCCCTTGACCGGCTTTGCCTGCTCGGCGTCGTCGAGCTTGTCGGGAATCAGCATCCATGCGGCCATCGCGATAAAGCCAAGACCAAGGATCCAGCGCAGCAGGTTGGCGCCGAGCACATGCGTGATCCATCCGCCCAACGCACCGGCAAAGCCGTGATTGACGAGCGTGGCGATCAGGATGCCAAGGATGATGGGAACGGGTTTGCGATACCGTGCGGCAAGCACGAGGGACAGCAACTGAGTCTTGTCGCCCATTTCGGCGAGCGCCACGATACCCGTGGAGACGAGGAATGATTCCATCTTTTATGTGGGAACAACCCGGGCCGCAATGCATCGCGAGATGCCAATGACACACGCCTTTCCCGGCCCGGCCAGAAAGGAGTGGTCATCGGTCTCGCCAGGCCCCTGTACCGTAGTGGTACATGACTGCGCACGCCATAACTGGAAACCCAGTCAAGTCTGTTGACGTACGCCCCTGCTGACTTTGCAAGCATGATGTTGCCCGCAGCAGGGCGGCTACTCCCCAATGGAAGGCCGCATTATAACGGCGGAGGGTAGCCCCGTCCACCGCGCGCAAGGCATCAGGCCGGAACCGGCGCGTTCTCGCTGGTCTGCCGGCCTCGGAAGTCCGTCCAGCACAGGGCCTTGAAGTCATAGAGCTTGCAGCGGCGCGCGGTATCGAAGTACCAGCGCCACGAGAAGTTCTCGACGATGATGCGGCCCGGCAATGCGTGCTCGAGCAGCGCCTGCGCGCGTTTCAACCGGTAGAGCGGCACGCTCATGTCCACGTGGTGCGCCGTGTGTTCCATGATGTGGTGGAGCGCCGCCCCGATGCCATGACGGAAGCGGAGATGCACGGTCGTGGACACGAATGGCTGCGCCTTGGCCCACATCGACTTCGTGTCGTACCACGCGACACTCGTATGCGTGTGATGGACGTAGAGCACGAAGCCGACGGTCAGGTTCCAGACGAGGAACGGAAGCACGAAGCCCGTCGTCACCATCAGCGCCACCGATTGCGCCGTGGCGATCGCCAGCGCGGCCAGCGCGCCGACCCAGAGCGCGCCGAACGTGGCGACGAGCACGCAGTCCCACGTGAAGATCGCGCGCCGTGTCGCCATCTGCCGTTTGCTCGGGAAAAACAGCTTGAACCACCAGATTTCGACGAGGTAGTAGAACCCCGCGCCGAATCCGTTGCGATAGACGCGCTCCAGCGCGCGGCGCCAGCGCGGCAGCGCGCGGAATTCCTCGAGCGAGTAGGGCGCCCAGACGAAGTCGAAGCCCTTGAGGTTCGTGTAGCCGTGGTGCACGACGTTATGGCCGACTTCCCACAGGCTATAGGGCGTCAGCGACGGCAGGAACGTCAGCCGGCCGATCCACTTGTTGAGGCCGCGGCGCGCCGTCAGGCTCTGGTGGCAGGCGTCGTGGCCGATGATGAACAGCCGCGCGATGACGAGGCCGGCCACCACGCCGATGCCGAGCTTTGCCCACCACGGCGTGGCCAGCACGAGCGCGGCCATCACGGCCGCGAACAGCAGGTAGTCGAAGGCGAACAGCATCAGGGCACGGGGGGTGCTGCGCTCGCCCAGCGGAATCAGCCAGCCGCGAATGACCTTGCGGCCCGGCAGCGGGGCGTCCGCCGCAATGGGGTCGGGCAGTGCGGCGGCGGGCTGGCGGCGGCGCGGGGCCGCATCGGCAGAGGGGACACCAAGGGCAGCAGCGGCGGGGTCGGAGGTGGCGAACGCACTGGCATCGGTCAGTGCGTTGTCGGAGCTGGCAGGCATGCGGTTCTTCCGGTATCGGTCATGAAGGCGCCATGTGGCATGGCGCTGGATTGCCGGAAGAGGCTAACGGCCTTTGGTGACAATTGTGTTGATGTCAGTCAAGACATAGCAGATAAGCCATATTCCCGGGCGCCCGCGTTGTCCGGGGCGTTGTCCGGGGCCTTGTCCACAGCCTTGCCGACAGACTCGCCCACGCGTTCCCCGACGGCCTTGCCCATGACGTACACGTCCTCGATCACGCGGTCGTCGCCGAGCATCGCGAACGCGAACAGCTGCTCCTCCAGCGTTTCCGAGCGACTGCTGCGGCGTGCGATCAGCGGCGTGGCATCGGGGTCGAGTACGATGAAATCGGCTTCGCAGCCCACGTCGAAGCTGCCGATGCGGTCGGCCCAGCCCATCGCCTCCGCGGCCGCGCGGGTGGCCAGATAGAACATGCGCAGCGCGGTCAGGTGGTAGCCGCCCATGCGCGCGACCTTGTGCGCCGCGTTCATCGTGCGGAACATCGAGAACGAGGTGCCGCCGCCTACGTCGGTGGCCAGCGTCACGTTGAGCCGATGCGCATCGGACTGGTGGAAATCGTAGAAGCCGCTGCCCAGGAACAGGTTCGACGTCGGGCAGTGCGCGACGGCCGCGCCGCTGTCCGCGAGGCGGCGGCGGTCATCGGGATCGAGGTAGATCGCATGTCCGTAGAACGCGCCCGGACGCAGCAGGCCGTAGCGGTCGTACACGTCGAGGTAGCTGCGCGCGTCGGGAAACAGCTCGGCGACCCACTTCACCTCGTCGCGGTTTTCGGCGACGTGGGTCTGGATGAAGGCGTCCGGATGCGCGCGCGCGAGCTCGCCGCACGCGGCCAGTTGCGCCTCGCTCGATGTCGGCGCGAAGCGCGGCGTAATGGCATACGCCAGGCGGCCCTTGTTGTGCCATCTGGACAGCAGGTCCGCGGAATCGCGCGCGCCGGTTTCGGCGGTATCGCGCAGAAAGTCGGGGCAGTTGCGGTCCATCATCACCTTGCCGGTGATCATGCGCAGGTTACGCGCCTCGCTGGCGGCGAACAGCGCATCGGCCGAGGTCGCGTGCACGGTGCTCCAGACCAGCGCGCTCGTGGTGCCGTTGCGCAGCAGCTCGTCCGTGAAGAAGTCCGCCACCGCGCGCGCGTACGAGGGTTCCGAGAAGCGGCGCTCCTCGGGGAACGTGTAGGTGTCGAGCCAGTGCAGCAGGCCCGGCGACGGCGACGCGATGATGTCGGTCTGCGGATAGTGGATATGCGTGTCGATGAACCCCGGCACGATAAGCTTGCCGCGATGGTCGATGAGCTCGGCGTCGGCCGGCAGCGTCGGCGCGAGCGTTGCGTAATTGCCGGCCGCGGCGATGCGTCCATCGGTCACGACCAGCGCTCCGTCCTCCCAATACTCGTAGCCATCGTCATGGAATTGCGGATCGCGCAGGAAGTGCAGGATGCGGCCGCGAATGACACGGGTGGCACGGGTAGTGTTGGAGGGGGGGAGTGTGCTGGTCATGATGTCGTGATGTGATGGGGTGTTACGGCGTCGCCCAGAAATGGTCGACTTCCGTCAGGTACTCGGCCTTCAGCGCGGGAGGCAGGAAGGCCGCTTCGAAGGAGTGCCGCGCGAGCTTGTGCGCGTCGCTGGCGTCGAGCGGCAGCGCGTCGAACGTGGCTTCCCAGTTTGCGTTCATGTAGCCGCCGAAGTAGGCCGGATCGTCCGAATGCAGCGTCACGACGACGCCGGCGTCGAGCATGCGCTTGGCCGGATGGTCGCGCAGGTCGGGATAGACCTTGAGCTTGACGTTGGAGAGCGGGCACACGGTCAGCGCGACGCGTTCCTTCGCGAGCCGGGCGATCAGCGCGTCGTCGTCGATCGCGCGCACGCCATGGTCGATGCGTTCGGCGTCGAGGATGTCGAGGGCGTCGCTCACGTACTGGGCGGGGCCTTCCTCGCCGGCATGGGCCACGCGGTGCAGGCCCAGTTCCTTGGCCCGCGCGAACACGCGCGCGAACTTCTCGGGCGGGTTGCCGCGTTCTGACGAATCGAGGCCCACGCCGACGAAGCGGTCGCGGTAGGGCAATGCGGCTTCGAGCGTGGCAAACGCGTCTTCCTCGGACAGATGGCGCAGGAAGCAGAGAATCATGCTGCTCGAGAAATCGTACTCGGTGCGCGCCTGCGCGAGCGCGTCGGCAATGCCGTCGATGACGGTGCCCATCGGCACGCCGCGGGCGGTATGCGTCTGCGGATCGAAGAAGATCTCCGCGTGGCGCACGTTGTCGGCCACGGCGCGCTGGACGTAGTCCATCGTCATGTCGAAGAAATCTTCCTCGGTCAGCAGCACGCTGGCGCCCGCGTAATAGATGTCGAGGAACGATTGCAGATCGGTGAATGCGTAGGCTTCACGCAGCGCCTCGACGCTGGGGTAGGGCAGCGAGACCTGGTTGCGCTGGGCAAGGCGAAAAATGCGCTCGGGTTCGAGCGTGCCTTCGATATGCACGTGCAGTTCAGCCTTGGGGGTCCGGCGGATCCTGTCCGCGAGCGCGGCGTCGATGGTCATGGGGAGGCCTCTTCTATGTCTGTCGGTATCTTCGCGGCAGGCTTCGTGAGCCCGCCGCGCCGGGTTACTGCGCCACCGCCTCCCTGCGGCTGGCGGACAGCGCGGCAATGCGCTGATCCCGTACCTGCAGCAGCTGGGCGACGATCGCTACCGCAATCATAGCCGGAGCCTTGTCTGTAATGCCGGCGACACCGATTGGACACGTCATTTCCGCGAAGCGGGCGGGGTCTATGCCGTGGTCCGAGAGCCGATGCTCGAAGCGCGCGCGCTTGGTCTTCGACCCGATGAGTCCGAAGTACGCGAAATCCGTTCGCCGCAGGATGCGTTCGCACAGCGCGAGGTCCAGCGCATGGCTGTGCGTCATGACGAGGAAGAAGCTGCCAGGCGGCGCATCATCGACGACGGCCTCCGGCGTGTCGCTGGCCTCGGCCTCGACGTTGGCGGGCAGATCGGCCGGGAACAGCGTGTCACGCTCATCGACCCAATGCACGCGGCAGGGCAGATGCGCGAGCAGCCTGACCAGCGCGTGACCAACGTGGCCGGCGCCGAACAGCACCACGTGCAGGGGATCGGGGACGAGCGTGTCGATCCAGCCATCCTCGTTACGCTCGACCGCTGGCAGCACCGCACGGCTCTCCGAGAGCGTTACGGCGCGGCGCGGCGCGTGGAGCGAGACGGTGCGCTCGAGCGCGCGGCCCGTGGAGAACGCCTGTTCGACAGCATCGAGCCACACCAGATCGGCGATGCCGAGCACTTCGAACGCCAGCCACACCACGCCTCCGCAGCACTGCCCAAGCGCGGGACCGAGGGGAATCCGCTCGACGCGCCGCGGTGGCAAGCCGTCGGTCATCATCTCGCGCGCGATATCCATCCCGCGCCATTCGAGGTGGCCGCCGCCGATCGTGCCGACGAGGTCGTCGGCCGTGACCAGCATGCGGATGCCGGCCTCGCGCGGCGCGGACCCGCGCACTTCGGCGATGGTTACCATGACCACCGGCACGCCGGCGCGGATCCAGCGCGCGGCATCGGCATAGCGGAAGGGCTTGAGCGGGGCGTCCTGCATCGCGTGCTCAGACGGCTTGCGCCGCTGCCTCCCGTTGCGCCATCACGTCTTCCACGGCATCTAGAATCGCCTCGCTCGTCGCGGGGGCGCGCAGCGGCGGATTGATGCGGTAGTCGCCCACCGCGGCAATCGCGTCGCGAATCGCGAAGAACACCGAGAAGGGCAGCAGGAGCGGCGGCTCGCCGACCGCCTTCGAGCGATGGATGCTGTCCTCGACGTTGCGGTTCTGGAACAGCCGCACGTTGAAGTCCTCCGGGCAATCGTTGACCGTCGGAATCTTGTACGTGGACGGTGCGTGCGTCATGAGCTTGCCGTCCTTGTTCCACCACAATTCCTCCGTGGTCAGCCAGCCCATGCCCTGAATGAACGCGCCCTCGACCTGGCCGATATCGATGGCGGGGTTCAGCGACTTGCCCGCGTCGTGCAGTGCGTCGGCGCGCAGCAGCTTCCATTCGCCCGTCAGCGTATCGACGATGACTTCGGAGCACGCGGCACCATACGCGTAGTAGTAGAACGGGCGGCCCTGCAGCTTCGACTGGTCCCAATGCAGCTTGGGCGTGACGTAGAACCCGTCCGACCACAGCTGCACGCGGGCCACGTACGCCTCGCGCGCGAGGTCGCCGAAGTCCATGCGCAACTCGCCGGCCACGACGAGGTCGTCGCCGAACCGCACCGTGTCCGGCGCCACGCCCGCCTTGCGCGCGGCGAAGGCGGTCAGGCGCTCGCGAATCTGTCGCGCGGCATCCTGCGCCGCCTTGCCATTCAGGTCGGCACCGGTCGATGCGGCAGTGGCCGACGTGTTGGCGACCTTGCTCGTGTCCGTCGCGGTCACGCGCACGCGCTCCATGCGGATGCCGAGTTCGTGCGCGACGACCATCGCGACCTTGGTATTCAGGCCCTGGCCCATCTCGGTGCCGCCATGGTTCACGAGGACGGAGCCGTCGTTGTAGACGTGCACGAGCGCGCCGGCCTGGTTGAAATGCGCGACGTTGAACGAGATGCCGAACTTGACGGGCGTGATGGCAATGCCCTTCTTGAGGATGGGGCTCGCCGCATTGAACGCGCGCGTGGCGTCGCGCCGCGCCTGATACTCGCTCGATGCCACGAGCTCGTCGATGAGTTCGTGGATCACGTTGTCTTCGACCGTCTGGCCATACGGCGTGACGTTGCGCTCGGTCTTGCCGTAGAAGTTCGCGCGGCGCACGGCCAGCGCATCCTTGCCGACGGTGCGCGCCACGTTGTCGAGGATGTACTCCATGGCGAACGCGCCCTGCGGGCCGCCGAAGCCGCGGAACGCGGTGTTGCTCTGCGTGTTGGTGCGGCCGCAGTAGCCGTCGATCTGCACGTTGGGCAGCCAGTAGGCATTGTCGAAGTGGCAGATCGCGCGCGTCATCACGGGGCCCGACAGATCGGCGGAGAAGCCCGCGCGAGACACCATCTCCACGCGCACGCCCTCGATGCGCCCTTCTTCGTCATGGCCGACCTCGAAGTCGAAGTTGAAGTCGTGGCGCTTGCCCGTGATCATCATGTCGTCGTCACGGTCCGGGCGCAGCTTGACGGGGCACAGCAGTTTCCACGCAGCCAGCGATGCGCAGCACGCGAACATCGCCGACTGCGATTCCTTGCCGCCGAATCCGCCGCCCATGCGGCGGCATTCCACAAGCACCTGATGCGCGTGCCAGCCCAGCATATGCGCAACGGCATGCTGCATCTCCGTCGGATGCTGGGTGGAGCACCACACGTGCATGCCATCGTTCTCGCGTGGGGCCGCGTAGGCGATCTGGCCTTCGAGGTAGAACTGTTCCTGCCCGCCGAGCCGGATGCTGCCCGCGTTCCGATGCGCGGCCGCATCGATATGCCGGCGCGGTTCGCCGCGCGTGAGGTGCATCGGCGGCAGCACGTAGCTGCCCGCCGCATGCGCGGCCTCGGGCGAGAGGATGGGCGGCAGGTCTTCGTATTCGATCTCGGCCTGGCGCGCGGCACGGCGAGCGTCGTCGTGCGAGGATGCGACCACCACGAAGATTGGCTGGCCGATGAAGTGGACGACGTCCTTCGCCAGGATGGGGTCGTCGTGGATGATGGGGCCGCAGTCGTTGACGGCGGGAATATCGGCGGCGGTCAGCACGTCAACCACGCCGGGCGCGGCGCGTACCTTGTCGAGCGAGATCGAGCGGATGCGCGCATGGGCGCGGGTGCTCATGCCGAGTGCGGCATGCAGCGTGCCCGCGAGTTCGGGAATGTCGTCGGTGTACGTCGCGGTGCCGGCCACGTGCAGGTGGGCCGATTCGTGCGGGCGGGAGACGCCGATCTGCGGCGCGGCCTCCGTCGCGGCCGGGGAGACCCGGGAGGGCGGGGAGGCCGGGGAGACGTCCAGCAGGAAGGCTTCGGTTTGCTTGTTCATGGCGTCTCCTCAGGCTCCGGCCACGGCAGGCTCGTCCGCGCCGGTCGCGTGCATGGCGTGGACGGCGCGCACATTGACGGCGGTGGCGGGCAGTGCATCGGCGCGTGTCTCCAGCCAGAACCGATAGAGCAGGTTGGCCGCACCGCGCGCGCGGTAGGAGGCGGTGGCGCGCATGTCCGACAGCGGCTGGTAGTCGCTGCCGAGCGCCGCCATGCCGGCGCGTGCGGTCGCCTCGGTCCACGGCAGGCCGGTCAGGGCGGCTTCGGCCTGTGCCGCGCGCCTGGGCGTGGCGGCCATGCCGCCGAACGCGATGCGCGCGCGGGTGATGACGCCATCCTTCACATCGATGCCGAAGGCCGCGCACACGGCCGAGATATCCTCATCGAAACGCTTCGACAGCTTGTACGTGCGGAAATGGCCGACGCCGTTGGCATGGCCCTTCACGGGCACGCGCAGCGCGGCGACGAATTCACCGGGGACCATCGCAGTCTTCTGGTACGCGAGGTAGAGGTCTTCGAGCGGCAGCGTGCGGCGCGTGTCGCCATGCTGCAGCACGACCTCGGCGCCGAGCGCGATCAGCGCGGGCATCGAATCGCCGATCGGCGAGCCATTGGCGATATTGCCGCCCAGCGTCCCCGCATTGCGGATCGGCAGCGAGGCGAATCGCTTCCACAGTTCCTCGAGCTCCGGATGCGCGCCGGTCAGCGCGGCGTAGGCCTTCTCGAGCGTCACGCCGGCACCGATCTCCAGCATGCCGTCCCGCTCGGCGAGCGTCTGCAGGTCTTCCACCTGGCCCACGTACAGCAGGTCGCCGAGGTCGCGGAACTGCTTCGTGACCCACAGGCCCACGTCCGTGCTGCCCGCGAGAATGCGGATGCCGGGCGCTTCCGCCTTGATGCGGGCGAACTCGGCGGCCGTGCGCGGGGCATAGAAGTGCTGGACCCGCGCGTGCGCGTCGCGGCGGCTGTAGTGGAAGGTTTCGCCGCGGCGCAGGTTGCGCAGCGTCCCGGCGATGCGCGCGGGGTCGAGCTTGCCCGGTTGCGGCACGGGCAGCTGCATCATGCGCTGGCCGGCGTCGACGATCGGACGATATCCCGTGCATCGGCACAGGTTGCCCGTCAGCGCGTCGCAGATGGCCGTGCGCGTCGGGCTCGAGGCGGCCGGGGTGCCGTCGGCCGGGTGGCCGTTGGTGTGCTGCTGGTAGAGCGCCCACAGGGACATCACGAAGCCCGGCGTGCAGAAGCCGCATTGCGAGCCGTGGCATTCGACCATCGCTTCCTGCACGGGGTGCAGCGCGCCGTCGGCCTGACGCAGGTCTTCGACCGTGATCAGTGCCTTGCCGTCGAGCGTGGGCAGGAACTGGATGCAGGCGTTGACGGCCTTGAACTCGACCGTCTCGTCATGCAGCTCGCCGATCACTACCGTGCAGGCGCCGCAATCCCCCTCGGCGCAGCCTTCCTTCGTGCCGGTGCAGCGTGCGTCTTCGCGCAGGTACTGCAGGACGGTGCGCGTCACGGCGGCGTCGGACACCTCCCGGACCTGGCCGCGGTGGTAGAAGCGGATGGTTTGCGTCTCCATGGTTTTCTCTCTTTCGTGGATGGAGCAAACATAGCACTGGCGTTCCCGATGCAATATTCGGCCCAGGTGATAGCGGGCATCAGGCCCGGGTATCGCGAGGCGTCCCCACGGGAGGGGGGCCGGCGGATGCGCGGGCGCGTATCGCCGCGAATATACCGGCAGTCCCGAATTGACCTTGCACGCGGGGCGTACATACACTATGCGCCTCTCGGTCCCCACACGCCAGCGTGCGGCAGGCCTGACGGCGCGCCTCGCCGTCTCCTTTTTGCCCCTTTCTAGCCCCCATGCACGGTCGCGACCACCTCGATACTTACCTGCTGCGTGTGCTCCACACGCTGCTTACCGAGCAGAGCGTCACGCGCACCGCGGTGCGCCTCGGCCAGTCGCAGCCGGCCATCAGCAATACGCTCAAACGCCTGCGCGAGATCACGGGCGACGCCATTCTGGTGCGTGGCAAGAGCGGCATGGTGCCAACCGAACGCGGCCGCGAGCTGCTCGCGCTCGCCGAGCAAAGCCTTGCCGCGATGGACCGCATCGCGCGGCCGCCGCAGCAGTTCGATCCATCGACGACGGTGCGTACGTTCCATCTCGGCGCGCCGGACTACCTCGATGCGTTCTTCCTGCCCAATATCGTCGAGCGCGTCCGGCGGCTGGCGCCGGGGGCCAAGCTGTTCGTGCATCCGATGACGCAGTCGAGCGATTTTCTGGAGGCGCTGGAGCAGGGGCATCTGGATATCGTGGTGGGCAACTGGCTGTCGCCGCCCGAGCACCTGCATATCTCGCCGCTGTTCGACGACGAGGTGGTGTGCATGCTGGGGGCGCAGCATCCGCTGGCGCGCAAGGGGCTGACCCTCAGGCATTACCTCGAGATGCCCCACCTCGCGCCGGCGCCGTACGCGTCGATGCAACGCAGCATGATCGACCAGGCGCTGGCCGAACAGGGATTGAAGCGCAACATCCAGGTCACGCTGCCTTATTTCGGGCTCGTGCCGTACGTGCTCATGAAGACGGACATGGTCTTCACCACGGGCCGTCAGTTCGCGGCGCATTACGCCCAATATCTGCCGATCCGCATGGTGCCGTCGCCGGTGCCGTTTCCCCGCATGCGCTTCTACCAGCTCTGGCACGAACGCAGCCACGCCGCGCCAGACGTGATGTGGCTGCGGCGCGCGATCGCCGAGGTGGCGGCGGACCTGCCGCAGTTGCCGAAGCTGGAGGCGATGCCGGAATAGGGGTCGGGAAGAGGGCCGCTCCTTACTTCCAGTACACTCGATCCCATCCTCTCCAACGCAAAGGGCCCACATGCTGGAAACCGCCGCGTTGGCCGCGGGCATGTCCTGGGCCAGCGGATTGCGCCTGTATCTGGCCGTGCTCGCCGCTGGCGCGCTGGCGCGTCTTGGCTGGCTGGAGTTGCCCGGCGGGCTCGACGTGCTCGCCTCGTGGTGGGTGATCGGCATCGCCGGCGTGCTTGCCGTCGCGGAGTTCGTGGCGGACAAGGTGCCGGGCTTCGATACCGTCTGGGATAGCATCCAGACGTTCATCCGCATTCCCGCGGGCGCGGTGCTGGCCGCCGCGGCATTCGGCCACATGGACGCGCAGTGGATCGTCGGTGCCGGCCTGATCGGCGGGACCCTCGCCGGCACCGCGCATGCCGCCAAATCCGGCACCCGGGCGCTGATCAACGTGTCTCCGGAACCTTTTTCCAACTGGCTGGCCTCTTTCACGGAGGACGTGACCGCCACGGGCGGACTGCTGCTGGCATTTTTCCTGCCTGTGGTGTTCTTTCTGCTGCTGGCCGTCTTCCTGATCGTCGCGATCTGGCTGATCCCGAAACTCTGGCGCGGCATGCGCCGCCTGCACGCGAGCCTGCGCGGCCCGCGCGCGCCTCACTGACCGACAAGCGAACGACGACCGATGTCCAACGCCTCTCACCGTTTCTCACCCTGGCATCAGGCCCTGCGCATGGCGCGCCGCGACTGGCTCGCCGGCGAGCTGACCCTGCTGCTGTTCGCGCTGGTGCTCGCGGTGGCCGCGCTGACCAGCGTCGGTTTCCTTGCCGATCGCATGCGGCTGGGGCTGGAGCGCGACGCCCGGCAGATGATCGCCGCCGATGTGCTGCTGATCTCGGACCAGCCCTTCTCCGCGGCCTTCGTCGAGCACGCGGCGGCCAGCGGCCTCCGGTCCGCGCAGACCGTGACGTTCCCCAGCATGGCGACGGCCCGGCCGGCGGGCGGGGCAGCGAACGGGACACCCGGCGCCGAGCCCGCCAGCCAGTTGGCGGCTCTCAAGGCCGTCAGCGACGGCTACCCGTTGCGTGGCCGGCTCAAGGTCACCAGCGCGCCGAACGGCGCCGAGCAGGAGGCGCAAGGTATCCCCGCGCCGGGGACCGTCTGGGCCGATGAAGCCCTGCTGACCGCGCTGAACCTGCGGGTCGGCGACAGCCTGCAACTCGGCAACAAGATCTTCCGGATCGACCGCCTCATCACGCAGGAACTCGATCGTGGCGCAGGCTTCATGAACTTTGCCCCCCGCGTGATGCTGCCGCTCACGGACCTCGAGGCCACCGGGCTGATCGGCTGGGGCAGCCGCGTCACCTACCGCCTGCTCGTGGCGGGCACCGACGCCGCCGGCGCCGCGTACCAGAAGTGGGCGCAGAACGAAATCGAGACCCGCAAGCTTCGCAATACGCGCGTCGAATCGCTGGAATCCGGCCAGCCACAGATGCGCCAGACGCTGGACCGCGCCGAAACGTTCCTCTCGCTCGTGGCCGTGCTGTCGGCCATGATCGCCGCCGTGGCCATCGCGATGTCCGCGCGCCGCTATATGCAGCGCCACACCGACGCGTGCGCGGTCTACAAATGCATGGGCCTGTCCCGTGCCCAGATCCTCACCGCATTCGGCATCGAGTTCCTGCTGCTCGGCCTTGCCGGCGCGCTGATCGGCGTGCTGCTCGGCTACCTCGCGCACTACGGGCTGCTGTTGTCGCTGGGCGGCCTGCTGCAGGTCTCGCTGCCGCAGCCGTCGCTCGTGCCCGCCGCCGTGGGCGTCGCGGCCGGCCTCGTATTGCTGGTGGGCTTTGCCGTGCCGCCGCTGCTCGCGCTCACGCGCATCGCGCCGCTGCGCGTGCTCCGCCGCGACATCGGCACGCCGCCGATCTCCGCATGGATCGCCTACGCGCTTGGCCTTGGCGCCTTCGTCGCGCTGCTGCTCGTGGCCGCGCGCGACCTCAAGCTCGGCCTGACGACAGCGGGCGGTTTCCTCGGCGCGGGCGCGCTGTTCGCGGTGCTCGCGCTGGGACTCCTCACCGGATTGTCGAGAGCGATGCGTGGCCGCGCGCGGGGCAGCGTGGGCTGGCGCTTCGCGCTGGCCGTGCTCGAACGCCGCCGCTCGGTGACCGCGCTGCAGACCGTCGCACTGGCCATCGGCCTGATGGCGCTGTTGCTGCTCGGCATGACGCGCAATGACCTCATCGACTCGTGGCGCAACGCCACGCCGGCCGACGCGCCCAACCGTTTCATCATCAACATCCAGCCCGACCAGCGCGATCCGCTGCGCGCGATGCTCGAACGCAATGGCGTCGAGGACCTCCTGTACCCGATGGTGCGCGGCCGCCTGACGCATATCGACGAGCGCCCGATCCGCGCCGACAGCTATCCCGATGGCCGCGCGCGCAACCTCGTCGAGCGCGAGTTCAACCTGTCCTATACCGACGCGCTGCCCGAAGGGAACCAGATCGTGGCGGGACGATGGGTGAACGGGAAGAGCGCCGACGTCGGGGCATCGGTGGAAGAGGGCATCGCCAGGACGCTGCATATCAAGCTCGGCGACACGCTGCGCTTCGACGTGGCCGGGCAGATCGTCGAGGCGCCGGTGACCTCGTTGCGCAAGCTCGAATGGAGTTCGATGCGCGTCAATTTCTTCGTCATCCTGCCGACCGCGCAGATGCGCGACCTGCCCGCGACGTATATCACCGCGTTCCATCTGCCGCCCGCCAAGGCGTCGCTTGGCAACCAGCTGACGGCGGCGTTCCCGAACATCACCGTGGTCAACACCGACCTCATTCTGCGGCAGGTGCAGGACGTGCTCGACCAGGTCATCGCGGCCGTGGAGTTCCTGTTTATCTTCACGCTGCTCGCGGGCGTCACGGTGCTCTATGCGGCACTGTCGGGCGCGCGCGACGAACGCAAGCGCGATGCGGGTCTGCTCAAGGCGCTGGGCGCCAGCGCCTCACTCGTCCGGCAGACGCAGTACGCGGAATTCCTTGTGGTGGGCGGACTGGCGGGCTTGCTGGCCAGTCTCGGCGCGATCGCGGTCGGCTGGGGCCTGTCGCAGTTCGTGTTCGATTTCCCGTATCGCTTCAATGCCTGGATTGTGCCGGTCGGCGTGGTTTCTGGCATGCTGTGCGCCTTTGCCGGCGGCTGGCTCGGATTGCGCGAGGTGCTGCGGCAACCCGCGCTGGCCACGCTGCGCGACGCCTGACCGATATTTCTCATGACCGACACGACAGACCAGACCGGCACGGCCGGCAACGATACCCCCGCACAGGACACCACGGCCTACGAACTGGTCGGCGGGGAAGCGAAAGTTCGCGAGCTCGTGGACCGCTTCTACGACCTGATGGACCTCGAGGAACAGTTCAAGGGTTTGCGCGCGCTGCATCCCACCACGATGGAAGGCTCGCGCGACAAGCTGTTCTGGTTTCTGTCCGGCTGGCTCGGCGGTCCCAGCCTCTACATCGAACGCTTCGGCCATCCGCGGCTGCGCGCGCGCCATTTGCCGTTCGAGATCGGCATCAGCGAGCGCGACCAGTGGATGCGTTGCATGGCGATGGCGATGGAAGACGTCGGGCTCTCCGAGGACCTGCGCCTGCGGCTGATGCAAGCGTTCTTCCAGACCGCGGACTGGATGCGCAACGTCGCGCGCTGACCGCACGTTCACGACCGCGATGCTGTCTGCCGACGCCCAGCGCCTGCTCGACTTCTGGTTCGACGTGCCAGGCGGCCCGTCATGGAACACCTATCGCCGCGCGTGGTTCAAGAAGGATCCCGCGTTCGATGCCGCCGTGTGCGAAGCCTTTATGCCGCTGTGGCAGGCCGCCTGCGAGCGCCTGAATGTAGTGGGCCCTGCAGCGAGCCCTGCTTCGAACCCTGCGGCAAGTCTTGCAGGAAACGCCGCGGCCGATGGGTGCGCTCCCGATGATTGGTCGGTGACGCCCGAAGGCGCGTGCGCGCGTATCGTGCTGCTGGACCAGATTCCCCGCAACGCGTTTCGCGGCGATCCGCGCGCATTCGCCACCGATCCGGCTGCGCTCGCCCTCACGCGGCGCGTGATCGCGCTGGGCTGGGATCGCGAAATGCCCACGCCGTTGCATCGCATGTTCTGCTACATGCCGCTGCAACATGTCGAGGACCTCGACGCGCAGCACGAATCGGTCCGCCAGCTGGAGAGGCTGCGGGACGAAACCGGTATCGATACCGTCTACTGGGCGCGGAAACATCGCGACATCATCGCGCGCTTCGGCCGCTTTCCGCATCGCAACGCGATACTCGGGCGAGCGAGTACCGACGAGGAAGCGAAGTTCCTCGTGGAACCGGGCTCGTCGTTCTGATGCCCGCGGCCAGGCCTACAGATAGCTGATGGTGATCGTGACACGCGCCGGGCCCTGGTCCATTGTCACGTTATAGGTCTGTCTCACGATGCCGACTGGCCGCGTCGCGGTCGGGGTGATGCCGCCCGCCGGCGTGGTCATCGAACGTGTCCCGCGGTGTGCCATGTGGTGTGCCAGCGCCTGGCCGGTCAGCCCATCCGCGGCTGTCACCACCACGCGCGTACCGGCATCGCACTCGACCACCACGCGCACCGTGTCCACGTCGTTCGCCTGCGGTAACAGCGCGCATGCGGCGGGCTGGATGACGGCCCGTACGTGCAGCGCTGCGGATTCGCGACTATGGGCCGTGGCGCTCGCTGAGAGCAGGGCGGCGGTAACCAGCATTGCGTTCAGGGACTTCGGCATGGCATGGATTCGGCAGCGGCGATGCAGCGCAGTATAGGCGTGCCGCATGCACATGCCTTCGCATTCGCTGCTCGCGGGCGATATTTCGGAAAATTCGTACGAAATTTCGCTTTTGCGCGTAGCGTTGACGGGGGATGGGCCGATTTGTATCCCGTGCGTTACCCGGCTACGCGTTTGCTTATAATCTGAGACCGTCTTACCCGTCTATTCGCCAGGATCGTCCGCCAAGCCATGGAAGCCAAGCCCCAGACCGGTCCGCGCCGTACGCGCGATCGCATTCTCGATGTTTCATTGCGCCTCTTCAACGAACTCGGGGAGCCCAATGTCACGACGACGACCATCGCGGAGGCCATGGAGATCAGCCCGGGCAATCTCTACTATCACTTCCGCAACAAGGACGACATCATCAATTCCATCTTCGTGCGCTTCGAGCAGGAGATGGAACGGCGCCTGAAACTGCCGGACGACCACAAGGCCACGCTTGGCGAGAGCTGGGGCTATCTGCAGTACATGTCCGAGTTCCTCTGGAACTACCGCTTCCTGTATCGCGACATCAACGACCTGCTCGCGCGCAACCGGATGCTGGAAACGAACTTCAAGCGCATTGTCGATCAGAAGAAGCGTTTCGCGTTCGAGATCTGCCGACAGTTTCAGGAGGACGGGGACATGGAGGCCACGCCCGAGCAGGTGGACGCCGTGTGCACCAACATCGTGGTGATCGCCACGTACTGGCTGTCGTTCCAGTTCGTGCAGCATCCGCGCCAGTACAACGATGCCGAGCAGATCCGTGGCTATCTGCATGGCTCCAGCTATCACATCTTCTCCATTCTCGCGCCGTACCTCCGCGGCAAGGCACGGGAGGCATTCGACCAGCTCGCGCGCGAATACGCGGAGAGCAAGGCGCAACTGGAACAGGCTCAGGCAGCGAGGGAAGCGAAATGAAAGCGGTGTGCGTGTATTGCGGCTCGAGCCCCGGCTTCCGCGCGGAGTATGCGCAAGGCGCGCGAGACCTGGGCCGCGCGCTTGTCGAGCGTGACATGGCGCTGGTCTATGGGGGCGGCAAGGTCGGCCTCATGGGCATCGTCGCGGACAGCGTGCTCGAACATGGCGGCACCGCGATCGGCGTCATCCCGGACGCGCTGATGCAGAAGGAAGTCGGCCACCGCGGCCTGACGGAACTGCATGTCGTGCGCAACATGCACGAACGCAAGCAAATGATGGCCGACCGCGCCGACGCCTTCATCGCCATGCCGGGCGGCGTCGGCACCTTCGAGGAACTCTTCGAAACCTTTACGTGGCTGCAACTGGGCTACCACGACAAGCCGGTCGGCCTCCTGAACGTGGCGGGCTTCTACGACCGCATGGTCGACTTCCTCTCCCACGCGGTGGACGAAGGCTTCCTGAAACGCATCCACGCGGACCTGCTGCACGTGGGCTTGACGCCCGACGCACTACTGGACCAGCTCGCCGCCGCCCCGCGCGTGACCGTCGACAAATGGCAGCAGGGCCGCGAGCAAGCCTGAGTCCGGTCTACAGATACTTGACGGTGAAGGTCGCCAGTCCATCGATGGGGATCTCGCGGGTCAGCGTTGGGAGATCGCCCGTCTTGTTGACAGCGACACTCACCTTGTAGGTCTGCTGCACTGTCTTGAAGGCCCCCGGTACGGTCGTGTTGGCGTCGGCGAACGCATGCAAGCGTGTCGGCGTGATGGCATTGCTGGCGTTGGTGCTCTGCGACCACGTCGCGCCCTGATCGCTGGAGGCGACCCGATTGCCGGTCTTGGAATCGGTCAGCGGAGCGGTATCGGCGAAGAGGATATACCCGCCAATTTTCTTGCCATCGATTTCCCCGATTCCGAATGTGTCGGCGTCGCCCTGGTTGCTGTACATGGAGCGGCCGATGCCCGGGACGCTGGTGCCCGCGCGGCCGTCGCTGGCGGCGAGGCCCACTTTAGTGGGAGCGTCGCAGCTGATGGTCAGGTCGATACTTTTCGTGCCGAGGTTCGTGAACGCGGTGTCGCTCAACGTGTTGGCGGGGATGGTCCCAAAGTCGATCGTGGCGCCCCCGGACAACGACACGTTGCAAGCGGCGGGTTTGATGACGCCCTTGACGGTCAGATCGGCGGTGTCGGCGGCGAAGGCGCCGATGGAGGCCGAAGCGAGGAGGGCGGCAACGAGGGAGGTCTTGGTGATTTGGTTCATGATGCCTTTACTCAGGTAGTTAGGAAGATTGCGGTGTCTTCATTCCGAATCGGGATCGGAAGCGCATCCACGGACCGAAGTATTGTTTCTCCGAGGCGCGGCGGTAATCGCAGTTTTCCTAAAAACGAGAGACGGCACAAATTGTGATGATTCGGTGCCGTAGACATGTCGTTACGTCATCCCCCGAGCATTCGCTTCGCCCAATGCGCCACAATCGGCCCGGCGATCGCGAGCCAGGTGCCGAGGCACAGCAGTAACGCGAGCATGACGGCGGCGCTGCCGAAGTCTTTCGCGCGCTTGGACAGGCTGTGGCGTTCTAGCGAGATGCGGTCGACGGCCGCTTCGACGCTCGAGTTCAGCAGCTCCACGATCAGCACGAGGAACAGGGTGCCGAGGAGCAGGATGCGTTCGACCACGCTGACGGGCAGGACGAAGGCGCAGGGCGCCAGGATGACGAACAGGGTCAGTTCCTGGCGGAAAGCGCTTTCCTCCAATACGGCATAGCGCAATCCCGACAACGAGTTGATGGCCGCGTACCAGGCGCGTGTCAGCCCGCGGTTGCCCTTGTGCGGATTCTGCTCGATCGAGTAGTCACTCTCCGGCTCGGTGGGTAACGGCAGATGCGGCTTTGGCATGGTCGGGCGGAGCGGAGACGTTGGGGGCGCCCGCCACGCTGGCGGTCGGCAGGGGGCGCAGATGCGCGAGGAATTGCTCGGAGGCCGCGCGCCACGAGAAGCGTTCGGCGTGCGCGCGCGCGGTGGCGCGGTCGATGCGCAGCGCTTCGAGGCACGCTTCCCGCAGGTCCTCGTGCATGACGCCGGCGGGACTGTCGCCGAGGACGTCGATAGGGCCCGTCACGGGGTACGCGGCCACGGGCAGGCCGCTTGCGAGCGCTTCCAGCAGGACGAGGCCGAAGGTATCGGTGCGGCTCGGGAACACGAACACGTCCGCCGATGCGTAGACCTTGGCGAGATCGGGCTGTTTCAATACGCCGAGGTAGTTCACGTTGGGGTAGCGCGACTTCAGGCCCGCGAGCGCGGGACCATCGCCGACGACCCACTTCGTGCCGGGCAGGTCGAGTTGCAGGAACGCTTCGACGTTTTTTTCCACCGCGACGCGGCCGACGTACAGGAAGATCGGATGCGCGGTGTTGAGGACGTTGGCGCGCTGCGCCGTGAATACGTCGAGATCCACGCCGCGCGTCCACAGCACGCCGTTGGTAATGTGATAGCGGCGCAGGTCGTCCAGCACCACGGGCGTGGGCGCCATCACCGCGCGCGCGGGGCCATGGAACCAGCGCAGGAAGCGGTAGGTCCACGCGAGCGGAATGGCGAAGCGGGCCTGCACGTATTCGGGAAAGCGCGTGTGATAGGCCGTGGTGAACGGCAGGTCGTGGCGCAGCGCGTAGCGGCGCGCGGCGAGGCCCAGCGGGCCTTCCGTGGCGATATGCAGCGCGTCCGGCCGGAAGGCCTCGATGCGGCGGCGGACCTTGCCGCCCGGAAACAGCGACAGCCGGATTTCTGGGTAGGTGGGACACGGTACCGTCTGGAATTCGAGCGGCGTCAGCAGATCCACCGTATGACCCATGGCCTCGAGTTCGCGGCGCGTGGACTTGAGCGTGCGAACCACGCCATTGACCTGCGGTTCCCAGGCGTCGGTGACGATCAGGATTCTCATCGAAACTCCTTTGTCTCTGTGGCGTGTGGTGTGCCGCGACCGTCAGCCGGCCACCGCGGTCGCGGTCGTGGCGGTGCGCCGCCGGCGGCCGATGCGCGAGGTGGGCGGCGCGGGCGGGTCGAGCAGCGTCGTCCAGTAGACGATGCGTAGTTCGCCTTCCATGGTTTCGACCAGCGCGGAAAGGCTTTCCACCCAGTCGCCGTCGTTGCAGTAGAGCTGCCCGTCGACCTCGCGGATCTCGGCCTTGTGGATATGGCCGCAGACCACGCCATCGCAGCCGCGGCGGCGCGCCTCCTCCACCATCGCGTGCTCGAACGAGTTGATGTAGCTGACCGCGTTCTTGACCTGATGCTTCAGGTATTGCGACAGCGACCAATAATCGAATCCGAGCCTGGTGCGGACGCGGTTGAAGTGGCGATTCACGGCGAGGATCAGCGTGTAGAGGGAGTCGCCGAGATATGCCAGCCATCGTGCGTGCTGCACCACGCCATCGAACAGGTCGCCATGGACGACCCAGAGGCGGCGGCCCGTCGCCGTCACATGGATCGCGTCTTCGCGTACGACGATGTCGCCGAAGGCCATGCCGTCGAACTGGCGCGCGACTTCGTCGTGATTGCCGGGTACGAAGATCACCTCGGTGCCTTTGCGCGCCTTGCGCAGAAGCTTCTGCACCACGTCGTTGTGGCTCTGCGGCCAGTACCAGCCGCGCTTGAGCTGCCATCCGTCGATGATGTCGCCGACGAGGTAGAGCTGGTCGGACTCGTTGTGCTTGAGGAAGTCGAGCAGATAGGTCGCCTGGCAGCCTGCTGTGCCGAGGTGGATATCCGAGATCCAGATCGCGCGATAGCGATGGGTGGGCGTGTCGGTGGATGCAGTGGGCGGTTCGTCGGTGACGTCTCGCTGGGCATTCACGGATTGGGGTACGGATGACGGAAAGGGCGGGAAGGGGGCAGCAGGAGGCGATGCGGGCGGCGGGGCGAGTGCCGGAGCGGGAGGCATGAAGGCCGCGAGGGCGGCGGTCAGCGGGAGGGTGGCGTCACCCTTGCCAAGCAGGCGCTGCGCGATATGCGACAGACGCCCGCGCGCGGATCGGATTGCTTGAACCATGTCGGCCCCGGTAGCGGCGATGCGTGCATTGGGCCAGTGGCACGTGACCGTACCGTGACGGAAACATGAATGTCACATGAATGTGTGCCGCGCTTGGAGCGTCAGGTGGTTTCCGCTGCGTGGGCCGTGACGACGGGATCGGGCGTGGTTTCGGTCAGCATGGCGAGCGCGTCGAGCGTGGCGGCGATCGCGTCGGGGTGGCGCAGCAGCGACACATGCCCGATGCCGCGCAGCGCTACATGGCGCGCGCCCTCGAGCCACGAGGTGCCGGCGGGCCCGGCGATCGAGTCGTGCCAGCTGAAGATGAAGACGATGCGCGCGCGCTGCGCGGTGGTTTCCGCATCGGCAAGTGCGCGCAGCCAGGGACTGAGCCATCGCATCTGCCGCGCGTTGAGCCCGCTGCCATGACGCGCCAGTACGCACCCATGATGCGGGCTGCCAAGCGTGACAATGCCGCTGCAGGGCGCTTCGCTGCCCGTGGAATGCACCGCCCGCACCTGTGCCGCGCGCGCGGCGAGGCCGCCCATGCTGTGGCACACGAGCAGCGGCGGGCGGCCCGTGCGTGTGGCGATGTCGTGCATGCGCGCGAGCAGCGGCGCCGCATAGTCGTCGATATCGCCGAGCACCGGTTCGAGGTCGATCGTCTCGCACCGATAGCCCGCGGCCGCGAGATGCGGCGCCATGTCGAGCCACACGGCGTGGTTGCAGCCATAACCGTGCACGAGCAACACCGTGGGCGCGTCGCGGCCGGGGCTTGCGTCGGCAGAGGGGGGTATCTTCAGGCGGGAGCGGAACGGCTGAAGCCAGTTGAACATGCGGAACACCACCATGCATTCGCCCGCATAGCAGCGCAGGGCCCGCGCGATGCCGAGGGGCGCGGGGCGGGTATCGGCGGGCATCAGCGCGATGCGGTCTTTCTTTGGCAGGCCGAGCCCGTTCAGCGTGACGAAGAACGCGATGGCGACCGACGCGCAGAACAACGCGAGCACGATGGCCGCGCCGGTGGCGAGCGCGGCCGGCCATGACCATGCGGCGAACGATGCGAGCGCCCACGCGATGCCGGCCGCGGTGGTTGTCTGCGCCGCGACTGCCACGCGGCGAAGGGCGGCCGCCGTCAGGCTCATTTTTTGGCGGCGGTGCGCGGTGGCCGCAGGTCGATCAGCCGGGTGCCAGCCAGCCTGTCATGCAGGAACTGCCGTCTCGGGTCGAGCCAAGCGAGCATGACCCAGATCAGCAGCCCGCCAGCAAGCACGGCGACGAACGGGCCCTTCACGAGCCCGAGGGCATGGCCCACGGCGGCGGCGGGCGGGAGCCATAGCCACGCCAGCACGAAGCGGAAGATGGCGCGGGGCCACCGGACCGGTCCGCCATCGGCGGTCTCCAGGCGGATGCGCCAGGTCTGCATGGCCAGGGTCTGGCCATTGCGCTGCCAGAACCACGAGAAATACAGCGCCAGCACGAGAAAGCTCCACGCCTGCGCGACGTACATGTTCTCGGCGCCGATGGCGCCGAGCAGCGGGCGGGCGAACACATACACCGCGGTGGACGCCATGAGCACGCCGAACAGCAGCACGCCTTCATAGACCATACAGGTCAGCCGCCGCCGGAGCGTGGGAGCTCGGACGGGGTCGGAGGTGGGAGCGTAGGCGGTAGTGGTGGCGGACATGGCACGCGGCCGGGGGAGCCTGAAACGGCCATTATGCCAAAGGCGCCGCCTGGCACCGAGCGGGTTTGCCCGCAATGAAGGAACAGCCCTCTCCCCGGTAGTGAGGCGCCGACACACGCGTCTGCCTCTCGCGCAGGGAGAAGGCGGGGCCTCAGCGGCTTTCGCTGGTTCCCGTGATCGGGAAGTCGGTGGAGGCTTCGCCCGTGACCGGGGGGCCGAGCGGGGTGGCTGCCGGCTGGGGCGCGGTGGCGGAGGCGGGGGTGGCAGCCACCGGGGCCGAGGCCGCGGCTGCGGCCGTCGTGGCCGATGCGGCGGAGGCCGCGCCCGTGGAGGCGGCGACGGCCGGTGTGGAAGCCGCGGCGACAGCGGCGGAAGCCGCCGAAGCCGGGGCAGCGGGCGCGCTTGCGGCGGTCTTTGTGCCCGGCTGCTGCGGATGCGCGCCGCGCGACGGCAGCGTCGGCAGTTTCTTGCCCGACGGCAGCGCACTCACCGCGCCGGGGCGGCGCGGGACCTTGTCCGCGGCGGCGAGGTTCTTCTTTTGCTCTTCGGGCAGCTGCTGATAGCTCTTCCACGCCTCGGCCTTGGCCTCCGGCGTCAGCGACCGCGTGATCTGGTAGTTCTCGCGCGCCAGGCGCCGCTGCTGCGGCGTCATCCTGACCCATTCCGCCATGCGCGCCTGCAACCTCGCCTGTTCGTCAGGCGAATACTTCGGGTACTGGTCGGCAATCCGCAGCCACTTGTGGCGGTTCAGTTCGGGAATGGAATTCCAAAGCGGCTCCAGCGGCGCCAGAATGCGCTGATGCGCGGCCGAAAGCTCGCCCCACGTGGGGTGCGCATTGATGACCGGACCGGGCTGCACAGCAGAGGTCGCCGACGCCGAAGCCGGCGCATTGGCCTGCCCCTGTGCCTGCCCCTGTGCCTGCACCGCCGGCGCGCAAGACAACGCCACGCCGCCGGCGAGCGCCAGCAAGACAAGGCCCACGCGCAGCCGCTCGCCGCACGTGTCGGATAGATCGGCGGCGGGAAGACCCGCGTCGGGAAGATCGAGTGCGCGCGCCATCCTTATTGCCCGCGCTTGAGGTACACGTGGAAGCCCTGGTCGGCGTAGGCGGTCGGCGGCAGATCGTCGAGCAGCATGGCGGCATCGACGTCCGCGAGTTCTTCCACCCGCTTCTGCTTCTGCCACTCGTAGATGCCGCTCAGCCCGCCCACCAGCGCGATCAGCAGCCAGACGAGCGCGAGCCGGCGCAGCCAGGCGCCCGCGCGATGCAGTGGCTTGTCGTGATCGGGGTCGTCGAGGTCATACAGCGACGATCCATGCGAGGATGGCATGCCCGCAGCCGCGAATTGCGGCGCGCGCACCGGTGCCTCGGCCTTCTTGCGAGCGACGGCCATGCGCCGCGCGGCGGCAAGCCGTTCGGCGATGTCGGCCGGCACCGCGTCCGCCGATGCATCGAGCACGGTGCGGATATCGTGGGCCAGGCGGCGTTCGAGTATTTGTTGTTCGTTTCGGCTCATAGTCGGACCCCTCGCGCGCGCAGGGCCTGCGCCAGGGTGTGCGTTGCACGGGAACAGTGCGTCTTCACACTGCCTTCGGAACAACCCATCGCGGCAGCGGTTTCGGCGACATCCATGTCCTCCCAGTAACGCATCAAAAACGCTTCGCGTTGACGCGTCGGCAGGCGCTGGATTTCCTGTTCGATGATCTGCATGACCTGCGCGCGCTCGACCTTGTCCGCGCTGCTTTCGGCAGATTCCGAACCCGCCTGGGCCTCTAGAGTGTCGAGTAAGTCATTATCGTCGCCATCGCGATCGTCGCGCAGCGACGAGAACAACGTGACCCACGTGTTGCGGACCTTCTGGCGGCGGAACCAGTCGTGAACGGTATTTTGCAGAATGCGCTGAAACAGCGGCGGCAGTTCGGCCGCGGACTTGTCGCCGTATTTCTCCGCAAGCTTGATCATCGCATCCTGCACGATGTCCAGCGCGGCTTCATCGTCACGCACCGCAAACACGGCCTGCTTGAATGCCCGTCGCTCGACGCTGGCGAGAAAATCGGAGAGTTCCTGGTCGGTGGCCATGCAGGCGAATTGCGGACGGAAATTGCGGGATGGACGGCGCCAGTGCTTGCTTTAAGTGCCGCATAAGACCTGCGGAACTCAGAAAATGTCTGCGATCCTAGCAAAAAACACGTGAGTCTGACCACTGCTGTATTGCGTTGCAGACATGGAGGGACGGGAAGATTGCGGGAACGCCCGGCCGGGAGCGATCGGCGGCAGAAGAAACGTAGACCGCGCTAGTGCATTGCAGTATCATCACCGGTTCACGACATCAGTGGTTGTCTCATTTGACCGCTTATAAGGCGGTCTTCCATGAAGACGCGCACCGCTTGAACCCGAGCCACAAGCCCGGCAGAGAGCATCCAAACAATTTTTTGCCGAAAATTGCAAAGGACTGAAATGAACATGCCCAGCGCGGAATTTTCCCACGCAGACAGCAATGCCTCCTCCGCACCCGAAATGATCGGCGCGGAAATCCTCGTCCATGCACTTGCCGAAGAAGGCGTCGAGTACGTCTGGGGCTACCCCGGCGGCGCAGTGCTGTACATCTACGACGAGCTCCACAAGCAAACGAAATTCGAGCACATCCTGGTGCGCCACGAGCAGGCTGCCGTGCATGCCGCCGATGGCTATGCGCGCGCGACCGGCAAGGTCGGCGTGGCGCTGGTGACCTCGGGCCCCGGCGTGACGAACGCCGTGACCGGTATCGCCACCGCCTATCTGGACTCGATCCCGCTGGTGGTCATCACCGGCAACGTGCCCACGCACGCGATCGGCCAGGACGCGTTCCAGGAGTGCGATACGGTCGGTATCACGCGGCCCATCGTCAAGCACAACTTCCTTGTGAAGGACGTGCGCGACCTCGCCGCGACGATCAAGAAGGCGTTCTTCATCGCCGCCACCGGCCGTCCCGGCCCGGTCGTGGTCGATATCCCGAAAGACGTCTCGCGCAACGCATGCCGCTTCGAATATCCGAAGGCCATCGACATGCGTTCGTACAACCCGGTGAACAAGGGGCATTCGGGGCAGATCCGCAAGGCCGTGGCGCTGCTGCAGCAGGCCGAGCGTCCGTATATCTATACGGGCGGCGGTGTCGTGCTGGCCAACGCCAGCGACGAGCTGCGCCAGCTGGCCGCGGTGACGGGTCATCCGGTCACCAACACGCTGATGGGCCTGGGCGCGTTCCCGGGCACGAGCAAGCAGTTCCTGGGCATGCTCGGCATGCACGGCACGTATGAAGCCAACATGGCCATGCAGAACTGCGACGTGCTGATCGCGATCGGCGCGCGCTTCGATGACCGCGTGATCGGCAACCCGGCGCACTTCACGTCGCAGGCCCGCAAGATCATCCACATCGACATCGACCCCTCGTCGATCTCGAAGCGAGTGAAGGTGGATATTCCCATCGTCGGTAACGTCAAGGACGTGCTGCAGGAGCTCATCGCCCAGCTGCAGGCCAGCGACGTCAAGCCGAAGCGCGAAGCGCTCGCCAAGTGGTGGGATCAGATCGAGCAGTGGCGTTCGGTGGACTGCCTCAAGTACGACCGCAGTTCCGAGATCATCAAGCCGCAGTACGTGGTCGAAAAGATCTGGGAACTGACCAAGGGCGACGCGTTCGTCTGCTCCGACGTCGGCCAGCACCAGATGTGGGCCGCTCAGTTCTACAAGTTCGACGAACCGCGCCGCTGGATCAACTCGGGCGGCCTCGGCACCATGGGTGTCGGCCTGCCGTACGCCATGGGCATCAAGAAGGCGTTCCCGAACAAGGAAGTCGTCACCATCACCGGTGAAGGCTCGATCCAGATGTGCATCCAGGAACTGTCGACCTGCAAGCAGTACAACACCCCCGTCAAGATCTGCTCGCTCAACAACGGCTATCTGGGCATGGTGCGCCAGTGGCAGGAAATCGAGTACGACAACCGCTACTCGCATTCCTACATGGACGCGCTGCCTGACTTCGTCAAGCTGGCCGAGTCCTATGGCCACATCGGCATGCGCGTCGAACGCGCGTCCGACGTGGAGCCCGCGCTGCGCGAGGCATTCCGCCTGAAGGACCGCACCGTGTTCCTGGACTTCCAGACCGACCCCACCGAGAACGTGTGGCCGATGGTTCAGGCCGGCAAGGGGATCTCCGAAATGCTGCTCGGCTCGGAGGACCTGTAATGCGACACATCATTTCCGTCCTGCTGGAAAACGAACCCGGCGCGCTGTCGCGCGTGGTGGGCCTGTTCTCCGCGCGCGGCTACAACATCGAAACGCTGACGGTGGCTCCGACCGAGGATGCTTCGCTGTCACGGATGACCATCGTGACCACGGGCTCGGATGACGTGATCGAACAGATCACGAAGCATCTGAACCGCCTGGTCGAGGTGGTCAAGGTTGTGGACCTGACCGAAGGCGCGCACATCGAGCGCGAGCTGATGCTCGTGAAGGTGCGCGCGGTCGGCAAGGAACGCGAGGAGATGAAGCGTACCGCGGACATCTTCCGCGGCCGCATCATCGATGTGACCGAGAAAACGTACACCATCGAACTGACCGGCAACGGCGGCAAGCTGGATGCGTTCCTCGACGCGATCGACCGTACGGCGATCCTGGAGACCGTTCGCACGGGCGGCTCCGGTATCGGTCGCGGCGAGCGCATCCTGAAGGTCTGACCGGCGCCCCCGGCAGCGGCTGCCCCCGTCTATCGGCGGGGCGCCACCCCTATATCCCAGATCAAAGCAATTGAAGGAATCATCATGAAAGTGTTTTACGACAAGGACGCGGACCTCTCCCTCATCAAGGGCAAGAACGTCACCATCATCGGCTACGGCTCGCAAGGCCACGCCCACGCACAGAACCTGAAGGATTCGGGCGTGAACGTGACGGTGGGTCTGCGCAAGAGCGGCGCGTCGTGGAACAAGGCCGTGAACGCCGGCCTGCAGACCAAGGAAGTGGCCGAGGCCGTGAAGGGCGCTGACGTCGTCATGATCCTGCTGCCGGACGAGCAGATCGCCGACGTGTACAAGAACGAAGTGCACGACAACATCAAGGAAGGCGCCGCGCTGGCCTTCGCGCACGGCTTCAACGTGCACTACGGTGCCGTGATCCCGCGCGCCGACCTCGACGTGATCATGATCGCGCCGAAGGCCCCGGGCCACACCGTGCGTTCGACGTACGCGCAAGGCGGCGGCGTGCCCCACCTGATCGCCGTGCATCAGAACAAGTCGGGCGCGGCACGCGACATCGCGCTGTCGTACGCCACGGCCAACGGCGGCGGCCGTGCCGGCATCATCGAGACGAACTTCCGCGAAGAAACCGAAACCGACCTGTTCGGCGAGCAGGCCGTGCTGTGCGGCGGCACCGTCGAGCTGATCAAGGCTGGCTTCGAGACGCTGGTGGAAGCCGGCTACGCGCCCGAAATGGCGTACTTCGAGTGCCTGCACGAACTGAAGCTGATCGTCGACCTGATCTACGAAGGCGGCATCGCCAACATGAACTACTCGATCTCGAACAACGCCGAGTACGGTGAGTACGTCACCGGCCCGCGCGTCGTGACCGAAGAGACGAAGAAGGCGATGAAGCAGTGCCTGACGGACATCCAGACCGGCGAATACGCGAAGAGCTTCCTGCTCGAGAACAAGGCCGGTGCCCCGACCCTGATCTCGCGCCGCCGCCTGACGGCCGAGCACCAGATCGAGGAAGTGGGTGCGAAGCTGCGCGCGATGATGCCGTGGATCGCCAAGAACAAGCTGGTCGACCAGTCGAAGAACTAAGCACGCGCCGCAAGGCAGCGTGGCCGCGCGCGACAGGGCGGCCACCTTGCCCCGCAGCCGCCCAGTGCACCGCCCACCCCCACCGTGAATGACGGCGGGTGCGATTTTGGCGGTGGCTGGGCGGCTTTTTGTTATCCTGTCGCCGTGAATGAACTTCTGACCCTATTTGCATGAACTATCCTCATCCGCTGATCGCCCGTGAAGGCTGGCCGTTCCTGGCCGGCGCATTCGTCATCTCGCTGCTGGTGCACGTCAGCGCGGGCTTCTGGTGGGCGCTGCCGCTGTGGATCATCACGCTGTTCGTGCTGCAATTCTTCCGCGATCCGCCGCGCCCGATTCCTTCGGCCCCGAACGCGATCCTCGCGCCGGCCGATGGCCGCATCGTCGTGGTCGAGAAGACGCAGGATCCGTACGCGGGCCGCGAAGCCCTCAAGATCAGCGTGTTCATGAACGTGTTCAACGTCCACTCGAACCGTTCTTCGCTCGACGGCAAGGTCGAGAAGCTTGAATACTTCCCCGGCAAGTTCGTCAACGCGGACCTCGACAAGGCCTCCGTGGAAAACGAGCGCAACGCGCTGGTCATCCGCCGCGCCGGCGATGGCCAGATCGTCACGCTCGTGCAGGTGGCGGGTTTGGTGGCGCGCCGGATCCTGTGCTACACCAAGGTGGGTGACACGCTGTCGCGCGGCCAGCGCTACGGCTTCATCCGCTTCGGCTCGCGCGTGGACGTGTACCTGCCCGTGGATGCGCGCCCGCGCGTGACGATCGGCGAGAAGGTCTCGGCTTCGTCCACGGTGCTCGCCGAACTCGACGTACTGCAATAAGCCGCCCCGGGACAGGAGACTGGCATGGGTGCCTTCAATCGCCGCAACAAGCGGGCGAACAATGGCAACGTGACGCATTTGCGTCCGTTCCGCCATAACCAGTTGCGCAACGACAGCGCGTACGACAGCGGCTTCAACGACGGCGGCTTCGACGACGTCGAGGAGCACGACGACGAGTACGTGCGTCCCCGGCCGCGCCGGCGGGGCATCTATCTGCTGCCCAATGCGTTCACGACGGCCGCGCTGTTCGCGGGCTTCTTCGCGATCGTGCAGGCGATGAACATGCGCTTCGACGCCGCGGCGATCGCGATCTTCGCGGCGATGGTGCTCGACGGCATGGACGGCCGCGTGGCGCGCATCACGAACACGCAGAGCGCATTCGGCGAGCAGTACGACTCGCTGTCCGACATGACGTCGTTCGGCGTGGCGCCCGCGCTCGTGATGTACGAATGGATCCTGCACGACCTCGGCAAGTGGGGCTGGATCGCCGCCTTCGTGTACTGCACGTGCGCGGCGCTGCGTCTCGCGCGCTTCAACGCGAATATCGGCGTGGTCGACAAGCGCTTCTTCCAGGGCTTGCCTAGCCCGGCCGCGGCAGCGCTCGTCGCCGGCTTCGTCTGGCTCGCGATCGACAACAAGCTGCCCGTGAAGGAGCTGTGGATGCCGTGGGCGGCGTTCGGCATCACGCTGTACGCGGGGCTGTCGATGGTCTCCAATGCGCCGTTCTACAGCGGCAAGGCGCTCGACGTGCGCTACCGCGTGCCGTTCGGCATGATGGTGCTGCTGCTCGTGCTGTTCGTCGTGGTGTCGACCGATCCGCCGGTCGCGCTGTTCGGCCTGTTCGTGGCGTACGCGATTTCGGGCTATCTGCTCTGGGCGTGGCGCGCGGCGCATGGCGAGGCAGGCGGCGTGCGAAAGAGCGGGGGACGCTGACCGTCGCCCGCGACCGAGGTTGTTGATTGACGTTTGATTGACCTTGATTCGACCGTAAGGAGAATGTCATGGGCATGTTCGACTTCATCAGGGAAGCGGGAGAGAAACTGTTCGGCAAGGGCGAAGCCAAGGCGGCGCAGGATGCCGCCAGGGCGGATGCGTCCACCGAAAAGGTCGAGGCCGCCAATCGTGCGGCGGGCGACGCGATCGAGGCGTACATCAGGCAGATGGGCCTCGAGGCCACGGGCCTGACCGTCACGGTGGACGGATCGCAGGGCAAGGTGACCGTGTTCGGCGTGGCGCCGGATCAGGCCACGCGGGAGAAGATCATCCTCTGCTGCGGCAACGTCGAGGGCGTGGATCAGGTCGAGGACAAGATGTCCGTGAACGTGGAAACCGCCGAGTCGCAGTGGCATACGGTGGTGAAGGGCGACACGCTCTGGGCGATCTCGCAAGCGGCGTATGGAAACGGCGCCGACTACAACCGGATCTTCGAGGCGAACAAACCGATGCTCACGCATCCGGACAAGATTTATCCGGGGCAGAAGCTGCGGATCCCGCCTAAATAGGCGCCCACCCCGTCAGTTGCACGGTTAAAGCAAAAGCGCTATAGTCGCCGACATGATTTCGCTGCAATCCCTTTTCTCGCTCGCATCGATCGCCCCGATCGCATCGATCGCCCTGCTGGGTGGCCTACTAGGCGACCGGGTCGGGACGCGCGCGCGCTGAGGGAAGACAGGAACCCATTTCCCAGCGCGAAATCCACAAGGATTCTTCAACGCCCCGGCCTGCATCCACTGCACGCCGGGGCGTTTTGCATTGAACTTCGGCATGGGCCGGCACAAACAATAAAGTCTCAGGAGCTCCACAAATGTCTGACAAACTCATCATTTTCGATACGACCTTGCGCGACGGCGAACAATCGCCGGGCGCTTCGATGACGCGCGAAGAGAAGATCCGCATCGCGCGCCAGCTGGAGCGCCTGAAGGTCGACGTGATCGAGGCCGGCTTTGCGGCGAGCTCCAATGGCGACTTCGAAGCGATCCGCTCGATCGCGCAGGTGGTCAAGGATTCGACGATCTGCTCGCTGGCCCGGGCCAACGACAAGGACATCGCGCGCGCGGCCGAGGCCCTCAAGCCCGCCAACTCGTTCCGGATCCACACGTTCATCGCGACCTCCGCGCTGCACATGGAGAAGAAGCTGCGCATGACGCCGGACCAGGTGTACGAGCAGGCGCGCCTGGCGGTGCGTTTCGCGCGCCAGTTCACGGACGACATCGAGTTCTCGCCGGAAGACGGCAGCCGCTCGGACATGGACTTCCTGTGCCGCGTGCTGGAGGGTGTGATTGCCGAAGGGGCGACCACGATCAACCTGCCCGACACGGTCGGCTACGCGGTGCCCGAAGGCTACGCGGGCCTGATCCGTTCCGTACGGGAGCGGATTCCGAACTCGGACAAGGCCGTGTGGTCCGTCCACTGCCATAACGACCTCGGCATGGCCGTGGCGAACTCGCTGGCCGCCGTGAAGCTCGGCGGCGCGCGCCAGATCGAGTGCACGATCAATGGCCTGGGCGAACGTGCCGGCAACACCAGCCTCGAAGAAGTCGTGATGGCCGTGAAGACGCGCCGCGACTACTTCGACATGGACGTCGGCATCGATACCACGCAGATCGTGCCCGCTTCCAAGCTTGTCTCGCAGATCACCGGTTTCGTGGTGCAGCCGAACAAGGCGGTGGTCGGCGCCAATGCGTTCGCGCATGCATCGGGCATCCACCAGGATGGCGTGCTCAAGGCGCGCGACACGTACGAGATCATGCGTGCGGAAGACGTGGGCTGGACGGCCAACAAGATCGTGCTGGGCAAGCTGTCGGGCCGCAATGCATTCAAGCAGCGCCTGCAGGAACTGGGCATCGAGCTGGAGAGCGAAGCCGAAATCAACGCGGCGTTCGCGCGCTTCAAGGAACTCGCCGACCAGAAGGCCGAAATCTTCGATGAGGACATCGAAGCCATCGTATCGGGCGAGGCGAGCGACGCGTCCAACGATCACTATCGTTTCGTGTCGCTGTCGCAGCGCTCGGAGACCGGTGAGCGCCCGCACGCGCGCGTGGTGTTCACGATGGACGGCCAGGAGCATGCCAGCGAAGGCGACGGCAACGGTCCCGTGGATGCGACGCTGCATGCGATCGAAGGCAAGGTGTCCAGCGGCGCGGAACTCGTGCTGTATTCGGTGAACGCGATCACGACCGGCACGCAGGCGCAGGGCGAAGTGACCGTGCGCCTGTCGAAGGGCGGCCGCATCGTCAACGGGGTGGGCACCGATCCCGATATCGTGGCCGCATCGGCCAAGGCCTATCTCGCCGCGCTGAACAAGCTGCACGACAAGGCCGTGCAGAAGATCAACCCGCAAATCTGACCTGGATCCCTGCGATCGCCCGCCACGCGCTCACAAGGCGCGCCGGCGGGCTTTTTCGTTAGCGCTCGGGGCGATCGCGCAGCGGGTCGGGCGTGATCTGCGTCTGGCGCAGCACGCCCGCGTCGTCGAAGTAAAAGTTGAACATCGAGTACCACATCCGGTCCTGGAAGAAGCGGTAGGTCCAGACCTCGCGCTTCATGATCGGAAAGTACTGGTTGGGCTCCCGCGGCGCGCCGTAATGCTCGAGCACATCCTGCTTGGTCCATACGTTGACCTGTGCCTTGTAGAGCTCTTCCGTGGTCAGCATGTTGCGGAAGTCCGCCAGATTGCCGTTGCGGTCGAACGTCGCGGCGTAGGCGTCCTCGCCGAGCGGTTGCGTGGAGTAGATCCAGCGCGTGGTGCCGTCCTTGAGCCGGAACATGTCGGTCGGCTGGCCAAACGTGGCGCGTACGGCGGATTCGGGCTGTCCGATCAGCTTCTGGCCGGTCTGGACCGGCGCCAGCGTCGAGCAGGCGGTGAGGGCGGCGACTGTGGCGGCCAGCGCGACGCTGGCGGCGATGCGCCGAACGAGGCGGCCGGCACCCGAGGCGCGAGAAGAAAGCAGGGAGGTCGTGGTGGAGCGCATGGCGGAGCGGAATACCCGGAGATTACCGAAGTGTAGTCCTTTGGGGCGGCTTGGGGGCCACACGCGGCCTGCCGGACTGCCAGTTTCGCCACGCGCGGGAATTCGGCTATAATGCGCGGCTATCGTTTGCCGGCCTCCCGGCGGGCGATGGAGCTGGCACGACACCGGCGGCGCATCCCGTGCTGCGGTGTTCGCAAGTGAAACAATAAGGAAATCATCATGGCAGTCGCCGATATCAACAAGTCCGAAGTCATCAAGCAGTTCGCGCGCGGCACGAACGACACGGGTAGCCCCGAAGTTCAGGTGGCCCTGCTGACCACCCGCATCAACGAACTGACCCCGCACTTCAAGGCCAACATGAAGGATCACCACAGCCGCCGCGGTCTGCTGCGCATGGTGAGCCGTCGTCGTCGCCTGCTGGACTACCTCAAGGCCAGCGATGCGGATCGTTATCGCGCCCTGATCGAAAAGCTGGGTCTGCGCAAGTAAGGTTCGCCCGGATGGTGACACCGATCCTGCACGATCGCCTGCTCGATTCTGCGCACGATTGTCTGCACGGTTCCGCGTGATGCCTCGATGCCTGTTTCAGCGTTGCTGAGGCAGGCATTTTGCTTTTCTGGCGGCGGGTGATCCCCGTTTGCCCCCGTTGCACCCTGCCGTGTAACGGAGTAAGTTGTTTTGCTCTTTAGCTCCGAGACACCGGAGCCGGACCTAAGAACCGGGGCCTTGTGTCATTCCATCGCGCGCATCAGCACCCATGGTGGCCCGATGGAATGGCATAGCACTTCCCTGCGACCGCGGCCGGCGTGAATCCGGCAGTACGCCCGCGACTGTGAACGCGGGCGCGAATGAAGGAACGCTCATGACCATGTTCAACAAGATCGTCAAGGAATTCCAGTGGGGCCAGCATACGGTCCGCATGGAAACTGGCGAAATCGCCCGCCAGGCTGGCGGCGCCGTGATCGTCGATGTGGAAGACACCGTGGTGCTGGCCACCGTGGTGGCCGCCAAGAGCCCGAAGCCGGGCCAGGACTTCTTCCCGCTGACCGTCGACTACATCGAAAAGACCTACGCGGCCGGCAAGATCCCCGGCGGCTTTTTCAAGCGTGAAGGCCGTCCGTCGGAAAACGAGACGCTGACCTCGCGCCTGATCGACCGTCCGCTGCGTCCGCTGTTCCCGGAAGGTTTCTACAACGACGTCCAGGTGGTGATCCACGTGGTGTCGATCAACCCCGAAGTGCCGGCCGACATCCCCGCGATGATCGGCGCCTCGGCCGCGCTGGCCGTGTCGGGCATTCCGTTCAACGGTCCCGTGGGCGCCGCGCGCGTGGGCTACAAGGATGGCCAGTACCTGCTGAACCCGACCCGTTCGCAAATCGCCTCGTCGTCCCTCGACCTCGTGGTCGCCGGTACCGAGCGCGCCGTGCTGATGGTGGAATCGGAAGCGCAGCAGCTGTCGGAAGACGTGATGCTGGGCGCCGTGGTGTACGGTCACGAGCAGATGCAGATCGCGATCAACGCGATTCATGACCTCGTGCGCGAAGGCGGCAAGCCCGAGTGGGACTGGGCTCCGGCTCCGAAGAACGAAGCGCTCATCGCCAAGGTGAGCGAGATCGCGCTGCCGCTGATCCAGGAAGCCTATCAGCTGCGCCAGAAGTCGGCGCGCAGCCAGAAGCTGAAGGAAGTGTTCGCCACGGTGGACGCCAAGCTGGCGGAAGCCGGCGTGGAAGCCGAGAAGGTGGAAGTCGGCAACATCCTGTTCGACCTCGAAGCGAAGATCGTCCGTGGCCAGATCCTGGCAGGCGAGCCGCGTATCGACGGCCGCGACACGCGCACTGTGCGCCCGATCGAAATCCGTTCGTCGGTGCTGCCGCGCGCCCACGGTTCCGCGCTGTTCACGCGCGGTGAGACGCAGGCGCTCGTGGTGGCCACGCTGGGCACCAAGAGCGACGAGCAGATCATCGACGCGCTGGCCGGCGAGTACCGCGACCGCTTCATGCTCCACTACAACATGCCTCCGTTCGCCACCGGCGAAACGGGTCGCGTGGGTAGCCCGAAGCGCCGCGAAATCGGTCACGGCCGCCTGGCCAAGCGCGCGCTGATTCCGGTGCTGCCTGCTGACGACGAGTTCGCCTACACGATCCGCCTGGTGTCGGAGATCACCGAATCGAACGGTTCGTCGTCGATGGCTTCGGTCTGCGGCGGCTGCCTGGCGCTGATGGATGCCGGCGTTCCGGTGAAGGCGCACGTCGCTGGCGTCGCCATGGGCCTGATCCTCGAAGGCAACAAGTTTGCCGTGCTGACCGACATCCTCGGCGACGAAGATCACCTCGGCGACATGGACTTCAAGGTGGCCGGTACGGACGCGGGCATCACCGCGCTGCAGATGGACATCAAGGTCCAGGGCATCACGAAGGAAATCATGCAGGTCGCGCTGGCCCAGGCCCGCGAAGGCCGCATGACCATCCTCGACGCGATGCAGGGCGCGATGGGCCATGCGCGCACCGAGCTGTCGGAGCACGCACCGCGCATGATCACGATGAAGATCCATCCGGACAAGATCCGCGAAGTGATCGGCAAGGGCGGCTCGACCATTCAGGCGCTGACCAAGGAAACCGGCACGACCATCGACATCCAGGAAGACGGCACGATCACGATCGCCTCGACGTCGACCGACGGCATGGCCGAAGCCAAGCGCCGCATCGAGGGCATCACCGCGGAAGCCGAAGTGGGCAAGATCTACGCCGGCACCGTGCTGAAGCTGCTGGATTTCGGCGCCATCGTGAACATCCTGCCGGGCAAGGACGGTCTGCTCCATATCTCGGAGATCGTCAACGAGCGCGTGAAGGACATCAAGGACTGGCTGAAGGAAGGCCAGCATGTTCGCGTGAAGCTGATCCAGGCTGACGAGAAGGGTCGTCTGCGTCTGTCGCTGAAGGCAGCACTGGCGGAAGAGGGCGGCAGCATCAGCCCGATCGTCCAGCAAGGCGACGCGCCCTCGGGCAACAATCAGCAGTAATCAGTAGCAGCAGGAATAAGAAGCGGCTGGCGATGTCCAGCCGCTTTTTTTGTTTACACTGCCGGACAACAAAACCGGACAGCACAAGCGAGAGGAGTCCCAGATGAAAGCCATCGAGATCCGTGAATACGGCGCGCCCGACGTTCTTCAACTGACCGAGCGCCCCGACCCCGTGGCGAAGGCCGGCGAGATCCTGATCCGCGTGGCGGCCGCCGGTGTCAACCGGCCCGACGTGTTCCAGCGCACTGGCAACTATCCCGTGCCGCCCGGCGCGTCCGATCTGCCCGGCCTCGAAGTGGCGGGTGTCATCGTCGGTGGCGACCTCTCGCACGCGGCGAATCGATTCGGGCTGAAGGTGGGCGATCGCGTTTGCGCGCTCGTGCAGGGCGGCGGTTACGCCGAGCTGTGCACGGCGCCGATCGAACAATGCCTGCCCGTGCCCGAAGGCCTCAGCGACATCGAGGCGGCGGGTCTGCCCGAGACGTTCTTCACGGTGTGGAGCAACGTGTTCGATCGCGGCCTGCTCGGCAAGGGTCCGCGCGGCGCGCAGGAGACGCTGCTGATCCAGGGCGGCTCGAGCGGTATCGGCACGACCGCGATCCAGATCGCGAAGGCGATGGGTTTCAAGGTGTTCGTCACCGCGGGCAGCGACGACAAGTGCAAGGCGTGCGAGGCGCTGGGCGCCGATCGCGCGATCAACTACAAGACGCAGGACTTCGCGGCCGAGGTGAAGGCGCTGACCGAAGGCAAGGGCGTGGACGTGATCCTCGACATGGTCGCGGGTTCCTACCTCGCGCGCGAGCTGTCGTGCATCGCCGACGATGGCCGTATCGTCATCATCGCGCTGCTCGGCGGCGCCAAGGCCGAGATTCCGCTGGGCGACGTGCTGCGTCGTCGCATCACGATCACCGGTTCCACGCTGCGCCCGCGTCCGCCCGCGTTCAAGGGCGCGATTGCCGACGCGCTCCAGAAGAACGTGTGGCCGCTGCTGGCGTCGGGCAAGATCAAGCCCGTGATCCACAAGGTGTTCCCCGCCGCGCAGGCTGCGGATGCGCACCGCCTCATGGAATCGAGCGAGCACGTGGGCAAGATCATGCTCACGTGGTAAATGGCCGGGTCGCGCGCTACAATAGCGGGTTTTTGATCGAGAGGGGACCCCGTGAGACAAAAGCTGGTCATCGGTAACTGGAAGATGCACGGCAGCCTCGCCGCCAACGCGGCACTGCTGGACGGTATCAAGGCGGCACCGGCCCGGGCGCGTCTCGCGGTGTGCGCACCGTTCCCGTATCTGGCACAGTGCCAGGCCACGCTGGCCGGCACGGCGATCGGCTGGGGCGCCCAGGATGTGTCCGCGGAAGTGCGCGGCGCGTTCACCGGCGAAGTGGCCGCGCCGATGCTCGCGGAATTCGGCTGCGCCTACGTGCTCGTGGGCCACTCGGAGCGCCGGTCCTATCATGGCGAAACCGACGCGACCGTCGCGACGAAGGCGCTGCGCGCGCTGGAATCGGGGCTGACGCCGGTGGTTTGCGTGGGCGAAACGCTTGCGCAGCGCGAGGCAGGGGAGACGGAAGCCGTGGTGGGCCGTCAACTGGCCGCGGTGGTGGAGGCACTCTCTATCGATCAGCTCGGAAAGATCGTGCTGGCCTATGAGCCCGTCTGGGCCATCGGTACCGGCAAGACCGCGACGAGCGAGCAGGCGCAGGCCGTGCACGCGTATCTGCGCGGGCAGGTGGCGTCGGGGTCGGCGGCAGCGTCGGCTGACGTGGCCGCCCGCATGCCGATTCTGTACGGCGGCAGCGTGAAGCCCGATAATGCGGCCGAACTGTTTTCGATGTCCGATATCGACGGAGGCCTGATTGGCGGCGCTTCGTTGAAGGCGGAAGATTTCTTGGCGATCGGCAACGCCTGAGTGCCGAACGCATGGATGGATCAGGCAAGCGAACGAATGTAATCACATGGCAATCTTCAAGACATTGTTAGTACTGGTGCAGGTCCTGTCGGCGCTCGGCGTGATCGGCCTGGTGCTGCTGCAGCATGGCAAGGGCGCGGACGTCGGTGCGGCGTTCGGCTCGGGCGCCTCGGGCAGTCTGTTCGGCGCCACGGGCTCCGCGAACTTCCTGTCGCGTACGACCGCGGTGCTGGCCTCGCTGTTCTTCGTCTGCACGCTGGGTCTGACGCTGCTTGGCAACTACAAGCCGCAGACCTCGCTGGGCGTGATGGGCGCGAGCCAGGCCCCGGCCGCGAGCGCGCCGGCAGCTTCCGCACCCGCTGCAGCCGCCTCGGATGCATCGTCCGTGCCCGCCGCACCTGCTGTTCCGAAATAATTGGCCTTGTCTAGCGATGATTCCTGATTAAATTTGCAGTTGTGCATTGAACAAATCAGGAAACTTGAGTTAGAATGCAAGGCTTGAAACGATTCCCCAGCGACGGGAACCAAGCGAGAGAAAAAACGCTCTTGCAAGGGAACCGGAGGGTGTAAAAACCCGGCGCCAGGCAATATTGTTTCTCCCCCAGCCGACGTGGTGAAATTGGTAGACACGCTATCTTGAGGGGGTAGTGGCGAAAGCTGTGCGAGTTCGAGTCTCGCCGTCGGCACCAAACAACTTGATCGGAGTCCTCGAAGTGGAAGCAGGGCTCCGGGTACGTTAAAGAACGTTTTCTGGACAATCATTCTTCAGGAATGGTCTTCAAAAACGGAGTACCCGGACCGATAATCCACGGAGGGCTCCGGCAGTCCGCAAGGCGGCGCCGTAATCTCGACGGAATGGCGCTTGGGGTGGGCAACAGGACGCCGCTTCAGCTGGTGCTGTTGACAACATTCCAGATAAGGCTGGCCGTACCTTGACTCTCGAAGCCTACTTCCCCGTCCTCATCTTCATCCTCTTTGGCGTCGTGCTCGGTTTGGCACTGATGTCCATCGGTCGGATACTCGGTCCCAACAAGCCTGATCCCGCGAAGCTGTCGCCATACGAGTGCGGCTTCGAAGCATTCGAGGATGCGCGCATGAAGTTCGACGTGCGCTACTACCTCATCGCCATCCTGTTCATCCTGTTCGATCTCGAAACGGCTTTCCTGTTTCCGTGGGGCGTTGCCCTCAAGGACATCGGCTGGCCCGGGTTCTTCGCGATGGGCGTGTTTCTGCTGGAATTCATCGTGGGCTTCGTCTACATCTGGAAAAAGGGCGCGCTCGATTGGGAGTGATGTGAAATGGCAATCGAAGGCGTTCTCAACGAAGGCTTTGTCACGACGACCGCTGACAAGCTGATCAACTGGACCCGCACGGGCTCGCTGTGGCCGATGACGTTTGGCCTGGCCTGCTGTGCCGTGGAAATGATGCATGCCGGCGCCGCGCGCTATGACCTCGACCGCTTCGGCGTGGTCTTCCGCCCGTCGCCCCGACAATCGGACGTGATGATCGTCGCCGGCACGCTGTGCAACAAGATGGCGCCCGCGCTGCGCAAGGTCTACGACCAGATGGCCGAGCCGCGCTGGGTGATCTCGATGGGCTCGTGCGCCAATGGCGGCGGCTACTACCACTACTCGTATTCGGTGGTGCGTGGTTGCGACCGCATCGTGCCGGTCGATATCTACGTTCCGGGCTGCCCGCCGACGGCGGAAGCGCTGATCTACGGCGTGATCCAGCTCCAGAACAAGATTCGCCGCACCAACACCATCGCGCGCAAGGGCTGATATGGCGACGCTCGACACTCTGAAGGCCGCGCTCGAGAAAGTTCTCGGCAAGCGTGTGCAATCGCTGACCGAAACGCTCGGCGAACTGACGCTGATCGTGAAGGCCGCGGACTACCTCGAAGTCGCGCAGCTGCTGCGCGACGATCCGTCGCTGCGTTTCGAACAGCTGATCGATCTCTGTGGCGTGGATTATTCCGACTACGCGGAAGGGACGTGGGACGGCCCGCGTTTTGCCGCCGTCTCGCACCTGCTGTCCGTGACGCACAACTGGCGTCTGCGCGTGCGCGTGTTCGCGCAGGACGACGACCTGCCCGTGCTGCCGTCGGTGATCGACGTGTGGAACTCGGTGAACTGGTTCGAGCGCGAAGCGTTCGACTTCTACGGCATCGTGTTCGAAGGGCATCCGGACCTGCGTCGCCTGCTGACCGACTACGGTTTCGTCGGCCACCCGTTCCGCAAGGATTTCCCGGTTTCCGGTTATGTCGAGATGCGCTACGACCCGGAACAGAAGCGGGTCATCTATCAGCCGGTGACGATCGAACCGCGCGAAATCACGCCGCGCGTGATTCGCGAGGAAAACTACGGCGGCACGCAGCACTAAATCGCGCCATGGCAGATATCAAGAACTACACCCTGAACTTCGGTCCCCAACACCCTGCAGCGCACGGCGTGCTGCGTCTGGTGCTTGAGCTGGACGGCGAAGTGATCCAGCGCGCCGACCCCCATATCGGCCTGCTGCACCGTGCCACCGAGAAGCTGGCCGAACAGAAGACCTGGATTCAGAGCGTGCCGTACATGGATCGTCTCGACTACGTGTCGATGATGGTCAACGAGCATGCCTACGTGATGGCGATCGAGCGGATGCTCGGCATCGAAGTGCCGGTCCGCGCGCAGTACATCCGCGTGATGTTCGACGAAATCACCCGTCTGCTGAACCACCTGATGTGGATCGGCGCCCACGCGCTGGACGTGGGGGCGATGGCGGTGTTCCTCTATGCGTTCCGTGAGCGCGAGGACATGTTCGACATGTATGAGGCGGTGTCGGGCGCGCGCATGCACGCGGCCTACTACCGTCCGGGCGGCGTCTACCGCGACCTGCCGGACACGATGCCGCAATATCGGGCATCGAAGATCCACAACGAGCGCGCCATCAAGGCGATGAACGAAGCGCGTTCGGGCTCGCTGCTGGACTTCATCGAGGACTTCACGAATCGTTTCCCGACCTACGTCGATGAATACGAGACGCTGCTGACCGATAACCGTATCTGGAAGCAGCGCCTGGTGGACGTGGGCGTCGTGAGCCCGGAGCGCGCGCTGCAGATGGGCTTCACCGGTCCGATGCTGCGCGGTTCGGGCATCGAGTGGGATCTGCGCAAGAAGCAGCCTTACGAGGTGTACGACAAGATCGACTTCGACGTGCCGGTCGGCGTCGGCGGCGACTGCTACGCGCGCTATCTGGTGCGCGTGGAAGAAATGCGCCAGTCGAACCGCATCATCAAGCAGTGCGTGGACTGGCTGCGCCGCAACCCGGGCCCGGTGATCACCGAGAACCACAAGGTGGCACCGCCGTCGCGCGTGGACATGAAGTCCAACATGGAAGAGCTGATCCACCATTTCAAGCTCTTCACCGAAGGGATCCACGTGCCGCCGGGCGAAGCCTATGCAGCGGTGGAACATCCGAAGGGCGAGTTTGGTATCTATGCGATCTCGGACGGCGCGAACAAGCCGTACCGCCTGAAGATCCGCGCGCCCGGTTTTGCTCACCTCGCGGCCCTCGACGAAATGGCCAAGGGGCACATGATTGCGGACGCGGTCACGATCATCGGCACGCAGGACATCGTGTTCGGCGAGATCGACCGCTAAAGATTTGGGCCGTTGCCCGGACGACGATCCGGGCGTGACGGCGGCCAACTGGCGGAACAAGGCAGCGACGGCTGCAAACCAGCGGACGTGCCGCGTGGATTGGCACGCGGCGTTCGCCGTTTCACTGCAATGACCATGCTATCAGCAGAAGCTCTCAAGGAAATCGATCGCGCGATCGCGAAGTATCCGGCCGACCAGAAACAGTCGGCCGTGATGGCGGCACTCGCCGTTGCACAGGGCGAGGTGGGTTGGGTTTCCCCCGAAGTCATGCAGTTCGTCGCGAGCTACCTCGAGATGCCGCCCGTGTGGGTGGAAGAGGTGGCGACGTTCTACAACATGTACGACACCAAGCCGGTGGGCAAGTACAAGCTGACGGTCTGCACCAACCTGCCGTGCGCGCTTTCGGGCGGCGAACGCGCGGGCGACTACCTGAAGCAGAAGCTTGGCATCGACTACAACGAAACCACCGCGGACGGCTGCTTCACGCTGAAGGAAGGCGAGTGCATGGGCGCCTGCGGCGACGCACCGGTGGCCATCGTCAACAACACCCGCATGTGCAGCTTCATGAGCAACGACAAGCTCGACGCACTGATCGAGGAACTGCGTGCCGAGGCCGCAGCCAAGGGGGGCAAGTAACATGACCTGTCTGCACGACCGTCATATCAAGCCGCTGATCCTGGCTGGCCTGGACGGCAAGAACTGGCACCTCGAGGACTACGTCAAGCGTGGCGGCTACAAGCAGCTGCGCCGCATCCTGACCGAGAAGATCGCACCCGAGCAGGTGATCGCCGACGTGAAGGCGTCGGGTCTGCGCGGCCGTGGCGGCGCGGGCTTCCCGACCGGCCTGAAGTGGAGCTTCATGCCGCGTCAGTTCCCGGGTCAGAAGTACCTGGTCTGCAATACCGATGAGGGCGAGCCCGGTACGTTCAAGGATCGCGACATCATCCGCTACAACCCGCACGCGCTCATCGAAGGCATGGCCATCGGTGCGTACGCGATGGGCATCACCGTGGGCTACAACTACATCCACGGCGAGATCTGGAACGAGTACAAGATCTTCGAGGAAGCGCTCGAGGAAGCGCGCGCCGCCGGTTTCCTCGGCGACGACATCCTCGGCTCGGGCTTCAACTTCCAGCTGCATGCGCACCATGGCTATGGCGCGTACATCTGCGGCGAAGAGACCGCGCTGCTGGAGTCGCTCGAAGGCAAGAAGGGCCAGCCGCGCTTCAAGCCGCCTTTCCCGGCGAGCTTCGGCCTGTATGGCAAGCCGACGACGATCAACAACACCGAGACGTTCGCGGCGGTGCCGTTCCTGCTCGAGATCGGTCCGGAGAATTACCTGAAGATGGGCAAGCCGAACAACGGCGGCTCCAAGATCTTCTCGATCTCCGGCGACATCGAGCGCCCGGGCAACTACGAGATTCCGCTGGGCACGCCGTTCGCGACGCTGCTCGAGCTCGCCGGCGGCATGCGCGGCGGCAAGCGCATCAAGGCCGTGATTCCGGGCGGCTCGTCGGCGCCGGTGGTGCCGGGCGACATGATGATGGCGACGGACATGGACTACGACTCGATCGCCAAGGCCGGCTCGATGCTGGGCTCGGGCGCCGTGATCGTCATGGACGAGACGCGCTGCATGGTGCGTTCGCTGCTGCGTCTGTCGTATTTCTACTTTGAGGAATCGTGCGGCCAGTGCACGCCGTGCCGTGAAGGCACCGGCTGGCTCTATCGCATGGTCAATCGTATTGAACACGGAGAAGGCCGCCAGGAAGACCTGGACCTGCTCAACAACGTTGCCGAAAACATCATGGGCCGCACGATTTGCGCGCTCGGCGATGCGGCGGCGATGCCGGTGCGCGGCATGCTCAAGCACTACTGGAAAGAGTTCGAATATCACGTCGAACACAAGCAGTGCATGGTCCCGGCCCACCCGGCCCACTCCTAAGCGTGGCAGAACATGGTTGAACTCGAGATCGATGGCAAGAAGGTAGAGGTTGCGGAAGGCAGCCTCGTGATGGAAGCCGCCCGCAAGCTGGGCACGTACATCCCGCACTTCTGCTACCACCGCAAGCTGTCCATCGCGGCGAACTGCCGCATGTGCCTGGTCGAAGTGGAAAAGGCGCCGAAGGCGCTGCCCGCTTGCGCCACGCCGGTGACCCCGGGCATGAAGGTCTTCACGAACTCCGAGAAGGCCGTCAAGGCCCAGAAGTCCGTGATGGAATTCCTGCTGATCAACCACCCGCTCGACTGCCCGATCTGCGATCAGGGCGGCGAATGCCAGCTGCAGGATCTGGCGGTGGGCTACGGTGCGTCGGAGTCGCGCTACAAGGAAGAGAAGCGTGTGGTGTTCCACAAGAACGTGGGCCCGCTGATCTCCATGGAAGAGATGACGCGCTGCATTCACTGCACGCGCTGCGTCCGCTTTGGCCAGGAAGTGGCCGGCGTGATGGAGCTCGGCATGCTGAACCGCGGCGAGCATTCGGAAATCACGACGTTCGTCGGCCAGACCGTTGATTCGGAACTGTCGGGCAACATGATCGACCTGTGCCCGGTCGGCGCGCTGACCAGCAAGCCGTTCCGCTACTCGGCCCGTACGTGGGAGCTCGCACGCCGCAAGTCGGTGTCGCCGCACGATGGCCTGGGCGCGAACCTCGTCGTGCAGACGAAGAACCAGCGCGTGATGCGCGTGCTGCCGCTCGAGAACGAAGACATCAATGAATGCTGGCTGTCGGACAAGGACCGTTTCTCGTACGAAGGCCTGAACAGCCAGGACCGCCTGACGCGTCCGCTGCTGAAGCAGGGCGGCCAATGGATGGAAACCGACTGGCAGACCGCGCTCGAATACGTGGCGAACGGCCTGGCCAGCATCAAGCGTGACCATGGCGCGGACCAGATCGCCGCGCTGGCGAGCCCGCACAGCACGCTCGAGGAACTGTACCTGCTGGGCAAGTTCATGCGCGGCATCGGCAGCGACAACGTCGACTTCCGTCTGCGCCAGACCGATTTCTCGGCCACGCTCGGCGGCACGCCGTGGCTGGGCCTGCCGGTGGCCGACGTGTCCGCGCTGCAACGCGTGCTGGTGATCGGCTCATCGCTGCGCAAGGATCATCCGCTGCTGGCCGCGCGTCTGCGTCAGGCCGGCAAGAAGGGCGCCCGCGTCGCCATCGTCGGCGCCGGCGGCGAAGACCTGCTGATGCCGCTGGCCGCGCGCGTCGATGTCGCCCCGTCGGGCTGGACCGCCGCGCTGGCCGGTATCGCCAACGCGATCGCCGCCGCCAAGGGCGTGGCCGCACCGGCCGGCACCGCTGGCTTCGATACCGACGACACGGCGAAGAAGGTCGCCGAGTCGCTGCTGTCCGGTGAGCGCCGCGCGGTGTTCCTCGGCAACGAGGCCGTGCGTCACCCGCAATTCTCGGCGCTGCATGCGCTGGCGCAGTGGATCGCCACCGAGACCAATGCCTCGCTGGGCTTCCTGACCGAAGCCGCCAACACGGTCGGCGGTTATGTGGCCGGCGCGCTGCCGCAGCAGGGCGGCGCCGATGCCCAGGCGATGCTCGAGACGCCGCGCAAGGCGTACGTCGTGCTCAACGCCGAACCGGAATTCGACACCGCCGATCCGCGCAAGGCACTGGCCGCGCTGAACCAGGCCGGTACCGTCATCGTGCTGTCGGCGTTCCGTTCGGACGCCGCGCTGCAGTACGCGGACGTGATCCTGCCGGTGGCGCCGTTCACCGAAACCGCCGGCACGTTCGTGAATGCCGAGGGCGTGGCCCAGAGCTTCAACGGCGTGGTCCGCGCGCTGGGCGAATCGCGTCCGGCGTGGAAGGTGCTGCGCGTGCTGGGCAACATGCTGGACGTGCCGGGCTTCGACTTCGATACGGCCGAGGCCGTGCGTGACGAAGCGCTGGCGAAGCCGGTCGCCCCGACGTTGAACAACACCACCGATGCACAGATCCGCGTGACGGCAGCCGCCACCACCGGTGTCGAGCGTATCGCCGACGTGCCCATCTATCATGCGGACCCGATCGTGCGCCGTGCCGGCTCGCTGCAGCTGACCGCCGCCGCGCGCCGCGCGATGCAGGTGGGCCTGTCGTCGGACCTGTTCGACAAGCTCGGCGTGCAGGTAGGCGACCCCGTGCGCGTGACGCAGGGCGAAGGCAGCGTCGTGCTGCCCGCCGCGCTGGAGAACACGCTGCCCGCGAACACGGTGCGCGTGTCGGCCGCGACGACCGCGGCGGTGAGCCTCGGCGCGCTGTTCGGCACGGTCACGGTAGAGAAGGCAATCGATCTGTCCGCTGGCCAGCAGGCCGCGGCGGTCACCGCCTAAGCGACAAGAAGAGCGAGAACGCAACATGATCGATTGGATTACCTCGCAAGGTCACGCCATCTTCGGCAGCGTCTGGACGCCGCTGTGGATCCTGATTCGCGCCGTGGTCATTGTGGTGCCGCTGCTGCTGTGCGTGGCCTACCTGATTCTGTGGGAGCGCAAGCTGATCGGCTGGATGCACGTGCGTCTGGGCCCGAATCGCGTGGGTCCGCTGGGCCTGCTGCAGCCGATCGCCGACGTGCTGAAGCTGCTGCTGAAGGAAGTCATGTTCCCGACGCAGGTCAGCCGCGGCATGTACATCATCGCCCCGCTGATGGTGCTGATGCCGGCCGTGGCGATCTGGGCGGTGGTGCCGTTCCAGGCGGAAGTGGTGATGGCCGACGTGAACGCCGGTCTGCTGTACGTGATGGCGATCAGCTCGGTCGGCGTCTACGGCGTGATCCTGGCCGGCTGGGCCTCGAACTCGAAGTACGCGTTCATCGGCGCGATGCGCGCCGCGGCGCAGATGGTGTCCTATGAAATCGCGATGGGCTTCGCGCTCGTCACGGTGCTGATGGTGGCCGGCAGCCTGAACCTGTCCGCGATCGTCAACGGCCAGAACACCGGCTACTTTGCGAACATGGGCATCAACATCCTGTCGTGGAACTGGCTGCCGCTGCTGCCGATGTTCGGCGTCTACTTCATCTCGGGCGTGGCCGAAACCAACCGCCACCCGTTCGACGTGGTGGAAGGCGAATCGGAAATCGTGGCCGGTCACATGATCGAATACTCGGGCATGGCGTTCGCGCTGTTCTTCCTGGCCGAGTACATCAACATGATCGTCATCTCGACGATGACCGCGCTGCTGTTCCTCGGTGGCTGGGCGCCGCCGTTCTCGAGCTTCATCACGAACGCGATCCCGGGCTTCTTCTGGCTGCTGTTCAAGGTTTTCCTGCTGTTGTCCGTGTTCATCTGGATTCGCGCTTCGTTCCCGCGCTACCGCTACGACCAGATCATGCGTCTGGGCTGGAAGGTGTTCATTCCGCTGACCGTGGGCTGGCTGATCATCGTGGCGATCTGGATCAAGTCGCCGTGGAACATCTGGCACTGAATTAGGAAGTAATCGTCATGCTGACCACGATCAAGGACTTTTTCGCAAGCCTGCTCCTGAAGGAACTCTTCAAGGGCATGGCACTGACCGGCCGCTACCTCTTCGCGCGCAAGGTCACCGTCCAGTTCCCCGAAGAGAAGACGCCGATCTCGCCGCGTTTCCGTGGCCTGCATGCGCTGCGCCGCTACCCCAATGGGGAAGAGCGCTGCATCGCCTGCAAGTTGTGCGAAGCGGTGTGCCCGGCGCTGGCCATCACGATCGAATCGGACGTGCGTAACGACGGCACCCGCCGTACCACGCGCTACGACATCGATCTGACCAAGTGCATTTTCTGCGGCTTCTGCGAGGAAGCGTGCCCGGTCGATGCGGTCGTCGAGACGCACCTGCTCGAGTATCACGGCGAGAAGCGCGGCGACCTGTACTTCACGAAGGACATGCTGCTGGCAGTGGGCGACCGCTACGAGCCGCAGATTGCGGCAGCCAAGGCTGCCGACGCCAAGTACCGCTAAGAGACCGTACCCAAGAGATCGTACAAAGGGTCTCCCAAGACTATTAGCAGTTAAATCGGTGCGCCCCGGCAATGTCCGGGGCGCCCAACTGAAGGATGCCGCGGCAAGGCGGGACACCCATGGGGTGGCCTGCGCGAAGCGCGGCGAAAGTATCCGACACGGACCATGGAACTCACGACCACCATCTTCTATGTCTTTGCCCTGGTGCTGGTGCTCTCCGCACTGAAAGTCATCACGGCCAAGAATCCGGTGCACGCAGCACTGTTCCTCGTACTGTCGTTCTTCACGGCCGCCGCCATCTGGATGCTGCTGAAGGCCGAGTTCCTCGCGATCCTGCTGGTGCTGGTGTATGTGGGCGCCGTGATGGTGCTGTTCCTGTTCGTGGTGATGATGATCGATATCGACATCGAACACCTGCGGCGGGACTTCTGGACGTATGTGCCGATGGCCTCCGTGATCGGCGCGCTGATCATCGCCGAAATGGCGATCGTGCTCGTGCGCAACTTCGTGGGCACCACCGCGCCGGTGGCGGCGCCGGGCATGCAGGACCCGAACTACTCGAACACGCACGCGCTCGGCAAGCTGATCTACACCGACTACGTGTACGCCTTCGAAGTGGCCGGCATCATCCTGCTGGTGGCGATCGTGGCTGCCGTCGCGCTGACGCTGCGCCGCCGCAAGGATGCAAAGGGTCAGGACGTGTCGGCCCAGCTGCGTACGCGCCGTAACGATCGTATCCGCATGGTGAGCATGCCGGCGGAGGGTGCCCAGGCCCGGGCGGAAGCGGATGCCGCGGCACCCGCAAACAAGAACTAAGCCCGGAGATTTCGCTGTGCTCTCTCTCGCTCACTTCCTCGTGCTCGGTGCGATCCTGTTCGCGATCAGCATCGTTGGCATCTTCCTGAATCGCAAGAACGTGATCGTGCTGCTGATGGCGATCGAACTGATGCTGCTTGCGGTGAACATCAACTTCGTCGCCTTCTCGCATTACCTGGGCGACCTGGCTGGTCAGGTTTTCGTTTTCTTCATCCTCACGGTGGCCGCTGCCGAGTCGGCAATCGGTCTGGCAATCCTGGTCGTGCTGTTCCGTAACCTGGACACGATCAACGTCGACGACATGGATACCCTCAAGGGCTGATCCGTGCCGAACCACGTCAAGCAACTAGACCGCTCACCGACCGCACACCAATAAGCGTCCTATGGCAACCACGCTCAACCCCAACCTGCTGCTGGCGATTCCGCTGGCGCCGCTCGCCGGCGCCGCGATAGCCGGCCTGTTCGGTACGAAGTTCTTCGGCCTGTTCTCCTCGGATACGCGCGGCGGCCGTATCGTCGCCCATACCGCGACGATCCTCGGCGTCGCCATCGCCTGCGTGCTCTCGCTGCTGGTGCTGCGCGACGTGATGGACGGCGCCAGCTACAACGCCACCGTGTACGAATGGATGAACATCGGCGGCCTGAAGCTCGAAGTCGGCTTCCTGGTGGATTCGCTGACCGCGATGATGATGGTGGTCGTGACCTTCGTCTCGCTGATGGTGCATATCTACACCGTCGGCTACATGGAAGGGGACCCCGGCTACAACCGCTTCTTCGCGTATATCTCGCTGTTCACGTTCTCGATGCTGATGCTCGTGATGAGCAACAACTTCCTGCAGCTGTTCTTCGGCTGGGAAGCGGTGGGCCTCGTCTCGTACCTGCTGATCGGCTTCTGGTACACGCGTCCGACGGCCATCTTCGCGAACATGAAGGCGTTCCTCGTGAACCGCGTTGGCGACTTCGGCTTCATCCTCGGCATCGGCCTGCTGCTGGCCTACAGCGGCAGCATGAACTACACGGACGTGTTCGCGGCCCGCGAAAAGCTGGCCGGCGTCATCTTCCCGGGCACCGACTGGATGATGCTGACCGTGGCCTGCATCTGCCTGTTCATCGGCGCGATGGGCAAGTCGGCACAGTTCCCGCTGCACGTGTGGCTGCCTGACTCGATGGAAGGCCCGACCCCGATCTCGGCACTGATCCACGCGGCCACCATGGTGACCGCGGGCATCTTCATGGTGACGCGCATGTCGCCGCTGTTCGAACTGTCGGACACCGCGCTGTCGTTCGTGCTGGTCATCGGCGCGATCACCGCGTTGTTCATGGGCTTCCTGGGCATCATTCAGAACGACATCAAGCGCGTGGTCGCGTACTCGACGCTGTCGCAGCTGGGCTACATGACCGTGGCGCTGGGCGCCTCGGCGTACTCGGTTGCCGTGTTCCACCTGATGACGCACGCGTTCTTCAAGGCACTGCTGTTCCTTGGCGCCGGTTCGGTCATCATCGGCATGCACCACGACCAGGACATCCGCAACATGGGCGGCCTGCGCAAGTACATGCCCATCACGTGGATCACGTCGCTCATCGGTTCGCTGGCGCTGATCGGCACGCCGTTCTTCTCGGGCTTCTACTCGAAAGACTCGATCATCGAGGCCGTCGCGGAATCGCATATCGCGGGCTCGGGCTTTGCGTACTTCGCGGTGCTGGCCGGCGTGTTCGTCACGGCGTTCTACTCGTTCCGCATGTACTTCCTCGTGTTCCATGGCGAAGAGCGTTTCGGCAAGGCACACGCTGCCCATGGCCACGATGCGCACGGTCATGACGACCACGCGCATGACGACGACCACGGCCACGACGAGCATCACGGTCTGGCCCCGGGCCAGAAGCCGCACGAGTCGCCGTGGGTGGTGACGCTGCCGCTGGTGCTGCTGGCGATTCCGTCGGTCGTGATCGGCGCGATCGTGATCGAGCCGATGCTGTTCGGCGACTTCTTCAAGCATGGCGTGGCGTTCAAGGACGTGATCTTCGTCGGCGAGAACCACCACGCGATGGAAGAACTGCGCGAAGCGTTCCATGGCTGGGTGCCGATGGCGATTCACTCGCTGACGACGCCGGTCCTGTGGCTGGCCATCGCCGGCGTGGTGCTGTCGTGGTTCTTCTACATGAAGCGCCCGGACATTCCGGCCGCCATCCAGCGCCGCTTCTCGGGCCTGTACAAGCTGCTGGACAACAAGTACTACATGGACGCGTTCAATCAGGCAGTGTTCGCGCGCGGCGCGCGCCTGCTGGGTACGGGTCTGTGGAAGGGCGGCGATCAGGGCCTGATCGATGGCCTGCTCGTGAACGGCTCGGCGCGTGTCGTGGCGACGTTCGCCGCGGCCAGCCGGTACCTGCAGTCCGGCTACATCTACCACTACGCGTTTGCAATGATCGTGGGCATGCTGGTGCTGCTGACGCTGACGATCACTGGCGTGATAGGCACCAAGTGATAGGCACCGATTAAGGAAAACAAGGAAATGGTTCTGTCTTTCGCTATCTGGCTGCCTATCTTTTTCGGCTTGCTGGTCCTGTTCTTCGGCTCGGACAACAACAAGTGCTTCGTGCGCTGGGTGTCGTTGTTCGGTTCGGTGGTGAGCTTCATCGCCACGCTGCCGCTCGTCATGCATTTCGAGCCGGGTTCGGCCGCGATGCAGTTCGTCGAGCAATCGATGTGGATCGAGCGCTTCAAGATCCAGTATCACCTCGGGGTGGATGGCATCTCGATGTGGTTCGTGGTGCTGACCGCGTTCATCACCGTGATCGTCGTGATCTCGGCCTGGGAAGTGATCACCGAGCGCGTGGCCGAGTACATGGCCGCGTTCATGATCCTGTCCGGCCTGATGGTCGGCGTGTTCTCGGCACTGGACGGCCTGCTGTTCTACGTGTTCTTCGAAGCCACGCTGATCCCGATGTACATCATCATCGGTGTGTGGGGCGGCCCGAACCGCGTGTATGCGGCGTTCAAGTTCTTCCTCTACACGCTGCTGGGCTCGCTGCTCACGCTGGTCGCGCTGCTGTACCTGTACAGCAAGACGGGCACGTTCGACATCCTGGCCTGGCACGGCGCCAAGCTGACGATGCAGGAGCAGATCGCGATCTTCATCGCGTTCTTCATGGCCTTCGCGGTGAAGGTGCCGATGTGGCCGGTGCATACCTGGCTGCCGGACGCCCACGTGGAAGCGCCGACCGGCGGTTCCGTGGTGCTGGCGGCGATCATGCTGAAGCTGGGCGCATACGGTTTCCTGCGGTTCTCGCTGCCGATCGCCCCTGACGCGAGCCACACGCTGGCCCCGTTCATCATCACGATCTCGCTGATCGCGGTGATCTACATCGGCTTCGTGGCGCTGGTGCAGGCCGACATGAAGAAGCTGGTCGCGTATTCGTCGATCGCTCACATGGGCTTTGTCACGCTGGGCTTCTTCATCTTCAACGACATCGGCGTCGAGGGCGGCATCATCCAGATGATCTCGCACGGTTTCGTGTCGGGCGCGATGTTCCTGTGCATCGGCGTGCTGTATGACCGCGTGCACTCGCGCCAGATCGCCGACTACGGCGGTGTGGTGAACACGATGCCGAAGTTCGCGGCCCTGTCCGTGTTCTTCGCGATGGCCAACTGCGGTCTGCCGGCGACGTCGGGCTTCGTGGGCGAGTTCATGGTCATCCTGGGCGCCGTGAAGTACAACTTCTGGATTGGCCTGCTGGCCGCCACGGCCCTGATCCTCGGCGCGGCTTACTCGCTGTGGATGGTCAAGCGCGTGATCTTCGGCGACATCGTGCACCAGCATGTGCGCGAACTCGTGGACCTGAACAAGCGCGAGTTCTTCATGCTCGGGCTGCTCGCCATCATGACGCTGTACATGGGCCTGTATCCGAAACCCTTTACCGATGTGATGCACGCCTCGGTGGCGAACCTGCTGACGCACGTCGCGCAGTCCAAGCTGTAAGCGGGGGAGAGAGAAATCAACATGCAAGCGTCTTCTAGCCTGGCCCCCGTGGCGCCAATCATTTTCCTGGCGATCGCCATTGCGGCGATCAACTGGATCGACCTCGCGCGCGGCAAGGGCCGCCAGAGCGTGGCCTATCCGCTTTCGCTGCTGACCACGCTGGTGCTGACCGTGTGGTTCGCAATCAATGCGAGCCACGGCGATACGCACTACGCGTTCTCGAACCTGGTCGTGATCGACCCGATGGCCAACGTGCTGTCGGCATTCTGCTCGCTGGGTCTGCTGATCACGCTGGTGTACACGCGCCGCTATCTGCAGGAACGCGACATGTTCGCGGGCGAGTTCTACATGCTCGCGCTGTTCACGCTCGGCGGTCAGATCGTGATGATCACCGGCAACAACTTCCTGACGCTGTACCTCGGTCTGGAACTGCTGTCGCTGGCCTCGTACGCGCTGGTGGCGCTGCGCCGCGAATCGCGCGTGACGTCGGAATCGGCCATGAAGTACTTCGTGCTGGGCGCGCTGGCTTCGGGCTTCCTGCTCTACGGCGTGTCGATGATGTACGGCGCGACCGGTTCGCTGAACCTCGGTGAAGTGTTCCGCGTGGTCGAATCCGGCCGCGTGAACACGACGATGCTCGCGTTCGGCGTGGTGTTCATCGTTGCCGGCCTGTCGTTCAAGCTCGGCGCCGCGCCGTTCCATATGTGGATTCCGGACATCTACCAGGGTTCGCCGACCGCGGTGACGCTGCTGATCGCCGGCGGTCCGAAGGTCGCTGCCTTCGCGCTGATCGTGCGCGTGCTGGTCGACGGCCTGCTGCCGCTGGCCACCGACTGGCAGGCGATGCTGGTGGTGCTGGCCGTGGTATCGCTGGCCATCGGCAACCTGACCGCGATCGTCCAGACCAACCTCAAGCGGATGCTGGCGTACTCGACGATCTCGCACATGGGCTTCGTGCTGCTGGGCCTGCTGTCGGGCGTGGCGGGCGGTTCGGCCGCTGGCGCGGCCGAAGCCTACGGCGGCTCGATGTTTTACTCGGTGACGTATCTGCTGACGACGCTGGGCACGTTCGGCCTGATCCTGCTGCGTACCGGCAAGGGCTACGAGGCGGAAACGCTCGACGACCTGAAGGGCCTGTCGCGCAAGAACCCGTGGTTCGCCTTCCTGATGCTGGTGATGATGTTCTCCATGGCGGGCATTCCGCCGATGGTGGGCTTCTACGCCAAGCTGGCCGTGCTCGAAGCGGCCGTGCGCGCGGGTATGAGCTGGCTGGCGGTGGTGGCGGTGCTGTTCTCGCTGATCGGCGCGTTCTACTACCTGCGCGTCGTCAAGCTGATGTACTTCGACGCACCGGCCGGCGAAGAGCCGCTGGAAGCGACGGCGGGTCTGCGCGGCGTGCTGAGCATCAACGGTCTGGCCGTGATCCTGCTGGGCCTGTTCCCGGCGGCGCTGATGAACCTGTGCTATCAGGCTATCCGCGCGTCGCTCGGTTCGTAACCGGCGGCATTCGACGATGGAAAGGGCAGACCAATCGTGAGTTCATCGGCTGGCGGTTGGTTTGTCATCTTGCTGGCACTGGTCTGTGCCAATCTGCCGTTCATCAATCAGCGGCTGTTCGGCGTCATCGCGCTGAAGTGGGCGCGCAAGCCGATGTGGCTGCGCCTCATCGAGCTGCTGGTCTGGTATGCCGTGGCGGGCGCCGCGGGCTTTGCGGTCGAGGCGAGCCTCGGCAACAGCTTTCCGCAGGGCTGGCAGTTCTATGCGATCACCGGCTGCATGATGCTGGTGTTCGCCTTCCCCGGTTTCACCTGGCAGTATCTGGTCAAACATCGCGTGGCTTGAGTTCCCGCTGAAGTTCGGCGCCTGGGCCCGCATTCAACCCCCGGAGCGCTCATGACGAAGAAGATCGACGATCCCACGACCGCATCGGACGATGCGCTGCGGGAGCACCCCGTCGCATCGGCCACCCTCCACCGCGGCAAATTCCTCACGCTCAAGCAGGACGTCGTGCGTCTGCCGGACGGCAAGCAGGCCGGCCGCGAGTACGTGCTGCACCCGGGCGCGGTCATGATGATTCCCCTGTTCGACGATGGCACGGTGCTCATGGAGCGCCAGTTTCGCTATCCGATCGGCGAGGTCATGCTCGAATTCCCGGCCGGCAAGCTGGATCCGGAAGAGGGCGCGCAGCGCTGCGGCGAGCGCGAACTGATCGAAGAGACGGGGTATCGGGCCGCGCGCTGGGATTATCTGACGCGAATCCATCCCGTCATCTCGTACTCGACCGAGTTCATCGACCTGTTCCTGGCGCGCGACCTGACCGAGGGCGCCGCCGAGCTCGACGAGGGCGAATTCCTCGAGACGTTCATCACGCCGGCAGGGCAGGTCATCGACTGGGTGCGCCAGGGCCGGATCACGGACGTCAAGACGATCATCGGCGCGTTCTGGCTGGAGAAGGTGCTCTCCGGCGCATGGCAGCCGGGGGAGCAGGCGCTTCCGCCGCTGCCGGGGCGCCCTGCCTGAACCGCGGTTCCCTGCTAAGCTGGCGGTCCGCTACGGTCGTGGATGACATCGCAAGAAAAAATTAGCACGACCGTTCACAAATTTTCGATTCACGGCTAATATTGCCCGACGGGCTGGAAAGATCATGAAGGTGCTCGACCTGCGCTGTGCGCAAGACCATCGTTTCGAGGGCTGGTTCGCCTCGGAGGAAGATGCGCAATCGCAGATTGCACGCGATCTCGTCCAGTGCCCGGTCTGTGGCGACCATGCGGTGAGCCGCCTGCCGAGCGCGCCGCGCCTGAATCTGTCGGGCGCGACGCCGGCGCCGGAAGCACAGCAGGCGCTGCAAGCCCTGCAGTCGCGCTACATGAAAGCCGTGCGGCAGGTGTTGGCACAGACCGAGGACGTTGGCGACCGCTTTGCCGAGGAGGCGCGGCGCATGCACTACCAGGAGGCGCCCGAACGCGGCATTCGCGGTCAGGCGTCGCGCGAGGAAGTGCGGGCGCTGGCCGAAGAGGGCATCGAGGCCTTTCCGCTCGTGGTGCCGGACGCGCTCAAGCAGACGGCGCACTGAATCGCATCCTGTGTCCTGGCGAATTCGCGAATTCGAGTGAGGCCGGCGCAGCGATGCGCCGATTTCGCGAATTCGTAAAATCCGCCGGCCCGAGCCGGCGCGCCACAGGAGACAGGCATGGACCTCAACTACTCGGCGGCCGACGATGCCTTCCGCGAGGAAGTGCGCGGCTGGCTGGAAGCCAACCTGCCCGCGGACATCCGCGCCAAGGTACTCAATCACCGCCGTCCCAATCGCGACGACTTCGTGCGCTGGCACAAGGCGCTCGCGGGCAAGGGCTGGTCCGCGCCGCACTGGCCCGTCCAGTATGGCGGCACGGGCTGGAACGCGACCCAGCGCCATATCTGGGACGAGGAATGCGCGCGCGTCGGCGCGCCCGGCGTGCTGCCGTTTGGCGTGGCGATGGTCGCGCCGGTGATCATGAAGTTCGGCAACGAGCAGCAGAAAAGCTACTACCTGCCTCGCATTCTCGACTGTACCGACTGGTGGTGCCAGGGCTACTCCGAGCCCGGCTCGGGCTCGGACCTCGCCTCCCTGAAGACGCGCGCCGAACTGACTCCCGATGGCAAGTTCTACATCGTCAACGGCCAGAAGACGTGGACCACGCTGGGCCAGCACGCGGACATGATCTTCTGCCTCGTGCGGACCGATCCCGAGGCCAAGAAGCAGGAAGGCATCTCGTTCCTGCTGATCGACATGAAGACGCCGGGCATCACCGTACGCCCGATCGTCATGCTCGACGAGGAGCGCGAGGTCAACGAGGTGTTCTTCGACAACGTGCAGGTGCCCGTCGAGAACCGCGTCGGCGAGGAGAACCGCGGGTGGACCTACGCCAAGTACCTGCTTGGTCATGAGCGCACGGGTATCGCGCGCGTGGGCAACTCCAAGCGCGAACTGGGCTTCCTCAAGCGTCTGGCGCGCGGGCAGCAGAAGAACGGCAAGCCGCTACTGGAAGATCCCGTGTTCGGGGCCAAGGTCGCCGCGCTCGAGATCGAGCTGATGGCGCTGGAGATCACCGTGCTGCGCGTGGTGTCGAGCGAGGCGGCGGGCAAGGGCCCGGGGCCCGAGGCGTCGATGCTGAAGATCAAGGGCACCGAGATCCAGCAGCTGCTCACCGAACTGATGGTCGAGGCCGTGGGGCCGTATGCGCAGCCGTTCGATCCGGCGTACCTCGAATGCGAGCACGAGCATGCGGTGACGGGCTTCGACGATGCCGCGCCGCTGGCCGCCTACTATTTCAACTTCCGCAAGACCTCGATCTACGGCGGTTCCAACGAAATTCAGAAGAACATCATCAGCCAGATGATCCTGGGGCTGTGAGGAGACACGCGACATGGACTTCAACCTGAGCGACGAACAGAAACAGCTGGCCGATGCGGTGCGCCGCTTCGTCGAGCGCAGCTACGACTTCGAATCCCGCCGTACGGCGTACCGGTCGGACATCGGCTACAGCGAGCAGGCATGGGGCGCGCTGGTCGAGCTCGGCCTGACCGCGCTGCCGGTGCCGGAAGCGCAGGGCGGCTTTTCGGGCACGGCCGTCGACATGATGGTGGTGCAGCAGGAACTGGGGCGCGGGCTCGTGATCGAGCCTTATTTCGCGACCGTCGTGGCCGCGTATGCGCTGAAGCTCGCGGGCGGACAGGAAGCGTTGCTGGAGCAGGTGGCTGGCGGCGAGGTCAAGCTTGCCGTGGCGTTCAACGAGCCCGAGGCGCGGTATGCGCTGAACGATGTGCGCGTGACCGCGAAGGTCAGTGGTGGAGAGGCTCGCCTGAACGGCCGCAAGGTCGTGGCGATTCATGGCGCGCAGGCCGACAAGCTCGTGGTGTCTGCCCGTACGTCAGGCGCCAATGCCGATACGGATGGGATCTCGTTGTTCGTGGTCGATCGTCGGGCATCGGGTGTCGAGGTGCGGGACTATCGCACGATCGACAACCTGCGCGCGGCCGATATCACGTTCACGGACGCGCCGGCGGCGTTGATCGGCGCGGAAGGGCAGGGCTGGGAGATCCTCGAGGCCACGGCCGACTATGCCGCGGTGCTATTGTGCGCGGAGGCGGTGGGTGTCATCGATACGCTCAACGCGGCCACGCTCGAGTATGCCAAGACGCGCCAGCAGTTCGGTTCGCCGATCGGGCGCTTCCAGGCCTTGCAGCATCGGATGGTCGAGATGTTCATGCATGCCGAGCAGGCGCGGTCGATCACCTTGCTGGCGGCGGGCAAGTTCGACGAGGCGTCGGCGGAGGAGCGTCGCCGCTTCGTCTCCGCCGCCAAGGCGCGCGTGGGGCAGGCGGCGCGGGTGGTGGGGCAGGAGGCGGTGCAGATCCATGGTGGCATGGGCGTGACCGACGAACTGCCGGCCGCGCACATGTTCAAGCGGCTGACGCTGATCAACACCACGTTCGGTGACGTCGATCATCACATCGGCCGGTTCGCGCGTCAGGCGAGCTTTCTCGACGCGGCCTGATTCTTCGCGGATCGCCGCCCGGGATGTTGCCCTCTCCCTGCCCGGGGGAGGGCGTTTTCACGCTGGAGAGATGTCATGGGTCCGGTCTACTTCGAAGACTACGTCGTTGGCAGTCAGCACCATCTGGGCAGTTACACGGTTACCGAGGAAGAGATCGTCGCGTTTGCGCGACAGTATGATCCGCAGCCGTTTCACGTCGATCCGCGGGCGGCCGGGAAGAGCATCTATGGCGGATTGATTTCGAGCGGCTGGATGACGTGCGGCATCATGATGCGGCTGCTCGTGCAGTACATGCCCCCCGATACCGCAAGCATGGGGTCGCCCGGGGTCGATGAGATCCGGTGGCTCAAGCCCGTGTATGCGGGCGATACGCTCAGCGTGGTGCTCGAGGTGCTGGACGTGCGGCCATCGTCGTCCAAGCCCGACCGCGGCATCGTGCATACCATCTGGCGCGCGACGAATCAGCGCGGCGAGCCGGTCTGCACCGTCAAGGGCATGGGCATGTACGGACGGCGCCCGGCCTGACACAATTCTTCACCTTCCCCATATTTCACACGGAGACCTCATGCGTACGATTGCCTCGCTGGAAGAACTGGAAAGCCTGCAGGGCCAAGAAGTGGCCGTCAGCGACTGGATCGAGATCACGCAGCAGCAGGTCAACCTGTTCGCGGATGCCACGGGCGATCATCAGTGGATTCACGTGGACGTCGAGCGGGCCAGGCGCGAGTCGCCGTTTGGCGCGCCGGTCGCGCACGGGTTTCTGACGCTGTCGCTGCTGCCGCGGTTCATGGCCAATGCCCTGACGTTCGAAAACACCAAGGTGGCGGTGAACTACGGGCTGAATCGCGTGCGGTTCACCTCTCCGGTGCCGGTGGGCAGCCGGCTGCGGGCACGGATCAAGCTCGCGAAGGTCGAGCGGCTGGATCCGCTGCCCAATGCGCCCGAGCTCGTTGGCGGGCAGGCGTACTGGGAGGTGACGATCGAACGGGAAGGGTCGGAGCGGCCGGTTTGCGTGGCCGAGTCGATCACGCGGCGGTACGGTTAACGGCCTCGCGACGGCGGGCTTGAGGCCCGCCAAATATGAAGAAAACCGCCATCAGCGGGGCTGGCGTCATCGGGCAGTAAGGTTTTCGTAATTGTCCGGTTTGCAGAACAGTGTTTCCGCACCCCGTGGGTTTACCCTCAAAAGCGCGTTGCGGTACAGTCGCGCCCACGATGCTTTACGTATTGCCTTATCGGCTCATAAATCCGTGCGCGCAGCGCTGGCGCGCCGGATGGTAACAGCAGACATGGCAAAGACATCGTGAACCAACGCCGCCCTCTGGGCGGAGCCGCGGTTCGGGCAGTCCTCCACCTCAGCGCACGCCACCGCCATCTCCGGCGCCACGCGCACGCAGTCGTCAGTCGCTGTCCACGTCCTCCGGTTTTTACCTCGCTCAACCTGCCTGCGGCCTCGTGCTTCGGGTAGTTGAAGCCGCGTGCCCCCGGGCCGTGGCACAACCAGACCGTCGTGACATGAAACTACCTAGAATGCCGCGCCTGAAGCGGTTCCTGCCTTGCCTTGGCCTGCTGTTGCTGGCCGGCTGCAACCTGACGCTGATGGACCCGAAGGGTCAAGTCGGCGTGGACATCAAGGGCATCATCCTGATCGCCACCTGGCTCATGCTGCTGGTGGTGGTGCCCGTGATCATTCTGACGATCGTGTTCGCCTGGAAGTATCGCGCCAGCAATACCTCCGCAACGTACGATCCCGACTGGTCGCACTCGACCAAGATCGAGGTCGTGGTCTGGTTGATCCCCTGCCTGATCATCATCGCGCTTGGCATCATCACATGGCGCTCGTCGCACGAGCTCGACCCGTACAAGCCGCTCGAGTCCAACGTGAAGCCGATCACGGTCGAAGCCGTGGCGATGAACTGGAAGTGGCTGTTCATCTATCCGGAGCTGAAGATCGCGACGATCAACCAGCTCGCGCTGCCGGTGAACACGCCCGTGAACTTCAAGATCACGTCGGATTCGATCATGAATTCGTTCTTCATCCCCGCGCTGGGCAGCCAGGTGTACGCCATGGCGGGCATGGAGACCAAGCTGCATCTGATCGCCAACGAAGCCGGTACGTTCGACGGCATGTCCGCGAACTACAGCGGCGGCGGCTTCTCGGGCATGAAGTTCAAGGCTCTCGCGATGTCGAACTATGACTTCGACGCGTGGGTCGCGAAGGTTCGCGCATCCTCCGAGCAGCTCGGCGCGGAAGGTTACAAGGCGCTCGCCAAGCCGAGCGAAGCCGTGGCCGTGACGTACTACGGCAAGGTCGATGGCGACCTGTATCACGGCATCCTGCACCAATACATGGACAACAGCGGTCGTGCCGTGGCCCGTGAAGGCTTCGACGGCGGTCCGGTCTGCACGTCGCGCAACACGATCGGCGACGCGCAGGTGTCCATGACCACGCCGGCCAAGCCGGCCGTGGGCGCGCAATCCTAGGAGCAATGATGTTTGGCAAATTGAGTCTGTCGGCGATCCCGTTTCATGAGCCGATCATCATGGTGACGCTGAGCGCGGTAATGCTCGGCGGCCTGGCGCTGCTTGGCGCCATCACCTATTTCAAGAAGTGGAACTATCTGTGGAGCGAGTGGATTACGTCCGTCGACCACAAGAAGATCGGCGTAATGTACTCGCTGGTCGCGCTGATCATGCTGCTGCGCGGCTTTGCCGACGCGCTGATGATGCGTACGCAGCTGGCCGTGGCGACCGGTGGCAACACCGGCTTCCTGCCGCCCGAGCATTACGACCAGGTCTTCACGGCCCATGGCGTGATCATGATCTTCTTCGTGGCCATGCCGCTGATGACGGGCCTGATGAACCTCGTGGTGCCGCTGCAGATTGGCGCGCGCGACGTGGCGTTCCCGTTCCTGAACACGCTGTCGTTCTGGCTGTTCGTGGCCGGCGCGCTGCTGGTGAACATCTCGCTGGGCGTCGGTGAATTCGCGCGCACGGGCTGGCTGGCTTACCCGCCGCTGTCGGGTCTGGATTTCAGCCCGGGCGTGGGGGTGGACTACTACCTGTGGTCGTTGCAGATCTCCGGCCTTGGCACGCTGCTGACGGGTGTGAACTTCCTGGTCACGATCCTGAAGATGCGCGCGCCTGGCATGACCCTGATGCGCATGCCCGTGTTCACGTGGACCGCGCTGTGCACGAACGTGCTGATCGTGGCCGCCTTCCCGGTGCTGACGGTGTCCCTGGCCCTGCTGGGTGCCGACCGTTACCTGGACATGCACTTCTTCACGAACGATGGCGGCGGTAACGCCATGATGTACGTGAACCTGATCTGGATCTGGGGCCACCCCGAGGTCTACATCCTGATTCTGCCGGCGTTCGGTATCTTCTCGGAGATCATCGCCACGTTCTCGGGCAAGAAGCTGTTCGGCTACAAGTCGATGGTGTACGCGACCAGCGCGATCATGGTGCTGTCGTTCATCGTGTGGCTGCACCACTTCTTCACGATGGGCTCCGGCGCCAACGTGAACGCGTTCTTCGGCATCACGACCATGATCATCTCCATCCCGACCGGGGTGAAGATCTTCAACTGGCTGTTCACGATGTACCGTGGCCGTGTGCAATTCACGTCGCCGGTGCTGTGGACGCTGGGCTTCATGATCACGTTCGTGATCGGCGGCATGACCGGTGTGCTGATGGCCGTGCCGGCGGCGGACTTCGTGCTGCATAACAGCCTGTTCCTGATCGCCCACTTCCACAACGTGATCATCGGCGGCGTGCTGTTCGGCTACCTGGCCGGCATCACCTACTGGTGGCCGAAGGCGTTCGGCTTCAAGCTGAACGAGCGTCTGGGCAAGTGCGCTTTCTGGTGCTGGATCCTGGGCTTCTACTTCGCGTTCATGCCGCTGTACGTGCTGGGCCTGATGGGCATGACCCGTCGTCTGAACCATACCGACAACGCGGCATGGACGCCGTGGCTGCATCTGGCCGTGGTGGGCGTGGTGTTCGTGGCGCTGGGCATCGTCTTCCAGGTGCTGCAGATCGCCGTGTCGATCCGCGACCGCAAGAAGCTGGCCGACGTGACCGGCGACCCGTGGGGCGGCCGCACGCTCGAATGGGCCACCTCGTCGCCGCCGCCGTTCTACAACTTCGCGCACACCCCGGTGGTGCGTGACCTGGACGCGTTCGCCGACATGAAGGCGCGTGGCGAGAAGCCGCGTACCGATGGGTACGAAGAGATCCACATGCCGAAGAACACGGCCGCGGGCTTCTACATGGGCGCCTTCAGCCTGGTGCTTGGTTTTGCGCTGACGTGGCACATCTGGTGGCTTGCCGCCGTGGGCCTGATCGGCATGGTGGTGTCGTTCATCTTCCGTGCGAACGACGACCATATCGACTACTACGTGCCGGCCAAGGAGGTCGAGCAGATTGAGACGCAACAGCTGCAACGCGTTGCTTCGGGGGCCTGATCACCATGACGACTGAAGTCCTGGACCGTTTTGGGGCGCAAGCCCCCGCCCATGCGCCCGCGCATGACGACACGCACGACCACGCGCATCACGACACCAGCGGGAACACGATCTTCGGTTTCTGGCTGTACCTGATGAGCGACTGCATCCTGTTCGCGTGCCTGTTCGCCGCCTTCGCCGTCCTCCGCGGCGAAGTGGCGGGCGGCCCGTCGGGCAAGGAGCTGTTCGAGCTCAACTACGTGCTCGTGGAAACCTTCATCCTGCTGTTCTCGTCGATCACGTACGGCATGGCGATGGTGTCGCTGCAGAACAAGCAGAAGAGCCGCGTCATGGGCTGGCTTGCCGTGACCTTCCTGCTCGGCGCCGCGTTCATGGTGATGGAAATCAACGAGTTCGCGCACCTGATCCACGAAGGCGCGGGGCCGAACCGCAGCGCGTTCCTCTCGTCGTTCTTCACGCTGGTCGGCACGCACGGCCTGCACGTGGCGAGCGGCATGCTGTGGATGCTCGTGCTGATGTATCAACTGACGACCAAGGGCATCACCACGGCCACGACCAAGCGCCTGATGTGCCTGAGCCTGTTCTGGCACTTTCTGGACGTCGTCTGGATCGGCGTCTTCACGGTGGTCTACCTGATGGGAGCAATGTAAATGGCCCAGCATCAATCGAGTCACGGCGCGCATGGCGCCAGCCACGACGCGCCTCACGGCGCGGCCCACGGTCACGCCTCGGTCAAGTCGTATGTGATCGGCTTCGTGCTGGCGGTGATCCTGACGGTCATCCCGTTCAAGATCGTGATGGACGGCACCATGGACCGCGGCACGATCCTCTGGATCATCCTCGGCATGGGCGTGGTCCAGATCATCGTGCATCTGAAGTATTTCTTGCATCTGGACAGCTCGAACGAACAGCGCGGCAACGTGATCGCGTTCCTGTTCACCGTGCTGATCCTGTTCATCGTGCTGGCCGGTTCGCTCTGGATCATGCACAACATGAACGCCAACATGATGCCGATGGCCCACTGAAGACGACCGTCTTCGGGTCCTGTGGCACGCGAAGAAGCCGCCCGGTGCAAGCCGGGCGGTTTTTTTTTGTCCTGACTTTCGTCTTGAGGCGCGCTCGGATCTAGCCGATCGCCGATTCTATTGCGGTCTGTGACAAATTCGGAAAACCCCTAAAGCCATACGCCGCTCGATTTGCGACATTCCGGCCATCTTTGGCAAGTCGTGGAGCAAGGTATGGACACTGTCGGTAGTGTGGCGTGGCGCATGGTGTGGCCAGTGTCGGTGGCATGCGTGACAACGCCAGGCCTTCTGTCGATCGCGTGGGCGCAGGCCGAGCCATCGGCCGCCCCCGCGCCGATGGTGGTGAGTGCCGGAGGGGCGCGGATGTCCACTGCGAACAATGGCGTGCCCGTCATCAATATCGAGGCGGCCAACGAAGCCGGCGTCTCGCATAACCGGTTCAGCAAATTCAACGTGAGCAGCGTCGGGCTGATCCTGAATAACATCGCTCGCGGGTCCGCGCCGACGAATACGACGCTGGGCGGAGGCGTGCACGAGAACGAGAACCTGACGCGCGCGGCCCATATGATCGTCAACGAGGTCATCTCGGGCCATCGCAGCGAGATTGACGGCTTCATGGAGGTCGCCGGCAAGAAGGCTGACCTGATCATCGCCAATCCCAGCGGCATCACCTGTTCGAATTGCGGCTTCCTCAATGTGGATCGTGTGATGTTGGGCGCGGGGACATCGATCTGGCGTTCGGGCGGCGCATTCGCGGGCGTGCTGGCGACCGAGGGCGACATCTTGATCAGGGGCCACGGACTCAATGCCGCTGAGCAGACGTCGGCCGATCTGGTCGCCGGGAAGATCCGGCTCGATGCCCCTGTATTCGCAAAGAAGCTCCATATGTTCGCCGGCGGAAACTGGTTCGATTTCGGCGCAAGGAGGCTGATGCACGTGGGACGCGGCCGGGCCAAGGGGCTGGCCGGGCCGGCAATCGACAGCAGCACGCTTGGTGGCATGCATGCCGACCGTATTCATCTGGTCGCGAACGACCGCGGCGCGGGTGTCCGGCTCGGGGGGCATGTGCTGGCGAGCGGCTCGCTGCAGCTTCGCGTGCCGCACGGCGCGCTGGCAATCGGGCCCGGCGCCAAGGTGGTCGGGAGTTCCGCCAATGTCGCGGCAGCCCAGGTTCACCTCGACAAGAGAGCCGAGTTGGTCGCCATGGGTAAGTTGACGGTCGTGGCCGATGCGATGACGCTCGACGGCGACACCGCGGAGACGGCACGCGTGCGCATGTCGGAGACGAATAACGGCGACGGGAATATCCAGATCGGAAAAACCTTCGCCAACAAGGGGCTGGTGTTCTCAGGGCGGGGCCTGAATCTCTCTGCCGGGCGTATCGAGAACGCCGGCACTGGCGCCATCGCCGCCCGTGATCTGACGCTGCATGCGAATGCCGGGGAGTTGGATCTGCGGGAGAAAGGCGGATCGTTGAACGCGGGCAAACTCGTCAACCATGGACTGATTCTCGGCAACGATAGGCTGAAGGTGACCGCCAACGGCGAACTTGTCAATGCCGGCCGCATACTGGGCGGCGAGAACGGCACCATGACGATCCGCGCGAACACGTTGATCAACAATCGGGATATCGATGGCGCGGTGGTGGATATCGTCGCGGCGACATTGCAGAACCGGGTACCCGACGAGCGGCGTGTGCGTTTCGTCGATCAAAGCGCGCCGTACGTGAAAGAAGGCCCCGAAACGTATCGGTGGGCATGGTCGGATTTCACGTACCGCTACTATCAGAACTACTCCCGGACGGTGAAGACGTGGTACGAGTTCATGCTCGACGACCCGGGGTACGCGCCTCGCATCCTCGCTGCGAAGGACATGAAGATCGCGGCAAGCCGGTTGACGAACCGCGGCGGAATCATCTGGAGCGGCGATGTGTTGAGGCTTCAGGGCTTCACGGAGGCCCCCGGCGAGAATGTCAGGCCGTACGAGTGGATCTCCGACGACCGCGGGACGCGCTTCCAACCGAGTGGCGCCCAGCTCGACAACGACAGCCTGAGCCTGGAATCCCGTGTCGAAGTGCTACGCCACACGAAGACGCGCCGCGATACGTTGTCGTATCTCACGCCGAAGTTCGGCTGGCGGTGGTGCGGGCCAAACGCGCAGCCCGATGAAGCCTGTACCTATCAGGGCGAGCAGACCGAGGTCACGTCGAGGACATTCAACAATGTGCTCAAGGCCGGCATCGCGGCACGCGCGATCCTGGGAGACGGCTTCACGATTGTCAACAGGGGCGAGCGGATCTCCGACGCCAGGCAACTGCTCGATCCATCCATCGCCAAGGGGCTGGAGAAGACCGGAGAGGAGCAGAGCACCTTCGACACGTTGATAGCAAGGGAGAATCTGGGCAATCCGAACGGACTCTTCCAACTGGCAGTGCAGTCCAATGGCCGCTATGTGGTCGAGCGAAATCCCATCTTTGTGTTCCTGCCCCCCGGGAAGGGGGGCGGCAGCGCAACGAGAGTCCAGTCGCCGCCCGCGGGTCAGGGCCAGAAGGGTACGGACGTTACCGAAGACGCCATGGGGGATGTCGCGGACTCCGGCGTCGCGAAAAAGGGGGCACCGCCTCCGCTGTCGAACCCGCTGTCGAACCCGCGGTCAGACCCACTTCCGTCCCCCCCGGCGCCGTCGGTGACGGGCGCTTCGGCGGGCACTGCCGCGTCTGCCAAGCCCCTCGCCCAACGTGACGGCATGGATACCGACATGCTGGCGGACAGCCTCGGGTACGACACGCGAACGCTCGATCGCCGGCTTGGCGACGCGGCCTTCGAACAGCATCTGGTCAGGCAGCAGCTCATCGACCAGACGGGCGTGGCGGTGCAGACCCGGTTCCGCAGCGCCAACGAGCAGATGTGGGGGCTCATGAGGGAAGCCAGCCGCGTGGCCACGTCGCATGCGCTCGTGTACGGGCGCGCGCTCACTGCCGAGCAGATCGCGCAACTGGATGACGACATCGTGTGGGTCGTGCGCCAGCGCGTCCTCGGGCAGAACGTGCTCGTGCCGGTGGTGTACCTGTCGCCCAAGGCGCGCAAACGGGTCGTGGCCTCCGCACAGATCATTGCCGAAACGATGGATCTCAAGGTCGATGGCTTCCGTAACGAGGGCGGCGGCATCCTTGCGAACCAGCTGCGCATCAAATCGACATCGGACATCGTCAACACGTCGGGCACGATGGCGGGAGGCAAGGTGGCCCTTCAGGCGGGCGGTAGCATCGTCAACGGAACGGCGGTGCACCGCGGAGACACGTTATCGGCGACGCTTGACGTCACGGGAACGATTGTCGCGGGAAAGACGATGACGCTGGCTGCCGATAAAGACATCGCGGTGACCGGTGCGGAGCTCGTGTCCGGCGGAGACATGGCGCTCGACGCCGGCAAACGCATCACGATCGATACGCGCGAGCATCGATCGACGACATCCACCGTGGAGGGTGGCGGCGACGGAAGCGCGTCATCGATGGAGACGAGCACCGTCTCCCACGTAGGCCACCATCGGTCACGCGTGATGGCCGCCGGCAACCTCGATGCGAAGAGTGGGGCGGCGCTGACGTTGTCGGGTGCCGAGGTCCAGGTCGGCGGCGATGCCGCGCTGAAAAGCGGGGAGGACATCCGTGTCGACGGCAAGATGACCGAGCAGACCGCGTGGACCCGCCGGTACGAGAGCGGCGTCGGCCATGGCGGCGCGTTGTTCGGCACGACGGACGTGCGCGAGGTAACGCGGACCGCCGGCAACGTCGCGAGCGAGGTCGGCATCGGTGGCAATGCGACCCTGTCGGCGAAGGGCGATCTGCGGATACGCGGCAGCACGTGGAAGACGGCTGGCGATCTCGAGACGTCGGCGGCGAACATCGAGGTGGCGGCGGCGGAGACGAGCACCGTGTCCACGCGTACAGAAGCGAGTCACGGCATTTTCGCCACGCGCGGTGCCACGCATCGGCACACGCAGGCGACGGCCGGATCGGGCGTGCTGAGCCGGGGCAACGACAACTGGCTTGGCGCGGGCGTGGCGGCACGGGGCAGCGCGGAGGGCGGCATCGACCTGTTTCGCGACGTGAGCGAGACGACCACGCAACGGCGCGTCCGCCACGATGCGGCAGTCTTCGAAGCCGGCGGCGACGCGCGATTGATAGCGAGAGACGGCCTGCGCGTGACCGGCTCGCGCGTGCATGCGGAGGGCGACCTGACGCAGCAGGCGACAACGATCACGACTGAAGCGGTCGAGGATCGGGACGAGCACGCGTGGCGCCGTAGCGAGGCATCGCTCGGCGTGCATGGCTCGGCCGGTGGCGGCGCGCAGGCGAGCATCGGCGCCGCGCCGGAAGGAGAACAGGCGGGCGGCTTGCCCTCGGCAGACGTCAATGCGGACGCGGGCCTGAAGTTTCGTCACGCGAACGATAGGGGAGTGACCGGCAGCACGACGGCGCTGACGTCGGCGGTATCCGCCGGGCGCGACATCGTGCGGTACGCGGGCGAGGCCATGCGCGACGTTGGCACGGACCTTCGCGCGGGGGGCGACGTGAAGCAGTCTGCCGATACCATCGTCAGCGAGGCCGCGCACGACACGACGTACAGCGCGTCCGAAAGCGGGGAAGACGCCGCCTTCGTGGGCGGCTACGGCGCCGCCTCGGTGGGTCTGCCGGGCCGGATCGTGCCGGGCCAGTCCAAGCAGACGCTGAAGTCCGGGGCGGGTGCCGGTGCAGGACTCAAGATCGAGTATCGCACCGAGGCGCGGGACACCGACGCCAATACCCGGACCGCTGTGGTATCTACCGTGCGCGCGGGCGGAAACGTCTCCAGCGAGAGCCGTGGCGAGACGCGTCTTGCCGGCACCGATGTCAAAGCGGGAGGCGATATCGATATCCGAGGCGCGACGGTGGCGATTGGCGCGGCGCACGACACGGAGGCTTCCCGTGCGAAGACGGCGAGCGCGGGGGCCGCGGTCCATGTCGATAAGGTAAGTCCGGGCGTCGGCGTTTCCGGCGACGGGATGCATGCGCGGGACACGCGCGAAGCGCGCAGGGCAGTGGCAGGCAGGCTCGTCGCGCAGCGCGACGTGGCGATACGCGCGTCAGGCGATGCTTCGTTCGAGGGCGCGCGCGTCGAGGGGGACAGCGTCAGGATGTCGGCGGGCGGGAATGTCGCGATGCTGACGGCGAAGACGTCGCGCGCGGCAAGCGAATCGCGTTGGGCGGCGAACGGTGGAGTGTCCATCGGTGTGGCCTCGTGGGGTGGCGACGCGGGGGGCAATGTCAGCGACATGACGGAGCATGCGGTGTCCGGGCAGGCGGGCCGCGTTCAGGCGCGGCGCGGGACGGTGGAGATCCGAAGCGGCGGCGATGCGAAGTTCGAAGGCACCGCGCTGTCGGCCGCGACGAAGGTGCAGGTCGATGCCGCAGGCTCGATCGTCTTCGACGTGGCGCGCGAGACGATATCGCGCAAGCGATGGAAAGCCAACGCGAACCTCGGCGTGGGACGGGCCGATGGCGCGACGGGCGTGAGTTCGCCGGGGGCGTTCGCGGGGACCAGCGGATATGAGCGGGAGACCGAGCGCGCGGGCAGTATCGAAGCGGCCAGTGTGGCGCTGGCCTCGGGCGGCGATACCACGCTGGCCGGCACGACAGTGAAGGCCGGGACGGCATCCTATCGGACGGAGGGCGCGCTGATCCGGACCGAAGCGAAGCCGGAGACCGTGCGGGAGCATGGGGGCAATGTGCTATTGCCACCGGTGTTCAAGCCAGCGCATCATGGACGGCCGCCCGCAGGGCGCGCGGGCGTGGCCAAGCCGCCGGTGCGTCTGGCGGATGGACGGATGGGATATCTGCTGGGCCCGGACAAGCCGCCTTCGGGCCAGGACATCGGTACGCGCGCGGATGCGTCCGCGCAGGCATGGAAGCGGGCCCGAATGGACCCCCCTCCCGCCGCCCAGGGCAGGGCGCCCGATAGCGCAAGGGATAGCGCAACGGGTGGCGCAAGGGGTGGTGGTGCAAGGGATGACGCGACGGATAGCGGCATGCGGACCATGGCGCCCGGCACCGGCCGCGATGATCCGGCGCTGGGCGGACTGCTGAGCTCGCCCGGTGCGCCCGGTGCGCCCGGTGCGCCCGGTCCGCTCGCTGGCGACGCGCATCAGCCCGCCCACGGTGAGCCGGGTCCGAGTCTCACCTCGCATCTTCAGACCGAGCCGCTGGATCTGCGTACGCGCCGCGTCATCGAGCCGCCTGGCGAGGCCGCGGGCCGCGTTGGCGGCTGGCATGCGGCGACCCAGCCGATGACGCTGGGAGAGGCGCTCATCGATCGCTACACGGTACAACTGCGCCAGCTCCTCGCGCCGCAGCCGGACGTCAGCGCGCGCGAAGCCGATACGCTGACGCGGCTCGCCAGAAGGCGGCTGCCTGCGGGGGATCGGCCGCACACCGAAAGGCGGGAGACGGCGTTACGCCTGAGCGACTACGATGGCCCGTTCTATGGCGCCTATCAGGCGCCTCGCGGGCACTCCTATGGAAGCCTGCGCCCGGGCGAGACCGTCATCGTTCCGAGTGTGATCGGTACCGCGTCGCTTGGCTATGCGCGTCTGCAGCTGGCCGCGGTGGAGCCGGAACGCAGGAAGGTGCTGATGGTGTTCGACGGCTCGCCGGCCAAATCGCTGGCACCGTTTTCGCCGTTCCAGGGCGCGAACGCGCGCGCCGAGGTTTACGCTCCCGAACGCACGCGTTTGCGAGTCAGTGACATCGTCGATACGCAAGCCATGACCTTCGTGGGGCTGGGTGCAGTGGATCCCGGCGCCACCAGCGTCGTCGCGCGCGACCTGCATACGGGCAATCCGCATCGCGACTACGACCATCGTTTCGTGGTGCCGCTGGAAATGGGTACGCCGCCCGGCAGTCAGGGCAGCGATGCCCGGGTCAGAGACGCGTCCCGCAGCTTGCGGCACAAGCATGCGGACACCACGCTCGTCGCGCTGCGCTCCGATGGCGCCGCGGCCGAGGCAAATCCGCCGGGTGGCACGCACAAGTACACGGTCGTGGGCGAAGGGCATGCGGGGAACAACACGCTCGGCGGCAGGCGCGCGGAGGAAATCGCGAACATCGTGGCGCCGCTGGCGCGCCATGCCATCGGCTGCAAGGTGAGCCTCGTCGGATGTCACAGCGCCGCGATGGAACAATCGCTGCGCGCGGCCCTGTACACGCGCGGCATCGAAGCAGAGGTAAGTGGCCGCAAGGGATACGTCAGAGTCAGCGACCGCGGGCACAAATATTCGGCATCGGCGGGTCATCCCGACGCCTTGAACGATTTCGGGCGCAAGCCGTTCTCCGATCCCGATCCGCACCGGCGATTACGGGAAGCCGCGCGGGCATTGCCGCTTCAGCAAGCCACGGCCGACAGATTCGCGATGCAGAACCACCTGCTGAACAGTCCGGACCAGCCGCGGCTGAACAAGCGCGAGCGGGACGTGCTGGCGTACTACGCGCTGCGTGGGCGGCCGGCGCCGGGAGGCGATCGGCCCATCGCCGAGCTCAGCGAGGTCGTATCGAAGCTGGGCGAATACCGGGGCACCGTCTATCTCGTGCCGCCACGCGAACTGGCGGGCGCATGGGGGCGCACGATATTTGACGGCTCGGTCGTAGCCAATCCGTGGTGGCTGCTTGGCTCGGCCTCGCGCGGCTATGCGCAATACGCGATGCGGAACGCGGCGCCCGGGCCGGACGGGCGCAAGCCGACACTGGCCATTATCGATGACGTGCCAGCGAAGGTCCTGGCGCCTTTCTCGTTGTTCCAGCACGCCGATGGGCGCGCGGAAGTCGTTCTCCCGCGCAACCAGCGCATGAAGATGCAGGACCATCTGGAAACCGATCGTATCCGATATGTGTGGTTTCGCGGCATCAACGATGAGCCATCCGACGGCGTATTGCACAGCATGAATGCACAGCGGTTGCATCGAGACTACGATCGCCGTGTCGTGGTGCCGCTCGACGACAGCCATCGCGTTGCCGAAGCGTCGCTACGGCTCAACTACAAGCATGCGGACAGCAGGATCGCGCTGCCACATGCCCCCGCCTCGACACTGCCATCGCCATTCCCGGGCAGGCTCAAGATCAGCCTGGTAGGGGAAGGCACCGCCGGCGTGCCGCGCCTGAGCGCCAGGAGCGTGCCCGAACTCGCGGATATCGTCGCGCCGCTTGCGCGCGGCGCTCATACCTGCAAGATCAGCCTGGTCGGCTGCCATAGCGTGCAACTGGAGCGGCCGTTGCAGCAGGCATTGCGCGACCGGAGCGTCGATGCCGAAGTGCACGGCAGGGTGTCGTATGTCGCGGTGAGCGATGAGGGTGGCAAACGACGCGTCGGCGCACAACATCCGGACGCGCTGGGCAAGGGCGTGTCGTTCGATCCGGACCCGGTAGGGCGAACCCATCGCCATCGTGCCGAGGGTGTGCTGGCGCACGGCGGTACCACGCCTTCGCACGGCAACCTGACGCGCGGCATCTTCCGCGAAATGACCAGATCGATGCCAGAGGGCGCCATCACGGACGATCGCATGGCCGCGCGCGAATGGGTTATCGACAGCGCCAACGCCAACGCGGCGCACCATACCGCGTTCTATGGGGCCGTGGCGCGGCGCGGTGAATTTCTCGAACCCGCGCAGCCCGATCCACTCATGGCGCGCCACATCCACGACGACCTGCTCTTCGCGCTGAACAAGCTGCCCGGCAATGTCACCGTCAGCTACCTCGGGACGAGGACGCAGGGCGATGTCTATGGGAAGCGGATATTACCGGGCGACCTCGTCGGCGCGGGGCGCGTGCTGGCGAGTGACAAGTCGCTGCAGGCGGAGAAGCACAGCGCGGTGTACGCCGAACGTCGGGGCCTGCCGACGGTGTTCCGCATCGATGGCAGGTCCGGCAGGAACGAGGCGTTGCTCGGTGGGCCGCCGCCGGGGTTCGGGCCGATCACCGCCAACGGGTCGGCCATCCTGTTCGAACCCCATCGCCAGTTCACGGTGCTGGATATCCACCGCGAACGCGGGGCAGTCAACGTGCTGCTGACGGAGTCGCGGGACGGTGCGTCGCCGCACGGTGCGAAGGACATGTTCACGGGCGCGCCGTCTGTGGTGCCGTCGGCGCCGAACGTGGGGCAGCGGCTGCACGCGATGCAGCGGGAATTTTCGGCGGAGGCCCGAGCGTTCGACAAGGCGGGCGCCCGCCGGCGATTAGAGGACATTGCCGTGCGGCAGGCAGAGGTCCACGGTGCGCCGTCCAGTTTCACGCGTGGCATGGCACGGCAGTATCTGCGCCATCGGTCGATCTTCGATGACGCCGTCGATGCCGAGCGGCGCGGCGGAAAGGCCAATAGCAACGTCGCCGCCCTGTCGCGCGCGTTGCAGGCGTTGCCCGATACGCCGGGGCGTAGCTATATGGCGGCGTCGCATGCCGGGGGCGTTTTCGGTAGTGGGATCGTGGCCGGCGACACGGTGGTGAACGATGGGTTCCTGGTCAGCACGAAGTCGCTGGCCGCTGCGCGGGACGAGGCGGCGCGCGGGACCGGTGGGGTATTGTTCTCGATCGACGGGCGGCACGGCAAGGTGGCGATCGACGGGCCTGATACCGGGCCTGATACCGCGCCGGAACTCGCCCCCCGGCGCAGCCGCAAATCGCCGCGGATCCTTCATGACCGGTTCACCGCCTTTGACGTCGAGGCCGTGAATCAAACGGCCGGCCGCACCGATGTCCTGCTGCGGGAACGCGATCAGGACCTGCCCTCCCGTCGCAAGGATATGCGTACCGGTCGCGCGGAAGAATGGTTCTGATTGGCTCTCGACATGGGGCGAAGGCGGCCGATGGCGGTGCGCGATGCACGGCCCCGCACCATCTTGCGCCCTGTTTTCAGCCGTTGGCACGACGGTGGTGCATGATGGGCAGCATGATTCGCGCTCCATGTTGGTGCGAGTAGATTCATCCGTCTCTTCGGCATCATCTTTCGGTTGGCACGCTAGTTGCAGAAGCATCACCCGGGGTGCGTAGTCCCTAACCACATACGAAAACTGGGAGCTGCAATGAAACGACGTGACATGCTGAAGCTGTCGGCGGTAGCCGCCGCGGCGATGATCGGTACCAGCCCGCTGATGGCGCAGTCGAAGGATCCGATCAAGGTCGGCATCCTGCATTCGCTGTCGGGCACGATGGCCATTTCGGAAACGTCGCTCAAGGACGTGGCCCTGATGACGATCGACGAGATCAACAAGAGCGGCGGCGTCCTGGGCCGCAAGCTCGAACCGGTGGTGGTGGACCCGGCTTCCAACTGGCCGCTGTTTGCCGAGAAGGCACGCCAGCTGATCACGAACGACAAGGTCGCCGTCACGTTCGGCTGCTGGACCTCGGTGTCGCGCAAGTCGGTGCTGCCGGTCTATGAGGAACTGAACTCGCTGCTGTTCTACCCCGTGCAGTACGAGGGCGAGGAAATGTCGAAGAACGTGTTCTACACGGGCGCCGCGCCGAACCAGCAGGCCATCCCCGCCGTGGAATACCTGATGAGCAAGGAAGGTGGCGGCGCCAAGCGCTTCTTCCTGCTGGGCACGGACTACGTCTACCCGCGTACGACCAACAAGATCCTGCGCGCGTTCCTGAAGAGCAAGGGCGTTGCGGACAAGGACATCGAGGAGGTCTACACCCCGTTCGGTCATAGCGACTACCAGACCATCGTCGCGAACATCAAGAAGTTCTCGCAGGGCGGCAAGACCGCCGTGATCTCGACGATCAATGGCGACTCGAACGTGCCGTTCTACAAGGAACTGGGCAATGCTGGCCTGAAGGCCAAGGATGTGCCGGTCGTGGCGTTCTCCGTGGGCGAGGAAGAACTGCGCGGCATCGACACCAAGCCGCTGGTGGGCCATCTGGCGGCATGGAACTACTTCATGTCGGTGAAGAACCCCGAGAACGAAGCGTTCAAGAAGCAATGGGCGGCCTGGGTCAAGGCCAACAACCTGCCGGGCGGCGACAAGCGCGTGACGAACGACCCGATGGAAGCCACCTACGTGGGTATCCACATGTGGGCGCAGGCCGTGAAGAAGGCTGGCTCGACCGATCCGAACAAGGTGCGCGCCGCGATGTACGGCCAGACCTTCAAGGCACCGGACGGCTTCACCCTGACGATGGGCGACAACCATCACCTCTACAAGCCCGTGATGATCGGCGAAGTGAAGGCCGACGGTCAGTTCAACGTGGTGTGGAAGACCGCGAAGCCGATCCGCGCGCAACCCTGGAGCCCGTTCATCACGGGTAACGAAGGCAAGCCGGACAAGGTGATGTAAGCATCGGAATTTCCTTCCGACATTGCGGTACCCCCTCTCCCTGCGGGAGAGGGGAAACACATAACCAGACGCGAGCGTGTACACGAATCGCGCCACGCCCAAAGACACTCCGCCAGCCCTATGCCATCACCCATACTCCGATCATGGCTCCGCGCCATGCTGGCAGCGCTGCTGCTGGCTGCCGCGCCATTGTGGGCCGCGCCACTGACGCAAGCCGACCTCAAGCCGCTCGCGGAAGACGACTTCGACGCGAAGACCGCCGCGGTGACCGCGCTGACCAAGGCGCCGCCCGAACAATCCGCGCCGATCCTCAAGGCCCTGCAGGACGATGCGCTCCAATACGCGCCGTCGGTGGGCATGGTGCGCCAGGACGGCGACAAGTTCGTGGATGCGATCAGCGGCAAGCCCGTGACCGTGAAGCAGGACGAACTGGAATCGCTGACGCTCAACAACAGCCTGCGCACGCTCGTCGATAGCGCGGCCAGCAGCCTGCAGCTGCAGTCGTCCGACATCGCGGTGCGCACGCAAGCCATCAACACGCTGTTCGACGCGCCCGAGAACGCCTCGCGCGAAGTCGTGGCGGCCGCGCGCAAGGCCGAGGCCGATGCCGGGCTGCGCGCGCGCCTCGACGTGATCTGGGCCAATACGGTGCTCGCCGATGGCGCGGAGGCCGCGCGCGATGCGCGGCTCGAGGCCATTCGCATCCTTGGCCACGACAGCAACCCCCAGAGCCGTCAGAAGCTGGCCCCACTCATGGAGAAGGACGACGCGGGCAAGTACCGCGAGCCCGATGCCGAGGTTCGCCTCGCCGCGCAGCAGGCGCTCGACGCGCTGCGCAGCGACCAGCGCCGCGCCGAGCTCGTGGGCAACCTGTTTGCGGGCCTGAGCCTCGGCAGCGTGCTGCTGCTCGCCGCGCTCGGTCTCGCCATCACCTATGGCCTGATCGGCGTCATCAACATGGCGCATGGCGAATTCCTGATGATCGGCGCCTACGCGACGTACGTCGTGCAGACGCTGTTCCGCGCGTATGCGCCGCACGCGTTCGACTGGTACCTCGTGGCCGCGCTGCCGGCGTCGTTCCTTGCCGCGGCGATCGTCGGATTCGCGCTCGAACGCATCGTGCTGCGCCATCTGTACGGCCGTCCGCTAGAGACGCTGCTGGCCACGTTCGGTGTGAGCCTGCTGTTCCAGCAGGCCGTGCGCACGATCTTCGGCGCGCAGAACGTCGAAGTGGCCAATCCCGTCTGGATGAGCGGCGGCATGGAATGGCTGCCGGGCCTCGTGATTCCGTACAACCGCGTGATCATTATCCTGTTCGCGCTGGCCGTGGTCGCCGTGGCATGGGGCGTGCTCAATCGCACGCGCCTGGGCCTGTTCGTGCGCGCCACCACGCAGAACCGCACCATGGCGGCCTGCGTCGGCGTGCGCACGTGGAAGGTCGATAGCTACGCGTTCGCATTTGGCGCAGGTATCGCGGGCCTGGGCGGCTGCGCGCTGTCCCAGATCGGCAACGTCGGTCCGGACCTCGGGCAGGCGTACATCATCGACTCGTTCATGGTGGTCGTGCTCGGCGGCGTGGGCCAGCTGGCCGGCACCATCGTCGGTGCGTTCGGCCTCGGCCTGATCAACAAGTTCATCGAGCCGTTCTATGGCGCGGTGCTGGCCAAGATCTTCGTCCTGGTGCTGATCGTCCTCTTCATCCAGAAGCGGCCGCAGGGACTTTTCGCGCTCAAGGGGCGCAGCGCGGAGGCATGATGACGAGTTTTCAATCCAAATCCGCCGCGGGCCGGGCGCCATTCCGCCTGTCGGTGCCCGAGCGTCAGCCGCTGTTCTCGCGCCGGGTATGGGCCGCGCTCGTCGTGCTGACGATCGTGGTGGCCATCGGCGTGCCCGTCTGCGCGCTGCTGGTGCCGGAGGGCCATCCGCTGCATCTGTCGGCCTATGCGCTCACGCTGATTGGCAAGATCATGTGTTTCGCGCTGGCGGCTATCGCGCTGGACCTCGTATGGGGGTATTGCGGCATCCTGAGTCTCGGGCATGGGCTGTTCTTCGCGCTCGGCGGGTATGCGATGGGCATGTACCTGATGCGCTCGATCGGACGAGAGGGTGTGTACAAGAGCGACCTGCCCGACTTCATGGTGTTCCTCGACTGGAAGGAATTGCCGTGGTTCTGGCACGGCACCGAGCATCTGCCGTACGCGCTCCTGCTCGTGATCCTCGTGCCTGGCGTGCTGGCCTGGCTGTTCGGGTACTTCGCCTTCCGCTCGCGCATCAAGGGCGTGTATCTGTCGATCATCACGCAGGCCATGACGTACGCAGCCATGCTGCTGTTCTTCCGCAACGAGACGGGGTTTGGCGGAAACAACGGCTTTACGGACTTCAAGCGTATCGCGGGGTTTGCGATCGCGGCGCCGGAGACGCGCACGGCGCTGTTCGTGCTGACGTTCCTGGCGCTGCTGGGCGGCTTCGTCGCGTGCCGCTACATCGTGTCGTCGAAGCTGGGTCGCGTGGTCACGGCGGTGCGCGATGCGGAGATGCGCGTGATGTTCTCCGGCTACAGCCCGCTCGGCTACAAGCTGTTCGTGTGGACGTTCTCGGCCGTGCTGTGCGGCATTGCGGGCGCGCTGTACGTGCCGCAGGTCGGCATCATCAACCCGGGCGAGATGTCGCCCGCCAACTCGATCGAGATGGCGGTCTGGGTTGCCGTCGGTGGCCGCGGCACGTTGATCGGGCCGATCGTCGGCGCATTCCTCGTGAACGGGGCCAAGACGATGTTCACGGCGTACTTCGCCGAATACTGGCTGTTCCTGCTCGGCGCGATGTTCGTGCTGGTGACGCTGTACCTGCCCGATGGCGTGGTGGGGCTCTGGCGCCGGATGTCCGGCCGCCGCACGCCGAAGGAGCGCATCGATAGCGCCAGTACGAGCACCAATACGGGCACCAGTACCGGCGCCGGCGCGCCGGTCGACGAAGACAAGGCCGCACCGGTCGGGAGGGAAGCATGAACGCCGCACTGGATGTGCAACAAGCCGAGAGCGGCGAAACCACGGGTCTGGGCCGCGTCGTCGAGCCTGGCATCATCGACGTCACGCATGGGCCGATTCTCTACGTGGAAGATCTCACCGTGCAGTTCGACGGTTTCCGCGCGCTGAACAAGCTGTCGATCTCGATCGATCACGGCGAACTGCGCTGCGTGATCGGCCCCAACGGCGCCGGCAAGACCACGATGATGGATGTCATCACGGGCAAGACCGGTCCGCGCAATGCCAACGTGAGCGGGCGCGTGTTCCTCGGCCAGACCATCGACCTGATGCGCATGACGGAGCCGCGCATCGCGCAGGTCGGCATCGGCCGCAAGTTCCAGAAGCCGACGGTGTTCGAGCAGCATCAGGTGTGGGAGAACCTCGAACTCGCGATGAAGGCCGACAAGCGCTGGTGGTCGTCGCTGCGCGCGCGGCTGACGGGCGAGGGCCATCGCCGCATCGAGGAGACGCTGGCGCTGACCGGCCTCGAGGACGAGGCTTACCGTCCGGCGGGCCTGCTGTCGCACGGCCAGAAGCAGCGGCTCGAGATCGGCATGCTGCTGATGCAGCAGCCGCAACTGTTGCTGCTCGACGAGCCCGTGGCGGGCATGACCGATGAAGAGACCATGCAGCTCGCGGGCCTGCTCAACAGCCTGCGCGGCAGCTGCTCGATGATGGTCGTGGAGCACGACATGGAATTCGTCGCCGCGCTGGCGGGCGACACGGGCAAGGTCACGGTGCTCGCCGAAGGCAGCCTGCTGGCCGAAGGCACGCTCGACGCCGTCAAGCGCGATGAACGCGTGATCGAATCCTACCTGGGAAGATAACGATGCTGCAGGTCAATGCACTGAACCAGTATTACGGCGGCAGCCACATCCTGCGCAACGTGAGTTTCGACGTGCCCGAGGGCAGGCTGACCACGTTGCTCGGCCGCAATGGCGTGGGCAAGAGCACGCTGCTCAAATGCCTGATGGGCGTGGTGCCCACGCGCAGCGGCAACATCAGCTGGGGCGGCACGGCGATCGAGAAGAAGGCGCCATACGAACGCGTCGCCGCGGGCATGGCCTACGTGCCGCAGGGGCGCGAGATCTTTCCGCGGCTGACGGTGGAAGAGAACCTGCTGATCGGCGCCGCGAGCCGCAAGGCCCCCCCGGGCGTGCCCGATCGCATCTACCAGCTGTTTCCGGTGCTGCGCACGATGCGCCAGCGGCGCGGGGGCGATCTGTCCGGCGGGCAGCAGCAACAACTGGCCATCGGCCGCGCGTTGATGAGCGAGCCGAAGCTGCTGATCCTCGACGAACCGACCGAAGGCATCCAGCCGTCGATCATCCAGGACATCGGGCGCGCGCTGCGGCTGCTCGTCGACGAGTTCGGCATGACGGTGCTGCTGGTGGAGCAGTACTACGAGTTCGCGCGGCACCTTGCCGATCACTACGTCGTGATGAGCCGCGGCGAGGTGGTCGCGAAGGGGGCGGGCGCCGACATGGAGCAGGATGGCGTACGGGAACTGATTGCGGTCTGATCCGCATGACTGCGCGATCCCACTATTGCACGTTCGCACTTTCGGTCGCCACGAACGCGCGCTATGATGGCCGGCAACGAACGGCCTACCTCGCGCGCGCGCGCTTGCCCGCCCAGCCTCCTTCATGCGTCATCCCGATTTTCCTTCCAGTCTTGCAATGCCCGCCGCGTGGCAGGCGAGCCTGCGCCTGCGCTTTGCGGCGCGCGGCGAGGGCGGCGCCATGCGCACGGCCCTCGTCGAGCGCCGCCACAAAGGCCCGCTCATGGTCCAGAAGCCGCTCTACCCGGAAGGCGACGCGATCTGCCACGCGGTGGTGCTGCATCCGCCCGCGGGCATCGCGGGCGGCGACCTGCTCGACATCGACATCGCGGTAGAGCCCGGCGCGCACGCGGTGCTCGCCACGCCTGGCGCGACCAAGTGGTACAAGTCCCTTGGCCGCGACGCGAGCCAGCAGGTGCGCATCACCGTGGCCGATGGCGCGCGGCTCGACTGGCTGCCGCAGGAGAACATCGTGTTCGACGATGCGCGCGCGCGCATCGGCACCGACGTTCGCGTGTCGCGCGGCGGCAGCGCGATCGGCTGGGATGCCGTCGTGCTCGGCCGGCAAGCTTCGGGCGAGCGCTGGTCGCGGGGCGCGCTGTGGCTCGACACGCGCGTCGGCAATGCCGGGCGTCCGCTGTGGATCGAGCAGTCTTTCGTCGATGCGCACGCCGATGCCGCGCTGCGTACCGCGTGGCCCGGCATGGATGGGCTGCCCGTGCTGGGCACGCTGTGGGCCGTAGGGGAGGGCGCCACGACGGAACTGGCCGAAGCGCTGGCCGAACGTCTGCCGTATCGCGACGATCTGCGCGCGGGCGTGACCTGCATGGTCAGCCCAGCGTCCGACGGCCGCCGCATGCTGCTGCTGCGCGTGCTCGGCCGCCATATCGAACCTGTGCGTCATCTGCTGATCGATTGCTGGACGCAGCTGCGCGAGCCCATCCATGGCGTGCCCGCGCGGCCGCTGCGGCTGTGGGCCACCTGAACCCTTCAATCCAACGAGACAACAAGACAAAGGACTCCGACGATGGAACTCACGCCGCGAGAGAAAGACAAGCTGCTGATCTTCACCGCCGCGCTGCTGGCCGAACGGCGCCGCGCGCGCGGTCTCAAGCTCAACTACCCCGAGGCCGTGGCGCTGATTACCGCGGCCATCATGGAAGGGGCGCGCGATGGCCGTACCGTTGCCGAGCTCATGCATGAGGGCACCACCGTGCTCGCGCGCGAGGACGTCATGGACGGCGTGGCGGAGCTCATTCCCGAGATTCAGGTGGAAGCGACGTTCCCCGATGGCACCAAGCTCGTCACCGTGCATCATCCCATCGTCTGACCCTAACGAGAACCAATAATGAAAACGACTCGCACGCTGGCGCTCGCCGCCGTACTGTTCCCCGCGCTTTCGCTCACCGCCGTCAGCGCCTTCGCCCATCCGGGCCATGAGGCGACGACGGTCGCCGGCAGCTTCTACGCGGGCTTGCTGCACCCGCTGACGGGGGCGGACCATTTGCTGGCCATGGCCTCCGTCGGCGTGTGGAGCGCGCTGGCCGCGCGCGGCAGCCACGGTCGCCAGCCGGGCGCCATGCAACTGCTGCGCCTGCCGCTCGCGTTCGTCGTGCTGATGCTCGCGGGCGCCGCGCTGGGTCTGGCCGGTTTCACGCTGCCCGCGGTGGAACCGATGATCGCCGCGTCGCTGCTCGTCATCGGTCTGCTGGTCGCGCTGCGCACGCAACTGCCCGCGGCCGCGGGCATGGCCATCGTCGGCGGCTTCGCGCTGTTCCATGGCTATGCGCATGGTGCCGAACTGCCGGCGTCGGCCTCGGCATTGCCGACGGTGCTCGCCTATGTCGGCGGTTTCGCGCTGGCGACGATGGGCCTGCATTGCGCCGGTATCGGCGTCGGTGGCGTGCTGCGCCGCCATGCGGGCTGGCTCGCGCGTATCGCGGGTGCCGGTGTGGCCATGTACGGCGTGGGCCTGCTGGTCGCGTAACGCCACCATCGACAACATGCGAGGAGCATCGCGATGATTCCCGGTGAACTGATGCCGCTGGACGGCGAGATCGAACTCAATGTGGGCCGGGCGACCGTCAGCGTGACCGTCGCCAATACAGGGGATCGTCCGATCCAGGTCGGCTCGCATTTTCATTTCTACGAAACCAACGCCGCGCTCGCGTTCGACCGCGAGGCCGCGCGTGGCTTCCGGCTGAACATTGCCGCGGGCACCGCGGTGCGCTTCGAGCCGGGACAGCGCCGCACGGTCGAGCTCGTCGCGCTCGATGGAGATCGCATCGTCTTCGGTTTCAACGGCAAGATCATGGGAGCGCTGTAATGGTAAAGATCTCCAGGCAGGCCTATGCCGAAATGTTCGGCCCGACCACCGGCGACCGGGTGCGGCTTGCCGACACGGGCCTCGTGATCGAGGTCGAGCGCGACTACACGATCTACGGCGAGGAAGTGAAGTTCGGCGGCGGCAAGGTGATCCGGGACGGCATGGGGCAGAGCCAGCGCATGTCGAAGGACTGCGTCGATACGGTCATCACGAATGCCCTCATCGTTGACCACTGGGGCATCGTCAAGGCCGATATCGGCCTCAAGGGCGGCCGCATCGCCGCCATCGGCAAGGCAGGCAATCCAGATATCCAGCCCGGCGTGACGATCGTCGTCGGTCCGGGCACCGAAGTCATCGCTGGCGAAGGCATGATCGTCACGGCTGGCGGCATCGACACGCACATCCACTTCATCTGCCCGCAGCAGATCGACGAAGCGCTCATGAGCGGCGTGACCACGATGATCGGCGGCGGCACGGGTCCCGCCACGGGCACCTTCGCGACTACGGTCACGCCGGGCCCCTGGTACATGGAGCGCATGCTGCAGGCGGCCGATGCCTATCCGATGAACATCGGTTTTCTCGGCAAGGGCAACGCGAGCCAGGCCGCGCCGCTGACCGAGCAGGTGGAGGCCGGGGCGATCGGCCTCAAGCTCCACGAGGACTGGGGTACCACGCCGCAGGCCATCGATACGTGCCTGAGCGTGGCCGATGCCACCGATACGCAGGTGGCCATCCACACCGACACGCTCAACGAGGGCGGCTTCGTCGAGGCGACGATCGCCGCGTTCAAGGGCCGCACGATCCATACGTATCACACCGAAGGGGCGGGCGGCGGCCACGCGCCGGACATCATCAAGGTATGCGGCGAGGCCAACGTGCTACCGTCCTCGACCAACCCGACGCGGCCGTACACGGTCAACACGCTCGACGAGCACCTCGACATGCTGATGGTGTGCCATCACCTCGATCCGTCGATCGCCGAGGACATCGCGTTCGCGGAATCGCGCATTCGCCGCGAGACCATCGCCGCCGAAGACATCCTGCACGACCTTGGCGCGTTCTCGATGATCTCGAGCGACTCGCAGGCAATGGGCCGCGTGGGCGAGGTCATCATCCGCACCTGGCAGACCGCGCACAAGATGGCCGCGCAGCGCGGCAAGCTGCCGGGCGATCCGCACGATGCCCGCGGGGGCCACGACAACTTCCGCGTGCGGCGTTATATCGCCAAGTACACGATCAATCCGGCGCTCACGCATGGCATCGCGCACGAGGTCGGTTCGATCGAGGTTGGCAAGTGGGCGGACCTCGTGCTGTGGAAGCCCGCCTTCTTCGGTGTGAAGCCGAGCCTCATCCTCAAGGGCGGCATGATCGCCGCGGCGGCGATGGGCGATCCCAATGCGTCCATCCCGACGCCGCAGCCCGTGCACTATCGGCCGATGTTCGCCTCGGCAGGCGGCGCGCTGCCGCGTTCGTCGCTGACGTTCGTGTCGCAGGCCGCGCTTGCCGCCAACGTCGGCGAGCGTTATGGTCTGGCCAAGACGCTCGCGGCGGTGCGCGGCACGCGGACGGTGTCCAAGCGCGACATGGTGCTGAACGACTGGCAGCCGCACGTGACGGTCGACCCGGAGACCTATCAGGTCGTTGCCGATGGGCAATTGCTGACCTGCGAGCCGGCGACCGTGCTGCCGATGGCGCAGCGTTACTTCCTGTTTTGATCGCTTTGAATGGATTGTTTCGAATCGTGCTGAAGATCGACAAACATCTGCCCGCGCCGCATGGCATCGCGCCTGTGCTGGTCAAACGCGCGGCCAAGCTCGTGCTGCCGTTTGGCGACCGTAGCAAGAGCCGGCTCCGTGCGGTGCTCGACAATGGCGACGAGGTCGCGCTCTTTCTGCCGCGAGGCACGGTGCTGCGGGGAGGCGATCTGCTGGTGGCCGAGGATGGCGCGTTCGTGGAGGTACGGGCTGCCGGCGAGTCGGTGCTTCAGGTGACGGCCGGTGGCACGGGTCAGGGCTCGGAGGAGGGCCAGCTGAGCCTGATGCGCGCGGCGTATCACCTGGGCAATCGGCATACGCCTGTCGAGGTGGGGCGCGACTATCTGCGGCTCGAGTACGACCCCGTGCTCGCGGACATGCTGGTGCGCCTCGGCGTGACGATCGCGCGTGCCGAGTTGCCGTTCGAGCCCGAGGCGGGCGCGTATGGCGGCGGTCACAAGCATGGGCATGACGCCACGTTCGCCGAGGACTATGCGGCCGCGCAGGCGGTGTTTCATGAGCACCATGGGCATGACCACGACCATGGGCACCACCACCATGATCACGGCCATGGGCACCACCACCATGACCACGGCCACGCCCATGAGCACGAGCACGGCCCGGGCTGCGGCCACGGTCACGACCACTCGCATCGCCGCTGAATGACCGCGCTGCCGCAACTCGTCTCCCTGCTGCATCTGGCATCGCCCGCGCTGCCGATCGGGGGCTTCAGCTATTCGCAAGGGCTGGAGGCCGCGATCGACTGCGGCATCGTGCATGACGCCGCAAGCGCGGGGCGGTGGATCCAGGACAACCTCACCCACGTGCAGGCCGCCTGCGAGGCCCCGGTCTGGCTGCTGCTGTACCGCGCGTGGCGGGTCGGCGACCTCGCCGCCGTGCGCGAGTGGAACGACTGGTTCCACGCCACGCGCGAGACCGCGGAGTTGCGGCTGGAGACCGAGCAGATGGGCTGGTCGCTCGCGCGCCTGATCGCCCAGATGTCATGGGGCGACGAACCGATGCGCAACGCGCTGACGCAGATGTCGCCGATCTGCCTGCCGACCGCCTTCACCGCCGCCTGCGTGGCGCTGGACATCGATGCGAGAGACGGCCTCGCCGCCTACGCCTTCAACTGGGCGGAGAATCAGGTGGCCGCGGCGATCAAGGCCGTGCCGCTCGGCCAGGTGGCCGGCCAGCTTATCCTGCGCGCGTTGCACACACCCGTGCGCGAGATGGTCGAGCAGGCGTGGCAACGCGCTGACGCCGAGCCGCCGCAACTCTCCACGTTTTCTCCGATGCTGGGCCTGCTGTCCGCGCGACACGAGACGCAGTACTCCCGGCTGTTCCGATCCTGAACCCGTCCTGAGTCATTCTCGCAATCATGACCCGTACCAAGAAAAATCCGCCGTTGCGCGTCGGTGTCGGCGGCCCCGTCGGCTCCGGCAAGACCACGCTGCTCGAGATGCTGTGCAAGGCGATGCGCGACCGCTACGACCTCGTCGCGATCACGAACGATATTTATACGAAGGAAGACCAGCGCCTGCTGACCATCTCGGGCGCGTTGCCCGCCGAGCGCATCATGGGCGTGGAGACGGGCGGCTGCCCGCATACCGCGATTCGCGAGGATGCATCGATCAACCTCGAGGCCGTCGATCGCATGCTGGCGAAGTTTCCGGATGCCGACGTGGTGTTCATCGAGTCGGGCGGCGACAACCTCGCGGCGACATTCAGCCCGGAGCTATCGGATCTTACGATCTATGTGATCGACGTGGCCGGCGGCGAGAAGATTCCGCGCAAGGGCGGGCCGGGCATCACGAAGTCCGATCTGCTCGTGGTCAACAAGACCGACCTCGCACCGTACGTCGGCGCGAACCTGGAGATCATGGAAAGCGATACGCGCAAGATGCGCGGCGAACGGCCGTTCGTGATGGGCAGCGTGAAATCGGGGCAGGGCCTGGATCAGGTCATCGCGTTCATCGAACGCCAGGGCATGCTCGGCGTCTGACGCGCTCCGCGGGCCCATCCGATCTCAGTTGTCTTCCGCGGGACGCCGCGCGTTCTTCTTGGCAAGGGCGCGGGCGACGGCCGCGACGACGTCCTGCTCGGAATCGTCGAGCGTCGCCATGTAGCGCAGTGTCGCCTGCACGGCCGGCGAAGACTCCGGATCGAACGGCGAGCGCGGTTCGTCAGCGTCCGTTTCGTCGGCGTGCTTGGAGAAGTCGAGCATCTCCGGTGGCGGCACGCCCAGCGTGTCGGCAAGCGTGCAGATGTTGTAGAGCGCGACATTCCGCGTGCCGCGTTCGATGCCGCTGAGATATGATCGCGCCAGTCCGCTTTCCAGCGACAGCGCTTCCTGCGACCAGCCGCGTTGCTTGCGCAACCACGTGAGATGTCGGCCGAATAGCTTGAGAGGATCGCCAGTCATGAGCCATTGTGGATTTTAAGTCGCTCAGAGACTAAGGGTTTTGGCCTGACCGTCACGACAACCTATAGGTCCCCGTTCTATCGGTGTCAGGCCCACCCGCTGCCGCGATCGTCGCCGATCGTCGGTGATTGTCGCAGACAATCCACCCTCGCTTCCGCTGTCCGGGGCCGTCATCCGCGCGGCTGTCTGCGGCTGGTTGCGGGCTTATCTCCGCTGGTACTGCGTCGCGCCAAACAGCATCTCGCGAGCCTTGTCGTCGTGCTGCGGGCGGCGCTGGGCGGCGAGCACCTCCACGCCGCGTTGAACGGCGGGCCGCGCGGCGATGGTATCAAACCATCGATGCAGATGGGGATAATCCTCGAGTTCCACGCCCTGATTCTTCCAGCTGCGCAGCCACGGGAACGTGGCGATATCCGCGATCGAATAACTGTTGCCCGCAAGCCACGGATGCTGCGACAGCTGCTTGTCGATCACGCCATAGAGCCGTTTCGCTTCGTTGGTGTAGCGATTGACCGCGTACTCGATTTTCTCGGGCGCGTAGATACGGAAGTGGTGCGCCTGGCCGAGCATGGGGCCCACGCCGCCCATCTGGAACATCAGCCATTGCAAGGCGTCGTACTTGCCGCGCACATCCTCGGGCAGGAACTTGCCGGTCTTGCTGGCGAGGTACAGCAGGATGGCGCCCGATTCGAACAGCGAGATGGGCTTGCCGTCCGGGCCCTCGGGATCGACGATCGCGGGAATCTTGTTGTTGGGGCTGATCTTGAGGAAGTCGTCGCCGAACTGATCGCCGGCGCCGATGTTGATCGGATGCACCTTGTACTCGAGGCCGCATTCCTCGAGCATGATGTGGATCTTGTGGCCGTTGGGCGTCGCCCACGAATAGACATCGATCATGCCGTGCTCTCCTCGGTCGGTCGTTGGAAGGGATCGCCGATTAGAGCACGGAAGGAATAAGCCTGTGAGGCACGGGGTCTTGAGCGGCGTCGTCAGCCGCCGCGCGTCACCGGCATGGCGATATCGTTCGCGCTCACGTTCATGTGCTTGGCGAGTTCGAGCTTGGCGATCGCGTTGCGATGTACCTCGTCCGGACCATCCGCGAAACGCAGCGTGCGCTGATGCGCCCACCAGTTCGCGAGCGGGAAGTCGTTCGACACGCCGGCCGCGCCATGCACCTGCATCGCCCAGTCGATCACGCGCAGCGCGGTGTTCGGCGCCACCACCTTGATCATGGCGATTTCGGCCTTGGCGACCTTGTTGCCGACCGTGTCCATCATGTATGCGGCCTTCAACGTCAGCAGGCGAGCCATCTCGATGTCGCAGCGCGCTTCCGCGATGCGTTCCTGCGTCACGCCCTGGCGCGCGATTTCCTTGCCGAAGGCCACGCGCGACAGGGCGCGCTTGCACAGCAACTCAAGCGCGCGCTCGGCCACGCCGATGCTGCGCATGCAGTGGTGGATGCGGCCCGGGCCGAGGCGGCCCTGCGCGATCTCGAAGCCGCGGCCTTCGCCTAGCAGCATGTTGCCCGCGGGGACGCGCACGTCCTTGAGCTCGATCTCCATGTGGCCGTGCGGGGCGTCGTCGTAGCCGAACACGGGCAGGAAGCGCTTGATCGTGATACCAGGGGTATCGGCCGGCACGATGATCATCGACTGCTGTTCATGGCGCGGCGCGTCGGGGTTGGTCTTGCCCATCACGATGTAGACCTTGCAGCGGGGGTCGCCCGCGCCCGACGACCACCACTTGGTGCCGTTGATGACGTAATGGTCGCCGTCGCGCGTGATGCTGCAGCGGATGTTGGTGGCATCCGACGAGGCGACGTCGGGTTCCGTCATCAGGAACGCCGAACGGATCTCGCCGCGCAGCAGCGGTTCGAGCCACTGGTCCTTGAGTTCTTCGGACGCGTAGCGCTCGAACGTCTCCATGTTGCCGGTGTCCGGCGCGGAGCAGTTGAAGACTTCGGCGGACCACGGCGCGCGGCCCATGATCTCGCACAGCGGGGCATATTCCAGATTCGACAGACCCTGCGGGGCGCGCGGCGAGCGCGGCAGGAACAGGTTCCACAGGCCGGCTTCGCGGGCCAGCGGCTTCAGGTCCTCGACCACGCGCGTGGGTACCCAGGCGTTGCCGGCTTCGCGATTCGCCTGGATCTCGGCGTAGAACTTCTTCTCGTTCGAATAGATGTGCGCGTCGAAGAAGGCGAGCAGGCGCTCCTGCATCTGCTTGACCTTCGGCGAATAGTCGAAATCCATGGCGTCTCCTCGTCTGCTTTCAGCGCGTCTGGTATCAGGGATCGGGCCACTCTACCTGAAGCCTTGTAATAAGAGAAATGAATTTACTGGATTTGCCAGTATCAATGTCCTGCATTCCGTGACAGAATGGCCGGCATGCAGCTATCCCGGATCGACCTCAATCTCTTCGTGGTGTTCGACGCCATCTACAGCGAGGGCAGCATCACCGCGGCCGCGCGGCAATTGAACCTGACGCAGCCGGCGGTGAGTCATGCGCTGGGGCGCTTGCGGACGCTTTTCGACGATCCGCTGTTCGAGCGTCGGGGGCAGGGGATGGCGCCGACGCCGTTGGCGCGGTCGCTGGCGGGGGAGGTACGCGGGGCGCTGCAATCCTTCGCGCGGACGCTGCAGGACACGCCGCATTTCGATCCGACGGCGACGGTGCGGCGGTTTACGATCGGCATGCGCGATGCGCTGGAGTCGACGCTGCTGCCACCGCTGATGGCGCGCGTCACGGCGCTGGCGCCGCACGTCGACATCGCAGTGATCCGCTTTGACCGGCGGGAGATGGAGTCGGAACTGTTGGCGGGCACGCTCGACGCGGCGATCGACATCCTGCTGCCGGTGTCGCCGGCGATTCACCATGCGGCCTACATGTCGGACCCGATGGTGGTCCTTGCGCGACGCGACCATCCGCTGGTGAAGAAGGAACTGACGCTCGAGCGTTATCTGGCGGCGGAGCACCTGCATGTATCGTCTCGCCGGCGTGGCGCGGGGCTCGAGGATCAGGCGCTGCACCGCATGGGCCTGACGCGGCGCGTGCGGCTACGGTGCCAGCACTACGCGGGCGCGTGCCGCGTGGTCAGCTGCACGGACCTGCTGGCGACGCTGCCCCTGCGCTATGCCCGCATCGCCAACGAGCCTTATGCCAACCGCATCCTGTCGCTCCCCTTCAACGTCCCGGCGCTGGAGCTGCATCTGTACTGGCACGGCGGGGGAGAGAACGATGGCGCCAACCGCTGGCTGCGGGAGCAGTTGCTGGCGGTGATGCAGTCGCTGGGCGGCATGCCGTCCGACGACCCTACAGCGTCGTGAACGACCAGTTCAGGTTGACGCCCTGTCCGCCCAGCGTTCCCGTCACCGTGACGTTGTAACGCGTCCCGCTGGTCAGCGGCGCGGTCGGCGTGCACATCGCAAGTCCGCGCGCCGCGCTCGACATGCCGGCGGTACGTGCATCGACCTTCTCGCAAGGCACGTTGCGCCCCTGTGCATCGGTGATGGTGAACGTGTCGGCGTTGAACGTCAGCGACGTGTCGATGGCCTGCAGCGTGACCGGATAGCCGATCGTTTGGCCCGCATACGCCGGCGCCGGATTCGGGCTCTCGTTGTTGACCCAGCTGGGCGGGACATCGGCCTGCCCATCGTATGGATACGCCACCATCAGATTGTCCGCGCCGCCCTTGCTGGCATCGGCAAGGTCGATGGTCTGGTAGTAGCTCGCCGACGTGCCGCCAGTGCTGCCGGCGCCAACGCTTTCGGCGAAGCCGCTGCCCGCCGAACCGTAGCTGCCGAGCAGCGCCGCGCGATGGAAGGGCGCATGGATCAGATCGACCACCAGCGCATCCTTCGGCGTCATTGACAGATTCGCCCCGGCAACGGAAGTCCAGCGATTTCCCGTCGCCACCACCTCGGCGGTGGCGTTGGTCGGATACACCGCCTGAATGCGCCCATTCGCCGTCGCCCCGGTAAAGCCCGGCGCCCCCGACGTCTCGTCATGCGTGAGCGTCTGGTTGGCGAGCATATACGCGGTGTGATGTTGCGCGGAGCTCCCCAGCGCATCGCGCGCGGTCAGGGGCGGCAGACCGACCTGCTCGCGGCGATAGTTTGCATAGCAGAGCCCCGCGCTGCGGGCGTCGTCCAGCACGCGATACCCGCTGACGCTGGTGCCGCGCGCGGGCAGCACGCCGATCGCACCCGTCACCGGCGCGGCGGCATTGCCCGCCACGGTGTAGCACGCGCGCGCCGTGGCGGCCGCCGGGGTGGTCGTGTTACCGGACGAGGCCGTCGACGCCTGCGCGCCACTGCCGGTGCCAGCACCCGGGCTAGCGGTTAACGCAGCCGCCTGCGGCGCGGCGCTGCCCTCATCCCCGCCGCCTCCACAGGCGACAAGCAATACGGCCGCGCTCGCTGCGAGCGGCATGGCGAAAAGCGTGTGTGTAGAGCGATGGCGCATCGGCAATGTATTCCCGGCAAAACAAAACCGCACGATGGTAGGGATTCGCTTTGCTCCGGACCAGCTTCCAAACATTTCCTTACGTTGTGATCCGCGCGCGCTGCACGATGCTCTCCACTCGGCTGCGATGACGGCGGGGCAGCAGGGTCGGTTATCCGTATTGAAGCCAGCCCGCCACCGGTGCGCCAAGTCGCTACAATGCCCCTCATTCTTCCCCCCCAAGGAGAGCGGCATGTCCGACGCGGCAAACGAGAGCAAGAAGACGAATAACACCCTCTGGCGCGCGACCCTTGCGCTAGCCGTTGCCGCCGCGCTTAGCGCCTGCGGCACGACGGACAAGTCCGCGGACGGCAGCGGTGCCGCGCAGACTGCCGCCCCGGCCACGGCGGCGCCGCAGGCATCCACCGCCGGGCTGCCCCCGGCCCCCGAGGTCGCCTCGGGCTATCGCCCGGGGATGACCACGATCTATGGGCAGCGCCATATGGCCGCCGCAGCCAATCCGCTTGCCACGGAAGCCGGCCGCGAGATCCTGCGTGCGGGCGGGTCCGCCATCGACGCGGCGGTGGCCATGCAGGCCGTGCTGACGCTCGTCGAGCCGCAGGCCACGGGCATCGGCGGCGGCGCGTTCATCATGTACTGGGACGGCAAGCGCGTGCAGGCCTTCGACGGCCGCGAGACCGCGCCCGCGGGCGCCACCGAGAATCTCTTCATGCGCCCCGACGGCAAGCCGATGGAATTCTCCGAGGGCCAGATCGGCGGCCGCTCGGTCGGCACACCCGGCGTGCTGCGCGCGCTGGAAATGGCGCACCGCCAGCATGGCCGCCTGCCATGGGCCCGGCTGTTCCAGCCCGCGATCCGGCTCGCGGAGAGCGGCTTCCCGATGTCGCCACGCCTGTACACGCAGGTCGCCGCCGACAAGTTCATGGGCGGCTCGCCCGAGATGACGGCGTACTTCCTCGATGCGCAGGGCAAGGCAAAACCCGTCGGCACGATGATCAAGAACCCGCAGCTCGCGCAGACGCTGCGGCAGATCGCGCGCCGCGGTCCCAATGCGCTGTACACGGGCCCGATCGCGCAGGAGATCGTCACGAAGGTCAACGGCCATCCGAATCCGGGCAGCCTGTCGGCGAAAGACCTGATGGAATACAAGGCCGTCGAGCGCAAGCCGGTCTGCACGGACTACAAGCAGTGGAAGGTGTGCGGCATGCCCCCGCCGTCCTCGGGCGGCATCGCCATCGCGCAGATCCTCGGCACGCTGGAGGCGCTCGAGAAACGCGACCCGCGCTATGCGCTCGCCAGCCTCAAGCCGCGTCAGGTCAGCACACCCGCGCTGATGGAAGCGGATCCGCTGGCCGTGCATGCGATCTCGGAAGCCGATCGCCTCGCATATGCCGACCGTGGCCTCTATGTGGCCGATGCCGACTTCGTGCCCGTCGACGTGGCCGGCCTCGTCAGCCCGTCGTACCTGGCCGAGCGCGCCGCGCTGATCGGCGACAAGAGCATGGGCAAGGCGCAGCCGGGCGTGCCGGCCGGCACGAAGGTCGCGTTCGCGCCGGACCCGTCGCCGCCGCGTATCTCGACGTCGCAGATCGTCGCCGTGGATGACCGCGGCGGCGCGATCTCGATGACCACGACGATCGAGTCGTATTTCGGGTCGCACATCATGGTGCGCGGCTTCATGCTCAACAATCAGCTCACCGACTTTTCGTTCACGCCGAGCGAGAACGGCAAGCCGATCGCGAACCGTGTGCAACCGGGCAAGCGTCCGCGCTCGTCGATGGCGCCGACGCTCGTGTTCGATCGCGACAGCGGCCGCCTCGTGGCCACGCTCGGGTCGCCGGGCGGCTCGCAGATCATCGAGTACGTGTCGAAGACGCTCGTGGGCCTGCTCGACTGGGACATGGACGTGCAGAACGCGGTGGGCATGGCCAACTTTGGCAGCCGCAATGGCCCGACCGAAGTCGAGAAGGGCCTCGCGACGCCGCAGCTGGCCGAGGCGCTGCGCCAGCGCGGGCATCAGGTGGCGGAGATCGAGATGACCAGTGGCACGCAGGCCATTGTGCGCAAGGCGCGCGATGGCAAGGCCGTGTGGGCCGGCGGCGCCGATCCGCGCCGCGAAGGCGTGGCGCTCGCCGACTGAGCGGCGGCGAGCGCGGCAAGAAAAAGAGGCGAGGGCCGCAGCGCGGCGCTCGCCTCGGGAGACCCCCCAACACACATTCACACAACGCAGCCGTCCCGATAGCATCCGGGATCGGCTGCCCGTCAGACGACGGTCAGTTCCATCACGCGTCGAGCTTCACGCCCGACGACTTCACGACCTCGGCCCAGCGCTTCTCTTCGGTCACGAACCACTTGTTCGTCTCGGCCGGCGTCATCGTGACGACTTCCGCGCCCTGGCCCGCGAGCTGCGCGCGAATCTCCGGCGTGCGAATGATGCGGATGAGTTCGCTGCTCAGGCGCGCGACGATCGCGTCGGGCATGCCCTTCGGCGCCATCACGCCCTGCCACGTACCCGATTCGAAATTCGCCACGCCTTGCTCGGCGATCGTCGGCACCTGGCCGACCAGCGGCATGCGGGTCTTCTTGGACACGGCCAGCAGCTTCAGCTTGCCGGCCTGCACCTGCGGCAGCGTCGCCAGCATGCCGTTCATCAGCACCTGCGCGGTGCCGCCGACGGTATCGGCAATCGCCTGCGCACCGCCCTTGTAGGGCACGTATTGCCAGGCCGCGCCGGTGGCCTGCTGCACCGCCACGCCCGCGAGGTGGGGCGCGCTGCCGATCGCGGTCACGGCGAAGTTCAGCGTCTGCTTGTGCGACAGCGCGACCAGCTCCTTGAGGTTGTTCACCGGCACGCTCGGATGCACGACCAGCAGGTGCGGCGAGTAGGCGAGCATCGCCACGCCCTTCAGGTCCTTGTCGGGGCTGAAGGTCAGCTTGGTATAGACGGAGGGGCTGATGGCCAGCGCGCCCACGTCGCAGAGCAGCAGCGTGTGGTTGTCCGCGCCTTGCTGCGCGACCATCGCGGCACCGATATTGCCGTTGGCGCCCGGGCGGTTATCGACCACGATGGGCTGGCCCAGCGCTTCGCCGAGCTGCTTGCTGATCAGTCGGGCGATGATGTCGGACGAGCCGCCGGCGGGGTAGGGCACGACGAGGCGAATCGGACGATTGGGCCATTTGTCTTCGGCCCAGGCGGACATGGGGGCAATGGTGCCGAGCGTGCCCAGGGCAGCGAGCCCCGAAGCCTGGCCGAGGAAGCGGCGGCGTGCGTTCATGTATAGGTCTCCGGTAACGCTTATCATCAGTTGTCGTATGACCATAGTCGTCGTACAACATTGGTCGCGAGTGTAGACCGGTTTTTTTGGGCGGTCTATTAGGGATAAACGCGTAGGGGAGATGCGAAAAAGGGCATCCGGAGATGCCCTGGCGTGCAGATCAGTTGTCTGATGACGTGTCGAAGAACGATGGCGTCAGGTCGACTTCCCCGCCTTCTGCGCATACACCCACCCCATCTCCGCCATCGGCCGCGCCCGCTTGCCCGCGTCGGTCGCCTGCGCTGAGGAGGCCGTGCCATCGACCACGCGCTTCATGATCCCCTGCAAGATCCCGGCAATCCGGAACATGCTGAAGGCGAGATAGAAATTCCAGTCGCCGGTGATGGGCCGACCGGTCCGCTGTTCGTACAGCTTGCGGTATGCCGCCTCGTCCGGAATGCCGAGCCCCGCATGATCGAGCCCCGCAATCCCCCGGAACTGCCCGGGTGCGATATGCCAGCTCATGCAGTGGTATCCGAAGTCCGCCATCGGATGCCCTAGCGTGGACAGTTCCCAGTCCAGCACCGCCAGCACCCGCGGCTCGGTCGGATGGAACATCAGATTGTCGAGCCGATAGTCGCCATGCACGATGCTCGTCAGCGCATCGGCATCGGCGGGGATATGCTCGGGCAACCACGCCATGAGGTTGTCCATCGCGGGAATCGACTCGGTCTCGGAAAGCTTGTACTGCTTGGTCCACCGCTCGATCTGCCGCTGGAAGTAATTGCCGGGCTTGCCATAGTCGGCCAGTCCGATCGCGCGATAGTCCACCGAATGCAATGCCGCGATGACGCGATTCATCTCGTCGTAGATCGCGGCACGTTCGCCGCGCGACATGTCGGGCAGCGACTGATCCCACAGCACGCGCCCCGCCACGAACTCCATGATGTAGAACGCGCGGCCGATGACCGACTCGTCTTCGCACAGCGCGAACATGCGCGCGACGGGCACATCGGTGCCCGCCAGCGCGGCCATCACGCGGTACTCGCGCTCGATGGCATGCGCCGACGGCAAAAGCTTCTCGCGCGGACCGGGCTTGGCCCGCATCACGTAAGTCTGCTTCGGCGTGACGAGCTTGAACGTGGGATTCGACTGCCCGCCCTTGAACTGCTCGACGGTCAGCGGCCCCGCAAAACCCTCCACATGCGTGCGCATCCAGTCTTCGAGCGCGCCGACATCGAAGCGCTGCTGATCGGCGACGGGGCGCGTGCCCTCGAATTGCGAAACGTTGCTGCTCATGGTGTCTCCGTAGGTATCGTTTTTTCCTGAGCCTGATCGTGTGCGGTCCGTTTCGGTGGCTTAGCGATAGGTCGGCTTCCGCTTTTCCAGGAACGCCCCGATGCCCTCGCCGGCATCCGCATGATGCAGGGCTGAAACGAAGCTGTCCCGTTCCGCCGCCAGGTGTTCGGTCAGCGTCGCGCTGCCCGCATGATTGATCAGCGCCTTGATGCCGCGAATCGCGTTCGGCGATTCCTTCGCAAGCCCTTCGGCGAGGCGTTGCGCCTCGACCAGTGCCTGCCCCGGCGGCACCACGCGATTCACGATACCGAATTGTGCAAGGCGGGCGGGGTCGATGGGTTTGCCCTCCATCATGAATTCGCTCGCGAGCTGTCGCGGCAGCATGCGCGCGAGTTCATAGGAGCCGCCGCCATCGGGCGTCAGGCCCACCTTGACGTATGCCATCACGAACTTCGCATCGCTCGCGGCCACCACGAAGTCGCAGGCGAGGGCGAGCGAAAAGCCCGCACCCGCAGCCGGACCTTCGACAGCGGCGATCACGGGCTTGGGGAACGCATGCAGCGTCTCGATCCAGTGATTCAGCGTCTCGATGCTCTCCGCCTGTACCGAGGGAGGCTTGGCGCGATTGCCAAGCAGGCGGTTCAGATTGCCGCCCGCGCAGAACACGCCGTCGGCGCCGGTGAAGATCACGGCCCGAATTGCCTCGTCACGCGCGGCCACGTCGAGCGCCTCGTGGGACGCCGCATAGATGTCCGGATGCAGCGCGTTGCGGGCCTCGGGATTCGAGATGGTGAGGATCAGCGTCCCGTCGACGCGTTCGGAAAGCAGTTGGGCGGTCATGGCAGCCTCTGGACTCGGTAACTGTAGCGGGAAGGCGAAAACAAAAAAGGCGCCCCGTGTCTCGTCGGGGCGCCCGCGATCAGGCTTCTTCGGTCAGCAGCGACAGGCCGAGGCCCGCGCGGCGCCAGAGCCAGGGGCTCGGGCGGTAACGCATGTCGCCGGTCAGCCGGTCGAGGTTGCGCAGCACCTCGACGATCACGTCGGGGCCGATCGCATCGCCGAGGGCCAGCGGGCCCTTGGGATACCCGAGGCCAAGGTTCACGGCGAGGTCGATATCGGTCGGCGTGGCGATGCGCTGCTGCGCGATGTCGCTGGCGATGTTGACGATCGTGCCTACGATGCGCTGCGCCACGAAACCGGCGGAGTCGCGGATGACCGTCACGGGCACGCCGTCGCTGGCGAACAGGCCATGCGCGGCGTCGCGCGCGGCGGCGGTAGTGGCCGGCGTGGTCATCAGCGTGCGGCGTCTGGTGGCCTCGAACGGCAGCAGCGTGTCGATGGCGACGGTGCGCGTGGCATCGAGGCCTTCCATCAGCGCGGCCGACGTGGCGTCGAGACCCAGCGGCGTTACCACGATCAGCGCATCGGCGGACGGCGCGTTACCGGCTTCCGGCGCGATGCCGAGCGCCGTCAGCAGCTTGACGGTCATCGCGTGGCCGCGTTCGTTCGCGCGGCTCACCCACACGCTCGCGGGACGCGCGTCCGGCGCGGGCGCGGCGGCCGGCACCTGCTTCTGGCCATCGGCGTACGCGTAGAAACCGCCGCCCGACTTGCGGCCGAGCAGGCCGCCCACCGAACGCAGCGCCGTGATCGGCGACGGACGGTAGCGAGGCTCCTGGTAGAACTGGTTGTAGATCGACTCCATCACGGGGTGCGACACGTCGAGCCCGGTCAGGTCCATCAGCTCGAACGGGCCCATGCGGAAGCCCGCCTGCTCGCGCATGATGTTGTCGATCTCGGCAAACGAGGCCACGCCTTCCTGCGCGACCTTGAGGCCTTCGATGTTCATGCCGCGGCCGGCATGGTTCACGATGAAGCCCGGCATGTCCTTGCAACGCACGGGCGTGTGGCCCATGCGGCGCGACAGCACCATGAGCGCGTCGCCGATGGCGGGGTCGCCCGACAGGCCGTCGATGACCTCGACCACTTTCATCAGCGGCACGGGGTTGAAGAAGTGATAGCCCGCCACGCGGCCGGGATGCTTCGCACCGACGGCAATCGCGGTAATCGACAGCGACGACGTATTCGATGCGATGATCGCTTCCGGACGCACGATCGCCTCGAGCCTGGCGATGAGGTCGCGCTTGACGTCGAGCTTCTCCACGATGGCCTCGAGCACCATGTCGCACGATGCCAGGTCTTCCAGCGCGTTGCACGGTTTCACGCGCGCCAGAAAGGCCTCCGCGTCGGTGGCACTGATTTTGCCTTTATCGGCAAGCTTGGCGAACGTGTCCTGCAGGTATTGACGCGCCGCGGCAACGGCCTGCGGATTCGTGTCGAACAGGTTGACGGTCAGCCCGGCCTGCGCCGCGATCTGGGCAATGCCACGCCCCATGGCGCCGGTGCCGACGATACCGAGTGTTTCGATCGAGAAGTTGCTCATGATTCGTCCAAAAAGGTGTGGTTAAATTAGCACGATCGTACGTTTTTTGCACTCGGCGCCCGCCCGTAGATAGCGACGCGGCGTGCGCTGATCGGCCATTGCGCCAGATAGAGCGCAGCGATTACCACCAGGAGACAGAGACATGCTCAAGCTATGCGGATTCGCCGCCAGCAACTATTACAACAAGGTGAAGCTGGTGCTGCTGGAAAAGAACCTGCCGTTCGAGGAACACCTGGCATGGATGGGCGAAACGGACCTCGCCGCCTCGCCGGTCGGCAAGGTGCCCTACATGATGACCGATGCCGGACCGCTGTGCGAATCGGAAACCCTGGCCGAGTACATCGAAGCCACGTATCCGCAGCACGCGCTGCTGCCCGCCGATCCCTATCAGGCCTGCAAGGTCCGCGAGCTCGTGACGGTCATGGAGCTTTACCTGGAGCTCACCGTACGTGAGTTGTATCCGGAGGCGTTTTTCGGAGGGAAGGTGAGCGACAACGTGAAGGCGCGGCAGCTCAAGCTGCTGGAGCGGTACGTGCCGGGGTTTGCGGCGCTGGCGAAGTTCTCGCCCTACATCGCGGGCGACACGTTCACGCTGGCCGACTGCGCGGCCGTATGCCACCTGCCGCTGGTGTCCTCGGCGACCAGGATCATCTATGGCCGGGACATGCTGGCGGATTTGCCGGTGAAGGATTACCTGAAGCGGATGGGCGAGCGGCCCACGGTGCAGAAGGTGAATGCGGATCGGAAGGCGAATGCGGAAGCGATGATGGCCCGCTACGCATAAGCGCGTCGCGGGCCGGGGGAGAGGGCCGGCGGAGAGGGGCCGGACCCTTAAATACGTGCGAGCCGTTCCAACGCCAATGCCAGCGTCTCTTCCTTCTTGGCAAAGCAGAAGCGCACGACCCCCGACTCCCGCGTCTGCGAATAGAACGCCGACACCGGAATCGCCGCCACGCCGATCTCCCGCGTGAGCCACATCGAGAAATCGGCCTCGCTCATATCGGAGATGGCCGAGTAGTCTACGCACTGGAAGTACGTCCCATCCGACGGCAGCAGCTTGAAGCGCGTGGTGGCCAGCCCCGTGCGGAAGAAATCGCGCTTGGCCTGATAGAAACCAGCAAGGTCCAGATAGGGCCGCGGATCCGCCATGTAGTCGGCAAGCCCATGCTGCACGGGCGTGTTCACCGTGAACACGTTGAACTGATGCACCTTGCGGAACTCGGCGGTCAGCGCGGCCGGCGCGGCGACATAGCCGACCTTCCAGCCCGTGACGTGATAGGTCTTGCCAAAGCTCGACACCACGAAGCTCCGGCGCGCCAGTTCCGGATGCCGCGATACGGACTCATGCCGCTGGCCGTCGTAGACCATATGCTCGTAGACCTCGTCCGAGAGCAGCAGGATGTCGGTGCCTGCCAGCAGATCCGCCAGCTGGTTCATGTCCTCCTCGCGCCAGATCGTCCCCGTGGGATTGTGCGGCGTGTTGATGAGGATCATGCGCGTGCGCGGCGTGATGGCGGCAGCGAGCTTGTCGAACGGAATCCGGAACAGCGGCGCCTCCAGCGCAACGGGCACGACCGTGCCGCCCGCGAGTTCGATCGCCGGAATGTAGCTGTCGTAGCAGGGCTCGAGCACGATCACCTCGTCGCCCGGATGCACCGCGCAGAGGATCGACGTCAGCAGCGCCTGCGTGGCGCCCGCCGTGATCGTGATTTCGCTGTTGGCATCGTAGGTATGGCCATAGAGCGTGGCGATCTTGCCGGCGATGGTTTCGCGCAGCTTCGGCACCCCCGCCATCGGCGGATACTGGTTATGCCCGGCGCGCATCGCGCCCGTCACCGCATCGACGATGCGCGGATCGCAATCGAAATCGGGAAAGCCCTGACCCAGGTTGACCGCGTTCTTCTCGGCGGCCAGCGCGGACATCACGGTAAAGATCGTCGTGCCGACCTTCGGCAGGCGCGACAGCGGGGGAGTAAGCGGGGCGAGCGAAGAGTCCATGGAACCGTGTGGGTAGGGTAGCGAGGTGCCCGACATTTTAGCGGGGTTCGGCTGCCGCGGCCTGCCATGCGGCGAGCCACGCGCCAAACGCGACGGGGGTGAGGACCTCCACCCCGCTCGAGCGGCGCAGGCGGCTCCTGAGCTTGAGCACGGCCTTGTCCTTGGAAACCAGCACCGCCGCCCGCGAAAAATGCGCGAGCTCGACAAACTTCTGATCGTCGGTGTCGCGGCAGCGCGCCAGCTTCGCTGCGGCAATCTCGGCCTCGTCGGGCGTGGATTCGAGCGCCGCGTACCGGTCGACCTCGGCCAGCGCGGCCGCATTGTCCACCGCGAAGCGCGCGAACTGCGGGTACTCGAGCACGCGCCGCAGCTCCTCGCGGCAATCCGCGCGAATCACCGGCGCGATCGTCCCGGCCTCCAGCGCGGCGCGAATCGGCGCCACGTGGGGGTCGCGGAACACGAGCAGATCGACCCAGATATTGGAGTCGAGGACGACGCGGGGAGCGCTTCGAAGGGATTCGGCGATGGGTTCGGTGGGCATTCGCTACAATCGGGGTCTTTGTTTCTGCCCGCGATTTTGCCATGCTCATCGTCCTGTCTCCCGCCAAGTCCCTGGACTACGAGACGCCCGCGCCCGTCAAGACCCATACGATGCCGCGCTTCATCGACCGTTCGGCCACGCTGATCGAGCGGCTGCGCCGTCTGGCGCCGCAGGACGTGTCCGCGCTGATGGACATCTCGGACAAGCTCGCCGTGCTCAATGTCACGCGCTATGCGGACTGGTCGCCCGACTTCACGGCGGCCAACAGCAAGCAGGCCGTGCTGGCGTTCAACGGCGACGTGTACGACGGCCTCGACGCGAAGACCCTGACCACCGACGACCTCGCGTTCGCGCAGAAGCACCTGCGCATCCTGTCCGGCCTGTACGGCGTGCTGCGCCCGATGGACTGGATGCAGCCGTACCGGCTGGAAATGGGGACGCGCCTCGACAACGCCGCGGGCAAGGACCTGTACGCGTTCTGGGGCGACGATGTCACCAGGCTGCTCAACAAGGACATGTCGGACCTCAGGCATGAGGGCCCGGCCACGCTGATCAACCTCGCTTCCGAGGAATACTTCAAGGTGGTACGCCCCAAGGTGCTTAACGCGCGCGTGATCACGCCCGTGTTCGAGGACTGGAAGGGCGGCCGCTACAAGATCATCTCGTTCCATGCCAAACGCGCGCGCGGCACGATGGCGCGCTATGCGGTGACCCATCGCGTCACCGAGCCCGCCAGGCTGCGTCGCTTCGCCGAGGACGGCTATGCCTTCGACAAGGCCGCCTCGAGCGACGACCGCTGGGTGTTCCGCCGCCGGCTGGAAGACTGAAGGAAACCGACACGATGACGTCATCCCTGCAATCCCCGCTCACCATCTCCTCCTCGTTCGATTCGGGCGCGATCGAAGTCGAATCGATCGCCCGCGATGGGAACGGGTCCAACGACATTCGCCTGCGCATCCGCGCGGACTCCCACGCGGACTTTCGCCAGTGGTTTCACTTCCGCCTGCAGGGCGCGGGCAGCCACGCCTGCACGCTGCGTTTCCTGAACGCGGGCGAGTGTACGTACCCCGACGGCTGGCGCGATTACCGCGTGGTGGCCTCGTACGACCGCGCCAACTGGTTCCGCGTGCCGACGCAATACGACGGCGCTACGCTGACCGCGCAGTTCACGCCCGAGCATGACAGCGTGTGGTTCGCATACTTCGAGCCGTATTCGGAAGAGCGCCATCTGTCGCTGCTGGCCACGTGCCAGCGCTCGCCGCTCGCGCGGCTGACGCATCTGGGCAGCACCGTCGATGGCCGCGACCTGACGTGCGTGACCGTGGGCCAGCCGGGGCCGGGCAAGAAGACCATCTGGATGATCGCGCGCCAGCATCCGGGCGAGAGCATGGCCGAGTGGTTCTGCGAGGGGGTGCTGCAGCGCCTGACGGGCACGGGCATGTGGAACGGCGATCCGATCGCGCGCCGCCTGCTGGATCGCGCGGTATTCCATATTGTCCCGAACATGAACCCCGACGGGTCCGCGCGCGGCAATCTGCGCACGAACGCGGCGGGCGCGAACCTGAATCGCGAATGGATGGCGCCGTCGGCCGAGACGAGCCCCGAGGTGTTCCACGTGCGCCGCGCGATCGAGGCGACCGGTGTCGACCTGTTCTTCGACATCCATGGGGACGAGGCGCTGCCGTACAACTTCGTCGCGGGCAGCGAGATGCTGCCGGGCTTTACCGAGACGCAGCGCGAGCAGCAGAACCGCTTCATCGAGGCCTTCAAGCGCGCGACGCCGGACTTCCAGGACAAGTACGGCTACGCCGCGAGCAAGTACAACGCGGACGCGCTCAAGCTCGCCTCGAAGTACATCGGCCACACGTTCGGCTGCCTCGCGCTGACGCTCGAGATGCCGTTCAAGGACAACGCCGATCTGCCCGATGCGGCGGTAGGCTGGAACGGCCAGCGCAGCGCGCTGCTCGGCACATCGATGCTGCAGGCGATTCTGGAATACCTCGGTTGAAGGCTCATGGCCGAGAGCCAAGCGCTGATCGCTGAGCGCTGAGCGCTTGAAGCAGGGGAGGCAAGGGCCCAGGGGGCCCGCCCTCACTGCTTCTTCTTCGCCGTCGCCTTGGTGCTGGTCTTCGACGATGCCGTCGACTTCGACGTGCTGGCCTTGGCGCTGGCCTTGGCGCTCGTCCCGTGGCTCGATTTCGCCGCAGCCGAAGCCTTGCCCTTCCTAGCCTTGCCGCGCGAAGACGGCGTGGCCACGGCCGGCGCCGCCGCGGGTTCGCTGATGATGTCGCCGCCGCTGTCGAGCAGCTCATAGGCGAGCATCATGCCGTCCGCATACCCGCATCGCACCTTCACGGGCTGCCATTGCGCCTCGCCCTGACGCTTGTGCGCACTGGCGGTGAACGTGACGACCGACGTCACGGGCACGGCCTGCTTGCCCGGCGAGAAACGGCCATTCCACGCTTCCACCGTGGCGGCATTTGCGGCCAGCGCGCCGGTGGGAATCTTCAGCGCATCGAACGTCGGCGAACGCGGCACGACCCAGCTCGCATGCGCGGCGCAGTCGGCCACGTCGGGCGCGGCGTTGTCGGTCTTCATCAACTGGTCGCGCATCTGCGCGCGATATTCGGCAAGGCTGACGCGGCCTTTTTCGGGCAGGGTCACGGTCTTGGTCGGCGGTCGCGAGCCAGTGCCCGCGCGGGAGGCTGGCGAGGACGTGGTGGCGGCGGGGGGCGTAACAGACGGGGTCGCGGAGGTGGCGGCACTACCGGCGGCGCTGGGCGCGGCGCTGGCGCCGGGCGCGGGCGTCGCGGAAGCATCGGGCTGGTCCGACGGCGTGGTGGCGCATCCGGCCGCCACGATTGCCCCCGCCACCGCGGCAGTCAGCATGCGGAGCCGGGTGCCTAGCAGGTGGGTAAACATTCGGATCACGGAATCAGTTTGCTGGCGTCAGCAAAGGGATTGGCAAAGGACTGCCATGATAGAGGATGCCGCCGCTGGAAAGTTCGTAAATGTTGTTACCCTTCCTTTTTGCGTGACCGGCGCCGACACCCATGGTGGGTGCGATCGTCGCGCAACCGCGTGTAACTGCCCGCAAAGCGAAGGCGTCGCTCACGTGGCGACGCTGAAGTCACCGTGTGCGGATACCAGAGTGCGCGCAGCGCGCGCAAGAGAGAAAAAACCCCGTGAGGCGTCGACGAGACGATGTCGTCGGCATCCTTACGGGGTTCGCGGGCCCGGGGAGGGCACCGGCGGTCTGATGCGTGATGCGATCTACGTGATGCGATCTGCGTCATCCGATCTACGTCATGCGATCTACCTGATGTAGTCCGCGTGATGGCTGGAAACTCGGGCCTTGAACCTCAGCCGCGCAGCGTGAACCGCGACAACTCGTCCATCAACGCTTCCAGATTGCGCTGGAGCGCGGCAAAGCCCGCGTTGTGCGCCAGTCCGGCCTCGTCCATGTAGAGCTTGCGATTGACCTCGAGCTGCAGGCTATGGCGGTTTTCCTGCGGCCGGCCCAGCACGCGCACGATCTCCACGCCCTTGTACGGGTGGTTGCGCCACACGTCGTAGCCCATGTCCTTCAGCAGGCCTTCCACGCGGTCCGTGAACCGCTTGTCGCACGTGGTGCCGTCGCGGTCGCCGACCACGAAGTCCGGGTGCGCGATGCCGGGGTGCTCGGTCGCGTATTGCGCGGCCTGGCTCGGCATCGAGTGGCAGTTGATGTGGAACATGTAGCCATGGCGGGCCACCGCCGCGTCCGACAGCGTCTGCAGCTGCGCGTAGTACGGCCTGTAGTAGTCGCGGATGCGAGCCTGCACTTCGGCGACCGACAGCTTGCGCGCGTAAAGCGGCTCACCGGTGTCGAGCACGCGCCAGACCAGTCCCTTGCCAAGCCGCGTCTTCGAGGTTTCCTGCTTCGCGTCGGGCCATGCCGCGTCCAGCAGTTTCTCGTCGATCTCCTCGAGGCCGCGATTGGCATCGAGGTAGCTGCGCGGAAACCCCGCGCAAAGCAGCGGAATGCCGCGCGCCGGCGCGCCGGCATAGAGCTCGTCCACGAACGTGTCCTCCGCCTGCCGCAGCAGCGGCAGGGGCAGGTTCGCGTCGTAGCCGAAGTCGGCCGGGTACTGCGTGCAGCTATGCGGCGAGTCCAGGAACAGCGCGCCGCTTTCGCCCTCGGGCATCAGCAGCTGGTACGCCGGCTGGGGTGTCGATCGGTCGGTATCCGTCATGAGTCAGCTCGGTCCAGCGCCATCAGTCCAGCGAGATCTTCGCGGCGGCGGCCACGCGCTTGTTCTTGGCCACTTCGCTCGTGATCTGCGCGGCGAAGTGCTGCGGCGTATCGCCAACCGGCGTCGCGCCCAGTTCCTCGAACTTCTTCTTCACTTCCGGCAGGGCCAGCACCTTGACGGCGGCGGCGTTCAGCTTTGCCTGGATATCGGCCGGCAGCTTGGCCGGCGCGATCAGGCCGAACCATGCGGAGTCGTTGACTTCACCGAGGCCCAGTTCCGCGAACGTCTGCACGTCCGGCAGCGCGGGCACGCGCTTCGGCGAGGCCACGGCGAGGGCGCGCAGCTTGCCGCTCTTGATGAACGGCAGCGAAGAGGGCAGGTTGTCGAACAGCACCTGCACCTGGCCGGCCAGCGCGTCGTTCAGCGCGGGGCCGACGCCCTTGTACGGCACGTGCAGCAGTTCGGTCTTGCTGCTCATCTTGAACAGCTCGCCCATCATGTGCGATACGCTGCCGTTGCCGGCGGAGCCGTAGGCGATCTTGTTCGGCTCAGACTTGGCCAGCGCGATAAAGGCCTTCATGTCGTTGGCCTTCACGGCCGGATTCACGCTCATCACGTTCGGCACCGAAGCCAGGTTCGTGATGGTCGTGAAGTCCTTGGTCGCGTCGTACGACAGCTTGGGATACACGGCGGGGTTGATACCGTGCGTCGACGCCGTGGCGATGCCCAGCGTGTAGCCGTCGGGCGCGGCCTTCGAGAGGTACGCGGTGCCGATGCTGCCGCCGGCGCCGCCGCGGTTATCGACGACGACGGCCTGGCCCAGTTCCTGGCCCAGCTTGTCGGCCACGACGCGCGCGACGATATCGGTGGTGCCGCCGGCCGGGAACGGCACGACGAGCGAGATCGGCTTGGTCGGGTACGTGCCCTGGGCGAAGGCGGGCAGGGCGATGCCGCCGACGGCGGTGGCGGCGGCGGCAACAGCGAAGGCGCGAAGCAGAGGACGGCGTTGCATGAGAACGGTTCCGAGTGTCATTGACGAGGATTGAGGGTCGGCGTGCCTGGGGCGCACGTCGGAAATCGGCGATGCGGGCTGTGCGGGATTTGCGTGTTTTCGCAATGTCTGTCTTTGCGTGCAATTCTGCTTCCCTCCCACGTCGCATGCAAACGATTTAAAATCCCGGGGTCATTCCAAATGGTATTGAGGTGAGGTGAGGTATGCGACGCTTAACCCCGTCGATGACGGAGTTGCAGGCGTTCGAGGCCGCCGCGCGACACAACAGCTTTACGCTGGCGGCGCGGGAACTCCATGTCACGCAAGGCGCCGTCAGCAAGCAGGTCCGCAGTCTGGAGGCATTCCTTGGCGTCGAACTGTTCGAGCGGGTGCGGCAGCGCCTGCTGCTCACCGGCGCGGGCGAGCGCTATCTGGAACGGATTCGGCCAAGTCTCAACGAGATCGAGGCGGCCAGTGTGGAGCTGATCGCCCGCAAGGGGCGGGGCGGCATCCTGCATATCGCGAGCATGCCCACGCTGGGCGCCAAATGGCTGATTCCGCGGCTGCCGCAGTTCTTCTCGCGGCATCCCGAGGTCACGCTGGAATTCGTGCCCCACGCGCAGGGCTACGATTTTTCGGAACCCGATCTCGATGCGGCGATTCGCTTCGGCGACGGCGTCTGGCCGGGCAGCCTCGCCGACTACATCACGGGCCGCGAGGTCGTGCCCGTCTGCCGGCCGGGGATGCTGACGGACGCCGATACGCACGCGCCGGAGGCGCTGCTGCGCTATCCGCTGCTGCACCACACGACGGTGCCGGAAGCCTGGCCCGACTGGCTGTCGGAACTCGGGGTGTCGACGCGACAGGCCTGGAGCGGCGCGCGCTTCGACCAGTTCTCGCTACTGACGCAGGCCGCGGTCTCCGGCCTTGGCATCGCGCTGATCCCGCGCTGCCTGATCGAGGAAGAACTCGCCACGGGCGCTCTGGTCATCGCCCACCCGGCGCGCGTGCTGGCGAAGAAGGGTTACTACCTTTGCTATCCCGAGCAAAAGGCGCACCTGCCGGCGCTACAGACGTTCCGCGTGTGGTTGATGCAGAGCTGACTACTTCGTCAACACCCGCATTGCCTGCTCCAGCCCGGCAATCGTCACCGGGTACATCCGCGCCTTCATGATCTGGCTGATCACGGTGATCGACTGCCGGTATTGCCACAGCCCCTCCGGCTCCGGGTTGAGCCACACGAAATGCGGGAACTGGTCGATCAGCCGGTTGAGCCAGACCGCCCCGGCCTCGGGATTGTTGTACTCCACCGAGCCTCCCGGCTGCAGGATCTCGTAGGGGCTCATCGTCGCGTCGCCGACGAAGATCACCTTGTAGTCGGACGAGTACTTGTGGATCAGGTCCCACGTGGACACCTTCTCCGCATGGCGTCGCCGATTGTTCTTCCACACGTGGTCATAGACGCAGTTGTGGAAGTAGAAATACTCGAGGTGCTTGAACTCGGTCTTGGTCGCGGAGAACAGTTCCTCCACGCGCTTGATGTGGTCGTCCATCGAGCCGCCGACGTCCATCAGCATTAGCACCTTGACCTTGTTATGCCGCTCGGGCCGCAGCTTGATGTCTAGCAGCCCCGCATTGGCCGCCGTCGAATGGATCGTGTCGTCAAGATCGAGCTCGGTCTCGGCGCCTTCGCGCGCGAACCGCCGTAATCGGCGTAACGCCACCTTGATATTGCGCGTGCCAAGCTCGACCGAGTCGTCGTAGTCCTTGTACGCCCGCGCCTCCCACACCTTGATCGCGGTGCGATTGCCCTTCGAGGGCCCGCCGATGCGAATGCCCTCGGGGTTGTAGCCGCCATGCCCGAACGGCGATGTACCGCCCGTGCCGATCCACTTGCTGCCGCCCTCGTGCTTCTCCTTCTGCTCCTCGAGCAACTGCCTGAGCCGCTCCATGAGCTTGTCGAGCCCGCCCATCGCCTCGATCTTCGCGCGCTCCTCGGGCGAGAGCTCTCGCTCGAGCGTCTTCTGGAGCCAGTCGAGCGGAATGTCGCTCTTCCAGTCGACGAGGCTCTCCACACCCTGGAAGTAGGCCGCGAACGTCTGGTCGAACTTGTCGAAGTGCTTCTCGTCCTTGACCAGCGTCATGCGCGACAGATAGTAGAACTCGTCGATCGAAGGCGAGATCACCTGCGCGCGCAGGGCCTCCAGCATGGTCAGGTATTCCTTGACCGAGACCGGCAGGCTGGCGTGGCGCAGCGAGAAGAAGAAGTCGATCAGCATCGTGGCCTCCCGGAACGGACAGCGGGCTCAGCGCGGGCGAGCGAGCTGGAACTGCAGGTGCGACCGCACCATCGGCCATTCGCTGGCGATGATCGAGAACACCACGGTATCCCGCAGCGACCCGTCCGGCAGCCGCTGGTGGCTGCGCAGCACGCCGTCCTGCTTGGCGCCCAGGCGCGCGATCGCGGCGCGGCTTTGATGGTTCATCCAGTGCGTGCGGAATTCCACCGCGATGCAGTGCCGCTTGTCGAATGCGTAGCCCAGCAGCATGAGCTTGCACTCGGTATTGACGGGGCCGCGCTGCACGCGCCGCGCATACCACGTCGAGCCGATTTCCACGCGACGGTGCGTCGCGTCGATGTTCATGAAGTTGGTCATGCCGATGAGGTCGCCGGTGGCATTGCATCGCACGGCAAACGGCTGCCACAGGTCCTGCTCCTGCAGCGCGAGGCGGCGCTTGATCTCGCCTTCCATCGCATCGGGCGCCGGCACGGCCGTGTACCAGAGCTTCCACAGTTCGCCATCGGCAACGGCTTCCGCGAGGCCCGCCGCGTGCGCGGTGGTCAGCGGCTCCAGCGTGGCGTGGCGGCCGACCAGCGTGGTCGGCTGAACGAAGGCATTGGTCGTCATCGGGCGATCAGCGGTTGGAGCGGTTCATGAACACGAGGCGCTCGAACAGGTGCACGTCCTGTTCGTTCTTGAGCAGCGCGCCGTGCAGCGGCGGAATCGATGCCTTGCGGTCCGGGCTGCGCAGCGCTTCGGCCGGAATGTCCTCGGCCATCAGCAGCTTGAGCCAGTCGATCAGCTCGGACGTGGAGGGCTTCTTCTTGAGTCCCGGCAGGTTTCGCATCTCGTAGAACGCCTCCAGCGCGGCCGCCACGAGCTCGCGCTTGATGCCGGGGTAGTGCACATCGACGATGCGCTGCATCGTGTCCGCGTCCGGGAACTTGATGTAGTGGAAGAAGCAGCGGCGCAGGAAGGCGTCGGGCAACTCCTTCTCGTTGTTCGACGTGATGATCACCAGCGGACGATGACGCGCGCGCACGGTTTCGCGCGTCTCGTACACGTAGAACTCCATGCGGTCGAGTTCGCGCAGCAGGTCGTTCGGGAATTCGATGTCGGCCTTGTCGATCTCGTCGATCAGCAGCACGACCTGCTGGTCGGCCTCGAAGGCCTGCCACAGCACGCCCTTGACGATGTAGTTGCCGATGTCGTGCACGCGGTCATCGCCGAGCTGCGAGTCGCGCAGACGCGAGACCGCGTCGTACTCGTACAGGCCCTGCTGCGCCTTGGTGGTCGACTTGATGTGCCATTGCAACAGCGGCATGCCTAGCGCGGCGGCGACTTCCTCGGCGAGCATGGTCTTGCCGGTGCCCGGCTCGCCCTTGATCAGCAGCGGACGCTGGAGCGTGCGGGCGGCGTTGACGGCGAGCTTGAGGTCGTCGGTAGCGACGTACTGGTCGCTACCCTCGAAACGGGCAGTGTTGGAAGTGGTATCGGACATGAGGCGGCAACCTGAGAGGATCTGGCGACATTAACGGCCGGAATGGTCGAGTATAAGAGCGTTTCCGGTCCGTGTCCGATACGCGCCACTGCGGCGGGTCGCTCCGGCTGGACTGCCAAGAGGCTGCTGCGGTACAATGCGCCGGTTTGACGCGCGCCGCAGAGCCGTCGCAACCTGCACTCGCACGGAGACAGCGAGAGAGACGACGCCGCCAGCGCGTCTGCACGGTTTACCACTTCCCCTATCATCAAAGACAATGAAAAAGTTCCTCACGATGGTGGTGTTGGGCGCGGCCGCAATGGCTGCGCAGGCCCAGGAAGTCAAGGGCAATGTTGGCGCCGCCAAGGACAAGGTTGCCATGTGCATCGGTTGCCATGGCATTCCCGGTTACCGTGCATCGTTTCCGGAGACCTATGAAGTCCCCATGCTTGGCGGCCAGAGCGCCAAGTACATCGAGAACGCGCTGAAGGGATATCAGAAGGGCGAGCGCAAGCATCCGACCATGCGTGGGATTGCCGCTTCCCTGACCGATCAGGACATCGCCGATCTGGCTGCGTACTACTCGCAGCAGAACGCCGAAACCAAACCCAATTCCCTGAAGTAAGAGGCGCGAGATCATGACGACGAACAAGACGCTTTCGATCGTGGCCGCGACCCTCGTGGCGGCCGCATGGATGCAGGCGGCAGGCGCGGCAGATATCGCCGCCGGCCGTGCGCTGGTGGAGAAGGGCGGCTGCGTGGCCTGCCATGGCGCGGGCCTGAACAAGCCGATCGCCCCGGATTATCCGAAGCTGGCCGGTCAGCATGCCGACTACCTGTTCCACGCGATGACGGGTTACCAAACCAGCGGCAACCTGCTCGTGGGCCGTACCAACGCGATCATGGCCGGGCAGATGAATGCCAACCCGGCGGTCACCGGCAAGGACGGCAAGCCGCGTCCGTTCACGCGCCAGGAGATCAAGGACATGGCCGCGTACATCGAGTCCCTGCCCGGCGACCTCGTCCTCAAGAAGTAGCGCCCGGTCACAGACGATCAGACAGCTAGCCGGACCCTGCCGGGTGCCGGCATCCCCTCCCCACGCGGGAGGGGACCGTGCCTGTTCTTACCTGTCAATCAATTGCCGCTGCCCGTCGCCAGCCGACGGGCCTTGACGGCGTTCGCCAGCGTCTCCAGCACGCCCGTCGAATCGTCCCAGCCGATGCACGCGTCGGTCACCGACTGGCCGTAGCAGAGGTTCTCCACCGGCGTTCCCTGTACGTGGTCCTGACGTCCGGCCACGAGGTGCGATTCCACCATGACGCCGATGATGCGCTGATCGCCGCCCGCCACCTGGCGGCCGATGTCCTCGCAGACCGGAATCTGGTTCTCGTGCTTCTTGCTGCTGTTGGCGTGGGAGGCATCGATCATCAGACGCGCCGCGAGGCCGGCCTTCGAGATCGCGTCGCAGGCTTCCTGCACGCTGGCGGCGTCATAGTTCGGCGCCTTGCCGCCGCGCAGGATGATGTGGCAGTCCTCGTTGCCCGACGTCGACACGATCGCCGAGTGGCCGCCCTTGGTCACCGACAGGAAATGGTGCGGCTGCGACGCGGCCTTGATCGCGTCCACCGCGATCTTGACGTTGCCATCCGTCCCGTTCTTGAAGCCGACCGGGCACGACAGGCCCGATGCGAGTTCGCGGTGCACCTGCGACTCCGTCGTGCGCGCGCCGATGGCCCCCCAGCTGACAAGATCCGCGATGTATTGCGGGCTGATCATGTCGAGGTACTCCGTGCCCGTCGGCAGGCCGAGCTCGGCGATGTTCAGCAGCAATTCGCGCGCGGTGCGCAGGCCATCGTTGATCTTGAAGCTGCCATCCATGTGCGGATCGTTGATCAGCCCCTTCCAGCCCACGGTCGTGCGCGGCTTCTCGAAATAGACGCGCATCACGATCTCGAGCTCGTTCTTGTAGCGTTCGCGCTGCGCCTTGAGCAGGTTCGCGTATTCCAGCGCCGCGCGCGTGTCATGGATCGAGCAGGGTCCGATGATCACGATCAGACGGTCGTCCATGCCGTGCAGGATGCGGTGCATCGACTGGCGGGCGTGGTAGATCACGTCGGAAGCCGCTTCCGACAGCGCGAATTCGCGGATCAGGTGCGCGGGCGGCACGAGTTCCTTGAGTTCGCGAATACGCAGGTCGTCGGTGTTCTTCAGCATGATGGCTCCGGATCGGTCTTGATTGTGGGGTAGTGGGTGTGACAAAAATGTGCGGCCATAAAAAAAAGCCGCCAGGGTCGCTGGCGGCTTTTTTCAGAATTTCGGGTACTTACAGCTGTCCCTCTCCATCCGCCAGCGGTGCGAGATCGCTAAAAAAGTAAAAATAAAACTTGGCGGACATGGCGGAAATCGGTTCGGCTGAGGTCAGCTTGTTTCAGTTTCAGTGAATCGCAATGCTTTTATGTCGCGGCAATCTTCGGTGGGGCATAAAATTGCGCGCCGGATGCGGAACTAACGATCGCAAAACGTGGCGCTTGCGCGACGAAGCATCTTTATATCCCTTTTCGAAAACGTTGGCAAGCGAGCCATGGCTATCGCATCGATAGCCATGGCCGTCCGGCGTCAGGCCGTGCCGCCCACCGTCATGTTCTCGATGCGCAGCGTCGGCTGGCCCACGCCCACGGGCACGCTCTGGCCTTCCTTGCCGCAGACGCCCACGCCGGAGTCGAGGCGCATGTCGTTGCCGATCATCGTCACGTCCTTGAGCGACTCGGGACCGTTGCCGACCAGCGTCGCGCCCTTGACGGGGTACGTGATCTTGCCGTCCTCGATCATGTATGCCTCGCTGGCCGAGAACACGAACTTGCCGTTGGTGATATCGACCTGGCCGCCCCCGAAGTTCACCGCGTACAGGCCGCGCTTGACGCTCGCGATGATCTCCTGCGGATCGCGGTCGCCGTTGAGCATGTACGTATTGGTCATGCGTGGCATCGGCAGCGCGGCATAGCTTTCGCGGCGCGCGTTGCCCGTCACGGGCATCTTCATCAGGCGCGCGTTCATCGTGTCCTGAATGTAGCCGCGCAGGATGCCGTCCTCGATCAGCGTCGTGCACTGTGTCGGGTTGCCTTCGTCGTCGAGGTTCAGCGAACCGCGGCGATTGGCGATGGTGCCGTCATCGACCACGGTCACGCCCTTGGCGGCGACGCGCTCGCCCATGCGGCCCGCGAAGGCCGACGAGCCCTTGCGGTTGAAGTCGCCTTCGAGCCCGTGGCCGACGGCTTCGTGCAGCAGCACACCGGGCCAGCCCGGGCCCAGCACCACGGTCATCGCGCCGGCCGGAGCAGGGCGCGCTTCGAGGTTCACCAGCGCCGAGCTCACCGCCTCGTCCACGTACTTGCGCAGCAGGTCGTCGGTGAAATAACCGTACGCGTAGCGCCCGCCGCCGCCCGACGAACCGATCTCGCGGCGGCCGTTCTGCTCGGCGATCACCGTCACCGAGACGCGCACCAGCGGCCGCACGTCCGCGGCGATCACGCCATCGCTGCGCGCGACCAGCACCACGTCGTATTCGCCGGCGAGGCCCGCCATCACCTGCACCACGCGCGGATCTTTCGCGCGCGCCATCTTCTCGATGCGCTCCAGCAGCGCCACTTTCTCGGTCGCGGTCATCGAGTCGAGCGGATCGTTCGGCGTGTAGAGGTCGCGGCCGCCCTGCGAGGCGAGCGACTTGGCCACCTTCACGCGGCCGCTGCCGCTCTTGCCGATGGTGCGCGTCGCCGCGGCTGCCTGCGACAGCGCCGCCAGGCTGATGTCGTCCGAATACGCGAAGGCCGTCTTGTCGCCCGACACCGCACGGACACCCACGCCCTGGTCGATGCTGAAGCTGCCCGACTTCACGATGCCTTCCTCGAGGCTCCAGGCTTCGTTGCGCGTGTACTGGAAGTACAGGTCCGCGTAGTCGACCTTGTGCGTGAAGATGTCGGCCAGCACGCGCTGCAGCGTGGCCTCGTCGAGGTCGTACGGCGCCAGCAGGATCTGTTGCGCGGTAGCGAGATTACGAATTCCGAGTTCGCCGGCGTTCATGTTCGTCCTTTGCTTGACTTGTTTCTTGTCTGGGGTGGGCCGCGGGGCGGCCAATGCATGACATCCTACAGCACCCGGTGGCGCAATGCCGGCAGGTTCTGGCGGACCTCGGCCAGCCGCGCCGGATCGATCGTGCCGCTCACCACGCCTTCGCCTTCCGGCAGCACGGCGAGCACTTCGCCCCACGGGTCAACGAGCATCGAATGGCCCCAGGTGCGCCGGCCGTTCTCGTGCTTGCCGCCCTGCGCGGCCGCCAGCACATAGCACTGGTTCTCGATCGCGCGGGCGCGCAGCAGGATCTCCCAGTGCGCCTGTCCCGTGGTGTAAGTGAAGGCGGCAGGCATCAGAATCAAGCTCGTGCCGCCGCCGGCCGCGAGGCCGCGGTAGAGCTCGGGAAACCGCAGGTCGTAGCAGACGGACATCGCCACGCGGCCGCAGGGCGCCTCGAACGACACGGGCTCGGTGCCCGCGAGGATCGTGCGCGATTCGTCATAGCTCTCCGCGCCTCGCGTGAAGCCGAACAAATGGATCTTGTCGTAGCGCGCGACGCGCTGGCCACGCGGGTCGAACGCGAGCGACGTGTTGTAGACGCGGCCGTCGTCCCCGCATTGCAGGGGAAGGGTCCCGCCCACGAGCCACACGCGATGGCGCCGCGCGGCATCGGCGAGGAAACGCTGGATCGGCCCGTCGCCGTCCGCCTCGCGGATCGCCACCTTGTCGGTGTCGGCGCGCCCCATGATGCAGAAGTACTCGGGCAGCAGCACGAGCTCCGCGCCGCCGCGCGCGGCCTCGGCGATCAGCGCGTCGGCGCGCGCGAGATTGGCATCGACCGACGTGCTCGTGACGGTCTGCACGGCCGCCACCTGGAAGGGCACGGCACGGGCGCTCTCGTTCGTAGTCATGATCCTTCCCTCCTTTATCGGGGATACGCGCCCGAGCGATCCTGCACCGGTGCCGGACGCGACTTGCCGTCGTCCACCTTGGTCACCTGCGGATCGGCCCAGGAGCCCGTCACGCGGTAATGCTGCGTGAACACCTTCGAGAACTCGTCGGCGAACAGCAACTGCGCGGCCAGCGTGCCGATGCCGAGCACGGGGTTGATGAACGCGGCGGCCACCGACGTCGTGGCCGCGTTGATGCGCGGCACCACTTCCACGTCGAGGTCCTGCGTCTCGCGCGGCAGGTTGGCCGAGCCCGTCATCGAGGCGTTCAGCTGGTTGCTCTTCATGCGGAACGATTCGATCGTCGCCACGCCGTTCTCGATCGTGCCGTTGCCGCTGATGTCGTCGAACACCGTGCCGCGGCTCGTTACGCTGCGGAAGTCGAGCGTCGCGAAGCGCAGCAGGCTCTGCAGGCTGAGCACGCCGAGCAGTCGCGCGGCACCCGGATCCACGCTGAGGATCTGGCCGTTCTCGAGGTGCAGCGCCAGCTTGCCCGACAGCGACGGATAGTCGATGGACAGTGGCGACCCCCTCCAGTACACGCGGCCTTCGAGCGAACCGTTGCCGTCGCGCAGCGTGTGGGGCATGCCCATGCGGTCCAGTATCGCGCCCGCGTCGCGGATATCGAGCTTGAAGTTGAGCAGCGTGCGGCGCGCGCTCGCGTCGGCGCCGGCCGGGTTGTCGCGCAGCCGGCGCGGCAGGCGCCACGTGCCGTTGCCCGTGAACGTGCCGCCGGGCTGCTCGATCGTGAGCTTGTCCAGCGTCCACACCGAATCCGCGCCCTCGACCGCCGTATGCGCGCGCAGTTCGACCTTGCCGTAGTCGCGGCCGTGGAGCACGAACTGGTCGGCAACGAGGTCGATGGCCGGCAATTCGTCGATATTGCTCGCCATGGTGTCGGTCACGTGACCGTCGTCGCTGGCGTCGGGAATGTCGAGGCGCGCCAGGCGCACGTTGAGCGCGCCCGATGGCGAGCTGGCGTCGCGGCGCCACTGGGCGGTACCGTGCACCTGCTTCGCGTTCATCTTCATGTCCCAGCCCCCGCGCGCGCGGTCGGCGTCGAACGTCACGTCGTCGAGGTTGCGCCCGAAGGCGTCGACGGTGCGCGCGCGCACGGTGATGCGTTCCGGCAGGAACGGCGAGCTGCGATCGACATGGCCGCCCGGTGCCGGTGTGTCGGTGCCGCCGGTGGCATCGAACACGCTGCGCCACTTCGCGATGTCCAGATGGTCGGCGATGAAGGCCGCCGCCACGCCGCTTGAAGGCTGTGGCGCGGGCTGCTGGAGGCCGATGCCGCCGGAAATGACCTCGGGCGTGTCCCCACGGTGGAGCACGTAGCGGACGTTGAGTACGTTGCCGTACTGGACCAGCATTTCGTCGGGGGTTTCGGCGTTGTTGGCAGCGTTGTTCGCAGTGTTGTTCGCAGTGTTGGCGCCATTCACGCCGGCCGCCTTGCCGCCCGGCAGCGGGCGCAGTTCGAAGCGCAGCGGCACGTCCTGCGCGGCGGTCTTCGCGAGCGGCGCGGGCAGGTCCACGGCCATGCCGTTCAGGTCCGTGGCCACCTGCACCTGCAGGCGCTTGTCGCGCACGCCGACCACCGCCGAGTAGGGCGTGGCGCCGTCCAGCCGCGCGCCGAGCGCGCCCATCGACGATGCGGCCAGCGCATCGCGGATGCCGGCGGCGGACGCCGTGCCGCTGACGGTCACGCGCGTGCTGCTGTCCGGCTGCGTGCCGCCGGCGAGGCGCGCCTCGCCTCCGATGAAACGCCCGCGCATATTGTCGAGCCGGAAGCCATGCTCGTTGAAGGCGATGGTCCCCGTCGTGCCGCTCAGTTGCGGAATCTCCGGCATCAGCACGATGTCGTTGCCCGGGAAGCGGAACTGCCCGTCGACCTTCGAGTTCGCCGCATGGTCCAGCGGCATGTCGAGCTTGAGCTTCAGCTCGCCGTTGCCCTGGCCCTTCGCAGTGTCCGTCACGCCCCCGATCCAGTTGCGGACCGGGCTCGCCGCCACGTAGCGCAGGAAGGCCGGCAGCGAACCCTGGCCGGTACCTTCCACGCCGAGATGGCCCGTGTCGCTGAGGTCATCGATCTGGCCGTTGACGTCGTGCAGCGTCACGCCCGGAATGCCTTGGACCGCCGCGCGCTTGATCGTGAACGACATGGCGTTGCGCTGGAACACGAGGTGCCCGTCGATCTCGCTGAAGTCGGGCCATGCTTTGCCGCCCGTGGGACCGGTTTCGTGCGGGGCAACCTGATAGCTCACGCGATGCATCGGCACGTCCACCCGGAAATCGCCCGCCTTCTCGTTCGGCGCGTGGAACGGAAAGTGGAAGAGGTCGCCGCGTACGAGGAACTTGACGTCCGATGCATCGCCGCCGACCAGCGCGCCCGCCAGATACTGCCGCGTGTGCGGCATCGAGAGCGGCAGGTAGCGCGGGATGCGGGCGGCCTGCACGCGCGCGAGCTCGCCCGACATGTCCGCGATACCGCTCGCGCCGTCGCCGCCCGCGCGCCAGCTGCCGCGCAGCGTACCCGCCACGTCGGCGTTGGCGAAGCGGAGCCCTTCGGTGCGGATGACGAGCTTGTCCTGCTCGTGCGTCCAGCGGACCTCGCCCGCGAGCTCGTCGAACGGCACGCGCGGATCCTCGAACAGGCCGGGCAGGATCAGCGTCGCGCCTGCGCTGTCCACGCGCGCGGTGCCCTGGCGTTCGTCGAAGCTGAAGCTGCCGGAGAGGCGCGAGAACCCCGGCGTGCCCACGCGCGGATGGCCGTCCGCCGACATCGCGGGCACGGCGGGCTGGCCGTTGACCGAGACGCCGCGCAGCGTGCCCTGCACGGTGTAGTGGGGCGCGCGCGGCCGGCTGTCGAGCAGGCTCGCGCGCTCGCGCGCCCAGGCGATGTCGAGGTTGTCGATATGGCCGGCCGGCTGCAGCGCGCGAAGCTGACGCAGCATCTCCGTATCGATCGGCATCGACGTGGCCAGCGCGCGCACCGTATTGAGGTCGAACGTTGGCGCCTTGAGCGCGAACTTGCGCAGCACGCCCTGCTTGTCGCGGTTCCAGTCGATCGTGACCTTGCGCATGCCTTCGCGCAGGCCCGGATCGGATGCGCTCGGCGGTCCGGCGATCGGCTCGGCCTGCCACAGCAGCGTGTCGATGGTCAGGCGGTTGTTGCCCGCGCGGTCGGCGCTGTGAATCAGGTACGCCTGCGCGTTGGCGAGCTTGAGCGGCGAGGGCGCGCCCGTGAGCTGCAGGTCCACGGCGCCGGCGCGTAACCGCGTCTGGCTGCGCTGGATGTTGCCGGCGCGGAAGTCCACCGTGCCGCTCATGCTGAAGGTACCGCTATCCACCTTGTCGAAGATCGGCAGGTAGCGCTGCACCACGGGCAACTGCACCTGCGTGAAATCCCAGTCGGCCTGGCCGTTCCAGTGCATCCAGTTGCCGGGGTCGTGCAGATAGTCGTGTCGGAAGCTGGCCTGGATCACCAGCGGCTGCGGCGCCAGCGCCGTGCTGCGCGCTTCCAGCCGGAGCGTATGGTGACCGCCGTCGCGCAGCGCGCTGAAGTGGATGTCGGCCACGTCGAGCTGCGGTAGGCCCGCGCGTTCGTCGAGCCAGCGCAGATGGCCGTTCGTCAGTTCGATGCTGCCCTGGCTCATGACCCAGTTCAGAAAGCGGTCGTCCCCGGCCGTGCTCGCCCGCGTCTCCACGGGCACGCCCGCCACGAGGAGAACCCCATCGGAGGTCCGGCGGATCAGCACGTCGGTGCCGCTAGCCTTGACGCTCGCAAACTGCAAGCTCAGCCCGGCCAGCGACTGCCAGGCCAGCGTGCCGTCGAGCGTGCCCGTTTCCATCAGCACCCGCTGCTGGGGGTCCACGGCGCGCACGTTGCGCGCGCGGAAGGCCGGATGCCAGCCGTCCCAGAAGGTGTCGAGTTCGCCAATCGTGAACTGCGCGTGCAGTTCGGTGGAGGCCCGCTGCTCGAGCCATTTGCGCGCCTCGTGCGCCTGCGGCCACAACACGAAGCGGACGAGCATGCCGATGGCGAGCGCCAGCACCGCGAGCAGGATCGCCACGCGGATGGCCATGCGCAGCAGCCAGCGCCAGCACGGATGGGCGGCCGCCGCGCGCAGCGCGTGCCAGAAACGGCGCGGCAGCGCGCGGAGGTATCCACCTGCGTGCGCGCGCCAGCCGCCGGGGGAAGTCGGGGAGGGCGTATTCAAACCGGGCAAACCGGAAGCGTGAGGCGATGCGGGGCGCGCGCCCGCCGTCGGGGACGGCAGCACGGCGGCGGCGTTTTCGTGACCCCGGTTGCCCGGGCCGCCCGCGCGCGCAGGGGTCGCGGAACCGTCGGCGGAGGCGGAGGGGCGGCTGGACATGGGCAGATTATCCGACAATACTAGCCGCTCTCCAAAGTGGTCCAGCACGAAAAGTTAATGGAATGACTGCCATCGATCCGACAGGTTCCGCACCGGCGGCCGGCGATCCGAACGCGGACCCGAACATCGAGCCCAACATCGAGGCCAACATCGGTCCGCGCGGTGATTCGAACCCCGCGCAGTATGACGCGAGCGTCACTTCCGCCGCGCTCGGCAATATGGCCGAAGGCGCGTTCGCGACCATGCCCGCAATGGATCCGTCGCGTCTCGATGGCGAGGGCCACGTATTGTACTCGGCGGCCTATTCCCATTACGCGCGCCGCGTCCTGCAGGCGCGCCCGGAGGTCGCAGAGGTCGTAACGCGGGCGGCCGCCGCGCCGCTGACACGCGCGTGGATGGAGGCGCGTCTCTCGGCGCTGCACGAGCCCGCCGCCGATGTCGATGCCGCCGCGGGCCGGGCGCTGCGCCGGCTGCGTGCCGAGGTCATGTGCGCGATCGTCGAGCGCGACCTGCGCGGCGCCGCCACGCTGGCCGAGGTCACGGGCGCGATGACGGACCTCGCGGAACTCGCCATTCAGCACGGCCTGCACGTGCTCGGCGACGACCTTGCCGCGACCTTCGGCCGGCCCACGTGCCAGCAGGGCAGCGAGGTGCAGGAACTGGTCGTGGTCGGCATGGGCAAGCTCGGCGGCCGCGAGCTCAATGTGTCGTCGGACATCGACCTGATCTTCCTCTACGACGAGGACGGCGACACCCAGGGCGGCACGCGCTCGCTGTCCAACCACGAATATTTCATCCGGCTCGGCCGGCGCCTGATCAACCTGCTGTCCGAAGTCACCGCGGATGGCTACGTCTTCCGCGTGGACATGCGACTGCGCCCGAACGGCGACGCGGGGCCGCTCGTGTGCAGCCTGGGGATGCTCGAGGAATACCTGATCGTGCAGGGTCGCGAGTGGGAGCGCTATGCGTGGATCAAGGGCCGGATCGTCTCCGCGCAGGACTCGCCGCATGCCCAGCGGACGGCGGCCCTGCTCGAGCGGCTGACCACGCCGTTCATCTTCCGCCGCTACCTCGACTATGGCGTGATCGCGGCCATCCGGTCGCTGCACGCGCAGATCCGGGCGGAAGCGGCCAAGCGGAGCGGCGGGCTGGCCGGCCACGGGATGAACCAGCGCTCGTTCAACATCAAGCTCGGGCGCGGCGGGATCCGCGAGATCGAATTCATGGCGCAGGTCTTCCAGCTCATTCGCGGCGGGCAGGACCCCGCGCTGCGCGTGCGGCCGACGCTGGAAGTGCTGGCGGTGGCCGTGGAGCGCAACCTGCTGCCGGCGGGGCAGGCCGAGCAACTCGCCGATGCCTACCGCTTCCTGCGGCAGCTCGAGCACCGCCTCCAATACCGCGACGACGCGCAGACGCACCATCTGCCCACCGCGCCCGAGGAGCAGCATGCCGTGGCGTTGTCGATGGGCTGCGAGGACTGGCAGGCGCTGCTGGAGCGCATGCATGCGCTGCAGCAGCCCGTGGCGCAGCAGTTCGAGGCGACCTTCGCCGATCCGTACGCGGAGGGCGACACGCAGCCGGCCGAGGAACTGTGGCCGGAACTCGTTCGCGAGGAAGCCGCCACGCGCGCGTCGCAGGAGGGTCCCGACGAGACCGATCCGGAATCGACGCCGTGCCAGCGCCTGCAGGCCGCCGGGTTCAGCGACTGCACGGGGCTCTACGACCGCCTGCGCGCCATCGCCACGTCGGTCCGCTACCGCGCGTTGTCCGAGACGAGCCGCGCGCGCTTCGATCAGCTCGTGAACCGCGCGCTCGACCTTGCCGCGCGGCAGGAGGATGCGGACAGCACGATCGCGCGCTTTCTCGATTTTCTCGACGCGATCAGCCGGCGCGCGTCGTACCTGTCGCTGCTGTCCGAGTATCCGCAGGCGATGGATCGGGTCGCCCACACGCTGCACGCGTCGCGCTGGGCCGCGGCCTACCTCACGCGTCACCCGCAACTGCTCGACGAACTGCTCGACAGCGATGCGCTGGCCGGCGCGCCGGACTGGCCCGCCTTCCGTCAACGCCTGGCCGATCGTCTGGCCGCGTCGGACGGGCAGGTGGAGACGCAGATGGACATCCTGCGCCGCGAGCACCATGCCGAGACGTTCCGCGTGCTGCTGCAGGACCTGCGCGGCACGCTGACCGTCGAGCAGATCGCGGACCGGTTGTCGGATCTGGCCGATGCGATGCTCGAAGTCACGCTGCAGGCCGTGTGGCGGCAGCTCGCCACGCGTCATACGGAGACGCCGCGCTTCGCGGTCATCGCGTATGGGCGGCTGGGCGGCAAGGAACTCGGGTATTCGTCGGACCTCGACATCGTGTTCCTGTACGACGATCCGCACGAGCGCGCGCCCGAGGTCTACGCGGCCTATGCGCGGCGGCTCATCACCTGGCTCACGAGCCATACCGCGGCCGGCATGCTGTTCGACGTCGACACGCGGCTGCGGCCCAATGGCGAGGCGGGTCTGCTCGTCACAAGCTTCGATGCGTTCCGCCGCTATCAATTCCGCGAGGGGGACAACACCGCATGGGTCTGGGAGCATCAGGCGCTCACGCGCGCGCGCTTCTGCGCGGGCGATGCCGAGATCGGCGCGCGCTTCGAATCGCTGCGGCAGGACGTGTTGTGCCAGCCGCGCGATGCGGACGCATTGCGCGCGGAGATCGTCGAGATGCGCGGCAAGGTGTCCGACGGGCATCCGAACCCGACCGCGCTGTTCGACCTCAAGCACGATCGCGGCGGCATGGTCGACATCGAATTCACGGTGCAGTACCTCGTGCTGCTGCACAGCCGGGCGCATCCCGCGCTGACGCGCAATGCGGGCAACATCGCGCTGCTGCGGATCGCGGGGGAACTGGGCCTGATCGATACCACGCTCGCGGGAGAGGTCGGCGATGCGTACCGCCTGTTCCGCGCGCGCCAGCACCAGCTTCGCCTCGACGGCCATGCGCAGGCGCGCGTGCCGCCGGCCAGCGTCGCCAACGAGACCGCGCGCGTGCGGGCGCTCTGGACGGCGGTGTTCGGCGATGGCTGAGTGGCGGGATGGCCGCGGTGCGCGATGACGGCTGACGGGAGGCCTCCGGCCGAGCCGGGAGGCGCAACCTCCGCGCCTTCCGCTACGCCCGCGACGCTCGCTACTCCCGCCCCGGGGCGGACCCACACTGGCACGGGTCCGATGGCAGCGACCGTGGCAGGTGTGGCCATCGTGTCCGCGCTGTTCACGTTCGTCCCCTGGCTCCATGCCCACGGCTTGTATCTGCGCGACGCGGTGCGCGCGGACGGCGAGTGGTGGCGCGTCGTGACGGCGATGTGGGTCCATCTCGGGTGGAAGCACTGGCTGACCGACGTGGCCGCGTGCAGCGGCCTGCTGTTGCTCATCGCGCGGGAAGCGCGGCCGCGCGAGCTGCTCGCCGTGCTGACGATCTGCGGCGTCGCCACGCAGGTGGCGATGCTTCAGATGCCATCGATCGGATGGTACGGCGGCCTGTCGGGCGCGCTGCACGGCGTGGCGCTCTGGGGCGGCCTGCGGCTACTTCAGGCCGCGGGCCTGTCACGCGTGATCGGCGTGGCGATGTGCGTCGCCGTATTGGTCAAGGTATGGGCCGAACAGTCATGGCTGGCCGCCATCGTATTCGACCCATCGTGGGGCTTCGGCGTCGTGCGCGCTGCCCACGCCGCCGGCGCGGTGGCCGGCCTTGCGTGCTGGATCCTGCAGGAGTGGTGGAGCAACCGCCGGCGTTGAACGCGCCGCCGGCCGTCTGCCAACCCCCGCCAGCCTCTACCTGACTTAACGGCGGACCCAGCCCCTGCGCCGCAGGGCAAATCCCACCGCACCGCCCACCGCGAGCAACACCGCCAGCCACGGCGCGACGGCACCGCCGCCACCGCCGCCGCCGTTGCTGCTGGTGTCCGTCACAGGCTGCGCGGCCGTGGGCGGCGTCGCCGTCGCAGGCGGTGTCGGCGCGAGGGCGACCGCCGCGTCCGCATCGAGCAGCCCCGCGCCGCAGACCGCCGTGGAGGTCCGCATGCAGAACGTATTGGCGGGATGCGGCCGCGCGGAGGTCTTCAGCGTGGCAATGATCTGCGCGGGCGTCAGCGAAGGATTCACCGCGAGCATGAGCCCGATCACGCCCGACACCATCGGCGTGGCAAAGCTCGTGCCCTGCGCCGAGGACACGTTGTACGTCGTCGGCGTCGAGGTGCCGTCATTGGCGAGCGTGCGAATCACCGACTGCCCGCCCACGCACGCACCGTTCTGCACCCTGGAGTTGCCGCAGCCGCCGCCCGGCGCGCTGATCGCGACCTCGGGGCCCACATTGGCATAGCTCGCGTTCTCGCCGTCGTTCGCATGCGCGGTCACCGCGATCACGCCCGCGCAGTCGGCCGGGGCTTCGACGCCGCCCGCCACCTGCCCAGGCGCCGCATTGCCCGCGGCCGCGACGACCACGGCGCCGCGCGCGGTCAGGTCGTTGATCGCCTGCTGCTCGACGGAGCTGCACGTTCCGCCGCCGAGGCTGACGTTGATCACGCGCGCCGGCGTCGGGTTGTCGGGCACGCCGGGCACCGACAGGCCGCCGGCCCAGCGCATGCCATCGACGGTGTCCGACAGCTGCGCGCCGCAGCGTCCGGAGACGCGCACCGGCAGGATCTGCGCATTCCAGTCGACGCCGGCGATATTGGTGCCGTTGTTCGTCACGGCGCCCAGCACGCTGGCCACGCGCGTGCCATGCCACGTGCTCGGTACCGCCGTGTTCACGGTGCCATCGGAACACACGGTACCGACCGGTTCGTTATCGCCGGGGTCGCGCGGATCGGCATCGCGGCCGTCGCCGTCGTTGGACACGACGGGCTGCGTGATGAAGTCGTAGCCGGGAATGATGCGGCTCACCAGATCGGGGTGGGGCAGATACCCCGTATCCACCACCGCGATCACCACGGCGTTGCTGCCGCGCGTCCGGTCCCACGCCTTGGGCAGATTGACGCCGCCCACGGCCTGTTGCGGCGAGCCAAGGTAAATCTGATTCGGCACGAACTCCGGATCGTTCGGCGTGGTGTCGTGCACGCGCAGCCAGCGGTCGGGTACCGCGTCGGCAATGCGCGGATCCTTGCGCAGCCGCGCGGCCACGGCTTCGGGGTCCTCTCCGGAGGCATTCGACACCGACAGCAGTTGCAGCGCGCCGCCCATCTTGCGCTTGACGGCCAGCGCGACGCCGGTGCTGTCCTGCACCTGCTGCATGCGTCTGGCGGTCTCGGCCGTGTTGTCGGAAGGGGCCTGCCCGTCGCGCCACCGGACGATGTAGTTGCCCGTATAGTTGACCGCATGCCGGGGCGCCGTCTTGAGCGCGACGGTGGTGTCGGCGTGCGCGGCCATTGGCACGGCCAGCGAGGCGGCCGCGGCCAGCATGGCCATGGAGGTGAGCACCACACGGCCAACATGCCACCGCCGCCATCGGCTGGGGCGTTGTGCAATGCTTGACCAGGACATTGACTGCGGCGCTGCTGTGGGCATCTAGGCCTCCTGTGTGTGTTTCAGCGACAGCGTAAGGTAGGGCGAGTGAGCGCGGTGGACTTCAAACTTCCGTTTTTTGACTTTGTTGCGCGTTTCGAGCGTTTCCCATGCCTGGCTAGTTCGATGGCATGTCCCGCGTCCGCGGGATCGCGCGATGCGGCTTGAGCAGACGGTCCGGCTCGGCGGTCTCGATGCGCGGCGCGGCGCGCAGCACCGTCACGGCCTGGTCGAGCGTGGCATCGGGCGACTTGCTGATGGCCGTCACGAGCCACACGCCGCCCGACATCGGCCGCTTGACCAGATAGCGGTACGGCCCCGCGATGCCCGCGAGCAGCTTGCCCGCATCCTCGGACACGATAACCTCCGGGGGCGTGAAGCGGACCATGATGTCGCCGATGGCGCGATCGTCGGTAATGCTGCCGGGCGGCGGCGCGTAGGAACGCGACTCCGACGCGCAACCGGACATCGCGGCCAGGCAGGCCACGGCGGCGGCCGCGACCATCGTGCTCAGCATGGCGCGGCGCATCGGACGCGCCTGCCGGCGGTCCGACGTTTTCCAGACAGGGCGGCCTTGCGGCTTGCCATGGGTCATCTCGTGTCGCTCCTCGACCGGCGCATCGCCGCGCCGGCGGTAAAAGTTAAGCGCGCCGTGCGCGCCGGCCTTCCTTGTCGGCCTTCGTTCCCTTGCCTGCCGCATTGGCCGCCGGGCCGCCCCGCGCGCCTTGCGCGAGCATCTCCTCGGCATGTTGCAGCGTGGTGGCAGTCACCGTGGCGCCGCCGAGCATGCGCGCGGTCTCGGCCACCCGGCCCTCGGCATCGAGCGGCCGGATGCGCGATCGCGTGATCGGGCCGGCCTGCGCGCCATCGTCGACCGTCTCCTTGCTGACCAGCAGATGCGTGCCCGCCTGCGCGGCCACCTGCGGCAGATGGGTGACGCACAGCACCTGCCGCGCGCGCCCGAGTTCCTGCAGCCGGCGTCCGACCACTTCGGCCACCGCGCCGCCGATGCCGGTATCCACCTCGTCGAAGATCAGCGTCGGCGTGGGCGCGGCTTCGCTCGTGATCACCGAGATCGCGAGGCTGATCCGGGCCAGTTCGCCGCCCGACGCCACGCGCGCGAGCGGGCGCGCGGTCACGCCCGCGTGGCCGGCGACGAGGAATTCCACCTGCTCCAGCCCGTAGCTCTGGCCGTCTTCGAGCGGGTGCAGTGCCACCGAGAACGCGCCGCCGGCCATCGAGAGCCCCTGCATGGCGTCGGTGACCGCCGCGGACAGCGCCTCGGCGGCTACCTTGCGCGCGGCCGACAGATGCTGCGCGAGCGTCAGGTAGGCGCCCCGCGCCGCCGTCTCGCGCGCGACGATCTTGTTGATGTCCTGCGCGGACTGGAGGTCGTCGAGTTGCTGGCGGCGCGCGAGCAGCTCGTCGGGCAGTTGCTCGGGGGGCAGCCGGTACTTCCGCGCGGTCGTGTGAATCGCCTGCATGCGCGCTTCCACGGCCTGGAGCCGCTCGGGGTCGAGTTCCACGCGATCGACGTAACGCGAGAGCGAGTGCGCGGCTTCCTCGGCCTGCACCTGGGCGGGTTCGAGCGCCGCCAGCACGTCGTTCAGCGCGGGATCGAGGTCGGCGAGCTGACGGATCTTCTGCACGAGGCTGTTGAGCGCCGACAGTACCGAGCCATCGGCCTCGTGCAGCGCGTCGAGCGCCGCGCGGCTGCCGTCGATCAGGCTGGCCGCGTGCGACAGCCGGTTGTATTCGGTCTGGATCTCGTCCCACTCGCCCGGTTGCGGCGCGAGCTTCTCCAGTTCGCCCACCTGCCATTCGAGCCGCTCGCGCTCCAGCTGCATCTCGCGCGACTGCTGCTCGACCGCCTCGCGCTGCTTCACGCAGGCGCGCCATGCGCGCCACGCCTCGGCCACCGCGGCGGTCTGCAGCGTCAGGCCCGCATGGGCGTCGAACAGCAGGCGTTGCGCGTCGGGCCGCAGCAGTTGCTGATGCGCGTGCTGGCCATGGATATCGACGAGCTGGTCGCCCACCTCGCGCAATTGCGCGAGCGTCGCCGCGGCGCCGTTGATAAAGGCCTTGCCGCGCCCGCTCGCATCGACGGTCCGGCGCAGCAGCACCTCGCTGTTGCCGTCGTCGGCGCCGAGCTCGCGCTCCGCCAGCCACGCGTCGAGCGCGGGATGGGTGCCAAAGGTCGCGCTGATGCTCGCGCGCGCGGCGCCTTCGCGCACCACGCCGGCATCGGCCCGCTCGCCAAGCACGAGCGCGAGCGCATCGATCAGGATCGACTTGCCGGCGCCGGTTTCCCCGGTGAACACGGTGAAACCGGCGGAGAAGTCGAGGTCGAGCGTATCGACGATGACGAAGTCGCGGATGGACAGGCTGCGCAGCATCGTGAGCGGTGGGCGGGAGAGGTGGTTACGGTGCGGATAGGGGGGGAGGGTGGCCCGCGGCGTGCCCGGCGTGCGTCGGCATGCGTCGGGTTCGTCGGAGGCAGGCCCTTTGTCAGATCAAAGCCGATTGTCCTCGGTAGGGTATTCGTGCCAATGTAGCTTCTTGCGCAGCGTGGCGTAGTAGTTGTAGCCGACCGGATGCAGCAGCTGCACGGCCTTCGCGGCGCGGCGGACGACGATGCGGTCGCCCGGCAGCAGCGACGTCAGGGACTGCATGTCGAAATTCACACTGGCATCGCGCGCGGTCGCCACCTCGATGGTCACCTCCGCGTCGTGCGGCAGCACGATCGGGCGGTTCGACAACGCATGCGGCGCGATGGGCACGAGCACCAGCCCGGAGAGCGTAGGATGCAGGATCGGACCGCCGGCGGACAGCGCATACGCGGTGGAGCCCGTCGGCGTGGACACGATCAGGCCGTCCGAACGCTGGTTGTACATATGGTAGCCATCCACCGACACCGCGAGTTCGACCATGCCCGAGATGCCCGAACGGTTCACCACCACGTCGTTGAGCGCCAGCGCGGTGAAGATGATCTCGTCGTCGCGGATCACCCGGGACTCGAGCAGCATGCGGGTCTCGGCCTCGTAATGGCCGGACAGCATGGCGGGCAGCACGGTGGTGACGTCGTCGAGCGGAATGTCGGTCATGAAGCCGAGCCGCCCGTGGTTGACGCCGATCAGCGGCACGCCGGCGCCGGCCAGCTGCCGCGCGATGCCCAGCAGCGTGCCGTCGCCGCCGAGGACCACGGCCACGTCGGCGGTGCGGGCGATTTCCTCGGGCGTCAGCGCGGGATACCCGGTCAGACCCGTGGCCTGCGCGGTCTCGCGCTCGAACACCACGTCCTGGCCGATGCGCGACACGCACGACGCGATCTCCTCCAGCGGGCCTTCGATCCCGGCGGTGGAATGGCGGCCCACGAGGGCGATGGTCTTGAACGGCGCGCGCGGCGCGCTGGCTTTGGGCGGTACGGACATGGCGGGATTAGACCATACCGATATGACCGTTGTCAGCAGCCGCTCCGGGGGATGGCGCAAGCCCGCCCAGAGCCGGAAAACTTGATTAGAATCTGGGCATTATGGACGAACGTTCGAAAACCCTACTGAAGACGCTGATCGAGCGGTATATCGCCGAGGGACAGCCCGTGGGCTCGCGGACGCTGTCCAAGTACTCGGGGCTCGACCTGTCGCCCGCGACGATCCGCAACGTGATGTCCGATCTCGAGGAGATGGGCTTCATCGCCAGTCCGCATACGTCCGCGGGCCGGATTCCCACGCCGCGCGGCTACCGGCTGTTCGTGGATTCGATGCTGACCGCGCGGCCGCTGGACCGTGGCCCCGAACTCGCGGCGCAGCTCGCCGATCTGGCCGGGCAGATCCAGGGCCAGCTGGCGGGCCCCCAGCAGACGCCGCAGCGGATGATCACCACGGCCGCGCACACGCTGTCGAACCTGTCGCGGTTCGCGGGCGTGGTCATGACGCCGCGGCGCGCCCAGTCGTTCCGGCAGGTCGAATTCATGCGGCTGTCCGAAAAGCGCATCCTGCTGATCATCGTCAGTCCGGAGGGGGATGTCCAGAATAGGATCATTCAGACCGAACGCCCCTATACACCGGCCCAGCTGATCGAGGCCGCGAACTACTTCAACACGCATTACACGGGCATGAGCTTCGACGCCGTGCGCGACCACATGCGCGTGGAACTGCAGGATCTGCGGCGCGACATGTCGTCGCTGATGCAGGCCGCGGTGGAGGCGGGCAGCAGCGCCATGGCTGAAGACGACGATCAGGTCTTCATCTCGGGCGAGCGCAAGCTGCTGGAGGTGGAAGACCTCGCCTCGAGCATGGACAAGCTGCGCCGGCTGTTCGACGTGTTCGAGCACAAGACCAACCTGCTTCAGCTGCTCGACGTGTCCAGCCACGCGCAGGGCGTGCAGATCTTCATTGGCGGGGAGAGCCAGCTCGTGCCCATCGAGGACATGGCGGTGATCACCGCGCCGTACGAGGTCGACGGCCAGATCGTCGGCACGCTAGGCGTGATCGGCCCCACGCGCATGGCCTACGAGCGCGTGATTCCCATCGTCGATATCACCGCGCGGCTGCTCTCCAGCGCGCTGAGCCAGAACTGAACCGCGCCGGCCGCGCGGCCGCATGGCCCGCGGCGCCTACGGGAACTCTATGACGTTTGCACCGGAACCGACTTACCAGCATGGGCAGGCCCCGCGCACCGCGATCCTGCTGATCAACCTGGGCACACCCGATGCCCCCACGCCAAAGGCGGTCGGCCGCTATCTGGCGCAATTCCTCGGCGACCCCCGCGTGGTCGAAATTCCCCGGGCCGCGTGGCTGCCGATCCTCCACGGCGTGATCCTGCCGATCCGCTCGCGCGCGTCGGCCATGAAGTACGAATCGATCTGGCTGCGGGAAGCCCACATGACGGGCTCGCCGCTGCTCGTCTACACCGAACGGCAGGCCCACGCGCTCCAGCAGCTGATGATCCAGCAGGGCCACGACGTCACGGTCGCCTGCGCGATGCGCTACGGCAATCCGTCGATCGGCTCTGTGCTGGAGGCCCTGCGCCGTCAGGGTACCGAACGGATCCTCGTGCTGCCGCTGTATCCGCAGTTCTCTGGCACGACCACCGCCACGGCGTTCGACGAGCTGTTCCGCGTACTCGGCCAGTGGCGCAATCAGCCCGAACTGCGGCTCGTGAAGCATTTTCACGATCATCCGGCCTATATCTCCGCGCTGCACCAGCAGGTGGGCGCATACTGGGCGCAGCACGGCGCGCCGGATTTCGCGCGCGGTGACAAGCTCATTCTGTCGTTCCACGGTCTGCCGCGACGGCTGCTCGACCTTGGCGACCCGTATCACTGCGAGTGCCTGAAGACTGGCCGGCTGCTGGGCGAGGCGCTAGGACTGCAGCCGGGGCAGTATCAGGTCACGTTCCAGTCGCGCTTCGGCAAGGCCGAGTGGCTGCAGCCCTATACCGCGCCGACGCTCACCGAGCTTGGCCGCGTCGGCACCGCGCGCGTCGATGTGTTCTGCCCGGGATTCCCGGCCGACTGCATCGAGACGCTGGAAGAAATCGCGATGGAGGGACAGTCCGAGTTCCGCGTGGCGGGCGGCAAGGATTTTCACTTCATCCCTTGTATGAACGACGCGCAGCCATGGATTGCGGGGCTGGCCGAGATCGCGCTGCAGCATCTGCAGGGTTGGCCGCTGCGCGCGCCGCATCCTCATGAACTGGACGCGCGCCGGGCGCGCGCGCAGACGCGGGGGGCGGCAGCCTGAGGGGTACGAACATGAATGTGGATTTCGAACCCGATGCGCGACTGCGCATCGACAAGTGGCTCTGGTGCGCGCGGTTCTTCAAGACGCGCTCGCTGGCGGCAGAAGCCGTGGACCGGGGCCGCGTCGAGGTCAATGGCCAGGCGGTGAAGAATTCGCGCGAGGTCAAGCCGGGCGACACGATCGTCATCGAGGCCTACCAGCAGCGCTGGGAAATCGTGGTGAAAGGTATCGCCGCAGCCCGCGGGCCGGCGCCGGTCGCGCAGACGCTATACGAGGAGACGCCGGCCAGCGTGGCAAAGCGGGAGCAGGACGCCGAGCGGCGCCGGTATCAGAACGAGCCGACCGCGCAACTGCAGGGCCGGCCGACCAAGCGGGACCGCCGCCGGATCGACGACTTTAGGCACTGAAAGTCGAACGCCCGACATCGGACGCTCGGTCATCGGACGTAGTGGACCAGGTAGTGTTTGAAGACGGCTTTGCCGCTCCCGTATTCGGTTTCCCGCGGAGTAAAGGCGCCGGAGACGCAGATGAACACCGTCATCAGCGCCAGTGCGGCCACCAGGCAGAACGTCACCACAGGCATCTTATGCATGGCAAACCTTCTGAAGTCGGCAGTGGGACGATCCCCATGATCCCCATAGCGATTCACCTCTACCTCCCGCATCATTTTTGTCATTTTTTCACCATGAATAGTAGTGTGTGCGCCGCAGCAAGGCAATGACGTCCCGGTGACGATTCGCCTGCGTTTGTAACGGCTTGTTTCGAAGGATCCGAACCGGCACCTCTTGAAAAACCGCCGGGCGCCGCCAACTGCGCGCTACACTTGCCGACTCTCAAAGCCTTTTTTGCATACAGATTGAACGACATGGAAGAACAGAATCAGACGCCATCTCCCGCTGCCGCAGACGACGCACAAGCCGCGCCCGGCGTACAGCAAGCCGGCGGTGACGACCTGGTCGCGCAACTGACGCAACAGGTCGCCGACCTCGAAGCCAAGGCCAAGGAGCATTACGACATGTTCCTGCGCGCCACCGCGGAAGGCGAGAACATCCGCCGGCGCGCCCAGGAGGACGTCGCCAAGGCCCACAAGTTCGCGATCGAGAACTTCGCGGACAACCTGCTGCCGGTCATGGACAGCCTCCAGGCCGCGCTCGCCGACAACACGAACGATCTCGCCAAGCTGCGCGAGGGCGTGCAACTGACCGCGCGTCAGCTCGCCAGCGCCTTCGAGCGCGGCAAGATCGTCGAACTGAACCCGGTAGGCGAGAAGTTCGACCCGCATCGCCACCAGGCCATTTCGATGGTGCCGTCCGAGCAGGAGCCGAACACCGTCGTCAACGTGCTGCAGCGCGGCTACCTGATTGCCGACCGCGTCCTGCGTCCGGCACTCGTGACCGTCTCGGCGCCGCGCTGAGGCCGTCTCTCCCAGTCAGCCGTCACGAACGCCCGGTGCCCTTGGCCCGGGCGTTCGGCTTTTCAGGAGTCCCCATGACAGAACCGACCGAATCCACTGAACCGGCCGAAGCGGGCGACACGAATGCACCGGCATCGCCCACGCCGCCGCATCTCGACCACCGCGCCTTCGAAGCCTTCGGCATGCGCGAGGTCGATGGCGCGACCATCGACGCCGCCATCGCCGAAGCCGGCGACGACCTCGTCTGCGTCTTCTTCTGGGGCGTGGACTGCTTCAATTGCGAGATGGCCAAGAAGGCGATGCTCGCCAATCCCGACCCGATCCGCGCGCTCAACGTGCACTGGCTCCATGCCAACGTCTACGCGCATCCGGAACTCGGCCGCCGATTCGGGCTGCACGGCATTCCGGTCTTCATGTTCTTCCACAAGGGCAAGAAGCTCGGCCGCGCCACCGGCTGGCATGGTCACGGCCAGTTCGCGGCGGCTGTCGGCAACGCGCGCCTCAAGGCCGGTGGGAAGCCGCTGGCCGGCTAACCGGACCTAGCGCGACAACGCGTACCCGATGCGGAACTGCCACGGCGACTTCTGGTTGTAATCGATCAGCGATTCGCCGTAGCCGTAGAACCAGCCCGCCATCAGGTAGCCCGCCGTGCCGGGCACGATCCGCGCGAGCGGATACGTCAGGGCGGCGTTCACGCTGCCGTATCCCTTGCGCGTGCCCTTGCGCAGCGTGGCGGCGACTTCCCACGAGTCGGGTTTCCCGTACGCGATATTGAGGTCCATGTAGCCGCGATAATGCGCAATGTCCTCGTTATCGCTCTTGCCCACGTACGCGTACAGCTTCGGCGCGACACGCCAGTGCCAGTCGGTCTGGTCGCCGAAGTACATCGTCGGGGTCACGAACAACGTATTGATGCCGCGCGAACTGTCGCCGCCGAGCCCGTTCGATTCATGCTCGAAGCCCGTCGCGACGGACAGCCGGCTGATGACGTTGTTGCGCACGCCCGTATCGGACAGGTAGTAATAGAGGCTCGGGCGATAGTTGGTATCGCGGAAAGGCCGCGATTCGCCGCTCAGGTCCCATAGCGAGAACTGCGTGTAGCCGAAGTACAGGTTGTCGAGCACCGCCTTCGAGTTCGGGTCTTTGCCTTCGAAGATCCGGAACTTGAAGCTCAGCTGGAATTTGGCGTTTGCGCCGTCATGGCCGCCGAACATGATGTACATCGGCTCGTTGAACGAGAGCCGCTGTGCGTCGCGCAGGTCCGCGGGCGCGGGGCCGGCTTCGGGGGGCACGGTCGCCACGGCCGTCTCCGGTGCCGCACCGGCCGGTGGCACTTCGGGCGCCGTGCCGTTCGGCGGCAGGGCCGCGGCGCCCGGGGTTGCGGCGACCGAAGCGGCGCCGGCCACCGGTGCCCGGTTCAGGCTCACGAGCACGGGCGCGGCATCGATGCCCGCCACGTCGAGCCGCACCTGCCCGCGCAGCGCGTCGGGCCACCGCGCGGTATAGCGGATCGTGCGGGTCTCGCCGTTCTTCAGTTGCAACACCGCCGGCCCCGATCCCACGCGCCGCGCCTCCACGCGGATCGGCGCGGTCATGTCGGCCGAGGCCGTCACTGCAAGCGTGGCGGGCACCTCGAAGCGGCGCGTCTCCGCGTCGCCGACCACCAGCAATGTGACCGTCAGCGGCTGCGTGCCATCGACCACGCGCGGCGGCTGCAGCAGCGTGACGGCGGCCTGCGCGGCAAACGGCATGGCAAGGAGGGCGGACGCGAGCGCGCCCGCGAAGGGGGCGCGCAGGGGCGGAAGGCGGTGCGGCAGGGCGCGGGCAGACGCGGCGCGGGCGGGCGCAATAGCGGTCATGGGAACGGAGCATGGCGCGCCGGGATGGCGCGCGATGTGTCAGATTGGCGATGCCGCAAAGGCTAGCATGGCACCGGCAAATCACTTGTCAGTGTTTGTCGGAATCTGATCCCCGAGCCGCGAGCCGTATCAGGCGCCTGCGCGACGCCTCACCGCATCGATATAAGCCTGCCCGTCGGGCGGCAGTCCCGTGCGTTGTGCGTTCCACAGCATTTCGCCCAGGCACTCCATGACCTGATGCTGCGCCTCGTGCGGCGAGTCCAGCCGGCGCGCCAGCGCCTCATAGGCGCCCCGGATGCCCGGCGGCTGGTCGATCGAGATCTGCTCGGAAATCGACAGATGCATCGACAGGTGGAGGAACGGGTTGGTCTGCCCGCGCTCGGGCGTGTACGCCTCCGCCAGCGCGCCTTCGGTGTCCGTCAGCAGTTGCTGATACTCGGGATGCTCGGCGATCCAGTCGGCGGCGATGGCCTCGAGCGGCGTCAGGACACTGCCCGCGATCTGCTTCTGCCAGGCATCGCAGAAGAACCGGCGGACTTCTTCTCGTGAGGGATTGAACATGATGGCCGCCATTGTAGACGATCAAAAGAATTGACGAAGTTGCACAAGGCCATTGCGTGGCAACGGAAGGGGTGCCGGTAAAATCGCACGGTCTTTTCCCTGAAACCCAGAGCCGCAACCCATGACAACGATCGATCCGGCCGCGATGGCCAAGCTGTTCACCGAAGCGCGTACCCACAACGTCTGGCAGGACAAGGGCGTCGATGATGCCGTGCTGCGCGAGATCTACGAAGCGATGAAGTTCGGCCCGACCGCCGCCAACAGCACGCCCGCGCGCATCGTGTTCGTGAAGTCGGCCGCCGAGAAGGCGCGCCTCGTGGAATGCGTGTCGGCCGGCAACACCGAAAAGACGCGCACCGCCCCGGTGACCGCGATCATTGCGTTCGACAACAAATTCCACGATCAGTTGCCCAAGCTGTTTCCGCACGCCGACGCGCGCTCGTGGTATGCCGGTTCGCCGGAAAAGATCGCGCGTGACGCGCTGATGAACAGCTCGCTGCAGGGCGGCTATTTCATCCTGGCCGCGCGCGCGCTGGGTCTGGACTGTGGTCCGATGGCGGGCTTCGATGCGGCCAAGGTCAACGCCGCGTTCTTCCCCGAGGGCAACTGGTCGGTCAATTTCCTCGTCAACCTCGGCTATGGTGTCGGCGACAAGCTGCATCCGCGCCTGCCGCGCCTGTCGTTCGAGGAAGCCTGCAAGATCGTCTGATCCCGCGTTGGATCTTACTGCGTGGGCGCCAGCGTCTTGTCCCGATACTCGCAAAGGGGTTCGATCGCGCAATGCCAGCATTCCGGCTTGCGCGCCTTGCAGACGTAGCGCCCATGCAGGATGAGCCAGTGGTGCGCATCGTGCAGGAACTCGGCGGGCACCACCTTGAGCAGCTTCTGCTCGACCGCGTCCACGTTCTTGCCCGGTGCGATGTTGGTGCGGTTCGAGACGCGGAAGATATGCGTATCGACCGCGATCGTCGGCTGGCCGAACGCCGTGTTCAGCACCACGTTCGCGGTCTTGCGTCCCACCCCCGGTAGCGCCTCCAGCGCCTCGCGATCGGGCGGCACCTTGCCGCCATGCCGTTCGACGAGAATCCGGCATGTCTCGATGACGTGCTTCGCCTTGGTCTTGTACAGGCCGATCGTCTTGATGTAATCGATCAATCCGGCTTCTCCCAGCGCGAGCATCTGCTGCGGGGAATGCGCGACGGGAAACAGCTTGCGCGTTGCCTTGTTGACGCCGACGTCCGTCGCCTGCGCGGAAAGCAGCACCGCAATCAGCAGCTCGAACGGCGAGCTGTATTCGAGCTCGGTCTCGGGCGTGGGGTTGGTCTCGCGCAGTGTCTCGAAAATGGCCTGGATTTTCTTCGCGTTCATGCCTTGTCGTTCTTCTTGGAAGCAGGGTGGAGGCCCGCGCGGGCGCGCCGCGCCTCGGCGGCGTCGATCTGCGCCTGTACGGCGGGCGAGACGTCATCGGTGTTGCGCGGGCGCGTGCCGGCCGCCGCCTGCTTCTGCCGCGCGCGCTCGATCGCGGCCTGGATGATCGCCTGCTTGCGCGCCTGCGCGGCGCGTTCCTCGTCGCTCTGCGTCGGCTCCGCGCGCAACGCCTCCAGCTTGGCAGCCGCCTTGGCCGCGAGCCGCGCGTCGTTTTCCTCGCGCTCGCGTACCAGCCGCAGCTTGCGCGCGTCATAGCGCGCGTGCGCGATATCGGCCTGCGGCTGAGACCATGCGGCCCAGCCCGTGCGTTCCCCCGTGACGGGAATCATGTCGATGCAGTCCACGGGGCAGGGCGTCACGCACAGGTCGCAGCCCGTGCACCAGTCGGGCAGCACGGTATGCATCTGCTTGGCCGCGCCGACGATCGCATCGACGGGACATGCCTGGATGCAGAGCGTGCAGCCGATGCACAGGCTCTCGTCGATACGGGCCACGGCGCGCGGCTGCTCGACGCCGCGCTCGGGATCCAGCGGCAGCACTGCCGTGCCTAGCGCGGTAGACAACCGCACGATGCCCTCCGCTCCGCCGGGCGGGCAGCGATTGGGCAGCGCGTCGCCAGCCGCCATCGCCTCCGCATAGGGGCGGCAGCCGTCGAACCCGCATTTGGTGCATTGGGTTTGCGGCAAGAGCGCTTCGAGGCGGTCGGCGAGGGAGGCGGAAAGTGAAACGTCGGACAAGGCGGCGGATGAGACGGCGAACAAGGCAGCGGGTAAGGACTGGCTTCTGGGGGAGCCATCGCGTGCGACGGTCTCTGCGTGCCGTGCGCGGCAAGGATTATCCCCGATTTCGCGTGGACGCAGAAACGGCGATCATGCGCAGGTCCCCCCGGCGGGGGATTTTTTTCATCCTCCCTGTGCCATAATCCGCCGCTATGACCGACCCGGAACGCATCACGAACGAGCCCAGAACCAAACGGGATCCCGAAGGGACGCGGCGCCGCATCCTTGCCGCCGCCACCGAGGAATTCGCCAAGGGCGGTCTCGCGGGCGCCCGCGTCGACCAGATCGCGCGCCGCGCCGAAACCAACGAGCGCATGCTGTATTACTACTACGGCAGCAAGGAGGGGCTCTTCCTCGCCGTGCTCGAGAAGCAGTACGCCGAATTCCTCGCCGACGAGGAGCGCCTCCACATCGTCGATGAGGACCCCGTCGCCGCCGTGCGCACGCTGGCCCGTTTCGTGTGGGACTGGTATTACCAGCATCCGGAGTTTATCCGGCTCGTGAACAGCGAGAACCTGCACGAGGCCAAGCACCTCAAGAAGTCCACGCAGCTGCATCAGCTCGTGAACCCCGTGGTCAACGTGCTTGCCGACATCATCCGCCGCGGACAGAAGCAGGGCGTGTTCCGCGACAACGTCGACGTGCCGCAGTTCTACCTCACCATCTCGGCGCTCGGTTACTACGTGCTGTCGAATCGCTATACGATCAGCGCCGTGATCGGGCGCGACGTTGCGTCGCAGGAAGAGCACGAGCGATTCGCCGCGCTCCACACCGACATGCTCCTCAGCTACCTTGCGAGACCGGAGACCGCTTAAAAAAGATTGTTAAGCGGTCTCGAGGGACGCGGAGAAACGCCCGCGGAAGCGGGCGTTTTTTGTCAGCGGTACTTGCGAATGAAGTCTCGCAGTTCGGGGTAGATGTTCTCGCGCCAGCGGCGCCCCGAGAAGATGCCGTAGTGCCCGCACTTCGGCGCAATCAGATGTTGCTTGCGCGTCTTCGGGATGCCCGCGCACAGGTCGTGCGCGGCGGCGGTCTGGCCCATGCCGGAGATATCGTCGAGCTCGCCCTCGATGGTCATGAGGGCGGTGCCCTTGATGTCCTGCGGCCGCACGGGCTCGCCTTCGATCTCCCACGTACCGTTGGCCAGGCGGAACTCCTGGAATACTTCCCGGATGGTATCGAGGTAGTACTCGGCGGCCATGTCCAGCACGGCGTTGTATTCGTCGTAGAAGCGCACGTGCGACTCCGCGTCGTCCGCATCGCCCTCGACGAGGCTCAGGTAATAGTCGTAGTGCGACGACAGGTGGCGGTCCGGGTTCATCGCGACAAAGCCCGCATGCTGGAGGAAGCCCGGGTAGACCTTGCGACCGTGACCGGGATAGTTTGCCGGCACGGTGTAGATGACGTTGTTCTCGAACCACTCATACGACTTGTTGGTCGCGAGCGAATTCACGGCGGTGGGGCTCTTCCGCGCGTCGATCGGACCACCCATCATCGTCATCGTGCGCGGCGTCTTCTCGCCGGCCGAAGCCATCAGCGAAATCGCGGCGAGCACGGGCACCGTCGGCTGGCACACGGACACCACGTGCAGCTGGTCGGCGCCGATATGGCGGATGAATTCCTGGATGTAGCGGATGTAGTCCGACAGATGGAACTCGCCTTCGTCGATCGGCACCATCCGCGCATCGACCCAGTCCGTCACGTAGACCTTGTGGTCCTGCAGCAGCGTGCGCACGGTGTCGCGCAGCAGCGTCGCATGGTGGCCGGAGAGCGGCGCGCAGACCAGCACGGTGGGCTCGTCCTTCAGCAGCTTGATGGTGTCCGGATCGTCCGCGTAGCGCTTGAAGCGCACGAGCTTGCAGAAGGGCTTTTCCAGCACGGTCTGCTCGACAATCGGGATGTCGCGGCCATTGGAGCGCACCGACTTGATGTCGAACGCGGGCTTTTCGTATTCCTTGCCGAGCCGGTACAGCAGCTCGTAGCCGGCAGCCAGCCGCGGTGCGCCCGGGACGAGCGAAAGGGGGCTGAGGGGATTCGTGAACGTCTTCGCCGTTGCCTGCGCCCACGCGGTAAGCGGGTTCAGAAGCGAGCGCTGGAACTCGTGCAGTTGATAAAGCATGCCGGATACCTATACCTGTCGTGCCGCTGTCGTGCCGTATTGTTGCCGCCGTGATGACGGACCATCGTGTGAACCATCGGGGGCACCGACGATTATGCCCGCAATCCCTTTATTCTGCTTTGCAGCATATAACTGGAAGTTACATCGCCATGAGGAAAGCACCATAAGACAAACGCCTTAATTCCGCATGACGATGTCCTACGGGCATAAAAAAAGGCGGCTGGAGTGATGCTCCGGCCGCCTTCTTGCCATGCTTCTGCTTCTATCAGTACACAGCGGCGATAGCGTCCACCACGGCGTCGATGTTCCGGCTGTTCAGCGCGGCCACGCAGATGCGGCCCGTGCTCACGGCATAGATGCCGTGCTCGTTGCGCAGGCGGTCCACCTGCGCCGACGACAGGCCCGAGTAGGAGAACATGCCGCGCTGGGCCTTCACGAACGAGAAGTCGCCCGGCACGCCCTTGGCGGCCAGCTTGTCCACGAGCGCATTGCGCATCAGCTTGATGCGGTCGCGCATCTCGGCCAGTTCGGCTTCCCACATGGCGCGCAGCTCGGGGCTGTTCAGCACCGTGGCCACGACCGTGCCGCCGTGCGTCGGCGGGTTGGAGTAGTTTGTGCGAATCACGCGCTTGATCTGCGACAGCACGCGCTGCGCTTCTTCCTTGCCCGTGGTCACGATGGACAGTGCGCCCACGCGCTCGCCGTACAGCGAGAAGCTCTTCGAGAACGAGCTGGAGACGAAGAAGGGCAGGCCCGATTCGGCGAACAGGCGCACCGCGGCGCCGTCGGCGTCGATGCCCTCGGCAAAGCCCTGGTAGGCCATGTCGAGGAACGGGATCAGGTTGCGCGACTTCACGAGTTCGACAACCTGCTTCCACTGGTCGTCGGACAGGTCGACGCCGGTCGGGTTGTGGCAGCAGGCATGCAGCACGACGATCGTGTTGGCGGGGAAGGACTTGAGCGACTCCACCATGCCGGCGAAATTCAGGCCGTGGCTCGGGGCGTCGTAGTAGGCATAGTTGACCACGGGGAAACCGGCGGCTTCGAACAGCGCGCGGTGGTTCTCCCAACTCGGATCGCTGATGGCGACCTTGGCGTCCGGGTACAGGCGCTTCAGGAAGTCGGCGCCGATCTTCAGCGCGCCGGTACCGCCGAGTGCCTGTGCCGTCACAACGCGGCCTTCGGTGATCAGCGGCGACTCCTTGCCGAACAGCAGGGTCTGCACGGCCTGGTCGTAGGCGGCGATGCCTTCGATCGGCAGGTAACCGCGCGGGGTGGCCGTCGTCAGGCGAGCCTTTTCGGCCTCCTGCACGGCGCGCAGCAGCGGAATTTTCCCTTCGTCGGTGAAGTACACGCCAACGCCCAGATTCACCTTGGTGGGACGCGTATCGGCGTTGAAGGCTTCATTGAGGCCCAGGATCGGGTCGCGCGGGGCCATCTCGACGGCAGAAAACAAACTCATTTGAGATCTCGTGGTCAGCTGTGTAACAAAACGGAGGGCGTAGAATGCTTCGGACTGATGCTTCGGACTGCTGCTTGCAGCACGCCTTGAAGCGTACCGCACAACCCCAAGATTCTAGCGTATTCGCCCGTTTTCCTGAGGTTTTTCCCTACCCTATGTCGAATCTCGCAGAAGCCGCCCCGGCCCTGGACGAAAGCAAGTTCATCACATTCCCGGGTTCCCCGTTCCAGCTGTACCAGCCGTATCCGCCCGCCGGCGACCAGCCCGAGGCGATCCGCCAGCTGACGGAGGGCGTCAGCGACGGCCTGTCGTTCCAGACGCTGCTCGGCGTCACGGGCTCGGGCAAGACCTACACGATGGCCAACGTGATCGCCCGCGTTGGCCGGCCGGCCATCGTCTTTGCGCCGAACAAGACGCTCGCGGCGCAGTTGTACTCGGAATTCCGTGACTTCTTCCCACGCAATGCCGTCGAGTACTTCGTCAGCTACTACGACTACTACCAGCCGGAAGCGTACGTTCCGCAGCGCGACCTGTTCATCGAGAAGGATTCATCGATCAACGAGCACATCGAGCAGATGCGGCTGTCGGCGACGAAAAGCCTGCTCGAGCGGCGCGACACGATCATCGTGGCCACCGTGTCGGCGATCTACGGTATCGGCAATCCGAGCGAATACCACCAGATGATCCTGACGCTGCGCACCGGCGACAAGCTGAGCCAGCGCGACATCATCACGCGCCTCATCGCCATGCAGTACACGCGCAACGAGACGGACTTCCAGCGCGGCGCGTTTCGCGTGCGGGGCGACACGCTCGACATTTTCCCGGCCGAGCACGCCGAGATGGCCGTACGCGTGGAGCTGTTCGACGACGAGGTGGAGTCGATCCAGTTCTTCGATCCGCTCACGGGCCGTGTGCGCCAGAAGGTGCCGCGCTTCACGGTCTATCCGTCGAGCCACTACGTGACGCCGCGCGACACCGTGCTGCGCGCGATCGAGGACATCAAGGTGGAGCTGCGCGAGCGGCTGGATTTCTTCTACAAGGAGAATCGCCTCGTGGAAGCGCAGCGGCTCGAGCAGCGCACGCGCTTCGACCTCGAGATGCTCGCCGAGCTCGGTTTCTGCAAGGGCATCGAGAACTACTCGCGCCACCTGTCGGGCGCCGCGCCCGGCGAGCCGCCGCCGACGCTGGTGGATTACCTGCCCGCCGACGCGCTCATGTTCCTCGACGAATCGCACGTGCTCATCGGCCAGCTCAACGGCATGTACAACGGCGACCGCGCGCGCAAGACCACGCTCGTGGAGTTCGGCTTCCGTCTGCCGTCCGCGCTGGACAACCGGCCGCTCAAGTTCGACGAGTTCGAACGCAAGATGCGGCAGGTCACGTTCGTCTCCGCCACGCCGGCGCAGTTCGAGAACGAGCATGCGGACCAGGTGGTGGAGCAGGTGGTGCGGCCGACGGGCCTCGTCGATCCGGTCATCCACGTGCGGCCCGCGGGCACGCAGGTGGACGACCTGCTGTCCGAGATCCACGTGCGCGTGGAAGCGGGCGAGCGCGTGCTGGTGACCACGCTGACCAAGCGCATGGCGGAGCAGCTCACGGAGTTCCTGTCGGAAAACGGCGTCAAGGTGCGTTACCTGCATTCGGACATCGACACCGTCGAACGGGTGGAGATCATCCGCGACCTGCGGCTTGGCACGTTCGACGTGCTCGTCGGCATCAACCTGCTGCGCGAGGGCCTCGACATTCCCGAGGTCTCGTTAGTCGCGATTCTCGATGCGGACAAGGAAGGTTTTCTGCGGGCCGAGCGTTCGCTGATTCAGACCATCGGCCGCGCGGCACGTAACGTCAATGGCACGGCCATCCTCTATGCGGACCGCATGACCGACTCCATGCGCCGCGCGATCGACGAAACCGAGCGGCGTCGACTCAAGCAGATCGCGTTCAACGAGGCCAACGGCATCACGCCGCGCGGCGTGGTCAAACGCATCAAGGACATCATCGACGGCGTCTACAACCCGGACGAGGTCAAGGCCGAGCTGTCCGCCGCCGCCGAGCGCGCGAAGTACGAGGACATGAGCGAGAAGCAGGTCGCCAAGGAGATCAAGCGTCTTGAGAAACAGATGCTCGATCACGCGAAGAATCTCGAATTCGAGAAAGCGGCGCAGGTGCGCGACCAGCTCGCCAAGCTCCGCGCGCAGGTATTCGGCGCCAGCGGCGACCACCTGTAAGCGCGCGTTTGGGCGCGCGGGCCTCTATAGTGGAGGGCGGAGCCCGATCACGAACCAGGAGCGCGCCATGATGACGGAGTTCGAATATGGTGGTTATGCGGTAGTGGTCCGGGCGATCCCGCATGCCAGCGGCGGCTATGCCGGGATGGTGCAGATTGCCGATGCGTTCGGCGAGCCGTTCGGTCCGACGTTCGAGACCGAGGCCGGCTCCGCGCCGACGCCGGAAGCTGCGCTGGCCCTGGCGGAGGCGTCCGCGATGCAGACCATCGATGCCGGCGAGGTGAATTGAGATCCCGGGCCAAGGGACCGCCGGCCAGACAGGAGACAACGTCATGGCCTATCGCAGTGAATGGAAGAAGAGGGTTTTCGAGACGCACGAGGTCCAGGTGCTGGTGAAACCCCGGTCGGAAAACGGATGGGAGTACACGGTGCGCGTCTGCCGCGCCGGCACCAACATCCGCGCGGCGGCCACGCTGACCGAGTCCTCGGCGATCACCGATCGCTTCCGGACGCCCGAGGAGGCGGAAGCCGCCGGCTTCGAGCGCGGCAAGGCCATGTTCGCGCGCATGTAGCGACGCCGGTTTTCCAGCTTCCTGCGGGCTTGGGCGGACGGCGGTAGAATGCCGCCCGTGCCGCCAATGTCGTGCGTCCGTCTCCTGCGGCCGTCTCGTGCTTTGTCGCGCGGCGGGAAGCGTCCCTAGCACATCCTCCGGATTCATGTGCGGCACCCGTCAATATGATGCACCGCGGTAGGGTTACTTGACTAATTTAGTCGGGAAAATTTATACTTGAGCGAATCGTTCAAGTATTCCAACCCTGAGCATCATGAGACTCACGACAAAAGGCCGTTTCGCGGTGACCGCCATGATCGACCTGGCCATGCGCCAGGACCAGGGTCCCGTCACACTCGCCGGCATCAGCCAGCGCCAGAAAATCTCCCTGTCCTACCTCGAGCAACTGTTCGGCAAGCTGCGCCGCCACGAAATCGTGGAGAGCGTGCGAGGCCCGGGCGGTGGCTACAGTCTCGCCCGCAAGGCCGAGGCGGTGACCGTGGCGGACATCATCATCGCCGTCGATGAGCCGCTCGACGCCACCCAGTGCGGCGGCAAGGGCAACTGCCACGGCGACGAGGGCAGCGGGCGCTGCATGACCCACGAACTGTGGGCCACGCTGAACCAGAAGATGGTGGAGTACCTGGACTCGGTATCGCTCAAGGATCTCGTCGATCAGCAACGGGCCAGGCAGCCCGCGGTGCTGCACGATATGCGCGAGGAATCGTCGGTGCAGGCCCAGCCGGCCGGCGCCACGCCGCGCGGCAAGGTGGACAAGCAGGAAAAGCCGGCCCGGGCGCGGGTCGTGAACTCGGTCTTCAGTCTGGCGCAGTCCTGATCGGCGTCCGACGCAGTGTCAGAAGTTGTTATAAACTATCGATAAGCGCAATCGATTAGTAGTCCCTATAAGGCAGTCATAACGATGAGCACCCCACATTTCCCCATCTACATGGATTACTCGGCGACCACGCCGGTAGACCCGCGCGTGGCGGACAAGATGATTCCGTACCTGCGCGAGCAGTTCGGCAATCCGGCGTCGCGCAGCCACGCTTACGGCTGGGACGCCGAGCGCGCGGTGGAAGAAGCGCGCGAGCAGGTGGCCGCGCTGGTTGGCGCCGATCCGCGCGAGATCGTCTGGACCTCGGGCGCAACGGAGTCCAACAACCTGGCCATCAAGGGTGCCGCGAATTTTTACTCCGGCAAGGGCAAGCACATCATCACCGTGAAGACCGAGCACAAGGCTGTGCTGGACACCACGCGTGAACTCGAGCGCCAGGGCTTCGAGGTGACGTACCTCGACGTGAAGGATGACGGCCTGATCGATATGGACGTGTTCAAGGCCGCGCTGCGCCCGGACACGATCCTGGTGTCGGTGATGCTCGTGAACAACGAGATCGGCGTGATCCAGGACATCGAGCAGATCGGCGAGATCTGCCGCGAGAAGGGCATCATCTTCCATTGCGACGCCGCGCAGGCGACGGGCAAGGTGACGATCGACCTGAGCAAGCTCAAGGTCGACCTGATGTCGTTCTCGGCCCACAAGACCTATGGCCCGAAGGGTATCGGCGCGCTGTACGTCCGCCGCAAGCCGCGCGTGCGCATCGAAGCGCAGATGCACGGTGGCGGCCACGAGCGCGGCATGCGTTCGGGCACGCTGGCGACGCACCAGATCGTCGGCATGGGCGAGGCGTTCCGCCTGGCGCGTGAAGAGATGGCGACCGAGAACGAGCGTATCCGCATGCTGCGCGATCGCCTGTGGCGCGGTTTCTCGGACATGGAAGAGGTGTACCTGAACGGTTCGCTGGAACACCGCGTGCCGCACAACCTCAACGTGAGCTTCAACTTCGTCGAAGGCGAGTCCCTGATCATGGCGATCAAGGACGTGGCCGTGTCGTCGGGCTCCGCCTGCACGTCGGCCTCGCTGGAGCCGTCGTACGTGCTGCGCGCGCTGGGCCGCAATGACGAACTGGCGCACAGCTCCATCCGTTTTACGGTGGGCCGTTTCACCACCGAGCAGGAGATCGACTTCACCGTCGAGCTGCTGAAGAGCAAGATCAGCAAGCTCCGCGATCTGTCCCCGCTGTGGGAGATGTTCAAGGACGGCGTCGATCTGAATTCGATTCAGTGGGCCGCGCACTAAGCGCCTGGCCCCCGGAACGACGACAAGAACAACCCCGCATAAAGCGACAAAGCAAGAGGTAACCAAAATGTCTTACAGCAACCAGGTACTCGACCACTACGAAAATCCGCGTAACGTCGGTTCGTTCGACAAGAACGACGACGCGGTGGGCACCGGCATGGTCGGCGCTCCGGCCTGCGGCGATGTGATGAAGCTGCAGATCAAGGTGAACGAAGCCGGCGTGATCGAAGACGCGAAGTTCAAGACCTACGGTTGCGGTTCGGCGATCGCTTCGTCGTCGCTGGTGACCGAATGGGTCAAGGGCAAGACCGTCGATCAGGCACTGGAAATCAAGAACACGCAGATCGCCGAGGAACTGGCGCTGCCGCCGGTGAAGATCCACTGCTCGATCCTGGCCGAAGACGCCATCAAGGCGGCGGTCGAGGACTACAAGAAGAAGCACGCGAGTGCCGAGCAGCAGGCAGCCGCCTGAATTCGGTAACCGCTGCGAGATGTAACGAGGCAACGAGGGCAACGATGATCACGATGACCGAAAAGGCGGCGAAACATGTCGCGCGCTATCTGGAACGCCGGGGCAAGGGCGTGGGTCTGCGCCTGGGCGTGAAGACGACTGGCTGCTCGGGCCTGGCCTACAAGCTCGAGTACGTGGATGAACTCGCGCCGGAAGACGCGGTGTTCGAGTCGCACGGCATCAAGGTGATCGTCGATCCCAAGAGCCTGCCGTACATCGACGGCACCGAACTCGACTTCGCGCGCGAAGGGCTGAATGAAGGTTTCCGCTTCAACAACCCGAATGTGAAGGACGAGTGCGGCTGCGGCGAGTCGTTCCGCGTGTGACCGGTAGCCGCGCGACGCATGCCGGAGCCGTGGGCATGCAAGCGGAGACAAAGGAGCGGGCGACCGCTCCTTTTTGTTGGGGAAGCATTTGAAAGACACGCAGTTCTCAGACGACTATTTCGCGCTGTTCGGGCTGCCTGCCCAATACGACGTGGACGAGGCCGCGCTGGACGCGGCCTATCGCACGGTCCAGTCGCAGGCGCACCCGGACCGCTTTGCCAGCGCCGGCGACGCCGAACGTCGCGTCGCCATGCAGTGGGCTGCGCGCGCGAACGAGGCCTATCGCACGCTGCGGCAGCCGCTCAAGCGCGCGATCTATCTGCTGTCCCTGCGCGGTGTCGACATCCAGGCCGAGAGCAACACGGCGATGGCGCCCGACTTCCTGATGCAGCAGATGGAGTGGCGCGAGGCGTTGCAGGACGCCACGGAAGCGCGCGACGCGGCCCGCCTCGACGCGCTGCTGCGCGAGCTGCGGCAGGAGAAGCGCGACCGCCATGCCGCGCTGGGCGGGCTGCTCGACGGCGGTGACGATGCGTCGGCCGGTGCGGCCGCGCGCCAACTCATGTTCATCGAGAAGATCGAGCACGATGCAAGCGAAGCGATCGATCGGTTGGACGATCGGCTCGACGGGTAGAGCGGCCGCCGCTTCCGGACGGACGCTGCTTCCTACATAACGAAGAATTCCCATGGCACTGCTCCAGATTTCCGAACCCGGCATGTCGCCGGCCCCGCACCAGCGCCGGCTGGCGGTGGGGATCGACCTCGGCACCACGAACTCGCTGGTCGCCGCCGTCCGCCACAGCATTCCCGAAGTGCTGCCCGACGAGCGCGGCCGCCCGCTGCTGCCGTCCGTCGTGCGCTACCTGCCGGACCGTACCGCGCATATCGGCTATCGCGCGCAGGAAGAGGCCGTGCGCGATCCGAAGAACACGATCGTCTCCGTCAAGCGCTTCATGGGGCGCGGCCTGCGCGACGTGGCCAATATCGAGCACAGCCCGTACGACTTCGTCGATGCGCCCGGCATGGTGCAGATCAAGACCGCCGCGGGCGTGAAGAGCCCGGTGGAAGTGTCGGCCGAGATCCTGGCCACGCTGCGCCAGCGCGCCGAGGACTCGCTCGGCGACGATATCGTCGGCGCCGTGATTACGGTGCCCGCGTACTTTGACGACGCGCAGCGCCAGGCCACGAAGGATGCCGCGCAACTGGCGGGCCTTGACGTGCTGCGCCTGCTCAACGAGCCGACCGCGGCCGCGATCGCATACGGTCTCGACAATGCCGCGGAAGGCATCTACGCGGTGTACGACCTCGGGGGCGGCACGTTCGACATCTCGGTGCTCAAGCTGACCAAGGGCGTGTTCGAAGTGATGTCCACCGGCGGCGATTCCGCGCTCGGCGGCGACGACTTCGACCAGCGCCTGCTGTGCTGGATCGTCGAACAGGCCGGCCTGCAGCCGCTGTCGGCCGAAGACACGCGTCTGCTGATGGTGCGCGCCCGCGCGGCGAAGGAAGCGCTGTCGGAAGCGGACAGCACCGTGATCGACGCCGTGCTCGCCAGCGGCGAGATCGTGCATCTGACGCTCGACGCCACCACGTTCATCGAGATCACCGCGCACCTCGTGCAGAAGACGCTGGCGCCCGTGCGCAAGGCGCTGCGCGACGCGGGCGTGGGTCCGGAAGACGTGAAGGGCGTCGTGCTGGTCGGCGGCGCCACGCGCATGCCGGCGATCCGCAAGGCCGTGGGCGATCATTTCGGCCAGACGCCGCTGACGAACCTCGATCCGGACAAGGTGGTGGCGCTTGGCGCGGCCATGCAGGCGAACCTGCTCGCGGGCAACGCGGCGCCGGGCGAGGACTGGTTGCTGCTCGACGTAATTCCGCTCTCGCTGGGCGTGGAAACGATGGGCGGTCTCGTCGAGAAGATCATCCCGCGCAACAGCACGATTCCCGTCGCGCGCGCGCAGGAGTTCACGACATTCAAGGACGGGCAGACCGCCATGGCGATCCACGTGCTGCAGGGTGAGCGGGAACTGGCCAGCGACTGCCGTTCGCTCGCGCGCTTCGAGTTGCGCGGCATTCCACCGATGGTGGCCGGTGCCGCGCGCATCCGCGTGACGTATCAGGTCGATGCCGATGGACTGCTCTCCGTCTCCGCGAAGGAAATGCTTTCAGGCGTGGAAGCGTCCGTTGCGGTGAAGCCCTCCTACGGGCTGGCCGACGACGACATCGCGCGCATGCTGCAGGAAAGCTTCCGCGAAGCGGAGCAGGACATGAAGAGCCGTGCGCTCGCGGAAGAGCGCGTGGAAGCGGAGCGGCTCGTGGAAGCGACCACGCGCGCGCTGGAAAGCGACGGCACGCTGCTCGACGACGCGGAACGCGCGGCCGTCGAGGCGTTGATCGCAAATGTGCGCGAGATCGCGAAGGGCGACGACCATCGCGCCATCAAGGCCGCGGTGGATGCGCTGTCGCACGGCACCGACGAGTTTGCCGCCCGGCGCATGGACCGTTCGATCAAGAGCGCGCTCGCGGGCCGCAAGGTACAGGAAATCGGCTGACCTCACGCCGGCTCACGACAGAGATATCCCCCAGGAACACCATGCCACAGATCATTGTTTTGCCCCATGTCGAATACTGTCCCGAAGGGACCGTGATCGAAGCGAAGACGGGCGTCAGCGTGTGCGACGCGCTGCTGGCCAACGGCATCGACATCGAGCACGCGTGCGAGAAGTCGTGCGCCTGCACCACCTGCCACGTCATTGTGCGCGAGGGTTTCGATTCGCTGAACGAGGCCGAGGAAAAGGAAGAAGACCTGCTCGACAAGGCGTGGGGGCTCGAGCCCAACTCGCGCCTCTCGTGCCAGGCGATCGTCGCGGACGAGGACCTCACCGTCGAGATTCCGAAGTACACGATCAACCATGCCAAGGAAGGCCACTGAGGCCCGGAGCACGCTCATGAAATGGACTGATACCTACGACGTCGCCGCGGCGCTGTACGACAAGTACCCCGACGTCGACCCGGCTACGATCCGCTTCACGGACCTGCACAAGTGGGTCATGGAACTGGATGGTTTCGACGATCTGCCGGACCGGTCGGGCGAGAAGATCCTCGAGGCGATTCAGCAAGCCTGGATCGAGGAAGCCGAGTAAGCTTCCCGCTCGGGAATGAAGAAGGGCGCGTCAGCGATGACGCGCCCTTTGTTTTTTACGGCGTGGGCCGGATCAGCCGTTGACCAGCACGCCACGCTCCATATGCACGCGCTGGCCGATCTGCACGCCAGGGTCGCGCTCGTACGTGAAGGTGCGTTGCGTACCGTCGTCCATCTTCACGCTGACGCGGTACTGCGTGTCCTTGTTCACGTGCTTCTCGACGACGTTACCCGCGTAGCCACCGGCGGCCGCGCCGGCGACGGTGCCGAGAATCCGGCCATTACCGCGGCCGATCTGGTTGCCGAGCAGGCCACCGACGACTGCGCCACCGACCGCGCCGAGACCGCTGGTCGGCTTTTCGGTCTGGATTGGCGTCACGGCCACGATGCGGCCGGCCGTATGGCTCGGCTTCACCGCGGGCGCCGGTTGTTGGGCGGCGGGCTGCGCCGGGGGCGGCGGGGCATTGTTCGAGGCCTGCTCATAGGCGGGCGGGCGCGTGGTCGATCCCGGCGGCGGCGTCTGGGGGACATAGCCGGCCACAGGCGCCGTTGCCGATGGCGTCGCGGTTGGGGCCGCTTCCATGTTCGCGTTCTGGTTCGCTTTGCTCGTCGGCAGTACGCCGGTCATCGCGGCGACGGCCGTCAGGCTCGCGACCACCACGGCCACGGCGGCCGCCCCCACGAGGGGATGCAGCCGGCGGCTACGCGGCACCGGCGTGGAAGACGACGGCGTGGTGGCGGACGGCGTGGTGGCGGACGGCGTGGAAGGCACAGGGCTTTGGGGCACGGGGCTTTGCATTTCTTGTTCTCCAGAGCAATCCGGCATGCCGGATGGATGCACCTAGTTTGGCGCAAGGCCGGCCCAAAAGCCGTTGAATTTTGTAAGGAGTTGTGAGCCGGAAAACGCTTTGGAATCAAGCGCTTGGCTCAGGTGTCGGTGCGAATCTGACAGGGTTTCTGTAACAACGAAACCCCTCTCCGCGCGGAGAGGGGCCCTGACGACGATCAGTCTTCGCGGCGCAGATGCGGGAAGAGGATGACGTCGCGGATGTTCGGACTATCGGTCAGCAGCATGACCAGGCGGTCGATGCCGATGCCACAGCCGCCCGTCGGGGGCATGCCGTATTCGAGCGCGCGAATGTAGTCGGCGTCGAAGTACATCGCTTCCTCGTCGCCGGCGTCCTTCTGCTCGACCTGCTTGCGGAAACGTTCCGCCTGATCCTCGGCGTCGTTGAGCTCCGAGAAACCGTTGGCGATCTCACGCCCCGTGATGAACAGTTCGAAACGTTCGGTAATGCCCGGCACCGTGTCCGAAGCGCGGGCCAGCGGCGAGACCTCGACCGGGTAGTCGATGATGAACGTCGGCTCCCACAGCTGGCTCTCGGCCGTTTCCTCGAACAGCACCAGTTGCAGCGAACCGAGGCCGGCATTCAGGAACTGCGGCGCGCTGGTGTTGACGCCGAACTTCTTGAGCTCGGTGCGCAGGAAGTCCGCGTCGGCCAGTTGCGCGTCCGTGTACTGCGGCGCGTATTTCTGGATCGCCTGCGTGATGGTGAGGCGGTGGAACGGCTTGGCGAGGTCGAGCTCGCGGCCCTGATAGGTCACCGTGGCGCTGCCGCGCGCATCGATCGCGGCCTGGCGGATCAGGTTCTCGGTGAAGTCCATCAGCCAGCGGTAATCCGTGTAGGCCGCGTAGAACTCCATCATCGTGAACTCGGGATTGTGGCGCGGGCTCACCCCTTCGTTACGGAAGTTTCGGTTGATCTCGAACACGCGCTCGAAGCCGCCGACGACCAGGCGCTTGAGATAGAGCTCGGGCGCGATGCGCAGGAACATCTGCATGTCCAGCGCGTTGTGGTGCGTGATGAACGGCTTGGCCGCGGCGCCGCCCGGAATCGGGTGCAGCATCGGCGTTTCCACTTCCATGAAGCCCGCGTCGGCCATATGGCGGCGCAGCGAGGAAATGGCGCTCGTGCGCGCGCGGAACGTGTTGCGCGTCTCGGGCGAGACGATCAGGTCCACGTAGCGCTGGCGGTATTTCATTTCCTGGTCGGCCAGACCGTGGAACTTGTCCGGCAGCGGACGCAGGGACTTGGACAGCAGGCGCAGCTCGCGCACCTGCACGGACAGCTCGCCCTTGTTCGTGCGGAACAGTTCGCCGCGCGCGCTGATGATGTCACCGAGGTCCCAGTGCTTGAAGGCCGCGTAGACGTCCTCGCCGACCTTGTCGCGGGTGATGTAGAACTGGATCTGGCCGCTGCCGTCCTGCACGGTGGCGAAGCTGGCCTTGCCCATCACGCGCTTGAGCATCATGCGGCCGGCGATCGACACCTCGACCGGCGTGGCTTCGAGCGCGGCCTGGTCGGTCTCGCCAAACTGCGCGTGCAGCGCGGCGGCCTGGTGCGTGGGACGGAAGTCGTTCGGGAAGGCGACGCCCTGCTGGCGCAGTGCCTGCAGTTTCTCGCGCCGCTCCGCGATGATCTTGTTCTCGTCGACGGCGGGCGTGTCAGAGGTGGCGGGGGCGGCGGAATTGGCGCGCGTGGGTTCGGTCATGATGGTTCAGTAATTGCGAATATCGTCGAGTTCGGTCGTGCCGAAATCGGGGCGAGTCAGATAGGCCGCGATGCGCTGAGCGGTCTCTTCGGGCGACGACAGCTTGTCGTTGGCCTTCAGGTCGCGGAAGCGCTGGACGTCGGCGAACTCCGCGTCGCGGATGGTCGCCTGCATGTCGGTGTCCACCACGCCGGGCGCGAGCGAGACCGCGCGCACGGCACGCGGCGCGGGCAGGTCGCGGTACTCGGCATTGACCGAGCGGATAAACATGTCCAGCGCGGCCTTGCCGGCGCAGTAGGCGCTCCAGCCCGGCACCGGATTGCGCGCGGCGCCCGACGAGATCGCGAGGATCTTGCGGGGGCAGTCGAAGCGCGCGGTGTGTTCCAGAAAGGCGCCGGTCATCGTCATCGGCGCGGCCAGGTTGGTCAGCAGATGCGGAATCAGCGTGTTTTCGTTCAGCTGGGTAATCGGGCCGATCGGCTCCACGACGCCGGCGTTGAGGATCAGCGTGACGCTGGCCGGCGGCTCATCCACGGCGTCGAGCACGCTGCCAAGCCAGCCTGCAGCGGGGCCGGGCTGGGCGAGGTCCTGCAGGTGCCATGCCACGGGCACGCCGCTGGCCGTGGCGACCGCTTCCATCTCTGGGTTGCGGCTGCGGGCCACGCAGACCACGCGGTTGCCCGGCACGAGCAGCGCGCGCGTGATGGCCGCGCCGAGCCCGCGCGAGGCGCCGGTCACGATGTAAAGGTGTTTGGCTGCGCTCATGACAATCCCCGGATTTCTCTTCGATCGGTGTGGTACGTCTGGCTTTTGTGGAGGCCGCCGGGCTTGCCGGGTGAGTCCCGGCGCGCGCGGCGGTCATACGGATACTGATAGCGGATGCTTACAGCCCCTGTTTCAGGCTGGCTTCGATGAACGGATCGAGGTCGCCGTCGAGCACCTTCTGCGTGTTCGACATTTCGACGTTCGTGCGCAGGTCCTTGATGCGGCTCTGGTCCAGCACGTACGAACGGATCTGGTGACCCCAGCCCACATCGGTCTTGCCCGCTTCGAGCTTGTCGGCCTCGGCCTGGCGCTTGCGCATCTCGTGCTCGTACAGGCGCGACTTCAGCATCGACATGGCCTCGGCGCGGTTGCGGTGCTGCGAACGGTCGTTCTGGCACTGCACGACGATGCCGGTCGGGATGTGCGTGATCCGCACGGCCGAATCGGTCTTGTTGATGTGCTGGCCGCCCGCGCCCGAAGCACGATAGGTGTCCACGCGCAGATCGGCGGGATTGACCTCGACCTCGAACGAGTCGTCGACCTCGGGATACACGAATACGGAGGAGAAAGACGTATGGCGGCCGCCCGACGAGTCGAACGGCGACTTGCGCACCAGGCGGTGCACGCCGGTCTCGGTCCGCAGGTAGCCGAACGCGTATTCGCCTTCGATCTTGATCGTGGCGCTCTTGATGCCGGCCACGTCGCCTTCGGATTCTTCCAGTACCTCGGCCTTGAAACCCTTGCGTTCGCAGTACTTGAGGTACTGGCGCAGCAGCATCGAGGCCCAGTCGCACGCTTCGGTGCCGCCGGCGCCGGCCTGGATGTCGATGAACGCGTTGGCCTGGTCCATTTCGCCCGAGAACATGCGGCGGAACTCCATGTCCGCGACGATGGCTTCGAAGCCCTTGACGTCCGTCTCGATCGACTCGAGCGTCTCGTCGTCGGCTTCCTCGCGCGCGAGTTCGAACAGCTCTTCCGCGCCGCTCAGGTCGTCCGTGAGCTTCCCGAGCACGCCGACGACGCCCTCGAGCATTTTCTTTTCCTTCCCGAGATCCTGGGCCTTTTTAGGGTTGTTCCAGACGTCGGGATCTTCCAGCAAGCCATTGACTTCGTCGAGGCGTCCTACCTTGACATCGTAGTCAAAGATACCCCCGTAGATCTTCCGTTCGCGAACGGAGATCGGAGATGGCACCGGAGATGGCGTTGAGGCGTTCTGCTTCCATGATGTTCCTGCGCTTCCAAAACCGGGAATTATAGCGGATCGCGAGGCGACCGCAGCGAACGTCACTTGAGGGAAAATAGCGGCTCACACCTGTATGGAAACCCAGACGCATGACGGTTATTGCATCACCCCGATCGGCTTCTTCCGAACCTGTCACTTTGTCCCGCCAGCTGTCCCGCCGACATGCGCTATCGACGCTTGGTTCGTTGCTTGGCGCCGCGGCCGCTTCCGCGCTGCTGGCCGCCTGCGGTACCACCGGCGGACCCGCGCCCGACGGTTTCTATCGCGTCGAGCGTGGCGACACGCTGTATTCGATCGCGCGGCGCCACAAGCGGTCCGTGGCGGAACTCACGCGCTGGAACAATCTGGCCAGCGCGGACCAGATCGAGGTGGATCAGCTGATCCGCGTCCGTCCGCCGGCCGGCGCGGCAGCTGCTTCGTCCTCCCCGGGGCCCGCCTACAACCCGGCGCCCGCCCGATCCGAGCCGGCGCCGCAGGGCAAGGTGCCCGCCACCAGCATCCGCCTGCAATGGCCCGCGGACGGCCACGTGACGGGACGCTTTGCGCCGCCGGGCGAGAAGGGCATCCGGATCGCGGTGCCGAGCGGCGGCAAGGTCCGCGCGGCCGCCTCGGGCTGGGCCATCCACGTGGGCGAGATGCGCGGCTACGGCATGCTCGTGATCGTCAAGCACAACGACGACTGGCTGACCGTCTACGGCAACCTCGACAAGCCGACGATCAAGGAGAACGCGCAGGTCTCGGCGGGGCAGGATATCGGCGTGATGGGCGCCGATGCCGAGCTGCATTTCGAAGTGCGCGGCGGCACGCAGCCTGTGGATCCGCTGCGCTACCTGCCCGCGCGATGAAGGTTGGGTTCCGCATCAGGCCTGCGCGTGCTCGATCACGAGCTGCACGCGTGTCACACCATTGAACGTGTTGTTGTCGAGCCGGTAGGCGATGGTGGCGCTCGCGCTGCCAAGCGCCTCGGCGTGATTGAACCAGATCGCGTCGAAGCGCTGGCCGCCGCGGCCGAGCTGCAGCTTCAGGTGCTTGCCCTTCAGGATCGACTCGCGCAGCACCTCGAATTCGCCGCTGAAGGTTGGCGGCGGGAAGCCCTGGCCCCACACCTGCTCCTCTAGCAGCGTCACGAACGCGGGCTCGAAGCATTCGGCGCCGATGTCGCCATCGGTCTCCACCACGCGCGCGAGCTGGTCGTCGGTGAGCCATTCGCGGCCCACGGCCTCGAAGGCGTTCATGAAGGTGTCGAACTGATCGGCGCGCAAGGTCAGGCCCGCCGCCATCGCGTGGCCGCCGAACTTCACGAGCAGGCCGGGGTGGCGCTTGGAGACGAGGTCCAGCGCATCCCGCAGATGGAAGCCCGGAATCGAGCGGCCCGAGCCCTTGATATGGAGGTCGTCGCCGGGCGCGAACGTGATGGTCGGGCGATGGAATTTCTCCTTCAGCCGCGACGCGACGATGCCGATCACGCCCTGATGCCACGTGTCGTTGAACACGCTGACCGTGAAGCGTGATGCGGGGTCGATGCCGTCGAGCGGCGCCTCGAGGATCTTCAGCGCCTCCATCTGCATGCCGGCCTCGATGTCGCGGCGCTCGCGGTTCATGCCGTCGAGTTCCTGCGCGATGGCCCATGCGCGTTCGGCATCGTCCGTGAGCAGGCATTCGATGCCGAGCGACATGTCGGCGAGCCGGCCGGCCGCATTCAGGCGCGGGCCAAGACCGAAGCCGAGGTCGAACGTGTTGGCGCGCGTGGCATCGCGGCCGGCGGCGCGGAACAGCGCGGCCACGCCGGCATGCATGCGGCCCGCGCGCATCTGGCGCAGACCCTGCGCGACCAGAATGCGGTTGTTCGCATCGAGCTTGACCACGTCGGCGACGGTGCCGAGCGCGACGAGATCGAGCAGCGTTTGCAGGTTCGGCGCCCTGGTCGTTTCATACGCGCCGCGGCGGCGCAGTTCCGCGCGCACGGCGAGCAGCACGTAGAACATCACCCCCACGCCCGCGAGGTTCTTGCTTGGGAATTCGCAGCCGGGCTGGTTCGGATTCACGATCACCGCCGCGTCGGGCAGGACCGCGCCGGGAAGGTGGTGGTCGGTGACCACGACGTCGATGCCCCGTGCGTTGGCCGCGGCGACGCCGTCCACACTGGCAATGCCGTTGTCGACGGTGACGATCACATCGGGGTTGCGCTGCGCGGCGAGGTCGACGATTTCGGGCGTCAGGCCGTAGCCGTACTCGAACCGGTTCGGCACGATGAAGTCCACGCGCGCGCCGAGCATGCGCAGGCCACGCACCCCCACCGCGCAGGCGGTGGCGCCATCGCAATCGTAGTCGGCGACGATCAGCAGCGACTTCTGTGCCGCGATGGCATCGGCGAGATACTCGGCCGCGTGGGCGATGCCCTTCATCGACGCGGGCGGCGTGAGCACGGCGAGTTCGGTCGCGAGCTCGTCGGGGTGCAGCACCCCGCGCGCGGAAAGAATCCGCGCCAGCGTCGGATGCAGGCCGGATGCGGCCAGCGTGTCGGCGTGGATGGGGGAGAACTGGCGGATGGCGATCCGGGTCATGGGCAGGTCATCGAAAGGTCGGGTCAGGCCGCCATGGCCAGGTCGGACAGCAGCGCGCGCCAGTTGCCGCGCGCGCCCACGCCGCGCCAGAACTTGCGCAGGTCCGCGCGGCGCACGGTAAATTCGGCAAAATGGTTCTCGCCGGACAGCACGAGCGTCACCGCGTCGATGCCGCCGTTGGCGAGGGCTTCCAGCGCCGGGGCGAACCAGTCGGCGTCGAGCGCATGCATCCGGAGCAGCCACTCGTGCCAGTCCGACGCCAGATAAGGCTCGCTAGCGCGTTCGACAAGGGCCAGCACACTGCCAGCGCCATGCGAGGCGATGTCGGCAAAGCGCGCGGGCAGGGGCGCCGCGCGGCTCCCGCCAGCCAGCGCGAGGCCGGACAGGAACGCATCATCGGTCAGCACCGTGTCGGCAAGCTTCGGCACAGGGCGCATCGTGCCGCCGCCATGCAGCCAGACCGAATTGACGGCGAGCCGGCCCTCGGCCTGGCGCGCCTCGTTGACCGGATGATCGTGCCACGTCATCTGAATCTCGTTCTGCAGTCGCCGCCAGTCGCGCGCGCGCGCGCCGGCCTGCAGCCAGATATCGATATTGCGGCCAGCGGCGCGCAGCGGTGTGGTGGCCTCCAGTTCGCCGAACGTGGCTTCCGGCAGATACCAGCGGGCCGGCGCGGGCGTCTCGAGCGCGATGCCGGCTTCCGCCAGCAGCTCGTCGATCGCCGCGCGCAGGGCCGTGGCCTCGTCCGGACGGAGGTCGAGCTGCTCCGGATGCACGAGCACCAGATGGTCGCGTGCCGCGTGGATATGCACGGGCTGGAGGCAGGCCCAGGCACCGTCCAGTGCGTCGTTCGGTGCGTTGGCCAGTGCCGCCGCGTCGGTTTGCCGCAGGTCGGCCATGCGCATGTAGGGCGCGGTGGGCACGCGATCGGTCGGCAGGCCGGCCCGGCTGGCCAGCCAGCGCTCCTGCGGCAGGCTGCGGAGGAACGGGTCGTCGTGACGCTCCCGTGGCCCCGGCGTAGCCCGCGTCAGCAACTTTCCGAGCGCGGGCAGCTCCAACTGCCGTAGCAGGGCGTCGGACACGCGCTCGTCGATGCCGTCGGCGCCGTCGCCGCCGGGGCCTGGCGGTACCGAAAAGGGGACAATCAGGGTGAGTTGCGTCATCATGGTGGGCAAGATTGTAAACTGTCGCCCAATTTCCGAGAATCAATAGGACGTCTCTTGAACTTTCCCTACGAGTGGCAGATTGGCTGGCGATACACCCGCGCAAGCAAGCGCGCCAGCCGCAATACGTTCATCTCGTTCATCTCGATGATCTCGATGCTCGGCATCGCGCTCGGCGTGGCCGCGCTGATCGTCGTGCTGTCGGTGATGAACGGCTTCCAGAAGGAAGTGCGCGACCGGATGCTGTCGGTGCTCGCGCATATCGAGGTCATCGGCCCGGGCCCGTTGCCCGACTGGCAGAAGACCGCCGCCGAGGCCATGCAGAACAAGGAAGTGATCGGCGCCGCGCCCTATGTCGCCGCGCAGGCCATGCTCACGCGCGAGGACGCCGTGCGCGGCGTGCTGCTGCGCGGGGTCGATCCGGCCGAGGAGCCCAAGGTCTCCGACGTCGGCGCGCAATTCACCTCGGGCAACATGAACGCGCTGGTGCCGGGCGGTTTCGATATCGCGCTCGGTAGCGAACTGGCCGCGGCGATGGGTGTGCGCGTGGGCGACAAGGTCACGCTGGTCGCGCCGCAGGGCACCATCACGCCGGCCGGCGTGCTGCCGCGGCTCAAGCAGTTCACCGTGGTCGGCGTGTTCTCTTCGGGCCATTACGAATTCGACAGCGCGCTCGCGCTGATCAACATCCACGACGCGGAGACGCTGTTCCGTCAGGAAGGCCCGACCGGCGTGCGGCTCAAGCTCACGGACATGCAGCGCGCGCCGGAGGTGGCGCGGCAGCTTGCGACGACGATGACGGGCAACCTGTATCTGCGCGACTGGTCGCAGCAGAACCGCAACTGGTTCGCGGCGGTGCAGACCGAGAAACGCATGATGTTCATCATCCTGACGCTGATCATCGCGGTGGCCGCGTTCAACCTCGTGTCGACGCTCGTGATGACCGTCACGGACAAGCAACCCGATATCGCGATCCTGCGGACGATGGGGGCGCAGCCGCGCTCGATCATGAAGATCTTTATCGTGCAGGGCGTGGCCATCGGCTTCATCGGCACGTTGCTCGGCGTGGCCGGCGGTACGCTGATCGCGACCAATATCGACGTGATCGTGCCCTTCATCGAGCGGCTGCTGCACGTGCAGTTCCTGCCGCGCGACATTTATTTCATCAGCGAACTGCCCTCGGATCCGCGCGTGAACGACATTGCCACCATCGGCATCATCTCCTTCGTGCTGGCGACGCTGGCGACCCTGTACCCGAGCTGGCGTGCCGCCCGCGTGAACCCGGCGGAGGCCCTGCGCTATGAGTGAGACGACGTTGCTGCAGGATGCCTCGGTGGTGTCCGCGGTGCCGGGGCTGGTCGTCCAGCAGGGCGCGCCGGTGCTCGTGGCCGAGGCGCTGACCAAGCGGTTCCGCCAGGGCGGGCTCGATGTCGATGTGCTGAAGGGCGTCGATGTGCGCGTGGATGCGGGCGAGAAGGTCGCCATCGTCGGCGCGTCGGGCTCGGGCAAGAGTACGCTGTTGCATGTGCTCGGCGGCCTCGACAATCCCGATTCGGGCCGCGTCGCGCTGCTCGGCAAGCCGTTCACCGCGCTCCGTGAACGCGAGCGCAACGAGGTACGCAATCGCTCGCTCGGTTTCGTCTACCAGTTCCATCATCTGCTGCCCGAGTTCACGGCGCTGGACAATGTCGCGATGCCGATGCGCATTCGCGGGCTCAAGGAGCGCGAGGCGCGCGCGGCCGCGCAGGCGATGCTCGATCGCGTGGGACTCGGTGGGCGTGCGAAGCATCGGCCGGGCGAGTTGTCCGGGGGCGAGCGGCAGCGTGTCGCCATTGCCCGCGCGCTGGTCGGGCAGCCGGCCTGCGTGCTGGCCGACGAGCCGACGGGTAACCTCGATGACCATACCGCCGGCGGCGTGTATGACCTGATGCTCGAGCTCTCTCGCACGCTGGGCACGAGCTTCGTGATCGTGACGCACGATACCGAGCTCGCCGGCCGTTGCGACCGCGTGCTGCGGTTGCGCGACGGGCATCTGCATCGCGAGCGCTGATCGCGACCGGCACCATGTGGATCGACACGCATTGCCATCTGGACGCCGGCGAGTTCGAGGCCGATCGGGCCGCGGTGACGGAGGCCGCCGGGCAGGCCGGTGTCTCGGGCATCGTGTTACCGGCGGTGGCGGTGTCGAACTTCGCGGCCGTGCGGGACCTCGCCCATGGCGATGCGCGGTGCGTGTATGCGCTCGGGATTCATCCGCTCTATACGCCGGGTGCGGGGCAGGCGGACCTCGATACGCTGCGGCTCGAGGTCGAGGCCTCGATGGACGATCCGCGGTTCGTGGCGATCGGGGAGATCGGGCTCGATTTCTTCGTTCCCGGGCTCGATGCCGCGCATCAGACGTGGCTCTACACCGAGCAATTGAAGCTTGCCCGGGAGTTCGATCTGCCGGTGCTGGTGCACGTGCGTCGCTCGCAGGATCAGGTCTATGCCGGCCTGCGCCGCATCGGTGTGCGGCAGGGCATTGCGCACGCGTTCAACGGCAGCAACGAGCAGGCGCGGCGCTATGTCGAGCATGGTATGAAGCTTGGGTTTGGCGGCAACATGACTTACGAGCGCGCGAAGCAGATCCGCCGGCTCGCGGTCGAAGTGCCGCTCGAGGCGATCGTGCTCGAGACCGATGCGCCGGACATCGCGCCGGCGTGGCTGTCGGATGGGCAGTTCGGCGAGCAGCACAAGGCGCGGAACACGCCCGGGGAGGTGGTGGGCGTGGCGCGCGTGTTGAGCGAACTGCGCGGGCTGCCGCTCGATTCGCTGGCCCACGCGATGTGGGCCAATTCCGTCGCGGCAATCCCGCGGCTTGGCGCGTTCGCGGCGACGATGGCGCCGCGATAGGCGTGAGAGGCGTGAGAGGCGGGTTAGCGGCGGGTTAGCGGCGGGTGTGCGCGACGAGCGTCAGCCCGCGCCGTTAATGCCGCCGTTAGCGCCGCCGTTGACACCGCCGTTAGCGCCGCCGTTGACACCGCCGTTGACACCGCCGTTGACACCGCCGTTGACACCGCCGTTGACACGTTCCATCCTGACGACGCGCGAGACCTGGCCTAGCGTAAAGCCGCTGTTCACGACATACGGCGCGCAGTCGGGCGGCGTCGTGAGCGATCCCGCCGCCGTGAACTGCCCGGCGTAGCGGTACCGGTCCGTTGCCCCCTTGATGAACACCGGCACCGCCTCCTTCTGCGACGCCAGCGTCCGGCCCGCGGCGCGCGTGGCGGCGCTGCTGCTGCATACGATCGCTTCCGGCGCGCCGGGATTCAGCTCCGGCCGCAGACAGATGGCCACCACCTTGCCGTTTTTCGTAGGCAGGAATGCCTGCTTGCTGCCGCCGCATACCGAGTGAATCTGTTCGCGTGTGTAGTCCTTGCCGATCTCAAACATTGCATATCTCCACGTTGGGACGGAGACGATATCGGTTCGCGCATCAACGCCGTGGCAATTCTCGGGTCCGCGGTGTAAAGCGCCGATGCGATGTTGACGCGATGGCTTTGGAATCAAGCTGACACGTTTGGACAACACGCAGACACGTTTCTTGTCCACGTTTCGCGCTACAACGCGGCTTTTCCCGATGGAAGGAGAGGCCGATGCGGGCTTGCCTGCTGGCTTTCGTGGCGGGTTGCTGGTGGCTGCAGCAACGAGAGGCGCTGCCGTCCTGGCAGGGATATGCGTGGGCGATCGCGGGTGTTTGTGCGTGCGGCATGGGGTGGCTGAGGTGGCGGTGGGCCCCGCGCGTGAGACGGCGCGCGGGCGCGCGCGTGCCGTCGCTGGTGCTCGCCACCGTGCTCGCGCTCGTGCTTGGGGCGGGATGGGCCAACTGGCGCGCGACGGTGCGCATGGCCGCGTGGCTGCCAGACACGCTCGCGGGACAGAACCTCGTTCTCTCGGGGTTCATCGCGGGCCTGCCCGATGTGGCCGCGCACGGCACGCGGTTCCTGTTCGCGCCCGACGCAGGGGCGGAGGGCATACCCGAACGTGTACTGCTCAGCTGGCGCAACCCGCCCATGGCGCTCGCGCCGGGCCAGCGTTGGGAATTCACCGTGCGGCTCAAGCGGCCGCGGGGGCTGGCGAATCCTTATGGGTTCGACTACGCATACTGGCTGATGGGTGAGGGTATCGGGGCCACCGGTTATGTCCGCGCCGCGCGCGCCGGACCGTTGCCAGGCCATCGCGCCCCCATCGCCCAGGTCCGTGCGGCATTGCGCGAGCGCATGCACAACGCAATGCCCGGCGACGCCGGGGTTCCCGCGCGATTTGCCGGCGTGCTCGTGGCGCTGGCGATCGGCGATCAGCGCGGGATTGCGCAGGCGGACTGGGACATCTTCCGCCGCACCGGCATCTCGCATCTGGTGAGCATCTCGGGCCTGCACATCACGATGCTTTCGGGCGCGGTGGGGGGCATCGTGCATTGGCTGTGGCGGCATTCCCTCGGCTTGAGCCGAAGACTCCGGCGTCCGCTGCCGCTGCGGTGGCCAGCGCGTCAGGCAGGACTCGTCGCGGCTGTCGTCACCGCGTTGGCATACGGGCTGATCGCCGGCATGCAGATCCCCGCACTGCGGACCGTGGCAATGCTCGTGGTCGCCGCCGTGGCCCTATGGAGCGGCCGCTGCCCGCCACCCACGATGGTGCTGGCGTGGGCCGCAGCGGCGGCCATCGCCATCGACCCCTGGGCCGTGATGTCCCCCGGCTTCTGGCTCTCTTTCGGCGCCGTCGCCGTGATCTTCCTCGCCGCAGCGCGTCGCGACCTTGCCGCTGAACCCGGCGCTGACCCTGCCGCTGAACCCGGCGCTGACTCTGCCGCTGACCCCGGCGCTGTCTCCGTCGCTGACCCCGGCGCTGTCTCCGGCGCTGTCTCCGGCGCTGTCTCCGGCGCTGACCCCGCCGCGCGCGAAGCGCGTCGCGGACGAGCGAAGGACGCCACGGCATGCACACGTCGCCCGGAGAGTCCGAGGAGCGCCGAGACCGCGGCGCGGGACGCGCGCGGTGGGGTGCGCGGCGCGGTGAAGTGTGACGGTGCGCGCGGCGAGGCGCGCCTCGCGGAATCGGAGGCCGGCGGCGGCGGGGTCCGTGGTGCAGTCAACGACCACCGCCTCGGCATAGGCGTGTCGGCGAGCGCCGGGACCGCGGCGCGGGACGCGCGCGGCGCGGTGGGGTCTAACGGTGCGCGCGGCGACGCGCGCGTGGCCGAATCGGAGGCCGCTGGCGGCGCGGTCCGTGGTGCCGTCAGCGACCACCGCGTCGGCATAGGCATGTCCGCCGACGCCGGCGAGTCGGCGCCGGCGCGGATGCGCCGGCAACTGTCGCGCCTTCCGGCGGCGATTGCGGATGCCGCGCGTGTGCAGTGGGCGGTGACCATCGGGCTCGTGCCGTTCTCGCTGCTGCTGTTCGGGCAAGTGTCGGTGGTGTCGGCGGTGGCCAATGCGGTGGCGATTCCCGTGGTGAGCGTCGTGGTCACACCGCTGTCGCTCGTAGGCGCCGTCGCGCCGGCGCCCGTCGCAAGCGTCGCGCTGGCCGTCGCGCATACGGCCATGGCGTGGCTGGCCGAGGGGCTCGCGTGGCTGGCGGCGCCGTCGTGGGCGGTGTGGGAGGCCGCGCAGCCGAGCCCGTTCGCCGTGGCGCTTGCGATGATTGGCGTTGGCTTGCTGCTGATGCCGGAGGGCGACCGTGGCATGCGGTGGTATGGCGCGGCGCTGATGGTGCCGATGGTCGTCTCCAGCGGTACACCCGTGGAGCATGGCGAGATGCGGGTGACGTTCCTCGACGTGGGGCAGGGGACCGCGGTGCTTGTGGAGACGCGATCGCATGCGTTGCTCTACGACACGGGGCCGGCGTACCAGTCAGGCACCAGCGCGGGCGCGCAGGTCGTGGTGCCGTTCCTGCGCGCCACCGGTGTGCGGCGCCTCGACGGGCTAGTCGTCAGCCACGAGGACGCGGACCACGCGGGCGGCGTACGCGATATCGAGGCCGCGGTGCCTGTCGCCCTGCGGCTCACCTCCGCGCCACCGGGGCAACCATGGATGTCGGCGGCCTGGGACCTGTGCGAAGCCGGTATGGCGTGGGTGTGGGATGACGTCCGGTTCGAGTTCCTGCATCCGCTGGCCACGCATGCCGGGAACGCGCGCCACGCCAGCAACGCGCGCAGCTGCGTGCTACGCGTGGCCACGGCGCACCGGAGCGTGCTGCTGACAGGCGACATCGGCGCCGCCGAAGAGCGCGCGATAGCGCGGCGCGAAACTGCGCGAGGTGGGGCGCAGGACGCGGCGCAGGACGTGGCGCAGGACGTGGCGCAGGACGTGGCGCAGGACGTGGCTCAGGACGTGGCTCAGGACGTGGCTCAGAGCGTCGCGCCGGACGTGGCGCAGGACGTGGCGCAGGACGTGGCGCCGGACGTGGCGCCGGACGTGGCGCCGGACGTGACGCGCGATATCGCGCGGGCGGCCCGGAATGCTGAAACGGTCCCCGGTGAAGCGCGGGAAAGACCGGCCGCAGAGGCCGCGATGACGCTACGGTCGGACATCCTCGGCGTGCCGCATCACGGCAGCGGCACGTCGTCCAGCGCGGCGCTGCTGCGCGCCGTGGCGCCCGAGGTCGCGGTGTTTCAACTGGGCCACCGCAACCGCTACGGCCATCCGCGCGCCGACGTGTGGGCGCGCTACGAAGCGCGCGGCATCCATCGCTATCGCACCGACGAGACCGGGGCCATCACCGTCACCACGCGTGGTGACGCGTACACCGTCACCCCATACCGCCAGCACGTCAGGCGCTACTGGCGCGACGCGCCACCCGCGCCGCAATGAGCGCGCGGTGGCCTTGGGAGGCGCGACGGGGTGTAGCGACGCGGTGTAGCGACGGGGGATAGGGACGGGGGATAGCGACGGGGGATAGCGACGGGGGATAGCGACCGGAGATAGCGACCGGCGATAGCGTCAGGAGGATAGCGTCAGGAGGATAGCATCAGAAAAATAGCGACGGGGGCTAGCGCCACGGGAATCCCGTCAGCGGAGAGAGCGACGGTGCGATACCGCTGCTGACGATGCGCCTCGAGGCGGCGCGTATGTCAGCCGCGCCGGCGCGGCGCCGCCGCCGTACCCGTACCCGTACCCGTACCCGTACCCGTACCCGTACCCGTACCCGTACCCGTAGCACGCGCGGCACGCTTGCCGCCCCTCGCGCGCACTACCGCCCCAGCCCCATCGGCAGCCGGCCCGGCGTCCGCAAAAACCGCCGGCTCCGCCCCCGCGATCCGCCTTTCCCGCAAATGGGCCTTCGCTCGCTGCAACCCCGGCGCTACCGTATCCGCCCGCTGCAACGCCACCCCTGCCGCCAGCACATCCCCAATCACAAGATGCGAAATCCGTGACGTCATCGGCGTGTAGATATCGCTGTCCTCCTCCACATCCGAGAACACGCAAATATCCGCCAGCCCCGCAAGCGGCGAGCCGCTATGGGTCAGCGCGAGCACGCTGGCGCCACTGGCGCGCGCGAGCGTGGCGGCCGTCAGCATGTCCCAGGTGCGCCCGCTATTGGAGACCAGCACCGCCACATCCCCTGGCCGCAACAACGCCGCCGACATGCTGAACACATGTGAGTCCGAGTACGCCGTCGTCGGGATCCCAAGCCGGAAGAACTTGTGCTGAATATCCAGCGCGACGATCCCCGAATTGCCGCATCCATAGAACTCGATCCGCCGCGCATTCGCCAGCAGCGTGATCGCATGCTCGATCTGATCCGCCGACAGGGCATTGCGCACCGTCATCAGCGTCGCAATCGTGCGATCGAACACCTTCCCGGCAATGTCCGCCGGCCGGTCGCTGACCTCGACGTCCTGATGGACGAATGGCGTCCCCCCGCCAACGTTCTGCGCAAACTGCAGCTTGAATTCGCGAAACCCGTCATAGCCCAGCGCCGCGCAAAACCGCGCGATGGTCGGCTGCGAAACGCCGGCGCGTTCGGCCAGTTCGGGCATGGACAGGCGGATCACGCTCGCGCCGTGGCGGGCAATGTAGTCGGCCAGGCGGCGCTCGGAAGGACGGAGCGTGTCGTAGACGGCAAGAATTCGGTCGCGCATGATCGGAGTCTGAGGCTGTGTAGAGATTCTACACGCGAGGTGGCGCGATTCTCTGCGACCCTGTGCCCAACCGCACCTAGGGGTTTCCCCAGTTTTTCGGGTATAAGCGCACGAAAAAGCAGATTCGGCGCAATGACCGGGTTCCTTAGCCGCAAGTCCCATGGATATAATGTAGAAAATCTACAGATATGGAACGTCCATGCCCCACGATTCCCAAGGCGCCAATGTCGTAGGCGAGGTGGCCGCCGTCACCGAACGCGTGATCGCGCGCAGCCGCGCGAGCCGCGCCGCGTACCTGGCGCGCTGCGAGCGGACCCAGCAGGAACTCGGCCCGCTGCGCGGCATGTCGTGCGCGAACCTCGCGCATGGCTACGCGGCGCTGCCCGCCAACGACAAGCTGCGCCTCCGCGTCGACCACGCCCCTAACCTCGGTATCGTCACCGCGTACAACGACATGCTGTCCGCGCACCAGCCGTACGAACGTTACCCCTCGGTGATTCGCGAGGCGGCACGCGCGGTGGGCGCGGTCGCGCAAGTTGCCGGTGGCGTGCCCGCGATGTGCGACGGCATTACGCAGGGCAACGCGGGCATGGAACTCTCGCTGTTCTCGCGTGACGCCATCGCGATGGGCACGGCCGTGGCGCTGTCCCACAACACGTTCGACGCGGCCGTCATGCTCGGCGTCTGCGACAAGATCGTGCCTGGCCTGTTGATGGGCGCGCTGCAATTCGGCCATCTTCCCGTGGTGTTCGTTCCAGCGGGCCCGATGGCGAGCGGCCTCCCGAACAAGGAAAAGGCCCGCGTACGCCAGCTGTACGCGACCGGACAGGTGGGACGCGACGCGCTGCTGGAAGCCGAATGCGCCGCGTACCACGGCGCGGGCACCTGCACGTTCTACGGCACGGCGAACAGCAACCAGTTCCTGATGGAGATCATGGGTCTCCATATGCCGGGCGCCGCGTTCATTCATCCCGATAGCGGCCTGCGCGACGCATTGACGGTGGCCGCCGCCCAGCGCGCGCTGGCCCTTACCGCGCGGGGCAACGCGTACACGCCGCTCGCCCGCATCGTCGATGAGCGCGCGGTCGTCAACGCGATGATCGGCTTGCTCGCCACGGGCGGTTCCACCAACCACACGATCCACCTCGTGGCGATGGCGCGTTCCGCCGGCATCGTCATCGACTGGAACGACTTCGACCGCCTGTCGCGCATCACGCCGCTGCTGGCGCGCGTGTATCCGAACGGCTCGGCCGACGTGAACCACTTCCATGCCGCGGGCGGCGTGGCCTACGTGATCGCGCAACTGCTCGATGCACGCCTGCTGCACGAAGACGTCGAAACGGTGGCGGGCCGCGGCCTCGCGCGCTATGCGCAGGAGCCCGTGATGACGGACGGCAAGCTGACGTGGCGCGACGGTCCCGCCGAGAGCGGCGACAAGACCGTGCTTGCGCCGGCCTCGGCGCCGTTCTCGCACGAAGGCGGTCTCCGCCTGATGGCGGGCAACCTCGGCCGCGGCGTCATCAAGGTCTCCGCCGTGGCGGAGGAGCACCGCTTGATCGAAGCCCCCGCGCGCGTGTTCGAATCGCAGGAAGCGCTGCAGGCCGCGTTCGAAGCCGACGAACTGAACCGCGACGTCGTCGCCGTGGTGCGCTTCCAGGGTCCGAACGCCAACGGCATGCCCGAACTGCACCGGCTCACGCCCGCGCTCGGCGCGCTGCAGGATGCCGGACATCGCGTCGCATTGGTGACCGATGGCCGCATGTCTGGCGCCTCGGGCAAGGTGCCCGCGGTCATCCACGTCGGCCCCGAAGCGCTGGCCGGCGGCCCGCTCGCGCGCGTGCGCGACGGCGACCTCATCCGCGTGGACGCGGTTGCCGGGACGCTGGAGCTGATCGGCGACGACGAGACGCTGGCCGAGTTCGACGCACGCGAGCCGGCCGTTGCCCCCGCCGACGATTTCGCGCGCTTCAGTCTGGGCCGCGGACTGTTCGGCCTGTTCCGGCGCCATGCGCGCACCGCGGAAGAGGGCGGCAGCGCGATGGACCTGTCCGAAGCCGACGCTGCCCAAACGGCGCCGGCCGTCGCACAATAGACCTCGTCAGGCACACCTCGTAAGGCAACGCCTCGTTTTCAAGCATTCCCGCCGGGACGCGCCGGCGGGCACCTGCGCGCCCGCCAGGGTCGATGAGTCCGGTGAGACCAGTGACTGCGGCCCGGCGCGGAGGCTACCGACAAGGATGGCACGACCATCCGACCACGATCGACGGAGCAGACATGATCTACATCCTGATGGGCGTTTCCGGCAGCGGCAAGACCACGGTCGGCCAACTGCTGGCCAATCGCCTGCAATGCGAATTCAATGATGCCGACGAATTCCATAGCGCCGCCAACAAGGACAAGATGCACGCGGGCATTCCGCTGACCGACGAGGACCGCTGGCCGTGGCTGGCCGCGATGCGCGCGGCCATCGACGCCGCCCGCGCCGAACGGCGTCCGCACGTCTTTACCTGTTCCGCGCTGCGGCAGGTCTATCGCGACCGCCTGACGCCGCCCGACGGCGGCGTGACCTTCATCTACATGAAGGGCGATGCCGAGACCATCGGCGGCCGCCTGTCCGTGCGCACGGACCATTTCTTCAACCCGGCGCTGCTGCAGAGCCAGTTCCAGACGCTCGAGGAGCCCCGCAACGCGCTGGTGCTCGATATCCGTCGCACGCCGCAGCAACTGGTGCAGGACATCCTCGACAGCTGCCCGCCCGTCTGCTGACCGACGCGCACCCATTGCCAGGCTGGCAAGCATCTTGCTAGATTGTCGCCATGCATCGGGCGCGTCCCATCTTGCGGGATTTCCCGATGCGGATATGCTGAAAGGGCCAGTACTCGACAGGCATCGACAACAGGCGGCCGCCGGCGTGTGGACGATATGGACAACACCGCGCGGCCCATCCAACGAGAGGAGCGGCCATCATGGCGGCGCGTTTTTTCGACGAGATGCTGGAGGCCAGGGACGATGGGGGGGTAAGCCTCGTCCAGGCAGGTGAGACACTGCCGGCCAGTGCCGTGCGCGCGCACTACCGGAGCTTTGCCGACTGGCTCGGACGCCAGCCCGGCGCGGTCATGGACAACAAGCGGGCGGAGGCGGATCTGATCTTCCGCCGCGTGGGCATTACGTTCGCGGTCTATGGCGACAAGGACGAGTCCAACAGCGGCACCGAGCGGACGATTCCGTTCGACGTGATCCCGCGCATCTTCCCCGCGAGCGAGTGGGCGACGCTCGAGCGTGGCCTGCGGCAGCGCGTGGCCGCGTTGAATCGCTTCATCCACGACATCTATCACGGGCAGGACATCATCCGCGCGGGCGTGATTCCCGCGGACCAGATCTACAACAACGCCCAGTACCGGCCCGAGATGCTCGGCATCGACGTGCCGCGCGATATCTATGCGCATGTGGCGGGCATCGACGTGGTGCGCGCGGGCGAGGGCGAGTTCTACGTGCTCGAGGACAACCTCCGCGTGCCGTCTGGCGTCTCCTACATGCTCGAGAACCGCAAGATGATGATGCGGTTGTTCCCCGATCTGTTCGCGCGCAATCGCGTGGCGCCTGTCGCGCACTATCCCGACCTGCTGCTGGACATGCTGCGCGGCGTCTCCCCGCAGAATATCGCGGACCCGACCGTGGTCGTGCTCACACCGGGCATGTACAACTCGGCGTATTTCGAGCACGCGTTCCTCGCGCAGCAGATGGGTGTGGAACTCGTCGAAGGCAGCGACCTGTTCGTCGAGGACGAACACCTGTATATGCGCACGACGCAGGGTCCGCAGCGCATCGACGTGATCTACCGCCGCGTCGATGACGACTTCCTCGATCCGCTCGCGTTCCGGCCGGACTCCGCGCTCGGCGCGGCCGGGTTGCTGTCCGTCTACCGCGCGGGCAACGTGACCATCTCCAACGCCATCGGCACGGGCGTGGCCGACGACAAGTCGATCTACCCGTATGTGCCGGACATGATCCGCTTCTACCTCGGCGAGGAAGCGATCCTCTCCAACGTGCCAACCTACATGTGCCGCCGCCCCGACGACCTGCAATACGTGCTCGACCACATGGGCGAACTCGTGGTCAAGGAAACGCACGGCGCGGGCGGCTACGGCATGCTCGTCGGGCCCGCCGCCACGCGCGCGGAGATCGACCAGTTCCGCGAAGTCGTCCGCGCGCGGCCGGAGCAGTACATCGCGCAGCCGACGCTGGCGCTGTCCACATGCCCCACGTACGTCGAGTCCGGTATCGCGCCGCGCCATATCGACCTGCGGCCGTTCGTGCTGTCGGGCAAGGAGGTGCGCATGGTGCCCGGCGGATTGACGCGCGTGGCATTGCGCGAAGGGTCGCTCGTGGTCAACTCCTCGCAAGGGGGCGGCACCAAGGACACCTGGGTGCTGGAACGATAAGTCGGAATACGGAACACGGAGAGACCATCATGCTGAGCCGCACCGCCGACCATTTGTTCTGGATGGCCCGCTATACCGAGCGCGCGGAGAACACCGCCCGCATGCTCGACGTCAACTACCAGACCTCGCTGCTGCCCCAGTCCGCCGAAGTGGCGGAGCAGGGCTGGTGGGCGATGCTGGACATTTCCGAGCTCACCAACGCGTTCGACAACAAGTACGGCCTGCTCACGCGCGACGACGTCATCGACTTCATGGTGCGCGACATGACCAACCCGTCGTCGATCATGAGCTGCCTGCGCGCGGCCCGCGAGAACGCGCGCGCGGTGCGCGGCTCGCTGACGACCGAAGTCTGGGAGACGATCAACACCACGTGGCTCGACGTGCAGCGCCAGATTGCCGACGGCGAGCTGCACGCGGACCCCTCGCGCTTCTTCGAATGGGTCAAGTTCCGGTCGCACCTCGCGCGCGGCGTGCAGTTCGGCACGATGCTCAAGGACGACGCGTTCCACTTCATGCGGCTGGGCACGTTCCTGGAGCGCGCCGACAACACCGCGCGGATTCTCGACGTCAAGTTCCAGGCGTCCGGCAGCGAGGACGCCGATCCGAACCGCGAGCAGAACGACTTCTACCACTGGGCCGCGGTGCTGCGCTCGGTGTCGGGGTTCGAGGTGTACCGCAAGATCTACCGCGCCGTGATTACGCCGCAGCGTGTGGCGGAACTGCTGATCCTGCGTCCCGACATGCCGCGTTCGCTGGTGTCGAGCATGGACGAGGTCGTGTCGATTCTCGCGCTGGTGGCCAACCAGCAGTCGTCGGAGACCGAGCGGCAGGCTGGTAAACTCCACGCTGACCTGAAATATGCGCGGATCGACGATATCTTCGCGTGCGGTCTGCATGCTTACCTGACGAGCTTCCTCGAGCGCATTGGCGACCTCGGCAACGGTATCAGCCGGGATTTCCTGGTGCCGCTCGCTGCCTGAGACGCCACAAGATGCCTCCCGAGCGCGCGGCGCGCGCAGACTCGCCGATGAAACGCCAGTCTGCGCGCGATCCTCTACCGTGAAATACAAGATTCATCACAAGACCGTCTACCGCTACGCGGAACCGGTGCGCCGCGGCGTGCACGAACTGCGGCTGGAGCCGCGGACGGGCCCGCTCCAGTCGGTGCACGCGTGGCAAGTCTCGGCGCCGGGCAACCTGTCGTCCGCCCGTGACGGTTTTGGCAACATCATCCACAACTTCACCGTGTCCGGCCCCGCGAGCCGCATCGAGATCGTCGCCACGGGCGAGGTCGAGGTGACTGCCGTGGCCGGCATGCCGGGCTTCTACGACCTGCCGGATACGGGCGAGGCGCGCGTCTCGCCGCTTTACTTCGTCGCGCCGACGCCGATGACCGCGGCGCCGGCCGAGATGCAGGCCTTTGCGGCGCCGTTCCTCGCGGCCGGGCACGACCTGCCGGCGCTGCTCGCGCTCGCCGACGGCATCGCCGGCCGCGTGCGGTACAAGGCCAATACGACCGACGTCGGCACGTCCGCCGCGGAGGCTTTCCAGCTCGGCAGCGGCGTCTGCCAGGACCAGGCGCAGGTCATGGTGGGCGCGTGCCGGGCGTTCGGCATCCCGGCGCGCTATGTCAGCGGTTATTTCTACGATCCCGCGGCGACGGAGCTGGCCAGCCACGCGTGGGCCGATGTCTGCCTCGATCCCGAGCGCGGCCTCTGGTGCAGCATCGACGTGACGCACCGCTGCGTGACGGACGGGCGCCACGTGCGCCTTGCGGTGGGGCGCGATTATGCGTCGGCGGCACCAATCCGGGGCATCCTGGAGGGCGGGGCGGGCGAGACCATGGAAGTGACGATCGATATCGCGACGCTGGCCTGAGGGCCGGCTGACGGGGGCGGAAGTAGGGCGCACCGGATCGAACGGGTGCCCAACGCCTCCGGGGCGCTAGAATGCAGGTTTATGCCGCGCGCGCCATCGCCCGGACGCCCCCCAAAAAAATAGCCATGACGTATTGCGTAGCCATGCGGCTGGATGCCGGCCTGGTATTCCTCTCCGATTCCCGCACCAACGCCGGTGTGGATGCGATTTCCACTGCACGCAAGATGACCGTGTTCGAGGAACCCGGCGACCGCGTGATGGTGCTCATGACCGCCGGTAACCTGGCCATCAGCCAGTCCGTCCGGCAACTGCTGGCGGAAGGCCGCGACGAGAAGCGGTCGCTGTGGACCGCCCGCGACATGTACGAAGCCGCGACGATCGTCGGCGACGCCGTGCGCGCGGTGCACAAGCGGGACGCGCACGCGCTGCGCGACGCGGGCATCGAGTTCAACGTGAGCCTCATATTCGGCGGCCAGATCCGCGGCGAGCGCACGCGGCTGTTCCACATCTACGCGGCCGGAAACTTCGTCGAGGCCACGCCCGAGAACTGCTATTTCCAGATCGGCGAGGCCAAGTACGGCAAGCCGATCATCGACCGCGTGGTGCATCCCTCGCTGCCACTCGGCGAGGGCGCGAAGTGCGCGCTGATCTCGATGGATTCGACGCTGAAGTCCAACATCTCGGTGGGCCTGCCGCTGGATCTGCTCGTGTACGAGGCGGACTCGCTGCGCGTGACGCGCTTCGTCACCATCGACGACAAGAACGCGTACTTCCGCATGATCCGCGACACGTGGGGACAGCGGCTGCGACAGGTGTTCGGCGAGATCTGCAATCCCGAATGGGACGCCGGCAAGCCCGCGGAATTTCCGCTTGCGCGCGACGACGCGGACCGCTGGGGACAGCCGGTACGCGCCAAGCGCGACCGCCCGTAGGGCCGTCCGCTCATGTATAATCCCGATTTCCCCGGCAAGCTCGGTTTATGACCAAATTCGTCTTCGTCACCGGTGGCGTCGTCTCTTCTCTCGGCAAGGGCATCGCTGCTGCTTCGCTCGCGGCCATTCTCGAGTCGCGCGGCCTCAAAGTCACCCTCCTCAAGCTCGATCCCTACATCAACGTCGATCCCGGCACGATGAGCCCTTTCCAGCATGGCGAGGTGTTCGTGACCGAAGATGGCGCTGAAACCGACCTCGATCTCGGCCACTACGAGCGCTTCGTGTCGGCCAAGATGCGCAAGTCGAACAACTTCACGACGGGCCAGATCTACGAGTCGGTGATTCGCAAGGAACGCCGCGGCGAATACCTCGGCAAGACCGTGCAGGTCATTCCGCATATCACCAACGAGATCCAGGCGTTCGTCGAGCGTGGCGCCGCGGCGTCGCACGACGGCAAGGCCGACGTGGCGCTCGTGGAAATCGGCGGCACGGTGGGTGACATCGAGTCGCTGCCGTTCCTCGAGGCCGCGCGCCAGATGAGCCTGCGCCTCGGTCGCAATCACTGCGCGTTCGTGCACCTGACGCTGGTGCCGTTCATCGCCAGCGCGGGCGAGTTGAAGACCAAGCCGACGCAGCACTCGGTGCAGAAGCTGCGCGAGATCGGTATCTCGCCGACGGCGCTGCTGTGCCGCGCGGACCGTCCGATTCCCGACGACGAGCGCGCCAAGATCTCGCTGTTCGCCAACATCCCGCAAGACGCCGTGATCTCGGTGTGGGACGCCGACAGCATCTACAAGATTCCGCAGATGCTCAACGAGCAGGGCCTCGACCGCCTGATCTGCGAAGAACTGCGCCTGGACCCGAAGCCGGCGGACCTGTCGATGTGGCAGCGCCTGGTGAACGCGCAGGAGAACCCCGAGCACGAAATCCGCATCGGCATGGTCGGCAAGTACGTCGATCTGACCGAGTCGTACAAGTCGCTGATCGAGGCGCTGCGCCACGCGGGCATGCATACGTCGACGCGCGTGAACATCGAGTACATCGACTCGGAAGAACTCGAGTCCGGTCACCTCGAAGTGCTGCAGCCGCTGGACGCGATCCTGGTGCCGGGCGGTTTCGGCAAGCGCGGCACGGAAGGCAAGATCCGCGCGATCCAGTATGCGCGCGAGAACAAGGTGCCGTACCTCGGCATCTGCCTGGGCATGCAGCTCGCGGTCATCGAGTATGCGCGTCACGTGGCCGGCATGGCCGACGCGAACTCGACCGAATTCAACCTCGAGACCGAGCATCCCGTGGTCGCCCTGATCACCGAATGGGTCGATCGCGAAGGCAAGGTCGAGCAGCGCACGGCCGAGTCCGATCTCGGCGGCACGATGCGCCTTGGCGCGCAGCGCGTGCCGACGAAGGAAGGCACGAAGGCCAACGCGATCTATGGCGCGGAAGTGAACGAGCGCCATCGCCACCGCTATGAAGTCAACAACCACTATGTGCCGCAGCTCGAGAAGTCCGGCCTCGTGATTTCGGCGCGCACGCCGACCGAGAACCTGCCCGAGATGATGGAACTCCCGGATACTCTGCATCCGTGGTTCGTGGGCGTGCAGTTCCACCCGGAATTCACGTCGACGCCGCGTGACGGCCATCCGCTGTTCAAGGCCTATGTGGAAGCCGCGCTGGCCAGCCAGCAACGCAAGGGCGCCTGAGCCTGGGCACCACTGAGGAGACATCATGAAACTGTGTGGATTCGACGTCGGCCTGAACCATCCGTTCTTCCTGATCGCCGGTCCGTGCGTGATCGAGTCGGAGCAGATGGCGCTCGACACGGCAGGCGAACTGCGCGAGATCACGAAGGCGCTCGGCATTCCCTTCATCTACAAGTCGTCGTTCGACAAGGCCAACCGTTCCTCGGGCAAGTCGTTCCGCGGGCTTGGCATGGAGAAGGGCCTCGAGATCCTCGCGACCGTGAAGCGCGAGATCGGCGTGCCGGTGCTGACGGACATTCACGAGATCGATGAGGTCAAGCCCGTCGCCGCCGTGGTGGACGTGCTCCAGACCCCCGCGTTCCTGTGCCGCCAGACCGATTTCATCCGTGCCTGCGCGCAGAGCGGCAAGCCGGTGAACATCAAGAAGGGGCAGTTCCTCGCGCCGCACGACATGAAGAACGTCATCGACAAGGCCCGTGACGCCGCGCGCGACGCGGGGCTGCCCGACGATGTGTTCATGGCCTGCGAGCGTGGCGTTTCGTTCGGCTACAACAACCTCGTGTCCGACATGCGTTCGCTCGCCATCATGCGCGAGACCGGCGCGCCCGTGGTCTTCGATGCCACGCACTCGGTGCAGCTGCCGGGCGGTCAGGGAACGAGCTCGGGCGGTCAGCGCGAGTTCGTGCCGGTGTTGTCCCGTGCCGCCGTGGCCACGGGCGTGGCGGGTCTCTTCATGGAGACGCACCCGGATCCGAGCAAGGCCATGTCCGACGGTCCGAACGCCGTGCCGCTGTCGCGCATGAAGGACCTGCTGGCCGTGCTCCGGGACCTCGACGCGCTGGTCAAGCGCGCGGGCTTCCTCGAGGACAACTTCGGCTGGCCTGCCGCCTGCGCCTGAACTGTTATGCTCCTGCCGCCCGCACGTGTTGCGGGCGGCATGCTTTCCGGCGTCACCAAGTTTCCCAATCGAGCAGCATCAAGAATCAACAGTAGAGAGAGGAATTCATGAGTGCAATCGTAGATATCATCGGTCGCGAGGTTCTCGACTCGCGCGGCAATCCCACGGTCGAGTGCGACGTGCTGCTGGAATCCGGCGTGATGGGTCGTGCCGCGGTGCCGTCGGGTGCGTCCACGGGCTCGCGTGAAGCCATCGAACTGCGCGATGGCGACAAGGCGCGCTATCTGGGCAAGGGCGTGCTGAAGGCCGTCGAACACATCAATACCGAAATCTCCGAAGCGATCATGGGTCTGGATGCCTCCGAGCAGGCGTTCCTCGACCGTACGCTGATCGACCTCGACGGCACCGACAACAAGGGCCGCCTGGGCGCCAACGCCATGCTGGCCGTGTCGATGGCCGTGGCCAAGGCCGCCGCGGAGGAAGCCGGCCTGCCGCTGTACCGCTACTTCGGCGGTTCGGGCGCGATGCAGATGCCCGTGCCGATGATGAACATCGTCAACGGCGGCGCGCACGCGAACAACAGCCTGGACATCCAGGAATTCATGATCATGCCGGTGTCGCAGACGAGCTTCCGCGAAGCGCTGCGTTGCGGCGCCGAAGTGTTCCACGCGCTGAAGAAGATCCTGTCCGACAAGGGTATGTCGACGGCGGTGGGCGACGAAGGCGGCTTCGCGCCGAACTTCTCGTCGAACGAGGAGTGTCTGAACACCATCGTGCAGGCCATCGAAAAGGCCGGCTACCGCGCGGGCGAGGACGTGCTGCTCGCGCTGGACTGCGCCGCGAGCGAGTTCTACCACGAGGCGGAAGACGTGTACCAGCTGGAAGGCGAAGGCCTGAAGCTGAGCTCGACGCAGTTCGCCGACTACCTGGCCAACCTGTGCGACAAGTTCCCGATCGTGTCGATCGAGGACGGCATGGCCGAAGGCGACTGGGACGGCTGGAAGACGCTGACCGACAAGCTCGGCAAGCGCGTGCAGCTGGTCGGTGACGACCTGTTCGTGACCAACACGAAGATCCTGAAGGAAGGCATCGAGAAGGGCATCGGCAACTCGATCCTGATCAAGATCAACCAGATCGGCACGCTGACGGAAACGTTCGCCGCCATCGAGATGGCCAAGCGCGCCGGCTACACCGCCGTGATCTCGCACCGCTCGGGCGAGACCGAGGACAGCACGATCGCCGATATCGCCGTGGGCACCAACGCCGGCCAGATCAAGACCGGCTCGCTGTCGCGCTCGGACCGTATCGCCAAGTACAACCAGCTGCTGCGTATCGAGGAAGACCTCGGCGATATCGCCAGCTACCCCGGCAAGAGCGCGTTCTACAACCTGCGCTAAACCTTTGGCGGGTGCATGCCGTTAAAACGGCGCTGTCCTGGCGGGCAGCGCCGTTTTTTGTTGCGTGGTGGGTGCCTCATTACGTTGCAGATTGTGTTTTGCTTTGCATTCTCGGGCAGCATGCGCCATGATTGTGCCGACCCGAATTGACGCGCCCCTAATCGCCGTTTTCGCCCCAGATGCGCCTGATCTCGCTGTTGCTGTTCATCCTGCTGCTGGCAATCCAGTACCCGCTCTGGCTGGGCAAGGGCGGATGGCTGCGCGTCTGGGATCTGAACCATCAGGTGGAAGAGCAGGCGAGCCGCAATCAGTCGCTGAAGCTGCGCAATGCCAAGCTGGAGGGGGAAGTGAAGGACCTGCAGGACGGCACGGGCGCCATCGAGGAGCGCGCCCGCTACGAGCTTGGCATGGTCAGGGAAGGCGAGGTGTTCGTGCAGTTCGTCGCGCCGGCCCCGAAGGTCAGCGCCACGCCGCCGCTGCCGCCCCCGCCGAATTCGGTCGCCGGCATGGGCGGCCATCGCTGAGATTCGCGTAGTAGAAGCGGCGTATTAAAAGGCGGCGTATCGAGGGCTGATTACCACCAGCCGTATGGGTAACCGCCCCAGCCACCCCAGCCTCCGTAGTATCCTGGCGAGCCGACGCTCACGCCAGCGCCCCAGCGGCTGCCGCCGCCCCAGCCGCCGCCCCATCCCCCGTAATACAGGTTCCAGTTCGCCGCCGGATAGGCGTAGTACGCGTTGGCCCATGCCTGTGCCTGCTGCTGCTGGGCGATGGTCGCCTCCTGGTCCCGCAGGATCTGCGCGTTGAGCGCGGTCAGCTGCTGCTTCTGCTCGGGCGTGACGGGCGGGGGCGGCACCGCGTTCGGTGCCAGCCGGGAGGTATAGGGCGAACCATTGGGATCGCGCGGGAGGTCGGACGCGCAGCCAGCGAGGAGAAGTCCGGACAGCGCCGCGGCCAGCGATGCGGCCGACAGCGCGGCGCCGGGGATGATGTTCCGGTCTGACGTGGTCTTCATCTCAGCCTCCGCGCGGTGGACCTTCAGTGGTGTTGATGCGCGCCGTCGCCCGCGCCGGTGGCCACGGGTGCCGTGAACAGCTGCGCGCTGTCGACGGGGTCGAACTCATAGCGCTGGCCGCAGAAATCGCAGTGGATCTCGACGTGCCCACGCTCCTCGATGATGCTCTCGATTTCCTCGCGGCCCAGCGATTGCAGCATGCCAGCGACTTTCTCACGCGAGCACGAGCACTGGAAATGCGGCTGCATCGGCTCGAACACGCGCAGGCCCGTGGCCTCGATGTCTTCCCAGAACAGCTTGCGCAGCAGCGTCTCCGGCGACTCGCCCAGCAGTTCTTCCTGCTTCAGCGTGGCGCCGAGCTGGCAGGCGCGGTCCCACGTGTCGAGATCCTGCGCGCGCGCATCCTCGCTCAGCGGTTCGCCGGTTTCGCCCACCTGCGCCGGCGCGCCACCATAGGCTTCCGTCGTGCCGCCGTACGAGGGCAGCTTCTGCAGCAGCATGCCGGCCGCCACCTGGTCGTTGGCCGCCAGCCACAGGCGTGTATCGAGTTGCTCCGACGCCTGCATGTAGTGCTCGAGCACTTCGCTCACGGAGCTCAGCGGGCCGTGCGCGTCCGAGAGCGGCACGATGCCCTGATACGCCTGCTGGCCCGGCAGCTTGTCCTGCGGGTCGAGCGTGATGGCGAAGCGGCCCTGGCCCTTGACATTGACCATCTGGCGCAGCGTGGCGTCGTCGGGAATCTCGGCGCCCTCGGCCAGCTTGGCCGTGGCGCGCATCGACAGGTCGGACAGGCATTCGACCACGAGCATGCGCACGGGACCGTCGCCATGGACCTGCATGACCAGCGCGCCGTTGAACTTCAGGTTGGCGGACAGCAGCGCCGCGGCCGCCATCATCTCGCCCAGCACGTGCCGCACCGCGAGCGGATACTCGTGGCGCTTCAGCACTTCCTGCCAGGTGGCTTCCATGCGGACCAGCTCGCCGCGCACGGGGGCTGCATCGAACAGGAATTTCTGGAGAATGTCGGGGTTGGTGGAGGCGGTCACTAAACGGTCCTTCGGTTGCGTGTTGCTACGTGTTTGTTAATCGATGCGCTTAATCGATGCGTTTCAGGGCGACCTTGTAGGTCGCCTGCCGCTGGGCATACGTCTCGGCATTGCGGTACAGGTTGGCCACGTCCTCGTCCGTCAGCTGGCGCACGACCTTGGCGGGGGTGCCGATGATCAGCGAGCGGTCGGGGAACACCTTGCCTTCGGTCACCAGCGCGCCGGCGCCCACGAGGCATTCCTTCCCGATCACGGCGCCGTTCAGCACCACGGCCTGGATGCCGATCAGCGATCCATCGCCGACCGTGCAGCCATGCAGCATGGCCTGATGGCCGACCGACACCTTGTTGCCCAGCGTCATGGGCCGGCCCGGATCCGTATGCAATACCGCGCCTTCCTGCAGGTTGGTATCCTCGCCCACCACGATCGGCTCGTTGTCGCCGCGAATCACCACGCCGGGCCAGGCGCTCGCACGCGCCTTGAGCGTCACGTTGCCGATGATCGTGGCTTCCTTCGCCACGTAGGCCTCGTCGTCGATGATGGGGGTGAGGTCGCCGAGCTGGTAAAGCGCCATGGAGTCTCCTGCCTGAGGCATGCGTGGTAATTGGGGGTGGCCGCGCCGATTTCAAATTTCCGGGCGATCCCGGCCTGCTAAGACGCCCGTTAAAATGGCGGCCATGCGAGATTTTACGCCGATGCCAGTGATCCCACCTGCCTTGCCATCCCATCCATCCCAGCGGTCCGCCGTGCGCGAGCGGGCGCTCGAACTCCTATGCATGAACGATGCCCGGGAGAAGGCTGTCGCCACGCGGGCGTTGTATGCGGGGCTGGCCGGGGCCGCGGATGGATTGATCGACACGGATGCCTGCATCGTTGCCGATCCTGGCCGCCCGCTGCCGGGGCGGCCGGACCGGCCGGAACTGGTGCCGCCGCAGCACGTGGAGCGGCGGCGGTCGATCCACACGGCCGCGGGGCGCGCCAACCTGATCCATGCGCTGTGCCATATCGAGTTCAACGCCATCAATCTCGCGCTCGATGCGGTGTGGCGTTTTTCGGGAATGCCCCTGGCGTTTTATACCGACTGGCTCCGGGTGGCGGACGAGGAGGCGTACCACTTCACGTTGCTCGCGGACCATCTGGAGACGCTGGGCGCGCGGTATGGCGACTTCACTGCGCACAACTCGCTCTGGGAGATGTGCGACAAGACGGCCGGCGATGTGCTGGCGCGCATGGCTCTGGTGCCGCGCACGCTGGAAGCCCGCGGCCTCGACGCGTCCCCGCCGGTACGCGCCAAGCTCGCCGAAGCCGGCGACGCCGAGGCGGCGGCGATCATCGACATCATCCTGCGCGACGAGGTGGGGCACGTGGCGATCGGCAACCGCTGGTACCGCCACCTGTGCGCCCAACGGGGCCTGGACCCCGTGGCCACCTATCCCGTGCTCGCGCAGCAATACGGCGCGCCCAGGCCCCGCGGCCCCTTCAACTTCGACGCCCGGCGCGCGGCGGGGTTCGATGACGACGAACTGGCGTGGCTGGAAGGCGCGGCGGGGTAATCCTCCCGGTCTGTCCCGCAAGTTACCGCTTCCCCGCCCGCTCTTCCTCCAGCAGTCGCAGCACGCGCCGCTGGATCTTGCCCGTCGTCGTCATCGGCAACTGGTCGATGAACTCGATCGCCTTTGGGTATTCATACGGCGCCAGTTGTCCGCGTACGTGTTGCTGCAACTCCGCGATCAATGCCGCGTCGCGTTCGGCGGAACGCTGAACCGAGGGCGTCAGCACGATAAACGCCTTCACGATCGCGCCGCGTTCGGGGTCGGGTGACGGGACGACCGCGCAGTTCGATACCGCCGGATGCTTGAGCAGGCAGTTCTCGATCTCGCTCGGCCCGATCCGGTAGCCCGACGACTTGAACACATCGTCCGCGCGTCCCTGATACCAGAGATAACCCTCCTCATCCATCCGCGCGAGGTCCCCCGTGCGGCACCAGCGCAGCCCGTCGCGCTCCACGTACTTGCCCGCCGTGGCCGCCTCGTTCTTCCAGTAGCCAAGGAAAAACACCGGATCCGGATGCCCGTGGATATCCGTCGCGCAGACCGCGACCTCGCCATCTTCGCCGGCGGGTACTGGCGCGCCGTCCTCGTCGATGATCGCTACGCGATGCCCCGGGTAGGGCCGCCCCATCGACCCCGGTCGCGCCGGCCAGCCAAGGCGGCTCTCGTCGTGCTGCGCGGTGCAGTTGCCGACGATGTAGTTCATCTCCGTCTGGCCGAACATCTCGTTGACGACGATGCCGAGCGCATCGCGGCACCAGCTGAAGACCGTCTCGCCGACCGCCTCTCCGGCGCTCATGATCGCGCGCAGCCGCAGATCGTAACGCTCGGCAGGCGCCGGGCAGGCCTTCATCATCTGCTTGAGCGCCGTCGGAAACAGGAACGTGTTGGTCACGCGATAGCGCTGCAGGATCTCGAATGCCCGCTCGGCGGAAAAGCGCCCCTGATAGCCAACGATCGGCTTCCCGAAATAGAGCGCCGGCATCAGCGCATCCCACAGTCCCCCGGTCCACGCCCAGTCGGCCGGACTCCAGAACACGTCGTGGTCCTGCGGATACCAGTTCTGCGAGCAGACGAAGCCCGTCAGGTTGCCGATGAGCGCGCGATGCGGCAGCAGCGCGCCCTTGGGCGGCCCCGTGGTGCCGCTCGTATAGATCAGCACCGCGGCCTCGTCCGCCTTGGTCACTTCCGCCGTGAACGACGGCAGCTGCGCCGCCAGTAGCGTGTCCCAGTCCCGGTCGCCCCGGCCTTGGGCATCGCCGACGGCGATCACGGTCGCGAGCGTCGGACATTCGTGCCGCGCCGCCAGCAGGTTGTCGATCGACGTCTCATCGACGATCGCCACGCGCGTCTCACTGTGATCGATGCGATACGCCAGCGCTTCCGGGCCAAACAGCATCGACAGCGGCATGGCCACCGCGCCCAGCTGGTAGACGGCCATGCCCGCGATCACGGTCTCGATGCGCTGCGGCATGACGATCGCCACGCGGTCCCCGCGCCGCACGCCAAGATCGCGCAACGCGCGCGACAGGCGATTGGCCTCCGCCTGGATATAGGCATACGTATGCGCGCCGCGCCGGCCATCCTCGTGCTCGGTGTACACCGCCACGCGCAGCATGGTGTTGCGATCGCGCGCCCAGCGGCCGCAACACACCTCGGCAAGGTTGAATTCGTCGGGCACGTTCCAGCGGAACGAGTCGTGCAGCGCGCGATAGTCGTCGCGGCGGTCCGCAGGCAGGGCGGTCATGCGGGTGTCTCCGGTTGTCGTTCGCCGATCGTTGTCCAGATCTGTGGCTATAATCGCCGGTAAAACGAACGATCGTTCTATTATTGTCCCGACGCCCCGCGCCGGGTCGGGGTACGAGGAGCACCATGACCATCACGGAAACATCGCGTTCGGAATTTATCACGCTGCGCGGGTTGCGCACCCATGTCCGCCATTGGGGCCGCGAAGGCGCGCGCAAGCTGTTCATGCTTCATGGCTGGATGGACGTCGCCGCGTCGTTCCAGTTCCTCGTGGATGCGCTGGAGCACGACTGGCACGTCATCGCGATGGATTGGCGCGGGTTTGGCGAGACGGACTGGCCTAGCCGCTATCCGGGCACCGAGTCGTACTGGTTCGGCGACTACGTGGCCGATCTCGAGGCACTGGTGGACCACTACCAGCCGGCAGGGCAGGTGGATCTGCTCGGGCACAGCATGGGCGCGAACCTCGTTTGCATCTATGCGGGCGTCCGGCCGCAACGCGTGCGGCGCGTGGTGGATCTGGAAGGCTTCGGCATGACGCGCACGCGGCCGTCGCAGGCGCCGGGCCGTCTGGCCAAATGGCTCGACGAACTCAGGGAGAAACCGCAACTGCGCACCTACGCAAGCGAGCGCGAAGTGGCCGAGCGCCTGCAGAAGACCAACCCGCGCCTGCGCGACGATCGCGCCGCCTTTCTCGCGGCCCACTGGTCGCGGCGGCAGGACGACGGACAGTGGGCATTGCTGGCCGATCCCGCGCACAAGATGGTCAATCCGCAGTTGTATCGCATCGACGAGATCATGGCGATCTGGGAACAGGTGACCGCGCCCGTGCTGCACGTCGAGGGACGCGATTCTCCGACGCTCGCGCGGCTCGCGCACAAGGAGCCCATTTCCGAGTTCCGCGAGCGGTTCCGCGCGTTTCGCGACTTTCGCGAGGCCACCGTCGACGACGCGGGCCACATGATCCATCACGATCAGCCGGAAGCGGTGGCGCGGCTCACCGAGGCCTTCCTGCTGGGTTAGCGCGGCATGCTCACGCCGTCGTGAGCTTTGCCTTCAGCGCGGGATTGTTGCTGGTATGCATGTGGACCAGCGCCTTGTCCGGGAACGCGTAGTGATACGCCTTGCGCAGCGCGAGCGCGGCTTCATGGAAGCCGGACAGGATGAGCTTCTGCTTGTTCGTGTAGTAGGCGATGTCGCCGGCCGCGAACACGCCGCGCCGCGAGCTTTCGTACGTCGTGGTGTCGACGAGCACGCGCCCCGCGTGCATGTCCATGTCCCATTGCGCGATCGGACCGGGCTCCGACACCAGGCCGTATAGCGCGATGACGTCGTCGGCCGGAATGTCGCGGTCGCCGTCGCGCGTCTTGACGACCACCGAGGTCAGCGCGCCGCCCGTGGTCGAGAGCCCGCCCAGCATGCCCATCACGAAATCCATTTCGTCGGCCGCGACGGCGGCCCGCATCGACGCGACCGTATGATCGGCCGCGCGGAACCCCTCTCGGCGATGGAGCAGCGTCACGCGCGCGGCCACCTTGCGCAGGGCGAGTGCCCAGTCGAGCGCCGAATCGCCGCCGCCGGCGACGATGACGCGCTTGCCCGCGAAGCGCGACAGTTCGCGGACCGCATAGTGGACATGCTGGCCCTCGAGCGCGGCGGCCTCCGGCACCGACACGCGCTGCGGCGCAAAGGCGCCCGCGCCCGCGCAGACGAGCACGGCCGCGGCGTCGAAGCGCTTGCCAGCATCGGTGGTGACCAGCAGGCGCGGATGGCCATTGTCGTCCGCGATGTCCGTCACGCTGTCCGCGCGCTGTCCGAAATGCATCGGCGGCGCGAACGGCGCGCACTGTTCGAGCAGGCGATCGACGAGCTCCTGCGCGTTGCAGCCCGGAATGGCCGGAATGTCGTAGATCGGCTTCTCGGGGTAGAGCTCCGTGCACTGGCCGCCCGCGCGGTCGAGCACATCGACGACTTCGCAGGTCAGGCCCAGCACGCCGGCCTGGAACGCGGCGAACAGGCCAACGGGGCCGGCGCCCACGATCAGCACGTCGGTACGAACGGTTTCAGGAGCGGGGGAGGTGGACATGGCGGATGAATGGAGTTGCGGAAGGCACGCCGCCACTATACCGCGCCGCCTCACCGGGCCATGGCACGCCAGCAATGGTGGCAGGGCTATCGCCATCGCCTCTCCTTCGCTTCCCCATGGTGGGGGGACGCGCGAGGACGCCGCCGGGAGTAGAATGGCGCCATGCAAAACGCCCACGCGATCAACGCCGACCTGCACTGCCATTCCACCGTTTCCGACGGTACGCTCGCCCCCGCCGAGGTGGCGGCGCGTGCCAGCGCCGGGGGCGTGGCATTCTGGGCGCTGACCGATCATGACGAACTGGGCGGCCAGGCCGAGGCGCGCGCCGCGGCCGAGGCGCACGGCATCCGCTACGTGCCCGGCGTGGAAATCTCCGTGACGTGGGCGAACCAGACCGTCCACATCGTGGGCCTGCAGATCGATGCCACGCACCCTGACCTCATCGACGGACTCGCGCGTACGCGGGATGGCCGCGCGCGCCGTGCCGCGGACATCAGCGATGCGTTGGCGCGTATCGGCATCGAAGGCGCGTACGCGGGCGCGCTGCGCCACGTGGGGAATCCGGACCTGATCTCGCGCACGCACTTCGCGCGCTGGCTCGTCGACGAAGGATATTGCGAGTCGATCAGCGAAGTTTTCGACAAATACCTGTCCGAAGGCCGGCCCGGCTATGTGGGCCATCGCTGGGCGTCGCTGTCCGACGCGGTGGGCTGGATCCTGAAGGCCGGCGGCATCGCCGTGATGGCGCACCCGGGCCGGTACCACTACACGGACACCCAGCACGACGCGCTGTTCGACGAATTCACGCAACTCGGCGGCCGCGCCGTGGAGGTCGTCACCGGCAGTCACACGCCCGACCAGTTCAAGCGCTATGCCGAGGTGGCCCGCCATTACGGCCTGCTGGCGTCGCGCGGATCCGACTTCCATGGCCCCGGCGAAGGGCGCGTGGAAATCGGCACGCTGCCGCCGCTGCCTGCCACGGTCACGCCGATCTGGCACAACTGGTGACCGGTCGATGTCCCAGTATTTCGATGTCCATCCGCAGAATCCGCAGCCGCGGCTCGTCAAGCAGGCGGTGCAGATCGTGCAGAAGGGCGGCCTGATCGCGCTGCCCACCGACTCCAGCTACGCGCTGGCCTGTCAGCTCGACGACAAGGCCGCCGTGGAGCGGCTGCGCCGGCTGCGCGGCATCGACGACAGGCATCACCTCACGCTGATGTGCAGCGACCTGTCCGAACTCGGCAACTTCGCGCGCGTGGACAACCGCCAGTACCGTTGGCTCAAGGGCGCCACGCCGGGGCCGTACGTGTTCATCCTGGAAGCGACGAAGGAAGTGCCGCGCCGCCTGTCGCATCCCGCGCGCAAGACCATCGGCGTGCGCGTGCCGGACCATGCGATCCCGCTCGCGCTGCTCGCCGAACTCGGCCAGCCGCTGATTTCCGCGACGCTCCAGATGCCGGGCGACGAAGCGCCGATGAACGATCCGGCCGAGATCCGCGCGCGGCTGGAGAAGCAGCTAGACCTCGTGATCTGCGGCGGCCCCGCGCCTGCCCAACCGACCACGGTGATCGACCTCACCAGCGGCGAACCGGAGCTCGTGCGCGCGGGCCGCGGCGACCTCCAGCATTTCGGACTCACGGCGTCGGCCTGACCGCGCTGCCCTGCGCTGAGCGCCTGAGACGCGCGGGCGTGGGCGCGCTGGGTACAATAGCCGCCATGGATTCCTCTCTCGTCCAGACCTTCGCGGTCTACGCACTGCCCGTCCTGTTCGCCATCACGCTGCATGAGGCCGCGCACGGCTACGTGTCGAAGCACTTCGGCGACAACACCGCCTATGTACTCGGCCGTGTCAGTCTGAACCCCATCCGGCATATCGATCCGATCGGCACCATCGCGGTCCCGCTGCTGCTGTACTTCCTGACCAAGGGACAGTTCGTGTTCGGCTACGCCAAGCCCGTACCGGTCGTCTTCAGCCGCCTGCGCAATCCGCGCTGGCACGGCATGTGGGTGGCGCTGGCCGGCCCCGGCAGCAACCTGATCCAGGCCTTCGCGTGGGCGCTCGTCACCATCGGCCTGGTATGGGCGCGCGTGCAGGAGCCGTTCTTCGCGGAAATGGCCCGCGCGGGCGTGCTCGTCAACCTTGTCATGGCCGCCTTCAACCTGTTCCCGATTCCGCCGCTGGACGGCGGGCGCGTGCTCACGGCGCTGCTGCCGCAACGCATCGCGATGGCGGTCGGCCGCGTCGAGCCGTACGGCATCTTCGTCGTGATGGCGCTGGTGGCCGCCGGCGTGATCACGCAGATCTGGATGTGGCCCGTCATCAAGCTGCTGGCCTCGCTCGTCGAGCTGATGCTTCAGCCGTTCATGCTGCTGCTGCAATGAGCGCGCCGTCGACGTGGGTCACGCGCTGGGCCCATCTGATTCCCGCAGGCGGGCGCGTGCTCGATCTCGCCTGTGGCGGCGGCCGCCACGCGGTCTGGCTCGCATCGCGGGGCTTCGACGTGCTGGCGGTGGATCGCGACCCCGTGGCCGTGGCGTCGCTGCCCGCGACGGTAATGGGGAGAGCGGTGACGGGGCGCGTGGCGGATCTGGAGCAGGGCGCCTGGCCGCTCGGCGATGTGCCCCCCCTGGACGGCATCGTGGTCACCAACTACCTCCATCGGCCGCTCTGGCCGCATCTGCTGGGCGCGGTGGCGCCGGGCGGCGTGCTGATCTACGAAACCTTCGCGGCCGGCAACGAGACCGTCGGCAAGCCGTCGCGGCCCGATTTCCTGCTGCGCCCCGGTGAACTCCTCGATGTCGTGCGCGGTCCATTGCGGGTGATCGGCTATGAGGACGGGGTGCTCGAGGCGCGCGGGCCCGACCGGGCGCCGGCCTTCGTGCAGCGAATTTGTGCGGTGCGGGAGGTTCCGGTGGCTGGCGATGCACCTCCTCCGCGTCACGTCTTGCCCGCCGTTACCTTTTAGACGTTTTCCCTCATCCGGTGGGTGGTCGGAACCCCGAACGGTTCCGGTACAATCCCGGTTATTCGTATCCCGGATTTCCCGAACCTTATGACTCAGATTACCGGCAGCATCGTGGCCATCGTGACCCCGATGCACGAGGATGGCAGCCTGGACTACCCGGCCCTGCGCGCCCTGGTGGACTGGCACGTGGCCGAAGGCACCGACGGCATCGTGATCGTCGGCACGACCGGCGAATCGCCGACCGTCAATGTCGACGAGCACTGCGAGCTGATTCGCGTGGCCGTCGAGCAGGCCAACAAACGCATCCCGATCATCGCCGGTACCGGTGGCAACTCCACCAGCGAAGCCATCGAGCTGACCGCCTTCGCGAAGAAGGTCGGCGCCGACGCCTCGCTTCAGGTCGTGCCCTACTACAACAAGCCGACGCAGGAAGGGATCTACCGCCATTTCCGCACGATCGCGGAAGCCGTGGACCTGCCGGTGCTGCTCTACAACGTGCCCGGCCGTACGGTCGCGGACATGCAGCACGACACCGTCGTGCGCCTGGCGCAGGTTCCCGGCATCGTCGGCGTGAAGGAAGCGACCGGCAATATCGATCGCGCCGCGCAGCTGATCAGGGACGTGCCGGAACACTTCGCCGTGTATAGCGGCGACGATCCCACTGCCGTCGCGCTGATCCTGCTCGGCGGCAAGGGCAATATCTCGGTGACGGCGAACGTGGCGCCGCGCAAGATGCACGAGTTGTGCGCGGCCGCGCTGAAGGGCGATGTGGTGACCGCTCGCCGTCTGCACATGGAACTGATCGACCTCAACAAGGCGATGTTCGTCGAGGCGAATCCGATTCCGGTGAAGTGGGCCCTGCAGCAGATGGGCCGCATGAAGGGCGGCATCCGTCTGCCGCTGACGCCGCTCTCCGAGAACCAGCACGACTACGTGCGCCGCGCGCTGGCTGCCGCCGGCCTGCTCGGTTGAAGTACCAAACCGTCCGGCCCCGGCCGACCTGCCGATATCCCGTTGAATAGGATTGTGTGTCAATGAAACTGAAGCTTAACCGCCGTGGCGCGACGCAAGTCGGTCGCCGCGCCGCAGTGGTCGCGCCTGTGCTGGCCATGACCCTGATTGCCGGCTGCAGCAGCATCAATGAAGCGATGCAGCCGGACAAGATCGACTACAAGTCGCAAGGCAAGAAGACCGCGTCGCTCGACATCCCGCCCGATCTGACCAAGCTCGACGGCGATCGCCGCTACACGGTGCCCGACGCGGCCGGGACGTCCACGCTGTCGACGTACAACCAGGCCAACAAGGTTGCCCGCGAACAGACCGGTACCGAGAACGTGCTGCCGAGCACGAGCGGTATCCGCATGGAGCGCGATGGCAACCAGCGCTGGCTCGTCATCGGCAACGGCATGCGTGCCGACCAGCTGTGGCAGTCGCTGCGCGGCTTCTGGCAGGAGAACGGTTTCCTGCTGGTGCAGGACTCGCCCGAGACCGGCATCATGGAAACGGACTGGGCCGAGAACCGCGCCAAGATTCCGCAGGACTTTATCCGCAACACGATCGGCAAGGTGTTCGACGGTCTGTACTCGACGTCCGAGCGCGACAAGTTCCGCACGCGCGTCGAGCGCTCGCAGAACGGCCAGCTGGAAGTGTTCATCAGCCACCGCGGCGCGCAGGAGCAACTGACCGGCGTGGAGAAGACCCAGACGGTGTGGACGCCGCGTCCGGCCGATCCGGATCTGGAAGCCGAATTCCTCTCGCGTCTGGCGCAGCGTCTGGGCGTGCAGAAGGAGAAGGCCGACCTGATGGCCAAGAACCCGACGCCGGCGGGCAACGGCGCCACGGCCACCTCGACGGTCTCGCCCGCGGCAACCGGTATCGGCGCCGTCGCGGCGACCGGTGCGGCGAGCGCGGACGGCCAGAAGTCGTTCCTGTCGCAGGTCAACGGCGCGCCCGTGCTGCAGCTGCCGGAGCCGTTCGATCGCGCCTGGCGTTCGGTGGGTCTGTCGCTGGATCGCGTGAACTTCACGGTGGAAGATCGCGATCGCGCGCAGGGTCTGTACTACGTGCGTTACGTCGATCCGCGCGCCGAGGTGGACAGCCGCGGCTTCTTCTCGCGCATCTTCACCAAGGCCAACGACGGCAAGACCGCGAAGAAGTATCGCGTCGCGCTGAAGGGCAATGGCACGGGTACCACGGTGACCGTGCAGAACGATGCGGGCCAGCCGGAAAACACCGAAATCGGCAAGCGCATCCTGTCGCTGCTGGACGAACAGCTGCATTGATGACGCTGGCTGAATCGCGAGCGCATCGATGATGCGCTTTGCCTTTTTGGGGAGCGGCAGCGAAGGCAATTCGCTGCTGATCGAGTCGTTCGACGGCACGCGCGCCACGCGCGTGCTGCTCGATTGCGGTTTCGGAATCCGCGAGACCGCGCGCCGGCTCGAACGCCTGGGCGTCACGCCCGATCAGCTCGATGGCCTGCTCGTGACGCACGAGCATGGCGACCACATCGGGTCTGCCTATTCCTTCGCCGCCAAGCATCGATTACCGGTCTACACGAGCCACGGCACGTGGATGGCCACGTCGCATCTGCGTGGCGCCGATGTGGCCGATGTGCGCGTGTGCTGCGCCGATCGCGGGTTCGATATCCATGGGTTGCATGTGCTGCCCTACACGGTGCCGCACGATGCGCGCGAGCCGCTGCAGTTCGTCCTGACCGATGGCGACGCGCGGCTGGGTGTGCTGACGGATGCCGGTATGGAAACGCCGTATGTGATCGCGAAGCTTGCCGGCGTGGACTCGCTGGTGCTCGAGTGCAATCACGATAGGGAAATGTTACGCAACTCCGCCTATCCGTACTCGCTCAAGCGTCGCATCGGTGGCGATTTTGGTCACCTCGCCAATGAAATCGCCGCGAGTATCCTGCAGCAAGTGAAACATGGGGGGCTGCGCCACGTGGTGGCCGCGCATCTGAGCAAGCAGAACAATACTCCCGAGCTCGCCGCTGGCGCGTTGGCGGAAGTGTTGGGGGCCACGCTCGAAGATATTCTGATTGCCGATCAGGAACTGGGTCTCGGATGGCAGGCGGTGCGGGATTGAATGAAAGCCGTTTGAAAGGTTAATGAAACGGCAGTTCGATCCAGAAACTGCGAAAACAAAAAAGCCGGCTTGAAGCCGGCTTTTTTGTACGGAACGAACCGATTACTGCTTGGCTGCGGGAGCCGAAGCGTCAGCGGCCGGAGCCGATGCGTCAGCAGCCGGGGCTGCGGCCGGAGCCGAAGCGTCAGCAGCCGGAGCGGCAGCGGCGGGAGCCGAAGCGTCAGCGGCGGGAGCAGCAGCAGCCGGAGCAGCGGTGTCGGCGGCCGGAGCGGCAGCTTCTTCCTTCTTGCCGCAAGCGGCGAGAGCAACAGCGGCCAGCAGGGAAGCGATCAGGAGAGACTTCTTCATTGTTCGTCCTTTAACTTTTATAAAACCAAAACAGGCGATGAATAATTACCGGTAATTATCGCTCTTCAACTGCAAAATCTTCTTCCGCAGCTGCCGAAGCAAAAGCTGTGGCTGTTCTCAAACTGCCTATCCTCATACTGCCTATCTGCAGATATGCAGCGGTACACAGTACAGCCAGCGGGCGATTATATCCGCGTTTTCCCGGCTTGTGTACAGGCGAAATTATACGGTTCGCTTTGTTACGACTTATTACACCCGTGCTGGCATAAGTTGCAACCAGCCCTCCATCGTCCAGTCATGGAAGGTGTCGAGCAGGTCGGGCAACGGCGCGCACGCGGTCACCTCTTCTGGCGTCAGACAACGGTTGTCGGCTAGCCGACGTAGCCATTTTGCCAACGCCGCCGGCGGCTCGTACGCTTCCCCATTGAGGAAGAAATGTGTCTTGTCGTAGAGCGCTATCGAAGCAGGAGCAAGGACCACGCCATGGGCCTGCGCGAGCTTTGCGTACTTGCGCGCGGTGAGGTCCGGGACCTCCGCGAACTCCACGCCCGGTTTGGGCTCCGACAGATGCGTGCCCAGGAATTCGGACACCATGCCGGGGGTCCAGCGCATCGCCGCGAGCCGGTCCGCGACCGCGCGCGTGAGGTTGACGGGCAACTGGGCGGGATGCACGGTGGCGGCTTCGCCGGCATCGGCATAGCGGCCTGAGAGGTCTTCATTGTCCTCCACGGTCTCTGACAGCCACGCGAGAAAGTGACCCGCGAGTTCGCGGAAGGCCGGCGCGCGGAAGCCGATCGAGGCGGTCATGCATTCGCCTTCGGCCACGCCGTCATGCGCGTACTGCGGCGGCAGATAGAGCATGTCGCCGGGCTCCAGCACAAATTCTTCTTCTGCGGTGAAGCCGGAAAGGATCTTGAGGGGCAGATCGGGAACGAGGTCGAGCTTCGTCTGCGACGAGATGCGCCAGCGCCTCCGGCCCGAGACTTGCAGCAGAAATACGTCGTACGAATCGAAATGCGGACCGACGCCGCCGCCATCGGTGGCGTAGCTGATCATGACGTCGTCGAGCCGGGCATCGGGAATGAAGCGGAACTGGCTCATGAGTTCCGCGGCGGCCGTGTTGTGCAGATTCACGCCCTGGACCAGCAGCGACCATTGCCGAGTCTTGCGCGAAGGCAGGTTCTCTTCGGCGAACGGTCCGTGGTCGAGCTTCCAGCGGTTGCGAAAGTACGACACCAGGCGAGACTCGACGTCATCGCGATCGGCAAGCGAAAAAAGCGCTTCGCGCGACACCGGCGGCACGATTCCCGGCACGGCCTGTCGAATCAGTAGCGGTTTGCGGTGCCAGACGTCGCGCATGAAGGCCGCGGGCGTCAAGCCGCCGAGAAGTGGGAGCGGCGCATCGGGATCAATGGGGCCCGCAGGCAAGGCCTGCGCGTATAATGCGGAATCGCTCATGGAGTCAAGAATTGAAAATCGCTAAGAACACGGTGGTGTCCGTGGTGTACAAGCTCTCGGACGCGCAGGGCAATCTGATCGAGGAATCGGACGAGCCGATGGTCTATTTGCACGGCGGCTATGATGGCACGTTCCCCAAGATCGAGGAAGCGCTCGACGGCCATGACGCAGGGTTCGAGACGCAGCTGCAGCTCGAGCCCGAAGATGCGTTCGGCGATTACGATGCCGAGCTCGTCAAGGTGGAGCCGCGCGATCGTTTCCCCGAGCCGCTCGAAGTGGGCATGCAGTTCGAAGGTGTGCCCGAGGACGGCGACGAGGACGACTCGATCGTCTACACGGTGACGGACGTTGCCGAAGACAAGGTGGTGCTCGACGGCAATCACCCGCTGGCCGGCATGGCGCTGCGTTTCTATCTGAAGGTGTCGGAAGTGCGTGAAGCCACGGCCGACGAAGTCGAACACGGCCACGCGCACGGCGCGTCGGGCGTGGAAGTCGTCGATGAAGACGAGGACGACGGCGACAGCGGTCATCGCACGCTGCACTGATCCCGGTGCGCACCGACTTCCGTGCGCATTCGCAAAAAAGCCGGCCCAGCGCCGGCTTTTTTCATGGGTTCATGGCATGACCGCTTCAGTCTTTCGGCCCGTCCTGCAACCGCACCTGGAACACGGACTTCGTGCCGGGCGCGACCATCAGTTCCGTCCACTGCGCGGGCGTGCCCACGGGGAGCGATACGCGCGTGAAGTTGCCGACCACCTTGCCCGCGTTGTCGCGCAGCGGCTTGTCGACGCTGAACCCGCCAACGCTCGCGTGCACGAGCAACACCTGCCCATCGAAGCGCGTGCTCAGCTCGCGTAGCTGTTTCTTGAATTCGAGATAGCCATCGCGCGATCCGTGCCGCAGAAAGCCGTCGAGGATCGACGGACGGCCGCGCTTTTCCCAGCCATTGTTGAACTGCGGATCGCCATGGACGATGACGATCACACCCGCGAGATCGCGTTGTTCCGCGATGGAAAACGCGCGCGACAGCCACTGTCGGTTCGCTTCGCGGCGATCCTCGAACTCGCTGTTGCGGCCGCCTTCCATGCGGTAGTGGTTGTTGTCCCCCGGCACGTTGAGGGCGACGACCAACACATTGCCCGTGACGAGACGCGCGTTCTCGCGATAGCTGCGAAACAGCGCCTGGTCCGATTGCCGCACGACGGGCAGGGTACGGCGGCCCAGGGTGGCATCCGCGGGGAAGAACAGCTCGCGCAGGCGATTGAGTCGTTCCACCGCATCGAACTGGCCGTTGACCGGGTGCTGGCACTCGGCCCAGTCGGTTTCGCCGGGCACGTAGAGCAGCGGCACGGGGGAGTCGTCGAGCACGCGTTCTCGCGATTGCAGCAGCGCGTCGCCGCACGATTCGGTATCGCCCTTGATGCCTCCGGCGTGGATGACGAGGTCGACCTGACGATTGCCAAGCTGGTTCAGCAGCGTCGCCGTTTCCGCTTCCGCCGCAGGCCATTGCGGCACGTCGGCGAGCAATGCGATGCGGAGCGGCTTGACGGCGGGGGCAGGGGGCGGGGCGACCCGCGACGTCGTGGCGGCGTGGGTGATGAACGGTGTGAACGGTGCGAAAAGGGCAAGCGTCAGCAATGACGCTCGCAGAGACGCGCGCAACAAAGAAACGTGGCGCCGTGCCGAGGCCATGATCAGGCGTTGCCTTCCACAAGTGACTTGAGGCGATACAACGCGTCGAGCGCGTCGCGCGGCGTCAGGCGGTCCGGGTCGATGTCGTCGAGCGCATCGAGCGCGGCGGCCCGCGCGGAGGAAAGTGGGGAGGAGAGCGACCCGGTGCCGGAGGGCGAGCGATCGCCGGCATCGCGGTCGTCGTCCGCATCGTCATCGTCGGGTGGCGTGACCGGGGCCGCGAACAGGTCGAGCTGCGGCGTGGGCGTGGCATCGGCGGACTGCTGCTCGAGCCATGCCAGATGCTTGCGCGCGGCGCGGATCACCGGCTGCGGCACGCCGGCCAGCTGCGCGACCTGCAGACCGTAGCTCTGGCTCGCGGGACCATCCTGCACCGCGTGCAGGAACACGATGCCATCGCCATGCTCGACCGCCGACAGGTGGACGTTGGCGGCCTGCGGAAACTCCTGTGGCAGCTGCGTCAGTTCGAAGTAGTGCGTGGCGAACAGCGTGTGGCTGCGGTTGTGCGAGAGCAGATGGCGCGCGATCGCCCAGGCCAGGGCGAGGCCATCGAACGTCGAAGTGCCACGGCCGATTTCATCCATGAGCACGAGGCTCGACGGCGTGGCGTGATGCAGGATGCCGGCGGCTTCCGTCATCTCCACCATGAATGTCGAGCGCCCGCCCGCGAGGTCGTCCGCCGCGCCGATCCGCGTGAAGATGCGGTCGATCGGCCCGATGACCGCGCGGCGCGCGGGCACCCATGCGCCGACGCACGCGAGCAGCACGATCAGCGCGGTCTGCCGCATGAAGGTCGACTTACCGCCCATGTTGGGGCCGGTGATCAGCAGCAGTTTGCGCGCTTCGTTGAGCTGCGCGTCGTTGGCGATGAACGCGACCGATTCGGCGGCCAGCTGGCTTTCCACGACGGGGTGGCGGCCCTGCACGATGTCGATGACGTTCTCGTTCACGCGCTCGGGCTGTGTCCAGTCGAGCGTCTGCGCGCGCTCGGCCAGCGCGGCGATGACATCGAGGCGCGCGAGCGCGCCGGCCACGCGCTGCAAACCGCCGATGTGGGGCAGCAGCTGTTGCAGCAGGGCGTCGAACAACTGCTTCTCGCGCGCGAGTGCACGGTCCTGCGCGGACAGTGCCTTGTCTTCGAACGACTTCAGTTCGGGCGTGATGTAGCGCTCGGCGTTCTTGAGCGTCTGGCGGCGGCGATAGTCGTCAGGCACCTTGTCGGCCTGCCCGTTGGTGACCTCGATGTAGAAGCCATGCACGCGGTTGTATTCGACACGCAGGTTGGCGATGCCCGTGCGCGCGCGCTCCCGCGTTTCCAGGTCGATCAGGAACTGTCCGCAGTTTTCCGAGATATCGCGCAGTTCGTCGAGGTCCGCGTCGTAACCGCGCGCGATCACGCCGCCATCGCGCACGACCGTTGAGGGCTCCTCGGCCACGGCGCGTACGAGCAGATCGAGGCAGTCCTGCGGCACGGCGAGGTCGTTCACGGTCTGCACGAGCAGCGGGGCGCCCTCGTCGAGTGTGACGCTCGCCTGCACTTCCGGCAGCGCGCGCAGCGTGTCGCGCAGCGACGAGAGGTCGCGTGGGCGCGCGGACAGCAGCGCGAGCCGCGAGGTAATGCGCTCCACGTCCGCGAGCCGGCGCAGGACGCCGCGCACGCGGTCGGGACCCTGCGCGATCAGCGCGCCGATGGCCTGCTGGCGCGCCTGCGGAATCGCGGTGTCGCGCAGCGGATGGTGCAGCCAGTGGCGCAGCGCGCGGCTGCCCATCGTCGTGGCGCAGGTATCGAGCAGCGAGAACAGCGTGGGCGATTCGCCGCCGCGCAGCGTCTCGGTCAGTTCGAGATTGCGGCGCGTGGCGGTATCGATGCCCACGAACTCCGATTCACGCTCGACGAGGACGCCCTGCACGTGACGCAGCGACTGGCCCTGCGTGGTGGCCGCGTAGTTCAGCAGTGCGCCGGCGGCGCCGAGCGCGGCGCCCAGGCCCGCGCAACCGAACGGCTCGAGGCTGGCCACGCCGATCTGCTCGCGCAGACGGCGCGTGCCCGCGTCCTGGTCGAAATGCCATTCCGGCAGGCGCGTGCGGGCGCATGCGAGCTGCGGCAGGTCGATGCCATCGGCATGGAGCAGTTCAGCGGGGCGGATGCGCTCGAGCTCGCGCGCGAGTTGCGCGGCTTCGCATTCCATCAGGCGCAGTTCGCCGCTGGCGAGGTTGAGCCACGCAAGACCGGTCTTGCTGACGCCGCGGCGCGTGGTCTGCTGGTGCACGGCCATCAGGAAGGTGTCGACCTTGTCCGGCAACAGCGCCGCATCGGTCAGCGTACCGGGCGTGACGATGCGCACGACCTTGCGTTCGACCGGGCCTTTGCTCGTGGCCGGATCGCCAATCTGCTCGCAAATCGCCACGGATTCGCCGAGCTTCACGAGCTTGGCGAGGTATTGATCGACGGAATGAAACGGAATGCCGGCCATGCGGATCGGCACGCCACCGGACTGCCCGCGCGACGTCAGCGTGATATCGAGCAGCCTCGCCGCCTTTTCCGCGTCGTCGTGGAACAACTCGTAGAAATCACCCATCCGGTAGAAGAGAAGGGTGTCCGGATGGTCGGCCTTCAGACGCAGGTACTGCTGCATCATGGGCGTATGGCCCTTGTCCTTCGCACCGTCCTTGGCCGCTGCCCGCTTGCCGTCGTTCGCGGCGACGTCGTTCAAGCCAACCTCGGCCGGTATCGGCGCGCGGTCGCTGTTGTTCTCATGGGCGTCGTTGCGGGGGGCGTCGTTGAGGTGGGATAGGGCTTCAGCAGACATGCATTCCTCTCGGTCGGGCGACGGCGCGTCCCATGATAAGACTCGCCGCCGACGCAAACGCGCATTTTACTGCGTGCCGCGTCGAATGCCTCGATCCTGAGCCCGACTTTTACGAGAGAAATTCGCGATGCCGTGCTTATTCGGCGCGTGGCGCCGTCAGCTTCTTGGCGCTGGCGAGGACCGCCAGGACTTCCGCGCTGAAAATCTCGGGGATTTCGGCGGGAATGTTAGGGGAGGTGAGGGCGTTGCGGCCGGCCTCGGAAAGGGCCGTAAGCAGGCCGTCGAGGTCGCGGTTGCTGTCGCGGGCGATCAGGGCAAACGCGAGCGAGAGCATCTCGCGGTGCGCCTGGATGATCGCCATGTAGGAGGTGGCGTTGTTTTCCATGTGCGTTGGCTCCGGGCGTCAGGCTGCGGGCGTGGAGGGCTTGGCGTTGTCCAGCGAGAACGGCGTCAGCAGGCGCACCATCTGGGCGAAGGCCTTCGGGTTGCCGGCGAGGATCTCGCCTTGCTCGATCTGGCGCGATTCACCGGCGTAGTTGCCGACGAGGCCACCCGCTTCGGTGATCAGCAGCATGCCGGCCGCCATGTCCCACGGCTTGAGCCCGCGCTCGAAGAAGCCGTCCAGGCGGCCGCAGGCCACATAGGCGAGGTCCAGCGCGGCGGCGCCGGGGCGGCGCAGGCCCGCGCAGCTGCGCGTCATCAGCGCGAACATCTCGAGGTATTCCTCCATGCCTTCGAGGTCGCGGAACGGGAAGCCCGTACCGATCAGGCAGTCGGCCAGCTTGTCGCGGCGCGTGACGCGGATGCGGCGGTTGTTCAGGAAGGCGCCCGCGCCCTTGGTCGCGGTGAAGAGCTCGTCGCGCGTCGGGTCGTAGACCACGGCCTGCACGGGCTGGCCCTTGTGCAACTGGCCGATGGACACCGCGTATTGCGGGAAACCGTGGATGAAGTTGGTGGTGCCGTCGAGCGGGTCGATGACCCAGGTGTATTCGTGGTCGGTCAGCTCGCCTTCGGTCCAGGACTGGCCCGACTCTTCCGCTAGAATGGCGTGCTCCGGGTAGGCGGTGCGGATGACCTCGATGATCGCGGCTTCCGCGGCGCGGTCTACCTCGGTCACGAAATCGTTGTGCTGCTTGCGGGAAACGCGGACCAGATCGACGTCGATCGAAGCGCGGTTGATGATGGATCCCGCTTTGCGGGCCGCCTTGACGGCGATATTGAGCATCGGATGCATGAATCTCTCCAGGCTGGCGCGGTTCGGCGCGCGCTTCCCATGGGTGAAACCATGACGGATACGGCGGCGGCACGATAGCGGCGCAGCGGCAACACAACGAATTGTCGAAGAACGGAGACGTGGCCATGTGGCCGCGTCGGCAAAGAAGGCTGCATTGTACAGGACGCCAGCCGATGACACACGGGGCAGATGCGCCCCGGCCAGTGCCGACATGAATTCAGAACACCAACAAGACCACCCGCACCGCGACCCACAACCGGACCCCCAGCGCGCCCCCGAGGATTCCCCGCCCGAGAGTGCCGCATCGGGCATTTTCGGCCGCGTGCGCTTCGTGCTCGTCGAAACGAGCCACCCCGGCAACGTCGGCTCCGTCGCGCGCGCCATCAAGACGATGGGCTTTGGCGACGCGCCGGGCAGCCTGGTGCTCGTGTCGCCGCGCGAGCCGGCGGTGTTGACCCACCCGGATGCCATCGCCATGGCGAGCGGTGCGGACGACGTGCTCGCACGCGCCCATATCGTGGACAGTATCGAGCCCGCACTGGCCGGCGCCGCCCTGACCGTGGCGATGACCGCGCGCCAGCGCGAGTTCGGCCCGCCGCGGCTGCTGCCCCGCGATGCGGCCACGCAGGCGCGCACGCTGCTGGCCGGGCCCGCCGCGCCCGGTGTGGCCTTCGTCTTCGGTAACGAGCGCTACGGTCTGCCGAACGACGTGGTGGTGCGTTGCTCGGCCGTCACGCATATCCCGGCCAATCCGGCCTATGCGTCGCTGAATCTCGCGCAGGCCGTGCAGCTCATCGCCTACGAGATGCGGCTCGCGTTGCTGGAGGCCGAGCGCGCGCCGGCCGCGGTGGCGCACGGTGCGCTCAATATCGGCTATGCTGGTGAGCCCGCGACCGCGGAGCAGATTGAATCGATGTTCGATCATCTGCAGACGGGCCTCGTCGCGATCGGGTTTCTGGACCCGGACAATCCGCGCAAGCTGATGCCGAGGCTGAGGCGGTTACTCGCCCGCAGCCGCCTGGAACGCGAGGAGGTCAACATCCTCCGCGGCATCGCGCGGCATATGCTGCGAGTCGGGAACAAAGCAGACGACAGCGCGGACGATAAACAAAACGATACGGACCGGTAAAGGAGCAGCAAGCGTGGCGGAGATTCCGGCGTACTACATGCGTGGCGGCACGAGCAAGGGCATGTTCTTTCTGGCGGACGATCTGCCGAAGGATGCCGAGACTCGCGATGCGTTGCTGCTGCGCGTGATCGGTTCGCCCGACCCCTATGCGCGCCATGCCGATGGCATGGGCGGCGCCACCGCGAGCACGAGCAAGGTGGCGCTGGTCCGTGCCGCCCGCCGCGAAGGCTGCGATATCGAATTCCTCTTTGGCGCGGTGTCCGTCGATGCCGCGCATATCGACTGGACCGCGAAATGCGGCGACCTGCTCGCCGCCGCCGGTCCCTTCGCGATCTGGCGCGGCTTTGTGCCCGCGCGCGATGGCGCCGCCACCGTGCGCATCTGGCATGCCAACGCCGGCCAGACGATCCATTCCCATGTCCCCTGCCGCAATGGCCATCCGGTGGAGTCGGGCGAGTTCAGCGAGGACGGCGTGCCGTTTCCCTGCGCGGAGATCGTGCTTGCCTACCAGGACCCGCCCGAGGTCGTGCATCACAGCGCGCGGCGCCTGATGACAGGCATCGTGCACGTGCCGGAGCGATGTTGAGCGCGCATGCGCGAATGTCCCTGACGGCGTCAGGGCTCGGCGTCGGACAGGCAAATCTCTTACACTCCCTGATCCCGCGCTGACCCGGCCGCCATCCCCCGGCCCACGACCATGCCGGCGACTGCCCGCTGCGGCGCCTCGGACCTGCGTTCCGACTGGCGTCGCATGCCGCGCGGCGCACGGCCTGGCATCACGACAAGACAAAGATGTTCACTCGCCTGAAGGAAGATATCGATTCGATCATGCTGCGCGACCCTGCCGCGCGCAGCCGCCTCGAGGTCCTGACCTGCTACCCTGGCCTTCACGCCGTCCTGTTCCACCGCGTGGCCCATGCCTGCTGGCGCGGGGGCTTCCATTGGCTGGGCCGCTGGATCTCGCACTGGTCGCGGTTTCTCACCGGCATCGAAATCCATCCGGCCGTCCGCATGGGCCGCCGCGTGTTTATCGACCATGGCATGGGCGTGGTCATCGGCGAGACCGCCGAGATCGGTGACGACTGCACGATCTACCAGGGCGTGACGCTCGGCGGTACGTCGCTCTACAAGGGACAGAAGCGGCATCCCACACTGGGCGCGAACGTCGTCGTCAGCGCGGGGGCCAAGGTGCTCGGCGGTTTCGAGGTGGGCGCGGGCGCGCGCGTGGGATCGAACGCGGTGGTGCTCAAGCCCGTGCCGCCGGGCGCGACCGCGGTGGGCATTCCAGCACGAATCATCCTGCCCGATGCGCCGACGCAGCAGCAGGGCGCCAAGCAGGAGTTCTCCGCGTACGGCATCACGCCCAATGCCGACGATCCGGTGTCGCTGGCGCTGAAGTCGCTGATCGACAATGCCGCGCAGCAGGACGATCGCATCAAGGCGGTATTGGCCGCCCTCGATCGGCTTGGCGAGCACCTCGAGAACACGCCGAACGATCGGTTCGACGCGAGCGAATTGCGCAGCCTGATGAAGTAACCGGACCCGCGCTAATCGGCTTGGCTGAGTTCGGTGAAACCGCTCGCGTCCAATTGCAGCACGGCGGCGCGCGGATGACGCGTATCGAGGTCCCAGTCGGTCAGCACCCACCGGTCGTTCTCCCCATGCACATGGTGCGCGGGACGATGCGTATGCCCGTGGATGACGGTGTGCGTCCCCGTCGCCGTGAGCAGGGCGTCGACCGCGGCCGGCGTCGCATCGCCGTACGTGACCTGGCGCGTGCGGCTCGCCTCGCTGTCCGCCCGCAGCCGCCGCGCCACGCCTAGCCGCATCGAAAGCGGCATCGTCAGGAACAGGCGCTGCACCCAGCGCTTGCGCGTCCACAGGCGGAAGCGGTTATAGCGCTCGTCGTCGAGGCACAGCATGTCGCCATGGCTCAGCGCCACGCGATGGCCGCCGCAGATCACCACCGAAGGGTCAGGTAGCAGTGTGGCGCCTGCCGCCGCGGCAAAGCGCTTGCCGAGCAGAAAGTCGCGGTTGCCGTGCATCAGGTACACGGGCACCCCACAGGAAGTCAGGCGACGCAGCAGCTGCGCGACATCGCGCGCGAACGGCGTGTTCAGCGCGTCGTCGCCGACCCAGAACTCGAAGAAATCGCCGAGGATGAACAGCGCGCGAGCATTGGCCGCCGCCCGGTCGAGCAGGCGCTCGAATGCGGCGCGCGTGCGCGGCATGCCCTCGGTGAGATGGAGGTCCGAAACGAACCACGCCGGCGCCGGCACCTCGATCGGTGCCGTCACCGGCGTGAAATCAAGCATCTCAGAAGTCGATACTTGCAAGATGGATCGCGATGATTCGCGATTACTCGAGTACCACGGCCTTCTGGATCACGACGTCCTCGAGCGGCACATCCTGATGGAAGCCCGAGCTGCCCGTGCGCACGCCCTTGATCGTGTCGACGATCTCGGTGCCTTCGGTCACCTTGCCGAACACGGCATAGCCGAAGCCTTGCGGCGTCGGTGCGGTGAAGTTCAGGAAGTCGTTATCCACCACGTTGATGAAGAACTGGGCCGTGGCCGAGTGGGGCGCATTGGTGCGTGCCATCGCCACCGAGTAGCGCTCGTTCTTCAGGCCGTTGGCGGCTTCGTTCTCGATCGGCGCGTCGGTGTCCTTCTGTTTCATGCCGGGTTCGAAACCGCCGCCCTGGATCATGAAGTTCTTGATGATGCGATGGAAGATCGTGTTGTCGTAGTGACCCTTGCGCACGTAGGCGAGGAAGTTTTCCACGGTCTTGGGCGCCTTGGCGTCGTCGAGTTCGATGACGATGTTGCCCTGGTTGGTCTGCAGCTGGACTTTGCTCATGGTATTCCTCTGTTTACTTGGTGACGATGGTGGCGGATTCGATCACGACCGGCGCGGCCGGCACGTTGCGCATCGAACCGTAGGCCGTGGTCGGGACGGTCTTGATCTTGTCGATCGTATCCATGCCTTCCACCACCTTGCCAAAGACGGCGTACCCATTGCCATCGGGCTGCGGGTAGTCGAGGTTCGGATTATCCACCACATTGACGAAGAACTGCGCCGTGGCCGAATTCGGATTCGAGGTCCGGGCCATGGCAACGGTTCCCACGGTGTTCTTCAGGCCATTCTGCGACTCGAGCGGAATCGGGGCGCGCGTGGGCTTTTCCTTCATGTCGCGGTCGAAGCCGCCGCCCTGCACCATGAAGCCATTGATCACGCGATGGAACGTGGTGCCGGCGTAGAAGCCGCTGCGCACGTACTCGAGGAAGTTCGCCACGGTTTTCGGGGCGGCGTCGGGATATACCTCGACCGTGAAATTGCCTTTGTTGGTGACGAACTGCACGCGTTCGGTCTTTTGCGTCGCAGCAGCGGACGCGCCTTGCGCAAGCGCGGCGAGCGGGGAGAAGGCGACGGCGGCGGCCGCGAGGCCGGCCAGGACGATGCGGCGGGAAACGGTCATGAACGTAACTCCGTTTTAACGATTATCCGATTTGCCAGTGGCAGATTTGCGGGGCGATGTCGACTTGGACGTGGACTTCGGCACGGCCGTGGCGGCCGGAGAGGAAGCCGGGGAGCCGGCCGGCGCGGCATCCGCATCCACGGGCGCGGCGCTCTCGCGCACATGACGCAGGCCCTCGGCGGCGCGCGCGTCGCCGGGGTTGCGCCGCAGCGCGTTGTTGTAGGCTTCCGCGGCCATGCGGCGGTACACGTCGCCGAGGTTCGTATAGGCGATCGCGAAATCCGGGCGCGACTCGATCGCGAGCAGCAGCTCGGACTCGGCGCGCTTGAGGTCGCCGCGCTTGGCGTACATCAGCGCGAGGTTGTTGTGCGGCTCGGGCAGTTCGGGGAAGTCCTGCGCCATCTCGTTGAACGCGCGCATCGCTTCGTCCTCGCGGCCGGACTGCGCCAGCGCCCAGGCGCGCTCGAAGCGGGCCTGGGCATTGCGGGGATTGGTCGCGAGCACGCGGTCGAAGGCGGCGATGGCATCGCTGTAGCGCTTCTCGCGCAGGGCCTTCTCGGCGGGCACCATGCCGGGATCCTTGGACACCGGTCCGGTGACCGGGGCCGGCGGCGGCGTCAGCGAGAGCGGGCCATTCTGCGCGGCGGCGGGCGGCGCGGCGAAGGCCGCCAGCACGGCCAGTGTCGCGGCCACGATCGTCAGCGGCGCGGCGGAATATCGGCCGCCGGCGGCTGGGCGTCGACCGGCGGTCGAGGGAAGCAGAGGCAAGCTCATGTAAGTGCGGTCCGTTATACTCCGCGGCATTCTAGCAAAGGGCGGCCGTCCCCCCGCACAAGGCCGTTCCGGTAAGATAGGCGCCTCGACGCAGGTCCCGCGGTTTCACCACTGAACTTCCTTCATGCAGCAACTGAACATCTACAACACGCTCGCGCGTGAGAAGCAGCCTTTCGTGCCAATCGAACCGGGCAAGGTCCGCATGTATGTCTGCGGCATGACCGTTTACGATTACTGTCACGTCGGCCATGCGCGCGTGATGGTGGTGTTCGACATGGTGCATCGCTGGCTGCGCGCCGCGGGCTACGACGTCACGTATGTGCAGAACATCACGGACATCGATGACAAGATCATCCGCCGCGCGGCGGAGAATGGCGAGACGATCGGCCAGTTGACGACGCGTTTCATCCAGTACATGCACGAGGATGCCGCGGCGCTGGGCATCATCCGTCCCGACTACGAACCGCGCGCGACGGATTACGTGCCGCAGATGCTCAACCTGATCGAGAAGCTCGAGGCCAACGGCCTGGCGTATCAGGCGAAGGACGGCGACGTCAACTACTCGGTGCGCAAGTTTCCGGGCTACGGCAAGCTCTCGGGCAAGTCGCTCGAGGACCTGCGCGCGGGCGAACGCGTGTCCGCCAACGATGCCAAGCAGGACCCGCTCGACTTCGTGCTGTGGAAGTCCGCGAAGGAAACCGAGCCGCCCGAGACCAAGTGGAACTCGAAGTGGGGCAGCGGCCGTCCGGGCTGGCATATCGAATGCTCGGCGATGAGCTGCACGCTGCTGGGCGAGCATTTCGACATTCATGGCGGCGGCGCGGACCTGCAGTTCCCGCACCACGAGAACGAGATTGCGCAGTCCGAGGGGGCGAGCGGCAAGCCGTTCGTCAACCTGTGGATGCACAACGGCTTTGTGCGCGTGAACGACGAGAAGATGTCGAAGTCGCTCGGCAACTTCTTCACGATTCGCGAAGTGCTCAAGCAGTACGACGCGGAGGTCGTGCGCTTCTTCATCCTGCGCGCGCACTATCGGAGCCCGCTGAACTATAGCGATGCCCACCTCGACGATGCGCGGGGCGCCCTGACGCGTCTGTACACGGCGCTGAAGGAGACGCAGCCCGGCGGTTGCGCGGTCGATTGGGACGAGCCGCATGCGAAGCGATTCGCCGAGGCGATGAACGACGACTTCAACACGCCGATCGCGATGTCGGTGCTGTTCGACCTCGCGAGCGAGGTCAACCGCACGGGCTCCACGCTGGCCGCGCGCCAGCTCAAGGCGCTCGCGGGCACGCTGGGTCTGCTGGAGCGCGATCCGCACACGTTCCTGCAGGGCGGCCATGTGGCCTCGGGTTTGACGCCGGACGAGATCGAATCCCGCATCGCGGCGCGCAAGTCGGCCAAGGCCGAGCGCAACTTTGCGGAGGCGGACCGCATTCGTGCCGAGCTGCTCGAAGCGGGCGTCGTGCTCGAGGACAAGCCCGGTGGCGCGACCGAGTGGAGGCGTGCTTGAACGCTGCCGCGCGCAAGCCCACGGCACCCGCGAAGTCCGCCGGCAGGCAGGCCGCCCAACCGACCAGATCGTCGGTCAAGACGGCGGAGCAGGCGCCTGCGAAGGTTGCGCCCAAGGTGGCATCGAAGGTTGCCCCTAAGGTGACTAAGGTGGCTACTAAGGTCGCTGCGCCCAAGGTTGCAGCGAAAGTTGCGCCCCGGGCCGCCACGAAGGGCGCCCGCCCGTCGAAGCCGGCGCTCCCCGAAGCCGAGGGCATGCCCTTACCGGTGGAGACCGTCGTCGACGCCGTACGTCCCGCGTATTGGGATGAAGCCTGCGCGGACCTCATGAAGCGGGACCGCATCCTCCGCAAGATGATCCCGACGTACGGCCCGGCGCACCTGATCTCGCGCGGTGACCCGTTCGTGACGCTCGCGCGCTCGGTCGTCGGTCAGCAGATTTCGGTCAAGGCGGCGCAGGCCGTATGGGATCGCCTGGCGGCGATGTGCCCGCGGCTCACGCCTTCGCAGTTCCTGAAGGCGGGCAACGAGCAGCTTGCCAGTTGCGGCTTGTCGCGGCGCAAGGCGGAATACATCATCGATTTATCAGAACATTTCAAGGCCGGACGCGTCCATGTCAATGAGTGGGCCGCAATGGAGGACGAGGCGGTGATCGCCGAGCTCACCCAGATTCGCGGCATCGGGCGCTGGACCGCGGAAATGTTCCTGATGTTCAACCTGATGCGCCCGAACGTGCTGCCGCTCGACGACGTTGGCCTGATCAATGCAATCTCCGCCAATTACTTCAGCGGCGAGCCGGTCACCCGGAGCGAGGCGCGTGAAGTGGCCGCCAATTGGGAACCGTGGCGGACCGTGGCGACGTGGTATATGTGGCGTAGTCTGGACCCGGTTCCCGTGACCTACTGACGTTCCTTCGTGCCGAGTTAGTGACGAATTAGTGACGTAACAGCTTTGTCTGGCAATACCGGCAGGCAATTTTTGCTGGTAAGTGTAGAGAGTTCAACTTGCGGGGCGATTGGACCGGGACCTTTTTCCGGTAGAATGCGCCCCTTCACAGACAGGTCCGCGTTTCTATGAAAACCACCTTCCTGGATTTCGAACAGCCGATCGCCGAGCTCGAGGCAAAAATCGAAGAACTGCGTTTCGTGCAGGACGATTCGGCAGTCGATATTTCCGAAGAGATCTCGCGGCTGGCTGGCAAGAGCCAGCAGCTCACCAAAGATATCTACGCCAATCTGTCCCCGTGGCAGGTTGCGCAAATCGCCCGACACCCCCAGCGTCCGTACACGCTGGACTATGTGCGGGAGATCTTTACCGACTTTCATGAATTGCACGGCGACCGTGCGTTTGCCGACGATCTGTCGATCGTGGGCGGCCTCGCGCGCTTCAATGGCCAGGCCTGCATGGTCATCGGTCATCAGAAGGGCCGCGACACGAAGGAGCGCGCGCTGCGCAACTTCGGCATGTCGAAGCCGGAGGGCTATCGCAAGGCCAAGCGCCTGATGGAGTTGGCCGACAAGTTCGGTCTGCCGATCTTCACGTTTGTCGACACGCCGGGCGCATTCCCGGGTATCGATGCGGAAGAGCGTGGCCAGTCGGAAGCCATCGGCCACAACCTGTATGTGATGGCCGGCCTGAAGGTGCCCCTGATCGCGACGATCATCGGCGAAGGCGGTTCGGGCGGCGCGCTCGCGATTGCGGTTGGCGACGTGGTGCAGATGCTCCAGTTTGCGACGTATGCGGTGATCTCGCCGGAAGGCTGCGCATCGATCCTGTGGAAGACCGCCGCCAAGGCGCCGGAAGCCGCCGAGGCGCTGGGCCTGACCGCGCATCGTCTGAAGGCCCTCGGCCTGATCGACAAGATCATCAACGAGCCGCTCGGTGGCGCGCATCGCGACCCGAAGAGCATGGCGACGATGCTGAAGCGCTCGCTGGCCGAATCGCTGCGCCAGTTCCAGGGTATGAGCGTCAAGGAACTGCAGGCGCGCCGTCACGAGCGTCTGCTCGCGTATGGCAAGTTCAAGGAAACCGGCGCGACCGAATGACGGTTGCTCCGGGTCGGTAACGATCGGGTGACATCGCCCATGTCACCGGACCTGCGTCTCATCGACAAGGTCGCACAGGCTGTGCAAGCCAGTGCGGCCTTTGTTGTTTCCGGCGCTGCCGTCGGAGCGCCCGTCATCGCCGTGGCCCTCTCCGGCGGCCGCGATTCCGTGGCGCTGCTGCATGCCGCGCGCGAGGCCGCCACGCGGCTCGGCACGCGCGTGGTGGCGCTGCACGTCCATCACGGCCTGCAAGCCGATGCCGACGCATGGGAGGCCTTCTGCGCGATGCGATGCGCGGAGTGGGGCGTATCGCTCCATACCGAACGCGTGACCGTCGTCGCGCAGGGCGGGGAGGGCATCGAAGCGGCCGCGCGCCGCGCGCGCTACGACGCCCTCGGCCGCATGTGCCGCGCGGCCGGTGCCCCGATGCTGATGTTCGCGCATCATCGCGACGATCAGGTCGAAACCGTGCTGCTGCGGCTCTTCCGTGGCGCCGGTGTGGCGGGTCTTGCGGGTATGCCTGCCTCGCGTCCGCTCGATGCCGGGGGTGACGTGCGCCTGCTGCGTCCATGGCTCGACGTCTCCCGCGCGGAGATCGACGCGTATTGCGCGCGCCATGCGCTGCGCTGGATCGAAGATCCCTCCAACACCGACACACGCTTCGCGCGCAACGCCCTGCGCGCGCACCTGCCCGCCCTCGTGACGGCGTTTTCGGGCCTGCATGAGAACGTGGTGCAGGCCGCCGCGCATATCGCGCAGGCGGCGGACATGCTCGAGGACATGACTCAGCGCGACCTTGTGCCGCTGGTGCGGGCAGGGCGCGACGGCGACACCTATGGCGAACTCGATCTGCCCGGGTTGCGCGCATTGCCGCCCGCGCGGGCCGACGCGGTATTGCGCGCGTGGTTGCGCGATCTCGGCGCGCAGCCGCCTTCGACGGCGCGGCTTGCCGATATGCGGCGGCAGCTGATCGACAGCGACGGCGGGGAACCGTCGATCGCACACGATGGGCTCGTGCTGCATCGCTTCCGCGATCGCGTGCTCGCATGCCGGCCGCCGCTTGCCGAAGTGCCCGATGCGTTGGCGTTCGTATGGCGGGAAGAGGCCGAAGTGGCCGTGCCGATGTGGCGCGGCGCGTTGCGGTTCACGCGGGACGACACCTTCGGCGTTCCGGAGGCCGTGCTGCGCGCGCCGATGCGCGTTGTGGCGCGCGCCGGCGGCGAACGTATCGTGTTGCGTCCCGGCGGTCCCGCGCGCGCGCTCAAGCAGGCTTATCAGGAGGCCGGTGTGCCCGCATGGCGCCGGGAATGCCTGCCATTGCTATGGGCGGGAGACACGTTGGTCCTCGCGGCGGGGCTCGGACAGCATCGCCGGTGGCCCGAGGCCCCGAACACTCCACCCGCCTCGCACGCGCCGCGCTGGCGGGTGGAGTGGGTGCCCGAACCGCTGCAAAATCGCCCCAACGCCACGCCCTGAGCCCGGGGAGGCCTGCGTAGCCTTGCCGGACCGTCGCGGTTCGTGTATTTTCAAGGGCTTTGCACAATCGCTGGCGTCGACAAGAGAATGGCTCTCATCGTTCACAAATACGGCGGCACTTCGATGGGTTCCACGGAACGCATCAAGAATGTCGCCAAGCGCGTGGCCAAGTGGCACCGCGCCGGTCACCGCGTAGTCGTGGTGCCTTCGGCCATGTCGGGCGAGACCAATCGCCTGCTGGGCCTCGCCAAGGAAATCTCGGCGCAACCCGACCCGCGTGAACTGGACATGCTGGCATCGACCGGCGAGCAGGCCAGCGTGGCCCTGCTCGCGATCGCGCTGCATGGCGAGGGCATCGACGCCGTCAGCTACACGGGCTGGCAGGTTCCGGTGAAGACGGATTCGGCCTATACCAAGGCACGTATCCAGTCGATCGACGACGAGCGCATCCGCGGCGACGTGGACGCTGGCAAGGTGGTCGTGATCACCGGTTTCCAGGGCATCGACGAAGAGGGCAACATCACGACGCTGGGTCGTGGCGGCTCGGATACGTCCGCCGTGGCGATCGCCGCCGCGATCAAGGCTGACGAATGCCTGATCTATACCGACGTGGACGGCGTGTACACGACCGATCCGCGCGTGGTCGAGGACGCGCGCCGGCTGGACCAGATCACCTTCGAGGAAATGCTGGAAATGGCCAGCCTCGGTTCCAAGGTGCTGCAGATCCGCTCGGTGGAGTTCGCCGGCAAGTACCGCGTGAAGACGCGCGTGCTGTCGTCGCTGACCGACCCCCTGATGCCGCTCGAGCAGGAAATGCATTCGGGCACGCTGATTACTTTTGAGGAAGAGTCTGACATGGAAGCAGCCGTCATCTCCGGCATCGCATTTGCCCGTGACGAGGCCAAGATCACTGTCCTGGGCGTGCCGGACAAGCCGGGTATCGCCTACCAGATCCTGGGCCCGATCGCCGACGCGAACATCGACGTCGACATGATCATCCAGAACCAGTCCGTGGACGGCAAGACCGACTTCACGTTCACCGTGCCGCGCGGCGACTACCAGCGTGCGCTGACGATCCTCAACGACGGCGTGAAGGCGCACATCGGCGCTGGCAGCGTGTCGGGCGACCCGAAGGTGTCGAAGGTCTCCGTGGTGGGCGTGGGCATGCGCTCGCACGTGGGCATCGCCAGCAAGATGTTCCGCACGCTGTCGGAAGAGGGCATCAACATCCAGATGATCTCCACGTCGGAAATCAAGATCTCGGTGCTGATCGACGAGAAGTACATGGAGCTCGCCGTGCGCGCGCTGCACAAGGTGTTCGAACTCGATCAGGCGTGATCGATTTCGCTGGAATTCTTCTGGCGAGCGAAAGAATGTTGGGCAATGTCATCGATTCGTCGTTGACCAATTGAAAGTCACTCGCTAGAATACGCGCTTCGTTGTGTGGACTCCCTCGCACAACGCAAGTTTGGGAGACGTGGCCGAGAGGTCGAAGGCACTCCCCTGCTAAGGGAGCATCCGGGCCAAAACCTGGATCGAGGGTTCGAATCCCTCCGTCTCCGCCACTACATCTGTATTGGCGGCGAACCCCGGAAGATCGCGGTCTTCCGGGGTTTTGTTTTTTGGGCTTCCGTCTTTTTTGGATCAGCCGGCGACTGTCTCCAGCGCCAGCGCAATGCCCTGTCCGCCCCCGATGCAAAGCGTAACGATCCCGCGGCGGATGCCGTCGTCCGCCATCGCGTGGAGCAGACGAGTCGTCAGGACCGCGCCTGTCGCGCCAATCGGATGGCCATGCGCGATGGCGCCGCCGTCGACGTTGATGATGTCGTGCGGAATGCCGAGTTCGGCGGCAACCGCCAGCGGTACGGCGGCGAAGGCTTCGTTGATTTCGAAACGTTCCACGTCGGACAGCGACCAGTTCGCGCGTGCAAGGGCTTGCCGGACTGCGGGAACCGGGCCGAGACCAAACAGGCCGGGCTCCACCGCGCCCACGCCATAAGCCACCAGCCTTGCCATCGGAACAAGTCCATTCGCCTCGGCATACTTCCTGTCCGCAACGATCACTGCGGCGGCGCCGCTGTTTAGTCCCGGCGCATTGCCCGCGGTGATCGTGCCGTCGGGGCGGAACGCCGGGCGCAGTTTCGTCAGCACATCCAGCGTGGTGTCCGGGCGATTGGCTTCATCCTCCGCGAACGCGACGGGCTTCTTGTCGCGCGTTTGCACGGCAACGATCTGACGTGTGAACCGGCCCGCGGCTTTGGCGGCGGCGAAGCGCTGCTGGGAACGGAGCGCCCACGCATCCTGGCTCTCGCGCGTCAGTTCGTACCGGGATGCCAGATCTTCGGTATGCCAGCCGGAAGCTTGTCCCGAGAAGGCATCGTTCAAGCCGTCATGGAGCATGCTGTCGTGCATCACGGCGTCGCCCATGCGGCTACCCCAGCGGCCGGACGGCAGAAGGTAGGGGGCGCGGTCCATGTTCTCCATGCCGCCCGCGATCGCTACGGGGAAATAGCCCAGACGGATTTCATCGGCCGCCGAAGCGATTGCCTGCGCGCCCGAGCCGCACACCCGATTCACGGTCAGCGCCGGAACCTGGACGGGTACGCCGGCGTTGACCGCGGCCTGACGCGCGGGGTTCATTCGGTTGCCAGCCTGCACCACGTTTCCCATGGTGACGCTTCCGAATGCCGCGGGGTCCAGACCCGAACGACGTATGGCCTCGGCGATCACGGTGGCGCCGAGGTCGGTTGCGGGTACGGTGGATAGCGCGCCGTGAAAGGCGCCGATGGCCGTACGGACAGGATGGCAGAGCACTACTTCTGGTATCGACATGTCAGGTTTCCTTTCTCATCAACATCGAATAGGGCGGTCTTTTCATTACGATAATAATCTATTTGATGAGCATGGATATTGCGGCGCGCCGGGCGCTTGTTTTCAGGGTGCCAAAGGTGACCCCGCCGGATGTTACGATCACGACCTAACGAGTCAGAGAGCTCATCAGGGTAGGGGTCGAACATGCTCAAGTGTTTCGGGAAACGTGCGCACGCGCGCCGGGATGCCGGCTGGCGTTCCATCATTGCGGTCGCGGCCGTTGCCGCGTCGCTGTCCGGATGTGGATCCGATGGCGACAGTCAATCGAATGCCTCCAATGGGGCGGGTTCATCCGGCGCTCCGCCGTCCCCTACCATTACTATTCGCGCGAAGGTCTCCGGGCTGACGGGGCAGGGGCTCGTCCTGGAGAGCCGTTTTGGCGAGACGCTGGCGGTGGCGGCCGATGGGGAATTCGCCTTCAGTCAGCGGATTGCCGACGGCACATCGCCGTCGGTGACCGTCAGGACGCAGCCGAGTTCGCCCAATCAGCGGTGCACCGTAGAGAATGGGAATAGGGTGGGGGCAAACGGTGTGGCGGCCGTGTCGGTGGTGTGTTCGACCACCAGCGTCAACGTGCGCGGCACCGTGAGCGGTCTCGCGGGTTCCGGGCTGGTCTTGCAGAACAATGCGGGGGACGATCTGACCGTCAGTGGTAACGGCGCGTTCGTCTTCTCTGTGCCCGTGGCACGTGGTGCGCAATACAGCGTTACTGTCCGCAGGCAGCCGGTTTTTCCGAATCAACAGTGCGCAATCGCGGCCGATACGGGCATTGCCGCGGACACGGATGTCACCAACGTATCCGTCCAGTGCACGACACAGTCGTCCCGGTTTGCTTACGTCGGTAACTACAGTTCGTCCAGTGTCACCGCCTTCTCGCTGGATTCGGTGTCCGGGATGCTGACGTCGATGGGTACGGTCGCCACGCCGTTCGCGACGCCGCTGTCGGCCAGTGCTGACCGCCAACGCATGCGGTTGTTCGTTGGCAACGGGACTGGCGGCGGACTTGCGGTCTTCGCGGTCGATCCCAATACCGGGGCGCTCGCGCTGACGCCGGGGTCGCCGTATTCGACCGGATCGTCGGTGCAGGCCGTGGCCGTGCATCCGGCCGGCACATCGGTCTACGCGTTGAGCCTGTCAGGGAGTATCACCGCGTTTTCGATCGATGCCGCGACCGGCGCCCTGGCTCCCATTGCCGGTTCGCCTTATGCGTCAGGTGTTGCAACACGCTCGATGGTGCTGGATGTCGCGGGCAGGCGCGCGTTCGTGGCAGACTCCGCGAACGCGATCTATGTGTACGACATCGGCGCAAGCGGCGCGCTCACACCGGCGGCGGGCTCTCCGTACCCGGTCGCCGGGGCGTACAGCGTGGCCGTGAACCAGGCAGGGACCGTCCTGTATGTCACGCAGACAGGCGCGGACGCTGTGGGGGTTTATGCGATCGAAGGTAGCACCGGTGCATTGACGCTGACTTCGCAGGCGCCCGCTGGATCCGGACCGCGAGGCATCGTGCTGCATAGCTCGGGACGGTATCTGTATGTGGTCAATCAGAGCGCGAACACCGTCACCAGCTATACGATCGATGCCGCGACCGGCGCCCTGACGCCAGTCTCCACCGTTCCCGCGGGTACCCAGCCCATCAACGTCGCCCTTGATGCGAGCGGGCAGTTCCTGTACGTCACGAATTCGACGTCCGAAGACGTTTCCATATACCGCATCGATCCGGCCACGGGTGCCGCCGTCGCGATCGGCGGTGCACCGCCCGCTGCAGTGAATGCGTTTGCGATTTCGATATTCTGATCGCTGCCCGTTATTGGGCAGCGCGCATTAGTCATCGCGCATGAGTCGTCGCGAATTAGCCAGCGCGCGTCAGTTCTTTCACGATGCGCTGGCCTACAACTTTTTCGATGGCCGCCGCGGCTTCCAGAACCGCCCGGTCATCGCCGGGCATGGCGAACACCGTGACGCCGAAAGGTTCTCCGTTCGCATCCGCGCCTGCCGGAAGGGCGATGACGGGTGCGCCGGCCTTGCCGGTGCATTTCGCCGCCGCTGCCATGGGCGCTAGCAGCACGTCTGCCCTGGCCGATTGCAATGCCGCGGCGATTCCGGCATCGACGCTCAGGGCGATGTCTCGGCGGCGATCGGCCACGTAGCCGGCCGACGCCAGGCCCTCCGTCGCGTTTGCCGCCTCAAGCAGCGACTGTCCGTATGGAATTGCGTCGGGGTGCGCCCGATTCCATTCGATAAGCGCCGCCATCGACGACAGCCCGCACGGTTCGAGGGTCGACAGAAGGTTGTTCAGGCTCTCCTTGAACTCCGCGCGGAAAACGCAGGAGCGCACTTCGTGTAGCGGTTCCGCGCTGGGAAGATCGCACGGGTCCACGATCACCGCCCCGGCGTCCCTCAATGCGTCGATCGTACGTGTAAATACTGCCTCGCGGCAGTCGTTCATGACATTGTCGGCGACATACCGGCGGGGAATGCCGATGCGCAAACCACGGATCGAGCGTTCCCCGGCATGGCCTTCAGGCAACCGCGCCAGGGTCGCGGTGTCATGGGCGTCCGGGCCCGCGATCGCCGCGAAAACGAGCGCCGCGTCTTCCACCGTCAGGGTTAGCGGACCGGGAGAGTCCTGGCTCGGCACGTGCGGGACGATGCCATGACGGCTGACTGTGCCGACCGACGGCTTGAATCCGACGATGGACGTATGAACCGCTGGCGCCTGGATCGAGTTTTGCGTCTCCGTGCCGATCGCGAACGCACAGAAGCCCGCGCCGACTGATGCGGCGGATCCGACGCTGGATCCGAGGCCGCGGCCGTAGCGCAAGCCAAGCGGATGCCTGACGACGCCGCCCGCGCCGCTGAACTCGGCGGGCATTGTGTCGGCGACAAAGTCGGCGAACTCGGTAAGGTTTGTCTTGCCGAGAAGGACGGCGCCGGCATCCCGCAAGCGTGAAACGATCGTGGCTTCATACGGAGGATTGAAACTTGCCAATGCCCGCGATCCGGCTGAGGCGCAGCTGCCGTCCAAGGTGAAGACGTTGTCCTTGATCAGATACGGGACGCCGTGCAACGGCCCACGATGCTGGCCTGCCGCGATTTCGGCGTCGGCGCGGCGGGCTTCGTCAAGCGCCAGTGAGGAGAGGCTGCGGACGCAGTTGAGTCCGCTCGCGCCGCCGTTATAGGCGTCGATGCGCGCCAGGTACCACTGGGTGACCTCGACAGCCGTGATGTGCCTCGCGGCAATCGCCGCGCCGATCGACTTTGCAGTAGCGGAGCCAATGCATGCGCCGATATCGAATACGTTGTTTTCCATGGGAGAGACTCGGGCGCTCTGGTCCATCGCATCAGGTTCGCGAGAGCGTAGCGGAGCAGCGGGTCCGTCACCATCGGCACATCGTGTTACCCGGATACGGCACATGCCGTATAGCAGGGGCCCTGCGGCTGCTGGAGTCAGGGCAGTTCGACAAGAGGGCTTAGTAGAGGGCTCAGTAGAGGGCTCAGTCGCCGGAGCAAACATGCCTCGAATCGTTCATGGGACGGCCGCGCTGGCGCTTGTGCTCTGCCTCGGTGTGAGCGTGCCGGAGCAGGCGGCGGCGGCCGATGAAGATCCGACGGCCAGCCTCGAGGAGGTGGCCGCCGCGAGTGGTAGCGAGATATCGAGGCCGGAGGAAACGGTATCGGTCCACGGGCAATCGACCTATGTCTGGCAGTACAAGCCAGCGTTTTCCGCCGCGTATTCGGGGCCTAAAAGTCTCGTGCCTTCGGCGGAGCACGGCTATTCGTGGTCGGCAACCATCAGTGTGGGTCTGCGCCTCTGGCAGGGCGCCTCCGTGTTTCTGGATCCGGAGCTGATTCAGGGCGTTGCCTTTTCCGACTCGCAGGGTTTGGGTGGGTTGGCCAACGCGGAGCTGGCCAAGGCCGCCATTGCGCATCCTACGATCTATCGGGCACGGCTGTTCCTCAGGCAAGAGATTGCGCTTGGCAACGAGACCGAGTCCGTCGACTCGAACTTCCATCAGCTTGCGGGTCTGCAGAGCAAGCGTCGCATCGTCGTGACCGCGGGCAACCTTTCCGTGCTGGACGTGTTCAATAGTCTCGAGTACGCGCACGATCCTCGCAGCGAATATCTCAACACGGCGTTTGCGTCGCATGCGTCGTTCGACTTTCCCGCCGACGCGCGCGGTTACACGTGGGGTGCGGCCGTGGAATACATCGATGGCGATTGGGCGGTCCGCGTCGGGCGGTTTCTGCAACCGCTGGAGCCGAACGGGCTTCAGCTCGATACCCGCGTGCTCGAGCACTACGGCGATATGCTGGAACTGGAGCATGGCTACACGTTGCTCGACAACGCGGGAAAGGCCCGCTTGCTGGTATGGCGCAACCACGCGCATATGGGCGCGTTCAACGACGCGCTGGCGCTGGCCGATCGCACTGGCGGCGCGCCCGATGTTGGTCAGGTACGGCGCGAACATGCAAAAGTCGGCGCCGGTGTCAGCCTGGAGCAGAAGATCGGCAAATCGCTGGGCGTGTATGCGCGGGGCGACTGGGCCGACGACAAGACCGAAAGCTACGCATTCACGGAAGTTGGGCGCAGTGCATCGGCTGGGGCCATCCTGAAGGGCGGCGCGTGGGGTCGGGCCATGGACAGCGTCGGCGTCGCCGTGGCCATCAACGGACTGTCGACGGCGCACCAGCAATACCTCGCGCGCGGCGGCCTGGGCGGATTCCTTGGCGATGGCGCGTTGCGCTATGGACCCGAACAGATATGCGAGGTGTTCTACAGCCTGGCGGTGGAGCGGCATCTGTTCGTCAGCCCGGACTTCCAGTACATCAGGCACCCGGGCTACAACCGCGATCGCGGTCCGGCGCGATTCTATGGCGTCCGGGTCCACGCGCAATTCTGATCGACGTCATGTCTTGGCGGAGGAGAACTCCCCCTGTATCGCGGGCGCGGGGCGTGTCATTAGGCTGCCTGCGATGCAGAGAAGGAACGCCAGCGGTACGGTGACGAGCGCCGGTGGATCCAGCGTAACGAGAGGCACCGGATTGCCAAGCACCTTGACCCAGACGGACGGACCGAGAATAGTCAGGATGAGGGAAACCGCAATGCCGGCGCCGCCGCCAAGGATCGCGCCAAATGCCGTGAGCTTCCTCCAGTAGATGGCCAGCAGGAGGACCGGGAATGTTGACGAGCAGGCAATCGAGAAGGCAAGGCTGATCATGTAGGCGACGTTCTGCCCTTTGAATGCGATGCCCAGCGCGACCGCGAAAGCGCCAAGGATGACCGTTGCGATACGCACGATCCGAAACTCTTCTCGCTCGGTAGCCGCACGCCGCCGGAAGATGGCGCCATAAATGTCGTGACTGATGGCTGAGGCCCCGGACAATGTCAGCCCTGCCACCACTGCAAGGATGGTGGCAAACGCCACGGCCGCAACGATGCCATACATGACGTCCCCACCGAGAATGCGGGACAGGTGCAGCGCCGCGGTGTTGCCTCCGCCGATAAGCGCGCCCTTGGCATCCAGATACGTCTTGTCCGAACGCACCAGCGAGAGCGCGCCGAAGCCGATGATGAAGATGAGCGCGTAAAAACCATTCATGAAGATGGATGCCCACAGCACCGAAGTGCGCGCGGCCCTGGCGTCGCGTACGGTGAAGAAGCGCATCAGGACGTGCGGCAGGCCTGCGGTACCGAACATCACGGCGAGGCCCAGCGAGAAGGCCGACCACGGATCCTTCGCCATGGTCGCCGTCCCGACGATGGCACTCGCTCTGGGGTGCACGTCCACGGCGTTCGAGAGCAACGACGAAAAGCTGAAGTCGAACCTCGCCATGACCGTGACCGAGATGGCGCAGCCGACACAGAGCATGAGCACCGCCTTGACGATCTGCACCCACGTGGTGGCGAGCATGCCGCCAAAGGCTACGTACAGGATCATCAGGACGCCGACGAGCATGATGGCGGCACTGTACTCGATGCCGAAGAGAAGCTGCACAAGTTGCCCGGCGCCCACCATCTGCGCGATGAGGTAGAACGACACGATGGTGAGCGAGGCGCAGGCGGAGAACACACGTATGCCGTTGCCGCCGAGCTTCGCGCAGACGACGTCCGTGAAGGTGTACTTACCGAGTTTTCGGAGTTTTCCGGCCATCAGGAACACAACCACGGGAAGGCCCGTCGTGTAGCCGATGGCGTAGAACAGGCCATCGAACCCGCTACTGAAGACCAGTGCTGACAAGCCAAGAAACGCGCCGGCCGACAACGCGTCGCCGGTTATGGCGAGTCCATTCTGGAAGCCGGAGATATTGCCGCCTGCCGCGTAGAAATCCTTGGCGGACGAGGTTCGCCGCGCGGCCCACCAGGTGATGAGCAACGTGGCCAGAATCACGATGCCAAAGAACGACAGGGCGATGGGGCTCGTGGAGGGTGCGCGGGCCGATTGCGCGGATGCTCCGGCGCTGATCAGCCCGAGGGACACGAAAACGGAGGCGACAAGGGCGTGAGCTTTCATTTGGCACCCTCTGCACGGTTCGTGACGGCGACGTACACGATGGTCAGAATGACGCCGAGCGCGATGACGCCCAACCCCATGGCGAACGACATAGGGATGCCATGTGTCAGGGTCTGGCCCTTGATGAACGCCGGCGCGAAGCAGCATGCCGCGACGAAGGACATATAGGTCAGAACCTGAAGGACTGTGAGTGCCATCCCGAGGGCGACGTTCTCGCCCTCTTGCGTGGGAATTCGATTCATTCGAGCCTCGTATGCAGTATGTGTAGCGGAAGCAAGCGGTCAGTGCCCGCCTTTCAGGAGGTGAGCGCGGCACCCGTGGACCGCTCAGTGACGGGGCCCTCCAACAGCGATGCCACGTTGCGTGAGTGAAGCAAACGTTCGGCCTGCCCGGCGACGCGCTGGACGACGGACGCGGCGGGCGGCAGGTCGGCAACGAGGCCGATCGCCTGCCCGACGGTCACGTTCGCGCAGTCGTAGTCTCCGGACTCGTACGCGCTCTCCACGCGCACCTTCTCCTCGCTCCAGACTGCCTTCAGCGCGTCCTCCCTGCCGTGCCATTTGCGAATGAAGTCGTTGACCATCAGTCGGCCGGTGTACTCCTCCGGCCACTGGCGGCCTCTCGCGATGTCGAATACGGACGTGCGCACCGTTTGTCCGCCTTTGGCCCGCACGACCAGATCCTTCGCCTTCTGATGGATCAGCGCTTCCTGAGTGGCCCAGAAGCGCGTGCCCATCAGCACGCCGTCGGCCCCAAGCATCAGCGCCGCGGCCAGGCCGCGCCCATCGGCAATGCCACCCGCGCTCAGCAGCAGCGTCACGGGCGATGTCGCGGCGAGATAGTCGGCGACTTCCGGCGTGAAGGTCATCGTCGTCTGACGATCGAAACCGTGCCCACCGGCCTCGGTTCCCTGTGCAACGATGACAGTGGCGCCGCAATCCACAGCGCGCTGCACATGATCGAGCGTCTGCACCTGACAAATCAGCGGGATGCCGGCGTCGGTGATCTTCCTGGCGAAGGGTTCGGGGTCAGAGAACGAGAGCATCAACGCGCGCGGCCGACGTTCGATCGCCTTCTCGAGGAGCGATACGTCCCTCCCCATGGACCACGTAATGAATCCGCAGCCGATGGCCGCATCGCCGGCAAGGTCGAACTCCTTCTGCAACGTCTCATGGCTACCGTAACCGCCACCGAGAAGGCCCAGCGCACCCGCGTTGGATACCGCGGCGGCAAGGCGTCCGCCTGACGCCGGATCCATGGGTGCGAGGGCGATGGGGTACTTGAGATCGAATCGCCTGGTGAATCGGGTACTTAGCATGGGAGCATCTCCTGTGATTGGAACTGGAGACGATCCTATGGAGAAAAAGCAATCAGGAGAAATGATTTGGAGAGATCGAACCTATCGCCAGAATGGATGGTCGATAAGTGTGCGAATGTCGTGCAGATGACGCACCATAAACGTCCATCGGCGCACTGGAGTGCGGCGCGCGGTGCCAGAATCCACCGGCACGATTCGTGCAACGTTCTGATTTGGGTATGGCGCATTGGGGCGGTAATCCAACGGAGAAATCGGATGGACGTAAGATGGACGTAACGGACCTGGCGACTTTCGCCGCTGTCGCGCGATGTGAAGGTATCACCCGCGCCGCGAAGGAACTGCACACTGTTCAGTCCAACGTGACGAACCGGATCAAAGCGTTGGAAGATGAGGTGGGTGTCCAGCTCTTCGAGCGCCACAGCCGCGGCGTAGCGCTCACGAGCGCTGGCGAGCGGCTCCTCCCTTACGCGGCACGGGCGGCCGCATTGCTTCAGGAAGCGATGGCGACCGTACGCGAGGACGGTCAGCCCAGAGGGACCCTGACGCTCGGCACGATGGAGACGACGGTGGCGGTGCGGCTGCCACCGGTGCTTGCCGCCTTTGGCTCGCGGTGCCCCGACGTGCAGTTGGTGGTGCGCACCGGCCCGACCGCGGACCTGATGGAGAAGGTGCTCGTCGGCGAAGTCGATGGCGCTTTTGTCGCGGGTCCGATCGACCATCCCGAGTTGCGGGTGGACCGCGCGTTTGAAGAAGAACTGGTCCTGGTAACGTCCCGCCGCTGGCCGGACTTGTCCACGCTGCGCAGCGATCCGAATCCCATCACGGCATTGTTGTTCCGGACTGGTTGTTCTTATCGCCAACGGCTCGAACAACTGCTGGCCCAATTGGGAAAGCCCTCATTCAAACGCCTCGAATTCGGGTCGCTCGACGGCATCCTGGGATGCATCGCGGCGGACGTCGGCATTTCGCTCCTGCCGCGCGAAGTGGTGGATCGATACGCGGCGCAATCCGCTTTCTTCACGCATCAGGTCGATGCCAGCGTGGCGAGGGCTCCAACGTATTTCATCCGTCGCAAGGAAGCGTTCGAGACGTCGGCGATGACGGCGTTTCTGGACTGTATGACTCGAAACACCGGCGAGAGTCGGGACCCTTACGCCATGACGCATCGCGAGGCGGCATAGCGACTGGCCCTGTGCTCAGTCGCTCCGACGTGAGGTGCAAAAAAGAAAGCACGCCAGGCGGCGTGCTTTCCGAAGAAGTCGGGGAAGGGAGCAGCATGGCGGGACACCGCCCAGCCCCATACGTCCCACCCCGGTAGTAACTTTGCCGCTGATCAAAAGCGGGCTTGGCGCTCGCACGTACTATACGTGGCCTGCTATCCGTCAGTCAACAGGCCATGAAGCACGATGCCCGCATCAACCGTTTGCCCCTCACGAGGGAGCAGAGATATTTCGCCGCGTGCTGGTTCAACATGGTTCACGCGCACTCCCTGGACTCGCATCGCGTAAGGGTCATGCATGGGCTCAATATCATCGAGGAGTTCCTTCGGCTGTGTAGCATTTCACATGGCAAGGACGATCGCCTGCCTGTAGGCAGAGAGGCGGTCGTCATCCTGAAGCAGGATGCAGTACTGCAGCGAGGCAGACTGCATGTGCCGGCCACGAAGCTGCTCAAGTTGCTGGAGCCGTCGATATTGAACAAGGAGTCGCTTGAATCCCAGCGCCTCTTGCTGGATTCCTATTCGCGGGAGTTTGTCGATGCGCTGCAGGAGCATTATCTGCCTGAGCTACTCAGGTATCTCAAGATGGCGCTCCTCGATCCGGACGGGCGTCCGGAAGCTGAACGATTCGCGGAGATTCATTCACTGACTGGCAGTCTGCTTAGCCGGCTGTTAGCCGATGGCCAAAGTCTCGAGGGTCTCTTCCAGCTATACCGGCAGACGTTGGTGAAAGACAATGGCCCGGAGCCGTACTTGTTCGCGGAACGATTCGATATGCTGGTTGACATCATCTCATCGCCGGTCGTGAAATGGGACGTATGCTTTGCGGTGGATGGGATTACCGATGTCGAGGCGTTCCCGACGTGCATCGGGGATATTGTCTTCTCCAAGGCGCTTCCGCCGGGAGCCGAGGTCCCGAGAAAGTTGCAAGCTCATGGGCATCGTCGATATGCCTCGGGGGTGGCGTGTGCTGCTGCGGCGCGGTCCGCGGGGACGCTGCTTCACGACCGCATCAATCGGGTGCTGGACCTTGTGCGATTCGAGTACGACCAGGCCAACATTCAGATCTCCGACGAGTTCGTAATCAGGCGCGCTGACGAGGGCGGTCGATGGCGTGTTCTCCCAATTCCCAAAGTGGTGCCGAATCCCCGCGCGACGATGACTAGCGAGGAACTTTCCGCATTCACCGAAGGCGTCGATAGGCTTGTCACAGGCGACCGCTTCTCCGAAGAAGGGCGCGATCGTGTGCTTTCCGCCTTTCGGCTGTACCGGGTGGGCGCGGACAATCGCAGCTTCGAGAACAAGCTGGTCAACTGGTGGACCGGGCTGGAGTATCTGGCCAAGGGGGCGTCGTCTGGCGGCTCAATTGCAGTTGTCGTCGAGAACAGCGTGATTCCATTGCTGTTGGGCGCTTCGTTGCATAGCAAACTGGATGCCTGCCGCTCCATCCTGATCGAGCATTCTGTTGATCTGCTCGATGCGGGCACTCGGGCGCCTATCGATCTGAAACCGCTTCCCAGCACAAAACTCGCCGCTCTCTTCTGCGATCCGGGCCACACTGCGCGCATTGCAGAGGGGCTAGTGGAACAGCCACTCGTAGCGGCGTGGGCCGAGCAGTTGTTGGGCAACCTCAGAGATCCAGACGCGTTGCATGGCATGATGACAAAATCGGAACAACGGCTGCGCTGGCATTTGCAACGTCTCTACCGTGCGCGTTGCGATATCGTACACAGCGCCTGCAGATTCGTGAACGTGTCGTTGCTATGCGCAAATCTTGAGGCGTATCTCAAAGCGGTTCTTAGTGCGATCCTCGCTGGCTTTAGCCGTATCGCTACGCTTGTGACACCGCAGGAGTTCTTCATCCGATCCGAACACGAATACCGGGAGGCGATGCGGGCCTTGAAAGCGGGGGATACCACGGTGATGTTCGAGTGGATCGATCCGGTCAAGCTATAGCTCTGGCGGAGACGAGAGATCACCGTTTGCGGCTTCGCCGCGGTTGAGTGCCCTCGGTCTCCGCGATCATTTCCCGGATGCCGGCCGCGGCGAAGCGTACGAGGCCGGAGTAATGGGACGTTGATTTAGGAGTGCGCGCTGAAGCGCCGAGGCGCTCGGCGCGGCCGTTTAGTGCGTGGGCCTGCTGCCTGGCGCCGACGGAGAAGAGGTAGGCCCAGACGGCATTCTCGCGCGAGATGGCGGGCAGTACGGTCTGGATCGCGTCGATGAAGCGCTCGGCGATGGGGTCGTAGTACTGCTCGCGCAGCCGTCGCGAACGTTCGTCGCTGCCGAGGCTGATGGCCGCGACCATTTGCACATACAGCGCGAGATTTTCGGCGTCCTCTCCGCGAAAGATTTCGGACAGCGGGGTGAACGCGATCGTCAGTACATCTTCGACGGTGGCCGGGGTGGTGCCGGCAAACAGCGCGTCGAGCAATTCCCCGCGATGCTGGTTAATGGCCGCGGAGCGTCGTTCGAAGACGGCTTCGTACAGACGGTCCTTGGACGCGTAGTGATAGTGGAGCAGCGCCTGCGCCACGCCCGCGTCTTCCGCGATCTGGCGCATGCTCGCTCCCGCGTAGCCATGTGTGCCGAAGACACGCTCGGCGGCGTTGAGAATCGCGGCGATCCGCGACCCGCCCTGGGGCCGGTTGTCTTCCTCACGCGCTTCGTCGGCGGCCGAGGGCTTTCGTGCACGGGTGGTTTTCATGGTCTGTCGGGCGTGGCTATTTGGTTGATCAGTCAGTACTGGGATGGAAGGATAGCGCACGTCGCGGTTCTAAAAAAGCGTCGCGTGCGCGTGCAAGACACGGTCATTGGTTCAGCGATTTTCAGAGCTTGATGCCCGCGCGCCTGACGGCATCGGCCCAGCGCGCCGTATCCGTCTCGATCATCGCGCCGAAGTCGTGGCGGGCGTCGCCGCCCGGCAGCAGGGACTGCGGCGTCAGCGCCTGGTCGATGAAGGCCTTCTCCTGTAACAGCGCGCTGACGTCTCGATGGATCTTGTCCAGCACGGCAGGGGGCGTGTCCTTCGGTGCCGCCAATCCAAACCACGTGTTCACCGCGAAGCCCGGCACACCGGACTCGGCGACCGTCGGCAAGTCGGGCCGGAAGGCCACGCGCTTGTCCGTCGCCACGGCGAGGATGCGCACCTTCCCGGCCTTCTCGTAGGTTTCGAACGCGCCAAGCGTGCCGATGTACGCACTGACCTGGCCGCCGATCATGTCGGTGACCACCTGCGACGTGCCCTTGTAGGGCACGTGCAGCATGCGTGCGCCGCTGCGTTGGAGAAACTGCTCCATCGCCACATGCGGGTACGAACCCGCGCCAAGCGAGCCGTATGCGGTGTCGGGATGGGTCTTGAGGTAGGCGAGGAATTCGCCCACGGTCTTCGCGGGCACCCGGGTCGAGACGGCGAGTATCGGTATCTGTCGCGCGACAATGGTGATGGGCGCGAAGTCGCGTTTGGGGGAATACGACATCCTCGGGTAGAGCGCCGGCAGGATGACGAAGGGCGCGCTATCCGACAGCACGAGCGTGTAGCCATCGGGCGCGGCCTTCGCCACGTAATCGACGCCAATCATGCCTGACGCGCCGCCGCGGTTCTCGACGACGACTGGCTGCTTCCACACGGCGCCGAGGCGATTCGCGAGGCTTCGCGCCACCGCATCGGTCGCGCCGCCGGCCGTGTACGGTACGACGATCTTCACCACGCGGACGGGGAAGGAGGCGCGATCACCGGTTGCATCCCTCGCCGACGCGGTGCCGTTGCCCGCAACGAACAGAAGCGCCCCGGCGGCCGCGAGGCATCTTCGGACGAGCGGTCTCAAGCTGGCTCCTTCATCCGCGCGACGCCCTCCAGAGCCAGCCCGTATCCCAGCACGTCATGGAGGCGGCCCTTGAGCTCCTGATTCAGGCACGTGCGCGTGTAGCGACGGACCAGGCGCGGCTGGCGCAGCATCTGCGCGGCGAGTTCGCGGGCGCGCGGCAGCAGATCGCCGGCCGGCATGACTTCATTGACGAGACCCATCTCCTTCGCCTCGCTGGCGGAGATGGACTGGCCGGTGTACAGGAAGTAGTGACCGCGCGCGCGGCCCATCAGCAGCGGCATGATCAGGTGCATGCCGTCGCCCGGCACCATGCCGCCCTGAAAGTGCGCGGTGTCCTGCAACAGCGCGGTGTCCGATGCCAGCACGATATCGCCGAGCAGGGGAATCTCGCAATGCCGCACGGCGGGGCCGTTGATGATGCTGATGACGGGCGCCTCGATGTTCAGCAGATTGATCAGGAGGTGCTTCGCCTCCCAGTAGATCGGATCGTAGATCGTCGGCGTCATCGAGTTCCGGTTCTGATGCATGCCCGGCGCGATGGCGGGGCCGCTGAACGCGTCGCCCGTGCCGGTCATGATGACGACATCGTTTTCGCGGTCGCGCCCAACGTCCAGGAATGCCTGCTCGAATTCCCGGTGGGCCGTGAGGTTCCACACGAGCGGCTCGCCGTTGGTGTGGAAGTGCATCTCCAGGATGCCGTTGTCGCGCGTCATGCGGATCGTTTCAAACTTGTTCGCGTATTCGTCGAAAGTGCTCACGAGATATTCCTCGGTTGATGGGTGAAAAGTCCTTCGCGTCGAACTATAGTAGTATCTGACTGATCGATCAGTCAATGAAGATTAGGGCCCATCGATCGCCAGGGCGCATAGGGGTTTTCCCCCTGGCGACGTGAACTTGACCCGGACGGACGGCGTTGCCTATGCTACTGACTGTTCGATCAGTCAGTAAAATATATCCGGAGACACCGATGATGAAAATGAGCGTTGAAGCAGTGCCCGCGGACGACCCTTCGCGGTCGCTCTACACAAAAGTTGCGTTGCGGCTCATCCCGCTACTGATCGTCTGCTATGTGATCGCGTACCTCGACCGCATCAATGTCGGGTTCGCGAAGCTGCAGATGCAGGAAGCGTTGGGCTTCAGCGACGCCGTCTATGGGCTCGGCGCCGGCATCTTCTTTATCGGCTACTTCCTCTTCGAAGTGCCGAGCAATCTGCTGCTGCAGCGCATTGGAGCGCGCAAGACCATCGCGCGCATCATGATCTGCTGGGGCATCATCGGCTGCTGCATGGCTACCGTATCGACGCCCACCCAGTTCTATGTGATGCGCTTCCTGCTCGGCGTCTTCGAGGCGGGTTTCTTTCCCGGCGTGGTCTACTACCTGAGCAACTGGTTCCCGCGCGGACGGCGCGGACAGATCCTCGCACTGTTCATGACGGGCTTTCCCATCGCGGGCCTGATCGGCGGTCCCGTGTCAGGCTGGGCGATGTCGCGGCTCGCCGATGCCGCGAATCTCGCGGGGTGGCAGTGGCTGTACATCGTGGAGGCCGCGCCGGCGATCGTGCTGGGCCTCGTCGTCTGGTTCACGCTGGACGACAGCTTCGAGCGCGCCAGGTGGCTCGACACGACGGAGAAGGATGCCCTCCGCGCGGAGTTGAAGGCCGATGGCGAACCCGCGCACTCGGGCGCTCACGGCCTGTGGAGAGAGGTGCTGACCGATTCCAGGGTGTACCGGATCTGCTTCGCCTACTTCACGTTCATCTGCGGAACGTATGCGCTGAGCTTCTGGTTGCCGACGGTGCTCAAGACGGCCGGCGCGACCGACGTCGTGCATATCGGATGGCTGTCGGCCATTCCGTACGGTATCGCCGCGGTGGGCATGGTACTGATCTGCCGCAGTTCGGACAGGATGCTGGAGCGACGCGTGCACGGCGCGTTGTCCGCGATCGTCGGCGCCGTCGCGCTGGCGCTGTTGCCGACGTTCGCCCACGATCTGACGGCCACGCTCGTGCTCCTTGCCGTCGCGGCGACCACCGTTTTCGTGACGCTGCCGTTGCTGTGGTCGATGGCGTCGGACTACCTGGCCGGTTCGCCGGCCGCCGCCGGCGCCATTGCATTGATCAATAGCTTCGGTCTGCTGGGCGGGTTCGTGAGTCCGTTTGCGATGGGCTGGCTGAAGACGTGGACCGGTACGCTCAACAGCGGGCTTTACCTGATGACGGGGCTGCTCGCCTGCGGCGCCGTGACGATGCTGTGTGTGAAGGTGCAGCGGGGGAGGGCGGCATGACGGAGAGCGTGCCGCGTTCCATCGTCACACGTCTGGATGGGGATCGCTTCGTATCCGGGAGCGTCGCCTACAGTGCCGACCTGATACCGGCCGGCGCGCTTCACCTCGCCATCGTGCGCAGCGTGCATGCCAATGCCACGATCGTATCGATCGATATGAGGGCTGCGCTCGGCATGCCGGGGGTCGTGGCGGGACTCACCGGTGCCGAGGCCGCGGCGCTGTGCGACGCCATGCCGGCCGCCATGGCGCTGCCCGCGGCCGCCGCACGCGGGCCATTGCAAAGCCGCTGCCTCGCCGTGGGGCAGGCCGTCTATTACGGACAGCCCGTGGCGGCGGTGGTGGCCAACTCCGTGCATGCCGCGCAGGCGGCTGCCGGGAAGGTGGCCGTCGAGTATGCCGTGCATGCGCCGACGATCAGCGCGAGCGCGGCGCTGCGCGACGATGCCTCCATCGTGCAGCCGGGCTGGGAGACCAACCTGCTCATGCGCGACCGCATTCGCGCCGGCAACGCGGACGACGCTTTCGCTCGTGCCGCCTATGTCGTCGAGGGCACGATGACGATCGCGCCGTCGACCAGCGCGCCCATCGAGCCGCTTTGCTACGTCGGCGAATGGGATCGCCGGACCCGGCGCTACGTGCTCACCGGCACCTTCCAGAACCCGCATACGAGCCGGTGGCTCGTCGCGGCCGCGCTGCGCGTGAAGGAGTCGCAGGTGCGCGTCGTCGCGCCGGCCATCGGGGGAACGTTCGGGCTCAAGATGGCCGGGCATCCGGAGGAGGTTCTGGTCGCGCTCTTCAGCAAGCTCACCGGGCGCCCGGTGGCATGGACCGAGGAGCGGCGGGAAACGCTGCTCGCGGGCGCCCGTTCGCAGCATCACACCTTCGCGCTAGCGGCGGACGCGCACGGCAAGCTCATCGGATGGCGCGACGATATCCTCGTGGATGTGGGGATCATCGCGGCGGGCCACAGCTGGGCCATGGCGCTGGTGACGCCGGCCGTGTTCCCGACGGTCTATGCGATCGAACACTGCGACGTGGCGTGCGCGCTGGCGATCACCAACCATGCGCCGTGGCAGGCGATACGCGGTTACGGCAAGGAGATTGGCAACCTCGTCATCGAGCGTGCCATCGACCTGATGGCGCGGCGAACGGGCATCGATCCCGTCGAGCTACGCCGCCGCAATCTCGTTCCGAAGGAGGCGCTGCCGCGTTTGCTGCCTTCCGGTTTGAATGTCGACAGCGGCAACTACCCCGCCGCGTTGGCGCAACTGCGGGAGCTCTTCGGCTACGACGCGTGGCGAGCGCGGGCGCGCGACACGCGGGCGGATGCTGTCCGGATCGGGATCGGTGTCGCGTTTGAACTGACGCCGGAGGGCGGTGCGCGGCCCGGCAATTTCCCGAATGGTTACGAGACATCGACGGTGCGGCTGACCCCATCGGGCGATATTCAGGTGCTGACGGGCGTGACCTCGCCAGGCAGTGGGAGCGACACCGGCATCGCCCAGATGGTGGCCGGCGAGCTCGGCCTGCGCGTGGATCAGGTGACGGTGACGCAGGGCGACACCGACGTGACGCCCGTGGGCACCGGCAACGCGAGCAGCCGGGCGCTGATGTACGGCGGCACCGCCGCGCTGCTTGCCGCGCGCGATCTGCGCGACAAGCTGGCGATGTGCGCCGCCAACATGCTGGGCGGCAGCGCGGCGGATATCAAGCTACGCGATGGGTTGGCATGGCGCGGCGATACGGGGCAGAGCGTGTCCATCGCCGACATCGCGCTGGGCGTCCACGTGCGGCCCTTCACGGTCGCGGCGGATGTGGTGCTGCCGCTCGAGGTGACGCGGAGTTTCACGCCTGCCAATGTGCGCGTCGAACCGGATGCGCAGGGCCGCATCGCCACCTATCCCACGTTTTCGTACTCGGCGCATGCCGTGGCGATCGAGGTCGATACCGAACTCGGCAACGCCCGCGTGCTCGACTACGCGGTGGTTCATGATTGCGGCGTCATGATCAATCCGATGCTCGTGGAAGGGCAGATCCGGGGCGCGGTCGCCATGGGGATTGGCACCGCGCTGTGGGAGGAACTCAAGTATGACGGCGAGCACCGGATGATCACCGACCGGTTCAAGAGCTACCTGTTGCCGCGCGCGACGGATCTGCCGCCAATACGGGTGGGCCACCTCACGACGCCCAATCCGTTTCATCCGCTCGGCATGAAAGGGGCAGGCGAGTCGGGCGTGGGCGGCGCGCTCGCGGCGGCGTTCAATGCGGTGGCGGATGCGCTGGGCGACGACGCGCGGCTCGAGCATGTGCCGGCCAGTCCGGCGCGCGTGATCGCAGCATTGAATGGGAGGCCCGCATGATCGGCGAGATCTTCACGCTGCACCAGCCGGCGTCCGTCACCGAGGCCACCTCGCTGCTCAGGGCGTTCGCCGGAGAGGTGACGGTCCTCGGCGGCGGCACGATGCTGGTTCCGTCGATGTCCGCCAATCAGGCGCGCTGGCGACATGTCGTCGGGCTGTCGCGCTTGCAGCTGGACGCCATCGTGCCGAGCGGCACGCATGTGTCCATCGGCGCGATGACGACCTATGCGCAGCTGCTCGCGTCCCCTATCGTGACCGGGCATCTGCCGCTGCTTCGCCTGATGGCGGAACAGGTCACGGGCGGGCCGTCGATCTGGAATCAGGGCACGCTCGGCGGATCCGCCGCGTTCGCCAACCCCGCGTCGGACGCGCCCGCGTGCCTCGCCCTGTTGCAGGCGTCCTTCGTGCTGCAGTCCGTGGACGGGACGCGGCGCGTCGCCGCGCGGGATTACTTCTTGGGCGCGTTCCATACCGCGCGCCGGCCCGATGAGTTGCTGACGCACATCGAGATTCCACTCACACGGGCTCCGGCCGTGTGGCGCTACCAGAAGTACAAGTCCTGCGCGAGTTCGTGGCCGATCGTGACCGTTGGCTGCGCGGTGATGCTGGGCGAATCGGCCAGCGTGCGGGTCGCGGTTGGGGCGGCGGCGCCGCGTCCTGTCGTCGTATCGCGCCCGCTGCCGGGCCCGGGTGGGGCACGCGCCGACGCATGGATCGACAAGGCATGGATCGACGAGGCATGGATCGACAACATCGTCGCGGAGGCCGTGGCGGGCGTGGGCGAGGGCTGGACCGACGAGCTCGCGGAGGCATCTTACCGTCGCGCGGTGGTGCCCGCGGCAGTTCGGCGCAATCTGCGTGCAACTATCGAAGAGGTAAAGACGTGACGTCGATGAAGACCATCAACCTTGTGCTGAACGGCACCCCGCGATCGGTGCAGGCGGATGCGCGGCGGCTGCTCATCGAAGTGATTCGCGACGAGCTGGACACGAAGGGCGCCCGCGTCGGTTGCCTGACCGGCGACTGCGGCGCCTGCACGGTGTTGCTGGACGGCGAAGTGAGGAAGGCGTGCCTCGTGCTGGCGGCGTCGATCGATGGCAATGACGTGCGCACGATCGAAGGCCTCGATGCCATCGAGGCGCTGCAGCAGGCTTTCGTGTCTCACAACGCGTTCCAGTGCGGCTTCTGCACGAGCGGCATGCTCGTCGTCGCCGCGGATTTGCTGAAGAGGAACCCATCTCCTACGCGAGACCAGATTCGCCATGCGATCAGCGGCAATCTCTGCCGCTGCACGGCGTACGAGCCCATCGTCGAAGCGATACATAGTGCCGCGCGCATCGACGATGCTCGGTCAGACAGACGATAGCTGTCTGTGCTTCCACCCATAAAAATACCTACACGCTTCACTCTCCATTGCAGAAGGCTAAACACATGGCAATACAAGAAATCCCTACAGTGGTGTATGTCACCTATCAGGGCGATGCGGACGCATGGTTCGATCGCGAGTACTACGTTGCCGGGCATTTGCCGCTCGTCATGAAGGCGTGGAAGCAGTATGGACTGCTCAGCGCCTCGGCGTTCTTTCCTGCCGAACACCGCGCCGGTACGGTGGCGATATGCGAGTGCGTCTTCCGCGACGACGACGCCGTGGACGCGGCATTTGCCTCGGCGGAACTGACCGAGGTCATGGCTGACCTCGTCCGGTTCACGCATCTGCAGCCCGTGCGCGTACGCGCCACTCTGCTTTGAATGGGAGGTGACATGCTCGAGAAGCCAATGCTCGCTGCAACGCCCCACGTGAACGACGGCGCGGACCCGCGCCGCTGGGCCATGTTCTTCGTCATCCTCGTCGGTGCATTTCTTCCGCCCCTGGACTTCTTCATCGTCAACGTCGCGCTGCCCGATATCGGCAGCGAACTGCACGCGTCATCGGCGGCACAGCAGCTGGTGATCTCCTCATATGCGTCGTTGTACGGGATCATGCTGATCACGGGCGGGCGGCTTGGGGACATCTATGGACGCAGCCGCATGTTCTTCGGCGGCATCGTGGGCTTTGCCATCGCGTCGGCGCTGTGCGGTCTCGCCTGGTCGCCGTGGGTGCTCATCGCCGGCCGCGCGCTCCAGGGGCTGACGGCGGCCATCATGGCGCCGCAGGCGCTGGCCTCCATTCAGGTCGTGTTCCCGGAGGCTGAGAAACCCCGAGCGCTGGGCATCTACGGCGCGGTCTTCGGACTCGCCGCGGTGTTCGGTCAGGCGCTCGGTGGGACGCTCATCGCGCTCGATCTGTTCGGTCTGGGCTGGCGCATGATCTTCTTCGTCAATCTGCCGATCATCGCGCTGGTGACCGTGTTCGGACTGCCGCTGTTGCGGGAGACGCGCGCCGAGCGCGTCCGTCGTCCGGACGTCATCGGTGTCGGCCTGTCGATCCTGACGCTCGCATGCCTGATCGTGCCGCTCATCGAGGGGCGCGAGGCTGGCTGGCCCGTCTGGTCGTGGGTACTGCTCGCCGGGGCGATCGTTTCCGCGATGACGTTCTGGCGCTATGAGTCGCGGCTGGCGGCGTCGGGTGGCGATCCGCTGCTCGATCCCGCGATCGTGCGCACGCCCGGCATGCGCCGCGGCCTGCTGGTCACGCTGCTGTTCTATGCGATCACACCGTTTTTCCTTGTGCTTTCGATCTATCTGCAGGAAGGACTGCATGAGACGCCGCTGGCGGCCGGCTTGACGTTCCTTCCGTTCGGGCTTGGGTTCCTGCTGGGCCCGCTGACGACGCCGCGCCTGTCCCGGTCGTTCCGATATCTCATGTCCATCGGCATGGCCATGGAAGCGGTCGGCTTCGTCGCGCTCGCCATCATCGTCGGCAGCGCAGCGGGGCATCCGGCGCCGCTGGCCGTCGCCGCTGCGCTATTTGCCATCGGCTTCGGGCAGGGCCTCGCGCTGCCGACGCTGGTCAGATCGATCACGCAGCGCGTGTCGCCGGCCTATGCCGGAACGACGGCGGGACTCATCAACTCCACGTTGCAAATCAGCGGGGCGTTGAGCATGGCCATCATCGGCGGCATCTTCTTTGCCACGGTGGGAGCGCAACGGGACGGGGCCGCGGTGGTGCACGGGTTCGTCGTGGCCATGCTGTGTATCGGGGTCAGTCTCGGGTCGGCGGCGCTGCTAAGCGTCCGGCTCCTCCGGCCCGCGACCGTCTGAGGGTTCGAAGGCGCTATTTGCGGCCCATACTGGAACCCATACGTAACGAGGCCGCGCAGTTCTCAAGCAAGAACTGCGCGGCCGCTTTCGCATTTCGGTACAACGCTCAGAATTTCTGCTTCAGCGATTCGTCGAACTTGCCGTCGATCAGGACGTAGAGCATGCGCGCAGGCTTCCCTGAACGATTGCTCCACGCATGATTGGTGCCGCGCTGGATGACGACGTCGCCGGCGGAGACGAGCACTTCGCTATCGTCGAGCACCAGGTAGACCTCTCCCTCCAGCACCACCGCGTAGTCGACGGACTCGGTGCGATGCATGAACGGATGGCGCTGCGCCTTGCCGAAGGTGGAGATGCTGTCGTTGCCGAATGCCTTGAAGACTTCGGCCACCTGGTCTGGCCCCATGTTGCGCATCTCCTCCGTTTCGGGAGGAATCTCGGAAATGCGAAACACCGTGCCGTTTGCCGGCGGGTGGATCTGCTTGGGTCCGGTGGTCGGATCCGCTTCCTCGGCCGTCACCGCCACCGGCGCGCCTTCGGTTTTCCACATTTCCACCGACACATGGCCGTGATGGGCGGGGTTGTGCCGGATCGACGGCGCGGCACGGTCTTCTAGAACGATTGCCCGGCCATTGGCGTCATGGCCGGTGACGATACGGCGAATGACCGGATCCTGTGCGCGCCTCGGTGTTTGAGTCTCCATTTGCGGTTCCCGTTGTCTCTTTACGTTGGAAGGTACTTAAGTCTAGATCCTGACTGTTCGATCAGTCAATGTAAATTGACCGGTGCGCCATGGCGCGGTCCGGGCTTGAATCCATGCGCGCGCGCCCCCCATGCAATGGCCCATCCGATGGCCAGCAGCAGGACGAGCACGGGCGGAAACGACGATACGCCCCATGTGTCCAGCAGCATGCCTCCCGCGAGCCCGCCGCCCGCGATGGCGCTGTTCCACGCCACGACATTCATCGAGAGCGCGACGTCGGCGCCGTCTCCCGCGGTATCGGCCAGCGCCGTCTGCAACAGCGTTGCCGCGCCGCCGAACGTCAGGCCCCAGATGGCGGTGCCCACATACACCGCCGCGGGCATGCGCGCGAGCCAGATGAACAGCAGCGAGACGAGGGCAAAGGTGAACAGACTGACCAGCACCGCGGCGCGCAGGTGGCGATCGACCAGACGGCCGGCGACGCCGATGGCGGCGAGCGCGGCCACGCCGAAGATCAGGAGAACGACGTCGACGTGCCCCGCGAGTCCTGCCTGCGCGACGAATGGCGCCACATAGGTGTAGAGCATGTTGTGAGCCAGCATCCAGGCGACGACCACGGCGAGCACGGGCCGGACACCGGGCGTGGTGAACACCCGTCGCAAGGGCAGGCGTTCGTGACCGGCCTGGCCTGGATAGTCGGGCACCTTTGCCAGTATCCACACGATCAGCAACAGCGTGAGGGCCGATATCAGGGCGAATGCGCTGCGCCAGTTGAAGACGGTACCGAGCCATGTTCCGAGGGGCACCCCCAGCGACAGCGCGATGGGCGTGCCGACCATGGCCACGGCGAGGGCCTTGCCTTGCCGATGCACCGGCACCATCCGGCGCGCATAGCCAGCCAGAAGGCTCCACGCGAGGCCCGCCGACATGCCGGCGACGAACCGCGCGGCGAGGGTCAGCCAGTAGTCCGACGACATGGCGGTGATCGTATTGAAGACGAGGAAGCCGCCGACGGTCAGCAGCAGCACGTTACGGCGCCGCCAGCCGCTGGTGGCGATGGTCAGCGGAATGGCGGCCAGCAGCGAGCCCAGCGCGTAGGCCGTGACCGTCTGGCCCGCCAGCGAAGGCGAGATGCCGAGCCCCGTCGCCATCTGAGGCAGGAGCCCGGCGGGGAGGGTCTCGGTAATGATGCACAGGAAGCCCGTCATGGCGAGGGCGAGCAGCGCCCCCAGCGGCAGGCGGTCGGTGTGGGTCGCGTGCCCGGTGGAAGTCAAGGTCGTCACTGTCGTTGTCCGATATATGTAATGATCGGTACATTACTCGCGCGATGCGGGATGGTCAACGACTTATGTATCGTTTAGTATATTAATTTCGCAATCGGCAGGAGATCGTCATGGCCGTCATGGGACGCCCCCGAACCTTCGACCGCGACAAGGCGGTGGAAGACGCGATGTATATGTTCTGGAAGAACGGTTATGAATCGACATCGCTGAGCCAGCTGAAAGCGGGTATCGGCGATGGCATTTCGGCGCCGAGTTTCTATGCCGCGTTCGGCTCCAAGGAAGCGCTGTTCCAGGAATGCATGCAGCGGTATCTGTCCACCTATGCGCAGGTGACCGAGTGTCTATGGGACGCGGCGCTGGCGCCCCGTGACGCCATCGAGACGGCGCTGCGTCAGTCGGCACGGATGCAATGCGAACGCGGGCATCCGAAAGGTTGCATGGTCGCGCTCGGCACCATGAGCGCGCCGTCGGAAGAGAACGTGGATTTGGTTGGGCCGCTGACGCGCTCGCGCGCGCGAACGCGCGCCGGCTTCACGGCTTGCGTCCAGCGCGGCATCGACAGTGGCGAACTGCGGCGGGACACCGATGCGCGGGCGCTGGCGACGGTGTTCGATGGATTCCTGCTTGGCGTCTCCACGCTGGCCCGCGACGGCGTACGGCACGCGATCATCGACGCGGCCATCACGCAGTTGCTCTCGGCATGGGAGGCGTCGAGGGCGGAGCCTACGGTTTCAGGTAAACTGTAATGATTCTTATTTGTGGGCTGTCAAGGCAATGGACGCGCGTCCCAGCATCTTAGTCGTCGATGATCATGCGAGCATACGTGATCCCCTCGCTACTTTCATGCGACGGTTTGACTTCGAGGTGGAGGCGGTGGCGGACGGCAGGGCGATGCGGCGGCTTCTGGAGGAGCGCGAGTTCAGTCTCATCATTCTCGATGTCATGTTGCCCGGCGAGGATGGCCTGTCGCTGTGTCGCTATGTGTCGGAGCACATCGGGACGCCCGTAATCCTGCTCACGGCGATCACGGATCAGGCGGACCGGATCGCGGGGCTGGAGACCGGCGCCGACGACTATGTGGTCAAGCCGTTCGATCCCAGAGAGCTCGTCGCGCGCGTGCGGAGTGTCCTGCGCCGCCATCGGCAGCACCCGCCCCGCCAGCCGAAACCCCCCGCCCCCAGCGACGGCGTGCGTTATGTCTTCAGCGGCTGGACGCTCGATATCCCGACGAGAGAGTTGAGAAGCCCGGAGGACGAGGACGTGCCGCTGAGCACGGCCGAATATCATCTGCTCTCCGCGCTGGTCGAGCATCCGAACCGCGTGCTGACGCGCACCCAGCTGCTCGACCTCACGCAGCGCTCGGAGATCGTGGCGTACGACCGAAGCATCGATAGCCAGATCAGCCGCCTGCGCAAGAAGCTGGAGGCGGACCCGCGCCGGCCAAGGCTCTTGAAGACGGTGCGTGGGGACGGCTACATGCTGGCGACCAAGGTCGCGCTCGAGCGATGAGGTGGCTGCCGCGCGGCATCAGCGGCCAGCTCGTGGTGTACTGGGTGGTCGGATTGCTGGCGGCCCATGTCATCGCGGTCCTGGCGCTGTCGTGGTGGCGTGCCGACAATGCCGCCATTCATCCGCTTTCGATGCGCGCTATCGAAAAAACGATGCTTGCTACGTATCGGGCAGCGGGGCGATCCGCTGATCCGGCGACGCTTCTCGAGGACCTGAGCTGTCCGGAGTCGACGTTCCGCATTGCCCCAAATGTGGCGATGCGAGATGGGGCGACGCAAGATGGGGCGACCCATGTGGCGATCGGCGATCAGGAGACGGCGATTGCGGATCGCCTTTCCCGCGCGCTCCACGCTACGCAAGACGCGGTGCAAGTCCGCCTGTTACGGCTCGATCCCGATCAGGGCGCGCGAAGCCACCAGAACTGGCTCGAGCGCGCGATCAGCGGCACCTATGCCACGGCGCTCGAGATCGATCTGCGGCTGCCGGATGGACGCTGGCTCCAGAGCCGGCATTTGCCGACCATGCTGCCGGCCCACTGGTCGCGCGTGCTGACTTTCTCGCTGTTCGTGGGCGTGCTTCCCACCGCGCTCATCGCGCTCGTTTTCGGCAGGCGGATCATGGTGCCGTTGAACGCCCTGACGGAGGCCTCCCGGCGCGTCAGCCGGGGCGAGCATGTGGCCTTGCCGCCCGCGGACCGGATGAGCGGCCTCCGCGAAATCACGAAGGCTTTCAACGATATGCAGGAGAGCCTCCTGCGCTTTGTCGGGGGGCGAACACAGATGCTTGCCGCGATCGGTCACGATTTGCGGACGCCGCTGACGTCGTTGCGCATCCGCGCGGAGCTCGTCGACGATGACGAACTGCGCGCGGCGATCGTGCAGACCGTCGATGAAATGACGCTGATGGTCGCGGAAACCCTGAGCTTCGCGCGCGACGATGCCACCAAGGCGCCGACAGAGGACGTCCAGATCGGCGAACTGGTGAGAGATGTCGTCGACGCGCACGTCATCCAGGGCCGAAGCGTGTCATGGGCCGCCGGGCAACACGCGGCCATTTCCTATCGCTGCCGGCCGGTTCATCTGAAACGCGCGCTCAGCAACCTCATCGACAATGCCGCGCGCTACGGCGACGTGGGTGTCCTGCTGATCTCGGACGCGGTCCATCGCATGCTGCGGATAGAGGTTTCGGACCGGGGGCCGGGTATCGACCCTGACCAGATGGAGCGCGTCTTCGAACCGTTCATCCGCATCGATGCGTCCCGCGGCAAGGACACCGGTGGGCTCGGCCTCGGCCTCGGCCTCGGCCTCGCGATCGCGCGCAACTGCGTGCGCGCGCATGGCGGCGAGCTGAGGCTCGAGAATCGCCAGGGCGGGGGGCTGCTCGCCGTGATCGAATTGCCGAACTGAGTGAATCGCCTGACTGTGGTCCCCAGGACGGCTGCCCACCCATTTTGACCGTCCGTGAGCGCCTTGCCACAATTCGCCACAAACCAGCAAACCGGGGCAACAATAAATAGCAATCATTCGCATTTTGACGGCTGTTCAAGACGAAATGCGACGCACAAAAATCTCCAACACGATTCGCCTGCTGGTCTCGGGTACCTCCGCGGGCCTCGCCCTCACTGTGACGGCCTTCCCGCTGGTCGCGGCGGCCCAGACGGCGGCCCAGCCGGTGGTCCCAATGGCGGCCACCGCGGCAGGCAACGCGGCGGAGGTGGCGCCGGACAGCAGCCGGGGCCGCGCCAGCGTACAGCCTAACGTTTTGCCGCAGGTGACCGTGGTGGGACAGAGCGTGAACACCAACGATGCGCCCCTCGGCATTTCGCGCTTGCCGGAAACCGCCAAGGAAACCCCGAAGACGATCAACATCGTTCCGCAGGAAGTCATCGAGCAGCAGCACGCCACGTCGCTGGAGCAGATTCTCAAGAACGTGCCAGGCATCACCATTTCGACCGGGGAAGGGAATGGCGGCCAGAGCGGCGACCAGTTCCGCATCCGCGGCCTTTCCGCAAAGGGCGACATCTACGTGGATGGCCTGCGCGACTTCGGCGCCTACAAGCGTGATGCGTTCAATACGGAAAGCGTGGAAGTCATCAAGGGGCCGTCCGGCGAGTCCTTCGGTGTCGGCAACGTCGGTGGCCTGATCAACCAGACCACGAAAAAAGCGAACCTGAACACGAGCACCAGCATCGATCAGGGTTTTGCGTCCGATGCCACGTACCGCACGACGCTGGATAGCAACGTCAAGCTCGGCGACACGTCCGCGCTGCGCATCAATGGCATGTTCCAGAACGGCCGCGTCGCCGATCGCGACCACATCGATGACGACCGCCGCGGCGTGGCCATCGATTTCGGTACGGGGCTCGGCACCAGTACGGAATGGCATCTGAACTATTCCTATCTGCATCGCAGCGGCGCTCCCGATTTCGGCGTGCCGGTCGCACCCGGTGCGGATGGCATCTTCCGGCCGCTGACCGCCTATAACGTGCCGGGCATCAAGTCGTCGACGTCCTACGTCCGCAACACCGACCGCGATACGACGGACGCGCACATCGTGTCGTCGAACTTCGTGACGAAGCTCGACAATGGCATCACCATCAGCAATGACACGCGCTTCAGTTTCTACGAGCGGGATTTCTCGTCCACCAATCCCGCCGCGCTGACCTACGCGAATCTGCAGTCGCTGCTTGCCGGGCGCAACGTGGCGCTGCCATATGGCGCCGGTGGCGGGACGACCTATCTGCAGCGAGGCTGGGGCATCCAGAACGTCCTCAGCGCGAAAGGCGAGTTCACGACCGCCGGGTTCCGCCACAAGGCGATGGTGGGGCTGGACACCCTCTACCAGCGGGATCACCGCGACCAGGGGAGCTGGACGGGACGCCAGAACAACCAGACCGTCGTCAACCCGATCTTCTTCAACAGCCCGAATGCCACGGTGTCGTACAACAGCACGCGGGATGCCAACGCCATCGACGTCGGCGCGTTCGTCAGTGACCGCGTATGGCTGACGGAACAGTTCTCGCTGCTCGGCAGCCTGCGCTGGGACTACTTCCGCAGCGAGTATGCGACCAGCGCGTCGACGCTGGGCGGCGCGGCGGACTCCAAAAAGCTGAGCCCCGCGATCAGCGCCATCTGGGAGCCGACGAAGGACTACATGTTCTACACCTCGTTCTCGCGCACCTATCGGCCGGTGGGCACGGACATCGCGGTGGCGGTGGGCGGCGTGGGCAGCGAGGTGCCGCAGAACGGTTTCAACAACGAACCCGAACGCGCGGACACGATCGAGGTGGGCGCCAAGCTGGACTTCCTCGACAAGCGATTGGGCGTGACCGGCGCGCTGTTCCAGACGAAGAAGTACAACGCCTATACCATCGACCCCGCGACGGGCGATATCACCAACGGCTTCTCCGACTCGGGTGAAGGCCGTCGCATTCGCGGTCTCGAACTCGGGTTGAGCGGCCGGATCGTCGGCGGGTGGACGGCAAACGTCGCGTACGCTTACCTGAACGGCGAGGTGACCTCGGCGACCGCGGCGTCCACGGTCGGCAATACCGCGCCAGGGGTGTCCCGTCATAACGTCACGCTGTGGACCGCCTACGACATTCCGCACACGCTGCTGCCGGTGCCCGGCCAGTTGACGATCGGCGGCGGATTGCAATACGCGACGGGATACTGGGCCGATTCCGCCAACACGGCGAAGATGCCGGACAATTTCTCGCTCGACGCGATGATCGCGTACAAGCAAGGCAAGTACCGGATCTCGCTGAACGGATATAACCTGACCAACCACCTGAACTATCAGTCGTCGTTCGGCGCGGTGCGCGCGGTGCCGACGTCACGGCGGACGGTCCTGCTCAACGTCGGCATGACGTTCTGACGCGGTACCATACGCGCATCCCCGCAGGTTGCCGGCCCAGATCACCCACCCACCAGTCCACCATGCTTGTTCAGATCGCCGACGTGTTATCGCCCGATGAAGTCCGGACGTGCCGGCAGCGTCTGGAGCGGTCGCAATGGGTCGATGGGCGCGTGACGGCCGGCGATCTTGCGGCCAAATCCAAGCGCAACCTGCAGATCCCGGTCGATAGCGAAGAAGCCAGAGAACTCGGCGACCTGATCCTGAACGCGCTGGGCAGGAATTCGACCTACCATTCCGCGGCGCTGCCGTTGCGCGTGTTGCCGCCGATGTTCAACCGCTATGAAGGCGGCATGACGTTCGGCAGCCATGTGGACAATGCCATCCGCACGGTGCCGGGCACCGGCGGCATGCGCATTCGCGCAGATGTGTCCAGCACGCTGTTTCTCAGCGATCCCGACGAGTACGAGGGCGGCGAACTCGTCCTCAAGGACGTCTATGGGTCCCACGCGGTAAAGCTGCCCGCGGGGCATCTGGTCGTCTACCCGGCATCGTCGTTGCACGCGGTCACGCCGGTGACACGGGGATCGCGATGGGCGTCCTTCTTCTGGGCGCAATCCATGGTCAAGGATGATGGCCAGCGCGGCATGCTGTACGAGCTGGATCTGGCCATCATCGACATCCGGCGGCAACTCGGGGACGACCAGGACGCCGTGCTGAGCCTCGTCAACCACTATCACAATCTGCTTCGCCGCTGGGCAGAGCTGTGACATCGTGAGCCCCATGCACATACCGCCGGATACCGTTTCCCTGCGCGACTACGAGCGGCGTTTTCACGAGCGGGTCGATGCGGGCATCCGTGGCTACATTGCGGGCGCCGCGGCGGACGGCATCACGCAGCGCGAGAATCAGGCGGCCTTCGAGCGGATACGATTGCTGCCGCGCGTGTTGGCGGACCTGTCGCAGGCCACCGCGAGCCGCAGTCTTTTCGGCGAAACGCTCCGGCACCCGATACTGATCGCGCCAACGGCGTATCACAAGCTCGTTCATCCGGAAGGCGAACTCGCGGTGGCGCGCGCCGCGTCGCTCACGCACACGTGGATGGTCGTCAGCACGCTGGCAAGCGTGACGCTGGAAGAAATCGCGCGGGCGTCTGTGGCGTCCGCGGCGCCGCTGTGGTTTCAGCTGTATGTGCAACCGCGTGCGCAGGATACGTTCAGCCTGATCGGTCGCGCGGAGCAGGCCGGTTATCGGGCGATCGTCGTGACCGTCGACGCGGTCGTGAGCGGTATCCGGAATGTGGAACAGCGCGCGGGATTCCGGCTGCCCGACGACGTGTCCGCCGTGAACCTCGCGGGTTTTCCGGCGAACGAACCTGTCGTCGCCAATGACGGGAGCCCCGTCTTCCGGGGCCTGCTGCGCGGCGCGCCCACATGGACCGAGATCGAGGCCATCTGCAGGCAGACCGCGCTGCCCGTGATTCTCAAGGGGATACTGAACCCCTGCGATGTCGAGCCAGCGATTCGAGCGGGCGCCTCCGGCATCATCGTCTCCAATCACGGCGGCAGGACGCTCGACACGGTGCCCGCGACCATCGATTGCCTGGCGGCGGTCGTTGCGCAGGTGGCGGGCAGGGTGCCGGTTCTGCTGGACGGCGGCGTCCGTCGCGGGACCGACATCGTCAAGGCCATCGCCCTCGGCGCTTCCGCCGTGCTGGTGGGCCAGCCCATTCTCCACGCATTGGCCGTAGGCGGCCTGCCCGGCGTCGCGCACATGCTCACGTTGCTGCAGACGGAGCTGGAGGCCGCCATGGCGCTGATGGGTTGCCCGACGCTGGACGCTATTACTGTCGAAAGCATTGCGGCAGGGCGTCCGGGTTGAGGCCTTCGATCACTGCCCGACTGACACGCTAGGTAGCGCGAGGAATCCGGAAGCAGAAGGTGCTTCCTTTGCCGGGCACGGAGGTCGCATGGATCGTGCCGCCATGGGCTTCGAGGATGGAATGGCAAATGGCCAGACCCATTCCCATGCCCGTGTGCTTCGTGGTCACGAAGGGCTCGAAGATACCCGCCAGCGACGCGGGGTCGATGCCGCTGCCGCGATCCGTGACCGCTACCGTGATCTGGCCTTCGACCATGCCGGAGGAAATGGCGAGTTCGCGCGAGTCGTGTGGGATGTCCGCCATCGCCTCCAGCGCGTTGGTGATCAGGTTGAGCACGACCTGTTGCAACTGAACACGGTTGCCGACGACCGTTTTCCCCGCCGTCCCGAGCGAGAGCGTCATCCTGACGCCGCGATCCTCGATTTCGACGCGCATGAGGTCGAGCACGCTGGTGATGACGCCGTCGATGCCCAAGGGCATGAGGGACGCGGGTGCCTGCTTCGCAAGCGCCCGAAGTGCGTGAATGATTTCCGACGTACGGACGGCCGCGCTGCTGATCTGGTCGAATGCCGCCATGGCTTCCGCGATATCCGGCACGTCGCGAGCCAGCCAGCGGCGGCCGGCGCCTCCACAGTTGACGATCGCTGCAAGCGGCTGGTTGATTTCGTGCGCGATCGATGCGGCCATTCCGCCCATCACCGTGAGATGCGACGTTCTTGCGAGATGCGCCCTGGCCTTGACGAGGGCCGCCTCGGTCTCGGCCCGCCGTTCGTTCTCGTCCACGAGTTCCCGGTAGAGCAACGCCGTCACGATGGAATTCGCGGCGTGCTGGCCGAGCATGTCTAGAATGGCAAGTCTCTCCCTGGAGAGTTGCCCCGTCCCGCACCTGTCCTCGAGATAGAGCAGCCCTACCATGGCGCCATGACGCATCAGCGGGACGCATAGCGCCGCGTGGATGGCGCGGCCGTTGAGCGCGGAGCCGCCGTTCGACAATGCTTCGTCCGATCCATCGAAGGCCATCAGCCTGCGGCAGACGAGGGCCCTGTTGAGGGCGGCCAGCGGAAGTCTCTCTTCGGTCGGCGCGATACCGACCGCTTCGACAAGCACTCTTCCATACGAGGTTCTGCCAACCGCCTCGACGATCGGCTTTCCTCCTCTGATCAGGAGCAGCACCCCATACTGCGCGTACGCATGGGTCATCATGGTTTCGAGGACGATATCGACGAGCTTCTCCAGCACGATCTCTCCCGACATCGCCTGGATGGCCTTCATTCCTGTCTGGAGGTCCATTTCCACTCCGTTTCCCCAATGCCGCATGTGGTTCGAATTCTCGCCTGCATCGGCTTGCGGGCGGTCGGCGACATTCAGGCGGCGGGCCTTGGCGTGCGCGCCCCAGACGCCATAGAGATACCTCGCCTGGCGGAAATGGTCCAAGGCGGATTCGGTGCCTTCTCGCGAGTGCCGATGTATCGCGGCAAACTCCGAGGCCATGGCATGCACCATGAGTTGCCCGCCGGCATGCGCCGCTGACGCCGACCGTGCATAGAGTTCGCTCGCGAGGGCATCGTTACCGCGGACCCTTGCCAGTTCTCCGGAGACCAGCAACGCTTTGCACGCAACGCGTGGATGCGCCTTTGCCCAGCTGTCGAGATCCGTCCGCCGCTTCTCGATCTCGTCTTCCATGCGCTCGCCAAAGTCCTCCGAGGCAGTGAGGGCCCTCGCCGCGCGCAATCGGGTCATGGCGCCCAAGAACAGCAGGCACGGCATGCTGTGGTGCGGGGCGACTTCCGAGCGGTTCTCCGCCGCACGGACCTGTTCCAGGGCCAGCGATGTCTCGTCCTCGAAGAAGGCACTGAGGGCCGCGTACAGATGCTGGAAGAACAGGGCTTCCTGCAAGGCCGGCCGCAGGCTTGCATCGAAGCCGAAATCCGCGCGCGGCGAAAGTACGGGAGGGCCTGCCTCGCGCGCCGGGGCGTCGTGGCGCAACCGACGCACTAGCCGAAGCTGCGAGCCGACCACCATCTCCGTCGCGATGTCGTTGGCGCGACGGGAAGCTTCGATGGCCAGCCGCGCCTCGGCGTGGACGCGCCCGAGATGGTGACCGTCCGCGATGCGAATCGCGATCTGTCGGGCAAGGCGGTCCGCAGTCAGACGGTCATCGTGGGAGGCGTGCAATGGTTCAGAGGAGCGTGGCTCTACGGAATTGGCCAGGCGTCATCGCGGTGGTCTGGCGGAACTGCCTGACGAAGTGCGAGACGTCGCGGTAGCCGCAGCGATGACCGATCTCTTCGACGGTCAGGGTGCGAGGGGAAGGCGCTTTCAGCATCTGCTTTGCTGCTTCGATCCTCGTGTCCGCCAGCGTCTGCGACATCGACGTGCCGGCGGTTGCCAGGTGGCGATGAAGCGTTCGGACCGACATGCCCAGATCAGAGGCAATGTCTGCCGCACCGATACCTGCCTCGCGGTGCCTGTCGTGGACGCAGCGCAGCGCGTCCCGGGCGACGCGCTGCGACCGGCTCGTCAGCAGGTCCGCCGGCGGATTAAACGTGCGCGCGGCGAGGGCGCCTAGTTCGTCGGCGAGCATCGATGCATCGTTGGGGATGGCGCGGCCGCATTGGACGGATACCTGCTTCACGAAGGCGCAGAGGACGCTAGACCAGCCGCTCGACGCATCGATCCGCTCGCCCACGTGCCGGTCGGCGTCGAGAATCCACCCCTGCATCCAGCGCCGGGGCAGTTCGATCGAGAAGATTTCGGTGTCGTCCGGAACATGGAGTTCATATTCCCTGCCGGAATCCAGCAACACTGCGTCGTTGACCTGCAGGCCGATCGATCCCGCCTGGGCAACGACGGACCAGGGGCGTCGGCCAGAGGTCACCAGGTGATAGCAGTCCTTGGTGTCCGCGGTAACGCAGCGGGGGGTCCGTCGGACCGTTCTTCCGGCCGTCGCACGGGTCCTGCTGACGCTCAGCGCGCCGAAATCGCCGGATGACAATTCCGCCTGGAAGCGTTCGGCTCTGGAGAAATCGATCTCGCTTCTGGCGAGCGCGTAGGCGATGGCGTCTGTCCAGTAGGCCACCCTGGACCTGACCGGAACGCCGTCGGTGGACCACTGTCGTAACGAGGTGACTTGCGCGTCCATGTCGGTCTGGGATCGGCTCGCGGGCTCCGAGGTCGTCCCACCATCAAATGGCGGATACTGCAGCAGATTCGCCAATCTGGAATGACATTTACGCTGCGTTTCAGGACATCCGCCGGATCGTTCCATTCAGCAACAGGACACCGGCGTCACGCCGGCAAGCTGCGAAGCGCGGACGAGGTCCGGCAACGAGCGCGCATTCATCTTGCGCATGACCGAAGCGCGGTGCGCCTTGACGGTGATCTCGCTGATACCGAGACTCGCGGCGATGCGCTTGTTCGGTGCGCCTGCGACCACGTGCACAAGAATCTCGCGCTCGCGGGGTGTCAATCTTTCGAACGTATCGACCGCCGTCGCGCGCGCCCGCACTCCCTCGCGTCGCTGGGCATCCATGTTCAGCGCGCCGATCACCGCATCGATGACCTGCTGCTCGGCGATGGGCTTGGTCAGAAAGTCGATCGCGCCGGCCTTCATGGCCGAGACGCACGCGTGGATATCGGCGTGCCCGCTCATGAAGATGATCGGCATCGACAGGCACGCGTGCTCGCGATGCTGGAACATCAACCCGCTTTCCCCGCGCAGTCTTACGTCCAGCAACAGGCAGCACGGGACGTCCTCGATGAGCGCCGTCTTGAAATCTTCGGTGCCTTCGAACGCGCGCACACGCAGACCGACGGATCGAAGCAGTGTGTCCAGTGACGCGCGGATCAGGACGTCGTCGTCGATGATGTAAACGATGGGCGAAGCGTCCTGGGCAGCAAAGTCTTTCAACATGACGAGAAGCAAGTAAGTTGGGCAAATTGAGCGTCCGCTCAGACGTCCGCTCAGAATTTACCCTAATGCTCCATTGTCGGTATCCATGGAAAGAGGGGTATCGGTGTGCGAGTCCGCCAATGGTCTATGCGTGACGGAGATATGGCCGGATCGTGCCAGGTATAGATCATCCCCATGACGATGCTGAAACGCGTCTCAAACGAGCGTGAAGATCGGGGATATACTTTTTAATCTCCCGCTATATACCAAAGCACAATGCCAATCGAATTCGTGGAGTCTGAATCCGACGCGCTGAAGAACATTGCCAGCGCGCTGAAAGACGGCGATTTCGTCGACCTGTCTTCGCATTTGATCGATGGCGTCCTCGCACGGCTCGATCCGGACGTCGAGTTGTGGATGTATTTATCGGAGGGCGACGCCAGATTGCCGCTGTCGTCGACGGACCACGTTGCGGACAAGAATTTTTTGGATGAGGAATTGGGAATGGCAATCGGATCGTCTCGTCCGTACTATTCCAGTATTTCCTCCGCGCAGATCAATAGCCGGACAGCGGACGTTGTCGTGAGAGACGCCGAGGACCGTCATGACGCAGTGAAAGCGGTCGAAGCCGTGCTGAGGACGATCCGTACCAGGGTACTGATCGTTATTGTCCGGTCTGGACCCGCGCCGGTATGGCATCGGACCGACGACGACGTCGTGGTCCGATGCATCGCGCTGGAAGGCCCAACAGCGACTTAATGAGATGTAACCCGCGGGTAGCGGGCGACGCGGGAGGTGTCAGGCGAGTACGAACGGGGTTTGTCGCTGCCGTTTGCCGGTGAGACGGAAGACCGCGTTGGCTACCGCGGGGGCCAGCGGCGGCACGCCTGGCTCGCCGAGTCCGGCCGGTGCGTCCTCGGAGGGCACGAAGAACACGTCGATCTGCGGAGCGTCCGGCATGCGAGGCGGCGGGTAGTCCGGGAAATTGCTGTTCCTGACGACACCGTTCTCGATCTCGATGGCGAAGCCCGGCCGGATCATCGACAGTCCGAAGATGCAGGCCCCCTGGATCTGCGCTTCCGCGCTGAGCGGGTTGACCACGCGATTGCAGTGCACGCCGGCCGTCACGCGATGCACGCGCGCTTCGCCTTTCGACACGGAGACCTCCACCACATAGGCGACGACCGTGCCGAACGACTCGTGTAGCGCCACGCCCCAGGCGTGTCCCTTCGGCAGCTTGCGCTTGCCATAGCCGGAGCGGTCCACGGCGAGGCTCAGCGCGTCGCGATGCCGCGCATGACGCGTGGGATCGAGCCTCGCCATGCGCCATGCCACGGGGTCTTGCCGGGCGGCGGCGGCGATTTCGTCGATGAGGGTTTCCTTGACGAAAGCCGTATGGGTGTTGCCGACCGAGCGCCACCACAGGACCGCCACATCCGTCTTGGGATGATGCGCGCTAACCTGCATCGGAAGCCCGTACTCGTTCTCCACGATACCCTCGGTCATGGTCGAATCCACACCGTTCTTGACGAGGAACGCCTCGAAAGGGGTGCCCGCGACGATGGACTGTCCCACGACGGTGTGCTGCCAGCCGACCAGTTGTCCCTTGGCATCGAAGCCTACGCGCGCGTGATGCACGTGGAGGGGCCGGTAGTAGCCGCCCTTGATGTCGTCTTCGCGGCTCCACATTACCTTCAGCGGCTCGGTACGGCCTTTGGCGATCCAGGCGCGCAGCACGCCGGCGGACTCGACGAGGTAATCGGACGTGGGAACGGCGCGGCGACCGAAGCCGCCGCCGGCCATCATCGTGTTGAGCGTGACCTTCTCCACCGGCAATTCCAGCGTTCGCGCGATAGCCGCCTGATCGACGGTCTGGAACTGGGAGCCGACCCAGACCTTTACGCTCGTGGCCTTGCTGCCCGCGATCTCGGCTTGCATGGTGCAGTTGAGCGGCTCCATCGGAGCATGAGCGAGATAGGGCAGCCGGTATTCGGCATCGATGACCCGGCTTGCGCCCTTGATGGCGGCGCCGATGTCGCCATGCTCCGACGCGAGGGCCACGAGCCCGGGCTGTGCGGCGAGCTTGCCGTATTCCTCGTACAACGCCTTCGTGCTCGCTCGGGAGCCCGCGTCTTCCCACTCGATCTGCAGCGCATCGCGGCCTTGCTTTGCGGGCCAGAAACCATCCGCGACAACGGCGAGGCCAGTACCGCCCCGATCGACCGGGACCAGCATGACGTCGCGCACGCCCTTGATGGCCAGCGCCTTGTCTGCGTTGAACGTCTTGACCTTGCCGCCGAAGCGCGGGGGATGGGCGACGACGGCGACGACCATCTTGTCGAGGCGGGTGTCGATGCCGAACACGGGGTCGCCATGCAGCTTCGCTGCCGCATCGAGGCGCGGCGTCGATTTGCCGATGATCCGGAACTGCGACGGATCCTTCAGTGCCACCGTAGCGGGGACGGGCAGCGCCATGGCGGCACTGGCAAGCTCGCCATACGTCGCCCGCTTCGCGCCGGCCGTCACGACCCCTTGCTCGGCCGTGCATGCGGAAGGGTCGACGCCCCATTGCTTTGCCGCGGCAGCCACCAGCATGGCACGGGCGCGTGCGCCGAGCTCGCGGTACTGTCCGAACGAGTTCTTGAGCGCGGTAGAACCGCCCGTCATCTGGATGCCGAAACCCGGGTCGCGATAGGCGTCGCCGGCCGGTGCGAGCGTGGACCGCACGTTGGCCCACGGAATGTCCAGTTCTTCGGCCAGCACCATCGGCAGGGCGGTGTGCACGCCCTGGCCGAACTCGAGCCGATTGACCGCAACGGTGACGATATTGTCCGGCGAGATGACGACGAATGCCTGAGGCGGGGAGGGCGCTTTGCCCCCCTCGGCCTGCGCCATGTCGGGCAGCGCGCCGATGCCTAGCGCAAAACCGCCGCCGGCGAGGCTCGCCATCTTGAGGAAGCTACGCCGGGAGAGTGTGGCGTTGCCAGTGTCGATGCGAGCTTGTTGACCACGGCCGGCCATCGCCTCGAGTCCTTGTAGACGCATGTTGTCCGCTCCTCAGGCGATGTTGCGCGCGGCATCCTTGATGGCCGCGCGAATACGTTGATAGGTGCCGCATCGGCAGATGTTGCCGGCCATGGCTTGATCGATGTCCGCATCCGTCGGACGGGGCTTGGTACGCAGCAGCCCCACCGCGCTCATGACCTGGCCGTTCTGGCAGTAGCCGCACTGCGCCACGTCGTGACGGATCCATGCATCGAGCACGGCACGGCCGATCTTGTCGTCGCCCATGCTTTCGATGGTGCCGACCTTGACGCCCGCCACGGCGGAGATCGGCATGACGCAACTCCGCGTGGCCGTACCGTTGATATGCACCGTGCAGGCCCCGCAGGCGGCCATGCCGCAACCGAACTTGGTGCCCGTCATGCCCAGCGAGTCTCGCAGGGCCCACAGTAGCGGCGTCGAGGGATCGGCATCGACGTCCACCGTCTTGCCGTTGATGTTCAGTGTTGTCATGGGGAGGTCTTTCTGTAGTGATCGATGAACAAGGCAATGAACTGGCAGGCGCCCGCCAGCAGTCCGATGCCCCAGATGGCGCCGTGACCGAGAATGGCGGCACCGAACGCGCTGCCGATGGAAAAACCGAGATACATCGTCGAGGTGTTGAGCGCGAGCGCCAGCGAAGCCTGGCTCGCATTGCCCGCGGCCATCAGCCGGGCCATCTGGGCGGGAAAGAACGACCAGACGGTGAAGCCCCAGACGGCGATGGCGGCGAGCACGGGCACCAGTGCCGCGCCGGCCGATAGCGATGCGGCCGCGAGCGAGAGTGTCCAGAAGGCCAGACCCAGGATGACGAGCGAACGCCTGGCGACCCGCGTCGATCCGTATCTGTCGTTCAGCGTCCCGCCCGCCGTGACGCCCAGCGCCGCGCACAGACCCCACATCGACACCGTCGCGTTGATGCCGGCAGCCTGAAAGCCGAGCACCTGCGCCAGATACGAGGCGATGAAGGGATAGGCGGCGTAAGCACCGATCGACCAGAACAGGCTGACGGACAGCAAGTGCAGGAGCGCGGGTTGACGCAGCACGGCAAGGCGCTGGGAGAGCGTCGCCACGGGGATGCCGGCGCCGGCATCGCGCGCGACGCCTGCGGATATCCCGGCGATCGCGACGATGCTCATGGCGCCGACGGCGAGGAATGTCGCGCGCCATCCGAACGCATGCCCAACCACACCGCCCAGCGGTAATCCCAGGGCGATGGCGAGTGTCATGCCGCCGCTGACCACCGCGAGCGCGCGGCCCCGCTTGTCGGGGCTCACGATTGCGCCGGCTAGCGCGTTGGCATTCGGTACATAGAGGCCTGACGCCAGGGCCATGAGGACCCGTGCCGCCATGAGGATCCCGAAGCTCGGCGACCACGCGGCGAGGAGGTTGCCGGCGGTGAAAACCGCCATGGCGCATAACAGTGTGCCGCGCCGGCTCCACGTGGCGGTGAGGGTCGTGGCAATCGGCGAGCTGACCGCCATCGTCAGTGTGAACACGACGACGAGCAGTGCGACGTGCGGCACGCTCATGCCAAAGTCCGCCGCCATCGTCGATAGCAACGGTGCGATCATGAAACCTTCCGTGCCAATTGCAAACGTGCCGAGCGCAAGGAAGGCGGCCGGTGTCAGGGAGCCCGAACGGTCGGTCGCAGCGTTGAAGGCTGGCATGTCGGAACTCGCGGCCATGCGCCCGCGCGGAGATGAACGTGCTGGCAAGGATAAGAAAGTACACGCCTCACGGCATGACGTTTTCGCGATGATTACGGACATCGTGGTCACTTTCCCGGTTTCGAGGAAAGTGTTTGCCGTCCCGTGTGGTGGTCGTCCGCGTCCATTGGAACGAACATGAGGACCTCGATTCCAGTTGTGGAGGTCCACCATGCAGTCACCATCCCGCCAGACGGTCCCGCGCCCCGCCATAGCCGCCTCGATGCTCAGGCATATCGGCATTGCCATGGGATTCGTGCTGGCCGCTGTTCTTTCGCAGCCCGAAGCGGCCGCTGCCGAGCCGGGACTGCCGTCCACGGCGTTGCATGTGGTGGCGTCCACGAACGAAGCGATATGGAATGGCGTCGCCGTCGATGACGCCGGCCGGATCTACGTTTCCACGCCACGCTGGACCGGCGCGCACGGTCCCTCGGTGGCTCGGCTCGACGCGCGCGGAAAGGCCGAAGCCTTCCCCGATGCGCGCTGGAATGCCGAGGATGCGACGGTCCCCCTGGGCGAACGTTTCGTCAACGTCAACGCCATGCATCGCGATGCGAATGGCGGCCTGTGGATCGTCGATACGGGGGTGAGCGGCTTCGGTGGCACGGTAGTGCCCGGCGCCGCCAAGCTCGTTCGCGTGGACCTCGCAACAGGCCGTGTGACACGCGTGTATGCACTGGGCGCCGATGTTGCGCGCGCGCATAGCTACGTCGACGACATTCGCGTCAACGGCAGCCACGCCTACCTTACCGATGCCGGCGATCCGGCCGTGATCGTGCTCGACATCGATTCGGGGCGGGCGGTACGCGTCCTGCAGGATCACCGATCGACCCGCGCCGCCGAAGACCGCGACATCGTTGTGGAGGGGCAAGTGGTACGTGGTCCGGACGGGAAAGCGCTGCGCGTGCATGCGGACCCGCTCGAGGTCAGTCCGGATGGCAGATGGCTGTACTTCGCGGCATTGTCCGGCCCATGGTGGCGGATCGAGACCCGGTATCTCGACGCCGCCGTCGACGCGGCTACCGACGGGGAGCGCGCGCAGGCCGTCGCAACCATCGCCGCGGAAACCGCCCCGTGGGCGGACCTGCCCCCCGTGGGCGGCACGGCCATGGATGCGGCGGGGAATCTCTATTACTCCGATCTGGCGCACAATGCGCTGCGCCGCATCACGCCCGACCTGCGTACGGAAACGATTCTGGAGGACGCGCGCTTGCATTGGGTCGACGCTCCCGTCTTCGATAGCCAGGGACGCCTTTACCTGCCGGTCCCGCAAATCGATCGGGTCCGCCTGTTCCAGCATGGGACGTCGCGCGTCCAGTGGCCGGTTCACGTTTATCGGCTCGACGGCTTGTCCTCCGGGCGCACCATGGCGCAGCACGCCAGCGAGAGGATGGGCCGCTAGGCCGGCGCTTGTCGCCCCGGCGGCTGTGCCGGTTACCGGTTCTGGCAGCGCACCTCGACGTGTTGGGGCGCGGAGCGCAGGTCGAAGGTGGGGTCCCCCGAGATCAGCACCATGTCGTCGGGCGTCGCGCTCCGCTTCTGCGCGACATGGTTCAGCGTGACGGCGCAGCCGCGGGCGCCGCGGAGCTTCACCCACGGCCGACGGTAGCCCGCGAAATCGAAGCTGACGCCGGTGCCGTCGGTCGTCCAGTTACCCACCACCGCGTTGGCTTCGGCGACATACGGCACGAGGCTTCCGTCCGGTTGGGATGACGTCGAGAATCCGATGTCCTGCCCATCCGTGAAGACATAGGTGCCGCCTCCCGGCGCCGCGGAGACGCCATAGGCCCCATGCGCGGCGCCAAGGTTGACGCGTCCGGGTCCGTCCCAGCGGAGGTTCCTGACGGCTCCGCCGCCGCGAACGATCCAATGCCGGGTCCCGTCCGTATCCGCAACGGTGTGAGCGATGACCAGATCCTGCGCGTCCATCACGCGGGCGATGTAGTCGGTCGAATGCAGGGGAAGCGTTGGCTGGGAAAGCGCGTAATCGAAAACTTCCTTCAGCGCTTTCAGCGAAGCGACTTTCGTTCCCGAATAGCTATGGAAGTAGATGTTGATGGGCTTGAAGCGTAGCGGATGCTCGGTCAGTTCGAACGTCTCTTTGACGCGGCGAAAGCCGTAGTACGGACCTTTCCACAGGTTCGTGTAGATATTCTCGTTCTGATTCGGCGCGAACACCTGGAACGTGTCGTCCGTCTTCCAGACCCCCAGCGGCCCGATCGCCGTCCAGCTGTCATTGCTGCGCGTGATGATCGTGTCGCCGCCATTGAGATTCATCACATTTGCCCGGTTCGTCATCCGCAGGACCTCGACCGGAATCTGCGTGTCGCCGGGCCATAAGACCAGTCGTACTTTCTTGTTCGGGGGCGCCAGGCGCGTGTTGATGTAATCGATGGTTCCGTTGATCTCGCGCTCCAGACTGAGGCGGTAGCCGGGAATGGGCAGATGATAGGGCGTCGTGTCCTCCCCGGCCCGGGGCGGGGAGACGGTGCGGCGCCAGAAGAACGGATGGGAGTACGTGTGCGACGCGATTTCGACGTAGGGTCTGGCAAAGATCTGCCGGGCAATCGGTTCCAGGGCCGGGCTGAGCTGCGGATACATGCCGTCGGCGCTCAGTTCTCCTTCGATGATCGACATCGTGACCGGAAGCCGGTACCGGTCGAAGATCTCGCGTAGCAGGACCTCGCCGGCGAAACCGCCGCCGGGCATCTCGGCACGCGATGCAAAGCCGTCGCCATCTACGTGGACGGTCAGCAGGCGCCGCCCATTCTCGCTGGTCGTATCCGGGACCGGCATATATGGAAGTCTCAGCGCGCGCTGCAGGAAGGCAATGGGCTGGACCACCCAGCGGTCGTTGTCGAGTTCGCGGAAATCATGGAGCACCGCGTAGGGGCGCAATACATATCCGCCCCACGGCGTGATCGCGACGGGATCGTACGTGCCCGCGCTGCCGCGCACGCGAAGCAGCGGTTCGCTGCCCGGTCCTGCCTGGATTGGATCGAAGATCCGATTGTCGTGAGTGACCGGGACTTCGAATCCCATCATGGGATCCTGTGAAACAGTCTCGAGCTTGTCATTGGACGTCGTCCGTCCCTTCCGGAGGCCGAGTATGCGCCCCGGCTGGCCGCGCATATCCACGCCGAAATCGTTGAAGATCGCGATGGGAATGTTTCGGCCGATGTTCTGTTGCACCCAGCGGTAGAGGTTCGGGGCGTTTGCCTCGAGTGGGCCATCGAACCACAGTACGACCCCTGCGTAGCGGTCGGCACCGATATCGGGAAGCGGACCGCTGGCTTCGGCGAACTCCACGCGATAGCCTAGATAATTCAGCGGCATGGACAGATATCTCACGCCCTTGGAGCTGTCGATGGATACGTTGGACGCGCGGTTCTGCACGATGAGGATGCGCCTGGGCATGACCTCCACGCGGCCGATACCCACGGACAGGAAGTCCGGGTCCGCTACATATGGGACAACGCCGTCTCGCAACATGCGGAGCGCGCTATCGCGCATGCATCCGCGCGCGGCCGCCGGACACGCATCCGTCATGACAACCATGAGCGACGTATCCCGACGGAGCTCCGCCGCCCGCGCGCGGGCCTCGGTTCCCTGGGAGCGGGACATCACCACGGCGAACAACTCGCTCCGGGTTTGCTCCACCACCCCTGAATCATCGCGGACAAGGAGTTTCGCTTCGGGATAGCGAAGGTGAATGGCGTGAATGAGCGCAACCAGGGGCATTGGCGGCCCCGCTTTCTGCTCCGTCACCGGCTGATCGAGATAGAAGCCACGAAAGCCTTTCTGCCAGAGCGGCGCGACGATGTCCTCGACGTAGGCGGTGGCCGTCTGGGGATCGTCTGTGGCGGGCACGACGGCGGGGTCGCGAAGCCATGCGGCCCAGAGCGGTTGCCGCGCGCCAGGGGCGCGTGCGGGAAGCGGCGTGTCCGGAGGCACGACCACCGTGTCGAACGCCTTCAGTTCCGAGGGAGGCGCTGTTCCCGCATAGAAGGCAACGCTCTGTTCGAGCGGCGCTTCGCTCCCGCGCGCCATCGATGCGGCGAGGAGGAGGAACAACAGGAACAACAGGCTGAAGACGGTGGGAATATACCGATGGAGGACAGGGCGCGGAAACATCGAGGATGAGCGGTTTAGGCGGGACCGACAATGCTGGAAGGCCCCGCCTGACTTCGCCGGTCATTTATCCGTCGTTTTGAGACGTCCTGATCGGGGAATGCATTGACGGCCAGGTTCAGCTCGGGACGCGACGGTCCGCGATCGCGGGCGCGATGTTCGATATCCAGAGGCTGGCACCGGCCAGCACCATGAGCAGCAACGAACTCGCCAGCACACCGCCAAATCCATAGGAGGGATACACCCAGCCGGCGACTGCCGAGCCGAATCCGATCCCGCAGAACACGAAGGATGCTGTCACGGCGAGGGAAATGCCGCGAAGGTCCGGGGCGAGTTCGATGATCCGCCGCTGCTGGGAAGGCCACAGGATGTCCGTCCCGAAAGCCCAGACCACGAGGGCCGCATAGAACCAGTACAGGTGCGGGCGCGTCCACCAGAGAATGACGATATCGATGGCGAGGATGGCCATGCCGGCCAGCAGCATGGACACCGCGCCGTATCGCCGCGCGGCGCGGGTCACGAACAGGTTGCCCATGACGCCGGCGACGCCGAGGATAGTCAGCGACGCGGAAACGCTATGCGTGTCGCCGTGATAGACGTCGCGGACGATGGGGGAAATGAAGGTGTAAGTCGCATAGACTGCCGCCGCCACGAAGAACACGACGAGGAAAGCGCTTAGCGATCTTGCGCGCGTGACCAGCGAGACCAGCGTCGCTAGTTGCACGCGTTCGCCGGCGCTTTGATCGGGCACGAGGGCAAGCACAAGCGCGGCAGTGCCGATGCCCGCGAGACCGACCACGAGGAACAGCGTGCGGGCGCCATAGGCATCCGACAGCCAGGCCGACACCGGGATGCCCACCATGCCGGCGACGCTCAGGCCGAGCAGCACCACGGCGATGGCACTGCCTTGTTCTTCCCGCTTCACGAGGTTCGAACCAAGCGCGCCCAGTACGGGACCGATGAATCCGGCGCCTAGGCCCATCAGCATGCGGGAGGCGAGCAATACGATGTAGTTCGGTGATGCGGCGAACAGCAAGGCGGCGCTGCTGAAAACCGCGAGACCCAGCAGGACCTGGAGCCGCCGGCGCAGATGGCCGAAGTAGACCTGCAGCAGCGGTGCGGTGAGGGCGAACGTCACGCCGAATATCGAGATCAGATACGCGGTCTGTGCGTTGCTCAGGTGCCACTCGCGTGCGATTGGCGCCATGCTGCCCGCGACCGAAAGCGCTCCCGTGGCCTGCACGAGATACGCCACGCTGAGGACATACAACGCCCGCTTGGTTTGCGCCGGAATGGCATCTTTCATTTTTGGCTCCAGGTCGCCTTGTGCGGGCTTACAACACGGGGATCGGGTTTTCGGCAAGCGCGACGTTGAACTGGTGCACGAGCGTGTGCTCGTTCGGGCCGGCGTTGTCCCGCAACGGACGTGCCGCATCCACCAGGACCTCGTCGGTCGCGTCGGCCAGCTTGTCCATCGTTTCGGCAATGAAGGCATCGAGCGGCATGGCGCGCGGATCGCCGCTCTTGTGGACCAGGTCGGTATCGACCCAGGGCGGCGCAATCTCGAGCACGCGCACGCTGGTGTCGCGGAACATGAACCGCTGGGAAAGCGTATAGGAGTGAATGGCAGCCTTGGTCGCCGAGTACAGCGCCGTCGCGGCAAGCGGTACGTACGCCAGCACCGAACTGTTGTTGATGAGGTAGGCGCGCGGCTGACGCTTGAGATGCTCGGCGAAGGCCGCGCTCAGGCGTACGGGTCCCAGCAGATTCGTGTCGATCAGATTGACGGCCTGCTCGTCGTCGAGCGCGCCCGCGGCATTGTCGAATGGCATCACGCCCGCGTTGTTGATGACCACATTGAGGGTCGGATACGTCTCGATCAGCGTCCTGGCGACCCTCGCGATATCGTCTGCGCTCGTAATGTCCAGTTCGATGGTGTCGATGCCGGGGTTGGCCTCGGCCACAGCCTGCAACAGCGCCTTGCGGCGGCCGGCGATGATGACCTTGTTGCCGCGCTTGTGGAAGGCTTCGGCGAGTCCGCGGCCGATGCCCGAGGTGCCGCCCGTGATAAAGATGGTGTTATTGGTGAGTTCCATGATGGTTTCCAGTTCGATGAGAGATTGAGGTCGGGTTCGAATGCCGTGCCTTTGGCGCGAGCACGGTCAGGCGGAGAGGAGCAGGCGCATGGCCATCGAGATGCCGTCTGCGACAAGGCTTGCCGCGCCGCCGAGGACGATCAGCAGGCCGAGCGCAACGCGCGGATGGAGTCGATGCATGTCAGGCCTCCGCGACAGGGGTGTAGGCATCCACGCGCGTCACGTCGGCGAGCGGGTTCGAGATCGCGTCATGCATCACGGCTACGACCTTGCCGCCGCGAATGAGCGCCGGCTTGTCATGGCTCGGCAGCAGGAATCGACTGTCGGAGAGGGCGCGCTTGATGGCCTTCTTCTCGTCGAGCGTGGACATGGCACGGTTCGCGCTGATCGTGGGCTCATGCGCGGCCTGGTCGAGGAGCGGGTCGATCAGCTGGTCCTGCACGCTGTAGGCAATATCGCCGCTGATGTTGGCGATGCCCGCATCGGTTTCCACGAGCACGGAAAGGGAGCCTGGCGTATGGCCGCCCGACAGCCGGACGGCGACGCCGGGGATGACCTCTTCCTCGAAGGTGCCATCGACATCGAACAGTCGCAGCGCGCCGCGCGTATGCAGGCGATCGATCAGATGCTTCGTATCGGCGGCGGTGTACATGAGCGGCCCCATTAAGCCGGATGCCGCGAACTCCAGTTCACGCCGCGAGATGCCGACGGTGGTGCGCATCGGGAACAGGTCGGTCATGCCGACATGGTCGATGTGCGCATGGGTATGGATGATGTGGCGGATGTCCCCGAGCTTGAGGCCGTGTTGGGCAAGGTGGTAGGGCAGCGTCATCTGCTCCGTGACCTCGTACGGCAGACCGAACGGTTCGTATTGTTCGGCGCTGCGCGAGCCCGTATCGACGAGAATGGGTTCCTCGCCGCCGAGAATCAGGAACCCCAGAATCGGGATCGTGACTTGCTTGCCCGGGTCGCGGAACGGCACGAGCGCGCTGGCGTCCAGCGCCATGTTGCCGAGATTGATGGGATAGATTTTCAATGCCACGGTCGTTGTCCTCGTCTGTTGATGTCTGAGTCGTATATTGAACCGACCGGTTCAATATACGACGACCCGAGGGGCTTGGCAAGGAAAAAGAACCGATCAGTTCAAAAAATATTTTTGGTGCGGACGACGTGGAGGCGTAAGGAGGGGAGGCGCGCGGTCAGGCGCCGCGCGTAACGCGATCACAAGGACCGCAATGCCTGCATGAAATGCGTGATGGCATCCTGCCGCGCCTCCGGCGGCAGATTGTTCTCGATGCAGTAGCCCGAGAAAAAGACCATCACGATGTCCGCGATGACCTCCGCCGCAAGTCTGGGATGCTCGGCCTCGATGTTCTCGACGATCAGCGGCAGCAGGCGCCGATGCGACGCGGCCAGTACGTCCCGCGCGCGGTCGGACAGCGAGGGAATCTCCCGGAGGGCGTTGACGGAGAAGCAGCCGATGCAACCGTCCGGCTGGAGGTCGCCGAGATGCAGGAACCGTTCGATATTGTCCCAGCCCTTCGGCGCTGCACCCAGGATCTCTGGCGCCCCGCGGTGCTCGTAGTAGTACTCGAGGGCGCTGATAAACAGGTCCTCCTTGTCCTTGAACTCGGCGTACAACCCCGACTTGTTAACCCCCGTCGCCTGCTCGAGCTGCGGCAGCGACGTCCCCGAAAAACCATACTTCCAGAACACCGGGAGAGCCTTTTCAAGCACTCCCTCGCGGCTGAATTTGCGCGTGCGGCCCATGATGTCACCCACTCGGAATCGAGAAAATGACATTTTAAACCGATCGGTTCTAAATTGTCCGGGCGTGGGCAATGGGCGCGGGCGCCTTCGCCGTCAACCGTGCCGTCGCGGGGAACGGGAGGACGTCCCCTGACCCGCCACGCCGGGTGACGATCGCCTGATTCAGCGCGCCCAGCGTTTCGGTGAGCCAGTCGACGAAAACACGCAGGCACGCGGACTCCCTCGTCCGGCAGGAGAAAACGGCCTGCACCGGCAATGCCGGCGGACGCTGATCGGCGGAGAGTTCTCTGAGCCGGCCACTGGCGAGGTGCGGCGCCGCCGCGACGTCCCAGATCTGCACGATGCCGGCGTCATGGAGGCCGTACTCCAGCATGAGGTCCAGGTCCGAGAACACGATGGACTCGACCGGATGGAAAGCATGCGGCGCCGCGCGACTGGACAGATATGCCGGACTGGCCACGGTGATGCGCTGGTAAGTGCCGACACTTCGGCTGTATTGAGAGGAGTCGTCGAGCGAGCCGACCTTCACGGCGCAGTCGATGCCATCGCGGCGCATGTCGGAGCCCGTTGCCGGTGTCGGTGCCGGTGCCGAGATGTGAAGCGCGATCGCGGGGAAGTCTCGCTGGAACCGGCCGATGTAGGGCATCGTCTGGCGCGCGATGTCACCGGGCATTTCCACGCGCAGGCGGCCACGAGCTTCACGAGACTCCGCGCCGATCCGCGCCCGCATGTTGGTGATCTCGTCCAGCACGCGAAGGCAATGGTCGTAGTACGCAAGGCCGACGGCGGTCGGACTGACGTGGCGCGTCGTCCGGTGCAGCAGGCGTGTACCGAGATGCGCCTCGAGTTGCTGGATCAGCAGGCTCGTCGAGGCTTTGGGAATGCCCAGCAGGTCCGATGCCCTGGTGAAATTCCTGCACTCCACGATGCGGGTGAATACCTCCATCGCCTGCAGCATGCGTTCCATGACCTTCCCCCGTTCATGCCATTGTTAGGTTCGGGTTGAAGTCTAAGCGCCGCTATTGCCAGGGAAAAGTCTCGATTGGCGCAAGCACCGCGACACGTTGGTATAAGGTCGGCGAGGCTTTGGCACGTGACGGCGCCGTCCGTGCTTATCGGTCCGCCGGTGACATGATGCGCGTCAACTGGGCGATCAGCGCCTCGGGATCGACCGGCTTGTCGAGGACGCATACCGCGCCCTCCGCGAGGGCCAGGGCGACGTTCCTGGGCGTGCCATGTGCCGTGACGAAGATCATTGGCGTCGTATCGCCCATGCCGCGCAGCCGGCGCTGCAGGTCGAGGCCCGATGTCGCGCCCAATTCGATATCGCAAATGAGGCACGCATAGGCACTGCGCTCGACGGTCGCAAGAAAGCTGTCCGCGGAAGAAAAAAAATCGGCGCTCCAGCCTAGAGACCTGACCAGGGCGCCAGTGGCACGGCGAACGGATAACTCGTCGTCGATGATGCAGACGGTTTTGAGGGGCACGGAGAGTTGGCGTTAGCGCTGCAGGCGGCAGGTGGACAGCGGAATTGTCGGGGCTTGCCGCGGACATTAGCGCAATCAAGGCGCCATGGCACTTATACGCACGTATCGCGATGCATGGCCTTAGGTTGCCGACATGCCCCGCGACGGCTCTCCGGATCCCTTGTGGCAAAAGGACTTCCGCCACAATGTAAGGCAAGCGTAGGGATACTTTCGTATAATCGCCGCCTGCTCGCGGAACCTCCAACAACTCCAATGCGTGACCACGACCGCGATCCATTATCGACCGGAAATTCCTCGTCGACCGTCATCCCCGATGAGACGTTTCAACTCGCCCCGATTCCGATCCTTATCGAAGACTGGTACGGCATTCGTCTCTGGGTGGATGACCTGCGCGCCAGCGGCGTGACGGATCTTGACGCGTATCTGGACCGTCATCCCGACGCGATTCAACATCTGCGCGAAACGCACCACAGGTTCGTGGATGCCAACGAAGCCGTCGTCACGCTGTTCGAGGCGGAGTCGAAGGACGCGTTCTTTGCCCGGGCGAAGAAACTCCTTCCCGCTAGCCGGCGCAGCAACGAACAGGTTCTCCGGGCGATGTTCAATGGCGATACGGCGTGCCAGGGCGAGCGCATGCTGACCTCGTTTGGCGGCCGCAGCATCCCTATCGTATGGCGCTGCTCGCTGCCCCGCGATCCCGAGCGATACAGGCGGTTGCACTTCTATGCTTTCGACATTACCGAGTATCAGGAGAACATCGATCGGATCGAAACGATGCGCGCCGAGCTTGCGCGGGCGGGGCGGATTTCGCTCGTCGGCCAGCTGGCGGCCTCCATCACCCACGAGATCAGCCAGCCGTTGTCGGCCACCCGCACGTCGGTAGAAGCAGCGTTGCGATGGCTCAACCGCGATGAACCGGAACTCGAAGAGGCCATGACGTCGATACGGGACGCCGCCCGGTGGGCGCGCGACACGACGGACATTTGTCACAAGCTGCGGGGCTTCATGGCGCGGACACCCGTACAGGCGAGGATGCATGCGGCGGAAGAGATCATCGACGCCGCCGTGCGGCTGATCGCCGCGGAGGCCAGAGAGAAGAGCATCGCCGTGGAAACGAACGTGACCCCCGGTCTGGCGGTCTTCGTCGATCGGGTGCAACTGCAGCAGGTCCTCAGCAATCTGCTGGTCAACGGCGTGCAAGCCATCGCCAGTGCGGGAGACGCCGTGGAGCGGCGGCTGACATTGACGGCACGGCCGGACGAGGGCGAGATGGTCGTATTCAGCGTGACCGATACCGGCCTCGGTATTGACGCACAGGCAGCAGGCATGCTGTTCCAGCCTTTTGCGACCTCCAAGCAGGAAGGCATGGGCATGGGGCTGTCCATCTCCAGGTCGATCGTGGAAGCGCATGGTGGCCGGATCTGGGTGGATACTGCCTCAGGGACCGGCACGTCGTTCCACTTCACCCTTCCCGGCGCGGTCCGTTCCCGATGAGCATTCCCACCCGGGCGGTCGTGACCGTTGTCCTCGCGAATGCGCTGGAGTTTTTCGACTACTTTGCCTTCGCGGTTTTCGCGGCGTATATCGCCGCGACATTCTTCCCGCACGATCAACCGGCGCTTTCGTCGATCGCGACATTCGGCGCCTTCGCCACCGGCTTCCTGCTCAGGCCAATCGGTGCCATCGTGCTCGGTTCGTACGCGGACCGCGCGGGACGCAAGCCGGCGCTGCTGCTGACGGCAACGCTGATCACCGCCGGCACGCTGGGCATGGCGGCGATTCCCCGCTATGAAACGGCAGGCATCGTCGCCCCCATTCTGTTGGTGTTGTGCCGCATGATCCAGGGGTTCGCCGTCGGTGGAGAAATGGGGGCGGCGGGGGCGCTGTTGACGGAACACTGCGCGCCGCGTCGAAGAGGGCTGTACTGCGGCTGGCTGCTCGCGGGCCAGGGCCTCGCGCTCGCGGCTGCGGGGGTCTGCGGCGCGGTACTGAACAGCCAGCTCTCCGTTCAGCAGATGGGTGAGTGGGGATGGCGCATTCCATTTGTGCTCGGCGCATCGATGGTGCCGGTACAACTCTGGCTGCGTCACTCGCTGCACGTGCCCGAGCGAGCCGTTTCCGAGGGCGTGCGGACGCCTCCGCTCGGTTCGGGTGGCTCGCCTCCGCCCGGTTCGGGGGGGCATTTGGGAGGCTGGAACGCTCTCGTCTGGGGCACGCTGCTCATCGCGGGCGGCACGGTGCCCACCTATATCGCGACCTTTACGGCGCCGTTCGAGCTGGCCGGATCACGCCCCACGATCGGGGAGTCGTTCCTGGTGACGATCGCTCTCGGCACGGTGACCGTGCTCGCTTCCGTGCTGGGTGGCTGGCTTTCGGATCGCTGGGGATTCGGCCGTATCGTCGTGACCGCGCGGCTGCTGACCGTGGTCGCCGTCGTGCCCACGTACCTGGCCGCGCGCGATGGCCAGGCGTTGTCGTTCGCGATCGGCATCGTGGTCGTCACCACCATGAGTTGCCTGGCGGCAGCGCCTACCGTGGCGATGCTGTTGATGGCCGTCGATCCGAAGCGCCGTGCCGCGACGCTAGCGCTGATCTATTCCGTTGGCGTCGCCCTGTTCGGCAGTACGGCGCCCGCGGTCGTGGCCTCTTGGAACATGCTGGCATCTACGAGAATGGCTGCGGCATGGTACATCGCTGTGGCGGGCTTTGCGGCCGTGGCCGCGGTGTGGCGCGTCTCCGCGTTGCAGGCGCGAGGGACGGGCGGTGGGGTCAAGCCCGTGGAGGCCTAGCAGAAGATGGGTTCGAGGCCGATCGCCTCCGCCTTTCGCACCATGTCGGCCAGCGAAGTCGCATTCATCTTGCGCATGGCGGTGCCGCGATGCACCTTCACGGTGATCTCGCTGATCCCGATCTCCGCGGCAATCTGCTTGTTCATCGAACCGCCGATGACATAGGCCAGCACCTCGCGCTCGCGGGAGGTGAGGGAGCCATAGGCCTCGAGCAATCCGTTTCGCACGCGCTCCGTATCGAGCCGAGCCTTGTCGACCGCCAGCGCCGCCGTGACCGAATCGATCACGTCCTGGTCCGCGAGCGGCTTGATCAGGAAATCCGAAGCCCCCGCTTTCATCGCCCTGATGCAGATGCTGACGTCCGCAAAGCCGGTCATGAAAATGATCGGGATGCGCTGCGTCTTCTTTTCCTGCTGATGGAAGAACAGTCCGCTCTCGCCGCGCAGGCGGACATCGAGTAGCAGGCAGCTAGGCACGTCGGGTTTATCGAAAGCCTTGAAGGCTGCAGTGCCTTCGAAGCTGCGTGCGACAAAACCCACGGAGCGCAAGAGATTCGTCAACGAGGTGCGGGTGCCTTCATCGTCGTCGATGATGTAGACGACTGAATTCGCGTCCATTGTCTTGAAATCGCTGGCCATTACTCTTTCGTTACGGATGGTGAAGCGGGGATATTCGCTAGGGAAGACCGCGGGGGATTGTCGCACATCGGCCGCCCGTATGGATTGTCCAGCACGGACGAACGTTCTATTCGGGTCCACGCGGTTTTTCGCGCTCAAGCTTCGGACTAATGTTGCTTCATGCAGCGGTCGATTCCCGCCGACGACGTCACCGTATCACGATGCGACGATTGGATTTTCCTCGAAACAGTGAAACTCCTTCCGCCCGCCACATGGTGATAAGCACTCGGCGTTATGGAACGATGGCATCCGAGATACGACGTTCGAGAGAAAACAAATGGCGGCCGATATCACGATCATTACGATCGATTTGTCATTCCACCGGGCAGCGACAGGGCTCGTGCGCGCAACGCTCGAGAATTTTGGTGTCGCGACGCGAGAGCGGCTTGCCCCGCACGAGAAGGCCTTCGAGCTTTTCAGGTCGGGCGAGGGCGACCTGTTGTGCAGTGCCTGGCTGCCATCGAGCCATGGCATCTACCTGGACCCGATCGCGCACGAGGTGGAAAAGCTGACCGTGCTGTATCGACCCTATGCCTTCTGGGGCGTGCCGGATTATGTGCCGGCCGAATCCGTCGGCTCCATCTGGGATCTCGCAAAGCCGGGCGTCGTCTCGCGGATGAACAAGCGCATTCAGGGCATCGGCCCCGGCGCCGGTATCAGCCGTTTCTCCCGGAAGGTACTCGAGCAATATGACCTCTCGCGGCATGGGTATGCGTTCGAGAATGGCACGCTCGACGATTGCGTCCGCGCGTACGAGCAGGCCGTCGAGGCGCGTCAATGGGCGATCGTTCCGTTGTGGCAACCGCAGTTCCTGCACGAGACGCACCACATTCGTACGCTTGAGGATCCGTTGGGTCTCCTGGGCGGTGTCGACGATGCAACGCTCGTCGCGCGGAAGGATCGTCTCGGCACGCTGCCCGCGGCCGCCGTCGAGGCGCTCCGTACGCTGCGGCCGGGTAACGGGATGATCAGTTCGATCGATTACCTGATCTCCCGGCAGGGTCGAGATCCCGTGGACGCGGCCCGGGAAGTCGGTGCCTTCTGAGTACGACCACGCGAATCAATCCATAGAATCAAGAGAATCACCATGAAAGCTATCGTTTACAGCCAGCACGGCCTCCCTATCTCCGATACGAAGTCGTTGTACGAAACCCAGCTCGACAAGCCCGAGCCCGGGCCGCGGGATCTTCTGGTGAAGATTCGCGCGATCGCGGTCAACCCCGTGGACATGAAGGTGCGAATGGGCTCCCCTACCGAGACGCCCCGCATCGTGGGATGGGACGCCGTCGGTACGGTGGAAGCCGTGGGCACGATGGTCACGGCGTTCCGGCCCGGCGACGACGTGTTCTACGCGGGTTCCATCGCACGTCCTGGCGCCTATGCGGAATACGGCCTCGTTGACGAGCGCATCGCGGGCAAAAAGCCGGCGAGCCTCACGGACGCCGACGCGGCGGCACTCCCGTTGACTTCACTGACCGCCTGGGAACTGCTATTCGATCGGCTGGAGATTCCGGAAGGTGGCGGCGAGGGCAAATCGCTCCTCATCGTGGGTGGCGCAGGCGGCGTGGGCTCGATTCTCACGCAACTGGCACGCCGCCTGACCGGGCTTCGCGTGATTGCTACCGCTTCCCGCCCGGAGACCGTGTCGTGGGTGCGCGACCTGGGCGCGCACGATGTCGTCGATCATTCGCGGCCGCTGCATGAGGGACTGCGCGATATCGGGGTGCCGGAGGTGGACTATGTGGCAAGCCTGACCCATACGGACAGGCATTACGCGGAAATCGTGAAGGCGCTGGCGCCGCAGGGCCGGCTTGCGGTGATCGACGATCCCGACACGCTGGACGCCATGCCGCTGAAGCGCAAGGCGATTTCGCTTCACTGGGAACTGATGTTCACGCGCTCGCTCTTTGAAACGACGGACATGGTGCGGCAGCAGGAAATTCTGAATCGTGTGAGTACGCTGATCGATCAGGGCGTGCTGCGAACGACCACGGGGGAACACTTCGGCGCGATCACGGCAGAGAACCTCCGGCGCGCACATGCCTTGCTCGAAAGCGGGCGCGCACGCGGAAAGATCGTGCTGGAAGGCTTCTGAGCCGGCCCCGCCGTGCACGACGGCGGGACAGCTATTTTCAATCGATAGAGGAAAAAATGAAACTCGCCGACGCCATTCTCTCCCGTCATACCGTCAAGGCATTCGAGAGCGGACACACGCTGCCACAGGAGCAGATCGACACGTTGCTGTCCCTGCTCCATCACAGCCCGTCCTCCGTCAACTCCCAGCCCTGGCACTTCGTCGTGGCTTCGACGCCCGAGGGGCGCGACAAGATTGGCAAGGCGGCGACCGGCACGTTTGCCTACAACCATCCCAAGATTGTCGACGCCTCGCATGTCGTCGCGCTATGCATGCGCGTGGATATGGACGATGCGCATATTCGGGCCATCCTGAAGCAGGAGGACGAGGACGGTCGATTCCAGATTCCGGGTGCGCGCGAGGGGCAGGACAAGAGCCGCCGGACCTACGTTGACATCCACCGCTATGAACTGCGCGATGTGCCGCAATGGATGGAGAAGCAGGTCTACCTGGCGCTGGGCGGGTTGTTGCTAGGTGCCGCGGTGCTCGGCATCGACGCGACGCCGATGGAGGGCTTTTCGGCCTCCGCGTTGGATGCGGAACTGGGGTTGCGCGAGCGCGGGCTGACGAGCGTCGTGCTGGTGGCGTTGGGTCAGCGCAGCGACAAGGACTTCAACGCCAGTCTTCCGAAGTCCCGTCTTCCCCGGGAGTCCGTTTTCACCTTCATCTGACCGGTGCACGGTGAACGCGTCATGCGCAGAATAGGCCTGATTCTGGAGCACGATTTTCAGTTGATTGCCCTGTCTGCGCTATCGGTGTTCGATCTCGCGAACGCCGAGCTCGGGGAAGAAGGCTATCGCATCTCCATTCTGTCGCCGCAAGGCGGTCTGGTGCGTTCCACGATCCGGCTGGGTATCGAAACCGAGCCGCTGGAGACGATACCGGATACGCTGATCGTCGCGGGTGCGAACGCGCCGGCGACAACCCCCGATATCGTGAAGGCTTCCCTGTCGCGGGCGGCCGGTCTGTCGAAGCGCATCGCCGCTTTTTCCACCGGGACGTTCGCGCTTGCGGAGGCGGGCTTGCTGGATGGGCGCACGGCGACGACGCACTGGCTATACGCGCGGCTGTTGCAGGAGCGGTTTCCCGGCGTGCGGGTAGACGAGGACCGGATCTTTGTTCGGGATGGACAGATCTGGACATCCGCAGGCATGTCCGCGGCGATCGACCTCGCGCTCGCGCTCGTGGAGGACGACCATGGGGCGGCGATCGCATTGAACGTGGCGCGCCGCCTCGTTGTCTACCACCGCCGGACCGGCTGTCAGCCGCAGTTGTCCGCGTTGCTTGAGCTCAAGCCGCGCAGCGATCGCGTCAGGCTGGCGTTGACCTACGCCAAGGAGCATCTGCGCAGCCCGCTCACCGTCGAAGAGCTGGCCGATGCGGCGCGCTTGTCGCCAAGGCAATTCAGCCGGGTATTTCGCGAAGAAACGGGCTTGTCCCCGGCGAAGGCCGTCGAGATGCTCAGGCTCGAAGCGGCGAAGGCCATGCTCGAGTCAGGACGGTATTCGATGGACCTGATCGCCCGGGATACGGGGTTCTTCGATCGGGACCGTATGCGGCGCGCATTCCTGCGAGCCTATGGCGAGCCACCGAAGAGCGTCAGTCGGCACGCCGGCTCTGGCTCTAACCTCGGAGAGGGGATAGGTCTGGCGATCCCGGATTGCGTGCTCTGATCCAGTCGATGAACGCGGCCAGGGGCGCGGGGATATGCCTGCGGCCCGCGTAGTAGAGGAACGGGCCGGGGAACCGCTGTTTCCAGTCCGTGAGGATAGGGACCAACGCCCCCGATTCCACAGCGGGTTGCAGCATCTCCTCGAACAGATGCACGATGCCCAGGCCCGCCACCGCCGATTCGATGATCAGCCCCAACGCCGCTCCGGGTCGCACGAGCAGGCGGGACGGGGCATCGATACGCACCACTTCTCCATCGCGCTCGAATTGCCAGGCAGGTTTGGCGCCCCCTGAAAACTGCCCCCGTAACGTCATATGGGATAGCAGCTCGCGCGGGTGGGCCGGCGTCCCGTACTCCGCGAGGTATGCGGGAGATGCTGCCGTCGTGAACTGCTGGAAGCGCGGACCGATGGGTAAGGCGATCATGTCCTGCTCAAGGGCTTCGTCGTACCGGATGCCCGCGTCGCACCCGATCGACAGGAGATCGACGAACCCATCCTCCACCACGACTTCGACGCGAATATCGCGATACGCGCGCAGGAACTCGGGCAACAGTTGCGGCAAGAGCGTCCGCGCGGCGCTCGCGGGAACGTTCAACCGCAGCGTTCCGCTCGGCGAGTCGCGGTAGCGGTTCAGCACGTCGAGGGCCGCTTCCATTTCGCCGAACAACGGCGTGAGTCTTTCTAGCAGCCGTTGCCCCGCTTCTGTCGCCGCGACGCTGCGTGTCGTACGGTTCAGCAATCGCAGATCGAGCCGGGCCTCCAGCCGCCGGATGGCGATGGAAAGGCTGGAGGCCGATACACCCCGTGCGCGCGCGGCGTCGCGGAAGCCGCCGGCCTTCACTACGGCAACGAATGCGGCAAGGTCGTTGTAGTCCACGTTTTATCCACGTTTTAATCCACGTTGTCGTTTAGTCCCGCGTTCGATTGTTCATTTTCTTTAACGACCCGTGCAATGTAGAGCTATTTTCTGCACAGTACAAGCTCAGCATAATGGGGCATCGACACAGTCAAGGAGCCATGATGAACAGGACATACAAGCTCGCCGGGCGCGAAGTGAACCGCATGGGTTATGGCGCGATGCAGCTGGCGGGACCCGGCGTCTTCGGTCCACCCAGGGACCATGCCGGGGCGATCGCCGTCCTGCGAGCCGCGCTGGAGGCAGGGGTGAACCACATCGACACCAGTGACTTCTACGGACCGCACGTCACCAACAAAATCATCCGCGAGGCGCTCCACCCGTATCCCTCCGACCTGACGATCGTGACGAAGGTCGGCGCGGTGCGAGACGACAAGGGTGCGTGGTTGCCGGCATTCGAACCGGACGACCTGCGGCGCGGGGTCGAGGACAATCTGCGTAACCTCGGTCTGGATGCCATCGATGTCGTGAACCTGCGCATCGTTGGCGATATCCACAAACCGGCGGAAGGGTCCATCGAGCCGCAGATGGAGGCCCTGGCCAGGCTGCAAGACGCTGGCAAGCTGCGCCATATCGGACTGTCGAACGCGACGTCGAAGCAGGTGCGGGATGCGAGATCCATCGCTCCCATCGTGTGTGTGCAGAACCACTACAACCTGGTGAGCCGCGCCGACGATGCCTCGATCGACGAGCTAGCGGAAGAAAATATCGCTTTCGTGCCGTTCTTCCCGCTGGGCGGATTCTCGCCGATCCAGTCGGACAAGCTGACGCAAGTCGCCGCGCGTCTGGATGCCACGCCCATGCAGGTCGCGTTGGCATGGCTGCTGCATCGCGCGCCGAATGTCTTGCTCATTCCCGGCACATCCTCGATCGCGCATCTTCGGGAGAATCTCCAGGCGGCCGAGTTGAAGCTGGACGCCGACGCGTTGCGGGAACTAGGAGCGATTGCCACCCAGTAGAATGGCGGGCTTTCGGTCATCACCCCGGCAGTGCCCATGCTCACCTCGAAACAAGCCACCCTCATCGGACTCCTCGCGGTCGTTCTCTGGAGTTCGATCGTCGGCCTGATCCGCGGTGTCAGTGGTCATTTCGGGGCCACGGGCGGGGCGGCCCTGATCTATACGGTAGCGTCCGTGCTGCTGTGGTTCTCGGTGGGGCCGGTGCGGTGGAAGGTATTGCCGCGCGCTTACCTCGTCTGGGGCAGTCTGTTGTTCGTCTCGTATGAGGTATGCCTGTCGTTGTCGATCGGGTATGCCAATACCGGGCGGCAGGCGATCGAGGTGGGGATGGTCAATTACCTTTGGCCGACGTTCACCATGCTGGCGGCTATCCTGTTCAACGGGCAGCGGGCGAATGCGTGGATCGTGCCCGGCGTCGCCATGGCGATACTGGGTGTGTGCGCCGTGCTGGGTGGCGATGTGGGCCTCGATGTCGCGAGCATGGCGAACAACATTCGGGACAATCCGCTGAGCTATGGACTGGCGTTTGCGGGCGCGATCATCTGGGCGGGGTACTGCGCGGTGACGGCTCGCATCGCGCAGGGCAAGAATGCGGTGACGCTGTTCTTCATCCTGACCGCGCTCGTCCTGTGGGGCAAGCACCTGTTCACCGGTGGCGAGACCATGGCCTTCAGCGTTGCGGGTCTGGTCTATCTCGTGCTGGCCGCTTGCGCGATGGGGTTTGGGTATGCCGCGTGGAACGTCGGCATCCTGCACGGCAACGTGACGGTGCTCGCCGGCGCGTCCTATTTCATTCCCGTGCTGTCCGCCGCGCTCGCGGCGGCGCTGCTGCGCGCGCCGCTGTCGTTCGCATTCTGGAAGGGCGCGGCGATGGTCGTGGCGGGGTCGATCCTTTGCTGGCTCGCTACGCGCGGCAAGGGCAACCGTCTTGCGCCGACCACGGACCGAACAACCGACCCGGTCAGCTGAGGGGGCGGGCGGATAACGGCGGCGAGCGCACGGCGCTCACTTTCCTCCGGTCGCGTCCAGGAACGTCCCCGTCACGAACGACGCCTCCTCGCTGGCCAGCCACAGGATCGCGCGCGCGACTTCTTCCGGCTGGCCGCCGCGGCCCATCGGGATCGAATCCTTGACGCGGTCCACGCGGCCCGGTTCGCCGCCGCTGGCGTGCATCTCGGTATAGATATGGCCGGGGCGCACGCAGTTGACGCGGATGCCTTCGCGGGCGAGCTCCTTGGCAAGCCCCGTGGTGAACGTCTCCAGCGCGCCTTTCGAGGCCGCATAGTCGATGTACTCGTTGGGGCTGCCGAGTCTGGCCGCCGCCGACGACACATTGACGATGGAGCCGCCCTTGCCGTTGTGGCGATGGGACATGCGCTTGATCGCCTGTTGCGCGCAGAGGATGGGGCCGATCGTATTCACCGCGAAGATGCGTTGCATGCGGTCGTAGCTCAGGTCTTCCAGCCGCGATTGCAGCGACAGCATCGCGGCGTTGTTCACGAGGACGTCGAGGCGGCCGAACTTCTGGTCGATGGCCTCGAACAGCCCGGCGACCTGCCTGGGGTCCGCGCTGTCGGCACGAACGGCCAGCGCGCGGCGGCCGGTGGCCTTGATGTCCGCAACAACCGCTTCCGCGGCGGACTCGTTCGAGACGTAGCTGATCGCCACGTCATAGCCCTTCGCCGCGGCGAGCCTTGCCGTGGCGGCGCCCACGCCGCGGCTGCCGCCGGTAATCAGGATCAGGGGGGATGCGGAAGCGGTGGTCATTCTGGAGTTCTCCACGTGATGAGGGAATATTGCGTCATGGCGCGGCGCTGCGCAATGTGTCGGTCTGTCATACGGTCGGTCTGTCATACCCCGAGGCATATTGCGCCTGCCGTGACCACGGTGCATGCGGCCCATCGCATTGCGCTGACGGATTCTTTCAAGGCGACGCGGCCAATCAGGACGGCGAAGACGACACTCGTTTCGCGCAGGGCGGAGACGCCGCCCATGGCGTCCGACTGCAGCGCCCAGATGACGATGCCATACGCGGCGATGGACAGCAGGCCGCCGCCGATCGACGCGCCGATGGAGGCCGGATTCGTGCGGACCGGGGACCATAGCGCTCGCGCGCCCCGCGTTGCGATGAACCATACCGGCATGGCCCAGTAGAACACGAACATCCATGCGGTATAGGCGACCGCCTGGCCGTCCGTGTGCCGGACCCCGATGCCGTCGATTACCGTATACAGCGCGATCGTCGCGCCCGTGACCAGCGCGATGACGATGCCCGTGCGCGAGGTGTGGCTGCGTTGCAGCGCGAGCGCAATGATGCCGGCTGAGACCAGCAGCACGCCGAACGCATGCAGCGGGTGGATGTGCTCGCCCGCGAAGAGCGCCGCCCCAAGCGCGACGAGCAATGGCGAGGTGCCGCGCGCGATCGGATAGGCCTGCCCGAGATCGCCGCGCTTGTACGACTGGATCAGCGCGAGGTTGTACACGTTATGCACGAGCCCCGAGGCGATAATGTAGGGCCATGCCGCGGCGGACGGTAGCGGGACCTGCGTCACGACGATCGTGGCGACGAGCGCGATGGCCATGCTCATCCATGTCATCGACAGCGCGCGATCGGGGTTGCCGTGGAGCAGGGCGTTCCAGCTTGCGTGGAGGACTGCGGCCAGCAGGACGAGGCCTCCGGTCATGCCAAACATGGGGTCCTTCGCGTGAGGAGGGTGGAGATACGGGGTCTGAAGCGTCCGAAGCAGAATAACTATCTTGTAGCGCTGCCGCAAACCAGATAAATTGGCCCTTTGCGATAGAAAAGCTAAAGCGATGAAGCCGGTCATGCCGAAACTGCCGCCGCTCAACGCCCTGCGCGCGTTCGAAGCGGCGGGACGATTGGGCAGCTTCAAGGAGGCGGCGGCCGAGCTGCATGTCACGCAGGGGGCTGTGAGCCAGCAGGTGCGGATTCTCGAGGAATGGCTCGGCGCGCCCTTGTTCGAGCGTCAGCATCGGGGCGTTGCGCTCACGGCCGCCGCGCGTGCGTATCTCGACGATATCGGGCCGTTGTTCGCGCATCTCGCGCAATCGACCTCGCGATATGGGTTGCCGAGGGCCGCGCAGCGCGCGTTGTCGATCAACGCGTCGGCCACGTTTGCCCTGCGATGGCTCGTGCCGCGGCTCGCGGCGTTCCGGGCCGCGCATCCCGATGTCGAGATCACGATGGATACGTCGAACGAGCCCGTCGAAAGTCTCACGGGCGACTACGACCTGATCGTGCGGGGCGGACCCGATACGTTCTATGGGTACGTGATGCGGCCGTTCCTGAGCGAGGAGCGCGTGCCGGTGTGCAGTCCCGCGCTGAAGAAGCGCGGGCGGTTGCGCGAGCCCCCGGATCTCGAGCGGCATACGCTCCTGCATACGACGAGCCTGCCGCGATTGTGGCCGGACTGGCTGGCGAAGGCCGGTCTGCCCGCGCTGCGGCCCGCGTCGTCGATGACGCTCGACCACTTCTATCTGACGATACAGGCCGCGATCGATGGCGTCGGCGTGGCGGTGGCGCCGAGCGCGCTCGTCGCGGGCGATGTGGACGCGGGGCGGCTCGTGTTGCCCTTTGCGGGGCCGCGGCTGCCGTCGCGCAGCTACTGCACCTATGTGCCTGAGCCGCGTGAGGGCGACCCGTTGATTTCGACGTTCCGCACCTGGCTGGAAGCGGAGGGGGCGCTAGTGGCCCAGCTTCGCAAACCGCGCCGCCAGAAAGTCGACGAACAGCCGGATGCGTGACGAGAGCCGGTGCCGGTGCGGATACACGGCATAGATGTCCGCTTCCGGCGTCGCGTACTGCGGGAGGACCTGTACGAGCCGCCCGCTGCGCAGATAGCGCTCGATATCCCATTCCGCGCGCATCACGATGCCGAGGCCGCCGAGGGCCCACGTTACCGCGATTTCACCATCGTTCGTGGTCAGGTTGCCGCGCACGTGAATGGTCTCCGTGCGTGACTTGCCGCCCTTGAGCGGCGTCAGACGCCAGACGCCATAGGCATCGCTGCCCTGGCGAATGCCGATGCAGTTGTGACGCAGCAGATCACCCGGCGTCGCGGGCTCGCCGTGCTCGCGCAGGTACCTCGGCGATGCGCACAGCAGGCGGCGATTCGGCGCGAGCTTGCGCGCGATGATGCGCGCATCGGGCGGTTCCCCGAATCGCACGCAAACGTCGAACGCGTCTTCCGACAGCGGCGGCGGGTCCGCCGACAGTTGCAGCTGGACATCGACGTCCGGATACATGCGGCTGTACTCGGCGATGACCGGCGCGAGGTGCATGCGGCCGAAGCCGAGCGTCGCGTTCACGCGCAGCAGGCCGCTGGGCCGTCCCGCTGCGTTCGACAGCAGTTGCTGGAGGTCGTCGATATCGGCAAGGATGCGCCGCGCATGTTCGAGCAGGACTTCGCCCTCCGGCGTCAGGCTCATGCGCCGGGTCGTGCGAACCACGAGCGGCATGCCGAGCCGCGCTTCCATTTGCGAGAGCCGCTTGCTGACGGCCGCGGTGGACACGCCGAGGTCACGCGCCGCGGCGCTGAGGCTGCCCGCCGCCACCAGCGACGAGAAGAAGCCGAGTTCCATCGGCTGGATGGCATTGGCGCCGCCACCCGCGAGGTTCATGGCGTTTTTGGCGCTTGGCCGGCCGGCGCGTCCTCGTCGCCTTGCCTGCTCCGCTTGCCGACCCACGCGAGCACGGTCGCGATGACCTCGGTGGGCGGGCAGGGTTTCTCCAGCACGGCATCGAACAGGTCCGGATGGCTGCGGCCGATCTGGGCCTGCGCGGCGGTCAGGAGGATGAGCGGCAGGTTCGCGTAGGCGGCGTACTGCGGCTCCGTGCGTAACGCGCGAGCGAGCTCGAATCCCGTCATGACGGGCATCATGAAGTCCGTGACGACGACGTCCGGCGACTCCGTGGCGATCACGCGCAGGCCTTCCGCGCCGTCCGCGGCCGTGACGACGCGCACACCCTCGGCGGAGAGCATGAACGCCAGGGCATCGGCATTCATGGTTTCGTCGTCGATGACGACTACGGTTGCCATGGATCAGGTCCGCGCGGGAAGTTGCGGGCCGGATGCGAACGTCGCCTGCTGGCCGCCGAATGCGTCGGGAGTGATCGACAGGCGATTGCGCACCCGCAATCCGCCCTGGCCGATCTGCACTTCGTGCAGGCCGTTGTCGAACGCGCTGTCGCGCATCTTGACGATGCTGAGAAAGCGCCGCAGTTCACCGTTGATGAGTGCGTGCCGCAACGACACGAGGTTGTCCATCAGGCTCGAATACTCGGGCAGCGCGTGGAAGCCCGTCACACCTGGGATATCGCGGGTTTCCAGCGTGCCGACGGCCGTCACGCCCTGCGCGCGTAGCTCATTGGACAGCGCCGCATAGAACTCGATGAGCCGGCCGGGCTGGATCGCCGCGCGCTCGAAGCCCGTGACGCCATCGACGAAGAGCCGGCGAATGCCATTGGCGCGCACGGCGTCGAGCAGCTGATGGCCCAGCGAGTCGAGGAGGTTCTCCGTCAGCGGATGCCAGTCGATGTGGAGGGCGCCCGCCCGCTCGAGCGGCTCCAGCGGAATGCCGAGCGCGTCCGCCTTGGCGCGCAGCCGCTCCGGCGACTCGTAGAAGCCGAAGTACAGCGCTGGCGCCTCGGGCGTGGCCTGATTCAGGAAGTTGAGCCCGAACGTCGTCTTGCCGCTGCCGGCCGGGCCGAGCAGCAGCGACATCGAGCCGGCCGTGATGCCGCCGCCGGCGATGCCCTCGAAGCCATCGACGCCGCTGGCGACGCGCGCGTTTACGACGACGTCCCGCGAGGGCGTGGCGTGCAGCGCCTCCAGCCGAGGGTAGACGTCGATGCCATGGTTCGAAATACGGTACTGGTGAAAGCCGCCGATCGCCGCGCTGCCGCGCGACTTGGAGACGCGGATCTGCCGCACGGTGCGAATGCCGACGAGTTCTTCCTTCAGCTGCAGTACGCCATCGACCATCGTGTGCTCGGGGCTCACGTCGTCGGTGCGCGCACTGGTCAGGAACAGCACCGTGCAGCCCGTGAACGCGGCGTGGCTCTGCAGTTCGGCGACGAACGTCTTGACGTCGAGCGCGGTCTCCGCGCGGTCCTTTGCGATGAGCAGGCCGTCGAGGATCAGGGTCGTGCAACGCTGGCGCCCGAGCTCGGCGCGCAGCGCATTGACCAGCGCCGGTAGCCCTTCGTCGCGCAGAACCTTGAACAGGCTGATGTAGAAAATGTCCTTGCCGACGATCGAGGGGTCGTAGAAGTCGAACGTCGAGAGCGTCTGAAAGAGCCGGTCATGCGACTCGGCGAGCAGCGTCGCATACAGGACGCGCCCACCGCCGCGCACCTGCCGAAATGCGAACTGGCTGGCGAGGATCGTCTTGCCGGCGCCCGGACTGCCCTGCACGATATAGGACGCTCCCTGGACCAGGCCGCCGCACAGGATGGTGTCCAGTCCGGGTACGCCAGATTCGACGCGTACGAGTTGCTTGGTCATGGTCAGTAGGTGGTCCGCAGTGTGCCGATATGTGCGTCATTGTAGACGAGCGGACGCGCCTTGACCTTATAGGGTGCTGATGGGGTGCTGATGGGGTGCTTATGGGGTGTATCGCTCGACCGAGCTTACCTCCCCCGAGCCGCTGAAACCGCCCATGATCAGCACGCTGCCATCCGCGAGCACGACGGCCTGTGCGGCGCCGCGGCCGTCGGTCATCGATGCGCCGGCCGTCCATGTATTGGTGTCCGGGTTGTAGATCTCGGTCGTGTTCGTGCGGAAACCCCCGCTGATCGTGCCGCCGGCCACCAGCACGCGGCCATCGGCCAGCGTCGTGATTGTCGGAATCGCGCGTGTTGCCAGCATGGTGCTTGCCGTCCACGTCGCCGTGGCGGGGTCATAGCGGTAGGCATTGTTCGAGCGATCGCTCGTGGCGAGGATCGTGCCGTCATTCAATACGGTCGCCATCGTCACGTTGCCACTGACCGGCGCTGGCTGGACGGTGGTCCCGCTGTCATCGATCGCCACACGCTCGGCGCTGTTGACAAATCCACTGCTATTGACGCCGCCTACCATCAGTACGTTGCCATCGGGCAGCAGGGCGGCGGCGTGCTGCCCGCGCGGCGTCGAGAGCGGGTGCGTCATCTGTGTCCACGTCGCGGTCACCGGATCGAACAGTTCCATACCCGCCCTGAAGGTGTGGGTACCGGACAGGTCGAACCCGCCCGCGACGAGGACCTTGCCATTGCCGAGCAGCGTGGCGGTGTGGTTCTCCCGCGTCTCGCTCATGCTGGCGACGGGTGTCCAGGTGTTCGCGAGCGGATCGAAGATTTCGGCGGTTGCCGTCTCGGTGCTTGTCGCGATTTGCCCGCCGGCAACGAGGACACGCCCGTCGGAAAGCAGTGTGGCGGTATGGCCGTTGCGCGGCGTGGCCATCGAGGCCGCCGGGCTCCATGCGTTGGCGTTCGGGTCATAAAGCCATGCGCTGTTCGTGATGCCGCCGGCGCTAAAGCCACCCGTCACGAGCACGATGCCGTTGGGCAATCGCGTGGCGGCAAAGTAGTGCACTGGCAGCGGCATGGGTGCCAGCGGCGTGGCGGTGCTGAAGGAACCGCGCGCCGTTACGCCGATCTGCAGCTGGGCCTGCGCGCTCCCGGCCGCATTGCTGCCCACGATGGTGTACGTCGCGGATGGCTGGCGGGCCGCCGGCGTGCCGGTGATGGCGCCTGTGTTTGCATTGAGGCTCAGGCCGGCAGGCAGCGCGGGCGACACGGTGAAGCTCGCGATGGGGCCGCCGGTGGACACGGGCGTGTTCGGCGTAATCGGCTCGGTCGTCACGTACAGCGCGTTGGCGGTCGCGTAGGACAGGCTGGCCGGCGCGGCGACGGCCAGTTGCACGGTGATCCGCAGCGTCACGGTGACCGTACCGGCCACGTTGGTGCCCGTGATGGTGTAGGTAGTCGCCGGCGCCGCGGCAGTCGGCGTGCCGCTGATGACGCCGGTTTGCGCGTCGAGCGTCAGGCCGGCCGGGAGGGCCGGCGCGATGGCATAGGCCGTGATCGGTCCGCCGCTGCTCGTGGGTGCGTTGGTGGCGATTGCCGCGCCGACCGTGTACGTGACGGTCGTCTCGCGATAGGTCAGGGCGGCCGGCGCGGCAGCCGCGCCGCGTACCTCGATCTGCACGCGAGCGGTGGCGGTGCCGGCGGCGTTCTGCGCCGTGACCGTATATACCGTCGATGCGCTCGCTGCCGTCGGTGTGCCGCTTATCACGCCGGTCGCCGCGTCTAGCGAAAGGCCGGCCGGCAGCGCGGGCGAAACGGCGTAGCGGTCGATCGCGCCGCCACTCGCCGTCGGGCGATTGGCCACGATGGCCGTGCCCACCTGGTAAATCGCGGAGGTCATGCCGTAGGTCAGGCCGGCGGGCGGCTGCGGCGCGTCGTCGTCATTGCATGCCGAGAGCAGGCAGGTGAACAGCAGCGCCAGCAGCAGGAAGAACGTCCGGTGCGAGGCCGGAAGCGAGGCAGGATAGCGAGAACGCATTGGTGACGACCCGTTGTCTTATAGGAATTGTGGCGGATGTTAGCACTGTGGATCCCGGGTCAATGGTTCGAATTGCGGCGGATGGGGGTCGTTTCATGACGTTAGCCACGATTCAACACCGATTCGCGCGGTCAGTCCGGTCGCGCCGGGGCCAAACGGGTTCCCTGGATGTCGCTTATGGGAGACAATCAGGGCCATCGCGGATGGGTAGCGCAGTATGATCGCGCTCGGATCGTGGTTTGCCGCGGGTCAGCAGGACGCATCGAAAACAAGAACACGCCAGCAAAGATGACGCTCTACCAGATCAAACCGAAGTTTCAGGCGCGGCTCCGGCCGCTGGTGCAACGGCTGGCCGCGCGCGGCGTCACCGCCAATCAGGTGACCGTCGCGGCCATGGTCGGGTCGATACTCGTCGGCGGGCTTGTCGGCGCGTTGATCTGGCTGCCCGGCATCTTCCTCCTGATGCCCATCTGGCTGTTCGTGCGGATGGCGCTCAATGCCATCGACGGCATGCTCGCCCGGGAGCACAACCAGCAGAGCGTGCTCGGGGCCTATCTCAACGAGCTGGGGGACATCGTCTCCGACCTCGCGCTCGTGATTCCGTTCGTCCTGCCCTTTGGCACCGGCGTGCTGCCATTTGCCGTGCTCGCCGTGATGGTGGAGTGCGCGGGGCTGATCGGACCGATGGTTGGCGCGAGCCGGCGCTACGACGGGCCCCTCGGCAAGAGCGACCGTGCCCTCGTGCTTGGAGCGCTGGGCCTTTGGCTGGGTCTCGGCTTCGGCCCGGGTCACTATGGCGGCTGGATCTGGGGCGTGCTGTGCCTGCTTTCCATCGTCACGATCGTGCGGCGCGTGCAGCGTGGCGTGCAGGAGGCCACCCAGTCGTCAACCCAAGCGCGCACCCAGGCGCCAACCCAGTCGCCCACCGAGGAGTGATGCCCGTGGTTGCTACCCCGCGACGTCCCATCGAATCGCAGTTCCAGACGCACGACGGCCAGACGCTGTTCTTCCGGTACTGGCCGGCGGCCGATGACACCTTGCCCAAACGCGCCGTGCTGCTGTTCCACCGCGGGCACGAGCATTCCGGCCGCGTGGCGCACCTCGTCGACGAGTTTGATCTGCCCGGCCATGCGTTCTTCGCGTGGGACGCGCGCGGGCATGGTCGATCGCCGGGCGAGCGGGGCTATAGCCCCAGCCTGGCCACGTCGGTGCGCGATATCCAGACGTTCGTCGATCATATCGGCGCGACGTACGGCATTCGCGTGCAGGATATGGCCGTCGTCGCGCAGAGTGTGGGGGCGGTGCTGGCGTCCACGTGGGTGCATGACTACGCGCCCCCGCTGCGCGCGCTCGTGCTCGCCTCGCCCGCCTTCAAGGTCAAGCTCTACGTGCCGTTCGCGCGGCCGGGGCTCCGGCTCATGCACAAGCTGCGGGGTAAGTTCTTCGTCAACAGCTACGTCAAGGCGAAGTTCCTGACGCACGATCCCGAACGCATCGCGAGCTACGACACCGATCCGCTGATCACACGGCCGATCGCCGTGAACATCCTGCTCGATCTGTACGAGGCGGCCGATCGCATCGTGGCCGACGCCGCGGCGATCACGGTGCCGACGCAGCTGCTCATCTCGGGCGCGGACTGGGTCGTCCATCGCGGACCGCAGGATGCGTTTTTCGATCGGCTTGGCGCACGCGTCAAGGAGAAGATCGTGCTCGATGGCTTCTATCACGACACGCTCGGCGAGCGCGATCGCGCGAAAGCGGTGGCGGCGGCGCGGCGCTTCATCGTGCGGGAGTTCGAGTCGCCGTCGCCGCGCGTGTCGTTGCGCCATGCCGACCGTGAGGGACCGTTTCGCGACGAGTCCGATCGGCTGGCGCAACCGCTGGCGCCGCTAAGCCCGGCGGGTCTGTATTGGGCGGTCACGCGCGCCGGGCTGCGCTTCGGCGGCACGTTGTCGGAGGGGGTGCGGCTGGGTCACGAGACCGGATTCGACTCGGGGTCGACGCTCGACTATGTCTATCGCAACAAAGCCGCGGGACGGTTTGGCGTCGGCAGGTTCATGGATCGCAACTACCTCGATGCGATCGGCTGGCGCGGCATTCGGCAGCGCAAGGTGCACGTCGAGGAACTGATCGGCGAGGCGATCGCGCGGTTGCATGCGGCGGGAAGTCCCGCGCGCATCGTGGATATCGCGGCGGGGCATGGACGCTATGTGCTGGAGGCGCTGGCGTCGCAGCAGCAGCGGTGGGGCGCGCTGAATGATGTTGTTGGCGCGGCTTCGGGTGGCGCGTCGGGTGGCGCATCAGGTGGCGCATCAGGTGGCGCGGCGGTGGAGAGCATCCTGCTGCGCGACTATAGCGAGATCAACGTCGAGCAGGGGCGGGCGCTGATCCGGGCGAAAGGGCTCGATCATGTGGCGCGGTTCGTGCGCGGCGACGCGTTCGATGGCGACGACCTGGCCGCGCTGTCGCCCGCGCCGACGCTTGCCATCGTATCCGGCTTGTATGAGCTGTTCGGCGATAACGATCTGGTGGCGCGGTCGCTCGGCGGGTTGTCCCGGGCGGTGCGGCCCGGCGGCTATCTCGTGTATACGGGGCAGCCATGGCATCCGCAGCTCGAGTTCATCGCGCGCGCGCTCACGAGTCATCGCGCCGGGTCGGCGTGGGTGATGCGTCGCCGTTCCCAGGCGGAGATGGATGAGCTCGTCCGTGAGGCGGGCTTCGAGAAGGTGGCGCAGCGGATCGATCCGTGGGGCATCTTTACGGTCAGCCTGGCGCGGCGGGCCGGCGACGGCGCGTGATGGCCAGCGTTCAACCGTCCGGCGAAGCGGTCCCCGCGGCACCGTCCGCGCGCCGTCCATGGGGGCTTGCCGTGGTCCTGCTGGCCGGCATGGCCGTGCTGTTCTTCAGTACCTACAACGTCGCCAATTGGCTCGCCAGCCAGCGCGCGGCGGTGCCGTACTTCCACTACGACTGGGAGCGGCACATCCCCTTCGTGCCATGGACCATCCTGCCGTACTGGTCGATCGACCTGCTATATGGCCTCTCGTTCTTCCTGTGGCGCACGCGCGATGGGCTACTGACGCACGTGAAGCGGCTGCTGATGGCCCAGGTCGTCTCGGTCGCGTGCTTTATCGCCTTTCCGCTGCGGTTCGCCTTCGAGCGGCCGCCCGCCGATGGCTGGGCCGGCCAGCTCTTCACGCTGCTCGGCGGTTTCGACAAGCCGTTCAATCAGGCGCCGTCGCTCCATATCAGCCTGCTGGTGGTGCTCTGGGTCGCGTACGCGCTGCATCTGCCGCGGCAGTGGCGCTGGCTTCTGCATGCGTGGTTCGCGCTGATCGGAGTGTCCGTGCTGACGACATATCAGCATCATTGGATCGATGTGCCCACGGGCTGGCTCGTGGGGTGGCTGTGCGTGTTCGCATTTCCGCTGGCGCGGGCGGTGGCACCGGCCGAGATGACAGGGGCGGCGGGGATGGCGGTGGGTGTGCAACCGCCGCGCGTCGATCCCCATGCGCGGGCGCTGGCATCGCGCTATGGCATCGGGGCGGTTCTCTTCCTCGTGCTCTCGCTCGTAGCGTTGCGCGTGTCGGTCACGGCGTGGCTTCTGCTGACATGGATCGCGGCGGCGCTGCTCTGCGTGGCGTGGATCTATCGCATGGGACGCGCGGAGGGGTTTGGCAAGCGCGATGACGGTGGGTTGCCGATGGCGGCGTGGTGGATGCTCGCCCCGTATCTGGCGGGCGCCTTCGTGAACACGCGCTGGTGGACGCGCGGGCATGCCGCGGTGAATCATGTCGCGGACGGGGTATGGATCGGGCGGCTGCCGGGCAAGGCCGAGATGCAACAGGCGGATGCCGATGCGTGGCTCGATCTCACGGCGGAGTTCCCGCGTTGGGTCGAGTGCGATGCGTACGCGTGCGTGCCGGTGCTGGATCTGACGGTGCCGTCGCAGGCGCAGCTCCGGCGGGCGGTGGCGCAGATCGAGGCGTGGCATCGGGAGGGGCGGACGGTGCTGGTGACGTGCGCGCTCGGGTATTCGCGCAGCGCGCTCGTGGTGGCGTGCTGGATCGCGGCGCACCGCCGGTGCCCGGCAGCGCGGGCCCTCGATACCCTGCGCGCGGCGCGGCCGCACGTCGTGTTGGGTCCGGCCAGTGTGACGGCGTTGGAGGCGTTCGTGGAGGCGTGGCATGGCAAACGATGACGATAGCAATCGCGATGCGCGCTGGCTCGTGCATGCCGCCAGCGCCTCGCTGCGCGCGGCCGCGCGCGTGAACGTCGTGGGCCTCCTGCTCGCGTTCGCGGACGCGATGCTCGCGGGCATCATGCTGTCCGCGGGCTCTCAATGGCTATGGATCGGGGCGTTGTGCGGGCTCGCCGCGCTCGTCCAGCTGGTGCTGCTGATCCGCATCGAAATCGACCGCGGACTGTTCGCCGCGCTGACCCCTATGCAAAGCGCATCGGAACTGCAATCGCTCGATGCCGCCATGGTCGCCCTCGGCTGGATCTCCGCGAAGGACGCAAGCCGGCTTCCGCCGCGCCCGCTGGCCGACCGCGTGCGCGGCGCGAGCCGGTTCCTCAGGTATGCGGCATTGCTGGCCGCATGGCAATGGCTGGCCGCGATGCTGATCCTGTTCGCGCGCCTGCCATGACCGCTCACCACCCTTTATACAGACGTCAAGCATGAACTGGATCGCAAGACTTGTCGCCCGCGCGATTATCGGCTTCGCGCGGCTGCTGACGGGCATGCAGGCCCGATGGAACGGCTGCATCCCCTCGGCCGCGCAGCGCGTGTACTTCGCCAACCACAGCAGCCACGGGGACTTCGTGCTGATCTGGGGCAGCCTGCCGCCCGACCTCCGGCCGTCCACGCGGCCTGTTGCCGGCGCCGATTACTGGCTCAAATCGCCACTGCGCAGGTTTATCGGCCGCGACGTCTTCAACGCGCTGCTCATCGACCGCACGGGAGGGCGGGACGGTGCCACCGACACTCCGGCCGCCGATCCCGTCTCGCAAATGAAGGACGCGCTCGCCTCGGGGTCGTCGCTGATCATCTTCCCTGAAGGCACGCGCAACACGACCGACGCGCGGCTGCTGCCGTTCAAGAGCGGTATCTACCATCTGGCGCGCAGCTGTACCGGGGACACCGTCGACGCGCCCGTCGAGTTCGTCCCCGTGTGGATCGACAACCTCAACCGCGTGATGCCCAAGGGCGAGATCGTGCCCGTGCCTTTGCTCTGCACGGTGACGTTCGGCACGCCGTTGACGCTCGCCAGAGACGAGCCAAAGGAAGCATTCCTCGACCGCTGCCGCAATGGACTGCTCGCCATCGCGCCCGAGCTGGATGATTGATCGATGCCGACCCCGCACATGATGCACGACACCCAACTGCTGTTCGCCGGCGCATTCGGCGTACTGATCTTCGCGTCGCTGGTGACATCGCTGCTGCGCTGGCGCGTCGCGAAAGGGCAGCCCAACAGCGTGATCGACAACCTCGCGTCGCGCGTGTCCGCCTGGTGGTGGATGATCGGCATCCTCGGCGTGGTGTTCGCGATGGGCCGCGGCGCCATCGTGATCCTGTTCGGCCTGCTGTCCTTCTACGCGCTGCGCGAGTTCGTCACCATCACGACGACGCGGCGCGGCGATCATCGCGCGATCGTTGCCGCGTTCTTTTTCTTCCTGCCCGCGCAGTACGTGCTCGTGTACATCGGCTGGTATGGCCTGTTCTCGATTTTCATACCCGTGTACGCGTTTCTGTTCCTGCCCATTCTCGCGGCGGTTTCGTCCGAGACCACACGCTTCCTGGAGCGATGCGCGGGCGTGCAGTGGGCCGTGATGATCTGCGTGTTCTGCATCTCGCACGTACCGGCGCTGCTCACGCTGCCCATCCCGGGTTTCGAGGAGCGCAACCTCTTGCTGATCGCGTTCCTCGTGATCGTGGTGCAGGGGAGCGACGTGCTGCAATACGTGTGGGGCAAGCTGATCGGCAAACGCAAGATCGCCCCGACGCTGTCGCCCTCCAAGACCGTGGAAGGCTTCGTCGGCGGCGTGTTGAGCGCCACCGCCCTCGGTGCATCGCTGTGGTGGATCACGCCGTATGGTTCGCCGCTGAAAGCCGGCGCCGTCGCGCTGGTCATCGCGCTGATGGGCTTCTTCGGCGGGCTCGTGATGTCGGCCATCAAGCGCGACCGCGGCATCAAGGACTGGGGCCACATGATCAAGGGCCACGGCGGCATGCTGGACCGGCTGGATTCCGTGGTGTTCGCGGCGCCCGTGTTCTTCCATGTCACGCGCTTCTGGTGGGTGCCATGATGCGTTGACCGGGGGGCATTTGTTACCGCCGCGCACAAGTGTTTGTGGCGGCACGCCGTTCATGAATCTTCAGGGCTGACCTAGATTTACGCCATCGACCACGACGGTTCGATTGGCAAAAGCAAGAAGCCAAGGTCAATCCCAATCTTGAAGAGGTTCATCATGAGCACAACGCAATCCACGCAAAAGGTCGCCATCGTCACGGGCGCATCGCAAGGCATCGGCGCGGAACTGGTGAAGGCATATCGTCAACGCGGTTATCGCGTGGTGGCCACGGCGCGCAGCATCAGGCAGGGCGACGATGCCGACGTCATCGCCGTGCCGGGCGACATCGCCGATCCGGAGACCGCGCGTCGCGCCGTGGCCGCCGCGGTCGAGAAGTTCGGTCGCGTCGATGCGCTGGTCAACAACGCGGGCATCTTTATCGCCAAGCCGTTCACCCGCTACACGCAGGAAGACTTCACGACGAAGGTCGGCGTCAACCTGGCCGGCTTCTTCCACATCACGCAGCTGGCGGTCGCCGAGATGGAAAAGCAGGGCAAGGGCCACGTGGTCAGCATCACCACCAGCCTGACCGATCATGCGGTGGACGGCGTACCGTCGGTGCTGGCCTCGCTGACCAAGGGCGGCATCAACGCGGCCACCAAGTCGCTGGCCATCGAATACGCCAAGCGCAATATCCGCGTGAACGCCGTGTCTCCCGGCATCATCAAGTCGCCGATGCATGCGCCTGAAACGCATGAGGCGCTGGGCAAGCTGCACCCCGTCGGTCACATGGGCGAGATGAGCGACATCGTCGACGCCGTCCTGTTCCTGGAATCGGCGCCGTTCGTCACCGGCGAGATCCTGCACGTGGACGGCGGTCAGAGCGCCGGTCACTGAGTCACGCGCCGGAGCGGATGCCGAATCAGACGGACACCTACAGCCGGCACAGGCGCATTTTCATACATTTTCACCCGTGCGCGGCGACGGCGCGCACAGCATTGCGATAAGTCGCTCCAGGCCCGCTACTCTTGTGGCGGGCTTTTTTTTTGTCCCTTTTTTTGTCCGTAAGGGCGTCGGTCCTTGGCCCTTGGTCCAATTGCGCTACCGACGTCAGCGCGCACACTTTATCAGCGCGGGCTCACGCGACGAGGAGCGACCATGCCGCTGATGATGCTCTCGAATCTCCACCCCGATACCACGGACGACGATGTGCGCGCGTTTCTCGAACGCTATGGCTTTCCGCCGTGCGACCAGATGGAGCGGCACGAGGGCGACGGCACCCGGCCGGCCGTGATGTTGACCTTTTCCTCCATGCGGCTGGGCATGCTGCATCAGCTCCAGCCTCGCATCCACGGTGTGTTCTGGAACGGGCACAAGATCAATGCGCTGATCCTGCGCGAGCGGTTCCAGTAACACTTCAGGCAGCAATACCTCCGACTGCAACAGGCGGGCTGGACCGGGAGACGATGGCCATGGCAACGGATAAGCGAATGACTCGCGCACGCGAGGTCGGTGTCAAGAGCGGACTATTGCTGCGCAAGCGCATGGCGCTCGCGCAGGAAGCCTATGCGGACCGCATCAAACGGGCGAATGGAGCGAATGGCACGAATGGCGCGCCCGAAGACACACCGCCGCTGGCGGCGATGGTCGACCCGGCCCGCGCCTTCGCGTATGCGATCGATGCGGGGCAGCGCGCGATCCTCTTCTGGGACACGCTGCGTCAACGCGGCAACCAGTTCGTCGAACATGCCATGGAAGGGCTCAAGCCCGTGCTGCATTTCGACTACGACATGGTCATGGACGGGCGTACCTTCGCGCGGCCGGTCAATTACGCGCTGCTGAAGATCAAACCGCCGGAGGGGATACATGTCGACGATACGCGACGCCCGTACGTGATCATCGATCCGCGCGCCGGTCACGGTCCGGGTATTGGCGGCTTCAAGGACGATTCGCAGGTCGGCGTGGCGCTGCGGGCGGGCCATCCGGTGTACTTCGTGATCTTCTTTCGTGACCCCGAACCGGGCCAGACGATGCTTGACGTCTGCGAGGCCGAGCAGCAGTTCATCCGCAAGGTGCGGGCGCTGCATCCCGACAGCAGCAAGCCGGCGATCGTGGGCAATTGCCAGGGCGGCTGGGCCGCGATGATGCTGGCCGCATCGGATCCCGACGATACCGGACCGATCGTCATCAATGGCGCGCCCATGTCCTACTGGAGCGGTGCGTGGCAGGAGGGCGAAGGCGACAACCCGATGCGCTATTCGGGCGGTCTTCTCGGCGGCACCTGGCTCGCCTCGTTCGCGGCCGATTTGGGCAATGGCAAGTTCGATGGCGCCCATCTGGTGCAGAACTTCGAAGGCCTCAATCCCGCCAATACCTTCTGGGACAAGTACTACAACCTCTATCGGAAGATCGACACGGAGCCGCCTCGGTTCCTCGAGTTCGAGCGCTGGTGGGGCGGGTACTACCTGATGAACCGCGAAGAGATCGAGTGGATCACGCGCAATCTCTTCGTCGGCAACAAGCTGTGGTCCGGAGATGTGAAGAACGCGGCGGACGAGCGCTTCGACCTGCGTAACATCAAGTCGCCGATCATCCTGTTTGCGTCGATGGGCGACAACATCACGCCGCCGCAGCAGGCCTTCAACTGGGTGGCCGACCTGTATGGCAGCACGGAAGAGATCAAGGCGCGCGGGCAGGTCATCGTCGGCATGATGCACGAGAACATCGGGCACCTCGGGATCTTCGTGTCGGGCAAGGTCGCGCGCAAGGAACACGCGCAGATCGTCTCGGTCCTGCGCAGCATCGAATTGCTGCCGCCGGGACTGTATGGCATGGTCATTACCGAGCGGAAGGGCGCGGCGACCGCCTCAGGTGAGCCCGAGTACGAGGTCACCTTCGAGGAGCATCGCCTGGAGGACATCGCGGCGCGCATGAACCGGTTCGAGCGCGTGGACGAGAAGCCTTTCGAGGCCGTGGCGGCGATCTCCGAATTCAACCAGCGCGCGTACGAACTGTTCGCGCAGCCGTTCGTGCAGGCGATGTCCAACGATACGACCGCGCGCCTGCTGCGTGAATGGCATCCGTTGCGCATGCAGAACTGGATGCTCTCGGACCTGAATCCATGGATGGCATGGCTGAAGCCCGCCGCCGACGCGGTCCGGGCCAATCGGCAGGAGGTCGCCAGCGACGATCCGCTGCGGCAGCGGGAGGCGGTGGCCGCGGAGCTGGTCAGCGCGGCGCTGGATCATTACCGGGCGATGCGCGATGCGTTGACGGAGGCATCGTTCTTCCGCATCTTCGGCACGATGCGCGCCATGTACGCGCCGGAAGAGGATCGCGGCGAGCGCTCGCGCGCCACGGCATCGCGGCCGCCGCCCGAGATCGAGCAGGCGCTGGCCTCCGTGGCCAAGGGCACCTATGTCGATGCGCTGGCCCGCGTCGCCGTGATGCTGATGCGTGACGGCAAGCCATTGCCGCTGGCGCGGCTCGAACTGCGCAAGGAACTGGCGGACGACTATGCGGAGCTCCTGCCCGACGTCGAGACCCATGAATGGCGAACCACGCGCGGGCGGCAGGAGATCATCGTGCGATGCGCGCCAAAACAGGCGCTCGAGGGCCTGCCCATCATGCTCCACGACAACGCCGAACGCCGGCGGCTTCTGGCGCTGCTCGACAAGATCGGGGCCGACGAGCGCGTGATCGGGGCCCCCCCTTCGGAAGATCAGATCGCGACGCTGGCGCGGATTCGCGCCGTGCTTTCGGGCAAACCGCATCGTCCGCGCCACGTATCGTGAATGCGGTGAATGCGGTGAATGCGGTGAATGCGGTGAATGCGGTGAATGCGGTGAATGCGGTGAATGCGGATCACAGGAGACGACTCTTGAACGCCCCACACGAAAAGTACCGCCGCCTGATCGAATACTGTGCCTCGATGCCGCCGACGCCGACGGCCGTGGCGCATCCCTGCGACCGGAGCGCGCTGGAAGGCGCGGTGGAAGCGGCGAGGGCGGGTCTGATCGAACCGTTGCTCGTGGGGCCCGAGGCGCGGATACGCGAGACGGCACGCACCCACGGCATCGACATCGCGCCGTACCCGCTGATCGATGCGCCGCATAGCGAGGGCGCCGCGGCGCGCGCCGTACTACTGGTGCGCGAAGGCCGCGCGCAGGCGCTGATGAAGGGCAGCCTGCATACGGACGAACTGATGAGCGCGGTGGTCAGCCGGGAGGCCGGCCTGCGGACGGGGCGGCGCGTCAGTCATTGCTTCGTGATGGACGTGCCCGGGCATGCGAACGCGTTGATCCTCACCGATGCGGCAATCAACATCGCGCCCACGCTGATGGACAAGGTGGACATCCTCCAGAACGCCATCGACCTCGCGCATGCGTTGCGCATCGAGGAGGTGCGCGTCGCCATTCTCTCCGCCATGGAAACCGTGAATCCCAAGGTGCCCTCGACGATCGAGGCAGCGGCGCTGTGCAAGATGGTCGACCGGCGACAGATCGTCGGCGCGCTCGTGGATGGGCCGCTGGCGCTCGACAATGCCATCGACATGGAGGCCGCGCGCATCAAGCAGATCGACTCGCCGGTGGCGGGGCGGGCCAACGTGCTGCTGCTGCCCGATCTCGAGGCGGGCAACATGCTGGCCAAGAGCCTGTCTTTCCTGGCGGGCGCCGATGCCGCGGGCATCGTCCTCGGTGCGCGCGTGCCGATCATCCTGACGAGCCGCGCCGACTCGCTGACCACCCGGATGGCCTCCTGTGCCGTGGCCACGCTGGTCGCCGCGGCGCGGCGCAATACGGTATGAACCCATGTCCGATCTGATCCTTGTTCTCAATGCCGGTTCGTCGAGCATCAAGTTCCGCGCTTACGATGCGCAGCGGCCCGAGTTGCCGCTGGTGATGCGCGGTGCGATCGATGGCCTTTACACCGCGCCGCGCTTCCGTGCCCTGGACGGGCAGGGCACCGAGCTTGGCAACGGCCGATGGAACGACGGCGCGGGGTTCGGGCACGCCGAGGCCGTCGATTTTCTGGCGGAGTTTCTGCGCGATCACGCGGGGGGACATACGCTGGCGGCAGTCGGCCATCGCGTGGTGCATGGGGGGAGGCGGTTCACGGGGCCGGTGCGCGCGACACCGGCGGTCGTGACGGAACTGGCCACCTTGCGGCCGCTGGCGCCACTACACCAGCTGCACAATCTGAAGCCCATAGAGATCCTGCTCGAACGGCGGCCACGGTTGCCGCAGGTGGCCTGTTTCGATACGGCGTTCCATGTCACGCAGCACGAACTCGCGCAGGCGTTCGCGTTGCCGCAGGCGATTACCGATCTTGGCGTGCGGCGGTATGGGTTCCATGGACTGTCCTACGACTACATCGCGAGCGTGCTGCCGCGGATCGATGCTCGCGCGGCACAGGGTGCGACGGTGGTCGCCCATCTCGGCAATGGCAGCAGCATGTGCGCGATGCGCGCCGGTTGCAGCGTGGCGAGCACGATGGGCTTCACCGCGGTGGACGGGCTCCCGATGGGGACGCGCTCGGGCAGCCTCGACCCCGGCGTCATTCTGTTTCTGATGGACGAGCTGAAGCTGGATGTCAGGGCGGTGGAAGATCTGCTTTATCGTCGATCGGGGTTGCTCGGCGTCTCGGGCATCTCCAGCGACATGCGCGAGCTGCTGGCCAGCGATGCGCCGCGGGCGCGATTGGCGATCTCGCTCTACATCTATCGGATCGGCCGCGAACTCGGCAGCCTCGCGGCGGCGCTACAGGGACTGGATACGCTGGTGTTCACGGCGGGGGTGGGGGAGAACGCGGCCTACATCCGTCAGCAGGTGTGCCAGCAGGCCGCATGGCTCGGCGTGGCGCTCAACGACGAGGCCAACGCACGCGGCGAAGCGCTCATCAGCGGCGCGTCCAGCCGCGTCGCCGTAAGAGTGATCCCCACGGACGAGGAACTGATGATCGCCCGCCAGACGCGCGCGGTCGCGTTCGGCGGCGACGATGTGTCATACGCCATGCGAGGAGACGCACCATGACCCACCCTGCGCCGCCCGCCGTGCTGGCGGGCAAGACTGCGCTGATCTGCGGCATCGCCAACGACAGTTCCATCGCATACGGCTGCGCGAAAGCCTTTCGCGAACTCGGCGCCGAGGTCGCCATCACCTATGCCGACGAGAAGGCCCGGCAGTATGTGGAACCCGTTGCCCACGAACTCGGCGCTTCGCTCTTCCTGCCGCTCGACGTCACGAAGCCGGAGCAACTCGACGCCGTCTTCAGCAGGATCTCCGACACATGGGGGCGGCTCGACATCGTCGTCCATTCCATTGCCTGGGCGCCGAAGGACGACCTGCGAGGCGGCCTGCTCAATTGTTCTGGCGAAGGCTTCGCCATGGCCATGGACATCTCCTGCCATTCGTTCATCCGCCTGGCACGACGCGCCGTGCCGCTGATGCGCGACGGTGGCGCGCTGTTCGCCATGAGCTATCACGGCGCCAACAAGGTCGTGCCCAATTACAACGTCATGGGCCCGGTCAAGGCCGCGCTGGAAGCGGCGGTGCGCTACCTTGCCTATGAACTGGGCCCCCAACGCATCCGCGTCCACGCGATCTCGCCGGGTCCCATCAAGACCCGAGCGGCATCGGGTCTCAAGGACTTCGACCTGATGCTCAACGACGCGGGCAATCGCGCCCCGCTAGGCGAACTCGTCGACATCATGGACGTGGGCTTCACCTGCGCGTTCCTGGCAAGTCCGTATGCGACGCGGCTGTCCGGGGAGACGCTGTATATCGACGGGGGTGTCAATATCATCGCATAGGCGCGGGTGCGATGGCATCCAGACGGTCGAACCGAACCGCTGGAGACAGGCTGAACGATTCCCGCATGTCGCGTGCCTCCTCCACCGGCGTTCTCCCGAAGAGCCGCTTGAACTCCCTGCTGAACTGCGAGGTGCTTTCGTAGCCGACGCGCCCAGCCGCGGCCGCCGCAGTGACGCCATCGCGAATCATCATCAGGCGCGCTTGATGAAGGCGGGTCGACTTGATGTACTGGATGGGGGAAGTCTGGGTCACCGTCCGGAAGTTCGCATGAAAGGCGGGCACGCTCATGCCGGCTTCTTCCGCCAGGCGCGTCACGTTCAGCGGCGCCGCATAGTCGGCGTGGATGCGCTTGAGCGCTTTTGCGACGCGACCGAACCGTCCGTGGTGCGCCAATGCGGCACGCATCGCGCCTCCTTGTGCGCCCGTCAGGACCCGGTAGCAGATTTCCCGGACCAGGGCCGGTCCCAGAATCTGGGCATCCATGGGGACCGTCAACGCTTCCAGCAGCCTGACGGTTGCATCGGCCATATGGCCGTCCAGCGCGGTGGACACCATGCCGTTCGGCGGCGCTTCAGGAAGCTGTCCGCTCGCGCCGATCTGCGCGATCAGCTCGCTTAGCTCGATGAGGTCCAGACGGATGGAGACAGCGAGCATGGGCTCCTCCGCGGACGCGTGGGTCTCCGTCGAGAAGGGCAGCGGCACGGACAGCACCAGATAGTGCTGCGCATCGTAGACATAGACCTCGTTGCCGAGAAACCCCAGCTTGCGGCCCTGGCACACGATGACGATGCTCGGCTCATAGAGCACCGGGGTGCGCCCAAGCGGCCGGTCTGAGCGCATCAGCCTGACGCTGTCGAGCGCCGACTGCGTATAGCCCTCGTTGGGCGCCAGTTTCTCGATCAGGCGAACCATCCTGACGGAAGCGGGGGAGCGGACCTTCGACACCGCAATCTCCTCTCATTTGCCGACACGCGGCATTCTAGCCGCGCATCTCCCTCTCTGCCAGCCCATTCGATAGGAATAGGCAACGATGGCATCGGTCCGTGTATTCGCCAGCAGGGAGGTCGTTCCTATCATTCACTCACCGGCCGACGAACCGTACCGCTTCATTGAAAGCCGAAACGTGACTACGGAGCGCCCGGCATCGAGCGCCGGCCTCCGCGGCCGGATCAGACCAACGATAGGAGTATGCAACATGGCAAACGCGACCGACAAATCGAAAGTCATTCTGATCACCGGCGCCAGCAGCGGCATTGGTGAGGGCGCCACCCGCCTGCTCGCGGCGCAGGGGCACCGGCTCGTCATCGGTGCTCGCCGCACCGACAGGCTGGCTGAGCTGGCGGCATCGATCGAATCCTCCGGCGGCGTGGTCCGTTACCGCGAGCTCGACGTGACCTCGGCCGACGACGTGGCGGCATTCGCCCGGTTCGCGCTCGATGCCTTCGGTCGCATCGACGTGCTGGTCAACAACGCGGGCGTGATGCCGCTTTCCCCGCTCAACGCGCTGAAGCTCGGCGAGTGGGACCGGATGATCGACGTGAACATTCGTGGCGTGCTGCATGGCATTGCCGCCGTGCTGCCGACGATGGAAGCGCAAAGGGTGGGGCAGATCATCAACATCTCCTCGATTGGGGGACTTTCCGTGTCGCCCACGGCCGCGGTCTACTGCGCCACCAAGTTTGCCGTGCGGGCCATCTCCGATGGGCTGCGTCAGGAAACCGACAAGATCCGCGTGACGGTGATTTGCCCCGGCGTCGTGGAATCCGAACTGGCCGACTCGATCTCCGACGACACCGCGCGCACGGCGATGCAGGAGTTCCGCCGTATCGCTATCACTCCTGACGCGATCGCACGTGCCATCGCCTATGCGGTGCAGCAGCCCGCCGACGTGGACGTTAGCGAGATCGTCGTACGGCCCACCGCCAGCCCGTTCTGATCCATCCAACCTGCAGGACCAAACCAATCAGGAGAACATCATGACATCACGACACATGGAAAACGGCGCCTTCGCTGGCAAGGTTGCCATCGTCACCGGCGCAGGCAGCGGCATCGGTCTTGCCACAACGGAACTCCTTCATAGCGAAGGCGCCAATGTCATTGCTGTCGATCGCAGCGACACCGTGGAGACGCTTGCCCGCCCCGGCGTCGTTCCCGTCATCGCTGACGTATCGCGGGAGGAAAGCGCTGTGCTAGCCGTGAACACGGCCATCGAGCGCTTCGGCAAGCTGGACATTCTCGTCAACAACGCCGCGGTCATCATCAACAAGCCGCTGGTGGACATGTCGCTGGAGGACTGGAATGGCATCCAGGCCGTCAATGCCACGGGCGCTTTCCTGTTCTCGCGGGAAGCCATGCGCGCCATGGTGCCGGCAAAGACCGGTGCCATCGTCAATGTGGGCTCCTACGCGTGCTATCAGGCCTTTCCGACGATCGCCGCGTATGCGGCGTCGAAGGGCGCGCTGGCGCAGCTGACGCGAGCGCTTTCGCTGGAAGCCATCGAACACGGCATTCGCGTCAATGCGGTGGGCTCGGGTGACGTCGTCACCAACATCACCAACCACATCCATGCGGACGGTCCCGCGTTTCTCGCCGAGCACGGCAAGAAGGCCCCGATCCGCCGTGCGGCCGAGCCAAAGGAGATCGCACAAGTCATCGGGTTTCTCGCGTCGGAGAAAGCGAGCTTCGTCGTCGGCGCGGTGGTCATGGCCGATGGCGGGATGAGCGTGGCGTTGCCGTGAGGCAACCTTGCCTGTCCGCATGATCCATCTCGGCATCGAGCGAGACCGGGATCCCCTCGGAAGCCTCGCACGGCAATACCGTGAAATTCTTCACCCCTCCGAGGTTGGGTGGAAACCTCGGCCGGAATGGCCGTTCAGGGGAGGTACGGCGAAACGACCCCGCGAACGACTCGGCCGGGGCATAGGGGACAACGGGGAAACGAATGGGATTCATCGGGCATATGAGGATTGGCAAGCGGCTTGCGGTCGGCTTTGCAGTGGTACTGGCATTTTCGATCGCGATTACCGCCATCGCCCTCTGGCGTCTCGATAACGTTGCATCGGCAACGCGGGAGATGATGACGGTACCGCTTCTCAAGGAGAGGCTGATTGGCGACTGGTATGCGAATCTGGCATCGGGTATCCGTCGCACCACAGCCATCGCCAAGAGCAGCGATCCCGCGCTGGGACCATTTTTCGCCCAGGAGGCCGCCGAGTCTTCCCGGGTTTCGGGGGAACTTCAGAAGAAGGTCGAGGCCCTCCTTTCGACCGACGAAGAAAAGGCGCTGTCGAGCAAGATCGGAACGTTGCGCAAGGCCTATCTGAGCTCTCGCGATGCCATCAACAAGGCGAAGGCCGCGGGTAATGTCGATGAAGCGAACCGGATTCTCGACAAGGAATTCACCCCGGCGGCGAATGCATATCAAGGCACCATGCGGGAGCTGATTGAAGTGCAGCGGCGCGCCATTGACGATACCGCCAGGCAGATCGACGGCGTTGCCTCCAGAAGCCGCACGCTGATCCTGATGCTGGAAGCGCTGGTCCTGGTCCTTGGGTGTCTCTGTGCGTTTTACATGACGCGCAGTATCAGCACGCCGCTGGCGCAGGCGGTCAGCGTCTCGCGGCGCGTGGCGGATGGTGACTTGTCGAGTGAGATCGTGATCAGGTCCCGCGACGAGACGGGCGAGCTGCTGCAGGCGCTGAAGGACATGAATGACAAGCTGGGCGGCACAGTCGGGAACATCCGCGCGGCCAGCGTGGCGGTTGCTGGCGCCGCCGGACAGATTGCATCCGGCAATATGGATCTGTCGTCTCGGACCGAGGAGCAAGCGGCTTCCATCGAGGAAACCGCGGCCAGCATGGTGCAACTGACGGAAACGGTGAATCAGAACGCGGACCATGCGCGCCGGGCGACGTCTCTCGCGCAAAGCGCCAGAGAGATGACGGAATCCGGGCGTAGCGACGTCGCCGCGATGGTGAGAACCGTCGGCGAGGTGAGCGCCGGGTCGAAGAAGATTGCGGAGATCACGGGGATGATCGAAGGGATCGCGTTTCAGACCAATATCCTGGCGCTCAATGCCGCCGTCGAGGCAGCCCGTGCGGGCGAGCAGGGACGCGGCTTCGCTGTTGTCGCCGGTGAGGTACGATCGCTTGCCCAACGGGCATCTGGCGCAGCCAAGGAGATCAAGGAACTGATCGAGGTGTCCACGGAGAAGGTTCAGGTGGGTGCTCAGCAGGCCGAGGGCGTCAGCGGCGCGATGGAACGAATCAGCGCGGCGATCGCCAGTGTCTCCGACATCGTCGGCGAGATTTCCGCGGCATCCGACGAACAGAGCAAGAACCTCGAACAGGTGAGCCAGGCCATCGCGCAGATCGATCAGGTGACGCAACAAAACGCGGCCCTGGTGGAACAGTCCTCGGCCGCGGCACAGGCGTTGCGCGAACAGGCGGTCGGCATGAAGGACGACGTGATGTATTTCAAGACCGCCGTCCAGTTCGCATAAGGGGGCGGCGATTGCGCGGTCGGAGATCGTGGGTCAACGTCCGCGCTTGTTTCGCTCGGGCATGTCCCATTTCGCATTTGCGGTGTGCGGCAATGCCTGCGGCCGGCGATGATAGACGTTCTATCTCGAAGGCCCCGCACGCGCGTCATGCCCATCACCACACCAGCCCCAGTCCGGACCGGTAGCCTCTCCTCGGCGGACGGCACGCAACCTGCAAGCGCTCAAACGTCCGCGCGCAACGCCTCGCACACGGAGCGCCGGCGCTCGTCGGTCGATCCGTTCCTGCAGCCGCTCACGCTGTCCCGGCGCGGGTCGGCAGCGGATGGCGCGCCGGGGCCGGTGCGACGCAGGAGTTCGGTGCAGTCGAGCGGCTGGAATGCGCTAACGCATTCCCCGAGCGATTCGCGCCGCAACTCGGTGGTACCGCTGGAGCTGAGTGCCGCCCGGCGCGAGGCCATCCAGAACGCGCTCAGGGTCGATTGCCGCGTGCAGGGCAGCACCGCCAACAACGCGCGCAACAGGCCGCTGACTGCGGTGGAGAGCGAGATAGCAGAGCGTTATCTGTTACCCGACCACGTGCGGGCCATCGGCGAGGCCGCGCGCATCATGAACGTCGCCGTGAGTTTTCGGGAGGCGGGGCCGGAGACGCTCAAGCGCCTGGCTACCGGCGCCATCCCGAAGCCGGCCTCGATCAAGGACAACTCGATCAAGGCGCGGTCGCTGCAGCGGGCCTACGGCGACGAGGGCGTCGAGGCACGGCTCGCCGAGGCGCGCGCGCTCGATCTCGACGGCTATGTCGGTCAATGGGCAGAGGAGGGCGGCCAACTGAACGGCCTGTACATCTTCGATCCGCAAACGCAGCGGGGCGGCAATCCGTTCGACGTGATCGGCGTGGATGACAGAGATCTCGTCAGCGGCGCTGGGACATTCCATGCCGCGCTTGCGCAGGGCAAGATCCCGGTGACCGGCGATGGCGACATGGGCGACCTCCTGAACCTCTCCGGCCGCCGTGGGCCGGTGCCGCAAGGCTTCGAGAAACCCTATATCGATGCATTCAATCTGGCCGTAGGGGAGGTGGACCCGCACCGACCTTATCCCGATGCCCATCGCGGCATCGTGCAACATGGGCCGCAGCACAATTTCTACGCGCATCTGCTCAATGTCGACCGGCAGGCGCCCGATCCCGAGAAGACCCGCGCGCTGCTTCCAGTGGCGATGTGCGATCACGGCACGTGGACCATTATCAAGACCGTCGCGGAACTGAAAGCGTTCTACGAGAAGATCGGTACCACGCTCAAGGCCAGCTGGCATTCGCCGGCAGGTACGCCCACGAGCTCGCCCGCTACGTCACGGCGGCCGTCCGTCGATCACAACGTCCTGCCGACGCCGGGCTTCCAGTTTGGCACGGCGGGCACTTCGGAGTCTGGTGTGGTGTGGAACACGATCAACCCGTTCGCGCCTATCGAGGAGTGAGGCACATTAGGACGCCTCGCGCGGCTGCGGTGCGTCTCCCGACGCGCGTATCGCTGAGACGATGCCGCAGCTAGCCAAAAAGAGAGAAGCATGCTGCACATTGAGCCGCAATACTCCAAATACGGCTCATAAGCTGAGCCGCATTTTGTATAATGCGGCTCATGACGACATCACGCTCCAACTCCCCATGGATCTGGCGGCGCCCGGATTGGCCAGAAGGTGTTCTCGCCTATGACCCCAGTGCGGTCGCGCTCGATCTGGCTGAAGCCTACCGTTTGCACGGAGTTTTGGAAGGCAAGGCAGCCGCTATCGGCATAGACACGACAAGTCAGGTCGCCCTGGAGGCGCTGTCCGATGAAGTGCTGGCGACTGCCGCCATCGAGGGAGAGCGCCTTTCGCTGGACGCGGTACGCTCCTCCGTCATGAGGCGGCTCGGCTTGTCCACGTCTGGCCCAATCAACCGCAGCGTCGACGGGCTCGTGGAAGTTATCAGTGACGCCACCACAGCCATCGATACGCCTTTGGACGAAGATCGCCTCTGCCGCTGGCAATCCGCGCTATTTCCAGGCGGCACGTCAGGCATCCAGCGGATCGCGGTGGGTCGCTATCGGGACCACGCTGATCCTATGCAAATCGTTAGTGGCCAACCCGGTCGCGAAGTGGTCCATTACGAGGCGCCGCCTTCAAAGGACGTGCCCGAGCAGATGAATCGCTTCCTCAACTGGTTCGAAGACACCTCACCGGTGAGGGCCTCGTTGTTGCCGGCAGGCGGTGGGAAACCCATTGACGGTTTTGCCCGCGCCGCCATCGCGCACCTGTGGTTCGAGAGCATCCACCCGTTCGAGGACGGAAACGGGCGTATTGGTCGAGCGATCGTTGACATGGCGATGGCGCAGCACCTGCGACAGCCAGTACGTCTATACAGTCTTTCGCGGCAACTCCTGACTTTGCGTTCGGCGTACTACGACGCATTGAACCTGGCGCAGCGCGGCGAAAGCGATGTCACGGCATGGGTGCAGTGGTTCGCTCGTCAAATCGCGGCTGCTTGCGATGCAGCCAGTGGCGTTATCGATCAAGCCATCGAGAAGAGGCAGTTTTGGGAGAAGCAGAAAGGGAGCGGTCTTCACGACAGGCAGCGCAAAGTACTGCAACGGCTCCTGGACGACGGTGACGGCGGCTTCCTGGGCGGTCTGAACGCCGAGAAGTACATGAAAATGACTGGGGTCTCGAAGGCGACGGCTACGCGCGACCTGAGCGAGATGGTCAAGGGTGGTCAGCTGTGGAGCCAGGGCGAGGGCAAAGCGGTGCGCTATTACATCAGCGTGCCCGGCTGGGGGCATGGAGTAGAGAAAGAATAGGTGTTGTTGGCTGACAAGTGGGGCTCGAACAAATGAAGTCGATGATGTTGCATTGGATTGAGACGTCATGGTCGGTGCGCCGGCCTGCCCCGCCCACAGTGAGTCCAATGAAAAATGCCAGCACCATCTGGCCGGAAGCAACCTACCACCGCGCGAGCATCGGCATTCGACCCTTCCCAGTCGTAGCGCATGACAGCCAATCAACGGCTGCTTTCGCCATATGGAGGGCCATTCCCGCGCCACCACCAGGGAGGGAGAAGTGATAACGCCTTCATCCATTTATCTCGCATAAACGGTCCTGACAATTCGATTCGGAAAGTGCATACTATTGGGCTACCAAGAACCAAGCGCTGCCGAATCTAATGAAAGCCGCCCTTTTCGCGAAGGCGCTTTTCTTAGGTAATTTCAGATAAGAATATCCGGGGTTGGAGATGAGTTCCGAACTGTCGAGATTGAAGGCTCGCAAGAAATGCCGTAAGCAAGTCGACGAGATTTTTATTGAGTCCGTCCGCGTATATATCATCCACTATTCGTGCCAGTCCTTCTACGATAATCCATCTGGCAATTCCACTCGAGTAACGTCTATCGCAGTTCGGAATCTTGACTCTGGTCAGACGAAATCATGGTCAATCTATAAGTCGGCCGAACTCGCAGGTAAACTGCACGACATTCAAGCGAACCTAGATGTTCTTGAAAAGTCCATGTTGGACGGCTATTTCAACTTTCTGAGGACCAACTCCGACTGCACATACCTGCACTGGAACATGCGGGATGAGAATTATGGCTTCGGCGCGCTCGAACATCGCTTTCGCGTGTTGGGCGGCGACCCATGGGTTATGCAGGATCGCTGCAAGTTTGATATAGCACGCGCGCTCGTCACTCTATACGGGCGTCAATATGCTCCCCATATCTCTCCGTTAGGACGGAAGGGCCGGCTGATGAGTATCGTTGAACTGAACAGGATCGCCGACACCGATGCTCTTCAAGGCGAAGCTGAAGCGGCAGCTTTTGAAAATGGCGAATACCTGAAGCTTCATCAGTCCACTTTGCGCAAGGTAGACATGATGGCTAACATTTTCGACCGAATGCACGCCAAGAGCCTGTTGACGAGGGCGACGTGGGCAGACAAATACGGATTCCACTGGTCGGTCATCCCCGACCTTGTAAAGGACCACCCCGTCGTAGTCGCATTCATTGTCATTGGCGGCATCGCCGGTGCAGCGTCTAATTACTGGAAAGCATTAAGCTCTTTGTTCGCGTAAACCCGCATCAGGGCGGCGAAGCCCTTTTACTCAGCATTGAAGACTACGAGCCGAAAACAAGGGCTAAAGTTCGCCTCCGGCCACGCTTTGCCCAAGACTGGAGCCAGATTGGGATGTTGAGCGATTTAGCTTGAAATTGTTATGTGATAATGAAAGTTGCGGTGGACGGTGTTTCGTCATTGGAGACATTGTAATTCAGGAGGGTTATGACGAGGAATTTTAGTGGGGGCTGGGAAGCGTATTGAAGCCCCGCGAATACTTTCCTTCGCCGCCGATAATTGATGTGCCGTCCGATACGCCCGCAAATGTTATGGAGCAGATTCGGAAGAGTTACGAATTGTTTTGGTCCGAGTCCAATTCTTGCGCGAACCGACTGCGCGTGGGCGTCGAAGTCCTGCTTGATACGCCGAAGATTGCGCGATCTGCCACAGGCAAAAATGGAAAGCCTGTGTCCCTCGACCTCAACGGCAGAATTGCACTGTTTTCTGGAATAAAGCCTGATCACGCTGAAACGCTTACAGCGTTGAGGATGATCAGAAATTTGGGCTCGCACGGCGACGCAGTCAGCCGAGAGCCGCTCCTAGATGCGTTTGAAATATTTGAGGATGCTCTCAAAGATCTCTGCGGCAATCGAAAATCCAGATTGGCTGCTGCGCTGAGGAGCAAGCTAATCGCATCAAAAGGAAAACCTGGATAGGGTTCGTAGGCATCAGCGGCAACTTCCGACTGCGGATTCAACCGGTCGATGCAACGCACTGGCGGAATCGTTGTGCCGGTATTTCGTAGTCTAGTGTCTTCCTCGGGCGCTCATCAATCGTCTCGCCACTGACTTATGTTGAGCTTGCGAGTACGTTGAGAGATCTAGGCCTTTGGGGAGCTACTGCCGAACAAGACCATTTGTATTTTCGTTTGAGCCTCGTTACCGTGGGCTTTGCGAATCGCAGAAGTAGATCTGGTAGAAGGTTAAACAGCGCACTCTGCCTCTGAATCGTAGAATACTAGGCTACGGGAGCGCAAGGAGCTGCGATGAAATTCCGGGATGCCATGGCGGTGCGACGCGAACATGATCCGCTAGCCGAATTCTTTGTACGCTGGGATAGCGTGGGCCAAGCCGACCTTACGGCACTTCGATCAGCGATTGACGGGGCGACACGCGAAGAGGATGTACAGCAGTTTTTACAGGCGCATCCCAATTTGCTTATCCAGCACCTTGGAGGCGGGCATGGACGGTGGGTAATTCCCAAGCAAAAGCTAGGCGCGGAACACGTAACCGACTTTGTGATTGGCGACCGCGATTCGATGGGGTTTCATTGGCAAGCGGTTGAGCTAGAGAGCCCGTTGCGACCAATGTTTAACAAGAGTGGCGACCCCTCGCAATACTTAAATCACGCAATACGCCAGATTATGGATTGGCGCGCGTGGCTTGTTCAAAACCAGAATTACGCCGCGCGTAGTCGTGCCGATAATGGCTTGGGGCTTACCGATATTTCCGCAGCAGCTTCGGGTCTAATCGTCATTGGCCGTAGAACCGAGGATTTGAGAAGGAACTCCAACCTCCGCCGCCAGTTGGTCCATAATAATAATATAAAGATCCACACATATGATTATTTAATAGAAACGCTTTTGCGGCGGATAGATGCTGTCGAATAATACTCTCAGAACGGTATGTCATCGTCGTCATTTGGGCTCACGCGGGTCACGGCATCCAGCTTTGTCAGTAGGTTTGCCATAATGATATTTCGCTTCTCTGGTGATGCGGCGCGAATTAGATGGAGGAACGTTTTGACGAAAGAAACGGGTATCTTATGTTTCGTGCTATAGGTGTGCGTGCCGTTGATGAAGCACCGGGTAATGACTGCAGGACTCGGTAGATACTCCTCAAGCATTACTCGCTTGTAAATCTCTTCAAGCTTACCTTGCAGAGCCGAGGCATCGTTGTTGTATTTTGCGCTATGGTCGATATTAACGAGAGCGTTAGCCAGTGCTGATGAGAACTCTTGATAGGTTTCGCGTTCGGAATAAGTGAAATCGACGCTTTCATAGTCAGTCGCAAATAGTGCTGTGCGGACATCGGAGAAAGATTTTATGCGGTTGGCCGGCTCATAACGACACATTTGCTCCAATAATGAGGCGTGCTTGAATTCCTCTAAATTCAAATCCGTTATAATCTTCTCGAAGAGTTTTCCAACAAAATAGACTTCAGTCGTGAAGTCGTAAATAGAGCTCCTAAATTCGGCGGGTAGGTCGCACCACCAGTTGAGGGAGACACTTTTATCGTAATCGGGTCTGGTGACCGCTTTCTTTCCAAATCCGAAATCGATTATCTTTACGACGCCGTTGGTGTTGACTAAGATGTTGCCTTCTCGAATATCTCGATGAAGTATACCCATCTCCTCGAGGTGAGCAAATCCCTCAATCGTCTGTTGGAATACCTCGTTGACATTCTGCGGGCCTGTCAGCAAGGCTGTCCAAATATCGAGCCCTTGAATGTACTCCATCAAAATGTAGCCGGCGGGCTTCTCGGGAAATAAATAATAATTGAATACTCGAACTACGTTTCGATGATTGATAAGGTGTAGTAGCTTTATCTCCCGCATGAAAGCGTCAAAAAGGCCGGATCCGAGATCGGCGCGGGCCGGAGCGTATTTCTTGCAGGCAAAACGCTCATCAATTGTGCTGTCGTAAAGGAGTACTGTTTTTCCGCAGGCCCCTGAACCTAGCTCTTTCTCAAGCACGAAATCTTTCCTTCTCAAAAACTCAACGATCTTGTTCTGCATTGTTGTTGTTCCGGAGTCGTTACTGGTTCGGGGCTGTAGGTAGCTGCATCCTACTACGCCAATTGGTGCTTGGCATTTTCAAGAGGCTCAGGCGGAAGCCAGTTCTTCATCTCGCCGCGGACACCTCTGCTTGTGTGTGGTCCGTTATGACATCGCTCGTCTTCAGCTCGCGCCTCGGGCGCGAGGTTTCTGAGCAGGCGGCGGACGCCATGGAAAACCATGCTGTCATCCGCTATTCCGTAAAACGATGCGGCGACGGAAGTGATCCGTAGGCTTGTCAGAGGGCATGTATACGTCCCCGGTGTTACGCGGCAGCAATGGCTGTGTGACAGCGAAAAGCCTTATGTAGTCAGGGTTCGCGGGCTTTCGAGGAGGTGGAGTTAATATACGGGCCATTCTCGGCCCGTTAGTCGTTGGCCGCTTCGCGGCGAGGTTTAGACGGTTGCTCGTCCGCGCGTCGAACGGCGCGAACGACTCTTACTGGCCGTTCGCAGTCATCACCCATCATCCCCCACCGTCCCCACCCCAACATAAACCCAACCCCCTCACCCCCGCATCAACCACTTGATCCACCCCGCAATCGTCACGCTAGAAACGATCGTGGACAGCACCACCGCCGACGACACCGCCGCCTCTCCAGCGCGATAGCGTAGTGCCAGCAGGTACGAGTTGATGCCCACCGGCATGGCCGCGAACATTGTGGCGACGCCGGCGTAGGCGGGTGGCATGTCGAAGACGTGGAAGGCGATGACCCATACGAACAGCGGGTGGAGCACCAGCTTGCCGAACGTGATCAGGGCCGCGACGGTCAGGCCGTCGCGCAGGCGGTACTGGTGCATCGAGATGCCGAGGGAGAACAATGCGCAGGTCGATGCCGTCGTGCCGAAGGCGTTGACGATCGTTGCGGGGGTGCCCGTCAGTGGGATATGCAGCGCGCGCAGGACGCCCCCCAGGGCGAGGGCGAGGACGATGGGGTTGCGGGCGAGGCGTTTGGCGACGCCCGCGAGTCTTGCGCGCATGCTGCCTCCATCGCCGCGTTCGATCAGCACCGTGGCCGCCGTCATCATGATCGGGAGGTGGACGGCCAGCAGCAGGAACAGTGGCACCTTGCCCGCATCGCCATACACCGCGAGGATGATCGGCACGCCGAAGAACACGGTGTTCGACTGGCTCGAGGAAAAGCCTGCGATGACGGCGGCCTGTCCCTCGGACATGCCTCGCCATCGCATGAACGCCGTAAGCGATCCCCATACCAGCGCGCAGCCGCCGAAGTACGCGATCCAGTAGCCAACGTGGATGGCCGCCCCTTCGTTCGGCTGCGCCATCGTCTGCACGATCAGCGCGGGCACCGCCACCGCGAACACGTATTCCGAGAGGCCTTCGCCCACCCGTTGCGATATCACGCCCATTGCCGCGAGTGCCCAGCCCGCTAGAACGATGGCGAACATGGGGAAGATCAGCTGGGTGAGGTCCATCGGGAAAGCGCGAGACGGCGTGCAACGGGAAAGAAGTCGTGCATTGTATTGACGTCGCTACATCGCCGCCAGCGTTGGATGATCGAAGCGTGTGGCGAACCAGTCTGGGGCAGTGGTCACGAAAAAGGGCGGTTCACGCACCAAAGGTGACGGGCGCGACACCCCACGAACGGCGGATGTCGGTCACGCGGTTCGCTGCCGTTACTCAAGGAAAGTCGATCACGAAAAGACGGGGCGCCATAGCGGGGCGCCAATAAAGGAGGAGACGGCACGGTGGGCAGCCGACGGGGCAGCCTGCACAACAAGAGGCCGAAACATGAGCGATGCAGCAATGCGTCCCGCATCCAGCGGGGCCAGAAAGGCGTTGTTAATTGGCGGCGGCGCGCCGAATTCCACTCTGATTGCCGGCGCGCTGGCGGCATTCCTCGATCACGGCATCGAATTCGATGTCATCTCGACTGCGGGCGCCGGGGCCCTCATGGGCCTGCTCTACACGGTGCCGCGCGGCGGCGACCGGCGTGGCGCGCTGGAACGCTGGATGGAAGCCGGCGTCTCCGACGAGATCTACCGGTACTTCCCGGTCAACTACAAGGTCTTCATGAAGCCGGGTGGCACCGCCGACATCTATCGGCAGTGGCTCGCCGCGATGCCATGGACGCGGCCGTTCTTCGATGCGTTCGGCGGCGACAGTCCCAGCGGCCCGCAGGCCGACTGGATGCGGCTGATGCTCGCGAGCCTTTCGCCGAGCGACCTCACGCCGAACAGTCTGGGCCTGTGCGCGCACCTGCCGTTTGCCGAAGAGGCCATCGACTTCGATGCCCTGCGCGCAGGCAACACGCATTTCTATATCAACGCGTACAACGTCACGCAGTCGCGCATGGAGGTCTGGGGCAAGGACGTCATCACGCCCGACCATATCCGCGCCGCGTTCGCGTTTCCGTTCATCTATCCGCCGTATCGCATCGGCGAGAGCGACTACATCGAGGGTGCGGCGATCCAGCCCGTGAACTTCGGCGCGCTGGTCTCCGATAGCGCCGACGCGCCGGGCCTCCATCGGGACCTCGACACGCTGGTTATCTTCGACATCCTCGGATCCGAGAAACTGATTCGCAAACCGCGCGGGCTCTATGACGCGTGGGTGCAATCAATCATCACGCCGCTGGTCGCGCTGGCGCGGCAGGACGTGCGGTTGTTCGAGCTCGAACACAACGTCGATGCGGTCTCGGGCGGGCCCAAGCGGCGCCTGCTCAAGGTCGATCTGATGGGCGGCATTCCGGCCGAGCACTGGCCCGAGGTCACCGACTGGTCGCGCTCGAACCTGCGGCGGCTGTTCGAGATCGGCCATGCGGCGGGCGAGGCGTTCTGCGCGGAGCATGGCGATCTGCTGCGGCAACCGTTCGGACCCGCCGATGCGGCACCTACCGTGCAACCTGTTCCCAATGTGCTGACACGCGCCGAGATCGGTGCGGCAGCGCGGCTTCAAACGGCGTAATGACACTGTAACAACGGACGCCCTAACGACGGACACCGTAACAACGCGTCATCACGGCGACGCGGACACATACCGCGCGTCATGCCGTCTCTTCCAACACAGAACCAGGATTTCATTGCAATGACCATCGTCAAACGTATCGTCCTGACGCTCGTGCTGATCGCGCTCGTGCTGTCGGCTGTCAATGCCTGCGCGCTATGGCAAATCCATCGCTCGCAGGAGCGGTTGCTGTATCTCCAGTCCAAGGTGTTGCCGAGCTTCAAGGACCTCGATGCCGCGAAGGGCGCGGTCGCGGACATGCGCGTTTTCGGGTACCGGCATCTCGTGTTGTCGGATCCGCAGGCAAAGGCGCAGCTCGACAAGGTGATCGAGGGCGCGGTGGGGCGGTTCGATGCCGCGCTGCGTGACTACGAACAGAACGACATCAAGGACGAGACCGATCGCAAGATGCTCGCGGCCGATCGTGCGGGCATGCAGGCATATCGCACGGCGCTGGTGCCGTTCTATGCGGCGTCCAATGCCAACGATATCGAGACCGCGCGGCAGGTGCTGTCGCCCGGCGGGGCGCTCGACAAGGGCGCGGCGCAGCTCCGGCAGGCCATCAACGATCATGTCGACTACAACTCGAAGATCGCCGGCGTGCAGGTAGCCGAGAACACCGAGGCGTATCACTGGGCCGTGGCCAATGTCGTCGGCGGGTCGATCATCGCGGCGATCGTCGCCTTCCTGTTTGGCGGATTGCTGTGCCGCGTGGTGCGGCGTGGGCTCGAGGGCATGCGGGCGTCGATCGAGCAGGTGAATGCATCGCTCGATCTCTCCGTGCGGGCGCCGGTGGCGCGGATGGACGAGATTGGGTATGCGGCCACGGCATTCAATCAATTGCTCGACCGGATTCGGGAGGCGATGACGCTGGTGCAGCAGTCGACGTCGGCGGTGAGCACGGCGTCGCGGCAGATTGCCAGCGGCAATGCGGATCTGTCGGCGCGCACGGCGCAGCAGGCGGCGTCGCTCGAGGAGACGGCTTCCAGCATGACGGAGCTGACGGTCACGGTGCGGCAGAACGCCGATCACGCGCGCGAGGCGAACACGCTGGCGCTCGAGGCCAACGATGTCGCCGAGGCGGGAGCGACGGTGGTCGATCGTCTCGTTCACACGATGGAAGATCTGCATGGCGGCTCGGCCAAGATCGCCGAGATCACGGCGTTGATCGAGGGCATTGCGTTCCAGACCAATATCCTGGCGCTGAACGCCGCGGTGGAGGCTGCGCGGGCCGGGGAGCAGGGACGAGGGTTTGCGGTGGTGGCGGGGGAGGTGCGTAGTCTGGCCCAGCGCTCGTCGGCCGCGGCCAAGGAGATCAAGGGGTTGATCGACGATTCGGTGGCGTCGGTCCGCGAGGGCTCCGTGCAGGCCACGCAGGCGGGTCAGACGATGAGCGACGTGAAGCGGGCGATCCGGCGGGTAAATGATCTGATCGGGGAAATTGCTTCGGCTTCCGACGAGCAGAGCCGGGGCATCGAGCAGGTGAACGAGGCGATCAATCAGATGGAAGGTGTGACGCAGCAGAATGCCGCGCTGGTCGAACAGGCCGCGGCGGCCTCGCACTCGCTGGAGGAGCAGGCGGGAATGCTGGATGGGGCAGTGGGGGCGTTTCGGGTGGAGGGTGTGGTGAGTCGGGGGGAGGCGCCGCGCTGGAGCGCGGCGCCGCGGTTGGCATTGGCTTGAGGAAGGGGGGGCTTGGCCCCCCCTTCTTTTGGGGCCAAGGTGAGCCCTCTCCCCCGGCCGCTCTCTTATGCCGCCTGCGTTCTCGGCGCGAAGCGGGCCAGTACGTGGCCCGACATGCCTTTGGCGAGCTCTTCCTCGCCAAAGAACACCTTCCCGATGCCTTCCTTGTTGAGCAGCGCGGACTCTTCCTCGCTGTGCGTCCGCAGCACGATCTCGATCGTCGGGTTCAGTGCCCGCGCGATGTTGGCCATCTGGCGCACGTCCAGCGGATTGGCCGTCGCCACCACCAGCAACGCCGCATTGGCGATGTGCGCCTGAATCAGGACGGCCGGGTCCACCGCATCGCCCGACACCGCCGCGATGCCGCGTTTGCGCAGGCTTTCCACCAGCTCGCGGTTCTGTTCGGCGACCACGTAAGGCACGCCATTCGACTCCAGCGCCGCGGCGATCCGGCGTCCCACGCGTCCGTAACCGACGAGCACCACCTGACCCTCGAGGTACTTGCGCTCGGTCGTCATCGGCAGCTCGGCATACGGATCCTCGCGTTGCTCGAGCCGTCGCGCGAACTCGGATTTCTCCAGAATCCACTTGCGCAACGGTTCGATAAACGCGAACAGCACCGGATTCAGCGCAATGGAAATCAACGCGCCCGCGAGCACGAGGCTCATGCCCTCCTGCGGCAGCAGCTTCAGGGACAATCCCAGCCCGGCGAGGATGAACGAGAACTCGCCGATCTGCGCCAGGCTCGCCGATACTGTCAGCGCGGTATTGAGCGGATAGCGGAACGCAAGAACGAGCGCCAGCGCCGCGATCGACTTGCCGAACATGATGATCAGCACCACGCCCAGCACGTGGATCGGTTCCTCGATCAGGATATGCGGGTCGAACAGCATGCCCACCGACACGAAGAACAGCACCGAAAATGCGTCGCGGAGCGGCAGCGATTCCTCCGCCGCGCGATGGCTGAACTCGGACTCGCGCATGACCATGCCCGAGAAGAACGCGCCCAGCGCGAACGACACGCTGAAGAGCTCGGCCGCGCCATAGGCGATGCCGATGGCCGACGCGACCACGGACAGCGTGAACAGCTCACGCGACCCCGTGCGCGAGACCTGCCATAACACCCACGGCAGGATCCGGCGTCCCGCGACGAGCATCACGGCGACAAAGGCGGCCACCTGCAACAGCGTCTTGCCGATGGTGAGCCACAGGTCGCCGCCGCTCGCCTCGGCCGCGGCGGCGGCAGTATGCGCGCCGGGCGTTCCGGCCGCGCCGGCGGCGCCCGCCATATCGCCGCCCAGCACGCCGGCCAGCGGCGGCAGCAGGACGAGCACCAGCACCGTGGCGAGGTCTTCCACCACGAGCCAGCCGACCGCGATCCGGCCATTCATGCTTTCGAGCACGCCACGCGTCTCGAGGGCCTTGAGCAGTACCACCGTGCTCGCGCACGACAGGGACAGGCCGAAGATCAGTCCCGCGCCCCAGTCCCAGCCCCACCACCAGGCAATGCCCATGCCGAGCACGGTGGCGAGCGCCATCTGCGCGACGGCGCCGGGCACCGCGATGCGTTTGACGGCCAGCAGGTCACGTAAAGAGAAATGCAGTCCCACGCCGAACATCAGCAGCATCACGCCGATTTCGGAAAGCTGGGAAGCGAGGTTGACGTCGGCAACGAAGCCCGGCGTGGCCGGGCCGATGATGATGCCGGCAAGGAGATAGCCGACGAGCGCCGGCACTTTGAGGCGCTCGGCGATGAAGCCAAGGATCAGTGCAATACCGAAACCGGCAGCGAGCGTGGTGATGAGGGAGATGTTGTGGTCCATTCAGCGGGCAATTACCTAGCGGGCTGAAAACGGGCGTGGCGCCGGCTTTCACAGATTTGGGAAGGGCGTCGCGCTTTGGCGGATCGCGGCTGCGCAAGCCACATGGTATCGCATGAATGCCGCACGCCGCGGAGAAGCCGTCGATACGCCTCGTCGCGCGCGATGGCCGCACCGCGCGCAAACCGCCGGTTCATGCACCCGGATCAGGCATGCCGGCCCCATCCCGGTGCGCTTTGCTGGCATCGCTCTTGCGTTGCAAGAACCTCACCTCAAGGTCAAGGAGTCGTTATGAGTTTTGCCAAGCTGGCTAGCCTGATGGTTGCGGCAGGTATCCTGAGCGGCGCAGCACAAGCCGCCGAGCCGCTCACGGGCACGCTGCAAAAAATCAAAGATACGGGTGTCATTACGCTGGGCGTGCGGGATTCGTCGATCCCGTTCAACTACAACCTGGGCGGTGTCCGCCAGGTCGGCTATTCGTACGACATCAACACGAAGATCGTCGAAGCCATCAAGGCGCAGCTCAAGCTGCCGAACCTGCAGGTGAAGGAGATTCCGATCACCGCGCAGAACCGCATCACGCTGCTGCAGAACGGGACGATCGACATCGAGTGCGGCTCGACCACGAACAACCTGGACCGTCAGAAGCAGGTGTCCTTCACGAACACCATCTTCATTATCGGCACGCGCATGATGGTGAAGAAGGACAGCGGCATCAAGGACTGGGCCGACCTCAAGGGCAAGAACGTCGTGACGACGGCCGGCACGACGTCCGAGCGCCTGCTGCGCAAGATGAACGACGAGCAGCAGATGGGCATGAACATCATCAGCACGAAGGACCACGGCCAGTCGTTCCTCACGCTGGAGTCCGGCCGCGCCGTGGCGTTCATGATGGACGACGCGCTGCTGTTCGGCGAGCGCGCGAAGGCCCGCAACGCGAGCGACTGGGTCGTCGTCGGCAAACCTCAGTCGCGTGAAGCCTACGGCTGCATGCTGCGGAAGGACGATGCGCCGTTCAAGAAGCTGTCGGACAACGTGATCGCCGGCCTGATGAAGGATGGCGAGATCAAGGGCATGTACGACAAGTGGTTCCAGGCCGCCGTGCCGCCGAAGGGTTTGAACCTCGACTTCCCGCTGTCGGAAGACATGAAGGCGCTGTTCAAGAACCCGAACGACAAGGCGCTGGACTGATGGCGTAGTCGCAAGGACCGGTCAGGCGTTGCCGCCGAACTCGCGCAGCAACGCCTCGCGGTCCTGATCGAGCGCGGGAGGATTGCGCACATCGCGCAACCCGCCCGCCGCTCCCACCTTCACCGGATTCCCCGCGACGCGCAGCGTCCTGGCATCGCCGATGCCGATATCGATCAGCATGTCGCGCGCGGCCACATGCGCGTTGTCGAGGATCTGCGGCACGCCGTTGAGCGGGCCGTGCGGCACGCCCGCGGCCTCCAGCACGGATTCCCAATGCGCGGTGGTGTCCTGGGCCAGTCGCTCCTCGAGCACGGCTTTGAGCGCGACGTGATACTCGTTGCGCGCGGGCACGCTGGCAAAGCGCGCATCGGCGATCCATTCGGGACGATCGAGCGCCTCGCATAGCTTTGCGAACAGCGCATCGTTGCCCACCGCGATCACGATGAACCCATCGCCCGTGGCGAACATGTCGAACGGGGTGATCGACGGATGCCGCGTGCCGAGCGGCTTGGGTACATGGCCCGTGGCGGAATACCGGGCGATGGGATTCTCCAGCAGCGCCACCTGGCAGTCGAGCATCGAGATATCGACGCGCTCGCCAAGCCCGGTCCGCGCGCGCTTGAGCAGTGCCGACTGAATGCCGATGGTCGCGTACAGCCCCGCGCCGATATCGCCGATGGATACGCCCACGCGCGCGGGATTGCCCCCGGCCTCGCCCGTGACGCTCATCAGTCCGCCCATCGCCTGCACGACCATGTCGTACGCGGGACGATTGCGATAGGGTCCCGTCTGGCCGAAGCCCGAAATCGACGCGAACACGAGTTTCGGATGGCGCGCGTGCAGCGCCTCCCACGTGTAGCCGAGGCGCTCCATGACGCCCGCGCGGAAGTTCTCGACGAGCACGTCCGCATCCTCGAGCATGCGGTCGAGCAACGCGCGGTCCTCCGCGCGCTTGAGGTCGAGCGCGATGGACTGCTTGTTGCGGTTGATCGAGGCAAAGTACGCGGACTCGCCGTCGACGAACGGACCGACCTGCCGCGAGTCGTCGCCGCCGTCGGGGTTCTCCACCTTGATCACGCGCGCGCCGAGGTCCGCGAGCATCATCGTGCAATAGGGGCCGGAGAGCACGCGCGTCAGATCGACGACGGTGATGCCGGCCAGCGGAAGTTGCTGCGAGGTGTCCTGCGTCATGAAGCGTGGCTCCTGCTTAATCGATCTTTGCGCCGCTGGAAACGGCGAGGTCCACGCCAACCTTGCCTTCGCGCGCGGCAAACTCGCGGAACTCGGCAACGGACGAAGAGATGGAGATCTCGTCGCCCTGTGCGAGAAAGCGTTTCTTGAGTTCGGGATCGGACATTACCTTCGCGGTGGCCGCGTACAGCTTGTCGATGATCTCGGGCGGTGTTTTGGCGGGCGCGAAGAGGCCGTACCAGACGGAGAGGTCATAACCCTTGAGGCCGCTCTCATCGATGGTCGGCAACTGCGGGCTCGAGTTCGAGCGCTGCATCGACGTGACCGCGAGCGGCACGACCTTGTGCGTGTCGATCATCGGCTTGACCGACGGCGCGGTGCCGAACGTCAGCTGCACGTCGCCGGCCGCGACCGCCTGCGCCGACGGGGCGCCGCCCTTGTAAGGCACGTGCGTCATCTGCACGTTGGCAAGCTTGGTGAAATAGACGCCGGCCAGATGCGTGATCACGCCATTGCCCGACGACGAGTAGTTGAGCTTGCCCGGCTTGGCTTTCGCCTGCGCGATCAGGTCCGTCACGCTCTTGATGCCCGCGTCCTTGTTGACGGCGAGGATCAGCGGCGCCGCCGAGAGCTTCGTGATCGGCGCGAAGTCGGAGGCCTCGTAACGGATCTTGGGATACATCACCTTGTCGCCGCCCATCAGGCTCGCGGTGGCGATCAGCAGCGTGTAGCCATCCGGCGCGGACTTGGCGGCGAACTCGGCGGCGATCGTGGTGCCGGCGCCGGGGCGGTTATCGACGACCACGGGCTGGCCGAGCTCGCGGCTCAGCGCGTCGCCATACAGGCGCGCGGAATTGTCGGCACCGCCGCCGGGCGGGAAGCCGATGACGAGGCGGATCGGCTTGTTCGGATAGCCCGTCGCCGGGTTCTGCGCGGACGCGGCGGCCGGGAGCAGGGCGGATGCCATGACGAGTGCCGCGAGCGCGGTGAGTGCGGTGGGCGCGTACGTCTGTCGATGCGCGATGCGCGGATGATTGCGGTGCTGCAACTGCTGGGTCATGCGTGTCTCCTCCGTGGCTGTGTCGCCACTGTTGGTCGTTGCCCAAAATTGCCGAAATACCCCGTTCCTGCCTGATCGATACTGCCGCGTCTGGTCCTGCTTTCATGTGACTGCCTGCGCGTGACTGCCTGCGCGTGCCTGCCTGCGCGTGCCTGCCTTCACGGGCCCCCGTTCACTTGCCGGCAAACACCGGCGCGCGCTTTGCCTTCCACGCGGCCGCGCCTTCGCGCAGGTCCGCCGATGTCTCCGATCGATGCTGGTCGCGTGCCAGCGCTTCCGCATCGAGCGCGCCTCGCGCAATGGCATTGAGGTGCCGCTTCATGCCGAGCAGCGCGATCGGCGCCATGGACGCCAGCTGCGTCGACAGTTCGCCCAAGCGCGCCTGCAACGCCTCGGCAGGCACGATCTCGGTGAGGAAGCCGATGCGCAGCATCGTCTCCGCATCGATGCGATCGGTCGTCAGGAACAGATGCTTGGCGGCATTGAGCCCGAGCCGCGAGACATAACGCTCCATGCCGCCGCGATAGAAATGCAGGCCGAGCCGTGCCGCGGGCATGAACATGTCGCACTCGGGCACGCCGATGCGGAAGTCGCAGGCGAGGCAGAGGTCGGTCGCGCCGCCATAGACGCCGCCGTGGATCGCGGCGATCGTGATCGGGCGGGCCTGCTCGATGACGTCCATCGCGTCGCCGAAATTCACGGCACCCTCGTCCGCCTTGCCCGCGAGCGCGCCGATGTCGTAGCCGCTGCAAAAGTACTTGCCGCCCGCGACAAAGCGCAACACGAGTACGTGATCCATCTCATTGACGGCAAGCACGTGGTCGCGCAACGTACGGACGTCTTCCGGAGACAGCCGGTTGGCCACGGCAGGGCGCTGCAGCGAAATCGTGGCGATGCGTCCCTCCACGGTCAGAACGGGTTTGTTATCATCCATGCCGTAATATCTGTGGATCGAATTGATATATTCACGCAGCCTATAGATATTTTTCTTAAGGACGAACAGGGGTAAACCCGTGCAATCGTTACAGGACCGCATTCGCGAAAGCATCATCGCCGCCATTCAGACCGGCGCGCTGCGTCCCGGCGCACAGATCGACGAAAAGGGGCTGGCCGAGCAATTCGAGAGTTCGCGGACGCCCGTGCGCGAGGCAGTGCTGATGCTCGCCGCTCAGGGGCTCGTGACGATCGTGCCCCGCGCCGGCATGTTCGTGCACCGGCCGAGCGCGGCAGAACTCGTGGCCATGTTCGAAACGCTGGCGGAGATGGAAGGCGTGGTCGCGCGGCTGGCCACGCAACGCATTACGCCCGCGGGCCGTCAGGCGCTCGCGCGCGCGCACGAGGACGCCGCCACGCATGCCGCGCGCCGCGACACGGCGGCCTATATCGAAGCCAATCGGCGCTTCCACGAGGTGGTGTATCAAGCCGCAGCCAATCCGTTCCTGTCGGAGCAGATCATCCAGCTGCGCAGGCGCCTGGCTATCTACTGGCAGCAGAAAGGGCTCATCAACGAGGCGCGCGTACCGAGTTCCCATCGCGAGCACGGCTATGTCGTCGAGGCGATGCTCGCGGGGCAGGCCGATGCCGCGGCGGACGCCATGCGCACGCACGTTTCCGCGGGCGGCAAGGCGATTGCCGATCTCGTGCTCATGGCAAGCGCGGCCGAGGTGGGCGCAGAACCGGCAGCCCAATATGACGCCTGAGCGCCGCACGGGCACACAGAGCATCGAGCGCGCGCTCGATATCCTTCGCGTCGTCGCGATGGGCGGGCGCACGGGCATGCGGCTCAAGGAGATCGTCGCGGCCGCGGGGCTCGCGGAAGCAACGGTCGTGCGTATCGTGCAGGGCCTCGTGGCCAGCGGCATGCTCGCGCGCAACGAGCGGTCGAGCCGGATCGTGTTCGGCCAGCTCGCGCACGAGTTCGGCATGCTGACGGCCCACGAGACGTCGCTGGACGTCGCGCACTGGCGGCCCGTCGTGCTGGACCTCGCCGCGATTACCGGCGAAACCATCTACCTGAACCGCCGCAACGGCTTCGACTCGGTCTGCATGGATGTCGCCATGGGCGCGCAGCCCGTGCAGGCGCATCCCATCGATGTCGGCGTGCGGCGGCCGCTCGGCGCCGGCGCGGGCGGCCTCGCGATCCTGATGGCGCTGCCGCAGGAGGAGGTGGCGCGCTGCCTGGCGCGCAACGCGTCGCGCTATCCGTATTACGGCCTGGACGCCGCCGGCGTCCAGGCGCTCGTCGACGGCGGCCGCGCGCGCGGCTACGCATTGCTGCAGGCGCTGACGATCCGTGGCGTGTCGGTGGTCGGCTTGCCCGTGCCGGGCCCGGTGCCGTACCTGTCTGTCTGCGTATCGGGACTCAGCACGCGGTTGTCCGGGCCGGTGCTCGACGAGACGGCCGCCATGCTGCGCGAGCGGCTGGACCGCGAGGCGCGGAGGCTCGGGCTCATCGATTGAACGCCGTGCAACTCCGCATCGTGGAGTTTTGCTGGGCGAAACAGGTGCCGATGACCGTGCACTGCTTCGATAATCGTTCGAAAGGAAAGCAAAAACAGCAGTCAGCGCCCATTGATCCGGGAGACAACATCGTGAAGCCCCTCGTCGTACGATTCGGTGGCCCGCGCCTGCTCGCAGCCCTGCTGCTGGCCTGCGCGTCCGCATTCGCGCATGGCCAGGCGTATCCGACCAAGCCCGTCCGCATCGTCGTGCCGTTCGCGCCCGGCGGCGGCCTCGATGCGATGACGCGCCGCGTCGCGCAGAAACTCACCGAGCAGACGGGCAACACGTTCTTCGTTGAGAACAAGGCCGGCGCAAGCGGCACGATCGGCATCGCTCAGGTGGCTCGCGCCGCGCCGGACGGCACCACGCTGCTAGCCAACGACGGCTCGTACACGATGCTGCCGTACGTCTTCAAGACACTCGCCTGGGACCACGCGAACGACTTCGTGCCCATCACCACGACGTCGGTGTCGCCAGCCGTCCTCGCCGCGGGGCCGAACACGCGTTTCAACACGGTGGCCGAGCTCGTCCGCTATGCCAGGGCGCATCCGGGCGAGGTGACATACGGCACCGGCGGCGTCGGCAGCTCGCTGCATTTCGCGGCCGAACAGTTCGCGCAGGTGGCGGGCATCCAGCTGCGCCATATCCCGTTCAAGGGGGCCGGGGAGGCGGTGGCCGCCGTGGCCTCGGGCAACGTCGACATCGTGATGGGCGGGCCGTCGTCGGCGCTCACGCTCGTGCAGGCCGGCAAGCTGCGCGCGCTCGCGGTCAGCAGTTCGCATCGGCTCGGCGTGCTGCCCAACGTGCCGACCTTCGGCGAAGCGGGCGTCGACTACCGCATGACGTACTGGACCGGGCTTGCCGCGCCGAAGGGCACGCCGCCGGAGATCGTCGCCTTCCTGCAGAAGCAGGTGGCCAGGGCCATGGAGGGCGAGGACGTGCGCGCGCATTTCGCGTCGATCGGCGCGGACGTGGGGGGCATGCCCAGCGCGGAGTTCGCGACGTTCATGCGCAACGAGGTCGGCCGCTGGAAGTCCGTGGCGGCCGGCGCCAATATCCAGCCCGAATGATGCTGCAAGACCTGCCCACAGTCATCGCGCGCCGCGTGCAAATGCGCCTGCGGCTCGAGTCCGGCCGCACCCTGTGGGTGCCCGGCGCATACGACGCGCTCAGCGCGCGCATGATCGTCCATGCCGGATTCGAGGCCGTGGTCGTCAGCGGCTTTGGCGTGTCCGCCGCGATGCTTGGCCTGCCCGACACCGAGCTCTACACGATGACCGAAAACCTGTCGGTGGTCCGCGCGGTCTGCCATGCGGTGCCCGTGCCCGTGATGGCCGATTGCGATACCGGCTACGGCAACGCGATCAACGTCATGCGCACCGTGCGCGAGTTCGAGGCCGCGGGCGCTGCCTCGCTCACGCTGGAGGATCAGGTCTCGCCGAAGAAGTGTCCCGCCGTAAGCGACGCCACGTCGCTGCTGCCGATCGAGGAAGCCGTGGGCAAGATCCGCGCGGCGGTGGCGGCGCGCCGCGATCCGTCGATGGCGATTATCGCCCGGACCGATGCGCGCACGCCCGAAGAAGCGTTCGCGCGTGGCAAGGCCTACGCCGCGGCGGGCGCGGACGTGATCAAGCCGATCAGCAAATGCTTCGATACGTTCGAAGGGCTCGTCACGCTGCGCGAGGCCGTGCAGCGTCCGCTGGCGATCTCGCTGCTCGGCAAGCTCCAGCGCAACCTCACCACGCAGCAAATCGAGGCGCTCGGCGGCATCTGCACGTTCCCGCTGTTGCCGCTGCTCACCGCCGCGGCGGCATTGCAGAGCAACCTCGCCGCGCTGCGGCAGACGCTGCAGCCCGAGGCGGTGCCGATCGCTCCGATACGGGAGATGGACTTCAGGCAATGGATCGGCTTCGACGACGTGGAAGCCCTGGAACGCCAGTTCCTGCCGGACACGCGCTGACCGGCATGTAGAGAGGAGACAGATCATGACCACGAGACGGGCATTCTGCCGCGGCGTCGGATCGCTGCTGGGCGCGACAATCGCCGGCGCCGGTCATGCCGCATGGGCCAGCGACAACTGGCCGAGCCGGCCGATTCGCATCATCGTGCCGTTTACGGGCGGCAGCGGCGCGGATGCCACCGCGCGGTTCTACGCGGAGAAGATGTCGCCGATGCTCGGCCAGCCGCTCATCGTCGAGAACCGGCCCGGCGCCGATGGCGCTATCGGCATCATGGCCGTCAAGGCGCTGCCCGCCGACGGCTACACGATCCTGCAGGGGAGCATCGGACCGATGACGGTCAACCCGGCCATCAATGCCGACCTCCAGTACGACCCCATGCGCGACTTCGTGCCGCTGACCGGTTATGGCCGCAATATGAACGTCATCCTCGTGTCCAACGAATCCGCGCTGAACAGTTTCGCGGACCTTATCGCGAAGGCGAAAGCCTCGCCGTCCGGGCTCAACATGGGCACGTTCTCGCCCACGCTCGCGCTGACCGGCGCATGGCTCGCCAAGCTGGCCGGCGTGAAGTTCACCAACGTGCCGTACAAGGGGCAGGGTCAGGTGATGACCGAGGTCATCGGCAATCAGCTCGACTTCGGCATGGTGGACCTCGGCGGCGCCTCGACGCTGATCCGCTCGGGCAAGCTGCGCGCGCTCGCCGTCACCGGCGACACGCGGCATGCGGATTTCCCGTCGATCCCGACCGTCAAGGAGAGCGGCATCGCCGAGTTCTCGCAATACAGCTGGAATGCGTTCTACGTGCGGACCGACACGCCCGCGCCGATCCGCGCGAAGCTCGGCGAGATGATCCGCACCGTGATGACGAGCGACGCGACCATCCGCGCGCTGTACGCGCCGAAGGGCAGCGAGGGCATTCCGCTGACGCCCGCGCAGATGCAGAAGCTGCAGCAGGAAGAAATCGCGCGCTTCCGCCGCGTGGCCGCGGAAGTCGGCATGGCCGCGCGATAAGGGGGCTTGCATGTATCCCGCACCGAATCCGCTGCGCCGCAAGCTGGCCGCCGGGGAATGCATCACGGGCCTGTATATCCAGACGCCGAGCGCCGATTGCGTGGAAATCGCGGCGGCGGCGGGCTACGACTATGCGATTCTCGATCAGGAGCATGGCCCCTTCGGGTTCGGCGAGACGGTGTCGCTGATCCGCGCGGCCGAAGCCAGCGGCATCTGCCCGATCGTGCGCGTGCCCGATCATCGCGCTTCCGAACTGCGCAAGGCGGTCGAGGCGGGCGCGATGGGCGTCTACGTGCCCGATGTCCGGACCGCGGAGCAGGCGCGCGATGCCGTCAACGCGGTGCGCTTCCGCGTGCATGGCGATGGCGGCATGCGCGGCGCGTGTCCGACGGTGCGCGCCGCGCGCGCGCGTGGGGCGGCGGAGTGGGAGCGGTTCGTGGCGTGGTCCAACGAGAACGTCATGGTGACGCTGCTCGTGGAGAGCGAACAGGGACTGGCGAACCTTGACGCCATCCTGGCCGTGCCTGGCGTCGACATGGTGGCGCTGGGCCGCTTCGACCTGGCGCACGAGATGGGCCTCAATGGCGATCGCTACGGTCGCGTCATCGCCGACATCTTCGAGACCTTCGTCGCCGCCGCCGAGCGCGCCGGCGTGCCCTACGTGATGCGGCTGCGTCCCGCCGATGCGGAAGCGATGCGGGACGAACGGCAGCGCTGGGTCGCGCGCGGCGCGCGCAATTTCACGATGGGCTCGGACCGCGAGTTCATGGCGAAGGCGTTCGCCGCGGCGCTGGCGCCGATGGTGGATTAAGCCACGCGGTCCGCAAGGATGGCCGCGCGCACGTTCTGCACGTGCGCGGCGCCGGCGGCTTCCGCCTCGTCCGGATTGCCGGCGAGCACGGCGGTCGCGATGCGCCGGTAGTCGGCCAGCCGCATCTGCTGCAGCGACGTCAGGCGGTGCTGCGCGTGGACGATCGGCATATGGATCGTCGGAAACAGCCGGCGCAGTTCCTGATTGCCGCCCATGTCCAGCAGGGCGCGATAGAAACGGCGGCGCGCCGTCGAGAACGACACGATCGGCCGCGCGCCGGCCTTCGCATCGTCGTCCCCCGCACCGGCCGCACCGGCCGCACCGCGTCCGCTACGGTCGCCACGGTCGCCCACCCGTTCCGCCTTCTCCGCGCCGACCAGTTCCTGCACGGCGGCCCGCAGCGCCTGCGCCTGCGCGCGATCGCCGCTGCCGCGCGTGGCGGCGCGCGCGAGCAGGCCAGTCATGCGCTCGGCCACGTCGAGCACGTCGAGGGTCTCCTGCAGCGTCAGACGGCGGATCATCGCGCCCCGGTGGCGTGGCAACTCGACGATGCCTTCGGCCGCCAGCCGTTGCAACGCCTCCCGGACGGAATTGCGGCCGACGCCGAACTCGGTCACGAGGTCCGTTTCCACGAGCCGCTGGCCGGGCACGAATCGGCCCAGCTCGAGACCCTTGAGGATGCCGAAGAACACGTTGTCGGACGCGCTGCGGCCGGAGGCGGCGTCGTTGGCGGGCGCGGGCGCGCCCGCCACGGGCGTGCCGGTGGCGAGCGGAGCGGTAAGGGAGGCGGGCGATCTTGTCACGACGGCGATTCTAATGGATTGGCCGAGCCTGTGGCACCTTCGGCACCCCGGGAGTAACCATCGTTGACATAGGATGAAATCGTCCTACAATTTCGTCCTGACATAAAAACGAAGGAGACGATGCGATGACGGACACGCTGCTGAGCCTGCACGGCAAGCGCGCATTGGTGACGGGTGCCTCGAGCGGCCTCGGCGCGCATTTCGCGCGGCGGCTGGCCGAGCAGGGCGCGGAAGTGGTCCTTGCGGCGCGGCGCGTGGACGCGCTGGAGCAGGTGGCGCGTCAACTGGAGCCCCATGGCGGCGCCCGCTGTGTGGCGCTGGATGTGACCGACGCCGCCTCGCGCGCGGCCATGGTCGAGGCGGCCGGTCCCATCGACATCCTGATCAACAACGCCGGCCTTGTTCGGGAAGGTGCCGCGCTCAGGCACAGCGAAGCCGACTGGGACCTCGTCATCGACACCAACCTCAAGGGCATGTTCTTCGTGGCGCAGGCGCTCGCGCCGGGAATGCGCGAGCGCGGGGGCGGCAGCATCGTCAACATCGCATCGATCCTTGGCCTCCGGCAGGCGGGAGGCGTCGTGTCGTACGCGGTGTCCAAGGCCGGCGTGGTGCAGCTCACGCAGACGCTCGCGCTCGAATGGGCGCGGCATGGCATCCGCGTCAATGCAATCGCGCCGGGCTATATCGATACCGAACTCAATCGCGATTTCTGGCGGACCGATGCGGGACGCGCGCTGATCACGCGCATTCCGCAGCGCCGGCTCGGCCAGCTGGAGGACCTCGATGGTCCGCTGCTCCTGCTCGCGTCCGACGCGTCGCGCTACATGACGGGCGCGGTGATCGCTGTCGATGGCGGTCACCTCGTCAATACGCTTTAAGTCAGTTCGAATACCGTTCTCAAGGAATGCCATGTTTACGCCGTGTCCCACCGATAGAAGCCGCGAGATCGCGGATCGCGTCGAGCGCTTCGTGCGCGACGTGGTTGTGCCGTACGAGCAGGACCCGCGCGCCGCGTCGCACGGCCCGTCCGCCGAGCTTGTCGACGAACTCCGTGCCAAGGCACGCGCCGCGGGCGTGATGACGCCGCACATCCTGGCCGACGGTTCGCACCTGACGCAGCGCGAGACGGCGGCCGTGCTCAAGCGTTCGGGCCTGTCGCCGCTCGGCCCCGTGGCCGTCAATACGATGGCGCCCGACGAGGGCAACATGTTCCTGATCGGCAAGGTCGGCACCGCCGCGCAGAAGGCGCGCTTCCTCGAGCCGCTGGTCCGCGGCGAAGCGCGCTCGGCGTTCTTCATGACCGAACCGGCCGAGGAGGGCGGCGCGGGCTCCGACCCGTCGATGCTCCAGACGCGCGCGGTGCGGGAAGGCAACGAGTGGGTGATCCGCGGCCGCAAGAAGTTCATCACGGGCGCCGAAGGGGCGAAGGTCGGCATCGTGATGGCGCGCACCGGCGACGGCGAGCGGGCGCAGGCGACGATGTTCCTCGTCGATCTGCCTCACCCGGCCATCCGCCTGGAACGCGTGCTCGATACCATCGACAGTTCCATGCCGGGCGGCCATGCGCAGTTGCTGATCGACGATCTCCGCGTGCCGGCGGATCAGGTTCTCGGCGAACCGCACGAAGGCTTCCGCTACGCGCAGGTCCGTCTGTCGCCCGCGCGGCTCTCGCACTGCATGCGCTGGTTCGGCACCGTCGCGCGCGCGGACGAAATCGCGCGCGCATACGCCACCACGCGCAAGGCCTTCGGCAAGCTGCTGATCGACCACGAGGGCGTGGGTTTCATGCTGGCCGAAAATCTCATCGACCTGCAGCAGGCCGCGCTGATGATCGACTGGTGCGCGGGCGTGCTCGACGACGGTTCGTCGGCGACCACGGAAAGCTCGATGGCGAAGGTCGCCGTCTCCGAGGCGCTGTTCCGCGTGGCCGACCGCTGCGTGCAGATCCTCGGCGGCAATGGCGTGTCGCGCGACACGATCGTCGAGCAGGCCTTCCGCGAACTGCGGGCGTTCCGCATCTACGACGGTCCCACGGAAGTCCACAAGTGGTCGCTGGCCAAGAAGATCAAGCGTGACACGCTCCAGGGCGGCCATCATGGCTGACGCGGGCGCGACGGTGCCCGTGCGCGCGCAGCACCGCCTCGACGAGGCGGCATTGCTGCGCTGGATGGAAGCGAACGTGGCGGGGTTTGCCGGCCCCATGCGGATCGACCAGTTCAGCGGCGGGCAATCGAATCCCACGTACCGGCTGCGGACGCCGGCGCGCACCTATGTGCTGCGCCGCAAGCCGCCAGGCGAGCTCGTGAAGGGCGCGCATGCGGTGGAACGGGAGGCGCGCGTCATGGCCGCGCTGGGGCGGGCTGGGTTTCCGGTGCCTGCCGTGCATGGCCTGTGCACCGATGACACCGTGATCGGCAGCTGGTTCTTCGTGATGGACATGGTCGATGGCCGCATTTTCTGGGATGCGAGCTTTCCCGAGGTGCCGGTTGTGGAGCGTGCCGCCTATATGGACGCGATGAACGCGACGCTGGCCGCGCTGCATCGCATCGACTACGCGTCGATCGGACTTGCCGACTATGGCCGCCCCGGTGGCTATGTCGCGCGGCAGATCGAGCGCTGGTCGAAGCAGTATCTCGCCGACGAACTCGCGGGGCGGCATCCGGCGATGGACCGGCTCGTCGACTGGCTGCCGGCCCATCTGCCCGCGTCCGACGCCACCGCCATCACGCACGGTGACTTCCGCGTGGACAACATGATTTTCCATCCCACGGAGCCGCGCGTGATCGCGGTGCTCGACTGGGAGCTGTCCACGCTCGGCGATCCGCTGGCGGACTTCGCCTACCACGCGATGATGTTCCGCATGCCACGCGACATTCTTGGCGGCGTCGCGGGGCTCGACCTTGCCGCCATCGGACTGCCCGATGAAGCGGCCTATGTGGCCGCGTATTGCGCGCGTACGGGACGCTCCGGCATTGCCGATCTGGATTTCTACGTGGCGTTCAACATGTTCCGCTTCGCGGCCATCCTGCACGGCATCAAGGGCCGCTCGGCGCGCGGGACGGCGGCCAGCGCGGATGCGCAGGCCATGGGCGAACGCTTCGCGCGCGTCGCCGAACTCGCATGGGAGCAAACCGCCAGTATGCGATAGCCGCGTTCGCCACCGTCCCCCGCAAACAATAACGACAGGAGACAACCACATGAACAAGCTCTATGGCTCCGCCGCGGCCGCGCTCGAAGGCGCGGTGCGCGATGGCCAGACCATCGCCGTCGGCGGCTTCGGCCTCTGCGGCATTCCGGAAGCGCTGATCGACGCGCTGCGCGACAGCGGCGTGCGGGACCTGACCGCCATCTCGAACAACGCGGGCGTCGACGGCTTCGGCCTCGGCAAGCTGCTGGAGACGCGCCAGATCCGCAAGATGATCGCGAGCTACGTCGGCGAGAACAAGGAGTTCGAGCGCCAGTACCTGGCCGGCGAACTCGAGCTCGAGTTCACGCCGCAGGGCACCCTGGCAGAGAAGTTGCGCGCGGGTGGGGCGGGTATTCCGGCGTTCTTCACGAAGACGGGCGTCGGCACGATCGTCGCCGAGGGCAAGGAAGTGCGCGAGTTCGACGGCAGCCAGTACGTGATGGAGCGATCGCTGGTACCGGACGTCGCGCTCATCAAGGCCGATGTCGCCGACCATGCGGGCAACCTGCGTTTCCGCTATACCGCGCGCAACTTCAATCCGGCGGCGGCCATGGCGGGCAAGCTCTGCATCGTCGAGGTCGAGCGGCTCGTCGAGACGGGCGACATCGCGCCAGACGATATCCATCTGCCGGGCATCTACGTGCATCGCATCGTCGTGAACGCCCATCCCGAGAAACGCATCGAGAAGCGCACCACGCGCCCCGCCTGAGCAGGAGACACCGATATGCCATGGACGCATGAACAGATGGCCGCCCGCGCGGCCGCGGAACTGCAGGACGGCTTCTATGTGAATCTCGGCATTGGCCTGCCGACGCTCGTCGCTAATCACGTCCCGCCCGATATTGACGTCTGGCTGCAGGCGGAGAACGGCATGCTGGGCATCGGGCCGTACCCGACCGAGGACGAGGTCGATGCGGACCTGATCAACGCGGGCAAGCAGACCGTGACGACCGTGCGCGGCACGTCGATCGTCAGCAGCGACCAGGCGTTTGCGATGGTGCGTGGCGGCAAGATACAGCTCAGCATCCTTGGCGCGATGCAGGTCAGCGAGCGGGGCGACCTCGCCAACTGGATGATTCCGGGCAAGATGGTCAAGGGCATGGGCGGCGCGATGGACCTCGTCGCGGGCGTCGCGCGCGTGGTCGTGTTGATGGAGCATGTGGCGCGGCGGAAGGACGGTGGCTTCGATCTCAAGATCCTGCCGCAATGCACGCTGCCGCTGACTGGCGTGCGCGTCGTCAGCCGGATCATCACGGACCTTGCCGTCATCGATGTGGCATCCGATGGCCTGCGTGTGGTGGAACTGGCACCCGAGGTCACGCCGGGCCTGCTGCGGGAACTGACCGGTGCGCCGTTGATCTTCTCGCCCTCGATCTCCTCGCCCTTGATTTCCTGATCCTGCCAACGACGGAGGCCCTCATGGCATCGCGTCCTTCGCCGGTCCAGCGCGCGCTCGCGGTGTTGCGCGCGTTGTCCGATCCCGAAGTCCGCCGCATGAGCGACGTGGCGCGCGCGACGGGGCTGGATCCCGCCACCGCGTCGCGGTTGCTCGACATGCTCGTGCGGGAGGGCTTCGCCACGCGCGACGCGCATCGGCACTTCGGGATCGGCCCCGAAATCTTCCAGCTGGCCGATGTCGGGCAGCGGCGTGTCGATCTGCGGCAACTGGCGCGGCCCGCGCTGCAACGGCTCGTCGAGGCGTTCGGGGACACCGCGGTGCTCACTGAAGCGAGCCACGGCGAGGCCGTCTGCTCGGACCGCGAGCGCGGCACGCATCCCGCGCATGCGAACTACGTGACCGTGGGCACGCGGCGTCCGCTCGGCGTTGGCGCCGGAAGTCTCGCGGTGCTGGCCTGGCTGCCGGCGGTGGAACGCGCGCTTCGGCTGCAACAGACCGCGCGCAAGCTGGTGAACTATCCGCGCCTGACCGCGGCGGCCATCAGCGACGAGATCGACGCCGCGCATGCGCGCGGGCACGTGATGTTTCTCGACTGGGTGGTGGAGGGCATGGGCGGCATCGCGGTGCCGATCCTCGACTACGAAGGCCGTCCCATCGGCGCGCTCAGCGTGGTGGCGTCGAGCGCGCGGCTACGCGCCAACGAACCCGCACTCGCGCGCCGCCTCGGTCAGGAAGCCCGGCGCATCGCCAGCGCGTGGACGCGGATGGTCGTCCCCACCGGGGACACGCACAGGGCCGCCTGCCGAGGCGCGTCGCCGCGCAGCGGCGGGGCGAGCGCGCCGCGCGGAAAGACGCTGGCAAGCGCCTTGCCGTAGCGATCGATCCCAGCGCTCAGTGGTCCGCCACCGGCGCGTCCGGCCCGCGCAGCAGCGGGGCCAGCGCGTCGGGAATCTCGACTTCAAAGCGCAATACGGCACTGGCAAGAGCCTTGCCGTAGTTGTCGATCGCCAGGCTGCGCGACACGCCGCCCCCGAGCGCGCCCTCCGCGACGAAGTTCAGCACCTGCAGCCCATCGACGTCATGGCGGGTGACGTCGCCGGTGATCAGCGTGCCGTAGTGCGCCTTGAAGGCGGCAGCGGTCAGTTGTGCCTGGATGTGCGGATAGAATTCGGGCGCGTAGGCGATGACGGCCGTGTTGGAGGTGTCGCCCTTGTCGCCGGAACGGGTATGCGCCACGCGGCGCAGCGGGACTCGCATCGGTATCTCCTTTCAACGTTCAGACGAACTGCACCTGGGAAGCAATCATCGCGCGCGGCACCAGCGCCGACCACACGCCGATGATCTCGCGCGTGCGATCCTGATGCGGCACGCGCTTGCCCGTGGAGGCCAGCCCGCAAACCGCCATACTGTCGATCTCGCGTCCGACCTTCGCGGCCTCCTCGCGCGTACGCGTCCGTGCGGCCACGCGCACGGCTATCTCGTTCGGCTCGCAGGCCGGTACGGGGGAGGCCGCGCCATGCACCGCATTGACCCCGAGAAAGTCGATGCGCAGCGCCTCGGCATCGAGCTTTGCGAGCGCGAACCGCTCTGCAAGAATCGTCCTGGCGAGTTCCGCCTTGGCCAGGCAGCCCGGCCCCGCGTAGAAGAACATGTCCTCGCCGATATGCCCCTCGGTGCAGCCGAGCGACACCTTCAGCGTGTCCGTACGCGGCAAACCGGTCACGCCACTGACTCGCACGCGGTCAGGCCCCAGCTGTTCCAGCCGCGCGGTCGAAAAATCGACAATCACATCGGGGGTGATGTAGCGGCGCGGGTCGTGCACCTCGTAGAACATCTGCTCCTTGACCGTCTCGAGGTCGATGCGCCCGCCCGTACCCGCGACCTTGCCGATCACAGCCGTGCCATCGGCCTCCACCTCGGCAATCGGAAACGCGAGATTCCACGGCTCGGGCACGTCCTTGTACCCGGGGTCGCCGAAATATCCACCCGTCACCTGCGCCCCGCACTCGAGCAAATGGCCGATCGCACTGCCGCGGGCCAGCCGCGCGACATCGTCGGCCGCCCACCCGAAATGAAACATCATCGGTGCAAGAAACAGCGACGGGTCGGCCACGCGGCCCGTGATCACGATCTGCGCGCCCGCGCGCAACGCCTCGACGATGGGGGCCGCGCCTTCATAAGGTTCCGCGCTGATGAGCGTGTCCCGCAGCGTCGCCACGGGCTTGCCGCTCTCGAGCAGCGTGAGGTCGAGCTCGCAAATCGTCTTCGTCAAATCGGTGGTCGTCACCGCGGCAATCTTGACGCCGGGCAGGCCGAGTTCCTCGCACAGTTGTGCGACACGCCTCGCCGCACCGAGCGGATGAATCCAGCCCTGATTGCTGACGATGCGCGTACCGTTGGCGATGCAATGCGGCAGCACCGCACGCATGCGTTCGTCGAGGTACGTGTCGTAGCCCGCGAACGAGGGATCGCGGCGCTTCCGCACCTGCGCGGCGGATACCGTGGCCTCCGCCATCGTTTCGAAGCACAGGTAATCGAGCTTGCCGAGCCGCGCGGACAACGCGGCGGGTTCCACGCGATCGCCCCACCAGCCGGAGCCGGAGCCGATGCGCAGGGTGTTTGTCTGGGTCATGAGAGTCTGCCTGTCAAGGGAAGAGCGGGGCTCGGGCCTATTGCGCCTTGATGCCGGCCGTGCGGATCACGCGCGACCACTTCTCGGTGTCGCTGCCGATCTCCTTCGCGAACGCAGCCGAGCCTTCGCCACCTGGCTCCGCGCCGAGTTGTTCGATGCGCTGCCGCACCTCGGGCATCGCGAGCACCTTGTCCACGGCCTGCTGAAGTTGTCTGACGCGCTCCGGCGGCGTGCCGGCGGGCACGAGCAGGCCGAACCACGAGTTCACCTCGTAGCCGGGCAGGCCGGATTCGCGAACCGTTGGCACCGACGGCAGCACGGACGCGCGCCTCACACCCGTGACCGCGAGCGCCTTGACCTTGCCCGCCTGAATCTGCGCGAGCGCGGACGGCAGGTTGTCGAACATCAGGTTGACCTGTCCCGCGAGCAGGTCCGTCATCGCTGGCGCCGCGCCTTTATACGGCACGTGCTGCATGCTCGTGCCCGCCATCATGTTCAGCAGTTCGCCGGAGAGGTGCGGCGAGCCGCCCGTGCTCGTCGACGCGTAGTTGATCTTGCCCGGCTCGCGCTTCGCCAGCGCGATCAGTTCGCCGATGGTCTGCGCCTTGAGCGTGCTGTTGATCAGCAAAACGTTCGGCGAGTTGGCGACCAGCGTGACGGGCGTGAAGTCCTTCGCGCTGTCGTACGGCATGCGCGCGTAGATGAACTGGTTGGTGACCTGCGTGCCAAGCGTGCCCATGAGCAGCGTGTAGCCGTCGGGCGCGCTGCGGGCCACGGCCTCCGCGCCGATATTGCCGCCCGCGCCGGGACGGTTGTCGACGACGATCGACTGGCCGAGTACCTCGCCGGCCTTCTGCGCGACGAGCCGCGCGAGGATGTCCGTGGTGCCGCCGGGCGTGAACGGCACGACGAGCCGCAAGGGCTTGGACGGGAACGTTTCGGCGGCGCTCGCGCTCGGTGCGCTCAGTGCGGCGCTCATTGCGACGCTCATTGCGGCGCACGCAAAGGGAAGGGCTCTCATCAGGTTGTCTCCGGTGGTTTCGTTGCGAAACTCTGTGCGGCACATGGTAGGAAGCGCCCGGAAACCGCGTCAAACAAATGACCGATATTTTCATTGAATGAAAACACGCGAAGGCCTTTCCCCCGCAAAGGCGTCGTATTTGAAAACGCGGATCGCCATCGCTCCCTAGAATCCCCCCGAAAGGAGGATGTCCCGTGAAGCTGAGCGACCTGTCGACCCCCGAATTCTTCGAGAACCCCTATCCGCTGTATGCGCAGTTGCGCGACGGCGACGCGCTGCACTACCTGGCGCCAAACCTGGCCATCACCGCGAGCTTTCCGCTGATCGAGGCGATGTTTTCGGACCGCCGGCTCGGCAAGGCCTTTCTGGCGGGCGTGCGCGCGCGTTACGGCGACACGGGCCCGGAACAGCCCGTGTTCCAGGGCCTGAGCCGCATGTTCCTGTTCATGAATCCGCCCGTGCACACGCGCCTGCGCGCGCTAGCCACCAAGGCCTTCAGCGGCCGCAATATCGAGTCCCTGCGCGACGTCTCGCAGGCCGCGTCGGACCAGTTGATCGATGCCTTGCCCGTGGAAGGGGAATTCGACCTCATGCGCGACCTCGCCACGCCGCTGCCCGTGTCGATCATCTGCCGGCTGCTCGATATTCCTGTCGCCGACGGCCTCCGCCTTGGCGCGGCGACGGCCGCGGTGAGCACCGCGCTCGACGTGGCGCCTCTGCAGCCCGACGCGCTCGCCCGCGCGAATGCCGCGGCGGAGGAGCTGGAGGCATACTTCCGTACGGTAGTCGAAGCCCGCCGCCTTAAGCCGGGCACGGACCTCGTCTCCGCGTTCGTCACCGCGGAGGTCGATGGCGACCGGCTCAGCGACGACGAGGTCATCTCGCAGATCCTGCTGCTGTTCGCCGCCGGTCACGAGACCACGTCCAACATGATCGGCAATGCGCTGCTCGCGCTATTCCGCCACCCCGACCAGCTCGCGAAACTCAAGGCGGACCTGTGGCTGATGCCGCAGGCCATCGCCGAGTGCCTGCGCTACGACGCTTCCGTGCAGACCATGACGCGCGCCGCGCTCGAAGACGCGACCGTCGATGGCGTTCACATTCCGCGCGGCACGATGGTGTTCATGATGATCGGCGCCGCCAACCGGGACCCGTCGCGTTTCGCCAACCCGGACCGGCTCGATATCACGCGGCCGGATGCCGGCAAGCAGATCGCGTTCGGCGGCGGCATCCACTATTGCCTCGGCGCGCGGCTGGCGCAGCTGGAAATGGAAGTCGCGCTGACCACGCTGCTGCGCCGCGTGCCGAACCTCACGCTGACGGACACCGTCCATCCGCAGTGGCGCCGGCAGGGGAACATTCGCGGCTTGCAAACGCTGCCCGCAACGCGGGAACCCGTGGCCCGCTGAGCCCCACGCCGGGTCTGCCCGGAACCGAATCGGTGCACGAGTACAGTTTGCGTTTTTAAGTGAATTTAAGCGCATATATGAGGATGCGGCGCACAACTGTACTCCTCCGCACCGGTACACTCTGTGTGCTCCCCAGACCGCTCCCGTCCCCTAGGCTACCTCTCGTGACGCGGGGCCGAATCGAGCTCCGCGCGGAGTCCGAGGAAGTCGCCCCCGTTATGAGCAACACCCCAGAAAAGGGCCATGTGGCCCCCTATACGCACCCGGCCGGCGGCTGGGGTGCCCTCAAGTACGTCGCCATCAACCTGGTCAAGGAAAAGGTGGCCGGCGGCAAGTACAAGCTGCTGTTCAAGCAGAACCAGCCGGACGGCTTCGATTGCCCGGGCTGCGCCTGGCCCGATCGCCAGCACGCCTCTACCTTCGAATTCTGCGAGAACGGCGTCAAGGCCGTGGCCGCGGAAGCGACCAGCAAGCGCGTGACGCCCGCGTTCTTCGCGCAGAACAAGGTCACCGAACTGCTGAAGCAGTCCGACTATGAGCTCGAGCAGCACGGCCGGCTTACGCACCCGATGGTCTACGACAAGCAGGCCGACAAGTACGTGCCGATCGCGTGGAACGACGCGTTCGAACTGATTGCCGCGCACCTGCGCAAGCTGCCGAATCCGGATGCCGCGACGTTCTACACGTCGGGCCGCGCGAGCAACGAGGCCGCCTTCCTGTTCCAGCTGTTCGTGCGCATGTACGGCACGAACAATTTCCCGGACTGTTCGAACATGTGCCACGAGGCCACCAGCCGCGGCCTGCCGGTGACGGTGGGCGTGGGCAAGGCCACGGTGCTGCTCGACGACTTCGAGCATGCGGACGCGATCCTGATCTTCGGCCAGAATCCGGCCACGAACCATCCGCGCATGCTGGGCGAGCTGCGCGAGGCCGCGCGCCGCGGCACGCAGATCGTCTCGATCAATCCGCTCAAGGAACGCGGCCTGCAACGCTTTGCAAGCCCGCAGCACGCAAGCGAGATGCTCACCGGTTCCAGCACGCAGATCGCGTCGATGTTCGTGACGCCGAAGCTCGCCGGCGACTTCGCGCTGATCAAGGGCCTGGGCAAGCGCGTGGTGGAGCTCGACGATGCCGCCATCGCGGCCGGCGCCGAGCGCGTGCTCGACGTCGACTTCATCGCGCAACACACCTCGGGCTTCGACGCGTTCATCGCCGATCTGCGCGCCGAGAGCTGGGCCGACATCGTGGCCGAGTCGGGCGTGCCGCGCGAGGACATCGACGCGCTGGCCGACCTGTACTGCAAGAGCAAGCGCGTGATCTCGTGCTGGGGCATGGGTATCACGCAACACAAGAACTCGGTCCGCACGATCCAGCTGCTGTCCAACGTGATGATGCTGCGCGGCAACATCGGCCGCGAGGGCGCGGGGCTGATGCCCGTGCGCGGCCATTCGAACGTGCAGGGCGACCGCACCGTCGGCATCGAGGAACAGCCAAGCGAGGAATTCCTCGATCGCTTGGGCCAGGTGTTCCGTTTCGATCCGCCGCGCCACCACGGCCAGGACGTCGTGGGCGCGATCCAGGCCATGCTCGACGGCCGCACGAAGGTCTTCGTCGGCCTGGGCGGCAACTTCGCCATGGCCACGCCGGACACGCCGCGCACGTGGGAAGCGCTGCGCAACTGCGACCTCGTGGTGAACATCGCCACCAAGCTCAACCGCAGCCATCTGATCATGAATGGCGACGCGCTGATCCTGCCCACCATGGGCCGCACCGAGATCGACCTGCAGGACGGCGTGCCGCAGGGCGTGACCGTGGAAGATTCGGTCTGCATGGTGCATATGTCGTATGGCATGAACAAGCCCGCGTCGCCGGACCTCATGTCGGAAACGGCAATCGTCGCGGGCATGGCCGCGGCCACGCTCGGTTCGGAGAAGGTCGACTGGAAGTGGTACGCGAGCGATTACAGCCGTATCCGCGATGCCATCGAGAAGGTGATTCCGGGCTTCGAGAACTACAACGAACGCGTGGCGAAGCCGGGCGGCTTCCATCTGACGCCCGCGTCCCGCAACCGCATCTGGCGCACGGAATCGGGCAAGGCCACGTTCCTCGTGCATGCGATCGACAAGGACACGCCGATCAAGCGCGCGCGGGAGAAGTACGGCGACGACCTGATGGTCATGATGACCACGCGCTCGCACGACCAGTACAACACGACGATCTACGGCCTCGACGACCGCTATCGCGGCGTGTTCGGGCTGCGCCGCGTGGTGTTCATCAACGCGGCGGACCGGGAGCGGCTGGGCTTTGCCGCGGGCGAGCGCGTCGATATCACGTCCGTCTGGGATGACGGCGTCGAGCGCCATGCGCAGGACTTCCTGCTCGTGGACTACGACATCCCGGCCGGTTGCCTGGGCGCGTACTACCCGGAAACCAACCCGCTGGTGCCGCTGGAGAGCATCGGCGACCGCTCGGGCACCCCGACGTCGAAGTCGATTCCCGTGCTGCTGCGCCGGTCCACCCCGCGCGTCTGAGGCGCCGCCGTCAGAACTTGTCCGGCCGATGCTGTCATCGGGCAGCGTCGGCGCAACTGTACGCCTCTCCGGCGGCAAGGTCGGATACCATGGCTCCATGCTTCCAGCGTGCGAGAACCCGATGACTCCCACCGATTCGACCTCGATCAACCCCGCGGCCCGCCCGCCCGACACCGCCGTCGGCGAGCGGCCCGGCTTCGTCCCGCGCGACATCGTCCGCCACAAGGCGGGGGTCGCCACCGAGGGCGAGGACCACGTGGCCGAGGAAGTGCCGGTCGCGCTGGTCTACAACGATATCTCCCATGCCGTGATGATGGCGACGCCGCGCGACCTCGAGGCGTTCGCGATCGGCTTCTCGCTGACCGAGGGCATCGTCGATAGCGCGTCCGAGATCTACGAGATCGACGTCGTCGAAGGCTGCGACGACAGCTTCGAAGTCCAGATGCGCATCAGCCAGCGCGCGTTCATGGCCATGAAGGAGCACCGCCGCGCCATGGCCGGCCGCACCGGCTGCGGCGTCTGCGGCATCGAGAGCATCGAGCTGCTGGACCTCAAGCCGGTGCCGATCGCCGCGCCGCGTGCCGTGCTCGTCCCGACGCGCGACATGATCGAACGCGCCGCGGCGGAGCTCCCGGCCTGGCAGACGCTGATGCGCGCGACCGGCGGCGTGCATGCCGCGGCGTGGTGCGGCGCCGATGGCGCGGTGCGTGAAGTGTTTGAAGACGTGGGTCGCCACAACGGGCTGGACAAGCTCATCGGCCATCTGGCCAGCCAGCGCGTGCCGCTCGACGACGGCTTCGTGTTCCTCTCGAGCCGGGCCAGCTACGAGCTCGTGCGCAAGGCCGCGCGCATGAACATCCAGATGCTGGCCACGATCTCCGCGCCGACCTCGCTGGCAATCCGCATCGCGGAGGCCGCCGGCGTGCGGCTGCTGAGTTTCTGCCGCAAGGACGGTTACGTCGAATACACCGCCAACGGTGGTGGACGCTGATACAGGAGTCGCACCATGGCCCTCGACCATCGACTTTCCCTGGCTTGCGCGGTCCTGACCGTCAGCGACAAGCGCACGGCCGACAACGACACGTCGGGCGACCTGCTCGCCCGCCTGCTGGCCGAGGACGGCCACCGCTGCGTGCGCCGCGCGATCGTGCCGGACAACCGCTACCAGATTCGCCGCGTGCTCAGCGACTGGATCGTCGCCGACGACATCCAGATCATCCTGACCAACGGCGGCACCGGATTCAACGAGAAGAACTCGCTGCCGGAGGCGGTGCGGCCGCTGTTCGATCGCGAGATCGACGGGTTCGGTGAACTGTTCCGATCGCTGTCGTACCAGAGCGTGGGCGGCTCCGCGATCCAGTCCCGCGCGCTGGGGGGCACGGCCAACGGGCGCGTCATCTTCTGCGTGCCGGGCTCCGAGGACTCGTGCCTGACCGCTTGGAACGGACTGCTGCGGTCGCAGCTGGACAGCCGCACGCGGCCCTGCAACTTCGCGTCCGGTTTCCGCCAGGAGTCGTGATGCTGAAGTTCGATGAAGCCCAGGCCCGCTTTGCCGCGAGCGTGGCGCCCGTGCGCGAGTCGGAACGCGTCTGGCTCGAACTCGCGGCCGGGCGCGTGTTGGCGAGCGATCTCGCCTCCCATACCGGCGACCCGCTGCCGCCGGCCGGCACGCTGCTTCAGCCCGGCCATATCGCGGCACTGGCGGCGCAGGGCTACAACGAGGTGCCCGTCTACCGGCTCGTGGAGGTGGCGCTGCTGCGCGTGGGCGAGGCGCCCACCGAGGACGCACCGGATGCCAACGGGCCGATGCTCGAGGCGCTCGTCCATTCGCTCGGCGCCGTCGTGCGCCGGCGCGGAGGTGTCGCGGAAGACGGCGCCAGGCTGCACGATGCGCTCGTCGAGCTGGTCGAGGAGGGCGAGTGCGACGCGGTCGTTGTCTATGGCGGCCATGGCGTCGGCGGCGCCCCGCAATTGTTTGCGGCCGCGCTCGTCGCCGCCGGGGGCGAGCTGCTGTGCCGGCAGGTCCAGATGAACCCGGGCCGCTCCGTGCTGCTGGGCCGCCTGCGCGACCGTCCGCTGGTCTGCCTGCCAGCCGACGCGGCGGCCGCCTACGTGACGTTCGTGCTGCTGGCCACCCCGATGGTGCGGCGCATGCAGGGCCGCGCATCGATCTATCCGCCCGTCAGCCGGGTGGAAGCAGCCGCCGGCGGGTTTGCGGTGCCTCGGCATGGCGAAGGCGATGCCTTCTGGCGTGTCGAGCGCGCCACGGGCGCCGATGGCACCGACCGGGTGCGCGCGACGCCGGCGCCCGATGGCTCGGTGGCGACACTCGGGGACGCGTCGGGTCTCGTCCGCATCGCTCCGCATATGTCCGAGAGGACACAAGTTCGCGTTCCGTATTACGATCTCAGCCGTTGGCTGTGCTGAGGCGTTCCGCGGGGGCGCCGGCCGGCCACGATCGACTCAGTGGAAAGGCTGGCAGGCGGTGAACCTATACGAGAAGCTCGCGTCGGACATCGAGGCGCTGGTACAGCAGGGCGTGTTGTTGCCCGGAGAGCGGATTCCGTCGGTGCGGCAGGCCAGCCAGCATCACCGGCTCAGCATCACCACCGTCATCCGCGCCTACGTGCTGCTGGAAAGCCGCGGCATCATCGAAAGCCGCCCGCAGTCGGGCTACTTCGTGCGCGCGCGCCGCGAGGAGCCGCCGGTGGAACTGCGCCCGACGCGGCCCGATCCGCGCCCGTCGGCGGTGGATGTCAGCGCGCTCGTGCTCTCCACGCTGCGGTCGATCCGCTCGGACGAGGCGGTCGCGCTCGGTTCGCCGTATCCCGATCCCACGCTGTTTCCGTGGCAGCGCATCAACCAGTACGCCAACAATATCGGGCGCCGCTATGCGACGTGGAACGTGCTGGACGACCTGCCGCCAGGGCAGCCGCAACTGATTCGCCAGATCACGCGGCGGTATCTGGAGAACGGCTACACGATCGATCCCAACGAGGTCATCATCACGATCGGCGCGACCGAGGCGATCAATCTCTGCCTGCAGGCGGTGGCCAGGCCCGGCGATGCGATCGCCGTGGAGTCGCCCACCTATTACGCCATGCTGCACGCGATCGAGCGCCTGGGCATGCGCGCAGTGGAAGTGCCGACCGATCCGGTCGAGGGCATGGACCTGCCGTCCCTGATGCGCCTGATCGAAGAGCGCAACATCAAGGCGTGCATGGTGATGCCGAATTTCCAGAATCCGCTTGGCTTCCAGATGTCCGACGAGCGCAAGCGGCAGCTCGTGGCGCTGCTCACCGAGAAGAACATTCCGGTCATCGAGAACGATGTGTATGGCGAGCTCTATTACGGCGATGCCCATCCGACCTCGCTGAAGGCGTACGATACGACGGGTATCGTGCTGCATTGCGCGTCGTTCTCCAAGACGCTGACCAATGCGTGGCGCATCGGCTGGGCGCTGCCGGGGCGTTACCGCGAAAAGGTGGAGCGCCTCAAGTTCCTGAACACGCTGACGACGCCGGCGATTCCTCAACTGGCGATCGCCGAGTTCCTGAAGAACGATGGCTACGATTTCCATCTGCGGCGCGTGCGCAAGGCCTATGCGCAGCAGGCCGACATCATGGCGGCGGCCGTGCGGCGGTTCTTTCCGCCCGGTACCAGCACGTCCCGGCCGACCGGCGGCTATGTGATGTGGGTCCAGCTGCCGGACGGCGTGGACGCCATGGCGTTGTATCACGCCGCGCTGGAGCGCAAGATCACGGTAGCGCCGGGACACATGTTCTCGGCGGCGCCGACGTATACGAACTGCATCCGGCTCAATTACAGTGCGGCATGGACGCCCGAGATCGAGGCGGCCGTGGTGACACTGGGCAAGCTCGTCGCGTCGCTGCAGGCACGCACGGGACCGGTGCAGGAGATGTCCGGATAAACCAGAGCGGAGACAACAACATGGAAGACCAGACCCCAGCAGAAGAACCGGGCGCAGAGGACATGGACCCGGCGGTGGCCGGCATCCTTCAGGTCCTGTGGACGGCCAGCCAGGAAACGGACGGCAAACGCTGGTCGCTCGCCCGCATCAGCAAGCGCGCGGGCGTACAGATGAGCGTATTGCGACGGGTCCTGACCCAGCTCGAACAACTCGAACTCGCCGAGACCACCATGGACGAGGAAGGGCGCGGCACCGCGCACCTGACGGAGGAGGGCGAGGCGTTATGCGCCGAGCTGTTCGACGGGCAGGCGTCGCAGCTGACGCGGCATTAGCGGCGGCACGAGCGGCGGCATTGGCGAAGCGCTGTTGAGGGGGTACTCCCCCTCAAACCACCTTCCCCGGATTCATCAACCCCCGCGGATCGAACGCCTGCTTCACCAACCGCATCAATCCCAGCTCCACCGCACTCTTGTATCGGGCATTCTCCCCAAGCTTCAGCTGCCCCAATCCATGCTCCGCGGAGATCGACCCGTTGAACCGGTGCACGCTGTCATGCACGATCCGGTTCACCGTGTCCTGATGCGCGAGGAACGCGTCGTGATCCTCGCCCTCGGGCGGCGACACGTTGTAGTGCAGGTTGCCATCCCCCAGATGCCCGAACGTGACCATCCGCGCCCCGGGAAACACCGTCTGCAATAGCGCATCCGTCGTCTCGATAAATTCCGCCACTCGCGAGATGGGCACGGCAATATCGTGCTTGATGTTCTTGCCTTCCTCGACCTGCGCCAGCGGAATGTGCTCGCGAAGATTCCAGAAATCGCGCGACTGCTGCACGGACTCCGCGACCACCGCATCGAGCACGACGCCCGCATCGAATGCCGCCGTCATCATCGTCTCGAAAATCGCCCGCGCATGTTCCTCGCTCTCGCTGTCGGACAGCTCGAGCAACACGAGCTGCGGATACGCCTGCGAGAAGGGATACCGGAGCTGCGGATAATGCCGCGTCACCAGCGTCATGCAGAGCTCGGACATCAGTTCGAAGCCGGTGAGCATCGAGCCCGCATGTGACTGCGCGATGGACAGCAGCGACAACGCATCGCGCGGGCTCTGCAGGGCGGCCAGCGCCGTCACGCGCGCCCGCGGCGCCGGATAAAGCTTCATGACCGCGGCGGTAATGATCCCGAGCGTCCCCTCGGCCCCAATGAACAGATCCCGGAGGTCATACCCCGTATTGTCCTTGCGCAATCCCCGCAGCCCATCCCATACCTCGCCCGTAGCGGTGACCACCTCGAGCCCAAGGCATAGCTCGCGCGTATTGCCATAACGCAGCACGCCCGTGCCGCCGGCATTGGTCGCGAGATTGCCGCCGATCGTGCAGCTGCCCTCGGCAGCGAGGCTCAATGGAAACAGCCGATCCTCCGCGCGAACGGCGTCCTGCAGCTGCTGCAGGATCACGCCAGCCTCCACGGTCACGGTGTTGTTGAGCGGATCGATCGCGCGAATCCGGTTGAGCCGTTGCAGCGACAGTACGACGACCCCTTTGGCAGCGGCTTCGCCTGCCGCCGGCGTGGCCCCGCCGCACAGTCCCGTGTTCCCGCCCTGCGGTACGATCGCGATGTCATGCGCATGACAGGCGTGCACGACCGCCGCCACCTCCTGCGTGGTACCGGGCCGCAGCACGGCGAGCGCGTCGCCGCTGTAGCGGCGGCGCCAGTCGGTGAGGTACGAGGCCTTGTCCTCGGCCTCCGTCAGCACGTGCTGTGCACCGATGGCGGCACGGCAAAGGTCGAGGAACGAATCGGGGTGGGCGGCGGGCATGGGAAGAATTGTCTCGTATTGTCTCGTATAGGCGGACGCGTCAGTGCGGCTGGCGTCTGGCGGCCGCGCGCGCGCGTCGTTTATACGGGCGCAGGTAGAAGATGGTGCTGAAGAAGAACACGAGCGTGAGGACGACCTCGACGATGGCGAGTATCGCCGACGGCCCGCGGTCGCTGGTCGCGCGCACCACGCCTTCGGTGAAATACAGCAGGATCAGCATCGACGACCACTGCAGCGTATAGCGATTGCGCGCGATCGCGCCGCGCAGCACGGGCAGCAGGAACACGACCTTGAGAATCAGCCACGAGCCGCCGGGCCGCAGCGGCGCGAGAAACCATTCCCACGCGATGCACAGCGCCATCAGCGCGATCAGGCTCCACAGGCTCGCGCGATAGAGCGCGACGTTATGGAGCCCGCTGTCTGTGGCGGCGGGCGTGTTGCCGTCGGGCGCGGTCATGCCGTGCTTCCCGCCGCGGGAGCCGAGAGCCGCAACGCGGTCTGTGCCAGCCGCCGACCCATCGCCACGGCCAGCGCCGCTTCCTGCTCGGTCACGGGCCCGCGGTTATCGACATGCGCATGATGGCTCGGCCCATAAGGCGTGCCCCCGGCGGTCGTCGTCATCAACCCGGGCTCCGCATAAGGCAGCCCCATCACGAGCATCCCGTGATGGAACAGCGGCAGCATCATGGAGAGCAGGGTGGTCTCCTGCCCGCCATGCAGGCTTCCGGTCGAGGTGAACACGCAGGCGGGCTTGCCCGACAACGCCCCGGACAGCCATTGCGACACCGTGCCGTCGAGGAAGTACTTCATCGGCGCGGCCATGTTGCCGAAGCGCGTCGGGCTGCCGAGCGCGAGGCCCGCGCATTCCTCGAGGTCGCGGAGTTCGACGTAGGGGGCGCCTTCGGCGGGGATATCGGGCGCGGTGGCCTCGCAGACCGTTGAGACGGGCGGCACCGTGCGCAGGCGCGCCTGGGCGCCGGGGACGCTGTCGATGCCGTTGGCGATCAGCTCGGCGAGCTTGCGGGTACTGCCATGACGGCTGTAAAACAGGACCAGGATGTCAGTCATGAAGGCTCGGCGGTCGGGGGAACCCTGCCGCGCGTCTGGCGGTGGGGGCCGTGAACAATGCGCGTATTATAGTTGCGTGCTTCTTTCGGGCCACATCGGTGGCTCGCTCGCCGTTCGCAATCTTTTTCGTCACCAACGTCGTCACCATCAAGGAACACAGAACCCGCATGGCCGCCGCACGCATCGCCCGCCTGCGCAGGGAATGGAACCTGCAGAAGGTGCGCGCGCTTTCCCGTTACGCATTGCGCCGCGCCGCCGAAGACCGCCTGCCGCAGGTCTCGGCGAGCCTCACCTTTACGACCGTGCTGGCCGTGGTGCCCGTGCTCACGGTCGCGTTCGCGCTGCTCGCCGCGTTTCCGATGTTCCGCGACTTCCGCGGGGAGATCGAGACGTTCCTGTTCCAGAATCTGATTCCGGGCGGCAATATCAGCGACTCGGTGTCGCGCTACATCGGCCAGTTCGCCAAGAGCGCGCGAGGGCTCACGGCGCTGGGTCTCGTCGGCCTGATGCTCACGTCGGTGCTGACGATGCTGACCGTGGAGGACGCGCTCAATGCCATCTGGCGCGTCAAACGGCGGCGGCCCTTCGCCCAACGCGTGCTCGTCTTCTGGGCCGTGCTGACGCTCGGCCCCGTGCTGATCGGGGCGAGCCTGTCGATCAGCTCGTATCTCATTTCGATTTCCGCGGGGTACGTGACGACGATTCCGTTCGGCGTCGGGCTTCTGGTAGGGGTGACGCCGGTCGCGCTGTCGGCCATCGCGTTTGCGTTCCTGTACATGGCGGTGCCGTACGCCTATGTCGAATGGCGCGACGCTATCGTCGCGGGCCTCGTCGCGGCAATTGCCTTCGAAATCGCCAAGCGCGGTTTTGGGTATTTCATCACGCATATCCCGACGTACACGGCGGTGTATGGCACGTTCGCCGTGTTGCCGCTGTTCCTGCTGTGGATGTACGTCAGCTGGCTCGTCACGCTGCTCGGCGCGACGATTGCCGCCAACCTGCCGGTGATCCGCCAGGGCTACTGGCGCCGCAGAACGTTCGCGGGCAGCGAATTCTTCGATGCACTGGGCGTGCTGTACCTGCTGTACCGCGCGCGGGACGAGATGCCGCGCAGCGTCGGTGAGCTCGATATGGGGCGCAAGCTGCGGGTGGAGGCGGACTATCTGGCGAGCCTGCTAGGCAAGCTCAAGGGCTTGCACCTGATCGGCAAGCTGCAGCAGGAGCGGGGTCAGGCGCACTGGGCGCTGCTATGCGACCCATCGCAGGTCACGCTCCGCGTGCTGCACGACCGCCTGGTCCTGAACCTCGCCCGCCTCCCGCGCACGGCGCTGGCCCACCAGATGCAGGGCGTGGACCGCCTGCGCGGCATCCTCGACAACCCTCAACTGGACCAACCCCTCGAGGTGGTGTTCCGGCAGCAGGAGGAGGGGAAGCCGGTGCTGGAGGTCGTGCCACCGGGGTGGCACGGGCAGGTTTAGGCCTGCCTCGCCGCACCGCCGGTCTGCGCCCGTTTCCGTCACGAGAGGGGCCGGGGGAGAGGGGCCGGGGGAGAGGGCCCAGATTGACCCAAAGGGGGGCGAAGCCCCCCTCAAGCCGCAATCACCCTTCTCGCAAACGCCCCCAACGCATCCAGCACCTCATCCGGCCGCTCCCCCATCAACGCATGCCCACAGGGCACCGTGACCACTGAAGCGTCGGCAATCCGCCCGGCAAGCGCCTGCGCGGCTTTCGGAGAGGTCATCTGATCCCGGGTCCCCGTCACGAACAACACGGGACATCGAACCGAAGCCGCCGCCTCGTCCCCATGCGCATAGGCATTGCAAGCCGAGAAATCCGTATGGAACACATGCGCCTCGGGATTGCGGCGGGAGACCCGTTCCATCAGGCGTTGACTCCCCCCATGCATCCACGCCCCAGGCCCCGGCGAAGACGGCTTGTTGGCAAGGCTGGACAGCGACCACTGCGTCACCATCGCAATCGCCTCCTCCTCCCGATGCAACGCCGCATCGAGCAACGCCTCCGAAACCTTCATCGGATACGCCGTCGCCAGCAAACCAATCCCCCGCACAGCCTCCGCATGCCGCGCCGCGCATTCCAGCGCGATCAGCGACCCCATGCTGTGTCCAAACACCAGCACCGGACCCGCAGCTCCCGCCGCGGCAACCAGCGCCATCACCCAGTCGGCCATCGCCTCGATGGACGTCAGCGGCGCCCCGGCGCTCCGCTGATGCCCCGGCAAATCCACCGCCAGCACGGAGAACCCATGGTTGGCGAACCACCGCGTCTGCAACGCCCACACCGTGTGGTCGTTCTGCGCCCCATGCACGAACACGGCACAGGGCAGGGCGGGATTGAACGGCTTGCCGCCGGTGTAGGCATAGGCCCGCTGGCCAAGAACGGTCAGTTCCATCAACGGCCTCCTTTTGTACCCGCACCCGCACCCATCGCCCGCTCGGCGGCCTTGAGCCCGCGCTTGAGATCGTCGATCAGATCGTCCGGATCCTCGAGCCCTATCGACAGGCGAATCGTCCCCTCGCCAACTCCCGCCGCCTTGAGCGCCGCCGCATCCATCCGGAAGTGCGTCGTCGACGCTGGATGAATCACCAGCGACCGTGCATCCCCCACATTCGCCAGATGCGAAAACAGCGAAAGGCTCTCGATAAACCGCTGTCCCGCCACCCGGTCGGCCCGGAGGTTGAAGCTGAACACCGCGCCACACCCCCGCGGCAGCAACCGCTTCGCGAGCGCATGATCGGGATGCGACTCGAGCTCGGGATACGCCACCGCCTCCACCATCGGATGCGAAGCCAGAAAGCCAACGACCTTGCGCGTATTGTCGACATGCCGCGCCATCCGCAGGGGCAGCGTCTCGATCCCTTGCAGCAACTGCCACGCCGCCATCGGATTCATCGCCGCCCCAAAGTCCCGCAACCCCTCCCGCCGGGCGCGCAAGAGAAATGGCGCGACCGTGCTTTCCTCGGCGAACACCATGTTGTGGAAGCCCGCGTAAGGCTCCGTCAGCTCCGGAAAACGTCCCGACGCCTCGAAGTCGAACGTTCCGCCCTCGACCAGCACGCCGCCGATGGTTGTCCCATGCCCCCCGAGGAACTTGGTCGCGGAGTGATAGACCATGCCGGCGCCATGGTCGAATGGCCGCAGCAGATAGGGTGTCGTGAACGTCGAGTCCACGAGCAAAGGAATGCCATGGTCCTGTCCGATCTGCGCCACCGTCTCGATATCGAGCACATCGAGCCCGGGGTTGCCCAGCGTCTCCCCGAACAACAGCCGCGTCTCGGGCCGGATCGCCGCCCGCCACGCATCGATATCGCGCGGATCGACGAACGTGGTCTCGATGCCGAAGCGCCGCAGCGTGTAATGCAGCAGGTTATGAGAGCCGCCATACAGCGCCGACGACGCGACGATATGCGAGCCCGCGCCCATCAGCGTCGCCACGGCCAGATGCAACGCGGCCTGGCCCGAGGCCGTGCCGATCGCCCCGGCGCCGCCCTCGAGCGCCGCGACGCGCTCCTCGAACACGGCGACCGTCGGATTGGATATCCGCGAATAAACATGCCCCGCGCGTTCCATATTGAACAGCGACGCGGCATGTTCGCTATCGCGAAACACGAACGAGGTGGTCAGGTGGATCGGTGTGGCACGGGCCCCGGTGGCGGGGTCCGGCGCGGCGCCAGCGTGCAGCGTCAGCGTGTCGAATCGGGTTCCGGACATGGATGTCTCGCTTGTTGTGGTCTCCGGTGGGCATCCTAGCACCGGCACGGTGCCGCGCCATCGAGGGAAACGCGCAGGCGGCCGCCGGTCGAAGGAATGCTCGCTTTACTTGGCGGCCCGGTTTGGGCTAGCATCGGCGCATCGGACGGGCCGTTTCCGGCTTTTCCCTTGCCATTCAGAAACATACATACCGATACGGGCCAGCCCGCCGGCAGCCTCCGGAGACCGTCATCATGAAAGTCAGCGACATCCTGCAGATCAAGGGCAACACCCTGTACACCGTCAACCCGGACACGTCGCTGCTGGAAGCCGTCAACACGATGGCCGAGCACGACATTGGCTCGGTCGTGATCATGGAGTACGGCGAGCTGGTCGGCATGCTGACGTTCCGCGAAATCATCGAGACGCTGGCGAAGAATAACGGCACGGTCGGTACGCACAGCCTGCGCAAGATCATGGACGACGCGCCGCTGACCTGCACGCCCGAAACCGACGTCAACGAAGTGCGCCGCATGATGCTCGAGCGGCACACGCGCTATCTGCCCGTGCTCGACAACCGCACGCTGATGGGCGTGATCTCGTTCTACGACGTGGCCAAGGCCGTGGTCGAGGAGCAGAGCTTCGAGAACAAGATGCTCAAGGCGTATATCCGCGACTGGCCGGAAGAGCGCACCGAAGAGCGCTCGGACGAGCGCACCGCGCAGCCCTGAGCGGCGCATGGCGTCAGGCAAGGGCGAGCGGCGTCCGCCGCCCGCCGCCCGGTCTGTTCGTCGCATCCCGCTGTGCATCAATCGAAGCCGTCTAGAAAGCCATCGATGAGCCAACATAGTCAGTTCCGCCTGCTGGGTCTGCGGCGGTTCGCCCCGTTTTTCTGGACGCAGTTCCTCGGGGCGATGAACGACAACGTCTTCAAGGTCGCCTTCACGTCGCTGGTGACCTACCACACGGCACTGTTCGAAGGCGTCGACGCCCACTCCGCGGCATTCCTGATCTCGGCGATCTTCATTGCTCCATTCGTACTGTTCTCGGCCACGAGCGGACAGATTGCGGACAAGATCGAGAAGTCGCGGCTGATCCGGCTGGTCAAGTCGTTAGAGATTGCGATCATGCTGCTCGGTCTGGCCGGCTTCTACTCGCACAGCGCGGGCATCCTCTACACCGGCACGTTCCTGATGGGCCTGCATTCGACGCTGTTCGGCCCCGTCAAGTTCGCCTATCTGCCCCAGCATCTGGATCAGACCGAACTCGTCGGCGGCAACGGCCTCGTGGAGATGGGGACGTTCGTGGCCATCCTCTTCGGCACGATCATCGGCGGCGAACTGGCCGGCCTGACGCGCGATGGCGCGGTGGTCGGCCCGCTCTACGTCGGCATCGTCTGCGTGGCGCTCGCCGTGGCCGGACGGGTTGTCTCGGCGGGTGTGCCCCATTCACCGGCACCCCAGCCAGATCTCCGCATCAACTGGAACCCATTCACCGAGACGTGGCGCAACCTGATGCTCGCGCGCGAGCGCCGCGTGGTGTTCCTGAGCCTGCTCGGCATCTCGTGGCTGTGGTTCCTCGGCGCGACATTCCTGACCTCGTTCTTCAGCTTCGCGAAGGACGTGCTCGGCGGCGACCAGAACGTGGTCACGCTGCTGCTGGCCGTGTTCTCGATCGGCATCGGCTTCGGCTCGCTGCTGTGCGAACGGCTGTCCAGCCGCCATGTGGAAATCGGGCTCGTGCCGTTCGGCTCGATCGGCATGACGGTGTTCGCGGTAGACCTGTATCTGGCCACGCATGGATACGCATCGACCGGCACGCCGAGCGCGCAGTTGACGGGGATCGGCGGCTTCCTCGCCGGCCCGGGCCACTGGCGCGTGCTCGTCGATCTGTTCGGCGTCGCGATGTTCGGCGGCTTCTACAGCGTGCCGCTGTACGCGCTGATCCAGAGCCGCTGCGCGCCGACGCACCGCGCGCGCATTATCGCCGCCAACAACATCCTGAATAGTTTCTTCATGATCGCGGCGTCGCTGCTCGGCGTCGTGCTGACGTCCGCCGGTTACACGATCCCGCAATTGTTCCTCGTCGTCGGCCTGCTCAACGCGGTCGTGGCGATCTACATCTACACGCTGGTGCCGGAATTCCTGCTGCGGTTCATCGCCTGGATTCTCGTGCACACGATTTACCGCCTGCACCGCATCAACGCCGAAAACATCCCGGAAGACGGCCCAGCGGTGCTCGTCTGCAACCACGTGAGCTTTGCGGACGCGGTGGTGCTAATGGCCGCGAGCCCGCGCCCCGTGCGGTTCGTGATGGACCATCGCATCTTCAGGATCCCGTTCCTGTCGTGGTTCTTCCGTCAGGCGCGCGCGATTCCCATCGCGCCCGCGCACGAAAATCCGGAGATGCTCGAGCGCGCCTACGATGCCGTGGCGCAGGCGCTGGAGGAGGGCGACCTCGTCTGCATCTTCCCGGAAGGCAAGATCACGGCCACGGGCGACCTGAATCCGTTCAGGAGCGGCGTGCAGCAGATCATCCGCCGCACGCCCGTGCCCGTGGTGCCGATGGCGCTGCGCGGATTGTGGGGCAGCTTCTTCTCGCGCAAGGACGGTCCGGCCATGTCGCGGCCGTTCCGTCGCGGTATCCAGAGCAAGCTGGAACTCGTCGTGGGCGCGCCCGTGCCGCCCGAAGAGGTCACGCCCGAAGGATTGCAGCAGACCGTGGCCGCGTTGCGCGGCGAGTGGCGCTAGGCTGGAGGGGAAGACCATGATCACGCTCTACACGTTCGGTCCGGCCTTCGGGCTGCCCGATGCGAGTCCGTTCGTCACCAAGGCCGAGATGCTGCTCAAGCTGTCGGGCCTGCCGTACGAGACGCGGCGCGGCAGCCTGCGGCGCGCGCCCAAGGGCAAGCTGCCATACCTCGACGACACGGGCCGCCTCATCGCGGACTCGACGCTGATCCGGCTGCATCTCGAGAAGACCTATCACATCGACTTCGACGAAGGCCTCGATGCGGCGCAGCGCGGCACCGCGTGGGCGGTCGAGAAGCTGATGGAAGACAACCTGTACTGGGTCGTCGCGCGCGTGCGCTGGCTGGACCGCGAGAACTTCGCGCGCGGCCCGGCGATGTTCTTCCGCCGCGTGCCGGCGCCCGTGCGCGGGCTCGTGGAACGGCTCGTGCAGCGCAAGGTGCGGCAGATGCTGTGGAGCCAGGGGGCGGGGCGCTATACCGACGACGAACTCGTGGCGCTGGCCAACCATGGCGTGGGCGCGATCGCGGACATCCTCGGCGACAAGCGCTACCTGATGGGCGATCGGCCATGCGGCGCGGACGCCACGCTGTTTGCGTTCGCGGGAGCGCTGATGTCTCCTGTGTTCGAGACGCCGATACGCACCGCGGCCGAGGCGCGGCCCAACCTCGTCACCTATATCGCGCGCATGCGGCGCGAGTTCTATCCCGACTTCGCGTTCCCCGTCGCGGCCAGCCCGGCCCTGGCTGGGCCCGCCATCGCGGGCGGCGTCGCCATGCCCGAAGCGGCCAATGGCGCGATCCGGGAGTAGGGGTGACGCCAGGGGGGGGCGTCACCGGGGCGCCAGCGGGTCGCCAATCAGGAGCCAAATTAGCCGTACAATGTAGGCCGTTTTTGACTTCTCGGCGGTTTCGATCATGTCCGGCAATACCCTTGGCCTGCTGTTCACTGTCACCACGTTTGGCGAATCGCACGGCCCCGCTATCGGCGCCGTCGTGGACGGCTGCCCGCCGGGCCTGTCGCTGACCGAAGCCGACATCCAGGGCGATCTCGATCGCCGCAAGCCGGGGACCTCGCGCCACGTCACGCAGCGCAAGGAGCCGGATCAGGTCGAGATCCTGTCGGGCGTCTTCGAAGGCAAGACCACGGGTACGCCCATCTGCCTGCTCATCCGCAACACCGATCAGCGCAGCAAGGACTATGGCAATATCGTCGAGACGTTCCGTCCCGGCCATGCCGACTACACCTACTGGCAGAAATACGGCATCCGCGACTATCGCGGCGGCGGCCGTTCGTCGGCTCGCCTGACCGCGCCCGTGGTGGCCGCGGCCGCCATCGCCAAGAAGTGGCTGCGCGAGCAGTACGGCACCGAGATTCGTGGCTACATGTCGGCGCTGGGCGAGATCGAAGTGCCGTTCATCGACTGGAAGCACGTGCCGGAGAACCCGTTCTTCGCGGCCAACGAAGACATCGTGCCCGAGCTCGAGACCTATATGGATACGCTGCGTCATGACGGCGACTCCGTCGGCGCGCGCATCAACGTGGTGGCCAGCGGTGTGCCCGTCGGCCTCGGCGAGCCGCTGTTCGACAAGCTCGATGCCGATATCGCGCACGCGATGATGGGCATCAACGCGGTCAAGGGCGTCGAGATCGGCGCGGGCTTCGACAGCGTGGCGCAGCGGGGCACGTTCCATGGCGACGAGCTGTCGCCCGAAGGCTTCCGTACCAACCATGCCGGCGGCGTGCTCGGCGGTATCTCGACCGGGCAGGACATCACGGTATCGATCGCCATCAAGCCGACGTCGAGCATCCGTTCGCCGAAGGCCTCGATCGACAAGTCGGGTACGCCGGCAACGGTCGAGACGTTCGGCCGCCACGATCCGTGCGTGGGCATCCGCGCCACGCCGATTGCGGAAGCCATGCTGGCCCTCGTGCTGATGGACCACGCGCTACGGCATCGCGCGCAGTGCGGCGACGTGCGCGTGGAAACGCCGCGTATTCCGGCCCAGTCTTGATCTCCAGCCATGGCGGGAGCGGCGGGCGGACCGGCATCGACACCGCCACGTATCTGCGCTTTGGGCTGTTCTATCTGGGGTATTACGGCTATGTAGGCGTTATCTCGCCCTACATCAGCCTCTATTTCTCTGGCCGCGGTTTCTCGCCGGTGCAGATCGGCGTGCTGATGGCGTGCTTTCAGTTCAGCCGCATCGTCGGCCCCTATCTGTGGGGCTGGCTCTCCGACGTCATGCACACGCGCGTGCGCATCCTGCGTCTGACGGCGGTCTCTTCGCTGCTCGCGTTCCTGATGGTGCCGGGCGTGGACACCTACGGCGGCATGATGGCGATGATGATCGGCCTCAACCTGATCACCAGCGCGATGTCGCCGCTGGGCGATGCGCTCACCATCTCCACGCTACGCCGGCATGGAGCGTTCGACCACCGCTATGGCCGGGTGCGCATGTTCGGCTCCGTCGGCTTTATCGCCGCGGTGCTGCTCGGGGGCGCGCTGTTCGAGTACTTCGGCATTCTCGCGTTTCCGTGGCTGGCGAGCGGCATGCTGGGGCTGTTCGCGCTGGTGGTGCTCGGCATGCGCGATGCCGCGGACGACGGCCCCCGCGTGAAGCCGCCCCCGGCGCTGCCGCTGCTCCGCCGCCCCGATGTGGCATGGTTCTTTGCGTCCGCACTGCTGATGATGTTCGCGCATGCGGCGCTGTACGTGTTCTATTCGCTCTACCTCGAACGGCTCGGCTACAGCAAGCTCGCCATCGGCGCGATGTGGACCATCGGCGTGGTGGCGGAGATCGTGTTCTTTTTCTACCAGGGGCGGCTCTTCTCGCGCTTCCCGCTGCGCGCCATCCTCGCGGGAACCTTCGTGCTGGCGGCGGTCCGCTTCGGCCTGACAGGCTACCTCGCCCAACTCGCCTGGCTCATGGCCGCCGTGCAGATCCTCCACGCCGCGACATTCGCCGCCCACCACAGCGCGAGCCTCAAGCGATTGCAGCACTGGTTCGCGGGACCGCTACAGGGCAGGGGGCAGGCGCTTTATACGGGGATTTCCTACGGCATCGGCGGCACGCTCGGCGGACTGGCCATGGGCTGGACATGGAAGACCCTCTCCCCCTCCCACACCTTCGGCCTCGCGGCGGTCGCCGCACTGCTTGGCGCAGGCTGCGCGCTGATGAGCTTTCGGCGGGATGAGGTGGAGAAGGGGTGGGGATAGGGTGGGGATAGGGTGGCATAAGGCGGGGTAGGGCGGGATAGGGCGAGGTTTGCTCCCTGCCTTGTTTGCTCCGCGCTTCTAGCGGGAGAGGGCCTCCACCACTTTCTCCCCGATCGCCAACGACGACGTCAACCCTGGCGACTCGATCCCAAACAGGTTCACCAGCCCCGGCACCCCATGCACCGCGGGCCCATCGATCCGAAAATCCGCCGCGGCCTCGGCCGGCCCGCTGATCTTGGGGCGAATCCCCGCATACCCGGGCTGCAACGCGCCGTCCGCCAGGCCCGGCCAATACCGCCGTACCTCCGCATAAAATCCATCCGCGTCATGCGGCGGCACGCTGTACTCGATCTCGTCGATCCACCGCACATTGGGCCCGAACCGCGCCTGTCCGCCGAGATCCAGCGTCAGATGCACGCCCAGCCCGGCCGCCTCCGGCACCGGATAGATCAGGCGAGAAAACGGCGCGCGCCCCGCAAGCGTGAAATAGCAGCCCTTCGCGTAGTACTGCGGGGGAATCCACGCAGCGGGCATGCCCTCGATGCGGCGCGCGAGGTCGGGCGCCGTCAGTCCGGCCGAATTGACCACCGTGCGCGCGAGCAGCGTCGTCGTGCCTTCGCCGCCCACTTCGAGCCGGATTCCTTCGCCGGTGACCGCCCCGCTCAGCACGGGCGACTGCACGGCGAGCATCGCCCCCGCGTTTTCGGCATCGCCAAGCAACGCCGTCATCAACCCATGACTGTCGATGATCCCGGTCGAAGGCGACAGCAAGGCCGCTTCGCACTCGAGCTGCGGCTCCATCGCCCGCGCCTCATCGCGCGTCAGCATGCGCAGATCGTGCACGCCGTTGGCCGCCGCCTTCGCACGAATCCCTTCCAGCGTCGCCACCTGCGCCGCGCTGGTTGCCACAATCAGCTTCCCGCAGCGCCGATGCTCGACATGATGGCTCTCGCAGAAGTCGTAAAGCATCGCCTTGCCCCGCACGCACAACTCGGCCTTGAGGGACCCGGCGGGGTAGTAGATGCCCGCGTGAATGACCTCGCTGTTGCGCGCGCTCGTTATCGTGCCAAACGCATTCTCGGCCTCGAGCACGATGACCTCGCGCCCCTGCAGCGCGAGCGCCCGCGCCACCGCCAGCCCCACGACGCCAGCGCCAATGACGACGCAATCGACCTGTTCCATCTGCAAGCTCTCCTAGGTATCTCTCTCAAGCCAACGCCAGCCCCATCCGCGCCGCCGCAGCGGCGAGGTGGGCCTGCGCCGCGGCACGCGCGGCCTCCGCATCGCCCGACGCAATCGCCGTCACCAGCGCCGCATGTTCGGCATCCGCCGCGCGCGGCGCCCCCGTCGTTGCCGACAACCGCGCGCTGTTCTCCCACGCCCGCTGCCGGGCCATCAGCAATTGCTGGCTCACGAAATCGGTCAGACCCGTAAAGCACGGGTTATGCGCGGCCGCGGCAATCGCATGATGAAACGCGATATCGGCCGCCGCCGCGCTCGGAAAATCCATCGCATGGGCCTGCATCGCGTCCAACGCCGCGCGGATCGCCACGAGGTCCGCATCGGTCCGCCGCCGCGCCGCCATCTCCGCGCAGGCCACCTCGACCACGCGCCGCAACTCGAACAACTGCTCGAGCGACGGCCCGCCATCCGGCGCGCTCGGCACGCGCCAGACCTGCCCGCCCGGCGTCTCGGAGACATAGGCCCCGGAACCCTTGCGCGTCACGAGCACCCCGTCCGCCTTGAGCAGCGCGATCGCTTCGCGAACGATCGGCCGGCTCACGCCGAACGCCTCCGCGAGACCCGATTCCGCGGGCAGCCGCGCCCCGGCGGCAAACCGCCCGGCCGCGATGTCGTCGCGGAGGGTCTGGGCAATGCGGTTGGCCAACGAAGCCGGGCGGGTGAGGGGTTCCATCGGGTTCAGGATGTCAGGCTGTCTGACAGCTTTTGTAGCGGCCATTGTGTCCCGTCGAAGGAGGAACGTCAAGCCTGCCCCCACAACCCCTCGCCTTTGGGGTCTTCACGGGGTCAAGGTTGTCTTCAAACGGTCGATAGCAGATAAATATCAAATGTGGCCGACAAGCACGCGTCGGTCGCACTCGTGACACTTAGCGGAGGAGATCGATCTCAGCCGCTCTCATGGAGACGCTTGCCATGATCCAGCTATCCCCTCAAGACCTGCCGGTGGGGCAGCCGCTCCCGTGGTCGCTGCTCGACGCCGAAGGCAACCTGATGCTCGGCAGCGGTTGCGTGATCCCCGACAAGCGCGACCTCGCGCTTGTCTTCCGCCACGGCGACGTGTGCCGTCCGGATGAACTCTCCGAAGCCGAGAACGACCCCGTCGCCCCGCGCGGCCGGCTCAGCGCGGGCCCCCTGGGGCTCCAGGTCGGCACGCTGCTGCACGTGAAGCTGCCCGGCGAAAGCTCGCGCGCCGCCGCCAGCCGACTCATCGGCTTCATCGACCAGGGACTGTTCGTGACGTGGCCGAGCCTCGGGGGCCGCGACCTGACAATCCAGGCCGGCGAGTCGCTACTGTTGCGCGGCTTTTCGGGGCAGGCGATCCACAGTTTCACCTCGACGGTCACCGCCGCGTGCCGCAGCCCATTCCGTTACCTCGTGCTGTCGTCCCCGGCGGAAGCCGAACACACCCCCGTCCGTAGCGCCGCGCGCGTCCCGACGCGCCTTGCTGCGTACCTCGTGCATGACAATGACGACGAGCCGTTCGAAGGCCTGATGGCGAGCGGCCTCGCCAGACTCGGCCTGCTGTCCGACCTCAGCACGGGCGGCGCGCTGATCCAGACCTCGGCCCCCGGTCTCGCGGTCGGCAGCCGTATCCGCCTGCGTTTCCGTCTGCGGACCGCATCGATCGACAGCGACGTCACGGTCAACGCGCAGGTACGCGGCGCGCCGGCCGGCAGCGAAGACGAAGAATTCCCGGCATGCGGCGTCGCCTTCGACGCGCTCGGCGAGCGCGAGCTCACGCTGCTGCAATGCTTCATCTACGAGCAATTGCTGAGCAGCACGCGCATGACCGTGTGAGGCATGCGGCCAGATCAGGGGTCAGGGGCTCGTCGCCAGCGTTGGGGAAGGGCGCTCCAGCAGCGAGCCGGTAAAAGCATCGTCGATGCGAAGGCCAGATGCGCGGCCTGCCGGACCGGTCCCGGCCGCGAGCGATGCCATGACGGTGCCCCAAGGAAAAATCTCATCCTAGGCACACCCATCGACCAGCAATATCGCAGAACCTCGAAAGCGCCTTACATATTGACGTAGTTCGGACCGCCGCCACCCTCCGGCGTCACCCAGACGATGTTCTGCGTCGGGTCCTTGATGTCGCAGGTCTTGCAGTGCACGCAGTTCTGCGCGTTGATCTGCAGGCGTTCCTTGCCCTCGTCGTTCTGCACGAACTCGTACACACCGGCCGGGCAGTAACGCGACTCCGGTCCCGCGAACTTTTCCCAGTTCACGTTGACCGGCACGCTCGCATCCTTGAGCGTCAGGTGGGCGGGCTGATTCTCTTCGTGGTTCGTATTGCTGATGAATACCGAGCTCAGGCGGTCGAAGGTCAGCTTGCCGTCGGGCTTCGGATACTCGATCTTCTGGCACTCGGCCGCGGGCTTCAGGTACACATGATCCGGCTTGGTGCGGTGGATCGTCCACGGCGGATTGCGGATGCCGAGCTTCGGCAGCAGCCATTGCTCGATACCGGTCATCAGCGTGGCCGTCGTGCGGCCCTTCTTGAACCACTGCTTGAAGTTCTTCGCCTGCAGCAGTTCCTTATAGAGCCAGCTCTTTTCGAACGCGGCGGGGTAGGCCGACAGTTCATCGTGCTGACGGCCCGCCTGCAGCGCGTCGTACGCGGCCTCCGCGGCCAGCATGCCCGTCTTGATCGCGGCGTGGCTGCCCTTTATGCGAGAGGCATTCAGGTAACCGGCTTCGCAGCCGACCAGCGCGCCGCCCGGGAACACGGTCTTCGGCAGCGACAGCAGGCCGCCGGCCGTAATGGCGCGCGCGCCGTAGCCGATGCGCTTGCCGCCCTCGAAATACTGGCGGATTTCCGGATGGGTCTTGAAGCGCTGGAATTCTTCGAACGGAGACAGCCACGGGTTGGTGTAGTCGAGTCCGACCACGAAGCCCACGGCCACCTTGTTGTCCTCCATGTGATAGAGGAACGAGCCGCCATACGTGGCGGGGTCCAGCGGCCAGCCCGCGGTGTGGACGACCAGGCCGGCCTTGTGTTTGGCCGGATCGATCTCCCACAGCTCCTTGATGCCGATGCCGTAGCTCTGCGGATCCTTGCCCGCGTCGAGCTTGTACCGCGCGATCAGCTGTTTGCCCAGATGGCCGCGCGCGCCTTCCGCGAAGATCGTGTACTTCGCGTGCAGCTCCATGCCGAGCTGGAAGTTCTCGGTGGGCTCGCCTTCCTTGTTGATGCCCATGTTGCCCGTGGCCACGCCCTTGACCGAGCCATCCTCGTTGTAGAGGACCTCGGCGGCCGGAAAGCCCGGGAAGATCTCGACGCCCAGCGCTTCGGCCTGCTGGCCGAGCCAGCGCACGAAGTTCGACAGGCTGATGATGTAGTTGCCGTGGTTGTGGAAACACTCCGGCAGCAGCGCGTTGGGCGTCGCCTTCGAACCGGTCTCGTCGAGGAACAGGAACTTGTCCTCGGAAACGGGCTGGTTCAGCGGGGCGCCGAGTTCCTGCCAGTTCGGGAACAGTTCGGCCAGCGCGCGCGGATCCATGATCGCGCCGGACAGGATATGCGCGCCGGGTTCGGAACCCTTCTCGAGCACGCAGACATTGACGTCGCCACCTTTCTCCTGGGCAAGCTGCTTGAGCCGAATCGCCGTGGCCAGGCCGCCGGGGCCCGCGCCAACGATGACGACGTCGTACTCCATGGCTTCGCGGGGGCCGAACTGCTCCAGGAGCTGTTGCTGATCCATTGTCTCTAACCCTCTACTTTTTCGTGGCGGCATGACTGCCGCGATGCAGCGCGCGACGGGCAATCGGGAGCAATTGCGCGAATGCGGGTCTGCGGTTGTGGGAGATGCTGCGTGGAACCGGGCGTGGCGGGCGAAGCGGACGAACGCTGTAGGCGTTTTTCCTCTTTCCCTTTGGGGACCAAGTTCTTAGAATCTCCGGCATTGTCCGGGACTCGACACCCTCAGGCAAGACATTTTTTGGAACGACCGTTCTTTTTTTTGGTATGCTGCCTTCCGCTTCAGGCAAGGGGAAGGCAGCGGGCGTCCGGCCCCGCCGGGCGCGCCCCCACACCGAGGTAATCATGGGTTTGTCGATCAATCTGGAAGGCAAGGTCGCGTTCGTCACCGGCGCATCGAGCGGGCTCGGCGAGCGCTTCGCCACTGTACTGGCCGCCGCCGGCGCCAAGGTCGTGCTGGCCTCGCGCCGCGTGGACCGTCTCAAGGAACTGCGCGCCGCCATCGAGGCGGACGGCGGCAGCGCGCACGTGGTGGGGCTCGACGTCACCGACTTCGACAGCATCCGCTCTGCCGTCGCGCACGCGGAGACCGAAGCGGGCTCCATCGATATCCTGGTCAACAATTCCGGGGTATCGACCACGCAACGCCTGTCCGAGGTCACGCCGGACGCGTTCGACTTCGTATTCGATACGAACACGCGCGGCGCGTTCTTCGTGGCGCAGGAAGTCGCCAAGCGCATGATCGCGCGGGCGAAGGGCGCCGAGAAGCTCGGCAACCCGCTGCCGCAGGCCCGCATCATCAATATCGCCTCGGTCGCGGGGCTCAAGGTGCTGCCGCAGATCGGCCTGTATTGCATGAGCAAGGCCGCCGTGGTGCAGATGACCAAGGCCATGGCGCTCGAATGGGCGCGGCACGGCATCAACACCAATGCGCTGTGCCCGGGCTATATCGAGACCGAGATCAACCGGCATCACTGGGACACCGATGCGGGCCAGAAGCTCATCCAGATGCTGCCGCGCAAGCGCCTGGGCCGTCCAGAGGATCTGGACGGCCTGATGCTGCTGCTCGCGTCGGATGCGTCGCGCTTCATCAACGGCGCCGTGATGACCGCGGACGACGGGATGGTATAACCGCACCGCCGCTCACCGCCCGGAGCGCGCGCCACAAGCGCGCGCGGGCGTGCTGTCATTGAACCTCCGGGCTTATCCGGTCCCTCGGGGTGGGCAGTCGTTGGCATAATCGACAGGCTTTTGCCGTCACAACATTTATAACGAGCAATGCCGCGCGGCGTATGCACACGCATTCGCCCACGCACGCGCGGACCGGACCGGAGGCCGGGGAGATGGATCAAGAGGAGCAGGCACGGCGCAACGCCGGGCCGCAACACGCGGGTCAGCACCTGATGGATTCGGCGGTCGTGCCGGAAGCCGTCGACGAAGCAGAAGACAAGGATTTCCGTGTATCGCCGCGCGTCGAGGACTGGGTCGGCGTCATCGTGATGGTCTTGCTGGTGGGGATCACGTTCGTCAACGTCATCGTCCGCTATTTCACCGACGAATCGTTCGCATGGACCGAGGAGTTCTCGGTCTTCCTGATGATCGTGCTCGCGCTCGTGGCGGGCAGCGCCGCCGTGGCGCGCGATCGGAACATCCGCATCGAGTTCTTTTTCGAGCGTGGTAGCGAGGCTCGCCAGCGGCGGCTCGCGATCCTGTCCGCGCTGGCCGTGGCCGCGATGTTCCTGGCGCTGGCCGTGCTCGGCGCGCGCGTGACGTGGGACGAGTACACGTTCGGCGAGACCTCGCCGGGCATCGGGGTGCCAAGCTGGTGGTACTCGATCTGGCTGCCGGTGTTCTCGCTCGCCATCGTGCTGCGGGCGCTCGGCCTCGCCGCGCGCAATGTGCGCGCGCTGAAGCGGCTGCATGCCGATCGCAACGAGCGGGGAGGGCGCGCCCAATGACGCTCGTCGCCATCGTCCTGTTCACGATCTTCATCGTGCTGATGCTGCTTGGCGTGCCCATCGGGGTATCGCTGGGCCTCGGCGGCGTGGCCGCCATCGCGTTGTCGAACCTCGATACGCAGATGTTCGGCCTGCTCGCCGTGCCGCAGAACTTCTATGCGGGGCTCGCCAAGTACCCGCTGCTCGCCATTCCGATGTTCGTGCTCGTCGGCTCGATCTTCGATCGCTCCGGCGTCGCGGCGCGGCTGGTCACGTTTGCCATCGCCATCGTAGGCCGGGGTCCGGGCATGCTGCCGCTGGTGGCGATTCTCGTCGCCATGTTCCTCGGCGGCATTTCGGGTTCCGGTCCCGCCAACGCGGCGGCGGTCGGCGGCGTGATGATCGCCGCGATGTCGCGCGCCGGTTATCCGCCCGCGTACAGCGCGTCGGTGGTCGGCGCCGCCGCCGCGACGGACATCCTCATCCCCCCGTCGGTCGCCTTCATCATCTACAGCGTGCTGGTACCGGGCGCGTCCGTGCCCGCGCTGTTCGCGGCCGGCATGATTCCGGGTGTGCTCGCCGGCGTCGCGCTGATCGTTCCGGCGGTGTGGCTCGCGCGCAAGCACAATATGGGCGCCATCGAGGCCGCGCTGCCGCGTCCGCCGTTCTGGAAGAGCCTGCGCGAAGCCGCGTGGGGGCTCGTCGCGCCGTTCCTGATTCTCGGCGGCATGCGCGCGGGCTGGTTCACGCCGACCGAAGCCGCCGTCGTCGCCGTGGTGTATGGCCTGTTCGTCGGCATGGTGATCTACCGTTCGATCGGCCTGCGCGACCTGTTCACGATCTTCCAGGAAGCGGCCGAAACCTCGGCCGTGATCCTGCTCGTGGTCGCGCTGGCGGGCATCTTCGCTTATGCGCTGTCCACGCTCGGCGTGATCGACCCGCTGGCCGCCGCGATCGCCAATTCCGGCCTCGGCGAGTATGGCGTGCTCGCGCTGATCGTGCTGCTGCTGATGACGGTGGGCATGTTCCTCGACGGCATCTCGATCTTCCTGATCTTCGTGCCGCTGCTGCTGCCGATCGCCAACGCGTTCCACTGGAACCCCGTGTGGTTCGGTGTGGTGCTCACGCTCAAGGTCGCGCTCGGCCAGTTCACGCCGCCGCTTGCGGTGAACCTCATGGTGTCCTGCCGGATCGCCCGCGTGCGCATGGAAGAAACCGTGCCATGGGTCATCTGGCTGCTCGCCGCGATGTTCGTCGCGATGCTGATGGTACTGGCCTACCCGCCGCTGGCGACCTGGCTGCCGGACTATCTCGGCTATTGACGCATCCGCTATCGAAATCCATTCATAACCAGACGTATAGATTCCCAACGAGGAGAGTTGCATGAAACGCCGTGCCCTGATGCTGTCCGTTGCCGCCACGATCGCCGCGGCCGCGCTTGCGCCCGCTGGCGCGATGGCGCAGACCTACAAGTCCGAATACAAGCTGTCGCTCGTGGTGGGTACCGCCTTCCCGTGGGGCAAGGGCGGGGAAATCTGGGCGGACCTCGTGCGCCAGCGCACCAATGGCCGCATCAACATCAAGCTGTACCCGGGCACCTCGCTCGTGGGCGGCGACCAGACGCGCGAATTCTCGGCCATCCGCCAGGGCGTGATCGACATGGCCGTCGGCTCGACCATCAACTGGTCGCCGCAGGTCAAGGAACTGAACCTGTTCTCGCTGCCGTTCCTGATGCCCGACTACAAGGCCATCGACGCGCTGACGCAGGGCGAAGTGGGCAAGCAGATGTTCACGACGCTGGAGAAGGCGGGCGTGGTGCCGCTGGCATGGGGCGAAAACGGCTTCCGCGAGGTGTCGAACTCCAAGCGCGAGATCCGCAAGCCCGAGGACATGAAGGGCCTGAAGCTGCGGGTCGTGGGTTCGCCGCTGTACATCGAGACCTTCAATGCGCTGGGCGCCAACCCGACGCAGATGAGCTGGGCCGACGCCCAGCCCGCGATGGCCTCGGGCGCCGTGGACGGCCAGGAGAATCCGCAATCCATCTTTGCGGCGGCCAAGCTGTACACCGTCGGGCAGAAGTACGTGACCACGTGGGGGTACGTGGCGGACCCGCTGATCTTCGTGGTCAACAAGCAGATCTGGGAAAGCTGGACCCCCGCGGACCGCGAGATCGTGAGGCAGGCCGCCATCGACGCCGGTAAGCAGGAAATCGAACTGGCCCGCAAGGGCCTCTCCGAAGCCGGCGCGCCGGCATGGAAGGCGATGGAACAGCACGGCGTAAAGGTCACCGAACTGTCCGCCACCGAACGCGACGCCTTCAAGAAGGCGACGGCCAAGGTCTACGACAAGTGGAAAAAGCAGATTGGCGCGGATCTGGTGACGAAGGCAGAACAGTCGATCGCCAAGCGATAAACCGTGTTCACCCCTCTCCCCCAGGGGGAGAGGGGGTGAGGAACGACCGGTTGTTTTCCCCCCCTCTCCCGCGGGGAGAGGGGCGGGGGAGAGGGCCCCCTTGACCCAAAGGGGGGCGAAGCCCCCCTCTCACCGACTCACCAGCCGCTGCACCAGATCCACCGCCGTGTGGGCCCCATACTTCTTCATCAACCGCGCCCGATAAATGTCGACCGTCCGGGGACTGATCGCCAGCAGCTTGCCAATCTCCTTGCTGGTCTTCCCCTCGACAAGCTGCGCCGCAATATCGCGTTCACGCGCAGTGAGCTCAGCCGTCACCGGCCGCTTCTGCGACAAATCCTCGAACGTCCAGATCCCAGCCCCCAGCGCCTGCCGCCGATCCAAAGCCCGTCCGGTGACATGGCACCAGAACAGTTCACCCGTGGCCCGCTTCATGATCCGCTCGTCGGAATACATTCCCCGCGCATTCATGATTGGCACGATCCGCGCCCCCGTCCGCTCGAACTCGTCGGCCGTAGGGTAGAGCGTCTGGAACGACTGCCCGATGAGCACCGCCCGCGTGGTGCCAAAAATCCGGCACACCTCGTCATTGCAATCCTCGATCATCCGCTCGCGCGACAGCACGAGGCCGACCGGAGCCAGCTGGAAGGCGGTCTGGTAATCGATGGCCGGCATCATCCCTAGGCTTGTCCCTTATGTACTTTTACGTAATGGCGTGCGCGCCACCGCTTGGCGTATGCTGTCGCCCGGACAGCGCTCGCACGTGAAAGATTGTACCGTTACAATTTCGCGGCGTGCCTTGTCGATCATCCCGGGGCGGGCACGTCATCCGCGCGGGAATCACCGAGGAACAAGGAGCAAAGCATGAACAAGGTCTACGCCAGCGCCACCGAAGCGCTCGCGGACGTCGTCCGTGATGGCCAGACGATCGCCGTGGGCGGTTTTGGACTGTGCGGCATCCCGGAGGCGCTGATCGCGGCGCTGCGCGACAGCGGCGCCAAGCAGCTGACCTGCATCTCCAACAACGCGGGTGTGGACGGCTTCGGCCTGGGCCAGTTGCTCGCCACGCGTCAGGTCAAGAAGATGATCTCGTCGTACGTCGGCGAGAACAAGGAGTTCGAGCGCCAATACCTGGCGGGCGAACTCGAGCTCGAATTCACGCCGCAGGGCACGCTGGCCGAAAAGTTACGCGCCGGCGGTTCGGGCATCCCCGCATTCTTCACGAAGACGGGCGTCGGCACCATCGTGGCCGAAGGCAAGGAAGTGCGCGAGTTCAATGGCGAGCAATACGTCATGGAACAATCGCTGACCGCCGACGTGGCGCTGGTCAAGGCGTACAAGGCCGACAAGGCGGGCAACCTCGTGTTCCGCCGCACCGCCCGCAACTTCAACCCGGTTTGCGCGATGGCGGGCAAGATCACCGTGGCCGAAGTGGAACACATCGTCGAGACCGGCGAGATCGACCCGGACGACGTGCATCTGGCCGGCATTTTCGTGCAGCGCCTGGTGCTCAACGCCAACCCCGAAAAACGCATCGAGCAGCGCACCGTGCGTGCTAAGTGAGGAGACAACCATGGCATGGACACGTGACGAAATGGCTGCGCGCGCAGCCCGCGAACTCGAAGACGGTTTCTATGTGAACCTCGGCATCGGCCTGCCGACGCTCGTGGCGAACCACGTGCCGGAAGGCATGGAGGTGTGGCTGCAGTCGGAGAACGGCCTGCTGGGTATCGGCCCGTTCCCGACCGAGGACGAGGTGGATGCCGACATGATCAACGCCGGCAAGCAGACGGTCACGACGCTCAAGGGTTCGTCGATCTTCTCGTCGGCCGACTCGTTCGCGATGATCCGCGGCGGCCATATCAACCTGGCCATCCTCGGCGCGATGCAGGTCAACGAACGCGGCGACCTGGCGAACTGGATGATCCCGGGCAAGATGGTCAAGGGCATGGGCGGCGCGATGGACCTCGTCGCCGGCGTGGGCCGAGTGGTCGTGCTCATGGAGCATACGGCCAAGAAGAAGGACGGCAGCGAGGACATCAAGATCCTCAAGGAGTGCAACCTGCCGCTGACGGGCGTGGGCGTGGTCAACCGCATCATCACGGACCTTGGCGTGATCGACGTGACGGAAGACGGCCTGAAACTCGTAGAGCTCGCGCCCGGCGTGACGAAGGAAGAGATTCAGGAAAAGACCGGCGCCACGGTGAAGTAACGTGTCGGGGAGAGCCCCGCGCTAGGCGTGCTCTCGGTCCGCCCCCCTCTCCCTCGGGGAGAGGGGCCCGGGGGAGAGGGGTCGGGGGAGAGGGCTGCTTTTACTGCGCCACCCACCCTCCATCCATATTCCATATCGCGCCCCGCACCTGCCGCGCGGCATCGCTCGCCAAAAACACCGCCAACGCCCCCAGCTCGTCAGGCGTCACGAACTGCCCCGACGGCTGCTTCTCGATCACGAGCTCGCGCTTGGCCTGCTCGATATCGATCCCTTCCTTCTGCGCCCGCGCTTCCACCTGCTTCTGCACCAGCGGCGTCAATACCCACCCCGGACAAATCGCATTCGCGGTCACGCCGGTCTGCGCCGTCTCCAGCGCCGTGACCTTGGTGAAGCCCACGATCCCATGCTTGGCCGCAACGTAAGCCGACTTCTGCGCGGAAGCCACCAGCCCGTGCGTCGATGCGACGTTGATGATGCGCCCCCAGTTCTTCTGCTTCATGCCCGGCAGCGCCAGCCGCGTCGTATGAAAAGCGGAAGTCAGGTTGATGGCAATGATCGCGTCCCAGCGCTCGACCGGAAAGTCCTCGATATTCGAGACGAACTGAATGCCAGCGTTGTTGACGAGGATGTCGGCGCCACCGAAATCGGCATCGGCGTAGCGCATCATGTCCTCGATGTCGCCGGCCTTGCTCATGTCCGCCCCGTGATAGCCCACCTTGATGCCGTTGCCGGCCCTGGCGATCGCATCCTTTGCGCCGTCCGCATCACCGAATCCGTTCACGATGATGTTGGCGCCCTGCGCGGCGAGTGCCTGCGCGATGCCGAGTCCAATGCCACTGGTCGAGCCGGTAACCAGTGCGGTCTTGCCTTTGAGCATGAATGCCTCCGTCGGAGAGATCGCGATTGAAATGCGGGGCAGGGCCCGATCACGCCCGGCCCGCGGGAATGCTGTGGCATTGTACCCGCTGCGGCGTACAATCCCGTTTTGCCCCGCCTTGCCATCACGCCGATTTTCCCCAGCGGAAGCGGCTTTCAGAGGGAGTCCCGATGTCGTCGAGTCTGTCGTCCAGCCCGCGTCTTGCCTTCGTCCAGTGCATCAGCACCGCCGGCTTGCATCGCATGGCCTATCACGAGTGGGGCGACCCCGCGAATCCGCGCGTGCTGATGTGCGTGCACGGATTGACGCGCACCGGCCGCGACTTCGATACCGTCGCCCGCGCGCTGTCCGGCGACTACCGCGTGATCTGCCCGGACGTGGTGGGCCGCGGCCGCTCCGACTGGTTAGCGGACCCGCATCGCTACGTGCTGCCGCAATACGTGTCCGACATGGTCACGCTGATCGCGCGGCTCAACGTCGAGCAGGTCGACTGGTTCGGGACCTCGATGGGCGGCCTCATCGGCATGAGTCTCGCGGGCCTGCCGAAATCGCCGATCCGCAAACTGCTGCTCAACGACGTGGGCCCGAAGATCGCCCCGCAGGCGCTCGAGCGCATCGGCTCCTACCTCGGCTTGCCCGTGCGTTTCAAGACGTTCGAGGAAGGCCTTGCCTACCTGCAGACCATCAGCGCCTCCTTCGGCCGCCACACCCCGGAGCAATGGCGCGAGCTGAACGGCGCGATCCTCAAGCCGGTCCAGACGGCCGAAGGCATGGAATGGGGCCTGCATTACGATCCGGCGCTCGCCGTGCCGTTCCGTGAGGCCACACCCGACATGGCGGCCGCCGGAGAGGCGATGCTGTGGCAGCTGTTCGCGGGCATCCAGGGTCCGACGCTGATCGTACGCGGCGCGCAATCGGATCTGCTGCTGCGCGAGACCGTCGCCGACATGACCGCGCGCGGCCAGAACGTGACCTCGGTGGAGATCCCCGACGTGGGCCACGCCCCGACATTCGTCGATCCCGCGCAGGTCGCCGTGGCCAGGAATTTCTTCCTCGGTACCTGAGGTCCCCGGTACCCGAGCCAGCTTTTACGTGACTAGATACGAATCATGAGCACCAACGCCCTTGCCCTCAAACGCGCCCACGTGGGCGCGCGCCTCTCCGAATACGCGGTTTTCAACAACGTGGTCTATCTGGCGGGCCAGGTGCCCGAGGTCGATCCCAAGGCCGATCTGCGCGGCCAGACGCGCGAGGTGCTCGGCCATATCGACCGTCTGCTCGAAGAAGCGGGCAGCGACAAGACACGCATCCTGTCGTGCCAGATCTTTCTGACGGACATTACGCGCATCGGCGAGATGAACGAGGTGTGGGATGCATGGGTCGCGCAGGGCAACACGCCGCCGCGCGCCACGGTGGAAGCGCGCCTCGCGAATCCCGACTATCTGATCGAAGTCGTGGTGACCGCGGCGCTGAAGTAACGCGGAGTGGCAGCAGATGGTGACGTCGACCGACCTGACGGGCCAGACCGCGGGCGTACCCGATGCGCACCTCGTGGAGCGCGCGCTCGCGTTCGTGCGCGAGCGGGGAGAGCCCGAGGGTAGCCCGCCCGCGCACCTGCCCACGGGGGAGAGCGTGCTTTCGCATGCCGAAGGCATGCTGCGGATTCTCGATGGCCTGCGCGTGGACGATGCCGCGCGCGCGGCCGCGTGCCTGTTCCCGCTGGCCGCGTTCGTCGAGGGCGCGGAGGCCGATATCGCGCCGCGCTTCGGCGACGAAGTGGCGGGGCTCGTCAAGGGCGTGCGCCAGCTGCTGCGCATCGGGGCCATTGCGGTCTCGCAAACGGACGTCTCCGAGTCGTCCAAGAGCGAAGTCGCCGCGCGCCACGAGCAGGTGGAAGCGCTGCGCAAGATGCTGCTCGCCTTCGCGCAGGACATCCGCGTGGTGCTCGTGCGACTGGCCTCGCGGCTCCAGACGCTGCGCTGGCTCGCGCAGACCAAGACCTCGCCGCTGCCCGGCGTCGCGCGCGAAACGCTCGACATCTACGCGCCGCTCGCCAACCGGCTCGGGATCTGGCAGATGAAGTGGGAGCTCGAGGATCTCGCATTCCGCTTCGAGCAGCCGGAAACGTACAAGCGCATCGCGCGCCTGCTCGACGAAAAGCGCATCGAGCGCGAGGGCTATATCTCCAGGGCCATCGAGCGCCTGCAATCGGAGCTCGCCGCCGCGGGTATCCGCGCGGAGGTCAGTGGCCGGCCCAAGCATATCTACAGCATCTGGAAGAAGATGCGCGGCAAGGAGCTCGACTTCGCCGACCTGTACGACGTGCGCGCGTTCCGCGTGATCGTCGACGACATCAAGGATTGCTACACGGTGCTCGGCATCGTGCACCATATCTGGCAGCCGATTCCACGCGAGTTCGACGACTACATCTCGCGGCCCAAGTCCAACGGTTATCGCTCGCTCCACACCGTGGTGATCGGCGACGACGGCCGCGCGTTCGAGGTCCAGATCCGCACGCAGGAGATGCACCATTTCGCCGAGTACGGCGTGGCGGCGCACTGGCGCTACAAGGAAGCGGGCGCGAAGGGCTACGGCGGCAACTTCGCCGCCAACGAGCGCTACGACGAGAAGATCGCCTGGCTGCGGCAACTGCTCGCATGGAAGGACGATGCCGACCATAGCGTCGCGCACGAGGACTCGCCGTGGGAGCAGCTCAAGCACGCGGCGATCGACGACCATATCTATGTGCTGACCCCGCAGGCGCGCGTGGTGGCATTGCCGCAGGGCGCCACGCCGCTCGACTTCGCGTACTACCTGCATAGCGACCTCGGCCACCGCTGCCGCGGCGCGCGTGTCGACGGCGCGATGGTGCCGCTGAACACGCCGCTCAAGAACGGGCAGACCGTTGAGATCGTCGCGCTCAAGCAGGGAGGCCCGTCGCGCGACTGGCTCAATGCGGAACTCGGCTATCTGGCCAGCACGCGCGCGCGGCAGAAGGTGCGCGCGTGGTTCAACGCGCTCGACTCGCAGGAGACGATCGCGCAGGGCCGCGCGATGATCGACAAGACGCTGCAGCGCGAAGGCAAGACCGCGGTGAATCTGGAAGACCTCGCCACGCGCCTCCAGTTCAAGACGCCCGACGATCTGTTCGCCGCGGTGGCGAAGGAAGAATTCAGCCTGCGCCACGTCGAGCATGCGCTGCGGCATCCCGAAGGCGATGCCGAGCCGCAGTTCAACGAGGAAGAGGCCGTCACCAAGAAGAGCCGCGCGACGAGCGTGGCGCGCGGCGCGAAGAGCGGCGTGCTCGTCGTGGGCGTGGATTCGCTGATGACCCAGATGTCGCGTTGCTGCAAGCCGGCGCCGCCCGACGAGATCGTCGGCTTCGTGACGCGCGGCCGCGGCGTGTCGATCCATCGCCGCAACTGCCATACCTTTATCCAGCTGTCGTCGCGCGCGCCCGAGCGCGTGATCCAGACGGAGTGGGGCAAGCGCAGCGACGCGGTGTATCCGGTGGACATCCAGGTGGAGGCCGTCGACCGGCAAGGCCTGTTGCGCGATATCTCGGAAGTGCTGTCGCGCGAGAAGATCAACGTGACCGGCGTGAAGACGCTGACGAGCAAGGGCGTCGCGCGCATGCAGTTCACGGCCGAGGTGTCGGAGGCCACGCAACTGCAGCGCGCGCTCTCTTTGATAGAAGATGTGCAAGGGGTGTTGCAAGCGAAAAGAAAGTGATGCTATACTTGCGTCTTCGCTAGGCTCGTAGCTCAGCTGGTTAGAGCACCACCTTGACATGGTGGGGGTCGTTGGTTCGAGTCCAATCGAGCCTACCAACGAACAAGTAGTACTGAAGTAACTGCAGCATCAACATCGAGGGGCATCATGGTTATGACACCGCGAACTACTACCGCTGAACAGCGTCAGTAGTCGAGGTACGCCCTTCGAGCCGGAGCGATCCGGCAAGTTAAGAAAAACGCGGCCTTGGCCGCGTTTTTTTTCGTCTGTCGTTTGCTGGCCGCCTGATAAGCTGCCGGTCTCCACAAGAGCACAAGAGGTGCAAGATGATCGCAATCACGCTGCCTGACGGATCTCGTCGTGAATTCCCCGGCCCCGTCACGGTGGCTGAAGTGGCGCAGAGCATTGGCTCGGGTCTGGCCAAGGCCGCGCTCGCCGGCAAGGTGGATGGCCGGCTCGTCGATACGAGCTATCGCATCGAGCAGGATGCCGCGCTCGCCATCGTCACGGACAAGGATGCCGATGGCGTCGATGTGATCCGTCACTCGACGGCGCACTTGCTCGCCTATGCCGTGAAGGAACTCTATCCCGATGCGCAGGTGACGATCGGTCCCGTGATCGAGAACGGCTTCTACTACGACTTCGCGTACAAGCGTCCCTTCACGCCGGAAGATCTCGCGGCCATCGAGAAGAAGATGACGGAGCTCGCGCGCAAGGACGAGAAGGTCACGCGCGAAGTGCTGAGCCGCGACGATGCGGTGGCGCTGTTCCAGTCGATGGGCGAGAAGTACAAGGCGGAGATCATCGCGTCGATTCCGGCCAGCGAAGAGATCGGTCTCTATCGAGAAGGCAATTTCGTCGACCTGTGCCGCGGCCCGCACGTGCCGTCGACGGGCAAGCTCAAGGTCTTCAAGCTCATGAAGGTCGCCGGCGCCTACTGGCGCGGCGATGCCAACAACGAGATGCTTCAGCGCATCTACGGTACGGCGTGGGCGAAGAAGGAAGACCAGGACGCGTACCTGCACATGCTGGAAGAGGCGGAGAAGCGCGACCACCGCAAGCTCGGCAAGCTGCTCGACCTCTTCCATCTGCAGGAAGAGGCGCCCGGCATGGTGTTCTGGCATCCGAAGGGCTGGGCCGTGTGGCAGGCCGTGGAGCAGTACATGCGTGGCCGCCTGACGAATGCTGGCTACGAGGAAGTGCGCACGCCGCAGGTGATGGACCGTTCGCTGTGGGAGAAGTCGGGTCACTGGCAGAACTACAAGGAGAACATGTTCGTCACGGAGTCGGAGAAGCGCGACTACGCGATCAAGCCGATGAACTGCCCGGGTCACGTGCAGATCTTCAATCACGGCCTGCGTTCGTACCGCGACCTTCCGCTGCGCCTGGCCGAGTTCGGCGCCTGCCACCGCAACGAGCCTTCGGGCGCGCTGCATGGCCTGATGCGCGTGCGCGGCTTCGTGCAGGACGATGCGCACATCTTCTGCACGGAAGCGCAGATCGTGGAAGAGGCGAAGGCGTTCAACGAACTCGCGTTCTCGGTCTACGACGACTTCGGTTTCAAGGACGTCCAGGTCAAGCTGTCCCTGCGCCCCGACCAGCGTGCCGGTTCGGACGAGACGTGGGATCACGCGGAAGAAGGCCTGCGCCTCGCGCTGCGCGCCTGCGGCGTGGAGTGGGAGGAGCTGCCGGGCGAGGGCGCCTTCTATGGCCCGAAGGTCGAATACCACATCAAGGATGCGATCGGCCGCTCGTGGCAGTGCGGCACGCTGCAGCTCGACCTCGTGCTGCCGGAGCGCCTGGATGCCGAATACGTCTCCGAAGACAATTCGCGCAAGCGTCCGGTCATGCTTCACCGCGCCATCCTGGGGTCGTTCGAGCGTTTCCTCGGCATCCTGCTGGAGAACCACGCCGGCGCGCTGCCCGCCTGGCTGGCGCCCGAGCAGGTGATTGTGCTGAACATTGCGGATTCGCACGCAGAATATGCTGAAAGTGTCGTTCAACTCTTGCAAAAACAAGGGTTTAGGGCCAAGGCGGATTTGCGTAACGAGAAAATTACGTATAAAATCCGCGAGCATTCCCTTCAGAAGATCCCCTACCTGCTGGTGGTGGGTGAAAAGGAGCGGGATGCCAATCAAGTGGCCGTGCGTGCCCGTGGCAATGTGGATCTCGGCGTGATGTCCGTATCCGCATTTGTGGAGCGTCTGCAGCAGGACGTCTCCAACAAAGCCTGAGGCGACGAGCACGGCTTGTTTTTTTGTCTTCTTGAGGTAACGCAACATCGCTACAGACAAAGGTCACCGCATCAACCGTGAGATCAGCGCGCCTGAGCTGCGCCTGGTAGGGGTTGATAACGAGCAGCTCGGCATCGTCAAGTTCATCGAGGCGCTGCGCATGGCTGAGGACAAGGACTTGGATCTGGTGGAGATCGCACCGAATGCGACTCCGCCCGTGGCCCGCATCATGGACTACGGCAAGTTCAAGTACGAAGAAGCCAAGCGCGCGCACGAAGCGAAGCTGAAGCAGAAGATCATCCAGGTCAAGGAAGTGAAGTTCCGCCCTGGCACGGATGATGGCGACTACAACGTCAAGCTGCGCAACCTGAGGCGGTTCCTGGAAGATGGGGACAAGACCAAGATCACGCTGCGTTTCCGCGGCCGTGAGATGGCCCACCAGGAAATCGGCGCGCGCATGCTCGAACGGCTGAAGAGCGATCTGGAGGAGTTGGGCCAGGTCGAGCAGATGCCGAAGATGGAAGGCCGCCAGATGGTGATGGTGCTGGCCCCCAAGAAGAAGAAGTAATTCCTGCGCGAAGCGGCGACCGGGATGCACGGCATCCCGGTGTTGCTTTGGGCGGATGCGTGCGGATACCACGGGGCCTTTCCCCGGGGAGTCCGTACAAAAACAAGTGGATGCGGGTCTTACAAGCGCTGGCGCCAGCCGGCCACCTGCATGCATGTCATAGAGCTGGAGTTTTTCATGCCTAAGATGAAGACCAAGAAAAGCGCTTCCAAGCGCTTTACGGCGCGTCCGAACGGTTCGTTCAAGCGCGGCCAGGCCTTCAAGCGTCACATCCTGACGAAGAAGACCACCAAGAACAAGCGTCACCTGCGCGGCACCCAGGACGTCCATGAGACGAACCTGAAGTCCGTTCGCGCGATGATGCCGTACGCGTAACCCTAACGATCACGAAAGGAGAGCTTCATGCCTCGAGTCAAACGTGGGGTCACCGCACGGGCCCGTCACAAGAAAGTCATCGACGCTGCCAAGGGTTACCGCGGCCGTCGCAATAATGTCTATCGCATCGCCAAGCAGGCGGTCATGCGTGCTGGCCAGTACGCATACCGCGATCGTCGCAACAAGAAGCGTGTGTTCCGCGCGCTCTGGATTGCACGTATCAACGCTGCCACGCGTGAGCATGGCATGACCTACAGCGTGTTCATGAACGGCCTGAAGAAGGCTTCGATCGAACTCGACCGCAAGGTGCTGTCGGACATGGCCATTCACGACAAGCCTGCCTTTGCCGCCATCGTCAACCAGGTGAAAGCCTCCGTTGCCTGATGCCGGCTCCGGTAGCGTCGGAAGACGCCGCCGGGCAAGCACCGACCGCAAGGTCACGTAAGAACGGGGCTCCTCACCGAGCCCCGTTTTTATTTTGCAGTGCCAACATATTCCACGATTGTCGTCATGTCCCTGGATCTGGATCAAATCGTCGCCGACGCTCAGGCCGCTTTCGCCGCCGCTAACGACAACGCCACGCTGGAAAACGAGAAAGCGCGTTTTCTCGGCAAGACCGGCGCACTGACCGAACTGCTCAAGGGGCTTGGCAAGCTCGACCCCGAGGCGCGCAAGACCGAAGGCGCGCGCATCAACCAGACCAAGCAGCAGGTGGAAGCCGCGCTGCAGGCGCGCCGCCAGGCGCTGGCCGATGCCCTCATGAACGCGCGTCTGGCCGCGGAGGCCATCGACGTCACGCTGCCGGGCCGCGCGGTGTCGCGCGGCAGCCTGCATCCGGTGATGCGCACGTGGGAGCGGATCGAGCAGATCTTCGGCTCCATCGGCTTCGACGTGGCCGACGGCCCCGAGATCGAAACCGACTGGATGAACTTCACCGCGCTGAACAACCCGGACAACCATCCGGCGCGTTCAATGCAGGACACGTTCTACGTCGACGGCCGCGACAGCGACGGCAAGCTTCTGCTGCTGCGCACGCACACGAGCCCCATGCAGGTCCGCTACGCGCGCATGCACGTGCAGAAATACGCCGGCAAGGCGATGCCGCCGATCAAGGTGATCTGCCCCGGCCGCACGTACCGTGTCGATAGCGATGCGACGCACTCGCCGATGTTCAATCAGGTGGAAGGCCTGTGGATCGGCGAGGACATCAGCTTCGCGGACCTCAAGGGCGTGTACACGGACTTCCTGCGCAAGTTCTTCGAGCGCGACGACATCCAGGTGCGTTTCCGTCCGTCATACTTTCCGTTCACCGAGCCGTCGGCCGAAATCGACATGGCCTTCGGCAATGGCAAGTGGCTCGAGATCTCGGGCTCGGGCCAGGTGCATCCGAACGTGCTGCGCAACATGGGCCTCGATCCCGAGCGCTATGTCGGCTTCGCATTCGGCTCCGGCATCGAACGCCTGACCATGCTGCGCTACGGCATCAACGACCTGCGCCTGTTCTTCGAAGGCGATGTGCGTTTCCTGCGTCAGTTCGCCTGACACCGGCACCGCTATCATCGTCGCCCTCGTCGATCCAGACCTCACAGATATCTACCGAACAGAAGCGCCATGCAATTCTCGGAATCCTGGCTTCGTACCTTCGCCAACCCTGAAAAAATCTCCACCGACGCGCTCTCGCACAGCCTGACCATGGCCGGGCTGGAAGTGGAGGAGGTGGGTCCCGTCGCGCCGCCGTTCAGCAAGATCGTCGTCGGGCATGTGCTGGCCACGGAGCGCCATCCCAATGCCGATCGTCTGAACGTGTGCCAGGTGGATGCCGGCACCGGCGAGACCCTGCAGATCGTCTGCGGCGCGCCCAACGTGAAGCCCGGCATCAAGGTGCCGTGCGCGCTCGTGGGCGCCGTGCTGCCGCCGGCGGAGGCGGGCGGTGCGCCGTTCGAGATCAAGGTCGGCAAGCTGCGTGGCGTGGAAAGCTACGGCATGCTGTGCTCGGCGCGCGAGCTGAAGCTCTCCGACGATGCGGGCGGCCTGCTGGTGCTGCCGGACGATGCGCCGGTGGGGCAGGACATTCGCGAGTACCTGGACCTCGACGACCAGATCTTCACGATCAAGCTCACGCCGAACAAGGCGGACTGCCTGTCGATCCACGGCGTGGCGCGTGAAGTGTCGGCGCTGACCGGCGCGACGCTGACGCTGCCCGATATGTCGCCCGTGGCGGTGTCGATCGACGATCGCCTGCCGGTGAAGGTGTCGGCGCCCGATCTGTGCGGCCGCTTCTCCGGCCGCGTGATCCGCGGCGTGAACGCGCATGCGGCCACGCCCGCGTGGATGGTGCAGCGGCTCGAGCGTTCGGGCCAGCGCAGCATTTCCGCGCTCGTCGATATTTCGAACTACGTGATGCTGGAGCTCGGCCGTCCGAGCCACGTGTTCGACCTCGACAAGATTCATGGCGGTCTGGACGTGCGCTGGGGCCGCAAGGGCGAACAGCTCAAGCTGCTCAACGGCAATACCGTGGAGGTCGACGAGACCGTGGGCGTGATCGCCGACGACAAGGAGATCGAGAGCCTGGCCGGCATCATGGGCGGCGACAGCACGGCCGTGACGCTCGACACGACGAACATCTACCTCGAGGCCGCGTTCTGGTGGCCGGCGGCGATCCAGGGGCGCGCGCGCCGCTACAACTTCTCGACCGACGCTGGCCATCGCTTCGAGCGTGGTGTCGATTACGCGACCACGGTCGAGCATATCGAGCGCATCACCGCGCTGATCCTGCAGATCTGCGGCGGTCAGGCCGGTCCGGTCGATGACCAGATCGTGAACCTGCCCGTGCGCAAGCCCGTGTCCCTGCGCGTGGCGCGCGCCGAGCGCATCCTTGGCATCGAGCTGTCCGCCGCGGAAATCGCCGATGTGTTCCAGCGCCTGAATCTGCCGTTCACGCGGACGCAGGGCGCCGATGGCGAAGTGTTCGAGGTGACGCCGCCGAGCTATCGCTTCGACATCGAGATCGAGGAAGACCTGATCGAGGAAGTCGCGCGCATCTATGGTTTCGAGCGCATTCCCGCGCGGCCACCGATCGCCGAGAACGAGATGCGTCCGACCAACGAAGGCCGCCGCTCGCAGCACGTCGTGCGTCATGCCATCGCGGCCCGCGATTATCAGGAAGTCATCAACTTCGCGTTCGTCGAAGAGAAGTGGGAACGCGACTTCGCGGCGAACGACAATCCGATTCGCCTGCTGAACCCGATCGCGAGCCAGCTGGCCGTGATGCGTTCGACGCTGATCGGCGGTCTCGTCGACAAGGTGCGCTACAACCTCAACCGCAAGGCCGCGCGTGTGCGTCTGTTCGAGGTGGGCCGCGTGTTCCATCGCGATCCGAAGGCCGCTGACGGTGGCCTGACCGTCGCCGGTTACGACCAGCCGATGATGGCCGCGGGCATCGCCTACGGTCCGGCCTTCGAAGAGCAGTGGGGCGTGCCGACGCGCGCCGTGGACTTCTTCGACGTCAAGGGCGACGTCGAGGCGCTGTTCCATCCGCACGTGCCGCGATTCGAGGCCGTGGCGCATCCCGCGCTGCATCCGGGTCGCGCCGCGCGCGTGATCGTCGGCGGCAAGGCGGTGGGGGTGGTCGGTGAACTGCATCCGCGCTGGCTGCAGGAATACGAGCTGACGCAGGCGCCGGTGGTGTTCGAACTCGACATGCAGGCGCTGCGTGACGTCGGATTGCCGACGTACACGGAGATCTCGCGCTTCCCGGCCGCGGTGCGCGACCTTGCCGTGGTGGTCAGGCAGACCATCCGCGTGCAGGACATGATCGACAGCATGCGCGAGGCGCTGGACAAGGCCGATCTGGGCCGCTATTGCCAGAGCCTGGTGCTGTTCGACGAGTTCCGTCCGAAGGCGGCTTCCGCGGCGATTGGCGCGGACGAGAAAAGCCTTGCGTTCCGCCTGACCTTGCAAGATACTGGGGCGACGCTTCAGGACGAAACTGTCGATCAGGCCGTGCGCGCCATGGTCGATGCGCTGGCCGCCGCGTTCGACGCCCGCCTGCGCGGCTGAACTCCGCGATCATAGAATCAGCAAGAAGACGACCGAGACGTGAACGAGCGAGACGCGATTTCCATGAATGCAGCAGGACTGGGCGAGGTGAGCGACCGGCACGCTTCCTCCCACGATGACGCATCGCCGGAAGCCCGCGCGACCGAGGTGCCTACGCTGACCAAGGCCGAACTGGCAGAGATGCTGTTCGACCAGGTCGGCCTGAACAAGCGCGAGTCCAAGGACATGGTCGAAGCCTTCTTCGACGTCATCCGCGAAGCGCTGGAGCACGGCGACAGCGTGAAGCTGTCCGGGTTCGGCAACTTCCAGTTGCGCGACAAGCCCCAGCGTCCGGGCCGCAACCCCAAGACCGGTGAAGTCATTCCGATTACCGCGCGACGCGTAGTGACGTTCCATGCGAGCCAGAAACTCAAGGGCCTCGTGGAGGAACGCGCCGGCGTGGCGGTGGTATCGAACTGAGTCCGCGGCGCGCGGCAGCGTCCGTGCGTCGGTGGTCCTTGGTTTCGTCCTTGCTTCCGTCTTTTGGCTCGATCCGCTGGATGGCTCCCGCTGGTTCGCTCCTGCTGGTTTGCGCCTCAAGCCGGATTGTCCGCTGATTTTGTAGTCTGTATTCTTCAGTGCCGTGCGCCGCGCACGTCCCGACGTCGCGCGCGCCACCGCTGATCTCCTCTCCGACACCAGACGACCATCGCATGACGGACAAATCCAGCGAGCGCATCGCGCTGCCGCCGATTCCCGCGAAACGCTACTTCACGATCGGTGAAGTGAGCGAGCTATGCGCCGTCAAGCCGCATGTGTTGCGCTACTGGGAGCAGGAGTTCACGCAACTCAAACCAGTGAAGCGCCGCGGCAACCGTCGCTACTACCAACACCACGAAGTCCTGCTGATCCGCCGCATCCGCGAACTGCTCTACGAGCAAGGGTTCACGATCAACGGCGCCCGCAACCGCTTGGACGAAGTCCGCCACCACAGCGGCGCCGGCGCACAACCAGACACCGAGGAACCCAGCAGCCACGCACGCGAAGACGCGGCGGTGCTGACGGTCGACCTCAACCAACTCCGCGGCGAACTCGTCGAGGTGCAGCATCTGCTCGCACAACTCAAGGAGATCGCGAAGCACGGATAAAACCTGCACAAGTGACTAGCCATCGGCTAAATCTTGCTGTTATAATCGTCGTCTTTCGGGGCGTAGCGCAGCCTGGTAGCGTACCTGCATGGGGTGCAGGTGGTCGGAGGTTCAAATCCTCTCGCCCCGACCAGAACAGAACCCGCTTGGTTTCAAAACCAAGCGGGTTTTTTCTTTTTGTGGCGTCGCCGAGTGACACCATTTTTTAGATGATTTCTAGTCGGACGCATTCCGCGGCTTGTTAATCTCCCTGCGGTTCCCATCCCAACCATGGTGACTGCCCGCCTGCAAAAGGTGCGCGCATATTGCGGACAGCCGTTCGTAGTAGTTCTCGCCATACCTCGGCAGTATCGTACGCAGTCCCAGCGCTCCGTCGGCTTCACGCCCTTGTCATATGTATCTTCTCGGCGACACTTGGAGGCCGCTGTGCCACTTTTTGACATCTAGGGTAATTTTTACGCGGCTCTGTAGCCCAAAAATTACAAAGTAGCGCGCAGGAATGCGAAAATTGCCGCTTTCGTGTTCGGCAATCCAGGAATGATCACAAACTTGCAACTGGTGAGAGCGCTCGCTGCACTTGCGGTGGTGTTCTACCACACGGGGTACATCGTCCGAGGTCACACCCACACAGAGCTGCAAGGCGTCGCCATTTTTTTCGCGCTCAGTGGATTCCTGATGGCCTATCTTGCCCAGACTTCATCGTCCGCGCGGGACTTCTTCGATAGACGCATCGTTCGTATCGTCCCGCTTTATTGGGCGATGACTATTTTCTCCGTTCTGTGGTTCAACTACGGTCTGGGGAATCCGGTTTATCAGTGGCCGCTTCTGTGGCAGTGGTTAATCCACGACCAGCGTCAATTGCTGGTTTGGCTGTCGTCGCCCCATGGTTTGAACGATGTCGAGCTGTGGGTGCGGCTATTCAAGAGTCTGTTCTTCATTCCGTACAAGAATGACGCGGGCGACTTCCAGCCGCTGTTAGGCGTGGGGTGGACGCTGAATCTTGAGATGTTTTTCTATTTCGTCTTTTCAATTGCATTGATATTCAGTCGAAAAGGCGCCCCCATCATCGCCGCGCTCTTGATCCTGGCCGTAAAAGTCGTCGACGATAAGATGGGCCAGACGAATCCGATCGTTCATTTTTACGCCCACGAGTACACGTGGAATTTCGTGTACGGTATTGCCGCTTACTACGCATGGCGCATGCTCCCATCGGTCATCGGAAGGGTGAAGTGGGTCGTCCAACTTGCGGCGCTCGCCTTCGCCGTCTTCTTCGTGTGGGTCAACTTCGCTACCCATGAAACCCGTCTGCTGGTGAATGACTTTGTTCCCGTGCGATGGGCATTCGTGTTCATGCCTGTGATGGTGGTTTTCTTCGCCCTGGCACTTGACTCAGCCGGGTCCCGCGTGTCGGCTCGTCTCGCCATCTTGCTAGGCGACGCGTCTTACGCGATCTATCTTTCCCACACGATCGTCATCGGGACGCTTTACCCCGTAGGTCAGCGTTGGGCATGGATGAATGCGAGCAAGAGCGCCACCGGCGTGACCATCGCCATGCTGCTGAGCACGATCCTAGGTGTTCTCGTGTATCTGTATGTCGAGAAGCCTTTGCTGAACTGGATCAGGGAGCGAAGAAATCGTCGGAAGGAAGATGCTGATACGTCTGTCGTGCCGGCATGATCTAGCTTTCGGTCGTCTTCCGTTGCGCGTCGAAATGGACAATGTATCAACCGCGCTACAATCGCGGCATGATCTCAAATATCCAGGTTCTTCGCGGTCTCGCTGCGCTCGCCGTCGTCCTGCTTCATTCTGAGTACAAGATTTTCGGAGTGGTCTCGACACAGTTCCAAGGCGTAAGCATCTTCTTCGTCATCAGCGGTTTCATCGTTGCTTACATCACGAAGGGCGGCATGGAAGACTTCATGGCGCGCCGCGTGATTCGAATCGTGCCGATCTATTGGGTCGTGACGGTTTTTGCCTTCTTCTGGCTATCTCTAGGCCAATTCGACTGGGTTCGGCAGAGCTTGTATGAACCCGCTCAGGCGGGCCGTCAGGCGCTCAACGCGCTGCACAACGATGAGTCCGTCATCAACGCGTTGCGGAGCATGTTTTTCATTCCCTATCGCGACTCGGTGAGCGGAGACTATGGGTCGTTCATCTACACGGGGTGGACGCTGAATATCGAGTTCTTCTTCTACGTGCTGTTTGCGATTTTCGGCCTCGCCGGGCGACGCATTGCGATGATCGGTGTGACGATCGTATTCGCGGCGCTGGCATGGCTACATGCGTCCACGCAGTTGGAGGGGCCCTTCGTTCGGTTCTATGGCCAGCAGGTATCGCTGTACATCGTTTCAGGCTTTGTCGTGTACGCGCTTTGGGATAAGTTCGGCCGCGCGGCGTCACTCGCTCCAAAAGGGTTGATCGGTGGCGTGGCGGCAGTAGTTGGGATTCTGCTGGTCATGCTGAATTGCGCTCAGCTCTGGTATCCGTCGATGGGGGCGAGCGCGCCGATGATGGCGCTATATAACCTGCTGCCTCCGCTCGTCGTGCTGGCAGCGCTGTTCCTTCATTCGGCCGGGATCCAATGCAAGTGGCGGCCGCTGATGATCCTCGGTGATATCTCATACGTCCTGTACCTGTGCCACGTGCTCGTGCTCACGACCATGAGCCGCTACGCCACGACATATCCGGTGCTGGATTACAGGGCGGGCGCGTCTGGAATGCTGACCGCGCTGATATTGTGCTGTGCGGTGGCGTGGCTGTTGCACGTCGGGGTGGAAAGACCGCTGTTGCGCTTCGGCAAGTGGTTGCTGGACCTTCGGCGGCGGCCGACGGAAGTCGCCGCCTGAACGTCTTTGCATGCCATGCGCTGCCCGTCAATCGGGAATGAAATGGATGTGTAGAAACTGCCCGAATTAATTTTTGTGGTTGATATACTCCCCTCCACCAATCGATTGAAGCGAGGGGGAGCCGTGAGAGCCGTTATCAAGCGCATCACTACCGTCGAGCAACGTGAGGCAGTGCGGACGGTACTTCGACGTTTGCGTCCCGTGCCCAAGGTCGATGTGCCGCGTTTCGCGGATCGGCTGCATGAATTCTCGGCGCCATACCGGCTTCATCTTGGCTGCGGCAATATCAAGCTCGCGGGCTTCTGCAATGTGGATGCGCTGGAAACGATTGCAGCGGATGCGATCGATGATATCCGGACGCTAGGTCGCTTTCCGGATGGCAGTGCCAGAGAGATCTACGCTTGTCATGTGCTCGAGCACTTCGGCCATGACGAAGTCATTCCACTGTTGAAGCGCTGGTATGCCGTGCTGCAACCGGGCGGCGTCATTCGCATCTCCGTTCCCGATCTGGATCGCATCGTGCGGATCTATCACAAGAATTGGGAGCATTTTCAGAAGCCGGGCAACACGCCATGGATCGGTCTGATCTATGGCGGGCAATCCACGCCATACGACTTCCACAAGACCGGCTTCAATGCGAACTGGCTACGCCATCTGCTCGAGCAGTGCGGTTTCGAGCAATGCAAGGAATATCCCCATGAGCCGCATTTCGTGCCGGGCACGGTGGATGCCTCCGTGGTCAACGCGACGTTCGGGGAGTATTTCTCGCTGAACATGATGGCGCGGCGGCCGTTGTGATGGACCGCGGGCGAAAGCTCACTGAAACAGGCGTTCCCACCATGTCCCATAGCTCGGGTCGTACGGCGCCTTCCATCCCTTTGCCACATTCCTGATCGCATCCTTCTGACACGCGCCGCGCGCGATCTGCCGATGGACTTCCGCGTTGGCCGCTTCGCTCTGGAATACCCGCGCGGTCAATGGCTCCACATCCTCGGGGCATGCCTCGCGTGGATCGAGCGGGCCGACGAAACCATTCCCTCGCATCGGCACGAAGTCGCAAAACCATGCGCGATCGCTGCATGGTCTTTGTTCGTCCATGTAGAGATAGTGCGCGATGCCGAACACGACGACGGCAAGGAAGATAAAAGCGACTCGGACGTTGGCTGCCCTCCACAGATAAAAGGCCGCGCCTGCGACTGCAACAACTCCCATGACATCTCTCCGGTCTTGTGGTCAGCCGTACGGCCTGGCCGAAATGCCCGATCGCAGCGCGGTGGGCACGTACAAGTAGGCGGCGTCGCCGCGCTCGAGGGTGGCGACTGGCGGGTGTGATCGTGCGAACGGCGTCGCGATGGCACACCCTGCGGGTTGGGAAGAACGGGCAGTATCGCCGCGTTCGGTATCGAGGCGGTATCGGCCATGGTCCTACACGGGGCTGTTACGTGCGGTGCCGCACACAAGTAGCTGTCGCTGTTACACCGTAGACTAACGATCACAATTTAAGGGCCCGGCGATTTCCATCGTTGGGCCCTTTGTTTATCGTGGCCCGTGTTTCGTCAACGCGATTGGCCTCTGATGTTTCCAATCTTCGATATTGCGTCCGATCTCGCGTCGGACCTGGCGCAGCCGCGCGAGCACGCTGGCGCCGAGAACAAGTTCTGGTACATGGGCGCGCGCTACGGGCGCACGCTGTTCAAGTCGGGGCGGGCGAATACCGGCGAGCACTGGGCGGAGCGGCTCGCCTGTGATTTGGCGGCGCAGCTTGGTCTGCCATGCGCGGTTTTACGAGTTGGCGTCGATGGGCCCCGTGTACGGCGTGGTCTCACCCGACTTCGTGCCGGCGGAAGGCAACTTGCTCCATGGTGGCGACTTGCTCGCGTACGCCCACGGCATCAGCGCGCGCGAGGTGAGTCGCGATGTACGGGCGCGGCAGCATGGCTTGCGGCGCGTGTTGGACCTACTCCACCGGCTGTCGGCAGGCGGCCTCGGCTTGCCTCCCGGCTTCGTACCGTTTGCAGGCGTCAGTACGCCGCTGCACGTGTTCATCGGCTATCTGGTGTTTGACGCATGGATCGCGAATCAGGATCGCCATGGCGAGAACTGGGGAGTCGTGCTGATGCCGAGTCAGCGGCAGACCTACCTCGCACCCGCGTTCGATCACGGCGCGGCGATGGGCAGAAGTCTGTTGGATCGCGAGCGGCACGAGCGCATGCGCACGCGGGATCGTGGCCGCGATGTTGCCGCCTTCTGTGGGCGCGCTCGCTCGGGGTTTTATCCCAGCGACGCGGATGAGCGGAGCAGGACGAAGCCGATGACGGAAGTCTGCGCCGTAGCGTCGGCATACGCGCCTGACGCCATGCGAGCGTGGTTGGGGCGGCTTTGCGCCATCGAATCGGCGCAAATCGACGCAACGATCGAGCGGATGCCTGCCGATGTCATGACGCCCATTGCCAGGGCGTTCACCGCCCAACTGTTGAAGGTGAACAGAACGAGATTACTCGAGACGCAAATGGGAGACGTTTGAATGAAGACTGTATTTGTTTCCTCGCTGTGTTATGACACGGACGAGCGCGTGGTGGTGGCGCGACTGGATTTCGACGGTACGTGGTATCACTACTCCTATACCCGAGGCGTGCTGCGCGCGATGTACCTGTTGCCTTTCGATTGCAAGGCCAAGGTGCAGCACGTGCAGTATTGGCCCGAGTTGCCGCCGCGCATCGCGGTTCGACGGATGCGGAAGTCCCGGTCGGAATATCCGCGGTTTCTGGCGTGGATGGGGCTCGATGCGCCCGACGCGATGGCGGAGCTCGGCATCTCCGGCGGGATCAAGGCGACCGACTCGTTCCAGACGATGCCGCTGCCAGAGCGGACACCGGAGGGGCAATACGTCACCGACTTCTTCACGCGGGGGTTGTGGCAGGCCGGTCTGCCGAGTGTCGATGCGGCGCGTCGGCTGGCGACAGGCGATCGTCTGTGGCTTATCAAGGATCCCCTCAGCCCGTGGTGCAGCTACAAGCTGTTTGCCGATCCAGACGGCAGAGGACCTTATGTTGGGTATCTGCCGCGACTGTTTGCGACCGATATCGCGCGGCTGCTGGACCGATGCGGTTCCGCCGTGGAGGTTCGGGTCAGACAGGTGAACCAGGACGCTCCGACGGTCATGATGGTGCTGTGCAGGCTGACGTCCCCCTGGCCGGACGGCTTTTTGCCGTTCGATGGTCAGGATGATTTCGTGTCGCTGGCCTCGCCGGACCCCGCCGAGTGTACCGATGAGGGTTGCATCGAATGTGCTTTCCATCGGCAACAGGCAGCATACAAGCGCGGTCACGAAGAGACCGCGATCTCGGCATGAGAAAATTACGCATGTGGGTATTCCGTACGCCCTTGGCGACGACGCAACGGGTACGCATGCTCTGGGCGGTGCCGGTTCTCGCCTCGCTTGCCGGATGTGCAACCGCGCCCGAGCGGGAAATTGTCATGCCTGAATGTTCGTTGCCTGCGCCGGTTTACCCCGCGCAGTCGCGCAGGCTTGGCGAGATGGGGGTGGTCGAGGTGCGTACTGAGTTAGATACAGAGGGGCGGGTGATCGCAGCGCGTGTGCTTCGCTCGTCTGGCATGATCAGGCTTGACGATGCCGCCGTCGAGGCGATGCGGGCGGTCAGGTGTTCGCCGGCGTTGGACAAGCGCACCGGCGACCCGGTGGCTTACGCATTCGAGCAGGCGATTCGATTTCGGCTCGATTGACCGTCTGGCATACGGGCGTTCTTCACCGATGGTTACAGCGTGCCGCGCGTGAGCGGGGGGGCTCAACCTCCCCCTGAGCTTTCCCCTCAGCTTCCCCCTCAGCCCCTCGGGACTCATCCCGCCTCCGCGCATAACCCCTCGCGGCGCCGAGCAGATCCACCTCCGCGCCAATCGCCCGCATCCGTGCGAATACCCGTTCCAGTTCATCGGGGGAGAGGGCCAGTTGGGCAGCGCCGAAGAACAGCATTTGTGGCGCCATTTCGCGCGGGTGCGAGCCGCCCGTGTACTTGCGCCATTGATGGTCGTCGGCAAGGCCGAATAGGGTGGCCATGCTCTTGCCCGTGCGGCTGAGGTCCTGCTTGAGTCTGCGCAGGTCATGCGGTTGCGGTGGTCGGTATCGCATGCGCGGTCTGCCTTGTCAGTGGCGTTGTCATCTGATGTAAACCGATGCTAATGCCAAGGCGGGCAGGATCAATCGCCAAATCCTGAATGTGAAAGGCAGCCGTAACGGGAACCGCGTCCGCGAGGTCGGTTTGAATCCGCGTCGTTCCGTTGCTAGGATGGAAGTTCGCATCCAATTCACAGGAGGAACTTCATGTCTGACAAGGACAGCGGGATCGGTATTGCCGGCACGACGTGCATCGCGTTCGCGGTGGCGGGGCTTGCGCTCGCGGCGTCGTTCATCCTCGCGTACTACGCGGTCAATCCGAAGCGTATCACGCAGAGCGGGGGCTGAGCGTCAGGCGCGGTCCGCGCGGACCCATGAGGGAGCGGTCGTTGCGCGGCGGCGCGCCGTCCGCGCCCGCCATTCCCTCGACCCGGAAGACCGACACCGCGGCAGAGAGCCGTTGCGCCTGCTCCTCCAACGCGCCAGCTGCCGCCGCAGCCTGTTCCACGAGCGCCGCGTTCTGCTGCGTGACCTCGTCCATCTGCGTCACGGCCACGTTGACCTGATCGATACCGCTGCTTTGCTCCGCGGCCGCCGCGGCGATCTCGTTCATGATGTCGCTTACACGCGCAATGGCGCTGACGATCTCGTCCATCGTCGTGCCCGAGCGCGACACGAGGTCGGCGCCCGATTCCACGCGCGACGTGGACGCATCGATCAGCCCCTTGATTTCCTTGGCCGCGCCCGCGCTGCGTTGCGCGAGCGAGCGGACCTCGGACGCCACCACCGCGAAACCGCGTCCCTGTTCGCCGGCACGCGCCGCCTCCACCGCCGCGTTGAGCGCGAGGATGTTGGTCTGGAATGCGATGCTCTCGATCACGCCAACGATCTCGGCGATCTTGCGCGAGTCGCTGACGATATGGTTCATCGTGCCGACCACTTCCTTCGTCAGTTCGCCCCCCTGCGCCGCGAGGCCGGATGCGCCCTGGGCCAGCTGGCTCGCCTGACGGGCGTTCTCGGCGGTCTGCTTGACCGTCGAGGTCAGCTCTTCCATGCTGGCGGCGGTCTCCTCGAGCGAGGCAGCCTGTTCCTCCGTGCGCTGCGACAGGTCCGTATTGCCCGACGAGATTTCGCGCACGCCGACGTTGATCGACTCCGCGCCGCTGCGAACCGTGCCGACCGTCTCGATCAGCGATGCCTGCATCTGCTGGAGCGCCGCGCTCAGGCGGCCCATTTCATTCTTGCTGACCACTTCGACGCGCGCGGTCAGGTCGCCGCTGGCAATCCGCTGGAACTGCGCAACGGCCGCGTTCACCGGCACCACGATCGCGCGCATCATCACCGCGCGGCCGATGCCGGCCAGCAGCAGCGCGCCCACGAGGCCGACACCCACGGCCCACGTGAGCAGCCGGAAGTTTGCCTGCGCGGCTTCATAGCGCTGCTGTCCACGGTCGAGATGATGCTGCTCCAGCGTCAGCATGGCCTTTTCATAGGCGCTGTACAACGGCGGGAGTTTTTTGGCCTGCAACTGCAGGAAGGTCTGGCGGTCACCGCTCTTGAGCGCGGCCAGGGCCGGCTGAATGCCTTCGGACAGGAACTTCGCCCGCTTGTCCTGCATGTCTCGGACGAGCTTCTGGTCCTCTTCGTCCGGGCTGGCGAGGCTGACGTAATGCTCGAGCCGTTCGTTGGCGTTCTTGAGGTATTGGTCGAACCGCTTGAGCGTCGCGTTGGCGGCTTCCTGATCGTTGAGTTCGATCAGCGCGGCATAGGTCGCCAGCGCGAGGCGCAGCCGCAGCAGTTGCCCGGCGCTGCCTTCGAGATCCGCCACGGCGGGCGTATCCACGGTGTACATCTGTTTCAGGGATTCATTCCCGGCGCGCATGGACAGCAGGCCAGCGGCCGCGCCGACGATCAGCGCGAATCCGAAGAACGCGATCATGAGGCTGAGCTGACCGCGAATCGTGAGGTGCTTCCACATTGTCTTCCTCCTTTTTATTGGGAGCGCGCTCAGTTTTGAGGAGCCCCAAGGTGGTCAACGGATGCGGAAGCCCGGTTCTGAAGAGAGGGTTTGCACTGAGTCAGGGAGGGGAGCAGAAGCAGGTGGACGCGCCCCCGCCCCCGCCGCCCGTCAATCCTTCGCCTTGGCCCGCTCGATCGTCATATGCGTCGGCATCATGTTCACCGTCGCGTTGTGCATGACCCAGAGCGAGCCCGCCACGACGATGACGATGGCGAACATCGTGCACAGGAAGATGCCCGTATTGAAACGCTGCCCCGGACGCCCACCCAGATGCAGAAAGAACACGAGTTGCACGAGCAGCTGCGCGACGCACAGCACGACGATGGTCGCGAGACCCATGCCCCTGGGCACCACGTCGTACATCACCGCGCCGAAGGACGCGAAGGTGAGCAGCAGGCAGAGCAGGAAGCCGATGACATAGCCCGTCAGGCTGCCATGGCTGTCGTCATGGGCGTGGCTGTCGCGTGGGCTGGTGTGAAGCGTGTGAGTGCTCATACGAACTCCCGCAGATAGACGAAGGTGAACACGCAGATCCAGATGAGATCGAGAAAGTGCCAGAACAGGCTGAGGCAGGCCATGCGGCGTCGCGTGACGGCGTCGAGGCCGTAGGTCTTCAGCTGATGCATCATCACGAGCAGCCAAAGCAGGCCGGCGCTCACGTGCAGGCCGTGCGTGCCGACCAGCGCGTAATAGGCCGACAGCGACGCGCTCACATTGGGGCCCGCGCCCCGGTGAATCAGCTCGGCGAACTCGTGGATCTCCATCGCGATGAAGCCCGCGCCAAACAGGAACGTGATGGCGAGCCACACGATCGTGCGCTGCGTGCGGCCCGCGTACAGGTTCAGCATTGCCACGCCGAACGTGAAGCTGCTCAGCAGCAGCAGCATCGTCTCGCCGAGCACGAAAGGCAGTTCGAACAACTGCTGGCCGCTTGGACCGCCCGCCGTGTTGTTGACGAGCACGCCGAACGTCGCGAACAGCGTCGCGAAGATCAGGCAGTCGCTCATCAGGTAAAGCCAGAAACCGAGCGTCAGCGTGGTGCCACTGTCATGGCTGTCGTGGGCGTGGGCATCGTGATCTCCATGGCCATCGGCGTGACCATGGGCGGTAACGGAAAGGACTTGGCTCATGGTCAGGCGGCTTCCTTCAGTTGGGCAAAGCGTGCGTTCTCGATGCGCGCGACTTCCTCGGCGGGCACGTAGTAGTCGACGTCGCGGTTGTAGCTGCGCGCGATGAACGTGCCGATGACGCCGATCAGGCCGCCGATGGCAACGGCCCACATATGCCAGACCAGCGCGAAGCACAGCAGCAGGCCGAACATGGAAACGATGAAGCCGTCACCGGTGTTCTTCGGCATATGAATGGCTTCATAACGCGCCGGTTGCTTGTACGCACGGCCCGCTTCCTTGTCGTCCCAGTGCTGCTCGAGCGAGGTGATGCGCGGCACCACGGCGAAGTTGTAGAACGGCGCGGGCGAAGCGGTCGCCCATTCGAGGCTGCGGCCATCCCACGGATCGCCCGTGAGGTCGACGTTGTCCTTGCGGTCGCGAACGCTGACGTAGAGCTGGATCAGGAAGGCGAGGATACCGGCCGCGATCACGAAGGCGCCGATCAGTGCGACGACGAGATACGGATGCCAGTCGACGTTCGCGTAATGGTTCATCCGGCGCGTCATGCCCTTGAAGCCGAGCACGTACAGCGGCATGAAGGCGAGGTAGAAGCCGACCATCCAGCACCAGAAGGAGATCTTGCCCCAGCGCTCGTTGAGCGTGAAGCCGAACACCTTCGGGAACCAGAAGCTGATCGCGGCCAGGCAGCCGAACAGCACGCCGCCAATGATCACGTTGTGGAAGTGGGCGATCAGGAACAGGCTGTTATGCAGCACGAAGTCCGCGCCAGGCACGGCGAGCAGCACGCCGGTCATGCCGCCCACCGCGAACGTGACCATGAAGCCGATGGTCCAGAGCGTGGACGAGTGATAGCGGATACGGCCGCGGTACATCGTGAACAGCCAGTTGAACAGCTTGACCCCGGTCGGAATCGAGATGATCGACGTCATGATGCCGAAGAACGCGTTCACGTTGGCGCCCGACCCCATCGTGAAGAAGTGGTGCAGCCAGACGAAGAACGAGAGCACGCCGATCGACGACGTGGCGTACACCATCGAGGTGTAGCCGAACAGCGGTTTGCGCGAGAACGTCGAGATGATCTCCGAGAACGCGCCGAAGCAGGGCAGGATCAGGATGTAGACCTCGGGGTGGCCCCAGACCCAGATCAGGTTCACGTACATCATGGCATTGCCACCAAGCTCGTTGGTGAAGAAATGCATGTCGAGGTAGCGGTCCAGCGTCAGCAGCGCGAGCGTGGCGGTGAGCACGGGGAACACGGCGACGATCAGGATGTTGGTGATCAGCGCGGTCCACGTGAACACGGGCATCTTCATCAGGTTGAGGCCAGGCGCGCGCATGCGCAGGATGGTCACGATGAAGTTGATGCCGGTCAGCGTGGTCCCTAACCCCGATATCTGTAATGACCAGATGTAGTAGTCCACCCCCACGGTTGGACTGTAGCCAAGCTCGGATAATGGCGGGTATGCGACCCAGCCTGTGGCCGCGAAGTCGCCGACGAACATCGACATCATCACGAGCACGGCGCCCATCGCCGACAGCCAGAAACTCAGTGAATTGACGAACGGAAAGGCCACGTCGCGCGCGCCGATCTGCAGCGGCACGATGACGTTCATCAGGCCGAGGATCAGCGGCGTCGCCACGAAGAAGATCATGATGACGCCGTGCGCCGTGAAGATCTGGTCGTAGTGGTGCGGCGGCAGGTAGCCAAGATTGTCGCCGTAGGCCATGGCCTGCTGCAGGCGCATCATGATGGCGTCGGCGAAGCCGCGCAGCAGCATGATCAGGGCCATGATGATGTACATCACGCCGATCTTCTTGTGATCGACCGAGGTGATCCACTCCGTCCAGAGGTACTTCCACTTGCCGAAATACGTGATCGCGCCGAGCAGCGTGGCGCCGCCAAGCAGCACGACCGCGAGCGTGACCATGATGATCGGCTCGTGATACGGGATGGCGTCGAGATTGAGTTTGCCGAACATGGCTGGTTACTCCGTCACGCTGCCGGTCGCGGCCGCGCGGGGGACAGGATTGGTAATGGCGTTGAAGGCTTGCAGCGCGGCCGGGCTGTCGGTGCGGCAGACGGGATCGGTGGCCTTCATGTACTTGTCGACGGTGCCGGCGAACAGCGCGGGCGCGACGGTGGAGTACGTCGTGACCGGGTCCTTCGTGCTGGGCTTTTCCAGCGCGCGGTACACGGACTCGGTGAGCGGCGTGGACGAGCGTTTCGCCTCGGCGACCCATGCATCGAAGTCCGCGCGCGACGTCGCGAACGTCTTGAAGTGCATATCGGAGAAGCCCTCGCCGCTATACGCGGCCGACTGGCCAAGGTAGACGCCGGGCGTATCGGCGATCAGATGGAGCCTGGTCTGCATGCCCGCCATCGCGTACACCATGCTGCCGAGTTGCGGAATGAAGAACGAATTCATCATCGACTCGGATGTAATCTTGAAATTGATCGGCGTGTCGACGGGAATCGCCAACTGGTTCAGCGAGGCGACGCCGTACTGCGGATAGATGAACAGCCACTTCCAGTTGAGCGCGATGACCTCGACTTCCACGGGCTCCACCTTCGAGTCCAGCGGACGATACGGGTCGAGCTTGTGCGTGGAGGTCCAGATCAGGAAGCCGAGGAAGGCCACGATCACGCAGGGGATGGTCCATACGACGATCTCGATCTTCGTCGAGTGCGACCACTTCGGCGCGTACGTTGCCTTTGTGTTGGCGTCCCGATAGCGCCACGCGAACACCAGCGTGAGCACGATGACCGGAATGACCACGAGCAACATCAGGAACAGCGAGACGAGGATCAGGTGTTTGGCCTGATGCCCGATATCGCCTTTGGGGGAGAGCAACTCGATGGTGCAGCCGGAGAGCAGCAACATGGTGCCTGCGGCGAGCGCGAGGCCCGCGGCGCGCCGCCAGCCGGAGCCAGACGGGGATGGACAAGTACGCATACGAGGGTTTTAATGTATGGAAATACGGGATGCCGAGGCGGAAGATAAGGTAAGACAACGCCCATACAAGCGACCCGATATCAACAAAACAACAGGATTCGCCCTGACCCATGCGTGAAAAGATTTCCATACAAGACGACGGCGCCACGGCGTGGCTGACGGGCTTCAGCGCCGGAGGCGGCGCACGGTATCTCCAGATCGTGGGCCGCATCGAGCAGGCGATTGCGGACGGCACATTGGTCCCGGGCGACCGATTACCGCCGCAGCGCCGGATTGCCGCGCTGCTAGGCGTGGACCTGACCACGGTCACACGCGCGCTGACGGAGGCGCGCCGACGGCATCTGATCGAAGCGCGCGGCGCGCTCGGCACGTTCATTGCCGCGCCGCGCGTCGAACTTGCGCAGCGCGTGGACCTGAGCATGAACGTGCCGCCGCCGCCCGATGGCGTCGATTTCGACGATCTGATGCGGCGCGGAGTCTCGCAGGTGTTGCTGCGCGCCGATGCAAGCCTGCTGATGACGTATCAGCTCGGCGGTGGGAGTCACAGCGATCGCGCGGCCGGCGTGATGTGGCTCGCGCCGATGCTTGGCGCGGTGGAGCCGGACCGGTTGATGGTGAGTCCCGGCGCGCAGGCGGCGCTCGCGGCGCTCATCCTGTCGCAGACACAGCCCGGCGACGCGATTGCCACGGAGCCGCTGGCATACCCGGGCATCCGGCTCGCGGCCGAGCAACTGGGCCGCCGCGTCGTCGCGGTGGATGTGGACGCCGATGGCATGCGGCCCGACGCGCTTGCGGAGGCGTGTCGCGGGCAGGCGGAGGGACGAGGGGATGGACGACCGGAGGGCGGCGCTGTGCGCCTCGTCTATCTGAACCCGACGACGCAGAACCCGACCACATGGACGATGCCCGAATCGCGACGCCATGAGCTCCTCGCCACGGCCGCGCGGCACGGCCTGCTGATCGTGGAGGACGATCCGTACTGGCTGCTGACGCCCGACGCGCCCACACCCCTGGCGCGCCTCGCGCCGGACCGGGTCTGCTACATCTCGACGATGTCGAAGTGCCTGAGCCCCGGGCTGCGGACCGCGTTCGTGGTGTTGCCCGCGAGCGTGTCGGAGGATGGCGTGCTGGCGGCCCTGCGCGCGTTCGCGCTGATGTCCGCGCCGCTGACGACGGCGGTGACGACGCAATGGATCCACGATGGCGCCGCACAGACGCTGCTCTCCGGCATTCGGCGCGAAGCGGCCGCGCGCCAGGGCATCGCGCGGCAGTTGCTATCGAGCGTGGGGCAGGCGCCGCCGAGCGGCATCCACCTGTGGTACACGCTGCCGAGCTACTGGACCTCGCAGGCGCTGGCGAACGCCGCGCGCGCCGAGGAGCTGCGCGTCACGCCATCGGAAGCGTTTGAGGTCGGGACGAAGCGCGCCAACGCGATTCGGATTTCGCTCGGGGGCGCGGAAGACCGGTTGCTGCTGGCGAGCGGATTGCGTCGACTCGCCGATCTGCTCGCCCGCAGACCGGACGGCATTCGCGAAATCGTCGTATAGATCGCGAAAATCAGATCAAGGCGGGAAGAAAAAAAAGTCGCGGCAGGCCGTGCGGGCTGGTGAGGGGTGCCCGCAAGAGGGGAGAGCAAGACGAGGAGGAGGAGGGGTCTTGCTGCATAACGGCCTTCTTGCCGCGACCTCGGAAAATCAGCCCATGGTGCAGGGCGGCGTGTGCGCGGCGACGATGCGTTCCGCGCGCTCGAGGTTCTGCGGGTAATCGTTGTCGTTACCGGCGGGGTTGAAACCCGCGGCTTCGAGGTTGGCCAGTTCGCGCTCGAGGCTCGCATGCGTGACCGGCGCGTTGCACGGTTGCGGCTTGCCGAGCTTGAGCGCGGCGAGCGTCTGCCGCTGCGCCGCGGTCTCGGCGTGGGCGGTCTGCACATGCAGCGCGGCGAACGCGCTGGCGGCGAGGATCAGGGCCTGGAACGCCGTGGTCATGTTCAGGCGATTGAGGCTTCCGGTAGTTACGGTGCGTGCGGTACGTGCTGGCATGATGCGTTCTCCGTGGACGATGAGTGCGTGGCGTCGAACCATGGAATGCATCGTAGCGGCACAGTGCCGAATGCGACGGATACAGTGCGCGAAGTGGCCGGGCAACACAGTTGGCGCGGACGTTCCAACGCGGTTTTGTTGGGTGATTGCGGTTCCGCACGATGTCGGCGCTGAGCTTCGCTGCAACCTTCGCAACTGTATCCGTCGGTTCTGCCGGGGCTCTCTTACTCTTCGCAACACGGCACGAACGGATGCCGCTGCCCACCGAAGAGAGCCCAGCGATGCACGACATAACCGCACTAGATCTCGCGCGTATCCAGTTTGGATTCACAGTTTCCTTCCACATCATCTTTCCCGCGATCACGATTGGCCTCGCCAGTTATCTCGCGGTGCTCGAAGGTTGCTGGCTGCGCACCAAAGACCCTGTCTACAAGACCCTGTTCCACTTCTGGGTGAAGATTTTCGCCATCAACTTTGGGATGGGCGTCGTGTCGGGCCTCGTGATGGCCTACCAGTTCGGCACCAACTGGAGCTTCTTCTCGGAATTCGCCGGCGGCGTGACCGGACCGCTCCTCACGTACGAAGTGCTCACGGCCTTCTTCCTGGAAGCGGGCTTCCTCGGCGTGATGCTGTTCGGCTGGAATCGCGTCGGTCCCGGCCTGCACTTCCTGTCGACCATCATGGTCGCCGTTGGCACGCTGATCTCGACGACGTGGATCCTCGCATCGAACAGCTGGATGCAGACGCCGCAGGGCTACGAGATCCTGAACGGCCGCGTGGTGCCGACCGACTGGCTCGCCGTCATCTTCAACCCGTCGTTCCCGTACCGCCTGGCGCATATGAGCATTGCCGCGTATGTGTCCACGGCGCTGTTCGTGGCGGCCGCCGGTGCCTGGCTGCTGCTGAAGGACAAGTCGGTGGTGCCCGCCCGCAAGATGCTGTCGATGGCGATGTGGATGCTGTTGATCATCGCGCCGGTGCAGGCCTTCGTAGGCGATCAGCATGGCCTCAATACGCTCAAGTACCAGCCGGCCAAGATCGCCGCGATGGAAGGGCACTGGGATACAGCGCCCAAGGGCGATACCGACGGCTTTCCGCTGATCGTGTTCGGCATTCCCGATATGGACAAGGAAGTCACGAAATACGCGATCGAAATTCCGCGTCTCGGCAGCCTGATCCTGACCCACAGCCTCGATGGCCAGATCGAGGGCCTGAAAGACTTTCCCAAGGCCGACCGCCCGAACTCGACCGTGATCTTCTTCACGTTCCGCGCGATGGTCGCGCTCGGTGTGCTGATGATCCTGTTCGGCGTGCTCGGTGTGGTCCTGCGCCGCAACGGCGCGCTGTTTCGCAATCGCCTGTTCCTGCGCCTTGCGGTGGCCATGGGTCCGACCGGGCTGATGGCGCTGCTGGCCGGATGGCTGACCACCGAGATCGGCCGCCAGCCGTGGGTTGTCTATGGCCTGCTGCGCACGAGCGACGCGGTATCGCGCCATGACGTCGGCCCGATCGCGGGTTCGCTTGCCGCCTTCGTGGTCGTCTACTTCCTGCTGTTCGGCACGGGCATCCGCTACATGCTCAAGCTCGTGAACAAGGGGCCGGACGGCAGCGCCCACGACGACGTGACGCCCGGCCACATTCCGGTGCCCCCGCAGGCGGTGCCCATGGGTAGCGCCGCATCCGGGACCGTCGCGGGTACCGCCGCTGCGCAGTTCAGCAACCATTAATCGGCTAACGAGGCAAACTGTCATGGGAATCGATCTCCCTCTCATCTGGGTCACGCTGATCTACTTCGGCGTGATGATGTACGTGGTCATGGACGGCTTCGATCTGGGCATCGGCATCATGTTTCCTTTCGTGAAAGACCGTACGGACCGCGATGTGATGATGAACACCGTCGCGCCGGTCTGGGACGGCAACGAAACGTGGCTCGTGCTGGGCGGCGCGGCGCTGTTCGGCGCGTTCCCGCTCGCCTATGGCGTGGTGCTGAGCGCGCTGTACATACCGCTCATCGGCATGCTGCTCGCGCTGATCTTCCGCGGCGTCGCGTTCGAGTTCCGCTTCAAGGCGAGCGACCGCACGCGGCATCTCTGGGACAAGGCGTTCATCGGCGGCTCGGCGCTGGCCGGCTTCTTCCAGGGCGTCGCGCTCGGGGCGTACATCAACGGCATTCCGGTCAACGGGCATGACTACACCGGTGGCGCGTTCGACTGGTTCGCGCCGTTCCCGCTGTTCACCGGCCTCGGCGTCGTGGTCGCCTACGCGTTCCTCGGCTGCACGTGGCTGATCATGAAGACGGAAGGCCGACTGCAGGGCCGCATGATCGCCGCCGCCACGCCGCTGACGGCGATGATGCTGATCTTCATCGCGGTCACCAGCGTGTGGACGCCGCTCACGCACCCCGAGATCGCGCAACGGTGGTTCTCCCTGCCGAACCTGTACTGGTTCGCGCCGGTGCCGCTGCTCGTGCTCGCGTCCGCGTTCGGCATCATCCGCGTGCTCGGCAGCCGGCCGAACGCCGGGCCGTTCCTCTTCGCGCTGCTGATGGTATTCGTCGGCTATACGGGCCTCGCGATCAGCGTGTGGCCGAACATCATTCCGCCCGACGTATCGATCTGGCAGGCTTCGTCGCCGCCGCAAAGCCAGGGCTTCACGCTCGTGGGCGCGCTGTTCATCGTGCCGATCATCCTCACGTATTCGTCGTGGTCGTACTACGTGTTCCGCGGCAAGGTCAAGGCAGGGGAGGGGTATCACTAATGAACGATCGAAACTTCGACCCCAGGTTGCATCGAGACCCGGAGAACCCATCGGCAACGGGTGCCGAAGGTAGCCTCGGCCTCCGGCTGGGATGGATGGCGTTGCTGTGGCTCGGCGGCGTGGGCACGGTGTTCGTGTTTGCGACGATCATGCGGCTGCTGATGCGGCTCGGCGGACTCGTCTCCTGACCGCGTCATGTTCGCCCGCATGATCGGCTTCCCCAGCGCGCGCGACTGGGTGTTCTCGGCCAAGGTGTTCGCGGCCGCGATGCTCGCGCTGTATATCGCGCTCGCGTTCGCGCTGCCGCGGCCCTACTGGGCGATGGCGACGGTGTACCTCGTGTCCCATCCGCTGACGGGCGCGACGCGCTCGAAGGGCGCCTACCGCGTGGTCGGCACGCTGCTCGGCGCCGTGGCGGCCGTGGCCCTCGTGCCGCCGCTCGTGGACTCGCCGACGCTGCTGATGGGCGCCATCGCCTTCTGGGTCGGCACGTTGCTGTACCTGTCGCTGATGGAGCGCACGCCGCGCAGCTACGTGTTTCTGCTCGCCGCCTACACGCTGCCGATCGTCGCGCTGCCCGCGGTCAACGATCCGTTGCAGATCTTCGACCTGGCGGTGGCGCGCGTGGAAGAGATCTGCATCGGCATTGTCTGCGCGAGCGTGATCGGCTCGCTGGTGTTTCCCGCGCGCGTGGCCAGCGCGCTGCATGCGCAGACGACGGTCTGGCTCGCGGATGCCGCGCGCTGGGCATCCGCGATGCTCACGGGCGCGCCGGGGGACATGCAACAGCACGACAGCCGGTACAAGCTCGCGGCCGATATCCGTCAGCTGGACACGCTGATCACGCATCTGCAGTTCGACGCGGACACCGCGATGGCGGTCCGCTGCGCGCGCTGCCTGCATGCGCGCATGACCATGCTGCTGCCCGAACTGTCGGGCCTCGCGAGCGTGCTGCGCGCCTTGCATGGCCATCCCGCCGGCGTGCCCGCCGCGCTCGCGCAGCGCATGGCTGGCGTGGCCGCATGGATGCGCGGTGAAACCGGAACGGTCCTGATGGCCGACCCCGGGGACCCGGAGACAGCCGCCGCCAGCGTGCCAGAGGCTGGCTGGCACGCCGATCTCGTGGCCACCGCCGAGCATCACCTTGCCAAGCTATCCGATCTCTGGCACGACTGCCTCGTGCTTCAGCAGCACATCAGCGACCGGGCGACCGAACAGGTCATGCCGGAACTCCGCTATGCGGACATGCCCGGCGAGCGGTCGTATCACCACGATCATCCGATGCTGCTCGTGTACGCGCTCACGGCGGGATGCGCGACATTCGCCGCCGGGCTCGCGTGGATTCTCTCCGGCTGGATCGAGGGCGGCGCGCCCGTTGCGCTGGCCGCGCTGACCACCTGCATCTACGCCACCGTCGACGAGCCGCGCCGCACGGCGTGGCGCTTCGTCCGGTGGGCCCTCGTATGCCTGGTCGTCTCGTGGTTCTATATCTTCATCGTGCTGCCGTTCGCGCACGATTTCGCGGGGCTCGCGGGTTTGCTCGCGGTGCCGTACCTGATCATCGGCGCGCTGATCGCGCGGCCGGGCTTCAATCTTTTCGCCGTACTGCTGTCCGTCAATGCCGCGTCGTTCGCGAACGTGCAGATGCTGTACGACGCGAATTTCGGCAACCTGTTCAACGGCACGATCGCGACATTCGCGGCCATGCTGTTCGCCCCGCTATGGGTCGTGATGGTGCGCCCGTTCGGCGCGCACGCGGTACTCCGCCGGCTCGTCCATGCGAGCTGGAAGGACATCGCGCTGGGCGCCGATCGCCAGGAACTCGAGGCGCATCCGCAACTGCGCGGACGCATGCTCGACCAGCTACAGCGGCTCGTGCCGCTGCTGGCCGCGAGCAGCGACAAGGCGTCGAACCGGGGATTCTCGGAATTGCAGGTGGGCTTCGGCACGCTGACGCTGCAGCGAGACTTCGCCATGCTGACACCGGTGGCGCAGGAGCGGCTCGCGCGCGTGCTGCGTTCGCTCGAGTATCACTATCTGCGGCGTGTGAGGGAGGGCGAAGCCCTGCCGCCGCCGCAGCGGCTTGCCGCGCGCATCGACACGGCGCTGGCCGCGATCTCGCACGGCGCCGGGAGCGCGTCGCGCGAAACGGTGTCCGCGCTGACGGGGATTCGGCTCTCGTTGTTTCCTGAGTGGAAGGCGTAGTCGCCTGGGGTGGTCACCCCATGTAGATCTGCGCGAGGCCTTCCTTGAGCGCGGTGGCGATCTGGTCGTGGCGGCGGTCGATGTGGCGCGCGAGAATCGGGATGCAACGCTCCGCATCGCGCGCCTTGAGTCCGAGCAGGATCTCGCGATGGTCGTTCTGGCTCACGCGGCGGTCGCAGCGCTCCATATCGATCCACCGCACGAAACGAATGCGCGCATTGATGTTGCGCAGCACGCGCAGCATCTCGAGGTTGCCGGACATCGCCATCAGGCTCTCGTGGAACGTCTCGTCGAGCCGCACGAGTTCCTCGACCGACCGGTCGCCGGGCTCGGGGCCGGTCTTCTCGAGGAACGCCAGCAGTGCGTCGATCTCTTCGTCCTTCGCGCGCACCAGCGATAACCGCAACGCCTCGGTCTCCACGATCTTGCGCATCTCGTACAGCGAGAACACTTCCTGCGCGTCGAGGTCGCGGCAGAAGAAGCCCTTGCCGGGCGAGAAGCGCAACAGGCCTTCCGTGGTGAGGCGCGTCAGCGCCTCTCGCAGCGGCGTGCGGCTGACGCCGAGCGCGCTCGCCAGCACGCCTTCATTGAGGCGTTCGCCGGGCTTGAAGTCGTAGCCGACGCTCATGGCCTTGAGCTTGTCGTAGACCTGCTCGACGATGCTGTCAGTTGCTGCTGTTGCCACGGTGTCCGGTCCTGTCTAGTCTGGTGTTTGACGCGAAGGCAGGAATATACCTGAATTCCCCGCTGTGCACGGCGGTGTATACACGGCGGATCGCAGCCGGGTCAGTCTACGTGCGCGCCGGAATCCTTGACGATTTTCGCCCAGGTTTTCATGTCGGCCTGCTGCACGCGCTTGAAGGCTTCGGGCCCGCCATCCTTGATCGGCTGAATGGCCTGGCTGACCAGCCATTCCTTGAAGCTGTCGGTATTGATGGCCTTGAGCACCGCCTTCGACATGCGGTTCTGGATATCGGACGGCAGGTTCGCGGGGCCGAACAGGCCGTACCACGTCGTGCTCTCGAAGCCCGGCAGATTGCACGCCTCGGCGACGGTCGGCACATCGGGCAGCACGCTCACGCGCTGGGGCGACGTCACGGCCAGCGCGCGGACCTTGCTGGACTGGATCGGGCCGAGGCTCGGCGAGCTCTGGTTAAAGAAGAAGTCGACCTCGCCCGAGAGCAGGGCGGTCATCGCCGGGCCCTGGCCCTTGTACGGGATATGCACGTAGCTCGTCTTCGACGCCGTGGCGAACTGGGTTCCGGCCAGATGGCCCGAGGCCCCGTTCCCCGTCGACGCGTAGTTCAGCGTGCCTGGCGCCTTGCGCGCGGCGTTGAGCAGATCCGCGCAGGTCTTGATCTCGGGGTGTTTCTCGGGGTTGATCAGCAGGATATTCGGCAGCGTTCCCAATAATGCGATGCGCGAGAAATCGTTGACCACGTCGAATTGCAGCTTCGAATATAGCGCGGGATTAATGGCGTGTGTGCCGGCCGTGCCGAGCAGGAACGTATAACCATCCGGTTTGGCTTGAGCCACCAGTGCCGATGCGATATTGCCGCCGGCGCCGGGGCGATTATCCGAGATAAACGAGACCCCGAATTCCTTGTTCAACTCGACGCCCAGCTTGCGAGCGTAGATGTCGGTCGCGGCACCGCCGGGAAAGCCGCTGACGATCGAAATCGTGCTGTTCGGCCAGGACTTGGCGTCCTGAGCGGCAGCGGTGCCGCTGAAGGCGATCATCGTGGAAGCCAGCAGGGTGGTGGAAAGCAGGGCTTTGCTAGGCACAACCGGGCGCATCGTCATGGGGGAACGCTCCTTGAGCAGGTTACAGGGCGACGGTCACCGCCGGCTGCCGCCGTGCTGCACTCCGTCCTGTATACAGACTTTAATTATTGATCTGTATTCTGTAAAGCGTTATGCTGCGATCAACGCGGTGCCGAGGGTTATTCCCTGTTTTGGTTCGCTCGGCACTGTCATGGCGCAAGCCGGCCCACCTCCGCTTCCATCCTTTTATTGCAAAGCAAAACGATGACCTCGACCCCTTCCTCCGCAAAATCCACGTCCGATACTGGTGCATGGCGCGCCGTCTTCGTCGATGCAAATCCCACACTGACCGAAGTGTCTTTGCGTCTCCGTCGCGCGGATGACCTGCCGCTCGAGGTCAACCAGCAACCCGACATCAAGTCGGAAGGTCTGCCGGCGGCGCTCGCGGGCGCGCCGATCGCGATCATCGACCACACGCATTTGCCGACCGAAATCGCCAGGCAGTGCAAGGGGCTGAAGCACGTCGTGTTTCTTGGGACGGGCGCCCGCAGCTACATGAACCCGGAAGAGCTGGCCGAGCTCGGCATTACGGTCCATACGATCAAGGGCTATGGCGATACGGCCGTGGCCGAATGCGCGTTCGGGCTGATGTGGGCGGCGGCGCGCAACTTCGCGCGCATGGACCGCGAGATGCGCGCGGGCAACTGGCTGCGTTCGGATGCGGTGCAGCTCACGGGCAAGACCATCGGCCTGGTGGGTTTTGGCGGCATCGCGGCGGAACTGGCGCGGCTGGCGCGCGGCATGGGCATGCGGGTGCTGGCTTGGAACCGCACGCCGAAGACGCATGAGGGCGTGGAATTCGTCGAGCTCGACGCGCTGCTTGCACAAAGCGACGTCGTGTCCCTGCATCTGCTGCTCAATGACGAGACGCGCGGCATGATCACGGCCGAGCGGATCGCGCGCATGCGGGATGGCGCGATCCTGATCAACACCGCGCGCGGCGCGCTCGTCGATGAGGACGCGATGATCGCCGCGCTGCGGAGCGGCAAGATCTCGCATGCCGGCCTCGATGTCTTCACGGTGGAGCCGATGCCCGCCGGGCACGTACTGACGACGCTGCCGAACGTCACGCTGTCCGCGCACTCGGCGTTCCGTACGCCCGAGGCCAACAACAACCTGATCGAGGCCGCGCTCGATCATTGCCGCAACATCGTCCGTAACGCCTGAGTGCCCGCCATGACCACGACGCCTTCTATCCTTCGCCTCGACCAGAACCACCGACGCAGCCGCGCGGTCATCGCCAACGGCATGGTCTTCCTCGCCGGGCAGGTGGCCGACGACAAGGCCGGCGACATTACCGCGCAGGCGCGCGAGGCGCTGGCCAAGGTCGATGCCCTGCTCGCGGAGGCCGGCACGGACAAGCGCCGCGCGCTGACCGCGCAGATCTGGCTCGCCGATATGGCAGACTTCGATGCATTCAACGCGGTGTGGGATGCGTGGGTGGCGCCTGGCGAGACGCCGACGCGCTGCTGCGGCAAGGTCGAACTGGCCGATCCTGCCTACCGCGTGGAAATCGTCATGTCCGCGCTGTTGCCGGCCGCCTGACGATCGCCGACTGCCTGACCTTCGAAAGGATTCCTGACATGATCTCCACGACCGATCCGCATCGCAACCGCAAGCCGCTCAACATCAGCGACGAAGAGTGGGCGGTACGCGTACAGCTGGCCGCCGCGTACCGGCTGGCGGCAAAGTTCCAGCTGACCGACCTGATCTACACGCATATCTCCGTGCGCGTGCCGGGCACGACCGACCAGTTCCTGATCAACCCCCACGGCTGGTTCTTCGACGAGATCACGGCGTCTTGCCTCGTCAAGATCGACACCGAGGGGCGTCCGATTGGCGATAACCGCTTCGAGGTGAACGCCGCGGGCTTCACCATCCACAGCGCGCTGCATCAGGCGCGCCACGATGTCGAGTGCGTGGTGCATCTGCACACCGACGCGGGCATGGCGGTGGCCGCGCTCGAATGCGGGCTGCTGCCGCTGAACCAGATCAGCATGCAGTTCTACAACCGCGTGAACTACCACGACTACGAGGGCATCTCGCTGGACCTCGACGAACGCTCGCGCATCGTGGCGTCGATGAAGGACGCGAACTACCTGATCCTGCGCAACCACGGGCTGCTGACGACGGGCCGCTCGGTAGCGGAAGCGTTCACGCGCATGTTCTACCTGAACCGCGCGTGCGAGATCCAGTTGAAGACGCTGTCGATGGGCCAGAAGGTCACGATCCCGTCGCCGGAAGTATGCGAGCACGCGGCGAAGCAGCACGACGACTACGCCTACCTCGATACGGTCCACCTCGATCGCGAGTGGACGGCGTTGCTGCGGCTGCTGGATCGGGATGGCGGGGATTATCGTTGCTGATCGACGATCGGCACCGCCGGTCCGCGGCCGGCACGATATAGCGACCACACGGTGGCGCCAAGCACCAGCGCCACCACGCCCGCCACACCGAGCGCCGCCCCGAACCCGCTCGCGAACGCCTGACTCGCCCACGTCGCTGTCGACGCGCGCGCGGCCGCATCGAGCGGCACGATGGCCTGGGCGATGGCTTGGCCGATGTCCCCGGCCAGTACCCGCGCGAGGAAATCCGCGCCAAGCGCATCGCGCCAGGCGAATCCCGCCGGCAGCGCGGCCTCGAACGCGCGCTCGGTCCGCGACGCCAGCACCGCGCCGAGTACGCCCACCGCCGTGACGATCGCCGAAAAACGGGTCGTGGTGCTGATGCCCGACGCCATTCCCGTCCGATGCACAGGCACGCACGCCATGATCGCCTTCTGCGTATCGCCGTTCATCACGCCCGCCCCGAGACCCGTCACGATCATGCCGACCGCCACGAGCCCATAGTGCGCGTGCGTGGCCACGGCGGCCACGAGCAGGTTGCCCGCGCCGATCAGCATCAGCCCCGCCACCAGCACGCTGCTGCTTCCGTGAAAGCGCGACGACAGGCGAGCGCCGAGATACGGCCCCACGATCATCGCCAGCGCAAACGGCAGCATGCCAACGCCCGCCTGCACCGCCGACATCTCGAACGCGTTTTGCAGATACAGCGGCAGGAAAGTCATCATCACCTGCGCACAGGCCGCATAGCCGAACATCCCCAGCACCGCGCCCACGAACCGCGGCTGCCGGAACATCGAAAGATCGATCATCGCGTGCGCGGTTGCCCGCTCGTGCAGGACGAACAGCGCGAGCAACACCGCGGCGGCGCCGAAGCGCGACCCCGTGGCCAACGACGCCCAGCCATGCGCGGGGATGTCGATCAGCGCCCAGATCCCGAGCATCAGCGCGACACCGAACAGCGCGCTGCCCAACGCATCGATTCGGGAGGCCGCCGGGTTGCGCGACTCGGTCATCGCGTACCGCACACAGGCCACCAGCATCAGGCAAATCGGCACGTTGATCAGAAAGATCCAGCGCCAACCGGCCCATTGCGTGATCACGCCCCCGACCAGCGGCGCAATCGTCGTCGTCACGCCCATGCAGGTTCCCCACACCGCCCACGCCCGCGTTCGCTCGGCTCCCTCGTGGAAGGTATTGGCGATGATCGCCAGCGCCGCCGTCAGCAGCATCGCCGCGCCCACGCCTTTGACCGCGCGCGCGACATTGAGGAACGTCGCGGTGGGCGCCAGCCCGCATCCCACCGAAGCAAGGAGGAACACCGCCAGCCCCGCCAGCATCATCCGCTTGCGCCCCAGCCGGTCCGCAAGCCCCCCGGCCGGCAGCAGGCACGACGCGAACGCGACCATATAGGCGCTGACCACCCACTCGACATCGGCAAAGCTCGCCTGGAACGTCCGCGCGATGGCCGGCAGCGACACCGCGACCACATTCGTGTCGAGCACGATCAGCGAGCAGGTCGCCGACGCGGTGCCGAGGATGAAAGCCTTGGTGCCGCGGCCGGGCGCATCGGGCGGCGCGGCAGGCCGGGAGAACGGCTGGATTGACGTGGACATGGCGGAGCGGGGGGCGCGATGACGAGCGAGGATTGCATGGTAGCCATCCCACTATTGCCTGTCATTGCTATACAGTGGCGATTTCATTGCTGATTTCATCAATAGAAGCGCCATGAAAGCCCTCGAGATCGCCCACCTCCGCGCCATCGCCGAAGTCGCCCGGCACCTGCATTTCGGCCGCGCGGCGGAAGTGCTGGACCTCCCGCCGCCGATGCTGACGCGGCGCATTCAGGAAGCCGAGCGGCTGCTGCGCGCCCGCCTGTTCCATCGCACGCGCCGCTCGGTGGAACTCACCGCCGCCGGACACGCATTCCTGCCGGAAGCGCTCGCCGTGCTCGAGCATCTTTCACGTGGCATCGACGTGGCGGCGCGCGCGGAACGGGGCGAAGTGGGGCGTATCGAGGTGGGCTATGTGGGGTCCGCCGCGTATGCGGGCGTGCTGCAGCAGCACATCCGGAGCTTTCGCCATGCACACCCGCTCGTCGATATCCGCATCGAGGAGGTGGTCATGGATCGCATCGGTCCGATGCTGGAAGCCGGAGAGATCGACGTGGCCTACTGCCGTCCGCCGATGGCGATGCCCGACGGCGTGCGCACGCAGACCGTGCACCGCGATGCCTTCCTGCTGGCGTTACCGTCCGATTCACCGCTCGCGAAGGCCGCTGAAGTCCATCCCGCGCAATTGCGCGAGGCCACCTTCGTGGTACCGGAGCAGGAGTCGGGCACGCTCGAAGTCGCGCGGCGCGGCCGCTTTTCGGCGGCGATCGGTCCGCGCGGCGGCACGCTGGCCGCGGTGCTGGCCAGGGTCGCGCTCGGCAACAGCGTATCGGTCGTGCCGGGCACGCTGGCGGCGTGCGTCTCGCTACCGGGCGTCGTGTACCGGCCGATCGCCGGCAAGCCAATCGTGTCCGAAGTCGCGCTCGCCTATCGCGCGAACGAAGCGTCGGCCACCGTGCGCGAGTTCGTGCGCCACGCCGCGCGCCGCGCGGCCGGCGGTCAGGCGACCGCAGCCGGCAACTAGGGTCGGCTCCGCTTTGTGACTAAGCTGGAGACAGATCATACGAGGAGCCGAGATGCAGGCCTGTGACCTTTGCCATTTGCTGGTGGGCGAGCCGGCAAGTGTGCCGCCACACGAGAATCTGCAGGCGTCCGGCATCGGCGCCATGCCCAACCGATGCAAGGTGGACAGCCGCTGGCGTTGCGCGGGCTGCGGCGCATGGATGTACCAGAGCACCGCGCTGGGCGAGCCGCCCAATATGTGGCGCATGGGCGGCCCCCCGCCAAGGTAGGGGTACGATTCATGTGACCGGCGCAACACCCATGTTACGATGCCCGGCGTATTTGGAGTCCATATGTTTGTCTGCCAGAACCAACCCTGCGGTGCCACGTGGCAACCGTCAGAGGTGACGATCAAGAACGAGGGCCAGGGATTCCTGTTCCGCTGCCCCATGTGTGGCGCACGCAATGCCGTGCAAGCCAGGCAGAAGCGCGATGGCACCATCGAATACAGGCAATCTCGGCGGGCCTCGGCACCGGTCGAGACCGAACGCCCACGCGGACGACGGCCCTGACGTAAAAACTTGAGGAAATCTGGCGTGACGAGGCCGGATTCCCTCAAGACGGCGGCGATGGGACCGTTAAGAACATTATGGACATTAGTGATCTTTCCCACGATTCCGCTTCGAATGCCGAGGTCATGGGCTGGTCCGGTGCAACGCCTCAGGTTATCGCGAGGGTGTTGAACGCCGCGCTCGCCGCGCAGGACCTGTCGGGATTCGCGGCGCTGCTGTCGGATATCGCGCGCGACCGCGGCCTCAAGGGGGCGCGTGGCACGCACCAGTCGATCTACGATATGCCGTACGCGAGCCTGCTGCCGCGGCAGAAGCATATGCTCGCGGACGCGTTCGACCTGTTCATCCGGCTCGGCATCGAGTTCCGCGCGCGGGGCGCGGAGGGCGAAGAGGACGACGCGCTCGGCGACCTCGAGCCGCTGCGCGACATCGACGACGAGGACGCCATCGACGAGTGATGGAGCCGATGGATGACCGATGGATGACCGATGGCGGCCTAGCCGCGATCGAGCAGCCCGATCTCCCGCACCGCCACCGACAGCATCGACAGTCCCGCCGTCGAAGACGCGCCCGATGCGCGCTGGTCCGCCAGCATCTGCGCGTAGCGATCCAGCGCGGGCTGCCGCCCCGCGCGCCATGCATCGATCATCGTGTTGGCATCGTCCACGCCAGGCGCGCTCGACAGCACGCTCGTGGCCAGCGCCCGCTTGAGCCGCCCCAGATCCTCCAGCGTCGTGGTGCGCGCCAGCAAATCCCAGTGCGTATCGGCGGGCAGCGACAGTGCGCGGTCGCGCAGCCAGCCGAAGTTCAGATGCGTATCCAGTGCGAAGTACACCCCGGCCACCGCGTCGAGGCTGCGGTCGCAGTTGGCCGCGACCTCCGCGATATCGAGCGCCGCCGCGGCGGTATCGCTGGCCGCGACCGCCATCGCGAGTGGCGCGTCGACGCCGGCCTCGGTCAGCTCGCGTACGCGCGCATCGAGCGCCGAGGCAGTGTCCTCCGGCAATAGCTGTGGCAACTGTGGCGTGAGCCAGCGCGCGGCTTCTACGAAGCGCGCGGCGCCCGCGTCGACGGTGCCGCCGCCACGCAGATAGCGCACGAACCAGAGCGTCGCGCGCTCGAGCAGGCGACCCAGCGCCCGGAACATCCGCGCCTGCACCGCATCGTCCACGCGATTGTCGAGCGCATCGATCTGCCGCCACAGCGCGGTCAGCCCGAACACGTCGCGCGCCAGCATGCACGCGCGCAGGATCTCGGCCGGACGCGCGTCCGTCTCTTCCATCAGGCGATGGACGAACGTCGCGCCGATGCGGTTGACGAGCATGTTGGTCAGGTGCGTGGCCAGGATCTCGCGGCGCAGCGGATGCCGTTCCATCGCGCCGGCATAGCGCTCCCGCAGCGGCACGGGGAAGTAATCGGGCAGCAGGTAGGCGACGAGCGGATCGTCGGGCAGGTCCGACACGAGCAGCTCGTCATAGAGCCACATCTTGCTATAGGCGAGCAGCACCGCGCGTTCCGGCGACGTCAGCCCCGCGCCGTCGGCCTTGCGCTCGGCGATCGCTTCCTCGGACGGCAGGAATTCCAGCGGCCGGTTGAGCCGGCCCGCGCGCTCGAGCCAGCGGATCAGCCGTGCCTCGGCATCCAACAGCGACGCCGACTCGCGTCCCGCCACGGACAGCGCCTGCGTCTGGTAGTAGTTGTCCTGCAGCACGAGCAGGCCCACTTCGTCGGTCATCTCGGCCAGCAGCGTGTTCCGCTGCTTCTCCGTCATCTCGCCTTCGCGCACGACGATGCCGAGCAGGATCTTGATATTGACCTCGTGATCCGAACAGTCGACGCCCGCGGAATTGTCGATCGCATCGGTATTGATGCGTCCGCCGTTGCGCGCGAACTCGATGCGGCCGAGTTGCGTGAAGCCCAGATTGCCACCTTCGCCGACCACCTTGCAGCGCAACTCGCCGCCATTGACGCGCACCGCGTCGTTGGCCCGGTCGCCGACCTGCAGGTGCGTCTCCTCGGCGGACTTGACGTAGGTGCCGATGCCGCCGTTGTAGAGCAGATCGACGGGCGCCATCAGTATTGCGTGGATCAGGTCCGCCGGCGACAGTGACGTGGCTTCGATGCCGAGCGCCGCGCGCACCTGAGGCGTGAGCGCGATGGACTTGGCCGTGCGCGGATAGATGCCGCCGCCTTCGGAAATCAGTGTCGTGTCGTAGTCGGCCCAGCTCGAACGCGGGAGCGCGAAGATCCGCTGCCGCTCGGCCAGCGTGCGCGCGGGGTCCGGGTCGGGGTCGAGGAAGATATGCCGATGGTCGAACGCCGCCAGCAGCCTGATGCACGGCGACAGCAGCATGCCGTTGCCGAACACGTCGCCCGACATGTCGCCGATGCCGACCACCGTGAACGGCGTGCGCTGGATATCGACGCCCATCTCGCGGAAATGCCGCTTGACTGACTCCCACGCGCCACGCGCGGTGATCGCCATCTTCTTGTGATCGTAGCCGACCGATCCGCCCGACGCGAACGCATCGTCGAGCCAGAACTTGTACTCGGCCGAGATCGCGTTGGCGTAATCGGAGAACGTGGCCGTGCCCTTGTCGGCGGCGACCACGAGGTACGGGTCCGATTCGTCGTGGCGCACCACGCTCGGCGGCGGAATCAGTTCGCCCGCGACGAGGTTGTCGGTCAGGTCGAGCAGGCCGCGCAGGAAGGTCTGGTAGCACGCCACGCCTTCGGCGAGGAACGCATCCCGGTCCGTCATCGGCGGCGGGCGCTTGACCACGAAGCCGCCTTTGGACCCGACGGGCACGATCACGGTGTTCTTCACCATCTGCGCCTTCATCAGCCCCAGCACCTCGGTCCGGAAGTCTTCCCGGCGGTCCGACCAGCGCAGGCCGCCGCGGGCCACGCGGCCGCCGCGCAGGTGCACGCCTTCGACGCGCGGCGAGTACACCCAGATCTCGAACATCGGACGCGGCTCGGGCAGGCCCTGCACGAGCGCCGGATTGAGCTTGAACGACAGGTAAGGGCGGGGCGCGCCGTGCGGATCGCGCAGGAAGTAGTTGGTGCGCACGGTGGCCATCATCACGTTGAGGAAGGATCGCAGGATGCGGTCCTCGTCGAGATTGGGCACCTGGTCCAGTGCCGCGCCGATGTCGTCGAGGAGCTTCTGGCAGCGAGGGTCCGGGTTCGGATCGGGGGCGGCCCCGGGTAGTCCGCACGCCACGGCCGGGTCGAAGCGCGCCACGAACAGCGCCACCAGCATCGCGGCGATGCGCGGGTTGCTCGTGAGCGCGCGTTCGATATAGGCATTGCTGAACGTTGAGCCCACCTGCCGCAGATACTTGGCGTAGGCGCGCAGGATCGTGACATCGCGTGCCCCGAGCCCGGCGCGCAGGACCAGCCGGTTGAGGTCGTCGTTCTCGATCTCGCCATTCCACGCGCGGCCGAAGGCATCCTCGAACAGCGGCTTGATGCGCTCGATCTCCACGTCGATCGGCGGGCCGTCATGATCGTTCGCGATCTCCAGGCCAAAGTCGTGGATCCACACGGGCGCGCCCGCGTCGGGCTCGATCAGGTAGGGACGTTCCTCGTCGACGCGCACGCCCAGATGCTCGAGCATCGGCAGGCTGTGCGAGAGGGCAATGGGTTCGCCCGCGCGGAACACCTTGAAACGGAACGCGCCGGCCGCGGCTTCGATCGGACGGTACAGGTTCATGGCGAGGCCGTTCGCCTGCTGCCTGGCATGCTCCATCAGCTCGATGTCCCGCACGGCGGTGCGCGCGGCGTAGTCTTCGCGATAGCCCGCCGGGAACGAATCGCCGTAGCGCCGCAGCAGGCGGTTGCCGAGTTCCTCGCCACGGCTCTCGTGCAGCGCGGCCGCGAGGTCGTCCTGCCAGCGGCGCGTGGCCTGCACGATGCGTTCTTCCAGTTCGCGCGTATCCACCTCGGGCATCGTGCCGGGCTGGCCGCGCACGGTCAGCTGGATGCGCGCGAGCGGGGACTCGGACAGCAGCGGCGTGAACTCGCAGCTCGTACCGTTGAATGCCTGCACGAGCAGCTTCTGGATGCGTTGGCGCAGGTCCGTGTTGTACTTGTCGCGCGGCACGAACACGAGGCATGACACGTAGCGATCGAACCGGTCGCGCCGCACGAACAGGCGCGTGCGCTGATGTTCCTGCAGTCGCAGGATGCCCAGGGCCGTGTCGTAGAGCTCGTCCTCATCGACCTGGAAGAGGTCATCGCGCGGATACTGCTCGAGAATGGTCACCAGCGACTTGTACAGGTGCCCCTTGGTCAGGAAGCCCGCGCGCGCGAGGATGTTCGCGCATTTGCGGCGAACGAGCGGAATCTCGCTGCTCGGGACCATATACGCGGTGGACGTGTAGAGGCCGACGAAGCGCCGCTCGCCGAACAGCTTGCCGTTGGCATCGACAAGCTTGATGCCCACATAGTCGAGATAGCCGGGCCGATGCACGGTCGCGCGCGAATTGGCCTTGGTCAGGAAGATCGGCGACTCGCCCTCGATGATGCCGCGCGCGGCGGCGGGCAGCGGCGTCAGCGCTTCGTCGCCGGGCGGGCGGAGCGATTCGCGGAGGATACCCGCGCCCGATCCCTGCACGCCGCGTAGCCAGAACTGGCCGTCCTGCGACGCACCGTCCCGAGTCACCAGTTCGTAATCGCGATGGCCCAGGAACGTGAAATGGTCGTCGATCATCCACTGCAGGAACGCGCGCGCCTCCACGGCGGCGGGCGATTGCGCGTTGGGCGCGCTGGCCATGCGTTGCACGGTCTCGCGCGCCGTGCTCTGCATCGCGGGCCAGTCCTCGACGGCGGCGCGCACGTCGCCGAGAATCCGCGCGATGCCGTCGCGCAGCGCTTCGAGTTGCGCGGGATCTCCCGTGCGATCGACCTCGAAGTGGATAAACGATTCGAGCCGGCACGCGTTGCCGCCCTCGCTGTCCGACGCGTCGGGGCCGCCGAGGCCGATACGCTCGATGTTGCCGCGCGCATCGCGGCAGATGCGGAACACGGGGTGGATCGCCGAATGCAGCGCCCGCCCATGCCGATTGACTTCCATCGTCACGGAGTCGACGAGGAACGGCATGTCGTCGTTCACGATCTCGACGATCGTATGATCGGAGTGCCAGCCGTGTTCTTCGAGGTTCGGGTTGTACACGCGCAGCCGCGCGGCCGTCCCCGGCTGGAACTTCTGGGCGGTTTGCCAGTGCGCCATCACGGCGCCATACAGGTCCGCTACCTCGCGGGCCAGCAGGTCTTCGGCGTCGGCCAGATCGTAGTAATGCCGCAGCAGCGGCGCCACGATGGCAAAGGTCTTGTCCGGTAGTCGGTCTTGCGCAAAGGCGAGCAGTTCGTCCAGCAGCAGGGCGGTTTTTTCTTCGTTTTCCGGTGGCATGGCTTCCCCTCGGCATGTGCCGACGCATGCTCACACTTTAGGAAAGATTGGCCGCGCCGGCTGACAAATATTGCCGGCTCGCGTGCGCGCGGGGACAGCTCAGGCCGCGAGCCTGCTCCGCCGTTCGGCGTGATCGTGCAGCGTGCCGGTCATGCGCTGCAGCAAGCCGCCGAGCGCCGCGCGTTCTTCGCTATTGAGATGTCCAACCGAGACCGAATGCAGGGCCTTGACCGCCTGCGCCGCACGGTCGAAGCGCGCGCGGGCCGCGGGCGAGATACAGGCGTTGCCCGTCTCGGTGAATTCGATCCAGCCGTCCGCATGCAGACTAGCCAGCTGCGTTTCCATTTCCGCGATGTCCATGAACACGGGGCCATGGAAGGGTTGTGCGCGCGTCAGGCGTTCCTGCCCGATCGCACGTAACAGCAGCCATTTCGTATAGGTCAGTCCGGACACGGACAGGGTTTGCTCGAGGGCCGCCTGCCATGCTGTGACCGCATCGACAAGGGCAAGAACCACCGGCTCATTCGTTTCGAGTGCTTTGGGCTGCATTGGCTTGAGTCTCCCGAATCGGCTTCAACAGTTCCGATGGCCGCCACAGTATCAGTAATGTCCTGACATTTGCGTGAATGCACGGGTAAGTCCTAGTCATTCTTATGGCGTAGGCGCTTCGGGCAGCGCTTGCGCGCCCCTCTCCCGGGCCTCCAAGGCGCGTGGAAGAGGGGCAAACGACGGGGTCAACAACGGCAATAACTACGGCTTCTTGGCGCCGTCGGTGTACGGGTCAGCCTTGCCCGTCTTCGCGCCATCGGTATACGGATCGGCCTTGCCGGTCTTGGCGCCATCCGTGTACGGATCCGCCTTCTTGTTCGGCGCGAGGTTCGAGCGCGTGGATTTCTTCGCGCCGTCCGTGTACGGATCGAACTTGCCCGACTTCGCCGCGTTGGCGTTCGGATTGCCCTTGGTATGCGAGCCGCTGTAGAGGTCGCCACCTTCGGTGTAGTTCTTGGTCTGCGCCTGCGCGAGCGACGCCGTGCCCAGCGCGGCGGCCGCCGCGGCGATGGCGATCAGGGTCGGAACGGTCTTCTTGAACATCTTCATCCTTTCAGAGACGGCGATGCGGGCGGGCATCGCCAGAAGGAACAAGCCCGAAGACCACTTTACCCGCATGCCCCCCATGCGAATAGTGAAAATCCGTAACAGATGTCACGGAATCAGCGTTTTCGAGGACGACCTCCAATGCGCGGGACTGCGCCATTCCGGCGGCTTCCACAGATAGCGCGGATCGCGCTCGCGCCAGGCGTCGGCGAACATGTCGCGCCATTCGTGGAACGTGAGCGTCAGCGGATTGTGGCTGCGCACCTGCCGCGTGATGCCATACACGGGCGCGTCTTCCTCCTGCTCGGGCACGAAGGTCCCGAACATCCGATCCCAGATCGTCAGCACGCCCGCATAGTTGCGGTCGATATAGGCGGGGTTCTTCGCATGATGGACGCGGTGCACGGACGGCGTGTTGAAGACCGCCTCGACGCGCGGCCACCGCGCGCCAAGTCTTGTATGCACGAAGAACTGGAACGCGAGATTCAGACCGACGGCGAGGATGACCCAATCGGGCGTGAAGCCGATCCACGCGAGCGGTATCCAGAACAGCCACATGCCGGAGAGTGGATACGTCAGACTCTGACGAAACGCGGTGGAGAAGTTCATGCCCTCCGACGAGTGATGCGTGACATGAGACGCCCACAGCCATCGCACGCGGTGGCTCGCGCGGTGGAACCAGTAATAGAGGAAGTCCTGCAGCAACAGCAGTAGCACGAACGACCACCAGGTCTCCGGCATCGCGCGCAGGCCATGCGCGTAACACCAGCCGTAGACGGTCCGGATCATGAGCCAGAGGAAGAACGCATCGGAGGCCTGATGCATCAGCGCGAGCGAGGCGTTGGACAGCGTATCGCGCCAGCTGTAGACCGTGCGGTCGCGGCGCGCCCAGTACCACGCTTCCCAGCCGATCGTCAGCAGGAATACGGGGGCGAAGGCCATGAGGATCAGGCCGGGGTCGAAGCTGGCGGAGGCACGCTGCATGGCGGGGCGCTGTCTTGTTCGGTGAAGCGGCAGCCAGCGAGTGTGCACCGTTTGGCGCGCCCTGGCGTGGAGGAAGTCCTCCATACGAGGCTGGCGTAGAATCTGCCGAATACTTCAAACGAGGGGAGCCGAGACAAATGACGGAGTTTGTGACCACGACAGTGCGGGGCGGTGTCGGATACCTGACATTGCAGCGGCCTCAGGCCCTCAATGCGCTGTCGCTGGAGATGATTCGCGCGATGACCGGAGCGCTGGACCGATGGGCCGCCGATCCCGCCGTGCATGCCGTGATCGTTGCCGGCGCCGGCGGCAAGGCGTTCAGCGCGGGCGGCGATATCCGCTGGTTCCATCGCGCTCATCACGAAGGCGACCCGCTGCTGCACCAGTTCTTCGTCGAGGAGTACGCGCTCAATTTCCGGATCCATCGCTATCCCAAGCCCTACATCGCGCTGATGGACGGCGTGGTGATGGGCGGCGGCATGGGCATCTCCCAGGGCGCGCGCCGGCGCATCGTGACGGACCGCACGAAGATGGCGATGCCCGAGACGAATATCGGCCTGTTCCCCGACGTGGGCGGTGGCTGGTTCCTGGCGCGCACGCCGGGCCGCCTCGGCGAATATCTCGGGCTGACGGGTGTGGTCATCCACGCGGCCGATGCGCTGTATGCGGGCCTCGCCGACCTCTATCTGCCCGCGAACGCGCTGGCTGAACTCGTGGCCTCCCTGCATGCCGCGACGTTCGACTCCGGCGATGCGGTGCTGGCGCATGTCGACACCTTTGCACGTTCGCACGCCGACGCATGCCAGCCGCGCGACAGCGAGCTGGCGAAACTGTACGATCCGATCGATCGGTTGTTCGCGGGCGCCACCGTGGAGGCGATCCTCCATGCGGTGAGCGATGCGTCGGCGGACGCGGCGGGAAACGCGCCAGCCGACTGGGCCGCGCAAACCGCCGCGATGCTGCGCAGCCGCTCGCCGCTGATGCTGTGCGTGACGCTCGAACAGATTCGCCGCGCGCGCGACATGTCGCTGGAGGACGAACTGCGCATGGAGCTCGGCATGATGCACGAGGTCTTTGCGCGGGGCGATGGTGTGGAAGGCATCCGTGCCCTCGCGATCGACAAGGACCACAAGCCCAGGTGGAACCCGTCGCGTCTCGACGACGTGTCCGCCGCGCGCGTGCGCGCATTCTTCGACAGTCCGTGGCGTAGCGAAGATCATCCGCTCGCCGCGCTCGGCCGTTGATGTCCACGCACGGATGTCCGCTTAACCGACCCCCGTTCCGTAACAACCTGACAACCGTACCAGCTGTCTTTATCGTCGAAAGGAAACGCAATGAGCAATCCTCGTGATGTCGCCGTGGTCGTGGGTAGTCTGCGCAAGGAATCCCTGAACCGTAAGCTGGCGCACGCGCTTGCCGCGCTGGCGCCGCCGCAGCTGAAGCTCGAGATCGTCGAGATCGGCCAGCTCTCGCACTACAACCAGGACGACGACACCGATACGCCGCCGGCCGCCTGGCAGGCCTTCCGCGATCGCATCAAACGCAGCGATGCGGTGCTGTTCATTACGCCCGAGTACAACCGCTCGGTGCCGGGCGTGCTCAAGAACGCGATCGACATCGGCTCGCGTCCGTATGGCAAGAGCGCGTGGGACGGCAAGCCGGGCGGCGTCATCAGCCTGTCGCCGGGCGCGATCGGCGGTTTCGGCGCCAACCACCATCTGCGCCAGTCGCTCGTGTTCCTGAACATCCCCGTGCTGCAGCAGCCCGAGGCTTATATCGGCGGCGGCGACAAGCTGTTCGACGACAAGGGCGGCATCGCCAACGACGGCACGCGCGGCTTCCTTGAGAAGTACCTGACGACCTTCGCCACCTGGATCGAACGCAACGCCGCGCGTTAAGTCACGAGGGCGCGCGTCACAAGGGCACGAGTCGTCTGGAACACCGGGTCAGTCCTGTCCTACATCCGCTCGCGGGCGGGACCCGACATCCGTGGGGCATGCGTCTTTCTATAGTGGAGTCACTGGGATCACATCCCTTCCACGACAGAAAGGAGAAGATCATGCCTTATATCCTCGCCTGGCTGCTTGGCGTTCCGGCCTTCGTTCTCGTACTCATCTGGCTGTTCATGCACTGACATGCATGGCAGGTGGAGAAGACAGAAGAACACGAGAAAGGCGCCCCTCACGGGGCGCTTTTCTTCTTGTAGCGGTCCGATCACACCCGCGAGTCCGTCGGCGGCTCCCTTGGCGTTCCTCTATACTGCGGGGTTTCGCCGATTTCGCTTCACATGACAGCCAACCCCCGCCGCATCTCGGTCGCGCCGATGATGGACTGGACCGACCGCCATTGCCGCACGTTCCACCGCGCGTTGAGCCAGCACACATGGCTCTATACCGAAATGGTGACGACGGGCGCGCTGCTGCATGGCGACGTGGCGCGGCACCTCGACTTCGCTGCGGCCGAGCAGCCCGTGGCGTTGCAGCTCGGCGGTAGCGAGCCGGCCGATCTCGCGCAGGCGGCGAAGCTTGGCGAGCAGTGGGGTTATGCGGAGATCAACCTCAATTGCGGTTGCCCGTCCGAGCGCGTGCAGCGCGGGGCATTCGGCGCGTGCCTGATGGCCGAGCCGCAACTGGTGGCGGATTGCGTGAAGGCGATGCGCGATGTGGTGTCGGTGCCCGTCACCGTGAAGCATCGCATCGGCATCGACACGATCGAGCATTATGGCTTCGTGCGCGACTTTGTCGGCACCATTGCCGAGGCCGGATGCGAGACCTTTATCGTCCACGCGCGCAACGCGGTCCTCAAGGGGCTGAGTCCGAAGGAGAATCGCGAGATTCCGCCGCTGCGCTATGAAGTCGCCTACGAACTCAAGCGCGAGTTTCCGCAACTCGAGATCCTCATCAACGGTGGCATCGTCACGTACGACGAAGTCGCCGCGCATCTGCAACATGTGGATGGCGTGATGATCGGGCGTGAGGCGTATCACCAGCCATACTTCCTCGCCGAGATGGATCAGCGGTTCTACGGCGCCGATACACCGGTCAAGACACGACACGACGCCGAACTCGCGATGCAGGAGTATGTGGCCAAGTTTGTCGAGCAGGGCGGTTACATGGGTGCCGTCACGCGGCACATGCTGGGCCTGCATCGTGGCATCCATGGCGGGCGGGGTTGGCGACGCGTGCTGTCCGACGCGCGCCGGATGCACGCGGCGCGTACGCGTGGGGCCGTCGTCGCGCTATTCGAAGAGGCGCGGTCGCACCTGCGGCCGGACTGGCTCGAAGCTGCCTGATCCTCTTTGCGCGGCCTACTACCCGGTGCGGAAATCGAGGAAAGCTTCTAAAAGCGAACGATCGTGCTGGAAACGCAGGCGGGGCGTCGCCCCAAGGGCCGCAACAGCCGCAAAGCCGCGCCAGCAAAGGGATTCCCCTAATTCGCCCCGGCCGTCACAAGTTCTTAAACTGACTGTGCCCTCGAATACAGGGCTTTCTTCAACTGATTATTAGCCCGCCGAGCGCGGGCTTCTTTTTTTCACGATTTCCCGACTATCCGTTTACCCGAATGGTGGGCGACGCGCCTTGCGGCTACATTGAATGGGCCTTCAGGGCAATTGAGATCGCTTAAATTCAGAGTCCGCTGCGGCGGGCTCTTTTTTTTGTCGTGACCCATGTCCCCAAAAAAAAAGCAGGCGACGCTTCTGAGAAGGTCGCCTGACGGGAATGTCGAGGGGGGTCAATGTCCCTCAGCGCGAAGTATCTCTCACGTCGCAGTCTCCCTTGAACCCTGCGTTGGTAGGGGCGACGGCGTTAGGTTTTTTTCTTATTTCGAGCGGGCCATTTTCGGTCCGCCGCTTGGAGCGTGCTATTCCACTGTGCGGTGCACAAGGCGTGATACGATCTGCGCCAGTGCCGCGACAGACGGCATGACGAATGACATCGAAATCAAGAAGGGCGTTGGGAAATGGACGACGACGTTTCGTTCGGCATCGAGTTCGAAGGCTACCGCCTGATCTGGGTGGCGGAACAGCTTCAGGACGGCAAATGGACCGCGCGCTACTGCTGGCATCGCGGAACGTCGGAGGCTGCCGCCAAAGCGCTGCAGCAGGACGTGCTCAACGGCAAGTCCAAACGACTGCTCGGCCTGTTCGAGACCGAGGAGGACACCATCGCCGCCATCAAGGAAGCCGTGCTCCTCGAAGCGAAGTGGCAGGGCGGCTGAGCCCGTCCGCGCGGGCTCAGCAGGAACTTCGAATTTTTTTGTGCGGAGTACTAGCCATCGCCCCAAGATCCTTGTAGAATCTCGTTCTTCGCTGATCGAGCAATACCTGAGCAGCGAAGCAAGTTGTATCGACGGTGGCTGTAGCTCAGTTGGTAGAGTCCAGGATTGTGATTCCTGTCGTCGTGGGTTCGAGTCCCATCAGCCACCCCAAAAGATTCCGTAAAAAAGCCGCCCCAGGGCGGCTTTTTTATTGCGCTCGATTTTTAAGTCCTTCACCCTTTCACATCCCGCGGGTCATGGCCGAACGAATTGCGCTCACGGATCTTGCCGTGTCGGTCGTGGATAAACAACTCCACCTTGTCGCGCTTCGCCTTCTCCGTGCCGGCGGCAATCGCTTCTTCCTGAGAGGGGTAATGCGAGGTGGCACCGTCGGTGCCCTCGACTTCCACTGCCCAGCCGTTCCGCTCCGTGGGTACCACATGGACGTTCGCTGCCATGGCGCGTCTCCCTTTTCGAATTAGACGGGAACAGTCTCGCGCGGAGTGCCGCGCTGATGGTATCGGCGTCGGTCCTACATCGGCGTCGGTCACGAGTTTCGCTCGAACGTGCGGCAACGCACCAAACGTTACGACTCGGGCCGTCAGCATTGCCTAGCATTTCTGAGATTTCAGATCTGTAATGATTCTTTTTCCCCCTTCGAACAAGCGAGACATATCGTGATAACACCAATGGGGTACGAGGAGTACGCAGCGCTGAAAACGTTTCGGGAGGTAATTCCCGCGAGCGTGCTTGGCGAGATCAATGCGGCGATCGATGCATCGTTCGGCCCGGAGCCGACGCGTGTCGAGCCGCGGCTGGTGGGGGAGATCCTGCGCAAGGTCGATGCGTTTCGACAGATGGAGGAGATGGTGTGCGCGGCGACCCTTCGGTTCGCGCGCAAGATGAGCCAGAAGCCGCTCGAGGAGCGGCCGCATCATGTGCTGCGGTGTGTGAGCATCGACAACAGTCGGGATGGCCACTGCCGACACTTCGATTCGCATCTGCTGACGCTGCTCGTGCCGCTGCAATTAGCCGCGCCCGACTCGTTCTTCAACGGCGACCTCGTCACGTACGGCAAGATTCGCCGCAATGTATCGACCCTCGACAACGTGTTCTGCAAGATCCGGCACGGGCTGCAGCGTAACCTGCCGTTCGAGGTCCGCAAGCAGCTGACCGTGCATGACCTGCGGCGCGGCAACTGCGAGCGCATTAGCGTGGAGCCAGGAAGTGTCTACGTGTTCAACGGCTTTGCGCTCAAGCACGCGAACCTCCACGTGGAGGCTGGCCAGCGGCGCTCGCTGCTGATCCACTATTACGATCCTGGCTTCTCCATGGGGCTGAGCAAGGCGCTGCGCTTCTCCCGCAAACTGCGCGACCGCCTGCAGGGGAACATGACCGGCATGACTTGAGGCCATGAACCGGCCGAAAAAAAACCGGCACTCGGCGGGGTCGTCAAGTCCCGGTTCTGCGCAGCCGCGCGAGAATGTGCGCGGCCGTAGCGACGCACGATAGAGAATTAAATCACACCCAGCACAGTGTTAAACGGTTTCTTAATTACACGTTGTGAGCCTGCAACTGCATTTTCTACAAGGAAAATTGTGCGGTGCAATGCACGGCTCAAGCGGCGAGCTTGCCCGGCAGGTCGTCCAACTCGAGCATTCGGCAGATGGCCGCCATGCTGCCCACCATCGTGCGACGCTGCGCGCCCTGATAGACGCGAACGCCCTTGGTTTGCCGGAATGGCACCGGCTTGACCGGGCGACGGGCGGCGATGGTATTGATTTGCGGCATGGCTACACCTCGTGATTTTGAGACAGCAAGGGTCCGCACCCATCGTTCGGGAGAACGGGGCGACAGGGCAAAAACAACGATGCAAATGAACCTAGGACGCTAGGGTTCCGCAGGTTGCGCGCGCCGGCATGAGCCAGGAAAGCCTGGCGGCCGGAGCGGCGCGCGCGGGGCGGAGGTCAAAAGCCGGACGATCGGATCAATCCCACGGCGATGCCCTCCAGAGAAAACTCTTCACGGCCGGACTCGACCACGATATTCGGATAATCCGGGTTCTCCGCGATCAGTTCGATACTGCCGCCGCGGCGCTGCAGACGCTTCACGGTGACGTCTTCCCCTAATCGCGCCACGACAATCTTGCCGTTGGGCGCTTCGCTCGCGCGCTTCACCGCGAGCAGATCTCCATCGAGAATGCCGGCGTCGCGCATGCTGAGGCCGCGCACGCGCAGCAGATAGTCGGGCCGTTCGTCGAACACCGACGCATCCACCTGATACTGGCGATCGATATGCTCGGCCGCGAGAATCGGGCTGCCCGCGGCCACGCGGCCCACCAGCGGTAAAGTCAGTTGCAGCACGCCCGCCATCGGCAGCGAGAACTGATCGGACATTTCCGAATCGCTGCGCGCCACCTTGAGGCGAATGCCGCGCGACGCGCCGGGGGTCAGCTCGATGACGCCCTTACGTGCCAGGGCGCGCAGATGTTCCTCCGCGGAGTTGGGCGATGAAAAACCAAACTCGGCCGCGATCTCGGCGCGCGTGGGCGGAAAGCCGGTGCTGCGGATCGCGTTGCGGATCAAATCGAAGATCTGCTGCTGCCGCGGGGTCAGGGTTGCCATGTCGAGTGCCTAGTCCTTTCAGCGATATTCTTTGTGTTCTGCTTGTTGCTTTTCTTTTGGGTACTTCGTGTTCCGGGTGCGCAGGGCACTGTACGTTTAAACAGTATGCTGTGATTTTATACAGTATCGTGTGAAGTGCAAGCACAATCTTGTACCCGCTACAATCGGCCTCCCACCGACCCGGTCCTCACCGCCACGCCAATGCCCGCCGCGTCCCATCCCGCCCAGATTCCCGCTCAGCTTCCCCGCGTCGTCGTCCTCGCCACCGGCGGCACCATCGCCGGCTCCGCCGGCAGCGCCGCCAGCAGCGCCCATTACCAGGCCGCCACCGTTCCGGTCGGCGCGCTGCTGCAGGCCGTGCCGCCGCTGCAGGGCGTCGCGCGTGTGGAAGCCGAGCAGGTGGCGCAGATCGACAGCAAGGACATGAGCTTCGCGCTGTGGTCCGCGCTGGCCGCGCGCATCGCCTACTGGACCGCCCAGCCCGACGTCGCGGGTATCGTCATTACGCACGGTACTGACACGCTGGAAGAGACGGCGATGTTCCTGCATCTGACGCAGCCGTGTCCGATTCCCGTGGTGTTGACCGCGGCGATGCGCCCCTCGACGTCGCTGTCCGCCGACGGTCCGCTGAACCTGCTGGACGCGGTGCGCGTGGCCGCGCATGCGGACGCGCGGGGGAAGGGCGTGCTCGTGGTCATCAACCAGCAGATCCATGCCGGCCGCGACGCGACCAAGGCGCATACGTCGGCGGTCAATGCCTTCGTTTCCCCGTCCGGCGGCCCGCTCGGCTTCGTGCAGGACGATTACGTGCGCTTCCAGCGCGCGCCGCTCCCGGCCATCGCGCCCCTGCCCGTGCCGTCGGCGTGGCCGATGGTGGAAATCGTGGGAAGCTATGCGGAACCCAGCCGCGTGGTGGTGGACGCGCTGGCGGCGGCGGGCGTGCGCGGTATCGTGGTGGCCGCGGCCGGCAACGGCTCGGTGCACGAGGTCCTCGGCGGCGCGCTGGCCGACGCCGCGCGGCAGGGCGTGGCCGTGGTGCGCGCGTCGCGCACGGGTGCCGGGCACGTGGCGTTGCCCGCGTCGGCGCGCGCCGCCGTCGGGGGGTTCCTCTCGGCGCTGGATCTCAATCCGTACAAGGCGCGCGTCCTGCTGTTGCTGCTCCTGGCCGCCGATCCGTCGCTCGGCGCCGACCCGGTGCGCCTGCAGGCCCGCCTGGCGGCATTTTGACCGCGGGCCCGGGGGCGGTTGAGTACGCGAGCTAAAACGCGGGCCTTGCAGGGAAGTGAAGGCTCGGGCTATACTCGCGGGCTACCCACCCTTGCCGCACCGGACGTGACGCCCGGGTGGCTACATCCAAAAGGAGCGTCAATGCGTCATTACGAAATCGTCTTTATCGTCCACCCGGACCAGAGCGAACAGGTCCCGGCGATGATCGAGCGCTACAAGCAGCTCGTGACCTCGCAAAACGGTCAAGTTCATCGCGTGGAAGACTGGGGCCGCCGTCAGATGGCCTACATGATCCAGAAGCTGGCCAAGGCTCACTACGTTTGCCTGAACATCGAATGCGGCAAGGACACCCTGGCCGAGCTCGAGCACGCCTTCAAGTTCAATGACGCCGTGCTGCGTCACCTGATCGTGCAGACCAAGAAGGCTGAAACCGCTCCTTCGCCGATGATGAAGGAAGTGCAGCGCGAAGAAGCCCGCAAGGCCGCGCAAACGACCACGGAAGGCCAGGCCGCCTGAGTGCGGACTGCGGTGCCAGCGGAAGGGCGGGCGCGGTGAACCAGATCCGGTTATCCGCGACGCTCGTCGAACGCGACGTCCTTCGCTACACGCCAGCCGGCGTCCCCGTCGTCAACTGCATCCTGCAGCATGCCGGCGAGGTCGTGGAAGCGGCAACGCCGCGGCAGGTGGAGTTCGCGATCGCCGCGATGGGAATCGGCCCGGTGGGCAGGCAACTGGAGCGCATGCCGCTCGGTACGCTGCTCGACTGCGAAGGCTTCCTGGCGCGCAAGCACCGCAACAGCAAGACGCTGGTCTTTCACATCATTGGATGTACGGCATTCGAAGAGAGTGCATTCGAAAAGGATTGAATCATGGCATTCGTCAAACGTGACAACAAGAACAAGAAGCGCTTCCAGCAACAGAACCCGCTGTTCAAGCGCAAGCGCTTCTGCCGCTTCACCGTGGCAGGTGTGGAACAGATCGACTACAAGGATCTGGACACGCTGAAGGACTTCATCGGCGACAACGGCAAGATCACGCCGGCTCGCCTGACCGGTACCAAGGCGCACTATCAGCGTCAGCTCGACACGGCCATCAAGCGCGCGCGTTTCCTCGCGCTGCTGCCGTACACCGACCTGCACAAGAACTGATCGTCCCCAGGACCGCAAGGAGAAATACACGATGCAAGTCATTCTGCTGGAAAAAGTCATCAACCTGGGCAACCTCGGTGACATCGTTCGCGTCAAGGACGGTTACGCACGTAACTTCCTGATCCCGTCGAAGAAGGCCCGCCGCGCCACCGACACCGCAATCGCCGAATTCGAAGCGAAGCGCGCCGAGCTGGAAAAGGCCGCTGCCGAGAAGCTGGCCGCCGCGCAAGCCGAAGGCGAGAAGCTGAACGGCCTGACCGTTCAACTGACCCAGAAGTCGGGTGTGGACGGCCGTCTGTTCGGTTCCGTGACCAACGCCGACATCGCCGAAGCACTGGGTACCCAGGGCTTCAAGGTCGAGAAGGCGCAAGTGCGTCTGCCGAACGGCCCGCTGAAGGTCGTGGGCGACCACCCGGTGACCGTCTCGCTGCACACCGATGTGGTGGTGGACGTGACCGTGTCGGTGCTGGGCGAGCACGTCTAAGCATTGTCCGGAGCGGCCGCGTCACGGCGCGGCCGATCGATAAAAAAGGCAGGGGCCAGGCTCCTGCCTTTTTTGTTTTTGCGCCCGTTATAATCCCACCCCATGAACGCGCCCGCCGCCGATCCCCAACTCGACAGTCTCAAGGTTCCTCCGCATTCGATCGAAGCCGAACAATCGGTTCTCGGTGGCCTGCTGCTGGACAACGCCGCATGGGACCGCATCGCGGACTTCCTGTCGGAATCCGACTTCTACCGATTCGACCATCGCGTCATCTTCCAGAGCATCGCGCGCCTGATCGCCGCGACCAAGCCCGCGGACGTGATTACCGTCTACGAGATGCTGCAGGTGGCCGGCAAGGCCGAGGAAGTCGGCGGCCTGGCGTATCTGAATTCGCTGGCGCAGAACACGCCGAGCGCGGCCAATATCCGGCGCTACGCGGAAATCGTCCGCGAACGCTCGGTGCTGCGCAAGCTCGTGACCGTGGCCGACGATATCGCGTCGGCGGCGTTCGCGCCCAAGGGCCGCGAAGTCCGCGAGCTGCTCGACGAGGCGGAATCGAAGGTCTTCGCGATCGCCGAAGAAGGCTCGCGCGGCCAGCAGGGTTTCCAGGAAATCCAGCCGCTGCTGACGCAGGTGGTCGAGCGGATCGACGAGCTCTATCACCGCGACTCGACGTCCGACGTCACGGGTGTGCCGACGGGCTTCATCGATCTCGACCGCATGACCAGCGGCATGCAGGCGGGCGACCTGATCATCGTGGCCGGCCGCCCCTCGATGGGCAAGACCGCGTTCTCGCTGAATATCGGCGAGCACGTCGCCGTGGAGCAGGGCCTGCCCGTGGCGGTGTTCTCGATGGAAATGGCGGGCACGCAGCTGGCCATGCGTATGCTCGGCTCGGTGGGCCGGCTGGACCAGCACCGGTTGCGGACGGGTCGTCTGCTCGACGAGGACTGGCCGCGCCTGACCCATGCGATCCAGCGCATGAACGATGCGCAGCTGTTCATCGACGAGACGCCCGCGCTGAATCCCATGGAACTGCGCGCGCGCTCGCGCCGTCTGGCGCGGCAATGCGGCCAGCTGGGCCTGATCATCATCGACTACCTCCAGCTGATGTCCGGCTCGGGCGGCGGCGAGAACCGCGCGACCGAAATCTCGGAGATCTCGCGTTCGCTGAAGGGGCTGGCCAAGGAACTCAACTGTCCGGTCATCGCGCTGTCCCAGCTGAACCGAAGCCTGGAACAGCGGCCGAACAAGCGCCCCGTGATGTCCGATCTGCGGGAATCGGGCGCTATCGAACAGGATGCCGACGTGATCCTGTTCATCTACCGGGACGAGGTGTATAACCCGGATTCGCAGGACAAGGGAACGGCCGAGATCATCATCGGCAAGCAGCGTAACGGTCCCATCGGCACCGTGCGCCTGACCTTCCTGGGTCAGTTCACCAAGTTCGACAACTTCTCTGGCGGCCCGGCGTTTTTCGATAACGACACCTGAGCCCTTCCAAACCTGTAAAATATTGCGTTTTTATGACAGCCGCTCCGACGCGGCTGTCATGCCATCGCACGCAACAAGGACATTTCATGTTCGGCCGATTCATGCCCACCGAGGGCAAGTTCTTCGAATACTTCAACCAGCACGCGGATTGCGCGGTCACGGCGGCCCACGAGCTCGAGGCGCTCGTCAACGACCTGCCCAACGCCGAGGCCCATGCGCGGCGCGTGCAGGCCACCGAGAAGAAGGCGGACCGCATCACCCACGATACCGTGGACCTGCTGCACAAGACGTTCATCACGCCGCTCGACCGGGACGAGATCCACAAGCTCATCACGACCATGGACGACATCCTCGACCTGATGGAAGACGTGGCCGAGACGATCTCGCTGTACGACGTGACCACCATCACCGACGAGGCCCGCCGCCTTGCGGCGATCTGCGTGCAGTGCTGCGATCAGGTCAAGATCGCGGTGGCGCTGCTCGAGGACATGGGTAACGCCAGCACGATCCTCAAGACCGCCCAGCAGATCGATCAGCTCGAGTCCGAGGCGGACCGCGTGATGCGCTCGGCCATGTCGAAGCTCTTCCGCGAGGAAACCGACGTCAAGCGCCTGATCAAGCTGAAGGCGATCTACGAGCAGCTCGAGTCGATCACCGACAAGTGCGAGGACGTGGCCAACATCATCGAAGGCATCGTCCTGGAAAACGCATAAGGCGCCGCACCGCATGCAAACCATTCAAATGAGCTTGTGGGTGATCGGCTTGCTGGTCGCGCTCGCGTTGCTGTTCGACTTCATGAACGGCTTCCACGATGCGGCCAACTCGATCGCGACGGTCGTCTCCACCGGCGTGCTCAAGCCGCACCACGCGGTGGCCATGGCAGCCATGTGCAATGTTGTGGCCATCTTCATCTTCCACCTGAAGGTAGCGGCCACGGTCGGCACGGGCACGATCGACGTCCATATCGTTGACCACTACGTGGTGTTCGGCGCGCTGGTCGGGGCCATCGTGTGGAACCTGATCACGTGGTACTACGGCATTCCGTCGTCATCCTCGCACGCGCTGATCGGCGGGCTGGTTGGCGCCGCGGTGGCGAAGGCCGGTACCGGCGCGCTGGTCGGCGGCGGTCTGTTGAAGACCGTGGCATTCATCCTGATCTCGCCGCTGCTGGGTTTCCTGCTCGGTTCGCTGATGATGGTCATCGTCGGCTGGACGTTCTTCCGTACGCCGCCGTCGCGCGTGGACCGCTGGTTCCGCCGTCTGCAGCTGGTGTCGGCATCGCTGTACAGCCTCGGCCACGGCGGTAACGACGCGCAGAAGACCATCGGCATCATCTGGATGCTGCTCATCGCTAGCGGCCACGTGGCCGCCGGCGGCGGCGAGCCGCCTGCCTGGGTGATCGTGAGCTGCTATGTGGCGATCGGCATGGGCACGCTGTTCGGCGGCTGGCGGATCGTGCGGACGATGGGTCAGAAGATCACGAAGCTGAAGCCCGTCGGCGGTTTCTGCGCGGAGACCGGTGGCGCGATGACGCTGTTCATCGCTTCGGCGCTGGGCGTGCCGGTGTCGACGACTCATACCATCACCGGCGCCATCGTCGGCGTAGGGTCGGCGCAGAAGATGTCCGCGGTGCGCTGGGGCGTGGCGGGCAACATCGTCTGGGCATGGGTGCTGACGATCCCCGCGTCGGCGTTCATGGCCGCCATCGCATGGTGGATCGGCAAACACATCCTCTGAGGATTACTGCTTGTTGGCGAAGGCCGCGATCGGATCGTCGGCCTCGTCGTTGACGGGCGGCGGCGTAGCCGGTCCCGGGGTGGCCGGCACGGGTATGGTTGGGGCAGGCTGGATCGAAGGCCCCGGCTCCGGCGCCCCGAGGCTGTTGGCCGCCACCACGCGACGCGCGCCGTTGTAGCGCGATGCCCAGTAGGACTTGCCCATGTCCTCCAGCCGGACCGTGCCCCCCGTGGCGGGCGCGTGCACGAACCGGTTCTGTCCCACATAGATCCCCACATGAGAATTGGCGCGGCCCGTCGTGTTGAAGAACACGAGGTCGCCGGACGCGACTTCGCTGCGATCCAGCGACGTGCCGCGCGTGCCCATCTGCTCGGTCGTGCGGGGGAGCGTCACGCGGGCGGCGCGCTGCACGACATAGCGCACGAGGCCGCTGCAATCGAATCCGGAGTCGGGCGTATTGCCGCCGTAACGGTAGGGGGTGCCGACCAGCGACATCGCCTGGATCGAGATTTCCTCGAGTCCGGCGGTAGGGTCGTTCATGGGCTTGCCAGGCGCGCGCGGTACGGACCCGTGGCGCGTCGGCGCGGGACCGGCGCAGGCCGCCAGCAGCAGGGCGGCCGCCAGGACGGCGGGTAGAAGAGAGCGGGAACGGACCGGGGAGTGGATCTCGGGGATTTCCCGGATCTCGCCGATCTCGCGGATCTCGCGGAACTCGCGGATCTCGGACGGGGTCTTGTTATCGCGCTGCGGCATCGTCGTCAATTGTGCCGGCAGCGCATCGACCCATTGGCGCCGGGGCCAATGACGCCGCGCGCGTTACCAGCGCAGCTGGGCGTTGCGAGTGCCGGTACTGATCTTCATGGTCTTGGGCTGACCCTTGTAACTGGCCTCGATATTGTAACTGCCTTCCGGCGCACGTATCAGGCAGCGCGGGCCGCCCGCCTTGAACGTCGCGACCTCCTGACCGTCGTCCATCGTCAGCCTGACATCCACGTCGGAAAGATATTCGCCGCTCGGGCCCTGCGTGAACAGGATGCCCATGTTGAAGCTTTTCTCCTGAGCCGCCAGCCGCGTGCGTTCGTCCTCCGCGACACCGCCGCAGACGTAGCTGACCGGACCCATCGTGCGGACGACCATCTCGTCGGCCGCGCGGGCGTCACGCCAGGTGAGGGCGCAGGCCACGACGGTGCCGAGCACGGCCGCGATTGCGATACGGCGGCGCCGCGCGGCGCGCGCGCTATGCGAAAACAGCGTGCGGCTGCCCGGCAGATACTGGTTGAATGGCTCCTGCTTGTGCATCGACGCCTCCCGGGAATCTTTTTGATTACACTTGGGCATCCTATCCGGAACAAACCGACTTGGCTGTCGGCAAACGGCCTACGCCGTTTGCCGGACAGCGCCCCGGGTTTACAGCACGTCGGCGGCGTGGTCGGCCAGCCGCGAGCGTTCGCCGCGAGCCAGCGTGACATGCCCGCTGTGGCTCCATCCCTTGAAGCGATCCACCACGTAGGTCAGGCCCGACGAGCCTTCCGTCAGGTATGGCGTGTCGATCTGCGCGATATTGCCGAGGCAGACGATCTTCGTACCCGGACCCGCGCGCGTGACGAGCGTCTTCATCTGCTTCGGCGTCAGGTTCTGCGCCTCGTCGATGATCACGAACTTGTTCACGAACGTGCGGCCGCGCATGAAGTTCATGCTCTTGACCTTGATGCGCGAGCGAATCAGCTCCTGCGTGGCCGCGCGGCCCCATTCACCGGCGCTGTCGTCGCTCTTCTGCAGGACTTCGAGGTTGTCGTCGAAGGCACCCATCCACGGCTGCATCTTCTCTTCCTCGGTACCGGGCAGGAAGCCGATATCCTCGCCGACGGGCACCGTCGCGCGCGTGACGATGATCTCGTTGTATAGCTTCTGGTCGAGCACCTGCTCCAGGCCCGAGGCGAGCGCGAGTAGCGTCTTGCCCGTACCGGCCTGCCCCAGCAGCGTGACGAAGTCGATGTCCGGGCTCATCAGCAGGTTCAGCGCGAAGTTCTGCTCGCGGTTTCGCGCGGTCACGCTCCACACGTTGTTCTTGTTGTGCGTGTAGTCCTTGAGGGTCTGCAGCAGCGCCGTCTTGCCGTTGATCTCCTTGACCTGCGCATACAGCGGCAGGCTGCCGTCCATCGGCTCCAGGTAGACGAACTGGTTCACGAGGAACGACGGCACGAGCGGGCCGGTCAGGCGATAGAACATCGCGCCGGACTTCGGATCCTGCCAGCTCTCCACGCCCTTGCCATGCCGTGCCCAGAAGTCATTGGGCAGTTGCATCACGCCCGCGTAGAGCAGGTCCTTGTCTTCCAGAACCTGGTCGTTGAAGTAGTCCTCCGCCGGCAGGCCGAGCGCGCGCGCCTTGATGCGCATGTTGATGTCCTTGGACACCAGCACGACCTGACGTTCGGGATGTTGTTGCTGCAGCGCGCTGACCACGCCGAGAATCTGGTTGTCCGCCTTGCCCTGCGGCAGGCCTTCCGGCAGCTTGATGTCGTTGAGCGTGGTCTGGAAGAACAGCTTGCCCGCGGCGTCCCGGTTGCCGAGCTTGGCGAGCGGCAGGCCTTCGTCGAGCACGCCGTCCGTGCCGCCGACCAGCGCGTCGAGCGTGCGGCTGACGGTCCGCGCGTTGCGCGCGACTTCGCTCATCCCCTTCTTGTGGTTGTCCAGTTCCTCGAGCGTCATCATCGGTAGATAGATGTCGTGCTCTTCGAAGCGGAATAGCGAGCTGGGGTCGTGCATCAGCACGTTGGTGTCGAGCACGAACAGCTTGCTCGGGCCCTCCAGCTTGCGCGCGCGCCGCGTCGGGCCGGTAGCCGGCTTGACGAGGCTGACGGGCGCGGCCGGCGTGGTGGAGGGCGGCGCCACCGGTGCATCCGTGGTGCGTGCACGCGACGTCGTGCCGGCGCGCGCGCGGGTCGCGGGCGCCTTGTTGTCCGCGGTCGGCGCGGTCTCCGCCGACCTGGTACCCGTGTTGCCGGTCTCGAGCAGCGCTACGCGCTCGAGCACCGGCACCGGTTTTTTACCCTGCGTCGCGGCTTTGGCCTTGGGCAATGTGACCGGAGCGAACTCGCTCGGGTCCAGCAGTTGGGCAGGCTTGGCGGGCATGGTAGGCAGCGGCATGCTTGGCTTTCCTTTCAGGGACGACGGCGGGGGGATGATGAGGACAACAAAAAAGCCGCCATACCTGCATGACAGGAAGGGCGGCTTTCGTGGTGTCCCGGGGGGCGACGCGTGATGGTCCGTGACACGGCAGGTCTGCCTCCGGCCCTTGGCGCTAGGCGCCTTGGCCAGTCAGCTGAAACGGCGTGGCAACTGTGATCGGAACGCATTACGGGCCAATGTATCCGAACGATTTCGGTTTGGCAATCGTCCCCGTTGCGAACTACATACCCTTGACGATTTCCAACACCTCGTCGACGTGGTTGGGTACCTTGATGCCCCGCATCTCGTGGCGCAGGACGCCCTTGCCATCGAGGATGAAAGTGCTGCGCTCGATCCCGCGCACGTCCTTGCCATACATCTTTTTCATCTTGATGACGTCGAACGTATTGCAGATCGCCTCGTCGCCGTCGGAGATCAGCTCGAAGGGCAGGTCCAGCTTGGTCTTGAAGTTCTCGTGCGACTTCAGGCTGTCGCGGGAGATGCCGAAGACCGCCACGCCGGCGGCCTCGAATGCCTCGTACTGGTCGCGGAAGTTCATCGCTTCCGTCGTGCAGCCCGGGGTGTTGTCCTTGGGGTAGAAATAGAGCACCACGGTCTTGCCGCGCTGGTCGGCCAGGCGGAACTCGCCGCCGGTGGCGGGCGCCTGGAAATCGGGTACGGCCTTGTTGAGGCTCACTGTCATGCTGAGGGCTCCTGGTTGGCTCTTTGTTCGGCTCTTGCCATGGCGTGTGCAGATTGGGGCGGCTCGCCTGACTTCAAGCGTGCGGCGTGCTCAACTTGGCAAAAATTCTGCCGTCAACAACCTCGGCGGAACTAGGCAGGGTCCAGCAACAGCACGGCGGCGACCTTGCGGCCTTCCGCCATGAGGATATTGTAGGTGCGGCATGCGGCCTGCATGTCCATGGCCTCCACCCCGATGCGGCGCCGGGCGAGCGCGGCGGTCAGGCGGGGATGCGGAAAGCGCAGGCGGTTGCCGGTGCCAAGCAGCACCACTTCGGCGCCCTTGTCGGCCAGCGCTTCGAAGTGCTCGGGCGCGAGGTCCTCGAACCGGTCGACGGGCCAGGTCTCGATCTCGCCCTCGGGCATGACCAGCAGGGAGCGCTCGTGGCGGACGGCATTGATCTCGATATAGCCGGGGCCGTAGGCGGTCACGGTATTGAGGCTTTGGGGGGAGTCGGCGTGGAGTTTCAAGGGTACGTGGCAGGATTGTGCGCGCTACCGCGTCATATGGGCGTCATACGGCGGTCGCAGTGCAGGAATCCATACAGAAGTCTGTCATAATCCGATAAATTATAGCTTTTGCCTCCCTGTCTGCCACGTTCGCGTCGCACCGTCCGCTCAGCGGTGCCTCAGCCGACATTCCCATCGCCGCCGTGAAACCCATCCAGAAATCGAACAAGCTCCAGAACGTCTGCTACGACATCCGTGGTCCGGTGCTCGAGAAGGCCAAGCAGATGGAAGAAGAGGGTCACAAGATCATCAAGCTGAATATCGGCAACCTGGCCGTGTTCGGATTCGATGCGCCGGAAGAAATCCAGCAGGACATGATGCGCAACCTGCCGAACTCGGCGGGCTACTCGGATTCGAAGGGAATTTTCGCCGCGCGCAAGGCGATCATGCACTACACGCAGGAAAAGAAGATCCAGGGCGTGGGGCTCGATGACATCTACGTGGGCAATGGCGCGTCCGAGCTCATCGTGATGTCGATGAACGCGCTGCTCAACAGCGGCGACGAGGTGCTCGTGCCCGCGCCCGACTATCCGCTGTGGACCGCCGCGGTCAGCCTGTCGGGCGGCACGCCGGTGCACTACGTGTGCGACGAGGCCAACGAGTGGATGCCGGACCTCGACGACATCCGCCGCAAGATCACGCCGAACACCAAGGCGATCGTGATCATCAACCCGAACAACCCGACGGGCGCGCTGTACTCGGACGAGTTACTGAAGGCGGTGGTCGGCATCGCGCGCGAACACGGGCTGATCATTTTCGCCGACGAGATCTACGACAAGGTGCTGTACGACGGCCAGACGCACACGTCGATCGGCTCGCTGTCCACGGACGTGCTGACCGTCACGTTCAACGGCCTGTCGAAGAACTACCGCTCGTGCGGTTATCGGGCCGGCTGGATGGTGGTGTCCGGCGACAAGCGTCCCGCGCTCGACTATATCGAGGGCCTGAACATGCTGTCGTCGATGCGCCTGTGCGCGAACGTGCCGGGCCAATGGGCGATCCAGACCGCGCTTGGCGGCTACCAGAGCATCAACGACCTGGTGGCCGAGGGCGGCCGGCTGCGCCGGCAGCGTGACCTGGCGCATTCGCTGATCACCGCGATTCCCGGCGTGACCTGCGTCAAGCCGAAGGCCGCCCTGTACCTGTTCCCGAAACTGGATCCGGAGATGTACCCGATTCAGGACGATCAGGAATTCATCTACGAACTGCTCCAGGAATCCAAGGTGCTGCTCGTGCAGGGCACGGGCTTCAACTGGGAGCGTCCGGACCATTTCCGGATCGTGTTCCTGCCGCATGAGGAAGACCTGCGCGAGGCGATCGGCCGCGTGGGACGCTTCCTCGAAAATTATCGCAAACGCCACGGCACGGCCTGAGCCGGCTTTTCCAGCCCTCAGCCGCGCCATCGATTTCCCGCATCAAGCAACGAGAGTCAGACGTCCATGAATCCCATCAAAGTAGGCCTGCTCGGCATCGGTACCGTCGGTAGCGGCACGTTCAACGTGCTCAAGCGCAATCAGGAAGAAATTCGTCGCCGCGCGGGCCGCGGCATCGAGATTGCGATGGTGGCGGACCTCAACACCGAGCGCGCGCGCGAGCTGACCGGTGGGGAAGTGGAGGTCGTGGCCGATGCCAATGACGTAGTGACGCGTCCGGACATCGACATCGTCGTCGAGCTGATCGGCGGCTACGGCATCGCGCGCGAGCTCGTGCTCAAGGCGATCGAGAACGGCAAGCACGTGGTGACCGCCAACAAGGCGCTGCTGGCCGTGCATGGCAACGAGATCTTCGAAGCCGCGCGCCGCAAGGGCGTGATCGTCGCGTTCGAGGCCGCGGTGGCCGGCGGCATCCCGATCATCAAGGCGCTGCGCGAAGGCCTGACGGCCAACCGCATCCAGTGGATCGCCGGCATCATCAACGGCACCACGAACTTCATCCTGTCGGAAATGCGCGAGAAGGGCCTCGACTTCGACGTCGTGCTCAAGGAAGCGCAGCAGCTCGGCTATGCCGAAGCCGATCCGACCTTCGACATCGAGGGCGTGGATGCCGCGCACAAGGTCACGCTGATGAGCGCGATCGCGTTCGGCATGCCCGTGCAGTTCGACAAGGCGCACGTGGAAGGCATCACGAAGCTGTCGGCGGTCGACATCAGGTACGCCGAGGAACTCGGCTATCGCATCAAGCTGCTCGGTATCACGCGCCGTCGGGAAGAGGGCGTGGAGCTGCGCGTGCATCCGACGCTCGTGCCGGCCTCGCGTCTGATCGCGAACGTGGAAGGCGCGATGAACGCGGTACTCGTGCAGGCGGATGCCGTAGGCACGACGCTGTACTACGGCAAGGGTGCCGGTGCCGAGCCGACCGCGTCGGCCGTGATCGCGGACCTCGTGGACGTGACCCGCCTGCATACGGCCGATCCGAACCATCGCGTGCCGCATCTGGCTTTCCAGCCGGACGAATTGTCGACCGTGCCGGTGCTGCCGATCGAGGAAGTCACGAGCTCGTACTATCTGCGCATGCGTGTGTCCGACGAAACCGGCGTGCTGGCCGAGATCACGCGCATCCTGGCCGAAACAGGGATCTCGATCGATGCGATGCTGCAGAAGGAATCGCGCGTGGGCGAGCCGCAGACCGACATCATCATCCTCACGCACCTGACGCGCGAGAAGCAGATCAACGCGGCCATCGGGCGCATCGAGTCGCTCGCCACCGTGTTGTCGCCGGTGACGCGCCTGCGCATGGAAGAACTGAACTGACGCTGTATCGAACATGAACTATCAGTCGACGCGCGGCCATGACGTGCCGCAAACGTTTTCCGAGATCCTGCTGGGCGGCCTCGCGCCGGACGGCGGGCTCTATCTGCCGAAGCAATACCCGCAGGTCACCGCCGACGAACTCGAAGCCTGGCGCAAGCTGCCGTATGCCGATCTGGCTTACGAGGTGCTGCGCAAGTTCTGCGACGACATTCCGGAAGACGATCTGCGCGCGCTGACGCGCAAGACCTATCGCGCCGAGGTGTATGGCAATGCGCGGGCCGGCGACAACACCGCCGACATCACGCCGCTGCGCACGCTGGGCGAGGAGGGCGGTACGAAGCTGCAGCTGCTCGGGCTGTCCAACGGGCCGACGCTCGCGTTCAAGGACATGGCCATGCAACTGCTTGGCAACCTGTTCGAGTATGCGCTGGCGCGGGCGGGCAAGGAGCTGAACATCCTTGGAGCGACGTCGGGCGACACCGGTAGCGCCGCGGAATATGCGATGCGCGGCAAGCGCGGGATTCGCGTGTTCATGCTGAGCCCGCATCGCAAGATGAGCGCGTTCCAGACGGCGCAGATGTTCAGCCTGCAGGACCCGAACATCTTCAACCTCGCGGTGGAAGGCGTCTTCGACGATTGCCAGGACATCGTCAAGGCGGTGTCGAACGACCTCGACTACAAGGCGCGCCAGCGCATCGGTACGGTCAATTCCATCAACTGGGCACGGGTGGTGGCGCAGGTCGTCTACTACTTCAAGGGCTGGCTGCTGGCGACTGACGGTCCCGGTCAGAAGGTCTCGTTCTGCGTGCCGTCGGGCAACTTCGGCAACGTTTGCGCCGGGCATATCGCGCGCATGATGGGGCTGCCGATCGACAAGCTCGTGGTCGCGACCAACGAGAACGACGTGCTCGACGAGTTCTTCCGCACGGGGACGTATCGCGTGCGCAAGTCGGCGGAGACGTATCACACGTCCAGCCCGAGCATGGATATCTCGAAGGCCTCGAACTTCGAGCGCTTCGTGTTCGATCTGCTTGGGCAGGATGCGGGCAAGCTCGCGGCGTTGTTCCGCGATGTGGATACCAAGGGTGGATTCGATCTGTCGGGCACGCCCGAGTTCGCGCGGATTCGCGAGTTCGGGTTCGTGTCGGGCCGCAGCACGCACGACGACCGCGTGGCGACGATTCGCGGCGTCAGCGAGCGGTACGGCATCACGATCGACACGCATACGGCGGATGGCGTGAAGGTGGCGCGCGAGCATCTGACCGCCGGGGTGCCGATGGTAGTGCTGGAAACCGCGCTGCCGGCCAAATTCGCCGACACGATCCGCGAGGCGCTGGGACACGAGCCGGAGCGCCCGGCGGCGTTCGAGGGGATCGAGAAGCTGCCTCAGCGGTTCGAGGTGATGCCGAACGATGCGGCGCAGGTGAAGGCGTATATCGCGAAGCATACGGGACTGTAAGCGCGATGCGAACCGGCGGGACACCAATGTCCCGCCAACTCGCTACAATCGGGTCTGCTGCCGTTTCGCATCCCTAACGATGACTCAATCCCCCCGTCCCCCGATGCTCACGCTGGTGCAGGCGCTCGATGCGCTGATGGCCGGCGCGCGGCAGGTTTCCGATGTCGAGACCATCGACACGCTCGTGGCCAATGGGCGGGTGTTGGCGGCGCCCGTCACCAGCGCGCTGCGGGTGCCGCCCGCCGATAACACGGCGATGGACGGCTACGCGGTGCGCGCCGCCGATGTGACGGCGCCCGGCGTGCGCCTCCCCGTGTCGCAGCGGATTCCCGCGGGCCACGTGGGCACGGCGCTCGCGGCCGGTACCGCGGCGCGGATCTTCACCGGCGGCCTGATACCGCCCGGCGCCGATGCCGTCATCATGCAGGAACAGTGCGAAGCGGACGGCGATGCCGTCGTGATTCGTCATGTGCCGCGCGCGGGAGAATGGGTCCGGCGCGCCGGCGAGGATATCGAAGCCGGCAGCGTGATCCTGCCCGCTGGCACGCGGCTGACGCCGCAGGCCGTGGGACTGGCCGCTTCGGTGGGACAGGCCACGCTCGACGTGACCCGTCGCGCGCGCGTGGCCGTGTTCTTCACGGGCGACGAACTCGCGATGCCGGGCGAGCCGCTCAAGCCCGGCGCGATCTACAACTCCAATCGCTACACGTTGCGTGGCCTGCTCGAGAACCTCGGCTGCGAGGTGACCGATCTCGGCATCGTGCCCGATACGCTCGACGCCACGCGCGATGCGCTGCGCCGTGCCGCGGCGGGCAACGACGTCATCATCACGTCGGGCGGCGTCTCCGTCGGCGAAGAGGACCACGTGCGTCCGGCCGTGCAGGCGGAAGGCCGGCTCGACCTCTGGCAGATCGCGATCAAACCCGGCAAGCCGCTCGCGTTCGGCGCGGTCGGCGAGACCTTCTTCCTCGGTCTGCCAGGCAACCCTGTGTCGAGCTTCGTCACGTTCCTGCTGTTCGTGAGACCGTTCCTGCTGCGCCTGCAGGGCGTGCGGGACGTAGCCATGCGCCGCCTGCCGCTACGCGCGGACTTCGACCTGCCCAAGGGCGACCGGCGCAACGAGTTCCTGCGCGCGCGACTCAATGCCGAAGGCGGGCTCGAACTGTTCCCCAACCAGAGCTCGGGCGTGCTGACGTCCACGGTGTGGGGCGATGGGCTTATCGACAATCCGCCCGACCATCCGATCCGCCGCGGCGACGTCGTGCCCTTCATCCCGTTCCAGGGCTTGCTGGACTGAACACCATGGACATCGAGCTTCGTTTCTTCGCGAGCGTGAGAGAGCAGGTGGGCACCGGCGCGGAGCGTGCGAGCGTGCCCGCGGAGGTCAATACCGTCGGCGCGTTACGCGCGTGGCTCCGCGCGCGCGGCGGCCAATGGGAAGAGGCACTCGCCGAAGGCCGCGCGTTGCGCATGGCCGTCGATCATGCGGTGGCCCGCGCCGACACGCCGCTGGCGCCCGGCTGCGAGGTCGCGTTCTTTCCGCCCGTGACGGGAGGCTGACCATGAGCGTGCGCGTCCAGCACGAGGACTTCGACCTCGGCGCGGAAGTCGCGGCGCTGCGCGCGGGCAATCCGGGCGTGGGCGCCGTGGCGAGCTTCATCGGCACCGTGCGCGACGTGAGCGAAGGCAGCAGCGTCAGCACGATGGAACTCGAGCACTATCCGGGCATGACCGAGAAAGCGCTCGAACGCATCGAGGCCGCGGCGCGCGAACGTTGGCAGTTGCTCGGCGTGACCATCGTGCATCGCGTGGGCCTGCTCCAGCCGCTCGACCAGATCGTGCTCGTGGCGGTGGCATCGGCGCATCGCGGCGAATCGTTCGCGGCGTGCGAATTCATCATGGATTATCTGAAGTCCGAAGCCCCGTTCTGGAAGAAGGAAGCGACGCCGGAAGGCGCGCGCTGGGTCGATGCGCGCGTGAGCGACGACGCGGCGCTGCGGCGCTGGGGCATTGAATCTTTCAACGCCGAGTCCTCGGCAGACCCGGATTGAACACTTGATGACACCGCTCGGTTTTCTGGTCGTCGGCATCGGCGCCGCATTGGGCGCCTGGCTGCGCTGGGGATTTTCGGTCCTCTGGAACGCGCTGAATCCGATGCTGCCCTACGGTACGCTCGCTTCCAACCTCGTGGGCGGTTACCTGATCGGCCTGGCCGTGGCGTACTTTCAGGCCAATCAGGCCGTGCCGGCCGAATGGCGGCTGTTCGCGATCACGGGCTTCCTCGGCGGCCTCACCACGTTCTCCACGTTTTCCGCCGAAGTCGTCTCCAACCTGAACACCGGCGAATATGGCTGGGCGCTCGCCCATCTGCTGCTGCACCTCGGCGGTTCGCTCGCGCTGACCGCGCTGGGTCTCTGGACTTACCGGGCGCTCGGGTAAGTCACTATCCTGCCCGGGCGCCCCGAGCGCCTACTATCTGGTGTTGTGCGTGTTTTTGTGTCGTCTGATTTGCCCCATAAAGCAGTTCAAGACAACGGAGACAGTTCATGCATGCGAGCCAGAAGCTTGCCGCTCTCGCGGCCGGCACCATCGCCATCGCCGCCTGTGGCGGCTCCGACAACAATAACAATAACAACGGCGGAGGCGGCAATACCAGCCAGAATCCCAACAACCGGCCCACGTTCGTGGTCGGCACCATCAACACACTCGCGTACGACGGCAATACCGATGACCTGCTGACAGGCGGTCTCGGCAAGGACGGCATCGGCAGCGCGACGGCGCCGGTGCCCGCCGATCCCACCGCGCCCACGGCGGCCGAACTGCGCCGCTATGCGATCTGGAACAACTACCGCGCGATCGTCGATACCTCGGCGGCGGGCGGTTACGGTTCGCTCTACGGGCCGAACGTCGATCCGCAGGGCAACGTGACGAGCGGGCAGGGCAAGATCGCGGGCGTCGAGTACCTCGCCTTCGCCGACGATGGCACGGGCCAGCAGAACGTGACGCTGATGGCCCAGATTCCATCCACGTTCGATCCGAACAACCCTTGCCTGATCTCGGCGACCTCGTCGGGCTCGCGTGGCATCTATGGCGGCATCGCGGTTGCCGAATGGGGCCTGAAGCGCGGCTGCGCGGTGGCTTTCACGGACAAGGGCACGGGCGCCGCGCCGCACGACCTGGATACGGACACCGTGCCGCTGATCAATGGCACGCGCGCCGCGCGCGTCGGCGCGGGGAAGACCGCGCAGTTCGTGGCGCAGCCGGGCGCGCAGTCGCTGTCCGATTTCACCGCGGCATTCCCGCACCGGCTCGCCTTCAAGCATGCCCACTCGAAGCAGAACCCCGAGAAGGACTGGGGCAACAACACGCTGCAAGCCATCGAGTTCGCGATCTGGGCGATCAACGACCGCTTCGGCGCGTTGAACACCGACGGCTCGCGGCAGGCCAGCATCGGCAAGGACAAGATCATCGTCATCGCGTCGGCGGTATCGAACGGCGGCGGGGCGGCGGTGGCGGCGGCCGAGCAGGACACCACGGGTCTGATCGACGGTGTCGCCGTCGGCGAGCCGAACCTGAACCTGCCGCCCACCGCGGGGGTATCCGTCCGCCGGGGCGGCGTGACGGTGCCCGCGTCGGGCAAGCATCTCTACGACTACACGACCACGGCCAACCTGATGCAGCTGTGCGCGAGCCAGGACGTGAACCTCGTCAATGCGCCGTTCCTGTCGTCGGTACCCGGCACGACGGCCGGCAATCGCTGCGCGGCGCTGTCGACGGCAGGGCTGATTACCGGTACGGACCTGAGTTCGCGCGCCGCGGGCGCGCGCGCGGCCTTGCGCGCGGCCGGGTGGGAGGCCGAGTCGGATGAACTCTACGCGTCACTGTCGGCGCTGGAGGTCGGGAGCTCGATCTCGGTGACCTACGCCAATGCCTATGCGCGCGCCAGCGTGACGGACCGCCTCTGCAACTACAGCTTCGCGGCGGTTGGCGGCGCTACGTCCACGCCGGTGCAGATCGCGCCCGCCGTGCTCAATGTGTTCTTCTCCACGGGGAATGGCGTGCCCCCGGGTGGCGGCGTGACGCTGATCAACGACGCCGCGTCCGGCGGCCCGACGCGCGATCTCGTGTCCGTTTCGACGGGCAGCGGCGTGGCCGACGCGAACTTCCCCGGCGCGAAGTGCCTGCGTGACCTGCTGACCGGCACCACGGCACAGGCGCTCGCGACGCAGACGGGCATCGGGCAGACGTATCGCACGGGCAACCTGCGCGGCAAGCCGGCCGTGATCGTGCATGGCCGCAGCGACGGCCTGCTGCCGGTGAACCACACGTCGCGGCCGTATCTGGGCTTCAATCGCGCGCAGGAAGGGTCCGCGAGCAAGCTGTCGTATATCGAGGTCGAGAACGCGCAGCACTTCGATGCGTTTATCGGCGCGATTCCCGGCTACAGCAACCGGTTCATCCCGCTGCACCTGTACGTGAACCGGGCGCTCGATGCCGTGTACGCGAACCTGCGCAGTAACCAGCCGCTGCCGCCGTCGCAGGTGGTGCGGACCACGCCGCGTGGCGGGCTGAACGGCACGGTCGCGCCCGCGATCACGGCGAACAACGTCCCGGCGATCGCGGCGTCACCCGCCTCGGGTAATGCCATCGCGGTATCGGCAAGCGTGGTGGATGTGCCTAATTAGCCATTTTGCAAGGATGGCGCGCCGTTGGCCTGTTTGGCATCGGCGCGTCTTGAAAAGACTACACCAAGCCCTATCTTTCGAAAGTCAGTGTCCGGCAGGACATACGGAGCGTACGCGGCAAGACGTATGCGGCCCGTCCCGCAGCAGGACACACTCATCGAGAGAGAGGGTTCTACATGCGTCTAGATAAATTCACCACCCGGTTCCAGGAAGCGCTGTCCGACGCGCAAAGCCTGGCGCTGGGCAACGACAACCAGTACATCGAACCGCAGCACCTGCTGCGCGCGCTGCTCGCCCAGAACGACGGGGCGGCGCGCGCGCTGCTGTCGCGTGCCGGCGTTAACGTCAATGGCCTCCAGACCGCGCTGGACGCCGCCATCAAGCGGCTGCCGCAGGTGTCGGGCACGAACGAGGTCCAGATCGGACGGGATCTCGTCAATCTGCTCAATGCCACCGAGAAGGAGGCGATCAAGCGCAACGACCAGTTCATCGCCAGCGAGCTGTTCCTGCTCGCCGTCTCCGACGACAAGGGCGAGACGGGTCGCATCGCGCGTGAAAACGGGCTCGCGCGCAAGTCGCTCGAGGCCGCGATCGTGGCCGTGCGCGGCGGCGACGGCGTCAACAGCGCCGATGCCGAATCGCAGCGCGAGGCGCTCAAGAAGTACACCGTCGACCTGACCGAGCGCGCGCGTTCCGGCAAGCTCGACCCCGTGATCGGCCGGGACGACGAGATTCGCCGCGCGATCCAGATCCTGCAGCGCCGCACCAAGAACAACCCCGTGCTGATCGGCGAACCCGGCGTGGGCAAGACCGCGATCGTGGAAGGCCTCGCGCAGCGCATCGTCAATGGGGAAGTGCCGGAGTCGCTCAAGAACAAGCGCGTGCTCGTGCTCGACATGGCCGGCCTGCTGGCCGGCGCCAAGTATCGCGGCGAGTTCGAGGAACGGCTGAAGGCGGTGCTGAGCGACGTGGCCAAGGACGAAGGCCAGACGATCGTGTTCATCGACGAGATCCACACGATGGTCGGCGCGGGCAAGGCCGAGGGCGCGATCGATGCGGGCAACATGCTCAAGCCGGCGCTCGCGCGCGGCGAGCTGCATTGCATCGGCGCGACCACGCTGGATGAGTACCGCAAGTACATCGAGAAGGACGCCGCGCTCGAGCGCCGCTTCCAGAAGGTGCTGGTCGACGAGCCGAGCGTCGAGGCGACCATCGCAATCCTGCGTGGCTTGCAGGAAAAGTACGAACTGCACCACGGCGTGGAGATCACCGACCCGGCGATCGTCGCCGCGGCGGAACTCTCGCACCGGTACATCACGGACCGCTTCCTGCCGGACAAGGCAATCGACCTGATCGACGAGGCGGCCGCGCGCATCAAGATGGAAATCGACTCCAAGCCGGAGGCGATGGACAAGCTCGAGCGCCGCACGATCCAGCTGAAGATCGAGCGCGAGGCCGTGAAGAAGGAAACCGACGAGGCGTCGCTGAAGCGGCTCGAGCTGATCGAGCAGGAGATTGCGCGCCTCGAGAAGGAATACGCGGATCTCGACGAGATCTGGCGCGCCGAGAAGGGCGCCGCGCAGGGGGCGGCCGCGCTCAAGGAAGAGATCGACAAGATCCGCCTGGAGATCACGCGTCTGCAACGCGAAGGCAAGCTGGACAAGGTGGCGGAGCTTCAGTACGGCAAGCTGCCTGAACTCGAGGGCAAGCTGCAGGCGGCAACCAAGGCCGAGGCCGACGAGCAGAAGCAGCCGAACAAGCTGCTCCGCACGCAGGTTGGCGCCGAGGAGATCGCCGAGGTGGTGAGCCGCGCGACGGGCATCCCCGTGTCGAAGATGATGCAGGGCGAGCGCGAGAAGCTGTTGAAGATGGAAGACCGCCTGCATGCGCGCGTGGTGGGTCAGGACGAAGCCGTCCGCCTGGTATCCGATGCGATCCGCCGTTCGCGCGCGGGCCTCGCGGACGAGAACAAGCCGTATGGTTCGTTCCTGTTCCTTGGGCCGACGGGCGTGGGCAAGACCGAGCTGTGCAAGGCGCTGGCCGAGTTCCTGTTCGACTCGGAAGAGCATCTGATCCGCATCGACATGAGCGAATTCATGGAGAAGCACAGCGTGAGCCGGCTGATCGGCGCGCCGCCGGGATATGTGGGCTATGAAGAAGGCGGTTACCTGACCGAGGCCGTGCGCCGCAAGCCGTATTCGGTGGTGCTGCTCGACGAAGTCGAGAAGGCGCACCCGGACGTCTTCAACGTGCTGCTGCAGGTGCTCGACGATGGCCGTTTGACCGACGGGCAGGGCCGTACCGTGGACTTCAAGAACACGGTGATCGTCATGACGTCGAACCTCGGATCGCATCTGATCCAGTCGATGTCGGGCGAGCCGCAGGACGTGGTGAAGGGCGCGGTCTGGCAGGAAGTGCGCACGCATTTCCGCCCGGAGTTCCTGAACCGGATCGACGAGGTGGTGGTGTTCCATGCGCTGGACCAGAAGAACATCGAGTCCATCGCGCGGATCCAGCTGCAGCGCCTGCAGTCGCGTCTGGCTCGCATGGACATGACGCTGGATATCAGCGAGGCGGCGCTGGCGCGCATCGCGAGCGCGGGGTACGACCCGGTGTTCGGCGCGCGGCCGCTCAAGCGCGCGATCCAGCAGCAGATCGAGAACCCGGTCGCCCGGGCGATTCTCGAGGGCAAGTTCGCGGCCAAGGACGTGGTGCCGGTGGACTACACCGACGGCGAGTTCACGTTCGGACGGTCGCTGCATTGATGGGCCCCTCTCCCTGACGGGAGAGGCGGGAGCGGGGTGGGAAGCGGGCCGGCGGTCGGCGCGTTCCCACCCCGCTTTTTTTTAGGTCGGGTTGGTGAGAAGATTTGCGTTGCAATGACGCAAGAACGGGCCAAAATCCGTATTTTTCGGCGCATTTCGCAGAAAGCCGGCCCAATGCAATCCGCCCGAAAGCAAAATCAGGCAAAATTGCGGTTTGCCGCCCTGCATGCAAATGTGCGCGGCGGCGATTTCTCAACCTGATTATTTATCGCGAGACATGCAATGAGTACCCAGCAGCCCACCATCATCTATACCCTGACCGACGAGGCCCCGCTGCTGGCGACCAGCGCCTTCCTGCCGATCATCCGCACGTTCGCAAAGCCGGCTGGCGTGAACGTCGAGACGAGCGACATCTCGGTGGCGGGCCGCATCCTGGGCTTGTTTCCCGAATACCTGACCGAAGAGCAGCGCGTGCCGGACAACCTGGCCGAGCTGGGCCGCCTGACGCTGCTGCCGGACACCAACATCATCAAGCTGCCGAACATCAGCGCGTCGGTGTTCCAGCTGACCAGCGCGATCAAGGAACTCCAGGCCAAGGGCTACAAGATCCCCGACTACCCGGAAGATCCGAAGACCGACGAAGAGAAGGCCATCCGCGCGCGCTACTCGAAGGCGCTCGGCAGCGCGGTGAACCCCGTGCTGCGCGAAGGTAACTCCGACCGCCGCGCACCGGCCGCCGTGAAGAACTACGCGCGCAAGCACCCGCATTCGATGGGCAAGTGGAGCATGGCCTCGCGCACGCACGTGGCTCACATGAAGCACGGCGATTTCTACCACGGCGAAAAGTCGATGACGCTGGACCGCGCCCGCGACGTGAAGATGGAACTTGTCACGAAGAGTGGCAAGACCATCGTGCTGAAGCCGAAGGTTTCGCTGCTGGACGGCGAGATCATCGACAGCATGTTCATGAGCAAGAAGGCCCTTTGCGAATTCTATGAAGAGCAGATGGAAGACGCGCGCGAAACCGGCGTCATGTTCTCGCTGCACGTGAAGGCGACCATGATGAAGGTCTCGCACCCGATCGTGTTCGGTCACGCCGTGCGCATCTTCTACAAGGAAGCCTTCGAGAAACACGGCAAGCTGTTCGACGAACTGGGCATCAACGTGAACAACGGCCTGGTGGACCTGTACTCGAAGATCGAGTCGCTGCCGGAGTCGAAGAAAGAAGAAATCGTGCGCGACCTGCACGCCTGCCACGAGCATCGTCCGGAACTGGCGATGGTGGACTCGGCCAAGGGTATCTCGAACCTGCATGCGCCGAACGACGTGATCGTCGATGCGTCGATGCCGGCCATGATCCGTATCGGCGGCAAGATGTGGGGCGCCGACGGCCGTCCGAAGGACACCAAGGCCGTGATCCCGGAAAGCACGTTCGCGCGGATCTATCAGGAAGTCATCAACTTCTGCAAGACCAACGGCGCGTTCGACCCGACGACCATGGGCACGGTGCCGAACGTTGGCCTGATGGCCCAGCAGGCCGAGGAATACGGCTCGCACGACAAGACCTTCGAAGTGGCGGAAGCCGGCGAAGCGCGCATCGTCGACCTGGCGACCGGTGAGGTGCTGCTGACGCAAAACGTGGAAGCGGGCGACATCTGGCGCATGTGCCAGGTCAAGGACGCGCCGATCCGCGACTGGGTGAAGCTGGCCGTAACGCGCGCGCGCAATTCGAACACCCCCGTGGTGTTCTGGCTCGACCCGTACCGTCCGCACGAAGCCGAACTGATCAAGAAGGTGGAAACCTACCTGAAGGATCACGACACCAAGGGCCTCGATATCCAGATCATGTCGCAGGTCCGCGCGATGCGCTACACGCTCGAGCGCGTGATCCGCGGCCTGGACACCATCTCGGCCACGGGTAACATCCTGCGCGACTACCTGACCGACCTGTTCCCGATCATGGAACTGGGCACCAGCGCCAAGATGCTATCGATCGTACCGCTGATGGCCGGTGGCGGCATGTACGAGACGGGCGCCGGCGGCTCGGCACCGAAGCACGTGCAGCAGCTGGTCGAAGAGAACCATCTGCGCTGGGACTCGCTGGGCGAATTCCTGGCGCTGGCGGTCTCGCTCGAGGAACTGGGCATCAAGACGGGCAACGAGCGCGCCAAGATCCTGGCCAAGACGCTGGACGCGGCCACCGGCAAGCTGCTGGACAACAACAAGAGCCCGTCGCCGAAGACCGGTCAGCTCGACAACCGTGGCAGCCAGTTCTACCTGGCCATGTACTGGGCCCAGGAACTTGCCGCGCAGACGCAGGACGCCGAGCTTGCCGAGACGTTCAAGGGTCTGGCCAAGACGCTGACGGAAAACGAGAAGACCATCGTGGGCGAGCTCGCCGACGTGCAGGGCAAGCCCGTGGATATCGGTGGCTACTACCAGCCGGACTTCGCGAAGCTGGAAGCCGTGATGCGTCCGAGCAAGACGCTGAACGCCGCGCTGGCCGCCGTCAAGGGCTGATCGCGCTTCGCTGTGTTGAAAGCCTGACGAAAGAAACCGTGGTATCCGGGCCACCCCAAGAGGGTGCCCGGCCAGCCCGTGTATGGCGCATGCACCGTTGCATGCCTCATGCACGGGCTTTTTCATTTCCGCTGCAGTGCACATGGCCCTGACGCTGGGCATGTCGCCACGCCGTGGTGCGATGCGGGGCGATGCGGTTAAATACGCTGTAATAATCCGCTGCGCGATCATCTTGTATATCGATATACGTGTAGTACGCTTGACACGATTCCAATAAAAAACGAGCCCTACTGCATCATGGCCGATACACGTTTGTTGAGCCTCTTCTCGCCATAGCGCGAGTCCCCGCAGTTTCCCCATTCCTTTCTTTCCGTTTCGAGCGATGCCGCGTGGTCGAGCCACCACCGCGGCAGGGGGACGCTTTTGCTTTTTCTCTTCTCGTTGTCGTCCTGGAGGACAAATCGTGTTGCACCTCAAAAGAACGCAACTGGGAATGGCCGCGGCCGTTGCCAGTACCCTGCTCATCATCTCGTGCGGCGGCAGTGACGATCCGCCCACGGCATCCAACCCCTCGACGCCTGCCACACCGGTGACGCCCGCCGACACGAGTTGCCAGGTGCTGGCCGACAATGGCAGCACGGTGGTCGTGGGTTCGAACCAGCCCGGCGATCCATCGCTGCCCGAGCCGGCATCGGGATATCGCAAGGGGTTGAAGCAGGTCAGCGCCAAGACCTACATGGTGTCCTCGTCGAACGCGTATGCGAGCGCGGCCGGATGCGCGATTCTCAAGAAGGGCGGCAGCGCGGCGGATGCGGCGGTGGCCGTGCAGTCGATTCTCGGGCTGACGGTGCCCGAAGCCACGGGCATGGGCTCGGGTGGCTTCATGCTGTACTACGACGCGCGGACCAAGTCCGTACAGGCCTACGACGGCCGCGAGTCAGCGCCCGCCGCGGCGACCGAGAACTACCTGCGCTACATCGACGACGTGACCGCGATGACGACGCCGGTGCCGAGCGCGCGCGCGAGCGGCCGGTCGATCGGCACGATCGGCATTCCGCGTCTGATCGAACGCGTGCAGAAGGAGCACGGCAAGCTTGCGTGGAAGGATCTGTTCGGCGATGCGATCTCGCTCGCGTCCAATGGCTTTCCGATCGGCGGGCGGCTGGCGGCGGCGATCTCGAGCAACGCCACGTCGCTGAAGCGCGACCCGGAAGCGCTCGCATATTTCTTCAATGCGGACGGCACGCCGAAGGCGCTGGGCACGGTGCTCAAGAACCCCGCCTACGCGAACACGCTGACGCAGATGGCCGCCAATGGCGCCAACGCGATCTACACGGGCCAGATCGCGCAAGACATCGTCAACAAGATCGCCACGACCACGGCGGTGGACGGCAGTGCGATTACCCCGGGCAAGACGACGCTTGCGGACCTCGCAGCGTATCAGGCCAAGATGCGTGAGCCGATCTGCACGACGTACCGCGCGTACTGGATCTGCGGTGCGCCGCCTCCGACGTCGGGCGGCATCACGGTGCTGTCGGCGATGGGCATTCTCGAGAATTTCGACATGGCCTCGATGAAGCCGACCGCCATCGACGGCGAGGGCGGCAAGCCCACGGTGCTCGGCGTGCACTACGTGAGCGAGGCCGAACGCCTGGCGTATTCCGACCGCGACAAGTACGTGGCCGATACGGACTTCGTGCCGCTGCCGGGCGGTTCCGCCAACACGATGCTGAACAAGCCGTACATGGCATCGCGCGCGGCGCTCATCTCACCGACGGCGAGCATGGGCACGGCCACCGCCGGCGCGCTCGGCAGCGTGCCGCTCGGCGTGGCGTCGCTGATCGAGCATGGCACCAACCATTTCTCGATCGTCGATGCGGACGGCAGCGTGGTCAGCGCGACCACGTCGGTCGAATCGAGCATGGGGTCGTTCCACATGACGAACGGCTTCCTGCTGAACAACCAGCTGACGGACTTCAACGCGACGCCGACGGACTCGCTCGGCGTGCCCATCGCCAACCGGGTGCAGCCGGGCAAGCGTCCGCGCAGCTCGATGTCGCCGACGATGGTGTTCCGCAAGGCCGCGGACGGTTCCATCGGCGACTTCTTCATGGCCACCGGTTCGCCGGGCGGCGGCACGATTCCGCAATACGTCGTGAAGACGCTCGTGGGTGTGCTCGACTGGGGTCTCGATGCGCAGCAGTCCTCGGGTCTGGTCGACTTCGGCGCGAGCAACTCGGCGACGACGACCGTGGGTGGCGAACATCCGAACATCGACGTCACGAACAGCGGCAACAACGATACGCTGATCACGGGTCTGCGCTCGCTTGGCCATACGATCTCGACGTCGTCGCAATCGAGCGGCGTCAACACGATCATCCGTTCGCAGAGCGGTGGCACGCCGATCTGGATCGGCGGCACCGATCCGCGTCGGGAGGGCGTGGTGCTGGGAGATACGTTCCGTCCTTGATCGGATTTTGCTGAACACCGCGCGTTTCCGCCCGCCGGCGGGAGCGCGCGTTTTTCTTTGGCGGCCGGCTTTTCCTGGCCCGCCTTTTTCGTCTGTTTCATCGCGCTCTTCCGAAATGTCGCGCGTCCGGGCCTTGGTGTCGCCAGACTTGACGGATGTCAATTCGCTGCTGACCTTGGACGTCTAGCCTCGCTTCTGTTTCCACCGAGCATGCGAGGTCATGATGGCGAGAGCAGCAGCGGATGTGGCAAGGGATGTGGCAGGGGATGTGGCAGGGGGGGCGGCGCGACATGTCTGTCGCTGGGCGGTGCTCCCCGCGTGTGTGATGCTCTGGGGATGTCCCGAACAGATCGGTCCGAACGCACCCAGCGACAAGGCGGGCACGCAGACCAGCCATACGGTGGGAACGAAAGGCGCCACCACACCGGGCAATGCGACGACGTCGGGGGGCACGTCGGCGGGCACGTCGGCCGGCACGTCTGTCGAGCAGCCAGCGGGGGATCTGGCCACGGAGAATCCGGTGCCCAAGCCCGATGGCGACGACAAGGCGGCCGTCGTCTATCGTGGAACGCTGTCGTTCGGCGGTACCGTCGTGGTGGCGCTGAACCAGCCCGAGGCGGGCATGGCCACGATCCGCTTCGACGATTCGGACTTTGGCCTGCAGGGTGCCATCGTCGGCAGCGTACGCGTGGCGCCGGGACGCGGCGAGCAGCTTGTCACGGCGATCGCCGCGGCGGGTGGCGATCCGCCGCCGGACGAGGTCATCGCGGCGCTGCCGCGCATCAAGGTGCGCATCGGGATTCGCGATGGGATCCTCCGGGGCGATATCGAGGGGTTGCCCAATGTCGCGCTGATGCGCGGGGGCGAGCCACGCGGCATCATGAAGACGCGACATCCGGGATCGCCGCAACTGGCCGGACTGATCCATGCGGTACGTAGCGACACCGCGCCGCCGCTCGCAAGTCTCGCGGGCACCTACACCTACATGATGGAAGGGGCGAAGTATCCGGACAAGTTTCATGCACCGCTGATCGGCTCTCAGGTCGCGCAGGTCGGTCAGTTGCGCATCGATAGCGATGGCATGTTCCGGGCTTGTCCGAACCAGGTCTATGCCGACGCCTGCGAGTCGGCCGGTGGCAACGATACCGTCACGGCCGCGGCGTTGCGGCTTGCGGATCAGACCCGCTATCCCGGACAGTTCGAGTTGTGGGACGAGGGCATGGCCATCGGCCGCATTTTCGCGCAGGAGATCGATGGCAAATGGCATCTGCGCATGTGGCAGCACCAACCCGTGGCGGCCGATACCGTCAAGCGCGCGACATGGGTCATGCAATCCGGCGCGAACGCGTTGCGGCCCGGCTATATGGACGGCGCGTGGGAATGCCGGGAGCCGGGGCTTGATGCCGAGGCGCGGACGCTCAATCCCCCCCCGCTGGACGGCGCGATCCTCCCCATGAAGATGGTGGCGAAGGGCACAGTGCTCGCGAACGACGAAATGGTGCCGGCGGAGATCGCGGACCTGACTTTTGATGCGGGATTCATCGCCGACGGTGCGTCCAGGCCGGCATCGTTGCCGGGGGTCGTGCATGTGTCCTGGATGCAGGCGCCGACGCCGGTCGGTGTCGCCGACCCGCGCCAGCAGGTGATATTGCCCATCGACGAGCAGACCTTTGTCTATCTGCGCGAACCCGACGCCGCTGAAGATTCCGCAGTGTGGGGGCGGTGTGGCCGGTGGTTAAACAAGCGGCCCGGCCGGTGAGGCCGGTCGTCACGGAGTGCGGAGTCATGGATATTGCACGGGCCGGTGGTCCCCTTCTTGTCGTCGTCTGCGGTCTGCTCGCGGGTTGTCCGCAAGAGGACGCGGCGAAGTCCGCCGACGCATCGTCTTCCTCGCGGCCGGCGTCAACGTCAACGTCAGCGTCGTCGGCAAAGCCGTATCTCGGCATGATGTCGATCGGTGGCACCATCGGGGTAACACTGGACGCGCCCGACCCCGGCCGCATCACGCTTGCGTTCCAGGATTCGCCGTTCGGCCTCCATGGCAGCCTCGTCGGCAATTACGTGCCGGACGAGGACCGCTATGTCGTCACGAGTCTCGCCGCGAACGCCGCCGATCCGCCGCCCGCCCATCTGCTGTCGCGGCTCGGCGAACTGCAGATGAGCTTTTACCTCGAGGACGAGCGGCTCGATGGTGACATTGCGCATCTCCCGTCGTCTCCGCTGCCGGGTGCACCGCCGCTTGCGGGGCTGATCCATGCCACCAGCCGGCGGACCCTGCCGGCCCTTGCGTCCATTGCGGGCGAGTATGCGTTCATGGTGACGGGAGCCCTCCATGTGGAAGGCAGTCCGTTCCCGGTGCATGGCAGTAACTCGGCAACGGCCGGGTACGCGAGGATCACGCCGGATGGCACGCTCCACGTCTGCCTCAACCAGGATGGCGAAGCCGGTTGCACGGGCGCGGCGTCCGATGCATCCGCACCCGTTGCCAGGCTGGAGGTGGCGGACCAGACCCGCTATCCGGGCGTGTTCGAGGTCCGCGCCGAAGGCGAGCTGGCGGGTCGGATGTTCGCGTCGCGCGCCGGCGATGCGTGGACGCTTGCCATCGACCAGCAGCAGTCGCTCGGCGACAAGCGCGAGCTGGCCGCGTGGGTGCTGCACAGCACGAAGCCTCTGAAGGAAGATGTTCTGTCGGGCAACTGGTCCTGCCGCCAGCCCGCCGTGAATTTTCCGCTGTTGACCACCACGGCCCTTGCCGGTGGGATGGACAGCCATACGCTCTGGATCGATGGCGACACGATCGCCGGGGGACGGGTGCCTGGCGCGGGCAGCAATCTTTCGCTGAATGCGGCATTCGGGGTTTTCAGCGAGACCAGGCCCGCGTCCGTCAACGGGCTGGCCCACGTGCAGTGGTTCGATCCACCGATGCGGCCCGATGGCGAACGGATCCGGGAACAGGTGCTGATGCCCATCAGCGGCCGACATATGGTTTACCTGAGCGAAATGCGCAAGGATCTCGACAGCGTGGTGTGGGGGGCGTGTCTTCGGGTATGAGCGGCCGGTTGCGTTTCGTCACCGTTGGCGCCAAGTGAATCTTCCGGGACCTGACGCAGATCAAGGCGCGCCCACATTGCCGCCTGTAGCATCGACCCGGTCATGGAGATGCGGGGGCGCTCTCCATGGCTTGTCTACCCGTTTCCACATGGAAACTTGGCCCGCGGCATGTAAATGCCGCGGGCTATTTTTTTGCCGGTATGTGCATATTGCCGCCTGTTCTTATGCGGAAAACGTGCAAGGTTCGATGAAACCATTCGTTCCGTTCAGATGGCCCCATCGGTAGTCTCTATTCCTGACACATTGAACAACCAGGCGCCACGCGCCGTTTCACGACATTTTCAGACGGGAGCACTACAGATGATTCGCAAGCTGGCCATCGGCCTCGCCGCCTTCGCCGCGATCGGCGCCGCCCAGACCGCCTCGGCCAACACCACGCTGCTCAACGTGTCGTACGACCCGACGCGCGAGCTTTACGTGGACGTCAATGCGGCCTTCGCCAAGGCCTGGAAAGCGCAGGGCGGCGATGCCGTCACGATTCGTCAGTCGCACGGCGGCTCGGGCAAGCAGGCGCGCTCCGTGATCGATGGCCTGGACGCCGACGTGGTCACGCTGGCGCTCGGCTACGACATCGACGCGATTGCCGAGAAGGGCTTGCTCAAGGCCGACTGGCAGAAGCGTCTGCCGCACAACGCCTCGCCTTACACCTCGACCATCGTGTTCCTGGTGCGCAAGGGCAATCCGAAGCAGATCAAGGACTGGAATGACCTGGTCAAGCCGGGCGTGCAGGTGATTACGCCGAACCCGAAGACGTCGGGCGGCGCGCGCTGGAACTACCTCGCCGCGTGGGGTTACGCGCAGCGCCAGCCGGGCGGCAATGACGCGAAGGCCAAGGAATTCGTGAGCGCGCTGCTCAAGAACGTGCCGGTTCTGGACTCGGGCGCGCGCGGCGCGACGACGACGTTCGTCGAGCGCGGCCTGGGCGATGTGCTGATCGCCTGGGAGAACGAAGCGATCCTGGCCGTGAAGGAGCTGGGTCCGGACAAGTTCGACATCGTGGTCCCGTCGGTCTCGATCCTGGCCGAACCGCCGGTCGCCGTGGTCGACAAGGTGGTGGACAAGAAGGGCACGCGCAAGGCAGCGGAAGCGTACCTCCAGTTCCTGTACACGGATGAGGGCCAGGAGATCGCCGCGAAGAATTACTACCGCCCGATTTCGGAGAAGATCGCCGCGAAGTACGCGTCCAACTTCCCGAAGGTCAAGCTGTTCACGATCGACGAAGCGTTCGGCGGCTGGCAGAAGGCCCAGAAGGCGCACTTCGCGGACGGCGGCTCGTTCGACCAGATCTATCAGCCGGGCAAGCGTTGATGCGTTGACCCGGGCGAGGGGGAGCGACCCCTCGTCCGGTGCCGGTTTCCCATTTTTCCCGCTCCATGCATGTCGCCGTTTTCGGGCGACAGGGGAGCGTTCGCGCCTTCTTTCGCGCGCAGTCCGCATCGTCCGAATAGTCCGTCCGATCAAGAGGTACCGTTCATGCAAGTCTTCTGGTTCATCCCCACCCATGGCGACAGCCGCTACCTCGGCACCTCGGAGGGCGCGCGCGAAGTCAATTTCGATTACCTGAAGCAGATCGCAACCGCGGCCGATACGCTTGGCTATGAAGGCGTGCTGATTCCGACGGGCCGCTCTTGCGAGGACCCGTGGGTAGCCGCCTCGGCGCTGGCCGCCGTCACGCGCAACCTGAAGTTCCTCGTGGCCGTGCGCCCTGGCCTGATGACGCCGACGCTGGCCGCGCGCATGGCCGCCACGTTCGATCGCATCTCGGGCGGCCGCCTGCTGGTCAATCTCGTGACCGGTGGCGATGTCGCCGAGCTCGAAGGCGATGGGCTGTTCCTCGATCATGCGGAACGCTACGAGGCGTCATCCGAATTCATCCGCGTCTGGCGCGACGTGCTGGCCGCGAGCCATGACAGCGGCGAGATCAGTTTTGAAGGGAAGCACATCAACGTGAAGGGCGCGCGGGTCCTGTATCCGCCGCTGCAGCGTCCGCATCCGCCCGTGTACTTCGGCGGATCGTCGGCGGCCGCGCACGACCTGGCGGCCGAGCAGGTGGAAGCGTACCTGACGTGGGGCGAGCCGCCCGCCGAGGTGGCGAAGAAGATCGCCGACGTGCGCGAACGCGCCGCAAAGCTCGGGCGCACCGTGCGCTTCGGTATCCGGCTCCACGTTATTGTGCGCGAAACCGACGCCGCCGCATGGGCCGCGGCGGACGACCTGATCAGCCGCCTTGACGACGAGACCGTGGCGCGCGCCCAGGCCGTGTTCGCGAAGATGGACTCCGAGGGCCAGCGCCGCATGGCCGCGCTGCACGCGGGCGGCAAGAACGCCCGCACGCGCGAGGCGCTGGAGATCAGTCCGAACCTGTGGGCGGGCGTTGGCCTTGTGCGCGGCGGCGCGGGCACGGCGCTCGTGGGCGACCCGAAGACCGTGGCGGCGCGCATGGAAGAGTATGCGTCCCTCGGCATCGACACGTTCATCCTGTCCGGCTATCCGCACCTCGAGGAAGCCTATCGTTTCGCCGAACTGGTGTTCCCGCTGCTGCCGCGCAACGTGCGCGAGAAGCTGCCGGGACAGGTCCTGTCGGGACCGTTTGGCGAAGTCATGGCGACCGGCATCGTGCCGCGCGCCGCGCAGAGCTGAAGGAGGGCACGCCATGTCCGCACCGCTACTTCCCGACGCCCGCAAGGTTCCCAATGCGGGCGCGCTCCGCGCGATCGCGCCGTGGATCGTTCCCGTGCTGCTGATCGTGGCCTGGCAGGCCGCGTCGCAGCTGGGGTGGTTGTCCAACCGCGTGCTGCCTGCCCCCCTGGCCGTGGTCGAGGCCGCATGGGGATTGGCCGTCTCGGGCGAACTCTGGCGCCATGTGTGGGTGAGCACGTGGCGCGCGCTGATCGGACTTGCCGTTGGCGGCGGTCTTGGCCTCGTGCTCGGGCTGCTGACGGGGACGTTCCGCACGGCGGCCACGCTGCTGGACAGCACGCTGCAGATGATCCGGAACATCCCGACGCTCGCGCTGATTCCGCTTGTCATTCTCTGGTTCGGCATCGACGAGACCGCGAAGCTGTTCCTGGTCGCGCTCGGCGTGTTCTTTCCGGTTTATCTCAATACGTACCACGGCATTCGCGCCGTCGATCCGGCGCTCGTCGAGATGGCGCGCAGCTATGGCTTGTCCGGCTGGCGCCTGTATCGCGAGGTGATCCTGCCGGGAGCGCTGCCGAACATCCTCGTCGGCGTGCGGTTTTCGCTCGGCCTGATGTGGGTGATCCTGATCGTGGCGGAGACGATTTCCGCGCAATCGGGCATCGGCTACATGACCATGAACGCGCGTGAGTTCCTGCAGACCGATGTCGTGCTGGTCGGCATTCTGCTGTACGCGCTGCTCGGCAAGCTGGCCGACGTGCTGTCCCGCGCGCTCGAACGTTACTGGCTGCGCTGGCATCCGGGTTACCAGGCATCCTGAGCAGGAGTTATCGCATGCAAAGTCATCCCCTCGAAGCGGCTGCCGTCGCCTATGTGGACGCCACCCTGCGTCGGCAGACCGCGGACGATCTGACGCATCCCACGCATCCGAATGCCCATGCCCGTGCGAATGCGCAGGGCGGCGTGGCGCTGCATGTGCAGCAGGTCGTCAAGCGCTACAACGGCCGCGAGGTGCTGCATGGCATCGAGCTGCAGACGAAGCCGGGCGAGTTCGTCGCGATCGTCGGCCGCAGCGGTTGCGGCAAGAGCACGCTGCTGCGCCTCGTGGCGGGTCTGGAAGGCAGCGACGATGGTGCCATCACGTTCGACGGAAAAAACGGCCGCGCGCAGCGCGAGGACATCCGCGTGATGTTCCAGGACGCGCGGCTGCTGCCGTGGAAGCGCGTGCTGGACAACGTCGCGCTCGGCCTGTCGAAGGAGCGCGTGGCCGATGCCGCGCAGGTGCTGGCGCAGGTGGGTCTTGCGGAACGCGCGCAGGAGTGGCCCGCGCGTCTTTCGGGCGGCCAGCGGCAGCGCGTGGCGCTCGCGCGCGCGCTCGTGCATCACCCTCGGCTGCTGTTGCTCGACGAACCGCTGGGCGCGCTCGACGCGCTGACGCGCATCGAGATGCAGGGGCTGATCGAATCGCTGTGGCGCCGCCTCGGTTTCACCGCGCTGCTCGTGACGCATGACGTGTCGGAGGCGATTGCGCTGGCCGACCGCGTTGTGCTGATCGAGGACGGCCGCATCGCGCTGGACGAACGCGTGGATCTGCCACGGCCGCGGCAACGCGGGTCGGTGGCGTTCGCGCAGCTGGAAGAGCGCGTGCTGCGCCGGGTGATGCAGCACGAAGGCAGTGAAGAAGTCGTCGTCGAGGTGCCGCGGGTGCGGCATTTCGATTCGGTGGGCTGGGCGGTCTGATATGACACCCGGCAAACGTGAACAGGTCTTTCCCAAGGAGCTTCTATCATGAGCATTCAGGCCATCAACGTACGTAATCAGTTTCGTGGCAAGGTCGCCAACATCATCGAAGGTCCGGTCGTATCGGAGGTCGATGTGGAGACGCCGGCGGGCATCGTGACCTCGGTCATCACCACGCGATCCATCCGCGATCTCGGCCTCGTGAAGGGCAGCGAGGTCGTGGCGCTGGTCAAGGCGACCGAGGTGTCGCTGGCCAAGCTCTAAGGGGTTCGAGCATGCCCGACGCACTCGACCGCTATCTGGAAACGTTGCCCCGGGGTCCCGTCGCGGGGCGTGAGCTGTGGCGCGATGCGAGTGGCCAGGTCCAGGGCCAGTATTTCAACTGTTCGCTGACCAGCGTGTTCGAGCCCCTCGTCACGCTGGCGGACCGCAGCGTGGTCGCGCACGAGGGCGCGATCCATACCTACGCCGAGGACGGCGTGGGACTCGCTGCATGGAAACTCTTCGCGATGGCGGCGGACGATGCCTCCCTGGTATCGCTGGACCGCCTGTCGCGGCTCGTGCACGCCATCAATTATTTCGCCGGCCCGGCGGACAAGGATGGCGGGCACAAGCTGGTGCTGAACGTGCATAACCGGCTGCTCGCGGCCGTGGCGGATGACCATGGCGCCGCGTTCCGGCGCGCGCTGCAATCGCTGGGCCTGCCGCTCGAACGGTTCGTCATTCAGGTGCCGGCAAGCGCCAACGACGATCTGCCGCTGCTGCTCCACGTCGTCGGCAACTACCGCCGCAACGGGTTTGCCGTGAGCCTGCAGGCATCGGATCCGGCCGAGGCGGGCGCGCTGATGGCGCACGCGCTGCCGGACTGGCTCAAGCTGGACATGCGACGCACGTGGACGGACCGGCAACTGTCGGGCCTGCGCGCGAGCGCCGCCAACGCGGGCGTGACGCTGATCGGCCGCCGCCTGCAGGATGAACTTGCCGTGGAACGGTTGCAGGCCGCGGGCATCGCGCTGGGGCAGGGCATTGCCGCGGGCGAGGCCGTGTCGGCACGAGACTTGCACGCAAGATCGGCCGCCGCGCCCGCCCCCTCCGCAACGTCAAAGGAGCCCGCATGAGTGCATCGACTCCCTCCGGGAACGCCCCTGTCGCCACGCCGCCAGCCGCCGTGGCGCCGCTCGCGGTGCCGCGCGGGCTGCAGATCCTTACGGTGCCAGGACTGCACGGCAGCGGCCCCGCGCACTGGCAGTCGCGCTGGGAGGCGCGGCATCCGGACTGGCAGCGCATCGAGCAACACGACTGGTCCAGGCCTAGCCTGCCGCTCTGGTCGGAACGCGTGTCGGAGGGCGTGATGCGCGCACGGCGCGTCGCGCGGGGCGGGGCGGTGCTCGTCGCGCACAGTTTTGGGTGTCTGGCCACGCTACGCCAGGCCGCGCTCGATCCGGTCGGGATTGCGGGCGCGCTGCTCGTCGCGCCGGCCGATCCGGACAAGTTCGGCGTCGGGGCCTTGCTGCCGACCTGGAAGCTGCCGTTTCCGACCATCCTGATCGCCAGCCGCGACGACCCCTGGATGGTGCAACGCACGGCGTTCAGCTGGGGCGCCCTGTGGGGCAGCGAACTCGTGGACGCGGGCACGGCCGGGCATATCAATGCGGACTCGGGCCTGGGCGAATGGCCCGACGGAATGGGCTATCTCGCCACTTTGTTGCAGCGGATCGCGTTACAAGATCTGCAGAGCGATGTTTCAGGCACCTGGGAGTCGAGCGTCGAGCTCGGTTGCACGACGCTTTATATCTAAAGCGTCTAAAGACATGCGCAAATATTCGTTCTTTTTATAAGGGCCTATCTGCAAAATTTGTCTCGGTAGCCTGCGCGTTATGCGCCGGTTTCATAAGCGAGACGATATGCCGCCTTCCATTTCCGCCACGGACCTGCCGCCGTCCGGGCCAAAGATCTCCAGCCGACCGTTGCGCCCGCGCGCGAACCAGCGCTTCACCGTGCTGCCCGGATTCGGGCTGTCGCTGGGCTTCACGATCTTCTACCTGACGCTGATCGTCCTGATTCCGCTGTCCGCCACGTTCCTGAAGACGTTCACGATGACGTGGGACGCGTTCTGGCGCACCGTGACGGAACCGCGCGTGGTGCATTCGCTGGGACTGAGTTTCGGCGCGTCGTTCGTGGCGGCCATCATCAACACCGTGTTCGGCCTGATCGTCGCCTGGGTGCTGGTGCGGTACCGCTTCTTCGGCAAACGCTTTATCGACGCGCTCGTCGATCTGCCGTTCGCCCTGCCGACCGCCGTCGCCGGTATCGCGCTAACCGCGCTGTTCGCGGGCAATGGCTGGATCGGCAAGTACCTGGAGCCGTATGGCATCAAGGTCGCGTTCACGCCGCTGGGCATCGTCGTGGCGCTGACGTTCATCGGGTTGCCGTTCGTCGTGCGGACCGTGCAGCCGGTGCTGGAAGACGTGGAGCGCGAGCTCGAGGAAGCGGCGGCGAGTCTGGGCGCGTCGCGCCTGCAGACGTTCCAGCGCGTCATCCTGCCGGCCATCCTGCCGGCGCTGCTGACGGGCTTCGCGCTGTCGTTCGCGCGCGCCACGGGCGAGTACGGCTCGGTGGTCTTTATCTCGGGCAACATGCCGATGGTGTCGGAGATCGCCCCGCTGATGATTTATTCGAAGCTGGAGCAGTACGACTACGCGGGAGCGACGGCGGTAGCCGTGGTGATGCTCGTGATCTCGTTCGTGCTGCTGCTGCTGATCAACCTGTTGCAGGCCTGGACGCGTCGCCATCAGACCGGTTCGCGCGCGGCTGCTGAAATCGTCGCGAAGGATTGAGAGATGGCCGGCGCAGTTTCCCGACTCGGATCGAAGGGCACGGCCCATCATCCTTATGACGCGACCGGCGAGTCGCCGTGGGTCCGCTATACGCTGATCACGGTGGCGGTGCTGTTCCTCGCGCTGTTCCTCTTCGTGCCGCTGGCATCGGTGTTCTTCGAGGCGTTCAGGAAGGGCGTGGATACGTACCTGAGCGCGCTGACCGAGCCCGACGCCGTCTCCGCCATTCAGCTCACGCTGACGGTCGCCGCGATCGCCGTGCCGCTGAACGTGGTGTTCGGCGTGGCCGCCGCCTGGGCCATCGCGAAGTTCGACTTCCGCGGCAAGAACCTGCTGATCACGCTGATCGACCTGCCGTTCTCGGTATCGCCGGTGATCTCCGGCCTGATCTACGTGCTGATGTTCGGCGCGCAGGGATGGTTCGGTCCGTGGCTGGAGGCGCACGACATCAAGATCATGTTCGCGGTGCCGGGCATCGTGCTGGCGACGATCTTCGTTACGTTCCCGTTCGTCGCGCGCGAGCTGATTCCGCTGATGCAGGCGCAGGGCAGCGAGGAAGAAGAGGCCGCCATCGTGCTGGGCGCCTCGGGGTGGCAAACGTTTCGGCATATCACGCTGCCGAACATCCGCTGGGGCCTGCTGTATGGCGTGATCCTGTGCAACGCGCGCGCGATGGGCGAGTTCGGCGCCGTGTCGGTGGTATCGGGTCACATCCGCGGCCTGACCAACACGATGCCGCTGCACGTGGAGATTCTCTACAACGAATACAACTTCGCGGCCGCGTTCGCGGTGGCGTCCCTGCTGACGCTGCTGGCGCTCGTGACGCTGGGCATCAAGACGCTGGTCGAGATGCGCGCCGCGCGTGAAGTCAGCGAAGACGCGCTCGAGCGGCCGGCGGATCCGGTGGTGATTCCGGCTTCGGCGAAGGCATCGCAGGCAGCGCAACACAACGAGCAAACGAGCCAACAGCAAACGGGCCAACAGCAAACGGGCCTACAAGGCAAGCATCAATCGCAGCAGCAACCGCTGCAGGGACAGGCATCATGAGCATTCAGGTCAGGAACGTAGAGAAGCGCTTCGGCGACTTCGTGGCGCTGGACAACGTGTCGCTCGACTTCGATGAAGGCGAGCTGACCGCGCTGCTGGGCCCGTCCGGCTGTGGCAAGACCACGCTGCTGCGCATCATCGCCGGCCTGGAACGCGCGGACGCCGGCCAGGTCGTGCTGGCCGGCACGGATGCCTCGCAGCACCACGTGCGCGATCGCAACGTGGGCTTCGTGTTCCAGCACTACGCGCTGTTCAAGCACATGACGGTGTTCGAGAACGTGGCCTTTGGCCTGCGCGTGAAGCCGCGCGCGGAGCGTCCGTCGGAAGCGAAGATCCGCGAGAAGGTCAAGTCGCTGCTCGAACTCGTGCAGCTGGACTGGCTGGCCGACCGCTATCCGTCGCAACTGTCGGGCGGTCAGCGTCAGCGCATCGCGCTGGCCCGGGCACTGGCAGTGGAGCCCCGCGTGCTGCTGCTGGACGAACCGTTCGGCGCGCTCGACGCGAAGGTGCGCAAGGAACTGCGCCGCTGGCTTCGCCGCCTGCATGACGAACTGCATGTGACGAGCGTGTTCGTGACGCACGACCAGGAAGAGGCGCTCGAAGTGGCCGATCAGGTCGTGCTGATGAACCGCGGCCGCGTGGAGCAGTTCGGCACGCCGGAGGCGGTCTACAACCATCCGGCCACGCCGTTCGTGTTCGGCTTCCTCGGCAACGTCAATCTGTTCCACGGCCGGCTCGAAGTCGGCGATACCGGCGGCCTGCTGCACACGGGCGACTCGGTGCTGCCCGTGATCGGACAGGGCCACGAAACCGCGGGCGACGCCGTGGCCTATGTGCGCCCGCACGACCTCGACCTGGAGCGCTATGCCCCGGGGACGGACGGCATTGCGGTCACGCTGCGCCGCGCGCTAACGCTGGGTCCCGTGGCCCAGCTCGAGCTCGAACGCGAGGACAACCAGGACGTGATCGAGGTGGCGCTGCCGCTCGAACGGTTCCGCCATCTGGGCTTCCGCGAGGGCGAACTGCTCGCCGTGCGGCCGCGCCAGCTGCGCGTATTCACGCGCGATACCCCTGTACAAGAGAAGAACAACGGAGCCACGCCATGAACTTCCAACAACTGCGATCGATTCGCGAGGCGGTCCGCCGCCAGTTCAATCTGACCGAAGTGGCCAACGCGCTGTACACGTCGCAGCCGGGCGTGTCGCGGCAGATCCGCGAACTCGAGGAAGAGCTCGGCGTAGAGATTTTCGAGCGCTATGGCAAGCGCCTGACCGGCCTGACCGAGCCCGGACGCGAGATCGTGCGCATCGTCGAGCGCCTGCTGCTCGAGGCCGAGAACCTGCGGCAGGCCGGCGACGAGTTCGCGGGCCGCCATACGGGCCGCCTGACCGTGGCGACCACGCACACGCAGGCGCGCTACGCGCTGCCGAAGGTGGTGCAGAGCTTCCGCCGCGAATATCCGCACGTGACGCTGGCCCTGCAGGAAGCGTCGCCGCAGCATATCGTCGAGCTGTTGCTGACCGGTCAGGCCGATATCGGTATCGCGACCGAGGCGGTGGCGAGCGAGGCGGGGCTGACGTCGTTCGAGGCCTACAGCTGGCAGCACGTGCTCGTGGTCTCGCCCGAGCACCCGCTGACGCGTATTCCCGAGCCGTCGCTCGAGGATATCGTCAATTTCCCGATCATCACGTACGACGCGGGCTTCACGGGCCGCCGCAAGATCGACGGCGCGTTCGCCGAAGCGGGCCTTCAGCCCGAGATCGTGCTGACCGCGATGGACGCGGACGTGATCAAGACGTATGCGGAGCTGGACCTCGGCGTGGGCATCATCGCGTCGATGGCGTACGACGCGCGCAAGGACGCGGGGCTCGTGCGCATCACGGCGGACCACCTGTTCGAGCCGAATGTGACCAGCGTGGCGGTCCGGCGCGGGGCCTACCTGCGTGGCTATGCGCAGGCGTTCATCAGCATGTTCGCGCCGCATCTGTCGCGGGACACGATTTCCACCGCGCTGGCGGAGACCGTGCGCGGGCAGGCGCTGCAGGCGGCCTGACCGGGATCATGCGGGGCGGCGGGGTTCCCGCCGCGTTTTTCACCCTCGGCGCCATGGGTGTGCGTTTCGTCGCACGCCGCTTCCCCTCGTCCGGTAACCGGCGTAAAGTGTCCCTTAGTGTTCTCTAGCACCATCGTTGGAGGGACGAGAGGCCGTGAACCGTTGTCTTTATGCCGCGCTACCGTCGCGGCTGACCATTCTCGGGCGCGATCTGCTGTTCGTCATCTGCATGAACACGGTGATCGCGCTGAGCCTCAACTACGGCTTCCGCACCGGCGGATCGCTGTTCCACAACCTCGTCTATAGCCAGCTGATCGGCCTGTCCATCTGGGCGCTGATCGACATCCCGCGCGTCCTGATCTGGTGGAACGATCGTCCGCGCCGCTGGCCGTTCCTGTGTCTTGCCGCCGTGGCGGTGCCCGTCGGCGTGCTGTTCGGCAGCTGGGCCACGCGCGAGGTGCTCAATCTTCCCATCCGCTCGCATGCGGAGGCGGGCGACATGTTGCGCATGTGCCTGGTCGTCGGGATGCTCGCGTCAACGAGCATGATCTATTTCTACTGGTCGCGCGAGAAGCTGGCCTATTTCGAGCGGCAGGCCGCCCTCGACGCGCTGCAGCGCGAGGAATCCGAGAAGCAGCTCGTGCGCGCGCAACTCATGGCGTTGCAGGCCCAGATCGAGCCGCACTTCCTGTTCAATTCGCTGGCCAACCTCGATGGCCTGATCGCGACAGACCCGCGCGCCGCGCGGCAGTTGTTGCAGCGGCTGATCGGTTTCCTGCGCACGTCGCTCAAGCACACGCGGGCGGAGCAATGCACGCTGCGGCAGGAGTTCGAATTGCTGCGCAGCTACCTCGAGATCCAGTCGATGCGGTTCGGCTCGCGGCTGACGTTCGAGATCGACCTGCCGCCGGCACTGGCCGACGTCGAGATTCCACCGATGCTGATCCAGCCCTTGGTCGAAAACGCGGTGACGCATGGGATCGAGCCGTGCATGCGGGGCGGCAACATCGTGCTGGCCGCGCGCGATCCGGGCGGTGGCAATGTGCAGGTGACGATCACCGATAGCGGCGTGGGGTTCTGCCAGGGCGGCGGCAAGGGCTCTGGCATGGGACTGACGCACGTCCGCGAGCGGCTCGCGCGGATTTTCGGGGCGGCCGCCACCATGCAGATGGAAGAGAACCAGCCGCGGGGCGTGATCGTGCGGTTGACGTTGCCGCTGGTGCGGCGGACCGATGTGCCGTCGGTGGCCGACCTTCAGGCGCATGGGCCTGCCGCGGCCGGGCAGGTGGCTGTCGCCGCCGCGCGGACGCGGCCTGGCGGTGCGGCCGGCGCGGCGGACGCGGGGAGCATCCGCCCGGCGCATTCCTGACCGGCCGGCGCATTCCTGACCGCGACCGTGAGGCTCGGCCTTCCAGCCGCCCCCACGGACTCGGATCACTGGTCTCCTGTATCCCTGATGCTTCTGAAACGCCGAACCTGAAATCCTGACCCGCAATGTCCCCCACGCTCCTGATCGCCGATGACGAAGCGCTGCTCGCGCGCGTGCTCGCGGCCGAGCTCACCGCGCTCTGGCCGGAGGCGCGCATCGTATCCGTGGTGCATGACGGCATGTCCGCGCTGGACGCCGCGCGCGCGCATCGGCCCGATGTCGCCTTCCTCGACATCCGCATGCCCGGCATGAGCGGCATGGATGTTGCGCGGGAACTCGTGGAGACCGACCTGCCGCCGCTGGTGGTGTTCGTCACCGCGTACGACCAGTTCGCGCTGGAAGCCTTCGAGCGCGCGGCCGTGGATTACGTGCTCAAACCCGTTCAGCACGAGCGGCTGGAGGCCACCGTCGCGCGGCTGCGGGACAGGCTCGCGGCGCGGCAGGCGACGAGCGAACCGGGACCGGCGGCGGTCGATGCCGACCGGCTTGCCCAGCTGCTGCACCGGCTCGAGGCGCTCGAGAATCCACCGCCGCAGCGGGGTGCCGCGGCGACGGGGCAGTACCTTCGCTTCATCAAGGCGCTCGTGGGGCAGGAGGTGCGGATCATTCCCGTCGACGAGGTGATCTACCTCGAGGCGACCGACAAGTACGTCAACGTGGTCTCGGCCAATGGCGAGGCGCTGATCCGCACGAGCCTGCGGGAACTGGCGCAGCAGCTGGACCCCGACCGTTTCTGGCAGATCCATCGGGGGACGGTGGTCAATATCGATTGCGTGGCCAGCGCGGTCAACCAGTCGCTGGGGCGCGTGTCGCTGCGGCTGCGCGATCGGCCGGAATCGTTGCCGGTCGCCCGCCAGTACGCGCATCTGTTCAAGCAGATGTAGGCCGCGCGGGCAGGCAGTAACATGGCGGAGGTCTTCTTATCCCATCCCTCTCTGCTCCTCTGCCTACCATGCATCGCGTATTTGTCTATGGCACGCTCCGTGCCGGTGAAGTCAACGATCTGAACGTCGCCGCCCAGCGGCATGGCATCGCCGCCCCGACGCTGGTCGGCGCTGGCGTCATCGCCGGTCGCCTGTATGACTTCGGCACCTATCCGGGCCTCGTGCTCGATGCCGCCGCGGGGCCTGTGCGCGGCGATATCTACGACATTCCTGAGGCGCTGCTACCGGTCCTCGACGAGATCGAGGAGGTCTACCCGGGCCAGGCCACGCTATTCGTGCGGGAAGTCCGCGACATCGACCACGGCGGCGCGCCGGTGCCGTGCCTGCTCTATCCGGTGGCCGACAGTGCCGTGGCCGGGCTCGCGCGGATCGACAGCGGGGACTGGGTCGAATACCGTCGCGCGCGGGACGTGGCGATTGCGGGACAGCCCGCCGGCTAAATTTCACGATGCGGAAAGCGGTTTTGGTGCGCAAAAATACGTGGGTGCGGAGCACAACGTGCATTTCTCATCATGGAAGACCGCTTGCCACATCATGAAATGAAAGATGTAAGCCGTTGAGTTAAAAGGATAAAAAATCTACGCCGGAGGGCGTTTGTTCGCTTGTTGCGACGCGGGAGGCTTCCCTACACTCTTATATAAGACACATGACCTGTGTCACAGATTTTGGAAGCTAACCCATCGATCCATCGTCAACAGGAGAACACCATGACCCGCCAACAAGACATCCAGAAGCTCCAGCAAGACTGGGAAACCAACCCGCGCTGGAAGGGCGTGTCGCGCAATTACACGGCCGAGGACGTGATCCGCCTGCGGGGCTCGATCCAGATCGAGCACACGCTCGCCCGCCGTGGCGCGGAAAAGCTCTGGCATCTGCTCAACAACGAGCCGTTCGTGAACACGCTCGGCGCGCTGACCGGCAACCAGGCCATGCAGCAGGTGAAGGCCGGTCTGAAGGCCATCTATCTGTCGGGCTGGCAGGTGGCGGGCGATGCCAACCTGGCCGGCGAGATGTATCCGGACCAGTCGCTGTATCCGGCCAACTCGGTGCCGCAGGTGGTCAAGCGCATCAACAACACGTTCCAGCGCGCGGATCAGATTCAGTGGAGCGAAGGCTCTGGGGATATCGATTATTTCGCGCCGATCGTGGCCGATGCCGAAGCCGGTTTCGGTGGCGTGCTGAATGCGTTCGAGCTGATGAAGTCGATGATCGAGGCGGGCGCCGCCGGCGTGCACTTCGAAGACCAGCTCGCTTCGGTCAAGAAGTGCGGCCACATGGGCGGCAAGGTCCTCGTGCCGACGCGTGAAGCGGTGGCCAAACTGCATGCCGCGCGTCTTGCTGCCGACGTTTCGGGCGTGCCGACGCTGGTGATCGCGCGGACCGATGCCGAAGCGGCCGATCTGCTGACCTCGGACGTGGACGATCGCGACAAGCCGTTCTGCACGGGCGAGCGCACGGTGGAAGGGTTCTATCGCACCAAGCCCGGCATCGATCAGGCGATTGCGCGCGCCATTGCTTACGCGGAAGTCGCCGATCTGGTCTGGTGCGAAACCGGCAAGCCCGATCTCGAATTCGCGAAGAAGTTCGCGGACGCGGTGCACGCCAGGTTCCCGGGCAAGCTGCTGGCCTATAACTGCTCGCCGTCGTTCAACTGGAAGAAGAACCTCGACGACGCCACCATCGCCAAGTTCCAGAAGGAGCTCGGTGCGATGGGCTACAAGTTCCAGTTCATCACGCTGGCGGGTTTCCACTCGCTGAACTACTCGATGTTCAACCTCGCCTATGGCTATGCGCGCAACCAGATGAGCGCGTTCGTCGAACTCCAGGAAAACGAGTTCGCCGCGGCGGAGAAGGGCTTTACCGCGGTCAAGCATCAGCGCGAAGTCGGCACCGGTTACTTCGATGCGGTGACGCAGACCATCGAGGGCGGTCAGTCTTCGACGACGGCGCTGAAGGGCTCGACCGAGGACGAGCAGTTCTTCGACGAGAAGAAGACGGAGCGGAAGGCGGCCTGATGAGGTGCGCTCCCCGCGGGGCTTCCCCCCGGGGAGCGCCGCCTCATCGGTACACGATCACCGGGATATCCGTGTGTGTCAGCACCTTTTGGGTTTCGCTGCCAAGGATGAGGCCAGTCAGGCCGCGCCGTCCGTGGGAGGCCATGAAGATGACGTCGCACCCGTGCCGTTCCGCCGCGTCGATGATGCCGAGGTAGGGCACCGCGAAGGTGGTCATGTCGGCGTCGAACGGCAGGTTCTCGGCCAGGGCCGCGGTTTCGATCTCGCGCAGGTAGAGCCGCGCCTGATTCTCGATGCGGTCCTTGAAGGCCTGGGGCGCCTCCACGACGATCTCGCTGAAGGGGGTGTAGGGATACTCCTCGAGGCAGACGTAGGCGGTGACGCGCGCGCCGATCGCCTTGGCCAGTTCCAGGCCGCCGTCGATGGCTTTCTTCGACAGCGCGGAACCGTCGGTGGGTAGCAGGATGTGCTTGAACATGCTGGACCTCCTTCACGAAGTGAAACCGACAAGTTCATTCTAGTCCGCTTACTACGCCCGACCTTGTTTCAGATCAACTGGCATCGTGCCGTGCCGCACGCAGCAGGGCCGTCACGCGACGGTCAATGCAGCGGCCTGTTCGGCGCGGCGCCAGTAAGCGGGGTTGCCATAGGTGTTCTTGAGATGATCGATGAACAGCCGCACGCGCAGCGGCAGGTGCTTGCGCTGCGGAAACACGGCATGGATGCCGATTGGCGGCGCCTGGAATTCGTCGAGCACGGTCACGAGCCGGCCGCTCGCGATCTCGTGGCCGACTTCCCACCAGGAGCGCCACGCGAGGCCGTGGCCCTGCAGACACCATTCGTGCAGGACGGCGCCGTCCGTGCATTCCATCGTGCCGCCGACCTTGACGGTCACCGCGTGGCCGTCCTGCTGGAAAGCCCAGCCGCGCTGGACGTTGGCGCTCGCGCCGAAGGCCAGACAGTTATGGCGGGCGAGGTCTTCCGGCTCGCGAGGCGTGCCCGCGCGCGCGAGGTAGTCCGGCGACGCGACGACCACGCGGCGGTTCTCGGCGAGCCGGATGGACACGAGATTCGAGTCGGGCAGGTCGCCGAGCCGGATCGCGCAGTCGAAGCCTTCGTTGACGAGGTCGACCACGCGGTCCGCGAGGTCAAGCGTGATTGTGACGTCGGGGTGCGATTCGATGAACAGCGGCACCACGGGCGCCACATGCTTGCGGCCGAAGCCCGCGGGCGCGGTCACGCGGAGGTGGCCGCTGGCCTTGACGCCGCCGGCAGAGACGCTGGCCTCGGCGTTGTGCAGGTCGTTGAGGATGCGCTGGCAGTCTTCGAGGAACGCGGAGCCTTCGAAGGTCAGCGTGAGGCGCCGCGTGGTGCGGACCAGCAGTTTGACGCCGAGGCGTTCCTCGAGGGCGTCGATGCGGCGGCCGATGATGGCGGGTGCCACGCCCTCGGCCGCGGCGGCGGCGGACAGGCTGCCGCGCGACGCGACGGAGACGAACGTTTCGAGCTGTTTGAAGTGATCCACGGTGTCAACACACGGGCAGGCGCATGAGTCGCGACAGAATCGGCCTAGATTAGATGTGTAAAAGTAAAAGATCAAGTGACCCCCAGCGGCTTTGTCGCACTGCAATGCCTGCCTACAATGCCCTGCATTCAGACGTGTACAGCCCCATTCAGTCCTTCCATGCACAAGATTCGCGCGGTCGTGTTCGATGCCTATGGCACGCTGTTCGACGTGTATTCCGTCACGGCGCGCGCGGAGCAATTGTTTCCGGGCAAGGGCGAGGCGCTCGCGCTGCTGTGGCGCGAGCGGCAGATCGACTACACGCGCGTGCGCACGATGGCCGCGCCGGACGGATCGCGCTACAAGCCGTTCTGGAACATCACGATCGACGCGCTGCGCTTTGCGGCCGAACGGCTGGGGCTGGACATGCACGCGGCCACGGAGGCGCAACTGCTGAAGGAATACGCCTGCCTGTCCGCGTTTCCCGAGAACCTCGGCGCGCTCAAGCGGTTGAAGCGCGCGGGACTGCCGCTCGGCATCCTGTCGAACGGCAATCCGGAGATGCTCGACATCTCGGTCAAGAGCGCCGGCATGCAAGGGCTGTTCGACCATGTGCTGTCAGTCGAGGCCGTGCGCCAGTACAAGACCGCGCCGGCCGCGTATGCGCTCGGCCCCGCGGCATTCGACGTGCCCGTGCGGGAGATCCTGTTCGTATCCTCCAATGGCTGGGACGCGTGCGGGGCCTCCTGGTACGGCTATACGACGTTCTGGATCAACCGTGCCGGCCATCCGGCGGAGCGCCTCGACGTGGCGCCTGCCGGCACCGGGCACGACATGAACGACCTGCTCGCGTTTATCGCCACGCATTGTCCCGATGCGGGTCTGACGACCTGACGCGCAGGATTCCCAATCACCATTCCATCGCATATACAGGAGAACACTGATGGCTATCACGCTGCCCGCGGGCATGAAGATTACCGGCGAGATCCTGCCGGCCTATGAAGACATCCTGACGCCGGAAGCCCTGGCCCTCGTAGACAAGCTGCACCGCGCCTTCGAGCCGCGCCGCCAGGAACTGCTGGCCGCGCGCGTGGAGCGCGCGAAGCGCCTCGACGCCGGCGAAATCCCCGACTTCCTGCCGGAAACGAAGTCCGTGCGCGAGGGCGACTGGAAGGTGGCTCCGGTACCGAAGGCGCTCGAATGCCGCCGCGTGGAAATCACCGGTCCCGTCGAGGCCAAGATGGTGATCAACGCGTTCAACTCGGGTGCCGACAGCTACATGACGGACTTCGAGGACTCGAACACGCCGAACTGGCACAACCAGATGCAGGGCCAGGTCAACCTGAAGGCCGCCGTGCGCCGCACGTTGACGCTGGATTCCAACGGCAAGCACTACAAGCTCAACGACAAGATCGCCACGCTGCAGGTGCGTCCGCGCGGCTGGCATCTGGACGAGAAGCACGTCACGATCGACGGCAAGCGCATTTCGGGCGGTATCTTCGACTTCGCGCTGTTCCTGTTCCACAACGGCAAGGAGCAGATCGCGCGCGGCGCGGGTCCGTTCTTCTATCTGCCGAAGATGGAAAGCCACCTCGAGGCGCGCCTGTGGAACGACGTGTTCGTGATGGCGCAGAACGAAGTGGGCCTGCCGCAGGGCACGATCAAGGCCACCGTGCTGATCGAAACCATCCTCGCCGCGTTCGAGATGGAAGAAATCCTGTACGAACTGCGGGACCACAGCGCGGGCCTGAACGCCGGCCGCTGGGATTACATCTTCTCGTGCATCAAGAAGTTCAAGGTGGACAAGGAGTTCTGCCTGGCCGACCGCGCGAAGGTCACGATGACCGCGCCGTTCATGCGCGCCTACGCGCTGCTGCTGCTGAAGACTTGCCACAAGCGCGGCGCGCCGGCGATCGGCGGCATGAGCGCGCTGATCCCGATCAAGAACGATCCGGAAAAGAACGCCATCGCCATGGAAGGCATCATCAGCGACAAGCGCCGCGATGCGACCGATGGTTACGACGGCGGCTGGGTCGCGCACCCGGGCCTCGTGGAACCGGCGATGAAGGAGTTCGTCGCGGTGCTCGGCGACAAGCCGAACCAGTTCGAGAAGCAGCGTCCGGACGTGAACGTGAAGGGCGCCGATCTGCTCGACTTCAAGCCGGAGACGCCGATCACCGAGCACGGCCTGCGCATGAACATCAACGTGGGCATCCATTACCTCGGCGCCTGGCTGGCCGGCAATGGCTGTGTGCCGATCCACAACCTGATGGAAGACGCCGCCACCGCCGAGATCTCGCGCTCGCAGGTGTGGCAGTGGATTCGCTCGCCGAAGGGCAAGCTCGAGGACGGCCGCAAGGTCACCGCGGAACTGGTGCGCGCGCTGATTCCGGAAGAGCTGGCGAAGGTGAAGGCGGTCGTTGGCGGTGAGACGCCTACCTATGACCGCGCCGCGCAGATCTTCGAGCAGATGTCGACGTCGGAAGACTTCGCCGAATTCCTGACGCTGCCGCTGTACGAGGAAGTCTGATCGCGGGCTGCCACGGCTGCAAAGACGCCCCCGGGTTCGCCCGGGGGCTTTTTTTATCCGCTTGCGCTCCCATGTTCGTCTGCGTGCAAAGCCATTCATAATGACGGCATTGACGAACAGGAGAAGTGAGTTGCGTTTCGAACACCTGGTGGAGATCAACGATCTGGGCAACCCCGCGCTGGACCCGATGACCGCGCAGCAGTTGTGGCAGGGACTGGTGCTGCGCGCCGAGGAGCCGGCGGAGTTCGTGCTCGGGCTGGACCGGTCCGAAGTGACGGCGCGCGGCGACGGCTGGATCGAACGGGTGCTGCATTTCGGCGAGGCGAAAATTCGCGATCGCGTGGTGTTCGAGCCGCATCGGCTCGTGCGGTACGAGACCGCGGCCACGGCCGAACATGCGGGGGGCACGCTGACGATGGTCATCGAGACGCCGGGCCCGAATGCGCTGCTGCTGCGCTTTGTCTATGAAACGACGATGCCGGCGGTGGATGCGAGCGGCGACGACCGCTACGCGGAGATCGTCAAGTCGGCCTACCACGAGGCCGATCTCGACACGGTGCGCAAGATCCGCGAGATCGCGCACACGGGCCGCCTCGGCTGAGGCGGCCGCGATGGGAGGGGCCGGTCAGCTGACCGCGCCGCTCCGTAGTTCTTCCACGAGGTCGATGTACTTCTGCATCGCCTCGTCCTTGCTGGTGCCCTTCAGCGATTCCCACGCCTCGAACTTGTAGCGGCCGACGAAATCCGTCATGCCGGGCTTCTCGCCTTGCGCGTCGCCTTCGCTGCCTTGCTTGTACAGCGCGTACAGACGCAGCAGCGTCATGTTGCTGGGGCGCTCGTTCAGGGATTTCACGTCGGTCTGGGCTTGTTCGAAACGTGCCTGGAGATCGCTCATGGGGGCTCCTTTAGAGTCGTTACGATGGATGGAATGCGATGTCCGATGATAGCCGGGCGTGCGCGCCGTTTGACGTAAAAAATCCGAGGAAGCCTTCAGTCCGGCCGGGGTGACGGTTGTCATCGCAGATGCCTTGTGACGGGGACAACGGATACAATCGCGGCATGTCCTGGATTCTTGCTGTCGAGACCTCCACAGAGTGGTGCTCCGTCGCACTGGGGCGCGCCACGGCCGATGGCGACGCCTCGTGTGTCTTCCGTCATGACCACACGGGCCCGCGCTCGTCCTCGCGCGTGCTGCCGGCGGTCGCCGAAGTGCTGGCCGAGGCCGGCGTGCGGCTGGCCGATTGCGCGGCCATTGCGTTTGGCGCTGGCCCCGGTTCGTTTACCGGCCTGCGTACCGCCTGCGGCGTGGCGCAGGGGCTGGCCTTTGGGGCCGAACTGCCCGTCATTCCCGTGAATACGCTGATGGCCTGCGCGGAAGGCGTGCGTGCGCTTGGGCTGCCGGCCGGGGTGCCGGTGCTGGTGACGCTCGATGCGCGGATGGACGAGGTCTACTCGGGCACGTTCGTATGGGACGATGCGGCGGAAGACTGGCGGGTGGCCGGACCGATCGGCGTGGGGCCCGCGGACGCCGTGTCGCGTCCCGCCGGCGAATACTGGATCGCGGGCAATGCGATCGGGGCGTTCGGCGAGCGGCTTGCGGTGGCGGCGGGCGCGGCGCGCCGGGTGCCCGACGCGATGCCCGAGGCGCGCGCCGTGGTCGCGATTGCCCAGCGGGCGCTGGCGCGCGGCGAGACCATCGATGCGGCCGATGCGATGCCGATCTATCTGCGCGACAAGGTGGCGCAGACGATCGTGGAGCGGGAGGCGGTGGCGGCGGCAAAGGCCGCGAAGCTAGCCGCGGAGGCGGCGGAAGCTCCGGATGCCGTGGATGCCGCGAAGGGCGCCGTTCCTGCCGCCCGTGCCGTCCGTGCCGTGCGTGGATCAGGGAGCGCGTCATGAGCGCCGCGTTGCAGCCGTATTCCGATGGCGCCTGGCCGGATGTGCCGGTCATGCCCGTGCTGCCGGACGGCTGGCGGGTCGGCCGCATGAGCGCGCTCGATCTGTCGGCGGTGGCCGAGATCGAGCAGCGGGCTTACAGCCATCCGTGGACGCGCGGCAATTTCGAGAATTCGCTCAAGGCCGGGCATCTGGGTTTGACGTTGCGGGATCCGACGCATGCGCTGGTTGGCTATGCGGTGCTGATGCCGGTCGTCGACGAGATGCATCTGCTCAACATCACGATCGATCCCCGGCGTCAGCGGCAGGGGCTCGGCCGCAGGCTGTTGGCCGTCGCACTCGCGACGTCGCACGATCATCGGCTTTATACGATGCTGCTCGAGGTCAGGCCTTCTAACCTCGGGGCGATTGCGCTCTATCGGGAGGCGGGGTTTGCGGAGATCGGCCGGCGGCGGGGCTATTACCCGGCCGCGGGACAGTCGCGCGAGGATGCGCTCGTGTTGCGGCGGAGCTGGGGCACCGGGGAGGCGACAACATGAAAGACAGCGTCGTGGATCGCCGCGCGCGGTTCCTCGAGGTGCTCGGGATTCGGACCGAGTGGGTGCCGAAGGCGGGGGTAGGGACTGTGCTGGCGGGCGGGTCTGGAGAGGCCGCCGAGGTTGCCGAGCGTGACCAGCTTCCCGAGCTTCCCGAGCGTTCGGCGCTCTCGGAGGTTCAGGCCGTCGCGCTCGACCGTGAGCCGGCCTTCGAGGCCGGGCCAGCGGAGGTCCGGCCCCCGGCGGTGGTGGCGCCCGCGCGCGAGCCCGTGCCGGAGGTCGTCCATGCGCTGCTGCCGCAGCGGGCGGCGGACATCGCCGCGATGGACTGGGACGCGCTCGAGGCGAACGTCGCCGGTTGCACCGCGTGCGGCTTGTGCGAGACGCGCACGCAAACCGTGTTCGGTGTCGGCGATCGCGCCGCCGAGTGGATGCTCGTGGGAGAGGCCCCCGGGCAGAACGAAGACCTGCAAGGCGAGCCGTTCGTCGGGCAGGCCGGCAAGCTGCTCGACAACATGCTTGGCGCGCTGAACCTTGCGCGCGGGCGGAACGTCTTCATTGCCAACGTGCTCAAATGCCGGCCGCCCGAGAATCGCGATCCCGCGCCGAACGAGGTCGAGCAGTGCGAGCCCTATCTGCGCAGGCAGATCGCGCTCGTCAGGCCGAAAGTCATCGTCGTGCTGGGCCGGTTCGCCGCGCAGTCGCTGCTGCGCACAACCACGCCGATCGGCAAGCTGCGCGGCACGGTGCACGAGTACGAGGGCATTCCGGTCGTGGTGACGTATCACCCGGCCTACCTGCTGCGCACGCTGACCGATAAGGCGCGGGCGTGGGAGGATCTGTGCCTGGCACGCGAGGTCCACGATCGTGCGGGAGCTCAAGCCTGACCTCGCGCACGCCCTCAGCCCCGGCGGACCGGCCCTGGCCGGCCCCGACGGGTCCGGCGACCCGTGGCCGCTCTGGCGCCACGCCACCTCCCAACGCGTCCGCGACCTCGCATGGTGCTCGCTCGCACCGCCGCTGCTGTCGCGGCTTCCTGAATTCGATATTGCGGGCCTGGGCCGGGCATTCGGACTGGCGCGCTGGCCGGAGGCGTCGCGCGCCGCGTGGATGCGGTGGCTGGCCACGGCAGATCCGGCGTTGTTGCCGGAAACCATCGCCGAGCTTGCCGATCAGCGAGGGGCGGAGGGCGGCGCGCCGGCCGGTAATCGGAGCCTGCGCCTGGGCCGCCATGCCGAGCGCCTGCTGCATTTCGCGCTGACCCACGCACCGGGGCTGGAACTGCTCGCGTCGAATGTGCCCGTCCGCCATCGGCATGATCGCGGCATTCGCACGCTGGGCGAGCTCGACTTCGTCTGGCGCGACCCCTCGCGCGGCGAGGTCGTGCATTGGGAAATGGCCACCAAGTTCTACCTGCACGTCGGCGAGAACGAATCGGGCGCCCCTGTCGTCCCTGTCACGGGCCTGCGCGCGTTCGTCGGCCCGAACCTCGTGGACCGGCTGGGCGACAAGCTGGAGCATATCGTGCAGCGGCAACTGCCCCTCGGCGACACGCCCGACGCCCGCGCGGCGCTCGGGTGCGCGATCGATCGTGGCGAGGTGTATCTGCTGGGCTGGCTGTTCTATCGCGACGACATCCTGCCGTCCGGGCTCGACGCCCTGGGCATCGCTCCCGATCACCTGCGCGGCTGGTGGTCGACGCTCGATGCCTGGGCCGCGCGCGCCGCGGCGAGGCCCACCTCGCGCTGGTGCCGGCTATCGCGCGGGGACTGGCTGTCGGGCATGCGGGTGGGCGCCGTCCCGGCGCCGGGAGACCCCCGGTTCGAGGACGCGGCAGCGCTTCACGCCGCGCTGGCCGCGCGTTTCGCGGACCCCGAACCCGAACACAGCTGGCGGCGCGAATCGCCCGTCATGTTGTGCGAACTCGCCCCCATCGGCACGGCGGGCGAGGAGGGATGGATCGAGATATCGCGGGGATTCGTGGTGCCGGACGGCTGGGAGGCGCGGGCGAGGGAACGCATCGCCCGGCGCTAGCGAGGGCTAGTGAGGGGCAGCGCCTGGTCGGCCCCGGCGCGATCCGGTACTCAGTGGTGCTTGTCCTCGCCGATCATCGCGAGGGAGTTGAACGTACGCACGTTGTAGCGGTGGAGCCGCATCACGAGGTACATCGTGATGCAGATGAACAGGCCCAGCGCGATGATCACAAAGCCGATCGGGCAGTTGAGCTTGATCAGCAGCGCATAGAGACACAACATCAGCAGCACCGACACGTTCTCGTTGAAGTTCTGCACGGCAATCGAGTGGCCCGCCGACAGCAGCACGTGCCCGCGATGCTGGAGCAGCGCGTTCATCGGCACGACGAAGTAACCGGACATGGCGCCGACGATGGCCAGGAACACATAGGCAATGGCCATGTACAGCGGCATGTGCCAGCCCATCAGGTCGATGGTCACGGCCGGCATCGCGTCCTTCGTGTAGAACGCCATCAGCATGACCGTCGCGCCCATCGCCACGCCAAACGGCAGGACCGACAGCGAACGCTTGAGCGGAATACGCGCCGCCGCGAGAATCGCGCCCACCGCCACGCCCACTGCCACGACAGCCTGGAGCAGCGCCCCCTGCGACAGGTTGAGCCCCAGCGAATGCTCCGCCCACTTGAGTACGATGAACTGCAGCGTGGCCCCGACGCCCCAGAACAGCGTCGTCACGGCCAGCGAGATCTGGCCGAGCTTGTCGCGCCACAGCGCCACGAAGCAGTCGCCGAACTCGGCGATGAGCTTGATCGGGTTCTTCTCCTGCGCGGGATAGCGCGCGCCCGTATCGGGAATGAAGATGTTGAAGATGGACGCGATCAGGTAGCACAGCATGATCACGACCATGGCCGCTTCGGCCGGGGTATTGATGCCGGTATCGATGTACGGCACGTCGAGCCGCAGCAGGATATCGGACACGTGCACCGAGATCAGCGCTCCACCGACCACGGTGCCGAGGATGATCGACCCGACCGTCAGCCCCTCGATCCAGCCATTGGCCATCACGAGTTTCTCGGGCGGCAGCAGCTCGGTGAGGATGCCGTACTTGGCGGGCGAATAGGCCGCGGCGCCGAAACCGACGATCCCGTAGGCCAGCAGCGGGTGCAACCCGAACATCATGATCGCGCAACCGACGATCTTGATCGCGTTCGTAATAAGCATCACGCGGCCCTTCGGCATCGAATCCGCGAACGCGCCGACGAACGCGGCGAGCACGACATAGGAGAGCACGAAGAACAGCTTGAGCAGCGGGGTCATCCACTGCGGGGAATGCAACTCGGTAAGAAGGGCGATGGCTGCGATGAGCAGCGCATTGTCGGCCAGCGACGAAAAAAACTGCGCGGCCATGATGGTATAGAAACCCTTCTTCATGCTATCGACTTTGTCTCCATCGCGGACGGGCAGGGAACCTGGCACGGCGGCCGTGTCAAAGTGGGGCGGATGCGTGACATTTGCTCGCCGCGAGGCTTGCCGTACCGTCATAGACATATTGCTTCACTTATAAAACATGGCCTGAGCGTCCGGCTTTATATCACGAAAACGCGACATTTCAGCACACTGGCGGACGGCCTTTTTGACAGCGGGTGACGGATTGGATTCCCGGAATCCGCATCCAACTGTGTTCAAATATCGGCTGCGCGGCGCGCGCCCGGATGTGGCCGATAGCCCCCGGGCCGGCGATGCCAGCCACCACGGTCTGAAAACGTTGGGCACTTGCGAGGCGGTGACGGGGTCTACCCTGATGACCGTCGTCCGATACACCGATGACGTGCAAGCGACGTGCAAGAGCCAGTCTCCCAACGGACCAGCCATCACCGTGGATGTTCCAAGAATTTTTTACGATGCCAAGACCCATCCAAGCTGTTATCCACCAGCCCGCCCTCGCCAATAACCTCGAGGTCGTGCGCGGCCGCGCCCCGGGCGCGCGTGTCTGGGCCGTGGTCAAGGCCAATGCGTACGGCCACGGTATTCGCCGCGCGTTCGCCGGCCTGCGCGGCACCGACGGTTTCGGACTGCTGGACCTCAATGAGGCCGTTCTCCTCCGCGAACTGGGCTGGCAGGGCCCGATCCTGCTGCTCGAGGGCTTCTTCCAGCCGCAGGACGTGGCGCTGATCGAGCAGTACCGGCTGACCACCGCCGTTCACAACGAAGAGCAGTTGCGCATGCTCGAACTGGCGCGGCCGAAGGGACCGCTGGCGCTCCAGCTCAAGCTCAATACTGGCATGAACCGCCTCGGCTTCCGCCCCGCGCAGTACCGCGCAGCGTGGGAGCGCGCACGCACGATGTCGTGCGTGGGGAGCATCGTCCACATGACGCATTTCTCGGATGCGGACGGTCCGCGCGGCATCGCGCACCAGATCGAAGCGTTCGATGCGGCGACGGCAAACCTGCCCGGCGAAGCCAGCCTCTCGAATTCGGCGGCGGTCCTGTGGCATCCGGAGGCGCATCGCGCTTGGGTGCGGCCGGGCGTGATCCTTTACGGCGCGTCGCCAAGCGGCCGCGCCGCCGATATCGCCGACACCGGACTGCAGCCCGCGATGTCGTTGCATAGCGAACTCATCGCGGTGCAGGATCTGCAGGTGGGCGATACCGTCGGCTATGGCTCCTTGTATACGGCCGAGCGGCCGATGCGGATCGGCGTGGTGGCTTGCGGGTACGCGGATGGCTACCCGCGCCATGCCAGCGGGTGGGGCGAACTCCGCGCGCCGGTGCTCGTCGATGGCGTCCGCACGGAGCTGGTCGGACGCGTGTCGATGGACATGCTGTGCGTGGACCTGACGCCGTGCCCGAAGGCCCGCGTCGGGTCGCCGGTGACGCTGTGGGGGCATGGGCTGCCCATCGACGATGTGGCGGCGGCCAGTGGCACGGTCGGGTACGAGTTGATGTGCGCGCTGGCGCCCCGCGTGCCGACCACCGTGGCGACCATGACCGGCGCGCCCGAATCCATGTGAACCAAAGGCATCGAAGCAACCTTGGCCAAGATCAAGACTGTCTATACGTGCACCGAATGCGGCGGGACCGCGCCGCGCTGGCAGGGTCAGTGTCCGCATTGCCAGCAGTGGAACACCCTCGTGGAAACCGTCGCCGATTCCGGGTCGGCGGCGGCGCGGCGCTTTCAGCCATTGGCGGCGTCCGCCATGGTGCGCAAGCTCTCGGAAATCGACGCCGCCGATGTGCCCCGGTTCTCGAGCGGGATCGACGAGTTCGATCGCGTGCTCGGCGGCGGGCTCGTGGCCGGCGGCGTGGTGCTGATCGGGGGTGACCCGGGCATCGGCAAGTCGACGCTGTTGCTGCAGGCGCTTGCCAATCTGGCCGGCGAACGGCGCGTGCTTTATGTGAGCGGCGAGGAGTCCGGCGCGCAGATCGCGTTGCGCGCGCAGCGGCTTGGCGTGGAAAGCCCCTCGCTCGGGCTGCTGCCCGAGATCCAGCTGGAGAAGATCCAGAGCGCACTGGAGTCGGAGAAGCCCGAGGTCGCGGTGATCGACTCGATCCAGACGCTGTACTCGGAGGCATTGACCTCCGCGCCGGGCTCGGTTGCACAGGTGCGTGAATGCGCGGCGCAACTGACGCGCATTGCCAAGAGCAGCGGCATCACGATCATCCTCGTCGGCCACGTCACGAAGGAAGGCAGCCTGGCGGGGCCGCGCGTGCTCGAGCATATCGTCGATACGGTGCTGTATTTCGAAGGGGACACGCATTCCTCGCATCGGCTCATTCGCGCGTTCAAGAACCGCTTTGGCGCGGTCAACGAGCTTGGCGTGTTCGCGATGACGGAGAAGGGCCTGCGCGGCGTCAGCAATCCGTCGGCGCTGTTTCTGTCGCAGCACGAGGAATCGGTGCCGGGCTCGTGCGTGCTCGTGACGCAGGAGGGCACGCGGCCCCTGCTCGTCGAGGTGCAGGCGCTGGTGGATGCGGCCGGGTCGCCCAATCCCCGGCGGCTGGCGGTGGGGCTCGAGCAGAACCGGCTGGCGATGTTGCTGGCCGTGCTGCATCGGCATGCGGGCATCGCGTGCTTCGACCAGGACGTGTTTCTCAATGCGGTGGGCGGGGTGAAGATCACCGAGCCGGCGGCGGATCTGGCCGTGCTGCTGTCGATTCATTCGTCGATGCGGAACAAGCCGCTGCCGCGTGGGCTCGTCGTGTTCGGCGAGGTGGGTCTCGCGGGTGAGATTCGTCCGAGTCCGCGTGGGCAGGAGCGCTTGAAGGAAGCGGCCAAGCTTGGCTTTACGGTCGCCGTGATTCCCAAGGCCAATGCGCCGAAGCAGCCCATCGAGGGCCTCGAGGTGATTGCGGTGGAGCGCATCGAGCAGGCCATCGATCGCGTGCGGCATCTGGAGTCATGACGGTGCGCGCCGACCGGCCATCGCGGTCTCACGGGGCGTATCAGAGCCTGCGCGACGACATTTTCGCGTTTCGGCTGCTGCCCGGCGACCGGTTTACGGAGAACGACGTCGCGGAGCGGCTCGGCATCTCGCGCACGCCAGTACGGGAGGCCTTGCTGCGGTTGCAGGGCGATGGACTGGTCCGCGGGTATTACCGCAATGGGTGGGAAGTGGTGCCGCTGGATCTGGCGCGGTTCGAGGCGTTGTATGAATTGCGGACGATGCTCGAGACCCATGCGGTGATGCGGTTGTGCGGGGCGGGGCGCGCGGATGGGCTGGCTCGGCTCGTCGCCGAACTGGACGCCATCTGGCGTGTGCCGGTGGCCGAGCGGCTTGCCGACGGCCAGCGCGTGGCCGAGCTCGACGAGGCGTTCCATCTGGCCATCGTCCATGCCGCGGGCAACCCGGAGGCCGCGGCCGTGCATCAGCAGGTAACGGACCGCATCCGCATCATCCGCCGGCTGGACTTCGCATTTGGCACGCGTATCTCACTGACATACGACGAACACGGCGCGATCCTCGCGGCGCTCGAGGCCGCCGATGGTCAGCGCGCCGTGGCGCTGTTGTCCGCGCACATCGAAGACGGCCGCGCGGAAGTCAGCCGCCTGACGACCGAGCGCCTCGAACAGGCCCGCACCAGCCTTGTGCGGCCCAAAGTCCCGAACGCACCCGCACGGCGCAGACGGTTCGGCTGACGACCGGCCCCGGCGCCTGCGCGCCATCCCTCAGTCCTCGGTTTCTCACCGGGCGTATCCCCACCGCTGCCGCCATGGTGGCCGTCTCCAGCGCCATCCCGGCCATCCCGCACCCCTGAGCTGACGTTTATCCGGCGTCTTTGGCACGCATGTTGCGAACGATCTTGCAGGAAATTTATGTATACATAAATCGCGGATCGTACTGTGAGCTTTCATCTTCAACCCACCCGTGGCAGCCGAGGCATGGCTGTCGCGCCCCATGCGCTGGCCGCGCAGAGCGCCGCGGCCATCCTGCGCGAGGGCGGCAATGCCGTCGAGGCCATGGTCGCCGCGGCCGCCACCATCGCGGTGGTCTATCCGCATATGAACAGCATCGGCGGCGACGGCTTCTGGCTGATCGCGCGCCCCGGCGAAGCGCCGCGCGGACTCGAGGCGTGCGGTGCGGCGGCCGGCGCCGCGACCATCGCCCGCTATCGGGAAGCCGGCCTCGACAGGGTGCCCACCCGCGGTGGCATGGCCGCGAACACGGTGGCCGGGACGATCTCTGGCTGGCATGCCGCGCTCGAATGGTCGCGTGAAGCGCTCGGCGGCCGTCTGCCGCGCACGCGGCTGCTGGCCGACGCCATCGCCTACGCGCGCGATGGCGTGCCCGTGACGCAAAGCCAGGCCGCGTGCGTCGCGCTGAAGGCCGACGAACTTCACGACATTCCCGGTTTCGCCGCGACGTTCCTCTCGTCGGGGCTGCCGAAGACGGGGCAGCGTTTCCGCCAGCCACGCCTTGCCAGCACACTCGAACAACTGGCGCGGGCGGGCTTCGACGATTTTTATCGAGGGGATCTCGCCAATACGCTCGCGGGCGAACTTGCGGCGGCGGGCAGTCCGCTGACGCTCGCCGATCTCCACGCGCATCGCGCGGTCTGGAAGACGCCGCTGGAGCTGGCGCACTCGCGCGGCACGGTCTACAACATGCCGCCGCCGACGCAGGGGCTCGTGTCGCTGCTGATCCTCGGGCAACTCGATCGTCTGGCGCGTGAAAACGTACTCGGCACGGATCCCAACGGCCCGGCCTTCGTGCATGCATGCGTGGAGGCGACCAAGCAGGCGTTTCGCGTGCGCGACCGCCATATCACCGACCCGGCCTACATGGAGATCGACCCGCGCGACCTGCTCGCGCCACCGTGGCTCGATGCGGCGGCGGCGCGCATTCGTCCCGACGCGGTGCTGCCATGGGGGGAGGGCATGGGCCCGGCCGATACGGTCTGGATGGGCGCGATCGACCGGCAGGGCGTGGCCGTCAGCTTCATCCAGAGCATCTATCACGAGTTCGGCAGTGGCATCGTGCTGCCGGACTCCGGCGTCAACTGGCAGAACCGTGGCTGCAGCTTCTCGCTCGACCCCGATGCCCGCAATCCGCTGACGCCGGGACGCAAGCCGTTTCACACGCTGAACCCCGCCATGGCCCGCCTCGACGATGGCCGCACGCTCGTCTACGGAAACATGGGCGGCGATGGCCAGCCGCAATCGCAGTCGGCGGTGTTCTCGCGCATCGTCCATTACGGCATGCACCCGCAGGCGGCGATCGACGCGCCGCGCTGGCTGCTCGGCCGCACGTGGGGCCAGACCAGCGACACGCTGAAACTCGAATCGCGCTTTCCCGAGGCCACCCAGCACGCGCTGCGAACGCTCGGGCACGACGTGGAGATGCTGCTGCCGTACGACGAAACCATGGGCCATGCGGGCGCGATCGTGCTCGGTGCCGATGGGCTCTACGAGGGCGGCAGCGACCCGCGCAGCGATGGCGCGGCGGTCGGGTGGTAGTGGGGTGTTTGCCTGCCGGCAGGTTTCCGCCGCGCTCCCATCGGCGCGCGGCTTTCATTGAAGTCCGTCTCACAGTCTGAAGGAGTGGTTCCATGCGTACGGTTGCAAATAACGCGGCAGACGCGGCGCTGCCAGCGTCGCAGGCATTGCCGCTGGCGCGCACGCGCTGGATTCAGTTGTTGCTGGGCCTCGCCTGCATGATGGCGATCTCGAGCCCGCAGTATGTCTGGACGCTGTTCACCAAGCCGCTGTCCGCCAAGCTCGGTGTGCCGCTGTCGGAGCTGCAGATCACGTTCTCGATGCTGATCGTGCTGCAGACGTTCTTCTCGCCATTCCAGGGCGCATTGATCGAACGCTTCGGGCCGCGCCGGCTGATTGCGCTCGGCACGGTACTGTCGGGCCTGAGCTGGGTGCTGGCGTCGCAGGCGCAGACCGTGGGGATGCTGTATCTGAGCTACGGCATCGTCGGCGGGCTGGGCACGGGCATCGTCTACGTCGGCGTAGTCGGCCAGATGGTGCGCTGGTTCCCCGATCGGCGCGGGTTTGCGGTGGGCATGGTCGCGGCGGGCTACGGCATGGGCGCGATCGTCACGACGTTCCCGATTGCCGCGTCGCTCGCGGGCAAGGGGCTCGAATCCACGCTGTGGCAGTTCGGCCTGCTGTTCGCGGCGATCGGCTTCGTCGCCTCGCAGGGCCTGCGTGCGCCGGATGCCAGCGACGTGTTGCCGGCAGCGTCCTCGCAGGTGACCTCCAACGTGGCGGACGTGCCGACGCGCACGATGCTCAAGACGCCGCTGTTCTATCTGCTTTTCGCGATGATGACCATGATGTCGACGTCGGGCCTGATGGTCACGTCGCAGATGGCCGCGTTCGCGAAGGACTTCGGTGTGTCCAACGCGGTGGTGTTTGGCATGGCCGCGCTGCCCCTTGCGCTGACCATCGATCGCCTCACCAATGGCCTGACGCGGCCGCTGTTCGGGTGGGTGTCCGACAAATGGGGGCGTGAAAACACGATGTGTTTCGCATTCGCACTGGAAGCGGTGGCGATGACGCTGTGGCTGCTGACGCGCGAGAACGCCGTGCTGTTCGTGCTGCTGTCGGGCGTGGTGTTCCTCGGCTGGGGCGAGATTTTCTCGCTGTTCCCGTCGACGCTGACCGATACCTTCGGCACGAAGTACGCGACGACGAACTACGGCTGGCTCTATATCTCGCAGGGTATCGGCTCGATCTTCGGTGGCCCGCTCGCGGCGCTGATGCATGAGCGCATGGGCAGCTGGATGCCGGTATTTGGCGTGGCCATTACGCTGGACGTTCTCACTGCCGTGCTGGCCATTGCTGTCCTCAAGCCGTGGCGTCGTCGGTATCTGTCCGCGCAGCCAGCGGCATGAACGATGCGCGCTGCGGCAATCCGCCGCAGCGCGGGGCGCGGGGATTGCGTAAGCGGGTCCGACGCGATCGGGAAAATCGGCCATAATGCGCGTCGAAACGTTCGTCATGCTGCGCATGACCTCACCAGTATTCGATGCCCATGCAAGCCAATTCCCGCGCTTATTTTCTGCTGATCGCCATCCTGTCGTTCGGCGCCGTCGCCTTTGCCGTGTATCTGCAGATGGCGGAGGGCTACCAGCCTTGTCCGCTCTGCATCATGCAGCGGTTTGCGTTCCTCGGGATCGGCATTTTCTCACTGCTTGCCGTCGTGGCGCAGAACACGCGGACGCTGTGGCAGGGGCTCGGCATGCTGTCCGGCGTCGCGGGCATTGCGGTCGCCGGGTATCACGTGTCGCTGCTGCTGAATCCCAAGGCATCGTGCGGCATCGATCCGCTCGAGAACTGGGTCAACCAGCTGCCCACCGCGCGCGTGCTGCCGCAGCTGTTCTATTCCGATGGCCTGTGCACGGCCGAGCTGCCGCCGATTCTCGGGCTGTCGATTCCGGCGTGGTCGCTGATCTGGCTCGTGATTCTGACGCTGACGCTTGCGGTCGGACTGATCCGCCGCGAGAAGCACTACCGCTGAGACCGCTTCGGTACGATTCGGGCGTCGCCCTGGTTTACAGGATCTGCTCGATTTGCTCTTGTAGTTCGAGCCAGCGTTCTTCGAGCTGATCCAGTTCGCCAGTGACCTCGCCCTGGCGCTTCAGCATCTCCATGAGCTTCGCCTTGTTGGCGTCCGCGTAGCTCGACTCATCGGCCATGAACGCGTCGATGGTCTCCTTGTCGGCCTGCAACACGGCCATCCGCTTTTCGATTTTCTCGACTTCCTTCGTCAGCGGCTTGCGCAGTTGCGCGAGCCGTTGGCGTTCGTCGGCCTCCGCGCGGCGCTGGTCCTTGCGGTTGACGGCCGGCGCGGCGTCGCCCGCGTGCGCGGCGGTGGCGGCATTGCGCTTGGCGGCCGCCTGTTGCAGCAGCCAGTCGCGATAGTCGTCGAGGTCGCCGTCGAACGGGCGGATGGTGCCATCCGCCACGAGCATGAACTGGTCCGACGTGGCGCGCAGCAGGTGGCGATCGTGCGAAACGAGGATCAGCGTGCCTTCGAATTGCGCCAACGCCATGGTGAGCGCTTCGCGCGTGTCGAGGTCCAGGTGGTTGGTCGGTTCGTCGAGCAGCAGCAGGTTGGGCTTTTGCCAGACGATGAGGGCGAGGGCAAGTCGCGCCTTCTCGCCGCCCGAGAACGGCTCGATCGGCGCGGTGGCCATGTCGCCTCGGAAGTTGAAGCTGCCGAGAAAGTCCCGGAGCTCTTGCTCGCGCGTGTCGGGAGCGAGGCGGGCGAGGTGCTGCAGCGGCGAGTCGTGGTCGCGCAGCGTCTCAAGCTGATGCTGGGCGAAGTAGCCGATGACGAGGCCCTTGCCGTGCCTGAGCGTGCCGGTCATCGGGTCCTGCGTGCCGGCGAGCGTTTTCACCAGCGTGGATTTGCCCTGGCCGTTGGCGCCGAGGAGGCCGATGCGCTGGCCGTTCTGGATGGAGAGCGCGAGGTTGTGCAGGATCTTCACGGGCGGTTCCGCGTCGGGGTAGCCGCAGTCGACACCGTCGAGCACCATCATCGGGTTCGGGGCGGACTCGGGTTCCCGGAACTCGAAGGCGAAGCCGGCGGCGGCGTGGACGGGGGCGAGCCGCTCCATCCGTTCGAGCGCCTTGACGCGGCTCTGCGCTTGCCGGGCTTTCGTTGCCTTGGCCTTGAAGCGCGTGATGAACGATTCGAGGTGGGCGATTTCCTTCTGCTGACGCGCGTAGGCCGCCTGTTGCAGCGCCATTTGCTGCAGCCGTTGCGTCTCGAACTGCGTGTAGTTTCCGCCGTAGCGGTTGAGCTTCAGATGTTCGATATGGACCGTGACGGTGCAGATGGCGTCGAGGAACTCGCGGTCGTGCGAGATCATGACGAGGGTGCCCTGATAGCGCGCGAGCCAGTCTTCCAGCCAGACGATGGCGTCCAGGTCCAGGTGGTTGGTCGGTTCGTCGAGCAGCAGCAGGTCGGAGGGGCACATCAGCGCCTGGGCAAGGTTCAGGCGCATGCGCCAGCCGCCCGAAAACGACGACACCGGTTGCGAGACCTGTTGCAGCGTGAAGCCCAGGCCCAGCAGCAGGGCTTCGGCGCGGGAGCTCGCGGTGTAGCCGTCGGCGTCGGCATAGGCGGCATGCGCTTCCCCCTCGGCCGCGCCATCGCCCGAGGCCTGGGCCGCGGCGATGCGGGCTTCGATCTCGCGCAGCCTTGTGTCGCCGTCGATGGTGTAGTCCACCGCGCTGCGCGCGACGGCGGGGGTTTCCTGCGCGACGTGGGCGATGCGCCAGCTGGCGGGGATGAAGACATCGCCACCGTCGGGGTGGAGGTCGCCTTTCAGCATGGCGAACAGCGTCGATTTCCCGCTGCCGTTGGCGCCAACAAGACCGACCCGCTCGCCGGGGTTGAGGGTCACGCTGGTATGGTCGAACAGCACCTTGGTGCCGCGCTGGAGGACTAGCTGGTCGATTCGGATCACGGGAGACAGGCGATGGACGGTCGTTGCAGGGCGGCATTGTAGCGTGCGGAGACGCCGATCCCGTCGCCTAGGGGATTACCCGTATTCGGGTTCCTCAGGGTTCTCCTGGTATGCCGTTTGCGTGTAAATTTATTTACATGAGTTGGCGCACGAGGAAAGTGCCTTTTCATCAAGCCTGCTTTCCTCGCCGCGCCCATCGGTCCCGCTATTGGTGCGCGCGCCGAATATTGCACCAGATTGAAGCCTGCCCGCCCGCAGGATACCAGCCGCCCCATGCACGAAGGTTTGTCGATTTCCGAGCGTATCGCCCGAAGCCTCCCCACGCTGACGCCCGCGCATCAGCGTATGGCGGGCTACGTGCTGGACAATCTGTTCCGCGCCGCGACGATGCGTATCGATGAATTTGCCACCGCCGTCGACGTATCCGTGGCCACCGCCAATCGCTTCGCCCGCGCGTTGGGATTCGAAGGGTATCCCCAGTTCCGCGCCGAACTCGTGCGCGGGTTCGAGGCCACGCTCGCCCCTGTGGAGCGTCTTCGCACCGAGCTGGAGCGTCCGTCTTCGGTGGCCGACGTCATCGCCGCCGCGCTCGAAGATGGGGCGCGTAACCTCGATGCCACCCGCCGCTCGCTCGATGCCGATGCCTGCGAGCGCGCCGTCGACGCCATTCTCGGCGCCGAACGTGTGTACGTCATGGGCTTCGGCGCCAGCGGGTTCCTCGCGGGCCTGCTGCAACACGGCCTCGAGATGCATTGCCGCATGGTGACCTCGGTGTCCAACGCGGGCGGCGCCTCGCATGCCGCGCGGCAGTTGTTCAAGCTGCAGCCGCAAGACCTGGTGATCGCCATCGCGTTTCCGCGTTACGTCGCCGACAGTATGCTGCTCGCCCAGCGCGTGAAGGCCCACGGTGGCCGCCTGCTGGCGCTGACCGATGGCCCGACCTCGCCGCTCGCACCGCTCGCCGACATCGCGCTGTACGCGAACGCGGGCAACCGTCTGTCGGCCAACTCCGATGCTACCGTCCTCGCGCTGATCGAAGCGCTGTGCGGCGCGGTGGCCTATCGCTCCGCGCGTTCGGTGAAGGCTGCGGCCGAGATGACCGAATTCCTGCTGCCATGGCTATACGGCGCGCCCGGCGCGCGCGGTGCCCACGGCGCCGATACGCCCGGCGGCGATATCGCGACCCCTTCCCGGCAAGGCGCCTCGCGCCGTGCCGCCCCGAAATCTCCTGACTGAGTTACCCGAACCGATGAATTCCGCTGTCATTGCCATCCACGGTGGCGCCGGCACGATTACCCGCGCCGCAATGGACGCGCAACGCGAACGCGAGTACACCGAGGCCCTCGAGCACGTGCTGCGGGAAGGCCAGCGCGTGCTGGCCGGTGGCGGCAGCGCGCTCGACGCGGTCACCGAGGCCGTGCGTTTGCTCGAGGACTGCCCGCTGTTCAACGCGGGCAAGGGTGCCGTGCTCACGCACGCCGGCACGTACGAGCTCGACGCCTCCGTGATGGACGGCGCGACGCTGAACGCCGGCGCCATTACGTGCGTCAAGCGCGTGCGCAATCCGGTGCTGGCCGCGCGCGCGGTGCTCGAGCACAGCGAACACGTGCTGTTCGCGGCTGAGGGCGCGGAGGCGTTCGCCGAGGCACAGGGCCTCGAACTCGTGTCCCCCGACTACTACTTCACGCAGGCACGGCATGACCAGTGGCAGCGCGCGCGCGCCACGGCAGGCATGGCGCTGCTGGATCACGATGCAGCAGCGCTCGCCGCGCAAGCCGCGCGGGCGAAACAGCCGGAAGGGACCGATCCCATCGACCCGGACCGCAAGTTCGGCACGGTCGGCGCCGTGGCCCGCGACGCGCGGGGAAACCTTGCCGCGGCCACGTCGACCGGCGGCGTGACGAACAAGCAGGTCGGCCGCGTCGGCGACACGCCGGTGTTCGGCGCGGGCTGCTATGCGGATGACGTCGCGGCGGTCTCGGCTACCGGTACCGGCGAAATGTTCATCCGCACGGTGGCGGCCTTCGATGTCTCCGCGCAGATGCGCTACGCGGGCCTGTCGCTGGAAGAATCCGCACGCCGCGTGGTGATGGAGAAACTGACCGCGATCAACGGCCGTGGCGGTCTGATCGCGGTGGATCGCGCGGGCAACGTCACGTTGCCATTCAATACCGAAGGCATGTACCGCGGCATCGCGCGCGTGGGCGAGCCCGTCAACGTCTGGATTTACGGTTGAGCATGAATTCTCGAATCTCCCCCTCCGGCCTGGTGCTGCCGCCCGAACGCGTCGTCGCCGTGCGCGGTCTCACGGTGCGCTTCGCCACGAGCGAACGCAGCGTGGAAGCCGTGCGCAACCTGTCGTTCCACGTCGATCGCGGTGAAACGCTGGCTGTCGTCGGCGAGTCGGGTTCCGGCAAGTCGGTTACGTCGCTCGCGCTGATGCGGCTGGTCGAACATGGCGGCGGCCGCATCGTGAGCGGCAGCATGTCGCTGCGCCGCCGCAGCGGCGACGTCATCGACCTCGTCAACGCGAACGACGCCACGCTGCGCAGCGTGCGCGGCGCGGACGTGGCGATGATCTTCCAGGAGCCTATGACCTCGCTGAACCCGGTATTCCCGGTTGGCGAGCAGATTGCCGAGTCGATCCGCCTGCATCAGGGCATGAGCCGATCGGCCGCGCGCGCGGAGGCGCTGCGCATGCTCGAACTCGTGCGCATTCCCGAAGCGCGCCGCGTGCTCGACCGCTTCCCGCACCAGTTGTCGGGCGGCATGCGCCAGCGCGTGATGATCGCGATGGCGCTCTCGTGCAAGCCCGCGCTGCTGATCGCCGACGAGCCGACTACCGCGCTCGACGTGACCATTCAGGCCGAGATCCTGCAGTTGATCCGCAACCTGCAGGCCGAGATGCACATGGGCGTGGTCTTCATCACGCACGACATGGGTGTGGTGGCCGAGGTCGCCGATCGCGTACTCGTGATGTACCGTGGCGAGAAGGTGGAAGAGGGCGCGTCCGACGATGTGTTCCATACGCCCGCGCATCCGTACACGCGCGCGCTGCTGTCCGCGGTGCCGAAGCTCGGCGCGATGACGGGCACGGAGTTGCCGGCCAAGTTCCCGCTCGTGCAGGTGAACGACGCCGCGGCCCCCGTGGTGGAGATTCCGCAGGACACGGTCGCGCCCGACGCCGAGCCGATTCTGCGCGTGCGCGACCTCGTGACGCGCTTCGACGTGCCGGGCGGCCTGTTCGGCCGGGTGCAGCGCCGCGTGCACGCGGTGGAGCAGGTGAGCTTCGACCTGTATCCGGGCGAGACGCTCGCGCTCGTGGGCGAGTCCGGCTGCGGCAAGTCGACCACGGGCCGTTCGCTGCTGCGCCTGGTCAACGCGCAGAGCGGCACCATCGAATTCGCGGGCCAGAACATCAGCCAGATGCAGGGCTCCGCACTGCAAAGCCTGCGCCGCAATATCCAGTTCATCTTCCAGGATCCGTTCGCGTCGCTGGACCCGCGCGTGCCGGTCGGCTACTCGATCATGGAGCCGCTGCTCGTCCACAAGGTCGCGAGCGGCAAGGAAGCGGAAAAGCGCGTGGCATGGCTGCTCGAGAAAGTGGGTCTCACGCCCGAGCAGGCCGGACGCTATCCGCACGAGTTCTCGGGCGGCCAGCGCCAGCGCATCTGCATCGCGCGCGCGCTCGCGCTGAACCCGAAGGTCGTGGTCGCCGACGAATCGGTGTCCGCGCTCGACGTTTCCATCCAGGCGCAGATCGTCAACCTGATGCTCGACCTGCAGCGCGAACTCGGCGTGGCGTTCCTGTTTATTTCGCACGACATGGCCGTGGTGGAGCGCGTGAGCCATCGCGTGGCCGTGATGTACCTCGGCCAGATCGTCGAGATCGGCCCCCGTCGCGCGATCTTCGAGAACCCGCAGCACCCGTACACGAAGAAGCTGATGTCGGCGGTGCCGATCGCCGATCCGGCGCGCCGCCACATGAAGCGCGAACCGCTGTCCGATGAAATCCCCAGCCCGATCCGCGCGGTCGGCGACGAGCCCGTGGTCAAGCCACTGGTGCCCGTCTCCGGCAGCGGCGCGCATGGACATTATGTCGCCCGCCATCCGGTCGGCGGCGCCTACTGAAGTTTGTGGTCCTTTCCACCAGGAGAAAAAGAATGACGATCCGTATGGTTTCGCCCAGGCTGTTCGCCGGCGCCGTTGCAGTCGGCGCTCTGGGCATGCTCGGCGCGAGCCCCGCGTTTGCCGCCAAGGACGCCGTGATGGCCGTGGACTCCACGTTCACCACGCTCGATCCGTACGATTCGAACGACACGCTGTCGCAGGCCGTGACCAAGTCGTTCTACCAGGGCCTGTTCGGCCTGGACAAGGACCTGAAGCTCGTCAACGTGCTGGCCGAAAGCTACGAAGCCAGCAAGGACGGCCTGACGTACACGATCAAGCTCAAGAAGGGCGTCAAGTTCCATGACGGCACCACGTTCGACGCGAACGCCGTCAAGGCGAACTTCGATCGCGTGATCGACCCGGCCAACAAGCTCAAGCGCTACACGCTGTTCAACCGCGTGGCCAAGACCGACGTGATCGACGCCAACACGGTCAAGATCACGCTGAAGGAGCCGTTCTCGCCGTTCATCAACGTGCTGTCGCATCCGTCGGCCGTGATGATCTCGCCGACGGCGCTCAAGAAGTGGGGCAAGGAAATCGCGTTCCACCCGGTCGGTACCGGCCCGTTCGAATTCGTCGAGTGGAAGCAGACCGACTACCTGAAGGGCAAGAAGTTCGCCGGCTACTGGAAAACCGGTTACCCGAAGATCGACACGATCACGTGGAAGCCCGTGGTGGACAACAACACGCGCGCCGCGGTGATGCAGACCGGCGAAGCCGATTTCGCGTTCCGCATTCCGTTCGAGCAGGCCGCCGTGCTGAAGACTAGCCCGAAGGTCGATCTGATCGATGCGCCGTCGATCATCGCGCGCTACATCTCGTTCAACACGCAGGTGAAGCCGTTCAACGACCCGAAGGTCCGCCAGGCCATCAACTACGCGATCAACAAGGACGCGCTGGCCAAGGTGGCATTCGCCGGCTACGCGACCCCGTCCGAAGGGGTGGTGCCCGCTGGCGTGGACTACGCCGAGAAGCTGGGCCCGTGGCCGTACGATCCGGCCAAGGCGCGCGAGCTGCTGAAGGAAGCCGGCTATCCGAACGGCTTCGAGACCACGCTGTGGTCCGCGTATAACCACACCACCGCGCAGAAGGTGATCCAGTTCGTGCAGCAGCAGCTGCAGCAGGTTGGCATCAAGGCGTCGGTGCAGGCCCTGGAAGCCGGCCAGCGCGTGGAGAAAGTGGAGAGCGTGCAGAAACCGGAAGACGCCGGCGTGCGTCTGTACTACGTGGGCTGGTCGTCGTCGACCGGTGAGTCCGACTGGGCGCTGCGTCCGCTGCTGGCTTCGGAATCGATGCCGCCGAAGCTGCTGAACACGGCCTACTACAAGAACGACCAGGTGGATGCCGATATCGCGGGCGCACTGCGTACGACCGATCGCGCCGAGAAGGCACGTCTGTACAAGGACGCGCAGGAGCGCATCTGGAAGGACGCGCCGTGGGCGTTCCTCGTGACGGAGAAGGTGCTGTTCGCGCGTTCGAAGCGTCTGTCGGGCGCCTACGCAATGCCTGACGGCTCGTTCAACTTCGACGAGATCGACATCAAGCAGTAAGCAGTAGCAAGCAGTCGCAGCAAGCAGTACCCCTCTCCCTCCGGGAGAGGGGAGCATCATTACATCGAATTCTTATGCTGAATTACTTCCTCAAACGATGCCTGGGCGTGATTCCCACACTGCTGCTCGTGGCGGTGATGGTGTTCCTGTTCGTCCATATGCTGCCCGGCGATCCGGCGCGGCTGGCAGCCGGCCCCGAAGCCGACCAGGCCACCGTGGAGCTCGTGCGCAAGGACCTCGGTCTCGACCGTCCGATGCACGAACAGTTCGTCCGGTTCTTCTCGAACGCGCTCCAGGGGGAGTTCGGCACATCGCTGCGGACCAAGCGTCCCGTCAGCGAGGAAATTGGCGAGCGTTTCCTTCCGACCCTCTATCTGACGCTGACGTCGATGGCCTGGGCGGTGGCCTTCGGCATGACCATCGGCATCGGGTCCGCGGTGTTCCGCAACAAATGGCCGGACCGCCTCGGCATGACGCTCGCGGTGTCGGGTATTTCGTTCCCGGCTTTCGCGCTCGGCATGCTGCTGATGGAAGTGTTCTCCGTGCAGCTGGGCTGGCTGCCCTCGATCGGCGCCGATAGCTGGAAGCACTACATCCTGCCGTCGCTGACGCTCGGCGCCGCCGTGGCCGCCGTGATGGCGCGCTTCACGCGCGCGTCGTTCATCGAGGTGCTGCAGGAAGACTTCGTGCGGACCGCGCGCGCCAAGGGTGTGCGCGAGACCGTGGTCGTGGTCAAGCACACGCTGCGCAACGCGATGATTCCCGTCGTGACGATGATGGGCCTGCAGTTCGGCTTCCTGCTGGGCGGCTCGATCCTCGTCGAAAAGGTGTTCAACTGGCCCGGCCTCGGCCGCCTGCTGGTGGACGCCGTCGAGATGCGCGACTACCCGGTCATCCAGGCCGAGGTGCTGCTGTTCTCGCTCGAATTCATTTTGATCAACCTCGTGGTGGACCTGCTCTACACGGTGATCAATCCTGCTATCCGTTACAAATAAGGGAGGGCCGGCAATGTCTGATATCTCTACGCCAGCCAGTTCCGGTTCGCACGAAGCGGCCACCGTCAACCCGTTCTCGCGCGAGCGCGTGCGCACGCCCTGGACCGAGTTCTGGCGCAAATTCCGCAAGCAGCATCTGGCCATCGCCGCCGGCGTGTTCGTGCTGATGCTGGTCGTGATCGCGGTGCTCGCGCCGTACATCGTGCCCTACGATCCGGAGAATTACTTCGACTACGACGCGCTGAACGCGGGCCCGTCGGTCGCGCACTGGATGGGCGTGGACTCGCTCGGCCGCGACATCTTCAGCCGCATCATCGCGGGCACGCGCATCTCGCTGGCCGCCGGTTTCTTCTCGGTGATCATCGGCGCCATCGTCGGTACCGTGCTGGGCCTGCTGGCCGGCTACTACGAAGGCTGGTGGGACCGCATCGTGACGCGGATTTCGGACGTGCTGTTCGCGTTTCCGGGCATTCTGCTCGCCATCGGTATCGTGGCGATCCTGGGCAACGGCATGACCAACGTGATCTTCGCGGTGGCGGTGTTCAGCATTCCGGCGTTCGCGCGCCTCGTGCGCGGCAACACGCTGATGCTCAAGCAACTGACCTACGTGGAAGCCGCGCGCAGTATCGGGGCGTCCGACTGGACCATCCTGATGCGCCATATCCTGCCGGGTACCGTCTCGTCGATCGTCGTCTATTTTTCGATGCGGATCGGCACGTCGATCATCACGGCGGCGGGTCTCTCGTTCCTGGGGCTTGGCGCGCAGCCGCCCACGCCGGAATGGGGCGCGATGCTCAACGAAGCGCGCGCGGACATGGTGACGGCGCCGCACGTGGCGATCTTTCCCAGCGTGGCGATCTTCCTGACCGTGCTGGCATTCAACCTGCTCGGCGACGGCCTGCGCGACGCGCTGGATCCGAAGATCGATCGCCGTTGATGACACCGACGCCAATCGAACCGGCGGCCGCGCCGCCGCGCGTGGGGCGGTTGCCCTCGGGCGCGCGCGATGCCATCACGGACGTGGCCGGCGTGACCGTCGGCCATTGCACGCTTGCGCACGATGGCTGCCAGACCGGCGTGACGGCGGTGCTGCCGCACGGCGGCAATGTCTATACCGACAAGGTGCCCGCCGCGGCGGCGGTGATCAACGGCTTTGGCAAGAGCATCGGCCTCGTACAGGTGGAAGAACTCGGCGTGCTGGAGACGCCGATCGCGCTGACCAATACGTTCTCCGTGGGGGCCGTGGCGCAGGCGCAGATCCGGGCCGCGATTGCCGACAATCCCGAGATCGGCCGCGCATGGCCCACCGTCAATCCGCTCGTTTTCGAGTGCAACGATGGGTACCTCAACGACATCCAGGCGATGGTCGTCGCGGGCGACCACTACGCGCGCGCGCTGACCGGCGCCGGCGTGGAGGTCGCGCAGGGCGCCATCGGGGCCGGTCGGGGGATGTCGTCGTTCGGCGTGAAGGGCGGCATCGGCACGGCGTCGCGCGTGGTCGAGTGCGGGGGGCGGCGCTACACCGTCGGGGCGCTCGTGTTGTCCAACTTCGGCACGCCGGAGTCGCTGGTGCTCGCGGGCGAGCATGTCGGCGACCGGTTGAGTGCAACGTTGGCCGCCAGTCTGGCGAATGAGGTGGCCGCGCCAGAAAAAGGCTCCATCATCATGATCGTCGCCACGGACGCGCCGCTCGACGCGCGGCAACTGCGGCGCCTGTCGCTGCGCGCGGGCGCGGGACTTGCGCGCACGGGCTCCGTCTTCGGGCATGGCTCCGGCGATATCGCGCTCGCGTTTTCCACCGCTTATACCGTTCCCCATGCCGTGCCGCATCACGACGCGGCGATGCCGGCCGTAGCAATGCTGCACGAAACCTGCCTCGATCCCCTGTTCCGTGCCGCGGCGGACAGCGTGGAGCAGGCCATCATTCACGCGCTGTGGCATGCCGAGGCCGTGACCGGCCGCGACGGCCATCGTCGCGCATCGCTGCGAGACGCGCTCGCCCTCTGAACCGTAGACCATGAAGATCCTGATTTCCGCCGATATCGAAGGCGTGGCTGGCGTATTTCATCCCGAGCAGACGCGCGCCGGCAACGGCGAATACGAACGCGCGCGCGCGTGGATGACGGCGGAGGCCAATGCGGCCGCGCAGGGCGCGTTTGCGGGCGGGGCGTCCGCCGTCATCGTCAACGATTCGCATGGCGGGTTCCGCAACCTGCTGCCGGACCAGCTCGATCCGCGCGTGCAACTGGTGCTTGGCAAGCCGCGCTACCTCGGCATGATGGCCGGCGTGGAGCAGGATTGCGATGGCGTGTTCATGATCGGCTATCACGGCCGCGCGCAGAGCCGCGGGGTACTCGCGCATACGATCAATAGCGGGGCATTTGCGCGTGTCTGGCTCAATGGGCTCGAGCTTGGCGAGGCGGGGATCTATGCGGCGCTCGCTGGCGAGTTCGATGTGCCTGTTCTGATGGCGAGCGGCGATGATGTGTTCATTGCGGAGACGCGACCGTTGATGCCGTGGGTCCGCTACGTCGAGACCAAGCAGGCCGGCGGGCAGGGCAGCGGCACGACGCTGTCCCCGGCCGGCGCGCGGCAGGCGATCGCCGAGGCGGCGGAGGCGGCGACGCGCCTCGCCTTCACACGGCCCGAGGCGCGGTGCTTCGAACTGACGGGGCCGATCAAGGTGCGGCTCCAGACCATGACGCCCGCGCATGCGGATCTGTTCTGCCAGTGGCCTGCGCTGGAGCGCGTGGAGGGCGATCTGCTTGCGTTCGAGGCGGACGCCGTGCAGTCGGCCGTGCGGATGCTCAACTCGCTCTCGGCGATGTCGTTCATGTTGAAGTAAGCGCGGGGCGCATGCCTTTGCGCGGGAGGCGTGGGGAAGGGTGGCGGGCTTGTGCGCGATAATGGCGCCTGTCTCATCCCCGCTGTACCCGACCATGACCGTCCCGAACGGCTGGACCCCAGTCCGCAAGGACTTCGTCGATCCCGCCACCACCCGCTGCCATGCCCGCTCGCCGCTCGGCGGCCGCCATCATGGCTTCCCGGAAGGCCACGCGTATATCCTGCGCGATGCCGAGGGGCACGAGTACCCGTTCGGCGCCGACTGCGCGCGGGCCGTGCTCCCCGAGCCGTCACTGCTCGAGACGGTCCCCGACTACACCGAACGCGACGTACCGCCCTCAGCCGCCTCGCTCCCCCGTATGGACAAGGATGCAGCGCGCAAGCTGGCCCGCCGCAATACCGCTACGCGCTATGTGGTCCTGCGCATGGAGAAGGTCGCCGCGGTTCCCCGGGTGCAGCCCACCGTGCGGTTTCCCGCGCTGGAAGACCTCTATCGCCAGATCGCGCGCGGCGAGCCTCTGTCCGATGCGCAGGTCACCCGCGTGCTCGGCATCGAGCGCAGCGCAAGCACGCCGCCGCGCCTCAAGGCCGAGAACCTGCTCGACGTCTACACCGCCCATACCAAGCTCGAACGCCTGATTGCCGAGTCGAACAACGTGGAGAACATCCGCTTCCTGCGTGGCGTGCATGACTGGCTGGCGCGGCATCTGGTGCTATCGGCCGCGCAGATCGCCGCCGCGGGCATCGTCATGCATCCGCACGCGTTCCGGTCGGGCATCGCCGCGCGAAGCTGAAGGCGAGGGTGGAAAGGCAAGCCAAATTGGCGTCTAATCGCAGCATCGTCCTCCGGACTCCGGGCCGCCCTGGCCCCACGTCGCCATGCGAGCCTCCGACTGTTTCGCGCAGAGCTATGCCGTCGCGCGCCAGAAGTTCCTCGATGCCGCGCGCGCTGCGGGCGCCGCACTGACGGAATTCCCCCATCCCACCGCGTTGGGCCGCGAGGAAGAACCGCTGGCCATCGATGTCGCGCTCGTCGGCGCACCGGACGCGCCGCACTGCCTGATGATCACGTCGGGCATCCACGGCACCGAGGGCTACTGCGGATCGGGCGCGCAGGTGGCGCTGCTGCGCGACGCGACCCTGCGTGCCGCCTGCGCGGAGGCCCGGGTGGCGCTGCTGCTGGTGCATGCGGTGAACCCGTATGGCTTCTCGCATCTGCGCCGCGTGAACGAGGACAACGTCGACCTGAACCGCAACTTCATGGACTTCGACCAGCCGCTGCCCGACAACCCCGCTTACGCGGAGGTGGCGCCGCTGCTGCTGCCGTCGCAGTGGCCGCCGTCGCAGGCCGACCATACCGCGCTGATGCAGGCGATCGCCGCGCGCGGCATGGCGTGGTATCAGGCCGCGGTCAGCGCGGGCCAGTATCAGGATCCGGATGGCATGTTCTTTGGCGGCACGCAGGCGACGTGGAGCAACTACACGCTGCGGCGCATCCTCGCGCGCTATGGATCCAACGGCGGGGCAGAGCGCGCGTCCTTCCGCTGGATCGACATCCACACGGGCCTCGGCCCGCGCGGGTATGGCGAGCCCATCTACATGGGCCCGGACGATGCCGCCCAACTCGCGCGCACGCGAGAAGTGTGGGGCAACGGCGTGACCTCGATGTACGACGGTTCGTCGACGTCCGCGCAGCTGAACGGCGTGGCATGGCTCGCGTTGCCGCAGACGCTGGGCCCATTGCCATTGCTCGACTATGCGGGCATCGCGCTCGAGTTCGGCACGCTGCCGATCGCCGAAGTGCTGGAGGCCCTGCGCGGCGACCATTGGCTACACCTGCATCCCGATGCCGACGAGAACCAGCGCGCGCTGATCCGGCGCGCGATGTGGCAGGCGTTCTATATCGACAGCGACGATTGGCGCGAGAGCGTGGTCGCGCAGGTGACGGACGCGGTGGAAAAGGGTATCGTGCGCTGACATAACAACGACGTATCACTACAACCTATAACGACAAGAGACATGTCAATCGACACCACGCTGCTGGTGATCGCGCTCGGTGCGGTCGTGGCGGGATTTGTGCAGGGGCTTTCGGGATTCGCATTCGGCATGGTGGCCATGTCGTTCTGGGCCTGGACCGTGGAGCCCAGGCTCGCCGCGGCGATGTCGGTGTTCGGCGCGCTGACCGGGCAACTGCTTGCGGCCTTCTCGGTGCGCCGCAAGTTTCATCTGACCGCGTTGCTGCCATTCCTGCTCGGCGGGGTGCTCGGGATTCCCGTGGGCGTGATGCTGCTGCCGGTGCTGAACGTCCACTGGTTCAAGATCGTGCTCGGCACGGTGCTCGTGATCTGGTGCCCGATCATGCTGTTCTCGGCCAGCATTCCGCGCATCACGCACGGGGGCCGCTTCGCCGACGGCATCGCGGGATGGCTCGGCGGCATCATGGGCGGCATTGGCGGCTTCACGGGCATGATCCCCACCCTCTGGTGCACGCTGCGCGGGTTCGAGAAGGACACGCAACGCACGATCATCCAGAACTTCAATCTCGGCGCGCTGATCGTCACGATGGCCGTCTATGTCGGCACGGGCATCGTCACCACGGACATGCTCCCGAAGTTCGCGATCGTGGCGCCCGCCATGCTGATTCCCACGCTGCTGGGTACGCGCGTCTACCTTGGCATCAGCGACCTCGCATTCCGGCGCATCGTGCTGTCGCTGCTGACATTGTCGGGCGTGGCGATGCTGACGGCGGCCGTGCCTAAGGTGCTGTAACGGCGGCAAGCGTGCCGAGCTGGCGCAGCCGCGCAAGCTGCCGGCCCACCGTTTCCACAAAAATTGCCGACGTGCCGAGGTCGCCGAACACGGGGACGTAACCCGTGATCCGCGCGACATCGCCGGCGAGGGGCCGTAACGCCGCCGCCATCGGATCCTCGATCGGATAGGCCTCGCTCCGCTCGTCGTACCCGCGCAGGAAATGGATCCATGCGGCCACGCCCAGCGCGAGGCGGTCGAAGGGTTCGCCGCGTGCGAGCCGTTCGGCGATCGGCGCCAGCAGCCGTTGCGGAATCTTTTGCGAACCGTCCATAGCGATCTGGCGCGTGCGGTGGCCGAGCGCGGGGTTCTCGAAGCGCGGCAGCAGGCTGTCCCGGTAGGCGTCGACGTCGAGCCCCGGCAGCGGGGGTAGCGTGGGTTGCAGCTCGTGCCGCATCGCCTCGTGGATGAAGGTGCGGACGGGCGGTTGCGCGATCACGCGGTCGGTGGTGGACCAGCCGGCCATCACGCCGAAATACGCCATCATCGACTGGCTGCCATTGACGAGCCGGTGCTTGAGCCGTTCGAAGGGCTGGGCATCGTCTACGAACTGTGCGCCGCCAGCTTCCCAATGCGGCCGGCCCGCTGCGAAGCGGTCTTCGACGACCCATTGCAGGAACGGTTCGCCGGCCACGGGCCATGCGTCGTGCAGTCCCAGCGCCGACGACACCCGCGCGACATCTTCCTCCGTCGTCTTCGGCACGATGCGATCGACCATGCTGTTCGGGAACGCGCAGTGTGCGTCGATCCAGGCGCGCAGCGCGGGATCGTAGCGCTCCGTGAAGGCCAGCAGCACGCCGCGCAGCGTATCGCCATTGCTGGCGAGGTTGTCGCAGGAGAGCAGCGTCACGGGGCCGAGGCCGCGTTCGCGCCGGCGCTGCAGGCCTCGGGCGAGGTAACCCAGTGCGGTGACCGGCGCGACCTCGTGCCTCAGGTCATGCGCGATATCCGGATCGTGCGGATTCAGCGCGCCCGTGCCGGGATCATGGCAGTAGCCTTTCTCGGTGATCGTCAGGCTCACGATGCGCGTGTCCGGGTGCGCGATACGATCGATGACGGCATCGGGAGCCTCGGCTGCTACCAGCACGTCGATCACCGCGCCGACGACACGAAGGGACTCGCCCGCGCCATCGCGCACGGCGAGCGTATAAAGCCCGCCCTGCGGCATCAGCGCGTCGCGCGTGTCGGGGCGCCGCAGCGACACGCCGACGATGCCCCAGCGTCGGTCCTCCGCGTCGGCTTCGAGCGCGTCCTCGGTGACCACCGCCTGATGCGCGCGGTGGAACGCGCCGATGCCGAGATGCACGATGCCGCCGCGCAGCGCTTCCCGGCGATATCGCGGTCCGCGCACGGCGAGCGCGTTCAGGCGCGACGGATGCAGGCGTTCCCTCCCCGTGTCCATTCCCATGTCCATCCTCGTCACCAGTGCCACAGCGTCCCGTCATGCGCGAGCCGGTTCACCGGCAGATAGGCGCGCTGATACGGATACTTCGCGGCCAGCGTCTCGTCGATCGTCACGCCATGTCCGGGCACATCGCCTGGGTACATCATGCCGTCGGCGAACGTGTACGCATGGGGGAACACCGCATCGGTCTCCTCGCTATGCCGCATGTACTCCTGCACCCCGAAATTCGGCACCCACAGGTCGAAATGGAGCGCCGCGCCCATGCAGACGGGCGAGAGGTCGGTGGCGCCGTGACAGCCTGTGCGCACCTGATACAGCGACGCGAAGTCCGCGATGCGCCGCAGATGCGTGATGCCGCCGGCGTGCACGACCGTCGCGCGGATATAGTCGATGAGCTGCGCCTCGATCAGGCCCTTGCAATCCCAGATGCTGCTGAAGATCTCGCCGACGGCGAGCGGTGTGACCGTGTGCTGGCGAATCAGCCGGAACGCCTCCTGATCTTCGGCGGGCGTCGCGTCCTCGATCCAGAACAATCGATAGGGCTCCAGCGACTTGCCCAGCCGTCCCGCCTCGATCGGCGTCAGGCGGTGATGCACGTCGTGCAGCAGATGCGTGTCCCAGCCGACGGCCTCGCGCACGGCCTCGAACAGCTTCGGCGTATGGTCGAGGTAGCGCTCGGTGCTCCAGTCGTGCTCGGAAGGCAGATTCGCATCGGCGGGCTCATAGAACATGCGGTCGCGGGAGACGCCGTAGACCTTGTTGAGCCCCGGCACGCCCGACTGCGCGCGGATCGCGCGATAGCCCATCTCCTTGTAGCGCAGCACTTCATCGACGGTGGAGGCGATATCGCTACCGTTGGCATGGCCGTACACCATCACGCCCGTGCGGCTCTTCCCGCCAAGCAGCTGATACAGCGGCAGGCCCGCCGCCTTGGCCTTGATGTCCCATAACGCCGTGTCCACGGCCGCGATGGCCGTCATCGTCACGGGGCCGCGCCGCCAGTACGCGCCGCGATACAGGTATTGCCAGATGTCCTCGATCTGATGCGCATCGCGCCCGATCAGGCACGGGATGACATGCTCCTCGAGGTAGGCCACCACCGCGAGCTCGCGGCCATTGAGCGTGGCATCGCCGATGCCGTCGAGCCCCTCGTCGGTCTCGATCTTGAGCGTCACGAAGTTGCGCCCCGGACTGCAGACGATCACGCGCGCGCCGGTAATCTTCATCCGTGTCTCCTGTTTATTGTCTCTACATCACGGCGCCCAGCGCCCATGGCACGAACTCGTTCTGCCCATAGCCATGCAGTTCGCTGCATGTCTTGCGGCCCGATGCGGTCTCCAGCATCAATCGGAAGATCGCCTCGCCCTTCTGCGCGACGGTGCTCGTGCCATCGAGGATGTCGCCGCAGTTGATGTCGATGTCCTCGGCCTGCCGCGCGAACAGCGCGTTGTTGGTCGACAGCTTGAGGGAAGGCGAGGGTGCGCACCCGTAGGCGGAGCCCCGCCCCGTGGTGAAGCAGATCAGGTTGGCCCCACCGGCCACCTGTCCGGTGGCGGACACGGGGTCGTACCCCGGGGTGTCCATGAAAACGAGCCCCTGCGCCTGGACCGGCTCCGCGAACTCGTACACCTCGACGAGGTTGGTGGTACCGCTCTTGGCCACCGCGCCAAGCGATTTCTCGAGAATCGTGGTGAGGCCCCCGGCCTTGTTGCCGGCCGATGGATTGTTGTCGAGGTTGCCCGCGTTGCGCGCGCAATAGTCCTCCCACCAGTATATGCGCGCGAGCAGACGCTCGGCGACGGCGGGCGACACCGCCCGGCGCGTGAGCAGATGCTCGGCGCCGTAGATTTCTGGGGTCTCGGAGAGAATCGCCGTGCCGCCATGCCGGACGACCAGATCGACGGCGGCGCCCAACGCCGGGTTGGCCGTGATGCCCGAGTAACCATCCGATCCGCCGCATTGCAGGCCGACGATCAGATGGCTCGCGGGCATGCGCTGGCGCGTGATGCGGTTGGCATCTTCGAGCAGCGCCCGCACCACGCCCACGCCACGGGCAACGGTCCTGGCGGTGCCGCCCGTGTCCTGAATATTGAAGCTGTGAAAGCGAGGGCCGGCCGCGAGATCGCCAAGCCCCGGTTCCGCGAGCAGCGCATCGATCTGGTTGGTCTCGCAGCCGAGGCCCACCACCAGCACGGCCGCGAAGTTCGGGTGGCGCGCGTAGCCGGCCAGCGTGCGACGCAGCACACGCAGGTTCTCGCCATCGCTGTCCGTCGCGCACCCGGCGCCATGCGTGAGCGCGATCACGCCGTCGACGTTGGGGTAGGGCGCCAGCGCCTCCGGATGGATATCGCGGCGGAAATGATCGGCGATGGCGCGCGCCACGGTGGCCGAGCAATTGACCGACGTGAGGATGCCGATATAGTTGCGCGTGGCCACGCGGCCATCGGCGCGCACAATGCCATCGAACGTGGCCTTCTCGGTGGCATAGTCGGTCGCATGCACATCGGCGCCGGCCGCATGGTCGCGCGCGAAGTCGCCCATCGCCAGATTATGCGTGTGCACGTGCTGGCCGGGTGCGATGTCCTGCCGCGCGAAGCCGATCACCTGGTTGTAGCGCCGCACGGGCGCGCCCGCGGCAATGGCGCGCACCGCGACCTTGTGCCCGGCCGGGATCAGGCCCTGCACGGTGACGCCTTCTTCCGCGAGCACGGTGCCAGACATCAGTTGACGGCATGCGATGACGATGTCGTCGCGGTCGTGCATGCGAACCACGTTGGGGGTCGTCATGGCGCTAGTTGGACCAGCCGCCGTCGATGATCTGCGCGGTGCCGGTCGTGAACGCCGATTCGTCGGACGCCAGGTACACCGCGAGCGCCGCGATTTCCGCCGCCGTGCCGATGCGGCCCATCGGCTGGCGCGCGACGAAGTCCGCCTCCACCTGCGTGAGGGAACGGCCGCTGCGGCGCGACTGATCGTCGATGCGTTGCCGCAGCGAGGGCGACTCCACCGTGCCGGGGCAGATGGCGTTGCAGCGGATGCCATGCGCGATGAAGTCCGCCGCCACCGATTTCGTCATGCCGATGACCGCGGCCTTGCTTGCGCCATATACGAAGCGGTTCGGCGCACCCTTGATGCTGCCCGCCACCGACGACATGTTGACGATCGACCCGCGCCGTCGCTCGACCATGGCGGGAAGGAAGGCGCGCATCATGCGGTACATCGCGGTGACGTTGAGCGCCATCGAGAATTCGAAGGCCGCATCGTCGCAGTCGAGGAGGGTGCCGTGGTGCACGTAGCCCGCGCCGTTGAACAGGATGTCGATCGCGCCGATGTCCGAGCCGATCTCCGCGGCCGCGGCGTCGATGGCCCTGCCATCGGTCACGTCGAGCCGCCGCGCGATGCATTGCGGCAGTTGCCCGAGTTCGGCGAGCGTCTCGGGGTTGATATCGGCGGCGATCACGCGCGCGCCTTCGCGCAGGAACGCTTCGACCGTGGCGCGGCCGATCCCCTGGCCTGCGGCGGTGACGAGGGCGAGTTTGCCCGCCAGTCTCTGTGACATGGGGTCTCCCGGAAGGGATGGATCGGTTATTTGCTGCCCACCATCTGTGGCAGCCACAGGGTGATTTGCGGCACGTAGGTGATCGCAATCAACGTCAGGAACAGCGGCACGAGCCAGGGCAGGATCGCCATCGTCGTACGCTCCACCGATAGCCTGGCCACGCGCGCGAGGACGAACAGCACCATCCCCAGCGGCGGATGCAGCAGTCCGATCATCAGGTTCAGCGTCATCACGAGTCCGAAGTGGATGGGGTCGATGCCGAGCTTCAACACGATCGGCAGCAGGATCGGCACGAGGATCGTGATGGCCGCGGTCGTGTCGATGAAGCAGCCGACGATGAGGATCAACACGTTGGCAAGCAGCAGGAACAACCACTTGTTGTGCGTGAAGCCGAGAATGGCGTCCGTCAGCATCTGCGCGGCCTGGCTCGTGGTCAGCAGCCACGCGAAGATCGACGCCGCGGTGACGATGAAGAGCACGGAAGCCGTGGTCTCGATCGTGTCAAGCGTGGCCTTGGCCAGCGCGCGCATCGTCATGGAGCGGTACCGCACGAGGCCGAGGAACAGGGCCCAGATGACCGCGGCCACCGCCGCTTCGGTCGGTGTAAACCAGCCGAGCGTCATGCCGCCGATCAGGATCACGGGAGCCATCAGCGCCATCACGGCCGAGAAGTCGAAGTACCAGTCGAGCGCGAGCAGGATCACGAGCGCGGACATCGCGGCCACGTTTGTCGAGACGCCCGCCCGGGTCATCAGCCAGATCGCGAGAGGAAAAGCGAGCACGACCAGTATCTCGATCGTGGCCGATCCGAGCAGATTCCACGAAAACGCCGTGTCGCCGCCCCAGCCGCGCCGGTGCGCGATCCACGCGACCGTGGCCATCATGAACGCCGTAAGCACGAGTCCCGGCAGGATGCCGGCGAGGAACAGCGAGCCGATCGACACGTTGGCCATCATCCCGTAGATCACGAACGGTAACGACGGCGGGATGATCGGCCCCAACGTGGCGGAGGCCGCGGTGACGCCCACCGCGAATTCGGTCTCGTAGCCGTGGTCCTTCATGGCCTTGATCTCGATGGTGCCGAGGCCCGCCGCGTCCGCGATGGCCGTGCCCGACATGCCTGAGAAGATCACGGAACCGATGATGTTCACGTGCCCGAGGCCGCCGCGCATCCATCCGACGAGCGCGACCGCGAAGTTGTAGATGCGGCCTGTGATGCCGGCGACGTTCATCAGGTTGCCGGCAAGGATGAAGAACGGTACGGCGAGCAGCGGGAAACTCTCGACGCCTGCGATCATCCGCTGGGCGAGGATGACATCGGGCACCGTGCCGCTGGTCCAGATATAGAGCAGCGAAGCCAGCGCCATCGCAACGGCCACCGGCATGCCGACCAGCATCAGGACGAGGAAAGACAGGATCAGGATCCACATGGTGCGCGCTCCGGGTCAGTCGTCGATGGCTTCGAATGCCTGTGGCCGCTCGAGGATCGAGTAGCCGCGGCGCCAGTTCTCCCAGCTCACCTGACAGGAGCGGGCGAACATCATGACGAAGCCCACCAGCGCGAACCAGTACACGTGGTCCTTGTTCCAGTCGATCGTGGTCATGGGTTCGTCGCCCACAATGCCGATATAGCGCCAGACGAGCCAGCTTGCGTACGCGAAGAACGCGGTGCGCACGATATCGACGAGCGTGGAGAGCACGCGCGCGGCACCGTGCGGCAGATAGCGGTAGAGCAGGTCCACCTGGATATGCCGGCAGCGGCGCATGCACATCGAGGCGCCGATGAAGACCACGCCGATCAGGCAGTACGTGGCCAGTTCCTCGGTCCAGGACAGGGAGTCGTTCATCACGTAGCGCGTGAAGAACTGCAGGAACACGAGCACCGTCATGACCCAGAACAGCAGGACGGTGAACCAGTCCTCGACGCCATGTCCCGAGATGTCGACGGGCTGCGCGTCGGCTTCCTCGAAGCTCTGGACGAGGTCCTCCACCGAGGACATATGGGGCGCAGGGCCGGCCGCCGGATCTTCTACCGGCTTGCGTACCGCGTTGGAGGCGTGCGTGGCCATGTCACTTCACCGCCTGGATCTTTTCCCAATCGGCCTTGCGGTACCCCTGCGATTCGAAGCTCACGTTCTTGAGCACGGCGTCGCGGTACTCGGGCACGCTGACCTGCGTCACCGTGATGCCCTTCTTCGTGAACACATCGACGAGCTCCTTCTCGCGCGCGGCCACGTCTTCGGTCGCCTTGACCGCGGCCTGCTGCATCACGTCGGTGAACATCTGCTTGTCCGCGTCGGGCAGCTTCTTCCACAGCGCGCCGGAGACGATGGTGTTGAGATGATCGACGATATGGCCCGTCAGCACGATGTACTTCTGTACCTCGTAGAACTTCTTTGCCTCGATGGTGCCGAGCGGGTTCTCCTGCGCCTCCACCGTGCCGTTCTGCAGCGCGAGGTAGACCTCGGCGAACGCGATCGGCGACGTGTTGACGCCGCACGCGCGCGGCATCGCCAGATACGCGGGCACGTCGGGCACGCGCATCTTCAGGCCCTTCATCTCCGCGCAGTGGGAAAACGGCTTGTTCGACGTGGACTGGCGCGTGCCGTAGTACGTCGTGGACACGATGTGGTTGCCTGTCTTCTCCTCGTAGCCCCGCGTGAGTTCCTTGTAAATATCGCTCTTTGTGTAGGCGACGAGGTGCGCGGGATCGCGGAACGTGTACGGGTAGTAGGTCACGCCGATGCGCGGAAACGACTTGGCGGCGAAGCTGGAGCCGGAGATGATGATGTCCACCGTGCCCAGCACGAGGCCCTGATTGATGTCGTTTTCCTTACCCAGCTGAGAGGCCGGAAACACGTCGATCTGGTACTTGCCGTTGCTGCGCTTCTTGATTTCCTCGGCGGCCCACACGGACCACTTGTGGAACGGCTCGGACGTCTCGTAGACGTGCGCCCACTTGAGCTTGGTGGGCGCCTGCGCGGTTTGCGCGGCGGCGGGCATGACGGCGCCGGCCATCAGCAGCGCGGCCCCAAGGACGAACGACGAGAACTGCCGACGACGATGCATCATGGTTGTCTCCTGATCTTCGTTGTGGACGCGACGCGGCCTCTGCGAGCCATCACGCGAAAGGGATTCGCCCGGGCTAGCCGGTCAACTGCACCTTGGTACTGCGGCCCTTGTCGGCCGCCAGGTGAAACGCTTCCACGGCCCGCGCGAGCGGCAACTGCGCGGACAGCAGCGGACGCACGTCGAGCCGGCGCCGCGCCAGCGTCTGCACGGCCCAGTCGAACTCGCGGCCGAAGCGGAACGCGCCGACGTAGTCGAGCTCGCGGGCCATCACGCTATTGGCCGGAAAATGCAGACCCTCCGCGGGTAGCGTGCCGATCTGCACGATGCGTCCCCCGCGGCGAGTCGCCGTCAGACAGGTGGCGAGCGCGCCGGGGCTGCCGGCGGCTTCGAGGCTGATATCGGCGATGTCCTGCAGGTCCGCCGCGGCCGCAAGATCGCCGCGAAGCGTGTCATCGGCGCCGACGCCCCGCGCCACCTCCAGCGGGCGATCCGCGATATCGCAGACGACAATGCGCGCCGCGCCGGCCAGCCGCGCCGCCATCACGGTGAGGCTGCCGATCGTGCCGCCGCCCGTCACGAGCACGGTCTTGCCGAGCAGCGGGCCCGCGCGATTGACGCCATGCAGCGCGACCGACAGCGGTTCCGCGAACGCGAGCTCGCCGAGCGACAGGTCGCTCTCCACGGGCGTGAGCTGCCGCTCGTGCATCAGGAAGTGTTGCCGGAACATGCCTTGCACGTGCGGATACACGCTCGCGCTGCCGAGAAAACGCATATTGCGGCAGAGATTGTCGCGGCCCTCGCGGCAGTAATCGCAGTGGCCGCATGCATGCGACGGATTGATCGCCACCTTCATGCCCGGCGCAAGACGCGTGACCGCACTCCCCACGGCCTCGACGATGCCCGCTGCCTCATGGCCTGGCGTCAGCGGCTCGCGAATCACGAACGCGCCGACCTTTCCGTGGAAAAAGTAGTGCAGGTCCGAGCCGCAGATGCCCGCCGCGCCGAGCCGTACGAGCACATCGTTTGGGCCGGGTGAGGGCGCCTCGACCTCGGTAAAGCGCAGGTCTTCGCTGCCGTGGATATGACAGGTGAGCGATGCGGTTGCCATCACGACGTCTCCTTGAGCGATGCCACCGCGGCACGGCTGGCGTCGGACGCGGCGGGCCATGCCGCATAGAAGCGCTGGTGCGACAGTTCGAGGTGCTCGCACATCGCCGCGCGCGCGGCATCGGGCGAGCAGGACGCGATGGCATCGACCACCGCGCGGTGCTCCGCGATCGCGGCGTGCCAGCTCTGCGCGTTCTCGAAGTGATTGCCGAACTGCGCCCACAACGGGTTCTGCCGTTCGTCGAACAATTCGGCCACGAGCCGCACCAGCACCGTGTTCTCCGCGGCCTCGCTGATGCGAAGGTGGAACAGCCGATCTCCGCGCGCGGGGATCTGTCCGCTGCCGGCCTCCTCGACCATCATGTCGATGGCCGCATCGAGGCTCTGCAGTAGCGCGGGCGTGCAGCGGCGCGCGGCGGTCGCGGCCATTTCACCTTCGATGGTCTGGCGCGCGCGAATGACGTCGAGCGGCGATTCGGCCATGACGCTCGCCGCGCGCGCACGATCCGTCGCGCTCATGTCGCTGACGTCGCGAACGTAGATGCCCGACCCCATGCGGACCTCGACGAAGCCTTCCACCTCGAGCGCGATCAGCGCCTCACGCACCGACGGCCGCGAGACGCCCAGCTGCACGGCAAGATCGCGCTCCGCCGGCAGCCGCTTGCCGACGGGAAACTCGCCACGCTCGATCAGGCTTCGCAGCTGATCGGCGATCTGACGGTAGAGGCGACGCGGTTCGATCTGCTGGATGGGCATCGACGATGGGTCAAAAGGTCAGCTGGTCAGACCAATTTGTAGGAGACACCTTCGTGATCGGCAAGAACAACTTGTGGCGCGGTGCAGCAAGTCAATCTGACACGCGGACTCCCAAATCTACAAGCCGGGGCGGGACAGACTGGGGCCATGAGGCGCCCGGAAGCCGCCCGTCGTCATGCGGAAAAGCGCAGAAGCGCAGCGGCTCTGCTGCGGAAAAACCCGGGAAAAGCAGGCATGCGGAAAATCAGGCCTCGCATTTGCTACTAACCTGAGTTCAGGTTGCCCGGTCGGGCGGCCCAACGTTCCATCAGTGAGGAGATCACGATGAAAACGAAGTCGTTAATACCATCCCTTCTCGTCGCCACGGGGCTGTTGGCCACCCCGTGGGTCCACGCGCAGCCGACGAACCAGATGCCGGGCGATGTCCCCGGCCAGACCGCGCCGATGGGTCCGCGTCCGATGCCGTCGCCAGGCCAGCAGGGCGGCACCCCTTCCACGGCCACGCCGATGCCGCCCGCTACGGGTGGCGGCGCGTATGGCCGTCCCACGCGTCCTGGCGGTCCCGGCGGTCCTGGCGGTCCCGGCATGCAAGGCGGTCCGGGCATGCAGGGCGACCCCGGCATGTCGCAGCAACGCCCGCCGGGCCCGCCGCCCGCGATGAGCGGCGGCGGACGTCCGCCGCAGCCGCCGATGGGCGCGCAGTCGCCGTACGCGCCGCAGAAATGGAGCAAGGGGGACAAGCTGCCCACCGAGTTCCGCGACCGGCAATACGTGATCGACAACTACAAGCAATATGACCTGCCCGCGCCGCGCAAGGGCCATCACTGGGTCGGCGTCGGCGCCGACTACTATCAGGTCTCGTCGAATGGCACGATCTTCTCGGTCGGTCCGCAATAAGCGCACCCCGCGATGAAAAAAAGGGCGCACGCGGTGCGCCCTTTTTTTTCTCGCGCGCGGGAGTGGACCCGGGGAGTGGACCCGGGGAGTGGACCCGGCGAGTGGACCCGGTATGTGGACTCAGTACGAGATTTTCGCGCTCAGGCTGACCGCGCGCGGGTCCGCGGGCTGGATGTAGTTCGCGTACTGGAAGCCCCAGTAGCGCTTGTTGGTCAGGTTGCTCAGCGCCGCGCGCAGCGTGACTTCCTTGCCCGCGATGCGCGTGTTGTAGGTCGCGCCGAGGTTGAAGATCGTATAGCCGCCGAGCGTCAGGTCGCCTTCCGGACGCGCCTTGACGGTGCTCGTGTACTTGCCGTCGATGCCGACCTTCAGGCCCGGCACGAGCGGCACGCGATAGGCGAGGCGGCCCGTCAGCATCAGGTTCGGCGCGCCCGCCACGCGGTTGCCGATATTGGCCTGGCCCTGATCGTAGTAGCTGTCGAGGTACATCGCGCTGCCGCCGACTTCCCACTGCGAACCGATGCGCGCGCCCGCGGCCAGTTCCACGCCCTGATAGATCGACTTGCCGTCCTGCACGAACACCGGCAGCGTGCCCGCGCCCGCGTCGCGGCCGTACTCGGTGCGCTGCTCGATGCGGAAGAGCGCCGCGGTGCCGTTCCAGATACCCTGTTCGGTCTTCGCGCCAACTTCGTACTGGCGGCTCTTTGCGGGCGTCAGCGCCTGGCCCGCATTCGAGTAGAACGACGACACGATACCGCCGCCGTCGAAGGACTCGACGTAGCTTGCGTACAGCATCGTGCTCGGCATCGGCTTGAACATGATCGCCGCGGTCGGCGTGAGCAGGCCATGCTTCGTGTAGTTGGTGTCGGCCCCGACGGATCCCGGCGTGCCGTAGCCGTTCTGCTCGTAGTTCGTCACGCGCAGGCCGCCAAGCACCGACCACTTGTCGGTGATATGGATCGTGTCGCTGACGAACGCGGCCTTCTGCGTGGTATCGCCCGCGCGATACTTCGTCATGCCCCACTGGCTCCAGTACTGGCCCACATAAGGGGCGAACAGATTGCCGCCCGGGAGCGCGGTATTGACGTAGTTGCTGCTGTAGCGATCGATCTGTTCCTGCCAGCTCAACCCCGCGACCAGTTCATGGCGCAGGAATCCCGTGCGGAACTTGCCTTCGACCATCGTCGTCCAGTTCGTGAACTGCTGGCTTTCGGAGCCGTCGTAGCGCAGGTCCGTGTAGTCGCCGGCCGCGTTCGAGAGGAAGAACGTCGACTCGTTACGCGTGCGCGACTGCTTGCTGAAGCTGTACGTGGTGCTGACGGTCCAGTCGTCGTTGAGCCTGTAGCGCAGACCGGTCTGATATACCTGCAGGTTCGAGAAGAAGTGCGCATCGTTGCCGGCGTAGAGTCCGCCACGGCCGCTGATCGTGCCGGGCAGCTGGCCATTCGCGGCGATGCTGCCGACGTAGAAGGACGGCGTGCCGCCCCAGGTGTTGCGATCCTGATAGATGCCGTCGAACGTCCACGTGAGGTCTCGCGTGAGGCGCGCGTCGAGCCCCAGCGACACGGTGTTGCGGTTCAGACCGACGGCGTTGCTCGGCTTGCCTTCCTCGTGCGTGAGGTTCAGGCGGTAACCGAACATGTTGTCGGGACCCGCGCGTCCGCCGATGTCGACGTGCTCGGTCCACACGTGCGACGAACGGTAGCCGAGGTCGACGCTGGCGGTGAACTGCTCCGTCGGTTTCTTGGTCACGTAATTGACCGTGCCGCCCGGATTGCCGAAGCCATACATGAAGCCCGACGCGCCCTTGAGCAGTTCCACCTGTTCGAGCTGTTCGTAAGGCATCGTGAGGCCGTACGCGATGAACGGCATGCCGTTGATCTTGTACGCGTTGCGCCAGTCCAGCTGCAGGCCGCGCACGGTCGTGTACGACGCCCAGGCGTTGCCGGGGTTGCTGTTGTCCGTCACCGACGCATCGTTGAAGAACACGTCGCCGATCTTCGTGACGCCACGGTCGGCGAGGTCTTCGCCGGTCACGACGGTCGTCGAGAACGGCGTCTCCAGCTGCGTGCGGTTGCCGAGCGCGCCGCCCGATGCCTTCCTGTCCAGCTGCGGGCCGACATCGATGTCCTGCCGCGCCTGCACGGTGACCGTCGGCAGGGCGGCTTCCGGCGCAGGCGTGGCGGTCTGGGCGAGCGCGGCCCCGCAGAGCGGGAAGCCGGCCAGCACGACAGTGCGGGCGAGCGCGGCAATGGGACGAACGCGAGGGGAACGGCGAAGGGTCATGACGGCGGAGAGATAGGAAAATTCAGGAAATTGCAGGGGCAAGAATCGAATGGCGAATCGCAATGAGAACAACTCGCATTACGATTCGTAACGGCCCGAATGATCCTATCGGACGCGGTACGCCGTCAAGCGAACCGCGTCTTGCAACGAAGAAGCAACAACGAAACGTGGCAGGCCTGCCACTGTTGTGTGAAACGAAACTAGCCGGGCAGCGCTTCGTAGGTTACGAGGAACACCTGCTCCTCGCCGGCGCTCACGGGCAGCCAGACGATCTCGAGGTGCGGGAACGCGGCCTCGACGTTCGCATGCTCGTTGCCGATCTCGACAACCAGCACACCGCCCGGATTGAGCCGTTTTTTCGCGCCCGCGACGATCCGGCGCACGATGTCCATGCCGTCGTCGCCGCCCGCCAGCGCCATGCGCGGCTCCGCCAGATACTCGGGAGGCAGGTCGCGCATCGAGGCTTCGTTGACGTAGGGCGGGTTGGTCAGGATCACGTCGTATGTAGCGCCAGCCGGCAGGGGATCATAGAGGTCGCCCTCGAACAGGGTGATGCGGTCTTCCATGCGGTAGTCGGCCACGTTGCGGCGTGCGACGGCAAGCGCGTCCGGCGACAGGTCCACCGCATCGATATGGGCCGCGGGCCAGACGTGCGCCGCGATGATGGGCAGGCAACCCGAGCCCGTGCAGAGTTCGAGCACCGGCCCGATCTGCGACACGTCGCCGATCCAGGGCTCGAGCCCTTCCTGCAGCAGTTCGCCGACGAAACTGCGCGGCACGATCACGCGCGAGTCCACGTAGAAACGCAGGCCGTGCATGAACGCCTCGTGCGTGATGTACGCGGCGGGCACGCGCTCGGTCACGCGGCGTTCGATCACGGCGAGCACCGCATCGATTTCCTCCGGCAGCAGGCGCGCGTCGAGGAACGGGTCGAGCGTATCCAGCGGCAGCGTCAGCGTATGGAGCACCAGGTAGGCGGCTTCGTCATACGCATTGGCGCTGCCATGACCGAACGAGAGCCTGGCCCCATGGAAGCGCGATACCGCGTAGCGCAGCAGATCGCGCACGGTGCGCAGTGAAGAATGGGAAGGGGTGGGGGCCATGATGCAAAATCTTGGTTAGGCGATCAGACGTTCAAGCACGCCGCGGTAGACGTTCTTCAGCGGCTCGATGAAGCGGACTTCCACGTGCTCGTCGATCTTGTGGATGCTCGCGTTCGGCGGCCCGAACTCGATGACCTGCGGGCAGATCTTCGCGATGAAGCGCCCATCGGACGTACCGCCTGTCGTCGACAGCTCGGTCTTCACGCCGGTCTCGGCGGCGATGGCCGCCGTGAGGGCTTCCGACAGGTCGCCACGCGGCGTCAGGAACGGCTCGCCGCCGAGCGTCCAGTCGAGCGTGTAGTCGAGCTGATGCGCATCGAGAATCGCATGCACGCGCGCCTTGAGGCCGTCCGGCGTGCTTGCCGTGGAAAAGCGGAAGTTGAAGTCGATGGTCACGTGACCTGGAATCACGTTGGTCGCGCCCGTGCCCGCGTGGATGTTCGACATCTGCCACGTGGTCGGCGGGAAGTACTCATTGCCTTCGTCCCACGTCTCGCCGACGAGCGCGGTCAGCGCCGGCGCGGCCAGATGGATCGGGTTGCGCGCAAGGTGCGGGTAGGCGATATGGCCCTGCACGCCCTTCACGGTGAGCTTGCCCGACAGCGAACCGCGGCGGCCATTCTTGACCATGTCGCCAAGCGTATCGACCGAGGTCGGCTCGCCCACCACGCAGTAGTCCAGGCGCTCGCCGCGCGCGCGCAGCGCTTCCACGACCTTGACGGTGCCGTCGTGCGCCGGACCTTCCTCGTCGCTGGTGATCAGGAACGCGATCGAACCGGCATGGTCCGGATGCGCCTGCACGAATTCCTCGACGGCGACCACGAAGCCCGCGATCGACGTCTTCATGTCCGCCGCGCCGCGGCCGTAGAGCTTGCCGTCACGATGCGTCGGCAGGAACGGATCCGACGTCCACTGGTCGAGCGGGCCCGTCGGCACGACATCGGTGTGGCCCGCGAACGCGAGCAGCTTGCCGTCCGTGCCCCGCGTGCCGCGCCTGACCGCCCAGAGGTTGGTCACGCGGAAGTCGTCAGGTCCGCTGACGATGGCTTCGCAGGTGAAGCCGAGCGCCTTGAGGCGCGATTCGAGCACGGCCTGGCAGCCTTCGTCGGCGGGCGTGACCGAGCGGCGGCGCATCAGGTCTTCGGTGAGGGCGAGCGTGGGATTCATGACGATATGGCTAGGCAAAAAAACGCGGGCTTGGGTATAGAGCTCAAAACGCGCCGGAATATTGCTCGGGCTTGAACCCGACTTCGACCTTGCCGCCGGACTCCAGCACCGGCCGCTTGATCAGCGAAGGGCTCTGCTGCATCAGCGCGATCGCACCGGCTTCGCTCTCGGCGAGCGCCTTGTCGGCGTCCGACAGCGCGCGGTACGTGTTGCCCTTCTTGTTGAGCAGCGTGGTCAGCGGCACGTGCTTCAGCCAGCCGCGCAGCATCGCTTCGCTGACGCCTTGCTTCTTGAAGTCGTGAAAGGTGTAGTCGACGCCGTGGTCGGTAAGCCACGTGCGGGCCTTCTTGACGGTGTCGCAGTTGGGAATGCCGTAGAGCAGGACAGTCATGATGTGCGGAGCAGGAGGTTGAGGGCGATGACGAGCGCGCCGATGCCAAGCGCCACGCCACCCATCGCCACCGCCGTCATCAGGCGCAGGCGGCGATCGAGGCGGGCCGCTTCCTTGCGCAGCGCCTCGATCGTGATCGCGTGCTGCTCGGCCAGCATCTTGACGGCCTCCGCCTGCTGGAGCGCGGCGGCTTCGAGCTCGGCGATGCGGGCCGCCGTGCGCGCGGCATCGCCGAGCGCGCGGTTGCCCCCCGCGTCGGCGTTGTCGGCATTGGCGGCGCTATCGTCCGTACCGTCCTTGCGCCGCGCCTTCTTGATCTTCTCGATGGTCTTGTTGGCCTGTTCGAGAATCGTCGGCAGCAGGGACAGCACGGTGCCGACGGTAGCGGGGTCCAGTCCCATGAGTCGTCGGCCGATGGCGATCAGTCGCCGCGCAGCAGGTCGTTCAGGCTGGTCTTGGCGCGCGTCTGCGCGTCGACCTTCTTCACGATCACGGCGCAATACAGGCTGTACGAACCATCCTTCGACGGCAGGTTGCCGGCAACGACCACGGAGCCCGCCGGCACGCGGCCGTAATGGATCTCGCCGGTTTCGCGGTCGTAGATCTTGGTCGACTGGCCGAGGTACACGCCCATCGAGATCACCGAGTTCTCTTCGACGATCACGCCTTCCACGACTTCCGAACGCGCGCCGATGAAGCAGTTGTCTTCGATGATGACGGGGTTGGCCTGCAGCGGCTCCAGCACGCCACCGATGCCCACGCCGCCCGACAGGTGCACATTCTTGCCGATCTGCGCGCAAGAGCCGACCGTGGCCCACGTATCGACCATCGTGCCTTCATCGACGTACGCGCCGATGTTCGTGTACGACGGCATCAGCACGGCATTCCTGGCGATGTACGAACCGCGGCGCGCCACGGCGGGCGGCACCACGCGGAAGCCCGCCTTGGCGAAGTCTTCGGCGGACCAGTTGGCGAACTTGGTCGGCACCTTGTCGTAGAACTGGGCAAAGCCGCCGGCGCTCATCGGCGCGTTGTCTTCCAGGCGGAACGACAGCAGCACGGCCTTCTTGACCCACTGGTTGACGATCCACTCCTTGCCTTGCTTCTCGGCCACGCGCAGCGCGCCCGAGTCCAGTTGCGAGATCACGTTCGCCACGGCCTCGCGGATATCGTTCGGGGCCGACTTCGGCGACAGGCTTGCGCGGTCTTCCCAGGCCTGGTCGATCAGGGCTTGCAGTGCTTGCGTCATGATGTTTTCTCGCTCTTGCGTTCGTAATGTTGAGGATCGGTGCGATGCCGCGCGGCATCGCGAAGAAGGGGGATTCCGCTCAGCCGAGCGATTTGCAGAACTCGACGATACGGCGCGCGCCGGAGCGGCATTCGTCCGGCGTGGCCACAAGCGCCATGCGCACGCGATTGACGCCGGGATTCACGCCATGCGCGTCGCGCGCGAGGAAGCTGCCGGGCAAAACCGTCAGGTTCTGCGCGGCAAGCAGGCGCCGCGCGAACTCGGTATCCGACAGGCCCGTGCGCGACACGTCGGCCCACAGGTAGAACGCGGCATCGGGCAGCTTCACGTCCAGCACTTCCGACAGCATGGGCGTGACCTCGCGGAATTTCTCGACGTACGCGGTGCGGTTGTCGCGCACGTGCACTTCGTCGTTCCACGCAGCCACGCTGGCCGCCTGCACGGACGCGCTCATCGCGGTGCCATGGTACGTGCGGTACAGCAGGAATTTCTTCAGCAGCGACGGATCGCCGGCGACGAAGCCCGAACGCAGCCCCGGCACGTTCGAGCGCTTGGACAGGCTCGAGAACATGACGAGCCGTTCGAAGCCGCGGCCCAGCTTGTGCGCGGCTTCCAGCGCGCCCAGCGGCGGGTTGGCCTCGTCGAAATAGATCTCGGAGTAGCACTCGTCGGACGCGATCACGAAGCCGTGGCGATCGGACAGCGCGAACAGCTGCTTCCAGTCGTCGAGCGACATCACGGCGCCGGTCGGATTGCCCGGCGAGCACACGTACAGCAACTGGACGTCGGCCCATGCGGAGTCGGGAATCTGTTCGAACGCCGGCGCGAAGTTGCGCGCGGGGTCGCTGTTCGCGAAAACCGGGCGCGCGCCGGCGAGCAGCGCCGCGCCTTCATAGATCTGATAGAACGGGTTCGGGCACACGACCAGCGGGTTCGGCCGCGAGGCATCGATCACGGTCTGCGCGAACGAGAACAGCGCCTCGCGCGAGCCCGCGACGGGCAGCACCTGCGTCAGTGCGTCGACCGCGGGCAGGTGGTAGCGGCGCTCGAGCCAGCGCGCGACGGCCTGGCGCAGTCCATCGGAGCCGATCGTGCTCGGGTACACGGCGAGGCCGCCCAGCGATTCGAGCAGCGCGTCCTTGATGAACTGCGGGGTCGGGTGCTTGGGTTCGCCGATGCCGAAGCTGATCGCCGGGACCTCGGCGGGTTTGACGTCCGCCACCAGCGCGCGCAGTTTCTCGAAAGGATAGGTCTGGAGCAGGTCGAGGCGCGGATTCACGGTGGCGTAGCAGTGCATGCGGTGGAAACGCAGCATTATAAAGGAATGCCGACCCCGCTCCTACCGCGCCGCCGCGGTGCTAGCGCAGGATCGCCAGCGAGACCATCGCCACGAGCGGGCGATGCACGAAGCGCTCGACGCGCGCATGCAGATGCAGCGGCCGGAGCAGCATCTTGATCGTCATCTCGATGGGCAGGTTGCGCCTCACCACCGTGCTGCACTGGGAATTGAGCGCCGCCACTTCCGCGGCGGGGATGTCGTCCCGGCCGCGCTCCACGCGGAGGATATTGCGCAGCGCGATCTCCGCGTCGTCGTTCTTGATCTCGAGCAGCCGGCGCGCCAGCACGCCCAGCACCTTGAACCGGCCCTGGCGCTCGCGGCCGTTCAGATCGTTGAAGTAGCGGAAAAAATGCTTGTAATGGCGGACCTCGTCGCTGGAAATCCGGCGGGAGAGATCCCGCAGCACCGGTTCGTCGCTCGCGGCTTCGAGCGCGCGGTAGTAGGACGCCGTACCGGTTTCCACGACGCATCGCGCCGCCATTTCCAGCGCGCGCGAGGACTCGAGGTTGTCGTCGTTGCAGGTCTTCTCGTATTCGCCGAAGAACTGCGCGTAGCCGGCCTCCCAGTCGAACTCGGGCCACACATGCTCCACATAACGGCGCAGCGCGAGGCCGTGCTGCAATTCCTCCCGCTCCCAGTGCTGCCTGAGCCAGCCGGCCGCCTCGGGCGTATCCGCGTAATGGCGCGCGAGATTGCCCGCATAGGTATCGGAGCCGCTCTCCATGTAGGAGGCGGAGGTCAGCAGATAGAACAGCGTGCGGTTTGGCCGCACGCGCGACACGTCGATTGCACCGTAATCGATTTCATCCACCGACCACGTCATGTGACTTCTCCATGTTGTCTCAGGCGTAACCCTAAGAAGTTTCGGTCCGAATTGCCACTGTGACAATCTCGTGTCGCCCATTCTACTTCTAGAGACTGGATCAAGCATTGCGCGCAAGTCGCGGATGTACAACGCTTTTCCCATATGCCCGTTCGGGTTTTCATGCCGCGCGCAACGGTGGATAAAGCGGCCGGCGGGGCGTTTCGCGATGGTATGATTGTCGCCATTCCGCCGGGCGACACAGGGTGAAAGTGGATGTTAATCCACACGCACACCGCGCCCGCCCGCATTCCCATCCGTAACGCCGAAAACCACACGACAACGTGCGACTGTCATCGATCAAGCTGGCGGGCTTCAAGTCCTTCGTCGATCCCACCAATTTTCAAGTGCCGGGCCAACTGGTCGGCATCGTCGGTCCCAACGGCTGCGGCAAATCGAACATCATTGATGCCGTGCGCTGGGTGCTGGGCGAATCACGCGCGTCCGAGCTGCGTGGCGAGTCCATGCAGGACGTCATCTTCAACGGTTCCACGGCGCGCAAGCAGGCCGGCCGGGCGAGCGTCGAACTCGTGTTCGACAACGCCGAGGGCCGCGCCGCCGGCCAGTGGAGCCAGTACGCGGAAGTGGCGGTCAAGCGCGTGCTGACGCGCGACGGCACCTCGTCGTACTACATCAACAACCAGCCCGTTCGCCGCCGCGACATCCAGGACATCTTCCTCGGGACCGGTCTCGGTCCGCGCGCGTACGCGATCATCGGGCAGGGCATGATCTCGCGGATCATCGAGGCCAAGCCCGACGACATGCGGATTTTCCTCGAGGAAGCCGCGGGGGTGTCCAAGTACAAGGAACGCCGCCGCGAAACCGAGAACCGTCTCTCCGACACGCGCGAGAACCTGACGCGCGTGGAAGACATCCTGCGCGAGCTCGGCACCAACCTCGACAAGCTCGAAGGGCAGGCCGAGGTGGCGCAGCGCTTCAAGACGCTGCAGGCGGAAGGCGAAGAGAAGCAGCATCTGCTGTGGCTGCTGCGCAAGCGCGAAGCGCAGGCCGAGCAGGAACGCCACCAGCGCGCCATCGAGCAGGCGCAGATCGATCTGGAAGCCCAGACGGCGCAGCTGCGCCATGTCGAGGCCGAACTCGAGACGATGCGCGCGGCGCATTACACCGCGTCGGACGGCATGCACGCCGCGCAGGGCGCGCTGTACGAAGCCAATGCAACGGTCAGCAAGCTCGAGGCCGAGATCCGCTTCGTCGTGGAATCGCGCAATCGCGTGCAGGCCCAGATCGCCGCGCTCACCGCGCAACGCGACCAATGGCAGGGCAAGGCCGAACAGGCCACCGACGAACTCGCGCAGGCGGAGGAAAACCTCGCCGTGGCCGAGGGCCGCACCGTGGAAGCGCAGGAGGCCGTCGCGCAGAAGACCGACGAACTGCCGACGCTCGAAGCGCAATGGCGCGAGGCGCAGCAGCGCCTCAACGAACAACGCACGGGGATCGCGCAGGCCGAGCAGACGCTGAAGCTCGAAGCCGCGCAGCAGCGCAACGCGGACCAGATGCTCCAGCAGCTCGAGCAGCGCCGCGAACGCCTGTCGCTCGAGGAAAAGGGCCTCGATCGTCCGGACGAAACCCGCCTGGAACAGCAGCGCGAGGAACTCGCCGAGCAGGAAGCGATGCTCGAGGAAGCGCAGGCCGTGCTGATGGACAGCGAGGACAGCGTGCCGCGCCTCGATGCCGAACGCCGAGCCGCGCAGGAACGCGTGCAGAGCGAAGCCGCCGCGATTGCCTCGCTGGAGGCGCGCCTGGCCGCGCTGCGGCAGCTGCAGGAAAACGTGCAGACGGACGGCAAGGTCCAGCCCTGGCTGGAACGCCATGGTCTGGCGGAACTGCCGCGGCTCTGGAAGAAGGTCCATATCGAGCCGGGCTGGGAAAACGCGCTCGAATCCGTGCTGCGCGAAAAGCTCGCGGCGCTCGAGGTGTCGAACCTCGACTGGGTCAAGGCGTTCCTCTCGGATGCGCCGCCGGCCAAGCTGGCGTTCTACACGCCGCCGCCCGCCGCCCGCCCGATCGAGGCACCGGCCGGCTTGCGTCCGCTGATGTCGCTCGTGCAGATCACCGAGCCCGGCATCCGCGCGGTCATGCAGGACTGGCTCGCCGACATCTACACCGCGACCGACATCGCCCAGGCGATGGCCGCGCGCCAGACGCTGCCCGACGGCGCGTCGTTCGTCGTGGCGGAAGGTCACCTGATCGGCCGCAATGCGATCCAGATCTATGCCGCCGATTCGGAACAGGCGGGCATGCTCGCGCGCGAGCAGGAGATCGAGAACCTGCAGAAGCAGGTGCGCGCGCAGATGCTGCTGTCCGACGAAGCGAAGAGCCAGGCCGTGCGCGCGGAGTCCGCGTACACGCAGGCGAGTCAGGCCCTGAGCGAAGCACGTGGCCGCGCCGAGCAGGCCACGCGCCGCGTGCATGCGCTGCAGATGGACGTGCTCAAGCTGTCGCAGGCGATGGAACGCTTCTCCGCGCGTAGCGGCCAGATCCGCGACGAACTCGCCGAGATCATGGCGCAGATCGAGGAGCAGCGCGCGGTGCGCGCCGAATCGGAGGCCGCGTTCGAGCAGCACGACGCCGCGCTCGCGGACCTGCAGGCCGCGCACGAGGACCAGCAGATGGCCTTCGACGCGCTCGACACGAAGCTGGCGTCCGCGCGAAACCAGTTGCGCGATTTCGAGCGCGCCGCGCAGGAAGCCCTCTTTGCCGAGCGCAACCTGTCGGGCCGCATCGACGAACTGCGCCGCAATATCCAGATGGCGGCCGACCAGTCGGAACGTATCGCCGAATCGCTCGAGAACGCCCGCGCGGAACTCGAGACGATCAACGAACAAACCGCGCACACGGGCCTGCAGGAAGCGCTCGAAATCCGCGCGGAGAAGGAAGAGAAGCTGTCGGCCGCGCGCATCGAACTCGACGCGTTGTCCGCGCAGCTGCGCACCTATGACGAGCAGCGGCTGGCCGCCGAGCGCAGCCTGCAGCCGCTGCGCGACCGCATCACCGAGTACCAGCTCAAGGAACAGGCCGCGCGCCTGAATCAGGAGCAGTTCAGCGAGCAGCTGACCACGGCCGAAGTCGATGAGGCCGCGCTCGCCGACAAGCTCACGGGCGATCTCAAGCCGTCGTACCTGCAAGGCGAAGTCACGCGCCTCAATAACGCGATCAACGCGCTCGGCCCGGTGAACATGGCCGCACTGGACGAGCTGGCCGCCGCGCGCGAACGCAAGACGTTCCTCGATGCGCAGTCCGCCGACCTCAACGATGCGATCAACACGCTGGAGGACGCGATCGCCAAGATCGATCAGGAAACGCGCGCGCTGCTGCAAGGCACGTTCGACCAGGTCAACCATCATTTCGGCGAGCTCTTCCCGTCGCTGTTCGGTGGCGGCCAGGCCCGCCTCATCATGACGGGCGAAGAAATCCTCGACGCCGGCGTGCAGGTCATGGCGCAGCCGCCCGGCAAGAAGAACTCGACCATTCACCTGCTGTCCGGTGGCGAGAAGGCGCTGACCGCGATCGCGCTGGTGTTCGCGATGTTCCAGCTCAACCCCGCACCGTTCTGCCTGCTCGACGAAGTGGACGCGCCGCTCGACGACGCGAACACCGAGCGCTACGCGAACATGGTGGCGCGCATGTCGGACAAGACGCAGTTCGTGTTCATCTCGCACAACAAGATTGCAATGGAAATGGCCCATCAGCTCATCGGCGTGACGATGCAGGAGCAGGGCGTATCGCGCATCGTCGCGGTGGATATGGACGCAGCGGTATCGATGGCGGAGGCCGCCTGATGGAACTGCAGAATGCCCTGATCATCGCCGGTGTCGTATTGCTGCTGTTGCTGGTGGCGTACAACCGTTGGCAAATCCACAAATCGCGCCGCGTGCGCCCGCTGATGCCGGAAGACGACCTGCCGCCGATGCGCGAGCCGGTGGTGGGCAAGACCGTGCGGCCCGAGACCGCCGCCAGGCTGCAGGAGACGCCGCCCGAGCATGTCTCGCGCCGTGAGCCGACGCTTGGCGGCGCCGGCAAGGGCGCGGCCGTATCCGTCGGTGCCGGGGCGGTGCAGGACGCCGACGCCAGCGAGGCCGCGGTGGCCGCGCATGCCGCCCATGCCGCGGCCGCCGGCGCCGATGCCGACGAAGCCGTCGCGGAGGAGGTGGCCAACGCCTCGGCCGTGACGCGCAAGCCCGGTGAGCCGGCGCATGCCGCGGACGCCGCTCATCCCGCCGAAGACGCGGACACAGGTACCGCCGTCGCGGAGGACAAGGATGCCGCCGCGCTCGCGGCAGCGAACGCTGCGACCACCGCCGCCGAGGCGCAACCGTCGCCGCAGCTGGGCACCGCGAGCCTGAAGCCGGAACCGAAATCCGAACCGTCGCCGCTCGACGGCCAGCCATCGCCCGCCGTGATCGATCCGCTGATCGACTGCATCGTGCCGATGCACCTGGAGCGCAAGGCGTCGGGCGACCGCATCCTGCCGCTGACGGGGCGCCTGCGCCGCGCCGGCACCAAGCAGGTCCATATCGAAGGCCTGCGCGCCGAAGTCAATGCGTGGGAGCCCGTGACCGCGGGCCACCAGTACGAAGACCTGCAGGTGGCCGTGCAGCTGGCCAACCGCAGCGGCCCGCTCAATGCGCTGGAATTCTCGGAGTTCGTCAACGCGGTGGAGGCGCTCGCCGAGGCGCTCGACGCATCGGCCGAGCTGCCCGACATGACCGAGACCGTGGCCAACGCACGCGAGCTCGACGGGTTTGCCGCGGGTTGCGACGTGCAGCTCGGCGTCAACGTGATCTCCGACGGCGCCCCATGGTCGGCCGCGTACGTGCAGAACGTCGCCACGCAGGATGGCCTCGTGCTGTCGCGCGACGGCACGCGTTTCTCGCGCTACCAGGCCGATAGCGATGGCGTCCAGCGTCCGCTGTTCACGCTGCAGTTCGGCGACACGAACTTCCTGCGCGACGACCTGACGATCAATGCCGGTCGCCAGATCACGCTGCTGCTGGACGTGCCCGTTTCCGCGCAATCGACCAAGCCGTTCAAGACCGTGTGCGAGTACGGCTATAGCCTCGCCCAGCGCATGGGCGCGCAGCTCGTCGACGACAACATGCGCCCGTTGACGGAGGCATCGTTCGTCGCGATCTTCGGGCAGCTGGAAAAGCTGTACGACAAGCTCGAGGCGCGCGGCATGCCCGCCGGCTCGCCTGTGGCGCAGCGCCTGTTCAGCCTGTAGGAGCGCCACGATGACCGGAAATACCCGTGGCGCGCAGGCATCGGCCTCCGCGCCGGCTGGCGTTTCTTCGCCCGCGGAGCGCGTGCAGTGGCTGCGCGAGGAACTCGATCGCCATAGCTACCAGTATTACGTGCTCGACGCGCCGACCATTCCCGATGCGGAATACGACGCGCTGTTCGGCGAACTCCAGGCGCTCGAGACCGAGCATCCCGAACTGCTGACCGACGACTCGCCGACGCAGCGCGTGGGCGGGGCGCCGCTCGCCGCGTTCGATGCCGTGCGCCATCGTGTGCCGATGCTGTCGCTGAACAACGGCTTCGAGGACGAGGACGTGATCAACTTCGACCGCCGCTGCGCGCAAGGCCTCGGCCGTGCCGCGCCCGTGCCGGCTGCGGAGACGCCGCAGGATCTGTTCAGTCAGGCCGAGCAGATCGATAGCGCCGTGGAGTACGCCTGCGAGCTCAAGTTCGATGGCCTCGCCATGTCGCTGCGCTACGAGAACGGCAAGCTCGTGCAGGCCGCCACGCGCGGCGATGGCGAGACCGGCGAGGACGTGACCGCGAACGTGCGGACGATCAAGGCCATTCCGCTCAAGCTGCGCGGGGACGCTCCTGAAGTGCTCGAGGTGCGCGGCGAGGTCTTCATGTACCGCGAGGACTTCGACAGGCTCAACGCCCGTCAGGCCGAGGCCGGCGAGAAGACCTTCGTCAATCCGCGCAACGCGGCCGCGGGCAGCCTGCGACAGCTCGATCCGCGCATCACGGCGAAGCGGCCGCTGTCGTTCTTTGCCTACGGCATCGGCGAGTTGCGGGGCGTCGATCGCCCGGTCACCCACAGCGTGATGCTGGACGGGTTCGCCCGGCTCGGGTTGCCGGTCTGCACCGAGCGCCGCGTGGTGAAGGGCGCGCCCGGCCTGCTGGCGTTCTATCGCGAGATCGGCGAGCGCCGCGCCCAGCTGCCGTACGACATCGATGGCGTGGTCTACAAGGTCAACGCGCTGGCGGAGCAGGAACAGCTCGGCTTTGTCTCGCGCGCGCCGCGCTTTGCGCTGGCGCACAAGTTTCCCGCGCAGGAGATGACCACGATCGTCGAGGACATCGAGGTGCAGGTCGGCCGCACTGGCGCGATCACGCCCGTGGCGCGCCTGGCGCCCGTGTTCGTTGGCGGCGTCACCGTCACCAACGCGACGCTGCACAACGAGGACGAGGTCCGCCGCAAGGACGTGCATATTGGCGACACCGTGATCGTCCGCCGCGCGGGCGACGTGATTCCTGAAGTCGTGGCCGTGGTGGCGGAACGCCGCCCCGACGACGCGCGGGCGTTCGTGATGCCGACCGAGTGCCCGGTCTGTGGCTCGCATATCGAGAAGCTCGAGGGCGAGGCCATCGCGCGCTGCACGGGCGGGCTGATCTGCGCCGCGCAGCGCAAGCAGGCGCTGCTGCATTTCGCGCAGCGCCGCGCGATGGATATCGAAGGCCTCGGCGACAAGCTCGTCGAGCAGCTCGTGGATCAGGGCATCGTGCGCACGCCGGCGGATCTGTACAAGCTCGGTGTGATGAAACTGTCGGCGCTTGACCGCATGGCGGAGAAGTCGGCGGCCAATATCGTCGCGGCCATCGACGGTTCGCGCACGCCAGCGCTCAATCGTTTCATCTTCGCACTGGGCATTCGCCATGTCGGGGAATCTACCGCCAAGGATCTGGCCAAACACTTTGGCCGGCTGCAGGCGGTGATGGATGCCGACGAGGCGGCGCTGCTCGAGGTCAACGACGTTGGCCCGGTGGTCGCGCAGTCGATCGCGAACTTCTTCGCGGAAGAGCACAATCGCCAGGTGATCGAGGACCTGCTGGCATCGGGCGTGACGCCCTCCGAGAGCGAACCCGCCGCGCGCGCGCCGGCGCCGTTCGCGGGCAAGACCTTCGTGCTCACCGGCACGCTGCCGACGCTCTCTCGCGAGGCGGCGAAGGAGATGCTCGAGGCCGCGGGCGCCAAGGTGGCGGGCTCGGTGTCGAAGAAGACGGACTACGTGGTGGCCGGGGCCGAGGCGGGCAGCAAGCTCGAGAAGGCACAGGCGCTCGGCGTGGCCGTGATCGACGAGGATGGCATGCTCGCGCTGCTGCGTGAAGCGGGCGCGGGTTGAACCGGAGGTAGAGCGATGATTCGAGACATCCTGAAGATGGGCGATCCGCGGCTGTTGCGCGTCGCGCAACCCGTGACGCGTTTCAATACGCCCGAACTGCGTGCGCTCGTCGAGGACATGTTCGACACGATGGCCCACGCGAATGGCGCGGGCCTGGCCGCGCCGCAGATCGGCGTGGACCTGCAGGTCGTGATCTTCGGATTCGATCGCGTGCCAAATCAGCCGGACCGGCCGATGGTGCCGAAGACGGTGCTGATCAATCCCGTCATCGAGCCGTTATCGGAAGAGCGCGAAGAGGGCTGGGAAGGCTGCCTGTCGGTGCCCGGCATGCGCGGCGTGGTGCCGCGCTACACGCATCTGCGGTACTCGGGCTACGACATCGAAGGCCATCGCATCGAGCGCGTCGCGGACGGCTTTCATGCGCGCGTCGTGCAGCACGAGTGCGACCACCTGCTCGGGGTGCTGTACCCGATGCGGATCGAGGACTTCTCGCGCTTTGGCTTCACCGAAGTCCTCTTTCCTGAATTGCCCGCGGATTATGACGATTAATCCCGAGGACTAATCCCGAGGACTCATCAAGACGACTGGGCGGCGGGGGCCAGCACCGGCTGCCCATGCCGCGCGTGGTAGCGCACCGCCGCCGCCAGCAGCAGCGCGATCAACGCGAGCTCCGCGACCAGCCCCGCCAGCGTGGCTTCGAGGTACGCAGCCGGCACGAACGTGGACGTACCGGCATTGCCCGCCGCATGGTGATGCAACACCTGCGCGAACACCGTCCCCAGCAACGCCGATCCCAGACCGAACGACGCCTGCTGCATCGTCGCCAGCATCGCGCTCCCCGCGCCCGCGTGATCGGCCGGAATATCCGCCAGCCCGATCCGATAGAAGCAACCCACCATCAGTGCATTGCCGAAGCCGATCACGATGGTCGGCGGTGCAAGGTCCATCCAGTCGGGATGCGGCCACACATGATGCAGCGTGTAGCACAGCGCCAGCATGCCGACGATATGAAGCGAGCATCCGGCGATGAGCGTACGCGTGCGGCCGATCGCCGCGACGATGCGCGCGCTGAGCACCGCGCAGATGAAGTACGCGGTGCCGAGCGCGATGAACGCGTTGCCGCATTGCGTCGGCGTGAGGTGCGCGCCCGATTGCAGCGCGAGTGCCAGCACGAACATCATGCCGCTCCAGCTCGTGAACAGCAGGATGGCGATGGTCAGGCCGAAGCGCACGCTCGGCAGGCGCATGAGCGAGGGCGGCAGCAGGGGGTGCCGGCCCAGGCGTTCCTGGCGCAGTTCCACGCGCCACAGCAGCGCGATGAGCAGCACGGCGGCGGCCATCGTCGCGAGCAGGGGCCACGACCAATGCATCGTGGGGCCCATGGCGAGCGGCACGAGGATAGCGATGATGATCACCGCGAGGATCGCGGTGCCCGGCACGTCGATGCCAAACGCGTTTTCCCGGCGCGTCTCGGGGATCAGCCGCGGCGACAGCACGAGGATGGCCGCGCAGACGGGCAGGTTGATCAGAAACGCGCTGCGCCAGCCCAGGCCGGCGATATCGGCGGAGACCAGCACGCCGCCGAGCACCTGCCCGATGATGAACGCGATGCCGCTGACCGACCCGAACAACGCGATGGCTCGGGAATGCGCGTGGCCGCGCAGGCCCACGTGAATCGTCGCGAGAATCTGCGGCACGAGCAGCGCGGCGGCGGCGCCCTGCAGCACGCGGGCGGCGAGCAGCATGAGCATGGAATCGGCGATACCACAGAGCAGGGACGCGATGCCGAACAGCAGCACGCCGGCGTTGAACACCCGGCGGCGGCCGAAGTTGTCGCCGAGGCGGCCGCCCATGGCGAGGCACACGGCGAAGGCCACGCCGTAGACGGCGACCATCAGTTCGAGCTCGGTGGCGGTTGCGTGCAGCGACTGTTCGATGGCGTTGAGGGCCACGTTGACGATCGAGAAATCGATCTGCGGCAGTAGTTGGCCTGCCAGCAGCACGTAGAGGCCGGCTTTCGCCAGCGAGGGAGAGGAGGGCGTATTCATTGGGGTATACCTGCGGTCGCAATGCGATGTGCGGTAGTATCGGAGGTCGCCTAGACTGGTACAAGAGCCCAGCCTAGACTGGTATAAATTGTGTCAGCCTACGCGTTGACCCTTGGTTTCAGGAGTGTCCCCATGACTGCGCGCCCCGGCATCCTCGACCCTGTCGATCTGGCTGAAGATGGCATCGATTCGCCCGGTGACAGCCGTTCGCTGGAACTCGGCGCATTCCTCCGCGCCCGCCGCGAAAGCCTCGATCCCTCGGCCATGGGCCTCGGTCGCATGGGGCGGCGGCGGACGCCGGGCCTCCGGCGCGAGGAGGTCGCGGCGCTCGCCGATATCGGCATCACGTGGTACACGAAGCTCGAACAGGGACGGCCGATTCGCGTGTCCACCAAGGTGCTGTCCGCGGTCGCCTCGGCCCTGCAATGCAGCGAGTCGGAAACCGAGCATCTGTTCGTGCTGGCGGGCATGCCCAGGCCGCCTCTGGTCAAGGCACCGTGCGAGGTGGTCTCGCCCGCGACGCAGCGCATTCTCGACCAGTTGAGTCCGTTGCCGGCGTTGGTGGAGAACACGCGGTTCGATATCCTGGGGTTCAACGACGCGTATTGCAGGCTTGTGGGCATGGATCTGTCCCGCGTGCCGCCCGAAGACCGCAACTGCCTCTACCTGTCACTTACCCAGCCTGGCTGGAAATCGGTCGTCGTCGATTGGGAAGGCATGGTGACCGCGATGGTCGCACTGTTCCGCGCGCAGATGGCCGAGCATACGCACGATCCGGTCTGGCAGGCCGCGTTGCAGCGGTATATGGCGGTGTCGCAGACCTTCAGCGAACTATGGCCCCGGTATCAGGTGCGGGGCTTCGAGAACCAGACCAAACGCTTTTTCCACCCCGAGACCGGGGTGCTGAACCTCCACAGCAACAACTGGTGGTCGTCGCCGCGGAATGGGGTGCGGATGCTGGTGTATGTGCCGATGGATGAGGCCAGCGAACAGGGCCTGTCGCGGCTGCCGGCGATCGTGTAGCCCGTTCACCACCGGTTGGCTCCCCTCTCCCGCGGGGAGCGGGCCGTCTATCCAGACATCAGAACTTCTCGAACGGTCCAAGGAATCGCCACTGCCCGACGGGCAGGTCGCCCAGGACGATGCGGCCCATGCGCACGCGCTTCAGGCCGACGACTTTGAGCCCCACCTGCTCACACATCCGCCGAATCTGACGCTTGCGGCCCTCACGCAGCACGAAGCGCAACTGCTCCTCGTTCTGCCAGCTGACCTTGGCGGGCTTGAGCACCACGCCATCGAGCGACAAGCCATGTCGCAGGAGCTCGAGCTGCTCGGCGGGGAAGACCTCGCTGATGTTGCGTTCGACATCGCCCTGCGGCGATTGCCATACCACGCGCACGAGGTATTCTTTCTCGACCGTCGAGTCGTCGCCGATCAGCGCGCGCGCGACGCGGCCGTCCTGCGTCAGCACGAGCAGGCCGGTGGAGTCGATGTCCAGCCGCCCCGCCGGCGCGAGGTTCTTGCGTTGCCACGGGGCAAAGCGTTTGCGCGTGGGGTCGTCCTCCCACTGGTTCTCGGGGGCAAACAGCACCGCCGCGGGCTCGTAGCCGTCCTCGGCCTGGCCTGACACGTAGCCCACGGGCTTGTTCAGCAGCACGGTGACCCGCTCGCCTTGCTCGGAGCGCGCGGCCTGCAGGATCTCGATCTCGGCATCCGGGCGAATGCGCGTGCCGAGCTCGGTCACGGGCTTGCCGTCCACGAGCACCCAGCCACGGGGGATCCATTCGTCGGCTTCACGCCGGGAGCATAAGCCGAGTTCGGACATGCGCTTGGACAACCGCACGAGACCATCGTCCTCGGCGCGCGCGGCCGCGTGTTCCTCGACGCGCGGCGCGTCCGTTGCGCGCGGGGCGGGGCGGGCACGGTCCGCGCCATCACTGAACCGCCGCTCGCGCGTCCCCGCACTCCGCTCCGCATCCCGCCGAGGCGGGCGGTTGTCGCCCTCACGCCGAGGCGGACGCGAATCACCCTCGAACCTGCGCGGCGCGCGACCTTCGTCGTCGCCATAGCGACGCGGCGGGCGGTCGTCGCCTTCACGGCGCGGCGGGCGCGAGTCGCCGTCGAACCGGCGAGGCGGGCGGTCATCGCCTTCGCGCCGAGGCGGACGCGAGTCGCCCTCGAACCGGCGCGGCGGACGACCGGCATCGTCGCCGTAGCGACGCGGCGGACGGTCATCGCCCTCGCGGCGCGGAGGACGCGAGTCGCCATCGAAGCGGCGCGGCGGACGACCGGCATCGTCGCCGTAGCGACGGGGCGCGCGGCCATCGCCCTCGCGGCGCGGAGGGCGCGAGTCGCCATCGAACCGGCGCGGCGGACGACCGGCATCGTCGCCGTAGCGACGAGGCGCGCGGTCATCGCCCTCGCGGCGCGGCGGGCGCGAGTCGCCATCGAACCGGCGCGGCGGACGACCGACGTCGTCGCCATAGCGACGGGGCGCGCGGTCATCGCCCTCGCGGCGCGGAGGGCGCGAGTCGCCATCGAACCGGCGCGGCGGACGACCGGCATCGTCGCCGTAGCGACGAGGCGGCCGATCGTCGCCCTCGCGGCGCGGAGGGCGCGAGTCGCCATCGAAGCGGCGCGGCGGACGACCGGCATCGTCGCCATAGCGACGGGGCGGACGGTCATCGCCATCGCGCCGAGGCGGACGCGAGTCGCCCTCGAACCGGCGCGGCGCCCGGCCCTCGTCCCCCTGACCCGTCTGGGGCTTCCGCTTCCCAGCGCCCGCCTTCTCCTTCGCCTGCTTGATCCCCTCCTGCACCGCCTGCACCCGCTTGCGATTGAGGTCGGACACGCGCACAGGCCGCGTCGCCTTCTTCGCGGGTTCGGAGGAGGTGGAAGTCTTGATGCCCAGCGTCTTGCGCCCGGGCGTTTTGCTATCGGTCATATTGGGTACGAATGCGGCGGTCGTTCAGACCGCCAGCGCATCGAGCAGGTCCTGCTCGAGCTGAAGCTGTAATCGATTGTCCGAAGACAGGCGTCCGCCATCGACGAGGAACACGTCCTCGATACGCTCGCCGAGCGTATTGATCCGCGCCGAGAACACCGATACCCGATGGCGCGCCAGCACAAGCGCGATCGAGTAGAGCAGACCCGTACGGTCATTGGCGGATAGCGAAAGGATGTAGTACTGGCCACGCTCGTCGGGACGCAGGTCCACGCGCGGCTTGATCGGAAAACTGCGCGACTGGCGCGACAGACGGCCCTGCGTCGGTTCCGGCAACGGGCATTCTAGCCGCAGCCGCTCCGCGAGCTCATGCTCGACCAGCGCAAGAATGTCGCGATAGTCGCCCGCGAGCCCGGGATCGGTCACCTGGAAGGTATCGAGTGCATACCCATGACGCGTGGTGTGAATCTTGGCATCCTGAATGGAAAACGCCTTGCGCTCGAAGTACCCGCAGATCCGCGCGAACAGGTCGGGCTGGTCCTTCACGTAGACCGCGATCTGCAACCCCTCGCCGGCGGGCGAGATGCGCGCCTTCACCACGGCCGACTCGCTGTCCACCTTGTTGAAGAGATTGCGCGTGAGCCACGCAATGTCGCGCGCATCGTGCCGCAGGAAGAACGACACATCGAGCTTGTCCCAAAGCGGCTTGCCGAGATCGGGGTCGAAGGCCTTGAGCCGCAGTTGCGCGATGGTCTCGTCGCGCCGCTGCGCCCAGAGCGAATGCGGATCGAGCTGCGCGCCCCCCAGCACCCGCAGCGTAATGCGATACAGGTCCTCGAGCAGCTTGCCCTTCCAGGCATTCCACACCTTGGGACTCGTCCCGCGAATATCCGCGACGGTCAGCAGATACAACGCGGTCAGATAACGCTCGTTGCCCACCACCTTGGCAAACGCATGCACGACCTCGGGATCGGTCAGATCCTGCTTCTGCGCGACATGGCTCATCGTCAGGTGATGCTCGACGAGCCAGGCGATCAGATCGGTGTCCTCGCGCGAGATTCCATGCTGCTTGCAGAAGCGCCGCGCATCGACCACGCCGAGCTTGGAATGGTCGCCGCCGCGTCCCTTGGCGATGTCATGGAACAGCGCCGCTGTCCACAGTACCCAGGGCCGATCGAAACTGGCGATGAGCTGACTGCAAAACGGAAACTCGTGCGTATGCTCGACGATCGCGAATCGCCGCAGATTACGCAGCACCATCAGGATGTGCTGGTCCACGGTATAGACGTGGAACAGGTCGTGCTGCATCTGCCCGACGATCCGGCGGAAATTGATCAGATAGCGGCCGAGCACGCTTGTCTGGTTCATCAGCCGCATCGCATGCGTGATGCCCTGCGGCTCCTGCATGATGGCGAGGAACAGCCGGCGGTTCTCGGGATCGTTGCGCCAGCACGCATCCATCACGGTGCGCGCGTTGTAGAGCCCCCGCAGCGTCCGCGGCGAAAGCCCCTTCACCCCGGGCGTGCGCTCGTAGAGCAGGAACGTCTCCAGGATCGCGTGCGGCTCGCGCTCGTAGAGATCGTCGCTCGTGATCTCGAGCATGCCCTGGCGCTCGACGAAGCGGTCGTTCAGCACGCGCGTCACCTTCGACTCGGTGGGGAACAGCATCGCCTCGATGTTGAGCAGCAGCACGCTGTTCAACTGCGTAACGGCCTTGGCCGCCCAGTAATAGCGGCGCATGAGCTGCTCGCTCGCGCGCTTGTGGTTGTTCTGGCGATAACCGAAGGCCTCCGCCAGCGCCGTCTGGAGATCGAACACGAGCACGTCCTGCCGGCGCCCGGCCAGCAGATGCAGGCGCGCGCGGATCGTGCGCAGCAGGCGCTCGTTGCGCGTGAGCTCCTGCGCCTCGCGCTCGGTCAGCAGCCCGCGCTCGAACAGCTGCTTCCAGCTGTCGCCAAGGCCTGCCGCCTGCGTCATCCACAGGATCACCTGCAGATCGCGCAAGCCGCCCGGGCTCTCCTTGCAGTTCGGCTCGAGCGCGTAGGGCGTGTCCTGGTACTTCGCGTGGCGCTGGCGCATTTCCAGCAGCTTGGCCTGGAAAAAGTCGCCGGCATCCATGTCGGCGTCATAGCGCGTGCGCAGTTCCTCGAACAGCCTGCGGCTGCCGGTCAGCAGGCGCGCTTCGAGCAACGAGGTGCGGATCGTGATGTCGGCCGCGGACTCGCGGATGCAGTCGTCGACGGTACGCACCGAGGACCCGATCTCGAGCCCCAGATCCCAGCACAGGCCGATAAAGCGTTCGAGCTTGGACGCGCACTCGGCATCGGGCTCCGCGCGCAGCAGTAGCAGCACGTCCACGTCCGAATGCGGAAACAGCTCGCCACGCCCATACCCGCCGACCGCGACGAGCGCGGCATCGCGCGGCAGCTCGAGCCCGGTCCACGCCTCGATGAGCGCGGCATCCACGGCGCGCCGCAGCCTGGTGACGAGCGGATGCACCTGGTTGCTCGCCTCGAACTCGGCGAACAGCGCCTGCTTGTCGGCACGCAGCCTGTCGCGGATGCGTTGGCACAGCAGCAGTTCCGGCGTGGTGTCCATGGCGTGGGCGAGTGAATTCTTCACGGCTGAAAGCACAAAGGGCGCCATCGTCGGCGCCCCGGGTTCGATGGCGGCCTCAGGCCGCGACGGGTTCGGTGATGAAGGCGGGCGGTACCGGCGACCCCGCCGATAAAGTCAGCACCTCGTAGCCGGTATCCGTCACCAGCACCGTATGCTCCCATTGCGCGGACAGGCTGCGGTCGCGCGTCTTGACGGTCCAGTGGTCGGGCATCGTGCGAATGTCGCGCTTGCCCGCGTTGATCATCGGCTCCACCGTGAAGATCATGCCGGTCTTGATCTCGGCGCCGGTGCCCGGACGGCCGTAGTGCAGGATCTGCGGATCTTCGTGGAAGTTCTTGCCGATGCCGTGGCCGCAGTACTCGCGCACCACGCTGTAGCCGGCGGCCTCCGCGTGCGTCTGGATGGCATGGCCGATATCGCCGAGACGCGCGCCGTTGCGCACCTGCTGGATCCCCTTCCACATGCATTCGTAGGTCACCTGCGCCAGGCGCTTGGCGAGGATCGAGCCTTCGCCGACCACGAACATGCGGCTCGTGTCGCCGTAATAGCCTTCCTTCGTGATCACGGTGATGTCGAGGTTCACGACGTCGCCGTTCTTGAGCACGCGGTCACCGGGAATGCCATGGCAGATCACGTCGTTGACGGACGTGCAGATGGCGCCGGGGAAGGGCGGATAGCCGGGGGGCGCATAGTTCAGCGGGGCGGGCACGGTGCCCTGCACGTCGCGCATGTACGCATGGCACAGGCGGTCGAGCTCGCCGGTGGTCACGCCGGCCTTCACATGCGGGGTGATGTAGTCGAGAACCTCGGAGGCCAGACGGCAAGCGACGCGCATTTGCGCCACGTCCTCGGCCGTATTCAGATAGATGCTCATGCTGCGCTGGGGAAAATGTGACGACAGGATCATAAAAACCCTGTCGAGTATCAAATCGCAAAGTAGGATTATCTCACCAACACGGTCGCTTGGCAGGGATTTGCGGGTCTGCTTGAAGGAAACCCGGGTTTGTTGCTACAATCGCAGGCTGACTTGATGTCAGAGAACCTTTTGTAAATCGCTGGTCCGCCCATCCGGGGTGTTTCTTTTCAGAAATGTCGGGGCGGACTTCAGACCTAACCCTATTGGAGCACCTCACATGTCCGTGACCATGCGCGAAATGCTGGAAGCCGGTTGCCACTTTGGCCACCAGACCCGCTTCTGGAACCCCAAGATGGCCCCCTTCATCTTCGGTCATCGCAACAAGATCCACATTATCAACCTCGAAAAGACGCTGCCGATGTTCCAGGACGCACTGAAGTACGTGCGTCAGCTGGCTGCAAACCGCGGCACCATCCTTTTCGTGGGCACCAAGCGTCAGTCGCGCGAAGTCCTCGCCGAGGAAGCTGGCCGTGCCGGCATGCCTTACGTTGACGCCCGCTGGCTCGGCGGCATGCTGACCAACCACAAGACGGTCAAGATCTCGATCAAGCGCCTGAAGGACATGGAAGCCGCCAAGGAAGCCGGCGCGCTGGAAACCATGAGCAAGAAGGAAGCGCTGATGTTCGAGCGCGAAATGACCAAGCTGCAGAAGTCGATCGGCGGCATCAAGGACATGGGCGGCATTCCTGACGCCATCTTCGTGGTGGACGTCGGCTACCACAAGATCGCCATCACCGAAGCCAACAAGCTGGGCATCCCCGTGATCGGCGTGGTCGATACGAACCACTCGCCGGAAGGCATCGATTACGTGATCCCGGGTAACGACGACTCGAGCAAGGCCGTGGCGCTGTACGTGCGCGGCGTGGCCGACGCGATCCTGGAAGGCCGTGCGAACGCCGTGCAGGAAGTGGTGGAAGCCGCTCGCGAAGGCGACGAATTCGTCGAAGTGCAGGAAGGCTGATGATTCGGGGCTTGCGCGCCGGATCGGCGCGCGAGTCCAGGATTCAGGGGTGCGCGCCGGGCGCGCGTCCCGAAACAGGGGGCACTATGGTCGCCCCCTTTTTTCAAGCTGACAAGTTGTCATCCGCGGCGTGTACCCTTTCCCGCCGATGACGCTGAACCAACCAAGGAGTGACAAATGGCGGCAATTACCGCAAGCATGGTTGCAGAACTGCGCGCGAAGACCGACGCGCCGATGATGGAGTGCAAGAAGGCCCTGACGGAAGCCGAAGGCAACCTAGAAAAGGCTGAAGAACTCCTGCGCGTCAAGCTGGGCAACAAGGCCAGCAAGGCCGCTTCGCGCGTGACCGCCGAAGGCGTGGTCGCCACGTTCATCGACGGCACGACCGGCGCCCTGGTCGAGCTGAACTGCGAAACCGACTTCGTTTCGAAGAACGACGACTTCCTGGCCTTCTCGGCCAAGATCGCCGAACTGATCGCCAAGCAAAACCCGGCCGACGTGGCCGCGCTGTCGGCGCTCGAGATCGACGGCGTGTCGGTGGAAGCCACCCGCACCGCGCTGATCGGCAAGATCGGTGAAAACCTGGCGATCCGCCGCTTCAAGCGCTACGCCAATGGCGGCAAGCTGGCCTCGTACCTGCACGGCACGCGCATTGGCGTGGTCGTGGAGTTCGACGGCGACGAAACCGCCGCCAAGGACGTGGCCATGCACGTGGCCGCCATGAAGCCGGTGTCGCTGTCGTCGGCGGACGTGCCGGCCGAGCTGATCGCCAAGGAGCGCAGCATCGCCGAGCAGAAGGCTGCCGAGTCGGGCAAGCCGGCTGAAATCGCCGCCAAGATGGTCGAAGGTTCGGTGCAGAAGTACCTGAAGGAAGTGTCGCTGCTGAACCAGCCGTTCGTGAAGAACGACAAGCAGACCGTCGAGCAGATGCTGAAGGCCGCCAACACGACCGTGAAGGGCTTCACGCTGTTCGTGGTGGGCGAGGGCATCGAGAAGAAGCAGGACGACTTCGCTGCCGAAGTGGCCGCCCAGGTGGCCGCTGCCCAGAAGGGCTGATGTTCCGGGTGGCAAGCGGGCGTTCCATGCGGAATGCCGGCGCTGCCACCGTATAATGCCGAGGGGCGCCGCAAGGTGCCCCTCTGCACAAGTAGCACCGCAGCCAGTTTTCGTCGTGATCCGGGGCCCCGCCCGTCGCCCGGGTCACGACGAAAACCGGTTACCGACCGGCGTTCCCAGTTAAATTTGCCCGAGGGTGAACATGCCAGCCTACAAGCGCGTCCTTCTGAAACTGTCCGGTGAGGCCCTGATGGGCGACGATGCCTTCGGCATCAACCGCTCCACCATCGAAAGCATGGTCAACGACATCGCCGAGATCGTGAAGCTGGGCGTCCAGGTGGCGGTGGTCATCGGCGGCGGCAATATCTTCCGCGGCGTGGCGGGCGGCGCGGCCGGTATGGACCGCGCGACGGCCGACTACATGGGCATGCTGGCCACGATGATGAACGCGCTGGCCCTGCAGGACGCCATGCGCCACGCCAACATCGAGGGCCGCGTCCAGTCCGCGCTCCGCATGGACCAGGTGGTCGAGCCTTACATCCGCCCCCGCGCGATCCGCCAGCTCGAAGAGGGCAAGGTCGTGATTTTCGCGGCCGGCACCGGCAATCCGTTCTTCACGACCGACACGGCCGCCGCGCTGCGCGGCTCCGAAATCGGCGCCGAGATCGTGCTGAAGGCGACCAAGGTGGATGGCGTCTACACGGCCGATCCCAAGAAGGATCCGAGCGCCACGCGCTATGCCACGATCTCGTTCGACGAGGCGATCTCCCGCAATCTGCAGGTCATGGACGCTACCGCGTTCGCGCTCTGCCGCGACCAGAAGCTGCCGATCAAGGTCTTTTCGATCGTCAAGCCGGGCGCCCTGTTGCGCGTGATCCAGGGTGAAGACGAAGGTACGCTAGTGCACGTTTGACGTGGACGGACCGGGGCAGAATGGCAATTCGCGCGGTCCTTGAGAGTAGAATGGTTCATTTTCGATTCCGCCCAGGGCGGGATCCTGTCTGGCATTTCCGGAGGTAAACATGACCGTCGCCGACACAAAGAAGAGCGTCGAGCAGAAGATGCAGAAGTCGATCGAGGCCTTCAAGGCCGATCTGGCCAAGATCCGCACGGGCCGTGCCCATGCCGGCCTGCTCGATCACGTGCAAGTGGATTACTACGGTTCGCCGGTGCCCATCAGCCAGGTGGCGAACGTCGGCCTGGCCGATGCCCGCACGATCAGCGTGCAGCCGTGGGAAAAGAAGATGGTGCAGCCCGTCGAGAAGGCCATCCGCGACGCGGACCTCGGCCTGAACCCGTCCACGATGGGCGACGTGATCCGTGTGCCGATGCCCGCGCTGACCGAAGAGCGCCGCAAGGAACTGACCAAGGTCGTCAAGGGCGAGGCCGAAGGCGCCAAGATCGCCGTGCGCAACCTGCGCCGCGACGCCAACGAACAGTTCAAGAAGCTGGTCAAGGACAAGACGATTTCCGAGGACGACGAGCGCCGCGGCCAGGACGAAGTCCAGAAGCTGACGGACAAGTTCGTGGCCGAGATCGACAAGCTTGTCGCCGAAAAAGAGAAGGAGATCATGACGGTGTGAAGCCGTCTGACACCATGCAGCACATCAGTTCTACGCTCGGCGTTCCCGATACCAGCTATGTGCCCCAGCACGTTGCCATCATCATGGATGGCAATGGCCGCTGGGCGACACAGCGCCATCTGCCCCGCATCGCCGGCCACAACCGCGGCCTCGACGCGGTTCGGGCCGTGGTGGAGGCGAGCGCCGCGCGTGGCGTGCAGTTCCTCACGCTGTTCGCCTTCAGTTCCGAGAACTGGCGCCGCCCCGCGGACGAAGTCTCGTTCCTGATGCGCCTGTTCATGACCGCCTTGCGCCGCGAGGTGGTCAAGATGCACGCCAACAATATCCGTCTGCGCGTGGTGGGAGACCTGTCCCGCTTCAGCCCGCGCATTCAGCAGCTCATTGCCGATGCCGAGGCGCGCACCGCGCGGAACACCGGCCTGACGGTGACCATCGCCGCCAACTATGGCGGCCGCTGGGACCTGCTGCAGGCCATGCGCAAGATGCTCGCGCGCCAGCCCATGCTGGATCCCGAAACCATCGACGAATCGGTGCTCGCGCCGCATCTGGCGATGGCCTACGCGCCGGAACCGGATCTGTTCATCCGCACCGGCGGGGAACAGCGCATCAGCAATTTCCTGCTCTGGCAGCTCGCCTACTCCGAGCTTTACTTCACCGATACCTACTGGCCCGATTTCGACGCCGCCGAACTCGACAAGGCGTTCGCCTCGTACCGGCAGCGGGAACGGCGTTTCGGCCGTACCAGCGCGCAGCTGGTCGCGCCGGGTCTGTCGGGAACCGCCTGAGCGCCTTCGGGGCGCTCCTGCCGTTCACGGGCCATTCACTTACGGGACACCGCAGCGCATGCTCATTACCCGCGTCATCACCGCCGTTTGCCTGCTGCTGTTGATCCTGCCGATCCTGTTTCTGGCACCGCCGGTGGCGCTGGCGGGGCTTGTCGCCCTTATCGTGCTGCTGGCCGGGTGGGAATTCGGCCGCCTGATCGGCCTGAAAGGGTCGATGCCCGTTGTCTACGCCGTGGTCTGCCTGCTCGTGCTGCTGGTGTGGGACGCCGCGCCGGATCCGCGTTCGGTGATGGTGCTGCTCGCGGCCGCCGTGGTCGCGTGGGCCGTCGCGCTGGTCCTGCTGTCGCGCGGGGTGCGTACGGCCACGCCGGGCTTCACGGGTCTCGGGGCGATTCTCGGCGTCATCATGCTGCCGGCATTCGGTCATGCCGTGATGGTGCTGCGGGGGCAGGGCATCGCCGTGCTGCTGTCGGTCGCGGTGCTGGTCTGGGTGGCCGATATCGGCGCGTATTTCGTCGGCAAGGCCATCGGCCGCCGCAAACTCGCGCCCACGATCAGCCCGGGCAAGTCGTGGGAAGGCGCCCTTGGCGGCTGGGTGCTCGTCATGGCGCTCGGCCTTGGCCTGGCGGCCACGCACGCGTTCGCGCCGACGTGGTTCTCCGCGATGGCGGACCGCCATGGCCTGGGCATCGTGGCCGTCCTGACCACGCTGCTCGTGGCCGCGAGCGTGATCGGCGACCTGTTCGAGTCGCTGCTCAAGCGGCAGGTCGGCATGAAGGACAGCAGCGGACTGTTGCCGGGGCACGGTGGCGTGCTAGACCGCATCGACGCGCTGATTCCCGTATTTCCGCTGGCGGCGCTGCTGCTGGCGTGGCTGTGATCCTTATCTGAACTGGTTTCTATGCAACGCATCACCATTCTCGGCGCAACCGGATCCATTGGCGAAAGCACGCTCGACGTCGTGCGCCGCCATCCGGACCGCTACACGGTTCACGCGCTGTCGGCGCATCGCCAGGTCGACAAGCTTGCGGCCGCCTGCGCCGAGTTTCGTCCGGCCCGCGCAGTCGTGGGCAGTCCGGAGGCGGCGCGCGAACTCGAAGCCCTGCTGCGCCAGGCCGGTGTGAAGACGGCCGTCAGCCATGGACCGGAGGCGCTCGAGTCGGTGGCTGCGGACACTGAGACCGATGCGGTCATGGCCGCGATCGTCGGCGCCGCGGGCCTGCGTTCGTCGCTGGCGGCCGCGCGCGCGGGCAAGCGCGTGCTGCTCGCCAACAAGGAATCGCTCGTGATGTCCGGCGCCATCTTCATGGACGCCGTACGCGAGCATGGCGCGACGCTGCTCCCGATCGACAGCGAACACAACGCGATTTTCCAGTGCCTGCCGACCGATGATCCGCGCTACCGCGCCGGCGTGTCGAAGGTGCTGCTGACAGCGTCCGGCGGTCCGTTCCGCACGCGCGATCCGTCGACGCTGCACGACATCACGCCCGATCAGGCCTGCGCGCATCCGAAATGGGTCATGGGCCGCAAGATCTCGGTGGATTCGGCGACGATGATGAACAAAGGGCTCGAGGTCATCGAGGCCCACTGGCTGTTTGGCGCACCGGCCGAGAAGATCGAGGTCCTGATCCATCCGCAGAGCATCGTGCATTCGATGGTCGCGTACGCTGACGGCTCGGTGCTCGCACAGCTCGGCAACCCCGACATGCGCACGCCCATCGCGTATGGCATGGCGTATCCCGAGCGCATCGACTCGGGCGTGACGCCGCTGGATCTGACCGTGGCCGGCGGCCTGCATTTCGAGGTGCCCGACCTGAACCGTTTCCCCTGCCTGGCGCTCGCCTTCGACGCGCTGCGCGCGGGCGGCGTGGCGCCGGCGGTACTGAATGCCGCCAACGAGATCGCCGTCGAGGCGTTCCTCGCCGGGGGCGTCCGCTTCACGGACATCGCGCGCGTGGTCGAGGGCGTCCTCGGCCAGCCGCACGAAGGGTCGGCGGAAACGCTCGACGGCGTGCTCGCGGCCGATGCCGGCGCGCGCGCGGCGGCGCGACAACTGGTGGCGAGCCTCGCTCGCTGATGATCGTGGCGATGTACGACCGTACTCGCCGGGGTCCGCAGTCTTGATGGATGACATGCCATGCAAACCGTGATCGCATTCATCGTTGCCCTGTGCATTCTGATTTTCGTGCACGAGATGGGGCACTACCTGGCGGCGCGGGCTTGCGGCGTCAAGGTGTTGCGGTTTTCGATCGGCTTCGGCCGGCCGCTCGCGAAGTGGGTGTCCCGGGGCCGTGACCGGACCGAGTGGACGCTGGCGGCGATTCCGCTGGGCGGCTACGTGAAGATGCTCGACGAGCGCGAGCGCGATCCGGAGGTCGATCCGCCGATCGATGCGGCCGAGCTGCCGCGCGCGTTCAACCGCCAGCCGGTCGGCAAGCGGTTCGTGATCGTGGCGGCTGGACCGCTGGCCAACTTCCTGCTGGCCATCGTCTTCTATATGGTGCTGCACGCCGGCGGCATGCGCGAACCGGTGCCCGTGGTGGCGGCGCCGGTGGCCGGCACGGTAGCGGCGGAGGCCGGGGTGCGCGAGGGCGACCGCGTGCTGTCGCTGACCGCGCATGACAGTACCGAACCGATTCGCTCGTGGAACGACCTGCGCATGGCCGTTTTCTCAAACGGCTTCGACGATGCGCCGGCCGTCCTGCGCGTGCGCGGCACCGACGGCGCCGAGCGCGACGTGCGCCTGGGCCGCCTGCCCAATACCGGCGGCAATCCGGAGCAGGATCCGCTGGCCACGCTGGGCCTGAACCTCAAAGGCGGCCCGGTCACCGTGGCCGAAGTCCTGCCGGACAGCGCGGCGCAGCGCGCCGGGCTGCGGGCCGGCGACCAGGTGGTCGCCTTCGGCGGCAAGCCGCTGACGCAGGCGAGCGAGCTGATCCGCGCGGTGCGCGCGCAGCCGGGCCAGTCCGTCGTGCTGGGGATTCAGCGCGGCGCCGAACGACTGGACGTGCCGGTCACGCTGGACACCGCCCCCGGCGAAACGCCGAAGGATGGCGGCGCCGCGAAACCGGCCGGCAAGCTGGGCGCGGCGCTCAATCAGGCCGTGCAAACGGAGATCGTGCGCTATCCGCTCGGTCAGGCGACGGTCCGCGCCGCCGCGCAGGTCTGGAACACGAGCGTGCTGTCGCTGAAGCTGCTTGGAAAGATGCTCATCGGCGAGGCTTCACTGCAGAATCTCAGCGGCCCGCTGACCGTCGCGGACTACGCCGGCCGCGCGGCCAACCTCGGATGGCAGCCGTTCATCAGCTTCCTGGCCCTTGTCAGCGTGAGCCTCGGTGTACTGAATTTGTTACCTATTCCGGTTCTGGATGGGGGGCATTTGCTGTATTATTGCGTGGAATTTTTGACTGGCAGGCCCGTACCAGATCACTGGCAGGCGACGCTGCAGAAGGTCGGCATCGCCTGCATCTTGCTCCTGACCTCACTCGCTTTGTTCAATGACGTCAGCCGATTGTTCCTGGCGCGCGGGTAGCTGCGCGTGGGCCGGGACGACGGGTACGCGCCGCGGCGCCAGAGCCTAAAAATATTCCTGCATCGCATCGCATCGATTTGAGAGAGAGGGGATCGACATTGATCAGAAATAAGCGCATCTCGCTGGGCGTGCTGACGAGTGCGATTATCGCGGCCTGGAGCCCTGCGGGCTGGGCCGCCGATCCGTTCGTAGTCAAGGACATCCGCGTCGAAGGGTTGCAGCGCGTCGAGCCTGGCACCGTGTTCGGTTACCTTCCGGTCCGCGTCGGCGAAACCTTCACCGACGACAAGGGCGCCGATGCCATTCGCGCGCTCTACAACACGGGCTTCTTCAAGGACGTGCAGATCCGCGCCGAAGATGGCGTGCTCGTGGTGCAGGTCGAGGAACGTCCCGCCATTTCGCAGCTCGAGTTCGTCGGCATCAAGGAATTCGACAAGGACACGCTGCGCCGGTCGCTGCGGGCCGTCGGCGTGGCCGAGGCGCGTTACTACGACAAGGCGCTGATCGACAAGGCCGAGCAGGAACTCAAGCGCCAGTACGTGGCGCGCGGGTACTACGCCGCGGACGTGCAGACGACCGTCACGCCGGTGGACCGCAATCGCGTGTCCGTCGTGTTCAACGTCGATGAAGGCCCCGTCGCGAAGATCCGCCAGATCAATATCGTCGGCAACAAGGCGTTCAAGGAAAGCACGCTGCGCGACGAGATGCAGCTGTCGACGCCGAACTGGCTGTCCTGGTACACGAAGAACGACCTGTATTCGAAGCAGAAGCTGACGGCCGACCTGGAAGCTCTGCGTTCGTACTATCTGAATCGCGGTTACCTCGAGTTCCAGATCGAGTCGACGCAGGTGTCGATCACGCCGGACAAGAAGGACATCTACCTGACGCTGAACATCAAGGAAGGCGAGCAGTACAAGGTGTCCGACATCCGCCTGGCCGGCGAACTGCTCGGCAAGCAGGAAGAGATGGAAAAGCTCATGCAGCTGAAGAAGGGCGACATCTTCTCGTCCGAAAAGCTGACCGCGAGCACGAAGGCCATCACCGACCTGCTGGGCACGTACGGCTACGCCTTTACCACGATCAATCCGCAGCCGAACATCGATCAGTCCAAGCGCGAAGTCGCGCTGACGCTGATGGTCGACCCGGGGCGCCGCGTCTACGTGCGCCGCGTGAACGTGGTGGGCAACAGCAAGACGCGTGACGAAGTGGTGCGCCGCGAGATGCGCCAGATGGAAAGCTCGTGGTTCGACAGCGAGAAACTCACGCAGTCGCAGGCCCGTATCAACCGTACCGGCTATTTCACGGACACGAACATCACCACGGAGGACGTGCCGGGCGCGCCCGACCAGGTCGATGTGAACGTGAACGTGACCGAGAAGCCGACCGGCCAGATCAGCCTGGGTCTGGGCTTCTCCTCGACCGACAAGCTCGTGCTGCAGGCGGGCCTGCGCCAGGACAACGTGTTCGGCTCCGGTACCAGCCTCGGCCTCGACGTGAACACCGCGAAGTCGTTCCGCACGATCTCGCTGACGCAGTACGACCCGTATTTCACGGTGGACGGCATCAGCCGCTCGACCGATATCTACTACCGTACCGCGCGTCCGCTGTATTACACGGGCGACCAGGACTACAAGATCGTCACCGCGGGTGGCGGCTTCAAGTTCGGCGTGCCGTTCTCGGAAATCGATACCGTGTTCTTCGGTATCGGCTACGAGCGCACGCAGGTCTACACGTCGACGAATACGCCCACGCAGTATCAGGAATGGCTCCGCAAGGTGGGCAAGAACAGCGGCGACCCGATCAACAACTTCCCGTTCACGATCGGCTGGGCGCGGGACCGCCGCGACAGCGCGCTGATTCCGACCAAGGGTCCGTACACGCAGGCCAACCTCGAAGTCGGCGTGCCGGGCGGCGATACGCAGTACTATCGCGCGAGCTTCCAGCAGCAGTATTTCTATCCGCTGTCGAAGGCCTTCACGCTGGCTTTCAACGGTGAGTTTGCGTACGGCCACGGTTACGGCGACACGCCGTTCCCGGTGTTCAAGTACTTCTATGCCGGTGGTATCGGCTCGGTGCGTGGCTACCAGACCAGTACGCTGGGTCCGAAGGACCAGAACGGCAATCCGGTCGGCGGCGCGTCCAAGCTGATCGGTAACGTCGAGTTCGTGTTCCCGCTGCCGGGTTCGGGTGTGGACCGTACGCTGCGACTGTTCACGTTCTTCGACTTCGGTAACGTGTACCAGGAAGGTGCGCCGATCAAGGTCAACGACCTGAAGTACTCGACCGGTGTCGGTATGTCGTGGCTGTCCCCGATCGGCCCGCTCAAGGTCAGCGTCGGCTTCCCGCTCAAGAAGGACGACACCGACCGTGTCCAGCGCTTCCAGTTCCAGATTGGTACCGCGTTCTGATTGCGACAAAGGATTCGTTTCATGAAACTCCATTCCCCACTGATGAAATCCCTGAGCGCGGCCGCGCTGGCCGCGGCGGCCCTGTGCGCGGCAGCGCCGGCGATGGCTCAGGAGGCGCGCATTGCCGCGGTCAACTCGGAGCGCATCCTGCGCGATTCCCAGCCGGCCAAGGCCGCCCAGGTCAAGCTCGAGCAGGAATTCTCCAAGCGCGACCGCGAGCTGCAGGACATGGCCCAGAAGATCAAGGGCATGGCCGACAAGCTCGACAAGGACACCGCGGTGCTCGCGGATTCGGACCGCCAGCGCCGTCAGCGCGAAGTGGCCGACCTCGACCGCGAATTCCAGCGCAAGCAGCGTGAATTCCGCGAAGACCTGAACCAGCGCCGTAACGAGGAGCTGGCCCAGGTGCTCGAGCGTGCCAACCGCGTCATCCGCAGCCTGGCCGAACAGCGCAAATACGACCTGATCGTGCAGGAAGCCGTGTACGTGAATCCGCGTATCGACATCACCGACGACGTGATGAAGGCGCTGAACGCGAGCACCACGGGCGCCAAGTAAGCCCTCGTTCCCTCTCAGGAAGTACCGCCATGCAGACACCCACACTGGGGCAGCTCGCCACCGAGAACGGCGCGCAGGTTGTGGGTGATCCCGACCTGACCGTTGCCGGCCTCGCGCCGCTCGATCAGGCCGGCCCCGGCGACCTGTCGTTCCTCTCCAATCCGCTGTACCTCGCGCAGGCTGTATCGTCGGGCGCGGGCGCGATCATCGTGTCGCCCGCCGACCTCGAGCGCATTCGCGCCGAAGGCCATGCCGATGGCCGCAACTGGCTGGTCGCGCGCAATCCGTATGTCTGCTTTGCCCGCATCGCACAGCGTTTCGACCGCGCCAGCGCGGACACCCGGACCGGCGTCGATCCGCGCGCGAGCGTGGCGGCGGATGCCGTGGTGCCCGCCTCATGCTTCATTGGCCCCAATGTGGTCATCGAAGCCGGAGCGAAACTGGGCGAGCGTGTCCGCATCGTCGGCAACAGCTTTGTCGGTGCACATGCGGAGATCGGCGACGATACGCTGATTTACGCGAATGTATCGGTTTATCACCACTGCGTGGTCGGTAAACGCAACATCCTGCACAGCGGCGCGGTCATCGGCGCGGACGGTTTCGGCTTCGCGCCGGATATCGGCCCGGCCGGGGTCGCGTACGTGAAGATCCCGCAAACGGGACGCGCGGTGCTCGGCGATGACGTGGAGGTCGGCGCCAATACCGCGATCGACCGTGGCGCGATGGCGGACACGGTGATCGAAGAAGGCTGCAAGCTCGACAATCAGGTCCAGATTGCGCATAACGTAAGGGTCGGCGCGCATACCGTGATCGCGGGTTGCGCCGCGATCGCGGGGAGTACCCGGGTCGGCCGATTCTGCGTGATCGGCGGATCGGCCAATTTCGCGGGCCACCTGACCATTGCCGACCGGACCACGATTTCGGGCGGCACCTCGATCACGAAGTCGATCAGCAAGCCTGGCGGCCATTTCACGAGCGTTTTCCCGTTCCTGCCGCATGGCGAATGGGAACGCAACGCCGCCATCGTACGCGGGCTCGCGAAGCTGCGCGAACGGGTGATCCAGCTGGAGCGCCGCCTGCGCGGCCAGTCGTCGGATCCCGCCCCAACACAAGACCAAGAGAAATCATCATGACCGCATCCGACATCGACATTCGCAAGATCCTGAAGCTGCTGCCGCATCGGTATCCGATCCTGCTCGTCGACCGCGTGCTCGAGCTGGAGCCGCAGAAGCGGATCAAGACGCTCAAGAACGTCACCATCAACGAACCGTACTTTGTGGGCCATTTCCCGGAACAACCGGTGATGCCCGGGGTCATGATTCTTGAGGCGCTCGCGCAGTCGGCTGGCCTGCTGACGTTCGGCGCGGACATGGAGCGCAAGGAAGGCTCGCTGTACTACTTCGTCGGCATCGACGGCGCGCGCTTCAAGCGCGTGGTGTACCCGGGCGACCAGCTGCACCTGAACGTGACCGTGGAGCGCTACATCCGCGGCATCTGGAAGTTCAAGGCCAACGCCACAGTGGATGGCGAGATCGCCTGCGAAGCCGAACTCATGTGCACGGTCAAGCAGGCCGACGCCTGAGCCGCGCCACTTCCCACGCATCAGACCACAGGACAGGACGTATGACGCAAATCCATCCCACCGCACTGGTCGACCCGAAGGCAGAACTCGCCACCGACGTCACCGTCGGCCCGTTTTCCATCGTCGGGCCGAACGTGCGGATTGGCAGCGGTACCCGGATCGGCTCGCATACCACCGTCGAAGGGCACACCACCTTGGGCGAGGGCAACCGTATCGGCCCCTACGCTTCGATCGGCGGCACCCCGCAGGACATGAAGTACGCCAACGAGCCGACGCGGCTCGAGATCGGCGATCGCAACACGATTCGTGAATTCACGACGATCCATACGGGCACCGTGCAGGATCGCGGCCTGACCCGGCTCGGCAACGACAACTGGATCATGGCGTACGTGCACATCGCGCACGACTGCGACGTCGGCAACCACGTCGTGTTCTCCAGCAACGCGCAGATCGCCGGCCACGTGCAGGTAGGCGACTGGGCGATTCTGGGCGGCATGAGCGGCGTGCATCAGTTCGTCCGCATCGGGGCGCACGCGTTTCTCGGCGGCGCTTCGGCGCTCGTGCAGGATATTCCGCCGTTCGTGATCGCCGCCGGCGACAAGGGCGGTAACAAGGCCACGCCGCACGGCGTGAACGTCGAGGGTCTGCGCCGCCGCGGTTTCGACGCGGGCCAGATCGCCGCGCTGCGTCAGGCGTACAAGCTGCTGTACAAGTCGGACCTCAACTTCGACGACGCGCGCAATGAAATCGCGGCGCTGCTCGCGCAATCGGACGCCACGACGTCTGAGCCGCTGCGCGCGCTCGCCGACTTCCTGGCCACGACGCAGCGCGGCATCGTTCGCTAAGCCGATCCCGACATGGTCGATGCCACCGTGGGGGGCGAGATGCCCGGGGAATCCGCGCTGCAGCCGGGTGATCGGGTGACTCAGCAAGTCACTGAGCAGGTCCCTGAGCAGGGCGCCGGACGGAGCCCGAAACGCGGCACTGTCGCGATGGTGGCCGGAGAAGCTTCCGGTGACCTGCTGGCGTCGTTATTGCTGGAAGGGCTGCACGCGCGGCTCGGCGAGACGGTGGACTACGCCGGTATCGGCGGCCGCCGCATGATGGAGCAGGGCTTCGTTTCGCACTGGCCGATGGAGACGCTCTCCGTCAACGGCTACGTCGAGGTGCTGGGCTCCCTCCGCGAGATCCTGGCCACGCGGCGCGCAATCCGGGAGAAGCTGATCGCGCAGCCGCCGCTGTGCTTCATCGGCGTGGATGCGCCTGATTTCAATTTCGGGCTGGAAGTGCCGCTGCGTCGTGCGGGCATTCCCGTCGTGCATTTCGTGAGTCCGTCGATCTGGGCATGGCGCGGCGGGCGGATCCGCACGATTGCGCGTGCGGTGGACCATATCCTCTGCCTGTTTCCGTTCGAACCCGAGATCTATGCGCGCGCGGGCATTCCGGCGACGTACGTCGGCCATCCGCTGTCCGACGTGATCCCGATGGAGCCGGACGTCGCGGGCGCCCGCGCGAAACTCGGCCTGCCCGAGGGCAAGCGCGTGGTCGCCGTGCTGCCGGGCAGCCGGCAGTCCGAGGTCAAGAACCTCGGCGCCACGTTCTTCGGCGCGATGGCGCGCATGCATCGCATGGACGGCAATCTCTGCTTTGTGCTGCCCGCCGCCAGCGCGCCGCTGCGCGCGATCGTCGAGGCGCACTATAGTGAATATCCGGAGCTCGACGTCACCATCGTGGATGGCCAGTCGCACCTCGCGATGGAAGCCGCCGACGTGGTGCTGCTCGCGAGCGGCACCGCCACGCTGGAGGCCGCGCTGTACAAGAAGCCGATGGTCATCTCGTACAAGGTGCCCTGGCTGACCGCGCAGATCATGAAGCGGCAGGGCTATCTGCCCTATGTCGGGCTGCCTAACATCCTGTCCGGACGTTTCGTCGTGCCGGAGCTGCTGCAGGACGATGCCACGCCGGAAGCGCTGGCGCGGGAAACGCTGCTGCAACTGAACGACGAAGGCAATATCGCATTCCTGCGCGAGCATTTCACGGCCATGCACCAGACGCTGAAACGCAATACCGCATCGATCGCCGCCGACGTCGTGGTCGACCTGATGCATCAGCGGGGAGTCCGCTGATGCCGCGCGCCAAGGGACCTTCGCCGCAGATGGGGCTCGAGCTCACGCAGACCGTCGCGGTCGTGCGCCACCTCTGTGGCGTCGATGAAGCCGGGCGCGGCCCGCTGGCCGGTCCGGTCTATGCCGCCGCGGTGGTGCTCGACCCCGCGCGCCAGATCCGCGGGCTCGCGGATTCCAAGATCCTCACCGCCGAGAAGCGCGAGGTGCTGTTCGAACGGATCTGCGAGCGGGCGCTCGGCTGGCATATCTCGTTTGCGACGGTCGAGGAGATCGATTCCATCAACATCCTTCATGCGTCGATGCTGGCGATGCAGCGCGCGGTGCAGGGGCTGGCGGCCAAGGGCGTCATTCCCGACCTCGTGCAGGTGGATGGCAACCGTTGTCCTCAGGTGGCATTCCCGGTCGAAGCGATCGTCAAGGGCGATGCCAAGGTCCGGGCGATCTCGGCCGCCTCCATCCTCGCCAAGGTGGCGCGGGACCGGGAGCTGCACGCGCTGCACCAGCAGTATCCCGAGTATGGGTTCGACAGCCACGTGGGCTATCCCACGCCGCAACACCTCGCCGCGCTCGATCAGTTCGGCGCCACGCCGCATCATCGCCGCTCTTTCGCGCCCGTGCGGATCGTGCTGGATCGCGCCGCGATGGTCGCGCAGGAAGCGCCGCCGTTCTGAGTTTTTTGAGGTTGGTCTGGTGAAACACATTACGTCCCGCGACAACGCGCTGTTCAAGCACCTGAAGGCGCTGACGGGGTCCACCCATCAGCAGCGCAAGGCCGGCCAGTCCGTGCTCGATGGCGTGCATCTCGCGCAGGCCTATGTCGCCGCGCTTGGCCAGCCGGTGCAGTGCGTGCTTGGCGAGCGTCACTACGATCATCCCGAGGTGAGGGCCCTGCGCGAGTCGATCGACGAGGCACGCGTCATCGTGCTGGCCGACGCGCTGTTCTCGCAAGTCGCCGCGGTGGCCAACGGCATCGACCTGCTGCTGGTCATCGACACGCCTGGCGGGCATCTGCCGCAGACCATCGACACCGACTGCGTCATCCTCGATGGCGTGCAGGATGCCGGCAATGTCGGCTCCATCCTGCGCAGCGCGGCCGCGGCGGGCATTCCCCATGCTTTCCTGACCACGGGTAGCGCCTCCGCGTGGTCGGTCAAGACCCTGCGCGCGGGCATGGGCGCGAACTTCCATCTGAACATCGTCGAGCACTGCACGCTGGACATGCTGGCCAGTCGCCTGCAGGTGCCGCTGCTGGCGACGTCCTCTCATGCGGATGCCGCGGTGTTCGATACCGACTTGCTGGCGGCGGTGGGCTGGGTGGTCGGTAACGAGGGCTCGGGCGTCAGCGCGGACTGGATGGCGCGCGTATCGCGCACGGTCACCATTCCACAGCCCGGTGGGCTCGAGTCGCTGAATGTGGCGGCGGCCACTGCCGTTTGCCTGTTCGAGGCGGTGCGGCAGCGGCGCGGGGCGGGCGCATAGCGGGCTAGCGCGTCGGCGCCTGGAGGTCGGCGTGTTGCGCGGCGTGTTGTCCGGCATGGTGCCCGGCGTGTTCCCCACGCTTCGGGGCGATGGATGCTTCGACCTTGTCGAGCCGAATTTCCAGTCTGTCCACCTTGCGATCCAGTGCCTGCACCTGCGACTCGATGCGATCGAACCGCTGATCGAATCTGGTTTCCAGGCGATTGAGCCGACTTTCGAATTGGGTTTCGATGCGAGCGAGGGCGTCCTTCAGGTCGCGGCTGCTGTATTCCACGATGGCGAACACGGCGGACAGCGATGCGAGGATGCCGGCGAAGAGGAAGGCGCCGGCCTTCAGCGGCACGTGGCCCGGGTCGCGTGGGGTGAGGGTATTCGGGAAGCAGCCAGCGGCATGCGGAAGGCTTTGGGTATGAAGGTTTTGAGTATGAGACACGGTGGGGTTCTCCAGTGGACAACGAAAGCGTTGCCATTGAAATTTGCCACCGTGTCAAGGCTCCGAACAGGAGACGATTCTCAAAATTGAGGTCAATAGTTGTCGCGGTCGACCTTGATTTCCTGGAGGATCGTCGTCGCGATTTCCTCGATGGACTTGTGGGTCGAGGAAAGCCACTTGATGCCTTCGCGGCGCATCATGGTTTCCGCCTCGTTGACCTCGTAGCGGCAGTTCTCGATGGCCGCGTACTTGCTGCCGGGCCGGCGCTCGTTGCGGATTTCGGTCAGGCGCTGGGGGTCGATCGACAGCCCGAAGATCTTGTTCTTGAAGGCGTAGAGCGCCGAGGGCAGCTTGCCGCGTTCGAAATCGTCGGGAATCAGCGGATAGTTGGCCGCCTTCAGGCCGTATTGCATGGCCAGGTAGAGGCTGGTCGGGGTCTTGCCGCTGCGGGAGACGCCGACGAGGATGACGTCCGCTTCCTGCAGGTTCTTGTGGGACTGGCCGTCGTCGTGGGCGAGCGAGAAGTTGATCGCCTCGATGCGGTTTTTGTAGGCTTCCGTGTCGGCGTTCTGGTGGAAGCGGCCGATCGCGTGGGTGGACTTGAGCCCCAGTTCCTTCTCGAGCGGCTCGATGAAGGTCTGGAACATGTCGAGGATCATTGCCTTGGCGCGGCGGATGGCCTTGTTCGACTCGGCGTTGACGAGCGTGGTGAAGACGATCGGCGGCACGCCCTCGTTGTAGAACGCCTCGTTGATCTTGCCGACGGCGATATGGGCCTTCTCGGGCGTATCGACGAAGGGCATGCGGACCTTGCGGAACCGCATCTCGAACTGCGCGAGGATCGAGTGGCTGAAGGTCTCGGCCGTGATGCCGGTGCCATCGGAGACGATAAAGACCGTACGGACGGCAGGGCGTTCGGCGGGAGCGGTGGTGGGCGCGGCGGCAGGAGCCGGGGCGGCAGGCGTTACAGGCGCTGGCTGCGGCGCATCAGGCGCTTCCGGAAGGGACATGGCGAATCAATAATTTGAAGCCGCATTTTCGCGAAGTGCGGTGCGGCACGGTAGAATAGCGGCGATCTTTTGGCTAAGCAATTGCACAGGCCCAGACCGGACAACGATCCCCGGGCCGATTGTCAACGATGTGCGCCGCAGCATGAAGGTTGCCAGCGGCATCGGCCACGATGCCGCGATGCGCCGCGATGCGCCGCAAATGCTTAGCCAAGCGATCGCTTCCGGGAACAGAACGCCAACAACATACCGGGCGACACGAAAGATTTCTTACTTTGTTTTGAGGCTTTCATGACCAACGCCAATCAGGCAAATGCCGGCGCTATCGACGGCGCCTACGTGCTGCCGTTCGAGCAGCTCCGCATGCACGACGTGGAGACTGTCGGTGGCAAGAACTCGTCGCTCGGCGAGATGATCTCCCAGCTGGCGCAAGCCGGCGTCCGCGTTCCCGGCGGTTTTGCGACGACCTCGCTCGCATTCCGTGACTTCCTGGCTCACAACGATCTGACCACGCGCATCTCCGAGCGTCTGAAGGCGCTCGACGTCGATGACGTGAAGGCACTGGCCGAGGCCGGCGCCGAGATCCGTGGCTGGGTGGCCAACGCGCCGTTCCAGCCGCGCCTGGAAAAGGAGATCCGCGAGTTCTACGCCAACGTGGCCGCGCGCGAAGGCGCCGAGGCATCGTTCGCCGTGCGCTCGTCGGCGACGGCGGAGGATCTGCCGGACGCGTCGTTCGCGGGCCAGCAGGAGTCGTACCTCAATGTCAGCGGCATCGACGACGTGCTGGACAAGATCAAGCACGTGTTTGCCTCGCTGTACAACGACCGCGCGATCTCTTATCGCGTGCACAAGGGCTTTGCCCACGACGTGGTGGCGCTGTCCGCCGGCGTCCAGCGCATGGTGCGTTCCGACCTCGCATCGTCGGGCGTGATGTTCACGATCGACACCGAGTCGGGCTTTCCCGATGTGGTGTTCATTACTTCGAGCTACGGCCTGGGCGAAACGGTGGTGCAGGGCGCCGTGAACCCGGACGAGTTCCACGTGTTCAAGCCGACGCTGGCCTCGGGCAAGTACCCGATCATCCGCCGCTCGATCGGCTCCAAGCTGATCAAGATGCAATTCACGGCGCCGGGCGAAGCCGGCCGCGTGAAGACCGTGGACGTGCCGGTGGAACTGCGCAACCGCTACTCGATCACCGACGAGGACGTTTCGGAGCTGGCGAAGTACGCGGTGATCATCGAGAAGCACTATGGCCGCCCGATGGACATCGAGTGGGGCAAGGACGGCAAGGACGGCAAGATCTACATCCTGCAGGCGCGCCCGGAAACGGTGAAGAGCCAGTCCGCCGGCAAGGCCGAGCAGCGCTTCAAGCTGAAGGGCACCGCTCCCGTGCTGACGAGCGGCCGCGCCATTGGCCAGAAGATCGGCACCGGTCCGGTCCGCGTGATCAACGATCCGTCGGAAATGGAACGCGTGCAACCGGGCGATGTGCTCGTGGCCGACATGACCGACCCGAACTGGGAGCCGGTGATGAAGCGCGCGTCGGCGATCGTGACGAACCGTGGGGGCCGTACCTGCCACGCGGCCATCATCGCGCGTGAACTGGGCGTACCCGCCGTGGTCGGCTGCGGCGACGCGACCGACATCCTCAAGGACGGCACGCTGGTGACGGTGTCGTGCGCCGAGGGCGACGAAGGCCGGATCTACGATGGCCTGCTGGAGACGGAAGTGACCGAAGTCCAGCGCGGCGAAATGCCGGCGATCGACGTCAAGATCATGATGAACGTGGGCAACCCGCAGCTCGCCTTCGACTTCGCGCAGATCCCGAACGAAGGCGTGGGCCTGGCGCGTCTCGAGTTCATCATCAACAACAACATCGGCGTGCACCCGAAGGCGATCCTCGACTATCCGCAGGTCGATGCCGACCTGAAGAAGGCCGTGGAATCGGTGGCCCGCGGCCACGCAAGCCCGCGCGCGTTCTACGTGGACAAGCTCGCCGAAGGCATTGCGACGATCGGCGCGGCGTTCTATCCGAAGCCCGTGATCGTGCGTCTGTCGGACTTCAAGTCGAACGAGTACAAGAAGCTCATCGGCGGTTCGCGCTACGAGCCGGACGAGGAAAACCCGATGCTGGGTTTCCGTGGCGCCTCGCGGTACATCGCCGACGACTTCGCCGAAGCATTCGAGATGGAATGCAAGGCCATGAAGCGCGTGCGCGATGAAATGGGCCTGACGAACGTCGAGATCATGGTGCCGTTCGTGCGGACCCTGGGTCAGGCGGCCAAGGTCATCGAGCTGCTGGCCAAGCACGGCCTCAAGCGCGGCGAGAACGGCCTGCGCATCATCATGATGTGCGAAGTGCCGTCCAACGCGATTCTGGCCGAACAGTTCCTCGAGTATTTCGACGGCTTCTCCATCGGCTCGAACGACCTGACGCAGCTGACGCTGGGTCTGGACCGCGATTCCGGCATGGAGCTGCTGGCGAAGGACTTCGACGAGCGCGATCCGGCAGTGCAGTTCATGCTGGCCCGTGCGATCTCGACAGCGCTGCGCCTGGACAAGTACGTCGGCATCTGCGGCCAGGGCCCTTCGGACCATCCGGACTTCGCGGCATGGCTCGCCAAGGAAGGCATCAAGTCGATCTCGCTGAACCCGGATTCGGTGATCGATACCTGGAAGCAGCTGGCTTCGTAAGCCGCGCTTCGAATAAAAAGGCCGCCCTCGGGCGGCCTTTTTTATGGCGCTGCGGCAGGCTTACTTCTCCTGCATCTTCGCGGCCTTCACGATTTCGCCCAGACGACGGCGCTCGGTGTTCACGAACTTGTTGAACTCCGCGCGCGTGCCCCCGATGGGCTCGATGCCGACTTCCTTGAGCTTGGCCGCGGCGGCCGGATCGCGCATGGCCTGATCGACCGCGGCGGCCACCTTGTCCATGATCGCGTCGGGCGTGCCCTTGGGCGCGTGCACGCCGGCCCAGTGCGCGATCTGCAAATCGGTGAAGCCCTGCTCGGTGGCCGTCGACAGCTGCGGATACGCGGAGATCCGCTGCGTCCACGTCGTGGCGAGCGCCTTGAACTTGCCTTCGTGGAGGATGTGCGGCAATGCGATGATGCTGGCCTCCGACGTGCCTTCCACCTGTCCGCCGAGCACGGCCGTCGTGCTCTCTCCACCGCTCTTGTACGGAATCGGCTGGAGCTTGGCGCCGTACTTCACGTTGAGGATCTCGGCCACGAAGTGTGGCGTGCTGCCGGTGCCCGCGGTGGCGAAGTTGAAGCCGTTGCCCTTTTTGGACGCTTCGACGAACTCGCGCAGATTGTTGTACGGCGCGTTCTTCGGCACGACGATGACGGACGGAGCCAGCCCGATCATGACGACGGGGACCAGCGCATCGTCCTTGAACGGAATCGACTTCTTGATCATGCTGTTCGACACCACGCCCGCCGCGCTGATGAGGAACGTGTAGCCATCGGGCGCGCTGCGCGCGACGATCTCCGCGCCCACGGTGCCGCCGGCGCCGGGACGGTTGTCGATCAGCACCGTCTGTCCGAGTACCTTCGACGCGCCTTCCGCAGCCGCGCGGGCCATCAGGTCATTGGCGCCGCCGGCCGCGAACGGCACGACGAAGCGAATGGTCTTGGATGGCCACTTGTCGGCGGCGTGGGCGGGGCCCGCGGCCATGAACGATGCCATGAGCGTGGCCGTGGCGATCACCGAGCGCGTGAACAGCGTGGCGCGGGTGGCGCGGGTGCGTGGGATGGTGTTATGCAAAACGTGTCTCCGTCAAACAAAGGTACAGCACAAAGGTGAAGCCAAGCCCGAAGCGGTAGTGTTAGTCCTTCGCGGCGTATTTCTTGTCCAGCGCGTCGTAGAACGGCTTGTTGACCAGCCGCTGACGCTCGCTGAACGGTGCCACAAGCGTGGCATCTTCGTCCAGCCGGCCCTGCTCCCGCAGCGTGCCGAGCGCGCGCTGCATGCCCAGTACCGCGCCCTGGAGGGCCGCGTTCGCATACAGCACGATCGCGTAGCCGAGGCCGGCGAGCGCCTCGCGCGACTGCGTCGGCGTCTTGCCGCCGATCACGATATTGATGAGCTGCGGAATGTCGATCAGGGCGGGCAGGCGTTCGATATCGCTCAGCGACTCCGTGGCTTCGATGAACAGGATGTCCGCGCCCGCCTCGACAAAGCGCTGGCCGCGTTCGATCGCGTCCTCGATGCCATGCACCGCGGCGGCATCGGTGCGCGCGATGATCAACAGGTTTCCGTCCTCGCGCGCATCGGCGGCGGCCTGGATCTTGCCGACCATCTCGCTCGTGCTGATGACTTCCTTGCCCGAGAAGTGGCCGCACTTCTTCGGCATGATCTGGTCTTCCAGCTGCACCGCGTCGGCGCCGCTGCGTTCCAGCACGCGGATCGTGCGATGGACGTTGACCGCATTGCCGAAGCCCGTATCGGCATCGACGATGATCGGCAGATCGATGGCGTCGCGCACGCGCGAGGTGTGCTCGGCGGCTTCGTGCAGGCCGATGAAGCCCAGATCGGGCAGGCCCAGCGACATGTTCGTCACGCCCGCACCGGTGAGGTACAGCGCTTCGAAGCCGGCGTCCTCGACGACGCGCGCGCTCATGGCATTGAACGCGCCGGGCACGAGCAGGCCCTGGCGGGCCTCGACCCTGGCGCGGAAAGCGGCGCGGCGGGCCGCGGAAGAGGTAGTCATCATGGTCTCCAGGTGTTCAGTAGATAGGCCTGTTTCGCACGGAGCGTGCCAGTGACCGCCGATCTTCCCAATGTCTTGTAGATCAACGGCTTAGAGGCGATATCGCGCGCATGCTATCCGTGCGACAATGTTTCGCATGTTTCATAGAACGTTCCACACCGACGCTGGAACGAAACAGTATGACCCCCGCCGTATCGAACGCCATCGCCGGACGTCCCGGCATCGCTCTCGTCAGTTTTAGTCAACTGGCGACGCTTTGCGAAACCGTCGCGCCGCGCTACGGCGATCAGGCGCGATTTTTCTCGATCCGGGCGGGCTACGGCGCGGCGGTGGCGGCGTTGCGGACGCATATCGATGCGGGTACGGTCGATGTGGTGCTGGCTGCCGGGTCCAACGGCGCGTATCTGCGCGACAACCTGGCGGTGCCGGTGGTGATGGTCAAGGTCAACGGCTTCGACGTGCTGAGCGCGATCGCGCAGGCGATTTCGCTGTGGCCCGGCGAGTCCATCGGCCTCGTCCTGCATGAGGCCATCTCGAAGGAGCTGGCCGAACTCGGCAAGTACCTGCGGATCGAGCTTCGGCAGCTTGCCTATCGCTCCATCGACGAGGTGCGCGCGGCCGTCGATAGGCTGTCGGCCGGAGGGTGCACCGTCATCATCGGACCCGGCATGGCCTGCGACCTCGCGCTGCGCGCGGGCCTGCACAGCGTGTTCCTGTATTCCGTCGGCGCTGTGGAAGAGGCGTTCGAGCGCTCCATCGAACTCGCGCGCATGAGCCGGCAAAAAGAGTCGAAGCGCGTGCGGCTCAACACGATCGTCGCGCACCTGCGCGATGGCGTGGCCGCGTTCGACGAATCCGGGCAGGTCGAAGTGGTCAATCCCGCGATGCTGGAGCTGTTGGGCGTGGATCGCACGCAGGACGTCAATGCGCAGTTGTTGCGTGCGCTCGGCACGCAACTGCGGGAGGCAAGCGAGGAGGGCGCGGCGCAGGAAGAACGCATCGAGCAGATGGGCGGCCGCGCGCTGATCATGAACAGCCTGCCGATCGTCGATCATGGCATACGGTCGGGCACGGTCATCACCGCGCAGGATGCGCTCGTCGCGCAGCGTATCGACCGATCGCTGCGCACGAGCCAGCGGCCACGGCATCTCGTCGCGCGGCACAAGCTTGCCGATCTGACGGGCGCATCGGCCGGGATCGATCGCGTCAGGCGGCTGGCGCAGGCAAGCGCCGCGCACGATGCCACATTGCTGTTGATCGGCGAGAGCGGCACGGGCAAGGAACTCGTCGCGCAGGGCGTGCACAACGCGGGCGACCGACGGGGCAATCCGTTCGTCGCCTTCAATTGCGCGGCGCTGCCGGAAGGATTGATCGAGAGCGAACTGTTCGGGCACGAAGAGGGCGCATTCACCGGCGCGCGGCGCGGCGGCAAGCCCGGCCTGTTCGAGGTGGCGCATACGGGCACGATCTTTCTGGACGAAGTCGGGGAGATGCCCGCCGCGTTGCAGAGCCGGTTGCTGCGGGTCTTGCAAGAGCGCGAGGTCATGAAGCTCGGCGCGGGTCGCGCGACGCCGATCGATGTGCGCGTCATCGCGGCCACGCACCGCGACCTGCGCGAACTCGTGCGGCAGGGGACGTTCCGTGCCGATCTCTATTTCCGTCTGAATCTGCTGCAGATCGCGTTGCCGGCGTTACGCGAGCGGCGCGAGGACATTCCGGAGCTCGCCCGGCAGCTGCTGGCGCGCAGCCGCGGCAAATACGGGCTATCCGACCGGACGGCTGGCGAACACGATGCGCGCATCCTGGCGTTCCTCCAGCCGTTGTTTACGTCGTATGCATGGCCGGGGAACGTGCGAGAACTCGAGAACCTCGTGGCGCGGGCGGCGATCTATCTGGCCGATGACACATGGGGCGCGCGGCAGGATTTGCGCGAGATCTTCCCCGAGTTCGATGACATTGGCGAGATGAGCGGCGAGACGAGGGGGGCGCTGGAGGACGGTGCGCGGGTAGAGCCACGCGGACGGCCGGCGCCCACGCGCGAGGACGTGCTGCGCGCGCTGGAAGCGCATGGCGGCAATCGCGCCGCGGCCAGCCGCGCGCTTGGTATCGGCCGTACGACGCTGTGGCGGCTGATGAAGTCGCCGGCGGGTTTGTAAGGATTACTCCTTGGCGCCGCCCTTGAGAATGCGCGCCTTCTCGCGCTGCCAGTCGCGATTCTTCTCGGTTTCACGCTTGTCGAATTGCTTCTTGCCCTTGGCCAGGCCAATCTCGCACTTCACGCGGCCGCGCTGGTAATGGAGGTTCAGCGGGACGAGCGTGTAGCCGCGCTGCTCGACCTTGCCGATCAGCTTGCTGATTTCGGCGGACTTCAGCAGCAGCTTGCGTGTGCGGACGGGGTCCGGCGTGACGTGGGTGGAGGCGCTCTGCAGCGGGCTGATATGCGCGCCGATCAGGAACATTTCGGCGTTGCGCACGACGACATAGCCTTCCTTGATCTGCACGCGGCCCGCGCGAATCGCCTTGACTTCCCAGCCTTCGAGCACGAGGCCGGCCTCGTACCGCTCTTCGATGAAGTAGTCGAAAAAGGCTTTCTTGTTGTCTGCGATGGTCATGCGTCAGGGGTTGGAGGTGCGGTGCGGATGCGCGCTGGGGATGCCCTTCGCGCGCGTGTCGGCTAAAATCCCGATTCTAGCAAACCAGACAGGCGCCGGCCCAGCCCGGCAGCGCCCCGCATTCCGCTTACATGGCCGACGTCCACAAATCCGTACTGCTTGGGTATTCCGCCGAGCAGATGTACGACCTGGTAACCCGCGTGGAGGACTATCCGAAGTTCCTGCCGTGGTGCGGAGGGGTGGAGGTCTTCGAACAGACCGAGACCCTGCTCGACGCGAAGATCAACATCCACTTCAGCGGCATCAAGCAGTACTTCCACACGCGCAATATCCAGGAGCGTCCCACCCGCATCGATATGACGTTCGCGGACGGACCTTTCAAGACCTTCAATGGCACGTGGCGCTTCATTCCGCTGCGCGCCGACGCGTGCAAGATCGAATTCCATCTGCACTACGAATTCGCGAGCATCCTGCTCGAGAAGATCATCGGCCCCGCATTCAGCGTCATCGCCAACACGTTCGTCGATGCGTTCGTGAAGCGGGCCGAGGTGGTGTATGACAACAAGACCTGATGCCACCGCGACGTCCCGCGTGCGCCTCGCCGTCTGCTATGCGCGGCCGGGTAGCGGGCCGGGTAGCGCGCCGGGTAGCGTATTCCTGAAAGAGATCGAGGTTCCCGCGGGGACATCGATCTTGCAGGCCATCGCGGCCAGCGGGCTCGTGCGGGCCTGTCCGGAAGTCGACCCGAACACGATGCGCGTGGGGATCTTCGGCAAGCTCAAGACACTCGATACGGTGGTGCGCGAGGGAGATCGCGTAGAGGTGTATCGGCCGCTGACGGCCGATCCCAAGCAGGCGCGGCGCAAACGCGTGCAGAAAACCCGCGCCACGGGTACGCGCGAAGGCCAGAAATGGCTGCGCGGAAAGTCCGACTGACTGGGGCTTTACCGATCGGCGCGGATCAGCCGCCGGCGGCGCCGCACTCCGCCGCGATCGCGGTATTCGTGCGTTCCAGCGACGCGGCGCGCTGGGCGTCGTCCAGCGCCTCGCGCGCGCCTTCGCTGTTGATGCGCGCGATGCGCGCGTTCTGCGACAGGCCCATCGCGTAGTTCTGCAGTTCCTGGCAGCGCGCGGCCCGCTGGGCCAGCCTGGCTTCCTTCGCGGCGGCTTCCTCTTCCTGCTTCAGGCGCGCCGCGCGACGTTTCTCGAACCCTTCCTTCTGAGCCTGCAGCGCGGCCTGGCTGCCGTCATTCGATGCGGCGATCGTACTGACCGAGCCGCCGGCCTTGTCGTTCTTTGCTGTCTTGTCGCCCGCGGCAGCGCCTTCTCCTTCCGCCGGCACGTACGCGCCCGGCGCGCGGCCCGGCGCCGCCAGGATGTTGCGTGCCGGAATGTTTGGCGGGGGCGGCGTGTCGCTGTAGACCTTGCGTCCCGCCTCGTCGCGCCATTGCCACTGGGCAAGGGCGACGCCGGGCAGCGCGGCGATGGCCGCGGTGGCGAGCAGGGCGGGAGCAAAAAGGCGCGCGAACGAGCGTTTCATGGCGTTCCGTCGGGCAGGGACGGGCGTGGTGGCGAACGCACAAGAGTCTACGCAGACTTGTCCGGGGCGTGCAAGCGCACGGACCAGGCCACCCCGGCCATCAGCAATGCAATGGCGGCCATCTCCAGCGGCCGCGGCCAGCGATGGTCGAAGACAAAGCCGTATGCCAGCGCGAATAGCGTCTCGAAGACGATCATCTGACCGGACAGCGTAAGCGGCAGCCGGCGGCTCGCGATGTTCCACAGGTTGTTGCCAATAAGCGACGCTCCGATTGCAACGGCGCTGTTGACCATCCAGAACCACTGCCAGTCGCGGGGGGTGGCTGCCGCCGAGATACTGCCGACGAAGAGCCCGCCGGCGGCCCAGCCCGCGATGGCGAGGACAGCAGAAACGAAGCCCGTGGACAGGCCGTAGAGCGCGGACCATTCGTTGCCGCTGAAATGGGGGTTGCGTTGCAGGTAGCGCGCGTTGTCGACCGCGTAGAGCGACCAGCAGACGAGCGCGCCGACGGCGCACAGCACGCCGGCGATCTTTTCCCAGACCGGGCGCGCCACGGCGTCGGCGGCGGCCGCGCCGTGCGCGCCGCCGCCGCCCGAGAACAGATCGATGTTGATGCAGGCGATGCCCGCCGCGACGACCAGCAGCGGCACGATCAGTTTCGACAGCGGCACCGCGCCATGATCGCGGCGGCCCATGATCGTTACCGTGATCGGCAGGATGCCGATGATCAGCGAGGTCGGCCCCACGCCGGCAAGTTGCACGCCGAATGCGAGCAATACGTAGTAGAGGAGGTTGCCTGTGAACGCCTGCCGCAGCAGCGCGATGCAGTCCGCGCGCGTCAGCTTGCGCAGGATGCGGCGGAGCATCGGCAGCGTGGCCGCGAGCGCGACGATGCCATAGGCGAGGTAGCGGCCGATCGCGAGTTCCCACGGCGAGAATGCCGGCAGCAACTTGGGCGCGATGAACACCATGCCCCAGAACGCACCGGCCAGCAGGCCGCACAGCACGCCGATTCCCATCGTCTCCGTTCTCGATTTTTCAAAGGAAGGCGAGCATAACAAAGGGATTGCAGGAAAGCATCAGCAAATCCTGCATTCCTGTATAATCTGCTTTTGCGCCTAGAGGATTCGCTATGCGTCTTGTCCAGAAAGCACTCACGTTCGATGATGTGCTGCTCGTACCGGCCTATTCGGCCGTCCTGCCCCGGGATGTTTCCCTTCGTACCCGCCTTTCCCGTTCCATTGAGTTGAACATTCCGCTGGTCTCCGCCGCCATGGATACCGTCACGGAAGCCCGCCTCGCCATTTCGATGGCTCAGGCCGGCGGCATCGGCATTGTTCACAAGAACCTGAAGCCCGCCGATCAGGCGCGCGAAGTGGCGCGCGTCAAGCGCTACGAGTCGGGCGTGCTGCGTGATCCGATCACCATTTCGCCGGACATGAAGATCCGCGATGTGATCGCGCTGTCGCAGCATCACGGCATTTCCGGCTTCCCGGTGCTCGAAGGCAAGACCGTCGTCGGCATCATCACCAACCGCGACCTGCGCTTCGAGGAAGACCTGGAAGCGCCCGTCCGCGCGAAGATGACGCCGCGCGAAAAGCTGGTGACCGTGGCCGAAGGCGCGCCGCTGGAGGAAGCCAAGCGCCTGATGAACCGTCACCGTCTGGAGCGCGTGCTCGTGGTGAACGGCGCGTTCGAGCTGCGTGGCCTGATTACCGTGAAGGACATCCAGAAGGCGGTGGATAACCCGCTGGCGAGCAAGGACGACCATGGTCAGCTGCGCGTGGGCGCGGCAGTTGGCGTGGGCCCGGACAACGACGAGCGCGTGGATCTGCTGGTGAAGGCCGGCGTCGACGTGATCGTGGTGGACACCGCGCATGGCCACAGCCAGGGCGTGCTGGACCGCGTGCGCTGGGTCAAGCAGAACTATCCGCAGGTGCAGGTCATCGGCGGCAATATCGCCACCGGTGCCGCCGCGCGTGCGCTGGTCGATCACGGCGCCGATGGCGTCAAGGTCGGTATCGGCCCGGGTTCGATCTGCACCACGCGTATCGTCGCGGGTGTGGGCGTGCCGCAGATCACGGCCGTCTCCAACGTGGCCGAGGCGCTGCAGGGCACCGGTGTGCCGCTGATCGCCGACGGTGGCGTGCGTTACTCGGGCGACGTGGCCAAGGCTCTCGCCGCGGGCGCGCATGCCGTCATGATGGGTGGCATGTTCTCGGGTACAGAAGAGGCGCCGGGCGAAGTGTTCCTGTATCAGGGCCGCTCGTTCAAGAGCTACCGCGGCATGGGTTCGGTGGGCGCGATGAAGGACGGCGCCGCGGACCGTTACTTCCAGGAAGACAACACCGCCAACGTCGACAAGCTCGTGCCGGAAGGCATCGAGGGCCGCGTGCCTTACAAGGGTCCGGTGCAGGCGATCATCCATCAGCTGACCGGCGGTATTCGCGCGTCGATGGGCTACTGTGGCAGCAGCTCGATCGCCCAGTGGCACGAGACCGCGGAGTTCATGCAGATCACGGCGGCGGGCATGCGCGAGTCGCACGTGCACGACGTCCAGATCACGAAGGAAGCGCCGAACTATCACATCGACTGATCGAGCCACGACGTTGCTGGCCCGTGACGGGACGCACGGCCGCGTGAAGCCCTGCCCGCGCAGATCGCGGGCCCGGCCGCGCGGCCGTGTGTACATGAGACGCCGACAGGAGCGCCAATGAAGATACTGCTGCGAGCGGTGCTGTTTCTCGATGCCTTGCTTCAACTGCTGCTGGGCATCCTGCTGCTCGCGTCGCCGTTTGCGACGCTATACGCCGCGCTGCAATTGCCGCAGCCGCAACCCGCGCTGTACGGGCAACTGCTCGGTGTGGCGATGGTCGGGTTTGCCTGGCTGCTGGTGCAGGCGACGATCAACGGGCAACTGACTGTCGCGATCGCGCGCACGGTCGGGCAGGTGAATCTGGTCGGCGCGGTGCTGATCGTCGCGTGGACGCTGTTCCTCGACATGCCCGTGCAGGGTGCCGGCAAGATCTGGCTGCTGACGCTGGCCGCGGTGCTCGCGTTCTTCGCGGCCGTGCAGATTCCGGCGGCCAAGCGCGTGCGGCGTCGCGAGCGTGAAGCGCAGCTGGCACGCGATGCCGAGCGTCAGGCCGCGGCGGCGGCCGGGCGTCACCCAGGCGGTCCCGTGGGTCCGGGCGCGCCGATCAACGAAACGACCTATGACGATGCGGTCCGGCCGGCCGGCGCATCGCGCGACTATCCTGAATACCGGCGCGAGCCGGTCATCACGCCGCCGCCGGGGTATGGCCCCGGTACCGAAGTGATGCCCGATCCCGCGACGGAAGAACTGCCATCCCCCCATCATGCACGACAAAATCCTCATTCTTGATTTCGGCTCGCAAGTCACGCAGCTGATTGCCCGCCGTGTCCGCGAGGCGCACGTCTATTGTGAAATCCATCCGAACGATGTGTCCGACGCGTTCGTGCGGCAGTTCGCGCCGAAGGCCATCATCCTGTCGGGCAGCCACGCCAGCACGTACGAGGACCATCAGCTGCGCGCGCCGCAGGCCGTGTGGGATCTCGGCGTACCGGTGCTCGGCATCTGCTACGGCATGCAGACGATGGCCGTGCAGCTGGGCGGCAAGGTGGAGTGGAGCGACCATCGCGAGTTCGGCTATGCCGAGGTGCGCGCGCATGGCCATACCCCGCTGTTCAAGGACATCCAGGACTTCGTGACGCCGGAAGGCCATGGCATGCTGAAGGTCTGGATGAGCCATGGCGACAAGGTCGCCGAGCTGCCGCCGGGCTTCAAGCTGATGGCGTCGACGCCGAGCTGCCCGATCGCGGGCATGGCCGACGTGGACCGCGGCTACTACGCGGTGCAGTTCCACCCCGAGGTGACGCACACGGTGCGCGGCCGCGAGATGATCGAGCGCTTCGTGCTCGGGATCGCCGGCGCGAAGCCGGATTGGGTGATGCGCGACCACATCGAGGAAGCCGTCGCGAAGATTCGGGAACAGGTGGGCGATGAAGAGGTGATCCTCGGCCTGTCCGGCGGTGTGGATTCGTCGGTGGCGGCCGCGCTGATCCATCGCGCGATCGGCGATCAACTGACCTGCGTGTTCGTCGATCATGGCCTGCTGCGCCTGGACGAAGGCAAGATGGTCATGGACATGTTCGCGGGCCGTCTGCATGCGAAGGTCGTGCATATCGACGCTTCCGACCAGTTCCTCGGCCACCTCGCTGGTGTGACCGATCCCGAGCAGAAGCGCAAGATCATCGGCCGCGAGTTCGTCGAGGTGTTCCAGGCGGAAGCGAAGAAGCTGAGCAACGCCAAGTGGCTGGCGCAGGGCACGATCTACCCGGATGTGGTGGAGTCGGGCGGCACCAAGACCAAGAAGCAGACCACGATCAAGAGCCACCACAACGTGGGCGGTCTGCCGGAAACGCTGGGCCTGAAGCTGCTGGAGCCGCTACGCGACCTGTTCAAGGACGAAGTGCGCGAACTGGGCGTCGAACTCGGCCTGCCGCCGGAGATGGTGTACCGCCACCCGTTCCCGGGCCCGGGCCTCGGCGTGCGGATTCTCGGCGAAGTGAAGCGCGACTACGCGGAGCTGCTGCGCCGCGCGGATGCGATCTTCATCGAGGAACTGCGCAAGACCATCGCCACCGAACAGGACGCGGCGGCGGGCCTCTGCGAACCGCATCAGGTGGGCAAGAGCTGGTACGACCTGACGAGCCAGGCTTTCGCGGTCTTCCTGCCGGTGAAGTCCGTGGGCGTGATGGGCGATGGCCGCACGTACGACTACGTCGTGGCGCTGCGCGCGGTCCAGACGACCGACTTCATGACGGCCCACTGGGCCCACCTGCCATACGCGCTGCTTGGCCGCTGCTCGAACCGCATCATCAACGAAGTCCGCGGGCTGAATCGGGTGGTGTACGACGTGTCTGGGAAACCGCCGGCGACGATCGAGTGGGAATAATTCCCCGGCGTTCGCAGGACCTCTGAAAAGCTCACCTTCGGGTGAGCTTTTTGTTTTCTGGTGAAGGTTGCGGCGGTGAATAAATCGGGGAACGGCGATTCCAAAGGGGTAATTCGCAGGCTTATAGTTGTCAGGTGACAACTGCATGGGATGCCATGCCGGAGATTGCAGATGGGACGGGCCATTCATCCGAAGAAAGAAGTCGAGGACGCGCTCAGGCATGCGGAAGCATGCGGTTGGCGCGTCGAGCCGGGCGGTAGTCACGCATGGGGACGGATTTTATTGTCCCGATAACGCGCGGGATTGTCGGTGCGGCGAGTTCTGTATCACCAGCATCTGGAGCACGCCCAGAGACGCCGTCAATCACGCGCGCGCGATACGGCGTGTCGTCGACAACTGCGCCATCCAACAATTTTTGATTCAGGCCGCAAAGCTGCGGGAGGACTAGTCGATGGAATACACCTTCACTCTGAAGTATCAACTGACCGAAGGTCCGCGTGATGCGGACTCGCTGGTCGGGCGGCTCGGCGAGGCGGGTTGCGACGATGCGCTGGTTGGCATTGGGCTGCCAGGGCGGCTCGCGCTTGCGTTCACGCGGGAGGCCGACAGCGCCGATGCGGCGGTGCGCAGTGCGTTGGCGGACGTGCGGCGGGCGGTGCCTGAGGCGCGGCTGATCGAGGTGGCGCCCGATCTCGTTGGGCTCACCGATGTCGCGGAGATGATCGGCGTGTCGCGGCAGAACATGCGCAAGCTGATGTTGTCGCATCCCGGAACGTTCCCGGCGCCTGTGCATGAAGGCAGCGCGTCCATCTGGCATCTGGCGGATGTCCTGGCGTGGTTGCACGCAAAAGGCAGCTATGCCTTGACCATGGAGGCGCTCGATGTTGCGCGCGTGGCATTGCAGGTCAATCTGACCAAGGAGAGCCGACGGCTGCCGCGGAGGGCGGCCAAGGCGTTCGAGGCGCTGGTTGGATAAGGACCGCCAGAGCGACCGGATGGAACCCGCCAGCACGGCGGGTTTTCTATGGACGCGTGATTCGCGGACTGATGTCGATGTCGGACTTCGCCGAAAAATTCTCATATGGGCGCGGGCGTTGCATATTCGAGAGAACGGCTATTCAGCGCACTTTGCGGCGCTGATAGGGTTGTGGTTCGACAACTCTCCGAGTTCGGAATCAGCGTCATGCAAAACAAGTTTCTCAAGAACGCCAAGCCCTCCAAGCTCTCCAAGCCCTCCAAGGCGCCGACTCACTACACCTTCACCCTGAGCTACCAGCTCTCCAAAGACGACCGCGACGTCGACACGCTCGTCGAGCGGCTCGGGATACCGTGCTTCGAGGATGCGCTGATCCGCATCACGCGTAGCGGGCGATTATCGTTGACCTACATCTGCCTCGCGAGCGAGGCGTCGTCATCGATGAGCAGGCGGTGCATCGATTTTCAGATGCTTGTGCCATCGGCAAAATTCCTGTCCTGGGCCCGCCGCGATGGCGCGTACATGCCGTGACCCGCCGAGTCAGCAATTGATCTCGCGCAGATCCCCCCGCGGTTTGAGCATATGGCGATCGCGCGCATTTCATTGCGTTGGTACGGTTCTCTCGTTTCAACCACGGAGCCATTGCAATGCCGACATCGAAGCAGGTGGAATACATGTACATCCTGAATTACCAGCTGGCCCAAGGCGAGAAGGACTTCAATGCCATCGTCGAGCGCTTGAGCGCGGATGGGTACAAGGACGCGCTGGTGGGCATGGGCAGGATGGGTCGATTAACGCTGGAATTGACGTGCAGGTCGTGCGACGCAGAGCAGATGATGGTCGGTATCCAGTCGGTGATCGACCGCGCCGCGCCGACGGCGAAGTTCCTATCCTGGATGCGGCGCGACAAGCCGAGCGCCAGCTGGCGGTGGCCGCTATGGGCGGCGATGCGGCGTTGATGCGGTGTTGATGCGGCGGTGATGCGGTGGGGAGGTGACGAGCGATGCGGAGTGGAGCGAGTGGTGGCGTACAGGGAAAGGTCAGCCTTTTTGTCCACATTGGGGTCGTGGCGAAGTGTCAGAAACTCGCGTATATTTCTGACATGCAACGCCTCACAGAATCCATTCTCGAATACGCCAGACACCTTCCCGAAGGTACGCCTGTGGCGGCCAAGAGCCTGCTGCATTTGGGAAACCGCGCCGCGCTTGACCAGGCGCTGTCGCGTCTGGCCGAGCGCGGTCAGTTGCTCAGGGCCGGCCGAGGCGTGTATCTGATGCCGGTGATGACGCGGTTTGGGCAAAGGGCGCCGTCGGTCGAGCAGGCGGTGGAGGCGCTAGCCACCCAGCGGGGCGAGGTCATCGTCTCGAATGGCGCCGCTGCCGCCAATCGTCTCGGTCTCACGACGCAAGTGCCCGTGCGGTCCGTCTTTCTGACATCCGGGCGGACCCGGACAATGAATCTCGGCAGACAGACCGTAGAGCTCCGTCATGCGCCTCGCTGGCAACTGGCCATGCCGCATCGGCTGGCGGGCCAGGCGGTGCGGGCTCTTGCATGGCTGGGACCTGAACATGCCGAGTCAGCGCTGCAATTGCTCAAGAAGACGCTGCCTGACACGGTCTTCGGTGAACTGGTCGCAGCAGCGCCCCAGTTTCCAACGTGGCTCGCGCGCAGCCTTGGCAAGGTCGCGCATGGCTGACGCTTTTTTGCATCTGTCTCCCGACGATCGGAAGGATGTCCTCAGCATTGCCGCCGATCGCTCGGGGCGACCGGCACATCTTCTTGAGAAGGACGCATGGGTGGTGTGGGCATTGAGAACCCTTTATGCGTCGCCTCTAGGCATACATCTCGTTTTTAAAGGCGGAACATCGCTGTCGAAAGCCTACGGCGTGATCAAACGATTTTCAGAGGATGTCGATTTGACGTACGACATTCGCGCGATTGCCCCGGAGCTCGCAGCCGATCGCAGTGATGGATTGCCGAAGACACGTAGCGAGGAAAGGCGCTGGACCAGCGAGGTGCGTAGCCGTCTCCCACTATGGGTCAGCGAGACGGTGCAGCCCGTCATTGCACACGCGCTTGCGCGAGAGTCTCTGTCGGCTACGATCCGTGTCGACGGAGAAAAGCTGCATATCGACTATGACGCCACTACGTCCGGCACTGGGTACGTTGCACCAAGCGTCATGCTTGAGTTTGGCGCGCGAGCGACCGGCGAGCCTGCAAGCCGGCGCGCCGTGGCGTGCGACGCGGCAGCGTGGGTGGATGAAGTCGTTTTCCCCACAGCAGAGCCTCGGGTCATGCATGCCGAACGGACCTTTTGGGAAAAGGCGACTGCCATCCACGTGTTCTGCTGTCAGGGGCGATTGCGCGGTGAACGCTTTGCGCGTCACTGGCACGATCTCGTGCGGCTCAGTGAGGCGGGCATTGCCGACATGGCAATCGCTGATCGTGCCTTGGCGAGCGCGGTAGCAGGCCATAAAGCGATGTTCTTCGCGGAAAGGGATAAGGGTGGCAACCCGATCGACTACACGAGCGCCGTCAACGGCGGCCTCCAGCTCGTGCCTGCTGGCGATGGCCGAAGCGCGTTGGCGGACGACTATCGCCGCATGGTTGATGACGGGCTTCTTCTCGATGAAGCTGAATCGTTCGACGTTCTGATGGCGCGATGCACGGACCTGTCCTCGCGAGCCAACCGTTTGGCCGAGGCGCTTTTGCAGTCCTCTGTGTAGTGCATACGAAGGGCGTCTCCCGTGAACATGCCAGTGCGATATGCTCCTGTCATTCATTCCGGCGGGGAATAAGGCATGGACAAGCTGCAGGCGATGCGGACTTTTGTGCGGGTGGTGGAAGCGGGTAGTTTTTCGGCCGTGGCGCATGAGGCGGATGTCACGCAGGGAGCGATCAGCAAGCAGGTGGCGGCGCTCGAGGCGGATTTGGGGGCGAAGTTGCTGACGCGCACGACGCGGTCGCTGGCGTTGACCGAGGAGGGGGCGCGGTACTTCGAGCAGGCGCGGCGGCTGGTGGCGGAGATTGCGGAGGCGGAAGGGGCGGTGCGGACAGGGGCGCAGCAGTTGTCGGGGTGGCTGCGTGTGGCGGCGTCGGTCGGGTTTGGGCGTCGCAAGCTGATGCCAATCGTGCAGGATTTTCTCGCCGAGCATCGCAACGTGAAGATCGATCTGCGGTTGCATGACGGGTTTGTCGATCTGGTCGAGCTGGGGATCGATGTCGCGGTGCGGATCGGCGAGTTATCGGATAGCAGTCTCGTGGCGCGGCGGATCGGGACGACGCATCGGATGCTCGTGGCGCATCGCGACTATCTGAGGAAGCTTCCCGCAGGACTGCAGGCACCCAGGACGCCGGAAGATCTGGCGCAGCATAATTGCCTCGTCTACACCGAAACGATCTCGCGCAACGTCTGGCAGTTCACGGCCGGGAAGGGTGCGGAGGTGCCGGCGGGTACGACGAGCGCGGTGCGGATTCAGGGGAATCTGCAGACCAACAGCAGCGAGGTCATGCGGGCGTCGCTGCTGGCCGGCATGGGGATCGGCTACTCGCCGACATGGTTGTTCGATGAAGACCTCGCCAGCGGCGCATTGCAACGATTGCTGCCCGAATGGGAGGCGGTGCCGATGCCGATCCATCTGGTGAGCCCCCAGCAGCGCCGGCATTCGGCGAAGGTGAGGGCGTTCGCGGATGTCGTCAGCCGGCGGTTTCAAGCTGGCGCCAGCATCTCCCCCGGGTAGGCGCCCGTGGCGTTTATTCCATCCCAGACCCGTTGGCCATTGACCCAGACGCCGGCGATGCCCTCGCTCGGCTGAATCGGGTCGTCGAACGTTGCGCGATCGGTGACGGTGGCGGGGTCGAAGACCACGAGGTCGGCGCGCATGCCAGGTCGCAGCAAGCCGCGGTCCGGCAGGCCGTAATACCGCGCGGCGAGGCCGGTCATCTTGTGGATGGCGGTCTCCAATGGCATCAGGCCCCGCTCGCGTACTGTGTCCGCGAGGATGCGCGTGAAGGTGCCCCATTGGCGCGGATGCGGATGCTTGTCGAACGGCAGGCCATCGGAGCCCACCATGCACTGCGCGTCGGACACGATGCGGTCGACGTCCTCCTGGCTCATCAGAAAGTAGATCGCGCCCGCCGGCGACAGCCGCGCGAGCATCTGGTCGTCGTCGAGGCCCAGTTCCCGCTGGACGTCGTCGAAGTCGCGGCCCGAGGCCTCGGGATAGCCTTCCGACCACGTGATCATCGTGCGGCGGGCCAGGCGGACGCGGTCCAGCCGCAGCATCGTCGAGGTGGCCGGGTATGGGTGGCAATCGAGGCAGACGGGTTGCTGCCTGCCGGCCTCGCCAATGCGGGCCAGCGTCACGGCGGAGCGGCCGTGATTGCGTTCGCCCGCCAGCTTGTGGTGGGAGAACACCACGCGCGTGTCGAGCGCGCGGCCGATGTCCAGCGCCTCTTCGATGGCCGCGTCGATATGATCGGCCTCGTCGCGCAGATGCGTGGCATAGATCGCGCTGCTTGCGCGCGACACCTTGCGTAGCGGCTCGCCGACTTCGATGATTTCCTGTGTGGTCGCATGGGCGGCCGGCGGGTAGAACGTGCCCGTGGACATGCCGAAGGCGCCCGCTTCGATCGCCTCCGCGAGCATCGCCTGCATGCGCGCGGTTTCTTCCGGCGTGGCGGGCCGGCTGACATCGTCCATCGCGGCCACGCGTAACGTCGTATGGCCGACGAGGGGGATGACGTTGACGGCGGCGGGCTGCGCGCGCAGCGCGGCGAGCCAGTCGGCAAAGCGGGGAAAGCGGAACAGCTCGCGCGGGCCGAGTAGGTCGAGCGGCTGGGGCAGCTTGTCCACGGACGGGGAAGGCGCGAGGCTGATGCCGCAGTTGCCCGTGACGACCGTCGTGATGCCCTGCGACACCTTGGGCGTCATGTCGCGGTGGGCGAGGAGGTAGCCGTCGTCATGCGTGTGGGAATCGATAAAGCCGGGGGCGACGGTGAGGCCGGCGATGTCGCGGACCTCGATGTCGCGGTCCGCGACGCCATGCGACAGGACGTCGGCGCCGCCATTGCGCTCGACGATCGCCGCGATGCGGTCGCCCTCGATCAGGAGATCGGCGGCGCGCGCCGGCGCGCCGCTGCCGTCGATCACCATGCCGCCCCGTAGCAGCAGGCGCGAAGCGCCAGGAGATTGCGTCATGGCCATCAGTCGAGCTTCTCGATGTGCGCTTCGTCGATCAGCTTGCGCCAGCGCTCGGTTTCCTCGTTGATGGTCGCCTGGAAGTCGGCCGGGCTGCCGCCCGCGGGCACCGCACCGAGCTTGGCGAGGCCATCGCGTACCGCATCGGTCTTGAGCGCGGCATTGGCGGCCTGATTGAGCCTGGCCACGACCTCCGGCGGCGTGCCACGCGGTGCCACGACACCGCCCCACGCCACGGTCTGATACCCCTTGAGGCCCGCTTCGTCGAGTGTCGGCACAGTCGGCAGGATCGGCAGACGCTTGAGACTGCTGACGCCGAGCGCGCGCACCTTGCCCGCCGCGATCTGCGGACCGACTTCCGACGAGTTCGCGAACATGTAGTCGATGCGGCCGCCGAGCAGATCCTGCAGCGCGGCGGGGCCGCCGTTGTAAGGCACGAACAGCACGTTGATCTTCGCCATGCTCTTGAACAGTTCGCCGCCGAGGTGGCCGGTAGTCCCGATACCGGGGGCGCCGAACGACAGCGTGCCGGGGTTCTTCCGGGCCGCGTCGATCAGTCCCTTGACGTTCTGATACGGCGCATCGCTGCGCACGATCAGCACGTTGTACAGGTCGAACGCATGAACGATGGGCACGAGGTCCTTGTCCACGTCATAGGGCAGCTTCTTGAACAGCGAGCGATTGACGGCCAGCGTGTTGACGTTGCCGTAGCCGACGGTATAACCATCCGCGGCCTTGCTCTTGATCTGGAGGATGCCGATATTGCCCGCCGCGCCGGGACGGTTCTCGATGACCATCGGCACGCCCAGCGTGCGCGTCATCTCGTTGGTAACAAGGCGCGAGAGCACGTCGGGCGAGCCGCCCGCCGCGGAGGGGACCACGAACGTGATGGGTTTGTCGGGCCATGCGGCCAGCGCGGGCAACGCGAGCGCGAGGCCGATCGCGGCGACCGTCAGATGTGTCAGGCGGGTCAGGCGGGTCAGGCGTGTCAGGTTACGAGAGAGCGGATACGAGCGAAGCGGGAACATGCGACTTCCTTCGGAAAGACGGCAGGATCGGAGAGAAACGTTGGTATGCAACAAGCGTGCGCGGCGCCCTTGCGGTGGCCTCGCGGCGGCGGTCAAAGCAGCGGTTCGCCGACCCCCACGCGCTCCGTGATGAGGCGATAGTGTTCGGGGCGGCGATGTTTCGCGAAGTTAAAGACATGCTCGCGGAAATGCTCGCCCAGCGTCATGTCGGCCTGGACCGAAATGACCTCGTCCTCTTCGGTCAGCGCGCGTGCGACGATTTCCCCAGTGGGCGCCACGATGACCGAGTTGCCGATCATGTGATGGCCATCCTCGCTGCCGCATTTGGCCGCCGCCGCCACCCAGATGCCGTTCTGGTAGGCATTGGCCTGCAGCGAGATCAGATGCGTGGACGTGCGCAGATGCGCGGGCTCGTTCCAGTGAATGTTGCGCGACGGCGTGTTGTAGCCGAGTACGACGAGCTCGGCGCCCTGCAGCGCCATGACGCGATACGTTTCGGGCCAGCGGCGATCGTTGCAGATGCACATGCCGAAGCGCGTGTCCTGCGTATCGAACACACGGAAACCCAGGTCGCCGACCTCGAAGAACTTCTTCTCGAGGTGCTGGAACGGCGCGTCGGGCTTGTGATCGCTGTGACCGGGCAGATGGATCTTGCGGTATTTGCCGACGATGGCGCCCTCCGCGCTGACGATGATGGACGTGTTGAAAGCCTGCCCATCGGGCGTCAGTTCCGCGTAGCCGAGATAGAAGCCGATGCCGAGCTTCCTGGCTTCGTCGAACAGTGGCTGCGTTTCCGGGCCGGGCATGCTGCGTTCGAAGAAGCGCGCCTGCGCTTCGGCTTCCTCCATCCAGTAGCGCGGAAAGAACGTGGTGAGCGCCAGTTCCGGAAAGACGACGAACGTCGCGCCGCGGCCGCGCGCGTCGCGCATCATGTCGATCAGCCGGCGGACGACGCGGGTGCGGGAGTCGGCGAGATGGACTGGGCCCATCTGTGCCACGGCGAGGCCAAGGGTACGCTTGGATTGCATGCGGGTTCCGTGAGAGTCGGGATGGCGGCGCGGTTCGCGCCATCGATGCGAGCCATTATCGGAACCGCGCGGAGGCGCGTCGAATGACGGTTTGTGCGTCGGTCTTAATCGCGGTTTAAGGCATTGCCCAGCGGTGGTGCGGTGCACACGGACAGTGCGGCGTGCACGGTAGTGGTCAGTGGATCAGGAGGGTCAGGCGGCGGGCGGAGCGGCGGGCGGAGCGGCGACATCGTGCTGCGCCAGCACATTGCGCAGCACGCGGATGAAGGCCTCGGCGACCGGAGAGACGGACTCGGTCCGCAGGTGCACGAGATCCGCGACGATCGGTGCGGCGTTCTCCAGGGGCAGCACGTGGAATCGCGCGCCCGGCCAGCCGCGCAGCAGGAATTCGTCGACGAGCGCGATGCCCGCGCCCGCATGCACGAGCGCGCAGGCGGTATGCGGCAGGCCCGCCTCGATGGCCACGCGTGGCGACTCGCCGACCTCGCGGTAGAGCTTGTCGATGCGCTGGCCGAACGGCGTGTCCGGGGGATAGGCGATGAGCGGATACGGCAGCAGATCCGTCACCGTGACTGACGCGCGCGATGCGAGCGGATGCGATGGCGGGCAGATGCAGACCACGCGGCTGGAGGCGAGCGGCGTGGTGGTCAGCGTCGGATGATCCATCGGCAGCGTCGACACGCCGAGCTCGATCTGCCGGTCGAGCAGTTGCGTCTTCAATTGCGCGTGCGTCATGCACTGGAAATGAATGCGCACGTCCGGGTTGCCGATATGGAATTGCGCGATGGCCTGCGGCACGAGCATCTGGCCGATGCTGGGGCTCGCGCCGACGCTGATCAGCCCGTGACGGCGGTCGGCCAGCTCGTGAATCAGGTCCTCGATGCGCTCGACGCCGCGATACACGAGCTGCACCTCGTGATAGAGCCGGCGCGCTTCCTCCGTCGGATGCAGCCGGCCCTTGATGCGTTCGAACAGGGGGAAACCGAGCCGGCTTTCCGTATAGGACAACATGCGGCTGACCGCGGGCACGGAGACGTGCAGCAGCCGCGAGGCATCGCTCACGGATCCGGTGCTCATCACGGCGCGAAAGACTTCGATCTGCCGCAGGTTCATGACGACCGTCCTCCGCTATGGCTCAGTTGCGCTTCACGGCCCTGCCGGCGCCCTTGTCCACCACGTACGCGCCGGCCTGATGCAGCTGGCCCTCGGTATGTTCGAGCGCCTTGATCGCGCCCTTGCCCTTTCGCGCCAGCAATTGCTCGACGAGCCCTTCCGCGAGCGCGATGCCGGCCGTGATCGACGGGAAGAACGACGGGCTCTCGACCGAGAACAGCAGCGTGCAGTCCGCGTGCAGCGCGATGGGCGCCACCGTGCTGTCGGTCATCGCTACGATCCGGCAACCCGCTTCGCGCGCGGCGTCGGTGACGCGGAGGATTTCCGCGGAGTAGGGGGCGAAGCTGATGACGACGACTGCATCGCGCGCGGTGAGGGCGCGCAATTCCATCTCGAGCGCGCCGGCGTCGCCCCGGATCAACTGGACCGTCGGGCGGAACAGGCGATAGACGTAATGCAGGGTGGACGCGATGGGCGCGCACGAGCGGAAGCCGGCCACATAGACGTTGCCCGCCGCGCTCAGCAGGTCCACGGCCGTCGTCATGGCGGCCGCGTTCTGCTCGCCGGTCACGTCGAGGTTGCGATGCTGCGCGTCGAACATGTCCTTCAGCAGGCGATTGGAGCCACTCGCCTGCACGACCTTGCGCGCGCGGCGCGCGTAGGGCTGCGGACCGCCGCGCATCGACTCGACGAACAGTTCGCGCAGCCCCTGCCAGCCTTCGAAGCCGAGGAACTGTGCGAGCCGTACGAGGGTGGCGGGTTGCACGCCGGCTTCCGTCGCCACCTTGCGCATCGACAGCAGCGGGACCTCCTGCGGATGGTCGAGCAGATATCGCGCGCCGCCCTGGAATTGCGGGCTGAGCTCGGGGAACTGTTCGCGCAGGTGAGCGAGCAGCGCGTCGAGGTGCTGGGGTGGCGCGGGGGTGGGGGTCATGGGTGGCGGGTCGGGATGCGGCGATGTAACGATTGTTGCACAAGTTGGCCGGGACAAGGCACGGGCTGTCCGGCCGGTGGGGCCCGCGGTGCATGGACGGACAACGCCAGATGAATCATTCGATTCCATGATCGCTATGCGTGAAACAAATGTTGCGTTGTGCGGAGCGCGCCCATATACTCTGACCATCGGTCCTCACCACCACACATCATGACCAAGGTCTTCCACCGCAATCCGCGTCAGACGATGCCCATCGCCGCTGGCGGGCAGGGCGTCGAGCTGTTCGACAATCAGGGCAAGCGTTATATCGATGCGTCGGGCGGCGCGGCGGTGTCGTGCCTGGGGCATGGGCATCCGCGCGTGATCGCGGCGATCAGGGAGCAGGTGGAGACGCTGGCGTACGCGCATACCTCGTTTTTCACCACCGAGGTATCCGAGGCGCTGGCGGAGACGCTTGCCGCGTCGGCGCCCGGCGATCTCAACCACGTGTACTTCGTCTCGGGCGGCTCGGAAGCCGTGGAGGCGGCGCTCAAGCTCGCGCGGCAGTACTTCGTCGAGGTCGGGCAGATGTCGCGGCGGCACTTCATCGCGCGTCGGCAGAGCTATCACGGCAATACGCTGGGGGCGCTCGCCATCGGCGGCAATGCGTGGCGGCGTGAGCCGTTCCTGCCGTTGCTGGTGCCCGCGCATCATGTATCGCCTTGTTATGCGTATCGCGATCAGCGCGTGGGAGAGACGGATGGCGAGTATGCGCAGCGGCTCGCGGATGAGCTCGAGGCAAAGATTCTGGAACTCGGGCCGGAGAGCGTGGCCGCATTCGTGGCGGAGACGGTGGTCGGCGCGACCGCGGGCGCGGTGCCGCCGGTCGGCGACTATCTGCGGCGCATTCGCGCGGTGTGCGACAGGTATGGCGTGCTGCTGATCCTCGACGAGGTGATGGCGGGTATGGGGCGCACGGGCTATACGTTCGCGTGCGAAGAGGATGGTGTGGTGCCCGATATCGTGACGATCGCCAAGGGCCTCGGTGCGGGGTATCAGCCGATTGGCGCGATGCTGTCGACGGACCGGATCTACGATGCGATCGTCGGCGGCAGCGGGTTTTTCCAGCACGGCCACACCTATATCGGACACGCGACGGCTTGCGCGGCCGCGCTGGCGGTGCAGCGGACGATTGCCGGGGAGGGATTGCTGGAGAACGTCCGGGCGCGCGGGGAGCAGCTGCGGGCGCGGCTGCGGGAGGTCCTGGGCGCGCATCCTCATGTGGGCGACGTGCGGGGGCGCGGGTTGTTCGTCGGCGTGGAGTTCGTGGCCGACCGCGAAACCAAGGCGACACTCGATCCCGCGCGCAAGGTGCATGCGAAGGTCAAGTCCACGGCGATGCAGAACGGACTGCTGATTTATCCGATGGGCGGCACGGTCGATGGCGTGCGCGGAGACCATGTGTTGTTTGCCCCGCCGTTCATCAGCACCGCGCAGGATATCGACCGGATTGTCGAACGGTTCGCGGCCACGGTGGATGCCGTGTTGCCGGCGTGATGAGACCAATTGGGAAGTCAAAGGAGAGATCGATGACGTCGTCTTCCGATGCGTCGCGGCATGGGTATGTGTTGGCGGTGGCGCCGAACGGCGCGCGCAAGACGCACCGCGATCATCCGCGGCTGCCGATAACGCCCGCGGAACTCGCGCGGTGCGCGCGGGAGTGCCTCGATGCGGGCGCGTCGATGATGCATCTGCACGTACGAAAGGGTGACGGCACGCATAGCCTGGAAGTCGAGGACTACGCGCCGGCGGTAGCCGCTGTGCGTCAGGCCGTGGGGCAGGCGCTGGTCATTCAGTTGACGACCGAGGCGGTGGGGATATATGCGCCCGCGCAGCAGATGGCGGTGGTCCGCGCGTTGCGGCCCGAGGCGGCATCGGTGGCGGTGCGGGAGCTGGTGCCCACGGAGGTTTCTGGGGCCGAGGAGGCCGCGGAGGCTGAGGCGGGCGCCTTCTTTCACTGGATGCGGGATGAAGGGGTCGTCGCGCAGTACATCCTCTACGACGCCGACGACGTGCGGCGTTATGCGGCGTTGCGCGCGCGGGGCGTGATTCCGGCCGATGGGCACTGGGTGTTGTTCGTGCTGGGGCGCTATTCGGTGGGCCAGACGTCGTCGCCCGCCGATCTGGTGCCGTTTCTGGCTGTCTGGCGGGAGCTGGGGCTGGACCGGTCAGGGATCGAATGGGCGGTGTGCGCGTTCGGCCGGCAGGAGGCCGCCTGCGCGGCGGCCGCGATCCTGCTGGGCGGACATGCGCGCATCGGGTTCGAGAACAACATGCTCCTGCCGTCGGGCGAGGTGGCGGCGGACAATGCGGCGTTGCTGGGTGCCGTACGGGCGAGCGTGGATGGACTGGGCTATGGCGTTTGCGATGCGGCGGCCTTGCGCCGGATGACTGCCAGATAACCTTGAGTGCGCGGGCGACACGTTTAGCGGATTTGCACTATGCTCTCGGCTTTCCGGCATCCGCCCCCAAGGAGACCTTGCCCATGTCCCAGACGCCCCTGTCGATGTATGACGCATCGATTCCCGTATTCATCCGCTACCTGACCAACCTGTCGGCGATTCTCGACAAGGGCCTTGCGCATGCGCGGGAGCAGGGCATCGATCCGCAGGAGCTGATCGGCACGCGGCTGGTGGCGGATATGGACGCGTTGCCGGCGCAGATCCAGCGCGCCAGCGATTCGGCCAAGGGTGCCGGCGCGCGGCTCGCGGGCGTGGAAGTGCCGTCGTTTGCCGACGACGAAACCACCTTCGAGGCTTTGCAGGAACGCATCGCCAAAACGATCGGTTTCCTGAAAACGATCCGCCCCGAGCAGCTCGAAGGCAGCGAGTCGCGCACGATCGAGCTCAAGATGCGCACGGGCCCCGTGACGTTCGACGGCAAGACGTTCCTGCTGTCCTTCGCGCTGCCGAATTTCTTCTTCCACGTGACCACGGCGTACGGCCTGCTGCGCCACAAGGGCGTGCAGATCGGCAAGCTGGACTACCTCGGCACGCGCTGAGCCTATTTGGCCCCGGACACGCGCCATATCATGTTGCCGACGTCGTCGGCCACCAGCAGTCCGCCGCGCGTGTCGATCGCCACGCCGACGGGGCGGCCCTGCGCATCGCCATCTTCGTTCAGGAAGCCGGTCAGCACGTCGAATGGCGCGCCGCTCGGCTTGCCCTGATCGAACGGCACGAAGATGACCTTGTAGCCCGAGCGCGGCTTGCGGTTCCATGAGCCGTGCTGGCTGACGATCATGCCGTGCTGGAACTGCGCGGGCAGGCTGCTGCCCTGCGCCGAGGTCAGGCCCAGCGACGCGGTATGCGCGCCCACCGCATAGTCGGGCACGATGGCCTTGGCGACCATGTCCGGCGCGGGCGGTTTCACGCGTTCATCGACGTGTTGCCCGTAGTAGCTGTACGGCCAGCCGTAGAAGCCCCCGTCGCGCACCGAGGTGATGTAGTCGGGCACGAGGTCGTTGCCGATCTCGTCGCGCTCGTTCACGGACGTCCACAGCATGCCGCTGGACGATTCCCACGCCATGCCATTGGGGTTTCGCAGGCCGCTTGCGAACACGCGATGCTGCCCGGTGCGCGGATCGATCTCCCAGATGGCCGCACGGCCGACTTCCTTGTCGATGCCGTTTTCGGCGACGTTGCTGTTGGACCCGACTGTCGCATAGAGCTTCGTGCCATCGGGGCTGGCAATGATGTTCTTGGTCCAGTGATGGTTGAGCGGGCCGGCCGGCAGGTCGACGACCTTCTGCCCCGGCGCGGTGATCGTCGTCTGTCCCGGCGCATACGGGAAGCGGACCACGCCATCGGTGTTGGCCACATAGAAGTCCGCGCCCACGAGCGCCATGCCGAACGGCGAGTTGAGGTTCTGCAGGAATACGGTCTTGACTTCCGCCACGCCGTCGCCATCGGCGTCGCGCAACAGCGTGATGCGGTTGGCACTGGGCACGGTTGCCCCCGCGCGCTTCATGAACATGCTGGAGAACCACGCCTTGATGCCCTTGTTGTCATCGGGCTTCGGCGGCGCGTTCGACTCCGCGACCAGCACGTCGCCGTTGGGCAGCACATAGACCCAACGCGGGTGATCGAGCTGTCCCGCGAATGCCGTCACGGTCATGCCTTCGGCGGGCACTGGCGTCTTGCCGCTCGGCCAGCCCTTGGCCGTCGCGACATGCACGGTCGGGATGGTCTGCTTTTTCGGTTCGGGCAACTGCGGCGTGGGACCGATACCGGCCGACTCCGGCAGCTTCGACGATTCGCCGCAGCCGGCCGCCAGCAGGGTGAACCCGGCCATGAGCGCAGCAGCGAATGTGGACAACGGCAGGGCGGGCATGCGGGGCATGACGACTCTCCTGATTGTTATACCGGCGCGGTTATACCGACGCGGCTATTCCGATAGCAATCCGTGGCGCGCGTGCCAGTCGTGCAACGACTCCTCGGGCCATGTGCCGACATGCTTGTGGCCCTTGCCGCGCGGCACATCGACCCAGGGGGCAACGTAGTCGAGGCCCGCCTCGACTACCTCGGGCGGCTTCGGCAGTGGCGTGTCGATGGCGCTGGCGTGCGGATGCACGAGGTCGGGCCAGCGCGGGTCCCACATCCATAGCGCGCTGCCACATTTGACGCAGAAATGCCGCTGGCCTTTCGAGCGCTTCGGACGCTGGCCGGGCTCACGCATCACGGCGTGATAGATCGCGACGTTCTTGCCGCCGCGCACACGCAGCGTGTTGGCGTCGCCACCGAGATTGATCGCATATCCGCCACCGCCCGCCGTCTTGCGGCAGATCGAGCAGTGGCAATGCATATACGGATAGGGCGAGTCGGATTCAAGACTGAATTGCACAGCGCCGCAATGACAGGATCCTTCCAGATGCATGGTGCCTCCAATGGTGCCCCATCCAGGACGTCGTCAATTAGTGTGGTTCACCGCGCGGGCGTGTGCAAGCCGGACGGCGCCGATTTTGCGTAGGACTGTGGCCTTGTCAGGCTCTGTCTGTCAGCGTGGATGAGTTTTTGTAAGGAGATGTGTGAATGCGGCACCCCGGCCACGATCGGGCTTCTAAACTTCGGCAGGCAAGCAGTACAGGTCTTTGCGACTTGTTTTTCTCAAAACGACTAGAGAGGTCTCATATGTCCAAGAACCGTACCCTTCGTACTTCTGCTCTGATTGGCGCGCTGGCCGCGGGCCTGATGTCCGCCACCGCGTTTGCGCAGACTCCCTCCACCACGGCACCGGCTGCCGGCGCTAACACCGTGCCCCCGGGCTACACGCAAGTGCAGCCGCCGAAGGATCCGCTGGTCGAGCGCCGCGAGCAGCGCCGTGAAGCGCGTCAGGAATACGCCGCCGAGAAGAAGGCCGCCAAGTCGGAGTACAAGCAGGACGTGAACGCGGCGAAGCAGGAGCGCAAGGACGCGTACAAGGCCGCCAACGAGCAGGCCACGCAGCAGCTCCAGCAAGGCACCAAGCAGTAACGTTGCCAGTCAGGGAAGCGTGGCCGGGTGTGCGGCTATACGAGTCGCGCGCCCGGCCACGCGCCGGACATCACGATGTTCCGCACCGACATGCGCACGGCCTGCATGACTTCCCATAGTTCGGGAACAGGCGGCCGGTTCCGCGCCGTCGTCAGCGCGACCTGACGCGTCACCACCGGTTCCACGATCCGCGCCGAATGCAGGCGTCCCTGTGCAACGCGGTCCGCCACGGCCGCGAACGGCAGGATCGTCGCGCCGCATCCATCTTCCACCAGCCGCATCGCCACCGTGTTCGACGCATCGCACTCGAGCGTCATGTTCAGCGCGGTGCCGACACGCGCGGCCAGTTGTTCCGCGAGGACCCGCACCCCATGCCCTGTGCTCGGCAGGATCATCGGCATTTCGCCGAGGCGTCTGGCCGGAAATGTCGCGCCAAGGTGGTTGGCGGAGTGACTCCCGGAGGCGCTCCATGAAGTCGGCGTGACGAGCGTGAGGTCTTCCTCGAGCAGAACGTCGACCTTGAGCGCACCCTGTTGCTCGGGGAGGTACAGCAATGCGACGTCGATCTCGCCGGCGGCCAGCCAGGCGAGGATCGGGCTGGCAAGGCCTTCGACGAAGCGTACCTTCGTGGCGGGAAAACGCTGCTTGAGCGCAGCCGCAATCGCCGCGAAAGCCGTATTCGCAATGGTCGGCTGCGCGGCAATGACCATCTGCGCCGGACCGCTCGCGGTGGAGGCGCGCACGGCCGCGCGCGCCTCGCTCAGTGTGCTGGCGACCTGCCGCGCATAGGTCAGCAGCGTGTTGCCGGCTTCGGTCAGCACCACGCCGCGGCCGCTGCGATGGAACAGCCGCGCGTCGAGCGCGGCCTCCAGCCGGGCGATCTGGCGGCTGACCGTCGACTGGTCGGCACCGAGCTCGAGCGCCGCGCGCGAGATGCTCTGCGTGTTGGCCACGCAGACGAAGCAGGCAAGGTCGTCCGAGTTCAGCGACATGGCGCCGTGCGTAGCGTTTACGCCTTGGGCGTATCGCCGATCTGGAACGAGGCCATATGCTCGAGCGCGCGCACCATGCCCGAGTGGTCCCACGCCGCGCCGCCCTGCGCGACGCACACGTTGAACAGCTGCTGCGCGGACGCCGTGTTCGGCAGGGCCATGCCGAGCGCCTTCGCGGTGGACAACGCGAGGTTCAGGTCCTTCTGGTGCAGTTCGATGCGAAAGCCCGGATCGAACGTCCGCTTGATCATCCGTTCGCCGTGCACTTCGAGAATGCGCGAGCTCGCGAAGCCGCCCATCAGCGCCTGTCGCACGCGAGCGGGATCCGCGCCGGCCTTGGCCGCCAGCACGAGCGCCTCGCCGACGGCCTCGATCGTCAGCGCCACGATGACCTGGTTGGCCACCTTGGCCACCTGCCCGTCACCGACGTTGCCGACGAGCGTGATGTTCTTGCCCATCAGCTGCAGCAGCGGCAGCACGCGATCGAACACTTCCTGCTTCGCGCCGCACATGATCGACAGCGTCGCGGCCTTGGCGCCGACCTCGCCGCCGGAGACGGGCGCATCGACATATTCGCCGCCGAGCTGCTCGATCTTCGCCGCGAATTCCCGAGTTTCGATCGGCGAGATCGAGCTCATGTCGATGACGACCTTGCCCTTGCCGATGCCTTCCGCCACGCCGTTTTCGCCGAACAGCACGCGTGCGACGTCGGGCGTGTCCGGCAGCATCAGGACGATGACCTCCGCTTCGCGCGCGACGTCGGCCGCGCTGTCGCGCGATTGCAGGCCCGCGTCGAGGAGGTCCTTCGGCACGCCGCTGCGCGTATGCGCAAGGACGGTGTGGCCGCCTTGCTGGAGATGGAGCGCCATGGGCTTGCCCATGACGCCGAGTCCGATGAATCCGATCTTGCTCATGTCACGTTCCGGTTGTGTCAGTCAGTCGGCAAACTTCTGCCGCAGCGCGCGCGTGGCATCGCGCAGGAGGCCGTGGTCGAGGCCTACCGCGACGAAGTGCGCGCCCATATCCAGATAGCGGCGCGCTTCCGCTTCCACCGGCGTGAGGGTACCGATGGCCTTGCCCGCGCGATTGGCCGCATCGTAGATGCGCTGCACGGCCGCCTGCACGTCGGGATGGTTCGGATTGCCCAGATGACCGTAGGCGGCCGCGAGGTCGTTGGGGCCGATGAAAATGCCGTCCACGCCGGGCTCGGCGCAGATCTCGTCGATCGCCTCCACGCCCTTGCGGCTTTCCACCTGTACGAGCACGCAGATGTTCTCGTTGACGGTCTTGAAGAAGTCCGGCAGCGTGCCGTAGCGGTTCTGGCGCTGGATGCCGGACACGCCGCGAATGCCGTCGGGCGGGTAGCGCGTGGCGCGTACCGCGCGCCGTGCTTCCTCGGCCGACTCGACGAACGGAATCAGGAAGTTGTAGAAGCCCACGTCCAGCAGGCGCTTGAGCATGACGGGGTCGTTCCACGGCGGCCGCACGACGGGCGCGCTGACGCTGTCCTTGAGCGCCATGAGCTGCGGCACGAAGGTCAGCACGTCGTTGGGCGAGTGCTCCCCATCGAGCAGGATCCAGTCGAAGCCGGCGAGGCCGACGATCTCGGTGGTGATGGGATGGCCCAGCGAACTCCAGCAGCCGATCAGGCGCTTGCGCGCCAGCACGTCCGCGCGGAACTTGTTCGGCAGGGGAGACAGGTGGGGCAGGTGAGGCGGGTGAGTTTGGGCAGGGGCGGTACTCATGGTGTCTCCGGAAATTCAGTCGAGCGCCAGCCGCGTGAGCGGTCCCGGCGATTTGCCGCGCGATTGCAGTACGCGCGCGGCCGCGTCATCGAGTTGCGACAGCGTGCCCGCGTCGATGGGAATCGTCTCCGCGCGGAGCTGGCGCCATTGCCGTTCGGGGTCGCCGGGGAACAGGATCTCCTCGGTGCCGGGCTGCATGCGCGACGCCTTGACCCACTCGACGAAAGCTTCCACCTCGTGGCCGAACGTGGTGCTCGTGCCGAGACGCGCGGGGTCAAACACGATGGCCAGCATGTTGTTCCACACCGCGTGCTCGTGCGTGAGCGTTTCCGGACGGATGGTGTGGCCGCCGGTGACGGCCGCGCCGAGCAGCTCGCACATCATCGCGAGCACGTAGCCCTTGTGCTCGCCAAACGTGCGCAGCGCGCCGTGGGGACCGCCGGCCATCGGGAACATGATCGACGGGTCGTTCGTCGGGTTGCCGTGATCGTCGATCAGGCATCCCGGCGGCACGGGCACGCCCTTGTTGTTGGCCACGCGCACCTTGCCGAGCGCGATCGCGCTGGTGGCGAAGTCGAGCACCAGCGGCGGACGGCCCGGAATCGGCACTGCGATCGTGAACGGGTTGGTGCCGAAGCGCGCGTCGTAGCCGCCGTGCGGCGCGACGATCGGCTTGGACAGCACGTTGACGAAGTGGATCGAGATCATGCCCGCGGCCGCGGCCTGTTCGGCCCAGTGCCCGACGCGGCCCAGATGGTGCGCGCGGCGCAGGCCAAGCACGCATACGCCATGCTCCTTCGCGCGCGCGATGCCCACGCGCATCGCCTCTTCGGTCACGGCCTGGCCCATGCCCCGGTTGGCGTCTAGGCTCACGATGCCGCCCGACTCGTGGACCACGCCCACGCGCTGGTTCAGCTGCAACTGGTCGGCCTGCCACGACAACACGTACTTGGGGATCATGCCCACGCCATGCGAGTCGTGGCCGGACTGGTTGGCCAGCACGAGGTGGTCGGCGGTCAGGCGCGCCTCGCGCGCGTCGGAGCCCGCGGCGAGCCAGAGGTCCTGCACCCACTGGTGCAGGGCGGCTGCGGGAATGCGATGTTCGCTCATGCTGTCGATTACTCCAGTCGAATGTTGGCCACTTTGATCAGTTCCGCCCATTTGGCGACTTCACGCTTCTGGAACGCGCCGAGTTCCGCCGGACCGGCGCCGGACGGCTCCACGCCGAGCGCGGCCAGCTTGGCGCGCATGTCGGGCTCGCGGATGATCTTGCCGATCTCGGTGGCGAGCTTGTTGACGATGGGGGCCGGCGTGTTGGCCGGCGCGAAGATGGCCTGCCACGACACGATCTCGTACCCCTTGAGGCCCGCTTCGGCCATGGTGGGGACATCGGGCAGTTCGGCCGAGCGCTTCGGGCCCGTGGTGGCCAGCGCGCGGAACTTGCCGGACTGGATCATCGGCACCGCGGCGACGCTGTTCTCGAACACGAGGTCCACCTGATTGCCAAGCAGGGCCTGCACGGCCTGGCTGCTGCCCTTGTACGGGACATGCGTGAGCTTGAGGCTGGCCATGTTGGCGAACAGTTCGGCCGACAAATGCTGCGAGGTGCCGTTGCCCGACGAGCCGAAGTTGATCGCGCCCGGTTTGGCTTTGGCGGCGGCGATCACGTCTTCCACGGACTTCCACGGGCTGCTTGCATTCACCACGAGCACGTTGGGCAGCGTGCCGATCAGCGCCACGGGCTGGAAGCTCCTGACCGGGTCGTACGGCATCTTGGGGTACAGGCTCACATTGATCGAATGGGAGCTGATGGTGCCGCCGACCAGCGTGTAACCGTCGGGGGCGGCCTTGGCCACGTAGTCCGAGCCGATATTGCCGCCGGCGCCGGGCCGGTTTTCCACGACGACCGACTGGCCGAGCACCTGCGACAGACGCTGGCCGATCAGGCGACCCAGCAGGTCCGTGGTGCCGCCGGCGGCGAATGGGACGACATAGTTGATGGGCTTCGTGGGGTATTTATCGGCCGGCTCCGCTCGCGCGACGGGGGCACTGGCCATGCATCCAAGACAAACCGCGGCCAGCAGCGGCCGCATCATGCGATGAGGAAAGGGCATTGCGTGGTCTCCTGTTGCTTTGCTTTGTAGTATTCAGGGCGTCAATGCGTACGCGCCGTCAGCAAATCTACACGCCCATGCGGGGTATTGCCTTGCATAATTCGCATAACAGAAATGCACGATAGACCGCGCGTCGCGCGGCGTCAAACGGAACAATCGCAGACAATCCATTTTTTCCCGCCACGTCTTTCCTTCCACCCATCCCTCACGCTCCGCCATGACCGCTCCGACTCCTTCTTTCCCGGCCCGCACCGGTGGCCGCGTCCTCGTCGATCAACTGCGCATCCACGGCACCGATCGCATCTTCTGCGTGCCGGGCGAGAGCTTTCTGGACGTCCTCGATGCGCTGCATGACCAGCCCGCGATCGACCTCGTGGTATGCAAGCACGAGGGCGCGGCAGCGAACATGGCCGAGGCCGATGGCAAGCTGACAGGCAAGCCGGGCGTCTGCATCGTGACGCGCGGGCCGGGCGCCACGCATGCCAGCATCGGCGTCCATATCGCGCAGCAGGACTCGACGCCAATGATCATGTTCGTCGGGCAGATCGCGCGCGAGCAGAAGGGACGGGAGGCGTTTCAGGAGGTCGACTACGTCGCGGTGTTCGGCACGCTGGCCAAGTGGGCGGTGGAGATCGACGATCCGGCGCGCATTCCCGAGATCGTGGCGCGCGCGTTTCAGGTGGCGACGTCCGGCCGGCCCGGGCCGGTGGTGATCGCGCTGCCGGAGGACGTCCTCGACAACCTGTGCGAGACGGTCGATGCGGCGCCGTATCGGGTCGTCTCCGCCGCGCCGCGGCCCGAGGATGCCGCGGCATTGGCGGCGGCGCTGGCTTCGGCGAAGCGTCCCCTCGTGATTGCGGGCGGCGCGAACTGGACGGCCGCCACGGCACGGGATTTCGCGGCGTTCGTGAAGGCCTGGAACCTGCCGGTGGCATGCGCGTTCCGTCGGCAGGACACGTTCGATAACCGCGATCCGCACTATGTGGGCCACCTCAGCCTCGGCGTCAGTCCGAAGCTGGCGGAACGGGTGCGGAGCGCGGATCTGATCGTTGCGTTCGGCACGCGGCTCGGCGATATCGCCACCGATAGCTACACGCTGTTGGAGGTGCCGCGTCCCATGCAGAAACTCGTGCATATCCATGCCGACAATGCCGAGCTGGGGCGCGTGTATCAGGCGGATTTGCCGATTCATGCCGGCGTCGAGCCGGGGGCGGCGATGCTGGCTTCGCTCAAGCCCGCCACGGCGCCCGGGTGGGGCGAGTGGACGGCCGGCGCGCGGGCCGAGCACGAGGCGTTTGTTGCCGTGCCCAGGCCGCATCCTGAACTGACGGGTGTCGATATGGCGGCGGCAATGGCGCATTTGAACGACGTGCTGCCCGCGGATTCGGTCTTGACCAATGGGGCGGGTAACTACACCGTCTGGCTGCATCGCTTCTACGCGTACAAGCAGCCGAGGACGGAGCTCGCACCGACCTGCGGAGCGATGGGCTACGGGCTGCCGGCGGCGATCGCGGCCAAGCTGCGGTCGCCGGAGAAGACGGTCATCGCGCTGGCGGGGGATGGGTGCTTTCTGATGTATCCGCAGGAGATTGCCACGGCCGCCGCGCATGGGGCGAATCTGATTGTCGTCGTGGTGAACAACGGGATGTACGGGACAATCCGGATGCATCAGGAACGGCGCTATCCGGGGCGTCAGAGCGGGACGACGATTCCTTCGCCGGACTTCGTCGGCATGGCGCGGGCTTGCGGGGCGGTGGCGGAGCGGATCGAGCGGACGGAGGACTTTCCGGCGGCGCTCGAGCGGGCGAGGGCGGCTGGGCAGCCGGCGCTGATCGAGCTCGTGACCGATCCGCGGCAGATCACGCCGGCGATGCGGGTGGCGGATCTGCCGGCTTGATGGGGTCTCAGCGGGTCTTGGCGGATCTTCGGAGTTCCCGGGCGGTCCCGGGCTCCGGTTTAGAACAGGGACCCTTGCAGGCGCGAAGCGGGCCGGGGAAACGGACGCTGGAAGGGGCGCGAGAACGGGCGCGCGGGCCGGTGGCTCGCCGCCGTGGCACCGTCCGCTTCGGGCTGGTCCGCGCCGAGGATCTGGCGAATGCGGGCCAGATAGCGCTCGCCTACCGCGCGGTGCGTCCTGGCCGCTTCCTCGCGGAAGGTGCCGCGGGACGGCGGGCGGAGGCCGAGGCTCCGGCAAATCGTTGACAGATAAGGCTTTTCACCGTCGGTGGCGGCCTGGTGTGCGGCGCTCTGCAGGGCAGCGTCGCCGACGCGGACCCGGAGCCATGCCAGTACCTGGCGGTCGTATTCGTTGTGCACCCGGACGAGGTCTTCCATCTCGTGCTCCAATACTGTGTATTCGTACAGTTACTGTGAATATATACAGTATTGGGCGTTTTTCAAGTAGGAAAGTTCCGCCCCGCCCGGGTGCCCCGCCTGACCTCAGAACCGATGGCGAATCCCGATCACCGCGCCAAACTGGTTCTGGCCGGCGGCCACCTGTTCCGACGTGTTCACCAGCGTCGTCGCGGCCGGGTTCAGCGAGGGGCCGAAGCCGGTCAGGCTCAGGTTGGATCCTTCGCGGTTGCGTGTGAAGCCGAGCACCGTGTACACGTCCGTGCGTTTCGAGAACGCATAGGAGCCCGAGAGGACGAAGCTGTACGGATCTCCGCCGCTGTTGCGGACGTCCGTGTAGTAGGCCGCCCCCGTTACCGAGATCACCGGCGTCAGCTGGTACTGCATGCCGGCCCAGTAGAGGTTGGTGCGCAGGGTGCTCGTCGTGAAGTCGCCGTAGTACCAGCGGTAGCCGATAAACGCCTTGGCCGGGCCGAACGTGTAGGTGCCGGCAATCGCCGCGCGGCGTTCGCGGTTGTCGTCGGTGGCCCGCGAGCTGCCATGGAGGTCGTCATAGACCACGCGCAGGGCAAGCGGACCCGACGCGTAGCCGATCGCGGCGCTCATTTCGCGGCCGGCCTTATAGTCGCCCGGAATTTCGCCGCCGGCGCTGCTGTCGTAGCCCGTGCTGTAGAGCAGGCCGTAGTAGATGCCGCCCGTCTGGCCGAAGAACTTGGCCGAGTTGTCCGAGCGGCTCGACATCCAGCGGTCGTGCATCAGCAGCGAATACCGCGTGGCGATGGCCATCGGGTCGAAGGCGTTGGAGAAGTCGTAGACCAGATTCTGATGGCGGCCCAGGCTGAGCGTGCCGTAGCGCTGCTGCAGACCGACGTAGGCCTGACGCCCGAACAGCCGGCCGCCCTGGTTGGCGTTGCCGGTATCGGAATCGAATCCGTTTTCGAGCAGGAACACCGCGGCGAGGCCGTCGCCGAGGTCCTCGCGGCCGCGCAGGCCCCAGCGGGAGGTCGACAGGTTGCCCGCCGACATGCGCACCACGGCGGCGCTGCTGTTGCCGGCGCGCGGCAGGTGGTTGATGTATTCGATGCCGTCGTCGACGACGCCATAGAGGGTAACGCCGCTTCCCTGGGCGGAAGCGAGGGCTGGCAGCATGGACAGTGCCGCCAGGCAGGCATGATGGGTTTTCATTATCGGGGTCCTTATTGTGGCAGCCTCGCATGCGTCCGGATGGGCTCGATGCACGCGGGCCGCCCAATGTAACGGCACGGATTCGTTACGTCATAGGCCAGTTTTGTCGACACAGTATTTCTGCCCATGAACAATAGGAGCCCTTGCGGCCGGCTGCCACCATCCCCACTTTCGCGCCCCCCGTTTCAACTTTGCCCGGTCACCTCGATCAATGCATCGACGACGACCGCGCCGTCCGGCCCGGCCATCACGGGGTTGAGGTCGACCGAGGCAATCGCGCCACGCGCGTCGTGAACCATCCGGCCCACATCGGCCGCCAGCCGGCACAACGCTTCCATGTCGATCGGCTTGTCGCCGCGCACACCGGACAGCAGGGGCGCGATGCGCAGCGACGCGAGCGCGCGGCCCACGGCCGCGGGGCTTGCCGGGGCCAGCAGCAGCGCGGTGTCGCGCAGCACTTCCACATACTTGCCGCCGTCGCCTACGAGCAACACCGCGCCGAACGTTGGATCCCAATGCGCCCCGACCATGAGTTCGCGCTGGCCGCGCGTCATGCGCGCGACGATCACGCCTTCGCACTCGGCCTGCATCCCGGACAGCGTGCGCGTCTGCGCGTCGAACGCCTGGCGGATGGTCTGCTCGTCGTTGCAATGCAGCATGACCAGGCCATGCTCGCTCTTGTGCGGGACTTGCGGTGAACTGGCTTTTACGGCGACGGGCGCGCCGATCCCGCGCCACGCCGCCACGGCTTCGTCGGCGGTGCGGCAGAGCGCGTGCTCGACCACGCTGATGCCGGCGTCCGCCAGACGTGCGAGGCTCGCGGCCTCCGAGAGCGTGCGCGTGTTGCCGTCATGCGCGCGCGAGGGCAAGGCCGTGACGGTCGGCGGCTCCTGCGCGACGGTGCGCAGCAATGCCTGATGGCCGGTCAGCTGCTGGAAGGCGGCCAGCGCATCGGCCGCGTTCTGGAATGTTGGCACCCCGGCCGCGCGGAACACGCTGGCCACGGATTCCTGCCATGCGGCCACCGCGATCGGCTTGCCCGCGTTGTCGGCGAAGTGCGCCGCATCGCGGGCAAAGCGCGGCACGTCGTAGCCCATCCCCGCGACGGGGATATCGAGCAGGAAGAGATCGGCGGAAGGATCTTCGGCGACCACCGGCAGCACGTCGCCGAATAGCGCGCTATTGGTCAGCAAGGCCGCGGTGACATCGACGGGGTTTGCCGTCGCGGCGAAGCCGGGCAGGCGTTCCGCCAGAGCGGCCTGCGTGGCGTCCGAGAGCGGAGCGATCGACAGGCCCAGCGTATCCGCCGCGTCGGCAGCCATCACGCAGCTCGCGCCGGAATTGCTGACCACGACGAGCCGGCGGCCCGACGGCTGCCAGCCGCGCAGATACAGCGGCGCGCAACGCGCCAGCGCATGCGCGTCGTCCGCGCGCCAGATGCCATGTCGCGCGAGGAACGCGTCCACCGCGCGGTCTTCGCTGGCCATCGCGCCCGTGTGCGAGGCGGCCGCGCGCTGGCCCGCGCCGGTGCGGCCGGCCTTGACCGCGACCACGGGCACGCCGCGCGCGCGGGCCACCGCGGCCGCCTGCGCGAGCGTGTCCGGGTCGGACAGGCTTTCCAGATACAGCAGCAACAGTTTCACGTCGGGGTCGTGGGCCACGGCCAGCGCGAGTTCGCTCACGGTGACGTCGGCCTGATTGCCGGTGGCATGCACATGGCGCACGCCGATGCCCTGGCTCCGCAGGAGGCCATAGACCATCGCGGCCATGCCGCCGCTCTGGCTCACCACGGCGACGGGGCCGTCCTGCGGCGGGACTTCGATGAACATGGTCGAGAAGCTGGCCACGGCGCCATTGCCGAAATTGGCGAGGCCCTGGCTATTGGGTCCGACGATGCGCAGGCTGGCGTCCCGCGCGATGCGCACCATCTCGTCCTGCTGGCGTTTGCCTTCCTCGCCGGCCTCGCCGAAGCCCGATGCGATCACGATCGCCGACTGGACGCCGAGGCGGGCGCAGTCCTTGACCGCCTGCACGGCGGCGTCGCCCGCCACGACGATGATGGCGAGCTCCGGCACGGTGGGCAGGGCGTCGAGCGACGGGAACGACGGGATGCCCTGAATCGTCTCGCGCTGCGGGTTGACGGGGTAGATGGTGCCCGCATAGCCGTGCTGGCGCATGTAGTAGATCGGCCGGCCGCCGATCTTGTGGATGTTGTCGGAGGCGCCGATCACGGCGATGGAGGCGGGCGAGAGCAGGGCGTCGAGTTGAGTCGGCATGTCGTGTGATCTGTGTTCGTATTGCGTGTCGGGTTAGAGAAAGCGCAGCAGGGTGCCATCGCCGAACGGCATGAACGACGCGCGCACACGGTCGCCGATGCGTACGCCGGGCGCGGCATGGGCCATCACGCGCGGGCCTTCGTCGAGCGTGGCCAGGACCAGCGTGTAGGGCGCGAGCTCGCGGAATGCGTCCGTGGGCGCGCGCGATACCTCGGTCACGGCGAATACCGTGGCGGACCCGCTCGCATCCTTCCAGTGCAAGTCGGCGCCCCCACATGCGCGGCACGCCAGACGCGTCAGCGGCTGCCACGCGCCGCATGCCGCGCAGCATTGATAGCGAACCACGCCCGCGGCGAGGCCCTCGGTGTAGGGATGCGTCATGCGGTCTCCAGAATCAGGCTGACATGCGACGACAGCACGCCGCCGTCCGCATGGAAGAGCGCCCGGGTTTTGGGCGCGATCTGCCGCTCGCCGGCGCGACCCGCGAGTTGACGGCTCGCCTCGGCCAGATGCATGAGGCCGCCGGCCACGCCCGAATGGCCGAACGCGAGCAGGCCGCCATGCGTGTTGAGCGGCAGCGCGCCATCGACGCCGAAGTCGCCCACGCGCAGCCGGTCGATCGCGCGGCCACGCGGTGCGATGCCGAGTTCCTCGAGCAGCATCACGAGCGTGATCGTGAACGAGTCGTAGATGGCGAGCAGGTCGATATCGCCCACCGTACAGGCCGCCTCGGCAAACGCGCGGCGCGCCGCATCGGCCGCGCCGGAGTTCATCACGCTGTCCATGGCGCTCAGATGCTGGTGCCGGTGAGCCTGTCCCGCGCCGGCAATGCGCACGGGCGTGCCGGCGCCCGGTTCGGCCGACACCACCACGGCCACCGCGCCGTCCGAGATCGGACAGCAGTCGGAGAGCCGCAGCGGCGCCGCGATCCACTTGGCCGCGAGCGCGTTCTCGAGCGTCATCGGCTCGCGCAGATGCGCGTCGGGATGGCCGCCCGCATGCCGGCGCATCAGCACGGCGAACTCGGCCAGTGCATCGGCATCCAGCCCGGTCTCGTGCAGATAGCGAGAGGCCAGCAATGCGTAGTAGGCGGGGACCGAGGCGCCGTTGGGCACTTCGATGGCGGGTTCGCCGACCTGCGCGAGGGTTTGCATCGACTGGTCGCGGCTCTGTCCGGAGAGCCGGTTCTCGCCGGCCACGACGAGCACATTGCGGCAGCGGCCCGCGCGCACGAGGTCATGCGCGAGCATCGCCATCAGCCCGCCCGTCGCGCCGCCGCCGGCCATGCCGTGGGCATAGGCGGGTGAGAGCGATGCGGTCTCGCAGAACAGGTCGGCGAGCATCAGGTGCGGCAGGGTCGTGGCATAGCCGCACAGCACGCCGTCGACGTCCTCCCGCCGCAGGCCGGCCTGATCGAGCGCGACGGCCGCGGCGTCCGCCATGAGCGTCAGCGGCGTGCTGCCGGGCAGCCGGCCGAAAGGCGTGTTGCCCACGCCGCGTACATAGCTGACTGTCATCGGGTTATTTCTTCATCAGGGGGCATTGGGATTTGGACGCGGGCATGAAGGCCTGGTCGCCCGGCACGGTGGCGAGCACCTTGTAGTAGTCCCACGGATACCGGGACTCGTTTGGCGCCTTGACCTCGAACAGGTACATGTCGTGGATCATGCGGCCGTCCTCGCGGATGCGGCCATTCTTCGCGAAGAAGTCGTTGATCGGCATCGACTTCATCTGCTTCATCACGGCGGCGGTGTCGTCGGTGCCTGCGGCCTGCACGGCCTTGAGGTAGTGCGTTACCGAGGAATACACGCCCGCCTGGCTCATGTTGGGCATCTTCTTGACCTTGTCGAAGTATTTGCGCGACCACGCGCGCGTCTGGTCGTTCATGTCCCAGTAGAACGCCTCGGTCAGCACGAGCCCCTGCGCGGTCTTGAGGCCGATGGCATGGATGTCGTTGATGTACAGCAGCAGGCCGGCCATGCGTTGCGCGTTGTTCCGCGTCAGGCCAAACTCGGACGCCGCCTTGATGGCGTTGACCGTGTCGCCGCCCGCGTTGGCGAGCCCCACGACCTGTGCCTTGCTGGCCTGCGCCTGCAGCAGGTACGACGCAAAATCGCTCGCGCCGGTGGGATGCCGCGAGGCGCCGAGCACGGTGCCGCCGGCTTCCTGCACGACCGTCGTGGCGGACTGCTGCAACGTGTGCCCGAACGCGTAATCGGCGGTCAGGAAGTACCACGTCTTGCCGCCACGCTGGACCATCGCCTTGGCGGTGGTGTTGGCCAGCGCATAGGTGTCGTACGCATAGTGGATGGAGACCGGCGTGCACAGGTCGTTGGTAATGCGTTCGGTGCCGGGGCCCGAGAACACGACGATGCGGTTTTTCTGCTTCGCCACGTCGAGCACGGCAAGGGCGGGGGCTGACGCGGCCACGTCGAGGATCGCGTCGACGTGGTCCGTATCGAACCACTCGCGCGCCTTGTTGGCCGCGATGTCGGCCTTGTTCTGGTGATCCACGACGACGAGCTCGATCTTCTTGCCGAGGACCTTGCCACCGAAGTCGTCGATGGCCATCTGCGCCGCGGCGGCGCTGCCACGGCCGGTCACGTCGGCGTACAGGCCGCTCATGTCCAGCAGCAGGCCCATCTTGACGACGTCGTCGGAAATGCCGGGTTTGGGCTGAGCGATGGCCTCGGGCATTGTCAATGCACCGGTGGCGGCCAGCGCGATGGCGGCGATGGCCTTGCGGGCGAAGGGAATACGCATGATTGTCTCCTCGGCTTTCTTGTTGGATGTCGCTAAAACAGCAATTAACGGCCAAACATTGGGTTTGCCCACCAGCCCGCACCGTCCACCTATGTGGCGAGCAGGCGCGCAGGCGCGCGGCAATCAGACGGTAGCGATCGGCGTCGCCGGCGACCCGACTGCGCCGGGGAGCCGCAATGGCGGCGCGGTCAGCATGAACCGCGTGCGGCCGTTCGCGCGCAGCCAGTCGGCAAGCTCCTGGAGGTACCAGAGTTCGCCGAGGGGGAGGCCGAGCTTGAACAGGCAGTGGTGGTGCAGCGGCAGCATCGGATGCGTGGTTTGCCCGGCGGGCGCTGGCCGGGCGGGAAAGCGCTCCACGGCGTAGTTGTCCGCGACGAGCGCGGCAATGCCCGCGTCGGTGATCCACTGGAGCAGCCGTTCGTCGCGCCCGTCGAGCGCGCAGCAGCTGTGGTGCAGGACCTTCTCGTCGGGATCGCGGGCCATGGACAGCACGACCTCGGCAAAGCCCGTGCGCAGCAGCAGCATGTCGCCGGACTCGACCTCGGCGCCGGTCGCGTCCATGGCGCGCATCAGGTCGTCGTAGCCGATGTCGCGGAAGTCCGTGCCATACACCTGCGCGAGGTCGACGAGCACGCCGCGGCCCTGCATGCCCTTGACCGCAAAGTTCTCGATGCCGAGCGCATCGGCGTGGCTGTGGTCGTGGCCGCACGGGTGCGCGGAGAAGCCGTCATCCTCCGCATACTCCATCGGGCCGACGATATGGTCGTTCGCGCGATAGCCGTTGTAGTAGACGCGTTCCGGACGGCCGTCGCCGTCGGCGTCGAACAGCGCGCCGACGTGGGCGAGCGAGTCCCACTGCGTCGAATACTGGAGCGAGAGCAGCACCTGATCGTCGCTGATCACGTCGGTGGCGGCGGGGTGCACCTTCGCCAGCGGAAAGTTCAGGTACGGCGTGTCTTCGCGGAACGTCGGCCGCAGCACGGGAGGGTGCCGCCGGGGATTCAGCTTGTTGCCGCCGGGATAGTCCAGCGGCAGCGACAGACAGAAGCTGAGACCAGTCTGAATCTCGCGCGCGCCCTTGACCACCTGCTCGGGGCCGATCAGGTTCACGCGTCCCAGCTGATCGTCGGGACCGAAGTCCCCCCAGTTGGAACCTTCCGGACGTTGTTTCCAGCGCATGCGGTCAAGCCTCCTCGATGGTCGTGGTGGTGGTGGTGGGTTGGGGAGCAGGCGCGCGGCCACGCCAGGTGGCGCAGATCGCCTCGGCCTCCCGGCGCAGGGCACGGGCGATGACCGCCTCGCGCTCGGTAATGCGTTCGTTGAGCGCCGCCATGCTGATCGCGCCCAGCGGATAGCCATTGGCATCCGGCAGCGCGATCGCGATGCCACCCATGCGCTCGACCACGACGTCCAGCAGGACCGCGTAGCCGCGCTCCCGCGTAGCGTCGATATGGCGGCGCAGCACATCGGCATTGAGCCGCGGATAGCGGCGGAGCGAGGGCGCGATGCAGCCCAGCACCGTTTCGACTTCTTCGTCGGGCAATGCGGCGAGCAACGCGAGGCTGCCCGCACCCACGCCAAGGGGACGGCGGCTGCCGATGTCGAGATAATTCGCGCGGATGGGGAACGTGCCCAGGCGCAGTTCAATGCAGACCGACTCCCAGCCGCTGGGCACGGACAGGATTGCCGAGTCCTCGAAGGCATTGGCCAGCCGGATGAGCGCGGGCCGCACAACGGGACGCAGATCGAAACGGCGCTGCGCGGCGGACTGGAGCGTCAGCCATTCGCGGCCGGGCGAGAACGCCTTGGTCTCGGGGTCGCGTTCGACGAGGCCTTCGGACACGAGCGTCTCCAGCAGCCGGAGTGCCGACGCCTTGTCCACGCCAGCCGCGGCGGCGACGTCGGTCAGCCGCGTATGGCGCGTATCCGAGAGCGCGCGCAGCAGCCGGCAGGCCTTCTGCAGGGACGTGCTGGGTACCGTCACCGTGTCTCCTGTTTTTTTGGAATTTCGCCGGATGAAACTCTTGGCAACGCGCATGACGCGAGTCGGCGGCGGCTCCTTTATGGCCCGCACGTGGCGTGCGCGGGCGTCAGAGGCACGTTATAGGCGATGGACTGCACCGCGTCATCATGCGGTGCATCATAGTTTTGCGGAATGAAATTATTGCGGCGTGAAACGGCTGGCTCATTCGCCCAGAAATTCGGCAAGTAGCTCGAGGCCTTCGACGTGGTCCGCGACGACCTTGGCAATGACGGCCAGCGGAATAGCCAGCAGCATGCCCCAGGTGCCCCAGAGAAACGTGAACAGCAGCAGCGCGACGAACACGGCGACAGCGTTCATGCGCGCCATGCGGCCCGTCATCCACGTCGTCACGACGGATCCGATGAGCGTGGCAATGAGCAGCGAGCCGCCCGCAGCGATCGCGGCGATGCCGAGCGTGCCGAACTGCATGAAGGCGGCCACGCCCAGGCAGATCGCGATCAGTACGGCGCCGAAGTAAGGCACGAGGTGCAGCGCGGCAGCGGCGACGGCCCATGTACCCGCATTGTCCATGCCGAGCCATTTGAGCAGCAGCCACGTGCAAAACCCCAATGCCGCGTTGGTGACGAGCAGCATGAGCATGTAGCGCTGGATCGACCGGTTGATCTCCGCGAGCATATGCACGCTGATCTTCTTCTGGCTGATGGTCTTGCCGACCATCTTCACGAACTTGCGCTTGAACATGTCGCCGCCGAGCAGCAGGAACCATGTCAGGAACAGCACGGCAGTCATCTGCGCCAGCATCGAGAACACACCGGCGGAGCCAAGCCAGAGCACATTGCTCAGACCGTCGCTGGACCGCTCGACGACGACCTGCGGCGCCCGCGCCGGCGCGGGCTGTCCCGTGCCGCTGAGCACCGTGGCGGCACGCCGCACTTTCTGGATCATCGAATCGTCGCCGGACATGAGCGCGCCCAGAGAGCGCGACAACTTGCGTGCAATTTCCGGTAGCCGGTCGACGATCGACTCGATCTGGCCTTGCAGCAGATACGCGAGGCATGACAGCAGCGTGCACATCGCCAGCAGGACGAAGGTGGCCCCGACGCTGCGCGGTACGCGGACGCGCTGCAGGCCCGCCACGAGCGGATCGAGCAGATAGGCAAGGACGATCGACATGACCACGGGAACCAGGAAGGTGCGCGCCGCGTGCAAGGCATACAGCGAGGCAAGCGTGGCGAGGATCACAAGCGCGATGCTCGCACGCCGCACATAGCGGGCGGACGCCTCGTCCTCGACGGCGACGGGCGGTGTCACGACCGCGGGGGGTGGCGTTTCGACACCGCTCACTGGCTGAGTATCCGGTTCCGGCATGATTTCCGGCGGGGTGGGCGGGGAGGGCGGAGAAGGCGGCGCGGGCGGCGCAAGGGCGGACATGATGGCGATCGATATGGGAGCGGCACGGGCAAGATGCCCTGCTAACACCATAGCCAAACCGATGCCCCGCGGTGTCGGCGCGTCGCACCTCGCCCTGTAGGACGGCGGCGGAAAAGAAAAAAGCCCGGCAGGACATGACCGGGCCAACAAGGGAAACGGCGCGAAGGCGCCGCGGTTAGCGTGCGCTATCCGCGGTCCTCGGTATGTGTACGGGCGTGCGGGTGCGGGTGGGGCGGACCAGCGTGCGGCAGGGTGTTTGGCTTGAGCACATGCTTGCGCAGCAGCGGGTCATTCTTCAGCACCCAGCGGGCGCCGTAGGCCAGTGCAACGATGCAGGCGAGCATGTACGCAACGATCGCGGTCAGAGTCATCATGTTTCTTCACGGATGAGAGTTGCGACCGCGAAACTCACGACAAACAACGACGAAAGCTGGCGGGCCGGAATGTGACCCGGATTGTAGGGAACGGCGCTACGCTTGGCGTCTGAATCTTTTTGTAGGCCGATCTAAGCACGGCTAATATCGGCGGGATTTCTGATCGTCATGGCGCGTGCTGTAAGCGGGGTGTAAGTAACCCGCGCGGGTGAAGACATCGGACGACGCTCATCAACCGTAGCACCCGAGGTCGTACTGCTGCGTGCGTAGCGCGCGATGGCTGTCGCGATAGCGGCGCGCGCCTTCCCATGTGGGCGATTCCACGATGGCGCGTTCGCTCGCCCGAAGCTGGAACTCGAGCATCTGACACTCGGCCCAGAAGTTGTTCTGCGCGATGCGATACCGTTGCTGATCGAGCGTCCACTGCGCGTCGCGCTCGCGTGCCGCGGAGGCCAGCACGCGCGCGTAGGCGGCGTCCTGCTGGCGCGACGCCGGCGTGCTGCGAGGCACAGTGGTGATGTTGGCCTTCATGCCCGCCGTGATATTGGTGTATCCCGCCGGGCAGGAGCCGTTCTGATAGAGGATGCCGTCCGGCCCCTGACATTTGGTGACGGCATGCGCCACGTTGCCCGTAAGCAGTAGCAATAAGGACAAGACGAGCGAGCGGGCCATGGCGAATCCTCCGGGGCGATACCGATGCCCTCAATGTAGGCAGCGATTGCCGGGTTCGCCAGTGGGAACGGTCCGACAGGCCGCTCATCCAGCGAGCAGCCGGTATCGGACGGATATCTCACCGCCGCGAGGACTTCAATACGTGATCTTCGCGTTCAGGCTGATCGCGCGCGGGTCGGCGGGCTGCATGTAGTCGGCGTACTGGAAGCCCCAGAACCGCTTGTTGGTGAGGTTGGCGAGCACCGCCCGCAGCGTGATGTCGCGTCCGGCAAGCCGCGTTTGGTACGTCGCCCCCGCATTGAACACGGTGTAGCCGCCGAGCGCGATGTCATTGGCGGGGCGCAGCTTGACACTGCCGGTGTACTTGCCGTCCACGCCAAGGCGCAGGCCGGGGACGAACGGCACGCGGTATCCCACCGCACCGGCGAGCACGAGCTGCGGCGCGCCGGCGACGCGATGGCCATTGTTCGCCGCACCGCGCGCATAGCGCGAATGCAGGTACATCGCGCTCGCTTTGACGTCCCATTGACCAAAGCGGGTATAGCCATCCAGTTCGGCGCCCTGGTACACCTCGAGCCCGTCCTGCGCCATGTAGTCGCCCTGGCGATACTGTGCGCCGCGTTCGAGGCGGAACAGCGCCGCCGTCCCAGTCCAGTGATCCCGGTCGGTCTTTGCCCCGACCTCGTACTGGCGGCTGCGAATCGGATCGAGCTGCTGTCCGAAATTGGCGAGGCTCGGGTCGCTCACCTGCGTGCCCGGTTCGAGCGATTCGACATAGCTGGCATAAAGCGTGGTGCCCGGGTCGGGCTTGAACATCAGCGCGGCCGTGGGCGACATCACGCCGCTCTTGCTGTACACGCTCTTCGTCGCGCCGCCGCGGTGGTAGTAGTGCTGCGAAAAGTTCGTGTAGCGCACGCCGGCCAGCAAGGCCCAGCGCTCGGTGAGTTGCATCGTGTCCGAGACGAACGCCGCCTTTTGCTCGATGTCGCTCGAGCGGTACATGACGAGCCCGTCCGGTGTGTAGAACACGTTCGTGTTGGGCTCATTGAGATTGCCCGTGCCCAGCAGGAAGAAGCGACCCGTGCCCCGGCTGTACGCGTTACGCTGCTTTTGCCCCGAAACGCCCGCCACGATCTGGTGCCCGACCGGTCCTGTGCGGAACCTGCCTTCGGCCATCGCCTCGACGTAATTGAACTGATGCCCCTGGATGCCGTAGTAGCGATAGTCGTCGTAGTTGCCCGCGGCATCCTTCAGTTGGAACGATGACTCGTTGCGGTTGCGCCATTGTTTGGAGAAGCTGTAGCGCGTGCTCAGCGTCCAGTCCGGGGACAGCGCGTAGCGGAGGCCCGTCGTATAGAGCTGGAGGTTGGTATAGAGGTGCTGGTCAGGGCCTGCGAACCTCCCGCCGCGCCCGGTGACGGCGCCGGGCAACTGCTTGCCGTGGATCGCGTAGGTCGCGAACGTCGGGGTCTGGCCCCAGGCATTGCGATCTTGATAAATACCGTCGAACGTCCATGTCAGGGCGTGCGTGATACGCGCTTCGAGTCCCAGCGATGCCGCGTTGCGGTTCATGCCAACCGCGTTGGCGGGCTTGCCTTCCTCGTGCGTGAGGTTCACGCGATAGCCGAATCTGTCTTCCGGGCCCACGCGTCCGCCGAGGTCGAGATGCTGGCCCCACAGATGCGCGCTCCGGTAACCGGCATCGATGCTGGCTAGCAGCGGCTGACCGGCCGCGGGCGCCTTTTTGGTGACGTAGTTGATCGCGCCGCCCGGCGCCGCGAAGCCGTACATGAAGGCCGCCGGCCCCTTGAGCAGCTCGACTTGTGCAAGCTGTTCGTAGGGCAGGGTGTTGCCGTAGCCGACATACGGCATGCCGTTGATGCGAAAGCCGCGTTGCCAGTCGAGCGGCACGCCGCGCACGGTCAGATACGAATTCCACGCGCTGTTGGCGTTGCTGTTGTCGGTGACCGAAGCATCGAGCGCGAACACGTCCCCGAGCTTGGTGACCTGGCGGTCGTCGAGGTTCTCGCCGCTGACGATCGTCGTGGAGAACGGCGTGTCGAGTTGCGAGCGGCTGCCCAGCGCGCCGTTGGCGAAGGGCATGTCCAGCTGCTGGCCCCGCGTATCGGTCGCCGCGAGCGTCGGCGCGCTGACGGTCACGGCGGGGAGGGTCGGCAGTTCGCCCGCGTGGGCCATCGCGGCACCGCCAAGCGGGCAGCCCGTCAGGAGGGATAGCCGGATCAGGGCCGCGAGCGGACGAACGCGGGGGGCGGGCGCGTCCGCGCGCGCCGGCATGGAATGCAAGCTGGATCTCATCTTCGGTTGGCTCTTGAAGAACGAAGCGTCGCGGATGCGAACGATTCGCGTTTTGGGAGCCCCGAATGTTGCCTATCCAGCAGGCATGGCGAAATCGGAGATCTATGAAATTTGGCGCGCAATCGCGCCTAACACGTCAGCTATTTGCGGCAATTCCGGCTAACATTTCGGAAATTTCGTACACGATGAGCAGAAGAATCTGTGGGGATTCCTATCCATGGCCGGGCCCGAGCGTGGCCTCGATCGCGCCGAGCAGGTCCTGAAGACGCAGCGGCTTGCCGCAGACCGCATCGAACCCCGACTCCAGCGCGACGCGGCGGTCCTGTTGGCGCGTAAACGCAGTCAGCGCGATGGCCGGCACACGCGGCAGCGATTCGAGCGTTTCCCGAATGCGGATGTCGCGGATCAGGTCGTTGCCATCGCGCCCGGGCAGCCCGATATCGCTGATCACGAGGTCGGGCGTGGCCTGATGGATGTGCGCGAGCGCCTCGTCGCAATCCCGCGCGCAGCGGACGCGGGCGCCATAGCTCGTAAGGATGGTCGAGAGCGCGGTGGCCGCATCGGCGTCATCCTCGACGACGAGGATGTCGAGCGCGTGGAGCGGCACCGGCTGCTCGGTCAGTGCCGGCTGTTTGCGGGCCGCATCGGCGTCCGCGCCCCGGGCGGTATCGTGCAGCGGGATCGTGACCTCGAAGGTGGAGCCCTGGTTCTCGCCAGCGCTGCGCGCGAGCACCGAGCCCCCGTGCATCTCCGCCAGATGCTTGACGATGGCGAGTCCAAGACCGAGGCCTCCGTGCTTGCGGCGGTTGGCATCGTCGCTCTGCGTGAAGCGGTCGAACAACAATGGCAGGAATTCGGCGGAGATGCCGCGCCCCTGATCGACCACGGCGACCTGCATCGCATCGCCTTCGCCACGCGCGGTCACGCGCACGACGCCGCCTTCGGGCGAGAACTTGATGGCGTTGGAGAGCAGGTTCCAGAGGATCTGCTGAAACCGTGCCGGGTCGATGAAGGCCTCGTTCGCCAGGCCCGGCGCGACCTCGAGGTCGAGCGTCACACGGCGCTCCGCCGCGGACGCCTGCATGCTTTCGATGGCGCTACGGATGACGTCACCCGGATTCGTGCGTTCGCGCTCGAGCTTCATCTTGCCGACGTTGAGCATGGACACGTCGACCAGGTCGGCCACGAGCCGGCGCTGGATCGCGATGTTGCGCTCGACGGCGGCGAGCCCGCGACGGCCTTCGTCGGAGTCGATATGGCGCCCGAGCACATGCGTCCACACCGAAATCACGTTGAGCGGGTTGCGCAGTTCGTGCGACAGGATCGCGATGAAGTCGTCCTTCATGCGGTTGAGGCGCTCGACGGCCGCGCGCGCGGCCTGTTCGCGTTCGATCAGCTGCTCGCGCTGCTGCTCGAGGTTGACGCGATCCGTGATGTTGGACGCGACCGCGACCTTGACGCCAGTCTCGAGCACCGCCGAGATACTCCATTCGAAGAACGTGAGCTGGCCCTCCGCGTCGAGCAGGGGGAATGCGCCTTGCCAGCCCTGATTCGCATGGGGACCGGTGGCCTCCTGCACGCGTTCGCGCCAGGCCGGCGGGGCGAACGACATGACGGGCTGTCCGACGAGTTCTTCTGGCGGCCGGCGCAGCAGGCGCTGCATCGCGGGATTGATGTCGACGAACCGGCCATCGAGATCGATCGTGCAAATGCCGCCGATGGCCTGATGGTAGATCGCGCGGAAGCGCGACTCGGACTCGCGCAGCGAGCGCTCCGCAGCGCTGGCGCGCAGCAGCGAGGAGATCGTCGCGACGAGCACGGCCGGCTCGGCGGGGTGGATCAGGTAAGCGCTGGCGCCGGCATCGAGCCCGCGCACCTTGTCGTAGTCCTGCACGTACGTGGCCGACAGATGCACCACGGGCACCGTCGCGGTATCGGGACGGTCCCGCAGCATGCGGCAGACCTGGAAGCCGTCGATATCGGGCAGGTTCACGTCGAGCACGATCGCCGAGACGGTCACGTCCGCGCGCTGCAGCGCTTCCTGGCCGCTTTCGGCCTCGATGGTGCGGAAGCCCGCCGCGGACAGCGTGCGAACGGTGGCATAGCGCGTGACGGGATTGTCGTCGACGACGAGCACCATTGGCGCGGCTTCGCGGTCGGCATCCGGCGGGGTCGCGGATGCGGGCGAGATAGCGGACATAGCGGGATGCATCGGTTCAGTGCCCATGGCCGCCTCCGTCTACAGTGAGGTTGGCGGCGTCCCCGGCCGGCGCGGCGTAGGTGACGGGCAGCGTGACATAAAAGCGCGAGCCGACGCCGACTTCGCTCTCGAAGCCGACCTGACCGCCCAGCACCTCGGCAAGCCGCTTGCTCAGCGCGAGCCCGAGGCCGGAGCCCCGGTAGCGACGCTGCAGCGGCGAGTCGATCTGCACGAAGTCCTGGAACACGGCGCCGTGCGCTTCGGCGGGGATGCCGATGCCCGTGTCGCGGACCGAGAACGTGATGGTGGCCGGGTCGTCGCTGTGCACGGCGATGCGGACTTCGCCGCTCGGCGTGAACTTGAGCGCGTTGGAAATGAAATTGCGCAGGATCTGCGACAGCTTGCGGTCGTCGGCGAACAGCTTCGGGATATCGTTCGGCTCCTCGAAGATGAGCGACACCTCCGGGTTGGTCAGCACGGGCTTGAACATGCCGCGCAGCGCGTCGAACAGCGCCACCATGTCGAACCACGCCGGCGAGACATCGACGCGTCCGGCCTCGAGCCGGGCGAGATCGAGCAGGTCGTTGACCATCTCCGCGAACTCCGAAGCGGTATCGCGGACGAACTTGACCTGCCGTTCCTGCTCTGTCGTGAGGGGCCCGTCCACGCGGTCGATCAGCAGCCGCGTGATGCTCTGGATCGCCACGATCGGCGTGCGGAACTCGTGGCTCATGTAGGCCAGAAACCGGCTCTTGAGTTCGGTGGCCTGGCGCAGCTGGTCGGCCTGGATATCGAGTTCCGAGTACAGCGCGAGCACGCCTCGATTGGTCTCCTCCAGTTCCGCGCGCAGCGCTTCCACTTCCTGCGTGCGCGCCGCCAGCATGGCCTGCAGGGTGGCGGGGTCGTGTTCAAGTTCGGGCATGTTCAGCTCTCCGCGCGGCGGATCACCACCACGGTGGCATCGTCGCGGCCACGGCAGAATTTCCAGATGACGAAGGCGGCCACGAGGGCCGGATCCCGTTGCAGCAGACTGCGTTCTTCCAGTTGCCAGCGCGATTGCACACCATCCGAGCAGACCAGCAGCAGCGCGTGCGCGGGCCACTCCATCTCCTGCTCCTGCACATGCGTGCGCAGTTGTACGCCGGCGGTGCCATTCTGCGTCAGCAGCGTGCGATCGGCCACACCGGAGAGGATACGCCCGATGACGTTGCCCGCGCCGGCAAATCGGATGCGGCTCGCATTGGCATCGAGCTGCGCGATGGCGATGGCCGCGCCACGCGTCCCGCGCAACGCGGCATGCGCCTGCTCGACGAAGCGGCTCGGACCGGACGCGCGGGGGCGGTCGAATGCGGCCAGCGCCGCGTCCGCGGCGATCGCGGCATCCGGGCCGTGACCGAGGCCGTCGGCGACCATCACCTCGGCGGTGCCGGCGCCGATCGAGACGCTCCAGCCATCGCCGCTCGCGCGTTCGCCCGGGGCGGCGAGGCAGATCGCGCCAACGGCGAAACCGGTCAGGCGCCGCGGGGCACCGCTGCGGTCGCGTTCGCGATAAAAGCGCGCCAGCACCAGCGTGCCGTCACCGTGCTGCGAGTGAATATCGAAATCGTCGGCCATGCGCTGGATGGCGCCGAGGCCCTGGCCCGCGGTGCCCGCGGACGAATGGCCGTCGCGCATGCAGGCCTGGATGTCCGCGATGCCGGGGCCCTGATCCATCGACACCAGTTCGATGGCCACGCTGTCGCCGATCGTGCGCGCGCCGATCAGCAGCCGTCCGCCTACCGCGTGGCGCAGCAGGTTCTTCCCGAGCTCGTTGACCACCACGGCGAGCCGGCCCGACTGGATCGCGTCGAACGCAAGTCGCGAGGCGAGGTCGGCGGCGAACCGGCGCGCCTCGCCGACGCGGCTCGGATCGCCCATCGGAAACGCGACGTGGGGGCCGTGGGTGCTATTTCCACCGAGTGATGCTGACACAGGTCCCCTCGCCAACGTTCGTACGGATGGCAAATTCGTTTACCAATCGCTTGCTGCCCGACAATCCCATGCCGAGCCCGCCACCCGTGGTCCATCCGTCGACCAGTGCCTGCTCGACGTCCGGAATGCCGGGCCCTTTGTCCTCGAAATGGAGGCGCAATCCTTTGCGCGTCGCGTCGCCGATGACCTCCCAGCGCATATCGCCGCCGCCGCCGTACACCACGGTATTGCGCGCGAGTTCGCTGGCCGCGGTAATCATCTTGGTCTGTTCGACGAGGGAGAACTTGAGGGCGACGGACAGGCTGCGCACGATGGCGCGCGCCTGCACGATGTCGCGCTCGTCGCGCAGGGGCGTGCTGCCGGTGGGCGCCATCGCGCCGCTTGGCTGGCCGGCGGGTTGACCCGTCAGTAGGGCGCTCATGTCAATGATCCCGGGCGGCGTCGAGCATGGCCATGCCGCGCTCCACATTGAGGGCGGTGCGCACGCCGGCGAGCGACAGGCCCAGTTCCACCAGCGTGATGGCCACCGCGGGCTGAATGCCCACGACGACCGTTTCCGCGCCGAGGATCCGCGCGATGCCGGAGATGCTCACCAGCATGCGGCCGATGAACGAGTCCACCATCTCCAGCGCCGATACATCGATCAGCACGCCCCGCGCGGCGGTCTTCTCGATCTTCGACGCGAGGTCTTCCTGCAACTGCAGGGCGGTCTGGTCCTGCATGTCGATCTGGATCGTCACGAGCAGGAACTTGCCCATGCGCAGGATTGGAATGCGTTCCATGTCGGCTCCCGCTCAGGCGCTGCGCGTGACCGTATGGCCCGTGCGGCGCATCGCTTCCGCCAGCGCGTCGGCCAGCGAGGACTTGGTCTGGATGCCCTGCAGGTCGATGCCGAGATGCACGATGGTCTGCGCGATCTGCGGACGGATGCCGCTGATGATGCTTTCCGCGCCCATCAGGCGGATGGCCGTCACCGTCTTCATCAGGTGCTGCGCGACGAGCGTATCGACAGTGGGCACGCCCGTGATGTCAATGATCGCCAGTTCGGAGCCTGTCTCCACGAGGCGCTCGAGCAGCGTCTCCATGACGATCTGCGCGCGGCTGCTGTCGAGCGTGCCGATGACGGGTACCGCGAGCACGCCTTCCCACAGCTTGATGACTGGCGTCGACAGTTCCAGCAGCTCGTGCTGCTGGCGCGCGATGATGTCTTCGCGCGAGCGCTGGTAGGCGGACATCGTCCACTGCGCCATGCGATCGACGATCGAGGACGCGGTCCACAGCACCTCGATCTGCTTATCGACCTCGCCGCGATGGCGCTGCAGGCCGTCGAAGATCGGCCGCTTGATGGCGAGGACGAATGCACTGGTCACGTCGGCGGTCTCGCCCTGTGCGGCGCGCGAAGCCGACAACTGCGACAGCGTCTCGCGCAGCGCGGACCAGGGTCCAGCCTCGAAGCTGGCTGCATCGCCGTCGTTGCGAACCCCCGCTTCCAGTCCCTTGAGGATCGCGGCCTGTTCCGCGGCCAGATTGTTGCTGATGCCGCGGCCACCGGCGTTCAGGTGATACTCGGCGGTCCAGCTCTTGACGATGGCGTCCTGTTCGTCACGAAGCAGATCGGCGAGGCGCTGGTTTTCTTGTCGCATGGAGAGATTGGTATTGAATTTCGGGCAGGACCGGTACGCGCTGCGCGGTGGCAGTCGTCCGGACGGGGACTACGGGCATCGAAAACCATTCTAGGTGGGATTGATAGTTCACACTATCGGCCTCCGGCTGATTGACGCCGCAACCGAATTCAGAGTGAGTCCGTAGCGTGTGCATTTTAAGGCATATTGTCGGAATGCGCCGACAATATGAGCGGAACGCAACCGCTGGACCGGTGCCCCGCATGCGGCGGCACAATATATACGGACGCGACGATACCGTCGCGAAGGAGGGCCGCCGGTCATGGAGACCCAGCAGACCGCAGACCTGGTGGTGGCACGGCCCGAAGGGTTGTACTGCCCACCCGGCGATTTCTATATCGATCCCTGGCGTCCGGTCTCGCACGCCGTGATTACGCACGCCCATTCCGACCACGCGCGTTTTGGACATGGCCATTACCTGTGCGCCGAGCCGGGCCGCGGCGTGCTCCTCGCCCGGCTGCCCGGCATCACGCTCGATACGTTGCCGTATGGCGCGCGCATCGTGCATCGTGGCGTGACGCTGAGCCTGCATCCCGCAGGGCATGTGCTGGGTTCCGCGCAGGTGCGGCTGGAGCACGGCGGCCGTGTCTGGGTGGCATCCGGCGACTACAAGGTGGAGGACGACGGCACCTGCCCGCCGTTCGAGCCCGTGCGATGCGATACGTTCATCACGGAAAGCACGTTCGGATTGCCGATCTATCGCTGGCCCGCGCAGGCGACGCTGATGGCGGAGATCTTCGACTGGTGGCGCGTCAATGCCGAGGCCGGGCGCGCGAGCGTGATGTATGCCTACGCGTTCGGGAAGGCGCAGCGCATCCTGCATGGTTTGATGACCCATGCCGGGTCGGACGTCGCGCTGCCGGGGCCGATCATCGCGCATGGCGCGCTGACTTCGCTGAACCAGGCCTATCGGGAGGCGGGCGTCGCCTTGCCGCCGGTAATGCAGGCCGCGGACCTTGCGCCGCGGAGCCCCGCGTTGCGCCGGGCGCTGGTCATGGCGCCGCCGTCCGCGCACGGTTCTCCGTGGCTGCGGCGGTTCGGCGACGCGTCCGATGCGTTCGCGAGCGGATGGATGCAATTGCGCGGCACTCGGCGCCGGCGCGGCGTGGACCGGGGCTTTGCATTGTCCGACCATGCCGACTGGCCCGGGCTGATGTCGGCGATCGCGGCCACCGGCGCCGAGCGCGTGATCGTGACGCACGGCAACGTGCCCGTCATGGTGCGTTATCTCTCGGAACGCGGCTGGCGCGCGCAGGCGTTCGATACCGCCTACGGCGACGAGGAAGATACCGATGCGGACGTGGCGGGCGGCACGGCGGAAGCAGGGGCGGAGGCGCCGCCCGCATGAAAGCCTTTGCCGACCTGTACGCCGCGCTCGACGGCACGACGTCGAGCAATGCCAAGCTCGCCGCGCTGGTCGCCTACCTGCGGCAGGCGCCGCCGGCCGACGCCGCCTGGGCGGTGTTCTTCCTTGCGGGCGGCAAGCCACGGCAGATCGTGCGCGTGGCCGCGCTGCGCGAACTCGCGCAGCGCGCGGCGGGTCTGCCCGAGTGGTTGTTCGAGGAGAGTTATCAGGCCGTCGGCGATCTGGCCGAGACCATCGCGCTGCTGCTGCCGGACCCCGTGCAGGCCGACGATGCCGGACTGGCCGAATGGGTGGAGCAACGCGTGCTGCCGTTGCGCGGCCTGCCGCCGGACGAGGTGGCTCAACGGCTCGACGCGCTGTGGCGGCCGCTGGACGCGCGCGGTCGCCTCGTGCTGTTCAAGCTGATCACGGGCAGCTTCCGCGTCGGGGTATCGCGGCTGCTCGTCACGCGCGCGCTTGGCGCGGTGGCCGACATCGATCCCAAGCGGGTAGCCGAGCGGATGGTCGGCTACACCGATCTCTCGGCCCGTCCCGATGCCGAAAAATTTCTTGCCCTGATCTCGACGGCCGATGACGACGTGACGACGCGCGGCGGCCAGCCCTATCCATTCTTCCTTGCGCATCCGCTGCAGGCGCCCATCGAGACCTTCGATGCGGCGCTGGGCAAGCCATCGCACTGGCTCGTCGAGTGGAAGTGGGACGGCATCCGCGCGCAGCTCGTGCGCCGGCAGGGCGACACCTGGCTCTGGTCGCGCGGCGAGGAACTGATTACCGAACGGTTTCCGGAGCTGGCCGAAGCGGCGTCGCTGCTGCCCGACGGCACCGTGCTCGACGGCGAGATCGTGATCTGGAAGGACAGGCAGGTACAGCCGTTCGCGCTGTTGCAGCAGCGCATCGGCCGCAAGACGCTGGGCGCGAAGCTGCTGCGCGATGCGCCGGCCATCCTGATGGCCTACGACCTGCTCGAATGGCGAGGCGAGGACTGGCGCGGGCGCCCGCAGGCGGAGCGCAGGGCGCAACTGGAGCGCGTACTGGAAGCCACCGTGCATCCCGCGCTCGAACTCAGCCCGCTCGTGGAGGCCGATAGCTGGGAAGCGTTCGGGACGCTGCGCGAGGCGTCGCGCGACATGGGCGTGGAAGGGTTCATGCTCAAGGCGGCCGATGCCGCCTACGGGGCGGGGCGCACCCGTGACGTCGGCGTGTGGTGGAAATGGAAGATCGATCCGTACACCGTCGATGCGGTGCTGATCTACGCGCAGCGTGGACATGGGCGCCGCGCAAGCCTCTATACGGACTTCACCTTCGCCGTCTGGAATGGGCCGCCCGATACGCCCGATCGCGCGCTGGTGCCGTTCGCCAAGGCATATTCCGGCCTCACCGACGAGGAGATGCGCAAGGTGGATGCGATCGTGCGGCGTACAACGGTCGAAAAGTTCGGGCCCGTGCGCAGCGTGGAACCCACGCAGGTGTTCGAGCTGGGCTTCGAGGGGATCGCCCGCAGCACGCGCCACAAGAGCGGCATCGCGGTGCGGTTTCCACGCATGCTGCGATGGCGCACGGACAAGCCCATTGCCGAAGCCGACACGCTGGCTACGCTCGAAGGCATGCTGCGATCGGCGCCCGCGGAGGATGCCGCATGAGCGCGCTCGCGGCGCGGATCGAACAGTGGTTCGCGGGGCGCGGCTGGACGCCGTTTGCGTTCCAGCGCGAGGTATGGGACGCCATCGGCGCCGGCCAGAGCGGGCTGCTGCATGCCACGACGGGCACGGGCAAGACCTATGCCGCGTGGCTCGGCGCGCTGCTCGTCTTCGCGGACAGTTCTGGGGATACGGATCAAGCGTCCCCGTCGAAGTCGGACGCCGCCCCCCTCACGGTGCTGTGGCTCACGCCGATGCGCGCGCTCGCGGCCGATACCACGCGCGCCTTGCAGGCGCCGCTAGGGGAGCTTGGCATTCCGTGGACCGTGGCGCTACGCACCGGAGACACCAACAGCGGCGAGCGCGCGGCGCAGGCCAGGCGGTTGCCGAGCGCGCTCGTGACCACGCCGGAAAGCCTCTCGCTGATGCTCACCCGCGCCGACGCGCGGCAGACGCTCGGCCGCGTGAAACTGGTCGTCGTCGACGAATGGCACGAGCTCATCGGCAACAAACGCGGCGTGCAGACGCAGCTCGCGCTTGCCCGCCTGCATCGCTGGCAGCCCGCGCTGCGCGTGTGGGGGCTCTCGGCCACGCTCGGCAACCTCGATCATGCCAGCGACGTGCTGCTGGCGGGCGTGCCACCCGCGCGGCGCGTGCGCGTGCGCGGCCACACGCCAAAGGCGCTGACGATCGATACGCTGCTGCCCGACCGGGCGGGGCGATTCCCCTGGGCAGGCCATCTGGGGCTCTCGATGCTGCCGCACGTCGTGCGCGAACTCGAGGAGAGCAGCACCACGCTCGTGTTCCTCAATACGCGGTCGCAGGCGGAAATCTGGTATCAGGCCGTGCTCGACGCGCGGCCCGAATGGGCGGGCCAGATCGCGCTCCATCATGGTTCGCTCGATCGCGCGACGCGCGAATGGGTCGAGGTGAGCCTGAAGCAGGGTGCGTTGCGCGCGGTCATCTGCACATCGAGCCTGGACCTCGGCGTCGACTTTCTTCCGGTCGAACGCGTCTTGCAGGTCGGCTCGCCGAAGGGCGTCGCGCGGCTGTTGCAGCGGGCGGGTCGCTCGGGCCACGCGCCCGGGAGGACCTCGCGGGCCACGGTGGTACCCACTCACAGCCTCGAACTCGTGGAGGCGCTCGCCGCGCGGCATGCCGTCGCGGCGGGGCGCATCGAGGCGCGCGAATCGCCCGACAAGCCGCTCGATGTGCTGGTCCAGCATCTGGTGACGGTGGCGCTCGGCGGCGGCTTTCGCGCGGAGGAACTGCTGCGCGAGGTGCGGACCACGTGGGCCTATCGCGGTCTGACGGACGAAGAGTGGCGGTGGTGCCTCGACTTCGTGCGGCAGGGCGGGCAGACGCTTTCCGCGTACCCCGACTACCGGCGTGCATTGCCCGACGACGACGGTGTCTGGCGCGTGCCCGACGCCCGTCTCGCGCGCCGCCATCGGATGAGCGTGGGCACCATCGTGAGCGATGCGACGATGCAGGTTCGCTACTGGTCGCGCGCGGGCTCGGGCGGTGCGTCGCTTGGCAGCGTGGAGGAGGGCTTTATCGCGCGGCTGGCGCCGGGAGACTGCTTTCTGTTCGGCGGACGTCTGCTGGAGCTCGTGCGGGTGCACGAGATGACAGCGTACGTGAGCCGCGCCACCGGCCGCAAGCCCGTGGTGCCGCGCTGGAACGGCGGGCGCATGCCGCTTTCGACCGAGCTCGCGGAGACCATGCTCGACATGCTCGAAGCGGTGGCCGGGCGGCAGCTCGATCCGCGCGAGACACCGGAATTGCCGCTCATCGAGCCGATCGTCGAGCTCCAGACGCGATGGTCCGCGCTGCCAACGCGGCATACGCTGCTGGCGGAGAGCCTCCATTCGCGCGAGGGGTGGCATCTGTTCCTGTATCCGTTCGCGGGACGGTCGGTGCATCTGGGGCTCGGCAGTCTGCTGGCGTGGCGGTTGGGGCAGAAGGTGCCCGCCACGTTCTCCGTCGCGGTCAACGACTACGGGCTGGAATTGCTGACGCCACCGGAGATCGACTGGGGCCAGCTGCTGCCCGAGGTGCTGGCCGAGGAGACGCGTCGCGACCTGGCGGCCGACGTGCTCGGCAGCCTCAATGCGGGCGAACTGTCGCTCAGGCGTTTTCGGGAGATTGCGCGCGTGGCGGGATTGATCTTCCAGGGTTATCCGGGCGAGGCACGCAGCGCGCGGCAGTTGCAGGCGTCGTCGAGCCTCTTCTATGAGGTGTTCCGCAAGCACGATCCCGATAATCTGCTGCTCGGACAGGCGGAGCGAGAAGTCCTGATGCAGGAACTCGATGCGCACCGCCTTGGCGCCACGCTGGCCCGGCTCGCGGCGTTGCCGCTCGACCTGCGCGTGCTCAAGCGGCCCTCGCCGTTTGCATTTCCGCTCGTCGTGGAATTCCTGCGGGAGAAACTGACGACCGAAAAACTCGCCGACCGCATCGCGCGGATGCTCGCCGACCTCGAACGGGCGGCCGGTCCCGCCGACGGGGCAGTGGCGATATCCGCGAAGAGTGCGGAAGAAAACGCGGCGAAGAATGTGGCAAAGAATGTGGCAAAGAATGTGGCAAAGAATGTGGCAAAGAATGTGGCCAATGGCACCGGGACGCGAGGCAAGAAAAGCGCGCAGGATCCGGCGCCGGATGCCGATACTGTGGCGACGGTGGCGCGCTTCGGCATGAGCGACCACGCCGGCGGCAGCGGGCCGCGCAAGCCCAGGCGCGCACGCAAGCCTTCGAAGCCGTTGCCGCCGCTATGACGGAAACCGCCGCTTCGACGGAAGCCAACCTCATCGCCTCGGGCGCCGTCGCCATCGACGCGGCCGGCGAAACGTTATGGCTCCTTCCCGACCCCGCGATCTGGTGGCCCGCGCGCGCGATGCTGCTCGTGGCCGACGTCCATATCGGCAAGGCCGCATCGTTCCGCGCGCTCGGCCAGCCCGTGCCGGCCGGCACCACGGCCAGCAACCTCGCGCGGCTGCGGTCGCTCGTCATGCGCTATCGCGCGCGCGAGCTCGTATTCCTTGGGGATTTCCTGCATGCGCGCGCGGCACGCACCGCGGCGGTATTGCTGGCGTTGCAGGACTGGCGCAGCGCCTTGCCGCCGGAGCTGCGGATGACGCTCGTGCGGGGCAATCACGACCTGCACGCCGGCGATCCGCCGCCGGCGCTATCGATCGACGTCACCACCGAGCCCCACGTGGCGGGACCGTTCGCGCTCTGCCATACACCGGGGGCCTCGCGCGCGGGCTACGTGCTGGCCGGCCATTTGCATCCGGCGTTCCATCTGCGCGGCCGCCGAAGCGCCGACAGCGTACGGCTGCCATGCTTCGTATTCGGACCGGAAGGCGCGATTCTCCCCGCGTTCGGCGCATTCACCGGCCATGCGAGCGTGCGCGCCGAGCCGGGTATGCACCTCTATGTGATCGGCGATGGACGTGTATGGCCCGTCCGGCAAAACCTACCGGCAGGGCCTGCGCGCGACATGTAAAAGTTACGCGCCGGCGGGGCCGAAATCGGCGAGCGCCGCCAGCAGCTTGTCGAGATCCACGGGCTTGACGAGGTGCGCATGGAACCCCGCATCCTGCGTCTGCTGCCGGTCCGAGGCCTGTCCGAAACCCGTCAGCGCGACGTACCGCGTGCCGGAAAGCGCGGGCATGCCGCGCAGGGCATGGATCACGGCAAAACCGTCCATGCCGGGCATGGCGAGGTCGATCAGCGCCACGTCGGGGCGGACCCGCGCCGCGGCGTGCACCGCCTCCATGCCATCGTAGGCGACCGCCACCTCATGGCCCGACATCTCGAGCAGCATGGCCATGCTGTCCGCCGCGTCGCGGTTGTCGTCCACGAGCACCACGCGGAGCGGACGCGTGCCCGCCGCCCGGTCGTCGTCCGCGCGGTCCGCCGCGTCGGCGGAGCTCGCCATTGGCAGCCGCACCGTGAAGGTGCTGCCGAGGCCCGCGCCTTCGCTCATGGCGGTGATCGAGCCGCCATGCATTTCGACGAAGGAACGGCAGAGCGATAGACCGATGCCGAGGCCACCCTGCGCATTGCTCCCGGGCCGGTCCTCCTGCACGAACAGGTTGAAGATGTCGTCGAGCGCGTCGCGCGAAATGCCGCGGCCCTGGTCAATGATCTGGATCACGAGCGTACGTCCCTGGGCGTGGATCGATATGGCGACCGGCGAACCGGGTGGAGAGAATTTGGAGGCATTGAGGAGGAGGTTCTGAATGACCTGGACCAGCCGGGTCTGATCGCCGAATAGCGGCAGCGGGCCCGCATCGGCGTTGATGCTGACGGTCTGCCCCTTCGCCTCGAGCGAAGGGTGCGCGGCTTCGATGCCTAGCGCGACCACGTCGCTGGCGTCGATCGGCTCGCGCCGCAGTTCGATCTTGCCCGACGCGATGCGGCCGACGTCGAGCAGATCGTCTACCAGGTGCGTGAGGTGGGTGACCTGACGGTCGATCAGGCCGAGGCTCTTCTCGCTGGTGCTGGGGTCGCCCGGCCGCAGCCGCATGACCGTCAACGCGTTACGCACCGGCGCAAGGGGGTTACGCAGTTCGTGCGAAAGCGTGGCCAGGAACTCGTTCATGCGCCGGCCGGAACGCTCGAGTTCCTCGAGCCGCTTGCGTTCGCTCATGTCTCGCGTGACCTTGGCGAAGCCGCGGAGCGTCTCCGCGTCGTCGTAGATCGCGGTGATCGTGACGTTGGCCCAGAACAGCGTGCCGTCCTTGCGCACGCGCCAGCCTTCGTCCTCCACACGGCCTTCGCGCTTCGCGATCGCGAGCTCCATGTCGGGCTTGCCCATGCGGACGTCGTCCTGCGGGTAGAAGCGCGAGAAATGCTGGCCAAGGATTTCGTCGCGCCGGTAGCCCTTGATATATGACGCTCCGGAGTTCCAGCTCATGACGCGGCCATCGGGGTCCAGCATGAAGATCGCATAGTCCTTGACGCTCTCCACCAGCATGCGGAACGTTTCCTCGCTCTGGCGCATGGCCTCGGCGGCGAGGCGCTGTTCGGTCATGTCTCGCGTGACCTTGCCGAACCCGGTCAGCCGGCCCGCGGAGTCGCGCAGCGCGGTGATGATGACGTTCGCCCAGAACTGGGTGCCATCCTTGCGCACGCGCCAGCCCTCGTCCTCGAAGCGGCCTTGTTCGGCCGCGGCCCGCAACTCGATGCCCGGCCAGTCGCGCGCCTTGGCTTCCTCGGTATAGAACCGCGAGAAATGGCTGCCGATGATCTCGTGGGCGGCATAGCCCTTGATGCGTGCCGCGCCGGCGTTCCAGCTGGTGACATGGCCGGTAACATCCAGCGTGAAGATCGCGTAGTCGCTGACGGTTTCCACGAGCGTGCGAAAACGATCGTCGCCCGGCGGTTGCGAGGGCGCCGCGATCGGTTCCTCGCCCGCGCCGACGGCGGGGTCAAGGGACGAGGCGGTGCGGGGCATGATGAGACGCGGATACGGACATTCCGCAAGGATACTCGTGTTCCCTGCAGCGCCGTGCATTTTTGGGGCGACGGCTGGCGCGGACCTTGCTGCGATGCGGGAGGCGCAGCGGCTTCGCAGACGCAGACCGCGCAGGGTCTGCAAGCGACTGTTGCACATCCGTTTTCCCGATCGGCATCCCGTTCGCGTAGACTCCAGTGCTGGCGGTACGCAGTCCTGGCTACAACACCTTCGAGAACAATCGCCGAGTCTTTCAGTGACGCAAGGAGACGTCCCGCATGTATGCAGAGTCTTTGCTTGACAGCCGTACGAATGAAACAGCCGTCGACAAGCCCGTCGATGGCCCGGTAGAGCCGTCCGCGGCCCCGCAGGTCGAACGCGATCTGCGCCGCGTGCCGATCCACCCCGATTACTGGTATCCGCTCGCCTGGTCGCGCGAAGTCCGCAAGGGCCGCGCCCACGGCGTGCATTTCGCCGGCGACCCCATCGTGCTGGTCCGTACCGAGACCGGCAAGCTGTTCGCGCTCGAGGACCGCTGCGCGCATCGTCAGGTCCCGCTGCACGCCGGCGTCGTGGACGGCGAAACGCTACGCTGCTGCTATCACGGCTGGAGCTACGACTGCAGCGGCAAGTGCATTGACGTGCCTTACCTCGGCAAGGAGCGCCTGCCCAATGGCGTGCGCGCCTATCCGTGCCGCGAGCAGGCCGGCCTGATCTTCGTGTTCACGGGCGACCCCGCGCTGGCGGACAGCCGGCCCGTGCCGGAACTCGCCTCCGTGACGAACCGCGAATACAAGACCCGCCGCTTTGGCCGCGAGGTCAAGTGCCACTACTCGTTCATGCACGAGAACCTGATGGACATGAACCATCAGTTCCTGCATCGCCGGCAGATGGGCAACATGCGCGCGCGCTCGCTGGGGCGGCGCCGCGGCGAGGGCTTCGTCGAGGTCGACTACACGTTCTATCGCGAGGCGGGCAAGCAGCCCATCGGCGAGTCGCTGGTCTTCGGCGGCGGCAAGAAGAACGAGAGCGGGACCGGCGGCAAGGACGTGATGACCGTGCGCACGGGATATCCGTACCAGACGCTGCAGATCCGCACCGCGAGCGGCACGCTGGTGATGGACCTGTGGATCGCCTACGTCCCGCTGGACGCGGCCCAGCGGACCAACCGGACGTTTGGCGTGCTGTCGATCCGCCGGCCGAAGGTGCCATTTGTCATGGATCTGGCGTGGCCGCTGCTCGTCTGGTTTACCGAACGTATTTTCCAGGAAGACCGCGACATCGTCGAACTGGAACAGCAGGCGCACGACAAGCAGGGCGCGGACTGGAATCACGAGGTCTTTCCCGTGATCCGGGAACTGCGTACGCTGCTGCGCGAGTGCGGCGGGCGTACGGTGATTCCCATCCACAAGGTCTGATCGCCATGGAAGTTGCCTTTGTCGGTCTCGGTACGATGGGCGCGGCCATGGCCGCGAACCTCGTCAAGGCGGGCCACCGCGTGCGCGGCTGGAACCGTTCTCCGGCGCCCGTCGCCGCCCTCGCGGCGGCCGGCGGCCATGCGGCGGCCAGCGCCGTGGATGCGGCGCGCGGGGCCGAGGTCCTCATCACGATGCTGGCGGACGATCAGGCCACGCGTGCCGTCATCGACGACGCCGTGTTGGGCGCGCTGGCGCCCGGGGCGATCCACGCCAACATGGCCACGGTCTCCGTGGCGTTCACGCGGGAGATGGCGGACTTCCACGCGACGCGTGGCGTCGGCTACGTCGCGGCGCCGGTGCTGGGTCGCGTGAACGTCGCGCGCGACGGCAAGCTCAATATCCTCGCTGGCGGCGAGGCCGCGCTGCTCGACCGCCTGCAGCCGCTGTTCGACGTGCTGGGCCAGAAGACGTGGCGGTTCGGTGAGCGGCCCGAACAGGGAAGCATCGTGAAGCTGGCGGCCAATTTCATGCTCGCGAGCGCGATCGAATCGATGGGGGAAGCGGCGGCGCTGGCGCGCAGCCAGGAGGTCTCGAACGTGGACTTCCTCGACATGATCACGTCCACGATCTTCGCGGTGCCCGCGTACCGCGGCTATGGCATGGCGATGGCGAACGGTCAGTTCGATCCGCCGGGGTTCAAGCTCGCGCTCGGCTACAAGGACGTACGGCTTGCGCTGGAAGCGGCCGGCACCGGCGAGGTGCCAATGCCGTTCGCCAGCGTGTTGCGCGACAACCTGCTGGACAGCCTCGCGCATGGCGAGGGCAATCTGGATCTCGCGGCGCTGGGCAAGGTCTCCGCGCGCCGCGCCGGTCAGCAGAGCTGAGCGGCGGACGCGCCCGTGTTACGTGCGCCTGTGTTACGTGCGCCTGTGTTACGTGCGCTCGTGTTACGTGTTTACGAGGCGGCGAGCAGCGGGTAGTCCGTATAACCGGTACCGCTCGCGTGCTCCAGGTCGTAGATCGTCGCCGGATTGACTTCGTTGAGCGGCGCGCGCTGACGCAGGCGTTCGACAAGGTCGGGGTTGGCGATGTACGCGCGCCCGAACGACACCGCGTCGGCGTGGCCTTCGGCCAGCACGGCCTGCGCCGCATCGAGGTCGAATCCGTCATTGGCGATGACCGCGCCGCCAAACTCGCGCTTGAGTTGCGGCAAAAGGGCGCCTTCGCCGCGAGTCTCCCGTACGAACAGGAAGCCGATCTTGCGCTGGCCAAGTTCGCGGGCCACGTAGCCGAAGGTCTCGGACGGATTGGAGTCGGCCATCGAATGGCTCGGCGAGCGGGGGGCGAGGTGCACGCCCACGCGGCCGGCACCCCACACCGCCGCCACCGCGTCGGCCACCTCCAGCAGCAAGCGCGCGCGGTTCTCGACCGGGCCGCCATAGGCATCGGTACGCTGGTTCGAGCCATCCTGCAGGAACTGGTCCAGCAGGTAGCCGTTGGCGGCATGGATAGTCACGCCATCGAACCCGGCGGCCTTGGCATTGGCCGCGCCGCGGGCGAAGCCAGCCACGATGTCCCGGATCTCGTCGAGCGACAGCTCGCGCGGCACCACGTACTCGCGCTGCGGACGCAGCAGGCTGACATTCCCCTTGGCCGCAATCGCGCTCGGCCCCACGGGCTGGCGTCCGTCCAGCAAATCGGGATGGGTGATGCGGCCGACGTGCCATAGCTGGGCCACGATGCGGCCGCCGGCCTCGTGCACGGCCCGGGTCACGATCTGCCAGCCGCCGACCTGTTCTTCCGACCACAGCCCCGGCACGTTCGGGTAGCCGACGCCGTCGGGCATCACGGGCACGCCTTCGGACACGATCAGGCCGGCGGACGCACGCTGCGCGTAGTACTCGGCCATGAGCGCGTTGGGCACATGCACGGGATTGGCCGCGCGGAGGCGCGTCAGCGGCGCCATGACGATGCGGTTCGGCAGGGGCAGGTCGCCGATTTGGACGGGATCGAACAGGGTTGTCATGTCCTTGATAGTTTCAAAATGAAAGTCTGTGGATACTAGCAGCGCTTCAAAAACCTTGCAGACGGCGCGTCGACCGCCGCAAGGGGAAGCCGGCGCACATTTGAGCGGATGCAGCGGGCCGCGCCTACCTATAATCGTTCGCGCATCGAGCCCATTCACCGCAGCCAGATCCAACCAAGGGAGCCGCCATGACCACACCGGAACGTTTCGACGCCATCCTGATCGGCACCGGCCAGGCGGCGCCCGCGCTGGCCAATCGGCTGTCCAGGGCGGGCATGACGGTCGCCGTGATCGAGCGCGGCGACGTGGGCGGGACGTGCGTGAACGTCGGCTGCACGCCGACCAAGGCAATGGTGGCCAGCGCCTATGCGGCGCGCATGACCGCGCGGGCGGCGGAATATGGCGTGATGCTCGATGGCAAGGTTCGCATCGACATGGCCGCCGTGCACGCCCGCACGCAGGGCATCGTGATGAAGAGCCGCAACGGCGTGACCCGTTGGATCGAAGGCATGCGGGGCGCCCAGCTGATTCGCGGCCACGCGCGCTTCGAAGGCGCGCGCACCGTGCGCGTTGGCGACAGGCTCCTGACCGCGGACAAGATCTTTCTGAACGTGGGCGGACGCGCGCTCGTGCCCGAGGCCATCCGCGGGCTGCCCGGTGTGCCGCACCTGACCAATGTGGAAGCGCTCGCGCTGGAGACGGTGCCCCGGCACCTCGTGGTAATCGGCGGCAGCTATATCGGGCTCGAGTTCGCGCAGGTGTTTCGCCGCTTCGGTGCCGAGGTGACCGTGGTCGAGCGCGGCGCGCGGCTGATCGCGCGCGAGGACGAGGAAGTGTCCGCGCAGGTGCGGAGCATTCTCGAAGCCGAAGGCATCACGATCCGGACCGACGCCAACTGCATCACGGTCCGCCCGCATGCCGAGGGCGTAGAGGTTGGCGTCGATTGCGAGTCCGGCGAGCCCGCCGTGGTCGGCAGCCACGTACTGGTGGCGGTGGGCCGGCAGCCGAACACCGACGATCTGGGACTCGACAAGGCAGGCATAGAGACGGATGCGCATGGCTATATCGTCGTCGATGATGGGCTGAAAACGAACGTGGAGGGTGTCTGGGCGCTCGGCGACTGCAATGGCCGCGGCGCATTCACGCATACCGCCTACAACGACTTCGAGATCGTCGCCGCGAATCTGCTGGACGGCGAGCGTCGCTCGGTGGCGGACCGCATCCCGGTGTACGGCTTGTTCATCGACCCGCCGCTCGGCCGGGTCGGCATGACGGAGGCACAGGCGCGGCAGGCGGGACACCGCGTGCGCATCGGCAAGCGGTTGATGACTCGGGTGATGCGTACCGTGGAGAAGGGCGAGAGCCAGGGATCGATGCGTGTCGTCGTCGATGCCGATACCGATCGCATTCTCGGCGCCGCGATACTCGGGGTCGGCGGCGACGAGGCCGTGCATTCGATCCTCTCGATGATGGCCGCGGACCAGCCATACAAGCTGCTCGCGCGGACCATGGCGATTCATCCCACCGTGGCGGAACTGATTCCAACGATCCTCGGCGAACTCGGCGGGACGCTGCTGCCGACACAGTAAAGGCGATAAAGGAGACGACATGCCGAGCCAGACCGCCGTCCGTTCCCTCCATCGCCGCCTGAGCCTGTCCCTTGGCGGCCTGGCGCTGGCGATCGGGCTGCTGGGTGCCTTTGGCGCATGGGTCGTGGTGCGCCAGCTCGCGAGCCAGTTCAACGAGGACCTCGCCCACGCGGGCTCGACGATGCAGGCGTCGCCCGCCGCGATGCCAGTGCCAGCGCCGCCGGGACATCAGACGCCGCATATCGTGATACAGACCTGGCGCCCCGGCGATGGCGCGCTGCCCGGCCATACCAGCGACCCCACCGTGCTCGTGCCGCGTGTGCCGCCGGGCTTCTCCGAGGCGCGAGGGGCCAACGGCCGCATGTGGGACGTGTTTGCCATGCAGGCGGGCACGGCGTGGGTCCAGATGGCCGAGCAACGCGCGGTGCGCAACGACAACGCGGCGCGTGTGGCGATGTGGGCCGCGGTACCGGTGCTGTTGCTGTTGCCGTTGCTGGGCTGGGTCGTGCGCGCGAGCGTCCGCATGTCGCTGCGCCCCCTCGGGGAGATCGGCGAGCGCGTGGCCAAGGTCGACCTCAATCATCTGCGGCCCGTGGAGACCCATGCCGCGCCGGAGGAGCTGCGGCCGTTCCTGGATTCGATCAATCGCATGATGCAGCGGCTGTCCTCGCTGATCGATGCGGAACGCACGTTTATCGCCGATGCCGCGCACGAGCTGCGCTCCCCGATCACGGCGTTGCAGCTGCAGGTCGACAACCTGCGGCACGCGCCGCCGGACGCGATGGAGGACCGCATCGACGAACTGCAGCGCGGCATCCGCCGTACATCGACGCTCGTCACGCAGTTGCTCGGCCTTGCCCGCGCGGAAATCGGCGCGCGTGCCTCGCCGTCCGAGGTCGCGCTCCCGCAGGTGGTCACCGACGTGGTGACGGACTTGCTGCCGCTTGCGCTTGATCGCGGCGTGGACCTTGGCGCGGAGCAGATGGACGATGCCGTCGTGCGGGCGCAGGAGACCGACCTGCGCATGCTCGTGAAGAACCTGATCGACAATGCGATCCGCTACGGCGGCGAGGGCTGCCGCGTGGATGTGAGCGTGCGGCGCCTCGACGGCCATGCCGAGATCGAGGTGGCCGACGACGGGCCGGGCATTCCCGACGCGGAACGCACGCGCGTGTTCGACCGCTTCTATCGCGGGGGCGCGACGGACGAGGAGGGCAGCGGGCTTGGGCTGGCGATCGTCCAGACCGTTGTCGAGAATCTCGGCGGCAGCGTTACGCTTTCCGGCCGGCCCGATGGCGGCCATGGACTCGTCGCGCGCATCGTGCTGCCGCTGGCGCGCGCGGACGCGCCAGTTCAATGAGGGCTGCGCGATGAGAATCCTGTTGATCGAGGACGATCCGCAGATCGGCCAAAGCCTGGTGCGAGCGCTCAAGGACGCGCAGTGCAGCGTCGATTGGGCGCGGACGGGCGACCTCGCGCGCTCGGCCATCGACGATGGCTCCTATTCCGCGATCCTGCTCGATCTCGGCCTGCCCGACATCGATGGGCTCGAGATCCTCAAATGGCTGCGGACGAAGCACGACGAGACGCCGCTGCTGATCATCACGGCGCGCGACGATGTCGACACGCGCATCGATGGCCTCGACTTCGGCGCCGACGATTACGTGATCAAGCCGTTCGAGGCCCGCGAACTGCTCGCGCGCATCCGCGCGGTCATCCGCCGCAAGTCGGGCTCGGCGTCGTCCACCCTCGTGCATGGCAAGGCGACGCTGGACCTCAACCTGCGGCGGCTGGACTACGACGGCCGCGTGGAAGCGCTGAGCGCGCGCGAGTATGCGCTGGTGCTCGCGTTGCTCGAACGGCCGGGAGCGATTCTTTCGCGCGCGCAGCTGGAGGAGCGGTTATACGGCTGGGGCGAGGAGGTCGAGAGCAACGCGGTGGACGCTATCATCTACGGCATCCGCCGCAAGTTCGGCAGCACGCTCGTGCGCAACGTGCGCGGGCTGGGGTGGACGATTCCCGGGACTTGAGCCTGCAACTTGCCCCCCACCTCGTCCCCCACCTCGTCCCCCACCTCGTCCCCCCACCGCGAACGCCCGCTAGAACGACCCCAGCCAGCCGCCGAGCGCGATCACCGCGGCCAGGGCGAGCATCGGCCCGACGATCCCGACCATGACGATGCCGCCATAACTCTGCCGATGTGTCGCGCCGCACACCGCAAGCAGTGTCACCACGGCACCGTTGTGCGGCAGCGTGTCGAGCGTGCCCGCGCTCATCACCGCCACGCGATGCAGGACCGCCGGATCGAGCCCGATCTCCGCCGCGCGCGTGAGGTACGTGCCGCCCAGCGCTTCCAGCGCGATCGTCAGGCCGCCCGAGGCGGAGCCCGTCAATGCCGATAGCACGTTGGTCGCCACGGCGAGCGACACCAGCGGCCCGCCCTCGATGCCCAGCACCCAGTCTCGCACCACGGCGAATCCGGGCAGCGATGCCACCACCGCGCCGAAGCCGACGAGGCTCGCGACGCTCAGGACGGGCAGAGCGGCCGCATGGACCCCCGCGCCCATCGTGTCGCGCAACGCCGGCAGCCGCCGCAGATTCAGCAGCACGAGGCAGACGATCGCCGCGATCAGCGCCACGATGACCGACCACACGCCGCCGAGCGCCTGCAGGCTGGTCTCGCCCCACTGCGGCAGTTCCAGATACTCGGCTTGCCACCGTGGCAGGACGACGAGCGTCATCGTCAGGTTCACGCCAATGACGACGGCCAGTGGCAACAGCGCAACCATCGCGCCGGGCGCTTCGACGCTGCGCTGGCCATGCAGGGCCTCGGCCGGATCGAAATCGTGCGCGGTGCTTGCCCGCTCGCGGATCAGCGGACGCTCGGCCACCTCGTCTGGCCCGGTCGGCATCTCGGTGCCATAGCCATGTCCCGCGCGGCGGGCCTTGCGCTCGGCATGGCCGAGCCACCAGAGGCCAAAGGCGAGCATGATCGCGCTGGCCGCAATGCCGAGGCCCGGCGCCGCGAACGGCGTGGTGCCGAAGAACGGCATGGGGATCGCATTCTGGATGGCTGGCGTGCCCGGCAGCGCGGACATCGTGAAGGTGGAGGTGCCGAGCACGATCGCGGGCGGCATCAGGCGCGGGGGGATATCGGCCGCGCGGAACAGCGCATGGGCCATCGGCGCGAGGACGAAGAACGCCACGAACAGGCTCACGCCGCCGTAGGTGAGCAGGGCGCCGGCCAGCACCACGGCCAGCATGGCGCGGCGTGGCCCGAGCGTGCGCGTCATCCAGTCCGCAATGGCCGTGACGGAGCCGCTGTCGTCCATGAGCTTGCCGAACAACGCGCCGAGCAGGAACAGCGGAAAGAATTGTGCGACGAATCCTGCCGCGGTCCCCATGAACGTCTGCGTCCAGTTTGCCAGCAGCGGGGCGCCGGCCGTGGCCGCCGCGAGTAGCCCCGCCGCCGGCGCGATCAGCAGGATGCTCCATCCGCGAAACGCGAGCCAGATCATTGCCGCAAGGGCAATGACGATGCCGAGCAGGCCCATCGGTCAGACCTCCTCGAGCAGTTCGTCGAGATCGAACGTGGAGCGCTGGCCCAGTGCGTCGCCGTGGTCCGCGAGGAAGGCCTCGGCCGCCTGCCGGCCTTCATCGCGCAACATGCAGAGGAACGACCATTCGGCGTTCAGCTTCGATGACGAGCCGAACTCGGCCATGCGGTCACTGGTGATGCGATGGATGCGCATGCCGGCCCATTGCGCGCCCTCGCAGTCGCCGGCATTGGCCACGCGTCGCAATACCGCGATCATGCGCAGCTCCTTGAGCAGCGTGGCGTTGAACGAGATCTCGTTGACGCGGCTCAGTATGTCCCGCGCGCTGCGCGGCACGCCGGGGCGCGCCACCGGATTGATCTGCACGAGGATGGTGTCGCGCGACTTGCACTCGCGCACGAGCGGCGTGATCGTCGGATTGCCCGCGTAGCCGCCGTCCCAATAGGGCACGCCATCGATCTCCACGGCCTGGAATACCGTGGGCAGGCAAGCCGAGGCCAGCAGCACGCTGGCCGTGATTTCTGCATTGCGGAACACGCGGCCACGGCCGGTCTCGACATTGGTGGCCGTGACGAACAGCCGGATCGGGGCCTGCGCAAGCGCGTCGAAATCCACGGTGTCGCGCAGGATCTCGGCAAGCGGATTGCTGCCAGCCTTGTTGAGGTCGTAGGGAGACCAGATGCGCGCCGCGAGATCGGCCGCGACGAACAGCGGCGAGTTGTCGAGTGTCCAGCGGCCGAGAATCACGTCGAGGGGACTGCGCCGGAAGGGACTGAAGCGCGCGGCGTCGGCCACGCGGTGCCAGAAGTCGTCCAGCGCCTGGCGCGCGGCCGCCGCGCCGCCGCGCGCGTGGCCGTGGACCAGCACCGCCGCGTTCATCGCGCCGGCCGACGTGCCGGAGATGCCGTCGATGCGCAGCCAAGGCTCTTCGAGCAGGCGGTCGAGCACGCCCCAGGTAAAGGCGCCGTGCGCGCCGCCGCCTTGCAGCGCGAGGTCGACCGCTAGCGTGGCGCGCGCCGGACCGGACCGGGACGCCCGCGCCGCGGCGTCAGATTCTGGAGCGCCAGACGTGCTGACACCGTCCTCCGTCATCACTGCGGTTTCCTGCTCCTCGCCATGCTGGACCATGCGATCCTCCCTTGGGGACGCCCGTGGGGCACGCTCCATTATTTGTTGTGCAGTGCAGCTTAGGCAAGGAAGGCGAAGAGGGGGGCCGCTCAGCGCTCGAGCCGGCCCAGTCGCACGACGGTGACGCCGGGCCGCAGTTGCCGCAGCGACGGCATGACCAGCACGCAATCGTCGTACGGTGTCACCACGGGCTCGCCGTCGCGCCAGGCGATGACGGCGCCGGCCTCGGCAAAGGTCTCCAGCCCCGTGTACGGGCCCGCGAAGCGAAAGTCCATCGACGCGGCGACGACCGGTTCCGTCACGCGAATGACACGTTGCGCAGCGGGATCGGGGCGGAGCCAGCCCGCGGGAAGGTCCGCGGCTTCGACGATGCCGGCCTGCAACAGAAAGCGGGCGGTGCTGTCGCGCGCCACGTCGACGGCGCGGGTTTCCCAATGCTGGCCGCATTCGACGAGGATCGCGTTGCGCGGGCTCGCGGGATCGCCGAAGTCCGCATAGTCGCGCATGCGGCGGCCCTCGGGGTGGCCTTCATCGACGATGATGTCGGCCGGCGCGCCGACGGCGCGGGCCAGTGCGATGCCCTTGTCGAGCGGACCCGAGACGATAAGCGGCCGGCTTTTTTCGTGCATCGAGTGGAGGTCGAGCAGCAGGTCCACGGTATCGATCACGGGCCGCATCGCGCGGGCGCGGCGCAGTTCCGAAGAATCGCGCGACGCATCGTCGAGCACGGCGGCGGTCCACACGCGGTTGAAATCCTGATCGACATAACGCGAAGCATCGGGGTGCGCGGCGTCGAAGCGCGCATAGGCGTCGACGTTCGCGAACGACAGCGTCAGGCGGCCGCTGCGCGGGCGCAGGCCGTGCGCAAGCAGGCCCGCCACGGTGATCGCGCCGCAGACCTCGTTGCCGTGCGTCAGCGCGTTGACCATCACGTGCGGGCCAGGCACGCCGCTGTCGAACGTATGCACGTAGGGAACGCCGGTGTTGCCGGCGGCGTACGGGCGAATGTCGGGGAACTCGACTTCCACGGGGTAAGCGTCGAAAGTCTGCGTTGGCGTTGGCGTTGGCGTTGGCGTTTGCGTCATGGAAATCCTGTCTCGATCGTTATCGTCTTATTCGCGAATATTGGCGGCCTGCACGATGGTGCGGTAACGGCCGGTCTCCCGCCGTACGAACGCGGCGAACTCGGCCGGCGCGCCAGGCTTGACGTCCACGCCGGCCTCCGCGAGCTTGCGGCGCACGTCGGGCATGGCCAGCACGGCCTGCATCTCGGTGTTGAGGCGTTCCACCACGGGCTTGGGCGTTGCGGCCGGCGCCATGAGGCCAAACCAGACGCCCATGTCGACGCCCTTGAGCGCCGGCGTTTCCGCGAGTGCCGGTACGTTGGGCGCCACGGCGGAGCGCTTCGCTTCGGTCAGGCCGTATGCGCGCACGCGGCCCGCCTGGATATGCGGCAGCGCGGACGACAGCACCATCACGGCGAGGTCGATCTGGCCGCCGAGCAGGTCCGTCGACATCGCGGACGCGCCCTTGTACGGGACGTGCGTGATATTTACGCCGCCTTGCTGCTTGATGAGTTCGCCAGCGAGGTTCAGCGGCGTGCCGACGCCCGACGATGCGTACGACAGCTGGCCAGGCTGCTTCTTCGCGAGCGCGATCAGCGCTGCGGCATCGCTCGCCGGCAATGCCAGCTTTCCGACGAGCACCATCGGCTGCGTACCGACGAACGTGATGGGCGCGAGGTCCTTCTCGCCGTCGTAACGCACGGCGGGATTGGTCAGCCGCGCGATGGAGACTTCGCTGCCGGAGCCGAGCAGCAGCGTGTAGCCGTCGGCCTCGGCCTTGACGACCTTCTGCGCGCCGATGGTCCCGCCCGCGCCGCCAAGGTTCTCGATCACGACGCTCTGGCCGAGCCGCTTGCCAAGTTCGGGCGCAATGGAGCGCGCCACAAGGTCGACGCTGCCCCCGGCTGTGTAGCCGACGACGAGCGTGATGGGCTTGGTGGGATAGGCACCCGCCGCGTGGGCGGCGAGCGCGCTGGCGCCCAGGGTTGCGGCGAGGGTAGCGCGGCACGCCGCGCGCAGCAGGGTCTTCATGGTTTCTCCGGCAGGGAAGTCGTGGGTCGATGCACGGCGATGGTAGTGGGCATCGCGGGTGGCGGCTTGCGGCTTTGGCAACGGGGCTTGCCGTTTCGGCAATGAGACGGAATGGTGCATGAACATCTTGGTTGCATCATGCGGTCGTGGCCGCGCGCCAGAACGTCTCCGCCAGCGCGCGCATGGGGGCGCGTGGCCGGTACAGCCGGATGTCGAGCGCGAGGTCCGCCGAGTTGCCGCCATGGCTATCGGCGCGCACAAGCCGGCCCGCATGCAGGTCATCGGCAATCAGCCGCGCGGGCAGCCATGCCAGTCCCATATGCTGCCGCACCATCTCATGCACCGATTCGGCGAAATCGCTGATCGCTACCGTGTCCAGCAGGCTCAATAGTTTGCGGCGCGCGATCTCCTGATTGACCATGCGGCCCATGGTCAGCGTCTCGGCATAGGCGATGAACGGCACGGGCGCCGATGGCCTGGCCCCGCGAATCTGGAAGGCCGCGCGACCCTTGTCGTCCGCTGCCGAGACGCACACGAGCCGTTCGACACCCACGGCGTGGAACACATAGCATGCATCGTCGAGCATCACGGGCAGGTCGTGGGGGCTGTAGCACAGCAGGAAGTCAGCATGCCCTTCCGTGAAGCGTTCGAGCGCGTCGTGCGTGGCATGGGTCGAGAGGCGCGTGCGAAACCCGTCGCCGATAGGGTCGCCGTGCAGGGCATGGCGCAGGCCGGCGAGCCATACGGGGACCATCGACCGGGCGAGCGTCTTGCCGGTCGCGATGGTAAGCGTGGACGCGTCCGCCCGATGCGCGGCGCGCAGGGCCAGCCGCGTTTCATCGAGCGTGCGCAGCGCGGTTTCGGCGGCTTCGAGGAACTGCCTGCCTTCCGCGGTGAGTCGCACCGGATAGGCGCTGCGGTCGATCAAGGGCGCGCCGGCCCAGACCTCGAGCGCCTGGATGCGCCGGCCGAACGCGGGCGGTGTCACATTGCGCAACTCGGCGGCGCGCGCGAGGCTGCCCGCCTGCGCGAGGCAAATGAAGTCTTCCAGCCAGCGGATATGCATCGGGGATCGCGATCTGCAGCTTGTGGGATCAGATCGCGATCATAGACCGAACGTGGCCCGACGCCATTACGATCTCGTCCCATTATGGTGCCGTCAGAGACACCATGGACGACCTGGCTTGCCTGGTGGTTTCGGCGATCTGCTGATGCTGCTGGATCAGCGTGCTTCGCATCTGCGCGTTGGCGAGCTCGCTCATGGCATCCATACCGGCGGGCGCCGCCGGGGTGTTGGAGCCTGTCGATTGCGTGGCGTCATCTCGGGTGGCCGGAGCGCCGCGCCGGGGGGACTCGTCCTGGGCGCGCCGCGCCGCGATGACGGACGCCGGGGCCGCGGCCTCGAAATGCCCGCCCATATCGACCACGATGACGTCGCGCCGATGGTCGTCGTCGGGTCCCGTGGTTTCGACGTGGAGCACTCCGCTGGCGTCGGATACCGTGACCATGCGCAGCGGGCGCTCCAGCCCGAGGCCGTTGTTGATCAGCGAGACGATGCCGTCGGCGATCCTGCCTTGCGCGGGCAGTTTGTCGCCGGGGCGGATGCCCATGGACGGGTCCTGCTCGATGATCGCGCGGAACTGATTGACGAGCGGTGCATGATCGCTGTCGTAGTCGCCGGTGGCATGCTGCATCAGCGAGATGAGCAGGCAGTTATTTGTCGCCCAGTTCGGGTCCGCGCCCGGTGCCCCCTCCGCGGGGGTGCGGCGCGTGTTGCCGCTGTTCGGGATCAGCATCATGTCGTGCCCGGCGAGTACCTTCGCGATGCGGTCGGTGCGGGTAACGTGTGCCGACGCCTCTTCGAGATATTCGGTCGCATTGGCGTAGGCGGCCCTCTCCGTCTCGCCGAGCTTGTCCCATGGCGTGACCGCGGTCTCGAGCGGCGGGATCTTGCGCAGTCCCGCTAGCGCCTGGGCAACCGACTGCTGTTCGTCTCGCGCGTGGGCGGGGGGCATGCCATGCGGGCCTGCCGTCGCTTCCTTGAGGCTGAGCGCGATCGCGCGGTCGATGTCGGCCTGTTCGCGCGGGTCGAGTTGCGCCGAGGCGGTGTAGGCGGGTGCGGGCATGGTGGGATGTCCCGTCGCGTGCGACTCCCATCCGGGGACCTCGGCCGTGGCATGCATCGTGGCCATGATCTCGTTCAACTGTGCATGCAGCTGCGCCCCGATCGCATCGTCGGCCGGCGGGGGCTGGAGGTGGAACGGCAGCGGTTGTGGGAACGTCGACGGGGGAGGCGCTTGCGGGGGGACGCCCCGCGGCGGGCTGGCGGGCGGCGTGTAAGTGTGTGCGTAGGGCGGCGGTCCCGGCGGCGGCGCGTAGCGTTCGTGCGGCGCGGGCTTGGCCGAGTAGGGCGGCGGCGGCTGGTGGCCGTGGAACCGGTCCATGCCGGTGGCGTGCGGATTGAAGGCGGCGCCGGCGGCCTGAGGCGCCGGGCGGCTGGGGCGGCGGAGCGGCGGGGGCTGCACCGCATGCACCTGCGTGGCCGTGAACGCCGTGATGCCGGCGTTGGCGTAGAACTCTTTCGCGTAGTGCTTCGCGAGTGGCCGCACAAGCGGCCGGAGGATTGCTGGAAATTCGCCCGAGATCTGGTCTGCGATTTGGGACGCCAGCGAGTACGGTTTGAGGAGGAAGGTATTGTTCGGCATGCACGGGCCTCGCTATCCGATGGCACCTCAGGCGCCCATTACTGGCGTCATGAGAGACGACACTTCAGACGACACTACGTCCGCCGCACCATGCCTTGGACGCTCCCGCAGCGTAGCGCCCCGATCGCGCGCAAGCGCCAGCCGCTTCGCTCTCGACGCCCACGCTTCGCATACGGGGGCGACGCCTCGTTTCGGCGTGGGGGCGGCACCGATGCCGTGCGGGCAGAAATCTTGCATACTCCGTGGCAGCCCAGCCGGAGCCCATCCGATGCGCCCGGCACCGGCCTCCAGAACCCCCGCACGCCATGACGCCATGAATACCCGCTTTCTCGAAACGCTGCTGTCGCTGGCACGCTCGGGAAGCATTCGCGCCACCGCGCGCGAACTGCATGCCACGCCTGCCGCCATCTCCTCGCGCATCAAGGCCCTGGAAGCCGAGCTCGGGGTGACGCTCGTCGATCGCGGCACCAGTCAGTTCCGCCTCAGCGACGACGGCGAGCGGTTGCTCAATCATGCGCGCGAGGTCGTGCATGCCGCGCGGACGCTGCAACTCGCCGCGCAGCGGGGGCAGCAAATCTCGGGGCGTCTCAGGCTCGGCGTCGTGGAGACCGTGGTGCACAGCTGGCTGCCGCATTTCGTGCGCGCGCTGGAAACCGGGTATCCCGAGCTCGTCGTGGACCTGACCGTCGATGCCACCGCCGTGCTGGGCCCGCGGCTGCTGGCTGGCGACCTCGACCTCGTGCTGCAGGTGGAAAGCGCGATCGATCCGTCGATCGTCGCGCAACCGCTCGCGCGTTATCCCGTGCGGTGGATCGCGCGAAGGGACATGCTGGCCGAGACCGACACGCAGGACGATCTCGTGCGCGCCGTGCTGCGGCATCCCGTGCTCACATTCGGTCGTGGCACGCTGCCGCAACTCGCTGTGGATGCGATGGTCAGCGGCCTGGCCAGCGCGCATGGCGTGCCGCTCTCGCAGACGCGCGTCACGTGCATGCCGTCCGTCGCCGCGATGATCCATCTGCTGCGCGACGGTTATGGCGTGGCGGCCGTCCCGAGCCTGCTCGTGGCGGAGTATCTCGACACCGGCGAACTCGTCGAACTCCCGATGCTGCCGTCGCCTCCGCCGATCGTGATCGCGCTGTATCGGCGCGACGATGCACGCGTGGCGGTGCATGCCGCGGCGGGCGTGGCGCGTGACGTTTGCCGTCAGTATTGCGATTCGCTGCCCACGGCGACCATCGAGGCGCTAAACGGCGCGCTAGACGACGCGCTAAGTGAGACCATAAGCGAGACGATAAACGAGACGATAAGCGAGACGATAAGCGAGGCAACAATCGACCGCTGACGCTATGCGCCGAGCCGCCTGAGATAAGCGACGACCGCCCCGGCATCGCCGCTCATGACGATGCGGTCGCGCTTGAGTTGCCGCTGATACGCATACATGGGGTCGTAGTATTCGACGAGCAGTCGGGCGATCCATGCACGGTGCGCATCGACGGCGCCGGTGTCGCGCTGCACATCGAGCGCCTCGTCCAGCATGGCCCGCAGCCGTTTGTGCCGCTCGCCGCCGAGCCGTTTGGCGATCTTGTCGAGGCTCTGGCGCAGGCGCTCCGCAAACCGCGCGTCGCCGTCGCTTGCACCATAGGCCGCGATGAACTCCGCGCGGAGGTTCACCACGTAGTCGCGCAGGATGCGCTCGATGCGATGTTCCAGCGTGTCCTCCAGCCAGACGAGCGGACATTGCTGCATCGCCTGATAGAGGTCGAACGGCATGCTGCGGCCGCCGACGGTCTGGCCCTCGTCCTCGAACACGAGCACGCGATGGCCCGCATCCTGCCGCCGCAGGATGTCGATGGCCAGCGCGTTCTCGAAATCGATCTGCGCGGGCTGCGCGCGCACGCGCTTGCCGAAGCTCGAGCCGCGATGATGCGCGTGGCCTTCGAGGTCGATGCCTTGCGCGAGGCCGGTCAGTACGTCGGTCTTGCCGGTGCCGGTCATGCCGCCCAGCACGACCATCGCGGTCGGGCGGGCGGCCTTCGCGATGGTTTCGAGCAGGAAGCCGCGCATGGCCTTGTAGCCGCCCGTGACGCGCGGGTACGCAATACCGGCTTCTTCGCGCAGCCACGTTTGCACGATCTGCGAGCGCATGCCGCCGCGGAAGCAGTAGAGGTAGCCGTCGGGATGCGCGTTGGCAAACGCCGCCCACGCGGCGAGGCGCGACGCCTTGACCTCGCCGCTGACCAGCCGATGCCCGAGCGCGATGGCGGCGTCGGGGCCTTGCTGGGTGTAGCAGAGACCGACCTCGTGGCGCTCCCTGTCCGACATCAGCGGCAGATTGGCCGCATGCGGGAACGCGCCGCGCGCGAACTCGATGGGCGCGCGGGCGTCCATGAGTGGGGTGTCGGAGAGGAAGAGGGCGCGGTAGTCGGCGGTGTCGGCGCGCATGGCAGTGGTTTCTTGGTCCAGCCCTTTGGTGCAACGAATTCTGCAGAATGATAGCGCGCGGCAATCAGGCGCTGGCCGCGACAGCCAGCAGGTCCGCGGTATGGACCATGCGCTCGCGGACCTCCCGGAGCATTGGGTACTGATGCAGGACGGTGGCCCATCGGGGCGACGTGAGGAGCTGGTCCCACACGGGGGCGAGCATGGACACTTCGGGGTCCGCGCCTTCGGCGAGAGCGCTCGCATAGTCGAGACTCGCCGCGGCCGACAACAACTGCATGCGGCTGGCGGCGCCGAGCACGCGCGGCGTGGCGTCTGCCGGGGCATCGCAGCAGTAGAGGAAGGCCGCGACACCGCTCTCGTCGCGGTGGCCGTCACGTTCGGGGTCCTTTTGCCGGTCGGCCCCGCGCATGCCGAAGGCATGTAGCGAGCCACCGTGCAACCAGACCGTGCCCTCGTTGGTGTCGAACGCGTAGCGCTTGTCCGGGTCGGCATGGCCAAGCAGCCGCAGCCCGCGGAGCAGGCGTGGGAAGTCCGTGGTGGCGGCCTCGACCGATGCCTTTACCTCCAGCAGCAGGCAGATGTCGTAATCGTGCGTATCGCCGCCACCCGGTCTTTGCCGGAGGAGCACGACGTCCCACTCGCTCTTGGCGCGGTCGTGGCTGGCGGGGATGGTGGAGGGAACGCGCATCGAGGTGACGATGCGGTAAGGGGAGGCCGTGCCGGGTACGTCGGCGGCACGGTAACGCGCATCGGCGTTGAGCCGATCCGCCATGACGGCCAGCGCCCGCGCGGCGGCGGCCTCCGCGGCGGCCCCCCGCTCCCGCGAGGCGACTCCGGCCGAGGTCGCCGTGGCCGTGCCCGCCTCAGGCCCATGTCGAGACCACAGGGCGCGGTACGCCGCGACGCGTGGGTGCGATGCCAGCGCGTCGAGGCGCTGCATGCGCGCCAGCGCCGGGTGGGCGAGCAGCTTGTCGATGCCGGGGGCGATGAGGGAGGCGATAAGGGGGGCGCTACCGCCGCCATCCCCATCGGCGGCAACGCCAGGCAGCGCCCGGAGTTGCCGCGCCGTGGATTCGAGCGCGGGCCAATCGCCTTGCGTGGCCGCGGCGTGCAGGCGCTCGAGGGCCGCGCGCTGGTCCGCATCGGCGGTGCGCGCCCGCCGGCCCGGATGGGCGATGGCGTTGACCGCGCCGCGCAGTTGCCGCCGGTCCTGCTCGGCATGCGTGGACAGCGACGCATACTCCCGGACCGCCGCCACGCGATGCCGGAGCATCATGGCCTGGAATACCGGGTCGCCCGCATCCTCGCGCAATGCCTGCCGCACGAGCTGCGCCAGCGCGCCAAGAAACGCCTGTCGGACTTCCGATGGTGGAGGCGCGCCGTCCGGCCCGATCGACAGACGCGCCCGTTCGATGGCCACCGCGACCGCCACGGCCGGCGACGCCACGTTCGTGGCCAGCGCCGTCAGGTCGGGCAGCCGGTAGCGGCGGGTGACGATTTGCAGCAGGCGGTCGAGCAAGGGCGGAGGGGTCATGAGCAGCAGGGACATGAGCGAAGGAGACGCAAGCACGGCAGACGCATTACAGCACGCGCCGCCACCGCACGGGCCACGGCACGGGCCTTCCGCCTCCGCATCCCGGCGCTTTACCCGCGCCACTGACCGGTTGTATCATGACTTCTCAATAAATCTGAGAAGTATCAATTTTCGTGAGAAGTCATGAGAAGCGGTGACCGTACCCCGGACGACCCCTGGCATTTCCCGCGCCCGGAACTGGCCGACGCGTACCTGCAGGCATTCGAACTCAAGCTCTCCGCCGCACGCGGGTTGTTTGCGCGCCGGCGCATGGGCAAGACCGAGTTTCTGCGGCAGGACCTGATTCCCGCAGCGCTCGACCGCGGCTACCTGACGGCGTACACCAACCTGTGGGACCGCCGCACCTCGCCGGAAATCGCACTCGTCTCGGCATTGAACGAAGCGCTGGAGCCCAAAGGCGCCGCGGCAGTGCTGTCGCGGCTGCGTGCCCCGGTAAAGAAGCTGAAGGCCGGCGCGAAGTTACCCGGCGGGATCGAGGGTACGCTCGAAGCCGAGCTCGGTAAAGCCGGCGCGGACCGAACCAGCGCCCTCCATGAAGTATTGAAGCAACTCGACGGCGCAAAAAAGACCCTGCTGCTGGTCATCGACGAAGCCCAGGTCCTTGCCCGCGCCGACCACGGCGATTTCGCGCATGCGTTGCGCGCCGCGCTAGACATCCGCAAGGACCGCATCAAGGTCATCTTCGCCGGCAGCTCGGAAACCACCCTGCGCGCGATGTTCGCCCGCGCGTCCGAGCCGTTCTACAACTGGGCCCCGCTGGAGCCGTTTCCGCTGCTCGGCGACGAGTTCGTGGCATACAGCATCAGGCTGCTGAACAGCATGGCCCGAAACAAGCTGACGCTCGAACAGGGATTGCGCGCGTTCGAGGCCCTGCATCGAACCCCGGAGTTTTTCAAGCGCTTCATCGAGCGGTACATGCTGTACCAGACCCAGGGCGACACCGCGGCGCTTGTTCATACGAAGGCGTCGGTGTTCTCCGACGAGCATTCGCTCCAGCAATGGCAAGAGATCAAGGCATCGGACCGCGCCATCCTGTACCTCATCGCGCGCGGCGAGCCGGACCTCCACGCAGCGGCCACGCTCGAAAAGCTCGGCGCCATGTTAGGCAAGCCAGCCACGCGGAATACGGCGGCTCATGCACTGAGACGGCTCATGGCGGACAACGTCGTCACGCGCCTGTCGATGGGCGACTACCGCATCGAGGATGAAGCGTTCGCCGAATGGATACGGCGGCGCCCCGCACCATCGGTCTCGGATTAGCACCCAACCCGCACCAGGGTCCCGGCACCGCATTGATGCATCTTTCATGGCATGCAAGTTGCTGCTTGCGTGGCGCCGACTACTTTCATGGTGCGTGGAATGAACCGAACACTCAGACAGCTTTCCGCAGCAGGTGCAGTGCTTCTTTCCCTCTTGTCGCTCGCGTCCGTCGTCCCCGCGCAAGCGCAGGAAAAATGGCCCACGCGGCCCGTCAAGATCGTCGTGCCATTCCCCGCGGGCGGCGGAACCGACAGCATCGCCCGTTTTCTGGGCGAGCGTATGGCGCTGGAACTGAAAACCCCCGTGCTCATCGAGAACCGTCCCGGCGCGGGCGGCATCATCGGCGCACAGACCGCGGCCAATGCCCCGGCGGACGGCTACACGGTGCTGCTCGGCTCCAACAGCACGCTCGTCAGCAACCGCTTCCTGTACTCGAAGCTGCCGTACAATCCCGACAACTTCGAACCGGTCGGCGAGGTGGGCGTGCAATCGCTCGTGCTCGTCGTGAACAGCTCGATGCCCGTGAATTCGCTCGCGGAGTTCGTGGCGTATGCCAAGGCGCATCCCGGGAAGGTCAACTACGCGTCGTTCGGCCAGGGCACCACCTCGCATCTGGCCGGCGAAATGTTCAAGCAGACCGCCGGCATCGACATGGTTCACGTGCCGTTCAAGGGCGCCGCGGAGGCGATTCCGGCGCTGATGGCCGGTAGCGTCGACGCGTACTTCGATACGATCGTCTCCAGCCTGCCGCATATCAAGAGCGGCAAGTTCCGCGCGCTTGGCGTGACCACGCCCAAGCGCTCGTCGGCCATGCCCTCGCTGCCGACGATTGCCGAGCAGGGCTATCCGGGCTTCGAGATGTACCCGTGGTACGGCATGACGGTGCTCAAGGGTACCCCGAAGGATGTCCAGCAAAAGCTCCGCGCCGCGCTCGCCACGAGCCTCGCCGATCCCGACCTGCGTCGGCGCCTGACCGAAAGCGGCACCGAGGTGAACTACGCCGACGCGCCGGAATTCGCGGCGCTGATTCGCAACGACAGCGTCAATATCGAGAAGCTCGTGAAGTCCGTCGGCATCGCGGTGCAGTGAAGCCCCTCAGTCGTCGCGCAGCCATCGCCATAGCGTGGCGCGACTGATGCCGAGCCGCTTCGCGGCCTCCTGCCGATTGCCGCCGCAAGCGTCGAGCACCTCGCGCGCGCGGTGGCGATCGCCGGTTCTCTGGGAAGAGGCGGGCGCGGCGTCCTCGTAGAGCTCCGCGCAATCGTGCCGCAGCTCGGTGAAGTCGATCTCGTCCTCGTGCCGCCACTGCGAGAAGAACACCGCCATGCGATCGCAAATGTTCTCGAGCTCGCGCACATTGCCGGGCCACGGGAATTCCGCGAGCCGCGGCAGCACACGCGGCAACAGTCGCGCCGCATCGAGCGAGGAACCGAGCCGTCCGAGGCTGCGCCGCAACAATGCCTCGGCCAGCGGCGCAATGTCCTCGGGCCGCTCGCGCAACGCGGGCAGATGCAGATGCAGCGTGTTGATGCGGTAGTACAGGTCCTGGCGGAATTGCCGGCCGGCGACGAGTTCCCGTAACGGCTGATGCGTGGCGGCAATTACGCGCACGTTGACGGGAATCGGCAGCGCACCGCCCAGCCGCACGATCTCGCGCTCCTGCAACACGCGTAACAATCGCGTCTGCAACGACACGGGCATATCGCCGATTTCGTCGAGAAACAGCGTGCCCGTATGCGCGGCCTCGAACAGCCCGCGCTTGCCGCCGCGCCGCGACCCCGTGAACGCGCCTTCGTCGTAACCGAACAGCTCGCTCTCGAGCAAAGACTCCGGAAACGCCGCGCAGTTGATGGCCACGAACGGCCGCGCCGCGCGCGAACTGGCGTTGTGGATCGCCTGCGCGAACAACTCCTTGCCAACGCCGCTTTCCCCGGAGAGCAGGATCGTCATATCGGTGCGCGCAAACCGCTGCGCCGTCGCGCAGGCGCGCCGGAACGGTTCGCTCTGGCCGATCAGGCTGTCGAAGCTATGGCGCGCGGTGGGTTGGCGATGACGCTGCTGGCTGCGCAGGCTGGCATCCGCATCGTGAATGGTGCGCGCGTCGTAAAGCGTGATGGCCGCGCCGACGATCTGCCCATGCTCGCGAATCGGCGTGCGATTCACGATCCAGTCGCGCTGGGAGAGGCGCAGCACCGCGGCGCGATCCTGCGCACCCGTCTCCAGCGTATGCGCGAGCGACAGCGCCGGCTCGATCGTCTCCAGCGACTGCCGCAACAACTGCGCCTGCGGCCTGCCTAGCAGCTTTTCCATCGGCGGATTGAGCGCCACGATCCGGTGCTCGCGATCGACGGCGAGCACAGCCTCCTGCAGGTTGTGCACCACGCCGCTCAATTGCTCGTAGCGGCTCGCTTCCTGCCGCGCCGCGCGCGCCAGTTCGATCGCATCCTCGATGCCCTGGCGCACCGCCGCGAGCGAATACGCGAGGTGGCCCTGCATGCCGTACTGCTCGGCGAACTCCAGCACCAGACTGGACCCGACGACCACTTCGTAACGATCGCGCGCAAGCAACGCAAAGCAGTGCCGCGCCTCGTCGGGCGTACGGTACGCATACTGCGCGACCTCGATATTGAGCAAGTCCTTGATGGCGTCGAGCTCGGGAATCGGCGCGCCGTACATCACCACGCCCACGCGATTGGACACGCGCCGCGCGTTCATCAGCGCGAGCAACAGGTCGAATCCGCTGAGCTTGATCGTGGCAACGGGCGCGCGCAATGCGGTCCGCAGGATCGTCGCGTTTGCCCCGGCGCTGATGAAGGCATCGGTAGTCCCCAGCCGCATGCGCTCCCGCGCGAAGGTGAGCGCCGCGTCGAACGAACCGTTCACGACCTCGATGTCGGCGCGGTCGGCGTACTCGTCGAGCAGCGTCATCGCGAAGTGGCTCAGATGCCGGTAACTGATGAAGCAGAGGCGGGGGCGGAAAGGGCGATCGGTCGTCATGGCGGCATGGCGCAGGTTTGTCGCTTTGTTGCATCGACGTTTCATCGATTGTTTCACAGAATGTCGCATGCAACGCGACATCTCGAAGTCCTGCGCGAAAAACCTTTAAGAATCAATGCCCTTCAGCATGGCACGCGCGTTGCGTTATGACCTGCAACCATACATGGAGGAGACGATGCAGGCGCTTGAACACATCACCGTACTGGACCTGACCCATATGTTGTCCGGCCCGTACGGGACCATGCTGCTCGCGGACCTCGGCGCGCGCACCATCAAGGTGGAGCCGCCGGGCGCGGGCGAAGGGACGCGCAAGCTGCTGGCGGACAGCGACGACTATGCGCGCGACGGCATGGGGGCCTACTTCCTGACGCTGAACCGGAACAAGGAAAGCGTGTGTGTGGACCTGAAGAGCGAAGCGGGCCGCGAGGTCTTCCTCGATCTGGTCCGCCGCGCCGATGTGGTCTTCGACAACTTCAGCGCGGGCGTGACGACGCGCCTCGGTATCGACTACGCCACGCTGTCGGAGGTCAACCCGCGCATCATCACGTGCTCGGTCACGGGCTTCGGCCAGACGGGCCCGGATACGCAGCATCCCGCGTTCGACCAGGTCGTGCAGGCGATGGGCGGCGGCATGTCGATCACGGGCATGGCGGACGGCCCCCCCGTGCGCAGCGGCATTCCGATCGGGGATCTCGGCGGCGGGATCTTCGGGGCGATTGGCGTGCTCGCGGCGCTGGCCGCACGCGACCAGACCGGGCGTGGACAGCACGTCGACATCTCGATGCTTGACGCGCAGATCTCGATGCTCAACTACATGGCGACGATGCATCTGATGTCGGGCCACGTGCCGGACCGCATCGGCAACAGCCATTTCGTGCACGTGCCGTACAACACGTATCCGACGCGCGATGGGTACATCGTCATCGCCTGCATCGGCGACGCGTTCTTCGAGCGCTTCCTGAGCGTGATCGAACACCCGGACCTGCGCCGGCCCGAGTATGCGCGGCAACCAGGACGCTACGCGGACAAGGCGCATATCGACGCGATCATCGGCGAGAAGCTGCGCCAGGAGACGTCGGCGTACTGGCTCGGGAAGCTCCGCCAGGCACGCATTCCATGCAGCCCCGTCAACGACTTCGCGCAGGCGCTAGACGACCGGCAGGTCCGCGCGCGCGACATGGTGCGCGAGGTCACGCTGAAGACCGGAGAGACGATCGGCATGCCAGGCAATCCGGTCAAGCTGTCGGCGGTGACGGAACCCGCCTACACGTGTCCCCCTTCTCTTGGCGAACACACCGCGGCCGTGCTGCGCGATTTTCTGGGCTACGACGCGAGCCGTGTGGAAGCGCTGCGCGCCGACGGCGCCATCGGCTGAGGCGCGACGCATATGACTACCACCGATCGCATTGTCATTACCGACGTCTCCCCGCGGGACGGGCTGCAGAACCAGGCCATCCACGTGTCCACCGACGACAAGCTCGAACTCGTGAGGCGGCTCGCCGCCGCGGGGGTGCCGAGTGTCGAGGTGACGAGCTTTGTCTCGCCGAAAGCCGTGCCGCAGATGGCCGACGCGGCGGACCTCGTGCAGAGGTTGAACGCCGCGCTGCCCGCGCTGCAGACCTCGGCGCTCGTGCCGAACCTCAAGGGCCTCGAGCGCGCGCACGCGGCGGGCGCGCGCGAGATTGCCGTGGTGCTGTCCGCCACGCGCACGATGAACGAACGCAATATCAACATGGACCTCGATCAGGCCACGGAGGTGAGCGAGCGCACGTTGATCGAGGCGCGCCGCCTTGGTTTGCGCACACGTGCCTACGTGGCCGTGGCGTTCGAGTGCCCGTTCGAGGGCGAGGTCCCGCTCGACGCCGTGCTGCGTTCGTCCGAGCGCATGAAGGCGGCCGGTGCGGAGCGCATCGTCATTGCCGACACCATCGGCGCCGCGGCGCCCGGGGCGGTCAAGGTACGCATGAAAGAGCTGGTGGCTGCGATCGGCGCTGACCGTCTGGCCGTTCATTTCCACGATACGCGCGGGCTCGGTGCCGCGAACGCATGGGCGGCGCTCGAGGCGGGCGTGCGGCATTTCGATGCGAGCGTGGGCGGCATCGGCGGCTGTCCGTTCGCGCCGGGCGCGGCAGGCAACCTTGCGACCGAGGATCTCGTGCTGATGGCGGAGCGCAGCGGCTTTGCGACCGGCATCGACTTGCACGGGCTGGTCGACGCGGTTGCGTTTGCAGAGTCTGTCCTGGCGCGTCCGCTGGGCGGCAGATCGATTGCGTGGTTGCGACGGCATTACGCGAAGGCCGCGGAACGCAGCCGGGAGGCCGCATAACCCGTACCGTCTGCATCTCACGCATTACCAAAACATAACGACAACATCCGGAGACAAACATGCTGCACCGCAGTTGGATTCGTATTGCCCTTTTTGTACTGTCCGTCCTGTCCGTCCTGTTGCTAGGCCTGTCAGTCCCGGCGCTCACCGCGCATGCCGCCGCGGGCAAATGGCCCGACAAGCCCGTTACGCTCATCGTCCCGTACGCGCCCGGCGGCGGCACCGATATCGTCAGCCGTCTCGTCGCGCAGAAGCTGTCCGAGTTGTGGGGCCAGTCGGTTGTAGTCGAGAACCGGCCCGGCGCCAACGGCGTCATCGGCACGAGCCACGTCGCGAAGTCCTCGGCCGATGGCTACACGCTGATGATGGTGGTCGGCTCGCATGCAATCAATCCGGTGCTTATGAAGAGCCTGCCGTATGACACCGCGGCCGCCTTCACGCCGATCACGCGGCTCGCCGTGTCGCCGATGGTGCTCGTCGTATCGAAGAAGAGCCCATACAAGAACCTCACCGAACTCGTCGAGGCCGCGCGCAAGCAGCCGCTTGGCGTGGGCTATTCGGAAGGGACCACGCGCCTGACCGGTGAGCTGTTCCGCCAGATCGGCCATCTGCAGACCGTGTCCGTGCCGTACAAGGGCGGCTCGCAGATCATGGTCGACGTCATCGGCGGCCATCTGGCAATGGGCTTCACCAGCGTGCTGACCGCGATGCCGCACGTGCAGGGCGGAAATCTGCGCGTGATCGGCGTGGCGGCGGACGAACGCATGTCCATCTTCCCGGACGCGATGACGTTCAAGGAAGCGGGGCTTGCGGGCGTGGAATCGCTGAACTGGTATGGCCTGTTCGGCCCGAAGGGCATGCCCCAGCAGGTGGTGAACCAGATCAATGCCGACCTGCGCCGCGTGACATCGGACCCCTCGGTCGCCAGGCAGATGCAGGACCAGGGCGCCAACGTCGTGCTGACGCCGCCGGCGCAGTTCAACGAGTTCATCGTCTCGGAGACGCGCAAGTGGTCGGCCGTCGCGCAACGCGGCGGGATTCAGCCTGAATGAGATCGACGCATACCCAGAACAAAGACAAGGGGAGACACGATGCAACGACGTGAGATATTGATGACTGCCGTGGTGACGTTCGCCGCCATGGCTTCGGCGGTGCCCGCGCACGCGCAGACTTACCCGACGCGCCCGATCCGGCTGATCGTGCCGTTTGCGCCTGGCGGCGTTGCCGACACGAGCGCGCGCGTGGTGGCGGACCGGCTCGGACAGCGGCTCGGGCAATCCGTGGTGGTGGAGAACAAGCCCGGCGCGTCTGGCAATATCGGCACGCAGCAGGTCGCGCTGTCGGAGCCCGATGGCTATACGCTGCTGCTCGGTTTCGATGGGACGATGGTCATCAATCCGCATGTCTATGCAAAGGTGCCGTTCGACACGCTCAAGGACTTCGCGCCGATCAGCAAGATCGGTGACGCGGCGCTGATTCTCGTGGCCAATCCCAATGTGCCAGCGAAGAACCTCAAGGACCTCGTCGCGTATTCGAAGACGCTGCCCGATGGCCTGTCATATGGCAGCGCGGGCACCGGCAGCACGCCACATCTCGCGGGCGAACTGCTCAAGGCGCGCACGGGCATCAAGATGACGCACGTGCCGTACAAGGGCGGCGGCCAGGCGATGGGCGATCTCGTGGGCGGGACGCTGCCCGTGCTGTACACGGCCGTCGCGGGTGCGCATCAGTTCGTGAAGAACGGCAAGGCCACCGCCATCGCGGTGTCGTCGGCATCGCGGGTACCATCGCTGCCCGACGTGCCGACAATGATCGAATCCGGCATCGCCAATATCGAGGTGAACTCGTGGGTGGGGCTGTTCGCTCCCGCGAAGACACCGGCGCCGATCGTCGACAAGCTGCAGAAGACGCTCAATGCCGTGGTCAACGAGCCCGACACGCGCGACCGGCTGCTGACGCTCGGTATCGTGCCATCGGGCAATACACCGGCCGAGTTCCGCAAGCAGGTGGATGCGGATCTGCGCATGTATGGCGATATCGTGAAGCAGGCGAAGATTCACGTGGATTGACCGGGTTCCCGGGAGGGCGTCATGTCCGGCTGGCGTGGCCACCCAAAAATCAGGCAGGGTTCGTCCGTGCCGGGAGCTCCGTGCCGCAGACTCCCGCCATGTAGCCGCATGACCGCATCGAGCACCGCGATCTCGTCACGGCGGTCGTCGTTCAGCGTGGGCGCGCCATGACGTGGCCGGCGCGCATGGCGGCTGAGGGCCCGTATCTCGACGGTTGCCTCCGCGTCGGTGGCCGTGAGCGTGACGGCCACCGCATAGGACGTATCGGTGGTGGCGCGAGGGTCCGCGGCATGGGTTACCACATCGGGCATCGCAAGATGCAGGGCGATCAGCAGGGTCTGCCGCAGTTGCCACGGGTTGCCATGGATCGTCACGGGCGCCGGCGGCAAGTCTAGCCACACCCCGCCGCCTGGGCTCGTATCGGCGCGGTTGATCGTCGTCCCGATGTCGTGGAGCAGGGCGCGCAGATCGAAGGGCGAGGGCGGCACGGCTGGCGCCATGTTGCGCGATACCGTGCGCGTTACCGTTCGCGAGACGGTATCGAACAGGTCGAGAAGAGACTGCGTATGGGCGGCGATATCGGCGAAGCAGAGCCGCGCTTCCTCGAGATTGGGGCGGTCGCCCGCCAGCCAGCGCTGGCCGGCCGCGGCCAGCAAGACAAGCGATGTCAGCGGCGCGGTGGCATCGTGCACCAGCGACAGGCCCAGCGCGGTCACCGCGGGCGAGGGCGAACGCGTAGCGGCGACAGAATCTTCGGTGTTCACCGGCATAAACAATTCCATGTACGTGAGGACAAAAGCGAGATGGCGCCGCGGGGGCCGGCCCTTGCATCCCGGGGGGCCGGTGCCACTCAGTCCGGCTTGCGCTGCATCACAACATGGCTTGACCTTTTTACTCGAAACGGAAGTCCGAGAGATCCACGCCCACGATCAGCGGCTCGGGCAGGGCGAGGTTGTCCGGGGTGCGGGGATAAATGCGGAAGCGCGTGGGCATCCGCAGTCCCTGTACCTCGACGTAGTCGCTTAGATAACGTGCCGCGGCGTTGCGCCCCTGGATATCGACTTCGTAGTCGTGACGACGCAGCAGGCCGTCCGCATCGAAGTAGAACGTCTGGAGTGCGCTATGGGTGGCGATGCCCGGCGGGAACTTGACGCGCAGGCGGCGCCACGGCAGGCCGTCCACCGTCCAGGGCTCGATTTCTTCCGCTTCCACGCCCGGAAACCGCAACACGAACGGCGACGTCAGATAGGTCCACATGGTGTAACCGGCAAAGTAAGCCAGCTGCGTGTTGGACCATGGCGTCGCCATCTCGAATCCGTCGAACGACGCGCGCGGGGCGTCGAGCGATTCGACGAGGCTGCCGTCCTCGCGGCGGATCTCCACGCGGTCCGCGGTGAAGATCGAATGGTCGGTGGAAGGAGCGAACGGCGCATGCGAAGCGCGTTGCGCGTGCAGGTCGACGGTGACACGCGAGTCCGTCAGCACGCCTTCGCGCTGCTTGAGTTGCCAGAGCGCGCCAGTGTGGTGAAGCCGCGCCGAGACGGTACGGAAACTGCGGAAATGGGCAAGGCCTCCGGCGGCCTGGAGGGCGATGTCGATCAGATCGGTCATGGGAAAGGTACCTCAAGGGGAGACAGGCATCGGCATGCGCCGCTGGGCATGCCGTGGACCGATGATCGGTGAAATGCAGGAACTCGACGCGACATTTATAATCCGGTTCTCGGACATGTGGCACGCGGCGGAACGATGCATCGGATTGGATATTTGTTGACGGAGGGCTTTCAGGTCATGGCCCTCGGCACCCAGACGGTGTTCGAATTTGCCAACGTGGTCGCGCGTGAGCCGGTGTATTGCGTCACGAATTATTCGATCGCTGGCGGCGACAGGCGGGCCTCCGTGGGCGCGGCGGTGGCAACGTTGCCGGCGGTGCTCGATGCCGCGGACAGCTGGATGGTGAGCGGCATCGTCGACCCCACCGACCGGCCCACGCATCCGGACGAGGTGACCTTCCTCAAGGACGTTTCGTCACGCGCACGGCGGCTCGTCGGGATGTGCACGGGCGCCTTCGCGCTCGGCGACGCGGGCCTCCTCGACAATCGGCGCGTCACCACGCACTGGGCCTTCGCCGATGCGTTGAAGTCCCGCTGCCCGCTGGCGAAGGTGGATATGGACCGTATCTTCGTCGTCGATGGCACCATCTGGACCTCGGCGGGCCTCACTGCGGCGATGGACCTCGCGTTGGGCATGGTGGAGAAAGACCTCGGACCCGAGATCGCCAGCCGCGTCGCGCACGTCCTCGTCATGCATCACCGGCGTTCCGGGGGACAGTCCCAGCACTCCGAGATGCTGAAGCTGGCGCCGAAATCGGACAAGGTGCAGACCGCGCTCGAGTTCGTGCGCAAGAACCTGGCCAAGCCATTGCGCATCGCCGATATGGCGCATGCCGCCAACCTCAGCACGCGGCAGTTCCAGCGCGTCTTTCAATCGGAAACGGGAGAGTCGCCGTCACGGGCGGTCGAGCGCATCCGGCTGGAAACGGCGCGTAACCTCGTCGAGCGGGGACGGCATTCGCTGGAGGTCATCGCGCGTGAAACCGGTTTCCGCGACCGGCGCCATCTGCGCGAAGTGTTTCAGCGCACGTTCGGGGCGGCGCCGCGCACGCTGCGGCGCGACGCGCGCGAGGTCGATGCCGACTGAGGCTTTGGGCTGTCTTGGCGCGGCCTGTCTCCGTCCGGGCTGTGTTCGTCCAGGCTGTGTTCGCCCGGTTCCTCCGTGCGCAGTCCGCCCCCAGTCGCCTCTTCGATGCGCGCCATGAGCCGTCTGGCATCGAACGGCGCCTTCACCTTCATGTCGTTGTCGAAGTAGCAATAGACGTCGCGCGTCTTCGTTGTGCGCTGCGGGCGTGTTGCGCGCGTCTCGATGCGCTGCGCGTCCTCGGGCTCGCGCCCATGGCTCCATGCCTCGATGCGCGCGGCCCACCGATCGAGCGCGCGATCGGAATACGCGCCGCCATAGAGCGTTTCCGAACCATGCAGGCGCAGGTAGACGAAATCGCTCGTCACGTCCTCGGCGTACGGCCATTCGGCCACCGCATCGGAGACGACCAATGCCGCGCGGTACTTGCGCAGCAGCTTCGTGAAAGCGGGGTCGCAGAAACTGTCGTGGCGTATCTCCACCGCATGCCGCAGCCTGCGCGAGCCTTCCGCCGCAAACCATGGATCGCGAACGCGGCCATCGTGCGACCGCGCGAGCGTCCGCGCGGCAGCGAGGTTTTGCGGCAGCATCGCTAAAAAATGCTCGAAGGCGGCAGGGTCGAAGCGGAAATTCGGAGGAAACTGCCAGAGGAATGGGCCGAGCTTGCGACCGAGCGCGAGCACGCCGGAGGCGAAGAAGTTGGCGAGGGCCACGTGCGCCCGGTTGTCGCCGTTTTTGTCGTCCTTTGTGTCCCCGTCACGGAAACGCAGCCAGTGCGTCAGGTAGCGCGGGCCCTTGACGGCAAATACGAAGCCCGGGGGCGTGGCATCGTGCCATGACCGATAACTATCGACGGTCTGCAGCGAATAGTGCGAACCGTTGATCTCGATCGTATCGACATGACGCGACGCATAGTCGAGCTCATCGCGCTGCCGCAGGTCCTCGGGGTAAAACACCCCCCGCCAGCCTGCGTAACGCCAACCGGATATGCCGATGCGAATCGTCATGGGAAGCGAACCGGCGGCGCCCAGGGGCACCGCCGTCGGGGAAGGGGCAGATCAGGCTGGCTCGCCCATCAACTCCATCTTGCGCTGCTCCATTTTCTCGGCGACTTCACGCAGGTTCACCTTGGCCTTGATCACGGCCTCGAACATTTCCTTTTCTTCTTCTTCCACGTGGTGGCCGACGTATTCCGACAACACCTTGTAGTTCGCGTCGAGCATCTCCTTGTCGCCCGATTCGATCTTGGCGATCAGGTCCTTGGCCACGCCGTGCTCCACCTGCGCTTCGTCCAGCATGTCGTCGATCTTGTCCGACACGCCGCGCAGCGACGGATAGAAGATTTCTTCCTCGATTTCCGCGTGGACGGTCAGTTGCTTGCACGTCTCCATCGCGATCGCTTCCTTCTCTTCGTCGCTAGCGTCTTCGAACTGACGGAACAGCTTCTTGACCAGCTTGTGGTCGTCCGCAAGCATGCCCAGCGCCGCGCGCTGGTCGACAGGTACCTTTGACTTATCCATGATGCTCTCTCCTTTTTGTGGGGGAATGCACGACCAAGAGGGCGCACGGGAATGACATTGCAAACCGCGTACCAGCACCGAAAGGGCCGTCATGGCCCTGTTTACCGGCCTCTACGCGCTCGCCAAGTCACGCGCGTTGCATTTTTTGACGCGCGGCGCGCGCTCGCGCGTGGCCGTTTTTGCAACGCGTGCCGCGCGAACGATGATGTTGCCGCCCGGATTCCAGGCCTGCGACAGCACGGCCAGCGCATGCTCGTGGAAGGTCTGGCGCAGATGCAGATCGACGAATTCGTCGACGGAGTCGTAGGAAAACTTGCGCGCGGTGCGGATCAGCTTCTCCGGCTGGCAGGTGGCCTCCTGCCATGCGCGGTCGTGGACGAGCATATACGGGGGAATATCGCGCCGCGTCTCGCGCAGCGACTGGATGCCGGATTCGATCCTTGCCAGGCAAGCCCAGTCCCGCGGTTCCGCGCGAATCAGGTGGACTTCTGCTACGTCCTCGGACCGGAGCGAACCGATGAGGAAGCGGTGATACATCATGGGGAAACTCCTGGGCAAATGCGGAAGATAGTGAGCGGAGCGGGCGGTCTGCGTGCCGCATGCTTCGATCATTTCCGACTCTCGCGCGCGCCGGTATAGGGCGCCGTCCTACCGTGTTGCAGGACGACAGCCCGCGCATATCGATAGCCGAAGTTATTCATTCCCCGAGGGCGGCGACATCCGTACCATCCGTGACGCTCTCGCGCTACCCGCGCGGGGGCGAGATCACAACGTCCTACAGAGGAGTCATGTCATGCATCGCCGCAAGTTGTTCAAACTCATCGCTGCCGCTACCGCCACGTTTGCCGTGGGGCTGACGGCTCAGGCTCATGCCGCCGACCAGGTCATCCGCCTCGGCACGATGAGCGGTCCGGACGCGCAGATCTGGGAAGTCGTGCGCACCGTAGCCAAGCGCAATGGGTTGGACATCCGCATCGTCGAGTTCAACGATTACGCGCAGCCGAACGCCGCGCTCGACGCCGGCGACCTGGACGCCAATGGCTTCCAGCACCAGCCGTTCCTCGACAGCCAGATCGAGGCGCGCCGCTACAAGATCGTCAATGTGGGGCTGACCTACGTGGCGCCGATGGGCTTCTACTCGAGCAAGTACAAATCGCTGGCCGAGCTACCCGAAGGCGCGAAGGTCGGTATCCAGAACGACCCGTCCAATGGCAACCGCGCGCTGCGGCTGCTGCAGGCCAAGGGCGTGATCACGCTGAAGACCGCTGCGGGCAAGAACGCCACGCCGCTCGATATCGCGTCGAATCCGAAGAAGCTCAAGTTCGTGGAACTCGACTCCGCTATCCTGCCGCGTTCGCTGAGCGACCTGGCGGCCGCGTCGATCAACACCGATTACGCGGTCAAGGCCAACCTGTCACCGACGCGCGATGCGATCGCGATCGAAGACCTCCGTGGCCCGTATGCGAACCTGATTGCCGTGCGCGCGCAGGACAAGGACAAGCCGTGGGTCAAGCCGCTGGTTGCGGCGTATCAGTCGCAGGAGGTGAAGGATTTCCTCGACAAGCAGTTCAAGGGCGCCATTCTGCCGGCGTTCTGATTGTCGTCATAAGCTCCGACGGATTCGTTCGTTTGCGCGAGGCCGTCGGGCGCCTAGACTGGAAGCACTTCCCATGGAGGCGGCATCATGAAAGATCTGCTCGACTGGATCACCGCCGCGGGCGTCGTCGTGCTGATCTATGCGGCGCTGCGCTATCCGCTGTATCCGCCACGCGAATCGGGCGGCGGCTGCGCCGACGGCAGCTGCGATCGCAAGGACTGACGGCTTACCACTGCCCGGCGCGGATCTGCGCAAGCATCGCCCGAAGCTCGGGTTCCAGCGCCCGGTCCCGCTCCAGCAGCGGGATCGCGGCCTCCAGCCGTGAGACGAACGACTGCAACGGCGCGGGCACCGATGCCTCCGTCGGTGTTCCGGTCCGCGTTCCCGTTGCATCCGCTGTCGTTGCATCCGCCTTCGTTGCATTCGAATACCTCAGCCGCAGACCGATGGCCTGACGCACGGCCACAAGCATCCCCGCCGCCACCTGTTCCGTCAGTTCCAGCACCCGCAGGCAATCGCGGCTGGCAATGGTCCCCATGCTCACCTTGTCCTGATTGTGGCACTCGGTCGAGCGAGAAAACGCGGTGGCGGGCATGGTCTGCTTCAGCGCTTCGGCGGTCCACGCCGAAGCGCCGATCTGCACGGCCTTCAGCCCATGGTTCAGCGGGGCCTCGTCGCCCACCGCGCCCGACAGGTTAGCCGGCAGGCCGTTGTTGTAGCGCGTATCGACGAGCGTGGCGAGCTGACGGTCCATCAGATCCGCCACGCTGGCCACTGCCGTCTTGAGGGCATCCATCGCCAGCGCGATATGGCCGCCATAGAAATGGCCGCCATGCAGCACCCGGTTCTCGTCGGGATCGACGAGCGGATTGTCATTCGCGCTGTTCAGTTCCGTTTCGATCCACGTTCGCGACCAGTCGAGCGCGTCTTCGAGCACGCCGATCACGTGCGGCGCGCAGCGCAGCGAATAACGGTCCTGCAGCCGGCTGGCATGGCGCGGGGCGCGCGAGCCGCCCAGCAGCGTGCGGATTCGCGCGGCGGCGCGGGTCTGGCCCGGATGCGGCTTGGCGCGGAACAGCGTCTCGTCGTAGTGATAGGGGTTGCCATCGATCGCCACGACGGCGCCGGCCGTGAGCGTGGCCGAGAGCGCGGCGACGTTGGCCGCGCGCGCCCAGGCGAGGCAGGCAAGGCCGGTCATCACGGCGGTACCGTTCATGATGGCCAGCGCCTCCTTGGGCCGCAGCCGCAGCGGTTCCCGGCCGATGGCGGCAAGCGCCTCGGCCGCCGGCTGACGCCGGCCCGCGTAGACGACGTCACGCTCGCCGCAGAGCGCGGCGGCGACGTAAGACAGCGGCGTCAGATCGCCGCTTGCACCGACCGAGCCCTCGGCCGGAATGCAAGGCAACACGTCATGCGCGAGAAACGCCGCAAGCTGCTCGAGCAATCCCGGGCTGACCGCCGAGTACCCCTGGCACAGCGATGCAAGCCGCGCCGCGAGCACCGCGCGCGTCTCCTCCGCGTCGAGCAGGCGGCCGAGTCCGCAGCCGTGGAACGTGTACAGATGCACGGGCAACTCCCATGCGCGATCCACGGGTACCGCGGTTTCGCAGGAGTCGCCATAGCCGGTCGTCACACCATAGATGCGGCCGTCTTCTTCCAGCAACTGGTCGAGGAATGCCATGCCGCGCGTGATGCGTGCGCGGAAGTCCGGCGCGTCGGACAGCACGGCGGTGGCTTCGCGCCGCGCGAGCGCGACGACGTCCTCGATCGTCAGCGGCGTGCCGTCGAAGGCGACAGGCGCGAGGGGCGTGCGCGTGGCGGTGCTGTCGGGGAGATCGGGTACGGTGATTTCAGACATGATCAAAGGGGTGACTCAGACGACGACTCAGCGGGATGCGAGGTGCCGCGTCAGCTTCCAATAGCGCGGGCCGGCGAATGCGGAAAGGGTGGGGAAATTGGTGAGGGCGGCGATGGACGCTGTCTCGGCGCTGAGGGCCAGAACATGACCTTCCCATTGCCACGTGCACGCATTGGCCCGCGCCGCATCGGCGGCGGCGTCGATCCGTACGGCATGGCCCAGCATCGTGTGAAAGAGGCCGCCGCCCTCGCGCTTGATACAGGCTTCCTTCAGCGCCCACGCATGCGTGAAGCATTGCAGCATAGCGTTTGGCAACATGCTGTCGGCGCCGGCGTCCAGATGCGCGGCGACGACCCGGCGCTCCTCGTCGGTGGTGATGGCGTCGTACAGCGCGCCAAGGTCCCTGCGCGGCGCGCGGGCCTCCACGTCGATGCCGACCGGCACGGTGCCCGCGGCACAGGCCACGACATCGCCGCTGTGCGAGATCGACAGCGTGGCCGGCGCGGGACCCGACACGCGCGGCGGCGCATCGTCTTCCGCCGTCAGCGTCCAGTCCCGCCACGATCCGCCAAGGGTCTCCGCCAGCAACCTGCGCGCGAGCCATCGCCCCGCGATGAACTGCGCGCGGCGCGGCTCGGCGCGAATGGCCGACGCCCGCGCGCATTCGCTACCGGACATCCACATGGAAGGCGACGGCGCCTGTGCCGCAAGCGCCGTCACGCTTCCATGGCGGATCTGCACAGGCATTACGGCGCGACCTTGGCGTACGTGCCCTTCAACGCGACGCCGACCACCACCGCACCTGCGTGGCACTCGTATTCGGCGGGGTTCTCGACCTGATTCTTCTTGTAGTAGCTGACGATGTCGATGACCGCATTCGCGCCCTTGGACTTCGCGGTGTCCTGCAATGCCACCAGCGCCGACAGCGCGGCCCACCGGCAGCCGTCCTCGTCGCTCTTGCCCACGCCGTTGGTCTTGCGGTTGGTCACGCCGTCCTCGAATCGTTCCAGCACGGGCGGGGTCGTCTGACCCGCGAGGAAGAAGCGGAACGACGGGTCCAGCTTCTCCTTGGCTTCGGGCATGGTCAGCACATCCTTGAGCGGCAGCATGTATTTGGTATCGCGCGCATGAGCGGGCGATACCAGCAGGGCGGCCGCGCAGGTGGCGGCGGCCACGTTGAGTGCGAGACGGGAAGAGGTGAGAGTCATCGATCAGGCCTTGTTATGGTTGGTTTGGGACGTTACTCGGTGCCTTCGTTCCATCGGCGGAAGATCAGCGACGTGTTGATGCCGCCGAATGCGAAGTTGTTGCTCATCACGTAGTCCGTATCGAGCTCGCGCGGCGCGTCCATGATGTAGTCGAGCGCGGCGCAGCGCGGATCGGGCGTGCGGAGGTTGAGGTTCGGCGCGAACCATCGGTCGCGCATCATCTCGATGGTCATCCAGGCTTCGAGCGCGCCGCACGCGCCGAGCGTATGGCCGATGTAGCTCTTGAGCGTGCTGACCGGCACACCCGCGCCGAACACGGCATGCGTGGCATGGGACTCGGCGATGTCGCCGTGATCGGTGGCGGTGCCGTGCGCGTTGATGTAGCCGATGCGTTGCGCATCGAGCGCGGCATCTTCGAGGGCGAGCCGCATGGCGACGGCCATCGTGTCGGCCTTGGGCTGCGTCACGTGCGCGCCATCGCTGTTGGTGCCGAAGCCTACGATCTCGGCGAGGATCTTCGCGCCCCGCGCCCGTGCATGCTCGAGCTCTTCCAGTACCAGCGTGGCGGCGCCTTCGCCGAGCACGAGGCCGTCGCGCTCGCTGTCGAAGGGGCGCGGCGTGGTCTCAGGGTCGTCGTTGCGCGTGCTCGTCGCGAACAGCGTGTCGAAGACGGCGGCTTCCGTAGCGTCGAGTTCCTCTGCACCGCCGGCGAGCATCGCGATCTGCCGGCCGCCGCGAATCGCCTCGTAGGCGTAGCCGATGCCCTGGCTGCCCGACGTGCACGCGCTCGACGTCGTCACGATGCGTCCCGTGATACCGAAAAACACGCCGATATTGACGGCCGTCGTATGCGGCATCATGCGGATATACGTCGTCGCGCTGATGTCCTCCGTCGTGCGCTCGGTGCGCATCCGGCCGAAGTCGGCCACGGCCTCGGGCGTGCCGGTCGAAGAACCATAGGCGATGCCCATCTTGCCGCCCGAGACGAGCGGATGGCCCAGCAGATCCGCGTCGCGCAGCGCGACCTCGCTTGCGAGCACGGACATCAGGGCAACCTTGCCCATCGAACGCGTGGCCTTGCGCGTGTAATGCGGCGGCAGTTCGAACGGCGGCACCGGGGCGCCGAGCCGCGTGTTGAGGCCCTTGATGTCATCCCATTCGGCCATGCGCACGACGGCGTTGCGGCCCGATGCGAGGGACTCGCGCACGGCGGCCCAGTCATTGCCGAGCGCGGAGATCGCGCCCGCGCCTGTCACCACGACGCGCTTCATCCGAACATTCCTCCGTTGACCGAGATCACCTGGCGCGTGATGTACCCCGCGTCGCGCGACATCAGAAAGGCCACCGTCGCGGCGACCTCGTCCGGCGAGCCGAGGCGGCGCGCGGGGATCATGCGCAACGCTTCCTCGCGCACGTGGGCTTCGACCATGTCGGTATCGATGAGGCCCGGCGCCACGCAGTTGACGGTGATGTCGCGCTTGGCCAGCTCGATCGCGAGCGCCTTGGTCGCGCCGATGATGCCGGCCTTGGCGGCGCTGTAGTTGGTCTGGCCGCGATTGCCCACGAGTCCGGACACCGAAGACAACGTGACGATGCGGCCCGGCTGGCGACGCTGAACCATCGGCATCACGAGCGGATTGAGCACGTTGTAGAACGCGTCCAGGTTGGTGTGGACCACCTCGTCCCATTCCTCGCCGGTCATCGCGGGGAACGCCGCGTCGCGCGCAATGCCCGCATTGCAGACCACGCCGTAATACATGCCGTGCGCCTCGATATCGGCCAGCAGCACGCGCGACGTTTCCTCTCGCTGCGACACGTCGAAGCTCAGCACGCGGGCCTTGCGTCCGCATGCGCGCGCCGCGTCGGCCACCGATTCCGCTTCATCGCGGCGCGAGCGGCAATGGATGGCCACGTCGTAGCCTTCGCGGGCCAGGCGCAGCGCGATGGCGCGCCCGATGCCGCGCGACGATCCCGTGACCAGAACCGTGGGATTGCTCATACCTCTTGTCCTTGCAGAAACGCCTGCGCGTCGGCAGGCTGAAAAACGGAAACGTTGGCGCGTGCAACCTCGCGGCCGGCCATGTCGATGCGGCAGGAGAACTGACCCAGGCCGTTGTCGCCGATCAGTTCGGGCTGCGCGTGGACCGTCAGCGTGCTGCCAATCGGAAAGTGCGACACGTCGCATTCATAGCGGCGCGAGCCCAGCAGGAAGCCCACGCCCGGAGGCTTGCCGGCGAGGCGGTCCCGCATGCCGGACCATGCGGCAATGGTTTGCGCCATGTATTCGATGCCGACCCATGCCGGCATGCCACTGGCGTCGACAAACAACTGCGTGCCGCGGATTTCGGCGCGTGCCACGCAATGCGTGTCGTCGGCGTGCACGAGGGCATCGAGCAGCAGCATGGCGCCGCCGTGCGGGACGATTTCACGCACCGGTGGCAGGGAGGTCTTAAGGTTCGTCGATGGGTTCATCGACGGCGCGTCCTGTGTCTCCTGTGTCATCAGGCGGCTCCCATCACCAGCGTGCAATTGCTGCCGCCGAATGCGAACGAGTTGCTCAGCACGTAGCGCGGCGCGCGGCCAAGGCTGCTGCCCGGCGCGGCCACGTGGAGCGTCGGCAGCGCGGCGTCGGCGGCACCGTCCCACCAGTGCGGCGGCAACTGGCCGCGCGGATTGTCCGCGAGCGTCAGCCACGACAGCGCCGCTTCGATGGCGCCCGCGGCGGCAAGCGTGTGGCCCGTCAGCGGTTTGGTCGAGCTGACGGGAACGTCGTTGCCAAGCAGGTCCGCGACGGCGTGGGCTTCCATGATGTCGTTGGCGGGCGTGGCGGTGCCGTGCAGGTTCACATAGTCGATGGCGCCGGGCTCGATGCCGGCTACCTGTAGCGCCTGGCGCATCGCGAGGCGTGCGCCTTCTCCCTTGGGATCGGGGGCCGACACATGGTATGCGTCCGAGGACTCGCCCCAGCCAGCCAGTCTGACGGGGCCCGCCTCGCGCGACATCACGAACAGCGCGGCGCCCTCGCCGAGATTGATGCCGTTGCGGTTCGCGGACAGCGGATTGCAGCGCGTGGCGCTGACGGATTCCAGTGCCGAGAAGCCTGCTACCGTGAACGCGCAGAGGGTGTCCACGCCGCCGGCGATCACCACGTCGGCGAGACCATTGCGCAGGAGGCGCGCGCCGGCCGCAATGGCTTTGGCGCCCGATGAGCAGGCGGTGGAGATAGCGTACGCGGGCCCGCGTGTGCCGAGCACCCTGGCCAGCAGCAGAGCGGGCGAACCGAGTTCCTGCTGGCCGTAGTGGTACGCCTGCGGGAGCGCGCCGTGCTGTGACAGATGCTGGATCGCCTGTTCGCCTTCGCGGATGCCGGACGTGCTGGTGCCGATGATCACGGCCACGCGAGTCGGGCCGACGCGCTGGATGGCCGCATCGACGGTGTCGCGGATCTGCGCGAGCGCGTCCAGCAGGAGGGTGTTGTTGCGGCTGCGGTGATTGACGGGCCAGTCGTCGGCGGCCATTCCCGCTGCGCGTGCGGCGTCGAGTGCGGCGTCTTCCGGCAAATCCTCGACCGTGCCGAGCAGCAGGTGGCGGCCTTGCGTATAGCGGTCGGTGACCTCGCCGGGGGCATTGCTATCGGGATGCCACATGGCCCCACGCACAGCCTGCTGGCCACGGCCGAGCGCGCACGTTACGCCGACGGCGTTGAGATAGGCGGTCATTGGTTGGCTCCGGAGTTCCCGCTCAGCGTGCGGATGGTGAGTCGATACCCATCGCGGCGCTGCTCGATGAGGGTGGTGGCGGCATCTGGATAGCGGATTTCCACGACGACGTCGTCGCCCTGACGGAGGCGCCGCCCGGTGGGCGCATCGTCGAGCGCCCAGCCTTGCGGCAGCGCGCCACGGATTGCGGGCGCGGGCCACAGGGAGAGCTGGAGGTCGCTGAGGATACGCTCGGGCTGCACGCTGTCGGGCGCCCACGGCGAGCGCGTGATCCGCAGTTCCGTGCCATCCCAGTCCAGCCGCGCCAGTACCTGCCCACCGCCAATGGCCGCCACGCGCGTGTGGGTGGCATTGGCTTCGAGCAGCACCTGCAACTCGCGATGCTCTGGCTGGCCGGCCCGCATGAAATCGGCCGCGATGGTTTGCTGCAGCATCAACTCGCGCTGCAGTGCTGCGGGGGGCAGCCGCAGCAACGGCGCCGGCATCATCGCTGCCGCGGGCGGCCGCACATCCGTCGTGCCAGCCGGCCCGGCGCACGCCGCGAGGCACATCGCCAGCACGGCTAGAGAGGGCACGACCATAGCGGGCACGGCTTTCGCAATGCCCCACATGGCGAGCGGTTCAACCGGGCGGTCACGAAGGGGGCGGAAGGGTCCGAGCAGACGCGTCATGGGCGGAACCACGGTGAAAGGGCCCACACGGCGCCGACGCCCGCAAGCATGGTGATGCCGAATGCGTGCAGCGCGGGCGTCGAGGAGAGGGCGAGCAGGCCGAATGCCAGCAGGGTGCTGGCCGCACCGAGCACGATCGCGGTCCACGAGACGCCGTCGCCTGGATGCTCGAGCAGGAAGATGCCATAGTCCACGCCGACGCCCAGCAAGAGCGCGAGGGCCAGCACGGGGAAGAGCTGGAGCGGGACATGCAGCCAGCCGAGCAGCGCCACGCTGCACAGTCCCGCGAGCAGCGTCGGCACGAGGGCGCGCCATGACGCGCGGCCATAGCGCCATGCCAGCAGCGCCGCGACGGCCACCGCGCCGGCCAGCAGCAGCCAGCTCATGAGCACGCGGTAGTGGTGCAGCAGACCGGTCAGGTCAGCGATACGGTCCGCGTATTCCACGCCCTCCACGCCCGGAACAGGCGCGGCAGCGGCATTAGCCGCAGCACCCGAAGCACCGGCCGCTTCGGCAGCCGATGCAGTCGCCGCAACCGGACCATCCGAGGGACCATCCGATGCGTTCGACACGCCCATCACCGCCCGCTCCACCGCCTGCGCCGCTGCCGGATCCGCCAGCCCCCGCAGCAACACGACACTCGCATATGGCCCCGCCGCATGTCCCTCTCGACCGAGCCACAGATGACGCAAGGCCGAGGACACCGGGCTAGCCAGCCACGCGGACAGCGTCAGGACATCGGCAGGCGCGGCGGCACCCGAAGGCACGGTCACCCGAGCCGTCCGCAACGCCTTTGCCACCCGCTCGCGCACCTCCTCCTCGAGCGGCTCGGTCAGCGCGGCATCCGCCCGCTGCCGTCCGGCGGAAGGTACCCAATCGGAAAGCGCGATCACACCATCGAGCCGCCCCTGCGCAATCAACGGCTGCAGCCGCGCCTTCACGGCCTCTTCACGCTCGAGCACCTGATCCGGCGTTGCGCCGCGAACCAGCAGGAATTGCGTCGGGCTCGGGCTTCCGAGCAACCGCCCAACCGTGCGCTGTGCCTCGACCAGATGCGAAGGCGAATTCTGCAGTTGCCGCACATCGTCCACGACCCGCACCCGCCACACACCGCCCGCGACAAACAACGCCAGCAACGCACCCAAAACGAACGTACGCCGATCCCACCCCGCCCGCGGCCACCGCGCAAGCCCGCGCGCGAGCCACTCGGACATGCGCGTCGGCCGCAGACGCCCACGGTCGAGCAGCGGAAACCACAGCACCACGGTCAAAAACGCGGCAACCAGACCCACCGCCGAGAACAGCGCCATCTGCCGGAGCCCCGGAAACGGCGCCACGCCCAGCGCGAGATACGCCACGACGCTCGTGGACAGGGCCAACGCCATGCCGGGCAGCAGCAAGCGCATCGTGCTGGCCGGCGTGCGCTGGCCATTGGCCTGCCGCGTCACGAAGTAATGGATGCCATAGTCTTCAGCCACCCCCACGAGGCTGGCACCAAACACCAGCGTGATGAGATGCACGCGATCGAACACGATAGCCGTGACGGAAATGGCGGCAGCCGTGCCGATGGCCAGCGACAAGGCCACCAGCACGATCGGCCGCAACGATCGAAACGCGAGCCACACGAGCAAGAGCACCGCGGCCAGCGACCCAAAGCCGATCACGTTGATCTCGAGACTCGCCCGTGCCGCCGCCGCTTCCGCATGCAGCGGAATGCCCGCCGAGATGACGCGCACCCCGGGATGGTCGCGCCGCGCCCGCGCTTCGGCCGCGGCCAGCAGCTCGCTGTAGTCCGTATCCCCACCGACCGAGAACGCCGGCTTGCCGATGCGATAGGTCAGCAGGATCCACTGCATGCCATCGGCCGAGAACGAAGCGAGCCCATCGCGCTCCCGCACGCGCGTCACGTCCGCGCGCGCCAGCCACCAGTCCTGCCAGAGACCGAGCGGGTCCGCCGACCACCCAGTCAGCGCGGAACCCGAAGAGAGCTGATACAGGCGGGCGAGGGCCTGCCGCGATAGCGCATCCGGATCGGCGTGGGTGAGTTGCGCGCGCTGCGTATCGGTGAGCAGACGGTCTCGCCACGGTCGGTAGAACGCCAGCGCGGCATCGACGTCAAACGTGCCGAGCTTGTCCACCGGCTTCAGCAATGCGGGATGCTCCCCCGTGACGGCGCGAATGCCATCCGCGGCATGGCGCGCCGCCTGCCAGTCTGGCGCGCCGACGAGCACGACGACCTCGCGCGAGACATCCTCGGCCAGTTGCCGCAGCACGCGATCCGCCGTCGCCGTGCGCTCGCTCGATGGCAGCAGGGCCATGATGTCCGTATCGACCCGCCCCTCGCGCCAGAAACTGGCCTGATGCCAGCCGAGCGCCAGCACGAGCAGCAGCCAGAGCACCGCCAGCGCCTTTGCAACAGGAGACAGCGGCGCCGACGCGTGCGCGCCAGCGTCCTTGGCATGACCGCGAGCCGGGTAAGTCTGCTTACTCAAAACGCTGCGCCTCCGCGGCGGTCAATGGCGCCGATGCCGAGGGATCGATCATCCGGATCTGCGTGGTGTCGCCGCCAGCCTCGTCCATGCGGATGCTCCGCACGAAACGGTCGCCGGCGATGTCGATGCGCGTAAACGCGCGGCGAATGCCGCTGTCGGTCGGGGTGAGCGTGAGCGCCCAACCGTCCTTGCCGGTCTTGCGCGCTTCCACGGTGAACCGCGGGAGCAGCGACGAGAAGTCGCCGCGCAGCAGGGCCACCATGGACTCGCCCAGGATCCGCATCGCGGGCTGATCGTCCGCGGCCATGCGTTGCTGCACCTGTCCGTCCGCGCCACGCACGACGAGCTGCGTCGGCGTGACGACCAGGCTCGATGCCACGGGCTCGCGCGTATTCCAGGCGAGCCCATGCTCGCGCGCGAGCACGAAGTCGCCCTTCGAGACGAGCGGGGTCGCGAACCCCGCAAGCTGCCGCCGTTGCTCGAAACGGCCCCGGATGACCGGAGCATCCGATAGCCGCGCGGCGATCTCGCGCAGGGAGTCGGAGCCTTTGTCGGCCGGGCTGGTTGGGGAGGTGTTGCGCTGTGCCGGGTCCGCGGCATCCGCCCGCGCGGCCCAGCCGCCAGCAGAGATCGCCACGCCTATCGACACGTATATTCCCAGCGCGACAAACGCCGCCCGTAAACGGACACCGCGGACACCGCGGCTCATGGCTTCACCCCCAGCCGCTCCCACAACACCGGCGGACACTCATAACACATCTCGCCGGTCTGCATATCGACGGCAACCTGGACCGAATAGCCCTTCGTGAGCCGCTCACCCGTGGCCGCATCGCGCACGAGGTAGTCGATCTTCAGCCGATGCTCCCATTCGACGATTGTCGCGCGCACGGTTACGGTCTGGCCGTAGACGATCGGCCGCACGTAGCGCAGGCGCAGGTCCACGATGGGCCATGCATAACCGGAGTCGCGCATCGCGGGGTAGTCGTAATCGAATTTCTGAAGCAGCGCGGTACGTGCCAGCTCGACGTAGCGCGCATAGTTGCCATGCCACACCACGTTCATCGGATCGAGGTCGTGGAACGCGGGGCTTAGCGTGATGTCGTGACTCAGGACTGGGTTCATGGTTGGAGGGAGTCAGCGCGAGGGGTGCGTACCCGCCGCGCCGTTGTCCGGGCTCGCCCAGAAGTCATAGAAATTGAACCAGTCGTACGGCGATTGCGCCAGCATCCCCTCCAGCCACGCGGCATACGCGCTCGCATGAACCGTCAGGGCTTCGGTACGCCGCGCGCGCGGCAAGGCCACGGTGCGCGCCAGTTCGGTGAATCGCAGCAGATGGCCCTTGCCCTGCCGGATGCAGCCCATCGCGAAGAGCGGGCAATCGAGCAGGGCGGCCAGCACGTACGGACCGATCGGAAACTGTGCGGGCGCGCCGAGAAGCGGCACGCGCACGGTGCGGCCGCCATGCACGGGAATCCGGTCGCCCGCGATCGCGATGAATTCGCCGGCATTCACGCGCTCGTTCAGTTCCTGCGCGGTGGCCGGCGTGATGTCGTCGATCTGCAGCAGTTGCAGCGTGCTGTCGGCATCGAGCTTCGACAGCATGCGATTGAATCGCTCCGCATGCGCGGTATGCACGAGCACGGTCAGCCGCAGGCCGGCGCGCTTCTGCGCGAGCGCGCGGCACAGTTCGAGGCATCCCATGTGCGCGGTGACGATGATGCCGCCGCGTCCGGTCTCGAGCTGTCGCTCGAGCGCCTCCACGCCTTCGCGCGCGACGTCGTCGAAGGGATAGCGCCCGCTGATGGCCAGCAGCTTGTCGAGCAGCGTCTCGGCGAACGCATACACATGCCGCAGCGTTTGCCGCGCGCCGGGCGCGCTGCCTTCGCCGCCCATGGCGCGATGTCGGCGGCGCAGATAGTCCAGCGACGCGCGTCGGGCGACGGGCCGGGCGAGCCAGTAGTACACCACCACCGGATAAAGGGTCACGCGGAACACGGCGCGTCCGAGCAGGCGGTGCACGGCATACAGGCACCAGATACCCCACACGCACGTGGCTTCGCCGATGCGGCTCCAGTGACGCGGGGCGTCCTGAGCGGCGGTGCCTTCGGTCGTGGGCGGGACGAGCGTGCGCATGGTTGTCGGCGTCTGTCGCGCGGTCACGCCAGTTTGCGGGCGAGCTTGCGGGCGACCAGCGTCGGCAGCCGGCCGAGCATGCCGAAGAACAATCGCGTATGCATCCAGGAGATGCGCACGTTGTCGCGCCACATACGGAAGTGAGAGACGCCGTCGATCGGATAGGTCACCGGCGTCGCGATGTTCAGCACAGGGGCGCCTCGCCAGACCAGATGGACGATCACTTCCGTGTCGAACTCCATGCGATGGCCGATGCGCTGCGTCCGCACAAGCGGTACGACCGACGCCAGCGGATAGACGCGCAGCCCGCACATCGAGTCGCGAATGGCGAACGACAGCGTATGAATCCACACCCAGACGTGCGTCACATACCGGCCGATCAACCGTCCGCGCGGCACGGAGGCGTCGTACACGGGCGTGCCGCACACGATGGCGTCGGGGTGCCGTTGCGCGACGTCGAAGAATGCGGGGATGCAGCCCGCATCGTGCTGTCCATCGGCATCGATCTGCAGCGCATGCGTATAGCCGGCCTGCAGCGCGGCGTCGAATCCGGCCATGACGGCCGCGCCCTTGCCCTGATTGCGATCGAGCCGGATCAGCGTGACCCGGTCGGCGTGTGTCGCGGCGAGGTCCCGCAGCACCGCCGCGCAGCGTTCGCTGCTGCCATCGTCGATCAGCAGGCACGGCACGGGATGCCTGAGGATGGCATCGACCATCGCGCCGATCGCGCGCTCGTGATTGAACACGGGGACGAGCACGACCGGTCGGAAATCCGCGGTGCCCGATGGCTTCGCGTGTGTCATCGTGGCATCAGTCATGGCCGCTCCCGAACGCGACGCGGCCGCTTGCGTGCGGTCCCGCGTCGGACGTCAGCCGGAACGCCAGCGCGCGCTTGTCCGCGAGCCATTCGAGGTCCATGCGGACCTGCATGCCGGGGCGGATGATGCCCTGGAACTTCAGCACATCGAGCCGCAGGAATGCATCGCGCGGGGGCACCGGCAGGGCCTGCGGGGCCAGGGTCATGACCCAGTCGACCTGCGCGACGCCGGGCACGATCGGCGCGCCGGGGAAGTGGCCGTCGAACACGGCCAGATGCGGATGGACATCGAGCATCGCCGCGGCTTTGGCGGAGTCGCGCGCGAGCCACGTCACGGAGGGCAGGGTCTGGCGGAAGAGGTCGCGCAGCGCGGCGTCGGTCGTCTTGCCCTGCGTGTTGGCGGGCAGATCGTCGCGCGATGCGTGCCAGCGGCGCGGCACGGCGAGCGGATCGATGCTGCCGGCAAGCGAGGCCTTGAGCCCGGCGATCAGCGCGGCACGTCCGCGTTCGGCGAGAGCGGCATCGCCTTCGTCGGTCAGCGCGAGGGCGGCGGCGATGCGCGTGCCGACGGGCAGTTCCATCAGCAGCACGCGCGCATCGCGGACCCATGGGGACGCCATCAACGCCTGCTCGATGGCCGTCAGCGAGACGCGCTTCTCCTCGATCTTCGCGATACGATCCGCGCGGCCCTGCAGCACGAAGCTGTGGTCCGTGTCAGCGTAGGCGAGATCGGGGCAGACGTACCAGCCGTCGCCGGGCAAATGCGGCGATCGCACGGCGAGAAAGCGGTCCTCGATGCGCCATTCGACCCCGGGCAGCGCGGTCCAGCGGTCGCCATGCGTGGCGCGCTGGCGCGAGGCAATGCCGCCGGTCTCGGAGCTGCCGAACACTTCGATCGGCGACTGGCCAAGCTGCCGCAGCGCGTCGTCGGCGGCGGAGGGGGGCAACGGCCCGCCCGAAGAGAACACTGCGGCGAGCCGCCCGCGCACGGGCGTCCAGTCAAGGCCTTCCGGCAGCCGGCGCAGGTGAGCGGGGCTGGTCACGAGAACCGCGGTGTCCTGCGCCATCACCGCGCAGCGCGTCACCAGCTCCTCGTTGAACGCGAGCCTGCCATCGGCAAGCGCACGGCCTGCGGCGAGGGGCCAGAGGATGCAGAACAGCAGGCCGTAGATATGCTGATGCGAGACGGTGGTCAGCACCTGCGCGTCAACGCCGGCACGCGTACCGGTAAGCGCACCGAACGCCGCCTGCAGCGTCGCCGTTTCCGCATCGAGCTGGGACAGCCGCTTGGCGATCGCGGTCGGGGCGCCGGTCGAGCCGGAGGTGAAGAGTGTGACAGGGGTGTCCGCCGGCAGCGTAGGCCAACCGTTCGGCGCAGCGTCGCCCGCGGTAGCGCCTGACGGCGCCCGGAGGTCGGGAAGGTTGGGAAGGTCGGGAATGTCCGGAACGCCGGGCACCAGTGCGCCGTCTATATCGCCGGCCCAGCCGTCGATGTGCGCGCGCAGCGCCTCGATCGTGTCGGCCCGCAAGTCGCCGGGCAGCACGACATGCTTGCCCGCGTGCCAGGCGCCGAACACCGCCGCGGCGAAGGCGTCGGGGGCCTCGATGTAGATCGCCCAGCGTTGTCCCGGCGCCGCGGCGAACGCCGCGCGCCACGCCGCCGTGCTCGCCAGCAACCCGGCGGCGGCCGCGTCTCCTGCTGCGGCCCGCGCGGCAAGTCCGGCCATCGCGCCGCGCACGCCATGCCACGGAGCAAACCCATCGGCATGCGCATGCGGTCGTACGGACATCGAACCGACCCGTCCCTCAGACATGCCGCCCCCCAGCCATGACCCGCCGCCGCACGAGCCATTCCCCGGCGAACATCGCGCCGATCAGCACGTAGGCGATCGCCCCGTTGTAAAGCGCCCACCCCGCGTCATCGGCGAACAGGGCGGTCAGCAATGCCATCGCGCCATTGCAGCAAAAGAACACGCACCATGCCACCGTGACCTTGCGCGTATAAGCGACGCCCGCCGCAGGCAAATCCGGCTCCCGCAGCCGCGCGATACGCTCGACGACCGTAGGCGGATGCCAAAGGCTCCACCCGAAGATGGCCAGCATCAGCGCATTGATGAAAACAGGATACAGCTTGAGCGGCATCGCATCGCCCGAGGCAAAGACGACAAGCGCCACCGCGCCCGCCGCCAGCGCCATCGCGCGCGCGCCGGCCTGCCTGCCGGTGGCAAGGCGCAAGACGAGCATGGCGATCAGAAAGAGCGCCACAATGCGGGGCGGCCAGTACTGGAGCCCCACGTAGACGACCACCGGGTAGCACAGCGTCATGGCTACCAGGCCGAACTTCCGCCAGGACATCAGGCCGTCGCGGACGTATCGGAGTCGATCAGCAGCGCGAGCGCTTCCACCACGTCCTGAATCGTCCGGACGGATTTGAAGTGCTCGGGCTTCAAAGGTTTGTCGAGCATCGGCTTCAGTTTGACCAGAAGGTCCACCGCGTCGATGCTGTCGATGTCGAGGTCTTCATACAGGCGCGCGTCGGGTCGGATGCGATCCGCATCGATCTCGAAGGAGTCCTGCAGCACCGCGGAAATCCGCGCGAAGATTTCGTCGTGAGTCATGGCCATGCCTGCCAGCTGGATAGTATCGGGGATGCCGGACGGCTCAGGCCGCCTGGCTCTCGGAGGTTTCGTTGCGGTCGGCCTCATGTTTCGCGCCAAGGTGCGCCGCCACGAAGGCCGCAAGGGCCGCCACGCTGGCAAAGCGCGCGCGGACCTCGTCCTTGTCGCCGCTCATCGTCACGCCAAAACGCTTCTGCAGCGCCAGTCCCAGTTCCAGCGCATCGATCGAATCGAGCCCGAGCCCTTCAATGAACAATGGTGCATGCGTATCGATGTCGGCCGGCGCGACTTCCTCCAGCGCCAGCGACGTCACGATCAGTTCCTTGATTTCTTGTTCAAGCGCCTCCACGGCGTACCTCCCTGGAAAAGTATTCTGTCAGTGCGTGCGTCACGGCGCGCACTGCCATTGCATCATCGGCTCCGGCCGGGAAAAACTGAGCGGGATCGAGGTCTTCCTGCACATCGACCACGAATCGCGGACGGCGCACCGGCACGCGATACCATTTATCCCCCTTGCGGAGCAGCGGTGGCGCGCAACGGATTACCACCGGTGTCAATGCAAACCCGCCGCGCACGGCGATGTTCGCCACGCCGCGCTGCAGCCGGATCTGGCCGTCGGCGGGCGTGCGTGTGCCCTCGGGGAAAATCAGCAGATTGTTCCCCGCGCGCAGCGAGTCGATGCAACCCTGGACCATCGACACGCCCGAATCGTTGAGCACGTAGCCGGTCGCCTTGACCGGTCCGCGCGTAAAGGGGTTCTCGGCCAGCGAGGCCTTGACCACGCAATCCGTGCGGCGCGTCAGGGCGATCAGCAGCACCACATCGACGAGCGACGGGTGATTGGCCACGATAAGCAGGCCCTCGCGCTTCAACCGCTCCGCATTGCGGACTTCGCAGCGGATGACGCCGACGGTGCACATGAGCCAGACGAACAGCCGGAACGCGTAGTGCACCACGTCCTTGCAGATGCGCTTGCGCGTGGCGGCGCTCCACGGCAACAGCGCGAGCACGGGGAACACGGCCACGCGCAGCAGGAGCCCGCCCAGGCCGAAGCTGGAGAAACACAGGCCCGTGGCGCAGGTACGCCACGCCCGTTCTAGCGGCATCAGGTGCTCGGACATGGTTGCCCTTGGTATTTCCATTCCCACATCGTGTTCTCCCCGCGATGGATCAACGCGGCGTCACCGGCCAGCATGAAGCGCAGGACATCGAGCCCATGCGGCAGCAATGGCCGGGCCGCTTGCTCCGCCGTTGCCATCGCAGGCTGGTCCCGCACAGGGTCCCCCACGGCCAGCGCGTAGTGCGGTTCTCCCTCGCGCGGCACGGCCAGGCGCCAGCACCAGCTGTACATGGCCTCGGGTTCGTCCACGAAGGGCGCATATGGCTCGGCCAGCGGCGCCTCGTAATAGGCCAGCAGCACTTCGGCGGCACCCTCCGCCAGCAGGCTGCAGCTCTCGAACACCGCCGTCTCCACCGTGTCGCGTCCCGCGGACAGCGCCAGCAGGTTGGTGCGGTCCGTGAGGTCGATCGACCGGATCGCGCCGATCGCGTTATGGACGGAGAGCCCGAAGGCGGTCGGCGACAGCGGGGCGCCCGCCGCGAGTTCGTTCAGCATCGGCACCAGCCGGGCGGTATCGCCATGCCGCGAGCAGAAGACCGCCGGCACCGGACCCGCGTCCGCGTCCGCGTCCGCGCCGGGTTGTGCGGCGATCGCTCGCGCGCACGCGTATACGGGCGCGAGCGCCACGCGGCCGAGCGGCGGCACGCGCCGTCGCAACATCGCGGCGACCTCAGCCAATGCCGGCACCGGCGGCGCGGCCGGCGGCAACACCGGCGCCTTGCTCCACGCGCGCCATGCCTCGGGGGTGTCCAGTCCGCCGGCCCATGCCGACCAGCCGCGCACGGCAAACCTCGGCGTCATCGTGGGCGGCACCATGGGAACGAACGGTCTCCGCGGCGAATCATGATGCGAATAAACGGCAAATAGCGGTGGAACAAGGGGTTATGGCTCTAGCGTGGCGCGCCATTTTACTCAATCGACACCGTGCCAAACCCGAAAATGTTGTTACTGTGGCAAAAATGCTTGTCTAAATATGACGAAAACCGCCGAAGTCCGATGCATGGGCCTCCACAACGATGCGACATTTCCGAAGATAAGCGACGTTGGGAGAGCATTCTCGCCGGTTGAAGTGGTCTGCGCGTAACGCGGCGGGCGGTTACAACTCGCGTGGGGTTGCAACAACTAGGGTTTTTGCGACTTCAAGCCTTTGGTTTTCGGGGTCACAAATTCTTCCAATTGTTAATAATGCCGCGACCGCGGACGGGACTCAGCGATGGAGCCGCCGCCAGGCTGCGGGCGCGGTGCCCACGACGCGCCCGAACGTTCTGGCGAAGTGACTCTGGTCCGCGAACCCGCACGCCTGCGCGACCTCTCCGAGCGGCATGGCGCCGTGCGACAGGTAGTGCTTCGCCAGCTCCACGCGTTGCAGCACCATCCATCGATGGGGCGGCATGCCGATGGAGGCGCGGAACGCCTTGGCAAAGTGCCCGCGCGACAGCCCGCAGGCGGCGGCGAGCGCCTCCAGCGAGATCTCGCCGTCGAGGTTCGCCATGATGAGTTCCTTGGCACGACGTTCCTGCCACGGCGACAGCCCCGGCTGAACCCGCCGCGCGGGCACCTGCACGCCGCCGTATGCCTGGACCAGATGCGCACGCAGCGCGAGCGCCATATGATCGATAAACAGTGTGGAGGCCTGCTCGGGATGCGCCAGCGCGGGCAGCAGGGCGCGGCTGAGATGATGCACGACGGGATCGGACGTGGCCATGTGCGGCGGGCAGTGCAGGCGCTGCGCGGGCCGGACGCCGAGATCGGCCGCGGTTTCGTCAAGCGCGGACTGCGGGATGTAGAACTGCATGCAGTCATACTCGCCGATCAGATCGGCCACCCAGTTCCGCTCGAGGTCGTAGACGGCCAGCCAGCCCGCATCGAAGGGCACATGTGGCGCCGGCCGGCCCGCGAGCCAGAGATTCTGCTCGCCGAAGGGGCGCAACTGCAGCACGACGAGGTACGCGGGTTCTCGCTCGTACGGATCGGTCATGCCGGTGTTGCGCCGGTCGCTGCGGACGCGCGAGATGCCGATCGGCGCGTAGGGCAGCGCCCGGCTGATGATGGTCTGCCTGACCTCCGCGGGCATATGCGCGGAGTATTGCAGGTTCGATTGCAAGTCCGATGGCAAGTTCGATGCGTTCTCTTCCATCTGCCCCTCTGCCGCCATGCCGGTACACGTAATTTGCCAACGCGCAGTATCGCCGATAAACCTTGCCGCATGCTGACGCGGCACCACGGTTGGAATGGACATTGCTTCCCGTAAGAACGTCGGCACGGATGCCGCCTGAGAGGGAGACGCTTTGGACTGGCTCGACACCATGCAATGGCCGGCCATGGCCGTGACGGTGCTGGCGACATGGCTCGTCGGATCGCGCGGCGCGGGACGGCGCAAGACAGGGTTCTGGGTATTTTTGGTCAGTAATCTCATGTGGGTCGTGTGGGGATTGCACACGTCGGCATTCGCGCTCGTGGTGCTCCAGTTCGCCCTGGCGGCCCTCAATATCCGGGGCATGCTGGAGGCCCGCAAAGCCAGGGCGCAGCCATCGGCGAGCCCACAGTCATGACGACGCGAAAGATCGCTTCCGCCGACATGGTCCGCGTGCGCGGCGCGCGAGAGCACAACCTCAAGAACGTGGATGTCGATATCCCTCGCGACGCGCTGGTCGTGTTCACGGGCGTCTCCGGCTCGGGCAAGTCGTCGCTGGCCTTCGGCACCTTGTACGCGGAAGCGCAGCGGCGCTACTTCGAATCGGTGGCGCCCTATGCGCGGCGGCTGATCGATCAGGTCGGGGTGCCCGACGTGGACGCGATCGAGGGCCTCCCGCCGGCAGTCGCACTGCAACAGCAGCGCGGCACGCCGAACGCGCGCTCGACGGTGGGCAGCATCACCACGCTTTCCAGCCTCATCCGCATGCTTTACTCGCGTGCCGGCAGATATCCGCCGAAGCAGCCGATGCTGTACGCGGAGGACTTCTCGCCGAACACGCCCCAGGGAGCCTGTCCGCAGTGCCACGGCCTGGGCCGCGTGTACGACGTCACGGAACGGTCGATGGTGCCCGACGACTCGCTGTCGATCCGGGAGCGCGCGGTGGCCGCGTGGCCGCCAGCCTGGCATGGCCAGAATCTGCGGGACATCCTCGTCACGCTCGGGTACGACATCGACAAGCCCTGGCGCGATCTGCCGAAGAAGGACCGCGACTGGATCCTCTTTACCGACGAGCAGCCCACCGTGCCCGTCTATGCGGGCTTCACCGCGAAGGAAGTGCGCGCCGCGCTGAAGCAGAAGATGGAGCCGAGCTACCAGGGCACGTTCACGGGCGCGCGGCGCTACGTGCTGCAGACCTTCGCCAACACGCAGAGCGCGCTGATGAAAAAGCGGGTCGCGCAGTTCATGGTCGGCAGCGACTGTCCGCTGTGCCACGGCAAGCGGCTCAAGAAGGCCGCGCTGACCGTTACGTTCGCCGGGCTCGATATCGCGGAGTTCGCGCATTTGCCGCTGGCCCGCGTCGCCGAGATCATGGATGGCGTCGTCACCGGCAAGAGCGCCGTGACGGGTACCGACGAACGGCGTCTTGCCGCGGAGCGCATCGCGGGAGAATTGCTCGAGCGATTGTCGCCGCTCACCGATCTCGGTCTCGGCTATCTCTCGCTCGACCGCAGCACGCCGACGCTGTCGTCCGGCGAGCTGCAACGCCTGCGGCTGGCGACGCAGTTGTCGTCGCAGCTGTTCGGCGTGGTGTACGTGCTCGACGAGCCGTCGGCGGGCCTGCATCCGGCCGATGGCGAGGCATTGCTGCGCGCGCTGCAGCGGCTCAAGGCCAGCGGCAATTCTCTGTTCGTGGTCGAGCACGACATGCAGACCGTGCGCAGCGCGGACTGGATCGTCGATGTGGGGCCGGCGGCCGGCGAGGGTGGCGGTTGCGTGCTCTACAGCGGCACGCCCGACGGCCTCGCGAATGTCGCCGATTCGCGCACGGCACGCTATCTGTTCGATGCCCAACGGCCAGTCGCGCGCGAGCCGCGGACCGCACGGAATTGGCTCAGGCTGGCGGGCGTCTCCCGCAACAACCTGCGCGGCGTCGACGCGGACATCCCGCTGGGCTGCTTTACCGCGGTGACGGGCCTGTCGGGATCGGGCAAGTCGAGCCTGATCAGCCAGGCGCTGCCCGAGCTCGTGGCGCGACATCTCGGCAAGGCGGTGGACCTGGCCGATCTGTCAGATGAAAGCGAGCAGGGCGGGGAGGGCGGGATGCTGCCAGCCTCGGAGGTGCCGACGCATGGGCGTATTGCCGGTGGCATGGAGACGATCCGCCGCCTCGTGCGCGTCGATCAGAAGCCGATCGGCCGCACGCCGCGCTCCAACCTCGCCACCTATACGGGCTTGTTCGACGTCGTGCGCAAGCTGTTTGCCGAGACGCCGGCCGCGCGCAAGCGGCGTTATACGCCGGGGCGGTTCTCGTTCAACGTCGCGCAGGGGCGCTGCCCGACCTGCGAGGGCGAAGGTTTCGTCAGCGTGGAACTGCTGTTCCTGCCGAGCGTCTACGCGCCGTGCTCGACGTGCCACGGCACGCGGTACAAGCCGCAGACGCTCGAGATCGAATGGCAGGGCCGCAATATCGCGCAGGTCCTGGACCTGACCGTCGATGCCGCCTGCGAGGTATTCGCGGAACAGCCGCAGGCCATGAAGCCGCTGACCGTGCTGCGCGACATCGGCCTGGGCTATCTGCGTCTCGGGCAACCGGCCACAGAGCTGTCCGGCGGCGAGGCACAACGCATCAAGCTCGCGACCGAACTCCAGCGCGCGCATCGTGGCGACACGCTCTACGTGCTCGACGAACCCACCAATGGCCTGCATCCGTCCGATGTGGACCGGCTGCTCGTGCAGTTGCAGGGGCTCGTGGACAATGGCAACACGGTCGTCGTCGTCGAGCACGACATGCGCGTGGCGGCGCAGGCCGACTGGATTCTGGACATCGGACCGGGTGCTGGCGAGTCGGGCGGAAAGATCGTGGTGTGCGGGCCGCCGGCGAAGGTCGCCCGGGCGCGGACAGGCCAGACCGCGCGATATCTCGGGGAGCAGATGGGCCGATAGCCCGTCATGCCTCGCGCGGGACCTCGATGCCTGACGCCACGCCCGGCGTGCGCGATGGCCATCGCACGGTCGCGAGCAGCGACGAAAGCACCATCAGCGCGCCGCCACACCACGCCCAGACCGACAATTGCTCGCCCAGCCACAGATAGGCGAACAGCGCGCCGAACGCGGGCTCGCCCCCCATCAGGAGCGCGACCCGTGTGGGACTGCTCCGCTTGACCGCGTAGTTCTGCGCGAAGAACGCGAACAGCGTGCAGGCGACGATCAGATAGCCAATGCAGAGCCAGAACGCGCCGTTTTCCGTCAGCGAGGGCAGGGCCGGCAATGGCTCGCGCACGATCGCGAGCGCGACAACGAGACTGCCCGCCGTGACGACGCCCGCCTGAATGGCCGTTACGGTGAGAGGGGCCAGTCTTGCATCGCGCATGACGCGCTTGGTTACGCAAACCACGATCGCGCGCAGCAGCGCCGCGAGGAGGATCAGCGCATCGCCGCTCGTGGGATGGATCACGCCACCGGTCACCATCGCGGCACCCACAAGGGACAACGACACGGCGACCCAGTCCATCGCGGACGGCCGCCGCCGCAGCATGGCCCATTCGACGAGCGGCGTCAGCACGACGCACAGGCTGATCAGGAACGCAGCGTTCGAGGCATGGGTATAGGCTACGCCGTACGTCTCCGCGAGGAAGATCGCCAGCAGCAATACGCCGCACAGCACGGCGCCGGCCATCGACGCGCGATTGGCGCCGCGTAACGAACGCAAGGCGGGCGACAGGACGACGAACGTGATGCCGAACCGCAGCGCGAGCAATCCGAGCACGGGATAGAAATCGAGGGCGAACTTGACCACGCCATAGCTCGTGCCCCACACAATGGCGACGGCGAGCAGCATGAGGTCGGCGACCCAGAGCAGGCGATTGGGAGGGGAGAGCGACATGGCGGCCTTCCGATGATTGTCGAAGTCGACGGTGGATGTCCTTGGACGGGGCCGATTGTGCGTCGTTGCACCGAAAACTATAATGCCGTCCATGCGCACATCATCTATGCGTCCCAAGCACAAATAAGCGCCCCCTCATGCTCCCCACGGAAGTCCACGCGCTGCTGCCCGACATGGCCACGTTCGCCCGCGTGGTCGAGGCCGGCAATTTTTCGGAGGCCGCGCGCCAGCTCGGGACCACGCCGTCGACGATCAGCCGGCAGATCAAGCGACTGGAAGAGGCGCTCGGCACGCGACTCCTCGAGCGATCCACGCGCAGCCTGCGGCTGACGGATTCAGGCGCGCTGGTCCATCGCTATTGCCGCGACATGCTCGATGCCGCGTCGGGCGCGGCCGATATCGCGGGCAATCTGGTGACCGCGCCGCAGGGAAGGGTGCGCCTCAGCGCGCCGATCTCCTATGCAAGGTCCGTCATTCATCCGCTGCTGCCGGCATTCCTGCGCCAATGGCCGCAGATCGACGTGCAGCTGATGTTCGTGGACCGCGAGCTGGATCCGCTGCGCGACGATGTGGACCTCGTGATCCGGCTCACGCGCACGCCTCCCCTGGGCCTCGCCGCGCGGCAGCTGGGCGTCGCGCGGTGGCTGCTCTGCGCATCGCCGGCCTACCTCGCGGCCCACGGCACCCCGTCGATGCCGCAGGATCTTGCGCGGCACGAATGCCTGTTCCTCGGGGAGACCGTTGACGACAACCGATGGGTATTCCGGCGTAATCAGGAGACACGACAGGAGACACGATCTGCTGAGACGCAATCGGTGGAGGTGCGGGGACGATATATCGCCAACGACGTGAGCGCGCGGCTCGACGCCGCGCTCCACGGCATCGGCATCGCGATCCTCCCGGATTTCGCGCTGGCTGACGCCTTGCGGGACGGCGAACTCGTGCAGGTGCTCGGCGACTGGGAATTCGAGGCGCGCGCCTATATGGGGCCGGTGTGGCTGCTGTATCCGCCGAACCGCTTCCTGCCTTCGAAAGTGCGCGTGTTGATCGACTACCTCGCGAGCCATCTGGCACGTTGAGGTATACTCCGTCTCCTCAAGAGCTGCTTCGGCAGCTCTTTTTCATTCTCGCGGCGCTGACGTTTTTCCAGCGCGTGCCGCTCAAGACGACCCCGCAGGGTCGCGTCGGGCCGATGCCCGATCAGGACAATCCGCATGACTTTCAAGAAGGACGATCGCACACGTTGCCTGTGCATGGCAGCGCTTTTTTCCGCAGTTTCCACGTTGGCATCGATGCCTGCCCTGGCACAGGGATCCGTCACGCTCTATGGCGTGATCGACGAGGGCATCAACTACACCAACAACGTTGGCGGCCACAGCCAGGTCGCGATGGCCAGCGGGTTCCCGCATGGCAGCCGCTGGGGCCTCAAGGGCAGCGAGGATCTCGGCGGCGGCACGCAGGCGCTGTTCCTGCTCGAGAACGGCTTCGATGTCGACAACGGCCGCGCGTATCAGGGCGGCGCGCTGTTTGGGCGGCAGGCCTATATGGGCCTGAACGACGAGCGCTGGGGCGCCGTCACGCTCGGGCGCCAGTACGACTCCGTGGTGGACTACCTCGCGCAGACCACCGCGGGCGGCTCGTGGGGCGGCTACATGTTCGCGCACCCATACGACAACGACAACCTCATCAATACGTTTCGCATCAACAACGCCGTCAAGTACACGAGCCCGGCGATAGGGGGCCTGAAGTTCGGCGGCCTGTACGGCTTCAGCGAGGACACGAAGTTCTCGAACAATCGCGTGTTCAGCGGCGGCGCGCAGTATGCGAAGGGCGGTTTGACGCTCGCCGCCGCTTACCTCCAGGCCGACCGCCCCTCGGCCACGTCCTTTGGCGCGCTCAACAATGGCGCCGATCAGAACCTGCCCGGCAGCAAGCTCAGGATCTGGGGGGCGGGGGGCACGTACGAGATGGGCAGGTTTCAGCTGGGCGTGTCGTACGCGCAAACGGACGTGTCCGATCCACGCAGCTCCGCTTACGTGGGCGACATCGTCGCGGCGTCCGGCACGCTTACCGCGCTGCGGTTCCAGAACGTCGAGGCGAACATCAAGTACCAGCCGAGCCGCTCGTACTGGTTCGGCGCGATGTACGCCTACACGCGCGCAACCTTCGATGCGACCTCGGGGCGCAGACATCCCGTGTACCACTCGGTGGGGCTGATGGCGGACTACCTGCTCTCCAAGCGGACGGACGTCTACCTGCAGACCGTTTACCAGCACGTGGCGGGCGACAAGACCGACAGCGTGCTCGACGCCGCGTATGTGGCGGGCGCGGCGAATGTGGCGTCCGGGCCGGACCAGGTCATGGTGCGCGTTGGGGTGCGGCACTTCTTTTGACGCTTGACCTTTTGACGCTTGACCTCTGGGCCGGCGTTGCGTATAACCATCCATATGGATGGCGGGTGGATGGTATCCGGATGCCGACGACGTCCCGGAACGAGATAGCAATGGCAAACGCAGCCCCCGTCGTCGCCTTGAAACCCAAGGGCGGCGACACCGAGAAAATCACGATCAACCTTGGCCCCGTGGACCTCGGGCAAATCGACTTGCTGGTGGAGGAGGGCTTTTACTCCAACCGGACGGACCTGATCCGCACGGCCATCCGCAATCAGCTGTCCGTCCACGCGAAGGCGATCGAGGAAACGGCGACGCGCCGCCAGCTGGTTCTCGGTCTTCAGCAATTCACGAAGCAGGACCTCGAGGCGGCGCTGCGCGCCAACGAACGGCTGGCGATCCGCGTGCTCGGTCTCGCGAGCATCGCGCCCGATGTCACACCCGAACTGGCCGAGGCGACGATCGAATCGGTCGTCGTCCTTGGAGCCTTTCACGCGCCAGCTGCCGTCAAGGCGGCATTGGCTGGACGCATCCGATAGCACACCGGCTCATGACGAGCACTACGGGCATTCAGCCGGGCTGGTTCGCCAGCATTGCAAGGAAACCCCATGAAAATGAACGACGCCTTTCTGGCTTCGATGCATGACGCCATGCGCGCGCTCCGCAGCGCGGGGCCGGCAGAGGCCACCGCGATCATCCAGCGCGCGCTGATGCCTTCGTCGCAGCCCAGCGGCATGCGAGCGGAACGCGATGACCTGGAACGCGATGACTTGGAACGCGATGAACTGAGCGCGCCGATGCCCGCGCAGGTCGTGCAGCACCTGTTGACCGACGACACTGTGAAGCGCCGCAAGCCGGCAGGGGCGGTGGCTGAGCCGACCGTGGAGCCCGCGTTGGCGCCAATACTGGAACCCACCGTGGAGCCCGCCACGGCCGGCGAGCCGCTCACCGCATCCGGCCGTTTCACGAGCCACCGCTTTGCCAATCAGGCCGGCCAACGCGAATACAAGCTCTACATGCCCGCGAAGCCCGCAAGCGCGCCCATGCCGTTGGTCGTCATGCTCCACGGCTGCACGCAAGACGCGGACGACTTCGCCGCCGGCACGCGCATGAACGCGCTGGCCGACGAACTCGGTTTCGCGGTGGTCTATCCCATTCAGGGCGCCAACGCGAACCCATCGAAATGCTGGAACTGGTTCCGCCCGGGCGACCAGCAAGCCGACCGCGGCGAACCGGCGATCCTTGCCGGTATCACGCGAGAGGTCCTGGCCACCCAGCCGATCGACCCCAGGCGGATCTACATCGCGGGCCTTTCCGCCGGCGGCGCCATGGCCGCCATCATGATCGACCGCTATCCGGACCTGTACGCCGCCGCCGGCGTCCACTCGGGCCTGCCGGCCGGTGCCGCGCACGATCTGCCATCGGCACTGGGCGCCATGAAGGGCGGCACGGGCCTCGGCATCTCCAAGCGCGGCACCACCGCGCCCGTACGCCCGCAACGCCCGATGATCGTCTTTCACGGAGACGCGGACCCCACCGTGCATCCGTCCAACGGCGGGCGCCTGATCGAGCCGTACGAGCAAGGCCCGGAGCAACGCCAAACCACGCGCGACACAGGGCGCAACACAGCGCGCAACACAGCGCGCAACACCACGCGCCCGGGCCGCGCGTACACGCGCCACCAGATCACGCCACCGGGCGGCATCCCCGCGGAGTACTGGATCCTTCATGGCGGGGGCCATGCCTGGTCCGGCGGCAGCCGCGCCGGGTCGTACACGGACCCCAAAGGACCAGACGCCAGCCGCGAGATGGTGAGGTTTTTCCTGGCGCATCCGAAGAGCCAAGCCGTCTAAGTGCTTCATAATACATGTTTAATGTACAACACGTATTATGTTAAATAACGTTGGTGCCGCACGGCCTTCGGCCTGCCATCGATGGCTCAGGTCTACCTGGAAAACCTGGTGAATATGAAGTCCTCTTTGGCGGGCAGCTTCTGATGACAGGCGAAGCAGCTGTTGATCACCTTGAGACTCGTATTCACCTTTCCCTCCTCGAACTGCCCGTACCCCCATCCTCCCGTACTGGCGTACCGCTTTGAATCCTTTACTTCCACCTGCACGTTCGTCGGCTTGCCAGCGACGAACGATTGCTCGCGCCCAAACGCCGCGTTGTTCTGCGCCGAGGGCTCGTAGACGTATGCGAGACGAACGATGATGCTGCCGTCGGGAAACGGCCGGACGCCGTTGCGGAACGCCGTCATGGCGGTCTCGTTTCCCAATACCACCCGTATGTCGTTGTTGTCCCCCGCTTCATGCGCAATGCTGACGAAGGGCCACTCCCGATACCCGGGGGGCAGCGTCACGCCGAAGATCGGCGAGCCAACGGCGTCCTCGTTCGCGGCTGCGACGGTCGTCGATTCGAGGGGGAAAAGAACGCTCAAGGTCGCGGCAACGAGCAAGGGATAACGCACGACTACGCTACGCACACGCATGACTGGCCCCTCCGGCATATCGACGCTGCTAGAAGGTTCGTCCAAACCTGGATTGCCGGCCAGCCCGGAATCACGACCATCGGGGCCGCCGGGGCGCATGGTGATGCGATTTCTTAAGGCGTGGTGCCATTTCGACAAGCGATCGACGCGTGACGGCTGAACAGGAACTAATGTTCCTAGCACTAATGCCGTCGTCTGGCTGAAGGCGAACTCACCAAGGGGCTACCATGCAATGTCAACGCAGCGATACCGCCGTGGTCTTCATCGATCCGCAGAACGATGTGCTCAGCCCTCGGGGCGTGAACTGGGCGGTTCTCAAGGAGAGCGTCACAGAGAACAAGACGGTGGAGAACATGGAGCGCGTTTTCAAAAAGGCCAAGGAACTGGACTACCTGGTTTTCATATCGCCGCACTACTTCTATCCGACCGATGTCACGTGGAAAATGAACGGGCCGATCGAACAAGGTGAATTTGAAAACAAGAGCTTTGCCAGAGCCGGCGCGCTGGATCTCACTGGGTTCGAAGGATCGGGCGCCGACTGGCTCGAATCGTTCAAGCCATACATCAACGATGGGAAAACCATCGTCGTCAGCCCGCATAAGGTCTTTGGCCCGCAAACCAACGACCTCGTCCTGCAGTTGAGAAAGAACGGCATCTCGAAAATCCTGCTCGGCGGGATGATCGCGAATCTTTGCGTCGAGTCCCATCTGCGGGATCTGCTCGAACAGGGATTTGTGGTGGCCGTGATCTCGGACGCCGTCGCGGGACCGCGTCATCCCACCATCGGAGACGGCTACAAGGCCGCGATGACGAATTATCAGTTTCTGGCGCACGCCGTATTGACCACCGATCAGACGATCGCGGAAATGAAGGGGTGACTCGGATGATGGGGAGGACTTGAAGCGTGTCGGGAGCCATCCGCGCGCTGTACTATGTTGTGCGTACGCGTTTCGTCACAGGCCACCGGCCTCCACGCGTGAATCCGGTTAGCACAACAAGAAAGCCCGCAGATGAGTGTCTCCCTCCCCGCGCCACAGCCCCCTGCCGTTCCGGTGGAAGACATTGCGTCGGTCAGCCGCATCAGCGCGGTGCCGACGATCCTGCAGCTCGTGTGCGACGCGACGGGCATGGGCTTCTCCGCCGTCGCGCGGGTGACCGATGAGTCGTGGACGGCCTGCGCGGTGCATGATCGCGTGTCGTTCGGGCTTGCCGCTGGCGGGCAACTGGATCTGCGTACAACGCTGTGCTTCGAGTCGCGCGCCGCGCGTCAGCCGATCGTGGTGGACGATTTCAACGAGCATCCGATCTACAACGGTCATCACACGCCGCTGATCTACGGCTTGCGGAGCTATATCTCCGTGCCGATCGTGCTGCCCGATGGATCCTATTTCGGTAACCTCTGCGCCATCGACGCCAATCCGGCCTCGGTCGCCAACTCGCGCACGCTCGCGATGTTCGAAAGCTTCGCGAGCCTCATCGCCGCGCAACTCGCGAGCGATCGCGCGACGCAGGGCGTTCGCGCGGCGTTGTCCGAGGAACGGGAGACCGCGAAACTGCGCGAGCAGTTCATCGCGGTGCTGGGCCATGACCTCCGCAATCCGCTCTCCGCGATCAGCTATGCGGCGCAGGCACTGATCGCGCAAAAGTCCGACCCGGTACACGTCAAGACGGGCCAGCGCATCCAATCCGCGGTGCAGCGCATGTCGCGCCTGATCGAAGACGTCATGGACTTCGCGCGCGGCCGGCTGGGCGCGGGGATGACGGTTGCCCCGCGCGCCGAGTCCGATCTCGCCTGCGCATTGCACGCCGTTGTCGCCGAACTGGCGGAGACCCGTCCCGACCGCGTGATCGTCGAAGAGATTCACATCGACACGACGGTCCATTGCGACGTCGCGCGACTGCAGCAGCTTGTGTCGAATCTGCTGGGGAACGCCCTCGCCTACGGCGATGCGGAAGCGCCGGTCGTCATCCGGGCGCAGGCGCTGGAAGCGGAACTGGTGCTGTCCGTGACGAACGGCGGCAAGCCCATCGCCTCCGAGGATCTGGAACGGCTCTTCGAGCCGTATTGGCGGCCGGCGGAACGCAGCGCCGCCGGCGGCCTGGGACTCGGCTTGTACATCTGCCACGAGATCGTCCGCGCCCATGGCGGCGCGCTGGAAGTGCGCTCCACCCGCGAGTGCGGAACCTGTTTCACGGCGCGGATTCCGCTACGCTAAGCCTGGTACGAGATAAAACAGGGTACGAAATTTGCACCCGTCAACGGGAATGACACCACGCATGGCCTCCAATGGCGGCCATGCGCATTCGTACGTGGAGTTCCTATGCCGGGCGGTAAAAAAGAAACGAAAGAGTATGGACATGCCTCGGGCGGCTGGGGCTCGGTAAAAGCCGTCGCGGAAGTCCTCACGCGCGAACATGCGGCCCTCGAAGGCGGCCGCGTCCTCATGCGGCAGAACAAGCCCGACGGCCACATGTGCACCAGCTGTTCGTGGGCCAAGCCGAAAGACCCGCATACATTCGAGTTCTGCGAGAACGGCGCCAAGGCCACCGCGTGGGACCTGACGGACAAACGGGTCGATCCCGATTTCTTCGCCACGCATACGGTCGCGGAACTCGAGACATGGCACGACCATGATCTGGAGGAAGCGGGCCGCGTGACCTCGCCGATGCGATGGAACGCGCAGACCGACCGTTATGAACCTGTGTCGTGGGAGCGCGCGTTCGAAGAGATCGGGCGAGAGCTGCGCGCGATCGCGCCCAACGCCGCCGTGTTCTACACATCGGGCCGTGCCTCGCTGGAAACCGCGTACATGTATCAGCTGTTCGCGCGGCAGTACGGCACGAACAACCTGCCCGACAGCTCGAACATGTGCCACGAGAGCACGTCGGTGGCGCTGACCGCGGCCATCGGCGTGGGCGTCGGCACGATCACGCTGGATGATTTCGAGAAGACCGACCTGATGTTCTTCTTCGGGCAAAACGTCGGGACGAACAGCCCGCGCATGCTCCATCCACTGCAGGACGCGCGCCGCCGCGGCGTGCCGATCATTACGTTCAACCCCATCCGGGAACCGGGCCTCGTGCGATTCGTGAATCCGCAGTCGCCAGCGGAAATGCTGACGCCCGGCGCCACGCAGATCAGCACGCAATACCATCAGGTCAAGGCAGGCGGGGACCTTGCCGCGATCACCGGCCTCTGCAAGGCACTGCTCGAAGCAGACGCCCTCGCCTTGCGCGACAGCAAACCGGGACTACTCGACCGTGCCTTCATCGCCGCGCATACCGTCGGCTTCGAATCGTTCGCGGCGTTCGTCGCGCAAACCGAGTGGGCGGACATCGAGCGCGAGAGCGGGTTGACGCGCGCCGCGCTAGAAGCCGCGGCGGCGGAGTATGGCAAGGCCAGCGCGGTGATCGCGCATTACGGCATGGGATTGACCCAGCATCGGCTCGGCGTGGAGAACGTCCGGATGCTGACCAATCTGCTCCTGCTGCGTGGGAATATCGGCAAGCCCGGCGCGGGGCCCTCTCCCGTGCGGGGCCATTCCAACGTGCAGGGGCAGCGCACGGTCGGCATCACCGAGAAACCTGAACTCGCGCCACTCGACAAGCTTGCCGCGCAATATGGGTTCGAGCCGCCGCGCGAGAAAGGGCTCGATACCGTCGGCGCCTGCAAGGGCATCATCGGGGGAAGCGTCCTTGCGGTGATCCAGCTCGGCGGCAATCTGGTCCGTTCGGTGCCGGACCGCTTTGCGTTCGAGCCGGCATGGCGCAGGCTGCGCCTGACGGTCGGCATCACGACCAAGCTCAATCGCAGCCACCTCGTGCACGGCACCGTGTCGTACATCCTGCCCTGCCTGAGCCGCATCGAGCGCGACATGCGGGGGGACAAACCGCAAGCCGTTTCGATGGAAGACAGCACGGGCTGCATGCACGGGTCCCATGGCATTGCGAGGCCGGCGGGCCCCGACCTGCTGTCCGAGCAGCAGATCGTCGCGGGCATCGCGCGTGCGACGATCGGCGACGCTGGCCCAACGCATTCGGTACCGTGGACGGCGTGGGAGAACGATTACGCGCTGATCCGCGAAGCCATCGCCGAAACCTATCCCGAGATCTTTCACGACTTCAACGCGCGCATGTGGACGCCCGGCGGGTTTCACCGCCCCCTGCCCGCGCGCGAGCGAAAGTGGAAAACGAAAAGCGGCCGCGCGGAGTTCTTCACACCGCAATCGCTATGCGAAGATCCCGACGTGCATCCGATCGACGCCACCACCCTTCGGCTGTTCACGCTGCGCAGCGACGACCAGTTCAATACGACGATCTATTCGCTCGACGACCGCTTCCGCGGTATCAAGGGCACGCGCATGGTGGTCCTGATGAACCCGGACGACATCCATCGTCTCGGCCTCGCCGCTGGGCAGCGAGTTGCGCTGGAAACGGTGGCGGACGATGGTGTGCCGCGGCGCGTGGACGCCTTCGAGGTCGTGGCGTTCGATCTGCCGGCGGGCTGCGTGGCGGGCTATTTCCCCGAATGCAATCCGCTGGTGCCGCTCTGGCACCATGCAAAGGAGAGCCACGTTCCCGCGGTAAAGTCGATTCCCGTCAGGGTCGTGGCCAGCGCGTGATCGCGCCGACCGTGACCGACCCTGACTATCCATGCTTATCGGTGCTTATCCATGCATGGGGCACTGATTGAACCGCTCGCGGAAGTCGGCCGAGGCCTCGTACACATGCCGGCGCACGCGCATGATGCCGCCCAGCGGGCGATGCGCGGCGATTCCGTGCCATGGGTTGAACGACATGCAGTCGTCGATGGCTGTGACGCGCGCCTCCGCCCACGTGTCCTGCGGCTGTGCGCGAATACGCGCCACGGGCAGATAGGGGCTGACGCCCTCGTCCCATTCGACGGATGCGTCCTCGATCGGCATCGTGTTGGCGTCCGTGGCAAGTTGCACGCGCACTTCCCATTCCGCGCCCTGCCGCGCAAAGAACGCGCGGACCGCTTCGCGCAGCGCATCGGGTTGATCGCGCAAGGCGATGCGCGTGCCCTCCAGCGCGGCAATCTCCGGGGACACGGGCACGATGCTGACCTTCGCATAGTACGGGCCGTAGAGGATGGGGACGCACGTGTAGAACGTCTCGCCCAGAATATGCGTCGGTGGATGGCCGCCCAGGCTCTTGAGCGTCGCGCTCTCGCCGCCGACCGATTCGATCGCCTGCTCGACCCCGCGTAGCATCGCCGACAGCGCCTTCTTCGCGCGCGGGGCCCGGTCCGTCGTCTTGGCGAGCAGGCTCAGGTTCGCGAGCAGTTTCTCCGGCGTGGCCGCCGAGAACGCTGGCGAGTTGACCATCACGAAATTCTGCGTGCTCCGGCCCTCGCTGCCGGGTAGCCGCTCGCCGGGCACCTCGCTGATCTTGATGGCTAGCCCGCGCGGCGTCGATACGCTGTCTTCGAGAACGTCGCCCGGATTCGTGGACAGCCGCATCACGACCGGATGCAGACCCGGTGTCGCGAACAAGCCTTGCGCGAGTTCAGGCGGCAAATCGGCGAGCACCTCCATCTCCGCGTCCACCACGCCATGGCACTTTGCATGGACACTGCGGACCGCATAGCCGTAGTCCTTCGCGGTGGTCTGCTGGATCTCGTGCAGCACCTCCATCAGCTTGATCACCGTGGTGGCCTCGTCCTCCGGCACCTGTTCGAGGCTGGGGTCGAAGGGAATCGGGCGGACGGGCATTGCGGCGGACATGAAGGCTCCAGGCGGAAACGGATCGCCACCGCAACGCAAGCTTCATTCCAGCGCCAGACGCGACACACGGCCGTGTTTCGATCGCCCCGCGCGCGCAGCAATTACATTTTCCGGAGCGCGATTGCCGGTACGATTTGCTCGCTGTCCGCTTGCACCGCGGAGGGGCGTCTTCGGCTCGGGCGTTACCGGGCAGGAGTCCCCGGCTGCCGCCATCCATGGACTTCCAATATCGCGTCGGCGAACGCTTCCGGCGCCTCTTGCGGAAGATTGTGGCCCACGTTGTCCACGACGCGGCGCTGGTGGCGGCCGGTGAAACGATGCAGATTGGACTGGTTTCCGGCCAGCGGCATGACGCCGTCCGCGCCGCCATCGAGCGTGATCGCGGGAACGTTGATCGGCGGCGCGGCGGCCAACTGGCGCTCGATGTCGTCGAACTGAGGATCGCCCTCGACCAATCCGAAACGATGCCGGTACGAATGCACGACGACGTCGACGAAATCGGGATTGTCAAAGGACGCCGCGCTACGCGCGAAGGTCTCCTCGGTGAAGTGCCACGTGGGCGACCACAGCGACCAGAGCAATCGGCAGAACTCGCGGCGATGCGCGGCAAGCCCTGCCCTCCCCCGTTCGCCATGAAGGTAATACTGATACCAGAGCCGATACTCTTGTTCCGGCTGGGCGGGCTGCATGGCGGCGGCAATGTTCTGGATGTTGTAGCCGTTGACCGAAACCAGCCCTCCGACTCTCGATGGGTGAAGCGCGGCCACGATGCACGCGGCGCGGCCGCCCCAGTCGTATCCGCCGAGTATCGCGTCCCCGATATGCAGGCCGTCGAGCAGCGCCAGCAGATCCGCGCCCAGTGCCGCCTGCTGGCCGGAGCGCGGCGTATCGGGTGACAGGAAGCGCGTCGGCCCGTAGCCGCGCAGGTAGGGCCGGATGACGCGGGCCCCATGCCGCTTCAAGCGCGGGACCACGTCGTCGTAGGTGTGGATGTCGTATGGAAATCCGTGCAGCAGCACGACGGGCCATCCGTCCGCCTCGCCCTGTTCGTCATAGGCGATGTCCAGCAGGCCGGTTTCGATGTGCTTGAGCATGTGCCCTCCTCCCTCTCGTCGCGCGGGGCGACGATATTGCAACGGTGACGCGACAGGATGGGCCCATCGGCGGGCGATGGTCAATACATGCCGGCCTGATCGAGTTCCCGCGCGCGCCGCGCATCTTCCGCGTGGACGTAGACCGATGTGGTGGCCAGCGACGCGTGGCCAAGCTGGTGCTGCACGACGTCGAGCGCCACGCCGCGCGCGATCGCGTGAGAGCCGAACGTATGGCGCAGCCAGTGCGCGCTGGCCTGCGCGAGGCGCGCCGCGGCGGCGGCGTCCTCGGTCTTGAGAACGTCGGCCGCCTGCGCGAAGAACCCCTTCCAGATCGCGTCGAGCTGCGCTACGGAGAGCTTGCCGCTGGCACCGTCGTTCTTGACGCGGCCGATCAGCGGCGTGGCCGGATGCAGGCGTTCGAACTCGCGCACGAGCCCACGCGCCTGCAGGTAGTCGCGCAGGGCCTCGATCACGGGCGCGGGCACATGGACCTCGCGGGCGCGCGTGCCCTTGCCGATGAACGACAGCGTCCACACGCCGCGCTGATCGGCCGAGAGATCCTGCTGGCGCAGATCGCCAACGGTGACCTGCGCCTGCTCGGAGATGCGCAGGCCCGTGGCATAGGCAAAGCGCAACAGGAACTGCATGCGGGCGGTGCGCGCGTCATCGGGCGGCAGCCCCGCGGCGAAGCCGCGCAGGAATTGCCATTGCGCGTCGGTGAAGCTGCGCGCCACCTTGATGCGGCCCTGCCCCGCCGCTTTCGGCTTTGGCAGCAGCGCGAACGGGTTGTAGCGCAGGTACTGCGCGCTGACGAGCCATGCGCAAAGGCTCTTTACGATCGTGTAGGCCTGGCGCACGCTGCCCGGCGATAGCGGCCCCTCGAAGGGGCGCCAGTCGAAGCGATAGCGCGGCGTCCCGCGCGGTCCCACCCATTGCGCGGCGGGCTGAGGATCGGCGAGGAACGCGAGATACGCACTGCAATCCTCGACGGTCAGGTCGGACAGCGCCTTGCCGCGCGCGAAGACGGCCCACAGTAGAAAGCGCTCGGCCTGCGTGCGATAGGCACGCCATGTGTGGCCGCCGATGGGGGGATGGACGCCGAGCCACGCATGAATCGCCATGAGGTCGTTCTGCGCGGCAATGCGCTGCTCGCTGCCGGCGTTCGCGCGGTTGTGGCCCTGGCGGCCGTCGAGGGCCGGCGGCAGCAACAGCGATTCGAGCGGGGCGACCATCGCGGCGGGCGGGCGAAGGCTTGCAAGCTCGGCGGCGGTCGCGCTGCGTCGGGGGACCAGTGCGGCGGCGGGAATGGCGCCCAGCTCGGCGGCGAACTCCGCCAGCCATGCTTCGATGCGCCGGGCCGTGTGGGCGCCGATGCGGTCCACACGCTGGAACCACCGCGCGCCACCCTGCGCGATGCCGGCCTGCAGCATCGCGAGCGTGGTCATGCCTGCTGCGGTGAGGCGCTGTGCGATGGCGGGTGTGAACCAGCCCGCGACCGCATCGTCGGGAGCGGGTCTTGCGGCGAGCAGCGGCTGCAGTTCCTCGAGCGCGCGCTGTTGGCGTTTGCGTCTTGCGATGCGGGCGGCGGCCGTCTCGCCGGCCGGCGGATGGAATAGCGCGTGCCAGGCAGACTCGCTCCAGCGGCGTTGCGGTGTGCCGCCCTCCCCCGCCGCGGCCCTGCTTCGCGTGGCGAGGCGGCGGACGCCCCGGGCCAGTTCCTCCGCGATCCAGTCCACGGTCGCGCGGGCGACGCGGAGGTCGAGCCCCGTATCGAGATACCGGTCGGCCAGCCGGGCGAGGTCGACGCCTTCGAGCCAGCCACGGTAGAACGCGAAGTGATGGGGGCCGAGCAGCCTGTCGGGGGCGATGGCGGCGCGCTGGCGTCGGACGGGTTCTTTTTCTGGGACTGGCACGGACTATCGCAATAAAACTCGGGGCAAAACGGGTTTCCGGATGATACCTCAGCGGTGGGACTTCCGGGATTAAAGTTTCCATCGAGATAATGGTAGTTATCAAGATATGCGATTCGTATCGGCGCGACTTCCGACGACCTTCCGACTGCCTTTCGACGACGTTGTCGAGCTCGTCGTCAACGCGCGGTCTCATGCCCTCCAAGCGTGACGCCCAACACAACCAGCGCGCTTTCCACGCTGGCCGCGAGTTCCCGATCCCGCAACTGCGATGCTTCGGCCAACGCCACGTGAATCCACGTCTGCAACGCGGGCGGCACTGTCCCCGCGCTCCCCGTCCGCGCCTGCGTATGAAAATGCCGCGCGACGATGGCCAACACGCGTCGCACGGCCTTCCGGAGCGGCCCGCGCAACGATGGCAATGCCCGTTGCAACGCCATCGTGCAAAAGCCGATCTGCAGTTCGGCGAAGCCATCCGACGCCACCTTCCCACGCGTCGCGCCAAGCCGCGGCGTCAGCTGACCGAGCCGGTCCAGCATGCGCGCGCCGAAGCCCGCGCCCGAGGCCGGGATATCGACCGCGCGCCAGGTGGCCGCGCGCGCCAGGTCGTGCCAGCTTGCGCGAATCAGCCGGCGGGCCACGGCTTGCGAGCCGAAGGGGCGGACGAGCATGGCCCACAGCGGCGCGAACAGCAATGCCGCGGCGTTGGCGAGGTAAGTGTTGAACAATCCGATGAAATTGGCGTCGTGGATGCTCTGGACGTTGGTGAACGACGCTGTGGTGATGGCGAGCAGCATCGCCACCACGTTATACCCGGGACGCGCGATGAGCGCGCCGATGCCGACGTACGGCAAGGCAAGCAGGCCAGTCAGTGCTTCGAAGGTCTGGGCATAGGGCAGCACCACGAACAGGAAGAACAACGAGATCGTCGCGCAGACGGCGCCCCATTTGATGAACAGGCGTGCCACGGGGCGCGGTTCATGGACCGTCGCAAAAAAGCAGCACGCGATCGACGACAGCGCCACGGGGCCGCCACCGTCTTGCCAGCCGGAGAGGATCCACAGCATGCCGACACAGAAGACAGCCAGCCCTGCCGACGCCGCGTTGAACAACAGCATGCCGTGATCGTGATGCAGCCCGTCCGCGTCCTCGCTCTCGCTGGATGAGCCGGCGCCCGCCCCTTCACCGGCGCCCGCCCCTTCACCGGTGCCTGCCTCTCGCCCCCTTGCCCCGCCGTCGCTTTCGCGACTGGCAGCGCCGGCCCGATCCCCAATCCCCCGCTGCAGCGTCACGCAGGTTCGCATCAGCGCCTCATGCCGCGCCCGGAGCCGCGCCACCGCGGTCTCCAGCGCGGCAGGCGGCAAGGCCACCGCGCTGCCCTCGCGCTTTGCATGCAACACGGTGTCTAGCGCGGCAAGCACCGGCATCACGCTCGACATCCGCGCACGCAGCGCGCGAGCCCGCGCCACCGTCCCCCGGCTCTCGGTATCGAAAGACAACTGTTCGATCATCTGGTCCAGCGCCAGCATGTCCGTCGCCAGCCGATATCGCCCGGCATCCGCCCGCGGATGACCGGCCGCAATGTCGCGCGCCCACGCCTCCGCATCGTCGAGCCACTGCTGTGCCCGCGCCCGCAATGCCGGCGCCACGCGCGCGGGAAAGACGATGGCTCCCACCAGCGATGCGCACACGATGCCGATGACGATCTCCTCCACCCGAGACACCGCAATGTCGAACACATCGGCGGGCGCCATCACCGTCGGCAGCGCGACGATCGGCAGCGTATAGGCCGCGAGCAGAAACACATAACTCCGCGGCGACCGCTGCAATAGCGAGAGATAAACGAGCAGAACGATCCAGAGTCCGATGGCCCCGGTCAGCACGATCGGCATATTGACGAGCAGCGGAACCGTGATCACCGCGGCGGCCGCCCCGAGCACCGTGCCAGCGACACGATACGCAGCCTTGGAACGCGTCGCGCCCGTCAGAGGATTCGCGACGAAATAGACCGTGGCCATCGCCCAGTAAGGACGGGTCAGACCGAAAGAGAGCGCGACGTACAGGGCCAGCATCGCGGCCACGAATGCCTTCAGCGAGAACAGCCACTGCCGGGCATTGGGCCAGTGCGCCATAACATGTCACACGCCGGCGGTTCGGCGCGATTGCGGGGTAGAGATGCCAAGTGTAGTGGCCGCGCGAATATTCCCTGCATGATTTAATATGCCGCCAACCAGTCGGAATTTTCATAGCGAGACCCACATGCCGATCGACATCCGCGCGCTGCGCTACTTCGTGGAAACCGCGCGCCAGAAGAGCTTCACGCAGGCCGCGTCGTCCCTGTACGTGACGCAGTCCACCATCAGCAAGATGGTCAGGCAGCTCGAGGACGAGATCGGCCAGCCGCTGCTGATCCGGGAAGGGAAATCCGTGCGGCTGACAGACGTTGGCAAGGTGGTCTACGAGCGCGGCCAGGAAGCGCTCGGCGTGGTGCACCGGCTGACGCTGGAAGTGGCCGACCTCTCATCGTTGGGACGCGGGCAACTGCACGTGGGGATTCCGCCGATGGTCAACCTGTTCTTCTCCCCCGCCGTCAGCGCATTTCGCAAGCGCTATCCAAACCTGCAACTGACGCTGGCGGAGCATGGCGGACAGGTGATCGAGCAACAGGTCGCCAATGGCGAGATTGAGGTGGGCGCGACCGTGCTGCCCGGCGACAGCGGACTCGCGCTGGAAACGCGGCAGTTCGCGAAGTATCCCATCTGGGTCGTGGGCCCGCGCGACGCGGCGTGGGCGAAGGAACGCAGTGCGGGCCGTACTGCGACGCGTACCGCGGGACGCACCACGGGACGCACCGCGGTCGGCACGATCTCCCTGCACGCGCTGAGCCAGGAGCCGCTGGTCATGCTGACCGAAGCCTTCTCCCTGACGCGCACGATGCGCCAGATCTTCCTGGAGGCGCGCATCGAGCCCAGAGTCGTCGCGCAAAGCGGCCACTGGGATTTTCTGGCATCGATGGCCGCTGCGGGACTGGGCACCACGTTCCTGCCGGAACCGCTCGTCGCACGGCTCGAGTCGCGCGACAGGCTGGCCGTCGCGCGACTCATCGAGCCGACTGTGGACTGGACGCTCGCCCACATCTGGTCGCCGGGGCGCTACCTGTCGCACGCGGCCAGGGCGTGGCTGGACGTATGCGACGAGGTAATGGGGGCCGAGTAATGGGCGGCCGAATAATGGGCAGCGCGGCGAAAACATGACGCCGAAAGACGCTGAGAGACGCTGAGAGACGCTGAGGGACGCTGAGGGACGCGGCGGTCAGGCCGCGAGCGGCTCCGCGGTCGTCACGGGCGCGGCCGCGCGCGTGGGCATCGCCACCGGCGCCGGCAGCATCGTGCCCGTGTCGCGATACCGCAGATGCATCGCAAAGGCTTCCTCCAGCAGATGCGGCGTCTGGCCGCCCCGCGCGCAGGCGCGCTCGAAGTAGTCCTGCAGCATGCCGCGATAGGCCGGATCCACGCAGTTGTCGATGATCGCCCGCGCCCGTTCGCGCGGCGCCAGGCCGCGCAGGTCCGCGAGGCCGTGCTCGGTCACAAGGATATCCACGTCGTGCTCGGCGTTGTCCACGTGGGGCACCATCGGCACGATGCTCGAGATCTTGCCGCCCTTGGCCACCGACTTGGTGACGAACACGGACAGATGCGCATTGCGCGCGAAGTCGCCCGAGCCGCCGATGCCGTTCATCATGTGCGTGCCGCCGACGTGCGTCGAGTTGACGTTCCCGTAGATATCGCACTCGAGCGCGGTATTGATCGTGATGGGGCCAAGCCTGCGCAGGACCTCCGGATGATTGCTGATTTCCTGCGGCCGCAGGACGAGCCGCGACTTGTAGTGCGCGATGTTGTTCAGCACGTGCTCATACACCGGCGCGGACAGCGTCATCGACGAGGCCGAGGCAAACCGAAGCTTGCCCGCATCGAGCAACGCAATGGTGCTGTCCTGCAGCACTTCGGAATACATTGTCAGGTCATGGAACGGCGAATCGGCGAGGCCATGCAGCACGGCGTTGGCGATCGTGCCGATGCCGGCCTGCAGCGGCAGCAGCGACGGCGGCAGCCGGCCGGCCTTCACTTCATTCTCGAGCAGTCCGATCAGATGGCCGGCGATGCGGCGCGTCTCGTCGTCGGGCGCCGCGGCGTTCGACGGGCTGTCGTCGTGCTGCGTGATGACGATGGCGGCGATCCTGGCGGGATCCACGGGAATATAGGTCAGCCCGATGCGCTGCTCGACCTCCGTGAGCGGAATCGGCTGGCGATGCGGACGCGACGCGGGCGACACCACGTCATGCAGCCCTTCCAGCGCTGCTGGCATGTTGAGGTTGATCTCGACGATGATCTTCCGGGCCTGCATCGCGAAGGTTGCGGAGTTGCCCACCGAGGTGGTCGGCACGATGCCGCCCGTTTCCGTGATGGCGCATGCCTCGATCACGGCGACGTCCACCGGCGCGATCTGGCCGCCGCGCAGGAGTTCGGCGGTCTCTCCGAGATGCTGGTCGATGAACATCACCTCGCCATCGTTGATCTTGCGACGGAGCGTGGCATCGGACTGGAACGGCAGCCGGCGCGCGAGCACATGGCGCTCGGCGAGGATCTTGTCGGTGTCGTTGCCCAGCGATGCGCCGGTGATCAGCGTGATTTGCAGCGGATCCGTCTCCGCCCGCTTCGCCAGTGCCAGCGGCACTGCCTTGGCGTCGCCCGCGCGGGTGAACCCGCTCATGCCGACGGTCATGCCGTCTTGAATCAGGGCGGCAGCATCTTCCGCCGACATGATCTTGTCCTGGAGGCTCGCCAGCCGGATCCGATCGCGATACATCATGTCTCCTTCTGCGGCGCGCATGCGCCTTGTTCATGACTGGAGTGTAGCGAGCGCGATCTATTCCAGTGATGACATAAACGCCTCGACGCCAGTCGGGTTTTTCATGGTGTGACCCCCGACCATCGTCGAGCTTGCCGGAATCCCCGGGCTATCTAGAATGGGGTAGCAGCCACATCGCCTCCCCGACACGCCAAAAGGTCTCATGGCCCTCCTCGGCAAGCTTGTTTCCCTTGTCAGCCGTCGCACGCTGCGGTCGGAGGGCCACGTGTTCGCCGTGACGCCCGAGCGCATCGCCGTGGCGGAAGGCATTCACGCGGCGCTGGCCATGGCGCCGATGCTCTGCGCCGCCGTGCTGCTCGCGCGCCCGGAGGTCGCATTCGGGGCGGTGGCCGCGTTCTGGAACTGCCTCTGCGATCCGCAAGGCGCGAAGGACGAACGTCTCAGGAGCATGGGCATGTTCACCGCGCTCGGCGCGGTCGTCCTGCCCGCTGCGGCCTATCTCGCGCACTGGGGGTATGGCGCCAGCATCGTCACGCTATTCGTGCTCGTGTTCCTCTGCGGACTGACGCGGTCGTACAAGCCCGCGCTCGGGCCGATGCCGGCGCAGGCGGGACTCATCGCCTCGCTGGCCGTGGTCATCGGCGTGGCGTCGCCGGCGCCGTTCGGCGGCGCCCTCTTGCAGGGCGGCTATTTCCTGCTCGGCTCGTTATGGACGATGCTGTTCTGCATCGTGCTGTGGCAACTGCCCTTCCGGCAGTCCGCCTGCCTCACGCTCGAGACGATCTTCGCGCGGCTCGACGATATGGCCGGTCATCTGGAAATGCTGGACGCGCGGCCGGGCATGGATGCCGACGGCTGGGAGGCATTCGACACCGTCTACCGCCGCGGCGTCCGCATGTCGATCGAACGCGGCCGCGCGCTCGCGGCGCATGATCCGCGAACGGCCCCTGTGCTGGGACCTGGCATCGACGCGGCCGGCCGGGTTTTCTCCGCGCTGATCGCGCTCGGACATTCTCGGCGCAATCCGGAGGTGGCGCTTCCCGAGGACTGGCGGTCCCTGCTGCAAGGTCTGCGGCAACTGTTGCAGAGCCTCGGCGACCTCGCGGAGCAGGAGATGCCGATCGCCGACGTGCCGCGCGCGCAGGCCCACGCCCTCGTGCGGCGGACGGCGGGACGCAACGACCAGGCCGCGCGGGCGGTATCCTTCGCGGCCATGGCGATCCTGAGGCTGGCGGAGCACGATCATGGGCTCGCAAGGGGAGCAGAGTCGGGAGCAGAGTCGGGAGCAGAGTCGGGGGCACAGTCGGCGGCAGAGTCGGCATCCGCGCCCGCGCCCACATCGCCTTCGCCCTCTCCCCCCGCGACGTTCCATATCGATGCGCTCGTCTGGCGCCACGCGGTGCGCGTGGCAACCGCCGCGGTGATCGCGTATCTCGTCTGCACCTGGTTCAACGTCACGTTCGCGTACTGGGGCGCGATCGCCGCGATCGTCGTGACGCAGCCGATCTCCGCCAACACATGGCTGCGCGTGGTGGAACGCGCATGCGGCAGCTTCGTCGGTGGCATCCTTGCCGCGTATCTGCTCACACATCTCACCACGCCGCTCGCCATGGCGCTCGCCATCCTTCCGCTCGCGGCGATTACCGTCTCCCTGCGCCTCGTGAACTATGGGCTGTTCGTGGTCTTCCTGACGCCGATGTTCATGCTGCTGTCGGATTTCATTCGCCCCGCCGATGGCCTGATCCTCGCGCGGCTGACCAACGAGTTCGTCGGCGCATGCGTGGGCGTCGCGGCAAGCTTCCTGCTGTGGCCGGGTCGCGCCAACAATGGCCTGGCCGCCGCCCTCTCATCGACGATCTCCGCCAACATGGCATTCGCCGCCGCCGTGGCAAGGCTTGCCCCGAGCCAGGCGGCCAAGCTGGACCACCTGCAACGCGAGGCCGGCATGGCCAGCACGCGCCTGGAGACGGCGCGCGAAAGGATCATGCTGGAGGGAAGGTGGCGATCGGCAGCATTGGACCGCCTGCGAGAGGTCATCGTGGCGGCACGCATCATCTGCGGTGCGGCCGCCGTGATCGAAGTGCTGCGTGCCGGCGAGCCCGATGCGCGCGATCGGCAGCGCGCGGACGCTTACGACGATGCGGCCGGCCAGATGCTCGAGGCGTTGGAGGCCCCGCCCGCGCAGGCGTCCGAATTGCCGATCTTTCCCGCGGCAGAGGGGTCCAGCGACGATGCCTCCACCGCCGACCTCGACCATGCGGTCGGCAATCTCGTGACGGCGGTAGACGGATACCTGCGCGCCGCGGCGCCCGCCAGGACTGCCATACGCTAGAGATATGGATACGCGTCGCATCGATATTTGTCATCGAATGTGGATGCGCTATAGTCCTGCGCTACCTGACCTACGTTACCTGACATACGTTAACCGAGCTACGCCACTGTCGCGTCCGCATTCCAATGTTCAAATCGAAACTCATCGCCCTGGCCACGCTCATGCTGGTGCAGGCGGTTCCTGTCCACGCGCAGCAGGCGAAAGAACGCGACGAGTTCTATTGGCTCGGCGAGATCAACAAGGCGACGGCCGTCATCAATTCGGAGCAGGGCCTGCTCGATAAAGCCACCGCGCGGCGCATCGCCGTCGGGCTCCACAAGGTGCTCAAGGATGGCGAGCAGGCGGGGGGCAAGCGGCCTTCCACGGTCATCACCTTCGAACCGCTGCTGATCAAGGCTGGCGGCGTCGAAGTGACCCTGCTGCATGCGGGCCGGTCGAGCCAGGATATGCATGCCACGTACCGTGCGGCGATTCTGCGCGACGAGATGCTCAAGCTCGCGGCGCAACTGAACACCACGGCGTCCACCGTCGTGCGACTGGCGGAACAGCATGCCAAGACCATCGTGCCCAATTACACCAATGGCGTCGCGGCACAGCCCAATAGTTATGGCCACTACCTCCTCGGTTTCGCCGCCGCGCTGGACCGCGACGCGCAGCGGATTCGCGAGGCCTATGCGCGCATCGACCAGTCGCCGATGGGGACGACGGTCCTGAATGGCACGAGCTGGCCGCTCGATCGCCAGCGGATGGGGAATTACCTGGGCTTCTCGAAGATCGTGAACAACGCCTACGACGCGCACCAGATCGCGGCCGTCGATCAGCCCGTGGAAGCCGGCGCCATCGTGACCAGCATCGCGCTGCATGCGGGTAGCTTTATCGAGGACGTGATGGCGCAGTACGCGAACTCGCGCCCGTGGATTCTGCTGCGCGAAGGCGGCGGCAATACGTACGTGTCCAGCGCGATGCCGCAGAAGCGCAATCCCGGGCTGCTCAACGGGACGCGCGCGGAGGCCTCCACCGCGATCACGCTGGCGATGGGACCCGTAATGCGCGCGCACAACCTGCCGCCGGGCATGGCCGACGCCAAGGAGGTCAAGCCGAACAAGGAGATGGTGCAGAGCGCCATCAAGGTGCTGCAGGGCTGGGACCGTATTCTCAACGCATTGGTCATCGACCGCGATCGCGCGCTCGACGAGCTGAACAGCGACTGGACCGCCTCGCAGGAACTGGCCGATGTACTGATGCGCAAGTACAAGCTGCCGTTCCGCGTGGGCCACCACTTTGCGTCGGAAGTCGTTGACTATGCGAAGGCGAAAAACATCCGCCCGAGCGATTTCCCGTACACGGAAGCGCAGCGCATCTATGCGCAGGCCATCGGGGAGTTCGACACCGCTACGGGTCCCGCGACGCTGCCGATGAGCGAGCAGGAGTTCCGCGAGACGCTCGACCCCGTGGCGATCGTCAACCATCGCGCGACGGCGGGTGGCCCGCAGCCCGCGGAAATGGACCGCATGCTCAAGGAAGCGAAGCAGACGCTGGCCGATCAAGCGGCATGGATTCAGGACCGGCGCACCAGGATCGATAGCTCGCTGGCGCGGCTCGACCGGGACTTCGCGAAGCTCGCCGGTCAGCCCTGATCCGGACCGCCGCATGGCCCGGAAGCCCGCCTTGCGCGGGCTTTTTGCCGTCTGCCGATTGCGTTTTTCTCAAGCGAACGCGGCGGAAATCTCGTTTGTCGGCGGGGCGGCCGCGCACCAATATCGAGTCAACGCACGGCACCCGCCGCAATCCGCCAAAGACCGATAAAGGAGACCGCCCATGTCAAACGTCCCTGCCAACCTGTGGAGCACCGCCGCGCCGCCCACGCTACTCGCATCCCGCGACCGCGCGACGGGCGAGTACGTGTTCCCGGCCCTGCCCGACCATTCGCCGCTGGCCGCGCGCCACGCGACCGTTCCCGTGACGGGGGCGGGAAGCGTTTACAGCTTCACGATCATTCATCCCTCCGCGAAATCGGGGCTGCAGCCCTACGCGCTCGGCTATGTCGACTTCGACGGCCCGGTGCGCATATTCGGCCGGCTGGAGGGGAAGGACCGACCGGTCATCGGCGACCGCTACGCCGTGCGGGCCGACGACACGTACGGCTATGTGTTCGTGGCAATCAGCGAAGCGATTCAGGAGTGATGGCGATCATGCAAGACATCTATATTTCCGGCGGCGCCATGACGTCCTTCGGCCGCCACACGGGCGTGCTCGCGCCCGAACTGGCCCAGCAGGCGATCCTCAAGGCGGTCGATGACGCCGGCGTTGCGCTCGATGACATCGAGGCCGTGTACTGCGCCAATGTGCTCGACGGCATGATCCTCGGACAGCTGATCGTGCGCGATCTGGGCCTGCGCGGCATTCCGGTCTACAACGTCGAGAACGCGTGCGCCAGCGGTGCGACCGGCGTCCATCTGGCGCGCCACGCGCTGATGGCCGGACAGTATTCGACCGTGCTCGTGTTCGGCATCGAACAGCTGACCGCGCTCGGCGGCGGCACCATCCCGATGCAGCGCAACGACATCAAGACCGACCTCTACGCGACGGCGGGCATGGTGCTGCCCGCGGTCTATGCGATGCGCGGCACGCGTTTCCTGCACGAACGCGATGCCACGCGGGAAGATCTTGCCGCGATCGCCGTCAAGAATCGCCATCATGGTTCGCTCAACGCGTTCGCACAGCAACGCACCGAAACGACGATCGACGAGGTCCTCGGCTCGCGCATGATCGCCGACCCGCTGACGCTGCTGCAATGCTGCCCGTCGCAGGTCGATGGCGCGGCCGCCGTCGTGATGACCACGCGCCGGCCCACGCAGCGCAAGCCCGTCAAGGTCCTGTCTTCGGTGGTGGTGTCGGGCGTCCGGGAACAGGCCGACGACGACATCCTCGATGCCGAGATCACCGCGCGTGCCGCGAGGCAGGCCTACGACCAGGCCGGTGTAAGCCCGCGCGACGTCAACGTGGTGGAATTGCACGACGCGTTCACGATTGCCGAGTTGCTGTACTACGAGGCATTGCAGCTCGCCGCACCCGGTGACGCGGTGCCGCTGCTGCGGTCGGGCGCCACACGCCTTGGCGGCCGCGTGCCCGTCAATCCGAGCGGCGGCCTGCTCGCCAAGGGGCATCCGCTCGGCGCGACCGGCATCGCGCAGATGGTCGAGGTCATGTGGCATCTGCAGGATCGCGCGGGCGGCCGGCAGGTGGCCAATGCTCGCATCGGTCTGACGCAGTGCACGGGCGGCGGCATCGCGGGCGTCGATCATGCCGCGTCGTCCGTGCATATTCTGGGGGTCTGAGATGAACGTTGACAGCCCCAACATTGCCGGCACTCCCGATATCCCCGACACCTCCGACAACGAACGCGTCGCCGTGGTCACCGGGGCGGCACGCGGCATCGGCCTGGGCATTGCCACGCGCCTTGCCGCACAGGGCATGGCGGTGGCGCTGCTCGATCGCGATGCCGATGCGCTCTCCGATGCGGTAGCCGGACTGCTTCAGTCAGATCGCCGCGCGATGGGCGTGACCGTCGATCTGACCGACTCCATGGCCGTCAACGCCGCGTTCGCGCATATCGAAGCGAAGCTGGGCCGCATCGACTGCCTCGTCAATAACGCGGGCGTGGTCCGCGATATGCGCTTCCTCAAGATGCGCGACGAAGACTGGGACCTCGTTGTCGATACGAACCTGCGCGCGCCGTTTCTGTGCTGCCGCGCCGCGCTGCCGGGGATGGTCGATCGCGGCTACGGCCGCATCGTCAATATCTCGTCGCGGGCATGGCTCGGCGGTTTCGGGCAGGCCAACTACTCGTCCGCCAAGGGCGGCGTGGTCAGCCTCACACGCTCGCTCGCCATCGAGTTCGCGTCGAAAGGCATCACGGTCAATGCCGTGGCGCCCGGCATCGTCGATACCCCGCTGTTCCGCAATTTCGAGCCGGACGTGCAGGCGCGCCTGCGAAAGTCGGTGCCTGTGCAGCGTATCGGCACGGCGGACGATATCGCCAATGCAGTGAGCTTCTTCACCAGCCCGGAGGCGTCGTACGTGACCGGCCAGACGCTGTATGTCTGCGGCGGCCGCAGCCTGTCATCGCCGAACGTGTAGGAGATACCCATGAGCGCGACATTCCGGACCGAAGGCGCCGTGGCGCTGCTGACGATTGACCGGCCCGAGGCGCTCAATGCGCTGAACGTGGCCACGCTGCATGCCTTGCGCGAGATCGTGTGCGAGGTGCGCGACCGATCCGATCTGCGGGCGCTGGTGCTGACCGGCAGCGGGACGCGCGCGTTCTGCGCGGGCGCGGACCTCAAGGGCACGCAGGGCTCCCCGGGGGCGTCGTCGGGGGTCTCCTCGGGGGCCTCCTATGCAGAGGCGCTGTTCCACGCCCCCGGCCCCGCCGCGGACCTCGGGCTCTACTTGCGGCTGATGGACCTGAGCAACCTGCAGTGCTGGAAGCCCATGATCGCGGCCGTCAACGGGCACTGCCTTGGCGCGGGCATCGAGATCGCGCTGCAATGCGACCTGCGTATCGCGTCTGCCGAGGCGACCTTCGGGCTGCCAGAGGTGCGCGTGGGCTCGATCCCGGGTGTGTCGGGCCTGCACCGGCTGCTCAAGGCCGTGCCGTCGGCCTATGCGATGCGGATGGCGCTGACGGGCGAGCGGATCGATGCTGCCGAGGCCGCGCGCATCGGGCTCGTCTCCGAGGTCACGGCGCCGGGCGAACTGGTCGATCGGGCGATGGCCCTGGCGCATCGGATCGCCGCCAACGCCCCGCTGGCGGTGCAGGCAGTGAAGAAGCTCGCGCGGCAGACCGCTCACCTCAGCGATGCCGACGCGCAGGAGATTACCGAGCTCTACTGGGGCGCGCTGCGCGATACCGCGGATCGGATCGAGGGTCGGGCGGCGTTTGCCGAGAAGCGGCCGCCGGCGTTCACAGGACGGTGACGCACGCCTCCCGCGCCATTCCCGCACCCTCCCCAGCACCCATACCAATATCCATACCAATACCAATATCAATACCGGAGACAACCATGAAGCGCCCGAGCATCGTTACCCTCGCCACCGTCGCCTGCCTTACATCGATGTCGATGCCAGCCGCGGCGCAGGCCAGCTACCCGAGCAAGCCCATCACGCTGGTCGTGCCATTCGCCCCCGGCGGCGGCAACGATATCCTGGCGCGCCTCATCGCGCCGAAGATGAGTCAGCAACTGGGCCAGCCAATCGTCATCGAGAACAAGCCCGGCGCGGGCGGGAATCTCGGCGCGGACTACGTCGCGCATGCGGCGCCCGACGGCTACACGGTCGTCATCGCCTCGAGCCAGATCACGATGAACCCGTACCTCGGCATGAAGGTACCGTTCAACATCGAGCACGACTTCGAAGCCGTCGGCAAGATCGGCTCCGTACCGCTGATGCTCGTATCGAACCCCGAACAACCGTACCGCACGCTGAAGGAGTTCATCGACTACACGCGCGCCAACCCCGGCAAGGTCAGCTACAGCAGCCCCGGGCCCGGCACGCCCCAGCATCTCGCGGGCGAGGTGTTCGCGCGGCTGAACAAGACCGAACTGCTCCACGTGCCCTATCGCGGCACGGGCCCTTCGATCGCCGATCTGATGGGCAACCAGGTGCAGGTGTCGTTCGCCACCTATGCCTCGGCGTCGCAGTACGTCAAGACCGGCAAGCTGCGCGCCCTCGGCATCGCGGGCCAGCATCGCACTTCGCTGATGCCCGACCTGCCGACCTTCACGGAAGCGGGTCTGAAAGGGTATGACGTCGAGCTCTGGTACTGCATGCTCGCGCCCGTCAAGACCCCGCGCGCGGTGGTTGAGAAGCTCAATGCCGCGCTGCTGAATGCATTGAAGGCGCCCGATCTCGCCGAGCAGTTCCGCAATCAGGGCTTCGAGGTCAAGGGATCGTCCCCCGATGAACTCAAGACGTATATCCGCGGCGAACTGCAGCGCTGGCAGCGCGTGATCACCGAGAACAACATCAGGGTCGCGATGTGACCGGGAGCCCATCATGTTGAACCACGCGCTCGAAGGGCTCACGATCATCGATTTCACACAGATTGCGGCTGGACCGATCTCGACGATGCTCATGGCGGACATGGGCGCCCGCGTGATCAAGGTCGAGCCGCCGCGCGGCGAGCTCGGCCGCGGGCTCGGCCCTGGCTGGATCGGTGACGACAGCACGCTGTTCCACGCGTTCAATCGGAACAAGTCCGGCATTGCGCTGGACCTGAAGACCGCCGACGGCGCGGCGGTCGCCCGAAGGTTGATCGCACAGGCCGACATCGTCGTCGAAAGCATGCGGCCGGGTGTGATGGACCGGCTTGGCCTGGGTTACGCGCAGCTGGGTCCGGATCATCCCGCGCTGATCTACTGCTCGATCTCGGCATACGGACAGGTCGGCCCCTATGCCGATCGTGCCGGCGTCGATGGCATTTTGCAGGCGGATTCCGGGCTGATGAGCCTGATCGGCACGGAGGGGCACGAGCCGTGCAAGGTGCAGTCGCCGGTTGTGGACGTGATGACGGGGTATGTCGCGGTGATGGGCATCCTCGCCAGGCTCGCGCAGCGGCAGCGCGATGGCCGCGGCGGGCACCTGGACGTGAACCTGCTCAACGCGGCGCTGGCCTTGCAGCAATCGGCGCTGGCAAGCTATCTCGCCGATGGCGAACTGCCCGTGCGCGCCGGCAGCGCGGCGCCCTATGCGGCCCCGAATCAGGCGTTCCGCACGCGGGATGGCTGGATCATGGTGGCGGCCTATATGCCCGAGCGGTGGCGCAAGCTATGCGACGTGCTGGGCCTGCCCGGCCTTGCCGATGACCCTCGGTTCGCAACGTCGCCGCTGCGCGTGGCGAACCGCGAGGCCATGGTGGAAGCGTTGACGGCGGTCTTCGTCACCCGCACGACGGATGGCTGGCTTCCCGTGCTAGAGGCGGCCGATATCCTCTGCGCGCGCGTGGCGACGTATGCGGACGTTGCCGCGCATCCGCAGGTCGCGGCCAATCGCATGATCGCCGAGGCGACGCATCCCGTCCATGGGACGATCCGCATGCCGGGCTTTCCGGTATGCAGCGCGGAAGTCAACGATGGGCCGCATCGGCACGCGCCCGCGTGCGGGCAGGATACGATCGCGGTGCTGCGGGACTTTGGCTTTGCCAATGGAGAGATCGCCGGTCTGATCGACAGCCGCGCGGTCCACTGTGCGGGCTGAGGCGTGCACTAGGCCTGATCGAACTGTGCCAGCAGCCACTTGCGGAACGTCGTCATACTGGGACTCTCCGCGCGATCTGCCGGCGTCAGCAGGTAGTACGTGAAATCGCCCATGTCGACGACCTTGCGAAACGGGGCCACGAGCTTGCCCGCATCGAGGTCGTCCTCCACGAGAAACCGCTGCGCGATCGCAAAGCCCTGCCCTTCGAGCGCCGCGGCATAGGCCATCGCCGAACTCTGGTACGTCATGCCGCTGCGCGGATCGACGCGGTCGCCGGCCCTGGCGGCAGTGAGCCAGCAGGCCCAGTCGTCGGGCCGCGCGATCGAATGCAGCAGCACCTGCCGCTGGAGATCCGCCACGCCCCGCACGCCTTTGGCAACAGCGGGACTGCATACGGGCACGAGCAGATTGGAGACGAGCCGATAGGTCTTCGCTCCCGGCCACTTGCCATCGCCGAGCCGGATCGCGCCGTCGATGTCCTCGCGGCGAAAATCGACGGGATCGAGGGATGCGGTGAGCAGGACCTCGATGCCCTTGTTGGCGGCATGGAAGCTGGACAGCCGCGGGATCAGCCAGCGCATCGCGAACGTGGTGTACGCCCGTACCTTGAGCTGCGTCCTCCGCGTGCGCTGCATCACGCGGCTGGTCGCCTTGCGCAGCCCGTCCATGGAACTCGTGACGGCGCGGTAGTACTCCTCGCCTTCGCGCGTGAGCGTGATCTCGCGATGCCCACGCACGAACAGCGGAATCCCTAACGCCTCCTCCAGCGTCCGGATCTGCCGGCTCACCGCGCCGGCGGTGACGTGCAGTTCGGTGGCGGCCACCGTGATGCTGAGGCGGCGCGCGACGATTTCGAAGGCACGAATGGCGTTGAGGGGCGGCAGGCGGTCCATGCCGGGATTCTGGTTCGCGATTGAGAAAAACTCAATCGCGGGAAACCCGGCCTAGCGCTTCGCTTTTGCCTTGGTCGGTTGCCCGAGCTTCGCAAAGTCCGACGCATCGTGCCGCTCGCGCAACTGCTCCGAGGGCGCGCCGCTCGTCCGGTTCACGATTCGTCCTCGCTTCACCGCGGGTCGCGCTGCGATCTCGTCCTTCCACCGCTGCACGTGCCTGTAGTCGCCCACCGACAGGAATCGGCCCCCGTCGGCATAGATCTCGTTGGCGGCAAGCGCGCCATACCATGGCCACACGGCGATATCGGCGATCGAGTATTCCTCGCCGGCCAGAAAGCGATGGTTCGCCAGGTGCTTGTCCAGCACGTCGAGCTGGCGCTTGACCTCCATGGCGAAGCGGTCGATCGCGTACTGGATGCGCATTGGCGCATACGCGTAGAAATGACCGAACCCGCCGCCAAGGTACGGTGCCGCGCCCACCTGCCAGAACAGCCAGTTCAGCGCCTCCGTCTGCGCCTGATGCTCCCTTGGGAGGAACGCGTCGAACTTCCTCGCCAGATACACGAGGATCGATCCGCTCTCGAACACGCGCGTAGGCGTGGGCGTCGATCGATCCACGAGCGCGGGAATCTTGGAATTCGGATTGATATCGACGAACCCGGACCCGAACTGGTCGCCCTTGAAAATATTGATCAGCCACGCATCGTACTCGGCGTCCTTGTGGCCCTGTTCAAGCAATTCCTCCAGCAGAATCGTGATCTTCTGGCCGTTAGGCGTGCCCTGCGAGTACAGCTGCAATGGGTGCTTGCCCACCGGCAGCACGGTCTCGGCCTGGGCGCCGGCAGTCGGCCGGTTGATATTGGCGAACTGCCCACCGTTCTCTGTTTCCCACGACCAAACCTCGGGCACTTCATAGCCCGCTGGAAAATTGCTCATGCCTTCGTCGTCCTTCATGCAAAGTCTCCGTTTCAGGAAGCACGGCAAGTCTACGGCGAAACGCGCCTGCTCGCTTTGTGGGCATTTTTCAGGCGCGTTCGCCGCCGCTACACTCGCTGCGGTCCGGAAAAGTGGAGACGTGATGAAGGCCGGCGTCGCTTACCTGCCGCCGGCAAACAGCTCGATCGTTGCGCGGTTGAAGGCGGGGATGTCATCCGGTTTGCGGCTCGTGACGAGGTTGCCGTCGGTCACCGATTCCTGATCGACCCAGTTCGCGCCTGCATTGGTCAGATCGCTCCGTAGCGACGGCCACGAGGTGATCTTGCGGCCCTTGACGGCGCCCGCTTCGATTAGCGTCCACGGCCCGTGGCAAATGGCCGCAATCGGCTTGCCCGCGTCCACGAAGGCCTTGACGAAGGCCACCGCCTCCGGCTGCATGCGCAGCGCGTCGGGGTTGATAACGCCGCCAGGCAGCAACAGCGCATCGAACTGATCGGGCCTGGCCTGGGCGAGCGGCTGGTCGACCGGGACGGTATCGCCCCACTCCTTGATGTTCCAGCCCTTCACCTGCTTGTCTTGTGGCGACACCACAGTGGTCTGCGCGCCGGCGGCGTCGAGGGCCTTGCGCGGTTCCAGTAATTCCACCTGCTCGAAACCGTCGGTGACGAGGATGGCGACCTTCTTGCCGTTGAGGGTAGATTCGCTCATGCTTGGGCTCCTGTTGAAAGATGCAGGGGCCGACGCATCGCGCATGCCAGCACGCGTGCGGCGCAGTAATCGTTGTCATCGCGACGGCGGCGCGTCTATGCGGCCGGCGCCGTTGCAGTTTGCGCGGCAAGACGTTGTAATTTTCGGGGCCGCGCGGGCTTGAGGTACTCGGGCAGAAAGCGCCTGACGCTGCCATCGGCAAAGCGGAGGTCCACCGACAGGTCGGACACGGCCACCACTTCGCCACGCCCAAATCGTGGCGCCCGGGCGTCGTCGCCGACGACAAACGTCACGACATCCTTGCGATCCGCATGGGCAGGCCGCTCTTGACCTTTTCCAATCCCCTGGCCCTTCCCCATCGTCCGGCCTTTCTCGGCCTCCTCACCCTCCTGCCGCTCGCTTCCTCCCTCACCCGCCAGTTCGGCCAACTCCGTGAGCTCCGCTAGTTCCGCCATTCGCCGGCACGAATCGCACATCCCGCACTCGCCAGAGAACGCCGCCTCGCCGTAGTAGTCCAGCAGCATCGCCCACCGGCATCGCCCGCTCCGCGCATAATCGATCATCGCGCGCAAGGCATCGTGATCGTCACGGCTTCGTCGCTCATATTGCTCCGAGACGCGCTCGATCGCCGCGTCGCCGTCCTCCATCAGCCGGAAACGGCCGCCCCGATCGCGCTTTGCCGCGCCAAATTCGCCGAGCATGCGCAGGCCCACCTGCAGGCGTGTGGTGCTGATGTCCGGCAACGCGATGCCGACTTCAGCCGTCGTGGCGGGCTGTTTTCGGATCGCCACCGCAATCCGCCGTAAGTCCGCAGCAGACGGATAGCGGTTGGCCATGAAGAACCGATGGATCCGCTTGTCGCCCTCATGGAACAGCAGCGTGCATCGCGCCGTCTTCCCGTCACGGCCCGCGCGGCCCGACTCCTGGTAATACGCATCGAGCGTCGCGGGAAACTGCGCGTGGACGATGAAGCGGACATCGGATTTGTCGATACCCATGCCGAACGCATTGGTGGCGACCATCACGCGCGCCTGGCCCGTCATGAACGCCTCCTGCGCGGCGGTACGCTGCGCTGCCGTGCGTCGCCCGTGATAGAGGGCCACGGAGCCGTCCGCCTCCACCAGCATCGCATGAATGGACTCGGCCATCGCAACCGTGGCGGCATACACGATGCCCGGTTCATGGCTATCGACCACCCGCGCGCGAACCGCCGCCATGCGTGCCGCCTCATCGGCAACGTGCTCCACTGCATAGGCGAGATTCGGCCGATACAACGCGGTCCGCACGACCTTCGGCTTGCGCAGGCGCAACTGCTCGGCGATATCCTCGACGACCTGATCCGTCGCGGTCGCCGTCAGGGCCAGCATCGGGGGACGCCCGAGCGCCTTCGTCGCGTCATGCAGCCCGAGATAGGCAGGGCGAAAGTCATGTCCCCACTGTGAGATGCAATGGGCTTCATCCACGACGAACAGGGAGACGCCGCAACGGCGAATCGCGTCGCGCACCTCGGCCTTCTCCAGTTGCTCGGGCGTGGTCAGCAGAATCCGGCTGGCTGCGGCATCGAGTCCCGCCAGTTCGTCCTGGCCCACGACGCTGTTGACGACGGCAGGCGGAAAGCCGAGCGCCTCGAGCTTGTCGGCCTGATCCTGCATCAGCGCGATCAGCGGAGACACTACGACCGTGAGTCCATCGCCGAGCAACGCCGGCAACTGATAGCACAGTGACTTGCCGCTGCCGGTCGGCATGACGGCGATCGTATCCCGCCCCTCGAGCACGGCGGCGAGCACCTCGCCCTGCCCGGGCCGCAGCCCGCGCACGCCGAATGTTTCGCGTAGCACCCTGCGTGCGGCGGGCGTGAGCGAAAGATTGGCGTGCAGTAACGAGGCGTGCGACGAGGCATGCTGAGAGGCGTCTGAGACCATATGGGGAACGTGCTGAGCCGATGGGCAATGCCACCTTCCTGCAATCGCTATGCCAGCGGCATCCATCGCCCGCACGCCCGCCTCGGGCTTGACGACCCGCGCCGGAAGCCGCTACATTGCGACCATCATGAGCCGCCGTCTTTACACTCCTCGCCCTGAAGTTGCTGCGCAACAGCCGCAGCGGGACGCGCGCGCCAAAGCCAAAAAACAGTCGCTCACCTGACCGGAGCGTGCTGTTCCGTCAGTTGAGCGACGGAACAGTATCAGCGCGGAAAACGGTCGCCCCTTGCCCATTGCCCTTTGGCGTACCTCCTGGCTTCCCCCTTCTAGCGCCCCCTGCTCCGCCGCTTGTCTCGCGGTTTCCGAATCGGTCGATCTGGAGCAAGCAATGCAGGAAGTGCCATCCGTTGAATCTCTTTACCGCGGTATCTGGCTGCCGCTCGTCACGCCTTTCAGCGACGCCAATGGCTGCGGCGTCGCAGGTCATGGTGACGTGGATCACGTCGCCCTGCGGGGACTGGTCGCGCATTACCGCGAGAGCGGACTGGCGGGGCTCGTCGTCTGCGGCAGCACGGGCGAAGCGGCCGCCCTCGACCAGGCCGAGCAGCTCGCGGTGCTGGACACCGTGCTGGCCGAAGCCGGTGACCTGCCCGTCATCATGGGCCTCGCCGGCAACAATCTCAGGCATGTGCTGACCCGTCTGGACAAGCTCAACACGCGGCCCCTCGCGGGCATCCTCGCGCCCGCGCCGTATTACATCAGGCCCTCGCAGGACGGATTGAAGGATTACTTCCGATCCCTGGCCGACCGCTCGCGCGCGCCGCTCGTGCTGTACGACATCCCGTATCGCACAGGGGCGACGCTCACCGCCGACACGCTCCTCTCGCTCGCGGGCCACGAAAACATCCGCGCGATCAAGGATTGCGGCGGCAACGCCGACACCACGCAGGCCCTCATCGCCGACGGCCGCCTCGCCGTGCTCGCGGGAGAAGACCACCAACTGCTCTCCACGCTCTGCATGGGCGGCCACGGCGCGATCATCGCCTCGGCGCACATCCGGCCCGACCTGTTCGCCGCGCTGTGGCGCGCGGTCGCCGACCAGCAACTGGACGTCGCACGGCACCTCTTTCACACGCTGATGCCGATCATCCGGCTGCTGTTTGCAGAGCCGAACCCCGGCCCGCTGAAGGCCCTGCTGAGCGAACACGGATGGCTGCGCAACGCGTTGCGATCGCCCATGACAACCGCCTCGGCCGCGCTAGCCGAGCAACTGGCCATGGCGAGCCGCGCACTGGACGTGCTGCAGCCGCTGAGACCGGCGCGGGCGATGCCGATCCAGTACGCCCGTCCCGGCGAGCGCCATCAACCGCCGACCGCGAAGGCCGTCGGGTAACGCGGCAAATCAGGTCTCGCTCCACTGCCGTAACAGGTTGTGATAGCAACCCACCAGCGAGCGGCGTGCGCGTTCGTCGGCGTTGGTCTGGTTGAGGGTCTGGATGGCGTTGTCCATGTCGAACAGCAGCGCGCGCTGCGTGTCGTCGCGGATGAGGCTCTGGATCCAGAAGAAGCTGGCGAGGCGCGTGCCGCGCGTGATGGGCGTGACCTGGTGGAGGCTGGTGGCGGGGTAGACGACCATATCCCCCGCGGCCAGCTTGACTGCGTGGACGCCGTAGGTGTCTTCGACCTGAAGCTCGCCGCCGTCGTAGCTCTCGGGATCGGAAAGGAACAACGTGGCCGAGATGTCGGTCCGCAGCTTGCGGCCGTTGTGGGGATGGATGCGAACGCTGCCGTCAACGTGCGCGCCGAAGGTCATGCCCTCGCTGTAGCGGTTGAACATCGGCGGATACACGATGTTCGGCAGCGCCGCGCTGATGAACAGCGGGTTGCGTTCGAGCGCGGACAGGATCAGGCTCTGGCACTGCGCCGCCACCTCGGAACGCTCGTCGATCTGCTGGTTGAACTTGACCGGCGCCCCGGAATACCCGGCCGTGACCCGGCCATCCACCCACGCATCGCCCGCATGTTCGAGTTGCCGGACCAGAACGGCCAGCTGTTCAGGATTGAGAACTTTCGGGACGCAGACGAGCATGGGTGGTTCCTGGCGATTCCTGCCTACATGCGATACGTGAAGGACAGCATGGCGGTGCGGCCCGTGCCCGGCACCGACCGGCCGCCGTCCGACTGGATCAGCGCATCGTAATACTTCTTGTCGAAGATGTTGAAGAGATTCAGCCGGACATCGTACTTCGGCTGGTGGAACGCAATCATGCCATCCCAGCGCACGAAGCCGCCCACCTGCACGGTGTTGGTGTTGTTCGCGTAGCGCTGCGACATGTAGAACGCCCCGCCGCCGACTTCCCAGTTCGGCAGCACGGAATAGCTCGTCCATGCCGTGGCGGTGTGCTTCGGCGTATTCGTCGGCACCTTGCCCTGCGTGTTGGCCGCGATACCGTCCTTGATCTCGGCATCGAGGTACGTATAGCCCGCGAAGACCTGCCACTTCGGCGTGATGCGCCCCGTCACGCCCGCGCGGAAACCGTCGACCTGGATCTTGCCGGTCAAGGCATACGTGGTGCTGTCGATCTGGCTACGGGCGTTGTCCTTGGTAATGCGGAAGAATGCCGACGTCAGCGACAGGTTGCCGTTCATCAGGTCCCACTTGCCGCCCGCTTCGTACGCCTTGTTCTTCTCGGGGTCGAGCGACTGCTGCCCCACGGTGCCCACGAGCTGTTCCAGCGAAGGATTGAACGACGTGCCATACGACACGTAGTACGACTGCTGCTCCGTCGGTTGCCAGATGCCACCAAGCCGCACGCTGGTGAAGTGGATGTCCTGATTGGCGTTGGGCAGCGCGGTGTTGCCCGCGGTATTGCCCGAGTTGATCGAGTTGCTGATGCTGGCGATGTACTTGTCGTAACGCACGCCCGCGACGGCTTTCCATTGCTTGCTGAACTCGATGGAGTCGTTCGCGTACACGGCTACCGTGTTCGCCGATCCACCCTGCAGGTTCCCCGTGCTCGTCGGCACGCTGCCCGGCGAATCCGAGTACGTCGGATTGATCACCGGCGTGCAGGCGACGAAGCCCGACGTGCCCGTCGCCGGATTCAGCGGCGTGGTCCCGCAACTGCCGTTGCGATAGTAGTTCTGATTGTTGTACCCGTCGTGGCCGAGTTCCAGGCCCGTCAGCAGCGTGTGCTTGACCGGGCCGGTATCGAACTTCGCGGTCAGCTCGGTCTGGTTGTAGATCGAGTAGTCGCGGATGTTGCGATCGTGGCTCTGCTGCCGCACATATAGCTGCGACAGCGGCAGATTGGTCGTGGTCAGCGCGGTGAAGGCGCCTGCCCCGTTGAGGGTGCCGACCGCGTTCGGCGCGGTTTCCCGTGCATCGGTCTCGACGTAGTTGAACGCCGTGTAGTTGCGCAGCCGCAGGTTTGGCGAGAACTTGTGATCGATGCCGCCGTTGAGCGACACGATGTTCTGTCGCGTGCGGTCGTTGTTGAAGCCGTAGTACGTGTTGCGGTCGACGTTGACCGGATGGCCATTGATCGCGGGCAGGCCGTAGTCGGGCATGTCCTCGTTGTGCTGGAGCAGCGCGGACAGCGTGATTTCCGTGGAGGTACCGATGCCATAACGCCACGACGGGGCGATGCCGAAGTCCTGCACGGTCATCTCGTCGCGCGTGCTCGGCTTGCCGTCCTGGGCCATCGCGGAGATGCGGAACGCCGACGTATCGCCAGTCGGGGTGTTCACGTCAGCGGTGGCACGCACGAGGCCATTCGTGGTGACGGAGCCAGTCACTTCCGTCGCGGCCTGCAGCTTCGGTTTCTTGGTGACCTGGTTGATCACGCCGCCGGTGGAACCTCGCCCGAACAGCATCGACGACGGCCCCATCAGCACTTCCACCTGATCCAGCGCGAAGGTGTCGCGGTAATACTGGCCGCGATCGCGGAAGCCATCGAGGTAGATGTCCGTACGCGCGGAAAAGCCGTTCAGGTTGATGTTGTTGCCGATCTGACCGCCTTCGGCACCGCCGATCGTGATGCCCGGCACGTTGCGCAGGGCATCGGCCAGCGAACTCACGCCCTGCGATTCCATCAAAGCCTTGTTGACCACCGTCACCGATTGCGGCACGTCTCGCAGATCGGCAGGCAGCTTCGAGAGCGAAGTCGTACCGGTATTGAAGTCGTCGCGCGAAGCGGCGCCCTGCACGGTCACGGCCTTGAGCGTCGGCACGTTGGGGTCGGCGGCCGGCGGCGTCGGTGCCTGCTGGGCAAAGGCGGTGGGCGCGGCAAACAAGGCGAGCAGCGCGGTCGCAACGGGCGTGCGGCGAATCATGAGATCGTAGGCAGGTGGCGAGTAAGGGCCCAGGATGGGCGCCACGGAATATAAATGCGTACGATTCTTATTTCAATTTGCGTTGCAGCCGCGACACAGACATGAATTCTGGGCCTTGATTGTCTCAATGACAGTACAAAGACTGCGTGGGGCAGCGCCTTGTTCGCCCGCTACGTGCAGTACAAGCCGCGTCAAATTGTCGAGAGCGGGCGAAAGCGGTGTCGTGCGCGGTGCGGGCACCCGACACGCCGCCCGCCATGTACCCGCCATGTACCCGTCATCTACCGGGCCGAAAACAGACATTCGAGCGAAACTTATTTTCGCCTCATCCCTATGCACGAGTTCAGGTTGCGCCGAGGCGGTCGCGCGTACGCCGGGCGATGTTCCGCGTCCAGGGAAAGTCGGCCCAATACCGGTCGGCAAACCGTTCGATGTCCGACTTGTGCTTGAGCGACAGACCGATCATGTCGAGCCCCTCGCGGAACATCTGACGATGCCGTTCGGAGAGTTGGAAACCGAACTCGCCGACGGGCGTTGTCACCCGCATGGTATCGATATCGATCGAGATCTCGTTCCCGCTGTCCGTATCGACGGCGTCCATCAGCGACTCGATGACCTCGCGCGGCAGCATGACGAGCAGCAGCCGGTTGTTCATCGCGTTGGAGTAGAAAATCTCGCCATAGCTCGGCGCCAGCACGGCGCGGATGCCAAACTGCTGCAGCCCCCAGACCGCATGCTCGCGGCTGGAGCCGCAACCGAAGTTCGCGCCGCTGACGAGGATGCGTGTCCCCGCGTATTCCGGACGATTCAGCACGAAGTCCGGGCGGAGGTTGCCATCGGCATCGAAGCGATGATCGTAGAGGATGCCCTTGTCGAGCCCCGCCTTGTCGATGCCGCGCAGGAATTGCTTCGGGATGATCTGATCGGTATCGAGGTTCTCGAACCGGATGGCGGCGGCCTTGCCGGCGATGTGCGTGGCGTTGGCCGCGTTGCCGGCGTTGACGACTTGGGTGACGTGGTCAGACATGGGCATTCTCCAGCTTGCGGACGTCGGTGATGGCGCCGGTGATGGCGGCGGCGGCGGCCATCGCGGGGCTCATCAGATGGGTAATGGCGCCCCGCCCCTGCCGTCCTTCGAAATTCCGGTTCGTCGTGGACGCACACCGCACGCCATCGGCGAGCACGTCGTCATTCATGGCCAGGCACATCGAGCAGCCGGGCTGGCGCCACTCGAATCCCGCCGCAGTGAGAATCTCCGCGATGCCTTCCCGCTCGGCCTGCGCCTTGACGGCGCCCGACCCCGGCACGACCATCGCCCGCACGCCTGGCGCCACGCGCTTGCCGCGGACGATGCCCGCCACTGCCCGCAGATCCTCGATCCGGCCGTTGGTGCACGACCCGATGAAGACATGCTGGATCGGCGTGCCCTCGAGCGCGGTGCCCGGCTGCAGGTGCGTGTACGACAACGCGCGCTCGACGGAGCGCTGGTCGGCTTCGTCCATCTGATCCTCCGCGAAGGGAATCCGTCCGGACACCGGCACCACCTGATCCGGGCTGGTGCCCCACGTCACGTGCGGCTCCACGTCGCTGGCATCGAACACGAAGTCGAGATCGAACGCCGCGTCGGCATCGCTCTTCAGCAGCTCCCAGTACGCCAGCGCGGCGGTGCGCTGCGCGTCGTCCATGTCCGGCGCGCGGCGCAGCACGTAGTCAGTGGACACAGCGTCGGGCGCGATCAGCGCACCGCGCGCCGCCGCTTCGACGGTCATATTGCAGAGCGTGAAGCGCGCCTCGACGCTTAACGCGCGGATCGCCGAGCCGCAGTACTCGACCACATAGCCGCGCGCGCCCTGCGCGCCGATCCGGCCGATGATCATCAGGATCAGGTCCTTGGCCGTGGTACCGGCCGGCAGCGTGCCGTCCACGCGAATGCGCATGGTCTTCGCCATCCGATAGACCAGCGTCTGCGTCGCGAGCACGTGTTCGACTTCCGATGTGCCGATGCCGAAGCCCAGCGCACCTAGCGCGCCGTAGGTCGTCGTATGGCTGTCCCCGCAGATCACCACCATGCCCGGACGGATCATCCCGTGCTCGGGCGCCACGACGTGCTCGATGCCCTGCAGCGTGTCGTTGGTATCGAACAGCGGAATGCCGTGCCGCTCGCAGTTTGCTCGCAGGTTCGTGGCCTGCAAAGACGACGCGGGGTCGGCGATCACGCGGATCTTCGTCGGATGCGTGGGGATGATGTGACTGACGACGGAGACATTCTGGCCGGGAACGAGCACTTCCCTGCCCTGTTCGTGCAATCCGGCGAACGCCTGCGGACTCGTGTACTCGTTCATGAGGTGCAAGTCGCAGAACAGCAGGACGTTGTCGTCATCGATCCGCGTGACGGTGTGGGAGTCGACGAGCTTGTTGTAAAGGGTGCGGGGGGACATAAGGACTACCTGGGTTCGCAAGATGACTCGGCGGTGAAAACTACTCAGCGGTGATGCCGCGCTGCCTGATGAGTTGCGCCCACATCGGCAACTCCCTCTCCAGACGCGCGCGGGCGGCTTCCGGGGTGGTGGGCATCGGGTCGAAGCCTTCCTTGACCATGCGTTCCTTCGCATCGCCTGTGAGCGTTGCATTGAGGCTCGCGTTCAGCTTGTCGATGACGGCCTTCGGCGTGCCGGCCGGCGCGAAGACCATGAACCATGTCTCGAAGTTGTAGCCCGGCAAGCCGGCTTCGGCGGCAGTGGGTACATTCGGCAGCAGCGGCGAGCGCTTCGAGCCCGTGACGGCCAGCGCGGTGAGCTTGCCGGCCAGCACGTGCTGTTGTGCCGCGGAGATGACGGGGAAGCTCATGTCCACCTGCCCCGCGATGGTGTCGACCAGCGCCGGGCCGCCGCCGCGGTATGGCACGTGCACGATGGAGACGTTGGCGACGGACTTGAACAGCTCCGCCGACATGTGGAACGTGCTGCCGTTACCGGCCGAGCCATAGGTCATCTTGTCGGGCCTGGCCCTGGCGAGCGCGATCAGCTCCTGCAGGTTTTTGGCCGGGACCTTGTTGTTGATGACGAGGACGTGCTGGGAACCCGCGACCATGCCGATGGGCGCCAGATCCTTGAGCGTGTCGTATGGCATCTTCGGGAACAGCCCCGGATTGATGGCCAGCGAGACGGTCTGGAGGCCGATGGTGTAGCCATCGGCGGGCGACTTGGCCACCGCGTCCACGCCGATATTGCCGCCGGCGCCCGCGCGGTTATCGACCACGATGGTGCCGCCGAGGTTTTTCGACCATGCATCGGTGACGAGTCGCGCCGCGATATCGGCGCTGCCGCCGGGTGCGTACGGCACGATCAGCCGGATCGGGCGCTGCGGGAACGATTGCGCCGCGGCGCTTCCGATCATGGCGGCGCATGCGAGGCACGCGGCGGTAAGACGGGCTAGCTTCATGACATGTCTCCTTCTGTGGTACGGCCTTGTTATGAAGGAGATGCTAGCACTTGAATTCGGCGCCGCAATGCGCCCGGAATCAATTCATTCGTGCCCCGAATTCATGAATTGGCAACGGCGGCGCCCGGGCGCTACGCCCATCGCAAGACCAGCGGATCGAGCCGCTTTGCGATCTGGAGCAGCTCGGCGCGGGTAGCCGCCGGCATCGTCGGCATTGGATGCCGCGGCGCGTCCGAGGCAATCACGCCCCCGGCCTTCATCAAGGCCTTTGCCGTCAGAATGCCGCCCTGCCGGTTCTCGTGATTGATGAGCGGCAGCCATCGCTGATACCGCTCGAACGCCAGATCGCCGTTCCCCTCCCGATGCGCCTCGATGATCGGCCGAATCCCGTCGGGAAAGCCGCCGCCCGTCATCGCGCCCGTGGCGCCGGCCTCGAGATCCGCGAGCAGCGTGATGGCTTCCTCGCCGTCCCATGGCCCCTCCACCGCGCCCCCGCCCAGCGCGATCAGTTCCCGAAGCTTGTTGGCGGCGCCAGGCGTTTCGATCTTGAAGTACGACACCTGCTCGATCTCGTTCGCCATCCGGGCAAGGAACGGCGCGGACAGCACGGTGCCGCTCGCGGGAGCGTCCTGGATCATGATCGGGATATCGATCGCGTCCGACAGCTTGGCGAAGAACTCGTAGATGCGCGGCTCCGGCACGCGGAAGGTCGCGCCGTGGTACGGCGGCATGACCATCACCATCGCCGCGCCGAAGGCCTGCGCCTGCCGGCTGCGTGCGATGCAGATCTGCGTGCTGTAGTGCGTGGTGGTCACGATCACGGGCACCCGGCCATTCACGTGCTCGAGCACGGTACGCGTGAGCACGTCGCGCTCGTCGTCCGACAGCGCGAACTGCTCGGAGAAATTCGCGAGGATGCAGAGGCCGTCGGAGCCCGCGTCGATCATGAAGTCGACCGCGCGCTTCTGGCTGGCGAGGTCGAGTTCGCCCGATTCCGTGAAGGTCGTGGGCACGACCGGGAAAATGCCCCGGTATCGTGGGGTGTTCGTCATTGACTCTCCTTGTTATCCAGCGCCGACCGCACGACGAACGTCATGACGACGGCAAACACGAGCATCGCCGCCAGAAAGTACAGGCCAGCGGCAATGCTGCCGGTCGCATCCTTGATCACACCGATGCCGAAAGGACCCAGATAGCCGCCGAGATTGGCGAGCGAATTGATCGTGGCAATCCCTACCGCCGCACTGGCGCCCGTCAGGAACTGCCCCGGCAGCGCCCACACGACGGCCTGGATCGAGTAGATCGAGAACGCTGTCAGGCAGATGAACAGGAACTGCAGCGCGGGCGTCTGCACCCATGCGCTCGCGGCCATCGTCACTGCGGCGGCGGCGGACACCACGACGATATGCCAATACCGCTCGCCCTTGCGGTCCGAATGCCGCGGTACCAGATACAGCCCCGCCACCGCGAACAGATACGGTACCGCGGACAGCAGGCCAGTGGTGGCGTCGCTCACGCCGAACTGCTTGATGATCGTCGGCAGCCACAGCGACAGCCCATAAATGCTCAGTGGAAACGGCAGGAACAGCAGCGACAGCAGCAGCACGCGCTTGTCCTTGAGGGCGGCGAGCGGGTTGCCATGCGCCTTGAGCGCGAACGTCTTGCGGTCCGTGGACAGTTCGCGTTCGATCCACGCGCGGTCGCCGGCTGACAGCCACTTCGCATCGGCCGGCGACTCGGGTACCAGCCGCAGCGTGGGCAGGCACAGCAGCACCGCGGGCAGGCCGCTTACGATGAACAGCGTCTGCCAGTTCGAGAGGCCGAACGCGCCGGGCATCGACAGGATCCAGCCTGCGATGGGTCCGGTGACGATCAGCGCGATGGGCTGCGCCAGCACGAGCAAGCCAATGATGCGCGCGCGATGGCGCATCGGAAACCACTTGGTCAGGAAGTAGAGGATGCCGGGATAGAGGCCCGCCTCCGCCGCGCCGAGCAGAAAGCGCAGGAGATAGAACGTGGTGGCGTTGTGGATCAGCGCCATCGCCATGGTGATGACGCCCCACGTGAACAGGATGCGCGCGAACCAGCGCCGCGCGCCGAAGCGTTCGAGGGCGAGGTTGCTGGGGACTTCGCAGAGGAAGTAGCCAATGAAGAACAGCCCCGCGCCGAGTCCGTATGCCGCGTCGCTGATGCCGATGGCCGCATTCATGTGCAGCTTGGCGAAGCCGACCACCGAGCGGTCGATATACGCAACCACGTAGATCAGCGCCAGGAACGGGATCAGCTTGCGGGTCAGCATGCCGACGATGCGGGACTCCTCATCGGGCCTGTTGACGGCGCCCTCGTCCGGAAGTGGTAGCGGTACAGGACGCTCCAGGCCGGCGTTGGTTTGACTATTCACGGGTGTCTCCTCCTCGTTGTCTTTGTTATTGCAGTCGGTATTGTCTCAATGCGAATGTCGCGGAACATCGGCGCCCCGGCATCCCACCAGAAAGTCCAGATCGCACCCCTCATCGGCCTGCAGCACATGCTCGACATACAGCCGCTGATACCCGCCCTTGCCGGCACGCGTATCCGGCTCGGGCGGCCTGAAGCCTTCCATGCGTTCCGCGAGCTGTTCCTGCGACACATCGAGATGCAGGCGGCCCGCCTCGCAATCGAGTTCGATCCAATCGCCATCGCGCACGGCCGCCAATGGCCCACCGGCCGCGGCTTCCGGCGCGACATGCAGCACGACGGTGCCATAGGCCGTGCCGCTCATGCGCGCATCGGAGATCCGCACCATGTCCTTGACGCCCTGCCGCAGCAGCTTCGGCGGCAGGCCCATGTTGCCGACCTCCGCCATGCCCGGATAGCCTTTCGGGCCGCAGTTCTTCATGACGAGAATCGAGTCCGCGTCGACATCGAGCGATTCATCGACGATGCGCGCCTTGTAATGTTCGAGGTTTTCAAACACCACCGCCCGGCCGCGATGCTTGAGCAGGGAAGGCGTGGCAGCCGAGGGCTTGAGCACCGCGCCGCGCGGCGCCAGGTTGCCCCGCAGGACGCGAATGCCGCCGTCCTGCATCAAGGGGTTGTCCAGCGTGCGGATGACCTCGTCATTGAAGTTCGGCGCGGCCTTCACGTTGTCCCAAAGCGACTGCCCGTTGACCGTCAACGCATCCGGGTGCGGCAGCAATCCGGCTTCACCGAGCCGGCGCAGCACCGCCGGCAGTCCGCCCGCGTAGTAAAACTCCTCCATCAGGAAACGCCCCGACGGCATGAGGTCGACGATGGTTGGCGTATCGCGGCCAATGCGCGTCCAATCCTCGAGCTCGAGCGGCACGCCAATGCGGCCCGCGATGGCCTTGAGGTGAATCACCGCATTGGTGGAGCCGCCGATCGCCGCATTGGTGCGGATCGCATTCTCGAAGGCCTCGCGCGTGAGAATCTTCGACAGCGTGAGGCCCTCCTTCGCCATGTCGACAATGCGGATGCCGGACATATGCGCGAGCACGTAGCGTCGCGCATCCACGGCCGGAATGGCGGCGTTGTGCGGCAGCGTGGTACCGAGCGCCTCGGCCATGCAGGCCATCGTCGAGGCCGTGCCCATCGTGTTGCAGGTGCCCGCCGAGCGCGACATGCCTGCCTCCGCCGACAGGAAATGATGAAGGTCGATCTCTCCGGCCTTCAGCGATTCATGCAACTGCCATACCGCGGTACCGGAGCCGATGTCCTTGCCATCGAGCTTGCCGTTGAGCATCGGGCCGCCGCTGACGACGATGGCGGGCACATCGCAGCTGGCCGCGCCCATGAGCAGCGCGGGCGTGGTCTTGTCGCAGCCGGCGAGCAGCACGACGGCATCGATCGGATTGCCGCGGATGGCTTCTTCCACATCCATCGCCGCGAGATTGCGCGTGAGCATCGCGCTCGGACGCAGATTCGACTCGCCATTCGAGAACACCGGAAACTCGACGGGGAAGCCGCCGGCTTCATAGATCCCGCGCTTGACGTGCTCCGCGATCTTGCGGAAATGCGCATTGCAGGGCGTGAGCTCCGACCACGTATTGCAGATGCCGACGATCGGTCGTCCATCGAATTCGTGATTGGGAATGCCCTGGTTTTTCATCCAGCTGCGGTACATGAAGCCGTTCTTGTCGGCAGTGCCGAACCATTCGGTGGAACGGAGCTTTTTCTTCGAATCCGGCATGGATATTCCTGACGTCTTTTGGGGAATGGCGGGGGAAAGCAAAGGAACAGCGCGCGGCCAGGGGGCGGGATTGTCTCCGTAGGCACTGCACCGAGGGTGCGCGCTTTTTCGCTTTTCTTTTCTCTGGCGGGAGTGTACAAACGCGACGAATATCCTTCTAATGAAGAATCACGCGGTTGCGATATCCATTCGGATATCAGTAGAAACCCTCATTCATTGAGACCATGAGCACGTCCCCGTGGTACGTCCGCGCCCGCCTGAAGACCCGCCAGTTGATGCTGCTGGTCGCGCTGGACGAGGAAGGCAACATCCATCGCGCGGCGGAAGCGCTCAACATGACACAGCCGGCGGCATCGAAGCTGTTGCGCGAACTGGAAACCATGCTCGACGTTCCGCTTTTCGAGCGATTGCCCAGAGGCATGCGCCCCACGCTCTATGGCGAAGCCATGATCCGACATGCCCGCGCGGTCGTCGGCAGCCTCGATCAGGCGCAGGAAGAAGTCATGGGTCTGAAGGCGGGCCAACGCGGCCACGTCGCGGTAGGCGTGATCACCTCGCCCGCGGTAAAACTGCTGCCGCCCGCCATCGCCGCCCTCAAACGCGACAACCCGGGCGTGCGCGTGACGCTGGAGATCGAGAACAGCAACGTCCTGCTGGAGAGACTCGCGCAAGAGAAGCTGGATGTGGTCATCGGCCGCTTATCGGCGGAACACGACAAGCTACCGCTCCGCTACCGTCCGATGTCCGACGAACCGGTGTGCGTTGTCGCAAGAGCCGGCCATCCACTGCTGAGCGCCGGCGCGCTGACCCTGGAGACCGTGGCCAACGCCTGCTGGGTCGTCCCGCCCGACGGTACAGTGCTGCGACACCGCTTCGACGTCATGTTCCGCCGCGCGAGTCTGGTCCCGCCACGCGACATCGTGGAAACCTCCGCCCTCCTCTTCGTGACGCGCATGCTGGAACTCAGCGACATGCTTGCGGTGCTGGCGGCAGACGTCGCCGAATACTATGCGCGGCATGGGATGCTGGAGATATTGCCCCTCGAGGTGCCATGCCACATGGACGACTTCGGTTTGATTACCCGGACAGACAGACTGCTGTCGCCCGCGGCGGAGCGGATGGTGGAGGCGCTGCGCGGGGCGGTGTGGGAGGTGTATGGGGTGAGGTGGGACGAGAGGAGTTGAACGCTTCCTAAGGCGATGGCTTATGCTCGCTCGAGCGATATACGCGAAACAAGCCAAGGAGCGAACGATGAATAAAATTTCCCGGCGTTTTTGCAAGGCAAAGCTCATGACGCTCTGCACGGTGGCCGCCCTCGCCGCCTGCGCGTCGCAGAAGGTCTCGGCGCCTCCCGACCTGCAGCCCGCCGACGCGCAGGGCACCGTCGCGGTCATGCACGCATCGGGCGTGCAGATCTACCAATGCAAACGCGCCGCCGATGGCCGGCTGGCGTGGACATTCGTAGCGCCGGAGGCCACGCTGCAAGACGACGGCGGACGCGTCACCGTCAAGCATTACGCCGGACCCAGCTGGGAAGCACCCGATGGCAGCAAGGTGACCGGAAAGGTGTTGCGACAGGCGCCGAACGCCAGCCAGCCGGATAGCATCCCACTGCTGCTATTGCAGGCCACGAATGCTGGCGGACCGGGCCTGCTGTCGAAGACGCGATACGTGCAACGCCTGAACACTTCCGGCGGGCTGGCACCGGCACAGGCTTGCTCGCAGGAAGGCCAGGAAAGCCGTGTCCCGTATCGCGCGGATTACGTTTTTCTGAAATAGCGACGCGTCCTACTCGGGTTGGGGCGCATACGGATACATTGCATTCGAACGGAAAAACACCCCGTCGGGTGTGAGTACAACCGCCGTAGAGTTCGTCATGCCGTCGGCGTCATGGTCGCCATGACAAAGGTGCAGCCGCGCACCTTCGATGCGGTACTGGTCCCCCAGCGCCAGTAATCCCAACTCGTTTTCGTAGCTCCCCGAGTCGCTGTCAATCGGCATGATCATGCCTCCGACGAACATGTAGCCAATGTCATGCGCCCCGTTCTCACGCATTTGTGTATCGATTTCATGCATCGCCTCTGCCGGCGTGGCTCCGGCCCCGGAGTAGTGATATACGCCAAGTACCGTCTCGCCGGAGCCCGTCACCCCGCGCGCGCAGATCGCAATGCATGGCCCCAGTCCGTCGGTCCCGATATGTAAGCCGTTGCCTCCCGTGATGACCTGACAATCGTCCATCCCCACGTCAACGACGTCCCGGAAGGCGAAGGCATTGGTTTCCTGGAGGCGATGGATGTCGCCTCCTCGAAAGTACTCGGGGTAATCCTTTCGCAACTGCATATAAGGGGCGACATCGCGTTCCTCCAACGCTCGATGTCGTTCGCTCATTGGCATCAGTGTGCGGCGAGAATCGTATGGCATCACCTGCGCCCCGCCAGGTATCACGGCATGGCCGGGATGGCCGCTGCCGGACGCCATCGGGTTGCCGGGCGCATGCAATACGACAGGCGGCGACGCCTCGAATCGAATCGTTCTTCTCGGCGGGTTCAGGTCGATTTGCTGCAGCACACCGTGGCGGACCGTTGCGGTGACGCGGAGCGGCACGGTGCCGGGATACATCTGAATAGAGAAGGATCTCTGTACAACGCCATCGGCGGACTGCCGCTCCGATACCGCGCTGACTGGACGATTGCCCGGATTCAGCGCTGCGTTCAGCGGTCCGCGGGTCAGACCGTCGATCTGTTGCGCGAGCGGTGGCACATGACTGGCGATTTGCGTGGCCCCAATGTGCCAAGGACTGATTGGTGTCGCCGGTTGCGTCTGCAGCGCTGGCATGGCCTGCCGCAAGTGCGGGGGATAGAAATGGCCTCCGTGCGCAAGGGGAGCATGATTCGCGGGGGCGGAAGACGGCCCGGCACCGGGCGTCTGCGTCGGGCCGTAATAGTGAAAGCCGGCCCGACCGTGGCCTTGCTCGTGGTCTTGCTCGTGGCCTTGCGGATACCTCGGATCGCCCCCTCCCCAACGGTTCATACCGCCGCGAACTTGCGCGTGCTCATCGGAGAGAGCCCTGGCCAAGCCGTTGCGGCGACGATCCGTAACTGGCGGGTTGCTGATGGAATCCACGCCCTCATTGGACCTCGGCATGCGCCTGTCCAGCCCCGGGGGGACGTCTCTCGGCATGCGGGCAGAGCCTCTTGGGCTCGATGTCCTGGCAGGAGATGTCGTGAAATCGAGCGAGCCGATCGAGTTGCCGCCTGAAATCTTTGGAGAAAATACCATTGCCTAGGGTCATCCATGTTGATCGATCCGATATATTCGGACCCATCAACAAGGAGACAGCGGCCGTCACCGCCGCGAAGGGCGCCAAAAACGAAGCGAAGCTACGGATTCATCGTTCCCACAGGTCGTTTGCAGCGCGCCCGTGCTTTTCCACGGCAAAGCTCGGAAGGAACCGCTTCAGGCGTCCGCGGCACCCTCGGGTCGTGCCGGCGCCTCGGGTGTGCTAGCCGAAGGGGCCTGCTCGGCGGCAGCACCTTCCGCCTGTGCCTTCGCCTTCTGTGATGCCTTCTCCGACGCCTGCTTCCGGCGCCCGCCCGCCAGCAGCTGCTTGCCGCGACGCGCATCGGCTTCCGTCACCGCGCCCGCCGGCTGCCCGGCCAGATCCAGCCGCGGCGCACCTTCCGTCAGGCAAGCCCAATAGCGCGCACCACGGCACCACGTCCGAATTGCATCACGCAACTCGGCCTCGGTGAGCCCGAGCTCCGTGGCATGGGCGAGCACGTCCTCGAAAATGCCGACCTTGAGCGGCACCTTGGGCGCGGGATTCTTGGGGAACGCCAGCGGAAAGCGCTTCTGCAGCTTGCCGAACGTGCGTACGACCGGATCCACCGGCGTAGCCGGTTTCGCGGCATGGCGCGGCGCGCCCGAAGGTTTCGCACCCCGGCCACCCTCCGCGCCCTTCGCCGGATTCTGCCCGGCGCCCTTTGCGGAGCCCTTTGCGGGATGCGGCTGACGCGCCGGACGCGGACCCTTCGCCCGCGCCTCGTTTTTCGCCTGCTCTTTTGCCTGCTCGGTCAGTTTTGCCTTGAGTGCTGCCAGTTGTTCGAAGCCCATCGCGTTCAAAAAATTCATACGTGTATCGCGGGACTATAACAGGCTGGCGTGTCGGTATCGATGAAGTGTCGCAACATAGCCCTGCGGAGGCGACGACATCGCGGTCCGGCACAGCGTACGGAGAGAGCGCGATGCCACGATCTGACATTAGCGTGGCAAAGCCGTCGGCAAATGGCAGAGCTGCCCGGTGGATAACCAGATGACTTGGGGTTACTACTGATTATTCGTAATACCCATTCAACTGCACAGGTCCGTGACCTAGACTGCCTTTGGACTCGGCCAGGAGACGGGACGCATGGCATCGGTACAGATTCGCGAGGTGGAGAAGCACTTTGGCGGCACGCCGGTCATCCGCGGGGTAAGCATCGATATTCCGGATGGACAGTTCACGGTGCTGGTCGGCCCATCCGGGTGCGGCAAGTCCACGCTGCTCCGCATGCTTGCGGGACTCGAGGAAATCACCGTCGGGGAGGTCGCCATTGGCAACCGCGTGGTCAATCGCCTCCCGCCAAAAGAGCGCGACATCGCCATGGTGTTCCAGAACTATGCGCTCTACCCGCATATGTCCGTCTACGACAACATGGCGTTTTCGCTGAAGCTGGCCGGCATGTCGAGGGATGCGATCAAGACAAAGGTGGACAAGGCCTCCGGCATTCTCGGACTTGGCCAGTTGCTTGACCGCTATCCGCGCCAGCTCTCCGGCGGCCAGCGCCAGCGCGTGGCGATGGGACGCGCGATCGTGCGAGACCCGCAGGTATTCCTGTTCGACGAGCCGCTCTCCAACCTCGATGCCAAGCTGCGCGTGCAGATGCGCGCCGAGATCAAGGAATTGCATCAGCGGCTGCGCACCACATCGGTCTATGTCACGCACGACCAGATTGAAGCGATGACCCTCGCGGACCAGATCGTGGTGATGCGGGAAGGCCGTGTGGAACAGCGCGGGCGGCCACTGGCCATCTATGACCATCCCGACAATCTGTTCGTCGCGGGATTTATCGGCTCGCCGGCGATGAACTTCATTCCCGCCGTATTACGCCGTCAGAACGGCACGGTGAAAGTGGAATTCGCCGACGGCACGCAGATGCCATCCCCCGCGCGGCTCGCGACAGGTGCCGGCGCCGACGACCAGCGCGTGATCTACGGCGTTCGACCCGAGCATCTGAGCTTTGGCGCGCCGGGCGAAGGCATTCCGACCAGCGTCGCGGTGGTGGAGCCCACCGGCGCCAATACCGAGGTGTATTCGCGCTTTGGGGACACCGAGCTCATCGCGATGTTTCGCGAGCGACATGACTTTGCACCGGGACAGGCGCTGCATCTGGTTCCCGACCACAAGCACACGCATCTGTTCGATGCGGAAACGGGACAGGCGCTGCCCCGGCAATGATTCCATGCTGTAGCACTCGCGAAGTTCAGGCGGTGACATACCCATAAACATGGAGGAGACCAGCAATGAGCAATTCCGGAAAATTCACAAGGCGCGATTTCATTGTGTCCACCGCGGCGGTGGCGGCCGTCACGACGCTCGGCAGCCCCGTGCATGCCGCCACCGCGTTGCAGTACAAGCCCGAGGCCGGCGCCAAGCTGCGCGTCCTGCGCTGGAAGCGGTTTGTGCAGGGCGACGAAGATCTGTGGATGGCCAACACGAAGAAGTTCTCCGACCTCACCGGCGTGGAGGTACGCGTCGACAACGAAGGCTGGGAGGACGTTCGCCCCAAGGCCGCGGTGGCCGCCAGCGTCGGCACCGGTCCGGATATCGTGCTGGGCTGGTTCGATGATCCGCAGCAATATCCAGACAAGCTCGTCGACGTGAGCGACGTGGCCACCTATCTCGGCGGCAAGCATGGCGGCTGGTACGACGTGTGCAAAAAATACGGCACGCACGGAGGGAAATGGATCGCGCTGCCGCTCGGCGTGGTGGGGAACGCGCTGGTCTATCGCGACAGCCATATCAAAGCCGCGGGGTTCGATGCGATCCCCAAGGATACGGCTGGCTTCCTCAAACTATGCCAGGCACTGAAAGCCAAGGGCACGCCATGCGGCTTCGCCCTCGGCAAGGCCGTCGGTGACGGCAACAACTGGGCCCACTGGCTGCTGTGGTCGCACGGCGGCATGCTCGTCGACAGCAAGGGCAAGGTCGTGGTCAATTCTCCCGAGACATTGGCGGCGCTCGAGTACGCCAAACAGCTATACGCGACGTTCGTACCGGGAACGCTGTCCTGGCAGGACCCATCGAACAACAAGGCCTTTCTTGACGGTCAGGTCAGCCTAACCGCCAACGGCATATCGGTCTACTACGCGGCCAAGAATTCGAAGGAGCCGAAATTGCAGGAGATGGCGCGCGATATACAGCATGCGCATTTCCCGATCGGGTCCAGTGGCAAGCCGACCGAGTTGATGCAGATCACACAGATGATGGTGTTCAGGTACTGCAAGTACCCGAACGCCGCCAAGGCCTATCTGCAATTCATGATGGAGCCTGAACAATACAACGCATGGATGGAAGCCGCGATCGGGTATGTGAGCCAGCCGCTCAAGGCCTACGAATCGAATCCGATCTGGACCGCCGATCCCAAGCACACGGTCTATCGCGACGCGGCTTCGCTGATGCTCGACAACGGCCATGCGGGCCCGCTCGGGACCGCATCGGCGGCATCTATGGCGGACTATATCGTGCTCGATATGGTGGCGGAGGCGGCCAGCGGCTCCAGGACGCCGAAGGAAGCCGCGGCACGCGCGGCGCAGCGTGCCGAACGCTTCTACAAGGCTTAGCCGATCCGATCGTCGTGGAGGAATCCGCCGCGACGCGCTCCCCGTCGCGGCGGCAGCCAAGGAGAGCCATGCTGTCCCGCCTGTCAAACAACCGCCATTCGCTCGGGCTGCTGTTCATGTTGCCCACCGCGTTGTTGCTGCTGGTGTTCCTCACCTACCCGCTCGGGCTCGGTGTCTGGCTAGGCTTCACGGATGCCAAGATCGGCCGCGCCGGCGAGTGGATCGGCTTCGCGAACTACAGCTATCTTGCGGGCGATTCGATCTCGCAACTTGCGCTGTTCAACACCATCTTCTACACGCTGGTTGCCAGCGTGCTCAAGTTCGCGCTAGGTCTGTGGCTCGCGCTGCTGCTCAACCGAAACCTCCCGTTCAAGTCCTTTTTTCGCGCGGTGGTGCTATTGCCGTGGATCGTGCCGACCGCGCTGTCCGCGCTGGCGTTCTGGTGGATCTATGACGCGCAGTTTTCGGTCATCAGCTGGGCGCTGGTCAGGCTCGGAATCATCGATCGCTATATCGACTTTCTCGGTGACCCATGGCTGGCCAGATTCTCGACGATCGCGGCCAACGTCTGGCGCGGCATTCCATTCGTCGCCATCTCGCTGCTGGCGGGCCTGCAGACGATCTCCCCCACGCTGTATGAGGCCGCGTCGATCGACGGCGTCACGCCATGGCAGCAGTTCCGCTACATCACGCTGCCGTTACTGACCCCAATCATCGCCGTTGTGATGACATTTTCCGTGCTGTTCACCTTCACCGATTTTCAACTGATCTATGTGCTCACGCGCGGCGGTCCGCTCAATGCCACGCACCTGATGGCGACGCTATCCTTTCAGCGCGCGATTCCGGGCGGCTCGCTGGGTGAAGGCGCGGCGCTGGCCACGATGATGGTGCCGTTCCTGCTCGCGGCCATCATGTTCTCCTACTTCGGACTACAGCGACGTGCCTGGCAACAGGGGGGCGACAAGTGAAAGCGACGACCATGGAAGAAGAACGGCAGGGAATGGAGTATCTCCAGTCCATTCCGCGGCGCTGGGTCACGCTTTATATTCCCATCGGCATCTTCCTCTTCGTACTGCTGTTTCCGTTCTACTGGATGGGTATTACAGCGTTCAAGCCGGACGGCGAGCTGTTGATGCAGAGCGCGAACCCGCTGATCGTGATGAAGCCCACACTGGCTCACTTCAGGAAGCTGTTGTTCGACACGCCGTACCCCGCATGGCTGCTGAATACCGTGATCGTCTCCACGGTGTCCACGTTCGCCTCCCTCGCCGCTAGCGTGCTGGCCGCCTATGCGATCGAGCGTCTGCGTTTTCAGGGCGCGAAACAGGTTGGCCTTGCGATATTCCTGGCCTATCTGATTCCGCCGTCGATCCTGTTCATTCCGCTGGCTTCGATTGTTTTCCAGCTGGGGTTGTTCGATACCCGCTGGGCGCTGATCCTGACCTATCCGACGTTTCTGATCCCGTTCTGCACGTGGCTGCTGATGGGCTATTTCCGGTCGATTCCCTACGAGCTCGAGGAATGCGCGCTTATCGACGGTGCGACGCGCTGGGAGATTCTCGTCAAGATCATCCTTCCCCTCGCGGTGCCAGGCCTGATATCGGCCGGCATTTTTGCATTCACGCTGTCATGGAACGAGTTCATCTACGCGCTGACGTTCATCTCGTCATCGGAGGTCAAGACCGTACCCGTTGGCATCGTCACGGAGCTGGTCGAGGGTGACGTCTATCACTGGGGTGCCTTGATGGCGGGCGCCTTGCTCGGCTCCCTGCCAGTGGCCGTGGTGTACTCGTTTTTCGTGGAGTATTACGTTTCCGGCATGACCGGCGCAGTCAAGGAGTAGCGCCGACGCTATCGCACCATCGCGGCAACTTCCGCATGGACCCATTGGCGAAACGCCGCGATGGCATCGTCGCCGGCACGTTCTTTCCGGTAAAGCAGGCAGTACTCGCCGCCGCTCTGCACGCGCTCGCGCACCGGCACGATCAGGTTGCCGCTCGCCACGTCGTCTGCCACGAGCACATCGGGCACCAGTGCCACCCCACGTCCCTCGAGGGCCGCGCGCATCGACATGAAGAAGTGCCCAAAGTGCAAGGCTTCCGGTTTGCGCTCGTAGGCAATGTCCTGTGCCGCGAACCAGTCAGTCCAGGCCCGTACGCGCGAGTCGGTATGGATCAGCGGCATCCGCGTCAGCGCGGCCGGCCGTACGGGCAACCTGCCCTGGATCAGTTCGGGCTTGCAGATCGGCACGAGTACATCGGGGAATAGCGGTTCCACCGCCACGCCGCGCCACTCGTCCGTCATCACGAGGTCGATGCGCGGCGCGCCGTGCCGCGCGCGCTTGCCCGGTGGTTTGCCGACACGGATGGCCACATCGATCTTGTCGCGGCTGAACGATACGGCCTCGATGGAAGTGATGAGCCGGATCTCGATGTGCTGGTGCGCCTGGGTGAAATTGACCAGCCGCGGCATCAGCCAGCTCGATGCCAGTGTCGGAAGGATGCTCACCAGCAGCTGACGCGAGGTAGGACGTCCGGTCAGTTCTTCTCCCACGGCTTCGATCTGCGCGAGCGCCGCGGTCACCACGGCGAACAGCCGCGCGCCCTCGGCCGTGCATTCGATCGCGCGCGTCAGCCGGTTGAACAGCTTCACGCCGTAATGCGTTTCGAGGTTGCGGATATGGCGGCTGACGGCGCTCTGCGTGACGCACAACTCGTCGGCCGCAAGCGTAAAGCTCATATGCCGGGCCACCGCCTCGAAGGCGCGTAGCGCTACCAGCGGTGGGAGTAGGCGTTTCATGGTCGTGCGGGGGCAAAGGACGCATCACTATAACTCATGCGTCGCTGCATTCAAGTTGTTTGTCTAGACCCCTCGCAGCGCTGACCATGATGCGCACGAACAACCAACGATCTTGCAGGAGATAACGACATGTCGGGCGACAAGGAGATCAGGGAACTGCGCGTGGGGATCGCCGGCCTCGGTGCGGTGGGCACCAAGCTGGTCGAGCAACTGGATCAGGGCATCCACGGTCTTCGGCTGACCGCCGTGGCGGCGCGCGACAAGCTGCGGGCCGCCGAGAAGCTGCGGGGCGTAAAGGGGCATATCGCCATCGTAGACATCGCCGAGCTGGCCGAACACGCGGACATCGTCATCGAATGCGCCCCCGCGGAACTGGTGGGAGCGATTGCCGAACCGGTGCTGCGTGCGGGCAAGACGGTGATCGTGCTGAGCTGCGGTGCGCTGCTCGACCGTATGGACCTCGTCGATCTGGCGCGCGCGCATGGCGGCCAGATCATCGTGCCGACGGGCGCGCTGCTGGGTCTCGACGCCGTCACCGCCGCCGCCGAAGGAACCATCCACTCGGTCAGGATGATCACGCGCAAGCCCGTGCGGGGGCTGGTTGGCGCGCCGTTCCTCGTCAACAACAACATCGATATCGAGGATGTGACCGAGCCGCTCAAGATCTTCTCGGGCACCGCGCGCGAAGCGGCAAAGGGCTTCCCCGCCAACCTCAACGTGGTGGTGGCGCTGGCGCTCGCGGGCATCGGTCCGGACCGTACGCAACTCGAGATCTGGGCGGATCCGGCGCTGACGCGCAACACGCACGAGATCGAGGTGGACTCGGATGCGGCCTCGTTCTCGCTGCGTATCCAGAACATCCCCACCGAGAACCCCAAGACGGGCCGCATCACGGCGCAGAGCGTACTCGCGGTGCTACGCAAGCTGCGCAGCCCGCTGCGCGTCGGCACCTGAATGAAGCAACGCGTCAGGCACGGATCTCGCTAAATGGATGCGGGCACGGTTGTTCCCCCTCTCAGGTAACAGGAGCTTTCGTATGGGCATCGCATTGCCACGCCGCACCTCGGTACGCCTGCATTTGAGGCTTGCCCTCCTTTGCATGGCTGCCGCCGCCTCCGGCTGGCCTCTGATGGGCACGGCGCAGAATACGTTTCCGTCAAAGCCAGTCCGCGTGATCGTGCCCTTCCCGCCCGGCGGCATCAACGATACGGTGGCGCGCCCGATCTTCCAGAAAATGGGCGAGATCCTCAACGTCAGCTTCGTCATCGACAACCGTCCCGGCGCCAGCGGCACGATCGGGACGGCCGCCGCGGCCCGCGCGGAGCCCGACGGCTACACGGTATTACTGGGCGCGGCGAGCACCATGGCGGTGGTGCCGCATATGATGAAATCCGTACCGTACGCGCCGACGACCGACTTCGCACCAATCGGTGGCATTGCTTCGGTGCCGAGCGTGCTGATCACCGGGCGCGCCGACAAGTATCCGAACCTGGCGGCCGTGGTGGCGGAAGCAAAGAAGCGCCCCGGCAGCCTGACCTATGGCTCGGCGGGACCCGGTACCTCGCATCATGTGCAGATGACCTACTTCGATATGCAGATGGGCATATCGATGCTGCATGTGCCCTACAAGGGCAGCGGTCCGGCGATGGCGGACCTGCTAGGCGGTCAGGTGGATTTCCTGATGGATCCGCTACCCACCACGTTGCCGCAGGTCAGCGCGGGCAAGGTTGTGCCGATCGCCATCAGCAGCGCGAAGCGCTCGCCGGTGCTGCCCAGCGTGCCCACCTTCGCCGAACTTGGCGTACCCAACTTCGAGGTCAGCACGTGGTTCGGCTTGTTCGTACCGGCCCGGACACCGCCACCGGTCCTCAACAAGCTGGCGGCGGCGCTGGATGCCGCCCTCCGTGATCCCGCGATCGTGCAGACCATGAATGCGCGCGGCATGACGCCCTTGCTCAAGTCGCCGGCCGAGATGGCGACCTACGTCGCGCAGGAGAACACGCTCTGGCAGGACGTGATCCGCAAGAACGCCATGGGGATGGACTAGCGGCCGACCGCGAGGCTTCGCAAGTTGCGCCGGCCTCAGGCTTCGATTCCCGCCGGTGCAATTCGCCAGTTTCACAAAAGAACGACCTCATAAGCATCGGCAATATTGGCTGTATCGGTCAATCAACCGATAACGCCTCGCCCACCGGGGCCGACTGAGCCCCCTTGTTACGCCGGAAACGCGATGTATGGAATTGCCGCCATAGCGCACCACTGCGCCATTTGCGGGCCTCTCGGCGCCGCACCGTAATGCCCCACCCCGCCCGCTTTTCTTCGCTCGACAATGCCGCTCCCCTCGCCTTGACCGCCCCGCGACGGCGGGCATAGTCTCCGCGCTACCGGATGTTGCCGACGATATTCGAATCAAATCCGGCAACTCTTTTTTCAGCAATGCATGTCTGGAGCGCAAGTCATGGAAAGTCGCGTTGAAGCGGTGTGGGAAGGTCGAATCTATTCGGATGGCTGGCGGGCCGGGACGGGGTGCGCCGACGTCGTCGAACCTGCGACCGGCGAGAAGCTCGCCACGATTGGGACGGGTTTCATCGAGGACATTGACTACGCCGCAACGTCGGCCAGCGCCGCGCAGGCGGCGTGGGGCGCGATGAGTTTCGATCGCCGCGCCGAGATCATTCGCGAAGCGGCGCGTTTGTTGAAAGCGCGGGCAGACGACATCAACCGGTGGAACATCCGGGAGTGTGGCTCGACGCCGCCGAAGGCGGAGTGGGAACTCCATGCCGCGTACGAGCAATTGAACATGGCGGCGGCCATGCCCTTGCAGCCAGAAGGCGCACTCTATGCGTCTTCGATACCGGGCCGTCTGAATTTGAGCCGTCAGGTGCCGATCGGTGTCGTCGGGGTGATCGCACCGTGGAATTTTCCGCTCCTGCTCGCAATTCGCTCGGTTGCGCCTGCCTTGGCGATGGGCAACACGGTCATCCTGAAGCCAGATCCGATGAGCGCGATCACAGGTGGTTTGCTTCTGGCCGAGGTCTTCGAGCAGGCTGGCCTCCCGGCAGGCGTGCTGCATGTCATTCCAGGCGGCCCAGCGACGGGCGACGCCATGGTGCGTCACCCGCGCATCGACATGATTTCCTTCACCGGATCCACCGCCGTCGGGCGCGCGATCGGGGAAGCGTGCGGACGGGCGCTCAAGAAGGTCTCCCTTGAACTGGGCGGCAACAACGCGATGATCGTGCTCGAGGATGCCGACCTCGATGCCGCGGCTTCCCATGGCGCATGGGGATCGTTCCTGCATCAGGGGCAGATCTGCATGCAGACCGGGCGTCATCTCGTGCATCGCTCCATCGCCAGCGCATATGCCGCCAGACTCGCCGAGCGCGCGCGAAACCTGACGGTGGGAGATCCGCATCGCCAAGCCGTGCATCTCGGACCGCTGATCAGTGAACGACAGCGCGACCGCGTCGACAGCATCGTCAGACAGAGCGTCGAGTCTGGCGCCACGCTGCTGACCGGCGGCCGCTATGACGGGCTCTTCTACGCGCCAACCGTTCTGACCGACGTGACGCCGCCTATGCGGGTGTTCTCGGAAGAAGTCTTCGGGCCGGTCGCGCCGATCACTGTCTTCGACGACGAAGAGGAAGCCGTCGCGCTGGCGAACGCTTCCGACTATGGACTGGCTGCCGCTATTCACACCCGGTCGCTGGGCCGCGGCCTTGCGCTCGCTTCTCGCATCCGGGCGGGGATGGTCCACATCAACGATCAGACCGTCAACAACGAATTCCACGTGCCGTTCGGTGGTATGGGGGCATCGGGCAACAGCAGCCGGTTCGGCGGACCGGCGAACTTCCACGCATTCACGCAGACGCAGTGGATCAGCGCCCGCGACGAGCCGATCGTCTACCCGTTCTAACGGCGTGTGGGACGCCGCGGCGCTCAGTCGACGGAGATCTGGAGCTTCTCGACGATGGGTTTATTGCGCATCAACTCGCGCTTGATGAAAGGCTGGATGGCGGACTGTTCCATCGACAGGGGTTGAACGCCCTGGCGCCGCATCGTGTCCGCCATGTCGGGAGACTTGAGCGCTTCCAGCACTTCTTTCCGCCGCGCGGCGACGTCCTCGGGCTTCAATCCACCGGGCCCCACGATAGCCAGCCAGACATCCACATTGAAGTTCGGAAACCCGCTCTCCTTCAGGGTGCGAACCTGCGGCGCGACCTCGCTACGCGCGGTGCCGGTCATCGCGAGGCCCTTCAGTTTCCCCGCTGCCACCAAAGGCGCGGCCGCCTGCGCGGCGACGAATGCGATATCGATGGTTCCTCCCAGCAGGTCCGTAACGATCTGGGTTGTCCCCTTGTAGGGGATCGGACGCGTCACGAGGCTGGCTTGCTCCTTGAAGACCTCGCTCGCCAGGTGATAACTCGTGCCAGACACCACGCCCTCCGCGAGCGGCGTGTTCGAAGACCGCGCCAGCGCGACGAGCTCCGACGCCGAGTTGGCGGCCACCCGGTTGTTCGCCACCAACATCGATGGCACCGTACCTATCATCGCAATCGGGGTGAAATCGGCGATCGGATCGTAGGGCAGGTTCTTGTAGAGCCATGGATTGATCGTGTGATTGGCGCTCATGACGCCGAGCGTCAAGCCATCCTTGGCGCCACGCGCGATCTGTCGCATGCCGATCGTCGTTCCCGCGCCAGCGTAGTTCTCTACCACGATCGGATGGCCGCTCGCGCTTCCCCAGGGCGTCGCGAGCGCACGCGCCAGCGCGTCCGACGCGGAACCGGGTGGCGTGGGCACAATCAGCCGGATCGGGCGACCGGGGTCCGCGGCATGCACGACCGCACACGTCAAGGCAAGCGCCAGGCCCGTGAGACACGCCCGTAATGGCATTGAGAACGTCATCATCCAACTCCTTATGTTGTAGGCCTGGCATCGCTCTCCAGGAGCACCGCAATATTGAAGTGCCTCAGGGCCAGATCACAACATCGCTGTAGTTGGAGTCGCCGAAGTAAAACTTCATTCTCACCCATCCGGGTGCGGCGAATGCCGGCAGCTACACCTTTTCCACCCTCTCGTCCTCGAAAAGCGAATCGCGCTGGGCGACAAACACATCGGCCTCGCTTCGCAGCCAGCTCCGTATCGTCGGCGCCTCCGGATGCTGCGCGTTGACGACGACGCGATAACTGGCGTCAAGACGAACCCGCTGCCGAAATGGCGTGACGAGCCTGCCTTGCAGCAGATACCGCAGAACGAGGGCCACTCTTCCCATCGCGACCCCCTGCCCGCCAAGCGCGGCCTGCATGGCCAGAAGAGAATGGTTGAACTGGGTTCCGCGCCGCAGCGTCGCCGCCGGGATGTCATGACCGATGGCGGATAGCCACGTCGACCATTCCTGCGCGGGCTCGGTCCCCTCCCACGGGTCCGCCGCGTGCAGCAAATGCTCGCCGCGCAGATCCGCGACGGATTGCACGTCGGGGTGCGCCTGCAGGAACGCGGGCGTTGCCACCGGCACCAGCCACTCGTCGAAAAGCACTTCGTCGTCAGCTCTCCGGCCGCCGGGAAGCTCGAAGCGGATGGCTGCGGCGAGGCTTTCCTGCGTGATATGTCCCGCCTCCGGATGCTGCGAGTCCCCGACGACCCGCAGCGTGAGATGTGGGTACGCACGGTAGAAATTGTCGAGCCGAAGGGTCAGCCAGAACATGGCGAAGGACGGAGAGCAACTCACGTTGACGGGCTCGCCCGCGCGCGCGATATGCAATCGATGGACTGCCGACTCCAGTCCCCTGAAGGATTCACGCGTTGCCGCGAACAGCTGCTCGCCCTCGCGCGTCAGCCTGAGACCGGCCGTCGTGCGCAATATCAGTGCATGCCCCAGCCGCTCTTCCAGCTTCTTGACTTGTTGTCCGACGGCACTCTGCGAGATGTGAAGTTCGTTGGCTGCCTTGGTGAAGCTCGCGCACCGCGCCGCGGCGTCGAAGCAGCGTAACCAGGCGAGTTCGGAGGCGGACAACGTTGGCGGGCCACCAGGGGACAGTAGTTTCATTACGGACCACCGCACTAAGAAGCGATTGTGCATCAGTGTATTCACGACAAGAATTCTGTCAACGAAACCCGACCGGACTCAACATGCGCGTACTCGTTGCAGGCTTCAAGCACGAAACCAACACCTTCGCGGAGAACCTTGCCGATTGGCCGGCATTCGAGCGTGGCGAAACTTTCCCGAAGCCGACCCGTGGTCAGGCGATGCTGGAGATGATCGCCAACATCGACGTCTCGGCGACCGGCTTTGCGCGGTACGCACGCGAACGCGGGTGGACATTGATTCCAAGCCTGTGGTGCGGCGCGGTGCCCTCGTCGTACGTCACGGACGAGGCGTTCGAATACATCTGCGACACCATCGCGGCCGATGCCCGCCGCCTCGATTTCGACGCGATCTACCTGGAGCTGCATGGCGCCGCGCTCTCCCAGTCGCACGACGATGCGGAAGGCGAACTCCTCGGTCGCCTGCGCACGATCGTCGGCAAGACTATCCCCATCGTCGTCAGCCTCGACCTTCATGCGAACGTGACGCGTGGCATGCTCGAACTGGCCGACGCCATGGTCGCGTTTCGAACGTATCCGCACATCGATTACGTCAAGACGGGCGAACGCGCCGCCGAACTGCTTGAACGACTGGTTGCAAACGGAGGAAGGGAACGAACCAGCGCGCGCCGGCTCCCGTACCTCATATCGATCAACTCGCAGGGTACGTCTTCGCAGCCGGCCAAGGGTTGCTACGAGATGATCGAGAACGTCGACCGCGAGCTCGGCACCGTATCCAGCTTCTGCATGGGCTTTCCCGCGTCCGACTTCGAAGAGTGTGCGCCGGTAATCTGGTCTCATGGCGAGCGGGCCGAGCAGGCTGTCGCGGCACTCTATGAACACATCGCGGAGCCGGCGCAGTGGCGACTCACCGCACAGACTGCACAGGACGCTGTGGACGCCGCCCTCGCGCGCGCCGGGGTGTCACAAGGTCCTGTCATGGTCGCGGACACACAGGACAACCCTGGTATAGGCGGCACCGGGTCGACGACAGGCGTGCTGCATGCTCTGGTGAACGCTGGCGCGGGCAAGGTGTTTCCGCAGCGCGTGGCACTTGGGGTCCTCTACGACCCCACTGCGGCAGACGCGGCGCATCGTGCGGGTGTTGGCGCGTATCTGGAGACGGCTATCGGCGAGTCGGTGCGCACGCCGGCGGGGCCGAGCGAGCCACCCGTGCGGGGCCGCTTCCTCGTTCGTGCGTTGTCCAACGGCGTCACGACATTCAAGGGTCCGAAGATGACGGGATTCCAGACGCAACTGGGTCGATCCGCCTGCCTGGAACTGGAGGGAATTCTGATCGTGGTCGCGAGCGGGAGGATCGGGGCACAGGATCGTGAACTCTTCCGGATGGTGGCCATCGATCCCGAGTCGATGAAGATCATCGTCGTCAAGAGCTCCCACCATTTTCGTGCGGACTTCGACCGCCTGGTGGAGGATCCGGAGCAGGACATTCTGTTTGCATTGGCGCGCGGCCAATTGCTTGTCGACCCGGGCGAGTTGCCCTGGAAGAAGATCTCTGCCTCCACTCGCCTGCGTCCTTGATCGGTCGAATAGCCGAGGCGGACGGGGGTGAGGGGGCGACCTCGGGGATTTTTTTAATGATCGATACAAAATAATGCTTGCGTCCGGCGCTTCAGATCGACGACACTTTCTGTATTGATCACTACAGAATGTCAAAGCGCTATGAGCAAGTCCTCTCACCCCCTGGCCGGCAAGCGCGCGCTGGTCACCGGCGCCGCGCGCGGCATCGGTGCCGCCATTGCGCTGAAGCTGGCGGAAGACGGCGCCGACGTCGCCATCACCTATGAGAAGTCGGCCGAGAAAGCCGAGGCACTTGTCGCCGACATCCGCAGCCTCGGCCGCAATGCCGTCGCCATTCAGGCGGACGCGGCCAGGCCGGAGTCCGCGAAAACCGCGGTCGAGCGGACGGTTGCCGAACTCGGCGGCCTCGACATCCTCGTCAATAACGCGGGAGTCCTTGTCGCAGGGGCGTTCTCCGAGCTGTCGCTGGACGATATCGATCTACAGCTGAACGTGAACGTACGCGGGGTATTTTTGACCACTCAGGTCGCGCTCCAGCACATCCCGAATGGCGGCCGCATCATCACCATCGGCAGCAATGCGGGACTCTCGGTGCCGTTCACCGGTATCGCCGTCTATGCAGCGACCAAATCGGCGATGGAGAGCTTCACCCGCGGTCTTGCGCGTGAACTGGGCCCTCGTGACATCACCGTCAATCTGGTTCGCCCCGGACCGATCGACACCGACATGAACCCCGCCGACGGCCCGCTCGCCACGGCGATCCTGCCGAACCTCTCGATCGCCCGCTACGGCAAGCCCCGCGAAGTTGCCGACGCCGTCGCGTTCCTTGCCGGGCCGGCTGCCGCGTATATCACGGGCTCGGGGATTCTTGTCGATGGCGGCATCAGCGCCTGAAATCGGGCACAGGAGGAAAAAAGATGACGAAGATGATTGTGGTTTGCACGGGCGACGCCAACACGCGGTTCGATCGGGACTATTACGCGAACGAACATTTCAAGCTGGCGATGTCATGCTGGGAACAGTATGGACTCCAATCCGCGGAGGCGTTCTTCCCCTACTCCGCCAAGGGCGAATGGAAGTCCATCGGCGTATACACGTTCGCCTCGGAACAGGGCGTGCATGACGCGCTAAAGAGCCCGCAAACGCAGCGGGTGATGGACGATGTGAGGCACTTCACGGATGCCAAGGTTGTGCTCCGGAGTCTTTTCACGGAGTTTTGAAGCGCGCCCGTGGCGGCATCAGTACCGACGCTCCGATGTCTCGGCGGATCAACACGGTCTTGCGGCAATCAGAGGTCGGGCCGATGCCTCGGATCTACGATCAACCGTATTTCCTCACAAGCAAACCGGACCCAACGAGCCCCACAATCGCAGCGGCCCCGGTTAGGGCTGGCGCGCTGGGTACGAATACCGCGGCGGCGAGTGCGAGCGACACACCACCGCTCAGAGTAGAAGCGATCTTGATCAGTCCGTCGGCAAAGCCGCTGAGCTGCTTTCGGGCGGCGCCCTCTTCCGGATGGGAGCCCACGGTAGCGTGTGCATTCTCATGTGCCATCGTATCTTTCTGATGCTGGTCATACATTGCTGACTCCAATAGTGAACGCAGCGCTTTGAATCTCGAATGCGGAAATGACGATGACTGCCATCAAGCCGCATATGTGCACGAGCAGAAGGAGCGGCGGCTTCCACTCGGGATCTTCTCCTCGCGCAACCATCGCAGCCGCGAGGATGATGCCTGCGATGAAAGCCGCCGTGAAGGCAGTGATGACGACGTACGGGCTCTCGTCATAGATCGCCAGATTTTTGCCCTGAAGGCCCGCTCTGACAGCGAGGATCGTGCCGCCATACAACCATCCCGTCGGGTCGACCGCACCCGTCCAGGCCCATCCCATACGTCTGGCCTTAGGTGTCACCAGCCACCTTGCGGCGCCAAGCAGGGCATAGAAGATGGTTGCCCCAAAAAGCGGAAGTAGAGCCTCCAGCAGGAGCCACTCAAGCGACGCCGACATGTTGGGTCTACTTTGACAGTACATATTCCCTCCGTCTGCCAGTTCTCCCGTATGGAACGAGGAGTTCTCTCGCATCGAACGAAGAGGATGTGAGCGAGCCCCTCGCATTGTCCGGTGAATGCCGCCATTGCATATCGGCATTGCCCCGTTGCATCCATCTTGAAGCCTACGAAGTGATTCGAAAATGAGACGACTCTCATTTTTTCGTGCACTTTCGTCTGGGGCGAGCATGGCGTCTAAACATCTAGTCGGCGATGCGCGTGGTGGGAACGGGGCCGCTTAATGATCAACCAAAAAAAGGGCCGCCCCAAGGCAGCCCATGTGTGCAAGCCCAGAAGTGAGCTGGTGACGATGCCGTCGCTGCACACGTACGAGCCTTGGATCGCTTAAGACTACGCTCGGAGCAAGTTGCTGTCGGAGGTCCGACGATCGAGCGTGGGAGATCGCTACCTTACGCCGCTGTGACGCCGGTGATGAAGCTACCGGCATCGCTTGCCAGCAGCTATCGGCCCTGGCTGCGTTTTCCGGATGCCCGATGGTATCGCGCGACGAATCGAGCCTGAGCGATGATGTTCCCGTGCATCAGATATGCGACCAGCGCGGGACTAGCATCTGGTTTTACATCGATACTCGCGACGGATAGCGCGGAGATGGTGATGACGTAACGATGGGACTCCCCTTCCGGCGGGCAAGGACCACCGTACCGCGATGCACCGAAATCCGTCAACGTCTCGAGCGCGCCGACGGGCAAGAGCGCAGGATCCCCCGAGGCGCCTCTAGGAATCGACGATGTCATCGGCGAGATATTGACGACGTTCCAGTGCGTCCATCCAAGGCCTGCGGTCGGCGCGTCAGGATCGTGAATCGTGACAACGATGCTCTTGGTCCCGCTCGGAACATGGGTCCAAGATACGCGCGGCGAGACGTTTTCGCCGTGGCAACCGAACCCGTCGTAAACCTGTGCATTGTCGAAGGTCTTGTTACGCCCCACATCGTCCACATTCACCGTGAAAGGGCTAGCTGACACCGCGGCCGGCATCGCAGCCAGGAACGCGAACGAAAAGAAGGCCCCATAGACGAAACGGCCGTACTGCATGGCTGACTCCCAAAACGACTCGCGTCAAGATGTTGTAGATGACTGCAACGTTTGCGCTGCAGGCGATGGATGACAAAATTGTAGGGAGTCGCCTCGTGAATGAGTAGCGTCTTCAGGCGCTCACGGTGTTGCCACTGTCGCACCAATCGCGCCTCTGGATCAAGCGTCGCGGCAGACGGCACTACGTCCTGCGCAACGCACGACCACACCTCTGCCCTTTCACTTCAAACCGGCGCGACACACGCCTCGAGCCTCGCTTGCTTTCCCATACCCGGATGCTGCCGTCCACGTTCGCCCGCGGCTGCCTGACCTTGAGGTCTCGAAAAGAACGAGCCTCGTGCGTTGCGCAGCGTCGAAAGCTTTGTTGCGTGGACAGCTAGTAGTGCTGAGTCGATGCGTCCCGTACATTGGCACCCAGTTGGAATGCTCTGCTTCGGCGACCCATTGCGGCATCTCTTCGAAGGAGCGCGGCGCTCGACGTGAAGTCGCAATCGATTTAAACCTTGGTGTTAATGGGTAGCACCCACCTGTCGATTGTCGCCGCCAACCAGAATCCCTAGCATTGCCTGAGCCCTTCTCAACTTAACGGGACCCTACAACTATGAAAGCCCGACATCGCTTCTTGCCACTACTGATCTTCGCAGCGGCTGCGGCGGTCCTAGCCGCCGCCGTCTCGGTCTATCTAACGTGGGAAAAGGCGATTGCTCCGACGGTCCCTCCAGTGCCCTCCTCATTCGACCGACAACTGGTCCTGCATGGCTCGCGAGTCGCGGCGCTGGGTGATTGCGCGGTCTGCCACACGGCACCGGGCGGCAAGCCCTACGCCGGCGGTCTGCCGCTTGCTACCCCTTTCGGCACCATCTACACCACCAACATTACGCCGGACACGGAGACGGGGATTGGGTCATGGTCGCTCGAGGCTTTCACCCGCGCCATGCGCCGTGGCATCTCGAGGGACGGCCATCAGCTCTATCCCGCATTTCCGTACGTACATTACACGCGGATGTCGGACGGCGACATCGCCGCCGCGTATGCCTTTCTGATGCAACGCGACCCGGTCGTTAGCAAGGCGCCCGACAACGCCCTCATCTTCCCGCTCAATTTCCGGCCGCTCGTCGCTTTCTGGAACGTCCTGTTCCTGCGAGAAGGCCCGGAGGCCAGGGATGCGTCTCGCGATGACAAATGGAACCGCGGCCGCGAACTGGTGAACGGGCTCGGCCACTGCGCAGCATGTCATACCCCTCTCAACCCGATTGGCGGCGAACAGTGGGGGAAGGCGTTCGATGGCGGCGTGGTGGACGGTTGGGAAGCACCCTCGCTTAACACCCTTACCGCGTCGCCGCATCCGTGGACGAAATCGCAGTTGATCGCGTACCTGCGTACCGGCATGTCATCGCAGCACAGCGCCGCCGCTGGCCCGATGTTGCCGGTCACGCAAGAGTTGGCCACCGTGCCGGAGGACGATGTGGACGCCATCGCTACCTATCTTCTATCGCTACAGAAGCCGCGCACCCGCGACGTTATGCCGCCCGATCATGCCGGCGCGGACAAGACCTCCATTCAGCGAGGCGCGGTCTTGTTCTCGGCGGCATGCGCCGCGTGTCACGGTGAGCATTCGCCCATGCAAAGCCTTGGTCAACGACCAAGCCTCGCGACAAGCTCCACTGTGAATGCGGCCACGCCGCGCAATACCGTGCAAATGATGTTGGAGGGCGTGCAATGGCAAGGAGAGCGGGAGGTGCACTACATGCCGCCGTTCAAACACATGCTGAATGATCGCCAGGTAGCCGACATCGCGAACTATCTACGCGCGACCTATACCGACCAGCCGCCCTGGAAGGATGTCGTGCAGACCGCGGCCGAAATCAGGAAGGGAGACCAATCGAGATGATCCACCTCACAATCAATGGCACCAGGCAAGCCCTCGATATCGATCCTGCGACGCCTCTGCTATATGCCCTCCGCGACCACCTCGGCCTCAATGGCGCCAAGTTCGGATGCGGCATGGGTCAGTGCGGCGCATGCACGGTAATCGTCGACAACAAGCCGACCTTCTCATGCATCACGCCAGTCACTGCAGTCGGCGATGGCGCTATCAGGACCATCGAGAGCCTCGGCAGCCCCGACAAGCCTGGGCGACTTCAGCAGGCGTTCATCGACCACCAGGCAGCACAGTGCGGCTATTGCATTGCTGGGATGATCATGCGCGCCCAATCCCTGCTCGAAAGCAATCCGCGCCCGACCGACGCAGAGATTCTCCAACACATGGAACCCAACCTCTGCCGGTGCGGAACACATATGCGGATCCTTGCCGCGATCCGTGCCGCAAGCCTTGCTACCGCGACGGCACAGTCGAAGCCGGAGAGCAAGCAATGACACATCACGACGCCCAGAACGAGGATCATCTTGATAGCCCGAAACGCCGCGCCCTGCTGATATCCGGCTCGCTGGTAGTAGGCTTCTCCTTGTTGCCCGCGAGCAATGCTCTGGCGGATCTGGTTCTTGCCGATGAAGGCGCAGCAGTCCGCGTTGGAAAGCAGAGCGAACGACTCGCGGGCAGCCTCAAGACCAACCCTTTCCTCGACGCCTGGATCAAGGTCTCGCCCGACAATCACGTCACGGTCTACACGGGCAAGGTCGAACTCGGCACCGGTGTCCGGACCGCGTTGCACCAGGTAGCCGCCGAAGAATTACAGATCGCCCCCCATCTGATCACCTTCCTCACGGCAGATACCGCGCGATCGCCGGATGAAGGACTGACAGCGGGCAGCCATACCATGGCGGACAGTGGGAGCGCGTTGCTCAATGCCGCGGCACAGGTCCGTGGACTGCTGAGCGACGCAGCGGCCAGAAAGTTTCGAGTGGATGTCTCCACGCTGACGGTGGCCGACGCCCGGATCACCGCTCGGGATGGCCGCTCCGTGAGCTTTGCCGACCTCCTGCCGACGGTCAACCTGCATGTCACCGCCAAGGTCACCTCGCCGTTGCGTGAACCTTCGTCGTTCACGGTAATCGGCAAGTCGATGCCCCGCGCCGATATTCCGGCAAAGGTGACCGGTGGGGCGAGCTATGTGCAAGACCTCAGGTTCCCGGACATGGTCCACGCCCGCGTGGTTCTCCCTCCCGCCTACGACGCGCCATTGTTGGCACTCGACGAGACGAAGGTGCGCGCCATGCCAGGAGTCGTAGCCGTGCTGCGCGACGGCAACCTGCTAGCGGTGGTCACGCAGCACGAGTGGCAGTCCGTACAGGCGCAGCGTGTGCTGTCTGCCGGATGCCAATGGGGGAAAGGCCGTATCCTGCCGCGCCCCGAGGACGTGCACGCACAGCTCAAGGAAATTGCCACCGAGCGCATCGTGATCGCGGACAACAGTGCGGCGACGGCCCCAGCGGTGAAGACGCTTTCTGCGACCTACACCAAGCCATACCTGATGCATGGATCGATCGGTCCCTCCGCGGCCGTGGCCCATCTCGATAACGGCACGCTGACCGTCTGGACGCACTCACAGGGGGTGTATCCCCTTCGCGATGGCCTGGCTGAAATGCTGTCGATGGACAAGGAGAAAGTGCGCTGCATCCATGTCGTCGGATCGGGATGCTATGGACACAACGGCGCCGACGATGCCGCCGCCCATGCCGCGTGGATTGCGCGAGCGCTTCCCGGCCGACCAGTCCGCGTTCAGTGGATGCGCGATCAGGAACACGTCTGGGATCACTATACGCCGGCAATGGTCACCAAAGTCCAGGCGTCGCTGTCGGCCGACGGGACGATCGTGAATTGGGACTATGCGCTATGGAGCAGCTCTCATAACGAGCGAGTGGTCAATGCGGGACGACTATTGCCGGCCACGCTGCTCGCGAAGCCTTTCAAGCCAGCGCCATCTGTGCCTATGACGCAGCCAGAGGGCGGCGGCGATCGGAACGCCATCCCGCTGTACCGCCTGCCGAAGCGCCATATCGTGAACAACTTCTCGCCCACCATGCCGCTTCGGACTTCGGCGATGCGGTCGCTGGGGGCTCACATGAACGTTTTCACGATCGAGACCTTCATGGATGAGCTTGCTGTGGCCGCCGGTCAAGACCCGGTGGCGTTCCGGCTAAAACATATGGACGACCCGCGCGCTGTCGATGTCATCCGTCTTGCCGCCGGCAAGTTCGACTGGAGCGATCGGAAACGCAAACCTGGCCACGGTTACGGCTTCGCGTTCGGAAAGTACAAGAACATCATGGCTTATATGGCGATCGCGCTGGAGGTAGCTATCGAGAAGGACACTGGAAGGGTCCGACTCGTTCATGCAGAAGCCGCTGTGGATTGCGGACAGATCGTCAATCCTGATGGGGTCCGCAATCAAATCGAAGGCGGCATTCTTCAGTCGGCAAGCTGGACCCTCTATGAACAACTGAAGTTCGACGCCAATGGTTTGCGCAGTTTCGATTGGGGGACGTATCCGATCATGCGGTTCTCCGCCGTGCCGACCCAGGTCAACGTTCATCTTATTGACCGTCCGGGCGCGCCGTTTCTCGGCGTCGCCGAAGCGCCCATGGGTCCCACGGCAGGCGCGCTTGGCAATGCCATCTTCGATGCCACGAAACTTCGCCTCCGCGATATGCCGTTGGCGGGCGAAAGCCTGCGCAGCAAGTTGATCGGGTCCTGACCTGAAACGCGCAATGCCTTCATCCAAACGCCCTCTCGCCATCATCATCGATCGTAGTGGCCAGGTACATAGTCACTCCCGGCCGCCGGGAAGCATGCGAGACGAAGAGACCGTCTCGCTCACGCGAGCTGCGCCGGATCCCTTCGTTCAGTTGATCCAGGATTTCGAGGCTTCCAAGATGGTGTTTGGCCGCCTATTTTCCATTCACTGACCTTCACCTGAAAAGCTCTGCAATGTCGATGACCCTTTTCTCACCTATCTCTGTTGGCGAGCTCCTGCTGCCTCATCGTATCGCTATGGCACCGCTGACGCGCTCGCGCGCCGGCCAGCCCGGCAACGTGCCGACGTCCATGAATGTCGAGTACTACCGGCAGCGAGCTTCCGCGGCTCTCATCATTTCGGAGGCCACCCAGATCTCTCAACAGGGCCAAGGTTACGCATGGACGCCGGGCATCTACAGCGAAGCGCAAATTGACGGTTGGAAAGCGGTCGCGAATGCTGTCCACGCTGCCGGCGGTCGAATGTTCCTGCAACTCTGGCACGTGGGGCGCGTCTCGCATCCCTCTTTTCAGCCCAATGGCGCATTGCCCGTAGCACCAAGCGCCCTGCCTGTCCCTGGCAAGACCTTCATCGAGGATGCAAATGGAAATGGCGTATGGAGCGACGTTCCGACGCCTCAGGCTCTCGACCTGGCTGGCATCGCTTCGATTGTGTCGGACTATCGCAAGGCAGCCCGCAATGCTATCGCGGCCGGCATGGATGGCGTGGAGATTCACGCTGGGAACGGATACTTACTCGATCAGTTCATCAATTCAAACAGCAACCATCGGACGGACGAGTATGGTGGCAGTTTCGAGAATCGTGCGCGCCTGCTTCTAGAAGTCGTTGAAGCGATCGTTTCCGAGATCGGTGCCGAACGAGTGGGCGTCCGCCTTACGCCGATGGGCCGCTTCATGGGCATGGGCGACGACACGCCGGAACAGACTTTTGGCTACATCGCAAAACGCCTGAACGAATGGAAGCTCGCTTACCTCCATCTCGTGGAGCCGGCGATGGTGGGCAACGTTAAGGAAGACTCGACCGACCCCAGATGGGACGCCATGATCCTCAGCATGCGTAAGGACTATCAGGGCATTCTGATTCTAGCGGGCGGTTACGATGGAAAGTCAGCTGCTGAGGCAGTGGCTCAAGGCCGTGCCGACATCATTGCATTCGGCCGGCCGTTCATCGCTAATCCCGACTTGCCGGAACGAATCATGCGTGCAGCCCCTCTCAACACGCCCGACCCGGCTTCGTTCTTTGGTGGAACTAGCGTCGGTTATACAGACTACCCGCGGATGGGTTGATCTGCTTCCGGCGTCTAGCACCGTGACCCATGTCAACGTCAATCGAACCTTGCATGAATTGGGGTGCGAAGATTCTTGGACCACCTCCAAGTAGTCCGAGAATCCTCCCGCACCCCCTGGGCCACTTCATCCCCGATAGCCCCGCCGCGAGCAGCCGTTAGAGCGTCTCCACCGGTAGCCGCTCGCTCGCCATCGTCTCGAGGTCGGCGCCACCGCGAACCTTGATATCCAGATAGCCGCTCAACTCCTCAAGGTAGCGCTCGTACAGGGCATGTGCTCCGAGGGGCTGTGCCTTCTGGTATGTGTCGATCTGCGCGATAAAAAGCCTTCATAATGCACGGTATAGCATGCGTAAACGTCAATTTTTGTCGCTAGCGCACGCCAAAGGGTGCCTTATTTGTTGACGACCAGATCGTTGAGAGATACATTCATAACGCACCCCCTACCGTGCGCTATCCTAATTTTCGGTCGTTAATGCTGCATCTCTAGTGCAATATAAACTTTCTCCGATTGCGCAAATGTCTACTATCCGCAACTCTTCGACCGGTGGCGAGGTTGCCGCAGAAATCGGCGCTCGATTACGCGTCAAGCGCATGGAGCGTAACCTGACCGCCGATGAGCTGGCAAAGCGGGCCGGCCTCGGAAGAAACGCTATAGGCGACCTCGAGGCAGGTAAAGACGTGCGGGTTTCGACCCTCATCAAGGTCATGCGCGCACTCGGCATGCTCAGCAACCTTGACGCTGCTGTTCCGGATGCGTTGCCTACGAGCGCAGCGCTCAACCAACGCGGTCAGGTCAGGGAACGCGCCCGCAAACCAAAGGAGATGTAGTTGGCTACCGAAAAAAGGCCCGCCCAGCCGGCGCGCAGACGAGTTTCTCGCCCGGCGCCGGGCGTCCTGGTCAGCGCACAGGTTCAGATGCACGGCCAGACTATCGGCACCGTCACGGAATTTGACAGTGGGCGGATCGGGTTCAATTACGACCCGGAGTACCTCGGCACCGGCGGTCACAGCATCTCGCCTGAATACCTGCCGGCTGAAACGGGCTCATTTGAGTTTCCTGAACTCAGGCGAACGGAGGCGTTTCTTGGCCTCCCCGGCGTGTTGGCCGACGCCTTGCCGGACACCTTCGGCAACCTCATCATCAAGAAGTATTTCGCTGATCGCGGCCAGCCTGAAAAGGCGATGAGCCCCGTACAACGACTGCTCTACATCGGCGACCGCGCCATGGGCGCCCTGGAGTTTCTGCCCCGCATCGATCGCACGCAGACAGGCCACGAGGCTGAAGCCCTCGAAGTCGGCGCCCTAGTCGAGGCCGCTCGAAAGATTGTGGCCGGCGAACAGGACGGCGCCATCGCCGAACTCATGCGTATTGGTGCGAGCGCCGGCGGCGCACGGGCCAAAGCGCTCATTCTCTGGGACCGTGACAACAAGCAGATGCGCTCTGCATTCGTCGAGCCGCAGCCTGGCGAGGAACACTGGCTGATCAAGTTCGGGGGCGTGGAGTCCGCCAACCCGAAGGATCATCAAGCGCAACCGTTCAATCGCGTCGAATATACGTACGCACTCCTGACGAAAGAACTCGGCATCGACATGGCGCCAGTGGACTTTATCGAGGAGCCAACCGGTCGATTCCACTTCCTGACGAAGCGATTCGACCGCACCGCAGACGGCGGCCGAATCCATATGCACAGCCTGGCAGGCCTCGCACACATCGACTACAACATCCCGCGCGCCTACAGCTACGATCAATACTTCCGCTGGATTCGCACATTCCTGATGCCCCAGCACGCCATCGACGAAGCGTACCGACGGATGATCTTCAATGTCGTGGGTCGTAACCAGGACGACCACGTGAAGAACTTCGCGTTCCTGATGTCCCCCACCGGGGAGTGGAGCCTGTCACCGGCCTATGACCTGACGTTCTCCGCGGGCAATGGATACACCCTGCAGCATCAGATGACGATCGCCGGCAAGGCGGATGACTTCACCGTCGAGGAACTTGTTGCCTTCGGCAACAAGTACGACGTCACCAAGCCGAAGGAGATCATCCAGCGAACCGTCGAGGCGTTCAGCAACTGGCCCGCTCTCGCCGCCGAGTGGAACGTTGCGACCAACGAGATCGAGGCGCGGGAGAGGCGCTTGCGGTTGTTTAAGGTCTGAATTGGGTAGATGGCGACGGGTTGTTTGTGAACCAATGTGGTCGTTCGGGTAACAGTCATTTCCAGCGGCCAGGCTCAGCGCCGACATTGCTGTCCGTGACGGCCGAATAGATTGCGACCCGGCGTGTAGCCGGGTCTTTCGCATCTGTTATTGCTTCCCCGAGGACTCGTAGCTGACGTCGCTGACGATCTCATCTGGTCCAATCGTGACAGTAAGGCTGCGCCGGGCGAACGTCAGGTTGAAGGCATTGCCGCTGGTCGTGTTGTAGGCGTACAGCATTGCCACCCCGTCCTTTTCCTTGATCACCGGATAGATTGCGTATCCCGCCGGTCTTCCGAGCAGTCCGATGACTTCCTCGCGCGTGGTCTTACCCTTAACGATCGCGGTGCGCTTGGAAGCATCGAAGTTGCTCGCGTCTTCCTTGAATGAAGACACAAACACGTTCGACACGAGCGTGTCCTTCCAGAACGACAGGTCTAATGCTCGGGCCGGAATGACGCCGGCATCCAGTGGCGTCCCGCCGGTCGTTGCATAGGCATACGACAGCGTCTTGATGTCCTGATCATTCACGCTGACGTCGCTTTCGCGGAGCGGCGTTCCAAATTTCTCGCGAACCTCTGCGCTAGTCGTTTTGCCATTCTGCAGGGCATTGCAATCTAGTTCTTAAACCGCAGAAGAAAGAGGACAATTAACGTGAAAATGGCGTCCGCTTTAGGTGGTCCGATCGATAGGCATGTTATCCGTCGTGACGAAGCGGTAGACGGACCCATTACCTTCCGCGTGTTCGGAGCGTCCCTTCTCGGGTATCACTTCCCGCCAAAACACCTCCGCCGCCACATTGCCAGGGTAACTTGAAACGACCCACTCACCTGGATGTGCTCGAAAAATCTCTAGGGCCGCTGCCCGACCGATGCCAGCGCGCCGATAGGCAGGAGCCACCCAAAATTCGGCCATTTCCTGCACGGATCTCGCCACCTCGCGAACGAGCGCAAAGCCAGCAACTCTGCCTTCTATAAAGAAGAGATATGGCTTGCGACCTGCTTCTTCCCAGTACAACGGCAGATACGGGTACTCAGTGCTCGCGCCAAGTTCGATAAGACAATCGCGCAGTAACGTCCCCAAGAGTTCAGCCTGTTCAATCGTTGCATGGTCCACGCTGAGAGCGAGGCGCGCCTTGTTCATAACGGATAACGCCGAAATGACCGGACCACCTTTGCGTCCGTGTCGATTTCGTGGTTAAAAATGCTAAAACGAGATTGGCTTTTCATATCTAATGGCTTCCTTGGATGATGGCGTTTGGGGCTGATAAGCGTTACTTATATCCGATATCGCCTTTCATTAGCTAGTCACGCGACCCCGCAACGGTCATGATCTCGGCAGACGGAGGATCTGCCTCCTCAGCACCGGAGCATGCATGACCCTCGAGACATACGACGCCATTCGCCGCGCTCATTCAGAATCCCCTACCGGGACGCCGTCGGAACACGGGGTGGTGTCTGCGCGATGTCGCTGTGCATCTTCGCGCTGATTGCATCGGAGTTCATGCCCGTCAGCCTGCTGACACCCCTTGCGGCCGATCGCCGGAGCTGAACGATAGCCGCCAACGCAGCGAAGTCAGCAGACGGATTCAAACAGCCTCAAGAGCCATGCGTCACGTGCGAAAGGCGCGACGATTTGCAACCCGACAGGGAGCCCCGCAACGCAACCGGCGGGCACGCTCAACGCCGGGAGCCCCGTCGCGTTCCAGGGGCTGGTCAGGCTCAGCAGAGCCGCCCTTGCTTCCGTGCGGGTGCCATCGACGAGGATGTCTCGTTCGCCGACATGGGGCGCCGTGATCGGCGTGGTGGGCATGGCGAGCAAGTCGTAGCGCGTAAAGAACGTTGCCATGGCCTCGCGCAACAATCGCTGCTCGTGGAGACCTTGCACATATTCCCATCCGGCGACCTGCGCGGAGACCTCCAGCCGCGATCTGACTTCAGCATCGAAAAGCTCTGGGGCGGCCCGCATGCGCGCGGCATGGACCGCGTAGGCCTCGGATCTTTGCAACGCCGCGACGCACGCAAGAAGACGCCTGGCGAGGGGCTGAAGATCCTCCACGGCATCGAAAGATTCCACCCTCCCCGCCAGCCATTCCTCCGCATGACGCCGCACGCATGCGCGCACTGCAGGGTCAATGGGTCCGAGATCGCTGCCGTCGATCCATGCCACCCGCGGCCGCCCCGTCGGGCCATCCACGGTTTCCGCTCCCGGGCGCAGCGCGCGAAAGATGAGCGCCGCGTCCTCAACCGTCCTCGCCATCGTGCCGAGATGATCGAGGCTCGAGGAAAGCGGGAACACGCCGTCCATCGGCAGGGTATTGAAGCTCGGTTTGAACCCCACCGTGCCGCACAGTGCCGAAGGAATCCGCACAGAGCCTCCCGTGTCCGTTCCCAGGGCCAGCGGCACCATGCCGGCCGCGATGGCAGCGGCGCTGCCCGCGCTGGAACCGCCCGTCATGCGACTCATGTCGTGTGGATTTCTTGCGGCGCCCTGCAGGGACCGGTCCCCGGTAGGACCATAGGCGAACTCGTGGGTCAGCGTCTTTCCGACGATGATCGCCCCGGCCGCACGCAGTGTCGACACGCATGCGGCGTCGCGTAACGGCCGATGGCCCGCGAAGTGGGCGGAGCCATAGGTCGTCGGCATATCGAATGTATCGATATTGTCCTTTACGGCGACAGGCAACCCGTCCAGCGGGCCGAGCGCATGGCCCTCTGCCCGCCTTCGATCCGAAGCCGCAGCCGCACGACGGGCCCCTTCGGCGTCGACGTGGACAAACGCGTTGATCAGCGGATTCAGTCGCTCGATCTCGTCAAGGCATCGTTGGACGACCTCACGGCTCTCGAGCGTGCCACGTTGCAGGTGTGACGACAACTCCGTCGCCGTGACGGACGTAAAATATCCCGCCACGGGGCGAGTGACATCGGATGGATGCATATGACGGACCTCGAAAGGGTTAAGACAGGAAGGCTGGGCCGTTCGGGCGCACGCGCATGCCTGGCCGCAGGCGGCGCCAGGGCAGGTCGCCAGGGTCGGCGGCCATCGGTCCCGGCGCCTTCGCCACGAGCACCGCGCGCGCGATAGGCTCGAAGTCCGCACGAAAATGCACCGAGCTCTTGACCACGAGGATGTCCACCTCCGCGGGCTCGACGCCGGCAGCGCGGATCAGATTGCGATCGATAACCTGAGATTTGACGGAGCACACGCAGATCGTGACACCGTCCACTTCGAGGCCCGCGACGGGCCCGATGTCCGTCCACAATCCATGCTTCATCACGCCGTCGTAACGCAGCTTTCCATCGGACAGATGGCGCACCACGCATCGGGCGATGAGCGGCGCATCGCCTGCCACACCGGACTTCCCGCCGATGGACAACGTCGTCCGCGCGCCAACACCCGCCGCGTGGGCCATGCGCGCCGCCTCCGGGTCCCATATCAGGCCGACGGCAGCATTTGTCGCTCCCGCCGCCAGCAGGGCGCGAACCATACCCATGGTGTTCGAGTCGGCGCCGGCGCCGGGGTTGTCCTGCGTATCGGCGATGATCACCGGCCCACCGGTGTTTCGGACGATCTCCTGCGCGCGCGCCACCGCCGCTTCGGGCGTAAGGAATCCCGCATCCCACGCGGACTCGTCGGCCGTCACGCAGGCATGGAGACGGTCCACTGCCGCGGCAACGGCCGACGCGTCGGCCCCGTAACCCCAGACGACGCCGCCGCATTCGGGAATATCGGCGGCGGGGAAGCCTGGCGTGAACGAAAGACTTTCCACCGCCGCGCCCGTCTCCAGACGGGCGAGTTCCGCGTAGACATCCGCGGCAGGCGCCGTCTGCGTACACATTGCATTGATGGGAATCAGGAACGGGACGCGCCGCGCGTGCAGATGCCAGGGGCCCGGATGTTCCAGCAGGCGATGCAACAGATCCGCGGCACGGGCGCCTGTCGCAGCCAGGTCGATATGCGGATATGTGCGATATCCCACCAATGCATCCGCCGCGCCGAGCATGCCGGATGTGACGTTGGCATGAAGGTCCAGCGATGCGACGATTCTGACGTCTGGACCCACCGCATCGCGCAACCGTGCCAGCAACTCCCCTTCGGGATCGTCGAGATGTTCGCAGACAGCGGCACCGTGCAGGTCGAGGTAGACACCCTCGGGGCGGATTTGCTTTGCCGCATCCACGATCTCGGCGGCGATCCTCTCGAACGCGTCCTCCGTGACGTGCGCCGAAGGACTCGCTCCTGCCCATATCACGGGCTGTACGGCATGTCCCAGTGTACGGATACGCCGCAGAAAGCCGCCAACCGGAAGATTCACGTCGCGCAGTTCCAGAATGGCGTCACCGCGACGCATGGCCGGAAAGCTTTCGCCCCGCTCGAAGCTCTCGTACGTCGCCTTGGTCGGCGCGAAAGTATTGGTTTCGTGCTGGAAGCCAGCAATCAGGATTCGCTTCATTCGACAAGAGTCTGCTGCGTGGTGAATGCCTCGGCGCGAGTCGCATAGGCGTCGTATCCCAGCACGTGGCGCAATGCCGCGCGATCGAAGGCGTAGGGTCGCCCCTCTTCCGAAGCGAGCTGCGCCAACGCTTCGCGCATGCCATGCATGGCGGGCGCCAGCGTTGAAAACGGAAACGTGCCCAGCCGCAGTCCCAGGCTTTGCGCATGTCTTCCGGAATACGGCGGACGCGATGGTTCGCCAGTCACGACCCCAAAAGCGGGCCGGCCGCGTGCGGCGGCGACGGAGCGCACGATCTCTTCCTCGCTGGCGGGCGCATCGAGCAACACGATGTCCGCGCCCGCCTCCACGAATAGCGCGATGCGCGCCAACGCTTCGTCGAGGCCAAGCGTGGGCCTGCAATCCGTCCGCGCGAGCACGAGCATGCCGGACTCGCGGGACGCCTCGACGGCGGCGCGAACCTTGATGACCGCTTCTTTCCGCGGCAGGCATAGCTTCTCCTGCGCCTCCAGCACACGCGGAGACGCCTTGTCCTCGATCATGATGGCTGCCGCGCCTGCTCGGCCGAACGCCCGGACGGTGCGCTCGACGTTCAGCGCATTCCCGAATCCATGGTCGCCGTCGACCATGACCAATGCGGCTGGCGCCGCTTCGCGCACCATCACGAGCGCGTCGAGCAGCTCCGCGAAACTGATGAGGTCCAGATCCGGCCCCCCGAAGCGGGCGGCCGACACACACAGGCCCGACACGAAAAGCGCGTCGAATCCGGCCTCCGTGGCCAGCCTCGCGCTCAGGCCGTCCCATACCGAGGGCATCGGTAGAAAGCCGGTGGTCGCGAGCCGTCCGCGCAATGCTTCGCCCGCGCCGAGCTTGAAGATTTCAGACATGTATCGCTGCCAGTGAGAAGAATCGACAGTCTGCGGGGTCCCCGGCCTGTGAACAATAACGTCCCCCTTGCGATTTCGTTGCTACGCAGGCAACAATTGCCGAAACGCAAGCTTGGAGATGCAATGGGTCAGGCAGGACGGGTCGTCAACGAGCACCGGCTCAGATACTTCTTCGAGGTGGTCAAAGCCGGTTCCATCCGCGGTGCTGCCGAGCGCCTCGACGTCGCGGCGTCGGTGGTAACGCGGCAGATCCAGCAACTGGAGCGGGAGCTCGGGTGCCGCCTCCTGGAACGCCACGGGCGCAACGTCCGGCCGACCGAGGCTGCCGGTCTGGTCATCGAGCATTGCCGGGACCGCTGGGCCAGCGAGGAGCTGCTTCTCGCGCGCCTCGACGAGCTCAAGGGACTACAGCGTGGCGAGATTCGCATCGTCGCCGGGGAAGGATTTCTCGAACAACTCAGCCAGACGCTGACACTCGACTTCTGCAAGCGCTATCCGAACATCAACCTGAAGCTCGACCAGGTCAGCAGCTATGAGGTGGTGCGCATGGTGCTGGAGGACGAGGCGCATATCGGCATTGCGTACTGCTCGCCCGAGAGTGGATCCGTACGCCTGTTGCGGTCACGATCGCTACCGGTGGGGCTGATCGCGGCGCCCGGGCATCCGTTGGCGCGAATGCGGGCACCCATCGCGCTCAAGGATGTGCTGCCGCACCGCGTGGCGCTGATGCAGGAACAGTTTGGTGTCAGGCAGTTACTGGTGTCCGCCGAGTACGCGGAGGGAATCCAGTTCGTCCCGCACTTCAGCTCGAACTCGCTCGCCGCCGTGAAGAATCACGTGAAATCCGGCGCAACGGTCACCTTTCTGTCGGCCAACGCCGTCGCACGCGAGGTCGCCACCGGGGAACTGGTCCATATCCCTATCCGGAACAGCATCCTGGAGGCCGCCACGGTCCAGCTGATCGTTCGCGCCGGGCGAGCGTCTTCGGCCGCCCTGCAGGAAGTACAGCGGTGCATTACGCAGATGCCGCTTTTCGCCAGCGGGACCTAGGTGGGGCGGCAGTTTCGCCGAATCGTTGACCACAGGGCAACGATTTAGCGGCGGCGACTGCATTGATTCGGAGGGCGGCGGAAACCAATAATGGGTTCGCCGGCCGCAGGTTCGGCCACGCGACCGTTACCCGAATCATCCATTTCGCATGACTGCCATCATGAAGCGCCTTGCCCTCCCCCTTCTCGCCGCGACCGCCCTGCTCCTGCCGCTACAGGGAAAGGCCCAGTCCGACTCCCACTACCCGACCAAGCCCGTCCGGCTCATCATCGGCTACGCACCGGGCGGTTCCGCAGATTCGCTCGCGCGGCTGATCGCCAATCGCCTGTCCGTCCAGATGGGACAGACCTTCGTCGTCGACAACCGGCCTGGCGCCGCAAGCAGCATCGGCGCCAATGCAGTCGCCAAGTCGAATCCTGACGGCTACACGATCTTTCTTGGCTCGAACGCGAACACCATCAACGTCACGCTCTACAAGAAGCTGCCGTTCGACCTGCAGAAGGATCTTGCACCGATCGGGCTCGTGGCGAGTTTCCCGAACATCATGGTCGTCAGTCCTTCGCTTCCCGTGAAGAGCGTCAGCGACTTCATTGCCTATGCGAAGGCGCACCCGAACGCCGTCAACTATGGCTCGTCGGGACTCGGCTCTTCCACCTTTATCGCGGGCGAAATGTTCCGTTCCATGGCGGGCATCGAGATGCAGCACGTGCAGTACAAGGGTAGCGCTCCAGCGTTGACGGACCTGATGGCAGGACAGGTGCAGGTGATGTTCGACAATGCGCCATCCGTGCTGCCGTTCGTCCAGAGCGGGAAACTGCGCGCGCTTGCCGTCACCAGCCCGCAGCCGCAGGGCTTTCTCCCGGGTGTGCCCACCATGACGTCGTCCGGACTTCCCGGCTACGAGATCTCCTCCTGGTATGGGCTCTTCGCACCGGCCGCCACGCCTTCGGCCATCGTCGCGGCTCTGAACAAGGAACTCAATATCGCGCTGCAGGACAAGAGCCTGCGCGACAAACTCGCGGCACTGGGCGCCACGCCCGAGGGTGGCACCGCCGAAGCGTTCAAGGCGCATGTCTCGAAGGAAATCCCGAAGTGGGCAACGCTGATCCGCAACTCCGGCGCAAGCGCGGAGTGACACTGCACGATGCGAGGATCCAGCATGACCGTTTCAGTCCAGACCGCCGCTGAAGCCCTGACCGAACTGGTCGGCGCCGCCAACTGCACCGTAGCCGCACAGGACAAGCGGCCCTATCTCACGGATTACCGCGGTATCTTCCACGGCGAGGCCATGGTGGTGGTAACGCCTGTTTCGACGCAGCAGGTGGGCGATGTCGTATCGTGGTGTTACCAACACGACGTCCCGGTCGTACCGCAGGGCGGCAACACGTCGCTGATGGGTGGCGCGGTCCCCGACGATACCGGCACGGCCGTCGTCATCAGTCTGCGAAAGCTGAACCGCGTGCTGTCGGTCGATGTCGTCAACGACACCATGACGGTGCAGGCCGGCGCCACCCTCGCGGCTGCGCGCGAGGCCGCGGAGAACGCACAGCGACTCTTCCCGCTGCGCATTGGCTCCGAAGGATCGTGCCAGATCGGGGGTAATGTCTCCACCAATGCGGGCGGCACCGCCGTACTGCGGTACGGCAATATGCGGGACCTCGTGCTCGGCATTGAAGTCGTGCTGCCGGACGGCCGTATTTATTCGTCGCTCAAGGGGCTGCGCAAAGACAATACCGGCTACGACCTCAAGCAACTTTTCATTGGGGCCGAGGGGACGCTGGGCATTGTCACCGCCGTGGTGCTGAAGCTCGCGCCGCAGCCGAGGGCTACCGCGGCGGCTTTCATCGCGGTGAAGAACCCGCATGCGGCAGTCGCGCTCCTTCAGGCCGCGAAGATCAGCTCTGGCAACGCCGTGAGCGCATTCGAACTCGTGTCCGCTCCCGCGCTCGAACTTGTTCTGGACTACCTTGGCGATGCGAAATTGCCTCTGCAACATGCGCACGAATGGATGGTTCTGATGGAGCTGACATCGGGCGGCACCGACGAGGCATTGCACGCGGCACTATTGGACATTCTCGAGCGCGGCTTCGCGGAAGGGCTGATCGAAGACGCCGCGATTGCGGCGAGCCTTGCCGATATTCAGGCTTTCTGGCGCATTCGCGAAGACATCTCCGATGCGCAAACGCGCGCGGGCGGCAGTATCAAGTGCGATGTGTCCGTACCGATCTCGCGCATTGCCGATTTTATCGACGCCGCGTCGGCCGAGGTGCTGGCGCTCGACCCCGAGATTCGCCTCGTCATCTACGGTCACCTGGGCGATGGCAATGTCCATTTCAATCCGCTCAGGCCCCGAGACCAGCAGGCGGCCGAGTTTCTGGCGCGGCACTACAGGGTGGTATCGGAGACCGTCGACGGCCTCGCACACCGTGAGCAGGGTTCCATTTCCGCGGAGCACGGTATCGGTGTGGTGAAGCGCGACGACCTGCGGAAGTACAAGTCCGAGGTGGAACTGCAGTTGATGTGGCAAGTGAAACGGGCGCTGGACCCGAAGAATCTATTGAACCCTGGGCGTGTACTTCCCGGGCCCGACGACCCATGCGCCATCCAGTGAGGACACCCAGGGAAGAGCTATCCGTATTGCTCGATGAAGTGAGGAACCGGCGGCTGGAAATACTGCGAGACGTTCGACACCGCCTTCCTCGGAGTGCGGGCGAAGGCGAGTACCTGCCGCTCGTCCTCGCCTCGCTCGGACATCAACTGAATGCGCGGGCGATCAGGCAACAAGTCATCGGACTCGCCTGTGCCGTGGAATTAGGCTTTCGAGTCTCGCCGCCCGCCGACCTGGCCGCACGCCTCCAGGCAGAAGCGGCGCCCCTCCGGACGCTGTACTGGGTCGCTCAACGGCGACTGCGATTGACAGCGGCGTACCGAGATAGCGAACGGTAACGGTGTGATGCACGTGCTCAATGGTCCGTTGATGGCTGGCCTCCTATTCGCTGAACTCCCTAATCAGGATGCCGCGCCTGCCGATAGGTTTCCGCAACGGTGCGTACACGCTTGAGCTCTGCCTCCCATCTCGGCTCAAGTTCCCCCTGAAAGTTGCCGATACATCACGGATGCACATCATCCGATGACTCGACATGGTCGCCATTAGCTCCGTTGGAACCCCTGCCCTCAGTTCTACTGCCCCCTATGGCAGATCTGGCACCAGCCCCGCGTCCGCGGGACCGGCCGGTGCGTCCGCTGGGGCATCGGCTTCGGATGGCGCGGAGGCCGTTGCGCTTGGGCAAGGCGGTGGATCCCCCGTCTACACGCGCGCGCAGCTCGCGCCGACCTATGCGTGGGAGCGCGCCTCGAGCGACGCGATATCTGGACGGCTGGCGGGCAACGTCCTGGCGTCGACAATGTCCGGTCGCTTCGCGGGTCTCGGCGCGGCGTTGCTCACGCAGTTGGGCGGGGATGGCAGCGACTACTCGCAGTCGGTGATCGGGGTCGCGCCCGGTGCCCAGGCGAATGCGATCCATGCCTCGAGGTTTCAGGCGCCTGCCCTGAATCAGGTCGGACTCACTCTTACCATGCGCAGCGGTGCGACGATTACCGTGACGCTCGGCAGCGATACCGACCGGCTCGCCGTGAACGTGGCAGTCACCGGCGGCACCCTCGGCGCCAAGGACCGCGATGCGGTCGCGGGGCTCGCCGGCGCTTTCCAGACCGCCATCGACGCGCTCGGCGAAACGCCGCCGCGTCTCGATCTCGGTGGGCTGCTCGATACCGATGCGGACCTGTTCGCCGCCGTCAATCTGCATGCGAGCATCGACGTCGGCCAGAATCAGCCGCAGACGATCGACTTCGTGGCCAGCGATCAGCAACGCACGGTCTCGGTCAGGGGCCCGAGCGGCGACCTCGATCTCAATGTCGATATGCGCGAGACATCCACGCTCGGCACGGCCGCGCAGCAGGCCTCCGCCATCCGCCATTATCTGCAGCAATTCGACGCCGCCAAGTCGCGCGGCCAGGGCGACCCCGCACTCATGGCGATGTTCAAGGATGCCTTCGCGGCGCTGCACGGCCATCGTGCCAGCAGCGACGGCGTTTTTGGCAAGCCGTCGTCGAACGGCATCGTTCCCGCATCGCGGATCGCGCTGAGCGGCGCCGACCACGGCATGATGACCGGCCTCGGCGATTTCCAGGCTTCGATCTCGCAAACGGCGGTCGCCAGCAATCCGATGCGGCGCGACGAGGTCGACGCCTTTTCCTATCAGGTATCGCAGCACACCGAGATCTCGGGCAAAAGCGAACTCGATCGCAGCGTGCATCAACGGCAGGAATCCAGGCTCGACGCCAGCTTCCATCGCTCACTGTTCGGTGATACGGCGCTGATGCTGACGGACAGCCCCTACTCACAGAACTATTACTACGATCAGATTCACGACACGGCCAGCAGCGACATGTCGCTCGCCTACGCCAAGGGCGCATTGGTCCAGGCAACCCTGACGCAGGCGGCCGACCAGTCCAGCCGCGTGCAGAAATACGAATTGGGTCGTCTTCAGAGCGATATCACGACGCCGAACGCAAAGTCTCGTACGGTCGATGTGCTTGGCATGATCGACGACGCGATTCGCAACGACACCTACCACCAGATTCCGGACGATCGACAGCGTGACGACGTGCTGTCGTCAATGCATGACCGCGTGCTCCTGCACGCGAGCACCGATCAGGTTGGGAGTCTTTAAGAGCGAACAAACGCGTCTTGCGGCTGCCGGCAGGTCAGGTTTCGTGCTTGCGAGCCGCGCTGACATCCGGAGGTCATCGAACGTTTCGTTAGCGCAGACGTGCCGCTGCCATTGCTAATCGAAGCGCGACTCGATGGTCGGACCCTCTGCGGCGCCGAAGGTCAGTTCACCCCGTTGCCGGGACACGATTACGAAATCGTGATCTCGTTGGTTGGCACATCCCTCGGTGGCAACGGCAGGTGCGGACTGCTGGCCTACGAGCTTCAGCCCGGTAACGGGCCGGACAATCGCACACCGCATATGCTTCAGCCCTTGGCAATCAGCAAGCATTGAGCGGCATAGCCGCACACCGGGCGTCGTGGACACCCGGCGCAGAGGCAGGCGCTCATGGCCGGCCTGCCCCGGATAATCCGGCACGCTGGCGAGTACCCACCCGATCAGCACCACGGTCAGCGCCGACATGACGGCGAATGCGCTGCGCCAGCCGACAACGGTGCCTAGCCATGTGCCCAGGGGCACCCCGAGCGACAGCGCGATCGGTGTGCCGACCATCGCCACTGCAAGGGCTTTGCCTTGTCGATGCACGGGCACCATGCGGCGTGCATATCCCGCCAGCAGACTCCACGCCAGTCCTGCCGACACACCGGCGAAGAAGCGCGCCGCCAGCGTCAGCCAATAGTTCGACGAGAACGCCGTGATCGAGTTGAAGACAAGGAACCCCGCGATGGTCAGTAGCAACACGTTGCGCCGGCACCAGCCTTGGCGCCAGTGGACTTTATCGAGGAGCCAACCGGTCGATTCCACTTCCTGACGAAGCGATTCGACCGCACCGCAGATGGCGGCCGAATCCATATGCACAGCCTGGCAGGCCTCGCACACATCGACTACAACATCCCGCGCGCCTACAGCTACGATCAATACTTCCGCTGGATTCGCACATTCCTGATGCCCCAGCAAGCCATCGACGAAGCGTACCGACGGATGATCTTCAATGTCGTGGGTCGTAACCAGGACGACCACGTGAAGAACTTCGCGTTCCTGATGTCCCCCACCGGGGAGTGGAGCCTGTCGCCGGCCTATGACCTGACGTTCTCCGCGGGCAATGGATACACGCTGCAGCATCAGATGACGATCGCCGGCAAGGCGGATGACTTCACCGTCGAGGAACTGGTTGCCTTCGGCAACAAGTACGACGTCACCAAGCCGAAGGAGATCATCCAGCGAACCGTCGAGGCGTTCAGCAACTGGACTACCTTCGCCGCCAAGTGGAACGTTGCGACCAACGAGATCGAGTCGCGGGAGAGGCGCTTGCGGTTGTTTAAGGTCTGAATTGGGTAGATGGCGAGACTGCGGACTGGGCGTCGTATGTCTGAAGCGGACATTTTGATTTAGCTAGAACGCGGCATCCATGCGAGTTTCAACTAAGTCCTCGATACCCCGGTGCCCGGTGCGGGAGCGGTATACAGCAGGCGAGTCGCACTGCTTGATTCAGTCCATCGGACGTAAAGTAGCGCGGCAGCAATCAGGCCCGTCCGCCCGCCATCGGAGCGAGCGGACCACGGTCAGAATGCAAAGCCGAGTTGCGTTTGCGCGGACGTCGTTGCCCGTCGCCAGAGCCAGGCATCAAACTCTCTACGAGGGAGCGCAAGCAGATCCGCAGCGCAGCAGAACGCCTTCCGAAGAAAATGGTAGTCGTCATTCTCGACACCAACCTTCCTGGCAAACGTGCGCACGTGCCGGTCCACTGCGATCGACTCGATACCCACTAGGCAGCCCATGTAGTCCACGGTCTTCGGGCCGATGCCGTGAAGGGTCTGCATGGCACTGCGAAAGGCTTCAAGAGTCAGTTGGGCACGCAAGTCTTGCACGTCCTCGACGCCCCAGGCCTTTAGGAAAGCGACCAGCGCTTCAAACCGCGCGACCTTTTCGTGATGTCGCCAGCTAAGGAAGTCGCCAGTCCCCCGCGCCTCGATCAGCCCGAGCAACGCCGAGACCGTGCCTAGCTGGGGATAGGTGCGCAAGATGGCGAGCACCCTCGGGCGGACCACCGTCGCGTAGTTCAGACCAGCCTGCAGGACCGAATCCGCCAGCACCGCACCGAGATGCCCGCAGGTTGCCCTGGGAATATTTTGCTCGGCAAGCGCGCCCTCGTCTCTCGCGCAGTCCGCAATCCGTCGCGCGGCCATCAGAACCGCCATGGCAGAATCCTGGGCCACGCTCATACTAGCCCTGCCAGTCTCAATGCTTGGAGCCGCTCCACGCAGTTAGGGCAGGCCCCGCACGGAAATGTTGCCGACGCCTGGCAGGAGTATGTCCGTCCGATCGGCACGCCAAGATCAGCAGCCGCACGTGCGACATCGGCCTTGGATGCGTGGCGAAAGGGGGAGTGAAAGCGCACGGGACCAATGGTGGTGGTCAGCGCGTCAAGGCTGTTCATGAACGCAGCGGTACAGTCAATTTCTTTGGCATGGTTACTGTTGATGAAGCCGGTGTACACGTCCAAGATGCCCACAGTCTGGGCGCGTGCTGCTGCGGCTGCAAAGAACAGCATGGTCCGGTACGGAATATACAGCTCATCATCCTTGACCTCCTCGTTCCAGAGGTTCGCCTCGCGAATTAGGCGCGACGCGGAATCCCGGAAGACGTCGGAAATGTCATACCTCGCCGGCCGGCGCATCGCCGACGGAAGCACTTCATTAACCCTGCTCCACTCGGTCTCCACGCAATGCTGTCCATAGTCGAAAAATACCGGCAGAACATCAACGCCCCTCGAAAAAAGTTGATACGCCACGGTCGTGGAGTCCAGTCCGCCAGACGCCAGGAGAAGCGCCGCCTTCATGCCGTTGCGATCCTCAATTTGGCCAGTGCGTCGAAGGTGCCGTTCAGGCACGCGTCAAGGTCCGCGGAGTATACCGAACTTCCCGCTATGACCATCGTATTGTTGTTTTCGTTGCGCGGATCGAATGTGATGACCGGTTTACCCAGCCCTATGGCCATTCCGATTTCAACCAGCGTGCCGGGATCGCGCTCCAACGGAATCGCAAAAATGGCGTCGCAGGCCTTTAGCAGTTGGCAATCCAACCGGTAGGTGCGGCGCAAGTCGCCATCGCTGGCCGGCTTCGGCAGTTCGCCGTTCTCCTGGATGGGTCGTCGTACGCGAAAATTATGATAAACGAGGCTCTCGACGGCACGGTCCAGCTCGGGCTTGTGGACGTACGAAAAATCCGGCCCGGCGAGGTAAATGGAGAATCGCTGGCGATCGTGCCAGGGCAACCTCGTGCCGCCCAATCCGCGCAACTCCCCCACTGTCAGGGCGAAGCTGCGTCGTACATCCCGCCGCAGATCGTCCGGATACGTGGTCTGCGCATACACCGTGGCGGCTTGGCATCCACGCCACGCCGCTTCGACCCAACCCCGTTCCGCGTAAGCGACCATCACCGCCGAATAGACGTCGCCCACGCCAACAGAATTGACCGTCTCACCGAGCGTAGCGGGAATTTCCTCGACGCTGCCATCACGCAAATCGAAGAGTCGGCTGCCGCCGCGGTTCTCCTTTAAGAGAAAGACTTCGGGCGAGAGCGTCGTCACTTCGGCAATCAGGGGATCAACGGAATCCGCCCCTAGCGCCGCGAAGAGTATTGACGACGTCGACAGGATGACTGCTTCGGTGCGGGCCTGGAAGGGCTGCAAGGACGCTAGGCTGTCGACGTCATAGGCCACGTCGAACGTAAATTTCGCATCAAGGGAAAACTGGTCTCGCAGTCCGCCCATGTCATATTTGCCCGGAAAGACGACCACCCGACTGTAGCCCCGCAGATCAGGAGCCGGCTCGCGCACTACCACCTGCTTGCATTGACGCAGCAGGTCTTCGTAGCCCTGGTGCGAGACCTCAGTCGGGTCAACAATCGCAACGACATTCGGCGCCCCAACGATATCTCCGACCCAGTGGAATTCCTGGCACCCGTGCGCCGCGAGATAGCGGCGCGCTTCGCCTTCCAAATATTTCGGACAGAAGGCGGCCACCGCGTACGGCACGCCGGCAGCCCACAGACCTCTCGCTGCATGGACGATCCCACCAAGCCTGAGCTTCGATTCCGCCTTCTGCTGAGGAAGGGTGAAGTCGACGACGATTTCCCCAACGATCAGCACTGCGTCGGCGTGCGTCTCCATTATTGGGGAACGAAGTCGGCTTCAACGGTAGGCATTGGCGTGAGCGCCGACGACCTGACCACGCCAGTGTAGCTCAACCCGGCCTTGAGGCAAGACGCGAGGTAGTTGTAAGCGGTCGGCAGGGCCCCGACTTTGATACCGCGCTGATCAACCGCGAAAACGCGCGTCGCAAAAACGAGGGTCAGGGGTTGGTCGACGCCCGGCACAGTTCTGGACTGCGTGAAGTAGTCGCATTGCGCCACCTCTTCCAGCACCGTCGAGAATGCCTGCTGACATCGGTCGACGCCGCTCGTCCCGCCACCGCCCGCGCCGGGTCCGCTCTTCGGCGCGGTCGATCCAGAATAATCGGAAAAACTGCCAGACCCTGAGCTTCCCATAAGACCCCTCTTCGCATTCGGCAAAATATGGCTCACACAGACACGCGATACGCGAGTGCTTTGCCCCGACAGACATCTTTACCCGTGGGTCCGCGCGCTTACGCGGCAGCCGCATTGCCCGGCAATCAATTTTTTCGCCTCCGAAGCCGGAGTGAGCTTACGACGTAGACGGCGCGAACAAATATTGAATATTTTCTCTATCAGACGTTAATCAAACTAAATTGAATTATAGGAGGCAGCGCGCCGTCACCCCCATGAAAGTAGGGTTGCAGCACGACAAAATGCCCGATAGAACAGCAGGCCGACTGCGTCGTGAACGGGCGCCCGTGCTACGCGCCACTTACCATGCCATGAGGTACAGTCCACCCGCCTTGGGACAATCCGCATCACAAATCTGAAATGCTCTCCACAATGACCGATCGCAGCAGCCCAGCGTAGTCGTCACGCGGCGCGACCAGCATTAACAAGTTCCGCTTCGTTCCGTTCCTCCAAAGCTCATAGGCGTGCCGCCCCACCCGACGGCCCGCTCGCCATCGTCACACCGCTCGTTCACATTCATGCTATCTGTCTTTTTTCTTGGTGGCAAAACGCTCCATGCCACGACGCCTAACGTGGTCGAGGATGCAAACAAATACTCCGTACTGGTTGGGAAAAACGGCACGGGAAAGAGCCGACTGCTGAAGGCAATTGTCGAGACGTTCGTCCCGCCCGAAGCCCGTGACGAGCGACGGAACTCGGATGATCTGCAAATCAGTGCGCCACCGCCGGACTTCAAACTCGCCTACGAGTACAGACCGAGCAGTGTGATCGCATTGTCAGCCAGCCCATTCGACCGGTTTCCGTTGCCGGCTCCCTCCCGTCCTGACTTTCGCATGTACCTTCCAGGTATCGATAGCGCCAGCTACGAGTATCTCGGCATACGTGGCCTCTCCAGCCGCAATCTCGGCATTTCTTTTATGAGTCGGGCCATAACGGGGCTCATCGACTCGATGATTGAAAATGGGCAACATGCCGAACAGGTTTGCAATGTTCTGAATTACCTGGAGTACGACGGGACCATTGCGGCACGCCTCCAACTTCCGTACTCGATTTCCAAGCTGAAGGAGCTACTGAGCACCGACGCGGAGGAGGAAGATGCCATTGCACACCTCCATGAGTATTTGCAGAAGCGAGAGAGTGGTTGGCGACCAAACACCCGGATCTGGTCAGCGAATGCGAAAGCCATTTGGCATGTGCTGAACAGATTTTTAGGTGCGCTCACGCGCCCGAGAATCGATATTGTGATCGATCATACCGGCGTAAGAAGCGTCAACAACCCCAATCTCCAGATCGATGGGGATTTTGTCTTTCTGTTGGAGCTTGGGCTGCTCAAGCTCCGAGAAGTAAGCCTGCGCAAGCTCAATTCCCACAATAGAATTCATCTGAACGAAGCCAGCTCTGGCGAGCAGTCCGTTGTTCTGGGCTTTCTTGGCATCGCCGCGCATATTCAAGATGGATCACTGATCTGCATCGATGAACCCGAGATTTGCCTCCACCCGGAGTGGCAAGAGCGCTATATCAAGCTTCTGATTTCGACCTTCAGTCGTTTCAAGCGCTGCCATTTCGTCATCGCTACCCATTCTCCCCAAATTATCTCGCGACTGGAGGATGAAAACTGCTTTGTCCTCAACATTGAAACCGGTGAAACCGTGGACGCAAGCGAACTGATCAAGCGATCGTCGGATTTCCAGCTCGCCAATACCTTCGGCGCCCCCGGATACAAGAATGAGTACCTGTCCCGCGAGTTGATTTCGCTTTTGACCCAGTTCAGTAAGTCCGGAGCCCTGTCCGACGAACAGGTTTCGTTTGCGCACAAACTGCTGAAGCTCAAACCCGTGCTGGACGCGTCGGATCCAGTTAGCAAGCTCATGACGATGCTCGAAGAGGTCCTTATGGAGCGTCTGCAATGATTCCCGCGCCAGTCGTGTATGAAGGAAAGATCAGGGCCAAGGTAGACGCCTTCGCGGCACTATCGCCCGAGCAAAAACAGGGCAGCTACTGGGACAAGACGGATGACGGCGACCTGTCGGATGTGAAAAAGCACATAAAGGACTACTACATCAAAGTGCAGGATCACGTGTGTCCTTATTGCCAGCAGAAGATGGTGGTCGATCACAACGGCGCATGGGACGCAGAGCACATCATTGCGAAAGACGCGCGCCCCGAGTTCATGTTCGAGCCCGAGAATCTATGCATCGCCTGCAAGGACTGCAACGGAGAAAAATCGAACAAAAATGTTCTCACAAATCCGCAACTCAAGAGGTTTCCGCGTAATCGCGAAGCGTACCTGATATGCCACCCGCACTTCGATCAATACGAGGCACACCTGAAGGTTGTTTCCAACCCGCTTTTCTTCATTCCGCACACGGACAAGGGGCGGCGTACCATCGAGATCTGCGGATTGCTGCGATTTCTTTATCAGGTCAGCGAGTATGGCGATGTGCCAGTAGAGATCGCTGGTGAAATCGGCACGTTGCATCAGGATTTTGGCGATGCAAATAGCGGTGCCGAACAGGTCATCATTCTGAGCTGCATCAGGGAACTGTGTGACAAGGGCATCGACGAGGCACGCCGCGCGCGCTTTGCTCAGCTTCGCAAACCGCAGACTGCCGAAGCAGCGTAGCTGCACACCATCGGCCGTGATGGACGACAGCTTGTCCACGATCATGCTGGCGGTTTCTCCCGTATGGTCGCCAAAGCCCAATCGTCTGTCACAGAGACCGGCGGCCGTGAAACTCGTCCAGATATCGATCCGGGGTGCGCGCCACTGAAAAGAAGGCGACGCGCACCACAGCGTTCTGGCCACCTCAAGAGAGAACGCGTAGCACTTGCGAATTGCTGGCGTATACACGGCGCAAGCGACCGGGCCAGACTGGCCACGGCGATACACTGCGAGGCGGACAGGCGTATCCCCGCAAGCTCCGGGTGAGGCATCGCAAGCGCATTGAGGGTATGCGTCCCCGCCAGGCGCGCCAGTCGTCGCAACGCCCTCAAGTCGTCGCAACGCCCTCAGCAACGTCTCGTAGTCGTGCGTCCTCGATAGGACCGTGCGAACGTCTGCGGCAGTTGACGCTCGACATGTACGATCGCCGGCGTCAGGAGGCATGCAGTACAAGCTGGTCGACCATCCTGTACGCCCGCCAAGCGCTGGCGGTTCGCCAAGTAGCTGCGGCGCTTCGGCTGAGTCAGAAAAAGACTCAGCTTTTAGATACATGGGCGTACTACGTTTGCCTCACAACACGCAACTATACCGATAACAAACATTAGCGACACATACGCGTTTGCACAACGGGCCAAAAACCCTGTGACCTGCCCCCTGTGGCATCGGCGTGGTGAAAGAGGCCGAGGCAGGGCCACTACAGCTGGAAGACAAAGTTTTGCGGGACGACTGTCTCCGACGCGCATCGTTTGAAGGAGCTGGAGCAGGAGAACAACAAGCTCAAACGCCTGCTGGCCGATTCAATGCTCGACAACGTGGCGCTGAAGAATCTGCTGGCGCGAAAATAGTGGGCCCGCAGGCCAGGCGCGATGCGGTCCGGACGTCGGGGCCCGAGCGCACAGATTAGGCGCTCTTATCAAAACATGTGTAGATCAGACGATACCGAGCCAGACGGTCAGTGCGCGGTCCACCTCCGCCATACGACCGCTGGCGAGACGGCCGATAACCTTTCCGATCTCTGTCCCTCAGCGGCGATTGAAGTTTGTCAACCATAATTTCCGATATCTCTCGAAGCCTATTCTGCTCGTCCGGTTCCACGCGAATCCGAAATGCGGGTGTGTCCGCGAAGTTCGCTAGTGATAGGTAGTACGTTGACGGTTGGATGCTGGTCCAAGTAGATGTTCGATTGGACGATGAGAGCTGGGCAAGGCTTACCGACCTCCGTGTTCATCGCAACCACAACAACGTCACCTCGCTTCATTTCCACCCCGACGTATCACTCATTTTGGCGAGCTCTTCCGCGAGTTCCCATTCGCGAGGCTCTGATGCGATAAGCGCCGACTGTCGCTTGCCCTCGACAATGTAGGCGGGGGAGCGCGTGTCTGGCACCCATATCTGCACTTGGCGCAACCCCAAGGCTGCCTTGGCGGCCCGGAACTCACGGGCGATAGGCGTCCTTGGCGTGGCGGCGACCGGAGCGATCACCCATATTTCCTCACCACCAACCCGCTCCCAATCAGCCCCAAAACTGTCGCGATACCAGTGATCACGGGGCCGCTGGGTACGAGCACCGCCGCCGTTAGCGCCGCTGACGTGCCGCCACAGAGGATGCACGCTACCTTGATCATCCGGTCTGCGGCGTTGCGCTTTCGGTGTCGCTTCTCGAACATCCGTTCCGTCTTAGCTTCCGTCGTTTTGCTGCGAGGGTTGTCGGGCATCTTTGGCTCCTTTGTTGACCAATGGATCGTGGTTCCTGAAGAGGCACTACCATCGATCCGTTGCATCAACTCTGAGCCACTCGGCGCACGCTGGATATGAGATGACTCTCATTTTGACGAGCAGCACCCTCAATAGGGATCGCAGCGCCGACGCGCTGCGATCCCTTGAATTACAACTCAGAAACGACTCAAAACCCCTGCGTCAGCAACCCATACATCGTCCGCACGCCGCTCGTATAGTTACCGAGCCGCAGGTTCTCATTCGCCGCATGCTGATTGTTATCGGCGTTCACCAACGGCACGATCACGAACGGTACCTTCAGTACGTTCACGATTTCGGCGGTGGGCACCGTGCCGCCCATCATTCGGATCCGTACCGGTTCGGGGTTGGTGCCGAACGTGCCGGTCAACGCCGCGTATGCCCACTTGGCGACGCCGGAATCGATCGGCGAGCCGGCGGCGTTGCCGCCTTCGCTTTGGTAGCTGAAAGAGGCCAGCTTGTCGTAGCGGGCGCGGTCCTCGTCCGTCGGGGCGCCCTGTACGAGGTGGTAGCCCTGCTTGACGATGTGTTGCTCTACCAGCTTGCCGAGGTACGCGGCGTCCGAGTCTGGCGTCGTGCGGAGGTCCAGCTCCGCTTCGGCCTTGTCGGGGACGATGTTGGCGACCTTGTCGCCGACCGCGGCGGCGGCCATGCCGCGTACGTTTAGCGACGGGTATTGCATCGCTTCCTGATAGTTCTTGCCGACCTTGTCGGTCTGCGCGATGCCAAGCCGGCGTTTCAGGGCGGTCTCGTCGTCCGGGACGGCGGCCATGATCTTGCGTTCGGCTTCGCCGAGTTTCACCTTGCTGTAGTAGCCCGGAATCGTGACGCGGCCGGTGTCGTCTTTCATGGACGCCAGCAGCGTGGCCAGGCGTTGTGCCGGGTTCGGGGCGTAGTTGCCGTAGTGGCCGCTATGCAGCGGCGACTTCGGGCCGTAGACGGTCAGCTTCGCCTTGGCGGCGCCGCGGTTGCCGAAGACCAGCGTCGGACGGTTCGTCGCGTGCATGGGGCCATCGTGGATGACGATCGCGTCGCAGGCCAGCAGATCCTTATGTGCCTGCATGACCTTGGCGATCGACGGCGAGCCCTTTTCTTCTTCGCTGTCGAGGATCACCTTCACGTTCACCGCCGGCTCGCCGTTGGCGCCCTTCAGTGCGTCGATCGCGGCCAGCATCATCATGATGGGGCCCTTGTCGTCGGACGACGAGCGGCCGAAGACTCGCCACTCCGGATCCACCGTGCCCGAGAACAGCTTGTTCGTGTCGATCTCCTCCCAGTTGCCATTGGCGCCCTTCTGCTTCAGCACCGGCGTCCATGGGCTCTTCTGCTGCCACTGCGACGGGATAACCGGCTGGCCGTCCAGGTGCATATAAAACAGGACCGTCTTGCGATTCGGCTGCTTGCCCGGGTACTCGGCGAACAGCATGGGCTTGCCGTCATTATCGAGCGCCTGCGTCGTGAAGCCGCGCTTCTTGAACGCCTGTTCGAGCCACGCCACGTTGCGCTGGATGTCTTCGGGGACGATCGAATCGTTGGGGATGCTCAGCAGGTCCAGATACTCGCGGTAGCTGGCCGCGGCTTGCGTCTGGGCGGCTTCTGGTGTCATGGAGGCGGCTTGCGCGGCGGCGGCCGTGAGGCACGTCGTTGCGAACAGCATCGCCAATTGTTGGGCGGATTTGGCTCTCATTGTCTTCCTTGTCGTGGTAAGCCGACAAAGCATAAGGCCAAATCCGCTTCATGCGAAGCCGCGCCAGACGCTCGACGATCGATCAACCAGAACAATAGCGGCTATGGCGATTGCCACGCCGTGAATCCCGCCAATAGTCGTCGCGGTAATTGAAGGTCATCAGCCCCGGACGCACGTAGTCGTAGGGGTCGTGCAGGCCGCGGATCTCCGGACGATCGGCGGCGGGGATATTGAAGATATCGAATTGCCGCTGAATCGCCTGCAGATAGAACATCGATGCGCCGATATTGAAGTTGTCCGTATGGGTCATGAAGAAGACCTTCGGCTGTAGCGCCTGGATATACATCGTGATATCGCGCACGCCATTGTTCGCTTCGCCAATGCTCACGCCAGCACCGAGTTCGACGTCGGTCTTCGGCAGCGTGGTGAAGTACTGCAACAGCGCAGGGGCCTGCTCCTTCAGCGGGCCGGCCGTGTCGTGCCACGTGAACGTGAAGTCCGATCCGCCGACCGTGAACTGGTACATGATCGGAATCGGGCCGCCCACGCCCGCGTTGGTGCGCGTGTCGAGCGCCGGCGCGGGGTTCGGCGGGAACAGCGTGTCTACCCTCGGGTCGCGTACCGCATTGATCGGATTGGGAGGCAGCGACGGGTCCACCGGCACGGTGGCCGAATGCACGTGCTTCCATGCCGTGATGCACAGGTCCGGCGCCAGCGGCCGCAGCGTGCGAACTTCCGCGCCCGGCGCAGAACCGGCGGTCGTGATCGCCTCGCATTTGACCGTCGTGCCGGCGCCGAAGATGCGCGCGGCGTCGGCCTTCATCGCATCGCAGTGCTCGGCGGCGCCGTAGATCGTCGCGCCTGTGAGCTTGGCGATATAGGCCGCGTTGTCGGCATGGTCGCCATGGCCGTGGCCCAGAAAGATGAATTCGGGGCGGACATCGACCAGATCCTGCACGGTGGCGGGTACGTATGCCCGCTTGTCCGCGAGGCGGTAGATGTACGAGTCCAGCAGGAACACGCGGCCTTTGGCGGCGACGGCGAACGACGCGACGCTGAACCACGAGAAGATGACCTTGTCCTCGCGAACCTTGCCTGTCCGCTCGTCGACATTCTCGGGGCCGAAGAAATGCTGCCGCGCCTTGACCATCGCGGCCAGCTGCGCTGGGTTACTTCGCCGGAAAGCCGACGCTTCGTCGTTGCCCTGCGCTACCCCGATGGAAGGCACAAACGCCGCCATGATGGCCGCGCCAATCAGTCCAAGCTGGAATGCTCTCATCGCTTGTCTCCTTAAAGAACATCACATCACGTCACGAACGACGCGCGTTGCTCCGCTCGCGGTACGAAGCATAGGTATCGGACTCTGATAAGCAAACGTATGGACATTCCCGCGCGGCGCGCGTTGGTGCGGTGCGACGGCGTTGCCGATGCATTGCCTCGGCGTTGGCAACCTGGCCAGGTTTCCTGAGGATCGGGATGTGGTGTCCGCGGGGGACCGTGGGAGATCGTGCTGCATGACAGATTGCGCGGGAAAATTGCGGTGCAGCAGTGAACGGTTGCGGCCCCGCTGTTGCGGGCCCGCGTCATGCTCGCGTCATGCACGCATCTGTAGCGGGGACAGTAACCGCTATGCAGCCCCACGCTCCGGCGTGAATTGCTTCAGGTAGTCCTTGGGACTGACGCCCACCCGGCGGATGAAGGCCTTTCGCAGGACATCAATGCTCTGGTAACCATGCCGTCGCGCGATGTCTTCGACCGTTCGCCCTCCCATCTCCAGCGCGCGTCGTACCGCCTCGATGCGAACCTCTTCGACGTACCGTGCGGGCGTGGTGTCCAGCTCCCGCTGGAATGCGCGGATGAGCGTTCTCACGCTCATGGCCGCATGGCTCGCCAGCGCTTCCACGCTGAGGTCGGCGTCGAGGTTCTCGGCGATCCATCGGCAGAGGCGTTCGAGCGCCGATCCCGGTGTGTGCTGCGCGCGCAGTGTGGTGCTGAACTGCGCTTGTCCACCGGGGCGACGCAGGTAGAGCACGAGGCCTCGTGCGATGGCGAGCGCCACTTCGTCGCCGAGGTCCTCCGCCACCAGTGCCAGCGCGAGGTCGATGCCCGCCGATACGCCGGCGGATGTATAGACATTGCCGTCCCGGATCCAGATCGGCGCCGGGTCCACCGTCACCGAGGGGTAACGCTCCGCAAGGTACGACGCGGCCTGCCAGTGCGTCGTGGCGCGGCGGCCGTCGAGCAGGCCCGCCTCCGCCAATGGAAATGCGCCGACGCAGATGGCACACATGCGCCTGACCGATGCGGCACGCTTTTGCAGCCATGCAATGGCTGCGGGGTCCGCATTGCCGATGGCGCTGAAGCCGGTGGTGACGATCAGGGTATCGATCGGCCTGGCCGCCCGGCGCTCCTGCGCCAGCGTTCGATGCCCGACGAGGGCGATGCCCGTTTCGCTTTCGATCTGCGTACCGGGGCTGGCCGTGACGAGTTCCAGCACATATGGTGGCCGCTTGCCCGCGTGCATGCGGTTGGCGTTCGCGAAGACCTCCGCGGGGCCGATGACGTCGAGCGCATCGACGGGGGGCAGGCCGAGGATCACGACACGTCTCGCGGCCGACGGCGGCCGCTCGCGGGCGGGTTGTGCGTGTGTCGTCATCTGAGGGACGGATGCGGAAGCGTTGGAATGCGGAACGATTTTTCATTTTGGCACAAAACGACTGAAAACAGTCATTTGTGTCATGGCCGCCTTGCCTACACTTTGCACATCCCTTCCCTTGCGAGTGTCCGTCGTGAACCCAATCGTCACCATCGGTGGTGTCGCTGCCCCCGACTCCACCCTGTCCCGCAAAGCAGCGTCGCTGGTCAAGCGCGTACATGCGGACGCCATGCTGCATCACGTCCATCGCACCTGGTGGTTTGCGGATCTGTTGGGCCGCAAGCGAGGACTGACGTATGACCGCGAGACCGTCTATCTCGCCTCGCTGCTCCATGACCTCGGACTCACGGAGGATTTCATGGCGGACCAACGCTTCGAGGTCGATGGCGCCGACGCGGCGAGCCGGTTTCTGCTCAGCCATGGCGATTCGGAAGCACGGGCGCGCATCGTGTGGGATGCCATTGCGCTGCACTCGACGGCGGGAATCGCCGACCGGCGCGAGCCCGAAGTCGCCCTCGTCTACCTCGGCGCGCATGCCGACGTCATGGGCCTGCATCTGGACGAGATTGCGCCATCGCTCGTGGACGACGTATTGCAGCAATACCCGCGCGTGGGGTTCAAGGCGGCGTTTCAGGCGGCGCTGGCGGAAGTCGTGAGGAAGAAGCCCCACACCGCGATCGGCACCGGATTGGCCGACATCGGCCGCCGCCACGTGCATGACTGCCAGATTCCCGACGTGTGCGATCTGCTCGACCATGCGCCGTTCGATAGCTGAGCGTTGGACGCTCATCCCCCATCAATGACTGGAGTAGAAGCATGACCAGATTTTCCGAATACGAATTCCGGACGCAGCCGTGGTTCGACGCATCGTGGTTCGCGCCGGACAGCACCGCGCGGTTCAATCAGTTCATCCCGATGAAGACCATCGTGATCCATTGTTTCGATCCGCGCGCCTCGGAGATTCCGCAGGCAGTGGCCAACTATCTTGGCGACGAAGTCTATCCCGGCGAGAACATCCTCGACGAGGCCGGCAACCGCATCGGCAACACGCGCACGCTGTTCGCCGTGTCCAATGCGGGCGGCAGAGCGCTGGCGGCGCTGCAATCCGTCGCCACGATGGACTATTTGTTCCGCGTGCAGAACGTCGTGGTCGTGCATCACTCGTTCTGCGGCGCGACGGCCTTCACGCCCGAGACGCTGATCGGCGAGTTTCACGACCATCATCACGCGGACATCGCCGGGTTGTTCGATCATGACAGTCTGGCGATCGGGCACTACGAGGATTCCATTCGGCATGACGTGAAACTGCTGCGCGCAAGTCCCGCAGTGCCGAAGAACGTCAAGCTCTATGGCCTGTTCTACGAGATGAACTCGGGCACGCTAACCGAGGTGGTGCGGGACTTTCCGGTGGCGGGCGCAGCGGAGTAGTTCCTCGGCGTAGGGTGCGATGACGAACGCCACCACGGCGAGCAGCAAACCGAAGATCTCGCCCGGTGGCAGCGGGGTCGCCCTCAGCGATAGCGAGAAGTCCGGCTTTGCCGGGCCCGCGCCGAAGATCGACAGGAACTGGTCCCAGTACACGCTCGCGAGCAATGCGATGGCGGCTAGCGGCAGGACTTCAAGCAGGCTGTGCATATGCTGCTCGACCGGAACCACCGGCCGCTTCGTCGTGGCGTAGGCGACGTCGATCCATGCCGTCACGGCATGCACGATGGCCGCCGCCATCATGATGGTCAGCACCAGCGCGTTGATCTCGAGAAAGACCGCCATGAGCACCGGGATGCCGACCTCGATCATCATCAGGCTGTGCATGATCGATTCCCTGAGCCCGGCATTGCGTTCGATCGCGGTGCGCCGATGGCACCACCAGTCGCCGACGCCCGCGAAGATCCATAGCGGCACCAATCCATACAACAGGATCGCATGCACGGGTCCCTGCATGCCCTACTCCTCCTTCGGCTGCTGCGCCGGCACGACCTCCGCCCACATCTCGCGTGCCGTCGCGCGTAGCACGGCCCTGCTTTGGGAGTCCCCGCTGAACATCGCCTTGACGTAGTTCTTCACGGCTTGCGTCGGCATATGAGGCGGTATCGGCGGCACCGCGGGGTCCGTCAGCACGTCGATGACCACCGGGTTCCTGGCGGCGAGCGCATGGTCCCAGACCTCCCCGATGGCGGCGGGCCGTTCCACCCGGATACCTTCGAGACCGAGCATGCGCGCGTACGCCGCGTAGTCGAACGACGGCACGGTCTGCGACGTATCGAAGCGAGGGTCTCCGCCCAGCGAGCGTTGTTCCCACGTGACCATATTGAGGTCGCCGTTATTGAGGACCAGCACGATCAGCCGGGGATCTTCCCACTCGCGCCAGTGGGCGGCCACCGTGATCAGCTCGTTGATGCCGTTCATCTGCATCGCACCATCGCCTTCCAGCGCGAAGGCCGGACGGTCCGGGAAGCAGAATTTCGCGGCGATCGCATAAGGCAATGCGGGGGCCATCGTCGCCAGCCCGCCGGACAGCGAACCCTTCATGCCGCGCTGAATGCGGATATCGCGCGCATACCACGTCGCGGCCGTGCCAGAGTCCGCGCAGAGGATCGCGTTGGACGGCAGCCGCGCGGACAGCTCCCAGAAGACGCGCTGCGGATTGATCGGCACGGCGTCGTCCATGGCGCGCCGCTCCAGTACGCGCCACCAGCGCTCGGTGTTCGCTTCGACCTCCTCCCGCCACGCGAAGTCGGTGCGTTTCTCCAACAGCGGCAACAGCGCCGCGAGCGTTTCCTTTGCATCGCCCACCATCGGCACTTCCATGGGATATCGCAGGCTCAGCTTGCGGCCGTCGAGGTCGATCTGCACGCCACGCGCCTGCCCTTCCTGCGGCAGGAATTCGGAGTACGGAAACGACGAGCCGACCATCAGCAGCGTGTCGCACTCGCTCATCAGCTGCCAGCTCGCGCGCGTGCCGAGCAGGCCGATGCTGCCCGTGACATAGGGCAAATCGTCGGGCAGGACCGCCTTGCCCAGCAACGCCTTGGCCACCCCGGCGCCCAGCCGCTCCGCGACGGCGATGACCTCGTCGGCGGCGCTCATCGCCCCGGCGCCGATCAGCATCGCGACCTTCTTGCCCGCGTTCAGTACCTCAGCGGCGCGCGCAAGGGTCTGCGCATCGGGGACAACGCGCGGCTTCACGTAGCCCACGCCGCTGTGCACCGTGCCGTGCTCCGCGGGCGGCGCGGGCACGGCCTCCATCTCCTGTACGTCGTTGGGCAGGATGATGCAGGTGACCGTTCGCTGATCCAGCGCGATGCGTATCGCGCGATCGATCAGATGGCGCACCTGCTCCGGCGTCGTCGCCATGTGCACGTACTCGTGCGCGACGTCCTTGAACAGCGACATCAGGTCGACTTCCTGCTGATAATCGCCGCCCAGCGCCGCGAGCTTTTGCTGGCCGACGAGGCACAGCACAGGCTGGTGGTCCGCCTTCGCGTCATAGAGACCGTTGAGCAAGTGGATGGCGCCGGGACCCGAGGTCGCCATGCACACACCGATCTCGCCGGAGAACTTGGCATGCGCGCACGCCATCATCGCGGCGCTCTCCTCGTGGCGGACCTGGATCAGGCGGGGGCCCGACTTCTGCGCGCGGTCCAGCGCACCGAGCATGCCGTTGATACCGTCGCCGGGGTACCCGTACATGCGGGAGATGCCCCAGGCGCGGAGGCGTTCGAGGATGAAGTCTGCAACGGTTGTTGTCATGGGGATGGTCTCTAGGTTGGTCGGAAGGCGCGACCGGCGCCGACCGTGGCCCGATTACAAGCCGGCGTAACAATTGCACGCGTAACCGCCCTCGCCCACCTGAGCGTGAGGCGTACGGACGCATCGCAAAGCGCGCCTATGCGACATCCGGCCTAGATGGCGTGCGACATGACAGGCGACATGACATCAGCGGTGCGAAATGCGTGCCATCGGACAAGCCGACACAGCGCCACGGCGTTTCGCTGTCGGACGCGCGCCGATTGCGGGAGTGGCCGCGCCAGACGAGACTGGCTCCATCGACAACGCAACATTGCAAGCACGGAGCCCGCATGCGCACACTCACCACGCCGCGATTGAACCCCGACGTCCACGCCGCTTACGAGCGCCAGAGTTCGCTCGTCGAATTGGGCCGCATGATGCGCGCGGAACGCGAGCGTTACGGGCTGACCCATGACCAGTTCGCGCAGGCGCTCGGCATCCGTGCGGCGGATATCGTCCAGCTCGAGCGCGGCCATAGGTCGCCGATGTGAGGCCGATGTGAGGTCGATGTGAGGTCGATGTGGGGCCGATGTGAGGTCTATCGGCCGAGCAGGACCGGCTGTTCGCCATGGAGTCTGCGTCGTGATCAGGGTTTTCCCTGATATTTCGGTCAGTGTGGGTTACAATCCGCGCTCGCGTATCGACGTTTCGCTCGGCGTGTGACGTTTCGTCCGCCGACGCCCCCTATGACAGCGTCCACCCGACAGCTTCCATCCGTCGCAATCGGTGCCGCACGCTACCTGGACAGACTCCAATGACTCAATCGGACAACAAGCCGGCGCACGGCCGCGAGCCTTTCACCCGCCGTAAATTCCTCGCAGCCGCTGTCGGCGCCGCAGCCGTCTGGGGCGGATATTCGTACTTCTTCGGCAGTCAATACCGCGCCGCAAAGGCCGATCGCACGGTCGATGTGCTGCTGATCGGCGGCGGCATCATGAGCGCGACCCTGGGCGTCTATCTCAAGGAGCTGGAGCCGAACTGGACGTGCGAAGTCTTCGAGCGCCTCGACAAGGTCGCGGAAGAAAGCTCGAACGGCTGGAACAACGCGGGCACCGGACATTCGGCGCTCTGCGAGCTGAACTACACGCCGATGGACGACAAGGGAAACGTCCATATCACGCAGGCGATCAACATCAACGAGAACTTCCAGATCTCCCGCCAGTTCTGGGCGCATCAGGTGCGTCAGGGCGTGCTCGGCAATCCGCGCGAGTTCATCAACTCGACGCCGCACATGAACCTCGTCTTCGGCGAATCGAATCGCGAATTCATTCGCAAGCGCGTCGAGGCGCTGAAGGCCTCTCCGCTTTTCGCCGGCATGGAGATGACCACCGACCGCGCGAAGATCGCGGAGTGGATCCCCATCATGATGGAAGGCCGCAAGCCCGACGAGGTGGTGACCGCCACGCGTTCGCCGCTCGGTACCGACGTCAACCTCGGCGAGATTACGCGGCAGTTCTACCGGCACCTGACCGGCAAGGCGGGCGTGAAGGTCACCACGGGCTATGAAGTGCGTTCGATCACGCGCAACGACGATGGCACGTGGCGCGTCTCCGCTTTCGACGTGAACGACGGCACGAAGATCCAGACGGTGGATGCGCGGAACGTGTTCATCGGCGCGGGCGGTGCCGCGCTGCCGCTGCTGCAACTGTCCGGCATTCCCGAAGCGAAGCAGTACGGCGGTTTCCCCGTCGGCGGCGAATTCCTCGTCACCGACAACCCCGCGATCGCTTCGCGCCATCTGGCCAAGGTCTACGGTCTTGCCGATACGGGCTCGCCCCCGATGTCGGTGCCCCACCTGGACACGCGCGTGCTCGATGGCAAGCGGGTGATCCTGTTCGGGCCGTTCGCCACGTGGTCGAGCAAGTTCCTGAAGAACGGCTCGTACTTCGATCTGGTAAAGGCGGCCACGCCGTCGAACATCATTCCGCAGCTGCAGGTCGGCGCGCACGAGTTCGCGCTGGTGAAGTACCTCGCGCAGCAGCTCGCCCTGTCGCGCGAAGAGAAGATGGCCGCCCTGCGCCATTACATGCCCGAGGCGAAGGACGAGGACTGGCGCCTGTGGGAAGCCGGTCAGCGCGTGCAGATCATCAAGAACGACCCCGAGAAAGGTGGCGTGCTGAAGCTCGGCACCGAAGTCGTGGTGTCGGCCGACCGATCGGTCTCCGCGCTGCTGGGCGCGTCTCCGGGCGGTTCGACATCGCCGGCGATCATGCTGTCGCTGCTCGAGCGCGTATTCCCGGAACAGATGAAAACGGCCGCATGGCAGCAGAAGATCCGCGAGATCGTTCCCAGCTACGGCAAGAAGCTCAACGAGAACCCGCAGTTGCTGGCCACCGAATGGGCAACCACCGCGGAAACGCTGCAACTTGCGATTGCCCCGCCGAGCCTCGACGGCGTGGTGCCCTCGACCACCCCGATGGCAACGCCTGGGGTGGTGAAGAAGGTGCTGGATATCGCGCTGTAAGCAGAGGTAGCCGCTGCCGGCGGCGGCTAGAACTTGATGACGGTCTTGATACAGCCGTCTTCCTTCTCCCGGAAGGTCTTGTACATCTCGGGGCCTTGTTCGATGCCGATGCGGTGCGTGATGACGAACGATGGATCGATGTCGCCAGCGAGGATGCGTTCGAGGAGGTGATCGGTCCAGCGGTTGACGTGGGTCTGGCCCGTGCGGATCGTCAACGCCTTGTTCATCACGGCGCCCATCGGGATCTTGTCGACCAGGCCGCCGTACACGCCTGGAATGGACAGGATGCCCGCCGGACGGCACACGTAGATCATTTCTCGCAGCACGTGTGGCCGGTCGGACTCGGCCATCACCGCCTGCTTGATGCGGTCGTAGACCGAGTCGAGCGAAGCCGTGGCATGCGCTTCCAACCCCACCGCGTCGATGCATTTGTCGGGGCCCTTGCCAGCAGTCAGTTCGTTGAGCGCTTCGACGACGTTGACGGAATCGAAGTTGATCACCGTCGCGCCTAGCGACTCCGCGAGCGCGAGCCGTTCCGGGACGCGGTCGATGGCGATGATCCGCTGCGCGCCCTGCAGTTTCGCGCTCAGTATCGTGAACTGACCGACCGGGCCGCAGCCCCAGACCGCGACCACATCGTCGGGCTGGATGTCGCATTGCGCGGCGGCCTGCCACCCCGTCGGCAGGATATCCCCCAGAAACAGCACCGATTCGTCGCTAACGCCCTCGGGAATTTTTACTGGAGCCACGTCGGCGTACGGCACGCGCACATACTCGGCCTGCCCGCCCGCGTAACCGCCGGTGAGGTGCGTGTAGCCGAACAGTCCGGCGGTCGTGTGGCCGAACACCTTGTCGGCGGTCGGCTTGTTGCGGTTCGTGCGCTCGCAAACCGAGAAATTGCCGCGACGGCATTGGTCGCATTCGCCGCAAATGATCGTGAACGGCACGACGACGCGGTCTCCGACTTTCAGGCGTTTGTTCTCGGCGCCGACCTCGACCACTTCTCCCATGAACTCGTGGCCCATCACATCGCCGTCTTCCATGCCGGGGATGAAGCCGTTGTAGAGGTGAAGATCCGAGCCGCAGATCGCGCAGCTCGTGGTCTTGATGATCGCATCGCGGGGGTGTTCGATTCGCGGATCGGGGACGGTGTCGCAGCGAATGTCGTGTTTTCCGTGCCAGCACAGCGCTTTCATGGTCGTTCTCCGGTGGTGAAGCGGTGCCCTTGGCGGCAGCATCGACCGTGCCCGGCGCGACCAGCGGTGCGTTTTCGGGGCGTATGCGCGGCCCTTGCCCGCGGCACGCCCGTTCGTCGTCATGCCGCCGACGCGATAACGCAAAAATGCAGCGACTTTATCGACCAGATTTACATCGCGCCCGCTTCACCGCACGTCGCGCCGCCTCAGCGCGCGTCGCCACGCTATCCGCGCGCGTGGAACGGACCTTGCTGCTCCCCGCTGTCTTTCCGTCTCCGGAGTACGCCATGAGCACGACGCAACCACCCTCGGCCACCTTTACCGAGACGCCCGTCACGACGGATACCGCCGGCAGCCGACCGCTCGCGCTCGTGACCGGTGCCTCGTCCGGCATCGGCTATCACCTCGCCGAGTGCTGCGCGAGAGCTGGAATGGACCTGCTGATCGTCGCGGACGAGCCAAAGATCCACACGGCGGCAACGACGCTTGGCGAAGAAGGGATTGCCGTGGAGGCGGTCGAGGCCGACCTTTCCACGCGCGCAGGCGTGGATCAGTTCATCGCCGCAATACGCGGGCGTCCGGTCAGCGTGCTATGCGCCAACGCGGGCCGCGGCCTCGGGCATGCCTTCCTGGATCAGGATTTTTCGGACATCGCCCGCGTGATCGAGACCAACGTGACGGGAACCGTCTATCTATTGCATCACGTGGGGCGGGCCATGCGGATGCAGGGCTCGGGCAGGATCCTGATCACAGGCTCCATCGCCGGGTTGATGCCGGGCACCTATCAGGCCGTCTATAACGCATCCAAGTCCTTCCTCGATTCTCTTTCGTTTGCGCTGCGGCATGAACTGCGCGATTCGGGCGTGTCGGTGACGTGCCTGATGCCCGGCGCGACCGAAACCGAGTTCTTCGAACGCGCCGACATGCTCGATACGCGCGTGGCGCAGGGCAAGAAGGACGATCCCGCCGACGTGGCGCGTCAGGGGTTCGAAGCGATGATGCGCAACGATGGCGATGTGGTGACGGGCTGGCAGAACAAGCTGCGTGCGGCGATTGCCAACGTGACGCCTGCCGATACGCTGGCGGAGCAGCATCGGCGGATGGCGGAGCCCTTGTCCGAACCGCGTGAGTCGTAAGTCGTGAGCCGTTATTTCTAACAAGATCAGGAGATTGGCATGAGCATCTTCAAGGACATCCTCAACAAGCTGCTGCATCGCGGTGGCCAGCAGACAGGTGCGTCAACGGGTGGCACGGCCACAGCGGGCGCCAGCACGGCACCGGGCGCTCAGGCGGCACCCACCGCCGCACCAACAGCGCCCTCCGGCGGCAACCAACCCGCTACCGGCGGTGCATCGGGCACACCCGGCGCAGCCTCCCCCGCCCCGCTGTCGCAGGTCGATGTGGAAGCGGTCATGGACAAGGCCGCGAAGGAAGCCGGACAGCCATTGAACTGGCGCACGTCGATCGTCGATCTGCTCAAGGCGCTGGGCATCGACAGCAGCCTCGACCATCGCAAGGAGCTGGCGAAGGAACTGGGCTACACCGGCGACACGAACGATTCCGCCGCCATGAACATGTGGCTGCACAAACGCGTCATGCAGGAGCTCGCCAGGAATGGCGGCAAGCTCCCGAAAGACCTGACCGATTGATCCGGCGATGGGGATGGTGCGCCATCAGGTGTGTCATCAGGTGCGCCATCCCCTGCCATTACGAGCCGACCGTCACGAAGATCGGGTTCGAATAGAACCACAGGTCGTTATAGTTGCGCGCGTTGATCGCGTTGAAGCGTGCCGTGTCCTCGGTCACGCTGGTCTGCAGGTCCGGCAGCGGATTGCCGTTTGACGTCTCCCCGGGCACGTTCATGCCCAGGTTGGTCCCGCGCAGGCGGAAGTATTGGCTCTTCGTCGCCTTGTACGTGAACGTCATGGTGTTGTAGCCGTCCGCATCGAGCTTCCAGTCCGTCGACGTGAACGTGGCGATCACCTTCGTCGAGTCATTGGTTTCCTTGCTGTAGTCGGCCGTACCCGCCGCGGCGCGCGGCGTCACGTCGCCCGCGATCAGGTCCACGTGGTTTACCGTGGGCCGCACGTTGACGTTCATGCCGCTGTCGAGCGGATACTCGAAGTTGTTGCGGTCCGGGCTCTTGAAGCGGATCGTCACGGTCACGGTCTCGCCGGCCTTGACCTTCAGTTCCCCGCCCATCTCGCTCTTGTTCGCGCCGTTCGCCGCGTTGAAGTCCAGCGCGTTGATGAGGTCACCGAACACCGAGAACATCTTCCCCGAGCGCATGCCTTCGAGCACGGCCTTCACCCCCGTGTACTTGTTCTCGAGCCACACGTACGTCTTGGCGTATTCGCCGGGATAGTACCCGCTGCTGTTCGAGCCGATTACCTTGAAGTGATGGTCGGAGTCCGCCACGTTCCAGAAGCGGCGGCCGTCACCGAGCAGTGCGTCCCAGATGCCGCCGACCTGCGCGACCACGTAATCCACCCCGCCATAGACGCGGTTCTTGAGGTTCGCGTCGACGTACGCCGCCGTGTAGCCGCCACGGTTAGGTTCCATCTGGTTGCCGACCATGCCCTCCACGCCGAACGCGATGTTCGGCGCGGTATCGTTGAACTCGCGGTAGTTGGCGGCGGTGTACATGCCGACGTTACGCGACGGATGGTTGATCAGCGCGTAGCTCGTGTCGGGATAGTTGTCGCGCAGCCAGGCAAAGGCCTTGACCGCGTCGGCGTGCGTGCTGAACGTGCGCGCGCCCTTTGCGCTCCATGCGGAGACGTCGACGGGGTCGAACAGGGCCGCGTTACGGTTCGTGAAGAAGTATTCGAACTCGTTGGCCGCCTTGGTGGCCGTCGCGAGCGGCGATCCCGTGAAGATCCCCACGTTCACATGGTCATGCGTCGGCATGTCCCATTCGAACGCCGAGAAGATCAGCTTGTTGGCATAGCGGCCGTTGGCCTGCAATTGCTTGACCGCGGGAATCTCATAGGTGGCCATGGCCTGCGAGTAGGCCAGCGGTCCGCCGGCGATCGTCGCGCCATCCTGGTCGCGTGAGGACGTACGCAGGTGGTTCGTGATGGCGGTCCAGTCCAGGCCGAACTTGTCGAACGTCTGGTCGAGTACCGTGGACAGCTTGTTCTGCGCGTCGTCGGACTCGATCGTATGCATATGCAGATCGCCCGTGGTCCAGCGGCCCGTGGCGGCCGGCTTGACGGGGTCGGTCGGCGTGGTCGGGTTGGTCGGGTTGGTCGGGTTGGACGGCTGGCTGGGCGAAGACGGACTGGCTGGCGTGGCTGGGGCGTCGTCGCTGCCACCGCAGCCATAGAAACCCAATGCCACGACCACGCTGGCCGCGGCGGCGATGATGCTCTTGCTGTAACGCATGTACTTCCCTGTTGGCTCTGATTTCTCGATGACCCGTTGATGCACGGCACCGCCCGGTGCTCTTGTGGGCGACGATGATGCCGGGGGTTCATGACAGGAAAGTGATGCCAGCGTCGATTTATGGCGTGCGCTTTGCCGGGCGTTGGCTGACACGGGAATCAGATCAGGCCGACTTATCGCGCGGCGCCGTATGGAGGAACCTCGGCCATAGGCATGAATAGACACAACCGCGCCACGCGCGCGCCACAACATCGACACATATTAGGGAGTCATGATGAAACGTACCCTCGCCCTGGCGCTCGCCGCCGCTTCCATCTCGCTTGCTCCGCAAGCCTTTGCTCAGGTCGCCGGCCAGGCCTCGCTTGGCGTCTCCGTCGAAGAACTGCGTGTCGTCATCCAGGGCGCGAGTGTGAAAAAGCAGATTCTCGGAAAACCCGTCTATAACGAGAACAACGACAAGGTCGGTAACGTCGTCGATCTGATCGTCGCGCCGAATCGCGCCGTGTCTTTCGCCATCATCGGCGCGGGCGGGTTCGTGGGCGTGGGCCGCCATGACGTGGCCATTCCCGTGACGCAATTCGACCTGTCGGGCGACAAGATCGTGCTGCCGGGCGCAACCAAGGACGCGGTGAAGGCGTTGCCGGAATTCGAATACGCGAAGAAGGCCAAGCCGGCCAAATAATATTCAGGAGGCGTCATGGAGCAGCCGTTTCACCAGTTCTCGGAACTGTTCGCGCAGCTTGGGCTGCCTTCCGAAGAGCCCGACATCCGTGCCTTTATCGCGAAGCACGCCCCGTTGCCGGAAAAGATGGACTTGTGGGATGCGCCCTTCTGGACGCCCGCCCAATCGGCCCTGCTGCGCGACGAGCTCGTCGAAGATGCCGACTGGGCGGTGGTCGTCGACCAGCTGAACCTCGCGCTGCGCGCACCGGCGTGACTGCGGTCAGTCAACGATTTCAGACAAACACTGACGTGACGGTCAGCCGCTCGGGTGACGTCAGACACGTGTCTGCTACATAGACTCATGAGTTGTACGGGGGCGGGAAATCGCCCGCACCCGTTCTTCAGCGCACCGTCCCGTCTTGCACACGACTTGCAAAGGACGCTTGCCCACGAGGCAGGACACGGACGGTGCCCCCCGCGATCCGATATGGAGGAAAGAACATGAAGACGCCATTCATCTTCGCCATCGCCGTGGCAGCGCTCGCAGGCTGCGCCGCTTCTCCCTACACCCCGCCGCCGTCGCGCGCCACCACCGCCGTTGGCGAAAGCAAGCTCGCGCCGAAGGCCGCCGCGCAGTGCATTGGCCAGCAATGGGCCAACAGCAGCAACCAGACGGTGATGATGCAGTACATGCTCGCCAACGATCAGGCCTTCGACGTCTACGTGCCGGGCCAACAGCCGCCGAATGGCTCCGCGGCCGTGGTTCGCAAGTCGGCGCAGGGTCCGGGCTCGTGGATCGGCTTCCGCGGCAGCGACACGTCCGCGTCGAGCGCGATCAATCAGTGCCTGTAGTTCAGCGCCTGTAGTTCAGCGCCAGTAGTGGCGTGCTGAACCGGCGCGCTGAATCGGTCCGCCTGACTGACAGGGGAATGCATCGGCCGGCAGGCCTGCATTCCCTTGTCGTCGTTTTGGCCCATCGATGGTGTCACGTCGGCGCCGCGGCATTCGCCGACAGCGTCAGCATGTCCGCCGAGCGCCGGAACACCTTGCGCGGACTGGACGACAGCAGCGCATCCAGGTCCGTGTAGCCCCACGCGACCGCCCCAAACGATACGCCCGCCCGGGCGGCCGCGACCGCATCGCGGATTTCGTCGCCGATATAGATGATCTGGTCCTTGGCGACCTGCGTGGTCTTGACCACGCGCTTGAGCCGATGCGCCTTGCCGAACAGCGCCGCGCCGCATTCCACCGCGAGGAAGCGGTCCATCAGCGGCGCGCCGAGCACGGACTGCACGTTGAGGGCGGAGTTCGACGTGGCGACGGCGACGTCCACGCGCGCATCGAGCATCTGGTGCAGGACTTCCTCGATGCCGGGAAATAGCCGGACCTCGGCGATACGTGACTGCATGATCGCGCGGTAGTCGGTCATCACGGCCGGCACCTTCCACAGCGGCAGCTGCAATTCCCGGAGTACGTCCTGGGCGCTGAGCCGTCGCAGCCCGGGCCGTTCGGCCTCGGACACCTCGCGGAAGCCGTGCTTGCGCGCGAGGCCGTTGAGCACCTCCGAGAACAGCGGGTAGGTATCGGCAAGCGTGCCGTCGAAGTCGAAGATCGCGAGCCGTACGGACATGCGTCGTTCCCCTGAAAGGACCAGTCGCCGGACATTGTAGGGGAAGCGCGCATCGGTCGTTGGGCCCGACACAGAGCGGGCGCCGGCGCCCAAAAACAGTGCGATATGGTCCGGTTCAGGCGCCGCAGGGTACGGTCAGGCGTCTGCCTTGCCGCTTATTCCGGGACCACGCCCGCAGCCTGAATCACCTTGCCCCATTTCGAGACCTCGGCACGCTGGAACGTCGAGAACGCTTCCGTCGTCTTGCCTTCGGGCTCCACGCCTAGCGTGCGCAGACGCTGCTGCACCGCCGGCGATGCCACCACCGCGGCGATCTCCTTGCCGAGCTTGTCGACAATCGGCCGCGGCGTGCCCGCCGGCGCGAAGACGCCCTGCCACGACTGCATCTCGAAACCCTTGATGCCCTGCTCCGCGAGCGGCTTCACATCGGGCAGGCTCGGCAGCACATGCGTCGACGTTACGCCCAGCGCGCGCACGCGCTTGCCGTCGAGCATCGGTTTGGCGGCCGCCACCGTTTCGAACACCAGGTCGATCTGGCCGCCGATCAGGTCCGTCATGGCGGCCGCGCCACCCTTGTACGAGATCTGCTGCAACTGCGTGCCCGTAATGCTCTGGAACAGCTGGCCGGACAACTGCTGCGAACTCCCCGGCCCCGCCGTGCCGAACGTCAGGCCACCGGGCTTGGCCTTGAGGGCGGCGATGATCTGATCGACGGACTGGTACTTGCTGTCGTTGGCCACGACAAGCACGTTGCTCACCGTCCCGACAAGGTTGACGGGGATGAAGTCCTTGACGGGATCATAGCCAAGCTTCTTGTAGAAGAATGGATTGACCGCATGCGTCGTGATCGTGCCGCCCATGATCGTGTAGCCGTCCGGCTCCGCGCGCGCCACGGCCTGCGTACCGAGGATGCCCGACACGCCTGGCTTGTTGTCGATGACCACGGGCTGGCCGAGCCGTTGCGACAATCCCTCCGCCACGATGCGCGCGGTGGCGTCGGACACGCCGCCGGGCGAGAACGGGACGACGTACTTGATCGGTTTCGTTGGCCATGGGTCGGCCGCGTGAACCATGACGGGCACAAGGCATGCGGCGGCCATGGCGAGCGCCGCGGTGGCGGCCACGCTGTTGAGTCTCTTCACTATCGTCTCCTATGTCGTTTTATGTTGTCGCGCGGGCTAGTACGAGAGCTCCCCGCCGGCCCGTCCCGCCGTAGCGGCCTGCCGGAATGCCGTCGTGATGAGGCTCGTGGCCACCGTCGCGAAGTACCGCGCGCCCATCGGGCGATAGCGCTGCTCGTCCTCCGCGGTCAGTGCCAGCACGCCCGGGCACTTGCCCGCGCGATCGACGGCGCGCAGCGCCTGCTCGATGGCGGCGGCCACCTCGGGTCGCTTCCAGTCGCTGCCAAAACCCATCGCATGGGACAGGTCGTTGGGGCCAACGAACACCGCATCGATCCCCTCCACTGCCGCGATCGCTTCCGCATTCGCGACGCCTTCGGGCGACTCGATCATCGCGATCAGCGCGATGCCCTCGTTGCTGCGCGACGTATGCGATGCGCCCGGAAACGCGCCATAGCCCGCCGCGCGCCCGCTGAAGGCGCTGCCACGCTGGCCCTTGCCCGGATACCGCACGCGGCGCACGAGCTCGCGCGCATCGTCGGCGGTTTCCACCATCGGAATCTGCACGGCGCTCGCGCCCATGTCGAGCACGCGGGGGATGTCTTCGATGAAGCAGCGCACCACGGGCACGATGCCACTGGCGCGCGCGGCGCGCAGCATGTGCTCGGTGGTTTCGAGATCGGCCGCGCCGTGCTCGTTGTCGATGATGACGAAGTCGAAGCCGGCATAGCCGCACATTTCGACGATCGCAGGGCTGGGGAGCGCGCTGAAAATCCCGCGCAACGGGTTACCGCTGCGCAGCATGGCCGGCAGTCGGTTATCGATCGGGTGCTGGATGGTCATGTCTCGCGTCTGTCTCGCGTCGTGATGGGTCCGGCCGTATGGGATGCCCTGACAAAGGGTTGGCCGGTGGAGACATTTTCCCGAGGGATGGATTATATTTCCAATATTACTTTTGTATGAGATTTATACAGGCTCTGTATATGTACAGCCCGCTGGAATTCCGTGTCCTGACGTCCTTTCTCGTGCTCGCCGACGAACTGAGCTTCACGCGCGCCGCGCGCCGTCTCAACATGACTCAGCCGCCGCTAAGCCTGCAGATCAAGCAGCTGGAGGCGCAACTCGGCACGCCGTTGTTCGAGCGCACCAAGCGCAGCGTGCGGTTGACACCCGCCGGCGCGGTACTGCGCGCGCAGGCGGAGAAGCTGTTCGATATCGAGCATCGCGCGCGGCAGATGGTCGTGCAGGCGGGGCGCGGCGACGATGTCGGACACCTGTCTATCGGCCTGACGGCGATCTCGGCGATCGCGCTCGTGCCCAACATGCTGCGGCGATTCGCGGCACGGATGCCGGGCGCGCTGTATTCGTTGCGGGAGGTGAGTTCGGAGGCGATGCTGCAGGCGTTGCTGCGCAACGAACTCGATGTGGCAATCCTGCGGCCGCCGATCACGGATGCCCGGTTGCAGGCACGGCGCCTGATGCGGGAGACGCATGTGCTGGCCGTGCCCGAGGGACATCGCCTGGCGACGCAGCGCAGCGTCGGCGTGCGCGACCTGCATGGCGAAAGCCTGGCCACGCTCGAGCGGCGACATGGGCAATACGCCCACGATTTGATGCTTGGCTGGCTGGCCGAGCACAACGTCGTGCCGCTACGGATTCACGATGGCGCGCGGTATCACGCAATGATGGCGCTGGTGACGGCGGGCATCGCCATCGCGGTGATTCCGGCATCGGCCGCGGCCCAGCATGTGCCGGGTGTGGTGTTCCGCAAGATCTCGGGCAAGGACGTGCCCGCGCTCGAACTATGGATCGCGTTTCACAAGGACATCGCGAATCCGCTGACGATGCCGTTCGTCGAGGACGCGCTGGCGGCCGCGGCCCAGTACAAGGTGCGCGCGCCAGCGTGATGCACCGCGTAAATCAAGACGGCTAGTACTTCTCGACCGACTCGATCACCGCTGTATTGCCCTCGATCTCCGCCGGATGCGACGGCTCGGCGCGGCCGCCGAGATGCGTGGCGAGGAAGGTCTCGATGATCGTATTGAACCGAATCGAGTTCGCCGGTCGCAGAAAGCCGTGCCCTTCGTCGGGAAACACCACGTAGGTGAACGGAATCCCCTTCGCGCGCAAGGCGTCGATCATCTGCGTGGACTCGGCCTCCTTCACGCGCGGGTCGTTAGCGCCCTGACCGATCAGCAACGGCTTTGCGATCCGCGAGGCGTGGCTCAGCGGCGAGCGCTCCTTGAGCAGCGCCTTGCCTGCTTCGGTGTCGGGATTGCCCACCGCTCGGTACAGCGTCGCGCGGAAGCTCTCCCAATACGGCGGAATGCTCGCCAGCAGCGTCTCCAGGTTCGATGGGCCGACGACGTCGACGCCGCACGCATAGCGGTCGGCATGGCGCGTCATTGCCCATAGCGTCGCATAACCGCCGTAGCTCCAGCCCATGATGGCTACTCGCTTCGGATCCGCGATGCCCTGCGCGATCGCCCAATCGACGGCGTCGCTCAGGTCGTCGTCCATCTTCGCGCCCCACTCGAGGTCCGAAGCGCTGAGGAATCGCTTGCCGAATCCTGTCGATCCGCGGAAATTGACGGACAGCACCGCGTAGCCGCGATTGGCCAGCCATTGGTCGAGCGGATTGAACCCGAATGAGTCGCGCGCCCATGGGCCGCCGTGGACGAGCAGTACCGTGGGCACCGGCGCATGGCTTGTCAGCGGCTGGCCGCCCTCGCCCAGGCTCGCATCGGCATGGACGGGAATGGTGACGTACGTGACGAGGTCGAGCCCGTCGCGCGACCGGATCGTGGTCGATTGCATGCGCGCGAGCTTGTGATCGAGCAGCGTGGGCCGCGTCACGTACAGCCGCTCCAGCGTGCGCGTCTGGCGGTCGAACAGCCACGCGGCGCCGGGCACGCGATCCGACGCGGCGCCGATGATCCAGTAGCGGTCATCCTCGCTGCGGCTCGCCAGTCCCCACTCGCCGTCGGCGCCGCCGAGCTTGCTGTCGAGTAATGCGACGTCCTCGCGCAGGCGCTCCGCGAGCACGACGAACGTGCGGCGCTCGTGTTCGACGCTATAGGCGAGCGGCTCGTACGTGAACGCATCGAGCAACGCACCGCCAATGTCGGCACGGGCATCCTCGGCGATGACGGTCGGCACGGCCGTGTCGCCGGACTCCGCCGCGAGCGGAATCGAAACCAGCGCCGCCGTATCGCGGCCACGGCTGTCGTAGAGATACAGCGTGGTGCCTGTGACGTCGACATGCGAGGCGTGCGTGGTGCGCGCATCGTCGGCCGAGACGGACAGCCAGGGCTGCCAGCCTTCCGGCGTCGGCTTCAGATAGCGGGCACCGCCGTCGTCGAGGGTTTCCACGGCGAGCAGCACACGGAAATCGTCATCTGTCAGAAAGCCCGCGTAACCGGGGTTCTCCTGCAGGAGCGTGAGGTCTCCCGTGGCGATATCGGCCAGATAGAGGTCGTGGTAGCGCGCGTCGCGATGGTTCAGGCTCAGCAGCGCCTTGCCGCGCAGCGCGGGCTTGTGGCTCAGCGCGGCCACCGATGCGCGCACGCCAGGGAACGGCGTCAGGTCGCGCGCTTCGCCGCCCGTGGGCGAGACCGCATAGACGTGGTAGTTCTCGTCGCCGCCGACGTCCTGCACGTAGAGCAGATGCGCGCCATCGTACGACCACCAGCTGGTATAGACGCCGCGTACGCGGTCGTGGGTCAGGACCCTGGCACGCGCGGGGTTGTCGCGGGGCGCGACCCACAGGTTCATCACGCCGGCCTCGAGCGCGCTCCACGAGAGATAGCGGCCATCGGGGCTGATGCGCGCGCCGGCGCGCACGGGGTTGCCGAAGAGTTCGACGCGCGGGATGAGGGGGATCTCGGCGAGCGCGGTGGCGGGAGGGGTGACGGGAGAAATGTGTGCGTGAGACATGCGGTGTCCGATGTTGGCAAAGGGAAGTTGCAGCCCAAGTTGGCAAACGGCAGGCACCAAGAGTACTCCACGCACGCGTTCTGCGTCGGGCACTCGCCATACTGTCATAAAAACGTCACAATACGCGCAACCCTCGCCGCAGAGCGAGGCGACAACCAGAGGAGCACACCATGACGCCTTCCCGCGCGACGCATCGCGCCCGCCAGCATCGCCATCGCCGAAAGATCCTCGCCGCCCTGCCCGCATTGGCCATCGGCACCCTCGCGACGCTCGGCACGTTGCTGCCCGCCACGGCACGGGCCGCTTACCCCGATAAGCCGATCCGCATGGTCGTCGGCTTTCCGCCGGGCGGCCCCGTCGATACGCATGCCCGCATTCTCGCGGAGAAGCTCCAGCCGATCCTGGGCCAGACCGTGGTGCTCGACTACAAGGCGGGCGCGGCCGGTAATATCGGCTCGGACAACGTCGCCAAATCGCCGGCGGACGGTTACACGCTGCTGATCGCCAACACGGGACAGATGTCCATCAACAACTCGCTGTACCCGAAGCTGCCGTACAGCATGCCGAAGGACTTCGCGCCGGTGGCCCGCACCGCGCTGATTCCGCTGGTCATGGTGGTCAACAACAACGTGCCGGCGAAAAATCTGAAGGAGTTCATCGCCTATGCCAAGGCCAATCCGGGCAAGCTCAACTACGCGTCGGGTGGCAACGGCGGCATCTCGCACTTGATGCCCGAGATGTTCAAGCAGGCGTCGGGGACGTTCATCGTCCATATTCCGTACAAGGGCAGCGCGCCCGCGCTGACGGACGTCATGGGCGGTCAGGCGCAGATGATGGCGGACTCGATTCCGCTGTTCACGCAGTTCATCAAGTCCGGCAAGGTCCGCGCGCTCGCCGTGACCTCGCACACGCGCTCGCCGGCGCTGCCGGATGTGCCGACGATGGAGGAAGCCGGCCTCAAGGGTTTCGAGGTGGTCGGTTTCTATGGCGTGCTCGCGCCGGCTGGCACGCCGAAGGACATCGTGGAGAAGCTGTCCGGCGCCCTGCGAACGGTGCTGGCGGATCCGGACACCAAGGCAAAGTTCGAGCAGCAAGGGGCGGAGGCGGCATGGCAGGGGCCCGATGCCTTCACCGCCACGATCCTGAGCGAGCAGAAGCGCTGGGGGCAGGTTATCAAGACTTCCGGCGCGAAAATCGACTGATCACGTCGCACGCGTTCATTAAAAAACCCGGCATCGCCGGGTTTTTTATGTCGTCGCGTATCAGTAGTCCACGGTCATGGAGACCTTGAACGTGCGAGGATTGCCAATAGTCAGCACGTTGTTCGACGTCGAGACGCCCGACCAGTAGTCCTTGTTGGCCACGTTCTCGACGAACGCACGCAACGTGTACCGAACCTGCGAAGCCTTGAACGTGTAGCGCGCGCCGAGGTCGATGCGGTTCCACGACGGCAGCGAGATCGTGTTCTGCGGATTCGCGTTCTGGCGGCCAGTCTGGATGAACCGGCCCGTCACGGTCGACCCCGGCAGGAACGGCAGGTCGTATTCCGCGCTCGCCGTGGCCGTGTAGATCGGCACGCCCACGCCCTTCTTGCCTTCGGTCGCCGGATTGCCCGTGTTCTGGTACGCCGAGTCGATATACGATGCGCCCGCCAGCAGCCGCAGCCCGCGCAGCGGTTCGCCGAAGATGCTCCACTCCACGCCACGGTTGCGCAGGTCCTGCAGGCCGAAGACGTTCGTGGTGGTGGACGTGGTGCCGATCGGCTGCTCGATCTGGAAGAACGCCAGCGTCGTGCCGAACTTGCCGGCATCGTACTTCACGCCCGCCTCATGCTGCTTCGACTTGGCCGGCGGGAACACCTCGCCACGGTTGACCGCGGTGTTGCCCGCGGTCGGACCCTGCGCGAGGCCCTGGATGTAGTTGTAGTACACGGACAGGTTCTGCAGCGGCTTGACCACGAGGCCGAACATCGGCGACGTTGCCGATTCACTGTACGCCGTGGTCAGCGCGCCGGTGGCGGTCGCGTAACCGCGCACGTTGATCACCTGCTGGCGCACGCCGGCCGTGAACAGCACGCGATCGTTCAGGAAGCCCAGCGTGTCCGACACCGAGACGCCGTTGAGGTTGACGCGCTGCGTGGTGAACGGGTCATCCATGTTGCCCGTTGTCGGCGCTGCCGGATAGGCGACCGATGGCGCGTTGTACAGGTTGGTGGCGAAGCTCGCGGAGCTCTGGAACGCGGTGCCGCGCCGTTGCTCGAGCCCCGACCAGCTGGCGTTGACCGTATGGCTGACCACGCCCGTCATGAAGCGGCCGCGTACGCCGAACTCGCCGCTGTAGGTGGTCTGCTCGAAGGGCACCGTCAGGCGGGTCGCGGTACCGAAGCCCGTGTTGCCGACCGTGGCGCCGCTATACGTGCCGAACTCGTTGGTCTGATGCCCGCCGAACGCGGCGTATGCCGTCCAGTCCTTCGCGAAGTCGTACTCCGCGCGAATCGTGCCGTAGATGTCTTCCAGCGAGGAATTGGTCCACTGCTGCGCGAAGTTCGTGGACGCATTCGGGACTGGCGGCAGCGCCGTGCCGTTCAGCGTGATGGTGCTGCGGCCCTGATAGATGCGCTGCTTCTGGTAGCCGAAGTCCGCATTGACGCGGAAATTGTCGCCCTGGTAATCCATGCCCAGCGTGAACAGGCGCTGCTGACGGCTCTCGTTGTCGACCGCCGTATCGCCGCCGCGCGCCATCGCATTGACGCGCACGCCGAACTGCTTTTTCTCGCCGAAACGGCGGCCCACGTCGATATGCGCGCCGGCCTGGCCATCGCTCGTGTAGTCGATGGTGCCCTGCGTGATCGGCGCGGACGTCGCGTACTTCGGCACGAGGTTGATCGAGCCGCCCACGCTGCTGCCGCCCGGCGACACGCCGTTGAGGAACGCATTGGCGCCCCGGAACACTTCGACGCGCTCGAGGCCTTCGGTCGAGGCCACCTGGCGCGGCGCAATACCGTAGAGACCGTTGTAGCTGATGTCATCGGACGTCAGCGTGAAGCCGCGCACGATGAACGTTTCCGAAAAGTTGCCGAAGCCCGAACTCACGCGAATCGCGGGATCGTCCGCCAGCACCTGGCCGACCGTGCGGGCCTGCTGGTTCTGGATCTGCTCGGCCGTGTACGACGTGACGCTGAATGGCACGTCCATGAAGTCCTGGTTGCCGAGCACGCCGATGCGCGCCCCGCGTGCCACCTGCCCACCCGCGTAGGGCGGCGGCAGCGTATCGGTACCGGCATCGGCACGCACGGTTACCGCCGGCAGCGTGGTCTGCGCGGCCGCGGACGGCTGCTGCGCGGGGGAAGTGGGGGCCGTCGCTTCCTGCGCGAGGGCAAGGGTCGGCAGTGTGCCCGCCGCGGCGAGCGCGGCAACAAGATGGCGCAGACGCGGACGGGTCTTCGAGGGCGTGAATGTGGCGTACGACAAGGTGATGCTCCCGGTATCGATTTCTCTGTTCTGATGGATGCTGGTCAAACGCGTCTCCCCCTCCCCCGCGGCGCGCCGCGCGCGGCGAATGACGCCGTTGGTGGTCTGGTGTGGCTCCGCGTCATGGGCGGCGCATCGTTGGCTATGCGGCGGGGACTCCAGCGCTCAGCGCGGCAGCGAGCGCGATGACGGCGATGGCGGCCGCCGCGCGCGCGATGCGGCGGGTCACGTGTGGCGCGCAGGAGAAGGTGGCTACCGACACCCACGCGCAGACGGACAGGATGCCGATCCAATAAAGGAGCCCGAATGCCCAGCCCTGGGCCATGACGCATGCGGTCAGGGCCAGCGCGAGGGCGAGGTAGCCCAGCAGCCGCAGACGCACGACCTGCTCGCGCGAGGGCTCGGTGCCCCGGCCGTGGATATCGGCGTGATGGCGGTCAATCGTCAGGCCGAGCCACGAGAAGCCGCCCAGCGTGAAGCCGAAACCCGCGATAGTGGAAGCCAGCAGCGCGGCGCTCATCGCAGTTCTCCCGCCCGTAGCTCTCCCGCACGCAACTCCCCAGCCCGCAGTTCTCCCGACGCGCGCGCGGCATGCGTCGTCGCAGCGGATGCAGGCCCGGGGGCCTGCTTCGCGCCTTGCTTGCCCGCCGCCTTCTTCCGACCCACGAGCCAGGCCGCCAGCGCAAAGCCCGCGCCAAGCAGGCATACGACGCCGTCGAAGGCATAGACTGGCAGCGGCAGCTGGCCGAGCGAGGCTGGCGTGGTCAGCATGTCGAGCACCGGCAGCGCCGCGAACATCGCGGCGGCGGCCCACAACAGTACGCGCCACGTCCCGCGTGTCGGACGTACCTGCCCGACGATCGCCACGACGGCCCAGGCGATGAAGAAGGCCCGCGCTTCCATATCGGCCCGCTGCGCCATGTCGGCCGGCAACAGGCGGTTGGCCCAGAAGTACGTCGCCATCGCCAGCGGCACACCGGCGATAGCGCCAATGTTCAGCGCCTCGACCAGCCGCAGTCCGAAAGGCGTGCGCCCCGCCTGCGCGATCCGCTTCGCATGATGCTGGCGCGTCTTGACCGCCCACAGCAGCGCCCCGGTCGCCACCATCAGGCAACCCGCGAGACCCGATACGAAGAACAGCCAGCGCATGGCGTACGGCGCGAAGCTGGCGATATGCAGGCCGACCATCACGCCACGCGTCTGGTTGGCGGCCTTGGGGTCCTCGTTGAGGACGCCCACCTGCCTGCCGGTAACGCCATCGAACACGACCGTCGGCGCCTGCGAATTCATGCTGCGACCCGAGTCGCGCAACACGGCGACCTTTGCGCTCGCGTCGTTCGGACGCTCGATCGAGATGCGCGCCGGTTGCGTGCCGTCCCAGTGCGCGATGGCCTGCTTCACCATGGGCCCGATCGGCGCCATCGGGGCTTCGATGCCCGACGCCTTCACCTGCCGGTCGCGGAAGCCGAGGTCGGTGAAGAATGCCTTGTCGTTGTCCTTGTAGGCGGCCTGGATGCCGAACGGCATGTACATGAACAGCAGCGTGACGATGCCGGTGTACGTGATCATCAGATGGAACGGCAGCGCCAGCACGGCGGCGACGTTATGGCCATCCAGCCACGACCGCTGTCCCTTGCGCGCGCGGAACGTGAAGAAGTCCGCGAAGATGCGCCGGTGCGTGATGATGCCGCTGATGATCGCCACCAGCATGAACATCGTGCAGACGCCCACGATCCAGCGCGCCCATTGCACGGGCATGTAGTGCAGGTCGAAGTGCAGCCGGTACAGGAATTCGCCGCCGCGCGTCTCCCGCGCGCCGGCCAGCGGTTCGCCCGTGGCCGGGTCCAGATTGCGCCGCTCGAGGCGGTCGCGCGCGGGCGTCGCCTTCTCGCCCTCCTTTGGCTTGCGCGTCCAGAACATCGACAGGATGGGACGGCGGTCCGTCGGCAGCTGGATGAACCAGCGTTCGGCGTCGGGGGCGTTCTTTTTGAGATAAGCCACCGCGTTCTCGGTCGCCTGCTCGGCGCTCACGGGCGCGGACAGTTTCGCGTGCCAGTCCGGACGCATCCAGACGGTGATCTCTTCCTTGAAGTACGCGGCGGTGCCGCAGCAGTAGACGAGGAACAGCACCCAGCAGACGAGCAGGCCCGACCACGTGTGGAGCCACGACATCGACTGGCGGAGGCCCAGCGGTTTTCCGAGTTCGGTCATGCCTGCCCTCCCATCGCCCACCAGCCCAGCGCGAAGATCGCGCACGGTACCGCGAGGCCCGCCCACGCGCGCCATGCGTTGCGCGTGGCGAACACCCAGATCACCGCGAGCACATACCAGACGAACGCGAGCAGCGTGGCCGTGACCACGGCTTCCGAACGCGGCATGCCGAGCCAGCGAATCAGCGCCAGGGAGAAACACCCGGCGGACAAAGCCGCCAGTCCATAGCCGCCAAAAATGGCGGCCAGCGCGCGAGACGCCACCGCGAGGCGGTAGCGGACCGTGATGGCCTGGGTCATGCTGAAGAGGTACCTGAAATGGTGTTGCAAACGCATATGATAATGGTTCGCATCAGCATTGTGGTGGTTGTCTGATGTCAATAATGGATACGCATGCAGACATTTGCAGACATGTAGCGAAAACGCTAAATGCTCTTGCGGGTTTTGCGGGAGAGACGCCGCGAACCGCGCGCGTAGAATGGCGTGGCTTAGCTCATAACAACCAGGTGGATGGAGACGCAGTAATGAAAGTCATGACCCGACGCGGCGCGACCGCGCTGCTGGCGATGGGCGCGATTGCCGCGACCGCCGCATTGATAACCGCCCCCGCCGCGCAGGCCCAGGAAGCCTGGCCCAGCAAGCCGATCGTGCTGGTCTCGCCCTACGCGCCGGGCGGCACCACGGATGTGCTCGCGCGCCTGCTGTCCTCGCGCCTCGGCGAAAAGCTCGGCCAGCCCGTGGTCGTCGAGAACCGCGCCGGAGCCGGCGGCAATATCGGCACCGCGTACGTGGGCAAGTCCAAGCCGGATGGTTATACCTTCCTGCTCGCGGCCAGCGGCCCGATCGTGATCGCGGGCGCGCTGTATCCCAAGCTCAACTACCGCCCCGACGCGGACTTCACCGCCGTGTCGCCGCTCGCGCGCACGAGCTTCGTCGTGGCCGTCAACGCCAAGTCGGGCCTGACCTCGCTGAACGACATCATTGCCAAGGGCAAGGACGGCAAGCTGTCGTTCGGCTCGGCCGGCTCCGGCACGCCGCAGCACATCATCGGCGAGATGTTCAACGTGGCCGCCAAGACCAAGATCCAGCACATTCCGTACAAGGGCTCGGGCCCGCTGCTGAACGACCTCGTGGGCGGCCAGGTGCCGCTGGCCTTCGAGAATCCGCTGCCGATCATGCAGCAGGTCAAGGCCGGCAACCTCAAGGTGCTCGCCGTCACGGGCGCGCAGCGGTCGCAGGCGCTGCCGGACGTGCCGACGCTCGCGGAAAGCGGCATCAAGGGCTTCGACGCGCAGCCGTGGTACGGCCTGCTCGGCCCGGCCGGACTGCCGAAGGACATCACCGACCGCATGAACGCCGAGGTGCAGGCGATTCTGGCTTCCCCCGACGTCAAGGCGCAGCTGGCCGGCCTCGGCGTGGAGCCGATGGTGATGAAGCCGCAGCAGTTCCAGCAGTTCATCGCGACGGACATTACCAAGTGGGGCGCCGCGGTCAAGGCATCGGGCGCAACGGTGGATTAAAGGGGTATCCTTTCGGTCTTTGCCGTTTGAATCATGCCGGGGGGCACCCCCCGGCGGCCCCCATGTCCCAGTCCACCCTGCTCGATTATCCCGCCCTGCTCGCCCTCGCGCGCGCTTCCGATGCCGTCACGACGGACTGCGGATGCGTGAAGTCGCTCTCCACGGCATGGGAAAGCCAGCCCGTGTCCTTCCCGGAAGAACAGCTCAAGGAAGTCGGCACATTGCGGGAGGCCGACGAAGACGAACTGACGTTCGACGAATATCACCCGGACCGCACGCAGTTCTGGTCGCCCGAGGCGCCGATCGCGCCGCGCTTTTATCCCGCCAACCGCTGCGATGTCTGGGGCTGCACGATCTGTGGCCGGCATTTCCTGCGCTACGTCGAGGGCGGCGGCTACTTCGTCGATCGTCGTATCCGCAAACTGTCGGCGGCACTGCTGGTCGACGCAACGCGCTGACGGCGCTGACGGCTTGGCAGTACAGCAGGGTTTCATCCTGACGCGGCACTGGCGCGATACCGCGGCGGGGACCGAGGTCGACATCTGGCTGGCGACCGATGACGGGCCGCGCCTCGTGCGGCTGCCCAGCCAGACTTCCACCGCCTTCATTCCCGCGTCGCAGCGCGCGCTCGCCGAGACCGTGCTGCGCGACGAGCGCGGCGCGGAACTACGGCCGTTGCAGTTGCGCGATTTCGACCGGCAACCGGTGCTGGGCCTGTACGTCCACCAGCATCGGCATCTGATCAAGCTCGAGAAGCGGCTGCAGCAGGCGGGCGTCGAGGTCTACGAGGCCGATATCCGTCCCCCCGAGCGCTATCTGATGGAGCGCTTCATCACCGCGCCGGTTGTCTTCGATGGCCGGGACGACGGGGACGGCGTGCTGCGCGACGCGGTGCTCAAGCCCGCGCCCGACTACCGGCCGCCGCTGCGGCTCGTCTCGCTCGATATCGAGACCACGTCGTTCGGCGACCTGTACTCCATCGCGCTGGAAGGCTGCGGGCAGCGGCAGGTCTATATGCTCGGCCCCCCGAATGGACGAACAACGGACACCCCCGCTCCCGACGCAGACTTCGCGCTCGAGTATTGCGACACGCGCGCGGCGATGCTCGACGCGCTGAACCAGTGGATGGCCCGGCACGATCCCGATGCCATCATCGGCTGGAACCTTGTGCAGTTCGACCTGCGCGTGCTGCAGGAGCATGCGCGCAAGCTCGGGGTGCCGTTGCGGCTGGGGCGCGGCGGTGCGGAGATGGAATGGCGCGAGCATGGCAATCGCGAGCAGCATTACTTCGCCGCCGCGGCGGGACGTCTGATCATCGATGGCATCGAGGCGCTGCGCTCCGCCACATGGAGCTTTCCCTCGTTCGCGCTCGAGTCGGTTGCGCAGACACTGCTTGGCGAAGGCAAGGCCATCGGCACGCCGTACGATCGCATGGACGAGATCGATCGCATGTTCGCCGAGGACAAGCCTGCCCTGGCCCGCTACAACCTCCAGGACTGCGTGCTCGTTACGCGCATCTTCGAGAAGACGGAGTTGCTGCGGTTTCTGCTCGAACGCGCGAGCGTGACGGGCCTGCCCGCCGACCGCAGCGGCGGATCGGTGGCGGCCTTCACGCATCTGTATATGCCGCTCATGCATCGGCAGGGCTATGTCGCGCCCAACCTTGGGTCGCGCGAACCGGAAGCCAGCCCCGGCGGCTTCGTCATGGACTCGCGTCCGGGGCTGTACGAGTCCGTGCTCGTGCTCGACTACAAGAGCCTGTACCCGTCCATCATCCGCACGTTCCTGATCGATCCCATCGGGCTCGTGGAGGGCATGGCGGCTCCGAACCCCGAGGCGTCGATTCCCGGCTATCGCGGCGCGTTCTTCTCGCGCACGACGCATTGCCTGCCCGCCATCGTCGAGCGCGTGTGGCAGGGGCGCGAGGCCGCCAAGCGCGAAGGCAACAAGCCGTTATCGCAGGCGCTCAAGATCATCATGAACGCGTTCTATGGCGTGCTCGGGTCCAGCGGGTGCCGCTTCTTCGATCCGCGGCTTGCGTCTTCCATCACCCTGCGCGGGCACGAGATCATGCGGCAGACACGGGCGTTGATCGAGGCGCAGGGATATGACGTGATCTATGGCGATACGGATTCCACGTTCGTGTGGCTGCGGCGCGCGCGTGACGAGGCCGAGGCCGGTGCCATCGGCAAGGCGTTGGTCGCGCACGTCAACCAGTGGTGGCGCGATCATCTCCAGCGCACCTTCGGCATTGCCAGCGCGCTGGAGCTCCAGTTCGAGACGCATTTCCGGCGGTTCCTCATGCCGACGATTCGCGGCACCGACCTTGGCAGCAAGAAGCGGTATGCGGGACAGGTACTGCGTGCCGATGGGTCGGCCGATGTCGTATTCAAGGGGCTCGAGACCGTTCGGACGGACTGGTCGCCGCTCGCGCAGCAATTCCAGCAGACGCTGTACCAGCGAATCTTCGATCGGCAGCCCTATCAGGAGTATGTGCGCGAGACGGTGCGGCGGACCCTCGCCGGCGAGCTCGATGACCAGCTTGTGTATCGCAAGCGGTTACGGCGGCAGCTGGACGACTATCAGCGTAATGTGCCGCCGCACGTACGAGCGGCGCGCATGGCGGACGAGTACAACGAGAGCCTCGGGCGTCCTCGCCAGTATCAGCATGGCGGGTGGATCCGCTACGTCATGACCGTGGCGGGGCCGGAGCCGATGGAAGCACGCCGTTCGCCGATCGATTATGCGCATTACGTTCAGAAGCAGCTGCAGCCCGTGGCCGATGCCATCCTGCCTTTTCTTGGCGATGATTTCGATACCCTCCTCACCGGGCAGCAGGATCTGTTTGGCGGCTGACCTTCTGGGCTGAGCTTCTGGGCTGACCTTCCGGGCTGACCTTCTGCGGTGGAAGTCCGACGCCTGCCTCATGTTGCACCGCTAGGTTCGGGCGGCGCGGCAAACCGCTACACTGGCAACTATTTTCCGCCGCCGGCCGCCCTCATGTCCTCCTCCCCGTCTACCGCGTCACCGTCCGCCTCCAAGGCCCTGCGGCACGCCGCCAGCGTACTGGTGCTCCGCGATGGTCCGCGTGGCATGGAAGTCCTGCTGATGCAGCGGCCCGAACGCAGCGACGATCGCAGCAGCGGCGCGTGGGTCTTTCCAGGCGGCACGCTCGATCCGCAGGATGGCGCGCTGCATCCCTTTTGCGTGGGGCTCGACGAGGACGGGGCCAATGCGCGGCTGGAGGTGCCGTCGGGCGGGCTCGACTATTACCTGTGCGCGATTCGCGAGGCCTTCGAGGAAGCGGGCCTGCTGTTTGCCCACGACGCGGCAGCCCCGGCGGGCACCGCGCCGCTGATCAAGCTCGATGCGCTCGATGCCGCAACGCTCGATGCCCTGCGCGATGCGGCGCGTTACGGTGGCAAGGGCCTCACGCATGTGTGCGAGTCGCTGAACCTGCGCATCGCGGTGGATCGGCTGGTCTACGTGAGCCACTGGCTCACACCACCGGGATTGCCGAAGCGTTTCGATACGCGCTTCTTCCTGGCGCATGTGCCCCCGGGACAGACGGCCACGCACGATGGCGTAGAGGCCGTCGACCACCGCTGGATCCGCCCGGCGGAGGCGCTCGACGCGTCCAGCGGGATGTCGTTCGTCAACGTCACGCGCAAGATGCTGCAGTCGATCTCGCACTTCCGCACCGTGGACGCCTGCATTGGGTATGCGCGCGAGCAAGGGACCATCGTGCGGGTCATGCCTCGGCTGGCGAATGGGCCGAAGGGTGTGCGTCCGGTGATGCCCGAGGAAGCGCCGTATGCGGAGATCGGGCGCATCGATCCCGATGGGGCATTGCTTGGGCGATATGCGCTGGAAGCGGATGTGCCTGTGCGGCTGTCGGATCGCGTGATTCGTGTGACGGCCAACAATGGCAACGCGATGACTGGGCCGGGGACCAACACCTATCTGATTGCGGCGGCGGACGGTGCATGGGCGGTGCTCGACCCGGGTCCGGACGATGCCGCGCACGTCGAGGCCGTACTTGCCGCGGCGCCGGGCCCGATTCGCTGGATTCTGGTCACGCATACGCACCTCGACCATTCGCCCGCGACGGTGCGGTTGCGCGAGGCTACCGGTGCCACGGTGCTTGGCCGCACGACGTCCGTGCCCGATCGTCAGGATCAGACGTTCGCGCCGGACCGGGCGCCGGAGCATGGAGAACGCCTCGAGCTCGGGCCCGAGGTGACCCTGCGCGTCGTCCATACGCCGGGACACGCGTCGAACCATCTTTGCTTTCTGCTGGAGCAGGAGAAGCTGCTGTTCACGGGAGACCACGTGATGCAGGGCTCGACGGTGGTCATCAATCCGCCCGACGGCGACATGCACGCGTATCTCCGCAGCCTGCATGCGCTGCTGGACGAAGACCTCGAGTGGATCGCGCCGGGGCACGGGTTCCTGATGCCCCGGCCGCACGATGCGATCCGCTTGCTGATCCGGCATCGGCAGCAACGGGAGGCGAAGGTCGTGAACGCTCTCCGTTCGCTCGGGCCCGCGGATATTGCCACGGTGCTGGCCAGCGTGTACGACGACGTGCCGGAACGCATGCATCCCGTCGCGCAGCGGTCGCTCCTCGCGCATTTGCGGAAGCTGGCGGTGGATGGGGTGGCGGTGGAAGATGGAGCGTTGTGGGGGTTGGCGGCTGCTGGCTAGTGTGGATCGTTCGCACTCACCCGAGCCATGCCTCCAACGCGCTCACCACCCCCCTCGCGAACGTTCCAAACACCGGCTCGCTCACGAAACCCATATGCGGAGTCACCACCAGATCCCGCCGCTGTCGCAGCGGGTCAGCCGCCGGCACGGGTTCCACGTCGAACACGTCCAATGCCGCCACAGCCGGCCGCCCACGGTCCAGCGCGGCGGGCAACGCCGCCATGTCGACAAGCGCCGACCGTGACGTGTTGACCAGGATGGCATCCGGCCGCATCAACGCCAGACGTTCGGCATCGATGAGCCGCGTCGTCGCGGACGTCGGCACCAGATGCAGGCTCACCACCCGCGACGTAGACAGCAGCGCCTCCAGGCTCACCGCCGTCACGCCCTCCTCCGCGGCCCGTTCCGGCGTCATCCGGGGGCTCCACATCACGACGTCCATCCCGAACGCCTTGCCCACGCGCGCCACCCGCTTGCCGATTTCGCCGAGACCGATCAGCCCGAGCCGCTCGCCTGACAAGACACCCGGCAGGGGGAGGCTTTCAGCAGGCCGCCACCCGCCGTCGCGCATCGTCGCCATCTGTGCCTCGAGCTGACGCGCGGCCGCGAGAATCAGCGACCACGTCATCTCGCACGTGCTCTCCTTCGAAGGCCCCCACTCCGTGTTGGCCACCGGAATTCCGCGCGCCTTCAGCGCCTCGAGGTCGAGCGTGGTGTTGCGCGTGCCGGTAAACACAACGAACCGGAGCCGCTCCGCCAACGCCAGCGTACGCGCATCGAGCGGCGTGCGGTCGCGCACGAGCACCAGTACCTCGGCGTCCCGCAGCGCCTCCGCCAGCGCGTCCCCGCGCACGGGCGCGTGATGGAAAGCGACCTCGGCCCGCGCGGAGATCGAAGACCAGTCGGCGAGACGCGTCAGCGCTCGCTCGTAATCGCCCAGTACGACAATCCGTAGACGGCCCATGATCAGGGGCGCGCCAGCGCGGTGATCGTGCGCACGTCAGCGGCCTCCCCAAGCTGCCAGCAGGCGCCAATCAGCTCGCGCACACGCGCTTCGCCAAGGATCGGGTCGGCCAGCGAATGGAACTTGGCGTCGAGGTTGGCGTCGGTCATCGGACGTTGCAACGAACCGATCGCGTGATCCACCCGCACGTCGATCTCGCGCCCATCCTTGAGCACCGCCCTGACCAGCGCGGCTGCCTCATCGACATTGCCATCGGCCGTGGCGACGACCTTGCGGCGCAGTGCCACCACGTCGTCGCGCGTGACGATATGGTCCGAGAATTCTTCCTCCGCCGCACGACCGAAAATCAGCCCCGCCGCGCAACCGTGATACACGCTGAACTTGGCCAGCAGCCCGTCGGTCGGCTCCTTCTTGCCCGTGAGTTCGAGCACCAGCGGATGCACGGTCAGTTCGATGCGCTCGACGTTCTCCGGTGTCACACCCTGCTCGCGCAACTGCACACACGCATCGATGCTCGGATGAATCACGATGCCGCACGCAAACGGCTTGTACGTATTGAACGAGATCTCGAAGCGCGTGCCCAGCTCGTCCGTGATTTCGTTCCAGTCGGACTTGGCCGAGATCACCTGCATGAAGCCACGCGGCGCTTCCAATGCCTTCGCGCTCGACGTAAAGCCATGCTTCGCCAGCAGCGCCGACATCAGCCCGGCGCGGGCCGCGCCGCCCGGATGAAACGGCTTGGTCATCGTGCCGAACTGCTCGCGCAGGCCCACCGGCTGCGAGGCGGCGATGCCGAGCGCCATCGTGGTCTGTTCTTCGTTCAGGCCCATCAGACGCGAGCATGCGGCCGCCGCCCCGAGCATGCCGGTGGATCCCGTGATATGCCAGCCACGGTCATAGTGGTCCGGGTACATGGCATTGCCCACACGGCACGCGACGTCGATGCCGAGCACCACCGCGTCGATCACCGCACGGCCGCTCGCGCCCGTATGCTCGGCAAGCGCGAGGACGGCGGAGGCCACCGGGCCAGCCGGATGGATGATCGTCTTCAGATGCGTGTCGTCGAAGTCGAACGTATGCGATGTGATGCCGTTGACCAGCGCGGCGCTGGCCATGTCGACCTTCTCCGTGCGGCCCAGCACCGTGGCCTGCGCCGCGGGCTGTAGTTCGGCCACCGCGGCGAGCGCCGCCTCGGCGGATTCGTGCCGCGCTGCGCCGACCGCGCAACCGAGCCAGTTCATGAACGTGCGATGCGCTTCGTGATCGACGGCATCGCTCCAGCCGCGCGACGGATGGGTGGCGACATATTTGCCGAGAATGCGGGTGACCGCCGGGGCGTTGTGGTCGGCGGCGACGTGGGTATTGCGGGCCATAAAGCGTTTCCTTGATGAGTCGGGGGATTGTCAGGTGTCGAGATGAATGCCGCGGTCGCGGGCGAGCTTGCCCCAGCGCGCGACTTCATCGGCGATATAGCGGCGGAACTGGTCCGGCGACATCGGCTGCGGCTGCAGCGCCTCCGACGACAGCTTCTCCGCGAGGTCCGGGCTCTTGAGTACGGTGTTGAGCGTGCCATTGAGCCTGGCGACGATGTCCGGCGGGATGCCGGCCGGGCCGACCACGCCGTACCATTGCATGGCGTCGAAACCCTTGAGCCCGGCCTCGTCGAGCGTCGGCGTATCCTTGAGCAACGGATGGCGCGCGCTGCCGGTGACGGCGAGCGGCTTCACGCGGCCCGAGCGGATATGCGGCAGCGCGGCCGACAACCCCGGGAACATGGCCTGCGTCTGGCCCCCAATCAGATCGTTGAAGGCCGGGGCAATGCCGCGATACGCCGCGTGGGTCATCTGCGCCTTCACCTGCTGCGCGAACAGTTCCATCGTCAGGTGGGTCAGCGATCCGGGGCCGGCCGAGCCGTAGTTGACCGCGCCCGGATGCTTGCGGACGTAATCGATGAACTCGTTCAGGTTGTTCGCGGGCACGTTGGCGCCGATGACCAGCACGTTTGGCGTGGCGCCGATCATGCCGATCGGCGTGAAGTCCTTGACGGGGTCGTAGGGAACCTTGCGCGTGGCGGGATTCGTACCGTGCGTGGCGACATAGCCCTGCATGACGGTGTAGCCGTCGGGGCTGGCCTTCGACGTCATCTGGCAGGCGATGACGCCACCGCCGCCCGCCTGGTTCTCCACGACCATCGACTGGCCCAGCGCGCGGCCCCAGCGGTCCGCGACCGTGCGGCCGATGAGGTCGGAGCCGCCGCCCGCGGACACGGGCACCACGTAGCGCAGCGGCTTGTTGGGAAACGGGTCTTGCGCCTCGGCAAGCCCCGGGACGGCGAGCAGCATCGCGCTGGCCTTGAGCAAAGTCCGGCGGGTCGGGTTCATGTCTCCTCCATTGCGCCGCGGAAGGCCGGGCGCTGGGTGTTCTTGGATCGTTCCTGCGAGTCCGTATCATCCTCGCGCGGTGCTAAACTGTGAATTGCAACTTTTCTCACGATTGATGCAAGGTTTGCATGAATTTCAATCTTTCGGATTTGCGGGCATTCGTGGCGGTGGCGGAACTGAGCAGCTTTCGCGCTGCCGCCGCGGAATTGCATCTGTCGCAGCCGGCGCTGTCGCGGCGCATCGAGAAGCTGGAGGATGCGCTGGGCGTCCGGTTGTTCGATCGCACGACGCGGTCGGTGGAAATGACGGCGGTGGGCCGCGAGTTTTCGCGCAAGGCGCGCGAGCTGCTCAATGGGCTGGAGGAATCGCTGCTCGGCATCCGCGATGTGGCGACGCGTATCACGGGCGAGGTGACCGTGGCCTGCGTGCCGTCGGCGGTGCGCTATTTCCTGCCCGCCGTGCTGCGGCAGTACCACGCGCGCTATCCGCGCATCGTCGTGCGGCTGATCGACGAGGGCGCGAACGAGGTGCTCAACATGGTCGTGCGGAACGAGGCGGATTTCGGCCTGAACTACATCGGGACGCAGGAGCCCGATGTCGAGTTCGAGCCTGTGCTCAAGGAGCCGTTCGTCGTGGCCTGCCCGCCGGATCATCCGCTGGCGCGGAAGCGCAAGGTGACGTGGTCGGAGCTTGGGCAGTATGACTACATGACCGTGGGCAAGGCGAGCGGCAACCGCATGCTGCTGGACCTCGCGCTGACGGATGTGCCCGTGCGGCCGCAGTGGTATTGCGAGGTGCGGCACGTTTCCACGCTAGTGAGCCTGGTGGAGGCTGGACTCGGCGTGGCGGCGGTGCCCCGGCTGGCGATGCCGCCCGGGAAGCATCCGACGCTGAAGAGCGTGCCGCTGGTGGAGCCTACCGTCACCCGCACCGTCGGACTGATCCGCCGCCGCGGGCGGTCGTTGTCGCCGGCGGCGCAGCAGTTGTATGAGATGTTGCAGAAAGCGAGAGCGGACAACAGGAAGGGCGATCCTCGCTGAGGGTTACAATGCCGCTTTTCATTCGCTGCCCCCGTACACGCCCATGACCACCCTCGGAACCCCCCTCTCCCCCTCGGCCACCAAAGTCATGCTGCTCGGCTCGGGCGAGCTCGGCAAGGAGGTGCTGATCGCGCTGCAGCGGCTCGGTGTCGAGACGATTGCGGTGGATCGTTACGAGAATGCCCCCGGACAGCAGGTTGCCCATCATGCGCGCACGATCGCCATGACCGATGGCGACGCGCTGCGCGCGCTGATCGAGGCCGAGCGGCCGGATCTCGTGGTGCCGGAGATCGAGGCGATCGCCACGCCGACGCTCGAGGCGCTGGAGGCCGCTGGTGTCGTCCGCGTGATCCCGACCGCGCGCGCCGCGCGGCTGACCATGGATCGCGAGGGAATCCGCCGGCTGGCTGCGGAAACGCTGGGCCTGCCGACGAGCCCGTACAAGTTCTGCGACTCGCTGGAAGAATTGCAGGCCGCGATCGATGGCGGCATCGGTTATCCGTGCGTGGTCAAGCCGGTGATGAGCAGCTCGGGCAAGGGCCAGAGCAAGATCGACGGTCCGGCGGACGTCAAGGCCGCGTGGGACTATGCGATGGCTGGCGGTCGCGTGAGCCATGGCCGCATCATCGTCGAGGGGTTCATCGATTTCGATTACGAGATCACGCTGCTGACGGTGCGGGCCAAGGGCGCCGCGGGCGACGTGGAGACGCATTTTTGTGAACCGATCGGCCATGTGCAGGTCAGCGGCGACTATGTGGAAAGCTGGCAGCCGCATCCGATGCACCCGAAGGCGCTGCAAACCGCGCAGCATATCGCGCGCGAGGTGACGGCCAATCTTGGCGGTCAGGGGCTGTTCGGGGTCGAGCTGTTCGTCAAGGGCGAACAAGTCTGGTTCAGCGAAGTCAGCCCGCGGCCGCACGACACAGGCATGGTCACGATGATCACGCAGTGGCAGAACGAATTCGAACTGCATGCACGGGCGATTCTCGGGCTGCCGGTCAGCACGGCGCTGAAGAGCCCGGGGGCCAGTGCGGTGATCTATGGCGGCGTGGATGCCACCGGCGTGGTGTTCGACGGCGTGGCGGACGCGCTGTCTGTGCCGCAGACGGAAGTACGGCTGTTCGGCAAGCCGGAGAGCTTTACCAAGCGTCGGATGGGGGTGGCGTTGGCGTATGCCGAGGACGTGGATACCGCCCGTTCCCGCGCCAAGGATGCCGCAAGCCGGGTCAAACCTCGCGTGGCTTCTCGGGTGGCTTGATACGGCGGAGACCCCTCTCCTGCGGGGAGAGGGTCCAACTCACCCATGCGGCGCATACATCGCCATCAACTGCTCATCCGAATACCCCCACTGCCTCGCATCCTCGAACGCCACCACCGTCTCGTCACTCTGCGTGAGGTCGATCAACTGGGGCGGTTGCGCGACGGACTCCGATACCGAGTAGAACGCCATCACCCGCGGCCGTAGCGGTTCGTTTTCGTTTTGGCCGCAGACCACCGCCAGCCGGTTCGAGCGCAGACGCAATACCGTGCCAATCGGATAAATCCCAACCGTGCGCGTAAACGCCTTGAACACCCGGCGGTCGAACAGCGTGTCCACACGGACCGCGATGTATTCCATCGCCCGCGCGGGCGACCACGGCAAGTGGCCCGGCCTCGCGGAGGTCAGCGTGTCGTACGTATCGCAAATGGAAGCGATCTTCGCGTGCACGCTGATCTCGTGCTCGACGAGGCCGAACGGGTAGCCGCGGCCATCCACGCGTTCGTGGTGGTGCACGCAGACGTCGAGCGGAATATTGGTATAGAGCCGCGCCTCGTTCAGGATCCGGTATCCCGCCGACGGATGCCGCCGCATGGCCTCTTCCTCGCGAGGCGTCAGGTCGGAGCCCTTCTGCAGGATCGACTCCGGCAGCGTGAGCTTGCCGATATCGTGCATGAGCCCCGCGATCCCGAGCTCCCGCACTTCCCCATCGGGCAGCTTGAGCGTCCGCCCGACGGCAATCATCAGCACGCAAACCGAAAACGCGTGCAGATACGAATAGTCGTCCTTTTCCTTCAGCCGCGACAACGCGATCAGCGCCTGCGAATGGCGCGTCAGGGAGTTGGAGGCCGAGTCGACGAGCAACAGCGCGCCCTGGCTTTCCAGCGCGCGTCCCATCCGAACATCGCTGAACATGCTTCCGACCAGCTGCCGCGCGGACTTGATGAGCTCGCGCGCGCGCTCGAGTTCGTCTTCGAACCCGGTCTCCGCATCGTCGGACATGTCCGCTTCCATCGCATCCGGCGTGGCGGGCGTGGGCAAATTGCGGCCCTTCAGGATGTCGATCCAGACATCCTGGACATTGGCGGCCTGAATCTGCTCGACCTGCTCGTCGCTCGAGACGAGGAAGCGAGAGCGCCAGAACGGATGGTTGATCCAGGGTCCGCCGAGCCTGGCAACGAACATTCCGACCTGCAGCTGCTCCGCCTTGATTCTTCTCAGCATGCAATTAGCCCTTTGAGATGGGCGCGATATCTTTCGCGATCCCGGAGAGGAAGCGTCGATGGGCTCCCACCCTGCGCGGGCGCCGGCGCCTGGCGGCACGCCTGCCGCGACGCTCTGCCATCAATGCGATCCCACGTCGCTGGCATTAACGGCAGATTGCTGCAACTCTTTAGGGCGGCCTGAGCGGTTAGCGCGCCGGCCCACCCACGCCAGCAGCCATCCCCCCAATGCCGCGGACCATGCGATCAGCCCAGCGCCGGCCACGCGCTGGTCGCCGAGCAGGTAGCTGGCACACAGCCGCGTCTCGGCATCCAGAAACAGCATACCGACGGTCAGGCCCATCCAGACCATGTTGCCGCCGAAGAACAACACCAGCGGCCACGGGCTTACCCGGCCAGCGAAGTACGCAGCCGTGCCGGCCACCGTCACGGTGGCGTATTTGGCGAGATTGACGCTTGCATGGAGACGGGTCAGGTCTATGGCGATCGGAAGCATCCACGCCGCGTAGCCGACCGTGGCGACGATCAGCAGCGACAGCGCGGCGGGCCGCATCGCGGCGGCCAGCCTGCCTCGCGCGCGAGAGGGAAGCATGCGGGGGAGCGTGTAGCCGAGCGCGAAGACCGCAGGCAGGAGGACGAGCATCTGCAATGCCATCGACCCTTCGAGCACCGCGCGGAGGGGCGGCAGCGCGAGCAGGCTGGCGGCGGCAGGCCACGACGCCCATGACGCCCGCCATGACGCCCCCCATGGAACGCGCCAATGCATCACGGCGCCCAGCCCGGTGCGCCGGCGATCGTGGCACGCGCGAGCGCGTAGGCATCCTCGTACCGCTCGAGCGGAAACGCCCCCAGCACGTGGCCGCGCGCGTCGACGACGTGGAGCCCGCCGTTATGCGCGAACCCGCCAAAACCGTCCGGAATGGCGATGACATCGGCATCGCGCAGCAGTGCGTGCATGGCCGCGGGATCGACGGCGGCGGCCACCGCCCAGTCGGGCAACCGCGCCCGGTGCTCGCCCGCATAGCCCGCGAGGTCCGCGATCTCGTCGCGCGGATCGAAAGATAGCGACCGCAGGCCGATCCGCCCCGACAGGCCGTCGGCCTCGATGCGCGCCTGCAATTGCGTGAACGCCGCGCCGAGCGCGCGGCAGACCGTCATGCAGCGCGTGTAGATGAAATCGACGAGGTAGACGGCATCCGGCCCCGCCAAAGCATCGCCACCCGCGCGCCCGGCATCGCCGCCAAACCAGCGCACCCCGCGGCCCGCCTGATCCCGCACCATCAGGGCCGGCAGGCGCAACGTCCCGGCGGCAATCCGGTGCTCCCGCCGCTGGTCCAGCGTCCATGCCCGCCATCCGTCGGTCAACCCATGGATCCCCAGAGCGCTCGCAGCGAGCGCGAGCCACAGCACCACGCCCGGCCAGCGCGATCGCGCCCCGGCACGCATCCCAGGTGCCGTCCCGCTAGCCACCGGGTCCGCCAAGCGCCGCATCGCCATCGAACGGCGCCGTCATCGCGGCGGTCTCGGCCCGAACCGCCGCCACGGTTTCCGCCGTGACCGGCGGCGAGGCATTGCCCCATTGGCTGCGCACATGCGTCAGCACGGCCGCCAGTTCGGCATCGCCGAGCTGATCCGCGAACGCGGGCATCGCCCCGTTGTAAGCCGTGCCCTTGACGGTCAGCTTGCCCGTCACCCCGCGCAAGACGATGGCCGCCAGCTTGCTGTCCTTGCCATTGACCCATTCGGAGGCGGCCAACGGGGGAAACACCCCGGGCAGTCCCATGCCCGTAGCCTGATGGCAAGCCACGCAGCGGCTCTGGAACACCGCCGCCCCGTCGACGGCGCCGCCGGGTGGCTGGGGCTTGCCGACGAGATCCGCCGTCGTCCGTTCGTCGCCCAGCCCCGAGGGCGCGTTGATCGGCGACGTCAGGATATAGACCGCACCAAAGGCGATCAGTCCCGCAATGAGCGCGAGCACGTTCCGGGGAATCGGCCCGCGCCCCTCGTGCGGCTCGACGTTTTCGCGCGCCCGCGCCGCCGCGGCCTGCCGCTGTGCCCGTCCGCCCTGTTCCGTTCGGTCATCCATCTCCGTGGCTCCGTGCTGATTTCAGTGCTTATTTGTCCGGCTTCGCCGACGTATTGCCATCCGGCGCGGGCAATACCGCTCCGGTCCGGTTCAGCGACTGCAGATAGGCCACGAGATCGAGTGCCTCCGCCCTGGCCACCACGACCTTGTTGGGCGGGGCATAGCCGGGCGGCAGCGTCACGGGCTTGTCGCCCGGCTCGGCGGCATCCTTCACGTCGAACAGGTACGGGTAGCTGGGCATGATGCTGCCACTGACATAAGCACGCGGCTGGTACAGATGTCCAAGGTGCCAGTCCGCGCTGGGCTGCCGCACACCGATGTTCATGAGGTCCGGCCCCGTCCGCATCGTGCCCAGCAGGTGCGGGTTGTCGTAGTAGTAGTCGCCCGCCACCGATACGCGGCCCCATCCCCGCTTGCTGTCCGGTGCAAAGCCGCTGTCACGCGGCTGCTGCGAATGGCAGTAGATGCAGCCGTTGGCGATATACACCTCGCGTCCGCGCAGCTGCGCGGCGGTATAGGGCTTGATGCCTTCGGTTGGCTTGATGTCCTTGAGCTGGAGATACGGAATCACGACCAGCGCGCTCGTCGCCAGCGCCAGCATGGTCATGCCCCCGGCCAGAAGGGCGCTTTCATTGTTCACGGTTCAGGCTCCCTGCGGCGGATTGCGGCCCTCGCGGCCCTGGTGGAACAGAGCTGGACGCTGGCGATTGGGCCCGAGCCCGAATACCGCGCTGACGAAATTGGCGGCGAAGAACAGATGGCTGACGAGCATCATCGCGCCGCCGACCGACCGGGCCTTGAGGTAAGGCATGGTCAGCGTCACGGAATCCATGAACGGCCGCGACGCATCGAGCATGGCCAGCCCCTGATACCAGCCGCCGATGGACAGGCCGACGAAGTAGACGCCAATCCCACCGGCCGCGAGCCAGAAGTGGCAGTAGATCATCCAGCGGTACGGCCACTCGCGGCCGATCACGCGTGGCAGGATGAAATAGATCGCGCCGAAGAACGCAAAGCTCACGAAAGCATAGAGCCCGAGGTGGGCATGCGCGACGGTGTAGTGCGTAAAGTGCGTGACACGGTTGACCGCGCGCAATGCCTCGAAGGAACCCTGCGCCGAACTCAGCGTGTACATCATGCTGCCGAAGGTCACGAAACGCAGCGTCGGCGAGTCGATGAGCCGGTGGAAATTGCCCTTCAGCGTCTGATGCAGGTTGATCGAGAATGCGATGACCGGGATCAGCATCATCATGCTCTGCACGATCGACAACGTGACGAGCCACCCGGGCACGGGTCCGCCGACGAGGTGGTGGCCGCCGACCTGCCCGTAGAAGAAGGCGAGCGCCCAGAACCCGAGCAGCGACATGCCATACGACCGCACGGGCTGGCCGATGATCTTGGGCAGGCAATAGTAGATGGAGGCCAGCGCGAGCGGCGTGTAGAACAGGCCCAGCACGTTGTGACCGAACCACCAGTTCATGGTCGCCTGCTCGACCCCGAAATGGAGCCCCGGGAAATTGGCCACGAGGAACAGCACGGGAAACCAGAACAGCGCGCAGCCCATGTACCAGACGGAGACGTACAGGTGGCTGACCGTGCGATTGACGAGCGTGAGCACCAGTGGAATGCCAACCAGCGCGCCGCCCGCGACGAACAGCAGATCGACCTGCCAGGGAATCTCGAGCCATTCGAGACCATCGGAAATCCCGGCGCCGATGCTGCCGATGCCCGCGATCAGCGCGGCATTCCAGAGCGCCGCGCCAAGCAGCGCCCATCGCCCGCCCACCAGCGGCGTCTTGAGCAGGCGCGGCAGAAGGAACAAGGCGATGCCAAGGCCCGCCATCGGCGCCCAGCCGTAGGCTACCGCGTTCAGGTGAATGGTGCGGATGCGCCCGAAAGAGAGCCACGGCACCGAGGCGAACAGGTCCGGCTCGTGCAGCTTGATCGAGGCGGTGAGCCCGGCCGCGGAGGCGACGACCAGCCAGACCATCGCGCAACACAGGAACAGGAACACGACGGGCGCGGAAGATCGGTCGGCCGCATCGCGCGACGGATCGGCGATGCCATGGCCGCCGTCAGGGGCGGACGGATCTTCAGGGTGACCGGCCTCCCCTTCGGAAAAGATCACGCGCGCGGCGTCCGGCGAGGTATCGAACAGGCCGCGTTGCATGGCCCAGATGAATGCCAGCAGTGCGAACACCGACAGCAAAAAGGCCGACAGCAGGATGGCAATGGTATTCATGGCAATGGCGACGATGGGGCGCTGTCACGGGCAGGCGCGTGCCGCGCCGGGCGGGCAGGCCCGACATGTCGGAATTTACGACAGTGACTGGACAGCAACACATAGCCATTTCGTACGATTTTCAGGTGACCACCCAACAGCCGCTCGACGCCTCCGAACGCCGCCGGCGAGCGCTTCGATTAAAGTTGCACTTGTAATGCATCTTTTATAGAATCGGCTTGGCGTCCCAGCAGGCGGTTCCTAAAATCAAGCCGGCTGTGCGGCGTCACCACTACAACCCCTCCTCTCCATGAACGTGCACCTGACGATTCACGGCCGCCAGGGACTGGCCGGACAGATCTACCGGCAGTTGCGGGCCGGCGTCATCGATGGCCGCCTCGCGCCCGGCGAGCGGCTGCCCTCCACGCGCGAACTCGCGACGCAGCTCGGCGTCTCCCGCAAGACCACGCTCGACGTATTCGAGCGCCTGATCGCGGAGGGATACCTGCGCTCCCGCGCCGGAGATGGCACGTTCGTCGCCGAAGAGATGACCCGGCTGGCGCCGCGGCCGCCACGCGCGGCGATGCTGCGCCCCCCGGTGGAACTGTGGGAGTCGTTGCCCGACGCGCTGCCCATGCCGTCGCGCGACCGGCCGCCCGAGTTCGACTTCCTGGGCGGCGTCACGGACAAGGCCCTGTTCCCGTTCGACCAGTGGCGACGCTGCGTCAGCCACGCGTTGCGCGTGCTGGCGCGCGCGCCGGGCGGCTACCGCGATCCGGCCGGCGAGCAGGACCTGCGGCTCGCGGTCTCGCGCTATCTCGCGTTCAGCCGCGCGGTGGTCTGCAACTGGCAGGACGTGATCGTGACGCAGGGCGCGCAGCAGGCCATCGACCTGCTGGCGCGCGTGGCGCTGCGGCCCGGGGACGTGGTCGCGGTGGAAGACCCGGGATATCCGCCGGCCCGGACGAGCCTGCTCGCCGCCGGCGCGACCGTGGTGCCTGTACCTGTCGATGGGGATGGCATCGTCGTGGACCGGCTGCCGGCGGAAGCGCGCATTGTCTACGTGACGCCGTCGCACCAGTTTCCGCTAGGCATGCCGATGAGTCTGGAGCGGCGGCTCGCGCTGCTGGACTGGGCGCAGCGTCATGGCGCGCTGATCGTCGAGGACGACTACGATGGCGAATTCCGGTTCGAGGGACGCCCCGTCGAATCGCTCAAGAGTCTGGACCAGGCCGGCGTGGTCGCCTACGTCGGCACGTTCTCCAAGACGATCTTTCCCGAACTTCGCGTCGGCTACGTGATTCCGCCCGCCCCGCTCGGCGCGGCCACGCGCCGGGCCAAGCAGATTGGCGACCGGCACAGCTGCACGATGACGCAGACGGCGCTGGCCAAGTTCATGCTCGACGGTTACTTCGCCAAGCACCTGCGGCGCATGCACAAGGAGTACGCGGCGCGGCGCGCGCTGCTGCGACATGCGCTCCAGCACGAACTGTCGCCGTGGCTGACGCCGCTGCCGTCGTCCGCCGGCATTCACCTCGTCGCGGAGGTCCGCGGCGCGGACCCCGGCGCGGAAGCCATGGTCATCGCGCGCGCGGCGGCGGCCGGCGTGGGGGTGTACGGCATCTCGGGGATGTATGTCGCGTCGCGGTCGCGGCCGGGGCTGCTGTTCGGCTACGGAGGCATCGGCACGGACGGCATCCGCGCGGGGGCAGACCGGCTGAAGACGGCGCTTGGACGGCTGCCCAGCTGACGCGCGCGAGCGTCTGCTTCCCCACATCGGGCGACTTCCCATCCGCTTCAGGAACGGCGACACTTGAAAATTCGGCTGGCCTGCCGTTAATACGTGCGGCCCACTCCCGGTCTTGCCGCCCCCTGTTGATGCACACCCATTACGACAACCTCAAGGTTTCCCGTGACGCGCCGTTCGAGGTCATTCGCGCCGCGTACAAGTCGCTGAGCCAGAAGTACCATCCGGACCGTCATGCGGACGGCGACGAGGCCAACCGCATCATGCGGTTGATCAACGCCGCCTACGAAGTGCTGAGCGACCCCGTCAAGCGTGAGGAACACGACCGCTGGATCGTGACGCAGGAGAAGCTAGAGGCCCAGCGTGGACGCCGCCCCGCTGGCGCGCGTCCCACGCCGGGGGGTGCCGGGGGCGTGCCGCCGCGACCGCAGGCTCGGCCGCAGGCGCAGACCGCCCAGACCGCCCAGACCGCCCAGCAGGCGCAGACCGCGCGGGAGCGGACGCGCAAAGCGGAGGCAGCGAAAGCGGAGGCAGAGAAGGCGGAGCGGGCGAAGGCCGAGAAGGAACGGGAGCGGGAGAAGGAGCGCCGCGAGCGCGAACGCCGGGAGCATGAGGCCGAGCAGCAGCGGCGGGCCGAGCGGGCCAGTCAGGAACGCCGCGAGCGACAGCGCGCGGAGGACCGCGACCGGGAGCGCGACAGCCGCCGCGAGGACCGCCCGATACGCGAGGACGGTTTCCAGCCCGCGCGGCTGTCGGGGCGGTCGTGGTCCGTGCTCGTCTATTCGCTCGCGGCCACGGCGATCGTGGTGCTGCTGAGCGACTGGACTCCAGGGACCAGTCTGGGGGCGAGTCTCGATACGCCGGCGGCCAATGCCGCCACGGAAGCGTCTTCGCCGGTGGCGGCCGCGTCCGCACCCGCCGCCGCGCCGGCGAAGGGATCGACCGCAGCGACGGCAGCGGTGGCGGCGGCGATCACATCGAGCATCATCTCCACGCGTGAGGAGACGCGCTATATCCGCCCGAGCCTCACGCCCAAGGGCGAGCCCTGGCCCGAGCGCTCGGGCTACGTGCCCGGGTATCCCGTGCTCAATACCGACGGCCTGTCGATGGTGACCATCGACAATACGCGCAACAAGTTCGATGTGTTCCTGAAACTCGTCGCGCTCGATACCACGCGGCCGTTGCCTGTGCGGACGAGCTACGTGCGAAGCGGGACCTCGTTCACGATGGAGAATATCGCCCCCGGCAGCTACGACGTGCGCTACCGCAGCCTCGACACCGGCGAGATCTTCCGCTCCGAGCGCTTCGACCTGAAGGAGATTCAGGAGGCCACGGGGACCAGCTTTGCCAAGAACATCCTCACGCTGTACAGCGTCGAGGGCAAGGCGCGCAACGTCAGCATTCCCGAGCGCGAGTTTCCCTGATGTTTCCTGCGCCGGGATGCCATGCGGCCTCAGCGGCCGTCCGCCTCCTTGAGCCGCCGCCACAACGTCGTCGCGCTGATGCCGAGCAGATGGCACGCCGCCGCGCGGTCGCCGTTGCATTCGGCTAGCACGCGGCGGATGTGCGCAGCCTGACTCGCGCGCGCTACGCCGGCCAGCGAGCGGTTGGCATCCGCGATGGCCGGCGCGGCTACCTCAGGGGCGCCTCCCGGGCCGCCGGCCACCGGCTCGCCGGCATCCGGCACCCCCGCCGGCGGCGCGAACAGTTCCGGGACCGCGGCCTGCAAGTCCCGCAGTAACGCCGCCCCATCGAGCTTGCGCCCCGCGATCATCACCGCGATGCGTTCGGTCACGTTCTCCAGTTCGCGGATGTTGCCCGGCCACGCATAGTCGGCCAGCCGCTTGCGCACGGGCGCCGGCAGCGGCATCGGCCGGGCAATCGACAGCCGCTCCTGCGCCCGCCGGAACAGGAGCTCGGCCAGATCGGGCAGATCCTGCGCGCGCTCGCGCAATGGCGGCATGTCGATGCGCAGGATATTGAGCCGGTAGTATAGATCCTGCCGAAACGACCCTTCCCGGACGAGTGCGGCCAGATCGCGATGGGTCGCGGCGATGACGCGCACGTTGACCGGAATCGCTTCCAGCCCACCGATCGGCAGCACCTGCTTTTCCTGCAGCACGCGCAGCAACCGCGTCTGCAAGGCCGGCGGCATGTCGCCCACCTCGTCGAGAAACAGCGTGCCGTTGTGCGCCGACTCGAACAACCCCGCGCGCCCGCCACGACGCGCCCCGGTGAAGGCGCCCTCCTCGTAGCCGAACAACTCGCTCTCCAGCAGCGTCTCGGGAAACGCCGCGCAGTTCACGGCCACGAAAGGAAACGCCCGCCGCGGACTCGCGTCGTGCATGCCCTGCGCCAGCACCTCCTTGCCCGTACCGCTCTCGCCACCGATCAACACTGTCGAATCGACCGCCGCATACCGCCGCGCCAGCGCCCGCAGGTCCGTCATGGCCGCCGAGGCGCCGGCAAGATCGTCGAGCGTGTATCGCACCCCCGCCCGCCGCGCCCGGCTACGCGACCGCAGGTTGCGATCGGCCCGATGGATCGCATTGGCATCCTGAATCGTCAGCACCGCCCCGGTCGTCCCGGCCTCGCCGACGATCGGAATCCGGTTCACGACGACCATCCGATCCCCGAGCCGATGAATGGCTTCCAGTTCCTGCGTGCCGCTCTGCATCACGCTATCGAGCCCGAGCCCCGGCGCCAATGCCGCGAGTTTGCGCCCCGCCGCGGCCGCCGCCGTCGTGCCGAGAAACCGTTCCATCGCGGGATTGAACGACTGGATGCGCCCCTCCACGTCCACGGCCGCCACCCCTTCGTTCAGATGCGCAAGAATCGTGTTCACGTAATCGCGCCGCGCCGACTCTATCCGCCGCAGCCGCGCGGCCTCGATCGCGTCTTCCAGCGCCAGCCGCACCGCATTGCCCGAATACAGAAACACTCCGACGAGCCCATAACGCTCAGCCAGATCCGTCACCATCCCGGGACCGACGACGACGCGCACGCCCTCCTCCCTGAGCGCCCGCACGCGGGCCGTTGCATCGTCCTCGGTCAGGTACGTGTATGTGGCAACGGTCAGCGAAAACGCACGTAAAAACTCATCGACCTCCGCATAAGTGGACGCATGCGTGACCAGCGCGACCTTCGGCGAGATGCGCCGCGCCGTCGCCAGCGCGCTCATGACGTCGAAGCCCGTGACCTTGACGAGCACCACCGGCACATCCACGTGCTGCCGCAGGTAGGCGCCATTGGAACCGCCCGCGACGACGACATCGACGCGCCCGTCGCGCGCAATCGCGCTCGCCGCGGCGTCGTAGCCTTTGTCGAGGATGCGGAATTCGGCCTGCGCGGTGTAAGACGGGATCAACTCCGCGAACGCGCGGGTCAGGCGGCTGATGCCGACGGTCCAGATGCGGGGCCGGGGGGCGGCCGGGGCCGGCGCCGCCGGCGAGGTCTGCGGTGCTGTCATGGAAGCGGAAGGATGGCGGGCGTATATTGGAATTCTGCGCTCGCTTGCAGTGAATTTCAAATTTGAAATGCACGCGCATTGCAAACGTGAAATATCGGGCGCCGCCAAGTGCTATAAGCTTGGCACGAAAGCGGAGAGAAGCGCTTAAGTTTCCCCGATAACCCGTTGAATTGTCGAAGGTTCCATGGCCGCTCGCACGAGCGTTCGAAAAACCATCCGATCATGGCACATCCCTTGCGCTACAGAACAAGCTAAACCAACGCGACCCGACTACCCATGACCTTTTCCGCCGCCGATCTCGCCCGCTCCGCCGGTGCCCGCTTCCGCCAGGCACTCGCCGATGAACACCCGCTGCAGATCCCGGGAACGATCAACGCCAATCACGCGCTGCTGGCCAAGCGGTCCGGCTATCGCACGATCTACCTGTCCGGCGGCGGCGTCGCGGCCGGCTCGCTCGGCATGCCCGACCTGGGCATCTCGAACCTCGACGACGTGCTTACCGATATCCGCCGCATTACCGACGTGTGCGACCTGCCCCTGCTGGTGGACGTCGATACGGGCTTCGGGTCGTCGGCCTTCAACGTCGCCCGCACCACGCGCTCGCTGATCAAGTTCGGCGCGGCCGCGATGCACATCGAGGACCAGGTCGGCGCCAAGCGATGCGGCCACCGCCCCAACAAGGAGATCGTCACGCAGGACGAGATGGTTGACCGCGTCAAGGCCGCCGTCGATGCGCGCACCGACGAGAACTTCGTGATCATGGCCCGCACCGACGCGCTCGCCGTCGAAGGTTTCGATGCCGCGCTCGCCCGCGCGGTCGCCTGCGTGGAAGCCGGCGCCGACGCGATCTTCCCCGAGGCCATGACCGACCTCGACATGTACCGCCGCTTCGTGGACGCCGTGAAGGTACCCGTCCTCGCCAACATCACCGAATTCGGTTCGACGCCCTATTTCACGCGCGACGAGCTCGCCTCGGTCGGCGTGTCGATGGTGCTGTACCCGCTTTCCGCGTTCCGCGCGATGAACAAGGCCGCCGAGAATGTCTTCGAGGCCATCCGCCGCGACGGCACGCAAAAGAACGTCGTCGATACGATGCAGACCCGTCAGGAACTGTACGAACGCATCGGCTACCATGACTACGAACAGAAGCTGGACGCGCTGTTCGCCAAGGGCAAGGGTCGCTGATGGCCCGCCGCCCCGCTGCCGCCAGGCCGGTCCAATCCGCGGAATCCACCGCGCCAACAGAGCGCCCTACCCCCAGCACAACCCAGGAGACCCCTATGTCCGAAGCACAACCGCTCGCCACGCCCAAGCCCAAGAAATCCGTCGCCCTGTCCGGCGTGGCGGCTGGCAACACCGCGCTCTGCACGGTGGGCCGCAGCGGCAATGACCTCCACTATCGCGGCTACGACATCCTCGACATCGCGGACACTTGCGAGTTCGAGGAAATCGCGCACCTGCTGGTCCACGGCAAGCTGCCGAACAAGGCCGAACTGGCCGCGTACAAGACGAAGCTGAAGTCGCTGCGCGGCCTGCCCGCGAACGTCAAGGCCGCGCTGGAGTGGGTCCCCGCGAGCGCGCATCCGATGGACGTGATGCGCACGGGCGTGTCCGTGCTCGGCACCGTGCTGCCGGAGAAGGACGACCACAACGCCCCGGGCGCGCGCGATATCGCGGACCGCCTGATGGCCAGCCTCGGTTCGATGCTGCTGTACTGGTACCACTACAGCCACAACGGGCGCCGCGTCGAAGTGGAAACGGACGACGAGACCATCGCTGGCCACTTCCTCACGCTGTTCCACGGCAAGACGCCGTCCAAGTTGTGGGAGCGCGCGATGCAGACCTCGCTGATCCTGTACGCGGAGCACGAGTTCAACGCGTCGACGTTCGCCGCGCGCGTGATTGCCGGCACGGGCTCGGACATGTACTCGTCGATCGCCGGCGCGATCGGCGCGCTGCGCGGCCCGAAGCATGGCGGCGCAAACGAAGTGGCGTTCGAAGTGCAGAAGCGCTACGACACGCCTGACGAAGCCGAGGCCGACATCCGCCGCCGCGTGGAGAACAAGGAAGTGGTCATCGGTTTTGGTCACCCGGTGTACACCATCGCCGACCCGCGCAACCAGGTCATCAAGGAAGTCGCGCGCAAGCTGTCGAAGGACGCGGGTTCGATGAAGATGTTCAACATCGCGGAGCGCCTGGAAACCGTGATGTGGGACGCCAAGAAGATGTTCCCGAACCTCGACTGGTTCAGCGCGGTGAGCTACCACATGATGGGCGTGCCGACCGCGATGTTCACGCCGCTGTTCGTGATTGCCCGCACGTCGGGCTGGGCCGCGCACATCATCGAGCAACGCATCGACAACAAGATCATTCGTCCCAGCGCCAACTACACGGGTCCCGAGAACCTGAAGTTCGTGCCGATAGAAAAGCGTTGAACCGAGCGCCGGGCCTGCCTTGCGCGGGCCCGGCCGGACGATAATCACCCCATAGCCATGAATACTGCCTACCGCAAGCGCCTCCCGGGCACCACGCTCGATTACTTCGACACGCGCGCCGCGGTCGAGGCCATCGAGCCCGGTGCCTATGACAGGCTGCCCTACACCTCGCGCGTACTGGCCGAGAACCTTGTGCGCCGCTGCGACCCCGCCACGCTGACCGCGTCGCTGCGCCAGATCATCGACCGCAAGCGCGACCTCGACTTTCCGTGGTTCCCCGCGCGCGTGGTGTGCCACGACATTCTGGGCCAGACCGCCCTCGTCGATCTGGCCGGCCTGCGCGATGCCATCGCCGATGCCGGCGGCGACCCCTCGCTCGTCAATCCCGTGGTGCCGACGCAGCTGATCGTAGACCACTCGCTGGCCGTCGAGTGCGGCGGCTACGACCCCGATGCGTTCGCGAAGAACCGGGCCATCGAGGATCGCCGCAATGAAGACCGCTTCGACTTCATCAACTGGACCAAGAAGGCGTTCCGCAACGTCGACGTGATCCCGCCGGGCAACGGCATCATGCACCAGATCAATCTGGAGAAGATGTCGCCCGTGATTCACGCCGATCACGGCGTGGCGTATCCCGATACCTGCGTCGGCACGGACAGCCACACGCCGCACGTCGATGCGCTCGGCGTGATCGCCATCGGCGTGGGCGGCCTGGAAGCGGAGAACGTGATGCTCGGCCGCGCGTCCTGGATTCGGCTGCCGGACATTGTCGGCGTGGAACTGACGGGCCGCCGCCAGCCCGGCATCACCGCCACCGATATCGTGCTGGCCCTGACCGAATTCCTGCGCAAGGAAAAGGTCGTCGGCGCGTACCTCGAATTCCGCGGCGAAGGCGCGAGCAGTCTGACGCTCGGCGATCGCGCGACGATCTCGAACATGGCGCCCGAATACGGCGCCACGGCCGCGATGTTCTTCATCGACGGCCAGACCATCGACTACCTCAGGCTCACGGGGCGCACCGACGAGCAGGTCGCGCTGGTCGAGACCTATGCGAAGACCGCCGGCCTGTGGGCGGACAGCCTCGCCAACGCCCAGTACGAGCGCACGCTGCATTTCGATCTATCGACCGTCGTGCGCAACATGGCCGGCCCGTCGAACCCGCACAAGCGCCTGCCGACGTCCGACCTTGCCGCGCGCGGCATCGCGGGCCAGTGGGAGGAAGTGCCGGGTCAGATGCCGGATGGCGCGGTGATCATCGCGGCCATCACGAGCTGCACGAACACCAGCAATCCGCGCAACGTGATCGCGGCCGCGCTGCTGGCGCGCAATGCCAACGCGCGTGGTCTCACGCGCAAGCCGTGGGTCAAGTCGTCGCTCGCGCCGGGCTCCAAGGCTGTCGAGCTCTACCTCGAAGCGTCAAACCTGCTGCCCGAACTGGAGAAGCTTGGCTTCGGCATCGTGGCATTTGCCTGCACCACCTGCAACGGCATGTCGGGCGCGCTCGATCCGGCCATCCAGAAAGAGATCATCGACCGCGACCTCTATGCGACGGCCGTGCTGTCCGGCAACCGCAACTTCGACGGCCGCATCCACCCCTACGCGAAGCAGGCGTTCCTTGCCTCGCCGCCGCTCGTGGTGGCCTATGCGATTGCCGGCACGATCCGCTTCGACATCGAGCGCGATGTGCTCGGTCATGATGCGGACGGCAAGCCGGTGACGCTCAAGGACATCTGGCCGAGCGACGAAGAGATCGATGCGATCGTCGCGCAGAGCGTCAAACCGTCGCAGTTCCGCGCCGTGTACGAGCCGATGTTCGCGCTGACCGTGGACAACGGCGAGACGGCCGATCCGCTGTACGACTGGCGTCCGCAGAGCACCTATATCCGCCGTCCGCCATATTGGGAAGGCGCGCTGGCCGGCGAACGAACGCTGCGCGGCATGCGGCCGCTCGCGGTGCTCGGCGACAACATCACGACGGACCATCTGTCGCCGTCGAACGCCATTCTGCTGAACAGCGCGGCCGGCGAGTACCTCGCCAAAATGGGCCTGCCGGAAGAGGACTTCAACTCGTACGCGACGCACCGCGGCGATCACCTCACCGCGCAGCGGGCCACGTTCGCCAACCCGACGCTGAAGAACGAGATGGTCGTGGTGGACGGACAGGTCAAGGCTGGATCGCTGGCGCGCATCGAGCCCGAGGGCAAGGTCACGCGCATGTGGGAGGCCATCGAGACCTACATGGAGCGCAAGCAGCCGCTGATCATCATCGCCGGGGCCGACTATGGTCAGGGCTCGTCGCGCGACTGGGCGGCCAAGGGCGTGCGGCTCGCGGGGGTGGAAGCGATCGTCGCCGAAGGTTTCGAGCGTATCCATCGCACCAACCTCGTCGGCATGGGCGTGCTGCCGCTGGAGTTCAAGCCCGGCACGAATCGCACGACGCTCGGCATCGACGGCACGGAGACGTTCGACGTCATCGGCGAGCGCAAGCCGCGGGCGGAACTCACGCTCGTGATCCATCGCAGGAATGGCGAACAGCTGGAAGTGCCCGTGCAGTGCCGCCTCGACACCGCCGAGGAAGTCTCGATCTACGAAGCGGGCGGCGTGCTGCAACGCTTCGCGCAGGACTTCCTGGAATCGGCGCAGGCCGCCTGACCGGGGCAAAAAAACAAGGACGCAACATGGCACACGCACCGCAAATCAAGATTCCCGCCACCTATTTGCGTGGCGGCACCAGCAAGGGTGTGTTCTTCCGCCTGCAGGACCTGCCCGAGCGCGCGCAGGTCCCCGGCGCCGCACGCGACAAGCTGCTGCTGCGCGTGATCGGCAGTCCCGACCCCTATGCCAAGCAGATTGACGGCATGGGCGGCGCAACGTCGAGCACGAGCAAGACGGTGATCATCTCGAAGAGCACGCGGCCCGATCACGATGTCGATTACCTGTTCGGACAAGTCTCGATCGACTCGCCGTTCGTGGACTGGAGCGGCAACTGCGGCAACCTGTCCGCGGCGGTCGGCCCGTTCGCGATCAGCAATGGCTTTATCGAAGCGGAACGTATCCCGCGCAACGGCACGGCGACCGTGCGCATCTGGCAGGCGAACATTGGCAAGACCATCGTTTCGCACGTGCCGATCACCGACGGCCAGGTGCAGGAAACTGGCGACTTCGAGCTCGATGGCGTGACCTTCCCGGCCGCCGAAGTGCAGCTCGAGTTCATGGACCCGGCCGCGGACGAACCCGACGCGGGCGGTGGTTCGATGTTCCCGACGGGCAACGTGGTCGACGACCTCGAGGTGCCCGGCGTCGGCACGCTCAAGGCGACGATGATCAATGCGGGGATCCCCACGATCTTCGTCGAGGCCGAGGCCATCGGCTACCGGGGCACCGAACTCCAGCGCGACATCAATAGCGACCCCAAGGCGCTGGCGATGTTCGAGGCCATCCGCACGGCGGGGGCGTTGCGCATGGGCCTGATCCAGGACGCGTCCGAGGCAAAGACGCGCCAGCACACGCCGAAGGTGGCGTTCGTGGCCAGGCCGGCGACCTACACGGCGTCCAGCGGCAAGACCGTGGAAGCGGGCGATGTCGACCTGCTCGTGCGCGCGTTGTCGATGGGCGTGCTCCATCATGCGATGATGGGCACCGCCGCCGTGGCGATCGGCACCGCGGCCAGCATTCCCGGCACGCTGGTGAACCTCGCCGCGGGTGGCGGGGAACGCGAGGCGGTGCGCTTCGGCCATCCTTCCGGCACGCTGCGGGTCGGTGCCGAGGCGAAGCGCGTCGAGGGCGAGTGGGTCGTGACAAAGGCGATCATGAGCCGCAGCGCGCGCGTGTTGATGGAGGGGTGGATCCGCGTGCCGGGCGACGCGTTCTGAGCCTGCTTTTCAGGGACCCGCGAGGTTCCGTCGGGGTGCCCGCGCGGTCGCCCCGTCCATTTCGGCTGACGCCGTTCCCCCCTGTCAGCCACAGGCGGACGTGCCCGCATTCGGCCGGCTTTATCACCACCCTGCGCCTCGACCTCGCCGATCTGGAATGACGCGCGGCGGTCGACAGGCATGGAGTCGCCGCGGCATATCCGCTATAGTTCTGGCTCCAATAAATCGGTGGCCGTGCGCTTCACGAGAGCGCGGGCCGCCGCTCACAAAGGAGGGGAACATGAACCGCAAGATCCGCGCAACGCTATTGTCCGCCGCACTGGTATCCGCATCGCTGCTGACCGCTACCGCCCATGCCCAGCTCGCACCGTCGGCCCAACCCGCGCCGCAGGCGGGCACCGCCGCCGAAGCCCGCAAGGCGAACATCGTCATCATCGGCACCGGCGGCACCATCGCCGGCGCGGGCGCCTCCGCCACCAACACGGCGGCGTATCAATCCGCCGTCGTGCCGGTGGACAAGATCATCGCCTCGGTGCCCGAGGTCTCGAAGGTGGCCAACGTCAAGGGCGAGCAGATCTTCCAGATCGGCTCCGAGAGCTTCAATAACGAGCGCCTGCTCAAACTCGGCAAGCGCGTGTCCGAACTGCTCAAGCAGCCCGACGTCGACGGCATCGTGATCACGCACGGTACCGACACGATCGAAGAGACGGCGTACTTCCTGAACCTCACGCTCAAGAGCGACAAGCCCGTGGTGGTAGTCGGCTCGATGCGTCCCGGCACCGCGCTCGGCGCCGATGGCGCGTTGAACCTGTACGACGCGGTGCTCGTCGCCTCGAACCCCGCCTCACGCGGCAAGGGCACGCTGGTCGTGCTCAACGACGAGATCCAGACCGGCCGCGACGTGACCAAGAGCAACACGTTCAAGACCGAGACGTTCCGCTCGCCGTTCGGCCCGCTTGGCTACGTGGTGGAAGGCCGCACGCTGTACTACCGCATTCCCGCGCGCCCGCACACCACGCAGACCGAGTTCGACATCGACCGCATCGACAGCCTGCCGGAAGTGGCGGTGGTCTACGCCTATGGCAACGTCAATCCCGCGAGCATCGATGCCGCGGTGAAAAATGGGGCGAAGGCGATCGTCTATGCGGCCACGGGCAACGGCAGCGTCGGCGACTACATGGTCGAACCGCTCAAGGCCGCGCGCGCCAAGGGCGTGCAGATCGTCCGTGCATCGCGCACGGGCAGCGGTGTCGTCATCCGCAACGGCGAGCAGCCCGACGACAAGTACGACTGGATCGTCACCGACGACCAGCTGCCGCAGAAGGCGCGCATCCTGATGGCCTTGGCGTTGACGCGTACCAACGATTCGAAGGCGCTGCAGCAGATCTTCTGGAAGTACTGACCCCCGCGGGGCAAGCCCCCTTCTCCGCAAGGGGGCTTGCCCGCGCAGGCGGCCAGCCATGATCCATGACGCGTATTGTCCGCGATGGCTCGATTCATCCCATGTCGGCGGGATGGATGCGGGGAAGCCACCGGTGCCAAGCCCGTATAATGCGGGACTGTTGTCACCCGATACGCCCGATGTCCGCAGACCCATCCACCACCGCCCCCCTCCCTGGTACCGCCTATCCGCAGGACGAGGCCCCGGGGCTTGCGCCTGACCGTCCGGACAGTCCCTGCATTGGCATCTGTTCGACGCTGTTCGACGAGATTTGTCAGGGTTGTGGCCGCACGGCCAGCGAGGTCAGCAACTGGGTCTTCTTCAGCGACGAGGAAAAGCAGGTCATCTGGGCCCGCATCACCGCCGAAGGCACTGCCCGCCGGTTCGTCAGAACCAAGGGGTGAGGGCTTAACGCTGGGGGACGCAGGCACCGAAGCACTGAGTGCGAGGCGGTCAGAGCCCCGCCCGCTCCAGCCAGCTTGCGAACATCGCCGCGCCCGCCGCCGCCACCGGCTCGCCAATCTCTCGTGTCCGCGCGCGAATCGTGCGCGGATCGATACCCGCCCTGCCCAGTTCGACCGTATGGCCGATGAGCCAGGTTTCGATATCGCCCGCACGCACCTCCGGGTGGAACTGTAGCGCCAGCACGCGATCGCCGATCGCATACGCCTGATGTTTGACGGCCTCGGTCGAGGCCAGCAGCGTCGCGCCTTCGGGCAGATCGAACGTATCGCCATGCCAGTGCAGCACCTGCCAGTCCGCCCGCGCGAGCGCAGCCAGCGGCGCTGCCTTGCCCGCGTCCGTCGGTACGATCGGCGCCCAGCCGATCTCGCGCGTCCCCGGATAGACCCTGGCGCCCGAGGCGCGCGCGATCAGTTGCGCCCCCAGGCACACGCCGATCACCGCACCACCGGCCTTCAGGCGTTCGGCAATGACCGCCACCTCCGCATCGAGCCACGGATAGATGTCCGACTCATACACGCCGATGGGCCCGCCCAGCACGAGCAGCAGATCGGCCGGATCGCGCGCGATCGGTGACAGATCGTCGACGCCGGCCTGAAATACGCGCAGCGTATGGCCACGCGACCGCAGCACGTCGCCGATGACGCCAGGATGTTCGAATGCCACGTGCTGAATCACGTCGGTACGCATGCAAGACTCCCCATCAAATTGTCCACCGCGTCGATGGTGCCACGGCCTTGTATCCCTTCTGTTTCACGCAATCTGCTGCGTGATCACGGCTGCCCGTCCTTTGGCCGCAGCACGAGCGTTTCGAATGCCTCCCCGCCGGGCGGCCGCGCGCGGCCTCCGATCACGATCGACTGCACCGCGGCCCACTTGTCGGTCCAGTCCCGATAGTGCGGCGACAGCGCATTGCCCGACTGTCCCGTCGAACTCATGAATCGCGACGCGGACAGGTCCGACAGATCGTAGATCGCACGCAGGCTCGCCGCATGCGTGCTCTCGAATGGCGCCTGCTCGTCGCGCAGGCTGTGGCGGCCCACGTCGATCGTGTACGTGTCGCCACCGGTCGGCACGCGGACATTGAACAGGCTCGACAGATACGGCACCTTGCCGAACGGCTTGTGCTCGGCGCGCGCGGTATGCGCATGGCCCCAGTTCCATTTGGCGGTGTCGGCGCCGTAGCGCGCGTCGAGATCGGCGATCGCGCGCGTCCATGCGAGGCCGATCGTCGCGGCGCAGGTCTCGCGCTCGGCCGTCTGCGTACTGTCGCACCAGTACGCGCCGAGACCCGCTGGGTCGCGCAGCGCGTTCATCATCGGCTGCTGCACGTTGCGCTGCTCCCACAAGCGCTGGAATTGCGCCTCGCCGACCTTGTCCTGAAACATCAGCCGCGACAGTTCGCGCAGCCATGCGGTCACCACCAGCGGCTCGCTGCGGCTGGCCAGCATGTTGCCATCCCACTTGCGCAGCGCGTCCAGCAACGCGCGCTCGCGCGCGGGCACGCGTGTGTCGCTGGCGACGGGCGCGGCGAGCAGCAGCGGTAAGGCCTCGCGCACGGCCAGCGACACCACGTCACGCTGGATCGCGGCAAAGCTGTCCATGGTATGACGCTGGGTGTCACCGAGCAGCGCGCGAATGCGGTCGTAGCGATACGGCACGGTCCACTCGCTCGTGAGGAAGTACGGATAGTCCTTGCCTACGATCTTCTGGTTCGCCGTGACGATCATGCCCTCCGGCGGATTGAAACTGCGCGGCAGCGCGTCGAACGGCACGAAGCCCTGCCAGTCGTAGCGGGCATCCCATCCGGGCGCGGGCGCGAGCCCCATGAGGTCGTTGTCCGCGCGGCGCACCGGCACGCGCCCCGGCGCGATGAAGCCGATGTTGCCATCCACGTCGGCGTACACGATGTTCTGCTGGGGCGCATGGAAGTTATGCAGCGCCGCGACGAAGGTCTCCCAGTTCGTCGCGAGCCCCAGCTTGTAGCTTGCCTCGAAGGTGCGATCGTCCGGCCGCAATGCCGTCCACTGGAATGCCACGACATACTGCGCGCCAAGCGGTTTGGCGGCGGTCGCGAGCGGTGCGACCACGTCGGATATCACGGGACCATGCCGCGTCGTCCGCACCGTCATCGTGACATCGGGCGCGTCCTTGACGTGGAGGATTTCCGTGCGCGTCTGGAAGGTGGCCCAGCCGTCGGGCGTCTGGTATTGGCCGGTCTCACCGGGACGCAGCCGCTCGATATACAGGTCCTGCACGTCGGGCGCGGTATTGGTGAAGCCCCACGCGATGCGCCGGTTGTGCCCGAGCACAACAATCGGCGCGCCCGGCAACGTGGCCCCCGTGACATCGAGGCCCGGCGCCTGCAGGCGCGCGAAGTACCACAGTGCGGGCGCCTGCAATCCAAGATGCGGATCGTTGGCCAGCAGCGGCTTGCCAGAGCGCGTATGCGCGCCGGACACGACCCAGTTGTTCGATCCCATGCCCTCGACATACCCCGCCGGCGCACGTTGCACGACCTGGGCCATCGCCGTCGCCATCGGCGCGAGCTGCCGATAGAGCGCGGCATAGTCCATCGTGCGCAGGGGCGCGTCGCCGGGGTACGGCGCGAGGATCTCGGCGATGCGCGCGGTAGACAGCTGCTGGGCGAGCCCCATCCGCAGCACCTCCTGCGTCCAGTTGCCGCCGAGGTCCCACGCCATCATGGTTTGCCAGCCAATGGTGTCGGCCGGCTCCCAATGCTCGGGCTGCGCGCGCAGGATGAGGAATTCAGGCGGCAGCGGGCCGCGCCGCGTATCGATATATGCGTTGACGCCGTCCGCATAGGCCTGAAGAATCGCGCGCGTCTCGGGCGATGCCTGCGCCACGATGGCCTCGGCATTGCGCCGCACGCCGAGCGTGCGCAGGAAGCGGTCGGTATCGAGGCCCTTCTCTCCGACGAGTTCGGCCACGCGTCCGGCGACGATGCGCTTGTTCATCTGCATCTGCCAGAGGCGATCCTGCGCATGCGCGAAGCCGAGCGCGTAGTAGGCATCCAGCGCGTTGCTTGCCTCGATGCGCGGCACCGCGTTGCGGTCCCGCACGATCACCACGCGGTCGCGCAACCCCGCCAGCTGCAGCGTGCCGGCGGTATCGGGTTGCGACGCTTGCCGGTACCACGCATAGCCACCGATCGACGCGGTCACAGCAATCACCAGCAGCGACACGAGCCACCAGGTCAGCCGTTTGATCCAGCGCATGGGATGTCCTTGTCGTGGAGGATGCCGGATTATCCATCAAATTCGTGGGCCATCCGCGCCACGGTCACGGGGAAGATGGCGAAGGCGCCTGTGGTGCCGCCTCGCGGCGCGCGGCACCATGCGGCCGCTGGCTACTGCTGCCTGCGCTGCAAGGCCTTGTACTCGAGAAATTCCTCGATGCCGTACACACCGCCCTCGCGGCCGTTGCCGGACTGTTTGAAGCCGCCGAAGGGCGCGTTCATGTTGAACGGACCGCCGTTGATATCGACCTGCCCCGTGCGCAGGCGACGCGCCACGCGCAGCGCGCGGTCCTCGTCGCCCGACCATACGCCGCCGCCGAGGCCATAGATGCTGTCGTTGGCGATGCGCACCGCATCGTCCTCCGAGTCGTAGCAGATGATGGAGAGCACGGGCCCGAAGATCTCTTCCTGCGCCACCGTCGCCTTTGGATCGACGTTCCCGAGCACGGTCGGGCGTACGTAGAAGCCGCGGTCGAGGCCATCGGGATTCTCCGGACCGCCCGCCACGAGTTCGGCGCCCTCGTCGATGCCGCGATGGATATAGCTGACCACGCGCTGCTTCTGTGCGGCGGACACCAGCGGCCCGAGCTTCGCCGAGTCCGTGAGCGGATCGCCCACCGTGAAGCCGGCCACGGCCTTGCGCGCGAGTTCACGCACCTCGTCGTACCGCGCGCGCGGTACGAGCATGCGCGTGTGCGCAGAGCAGGTCTGTCCCGAGTTCAGGAAACACGCGTTGACGGTGCCCTTCACGGCTTGCGCAAAATCTGCATCGTCAAGGATCACCGAGGCGGACTTGCCGCCGAGCTCCAGCGCCACACGCTTGACCGACTGCGCGGCAAGTTCCGATACGCGCTTGCCCGCGCGCGTCGATCCGGTAAACGACACCATGTCGACTTCGGGGTGGCTGGCCAGCACCTCGCCGACGACAGGTCCATATCCGGTCACGAGGTTGAACACGCCGGGCGGCAGCCCGGCAGCCTCGATGACCTCGGCCAGCACGAACGCATTGAGCGGCGCGACTTCCGACGGCTTGAGCACGACCGTGCAACCCGCGGCCAGCGCGGGCGCGACCTTCAGCGTGATCTGGTTGAGCGGAAAATTCCATGGCGTGATCGCGGCCACGACGCCCACGGGTTCGCGCACGACCAGCGAATTGCCGACCTGCGACTCGAACTCGAACTGCTCGAGTAGCCTGGCGGCCTGGCCCCAGTTATAGACCGGCCCGCCCACCTGGATCGCGCGCGCGAGCTTCAGCGGCATGCCGACCTCGCGCGCGATCAGCGTCGCGAGTTCCTCGGTACGGTCCTTCAGTCCTTCCGCGATCTTGCGCAGATACCCCACGCGGACGGCCACCGGCGTCGCGGCCCAGCCGTCAAAGGCGGCGCGCGCGGCGGCAATCGCATCCTCGGCATCGCGCGCATGGCCCTCGGGAATCGTGCCCATCACGGATTCGTCGCTCGACTGGATGACCTCGATCTGTCCGGAGGCGTGCGGTGCGACCCAATTGCCGTTGATGAAAAGCTTGTCTCGTTGCTGCATGGCCACAGTTCTCCTTGGAGGTGAATTGGCGTTGCAATGGTTTTATCGCGCAGCGTGTGTCAGTTTGCGGCGTAAGCGCCATTGTAGGCCCGTTTGAGACATCCCACTTTCGAGGGGGTGGGCAAACCGGGAGGGCCGGGCCCGCGCGGGCGATGCGATCATGCGGGAACAAAAATACAAAGGAGCGGGACATGGTCAACCCGGTGTATCACAAGACGGAAGCGGGACAGGAAGAGATTCGCACGCGCGCGCGCAAACTCGATCACAAGCTGCGCGCGCTGCTGCTGATCGTGAACGGGGAACGGAGCGAGTCGGCGGTGCTCGAGCAGGTAGCGGGGATGGGCCTGGGGCAGGAGGCGCTCGACACCCTGCTTGCGCTGGGACTCATCGCGCCAGCCGGGGACACCGCGTCCCTGCGGGATGCCGCGCCGGACGCGCCCGCCGTGCCTGCCATCGCACAGGATTCGACGGCGGCCTCACGCGCCGACGTAGCCGGCGGCGATGGGTATCGGGAGGTGTATCGCTTCTACACCGACGTCATCGGCCAGCATCTTGGCCTTCGGGGCTATGTGCTGCAGGTGAAGGTCGAGAAGGCCGCGACGCTGGTCGAGCTTGCCGCGCTTCGCGATATGCTTGGCGCGGCGTTGCACAAGGCCAAGGGCGAAATCACCGCGCACGTGATCATCGCCGAACTCGACGCGCTGCTGGCGCAACGCGGCGTGCTGGCGGTCGTGCGTTAGATCCGCACGATCCGCTCCGCTCGTTGGACCCTTCTCCCAAAATTGGAGGCGTTGCGATAGCCCGCGGCGCGCGGCAAGCGTACGGTGTGGCATCTCCCTGCCACTCGCCAGCCGCCCATGCCGCGTACCCGCCTGCCTGTCTCGCACCGTGTTCTTCCGGTACTGTTCGCGCTGGCGGCCGGCCACGCGCTGGCGCATGACACCTCGAACGGTGCCGTAAGCGCGATGCCTTGCGCGGCGGGCCAACTCGCGGCGTCGCTCCTCTTTCTCGACGCGCCGTGCGCCGCGCCCGTTGTCACGTCCGCCGAGCGGCCGGACATGGCAGACGCCTGCACGGCGGCGAACCCCAGCGCGCCCGATCGCCTGGCGCGTGGCGTCGATCAGCCACTGACGCACTGCGCGCGGCGTCTCGCGTGGATACTCGCGCTCTATGGGCAGATCACCCGGCACAACTGGACCGCGCCAGGTTACACGTGGCTCGCGCGGAGGTTCGACCAGCTGGTGCAACGCGCCCGCGCCAACGACCTGCTTTACGAGGACCTTGCGCCCGAATTGCAACAGGCCTTCATCGACGCGGTCCATGGCGCGCTGCATCCGGACGACGGGCCGGTTCCCTACGTGACCATCACGCCCGCAAGCGATCCGCGCATGCGGCAACCCATCTCCGCCGTTGGCGCGCTCGGCCTCGAGAGCGCCGCCGACCGGTATATCCCTTCCGTTGCTTCGCACACCGACGCGCTATTCTCGTACGGCCCACCACCGGTTGTTCGCATGGACGTGGATAGTCCCGCATCGATCGGTGTCTACGGGTGGGATCTTCGCCCGAGCTGGCCCGCGCCGGGTCCTCTGCTGCACTGGCGCGTCGGCGACGATGGGCCGGGCTGGCAACCCGACGCTGCGGCGGTGTTCACGTACCAGATCCTCGACACCAGTACCGCGGAACTCGTCAATGTGCCAGGCGGCGGACACGCGGGGCTCGGTCAAATCGTGGAAGTTCTCGACGGCTGGCGGCTCGCACCGTTCCAGCCCTATCGGGACGCAGCGTTGCCGGAAGGCATCCGTGCGCTGGCGGCCACCGCACGGGATGCCATCGCTCACGTGCGAGAGGCAGCCCGCACGCCATCGGCATTGGGACCGGAGCGACATGCCTTCGTGATCGTCCGTACCGGCAATCTGGTACAGGCCGTGCTGTATGGTTCGATTGGCAGGTTTGCACCCGGCGTCGCCGAGATCCATTCAATGGCTGTCCCCGCCCGCAACATGTTCCCGCGGCTGCCGCTAATGCCCGCCGAGTATCGGCGCGAAACCGCACGCGGGGCCGCCGCGCATGCCATCTATCGATTCGTTCGGCATGCGCAGGGCCATGGCGCGACGATGCTGCTCTATATCGGGCAGGACAGGCGCGAAGGATCTGCCGCTACGCCCGCGCCACACGACGCGCTATGACGCACGGCCGTCGTCAGCCGTCGATGCCCTGCGACTGCAGGTATTCGTCGTACGTGCCGAGGTAGTCGGTCAGCGTGCCATCGGTGCGGACTTCGATCACGCGGGTGGCCAGGCCGCTGACGAACTCGCGATCGTGCGAGACGAAGATCAGCGTACCGGGGTACTTGTCCAGCGCGATCTGCAGCGACTCGATCGACTCCATGTCCATGTGGTTGGTCGGCTCGTCGAGCGCCATCACGTTATGGCGGCCGAGCATCAGCTTGCCCCAGATCATGCGGCCCTTCTCGCCGCCGGACAGCACCTTGACGGACTTCTTGATATCGTCGGCCGAGAACAGCAGGCGGCCCAGCGTACCGCGCAGCGACTGGTCGTCGTCGCCAGCCTGCGTCCACTGGCTCATCCAGTCCATCAGGTCACGGTCGTCCGGGAATTCTTCGTACGTGTCCTGCGGCATGTAGCCGACGTTGGCGTTCTCCGCCCACTTGACCGTGCCGCGTTCCGCGGGAACGCCGCCCTTCACCGCGCCGTTCAGCAGGGTACGGAGCAGCGTGGTCTTGCCCGCGCCATTCTCGCCGATGATCGCCACGCGCTCGCCGGCCTGGATGGCCATCGACAGGTTGTTCAGGATCTTGCGGTCATACGACTTGGTCACGCCCTCGACTTCCACGGCGAGGTTGTGCAGCTTCTTCTCGAACTCGAAGCGGATGAACGGGTTCTGGCGCGAGGACGGCTTGATATCCTCGACCTTGATCTTGTCGATCTGCTTGAGACGCGAGGTCGCCTGGCGCGCCTTCGACTTGTTGGCCGAGAAGCGGCGCACGAAATCCTGCAGTTCCGTGATGCGGTCCTTGGCGCGCGCGTTGGCCGCCACCTGACGCTCACGCGCCTGCATGGAGGCTTCCATGTAGTCGTCGTAGTTGCCCGGGTAGACCTTCAGCGTGCCGTAGTCCATGTCCGCCATGTGCGTGCACACGGAGTTCAGGAAGTGTCGATCGTGGGAGATGATGATCATCGTCGAGTTGCGCTCGTTGAGCACGTCCTCGAGCCAGCGGATCGTGTTGATGTCCAGGTTGTTGGTCGGTTCGTCGAGCAGCAGCACGTCCGGGTTCGAGAACAGTGCCTGCGCCAGCAGCACGCGCAGCTTCCAGCCCGGCGCGATCTCGCTCATCGGGCCCTGGTGCTGGTCCGTCGGAATGCCCACACCCAGCAGCAGTTCGCCGGCGCGCGCTTCGGCCGTATAGCCGTCGTACTCGGCGTACTTGGCCTCGAGGTCCGCGGCCTTCATGTAGTCGTCGTCGGTCGCTTCCGGGTTCGCGTAGATCGCGTCGCGCTCCTGCGCCGCCGCCCACATCTCGGTGTGGCCCATCATCACGACGTCGAGCACGCGCATGTCCTCATACGCGAACTGGTCCTGGCGCAGCTTGCCCAGGCGTACGCCGGGCTCGAGCATGACGGTACCCGCCGACGGCTCGAGGTCGCCGCCAAGGATCTTCATGAACGTGGACTTGCCACAGCCGTTCGCGCCGATCAGGCCGTAGCGGTTGCCTTCGCCGAACTTGACCGAGATATTCTCGAACAATGGCTTGGGGCCAAACTGCATGGTGATGTTTGCGGTAGAAAGCACGTCAGGAACCTTGTGTGGATGTGGTACGGCAGGGCGCGGCAGCGCCAGCCCCCCCGGCCATCAGCGGCGGTGCGCCCGAGAATGGGCGCCGGGGCGAAGAGAAACGAGGATTTTACCACCAACCCGCCTTCGCTTCCCCATCGGTTCCCCAACCGGAAGGCGCGGCGGGCGGGCCGGTGGCCGCTAGAGGACCGGATACCCGGACAATGCCAGCGTGAAGCCGCCGGCACGCGCGGTCAGGCGCGCCGGAGTCCCCACCGGCAGCGTCAGCTTGCGGGCGCAATGGCCGAACGGCAGGCCAGTGACCAGCGGAATCGGCAGCCGGTCCTGCATGTACGCGAAGACCGTGTCCATGTCGTAGCCGTTGTCGTAGTCCGTGGTGCGATAGTTGGAGAAATCGCCCAGCACGATCGCGCGCTGCGAGGCGAGCACGCCCGCCTGCTCCAGTTGCAGCAGCAGGCGCTCGACGCGGTATGGAGGCTCGTTGACGTCCTCGAGGAACAGGATGCCGCCCTCCACGCGCGGCAGGTGCCGCGTGCCGAGCAGCGTGCCGATCATCGCGAGGTTGCCGCCCCAGAGCGTGCCCTCGATCGTGCCCGTGAATGGACGCCCTGCCGGCTGCGGCGCGGCCACGTCGATGCGGTATGCCGGATCGCGCAGCACGCCTTCGAAATGCGTCCACATGAACGGATCGACGGTCTCCGCACCGAAGTCGGCCAGCAGCATCGGCCCCGCGAAGCTGATGCCGCCCGTTGCCGCGAGATACGCCAGATGGAAGGCGGTGAAGTCGCTATGACCGACGATGATGGGCTGCGTCGCGCTCGCCTGCGCGGCGATCCGCGCAAAGTCGATGCGATCGAGGAGCCGGGCCATGCCGTAGCCACCGCGCACCGCCAGCGCGAGTTCGTGCTGGCCGCCCGTGCCGGCGTCCTTGCCGATCGCATGCAGGTCCGCGAGCCGCTCGTCGTCGGTGCCCGCAAAGCGATGGTGCCGGCGGGCCAGCACCTCGGGGTTCGTCACGCGATACCCATGCCGCGCCAGCCACGCCAGTCCGCGCGCGGCGGTGGCGTCGTCGTGCGGATAGCCGGACGGGGCGATGAGGCGTACGGCGGTATCGGCTTGGCTCATGCGGCTTGGCTCATGCGTCGGCATCGGTGTCAGGGACGGAGGCGGCCTTCTGGGCGTCCTTCCGCGCGCGGCGCCTTGCGCCAAAGAAGTCCCGCAGCATCTGGCCGCACGCATCGGCCATCACGCCGCGCGTGACCGTGGTCTGGTGATTGAGGCTCGCCTGCGCGAACAGGTCCACCACGCTGCCCGCCGCGCCGGTCTTGGGATCGGTCGCGCCAAACACCACGTGACGCAGCCGGGCATGGAGGATCGCGCCGCTGCACATCGCGCACGGCTCCAGCGTGACATACAGCTCGCACTCGGGCATGCGGTAGTTGCCCAGCACGCGCGCCGCCGCGCGCAGCGCCTGCATTTCGGCATGCGCGGACGGGTCCACCGAGCGGATCGGCAGGTTGTGCCCGCGCGCGATGATCTCGTCGTTCCACACCACCACGGCCCCCACGGGCACTTCCCCGGCGGCCTCGGCGAGGCGCGCTTCCTCGAGCGCGGCGGCCATGTAATGGCGGTCGCGCGCGGCGGCGTCGGCAAAAGAAGGTGTGGCGTGGGCGGTCATCAGTCCTGCGCGGGCAGTTGCACGGGCGCGCTGACTTCGGCCCAGCAGTTCGGCGTTTCGAACAGCACGAGGCGCGTCAGCTGCAGCTGGTGGCCAAAGCAGTTGCGGAACACGGGCGCGAGGATGTCGAACGCTTCCTGCGCGAGGTTCTCGACCGTCGGGATCGACTCGATGACCACGGTCTTGTGGTTGTCCATCGTCTGCAGGAAATTCAACAGCGCGGTGTCGCCCCGATAGATGAGGAACGCATGGTCCCACTTGTTGACCAGGTGCTCGTTGGCCAGCGACTTGATATCGCCGAAGTCCAGGATCATGCCGTCGTCCGGCGCGCCCTCGAGGTGCAGCACCTCGCCGGACAGCGTCAGGTCCAGGCGATAGCGATGACCATGGATGTTGCGGCAGTGGCCGCCATGGCTCGGAATGCGGTGGCCGGCATCGAATTCGAGCCGGCGGGTGATGGAGACTTGTTTCGTCATGGATCAGCGAATGCCCAGCAGCTTGTGAGTCTGCAGCGACAGGCGCCAGCGCGGATGGCGCTGGCAGAAATCGACCGCGGCAGCCGTATTCTGCCGTGCCAGTGGACCATCCATGGCCTGCACCATGAAATAGCGGAAATCGAGCTGCTCGTATGCCGCGAAGTCCTGACCCTGCTGCGGAATGACGACTTTGAGTTCGTCGCCCTTCGTGACGACGAGTTCCGAACCCATCTTCGGGCTCACGCAGATCCAGTCGATGCCGTCCGGCACCGCGATCGTGCCGTTGGTCTCGATCGCGATCTCGAAGCCGCGCGCGTGCAGCGCGTCGATCAGCGGCTTGTCGAGCTGCAGCAGCGGCTCGCCGCCGGTGCATACCACGAGCGGCTTGCCGCCCGCGGCATCGGCGCCCTGCGGCCATTCGGACGCGACGATGTCGGCCAGCTCGTCCGCCGTGCGGTACTTGCCGCCGCGCGTGCCGTCGGTGCCGACGAAGTCCGTGTCGCAGAACTGGCAGACCGCGCGCGCACGATCTTCCTCGCGGCCGGTCCAGAGGTTGCAGCCCGCAAAACGGCAGAACACTGCCGCGCGGCCCGCATTCGCGCCCTCGCCCTGCAACGTGTAGAAGATTTCCTTGACGGCGTAAGTCATACCTGCCCGCAGAAAAACCGGAAAGTATACCAGTCGATCAGGGTTTCCGCTTGATCGCGCCCGCCCCGCCCTGACCACTGCCCAGATGGCGCGACAGGAAGTCCAGGAACACCGAGATGCGCGCCGACAACTGGGTATTCAGATAGTAGACCGCGTGGATCGACTGCCGGACCTCGATATGCTCGCGCATCAGTACCTGCACGAGGTCGCCCGCGCGGCGGTCGGTCTCGGTCATGAAGTCCGACAGGCAGGCGATGCCCTGCCCGGCCAGCGCCAGATGCCGGACGGTCTCTCCGCTCGACGCGCAGATTTGCGGTGTAATCGGCACCCCGTCGTCGTTGCCGCCCCGCAGAGGCCAGCGGTTCAGATGCTCGGGCTGGTTGAAGCCGATCAGCGTGTGGTTCGCCAGGTCGGCCACCGCCTTGGGGCGGCCATGCTGCTTCAGGTAGGCCGGACTCGCAAGCACGCGGATCTGGCTCGTGCCGAGCGGGCGCGCATGGAGCGTGGAGTCCCGCAGCACGCCGATGCGGATGGCCACGTCGGTGCGTTGCTCGAGCAGGTCGATGATCTGGTCGTTGGTGTTCAGTTCGAGTTCGATATCGGGATAGCAGGCGCGGAACGCGCCGACGAGGGGCACGATCACGTGAATCATGAACGGCGACGCGGCGTTGACGCGCAGGCGGCCGGCGGGCTGCTGGCGGCGCATGGCCATCTGTTCCTCGGCCAATTCCGTGGCGGCGAGGATCTCGCGCGCGTGGGCCAGCATGGCCTGCCCCTCTTCCGTCAACTCCAGCCGCCGGGTCGTCCGGCGCAGCAGCGTGGTCTCGAGCTTTTCTTCGAGCCGCGACAGCGCGCGGCTGATGCCGGAGACCGTCTGGTCGAGCGAGTCCGCGGCGGCGGTGATCGAGCCACGGTCGACCACGGTCACGAAGGCGGCGAGTTCTTCGAGGGTGAGTTTCATGCGGTAAGCGGGGTGATTCTTGAGTATTAGTCAACTATCTTATTCGAATCAGATGCTTTTTCCGCATGGCGTTTGCGACCAAAGTGTGCGGCATCGTCAAACGTCATCCTTTGGAGCTCTCCATGCGTATGCCTCAATTCGGTCTCGGCACGTTCCGCCTCAAGGACCAGCAGGTCATCGATTCGGTCCTGACGGGCCTCGACGTCGGCTATCGCCACATCGACACCGCGCAGATCTACGGCAATGAAGCCGAGGTCGGCAAGGCCATCGCGGAGAGCGGCGTGCCGCGCGACGCGATCTATGTGACCACCAAGATCTGGACCGACAACCTTGGCCGCGATGCGTTGCGCCCGAGCCTCGAGGCCAGCCTCGAGAAGCTGCGGACCGACAAGGTCGACCTGCTGTTGATCCACTGGCCTTCACCGAAGCAGGCGGTGCCGCTGCCCGAGTACATGGAAGCGCTGGCGGCTGTGCGCGAGGCCGGCCTGACGCGCGAGATCGGCGTGTCGAACTTTCCGATCGCGCTGCTGAAGCAGGCCATCGACGTCGTCGGCAAGGACGCCATTGCCACCAATCAGGTGGAAGTGCATCCGTTCCTGCAGAACCGCAAGCTTGCCGCGTTCATGCGCGAGCAAGGGCTCCATCTGACCGCCTATATGCCGCTGGCGTACGGCAAGGTCATGGATGACATCGTGCTCAAGCGCATTGCCGCAGACCATCAGGCTACGCCCGCGCAGGTGTCGCTGGCCTGGCTGATGCAGCAGGGTTATGCGGTGATTCCGTCTTCGACCCGGCGCGCGAACCTCGAGGCCAATCTCGCGGCGGCGCGGCTGACGTTGTCCGCGGCGGAGATGGACGCGATTGCCACGCTCGATCGTGGCGAGCGGCTGGCCAATCCGGAAAGTCTGAACCCGGGGTGGGATTGATCGGGAAAGGATCGTAGTCACGCGTGTCGTCGCAATCGTCGTCGAGCGTAGCGCGGCAGTCGTGAAAGCAAGCATTCTGGACATGGCATGCCTTTCATGCAGACGAGGCGTCTTCGATGTCAGCCCACTCATCTTTCAACGATCGACGATTCCCACAAGATTGCCACGGACGCGCTGGAGCATGGCCATCAGCTGGTCGGCTTCCTGCGGCGTGAAGCCCTGCAGCGCCTCGGCCGCGATCGCGTCGCCGACGCGCCTGGCGCGGTCGAGGGCTTGCGCGGCCTTGTCCGTCATGCGCACCATGCGCTCGCGACGGTCGTCCGGGTTGGGCCGCCTAGCGATCCAGCCGCCGTCTTCCATGCGGTCCAGCAGCCTGCCCGCGGAGATGGGCGCCACCTCCATCAGGTCCGCCAACCGTACCTGATTGATTTCCCCGTAGTGCGAAAGGTAGGCCAGCGCGCGGCACTGGGCGCGCGTCAGGTCGAGCGACGCGCGCGCGAGGTCGTCGAACCGCTTGCCGGTCAACCGCCCGACATCGGCCACGAGGAAGCCAAAGCGCTTTTCGAGGTTCGTCTCCATGCCGGCGATTATAGGGGCCATGGTACGGGTCGGGCCCGTGGCCGACATCGTCGTGTCTTTCCGAAATCGCCATGGCGAAATCGACAAGCCGGGGGCAGACTGATTTAAGCTAGGGGTGTCTTTTCAAAACGGATGCGCCATGCCCACATACGACTACTGCTGCCCCGACTGCGGCGACTTCGCCCGCATGCGCCGCATCTCGGAACGCGACACGCTGTGCGAGTGCCCAATCTGCGGCACGGCGTCCCCCCGCGCCATCGTGGCGGCACCTTCGCTGGGAGGAACATCGGCCGGCTCGCTCGATGGTGGCGGCGCGCATATGCATAGCGCGACGTGCGGATGCGGGTCGTCGGGGCTGAAGCTGGCGGGGCGGCCTTCCTGAGCGGTCGGCCCTTAACTCGCCCCTTAACTCGCCATCAAACACCGCTGCGCCGCGGCCACCGCCGCGGTTCTCGTCTCCACGCCGAGCTTCTCGTACACGTGCTCCAGGTGCTTGTTCACCGTGCGCGGGCTCATGCCGAGGATTTCCGCCACGTCGCGGTTGGTTTTGCCGCGGGCGACCCATAGCATCACCTCCGCCTCCCGGGGCGTCAGGGAAGAGGCTTCGGTGGCACGGGTGGGCAGATCCGCGCGGGCGAGCTCCACGACGACGACGTCGGCGGTGTCCGCCGTCAGTGGGCGCAGGCGTAGCCCGTGCCATGGCGCGCCCGTGTCCGCCAGCGCCGTGGACAGGCCCGCCGGGAGCGGGTCGTTGGCCTTGCACGGCGGCCAGCCTACGGCCTCCAGCAATGCCACCGCGCTGCCGTTGATCCATGCGATACGGCCGCCGGCCGCGGCCAGCATGGGGACCGTGCTGCCGAATATCGCTTCTCGCGCGCTGCGGGCCAGGCGCGCCTTGCTGGCGTGGGAGCGGACTCTGGCGACGACCTCGGCGATTTCCACCGGCTTGGTGACGTAGTCGCACGCGCCGACCTCGAAGCCCCTCACGATATGGCCGGTGTCGCCGAGGCCCGTCATGAAGATCACCGCCAGGTCGCCATGCCGGTCCATGATGCGCTCGCATGTGGCAAAGCCGTCCATGCCGGGCATGTCAACGTCGAGCAGCACCGCGTCCGGCGCGAAATGCATCAGCGCATCGAGCGCGGCGTTGCCATCGGCCGCGGCATGCACGAGCATCGCCTCGCTGCCGAGCGCGCGGGTCAGGAAGCCGCGGGCATCCGGGTTGTCGTCCACCACCAGTACACGGGTTTCAGGATCGGGTCGCATGAAGAGCCTCGCCTAGGGAAACGTTGAGAGCATGGCCATCGGTCCGCGCCAGCGTGAGCATCCGCGACGCCCACGCCGCGAGCGCGCCGCCGTTCTCGGCCATTTCGGTCAATTGCGCCTCGACCGCGCGCAGGCGGCCGGTGGCGCCCATTTGCAGGAGTTCGCGCAGGAGTTCGGCGTCGGGATATGACGTGGCGCCCGCCGTGAGGCGGATGTCGCTGGGTGACGCCGTGCCGTGGCCCCGCCCGGCCTTGCGCGCGACGGCTGCCGGTTTTGCCGCCGATGACGCCGGCGCGGCCGTCGTCAGGGCGCGGCGGACCGTGTCGAGCAGTTCCGTCTCGCGCACGGGCTTGCTCACGAAGCCGAAGTAACCATGCGTGGCGCGCGCCTCCTCGGTATTCTCGTGCGCGTTGGCGGAGACGATCACCACGCGCGGTGCGTCGGGCAGCGCGCGCAGATGCCTGCACAGGTCCCAGCCCGACGCATCGGGAAGGTTCAGATCCAGCAGCACGAGATGCGGCCGCACGCGGCGCACCGCTGGCAATACCTCGGCCCCGACACCCACCTCGTGCACGGTCAATCCCAACGGCCCGAGGAAGCCCCGCAATACCGCCCGATGCGCGGCGCGATCATCGACCACCAGCACGCGCGCATCGTCGGGCAACGGCACGCGTTGCACCGCGGAAGGCTTCGGCGCGGAAGCGGAAACCGTCGGCAGATAGAGCCGCACGGAGAACTCGCTGCCCTCTCCCGGCGCGCTCCGCACGCGAATCTCCCCGCCCATCAGGTCGGCCAGCAACCGCACGATGGCCAGTCCAAGACCGATGCCTTCGCGATCGTCATGCGGCGTGCCTCGCTCGAATGGGTCGAAGATACGCGCCTGATCCTCGGCCGAGATGCCCGGACCCGTGTCTTCCACCGAGATCGTCGCCAGCTCGCGCTGATGCCGCACGCTCAGCGTGACAGCCCCCTGCTCGGTGAACTTGATGGCATTGCTGACAAGATTGATGACGATCTGCCGCAGCCGCTTGGAATCCCCATGCACATGCGACGGCAGCGTGCCGCTCACGCGATAGTGGAAAGCCAGCCCCCGTGCCGCGGCAAGCGGACGGAACATGCGCACGAGATCGTCGAACAGCCCTTCGAGCCCGACGGCCTCCTGTTCCAGCCGCAGCTTCCCCGCCTCGATGCGCGACAACTCCAGCAACCCGTCGACGAGGCTGGACAAATGCTCCCCAGCGCGGCCGATCGTGCGGACATCCTCGCGGCACACCGGTGGCAACGTCGGCGCCCGCAGCAACAGCTGCGAATACCCAAGAATCGAATTGAGCCCCGCGCGCATCTCGTGACTCATGCCCGTGATGAAGCGGCTCTTCGCCTGGTTCGCCTTTTCGGCAACCTCCTTCGCGCTCTGCAGCAACGCATCGGTCTGCCGGTGCGCGTCGATTTCCTTCTGCAGCAGCATGTTCTGACGCTCGGATTCCTCCTGCGCCACCGAACGACTCTCGTTGGCCAGCACAAGCCACCATGCCGCCACCGCGGAGAACAGCATCAGCCCGGCGCCGATCTTGAGGAACAGCCCGCCGCGCGGCAATGCGGCCACGAGCGGGCTCGACAGTTGCTCCTGCGTATAGAGCAGCCACAACAGCGTGCCGAACGCGAACACCATCCCCAGCAGTACCAGACAGAACTGCCCGAGCCGCCGTGCCATGACGGGCGGCGTGCCGGCAGGCAGCACGCGTGTGAGCGCCGTGGCGATCTGCTCGGGCGCGCTGGCCCCGGGCTTGCAGCGATCGCCGCAACGCGCGTCGAGCGTGCAACACAGCGAGCAGATCGGGCCGCGATACGCGGGGCATGCGGCCACATCCTCGCGTTCGAAAGGATTGCGGCAGATGGCGCAGCGGATTACCGCATGGCGCGCGCCGAAGTCCACCGGCGTGCGCGCGATGAAGTAGCGGCTTTGCGTGGCCCATGCGATCAGCGGCGGCAACCCGATCGCCAGCACGAGCCCCACCGCGACCGAGGCGGGCCGCAGCGTATCGCCGAACGCGCCGAGATGCACGAGCATCGACAGCGCGGAGGCGATCATCATCGCGCCGAACCCCGAGGGATTGATGTCGAACAGGTATGCGCGCCGGAACTCGATGTCTCGCGGTGACAGGCCCAGTGGCTTGCTGAGGACGAGGTCGCCGCAGATCGCGCCGACCCATGCGACCGCGAGGTGCGCATAGAGCGCGAGCACCTGCTCGAGCGCCTCGAAGACGCCCATCGCCATGAGCATGACCGCGATCAGCACGTTGAACGCGAGCCAGACGACGCGGCCGGGGTGGCTGTGGGTGAGTCTGGCGAACACGTTCGACCAGGCGAGCGAGCCGGCGTACGCATTGGTAATGTTGATCTTGGTCTGCGAGACCAGCACGAAGACACCCGTCAGCACGACGGCGAGCCATACGGGAGAGTTGGAGCCTAATGCGCGGGTGAAGCCCACGAGGTACATCTGCGTGGGTTCGAGCGCGTGCGCCAGCGGGAGTTCGGCCTGCAGCACGACGAATGCGAGGAACGCCCCGCCGGCCATCTTTGCCGCGCCCAGGAGGATCCATCCGGGGCCGGCCATGATCAGCGCGCTCCACCAGCGGATGCGATTGCGCCTGGTCAGCGGCGGCATGAACCGCAGGAAGTCGACCTGCTCGCCGATCTGCGCGATGAGCGCCGCCGCCACGGTGGCCGCCGCGCCGAACGCGTGCCACGAGAAGCCGTCGCCGTCGGCGAGCCGGCCGTTCAGCGAGAGGAAGTCGCTATAGAGATGCGGCTCGCGCCAGAGAATCAGGGCGTACGGCAACACCAGCAGCACCAGCCAGAGCGGTTGCGTCCAGACCTGGATGCGCGACAACAGGGTCACGCCATGCATCACGAGCGGAATGACCACGATGGCTGACAGCAGGTAGCCGATGGGTCTTGGCATCCCGAACAGCAGCTCGAAGGCCTGCGCCATGATCGCGGCTTCCAGCGCGAAGAAGATAAACGTGAAGCTGGCGTAGATCAGCGAGGTGATGGTCGAGCCGAGGTAGCCGAAGCCCGCGCCTCTGGCCAGCAGGTCCATGTCGAGGCCATGGCGGGCGGCGTAATACGAGATCGGCAGGCCCGTCAGGAAGATGACGAGGCTGACGACGCCGATGGCCCACATGGCATTGGTGAAGCCATAACTGAGGGTGATCGCCGCGCCGATGGCTTCCAGCGCGAGGAATGCGACTGCACCAAAAGCGGTATTCGAGACCCGGAACGCGCTCCATTTGCGGAACGACCTTGGTGCAAACCGCAGCGCATAGTCCTCCAGCGTTTCGTCGGCCACCCACCGGTTGTAGTCGCGGCGGATCTTGCTGATGCGCTGGACGGGCTGGGTGGCGCTCGACATGGGCGGGCTGGGCGGGAAAGTGGACCGGCTCAGGAATGCAAGTTGTGTGCCCTCTCCCCGCCCGCCGGCACGCTCCCCCTCCGTACGTTGAATGACGTATAGGCATGCGTATCCGCCGCGCCGCATGATCCGCCCCATCACACCGCAGTACCTGACACCGCCCATCCAACACCTCGCTGCCAAGGAGCGTCGATCATGCGTGACAAAAAATATTCCGGGTCCCCTTCCCTCGCCGATGGCGATGGGGTTTCGCTGCAGCGGCGGCGACTGATGCAAGGTGTCGCGTCGTTGCCCATCGCGGGTATGGCGGGCGTGGCGGGCCTCGCTCACGGTGCCAACATCCCCACCGCCACGGCCAACACGACCAAGCTGGCGGTCACCGATACCGAAGTCACCGTGGGTCAGCTGCACTCGGCCACCGGCACGATGGCCATCTCGGAAACCGGTTCCATCCAGGCCGAACAACTCGCCATCGATCAGATCAACGCCGCCGGCGGCGTGCTGGGCCGCAAGATCAAGGTGATCAAGGAAGACGGCGCCTCCGACTGGCCGACCTTCGCCGAGAAGTCGAAGAAGCTGCTGGTGAACGACCGCGTCGCCGCCGTGTTCGGTTGCTGGACCTCCGCCTCGCGCAAGGCCGTGCTGCCGGTGTTCGAGAAGGAAAACGGCCTGCTCTACTACCCGACCTTCTATGAAGGCCTCGAGCAGTCGAAGAACGTCATCTACACGGGTCAGGAAGCCACGCAGCAGATCATCTGGGGCCTGGACTGGGCGGCGAAACAGAAGAACGCCAAGAGCTTCTTCCTCATCGGCTCGGACTACATCTGGCCGCGCACGTCGAACAAGATCGCGCGCAAGCACATCGAGAATTTCCAGAAGAACAAGGTGGTCGGCGAGGAATACTACCCGCTCGGCCATACCAACTTCAACTCGCTGATCAACAAGATCAAGGTGGCCAAGCCGGACTGCATCTACGCGATCGTCGTGGGCGGCTCAAACGTGGCGTTCTACAAGCAGCTGAAGGCGGCCGGCATCACGGCGGACAAGCAGTTCCTGCTGACGATCTCCGTGACCGAAGACGAAGTGCTCGGCATCGGCGGCGAAAACATCGCGGGCTTCTACGCGGCGATGAAGTACTTCCAGTCGCTCGATAACGCGAACAACAAGAAGTTCGTCGATGCGTTCAAGGCGAAGTACGGCGCCAAGTCCGTGATCGGCGATGTGACGCAGGCCGGCTACCTTGGCCCCTGGCTGTGGAAAGCGGCCGTGGAAAAGGCCGGCAGCTTCGACGTGGACAAGGTCGTGGCCGCGTCGCCGGGTCTCGAGCTCAAGACCGCGCCGGAAGGCTACGTCAAGGTCGATCCGAACCATCACCTGTGGAGCAAGACGCGCGTGGGCCTCGCCCAGCTCGACGGGCAATTCAAGGTGGTGGCCGAGTCGCCGGACCTGATTCCGCCGAACCCGTTCCCGAAGGGCTACCAATAAGGGCCAGGCAAGAGCCCGAAGGGCGCAGCAAAGAGATCAACCACGCGCGGAGTCATACGTCATGAACTTGTCCGACATGCTGAACATCGGCCTGATGCAGGGCTTTGCAGGCCTGAGCCTGTTCTCGGTCCTGCTGCTGATGGCACTGGGCCTGGCCATCATCTTCGGCCAGATGGGCGTCATCAACATGGCCCACGGCGAGTTCATGACGATCGGCGCCTATACGATCTTCCTCGCATCCACGATGACGGAGCGCCTCGCCCCGTCGTGGATGCCCTACTACTTTCCGCTCGCGATCGCGGTCGCATTCGTGCTGGCCTTCCTTGCCGGATGGCTCGCCGAGTGGGCGCTGATCCGGCATCTGTACAAGCGTCCGCTGGACACACTGCTAGCCACCTGGGGCCTCTCGCTCGGCATGCAGCAGGTGTTCCGCTCGACGTTCGGGCCGAAGGAAGTCAGTCCGACGCTGCCCGACTGGCTGATGGGCTCGTGGGCCCCGGCAGAAGGCCTCGACATCCCCATCAATGGCCTGTTCGTGATGGCCCTGACGCTTGGCGTCGCCGGTCTCGTGTGGCTCGCGCTGTACCGCTCCCGCTGGGGCCTGCGCGTGCGGGCCACCACGCTAAACCGTCCCATGGCCAACGCCGCGGGCATCAATACGAAGCGCACGGATCGCGTGACGTTCGCGATTGGCTGCGGGATCGCGGGCGTGGCCGGCGCGGCATTCACCACCATCGGTTCTACCGGGCCTACCAGCGGCGCACTCTACATCGTCGATTCGTTCCTCGTCGTCACGTTTGGCGGCGCGGCAAGTCTTGCCGGCACGGTTGCCTCGGCATTCGGGATTGCGCAGACGCAATCGATTACCGAGTTCTTCATGACGGGGTCGATGGCGCGTGTCACCACGCTGCTGCTCATCGTGACGATTCTGATGATTCGGCCGCAGGGACTGTTTGCCCCCGCCGTCCGTCGCTGATATCCGTCGCTGACACACGTTTCCACCGGAGCTCTTCATGCCCATTCCGACAACCCTGCCCGCAAAGCTACGCGCCGTTGCCGGCTCCAGCTGGAGCGGCTACGCGCTGCTGGCCCTCGTGCTGCTGGTCGTGATGCCGCTTTCGCTGGATATCTTCCGGCTCAACCTTGTCGGCAAATACCTGAGCTACGCATTCGTGGCGGTCGGTCTCGTCATGCTGTGGGGCTACGGCGGCGTGCTGAGTCTGGGCCAGGGCGTCTTCTTCGGCCTCGGCGGCTATGCCATGGCGATGTTCCTCAAGCTCGAGGCATCCGACCCCAAGAGCACGGCGATCCAGTCGACGCCGGGCATCCCCGACTTCATGGACTGGAACCAGCTCACCGCGCTGCCCTGGTGGTGGGAGCCGTTCCGCCATCTGCCCGTGGCGCTGATCGGCGTGATCGTCGTGCCGATGGCCCTCGCCTTCATCGTCTCGTTCGCGATGTTCCGCCGCCGCGTCGGTGGCGTGTACTTCGCCATCATCACGCAGGCCATCGCGCTGATCCTGTCCGTGCTGATCATCGGCCAGCAAGGTTATACGGGCGGCGTCAACGGCATCACCGACCTCAAGACCATGCTCGGCTGGGATATCCGCACCGACAGTGCCCGCCTGATCCTGTACTTCGTCAACGTGGTGCTGTTGTTCGCCGTCATCGCGCTGTGCCGCTGGGTGCAGGTAACCAAGCTCGGCGTGCTGTTGCTGGCGATGCGCGACAAGGAGGATCGCGTGCGCTTCTCCGGCTACGACGTGGCGATGTTCAAGGTATTCGTGTTCTGCCTGGCCGCCGCATTGGCCGCGATCGGCGGCGCGATGTTCACGCTGCAGGTCGGGTTCATGTCGCCGTCGTTCGTCGGCATCGTGCCGTCGATCGAGATGGTGATCTTTGCCGCGGTCGGCGGCCGCATGAGCCTGGTCGGCGCGGTATGGGGCACGCTGCTCGTCAACGCGGGCAAGACCTACTTCTCCGAAAGCTTTCCGGACCTGTGGCTGTTCCTGATGGCCGCGCTGTTCATCGGCGTCGTTGTGGCCTTCCCGGACGGACTGGCGGGACTCTACAGCAAATACGTGCGCCGCAAGCCGGCCGGGGACGCGGCCACCCCTGCCGAAGGCGTGCCCGGCAAGGCAGCCTGATCGCCACCGCACAACGTCACAGGAGCGACCATGAGCAATACCGACTTCATGCTGGCCGTGGAAGATCTCACGGTCTCCTTCGACGGCTTCAAGGCGATCGACAAGCTCACGCTGTACGTCGATCGCGACGAACTGCGCGTCATCATCGGCCCGAACGGCGCCGGCAAGACGACGCTGCTCGACCTCGTCTGCGGCAAGACGCGCGCGACCGGCGGCAGCATCAAGTTCGTCAATCGCGAGATGACGGGACTGCCCGAATACCAGATCGTGCGTGCCGGCATCGGCCGCAAGTTCCAGACGCCCTCGATCTACGAGAACCTCAGCGTGTTCCAGAACCTGGCGGTGTCGTTTCCGCGCGGACGCGGGGTGTTCGGCGCCCTCGCCTTCAAGACCGATGCCGAGGTACGCCAGCGCGTGTCGGACGTGGCCGCGGAGATTGGCCTGTCGGAAGCGCTCGAACGCGAGGCCGCGCAACTGTCGCACGGCCAGAAGCAATGGCTGGAGATCGGCATGCTGCTGATGCAGGAGCCGCAACTGCTGATGCTCGACGAACCGATCGCGGGCATGAGCGTGCGCGAGCGCGAGCAGACGGCCGAGCTGCTCAAGCGCATCAGCCGCGGCCGCGCCGTGATTGTCATCGAGCACGACATGGACTTCGTGCGCGAGATCGCCGACAAGGTCACCGTCATGCATCAGGGAAAGATTCTGGCCGAGGGCTCGATGGATCAGGTGCAGAACGACCCGCGCGTCATCGACGTTTATCTTGGCCATTGAGCCGGGCCACCGAGGAGAAATCATGCTGAGCGTCGACAACGTTGTCGTCAACTACGGACAGAGCGAGGCCCTCCACGGCATTTCGTTCGCCGCCGCGCAGGGCGAGACGGTCGCCATCATGGGCCGCAACGGCATGGGCAAGACCACGCTGTTCAAGGCGATGATCGGCATGCTGCCCGTGCGTTCGGGCCAGGTCTGCGTCGATGGCCGCGACGTGGCGCACGACGAGAGCTACCGCCGCGTGCGCGCCGGTCTCGGCTATGTGCCGCAGGGCCGCATGATCTTCTCGCACCTGACCGTCGAGGAGAACATCCTCACCGGCATGGAACAAGGTACGAGCCGCCGCATTCCCGACGAGATCTTCGCCATGTTCCCCGTGCTGTTCGAGATGCGCCGCCGCAAGGGCGGCAACCTGTCCGGCGGGCAGCAGCAACAGCTGGCGATCGCCCGAGCGCTGGTGTCGAACCCCAAGGTGCTGCTGCTCGACGAGCCGACCGAAGGCATCCAGCCGTCGATCATCAAGGACATCGCGCGCGCGCTCAACGAGATTCGCCGCACGCGCGACATCACGATCGTGTTCTCCGAGCAGGTGCTCAGCTTCGCGCTGGACGTGGCGGACCGCCTGTTCGTCATCGAGGGCGGCCGCTTCGTGCACGAAACACAGCGCAACGGCACCGACCACGATCACATCCGGCAGCTCTTGTCGGTCTGATTTCTTTTATCTTTCCAAGGAGGCATGTCATGACGGACACCCTGATCAAGGTCGACCTGGCCGAATCGCCCTACGAGAACCCCAACGTCCACAACCGCTGGCATCCGGATATCCCGATGGCCTGCTGGGTCAAGCCGGGCGACGATTTCATCCTCGAGACGTATGACTGGACCGGCGGCTATATCAAGAACAACGACTCGGCCGACGACGTGCGCGACGTCGACCTCAGCACCGTCCACTTCCTGTCCGGCCCGGTCGGCGTGGAAGGCGCGGAGCCCGGCGACCTGCTCGTCGTCGATCTGCTCGACATCGGCGCGAAGCAAGACAGCCTCTGGGGCTTCAACGGCTTCTTCTCGAAGAAGAACGGCGGCGGCTTCCTGACCGACCACTTCCCGCAGGCCCAGAAGTCGATCTGGGACTTCCATGGCATGTTCACCTCGTCGCGCCATATCCCCGGCGTGAACTTCGCGGGCCTGATCCACCCGGGCCTGATCGGCTGCCTGCCGGACAAGGCGATGCTCGAGACGTGGAACAAGCGGGAGATGGACTTCATCGCGACCGAGCCGGACCGCGTCCCGCCGCTGGCCAACCCGCCGTTCGCGGCCACCGCGCATATGGGCAAGCTGCAGGGCGAGGCACGCGATGCCGCCGCGGCCACGGGCGCGCGTACCGTGCCGCCGCGCGAGCATGGCGGCAACTGCGACATCAAGGACCTGTCGCGCGGCGCCAAGGTCTACTTCCCCGTGTATGTCGATGGCGCGGGCCTCTCGGTCGGCGACCTGCACTTCTCGCAGGGCGATGGCGAAATCACGTTCTGCGGCGCGATCGAGATGGCCGGCTGGGTCCATATGCGCGTGACGCTGATCAAGGGCGGCATGGCCAAGTACGGCATCAAGAACCCCATCTTCAAGCCGAGCCCCATCACGCCGCAGTACAACGACTACCTGATCTTCGAAGGCATCTCGGTCGACGAGGCCGGCAAGCAGCACTACCTCGATGTGCATGTCGCCTATCGCCAGGCGTGCCTGAATGCCATCGAATACATGACGAAGTTCGGCTACTCGAAGGCGCAGGCGTACTCGATTCTCGGCACGGCGCCCGTGCAGGGGCATATCAGCGGCGTCGTCGATATCCCGAACGCATGCGCCACGCTGTGGCTGCCGACGCAGATCTTCGACTTCGATATCCGCCCGAGCGCGTCGGGGCCGACGAAAATGATCACGGGTGGGGTCGATCTGCCGTTGTCGCCGGACCTCTGAACATCGTCACAAAGCACGGAGCCGCCATGCCCACCTATGACTACCGTTGTGCCGACTGCGGTGATTTCGCGGTGCTGCGCTCGATCTCGCGCCGAGACGATCCTTGCACCTGTCCGTCGTGCGGGGCCGCCTCGCCTCGCGCGCTCGTTGCCGCGCCGGCGTTTGCGAGCATGCCAGCGGCCTCGCGCGCGGCGCATGCGACCAACGAGCGTAGCGCGCATGCGCCGCGCGAGTCACGGCATCATGGCGCGGGCTGTGGCTGCTGTTCGTCGGTGAAGCTTGCCGGGCGCGCGGATGCGGGAGCCGGCACGCGCGCCGATGCGGTCAAGGGCAACGCGGCCGGCCGGCCGTGGATGATCAGCCATTGAGCGAACAAGGAGGGAGGAGCAGGAGAGAGAAGTAGGAGGGGTCGCAGGTCGTATGTGGTACCCCGGCCCTGCCCCGCGGTTCGCCCCCAGGAAGGTGCGCCGCGGGGTCAGGCCCCCGGGCTCGTCATGCCTGCAGGTTGGCAAAGGCGGCGTCGATATCGCCCGCCAGTCGCATCAGATGCGGCGCCAGCTCTTTCGCCGCCTCGTCGATAGACGCCTTCGTCGAGAGACTGACGTTGAGCACGTGCACCGGATAATGCCCGACGCGCATCGGCGTCGAGATTGCCATCACCTCGGGCTGCCAGCTTGCGATACACCAGCCATGCGCGCGCACCTGCGCGATCGACGCATCGATCTCCGCGTGTAGCGACGCCCAGTGCGTGGCAAAGCGGCGCGCGAATTGCCGCATCAACCCTTCCCGTTCGTCGTCCGGCGCCGCGGCGAGCCACGCACGGCCCAGCGACGTCAGGGCCATCGGCACGCGCTGCCCCGCCGCGACGTTGCGCAGCGAGGTGCGGCGGCCATAACGGATCGACTCCAGATAGACCATCTCGTCGCGATCGGCGAGCGCGAGGCCGACGTTGAGGTGCTCGGCCTGCGCCAGATCGCGCATCAGCGGCGCGGCCACCTGCAGCAGCGTGGAACCCGTGCGCATCGCATGCGCGAGGCTGAGCACGGGCGCGCCAAGCCGGTACGCGCGAAGCGTGGCGTCGTATTGCAGGAAGCCCGTATCGACGAGGCTCTGGGTCAGCCGGCTGACCGTCGAGCGCGCGAGGCCCGTGCGTTCAGCGAGCTCGCCGTTGCCAAGGATCTCGGACCCGGGACGAAACGCGCGCAGGATTTCGATGCCCCGCTCGAGCGAGCGGTTGGCCTGCGTGCTCGCGGGGCGCCCCCGGGCACGGATGCGCGCTTCCTGCGAATCCACGTGCGACCTCCGTCAATGCTCGAACCAGTCCAGCAGTATGGCATTGATCGATGCGAAGGATTCGTACTGGACCCAATGGCCGGCCTCGGGCACGATCACCCCTTCGCGGCGCGGACGCCCATCGACGAGGCGCGCCAGCGCGCTGTCGGGATCGGCCGTGACGTCATCCTCTCCCCATATCAGCAGCGAGGGGCCGCGGAACCGGTCCAGCGCCTCGGCGAGCCCGCCCGCGCGCGAGATATGCTTGCTGCGGAAGCGCGTATGGCGGCAGGCATCGGTGTAGGCGAGCAACGCCAGCGCGTCGATGGCTTCCGGGTTGGAGATCATGAAGGCCTCGACGTTGTGGCGCATGGCCGCGGCCAGCGCCCCGGCATCGGGCGCCGCGCGCCAGTCGACAAGCGCGCGCTGCTGCCGGCGCGGCCCCGCATGGCCGCCGGGGCCGAGCAGCGCGAGGCGGCGCACACGCGGTAATACGCTCGCCAGGTGCGCGGACGTCAGGCCGCCGAACGAGAAGCCGACCACGTCGATCGGACCCGGGTCTGGCAACTGCGCGTACCCGGCCGCGATGGCCGCGACGAGTTGCGAAAGTTCCGGCCCCGTCGGGTCGCCCGACTCGCCGTAGCCAGGCATGTCGGGCACCCAGACCGTATGGTGCGCGGCCAGTGCCTCGATATTGCGCACCCAGTGCAGCCAGTTGCCATGGCCGCCATGCACGAGCAGCACGGCCGGGCCTTCGCCGAACCGCCGCCATACCATCTGCGTGCCGTCGGCATCGGTGAGGAAATAGCGGGACTGCGACGCGAGCCGATCCACCACCGCCGCGGCTTCGGCGCCGCCGTCGATCGCACGGCCTTCCTCCGCGATGTTCGCGCGTACCGTCGAACTCCTGTCCGCCTGCGCTTCCGCCCGCTTTGCTGCCTCCTCCGAGGACACTCCCATTCGTCTGCTCCGCTATGCAACCATGACCACGACACCGTCTGCCGCGCGCACGCCCTGGCCGGCGGGCAGCACGAAGACCGGATTGATTTCTGCTTCGACGAGGCGCGCGCCCAACGACGCCGCCATGTTCGAGAACGCGACAATAGCATCCGCCAGCGCTTCGATGTCGGCTTTTGGCCGGCCGCGATAGCCATCCAGCAGCGGCCACGTCTTCAACTCGCGAATCATCGCCGCGGCGGTCTCGCGTGACAAGCCGCCATTTTCGGGCAGTAACCGGATCGTCGTGTCCTGGAACAATTCGGCGGTCACGCCGCCCATGCCAAGCAGGATCGCGGTGCCCAGCGCGTCGCGGTGCGTGCCGAGGATGAGCTCGACGCCGGCCTGCACCATCTCCTGCACCAGGAAGCGCTCGGGCGCGCTGCCCGTGTGCCTGCGTACGTCCTCCCGCATGCGCGTCATGCGTTCGGGCAAGGCTTCCGGCGCGACGCCGACCGCGACGCCGCCCACGTCGCTCTTGTGGGTGATGGCGGAGGACAGGATCTTGAGGACGACGCGATCGCCGAACGACCTGGCCGCCGCGACGGCTTCCTCCGCCGTCGTCGCCACCGCTTCGCGTACGACGGGGACGCCGAAGCGCGAGAACAACTGCTTGGCCGCCGCCTCGTCGAGCGAGCCCGCGGGCACGTCACCGGTCTCCACCGCGGGCAATGCCGAAGCGGGTGTCTCGTGTACCGCGCTCAGGCGACTCGCCGCGAGCATCGCTTCGAACGCCACCGCGCAGCTCTCCGGGGCGCTGAACGCGGGCACGCCGCGCTGGTTGAGCACCGCGGCGACATGCGGCGCATGCGGGCTCACGTAGGCCAGCACGGGCTTGTCGCTCTCGGGCAGGCAGTCGTGGATCGCATCGGCCATGAGTTCCGGCATCGCCAGCGCCGACGAGCCGACGATGATCGTCACCGCGTCGTAGCTCGGGCTCGCGAGCAGCGCGCGGATGGCGCCGCGCAGCAGGTCGGGCTGCAACCCTGCCAGCGTCACGTCGATCGGGTTGCGGTCGAGCGCGGCATGGTCGCCTTTCTGCAGCGCGCGCAGGCGTGCCGCGGTGTCCGCATCGGGCGCTGGCGTTTCGAAGCCCGAGACGCCGAGGGCATCGGAGACCAGCGTGCCAGCGCCGCCGGTGGACGTCAGCACCGCAACGCGATTGCCGCGCAGGGTACGCGCGGTGGCGAGCGCGGCGGGGATATCGATGAGGTCGGCGAACGTCTGCGCGCGGATCACGCCAACCTGTCTGAACAGCGCGTCGTACATGCGATCGGCCCCGGCCATGGCGCCCGTATGCGATACCGCGGCCCGCGCGCCCGCTTCCGAGCGGCCGATCTTGAATGCAACCACGGGCTTGCCCGCGGCGGCCGCCTTGAGCGCGGCGGCGCGGAACTTCGCCGGATGGCGGACACTTTCCACGTATAGCGCGATGACGTGCGTGGCGGGATCGTCGGCGAGGTAGTCGACGAAGTCCGCGAGGTCGAGATCTACCTCGTTGCTCGTCGACACGAGCTTGGACAGACCGATACCGCGTGCGGCCGCGCGCGACAGCAGCGCGCCGAGGATGCCCCCGCTTTGCGAGACGACGCCGATGTTCCCCGCGGGGAAGCCTTCCATTTCGAGCGCGCCGCTCGCGGAGAGCGGAATGCCGTCGGTCACGTTGACGAGGCCGATCGTGTTTGGCCCCAGCAGGCGCATGTTCCCTGCCGCTTCGAGCAGTTCGGCCTGTCTCCGGGCGCCGGTCTCGCCGGTCTCGGTGTACCCGCTGGCCAGTACGATGGCGGCCCCGGTGCCCCGCTGCGCCAGCTCGCGCACGGCCAGGTGCGCGCGCTCGGCCCCCAGCAGTACGATGCCGACGTCGGGGACTTCGGGCAGCGAGGCGATATCCGCGTAGCAGCGGAGGCCGTCGATGGTTTCCACCTTTGGGTTCACCGGATAGATCGCGCCATCGAAGCCATGGCGGGTAAGGTACGAGACGGGCCGGCCGGCCGTCTTGGCCGGGTCGGCGGAGGCGCCGATCACGGCCACGCTGCGCGGGCGGACGAGGCGCGAGATGACGTTCGAGGTCATTGCTTGCGAGACCATTGCCTTACCCCTTCGCCGCGGCCGCGGCAGCGGCCTTCAACAGAAACGCCTCGACCGAAGCCCGGTGCTCGGCACTCGTGTAGCAGATGCCCTGCGCCTGACTCCCCTGCCCGAACACCTGATCGGCGGTGAGTTCGAACGACTGGTTGAGGATCGTCTTGCCGAGCGCGAGCGCGGTGGCGGAACCCTGCGACAACTCGGCGGCCCACGCGACGGCTTCCTTCAGCAGCGTGTCGGCCGATGCGCTCAAACGGTCCGCGATACCGAGTTGCAACGCTTCCGCGGCATCGACCTTGCGCCCGCTGAAGATCAGTTCCTTGGCTTTCGACAGCCCCGTTCGCCGCGGCAGGAAATACATGCCGCCGCCATCGGGAATCAGGCCGCGATGGATATAGGACCACGTGAAGCTGGCCGCCTCCGAGGCGATCACGAAGTCGCAGGCCATCGCCATATCGGCGCCAAGCCCGTTGGCCCCGCCATTCACCGCCGCGATCACGGGCTTGGGCATGTCATGCAGCAGCCCGACGGAATGATGCACGCGCTGCTGCCGCGTCCAGCCGTTGAAACCGACCTCGCCCGGCGGCGCGTCCATGCGCTTCTGCATGCCGGCGACGTCGCCACCCGCGCAGAAGCCCTTGCCGCTGCCCGTCAGCACCAGCGCACGAATCTTGCGATCCGCCGTGATGCGCTCGAGCGCATGGATCAGCTCGGTGCGCATGTCGTCGCTGATGGCGTTGCGTTTTTCGGGGCGATTCAGGGTGAGGATGGCGATGCCGTCGTGTACGGCGAGCTGGATCAGGGTGTATTCGTTCATAGCGGTACGTGAGCTTGTCTCGGAAATATTCTGGTGTCAGGGGGTGAGGTCAATTCAGCGAAATGTGTGCGTCCTTGACGACCTTGCCCCAGCGCGCCTCTTCGCCACGCACATAGCGCGCAAAGTCCTCGGGCGTACCGGTAGCGATCGTCAGCCCCTCGGCCTCCGCGCGCTTGCGAAACGCCTCGGAATTGGCTGCCTTGGTCGCCGCCGCGTTGAGCTTCGCAATGACCGGTGCGGGCGTCCCCGCCGGCACGAACAGCCCGTACCAGCTCTCGGCGACATAGCCCGGCACCCCGCTCTCGGCAATCGTCGGCACCTTCGCCAGATCCGCGCTCGTCGACCGGGCCGCGGTCGTCACACCGAGCGCGCGCAGCTTGCCGCCCTCCAGCAGATTGCCGACCGCCGACGCGGTGGCGAACATCAGGTCCACCTGACCGCCGAGCAGATCGGTGATCGCGGGGCCCGCGCCCTTGTACGGGATATGCGTGAGGTCGACCTTCGCGAGGCTCTTGAACAGTTCCCCCGCAAGATGTGCCGACGTGCCCGGCCCTTGCGAAGCAAAGGACAACTTGCCCGGCTGCTTCTTCGCGGCCTGAACCACGTCCTGCACGGTCTTGTACGGGCTCTCCGCCCGCACGACGAGCACGTTCGGGGAACGGCCCAGCATGACCACCGGCGCGAATGCCTTGTCGGTGTCGTACGGGAGCTTCGGCTGCAGGCTTGGGTTGACCGCATGCGCGAACGTGGCGATGACGAGCGTGTAGCCATCGGGCGCGCTCTTGGCCACGTTGTCGGTGCCGATGATCGTGCCGCCGCCGGGCTTGTTATCGACGACCACTGGCTGGCCGAGCACCTGCGCCATGCCAAGGCTCACCGCGCGCGCCACGAGGTCCGTGCCGCCGCCGGGCGAGAACGGCACGACGAGCCGCAGCGGTTTGTCGGGGAAGGTGCCGGTGGCCGCAGGCGCGAACGACGCGGCCAGCATCAGGCAGGTGGCGAGCGCGGCGGAGGCCGCGCGGGCGGTGTAGGCATGCATTGAGGTGTCTCCTGTCGTTATGCGATCAGGGTAAGCAAATCGTGCTTTCGGGACACCCCATTAATTCCGTTTGATGGAATCAATCGGTACGATGCGGACAAAAAAATAGGACGGCCGCGCGGGTTGCGCGCGGACGTCCCAAGGAGTGTTCGGGGAGAAAAAACGGCTCAGCGTCGCAGCCGAAAAAAGGGTTCAGCGTCGCAGTCGCAAAAAAGGGTTCAGCGTCGGAGCCGCGATAGCACCTCCGGATTGGCGAGGTTCGCCGGCATCCCGGCAAAGAAACTGTTGATATTGTCGAAGGCCCCGCCGAAATATGCCTCGTAGTTGTCGCGCTCGACAAAGCCGATATGCGGGGTGCACAAGGCGTTGTCGAGCCTGAGCAACGGATCGTCCGCGCCGAGTATGGGCTCGCGCTCGAACGCATCGACCGCCGCAAATCCCGGCCGCCCCGCCCGCAGCGCCGTTACCAGCGCACCCGGCGCAACCAGTTCGGCACGACTCGTATTCACGAGCAACGCGCTCGGTTTCATGCGCGCGAGATCCCCCGCGCCGACGATGCCCTCGGTCTCACGATTGAGCCGGATATGCAGGCTCACGATGTCGCTCTCGGCAAAGAACGCGTCCCGCGACGGCGCCGCTTCGAAGCCATCGTTGCGCGCATCGGCAAGCGAGCCCTCGCGACCCCATACCCATACCTTCATGCCGAAGGCCTTGCCGAAGCCCGCCACCTGTTTGCCAATGCGGCCATAGCTCCAGACGCCGAGACGCTGGCCCCGCAGCTGCTGACCCAGGTGGCCCTGCCACTGTCCGCCGCGGAGGCGATTGACCTCGTTGACGAGGTAACGCCGGCTGGCCAGCATCAATGCCCACGTCAGCTCGGCCGTGGCCGCGCCCGAGCCGCTGCCTTCCGCGACCGCGATGCCCCGCTCGGTGCATGCGCGCAGGTCGACATGGCCAGCAACCTTGCCCGTCTGGCTAATCAGCCGCAGCCGCGGCAGGCGGTCCAGCAACGCGGCCGTGATGACCGTACGCTCGCGCGTCAGCACGATGGCATCTGCATCGGCGAAGCGCGCCGCCAGCGCGTCTACGTCCCTGACGTTGTCGTGGAAGACGGTGACCTCATGATCGGCCAGCCGCGCGTAGCAGTCGAGGCCGCGGACGCAGTCCTGGTAATCGTCGGGAATAGCAATACGCATGTGGTTGGCAGGCACCGCTGTTGTCGGGTGCGCACAGTGTAGGAAGAAAAAACCGGTCCGGCGGAAGAGATTTCCAATATACGGAATTGAAACTATTCGGCGCGCGCGCATTGGCCTAGATTCGACTCTGCGCCCTCCCGCGCCATAACGACAAGATGAGAGACCCCATGCCCACGTACCAGTTGCAGGTCAACGGCAAGATGCAGACCGTTGACGTCGATAGCGATACGCCCCTGCTCTATGCGCTCCGCGACAACCTCGGCCTGCATGGCCCCAAATTCGGCTGCGGGCTCGGCCAATGCGGCGCGTGCACCGTGCTGTTCAACGGCACCGCGACACGGTCCTGCGTGCTGCCCATCGCCTCGGTCGGCAACGCGCGCATCACGACGCTGGAAGGCCTCGGCACGCCCGAGCAGCCGCATCCGGTGCAGAAGGCCTTTATCGATGAACAGGCCGTACAGTGCGGCTACTGTATCAACGGCATGGTGATGACGTCGGTGGGGCTGCTGCAGCAGAACCCGAAGCCGTCGGAGGCGCAGATCCGCGATGCGCTGGCGGGCAACCTGTGCCGCTGCGGCACGCACGCGCGCATCATCCGCGCCGTCAAGCGCGCGTCGGGTAACCCGTCGAAGGAGGCCTGACATGGATCGTCGCGCCTTCCTCAAGCAGAGCGGCGGCCTGCTGGTCTCGTTCTCGCTGCCGGCCTCCCTGCTCGTTACCGCCAATCCGGCGCTCGCCCAGTCCGTGACCGCGGTCGATGCCGCCGGTCAAACCGTCACGCGCGCCTCCGCGGCGAAGGGCGACGTTGACGCGTGGCTCGCTATCGCGCCCAACGGCCGCGTCACCGTGTTCAGCGGCAAGGTCGACCTCGGCACCGGCGCGCGCACAGCGCTCGCGCAGATGGTGGCCGAAGAACTCGACGTCGCCTTCACGCAGGTGGACCTCGTCATGGGCGATACGCTGCTGACGCTCGATCAGGGCCAGACCGCGGGCAGCCTCACGATCCAGGACGGCGGCGGCACGCTGCGGCGCGCGGCCGCCAGCGCCCGTCGTGCGCTCGTCTCGCGCGCCGCCACGCAGTGGGAGGTGGAACCCGCCGCCCTGAGCGTGCGGGACGGCATCATCGCCACCGCGGACAATGCCCATCGCGTGAGCTATGGCGAACTGCTTGCGGGCAAGCCGATCGAGGTCGCGCTCGACCCCAAGGTGCCACTCAAGGACCCGGCCAGACATGGCATCGTCGGCAAGAGCGTGGCGCGCGTCGATATTCCCGGCAAGGTCACTGGCACGTTTACGTACATGCAGGACTTCCGCCTGCCCCAAATGCTCCATGCGCGCGTGATCCGTCCCGCCGGTCCCGGCGCGAAACTGGTGAGCGTCGACGAGTCGTCGGTCGCCGGCATGCCCGGTGTGCGCGTCGTCCGGAAACAGGACTTCCTTGCGGTGCTGAGTCCCACCGAGTGGGGCGCGATCAAGGCCGCCCGCGCGCTCAAGGTCCAATGGGACGACCCGGCGCACTTCCCCGAACAGGCAGAACTCTATCGCTACTGGCGCGCCCTGCCCGTCGCGAGCGTCGAGACGCCCGCCAGCAAGGGCGATGCCGCGGGCGCGCTCGCCAGCGCCAGCAAACGCGTCGAGGCCACCTACGAGTTTCCGCCGAACACGCACGGCTCTATCGGGCCGGCCTGCGCGGTCGCCGAGTTCCGCGACGGCCAGTGCACGATCTGGTCGGCGGCCCAGTCGACGCATTCGCTGCAAGGCGAGATCGCGCTGACGCTCGGCGTGGAGAAGGCGAAGGTCCGGCTGATCTACCTCGACGGTGCGGGTTGCTATGGCCGCAACGGGCACGAGGATTGTTCGGCCGACGCGGCGCTGGTCTCGCAACTCGCGGGCGCGCCCGTGCGCGTGCAATGGATGCGCGCGGACGAGCACGGCTGGGATCCCAAGAGCCCGCCGACCGTGATCGACCTCAAGGGTGGCCTCGACGCGCGGCAGCGCCCCGTCGCCTGGCAGTCCGAGTTCTATGCCGCCGCGCAGAAGGGATCGATCGCCGAATTTCCGCTCCTGGCCACGATCACGTCTGGCATCAATCGCCCCGCCTATGTCACCGGCAATATCTCGAAGAACGCGGACATCCTGTACACGCTGCCCAACGTCAGCACGAAGGTGAATCGCATGACGGACAGCGCGTTCCGGACCGCGCATCTGCGCTCGCCCGGGCGGCTGCAGAACGCGTTCGCCAACGAGGCCTTCTTCGACGAACTCGCCATGGCGGCCGGGGCCGATCCGCTGCAATGGCGGCTCGACTACCTCCCCGACCCGCGCGCCCGCGCCGTGCTGGAGGACGTGGCGCGACTGTCGAAGTGGAACGCGCACACCGCCAGGGCCATTCGCAGGAAGGGGGACCCCCGTGACGTCGTACGTGGACGCGGGATGGCATTCGTTCGATACGACAACGACCGCACCTATGTGGCCACCGTGCTGGAGTTGGCGGTTAATCGCAAAACTGGTGCCATCCGGGTGACCGACGTCTGGTGCAGCCACGACTGCGGGCAGCTCATCAATCCGGACGGCACGCGCAACCAGATCGAGGGCGGCATCATCCAGACCATCAGCCGCGTGCTGATGGAGGAGCTCAAGTTCGATACGCGCAAGATCACGTCGGTCGATTGGAACACCTATCCGATCCTGCGTTTCCCGGACGTGCCGGACATTCACATCAGCCTCATCGACCGACCCGAAGCCCCGCCCTGGGGCGCGGGAGAAATGGCGCCCGCCACCATTCCCGCCGCCATCTCCAACGCGGTGTTCGCCGCCACGGGGGCAAGGCTGCGGTCCGTGCCGTTCCTTCCGGAAAAAATGCTCGCCGCAATGAAGCGGCAGGCGTAGTCTGAGCCGTAGTCTCATCGTTACGCGGCGTGAAGCGCCTTCGCCTCCGGGCGAAAGCGCCTGAAGTTGCAAGTGCATCACATCGATAGCTAAATAATAACGATTCTCAATTGCGCGATTAGGGATTACCAATTGGCCTTTCGGCCAGCGGGTGTACAAAATGTATTGCATGGGTGACACCGTCACCGACCGCTCACCCGCACAACGGAAACCCGATCATGCCGCCGACCCTCGATACCGCCGCCCTGCCGCCCCGCGCGCAACCGCGCTCGCGGCTCGCCTTTCTGGGCGCGGGCGCGCTGGTGGCCGTCGGCTACATGGATCCGGGCAACTGGGCCACGGCCATTGCCGGCGGCGCGAGTTATGGGTACCAGCTCCTGTTCGTGATTGCGGCATCGAGCATCGTCGCGATGCTGCTCCAGTGGATTGCCGCGCGCATCGGCGTGGTCACCGGCCGTGACCTCGCCCAACTGAGCCGCGAACGGTTCTCGCGCAAGACCAGCATCGTGCTCTGGATCGCGAGCGAGATCGCGATCATCGCGTGCGATGTTGCCGAGATCGTCGGCAGCGCCGTCGCGTTGCAGTTGCTGCTCGGCGTGAACCTCTGGGTCGGCGTGCTCATGGCGGCCGTGGCCACCGTGGCCATCATGGCCTTCCAGCGCGAAGGCCGCCGCACGCTCGAGGGCCTCGTGGCGGCGCTGATCCTGATCGTCGCGCTCTGCTTCGTCGCCCAGCTTGCGCTCGCGCAGCCGGAATGGCGCGATGTCCTCGGCGGCCTCAAGCCTTCGCCGGAAATCGTGCGCAATGCCGGGATGCTGTGGCTTGCCGCGGGCATCGTCGGCGCCACCGTGATGCCGCACAACCTCTACCTGCATTCGGCGCTTGTCCGCCGGTATGCGCCGGTTGCCGAGCCCGCCGACTCCGCGCCCGACGTCACGACCGAGATGCGCGCCCAGCTGAGCGCCGCCCGCAAGACCGAGATGCGCGAAGTCCTGCGCGGCGTGAACCTCGATACGTTCGGCTCGCTCGGCTTCGCATTCCTGATCAACGCGGCGTTGCTCATCGTTGCCGCGGCGGTGTTCCACGCCAACGGGCTGACGGAAGTCAGCGACCTCGCCGATGCGCACCGCCTGCTCGATCCGCTGCTCCACTCGGATCTCGCGAGCCTGTTGTTCGCCGTGGCGCTGCTTGCCTGCGGTCTCAATTCGACGGTGACGGGAACGCTGGCCGGACAGGCCGTGATGGAAGGCTTTCTGAACCTCCGCATGTCGCGCCTCCGCCGTGCGGTGCTCACGCGGGCCGTGGCCATCGTGCCCGCACTGGCTGCCGTGGGCGTGTTCGGCGAGCACGGATCGGCCGAACTGCTCGTGGCCAGCCAGGTGGTGCTGAGCCTGTCCCTGCCGCTCGCGGTGATTCCGCTCGTGACATTCGGTGCCAGCCGCGAGTTGATGGGCGAATGGCGCGTGCGCGGTGGTGCGTTGGTGGCCGCATGGTCGGCCGCCGGTGCCATCGTGCTGCTGAACGTGGTGCTGCTCGCGCAAAGCGCAATGGGCTGAGGCGCGCTCGGTGCCCGCATGCACTAATGCACCGTGAGCGCGGGCTCGGCGTCCTGCTCCGCGTGCGCCGCGCCGCCGGCACCGAGCACCGCCTCGGCGCTGGCGGGCCGCTGATACAGATAGCCCTGCGCGCAATCGACGCCGATCTCCGCCAGCAACGCATGCTGGGCCTCTGTCTCGATACCCTCCGCGACCACCACCAGCCGGAAATGATGCGCCATCGCGACGATGCTCGCGAGCAGCGCCTTGGCATCGTCATCCACGGACTGTGTGAACTGGCTGTCGATCTTCAGGTAGTCGAACGGAAAGCTCCGAATCAGGTCGAGATTGCTGTTGCGCGTGCCGAAGTCGTCGACCGATAGCCGGATGCCCGCGCGCCGCAGGCGGTCGAACGCTTCCATCGCCTGTCCGCGATCGGCGAGCAGATGCCGCTCCGTGATCTCGAGCACCAGCGCCGCGCCGTCCGGCATGCGCCCCTGCAATGCGGCGGCCTCCGCCTCGAAGCCACGGCGCCGCAGGTTCAGCGGCGGCACGTTGACGGCGATGTGCATGGGCATCGCTGGCCGGTAGCGTTCCACATCCTCGACCACACGCCGCATCACGAAGCGCGTGATATCGGCGATCAGCGGCGTCGACTCCACGGTCTCGATATACGACCCCGGCGGGATCATGCCCCAGCGCGGATGCCGCCAGCGCAACAGCGCTTCCACTCCGACGCGCTGCCGAGTGCGGACGGAGACGATCGGCTGGTAGACGACGAAGAACTGGTCGCGCTTCAGGCCCTGCCTGACGGCTTGCAGCAGCAGGCGGCGCGGCGCCGCCACGATCAGGAATATCGTCAGGAGCAACAGCCCGGCCAGCAGGCCGATGGCACCGAACATCAGCCCATACTTGCGCGACGTGGCCGCCACGAACCCGGGGTCCGCCACGGCGGCCACCGTGATGGGAAATCGCGCGGACGTCGCGCGCGTGCCGTAGCCCGGCGGGGCCGGTCCTTCGCGAAACGGGCCGTCCTGAAATGTTCCATCCTGGTAGATGGACGCGTTGCCAACCGTCAGCGCCACCACGCCCGCGCCGAACCCCTGGCCGTGCGCCAATGCATCGACGACGTAGACGCCTTCGATCAGGTACAGGATGCCGCGGCTCGCATCGGAGGGGTCGGTGGGCTCGAACAGCACGAGCGTCGGCGCGGCATCGCGGAACGGCGTGCGTCCCACGAGCGCGATGCGGCGCCCGCCCGCCGCGGTGCCGCCCTTCTCGAAGCTCTTGCCGAAATACCAGCTGAGCGGCACGCGAATGCTGCCGCGCGTGGACGAGCAGTACGCCACGCCATCGGCGACCGTGGCGGCCGCGCGCAAATAGGGGATGTAACTCTGGCGTTCGGTGAGGGCGTCCCCGATGGCGGCGCATGACTGGCCGATCAGCCCATCCATCCTGCGCCTGCCGTGTGTCTCCACGACGCCTATCATGCGCGTAATGGCGACCACGACATCGGAGGCGATCGCCCGCTCGCGCTTCGCGATCACGTCGTCCGTGACGCGCGCGCCTGCCCAAAGCGCCGCCGATGTCGACACCGTGCAAACCGCGAGCCATAGCAGCAGTGTGGCGGGGGACGGCGTCCATCCGCCCCCGAGAACATCCCGCCATGTCCTGAACAATCGCGCCCTCCGCAGCAGTCTTGCCCCAGTCAGTCTCCCTTGGCCGATTCTGGGCATGCCCGCGCGGCGCGGATGTCCGCTTGCGTCCTACAACGCAACATTTTTGCCAACAATGCGAGAAACGCGCGGCTATATGGCCGGTTCGAGCTTGCGGTACTGGTTGTAATGGCGGATCGCGCGGTGGGGATCGCCGAGCGCCTCGTGCAGGCGCGCGGCGTTGTAGTGCGCATCGGCGAAATCGGGCGCGAGGTCGATGCACGCGTGATAACTCGCGAGTGCGTCGCGCGGCGCGCCGGCGTCTTCGAGCGCCACACCGAGATTGAAATGCAGCACGGGATGATCGGGCAGCCGCTGCAGCGCCGCGCGATAAAGCAGGATCGCTTCCTCGAAGCAGCCGCCGTCGCAAAGCAGGCAGCCGAGGTTCAGATAGGCATCGGGAAAGGCAGGGTCGGAGGCGATGGCGCGCGCATAGGCCACACGCGCCTCGTCGGGCGCGTGTTCCTCCAGTTCGACGCCTCGCGCGAATTCGCTCGCGGGGTCGAGCCTGTCGGCGCCGGCGAGCTCGGCGATATCAGGCGGCGCGCAACTCCCCGATGCCGGATCGTGCCCCGCGCCTCGCGGCAAACCGCGTGGCAAGCCGTGCGGCGCCCCCGGCGACCGTCCCGCCGGGCCATACGCAACGCCTTCGTCGCGCGCGCCCGATCGTTCCAGCACGAGCACCTTGCCTTCGCCCGCCTGCGATCGTTCCTGCCTCGCGTCGAAGTCCAGCACGAACTGGCCGGTGTCGACCTGCCACTGTCCCTGCCGGTCGCGCACGGTGACGTCGCGCCCCGCCGCGGCTACGCGCAGGCCGGTCGGCGGACGCCCCTGCTGGCCGAGTTCCTGCAATCGGCGCAGCGAGCGCGTGATATGGCGCGTGGGCACATGCGATGCGCGCAGCGATTGCGCGGTACGCAACAGCACCACGTCCTGGAATGTAAAGCGATACTCGCGACGCGGCCCACGGCGCGGCGCCACCACGCCGGCCGCGATCAACGCCGTGACGACCGTGCGCGAAATGCCGAGCAGCGCCTGGACGTCGCGCATCGAGTAGGCATCCATTGCCGGGTCAGTTCTCCCTTGTCATGAGCGGTCGCCGTCGCGCGCGCTATCGGCGTGCGGCACGTTTTGGCGCGGCGGCCGGTGCCGGGGCCACGGCGCGCTTCGCGGTCTTGCGCGGCGCGGCAGCCTTCTCCGACGCCTCCGCTGGCTCGGCTGGCCCGGCTGGCCCGGCTTTGGCGGCCTTCCCCGTCGACCTGGCCGCGGGCTGACGCTTGTTGGCGCCGATACTCTTGCGCAACGCCTCCATCAGGTCGATGACCTCACCGCCCGCCGGGGCCGGCGTCTCGGCCGCGACGGTAATCTTCTTGCCCGCGATCTTCTTGTCGATCTGTTCAAGGATGCGCTGCTTCTCCTCATCGACGTAGGCCGCCGCATCGTAGCCCTCGACCGAGTTCTGCTCGATCAACTGCTGCGCAAGGGCCAGCTCGGCCGGCTGCACGTCGGCGCGTTCGACGTGCAGGTCCGCCATCGACCGCACCTCGTCCGCATAGAGCAGCTGCTGGAGGATCAGCCCGTCCTCGCCCACGCGAATCTGCACCATGTACTGCTTGCCCTTCCACGACCACTTGGCCAGCGCGCATGTCCCGCTCTCGCGCATGGCCTCGGCCAGCAGGTTGTAAGGCTTGCCGCCGCGCTTGTCGGGACCCAGGTAGTACGCCTTGTCGTAGTAGATCGGATCGATCGCCCCGATGGGCATGAACGCGATGATGTCGATCGTCTGCTGCGCCGCCTCCTCGAGGGCGTCGAGCTCTTCGGGGGTGAACGTGACATAGCGGTCTTTCTCGAACTCGTAGCCCTTGACCATGTCCGCGCGATCGACGACCACGCCTTCCTTGAGGCAGATGTATTGCTGCCTCAGCCGCGAGCCACAGCCCTTGTGCAGCAGGTTGAAGCCGACGGCCGATTTGCTTTCGGTGGCCGAATAGACCTTCACCGGAATCGAAACCAGGCCGAAACTGATCGACAGCGATGCGATGGAACGGGCCGCCATGGGTATCTCCCTCCGATGACGAAAGACCACGAAACAACACGTCCCTGAAGGTTATACCGCCCGATCGGGCGCTGCCAGCAGACGCCCGCTGACACGCGGAGTGGCGACCGCGCCGCTTGCCGCTCAGACGGCGCCCGCCGCCGCCGCGCGGCGGTCGCGCTCGGCGCGCCGGAACGCGCCCGGCGCCACGCCGAAATGCTGCGCGAAAAGCCTGCCGAAAGCCGCCTGCGAGGCATAGCCGCATTGTTCGGCCACCGCGGCCGCCGAAAGGTTGCCTTCGCGCAACAGCCGCGCCGCCCGCTCCATGCGCAACGTCGTCACCAGTTCAAGCGGCGTGATACCGCCCACCTGCGAGAAATGCCTCGCGAGCGTGGCGCGGGACATATTGCACGCGGCCGCGATGTCCTCCAGCGTCCAGGCCAGCTCGGGCGCGCGCACGATCGCCTCGATGGCCGGCGCCAGGCGCGCGTCGCCCATCAGCGCGAACAGACTGTGCGCCACGCCGCCGCGCGACATGATCGTACGCATCAGCACCGTGAACAGCGCGGTGGACAGGTCGGCCACGATCGCCGCGCTGCCGGGGCGCGGCGTGTCGGCCTCCGCATGCATCATGCCGATCAGCCCGCGCAGCCAGCCAGCCTCGCCATTGCCGGCATGCTCGCGTTCCGCCGCCGACGCGGTCGGCACGTGCAGGTACTCGGGCAGCGTGCGCAGCAGCAGCGTGGACGACGGACTGAGTATGAACGTGCCACACAGGATGTTGAGCGGCTCGGCCGCGCCCTCGACGCGCACCTCCGTCACGACCCCGTTGAAATTGAGCGTTGGCGCACGCCGCGCGCCGCGATGCATCGCCCGCATCGTATGGGCGGCGCCATGCGGGAACAGCAGCACGTCGCCAGCCACCAGCCGCACGCGTTCCTTGCCCACGGTGAGCTCGGCCTTGCCATCGAGGATCACGTGATAGGGCACGTGCCCGGGCGCCGCCTGCTCGTTATGCGCGGACCAGGCGCCCGCCACGCGGCACTGCAGGTCGACGGTGCCGGACGGGTCGAGCAAACGAACGAAATCGCTGAGGGTATCCATGCGAGAAAAGACGCGGTGAGACGATCGAGCAAAAAGTTGCGCCGATTCTAACTCATGCCCATCAGCTGCGTACGTAAGATGAAGTCATGGAAGCGCGGCACACAAACCAACGCGCAACCGACGCAACTACCGTAACGAAACCAGGAGAATTCATCATGTCCCGCCTCAATTCGATTGCCGTCAACGACGCTACCGGCCAGACCGCTGAACTGTTCGGCGCCATCAAGAAGGCCGTCGGCAAGGTACCGAATGCCTATAACGCGATCGGCGCCAATGCTCCCGCCGTGCTGGCCAATGCGCTGGCCACGGGGCAGCTGCTCAAGCAAGGCAAGCTGTCCGCCCGCGAGCAGGAGGCCATCAACCTGTCCGTCAGCGAAGCCAGCGGCTGTGACTATTGCCTGGCCGCGCACACGCTGACCGGCAAGATGTCCGGTTACACGGTCGAGCAGACGCAGCAATTGCGCCGGGGCAGCTTCCCCGACGATGCGAAGATCGATGCGCTGGTCCGCTTCGCGCTGGAGATCGTGACGACGCGTGGCACCTTGCCGGCGGCGGCGGTGGAACGCGTGAAGGCGGCCGGCTATGACGACCGCCAGATCGTGGAAGCCATCCAGGCCATCAGCGCTATCCTGTTCACGAACATGATCAACCGCGTGAACGACACGACGCTGGACTTCCCCCCCGCGCCGGCCATCTGACCCGCCCCGCGCTGGCCCGCGTGATCGGATATTTCGCAGTTCGGAATATCAGGCACGCGGGTTTTCCCTTAATACTCATCACTCATTATCGCATCGATGGACATGCTCCCATAAACTAATACTCTTATGTCCAAACAAGTTATGCTGATTATTCACCCGATCGGGGGAATTGGAAAACAGTCACAAATATGCACTTGAGTGATTTTTAATACGTATGATAATAAAATTTAATTCACTTTTCTTAGAGTCACGATCAAAATAGTCGTGACGATGCCCTCGCGGATGCACTCGTCAAGCGGGACAAGGTTTAGCGGTCAGCCGCGCGAACCGATCCGTCACAACCTGATATAGCGACCCACCCCTTTATACGAGGTCGATCAGAGAAAAATCCGCCTTTGACTATAGGGGATGACGCCGTGAAGCACTACAACAGGGATAATTTTCTGCTCACTCAGAGCATTGGCTTTCACTTAAACAAGGCCCGTAATTGCCTCCTGATGGAAATGGACTGCGCATTGCGCCCACTTGACATCAATGGCCAGCAAATGGGCATTCTCATGACGCTGATGCGGGGGTCCGCCTCCACGCCATTCGAAATCAGCAAGATGCTGGGCATCGACAGCGGCCTGATGACGCGCATGCTGGACAAGCTCGAAGAGAAAGGTCTCCTCGCGCGCAGCCGCAGCATCGACGACCGGCGCGTGGTCAACCTCGTATTGACCGAAAAAGGAAAATCCGTGGCGGAGCAGATTCCCGAGATCGCGCCAGAGGTACTCAATGAACGGCTGAAGAGCTTTTCCGAAAACGAGTTCGCGGAATTCGGACGCCTCCTCCAGAAGTTCGCGACCCGGCATCAGTAACGCCGACATTCCGGCGCTGCGCGTTTTTCCCGCCCCCTCCGCCCCCTCGCAACGGCGCGGCGCCTTCTTTCCCTGCTTTCCCCTCAGCCGATGGCGGCCAGGCCGTCCACGGCGCGCCAGGCTTGCTCCACGGCCGCGGTCAGCGATGGGCTGCCCGCGCTGTCGCTATTCGCGATGCGCACGTTACCGAGGCCCTTTCCTGCCTGGGCCAGCGCCGTCTGCAACGCGGCGTCGTCCGGCGATAGCGTGCCCGACATATAACTATAGCCATGTGCCCATCGATTGACCGTGATCCCGCGCACCACGTCGCGCGAGGCGAAGCCGGCCGGGCCTAGCATTCGATCCAGTTGCGCGCGGATGCCGCGTTCGAGGTCGTCGTAGGGCGTGCCGAGCAACAGCGCGCGGCCGGCACGAAACCGTTCCCGTACGCTCATGCCGCTGTCGGGTACCGTCGGGACATAGAGCATATGCAGCACGGCCGGGTCGTCGGGCGTGGCGGCCGCCGATAGGCTGCCCGCCACGGGCCGCTCCAGCCACAGGTCGGTGTAGGCCATCGCCGGCGCGTGGATGCGCCACGCCTTGAGCGCGGCGAACGCGCGCCAGTGGTCCAGCGCGACCTTGGTGTAGATCATCGGCGCCTTGACCTCGGCGCGCAGGGCTTCCTTCTGCGGCGCTGGCAGCGAGGGGAAGATAAACGGGATCATCATGTTGTAGCCCGCGAGCACCACGTGCTGGGCTTCCACGCGATGCAGGTTGCCGCGCCAGCCATACGTGACGCGCGTGATGCGCGTATCGGGCTCCACGGCGATCGCGGTGGCCTCGAGCCGTATGCGCACCGCGTTGCCCTCGCGGTCGAGCCGGCCATAGTCAAAAGAAGCGTCGAACGCCGCGCGCCCAATGTCTTCGGGCTTGCCCGCCGACGAGGCCACACCGGGCACGAGGTCGCGGACCAGCAGCCGCGCGAGCGAGGCGTTGCCATCGGGGAACCACAGGCGTGAGGCGGGGGACTTGCCCAAGCGTTGGTCGAGCGCGGGCGCGGGCATGCCGGCACCGGCCGGCAACCCGATGGAGATCGCCTCGGCGACCGAGATGCCGTCGGCATCCAGGGCATAGGCGTCGTTGCTGCGGCTACGCAGGAACCGCAGGCCGCCGAGTCCTACCCCGGCCCGCTCGCGAAGGAAGGTCGCGTAGCGCGTACGCGCGAGGTACGCCGCGCGGTCGGCCGGGGCCATACCGGCGAGATAGTCAACCGCCCCGCTCGCGAGCCCGGGGCTTGCCGCGCCTGCCGCGTCCGCGGTGCGCGTGGCAGCGCCGGCGATGCCGCCATCCGCCCCCGCCAGCCGCAGCAACGCCGCGCGATCCGCCGCACCGAGCGGGGCGGCGTCCAGATGCGCGCGGATCGTGTCGAGCGCGGGGCGGGCGGTGCCGCCACCGGGCGGCGTGCCAACACGCGCGTCGATCAGCGCCGCGAACGGGTCGCCCGGGACGAAGCGGTCCTGCCCGAAATGGTCCGCATCGAAAAACACCGCGCGCCCCATGCCAAGCGCGGCGAATGGCGTCTGCGCCAGCGCCGGCGCGCGCGTGGCGTCCAGCCCCAGCCCGCCGAGCAACGTCCGCACCGCTGCATTGCCCGCCGCGCTGGCGGGCATGTCCGCGCTCCCGCCATACGTCACGAGCTTGCGTCCCCGTACCGTGAACTCGTTGCGCTTGGCATGCCCGCCGAAATCGTCGTGATTGTCGAGAATCAGGATGCGCGCCTTCGGGCCGAACTTGCGGCGATAGAACCAGGCCGCGGCCAGACCGCTCAGGCCGCCGCCCACGACAACGAGGTCATACGCCTCCTGAGCCAGCACCGTCGGATAGGCCGCGCCTTCGCGGGCAAGGCTGTGCGCGAGCGTAAAGGTCCCCGCATGGTTGCCACGCAGTCCCGTCAGCGCCGGCGGATACGCCGCGGTTGCCGCATCCGCATCGGCCGCCCGTAACAGCGCCGCCGGCCCGAGCCCCGCCGCGATCGTGAGCGCGGTTCCGTTCAGAAAATCCCTGCGCGTAATGGTCATGACGCCGTCTGCCTCTTCTCTTGTGGCCTTGTCCTGTGGCTATCGTGCGTGCGCGGCCGTAGCCGCCCGCATCCCCATCGCCGAACGCCGCGCGGACACCGCCGACTCCGTCACCGGTGCCGCGCGATTGCCCCAGCTCCCGCGGATGAACGTCAGCACGTTGGCGAGCTCCTGGTCGTCCATGGTCCAGCCATACCCCGGCATGTGATAGTCGGTCGGCGCCGTGCTCACGCGCGCCGTCACCGCGCCATCGAGCAGCAGATTGATCAGCGAAGACGGGTCGGGATCGGCCACCGTCGGATTGCCCGCGAGCGGCGGAAACACCCGCGCGAAGCCCTTGCCTCCGGCCCCATGGCAGGGCATGCAGAACTGCGCATACTGCCGCGCCCCGACGCGATCGAACCGCCCCCGCTCGAGCTCGGCGGACACCGCGCCGTCATAGCGGAACGGCGTGTTCTCGCCTCGCGCGCCAGGCAGCGCCTTCAGGTAAGTGGCTACCGCATCGAGATCGGCATCGGCCATGTACTGCGTCGACGTGGAGATGACCGTCGACATCGGTCCGAACGATGTCGCATGCGCATTGCGCCCCGTGCGCAGATATTCGGCAAGCTCGGCCTTCGACCATGCGCCCAGACCCGTGAGCTGGTCGCCCGTCAGGTTCGTCGCCGACCACCCTTCCACGATGGCCCCGGAAAGAAAATGCCGGCTGCGCTCGTCATCGCCTCTTTCCCCGTAGAGCATGCCTCGCGGCGTATGGCACGCGCTGCAATGCGCGACCGCCCGCACGAGATACGCGCCCCGATTCCACGCGACGCCTTTCGCGGCATCCTCGCGCACGGGCTTGTCGTCGAGATACAGCCAGTTCCACACCGTGAGCAACCAACGCTGGCTATACGGCCATCGCATCGCGGCGGGGGTGTCCGCCTGCCGCACCGGCTTGACCTCCGCGCGCAGGTACGCGTACAGCGCCGCGACGTCGTCCTGCGTCATGCGCGCGTACGACGTATAGGGCATGGCCGGATACAGCCGCTTGCCGCCGCGCGCCACCCCATGCCGCACGGCACGATCGAAGTCCTGGAGCGAGTAGTTGCCGATACCGGTGTCCGGGTCCGGCGTGATGTTCGTCGAGTAGACGGTGCCAGCGCCCGTGCGCAACGGCAGGCCGCCGGCCATTGGCGCGCCGCCCGTGTTGGTATGGCACGCCGCGCAGTTGGCGATCCGCGCGAGATACCGGCCGCGTTCGATCTGGTCTGCGGGCGCCGCCGCGCGCGCCACACTCGTAAAGGCCAGTGCTATCAGGAGCGCAATCGGGAGCGCAATCAGGAGCGCTATCCGCAGCGCGATCGGAAGGCCGGGCGCCGTCGAGAACCGCCCTCGGTCGAGGCCACACGGGGCCGTGGCGCCCATGGTCGATGTATGGATCATGTATGGAGGGGACTGTAGCGATCGCGCATTCAACGTCTCGGTATTTCTTCTAATGAGCTACGAACGCGAGCTTATCCCGAAGCGCGGCAAAGCGCTACCCATGCACGACGTCAGCGCGGGTTATTGCCTCGCCGTGCGTCGTTGCCGGCGTGCCTCGAAGGCGCCGAAGCCCCACTCGATGACGAGCGCCATGACCGCGGCCGGCACCGCGCCGGCCAGCAGTTGCACATGGTCATTGAGCGCGAGTCCCGTGGCGATGCGCTCGCCATACCCGCCCGCTCCGACGAACGCGGCGATCGTCGCCGTGCCCACGCTGATCACCGCGGCGGTCTTCACTCCCGCGAGGATCACGGGCATCGCCAATGGCAGTTCGACGTACCGCAGCACCTGCAGCGCACGGAACCCCAGCGCGCTCGCCGCGGCGCGCATGCCGGGGGACACCTGCCCGAGGCCCGTGTGCGTATTGCGTACGATGGGCAGCAATGCGTAGAGAAACAGCGCGACCATCGCGGGCCATACGCCGATGCGTCCCAGTAACGGGATCAGGATCGCGAGCAGCGCGAGCGAGGGAATCGTTTGCAGGACGCTGACGAGCGCCAGCACGCCCTGGCCCAGACGCCGCCTGCGGTCGGCGACAATGCCCAGCGGCACGCCGATAGCGATGGCCGCGCCGACGGCGCCGAATACCAACGCCAGATGGCGCTGCGTGAGGCGCCACGTGTCGGCGCTAAACAGCGTGCGCGCGAGGTCCCCACGCAATTCGCCCACGCGCGGCAGTTCGCCCGCGGGCGGCGCCGACTCGCCCGGCGCGCCGGACGTCTTGTCGATGCGGCCGATGCGCCCAGCCAGAAAATCCCGCGCCACCGCGGCAAACGACTCGCCATCGATTTCCGCGGCGGCGTTCATGTCGATCATCTGGTCCGCGTGGATCCTGCCCGCCAGACCTTCGAGCGCGCGCCACATCGCCGGGTAGCGGCGCGGCACGTCAAGGCGGTACACCACCAGCGCGTCGTAAGGCGGGAAATAATGCAGCGGGTCCGTCAGCACGCGCAGCTTGTACTTGTGGATCTTGGCGTCTGTCGAGTAGATGTCGATCGCATCGACCTGGCCTTGCGCCAGCGCCTCGTAGGCGACGCCATGATCGAGGCCGATTGGCTGTTGCGGCAGGCGGTAGCGCTGCGCGAGGCCGGGCCAGCCATCGGCGCGGCCGAGGAATTCGTGCGAGAGGCCAAGCCGCAGGCGCGGTTGACCGGCAAGGTCGGACAACGAGCGTATTGCCGTGCCCGCGGTGTCCGTCTTGTCGGAAACGGCGATCGCGTACGTGTTCTGGAAACCGAAGAGAATGGCCGCGCCGAGACCCATCGGGGCCAGCGCGGCGTTGATCGCATCGAGTTCGCCGCCGGCAGGCAATCCGGGCGGTAAGCGCAACAGCTCGTTGGCCAGCGTGCCCGTGTAGTCCGGATAGAGGTCGATGCTTCCGGCCTTGAGCGCCTCGAACACGATCGCGGTGTTGCCGAGCCCCGGCAGGTGCCGCGCGTCGCCCTGCGTGCGCGCGGTCTGCACGAGCACCTCGCCAAGGATGTACGACTCGGTGAAGCGTTTCGATCCGATGCGCAGCGTACCGCTGTCGGCCGATTGCGCCATGGCGCCATGCATGCTCAGGCCGATCAGGGCCGCCACGAGCAGCAGCGCCAGGCGTCGCATCGCGGCTAGTCTCCGCCGCCGGGTGCGATGACTTCTCGCGCCCCGTTGCGGCCCATTGGCGAGACCAGTCCCGCGACCTCCATCTGTTCGAGCAGGCGCGCGGAGCGGTTGTACCCGATGCGCAACTGGCGCTGCACCGCGGAGATCGATGCTCTGCGCGACGTCACCACGAACGATACGGCTTCGTCGTAGAGCGGGTCGGACTCGGCGTCGCCGCCGCCGTCGCCGAACAGGTCGGAGGCGCCGCCCTCGGGCGTATCGCCCGCGAGAATGGCTTCGTCGTAGTCGGGCTCACCGAACTGCTTCCAGTGTTCGACCACGCGATGCACTTCTTCATCCGCGACGAACGCGCCATGCACGCGTTGCGGATAGCCGGTGCCCGGGGGCAGGAACAGCATGTCGCCCTGCCCCAGCAGGCTCTCCGCGCCCATCTGGTCGAGAATCGTGCGCGAGTCGATCTTCGACGAAACCTGGAAGGCCACGCGGGTGGGGATGTTGGCCTTGATCAGGCCGGTGATCACGTCGACCGAAGGGCGCTGCGTCGCGAGGATCAGGTGGATGCCGGCGGCACGGGCCTTTTGCGCCAGCCGCGCGATGAGTTCTTCGATCTTCTTGCCGGCGACCATCATCAGGTCGGCGAGCTCGTCGATCACCACCACGATCAGGGGCAGCGTGGACAGCGGTTCCGGCTCGTCCGGGGTCAGCGAGAACGGGTTCGGGACTTTGCGGCCGGCGGCCTGCGCGGTGCGGATCTTCTGGTTGTAGCCGGCGAGGTTGCGCACACCGAGCGCGGACATCAGGCGATAGCGCTTTTCCATTTCGCCGACGCACCAGTTCAACGCGTGGGCGGCCTGCTTCATGTCCGTCACGACGGGCGCGAGCAGATGCGGGATGCCCTCGTACACGGACAGTTCCAGCATCTTCGGGTCGATCATGATCATGCGCACGTCTTCTGGCGTGGCCTTGTACAGCATCGATAGGATCATGGCGTTCACTGCCACCGACTTGCCCGAGCCCGTGGTGCCGGCGACCAGCAGGTGCGGTGCGCGGGCGAGGTCGGTGACCACCGGGTTGCCGGTGATGTCCTTCCCCATTGCGAGGACGAGCCGCGAGGCGTGCTGCTGGAACGCTTCGCCGTTGACGATCTCCGAGATCCGGATCATCTGGCGCCGGGCGTTCGGCAACTCCAGACCCATGCAGGTCTTGCCGGGGATGGTCTCGACCACGCGAATCGACGTCACGCCGAGGGCGCGGGCGAGATCCTTCATCAGCCCGACCACCTGCGCGCCTCGGACGCCGACGGCAGGGTCCACTTCGAATCGCGTGATGACGGGGCCGGCGCTGGCGCCGACAACCGACACCGGCACCTTGAACTCCGCGAGCCGTTGGGCGATGAGTTCGCTGGTTTGCTGCAGGTCGGCTTCGGAGACCTGATGCATGTGTTCGTCCTGCGGTTCCAGCAGGGTGTCGCCCGGGAGGCGATAGTCCACCGGGGGACGGGGAGCTGGCGGCGGCGCGAGCGAGACGGTATTGCCCACGACCGCCGGCACCACGATCCTCGGCTTCGCTGCGGCCGCGGCGGCTTCCACGAGGGCGTTGGCATCGGCCGGGGCGGATAGCACGAGCGCATTCGCATCGACCGGAGGGGCTTCCGTCAACGAGTTGGCATCGACCGGGGCGGCTTCGTCGAGGGCGTTGGCATCGACCCGGGCGGCCTCCGTCAGGGCGTTGGCGTCGACCCGGGCGGCCTCCGTGAGGGCGTTGGCGTCGACCCGGGCAGCTTCCACGAGGGTGTTGGCATCGACCGCTGCGGCGTCGTCGGCTTCCGGCGACGCGGTGCGGTCGAACGCGGCTTCGCTAGCGGCGAGCTGCGTCACCGCATCCTGCACCGCGGCCGCCGCCGCCTCGCCACCACCTGCCATGCGCGCCGCTCCGCCCGCCTCGGGGAAGCGGGTCACGGCGACGTTGGCCTCGACCACGCTCGGCTCGGTAGCCTCGGCCACCATGGCCAGCGCAGCGTCGCCTGGCGCAGCGGAAGCCTCCGCTACCGTGGCCAGCGCCACATCACTCGGCGCAGCCGGTGCCACCGGCGGCTCCGCAAGCGCGACCGCCGTCGCAGCGGGCTCGACCACGCCCGGCGCAGCGGAAGCCTCGGCCACCGTGGCCGGGCCAGCGTCGCCCGGCGCACCCTGTGCCACCGGAGGCTGCGCGCGCGCGACCGCCGTCGCAGCGGGCTCGGCCACGCCCGGCGCAGCGGAAGCCTCGACTGTCACCGCTGGCTCGGCCACTGTGGCTTCGGTCGCCCCCGCGACGCCCGGGTCAGCGCACACGACCTGCCGCGCGCCGGTTCGCGCGGCGAGGGCGCGGAGTTCGGTCAGGAGGTCGAGGGCCTCCTGACGCAGGGCGTCGAAGGCAATGGTGTCCCCGGCGGCATCCGTTGCGTCCGGAATTGCGTCTCGCACTGCGGACGCATCGATGGGCGGCAGCACGGCCTCGGCGGCGGACAGTGGCGCGACTTCCGCCGCGCGCGCAGCGTGGTCCAACGTCGCCATGGCGGTTGCCGCTCGCGACGCCGCACCACCGGTGTCGGGCACGGCGGTCGAAGCCCCAGCCGTTGCGATCCCCGAAGCCTCGGGCTTCCCGGTCGCAACCGCCTGCGTCGGTGCGTCATGCATCGCGTGCGCTGGCACCTCGGCCGCAGGTGCCGCCGCTACGATCCCCTGCGTGCCGCCATCCGACCCTACGGCCGCCGCCGGAGTCGCATCCGCCAGCGCGGCGCTCCCCGCGACCTGCGCGGATGCGGGCACAGCGCCCGGCGCGGCCTGCGTCGCGAGTTCGGGCACAACGGTTGCCGCAGCGTTCATCGCCGCCTCCAGCCCCGCGCCTGCCTTAGCCTGCGCCGAGGCCGCGGGCGCGCCCGTTGTCGCGACCTGCGTCGCGACCTGCGTCGCGTCTTGGGACGCGGCGGTTGTCGCGGCCTGCCCCGCTGCGGGAGCGGCCTGCGTCGCGCCTTGGGGCGCGACGGTTGTCGCATACTGCCGCGCGGCTTCGGGCGCGGCCGTTGTCGCGGCCTGCCTCGCTGCGGGAGCGGCCTGCGTCGCGTCTTGGGGCGCGACGGTTGTCGCATACTGCCGCGCGGCTTCGGGCGCGGCCGTTGTCGCGGCCTGCCTCGCCGCTTCAGGCGCCGTGGTTGTCGCGGGTTGCCCAGGGCTCGCCGGGGCCGCCGCCCGCGGTTGTGCGCCCGGTAGCGTCGTGATCCGTGCCGGCAGGCCGAGTTGCGGGTTGCGGAACGGAGTGCTGATTACCGTGCCGCGGGATGCGGCAGCAGCGGCCGCAGTGGTCGCAGTGGTCGCAGTGGTCGCAGTGGTCGCAGTGGTCGCACTAGTCGCGCCGGTCGTAACAGCGGACGTCGCGGCACTCGCAGCAACCCGCCCTGCTACGGCAGGCGCCGCCATCGCCGACACGCGTGCCGTCGTCGCCGCCGAAGCGCCTGCCGCAAGCCCGGTAGTGGCCGCCAGCCCGGTAGTGGCCGCCGCAGCGCGTGCCGGCGCAGTCGTGGCCGCCGCAGTGGCCGCCGCAGTGATCGCCGAACCGCGGGCCGCCGGCACGGCGGTAGCCGTGGGCGTGCGCGCAGCCGGCGCTGCAGGCGAAGCAGGCGACGCAGAAGGGCGACCCGCGAGCGAAGTCGCGGCAGATGCCCGCGCCGAGGCCATCGCCGCCGAAGCCATCGCCGGCGCGCTGGCGGAAGACGGCCTGGTCTTGACGGCCTCCGCCGGCCCCGCATGCTGAATCCAGATCTCCCCCGGCTGCGGCGGCGACTGCCGCGTCCGCGGCGGCGGCTGCCAGGCCGGTTGCTTGCGCGCGGAGACCGCTTCGATTCCCTTGTGGCGCGTCGCTCCACCCACCTCGGGCGTCCAGCCCGACGACACCGTCGAGCCAGCGAAATCGGCCGCGCGCGCCGAGGAAGACCCCGCCATGGACCCCGCCACGGAAGCCGCTACCGCTTGCGCGGTGGTACCTGCGCCAACCCCGGCGCCAACCCCGGCGCCAACCCCGCCAGCAACCCGTGCCTCCCCGCGAACGCGCCGGCCTGCCTTCTCCCGCGCCTCATGCCGCGCGCTGCGGTACATATCGTTCCGCTCGCCCCCCGCATCGCCATCGTCGTCCGCCACCCGGGGCTTGCGCAGCAGCAACAGGCTGGTCCACGTCTCGCCAAACACCATCGGTGCCGCAAGCACCAGCACCGCCAGCATCATCAGCAGCGATGCCGTCCACCCAAGCAGGTTCGTCGCCATCCCACCCAGCGCATGACCCACGCCGCCACCCGCGAGCGCGCCTTCGCTATCGCCGCCGGTCAGCGCCTCCAGCGCGCTGCTCGCACAAAGCACGATCGCGGTACCGAGCCACACACGCAGCGTGCCGCGGCCAAACGGCGGACGAAAAAAAGGACGCTCGCGCGCAAGCACGCGCAGCGCCAGTCGCCACACGAGCGGCGCGATCCACAAGGTCGACAATCCGAACCAGCCCAAACCCATGTTCGCCATTCACGTTAAAACTACGGGCAGCGATTGTAGCGGTTAAGTGCCGCGCAAGCCCGCGTTGATTGCGACGAGTTTGCAACCAAAATCCACCGAGACGTCAATCGCCGCCTCTGACCGATGGGCGTAAAACCATGGAGTACTATCGAATGCAGCTCCCCTCCCCTGCCGCCCATGCCTCCCGTCGCCGCCGAACTGCGCATCCTCGTGGTCGATGACGATCCGTTCCAGCGAACGGTCGCCGCCGATCAGCTGCGCGCGCTCGGCATCGCGCAAATCGACTTCGCGGCCAATGGCCTCGAAGCCGCCGACCGTCTCGCGGCCACCGCCTTCGACGCCGTGCTGTGCGATATCGAGATGCCCGTCGCGAACGGCCCCGAACTGGTGGCCGAACTCGGCCGCCGCGGCATCAACGCGCTCGCCGGTCCGCCACCCGTATGGGGATGGCTCACCGCCCTGCCCGACGACATCCTCGACTCGCACCGCGACCTCGTGCTCGCGCTCGGCTTCCCGCGCGTGCACGCCCTGCACAAACCGCTGGAACGGGACGCCCTCGTGCCCGTCATCGACGACGCCATCGTCCGTCACAAAGACCCGCCGCGGCACGACAGCACACCCAAACCCGCCGCACCGGACGACGCCGCCATCCTCGCCGCGGTGCTGGCCATGCGCGTTGCGGACAGCGTCACGGAGGCCGCCGACACCGGCGCCGGCCATTTCGACATCGAATGGCAACCGCAGTTCGACATCGCCACCGGCCGCATCGCCGGCGCCGAAGCGCTATGCCGATGGCACCATCCCACGCTCGGCCGCGTTCCCCCGGACGTGTTCATCCCGCGGCTCGAAGCGCTGGACGCCGCCGATCCCATCCTCTTCCTCGCCACCGAACGCTGCCTGTCCGTGCAACAGCAGCTGACGGCCGCCGGGGTCGACATCCCGTTAGGCATCAACGCATCCGCCCAGACGCTATGCCGCCCGGGCGTGCTCGACCGCTTCGAGCACATGGTCGCCACGGCGGGCCTGCCGCGAAGACTGCTGACGGTGGAACTGACGGAGGGGTTCCCGGTGGCGGATACCGTCGCGCTATCCGTCGCGCTGAACCGCCTGCGCGTGATGGGCTACGGCGTGGCCATCGACGACTTCGGCGTGGGCATCGCCACGCTCAAGCTGCTGGCCGACCTGCCCTTCACGCAGATCAAGCTCGACCGCTCGTTCGTCTCCAGTGTGAATGGGAACAGCCAGCGTGCCGTGATCTGCCGCAATATCATCCGGCTCGCGCTGGACCTCGGCCTCGAATGCATCGCCGAGGGCATCGAGACGGAAGCGCAGCGCGCCGCGCTGCTGGCGCTGGGCTGCCATCTCGGCCAGGGCTATCTATGGTCGCGCCCGCTCGCGCGCGACGCGTTTCTGGCGCGCGCGCTCGCGTAGCCGAAAGCGGAAACCCAGCGGCTCAGGTTACTGCCCCGCGCGGAATGGATACCTGGCGAAGATCTGCGCCACGACCTTGTCGATCCCCTGCGGATTCGCCTGCGGATCGGCCTCGTCCGCCGCGCCGCGCGCGATGCCTTCCCATACGAGCTGGTTCTTCCGCGCATCGACGAGGTCGATGTTCAGCGTGCCCTCGGTATACGTGTAGGTATCGCTATAGAAGCCATACCCCGGCCACGGCCCATACAGCCCGCCCCGGTATCCGTAATACCCGATATACCCCGGCGGCGGCAGCGGCGCCGGATCGCTGACGATGCGCTGGCGCAGCCGCGCATTGAAATTCACGAGCAAATCGGGCGACTGCTGCGTGTACTGGTATCCGCGCTCCGTCATCTGCCGCTGCACGGCGGCCTTCAGATACTGGGTGGTCAGGCTCTCGTAGCCCTGCCGGTCGGTCCCCGGCCGCGCGACGAATCCGAACGTGCGATATGCCGAGAAGTTGGTGGCCGGATTGAAGTCCGTGCGGATGTCGGGGCCGGTGGCGCAGCCCGCGAGCAGGAGGGAGGCGGTCAGGCAGGCAAAAGGATAAGCAAACGGACGGGCAAACGGACGGGCAGGCAGTCGCGCAAGCATGATGGGCACTCCAGTCAGAGCGGTGGTTGAGAATCCTTTAGTTCCATTTACCGTCGATGCCACCCATGCTGAAGCGTCCGGCACCGAGCAACGCCACCGCGAGCGCGGCTGCCAGGTACATGCCCTGCAGCTCCAGCGCCCATCCGCCCGTATCGGCCATCTGGCCAAGCTGCTGCGCATGCACGAGCGCCAACGCCGCCAGCATGTTCACCGCGACGATGAGCGCCGCCAGCCGCGTCCACAACCCGACGATCAGCAGCAACGGCGCGAGTACCTCGCCAATGTAGACCAGGTAGGCCACGAACTCCGGCAAACCCGCCTGCGTGACCACCTTGATCACGAACCCCGGTCCTGCCATCAGCTTGGAGATCCCGTGCAGCAGGATCAGAACCCCCAGCACGATGCGCAGCAGCGCCTTGCCCAGATCCTGACTACCTTGCGTTCGAGCCATCGTCATTCCCCCTCTTTAGCGTGAGCAGACAAGTGCCGCGTGAAAGAAGACTGCCGTGCGTCATCGCCCACTTGGGCGGTTCGCACAAGTACCTTAGTGCGCGGTGGCGTGAAGGTAAAGGCTCAGGCGCACCATCCTAACGCGCGGCGCCGGGGCGCACGCACGATGCCGCCACGAAAGATTGCGACAACGAACGATTGCAGCGCACCGCCGACCGAACGACCGCACAATGGATGGACGCCCCGCGCGTCATTCCGGCGGCGCGTTCCATTCGGCCGGCACCTCTCGAGGCATCTCCGCGGGCAACACGGCGCGATGCATCCCCGGCGGCGGCGGCACGCTGAACATGCCGAAGCGCTCGGCATTCTCGGGCAGGATCTCGCCGAGGAAATCGAGGAACAGCCGCAGCGCGTGCGTCACCCCCTTGCGGGAAGGGAACACCGCGTGCAGCACCCCCATCGGCAGGTCCCATTCCGGCAGCAGCACCTCGAGATCCCCGCGCGCGATCTCGTCCCGGCAGTACATGCGCGGCAGCATTGCCACGCCCATGCCGGCCAGGCAAGCCTCCCGCAGCAGCGCAAATTCGTCGCTGATCAGCCTGGGCTCGTACGCCACATGCACCGACTGGCCGCCCTTGCCGAACAGCGCCCACTCATGCTTCCCTTCATGCGGCTTCTGCCCCACGCCGGGCATGCCTTCCAACGCCTGCGGCGTCCGGGGCCGCCCGATGCTGTCGAGCAGCGCGGGCGATGCCACGAGCATCAGCTGGCTCTTGCCGAACGTGCGTACGGCAAGGCTCGAGTCCTCGAGCACGTCCCGCACGCGCAGCGCCAGATCGATGTTCTCGCCAATGACATCGACGCGGCGGTTGGTCGCCTCGATTTCCAGCGTGATACCCGGATTCGCCTTCATGAATCCGCCGATCGCCGGGGCGAGGATCACCTGCGCGATGACCACGGGACAGGTCACATGCAGGCGGCCGCAGGGCTGCTCGCGTGCCATCGCGACGATCTCCCGGGCGGCTTCCGCCTCCGCCAGCATCGCGCGGCAGCGCTCGAAGAATGCCTCACCAAGTGGCGTGACGCGCACCTGACGCGTCGTCCGGCGCAACAGCTGCACGCCGAGGTCTTTCTCGAGTTGCGCGATACGGCGGCTCAGGCGCGATTTAGGCACGCCCGTCGCGCGGCTGGCACCGGAAAAACTACCGTGCTGCACCACCTGGGCAAACAGGTACAGGTCGTTGAGATCTTGCATGGGGGGCGTTGTTGCGCTGGTAGAACGATAATTTCCATTTTGCCTCACTACCGCTACCAATGGGCAATGGCTATCTTTCGGTCATCCAACCTTTTGATGTGAGTGACGACATGAACATCCTCCAAATCGATTCGAGCGTACTGGGCGACAACTCCGTATCCCGCGGCCTGACCGCCAGCGTGGTGGCCGACCTCGTTGCCAAGAACCCCGGCGCGACCGTGACAGTGCGCGACCTGGACCAGGACGCGCCCGCCCACCTGACGCACGATCTGCTGCCGGTGCTCGGCGGCCCGAAGGATGGCCTGACCGCCGCGCAGCAAGCCGAACTCGAGCGCACCGAAACGTGGCTCGCGGAGTTTCTGGCTGCCGACGTGATCGTGATCGGCGCTCCGCAATACAACTTCGGCATCCCGAGCCAGCTCAAGGCCTGGATCGACCGCGTGGCGCAGGCTGGCCGCACGTTCCGCTACACCGAAACGGGTCCCGTGGGCCTGGCCAAGGCCAAGCGGGCGATCGTCGTGTCGTCGCGCGGCGGCGTCCGTCAGGACCCGAACGCGCTCGACCTGCACGAAATCACGCTGGATGCCGTGCTGCGATTCCTCGGCGTGCCGGAAGTCACCGTCGTCCGCGCACACGGCCTGGCCATGGGCAATGAGGCTCGCGAAGCCGGCCTGAGCGCCGCCCGCACGGCCATCGCCGCGCTGAACGACGCTACCCGCGCCGCCGCCTGATCGTTCCCCCGAGTCCTCCGCGCCGCTGTCTGTTCGTCTCCGGCGCGCCGCTCCCCGCGCGCGGCGTTCTCCCTCCCGAGGCGCCGCGCATCGCGCCCGGCTTCATGCCGGGCGCACCTCGTCAGCATCCTCCTACACCGATAGCCGGTCCCCGGGCGCTCGCCGCCGCGCGGGTTCGAGACTATGATGGTTCGGAATCCAGTCCGAAACCCGGGAGCCTGCATGACCTCAGCCCTGCTGCCTGCCGCGGCCGTTTCTGCTCACCCCACCGCTCACCGCAATCCCCACCACCCTCCCCAGGAACCCGCACTGCCCGCGCAGTACCGGCATGTGCGCGCGGCCACCGAGGCGCTCGTGGCCGATCTCTCGGATGCCGACGCGACCGTGCAGTCCATGGACGATGCGAGCCCCGCCAAATGGCATCTGGCCCATACGACCTGGTTCTTCGAGGAATTCGTGCTGGCCGCGCGCATCCCGGACTACGAGCCCGTGGATCCGCAGTACCGCTTTCTGTTCAATTCGTATTACGAGGCCGTCGGCGCGCGGCATCCGCGCCCGAAGCGCGGGCTGCTGACGCGGCCATCGCTCGACGAGATCCTCGCCTACCGCGAGGCCGTCGATGAGGGCATGCTCGCCCTGCTCGCGAATGCCCAGACCGACGAGGAGGCCGCGCTCATCACGCTGGGCCTCCATCACGAGCAGCAGCATCAGGAACTGCTGCTGACGGACATCCTCCACCTGTTCGCGCAAAACCCGCTGCGGCCCGCGTACGCGCCGCCCGTACCGGCGCAGGTCATCGCCGATCCGCGCCCGGCGCCCGAGTGGATACGCTTCACCGGCGGCGTGGTCGCGATCGGCCACGGCGGCGAAGGCTTCGCCTTCGATTGCGAAGGCCCGCGCCACAACGTGCTGCTGCAGCCGTACCAGTTGAGTTCGCATCCGGTCAGCAACCGCCAGTGGTTCGAGTTCATCGAAGACGGCGGCTACCAGAGCGCGGGGCTATGGCTGTCCGATGGCTGGCGCTGGGTCTGCGACCAACGCATCCAGGCGCCGGAATACTGGGAAGAACGGGAAGGCACGTGGTGGCAGATGACGCTGCACGGCATGCAGCCCGTGGATCCGGACAGCCCCGTCACGCATGTGAGCTTTTTCGAGGCCGACGCGTTCGCGCGCTGGGCGGAACGCCGGCTGCCGACGGAAGCCGAGTGGGAACACGCGGCGCGCAATCTGCCGCCCACGGGCAACTTCATCGAGGGCCACGCGCTGCGGCCGCTGCCGGACCGCCAGAGTACGTCGGGCGTGCTGCGCCAGATGTTTGGCGACGTATGGGAATGGACGGCGAGCGCCTACCTGCCGTACCCGGGCTTCCGCCCGAGCGCGGGCGCGGTCGGCGAGTACAACGGCAAATTCATGAGCAGCCAGATGGTGCTGCGCGGCGGGTCGTGCGTCACGCCCGAGTCCCATATCCGCGCGACCTACCGCAACTTCTTCTATCCACACCAACGCTGGCAATTCACCGGCGTCCGCCTGGCCGACGACGTATAAACCGCGTATTAGCCGCTTACTGCTTGGGCGCCGCTGGCTTGACCGGAGCCGGCGGCTCGCTGCTGTAGAGCTTGACCCACCGCGAGCGCAGACCGTCGGCGATCTCTTTCTGGTTGTACAGCAGCGCGAAGTCGATCACGTTCATGCCCTGCTGGTTCTTCAGGCGCATGTCCGCGCCCTCGTCCAGCAATAGCTTGACGGTTTCGATATGACCGCCGCGCGCGGCCATCATCAGCGGCGTGGTGCCATTCGGGCTTTCCGCGTCGATATAGGCCGCATGGTCGACGAGGTATTTGACTACCTCGTTCTGGCCCGTGGTCGCCGCGTAGTGCAGCGGCGCCCAGCCCTTCTTGTTGATCTCGGCATCCTGCCCATCCACCATCAGCTTGATCGAGTCGAGGTCGCCCTGCAGCGCGGCCATCATCAGCGCGTTCTCGCCCGCCGGGTTGGTCTTGTCGAAGTCGATGTTCTTCGCCTTGATCAGCGCCGCGGCCGCTTTCTTCGACTTCTCGCGCAGCGCCACCACGAGCATCGGATTGCCGCGATCGTCCACGAGGTTCGGATCCACCCCGCGCGACAGGAGCTTGGTGACTGTGTTCGCGTCGTCGAATTCCACCGCCTTGCGCATGTCGGAGGCCGGCGTGGCTACCGCACATCCCGCGGCGAGCGTCAGCGCGGCGATCGCCAGTCCATGGCGAATGAACTTCACTTCAAACATGAGCATTCCTGTCTATATGCTTGAATAGATTGAAGAAATTTTCTGTCGTCTGCTCGGCCAACTGCTCGACCGGTATGCCGCGCAGTTTGGCGATGAATTCGCCGACATGGCGGACCCATGCCGGCTCGTTGGTCTTGCCACGGTACGGCACGGGGGCCAGATAAGGCGAATCGGTCTCGATGAGCATGCGATCCAGCGGGACCTTGCGCGCGGTCTCCTGCAGGTCCGCGGCGCTCTTGAAGGTGACGATGCCAGAAAACGAGATATGAAACCCCTCGTCCAGCGACTGGCGGGCGACGTCCCAGGTCTCGGTGAAGCAGTGCATCACGCCGCCGACCTCTCCCGCATCCTCGTCGCGCATCACCCGCAGCGTGTCGTCGGCCGACGAACGCGTATGGATGATCAGCGGCTTGCGGGTGTGGCGCGCGGCGCGGATATGCGTGCGGAACCGTTCGCGCTGCCACTCCATGTCGTCGATGCTGCGGCCGTTGAGGCGGTAGTAGTCCAGCCCGGTCTCCCCGGTGCCGACCACCCGCGGATGGTTGGACAGCGTGACCAGCCGCTCGAGCGTCGGATCCTCGCCCTCCTCGTGATCTGGGTGCACGCCCACCGACGCATACAGGTTGGGATAGCGCTCGGCCAGCGCCAGCACGCGCGGAAAATCCTCGAGCGTCACCGAGATGCAGAGCGCATGCGTGACCTGGTTGTCGCGCATGTTGTCGAGCAACTGCGGCACGCGCTCGGCGAAGTCGGGGAAATCGATATGGCAGTGGGAATCGACGAACATGGTGCGAGCGGTCAGGCGTTGTTCGCAAGCCGGCGGCCCACGATAATCAGGTCACGCTCGACACCGTCGAGCACGGCCACGTTCGGCAGCGAACCCCAGCGCTCGAAGCCATAGCGGGCAAACAGGCGCAGGCTCGGCTCGTTATGGCCGAAGATGAAGCCCAGCAGCGTGCTGACCCCCAGCCTGGGCGCATGGGCGATGGACTGTTCCAGCAGATAACGGCCCAGCCCCTGCCCGCGGCGGGACGCGTCAAGGTAGATCGATACCTCGGCGGTGGCGCCATAGGCGGGGCGGCCATAGAAATCGGAAAAGCTGATCCATCCGGCCATGCGGCCCTCGGCATCTTCGCACACCCATAGCGGGCGACGTTCCGGCAGATGGGCGTCGAACCACGCTTCGCGGGAGGCCACCGACACCGGCTCGGTATCCGCGGTCACCATGCGCGACGGCACCGTGCTGTTGTAGATCGCCACGATGCCGGGCAGATCGTCGCGCTGTGCAAGGCGCAGCGTAAATCCTGAAATACTCATATAAAATCGAAACTTATCGTTCGAACTTGATGTGACGTCTTACATACCGACACACGCGCTACAGCGTCTGCGTCGGCCGCCCCGACTCGATGGCCTTGCCGAGGATCTCCTCGACCGCGCGCTTGAGGTTGCGGCCATTGTCGTCGTCCGGCAGATGCACGCCGACACCGGGCGTCTTCAGCGGCGTGCCGGCCGGCGTGATCCACGCGACCTCGCCCGCGACCTGGAATTTCTGGCGATCCAGCAGCGACAACACGAGGAACACCTGCTCGCCGAGACGGAACGGCCGGTTCGACGGCACGAAGATGCCGCCGCGCGCCAGAAACGGCATGTACGCCGCGTAAAGCCCCGCCTGATCCTTGATCGACAGCGACAGCACATTGGGCCGCGAGGCGGCGCCGGGCGCCGTGGCCTGCCCCGCCGCGGCCGATGTCGATGACGGTGCCGAAAGCGGGCGCGTCTGCGCCCCCGTGACTGCTGTATTCATCTTGACCCCAGGTTATGGCTGGCCGCTTTGTTGCGGCCTATATGTTGCGACTGATGTTGCGACTGATGTTGCGACCGATGTTGCGACTGATGTTGCGACTGATTTGCGATCTGCCAGACCCTACCGGAACAACTGCCGGTAGTCGAGAAACACGGACTCCATCACGAGGCGCGCGGCCAGCGGGTGATTCTCGTTGCGGCGATGGCTCACGAGCCGGGCCGCAAAACCCTGTAACCGGTGCGCGTCGGTCGCCTGCGCGCAGCGCGCCAGCGCGGCACGCTCCTTCGGAAAATAGCGCGCGCCCTGCCGGCCGCTCACGTCGAGCTGCGATGCCAGCAAATCGTACGTCCAGCGCTGCAGGATGCCAAGCACGGCGGGCACCGGAAGCTTCTGGAGTTGATCTGCCGCAGACAGCGCGTCGAACGCGCCGCCGGCGGCGAGCTGCCCGACGAGCCACCGTTGCAACGGCTGCTCCTCGGCCTCGGCGGCATGCAGCGCCGTCAGCGGGGAACCGCCCGCCAGCGCGAGCTGCGCCTCCGCGTCGGCCACGCCCTGGCTGCCAAGCCAGGCCAGCGCCTGTTCGTGCGTGGGCCGCGTGACGCCGAACTGGCGGCAGCGCGACAGGATCGTCGGCAGCACACGGTCGAGCCGGTCCGTCACGAGCAGGAACACCGTCGACGGCGGCGGCTCCTCGAGCGTCTTCAGCAGCGCGTTCGCGCCCTCCGTCTGCAGGGCATCGAGCGGATAGACCACGACGACGCGCAGGCCCGCGCGGTGCGTGCCGACGCCCACCGCCTCGATCAGCGCGCGGACCTGCTCCATGCGGATGATCTTGCTGGGCGCCTTCTTCTTGCTGCCGCTCTCCGCCTCCGCGTCGCCGTCCGCGCCGCCTTCGAGCGCCTCCGGCCGGACCACCGTGAAATCGGGATGGTTGCCCTGGCCGAACCAGTGGCACGCGCCGCAGGTCCCGCAGGGCTGGCCATCGGCCCGCGGCGTCTCGCAGAGCAGCCCCTGCGCGAAATGCAGCGCGAGGTCACGCTTGCCGATGCCCTGCTGCCCGTGCAGCAGCAACGCATGGGGCAGCCTGTCGCGTAACGCGGCAAGCCGTTGCCAGTTTTCTCGTTGCCAGGGATAAAGCATTGCGGTTCAGTGGGTTAGCGAGGTTTCCTCATGCGCCGTGCCACGATGCCACGGCCCCCAGGGTCCTCACGGCGAGGGAAGCAGCATCGGCCAACATCACAGCGACAATATACGCGTTCCAAATCAACGCGTTGCGACAAATTCCGCAACAATGTTCTCAAGCTCGTCACGGATCGCCTCGATCGTCCGCGTGGCGTCGATCACGCGGAACCGGCCGGGAGACTGCGCGGCACGGCGCAGGTACTCCGCGCGGGTCCGTTCGAAGAAGGCGCGCGACTCGGCCTCGAACTTGTCCGGGGCCCGCGCGCCCGCCAGGCGCTCGCTCGCCGTTTCCAGCGGCACGTCGAACAGCAGCGTCAGGTCCGGCTGCAGGTCGCCCTGCACCCATTGCTCCAGCGCTTCGAGCCGTGCCGTCGGCAGGCCGCGCCCCCCGCCCTGATAGGCGAACGTGGCGTCCGTGAAGCGATCGGAGATGACCCAATCCCCGCGCGCCAGCGCGGGCGCGATGACCTCGGCAATATGCTCGCGGCGCGCCGCGAACATCAGCAAGGCCTCGGTTTCGAGGTCCATCTTGCGATGCAGGAGCAGCGCGCGGAGGTCCTCGCCAAGCGGCGTGCCGCCCGGCTCGCGGGTGGTGACCACCGGCGTGGCATCGGGCCGCGCGCGCAGGCGCTGTGCGACCCAGTCGATATGGGTACTCTTGCCCGCGCCGTCGATGCCCTCGAAGGTAATGAATTTTCCGCGTGGCGGATGCGTGTCGCGCATGGACGTGTCATTTGCCGCGCTGGTACTTGTCGACCGCGCGATTGTGTTCGGGTAAGGAAGTGGAGAAATGGCTGCTGCCGTCGCCGCGCGCCACGAAATACAGCGCATCCGACGGGGCCGGCGCCGTGGCCGCGGCCAGCGAGGCCAGTCCCGGCAGCGCGATCGGCGTCGGCGGCAGGCCGGCGCGCGTGTACGTATTGTACGGGGTGTCGGTCTGCAGGTCGCGCTTCCGCAGGTTGCCGTCGAACTTCTCGCCCACGCCATAGATCACGGTCGGGTCCGTCTGCAGCATCATGTTCTTGCGCAGCCGGTTGACGAACACCGCGGCGATCATCGGCCGCTCGGCCGCCTGCCCCGTTTCCTTCTCGACGATCGACGCCATGACCAGCGCCTCGTACGGCGTCTTGTACGGCAGGTCCGGCGACCTCGCATTCCAGGCGTCGTTCAGCCGCTTCTGCATGGCCCGGTAAGCATGGCGGTAGAGCTCGACATCGCTGCTGCCGCGCGCGAACAGGTAGGTGTCCGGAAAGAACAGCCCCTCGGGCGAGGTCTCCTCCGCGCCGATGGCCTTCATCAGGTCCGCGTCGGACATGCCGGCCGTGTCGTGCTTCAGCGCCGGATTGGCATCGACGGCCGCCCGCATCTTGCGGAATTCCCATCCCTCAATGACGGTGACCACATAGTGCGTGACCTCGCCGCGCGCCAGCTTGTCCAGCACGTCGAGCGGCGTCACCCCCGACTCGAACTGGTAGCCGCCCGCCTTGAGGCTCGTGGCCTGTCCCGTTACCCGGGCCAGCGCGACGAACAGGCGCCCGTCGATGGGTACGCCGCCGCGCTGGACCTGCCGGCCGACGCTGACGACGCTGGAATTCGGCTTGATGACGACCTCGACCGGCGAGGTCGCCAGCGTCAACGGCTGGTGGGCCCACCACGCAAAGCCGCCCGCGGCGGCCAGCGCCACGACGACCAGCAGTCCGAGCAGGCGCAGAAGAAAGCGTTTCAGTTTGACGATCAATTTCATTCGGTATCCGGGCGCGCCATGTCCCTACCGTCGGGTCGGATACGAGCCGGACCGGCCGACATGGCGCAAGCCCCATATAATACCGGGAGCCCCGAGGCCTCACGCGTCCATCACGCCACATCGCCCCGCCTTGCCGCGGGCAACACCGTCCCCATATGCGGGGAGCGCCGGATTTCTTATTCCTATCGTCCTTATCCCTCGCCTTACCGCCAACGCATGACAGCCCACACCTCTTCGTCTCTCTCGTCCAGTGTGGACGCCCTGCGCGCCACGGGCATCGTGGCGCCCATCGCCGGACTCGGCCTGATCCGCGTCAGCGGCGACGATGCCGCGACGTTCCTGCACGCGCAGCTGACCAATGCCACGGAAGATCTTTCGCCCGCCGACGCCCGGCTGGCCGGTTACTGCTCGCCCAAGGGGCGGCTGCAGGCAAGTTTCCTGACCTGGCGCGATGCGGAAGGCATCGTGCTGCAGCTGTCCGCCGATATCCAGCCCGCGATCCAGAAGCGCCTGACCATGTTCGTGCTGCGCGCGAAGGCGAAGCTGGCCGACGTGTCCGCGGCCTATCGCCTGCTGGGCGTGGCCGGACCGAAGGCTGCCGAGGCACTGGCCGCCGCCGGCCTGCCCGCTCCGCAGGCGCCGCTCACGGCGGCCGCCGCCGATGGCGCGACCGTGATCCGGCTGCCGGATGGCGACGCGCAGCCCCGCTGGCAGGTGGCCGTGCCCGCCGCGCGCGCGGATGCCGTGCAGGCCGCGCTGGCCGCCACCCTCGCGACGGCCGATGCGGAAACATGGGACTGGCTCGATATCGCGGCGGGCCTGCCGCGTATCGTCACCGCGACACAGGAACAATTCGTGCCGCAGATGATCAACTTCGAGTTGATCGGCGGCGTGAATTTCCGCAAGGGTTGCTACCCCGGTCAGGAAGTCGTGGCGCGCAGCCAGTATCGCGGCACGCTCAAGCGCCGCATGTGGCGCGTGCATGGCGAAGGCGCGGCGCCCGCGCCGGCCACCGAGATCTATCGTCCCGACGAGGCCGAACAGCCGTGCGGCATGATCGTCAATGCAACCGTGTCGCCCGAGGGGGGCTGGGATGGCCTGGCCGAACTGAAAATCGACGCGGCGTCCGGCGAGATGCGTCTGGGCGCGGCCGGGGGCACGCCCGTGGTCACGCGTGCGCTGCCGTACGAAGTGCCCCTGCCGAACGAGGCGTAAGTCAACGCGTCATGTGCATGGGAGGCACGGTATGAGCGATCATTTGTTCGTGTATTTCCGCGTGGCGGACGACTATGCCACGGAGGCACTGCCGCGCTGGCATCGCTGGATGGAGACCGTGGCCGAGGCGACGGGGATTGGTGGTACGCTGATGCGCAGGCCCGAGACGCGGGATGGCCTGCAGACGTGGATGGAGTGTTATGCGGATGTCCCGCCCGCATTCGATGCAACGCTCGACGGCCTGTGGCGTCAAAGCGGACTCGACGGGTGTATTCGCGGCGATCGCCGCGCCGAGCGTTTCATCGATCTGGACATCCTGTAGTACCGCCGCAGCAAAGACGTATAGGAAGCAAAGGAAGCGATATGTGCCTGATTCTGGTCGCATGGCAATCTCACCCGGACTATGCCCTGGTGGTTGCCGGCAACCGCGACGAGTTCTACGCGCGCCCGGCCGCGCCCGCGCACTGGTGGCAGGATGCCCCCCATGTGCTGGGCGGACGCGACCTGGCCGAGGTGATCGGCGACGCGGGCACATGGATGGGCATCGCGAGCGGCGGCGATGTCGGCAGTCATCGCCGTGGGTTATCGCCCGCCGCGCGTCCGCGCATGTCGCGCGACCTGCCGCATGGCGGCGCGCGATTCGCCGCGCTCACCAACTACCGCGCGCCGTCCGAGAAGCGCGTGGATACCCGCTCGCGCGGCGAGCTGGTGTCGCGATTCCTGCGCGGCGAGCAATCGCCCGAGGATTATCTGGAGGCGCTGTCGCAGGCCAACGGCATGTACAACGGCTTCAACCTGCTCGCCAGCGACATGGAAGAACTCTGGTGGTACAGCAACCGTTCGCCGTCGCGCCAGCCGCAGCGGCTGGACCCGGGCCTGTATGGCCTCTCGAATGCGCTGCTGGATACGCCGTGGCCCAAGGTGCGGAGCCGCGTGGGCGCATTATGCGAAGTGCTGGCGGCCGACCGCGGTGACGGCAGCGCGAGCGTCGAGCCCTATCTCCAGATGCTGGCCGACGATCATCGCGCGCTCGACTCCGAGCTGCCGTCGACGGGCGTGTCGTTCGAATGGGAGAAGGTGCTGTCTTCCGCGTTCATCCGCTCGCCGAGCTACGGCACGCGCGCCAGTACGGTATTGCGGGTGCGGCACGATGGCCGCTTTGACTTCAGCGAGCGCAGCTTCGGCGCCGAAGGTCAGGTCGGCGAGGTCAGCTATCGCGGCCAGCTCGGTGTGGCGCGCGACACGGACGTGCCAGCCTCGCGCTGAGACGGCGTTCATTCACGCCCTCGATCAAGCCAGCGTTCTCAGGCCAGCGTTCTCAGGCCAACGTCTTTCGCATCTCGACGTGCGGAATGCCCGCATCGTCGAACTCTCCCCCTACCTGTACGAAACCCGCGCGCGCATAGAACGGCGCCGCGTGGGTCTGCGCATTGAGCGCGAGCTCCCGGTACCCAAGCTCGGCGGCCTTGGCCATCAGCGCCTGGAGCACCTTGAAGCCGATGCCCGTGCCGCGCGCCGAAGCCAGCACGGCCATGCGTCCGATATGGCCGTCCGGCAGCAGGCGGCCCGTGGCCACCGCGGTGCCGTCCGCCCGCAGCGCCAGCGCATGCCAGCATTGTTCGTCCCATTCGTCGAGTTCGAGTTCTTGCGGGACACGCTGTTCCTCCACGAACACGGTAAATCGGATCGCGCTCGCGCGTTCGCGGGCTTCGGACCAGGGGCAGATGACGACGGTAATGGACATGACGGCGGTGAGAATCGATACGAGGCGGAAACGAGGCGTCATGATAGTAGAATCGCCCGATCGATACGATGGCTGATACAAGGAGACAGACATGCCGCGCTTCGCCGCGAACCTCTCGATGATGTACAACGAGCACGGTTTCCTGGACCGCTTTGCCGCCGCCGCCGCGGATGGCTTCCAGGCCGTCGAGTATCTCTTTCCGTTCGAGCATGCCGCGTCGGAGATTCGCAAGCGGCTCGACGACAACGGCCTTGTGCAGGCCTTGTTCAACGCGCCCCCGGGCGACTGGGCCGCGGGCGAACGCGGCACGGCCGCGCTGCCCGGACGCGAGGCGGAGTTTCGGGAAGGCTTTGTGAAGGCGCTCGAGTATGCGTCGGTCATCGGCAACGATCGCGTGCACGTGATGGCGGGCATCGTCCCGGCGGACGCGGACGCCGCGCGCTGCCGCGCGGTCTACCTCGAGAACCTCGCCTATGCGGCGGCATCCGCGGCCGCGCATGGCATCACCGTGCTGATGGAACCGATCAACACGCGCGACATGCCGGGCTACTTCCTGAGCCGTCAGGACGACGCGCACACGATCCGCCAGCAGGTCGGCGCGGCGAACCTCCTCGTGCAGTTCGACTGCTACCACTGCCAGATCATGGAGGGCGACCTCGCGGTCAAGCTCAAGCGCGACTTCGCGGGCATCGGCCACATCCAGATCGCGGGTGTGCCCGAGCGGCACGAGCCGGATCTCGGCGAACTCAACTATCCGTACCTCTTCGACGTGATCGACGGGCTCGGCTATGCGGGCTGGATCGGCTGCGAGTACCGTCCGCGCGCGGGCACGTCGGCGGGACTCGGCTGGCTCAAGCCTTATCTGACCGAGCGCGTCTGATCGCCGGCCGGCGAGGGTCGATCGTCACGCCTCGGCAGACTCAATCCAGCGTGATGTTCGCCGCCTTCCCCACACGGCTCCATTTGGCGATGTCGGCCTTCTGGATCTCGGCCAGCCGCTCCGGCGCGCCGCCGGCGATCTTGATGCCGAGCCTGGCGAGCTGGGCCTTGACCTCCGGCTCCTGCAACGCGCGATTGATCTCCGCGTTCAGCCGCTGCACGATGGCGGGCGGCGTGCCGGCGGGCGCGAAGACGCCCTGCCAATGCTCGGCCTCGAAGTTGGCGACGCCCGCTTCCGCGATGGTCTGCACGTTCGGCAGCGTCGGCACGCGCGCCGGCGCCACGACGGCCAGGGCGCGCAGCTTGCCGCCCTGCACATGGGGCAGGATCGGCGCCGTGGGCGCGAACATAAAGTCCACATGTCCCGCCATCACGTCCTGGATGGCTGGCACATCGCCCTTGTAGGGCACATGCGTCATGCGCACGTTCTCCTGCTGCTGCAGCAGCTCGGACGACATCTGCAGGATGGTCCCGTTGCCACCCGACGCGTAGCTGATCGTGCCGGGCCTGGCGCGGGCCGCGTTCAGCAGGTCCTTCAGCGTCTTGTACGGGCTGTTCGGCGCGACGACGATCACGCTCGGAATCGTGCCCACCAGCACCACGGGCGCGAACCCCTTGACCGCGTCGTAAGGCAGCTTCGGATTCAGCGCGGGGTTGATCGCGTGGGACGCCGTGGAGGCGCCAAGCAGCGTATAGCCATCGGCCGGGGCCCGCGCGACGAAGGCCGAGCCGATGGCGCCCGTGGCGCCGGGCCGGTTCTCGACCACGATGGTCGTGCCCAGCGACTGCCCGACCTTCTGCGCGATAAGGCGCGCGAGGATGTCCGTGGTGCCGCCCGCCGGATACGGCACGATGTAGTTGATGACCTTGCCGGCCGGCCAGTCGGTCTGCGCGTGCGCCACGCCGGTCCCGAGTACCGCCACGCTCAGGCAGAGCGACGTGGCGAGGCGGCGCATGCCGCCAAAGCGTGCGCCCATGAAAAATCGCGATACAGACATCTTGTCTCCAATCGTAGTCGTTGTCGTAGTCGTTGTCGTAGTCGTTGTCGTAGTCGTTGCCGTAGTGGCTGTTGTCGTTGTTCAGGTATTGCCGTACAGCGCCTGCGGATTCCCCACGAGGACCCGATACGCGGTGTCGGCCGAGCAGGCCGAGCAGCACCATGCGAGAAAGGTTTGCAGGACCGACGCATCGTCGACGGCTTCGCCGCCTCTCGCCCGCACGGTCGGATGCGGCCAGTCCGATCCCCACACCATGCGTTCCGGCGCGAGCTGCAGATAGCGCGCCGCGAGCGGCTGCATGTCGCCGTAGTGCGGTGCGCCTTCGAGCGATTCGATATACGGTCCCGACAGCTTCACCCACGCCTTGCCCGCCGACACGAGGTCAGCGATCACGCGGTAGGCGTGCTCCCCCGCGCGCTGCCCGATCGGCAGATGGCCGTAGTGGTCGAACACCATCGGCACCGGCAGCGCGGACAGCATGCCCGCCGCGTCGGGCAGCCACTCGGGCGGCAGATTGAGTTGCACGTGCCAGCCATGGCCGGCAATGCGCTTTGCGAGCGCGGGCAGATCGTCGAGCGATACCGGCGCGGGCAGCGTCAGATTGAAGCGAATGCCGCGCACGCCCGCCGCATGCAGACGCGCGAGCTCGGCATCCGGCACATCGGCCCCCACCACCGCGACGCCGCGCGCGCCATCCCCATAGGCGGCGATCGCGTCGACGGTACTGCTGTTGTCGGTGCCGTACGTCGATGGGGTCACAACGACCACGCACGACGTGCCGAGCACGCGCTGGACGCGCAGGTAGTCGTCCGTCGTCGCATCGGCGGGACGCAGCGTCGCCCCCGGCGCGACCGGATAGCGGCTGTGATAGATGTGCGTATGACAGTCCCATGCGCCGGCAAAGGACAGCACCGGCCCGGTCATGCGCCCCGCCCCGCATGCACGGGCGCGCCGCCGACGGACATTTCCGCGGAAAGGATGGCGCCGGTCGTCGACTCCGTCATCAGCAGCGTCTTGCCCTCGGCGCCGCCGAAGCACAGGTTCGTCAGCGAAGCGCCCACCGGCGTGCGGATGACCTCGACCGGTTCGGCGCGATGGTTGAGCACCCACACATACCCGAGCCCCGGATTGGCGACGAGCAGGAAACCGTCGGCGCGCATGGCAAGGCCGTCGGGACCGCTCGGGCCATACGAGGTAAAGAACTGGCCGACCTTGCTCACCGACCCGTCGGGCTGGAGCGGCACGCGCCAGACGCAGTTGCCGCGCGTCATGGCGACGTAGAGCACTTTCTCGTCCGGCGACAGCACGAGGCCGTTCGGGCTGGGCGCGTTGTCGATGAGCACGTCGAGCTTGCCGCCCGGCGAAAGACGATACACGCGGCCCGTCGGATCGTGCATGCCCGACTGCCCCTGATCGGTGAAGTACAGGTTGCCCGCCGAGTCGAACGTGAGGTCATTGACGCCACGGAAGCGCTCCGAGTTCCGGCGCTCGAGGAACGGCGTGACGACGCCGGTCGTCGCGTCGAGACGCATCAGGCCATTGCGATAGTCCGTGATGAGAAAGCTGCCATCGGCCATGCGCTTCATGCCGTTGGGCTCGCCATCGAACGTGGCGATCAATTCCCAGTCGCCGCGCATCGAAACACGGAACACGCGGCCATAGGGAACGTCGGTGACCCAGAGATGGCCGTCCGCCCACACGGGGCCTTCGAGGAAGGACTCCACCGACACGCCGCCGCGATTGGCGATCGCCCACGCATTGTCGGTATCGTGCCGGCGGAATGCGTCGGGCAGGCGCGTGAGTACCGTCGCATCGCGCACGGCAGGTTGTTGCAGTAGCAGCATCATTGCTTCTCGATATTGGCCTTTGACGCGACGGTCGCCCATTGCGCCGTTTCGCGCTGGATCAGCTGCGCAAACCCCGCGCTGTCCAGATTGCCGGGCTGCGAGCCCATCTGTGCGAGGAACTGCGTCATGTCCGGCGACTGCAACGCCTTGTGGATTTCCGCCTGCAGGCGCGCGACGATGTCCGTCGGCGTGCCCTTCGGCGCCGCCATGCCCGACCAGTTGAACAGATTGAAGCCGGGCACCCCGGCCTCCGCGAACGTCGGCACGCTGGGGAACACGTCGACACGCTTGCTGCCGCTGATGCCAAGCAGACGCATCTGGTTACCCTTGACGGGCGCGAGCGCCGTGGGCGTGGAGACCACGAGCAGATCGACATTGCCGCCGAGCAGGCCGATCATCGCCTCGCCCGCGCCCTTGTAGGGCACGTGCATCAGCCGGATGCCGGCGGCCTGCTGGAACGCTTCCGCCGCGAAATGCGGCGAACTGCCCGGACCGCCGGAGCCGAACGTCACTTCCCCGGGATGCGCCTTCGCATAAGCGATGAGCGACGCGAGGTCCTTGAAGCGGGAATCCGCCTTGACGCCGACGACCACGGGCGAGAACGCGAACGGGGCGATCGGCACGAGCGCATTCTGGTGATCCCAGTTGAGCTTGCGGAACACATAGGGCAGTGTGGTGTAGGAATTGTCGTTGGCCAGCAGCGTGTAGCCATCGGCCGCGGCGTTGACGACCTGCGTCGTGCCGATCGTGCCCGATGCGCCGGGCTTGTTCTCGACCACGAAGCTCTGCCCCATCTGCATCGTGAGCTTCTGCGCGATCTTGCGCGTCACGACGTCGACGGCCCCGCCGGGCGGGTTCGGGACCACGATCCGGACGGGCTTGTCCGGGTAGGCCGCGGCCGCGGGCGCAACCACCGAGAGGCCGGCGGCAGCCATGACCGCCATGGCGGCCACCTTCCATGCAAACATGCGATGCAACATTTTTTGTCTCCGTACGACCGTCGGCGCGATACGCGGCGGAACGGACATTGCCGCCCGGCCGCGCTGCCTGTTATCGGTCCTGCTATGCCGCCGCGCGGGCGGCCTCCAACACCTTCAGCACGTTCTGCGCCGCGCCCACGCCCATGTTCACGTAGGCCGCGTCGCTGACGCCGCCGATATGCGGCGACAGGATCAGGTTCGGGATTTCCTGGAACGCGTGCGGCACCGGCATCGGCTCCACCGCGAAACTATCCAGCCCCGCCGCGTGCAGCTTGCCGTTGGTCAGCGCCTCCGCGAGCGCGGGCTCGTCGATCAGGCCGCCGCGCGCCGTGTTCACGAGGATGGCGCCGTCCTTGAACTGCGCCAGCGTCTCGCGGTTGATCATGCCGCGGTTGTCGTCGGTCAGCGGGCAATGCAGCGAGACCACATCGGCTTCACGATAGATCCGCGCGAGGTCCGGGACGAGCGTCACGCCATCGGGCGCCGTCTTCGCATACGGATCGAACGCGAGCACGCGCATGCCGAACGCCACGCCCACGGCCGCCGCGCGCCGGCCGATCTCGCCGAGCCCCACGACGCCGAGCGTGCGGCCACCGAGTTCGATCGACTTGTGCGTCGACTTGTCCCAATGGCCCGCGCGCATGCGGTCGTCGAGGTGCGGCACCGCCTTCGCGCAAGCCAGGATCAGCGCCCACGCGTGCTCGGCCACGGCCGCCGCGTTGGCGCCCACCGCCGCCTTCACCGCGATGCCGCGTTCGGCCGCGGCCTGCTGGTCGATGACGTCGATGCCGCTGCCATGTTTCGAGATCACCTTGAGCGATGGCGCCGCATCCATGATCGCGGCATTGATCTTGCCGTAGCGCACGATGATCGCGACCGGATCCTTCTCCTTCGCCATGGCGAGCACGGTCTCTTCGCTGCATTGCTTGCCCGCGAAGGACACGTCGAAGTCCTTCAGCAGCGCGAGCGCCTCCGGCGCGAGATCGTTGCCCGTGACGAGCAAGGCGGGCTTCTTCTGCGTGCTCACAGCGTCTCCCCTTCGGCCAGCACGCCCGCGGCGCGCAGCTCTTTGTCCAGCCAGCCCGGACGCAGTTCGCCAGCCTTGATCGCGGCGATGCGCTTCGCTTCGGCGTCGACCTTCTTCTGCGCGAGTTCGAGAATGGCTGGGACATCTTCACGCGGAATCACCACGACGCCATCGGCATCGCCCACGATCAGGTCGCCCGGGTTCACGGCCACGCCGGCCACCGAAGCGGGCCAGTTGACGAGACCGCCAATCGCCTTGGTCGGACCGCACGGGTTCGTGCCCGCCGAAAACACCGGGAAGGACCCATGCGCGAGTTCATGCGAATCGCGCACGGCCGCATCGATCACGAAGCCGGCGACACCGGAGGCCTGCGCCTGCGTGGCCATGATCTCGCCGCACAGCGCGGCGGTCTGGTCGCCCTTGCCATCGACCACGATCACGTCGCCGGGCTGCGCGATGGCCAGCGCAACGTGGAACATCAGGTTGTCGCCGGGACGCACTTCGACGGTCAATGCGGGACCGCACACCTTCATGTCGCGGGACAGGCCCTGCACGCGGCCGTTCAGCGTGCCGCGGCGCCCCACCACGTCGGCGAGGATAGCGGCCTGGAACTTCGCGGCGCGCTCGACGAGTTCGGGCGACACGCGTTGATACTCGCGGCGAATGGCGGGCGATGCCTTGGCTTGGGTGCTCATATACGACTCCAGATAATTGGGGGATCACTTCGCGGAAGCGAGCTTCCAGAGGGATTCGAACTTGCCGCGCTGCGTGGCCATGTGCTGGGTCCACGCGGCGCCGGACAGATAAGAGATGCCGCGCGCTTCGTTGACGGCGCGCGACAGGAACTCGGGGTCCTTCACCGTGGCCTCGATCGCGTCCTGCAGGCGCTTGGCCACGTCGGGCGGCAGGCCGCGCGGCGCGGCAAACCCGCGTTCGGAAGAAATCGTGATGTCGAGTTTCTGCTCGCGGGCCGTCGGCACGTCGGCCATCAGGCCGGGGCGGCGCGTCTCGCCAAGCTGCGCCAGCACCTTGACGTCCTTCGAGGCGCGGTCGGCTTCGGTGAATTCGGTGGTGCTCATCGCCATCACGTCGATGTGGTGGCCGAGCAGGCTGGTCTTCGTCTGGGACGTCCCCGCGAACGGGATGTGATTGACGCGCGCGCCAGTCGCCTGCTGCAGCGCCAGTGCCGCCATATGCCCATTGGTGCCGATGCCGTTGCTGCCCATCGACAGGCCTTCCGGGTTCGCCTTGAGCAGCCTGACGAGATCCGCCATCGAAGCAAGCTTGCTGTCCCCGGCCACGACGAACATCGCGGGATCGTCGATGACGCGGGCAAGTGGGACGATCGACGCGGGCTCGTACTTGGGCTTGCGCTGGATCGGGATGGTCAGTAGCGAGGGCGTGGACACAATGCCGATCGTGTAACCGTCCGCCGCGGCGCGCGACAACGCGGCATACGCGATCTCGCCGGACGCGCCGGGCTTGTTGACGACGACGATCCGGGCCTTGCCGCCCAGATGCTTCTGCAGGTATGGGGCCATCGCGCGGGCCAGCAGATCGGTGCCGCCCCCTGCCGCGAACCCCACATAAACCTCGATCGGCCGGTCGTCGGGCCACGCGGCTTGTGCCGGCATGGTGGCCATGGCGCTCAACGCCATCGTGGTCAGGACGAGGGTTCGGATCGCACGCATTGTTGGTCTCCTGTGATGCTTTTTTGCGCGTTGTACTCTGTACAACATCGTTTCATTTACCGTGTGCCCACTATAGTCCGTTACGATGCTCGCTCCACTTGTCGTTAACCCTTGTACGCATCAAAACGGCGTTGTACACAGTACAATGGCCGTATCCTTACCAACCCGGCTGAACAACGATGAGTAACCATGGCGTCGCCGCGGTCGAGAAAGCGCTCGGCCTGCTGGACTGCTTCCGGCTGGGGGCGGAGATCCTGTCGCTGGCCCAGTTGTCGGCCGCGTCGGGCATGCACAAGACGACGGTCTTCCGGCTGCTGAACTCGCTCGAACGGATGAGCTACGTCGCGCGCACGGCGGATGGGCGGTACGCGCTGGGGCCGCGGGTGCTCTACCTCGGCAAGCTCTACGAGCAGTCGTTCCAGCTCGGGTCGCTGATCGAACCCGTCTTGCAGGAGCTCGCGCTCGCCACGCGGGAAAGCGCTTCGTATTACGTGCTGCATGGCGACGAACAGCGCATGTGTCTTTATCGCGCGGAGCCCAGCGAGGGGCTGCGGGAAACGCGGCTCCCCGGGACCATCCTGCCGCTCGATGACACCGCGATCGGGTCGGTGCTCAAGTTCTGGGGCAAGGGAGACGAGGCCGCGCGGCGGGCGCAGCCGCTGCCGTGGTTTACCTCGGGCGCGCGCGACGTCTATACCGCCGCGTTCGCCACGCCGCTGTTCGGCGCGGGCGACAAGTTCATGGCCGCGCTGACGCTGTCCGGGCCGGCCTCGCGGCTGGAGGCCGCCGACCGCGCGGAGATCGCGCGCGTGCAGCTGGTGGCGGCCAGGAAGCTGTCGAAGCTGCTCGGGGCGAGCGCGGCGTGGTGCGAGAAGGTCTACGACGCGAATGCCGTGGTGAGCGGCGGATAGGCGCCGCTACGCGGCTCGGCTCGGCTCGGGTTGAGGCTCGGGTGAATGTGAAGGCGTCGGGGAATGAGGCGGCTGAGGGACGGCTGGCCCTCTTCCAATCGGCGCTATCATCCCCAACTTCAGCCAATGCGCCGTACTTCCCCCGCCGACTTGGACGCCTTGCAGGATTTCCATCCCGCGGTGGCGGCATGGTTTGCCGCGACCTTTCCGCGGGCCACGGAAGCGCAGCAGCGCGCGTGGCCGCTGATCCATCGTGGGCAGCCGACGCTGATCGCGGCGCCCACGGGATCCGGCAAGACGCTGACCGCCTTTCTGGCCGCGATCGACGCCCTCGTGCGGGAGAGCGTCGCCTCGCCCTTGCCCGACGAAACGCGGGTGCTGTACGTCTCCCCGCTGAAGGCGCTCTCCAACGACATCCGCGTCAACCTGCACGCCCCGCTCGCGGGTATCGGCGCCCAGCTCGAGGCGATGGGCCTGCCGCCCCACGGCATTCGCACCGCCGTGCGCACGGGCGACACGCCGCAGGCCGAACGCAGCGCCATGCGCCGGCGTCCCCCTCATATCCTCGTCTCCACCCCGGAATCGCTCTACGTACTGCTCGCATCCGACTCGGGCCGCGCGATGCTGGCCGGCGTGCGCACCGTGATCGTCGATGAAATCCACGCCGTGGCGGGCAACAAGCGCGGCAGCCATCTCGCGCTGAGCCTCGCGCGGCTCGATGCACTGTGCGAGCAGCCCCCGGTACGCGTGGGATTGTCCGCCACGCAGAAGCCACTCTCCGCCGTCGCGGATTTCCTGAGCGGCACGGGCAAGACCTGCGAGATCGTCGACGTCGGGCACGTGCGCAAGCGCGATCTCGCGCTGGAACTCCCGCCCGTGCCGCTCGAGGCCGTCCTGCCGAACGAGGTGTGGGAGCGCGTCTACGACCGGCTCGCGGAACTGTCCGCGATGCACCGCACGACGCTGATCTTCGTCAACACGCGGCGCATGGCCGAACGCATGGCGCGGCATCTGGCCGACCGCATCGGCGGCGAGCATGTGGCCGCGCATCATGGCAGCCTCGCCCGGGAATATCGGCTCGATGCCGAGCAGCGGCTCAAGCGCGGGGCGTTGCGCGTGCTGATCGCCACGGCGTCTCTCGAACTCGGCATCGATATCGGCGATGTCGACCTCGTTTGCCAGATGGGATCGCCGCGCAGCATCGCGTCGTTCCTGCAGCGCGTGGGCCGTTCCGGCCACCATGTCGGCGGACTGCCCAAGGGGCGGCTATTTCCAACCTCGCGGGACGACCTCATCGAATGCGCGGCCCTGCTCGATTGCGTGCGGCGCGACGAGCTCGATGTGCTGCGTATTCCGGTGGCGCCGCTCGATGTCATGGCGCAGCAGATCGTGGCCGAGGTGGGTCAGCGCGAGTGGCATGAGGACGCGTTATTCGATCTGCTGCGCGGTGCGACGCCGTATGCCTCGCTCGATCGCGCGCGTTTCGATGCGGTGCTGCGAACGCTGGCCGAGGGGTACTCGGGGCGCCAGGGCGTGCGGGGTGCCTACGTCCATCGCGACTCGGTGAGCGGTACCGTGCGCGCCCGGCGGGGCGCGAAGATGACGGCCGTGACGTCGGGCGGCACGATTCCCGACAACGCGGACTTCACCGTGATTCTCGAGCCCGGCGGGCAGAACGTTGGCACCGTGCATGAGGACTTCGCGGTGGAGTCGCTGGCGGGGGACGTATTCCAGCTGGGGAACACCTCGTATCGCATTCAGCGGATCGAGGCGGGCAAGGTACGCGTGGTGGATGCGCATGGGGCCGCGCCCAATATTCCGTTCTGGATCGGAGAGGCGCCGGGGCGCAGCGACGCGTTGTCGCTGGGCGTGGCGCGCTTGCGGGCCGAGGTCGATCGCTTGTTGGGCGAGAGGCTTGGTGAGAGCCCCGGCGACGGCGCGGCGGCGATCGACCATGCGGTGCGATGGCTCGTGGGGGAAGTCGGACTGAATGAGGAGGCCGCGCGGCAGATCGTCGAGTACCTCGCCCGGGCGCGGGCGGCACTCACCGCGCTGCCCACGCACGATACGCTGGTGATGGAGCGCTTCTTCGACGAATCCGGCGGGATGCAGCTCGTCGTACATGCGCCGTATGGCAGCCGCATCAATCGAGCATGGGGGCTGGCCTTGCGCAAGCGCTTCTGCCGCACGTTCAACTTCGAGTTGCAGGCGGCCGCGACGGAGGATGCCATCGTGCTGTCCCTGTCGGAAAGCCACAGCTTCGCGCTCGACGAGGTGTGGCATTACCTCAAGTCTTCCAACGCCGAGCATGTGCTGGTGCAGGCGTTGCTCGATGCGCCGCTGTTCAACGTGCGGTGGCGCTGGAACGCGACGACGGCATTGGCATTGCCCCGGTTTCTCGGCGGGCGCAAGGTGGCGCCGCAGCTGCAGCGCATGAAGAGCGACGATTTGCTTGCGGCCGTGTTTCCGGACCAGGCGGCGTGCCTCGAGAATATTGCCGGTGAGCGGGAGCTGCCGGACCATCCGCTGGTGGAGCAGACGCTCGACGATTGCCTGCACGAGGCGATGGATAGCAACGGGTGGATCGCGCTGCTGCGGCGAATGGAAGCTGGCGAGGTACGGCTCATTGCCCGCGATCTGCCCGCGCCTTCGCCGTTGGCGATGGAGGTGCTCGGTGCGCGGCCGTATGCGTACCTGGACGACGCACCGATCGAGGAGCGACGGACGCAGGCGGTGTTGAACCGTCGTTGGACGGATGCTTCCTCCACGGACGACATGGGCGCGCTGGACGCTGCAGCGATCGAATCCGTGGCCGAAGAGGCATGGCCGCGGGCGCGCAATGCGGACGAGATACAGGAGGCGCTGATGTCGCTGGCCTGCATCACGGAGGCGGAGGCCGAGGCCAACGAGGGCTGGACTGACTGGCTTGCCGCGCTGGCGGCGGGTGGTCGGGCGATACGGCACGATGTCAATGGCGACACCAGCCTGTGGGTGGCGCGCGAGCGCGTGGCATGCGTGCGGGCGGCATATGGGATCGATGTTGCCGTGCCGGCGGGACCCGACACCGGACCGGCCTCGCGCGCGGGCGCCACCGATGCGCAGCCGGTGCCGGACGACGGACCGTGGACGCAGGAGGATGCGCTCGTGGAACTCCTGCGCGCGAGGCTCTCGGGCTTTGGGCCGCGGACCGTGACCGAGATCGCCGCACCGCTGGCGCTAAGCGAGCGCGCCGTCACCATGGCCCTCATGCAACTCGAAGCCGAAGGCTACGTCATGCGCGGCCGGTTCACGCCGGGCATGCTCACGGCCCGCGCGCAGGGCGCCGCCGAGCAATGGTGCGAGCGCCATCTTCTGGCCCGGATTCACCGCTACACCATCCGCAAGCTGCGCCGCGAAATCGAGCCCGTGGAGCGACAGGACTTCATGCGGTTTCTGTTTGCGTGGCAACATCTGTCGGACGACACGCGGCTGCAAGGCAGCGACGCCCTGCCCCAGGCGCTGGCCCAGCTCGAAGGCTTCGAAGCGCCCGCGGGCGCGTGGGAGTCGGAACTGCTGGCGCCGCGCGTGAAGGAGTACGCGGGCCTGTGGCTCGACGACCTTTGCCGCGCGGGCCGCATCGTATGGACGCGGCTCGGCGCGCCTGCCAGCGCGAGCGGCGGTCCCGTGCGGGCGACGCCGCTGGTGCTGCTGCCCCGCCGACAGCTTGCGGTCTGGCACGCGATGCCCGCCAATCCCGCCGAGGTCGAGGTCTCGCCACGGGCCGCACGTGTGCTGGAGGCCTTGCGGCAGCACGGCGCCATGTTCTACGACGAACTCGCGCACGACGCGCGGCTGCTGCCGGCCGAGCTCGAGAACGCGCTGGGCGAGCTCGTGGCGACGGGCCTGGTCAATGCCGACAGCTACGCGGGCCTGCGAGCGATGCTCGTTCCCGCAAGCAAGCGCAATACCATGGACCGGCGGCGGCGCCGTGGGGCCGGCCCCACGATGGAAGAGGCGGGCCGCTGGGCACTGGTCCGCCGGACGGACGCGGTCACGGTGACCACGCGCGCGAGCGAGATCGTGTCGGCTGCCCGCGCGGTGAGCGCGGGCAGCGCCAGTCCTGATGGCGGCATCCGTAGCGCCGCGGCGCGAGGCGTCCGTCGCCCCGACCCCGAGACCCTCGAACACATCGCCATGACGCTACTCCGCCGCTACGGCGTCATGTTCTGGACCCTGCTGGAGCGCGAAGCCGCGTGGATGCCCTCGTGGCGTGAGTTGTTGCCGGTCTATCACCGGCTGGAAGCGCGGGGCGAAGTGCGCGGGGGCAGATTCGTCGCCGGCCTGTCGGGCGAGCAGTTCGCCCTGCCGGAAGCCATCCCCCTGCTCCGCGATATGCGCCGCCGCCCGCATGACGGGGAGCTCATCGCCATCTCGGCGATCGATCCGCTCAATCTCTGCGGTACGATCCTCCCCGGCGACAAGGTCCCCGCGCTCACCGGCAACCGCATCCTGTTCCGCGACGGCCTCGCGATCGCGACGCAGGTGGCGGGCAAGTTCCACTACCGGCAACCGCCCGCTCCCGCCGAGCGCGACCTCCTGCAAGCAAGGCTCGTCGCGCAGCGGTAACGCGTCAACGCACGGACCTGAATGCCGCCCGCAACTCCTCCGCGAACAGCTGCGGCTGCTCCCAGGCCGCGAAGTGGCCGCCCTTGCCCACCTGGTGGTAGTACATCAGCGACGGGTAAGCCTGCTTGCTCCAGGTCTCGGGCGCGCGGTAGATCTCGTGCGGGAACACCGTGATCGCGACCGGGACCTTGATGTCGCGGGTCTTCTGCGCGTCCGCGCTGAAGTTGTTGTTATTGTTCTCCCAATAAAACCGCGACGACGACGCGCCCGTGTTGGTCAGCCAGTAGAGCGTGATGTCGTTGAGAATCGCATCGCGCGTCAGCACACGCTCCGGCGCGCCGTTGCTGTCGCTCCACGCCGCAATCTTCTCGTAGGTGAACGCCGCCAGCGCCGAAGGCGAATCGGTCAGCGAATAGCCGATGGTCTGCGGTCGCGTGACCATCATCGCGCCATACGCCGCATTGCGGCCGAAGAAGACGCGCAGCGATTCATAGGCATCCCGTTCGGAAGCGGACAGCTCGGACGGCGGCGCATCGCCGCTCAACAACGACTTCATCAACGCGCCCGGCACGGTCGCCGGCATGTTCAGATGGATCGCCTTCAGCCCCGCGGGCGCCTGCCGCGCCAGCGCGTCGGAGATCACCGACCCGTGGTCGCCGCCCTGCGACACGTACTGCGCATACCCGAGCCGCTTCATCAGCGTATCCCACGCACGCGCCGTGCGATCGGGCCCCCAGCCCAGCTCCGTCGGCCGCCCCGAGAACCCGTACCCCGGGATAGAAGGAATCACGACGTCGAACGCATCCTCGGCACGGCCACCGTAAGCGGCGGGATCGGTCAGCGGCCCGATCGTATGGATGAACTCGAAGATCGAGCCCGGCCAGCCATGCGTCAGGATCAGCGGCAATGCGTTCGGGTTCTTCGACTTCACGTGGATGAAATGGATATCCACGCCATCGATCTTCGTGACGAACTGCGGCAAGGCGTTGAGCTGCGCCTCCGCCTTGCGCCAGTCGTAGCCGGTGCCCCAGTAACGCACGAGTTCCTGCACGCGGGCCAGCTGCACACCCTGCGAATCGTCGGCCACGGTTTCCTTGTCGGGCCAGCGCGTGGCGGCAATGCGCTTGCGAAGGTCGTCCAGCTGGGCCTGCGGCACGTGGACGCGGAATGGGCGAATGCTGTCGTCGGCCTGCGAGGCCCTGGCGGCAGCGGCGGCAGTGGCCGGCCGGGATGCCTCGGCCGCATGCGCGGGCTGCGCAAACCCGATAAAGGCGACGGCGGCCACGGCACTCGCGGCCGTCAATGCGTAGAGGCTCAGGGCGCGGCTGCCCGGCTTCGATCGGACAGCGACATGATGGGCGACATGATGGACTCGGTAAGACATGAACGTTCTCCTCGTTGACTGGTTGGGATGCCATGCAGTCTAGGGAGCCCGTTCATGCCTCCGATGTCAGCAACACGTATTTTTGTATGGGGCTGTGTCGCGGTTTTCGTCTGATACAAAGCGATACGCAAGACACGCTTCAACGCGCGGGCGCCACCACCTCGTACCCCTCGATGATCTCCCGCACCGGCCCCGGAATCGGCGCCGAGGTCTGCGTCGCGGGGTCCGCGCACACGTACACGATCTCGCCCGTGATCAGATGCTCGTCCCCGCGGTACATCTCCACGCGAAAGAGCATGCTGGAGCGGCCGAGCCGCGCCATGCGGCCGCGGATATCGAGCTGGTCGTCGAAGCGCGCCGACGCGTGATACTCGAGCGTTGACTTGACCACGAAGATATCCACGCCATGCGCGCCCAGCACGTCCTCCGGATAGCGAATGCCGAGCGCGCGCCAGTACTCCGTGACGCAGATATCGCAATACGTCAGGTAGTGCGCGTTGAAGACGATCGACTGCGGATCGACTTCAGCCCACCGCACGCGCAACGGCATGCTATGCCGGAAGTCCGCTTTCGCCATGGGGATTACTGCGCCTTCGCCAGACCGAGCTTGTCGATGATAGCCTTCTCCTTCTTGACGGTGTCGGCCGCGAACTTCGCATAGTCGGTGCTGCTCATGTAATACGGCTCCATGTCGAACTTGGCCAGCGACTCGCGGTAGTTCGGCATCTCCATCGCCTGCTTGAAGGCGTCATGCAGCTTCTGCACGATCTTCGGGTCGGTGCCCTTCGGCACGACGAGCCCGAACGGCGAGGTCTGTACGATGTTGAGGCCCAGCTCCTTCAGCGTCGGCGCATTCGGGAAACGCGTGGAACGCTTGTCGCCCCACGTCGACAGCAGACGCAGACGGCCCGATTCGACATACGGCGCCCACGCCGGCGTATCCGCCACGGACATCACATGGCCACCGAGCAGCGCCTGCATCGACTCGGAATTGCCCTTGTAGGGGATATGCGAGAACTGCACGCCCGCGTTGAGCGCGAGCTCTTCCATCGTGATGTGCAGCGTGGTCAGCGCGCCGGGCGTGCCGTACGTCAGCTTGCCGGGGTTCGCCTTGGCGTAGGCGATGTACTCCTGCATCGTCTTGATGGGCGAGTCGGCCGGCACGACCAGGCCGAACGAGTAGCCGGCCAGGTTGATCACGTACTGCAGGTCCTTGACCGGATCCCAGTTGATCTTGGTCGTGTACGGCAGGCGGAACACGGGCAGCGGCACCTGCGCGAGCGTGTAGCCATCCGGCGCCGTGGTCTGCATCATCTGCGCGGGCAGCACGCCGCCGGCGCCCGGCTTGTTCTCCACGATCACGGGCTGGCCGAGAATCTTCGAGGCATTGTCCGCGAGCACGCGGAACGGCACGTCTGTGGAACCGCCCGCGGTGTAGCCGATGACCAGACGGATCGGACGCTGGGGGTACTTGTCGGCCTGCGCCTGCGCGGGTAACGCGGAAAGGCCGACCGCGCCCGCGGCGGCCAGCATGCCCAGGCGGGCGGCGGAATGGCGAAGGAAGGTGCGACGTTGCATGGTGGTTGTCTCCTTGTCGTATGCGAATTCGTTTTTGCTGCGAATTTCTGTCAAGCGTATGACGCCGATGCGGGCGGTGGTGGGTATTTCTCCTTATGCCTCCCGGTCCCGCTCGCGAAAGGCCGCTCGCAGCGCGTGCGCGGCGTCGGCATGCGCGCCGGCCACCGCGCTGACGAAGCGGCCCATCTTGAAGAAGTCGTGAATCATGGCCGGATAGTCGGCCAGCGCGGTGGCGACGCCAGCCGCCTGCAATTTCTCCGCGTAGGCCACGCCCTCGTCATGCAACGGGTCGTAGCCGGCCACGGCAATCCACGCCGGGCACACGCCGCGAACATCGGCACCCGTGCCGCCGCCATCGAGCGGCGCGAAGCGCCAGTCGTCGCGGTCTTCGGGCCTGCCGAGGTACTGCGAAAAGAACCAGTGAATCATCTCCGCGGTGAGCAGATAGCCCTCCGCGAGCGCGCGATGGGACGGCGTGTCCTGCCGCGCGCACGTGCCCGCATAGATCAGCATTTGCAGCACGGGCCGCAAGCCCCGATCCCGCGCCTCGATCGCACAGGCGGCGGCCAGGGTGCCGCCCGCGCTGTCTCCGCCGATCGCGATCCGCGATGCATCCGCGCCCAACCGCGCGGCTTCGTCGAACGCCCACTGCATGACGTCGAACGCGTCGTGCGCGGCGGTGGGGAATTTCCATTCGGGGGCCAGGCGGTAGTCGGCCGACAGCACGAGGCATTCCCCGTCGATGGCCAGCCTGCGGCATAGCGCGTCGTGGGTGTTGATGCTGCCGACGGTGAAGCCGCCGCCATGGAAGTACACGAGCAGGGGCTGCGGGTCGGTCCAGCTCGGTTCGCGGGGCGCGTAAAGCCGCACGGGAATGGCATGGCCGTCGCGCGCGGTCACGGTCATGTCTTCCACCGTATGCACGGACGGCGGCGAGATATCGAGAATCGACGCGCTTTTCTCGTAGGCGATCTTGGCGTCGGCCACATCGAGCGCGTTCAGCGGCGGCCGCCTGGCGCGCGCGACCAGGTCGAGCAGCTGGGCGACCTGCGGGTCCAGCGGTTGCGCGGACATGCCGGGCGGCAATGGATTGACGGACATGACGATGACTAAGCCACTACGAGAAGCTTGCAACCTGAAACGGGCACCTGAACGGGCGCCTGAAACGAACCATGCGATCGTCACGCCGGACACGCCATCCCTGTGGCGAATGTGAACGACCGTTCTATTTCGCCATTCTGCCATCGATTGCGCCGCCGCGGCTTACGAAATTACCCTCATCGCGCACTTCTCCTCTGCAATCCCCGTGTCTGGCCGACTATGCTGAATGCACACATACGCCAACCGGCGCGGGAGACGACATGACAGGCGAACATCTGCAGGTGGTGCATGGCGACATTACGCGCATGGAGGTCGATGCGATCGTCAATGCCGCCAACAGTGGGCTGCTGGGCGGCGGCGGCGTGGACGGCGCGATCCATGGCGCCGGCGGGCCGGCCATCGGCAACGCCTGCCGGGCGATCCGCGATACGCAGGGCGGCTGCAAGACCGGCGAAGCCGTTATCACGACCGGTGGCCTCCTGCCCGCGCCCTACGTCATCCATGCAGTGGGGCCGGTCTGGAAAGGTGGCGGCCAGGACGAGGACGCCCTGCTCGCCAATGCCTATCGCAACAGCATCCGGCTCGCGGCCGAGCACGACCTGCGCACGGTCGCGTTCCCCAACATCAGCACGGGCATCTACGGCTTTCCGCGCGAGCGGGCGGCCGACATCGCCATTGCCGCCGTCCGCGAGGCGCTGAAACGCGCGCCGACCATCGAGCAGGTCACGTTCGTCTGCTTCGACGACGAGAACTACCGGTTGTATCGGGACCGGCTGGCCTGATCAGGCCAGCGCGCTGCGGATCAGGAGGTTCACGCGCTCGGGTTGCTCGTGGATGACCCAGTGCGTCCCCTCCGGTATCCGCTCGAGGCGCAGGTTCGGCACGAAGTCGCCCAGCCCCTCGACGAGGGTCTTGGGCAACGCCCGGTCGTTCTCGCCCCAGATGACCAGCGTCGGCACGCGGACCACCGCCTCGGCCGGGTCGAAGCGCGAGAGATCGGCGGCGGGCTCGTCGTCGGTAGGCGGCCGCATTGGCGTCGCGCGGTAGTAGTTGACGCTCCCCGTCAGCGAATGGCTGCCCGTCTCGCCGGGCGCGGACCATGCCGCGTGATACCGCTCGCGGACGCCGTCGGTGAACCACGCGGGCCGTGGCCCCTCTCCGCCGCTCAGCATCTTCTCGATCAGCGCGAAATCGTTCGCGGCGAGGGCCTTCTCGGAACCCGGCTTGCGCAGCCAGTTCATGTAAGCGGAGGCCTGCTGCTGCGCGGGATCCGCCGCCAGCGCCCGCGCGAACAGATAGGGGTGCGGCGCGTTGACGATGACCAGCCGCTCGACGAGCTCGGGATGCTGCATCGCAAGATTCCAGCACACGGCCCCACCCCAGTCATGCGCGACGATCACGCAGCGCGAATACCCGAGCGTGCGGATCAGCTGCACGAGGTCTTCCACCACTCGCTTCGGCCGATAGGCTTCCACCTCGGCCGGCTTGCCGGACAGATTGAAGCCGCGCAGGTCCGGCGCCACCGCGAAATGCGTCTGCCCGAACTCGGCCAGCTGACGCTCCCACGCGTACCAGAACTCCGGAAAGCCGTGCACGAACAGCATCAGCGGCTTGCCCGGCTCGCCCGCGCTCGCGTAATGCAGCCGCATGCCGTTCGGCAGACTGGCGAACTGCAGGTGGTGAATCACGGCGGGTGCGGTCATGAGTGTCTCCATCGCAGTCTCCTCTCTGGTGGGTGACTGCCGACTCAACCGCGCAAGGCCCGTACCAGGGCAGCACGCACATCGGGCTTGCCGGCGAACGGATCCGCGGGATTGCGCGCGCCGACGATGGCCTCCATGCGTTGCCGCACGCTGTCGAGCGCCTGGGGGTGCGAGTAAATATAGAAGCTTTCCTCGCGAATCGCGGCGAAAGTTCGCTGCGCGACCTCTTCCGCGCTGACCTTGCCGGACGACACGGCCTTCTCCGCCTGCGCCCGCGCGAGCCGCTGCGACGCGGTCAGTCCCTCGTCTCCGGCCGCGTCCCGGGGGCGGTTGCGATGAGACTGGCTGATGCCAGTCGGCACGAAGAAGGGGCACAGTACCGAGCAGTGCACCTGATCGGTGACGAGGCCCAGGTCCTGGTACAGCGTTTCGCTGAGCGAGACCACCGCATGCTTCGACACGTTGTAGACGCCCATGGTCGGCGCGTTGACGAGCCCCGCCATCGATGCCGTATTGACGATGTGCCCCCGATAGGCGGGGTCCTTTGCCGCGGCCGCGAGCATCAGTGGCGTGAAGATCCGCACGCCGTGGATCACGCCATGCAGGTTGACGCCGAGCACCCAGTCCCAGTCGCGCTCGCCGGTTTCCCAGATCAGCCCGCCCGCGCCGACACCCGCGTTGTTGAACAACAGATGGACCTCGCCGAACGCGGCGATCGTGGCATCCGCCAGCGCCTGCATGTCCGCCGCGCGCGAGACATCCGTCCGCACGCCGATGACGGGCGTGCCCCGTGCTTCGAACTCGCTCACGGTGGCATCGAGCACGTCCTGCTGCACGTCGGCCAGCACCAGGCGCATGCCCAGCGATGCGCCGATGCGCGCGAACTCCCTGCCAAATCCAGACGCCCCGCCCGTGATGACCGCGACCTTGCCTTCGAACTGATTCATGGTGTGCACCTCGTTCCCAGTTCTTACCGTTACCCGGTGGCGCCGGCGCTCCCCGGCCCCGCGCCTTCAGTTCAGCCGGACCAGCTGCTTGCCGAAGTTGCGACCCTTGAGCAGGCCCATGAATGCTTCGGGCGCGCTGGCGAGTCCTTCCGACACGCTCTCGCGGAACTTGAGCTGGCCTTGCGCCACCAGTCCGCCGAGCTCCTTCAGCGCTTGCGGCCACACGTCCATGTGTTCGGAGACGATGAAGCCCTGGATCCTGGCACGCGAAATCAGGATTGCGCGCGGATTCTTCAGTGGCAGATCCTGACCGTCATAGCCCGCGATCAGGCCGCACAGCGCGATGCGCCCGAACGCGTTGAGGCGCGCGAGCACCACGTCGAGGATGTCGCCGCCCACGTTCTCGAAGTAGCCGTCGATGCCATCGGGCGTCACGGCCTTCACCGCGGCGTAGAGCGCCTTGGCATCGGCCGCGGCCTTGTAGTCCACGCAGGCGTCGAAGCCGAGTTCGTTCACCACGTAGTCGCACTTGTCCTTGCCGCCGGCCACGCCCACCACGCGGCATCCCGCCTTCTTCGCGAGCTGGCCCACCACGCTGCCCACCGCGCCCGACGCGGCGCTGACCACCACGGTTTCACCGGCCTTCGGCTCGATGATGCGATTGAGGCCATACCACGCGGTCACGCCTGGCATGCCCACCGAACCGAGATAGGCCGACAGCGGGATATGCGTGGTATCGACCTTCTGCATGCCGCTGCCGTCGCTGACGGCCATCTCCTGCCAGCCGAACATCGCCACGACCTTGTCGCCGGCCTTCCACTTCGGATTGCGGCTCTCCACGACTTCCCCGACGGTGCCGCCAATCATGACTTCACCGAGCGGCTGCGGATTGGCGTAGGACTTGCTCTCGCTCATGCGGCCGCGCATGTACGGGTCGAGCGACAGGAAATGGTTACGCACGAGCACCTGCCCGTCCGCCAGCGTGGGCACGGGCACGGTCTCCAGGCGGAAGTTGTCCGGCGTCACGGCATCCGTCGGTCGAGAGGCCAGGACGATGCGCTGATAGGTTTTCTGATCCGACATGGTGGGTGCCCTCTTCAGGTTGTGGTGTGGAATGGCGCGGTCCGGTCTGACGCGCGCTGGAATCCGGTCAGCCGTCCGCGCCGGTGTCCGCCGTGCCCGGTGTGCCCGGCGTACCCGATGTACGATGGGGCGGCGAGCGCTTGATGAACTTGAACGTGCCCGATCCGCGCGCGACGGTCTTGCCCCGCGGATCGACGATCTCCGCTTCGCAGAAGGCCATCGTGCTCGTGCGGTGCACGCAGGTACCGCGCGCCGTGAGCTTGTTGCCGCGCCCGGGCGCCATGAAACTCGTTTTCATCTCGATCGTGACGACCCCGCGGCCCTCGGGGTCGGTGGAGCGGCCCGCGATGGCCATCGCGACGTCGAGCATGGTCATCAGCACGCCGCCGTGCGCCATGTCCCAGCTGTTCTGATGGCGCTCGAGCAGATCGAGCTCGATCTCGCTCTGCCCCGCCTCCATGCGATGGCATCGCACGCCGAGGTCGAGAAGAAAGGGAATCCTGTGGAGAAAGCCGTTGTGTTCCGTCATGATCCAAAGCGTCCTGCGTCATTGAGCGCGCACGTGCGCGCCCGCCATTATGGATTCATATCGCGCTGACGCCACCGTCCACGGCCAGGATCTGCCCGGTGATATGTTTGCCGGCGTCGCTCGCGAACAGCAGCGCCGCGCCCTTCAGGTCCTCGTCGTCGCCGAGCCGGCGTAGCGGCACGCCCGCGCACATCGCCTCCACGCCGATGCGGTCGAGCGAGCCCTGCGTCATCTTCGAGGGAAAGAATCCGGGCGCGAGCGCGTTGACCGTGATGTTGTGCTCGCCCCATTCGGCCGCGAGCGTGCGCGTGAAGTTGACCACGGCGCCCTTCGACGTGTTGTACGCGATGGTTTCCATCGTGCCCGGCGGGTTGCCCGCCAGCCCCGCGATCGACGCGACGTTGACGATGCGGCCCCGGCGGCGGGGGATCATCGACGCGCGGCCGATGCGCTGCGTCAGCAGGAACAGCCCGCGGATATTGAGGTTCATCACCTTGTCCCACGCCTCGACCGGATAGTCCTCGGCCGGCGCGCCCCACGTGGCGCCCGCATTGTTGACGAGAATATCGACGTGGCCGAGCTTGTCCAGTGCGCCGGTGGCCAGACGCTCGATCTCGTCCTCGCGCGCGCCATCGGCGGCGATCCACTCCGCCTCGATGCCGCGCGCGCGCAGATGCGCCTGCGCCTGCTCGAGCTCGCCCGCCTTGCGCGCGGACAGCACAAGCCGCGCGCCCTGCTCGCCGAGCGCTTCGGCGATCTGCAGGCCGAGGCCGCGGGACCCGCCGGTAATCAGGGCGGTGCGGCCGGTGAGGTCGAACAACTGGGCCATCGTGTGCATCGTGTCTCCGTTATATCGTGTTCTTGTCGTAACCGCTTGGATTGTCGCCGCTCAGAACCAGGCGTCCTGCATGTCCAGCGTGGTGCGATCGAGCGATGCGAGCAGGTCCAGTTGCGGCGCCGTCTTCGGCAGCTCAAAGCGGTAGAAGTACGCGGCGGCCGCGAGCTTGCCGCGATAGAAGTCCGCGTCGGCCACACCGGAGGACAACGCCGCGTGCGCGACGAGCGCCTGCTCGAGCCAGATCCACGCGACCACCACGTGGCCAAACGCTTCGAGGTAGATGCTCGCGTTGGCGAGCGTCACCTCGGGACTACCCGCCGACCACAGCGTCGTGGTCACCGACGCCAGCCGCTGCGCCGCCGCGCCAAGCGCGCGTGCCTGTTCGGCGAGCGTGGCATCGCCGCTTCCGACGGCCCGCTGCACCGTGGCCCGCACGCGTTCGCCCAGCAAGCGGAACGCCGCCCCATCCCGCATCACGACCTTGCGGCCCAGCAGGTCGAGGCCCTGAATGCCATGCGTGCCCTCGTGGATCGGATTCAGCCGGTTGTCGCGATAGAACTGCTCGACGTTGTACTCGCGCGTATAGCCATAGCCGCCATGCACCTGAATCGCCAGACTGTTGGCTTCCAGGCACCATTGCGACGGCCAGCTCTTGGCGATGGGCGTCAGAATGTCGAGCAGCAGCGACAGGGATGTGGCGTCTTCCCCTTCTGCTTTCGCCGCGCGCTCCTCGTCGACGAGCTTCGCGCAGTAAAGGTTCAGCGCGAGGCCGCCCTCGACGTAGCTCTTCTGCGCCAGCAGCATGCGCCGCACATCGGCATGTTCGACCAGCCTCACCTGCGGCGTCGAAGGGTCCTTGCCACCCGCGCCGACGGGCCGGCCTTGCGGACGGACCCGCGCATAGTCCAGCGCGTGCAGATACCCCGTATAGCCAAGCGCGACGGCCCCGAGCCCGACGCCGATGCGCGCTTCGTTCATCATGTGAAACATGCAGGCGAGGCCCTTGTGGGGTTCGCCCACGAGGTAACCGATCGCGCCGCCCCTGCCTTCCGGCCGGTACGTCGTGCCCTCGCCGAAGTTCAGCAGGCAATTGGTCGTGCCGCGATAGCCCATCTTGTGATTGAGCCCCGCCAGCGCGACGTCGTTATGCTCGCCGCGCGTGCCGTCCTCGTTCACCAGATACTTGGGGACGATGAACAGCGAAATCCCCTTTACGCCCGGAATCAGCTTGCCATCGGGCCCCGGAATCTTGGCCAGCACGAGGTGCACGATGTTCTCGGACAGTTCGTGCTCGCCGGCCGAGATCCACATCTTGTTGCCGCGCAGGCGATAGCGCGCGCCGAGCGGCGAGTCGCCATCGGGCTCGGCGCGCGTGACGATATCCGACAGCGATGAGCCCGCCTGCGGTTCGGAGAGGCACATCGTGCCGAAGTAGCGCCCCTCGAGCTCCGGCCGCACGAACGTGTCGATCTGCGCGGGCGTGCCATGCGCGAGCAGCAGGTTCGCATTGCCGATCGTCAGGAACGGATACGAACTGGTGCCGACATTGGCGGCCTTGAAATACGCGAAGGCCGCCTTCTCGACCACGACCGGCAATTGCATGCCGCCGTAGTCGTAATCCTGTCCCGCCGCCATCAGCCCCGCCTCGCAGAACGCGCGCAGCGCGGCGCCGACTTCGGGAATCATCCGCACGGTTTCGCCATCCGGCCCCGGCACAAGGGCGGGCTCGTTCTGATCGCTCGCCTTGTTGTGGGGCGCGAACAGTTCCGTGGCGATGCGCTCGCACGTGTCGAGCGCGGCATCGAAGGTCTCGCGCGAATGGTCGGCGTAGCGCGGCACCCGGGCGAGCGCCGCGACGTCGAGCCATTCGTAGAGGAGGAAGTTGAGATCGCGACGTGACAGGATCAATGACATGGCGGCGTCCGGCGCGTCTCAGAGCACCTCGAACAGCCCTGCCGCACCCTGCCCGCCGCCGATGCACATCGTGACGACGACATACTTCACGCCACGGCGCTTGCCTTCGATCAGCGCATGGCCAACCAGACGCGCGCCGGACACGCCGTACGGATGGCCCACCGCGATCGCGCCGCCATTCACGTTGAGGCGATCCATCGGAATGCCGAGCTTGTCCGCGCAGTACAGCACCTGCACCGCGAACGCCTCGTTCAGTTCCCACAGGCCGATGTCCTCGACCTTCATCCCGGTCTTCTTCAGCAGCTTGGGCACGGCGAACACCGGGCCGATGCCCATTTCGTCCGGCTCGCACCCGGCCACCGCGAAGCCGCGGAACACGCCCAGCGGCTGCAGGCCGCGCGCGGCCGCCACCTTGCCGTTCATCACGACGGCCGCCGAGGCGCCATCCGAGAACTGCGACGCGTTACCTGCGGTGATCACGCCGCCGGGCGTGGCCGTGCGGATCTTCGACACGCCTTCGAGCGTGGTGTCGGCGCGGATGCCTTCGTCGGCGGAGATCGTGACTTCCTTCGTGAACAGTTGGCCCGTGGCCTTGTCGGCGATGCCGGCCAGCACCGTCATCGGTACGATCTCGTCGTTGAACTTGCCCGCTTCCTGCGCGGCGGCCGCGCGCAGCTGGCTCTGCACGCCATACTCGTCCTGGCGCTCCTTCGAGATGTTGTAGCGCTTTGCCACGTTCTCGGCGGTCTGCAGCATGCTCCAGTAGATCTCGGGCTTGTTCTTGCTCAGCCAGCTTTCCTGGATCATGTGGCGGTTCATTTCCTGCTGCACGCAGGAGATCGATTCCACGCCGCCCGCCACGAAGATGTCCCCTTCGTCGGCGATCACGCGCTGCGCGGCCATGGCGATGGTCTGCAGGCCCGACGAGCAGAAGCGGTTCACGGTCGCGCCGGGCACCGTCACGGGGCAACCCGCGCGCAGCGCGATCTGGCGCGCGATATTGGCGCCGGTCGCGCCTTCGGGATTCGCGCAACCCATCAGCACGTCTTCCACCTCGGCCGGCTCGATCTTCGCCCGCGCGATCGCGTGCTGCACCGCATGGCCGCCCAGCGTGGCGCCATGGGTCATGTTGAACGCGCCCTTCCAGCTCTTGGCCAGCCCGGTGCGGGCCGTGGATACGATGACTGCCTCGTTCATGTCTTGCTCCTCGGAATTTTTGGTATCTCGATGTATGGGAACGTCGGGTGCGGTCCGGGTCAGCGGCGATGCTCGCCGAGCAGGTCCATGGAGGTCATGCGTCTGACGCCAGCGGCCGTCATGTCGCGCCAGGCGTCGGCGAGCGAGCCGTCGAGATCGATCGCGCGGCACGCGTCCTCGATCACCACGACCTCGAAGCCCGCTTCACGCGCATCGAGCGCGCTCCATGCCACGCAGAAATCGGTCGCCAGCCCCACGCAGAACACGCGATGGACGCCATGCTCGCGCAGATAACCGGCCAGCCCCGTTCGCGTGGTGCGGTCCGCTTCCATGAACGCCGAATAGCTGTCGACGTCCGCGTGATGGCCCTTGCGCAGCACCATCCGCGCGTGCGGCACTCGCAGGTCGGCATGCAGCGCGGCGCCATGCGTGCCCTGCACGCAATGGTCCGGCCACATGACCTGGTCGCCGTACGCCAGCCGCGTCATGCCGAACGGCTGCATGCCCGCATGGCTGGACGCGAACGACGCGTGACCCGCCGGATGCCAGTCCTGCGTCAGCACCACATGATCGAACGCGCGCGCGAGCCGGTTGATGACCGGCACGACCTCGTCGCCGTGGGGCACGGCCAGCGCGCCCCCGGGCATGAAGTCATACTGGACGTCGATCGCCAGCAGGCAGTCTTGCGCGTTCCCGTTCATGGTTGGTCCGGCCCTTTCGTTCCCGATGGTGGTGTGTGTCAGCCGTTGAAGCCCTTGCCCTCGGCGGCCAGCTTCGCCAGCAGGCCCGCCGGTTCCCATGCCTCGCCGTGATAGCCGCGCGCGTAACGGCGCATCGCCTGCACGACGTTGAACAGACCGACCTGATCGGCGTACAGCATCGGGCCGCCACGGAACAGCGGGAAGCCGTAGCCCGTCAGGTACACCATGTCGATATCGGAGGCCTTCGACGCAATCCCCTCTTCGAGGATCTTGGCGCCTTCGTTGACCAGCGCGAATACGAGGCGCTCGACGATCTCCTCGTCGGAGATCTTGCGGCGCTCGACGCCTGCCTCCTTCGAGTTCGCGACGATCATGTCGTTCACCTGCTGGTTCGGATACGGCTTGCGGTCGCCCGCCTTGTAGTCGTACCAGCCCGCGCCGGTCTTCTGGCCGAAGCGGCCCAGTTCGCAGAGCTTGTCGGCGGTCTTCGAATACTTGAAGTCGGGGCGCTCCACCGCGCGGCGCTTGCGGATGGCCCAGCCGATATCGTTGCCCGCGAGATCGCCCATGCGGAACGGGCCCATCGCGAAGCCGAACTTCTCGATCGCCTTGTCCACCTGCTCCGGCAACGCGCCTTCATCGAGCAGATATCCGGCCTGGCGGCTGTACTGCTCGATCATGCGGTTGCCGATAAAGCCATCGCACACGCCGGACACGACCGCGGTCTTCTTGATCTTCTTGGCGACCTGCATGACCGTGGCGAGCACGTCCTTGGCCGTCTCCCTGCCACGCACGACCTCCAGCAGCTTCATCACGTTGGCCGGGCTGAAGAAGTGCATGCCGACCACGTCCTGCGGACGCCTGGTGAAGGCGGCGATCTTGTCCACGTCGAGCGTCGAGGTGTTCGAGGCCAGGATCGCGCCGGGCTTCATCACTTCGTCCAGCGTCTTGAACACGGTTTCCTTGACGCCGAGTTCCTCGAACACGGCCTCGATGACGAGGTCCGCATCCTTGATGTCGTCATAGGACAGCGTGGTCGTCAGCAGCGCCATGCGCGCCTCCACCTTCTCGGCGGTGAGCTTGCCCTTCTTCGCGCTGTTCTCGTAGTTCTTGCGGATCGTGGCGACGCCGCGATCGAGCGCTTCCTGCTTCGTCTCGAGCATCGTCACGGGGATGCCCGCGTTCAGGAAGTTCATCGTGATGCCGCCGCCCATCGTGCCGGCGCCGATCACGGCGACCTTCTCGACCTTGCGCACGGGCGTGTCGGACGGCACGTCGGGGATCTTGCTCGCCGCGCGTTCGCCGAAGAAGGCATGACGCAGCGCGCGCGACTCCGGCGTGCCGACCAGGTACATGAACCCTTCGCGCTCGGCCTTGAGGCCCGCTTCGAACGGTTTCAGCGAGGCGGCAACCGCGTCGACGCAGCGGGCCGGTGCCGGGAAGTTTTTGGCCACCGCTTCCACGGTATTCCGCGCGAACTTCAGGAAGCCCTCGGGATTCTCGTGCCTGACCTTGAGGTCGCGGACCTTCGGGTACGGGCCGGGCGCGGCCGCCACGTTCCGGGCGAATTGCACGGCGGCGGGCAGCACGTCGCCTTCGACGATCTCGTCGAACAGTTTCGAGCCTTCAAACTTTTCCGAGAGCACCGGATTGCCCGACACGATCATGTTGAGCGCCTGCTCGAGGCCGATCAGGCGCGGCAGGCGCTGCGTGCCGCCGGCGCCGGGCAGCAGCCCCAGCTTGACTTCGGGCAGCGCGATCTGCGCGCCCTTCGCGGCCACGCGATAATTGCAGCCCAGCGCGAGTTCCAGACCGCCGCCCATCGCCACAGTATGAATCGCGGCGACCACGGGCTTGGTCGACGCTTCCAGCGCGCGGATCACCGAACCCAGCGTCGGTTCCTGCGTGGCCTTCGGCGTATTGAATTCGCGGATATCGGCGCCGCCGGAGAACGCCTTGCCGGCGCCCGTGATCACCACGGCCTTCACGGCGCCATCGTCCAGCGCGCGCGTCAGGCCTTCCACGATGCCGAGGCGCGTGCCGTGGCCCAGGCCGTTGACGGGCGGATTGTCGAGCGTGATGACGGCCACGCCGTCCTGAACCTGATACTGCGCTGTCATGCTGGTTCCTTTGGAATGGGTTGTCTCGGAGGTCTGCGTTGTTCTGCTGTGTTGTTCTATCGTGCAAGCGGGACAAGCATACACAAAATAGCACGGTCGTTCAATTTCCCGCTGAGACCCAGTTGCCGCCATTCGGGGCGTTCGCGGCATCGGCATGCGGGCGCTGCATGACCCGCCATGAACGATGCGCGGGCGGCGTCCATGGTGAGCCCGCGCGGGCGGTGTGCAACTACGGGTCAACCCTGACGGAGCGGTGTCTTTCGCGGCGTCGCCATGCCGCGTCCGTCACTCGCGGCCGCGATATCAAGGAAATTTGACGCCACCGTCTAATCTTTGCGGAGGGGACGCGTTAGACTCGCGGCTTTTCGTTTTTCGGTAGTTCCGTTCGCCCCCACGGCGCCGCCCACAAGGCATTCGCCACGCCGAACGCGTGCGATCACCAGCGACCCTGATGACATCCCCCTACGAAGTCCATCCTTCCGCAAAACCGGACGCCAAACCAAGCGACCACCGGCACCAACACCCCACCGTCGAACACGACGACCTGCAGCGCAAGCTCGGGGCGCGCCACCTCACGATGATCGCCATCGGCGGCGCGGTCGGCACGGGCCTGTTCGTCGCATCGGGCGCGTCGATCGCCCAGTCGGGCCCGGGCGGCGCGCTGCTTGCCTACTGCGTGATCGGCCTCATGGTCTATTGCCTGATGACGAGCCTCGGCGAACTCGCCGTCCATATGCCCGTCGCCGGTTCGTTCGTCACCTATAGCGCGCTATATGTCGAGGAAGGCTTCGGCTTCGCGCTCGGCTGGAATTACTGGTTCAGCCTTGCCGTGACCATCGCGGTGGAACTCACCGCCGCGCAGCTCGTGATGCAGTATTGGTTCCCCGACATACCGGGCGTGGTCTGGAGCGCGGGCTTCCTGTTCCTGATGTTCGTGCTCAACGCGTTCTCGGTGCGCGGCTTCGGCGAGGCCGAGTACTGGTTCGCGCTGATCAAGGTCGTGACCGTCGTGATCTTTCTGATCGTCGGCGTGCTGATGATTGTCGGCATCCTGCGCGGCGGACCGCAGTCAGGGTGGCAGAACTTCACGCTGGGCGATGCGCCGTTCGTCGGCGGTGTGCCGGCGCTGTTCGCGGTGGCGATGATCGCGGGGTTCTCCTTCCAGGGCACCGAAACGGTCGGCGTGGCCGCGGGCGAAGCGGCCGACCCGGCCCGCACCATCCCGCGCGCCATCCGCCAGACGTTCTGGCGCATCCTGTTGTTCTACGTGATCGCGATCCTGATCATCGGCGTGCTGATTCCCTACACCGACCCGAACCTGCTGCGCAACGACGTGACCGACATCGGCGTCAGCCCGTTCGCGCTGGTCTTCCGCCACGCGGGACTGGCGTTCGCCGCGGGCCTGATGAACGCCGTGGTCCTCACCGCCCTGCTGTCCGCGGGCACGTCGAGCATGTACGTCTCCACGCGCATCCTCTACGGCCTCGCCGTCAGCGGCCGCGCGCCCCGCGCGCTGGGCAAACTGACCCGCGCGGGCGTGCCGCTGAACGCGCTGTACGTGACGACGGGCATCGGCGCGCTGTGCTTCTTCAGCTCGCTGTTCGGCGACAAGACCGTCTACCTGTGGCTGCTCAACACGTCGGCGATGACGGGCTTCTTCGCGTGGTTCGGCATCGCCATCAGCCACTACCGCTTCCGCCGGGGCCTGATCGCGCAGGGCTACCAGGTCACCGACCTCGCCTACCGCTCGCCCTTGTATCCCTTCGGCCCGGTGTTCGCCGGCATCCTCTGCATCGTCATCGTCGCCGGCCAGAACTACCAGGCCTTCACCGACCTCCCCAACCGCTGGCAGGAGCTCGTCGCGACGTACATCGGCGTGCCAATGTTCGCGGCGCTATGGCTGGGATACCGTCTGGTGAAGAAAACCCGCCTGATCGCGTACGAGGACATGCCGTTCGACCTGCCGCGGCGGGACGGCGCGAAACGCGACTAGCCTTTCAGCGCCTGACTTTTTGCCCTTGCCAAGGTGTCGCAAGCTTTGACGTCGGAAGCCAGATGGTAGGGCGTCGACTCGCACGCGCTCACTATCACCCGCGCGTCAGACGCATCCGCTACGGGACGCGCGCCGTCACGGAAACGGCGCGTGAAAAAATCGTTCCACGACGTGAAGCCCCCAAACGGCTGACTCGGCTCCCATACGAACTCATGCAGACCGATCTTCTCGTCAGCCATTTTGCAGAACCAGCCATCCTCGCCATGAACCCGGATGGACATGATCCCTGCGCCAGCCTGGAAGAACGTGCATGATGGCCGCTTAAGGGCGGGACGGACTGTGCAGTTTGGTTCGACCTTCGGCAGTCGGGTCGTGAGGCTGGGGGTCGTGAGGTTGGGGGTCGTGAGGTTGGGGGTCGTGAGGTTGGTATACATTGCCGTATTGCCATCCGTCGGCGAGCGGGTCCGGAGACGGCGATGGAATATCTGACCGCGCTTTTCGCTTCGCTTCGCTGTCTACCTTCATGCGATTGTCGCGCTCTGCAACCATCGCATGTCGCGCTTGAGCCTTGCCGGTGAATCCCATCATCAGTTGGGGAACGCCCAAGGGCAATTGCTTGTGGAGATCAGTGTGCCAGGTATGCCAGGTCTTTCCGTACGTCCCCACCAGCTTTTTCATCAGCTCCTTTTCAGCGGCTTCCGGAATTCCCGGTGCCACGAGTTGACCGGATTTGACTTCCGAAACATGGCTGTGCCAAAGCGCCTTCTCTGCAGCATCTAAGGTCGCGAACAGCTTTGCGCTGATGATGTATTCGACGCCCATTAACTTGGCATCGCGCATATTGCCATCGTAGATGACGCACTGGATGGCGTCCTCGTTCACCGTTGAGCAGTAATGATGCGCTTCCATCTGTACATCCTGCTGGCCATTGTAAAAGTGAAACCCATCCAGGTAGGTATTGATCGCGTCGATTGGGCGCTTGGTCTGAAGCGCGGCAGCACCACCCTCGAGCAGGCTCGTCTTTGGAGACGTCGGTTCACCTGGTGCCTGAACATTGGACGGCGTGTCAGCCTGTCGCCCGCAACCATGGAGAATGGACGCCGTCAGGAGGAATACAACAGGGAAGAGAGGTCGCATGACGTCAGGTGGCTTCCAGCAGCACGGCGTCCTGGAGCCACGTCTTCACCATCGTCATGTGCTGCTGCTCCTCGGCGAGGGCGGTCTCGAAACGCGTCGCGAGTTGTTCGTGCCCGGACTTGCGGGCCAGGGTGATAAGCAGTTCCCATCCCGCGTTGTCGACGAGTTCCGCCGTCAACAGCGCGTTGAGGCATTGCGGCACCGTTGTGCGTGGATCGGTAATCGTCTGGATCAGGCCCATCGCCTGCACGCCCACGATGTCCGCGCATGGCGTCATGGCGGTGGGGTCCGCGCCGAGCGACTCGATGGCTTCGCTGATCAGCAGGAAGTGCGCCGCTTCCTCGTCGCGAATGCGTTGCAGCCCTTCCAGCATGCCAGATACGGGCGTGATTGCCGCCGAGCACTTGACCAGCATCGCGTCGTACAGCCGCGTGCCACCCCGTTCGAAGGCCGCGCGTTCGCCGAGCTTGTCGATGAGGACCTCGGGCCGCGTGCCCTTGACCTTGTCCAGCGTCGTCGACACCAGGCCCTTGATCGTCCCCGGCGGCGGGATGGAGCCGACGCGCTGCGATTCCAGCGCGGCGGTGGTGCGGATCTGCACGTCCGTGAGGTTCGTCGGCGACGGTGCGTCGGGGGACGGACTGTCGGTCCCACGCTCCCGCGCGTAGGCCAGCATGTCGGGGGCCGACAACGGCGCCATCTGCGCTCCCGTACGGTTCATGCCGAGTTTCGTTTCGGATTCCATGTCCTGTTTCCTGTCGAAGTATGGTGACGTAGCGCGATCAGAAGCTTCGCTGCGGCGGCCGTGCGAGCTCGGTGCCCGGCGTCCAGACATAGCCCGCCGACACGGCATGCGTGGGCGAGCCTTCACTGTTCAGCGTATTGCGGTACTCCAGCGATGCTGCCGTCTCTGCCTCGGGGCCGACGTACTGCGTGCCGCTGGAGCGCAAATGGAGCTCCGCCTCAAGCGTCTTGCGTACGAACTCGCGCTGGCTCGAGAAGTCCACGGGCTTTGGCAGCTCGCCGGCCAGTAGCTCGGCTGGGTCGCGCCGCTCGTGCTGCTTGAGTAGCTCGCAAGCGAGGTTGAGGTGGCCGAGCTCGTAGTCGAGAAACCGTTCCCAGATGGCCCTGATGCGGGGGTTGGTTTCCTGCTGCACGCAGCTGTAGTAGTTGTAGGCTTCCATCGCTTCATGGATGACCCATTTTTCCAGTGGCGATTCGGCCGGATCCATCAGGCAGCCATACTGCGTCACGTGCTGTTCCTCGATCGAGGCGATCTCCGCGTAGAGCTGGCGCGCGAGCACATCGGCGAACAGCGGGCCGATATTCATGTAGTAGTCGTGCGTCTGGTACTCGGCGGCCGTGATCATGGCCGCGTGGATCTTCGTGATGAGCGCCGCGCTCTGGCGGTCGTAGTTCTCGCGGATGTCGTCATCGGGATGGCGGTGCTCGACCCATGTCGAACGGCCCGGCACGATATCGGTATAGCCCTGCGTGATGTTGTTCGCGTCCTTCCCCTCCAGCCTGTCCAGCAGGGCGCTGTAGCGGTAGAGGTGATCAAAGTCTTCGAGCAGCCCGAAGCGGTAGGTCTGGGCCTGATAGGGATCGGGCTCGGTCTGCGCCACCGCGGCCGTGACTTCGATGGCCACCTGCTCGTAGGCGATCGTCGTCTCGATGGGCGAGTGGTCCGCGCCGATCAGCCAGTTGATCATGGTGGCCTGATGGTGCTCGACGCGACGGACGCGGGCCAGCGGAACGCGCAGATCGCCGTGGAAGCGCGACATGATGTGCTTGAGGCGCAGTGCATCGAGCTCGATGCCGTTCATCAGGATGATGCGCACGCGCGTAAAGGCGTCGTCGTCGAGCTTGCTGATGGGTTGAGGCGCCAGCTCTTTCCACGTGAAGCGCTGCCTGTCGAGCGGGCAGCCCTTCGCGTCCAATAGATTGGTCAATGTTTCCATGGAGACTCCGGGGTTCGTTGTCGGGACACGCTCGAGACGCGGACGCAACGGTTGTGCCCGGCGTACCGCGCCATGGCGAGGGCCTTATCGCACCACAAAGCACGCGCCGGCCTGGGCGCCTTTGATCGCGTTTGCAACCCGCGTGAGTATCCGATGCAAAGCTGACGCGCCGCCCGACGCGTCTTCATACATGAAAAAACCCGCGAAACCGCGGGTCAGAAGACAGACACGCGCAGGCCAACGTTCGACCACCAGCCATTCGCGCACCTATCGCTCCAGAAACTATTCGGAAGGCTTATCGTGGTCCAGCAGCTTGTCCACCAACGCTTTGCCTGCATCGAGCCCGGCAGCCTGTGCGCCGCCGATGCTTTCGTACATGTCGCGATGGTCCGACCGGAATGTCTGCATGGGCGTGGGCGCGCCCTCGGTTTGGCGACGGTACTCGCCGGTGTATCGGTATTTGATGGCAGAACCGGCGCCGACGGCCACCGCGTGGGCGGTGATGACATGGTCGCGATAGGTCGTGGACTTCATGGATATGCGTCTCCCTGGGCTGCGCGCATACCCGGACCATGCACCGTCCATGCCATGCGCTGGCATATCCGTTGCGACCGCCAAAGATCGCACAAGCTGTCCGCGTTCAATTGCTTGGTTTCCGGACAGTTTCTTCGAGATATCGTTGCGTCGATACTGAAGCTAACAAATCGGAGACGCCGCATGGAACCGCCGGTAAGAAAAAAACCTGGCCCGCCGCAGGGCCGCGTGCCGAAGATGCTCGGCCATCCGCTGTTCTTGTCGGGGCTCGCGCTCATATTGATCGCGACGATCCTGGCTGGGATGTTTGCGTAATCGGGTCAGGGTCGCGCGCAAGGTTACGATTCCGCAACCGGGACCCAATGTATCAAACCTCCAGCCACTCCTTGCGCACGACGGCGTTGCGCTTAAGCTCCCCCGGCGTACCCTCGAACACGATCTGTCCGTGCCCCATCACGTAGACGCGCTGAGAAATATCGAGCGCGATGGCCAGCTTTTGCTCGATCAGCAGGACCGAGATGCCGCGATCGCGCAAGGTGCGGAGGGATTCGGCGACCTGGGTGACGATGAGGGGCGCGAGGCCTTCGGTGGGTTCGTCGATCAGGATCAGGTCGGGGTCGCCCATCAGCGTGCGGCATAGCGTGAGCATCTGCTGTTCGCCGCCCGACAGCACGCCCGCCGCTGTGTGTTCCCGTTCGCGCAGGCGCGGGAACATCTCGTACATGTCGTTGAGGGTCCAGCGCGGTTTGGGCTGGTGGGGGTTGCGTTTCTCGCCCAGTTGCAGGTTCTGACGCACCGTCAGCGTGGGAAAGATGTCGCGGTTCTCCGGGACGTAGCCAATGCCGAGGTGAGCGATCTCGAACGTGCGGCGGCCGAGGATGTCCTTGCCACGCAGTTTCACCGTCCCTTCCGCGCGCACCATGCCGAGAACCGCCTTGGCGAGCGTCGAGCGGCCGACGCCGTTGCGTCCCAGCAGCGCGACGATCTCGCCTTCGCCGATGTGCAGGTCCACGCCATGCAGGATATGGCTCTTGCCGTAGTACGCATGCAGTCTGGCTACCTCGAGCATCGGCCCCGCCATCACGCCACCTCCGCGTGTTCGTCCAGCGTGGTGCCGAGATACGCCTCCCGGACCCTGGGATTCGCGCGAATCGCCTCGGGCGTGTCGCTGGCGATGACTTCGCCATAGACCAGCACCGAGATCCTGTCCGCCAGCCCGAACACCACGCTCATGTCGTGCTCGACCATGATCAGCGTCTTGCCGACGGTGACCTTGCGGATCAGTTCCACCGCGTGATCGGACTCCGACCGGCTCATCCCCGCCGTCGGTTCGTCCAGCAGGATCACCTCCGCGCCACCCGCGATCGTGATGCCGATCTCGAGCGCGCGTTGTTCGGCATAGGTCAGCAACCCCGCCTGCGTATGCCGCCGATGCGTCATGCCGATGAGTTCCAGCACCTCCTCCGCCCGCAGCCGCGCATCGTGCAGCGCCGACAACCGGTGCCAGAATGAATAGCGATACCCAAGCGCCCACAGCACCGCGCACCGCAGGTTCTCGAACACCGACAGCCGATGGAAGATATTGGTGATCTGGAAGCTCCGCGACAGCCCCATGCGGTTGATCTCGAACGGCCGCTTGCCGCCGATCTCCTGACCATTGAGCTTCACCGAACCCGAACTCGGCGCGAAACGTCCCGACATCAGATTGAATGTCGTCGATTTGCCGGCACCGTTCGGTCCGATCATCGCGTGCCGTTCGCCGCGCGGCACCGATAACGTCACGCCGCGAATGATCTCTGTCTGTCCGAACCGCTTGCGCACGTCCGTCAGCGCCAACGCCGGTACGCCTGCCGTCATGCGACACCTCCGGTTTCGAACTGGATGCGTTCGAGCGTCGCCCGCACCCGCGCGGCCGCGTGCCGCCACGCCAAGGCGCCGATCGCCCACAACGCCGCCGCCACGATCCATGGCACCGGCGTCCCGGCATCGAACGGAATGCCGAACAACGACATCGCCGTGCCGCTGGCACTGTCCACCTGCACCTTGTAGATCATCTCGACCGTGAGGATCGCCGCCGCCAGCAGCACCCCGCCCGCGACGGCGCCCTGCCCATACGACGGCAGCATCTGCCGGAACCGTCCGGCCGCGATCAGCGGAAGTTGCCGCAGCAGCAGGCTCGCGATGCCGCCCGGCACGAACATCACCATCAGCACAAAGAAGAGCCCGAGATACAGCAGCCATGCCTTGGTCAGGTCCGACAACGCCACGGCAAACAGGATAAAGACGATCGCCCCGATCACGGGTCCGAAGAACACGCCCGCGCCGCCGATGAACGTCGCCAGCAGGACGCCGCCCGATCGCACCGCGCTGACGTTCTCGGCCGAGACGATCTCGAAGTTGATCGCCGATAACGCCCCGGCAATCCCCGCGAAGAACGCGGAGAGGATCAGCACGAGATACCGCACGCGCTGCGTGTTGTAGCCGATGAATTCCACCCGCTCGGGGTTGTCCCGCACCGCATTCGCAATGCGCCCGAGCGGCGTCTGCGTCCACGCGTACATCGCGACCATCGAGATCAGGCACCATGCCGCGATCAGGTAATACACCTGCCGCCCGGGCCCGAACGTGATGCCGAGAAACGGATCGCCCACCACGCGGTTGGTCGAGATGCCGCCCTCGCCGCCGAAAAATTCCGGAAACATCAGCGAACTGGCGAACACCATCTCGCCGATGCCCAGCGTGATCATGGCGAACGTCGTGCCCGACCGCCGCGTGGTCACATAGCCGAACAGCACGCCGAAGAACGCGCCGGCCAATCCCCCTACAAGCGGCAGCATCGATACGGGAAACCATACCTTGCCCGCGCCGATCATATTGAGCACATGCACCGCGATAAATGCGCCAAGGCCCGAATACACCGCATGCCCGAACGACAGCATGCCGGTCTGCCCGAGCAGCATGTTGTACGAGAGCGCGAAGATGATCATCACGCCCATCTGCGACAGCAGCGTCACCGCGAAGCCGCCCGGGAACAGCAGCGGCAGCACGAGCATCACCAGCGCGGTGAGCCCCCAGATGAGCCAGCGCGCCAGGTTCAGCGGACGGTAATGGAGTGTGGTGCCCGTCATGGATGCCATCCTTCAACCCTCCCGCGTGCCCATGAGCCCGCGCGGACGCACGATAAGCATGACCACCAGCAGCAAATACGGCAGCACCGGCGCCACCTGCGCGACCGTGAGCTTCCACAGCGAACTCAGCGGCGTGGCATCGGTGACGGTCAGCCCGATTCCCGCCACCACGCTCGCCACGGACGCGTCGATCGTCACGGCGAACGTCTGCAGCACGCCGATCAGTATCGAGGCGATGAACGCGCCCACCAGCGACCCCATGCCGCCCACCACGGCGACGACGAAGACGATGGACCCCACCGCCGCCGCCATCGACGGCTCGGTGACGAACGCGTTGCCGCCGATCACGCCGGCCAGACCGGCAAGCGCCGCGCCACCGCCGAAGACCAGCATGAACACGCGCGGCACGTTATGCCCGAGGGCCTCGACCATCTCCGGATGCGTGAGCGCGGCCTGGATGACCAGACCGATCCGCGTGCGGGTCAGCACGAGGTAGATGCCCAGCAGCATCGCGAGCGACACGAGCATCATGAACGCGCGATATTTCGGGAAGGACGAGGTGAACACCGTGAACAACGGCCCATCGAGTTCCGCCGGCACGCGGTACGGCACCGCGGCCAGCCCCCAGACGAGCTTCACGCCTTCCTCGATCAGATACGCAAGCCCGAACGTGAACAGCAGCTCGGCCACATGCCCATACTTGTGCACGGTGCGCAGGCCGAACCGCTCGACGAGCGCCCCCGCGCCCGCGACGACCAGCGGCGCCACGATCAGCGCGGGCCAGAAGCCGATGGTCTGGGAGATCGAATAGGCCAGATACGCGCCCAGCATGTAGAAGCTGGCGTGCGCGAAATTGAGCACGCCCATCATGCTGAAGATCAGCGTGAGCCCCGACGACAGCATGAACAGCAGCAGCCCGTAGCTGATGCCGTTCAGCAGCGAGATGATGAAGAATTCCACGGCGCGTGTTCCGGAGTATCAGGCAGTAATAGCCAGTATCAGCCGGGCCGCTTCATCTGGCACGAGGTCGGCTGCGCGGCCACGTACTGGTCGAGCACCGCATTCGTCTTCCAGCCGTAGCCCGTGTTCTCCTGGTCGTACCTGACGTCCTTGCCGTTGACCTTGGTCCACGTGGCCACCACGAGCGGCTGCTGGGCCTGATGGTCGCTCGCGCGCATCTCGACTGTGCCGTTCATGCTGTCCACCTTGAGCCCGCCGAGCGTCTTGGCCACCTTGACCGGATCGGTCGAGCCCGAGTCCTTGAACGCCTTGGCCAGCATCGCGATGCCGGTGTAGGACGCCACCACGTAGAAGTCGTCGTTGTACTTCTTCTTGAACCCGTCGATCACGTCCGCGCCGCGGAAGCCCTCGTTGTTCGCGTTGTAGTAGCCGACGTAGCGCACGCGCTCGGCCCCCGCGGCGCCCATCGCGGTGGGTACGCCCGTGGTCGTCGCGTAGTACGTATAAAAATTGGTCGTGAGGTTCGCGTCCTTGGCGGCCTTGACCAGCAGCGCGAGGTCGCTGCCCCAGTTGCCCGTGATCACGGTATCGGCACCGGACGCCTTGATCTTCGCCGCGTACGGCGCGAAATCCTTGACCTGCGCAAGCGGGTGCAGGTCTTCGCCGACGATCTGGATATCGGGACGCTTGCGCTTGAGGTACTCCTTGGCGGCGCGCGTCACCTGATGGCCGAACGAATAGTTCTGGTTGATCAGGTACACCTTCTTGACCGCGGGATCCTTGGCCAGATACGTGGTCAGCGCCTCCATCTTCATGTCGGAGTTCGCATCGAGCCGGAAATGCCAGTAGCTGCATTTGCTGTTGGTCATGTCCGGATCCACGGCGGCGTAGTTCAGGTAGACGATCTCCTTGCCGGGATTGCGCTCGTTGTGCTTGGCCACCGCGTCTTCGAGCGCGAGGCCCACCGACGAGCCGTTGCCCTGCACGATATAGCGGATGTTCTGGTCGGCCACCTGCTTGAGGATGGTCAGGCTTTCCTGCGGCGACAGCTTGTTGTCGAAGCCGACGACTTCGAACTTGTGCGGACCCGCCCACCCCTTCTGGTTGGCCACTTCCGCCACGTATTGCCAGCTCTTGAGCTGGTTCTGACCCACGGGGGCCATCAGGCCCGAGAGCGGATCGATGAACGCGATCTTGACGGTATCGGCGAATGCCGGGAAAGCCAGCGAGGAACCGAATGCCGCCACTACCGCCGTGGCTGCCGCCAACGGACGCATCTTGGTCATGCCTGTCTCCTTCACGCTCTTTTTTATGGGCGCCGTCCGCCCGTCCCACGCCAATGGCGTCAGGCGGTCGGCAGCTTGTAGTCCGCGAATTGCTCGCGCAGCCTGAGCTTTTGCATCTTGCCCGTCGCGGTCAGCGGGATTTCAGTGACGAACGCCACATCGTCGGGAATCCACCATTTGGCCACCTTGCCCTCGAAAAACTGCAGCAGCGATTCGCGCGAGACATCCATGCCCGCGCGCTTCACCACCACGAGCAGCGGCCGCTCGTCCCATTTGGGATGCCGCACCGAAATGCACGCGGCCATATGCACCGCGGGATGCGCGGCGGCTACATTCTCGATGTCGATAGAGGAAATCCATTCGCCGCCGGACTTGATCACATCCTTGCTGCGATCGGTGATCTGCATATAGCCATCGGGGTCGATCGTCGCCACGTCGCCCGTCGGGAACCAGCCGTCCTCATGCGCGGGTGCCTCCGCGCGGAAGTAGCGGTCGATGACCCATGGCCCGCGCACGAGCAGGTCGCCGAACGCCTTGCCGTCCCACGGCAGTTCCCTGCCGTCGCCGTCGACGATCTTCATGTCGACACCGTAGATCACGCGCCCCTGCGTCTCCAGTATCTTGTGCTGCGCGTCGTCGGACAGGTCCGCATGGCGCGCGAGCAGCTTGCACACGGTGCCCAGCGGCGACATCTCGGTCATGCCCCAGGCGTGGATCACTTCGACGCCAAGCGCCTCCAGCGCGCGGATCATCGCGGGTGGCGCGGCCGAGCCGCCGATCACGGTGCGACGGAACGTGGAGAACTTCAGGTCGTTCGCCTGCACATGCTGCAACAGGCCAAGCCACACCGTGGGCACGCCCGCGGAAAACGTGACGCCCTCGCGCTCGAACAGGTCGTACAGCGAGGCGCCGTCGAGCTTCGGGCCCGGCAGCACGAGCTTGGCGCCGACCAGCGGCACGGCGTACGGCAGGCCCCACGCGTTGACGTGGAACATCGGCACGACGGGCAGGATCACGTCGCGGGCCGAGCAGCCGAGCGCATCGGGCAACGCCGCCGCGTAGGCGTGCAGCACCGTCGATCGATGCGAATACAGCGCGCCCTTCGGGTTACCCGTGGTGCCGGACGTGTAGCAGAGGCTCGAGGCCTGGTTCTCGTCGAGTTCGGGCCAGGTGTAGCCGCCATCCCGCGCATCGAGCAGATCCTCGTAGCACAGCAGCGGCACCTTCGGGTCCGCGGGCATGTTCGCGCGATCCGCCAGCAGGATCCATCCCTTGACCTTCGGGCAATGCGCGGCCACGCCCTCGACGAGCGGCAGGAACGTGGCATCGAAGCACACGTACTGGTCCTCGGCGTGATTGATGATGTAGGCGATCTGCTCCGCGAACAGGCGCGGATTGATCATGTGGCAGACGGCGCCCATGCCGGACACGCCGTAATACAGCTCGAGGTGACGGTAGCCGTTCCACGCCAGCGTGCCGACGCGCTCGCCCTGCTGAACGCCGAGCGCGCTCAGCGCCTGCGCCAGCTTGCGCGCGCGGAGTTCGCAGTCGCGATAGGTATAGCGGTGGAGATCGCCCTCGGTCCGTCTTGAAACGATTTCAGTGGCGCCGTAGTAGCGCGCGGCGTGCTTGATGATCGAAGAAATGAGCAACGGTGCGCCCATCATTTGACCCATCAATGCCATATGGTCGTCTCCATGGTCTCCAGCATTTTTCTGGCTCGGCCTCGAAAACGAACAATCGTGCTAATTTTGGGCCGAGTCTCGCAAAACCGGTGCACGTACAATACTGGTTGTCATATGCCGTCTCAACATGTCGTTTTCCCTAGCACGAGACCGCATCGCCAACGGACGCCCCCTCCTCATGCCCTCAGACAGAGATACCCCCAGCGATCCCCGCGCCGCCGCATTGCCACGCATCCCGTTCGCGGTGCCGTTCACCACGGCGCCGGGCTTCGCGGCGCTCGGCGAGCGGTTCTTCACGCGGCTGCCGCCGACCCCGCTGCCTTCGCCCTACCTCGTGAGCGTGGCGCCGGCGGCCGCGGCCCTGCTCGGTTGGGAGGGCGATGCCATCGGCGCGGCGGCGCATGAACAGCCCTTCATAGACACGTTCGGCGGCTGCGCGGTGCCCGACTGGGCGGACCCGCTCGCCACCGTGTATTCGGGGCATCAGTTCGGCGTCTGGGCGGGCCAGCTCGGCGATGGCCGCGCGATCCGCCTCGCGGAAGCGCTGACGCCGAACGGCCCGTGGGAGATCCAGCTCAAGGGCGGCGGCCTGACGCCCTACTCGCGCATGGCCGATGGCCGCGCGGTGCTGCGCTCGTCGATCCGCGAATATCTGTGCTCGGAAGCGATGGCCGCCCTCGGCGTGCCCACCACGCGCGCGCTGTCGATCGTCGGTTCCGACGCGCCCGTGCGGCGGGAAACGATGGAGACCGCGGCGGTGGTCACGCGCATCGCGCCGAGCTTCATCCGCTTCGGGCATTTCGAACACTTTGCCGCGCGCGAGGATCACGACGCGCTGCGCCGCCTCGCGGACTTCGTGATCGATCGCTTCTATCCCGAATGCCGCGATGCCGGCGGCAATCCGTATCACGCGCTGCTGCGCGAGGTCTCGCTGCGCACGGCCGACCTGATGGCGCATTGGCAGGCCGTCGGCTTCTGTCACGGCGTGATGAATACCGACAACATGTCGATTCTCGGCCTGACCATCGACTACGGTCCGTTCGGCTTCCTCGATGCGTTCAACGCGAACCATATCTGCAACCACTCCGATCAGCAGGGCCGCTATGCGTACAGCCAGCAGCCGCAGATCGGCTTCTGGAACCTGCATTGCCTGGCGCAGGCGCTGCTGCCGTTGTGGCGCGAGGCGGCCGGCGACAGCGAGGACGAACGGAGCGCGGCCAACGATGCGGCGGCCGAGTTCGCGCGCGAGGCGCTCGACCCGTACCGCGACCGCTACGCCTCGGCGTTTTTCAGGCACTATCGCGCCAAGCTCGGCTTGCGGTCGGCGGACGATGGCGACGAGGCGCTGCTGACCGGGCTGTTCCGCCTGCTCCATGCCCAGCGCGTGGACTACACCTTGTTCTGGCGCAACCTCGCCCGCATATCGGCGAAGGATGCCGCCGCGGACGCGCCGGTGCGGGACCTGTTCCTCGATCGCGCGGCCTGGGATGCCTGGGGCGCCGAGTACCGCGCGCGGCTGCAGAAGGAGCAGTCGGACGATGTGGCGCGGGCTGTGGCCATGAACGCGGTGAACCCGAAGTACGTGCTGCGCAACCATCTGGCGGAAACCGCCATCCGCGCCGCGCGTGACAAGGACTTCAGCGAAGTGAACCGTCTGCTCGCCGTGCTGTCCCATCCGTTCGACGAACAGCCGGAGGCGGAGCACTATGCCGCGCTCCCGCCCGACTGGGCGTCCGGGCTGGAAGTCAGCTGCTCGTCATGATGCAAGGCGGCAACATGCAAGGCGGCAACATGTAAGGTAAAAACCTTGGGCACGACCAACGATCGTGCACCGGCTTTCGTGCACGACCTGAAAGGGAAACCAGAATGACCACCAAGAAAACCGACGCCGAGTGGCGCGAGCAACTCTCCGACATCGAATACCGCGTGGCGCGCGAATCGGCCACCGAGCGCCCGTTCACGGGCCGCTACTGGGACCACTGGGACCAGGGCATCTATCACTGCGTCGGCTGCGGCACCCCGCTGTTCGAGTCGGGCACGAAATTCGACGCGGGCTGCGGCTGGCCGAGCTATTTCAAACCCATCAACGGCGAGGTCATCGAGGAACATACCGACCACAGCCACGGCATGACGCGGGTGGAGGTGCGGTGCAAGGAATGCGGCAGCCATCTGGGTCACGTATTCGAGGATGGCCCCGCCCCGACCGGCCTGCGCTATTGCATCAACTCGGCTGCGCTAAAATTCGACGATCGCGATCCGGCCGACCGGCCTCCTGAAGCATGAAATTTCTCTTCGACCTGTTTCCGGTCATCCTCTTCTTCGTTGCCTTCAAGCTGTTCGGCATCTATCCGGCGACCGGCGTGGCGATTGCCGCGACGGTCGCGCAGATCGCGTGGGTGCGCTTCCGGCACGGCAAGGTGGAGCCGATGCAGTGGATCAGCCTGCTGATCATCGTCGTGTTCGGCGGCGCCACGATCCTGCTGCACAACGAGACGTTCATCAAGTGGAAGCCGACCGTGCTGTACTGGCTGTTTGCGGTCACGCTCGTGGCGTCGGTCGTCGGCTGGCGCAAGAACCTCGTGCGCGCCATGATGGAAAAGCAGGTCACGCTGCCGGACCCGGTGTGGGGCCGCCTGAACCTCGCCTGGGCCGGTTTCTTCGCGGCGATGGGCGTGCTCAACCTGTACGTGGCCTATTCGTTCGATACCGACACGTGGGTGAACTTCAAGCTGTTCGGCAGCATGGGGCTGATGGTCGTGTTCATCGTCGGACAGAGCATCTGGCTGTCGCGCCATATGCACGACGCCCCGGCCGGTGACGGCGCGGCGGAAAAGAGGATCGACTGATGGCCGCCGATCCCGCCCACATCGACGCGCTGCTGCGCGAGGCGCTCGCGCCCACACACCTGACCGTCCGGGACGACAGCGCGGCCCATGCCGGCCATGCCGGCGCGGCCTCCGGCGGCGGTCACTACGACGTGACGATTGTCAGCGATCAATTCGCCGGCAAGACGCGCGTGACCCGTCACCGCATGGTGTATGATGCGCTGCGCAGCTTGTTCCCCGCCCAGATTCACGCTCTGGCGGTCAGTGCATACACCGACGAAGAATATCAATCCCGCTAGATTTCCATGAAGATCACCGTCCTTTCGTTCAGCCTGGCCGCTGTGCTCGCGGCTGGCTGCCTGCCCGCTTTTGCCCAGAATGCCGCCGTCGTGAATGGCAAGCCCATCCCTTCGGCCAAGCTGGACAAGCTGATCGCCGGTACCGGCCAGCCCGCGAGCCCCGAGCTGCGGGACCGCGCCCGCACGATGCTGATCGACCGCGAACTGCTGCTGCAGGAAGCCAACAAGCGTGGCATCACTCAGCGCGACGATGTGCAGGAACAGCTGGAACAGGCGCGTCTGAACGTGCTGGCCGGCGCGGTGTTCGAGGACTACGTCAAGACCCACGGCGCCAATGACGACGAACTGCGCAAGCAGTACGACAAGATCAAGGCGCAGTTCGGCAACGGCAAGGAATACCATGCCCGCCACATCCTCGTGGAGAAGGAAGCCGACGCCAAGGCGATCATCGCCAAGATCAAGGGCGGCGCCAAGTTCGAGGACATGGCCAAGGCCTCGTCGAAGGACACCGGCTCCGCGGCCAATGGCGGCGATCTGGACTGGGCCAACAGCGGTAGCTACGTGCCCGAGTTCTCGGCGGCCATGACGGGTCTGAAGAAGGGCCAGATGACCGACACGCCGGTGAAGACGCAATTCGGCTGGCACATCATCGAACTGGTCGATGTGCGGGACCAGAAGATTCCGTCGTTCGAGGAAGTGAAGCCGCAGCTGCAGCAAATGCTGATGGGCGACCAGGCATGGCAGCGCGAGCAGTTCCAGGCCATGATGAAATCGCTGAAGGACAAGGCGAAGATTCAGTAAGGCCGATGCGCCCCGGCGCAATGCGAAAACAAGGCACCTTCGGGTGCCTTTTTTATTTTGCGCGCCATGAGGGGTAGCGCACATAGCGCGGTGACGAATGCCGCGCTGCAACGGTAAGATCGTCTCGCACCTTAGACGACCGGGATCTGACAAGATGGCGGCGGCAAGCGACTACTGGCACATGTGGCATCTCTACTCGCGCGGCGTGATCTACTGCGCGCTGGGCATGCCCAACGTCGAATGCACCGGCATGCGCTGGCGCGATCTGCAATCGTACCTGCCCGTCCGAGACCGCTACGCGCAGACCAAAATGCTGCAGACCACCATCGCCTTCATGGAGATCCGGGGCGAGATCAAGGTGCCTGTCGAGTCCGATCGCATGCGTCTGCTGTACTCGAAGTTCCTGCCGTGGAGCGCACAGTTCCAGGTGTCGGCATCCCCCTCATACGCACCCGCCGCTGTCGCCGAGACGGTCTGACATTCCCCCGCCCCCTCATTGCCGCTCAGGGATTGCCCTGATGCGGCTGCCTTGTTGTTGACAATCCAAATCCCGTGACCTACAACTTCGTTCACACATAAGAACAATTTTGTAGACAATTTTGGAGACAACACCATGCAAGCGACCGCGCCAACGAGCGTCGAGCCCCTCGCCGGGCAGCATCCCGAGAGCCATGCGCTGATCAAGCCGGGTTACGACGAGCGGCTCACCAACGAGGATCTGGCGCCGCTGCGCAAGCAGACCTGGGGCACCTACAACATCTTCGCGTTCTGGATGTCGGACGTGCATAGCGTCGGTGGCTACATCACCGCGGGCAGTCTTTTCGCGCTGGGCCTGTCGAGCTGGCAGGTGCTCGTGTCGCTGCTGGTCGGCATCCTGATCGTGCAGTTCTTCTGCAACCTCGTGGCCAAGCCGAGCCAGGTCACGGGTGTGCCCTACCCCGTCATCTGCCGCGCGTCGTTCGGCGTGCTCGGCGCCAATATCCCCGCCATCATCCGCGGCCTGATCGCCGTGGCGTGGTACGGCATCCAGACCTATCTCGCCTCCAGCGCGTTCCTTATTCTCGCGCTGCATTTCATGCCGTCGCTGGCGCCGTATGCCGATGTGAAGCAGCACGGCTTCGCGGGCCTCTCGACGCTGGGCTGGTGCGCGTTCATGACGCTGTGGGTGCTGCAGGCGCTGGTGTTCTGGACGGGCATGGAGACCATCCGCAAGTTCATCGACTGGGCCGGCCCCGCCCTGTACGTCGTGATGATCGCGCTCGCCATCTGGCTGGTGTCCAAGGCGGGATGGGAAAACGTCAACTTCACGCTGAGCTTCCTCAAGTATCAGGGCTGGGATGCGGTGCCCGTGATGCTTTCCGCGATCGCGCTCGTGGTCTCGTACTTCTCCGGCCCGATGCTGAACTTCGGCGACTTCTCGCGCTATGCAAAGGATTTCCGCTCCGTGCGCCGCGGCAACTTCTGGGGCCTGCCGATCAACTTCCTCGGGTTCTCGCTGCTGACCGTGATCACGACCTCGGCCACGCTGCCCGTCTTCGGCAAGCTGATTACCGACCCGGTGGAAACCGTGAGCCATATCGACAGCACGTTCGCGATGCTGCTCGGCGCGTTCACGTTCATGACGGCCACCATCGGCATCAATATCGTCGCCAACTTCGTGTCGCCGGCCTTCGACTTCTCGAACGTCTCCCCCAAACACATCAGCTGGCGCACGGGCGGCATGATCGCCGCGGTGGCCTCGATCTTCATCACGCCGTGGAACCTGTACAACCACCCGACGATGATCCACTACACGCTGGACGTGCTCGGTGCCTTTATCGGGCCGCTGTTCGGCATCCTCATCGCCGACTACTACCTCGTCCGCCGGCAGCATGTAAAGGTGGACGACCTGTACACGCTGCGCCCCACGGGCACGTACTGGTACAGCAAGGGCTACAACCCGGCCGCCGTGGCCACGATGATTCCCGCCGCGATCATCCCGATTCTCTGCGTGATCGTGCCGGCCTGGCAGGGTCTCGCCAACTACAGCTGGTTCGTCGGCATGGGTATTGCACTGGTGCTGTACCGCGCGCTCGCGCCGCGCATGATGCGTGCCCACCTCGCCTGATTCTCTCCTCCGTGAACACACCATGAAGCTCAAGATCATCAACCCCAACACCACGCAGAGCATGACCGACAAGATCGGCGAGTGCGCCCGCGCGGTGGCGGGCGCCGACACCCGCATCGTGGCCGTAAGCCCGCGTATGGGCCCCGCCTCGATCGAAAGCCATTATGACGAGGCGCTCAGTGTGCCGGGCCTGCTCGAGGAGATCCGGCTGGGGGAGCAGGACCATGTCGATGGCTACGTCATCGCGTGCTTCGGGGACCCTGGCCTCTACGCGGCGCGCGAACTGGCGCGCGGTCCGGTGATCGGCATCGCCGAGGCCGCGATGCACGCGGCCAGCATGCTCGGCACCGGCTTCAGCGTAGTGACCACGCTCGCGCGTACCTGCAACATGGCGTGGCACCTCGCGGAGCGCTATGGCATGGAACGCTTCTGCCGCAACGTGCGCGCGAGCGACCTGCCCGTGCTCGACCTCGAGAAACCGGGTTCGGACGCGCGCCGCATCATCACCGACGAGTGCCGTCGCGCGCTGGCGGAGGATCGCAGCGACTGCATCGTGCTCGGTTGCGCGGGCATGACGGATCTGTGCGAGGAGATCGGTGATGCGCTCGGCGTGCCCGTGATCGACGGCGTCGCGAGCGCTGTCAAGATGGCGGAGGCGCTGGTGTCGCTGCGGCTGGCGACGAGCAAGCGCGGGGATTTCGCGCGGCCGCTGCCCAAGGCGTATTCGGGACTGCTGTCCGATTACGCACTGAAATGAGGCAGCGGATGCCTCGGGCGTAGTCACGGAGGAACATAGTTGTGTACGATACGCGGGTAAATTGTCCCCATTCCGGTGCCCGCACCGGGCCTATCGCCCCCCTCCTCCTCATGGCAACCACAGAAAGGGCAACCACAGAACGCCCCCCCGCGGACAGCGCCGCGGATGCTGAGCAGTCGATCAACGAGTCGATCTATCGCGACCTCCACACCGCGATCATGGAGCACCGGCTGCTCGCCGGCACCAAGCTCGTCGAGGAACGCTTATGCGAGGTCACGGGCGCCAGCCGCGCGCGCATCCGGCAAGTCTTCGCCCGGCTCGCCCATGAGAAGCTCGTCACGCTGATCCCGAACCGCGGCGCATTCATCTCCAGCCCGACCATCGAGGAAGCGCGGCAGGTGTTCCAGGCGCGGCGCATGGTGGAGCGAGAACTGGCCGCGCTGCTGGCCGCGGAGGCCAAACCCGCGCAGATTCGCGCGATGCGGCGCCATATCGCCGAGGAAGACGCGGCCCGCGCGCGCGGCGATCGCGCGGCGGTTATCCGCCTGTCCGGCGGGTTTCATATCGTGCTGGCCGAACTGGCCGGCAATGCAATTCTGGAAAAACTCGTGCGGGAAATGGTGTCCCTGACCTGCCTGATCATCACGCTTTACGATCGGCCGGGCGCGCCCGCCTGCCCGGAGCACGAGCACCGCGACCTGGTCGATGCCATCGAAGCGCGCGACACGGCCCGCGCGGAGGCGCTCATGGCCGATCACCTCCGCCATATCGAGGGCTCGCTGGACCTCAGCGTGCGAGAGACCGGGTCACCCGACTTCCACAGCATCTTTCATCGGGAATGACAGGCCACGCATTGTTGCAACGCAACAATGCAACTGCCCGCGGCGTGTTCTATGCTTAACGTTCCTGCTATCTCTTTTACAGAAGGAGTTGAAGGATGACCTGGACCACCCCTGCTTATACCGATCTGCGTTTCGGCTTCGAAATCACGATGTATATCGCCAACCGCTGATGCCGATGCGCCCTTGGGCCATCGCCATCGGTCTGGCATGAGCCCGCCTTTTCGGCGGGCTTTTTGTTGGGGACTCATGACGACCATTCGCGTACTCGGGTCGGCCGCCGGCGGCGGCTTCCCGCAATGGAACTGCAATTGCGCCAACTGCGACGGCGTGCGGCGCGGCACGATCGAGGCGAAACCGCGTACGCAATCGTCGATCGCGCTGACGCAGAATGGCCGGGACTGGCTGCTGGTCAATGCCTCGCCCGACGTGCTCGCGCAGATTCGGGCGACACCGGCGCTGCAACCCGCGCGCGCGGCGCGCGACACGGGCATCGCGGCCGTGCTGCTGATGGACGCGCAGATCGATCATGTGACGGGGCTGCTGATGTTGCGCGAGCATCGCCAGCCGCTGCCGCTCTATGCCACACCGTCTGTATTGCGCGACCTTGACCGCGGCTTTCCGCTGCGCGGCATCCTGTCGCACTATTGCGGCGTGGACACGCATGAGCTCGCGCTGGAAGGCAGCGCTACCTCGCCGCCCTTTCAGGTGCCGCCACTCCCGGGCATCGATCTGCACGCGGTGCCGCTCGACAGCAAGCCACCGCCCTATTCCCCGAACCGGTCAACGCCGCAGCCCGGCGACAATATCGGCCTGCGCATCGTCGATCGCGCCACCGGCCGTCGCGCGTTCTATGCGCCGGGCCTCGGTGCGATCTCGCCGGAGGTCCGCGAGGAACTCGATCGAGCGGACGTGGTGCTTGTCGATGGCACATTCTGGACCGATGACGAGATGCCCCGGCTTGGGCTCTCGACGAAGCGCGCGCGCGACATGGGGCACCTTGCGCAATCGGGCCCCGACGGCATGATCGCGGCGCTCGACGCCTCGCGCGCGGCGCGCAAGATCCTCATTCATATCAACAACACGAACCCGATCCTCGTGGAAGACTCGCCCGAGCGGCGCGAGCTTGCCGCGCATGGCATCGAGGTCGCCTACGACGGCATGGAGATTGCCCTGTGACCGCTCCCGACATTTCCCCGGAGGCCCGTGCCGCGTTCGAAGCGCGCCTGCGGGGCATGGAGTCGCGCTACCACATCCATCATCCGTTCAACCGGCGCATGGCCAGCGGCCAGTGCTCGCCCGAGCAGATTCGCGGATGGGTGGCCAACCGGTTCTACTACCAGCTCAATATTCCGCTCAAGGACGCGGCGATCCTGTCCAATTGTCCCGATCGCGCCACGCGCCGCGAATGGGTCATCCGCATCCTCGATCACGATGGGACCGATACCGAGCCCGGCGGTATCGAGGCGTGGACGCGGCTCGGCGAGGCGGTGGGCCTTACGCGCGAACAACTCTGGTCGCAGGAGCTCGTGCTCCCCGGCGTGCGTTTCGCGGTGGATGCCTATGTGAATTTCGCGCGGCGCGCGCCGTGGCAGGAGGCCGTGTGCTCCTCGCTGACAGAGATGTTCGCGCCGGCGATCCACAAGGAACGTCTGTCAGGCTGGCCCGACCAGTATCCATGGATCCAGCCCGAGGGCCTCGCCTACTTCCGTTCGCGCATTCCGCTCGCGCAGCGCGACGTCGATCACGGCCTGCGCGTGACGCTCGACTATTTCCGCACGCCCGCGCAACAGACACGCGCGGTGGAGATCCTGCAATTCAAGCTCGACATCCTGTGGTCGATGCTCGACGCGATTGAAAAGGCGTATCCTGCATGACGAACGACATCACGATGCCCCGGCTCGACAAGCTCTACCGGCTGCAGTACGAAGACGCCCAGAAGGCATGGGTGCTGCTATATCCGGAAGGTATGGTCAAGCTCAATGACAGCGCCGGTGCCATCCTGCAGCGCTGCGACGGCGCCCATACCGTTGCGATGATGGTGGACGAACTGCAACAGGCCTTCGGTATCGAAGGCATCGCCCCGGAGGTGGAGACCTTTGTCCAACACGCCATCGAGCGTGGCTGGCTCGTCTGAGCTCGCCACGATCGCCCCGCCGTTGTGGCTGCTTGCCGAGCTCACGTATCGTTGCCCGCTGCATTGCGCGTTCTGCTACAACCCGCTGGACTACGCGCGCCACGATCGCGAGCTCGACACGGCGCAGTGGAAGCGCGTGCTGACGGAAGCGCGCGGGCTGGGCGCCGCGCAACTGGGCTTTTCGGGTGGAGAGCCGCTGCTCCGTGACGATCTGGAAGACCTCGTCGCGCATGCGCGTGGGCTGGGCTTCTACACCAACCTCATCACGTCGGGTGTCGGGCTGACCGACGCGCGCCTCGGCGCCTTGCGCGAGGCGGGGCTCGATCATATCCAGCTGTCGTTCCAGGACTCCACGCGCGAGATGAACGACTTTCTGTCGAGCACGCGCACGTTCGCGCTCAAGCAGCGCGTGGCATCGCTGATCAAGGCGCATGGGTATCCGATGGTGCTCAACTGCGTGCTCCATCGCTATAACCTGCCGCATGTGGGGGCGATCATCGAGATGGCGCTGGAGATGGGCGCCGAATATCTCGAACTTGCCAACACGCAGTACTACGGATGGGCATGGGAGAACCGTCTGGCCCTGATGCCGACCGAGGCGCAGCTGCGCGAGGCCGAGGCCGTGGTGGCGTCCTATCGCGCGAAGATCGGCAAGCGTTGCCGCATTCTGTTCGTCGTGCCGGACTACTACGAGACGCGGCCCAAGAAGTGCATGAATGGCTGGGGCTCGGTACTCCTCGGCATCGCGCCCGACGGGGCCGCGCTGCCGTGCCACGCGGCGCGTGCACTGCCGGGGCTGACGTTGCCCAATGTCGCCGGGCAGTCGCTGCACGACATCTGGTATCGCAGCGATGCGTTCCAACGGTTTCGCGGCACGGCGTGGATGCCCGAGCCTTGCCGCAGCTGCGACGAGCGCGAGAACGATCTTGGCGGGTGCCGGTGTCAGGCGTTTCTGCTGACGGGCGATCCCGCGCGTACGGATCCCGTTTGCGACAAGTCTCCCGATCATGCGCGCGTGCGGGAGGTGGTGCTGCATGGCGCGGCTGCCGCCATCGCCGAACACCCGCTCGTGTTCCGCGCCGATGCCGCCTCGCGCGCGTTCGCCGCGGGGAGCACCAAGGCGAGATAGCAGCGGAAAGCCGGGCCGTGGCGTGGCGCGCCGTTGGGGGGTGCGCCGGCGCGAGGCGTCGCTAGCCGGCGCCGCCCGGCCCTTCGCCGATGGCAGTCTTCAATGCCGCCGCCATCTTCCCCACCGGCAAATGCCCCGCCGCAATCCACCGCAGCGTCGCCGCGGGCAACACCGCCTGCAACCGCCGCGCATTCCGCGGATCGCACACCCGGTCCCGCCGTCCGTGCAGGATGGTCACCGGAATCCCCTGCAATCCGACCTCCCGCGCCGCCCGTAGCACCACCGGCTTCCCCAGCCACGCGCGATGCCGCAGATAATGCGCCTGAATCCGATACCGATTCCGCCGCGCCTCCCGCCGCGCCGCGACCGCCGCAACCGCCAATTTCCCACGCACCTTCCGCAACGCAGGCAACCGCAACGCGCTGCGTTCGATCCGCTCATACCCCTCGGCAACACGATGCTGGACGGACGGCGCCCCATGCAGCATCCGGTTGACGACCGCATCGAATGCACCCTCCGCCGTGGGTAGCCGCACGCCCAGCGCCGGCACCCCATGCAACATCGGCAACCCGCGCTGGCGCGGCGAAAACAGTCGCAGCATGTCGTCCCACCCGGACAGGAAACTCCCCCGCAAGACGATCCGCGTGACCGAAGCCGGATGCCGCGCCGCATAGGCGAGCGCCAGCGCCGCGCCCCACGACCCGCCGACCACCCCCCAACGCGCAATGCCGAGATGCGCGCGCAATGCCTCGAGATCCGCGATCAGCGAGGTCACCGAATTCCGGCGCAACGACCCCGCAGGCTTCGATAACCCCGCCCCGCGCTGATCGGGCATCACGACCCGATGCCGCGCCAGATCGAACCACGCCGTCATCGCCGGATAGCAGCGTCCACCGGGGCCGCCATGGACGACAACCCATGGCTCGCCTTCCACCGGCCCCGCCAGCGAGACATGCAATCGATGCCCATCGGGGCGGCGCAGGTAAAACGAGGACACAGGAAACGAAGGTTTCATAAGCGTTCACATGGCGAGCGTGGCGGGCACCTGCGTGCGCAGATAATCGACCACACGCTCTACACGCGGCGACAGCGCCCACTCGGACCGATGAATGAGCCAGAGCTTGTCGATGACCGGCGCATGGCAATCGAGCACGCGAATCTGGTCCTGACGCGCAAAGGCCTGCCGCGCGTAACGGGGGATGACGGTAAAGCCGAAGCCGCGGGCCACCGGCTCCAGCATCAGGCTGACCTGATTGCTGAACCCGCGGCAAGGCAGCGTGCTCACGCCCGGATTGCCCGGATAGTGCCGACTCAGCAAGCGATTGGCCATGGCCTTGCCATCTGGGTGATCGCAGAAACCGATGCGCTGGAGGTCGTCCCAGCCGCGCACGTCCTCCCCGGCGGGATAGACCAGCTCGAGCGGCTCCTCGCTGAACGGACTCGCGGACAGGCGCGCATCGTCGGGCCGTAGCGAGACGAGGCCCACGTCGAAGCGATTCTGCAAGACGGCATCGAGCGTTTCCGCATCGGGCGCGAATCGATGCCGAATGATCAGTCCCGGCGTCTTGCCCTGCAGGTCGAGCAGACGCGGATAGAGGAACAGCCCGATGCTGCCGGGCGTGATCAGTCCGACCACGCCGCTGTCGGCATGGGCGCTCAGCTGCGCGCGGAGGCGATCGTTGGCGGCTTCCATGTCGGCACAGTATTCGAGGAGCACCTTGCCCGCGGGCGTCAGCTCCACCGCGCGGGGGCGGCGGATCAGCAGCGGGCCGAGCGCATCTTCCAGATGACGGATGTGCTGGCTGACGGCCGCCTGCGTCAGGCCGAGCTGGTCGGCGGCCTGCGTGAAGCTGCCGGTCTGGGCCACCATCGAGAACGACCGTAACCACTGGGGGTTAAACATAACGAAGTCTTATTAAAGTAATAACGCGGAGATAGTTTTCATTATAGCGGCACGCCGATAAGATGGCTTCCTTGCAAAAAGCACGAAAGATCATGACGACACCCGCACTTTTCACTCCGTTCACGCTGAAAGACGTCACCCTCCGCAACCGCATCGCGGTGCCGCCGATGTGCCAGTACAGCGCCGTCGATGGCTTGACCAACGATTGGCACCTGTCGCACTACGCGGGCCTGGCGCGCGGCGGCGCGGGCCTCGTGATCGTCGAGGCCACGGCGGTGTCGCCGGAGGGCCGCATCACGCCGGGATGCACGGGACTGTGGAATGACGAGCAGGCCGCGGGCATGAAGCAGATCGCCGACGCCATCAAGGCCGGCGGCGCCGTCGCTGGCATCCAGATCGCCCACGCGGGCCGCAAGGCGAGCGCCAATCGTCCGTGGGAAGGCGACGACCATATCGCCGAAGGCGATGCACGCGGCTGGAAGATCATCGGCCCATCGGCGAAGGCATTCGGCGCGCATCTGCCGAACGTGCCGGAAGCGATGACCGAGGCCGATATCGCGCGCGTGCAAGCCGACTTCGTCGCGGCCGCGGTGCGCGCCCGCGATGCGGGCTTCCAATGGCTGGAGCTGCATTTTGCGCATGGCTACCTGGCGCAGAGCTTCTTCTCGACCCATGGCAATGCCCGCACCGACGGCTACGGTGGCGACGCCGTTGGCCGCGGCCGCTTCCTGCTGGAAACGCTCGCCGCCGTTCGCGAAGTCTGGCCGCAAAACCTGCCGCTGACCGCGCGCTTCGGTGTCATCGAGTACGACGGCAACGACGAGCAGACGCTCAGGGAATCGATCGAACTGGTCCGCGCGATGCGCGAAGGCGGGCTCGACATGCTGAACGTCAGCGTCGGCTTCTCCACGCCCGACGCGCAGATCCCCTGGGGCCCCGCCTTCCTGGCCCCGATCGCAGAACGCGTGCACCGCGAAGCAGGCATCCCGGTCGCCTCGTCGTGGGGTATCGACGATCCGGTCATCGCCAACCGCGTAGTCGAACAAGGCCAGATGGACCTCGTCATGGTCGGCCGCGCGATGCTGTCGAACCCGCATTGGCCGTACCAGACCGCGATGAAGCTCGGCGTGGAACGCCCGTCGTGGGTGCTGCCGGCGCCGTATGCGCATTGGCTGGAGCGGTATCGGGTGCAATCGGCTTGATTGCGAGGCGGCGAGGCGTCCGTCAACTTAGCCGTGTGCCCGCGCCGCCTCCAACGGCCCCCTATGCGCCCTCACATTGGAGATAACTCGTCACGGCCGCGGTCCATCCCCGGGCTTCGTCGAAGTTATCCACGAGCGCGCGAGGCGCCGGCGTGCTGCCGGCCGTGGCCGCGCTCATTGCTGCCATCCCATGCTGGACCATGTAGGCGGGGAAGTACGCCGGTGGACCGAAGCTCCGGACCGAGGCACACAGTCCGCGCCGTTGCGCCGGATTCCCCATGGTCGCAGTGAGGTGGGACTGGAACGCCTGCAACTGCGCGCTGTCCGCGGACTGCAGCGTGAATCCGCGGATGACCTTTACCACCTGATGCGCCGTCTTGTCGGCCACCCGAAGCGAATCGAAGTGGCCATAGGCACCGCTCAGGGCAAACGCGAAGACCGCGTTGTCGAGCTGGGTCTGCGCGATGCAGGCGGCCATCACCCTGTTGAGTACCACCGGGTTCATATCATTGCGCAGCTGCGTGGGCTCGAGGCATGGCACCGGGACATCCGCGGGCGGTTTCGCTGCGTGCGCGCTGACGGCAATAGCGAGATGGCACACAGTCAGCGCGAAACGAATTCCTGCATTCACGACATTACCCCCCCGAAGGCTGTGGAAGCCCCGCCAGACGGGGCCGTCGTTCGTTAACGGCAACCATCGCGCGAGACTGAAGGGTTGCGGGGTGCACCGCGGCGTGCCGACAGCCGGACGCTGACAAACTTGTCATGATTCGGTCAGTCTCGGGTCAGTGCCGGGCGCCAATACTGGGTACAAGTTCATCGCACGATGACTTCCGCCAAAAAGGCCAACCAACCCAGGAGGTACCTATCATGAAAACCCTTGCACGCACCCTGCTCGTCGCCTGCACCCTCGCCATCCCCGCCGTGTCCTTCGCCCAGAGCGTCGATCAGAACGGCCCCGTGACGCGCGCCGAAGTTCGCGCCGATCTGGTCCGCGTCGAGAAGGCCGGCTTCACGCCGCTGGGCGGCGACAACTACAGCTACCCCGCCGCGATCCAACGCGCCGAAGCGAAGATCGCCGCGCAGGATCAGGTCGCGACCGCTACGACGCCGTCGCTGACGCCGGGCGTCAAGCTCGTTGCCGCCAATACGACGCACCAGCACTACCGCATCGACGATGCCCGCAGCGTCTACACCGATGGCGCCTGAGCATGAACAATACCGGGCCATGACGGCCCGGTATTCGTGCTGCCTCGACGATGTCCCGACTTCCACATGTCGCGGCTATCGTCGAATACCCCTCTCCAGAGCGATACACGACCTTTCGTGATCCGATTACCATCGAGCCACTAAAAATAGAATCGACACGCTCGCTGGCCATAATTTTTCTAAAGCATCAGCAACAAATCGAAGGAAACATGTCCCTGTCCGAAGCCTCGGATGGCGGCGCTTTTCCGCGTTTTCTCAAGGCTTTTGGCATGGCGCGATATCAGCCATTTCCATTTCGCCAATTCCAAAAATCCGCTTAAAGCTTTTCTTTTCGTTACCGATATAACGGTAATGCCGGTGGCATCGCGCAATTTTTTTCCCTTGTGTGTTGCACCTCGTATCGCCTTTCCTTCCTGATGGCTGCAATGACACGAACCAAAACAAGCAAGTCACGTCATCCCTCTTCACGCACGCTTTCGCTTCCACGTCGCACGCTCGCGGGTTCCGTCGCGGCGTGCCTGCTCGTGTCCGGCTGCGCTACCGCCCCGGGAACGCCCGGCGGCTATCTCAAGGACACCTTCGCCAGCGATGACCCGTGCGCCAACAATGCGCGCAACATCGGATTGGCCGCCGGCGTGGTGGTCGGCGCATTGCTGGGCGCGGCGGTATCGAACAACAAGAAGGTGGGCGCGCTGGTCGGCGCGGGGGTCGGCGCGGCCGCGGGCGGCTTGATCGGGGCCGACATGGATCGACGCCGTTGCGAACTGGCGCGCATCGCGCAGAAGCACGGCCTCGACATGACCGTCACGCCGCTCGACGCGGCCACGGGCTCGGCACAGGATGGCAAGGCCGCCAATAACCCGAACGCGCAGAATGCCGGACTTCTCGTCGCGGTCACGGACAATGCCGCACCCGGCAAGGCCCAGTTCGCGCACGGTTCGGCGGAACTGCAGCCAGCTGCCCGCGCGTCCTTCATGGATATCGCCCTGCAGTATTCGTATGTGGCGCAATCCCGCACGCTGAACGCGCAAAGCAGCCAGCAGGACCGCAATGCCATCGAAGCTCTAAAGTTCAAACGCATTCTGCTCGTCGGCCACACGGACGATACCGGCGCATCGACCTATAACGCGGATTTGTCGGAACGCCGGGCGCGCGCGGTGGCCGCGGTCTTCCGCGAAGCTGGTGTGCCGGAATCGCAATTGTTCTATCAGGGCGCGGGCGAGACATTGCCCGTCGCCGACAATCATCTGGAGGCCGGCCGCGCGAAGAACCGCCGCGTCGAGATCGTCGATCTGACCGACGATGCGAGTCTTGCGCGCTTTCTGGAAGTGCGTCGGCCAAATGTCGCGTTCTACCGCAACACCACGGAATCGCCCGCCGTCGCTTCGTCGAATACGCCGCCCCGCGTGGCGCAGCCGAACAATGCGCCCGTCACGGTAGCCACCACAGCAGCCGTCAAGCCCCAGAAAAGTCCGCAGCCGCCCAGGCCGGCGGCACCCGCAACGGCGGCCGTGCGGCAAAGCCCGGACGCGCAACCGTCGGCGGCTGCCGTCAAAGGCTGGGACTTCGGCGGCGCCCCGACGCGAGCCAGCGCGGGCACGCTCGATCTCGGCAAGCTGGAACGTTCATCCGGCTTCTCGATCATCCCTTCCGCGGTGGCCGATACGCCGATCACGCGCTGCGATCTGGACCGCCCCCGTGCATCGAATGCCGTCAAATCGCTCAAGGACGACAAGGCCATTGCGACAGGCGATTACATGCCGGGCCTCTTCAACACAAGCTGGGTGGACAAGGTCAACGGCAATCTCGTGGCACTGAACAACGTCGCGGTCTTGCGCGATGGCGGCGCACCCGCGCGCAAGCCGACGCTCCTCGTCTATCGCGACTATCGCGACAGCAAGCAGGAGCCGGAACTCCGCACCACGCCGGAGGTGAACACGTATCGGGGCGACAAGGCCCTGCTGTATCGCGTGTTCGTCAATCAGGCGTCCGTGCAATGCCTGGACATCGTCATTCCGCACAGGACGCCGGATCGTGCCGAAGGCTCCTGGCTGCGTTACGACAAGATGGGCGAACAGTATTCGGCCGCATTCAATCCGCAGCTCGTGCGCGTGCATTGAGCCATACACGATAACTTCCTGCTGAGAACGAAAAAATGGGTGACTGGATCAACCAAAACATGTCGGTGATCTACTCCGCGATTGCGCTCGGGATCTTGCTGATGATCTATCTGAGCAACAAGTTCCGGATTGATTTCCTGCTGATGAACTTCTGGTACGGCCTGCCCGTCGTCGGAAAGATCGCGCGCCTGTCACGGGACAACACGCGCCACGCCAAGAACAAGACGTGGACGATTTCCGAACGCACGCTCTGCGATGCCTACAAGCAGTTCATCCACTTCACGACCGAAGACGAGTTCAACAAGCGGCTGACCTATCTGTCCAAGGCGAACGACCTTGGCCGTTCGCCGACGCCCGGCTGGATGATGGGCCTGCTGTTCGTGCTGGTGCTGGCCGAGGGTCTCGGCTTCTCGTACATGCTGGGCACCTGGATGGCCGGCGAGAGCGGCAGCGAGAACACGCGGCAGTTGCTGATGTGGGCGGTGGTGTTCGTGCTCTGCGTGATCTTCGTGTTCGTGATGCATGCGGCCGGCCATCAGCTGTATCGATCGAACCTCGTCGCCAAGGCGGATCGCGACTGGCGCGCCGATGGTCAGCCGGGGAAGTTCTCGAGCCACAACATCAAGCTCGACGACGTCCAGTCCAAAGATGACGACCAGCCCGAGTACACGCAGTGCGCCAACCGCGTCGGCACCGGCCGGAGCTACTTCATGGTCGGCACGGCCATCGTCATCATCGTCGTGGTCGCCGTTGTTTCGACGATCATGCGGATGCGCCACCTCGACTCTGAACATACGGCCTCGACGACGCTCTCCGCACCGGCGAACGCGACCGGCGGCAACCCGTTCGACAAGCTCGGACAAGGGCTGCCCAACGAGGTACTCCAAAGCCAGGCAAAGGCGGAAGCGAAGGCCGCCGAAGACGGCAAGGCCGCTTACAAGGACGAAGGCTACGCCGCGTTCTTCATGCTGGCGTTCATTTTCGCGATCACGCAGCTGGTCGGTATTGCCGGCGGCTACAAGTGGGGCTTCGCGGGCCGCGAGAGCAAGGCGGCCTTCAAGGGGACGCGCGGGTTTTCGACCTATGACGACTATCTGTCGTTCTACGCACCGCTGGCGCAAGTGGCGCAGTCCAAGCTGCAGGCGCTCCAGCAGAAGCTGAGCGAGCGGCGTACCAACGATGGACTGCGCCTCGAGCATACGTTCGACGATTTCCTGGAAGAGCACCGCGTCAACCGCCTGAAGGCCATGGGCGCAACCGCCGCCCCGGCTGCTGGGGCTACCGCTGCTGCCGCCGAAGCGGTGGTTGCCGCCGCATCGGCGCCGGTCAAGTACACCGCGGAGGAAGCGCTGCGCGAGATCGATTCGCTGACGGCGGCATCGGGCAAGGAGTCTGCCATCCGCTTCCTGCAATCGCTGCCGGACGATACGCGGGCGACGGTCACGTCCCTGCTGACCGAGCGCAAGGCCGCGCGCGAAGCCGCCGAGGCCGCCGCGCGAGACAAGGAAGCGGAACGCGCTCGTCTTGAGTCGCTGCTGTAAGGAACCGCTATGAAGATACTCCGGAATGCCCGCGCGGTGCGCGTGGCGGCGGCTATGATTACGGCGGCTACGATGACCTTTCCGCCTTTGGCGGCGCATGCCGCGAGCAACGATATTCCGAGCTGCTATGCAGCCAATCAGTTGCCCGCATCCGCTCAACCCGCTGATCGCGCGCTGTTCATCGTGATCGACCAGACGACGGTCCTCGATGACACGCTCACGCGCGAACTCGGACGCCAGTTGCAGACGCTGATCGTGCCGGGTACATCGTTTCAGGTGTTCAGCTTCTCCGCATACGCGCAGGGGCGTTATCTGCAGCCGCTGGGCGGCGGGTATCTCGAACCCCCGATCACGGACAAGGCGGTGCGCGACAGTACCGCGGTGAAGCAACTGAAAAGTCTCGACGGCTGCCTGAAGTCGCAATTCACGTTCGGCACCAACCTCGCCGCCAAGGCGGTCGGTGAAGCGCTGCAGGGTGCGAGCGGCAATCTGGCCAAGTCCGATGTCGTAGGCAGCCTGGCGAGCGTGTCGAAGGCGGTCGGGGAGGCGCGGGCTCGCGTCAAGACCGTGCTCGTTGTGTCGGACATGCTCGAGAACTCCTCGGTCTCCAGCTTCTATGCGCAGGATCGCATGCGGCAGATCGATGCCGACGCCGAACTGCAGAAGGTACAGAAGGCCAACATCCGCGCGGATTTCGCGGGCGCGTCCATTTATGTCATGGGTGCGGGCATCGTGCCCGATGTGCCAGGCAAGCGAGCCACCGCGAACTATCGATCGACACAATCGCTCGCGTCGTTGCGCGCGTTCTGGGACGGCTTTTTCGCCCAGTCGAATGGAAAGCTCGTCGAATTTGGAACCCCCGCCCTGCTGACGCCGATCCGCTAGCGGCGTACGGGCGCTAGTGAACGTGACTCCGTACGAGAAACGCGCCCCACACCCATCCCCCCGCTACCCTGCACCAGTCATCGGCCTTGCATTCGTAGAGCGGCAACGTCTGCCCCTGCCGCAGCATGCCGATGACCCGTCCCACTCCTCCCGGTACGTCATAGAGATCGACATCCGAGATGATCACCGTCGTGATCGGGCGCGCGGCGCTGCGTTCGCCGATCATCATCGGGGCGAAGCCTTGTAGCGGGCGCGGAACGTTCTGGCTCAGGACGCCCGGCTGCGCGGCGTTGAAGTTGCCTGGCGGGTCGTACTCGCAAGCCCACAGGGTGCCCTGCGTCGTCCCCAGCGCACAGGTGTTCCTCGCACAGCCAAGCCTCGTCGTTGCCTTCCAGATCATTTGCGTGAAATGCCCGGTGACCTTCTTCGGATTATTCGCCGGATCGCATGCATCCCCGAAGATCGTTCCGGAATCATCCTCGCCGGCCAGCTTCGGCGAAGGGTTGTTGAAGTCGTAGACCTTCGATTCGCAATACCACTGCTGCGCGGCCTCCTTCCCCGTGCGGCTCGGATAGCCGAACGACAGGTTCTCGCCGTAGTGATAGTTGGGATCCGTGCCGCAGCCGAATGACGGACTCTGGTGGCAGAAGAATTCGTCGTTGTTGCTGTTCTTCGCCTTGCGACACGCACTGACCCATTGCTGCGCGTTGCTGGCCAGCTCCTGTGACCAGTTGAGCGCGGGCACGCCGTGCCGCGCGCGCATGGCGTTGTGTTCGTTGCAGATATCCAGTTCCTCCCCGCTGAGTCCCGCGCACCCCGTTCCCGGCGATGGCCCCGGCCCCCCTCCGCCGCCCGCGCCGCTTCCGCCCCCGGGCGTAAACGCGCCGCACAGCAATCCCAGCGCATTCACATGCCGCCCATACCGCCCCTGCACGCCAGTCGCCGCTTCCCCCGCGGGACATGTCTGGATCTCCGTCGGAAAGCGCGAGAATCCCGGCGGTTCCTGCCCCAGCCTGAAGGTCGTACGATCGTTTCCAGTCGTGGATCGGCAACTGACATCGATCGTCAGGACCTGCCGATTGCCGTCCGTGAACAGCAAGCCGATGCCCGCCACGATCTTGCCCGCGCCGCAGGTTCGTTCGGACGGTCCACCGCCGTTACCCCCACGCGTTGGGCCGAACCATGGCGCACCGACATCCCCGTTGGGCGCCACCGGCGCGCAGGTAATGGAGATCTGATCCATCCACGCGCCCGATCGCACTCGCATGCCGACAAGAAATTGACCGGCGGGGCATGCATCGCGCGCGGCGAAGTCCCCCTGTGCCCCTACCGCGGCAAAATCTCGTGCCGAACCGAGCCTGGAATGCAGGCTCGATAGCAGGATCAGGAAACACAGCAACGCGAATGCCATCCGGTGCGACACCGGCTCGGTTGAGGTCATCGCAGTCTCCCCGATTTGCTGCTTCTTGTTGTTGCACGCGGGACAGCGGGTGCGGCGGTCCAGGCAATGGCTACAGCCTAGAAAGCACGCTTCGAAAAGCAAATGCGCTTCGGTTTATTCTGATCTGCACGAAATTTCAGGGACAGCCCGTGGCGAGCCGCTGGCGGTACTATCGACGCGGCGCTATCGACGCATCAAAGACGCGTCGATAGTTGCCGCCCAGCACCTGCTCCGTCTCAGCCTGGGAAAATCCTTCCGCCAGCAATGCGCTGCCCAGCAACGGCAACTGCGCATAGTTCGTGAACACCGGCGGCGAGATAAAGCCGAGCATGTCCGTCCCGAGGCCGACATGCTCGACACCGACCACATCCGCCATGCGCTTGAACCCATGTGCCATCTCGCGCAAGTCGTGGAACGATCCCGCGCTGGGCCAGATGCCGATGACCCCGCCCGTATCGGCAACCGCGCGCGCATGATCGGCCGAAATCGAACGCCCGCGAGACGTGGGCCGCGAAACCAACGCGGTATGCGACAGCACCAGCGGCTTCGTCGAGACGGTCGCCGCGCGCTTCACGAGGTCGTACGTGCCATGCGCGACATCGACGACGATGCCCAGCGCATTGCATCGACGCACGACATGCGCGCCGAAATCGGTCAAGCCGCCCTGTGCCGGTGCCTCCGTCTGGATATCGCCAAGCTCGTTGACGCGATAGTGCGTCAGCTGCAATTGCCGCAGCTTGTGCACTTCAAATGCCTCATCGACACGCTCCACGGCGCCCTCGAGGAAATCCGCGCCTTCCGCGGTGATGATCACGCGCGGCCCGTCGCCGGCGGTGCGAAGCGCCCCGGCATCCGTCACCACACCGAGCCCTTGTTCGGCACATAGCGCCTTCGCCCGTTCGAACGACAGCTGCGACAGCCGATACAACTCCCCCGGCTCGGGCTTGCGCCACGCCTCGAACCGCTTGCGATCGGCCGACACGCGCGTGGCGGCGGTATCGGCAACGATGGCCAGGCAGATCACGTTCATCCCACCCTCGACCATCGGCGCACGCAGCGACGTGAAAGCACGATGCAACCCCGTCGCTGGATCCCGCGAGAGCGTGACACGACCTGCATGGCTATGCATATCGATGGTCACGGCCCCCGGCGATGCGCGCCATGGCACCGTCCCACCTTCGGGACGTTCCCCGGATCGCCCCGGCGCGCAAGCCACCACGCCCAGCGCGGCCCCAAACGCAAGAAACGCGCGCCTGCGTGGCCTGAACTGCAGGGCCGTGGTGGCCGCGTCGGCTTCCACCGGCAATCGTGCTTCCTGGATGTTGGATGTCATGTCGTGAGGAATAAGGTAGCGCCGCCGCGCTACTCCAGATCCACCGCAGCTTCCGGGTAAAGCTTGGGGAAGAGAAAATTCAATGCGTCCAGTGGAAAGCCGATCTCGACGTCTCCGCGGTGACTATCGGAAACAAGAAGACCGTCTTTCAGAAACTGCGCAAGCAGCCGTCGCCCCGTGCGTTCGCCCACGCCGGTCATCTGAATAAAGTCCGCTCGCGACACTCCGCCGGCCGCGATCAGATGGTGCAGCGGCATCAAGGCTTCCTGCCGGTAATACTTGTACTGGCTCGAGTGACCACGAAACGAGATCAAGGCCTGAAGGCGCTCACGCATCTCCGTAATGTCGAGCATCCTGGTCATGAATGAAACCTGATCGTCGCACTGCCCGATAAAGAACTTGCACCATTCCCGCAGCATGCGCTCGCTGAGGTTTCCCCGGCCATCGACGTCGCCCTGCCGCGGCATATTCGCGTTGCTCAGCAAACCATAATAGTCATCACGCCTTCTCGCCAGCCCGCGGTTCACCGACCACAACCCTCCACTCAGCGGATACAGCGCGCAATGGGTCTGCAAACGCGCGGAACGCCCATTGCCATCGCGAAAGGGGTGCGTCCAGACAACCCGATGATGCGCGGCGGCGATGGTGTAGAGCAACGGATCGAGGCCAACGAGCCGGCCGTAGATCTGCGTCATTCGCTCCAGAAAACGCGGAAGCGACGCGGGGGTGGGAGCGACATGCTTCTGGATGGCCACCTCCCTCTGGCGAAGGCTACCCGGCTCCACGACGTCGCCGTCCTCGGTGGTCCGGTCTTCGGCGGGCAGTCTGGAGTACAGGGCGTAGTGGGCCTTCAGCAGGAAATCCGAACGCAGTGCATCCGCTTCGCTCGTAACCAGCATCTCCAGCTCACGCTCCGCATCGATATGGGCCACCGCAAGGCGCTGCAACTTGGCAGTCTCCGGCTTTGCCGAGAAGTCCTTTCTCAGCGCGCGCTCGATATTTACCGGATGCGTGCTCTCGCCCTCGATCCGGTTCGAGTAGTACGAGTTCATGCTCCGCACGAGCTCCCTGACGCGGCACCGCGCAGACGCACTCAATGCCCCCTGCAATCGATGAGACTTTTCGATCACATCGCGCGATGCGGAAACAAGCTCTTCGGCCTGCAACTGAGGCAGCAAAGGCTCAAATTGATGTGGACTATCGTAGACCGCGACTACGGTGGATCGTACAGACATGTGGCCAGTTTTTTGGCCAGTTCAATGTCCGGAATACGAATCGTAAAAACCTATTATATACATTAACTTATGCACCACCAAGACTCGGAAAATTCCGATCTTTTGGCCAGTTTCCCACCATCTTTCTGACAAGTATCTGGCGCGCCTATTGGTCACATTCCCAGCCATAAAAAAACCCGCTGGCGCCAGCCAGCGGGTTCGTTCGCCACAGCACGGCGAGGGTCAGCCCACCCACTTCCGCGCATTGCGGAACATCCGCATCCACGGGCTGCCGCCGTCGGGAATCGCCTTCCACGCGTCCGGGGCCCAGCTCATCGTCGCCGCGCGGAACACGCGTTCCGGGTGGGGCATGAGCGCGGTGAAGCGGCCATCGACGGTCGTGACCGACGTGATGCCCTGCGGCGAGCCGTTCGGGTTCAGGGGATACGTCTGCGTGATGTTGCCGGCGTTGTCCACGAAGCGCAGCGCCACTTTGGCGGCGTTGATATCGCCTTGCTGCGAGAAGTCCGCGAAGCCTTCGCCGTGTGCGACCACGATCGGGATGCGGCTGCCTTCCATGCCCGCGAAGAAGATCGACGGGGACTGCTCCACCTGCACCGTCACGAAGCGCGCTTCGTACTGCTCCGACTGGTTCCGCGTGAACTTCGGCCACGCGTTCGCGCCCGGGATGATCGGGGCAAGGTTGCTCAGCATCTGGCAGCCGTTACACACGCCCAGCGCGAACGTGTCCTGACGGTTGAAGAACGCGGCGAACTGCTCGGCCATCTGGGCGTTGAACAGGATCGTCTTAGCCCAGCCCTCGCCCGCGCCCAGCACGTCGCCGTAGCTGAAGCCACCGCATGCCACGAAGCCCGTGAAGTCGGCCAGGTTCGCGCGGCCTGCGATCAGGTCGCTCATGTGCACGTCGTGCGCGTCGAAGCCCGCGCGGTCCATGCTGTACGCCATCTCGATCTGCGAGTTGACGCCCTGCTCGCGCAGGATCGCCACGCGCGGACGCTTGCCGGTCGCGACGAACGGGGCAGCGATGTCCTCGGCCGGATCGAACGTCAGCACGGGGCTGATGCCGGGGTCGGCCGCGTCCAGCAGACGATCGTATTCGCTATCGGCGCAGGCCGGGTTGTCGCGCAGGCGCGCGATACGCCAGCTGACCTCGGACCAGTTGCGCTGCAGCTCGCCGCGCGCGGCGCCGAAGACCTTCTTCGCGTCGCGATAGATCTCGATCTGGTCGCTCGTGTTCGGCTTGCCGAGCACATGGCTGCACGCCGACAGGTTCGACTCGCGCAGCACGCCGAACACCGCATCGCGGTCCTCCGCGCGCACCTGGATCACGGCACCGAGCTCTTCCGAGAACAGCGCGCGCAGCGTCTGCTCGTTGCGGCGCTCCGCGATCTGCTGCGTCCAGTTCTTGGCATCGCCGTAGTCCTGCTCCTGCGCGGGATCCAGCGAGATCATGTCCACGTTCAGCGACACACCGCAATGGCCCGCGAAGGCCATTTCCGCGACGGCGGCCATAAAGCCACCGTCCGAACGATCGTGATACGCCAGCAGCTTGTCCTCGCGGTTGAGGCGCTGAATCACGTTGAAGAAGCGCTTGAGGTCTTCCGCGTCGTCCACATCGGGCACGCGATCGCCGATCTGCTGCGTCACCTGCGCGAGGATCGAGCCACCGAGGCGGTTCTTGCCACGGCCGAGGTCGATCGCGATCAGCACGGTATCGCCGGCATCGGTCCGCAGTTGCGGCGTCAGCGTGCGATTGACGTTGTCCACGGCGGCGAATGCCGAGATGATCAGCGACACCGGCGCGACCACTTCCTTCGCCACCGACTTGCCGCCCTCCTCATCCGACCACTTGGTGCGCATCGACAACGAGTCCTTGCCCACCGGAATGCTGATGCCAAGCGCCGGGCACAGTTCCATGCCCACGGCGTGCACCGTGTCGTAAAGCTTGGCGTCCTCGCCTTCCACGCCGCAGGCCGCCATCCAGTTGGCCGACAGCTTGACCTTGCCGAGGTCGATCACCGGCGCGGCCGCGAGGTTGGTCAGCGCTTCGCCGATCGCCATGCGGCCCGAGGCGGGCGCGTCGATCACGGCCAGCGGCGTGCGCTCGCCCATCGTCATCGCTTCGCCGGCCAGGCCCTTGTAGTCCAGCGTGGTCACGGCCACATCGGCCACGGGCACCTGCCACGGACCGACCATCTGATCGCGCGCGTTCATGCCGCCCACGGTCCGGTCGCCGATCGTGATCAGGAACGACTTGCTGGCAACGGTCGGATGACGCAGCACGTCGTGCACGGCCTGCTCGAGCGAAATGCCGGTGACATCCACCGCCGGCAGCGCCTGCTCCACGCGCTTTACGTCGCGATGCATGCGCGGCGGCTTGCCGAGCAGCACGTCCATGGGCATGTTGACCGGAAAGTGTTCCTTCAGCGAAGCGTCCACCTCGGCATCCACGAGCTGCAGCTGCTTTTCTTCAGTGGCGATACCCACCACGGCAAACGGCGCGCGCTCGCGCTCGCACATTGCCTGGAACTGCGGGAAGCTGTCCGGCGCGATGGCCAGCACATAACGCTCCTGCGATTCGTTGCACCAGATCTCGGCCGGCGACAGGCCCGATTCCTCGAGGTGAATCTGGCGCAGGTCGAAGCGCGCGCCACGATTCGCACCGTCCACGACTTCCGGGAAGGCGTTCGACAGACCGCCCGCGCCCACGTCGTGGATAGACAGGATGGGGTTCGCATCGCCCAGTTGCCAGCACGCGTTGATGACTTCCTGCGCGCGACGCTCCATTTCGGGGTTGCCGCGCTGCACCGAATCGAAGTCCAGATCGGCCGTATTGGTGCCCGTGGCCATCGAGCTCGCGGCGCTGCCTCCCATGCCGATGCGCATGCCGGGGCCGCCCAGCTGGATCAGCAGCGAGCCCGGCGGCAGATCGTTCTTCTGCGTGTGCGTGGCGTCGATATTGCCGATACCGCCCGCGATCATGATCGGCTTGTGATAGCCGCGCACGGTGCCGCCGACGTTCTGTTCGTAGACGCGGAAATAACCGCCGAGAATCGCGCGGCCGAATTCGTTGTTGAACGCGGCACCGCCGATCGGGCCTTCGATCATGATCTGCAGCGGCGACGCGATGCGGTCCGGCTTGCCGGTCACGCCGGGCTTGTCGTCGGGGTTGCGATGGGCGACCGGCTGCGCGGCGTCGCGCGCGTTCTCCCACGCTTCCACGGCGTCCGGCAGCATCAGGTTGGACACCGTGAAGCCCGTCAGGCCGGCCTTCGGCTTGCCGCCGCGGCCCGTGGCCCCTTCATCGCGGATCTCGCCGCCGGCACCGGTGGAGGCGCCGGGGAACGGGGAAATCGCGGTCGGATGGTTGTGCGTCTCCACCTTCATCAGCGTATGGGTGAGCGCCTCATGACGGCCATAACGCTGATCGTCGCCGCGCGGATACCAGCGCTCCGCGACACCGCCCTCCATCACCGCCGAGTTGTCCGAATACGCGACGATCGAACCCTGCGGATTCAGCTGGTGCGTGTTGCGGATCATCGCGAACAGCGACTTGTCCTGGCTCACGCCGTCGATGGTCCATGTCGCGTTGAAGATCTTGTGGCGGCAGTGTTCGCTGTTGGCCTGCGCGAACATCATCAGTTCGACGTCGGTCGGATTGCGGCCCAGCCTGGCGTAGGCGTCCAGCAGGTAGTCGATCTCGTCGTCCGACAGCGCAAGGCCCATGGCCGTGTTGGCATCGACCAGCGCGGCGCGGCCGGCGGCGATGTCGATGAACTGCAGCGGCTTGGCCGGCAGCTCCTGGAACAGGCCCGCCGCTTCCTCGCGCGAGGCGATCACGGTTTCCGTCATGCGGTCGAACAGATGCGCGGCCACGGCGGCGCGCGTATCGGCGTCCAGCGTCTTGCGGCCGCGCAGCAGGCCCTTCTTGCAGATCACGGTGATCTCGATGCCCCGTTCGATGCGGTGCACGTGGGTCAGGCCGCAGTTATGGGCGATATCGGTCGCCTTGCTGGCCCACGGAGAGATCGTGCCGAAGCGCGGAATCACGACGAACCGGTCGCCTTCGGTCTGCGCGGCGAACGGTGCACCATAGGTCAGCAGCGCGGCGATCCGGCCCTCGTCGTCGGACGAGAGCGGTGCATTGGCATCAACGAAGTGCAGGAACTGGCCGTGCACCGATTCGATATCGGCGTCGATCTGCCTGAGGGCGGTGAGGAGGCGTTGCTGGCGGAAGGCGGAAAGCGCCAATGGGCCGGGGAAGCACGAGAAATGCGCCATGATCGTTGCGGTCGGGAGGCAGGAGGTAGGGGGCTGCGGCCGCCGGCACCGCTGAGTGGGGCGCCGGCTGGCGGAAAACCGCTATTGTACCTTGCCCGGGCCTCGATATTGCATTGCGAGATGGGGCAGGAACGGACAAACCCGGCCGCATGGGCCGGCGCTGCACCAAAGTGCATCGCCGGGGGCCAGTTTTCCGACCGTCCGCGAGGCAAAGCCCCCCAACATCACATCACATTACGTCACATCATAGGGACGTCGCCGACCGCGCCGCCTGCTCGTAAAGCCCCGTCAACACCCGTAATAACCTCGCCAACTCCCCGATCTCGACGTTCTCCTCGCTCCCCTCGGTGAAATTGCTCGTGAGGCATTGCTCGCGAATCTCCCGATATCTGGCGCAGGCATCCGCGCCCGCCTGCGTGGTGGCGTAGGTCGCCTCCTTCCCCACCCGCTCCCCGGTCACGAGTCCAAGACCGGTGAGCTTCTTGAGCGCATAGGTCACCAGATGCGTGTCCTCGACGTTCAGCACGAAGCAGATATCCGCCAGCCGCTTCGCCCGCCCGCGATGATTCACGTGGTGCAGCACCAGCACGTCCAGGAACGTGAGATCCCGCACCCCGGCCGCCCCCATGCACCGCACCACCCACCGGCTATAGGCGTTGTACGCCGTGTTGAGCCCGAATTCGAATTCGGACAGCTCCGGGCTGCGAACCGACACCAGGTGCGACGACGACACGATGTTCATCCCCGCCGCGCGGGACAGCGACGTGCGGGGCGACGCCGCGCCAGTCTCTTCGGGCGGTTCGGGCGTGGTGGTCGCAGGCTTGCGTGCCATAGATAAGGTCTCCTGTCCGTGGCGATAGGTGAAAGCCCGAAGCACATCGAGCCAATAATGGCTTGACAGTTTATTGGCAAATTCTCAGCATGAACACCACTCTGGGCATGACCCTTGCATCAAAAAATCCGTTTTCGCTCATCGCGCGCCGGCCGAGCCATCGGCGCGCCCCGGTAGTCAAACCCGCGCGTCAACGCGCATGCAACACCAGGAGAGATCGAGATGCGAGTCAAGGGAGTCAACACGTGGGCAATCGTGACGGGCCTTGTGGGAGGCCTCGTTGCCGCCCTCGGGAGCGCGCCGGCGGCATGGGCGGATACGAAATGGGACCTCCCCACCGGCTACCCGGTGAACAACCTGCACACCGAGAACCTGCAGAAGCTCGCCGATGACGTGGCGCAGGCCACCGGCGGCAAGCTCAAGATCCAGCTGCACCCCAACGGCTCCCTGCTGAAGGCGAACGAAATCAAGCGGGGCGTGCAGACCGGTCAGGTGCAGATGGGCGAAATCCTGATGTCGACGCTCGCCAACGAGAACCCCGTGTTCGGCGTCGATGCGGTGCCCTTCCTCGCCACGAGCTACGGCGACGCGTTCAAGCTCTGGCAGGCCTCGCGCCCCGTCACCGAAAAGGTCCTCGATCGCCAGGGCATGAAGCTGCTGTACGCGGTGGCGTGGCCGCCGCAGGGCATCTACGCGAACAAGACGCTGACCTCCGCCGCGGACATGAAGGGCCTCAAATGGCGCGCGTACAACCCGGCCACATCCAAGATCGCCGAACTCGTCGGCGCGCAGCCCGTCACGATCCAGGCCGCCGACCTCGCGCAGGCGCTCGCCACGGGCACCGTGAACTCCTTCATGTCGTCGGGCGCGACCGGCGTCGACACCAAGGTGTGGGAAAGCGTGAAGTACTTCTACACCGTGGACGCGTGGTTGCCGAAGAACATGCTGGTGGTGAGCAAGAAGGCGTACGCCGCGCTGGACAAGCCCACGCAGGACGCCCTGCTGAAGGCCGTGGCCGATGCCGAGAAGCGCGGCTGGCAGGTCTCCGAGCAAAAGACGCGCGAGTACCTCGCGGTGCTGTCGAAGAACGGCATGACCGTGCAGCCTCCGTCGGCCCAGCTCAAGAGCGACATGCAGAAAGTCGGCCAGACCATGGTCGATGAGTGGGCCAAGAGCGCCGGCGACGACGGCAAGGCCATCCTCGACGCCTACAAGAAGTAACGCGGCATGGAAGTCCCCGTCACCCCAAAGCGCTGGCTGGACCGGCTGCTCGACCTGTGCGCCGTGCTCGGCGCGCTCTGCATCCTCGGCGTCTGCATCGTCATGATCATGATGTCGCTGTCGCGCGAAACGACCATCGCGTTCCGCGGCGGCGACGACATCGTCGCGTGGCTGTGCGCGGCGTCCGCGTTCCTCGTCCTTGGGCAGACCTTCCAGCACGGCGGCATCGTGCGCGTGGAAATGCTGCTGGAGGCCGTGGGCCCGCGCCGCCGCTGGCTGCTGGAACTCGTCTCCCTCACCGTGTGCCTCGTGTTCGCGGCGTACGCCACCTATGCCCTCGGCACGTTCGCGTGGCAGAGCTGGGATATCGGCGACGTCTCGCAAGGACAGATCGTGATCCCGCTGTGGATTCCTCAAAGCTTTGCCGTCATCGGTTGCGCGGGCTTCATGCTCGCCGTGGGCGATGAATGGCAGCGCGTGGTGCGCCGCCAGAAGCCGCGCTATCAGGTGGCGCAGGAAGCGAAGCTCGCTGCCGGCGATTTCGGGGAGACGATCTGATGAGCACCGTCCTCGTTGCCCTCGTCCTGCTCGTGGTGATGATCGTGTTCCTCGCGCTCGGCGCATGGATCCCGGTCGCCATCGCGGTCACCTCGTGGATCGGCCTCGTCATCTTCTCCGACCACGAAGCGCTGATCAACCTCGCCAACTCGTGGTGGTCGTCGAGCGCGTCGTACACGCTCGCTTCACTTCCACTCTTCGTCTGGATGGGCGAAATCCTGTTCCGGACCAAGCTGTCGGAGCAGATGTTCAACGGCCTGTCGCCCTGGCTCAACTGGCTGCCGGGCCGGCTCATGCACGTGAACATCCTCGGCTGCGGCATCTTCGGGTCGGTATCGGGATCGTCCGCGGCCACGTGCGCGACCATCGCCAAGTCCGCGCTGCCGGAGCTCACGCGGCGCGGCTACGACGAACGCATCACGCTCGGCTCGCTGTCCACCGCGGGCACGCTCGGCATCCTGATTCCGCCGTCGATCACGATGGTCGTGTACGCGGTGTCCGCCGACGTATCGATCATCCGCGTGTTCCTCGCGGGCTTCCTGCCGGGTCTGCTGCTGATGCTGCTGTTCTCGGGCTATATCGTCGTGTGGGCGCTGCTCAATCCGAGCAAGACGCCGCCGGCCGAGACGTTCGGGTGGCGCGCGCGATTCGCCTCGATCCGCCAGCTGCTGCCATGCATCGTGCTGATCGCGTTCATCACGTGGATCATGATCGCGGGCTATTCCACGGCGACCGAGGCTGCCGCCTACGGCGTGGTGGCGTCCCTCGCGCTGGCATGGGCGGGCGGCTCGCTCACGCGCCGGGCATTCTGGGACAGCCTGATGTCCGCGACGCGCCTGACCGCGATGATCATGTTCGTACTCGGCGCCACGTCGTTCCTGTCCGTGACGATGAGTTTCACCGGCATTCCGCGCGCGCTGGCGGAATGGGTGGCCGCGCTGCACCTGTCGCCGTGGGCATTGATCGCCGTGCTGACCATCATCTACATCGTGCTCGGCACCGCGCTCGACGGCATCTCGATGATCGCGCTGACCACCGCCACCGTATTGCCGATGGTGCAGGCCGCCGGCTTCGATCTGGTATGGTTCGGAATCTTCATCGTGCTGCTCGTCGAGATTGCCGAGGTGACGCCACCGGTCGGATTCAATCTCTTCGTGTTGCAGAGCATGACCGGGAAGGACAGCAACTACATCGCCAGAGTCTCGCTGCCGTTCTTCATGATGATGGTGCTCGCCATCGCCATGGTGACCGTGTGGCCGTCCATCGTGACGTGGCTGCCCGATCAGGTCATGCAGAAGGAACTCAAATAACCGCGCGCCCGCTCGCCTGACGGGCAGCGCGGATTTCCCGGGGTCGCTGACAGGGAGATTCGAGCCACATGCACGTCATCGTGATTGGGGCGGGCGCCATTGGCGTCTGTTCCGCGTGGTACCTGCGCCAGGCCGGCTTCGACGTGACCGTACTGGAAGCGCGCGGCGCGCCGGCGCAGGAGAGCAGTTTCGGCAATGCCGGCGTGATCGCACCGGGTTACGTCACGCCTTGGGCGGCACCCGGCATGCCGCGCAAGCTGCTCGGCATGCTGCTCGCGAAGGAATCGCCGGTCCGCTTCCGGCCGAGCCTCGATCCGGCCATGTGGCGATGGATCGCGCGCTGGGTGCGCGAATGCCATCCCGATCGTTACCGCGCCAACAAGCTCCGCATGCAGCGGCTGGCGTTCTACAGCCGCGACTGTCTGCATCGCCTGCGCGGCGAGCTCGAGATCGACTACGAGCAGTCGCGCGGATATCTGCAACTCTTCCGCACATCGCAAGACCTCGACCTCGCCGCGCCGGCGCTGGCGCTGCTGCGCGAGAACAAGGTCCCCCACACGCTCGTGGACGCCGCGGGCTGCCGCCGCATCGAACCGGGCCTCGCGCAGGACACGGCGCTGGCGGGTGGCTTGCACCTGCCCGAGGACGAGTCGGGCAACTGCCCGTTGTTCGTGCGGCGCCTGCACCAGCATGCGGAAGCGGCGGGCGTACGGTTCCGCTTCGATACCGTCGTCGCGCGAGTGCGCGCGGCATCGGGCGGTCGCGTGGCATCGCCGGCTGGCGGCACCGCCAGCGTGGCCGCGGGCAGCTTGACGGTGGAACTGGCGCCGGCGAAGCGTGGCGCCACGCCGGAGGCGCTCCACGCCGATCGCGTGCTGATATGCGCGGGCGCAAGCAGCGCGACGCTGATGCGTCCGCTGGGCCTCCGCATCCCGCTCTACCCCGTCAAAGGGTACTCGGCCACCGTGATGGTGCGGGACGAACTGCAAGCCCCGCTCGCCGCGCTCATGGACGAGTCGTACAAGGTGGCCATCACCCGCATGGGCAACCGCCTGCGCGTGGCGGGCACCGCGGAGCTAGGGACCCGCAGGCTCGACCTGCGGCAAGACGCCATCCGCACACTGATCCGCGTCGCCCGCGACTGGTTCCCCGTCGCGGGCAGCTATCAGGAAGCCACCCTGTGGGCCGGCGCGCGCCCGATGCTGCCCGACGGCCCCCCGCTGATCGGCGCGACATCCGTCCCCGGCCTTTTCCTGAACCTTGGCCACGGTTCCACAGGCTGGGCCATGTCCTGCGGCTCCGGCAAGATCGCCGCCGACCAGATCGCCGCAAGCGCTGGCGAAGGCGATGGCCCCGCCATCGACATGGAAGGCCTGACTCCGGCCCGCTATGGATTGGCATAAGCGCGCCTCGGCTTGATGTACGCTTGCGGCATGTCTCGCCTGGACGCATACGCATGAACACCACCAACACGGCATCCGCATCGGCATCGGCATCGGCCTCCGCCAGCAGCACGGCAAGCACGGGCAGCACGACCGCGACGGTCGGCGACGCGCCGGCCGTCACCGAAGCTTGGATCACGCTCGATCCGCTGGGTCTTGTCGGTCAGGTCGGTGGACTCGGTGGACTCGGTCAGCCCCCCGCGCAGGCATGCACCCCGCTCTACGACGTCGCGACCCTCCGCGCCATCGAGCAGGCCGGCCTCAACAGCCTGCCACCGTTCACGCTGATGGCCCGCGCGGGGACGGCCGCGGCGGACTGGGTCGTGCGCCATGCCCCCGCGGGCAAGATCCTGTGCGTCGCCGGCGCCGGCAATAATGGCGGCGATGCGCTCGTCGCCGCCACGCGCCTGCATCAATCTGGGCGCCGCGTGGAAGCCTGGCTGACCGGCGCCCCGGACCGCCTGCCCCCCGACGCCGCGCGCGCATGGGCCGAGGCCCGCGCGGCGGGCGTGCCCGTGCTGGCGATGCCGCAGGACGAAACAGCCGCGCTGCCGCCATGGCCCGCCGACTGCGAGGCCATCGTCGACGGCTTGCTCGGCATCGGCCTCAATCGCCCCGCGCAGGGACAGGCCGCCCGCTGGATCGGCCACATCAACGCGTCCGGCGTGCCCGTGTTCGCGCTCGACGTCCCGAGCGGTCTGTTCGCCGACACCGGCGCGGGACAACCGGCCGTGCGCGCGCAACGCACGCTCACGTTCCTCGCCGCCAAGCCGGGCCTCCTCACGCTGGACGGCCGCGACTGCGCCGGCGAGATCGACATCGCCCCGCTTGGCCTGCCCTATCCGCCCGCCGACGCAAGCGTCCCGGCCCCGCCGCCCGCGCAGTCATCGTCATCGGCCGCACTGACGCCGCAGCCAGCCACGCAGGCGCCCACGCGCCTACCCATCGCCATCGTCAACCAGCCCGCCGCCTTCGCCGCCGCGCTTCCCAAACGCGATCACGCCGCCAACAAGGGCCACTTCGGCCAGCTCGCCGTCATCGGCGGCAACACGGGCATGACGGGCGCCCCGCTGCTCGGCGCACGGGCAGCGCTCTACCTCGGCGCGGGCCGCGTCCATATCGGGTACCTCGCCGACAACGCGCCATCGGCCGACTTGATGCACCCCGAGCTCATGCTCCACCCGCTCGACAACGTGAACACGGCGGCCATGACGGCCATCGTCATTGGCCCCGGCATGGGCACGAGCCCTCATAGCGCCGCCGCCCTCGCCACGTTGCTCGATGCCGCCATGAACGCGGACGAGAAGCCGGCGCTCGTATTGGACGCCGACGCCCTCAACGTGCTCGCCAGCGACAAGGCCCTGTCCCAGCGCCTCATCGCAAGCGGCCTCCCCACAGTCCTCACCCCTCACCCACTGGAAGCCGCCCGCCTGCTGGGCACAACCGTCGCCGACGTGCAGCGGGACCGTCTGCGCGCCGCAAGAGCGATGGCCGCGCAATGGCAAGCCGTCGTCGTGCTCAAGGGCTCCGGCACCCTCATCGCCACGCCCGACAACACGGCACCGCTCGCCATCAATCCCACCGGGAACGCCGCACTGGCCACCGCCGGCACCGGCGACGTGCTTGCCGGCATGACAGGCGCCTTCCTCGCGCAAGGCATGACGCCCCACGCCGCCGCGTGCGCCGCGGTATGGATCCATGGCCGCGCGGCGGATGCCTTCGTCGCCGGGGGCATGGGCCCGGCCGGCATGACCGCCAGCGAGTTGTACGCGCCCGCGCGCCAGATCCTCAACGCGCTCCTGCGCGGCGACCCCGCCTGACCGCACCTGACGCGCCACATTTGCGCGCCGACGCACAGAGCACACCACGATTCCGTAACAGGATGTCACCATCCGTCGGACAACGTCCGATAGGGACGCTCCCGATTGCCTGCTATCGTTGCGGCACACCGTTAGTGCCGTGGGGAGCATGGAAGGCAATCCAAGGGAGACCTTACGCCACGCGGTGAACAGCGCCCGACATTGCACAGGATTTGCCCGCGAATTCGCTCAATTGCCGCCGTGCGCTGGCGATATACTTCCGCTGTCCGCGCCGCAGCACGGCACGGACGCCGACGACTTAATTTCGAGATTGCATGCCGACAGATCTACACGCCTGGAATGCCCTCCTGCAGCATCACGACACCATTCGCGACACACCGATGCGCGAGTGGTTCGACAAGGGGAACGACAACGGTGACGCGGACCGCCGCGTCTCGACGTTCTCCGTGGAGGCCGCGGGCCTGTATCTCGATTTCTCCAAGAATCGCATCACGCAGGAAACGTTCGACCTGCTGATGCGCCTGGCCGAAGAAGCCGGCGTCCCCTGCCGCCGCGAAGCGATGTTCGCGGGCGAACACATCAACGCCACCGAAGACCGCGCCGCACTGCACGTCGCGCTCCGCGCGCTGCCCGACGCCCCGTTCCGCGTCGATGGCACCTCGGTGATGCCCGGCATCCACGACGTCCTGCGCCGTATGCAGAGCTTCTCCGAGCGTGTGCGCAGCGGCCAATGGACGGGCTACACGGGCGAGACGATCACCGACGTCGTCAATATCGGCATCGGCGGTTCCGACCTCGGCCCGCGCATGGTCTGCCGCGCGCTCGCGCATCTGGCGGACCGCGTCGGCCCCCGCATGCATTTCGTGTCGAACGTCGACGGCACCGAACTCGCCGAGACGCTCGTGCGCCTGAACCCGGCCCGCACGCTCGTGATCGTCTGCTCCAAGACCTTCACGACGCTCGAGACGATGGCCAACGCGTGCAGCATGCGCGAATGGTTCCTCGCCAACGGCGTGGCCGAGCATCAGCTCGCCTGCCACTTTGTCGCGGTATCGACGAACACCGAAGCCGTCCGCAAGTTCGGCATCGACCCCGCCAACATGTTCGAGTTCTGGGACTGGATCGGCGGCCGCTTCTCGCTATGGTCGTCGGTCGGCCTGTCCATCGCGCTAGCCGTCGGCTTCGACGCGTTCGAAGACCTGCTGCGCGGCGGCCGCGCCATGGACGATCACTTCCGCACGGCACCGCTCGCACAGAACATGCCGGTGATCATGGCCATGCTCGGCATCTGGTACCGCAACTTCTTCAACATGCCGACGAGCTGCATGGCGCCGTATTCGACGTCGCTCGAACTGTTCCCGGCGTTTCTGCAGCAACTGGAGATGGAGAGCAACGGCAAGTCCGTGCAGCTGGACGGCCGCCGCGTGCGGTCGCATACGTCCCCGGTGGTGTGGGGCACCGCTGGCACGAACGGCCAGCATGCCTATTTCCAGATGATCCACCAGGGCTCGCAGATCGTCCCCGTGGACTTCGTCGCGCCGCTCGTGCCGCCGCGCTCGCTGCCGGGCCATCACGCCAAGCTGCTGGCCAACTGCTTCGCGCAGGCGGAAGCGCTGATGCGCGGACGCAGCACGGAAGAACTGCACGCGGCCGGCATCACCGATCCGGCGCGCGTGCCGCATATGGTGTTCGAGGGAAACCGCCCGAGCAACACGCTCCTCATGGAAGACCTCACGCCGCATGTGCTCGGCGCGCTGATCGCGCTCTACGAGCACCGCACGTTCGTGCAGGGCGTCATCTGGAACATCAACTCGTTCGATCAGTGGGGCGTGGAGCTCGGCAAGATTCTGGCGCGCCCGATCGAAGGCGAACTCAAGGGCGACAGCGTGGCCGACACGGCAGGCGCGCACGATGCCTCGACGCGCGCCCTCATCGCGCGTGCGCGCGAAGTCCTGTCGCGTCAGACTTCCGTACCGAGTAACTGATCGCTCGCGACGCGGCCCGCCTCGATCGTCAGCATCCGGCCGCAGCGCGCGGCCACCGATCGGTCGTGGGTCACGAGCACGAGCGTGGAACCGGCATCGCGATTGAGTTCGAACATCAGCGCGATGACCGCCTCGCCCGTCGACGTATCGAGGCTGCCGGTGGGCTCATCGGCAAACAGGATGTCCGGCCGCGCCACGAAGGCGCGCGCCAGCGCCACGCGTTGCTGCTCGCCGCCGGACAGCGTGCGCGGATAGTGCGACAGCCGCTTGCCCAGCCCCACACGCTCGAGCATCTCCACCGCGCGCTCGCGCACGCGGTCCGTCTCGCCGCGCAACTCCAGCGGCAGCATCACGTTCTCCAGCGCGGTCAGATGCCCGACGAGCTGGAACGACTGAAATACGAATCCCACATGACGGCCGCGCAGCGCGGCACGCTGGTCCTCGTTGAGCGCGAACAAGTCCTGACCATGCAGCTTGACCGCGCCGGTGCTCGGCAGATCGAGCCCGGCCAGCAGGCCCAGCAGCGTCGATTTGCCCGATCCCGAAGCGCCGACGATGGCCAGCGTCTCGCCCGGCGTGACGGAAAACGAGACGTCGTGCAAAATCGTCAGCGAACCCGTCGCGTCAGCTACGGTCTTTCCTAGTGACTCGACAGCGAGAATGGAAGAAGACATGGGCAAGAAATCCGGGAGCAGCATTGATCGGTGTACCACTTCGAGCGGAAGCCGGGGCGGAAGTTCGTACGGCAACGCCGTGAAGGTAGCATGCGGCATCGCCATTGGCGTGGCCATCGGCATCGGCGCGGCATGGCTATCGCTGACGCCCGCCACGGCAGCCACGCCGGCCACCGCCGCGACATCCGCGACGCCAGCCGCCACGCCAGCCACCACGCCAGCCACGGCGGGCCCCGCGGTGCTCGTCCTCGGCGACAGCCTCTCCGCCGAATACGGCCTCACGCGCGACACCGGCTGGGTCAAGCTGCTGCAAGACCGCCTGCGCGCGGAGCGGTTCGATTATAGCGTCGTGAACGCGAGCATCAGCGGCGAGACCACCGTGGGCGGCAAGACGCGCCTGCCGGACCTGATCAAGCGCCACAAGCCGGCGGTGGTGATCGTGGAACTGGGTGCGAACGATGCGCTGCGCGGGCTCTCGCTGCAAAGCACGGAGGCCAACCTGCGCGACATCCTCGGCAACGCGCAAAAGTCCGGCGCGCGCGTGGTGCTGGTCGGCATGCGGATTCCGCCGAACTACGGGCAGGACTACACCGAGAAATTCTTCGGCCTCTATGCAAAGCTCGCGCAGGAATATCGCGCCGCACTGGTGCCGTTCTTCCTGGACAAGGTGATCACGCACCCGGACTGGTTTCAGGACGACCGCATCCATCCGAATGCGGCCGCGCAGCCGACCCTGCTGGACAACGTGTGGCCGCAGCTGAAACCGCTGCTGAAGAGCAGCCGATAAAAAAACGGCAGGCGTTGCGCCTGCCGTTTTTTGACTTCCCTTGACTCGGGCTCTTATTGCGCGTCGCTGGTATCGGACGCTGCGGCAATCGGCCGCAGGATCTTCACCTTCGACTCCGCCTTCAGGCTCTCGTAGTAGGCGTTCAGATCCGCCTGACCTACCAGCTGCGCCAGTTGCTGGGCCTCGGCCTGACGTTGCTCGGGTTTCGGCTGCGTCGGCGTGCTGACCTTGTTGATGCGATAGATGGCGTAGCCATCGTTGCCCAGATCCACGCCCACGAACGCCGGCAGCTTCAGCGCATCCGCGCGCATGATGGCCTCGGCGGCCTTCGGCGGGATGTTGTCGCCACGCGTGCGGGACACGGTCACCGATGCGCCGAAGCCCGCCGTCGCCGGATCCTTCTTCAGCGCCTCGAGCTTCGCCTCGCCATCCTTGCGCGCGAGTTCGGCGGCCTGCTGCGCGATGTACGCGGCACGCACCTGCGCTTCCACTTCCTCGAACTTGCGCACCGACGACGGACGGTAGTCCACGACACGCGCCGACACCAGCGTGGTCGGGCCCACCTGCACGGCCTCGATATTGCGCTTGTTCTTCAGCGAATCGTCGCTGAACAGGGCCTTCAGCACCTTCTCGTTGTTGAGGGGGTTCTGCGCGCCGAGCTTCGGGTTCGGCTGACGCGTCACGTCGTCCGCGGTCTGGATCTGCAGATGGAACTTGTCCGCGGCCGGCTTCAGGCTTTCCGCCTGCTCATACACAAGGTTGCCGAACGCATCGGCCTGCTCCTGATAGGCCTTGGCCGCGAGCTGCTTGCGGAGTTCGGTCTCGAGTTCCGCCTTCACGGCTTCCAGCGGCTGTACGGCGGCGGGCTTCACTTCGTCGAGCTTGATGATGTGATAACCGTAATCGGTTTCCACCACATCGCTGATCTGGCCCGGCTTCAACGCGTACATCGCGTCCTCGAACGGCTTGACCAGCGCGCCGCGGCCCATGAAGCCGAGATCGCCGCCCTTCTCCGCCGAACCCGGATCCTGCGATTCCTTCTTCGCCACGGCGGCGAACGTTTCCGGATGCTTGCGCAGTTCGTCGAGCAGCTTCTGCGCGCGCGCCTTGGCGGCGGCACGGTCGGCGGCCGGCGCGTCCTTCGGCGACGAGATGAGGATATGGCTCGCGCGGCGCTGTTCTTCCGTCTTGAAGCGCTGGACGTTGCTGTCGTAGTAAGACTTCAACTGTTCCGGCGTCACCGTCTGCGACGCAGCCAGCGCGTCGCCGGACAGCACGACGTATTCGACCTTGGCCTGCTCGGGAATCGCATAGGCGGACGTGTGCGCGTCGTAGTACGCCTTCAGTGCCGCCGCATCGGGCGTCACCTTCGCGGTGAAGTCGGCGGGCTTGATCACGAGCGCCTGGACGTCACGCTCCTGATCGCGCACGGCGAGCAGGCGGTCCAGCAGCGACTTCGGCATAAAGCCCGTGGTTGCCACGGCGGCGCTCAGCTGTTGCGTGGCGAGGTCGAAGCGCATGCGCGCGTCGAGCTGCTCCGGCGTCATGCCTTGCGCGGCCAGCAGCTGCACGTAGGCCTTCTCGTCGAACTTGCCATCGGCGGTCTTCAGCTGCGCGATCGCGGGAATGCTCTGAATCGCGGCGGCCACTTCGGCATCGGACACGGTCAGGTGCTCGCGCTCGACGGCGGCGGAGACCACGCGCTGTTGAATCAGCTGATCCAGCACGGCCTGGCGCGCGGCGGCGCCTTCGAACTGACGCGGGTCGTAGTTTGCGCCCAGGATCTGACGCATGCGCTCGGTCTGGTCGCGGACGACGTTGTCCACTTCCTGAACCGAGATGGCGCGGCCATCGACCTTCGCGACGTCATGCGAACTGTCCATGAAGCGCGAATAGCTTTCGACGCCGAAGAACACGAACGACGGAAAGACGAGCACCAGCAGCAGCAGAAGCATCAGGCGCCGGTTGTTGCGTACGAAATCAAGCATGCTGATTCGGGTAAAGGGTTGGCACGAAGGTCAAACTTCGCGATTCTATCAGGAGCGGCACCCGATACCCGTCAGTTTCGGAGGACCAATAAAAAACGCCCGCATACGCGGGCGTTTTTCATAAGCTGGCGGAGTGGACGGGACTCGCCTACATCCCGCAGGCCGCTGCCGCGCTTGCAAGCGCGGCCCTTCGAGTCCCGCCGTGAGCCGCGCAGGCGGCTCATTCCACTCCGCCCAATAAAAAACGCCCGCATGCGCGGGCGTTTTTTATAAGCTGGCGGAGTGGACGGGACTCGCCTACATCCCGCAGGCCGCTGCCGCGCTTGCAAGCGCGGCCCTTCGAGTCCCGCCGTGAGCCGCGCAGGCGGCTCACTCCACTCCGCCCAATAAAAAACGCCCGCATGCGCGGGCGTTTTTTATAAGCTGGCGGAGTGGACGGGACTCGAACCCGCGACCCCCGGCGTGACAGGCCGGTATTCTAACCGACTGAACTACCACTCCTGTGTCGGCGCCAGTGCAACGCGATGCGGTGGTGGGTGCTGAGGGGTTCGAACCCCCGACCTACGCCTTGTAAGGGCGCCGCTCTACCAACTGAGCTAAGCACCCGCATGCGTGACACTAGTCAATCTCGCTTCGCACGGCTCGGCAGGTACTGCTTCGGTTGCCGCTGTTTGCGTTGCGAGGCCGCGATTGTAATCCAGGTGTTCGCGATTTGCCAAGCGCTGCGCACAGGAAATTCGCAATAAAGCGCGCATAAAAAAACGCCACGGTTTCCCGTGGCGTTTCTCGTCGGCGATAAACGCGCGATCAGTGATGCGTCATCTCGACCGTGGACTTGGACTTGTCCGCCACATCGGCAGGCTTCGCCACTTCCTCGGGCAGCGGCTCGGGCTTGCGCTCGAGCGCGAGCTCCAGCACCTTGTCGATCCACCGCACCGGCACGATCTCGATCGCGTTCTTCACGTTGTCAGGAATCTCGGCGAGGTCCTTGACGTTCTCTTCGGGAATCAGCACCAGCTTGATGCCGCCACGATGGGCCGCCAGCAGCTTCTCCTTGAGACCGCCAATCGGCAGCACCTCACCACGCAGCGTGATCTCGCCGGTCATCGCGACATCGGCACGCACCGGAATCCCGGTCAGCACCGACACCAGCGCCGTCGTCATCGCGCCGCCCGCGGACGGACCGTCCTTCGGCGTCGCGCCTTCCGGCACGTGGATGTGGATGTCGCGCTTCTCGAACATCTCGTCCGTGATCCCCAGACGACGTGCCCGCGAGCGAACCACCGAACGCGCAGCCTCGACCGACTCCTTCATCACGTCACCAAGCGAACCCGTACGCGTGATGTTGCCCTTGCCCGGCATGATCGCGGCTTCGATGGTCAGCAGATCGCCGCCCACTTCCGTCCACGCCAGACCGGTCACCTGGCCCACCTGGTTCTCCTTGCCCGCAAGACCGAAGTCGTACTTGCGCACGCCGAGGAATTTGTCGAGGTTCTCGGAATCCACCTTCACCGAGCCCGACTCCTTCTTCAGCAGCAGCAGCTTGACCACCTTGCGCGCGATCTTGGAGACCTCGCGTTCCAGCGACCGCACACCGGCTTCCCGCGTGTAGTAGCGGATGATGTCGCGAATCGCCGCGTCGGTCACCTCGATCTCGCCTGCCTTCAGACCGTTGTTCTTGATCTGCTTGGGCAGCAGGTAACGCTCGGCGATGTTGACCTTCTCGTCCTCGGTGTAACCCGAGAGGCGAATCACTTCCATCCGGTCCAGCAGCGGCGGCGGAATGTTCAGCGAGTTCGACGTCGCCACGAACATCACGTCCGACAGATCGAAGTCGACCTCGATGTAGTGATCCTGGAACGTATGGTTCTGTTCCGGGTCCAGCACCTCGAGCAGCGCCGACGACGGGTCGCCACGGAAGTCCATGCCCATCTTGTCGATTTCGTCGAGCAGGAACAGCGGGTTCCGCACGCCAACCTTCGACAGGCTTTGCAGGATCTTGCCCGGCATGGAGCCGATATAGGTCCTGCGGTGGCCGCGGATCTCGGCCTCGTCCCGCACGCCGCCCAGTGCCATGCGCACGAACTTGCGGTTCGTCGCGCGCGCCACCGACTGGCCGAGCGAGGTCTTACCCACGCCGGGAGGACCAACCAGGCACAGGATCGGCGCCTTCACCTTGTCCACGCGCTGTTGCACCGCGAGGTACTCGAGAATGCGTTCCTTCACCTTCTCGAGGCCGTAGTGGTCTTCATCCAGCACGCGCTCGGCGTTCGCGAGGTCGTTGTTGACCTTGCTCTTCTTGCGCCACGGCAGATTGACCAGCGTGTCGATGTAGTTGCGCACGACGGTCGCTTCCGCGGACATCGGCGACATCAGCTTGAGCTTCTTGAACTCGGCGTCGGCCTTCTTCTTGGCCTCCTTGGGCATGCGGGCGGCCTTGATGCGCTTGTCGAGTTCCTCGAGGTCCGCGCCTTCTTCGCCTTCGCCCAGTTCCTTCTGGATGGCCTTGACCTGCTCGTTCAGGTAGTACTCGCGCTGGGACTTCTCCATCTGGCGCTTGACGCGGCCACGGATGCGCTTTTCCACCTGCAGGATGTCGATCTCGCCTTCCAGCTGCGACAGCAGGCTCTCGAGACGCTCGGTCACATTGACCATCTCGAGGATCTTCTGCTTCTGCTCGAGCTTGATCGGCAGATGCGCGGCGATCGTGTCGGCCAGGCGGCCGGCTTCGTCGATGCCCGACAGCGACGTCAGGATCTCGGGCGGGATCTTCTTGTTGAGTTTCACGTACTGGTCGAACTGCGACACGATCGCGCGGCGCAGGGCCTCGGTTTCGGCGCTTTCGACCGGTGCGGGCGGCACGGGCACGGCTTCGCACATGAAGTGCGAGTCGTCCTCGCTCACTTCGGTGATGTTCGCACGCTGGGTACCTTCGACGAGCACCTTCACGGTACCGTCGGGCAGCTTCAGCATTTGCAGGATATTGGCGATGCAGCCGACCTCGTACAGGTCATCGGCCGTCGGCTCGTCTTTCGCCGCCGTCTTCTGGGCCACGAGCATGATGCTCTTGCCCGACTCCATCGCAGTCTCAAGCGCCTTGATGGACTTCGGGCGACCCACGAACAGCGGGATCACCATGTGCGGAAACACCACCACGTCGCGCAGCGGCAACAGTGGGAGGCGAATCGGCTCAGCCGGGAGGAGTTGTGTTCCGGACATCATTTTCCCCAGTCAGTCATTTAAGGCGTAAATAGGGCCGCGGGAATCGATTACAAGACAGCTATCACCGATTTCGGTGTAGGACGCAGACATACCTCGAAACATGCAGAAAAACGCACCTTTTCGGTATGCCTCACCCTGCACTTGCGACCCGCTCTTGAACAGCATACCCGCGTTTGCTCCCGTTCGTCGTTTGAAATGAAGAAAAAAAGCCGCTCGCTTCCAAGCGAACGGCTCCTTGAATTTATCGCCAGTCTGGCATCGACCACTCGGGCGTCATGCGCATGCGTCGCGCCCTCAGTTCGAGCCGGCTACCTTGGGCTGCTGCGGTTCTTCGTAGATCAGCAGCGGCGGCGCATCGCCGGTGATCGTGCTTTCGTCGATCACCACCTTGTGCACGCCCTTGTAGTTCGGCAGGTCGTACATGACGTCCATCAGCGACTGCTCGAGGATCGAACGCAGACCGCGGGCACCCGTCTTGCGGCGGATGGCCTTGCGGGCGATGGCGGACAGCGCGGCGGGACGAATCTCCAGCTCCACGCCTTCCATCGCCAGCAGCTTCTGGTACTGCTTGACCAGCGCGTTCTTCGGCTCGACGAGAATCTGCATCAGCGCGGCCTCGTCCAGCTTGGCCAGCGTGGCCACTACCGGCAGACGCCCGATGAGTTCCGGGATCAGGCCGAACTTGATCAGATCTTCCGGCTCGGTCTGGGGCAGCACTTCGCTGACGTCGCGCTCTTCCTTGCTCTGGACCTGCGCGGCAAAACCGATGCCGGTCTTGTCCGAACGCTGCATGATGACCTTTTCCAGGCCATCGAACGCGCCGCCGCAGATGAACAGGATGTTGGTCGTATCGACCTGCAGGAAGTCCTGGTTCGGGTGCTTGCGGCCGCCCTGCGGGGGCACCGAAGCCATCGTGCCTTCGATCAGCTTCAGCAGCGCCTGCTGCACGCCTTCGCCGGACACGTCGCGCGTGATCGACGGGTTGTCGGACTTGCGCGAGATCTTGTCGATTTCATCGATGTAGACGATGCCGCGCTGCGCCTTCTCGACTTCGTAGTTGCAGTTCTGCAGCAGCTTCTGAATGATGTTCTCGACGTCCTCGCCAACGTAGCCGGCTTCCGTCAGCGTGGTCGCATCGGCGATCACGAACGGCACGTTCAGCAGGCGCGCCAGCGTCTGGGCCAGCAGCGTCTTGCCGGAACCGGTCGGGCCGATCAGCAGGATGTTGCTCTTCGACAACTCGACATCGTCTTTCTTGCCGAGGTGCTTCAGGCGCTTGTAGTGGTTGTACACCGCCACGGCCAGAATCTTCTTGGCCTGCTCCTGCCCGATCACGTACTGGTCGAGGCTCTCGCGAATCTCGTGCGGGGTCGGCAGGTCGGAACGGGCAGCGGCCGCGGCGTCCTTGTCGGACGCGGCCGCCTCGTCGCGGATGATCTCGTTGCACAGGTCGATGCATTCATCGCAGATGAACACCGACGGGCCCGCGATCAGCTTCTTGACCTCGTGCTGGCTCTTGCCGCAGAACGAGCAGTACAGAAGCTTTTCACTGGAAGAACTTTTTTTGTCCGCCATAGGATTCAGTCACATTAGCAGTGCGGGAAACGCATGAAACGCATCATACGCCAAAACCATTGGGGCGACCGCCGTCCGGCCGGCGCCGTCGCTTCATAAGCAAAAAACGAGGCACATGGCCTCGTTCCGCTGTAGGCTGTGCGAGGATCACTCAGCCGCGCCGGGTAATGACCTTGTCGATCAGGCCATAATCCACTGCCTGATCGCCGCTCATGAAGTTGTCGCGGTCGGTATCGCGCGCGATCTTTTCCACGGGCTGGCCGGTCACTTCGGACAGGATGCTGTTGAGGCGTTCGCGCAGGTACAGGATCTCGCGGGCCTGGATCTCGATGTCCGAGGCCTGGCCACGCGCGCCGCCGAGCGGCTGGTGGATCATGATGCGCGAGTTCGGCAGTGCCGAACGCTTGCCCTTGGCGCCAGCGGCCAGCAGGAACGCGCCCATGCTCGCTGCCATGCCCATGCACAGCGTCTGCACGTCCGGCTTGATGAACTGCATCGTGTCGTAGATGGCGAGGCCCGCCGAAACGGAGCCACCCGGCGAATTGATGTAGAGCGACACGTCCTTGTCGGGATTCTCGCTCTCGAGGAACAGCAATTGCGCCACGACCAGATTCGCGGTCTGGTCGTTCACCTCGCCGACCATGAACACCACGCGTTCCTTGAGCAGGCGCGAGTAGATATCGTACGCGCGCTCGCCGCGGCCGGACTGCTCGACCACCATCGGCACCAGCCCGAGACCCTGCGTCTCCAGGGCCGAAGCCTGCGTCGTGGCCAGACGGTCTAGCAAATCATTGCGGGTCATGCAGGTTCTCCAGGTATTCAGGGACGACGGCCGGTGTCGATGACACCGGCCGCTTCACGCGAATCAGGCCCGAATCAAGCTTGTTGCGGATTCGATTCGGCGGTCAGTTCCTCGAACGACACCGTCTTGTCCGTAACCTTGGCCTTCTCGCACACGAAATTTACCACGTTGTTTTCGAGCACGTAGGCTTCCATCTCCGCCAGGCGCTGCTGGTCGCCGTAGTACCAGCGCATGACTTCCTTCGGGTCCTCGTAGCTCTTCGCGAAATCTTCGATCTCGGCCTTGATCTGCTCGGGCTTGGCCTGCAGGTTATTGGCCTTGACGATCTCGGCGAGGATCAGGCCCAGCTTCACGCGGCGCTCGGCCTGCTGGGTGAACATGTCCGCCGGAATCGGCATGTCCTTGGCGTTCGGCATGCCACGCTGCTCGAGGTCGCGGCGGGCCATTTCCACCAGGCGTTCCTTGTCCTGGTCCACCAGGGCCTTCGGCACGTCCAGTTCGCTGACCTTGATCAGCGCTTCCATGACCTCGTCCTTCAGCATCGCGTGCGTGCGGCGCTTGACTTCGCGCTCGAGGTTTTCGCGGATGTCGGCGCGCATCTTCTCGACGCTGCCGTCGGCGATGCCGAGCGACTTCGCGAATTCGTCGTTCACTTCCGGCATGTGGGCCCACTCGACGCGCTTCAGCGTGATCGTGAACTCGGCGGTCTTGCCGGCCACTTCCTTGCCGTGATAGTCGGCCGGGAAGGCCAGCGGGAAGGTCTTGCTCTCACCGACCTTCAGGCCGATGGCGGCGGCTTCGAACTCGGGCAGCATGCGGCCTTCGCCCAGCACGAACGCGAAATCCTCGGCCTTGCCGCCGGCGAATTCCACGCCGTCGATCTTGCCCACGAAGTCCACGGTCACGCGGTCGCCGTTCTTGGCGGCCACATCGCCACCGCCGTCGCCGTGCTCACCGGCTTCGCCGCGCACGTGGTAGTGCACGCGCTGCTTGCGCAGGATATCCACGGTCTTGTCGATCTCGGCGTCGCCGATCTCGGTCTTCGTGCGGGTCACTTCGGCGCCGGACAGTTCGCCGATCTTGACTTCCGGATACACCTCGAACGTCGCCTCGAAAGCCACTTCGTCGTCAGCGACGCCGTCGGTCTTCAGGTCGAACTTGGGTTGGCCGGCCACCTTGACGTCCTGCGCCTGGGTGATGTCGAAGAATGCGCGGGCAGCCTTGTCGAAGCGCACTTCGAACTCGACCTGCTGGCCATATTGCTTCTCGACCATCTTCATCGGCACCTTGCCCGGGCGGAAGCCGGACATCTTCACCGTCTTCGACAGGCGAACCAGGCGCTCCTGCGTTTCCTTCTGCACTTCAGCCTTGGGGATGGCCAGGGTCACCTTGCGGTCCAGCTTGCCGAGATTTTCAATGACGTTCGACATGGTCGTTGATCCAATCCAGAAATGTTGTTGTCTCTGCCTACTTCACGTCCACCCGCTCGCCTGCATACCCGTATGCGCCAATTTTGGGGCCGTTCGATGACGACCCCCGATACGCATCCGGCGGGCTCCGTGCGGACGGAAAACGCGGATTATCGCATGGTTTTCATTCGGTTCCGGCAGTTTTTACCCGGAAGCGGAATCCGCGGCGCGCAGCCCGTGGCGTAATGCACGCAGCAGCAGACGTGCGGGATCCACGGCGTCGGCCAGATCGCTCTCTACCGGAAGCGGCTCGCCTTCGATCTGGCTGGCCACGAGTTCCGCGGCCATAGCCGCCCATGTGAGGCCGCGGGAGCCGAACGCAAGGGACGCATACAGGCCGGGGAGCCGCGGCAGATCGCGCAGGTGCGCGCCACGGAGCGCGTGGGCATGTTCCAGCGCCCGCGCCTCGTCGGGCAGACGGCCGATCATCGGCAGGCGGTTATGCGTTACCGTGCGGACGCCGACATAACCCTCCAGCGTGCGCGGATCCAATGTGCCGGGCGCGCCGGCGCGATGTTGCGACAGCGTCGGCAACAGCGCCGCCAGGCGCGCGAGGTTGTCCGCATGGACCTCGGGCCGCGCGACCAGCGGGCCTTCGTCGGGGTCGTAACTCGACCCCACGCGCGCGCTGCCGTCCTCCGCGCGCGGGAGCAGATAACCGTTCCCCGTGACCACGCAGTCGGGCCATGTGCCGAGGGCATCCACCGCGGCTGCCGGCAGATCGGTCAGTTGACCCCGCACGCGGCGGAGTTCCCGATACGGCGACGGCAGCAGCCGCGCGGCTTCATACGCGTTGGCGAGCACGAGCACGGGCGCCGTGGCGATGACGCTGCCATCGGCTGCGAGCACCTGCCACCAGTCGTCGGTGCCTTCCGCACCTTCCGCACCTGCTGGTGCCCCGGGCACGCGCGCGATGCTGGCGACTTCGCAGCCAAAGCGCGCGGTAACGGCGGGGCCGGCGTGCGCGAGTTGCGCCGCGCAGATGTCGGGCGGCGCTACCCAACCGCCCTGCCCGAACCACAAGCCGCCACGCGGCACGGCGGCGCCATGCGCATCGGCAGCTTCGCCTGCGGACATCCACCGCACGAACGACTCCGGAAAGCCCAGCGCCGCGAGCGCGGCCCGCTGCGCCGCGTTCTCGGCCTCATCCTCGCCGAGTTGCAACACGCCGCAGCCGTGCCACCCAACGTCATGCCCGGCGGCGGCCAGCGCGCGCCACGCACGCAAGGCATGGAGATTCCCCGCCCGCGACAGCCGGGACAACAGACTGTCATCGCTCGAGATATGCGCATGCATCGCCGCCGCCCGATGCGCCGATGTCTGCCGCGCCGGTCCGGCGTGCCGATCGACGAGCGTCACGCGCCACCCGCGCGCGGCCAGCCGCTCCGTCACCGCGCAACCGGCCAAACCCGCCCCGATCACCACCGCATGACGCTCGGGCCACGAACCCGCCACCGGCGGCGCATGCCGGCGGGTTTTCCATGCGGGCGCAAAGCGCGCTACCGTCATATCGCGCTTGCCGCCAAACCCCGGCACCTTCCGCACATCGAACCCAACCGCCTGCAACCCGCGCCGCACGAAACCCGCGGCGGTGTACGTCGCCAGCGTCGCATCGGCGCGCGCCAGACGAGACAGCCCGCGAAACACGGCCTCCGACCACATATCGCCATTGCGGGACGGCGAAAACCCATCCAGATAGAACGCATCCGCGCCGACCGCAAGCCGGGGAAGCAGCGCCTCGGCATCGCCGAACGCGAGCGTCAGGGTCACCGCCCCCCCCGGCGCATGCGGGAATTCAAGCCGATGCAGCCCGGGCAACATGTCCGGCCACGCGTCCTGCAGCAACGTGGCCAGCGGCAACAGCGCACCGAGCCCGGCATGCAACTGCCACAGACCGTCGCGCGTAAAGGGATGCTTCTCGATGGAGACGAAATGGAGATGCCCGCAGCGCTGCGGGTCGTCGCGCCACGCCTGCCAGGTCGCCAGAAAATTGAGCCCCTGCCCGAATCCCGTCTCGACGATCACGAACTGCCGGCGGCCGCGCCAGCGTTCGGGCAGGCCATTGCCGCCGAGAAACACGTGGCGCGCCTGCGCGAGGCCGCCACGGCTGCTGTGATACACGTCGCCGTAGCGCGGGGAGTAAGGGGTGCCGTCACCGTCAACGATCGGCTCGGCAGGCTCGAGAGCACGCGGCATGGGCGCGGATTTCGCTTTCCATTTGAGGGAACCGGGGGCGCCGGATGGTAGCATAGCGGCCCCTTGTGCCCCACCCCGGCCGGACGCCGCCCTCGCGCCCGCCCCCGATGCCATGTTCAGCTACCGCCACGCCTTCCATGCCGGCAACCACGCCGATGTGCTCAAGCACGCGATCGTCGTGCAGTTGCTCGACTATCTGACGCGCAAGGACAAGCCGTTCTGGTACGTCGACACGCAGGCCGGCGCGGGGCTCTACTCGCTCGAACATGCGTACGCGCAGAAGAACGCCGAGTTCGAGACGGGCATCGGTCCGCTCTGGGAATCGGAAGAAGAACTGCCCGCGATGCTCGAAGCGTATCTGGAGCAGGTGGACGAACTGAACCCCGACGGCGAACTCAATCGATATCCCGGTTCGCCATGGCTGGCATGGCAGATGCTGCGCGAGGCTGATCGCCTGCGCCTGTTCGAACTGCATCCGACCGAGATCCAGGTCCTGCGCGACAACTTCCGCGGCGCGGGCCGCCGGGTCATGCTCTATGACGCGGACGGCTTCGAAGGGCTGAAGGCTATCCTGCCCCCGCCACCGCGCCGCGCGCTCGTGCTGATCGACCCCGCCTACGAGGACAAGAACGACTATGCGCGCACGGTACGCGCGGTGCAGGACGGGCTGCAGCGGTTTGCCACGGGGATGTATGCGGTCTGGTATCCGCAGGTGCAGCGACGCGAGGCGATACAGCTTCCCGAGCAACTGAAGCGCCTGCCGGTCAAGAGCTGGGTCCACGCCGCCCTCACCGTGAAGTCCCCGGTCCCCGGGGGGCTCGGCCTGCATGGCAGCGGCATGTTCGTGATCAACCCGCCGTGGACGCTGAAGGCCGATCTGGAAGCCGCGCTGCCGAAGCTCGTGGAATTGCTGGGACAGGACGACGGCGCGTCCTACACGCTGGAGTCGCTGGACAACTAGGCCGACCGCGCCGCCAGCCGCGCCATCAACGCGCTGATCGCGAACCCGATCAGCGCGCCCGCGGTATCGGCAACGACATCGATCGCATCGGCATCGCGATACGGCGTAAAGCCCTGCAGGATCTCGATCAACACGCCATACGCGACCAGACCGAGCAACACGCCCCACATCCGCCCCGGCCACGCCCGCGCCCCCAACACGGCCAGCGTGCCAAACGCGAGCATGTGATTGGACTTGTCCCACCCGGTAGTCGGCATCGGCGTCGACGGCGGCAGCAGCGCCAGGACCAGAATGGCAGCGGCGCAGCCCCAGAACAACAGGCGAAACATCCCGATCGAGCGAAGCGTCGTGGTCATGGCCGGGTTGGGAAAAGAAGAGACGAACGTAACGTTACCGCAAACGGTAGCGGCGGAATGTTCGTGAGCGCACCTGTTCGGGTATGCGCGCGTTCGGGCATGCACTCCCGGCGCGGAAGTGAGGCCAGAATCAAGGAAGAATGATGGAGGTTGGTGCGAGGGAGGGGACTCGAACCCCTACACCATTGCTGGCGTCAGGACCTAAACCTGGTGCGTCTACCAATTTCGCCACCCTCGCAGTCCCTGTCTTGATGCTTGTTTCGCTGGCGTGCGTGGCCGCCATAAAACAAGGCTGCGGATTGTAGCGCAACGCGGGAGGGGAATCCAGTCCCCCTCCCCGCTTGTCACCGGGTCGCCGTCGGGATCAGCGTTTGACGCGGATGAAGGCGAGTACCAGCACCGTGGCGCAGGCCTCCAGTGCGGCGACGAAGTACAAGCCGGAGGACAGCTGGCCCGTGGTCGTCTTGAACCAGCCGATCATGTACGGCGCCACGAAGCCCGCGAGGTTGCCGATCGAGTTGATCAGGGCGATACCGCCTGCTGCCGCCGTGCCGGCGAGGAAGGCCGACGGGAGCGACCAGAAGACCGGGAACGCCGCGAGGATGCCAATCGAGGCGACCGTCAGCGCGCACAGGGCCATCGTCGCGCTCTGGAGCCAGAAGCCCGTCAGCGTCAGGCCCACGGCGGCCAGCAGCGTGGCCATCGCGCAGTGCATGCGGCGTTCGCCCGAGCGGTCCGAGTGGATGCCGTTGAGCACCATCGCGATGGTACCGGCGATGAACGGAATCGCCGAGACGAGACCGATCTTCAGGTTGCCCTGCACGCCGAGCTCCTTGATGATCGACGGCGACCAGAACGCGATGGTCGCGTTGCCGCTCACCACGCAGAAGTAGATGGCCGCGCAGATCCAGACGCGCGAGTTCGAGAACGCGTCGCGCAGCGACGAATGCTTGGCCGGGTCGCGCGCGTCGGCTTCCACGTCGCGCGTGACCAGCGTCTGCTCGGCGGCGGTGAGCCACTTCGCCTTGACGGGCTTCTCCGGCAGGTACATCAGCACCGCGATGCCGGCGAGGACCGACGGAATGCCTTCGATCACGAACAGCCATTGCCAGTTGGCGAGACCGTCGACATTGTCCATCGTGGTCATGATGAAGCCGGCCAGCGGGCCGCCCACCACGCCCGCGATCGCGAACGACGTCATGAACAGGCCGTTGATGCGCGCGCGGCGCTCGGCCGGGAACCAGTACGTGAGGTACAGCACCACGCCCGGAAAGAACCCCGCTTCGAAGATGCCGAGCAGGAAACGCAGCGCATAGAACTGCATCGGCGTCTTGACGAAGATCATCGCCATCGAGGCCAGGCCCCAGAGGATGGTGATGCGCGCGAGGGTCTTGCGCGCACCGATCTTCTCGAGCAGCAGGTTGCTCGGCACCTCGAAAAGGAAGTAGCCGATGAAGAAGATGCCCGCGCCGAAGCCATAGACGGCTTCGCTGAACTGCAGGTCCTGCAGCATCTGGAGCTTGGCGAAACCGACGTTGACGCGGTCGATCCAGGCGAGGATGAACAGGAAGACGAGGAACGGAATCAAACGTACCGTGATCTTGCGGTACGCGTCGTTGCGCTGCCGGGTGACTTCGGCAGGCGGCAGCCCACCGGTGACGCCCTGGGCGCCGGCTAACGTGGAAGACATCGGTGCAACTCCTTGATGGTGGTACACGGGGCCACGCTGCATTGGCATGGCCCTCGGGCGACATTGGCGAACGCTGTGCTGGAGCGCCGCGGGAACACTGCAAAAAGGCGCGTTACAGCGCGGCTTCGATCGCGCCCGATACCTGCAGCACACGCGCATCCCGCCCATGCAGGCCGCACACGCCCAGGCCGATACCGTTGCCGAGCGGCAGCGACGCCGCGCAACCGTCGAGGAAGTTGATGACGCTGGCATTGCGCAGCACGAGCCCATTGGTGGCGAAGAACGCGTCGTCGGCCTGCAGCGCATCCAGGCGCGGCGGACGCACGGCGACCGTCGGCATCAGCCATGCATCGGCATCGCGCAGCAGATACGCGGCTTCCGCCTGCATCGCGCGGCGCGCCGCCAGGAGCTCGATATAGTCGGCGGCGCTCAGCTTCTCGCCGCGGCGGATGCGCATGGCCACGCGCGGGTCGTACCGATCGCCGCGTTCGGCCAGCAGTTGCCTGTGCCAGTGCCACGCCTCGGCCGCGGTCAGCCCGCCCGCCGCGTTGATCTCCGGCAGCCTGCGCAGCGCGCCGAACTCGAACGGCACGATCTGGGCGCCGAGCTTCGACAGCCTGGCCAGCGTGGCGTCGAACGCGGCGGCCACGTCGTCATCCATCCCGTCGCAGACGAAATCGCGCGTCACGTACAGCCGCAGGCCCGCCAGCGTGGCGGGACGCGTATCGAGCGTCTCGCCCGACAGCACCGCATCGACGGCCGCGCAGCAGGCGACCGACCGCGCGAGCGGACCGGCCGAATCGAGCGACGTGGACAGCGGCACCGCGCCGTCGAGCGGCACGCGCTTCGCGGTCGGCTTGAAGCCCGTCAGGCCGCAGAAGGCCGACGGAATACGAATCGAGCCGCCCGTATCGGTGCCCAGAGCGGCCACGGCCATGCCCTCGGCCACACTGACCGCGCCGCCGGACGTCGACCCGCCCGAAATCCGCTCGGGATCGATCGGCGTGCGCGGCGTGCCGTAATGCGGATTGAGGCCCAGCCCGGAGAACGCGAACTCGCTCATGTTCGTGCGACCGATCAGCACCGCCCCGGCCGCGCGCAGACGCGCCACCGCGGGCGCATCGGCGGCGGCGGGCGCGCCGTCCAGCGCTTTGGAGCCCGAGCGCGTGACCTGGCCGCGCACGTCGAACAGATCCTTGATCGACACCGGCAACCCGGCCAGCGGCGACGCCACGAGGCCCGCCACGCGGGCCTGATCGGCGGCGCGCGCCGCGGCGATCGCGCCGTCGGCATCGACTTCGAGGAAGGCGGCGCCACCGGCCTCCCGATGCTGCTGGATGCGCGCGAGCGCGGCCTCTGTCAGCGCGACGCTGCTCGTGCGGCCTGCCGCGAGTTCGGCCGCAAGCGCGGCGATCGTAGACGTCTGGTCCATGTCGTTCCCCTGAAGAGCCTCGTTGTCGGTATGGGTGTAGCGTTGGCCTGCCGGTCCGTTATTCAGCGACGGCCAGGCTTTCCACGCGATAGGCGTGGCGGAGCGTGCGGTTGCGCACGGGGTCGTGCAGCTCGACCTCGAACGCTTCGCCATGCCCCAGTTCGCCGATGACCGCCTGCGTGCCGCAAAACATCGCCGTGCCCGGCGGCAGCGCGTCCTCGCCGGTCAGCCGGCGCACGAGGTCGCGCGGGTCCAGCAGGCGCGTGACCTTGCCCTCCTGATACAGCGCGCGCTTGCCGTCGCGCACACGCCAGCAGCGCATCTCGAGGCTGTCCCAGTGATCGGCCACCTCGTCGAAGCGCCACACCTCGCGGCCGACGGGCTTGCCGCACATCTGCTTGGACACCGTGACGTCATACGCCTCGACCTTGCGGTCCGTATGGTCGGAGCCGATGCCGATGTACAACTCGCCCTGCCCCTGCAGCAGCACGAACTCCGTCTCGCCCGACGAATCGTCGCGCGGGACTTCCAGCACGTCGCTCGTCGTCAGCAGCGACGCGGCCAGCGGATAGAAGCACGGCACCGTGGAGGGCGGCTTCACGCCGATGTCCTGGAGTTCCTTGATGTGGTGTTGCACCGCGTCCGCGTCGCGGCCGGTCCAGCCGGCGATGATCAGTCGTTCGATGTCGAGGGCGAGTGCGCCCCCGCCGGCTACCTGGAATTGCAGTGTCGGCATTGCGTGAATCCTGTTGCGAGAAGAGTGGGTCGTTCAGAGTGTCCGGATGATGTTCTTCCGGAATTCGTCGATATGTTCGCGAATCGACTCGCGCACCGCCGGAATGTCACGGCGTTCGAGCGCGTCCACGATCTCCAGATGTTCCTGGTAGACGTTCTCGAGGTGCTGCGGGTCGGACAGCGAGAGGAACCAGAAGCGCGCCTGCTTCTCGTGCAGGCTGCGCAGCAGGTCGGCCAGCACGCGATTGCGCGAGGCGGCCGACATGGCGGTATGGAACTTGAGGTCCAGCGAGGCCAGCGCGGGGATATCCCGGCGCGCGATCAGGTCCGGCGAGCGGTCCACGATGTCGCGCATCGCCTTGAAGTCGCTGTCGTGGCCGCGTTCGCAGGCCAGCGTGGCGCACAGCACCTCGTTGGTCGCGCGCACTTCGATCATGTCGAGTACGTCGTTCAGCGACAGCGGCGTGACCAGGATGCCCTTGCGCGGGAGGATCTGGACGAGCCCTTCCACCTCCAGCCGATGCAGCGCCTGATGGACCGGCGTGCGGCCGAGGCCGAGCAGCGCGGCGACCTGCGCCTCGTTGAGCGGTTCGCCGGGGCGGAACTCGCACGCGATGATCCGGCGCTTGATCTCGATATAGGCCTGCTCGCGCATGGCCGCGCCGCTTTGCGCGGGCGTGAGCGGGAGTTTGGCTTCGAGCGCGTCGGGGGCGTCGGTCGCTACCAGTCGGATAGGGCGCGTCATGGGCGGACTGCGGTGTGTCTTAAGTTGCTGTGATACTAGTGTGATATTTCACTGGGCACAAGACGGTTTTTTATCAGGGTTTACCTGAGGTCCATGGGAGGTGGATTCCGCCGGGCATTGAAATCGCTAGGGTTACCTACCCGTTCCGTATCGATGATCGATACGCGCATATCTTGGTGCAATACGCGGCCATCGTGGTGCAGCGGGTCACGACGTTGGTGCTTGTTTTCTCTCTGTCTTCTTCATGTCCGAACGGCCCGATCCGCTTTTCAACCAGTCCCTCGAGAAAGGCCTCGAGGCCTTGCGCGCGTTCACCGCCGTGCATCGCACCCTCACCCTCGTCGAGCTCGCCGCCATCACCGGCATGACCAAGAGTTCGGCGCAACGCACGGTCCATACGCTCGAGCAGCTCGGCTACGTCGACAAGCACCCGCAGACGCGGCGCTTCCGCTTGACGCCCAAGGTAATGGAGATCGGCTACAACTACCTCGCCGCGGATGCGCTGATTCCGATCGCCAGCCCGTATCTGTCGCAGCTGGCCAATACCAGTGGCGAGACCGCGAACCTGACGGAGCCTGTCGGGCTCGACATGGTCTACGTCGCGCAGCTCATGACCGCCAAGCACATGCCCGTGCTGACGCCGGTGGGCATGCGCATTCCGATGTACTGCACGAGCTCCGGGCGCGCTTACCTCAGCACGCTGCCCGATGCGCAGGTACGGTCGATGCTCGAGACTTCCGCCCGCGCGCCGCGCACGCCCGCGACGCTGACGGATGTGGAGACGATCTTTTCCCGCGTGGTGGCGTGCCGGTCGGTGGGGTATGCGTGCAACGAGGAGGAGCTGTTTCTCGGGGATATGGGCGTGGGCGCGCCGATCGTGAACAGCCAGGGGATCGCGGTGGGGGCGGTGCATGTGTCGCCGCCGGTGAGCCGGTGGACGATGGAGGAGGCGCAGCGGAAACTGGGTCCGCTGGTGGTGGAGTGTGCGTGGGCGATTTCACGTTCCATCGGCCATTGAAGGGGCGTTGCGCCCCTTCATGGCAATCCGTCAACCGGCCACGCTCAACATCGCCTGCAACAACACATTCGCCCCCGCCTCGATATGCTCGGGCAGCGCATCCTCCAGCTCGTTATGGCTGATGCCGTCCTTGCACGGCACGAAGATCATCCCCGTTGGCGCGCGCTGGGCGACGTACACCGCGTCGTGCCCCGCGCCGCTGACCACCTCCATGCTCGGCAGACCGAGCAGCTCGGAAGCCTTGCGCACGGCCTCCACGCATGACGGCGCGAACACGCAGGGCTCGAACTTCACCACCTGCCTGATCTCCACCTGCACGGCCGCCGCATCGGCGATCCCGGCAAACGCCGCGCGCATCGCGGCGTCCATGCGGTCGAGCCCGTCCTGCGACAGGTTGCGGAAGTCCACCGCGAAATCCACGCGCCCGGGAATCACGTTGCGCGAGTTGGGCTTGACCTCCAGATACCCCACCGTGCCCCGCCCATGCGGCGCCTCGTCGCGCGCGATGCGGTTGACGGCTTCCACCATGCGCGCGGCGGCCAGCATGGCGTCGTGGCGCAGCGCCAGCGGCGTGGGGCCCGCATGCGCGTCCTGCCCCGTCACGACCACGTCGTACCACTGCTGCCCCAGCGCGCCAGACACCACGCCGATCGGCAGCCCGGCGGCTTCGAGCACGGGACCCTGCTCGATATGGGCCTCGAAATACGCGGCATACATGCCGCCCGGAACCTCGCCCGCCTTCTGCGCCCCACGATAGCCGATGGCGTCGAGGGCGTCGCCCACCGTAATGCCGGCGCGGTCCGCCTGTTCGCGGGCGAAGTCCGCGTCGAACACGCCCGCAAACACGCCGGAGCCCATCATCACGGGCGTGAAGCGCGTGCCCTCCTCGTTGGTCCAGATCGCGACCTCCACCGGCGCGCGCGTGACCACGCCGAGGTCATTGAGGGTCCGCATGACTTCGAGCCCGGCCAGCACGCCGAAGTTGCCGTCGAACTTGCCGCCCGAGGGCTGGGTGTCGATGTGGCTGCCGGTGGCCACCGCGGGCGCGGCCGGATCGCTGCCCGCGCGGCGCGCGAACACATTGCCGATCTCGTCCACGCGAATCTCCAGCCCCGCCTCGCGGCACCACCGCACCACGAGATCGCGGCCCTGCTTGTCCTCTTCGGTCAACGCGATACGACAAACGCCGCCCTTGGGCGTGGCGCCCAACGCGCCGAGATCCATGAGCGATTGCCATAGGCGCGGGCCGTTGATGCGGGGAGTGTGCAGGGTGTCCATGTGAGTTCTCTGTTGTCGATGAGTGCGAGTTGCGGCAGAGGATTCAGCAAGAAGCAGACCATCGTTCAGGGAATGCCCGTCAACCGTTGCCCCCACGGTGGCACATGACTTGCTAGCTCCCAAGCACTCCCTTCCCCACCCTCAGGAGCTCTGCCTGTGAACCACCATCCGTCCTCCCACGCGAAAGGTTTTCCCTCCGGTTTCCGTACGGTGCTCGCCGCGACCGCTGCTGCTCTCGCCTTCTCCGCGCTCGCGTTGCCCGGTGTGGCCAACGCCGCGGACAAGACGTTGCGGATCGGCATGACCGCCGCCGATATCCCCCGCACGCTCGGCCAGCCCGATCAGGGCTTCGAGGGTAACCGGTTCACCGGCATCCCGATGTACGACGCGCTGACCGCATGGGACCTGTCGAAGAGCAACGGTCCGAGCCTGCTGATCCCGGGCCTGGCCACCGAGTGGAAGGTCGACGACAAGGACAAGACAAAGTGGACGTTCAAGCTGCGTCCCAACGTGAAGTTCCACGACGGCTCCGCATTCAATGCCGACGCGGTGGTGTGGAACGTCAACAAGGTCCTCGACAAGACCGCGAAACAGTTCGACCCCAGCCAGGTCGGCGTGACCGCCTCGCGCATGCCCACGCTCCGCAGCGCGAAGAAGATCGACGACCTGACCGTCGAGCTCGTGACGTCCGAGCCCGACTCGTTCCTGCCGTACAACCTGTCGAACCTGTTCATGGCCTCCCCCGCGCAGTGGGAGAAGAAGCTGGCCGCCGTCCCGGCATCCGTGACCGACGCCGCCGAACGCAGCAAGCAGGCGTGGGTCGCGTTCGCGGCGGACGCCTCTGGCACGGGGCCGTTCAAGATGACGCGCTTCGTCCCGCGTGAACGCCTTGAGCTCGCGAAGAACGCCACCTATTGGGACCCGAAGCGCGTGCCCAAGATCGACAAGGTCGTGATGGTCCCGATGCCGGAAGCCAACGCCCGCACGGCAGCGCTGCTATCCGGCCAGGTGGACTGGATCGAAGCCCCCGCCCCCGACGCGATCGCCCAGATCAAGAGCCGCGGCTTCGAGGTGTACGCCAACGCGCAGCCGCACATGTGGCCGTGGCAGCTGTCGTTCGCCCCGAACTCGCCGTGGCTCGACAAGCGCGTGCGTGAAGCCGCGAACCTGTGCGTGAACCGCGCCGGCCTCAAGACGCTGCTGGGCGGCTACATGGCCGAGGCCAAGGGCATCGTCGAGGCGGGCAGCCCGTGGTGGGGCAACCCGAAGTTCGACATCAAGTACGACCCGAACGCCGCGCGCAAGCTCATGACGGAAGCGGGCTACTCGGCCGCCAAGCCGGTGAAGGTCAAGGTGCAGGTGTCCGCATCGGGCTCGGGCCAGATGCAGCCGCTGCCGATGAACGAGTACGTGCAGCAGAACCTCAAGGAGTGCTTCTTCGACGTGGACTTCGACGTCGTGGAGTGGAACACGCTGTTCACGAACTGGCGGATTGGCGCGAAGGATCCGAGCGCGCACGGCGCCAACGCGATCAACGTGAGCTTCGCGGCGATGGATCCGTTCTTCGCGATGGTCCGCTTCGTGAGCACCAAGACGCAACCGCCGGTCTCGAACAACTGGGGCTACTTCGGTAACGCCGAGTTCGACAAGCTGATCGAGAACGCCCGTACGTCGTTCGACGAGAAGGGCCGCGACGCCGCGCTGGCCAAGCTGCATGCCCGCATCGTCGAGGAATCGCCGTTCGTGCTGATCGCGCACGACGTCGGCCCGCGCGCGATCTCGAAGAAGGTCAAGGGCGTGGTGCAGCCGCAGAGCTGGTTCATCGATATCGCCACGATGTCGATGGATTAAGCTCGTTTCACCCCCTCCCCACCGGGGGGGGGACGCCTTTCCCCACAAACCAACAAGCCACCGCTGCGATGATCTATCTGCTCCGCCGCCTCCTCTACGCGCTGCCGATCCTGCTCGGCGTGGCACTGCTGTGCTTCTCGCTGGTCCATATCGCGCCCGGCGACCCGCTCGTATCGGTGCTGCCGCCCGATGCGTCGGAAGAACTGCGCCGCCAGCTAACCGCGCTCTACGGCTTCGATAAACCGTTCCTCGAACAATTCCTCCACTGGCTGCTGCGCGCGCTGCACGGCGACCTCGGCACGTCGATCGCGACGAACCGGCCCGTGATGAGCGAAGTGTCGACCGCGGTGATCAATTCGATTCGCCTGGCCTCGGTGGCCACGCTCATCGGGTTCACGTTCGGATGCCTGTTCGGCTTCGTGGCCGGCTATCTGCGCGACTCCGTCTCGGACCGCGTCGCCTCGTTCCTGTCGGTGCTCGGCGTGAGCATCCCGCACTACTGGCTCGGCATGGTGCTCGTCATCGCGTTTTCCGTGCTGCTCGGCTGGCTGCCCGCGACGGGCGCCGGTCCCGGCGGCTCCGGCGACTGGGCGTGGGACTGGGAACACTTCCAGTACATGCTGCTGCCCGCCATCACGATGTCCGTGATCCCGATGGGCATCGTGGCCCGCACGATCCGCGCGCTCGTGGCGGAGATTCTCTCGAACGAATTCATCGTCGGCCTGCGCGCGCGGGGTCTCTCCGATGTCGCGGTGTTCCGGCACGTGGTCAAGAATGTCGCGCCCACGGCGCTGTCCGTGATGGGCCTGCAGCTCGGCTATCTGCTTGGCGGCTCGATCCTCATCGAGACCGTGTTCTCGTGGCCGGGCACGGGCTTCCTGCTGAACTCGGCGATCTTCCAACGCGATTTTCCGCTGCTGCAAGGGACGATCCTCGTGCTGGCCGTGTTCTTCGTGCTGCTGAACCTGCTCGTGGACGCCCTGCAGACGCTGTTCGATCCGCGCATCGAACGTAACTGATTTCCCAGCCTTCGCTTCTCGGAGAGCCTCATGGACCTGACCCTCGACAAACGCACGGCGCCGCTCGCCGTGCAGCGCTCCCCCGGATACTGGGCCACGGTCGGCCGCCGCCTGCTGCGCAACAAGCTCGCGATGGTGGCCGCATGCATCCTGATCGCGCTGATCCTGATGGCGCTGTTCGCCCCGCAGTTGATGCCGAGCGACCCCTATGCGTCGTCGATCCTCAAGCGGCTCAAGCCGATCGGCACCGAGCACTACCCGCTCGGCACCGACGAACTCGGCCGCGACATGCTCTCGCGCCTGATGCTGGGCGCGCGGCTTTCGCTGTTCATGGGCATCACGCCCGTGCTGCTCGCCTTCGTCATCGGCAGCGCGCTCGGCATCGTCGCCGGTTTCGCGGGCGGCCTGACCAACACCGTGATCATGCGGCTGACCGACATCCTGTACGCGTTTCCGTCGGTGCTGCTGGCCATCGCGCTCTCGGGCACGCTCGGCGCGGGCGTCGGCAACGCCCTGCTTTCGCTGACCATCGTCTTCGTGCCGCAGATCGTGCGCGTGGCGGAGAGCGTGACCACGCAGGTCCGCGCGCGCGAGTTCGTCGACGCCGCGCGCGCGTCGGGCGCTTCGGCGCTGACCATCGTTCGCGCGCACGTGCTCAACAACGTCCTCGGCCCGATCTTCGTCTATGCCACGAGCCTCATCTCGGTCTCGATGATCCTGGCCTCGGGTCTCTCGTTCCTCGGTCTCGGCGTCAAGCCGCCCGAGCCCGAATGGGGCCTGATGCTCAATACGCTGCGCACCGCGATCTACACCCAGCCGTGGGTGGCCGCGCTGCCCGGCGCGATGATCTTCCTCACGTCGATCTCCTTCAACCTGCTGGCCGATGGCATTCGCTCGGCCATGGAAATCAAGGACTGAACATGAACGACACTCTGGAAGCGACCGCGTTGCCCGCCGCCCGCGATGTCGGCGGCCCGGCTCAGCCATTGGTCATTGCCCGCGACCTCGTCAAGCATTTCCCGCTGAAGTCCGCCATCCCCTTTCGCCGCGCCGGCGAGGTCCGCGCGGTAGACGGCGTGAGCTTCGACGTGCTCAAGGGCGAGACGCTCGGCGTGGTGGGCGAGTCCGGCTGCGGCAAGTCCACCACGGCGCGGTTGCTGATGCAGCTCACCGCGCAGGACAGTGGCGAACTGATTTTCGACGCGCAGGGCGTGGGCTCTCCGCAGTTGCCAATGAAGGCATTCCGCAGCCAGGTCCAGATGGTGTTTCAGGACAGCTACTCGTCGCTGAATCCGCGCCTGACGATCGAGGAGTCGATTGCCTTCACGCCGCGTGTGCATGGCGTGAGCGCGCGCGAGGCGACCGAGCGCGCGCGCTATCTGCTGGAACGTGTGGGACTGGCGCCGGCGCGTTTCGCCGGGAGGTATCCGCACGAACTGTCCGGCGGTCAGCGCCAGCGCGTGAACATCGCGCGCGCACTGGCGCTGCGTCCGCGGCTGGTGATTCTCGACGAGGCCGTGTCCGCGCTGGACAAGTCGGTGGAGGCGCAGGTGCTGAACCTGCTGCTCGACCTCAAGGCCGAGTTCGACCTGACGTATGTGTTCATCAGCCATGACCTCAACGTGATCCGCTATCTCTGCGACCGCGTGATGGTGATGTACCTCGGCAAGGTGGTGGAGGTAGGCGATACGGAGTCGATCTACGCGAATCCCGCACACCCCTACACGCGCGCGCTGCTGGCGTCCATGCCGTCGATGGACCCCGACCACCGCACGCTGGCCGCGCCGCTTGCCGGCGATCCGCCGAACCCGATCAACCCGCCCCCGGGATGCAGCTTCCACCCGCGCTGCGCGCGCGCCGAGCCCGTTTGCGAGCGCCGCGCGCCGGTGCTGACGGACGCGCTGGCCGGGCATCCCGTGTCGTGCCTGATGGCCATGCCCGATGGCGGGCATTCGCTGCCGTTGCGGCGGATGACGCCGGGCCTGCACGCGGCGACGCCCTGAGGAGGACTACGATGAGCGAAACCCAAACTTCTGTCGCTGCACCTGTCGTCTCGGTACGCGACCTGCACGTATCCTTCCACGGCAGCGGCAAGACCATTCAGGCCGTCAACGGCGTCTCTCTGACCGTCAACGCCGGCGAGTCGCTCGCGCTGATCGGCGAATCCGGCTCCGGCAAGAGCGTCACGCTGCGCGCGCTGATGCGCCTGCATCCGCCGCGCCGCACGCGCATGGAGGGCGAGATCCGCGTCGATGGCGAGGACGTGCTCGCCATGGACAAACGCGCCCTGTCGCGCCTGCGCGGCGGCAAGGTGGCGATGGTGTTCCAGGAGCCGTTGCTGGCGCTGGACCCGGTCTATACCGTCGGCCAGCAGATCGTCGAATGTATCCGCACGCATGCGAAGGTCACCAAGGCCGAGGCGCGCGAGCGCGCGCTCAAGGCGCTCGAGTCCGTCCGCATTCCCAGCCCCGAACGCCGGCTGGCGGCGTATCCGCACGAGATGTCGGGCGGCATGCGCCAGCGCGCGATGATCGCGCTGGCGTTGTCCGCACAACCGAAGATCCTGCTGGCCGACGAGCCGACCACCGCGCTCGACGCCACCGTGCAGATCCAGGTGCTGATCCTGATGCGCGAGCTGCAGCGCGAACTTGGGCTATCCATCGTGTTCGTGACGCACGACATCGGCGCGGCGGTCGAAATCGCCGACCGTGTGGCCGTCATGTACGGCGGCCGTATCGTCGAGGAGGGTCCGATCCGCACGCTGATGCGCGAGGCGCGGCATCCCTATACGAACGCGCTGCTCAAGAGCCGGCAGCACGGCATGTCGCGCGGCGAGCGGCTGGAGACGATCGGCGGCGCGCCGCCCGACCTCTCCGCGCTGCCGCCGGGCTGCACCTTCGCCCCGCGCTGCGCGCACGCGCGGCCCGAATGCCTGAAGGAGGTACCCCGCGCGGTATCGCTGGGCAACGGCCATCGTGTCAGCTGCGTACTGGTATCGGAGCCCGCCGCCCCGGCCACCGCTGCCGCATAAACCACTAACCGAGAGGACCTCATCGCCATGACCTTTGCCACGCATCCCGCCCGCGCGTTCATGCCCTACCCCGACGTCGCCGTCCCCAACGCGCCGGAAGGCCCCCTCGCGGGCCTCACCTTCGCGGTCAAGGATCTGTTCGACGTGGCGGGCTACCCGACCGGCGGTGGCAATCCGCATGTGCTCGCCCGCTCGGGCATCAAGACGGCCACCGCGCCCACCGTGCGGAAATTGCTGGACGCCGGCGCGCAGTTCATCGGCAAGAGCCACACCGACGAAATGGCGTTCTCGATGAACGGCAAGAACTTCCACTACGGGAGCCCCTACAACGGCGGCGCCCCGGATCGCATCACGGGCGGATCGTCCTCCGGCTCGGCCTCGGCGGTCTCGAACAGCCTCTGCGACTTCGCGCTCGGCACCGATACCGGCGGCTCGGTCCGCGCCCCGGCGAGCCACTGCGGCCTGTTCGGCATCCGCCCGTCCCACGGCCGGATCTCGCTCGAACTGTGCCAGCCGCTCTGCGAGACGCTCGACACCTGCGGCTTCTTCACGCGCGACATCGCCACGTTCGCGCGCGTTGCCGACGTGCTGCTCGGCACGGACACCGCGCCGCTGCCGGCGACACCGCGCATGCTCATCGCCAGCGACCTCATGCCGCTGCCGACCGACGAAGCCCGCGCCGCGCTCGCGCCCACCGTGGCGCGGGTGGAAGCCATCCTCGGGCCAGCCACGCCCGTGACCGTCGCGGACCGGCCGCTATCGGACCTCTACTGGGCGTTCCGGTACATCCAGGGCTGGGAAGCGTGGCAGTCTTCGGGCGAGCTGATCGAGCAATACGGCCTCGAACTGGGCTCCGATATCGCGGGACGGTTTGCGTTCAGCAAGCAAGTCAGCGCCGAGCAGTTCGAAACATCGAGCCAGATCCGCGCCGAGTTCACTGCGCATCTCGGCCGCCTGCTCGGCACGGATGGCGTGCTCGTGCTGCCGACGATGCCCGACATCGCGCCCTTGCGCACGTCCCCGATGGAACTGTTCGAGGATTACCGCATGGCGGCCGCGCATATGCTGTGCCTGACGCCGCTGTCCGGCTTCCCGCAACTGAGCCTGCCGCTGTCGGGCCGCGAGGGCGCGCCCTATGGCATTTCGCTGCTGGGGCCGAAGGGCAGCGACCGCAGCCTGATCGCCGTGGCGGAGACGCTGCTGGCCAGCTGGGGCTGAGCGCACTCTGCGGCGGCCTCCTGAAACCTAAGGTTTTCCCTTCTCCCATCGGGGGAAGGGAGCACCCATACTCCGACTCATGACAAAAATCCGTATCACGGCCGCTGGCCACACCTTCATCGCCGAAACCAACCCCGACGCGCCCGAGACCGTGGCCGCGTTCATGAAGCTGCTGCCGTACCGCCAGAAACTCATCCACGTGCGGTGGAGCGGCGAAGGCTGCTGGATTCCGCTCGGCGAATTCAAGCTCGGCGTGGGGTTCGAGAACCATACGAGCCATCCGTCGGTGGGCGACATCTTGTTCTATCCCGGCGGCTACAGCGAGACCGAGATCATCCTCGCGTATGGCAGCTGCTGCTTCGCCAGCAAGATGGGCCAGCTGGCCGGTAATCACTTCCTGACGATTACCGAAGGGAAGGAGAACCTGCGCGCGCTCGGCACCAAGGTGCTGTGGGAAGGCGCGCAAGACGTGGTCTTCGAACTCGCTGAGTAGCGGAGTAGTCGGGGATTAGTAGGGGAACATCGTCAGCACCGCGTGCGTGAACTGCGGGCCGACCAATACCATCAACACGCCAGCCAGCACCATCGTCAGGCTGGCGACCACCCCCTCCTCCGATCCGCGCTGCCGCGCCCGCACGGTGCCGAAACCGTGCGCGGATGCGCCCAGCGATGCGCCGTTGGCCACTGGCGACAGGTGCATCATCCCCAGCACGACATCGCCGGCGATCATGCCGACGAGACCCGTGATCACCGTGAACAGCGACACGAGTTCCGCGGAGCCGCCCGTCTGCTGGACCACGGCCATCGCGAACGGCGTGGAGATCGAGCGCGCCATCAGGCTGCTCGACACCGTCGGATCGAAGTGGAACATGCCCGCAAGCCACCGCGCGCTGATCACCGCCACCAGCATGCCCACCACCACGCCAAGGCTCAGCGCGAGCCAGTGACGCCGCACGATCGCGCGCTGCTCGTAGATCGGCACGGCGAAGGCGATCGTCGCGGGGCCGAGCATCCAGACGAGCCAATGCGTATCCGCGACGTAATCGCCGTACGGGATATCCGTGGTCAGCAGCAGGCCGATGGTCAGCGCGGGCACCAGGATGGCCGGCGACAGCCAGATGCGCGGGCGGCGCTGGTAGAACGGTTTGAGCGCAAAGTACAGCGCGCACGTCCACACGATGCAGAACGCGGCGGCGTAGGCATGCGAATCGGGATTCATGTTCAGGACTCCTGCCCCCGGCGGGCGGCGATCCACCGCTCGAGACGGCAACCGACATGCACGGCCAGCGCGGTGGCGGCCATGACGAGCACCGTCCCGACGACCACGGCGATGACGATCTGCACGCCCTGCGTGCGGAACAAGTGGCCGTACTGCATCACGGCCACGACGCATGGGATGAAGAACAGCACGAGCTCACCGAGCAGCCAGTTGGCGCCGTCCCGGAACCACAGCACGTTGCCGCGCCCGGACAGCAGCAGCCCGAGCACGGCCAGCAGGCCAATGACGCCGGGCGACATGGCAAGGCCGGTCAGACGGGTCAGCGCGGCGGCCGCCAGCCAGATCGCCACCATCACCGCGATCTGGGCGGCAACCCGCATGGGCGCCGGCGATGCCAGCCGGCGGGTGAGATAGGTGGACACAACGGTTTTCATGCTGCCGATTATTCGCCGCGCGCGATGCGGCGCCAAGGCAACGTTTCCGCACCGGCTGTGCAAATTTGCACAACGCCGGCGCCCAGGGGGTGCCCCTACCGTCGCTTCCCCTTCGGCCCCAGAAACATCGCCCTGCTCGCATCCACCTCGTCGGCGATAAACCTCGCCACCTCCCGCACATGCGCCGCACGCTGATGGTCCACGTGCACGTGCATGTGGAACGTGGCCTGCACCTCGACCTCCTCCGGCAGCACCGGCACCAGCTCGGGAAAGTTGAAGGCGATGTACGCCGGCAGAATGCACAGGCTGCGGCCAGCCAGCGTGGCCTGCACCTGCGTCAGCAGGTTCGACGACCGCAGCCGCGGATGCAGCGGCACCTCGGTGACGCCGAGAAAATTGAGCTCCGGCGTGAACAGCAGGTCCTCCATGTACCCGATGAACGCATGCCCGGCCAGATCCTGCTGGTTGCGGATCGGCGGCGCGGACTTCAGATAGCTGCGGGCACCATACACATGCATGCTGTACTCGGTCAGCCGCCGCGACGCCACGCGCAGATGCTCGGCACTGGACAGGCCGATGGCGATGTCCGCCTCACGCTTGGCCAGACTGAACAACCGCGGCGCGGCAATGAGCTCGATCTCGAGCCGGGGGTTTTTCTCGAGCAGCTTGTGGATGCGCGGGGCAAGGAAGTAGGTGCCAAACCCGTCGGGCGCCCCGATGCGGACGGTGCCGCCAATCTCGTGGCCCCCTTCGGCCACCGCCCGCGTGGCGACCATCGCGCTCTCGATCCCCTGCGCGGCCTCCATGAGCCGATTGCCCGCCTCGGTGAGCTCGTAGCCAACGTTGGACTTGTGGAACAGCCGGCTATTGAGCGCCCGCTCGAGCGACTGCACATGGCGCGCCACGGTGGTGTGCTCGGTCCCCAGCTGCTCGGCGGCCGCACTGAGCGTCCCGGTGCGGGCCACGGCGAGGAAATAGCGGAAGTCGTCCCAGTTTTCTTTCGGCGGCCGGCTTGGCATGGATGGAGTCGGTGACGAGCGCAATGACAATGACCACGCATCTTACCCGGCCATCACGCCCCCATGCGCCTCCGGCCTCCGTACCCGGAACCACGCCGCATACAGCGCCGGCAGGAAGAGCAGCGTCAGCACGGTGGCGATGATCAGCCCGCCCATGATCGCCGCCGCCATCGGCCCCCAGAACAGCGACCGCGACAGCGGGATCATCGCCAGTACCGCCGCCGCGGCGGTCAGGATGATCGGGCGGAATCGCCGTACCGCCGATTCCACGATGGCATCCCAGGGCGCCGCCCCCGCCGCGATGTCCTGCTCGATCTGGTCCACCAGAATCACCGAGTTCCGGATGATCATGCCCAGCAGCGCGGTAATACCCAGTTGCGCCACGAACCCCATCGGCGCATTGAGCAGCAGCAACGTCGCGGCAGCCCCGATCAACCCGAGCGGCCCCGTCAGAAAGACCATCACCGCGCGCGAGAAGCTATGCAGCTGGAGCATCAGCAGCGTGAAGATCAGGAAGATACACAGCGGCAATTGCGCGGCAATGGAGGCCCCCGCCTTGCCGCTCTCTTCCTCCGCCCCGGCAATCGTAATGAGATACCCCGGCGGCAACTCCGCCCGCAAGGCATCGAGCTTCGGATTGATCTGCGCCGTCACGGTAGGCCCCTGGATCCCCTCGACCACATCGGCCTGCACGGTAATGCCAAAGTCGCGATTCTCGCGCCAGATCACCCCCGGCTCGGATTGCAGCGTCACGCGGGCGATCTGCGTCAGCGGCACCACACGCCCCGTGTTGGTCGGCACCAGCGCATTGGTCAGATCGGACATCGCATCGCGCTCGTTCAGCGGCGCGCGCATGACGATATCGATGAGCTTGTCCGCATCGCGATACTGCCCCACGGGCACGCCGGTCAGCACGGTCTGCGTGACCCGCGCAATCGCATTCGTGGTCACGCCCAACGCCCGCGCCTTGTCCTGATCGATCTCCAGACGCAGCATCTTGACGTTCTCGTTCCAGTTGTCATTGACGCCAACCGTATTCGGGTTGTCGTTCATCACAGCCTTCACCTTGTCGGCCAGTTTCCGCACCGTCGCCGCATCGGGCCCGATCACGCGGAACTGCACGGGATACGCCACCGGCGGCCCGTTCGGCAGCAGCTTCACGCGCCCGCGCATCTGCGGAAACTGCGTGGCGAGCACGTTCACCACGCGCTGCCGCAACGCATCGCGTACCTCGCCGCTCTTCGGCATCACGATCGCCTGCGCGACGTTGCTCTGAGGAAAGATCTGGTCGAGCGGCAGATAGAAGCGCGGCGCCCCCGTGCCGACGAACGTCGTCACACTCTGCACGTCGCCATCATGCTGCATCGCGCGTTCGAACCGCCGAGCCTCCGCCTCCATGTTCGCGAAGCTCGTCCCCTCGGGCATCCACAACTCGACCATCAGCTCGGGCCGGCTCGAATCCGGGAAAAACTGCTTCTCGACAAACTTGAACGCAAAGATCCCCAGCGCGAACGCCACGAGCGTGATGGCGATCACCGTCTTGCGCCACGTCACGCACCAGTCGACGAGCCGCCGGAAGCGCGCGTAGAACGGCGTGTCGAAGACCTCGTGATGCCCGCCCGCCGTGGTCCGCGTCTTCAACAGCAGATACCCGAGGTAAGGCGTGAAGTACACCGCCGCGAACCACGACAGCACGAGCGCGAGCGCCGTCACCGCGAAGATCGCGAACGTGTATTCGCCAACGGTGGACCGTGCCAGCCCCACCGGCAGGAAGCCCGCCGCCGTGATCAGCGTGCCCGTCAGCATCGGCATCGCGGTCGAGGTATAGGCAAACGTCGCCGCCTCCATCTTGGAGAAGCCTTCCTCGAGCTTCCGCACCATCATCTCGACCGCGATGATCGCGTCATCGACGAGCAGCCCGAGCGCGACGATCAGCGCCCCGAGCGATATCTTGTGCAGACCGATGCCGAAGATATCCATGAACAGGAACGTCACCGCAAGCACCAGCGGAATCGTCAACGCCACCACGAGCCCGGGCCGCACATCGAGCCGCAGCGGCCGGGTATGCAGCCCCAGCGACACGAAGCTGACGCCCAGCACGATGACCACCGCCTCGATCAGCACATGCACGAACTCGCCCACCGAGCGCTTGACCGCCTGCGGCTGGTCCTGGACCTGATCCATCTCGATGCCGACGGGCAACTGCCCGCGCAAGCCGTCCACCACGCGCCGCAATTCCTTGCCGAGCGCGATGATGTCCCCGCCCTTCTCCATCGAAATGCCGAGCCCGATCACATCCTTGCCATTGAAGCGCATGCGCGACGCGGGCGGATCGATATACCCGCGATAGACATGGGCAATGTCGCCAAGGCGGATGTTGGCGATGCCGTTCGGCCCGCGCAGGACCAGGTCCTCGAGGTCCTTGACGTCGGCAAACTGGCCCGTGAGCCGCACCTGAAGGTTGTCGGTGGGCGTCACCAGCACGCCGCTGCCGGTCGGATTGTTCTGCTCGGTAATCTGGTTGGCGATCGCATTGATGTCGAGCCCCAGCTGCGCGAAACGCGCCTGATTGAACTCGATGTAGACCTTCTCGTCCTGCAGGCCGAGCAGCGTGACCTTCGCCACGGCGGGCACGCGCAGCAGCGCCTGCCGTACGAGATCCGCGTACTCGCGCAGTTCCTTGTAGGTGAAGCCATCCGCGGAGAGCGCATAGATGGAGCCATACACGTCGCCGAACTCGTCGTTGAAGTACGGTCCGCGCACGCCCTGCGGCAGCGTCTGCGCGATATCGCCGATCTTCTTGCGCACCGTGTACCAGATCTGCGCGGTGTCCTTCGCCGGCGAATTGTCCGCGAGCTGGAAGATGACCGTGGTCTCGCCCGGTTTGGAGAAGCTGCGGATCTTGTCCGCGTACGGCACCTCCTGAAGCTGCCGCTCGATCTTGTCCGTGACCTGCACGGCCATCTGCTCGGCGGTGGCGCCGGGCCAGAAGGCCTGCACCACCATCACGCGGAACGTGAACGGCGGATCTTCATCCTGGCCAAGCTGGAAGAAGGCGAGCAGGCCGCCGATCAGCAGCACGACGAGCAGGTAACGCGTGAGCGGCTGGTGTTCGAGCGCCCACCGCGACAGATTGAAGCGGGAATGGTCCATGCGCGCGGCCCGGTCTACTTCGGGCCGCCGCCCGAGGCGGCCACCGGCGTACTCGGGGAAACGCTCTGCATCGGCTTGACCGCCTGGCCTTCCTTGAGCAGATGCACGCCGGCGGTGACGATGGTCTGCCCGGGGGCCAGACCCTGCCGGATCACGATGTCGTTGCCGATGGCCTCGCCCAATGTCACCTGCACGGGCCGCACCGTGCCGCGCGCGCTTTCCACCGGGACCTTGCCGTCGGCCTTCCGGTCCGTCCTGACGGGTTCGTAGATCCACACCAGGTTGCGCCCCTGATCCTGTAATAACGCGGTCAACGGCACGCGGATCGCGGCCGTCTCACCCGTCCGCAGGAACGTCACCACCGCCGTCATGCCGATCCGCAGATCGGCCGGCGGATTCGGCACCGACACGCGCGTGGGATAGGTCCGCGTCACGGGATCGGCCGCGGCCGAAATCTCGCGCACGCGCGCGGGCAGCCTGCGATCGGGCTCGGCCCAGGTATGGACCGTCACGTCGCCCACCGCGCGCAGCATTTCCACCTGATCCTCGGGCAGCCCGATCGCCACTTCCTTCTCCGCGGTCTGTGCCACGCGAATCACGGGCTGCCCCGGGGTCACCACCTGCCCCACCTCGGCGTCGATCGCCGTGACCACGCCATCGGCATCGGCGGTCAGCACCGCATAGCCGGTCTGGTTCGCCTGATTGCGCAATCCCGCCTCGGCCTGCTGGAGGCGCGACACTGCCGCATCGTACGTAGCCTGCCGGCGATGCTGCTCGGCGGCGCTGATAAAACCGCGCTGGAACAGCTCGTTGTAGCGCTTGAGGTCGGACGCCGCGAGGTCGCGGTCCGTCTTCGCCGCGTCGTACTGCGCGCGCGAACCCTGCTCCGCGAGCGCGAGGTCGGTCGGATCGAGCCGCGCGAGCGGCTGCCCCTTGCGCACGCTGGCGCCCACGTCCACGAGGCGCGCGGCGATCTTGCCGCCGACGCGGAAGCCGAGCCGCGATTCGACGCGCGGGCGCACCTCGCCGGAGAACTCGAACGCGGTCTGCCCGGCCGCGGGATGCAACTGCATCAATCTCACCGGACGGACGTCCGGTGCCGCTTCCTTCGGCTTGCCGCAGCCGGCCAACGTGAGCGCCCCCGCCATCAGCAGCACCGTACCCACGCTGGCGGCCATGGCGGCGCGCGCGGAGGCGGCGCCACCACGCGCGGCAACGGCAGGCGCGGAGATGAGGGGGGCGGCAGCAGGCTCGGGGACGGCCCCGACAAGGGGTGCGGGCATCGAAGGAAGAGGTATCAGGACGTCGCGAAAGTCAGTAAATAACTTGCCGGTCAGTAATATAACGATCCGCCCGAGGTGCGTCAAACGCCAGTGCGACCGAACGCCCGCTTGGGAGCGCCAGCGGTTGACAACGGGTGGCGAGCCGCGTCCGGATGCGCCAAATATCGCCAGACAACGCGGCCGTGCGCGGCGCGGACGCAAACCTATGGTCTAATGCTGGCCCGCAGCCCCCACATCCTCCGAGGCCGGCGTGACGCCCGATCAGTATTGTCAAGACAAAGCCGCCCAGAGCGGCTCCAGCCTGTATTACAGCTTCCTGTTCCTGCCGCAGGACCGCCGCGGCGCCATCACGGCCCTGCACGCATGGCGCCGCGAGCTGGACGACCTCGTCCACGATACGCACGACGCCGGCGTGGCGCATCAGCGCCTCGACTGGTGGCGCGGCGAAGTCCGCCGCCTGTTCCACCCCGACGGCGCCCAGGCGCCCTCCCATCCGATCACGCAAGCCCTGCTGCCCCATCGCTCGGCGCTGACCGAGGCGGACATGAACGAGGTGCTCGACGGCATGGAGATGGACCTCAATCAGTCGCGCTATCTCGACGAGATCGGCCTGCAGCGATTCTTCCAGTGCGTCGGCGGCGCGTTCGGCCGTCTGAACGCCCGCGTGCTCGGCTATCAGGACGATGCGACGCTCGCCCATGCGGAGAAACTGTGGCAGTCGCTGCTGCGCGTACACATCGTGCGCGACGTGGGCGAGGACGCGCGGCGCGGCCGCATCTATATTCCGGTGGATACGCTGCAGCGCTTCGAAGTCCCGGCGGCCGATATCCTGCAGGCGCGCCACTCGGAGCGCTTCGTCGCGCTGATGAAAGAACAGGCCGCGCGGGCCCGCGCGCTGAGGGATGAAGCGATGACGCTGTTGCCGCGACGCGACCGCCGCGCGCAGCGCGCGGCCCTCGTGCTCAGCGCGATCTCGCACAAGCTGCTCGATGAAATCGAAGCCAGCGATTTTCAGGTGCTGCACCAGCGCATCGCGCTGACGCCGCTGCGCAAGCTGTGGATTGCGTGGCGCACGTGGATGAAGTTCGCCTGAACCGGTTAATCCCCCTCTTTCGCATCCGACCATGACCCCCACTCTCGGCCAGACGATTCTCGACCACGCCAGCGCGCTCGCGCGTTTCTCCGACATGGAGGACGGCCTGACCTGCGCATTTCTCACGCCCGCGCACCGCGCCACGCAGGCGCAGCTCGTCAAGTGGATGGAAGACGCCGGCATGCAGGTCCGCATCGATGCGATCGGCAACGTCATCGGCCGTTACGCGGCGGATCCAGCGGTGACCGAGCCGAAGGTGCTCATGACGGGCTCGCACTTCGACACCGTGCGCAACGGCGGCCGCTATGACGGCCGGCTCGGCATCCTGCTGCCGATCGTCGTGGTCCACGCGCTCAACGTCGCTGGCATCCGCCTGCCCTATCACTTCGACATCGTCGGCTTCGCGGAAGAAGAAGGCCTGCGTTTCAAGACGAGCTTCCTCGCGAGCAGCGTGCTCGCGGGCCGCTTCGACGAAGCGCTGCTCGACCGCGAGGACGCGGACGGCATCACGATGCGCGACGCGCTGGGCGCGGCGGCCTTCCCCGGCGCGGCCGATCCGGCGGCATTGCGCGCGGCCGCGGTCGATCCCGCCACGCTCGCGGGTTTCGTCGAGGTCCATATCGAGCAGGGCCCCGTGCTGCTGAATCGCGGCCTACCGCTCGGCATCGTCACGCAGATCGCGGGCAGCAGCCGCTTCCAGGTTCGCGTGGAAGGCCTCGCCAGCCATGCGGGCACCACGCCGATGGACATGCGCCGCGACGCGGCCACCGGCGCCGCCGAGATGACGCTGCTCGTCGAGTCGCGCTGCGCGCAGGTACCCACGCTCGTCGGCACGGTCGGCCAGCTGCAGGTGCCAAACGGTTCCAGCAACGTGATTCCGGGGGCGTGCGTGTTCTCGATGGACATCCGCGCGGGGGAGGACGGGATTCGGGAGGCCGCGATCGCGGACATCCTCGCGGGCATTCAGTCCATCGCCGCGCGGCGCGGCCTGACCGCCACCGTGGATCGCGTCACGCCCGTCAACAACGCGCCGTGCGCGCGCTGGCTCATGGATCAACTCGGGGCAGTGCTGAAGAAGCGCGGGCTCGAAGCGTTCGAGCTGCCGTCGGGCGCGGGACACGACGCGATGATGATGCAGCGGATCACCGACGTCGCCATGCTGTTCGTGCGCTGCGGCAATGGCGGTATCAGCCATAACCCGCTGGAAACGATCACCGCGGAAGACGCGCAGCTCGCGGCGGAAACGTTCGTGGATTTCCTGCGGCATTTCCGCGCGGACCGCACGAACTGAAAGCGAGAAAGAAGAATGGAAAGCGGCGGCATCAACCGCCGCCGGAGTACATTTCCTTGCTGAGGTCCAACAGGTTCTTCCGCAGCGTCTTGCGCTCGTCGGGCGACAGGCGGGGATTGCCGCCGCCGGGCCCCTGCCGCGTGGCCCGTTCGGCCATGTCGCGCTCGGTGCGGTACTTCTCGGCACGGGCGCGCGCCTCGCGCTGGTCCGGACGTTCGTGGGCGGAATTTCCGGGGTTGGCGGGGTTCCCGGGATTGGCGGGATTGGCGTGAGCGCGGCCGTCGGAGGCCGGGGCGGACGGACGGTGAAGCAGATTGGCCATGCCCGCGGACTGCGCGCGCGCGGCAGATGGCAGCAGGCAAACGGCCATGACCAAGCCGGCAATCGATGCAGCCCGCGCGCGATTTTCGCCACGCAGGGTTTGCCCGTGCCGGTATTGCTTCACTTTCATTGGATAATGTCGGTTTCGATTTCCCGTCGTTGGCCCGCGTACAAACTGAACGGCGCGCCCGCCGGCCCAACGGTGAGCGGAGTGTAAATGCAGTGCCGATGCACGCCGCCATACCACGGGGTAAAGTATGTAACGTTTTGTTAAGCCATTTTGAGCAAAACCGATAGTCGCTAAGATACCGCCATGGAAAATACGAGCCACAAGATTCTCGTCGTGGACGACGACCCCCGCCTGCGCGACCTGCTGCGCCGCTATCTCGGCGAACAGGGCTTTACGGTGCTGGTCGCGGAGAACGCCACGGCCATGAACAAGCTCTGGCTGCGCGAGCGCTTCGACCTGCTCGTGCTCGACCTGATGATGCCCGGCGAAGACGGGCTCTCGATCTGCCGCCGCCTGCGCGGCGCCAACGACCAGACGCCGATCATCATGCTCACCGCCAAGGGCGAGGATGTCGATCGCATCGTCGGCCTCGAAATGGGCGCCGACGATTACCTGCCCAAGCCGTTCAATCCGCGCGAGCTCATCGCGCGCATTCACGCCGTGCTGCGCCGCAAGGGCCCCGCGGAAGTGCCGGGCGCCCCGTCCGAGACGCCCGAGACCTTCGCGTTCGGCGACTTCGTGCTGAACCTGGCCACGCGCACGCTGACCAAGAACGACGAAGAGATCACGCTCACCACGGGCGAGTTCTCGGTGCTCAAGGTCTTCGCGCGTCATCCGCGCCAGCCGCTCTCGCGTGAAAAGCTCATGGAAATGGCCCGTGGCCGCGAATACGAAGTCTTCGATCGCAGCCTCGACGTCCAGATCTCCCGCCTGCGCAAGCTGATCGAGCCGGATCCGGGCAACCCCCGTTTCATCCAGACGGTCTGGGGGCTCGGCTACGTCTTCATCCCCGATGGCGTGAAGTAATCCGGTCCGTCCACAGTCTGTATCGTGGCGACTGCCCTAGGCCGTACCGCAACGCGGTTCTTCGGTTCGCTGTTCTGGCGGACCTTCATGCTGATCGCCCTGTTGCTGGCGATCTCGCTGGGTATCTGGTTCCAGAGCTATCGGCTCTTCGAACGCGCGCCGCGCGCCCAGCAGATCGCCATGCAGGTGGTCAGCGTGGTCAAGCTCACGCGTGCCGCGCTTCTCTACTCCGACCCCGCGCGGCGCCGGTTCCTTCTGCTCGACCTCGTCCAGAACGAAGGCATCAAGGTCTATCCGCGCGAGAAGGATGACGACTTTGCCGTGCCCACCGCCAATCCGTTCCTGACGCAGCTCGTGCAGCAGGAAATCCGCGGACGCCTGGGCGAGGACACCGTCATCGCGACCACGGTCAACGACATTCCAGGCGTCTGGGTCAGCTTCGAGATCGAGGGCGACGACTACTGGGTCGCGATCAGTCCCGAGCGTTTCGAACGGGTGTCCGGCATCCAGTGGCTATGGTGGACCATCGCCGCCCTGCTGCTGTCGATCTTCGGCGCGGCGTTCATCACCGCGCGCGTGAACTACCCGCTCAAGAAGCTCGCCAATGCCGCGCGCCAGATCGGCACCGGCGGCGAAGCGCCACTGCTCAACGAGGATGGCGCGAGCGAAGTCGCGCAGGCCAACCACAGCTTCAACCAGATGGTGCGCGACCTGCGACAACTCGACGACGACCGCGTGGTGATGCTCGCCGGCATCTCGCACGACCTGCGCACGCCGCTCACGCGCCTCCGGCTGGAGACGGAACTGTCGCCGGCCGACACGGCCACCCGGGAGGCGATGATCTCCGACATCGAGCAGATGGACGCGATCATCGGACAGTTCCTGAACTACGCGCGTCCCGCGCAGGAAATGCTCGAACCGGTGGACCTGTCCGCGCTCGTCCAGGATGCGGTGGGCGTGTACGCGGCCGCGCACGACGACGTGCGCGTGCACGTCCGCAGCACGGGCCCCGTCATGGCGATGGCCAACCGCATGGAGGTGCAGCGCATTCTCGACAACCTCGTCGAAAACGCGCGACGCTACGCCAAGGACGAGGAGACGGGCATGGCCGTGGTGGAGATCACCACGCGCACCGAGGACAAGGAAGCGGTCATGACCGTAGCCGATCACGGCACAGGCGTGCCGGAAGCCCAGTTGCCCCTGCTCACGCGGCCGTTCTACCGGCTCGACAGCGCGCGTAGCGAGGCCAAGGGCGCCGGCCTGGGCATGTCGATCGTCAACCGGATATTGCAGCGCAACGGCGGCCGCCTCGTGCTGGCCAACCGGCAGCCGCCGGCGAGCGGCCTCGTGGTCAGCGCCTTCTTTCGGCGCGCGTGAGCACCGGATTTGGGCACATGGAAGCGCATTGACAGGTTTTCGACAGGCGTTGATAGGAAATTGAAAGGCCGTTGACAGGAGAATGACAGCGCGACGGCGCAGACTGCGTGGCATCACAGCAAGATGCCATCGCAGCCCTTCCCGGGCATCGGTGGCGATAGAGAGACACCCATGTCCAGCACCCCCGCCTCCGCCAGCAACGGCCCCTCGCAACACGGATTCCGCACCGTCTTCCGCGTCGTCAGCGGCAACTTCCTCGAAATGTACGACTTCATGGTGTACGGCTTCTACGCCGCCGCCATCGCCCGTACGTTTTTCCCCAGCGGCAATGAATTCGCTTCGCTGATGCTGTCGCTCGCGACGTTCGGCGCGGGCTTTCTCATGCGTCCGCTCGGCGCCATCGTGCTGGGCGCGTACATCGACCATCACGGCCGCCGCAAGGGCCTGATCCTCACGCTCATCATGATGGCGGCCGGCACGCTGCTGATCGCGCTCGTGCCCGGATACCAGACCATCGGCGTGGCCGCGCCGCTGCTGGTGCTGGCGGGCCGCCTGCTGCAGGGCTTCTCCGCCGGCGTCGAACTCGGCGGCGTGTCGGTGTACCTGTCGGAAATCGCCAAGCCCGGCCACAAGGGCTTCTACGTGGCGTGGCAATCGGCGAGCCAGCAGGTCGCGGTGATCTTCGCGGGCCTGCTCGGCGTGCTGCTGCACGCGACGCTGGCGCCCGCGGAAATGGATGCATGGGGCTGGCGCGTGCCGTTCCTGGTCGGCTGCCTGATCGTGCCGTTCCTGTTCCTGATCCGCCGTTCGCTCGAAGAAACCGAAGCCTTCCGCGCGCGCAAGCATCGTCCCACGCCCCGCGAGATCTATCGCTCGATGCTCGAGAACTACCGCATCATCATCGCGGGCTGCCTGATGGTCGTGATGACCACGGTGTCGTTCTACATGATCACCGCGTACACGCCGACGTTCGGCAAGACGGTGCTGCACCTCGACGAAGTGGACAACCTCGTCGTGACGATGTGCGTGGGCCTGTCCAACTTCATCTGGCTGCCGCTGATGGGCGCCGTGTCGGACCGCATCGGCCGCAAGCCGCTGCTCGTGACGTTCACGATCCTCACGCTGCTGACCGCCTATCCAGCCGTGTCGTGGCTCGTCGCGGAACCGTCGTTCAGCCGCCTGCTGATGGTCGAACTCTGGCTCTCGTTCCTGTACGGCAGCTACAACGGCGCGATGGTCGTGGCCCTCGCCGAGGTGATGCCGGCCGCCGTTCGCACGACGGGCTTCTCGCTGGCCTATAGCCTGGCCACGGCGCTGTTCGGCGGCTTCACGCCGGCCGTATCGACGTACCTCATCCACGCCACCGGCAACAAGGCCGCGCCCGGCCTGTGGCTCATGTTCGCCGCGGCCTGCGGCCTCGCCGCCACGCTCACCATCTTCCGCCAGCGCAATCAGGCACAGGCCTTACGCGCCGCCTGAATCTCCCCCTCCTTCGCTGTCATGCCATGTGCACACGCACATGGCATACTGACGGTTCCCATCGCGGTTTTCGGCATGCTTTTACCGGTGTCATTGTGCGGCGCCTATCGGCCTCTTTGAGATTATCAATTGGCCGCCCGGTGCCGAACCGCGCATAATTCTCCCCTGTTGCGAGACGCGTTTCACTGTCATCGCGTATCGCTTGCCTCTCTTTTCAACCGTATTTAGGAGAAGTCTGATGAAGACCGTTGGTGACAAGCTCGAAGCCTTCCAGATCGTTGGTGTCAAGCCTGGTTTCAACAACCACGAAGAGAACGGCCAATCGGCGTTCGAAGACATCACCGAAAAGTCGTTCGAAGGCAAGTGGAAGGTCATCTACTTCTACCCGAAGGACTTCACGTTCGTGTGCCCGACCGAAATCGTGGCCTTCGCCAAGCTGAACGGCGACTTCGCCGACCGCGATGCGATCGTGCTGGGCGGCTCGACCGACAACGAGTTCGTGAAGCTGGCATGGCGTCGTGAACACAAGGACCTGAACAAGCTGGATCAATGGCAATTCGCCGACGTGACCGGCTCGCTGATCGACCAACTGGGCGTGCGTGACAAGGCCGCTGGCGTGGCCCTGCGTGCAACGTTCATCGTCGATCCGGACAATGTGATCCAGCACGTTTCGGTGAACAACCTGAACGTCGGCCGCAACCCGGAAGAAGTGCTGCGTATTCTGGACGGTCTGCAAACGGACGAACTGTGCCCGTGCAACCGTGCTGTTGGCGGCGCCACGCTGTAATAGCCCACGTTCGCGTGAAGGGGTCCCCGACCGCTTCACGCGCGGAAGCCCGCTTCGTGCGGGTTTTTTGAGCCCAAGTCGATAGGAGAAATAAATGGAATTCCTCAGCACGATTAAGAACCTGATTCCCGATTATGCCAAGGACATTCGCCTGAACATCGACGGCACGATCGCCCGGTCGTCGCTGGAAGGCAACGATGCCGTGGGCGTGGCGCTGGCCGCCGCGTTTGCCGCGCAGAGCCGCGTGATCGTGGATGCCATCCGCAACGCGAATGTGCTGTCGCCCGAGGAAACCAACGCCGCGCTGACCGCCGCGTCGCTGATGGGCATGAACAACATCTGGTATCCGTACGTAGAAATGGCGGAGGATCCGGATCTGTCGAGCCAGCCGGCCGGGCTGCGCATGAACGCGTACGCCACCCATGGTGGTGTGGACAAGCGCCGCTTCGAAATGTACGCCCTCTCCGCGTCGATCATCGGCAAGTGCCACTTCTGCGTGAAGTCGCACTATCAACTGCTGAAGAACGAACAAGGCATGAGCGCGCAGCAGCTGCGCGACGTGGGCCGCATCGCCGCCGTGATCGGGGCCGCCGCCAACGTGATTGCCGCGCAGTAAGCGCAACGAAGCGCCCGGCACAACGCACGAACGAAAGAACGAACGCCCCCACGCAGGGCGGTCCCCGCAGCCCTCTCCTCCATCCAATGGGGAGAGGGCTTTTTTTGTTTGCGCCGCAATACAGGTTTTTTCGAGGCTGCACGGGTATGTCGATAGGCATACAATCGACGCACGACTGGCAAACAATCCTCCCCATGAGCACCCTGCCTTCGCATAACTCGCCCCGCTTCCGGTACCGCCTCGCGGCCGCGCACGATTGGGGCGATATTGCCGCGGTCACGCAGCAGGCCTATGCGCAGTACGAACTCGAGATCATGGAAGACTGCCGTGCGTCGTTCCAGCGCGGCATGCAGTCCGTGCTGGCGGCCTCCAAGAACGCGGACATGGAATGGTGGGTCGCGGAGAGCGACCATGGCATCAGCGGCGCGGTGCTGTTCTGCCATCCGGGCGCCACGCTGCCCGCGCTGGACGGCAGCACGATTACGCTGACGCAGCCCGAAGCGCGGCTGCTCTCGGTCAGTCCGCAGGCGCGCGGCCTGGGCCTTGGCCATACACTGATGCAGATCTGCATCCAGCGCGCGCGCGACATCGGCGCGACCACGCTCGTCGTCCGCGCCATGCCGGAGATGGAATCCGCCAACCGGCTCTGCCAGCAGATGGGATTCAGCAAACGGACGGAGGCCGGCGCGCGCAGCGGCGCGATGGCGCGCCTGATCGACTACGTGTATCCGATCACGCCCGAGGTCCCCGCCGCGCCGTCGCCAGCGCCGGCGCCCTGAGCCGGTATCAGTCCTGAACGTCGCCGCCGCGGCGCCAGATGAGCACGGCGGCTTGCGCGACGATGCCTTCCTGACGGCCCTCGAAGCCGAGTTTCTCGTTGGTCTTGGCCTTGACGTTGCAACGCGTCGGATCGATGCCGAGATCCTCGGCCAGATTGGCCACCATGCCGGTGATGTGCGGCGCGAGCTTTGGCTGCTGCGCGATCACGGTCGCATCCACGTTGCCGATCTCGTAGCCCGCCGCGCGCACGCGCTGGGCGCATTCGCGCAGCAGCACCCGGCTGTCCGCGCCCTTGAACCGCGCGTCGGTATCGGGGAAATGGCGGCCGATATCGCCGAGCCCGGCCGCGCCGAACAGCGCGTCGGTTACCGCGTGCAGCAGCGCGTCGGCATCGGAATGGCCGAGCAGGCCGCGATCGTGAGGAATGTCCACACCGCCGAGAATCAGCTTGCGTCCCGGCACGAGCGCGTGCACGTCATAACCCTGCCCCACGCGAATATCGAACGGATTCACTGCCACTCCTTAACTCTTGAATTCTTGAATAACGGTCTTTGGATTCGCGTCCGTGAGCAAGACCTCCGCCAGCGCGAAGTCCTCAGGATACGTGACCTTAAAATTGCGCAGCGAGCCATTGACGAGCCGCGGATGCAGGCCTAGCCGCTCGATGGCGCTGGCCTCGTCCGTGACCACGGCGCCCGCCGCCATCGCATCGCGCAGGGCTTCACGCAGGACGCCCACGCGGAACATCTGCGGCGTCTGCGCCTGCCACAGGCCGTCGCGCGGCACCGTGGTACCGATTCTCGCACCGACGCTTGCGTCATCCGCGCGTTTGAGCGTGTCGGGCACGGGCACTGCGAGAATGCCGCCGATCGCCGCATCGGGGTCGTCCTCGCCATCGGCCTCCACCGCACGCACGAGCGCATGGATCATCGCCGGCGTCAGCCCGGGCCGCGCCGCGTCGTGCACGAGCACCCAGTCGGTATCCACCGCGCCGAGCTGCGCCAGATGATGCAGCCCCGCCAGCACCGAGGCATGCCGGCTGTCGCCGCCGACGAAGGCCGTATCGAAACGCAGGCCCGCGAACGTGGCCGCGCCGAAGCGCGACTCCAGCGGCATGTCGTCGGGCGCAAGCACGAGCGCCGTGGCCGAGATCGCGTCGCAGGCGGAGAACGCCGCCAGCGCGTACCAGATCATCGGACGCCCGGCCACCGTCTGGTATTGCTTGGGCACGGCGCCGCCCGCGCGGCTGCCGGTGCCGGCGCAGGGAATCAGGGCAAAACGTCTGTCGGGACGGCCAGGGGCATCGGGGGGATCGGGGCGATCGGGACGCGGATGGGACACGGCTCTCCGGAGGGGCGATGTTCAGGTTTGTTGGCGGCCAGCAGTGTGGCCGGTCCGCATTCTATAATATGGCCCTCGCCCGCCGCCACACCGGCGCCCCGGGCACGCCGTACCGATGACCCCCGCCCGCGATGCCGGCGGGGCGCCGTCGTTTTGTAGCGCCCCGCCGCCAATGCCCGATACCAACGCTTCGTACCCGCCCTCGTACCCGTTTCTCTCGCTGCCGCTGATCAAGCCCGGCATGCGTCATGCCGTCACCGGACTGACCGGCTCGTCCGACGCCCTGCTCGTGGCCGCCTACATGCGCGCGCATCGCGCGCAGGTGCCGATGCTTGCCGTGGTGTGCGCCAACGCCACCGACGCGCAGCGGCTGGCCGAGGAAATTCCATGGTTCGCGCCCGAACTGCGTGTGCGCCTGCTGCCCGACTGGGAAACGCTGCCCTACGACAGCTTCTCTCCGCACCAGGACCTGGTGTCCGAACGGCTTGCGACGCTGCACGACATCCAGGGCGGACAGTGCGACGTGATGATCGTGCCCGCTTCCACGGCGTTGTACCGGCTGGCGCCGCCCGCGTTCCTCGCGGCCTATACGTTCTTCTTCAAACAGGGGGAACGGCTCGACGAGTCCGCGCTCAAGGCACAGTTCACGCTCGCGGGCTACGAGCATGTGAGCGCCGTGATGCGCCCGGGCGAGTACAGCGTGCGCGGTGGCCTCATCGATCTGTATCCGATGGGCTCCGCGCTGCCGTACCGCATCGACCTGTTCGGCGACGAGATCGAGACGATCCGCGCGTTCGATCCCGACACGCAGCGCAGTCTTTATCCGGTGAAGGAAGTGCGCCTGCTGCCGGGCCGCGAGTTTCCGCTCGACGACGCCGCGCGCACCGCATTCCGCGGCCGCTGGCGTGAAGTTTTCGAGGGCGATCCGACCAAGTCCCCGATCTACAAGGACATCGGCAACGGCGTGCCGTCGGCGGGTATCGAGTACTACCTGCCGCTGTTCTTCGAGTCGAGCGCGACGGTGTTCGACTATCTGCCCGCGGATACGCAGCTCGCATTCTCGGGCAACGTCGATGACGCCATCCGCCGCTTCTGGGCCGATACCACCCAGCGCTACACCTTCATGCGGCACGACCGCGAGCGTCCGCTGCTGCCGCCGTCGGACCTGTTCCTGTCCGAGGAGCAGTTCTTCGTCGCGGCGAAGCCGCTTGCACGCCTCGTGCTGCAACGGGAGGCCGAGAGCGGCGTGCAGGCGCCCGTGGCCGCGCTGCCCGACGTCTCCGTCAATCGGCGCGCCGAGGACCCGCTCGTCAATCTCGAATCGCTGCTGCTGAACAAGGCGACGCGCGTGCTGATGTGCGCGGATTCCGCCGGCCGCCGCGAAACGCTCATGCAGCTGTTTGGCGAAAGCGGCCTGCGGCCGCATCCCGTTGACGACTTTGCGGCGTTCCTCGCCAGCGACGCGCATTTCTCGATCGCGGTGGCGCCGCTGCAGAGCGGCTTCGCGCTGCCGGCGGGCCCGTTTGCGTTCGTCACCGAGGCCGAACTCTATGCGGGTACCGCGCGCCGCGCGGGACGCCGCAAGCAGGAACAGGCGAGCGCGGTCGATTCGATGGTGCGCGATCTGGCCGAGCTCAAGGTCGGCGACCCCGTCGTGCACAGCGAGCATGGCATCGGCCGCTATCAGGGCCTCGTCACGCTCGACATGGGCAACGGTGACGAAGAGTTCCTGCACCTCGACTACGACAAGGGCTCGAAGCTCTATGTGCCCGTGCATCAGCTGCATGTGATCTCGCGCTACTCGGGCGCCGATCCCGATACGGCGCCGCTGCATCACCTCGGCACCGGCCAGTGGGACAAGGCCAAGCGGCGCGCCGCGCAGCAGATCCGCGATACCGCGGCCGAACTGCTGAACCTGTACGCGCGCCGGGCGCTGCGCGAGGGCTTTGCCTTCCCGCTGTCGCCCAAGGATTACGAGACGTTCGCCGAGAGCTTCGGCTTCGAGGAGACGCCCGACCAGGCCGCCGCGATTGCCGCGGTCATCGCGGACATGACGTCCGGCAAGCCGATGGACCGCCTTGTCTGCGGCGACGTCGGCTTCGGCAAGACCGAGGTGGCGTTGCGCGCCGCGTTCGTCGCCGTGCTTGGCGGCAAGCAGGTGGCGATGCTCGCGCCGACCACGCTGCTCGCGGAGCAGCATTTCCAGACGCTGTCCGACCGCTTTGCCGAATGGCCCGTGCGCATCGTCGAGCTGTCGCGTTTCAAGACGAAGAAGGAGATCGATGCGGCCATCAAGCTGATCAACGAAGGCAGCGTCGATATCGTCATCGGCACGCACAAGCTGCTGTCGGACGAGGTCAAGTTCCAGCGCCTCGGGCTCGTCATCATCGACGAGGAGCACCGCTTCGGCGTGCGGCAGAAGGAAGCGCTGAAGTCGCTGCGCGCGGAGGTCGATGTGCTGACGCTGACCGCGACGCCGATCCCGCGTACGCTTGGCATGGCGCTCGAAGGCCTGCGCGATTTCTCGGTCATCGCCACGGCGCCGCAGAAGCGGCTCGCGATCAAGACGTTCGTGCGCCGCGAGGAAGACGGCGTCATTCGCGAGGCCATCCTGCGCGAGCTCAAGCGCGGCGGCCAGGTCTACTTCCTGCACAACGAGGTGGAGACTATCGAGAACAAGCGCGCGAAGCTCGCCGAGCTCGTGCCGGAAGCGCGTATCGCCGTCGCGCATGGCCAGATGCACGAGCGCGAGCTCGAACGCGTGATGCGGGACTTCGTGTCGCGCCGCGACAATATATTGCTGTGCACGACGATCATCGAGACCGGCATCGACGTGCCGACCGCCAACACGATCCTGATTCACCGCGCGGACAAGTTCGGCCTCGCGCAGCTGCATCAGTTGCGCGGCCGCGTGGGCCGTTCGCACCACCAGGCCTATGCGTATCTGCTCGTGCACGATCCCGAGGGCCTGACCAAGCAGGCCCAGCGCCGGCTCGAGGCCATCCAGCAGATGGAGGAACTCGGTTCCGGGTTCTATCTCGCCATGCACGACCTCGAGATTCGCGGCGCGGGCGAGGTGCTAGGCGACAAGCAGTCGGGCGAGATCCACGAGATCGGCTTCCAGTTGTACACGGACATGCTCAACGCCGCTGTCAAGGCGCTCAAGGCGGGCAAGGAGCCGGATCTGATGGCGCCGCTGCAGGCGACCACCGAGATCAACCTCGGCACGCCCGCGCTGCTGCCCAACGACTATTGCGCCGATGTGCACGAACGTCTGTCGCTGTACAAGCGGCTGGCCAACTGCGAGACGGCCGAGCGCGTGGACGACATTCAGGAAGAGCTGATCGACCGCTTTGGCCGTCTGCCCGCACAGGCGCAGGCCCTCGTGGAAACGCATCGGTTGCGGATTGCCGCGGCGCCGCTGGGCGTGCGCAAGATCGATGCGGGCGAGGCCAGCATCAGCGTGCAGTTCGTGCCGAACCCGCCGATCGACGCGATCCGCATCATCGACCTCGTGCAGAAGAACCGTCATATCAAGCTCGCCGGTCAGGACAAGCTGCGCATCGAGGCGAAGATGCCCGACGTTGCCGTGCGCGCGCAGACGATCAAGCATACGCTGCGGCAACTGGCCTGAAACCTGCATGCGGGTGTAGCATGGCCTGTCGGGCCTGCCGCACCCCGCCCCATCGCATACTGCTCGCACCCTCTCATACCGATACTTACGGACACCGCCCCATGTCAGCCGAAACGCTCGCCCGGACCGCCATCGCCCCCGCCACCGACGCCCCCACCGACACCAACGAGGCCTCCCTGGGCGCGCTCGACTGGACCAAAAAGCTCGTCTCGTTCGATACCACGTCGCGCAATTCGAACCTCGGCCTGATCGAAACCGTGCGCGATCATTTCGCGGCGCGCGGGCTCAAGCCGCACCTGAGCTACAACCCGCAGCAGAACAAGGCCAACCTGTTCGTCACCGTGCCCGCCGCGAATGGCGCGACCAATGGCGGCATCGTGCTGTCGGGTCACACCGATGTGGTGCCCGTCGATGGGCAGGACTGGTCGAGCGATCCGTTCGCGCCCGTCATTCGCGATGGCAAGCTCTTTGGCCGCGGCACCTGCGACATGAAGGGCTTCATCGGCACGACGCTGTCGCTGCTGCCGGCGCTGCTCGAGACGCGCCTGCGCGAGCCTGTGCACTATGCGCTGTCGTTCGACGAGGAAGTCGGCTGCATGGGCGCGCCCTACATGCTGTCCCAACTGCGCGACCTCGGCATTCAGCCGGCGGGCTGCATCGTCGGCGAGCCCACGAGCATGCGGACCATCGTGGCGCACAAGGGCATCAATGCCTATCGCTGCTGCGTGAAGGGCCAGGCCGCGCATTCGTCGCTGACCCCGAAGGGCGTCAACGCGATCGAATACGCCGCGCGGCTGATCTGCTTTATCCGCGACATCGCGGACGAGTTCAAGGCGCAGGGTCCTTACGATCAGGCGTTCGACGTGCCTTTCACGACGGCGTCCACGGGCACGATCCAGGGCGGCATCGCGATCAATACGATTCCCGCGCTGTGCGAGTTCGTGTTCGAGTTCCGCAATCTGCCGGGCGTGGATCCCAAGGCGATCATTTCGCGTATCCAGTCGTACGCGGGCGACGTGCTGCTGCCGCGCATGCGCGGCGAACATGCGGACGCGGACCTCGTCATCACGGAAATCGCGGCGGCGCCATCGCTCGACGCGGCCGAACAGGACGCCATCACGAAGCTCGTCCGCGCGCTGACGGGCGACCGCGATATCAACAAGGTGGCCTATGCGACCGAGGCCGGGTTGTTCCAGCAGATGGGCGTGCCGGCCGTGGTGTGCGGGCCGGGGGATATTCAGCAGGCGCACAAGCCGGACGAATTCGTGGCGCTAGACCAGCTGGACGCTTGCGAGAAGTTTCTGCGGAAAGTGGTGGGGAGTTTGAAGGCGGAGTCCGCATAAACGGAGTTCGCATCAAGTCAGCGGAATCAGGGGCGGCCCGCCGCCGCGAATCGCTACAATAGCGCCTTCGCCCAGCCTCCCCCTCCGCCTTGCCGCCATGCCGCTGACCCTCCAGAGCCTCTCCCCCCTCTCCGCCGCCGACCTCGATGCCGTGCGTGCGCTTGCCAGCGCGTCTCCGCTGGTCCCGCGCGACGGGGCTGTGGCGGCGAGCGTGGCCGTAGCCGAGACGAGCGCGCCGTTGACCCCCGCGCTGCACGAGAGCCTCGATGCCTACTGCATGCCGCGCGGCATCGACTGGGCGATTCTGCCGGCCGCCCGCAAGCTCGCGGATTTCAAGCTCGTGGCCATGGATATGGACTCGACGCTGATCACCATCGAGTGCATCGACGAGATCGCGGACTTCTGCGGGCTGAAGGCCGAGGTGTCGGCCATTACCGAAGCCGCCATGCGCGGCGAGATTACCGATTTCAACGAAAGCCTCCGCCGCCGCGTGGCCTTGCTCAAGGGTCTCGACGCGTCCGTGCTCGACCGCGTCTACGCCGACCGCCTGAAACTGTCGCCCGGCGCCGAACGCATGCTCGAAGGCGTGCAGGCCGCTGGCATCCGCACGCTGCTGGTCTCCGGCGGCTTCGTGCATTTCACCGACCAGCTGAAACCGCGCCTCGGCCTCGATTTCACGCGCGCCAACACGCTGGAAATCGTGGACGGCAAGCTGACCGGGAACGTCGTCGGCGAAATCGTCAACGCGGACGTCAAGGCGCGCACCGTGCGCGAGGTCTGCGCCCAGATCGGCGCCGACCCGTCGCAGGCCATCGTCATGGGCGACGGCTCCAACGACCTCAAGATGATGGCCATCGCGGGCCTGTCCGTGGCGTTCCGCGCCAAACCCGTGGTGCGCGCGCAGGCCAGCGTGGCGTTCAACCACGTCGGACTCGACGGACTGCTGGAACTGCTGAAATAAGCCGGACGAGGCGCCCGTCGGGAGCGCCTCGAACATTACAAAATTGTCGTATTACCTTGATTTCCTTGTGGAATCAAATACGAATCATTATTATTTCAGCTTCCCGAATTCCAATGAACGGATGTTCATGCAAGGCATTGCCGTCCTGCTGGGGCTGGTGGCCGCCGCGTGCCTGTACCTGGCCGCGCCGAATCAGGTCCTGATTTCCCCCGCGCGCCGGCCGCTGTCGCCGCGCGCCCTTTGCCTGCTCGCGCTGGTCCTGACCGTGGCATCCGCGTGGACCATGAGCGTGCCCGAAGGATGGGCCGTGGCCATCGCCGCCACGCTGATCACGCTCACCTGCTGCCTGTCGCTGTGGCCGTTTATCGGCACGTGGGCCAGCCACCGCCGCGGCGTGCGCGATATGTCGGATACGTCCGAGGACGGAACCTCACAGGGCAGCGCATCATGATGGGCACCAAATGGCTCGCGGGCGCGCTGCTGGGCCTGCCGCTCGCGATGGCGCTCTGCACGCTGGGCATCCTGTGGTTGCCCGGCGGCTGGGAACGCGGCATCGTCGTCGCGGTGCTGCTGACCTTCCCGCTGTGGGTCGCGATCATCAGCGGCAGCCTGCTCTTCGGCACGAGCCGCGCGGCATGGCTGTGGCTCGGCGCCGCCAACCTCGTCTGCTTCGGCATCCTGTGGGCCGTGCGCGCATTCCATGCGATGCCGCCCGCCTCCACGCTCGGCTCGTAAGGACTGTCCGATGAAAGCCAATACGCTCCGTCTTTACCAGACGCTCCACACCTGGGTCGGCCTGATGGCCGGCTGGGCCCTGTTCATCGCGTTCTTCGCGGGCGCGATCACCGTCTTTCACCACGAGATCCACGTCTGGCAGAACCCTGCCCGCCTCGAAGGCCATCAGGCGGCCGAGGTTCAGGTCGATGGCCCCGCGATCGATGCCTTCGTGCAGAAGCTCATCCGCGTGCAGCCCGATGCGGCCGCCAGCGTCTACGTGGGTCTGCCGAGCAAGGAGGAGCCCGACTTCAACGCCTACTGGATGGACAAGGCGGGCGAGTGGCACCACATGAACGGCGAGCGCCTCAATGGCGACGCGGCCGCGCAGCGCATGACCTCCACCGACCATGTGGCCGGCGAGCTCTCGGCGTTCCTGAACTCCCTGCACTATGCGCTCGGGCTCGGCATGAACGGCATGTATTTCATGGGCGTGATTTCGGTGCTGTATGGCCTCGCGCTGGTATCGGGCGTGCTGCTGCATCTGCCGCGCCTGAAGAAAGACCTGTTCGCGGTGCGGCCGGGGCGCAATCTCAAGCGCTTCTGGATGGACGCGCATAACGTGATCGGCCTGTTCAGCCTGCCCTTTCACATGGTCTTCGCGGTCACCGGCGCGCTGTTCTGCCTGTCGCTGGTCCTCGTGATGGTCTTCAACATGCTGACGTTCGACGGCAAGCTGATGGAGGTCATCCCGCGCGTGACGGGCGCCACGGACGAGGTCGCGGCGGCCAACCGTCCGGTGCCGACCATGACATCGGCGGAGTTGCTGCGCATTGCACGCGAGCACGGCGGCGAGCATTTCACGCCGGAGGCGATCCGCTTCCAGCGGTATGGCGATGCCAACGCCGTAGCGGAAGTACGCGGCGACAGCGCGCGGGCACTCGGCAATGGCGGCTCGATCGGCATTCACGCCGCGGCGGGGGAGCCCAATGCCGGTCAGGTGATCGCCAACCAGACGCCGGGTGCGCGCGATGGCAATCACGCGTTGTATAGCGCGCTGTACGCGCTGCATTTCGGCACCTTTGGCGATCTGGCGGTGCGGTTCGTGTATCTGCTGGCGGGTCTGGCGGGAGCGTTCCTGTTCTACTCGGGGAACCTGCTGTGGATCGAGTCGCGCCGCAAGACGCGCCAGGCGGACCAGCCTCGTGTGCATCGGCTGCTGGCGCAGGCGACGGTCGGTGTCTGCATCGGCTGCTGCATTGGCGTCGCCCTGTGCTTCCCGGCCGCGCTGCTGTGGCCCGCGCGGGCGGTGAGCTACGTGTACTGGCCGGTGTTCGGGCTCGCCATCGCCTGGGCGCTGATCCGTCCGCCGGTGCGGGCGGCCATCGAACTGCTGTATGTCGCGGCGCTGGCGTCGCTGACGGTGCCGCTGTCGAACGCAATCCTGACGGGCGACCACCTGTTTGCGGCGGCGCTCGGCGGGCGGTGGGCGGTGGCCGGATTCGATATCGGAGCGATCGCGCTGGCGGTCGGATATGTCGCCCTCGCCCGCGCCACACAACGCCGGTCGCGGAACGGCCCGGCGGAGTCCGTATGGGCGCCGCGGACGGCGCCGACGGGCGAAGCCGCCGCCGCGGTCCGGGCGTCTTGAACCGAGACCGACATTCGCAACACGGGGCGCTTCAAGCGCCCCCCGTTTCTTCCCCGTTTCGTTTAGCCCAGCGTCCTGTCCATCGCCTGCCGCAAATCCGCGATCAGGTCTCGCGTATCCTCCAGCCCGATATACAACCGCACGAGCTCGCCAGCATGCTCCCATCCGGCCGGCGGCCACGTCCCCGCGGCGCGCATCGTGGGCACGTGATACGGCACGGCCAGGCTATGCGCCCCGCCCCACGACCAGCCGATCGCGAACAGCTTCAGCGCCTCGACGAAATCATCCACCTGCTTGCGCGAATAGCGGTCGTGCAGCAGGATCGAGAACAGCCCGGTCGCCCCAGTAAAATCCCGGCGCCATTCGGCGTGTCCCGGGCACTGCGGCAACGCGGGATGCAGCACGCGCGTGACTTCCGGCCGCTGCAGCAGCCATTCCGCAATCTCGCGCGCCGCGCGGTCATGCGCGGCCAGTCGCACGGGCATGCTTTGCAGCCCTCGCAGCACGAGGAAGCAGTCGTCGGCCGACACGCCCCACCCCATCACCATCCGCGTCCGGCGCAGCCGCTCGTAGAGCGTGGTATCGCGGACGATCGTCGCGCCCATCAGCACGTCGCTGCCGCCCGACTGGTATTTGGTCAGCGCCTGCACGGAGATATCGATGCCCTTGTCGAACGGCTGGAAATACAAGCCGCCCGACCACGTATTGTCGATCGCCGTCACCACCCCGCGCGCGCGCGCGGCGGCCACGATGGCCTCCACGTCGGGCACTTCCATGGTGACCGAACCCGGCGACTCGAGCCAGATCAGCCGGGTGTTCGGCTGAATCAGCTCGGCGATCCCCGCGCCGACCATCGGATGGTAGTAGCGCACCGACACGCCATAATCGCGCGCCAGCCAGTCCGCATGATCGCGGTTGGGTCCATACACGTTGTCGGGAATCAGCACATCGTCGCCGCTCTTGAGCAACGCGAAATCGACGAGCGAAATCGCCGCCATGCCCGACGGAAACAGCAGCGTATGCCTGCCGCCCTCGATCTGCGCCAGCTGCTGGCACAGCGCCTCGCTGGTCGGCGTGGCATGCAGCCCGTACCGCCAGTATGTCTTGGACGGATCGCCATACGCGCGCAGTTCCGCGAGCGTGTTGAACACGACCGTCGAACCCCGATACGTGGCCGTCGAGAACGAGGCGAAATTCGGCGGGATATTCAGGTCCGGCTGCACCGCAACGGTCTGCGGATAATGCGCGGGACGGCCGCCAGCCTGGCGGTCATCGGAAGAAGACGAATGGTCTGACACAGCGCGATCCTTGGCTGAAAGAGTTCAGGTCAATATCCGTTGATCGACGACTTCGGCGGCGGCGGCGCGTACGTGACGCCGCTGGACGGCCGCATGTCGAATGGCGGAATCACGAGGTAGCCGCCAAGCGGCCGGATCATGAACGGCAGCACGATCGCGGGATTGAAGGCGTCGGTCCAGGTGCCGCGCACCGCGCCACGATCGTCGATCTGCCCTTCCCAGTTGCCCGAGACGCGCGTGCCGTCGTCGGACTCTTCCATCAGGAACGAACCGTTGTCCCACTCGCCCGACAGTAGCCGCACGTCCTTGCTGTCGCCGGTCGAATACTCGCCCTGCAGGCTGTCGCGCGTATCGCTCTTGGGCCCGATGCGCAGGCGCACGGATTTGTCCCCGACCTTGCCGACATAGACCGGCAGTTTCGAATACTCGGGACGCGGGGCGAGCGGGCCCACGGGCCCGGTGGAGAGGGACGTGCCGCGACGCGCCTCGCCATCGCGGATCGCTTCGTTGATACCCAGCGAGCCGGTCGACAGCGAGGTGCCATCGGCCGCGTGGCCCGCGGTGGGCAACGCGACGGACAGCGTGGCGGCAAGAATCGACAGCGTCGAAAGGAATGGGGCGGCACGGACCACGATCGACCTCGATGAAACAGTGGAAAGAGGAATGCGCCGCCAGTTTACCCGCAGATGGCCTGCAGGATGCGATGTCGGATGCGCTCGGAAGAGATGCGTCGACTGCAGGCGCCCGACCGCAGGCCTTCGACTACAGGCGTTCAAAGATGGCGGCAATGCCCTGCCCGCCCCCGATGCACATCGTGACCAGCGCATACCGGCCCTGCACGCGCTGCAGCTCATGCACGGCCTTGACCGTGATCAGTGCGCCCGTGGCGCCGATCGGATGGCCCAGCGAGATACCGGAACCGTTCGGATTGACCTTGGCCGGATCGAGGCCCAGCGCCTTGGTCACGGCGCACGCCTGCGCGGCAAAGGCCTCGTTGGCTTCAATGACGTCGAGGTCCTTGACCGACAGACCGGCACGCTCCAGCGCGATCTTCGTCGCCGGCACGGGACCGATGCCCATGGTCTTGGGATCGACGCCCGCGTGGCCATACGACACGAGGCGCGCGAGCGGCTTCAGGCCACGGCGCTCGGCTTCGGCGCGTTCCATCAGCACCACGGCCGCGGCCGCGTCGTTGAGGCCGGAGGCATTGCCGGCCGTGACCGTGCCGTTTTCCTTGGCGAAAACGGGCTTGAGCTTGGTCATGTCCTCGATGGTCGCGTCGTGGCGCACGTGCTCGTCGGTATCGAACACGACGTCGCCCTTGCGCGACTTCACCGTGACCGGAACGATCTGATCCTTGAAATACCCGGCGCGGATCGCCGCGGAAGCGCGACGGTGCGATTCGAGGGCCGTCTCGTCCTGCTGGCCGCGCGAGATGTCGTACTCCTTCGCGACGTTCTCGGCGGTCACGCCCATATGGATATTGTGGAAGGGGTCGTGCAGCGCGCCGAGCATCATGTCGAGCAGCCTGGCATCGCCCATGCGCGCACCCCAGCGGGCGGCCGGCGCCAGATACGGCGCGCGGCTCATGCTTTCGGCGCCGCCGCCGATCGCCACCTCGGCGTCGCCGAGCAGAATGGTCTGCGCCGCGCTCACGATGGCCTGCAGGCCCGAGCCGCACAAGCGGTTCAGCGTCAGCGCGGGCGCATGGATCGATACGCCGCCCTGCACCGCGGCCACGCGAGCCAGATACATGTCCTTCGGCTCGGTGTGAATCACGTTGCCGAACACGACGTGGCCGACGTCGTCGCCGCTCACGCTGGCGCGGGCCAGCGCCTCGCGCACGACCAGTGCGCCGAGGTCCGTCGGCGCTACGTCCTTGAGGCTTCCGCCGAAGGTTCCGATCGCGGTACGAACGCCGCTTACCACCACCACTTCACGCGTCATGTCTGTCTCCATGATTGATGTTGCGGCGCACAGTATAACGGGACCTCAGCGGGGACGAACGATCGTACTATTACCTAATCATCCTACAACTTCGTAGGAGGACCAGCGCCTTCAGGCGATCTCGCCCCAGAGGTCATGGCCGTCCGCGCCGGTGATCTTCACCTGCACGAACTCGCCCGCACGGTAGCGCTGCGACGTCTTCGTTGCTGGCGCGATATACACCAGACCGTCGATCTCCGGCGCGTCCGCCGACGACCGGCCGATGCCGCCATCCTGATTCAGTTCGTCGACCAGTACGCGCAGCGTCTGCCCCACCTTGCGCTGCAGGCGGCGCGCCGAGACCGCTTCAGCGACTTCCATGAAACGCGCGCGGCGTTCCTCGCGGACCTCGTCGGGCAGCGCGCCCGGCAGGTCGTTGGCCGTGGCCCCATCCACCGGCGAATAGGCGAAGCAGCCCACGCGGTCGAGTTCGGCTTCGGCGATAAAGTCGAGCAGCGTCTGGAACTCTTCCTCCGTCTCGCCAGGGAAGCCCGCGATGAACGTGCTGCGGATCGTCAGCTCGGGGCAGATCTCGCGCCAGGCGCGGATGCGGTCCATCGTCTTCTCGGCATTGGCGGGACGCTTCATCCGCTTGAGCACGTCCGGATGCGCGTGCTGGAGCGGCACGTCGAGATACGGCAGCACATGGCCCTGCGACATCAGCGGAATGATTTCGTCCACGTGCGGGTACGGATAGACGTAATGCAGGCGCACCCATGCGCCATACTGCGCGGCCAGTTCGCCGAGCGCGGCCACGAGTTCCGTCATGCGCGTCTTGAGCGGACGGCCGGCCCAGAAGCCCGTGCGGTACTTCACATCCACGCCGTACGCGCTCGTATCCTGCGAGATCACGAGCAGTTCCTTCACGCCGGCCTTGAACAGGTTCTCGGCTTCAAGCATCACCTCGGCCACCGGACGGGACACGAGGTCGCCGCGCATCGACGGGATAATGCAGAACGAGCAGCGATGATTGCAGCCCTCGGAAATCTTGAGGTAGGCGTAATGCTTCGGCGTCAGCTTGATGCCGGCCGCCGGCACGAGATCCGTGAACGGATCGTGCGGCTTGGGCAGGTGCGTGTGCACGGCCTGCATGACCTCGCCCAGCGCGTGGGGACCGGTCACGGCCAGCACCTTGGGATGCACCGAAGACACGATATCCTGCCCCGCCGCATCCTTCTTGGCCCCGAGGCAACCGGTCACGATCACCTTCCCGTTCTCGTTCAGCGCTTCGCCGATGGCATCCAGGCTCTCCTGCACGGCCTCGTCGATAAAGCCACAGGTATTGACCACCACGAGATCGGCCCCGTCATAGGTTCCGCTGATTGCGTACCCCTCGGCACGCAACTGCGTGATGATCTGTTCGGAGTCGACGAGGGCCTTGGGGCAGCCGAGGCTCACGAATCCCACATTCGGAATACGGTCTTTGTTCGTCGTTGATTCTGCAGGGTTTTTCACGGGTCAATCCAAATGTGGGGCGTGCGGGCGAGACATGGCCGCCCAGCGATTCAAAGCCAATCGCGCATTTTAACCGCTTGCCAGAGTTTCTCGGTGCCCGGTACCTGACATGGCGCTGGCGCCCGCGATCACGTCGAGAATGTCGCGCGAATCCTGCAGGCGCCGGATTGCGGCGTGCAGTTCAGCAGCTTGCGGCCACGTCCGCTTGAGATAGCTGAGCCACATCTTGACGCGTCCGTGCTCGTGGCGAGGCGTCACGCGCGCTTGCAGCTTTCTCAGGTAGTCGACGAGCAGACTCAGCACGGCTGGCCACTCTTCGTGGGAAGCCGTCCGATCCATCAGTCCGCGGATACGCAGGGCCAGGAACGGGTCCGACACGGCACCACGCCCGATCATGACGTCCGCGCAGCCGCTGACCGCCCGGCACCGCTGCCAGTCGGACACGGTCCAGACATCGCCGTTGGCGATGACCGGCACCTTCACCGCGTCGTCGATCCGTGCGATCCACTCCCAGTGGGCCGGCGGACGGTAACCATCGTCACGGGTCCGGGCATGAACGACCAGATGCGCCGCGCCGCCTTCCGCCAGCGCCGTCGCACAGTCGATGGCGAGCGAGGTGTCGGACACGCCGAGCCGCATTTTCGCCGTCACGGCGATGTCGGCGGGCACCGCCGCGCGAACGGACGACACGATACGGTGGAGCTGTTCAGGATTGGCCAGCAGCATGGCGCCGCCACCGTGCCGGTTAACGACTTTGGCGGGGCAGCCGAAGTTCAGATCGATGCCATGCGGCGACAGACCGGCCGCCCGGGCGGCATTGACCGCCATCCATTCCGGGTCGCTGCCGAGCAATTGAATCACCATCGGCGTGCCGGCGGGGGTGCGGCCTCCGTCAAGGATTTCGGGCGTGTCGCGCTCGTAGACCCGCATGGGAAGCACCGAACCCGTCACGCGGACGAATTCCGACACGCACCGGTCGAATCCGCCTGTGCGCGTCAATACGTCGCGCAGCACGCAGTCCGCGAGACCTTCCATCGGTGCAAGATACAGCTGGCTCATGCGAAAACGGCGTCCACATGGACGCCGATGCCTTGAAAGACCGCGATCTTACCCCGGTTTGCGCGCTCGCGCGGCGCGATATGATCGAGCGGGATCGGACGTGCCCGAAACCTGCCCGACCGCGTCGTACTTGTGTGTGGAGGGGGGATTTACTTCTTGGTGTCCTGCTGATTGAACGGGAAGGTCCCGAACATGTTCTTGGCCTGGCTCTGCATCTGCTCCTGCATCTGCACGAACAGGTTCTTGCTCTGCTCGATGTAGTTGCTCATCATGCCTTGCATCATCGGGCCCTGCATGTTCATGAACTGGGACCACATGTCGGGGCTGAACGCTTCGCCCGAGTAGAGCCCCTTGGAGTTTTCGGCGAGCTTGTTCTGGATGTCGATGAACGCCTGGATGTTCTTTTCCAGATACGTGCCCATCATGCCCTGCATCGCGTGGCCGTAGAAGCGGATGATCTGCGAGAGCATCGGGCTCGAGAACATCGGCACGCCGCCGGTTTCTTCTTCCAGAATGATCTGCAGCAGGATGCTGCGCGTGAGTTCCTCGCCGGACTTGGCGTCAACCACCTTGAACTCTTCCGAGTCCATGACCAGCTGTTTGACGTCCGCGAGGGTGATGTAGGTACTGGTCTGCGTATCGTAGAGCCTGCGATTGGGATACTTCTTGATCAGTCGCTCTGCGCCTTTCTTTGTCGTGGCCATCGGTGCTCTATCCTTTGTCGTCGCCGCGCTCCGCTCTGTTTTGGTGCCGGCTGCGCCGCTGCCCCTGATTCTATGCTCAAGAAAGCACTATGGAAAGCCGCCACGGTTTAAGGAAAACCCGCAGCGCAGCACACATTGCCCTGCCGTGTGTGCCGCGCCGCGCGCGGCTAACCGGACCGCATCAGCCCATGTGGAGACCGCCGTTCAGCGAGAAGTCCGCACCGGTCGCGAAGCCGGACTCGTCCGACGAGAGCCAAGAGCAGATCGACGCGATTTCCTCGGGCAGGCCCAGGCGCTTGACCGGGATCGTCGCCACGATCTTGTCCAGCACGTCCTGGCGGATCGCCTTGACCATGTCCGTGGCGATGTAGCCCGGCGACACCGTGTTCACGGTCACGCCCTTTGTGGCCATTTCCTGCGCCAGCGCCATCGTGAAGCCATGCAGGCCGGCCTTGGCCGTCGAATAGTTCGTCTGACCGAACTGGCCCTTCTGGCCGTTGACCGACGAGATATTCACGATCCGGCCGAAGCCGCGGTCCGCCATGCCGTCGATGACCTGCTTGGTCACGTTGAACAGCGAGGTCAGGTTCGTGTCGATCACCGCGTCCCAGTCGGCACGCGTCATCTTGCGGAACACCACGTCGCGCGTGATGCCCGCGTTGTTGATGAGCACGTCCACTTCGCCGACCTCGGCCTTCACCTTGTCGAACGCGGCCTTGGTCGAGTCCCAGTCCGCGACGTTTCCTTCGGACGCCACGAATTCGAAACCGAGCGCGCGCTGCTGCTCCAGCCACTTCTCGCGGCGCGGCGAGTTCGGGCCGCAGCCAGCCACCACCTTGAAGCCGTCCCGTGCCAGACGCTGGCAAATCGCGGTCCCGATACCGCCCATGCCGCCGGTCACATATGCAATGCGCTGAGTCATTATTCGCTCCTAGTTGGCTTTATTGTCGATTGTCGATCATCGATCGTTAGTTGCCTGTTGTGGAAACCCCTCACCGTTCCACGGCCAGCGCGACACCCATGCCGCCGCCGATACACAGCGATGCGAGGCCCTTTTTGGCATCGCGTCGCTTCATCTCGTGCAGCAGCGTGACGAGAATCCGGCAGCCCGATGCGCCGATCGGATGACCGATCGCGATCGCACCGCCGTTCACGTTGATCTTCGAGGTGTCCCAGCCCATTTGCTGATGCACGGCCAGCGCCTGCGCGGCAAACGCCTCGTTGATCTCCATCAGGTCCAGATCGTTCACGGTCCAGCCCGCGCGCGACAGGCAGCGCCTGGATGCCGGCACCGGGCCGATGCCCATCACGGCCGGATCCACGCCCGCGTTCGCGTACGCCTTGATCGTCGCGAGCGGCGTCAGGCCGAGTTCCTTTGCCTTGGCGGCCGACATCACGACCACAGCGGCCGCACCGTCGTTGATGCCCGAGGCGTTCGCGGCGGTCACCGTGCCCGACTTGTCGAAGGCGGGCTTGAGGCCCGAGATGCTGTCCAGCGTCGCGCCCTGGCGCACGAACTCGTCCGTCTTGAACGCGATGGGGTCGCCCTTGCGCTGCGGAATCAGGACGGGAACGATTTCCTCGTCGAAGCGGCCCGCCTTCTGCGCGGCCTCGGCCTTGTTCTGCGATTGCACCGCGAACTCGTCCTGCGCCTCGCGCGAGATGCCGTACTCCTTGGCCACGTTCTCGGCCGTGATACCCATGTGGTACTGGTTATAGACGTCCCACAGGCCATCGACGATCATCGAGTCGATCAGCTTGGCATCGCCCATGCGGAAGCCGTCGCGCGAGCCCGGCAGCACGTGCGGCGCGGCGCTCATGTTCTCCATGCCGCCCGCCACGACGATCTCGGCATCGCCGGCCGTGATCGCGTTGGCGGCGAGCATCACGGCCTTCAGGCCGGAACCGCACACCTTGTTGATGGTCATGGCGGGCACCATGTCCGGCAGCCCCGCCTTGCGCGACGCCTGGCGCGCCGGATTCTGGCCGGCGCCCGCCGTCAGCACCTGGCCCATGATGACTTCGCTGACCTGGTCGGGCTTGACCCCCGCGCGCTCGAGCGCGGCCTTGATCACGATCGCGCCCAGTTCCGGCGCCGGAATCTTGGCCAGCGAGCCGCCAAACTTGCCCACGCCGGTACGGGCGGCGGAAACGATGACGATGTCAGTCATTTGAGATCCTCTCGAAAGGTATGCAGATCGGTTCGAAAAGCGGGACCGCGGTCACCCGCGGGACCCGTGTGTCAGGTGACGCGCGTCCACGCCGGGACGCGCGGGCCAGCTGTCATGCGCGCGCTTTGACGTAACGGCCCGGCGCGGCCTCGATGGCCTTGTAATGCGCGTTGCCATACGTCGTGGGCGCCGCGCGCTTGGGCCCGGCCTGTCTGGCGAGCCAGTTATCCCAGTCCGGCCACCAGCTGCCGGCATGTTCGGTCGCGCCGGCCAGCCATTCCTGCGCGGTGCCAGGCAACGCGTCGTTGGTCCAGTGACTGCGCTTTTTCTTGGCCGGGGGATTGATCACGCCGGCAATATGGCCCGACGCGCCGAGCACGAAGCGCAGCTTGTTCTCGAGCAGCGCGGTCGATGCGTAGGCCGACGTCCACGGCACGATGTGGTCTTCACGCGAGCCGTAGATGTAGGTCGGGACGTCGATCGCGCCGAGATCGATCGGCGCGTTGCAGACCGTCAGTTTGCCCGGTGTCTTCAATTCGTTTTGCAGATACGTATGACGCAGATACCAGCAGTACCATGGGCCCGGCAGGTTGGTCGCGTCGCCGTTCCAGAACAGCAGGTCGAACGGGACCGGCGTCTTGCCCTTGAGGTAGTTGTCGACCACGTAGTTCCAGACGAGGTCGTTGGGCCGCAGGAACGAGAACGTATTCGCCAACTCCACGCCGCGCAGCAGCGCGCAGGGCGCGCCGGCCGTGCCGCCGATGGTCGCCTCCCGCAACTGCACGTGGGCCTCGTCGACGAACACGTCCAGGATGCCGGTGTCGCTGAAGTCGAGCAGCGTGGTCAGCAGCGTCAGGCTGGCGGCCGGACGTTCGCCCCGCGCGGCCAGTACCGCGAGCGCCGTGGCGACGATCGTGCCGCCCACGCAGAAACCGAGCACATTGATCTGGTCCTGCCCGCTGATATCGCGCGCGACCTCGATCGCGCGGATCGCCGCGTGTTCGATGTAGTCGTCCCACGTACGCTCGGCCATCGTCGCGTCGGGGTTGCGCCATGACACGAGGAAGACCGTATGGCCCTGTTCCACCGCGTGCCGCACGAGCGAGCTCTCGGGCTGCAGGTCGAGGATGTAGAACTTGTTGATGCACGGCGGCACCAGCAGCAGCGGCCGCGCATAGACCTTGTCAGTCAGCGGCTTGTACTGAAGCAGCTGGAAGTATTCGTTCTCGTAGACCACCGCCCCTTCGCTGACGGCGACGTTGCGGCCGACCTCGAACGCGGTCTCGTCGGTCTGCGAGATCTTGCCGCGCTGCAGGTCCTCGAGCATATTGCGCACGCCCGCGCGCAGCGACTCGCCGCCCGATTCAATCAGGCGCTGCTGGGCGTCGGGATTGGTCGCGAGGAAGTTGGCGGGCGACATCGCATCGACCCATTGCGACACCGCGAAGCGGATGCGCTGGCGCGTCTTGCTGTCGGCCTCGACGGCGTCGGCCATTTCGGTCATCGCGCGCGCGGTCAGCAGGTAGAACGCCGCCGCGTAGTGGTATGGCGCGTTGTTGCGCCACGCTTCGCTCGAGAAGCGGCGGTCGTTCAGCGGGGCATGATGCGGGGCATGGCCGTTGCCGCCCGCGGCGCCGCTGGCGGCCGCCTTGGCGCCGTTCGCCGCCCCAGCGGCGGCCGCGCTGGCCTGCGCCGCGGCGGTCTCGCCCATCTCGCGCCACAGCTGCGTGAAGTCCTGCAGGTAGCGTTGCTGGATCTGCGCGAGCTGCGTGGGGGCGATTTTCACCGGCGTGGCCTGCGCGCCGCCGAACGCGTTCTGGAACATGCGCGCGAAGGCTTCGCCGCCGGGGAAACCCTCGGCGGAGAATGGGGCGCCAGCGGGGAATGCGCCCGTGGGAAATTGGCCGTTAGGGAATGTGGCACCAGGGAAGGCACCGAACGAAGCGCCGGGAAACGCCCCCGGCATGGCGCCCGGCATGCCGCCGGTCATGTCGGGTGCCCACTGTCGGGACCATTCCAGCCATGCGGCTGGATCGAATGGCCCCGGCACGAACTGAGATGGTTGGGACTTGCCTTCCTTTTCGGAAGCTGCCGCACCTTTGCCGGTCGCCATGATGTAATCGTCTCTTTGCCGTCGATTGCGCTGCGTTCTTGCCGCGAAAATGTCGACGGGAACGGGGTACCTGTCTCCCGACCCGCCCCTGATCCGGCCTGGTCTGCCGGATGCGTGGCCCACTGGAACCTTGCCCGGTTCGTGCCGGGCTCCACGGGGGGCCGTGCGCTATGCTGCGGGGTGCTGCGTGAATCTGTCTGAACCCTGCTTGTTCCGATACATTTGAAGGCATTGTTGCCTTGCAAGGGAGGGCCTGTCAATGCGGACTTCCGTATGGCGGTTTTATCCTCCAGGGCCTACCTCACGGTAGGGTCGGCGTCTATCACAACGAGTTGAAACAACGATGTATATCGTAGCGATCGCCTGGCTGTACGTCGCGCTGATGATGGCTATCTCGGAACACACCGTCGTGGCGGGGGTGCTGACGTTTTTGGGCTATGGCGTGGGGCCTGTGGCGTTGATCCTGTACATCCTCGGGACGCCTGCGCGGAAGCGGAGGCGGAAGGCCCGGGAGGCCGCTGAAGCCGCGGCCTCCGCGCCACCGCCCTCCGAGTCGCGCTGACCTCGGGTTGGCGGTGGCCTCTGGTTTTGCACCGGCGCCACGTTGGGCTGCGACTGTGGCTTCGTTTGCGTTTGCGTTTGCGGCTGTGGCTGCGGTCGTGGCTGTGGCTGTGGCTGTGGCTGTGGCTGCGGCTGGGTCCGCTATGGAGCTGGATGGCTGAGCAAGGGCCTTAGTCCGCCAGCCACACCAGGGTCGCCATGCGGCCCGTGACGCCGTCACGGCGATACGAGAAAAACCGTTCGGCATCGGTGACGGTGCAGGTATCGCCGCCATAGACGTCCACGCACCCCGCGCGGTGCAGCCGCGTGCGGGCCAGCGCATAGAGGTCGGCCAGATACTTGCCGGGGCTTCCCGCCACCGGGCGGAATGCGGCGTCCACCGCGGCATGCTCGTCTTCTCTCGCGGCGGCAAGAAACGCCTCGCGGACCTCTGCGCCGACTTCGAATGCCGATGGGCCGATGGCCGGGCCCAGCCATGCCAGCCACTGCGGCGACGGCTCCCCTGCCCGCTGGGCCATGCGCGCGATGGTCGCCTCGATCACGCCCGCGCAGAGCCCCCGCCATCCCGCATGGGCGGCGCCCACCACGGTACCCGCCCGGTCGCACAGCAGCACGGGCAGGCAGTCCGCCGTCATGATCGCGCAGACATGACCCGCGGTGGCCGACACACTGGCGTCCGCGCGCGGCACGCCGGGGCCGGACTGAGCCACGGCGCCGGCCGCGCGACGGGTTGCGCTGCCGGTCGCGTCGGTCGCGTCGGTCGCGCCGGGCGCGTCGGGCGCGTCGTCGGCGGTGGCGACGGCGCAGCCGTGGACCTGTTCGAGCCATTGCGGCATCGCGGGCAACCGCGCGGCGAGGCGCGCACGGTTGGTGGCGACGGCTTCCGGGGCGTCGCCGACGTGGGTGCCGAGGTTGAGCCCGCCGGGACTGCCGTCGGCGAGCCCGTACGGCGCGGCGCTCACGCCGCCGAGGCGCGTGGTTGACAGCGCGCGCACGCGCGCCGGCGCGGGCCAGTCTGGGACGATCCAGTCAGCGCCGGCCATTGCCACCTGCCTTCTTGCCACCTGCCGTGTTGCCGCCCACCTTCCTGTCACGCTCTTCGCCGTCGGTCTCGTCGGTCTCGTCGGTCTCGTCGGTCTCGTCGGTCTCGTCGGTCTCGTCGGTCTCGTCGGTCTCGTCGTCCTCGTCGTCCTCGTCGTCCTCGTCGTCCTCGTCGTCCTCGTCGTCCTCGTCGTCCTCGTCGTCCTCGTCGTCCTCGTCCTCGCCTCCGCCGATATATAGCCCATTGGCATCGTACTGTGAGGCATCGAAGGCGCCGTCATCGTCCTCCTCGCCCTCGTACCCTTCGAAATCGAGGGCATCGATCAGCGCCTGGAGGTCCTCGGGGGGCGGGGCTTCCCAGGATATCTTGCGGCCCGTGGCGGGATGGATGAGGCCGAGCCGGTAGGCATGCAGCGCCTGCCGCGTGAACGGCACCGGCAGCGGCACGCGAATGGCCGGACGTTGGCCGCGTTGCGTAGCCTTGTGGTAGACGGGGTCGCCCAGCAGCGGATGACCGATCGACTCGAAGTGCACGCGGATCTGATGCGTGCGGCCCGTCTCGAGCTGGCATTCCACGTACGAAACCTTCGACCGCCCCAGCGGCACCGTCGCCAACGTACGGAAATGCGTCCGCGACGGCTTGCCGCTGTTCGTGTGGACGATGGCCATGCGCGTCCGCTCGCGCGGATCGCGGCCGATCGGCGCGTCGATCGTGCCCTCGTCGGGCGTCTGCCCCCACACCAGCGCGATATACGTCCGCTTGACCGTGCGCGCCTGCAACTGACGCACGAGGTCCGTCTGCGCCGTGAGCGTGCGCGCCACGACCATCAGCCCAGAGGTCTCCTTGTCGAGCCGATGGACGATACCGGCGCGCGGCAGCGAAGACGAACCCGGATAGCGATACAGCAGCCCATTGAGCACCGTCCCGCTCCAGTTGCCCGCCGCCGGATGCACGACGAGCCCGGCCGGCTTGTCGATGACGAGCAGCGTCGCGTCTTCGTAGACGACGTCCAGCGGCACATCCTCCGCCGTGAAGGCATGGGTCTCGGGCGACGCCTGCGGCTGGATGTCGATGCGCTGCCCCATCTGGACGGCATCCTTGGCGCGCCGGGGCTCGCCATCCACGCGCACGGCGCCGTCCTCGATCCATTGCTGGATCCGGCTGCGCGAAAATTCCTTGAAATGCCGGGCGAGCAGTTTGTCGAGACGTTCGCCATGTGCGGCACTATCGACCTCGAGTGTCAGCGGCGCCATATCCGACTGCGCCGGCATGGCGCCGGAGGCGCTTCCGTCGGCCTCGTCGCCGGCATCATCGTCGGTGTCGTCGAGCTCGGGATCGGTCAATTCCGTGGGCGCGAGCCGGTTGCGTTCGCGGGGTACCCCTGCAATGCCGTTTTCGGGCTGGGGGGTTGGGCTATAATGCTTGGCGCTATTTTTCATCCGGGATAGGTTGCCCATGCATTTGCAGAGCACAGAATTGCAGAGCACTAAAAAGCTGAGCACCAAGAGCACTAAGCGCGCCGACTGGCGCGCCAGAGTTGGAGCCATGTTGCTCGCAGGCGGCTGCGTGCTGCTGTCCGCGTGCGGCCTGCTTGGGGACCAGCCTGACGAAACGGCTGGCTGGTCGGCCAACAAATTATATTCGGAAGCCAAGGACGCGCTCGACGGCGGCGACTATACGCGAGCGGTCAAGCTGTACGAAAAGCTCGAAGGACGCTATCCGTTCGGCCGTTATGCGCAGCAGGCGCAGATCGACACCGCGTACGCGAACTACCGTGACGGCGAAACCGCCGCCGCGCTCGCCGCGATCGACCGCTTCATCCAGCTGCATCCGAGCCATCCGAACATCGATTACGCCTACTACCTCAAGGGGCTGATCAACTTCAACGACAACCTCGGCTGGCTGGGCCGGTTCTCGGGGCAGGATCTCAGCGAACGCGACCCGAAGGCGGCCAAGGCGGCGTTCGACGCGTTCAACACGCTGGTCACGCGCTTCCCGGACAGCAAGTACACCGAGGATGCGCGCCAGCGCATGCAGTACATCGTCAACGCCCTGGCGCAGCACGAGGTGCACGCCGCGCGCTACTACTATCGCCGCGGCGCCTACCTGGCCGCCGTGAACCGCGCCCAGCAGTCGCTCAAGGAATACGACGGCGCGCCGGCGAACGAAGAAGCGCTGTACATCATGATCCGTTCGTACGACTCGCTCGGCATGAAGGATCTGCGCGACGATACGGCCCGCGTGATGGAACACAACTATCCCAACAGCGATTTCATCAAGTACGGTGAGCGCCGGAAGGACAAGTCTTGGTGGGAAGTGTTCTGACAGGCTGACGCCAACGTAAAAAAACCTCGCGCAAGCGAGGTTTTTTTATGCCTTGGGTGTGTGCCTCGTCTATTGGGCTCACGCCTTCGGCGCCCGCAGATCCTCGAGGAACTTGATCACGGTTGCCGCCTCGCGCGTCCGCGTGAACGGCGGCAGGCTTTGCCAGATCTGGCGCCCATAGGGTTTCTCGACCAGACGCATATCGCAGATCGCCAGCACGCCTCTATCGGATTCCGAGCGGATCAGCCGCCCCGCCCCCTGCTTGAGCGTGATGACCGCATGCGGCAGCTGGTGGACCGCGAACGGGCTCAGGCCCTTCTTCTGCAGCACCTCCATGCGCGCGGCGAGCACGGGGTCATCGGGCGGCGCGAACGGCAGCTTGTCGATGATCACGAGGGATAGTGCCTCGCCACGGACATCGACGCCCTCCCAGAAACTCTGGCTGCCGACGAGCACCGCATTACCGAGCTCCCGGAAGCGGTCGAGCAGTTCGGTGCGGCTGGCCTGCCCCTGCACGAGCAGCGGCAGTTCCAGCCCGCGCTCCGCGAACGCGTCGTACAGCATGTCGGAGGCCTTCTGCACCGCGCGAAGCGTCGTGCAGAGCAGGAACGTGCGGCCGCCCGCCGCTTCGATCAGCGGCAGCGCGCGCTCGACGACGGCTTCGGTGAAGTTCGGGGCCTGCGGCTGCGGCATGTCGCGCGGCACGTAGAGCAGGCCCTGCGACGCGTAGTCGAACGGGCTAGGCAGCGTCAGCGAGCGGTCCTTGTCCAGACCGAGCTGCGCGGCGTAATGGGCGAAATTGCCCTTTACCGACAGCGTGGCCGACGTGAAGACCCATGCGCGCGGCTGCCCTTCGCGCTGCCGCGTGAAGATCGGGGCAATGGACAGCGGCGTGCGATGCAGCTGGACCGACTGGGAGAAGACTTCGACCCAGCGCACAGTTTCGGGGCCGGCGGCCTTTCTCGCGTCGGTGGCCGCGGGCGTGGCGGTGGCCGTTGCGGCGTCGGTCGCTGCGTCGGTCGTGGCCGCCTCATCGCCGGCCTTGGGTTCCGGCGTGGGCGCGGCCGCGGAGACCGCATCGTTGCGCCACGCGGTCAGACGTTGCGAGAGTTCCACCGCGCGCCGGTGGCATTGCTCGAGCGACTCCGCGCGCTCGGCCTGGCTCTCCAGCGCCTCCACGAAATCGCCGAGCGCGGCGTCCACCGCATCGAGCGTCTCGAAGAACGGTTCGCGCATGCGCGGGTCCGACTCGATCTGGCCGACGGCCAGCCGCATGTTGTCGCGACCGAAGACGAGCCGCAGATCGCGGGTGGCGCGCTCGAGCGGCGCGCCGAGCGCGACCCAGTCCACCGCGTCACGCGCGTGCGACAGGCCTTCCGCGACCGTATCGCGCGCGATCTCGAGCAACTGGCTCGTGGAAAGCGTGTCGCCGAAGAATAGCGTCGCGGTTTCCGGAAGCTGGTGCGCCTCGTCGAAGATCACGGTGTTCGCGGCCGGCAGCAACTCGGCCATGCCCGTGTCGCGCAGCACCACGTCCGCGAAGAACAGGTGGTGGTTCACGACCACCACGTCCGCCTGCTGCGCCTCCTTGCGGGCGCGCATGACGAAGCATTCCTTGTAGTTCGGGCATTCGCTGCCGAGGCAGTTGTCGCGCGTCGACGTGACCAGCTGCCAGACCGGCGCGTTCTCCGGGACGGCCGACAGTTCGGCCTTGTCACCGGACGCCGACGTCTTGGCGAATTTCGAAATATCGCGCAGCCACGCCACGTCCTGCTTCGACGCGAGGCGGCCATTGGCCTGCGCGCGTTCGAGGTGGTAATGACACACGTAGTTCGCACGGCCCTTGAGCAGCGACACCGACACCGGCACGTTCAACGCGTGCCGCACGGTCGGAATATCGCGCAGGAAGAGCTGGTCCTGGAGGTTCTTGGTCCCCGTGGAGAGGATCACCTTGCCGCCCCACAGCATCGCGGGAACAAGGTAGGCGTAGGTCTTGCCGGTGCCCGTGCCGGCCTCGACGATCACGGTGTCGTGTTCGGCGATGGCGCCCGCTACCGCTTCGGCCATCTGCTGCTGCGAGGCGCGCGGACGATAACCGGGAATCGCGCTCGCGAGCGTGCCCGTCTCCGCGAAAATCTTGCCGAGTTGCTGGGCCTGCGTGGCCAGTTGCGCCGCGGTCGCGGCGCGCAGCTCGGACGCCAGGCCGGCGGCTTCGTCGCCGGCGGCGGGGTCACCGCCCTCTTCGGGCGGCAGGGCGGTAAGGTCTGACACTATGGGGGATGGTTCTCTGTACGCTGTAGGGACCGTGCCGGTCATGCCGGTACATCGGGTTCGAGTTGTAGCTGCAGCAGCATGATCGCGTCCTTGAGCTTGAGGCGCCGTTTCTTCAGGCGCCGCAGCTGCAGTTCGTCGTGCGCGGCATCCGCGGACAGACGATCGATCAGGTAATCGAGGTCGCGATGTTCGATCTGCAATTCGATGATCCGCCGAGAGACGGTATTGAGGTTGTCGTCCATATGCGTATCGTCCCGCCGCTTATCGTCCCGCCCGTATCTTCCAACCTGCGCGTCCAACCTGCGGCCCGCTCAGAACCCGAACGGGCTCGGCGTGCTGCCACCCGGATTCTGCTTCTGCTTCGCGTTCTCGCGGCGCTCGTCCAGCGCCTTCTGACGCTCGGCGGCCTGCCGCTGCTTCTCTTCGAACGCCTTGACGTTCTCCTGCCGCTGACGCGCCTGCTCGGCGCCCTTCTGCTGGGCCTCCTTCACGCGCGCGTCGAAATCGGCCTGCTTCTGCTGGAATGCCTGCGCATTCGCGGCGCGGGACGGCGCATCGGCGGCGCGCTGCGCGTCGCGCAACTGCTGCTCCTGCTGCTTGCGGTCATAGGCGGCGCGGCTCGCCGCCTCGTTGGCCGCGCGGCCCGGCTGGCCCGCTTCGTACTCGGCGCGGCGGATCGCCTGCTCGCGGTCGCGCGTGGCGGCCTTGTAAGCGCGCTCCGCGTCGCCGACATCGAGTTCGCGCTTGCGTAGCACGTGCAGTTCCGCGCGCTGCTCATCCTGCGCCTTCTCGATGCAGCGGTTCACCAGAAACTTGCTGTAGCACTCGCGCTCGGCGAGCGCGAACCGGTAGTTCGTCCAGGCGCGCGCATCGCCGATCGCCTTGCGTTCGCCTTCGAAGTCGCGCTTGACGGGCACCTCCGCCCCCTGCGGCGCGGAAGCCTGCGCATACGCGGTGGACAGGGGCGCGATCGCCGCGGCCAGCAGCAGGCTCAGCGCGAGCAAGGGACGGAGCATGGGAGGCATACGGCCGGCGATGGCAGCCATTCGGAAGGTCACGATCATGGTCGCGATTCTAGCATCCGGCACTCCCTCGGCACTCCCTCGGCCGTCCCGCGGGCGCCTCGTCACGAACAACGATGCAAAAGCACGCCTTACGTCACTGGACCGCCGTCGCGCTTGTGGCAAAATGCCCCGCTTTCGACCGACTGTTTTCCCGATGTCCAACTTGCCTGCTTCCGTCACGCAAAAGATTGTTTCGCTGATTGCGACCGAACTGTCCGTGCAGCCCCGTCAGGTGGCCGCGGCCGTGGAACTGCTGGACGAAGGCGCGACCGTGCCCTTCATCGCCCGCTACCGCAAGGAAGTGACCGGCAATCTGGATGACACGCAGCTGCGTAATCTCGAAGAGCGCCTGCTGTATCTGCGCGACATGGAAGACCGCCGCGCGACGATCCTCGCCTCGATCGAGGAACAGGGCAAGCTGACCGACGAGCTGCGCGCCGCCATCGAGGCCGCCGATACCAAGCAGACGCTCGAGGATCTGTACCTCCCCTACAAGCCGAAGCGCCGCACGCGCGCCCAGATCGCGCGCGAATGCGGCCTGGAGCCGCTGGCGCAGGCATTGCTCGCCGACCCGACGCTGGACCCGCAGGCCGAGGCGACCAAGTTCGTCAACGGCAACCCGACCGCGGACGGCGGCGTGCCCGACGTCAAGGCCGCGCTCGATGGCGCGCGCGACATCCTGTCCGAACAGTTCGGGGAAACCGCCGACCTGCTCGGCAAGCTCCGCGAGCATCTGTGGAACAACGGCGTGGTGACTTCCACCGTGATGGAAGGCAAGGAGACCGCCGAGGAAGAGAAATTCCGCGACTACTACCAGTACAGCGAGACCATCCGCACGGTGCCGTCGCATCGCGCGCTGGCGCTCTTCCGTGGCCGCAATGCGGGTGTGCTGATGGTCAAACTCGGCCTTGGCGAGGAACAGGACGCGATGGTGCCGCATCCATGCGAAGGCATGATCGCGCGCCATGTGGGCATCCAGAACCTGAACCGCCCTGCCGACAAGTGGCTCGGCGACGTGTGCCGCTGGTGCTGGCGCGTCAAGGTGCAGCCGCATCTGGAGACCGAACTGCTGACGCAGCTGCGCGAAACCGCCGAGAACGAGGCGATCAAGGTGTTCGGCCGCAACCTGCACGAACTGCTGCTGGCCGCGCCTGCCGGCCCGAAGGCCGTGATGGGCGTGGACCCGGGCATCCGCACGGGCTGCAAGATCGCCGTGGTCGATGCCACGGGCAAGCTGCTGGAAACCGCGACGATCTATCCGCATGAGCCGCGCCGCGACTGGAACGGATCGCTCGCCACGATGGCGCGCATGGCAAAGCAACATGGCGTGGCGCTGGTGTCGATCGGCAACGGCACGGCCAGCCGCGAGACCGACAAGCTCGTGCAGGACCTGATGCGCAACATGCCCGAACTCAAGCTGACCAAGATCGTGGTGAGCGAGGCCGGCGCTTCGGTGTACTCGGCGTCCGAGCTCGCGGCCAAGGAATTCCCGGACCTCGACGTATCGCTGCGCGGCGCGGTGTCGATCGCGCGCCGTCTGCAGGATCCGCTGGCCGAACTCGTCAAGATCGATCCGAAGTCGATCGGGGTGGGCCAGTACCAGCACGACGTGAACCAGCGCGAGCTGGCGCGGGCGCTGGACGCCGTGGTCGAGGACTGCGTGAACGCGGTGGGTGTCGATGTGAATACCGCCTCGGCGCCGCTGCTCGCGCGGGTGTCGGGGCTGAACACGGTGCTGGCGCGCAATATCGTGGAGTTCCGCGATGCCAACGGCGCGTTCTCCAACCGCGAGGCGCTCAGGAAGGTGCCGCGCCTCGGCGACAAGACGTTCGAGCAGGCAGCGGGCTTTCTGCGGATCAACACGGGCGACAATCCGCTCGACCGGTCGTCGGTGCACCCGGAAGCGTATCCGGTGGTGCAGCGGATTCTGGACCACATCAAGAAGGGCCTGTCCGACGTGATGGGCAACCGCGAGGCGCTGCGTGGATTATCGGCGCAGCAGTTCACCGACGAGACCTTCGGCCTGCCGACGGTGCGGGACATCATCGGCGAACTGGAGAAGCCGGGACGCGATCCGCGTCCGGAGTTCAAGACCGCGACGTTCCAGGACGGCGTGGAGGACGTGAAGGACCTGCAGCCGGGCATGGTGCTCGAAGGCGTGGTTACCAACGTGGCCGCGTTCGGCGCGTTCGTCGATATCGGCGTGCACCAGGACGGCCTGGTTCACATCTCGGCGCTGTCGACGAAGTTCGTCAAGGACGCGCACGAGGTGGTCAAGGCCGGCCAGATCGTGAAGGTCAAGGTGATGGAAGTGGACGTCAAGCGCAACCGGATTGGCCTGACGATGCGGCTGGACGACGAACCGGGACAGGCCGCGCCTCGCACGGGCGGCGGCGATCGGGGTGGCGACCGGGGCGGTCAACGCCATGGCGGCGGCAAGAACTTCGGCGGCGGTGGCCGCCGGGAGGCGGAACCGGCGGGCGCCATGGCAGCGGCCTTCGCCAAGCTGAAGCGGTAACCGCTCTCCCCACCGCATCTCCCCCTCTCCCCTCTCCCTAAAAGTAAAGGAGAGGGGAGCAAACCCTCGGGGCTTGCTAGATCTCGACCTTCGTCCCCAACTCCACCACACGGTTCGCCGGAATCGAAAAGAAGTCCGACGGTTTCGCGCCGTTCTGATGCATCCACGCGAACAAGCTTTCGCGCCACATCGACATCCCCGGCAGTTTCGACGGAATCACCGACTCGCGGGCGATGAAGAACGAGGTTTCCATCAGCTCGAACTCCATGTTCAGCTTGCGCTGGGCAAGGTCGAGCACGCGCTGGACGTCCGGGGTTTCCTTGAAGCCATACTCGGACTTCAGGATGAACACCCCACCTCCAAGATCCTTGCACGTCAACCGGTGATCGTCGTCCACATACGGGATGTCCCGCGTGACGAAGCTCAGGAAGACCACGCGCTCGTGCAGGACGCGGTTGTGCTTCAGGTTGTGCAGCAGCGACACCGGCACCGACTCCGTATTGCCGGTCAGGAACACCGCCGTCCCCTCCACCCGATGCGGCGGATGGGCGAGCAGGCCCGCGATAAACGGCTCCAGCGGAATGCCGTCCTCCAGACTGCGCGCGCGCAGCAGCTTGCGGCCGCTGTACCAGGTCATCAGCAGGAAGAACGCCGCGCTGCCCATCAGCAGCGGGAACCAGCCGCCCTCCGCCACCTTCAGCAGGTTGGCCGAGAAGAACGTGAGGTCCACCAGCAGGAAGCCCGCGCTCAGCAGCGTGACGAACACGGGGTTCCACTTCCAGACACTGCGCATCACGAAGCCCGCGAGGAACGTCGTGATCAGCATCGTCGTGGTCACCGCGATGCCGTACGCGGCGGCAAGGTTCTCCGACTTCTTGAACGAAATGACCACCGCCACCACGAGCACCAGCAGGATCCAGTTGATCACCGGCAGGTAGATCTGGCCCATTTCCGCGGCCGACGTGTAGCGGATGCGCATGCGCGGCACGAAGCCGAGCTGGATCGCCTGGCTGGTCAGCGAGAACGCGCCCGAGATCACGGCCTGCGAGGCGATGACCGTGGCGCAGGTGGCCAGCAGCACCATCGGCAGCAGCAGCGGGCCCGGGACCATCAGGTAGAACGGATTGCTGGCGGCTTCCGGATGCAGCAGGAGCATCGCGCCCTGGCCGAAGTAGTTGAGCATCAGGCTCGGCATCACGAGGATGAACCAGCCGATGCGGATCGGCCGCGCGCCGAAATGACCCATGTCGATGTAGAGCGCTTCCGCCCCCGTCAGCACGAGGAACACCGCGCCGAGGACGATGAACGCCTGCAGCGAATGCTCGATCAGGAAGTTAACGCCATACCAGGGGTTGATCGCCTTGAAGATCTCCGGCGACTGCATCACGTTGTAGATGCCGAGCAGGCCCAGCGTGACGAACCAGACGATCATGATCGGCCCGAACAGCTTGCCCACGGCCGCCGTCCCGTGCCGCTGGATCAGGAATAGCGCGATCAGGATGATCAGCGTGATCGGGATCACGAAATGCGACAGCTGCGGCGCCGCGACCTCGAGGCCCTCCACCGCCGACAGCACGGAGATGGCCGGCGTGATCACCGCATCCCCGTAGAACATGCAGGCGCCGAAGATCGCCAGCATCATCAGCAGCCGCGCCTTCCGCGACCGCGGCGCCGCGGTCCGCAGCACGAGGGCCATCAGGGCGAGCACCCCGCCCTCCCCATTGTTGTCGGCCCGCATCACGAACACGACGTACTTGAGCGAGACCACGATGATCATGGCCCAGAACAGCATCGAGATGACGCCAAGCACGGCATCGGGGCTGAACGGGATGCCATGTTCCTGGCTGAAGCACTCCTTGAGCGCGTAGAGCGGGCTGGTGCCGATGTCACCGAACACCACGCCGATGGCACCGAGGACGAGCGCGCGCGTGCTCGGACTTTCGACGAAGTAATGACTGGTTGCGGATTGGGTGGTCATGGTCAGGGTGTGATGGACCGGTCAGCGCCTCACTGCCCGCCCTCGCCGGGACCTGAGGTCTCGGCGACGCATCGGCGGGTTCTCTCTCACGCAAGTGGTTCCGGTCCGTCGGGCTTATCGCCTTCTTCGATGTGGATGTCTATTGCATTGCACAATTGCGCGCCATTCTAGAGGAAGTGCACCGTTACGACCACTGCTGGGCACCCCGGTCGGACCCGCGAGTGGCGCGGTCGACGCGTCAAGCATGGTGTGCGGCGCAGGGGAGGTCAAGGTCGGCGGCGCTTGATGCGGTTGTTGCGGGCCCGCGACAGGGCCGGGGTTGTCGCCATATTGTGACGACATATCGACTTGGGTTACACGCCAAGCAGGCGGTCGAGGACGGTGGGGCTGGCGGCGAGGTCCTTCGCGTCTCCGGCGGCAACGACCTGGCCTTTCTCGAGCACAACCACACGGTCGGCATGGTCGAGCACGGCGCGATAGTTGCGATCCACCACCACGGCGGCGATGCCGGACGCGCGCACGGTCGCGATCACGCGCCAGATTTCGCGCACGATCATGGGCGCGAGGCCTTCGGTCGCTTCGTCGAGCACGAGACAAGCGGGGTTGGTCATCAGCGCGCGGCCGATCGACAGCATCTGCTGTTCGCCGCCGGACAGCTGCTGGCCGCCATGAGACAGCCGCTCCGCCAGACGGGGGAACAGCGCCAGCACGCGCGCCTCGTCCCAGTCACGGCGGCCATCGACGCCCGCGCGGGCGGCCATGATCAGGTTTTCGCGCACGCTCAGATTCGGAAAGATGCCACGTCCTTCGGGGACATAGGCGACACCTAGCCGGGCGACTTCATGCGGTTGCGCGCGCGATCGGTCTCGTCCGGCGACGAGGATGGTACCTTCGCGCTGGCGCACGTGGCCGAGCAGCGTTCGCAGCAGCGTGCTCTTGCCCATGCCATTGCGGCCCAGCAGCCCGACGGTTTCGCCGGCGCCCACCCGGAAGTCGATGCCGCGCAGAACATGACTCGATTCGTACCACGCATGGATGCCCGTGGCCGCGATGATGTCCGCCGTCATTCCGCCTCTCCGGTGATCGCCGCATCGTCCATCTCGCCGAGATACGCCAGCTGAACCTCGCGATTGGCCCGAATGTCGGCTGGCTCGCCGGAGGCGATGACACTACCGTTGACCATCACCGTGATGCGGTCGGCCACCGCGAAGACCGCCTCCATGTCGTGCTCGACGAGCACGATGGCATGCTCGTCGCGCAGTCCGCGCAGCAGTTCGAGCATGCGCGACGACTCTTCCGCGCCCATGCCCGCAAGCGGTTCGTCCAGCAGCAACGCCACGGGCTGCGTGGCCAGGCACATCGCCACCTCGAGCTGCCGCTTCTGCCCATGCGCGAGTTCGCTCGCCACACGATCCGCATGCACCGCGAGCCCCGCGCGTTCGAGCGCTTCGTCGGCCAGCGCGCGGCTCGTACGGCAGGACTGCGCGGGCTCCCAGAGCCGCCATGCCCGCTGCGCGCGGGACTGCGCGGCCAGCCGGCAGTTTTCGCGTACGGTCAGCGGCAGAAAGATGTTGTTGCGCTGGTAGCTACGGCCAATGCCGCTGCGCGCAAGCCGCGGCTGATCCCAGCCCGTCACGTCCTCGCCCTGCAGCTGCAGCCTGCCCGACGATGGCGGCAGCTCGCCCGACAGCATATTGATCAGCGTCGACTTGCCCGCGCCATTGGTCCCGATGACCGCATGAATCTCGTGCAGCCCGACGCTCAGGTCTACCTCGTTGACGGCAAGGAGCCCGCCGAACCGACGCGTCAGCCGTTCGGCCTGCAGCACGGGCGGCACCAGCGGATCGATCATATGGCCTCCCGCTCCCGCCGCGCCGTGGCCTGTGCGGGGTCTTCCCGCCTGCGCCCGCGCTGCCGCAATACCGCCGGCACACTGACCAGCCCCTTCGGCAGCAGCGCCACCGCGACGATGATGAAGCCGCCCATCAGCAGTTGCCAGTGCCTGGTCAGGCTGCCGAACCACTCGGCCAGCAGCACGAACGAAAACGCCCCAAGCACGGCGCCCGCCAGGCTGCCGACGCCGCCGAGAATCACCATCAGCATCGCGTTCCCGGACTGATGCCACGACGCGATCTCGGGATTCACGAATCCGAACTGGATCGCATAGAGAAATCCCGCAAGCCCGGCAAAGACCCCGCCCGCGACGAACGCCCCAAGCTGGTAGCGGTAAGTCGCATACCCCGCCGCCCGCATGCGCTGCTCGTTGTGCCGAATGCCGACGAGCGCATGCCCGAAGCGCGACCGCAGCAGCATCGCCAGCGCCCCTACCGTGACGACCAGCGCCGCCAGCACGAGCCAATAGAACACCGCCGGATCGTTGACCGAGATCGGCCGCTCGCTCAGCAGTCCGAACTCGGGCCGGAAGTAGATATACGTCCCATCGCTCCCGCCCGCGATCTTCGTGTCGTGGAAGACGAAGTACACCATCTGCGCGAACGCCAGCGTCACCATGATGAAGTACACACCGCGCGTGCGCAGCACCAGCATCCCCACCGCCATTGCCAGCGTGGCGGAAGCGCCCAGCGCGCCGATCAGCAGCAGCCAGCCGTTACCGGCTTCCCCCTGCGGCGAGAGCATCGCCGTGGCATAGGCCGCGACCGCGAAGTAAGCCGCATGGCCGAGGCTCACGAGCCCCGTATAGCCAATCAGCAACTGCAGCGACAACGCGAAGATCGCCATGATCATCACCTTGCTGAGCAGCTCGATGTAGAAGCGGTGGCTGTCCGCCGTCAGCACGAAGGGCGCGGCGCCGAGTATCGCGAACGTGGCAAGCCAGCCCAGCCCATGCAGCCACGCGCGGCGGTGCGGAGACGACGGCGTCTGGAACGGGGAAGTCATGATCGTCAGCCCGCCCGGAACAGACCCTGCGGCTTCCAGAGCAGAATGACCGCCATCAGCAGGTAGATCAGCACGCCCGCGGCGTCCTGCCAGAACACCTTGCCGAAGGTATCGACAAACCCCAGCAACAACGACGCCACCAGCGCGCCCTTGACGGAGCCGATGCCGCCGATCACGACCACGACGAAGCAAACGATGAGCACCTGCCCGCCCATCCCGGGATATACGGAGGAGACCGGTGCCGCGATCATGCCCGCGAGCACCGCCAGCGCCACGCCCAGCGCGAACACCAGCCGGTACAGCAGCGTGACGTTGATACCGAGCGACTGCACCATCTCGCGATTGGCGGCGCCCGCGCGAATCGTCATGCCCAGCCGCGTATGGCGCAGGACGTAGTACATCGCTCCGGCCACCAGCAGGCAGACGGCGGAGATGAACAGGCGATACACCGGATAGGTCATGTCGTTGCCGATGGGCAGCGCACCGTCGAGCAGCGCGGGGATGGGCACGCCATGCACGTCGTCGCCGACGAGAATGCTGCGCAGTTCCTCGAAGACGAGGATCAGGCCATAGGTCATCAGCACCTGTTGCAAATGGTCACGCTGGTACAGGTAGCTGAAGAACAGCCATTCGAGGACATACCCGAACACGATGGCCAGCACGATGCCCAGCGGCAGCGCGACGAACAGGCTGCCCGTGAGGCTGGCCAGCGTGAAGGCCAGATATGCACCGAGCATGTAGAAGCTGCCATGGGCGAGGTTGATCACGCCCATGATCCCGAAGATCAGCGTGAGCCCGCTCGCCACGAGAAACAGGAGCAGGCCGTACTGCACGCTGTTCAGGCACTGAATCAGAAACGACACGACGTCCATACCCAGGTCCATGCCAACCGCTTTCCCGCGTTACAGACGGCAGCCGCGCGCCGGATCGGCGAGCGCGCGTACCGCCACGCCGCCGACCTTGTTCTCGCGGCCGTCCACCTTGCGCAGATAGAAGTCCTGCACGGGATTGTGCGCCCTGGACAGGGTGAACGCACCACGCGGGCTGTCCACGCGCGCGGCCTCCATCGCCTTGTAGACGTCCGCCTTGCGCGTCATGTCGCCCTTGACCGCCGTGGCGCCGGCCGCGAGCAGCTGCGCGGCATCGTAGCCCTGCACCGCATACACATCGGGCTGCAGTTTGTACGCTTTGGCGTACTCGAGGCGAAAGGCCTTGTCGCGCGCGTTGGTCAGGCCGTCCGCATAGTGCAGCGTGGTCTCGAGGCCCTGCGCGGCCGCGCCCTGTGCCTCGAGCGTGCCATCGGTCAGGAAGCCCGACGCGAACAGCGGAATCTTGTCCTTGAGCCCCGCGGCCGCCCAATCCCTGACGAACTTGACGGCGCCGCCGCCCGCGAAGAACACGAAGACCGCATCGGGCTTGAGCGATGCGATCTCGGTGATCTGCGCCTGGAACTCGACGTTCGGGAATGGCAGGCTCAGTTCCTTGACGACCTTGCCGCCCCTGGACTCGAACGCCTCCTTGAAGCCTTTCACGGATTGCTCTCCGGCCGCGTACTTCCATGTAAGCGTGACCACGCGCTTGAGCCCGCGCGATGCGACCACCTGACCCATGGCATATCCCGGCTGCCAGTTGGAGAACGACGATCGGAAGATGTTGGGGCCGCACAGCGGACCGGTGGCCTCATCGACGCCCGCGTTCGGGATGATCAGCAGCGTGTTGGTCTCCTTCACGACCTTGACGATGCCCATCTGCACGCCCGAATGGACGGTCCCGACGACCACGTCGACCTGATCGCGCTTGACGAGCCTGGACGCGTTCTCGGGCGCCTTGGCGGGGTCCGATTCGTCGTCCACCTTGAAGTATTCGACCTCCCTGCCCCCGAGCCTGCCGCCCTGCTCATGCACGTAGAGCCGGAAGCCGTTCTCGATGGCCGTGCCCAGCGCCGCGTACGTACCCGTGTACGGCAGCATGAAACCGACCTTGATCTTGCCGGAAGGGGCCTGGGCCCGCGCGAGCGGGGCGTACGAGACGGCCGTCCCCCACGCGAGCGCGGCCGCGACGGTGAGCGTCAGCATTGGCGGCGGACGGCGATGCATCGGTGTTCTCCTGTCGGTCTCGGGCCAGAGCCTGTGCGCCCGGTGCCCGGGCGCCGGCCGGATGTATCAGGTGTGCGTCGTGATGAAGTCGACCGCCGCCTCGGTCAATCGCGCCGGCTGGTCGCGATGGGGCGAGTGTCCACAGCGCGCGAGTTTAAGCAGCGAGGCGCGCGGGGCATATCGATGGATACCCTCGATCTGGGCCATCGTGCCGTACGCGTCGTCCTCGCCCTGCACGGCCAGCACGGGGCACGCGATGGCGGGCAGCAGCGGGCGGAGGTCCCATTGGCGGAAGGCGGGATCGAGCCAGATATCGTTCCAGCCCCAGAACGCGGAGTCGACGTCGTCGTGATAGCGCGCCAGCCGCGTTCGCAGGTCGGTCTCGAGGTATGCCCGGCGCGTCTCCGCGATGCTGCGGACGGAGATGTCTTCGACGACGGTATGCGGCGCCAGCACGATCAGGCCCGCCACGGCGTCCGGGAAACTGGCCGCATGGATGAGCGCGATGGACCCGCCATCGCTGTGCCCCAGCAGCCACGGCTTGCCATGCCGCCGGCCCGGACCGATCTCCAGCGCGTCGAACAGCGCGGGCAGCGCCTCGCGCGCCTGCCGGTGCATGAAGTCCGCGCCCCACTTCTCGTCATGCGGGCGCGGCGTGGACCGGCCGTAGCCATAGCGCGACAGCACGAGCCCGCGCAGGTCGCCCGCCTCGCAGAGCATGCGCGGGTAGTCGCGCCACATGCTGACGGAGCCAAGGCCCTCGTGCAGGAACACCACGAGCGGGCGGTCCGGGCGGTGCGCGTGTTCCGGTCGTACCCATGCGATCTCGATATCGATCCGCCGGCCGTCGAATGGAATCGTGACCCGGTCATCCCCCACGCGCGCGCCCCCGGTCATTGGGCGGCGCGACCGCGACGTTCGGCACGTTCCGCACGTTCGGCACGTTCGGCGCCCAGGGCCGCCTCTCGCTGACGCAGCCGGAACCGCTGGATCTTGCCCGTCGCCGTCTTCGGCAGTTCGTCCACGCACTCGATCTGGCGCGGATATTTATAGGGAGCGAGCCGCGACTTCACGAATGCCTGCAACTCGGCCGCCATGCCGTCGTGCCACGCCATGCCGGGACGCAGCACGACGAACGCCTTGGGCTTGACCAGCGCATCGGCATCGGTCACGCCGATAACCGCGGCCTCCAGCACGGAAGGATGCTGCGCGAGCGCGGCTTCCACCTCGAACGGCGAGACATAGATGCCGCCGACCTTGAGCATGTCGTCGCTGCGCCCCGCGTAGGTGTAATAACCATCGGCGTCCCGCACGTACTTGTCGCCGCTGCGCGTCCAGCCGCCGACGAATACCTCGCGGTTGCGGTCGCGATCGCTGTCGTTATGACACCAGTACATCAGCGCGGCGGTGGGGCCCTTGATATAGAGATCGCCAATTTCACCGGCCGCGCACGGCGCGCCCTGCTCGTCGAGCAGCCTGAGCTCGTAGCCAGGCACGGGCTTGCCCGTGGTGCCGTAACGGACGTCGCCCGGACGGTTGGACAGGAAGATGTGCAGCATCTCGGTGGAACCGATGCCGTCCAGAATGTCGCAACCGAAATGCGCGAGGAACCGGTCGCCGATGTCGCGCGGCAGCGCCTCGCCGGCGGAAGTGCAGATGCGCATCGCGACGTCCCCGCGGGTGGGCAGGCCGGTGGCCGCGAGCATGCCCGCGAACAGTGTCGGTACGCCGCAGAATACCGTCGGCCGATGCTGGGTCAGGCAGCGGAACACGGCTTGCGGCGTGGGCCGTTCGGCCATCAGCACGGTCGTCGCGCCGACCGAGAGCGGAAACGTCAGCGCATTGCCAAGCCCATAGGCGAAGAACAGCTTGGCCGCGGAGTACACGACGTCGTCCTCGCGCAGGCCGAGAACCCGGCGGGCGTACAGGTCCGCCGTATGGAACAGGTTGCCATGCGTGTGGACGGTGCCCTTGGGACGGCCCGTGGAGCCCGACGAGTAGAGCCAGAAGGCCATGTCGTCGGGACCGGTTGGAGCGACGTGGGGAGCGACCTCGGGAGCGACCTCGGGAGCGACCTCGGGAGCGACCTCGGGAGCGACGGAGGGCGCAGCGGGGGGCACAACCGGCGGGTCCGCGTCGGCAGGGTCCGCATCGACGGCAGCGAGCATCGCGCTGACGGTCCGCGGGGCGTGGTCTTCGTCGCCGGGACGCGCGACGATGAGGTCCGGTCCAGCAGGCGTGGCGGGTGTCGCGCCCAGCTTGTCGAACGCCGCTTGCATGCACGGCAGCAGCGTGCCCGATACCACCACGGCACGCGCGCCGCTGTGCTCGAGCATATAGGCGTAGTCGTCGGCGGTCAGCAGCGTGTTGACCGCGACGGGCACCACGCCCGCCAGCAGGCAGCCAAGAAACACCGTGGGGAAGTCGATCGTGTCGAGCGCGCAGACCAGCACGCGTTCTTCGCGCCGGTATCCCGCCCGACGCAGCGCCGCCGCGAATGCGCGGCACCGCGCATCCAGCTCGGCATAGGTGGTGGCACCCTCATCGTCGAGGTAGGCCACCTTGTTGCCGCGCCCTGCGGCAAGGTTCCGGGACAGCAGGTCGTGCGCGGCGTTGTAGCGCGGCGGGAGTTGGGTAATGGAGTCAGCGCTGGGGGCGGCAGCGGTGCCGGCGCGGGTGCCGAGGCTGGGGCCAACACTGGTGGGGGCATCCACGCCGGAATGGCCACTCCCAGTGGCGGCTTGGTCCGGCGGGCTGGATCGGGCTCCGGCAAGCAGTTTGGCAGTGACGGGGGGCGTCATGTCTCCACTCCTGCGGCCCGCTCGCTGGACCGGCGGGTCGTGATGTTGTTGTGCCGGCAGCCTAAGCTGCCATGTCGATGCAGTTTATTTCATGCCAACCATTATTCAAGCGAGGGTATGCACTATATGACACTAAACGCAGGATATCCTGTGCCCCGCCCCGAACGCCGCCCCGAACGCCGCGCCTTATAATGCGGCCAGATGTGACCGACACACCATCGACACCATCCCGCATGCGCCGCGATCCGCAGCAACGACACGACGACAGACCCGGCTCCGCCGCCCCCCCCGACCGCGCCACCGACCGCGCCACGGGTGCCGACGCGACCTCCCCCGCCGCCCCCGCGGCGCGCGACCCCTATCTGACGCAGCTCGGCGAGCGCATCCGCTCGCTGCGCGCGGCGCGTGGCATGTCCCGCAAGGACCTGGCGCGGGGCGCCGACGTGTCGGAACGCTACCTGGCCAATCTGGAAACCGGTACCGGCAATGCCTCCGTGCTGCTGCTCCGCGAGGTGGCGCGCGCGCTCGACGTGCCGTTGCCCGTGGTGCTCGCGGAGGTGGACATGCGGGCGGATGGCCTCGCGGACGGTGCGGGGAGTGCCGCGCCTTTGTCGGCGTCCCTGCCACAGGCTGTCCAGGGAACGCAGGCCGTCCACGGCACGCAGGGCGGTCACGGCACGCATCCCGGCCAGCGGGCAGCCGAGTTCTCGCAGCTCGTGCAATGGCTCGCGCAACTGCCGGCCCACGGCCTCGCGCGGGTGCGCGAGGCCGCGCGGCAGGCGCTGTCGCCAACGGCCTCGCCGGCCGCGCGCCACCGGCGCATCGCGCTGATCGGCCTGCGCGGGGCGGGCAAATCGACGCTGGGCCGCGCGCTGGCGAGCGCCGAGAACATGCCTTTCGTCGAACTCAACACGGCCATCGAACGCGAGGCGGGCGCGAGCCTGTCGGAGATCCACTCGCTTTATGGGCAGGCGGCCTACCGCCGCTACGAAATGCGCGCGCTCGAACGCGTGCTGCGCGAGCACGAGACGATGGTACTGGCCACGCCGGGCAGCCTCGTGTCGGAGCCCGCCACGTTCAACCTGCTCTTGTCCCATTGCTTCACGATCTGGGTGCGTACTTCGCCCGAGGAGCATATGGCCCGCGTGGTCGCGCAGGGCGACATGCGACCCATGGAGGGCAATCGGGAAGCGATGACGGATTTGCGCCGGATCCTCCAGGCGCGTTCGCCGCTCTATGCGCGGGCCGATCTGACGATCGACACGAGCGGCCAGGACGCCGGCACCTCGCTGCGGACGTTGCGCGAACGACTACGGGAAAACGCCTGACTGGCCGACCCTTGCGCCTACCCCATCGCTGCACTATATTTCATCGCAATATGCGAAGCACTATAGTGCATGAAGGAGACGCGCCCCCATGTCCACGCCGGCCCTCGCCCCGCAGGTGTCCGAACCCTCGGTGTTCCCCTCAACCGAGTCGGAACGCGTTCTATTCGACCGCCATCCGGACCGCTATCGCCACTGGCGCCTGACCTTCGACGGTGCGGTCGCCACGCTGACCATGGATGTCGACGAAGCCGGCGGACTCCGCCCCGGCTACGCGCTCAAGCTGAACTCCTATGACCTCGGCGTCGACATCGAACTGCACGACGCCCTGCAGCGCATCCGCTTCGAGCACCCCGAGGTCCGCAGCGTCGTCATCACGAGCGCGAAAGACCGCGTGTTCTGCTCGGGCGCCAACATCTTCATGCTCGGCAAGTCCACCCACGCGTGGAAGGTCAACTTCTGCAAGTTCACGAACGAGACCCGCAACGGCATCGAGGACAGCAGCCGCCATTCGGGGCTGACGTTCATCGCCGCGTGCAACGGCACCACCGCCGGCGGCGGGTACGAGCTCGCGCTCGCGTGCGACGAGATCGTGCTCGTCGACGACCGTTCGTCCGCCGTGAGCCTGCCGGAAGTGCCCCTGCTGGGCGTGCTGCCCGGCACGGGCGGCCTCACGCGGCTCACGGACAAGCGCCACGTGCGGCGCGACCATGCCGATATCTTCTGCCTGACGACGGAAGGCGTGCGCGGACAACGCGCGCGAGACTGGCGGCTGGTCGATGAGGTGGTCAAACCCGCGCGCTTCGCCGAACACGTGCGGATCCGCGCGCGCGAACTCGCCGCACGGAGCGACCGCCCCGCCGGCGCCACGGGTATTCCGCTCACCCCGCTCTCGCGCATCATCGATGACGATTGTTATCGCTACGAGACGGTAACCGTCACGCTCGATCGTCAGACGCGGCGCGCCACGCTGACTGTCCGCGCGCCGGACGCCGCGCCGCCGGCGGACCTCGAAGATATCGTCGCGGCCGGCGCGCAATGGTGGCCGCTGAAGATGGCGCGCGAGCTCGACGATGCCATCCTGATGCTGCGCACGAACCATCCCGATATCGGCATCTGGGTTCTGCGCACCGCGGGCGATGCCAGGCAAGTGCTCGCCGCCGATGCCTCGCTCGACAAGCACGCCAGTCATTGGTTCGTGCGGGAGACCACCGGCCTGCTGCGCCGCACGCTGGCGCGGCTCGATGTCTCTTCGCGCAGCCTCATCGCGTTGATCGAGCCCGGCTCCTGCTTCGCCGGCACGCTGCTCGAACTCGCCCTGGCCGCCGACCGCGGCTACATGCTCGACGGCGACAGCAATACCGTCACGCCGCACGCGGCCAACTTCGGCCGCTATCCGATGCCCAACGGGCTGTCCCGCATGACCGCGCGCTTCTATGGCGAGCCCGCCCCGATCGACGCCGCCCGCGCCCGCATCGGCACGGCGGTCGGCGCGCGCGAAGCCGAAGCGCTCGGCCTCGTCACGATGGCGCCCGACGATATCGACTGGGACGACGAGATCCGCCTCGCGCTCGAGGAGCGCGCGAGCCTGTCGCCGGACGCGCTGACCGGCCTCGAAGCCAACCTGCGCTTCGGTCCGCGCGAGACGATGGAGACGCGCATCTTCGGCCGGCTCTCCGCATGGCAGAACTGGATCTTCAACCGGCCCAACGCGGTGGGCGAGCACGGTGCGCTCAAGGTGTTCGGCACTGGCAACAAGGCGCGCTTCGATCGGGACCGCGTCTAGATCGGGGACCGCGTCTGGCGAGAACACAACGAGGAGGCAGCCCGTGAGCATCGACTACAACCAGAAGATTCCGAACAACGTCCACCTCGCCGACGACCGCGCGTTGCAGCGCGCGCTCGAACACTGGCAGCCGGCGTTCCTCGACTGGTGGCGCGACATGGGCCCGGAGGGATCGCATGCGCACGACGTGTACCTGCGCACGGCGACCTCCGTCGATCCTTCCGGCTGGGCGCATTTCGACTACGTGAAAATGCCCGACTACCGCTGGGGCATCTTCCTCCCGCCGAGCGACCCCGAACGGCGCATCCATTTCGGCGAGCACAAGGGCGAGGCCGCGTGGCAGGACGTACCGGGCGAACACCGCGCCAACCTCCGCCGCATCATCGTCACGCAAGGCGACACCGAGCCCGCATCGGTCGAGCAGCAGCGCCACCTCGGGCTGACGGCGCCCTCGCTCTACGACCTGCGCAACCTGTTCCAGGTCAACGTGGAAGAAGGCCGTCACCTGTGGGCGATGGTGTACCTGCTGCACCGCTACTTCGGCCGCGATGGCCGCGAGGAAGCGGAAGCGCTGCTCGGCCGCCGTTCGGGCGACGAGGACAATCCCCGCATCCTCGGGGCGTTCAACGAGCGCACGCCCGACTGGCTCGCGTTCTTCATGTTCACGTACTTCACGGATCGGGACGGCAAGTTCCAGCTGTGCGCGCTCGCGGAGTCGGGCTTCGATCCGCTGGCGCGCACCACGCGCTTCATGCTGACCGAGGAAGCGCATCATATGTTCGTCGGCGAGTCGGGCGTGTCGCGCGCCATCCAGCGCACCTGCGACGTCATGCGCGAGCGTGACATCCACGAACCGGCCGACGTGCGCGCGGCGGGCGTGATCGACCTGCAAACCATCCAGCGCTACCTCAACTTCCATTACAGCGTGACCATCGACCTGTTCGGCGCGGACCAGTCGTCGAATGCCGCCACGTTCTACAGCGCAGGCCTCAAGGGCCGCTTCGAGGAAAGCAAACGCGACGACGACCATGTGCTCAAGCACGACGTCTACCGCGTCCTCGATGTGCAGGATGGCCGCATCGTCGAACGCGAGGTGCCGATGCTCAATGCGCTCAACGAAGTGCTGCGCGACGACTACATCCGGGACTCGATGGGTGGCGTGGCGCGCTGGAACAAGGTCATCGAGAAGGCCGGCATTCCGTTCCGCCTCTCGGTGCCGCACAAGGCGTTCAACCGCCGGATCGGCACGCTGTCCAACGCGCGCGTCACGCCCGAGGGCACGCTGATCGGCGAAGCCGAATGGCAGGCGCGGCAGCGCGAGTGGCTGGCCACGGACGAAGATCGCGCGTTCGTCGCTTCGCTGATGGGCCGCGTGACCGAGCCCGGCCGCTATGCCGGCTGGATCGCGCCCCCGGCCGTCGGCATCAATCGCCAGCCGATGGACTTCGCCTATGTCCGCTTCAACTGAGGTGATCCGGCAGCATCTGATCGATCCGGAGATCTGCATCCGCTGCAACACGTGCGAAGACACGTGTCCCATCGGCGCCATCACGCACGATGCGCGCAACTACGTCGTCAAGGCCGACGTCTGCAACGGCTGCGGGGCGTGCCTGTCGCCCTGTCCGACGGGCGCGATCGATAACTGGCGCACGCTGCCGCGTGAGCGCGCGTACCCGATCGATGCACAACTGGAGTGGGATGCGTTGCCAGAGCAGGGACACCAGGAGGGACACGGAGAGGAACAAGACGAGGTGCCCGCACCCCCTGCGGCAGATGCGGTGCAGGCGGTGGAAACGAGCCGCCACACGTCCCCCCGCGCGCCATGGTCGGCCGCGCACCCCTACGCGAACCTGCACGGCGTGCGCGCCCCCATCACCGCCACCGTCGCCGGCAACTATCGCCTGACGGACGCGGGCGCCTCGAGCGATATCCACCATATCGTGCTCGACTTCGGCAGCCAGTTCTTCCCCGTGCTCGAAGGCCAGTCGATCGGAATCGTGCCGCCGGGCACCGATGCGCAAGGCAGGCCGCACTACATCCGCATGTACTCCGTCGCCAGCCCGCGCGACGGCGAGCGGCCGGGCTACAACAACCTTGCGCTGACCGTGAAGCGCGTCGATCGCGATCACGACGGCCAGCCCGTTCGTGGCGTCGCCTCTCATTTTCTGTGCGACCTCGCCAAAGGGGACACGGTCCAGGTGGTCGGCCCGTTCGGCACCAGGTTTCTGATGCCGAACCATCGCGAAGCGAGCGTGATGATGATCTGCACGGGCACCGGATCCGCCCCGATGCGCGCGATGACCGAGCGCATGCGCCGCCTGCGCGGACAGTTCGAGGGCCGGCGCGTGCTGTTCTTCGGCGCCCGCAATCAGGCAGAGCTGCCCTACTTCGGTCCCCTGCAGAAGCTGCCGAAGGATTTTCTCGAGATCCATTTCGCGTTCTCGCGCGACCCCGCCGTGCCGCGCCGCTACGTGCAGGACGCGATCCGGCAGGCCGCCGCAAGCGTGGCCGCGTTGCTCTGCGACCCGCACGGGCATGTCTATGTCTGTGGGCTCAGAGACATGGAGGACGGCGTGCTCGCCGCGTTCGCCGATGTCTGCGCGGCCCGGGGGCTCGACTGGCCCGCCATCGAGGCAACGCTGCGCGCGGAGGGCCGGTTGCATCTGGAGACCTACTGAAAACCCCACCCCGCGCCCGCTTCCCTTCTGAAACGGCCCGCCTATAATGTTTCTGAAGAAATATGACACGTCAGGCGACAAGTCACGCGCCGTTCTTCAGGAGCAACGATGCAGCCCACGCAGATCCCGGAGACAGAACCGGCGGGCACACCGGACCCGGGCACCACGTTGACCAAGGCCGTCATGCGGGCAGCGGCATTCCTGGGCATCAGCCAGGCCGTGATCGCCAGCGTGCTGGGCATCAGCACGGCGTCCGTGTCGCGCATGGCCTCGGGGGGCTATATCCTCGATGCGCACCGCAAGGAATGGGAGTTCGGCGTACTGTTCGTGCGCCTGTTCCGCTCGCTCGATGCGATCCTCGGCCACGACGAGCAGGCCCGGCTCTGGCTCACGCATGACAACCTCGCGCTCGGCGGCAAGCCGCTCGAACTGATCCGCACCACCGAAGGTCTCGTACGTGTCGTGCACTACCTGGACGCCACCCGCGGTCGCATCTGAGCGCCAGCCGTGCGCGCTCCTCCTGTGGCGGGCGGTGGAGGCCCAGCACGTGGTGTCCACCATGCCGCTCGTGGACAGCCTCGAGGAGCAGGCCGTGCTGGAGCGCGTGCTCGAAGCCGGCAAGCCGCACGTGCCGCACGACGCGCAGGCCCTGCACTACCTGATGTTCACGCCGTTCCGCTATCCCACCGGTTCGCCCGACGCCAGCCGCGCTTCGCGCTTTCGCGCGGCACAGGATCCGGGCGTGTTCTATGGCGCGGACGAGATTCGCACCGCGTGCGCGGAGCTCGGTTACTGGCGCTGGCGCTTTCTGCTGGACAGTCCCGATCTGCCGCGCATCGATGCGCGCGCGCAGACGCTGTTTCAGGTCAGCGTGCACACGCAGGGCATCGCGCTCGACATGCCACCCTTCACCGAGGACGACGAAGATGCCGCGCGATGGATGCATGCCAGGGACTATGCGGCCTGCCAGGCCTTCGCGCGCCTCGCGCGCGAGGCGGGTGTCGGCGCGATTCGCTACTCGTCGGCGCGCGATCCCCTGCACGGCCGTGCCGCCGCCGTGCTGACGCCGCGCGCGTTCGACACCACGCATCCGCGCGAGACCACCACGTGGATGCTCACCGTGCGCCGCGATCGCGTGATCTGGCAGCGCGATGACCTGCAGCAACGCGACAGCTTCGAGTTCGAGGCGGCCCCGTGGCGGTAATCTTGGCATAAGTGTTGCAATGCAAAATTAGCTGACATATAATTTCAGCTTCGACGGACGCGGGGTGGAGCAGTCTGGCAGCTCGTCGGGCTCATAACCCGAAGGTCGCAGGTTCAAATCCTGCCCCCGCAACCAACTAACTGCGTACCGTCACCCGATACGAAAAACCCGCTGAGCAGCCTTGATTGCCTCAGCGGGTTTTTTTACGTCCGCAGTTTACGTCCACGGCCTGCAACAACTGCACCTTCAACACGTTCAATATGCAATCGGCACGCCGATAAGTGCCGCATGCCGCCCGCCAGCGGCAGGAACGCGTCTTGCGGAAGTCTGTGCTCCATCACGCGTTTCCAAGAGGAGCAAAGATCATGGCGAATTCCAATCGCAGGACTTCGGGCAAGACTTCGGCAAAGTGGATCACCGCGGCCCTGACGTGCGCGATGCTCGCGAGCGGCGCGGCGCTGGCACAAGGCGGCGGCGGTGGCGGTGGCGGCGGTGCAGGCGGCGGCGGTGCGGGCTCGGGCGGCGGCAGCGCTGGCACGGGCACCGGCATGGGCGGCGCGCCGGGCACGAGCACGGGAACCGCATCGGGCACCACGGGCCCCGGCGACACCCCCTCGACCAACCCTTCGGGCGCGCGTGGCACCACGCCGGGCACGATGCAGGGCACACCCAACAGCGCGCGCGACCGCGCCCGCGACAGCACCATGCCGCGCGACAGCAATCGCACGGCGCCGCGTAGCGGCACCGACTCGAGCATGGGCCGGTCGGGCACCTCCCCGAGCACGACCCCGGGCACGGGCACGACCGCGCCGGGCACCGGTACGCCGGTTCCGGGATCCCCGGGGACGTCGGGCACCAGCGGCCGTTGATCGCGCGCCGCCGCGCGAGGCAGCGCAGTGACACGGTAGCGGGCAACACGGCAGTGGAAACGCCATGAGGGCGGCCGGCGGCGCGGTGATACACTTGGCGCCATTCCTTCCGGACGCCCCTCATGAAATTCTGCTCGAACTGCGGCCATGCGGTCGTCTTGCGCGTACCCGATGGCGACAACCGGCCCCGCAGCATGTGCGACAGCTGCGGCACGATTCACTACGAGAATCCGCGCAACGTGGTCGGCACCATCCCGGTCTGGGAAGACAAGATCCTGATCTGCAAACGCGCGATCGAGCCGCGCTACGGTTTCTGGACGCTGCCCGCGGGTTTCATGGAGATCGGCGAAACCACCGCGCAGGGCGCCTTGCGTGAAACCCTCGAGGAAGCCGGCGCGCGCGCGCGGATCGGCGAGCTGTTCTCGATGCTGAACGTGCCGCATGTGCATCAGGTGCACATGTTCTATCTAGCGGCGCTGGACGACCTCGACTTCGCTCCCGGCGAAGAAAGCCTCGAGGTGAAGCTCGTGACCGAGGACGAAATGCCGTGGGACGACCTCGCGTTCCCCACCGTGATCCACACGCTCCGCAGTTTCTTCGCGGACCGCGCGGCGGGCCGCCTCGCCGACGGCAGCTGGCGTCTGCACACCCTCGATATCGACAAGCCCATGCGGCCCCTGGAGAGCCGGGCGACCGTCACCCCCTGAGACCTTCCGGGGGCATGTACCGATGATCATCTGGCTGGACCCGCAGGACCCGTTTCCGCCCGTCGAGCGGGCGCTGGGCCCTGCGTCCGACGCCCCCGGCCTGCTCGCGGCCAGCCGCGACCTGTCGCCGCAGCGCCTGCTGCTCGCCTATCGGCAGGGCATCTTCCCGTGGTACTCCGAAGGACAGCCCGTGCTCTGGTGGAGCACGGATCCGCGCATGGTCCTCGCGCCGGCCGCATTACGCGTCTCGGCCACGCTGCGCAAGACGCTGCGCCGCGTACTGCGCGACCCCGCCTGGGAGATCCGCGTCGACGCGGATTTCCTCGCCGTGATGCGCGCCTGCGCCATGACGCCGCGCGACGGCCAGTTCGGCACGTGGATCACCGACGAGATCGTGGCCGCGTACGGCGCACTGCATCGCAACGGCCTCGCGCACTCGGTGGAGACCTGGTACGAGGGCCAGCGCGTGGGCGGCCTCTACGGCGTGGCGCTCGGACGCATGTTCTATGGCGAATCGATGTTCGCGCATCGCACCGATGCCTCGAAGATCGCGCTCGCGGCGTTATGCGCGTTTCTCGTCGGCCATGGCGTCACGCTGATCGACTGCCAGCAGGAGACCGACCACCTCGCCTCGCTGGGCGCCAGCCCCATCGCGCGCGCGGATTTCCTCGCGCATGTCCGGGCCGCCGCCGCGCAGCCGGAAATCGCCGACTGGCGCTTCGACAAGTCGGTGCTGAACCATTGGGCATGGGGCAACGCGGCCTGACGCAAGATTGCCGGCGGCTCTGTTAGACTGCGTTCAGGCTCACCATTCCCGGACGCCATGAGCAAGCTAAAGGAACTCCCGCTATCCGCGCTGCAGTTTTATGCGACAGCGCCATACGCTTGCAGCTACCTCGACGGCCGCATGGCCCGCTCGCAGGTGGCCACCCCCGCCCACCTCATCAATGCGGACGTCTATTCGCGCCTCGTGCGGGCCGGCTTCCGGCGCAGCGGCATCTTCACGTATCGCCCCTATTGCGACGAATGCCACGCGTGCACGCCCTGCCGCGTCCTCGTCGACCAGTTCCAGGCCGACCGCAGCCAGCGCCGCGCATGGAAGCAGCATGCCGGCCTGCAGGCGCTGGTGGCGCCGCTGACGTACGTGGAAGAGCATTACGCGCTGTATCTGCTGTACCAGTCGATGCGCCACGCGGGCGGCGGCATGGATCAGGACAGCCGCGACCAGTACGAGCAGTTCCTGCTGCAGAGCCGCGTGAATTCGCGCCTCGTCGAATTCCGCGAGCCGCCCGACTCGCCCGAGGCGGGACGGCTGCGCATGGTCAGCATGATCGACGTCCTCGACGACGGGCTGTCGTCGGTCTACACGTTCTACGATCCGCTCGCCGTCGGCGCGAGCTACGGCACGTACAACATCCTGTGGCAGATCAACCAGACCCGCGAACTCGGACTGCCGCACCTGTACCTGGGCTACTGGATCGCGGACAGCCGCAAGATGGCCTACAAGTCGCGCTTCCGTCCGCTGCAGATCCTGACGGGCAACCAGTGGCAGGCCTTCGAGCCGGACACGCCAGCCGGTACAATGCCGCCCTGACCTGAACTCCGCGCGGCGCCGGCCGCGTTCACCGCCCCGTGCTCAACGCGCTCTACCCCCTGTTCCGCCCCGCCCTGTTCTCGATGGATGCGGAGGACGCCCATCATTTCACGCTGAACAACCTGCTGCGCGCCCATCGCATGGGGCTGGGCGGCTGCATCGGCAACCGCATCGCCGACAACCCGCGCACCGTGATGGGCGTGACCTTTCCCAACCCGGTCGGTCTCGCTGCGGGGCTCGACAAGGATGGCGCCTATATCGACGGCCTCGCCGCGCTCGGCTTCGGCTTCATCGAGGTGGGCACGGTCACGCCGCGCGCGCAGCCCGGCAATCCGCGTCCGCGCATGTTCCGCCTGCCGCGGGCGGATGCGCTGATCAACCGCATGGGCTTCAACAACGGCGGCGTCGATGCCTTCGTTGCCAACGTGCGGGCTTCGCGCTGGAAGGCGGAAGGCGGCGTGCTCGGCCTCAATATCGGCAAGAACGCGGACACGCCGATCGAGCGCGCGGTGGACGACTACCTGTACTGCCTCGAGCGCGTCTATCCGCACGCGAGCTACGTCACCGTCAACATTTCCTCGCCGAACACCAAGAACCTGCGCCAGCTGCAGGGCGCGAGCGAACTGGACGGCCTCCTGTCCACGCTGCGCACCGCGCAGCAGCGGCTGGCCGACCAGCACAAGCGCTACGTGCCGCTCGCGCTCAAGATCGCGCCGGACCTCGACGACGACCAGGTCCGCAATATCGGCGATGCGCTGGTCCGCCATGGCATCGACGGCGTGATCGCCACGAACACGACGATCTCGCGCGACGCGGTCAAGGGCCTGCCGCATGCCGAGGAAGCCGGCGGCCTGTCGGGCCGGCCCGTGTTCGACGCCTCCACGCGCGTCGTGCGCGCGCTGCGCGCGGTCGTCGGCGACGCGGTGCCGATCGTCGGCGTGGGCGGCATCTTCAGCGGCGCCGATGCGCGCGCGAAGATCGACGCGGGCGCGCAGCTCGTCCAGGTGTACAGCGGCCTGATCTATCGCGGCCCCCTGTTGGTGCGCGATTGCGCGAACGCACTGCGCTGACCGCCCCAGCCCGGCCGGGCTTCGGCCCCCAGTGTTGAAAAGCGCCAAAAATCCATTTTTCGCGCAATAATCTGCGCCGCGAATCGCACGCCGGAGCGATTTGCGGCACGATATGCCGCACCGCCGCACTAAAAGAGGGCCGGCTCGCCGCCGAAAATGGTATCCTCTCGGGCTTCCCGAGAACCAAATTCCCATCTTTCTGGCGGAGAACAACGACATGCTGCGTCTCAAGGCATCTGCCCATTCCCCATTCCTGCGCACCGCGCTCGGCGCGGCCACCGCGCTCGCGCTGCTCGCCGGCGGCGCCGTGCAGGCGCAGACCGTGAAGGTACTGTCCATCGTCGATCACCCGGCGCTGGACGCGATCCGCGACGGCGTGCGGGCCGAGCTGAAGAGCGCCGGCTACGACGCCGACAAGAACCTGAAGTGGGAATACCAGAGCGCGCAGGGCAACACCGGCACGGCCGCGCAGATCGCGCGCAAGTTCGTCGGCGACCAGCCGAACGCGATCGTCGCCATCGCCACGCCGTCGGCGCAGGCAGTGGTCGCCGCGACCAAGACGGTGCCCGTGGTGTACTCGGGCGTGACCGATCCCGTGGCCGCCCAGCTCGTCAAGGCCTGGGGCGCGAGCGGCACCAACGTGACCGGTGTCTCGGACAAGCTGCCGCTGGACAAGCAGGTGGACCTGATCCGCCGCGTGGTACCGAAGGCGAAGACCGTCGGCATGGTCTATAACCCCGGTGAAGCCAACTCGGTGGTCGTGGTCAAGGAACTGAAGGAGATCCTGGCCAGGCAGGGTCTGACGCTGAAGGAAGCCGCCGCGCCGCGCACCGTGGACATCGGCCCGGCCGCGAAGAGCCTTGCCGGCAAGGTGGACGTCATCTACACGAACACCGACAACAATGTGGTGTCCGCATATGAAGCGCTGGTCAAGGTAGCGAACGAATCGAAGATTCCGCTCGTGGCCGCCGATACGGACAGCGTGAAGCGTGGCGCCGTGGCCGCGCTGGGCATCAACTATGGCGACCTCGGCCATCAGACCGGCAAGGTCGTCGTGCGCATCCTGAAGGGCGAGAAGCCCGGCGCGATCGCCTCGCAGACCTCCGACAACCTCGAGCTGTTCGTGAATACGGGCGCCGCCGAAAAGCAAGGCGTGACGCTGTCGCCGGAACTGGTCAAGGAAGCCAAGACCGTCATCAAGTAAGCCTTGCGGGCCGGGGCGCGGCGATCCCGCACCCCGGCGCGCGACAGGATTTTCCATGTCCCTCTTCTCTCTGCTGGGCGCTCTGGAGATCGGCCTGATCTTCAGTCTCGTCGCCCTCGGGGTGCTGATCTCCTTCCGCATCCTCAATTTTCCCGATCTGACCGTCGATGGCAGCTTTCCGCTCGGCGGCGCCGTCGCGGCCACGCTGATCTCGGCCGGCTACGACCCGTTTCTCGCCACCGTGCTGGCGATCGCCGCGGGCGCCGTGGCCGGATTCATCACGGGCTGGCTCAACGTGCGCCTCAAGATCATGGATCTGCTCGCCAGTATCCTGATGATGATCGCGCTGTACTCGATCAACCTGCGCATCATGGGCCGTCCCAATGTCCCGCTGATCACGGAGCCCACGCTGTTCACGATCCTGCAGCCCGAATGGCTGCCCGACTATGTGCTGCGTCCCGCGCTGCTGTTCGTGGTCGTGGTCGTCGCCAAGCTCGCGCTCGACTGGTTCTTCGCCTCGCAACTGGGCCTGGCCATGCGCGCGACCGGCGCCAACCCGCGCATGGCGCGCGCGCAGGGCATCGCCACGGGGCGCGCCACGCTGGCGGGCATGGCGTTGTCGAACGCGCTGGTCGCGCTCGCCGGCGCGCTGTTCGCGCAGACGCAGGGCGGCTCCGATATCTCGATGGGCATCGGCACCATCGTGATCGGCCTGGCCGCCGTGATCATTGGCGAGACGATCCTGCCGGCACGCCGGCTCGTATGGGTCACGCTGGCCGTGGTGCTGGGCGCGATTCTTTATCGCTTCTTCATTGCGCTGGCGCTCAACAGCGATTTCATCGGCCTCAAAGCGCAGGATCTGAACCTCGTGACCGCCGCGCTGGTGACGCTCGCGCTGGTGCTGCCGGCCACGCGCAAGAAGCTGTTCGCGCGCAAGAACGGAGGTGCCTGACATGCTTCGCGCAACCGACCTGAAGCTCACCTTCAATCCCGGCACGCCGATCGAGACGCGCGCGCTGCGCGGCCTGAGCCTCGACATTCCGAGCGGCCAGTTCGTCGCGGTCATCGGCTCCAATGGCGCGGGCAAATCGACGTTCCTCAATGCGATCAGCGGCGACCAGATGGTCGATGGCGGCCGCATCATGATCGACGAGACCGACGTCACGAAGCAGCCCGCATGGGACCGTGCCCATCTGGTGGCGCGCGTGTTCCAGGACCCGATGGCGGGCACCTGCGAGGCACTCACGATCGAGGAGAACATGGCCCTCGCGATGGCGCGTGGCACGCGGCGCGGTTTTCGCGGCGCACTGAACAGGGCGTCGCGCGAACTGTTCCGCGACAAGCTGCGCCTGCTGAACCTCGGGCTCGAGAATCGCCTGACGGACCGCATCGGCCTGCTGTCGGGCGGCCAGCGCCAGGCCGTGAGCCTGTTGATGGCCTCGCTGCAGCCGTCGCGCATCCTGCTGCTCGACGAACATACCGCCGCGCTGGACCCGAAGACGGCCGCGTTCGTGCTGGAACTGACGGCGCGCATCGTCGAGGAAAGCAAGCTCACGACGATGATGGTCACGCACAGCATGCGTCAGGCGCTCGACTACGGCCAGCGCACCGTGATGCTGCATCAGGGCCAGGTCGTGCTCGACGTGTCGGGCGACCAGCGCAAGGGCCTGGACGTACCGGACCTGCTCAAGATGTTCGAGCAGACGCGCCACGAACAGCTCGACGACGACGCGCTGCTGCTGGGCTGATCCTCGCTCTGCATTTGGCAAGATCCGTGGCCCGGTGAAAATCGGGCCACGTCACTGTGGCTAGCATGGTTGGCACCGTCTCCCGCGGATACCGCCATGTCTCGCCCCCTCTCCCGCCAATACCTGCTGCAAACCTCCCACGGACAGATCGCGCTCGAAGAGTCGGGCCACGGCACGCAACCGGTGCTATGGATCCACGGCAATTCCTCATCCCGCGCGGTGTTCCGCCACCAGATGCAGGGCACGGTCGCGGCGCCCTATCGCTTCATCGCGTTCGACCTGCCGGGCCACGGCGGGTCGGCGGACGCCATCGATCCCCTTCGAACCTACACACGCCCCGGTTTCGCCGACGTGGCCATCGAGCTCATCGCGCGGCTCGGCATAGACGATGTTGTTCTGGTGGGCTGGTCGCTCGGCGGCCATATCGCGCTGGAGATCGCCGCGCATTATCGAGGTGTGCGCGGCCTGCTGATCTGCGGCACGCCGCCCGTGGGCCGCGACATGTCGGCCGGCTTCATTCCGGCCCCGCACATGCGGCTGGGCAGCCAGCAGGAATTCTCGGCGGAAGACATCGAAACCTTCGGCCATGCGATCTTCGGCGACAGCTTCGATGCGGAACTGCGGCGGACGATCGCGCGTGCCGACGGCCTTGCGCGCAAGACGATGTTCGAGGCCGCGCGCGCGGGCGCGGGTGTCGATCAGCGCGCGCTGGTGGAGACGCTGCCCGTGCCGCTGGCCGTCGTCAACGGCGCGAACGATCGGTTCGTCAATCTGGATTACATCGATCGCGTCGCCTATGCCAACTTGTGGGGCGGCCGCTGCCTGCGGCTCCCTGACGTAGGCCATGCGCCGTTCCGCGAGGCCCCCGCCCTGTTCGATGCCGTGCTCGCGCGCCTCCTGCGCGACGTCACCGCTTAGGCTCGCGGGCTACTGCGGCACAAGCTCGACCGAAGCGGCCATCTTGCGGAACCTGGCGGTCTCGTCGGCGTAGAACTTCGCCGATGTCTCGAGCGACTGCGCGGGCAGCGGCTGCACGCCGGACAGGGCGAGCGCCTTGACAAGTTCCGGCGAGCGCAACGCCTGCTGCGACGCGTCGAGCAGCACGCGCGCGCGGTCTGCGGGCATGCCCGCGCGCGCCATCACGCCGATCCAGATGGAATAGACAAACTCGGACTTCCTGGCGACCTGCGTTTCACCGATTGCGGGTACGTCCGGCAGGTTGCGCATGCGCTGGGTGTCGAGCACGGCCACCGCCTTGATCTTGCGCGTCTCCAGCAACTGCGTGGAGGCGCCGATGTTCGGCAGGATCGTCATGTCGATCTGATGCCCCGTCAGGTCGGCAAGCATCGGCGTCGCGCCCTTGTACGGCACCTGCAGCACCTTGGCGCCCGTGGCCTTCGCCATGTACTCGGCGACGATGTGGTACATCGTGCCGTAGCCTGGATTGCCGAAGGTCAGGCTCGGCGCGCCAGGCGTCTTGCCGGCCGCGACGATCTGCTCCAGCGACGTGTACGGCAGGTCGTTGCGCGTCATCAGCACGAGCGGGTGGTTCGACACCGGCGCTACCAGCGCGAGTTCTTCGGACTTGTACTTCGCGCTGGCCAGCGCGAGCGGCGTGAGGATGGCCTCGTTGGGCGAGCCCATGATCAACGTATAGCCATCGGCCGGCCGGCTCAGCAGCCGCTGCATGGCCAGCGCGCCGCCCGCGCCGGGCAGGTTCTCGATGACCACGGGCTGGCCCAGCACCTTCGCCATCGCGGGCTGCATCGCGCGGGCGACGACGTCGGCGGGACCGCCGGGCGGGAATGCCACGAGCATCGAGACGGGCTTGTTCGGGAACGTCTCGGCCGCGTGCGCCACGATCGGCAGGACGGCCGGCAGGACGACCAGACCGGTCAGTCCGAGCAGGCGGGCTGCGGTGGACAGGCCGCGGGCGATGCTAAGGGCAGTATGGCAGGGGGTATGGCGCATCCTCTTCCTCTCTCCGTGTGTTTGTGTCACGGATTGTTGGAGAGCGGACACGTTCGAGCAACAGCAACTTAGGGAAAACAACGTTGCCCGGTGAGCAACGAGGCGCAACAAAGCGAGCCTCAGACCGTTGCCGCCTTGTCGAGCCACCGCGTGAGCTGGTCCGTAATCGCCGTGCTCGAGAACGAGCAACTGTCCTGCGCGAAGGCCGCGGACATCTCCAGACGGCGGAGCAGTTCCTCCATCGCCTGCCCGAACACCGGCGGCAAGGCCAGTGCCGGCGCAGCCTCGCGCCACGCGGCAATCAGGCCGTTGACGGGGAGATCGCCGCGCAGATGCCGGTCGAGCGCCTCGCGCATCGTGGCGAGGGTCGTGGTATTGCCGCTCATGCGCGCGCTCTCCTCTCCTTGTACAGCTCCCGGAACGTGCGCCCGCTCGGCGCGGGCATGTCGCGCGTTTCGGTCCAGCCCTTGCCCGCCATCGGCAGGTTCGCGATCAGGCGGCTGCGGCCGCCAAGCCGCGACAGGAAGCGTGCGCCAATGCGCGTGACAAACGCATAGAGCGCGGGCCGCCTGGCCACGTAGCCCCACGCCTGCAGCGCGAAGCGCTCCTGCCAGGGACGCAGGCCACGCTCCATCTGCTTCTCGCGCAGCTTGCGCAGCAGGTCCGACAGCGGAATCGACGCCGGGCACACCCGGTTGCACTCGCCGCACAGCGTGGCCGCCTGCGGCAGATCGACCGCATTGGCGAGGCCCACATAGCTGGGCGTCAGCACGCTGCCCATCGGTCCCGGATACACCCAGCCGTATGCATGGCCGCCGATCTTCTGGTACACGGGGCAGTGGTTCATGCACGCGCCGCAACGGATACAGCGCAGCATCTCCTGGAACTCGCCGCCGATCAGGCCGCTGCGGCCGCCATCGACGAGCACGAAGTACATATGCTCGGGACCGTCCTTCTCTCCCTCCGCGCGCGGACCGGTGAGCAGCGAGAAATAATTCGAGATGGCCTGCCCCGTCGCCGAACGCGGCAGCAGGCGCATGACCGTCGCCAGATCTTCCAGCGTGGGCAGCACCTTCTCGATGCCCGTCACGGCGACGTGCACGCGCGGCATGATCGTGCACATGCCCTCGTTGCCCTCGTTGGTCACCACAGCCACCGAGCCCGTCTCCGCGATAACGAAGTTGCCGCCCGTCACGCCCATGTCGGCGGACAGGAACTCGGGCCTCAGCACGCCGCGCGCTTCGCGCGTCATCTCGGATACGTCCGTCAGGCGCGGCTTGTTGTGAACGCGCGCGAACAGGTCCGCGACCTCGTCCTTGTCCTTGTGGATCACGGGCGCGATGATGTGCGACGGCGGTTCCGAATCGTTGATCTGCAGGATGTACTCGCCCAGATCGGTCTCGATACTCTGCACGCCCATCTCGCCAAGCACCTGGTTGAGGCGCATCTCCTCGGTCACCATCGACTTCGACTTGATGACCTTCTTCACGCCATGCTTCCGCGCGATGTCGGCGACGAGCTTCGCGGCATCCGCCGTGGTCTCGGCATAGAGCACCGTGGCCCCGCGCTTCGTCGCGGCTTCTTCGAACGTGGCGAGCCAGACGTCGAGGTTTTCCAGCGCGCGATTGCGGCGCTCCTTCAGCGCTTCCCGCGTGGCATCGAAATCGATGGCCTGAATCGCTTCCGCGCGCGCGGACACGAACTTCGTCGAGAGCTTCTTGAGGTTCTGCTGCAGGCGCTGGTCGGCAAGCTTCTGCCCGGCCCGCGCCTTGAATTCCATGCTGTGGACTTGCATCGTGGGGCTCGTCTCGTAGGGTCTCGTAGGGGTCAGGCGTCGCCGGCCAGCACCTGCGCGATGTGCAGCACGCGCGTGCGATCGTCGCCCGATCGGCGCAGGCGGCCTTCGATATTGAGCATGCAGCCGAGGTCGCCGAGCACCACCGCATCGGCCCCGCTCGCCTTGATGTTCGCGCACTTCTCGTCGACGATGGCCGTCGAGATATTGCCGTACTTGACCGAGAACGTACCGCCGAACCCGCAGCACGCCTCGCATTTGTCCATCTCGGTCAGCGTCACGCCCGGCAGCTGGCCGAGCAGTTCGCGCGGCTGCTGCTTGACGCCAAGCTCGCGCAGGCCCGAGCAGGAGTCGTGGTACGTGATGTGGCCCGTGAAGCCGGAATCGAGCGTACGCACCTTCGCCACGTTGACGAGGAAGTCGGTCAATTCGAACACGCGCTCGCGCAGCCGCTCGTAGCGGCCATGCAGTTCGGGATCGTCGCGCAGGAGATCGTGGTAGTGATGGCGGATCATGCCGCCGCAGGAGCCCGACGGAACGACGACGTAGTCGAACATCTCGAACTCGCGCAGGAATTTCTCGGCCAGATCGCGCGACACCGCGCGCTCGCCCGAGTTGTAGGCCGGCTGGCCGCAGCAGGTCTGCGCCTCCGGCACCATGACGTCGTAGCCGGCGTTTTCCAGCAGCTTGAGCACGGAGAACCCAATCTCCGGGCGCATGAGGTCCACCAGGCAGGTGGCAAACAGCCCGACTCGCATCGTTTTCCTTTTATCCAGACTCGAAACCCCGTGATTATGCCGCGCGGCGGGCATCGCGCGGCTCAAGTTATTCAGCCCAGGGCCCAATCCTGCTCACGTCTACCGCGCGCATCGACATTTCACCTATTGAAATTTTCACGATGCGAGATAGAATCAGGCAACCGCTTAAAAAATTGCCGCAGGGCAACATTTCACTCATGGCAGAAGCAGAGAAGTCGCCGGGCAAGACCTCCATCCAGGTCATCGAACGCATGATGACGCTGCTCGATGCCCTCGCCCAGCATGCCGACCCGGTCAGCCTGAAAGAGCTGTCGCTGGCGACCGGCCTGCATCCCTCGACCGCGCACCGCATTCTGAACGACATGGTCGCATGCCGTTTCGTCGATCGCTCGGACCCCGGCAGCTATCGCCTGGGCATGCGGTTGCTCGAGCTCGGCAACCTCGTCAAGGCGCGTCTCTCCGTGCGCGATGCGGCGCTGGCGCCCATGCGCGCGCTGCACCGCGTCACGGGACAGACGGTGAACCTGTCGGTCCGCCAGGGCGACGAGATCGTGTATATCGAACGGGCGTACAGCGAGCGCTCGGGCATGCAGGTGGTCCGCGCCATCGGCGGGCGGGCGCCGCTGCACCTCACGTCGGTCGGCAAGCTGTTCCTCGCGGCCGACGAAGCGGTGCGCGTGCGGAGCTACGCGACGCGCACCGGCCTTGCCGGGCATACGCGGACGTCGATCACCGACCTGACCAAGCTCGAACGCGAACTCAACTGGGTGCGTACGAATGGCTACGCGCGCGACAACGAGGAGCTGGAACTCGGCGTGCGCTGCATCGCCGCGGGCATCTACGACGATTCGCGCCGCCTCGTGGCGGGCCTGTCGCTGTCGGCGCCGGCGGACCGGCTGCAGGACAGCTGGCTGCAGAACCTCAAGGACACCGCGCTGCAGATCTCGCGCGGCATGGGTTACGCGACCGATGCCACCGGCGCGGGTCATGGCAGCCCGCTGTCGCATCACGGTTCCCACGGCACCGCGCATAGCGCATAGCGCATCGCGCATAGTACGTAGCGAACGAACGGTCCGTAGCGCGCGGACGCCCGACCGCCCCGTCCGGGGCGCGGGTCGCTGGCCGCTGCCGCGGCCGCGTGCCACAATGCCGGGGGTGTGCAGCAGCGCGCCCCTTCTCTTTTCCGCGACACGGCTCTCTCATGTCCAGTTCCGATTTCTCCGCCCGGCTGACGGAAGCGCTCGGCCCCGATACGGTTTTCACCGCCCCCGACGACATCGCCCCCTGGCTCGCCGACTGGCGCGGCATCTATCGCGGCCATGCGCAGGCCGTGGTGCGGCCGCGCACCGTCGACGAAGTCTCGCGCACGCTCGCGCTGTGCCAGCAGGCCGGCGTGCCCGTGGTGCCGCGCGGCGGCAACACCGGCCTGTGCGGCGGTGCCACGCCTGACAGCCAGCCCGTCAACGTCGTGCTGAGCCTCGACCGCATGAACGCCGTGCGTTCGCTCGACACCATCGCCAACACGATGGTCGCCGAAGCCGGCTGCATTCTGGGCAACCTGCGCCGGGCCGCGGCAGATGCCAATCGCCTGCTGCCGCTGTCGCTCGCGGCGGAAGACTCGTGCCAGATCGGCGGCAACCTGTCGACGAACGCGGGTGGCGTCAACGTCGTGCGTTACGGCATGACGCGCGAGCTCGTGCTCGGCGTGGAGGCCGTGCTGCCCAATGGCGAAGTCTTCAACGGCCTGCGCACGCTGCGCAAGGACAACACGGGGTATGACCTCAAGCAACTGCTGATCGGCGCGGAAGGCACGCTGGGCGTGATCACCGCCGCCAGCCTGCGCCTGTTCCCGCGCACCGATACGCGTTGCGTGGTCCTCGCCGCGGTGGAATCGCCGAAGCAGGCGCTGGAACTGTTCGAGCTGCTGTTCGAACGCTGCGGCGCACGTGTGCAGGCCTATGAGTTCTTCACGAGCGCCTGTGTGGACCTCGTGCTCGAACATGCCGAAGGCGTGCAGGAACCGTTCGCGCAACGCTATCCGTCGTATGTGCTGATGGAGCTCGCCGACAGCACCGACGAGGCCGCGCTCAACGCGCTGCTCGAACAGGTCATCGGCGATGCCCTCGAACGCGAACTGTGCCTCGACGCGGTGGTATCCGCCTCCCTCGCGCAACTGCATGCGCTGTGGAAGCTGCGCGAGGAAATCTCGGAAGCGCAGCGTGCCGATGGTCCACACCTCAAGCACGACATCTCGCTGCCGATCGAGCATATTCCCGCGTTCATGGCATCGATGGAGGCGCGGCTGCGTGCAAGGAGCGCGGACATCCGCCCCTTCATCTTCGGCCACTTCGGCGACGGCAACCTGCATTACAACCTCTCGCGCCCGGCCGGCGCGCCGCGCGACTGGGCCGCGCGGGACGGCGAAGCGTTCACCGACGAAGTGCTCGACGAAGTCGTGCGCTATGGCGGCAGCATCAGCGCGGAACACGGCATTGGCCAGCTGAAGCGCGACGCGTTCCTGCACACGAAGGACCCGCTCGAATTGCGCCTCATGCGCGAGATCAAGCGCGTCTTCGATCCCGCCGGCATCATGAACCCCGGCAAGCTGCTCTGATCGCCGGGCCCATCACATCCCTCCGCGTTTACCCCTGCATCGCGCCCTGCCCCGTGTAAGTACCGGGTAAGGGCCGCGCATTACCTTGTCACCATTCCGTGCGCACACGGTGACAAAGATCATGCAGGAGACACCATGCAGCAAGATGTGATGGAACGGCTGAAGTCCAGCCGGCAGTATCGGGATCTGGTCAAGCGTCGTGGCCGGCTGAGCTGGATGCTCACGGCCGTGATGCTCGTCGTGTACTACGGCTACGTGCTGCTGATCGCGTTCGACAAGGAAGTGCTGGCCGCGCGCGTGGGCAGCGGCGTGATGACCTGGGGCATGCCGATTGGTTTGTTCGTGATCGTCTTCACGGTCGTGATCACCGGCCTCTACGTGCGGCACGCCAACAGCGTGTATGACGACCTCACCGACAAGATCAAGCAGGAGGTCGCATGAACGCCCGCCTCGTTGCGGCCGCGCTCGCGGCCATGATTGCCTCGGCTGGCGCCCTCGCGGCGGGCGGAGACCTCGGTCAGGCGGTGAAGCAGCCCACCAACTGGACCGCCATCGGCATGTTCGTGGTGTTTGTCGTCGGCACGCTGTTCATCACCAAGTGGGCCGCCAAGAAGACCAAGTCGGCTGCCGCGTTCTATACGGGCGGCGGTATCTCGGGCTTCCAGAACGGCCTTGCCATCGCGGGGGACTTCATGTCCGCCGCATCGTTCCTCGGCATCTCGGCCGCGGTGTACACCAGCGGCTATGACGGACTGATCTATTCGATCGGCTTCCTCGTCGGCTGGCCCATCATCACCTTCCTGATGGCCGAGCGGCTGCGCAACCTGGGCCGCTTCACGTTCGCGGACGTGGCCGCGTATCGCTTCAAGCAGGGCCCGATCCGCGCGTTCGCCGCGTCCGGTACGCTCGTCGTCGTGGCGTTCTACCTCATCGCGCAGATGGTCGGCGCGGGTCAGCTCATCAAGCTGCTGTTCGGCCTCGAGTACTGGGTAGCCGTGGTCATCGTCGGCGTGCTGATGATGGTGTACGTGCTGTTCGGCGGCATGACGGCCACGACGTGGGTGCAGATCATCAAGGCATGCCTGCTGCTGGGCGGCGCGTCGTTCATGGCCTTCATGGTGCTCGCGCAGTTCCACTTCAGCCCCGAGCAGCTGTTCGCGAAGGCCGTGGAGGTCCACGCGAAGAAGGAATCGATCATGAGCCCGGGCAACTTCATCAAGGACCCGATCTCGGCGATCTCGTTCGGCATCGCGCTGATGTTCGGCACCGCGGGCCTGCCCCACATCCTGATGCGGTTCTTTACCGTGCCCAACGCGAAGGAAGCGCGCAAATCGGTGTTCTGGGCGACGACGTGGATCGGCTACTTCTACATCCTCACGTTCATCATCGGCTTCGGCGCGATCGTGCTGGTGGGCACCAACGCGAGCTTCCAGGATGGCAGCGGCAAGCTGCTAGGCGGCGTCAACATGGCGGCCGTGCACCTCGCGAGCGCCGTGGGCGGCAACGTGTTCCTCGGCTTTATCTCCGCGGTGGCCTTCGCGACGATCCTCGCGGTGGTGGCGGGCCTGACGCTGGCCGGCGCCACGGCCGTGTCGCATGACCTCTATGCGACTGTGTTCAAGCATGGCCAGGCATCGGGCGCCATGGAACTGCGCGTATCGAAGCTCACGACCATCGTGCTCGGCATCGTCGCGGTGGTGCTCGGCATCGTGTTCGAGAAGCAGAACATCGCGTTCATGGTGTCGCTGGCATTCGCCGTGGCGGCGTCGGCCAACTTCCCCGTGCTGTTCATGTCCGTGCTGTGGCGCGGCTGCACGACGCGCGGCGCGATGATCGGCGGCTTTCTCGGCCTGCTGTCGGCCGTCATCCTGACGGTGCTGTCGCAGGCCGTGTGGGTCGATGTGTTCCACTTCAAGAGCGCGCCCTTCCCCTACACGTCGCCCGCGCTGTTTTCCATGACGATCGGCTTCGTCGGCATCTGGCTGTTCTCGGTCACCGACAAGTCGCGCCGCGCCGCGGTGGACAAAGCGGGCTTCGAAGCGCAGGAACTGCGTTCGGAAACCGGCATCGGCGCCGGCGAGGCGACCGCGCACTGACGGCGGATTTCTGGGTCAACCCTCAACGCGCCGCCCGCAGCATCGGAAACAGCGGCGGCGCGTCTCCCACACGGATGGTGGCCAGCGCCTCGAAACCGTGCCGGCCATAGAAGTCCAGATTGCGCGGATTGGACGACCACAGCCACGCGGGCAGATGCGCGGCGTCGCAGGCCTGCAGGCCCCGCGCGAGCAGGCGGCCGCCAAGGCCCCGGTCCCGGAATGCGGGATCGATTCCGATCGACGACAGATACCAGTGCGGCGTGGTGGGCCGCGTCTCGTAGACGCGGCCGATCAGTTCGCCGAGTACCTTCCGTAGCGGCGCCTCCACAGTCTGGCGCACCACGTCGTCGATGGCGGCATCGTCATCCTCCGCGCCGGGGGGCAGCCACAACGCCGTGCCCGCGCCGCGGCCATCGCCCGCGATCGTCAGCGCGCCGCCCGCGCCCCGCGCATCGGCGACGAGCACGCGGAACAACGCGGCACTGCCGCGCAGATAGCCGTCCGGGCCGCCGTACATCCAGCGCATGAACGGATCGGTATCGAAAGCGAGCACGAGCGACGCCGCGGCGCGTTCGATATCGTGCGGTGCGTCGCCCACGCTGGCGATAGTCGCGTTGTTCGAGGCTTCCATGCAAACGTCCATCGTCCATAAAAAAACGCGCCGCGGGCTGCCGCCCGGGCGCGTTTTCAAGTTGGCTGCGGCAAAAGGTCAGATGCCGCGTGCCTGCTGCGAGACCAGGACCGCATGCGGATGGCTAGGGCCCTGCGTAAGGTTTGGGGAGTTCGGGAACGCATGCGGCTGCTGCGCGGCCGGCGCGTGCTCGAGCCAGTCGCGCACGCGCGTGGCATCGGCAAAGCGCGAGAGCTTGCCCACCGAATCCAGGAACACCATCACCACGTTGCGGCCGTTGACGCGCGCCTGCATCACGAGGCACTGACCCGCCTCGGAGATGAAGCCGGTCTTCTGCAGGCCGATCTCCCAGTTGCCGCCGCGCACGAGGCGGTTGGTGCTGACGTAATGCTGCGTGCGGCCGAGCACGTTCACTTCATGCTCGGTCTGCGTGGAGAATTCACGGATCGTCGGATTGCGGTACGCCGCGTTGACGAGTCGCGCCAGGTCCATCGCGCTGGACACATTGCTGCTCGACAGGCCGCTCGAGTCCACGAAGTGGCTGTCGTTCATGCCGAGTTCGCGCGCCTTGCGGTTCATCTGCGAGACGAACGCCGGCAGGCCACCCGGATAGCTGCGGCCCAGCACCGACGCCGCGCGGTTCTCCGACGACATCAGCGCGAGCAGCAGCAGCTCCTGTCGCGTCAGCTGCGTGCCGAAGCGGAGGCGCGAACTGCTGTGCTTCTCCAGGTCCTTGTCTTCCTCGCTGATCGTCAGCACCTCGTCCATCGGCAGGCGCGAATCCATCACCACGAGCGCAGTCATCAGCTTCGTGATCGAGGCAATCGGCAGCACCGCGGTCGGGTTCTTCTGGAACAGGACCTCGTTGGAGTTCTGATCCATCACGAGCGCCACGGACGAACGCAGCGCGAGCGCGTCTTCGGTATCGCGCAGGCCCATGGCTTCGCCGAGCGACGGCTTGGCCGGCACGAACGCCGCGCGGACCGGCGCGGCGCGCTGGGCGACCACCGTACGCTTGCCATGGCGCAGCACGATGGTCTTGCGCGTCGGTGCGGCCGATTCCTTTACGGCAGCAACCTTCGCAGAAGACTTCGTCGCTTTTACCGGCTTTTTCGCCGATTTCCCCGACGATTGCGTAGATTTAGTGTTTTTGGAAGTCGCCGCTTCGGCGACGGGTGCGGCAAGAACGGCCAGCGACACCAGCGCGGCCGTTGCAAGCGTATTCAGCCGCGCGGGGCTGAAAAAGCGAAAAGGGGAGAAATCGGTCCGGAACATTGTTCTGTGCGACGCGGCATCAGGAATGGCGCTAGTTTAGGAAATAAAGAAATTCTTAGCAAGATTAGAGACTTACAGAGGCTCGTTAAAGTTCGATTTCGCAGACATTCCATATAGCGAAAAATGAAATCGATACATCACAACCCACCGCTCCTTGACCCACATGTTCGCCTGCACGAGCCGACCGCCATCCCTGTTTATCGGCAGCGCACGCTATACCCTGAGCCTCTTACCGTCCACTTGGTTCCCGTGGATCACGAGAGAAAACGCGCGAACCCCTCAACCGGTTCACGTTCCGTGATCAATTGATTCTCCACGGCATCCGGATTGGCGTAACCGAGGGCCATTCCGCACACCACCATTTCGTCCGCCGTCATCTTCAGATGCTCCCGAATGACGCTGTGGAATTGCGTGAAGGCCGCCTGCGGACAGGTATCGAGTCCGCGCGCGCGGGCGGCCACCATGATGCTCTGCAGGAACATGCCGTAATCGAGCCAGCTGCCCTGCTCCATGATCCGGTCGATCGTGAAGATCATGCCGACCGGCGCATCGAAAAACTGGAAGTTGCGCGCGTGCTGCGCATGCATGCGCGTCTTGTCCTCCTTGCCGATCTGCAACAGTCCGTACAGATCCCAGCCCACCTTGCGGCGTCGCGCGAGATAGGGGTTCACCCATTCGCGCGGATAGTACGGATATTCCTCACGATACTTCGTATCGCGCTCAGGATCGTCGTATGCGGCGAGCACTTCCGTGCAGAGCCGCACCTTCGCATCGCCGGACAGTACATAGACCCGCCACGGCTGTGCGTTGGTGCCCGACGGGGCGCGGCTCGCCACCGACAGGATGTCTTCGATGGTCTCGCGCGGCACCGGCGTGTCGAGAAACGCGCGGATCGAGCGGCGCGTGACGATCGCGCGATCGACGGTGTCGATATCGTGAGCTTCGGTACGGGCTGCGGTGGACATGCTGTCGGGTCTCCTTGTTATGTAGAGTAGTCACTGCCGTCGCGGTGAGGGCCTGCGGATCACGAGCGCCACGCCGACGGCCGCGACCGCCATGCCAGCCGCCGCGAGCGGCGTGAAGCGCTCGCCAAATAGCAGCCATGCCATCACGGCCGTGGTCGGCGGCGTCAGATACATGAGGCTCGAGACACGCATCGCGGCGCCTCGGCGGATCAGCAGGAACAGCAGCGAGATCGCGCCCAGCGACAGCGCCACGATCGACCATGCCAGCGATGCGACGAGCGGCAGCGTCCACTGCACGTCACGCGTCTCGAACGCGAACATGAAAGGCAGACAGGCAACGGCCGAGGCGCCGAACTGAATGACCGCGCCCATGCGCAGGTCGAACATCGGGCAGTAATGCTTCTGGTACAGCGTACCGGCCGTGATCGATGCCAGCGCGCCTGCCGCCAGCGCGAGGCTCGTCACCGACAGCCCGATCGTGCTTAGCTTGGTGGACACGACGAGGCCCACGCCGACGAGGCCGAGGATCAGGCCGAGCCATTGCAGGAAGCGCACACGCTCTCCCATGCGCGTGGCCATCATCGCGGTGAGCAGGGGCTGCATGCCGACGATCAGCGCGGACAGGCCGGCGGGCATGCCGAGCTTCATCGCCGCCCAGACGCCGCCGAGATAGCCCGCCTGCAACAGCAGCCCGGAGACCGCGATATGCCCGATGCGCGTCCAGTCGATCGCGCCACCCGTCCGCCGCGGCAACGGCACGCGCGCGAGAACGATGAACGGCGCCAGCAGGATCACCACGCCGGCGAAGCGCAGAAACAGGAAGGTCATGGGCTCCGCATAGGGCAGCCCGTACCTGGCGACGATGAAGCCCGTGCTCCACAGCCCCACGAACAGCCACGGCATGGCCGCGAGCCAGAGCCGCTGGCCGGGACTCGCCACATCGCGGGGACCACCCATCGCCACCGTGCCGCGCGTGCTCATGACGCCACGCCTGCGTTGACCGCGGCATGATGGCGCGCCGCGAGCGTCACCGTCTGCAGATGCACGGCCACCGTATCCTCGATGCGATGGCCGTACCCCCCGGCCATCGCCACCGCAATCGGCAAGCCCCGCGCGCGCGCCGCGTCGAACACCAGCGTATCGCGGCGCGCGAGCCCCGCCATGGTCAACCGCAGGCGGCCGAGCCTGTCGCCCTCGTGCGGATCCGCGCCCGCGAGATAGATCAGCAGGTCCGGCGCGAAGCGCGAGAACAGCGTATCGAGCGCGCCCCGCAGCGCCTCGGCATAGGTGTCGTCATCGCACCCATCCGGCAGGCCGACGTCGAGATCGCTGGCTTCCTTGCGGAACGGATAATTCTTCTCGCCATGCAGCGACAGCGTGAACACCGTGGGATCGTCGCGGAGGATGGACGCGGTACCGTTGCCCTGATGCACGTCGAGATCGATCACGGCCACGCGGCGCGCGAGCCCGTCGCGCTGAAGCATGCGCGCGGCGATCGCCGCATCGTTGAACACGCAGAAGCCGCCGCCCTTGTCGGCGTAGGCATGATGGGTACCGCCCGCCAGGTTCACCGATATGCCGTCGGCGAACGCGGTCCGGCAGGCCTCGATCGTCGCGCCGGACGAACGGCGGGAGCGCTCAACCATCTCCACGGACCACGGGAAACCGATCTCGCGCTGGCGGGCAGGATCGAGCTGGCCCGCCGAGACGTCGGCGATATAAGCGGCATCGTGCGCGAGCGCCAGCGCGTCGTCGTCAGCGCGCGGCGCCTCGCGAAACGCGATGCCGGGCACCCCGGCGGCGACGGCATCCCGCAGCATGCTGTATTTGCGCATCGGAAAGCGATGGCCCGGCGGAAGCGGCAGGACGAAGTGGTCGGCGTAGAAGGCCAGCATGGAGGCAGGCGAGGCGGGTGAGGCGGCTGAAACGGACATAGGCCGCGATGTTAGCACCGCTGCCTTTCGGGTGCGGAAGCGGTCCACAGGGGGCCTGCGGCGCATGAAATTCCCGCGCCGCATCATCGGGCACACGGATTTCTTGATCGGGATAAACCCTGATAGAAAGCGCCTGAGGTGGCGAGCCCTGCCCCTGTAGCGCAAATTGTGCCGGTAACTTTTGTGCGATGCACAAAAAGCGCTTGACTCCAATGAGACAAGCCTTAGAATAGGAATTGTTGCGGCGCACCAATGGTAAACCCTCGGCGGAATCGGACGAATAGATGAATTCGGAAGATTCGCCAAAAGTGGTCAGCGGTGCGATAGACGCAAGAATACGCTCGGGCTCGCCGTTCATGGCGCTGACATCTGGGCGACCTACTTTCATTTTGCTTGACCTTGAAGTCCACCCACTTCATCCACTGGAGACCAGCAATGATCCTTACCCCGGAACAAGTTGCCGCAGCGCAAAAGGCCAACCTCGAGACCCTGTTCGGTCTGACCACCAAGGCCTTCGAAGGCGTTGAGAAGCTTGTCGAACTGAATCTGCAAGTGGTGAAGGCGACGTTCGCCGAGAACGTCGACAACGCCAAGAAGACCCTGTCGGCGAAGGATGCGCAGGAAGTGCTGGCCATCCAGGCTTCGCTGATCCAGCCGGTCGCCGAAAAGACCCTCGCCTACACGCGTCACCTGTACGAAATCGCTTCGGAAACCCAGAGCGAATTCACCAAGGTGGCCGAAGCCCAGCTGGCTGAAGGCTCGAAGAACGTGCAAGCCCTCGTCGACAACTTCGCCAAGAACGCCCCGGCCGGTTCGGAATCGACCGTCGCGATCGTGAAGTCGGCCATCTCGGCAGCCAACAACGCCTACGAGTCGGTCCAGAAGGCTACGAAGCAAGCCGTGGAAATTGCGGAAAGCAACTTCCAGGTTGCCGCGACCGCCGCGAGCAAGGCTGCCCAGCAAGCCAGCGCCACGGCCCGCACGGCCGCCAAGAAGTCGGCTGCCACCGCCGTCTGACGCTGGTTGCCTTGGCATGACTGGCTTCGGCCAGTCACGCTGACAAAAAACCCGGCGCCCCATGCCATATGGGGCGCCGGGTTTTTTTATCCGTTGTGATTGCAGATCGTTAGTGCAGATCCTAGTGCGGATAGTTATTGCGGCGGCTGGATCAGGCTTACATGGGCCGCCACGATCTTCCAGCCATCGCCGAGCCTCGCCCACGTCTGCATCTGCCGCCCCAGCAGCGGCGTGGCATCGCTCGTGAATTCGGTGCTTACCGTGGCGTAGTCCACGCCGAACGTCGTGACCACCGTGCGATGCAGGCGGCGCGAGCGCGGCACCGGTTCGCAGGTCTCGCGCCATGCGCGGATCGTCTCTCCGCCGCGCTGCACTTCGGCGATGCCGTAGCGTACCGTTTCCGGCGTATCCCAGAACAAGGCATTCATGGCGGCGACGTCGTTGTCGACGAGCGCGCGCTCGTAGGCGTCGAAAGCGGCCGCCACCTGGGCGACGATGTCGGGGCGATTGATTTCCATGGTGTCGATTCGTTTTCAGGCTGCCGCCATCAGCGCGGCGAGCGGCGCGGTCCATCCGACGATGCCGCCCTGCGAGCGGATCATCGCGAGCGTCGCGTCGCGGAATTCGGGGAAGTAGCTCGCGGTGGCATCCTCGACCAGCAGCGCGTCGTAGCCACGATCGTTCGCCTCGCGCATGGAGGTCTGCACGCAGACCTCGGTGGTCACGCCCGCGAACACCAGGTAACGGATGTCGCGCTCCCGGAGCGCACGGTCGAGCGATGTGTCGTAGAACGCGCCTTTGCCCGGCTTGTCGATCACGAGCTCGCCCGGCATGGGCGCCACGGCGTCGACGATCGCATTGCCGGGTTCGCCGCGGACGAGGATGCGGCCCATCGGGCCCGGGTCGCCGATGCGCAGGCCCGGCGCGCCGCGCAGGCGCTTGGCCGGCGGGCAGTCGGAGAGATCGGGCGCGTGCGATTCACGCGTGTGCACGACGAACCAGTCCGATGCGCGCGCATGCCGGAGCAACGCCGCGACGGTCGGAACGATGCCCGACAGCAGCGTGACGTCGTTGCCCAGCGAGCTCCCGAAGCCCCCGGGCTCGATGAAGTCGCGCTGCATGTCGATGACGATCAGCGCGGTGTGGCGCGGATCGAAGACGAAGGGCGCGGGCTGCGCGGCGGCGGCAAGTGTAGTGGGCGAAGTCGGCACAGGATTCTCGGTCGGTTCGGACGTGGTCGGTATGTGACGGGGCGTCAGGACGCGCGCGCGGTGCCCGAGCGCGGCACCGGGCCTGCCGGGGGAGAAACGCGATCATCGCTCCCATGCTGCCCCGCCATATGCCGGCCAAGTACCGCACGATCCGCCTCCCCCGCCGGCACCTCGAACACGATCTGCCCCTCGGCAATCACCGCGATCCGGTCCGCGAGCGCGAGCAGTTCGTCGAGGTCTTCGCTGATCAGCAGCACCGCGGCCCCCGCATCCCGCGCCGCGAGCAGCCGCGCATGAATATCGGCGACCGCAGCGAAATCCAGCCCAAAGACCGGGTTCGCGACGATCAGCACATCGACCGGCTGGCCGAGTTCGCGCGCGAGCACCGCGCGTTGCACGTTGCCGCCCGACAGCGTGCCGATCGGGCGATCGGGCACCGGCGGCCTGACGTTGAACTCCGCAATCCGCGCATGCGCGCGTTCGCGCGTGGCGCGGCGGTTGAAACGCCATCCGTGCTGCCGCAGCGGCGCACGATCGAAATCGCGCAAGGCGAGGTTGTCGGCGATGCTCATGCCGGGCACGCACGCATTGCGTAGCGGCTCCTCCGGAATCGCGAACACGCGGCCCGCGCGCATCTGCTCGCGCGTGGCGTGATAGGGCTTGCCCGCGACACGCATCGTCCCCTGACGCAGCGGCCGCTGCCCCGTGAGCGCTTCCACGAGTTCGCGCTGTCCATTGCCCGACACGCCGGCGATGCCCAGTATCTCGCCGGCCCGGACCGCAAGCGCAAGATCCCGCACGGCCGGGTGCCCTCGCCCATCTATGACGGTGGCATCGTCCACCTGCAACCGCACGGGGGCGTCCCCCGCCACGGGCTTGCGCGCCGCGCGGTCGCTCCCGTCATGCGCCAGCGTCCGGCGGTCGATCGCCGAGCCATCGGTGCCCATCATCCACGCGGCCAGCCGCGACGGCAAATCGTCGGCCTCCGCCCCCTCATCGGCCGGCTGCGCGCGCGGCACCGCGCAGGTGCCGACCTGGCGGCCCTTGCGCAACACCGTCACGTCATCCGCATACGCCGTGACCTCGCGAAACTTGTGCGTGATCATGAGCACGGTCAACTCGCCGCGCGAGGTCAGCGCGCGCATGAGTCCCAGCACCTCGTCCGCTTCCTGCGGCGTCAGCACCGAAGTCGGCTCGTCGAGGATCAGGAACCGCTGTTGCAGGTACAACTGCTTGAGGATCTCGAGCTTCTGCTTCTCCCCCGCGGCCAGCGCCGACACCGGCGCTTCGAGCGGCAGCCGGAACGGCATGCGCGCCATGAACTCGCGCAATGCCGCACGCTCCCGCGACCAGTCGATGCGCCACGGCAGCCGCCCGCGCGCGAGCAGCAGGTTCTCCTCGACCGACAGCCCTTCCGCCAGCGTGAAATGCTGATACACCATGCCGATGCGCAACGCCTGGGCATCGCGCGGCGAGGCGATGCGGACTTCGCGGTTATCCGCGACGATCTGCCCCGCGTCGAGCACGCCATAGCCGACGAGGCCCTTCACGAGCGTGCTCTTGCCCGCGCCATTCTCGCCGAGCAGCGCGTGGATCGTGCCGGGCGCCACGCGTATCGACACATCGTCGAGCGCGCGAAATGCGCCAAACGACTTGGATGCGCCGACCACCTCGAGCCCGAGCGCGGCCATGATCACGCCCCCAGCGTGGCCAGCAAGGCCCGCGAGTCCGAGACCGTGCCGAACACACCGCCCTGCATCGTGACCATATGCAGCGCGGCCTCATGGTTCCCGCGATCGGTCGCGCCGCAGCAATCGGCCAGGATCGTGCATTCGAACCCGCGATCGTTCGCCTCGCGCATCGTCGTATGCACGCAGACGTCGGTGGTGATGCCCGTCAGCACGAGGTTCTCGATCCCGCGCGTCCGCAGGATCAGTTCGAGGTCAGTCGCGCAGAAGGAGCCCTTGCCCGGCTTGTCGATGATGACCTCGCCCGGCAGCGGCGCCAGTTCGTCGATGATCTCCCAGCCCTTCTCGCCGCGCACGAGGATCTTGCCGCAGGGACCGTCATCGCCGATGCCCACGCCATCGATGCCCGCCTGCCGGCTGCGCCAGCGCTTGTTGGCGGGCAGGTCCGACAGATCGGGCCGATGCCCTTCGCGCGTATGGATGATCGTGAAGCCCTGCGCGCGCATCGTGTCGAGCACGCGGCGAATGGGTTCAATGGGCGCGCGCGTCATCGACAGGTCGTAGCCCATGCGATCGACGTAGCCGCCAAAGCCGCAGAAGTCCGTCTGCATGTCGATGATCACGAGCGCCGTGTTCTCCGGACGCAGGTCGCCGTTGTACGGCCACGGATACGGTTTGGCTTCGATGGTGCGGTGCGTGGTGCTTTCCATAACGTGTGTCTCTCGCGGTTGCACGGTCTGCGCGGTGATGCCCGCTGGCATCACCGCGTCAGGCTCAGTTCGCCCGGCGCGCCGGCCAGCGCGCGATCGGGACGGCAGTTGATGATCATGATGACGAGCGTCAGCACATACGGGGCGGCATTGAACAGGTAATAGCCGCTGGTCACGCCGATGGCCTGCAGCGCGGGGCCAAGCGCCCCCGCGGCGCCGAACAGTAGCGCGGCCCACAGGCAACGCAGCGGCTGCCAGCGCGCGAAAATCACGAGCGCCACGGCCATGAGGCCCTGCCCGCTCGACAACCCTTCGTTCCAGCTGCCCGGATAGACAAGCGACAGATACGCGCCGCCCACGCCCGCGAAGGCGCCGCCGATCGCGGTGGCCGCCACGCGGATGCGCGTGAGCGGATAGCCCATCGCGCGCGCGGTCTCGGCGTGATCGCCCACCATGCGCAGCGTCAGGCCCCAGCGCGTCGCGCGCATGCCCCACTGCAACGCGAACGCGAGCGCCACGCCGATCACGAACAGCACGTTGATGCGCAGCACCTGTTCGAGTTGCGGCGTGCCCGTCCATTTGCCGAGTTCGAGCGACGGCAGCATCGGCGCCTGCGGGGCGATGAACGGCTTGCCGATGAAGAAGGCCAGCCCCGTGCCGAGCAGCATCAGCGCGATGCCGAACGCAATGTCCGACACGCGCGGGAGCGAGCAGACCAGCCCATGCAGGCAGCCGAGCAGCAGACCGACCGCCGCCGCCGCGAGCACGCCCGTCCATGGCGAGCCCGACAGATACGCCACCGCGTAGCCGCTCATCGCGCCGGACACGAGAATGCCCTCGAGGCCGAGATTCACGCGGCCGCCCTTCTCGGTCAGGCACTCGCCGAGGCTCACGAACAGATACGGTGTGCTGACGCGAATGGCGCCGCTGATCAACGACAGCACCAGCACGACCCAGGGCGATTGCAAATCAGACATGGCGGGTCTCCATCGTCGCGGTGTCGCGGCCTTGCAGGCGCGTTTGCAGACGCAGGCGCCATGCGTCGATGCGGCCGCCGAGCGCTTCCCACGCCAGCAGGTTGGCGAACAGCAGGCCCTGCAGCACCAGCGTCGTCGCATCGGGCAGGTCGAGGCGGCGTTGCAGCAGGCTGCCGCTGCTTTCGATGCCGCCGATCAGCAGCGCGCACGCGACGATCGCGAGCGGATGCTGGCGCGCGGCGAACGCGACGAGTATCCCGCCGTAGCCATAGCCCGCCAGCAATGCCGCGTTGGCGCTGCCTTGCACGGCGGCGACCTCGAACATGCCAGCGAGGCCCGCGGCGGCACCGCCAAGCACGCAGGCCAGCAGCGCGAGCCTGCGCACGGGCAAACCGACAATGCGCGCGGCGCGCGGATTGCCGCCGGCCACACGCATGGCAAACCCGGCGGTGCCATGCCGCACGAGCACCCATGCCGCGAGGCAGGCGAGCACGCCCCAGAACAGTCCCCAGTGCACGTCCATGCCGGGCAGCGTGCCGATCGATGCGGCCTCCGTCAGCGGCACGGTCGAGGGCTTGTTGAGACTGGCGGGGTCGCGCAGCGGGCCTTCCACCAGTTGCTTGAACACGGCGATGGCGATATACGAGAGCAGCAGGCTGCCGATGGTCTCGTTGACGCCGCGCCAGTGGCGCAACGCGCCGGCGAGGCCGATCCATGCGCCGCCCGTGACCATCGCGACCGCGCCCATTGCGGTGACGACGACGGGCCACGGCGTGCCCGCCGGCAGCCATTGCGGCAGCACGGCCGCGGCAAGACCGCCAAGCGCGAGCGCGCCTTCGCCGCCGATGACGATCAGGCCGACCTGCGCGGGCAATGCGACGCACAGCGCGGTCAGCATCAGCGGCGCCGCGCGCATCAGCGTGTTCTGCCATGCGAACGACGTGCCGAACGCGCCCTGATAGATCAGCCCCAGCGCCTCGAGCGCGGGTGCGCCCTGCACGAGCAGGAACAGCGAGAACAACAGCAGCGTGCCGGCGAGCGCGAACACGGTCGGCAAGGCGGGCAGCGCCGCGTGCAGCAGCGAGAGCGGCGACGCGGGAGGGGATACAGCCGGGGACAATGCCGCAGATACGGCCGGCCCGGCAACCGCGCCGGTGGTCTTTGGCGTGCTGGCGTCAGGCATGTCGGCGCTCCTGCATCATGGCGAACGGCTTCAACCCTGCCCCACCACGCCGGCGACGAGGTAGTTCATGCTTTCGAGCACGTAATCGGTCTGCGCGAGGCTCGTCCCGGGAGGAATCGCCACGCCGCCCTTGTTGTCCTTGAGCGGCCCCTTGAAGATCGCGAACTGGCCCGCCATCATCTTCGCCTTGACGGCATCGGCCGCCTGCTTCGCGGCCGGCGTCACCTTCGCGCCATAGGGCGACGGCTTGACATAGCCTTCCCGCAAGCCGCCGCGCAACACGTTGGGCGGCGCCTTCCCCGCCTGTACATCCGCGGTCAGCGACTTGTACGGCGTCGCCCAGTCCCACTCGGCCCCGGTCAGATACCCCTTGGGCGCGAGCGCGGCCTGGCTCGCGTGATACCCGCAGCTCATCGCCCCGCGCTTTTCCGCCGTCTCGATCACGACCTTCGGTCCGTCGACATGGCACGTCAGCACATCGCAGCCCTGATCGATCAGCCCGTTCGCGGCCTCGGCTTCCTTGACCGGCATCGACCAGTCGCCCGTGAAAATCACGTGCGTGGTGATCGACGGATCCACCGACTGCGCGCCCAGCGTGAACGCGTTGATATTGCGCAGCACCTGTGGAATCGGCTTGGCGGCGACGAAGCCGAGCTTCTTGCTCTTGCTCATATGGCCCGCGACGACGCCATCGAGGTACTGGCACTCGTCGATATAGCCGAAGTAGCTCGAGATATTCGCCGGGTTCCCCTGCTTCCACAGGCCGCCGCAATGGGCAAACCGCACCTTCGGATACTTGGCCGCGACCTTGAGCACATGCGGATCGAAGTAACCGAACGACGTCGCGAAAATCAGCGTCGCGCCGTCCTGCTGGATCATCGCTTCCATGGTCTTCTGCGCGGCGATGGTTTCGGGCACGTTCTCTTCTTCCACCACCTTCACGTTAGGCAGCTTGCGCAGGATCGCGGTCGCGGCGGCCTGCGCCTGGTTATAGCCGAAGTCGTTGCGGGCGCCGACGTACAGCACGCCAATGGTCAGTTTCTCCGCGGCAAGCAGCGTATCGAGGGGAAGCGCGGCGCCGAGGGTCAGCAGGCTGGCTTGCTTGAGGAAGTCGCGGCGATGGGTCATGTCGGGGTCTCTCAGGGGCGGTTGAGTCGGTCGTGATTGTCAGAGGCTGGCCAGATACGCGCGCCAGCCGCCGAAGGCGGTGATATCGCGCGCGCCGGCATCGTCCAGCGCGAACGGTTCGCAGATGAAGCCCTTTACATGGCTGCCGTCCGCGAGGGTCAGATTGCCGATACCCAGCGGCGCGGGGATATCGGCGACAAACTTGCCGAACGTGCGGAGCGGCATGTCCCACACCTCGACTTCGATGGCGGCGCCTTTGTTCGTGGAACCATCGTCCGTGGCCACGCGCGCGAGGCCCGGTTTCGGCGGCGTGGTGCCGGCCAGTGCGTACAGGCGATAGTGCGGCGCGGTATGCGTGCTCGCGCGAAGCTTTGCGCCGGCTTCCCGCAATTGCCAGTTCAGCGGCTGACCACGGAGATGCGCGCCGACGACGGCGACGGCGACGGTGGGTTCGGCGAACGGCAGCGGCGCTTCGGCGATCTGCGCCCCTGCGCCGGCGCTCACGCCGGAATCGTTGCTTTCGGCAGAAGGGCCGGTGAAGAGCGCCGCGATACGCGCGCCGAGCACGGCGAGCCGGTGATCGGCGCCGGCGGGCCCGATGAGCGTCACGCCGCTCGGCAGCCCATCGTCGCGCCGCGCCCCGGGCACGGCGATCGCGCACAGGTCGAGCAGGTTGACGAAGTTGGTATAGCGCCCGAGCTGGCTGTTCACGCCGATCGGGTCCTCGCGCAACGCGGCGATGGTCGGATGCGTCGGCGCGGTCGGCACGACGAGGACGTCGATCGCCGCAAACATCGCCTCGGCCTCGCGACGGAGGTCGGCCATGCGGTACTGCGCTTCGAACGCGTCGGTCGCGCTGTACCGATCGGCCTTGCCGATCACCGCCGCCACGGTGGCATCGATGTCCGCGTGATGCGTCTCGAAGAACGGGCCCAGCGCGGCGCGGCGTTCGGCTACCCACGGGCCGTCATAAAGCAGTTGCGCGGCTGCCTGCAACGGCGCGAACGGCACGGTCGACGGCGCGATGTCCAGCGCCTCGCGCACCGCGGTCATGGTGCGCGCAAAGGCCTTCGCGGCCAGCGCGTCGCCATCGAAACCTTCGGTGCCAGAATCCTCGCCCGCGACGATATCCGGCACCGCCACCCGCATGGCCCCCTTCGGCAGACCCAGCATCGGCACGCGCCGCGCATACCCGTCCCGCGCATCGAACACGGCCAACTGCGCCAGCACGCGCCAGGCATCCGCCACGTCGTGCGCGAAAATGGAAAGCGTATCGAGCGAGCGGCAAGCCGGCACTACGCCGCGCTTGCTGACCAGCCCAAGCGTCGGTTTGAGCCCGACCAGATTGTTGAAGCCAGCGGGCACACGCCCTGACCCCGCCGTATCGGTCCCCAGCGAAAACGCGACGCAACCGGCCGCCACCGCCACGGCGGACCCGGAACTCGACCCGCCCGACACGCGGTCAGCCTGATCGATCTGGCGCACCGCTCCATAAGGCGACCGCGTTCCGACCAACCCCGTGGCGAACTGGTCGAGGTTGGTCTTGCCGACCAGAATCGCCCCCGCCGCCAGCAGTTGCTCCACCGCGAAGGCGGTTTCCGACGGCACATAGGCAAACGCCGGGCACGCCGCCGTGGTCGGCAGCCCCGCCACATCGACGTTGTCCTTGACGGCAAACGGCACCCCGAACAGCGGCATGGTCTCGAGCAACGCGGCACCCTCTTCCGCCAGCCGCGCCTCGAGCGCCCGCGCGCGGGCATGCAACGCGTCGGCATCGACGCGATAGATCCATGCCTCGGGACGATCGCTCGCCGCGATACGCGCCAGGACATCGTTCACACACTGCGTGGGCGTCAGCGCGCCGTTGGCGTATTGCGCCAGCATCGTGGCGATCGGAGCGAGGCGGGATGACGGCATGTTGGCTTTGCGTTCCATCTTGTATCCAAGTTTGAACGCAAACAAAGCAACCGCCGTGCCATCGGCCGCTCAACATGACGGCGACAGCAAAAACCGAAACAAAATCAGGGAGTTGGAAGCCAACAAGACCGCGCGCGCCACACGCGAGGGAACGGACCAGCCGGCGCGATAACAGTGCGATGCGCCCCATGATGAGGCGCCGCATGCGAGCCGGCGGTGCACCGGCTCGCATCGGAGCGATTACTTCTTCCGCGGCGGCGGCACGTCCGTGCAAACGCCTTCGTAGATCTCGGCGGCCATGCCGATCGACTCGCCCAGCGTGGGGTGCGGATGGATCGTCTTGCCGATATCCACCGCATCGGCGCCCATCTCGATGGCCAGGCAGACCTCGCTGATCAGATCGCCCGCATGCGTGCCGACGATTCCGCCGCCGATGATGCGATGCGTCTCTTCATCGAAGATCAGCTTGGTAAAGCCCTCGTCGCGGCCATTGGCGATGGCGCGGCCCGACGCGGCCCATGGGAATACGCCCTTGCCATACTTGATGCCCTGCGCCTTGCACTGTTCCTCGGTCAGGCCGGCCCACGCCACTTCCGGATCGGTGTAGGCCACCGACGGAATCTGCGTGACGTCGAAGTACGCCTTCTCGCCATGGGCGGCTTCCGCGGCCACGTGGGCTTCATGCACGGCCTTGTGCGCCAGCATCGGCTGGCCGACGATATCGCCGATCGCGAAGATGTGCGGCACGTTCGTGCGCATCTGCTTGTCGACCTCGATGAAGCCGCGCTCCGTGACGGCCACACCGGCCTTCTCGGCACCGATCTTCTTGCCGTTCGGCGTACGGCCCACGGACACCAGCACGAAGTCGTAGCGCTGCGGCTCGGCCGGCGCGGCCTCGCCCTCGAACTTCACGTAGATGCCGTCCGGCTTCGCTTCCACGCCGACCGTCTTGGTCTTGAGCATCACGTTGTCGAAGCGATGCTTGTTCATCTTGTCCCAGACCTTGACGAGGTCGCGGTCCGCGCCCTGCATCAGGCCATCGAGCATTTCCACGACGTCGATGCGCGCGCCCAGCGTGCTGTACACCGTCGCCATTTCCAGCCCGATGATGCCGCCGCCGATCACAAGCATCTTGCCCGGGATGCTCGGCAGCTCCAGCGCGCCCGTCGAGTCGACGATGCGCGGGTCTTTCGGGATAAACGGCAGCATCACGGCCTGGCTGCCGGCCGCGATGATGGCCTGCTTGAACTGGATGACGGTCTTCTTGCCCGTCGTCGCCTGGCCGTCGCCCTCGGTCTCCTGCACCTCCAGGTGATTCGGGTCGAGGAACGTGCCGAGGCCGCGCACGACCTGCACCTTGCGCGCCTTGGCCATGCCAGCGAGACCGCCGGTCAGCTTGCCGACCACGGACTCCTTGTAGCCACGCAGCTTGTCGAGATCGATCTTCGGCTCGCCGAAGGACACGCCGTGCGCGGCCAGCGCCTTCGCTTCGTCGATGATGGCCGCGTTATGCAGCAGCGCCTTCGACGGGATGCAGCCGACGTTCAGGCACACGCCGCCGAGCGTCGCATAGCGCTCGACGATCACGGTGTTCATGCCGAGGTCCGCCGCGCGGAACGCGGCCGAGTAACCGCCGGGGCCCGCGCCCAGCACGAGCATGTCGCACTGGATGTCGGCGCCGCCCGCATGCTTCGCGGCGGCCGGTGCCGGTGCCGGTGCCGGTGCCGGTGCCGGTGCCGGTGCAGCGGCGGGAGCCGGTGCGGGGGCCGCTGCCGGCGTCGCCGCGGTGGCAGCCGGCGCGGGCGCGGCGGCGCCAGCGCCTTCCACCGTGCAAATCACGGTGCCCTTGGCAACCTTGTCGCCCACCTTCACGCGCACCTCGACCACCTTGCCGGCGGATGACGACGGCACGTCCATGCTGGCCTTGTCGGACTCGAGGACGATGAGCGACTGCTCCTCTTCCACCGTATCGCCGGCCTTGACCAGGACTTCAATGACTTCCACCGCGTCGAAATCGCCGATATCCGGCACCTTGACTTCGGTCACACTCATGCTTTGCTCCTCAAATGCGCGCCGTCCCTGTGGGGCTCAGGCCGCGCCTCCTTGTTGGGTTGCCGGGGTTGCCGGATCCTGCAGACCGACAACATGCACATCGATGGGTCCCGCCGAACTCTTGTCGAACTCCACGCCCGCGTCCACGCCCACGCGCGCGATATCGCCGGCACCGAAGTCCGGCCGATCGTAGACCGCGTGCATCGCGCCGAGCGCATAGTTGCGCCCCGAGCCGATGCCCCAGAACCGGTCGAACGAAAACACTTCGCGATACGAATACACGCCGTAGATGCCGTGCGGATTGGCGATCAGGCAGACGATCTGCGACGACTCGTACGGATCGTCATCGTCTTCCTTGGTGTTGATGAAGTACTCGGACTTGAGCTTCTCGTGCACCTTCAGGAACGTGCGGAACACGTCATCGCGCGAACCGAGCCGGCACTCGTCGCCCATGCCTGTCAGCAGGCTGCGCATGACGGGAAAATGCGCGGTCGTCCCGGCCAGCGCGACGAAGCTGTCGCCGACCGGAAAGACTTTCTGGTTGCGTTCGTAGGCGCGCGAAAGGCGCGTGTCGCCGAACGTCACCAGCGCGTCGGCCGCGATCGCCACTTCGGCACCCTTCCTGACAACGACACATGTAGTCATGGCTGGCCTCTGGAATCGGGTGTCTGCGGGAGAGCGAAACCGGATCGGGCCCTGCCCGTTCCGGCTCCAGTCACGCTCAGAGAATGATGCGGCGGAAGTCCGCCAGCAGCTGGCCGATGTACGCGTTGAAGCGTGCCGCATCGGCGCCGTCGATGACGCGATGGTCGTACGACAGCGACAGCGGCAGCATCAGGCGCGGCACGAACTGCTTGCCGTCCCACACCGGCTTCATGGCCGACTTGCTCGCGCCCATGATCGCCACTTCCGGCGCATTGATGATCGGCGTGAAGTGCGTGCCGCCAATGCCGCCCAGCGAGGAGATCGAGAAGCAGCCGCCCTGCATCTGGTCCGGCTTGAGCTTGCCATCGCGCGCGGCCTTGGCCAGTTCGCCCATCTCCTTGCTGATCTCGAGCACGCCCTTCTTGTCGGCGTCCTTGAGCACCGGCACGACGAGGCCGTTCGGCGTATCGGCCGCGAAGCCGATGTTGAAATACTTCTTGAAGACGAGGTTGTCGCCGTCCAGCGAGGCATTGAAGTTCGGGAACTTCTTCAGCGCCGCCACGGTGGCCTTGATCAGGAACGCGAGCATCGTCACCTTGACGCCCGACTTCTCGTTTTCCTTGTTCAGCAGCACGCGGAACGCTTCGAGCTCGGTGATATCCGCTTCGTCGTTGTTCGTGACGTGGGGGATCATCACCCAGTTGCGATGCAGGTTCGCGCCCGAGATCTTCTTGATGCGCGACAGCGGCTTGCTTTCGAACTCGCCGAAGCGGCTGAAGTCCACCTTCGGCCATGGCAGCAGGTTGAGCTCGCCACCGCCACCGCCGCCACCGGCGGCAGCGCCGGCCGCGGCAGGCGCCGCGGTCTGGCCGCTCATCACGCCCTTGACGAAGTTCTGCACGTCTTCCTGCGTGATACGGCCCTTCGGACCCGTACCGGGCACGCGCGACACGTCCACACCGAGTTCGCGCGCGAAGCGGCGGACCGACGGACTCGCATGCGCGGCCTTGCCCGTCGCGCCCTGTGCCGGGCTGGCGGCCGGTGTGGGCGCCGGTGCGGGAGCCGGTGCTGCGGCAGCGGGCGCCGCGGCGGCAGGCGCCGGGGCG
>NZ_CAJPUX010000002.1 GCF_905397285.1 Cupriavidus plantarum
GGTTGGGCATCCACCCTTATGTATCTACTGCTAGGTAGGTGCGTCGATGGGCTGAATATTATCTACTACTAGATAGATAAGCAAGGACGAAGTTTAGAGGGGTTGCTCTAACTCGCCCTCGCCGCGTGTGTCGGGGCGACGAGGGCGGTTCAGGTCGGCAAGATCATCAATCCCGGCCGGAAGACAACGCCAGCGCCGCCAGCGATATCAGCGCCAGACCGCTCCCGGCCGCCACCACGCCGTGCCACCCCACATGGGCATACAGCCCGCTGGCTACCGCCGAGCCGAGCGCGCCGCCTGCGAAGATCGACGTCATATACAGCGCGTTCAGCCGGCCACGGCTGGCGGGGTCGAGCGCGTAGATCGTGCGTTGGCCCAGCACCATGTTCATCTGCACCGCGAAATCGAGCACGATGCCGGTCAGTGCCAGCGCATAGAGGCCAAGCGCGCCGCCGGTGAGACCGGGCAGGAAACTGAGCGCGGCCAGCGTCATCGCGGCATAGGACGCCACGCGCGTGTGGCCCGCATCGGCAAGCCGGCCCGCGATCGGCGCCGCCACCGCGCCCAGGGCGCCTACCAGCGCAAATATCCCGATCTGCGATTGCGACAGGCCGTAATGGCCGGCCAGTTCCAGCGGCGCGGCGGTCCAGAACAGGCTGAAGGCCGCGAACAGGAGCGCCTGGAAGAGCGCGCGCTGGCGAAGCACCGCATGACGTGTGAACAGATGCCACAGGGAGATCAGCAGCGCCGGGTAGCCCGCCCGATGTCCGGGCACGCGGCGCGGCAGCGTCAGCACGATGATGGCCACGGTCATCAGCGTCAGGGCCGCCGCGATGACGAACACCGCGCGCCAGCCCAGATATTGCGCGAGCATGCTCGACAGCGGCCGCGCCAGCAGGATGCCCGTCAGCAGGCCGCCCATGATCGTGCCGACCGTGCGGCCACGCTGCGCTTCCGGCGCGAGGTGCGCGGCGAGCGGAATCAGGATTTGCACGCTCACCGAACTGAGGCCGAGCAGCAGCGAGACCAGCAGGAACGGGGCCGGATGGGAGGAGATCGCCGCGCCAATCAGGCTCGCCGCGGTCGCCACGCCGCTGATCACGAGCAGGCGCCGATTCTCGAGCAGGTCCGCCAGCGGCACGAGGAAGAACAGGCCGATGGCATAGCCGATCTGCGTCAGCGAGACGATGAAGCTTGCGCTCGGCACGGAGAGCCCGACAGACGGCGCGATCAGTTCGATGATCGGTTGCGCGTAATACAGATTGGCGACGAGCAGGCCCGCGCATAGCGAGAACAGCGCGACGAGCGTGCCGGACATGCCGGCATGGCCAAGGGCCGGTGAGGTGGGGGAGGTGGGATGCATGGCTGGGATCCGAAGGACGATGACCGGATCGTAGAGCCTCGCGCGCGGGGAGAGAATCGCAACGCCTGGCAAATCAGCGTTGCGGGTAGCGCAAAGCGCTCAGGCAGGGCTACGCGCGGACGGCGGCTGCCGCAGCGTTGGCAGGGTTTGCAGGAACGCCAGGAACGCGGCAACGCGGCGCGAACCGCGCTGATTGGGCAGGTACAGCGCGGACACGACGGACATCGACTGGTCCGGATGGACGTCCCAGTCGCCGAATAATGCCGTGACGCGGCCGCTGGCGATATCGTCATCGACCAGCCAGTCGGGCAGCAGCGCGATGCCGCCATCGGCGCGTAACACCTCCAGCAGCACCTCGGTGTTGTTGCTGCGGAAATGTCCCGTGATGGGCACGATCTCGCTCGCTTCTCCCTGCCGGAACGTCCAGACCTGATCGCGCGCGCCGTAGCTGAAGCGCAGGCAGCGGTGCTCGACGAGGTCCATCGGTGTCTCCGGCGTGCCATGGCGCGCGAGATATGCGGCCGTGGCGACGACGCGGCGGCGGAAGCGGCCCATTTCCCGCGCGATCACGTTGTCGTACGCTGCCGCCCCGCCCAGGCGCACGGAAACGTCGATGCGCGCGGTAAGCAGGTCCACGATGTCGTCGGTGAGCGTGACCTCGAGTTCCAGTTGCGGATGCGCGGCGAGCCATGCGCCGAGATAGGGCGCGATGCAGCGGCGGCCGAACGCCACCGGAATCGATACCCGCAACTGGCCGACCGGCAGGTCGCCCCGATCGGCGATCATCGCATCGGCTTCCTCGACGGCCTCGAGAATGCCGCGCGCATGCCGGTAATACGCGGCGCCAGCCTCCGTCACCGTGACCTGGCGCGTCGAGCGGTTGAGCAGCACCGCGCCAAGCGACGACTCCAGGCCGTCAAGCGCGCGGGTCACGGAAGACGTGGCCAGTTGCAGACGGCGCGCGGCCGCGGAGAACCCCTTGGCGTCGACCGTTTCGACGAACATCTTCAATGCAAGCAGCTTGTCCATCGGCTTACTTGCCGTCGCGCAGCTTGCGCATGGCAGCGGGGGCGCCGTGCAGGAACATGTCGACTTTCTGGCGGATGACGGCGTCAAGATCGGTGGGCACCTTGAGCCCGTAGATCCATTTGCGCACGCCGATATAAAAGATCGCCGCATGCAGGCTCCAGATCATCTCGATTTCCGCGTCGGTCTCGGCGGCACCGCGCGGCGCGCCGATGCCATAGGCCTCGCGCACCTCCGCGAGCACGGGAAGGAAGACCTTGTTGCGCAGCTTGCTCAGGTACTTGTTGTTGATGCCTTCGTGCGTCAGGCCGGCGAAGATGAACAGCCGGATCCATTCCTCCCGCAGGATGACTGTCGAGTAGTCGACATAGAACGCATGCAGCCGCTCGGTCAGCGGTACCGAGCGGTCCGCGATCTGCCGCTCCCACACCGGACGCCACTGGAACACCTCGTTGTACACACGCTCGATCAACGCTTCCTTGCTGTCGAAGTAGCGATACAGCAGCGGCTGCGTGACGCCGATCTGCCGGGCGAGTTCCCGCGTGCTGCCCCCGAACCCGTTGCGCGTGAAGTGCTCGATCGCCTTTTCCACGATCTGCTGCTCGCGCGCCTCGGGCAAGAGCCGCCGCGTGGACTTGGCGGTGCCGTCGTCGCGGGCGGGCGCGTTGCTGGACTCCATGGGTGTAGACCTCTGGCGATGGGGATGACGTACGGATTCTACCGTTCGTCATCCCCCTTGGGTCGTTCCGGCGGCATCAGCCCGCGGCGTCGAGCTTGCCGAGTTCGCAATCGACGCGCTGGTTCTGGTAAGCCGCACGTTCCCACGCGCCGCGCGCGGACCGGTCCGTCACCGAGAACAGGACGATGCCCGCGAAGGCGATCGCCATCGAGAACAGCGCCGGATACTCGTACGGATAGACGGCCTTCGCATGGCCGAGCACCTGCACCCAGACCGTCGGGCTCAGCACCGTCAGCACCACGGCGGTGACGAGGCCCAGCGTGCCGCCCGCCACGGCGCCGCGCGTGGTGAGCCCGCGCCAGTAGATCGACAGCAGCAGCACCGGGAAGTTGGAGCTTGCAGCGATCGAGAACGTGAGGCTCACGATGAAGGCGATGGTCTGATTCTCGAACAGAATGCCGAGCAGGATCGAGAGTACGCCGAGCACCAGCGTGGTCAGGCGCGACACGCGCATCTCGTCGCGATCGGAGGCCTTGCCGCCGCGCATTACGGTCGCGTACAGGTCGTGCGACACGGCGGACGCGCCAGCGAGCGTCAGGCCGGCGACGACGGCAAGGATCGTCGAGAACGCCACGGCACAGATGAAGCCGAGGAACACGTTGCCGCCCACCGCATGCGCGAGGTGCACCGCGACCATGTTGACGCCGCCGATCACCTTGCCAGCGCCGTCGTGATAACTGGCATCGTTCGCCACCAGCGCGATCGTGCCGAAGCCGATCACGATGATCAGCGCGTAGCCGGTGCCGACGATGCCGGTGGCGTAGAGTACGCTCTTTCGCGCGGCCTTGACGTCGCCGACCGTGAAAAAGCGCATGAGGATGTGCGGCAGCCCTGCCGTACCGAAGATCAGCGCGAGGCCGAGCGAGACCGCGGACACGGGATCCGAGACGAGCCCGCCGGGGCGCATGATGCCCTCGTGCCTGGCATGCGCGGCGATCGCGCTGGAGAACAGGTTGTCCAGGCTGAAGCCGAATCGGCTCAGTACCATGAATGCCATGAACGCGGCCCCGGCCAGCAGCATCACGGCCTTGATGATCTGGATCCAGGTGGTGGCGAGCATGCCGCCAAAGAACACGTAGACGACCATCAGCACGCCGACGATGACCACGGCCGACGTGTAGCTGAAGCCGAACAGCAGTTCCACCAGCTTGCCCGCGCCAACCATCTGGGAGACCAGGTAGAGCAACACGATGACGATGGAGCTCGACGCCGAGAACGCGCGGATCGGACGCTGGCGCAGCCGGTATGACAGCACGTCCGCGAGGGTGTAGCGCCCGAGGTTGCGCAGCGGTTCGGCAATCAGGAACAGGATGATGGGCCAGCTCGCGAGAAAGCCGATGGAATAGATCAGTCCGTCGTAACCGCTGGTAAATACGAGCGCGGAGATGCCGAGCAGCGAGGCCGCGGACATGTAGTCGCCAGCGATGGCCCAGCCATTCTGCATCGCGGTGATTCTGCCGCCCGCCGCATAGTGATCCGCCACGCTATGGTTGCGCCGCGCCGCCCAGCGCGTGACCGCGAGCGTGGCGATCACGAACACGAGGAACATGCCGATGGCGAGGGTATTGAGTCCTTGTCCGATGCTCATGATGCGGCTCCTTCGCGCAGCGCCGCGATCTGGCGGTCGTACACGGTGTTGGTGCGATGCACGTAGAGCGCCACGAGCGCGAACGTCAGGACGAACATGCCGAAGCCGATGGGAATGCCGATGGTCGTCGGATATCCCGCCGCGACCGGCGTGGCGAGCCACGCGGGCCGGAACGCCAGCGTCAGGATGAAGCCGAAGTAGACGGCGAGCATCGTGGCCGTCAGGGTCCAGGAGAAACGCCGGCGCGCGCGATGCAGCCGTTCGAAGGCCGGCTGCCCGAGCATCGGATGCGGCGCGACCGGTGGCGGCACGGCGTCCCGAGGGGGCCGGACTGCAGCCGGCATGGAGGGGGCGGTATGGGTCATGGGTTGTCTCCGTCCATATGGAAGATCAGAACCGGCGCGAGATCGCGGTTTCGCGCATCACGGCTTCCGGCGTGCGATAGCGTTCGGCCATCGCGCGATCGGTATCGCTTTTGAGTTGCGCCTGCATGTATGCGCCGAGATGGCGGGCATGCTCGACGATGGCGAGACCGGTCGGCACGCGCGTGGCGTCGTACGCCTCCAATGCCTCCGCGACCGATTGCGTGCCGCGCAGTGCCTGGGCCAGGGCCAGAGCGTCGCCCGCTGCCTTGGTCACGCCCATGCCGCAGTGCGGCCGCGCGACAAAGGCGGCATCGCCGAGCAGCGCCACGCGTCCGAATGCCATGCGCGGGACGGCGAGATCGAAGATCGGCTGGAACAGCGGCTGCGCGGTGCGTGTTACGACCTCCGCGAATTGCGGCGCCAGCAGCGCCGTGGCGGCCTCCTCCATCTCGTCGAGGACGTCGCGCCGGATCAGGCCCGGCGGAATGCCCTGCGCCCAGTATTTGCCCGTGGCGTCCGTCAGGAGGTCGGGCAGCTGGTCTTCCTCGCGCGTGGCCCGATACCACACGAAGTTGTAGCGGCGCTGGCGCGGCGCGATGCTGTTGGCATCGCCCGCGACGGGATACCCAAGGATCTGTTCGCGCGGCGGCAGGCAGAAGGCGAACTTGCCGAAGATGTCCGCGTGCGTTTGCGGCGAAAGGCGCGACTCTTCGACGAGGCCGCGCCATGCGATGTAGCCCGCGTATTGCAGATCGACTTCGGGCAGCAGCTGTGCCCGGACGCAGGACCGGAAGCCGTCCGCCGCGATGACCAGGTCCGCATGGTGCCGCGAGCCGTCCTGTAGCGTGACGGTGGCCTGCGTGCCGTGGCTTTCCACGCGCGATACCGCCGCTCCGGACCGGTAGCTGCCGGTGTAACCGCGCCGCAATACCTCGTACATCTTCCCCCACGCGGTCAGCGTTTGCGGCAGCGGCCGCTCGGAGAGCGGGGTACCTTCGCGCGACAGCGTGACGCGCGTATCGACCTGGACGCCGATGCCGTCGTCGACGTCGATGCCCGCCGCGGCGAGCGCATCGAACAGCTCTGGATGGGTGACGATGCCGGCGCCACGGCCGGCGAGGGCCTCCGGCGTGCGCTCGAAGACGTCGACATCCCAGCCGTCGCGGGCCAGCATATTGGCGGCGAACAAACCGCCGAGCGAGCCGCCGACGACAATTGCGCGGCGGGCGGTCATGGCGTGACCTCCGCCGCCGGCTTCGCCGCGGCGCTTGCGCCCGGCAGGGCGAGCCCCGCGACTTCGGCCGCCGGGTAGTTGAGCTCGATCGTCACGCCCGACGGGTCCTCGATGAACACCTGATGGAGACCGAGGCTCGGTACGGTGCGGTCACGCCATGGAATGCCCTCCGCGCGCAGCCGCTCCCACATCTGGGCGACCCCGGTCGCGAGAAAGGCGATGTGGTCAAGCGTGCCGGTACCCGATGCCGGCAACGCGCGGTCCCCGAGGTAACTGGCGAGCCCCGCGCTGTCGTTCGGATCGACGCCAATGATGTGCACGGTGCCGAAGTCGCGCTCGTCGTCGCCGAGATAGAGCCACGCACCGGGAAAATCGAAGGGCGGGCGATAGCCCCGCCGGAACCCGAGCACGCGTTCGTAGAACGCGCATGACCGCTCGAGGTCGGTGGTGCGAATGGAGTAATGGGCCAGTCTGGTGAGGGCCATGGAAGCCTCCTTAATTTATCAATCGATTAGTGATCGTTTGATAAATATAGAGGCGAGTATCGGGAACGCCAAGCCTTACCGGGGGAGTAGTTTCCCCGATAGCGGTATTATTTTTCGATCGATAAATGACGGGGGCGGCTCAACCGGGGCGCTCGGCGTCGCTGGTGGGCCGCTCGTGCGACTTCGCGCCGGACTTTTCGATGGGCACGTCGCTGGGCACGACAGCCATCGGCTGCGCGTTCTCGCCAGTGGACAAAGGCAGGCGGACGATGAGCGTGGCGCCGCTGCCGGGTGGCGACTCGGCTTCGATCGTGCCGCCATGGCGCTCCACGATGCCGCGGCAGATCGACAGCCCAAGGCCCATGCCGTTGGACTTGGTGGTGTGAAAGGCGTGGAACAGCCGGGCCATGTGTTCGGGAGAAATGCCCGGCCCCGTGTCGCTGACGATCACGGTCACGGCGTTGTCCGGCGTGATGCGGCTCGATACGGTAAGTCTCCTGCGGCCGGGTATCGCGGTCATCGCCTGCACGGCATTGACCATCAGGTTGACCAGTACCTGTTGCAGTTGCGTCCAGTCGCCACGGATCGTCGCGCTTTCCGCCGCGAGGTCGATATCGGCAGCGACGCGGTGGTCTTGCAGTTCACGGCGAACGACCTCGAGCGCGCCGACCACGAGCCGGTTCACGTCGATCTGCTCGTACTTCGGCGTGGACTTGCGCGCCATCGCGCGAATGCGCTGGATGATCTCCGTCGCGCGGCTGGCATCGCGCACGATCTGCTCGACGGAATCCGCGGCTTCCTCGATGTTCGGCTGCGGGCGGCGCAGCCAGCGCAGCGCCGAGTTGCCGCATGCGATCACGGCGGCCATCGGCTGGGTGACTTCGTGCGCAATCGACGCGGCGAGCTGGCCCAGCGTAGCCACGCGCGCGGCATGCGCGAGTTCGGCCATCGTGCCCTGTAGCGCCTGCTGCGTGCGTACGGTCTCCGTCACATCCATGAGCGCGCCGACGTATTCGTGGCGATCGCCCTCGCTGACCGTGCGGCGCGCAACGAGGTGCACGTGCAGGACGTCGTCGTTAGGCATGCGCAGCCGATGCTTCAGTTCGATGAGCGGCGCCCCGCCGAGCATCGCGGCGTGCGTGCGCTGCACCTCCGCGAGGTCGTCAGGATGCACGCGCGGCATGATGCGGTTCAGGTGCGCTTCCTCGGTGCTCGGATAGCCGAAGATGCGGTACGACTCCGTGGACCACGCCATGGCGCCTTCAGGGAACCGGATAAAGATACTGCCCGTCTTGCTGAGCTTCTGCGCTTCCGCCAGGAAGGCTTCGCTGCGTGCCAGCGCGGCTTCGGCAACCCGGCGCTGCGCCATGTCCGCGAGCATGCGCAGCGCGAGCAGCGTGGTGGTGCAGATGGCCAGCAGCGCGAAGAGGCAGCGCACGAGGTGGCCCTGGTCGTCCATGTGCGCGGGAGCGACCCCGAACGCCGTCAGCGTCAGCACGGCCGACGCACCGCCGGCAAGGCGCGTGGCGGGGATGGAGCCCGTCAGCGCTACCATCAGGATGACGAGCACGTAGAGCACCGCGATCGCGAAGTCGAGGGTCGTCAACGCGTCGATCAGGAAGACGGCCAGCCCCAGCACGCACGCGGCGCTTATCAGTAGTCGGTTGGTCGTCTCGTTACGCATGCGGCAGGCAAATCGTCTGTGTTTGGCGTGAATACCATGACCCGAGCGTGATACTAAGCCAATGTGTCGGAAGTTGTAATCATATGAAGGTATGACTACCTGTCTACATGGCGAGGCATCCAGGGGTCGCGCTCGGATGGCATCCGGCGGCGTATTCGGGCGATTGCGAAATCCGCCCCGCCGATGCAAAGCGCCTGTCATGGAGAGGGCGCACTATCGGCGTGCACCACTACCTGGAGTCATTCATGCTAGACCCTTCGCGCGCCGGCGATCCCGGCCTTGCCGTCACCGAACTCTCCGATTCTCTCAATCGACTGCTGGCGGACGTTTTCGCGTTGTACCTCAAAACCAAGAATTTCCACTGGCATATGTCCGGCCCGCACTTCCGCGACTATCACCTGATGCTGGACGAGCAGTCGGACCAGATCTTCGCGATCACCGACGATATCGCCGAGCGCGTGCGCAAGATCGGCGGCACGACGCTGCGTTCGATCGGCAATATCGCGCGTTTGCAACGCCTGCGCGACAACGATGAAGAATCGGTGACGCCGCACGCCATGCTGCGCGAACTCCATGCCGACAATCTGGCGCTGGTTGCCGCGATGCTGGAATCGCACGATCTTTGCGACGACCATGCGGACGTCGCGACGGCGAGCCTGCTCGAGAACTGGATCGACGAAGCGCAGCGCCGCGCGTGGTTCCTCGCCGAGGCGGCGAAATAATTGGCCGCCGGCGTCTTGCCGGAGGCTGCTACAGGACATGGCCCGCAGACGGGCGGGTCATGCTCCGCAGGTTGCGATACAGCGTATAGGCGACCATGATCGGCAGCAGCACGCCGACGCCCGCGAGCATCAGCGCCAGCACACGATCGTTCGACGATGCCTCCGCGAGCATCAGGCGGCCGGGCACGATATAGGGAAACACGCTTGACGCGAGTCCGGCGAGCGATACGAGCGTCAGCAATACCGCGAGGCCGAACGGCGCCCGCGGCGAGCCGTCCGGTTCGCGCCGCGGCCCGCCCTGCGACTGCTGGCGCGACCATGCGATGCGGCGGGCGAGAAACAACGCGACCGCGGCGGCTATCGCGCCGCATCCGAGTGGCAGCAGCGGCAGGCCGTGCATCGCATGAAGGTGGTCGGCTTCGAGGTGGTGCGACATGAGATCGGCGGTCAGCAGCACGGCGCTCGACACGGCAAGCCACAAGGCGCTCAGCGTCCAGCGCCGCGCGTGCGCGGCGACCAGTCCCTCGACCCGTGCATCGACCCCTGCATCGACCCCTGCATCGATCCCTACATCGATCCCTACATCGACCTCCGGTGCGCTGCGTCCCAGCAGGTATGTTGACCCGAGCAGCGCATAACCCGCGCCAACGCCGATCACGGCGGCCACCACGAGGACACCGTGCCAGGCACCGGGTCGCAATCCGGTGAGGATACGGCCCAGGATCGCCCCTTGCGAGACAGCGGCGACGAGGCTGCCGACGCCGAGCATGCGGTCCAGTGCGGGAAGGCTCAGGCGCGTGTGGCGCGGCGCGCCAGGGGCAATCATTCCCGGTGCGCCCGTCTCTGGCGCAGTCCCCCGCATCTCGACCGCCGCGCCGCGGAGGATGAGCCCAAGGACCATCGTGATGAGCGGTACGTAGAGCTGCGGAAGCAGCATCGCGTAGGCCGCGGGAAACGCGCCGAAGAGGCCGCCGCCGATGACGACGAGCCAGGTCTCGTTGGCGTCGCGTACGTGCACGATCGCGCCCAGCATCGCTTCCCGCGTCGGCCGGTCCGGCGCGAACAGACTCAGGATGCCGATGCCCAGGTCGAAACCGTCCGAGACCACGTAGCACGCGGCCATGAGCGCAAGAATGCAGAACCAGGCGTCAACGAGCAACGCATGGGGAAAGGAGTCCATCGCGGGCGTCCGGTAGGGTCCGTATCAGCGTCCGTGCGCGCGATAGCGGAAAACCGGGCGCGGTTCATCGCGCACGGGCTCGTTGACGTGGCATGCCTGTTCGAGCGCGGCCGCGAGGATCATCGAACCGGCGTTGAGCGCGGCGGGTCGCGAGCGCTGCGGGCGGAAGATCGCCTCGCCGCGCGCAATCGGCCGGCCAGTGAGTGCGCACGTCCCCGACGAGCGCGCGGACGCGGCCGTCCAGATCTGCTCGCCATAGCGGCAATGCGTGGCATCGCGCCAGCTCACGATCGCGAGCGTCGGGCTGGGCCGTTCGATCACGGTGACCATTGGCGCGTGCGGGCGCTGGGCGCGCTGCGCGCGGCGGGCATCCTCGTCGGCCGCGTGGGCCGTCATCGAGGCGAGCGCGCCGGCGGGAATGCGTTGCGGCGCGAGCAGGGCGATGGTGCGCGACCACGTGTCATGCGCGGTGCTTCGATGAATGTCATGCATCTCTTGCGGGTCGGACGACTCACGGGTGGCGTCGAGCGCGGCGTATGCGGAATCAAGCATGGGAGCTCCCGGTGGATGCTGCCTTGACGCGCCAGCAGTGCGGCGTATCGCCAACGAAGCGTTTGAAGACCGTGGTGAAGTGCGCCTGCGAGCGGAAGCCGCAGCGCAGCGCTACGTCGAGCACGCTGCCCTCGGTCTGCTGCAGCAGATCCTGTGCATGCTCGATGCGTCGGCGCAGCAGGTACTCGTGCGGGCGCATGCCCGTCGTGCGGCGGAACTGCGCCGCAAAATGCATGCGCGTCATGCCCGTGCTCTCCGCGATATCGGCGAGGCCGATGGGCGTGTCGAGATTGGCATCGATGTATTCGAGCGCGCGGCGCAGGCGCCATTGCGGCAGCTTGGCGCGCGTGCGCTGGCCGGTGGCCGCGCGGTGGAAGTGCGCCGCCACGACGCGGGAAACGATCGCCAGCGCTACGCTGTCCGCGAACATGCGGCCGAGACCGGGGTCCTGCGTCTGGGCCACGGCGAGCGCCTGGCCGAGCCGTTCGAGGGCGGGGTCGGTATGGAGGAACGGGTCGTCGAGGATCACGTCGCCCTCGGGCGCATGGCCAAACTGGTCGGTATGGCAGCGCGCGATCACGGTCTGTGGCACGAACAGATGCAGAACGTCGCAGGCGCCGTCGTAGGTCGCGGTCGCCGCCACGCCCGGCGCCGTGATCTGGACCGCGCCCGGCGCGAGACGGCCATCGAAGATTGGCTTGCCGCCGCACAGCAGGCGCACCGAGCTCGTGCGCAGGTTCAGGCTGATGCAATGCCAGCGCGCGTCGCCGGGATGGGATACCGTCTGCGTTTCGCCGACTTCGCACTTCCAGCGCGAGACAAGGATCGTGTCGAGTTCGCTCGGCGCGGCCTGGGGCGGGTAACGCCATGCGCGTTCGGGCTGGACCGGGTCCGGCATGCGCGCGGCACGCGTCAGGTCCAGAGTGGGCACACCATCGCGTCGCGGCGGGTGGGGCAGGTATGCGGGCGTGACAGGCACCGGCATCGAAACGTCTTTCATGGGAGAAACTCCGTAATTTCGGTGACGGACGTCAGTCCGCGTACTGGATGAACGCAACGGCAATCAGCACCAGATTCATCACTGCAAGGGCGATCCATCCGTACATCAGCAACAGGCTTTCGTTGTCGTTCATCACAATGGCTCCAGGCTTCTGGCTTCCTTCTCCGGCATTCATCGCGCTCACGCCGGTTGCTCCACTTCCATGATCCGGCGCCCCAGCGCGATACCCCAGCGCACGAGGCGGCGGTCGGCGGGCAACTGTGCGAGCTCCCAGCCGGCCAGCGCGCCGTCGATGTCTTCCACCTCGTGCATGACGTTCTGCAGCGCGCGGGCCAGCGACAGCGCATTACCCGCGGCCTTGCCCGCGCCGGCGCCCGTATGCGGACGCGCGACGAACGCGGCATCGCCCAGCAGCGCCACGCGGCCGAATACCATGCGCGGCGCCTCGTAGTCCTGGATCAGTTGCAGGAACGGATCGGGCGTTGCGGTAACGAGGCTCGCGAGCGCCGGCGCCAGCGCATTGGAGGCATCGTGTTGCAGCGCATGCATCTCGGCGTCCCGCAGCGCGCCCGGCGGCAGAGAATGGGTATGCCGATGGCCGGTGCGGTCCTGCAGCAGCGCCTCGAGTGCCGGGCCCCGCTCGATCGGGCGGTACCACACCCAGTTCTGGCGCCGATCGCCCGGACGCACGCTGCCGTTCTCCCCGGGGATGCGATACGTGAGGAACTGATGGCCCTGGCCATCCTGGAACGCGAACGCGTCGTCCAGCAGGGCGCGGCTTTGCGCGCCGAGGTTGATTTCGGGGACTACGCCGCGCCATGCGACATAGCCGGCGTAGACAGGCGCGTCGGTCGGCAGCAACTGCGCGCGGACGCTCGAAAGCGGACCGTCGGCGCCGATCAGCAGATCCCCTTGCGCGCTGCGCCCCGATGCGAAGCAGGCGGTGACGCGGGGCGAGCCCGTCGGCGAGGTCTGTGCGGGGTCCTGTGTAAGGGAAACAAAGGTTTCGCCGGCATGGACCAGAGGGCCAAGCGCTTCGCGCATGCGCAGATACAAGCCATTCCATGCGATCTGCACCTGCGGCATGTACATGCGGCGGACGCTGCCGTCGCGGGACACGAAGATGCGGTCTCGCGACGGCACGCCGAAGTCGGGGCCATGGTCGAGACCGGCGAAATCCAGTGCATCGGTGACATCGGGCTGCAGCACGAGACCGCCGCCACGGCTGTCGAGGTCGCGCGGCGAGCGTTCGAAGACTTCGACGTCCCAGCCGATCGCCCGCAGGCAGACCGCGCTGAAGAGCCCGCCGAGCGAGCCGCCGATGATGATGGCGCGAGGACGTTGAAAGAGCGGCATGTCAGGGTATCCGTGAGTTAGCGTGCAACGCCGTCGTGCAGACGGGCGATGGTGGCGCGGCTGCCGGCGTCCGCGGCGTCGTCCCAGGCCGAGACCCGCATGGGCGTGGCCCTGACGTAGACGCGAAGGTCGGCCGGGCGCAGGGCGCGCATATCGATGTCCATGTTTGGGTTGACATTGCGATCGGCGGCAAGCGACGCCGGGCTCGTGTGTTCACCATTCCGGTGCGTGCCGATGGCGCTCCCGCCGATAGACGCCTCGGTGGTCAGGCATGCGGCGACGGCCATGGAGACGATTGCGGCGCCGCCGAACCCGATCAGGAGCTGGAGCCAAAGATGCCGGTACGTCATGTTCGGACCTCCGTTGCGATATGTGTGCTGGTTGTACGGAATCGTAGGAGCCCGGGCATGGTGGCAACAATTGGCGCGTGGTCGGTGGGGCGTTACACGAAGGTATGAGTCAAGGGAAACCTCGTGCAGTTGACGCGGCACCAATGGTCCGAAGTCGTTCCATTTGAAAATGGCGTCGGGATCGCGAAGATGGCCTTGCCGGGTGGCCTCGACAATGGCGCTGACGTCGTATGGGCGCCGCATAAGCCGGCGTCCGGCAGGCATCGATTTCATTTTCGATACACCCGCACGCGATAGCTGGCGGACGACAGGAGCCCACAATGGCCTCGATGGCCACTCACCGGCGTCTTGCGCCACGATGGACGGCATGGGCCGCCATCGCCTTCATTGTCTTGGCCCTCGGCGGCTGCGCCGATTTCGGCGCGGGGCGCACCACCCAGACCCTCGCCCCCGTTTCCGGCACGGCGCGGAGCCTGCCTGCCGAGCACGGCGCGTGGCCCGATGCCAGCTGGGTGGACCGCTTCGGCGATCCGCAACTGCGCACCCTCGTCGATGAGGCGGTGGCGGACAGTCCCACGCTGCAGGCCGCGATGGCCCGGGTGGAGGCGGCGCGGGCGCTCGCTCAGGGGGCGCGCAGCGGCTTGTATCCCCATGTGGACGTCCAGGGCGGTATTGCCCGCGAGCGCATTTCCGAAACGGACGTCCTGCGCGGGACGTCGCTCGCGGGCAAATGGTTCGATCAGGTCCACCTGAGCGCGGGACTCACCTACGACCTCGACTTCTGGGGCAAGCACCGCTCGGCGTTGCAATCAGCGTTGTCCACCGTGCGCGAAGCCGATGCGGAGCAGCAATCCGCACGGCTCCTGCTGTCAACGAGCGTCGCGCGCGTGTACGCCCGGCTCGCCACGCTCTATGCGGTGCGTGACGTGACGGCGACCACGATTGCACAGCGGCGCGATCTGGCGGGGCTCGAACGGGCGCGTCACGTGGCGGGCCTCGATACGCAGGTCGGCATTACGCTCCAGAGCGCCAGCGTGGCGAGCATCGAGGCCGAGCTCACGCAGCTCGACGATGCAATCGACGTCACGCGGCACCAGATTGCGGCGCTCATGGGCAAGGGGCCCGATCGCGGATTGGCCATCGCGCGGCCTACCCTATTGGGTGCTCCCCAGGGCGCACCCCATGACGGACCTCAGGCGGGACCGTTCGACAGGCTGCCGGACGACGCGCGCATCGGCCTGCTGTCGCGCCGGCCCGACCTCGTGGCGGCGCGTTGGCGGGTGGAGGCGGCGTCGAAGGACATCGAGACGGCCAAGGCTGAGTTCCTGCCCGATATCAGCGTGTCCGCGATGGGCGGGCTCACCACCATCACGCCTTCGGACTTCCTGCTCGGCGCGAGCCGGGCGTTCTCGTTTGGGCCCTCGGTGACGTTGCCGGTGTTCGAGGGCGGCAAGTTGCGTGCGGACCTGCACGGACGGTACGCGCAATACGACGCGGCGGTGGCCGACTACAACCAGACGCTCGTCGATGCCTTGCGGGAGACCGCGGATACCGTCGGCAGCTTGCATGCGGTGGCCACCGCACGGACGCAGCAGGCCCAGGCGCTCGAACTATCGCGCCAGGCGTGGGCGTTGGCGACCGACCGCTGGCACGTGGGGCTCGCGGACCAGCTCACGGTCCTCGACGCCCAGACGGCCGTGCTCGCGGCACAGCGGCAGGCGGCTCAATTGCGGGGGCAGCAGGTGGATTTGATGATGGCGCTGGTCTGGAATCTGGGTGGGGGATACGAGGATGACGCCCGCCCGCAACTTGCGGAGACGCCATGACCACACAGAATCCGGCGGCCGCGCCCGCACCGGGACCGGCACCAGCGCCAGCGCCGATCGGCACGCCGCCTCGTATTTCCCGCCGCAAGGCCGCCGTGCTGGCTGCGGTCCTGGTGTTGGCGGGCGCCGCGGGCGGGGTCTATTGGTGGCGCGACGTGCAGGAGTTTGCCTCGACCGAAGACGCCTACGTCGGCGGCAACGTCGTGCAGGTGACCCCGCTCACCAGCGGCACGGTCGTATCCATCGCAGGCGACGACACGCAGTACGTGCGCGAGGGCCAGCCGCTGGTCGAGCTCGATCCCGCGGACAGCGCGGTCGCGATGGAGCAGGCCGCCGCGCAGCTGGCGGCAACCGTCCGGCAGGTGCGCACGCTCTACGTCAACAACGGCACGCTGGCAGCGAACATCGCCCTGCGCGCGGCCGATCTCGCCCGCGCGCAGGACGATCTAAGGCGCCGGCAGGCGGTGACGAACCCGGGAGCCGTTTCGGCCGAGGAAGTCGAGCACGCGCAAACGGCCGTCCGCACCGCCGCCGCCGCCCTGCGCGCGGCCCAGGAGCAACTGGTGTCCAACCGCGCGCTTACCGACCGCACGACGCTGGCGGAACATCCGGACGTCGCCCGCGCCGCCGCCAACTACCGCGCCGCGTACCTCGCCTTCGCACGCTCCGCCTTGCCGGCACCCGTCGACGGCTTCATTGCCCGCCGCGCCGTGCAGGTGGGGCAGCGCGTCGCGCCGGGCACGCCCCTGATGGCCGTGGTCCCGCTGAACCAGGTGTGGGTCGACGCCAACTTCAAGGAGAACCAGCTGCGCCGCGTTCGTGTGGGCCAGCCGGTTTCGCTCTATGCTGACCTGTATGGCCAGCGCGTGCGCTACGACGGCAAGGTGGCCGGCTTCTCCGCAGGCACGGGCGCGGCGTTCTCGCTGCTGCCCGCGCAAAACGCCACCGGTAACTGGATCAAGGTCGTGCAGCGGCTACCCGTGCGCATCTCCCTGGAGCCGGCCCAACTAGCCGCGCATCCGCTGCGCATCGGGCTGTCGATGAGCGTATCGGTCGATACGCGCAACGATCAGGGCGCCTCGCTGTCCACGCTGCCCCCGCTCACGCCGCTGCGCACCGACGTCTACGCGGAGGTGGCCCGGGAGGCCGACGCGCACATTGCGAAGATCATCGCGGCCAACGCCGGCTGATTCAGCGCAGCCAGCGCTGCCACGCCGCGAAGATCGCCACCAGCAGACACCCGCAGCCGACGATGGCCAGCAGATTGGCGGTGGCGACCAGCGTGGCCTGCTGGTCGATCTGCTGCGAGATCGTGGCCAATGACGTCGCCGGCGGTATCCCGCCCATCCGGAATGGATCGACACGATCGACGAGCTGCGTCCGCGCGACCGCCTCGCCAAACTGCAGCCCCTGCGCGGCCAGCCCGGTACCAGCGGCTGTCGCAAGCTGCCGCACGATGTTCTTGAATTGATAGGCGTGCGGAAAGTCTTCGAGCGACGTATCGAGGAACGACAGCCGGGCGACCATCAGCAGCGTGAACGGCAGCGATGCCGCCTGCAGCAGCAGCACGGGCATGATGCGCGCCATCGATAGATCGGTCTCGATGCGCGTGGAAAACATCCAGGCCGCGGCGGCCGTCATCAGATAGCCCAGTGCGAGATATCGCCGCGTGCCGGGCAGCCGCATGCCATACCAGATGAACAGGATGGACATGCAGACGCCGAAGGCCTCCGTCAGCGTCAGGATGCGCCCGCTGGTCTCGAACGTGAAGCCGAAGCCCAGCTGCAGCAGGTTCGGAATGAGGTAGTTCCATAGCCCGCCGAACACCGCATAGATGGCATAGAAGAGCACGCCGGTCTGATACCGCTTGCCGCCCAGCCGGCGCGGATTGAGCCACGCATCGGGACGCTGGCGCAGGCGCGCGAAGGCAAGCACCACGAGGGCGACGCCCGTGAGCGGCCACAGCAGTACCTCGGGCGTATCGAGCGCGGTGTAGATGCGCAGGTTGGCGAGCCCATGAATCGTGATCAGCGCACCCGCGCCGAGCACGATCACGCTGACCCAGTCGAGCGCGGCAAGCGTATCGAGATCGGGCAGGACGGGCGGCCGCACGCGGCGCGGGTAGGTACTGGCGACGAGCAGCCACGTGCAGGCGATGACGACGGCCTGCAGCACGAAGATCATGCGCCAGCCCGCATCGAGCATCAGCGTGGCCGTGGTCCAAGGCGCCGTGGCATTGAGACCGAGCGCCCCGATGACGAACGGCCACAGCAGCTTCGAACGTTCCTGGGGCGCGGTCAGCAGCTGGATCAGCGTACGGGAGGCCGCGAACAATCCGCCCGCGCCGAGTCCCTGGACCGCAAGCGCCAGCGACAGCTGCAAGACGTTCTCGGAGAGCGCGCACAGCAACGCGCCCGCGAACGCGATGACGAGCCCGAGCAGCGTAGCCCCGCGATAACTGATGAAATCCGCCACGCCGCGCAGGATGAGGTTGGCAACCACGGCGGCGCCCGCGTAGGCGGTCAGGCACCAGAGAAAGTCGTCGGGCGTGGCATACACCCCCGCGCGGATATGCACGGCCCCCGTCGCCAGCATCGACGTGGCGATGAAGTCCACGCCGGCCGCGCAACCGAGGGCGAGGCCGAGCATGAAGACGGCGGGCCGGCCCAGCGTGGGCAGCGCGCTCAGCGGGACGGCCGGCATCCGTGGCTCCTGAAATGACGTCGGTCGCCAATCCCATGGCAACACATGTGCTCTGGAGCATATCCGTGGCGCGCCGGGACGTCAGTCCTCCATTGGTCTAAGCGCTCACACGTGTTGGTATGGTAGGGCGGGTATGGTCAGCCGGCCGGCGCGTGCATCGGAATGGTGAAGGAGAACGCGCTGCCATAAGGGACCAGTGCGGCGGCGCGCAAGTGGCCGCGATGCGCTTCGATGATCGAGCGGCAGATCGCGAGGCCCATCCCCATGCCGTTGACCTTGGTCGTGTAGAAGGGCTCGAATACCTGTTCGACCAGTTCAGCGCCGATGCCCACACCGGTGTCGCCGACGCTGACTTCGATGGCATCGCCTGCCGCCTCGCCATGCGACACGCGCGTCGCGATGCGCAGGATTCGGGGGCGGTCTTCGATGTCGCCCATCGCCTCGATCGCGTTGACGACGAGGTTGAGGATGACCTGCTGCAGCTGCACGCTGTCGCCGAACGCATGCGAGGGCTCCGCGCCGAGTTCGAGCTGCACCGTCACGCTGCGCCGCGCGATTTCGCTGCGGGAGATCGCGAGGATATGGCGAATCGCCTCGTGAATGTCCACCGGCGCGAGTACCGGCGCGGCGTTTCGCGTCAGGCTCTGCAGGCTGCGGATCATGTCGCCCGCGCGCTGGCCTTCGCTTGCGATCGCGACAAGGCCTTCGCGCGCATTGTCGATGTCCGGCGTGGCGCGCGCGAGCCAACGCAGGCTCGCGCCGGCGTTGGAGACGATCGACATCAGCGGCTGGTTGATCTCGTGGGCGATAGAGGCGGTGAGCTGTCCCACCGTGGTGGCACGTGCAACGCGGGCGAGGTCCGCCTGCGCGTTGCGCACCGCGTCCTCCGCGTGCCGGCGTGCCGTGATATCGGTCACGGTGCCGAAATATCGCAACGGTTCCTCGCCGCCGTCCGCGCTCGCATTGGTGGCACCGGCGGCGACACCGGCCGCCATGTTATCGGGCGGCATCGGCTTGCCGATCACTGCGACGTGCACGATCGACCCATCGCGACGGACGATCCGATGCTCCACCTGCACGGGCAGACGCTGCGCGGTGTTGACCTCCACGAGGCGCTTCATGGCCGGGCGGTCCTCGGGATGCATGCGCGACAGAAATACTTCGAACGGCGACTCGCGTTCGGATGGATCGAGGTCGTAGATGCGCAGCAGCTCGTCCGAGCAGTAGAAACGATCTTCGTCGACGTCCCAGCGCCAGCTGCCGGTGTGACTCACGCTCTCGCCCATGGCAAGCGTTGCCTCGCTCGTGCGCAGTTCGCGCTCCACGCGCTGGCGCCGCTCGTTCTCCACGAGCAGGTCGTCATAAAGGCGGGCGGTGCGCAGCGAGATTGCGGCCTGCGCGGCGACGAGTTCGAGCAACCGGGTTTGATCGAGCGTGAAAGCATCGCGCACCAGCCGGTTCTCGAGGTAAAGGGCACCGATGACCTCCTTGTGGCGAACCATCGGAATACAGATGGCGGAGCAGTCCGGCTGCTGCGCCAGATACGGATCGATCGCGAACGGGCTGGCGCGCATGGACGCGCCCACCATCGCGACCTGCGCCGTACGCGTGGCCGTGTGGAACATGGACAGCGGCAGCATGTCGGCGCGCAGCTGGTCCTGCGCGATACGCACGCGCACGCCATCGACGGCGGTATCGGCAATGGCCTCGACGAGCGGCCCTTCCGGATAGATGCGGATCAGCAGGCCGCGCTGGGCGGCCGCGTACTCGAGCGCGATCGTCATCAGCTTGTCGATCAGGCCCTCGATCCGGATCTCTTCCGTCAGCGCGCGGGAGGCCTTGATCACGCTTTCGATATCGACGGTGTGGAACCCTTCGCCCAGCTGCCACGTGCGCGGCTGCTTCGGATCGACGAGTTCGGGGAAGCGCGCCTCGAGCTGCCGGGCCTTAGTCATCGCGCCCCAGCGCACATACGCATCGCGGGCATCGCGGCGATGCGCGTGCGCCGCCGCGGCCAGACCGAGCACGGCGCAGTGGTGCGCCGCGCGCTCGTGCGCGAGGGCCACGATCTGCACGAAGCCATGCGCGGTCGCATGCGCGATCGCCTGCTCGTACTTCGTCATCGCGGTCATGGCATCGCCTTCACGCCGCGCGATTTCCGCTTCGACGAGCAGCGCCTTGTCCGTGAAGGTGACGGGATTCGCGGCGGCCCAGCCACGAATCTTGCGCGCATCGGCACGCAGCGTACTCGAGGCTTCGGCGTCCCGTCCGTCCGGTCTGTCGGGTGCGGCGGCGATCGTCAGCGCGCGCAGCAGGCGCAGGTCGAGCTGGTGGATATGGGCCGGCGCCGACCACGCGAACGTTGCCGCGCGATCGAGGCACATGGCCGCCGCCTCGTGACGATCCGCCAGCAACAGCATGGTCGCGCGATAGAGCCAATGCCAGAACTGGAACGTGGACAGTCGCTCGCCGCGCGCCAGGCTTTCGCCGTCGGGGCCGATGTCGTCCATCCAGCGGTGCGCGGCGGTGTCCTGCGCATCGGCGCCCGCGCGCAGGCCGTCGACGAAGCGCTGCTGCGCCAGCAGGATCGACTCCACGTCGTGGAAGCCCGCGCGGCGCACGAAGTCCAGCCCGCGCGCGATCTCTACCGCGACGTCGTCGAGGCGGTCGCCACGCGCCAGCATCGCGGCGACGATATGGCAGCACGCATAGCATGCGGTGGTCACGTCGCCGTGCGCGACGCCGGCGGCGAATCCGGCCCGCGCGCATTCGATCGAATAAGACAGCGGCCGTGTCCACACGCTGAGCTGGTCGAGGGGCAGCTGCACGCGCGCCATGTGCGCCGCGTAGCCATGATGATTGACGAGCCGCCGTGCCATCTCGCCATAACGGAAACCGTCCGCATAGGCGTCGAACCGATGGCAGACCTGTACGCCGAGCCAGCCGAGCGCGGACGTGGCGGCCGCAGTCATCCCGTGCCGCAGCGTCAGGCGCAGCATCTGGCACAGGCTGAGGAAGGCGAGGTTTTCGTCGGTGAAGCTGGCGGGCACCATCAGCGCGGCGAGCAGGCTCATGGCGGCCTCGGTGTCCGCATCGTTCATCACCGGTAACGCCAGCATGGCGCTGAGCGTGGTTGCCGCGAGCATCGGCTGGATGGTGGCATACAAGCTGTTGCACGCCGCGGCCGACGGATGGGCGTGCAGATCGATGCCGAACAGGCGCAGACCCGCGATCGCGGTTTCCACCGCGAGCATGTTTTCCGAGCGGCGCGAATGCATCTCCACCTTCAGTCGGTACACGCTGGCGCGCTGGAGAACGTCGCCCGGGCCCTCGATGAGCTGCGTGACGAGCACGAGCGCCGCATCGAGGCGCCCCTGCAGGAACCAGCACATGGCCTGTTCCTCGCGCAAAGCGTGATACAGCAGGTTGCCGTCCAGGGATGCCGCGGCCTGCTTCAGGTAATCGATACCGTTGCTGACGTAACGCAGGGCGGCCTCGTAGGCGGCCGCGCGCCGCGCGCGCTTCGCGGCCACCAGGAACAGCCGCGCGGAATCGAAGGCCTCCGCCGCCGACGATGCCAGCGCGTTGGCCTGCGCCAGCAAGCCCGCCGCGCGAAACAGCACGTCGTCGCGCATGCCGTCGCCATGGGTGCCGTCCCGGCCCTCGCCGGCACCCGACGCGCCCGCTTCTGCTTCCGGTCCCGCGCCGCTGTCGAGCGTGCGGGCCAGCAGACGGCCCGCGCGCAGGCTGACGCGCGCGCGCTCGTCGCTGTCGAGCCACGCGTGCGCGGCCTGGAGAATGCGATCGTGGGCGAACAGGTAGTCATGCCGCGTCGGCACAACGAGGCCCGCCGCGCAGGCTGGCGCCAGCCGCGCGTGCAGCGTGGCGGGATCGAGCGCGAACGTGTCGCACAACAGCTCGAACGACGACACGCTGCCGAGGCACGCCATGCCGCCAAGCAGGCTGCGTGTGTCGCCGGGCAACTGCTGCAGATGCCGCAGGCTGAAGTCCGCGACGTTGTCCGTGCACGTACGCGCGTCGACCGCAGCGAGATCGAAGCGCCATCCCCCCGCATTGTCGTCCGCATTGTCGGCGGCATTGTCGGCGGCATACGCGATCAGTCGCTCGTCCGCGAGCGTCTTCACGAACTGCCGCACGAAGAACGGACTGCCAAGGGTCTTCGCGTGGACGACCTCCGCGAGCGGACGCATCGCGGCATCGGGCGCGCGCAGCGTTTGCGCGAGCATCGCCGCCACGGCATCGACGGACAGGCCGCAGACGGCGATATCGCTCACGGTCACATGCTCGCGCAACGCGGCCAGCGCCGGCGCGTCGGCGTCACGCGCCGTGCAGACGAGCAGCAGGCGCAAAGGTCCCGTGCCGCCCACGAGCCGCGACAGCAGCGCGAGCGTCGGACGGTCGAGCCATTCGATATCGTCGATGAGTAGCACGAACGGGCGGTCCGGCTGCGCGAACGCATGGATCAGGCAACGCATGGCGAGATCGACATGCATGTCGGGCTCGACGGACTCGGTTGCGGGCGAGTCCGGAAAATCCTGTACCAGCAACCGCAGCGCGGGCGCGATGCTCGATGCCACGCTGCCATAGGCACCCAGTGCCTGTTCCAGCCGCAGCCGCCACATGCGCACGGCGTCTTCCGGCAGGCCGAGGATCTGGTGCACGAGCCCGCGAAACGCGTCGGCCAGCACGGCATAGGGCACGTCGCTGCGGATCGGATCGGCTTTGCCGGCCGCCCACCACACGCGCCGCTGCGGCATCCCCTGCGCGAAGCTTCGCATCAACGCCGACTTGCCGATGCCGGACGGACCCGTCAGCGCCACGACGATGGGCCGCGAGTTCGCGGCCACGCGCGCGCATAACTCTTCCATTTGCGCGAGTTCTGCCTCGCGTGCGTAGATCTGGTCCGGCAGCTCCAGCGCGCCGGGCCGGTCGCGCATGCCGGGTTCGAACGGATCGATGCGGCCATTCGCGGCGAACGCTTCCGCGCAGCGCCGCAGGTCCGCCTCGAGTCCCGCCGCGGACTGGTAGCGGTGCGCGGGACGCTTGTCGAGCAGCTTCAGCGCGATGCGCGCGAGCATCTCCGGGACATCGGGCGCGATCTCGCGCGGTGGCGCCGGCGTGCCGGCGACATGGCTATGAATCCATTCGGTGAGGTCCGATGGATTGCGCGCGCTGAAGGGCAACTGGCCCGTGAGCAACTGGTACAGGACCACGCCCAACGAGTACAGGTCGCTGCGGACGTCGATCGCATGATGCGTGCGGCCGGTATGCTCTGGCGACATGTAGGCTGGCGCCTGATCCGCGATCGTGATCCTGGCGCCGCCATTGAATCCGCCGGGATAGTAGCCACCTGCCGGCGGCCGGGTTTCCGCATCACCGGCATGCTGGGCGAAATCGAAGCGGCCGAGACGGCAGCGGTCGTCGGATTCGACGAGCAGGCTGCAGGGCGTGAGCGAGCAATGCACCAGTCCCGACTCATGCGCGGCGCGGAGCGCGGCGCTGGCGTTCCGCGCGATGGCGAGCACGCGCGCGAGCGGCTGGCGCTCGGCCATCAGCAAGGTCAGCGGCGTACCGGAATGATCGTCGTAAATGGCGGCCACGCCGTTGCGGTAACGCGTCAGTCCGCGCGGCAGAATGGCCCACTCGGGACGCAGCATCGCGCGCAGCGCGAATTCGTTCTCCAGCCGGCGCGCGGCCTCGGCTTCCATTTGGGCCGACGCGGCGTGAGCCAGCAAGATCGTATGGCCGGTGCCGGGGTGCACGCCGCGCGCGAACGCGACGATGCCATCCTGATGGATCGTCTCGAAACGATATTCCGGCAGCGCGATGGCGTCGGGCGAGGTGACAGGGGTAACGTCAGGCAGGCCCCGCTCCGGTAAGCCAATTCGTTCGCTCGTCATGATGCGGCGCAGGGCGTCAGGCGGTCGGTGGTCTCAGGCGTGGAAGCAAGGCATTCTCGATGCAGCGGATGATATCAGTGTCCTGGAACGGCTTGTTCAGAAAGCACGAGGCACCCGCGTCGCGGGCGCGCTGCTCGTAGCCTTCCTGGGCAAAAGCGGTCATGAAGACCACCGGCATGTCGTAGCCGCGGGCACGCAGCGCTTCGCACAACGCGAAGCCGTTCATGGCGGGCATCTGGATATCGGTGATCAGGCATGCAATGTGGTCGATCGACGCGGACTGCAGCAGCTCTGGACCGCTGCTGAAGAGTTCCACATCCAGGTCGAACGAGCGCACCAATCGTCCCATGGCATGCCTGACGGAAGCGTCGTCGTCGACGATGGCAATCACGGGGGTGGCAGTCACACAAAATCCTTGGAGTCGTCTTGAGCGGTGACGAGGGTCCGACACCCTCCACCGCTTGCAGACAGGATAGTCCCGTGGGCCTGCGGCCCATATCATACGGTGGTATTGTCGTCGCCCCGCTGACACACCGTACCGTTTGCCATACCCGACGCCGGGCGCGGGAACCCCGTTCCGGAGCACCGACGGCACTCGCCCATGAACAGTGTCGGTTAATACCTTGGTATTAGTCGTCACCATCCCCCACATCGTCATTCGTGACCTGACATGGTCAGAAGTTGTGCCGCATGCCGAGTGCCAGCGTCTGGGGATCCGCCCCCGCGCTGACGCCGAGTTCGTTGATCGCGAAGTCATAGATCGCGCGGCTCCGGTTGTTGATGCGGCTGTAGAACGCGAACAAGGCCGTGCGCTTCGACAGGGGGTAGTCGTACCCGATCGTGATCTGCGTCGCGCCGGTATCCGGGCCGCTGCGGAAGAACCCGATCGTGTCCGTGGACGATCCGGTGCCGTTGGCCGCCAGACCGAAGCCGATGCGCACGCTGCCCACGCCCACCTGCTGCACCAGCGAAGCGTAGTACGCGTTGCGCTGCAGATCGCCGGTATCGGTGCGGTAATGCAGATGCTCGTAGACGACCGCGACGCGCGTGCCTGCCACGATCTGCCACGCCGCGCCGAACTTCAGCGCGTCGTCGTTGCGGCTCGCCGCCTGATAGTGCTGGTGCACCTCGTAGGCGACCGTTGCGTTCAGCGGCCCCGAGTCGTAGACCACGGCCGCCGAGTACAGCGCGGGGTTGCGCGCCACGGTGGTCTTCTCCTCGGGCAGGCCCGCCCCGAGCCAGACGCTCACCGGGCCGAACGACGGCGACCGGTACTGCACGATGTTCTTCTGCCGGCGATCGAACGAGCTGGTGTCGTCGATATTATTCGACGTCGACGTGGACCCGTTGCCGATCAGGGCCATGTAGCCGGCCGTAGTCGGGTAATAGGGGTCGTAGCCCATCGTCGCTTCGGTGTAGGGCGTGTGCCAGTGGCCGCCGAAGATCAGGCCATAGTCGCCCTGAAGGCCCACGCGGGAGTTGCGGCTCGCGATCACGCCCTGGCCGGTGTCCAGCGAAATATTGCTCTCGATCTGCCACACTGCCTTGAAGGTGCCGCCAAGGTCCTCCTCGCCGCGCAGTCCGAACACCGAACGGTAGTTGGTCTGGCGCACGACGCTGCCGAGTGCGGTGCCGTCGGTGGCCGTGCTCGCGCGCGAGTATTCGATGGCGGTGTTCAGCCGGCCGTAGACCGTGAGCGAACCCGCCATGGCGGAGCCGGACACCGCGGCGGTGCCGCCAACCGCGATCAATACCGGCGCCAGCGTACGCCGGCGCCATCGTGTCACGGTCCGCCTCATGACGCGGCCGCCCGGCGACGCTGGCGCAGGTCGTCCCACGCGATCAGCAGGAACGCGCCGCACAGGCCAAGATGCTCGTAGAACGCGTTCATGAGCATGAAGCGCGCCTCGGGCGGAGCATCCCAGTACCGGTTGGCCATGAACGTCGCGCCGAGCGTGAAGGCGCCCAGCGCGAGCGCGGCGAGCCAGCGCCAGAAGCCCAGCACGATCATCGCCGGCGCCACCAGTTCGAGCGCGATCACCAACGCCGCGGCGGGCGCCGCCGGCGCGATGCCAAAGTGCTGCATCTCGCCGACCGCGCCGCCGAAGTCGAACAGCTTCACGAGGCCGCCTTGCAGGTAGGCCGCGCAGATCAGCAGCAGCGCCAGCGTGCGCACCCAGTTGGGCGGAAATCCGTCGCGCATCAGAACGCCCAGCAGGAGCAGCCGAGCGCGCCCCAGAACGAGCTTTCGTCGCTCGTCGGCACGCTCGAGGTCCAGGCGCGCGCATGCGCGTGCCCGTGCACGCCGCACGACGAGGCACAGCCGCAGGCGGTATTCATCGCCAGCTTCGTCTGCGCGGTCGGGCGAGGCTGATAACGGCTGCCGTGGCGCGCGGGCGACCAGTCGGGCATCGCCGGCGGCAGGTCCGGCGAGTACTTGCCGAATTCGCCGTCACCGTAGACGACCTTGCCGCCGAGCACCGTCATGACCGAGGTGATGTCCTGGATGTCGTCGCCGGGTACCGAGAAGTAGTCGGCCGAGAGCACCGCGAGGTCGGCCAGCTGACCCACGGCGATGCGGCCCTTCTTGCCTTCCTCCGACGAGAACCACGTATTGGCTTCCGTCCACAGGCGCAGCGCCGTCTCGCGATCGAGCAGGTTGGCCTGCGGGTACATCGACATGCCGCCCACGGTCTTGCCGGTGGTGAGCCAGTACAGCGACACCCAGGGGTTGTACGAGGCGACGCGCGTGGCATCTGTCCCTGCGCCGACCTTGACGCCGCGCTCGAGCATCTTCTTCACCGGGGGCGTGGCCTCGGCGGCCTTCGCGCCATAGCGCTCGACGAAGTATTCGCCCTGGTACGCCATGCGGTGCTGCACGGCGATACCGCCGCCGAGCGCCGCGATGCGGTCGATGTTGCGGTCGGTGATGGTCTCCGCATGATCGAAGAACCAGTTCAGGCCCGTGAACGGAATGTCCTTGGCCACTTTCTCGTACACGTCCAGGGCGCGCGAGATGGTCTCGTTGTACGTCGCATGCAGGCGCCACGGCCAGCGCTTCTCGGCCAGCAGTCGGATCACGGGTTCGAGGTCCGCTTCCATCGAGGGCGGCATGTCGGGCCGCTCGACGCGGAAGTCCTCGAAGTCGGCCGCGGTATAGACGAGCATTTCGCCCGCGCCGTTATGACGGTACAGGTCGTCGCCCTGACCCGGCTTCACCGTGGACGTCCACGTCTTGAAGTCGCTGAGCTCTTCCTTGGGCTTCTGCGTGAAGAGGTTGTAGGCGAGGCGCACCGTGAGCTGCCCTTCCTCGTGCAGCTCCTCGATGATGTTGTAGTCCTCTGGGTAATTCTGGTACCCGCCGCCGGCGTCGATCACGCCGGTCACGCCCAGACGGTTCACCTCGCGCATGAAATGGCGCGTGGAGTTCTTCTGGTATTCGGGCGGCAGCTTCGGGCCCTTGGCCAGCGTCGCGTAGAGGATCGTCGCGTTCGGCTTGGCCAGCAGCAGGCCGGTGGGATTGCCTTGCGCGTCGTGCACGATCTCGCCGCCCGGCGGGTTTGGCGTGTCCTTGTTGTAGCCCACCGCGCGCAGCGCGGCGCCATTCAGGATCGCGCGATCGTACAAATGCAGGATGAACACGGGCGTGTCGGGCGCCACGGCGTTCAGTTCCTCGATCGTCGGCAGGCGCTTTTCGGCGAACTGATGCTCGGTGAAGCCGCCAACCACGCGCACCCATTGCGGCGCGGGCGTGCGGTCGACCTGCGCCTTGAGCATGCGCATGGCGTCGGCGAGCGAGCGCACGCCATCCCAGCGCAGCTCCATGTTGTAGTTCAGCCCGCCACGGATGATGTGCATGTGGCTGTCGATCAGGCCGGGAATCGCGCGGCGGCCGTTCAGGTCGATCACGCGCGTCTGCGGCGTGGCCAGCTTCATGACCTCGTCGCGCGTGCCGACGCTGACGAACCGTCCATCGTGGATGGCGACGGCATCCGCCTGCGGACGCGAGCGGTCGAGCGTCGTGAACTTGCCGTTGACGAGGATCAGGTCTGGCGTCTGGGACGGGGACATGGCGAAGATCTCCGAGGAGGCTGCCGCGCCCAGCGCGGCAGCCGAAGCAAGGAACTGACGGCGACGCATCAGCGCTCGATCACCGGTGCGTGCACGGGAGCGATCGACTCGTGCGGGGTGGCGGTGCGCTGGGCAGCCTTGTGCACCATCGTATAGGCGTAGTCCACGCCCATGCCGTAGGCGCCGGAGTGTTCCTTCGCCACGGCCATCACGGCATCGTACGTGTCGCGGTTCTTCCAGTCACGCTGCCATTCCAGCAGGACCTGCTGCCAGGTCACCGGCACCACGCCGGCCTGGACCATGCGCTGCATGGCGTAGTCATGCGCGTCCTTGGTCGTGCCGCCGGAGGCATCGGCCACCATATAGATCTCGTAGTTGCCTTCCAGCATCGCGCACAGCGCGAAGGTCGTGTTGCACACCTCCGTCCACAGGCCGGCCACGACGACCTTGCGGCGGCCATTGGCGGCCAGCGCGTCGCGGACCTTCTGGTCATCCCACGAATTCATCGAGGTGCGTTCCAGCGTCTTCGCATTCGGGAACACGTCGAGCAGTTCCGGGTACGTGAAGCCGGAGAACGACTCGCTTTCCACGGTCGTGATCGTGGTCGGCACGTTGAAGATCTTGGCGGCCTTGGCCAGGCCCACCACGTTGTTCTTGAGCGTCTGGCGGTCGATCGACTGTACGCCGAACGCCATTTGCGGCTGATGGTCGATGATGATCAGCTGGCTGTTGTGCGGGGTCAGCACTTCGAGCTTGGGATTGGACATGATGTCACTCCTTGCGACGGGTTGGGCAGGAAACCGAAGACTATGTGCGAGCCCCCGTCGCGACCATCCCCTCATCGTATTAGCGCTATCCACTAACGGGAGGACTGCACACGTTTGTACAAAAACCGCACAGCCGTTCTATCGGTTGATGCAGTGCGGCATGTACATTGCCACCGGGTCGCCAGTTGCCGCGGCCCCTGGACAGACCCCGTCGGCGGACCGTTGACGGTTGCATAAGGAAAGGTGCCCTCATGACCCGCTCGAACCGCACGGATCCGGCCGCCGGCCAAGGCCCGCTGGCTGCGCTGGCCGCTTCGATCGCGCATGCCCTGCGTGAGCCGCTCACCGCGATCGGGCTCGAGGCGGGCGCCGTGCAGCGCGTGCTGCGCGGCGGGGACGCCGATCTGCCGTGTCAACCCGAGGTGGCCCAACAACTGCGGGAAGGCCTCCGCCGCATCCAGGAGCAGGCCACGCGCGCGGAAGCGCAGATCCGCTGCCTGCAGGCGCTCATGCTGGCGGAGCACGGGCTGTCGGGCGGTGTGCCCGGCGATAGCCTCGCGGCGTTCGACCTCGGCCAGGCGATCGATGACGTGGTGCCGCTCGCGCGCGCCGCGGTCTACAACGCCGGACTGGACCTGCATGTCGAGGTCGAGCCGTCGGTCTCGCGCGTCAATGGGGAACACGCGCGCGTCCAGCACGCGGTGCTCGGCCTGCTGGCGGAGACGCTCGATGGCCTGGGCGCGGTCCCGCCACGTGCGGCGCGGCTGGAGCTTGCCGCGCGCAGCGACGCGCAGGGCAGCGTCACCATGGCGCTCATGCTCGACGGCCAGACCCTCCGCATTGCGGCGCTCCCGGTCCGTCCGGTGTCGCCCGCATCATGCGTCGGTGCGGGTGCGCATGCATGACTTCACCGCATCCTGCTATCCTCTGGTGGTCTTATGCCGCACGACTTCCAGAATCTCATGCCCGCGATTGCCCTTCGAACGGCGCACCCGCCGTTGCCTCAGGCGCCCGGCCCGGTGGGCGTGGATCCTTTCGGCTGCACGGCTGACCGGCTCAGCGACGACCAGGCGCTGATCGGCAAGGACGTCCAGTTCTATCGCAAAAGCTCGCTGGGCAAGCGCGCGACGCAGGTAGAAATGCCCGCGACCGACCGCGGCGTGCTGCTGGGGGTCTCGCTGCGGGGCGGCCATCGCCGCCGCATTTTCGACGGCAGGCATGGCCGCACGCATGACTTCGATAACGGCGCGATCTACCTCCGCAGCCTCGCGGTCGACTACAAGGCGGATTTCTGCAGCGACTTCGACTTCATGCTCGTCGAGATCTCGCGCACGTTCATCGAGCGCGTGGCGATCGAGCGTGGCGCGGCGACGCCCGAACTCCAGCCGCTGGCGGCCCATGCCGATCCAGTGCTCGCGCATCTGGCGCACGCCATGGTGCCGCTGCTGCAGCATCCGGAGCAGGCGTGCCAACTCTTCGTCGATCAGCTGAGCCTCGCGATCGGCGCGCATCTGGTGCATCGCTATGGACACGGAACGGCCTTGCCCGAGGACGGCGGCAAGTCGCTCAGGCGCCTGCCGCCGCGCAGTGTCGAGCGCGCTAAGGAGATGCTCGCCGCGCGCTTCGACGGCAATCTGTCGGTCGGCGAGGTCGCCGACGCGTGCCAGCTGTCGCGCAGCCACTTCACGCGCGCGTTTCGGGAATCCACGGGACAGACGCCGCACCAGTGGCTCATCGAGCGCCGGCTGGAACGCGCCTATGCGCTGCTGCGCGACACCGACCTGCCGCTGGCCGAGGTGGCCGTGTCCTGCGGGTTCTGCGACCAGAGCCACTTCACCCGCGTGTTCTCGCGCGCCACCGGCGTTACGCCGGGCGTCTGGCGCCGCGGCGCCGCCGGCTGATCAGTCCGCCTCCGCGGCGACCAGCCCCAGCGCCCGCGCCATCGTGACGAGTTCCGCGAACGACCGGGCCTGCATCTTCTTCATCGTCTGCGCGCGATAGGTCTTCACCGTTGCGGGACTGATGTCGAGCATGTCCGCTACCTGCTTGTTCGACAGCCCGCGCGCGAGCAGCGTCATCGCATCGCGTTCGCGTGGGGTCAGGCTCGCGAAGCCGATGCGCAGTGCCGCGGTGCGTTCCAGCTCCGCGCGGCGCTGCACGTCGAGGTGAAGCGCTTCGAATACGGCATCGATCAGTTCCTGATCGCGGAACGGCTTGGCGATGAAGTTAATCGCGCCCGCTTTCATCGCCGCCACGGTCATCGGCACGTCGCCCACCCCGGACAGGAACACGATCGGGGTTTCGATACCGTCCTCGCGCAGGCGCGCCTGCAGGTCCAGGCCGCTGAGCCCGTCGAGCGAGATATCCAGCACGATGCAACTCGGCTGATCGGGCATGGGCGCGGCCAGCAACGCCTCGGCCGTCGTGTGCTGCACCACGCGCAGGCCAATCGATGCGAAGAGACCGGATACCGCCTCGCGCACGGCCGGGTCGTCGTCCACGACGAGAACGAGAAACTCGTTCGCCGCGTCTTCGGTCCATTCTGAGAATCGGTAGGTGGCTTCCATATGTCGATACTTAAAGCTTTGGATCAGGCGGAATGACGAACTGGAAGATCGCCCCCGCGGGGTGATTCGGCGATGCCCACAACCGGCCCGCATGCGACTCCACGATCGACCGGCAGATTGCAAGGCCCATGCCCAGTCCCTGCGCCTTGGTGGTGTAGAAGGCCTCGAACAGCTGCTCGGCCTGGTCCGGATGCAGCCCGACGCCTTCGTCGTGAACCGCCACCAGCACGCCGCCCGAGTCGGCTCGTGCCGTGCGCACGAGGATCTCGCGGCGCCGGCGCGGCTTGCCTCCCTTGCTGTTTCGGTCGCCTGGTCTGTTAGCCTCGGCCTCCCCCTCGGCGCTCGCCTCGATCGCATTCATCAGCAGGTTGAGTACCACCTGCTGCAGCTGGACGCGGTCGCCCGCCACGCGGGGGAGGTCCGTAGCCAGTGTCATGGCGATGGCGCAGCGCCGGCGGGTGGCCTCGCCGCGCACCAGCGGCAGCGTATCCTCGATGACCGCGTTGAGGTCCACGCATTCCTGCGCGGTAGCCGTTTTCTTCAATAGCGAGCGCATGCCCACGATCACCGCGCTCGCGCGCTCGCCCTGCGCGGCCACGCCTTGCAATGCGGCTTGCGCCTCGTCGATATTCGGTGGCGCGCGGCGCAGCCAGCGCATGGCCGCGCTCGTGTTGGCGATGATGGCGGCGAGCGGCTGGCTGACCTCGTGAGCGATCGACGATGCAAGCGCGCTGAGCGTCATGACCCGCGACACGTGAGCGAGTTCGCACTGTGCCTGCATCCGGGCCGCATCCGCGCGCCGGCGCTCATGGTACAGGCGGCTGTTCTCGAGCGCGACCGCCGCCTGGGAGGCAAGCAGCTTGAGCATCGCCGCGCGCGCGGGCACGAACACGCGCGGGGCCAGGCGATTCTCCACATACAGGATGCCGACCAGCGTCGCCTGGTTGAACAGCGGCAGGGCAAGCATCGAGCGGGGCCGATGCCGTTGCACATACACGTCGGTCATGTAGGCGGACAGGTTGGGCGCGTTGTCCACGGCCACGCTTTCGCCCGTGGCGAGTACCTGCTCGATCAGCGGCATCGGCGCGGTGTCCGGGGCCATGGGCACCATGGCCTCGGTCGCGTGAACATCGGCGTCGGCCTCCGCCTCGGGCGTCCGGACGACGATGCCCTCGTCATCCGCGAAGGCATCCGCCGCGAGCCGCGGGCGGCCGTCGCGCAGCAGGATCAGCATGCCGCGCGTAGCGCCGGCCTGCTCCAGCGCGGTGCGCATGAGCGTGTCGACAAGCTTGTCCAGATGGATCTCGCGCGAGATCGTCTGCGACACCTCGAGTACGGTCGCAAGGTCCAGATGCTCGAGCGGCGCGCCGATGGTGCCGGTCAGCGCGGCGGGGCGGTCTTCGTCGGTGAGGCGCGGGTAGAGCGCATCCAGCTGCCACACCTTGCCGTCTGCGCCCCAGTGGCCATAGCAGCGCCGCGCTTCGCGCAGATACATGCGCGCCACCTTGGGCAGCCCACGCGATAGATAGAACCGCGCCGCCAGTTCGTTCGCCAGCGCCTGATGGTGCACGAGCGCATGGTCGCGCGCGGCCTCGATGGCGGCTTCATAGCGCCGCATCGCTTCCATGTCGCGGCCCTCGATCCGCGCGATCTCGGCCGCGACGAGGGCGGCGCGGTCGGAGAACGTTGCGGGGCAGTGGGCGGCCCAGGCCTGTAGCTGGAGATGGTAGACGGCCAGTGCCTCCCGCCGCTGCTGCGCGTCGGCCGCGTTGTCGCGCTGTGCCGCGAGCGCCAGCGCCGCGTAGAAACAATGCTCCGCCTGCTCCAGAAACGACGGACAGGACCACAGCAGCTGTTCGGCCTGTGCGGCCGCATGCACCGCCGCATCGATATCGCCCGCGAAGAAGCGCGCCTGCAGGCGCCGGATCCAGTACCAGCACGCCGCGAGCGCGAGGCCTGCGTCGCCGGTGACGCGCTGCGCGAAGGCGGACTCGTTGAAGCCGCTCTGGCCGCCGCGGCCCGGATGGTTGCCGGGTTGAACGGGCTCGTCGAAGGACCCGAACACCGGTGTCAGGCCGCGCAACGTGCGAATCAGCTGCAACTGTGGCGCGATGCGGTCGGTGGCGAGGCCGAAGCGCGCCTGGCGTGCATAGGCCAGTGCGGCCTCGGCTTCCGGTTGCACCGTGGCCAACGCGTCGCCAGCGACGAGCGCATGCGTGATCAGGTTGTTGTAGATGAACGAAGCATAGGTCACGTCGCCGACGCGGGTCATGGCGCCGAGCGCGCGGCGCAGCACGCCCGTCGCCACGGGCAGCGGCTCACGCCACGGCAGCACGTGTCCGCCCACTACCTGGTACACGCGCGCCTGCACACCCCCGATGCCGCGGCGGTCGGCCAATGCGATCGCCAGTTGCGCGAACGCAAAGTTCTCGGCGTTCCCCGAGGCCCTTTCGAGGATCATCGCGAGCCACGCATAGCCGAGCGCGGAGGTATCCGCACTGCCGTGTGTCAGGCTCAGGTTGACCAGCCGGAGGATCACGCGCGTGCGCAGGTACTCGTCCGTGTACCAGGCGGGCGGCATCAGCGCCATCAGCACATCCATCGTGCCCAGCGCCACGCGGTCGGTCATCGGGGGCAGGTCTAGCAGGTCGGAGATGGGCCGGTCTCCCAGCCGCTCGCGAAGCCGCTGGCGCAGCATGCCGAACTCCCGCTCGACATCCTCCGCGCGCGGATGCGCACTCCAGCCGCCTTCGGCGCGTTCGAGGTACGCGACGCCAACGGCGACCGCGCGCTCGCGCTGGTCGCTCGACATCAGCAATTCGAGCAGCATCCGCGTGGCGGCGGCCAGTTCGAACAGGTTGGCATTGGCCGCGATCAGCGCGGCGAACCGGCGTTCCGCTTCCGGGATGTCGCGCGGAGGCGCCGTCTTTTCGGTCCGCGCCTTGCCGGGCGCTGCGGCAGACGCCCGAACACGATCCTCGCGATGGCGAGTGGTCCTGTCCTCGCGGCCCAGCGGAAACGGGGCAATGTCGCCCCCGTGGCGCCACGCTTCGAGGCAGTGGCGCAGGTCAGCGGCGAGGCCCGCCGCGCTCTGGTAGCGGTCTTCGGGCGCCTTGGCCAGGAGCTTCATCACGATCTGCGCGAGCGGCGCGGGAATCCATGGCCGCCCTTGATCGACCGGCGCGGGCGTGCGCGCAACGTGGTTATAGACCCAGTCCTGCGCGTCATGCGCGCGAAACGGTAGCGCGCCCGCCAGCATTTCGTAGAGCGTGATGCCCAGCGCGTAGAGGTCGCTGCGCGCATCGACGGGCTGGTCCATGCATCCGGTCTGTTCCGGCGCCATATACGCCAGCGTGCCGGCGATCTCCTGGAGCGGCGCCTGCGGGTCGCCGCCGCCGGTCGCGTGTGTGGCGATGCCGAACCCCGTCAGCCAGGCGCGCGCGCCAGACGCCGCGCCATCCGCGGCATCCACGAGGATGTGCGCGGGCTTGATATTGCGATGGAGCAGGCCGGCATCGTGCAGCCCGGCGAGCGCGGACGCGATCGGTAGCGCGAGCCGCAGAAACCGGTCGACCTCCATCGGCGTGCCCGTGAGGCGGCATAGCGGCGTGGCGCCCGGATCCTCGAGCAGCAGCACGCCATGTCCGTGCTCGCGATGCCAGGCCAGGGGGCGCGCGGCCCACGCGCTGTCGAGCACCTCACGCAGCGCGTATTCGCGCGACAGCCGGCACAGCGTCGCGGGCGCGGGGTTGTCGCTGAGCGTCCAGATCGCCAGCATGGGGTGCCAGCGGCCGTCCGCGTCGGGACGGCGGAACTTGCCGAAAATAACGTCGGCATCTTCCCAGAAGATCTCGAAGCCAGATTCGCGGCGTGCGTCCAGAAATGAAGAGGCGTACATCGTCCGAGCGTCAGCAATCCAGTACAACATCCGCCACTCGCGGATGGATCGAGGCAATCGCGCCGCCGGACGGTGTCCGGCGCAACGCCTGCAAACTTTTACTTCGCAAGCTTTTAACAGGCGAGGGGGTTGTCGGATGACTTTCCCCTACAAGCTGCACGGTCTTTATGTTCTCCGTCTTGTCGGCGACTGCAGTGGCAATGGTAGGCGCTGGGCAGAATTTTACTTCAAAAAAATTGAATTACGCGTTCGACGAAAAATCGGCTTCGCTGCCTGCGCAGGGCCTATATTCCTGTCCTATTCGTAGTGTCGCTGCGGCGACTATATTGCGCCAAATTGAATGACATCCCCGGAGCCAAGTATGTCGCCCACGTCTCAACCCCCCTCTCCTCAGTACCACGTACCGGCGTTCGCGTTCGTCGCGGGCTTTATTGACGTCATCGGCTTTATCGCGCTCGCGGGTTTGTTTACCGCGCACGTCACGGGCAACCTGATCATGATCGGCGTCGCATCGGTGGGCCAGGCCGAGTCGCTCGCGCTCAAGGTGCTCGCATTGCCGACCTTCGTCGTCGCCGTGGCGCTCGTGCGCATCACGGAGAAGCGGCTCGTCGGGCGGCAGCGCCATGCGGTGGCGATGCTCGTCGCCATCGAGTGCATGCTGCTGGCATCGTTCGCCATTGCCGGTATCGCCCTGACTGGCAAGTCCGGCACGGCAGCCGTCTGGCTGGGCACCGTCACCGGCTTGCTCGCCGTGACGGCCATGGCGGTGCAGAACGCGTTGTCTCGGACGGCGCTCGTCGATCTCGGCCCCACGACGATCATGACGGGCAACACGACGCAGGTCGTCATCGATCTGGTGGATCTGCTGTCCGCCGCGCCGGCCGAGCGAGCGCCGATTCGCGCGCGGCTGGCCAAGATGGTGCCGGGCGTGCTCGCGTTCGCGGTGGGCGCGATTCTCGGTGCGCGTCTTTATTTGTGGGTGGGCTACTGGGCCGCGTGGGTGCCGGTGGTCGTGCTCGCGACGCTGAGCGGCGCGCGTGTGCGCGCGGCGGCTCCCGTCAATACGGCCGTATGAGGCCGATTCAGCAGCCGCTGAGCGCGCGCTCGATACAGTGGATCAGATCGTCCTCGTCGAAAGGCTTCGAGAGAAACTGCGTCGCCCCGGCGGCGCGCGCGTTCTGTTCCATGTTGTCGCCGGCGAACGCGGTCATGAGGATCACCGGGACCTCGCATCCGCGCGCACGCAAGGCCTGACAGATGGCGAATCCGCTCATCGTGGGCATCTGCACATCGCTGATGATGCAGGAGAGGGCGTCGATGCACGGCGCGTCCAGCAGGTCCGGACCACTGGCGTAGAGCTCCACGCGGTAATCGAACGAGCGCAGCAGGCGGCCAACCGCGACACGCACGGCTTCGTCATCGTCGACGATGGCGATGGCGGGTGTAGCGGGAGAATCGGTCTGGGACATGGCACCGGAAACAGCAGTCACACGGAATCCTTCAAGGTTCCTCAGGGCGGCGGCAGCATCGATGGGCTCGCGCCTGTCGCCACCAGAGGTGAGCATACTGTCACGCGCCCATTGTTGATATCCCACAATTGGGTGCTGTTGCTTACTTTGTATTTCCAACGTGCCACGGCGTATGCTGGTGCACGACCGGTGCCATGCGGATCAGTGCGCCCCGTCCTTGTCGCCGGACTCGCGCGCGGCGAGCGGCCCTGGCGTGCCCGTGATCTTGGGGACGCACTCCGAATGGAACCAGGCGATCGTAACCGGCTCGCCCGCCAGCATTCGTTTGATCGGCGGTACCACCTGTTCGCCGATCAGCATGCCGAGCAGACCGATGAGCGCCACGGCGGGCGGCGCGGGCGAGCGCACCTGCATCAGCGCGTAGATGATGCCGACGAGCACGCCGGCGCCGAGAGAGACGAGATAGAGTTTCATGATTCGAATGCAAATAGTTTGAAAGGAATCGATCAGCGATGGTCTGTCGCATTGACCGGCGCGTTGGGCGGCAACGCGACGCCCAGCAAATGCCGCACGCGCGGCGGCTCGCTGCCCGAATGGAATTGCGCGATGTCGCGCTGCACGTCGGCGTCCGCGTTCGGCACGCGGCGATGCTGGCGAAGATGCTCGGCCCACGATTCCACGAGGAACCACTCGGTCATGAGATGGGGATCCGCCGGATCTTCCATGACGCCCCAGTTGAACGCCCCGTCGCGCAGCCGTTCCTCCGACAGCTTGTAGATGGCGCGCAGGAAGTCGTCGCGATTCGCGGGCAGCACGCGGTATTCGATCAATATCATCACCGGGCCGCGATCGTGCGTGATGCGGTCGGCCATGCCATCCGCCATTTCCGGTTCGGGCCAGTGCTGCGCGGGCACCAGGTCCTCTTCGCCGCGTGGCAACCGCACGCGATGCAGCAGGGCGGCGGCGATCACGAGACCGATCGATGTGACGAGCAGCGCATGCGGCGTGCCCATGGCCTGGGCGACAAAACCCCACAGCAGGCTGCCGCCCGCCATCGCGCCGTTGAATACCATCTGATACACCGCAAGCGCGCGGCCGCGCACCCAGTTCGGGAGAATGGCCTGCGCGGCGCCGCCAAGCGTGGTCAGCGCCATGATCCATGCGGCGCCGAGCAGCAACAGCAGCGGCAGTGCCAGCCATACCGGCGGAGCGAACGAGAGCACGCCCATGACAACCGCCGTGACCATCGCGGACAACAGCACCATGCCATCGGCATCGACCCGCTTCTGCAGCGGCGGCATGATGAGTGCGCCCGCGATCGCGCCCGCGCCAACGGCGCCAAGCAGCACGCCATACAAGCCGGCGCCCCCATGCAGCAGTTGCCGCGCAACGAGCGGAAGCAGGGCCCAGATGCTGCTACCGAACGCGAAATGCACAGCCGCGCGCAGCAGCACGATGTGGAGCTTGCTGTGAGCGCGCGTGAAACGCAGCCCCGCGCGGAACGCGCTGAAGAAATGCTCGCGCAGCGGATCGGGCGGCTGCACCGGTCGCCGCCACCAGACTAGCGCGGCGATGACGAAGATATAGCTGAGAAGGTCGGCGCCATATGTCGCCGATGCGCCAAAGGCGGCGAGCAGCAGGCCGCCCGTCGCGGGACCGATCGCCCGCGCGATGTTCACGCCAAGCGCGTTCAGCGCCACGGCCTGCCGCAGCGTGCTCGGCGGCACGAGTTCAGGAACGATCGACTGCCACGTCGGCCCCATCATCGCCGCGCCGATACCGCCGACGAACGCGAGGCCGATCAGCAGTTCGATGGTCAGCGCGCCCTTCCATGCGAGCAGCATGAGGGAACCGCTGACCATGGCGAGGCCGATCTGGATGACGATGAGAAAGCGGCGGCGGTCGAGAATGTCCGACAGCACGCCGGCCGGAATCGCAAGCAGGAATACCGGCAGCGTGGCGGCGGCCTGGATCGTGGCTACCGCCGCGGGCGATGTCGACAGATCGGTGGCGAGCCACGCGCTGGCCACATCTCGCATGAAGCTGCCGATGTTGCCGAGAATGGTGGCCACCCACAGGATGGCGAACGTCGGTTGCGCAAGCGGTGCGAAAGATCCCGATGCGGGTCTGGCGGTCGTCGAAGTCATGTATGCGGGTGGCGTCTCGTTGCGATCAGGTGTTCAGGAAGGCCAGCAGTTCGGCGTTGATTTCATCGGCGCGGACCACGCACATGCCATGCGCACCGCCCTTGATGACCTTGTAGGTCGCGTTCTTCACGATCTTGGCGGACAGCGCGCCCGCATCGTCGATCGGCACGATCTGGTCGTCGTCGCCGTGGAGGATCAGCGTCGGCACGTCGATTTTCTTCAGGTCCTCGGTGTAATCCACTTCCGAGAATTCCTTCACGCACAGGTAATGCGCCAGCACACCGCCCGTCATGCCCTGAGCCCAGAAGCTGTCGATGGTGCCCTGCGACACCTTGGCGCCCGGACGGTTGAAACCGAAGAACGGCAGCGCGAGTTCCTGGAAGAACTGCGAGCGGTTGTCGGCGACGCCCTTGCGAATGCCGTCGAACACTTCCTTCGGCAGGCCGCCGGGGTTGGTTTCGCTCTTGATCATGATCGGCGGCACCGCGCCGATCAGCACGGCCTTGGCCACGCGCTTCGTGCCGTGACGGCCGATGTAGTGGGCGACTTCGCCGCCGCCGGTCGAGTGGCCGACGAGCGTGGCGCCCTGGATGTCCAGCGCGTCGAGCACGGCGGCGAGGTCATCGGCGTACGTGTCCATGTCGTTGCCCTGTGCCGGCTGGTCCGACCGGCCATGGCCGCGGCGGTCATGAGCGATCACGCGGAAACCCTTCTGCACGAGGAACAGCATCTGGGCGTCCCAGGCATCGGCGTTCAGCGGCCAGCCATGGGAGAAGACGACCGGACGGCCAGAGCCCCAGTCCTTGTAGAAGATTTGGGTACCGTCCTTGGTGGTAACGTAGCTCATGGCGATCGATCCTTTGAAAGTCCTGGGAGGAGGGAAGGTAAGACTAGGCTCCGGGAAGCACCGCAACCATTGGCCCTTCGTATTAGTTGGACGACCCATTGTCGTGTCGGCGGCCGGCTTTGGATGGTCGGCGGGGCGGGGAGTGCTGGACGGGAAGGTCCATGGCAATCGTCGGCGCGGGACACCCGACTCAGCCGATGGTATGGGTGGCAGCCGCGGCGTCAGTGTGTTGAAATGCACGCCGGACGGCCAGGGCGACCGTCACGGGCTGGCGCGTTGTGCCGCCCGATCCGCTGTATATAATCCGCACACCATGCCCACAAGCGGAACGGAGAGAAATCGTGACATCGCAGAGCGGGGAGCCTGCCGTCGCCAACGACGACGCCATGGTGCTGATCGTCGACGATGACGCCATGCTGCGCGCGGGGCTGGGTAACCTGTTCCGTTCGGTCGGCATGCCGGTCATGCTGTTCGGCTCGGCCGCCGAACTGCTCGAATACAAGATGCCGGACGTGCCCAGCTGCCTCGTTCTCGACGTGCGGCTGCGCGGGCCGAGCGGTCTCGACCTGCAGACCCGTCTCGGCCAGATGGGCATCCACATCCCGATCATCTTCATGACGGGCTACGGCGATATCGCCATGACGGTGGCGGCCATGAAGGCCGGTGCCGAAGATTTCATGGCCAAGCCGTTCCGCGACCAGGACCTGCTGGACGCCGTATCCGCCGCGCTCGAGAAAGACCGGCTGCGCCGTCGCGGCCTGCGCAAGGTGGAAGAGATCCGCGCGAACTACGCCACCCTGACGCCGCGTGAATCGGAGGTCATGGGCATGGCGGTGGCCGGGCTGTTGAACAAGCAGATCGCCGGGGAGATCGGCATCAGCGAGGTCACGGTGAAGATCCACCGCGGCCAGGCCATGCGCAAGATGAAGGCCCGCACCTTCGCGGACCTCGTGCTGATGGCCCAGCAGATCGGTATCTGCAAGACCGAGTAGGGTTTACTTCCCGGCGTCGCGTGCCTGGACAAACGCGCGCAACAGCATGCGCGTCTGTTCCAGGATCACGCTCTGGATGCGCGCCGCCTCGTCGGCGCCGATCGCATCCCATCCCATCAGCCGAAGCACGTTGCGTTTCTTCGTCGGAAACGCCGCACCCTGTCCGTCGATCGCGATCGTCCGGATACGGGTGATTTCGTCGGTGGCCGGCCGCCCGGTCAGACGCCCAATCAGGGAACTGGTCACGCCAAATAATCGCTGGTTGAGTCCGCGGTCGAACACTTCGAACGCGGCCGGCGGCCCAAGCCCAGCCCGCTCCCGCGCGAGAAACTGTCGCGACGGCGAGAGCTCGCCGCAGTCGGACGCGAAGGTTACGAACACCCCCTGGATGGCCAGATAGGCATCCATCAACGCCTCGTCGCCGGCATCGGCCCGCGCGAGCACCGCCTCCGCCGCCGACACGCTCGGCTCCAGCCGCACCCAGATGCTGTCGACGATGTACTGGATGCACGCGAGGTACACCCCTTCCTTGTTGTCGAAGTAGTACTGGAGCGCGGGCGCGTTGACGCCTGCGTGGCGCGCGATGTCGCGTGTGGAAGCGCCGTCGAAGCCATGGGTGCCGAACAGTTCGATGGCGGCTTCGATGATCCGGGCGCGGGTTTCTTCCCCACGCTGGTAGCCGCCTTCCGCCGCGGGCCGGTGTCGCGCCATGTGTCCCTTTCCTTTTATGGTGTTTCGCTACAGGCCGAAATATAACAGTTGACACATTTTTTCCAAGTGGAATAATTGTGCGCTCCTATCGCAAATGCACGACGCACCCCACATGTCGGCCTCTCCGTCCTCGCAAACCGTTCCCGCCTCCTCCATGGATACTCCCGCCAAGGCCGCGCCCGCGCGGGCATCCGGTCGCCGGCGCTTTCTGATCGTCGCCGGCGTGATCGTGCTCGTCGCCGCCGCGATCTATGGCGTGCGCTGGTGGACCTACGGCCGCTTCATCGAAAGCACCGATGACGCCTATCTCCAGGCGGACAGCATGGCGGTGGCCCCGAAGGTGACGGGCTATGTCGCCGAGGTGTATGTCCGCGACAACCAGCAGGTGACGGTGGGCCAGCCGCTCGTCCGCCTCGACAATCGCCAGTACCAGGCCGCCTTCGACGAGGCGCAGGCCAACGTCAATTCGCGCCAGGCCGACGTTGCCCGCGCCGAGGCCGATCTCGCGCAGCAGAAGGCGCGCATCGCGCAGGCCGGCGCGCAGGTGGAGGGCGCGCGCGCCGATGCCACCTACGCGGCATCGCAGGTGGCGCGTTACGCGCCCCTCGTCAAGTCCGGTGCCGAAACCGAGGAGCGCAGCGCGGAACTGCGCAATGCGCAGACGCGCGCCGCCACCACGCTCCATGCCAATGAGGCGTCGCTGCGCGTCGAGCAGACCCAGATGACCACGCTGCAGGCGCGGCTGGAACAGGCGCGCGCGCAGCTGGAAGTGGCCGAGGCCAGCGCGCGGCAGGCCAAGCTGGACCTCGACGACACGGTTGTGCGCGCGACGCAGGCCGGCCGCGTCGGGGACCGCGGCGTGCGCGTGGGCCAGCTCGTGCAGCCCGGCACGCGCCTGCTGACGGTCGTGCCCGTGCAGGAGCTCTACCTCACCGCCAACTTCAAGGAAACGCAGGTCGGCCGCATGCGGGCGGGGCAAGCCGTGACGATCCACGTGGATGCGTTGCCGGGCGAGGACCTGCATGGCACCGTGGACAGCCTGTCGCCGGGCACCGGTTCGCAGTTCGCGCTGCTGCCGGCGCAGAACGCCACGGGCAACTTCACCAAGATCGTGCAACGCGTGCCCGTGCGCATCCACGTCGACGTTCCGAACGAGGCGCGCCCCGTGCTCGTGCCGGGCCTCTCCGTCGTGGTCGATGTCGATACGCGCACGGAGGGCAAACGCGCGACCGCCGCTGCCGGAGCGACGCATGGCTGACGCCACCGCCGCGGCCACGCCGGGCCGGCAGCCCAACGCGAGCACGGGCGACTGGATCGCCGTCGCCGCGGGCTCGCTCGGCGCGCTGCTCGCCACGCTCGACATCTCCATCACGAACTCCGCGCTGCCCCAGATCCAGGGCCAGATCGGCGCGGCAGGGACGGAGGGCACGTGGGTTTCCACGGGTTACCTGATGGCGGAGATCGTGATCATTCCGCTGACCGCATGGCTCACGCGCGTATTCGGCCTGCGCCGGTTCCTGCTATGGAACGCGGTGCTGTTCACCGCGTTCTCCATCATGTGCGGGATGTCGCATTCGCTCACCGAGATGGTGGTCGGCCGTATCGGGCAGGGCTTTGCCGGCGGCGCGATGATCCCGACCGCGCAGACCATCGTGCGGACGCGGCTACCACGGCATCAGATGCCCATCGGCATGTCGATGTTCGGCCTGATCGTGCTGCTCGGGCCGTTGCTCGGGCCCGTGGTCGGCGGCTGGCTGGCGGAGAACGCGAGCTGGCGCTGGTGTTTCTTCCTGAACCTGCCGATCACGTTGGTGCTCGTTCCGCTGCTGTACTTCGGTCTGCAGGCGGAAAAGCCGAATTACCGCACGTTCGTCAACGCGGACTGGCTCGGGATCATCGGGCTCGCGATCGGCCTCAGCTCGCTGACCGTCGTGCTCGAGGAAGGGCAACGCGAGCGCTGGTTCGAGTCGCACATGATCGTGTGGCTGTCGGTGATCTCGGCCGTCGGCATCGGCATGATGATGGTCGGTCAGTTCACGGCGAAGCAGCCGATCGTACGGCTCCGGCTGTTGCTCAACCGTAGTTATGCGAGCGTGATCCTGATCGTCTCGACGGTCGGTGCCGGCCTCTATGGCGTGGCCTATCTGCTGCCGCAGTTCCTCTCGACCATCTCGGGCTACAACGCCGAGCAGGCCGGCGGCATCATGTTGCTCTCGGGCCTGCCCGCGTTCCTGATGATGCCAGTCCTGCCGCGCCTGCTTGGCAAGGTGGACAGCCGCTGGCTGGTGATCACCGGCCTGGTGTTGTACTTCGCCAGCTGCATGCTCGATATCTCGCTGACGACGGACAGCGTCGGACACGACTTCGCGCTGTCGCAGATCCTGCGCGGCTTCGGCCAGATCCTCGCGATGATGCCGCTGAACCAGGCGTCGATGGCGGCCGTCGCCGCGGAGGAAGCGGGCGACGCGGCCGGGCTTTACAACATGGCGCGCAATCTCGGCGGCTCGATCGGCCTGGCGCTGCTCGGCACGCTGATCGACCGCCGCAACGCCTATCACGATGCCGTGATTCGCGAGTCCGTCACCGCGAACAGCACGATCGGGCAGGAACACATGGCGCAGAGCATCGGCGGCTTTATCGCACAGCATGGCGATGCCGCGCACGCGAAGCTCCAGGCCATCGCGCAACTGTCGGGCGAAATTGCAAGGCAGGCCGCGGTGATGACGTTCTCCGAAACCTTCTACGCCCTCGGCGTCGCGCTGCTGCTTTGCATCCCGCTGGCGCTCATGCTCAAGTCGCCCCGCGCCGGCGCACCTCTTTCTTCTGGCCACTGATGCCGAAGCCGGTCCCAGACATGACACGTTCTTCTTTCGCCCTCAGCAAGCTGGCCGTTGCTACCGCCGCCGTGGCCGCCGTACTGGCCGCCGCAGGCTGCACCGTCGGTCCGGACTACCACGGCGCGCCCGAAGTGGCCGGCAACGCGCTGGCCGCGCCCGCCTTCCCGCACGCGCCCGTGCGCACCACCACCGCGCCCGGCGTGGCCGATTGGTGGCACGCGTTAAACGACCCGCAGCTGGATGGCCTGATCGCCACGGCGTTGGCCAACAGCCCCGATATCCGCGCGGCGCAGGCCCGCGTCCGTCAGGCGCGTGCCGGCCTGCGCGGACGGCAAGCCAACCTGCTGCCGACGGCCAGCATCGATGCGGCGATGCTGCGCACCCGTTCTCCCGACCTGTCGGCGCTGACTTCGTCGCAATCGGGTGACGGCGGCTCGAGTTCCGGTGGCGGCGGTCGCGGCCCGCTCACGCTCTATATCGCCGGCTTCGACGCGAGCTGGGAACTCGACCTGTTCGGCGGCACCCGGCGCGCGGTGCAGGCGGCCTCGGCCGAGGCAGAGGCTTCATCGGAGGAACTTGCCGATGCGCACGTGCAGCTGGCCGCCGATGTGGCGCAGGCGTACGTCAATCTGCGCGAACAGCAGGCGAGCCTCGCCCACCTGCGCGCGTCGGAGAAGCTGGAAGCAGACATCCTCGACCTTACGGAGCAACGCCGCGCGCGTGGCGTGGCTTCGCAGCTGGAAGTGGAACGTTTGCTGACACAGCTGGAAAACACACGCGCGCGCATCGCGCCCGTGGAAGCCGCGATCGTCGAGGCAAGCGACCAGCTCGCGCAGCTTACCGGCCGTGGCCCCGGAACGCTCGACGCCGAGCTCACGGACGTGAAGCCGCTGCCGCAATTGCCGGAAACCGTCGCCGTTGGCGATCCCGCCGCGTTGCTGAAGTCCCGCCCCGACATCCGCGCGGCGGAACGCCGGCTCGCCTCGCGTACCGCCCAGATCGGCTCGGCCAAGGCCGACTGGTTCCCGAAGGTGTCGTTGCTGGGCTCGCTCGGCTATTCCGCCGCGGTGCCGGGCCACCTCGTTCGCAAGGACAACGCAACATGGCTCACGCTGCCGCGCCTGCAATGGAACGTGCTCGACTTTGGCCGCGTGGCGGCCAATGTCGATAGCGCCGAAGCCGGCCGGGACGAGGCGCACGCCACTTACGAGAGCACGGTGCTCAAGGCGCTGCGCGATGCGGACATTGCGTTGTCGCGCTACGGTCACCAGCGGGAGAACGTCGTGACGCTGCGCCGCGTGGAAGCGTCGGCCGAGCGCGCCGCCACGCTGCAGCAGCAGCGCTATCGCGCCGGCACCGCGAGCATGCTCGAATGGCTCGACGTGGAACGCACGCGCGTGATGGCGCAGCAGGACCGGATCTCCGGCGACGCGGGGCTGCTGCGCGACTACGTCTCGCTGCAGAAGTCGCTCGGGCTGGGCTGGACGCCCGCCGGCGGCTGATCGTCAGAGTTCGTCGTCGTTGCGCGGTCGTTCCGATGCGGGGGGCGCCGTGCTGGCGTCCTCGCAAACCTCACGGAAGCCATTGCGGTAAGCCCGATCGGCTTCGGTAGTGTTCGATGCCGGCAGTGTCACCGTGGCATGTCGCTCCTGTTCGGCGAAATCGAGGTAAGCCTGGATCGCAAAACTGTCGAGGTCGAACGTGCGCGACTGGCCCGGCAACGTCAGGGCATGAGCCGGGGCCAGCAGGATATCTTCGATGATCGAGTCCCTGACGTTTGACGGGCCATCGGGATCTTCGATCGTCGTGGCGCGCAGGATGGCGAGGGTTTCGCCGTCGATCGACAGGCGCAGATAGACCTCGCTCGGATCCTGCAGCGGCACCTGTTCCCGCACCATGAAGGCATGCCAGCGGCTGGCGCGCGCCAGCGCGCGCACGGCCGCGGGATGCGTCTCGTCCGCGGCGGCGCGGGCATATTCGTCATGCCACGCGCTGGCCACGGCGCGTAGCAGCCTCGAATCGCGATCGGCATCGCGGGCCTGCCATTCCTCCACGTGGTCCATTTCGAAATGCACGAGATCGAGTCGGATGCGCTCCAGCGGCATGCGATTTCCGGCCGCGTCGAGGGTGAACGGGTGGACGAGTGCCCTGTTGCGCCAGCCGGGGCTCGCGCAAAACTCTCGTGGCATGGGCGGGTTTGGGGGAACGACGTCGACCTGCAAGCCAGCTGCCACGGTGGCGGCATAGCGAAATGCCAGGTGAAGCGGATCTCGCCACGACGTGCCGGTGTCGCGCATATGATCGCGGACCGTGTGCTCGAACTGGACAGCCCATGGACTGCCGATGTCGGCGGGCTGGCCGAGACCTACGCGTGTCAGGAGCGCATCGAACGCCGCGATATCCCAAAGGTCGCTGGTCATCAGGCGGTACAGCGCGATCAGCAACTGCACGCGCACTACCGAGCAGAGCGGGGTATCCCGGCGCTCGCGGGCGCCAGCGCGGTGCATGCGCCAGGCGGATACGCGCGCGCAAGCGCGGGCGGCCGCGTAATCCGCCACGGGGTCCTGTCCGGGGCCGCCACACCGCGTGCCGAGCGTCCGTCTGTCCGTGCGGTCCGAAAGGCTTTGCAGACAGGCCACGACGCGATGCCGGCGCGCATCGGGAGCGATATTGGGCGTCGCGGCGGGCTGGGCCAGGGCGTTGGCAAGCATCAGCATGAGAATGTCCATCGGCGGGTGCGAAGTATCGCGATGTCGAAGAGACCGACGGTACGACGGCTGTAGCGACGGGCTCAATCGCCGTCGCGCCAATTGCTCATTACCAATTGCCAATTGCCAATTGCGCCGTCGCGGCGGGAGTAAACTGCGGGGCACTCTCACCGCCTCCGGTTATCTATGCATTTCAACGCGAACGACAGCATTCTGGTCAATATCGTGGCGAGCGCGCTCATCGTGCTGGTCGGCACGCTTATCATGAAGCTCGTCAACCGCTTCTTCCAGGCACGGCTACAGGCGGACAACCGTGGCAGTTATCGAGCGTGGACCGTTGCCACACGGAACCTCGTGGCGGCCATCGTGTTCATGCTGCTGCTCGGTATCTGGGTATCCGAGCTCAAGAGCGTGGCCATTTCTCTGGCGGCGTTCGCGGCTGCCATGCTGCTGGTCGGCAAGGAACTCGTGATGTGTTTCCTGGGCGCGTTCATGCGCATGGTCTCGCGCCCGTTCCAGCTCGGCGATCTGGTCGAGATCGGGCCGCACGCGGGCGAAGTCATCGACATGGACGTGCTGTCCACGACGCTTGTCGAGGTCGCCCCCGCCCGCCAGTACACAGGGTTCACGGTGCAGGTGCCCAACAGCATGTTGCTCACCACTGCCGTGCGCAACCACTCGAAGGCTGGCGGTTACGCCCTCGACATGGTGCGCATTCCCCTGCCGCTCGGCGTCGATCCCGATGCGGTGGAGGCGGATCTGCTCGTCGCCGCGCGCGAGGCCTGCGCCGCTTTCATGGACGAGGCGGGCAGGGAACTGCGGCGCTACGGCGACATGCGGTTTGTCGACCTGTCGCAGTTCGAGCCGCGCGTGGTGTTCGACCCCGTCGATGCGGCCCGCTACGACGCCGTGGTCAGGTTTCCGGTGCCCATCGGCTCCCGCCTTCCCGTCGCGCAGAAGATTGTTCGTGCTTACTATCGCCGCAGCGCGCGAGCGATCGAAGTGTCAGAAACGCGCGTGTCAGACGCTGGATGATTCCCCAAAGTCACGTCCCGGTGTAGTGTTCGATTAGCCGCGCCGAGAATCGCGGCCCGCTGGTGGGTCAAACGATGGCGAGGGGAGCGCATCATGGCGTCTGGGTTCTGGGGTCGGTCGTGGACCGCGGCATTGCTGGCGGCGGCGGTACTGGCGGGCTGTTCGAGCCTGCCGCCCAACGAGGGCCGGCCACAGACCGTCGCCATCTCGGACACCGCCGATACCGCGCTCGGCAAGGCGCTGGCCCCGCGGCTGGCCCGCACGCCGGGACAGTCTCTCTTCTACCCTTTGGGTACCGGACCCGATGCCCTGGCCGCGCGTCTTGCGCTCGCCCGGGCCGCGACCAGGTCGCTCGATCTCCAGTACTACATCTTCGACGCGGACCATACCGGCAAGGCGCTGATCGGCGACATCATCGATGCCGCAGACCGCGGCGTGCGCGTGCGCATCCTCGTGGACGACCTCCATACCGACAAGTCGGACAAGGTCTGGGCCGCGGTGGATTCGCATCCCAACATCGAGGTCCGTCTGTTCAATCCGTTCGCCCAGCGCGGCGGGCGATGGCTCCAGCTGCTCGCCGATTACAGCCGGCTCAACCGCCGCATGCACAACAAGCAGATGACGATCGACAACCTCGTGACGATCGTCGGCGGCCGCAACATCGGCGATGCCTATTTCTCGGCGCGCCCCGATGTCGATTTCTCCGACCTCGACGTGATGGTCGCCGGTCCGGTGGTGCCGGCCGTCTCGGCGACCTTCGACCAGTACTGGAACGACCAGAGCGCCTATGCGGTAGCGACCCTCGTGCCGGAAGGCAAGGAGGCGCCCGCCGAAATGCGCGCCATGCGGAAGCAGATTCAGGAAGAGGGCGAGGCCGCGAAGGCCAGCCCGTACGTGCAGGAACTGCTGGACTCGGGCCTGGCCAAGGGCATCGAGGCGGGCCGGCTGCCCGGGTACGTCGGCGGCGCAACGGTCATTGCCGACCGTCCCGAGAAGATCAGGGAAGATCCCGACGATTCGTCGTCGCATGGCGGGCCCCAACTGCGCAAGCTGCTCGAGCAGGCGAAGACGGACCTCGTGCTGGTGTCGCCGTACTTCGTGCCGAACGACGACGGCATCGAGTGGTTCAAGGCGCAAATCGGGCGCGGCGTGCATATCCGCGTGCTTACCAACTCCTTCGAGGCGACCGACGTGGCCGCCGTGCATGCCGGATACGCGCCCTGGCGCAAGAAGCTCCTGCGCGCGGGCGTGGAGCTCTACGAGCTCAAGGCGACCGCGTTCGGCGACCTGACGCGCACGACCAAGAAGCCGCGCATGTTCGCGTCCTCGCGCGCGAGCCTGCATGCCAAGGCCTATATGGTCGATCGTCAGCGCCTGTACATCGGCTCCCTGAACCTCGACCCGCGTTCGATCCGGATCAACACCGAGATGGGCGTAGTGCTCGACAGTCCCACGCTGAGCCAGCGCTTTGCCGACAACATGGACAAGACGCTGCTGGATGTGTCTTACAAGGTCGATCTGAGGAAGGACGAGAACGGCGGCGAGACGCTCACGTGGACGACGCGCGAGCAGGGCAAGCTGGTGACCGTGGACAAGGAACCGGGCATGAGCACGTTCCAGCATATCGGCATCAACCTGCTGCGTCTCCTTCCGATCGAGGACGAGTTGTAATCATTCCGCGCCGCCGAGCAGGCCGTTGGCCTTGGCGTATTCATACAGCTCGTAGTCGTTGGTGAGCCCGAGCTTCTTCATCGCGACGCTCTTCTGCGCGCTGATGGTCTTGGCGCTGCGGTTGGCCGCGCGCGCGATCTCCACGAGCGGGATGCCCTGCGCGCAACGGCGCAACACCTCCAGTTCGCGCCGGCTCAGGCGCGGGCCCGGTTCGGGCCGGTCTGAATGGGCGAGAGACAGCATCGATTGCACGCGCGGCGTGACGTAATGCTGCCCGCGAAAGGCCGCGCGGATGGCCGGAAACAACTGCTCCACCTCATCGGACTTGTTGACGATCGACGACACGCCGATCTTCCAGATATTGCGGATGAGCGCGGCATTGTCGAGCATCGTCATGACAACGATGCGCGTGGTCGGATATCGGCGGCGCAGCATCTGGAGCATGGGCAGTCCGTCGCCGAACTTGCCGCCCGGCATCGCATAGTCCGTCACGATGACGTCGCACGGCGTGGTGTCGAGCAGCGCGACCAGCGCGGTGGAGTTAGCGGCGTGGCCGACGATCTCGACACCGTTGCCTTGCGAGAGCGCTCTGCAAATGCCATCCAGCACCACCGGATGGTCGTCGGCGACGAGGACCTTGATCATGACGTATTTCTGGCGCAGCAAAATGGGGAGACAAGCGGGGGGTGACAAGCCAGGTGGCGAGCGGCCCCAATCATAGGATTTCTCCTAGGAAACTAAGCTAGGCCTTTGCTTAAATCCTTAAATCGCTTGGTGATACTAAAGAAACGGCGGTCCTGCGGGGGGAGACTCCGCGCACGCAGATTCTGCGTGCGTACGCGGGGGGGAGGTCTGCTAGTTGGCGAACTGCTCGAGGACGTTCGTCATCGTCTGCAGTGCGGCTTCGAGCAGGTGCTGCATGTAGGCGCCCATCTGCGGCATCACGAGCATCAAAACGAGCATGCCGCCGGCGAGCGTGACCGGGAAGCCGACCGCGAAGATCGACAACTGCGGCGAGGCGCGGTTCAGGATACCCATCGCTAGGTTCAGCGTGAGCAGGGTCGCGATCATCGGCAGCGAGAGCAGCGTGCCCCACGCAAAGACCTGCGCGCCCGCGCGCGCCACGGCGCCCCAGCCGTGGCCGGAGAGCGGAGAGGCCGCGATCGGCAAGGCGTTGAAGCTGTCCACGACGGTGGCCAGCATGGTCAGGTGCCCATCCATGGCGAGGAACATCAGCATCGCCACGAGGTTCAGGAAGCGCGACAGCACCATCGTCTGGCCGCCGGCGTTGCGGTCGTAGAACGCCGCGAACGAGAGGCCCATCTGCAGGCCGATGACTTCGCCGGCGACCTGCACGGCGGCGAACGCCAGTCGCATCGTGAAGCCCATCGCGACGCCGATGCCGACCTCGTTGAGGACGATGAGCAGCCCTTCGTACGAATACGCCGGGACCGCGGGAATATTGGGGATGGTCGGTGAAACGACCGCCGCGAGAAGGGCGGCCAGGGCGACCTTGGCGCGCCGGGGGATGCTCGATTCACCGAACAGCGGCGCCGTGCCGATGAGCGCCAGCAGCCTGAACAGGGGCCACAGGAATGCGGCGATCCAGCCGTAAAGCTGGTCGGTGCTGACGTCGAGCATGGCGGCCGCTCAGCGCGCCATCGCGGGAATGCTTTCGAACACTTCCCGCATGTAGTCGACGTAGGTGTTGATCATCCAGGGACCGACCAGCACCATCGTGATGAACAGCGCGAGCAGCTTGGGGATGAACGTCAGCGTCATTTCGTTGATCTGCGTCGCTGCCTGAAACAGGCTCACGACGAGGCCGGCTACCAGCGCCACCAGCAACAGCGGCGCGGCCAGCATCAGCGTCATCTTCATCGCCTGCGTGGCGATGGTCATTACTATCTCTGGCGTCATGGCGGCTCCCCGTCAGTTCATGAAGCTCTGCGCGAGCGAGCCGAGCAGCAGCTGCCATCCATCGACGAGCACGAACAGCATGAGCTTGAACGGCAGCGAGATCGTCGCGGGCGGGACCATCATCATGCCCATCGCCATCAGCACGCTGGCCACGACGAGGTCGATGATGAGGAAAGGAATGAAGATCGTGAAGCCGATCTGGAACGCGGTTTTCAGTTCGCTGGTCACGAAGGCTGGCACGAGGATCGACATCGGCACGTCTTCGGGGCCCTGCATCTCGGGCGCCTTGGCCATTTGCGCGAACATGGCGAGATCTTTTTCACGCGTCTGGCGCAGCATGAACGCGCGCAGCGGCGCGGCGGCCTTGCCGGCGGCGGCTTCGAGGCTGATCTTGTTCTCCGACAGCGGCTTGTAGGCGTCGGTGTAGATCTTGTCGAACACCGGCGACATCACGAAGAAGGTCAGGAACAGCGACAGGCCGACGAGCACCTGATTCGGCGGCGACGATGCGGTACCGAGCGCGTTGCGCAGCAGGCCGAGCACGATGATGATGCGCGTGAAGCCCGTCATCATCAGCATGGCCGCCGGCAGGAACGACAGCGACGTCATCAGCACCAGCGTCTGGATCGGCAGGGACCAGATCTGGCCGCCGCCGGGTGCGGGCTTGCTGACGACGCCCGGCAGACCTTGCGCGGATGCGAGGTCGGGCGCCAGCGCGGCGACCAGCGCGAGCGCGGCCGGCAGGAGGCTCGGCGTCAGGACGGCGAGAGTCGCGGCTCCTGCGCGTGGCAGGCGCCGCACGGACGCGGGACGCACGTGGTTCATGACTTCTTCAGGTTTTCCTGCATCGACCGCAGCAGCCGCTCGGTGAACGAGCCGGACATGCCTTGCGGCGGTTGCGTTCCGGTGGCGGGCGCGCCGTAGGTGCTTTGGTAGGGTTGGGTGGCGCGGTCGGCCGGTGCCGGCATCGTATGGAGCGGGCGGATCTCGCCGGCGGAGACGCCGAGCACGATCCAGGTATCGCCCACTTCGACCATCACGAGGCGCTGGCGCGCGCCGAGCATGAGGCTGCCGACGACCTTCATCGCTCCGCCGCCGGTGGTATGGCGAACGAGGCCGGTGCGTCGCGCGATCCAGGCGATGGCGAGGATCAGCGCGATGACGCCAAACAGGCCGAGACCCGCTTGCGCGAGGCTGCCGCCCGTGCTGATGGCCGGTGCCGCGCCATGACTGGCGGCGGGACTGGCCGTCGCGGCCGTCGCGCTGCTGGCGGCGCTTGCCGTGCTGAGCACGAGCGCGTCGGCGGCATGCGCGGATGCGCAGGCGACGCTGGCGAGGATTGCACCGAGGCCCGCGCGCGCGAGGCGTGCGGGCGACCGGCGCGATACGGCTGTCATTTGTTGAGCTTCCGGATACGTTCCGACGGCGTGATGATGTCCGTCAGGCGAATGCCGAACTTGTCGTTGACGACCACCACTTCGCCCTGGGCGATGAGGTAGCCGTTGACGAGCACGTCCATCGGTTCGCCGGCCAGGCCGTCGAGTTCCACCACCGAACCCTGCGCGAGCTGCAACAGGTTCTTGATGGGCACCTTGGTGCGGCCGAGTTCGACCGTCAGTTGCACCGGAATATCGAGAATCATCCCGATATCGTTGTGGAATCCGGTCGGTGCATCCTGCGCCAGCGGCGGGAACACCGCGGCGGCGGCCGGCGTTGCCACGGGCGCTGCTGCGGTAGGTGCTGGCGTGGCGGCAGGTGCTGCCTCGGCGCTGGTCTGTTCCGCGAGGGCGCTGGCCCAATCGTCCATCGGATCGACCGGCTTGTCCTCTTTGCCGTCAGTCATGATCGGTTTCCTTGTTGGAATCGGTGTCTTGGTAATTGATCATCCGTTCTACGCGCAATGCGTACTGGCCGTTCATCGTGCCAAAGCCGCATTGCATGACGGGCACGCCGTCGACCTTGCCGAACAACTGTTCCGGCAGTTCGATCGGCAGCACGTCGCCGGCGCGCAGCGCGAGCACGTCGCCCACGGTGCTTTCGATATGGGTGAACTCCGCCACGAGCTCGACCTCCGCCGCGCGGAGCTGGTCGGACAGCTGGCCCAGCCAGCGCTTGTCCACCTCGACCTCGTCCTGCAGCGGGTTGGTCAGCAGTTCGCGGACCGGCTCGATCATCGAATAGGGGAAGCACACATGGAGCTGGCCGCCGACGGCGCCGAGCTCGATGTGGAACGCGGTGGTCACGACGATTTCGGTCGGAATCGCGATGTTGGCGAACTTGGTATGCATTTCCGACCGGACGAATTCGAGGTCGATCGGATGCACGGTGCGCCAGGCTTGCCCGTAGCTGTTGAGCGTCAGGTCCAGCATGCGCCGGATGATGCGTTGCTCGGTCTGCGTGAAGTCGCGGCCTTCCACACGCGTGTGGAAACGGCCATCGCCGCCGAACAGGTTGTCGACGACGAGGAATACCAGGTTCGGGTCGTACACGAAGAGCGCGGTACCCCGCAGCGGCTTCATGTGGACCAGGTTCAGGTTCGTCGGGACCGGCAGATTGCGCACGAAGTCGCCGTACTTCTCGATGCGCACGGTGCCCACCGAGATGTCCGCGCCGCGGCGGATGAAGTTGAACAGCGCCGAGCGCAACGAGCGTGCGAAACGCTCGTTGATGATCTCGAGCGTGTGCAGACGGCCGCGGACGATGCGTTCCTGCGTCGCGAGGTTGTAGGGACGGATCCCGGTCTCGTCGGCCGCGGGTGCGCTGCTGGCTTCGGGCGAATCGGTTTCGCCCGAGACGCCCTTCAGTAGTTCGTCAACCTCGTCCTGCGAGAGGAACTTGTCGTAGGCCATCTAGTGTCCTGCCCCATGAACGGCTATGTGAATATCGAAGTGCTTGTGTTCGCGGGGCGCCGCTGCGTTACTGCACCACGAACGATGTAAACAAGACATCGAGGATCTTCTGCGGCGGCAGACCCGTCGCGAACGGCTGGCTCACCGCCTGCTGGATGTCCTGCGCCAGCTTGCGCTTGCCTTCCACGGTCGCGAGATCGCCCGGCTGGCGTGCCGACAGGATCAGCAGGATGCGGCTACGCGCTTCCGGCTGGTACTGCGCCAGGCGCGCCTGCGTCTCGCCATCCGCGACCTTCAGCGACAGCCCGGTGTGCAGAAAGCGGTCGCCGTCCTCGCTCTTGAGGTTGACGGTGAACGCATCCAGCGGCACGAAAATCGGCGGCGGCACGACCGGAGCGGCCGGAGCCGCCGGTGCGTGATTGCCGCCGAAGACGCTGCCGAGCACGAAGCCGCCAACGCCCAACGCTGCCACCAGCACGCCGCCGCCAATCAGCAGCAGTCGGCCGCGCTTGGAGTTGCCGCCAGTCTGGGAGGGGGAAAGCGTGTTCGCCATGAGAAGCCTGTGTCGAATTGCCTGCCATTCTTCCGGAATCGCAGGCAAGCAAAGGGCCGATAAAAAGGGGGAAACCCGCTCAGCTTGGCCGTTTGAGCCGAACGGGCGTGGCGGGGCGCTGGCGAGTGTGTGCCATTCGACCCTGCATGCACTGGTTAACGAATGCCGCGCGCGGAACTTAAGACGCCCGTGTCGCGAAAACAACGCTTGGCGGTGGGTGGGTTCCCACTTCATGCAGTTTTCGATACGGGGCCAAGGCTGGGCAAGGGTTTGCGGCTCTTACTCTTATATAAGATATAAGACATTTGATCTCTCACCCACTTCGGATTACAATCACGGCGGCACGGTCGGCTGCGCCGATCGCTGCGACGAGACAGAGAAGACCGAAACCCTATTACCAGCAGGTTCCCATGCTTGATAACTATCGTGCCCATGTCGCCGAACGCGCTGCGCTTGGCATCCCTCCGCTGCCGCTGACCGCGCAGCAGACCGCCGACCTGATCGAACTGATCAAGAACCCGCCGGCCGGCGAAGAGCAGACCCTGCTGGATCTGATTACCTACCGTGTTCCCGCCGGTGTGGATGACGCCGCGAAGGTCAAGGCTTCGTACCTGGCCGCCGTCGCGCTCGGCACCGAGAAGACGCCGCTGATCTCGCGCGCCCGCGCCACCGAACTGCTGGGCACGATGCTGGGCGGTTACAACATCTCGCCGCTGATCGAACTGCTCGACGACGCCGAAGTGGGCGCCGTGGCCGCCAACGGCCTGAAGACCACGCTGCTGATGTTCGATGCCTTCCATGACGTCAAGGAAAAGGCCGACAAGGGCAACGCCAACGCCGCCGCCGTGATCAAGAGCTGGGCCGAGGGCGAGTGGTTCACGAGCCGTCCGGAAGTGCCGCAGAGCCTGACGATCACCGTGTTCAAGGTGACCGGCGAAACCAACACCGACGACCTGTCGCCGGCACCGGACGCGTTCTCGCGCCCCGACATTCCGATGCACGCGCTGGCGATGCTGAAAAACGCGCGTCCCGGCATTACGCCGGAAGAAGACGGCAAGCGCGGTCCGGTCAAATTCATCGAAGACCTGAAGAGCAAGGGCAACCTGGTGGCCTACGTCGGCGACGTGGTCGGTACGGGTTCCAGCCGCAAGTCGGCGACCAACTCGGTGCTGTGGTTCACCGGTGAAGACATCCCGTACGTGCCGAACAAGCGCTTCGGCGGGGTGTGCCTGGGCAGCAAGATCGCTCCGATCTTCTACAACACGATGGAAGACGCTGGCGCGCTGCCGATCGAACTCGACGTGTCGCAGATGGAAATGGGCGACGTGATCGAACTGCGTCCGTACGATGGCAAGGCCCTGAAGAACGGCCAGGTCATCTCCGAATTCAAGGTCAAGTCCGACGTGCTGTTCGACGAAGTGCGCGCCGGCGGCCGCATTCCGCTGATCATCGGCCGTGGCCTGACCGCCAAGGCACGCGAGGCCCTGGGCCTGGCCCCGTCCACGCTGTTCCGTCTGCCGCAGAACCCGGTCGACTCGGGCAAGGGCTTCACGCTGGCGCAGAAGATGGTGGGTCGCGCGGTTGGCCTGCCTGAAGGCAAGGGCGTGCGTCCGGGTACGTATTGCGAGCCGAAGATGACGTCGGTGGGTTCGCAGGACACCACGGGTCCGATGACGCGTGACGAACTGAAGGATCTGGCTTGCCTGGGCTTCTCGGCTGATCTGGTCATGCAGTCGTTCTGCCACACCTCTGCCTATCCGAAGCCGGTGGACGTGAAGACGCACCACACGCTGCCGAAGTTCATGAGCACGCGCGGCGGTATCTCGCTGCGTCCGGGCGATGGCGTCATTCACTCGTGGCTGAACCGCATGCTGCTGCCCGACACCGTCGGCACCGGCGGCGACTCGCACACGCGTTTCCCGATCGGCATCAGCTTCCCGGCAGGTTCGGGCCTGGTGGCGTTTGCCGCGGCCACGGGCGTGATGCCGCTGGACATGCCGGAATCGGTGCTGGTCCGCTTCAAGGGCAAGATGCAGCCCGGCGTGACGCTGCGCGACCTGGTGAACGCGATTCCGCTGTACGCGATCAAGCAGGACATGCTGACCGTTGCCAAGCAGGGCAAGAAGAACATCTTCTCGGGCCGCATCCTGGAAATCGAGGGTCTGCCCGACCTGAAGGTGGAACAGGCCTTCGAGCTGTCCGACGCGTCGGCCGAACGTTCGGCTGCCGGTTGCACGGTGCGCCTGAACAAGGAGCCGATCATCGAATACATCAACAGCAACATCACGCTGCTGAAGTGGATGATCGCGCAGGGCTATGAAGATGCGCGCAGCCTGCAACGCCGTATCCAGGCGATGGAAGCCTGGCTGGCCAAGCCGGAACTGCTGGCGCCGGACGCCGACGCCGAATACGCCGCCGTGATCGAGATCGATCTGGCGGACGTGCACGAGCCGATCGTGGCCTGCCCGAACGATCCGGACGACGTGAAGACGCTGTCCGAAGTGTCGGGCGCCAAGATCGACGAAGTGTTCATCGGCAGCTGCATGACCAACATTGGCCACTTCCGCGCCGCGTCGAAGCTGCTCGAGGGCAAGCGCGACATCCCGGTGAAGCTGTGGGTCGCCCCGCCGACGAAGATGGACCAGAAGCAGCTGACTGAAGAAGGCCACTACGGCGTCTTCGGCCAGGCCGGCGCCCGCACGGAATCCCCGGGCTGCTCGCTGTGCATGGGCAACCAGGCCCAGGTCCGCGAAGGCGCCACGGTGATGTCGACGAGCACGCGTAACTTCCCGAACCGTCTGGGCAAGAACACGAACGTGTACCTCGGCTCCGCCGAACTCGCCGCCATCTGCTCCCGCCTCGGCCGCATCCCGACCAAGGAGGAGTACATGACCGACATCGGCGTGATCAACGCCAACGGCGACAAGATCTATCAGTACATGAACTTCGACAAGATCGACGACTTCAAGGAAGTGGCGGACACCGTCACGGCCTAAGCTTCAGGGCTGATTGAAAACCCCACGCGCAGCGATGCGCGTGGGGTTTTTTTATTGCGTGCTGGTCGCTGCCTTCTGCACGGTCAATGCGTGATCAGGCTAGCGTCAATGTCGCGACGCTCATGCAGAACGCGGACCACGTCCAGCACCGCACCACTTACGCGGTAGAAGACTAGAAACGGAAAGCGATCGAGAGGCCAGAGGCGCAAGGATGCATCTGGCAGAAGATGTGCGTAGCGGCGAGAGCCCACGCTCGGATGCTGGGCCAGAAAGGACAGCATGCCCAGGAGTTCATCGGTGAATGCTTCACCAAGCCCGGGCGCGATTTTGTCGTACCAGTCCTGGGCCGCATCCGCGTCCCCGCGCGCGCTGGGACGCAGCTTCAGGCGCAGCGCCACAGCTCAACGCTTGGGTTTTTGCAGGCGCGCGCGGAACTCGGCAGCGAAGTCGTCCACATGCGCGTACTCGGTTCCTTCGCCGCTGTTGAGCCCTTGCATGATGAGTTCATACAAGCGTTGCTCAGCCTCGTTCTGCGGACCAACAGCGTCGGCGGCACGCGGCAGCAGATACTTCTGTGAGCGAGGAGGAGTCGGACGAGCCATGCCGCATTCTACCAATGGTGTGAATAGTCCCGTCATCATCTTCGTTCTCCCGCGCCCTCAGCGCCTCCAGAAGCACTATTTGCGACGATCGTAGAGGAGTCATGCGCTACCCTCTATCGCTGTTCCGCGATTTTTGCCTCCATAAAGAGCCACGCGCATTACTGTGCGTGGCTTTTATCAACCGTCCGGAGTTACGCCGCGAACCCGCCATCAATATTCAGATTCGCCCCCGTCACGAACGCCGCTTCCGGACTCGCCAGATAAGCGACCATGCCCGCGATTTCTTCCGGGCGGCCGTGGCGTTGGAGGGCCATCAGGCCGTGGAGGGATTTGGCGAAGTCGCTGGTTTCGGGGTTCATGTCCGTGTCTACCGGGCCCGGTTGCACGTTGTTCACCGTGATGCCTTTCGGGCCGAGGTCGCGGGACATGCCCTGGACCAGGCCCTTGAGGGCGGACTTGCTCATGGCGTAGGCGGCGCCGCCGGCAAACGGCATGCGGTCGGCATTGGTGCTGCCGATGTTGATGATGCGGCCGCCTTCGCCCATGTACGGCAGCGCAGCCTTAGCGGCGACGAAGACCGCGCGGACGTTGACGGCCAGGGTTGCGTCGAAATCTTCGAGCGAGAACGCTTCGACGGGGCCAAGGCGCAGGACGCCCGCGTTGTTGACGAGGATGTCCACCTTGCCGAATTCCCGTGCCACGTCGTCGATGGCCTTGGCCAGCGCTGCCGAGTCGGCGGCGTCGGCCTTGTAGGCGTGGGCGCGACCGCCCTCGGCGCGGATCGATTCGGCCAGGGCTTCGGCGCCCGCTGCCGACTGCTGGTACGTGAAGGCGACCACAGCGCCTTCCCTGGCGAGACGGCGGACGATGGCCGCGCCGATGCCGCGGGCGCCGCCGGTTACGAAGGCGACCTTGCCGGTCAGGTTGCGGGCCACGTTGGCGTTAGAGGCGGTGTTCTGGTTCGTGCTCATGTTTAACTCCCGTTCGGAAATCAGTAGAAGGTGAACGGAGTATGGTCGGCGAACTCCCTTACCGGTAGTAATCGATGCGCAGAAACTTTTTCAACCAAAGGTATAAGATGAGATAAGCTCGATGCCATCATGGAAGCCCTGAACCTCCTCGAATCCTTCGTCCAGTCCGCCGATACGGGCAGCTTTTCGGCGGCCGCGCGCCGGCTCGGCCTCACCCCGGCTGCGGTGAGCAAGAACGTGGCACGGCTCGAATCGCATCTGGGTTTGCGGCTGTTCCAGCGCAGCACGCGCCGGCTCACGCTCACGCAAGGGGGCGAACAGTTCTTCCGGCAGGTGTCCGACCCCTACGCCACCCTGCGCGATGCATTCGCCGGCGCCGCCCAGGACGCCGGTAACCCGACCGGTGTGCTCAAGGTCGGCATGGGTCTCGCATTTGGCCGCGAGCATGTATTGCCGCTGCTCAACGAATTCCTCGAACGGTATCCCGCGATCGTGCCGGACTGGCATTTCGACAACCGCGCCGTCGATCTCATCCGCGACGGATTCGACGCGGCGATCGGCGGCGGCATCGAACTGACCGAAGGCGTCATCGCGCGCGAGCTCGCGCGCACGCATGTGGTCGTGACCGCCTCGCCCGCGTACATGAAGGGCCGGCCGATGCCGCGCCATCCTTCGGACCTCGCCGAACTCGACGGCATTGCCCGGCGGTCCGCCTCGACCGGACGCGTGCGTGCGTGGACATTGCGGAGCGCCGTGGGCGAGGAAGCGCTTGTCGTGCATCGCACAAGGGCGATCTTCGACGATCCCGAGGCGATGGCGCACGCCGCGATGCAGGGCCTGGGCATTGCGCTGCTGCCAATGCCGCACGCGGCGCGGTGGCTCGAGTCCGGCGCGCTGCAGCGATTGTTGCCCGGCTGGTGTGCCGACAACGGTCCCATCTCGTTGTATTACCCGAACAAGACGCTGCTGCCGGCACGCACCCGCGTGTTCATCGACTTCGTGATGGATGCGTTTCGCACGCGCGGTATCGCGCGGCGTTTTGACGGGCGTTGAGGCATCTATACTCGTCACACTCCATCCGCGTGGCCCGCACCATGACCGAACCCGCCGACGAGCGCCCCGCGCCCCCCGCCGCTCCCCCGACCGTGCCGTCGGGCTTTCGGCAGGGCATCATCACCGCGATCACCGTGCTGCTCGGCTTCTCGCTCGCGTTCTGGCGCTTCTGGGGATTGGAAAGCCCGGGCCGATGGGGTTGGCTATCGATCCTCGCCAGCCTCTGCCTGCTGCTGGCCGTCGCGTTGCAGATCGTCGCGCTGTTCCGCGCGTTGCGTATCGAGGACGACGCCGTGCCCGAATATCGCCGCACCGTGCGCTGGTTCATCGCCTCCGCCATCGCACTGCTCATCGGTCTCGCGGGCGCGATGATCGACGCCGCGCTCGGCGAATAAACAACGCCTTTCATCGATACGGTTGGTAATCGCTGTCTCCGCGATCTAAGCTGGCTGTGCGACCTGCCCACGCGATTCGTTCCACAAAGAGATTGGAGACACTCATGAACGCGTCCAGAAAATGGTGCAGCGCCGCGCTTGCGGGCATGCTGGCTATCGGCCTTGCATCCTGCGGCGGAAGCGACGATGACGATCCGGGCGTCGCGCCCACGGTCCAGCTGCTTTCGTCGCAACCCGACTACGTGACAGGCGGCACCGCCTTGATCGACGTGGCGGTACCGACCACCGTCAATGACAAACGGCCTTTGCAGATCACGCTCAACGGCAACGACGTCACCTCACAGTTTCAACCGAGTCCCACGGACAGCTCGCATCGGCAAGCGGTCGTAACCGGACTGACCAACGGCCTCAACAGCGTAGTCGCCAGCGTGGGCAAGGCGTCATCGACGATCACGATGACGAACTATCCGATCACGGGACCCGTGATCTCCGGCCCGTGGCAGAAGCCGTTCATCTGCCAGACCTCGACCTTCCAGTTGCCCGACGGCTCGACACTCGGCGCCGCCCTCGACGCCAACTGCTCGGCGGCCACGCGCGTCACGTACATGTACCGGTCGACCACCGACGGCACGCTCAAGCCGATGACGAGCACGACGTCGCGGCCCGCCGATGTGGCCACCGTCACCACGCTCGCGGGGCAGCAGGTGCCGTTCATCGTGCGGGTGGAGACAGGCACCGTCGACCGCGGCATCTATCAGAACGCGGTGCTGCACGATCCCACCACGGAGGGCGCTCCCACGCCGCTGAAGCCGCCGAAGGCCTGGAACCGCCGCATGATCGCGATCGAAGGGTTCGGTTGCCCCGGCGGGTGGTACGTGCAGGGCGGCGCGCAGGGCAACATCCAGAGCGCGGGCTTCGATTTCAGCCTGCTCAACGTGCAGCGCCTCGCGGAAGGGTATGCGATGTTCGCCAACACGCTGCAGCACGCGTCGAACAACTGCAATGCCGTGCTGGCGAGCGAAGCCGCGATGATGTCGAAAGAAGCCACGATCAAGACATTCGGCGTGCCGGACTTCACGGTCAGCGCCGGATGTTCGGGCGGCTCCTACGGCAGCGCGCAACCGGCCGACCGCATCCCGGGCCTGTTCGATGGCGTGATGCTGCTGTGCACGTTCCCCGATCCGCTCGGCATCGCCTTCTCCGGATCCGATGGGCATTTGATCACGCACTACATCACGGTCAATCCCTCCGCGTTCACCGATGCGCAGATCGCCGCGGTCACGGGCTACAAGAGCCGCAAGGCGTTCGAGGATGCCGCGAACCAGGCAGGCCGCACGGACCCCGTACCGAATCGCGTGGACTACGCGGGTTATGTCTCTGCGCCGTTCAACGCGATTGTCCCCACCTCGCTACGGTACGACCCGGCATCCAATCCGACGGGTATCCGCGGCACCGTATACGACGCATCGAAGAACATCTACGGCGTGAACCCCGCAACGGGATTCGCGCTGCGGCCGTTCGACAACGTCGGCGTGCAATACGGACTGGCGGCGCTCAATGCGGGCACGATCACGACCACGCAGTTCCTCGATCTCAACGAGAAGATCGGCGGCTACGATCAGGATGCGAACTACGTCACCGCGCGCAGCGTGGGCGATGCGGGCGCGATCCTGCGCGCGCAGCAAAGCGGTCTGCAACTGGGCACGAACGGCGGTCTCGCCAGCATTCCGGTGTTCGACGTCACGGGCATCTACAACGACGACTCCGGCTATCACTACCAGTGGTTCCACTTCGCCGTGCGCGAGCGCATGGTGCAGGCCAACGGCGATAGCAAGAACCACGTGATGTGGCGCGGCAACCCGGTGCCCGCGGACACCGCGTGGAGCACGTTTATCCAGTGGGTGGCCGCGTACAAGGCCGACAAGACCACGACCGCGCAGAAGGACAAGGTCGTGGCGTACAAGCCCGCGGCGGCAGTGGACGGCTGCTGGTCGAGCCCCACCGCGTTCGTCACGGAGACGCAGACGCTGAGCCCGATCGCCAACACAACGTGCAACGGTCTGTTCCCGTCGTGGACCGCGCCGCGCATCGTGGCGGGCGGACCGGTGGCGGCCAACGTCATCAAATGCACGCTCAAGCCGATTACCGCTTCCGATTACACGGTGATGTTCTCGGGTGCGGAGATGACGCGTCTGCAGCAGATCTTCCCCAATGGCGTGTGCGACTGGAGCAAGCCGGGCGTCAACCAGACCGGCGTGGTGCCGAACGGCTCGTTCGGCCCATCGCCGGTCAACGTGGTGTACGACATCACCAAGACCTGAAGTCAGCGTTCAAACCGCGCTAGCTTCGCGTCGGCTCCACGGCCTGCTGCACGGGCCGTGTGGCCGGCGTATCGGTCGGGCTCACCACCGCATAGAAGTAACGCCCCTGACGCCAGTACTGCGCGAGCAGGTTGCCATCCTTGCGGTTGCCATTGGCAAAGTGCAACACATCGCCAGGGGGACGCACGTAGAACACGATCGATTGCCCCTGCGCGTTGCGATAGAGCACCATCGCGGCCGTGCCCTGCTGCGCGGACATCAGCCGGCCGCTCACGGGTTTGAAGCCGTAGGCACTGAAATCGGGCAACGGCTCGGGCTGCACGAAATGGTGGTCGAGCCAGGCCTGCAGCTGGCGCGGATCGGTCGTGCGGATATCGGCCATCATGTCGTCGGTCGCCACCGCGGGGGTGGACACCGCGTGATCGTCAGGGCCCGCAGCCACTGGTCGCGCCTCATTGGAAGCGAACATACGATAGGCCTGCACCGCATCGGCCATCGGCAGATAGTTCTGCCGCATCGCGTACTCGCGCGACTGCCAGCCGCCGAAGCCGCCGACGACGAGGGCCATCATCACGGAGGCCGCAATCGACATGCGCTGGCGCGAGCGATCGCGCAGCGTGCGGCGAATGCGGAACGGGTCGAGCCGGGCGGGCGTGTCGGCCGGCGGTGGCTCCAGGCTCGCGCGCAGCCGTTGCGCGCCCAGGCGGATCTGCTCGATCTCGCTGGCGATTTCCGGATGCGACGGGAGGAGGGCATCGATCTGGCTGCGCCGCGTCTCGTCGAGCTCGCCATCCACATACGCGTGGAGCTCGGGTTCGGTGGGCATCAGGGCATTCATTTCATCACCTGCAGGGAAGGTTGAGCGACGACCCGGCCTTCGGTCAGATCGCGGAGCGCCTTGCGCGCGCGCGAGATGCGGGACATTACCGTGCCGATGGGCACGCCGAGCGTATCCGCGGCCTCCTGATAGCTGAGTCCCTCGACGGACACGAGCAGCAACAGCGCGCGCTGTTCGACGGGCAGTCGATGAAAGCCGTCGAGTGCCGACCGCGCCAGCACGACGTCCTCGGTCGAGGGCGCCATATCTTCGTCGTGACCCACGCCGAACAGCGATAGCAGGCCCGCATAGCGCTTGGCGCGCCGCTGGCCATCGAGAAACACGCGGTAGAGGATCGAGAACAGCCACGCACGCAGGTCGCCCTCGTCACGGCGCGTCTCTCGTCGCGAGAGCGCGCGCTCGAGGCAACTCTGCACGAGGTCATCGGCGCTGGACTCCTGGCGCGTCAAAGACAGCGCGAAACGGCGCAGCCGCGGAATGACCTCGCGCAGTTCGTCATCGGTAAAGTCCTTGCTCATGTCTGTCAGCCGGATAGGCTTTCGGGTTCAACTGCAGGGAAGACGAACGGCCCGGACGATTATTCCACGCGTGCGCGAAAAATTGATGGAGCGTGCGATGCCACACCAACTACGGGGTGTGGGCGAGGTGTGGGCGAGGTGTGGGAATTGTCTTACGTACATTTCGGAAGGGGGCCGCTGCTTCATATCGGTGCCAAAACATAACCTTCAACTACGGTGTGGCCACGCAAAGAAACGCCTGGCCCGGAAGAGAAATCCCCTTAGAGAAGGAGCAACGACATGACCATGAAGAAACTGCTCTGCGCCGCAGTGTGCTCGATGATGGTGGCCGCCCCGGCAGGCTTTGCTTACGCACAAGCCGGCTCGAAAGCCGATTACGACGCAGCCGTGAAGACGGCCGACGCCGACTACAAGACCGCGAACACCAAGTGCGATGCGCTGAAGGACAACGCGAAGGACGTCTGCAAGGCCGAGGCCAAGCGTGACCGTGACGTGGCCAAGGCCAACGCCGAAGCCAAGCGCGACGGCACCGAAAAGGCACATGCCAAGGCATTGAAGACCAAGGCCGATCGCGACTACGACGTGGCGAAGGAAATGTGCGACGACAAGTCCGGCAACGACAAGGACGTCTGCGTGAAGCAGGCCAAGGCCGCCCATGAGCAAGCTCTGGGTTCGGCAAAGGTGACCAAGGCTGCCGCCACGGGCACCGGTACCGATGTGGCCGAAGCGCGTGCCGATGCCCGCAAGGACGCCACGGACGCCGCTTACAAGGCTGACAAGGAAAAGTGCGATGCCATGTCCGGCGACGCCAAGGACAAGTGCCAGGCTAACGTGAAGGCCAAGTACGCACGCTAATCCGCGCGCAACCTCGCTAACCGACACCATCGACACCAACTTTAGGAGTCCGATATGAACTGGGACCAAATCGAAGGCAAGTGGGATCAGGCCAAGGGCAAGATCAAGGAAAAATGGGGCAAGCTGACCGATGACGACATGACGGTCATCAACGGCAAGCGGGACCAGCTCGCCGGCCGCATCCAGGAGCGCTACGGCTACACCAAGGAGCGCGCCGAGGAAGAAATGAAGGCCTGGGAACGCGACACGCGCTGGTAATCCGCCAGCGTCGCGAAAGTCGATGCGCGGACGGTGCATCGCAGGCAACGGGGCTTCGGCCCCGTTTGTCTTTTTTTGAATGCCCGACTCAAGTGGGGAGCTCTTCTGCCTTGGGGACGCGGAATGCCACAAATTGTGGTGTAAACGCCGCGTTATCGGCCGTTGTGATGGCTTTGCGTGACGAATTAAGCATTAATTAGCACTGAATATCGCCGAATTTAGTACGGCGCGCTTCCATCGCGTCTTAAGATTGCGGCTCCCATTGGCGTCTCAAACTCATTCTCGGCCGCGCGCTGTCGTAGGCGTGGTGCCGCATGTACGCGATCCTGCCCGCCTTCGTCTCGTCGATCTTCCTCGGTTACGGCCTCTATGTGCTGGTGACCCAGGGCGTCACGCGCGTATCGACGTCGTTCTTCCTGTTGTGCGCGACGACGTTCGCGTGGCAGGGCACCTGGGCTTTCCTGTTCCAGGCCGAGCATCCCGACGTGGCGATGCTGCTCGCGCGCGTCGGCTATCTGTTCATCCTGTTCCTGCCGACGACGTTCTATCACTTCATCTGCGAAGCGACCGAGTGCCGCGGCGAACGGCCCGCGCTGCTGGTGTCGTACGGCATGAGCCTGATCCTGTCGGTGCTGTTGCTGACGACGCATCAGGTGGTATCGGGCTACTACACGCTGTTCTTCGGCGAGTATCCCAAAGCCGGGCCGCTTCATCCTCTGCACGTGCTGCAGACGGTGGTGCTGGCTTTGCGCTGCGCGTGGCTGCTGATGACGGCACGCAAGAATGCAACGGCCGAGCGGCGCCGGCGTTTCAATCTGTGCCTGCTCGCATTGGGGCTGTATTCGGTGGCCGCGGTCGACTATGGCGTGAACTACGGCCTGACGTTCTATCCGCCGGGGGCGATCTTCATCGCGCTGAGCCTTGGCATTCTTGCGCTGAGCGTGGTGCGTTACGACCTGATGCATCCGTATTCGCTGGCGGCGACGGTCGCGCATGAAGTACGCACGCCGCTTGCGACCATCCGCATGCAGGTGCAGGAAATCGCGCTGGCGTGGCCGCGCCTGCTACAGGGGTATCGGCTTGCCGTCGATCATGGCCTGATGGAGGACCGCATGCGTCCCGGCCAGATCGAACGCATGAGCCAGCTGATTGGCGGCATCACGCGCGAGGTCGACGGCACGAGCACCGTCATCGACATGGCGCTTGCTTCCGTGACGCTCGAGCGGCTGGACCGCAGCACGTTTGCTCCCCATGGCGTGGCTGCCTGCGTCGACGCCGCGATCGAGCGCTATCCGTTCCAGCCCGAGGAACGCGAGCGAGTGCGCGTGCACGGTTTCGAGCCGGACTGGCGCTTCGTGGGCTCCGACACGCTGCTCGTGTACGTGTTGTTCAATCTGCTCAAGAACGGCCTCTACGCCATTCGCACGCATGGCAGTGGAGAGATCCGCATCGAAGGCGGCATCGAGGGCAGCTTCTATCTGCTGCGCTTTACCGATTCGGGCCCGGGCATTCCCCCCGACGTGCTGCCGCGCATCTTCGAACCGTTCTTCTCGACGAAGGCGCATGGCCGTGGCAACGGTCTTGGTCTGGCCTTCTGCCGGCGCGTGATGGAGGCGTTCGGCGGCCGTATCGAATGCGCGTCGCGCCCTGGTATTCACACTACCTTCACGCTGCGCCTGCCGCGTTTCCACCCTCTCGGCGATCGGCCCGACGAGCGTTTCCGCACGCGCGCCGCCGGCTGACCGCTCCGGCGGCGCGCACGCATTTCAGCTAGACCCTCTCAACTACACAATTCCGACAAAGCTGGGTCACGGCTCAGTTTGCGAACGGCGGCAGCACGAGCTCGTATTCCTTGACCCGCTCGATGATCTCCCGCGGGAAGCGCGAGATGCGCTTTTCCCTGTCCGCGAAGACGATCTGCTGGTAGCCCAGCGACACGGGACGGCCCTCGACGCTGAAGCGGAACAGCAGGTACGCCGAACATTGCCGCACCTGGAACGTGTTGAGGTGGCAGTCCACACGTTGGAACGGGAACGTTTCCTCGACATATTCCTGATGGGCGCGCTTTGTCACGAACACGCCGCCGGCCGCCAGGAGGTTGCCGTGGATGCATTCGTGGAACCAGCGCTCGCGGCAGATGCCCTGCCATTCGAAATAGCGGGCGAAGTAGGTGTTCATGAAGGCATTGGAGTCCTTGAGGTAGATATCGATGGCATGGTGGAAGGTTTTCTGCGGGGTGGTTTCCAGCGCGTCCTGGTCGAGCAGGGCGGTACCGCGATTGAGCACTTGGGGAATCACGTCACGCATCAACATGGAAAAGCTCCTGAATGGGTCAGGCTGCAACGCGGCAGCCAGCGCGTGCCCCGGGGAAAGGTGCGGGGCATGACGCATTCTGGCTTGACGTGAGAAACGGCGGGGGCGTGCCGTGGAGGGGAGGCTACTTCCGGGTTTGCGCGGCGGGAGACGGCGGAGCGGCCTGCGACGTGGTAGGCGGGGTGCCTGGCGACGCCGCAGGTGGGCTCGGTGCGCTCGGTGCGGCGGATGCGGGTAGTTCGCGCATGGGCAGGTCCGTGACCTTCAGCGCCTTGTCGAAGTTGCACTGGAACGCGAAGCGCTTGCCGCCGTCCGTGATCTCGCCGATCACGGCCATGCTGGTTCGGCCCTCCATCGCATTGATGGCGTCGAATCTGGCGTTCTCGTGACCCTGCTGCTTGACCGCCTTCCGGCATTCGGCGGTAGCCCGCGCGCGGGCGTCCGCCAGCGCCGGGGAAGCGGCCATCAACAGGCAGCACGGCAGGCAGCACGACAGGCAGCAACGGGCCAGGGCGAGACATGCGGCTGAACGAGGCATCGTGGACTCCCTGTTTGTCGGATTGGACACATGGGCTCGTATATACCCAGATTATCAGCCGAGGCGCCTCGCGCACGTTTCAAGTTGTTTCCCAGTGTGGGTTGCCGCATGCTGCCCTTTATGGTGCATAAGTGCCCTTATATGCCCAAAAAATCCTAGTTTCCCCTGTCAACGCAGGATTATTTCAATCCGTTACGGATCATTACTAGCTCGCGCACCAGACGGTTCAGCGGACGGTTCAGCGGACGGTTCAAAGACGGGCAGACAGCGGAAGTGGCCGACATAACGGCAGGGCAAGACAGGGGAGCAGTCAGTCGTGCAGGAATTCTTTCCGATGTGGCAGGGACTCACGCGAGTCCGGGAAGGCGGCAGTCCGTGGGGCCACGGTCCGCTGCGTTATCTCAAGTACCTGGGCGCCATGATCACGGTGTCGGCAGCCTGCTATCCCGCCGGCACGCGCCGCTGCTGGACGCGGCGCGCCCGCATGGTGGCAATGTCTGCACTGCGCGAGGGCGCCGTCCGCCCGTGGCTCCGCGCGGCCGGGTCGTGCGCATTGCTGCAACGCGTAATCGCGAAGCGGCCGGCGCTGCTCGAGCGTCCGTATCGGCCGCTCGGCGAACTGGGCATGACGTTCCACGAGCGCGCCAGTCTCGTGGCCGATCACTACGGCGTCATGCATGCCACGCTGCCCCTCTCGCTATGCGAGCGCGTCTACCTCGATGGCGGCGTCGCATGGCAGTTCGGTGACGATGGCCGCTATACGCTGCGCCTCGGCGACTCGGGCCCCAACCCCAAGGAAGGCGAGCTTGCCTTCTACTGGGTCGATAGCGCGACCGACACGTGCCTCGCGCAACTGAGCTTCTATCTCACCCACGGATATGACGGCCCGGCAGTGTTCATCGGCGGCCTGCAGGGTCCAAAGGGCGAGACAAGCCGCGAATACATCCGTGTTTCGACGAAGTCGTGCGAGGGTGTGCGTCCGAAGGATGCCGTCATGGAAGCGCTGCTCGCGCTCGCGGGCCATATCGGCGCGCGCCGCATCGTCGCGGTATCGCGCGCCAATCATGTCGGCCGTCAGCGCAATACCCCGCGCGAGATCCAGGCGGACTACGAAACATTCTGGCGCGAATCCCACGCCGTGGACCTGCCCGACGGCAATATGTCGATCCCGGTGCTGCAGCCCGTGCGCGACATCGCAGACATCCCATCGAAGAAGCGTTCTGCCTGGCGGCGCAAACAAGCCGTCGCCGAATCGATTCGCGCGCGCGTGTGCGACACGTTGCGCGACAGCGCCTGAGCGCGCGTCCGGCATTCGCACGCAAACCTCTGGCGGCGCGCTCCACTGGGGCGCCCGCCGCGCATCGATGCCGCTACACTATGCGTCTCCCCTCGACCGTGACGGATCACCGCAATGGAGACGAAGACCGTGAGTGTGAACGATGGCGTGACTAGTGGCCGCGAGGCGACGCAAGGATCGATGAACGGGGCGGAGAGCCTCGTCAAGACGTTGCTGGCATGCGGTGTGGATACCTGCTTCGCCAATCCCGGTACGAGCGAAATGCACTTTGTCGCGGCGCTCGACCGCATTCCGGGCATGCACTGTGTGCTCGGCCTGTTCGAGGGCGTGGTCACCGGCGCCGCCGACGGTTACGCGCGCATGGCCGGCAAGCCCGCCGCCACGCTGCTGCACTGCGGCCCCGGCCTCGCCAACGGCCTCGCCAACCTCCACAATGCGCGCCGCGCGCAGACGCCGATCGTCAACATCATCGGCGACCAGGCCACCTATCACCGTCCGTTCGACGCGCCCCTCACGGCCGATACCGAAGGCTGGGCCCGTCCCGTTTCCGTCTGGACCCGCACCGCGACCTCGGCCGCCTCGGTCGGCGCCGATGCCGCCGTCGCCGTGCAGGCCGCCATGGGCGCACCCGGCGGCGTCGCGAGCCTGATTCTGCCGTCCGACGTGTGCTGGGACGAAGGCGGTCAGGTGGCCGCGCCGCTGCCGCCGCTGCCTGTGCCGCAGGTGTCGCCCGATGCGGTCCAGAACGCCGCGCGCGTGCTGCGCAGCGGCCAATCGACGCTAATCGTGCTGGCCGGCAGCGCGTTGCTGGAAGGCGCGCTTGCCGATGCGCATCGCATCGCCGCCGCGACCGACGCGCGCCTCATCACGCCGATGTCCAACGCGCGCGTCACGCGGGGCCGCGGCCGGCTGGCGGTCGATCGCATTCCTTATTCGGGCGATATCGCGCGCACGAAGCTGGCGGGTATCCGCCATGTCGTGCTGGTCGGCGCGCCGCCGCCCGTGACGTTCTTCGCTTACCCGGGCAAGTCGCCGCGTCCGTATCCGGAAGATGCCACGATCCACGTGCTGGCGCGTCCGGAGCAGGACCTTGGCGATGCGCTGGCGCGGCTGGCCGACGAGCTGGGCGCGCGCAAGGCCGAACTGCCTTCCACCGCCGCCATGACGCATTCGCCCGCCTCCGGCGCGATTACCTCGGAAGCGGTGGCGCAGTCCCTGACCGCGCTGCTGCCCGAACAGGCCGTGGTGATCGAAGAGAGCGTGAGCTTCGGCCGCGCGTTCTATCCGGGGACGGCCCACGCCGCGCCGCACGACTGGCTGCAGCTGACGGGCGGCGCCATTGGCGAAGGCCTGCCGCTCGCGACGGGCGCCGCCATCGCCGCGCCGGGACGCCGCGTGGTGTCGCTGCAGGCCGATGGCTCGGGCATGTACACGCTGCAGTCGCTCTGGACCATGGCGCGCGAAAAGCTCGACGTGACCATCGTGCTGCTGGCCAACCGCAAGTACGCGATCCTGCTGGGCGAACTCGCGGGTGTGGGCGCGAACGCGGGCAAGACCGCGCTCGACATGCTCGATATCGGCAATCCCGACCTCGACTGGGTCAAGCTTGCGAACGGCATGGGCGTCGAGGGCGCGCGTGCGACGGATATGGATACGTTCAACGATCTGTTCCGCATGGCCAACCAGCGGAAGGGTCCGTTCCTGATCGAACTCGTGATCTGACGGTATAGCGATAAGCACAGGAGGCAGGCATGCTTCAACTTCGGCCCGGCTGCGAATGCTGTGACAAGGACTTGCCACCCGATAGCACCGAGGCGCGCATCTGCACATTCGAGTGCACGTTCTGCGCGGATTGCGCGACGAACAAGCTGCGCGGAATCTGTCCGAACTGCGGCGGCGAGCTGGTGGCGCGGCCGCGCCGGCCCGCCGCCAAGCTCGCGACGTCGCCGGCGTCCACGGAGCGTGTGTTAAAGCCGGCGGGCTGCGGCGCCGCCTGAAGAGGGCGCAACCCAGTGGGTTGAACCGAGAGGCTTCAACCAAGCGGCCCTAACCCTGCGGCCCTAACCCTGCGGCCCTAACCTGCGGCCCTAACCTGCGGCCCCAACCCCGCAGCCTTAACCGATCGTCGCCCACCCCTGCATCGCCTGACCGCCGGCATCGTCGCCGGTCCACAGCAGCACGCGGCCGGGCGTCGCCGGATCGGGCGCGGCGCCCACTGTGACCGTATCGATATGGAACAGCGGCGCCAGGCCGCGGAAGCCAAACGTCTTCACGCGCGCGTCGGGCTGCTCCGCGCGCAGTAGTTCCAGCATCAGCGTGGCCTGCAACGGGCCATGCACGATCAGGCCCGGATATCCCTCCACATCGCGCACGTAGTCCAGATCGTAGTGAATGCGATGCCCGTTGAACGTCAGCGCCGAGTAACGGAACAGCAGCACGGGATCCGCCTGGAGCGTACGCTGCCATCGCGCGCGTTGTTCGAGCCGGGGACGCGGCGGCATCGGCGCGCCCGGTTCGGCGGCGGCACGATAGACGATGTCGTGGCGCTCGTCGATGGCCGTCTTGCCGTTCACGGTCAAGGCGTGATCGACGGTAACGAAATACAGCTCGCCCGATCGGCCGCTCTTGTGCGTGACATCGCGGATCGTTGAGGTTCGGGTGACGGTATCACCGACGCGCAACGGGGCGTGGAATGCGATCTCGCTGCCGGCCCACATGCGGCGGGGCAGGGGCACGGGCGGCAGGAAGCCACCGAGGCGTGTATGGCCATCGGGGCCCAGCGTTTCCTGCGGCGCGCGTGGCAGGAAATAGAGCCAGTGCCACAACGGCGGCAGCGGACCCGCGGCTAGCGCGTCGCCATCGAGGTTGAAGGTGGCGGCCAGCGATAGCACGGGTTCGGGCGCAAGCGTCTCCGTGCGCGCCTCGCTGCGGCCGATCCATGTGCGCAGATGGTCCAGCGTTTTGTCTTCGGTCATGGTCATCGTGGGTAGGGCCGGCTTTGGCCCCTGTCCTCTATCGTTCGTCTATCGTCTATCGTCTCGGCGTCTCGGCGTCTCGGCGTCTCCGTACCGGGGCCGTCATCGTGCAGCTGGCAGCCAGTCGCGCACGTTCGCTTCGCCCTCGAGCCGCCACGTCCGCGCAATGATGGCGCGCATCTCGGCCTCGCTGGCGCCGTGGCGGAAGGCCCCGAGCTGGATGGCCTTGGCCTCGAGTTCGGGGCGCGAGAGTGTGTTGTCGGGATCGCCCTTCGGCACATCGACACGGGCCTCGAGCGTGCGCCCATCATGGGTATGCACGGTCACGCGTCCGATCCACTGGCGCGGATATGCGGCGTTGATCTCCTCATCGAGCACCATCTCCACCTTGTCGCGGAACGCGGCCACCCGTGCATCCTGCAGGGCCTGGGTCTCGAACTCGCCGAGGCCCGCGTGCGCATGCACGGCCACAAGCCCCAGCACCGTGCCCATCGAGAATTTGGCCTGATGGATCGTCGTCGGATTGACGACGGGACCCAGTACGTCGATTGCGCCCTGATGCACATGCGCGGTGACGCGTGCAATCTGGTCCGCGGTAATGCCATCGCGGCGCACGAGCGCGGCCAGTGCGTCGGCCGCCGGATGCGTATGGCGGCACGAGGCGAAGTACTTGAACGAGGTTTCCGCCGTCGCCCAGCGCGTGCCCAGGCCATCGGTCAGGGCGGCGGGGTTGGCGTCGCTCGACATGCCGGCCGCCATGCCCTGCGCGCCTTCGAGGATGCGCTTCGCGCCCGTGAAGCCCGCGCGCGCGAGCCACGCGGACTGCAGGCCATCGGCAGCAGCCTTTGCCGTGTGTAACTGCTTGGAGTCGGCGGCGTCGCGCAGGAACTCCCATAAACCCGCCGCCTGCGTGCCAGCCGTGCCGAGCGCCTGGTTGATGCCTTCGGCATCGAGCCCGAACAGCTTGGCGACGCCCGCCGCCGCAGCCAGCGTGCCCACCGTCCCGGTGGTGTGGAACACGCGGTAGTGCGAGCGGCCCATGAATTCGCCGATGCGGATGCCAGCTTCGTAACCCGCGATCGAGGCGAGCAACACGTCCGCGCCGCTCCGGCCTTCCGCCTGCGCGGCGGCGAGCACGGCTGGGAACACGACGGCGGCCGGATGCAGCACGGAGCCGTTGTGCACGTCGTCCTGCTCGACCACGTGGGACGACGCGCCATTGATCAGCGCCGCGAAATAGGGCGAGGTGCGGCGCCGGTCGACGAGCACCTCCGCGTCGCCGGTGCCCGGGCCCATGGCGCCCGCGAACTCCTGCAGGCGGCGGATCGCCGGCGCGTCCTTGCCCGCGATGGCGGAAGCGATCCAGTCGAGGTATAAGTCCTTTGTGCGCTCGACGACGGGCGCCGGCACGTCGGACAGCTTCAGGTTCGCCAGAAACTCGCAGAGCTGACGCGTGGGATAAGTGGTCTCGTTGGCGGTGTTGGAAGTCATGGGGTGCGTCTCCTCGGCAGCTCAGAACGAGCGCGGCAGCTCGAGCACGTGCTCGGCCACGTAAGACAGGATCAGGTTCGTCGAGATAGGCGCCACCTGATACAGGCGCGTCTCGCGGAACTTGCGCTCGATGTCGTATTCCGCGGCAAAACCGAAGCCGCCGTGCGTCTGCAGGCAGACGTTGGCGGCTTCCCACGACGCGTCGGCCGCCAGCAGCTTGGCCATATTGGCCTCCTTGCCACAGGGTTTGCCGGCGTCGAACAACTGCGCGGCGCGATAGCGCATCAGGCTGGCCGCCTCGACGTTGACGAACGAACGGGCGATCGGGAACTGCACGCCCTGATTCTGGCCGATGGGCCGGTCGAAGACGATCCGCTCGCGCGCATAGCCGCTGGCGCGCTCGACGAACCAGTAGCCGTCGCCGATGCACTCCGCCGCGATCAGGATCCGTTCGGCATTGAGGCCGTCGAGGATGTACTTGAGCCCGCGGCCTTCCTCGCCGATCAGGTTCTCGGCAGGAATCTCGAGATTGTCGAAGAACAGTTCATTGGTCTCGTGATTGACCATGTTGCGGATGGGCTGGACCGTCAGGCCGTTGCCGATGGCATCGCGCAGGTCCACGACAAAGACCGACAGCCCCTCCGACTTGCGTTTGACCTGATCCAGCGGCGTCGTGCGCGCGAGCAGCAGCATCAGGTCCGAATGCTGGACGCGCGAGATCCACACTTTCTGGCCGTTGACGACGTAACGATCGCCCTTGCGGACCGCTGTGGTCTTGAGCTTGGTGGTGTCGGTGCCCGTCGTCGGCTCGGTCACGGCCATCGACTGCATGCGCAGTTCGCCCGATGCGATGCCCGGCAGCCAGCGCGCCTTCTGTTCCTCGGAGCCGTGCCGCAGCAGGCAGCCCATCACGTACATCTGGCCGTGGCAGGCGCCGGAATTGCCGCCGCTGCGGTTGATCTCTTCCATGATCACCGATGCCGCCGTCAGCGGCAGCCCCGAGCCGCCATAGGCCTCCGGGATCAGCGCGGACAGCCAGCCGGCCTGCGTCAGCGCCTGCACGAAGTCCTCGGGGAACGCACTTTGTTCCTCCACGCGCTGCCAGTAGGCGGAGTCGAAGCCCCGGCAGAGGTCGCGTACGGCTTCCCGGATTTCGGGATAGATCTGGTCGTGGTCCTGTTCTGCGTTCATGTCTGTGTGGGTATCCGTGTCGGTGTCGGCGACGTGACGGGTGAGGGATGGATGCGGCCATTATTCCCGCCCGCCCGTTTGCCGGAAATTCGGATTTCCGAAAGCACGGCTTAGGGACACCCTTAGGGGCACCCCCAGGGACACCCCTAGGGACACCCTTGGGGACGCCCTCGGAGACACCTTAAGGCGGCTTGGGCGCCTCTGGGGACAACCCTTGGTTTTCACGCGGGCGTGCGCACCCTTCCGGAAATCGGAATTGCGCGGCATGGCGATTCCTTCCACCCTCGCGCCATACGTCATTACAGCAACAGGAGACCTCATGACCGCCTCGCGCATTCCCCGCATGGCCCTCGCCTTCGCCGCCACGGCGTTCGCCATACCCGGCATCGGCCATGCCGCCGACCCGTACCCCTCGCGGCCGATCACGATGGTCGTGCCGTTCGCCGCGGGCGGCCCGACCGACGTCGTGGCCCGCTCCGTCGCGGCCGCCATGTCGAAGTCGCTGGGCCAGAGCGTGGTGGTGGAGAACCGGCTAGGGGCGGGCGGCACGGTGTCGGCGTCGTACGTGGCCAAGGCCGCGCCGGATGGCTATACGATCCTGATCCACCATAACGGCATGGCCACGGCGCCGGCGCTCTACTCCAAGCTGCCCTACAAGCCGCTGTCCGATTTCTCGTTCGTCGGCCAGGTGGCGGACGTCCCCATGACGCTGCTGGGCCGGCACGACCTGCCCGCCAACACGCTGCCCGAGCTCGTCAGCTATATCCAGAAGAACCAGAACAAGGTGAACCTCGCCAATGCCGGTCTGGGCGCGGTGTCGCAGTTATGCGGCATGCTGTTCCAGAAGGCCATTGGCGTCGAACTACAGACCATCCCCTATCAGGGCACCGCGCCGGCGCTGACGGCGCTGCTGGGCGGGCAGGTAGACGTGCTGTGCGACCAGACGACGCAGACACTGCCGCACATCAAGGCGGAGAAGGTGAAGCTTTACGGCGTGACGACGGCGCAGCGCATCGCGGCCCTGCCGAACACGCCGACGCTGCGCGAGGGCGGCCTCAAGGACTTCGAGGTCAAGGTTTGGCATGGCATCTATGCGCCGAAGGGCACGCCGCCCGCCGTCATCGACAAGCTCGACGGCGCGCTCAAGGCCGCGCTGAAAGATCCGGCCGTGGTGTCCCGCATGCAGGAGCTCGGTGCGGTGATCGTGCCGGAAGACAAGCAGACGCCGGAAGGGCTGCGTACGTGGCTGGCGTCGGAGATCGACAAGTGGTCGCCCATCATCAAGGCGGCCGGCGTGAAAGCAGACTGACCGGAAAACGTCCCATCACGTCCTCGCGCGCGGACCTCACACCGGTTCGCGCGCCGCTTCCACCAGATATTTCACCAGCGTCTCCGCGAACTGCGGCAGTTCGCGGCCCGGACGGCGCACAAGGCGCAGTTCGCGCCGCGCCCATTCGTCTTCCAGCTGAATGAACCGCAGCACCTTGCGGCTCGCATAACGCCGGGCGCAACTGTTCGGTACGATGGCGATCCCCGCGCCCGCCTCGACCATGCGGCACACCGCGTCGAAGCTGCCCACCTGGATGCGCAGGCTGATCCGCTTGCCCATGCCGCTCGCGATGCGGTCCAGAAAGCTCTGGATCGCCGAGAACTGATTCAGACCGACGAAGCGGCACGTGTCGAGCAGATCCGCGAAGTGCAGATGCTTGAACGCCGGCAGCGGGTGATTGACCGGCGCGATCACGATGAGCTCGTCGCTGCATAGCTGCATGACGTCGAGGTCGGCGGTAGCGACCTCACCCGCGACGATGCCGAGGTCCGCCGCGCCCGCACTCACCGCGGAGACGATCTCCGCCGACAGGTGTTCCTCGAGCTCGATATCGACATCGGCGTTCTCCGAAAGAAAGCGCGAGAGCGCGTTGGCCAGGAACGAGTTGGTCGCGGTGGTGTTGGCCAGCAACCGCACCCGGCCCTTCACGCCCTTGGCATAGGGACGCAGGTCCGAGTGCAGGCACTCGAGCTGCCGGAAGACTTCGCGCGCGTGTCCCAGCAGTTCGTCGCCGGCCGGCGTCAGTCGGACCCCCTTCACCTGGCGGATGAGCAGCTGGGTCTGGAAATTTTCCTCGAGCTGTTTGATACGGGTGCTGGCGGCGGGCAGCGAAAGAAAGCTGCGCTCGGCCGCGCGCGTGAGGTTCTCGGTCTCGCCCACGTTCAGAAACAGCCGCAGGTCGGTAAGGTCGTAATGCATTGGCGGATAACGTTATACCCGGCTTCGCACCGGGGTCTCCATGAGGGCGATGTTGCGTTGCAGCGTCGCTGGCGCCTTTGGCATGCAATCTGCTGTACCGCAGACAGGATTCTGCCTGACGCCGAGCGCGCACCCTACCGGTGCGTGCATGCCCCGCAAGTTGTGCAAGCGGTGCAACGGGCTGCGAGACATCGTGCGTTTCAGCAAAGGCGGATCTCTCCGACCTTCGGCCATTCGAGCGAGCCCGCACGATGATCGCGTTCCACCGTATGGTCATCATGCTTGTAGGGAAATGGCTGACAAGCGTTGTAGGCGGGGAACGTTTTGAGTGGGCACGTTACAAACCGTTAGCCTTTTCCGGATATGCATCTTGTACCGGAAAGGTGTAAGGTGTGTCACAAGCATGGTCAATGGCCCGTCGCGTGCGAGTCAGGATCGCGAGTGTCAGGTTTTTCCGATGCGTGTTGTCGTCATGATGTCGTTGGTGTTTTCGTCATGATGCATGCGTCAACTCCGGTCTCACCTCTGCCGTTATTTGACTATGATGAAGTAAAGACTTCGCAACATGGCAAGTCCGTCAAGCCGGGGTGATGGAGTCAGCGTTGCCGCGAAGTCTGCTGGGGGTAGAACATCTTCTTCGCCTCGGAGGTGGACTCTGGTGGGACTCTGACGGGAGTGAGGTATGGACATTTTTGGCCACTACGCCACGCGGTTCGAAGCACGCAAGGAAGAGGAATACACGATCCAGGAATATCTGGAGATCTGCAAGAAGGATCCCTCTGCCTATGCGACCGCTGCGGAACGCATGCTCGCCGCAATCGGACAACCCGAACTCGTGGACACACACCACGACCCGAGGTTGTCGCGACTGTTCTTCAACAAGGTCATCCGGGTATATCCCGCATTCCGCGACTTCTATGGCATGGAGGACACGATCGAGCAGATCGTCTCGTTCTTCAAGCACGCGGCGCAGGGCCTGGAAGAACGGAAGCAGATCCTCTATCTCCTCGGGCCTCCCGGCGGCGGCAAATCGTCGCTGGCCGAAAAGCTCAAGGCGCTGATGGAGGAGGTACCCATCTACGCGCTCAAGGGCTCGCCCATCCATGAATCGCCGCTCGGGTTGTTCTCGCCCGATGAAGACGGCAAGATTCTGGAGGAGGACTATGGCATTCCGGTGCGCTACCTGAATACCATTCCTTCGCCCTGGGCGGTCAAGCGCTTGCACGAGTTCAACGGCGACATCACGAAGTTCCGCGTGGTGAAGCTGCGTCCCTCGGTACTGGCGCAGATCGCGATCGCGAAAACGGAGCCTGGCGATGAAAACAACCAGGATATCTCCTCGCTGGTCGGCAAGGTTGACATTCGTAAGCTGGAGGACTTCCCGCAGGACGATCCGGATGCCTATTCCTATTCCGGCGGACTTTGCCTGGCCAACCGGGGCTTGCTCGAGTTCGTCGAAATGTTCAAGGCGCCCATCAAGGTCCTGCACCCGCTGCTGACTGCCACGCAGGAAGGCAACTACAAGGGTACGGAAGGCTTTGGCGCGATTCCGTTCGACGGCGTCATCCTCGCGCACTCGAACGAAGCCGAATGGCAGAGCTTCAAGGCCGACAAGAACAACGAGGCTTTCCTCGACCGGATCTATATCGTGAAGGTGCCGTACTGCCTGCGCGTATCCGACGAGGTGAAGATCTACGACAAGCTGTTGCGCAGCAGTTCGCTATCTGCCGCGCCCAACGCGCCGAACACGCTGAAGATGATGGCGCAGTTCGCGGTGCTCACACGGATCAAGGAGCCCGAGAACTCGAACATTTTCTCCAAGATGCGGGTCTATGACGGCGAGAGCCTGAAGGACGTGGATCCAAAAGCGAAGTCGTATCAGGAGTATCGCGACTACGCGGGCATCGACGAGGGCATGAACGGCTTGTCGACGCGTTTCGCCTTCAAGGTACTCTCGAAGGTCTTCAACTTCGACAATACCGAAGTGGCGGCCAATCCGGTGCACCTGCTCTATGTGCTCGAGCAACAGATCGAGCGCGAGCAGTTCCCGCCGGAACAGGAAGCCAAGCTGCTGTCGTATATCAAGGAGTACCTCACCACGCCGTTCGTGGAGTTCATCGGCAAGGAAATCCAGACCGCCTATCTGGAGTCCTATTCCGAATATGGACAGAACATCTTCGACCGATACGTGGTGTTTGCCGATCTCTGGATTCAGGACCAGGAATACCGCGATCCGAATACCGGCGAAATCCTTGACCGCAACGCGCTGAACGATGAGCTCGAGAAAGTGGAGAAGCCCGCGGGGATTTCCAATCCCAAGGACTTCCGCAACGAGATCGTCAACTTCGTGCTGCGCGCGCGGGCGAACAACGGCGGCAAGAACCCGGTCTGGACCAGCTACGAGAAGCTGCGGATGGTGATCGAGAAGCGGATGTTCTCCACGACGGAGGATCTGCTGCCCGTGATCTCGTTCAATGCCAAGTCGTCGCGGGAGGATCAGGACAAGCACGAGAACTTCGTCAACCGCATGGTTGAGAAGGGATATACGCCGAAGCAGGTGCGATTGCTGGTGGAGTGGTATCTGCGCGTCAGGAAATCGTCCTGATCTCCTGACCCACTGCGATTGGGCTTGAATGCACTTCCACGAGACCGTCCGGGAATGAAGCGAAGCAGTTCTGACAAGACCAGATGCTTTTCCGGACGGTCTCCATAAAGGCGGCTTATGGCTACGGTCATCGACAGGCGCGAAAACGGCGGCAATAAAAGCGCCGTCAATCAACAACGCTTCATCAAGCGGTACCGGGAGCAGATTCGGCAAGCGGTGGCGAAGGCGGTGTCCGGCCGCAAGATCATGGACATCGAGCAGAGCGGTCAGGTCTCGATTCCGGTCAAGGACATTTCCGAACCCATCTTCCATCACGGTCAGGGCGGCCGGCGGGAGTGGATCCATCCCGGCAACAAGAAGTTCGTCCGCGGCGACAGCTTCGATCGCCAGCAGCAGGGCAGCGGTGGCGGCGGTTCCCGTGCCAGCGACAGCGGCGAGGGCGAGGACGATTTCGTCTTCACGCTATCGCGCGAGGACTTCCTGAACTTTTTCTTCGAGGACATGGCGCTGCCGGACCTGGCCAAGCGTCACCTCGCCAAGATTACCGACGTGCGCAAGGTGCGCGCGGGGTACTCCATCGATGGCACGCCGTCCAATCTGTCGATCCTGCGCACGATGCGCAGTTCGCTGGGGCGGCGAATCGCGCTGTCGAGTCCTTATCAGAAGCGGTTGCGCGACCTCGAGCTCGAATACGCCGAGGTGCTCGAAAACGGAGACCCGTACTCCGAGCATGCGCTGGCGCTGCAGGAGAAGATGAAGCATCTGCGCGCGCAGGTGGATCGTGTGCCCTTCATCGAGAAGCTGGACCTGCGCTACAACAACCGCGTGCTCAAGAAGCGTCCGCAGGCCCAGGCGGTGATGTTCTGTCTGATGGACGTCTCCGGCTCGATGGACGAGAGCCGCAAGGATCTGGCCAAGCGCTTCTTCATGCTGCTCTATCTGTTCCTCAAGCGGAACTACGAGCGCATCGATGTCGTATTCATCCGTCACCATACGGTGGCGAAGGAAGTCGACGAGGAAGACTTCTTCCATTCGCGCGAGTCCGGCGGCACGGTGGTGTCGAGCGCGCTCAAGCTGATGGTCGAGGTCATCCACGATCGCTATCCGCCGGGGCAGTGGAATATTTACTGCGCACAGGCATCGGACGGCGACAACTGGGCAGGCGATTCCGAGCTGTGCGGCCGCCTGCTGCGCGAGGCGATCCTGCCGCTGGTGCAGTACTACGCGTACGTGGAGGTCGCATCGGAGGAACCACAGAACCTCTGGGAGGAGTACATGACCGTGAAGGGCCAGTTCGAGCACTTCGCGATGCAACGGATTATCGGCGCCGACGAGATCTATCCGGTGCTGCACGATCTCTTCCAGAAGCGCGCGGCCTGGCCGGCGCGGTAGTCATCGCCGGCGTGGCCGGCGTCGTCATTGGGGAAGCATATGGCCTACCTCTCCACGGGTTCCGAATGGACCTTTGAACTGGTGCAACGCTACGACCGCGAGATTGCCCGCATTGCGGGCGAGTTCGGTCTGGACACGTATCCAAACCAGATCGAGATCATCACGGCCGAGCAGATGCTCGATGCGTATGCGTCGTCGGGGCTGCCCGTCGGCTACAACCACTGGTCGTATGGCAAGCACTTCCTCGCGTCGGAGCGCAGCTACCAGCGCGGGTACATGGGGCTGGCTTACGAGATCGTGATCAACTCGAACCCTTGCATCGCGTATCTCATGGAAGAGAACACGATGCCGATGCAGGCGCTGACGATCGCGCACGCCTGCTATGGGCACAACTCGTTCTTCAAGGGCAACTACCTGTTCCGCACGTGGACCAACGCGGACGCGATCATCGATTACCTGCTGTTCGCGAAGAACTATGTGGCGGAGTGCGAGCAACGCTATGGCGAGCAGGAAGTCGAGTTGTTGCTCGACTCGTGCCATGCGCTGCAGAACTACGGTGTGGATCGGTACAAGCGACCGAAGAAGCTGTCGATTACCGAGGAAGCCGCGCGGCAGGCCGAGCGCGAGAACTACCTCCAGATGCAGGTGAACGACCTGTGGCGCACGCTGCCGAAGCATCGGCATCCGCATCTGCGGCTCGAGGAGGAAGATAGCTTCGAACCGGAGGTCGCGTTTCCGCCGGAGCCGCAGGAGAACCTGCTGTACTTCATCGAGAAGAACGCGCCGAAGCTGCAGCCGTGGCAGCGGGAGATCGTGCGCATCGTGCGCAAGATCGCGCAGTACTTCTATCCGCAGCGGCAGACCAAGGTCATGAACGAGGGCTGGGCCACGTTCTGGCACTACACGATCCTGCATCAGCTGTACGAAGAGAAGCTGGTCAACGACGCGTTCATGCTCGAGCTGCTGCAGGCGCATACCAACGTCATCTATCAGCCGCCGTATCACAGCCCTTATTACAGCGGGCTGAACCCGTACACGCTTGGCTTCCTGATCTTCCAGGACCTGCGCCGCATGTGCGAGAACCCGGACGACGAAGACCGCCGCTGGGCACCCGAGATCGCGGGCAGCAACTGGCGGGAGACGCTGGACTTCGCGATGCGCAATTTCAAGGACGAGAGCTTCATCCTCCAGTTCCTGTCGCCGCGCGTGATCCGCGAACTGAAGCTGTTCTCCGTCCTGGACGACGACCGCGAAGGCAAACTCCGCGTCACGGCCATCCACGACGACGAAGGCTACCGCGCGATTCGCCAGTTGCTGGCGAACCAGTATGACCTGTCGAACATGGAGCCCAACATTCAGGTGACGGGCGTGGACATCGGCGGCGACCGCTCGCTGACCCTGCGCCACATGCAAAACGACCGCCGCCCGCTGGCCACCAACTTCGACGAAGTCATTCGCCACGTCACCCGCCTGTGGGGCTTCACCGTCCGACTCGAGGTCGGCTACGAGGATGGCCGCAAGGAAATGAAATACGAGTGCAAGCCGGAACGGCGGCATGGGCAGCATAGGAAGGCGGCCTGATGACTCGTATGACGCGGCCGGCGCTGCCTCCTGTGGCGGTGCCGGTCGCGATGCAATATCGTGACAATCCCACTTCAGTAGGCGGCGGCCGTATCGATAAGAAGCATCCGGCGTGACACCGGTTTTGAGCGATTTTCGCGAAATACGCCGCTTCGAAGAATAACGGCACGCGATGGCTTGTCTTGAGCCAGACGATTTTTCCGAATCGCCCGGAATGCCGCGCCATCGCTAATCCTCCGCGCTGTCGAGCGTCTCCGCGCCAACACCTGCGCGACCGTCGGCCTATCGGGCCGATATGAATCCCCAAAACTCTTCAATCGTCGTGTAGCGAAAGTCGCGGCATTTTGACAAATGCCAAACACGAAGCCTTCGGCACTTTTCGACGAATTTCTCGTTTGTTATCGTTGCGCCGCAGTTGTTACGCCAATTGGCACGCGTGCGCCGCAAGCTGACAAGCAAACGAATAGTGGCCCGCGTCGTTGAAAGAAGAAGAGGGGTGGGTCGTTGTATCGAGTTCCGGTTGTTCGTGTCCGGCCGCACGCGCCAGCGGTCGGTCGTCGCGCGCGCGGCGCGGCGGTTGGATGTCTGTTGGGCGTCATCGCCGCGCATGGCTTCGCGGCGGGTGTCGTTGCGGATGGCAGTACGGCGACGACGGTCACCACGGCTGCCGGTGGGCATATCACGGTCAACGTCGCGGCGGCGGTGGGTGGCGTGTCCACTAACAATTATCGGGAATTCAATGTCCCGCGCGCGGGTGTTGATCTCGACAACAGCACCGCGCGCGCCCGAACGATCCTGAATCAGGTCACCGGTACGAACCCTTCTTTGCTGGAAGGGCCGCTCAGCGTGCTCGGGCCGCGCGCCAACGTGGTGATCGCCAACCCGAACGGCATCAGCGTGGACGGCATGGTGGTGCGCAATGTCGGCAATCTCGCGCTGACCACGGGGCAGGTGTCGTTCAACGACTTCACGGCGAACGGCCAACTGCAACGCAATCTCGTACTGAGCACGAATCAGGGGGCGATCGACATCGGCGCGGGCGGGCTCTCCGGCACGCTGCTGAACCTCGAACTGGTCGCAAAGCGACTGCGCGTGGCGGGCAAGGTGGAGAACACCTTCGACTCCCCGAACTCCCGCATCCGTGCGGTATTGGGCGACAGCCACGCGGAAATCGACACCAGCGTATCGCCCAACGACAACCTGACGCCGTGGATCGCATACAGCGCTGGCAACGGCGCCGCAACGCCCGCCATGGCACTCGATATCACCGCGGCAGGCAGCCTGATCGGTGGACGCGTCGAGCTGATCGTGACCGATCAGGGCGCGGGCGTCAGGCACGCCGGCGCGGCGTTCGCCACAGCGGGCGATTTCGTCATCCAGGGCAACGGCAACCTCGAACTGGCCTCGGGCAAGATCCAGGCGGCGCGTGATGTGGTGCTGGTCGCCAACAACATCGCGTTGCACGATGCCGCCATCACGGCGTCTGGCGGAAGTATTCGTTTGCGGGCAGATGGTGCATGGACGCAACAGGATGCGGATGTGCTGGCCGCCGCCGACGTAGAACTGCATGCCGCCTCGGCGAGCCTGACCTCCATCACCCGCCAATCGACCCTCGTGGCAAACGGAGGTGCCGTGCTGATCGAGGTGGACGGCGACCTGAAGAATCTGGGAGGCCTGATACAGGGACAGCGTCGGATCGCGGATGCAGAGGCATCGGCTGGCGCCGTAACCGTGCGCGCGGGCGCGTCGCTTCTCAACGAATCCACGCCACAGTATCTAGGCATCCTGTTCGGCGCCGGCGACGACGTTGTCGTGCGTGCGGGAGGCGATGTCGTCAATCGCCATGCGCGCATTCTGTCGAACGCCGCGCTGGACATTGCCGCCACGGGCGACCTGATCAACGAGATCGGCAAGCAGGCGGGTACCGGCGGCGATCCAGTCGTTGCCGCCACATCGGCGCGGCGCTGGCTGGTGTTGTCGAAGCGTCGCAGTACGTTCGATGTCGATTACGGCACCGTCGATCGCCCGGGGCAGAGCGCCTATCTCCTTTCCGAAACCGGTACGACATTGAGCGGCCGCAACGTCCTCAATATCGGCGGCGAGATCTATGCCAACGACGGTGCGATCACGATCCGCGCCGCCGACACGTTCCGGACAGAAGGTGTGACCACGGGATCCGCGCACTTCACACGTACGTGCATGATCGTGTGCCGCACGTCGTCGTCCTCGGATACGTCCGTGGTGGGCGGCCTCCTCTCCGCGGCCGGCAATATCGACATCAACGCCGGCAGGGCTGCCATCAACGTGGGCGGCCGGGTGCTGGCGGTGGGCGACCTGAACGTCAACGCACCCGTCGCCTATGCCACGGGCGTGGCGGGCTATACCGCCATTGCGCGCGACCGCGGTTTCAAGGCGTTCTTTGGCGATACGTGGGCCCGGCTCTACGCCATGGATATCGGCGGCAGCTGGATGGCGACCGGACGCACCCGCATCGGCGGCGACGCCGTCGTGACCGGCGGCAGCTTTGATGGCGATGTCAGCATCGCCGGTAACACGCTCGTCGTACGTCCGCGTCAGATCGAGCCGGTCTCGGTGGAAAGCCACCTTGGCATGACGTCATGGCTGTGGCGATGAGCGCGTGGGGGCTACATCTCTCACGTCTCGGGGTCGCCGTGGCGTGGTGGCTGACGGTCATCGCCGCACCGGCGATCGCGCAGGTTCCGGCAACCGGGCCTCTGCCCCCGGAGGACCCCGCCCAGCGGCTGCTGCGCGAGCAGCGGCAACGCGAATTGCAGAGGGAGGCTACCCAGCCGCCGGCGCAGATCGACAACCGCGTTGCCGTGGCCCCCGACACCCGTGTGGAAGATGTCGAGGAGACCGCGACCACATTCGAGATCCATCGCATCGAGGTGGAGGGCAACACCGTCCTTTCAGATGCCCAACTTTCCGCCATCACCCAGTCGTTCGTTGGCCATCGGCTGGGTGCGAACCGGATCAACCTGCTGCTGCGCCGCTTCACGGAAGCGTTCGTGGCGCAAGGGTATATCACCACGCGCGCGTACCTCGGCCCGCAGAACCTTGCCAGCGGCGTGTTGCGCGTCACCGTGGTGCCGGGACGCGTCGAGTCGTTCCAGCTGAACGGGCGAACCCTTCGTCCGGGGTCGCAATGGTGGTTCGATTCATCGGCAGGCGGGTGGCTGACCGACGCGGGCACCGTATGGCAGTTTCCCCCACCTGGCGACACGCTGCGGCTGGCCGACCTCGAGCAGGGCGTTGACCAGATCAATCGGCTGCGCCGCAATCGTGCCGAGATGCAGATCCTTCCCGGCCAGACGCCCGGGGGTTCGATCGTGGCCCTGACGAACGACCCGGGTGACCGCTTTCGCTTCAATGCCGGCGTCGACAACTATGGCAGCCGGGTGACGGGTATCTCCCGCACGCGGCTGGGGATCGATGCAGACAACGCGCTCGGGCTGCAGGAATCGTTCGGCGTCAGCTATGTCGGGACGGTCGACACCAACGCCGCCGTCGCGTCGGTCGCGGTTCCTTTCGGATACGACACGTTCAGCTATACGGCATCGGTATCCGAGTATCAGAACACCATCGGCGACACCGCGCTGCTCTATGGCCGCAGCGTCGGCCATACGTTTGGCTGGAACCGCGTCATCGCGCGCAATCAGACGGGACGGCAGGCGCTGGACCTCACGCTGACATGGCGCAAGAGTGGGCGCGAGATCAACGACCTTCAGCTCGATCCCCAGCGATTGGCCGTGCTGCGCGCGGCGTGGAGCGGACTGTGGCGCTTCTCGGCGAGCGGGCAGCAGGGATATGTCACGGCGGAAGCCGGATATTCGCGCGGACTGCCGGCATTTCACGCGACGCAGGACCCCCGCGACATCCATCGCGACGAAGCGCACGCGCAATTCAACAAGCTCGACGCCAGCACCACGATGCAGCTGCCGCTGGCCCTGGCCGATCGCGTGCAGCTGGCATGGCGCGCGCAACTCGTGGGGCAGTGGACCGATGTCGCGCTGTTTGGCTCCGAGCAGATCTACGCCGGTGGCATGAGCACGGTGCGCGGCTTTCGGGAAGGTGTGATTGCAGGCGACCGTGGCGCCTATCTGCGCAATGAAATCGCCTGGGCCAACGCGCCCCTCATCGCGGGCGTACGCGTCGAGCCGTACCTGTTTCTCGACGGGGGCGAGACCCAATACGTCGCGACGCGGCAATGGCAGGCGGTCGTCGGCACCGGTGCCGGCGTTCGCCTTTCGGCGCAATGGGCCGGACAGATCTTCACCAGCGAAATACTCGTGGGCGCGCCGCTTGCGCAGCCCGCCGCCCTTGGACCCAGGCACGGCGTTGTGCTGGCCACCCTGAACTGGATTTACTAGGAGTGCATTCGATGATTGCCAACTTCACTCGCATGGCAGTGGCCGTCGCCGCCGTCATTGGGCTGCAACTGGCGCATGCCGCCACCGTCAATGGCGTAGCGATTCCCGATGCCACGATTGCGGACGGTTTGCGCGCGGCGCAGCTGCCCGACACCCCGCAGGCACGTGAAGCGGTGAAGCAACAGCTGATCGCCAGGGAGTTGTTCCGGCAGGAGGCGGCAAAGGACAAGGCGCTGGAGCGCCGCCCGGACGTTCAGGCGCTGATCGCCGACGCGCGGAATCAGATCCTGACGCAAGCATGGCTCAAAGACCATATCAAGCCTGCGCCCGTCACCGATGTTGAAGTGCGGGCGCGCTACGACGGCATCGTGGCGTCACTGGGCGACAAGGAGTTCAAGGCGCGCGTGATCGAACTGGCCAACGACGCAGCGGCCAGCGCGGCGCTCTCTCGCATCAAGGCCGGCGAGGACTTCGGGAACGTTGCGCAACAACTGAGTCTCGCGCCATCAAAGGCCGCTGGCGGTGCGATGGATTGGATCAGCTTCAAGGTGCCAGTGCAGGAAGGCAAGACGCAAAACCTCCCGCTGGCCATTGCGCAGGCGATTGCATCGCTGCCCGAAGGTGCCGTCACCCCCGCGCCTGTCGCACTTGGCGATCGCCGCTACGTGATCAAGGTGGATGCCGTGCGCCCCACGCAGATCCCGTCGTTCGAGACCGCCGCACCGGGCATCCGCCAGGCCTTGCAGGCGCAGGCACTGGAGCGCGCGACGCTCTCGCTCGTCACCGGGCTGCTGAGCAAGGCAAAGATTACCCAGTAGTCGCGGCAGTTCCCAACGTCCGGGCGCGCGTGACCGCTGCCCATTCCCTTCGCCCTGTAAGAACCGACTGCCCGCAATGACTTCGCAACGCGACCATCAGGCCACGCTGCCCGCACCAGTGCCCTCGACTGCTTCGGACATTGACGCTCCGGACGTTTCACTTGCCGATCGCGGACGGCGCAGCGTGCTCGCCAGGGCGCTGTCGGCGTTTGTCGCCATCACGATATGGATGGGCCCGCTGTCGATCACGATGCAGCAGTCGCAGCAGGCGGCGGGGGCCATCGGTGCCGGAGCACTGCCGATCGATGCCTTTGCCGTGCAAGGTGGCGCGGTACGGCAGCGGATACGCGACTGGGCGTTCGCGCAGTTGCCGGTGGTGCTGCGTTTCGGCCCAGCGGAGGCCGTTGCCGCGCCGATCACCGATCCCAACGCACCGATCCGCTTTACGCCCAACATTTCGGTCACGACGGGACCGGCCGCCCCTGCGGGAGGCGTGCCCGTCGTCGGCATCACCACGCCCAACGCGCAGGGTATCTCGCTGAACCAGTATCGCTCGTTCGTCGTCGATCCGATCGGTCTGATCCTCAACAACAGCACGACGGGCGGTGGGACGTTCCTCGGCGGTCAGGTGAGCGCCAATGCGAATCTTGCCGCCACCGGGCCCGCGCGGCTGATCGTAAACCAGGTGACGACCAGCGCGCCCGCGCAGGTCAACGGTACGGTCGAGGTGTTCGGCGCAACGGCCGGCGTCGTCATCGCCGCGCCGGGCGGGGTCTATACGAACGGAGCGGGCTTTACCAATACGTCGCAGGTCACGCTGACCACGGGCGCCCCTCAGTGGCTGTCGTCCACCGGCGCCCCGACGAGTTTCGATGCGGCAGCGGCTGCTGGTTACCTGGTCGAGGGCGGGCGCGTACAGATCGGCAATCCGACACCTGGCGCGGCGAGCACGGGCATCGAAGGCACGGTCGGCAACATCAACCTCATCGCCGAAACGATCGGCGTGGACGCGGCGATCCATGCCGGCCGGCAGATCAACCTCGTCGCGGGCCGCCAGCTCGTCAAGCCGGATGGCGACGCCTTCACGACGACACCTGCGGGCGCGAGCAACACGACGGCCGGTAGCCTGGCGATCGACGCGACAGCATTCGGTGCGATGAACGCGGGACAGATCCGGATCGTCAGCACGGCGGCCGGCGTCGGCGTGCGTGCCGACGGCAATCTCGCGGCGTCCGCAGGGAACCTGACGATCGATGCCGCCGGCAACGTCCATGTCGGGAGCACCTACGGCAAGCAGAGTGTGGCGCTCAATGCGGCGGGCGCGCTGGAGGCAGCGGGGAACGGCGTCGCGGAAGCGGGTTACACCATCTCGACATCCGGTGATGTCAGGCTCGGTGGCTCGCTTGAGTCAGGGCGTGCGGTTTCCGTGACGTCGGGGAGCGCAATCACGGGCACGGGAGGCGTCAAGGCACAGGACGCCGTCAGGATGGACGCCGCCACCAACGTCGATGTCGGTGGCGCGCTTAGTGGTGCGTCGATCGCCGTCAGAGCCGCTGGCCGCGATGGCCAGGGCGATATTCATCTGGGCGGCGATGTCATGTCGCCGGGGACGATCCAGCTGCAGGCCGCGCGCGATACCGTCATCGACGGCAGCGCGGTGTCCGCCGGCGATCTTGCGCTCGCATCGCAACGCAACCTGACCATTCGGGGCGCGGCAGGCAGCACCGCTGGCAATGTCTCGCTGACCGGCGTGGATGGCAGCGTGACGACATCGGGCAACGTAGTGTCGCCAGGCAAGCTGACGGTATCGGCAGGGCAGGACGCGATGCTCGGAGGACAGCTCGTATCGACTGGCCGCCTCGACGTTACCGCACGCGGTGGCAGTATTTCGACGACGGGGCAAATAGGCAGCAACGCGGGCGTATCGCTGTCCGCCGCGCAGGATGTGACCGTGGGCGGGAAGGTGCAGAGTGCCGCCGATACCTCGATCGTCGCGACGCGTGGCAATGTGGCGGTCAACGGCGCCGTGACATCGGACCGCGACACGACGCTTTCAGCGGGCGGCAACGCTTCGGTGTCGGGCAGTCTGTCGAGCGGCGGGAACTCGAGCGTGACGGCCACGGGCGGATCGGCGACCGTCAGCGGTGCGCTGACCACCATCGGCAATGCGAGCGTATCGGCGGGGCAGGACACGAGGCTTACCGGCACCACGATGGTTGGCGGTAACCTCGATGCCAAAGCGGGCAACACGCTCGATGTCGCGGACCTGACGTGGGTGGGAGGCAACGCGACATTGCGTGGCGGCGATGTTGCCATCGGCGCCCCTGCCGGAAAGCAGAACGCGGTGAGCGGTACGCTGGATGCATCGGCCACGCGCGGCCTGACGCTGACCGGCGATACGACCGCCAATAACGTCAGCCTTGCCGCGGCCGGCATCAGCAATCAGGGCGGCACCGTCGCGGTTCAGCAACTGTCGGTCAACGGCGGGAACGTGACCAATGCCGGCACGCTCGCCGGCAACAGGGTCGCGTTCGACGTTGCCAATGTCACCAATCGCGGTGTCATTGGCGGACAGATCGTGAATGGCAATGTCAGCAATGCGCTGGACAACGCGGGTGGCCTGCTGTCGGGCGCACAGGCGCTGACGCTCACCGTTGGCTCCCTCGCTGCAAACCAGGGCGGCACGCTGTTCGCCGGCGATCTCAGCGGCAGAACGCCGCTCACTGGCAATCTCGGTCTGACGGTATCGGGTGCCAATGGCAGCTTCAACAACGCCGGAGGTCAGATTCTCGCGGGCAATGACCTCGCGATTCATGCGCCGAATCAAGTGTTCGATCCGTCCGCCGCCACGACCGGCAGCCTCGATGCCAACGGCACCCTGACGCTGGATGCGCTAGCCATCCATAACTCGGGCACATGGTCCGTGTCTGGCGGCAAGGCAGTACTCACGGCGAGCCAGGGCATCACCAATACCGGAACGATCCAGAAGTCCGGCGACCTGTCGCTTGCCACGGGCGGCACGCTGATCAATACCGGTCAGGTCGTCGGCGGGGCGGGCGTTTCGCTATCGGCCGGCAATCTCTCGAACACCGGGACGGTGCACGCCAATGGCGATCTCGCGCTCGATGGCAACGTCACTAACCGTGGGGTTGTCGAGGCATTGGGAAACCTCGCCATTACCGGCGGCAACTATGACAACACCGGCGCGCGCACGCAGGCGAATGGCACGCTGAAGATCGACATCGGCGGTACGGTGGGCAACGTCGCGGGGGTGATCGGCTCCAATGGCGACATGCATATCGCCGCGGGGGCCATCGTCAACGATCGCACAGGGCCCGTCGATGGAGGCACCACCTCCGGCAAGGTCACCAACGATGCGTTGCTCGGCTCGACGATCATTGGCAGTGTCGCGCCATGGGATTATTCGCAAAGCGGCTGCGAAACGTGTTCCGGGCAGCCGAAGCCGGGCACGCCGGTCAATGTCACGCTCGGCGGCGTTCGCCACACGGCCGACGGTACGGCCATTACGCCCGAAGTCGGCTACTACCCGTACTCTCCGGGCGGCGAGCAAGGCTACACCTATGTCCCGGCATGGCATCTGATCGATGCGACCAGTACTGCGCCGCGCAACGATAGCGGCCAGCCTATCGCGTTGCCCACGGTGGACCGTACCGTCGTCCAGCAGACGGACGGCGTGGCCGGCCAGATCGTCACGGGCGGCAATCTCGACATCGCGGCCGCGACGCTATCGAATCGGGGCGGCATTATCTCCGCCGCGCGTCATGCCACACTGACGGTCGGCACGCTCGACAACAGTCGCTCCGCGACGCTGTCCAACGTCGTCACGGATACCGTCAATCAGGCAGAGCTCGATGCGCTTGTCGCGCGGCTCAAGGCGTTGGGGGAAGTCGATCCGTACACAGGGGTCAAGACGAATTACAGCCAGCTCATGTACGGGACCATCCCCCCAACATGTGAGGGCGATAGTTGCGGCGCGCCGCCGCAGACCGCTGCGCAGATGAACGTCGGTGCCGACGTCAACGGGGCCGCGGTCGTGGCACCGACGCAGACCACGGTGAGTCACCAGCTTGGCAAGGCGGGGCAGATCACGGCGGGCGGCAATCTGTCGCTCAGCGGCACGGGTGACCTGACCAACGCGGGCGATATCGCCGCGGCGGGCAACATCAAGATCACGACGCCTGGTACGTTCACCAACAAGGGCGTGCACGAAGTCAACGTGACGACCGCTCAGGGATGCGTGCCCGGTGGCGATTGCCCGGACGACAGCGCACCGACGGTCCAGTCTGTGGCGTGGAAGCAGACGCCGAGCACGATCGCCGCCGGCAACACGCTGACGATCCATGCCGGAAACGTACAGAACCTGAGCGCGACGCTCGCGGCGCAGGGTACGGTGGACATCACGACAGGGGGTACGGTCACCAATCAGGCGGGAGCGATCCAATCGTTGTCCGGCGATGTGTCCATCACCGCAGCCTCTCTGGTCAACAAGTCGCTGGACCCGGTGCAGCTTCACAAGAGCTATGGTGGCCAGAATCCGTCCTACGCGGGCGGGTGCAATCCCGGCGGTAGCTACGGCAACAGCCAATGCGCGGCCACGGAAGACGCGGCTGTAGGACCCGCCGCGGTCATCTCGGGCGCGCGCGATGTCACGATTCAGAGCGGGTCCGTTGCGAACAACGGCGCGCTGATCAGCGGCGGCCGCAACGTCAGCGTGCAGGCAAGCGGTGGAGTAGACAACACGGCCATCGCGCTGAACGCCGACTGGGTCGGCCGCTGGCAGGAGAAGCGCAGCGGCGGTGACCGCTGGCACGATACGGGCGGCCGCGCGACGATCGGCAATATTGCCTCGGGCATTCAGGCTGGCAATGCGTTGTCGGTCAATGCCGGCGGCCAGATCGTGAACACGGGGAATCTGCTTGGCGCCAACGTCGACCTGACGGGCGCTTCTCTCGTGAACGGCATCACCAGCCCGAACCAGCCCACGCCGTCGGGGGCGACGCCACGGCAGGTGATCTCGCTCGGACCGGCACCCGTGCCCGCGGGATCGCTACCCGCCACGACGGCGACTGCCGATCCGACGCAACCATGGCAGTTCACACCGGTCATCGTCGCGGCCCCCAGCGCTCCGGTCACGGGCACCGTGCCGACCGTCGACTGGCACTTCAATGCCCAGCCGACCGGTACGCCTATCACCACGCCGGGCGGCGGCGCGCAGTACGTGAGTCCGAACGCTGCAACGGCGGTCCTCGCGGGCGTGACGCCGGACAGCCTGCTCGCGCAGCTTCCGCCCGAGCTTCGTCCGGGCAATGTGTCCTTCTATTACGACCCGTACACCGAATCGCAGCAGCTGCAGCAAGCGGCGCTGGCGCAGACAGGCCAGCAGACGTTCATCAACGGATTGGCATGGGACAGCCAGAACAATCTGTCGGTCAACGACCAGCAGAAACTGGCGCTGTACAACAACGCGGCCGAGTACGCCAAGACGAACCACATCACGCTCGGTCAGGCGCTGACCGACGATCAAGTCAAGGCGCTCGATGCGCCGATGCTGTGGTACGTCGAACAAGCGGTACCCGATCCGCGATGCACCGCCGCAACCAGCGTTTGCCCAAGCGTCAACGCGCTGGTTCCGCAGGTCTACCTGCCGGAAGGCTACGCGCAGGCGCTGTCGGTGCCGACAGGCGGCACGATCAGCGGCGACAACATCAAGATCGCCGTAGACGGGCAGCTTCGTAACACCGGCCAGATCGTCGCAAGCGACACGCTGACCGTGAAGGCCCAGAGCATCGACCTGAGCCCGAACGTGGTGTCCATCGGCACCAATGCGTACAAGGCGCAGGGCGGCTGGAACGTCGTCACGGGCACTGTAGTGCAGCCCGGCGGCTTCCTGTCGGCGATGCACATGGACATCGAGGCCGACAGCATCCGAGCAATCAACGATGCGTTCCGTGTGACCCGCGCCGACGGCTCGGTCGACGATGACGCCAGCGCGGCGCTGGTCGCCCAACTCAAGGAGAGCCTTGGGCTGAACTACACCGAAGGCACAGTCGCCGACGACATTCATACGCAGTTCATCAAGGAGAAGAAGGGATTCGGGATCCTTGGGCAGATCGTGGCGATGGCGGCCGCGGTGGCGATCTCGATCATGACGGCCGGGGCGGGGGCGGCTCTGATGGGCGTTGCGCTGGCAGAAATGAGCGTGATGCAGGCGGCGTTGGCCGTGGCAATCGACGGTCTGATTGCAGGCACGCTGTCGAGCATGGTGACCCAAGTGATCACGACCGGCTCGCTAAATATTGGCGCGGCGCTTAAGGCAGGTGCGATTTCGGGCCTGACAGCGGGATTGACGCGGGGTGCCCTCGGTGCAATGGACCTAAGTAATGCTGGCATTGGCAGCATTGGCGACAACCTTGCCAAGGGCAACTGGACGCAAGCGGCTGGTCAACTTGGAAACTACGCACAGGCGAGCATCGTGCGCTCGGCCATCAGCGCGGGTATCAGCACGGCGGTATATGGCGGCAGCTTCGGCCAGTCCTTCGCCGGCGGCCTCGTTCGGGACGCAGCGGCACTTGCGGCGAATGCGGCTGGTGTGAAACTGCCGGGTATTGGCGCGGTGGACGCGACGACGGACAGCATCATCGCCAACGCCGCGGCGCACGCCTTGATCGGGTGTGCGGCGCAGAGCTTGAATGGGGGGGATTGCGCGGGGGGTGCCATTGGTGGGGCGGCCAGTGCGATTGCGGCGCCGTTGATCCGGGACGGGCTGTACGACGGTACGCAGACCGTTGTGGACAATGGTGACGGCACGCAGACTATCAAGTACGAGAATACGGGTTACAACGCGGCGACGGTGGCGCTGGCAACGCTGATCGGCGGTTCTGCCGGGCAGTTGCTCGGCACCAACGCCACGGCGGCAGCGCTGGCGGCACAGAATGAGGCACTGAACAACTCCACGTCCGACAAGGTGGCGAAATGGGCCAAGGAGACCTATAAAGATCCTCTTGGGGACTTGGCACGTTGGGGCAAGGAGTTCCTCGGTATGCTGCCAGGGCAGACGCCGCCGACAGAAGCAAATCCTCTGGCGGACGCGACGAACGGTGGCAACCCCCCGGCGACGGGCGGTGCCGTGGTGACTCCGCCAGTGGCAGCGTGTACGCCCGGTGGGCCGTGCGTGATGACGCCTCCGATCGCCGCGCCGGGGGCCCCGGACAATGCGAACCTATCTAGTGACAGCAGTAACAAAGACCCGAATAGTGGTGCGACGGGATCCAGTGCGAACGGCGGAAGCAAAATCGGTATCGATGAATCTCGGGCACAGCATATCTTTCGCGATTCGGAGGGGCACATTAGTGATACTCCGGCGAATCGACAACTTCTTGAGACTATTGCGAATGATCCTTCGGCTATGTTGGGTACTGACAAATATGGGACTACTTGGGCGGCAAAGTTGAACCCAGATGGCACGCAGACATGGGTTGGGATTCGAGGTGGAAAAGTGAGTTATGGCGGGGTCAACGAGACGCCGAAGCAATTCAATCCTCAAACCGGGTTAGCGTCTCCTACAAGGCCAGGTAAATGAAATGAATGAAATGTTGACAGTGAATGAAGCCTATCGTGCGATGTTTATCTTCTTGGAGCGGTACTACGAGAGGGATGGTTGCCGAAGCGATGACATCGCAGTAATGCTGAGCGGGATGGCGCAGACGATTTGGGCTGACGGTAGTACAAACGATCCCACTCAATGGGACGATTGGCTAAAGGCTGTCCACGCAGCCAAGAGTGAAGACCCAAGATAGATTTGCGGAACCCGGCCTCGACCGGGTTCGTCGTTTCTGCGGCGCGTTGCTTTACGGTTCCAATGCGGAGTCGGATACCGTCTGCACGTCATCGACGATGACGTGCTGGCCGTCCAGGGCGAATCGCACGAACTGTCGCCGACCGTCGTGGAAACGCTTCTCGACGAGCCCCTTGGGGGTGTCGGGGGGCAAGGCGTAGATGGGGTGCCCCGCGCGAAGTACGAGGGGACGGCCTCGTCATTGTCGTCGTTGACCATGGCTACTGATCGGTCTATTCCCAGTACCGTCCAGCCTAATGGAAGAATCGTGAAGGATGGCACGCGCGACGGCATTGACATTCGCGTAGTGCTCGAGCCCCTAAGCAAGGGGGAAGGAATCGTCACTGCGTTTCCAACAAACGTTCCGAGGAACCCAAAGTGACCGCAGACCCCAACCATTACGCGAAGCTCGAGAACCTACTCCGTGGCGCCCTAGATCAGGCCGGCGCCGCCCTATCTGAACGTGATAAAACGCATGTGTCCGAGTACTTGGACCATGGCGAATATGGGGTTGCGTACGAGCTACTAACCTTTGTGCTCGACAAACAGCAGATAGCGCATCCGAAAGAATTGCGGCAAGCGGGCGGGGAAATGGGATTGCTTGAGTAGTCGTCCTGGAAAAATGAACGCGGCTTCGGCCGGGTTCGTCGTTTCTGGCGCGACAAAAGAGCTACCGGGTGCAGATGTGCTGGTGGTGCCAATGGCGGCGCGGCCAGTCTCAGTGGGAGTTGGTTCAAACGGGTACATCGTACGAACGAACCCTGTTAGTACGTGGAAGGCCGTCAAATGAAAAATGTTCGCGTAGGCGCTGTTTATGGCGCGCCGCCAATCTTTTGTGCTGATGTTGACAACATGGGGTATGTAGAACCAGAGTCGCTACCGCTAAGCCAATCACTTCTTGCCGATCTAGCGGCTTGGAATCAAGAGTATCAGGAAACCTTTTGCGAGGATTACCCTCCAGATTCACATTTCCCCGCGGATAGTGACCGGATTGAGCATAATCGACGTGGACTGGAACTTTGTCGGCGACTTGAGCGGGAACTGGGCCCAGATTCATCTATCGAGTTTCGTCCGCAAAAATAGGCAGTGACTCCTTGCGCAATGGGTCGCTGTGTCGCACGGGGTCGTCAGGTGACTGCACAGATGGTGCCATTGGTGGGCGGCCAGTGCCCTGACGGCACCGCTGATTCGCGATTGGGTTTATGCGGACACGAACGTCGTCCATTACGAAGAGGACAAGATCCGTCAGGGCTTCACGGTCGGCCTTTCCTCGCTCATCGGCGGGTCGATTGGCGCATTGCTCGGATCGGATGCGACGTCGGCCGCGCTGGCGGCGCAAAACGAGGCGCTGAACAATGCGACCTCCCAAGGAGGTCGATGCGATTGAAATCTGCCTGCGTACAGTTCGGCTCGCAACGTTTGGTTAGCCGGGCGTTTTCTCGCGCGGCGATACCTCTGACTGGTACTCAGGTACGCCAGGTGGAGGCGGCAGCAACGCTAGCCAAGATGAGCAACTTGACGCCCGAGCAAGTGTTGAAGCTAACGGAGACCGGTTGGTGATGGCCAAGCGATTTTTACGTGGAGGTAAGACTTTGGGTGACTATATTGAATTTGATGGTGACGTCAAATCTCTAGAAAATCTCTATGGCAGCACTTTAACAATCAAGGCTACCTTTGTACTCAAAGGTGCTGAGTGCTATCTCACCTCGCCCATGTCGCATGTATCGGCCAATGACAACATCGAGATTTTTTTTCCGGGATTGCAGAGAAGACTGGAGTTATTGGTTCCTATTTGGGTTGGTGGGCCTGCCGTATATATGGATACCGTCGAGATATCAGGGACGTTGGATAGGGCGACAACGTGCAATAAACTTGCGTCAATCTCTTGCATTTCAAAGTTTGTATTATTCAGAGATGACGAAGTGTATGAGGTTGTTTGAGCTACCGTCTGCTGCCCAAAGATGCCAGAATCCACGCCGCGCAGCACTTTAAACCCTCAGCGATTAAGAACCAACGGCTTCACTGTTGGCCTGATCGCCTTCTATCGCGAAAGGGTTAATGCAGGCAGACGGCTCGCCCTTCTTGGGCGCGCTGCGCAGGACGTGCCAAACAACGACAGTGTAGAGGGTGTCATTAGATAGGAGTTGAAGTTTGCCCCGCCGCGACAGCCCGGGAAAATGCCAAGTCTTATCCATGCACTTCCCACAGGAAAGTAATACAAGCCATGATTGTCAATATTGAAAAGCCTTTGCGATTGTGCCTTGACGTTGTCGAGACGGATGAACATGTTCCGTCAATGAGGATGCAGATCGCAGTTGATGTGCAGCAGTTCGGACATAAGCTTGCGTATAGGGGTAATGCATGGTTCGACTGCGCAACGTGGGATGCGTTTGTTCAGGGGCTGGCCGCGGCGCCTGATACAACGAAGGTCTCTCTTGTTGATATGGGTGACCACTTCACGTTGACGCTCGGCGTGGTCAGTGGACGCTTGGAGCTAGCGTGGGAAATGAAGAAGCCTGATATCTCTGGAGCCATTACTACTGCCACGTTCCGTTCTCCGATTGATACCGATACGTTTGCCCATGTAGCGCTTCAGTTCAAAGAGTTCGAACGGTGGTGGTAGTTGTTATTAGTGGCGCGGAAGAAACCGGCTACGGCCGGGCTCTTCGCTTCTGCAGGCGTTGCTCTACAGCTCCTGCGACGGTCCGGATACCGTGTGCACGTTGTCGACGACGTGCTCGCCGTCCAGGTCGAAGCGCACGAACTGTCGCCAGCCGTCAAGGAAACGCTTCTCTGTTGCCGTACTATGGTTCGGCGGCGATGCTGTACCAGACGGTGACGGGGCAGACGCTGAGCGGCCAATCTCTGGATACGGCGGATCGATGGCTGTCGCGGATCCTTGGCGCCATCGCTGTTGGCGCAGCGGCGTATGGCAATTTCTCGTACGTTCTCCAACCAGAGGTGAACCTCGAGGTTCGAAACTCGCTGTTTATCGATCCGTCTGGCCAGGCAGCAGACGGGAGTCGAAGGCTCAGTACAATCATTCCATTCCAAACGGGGAAGTGAAATGGTTTTCCCAGATAAAAACCAGTTTCTCCAGGCTTTCGGTATCGAACCAATGGAAGAGGATCCTTCCCTGGCGCTATGTCGCTACAAAGTGCGATCCGAGGAGCGGGATTTGGAGTTGCTGCTCACGTTCAGTGCAGTCCAAGAGACTTTCGAGTTGCTTCTGTATTGCTCAGGGCATGAAGTCATCAACCTCGTGAGCGAACGAACGACGAAGATCGAGCTATACCGAGACTCATCAGGAGATGGGGTGCGCGCGTGCTTTGATATTCATGGTGCGCAAGCTGAGGCCATCGTGACCTTAGCGCCGGAGATCAAGTGCCGCTGGTGGTTGATTCGGACTGAGTAAGCGATGCAACGCGGCAGAGGTTGGGATGGTCACGGACCCGCTGGCCGCGCAAAACGCCGTGGCGCAGGCGGGATGGCTCCGCTGCCAATAGGGGAACCTTGATGCCGGCGCCCATAGCTGAGTTGGCCTTTCCATGGACAGCATCACACTCGATTGCAATTGCACGCTGGTTTCATAGCGAGACTGGCGCATCTGCCAGCCTGTGGGCGCGTCCTGCTCGTTGGAACGGCTAACTGAAGTTGAATTCACCTTTCTCTTGGCTTTAGAAGGGGGCGTCAATTAATATCTCCATATACAGCCGCGTGCGATATGTTGGTCGGGAAGACGCATAGGACGGACTTAGCGTGGGAGATATCGGATACGTTATCGAAGACTATGGTGATGGCCACTACGAAGTCGAGTTCTCCAATGCTGACGGCACAACGAGCGTACAAGCTGTGATCCAGAATCGGGATCTAACGCTGTTGGAAGTCTAGGAGTAGACAGACCCGGTTACGGCCGGGTTCGTCGTTTTTGGGGAGGCGCTACCACTCCCGTGGCGAGCCGGATATCGTTTGCACGGCGTCGTCCTCGACGTGCTTGCCCCGCAGTTCGAAGCGAACGAACTGTCGCCGGTCGTCAGCGAGATGAATCCCGACGAATCCCCTTGGAGTATCCGGAGACGTAGAAGGGATTGCCCTGCGCGAAGTTGGCGAGCGCCCTCGCCACTGCTGTCGTTGCGCTTCGCCTTCATCGCTCTCTCTCGAAGCGAAGCACCATAGTCAGCATGGCTCTGAACCGAGGCAGGCTCTGGACCCATCCGATCCTGAGGATGTCGCTGCTCGCCACAAATTGGTCTGGGTACTCTAGGAAATACCTCTCGCTAGCCACCATCAGCCTCTTCGCTTCCGTTGGCAACGTGGAGCGCAATATCATTGACGCCAATCGGAACACGTTGGCTTCGCGTTGGTCGCGAGCGATCGGCGCTACGTCTCGGGCGGCCGCCGCGCAGCGCTTCAGTAAGGCCTCTTCGATATCTCGTGCGTTCATTTCGATTTCTACGGCGCAAGACGGGAACGTTTTGACGCGAGCGCGACAGTAGCAGGGCCGGTGCGGACGCGAAATCGACGAACGCTTAAAAGGGGTCAACAAAAAAGCCCAGCCAAAATAGGCTGGGCTTTCTTCATGCCCTCGGTGGGGCAGTATCAGCGAGAAGGTATCAAGCGAACGTATCCACTTCGCCTTGTGCCAGCACGCGCTGCGGGCGTGCCACCGGTGCGGCCGGTTCGTTGCCGAAGTTCGTCGTCTGGCCGAAGCCGCCGCTCTGGCCGCCTGCGAACGACTGGCGTTGTTGTTGCTGTTGGCCGTTGCCCGCCTGTCCCGCAAAGCTCTCCGCGCCGACCGACGTGTGGCCGAGTTGGATGCCGCTTTCCGCCAGCGACGTGCGCAGGTGCGGCAGCGCCGATTCCACTGCCGCGCGGACGGCTTGATGCGGAGACACGAACTGGGCCTGGGCCTGGTCGTTCACCACGTTCAGCACCACCTTCAGCGGGCCGAGGTTGGGCGGGTTGAGGTCGAGTTCGGCGGTCTGGCTGCCTTGGGTCGACATGCGGACCATATGCTGACCCAGTGCCTGCGACCACTGGCTGTCGCCGAGGTTGGGGGCAATCGATGCGCGCGCGGCGGCAGCGGCGGTGGCTTGCGCGGCGGGCGTCTGGTTCTGGGCGGCGATGGCGGACGCCAGCGTGGCCGCGCTGCTCGGGTTCGTGGCGCCGGTGTCGGCGCCTTCGCCCGTGCGTGCGCTGGTTTGCGCCGCGGCGTAGCTCGCGTTAGTGGCGCCGGCAGCGTTGGTGCTCGCCACAGCCTGCGGTTGCGCGGTCTGTGCCGATTGCCCCAGTCCGGCCTGCGATTGCTGGCCGCTGGAATGGCCGCCCATCTGGCCGCCACGGGCATCCTGACCGGCAAGCGCGGAAGGCGTGACCGACGCCTGTGCCGGCTTGTCGGCAGCGGCGTTCGTCGTCGCCTGCGCGGCGGCGCGTTGTTGTGCGATGGTCGCGAGCGTGTCCGCCGGGCTCGGCGTGGTGGACTTGGTGAGGCTGACCTCGGCCGGCAGCGTCGTTTGCGCGGCGGTCGTGTCCGTCTGCGCGAGCGCGGCATCGGCTTGCGTCGCGGCCGTCGTCGCGGCAGCCGCTGCGGCGGCGGACGTGGCGGTGGTCTGGTTCGTGACGGCACCCTGCAGCGCGGCGTTCGCCGTGCCACCGTTGGCGCCGGGCAGACCGTTCACGCCAGCCAGCGCGGGATCGGTCGCGGCGGCCGCATTGCCGGCCACGGTATTCGGCTGCGTCGCGGGTTGGCCGAGCATCGCAAGCGCCAGCGCGGCTGCTGCTGCGGCGGCCTCCTTGGCGGCGTCCTCAGCGCTCTGCGCGGTGTCAGTGTCCTTCTTGTCTTCGTCTGCCTTGGCGGTCTTGCTCTCGGCTGCCTGCTCGGACTTGTCCGGCGCATTGGTCGAGGACTTGCCGGCGGACTTGCTGGCATCCTGCGCGGCCGGTTTGTCCGCGGGCTTCTCGCTTGCCTTCTGGTTCGCCTTCTCGGCAACTTTGCTCGACGACTTGCCCGCGCCGACATTGACGGGCTGCGACGCCGCGTTTTTCTGCTGACGCGGCGCCTGCTCGCGCGCGCGGGAAAGCGCGTCCTGGAAAGCAGCGTCGATCGTGCTGCCGCCGATGCCGGCGGTACCGGTAGCCTTGGCGGCGCCCGAGCCGAGAATCTTGCTGATATCGATCATGGTTGGCAGGTGATGGGTGTTCAGTTCTGGCCGTTGGCCGGCTGGCGCGCGATCCGCGCCGCGTATTCATCGTTGGCGCGCTGCTCGCGACGCGCGACGATCTGCTGCTCGCGTGCTTCCGCGCGCGTGATAAGCGTGTCGAACGAGTTCTGACGGCGCTTCTGGTGCTGCCAGTTGGCGCGGCCCGCGATCAGGTCCGCCTCTGCCTTGGCGAGCGCGCTCGTCTGGTGGCGAATCGCCTGATCGAGCGAGTCGAGAAAACGCGAAAAATCCTGCCAGCGGCTCGACGTCATGCCTTCCGCCGCAATCGCCTGCATGCGCGTGCGATATTCCTGGCGGTACTGCGTCAGTGCGGTGAGCTGCTGCTCCGCCTGGGTGCGCAGGCCCTGCAGTCTGCCGAGCTCTCGCGCGGCCTTGTCGGTGCTGTCCTGGGCCAGATCGGCCAGCGTATTCAGCGGTGAGGGCTTAGGCATGTTCCATCCTCTCGAATAGCTGATGCAGGTGGGCAACCGAGCTCGCGTAATCCGCGCGCTCGGGAATGTCCTGTTGCAGGAAGGCCTCCATGCGCGAATGCAGGCGAATCGCGAGGTCCACTTCCGGATCGCTGCCGGGTACATACGCCCCGACGCTGATCAGGTCGCGATTGCGCTGGTAGCGCGACATCAGCTGCTTGAAGCGCCGTACGGAGGCAAACTGCGGCGCGTCGATCAATGCCGTCATGGCACGGCTGATGGATGCTTCCACGTCGATGGCCGGATAGTGCCCGGCTTCGGCGAGACTACGCGACAGCACGATGTGGCCGTCGAGAATCGCGCGGGCCGAGTCGGCGATCGGATCCTGCTGATCGTCGCCCTCGGTCAGCACCGTGTAGAACGCGGTAATCGAGCCGCCGCCTTCGGGACCATTGCCGGTACGCTCGACGAGCGTCGGCAGCTTGGCGAACACGGAAGGCGGATAGCCCTTGGTGGCGGGCGGTTCGCCGATGGCGAGCGCGATCTCGCGCTGCGCCATCGCGTAACGCGTCAGCGAATCCATGATCAGCAGCACATGGCGGCCCTGATCGCGGAAATATTCGGCGAGGCGCGTCGCATAGGCGGCGCCCTGCATGCGCAGCAGCGGCGAGGTGTCCGCCGGCGCGGCGACCACGACCGAACGCTTGCGGCCTTCTTCGCCGAGGATGTTCTCGATGAATTCCTTCACTTCGCGACCGCGTTCGCCGATCAGGCCAACGACGATCACCTCGGCGTTCGTATAGCGCGCCATCATGCCGAGCAGCACGCTCTTGCCGACGCCGGAGCCCGCGAACAGGCCCATGCGCTGGCCACGGCCGACGGTCAGCATCGAGTTGATCGCGCGCACACCCGTGTCCAGCACGGTTTCGATCGGCGCGCGCGTCAGCGGATTGATCTGCGCGCCGGCCAGTGGCACTTCGCTCGCGGCGGTGATCGGGCCCAGTCCGTCGAGCGGACGGCCGGCGGCATCGAGCACGCGGCCCAGCAGGCCCTCACCGACGGGCAGGCGCTTGGAACCGGGCTCGCGCGGCGTGGCCACACCGGCCGGCAGCGGCGAGGGTTCCAGCGGATACACACGGGCGCCCGGCACGAGGCCGACGACGTCCGATTGGGGCATCAGAAACAGGCGGTCGGCACCAAAGCCGACGACTTCCGCTTCCGCCGTGCGCGGACCGCCGTGGCCATGCTGGCCCGCCGGCAGTTCGATCAGGCAGTCGCTGCCCACGGGCAGGCGCAGGCCCACGGCCTCGAGCACGAGACCCGCCGCGCGCGTGAGGCGGCCGCAGGTGCGCTTGCTGTCGAGATCGGTGAGGCCGGACGATGCCGACGTCAGCGCATCGCGCCAGAGTCGCGTGTGCTGCGAGGCAGCGGTGGGCGAGGGCGCGGCGCCCTGCGGGTTCGCCTGCGCATCATGCATGGGGCGGCTCCCACGGATCGTTGCGGCCAAGCGCCTTGACGACGCGGCTCCAGCGGGTGGCGAGGCTCGCATCGAGTTCGCCGCTGGCGGCGCTGGCGATGCAGCCACCGCGCGCGACGGATGGGTCCGGGCGAACGGTCCATCCAGCCGCTTCGAGTTCGCCGCGCAGATGCGTTTCGACGAGCGGGACGTCTTCCGGGTTCAGCAGCAGGGCGGGCGAGCCGGCCAGCGCGGGCTCGGCCTTCAGCAGTTCGCGCGCGGCCGGAAGCAGCGCGGCGGGATCGATTTCCATCGTCTTGCGCACGAGCTGGCGCGCCACATCGAGGGCGAGTGAGATCAGCGCGTCGGAGATCTCGGCATCGACCTGTCCAATCGCATCGCGGAAGTTGCCGGCCAGTTCCTGCAGGCGGGCCGCTTCACTGCGCGCGGATTCCAGCCCGCGCGCATAGCCTTCGCGGTGACCGTCGCCATAGCCCTGCGTCTGCCCCTGGCTGTAGCCTTGTGCATAGCCTTCCTTGCGCGCGCCTTCGCGCATCGCATCGAGGGCTTCGAAGTCGATCGGCGGCGGAGGCGGCGGCTCGACGGGCAACTGGGTCTCGAGCGCCTTGAGGCGATCGCGCGGGTCCAGCGACACCATCTGCCAGCGCTGCCAGCTGTCGCCGCGGCCGCGCGAGCCGCCGCGCGGCGCGTCGAATGCCTGGAAACCATCGCCGCCGCGATCCAGCGAGCGCTCCGGCTGCCGGGCGGGCTGCCGGTCCGATTGACGATCTGCTTGGCGATCGAAGGGGCGATCGAATTGACGATCGAGATCGCGGTCCGACTGGAAGGCCGGATTCTTGCTGCCGGGGAAACCCCGGCCCGCGGCAAAGCTGCGTTCAGACATAGGCATCGTCGCCTCCGCCGATCTGGATTTCGCCGGCTTCCGCCAGGCGTCTCACCACCTGCAGGATGGCCTTCTGCTCGGCCTCCACCTGCGACACACGAACCGGTCCGAGCGCGTCGAGGTCCTCGCGCAGCATTTCCCCGGCACGCGTGGACATGTTGCGGATGAACTTGTCGCGAAGCTCCTGCGGCGCGCCCTTGAGCGCGACGATGAGCGACTCGGTTGCCACTTCCTTGAGCACGCGCTGGATGCCGCGGTCGTCCACTTCCAGCAGGTTCTCGAACAGGAACATCTCGTCGATGATCTTCTGCGCGAGGTCCGCGTCGTGGGTACGCACGCCGTCTATGACCGCTTCCTCGTGGGCCGTGCTCATCAGGTTGATGATCTCGGCCGCCGTGCGGACACCGCCCATGCGGCTGCGCTTCAGGCTCTGGCCCGCCAGCAGCTTGGTCAGCACGTCGGTCAGTTCCTGCAGCGCGCCCGGCTGTACGCCGCCGAACGTCGCGATACGCAGGATCACGTCGTTGCGCAGGCGATCGGTGAAGAAGCCCAGCACTTCGGACGACTTCTGGCGGTCCAGGTGGATAAGGATCGTCGCGATGATCTGCGGGTGTTCGTCCTTGATCAGCTCGGCCACCGACGTGGCGTCCATCCAGTTGAGCGAATCGATGCCGCCGCCCGGGTCGCGGGACTCGAGGATGTCCTCGATGACGGACAGCGCGCGTTCCTCGCCCAGTGCCTTGTTGAGGACGCTCTTGATGAACGAGCTCGAATCGACGTTCAGCGCCAGATATTGCTCGGTCTCGCCGCGGAACTCGGCGAGCACCTCGGCCATTTCCTCGCGGGTCACGGACGACAGGCTGGCCATGGCCGAGCCGAGGCCCTGAACTTCGCGGGGCGACAGATGCTTGAATACCTCGGCTGCGGAATCTTCGCCGATCGCCATCATCAGGATGGCGCTCTTCTGCAGACCCTTGTCAGGGGAGGTGGTCTTAGCGTTCGTCATTGGCCATCCATTGCTTGATTACGCTGGCGACCAGACGCGGGTCGCGTTGCGCGGCGTCGCGCACCAGGGCGAGATCGCTTTCGTACTTGGCCGCCAGGCGCAGCAGCTCCGGATTCGTGGTTTCTTCCGGCGGCAGGAGCACGGCTTCCGCGGCGGTATCGGCCTCTGCGGGTGCCGGCAGCGGCGGGGCGGTGTGCTTGCGGACGATCGGACGCGCGACCTTGAACCACAGGAACAGCGCGAGGATCGCGAGCAGCAGGTAGCCGACGCCGGTCTTGGCGAGATCGATCATTTGCGGTTGCTTCCACAGCGGCACTTCAGGCTCGATCACGCGGTCGTCGGTGAACGGGCTGTTGACCACGTTCAGCGAGTCGCCACGCTCGTTCGAGTAACCCATCGCTTCCTTGGTCAGGTTCTCGATCTGCGTCAGCATCGTGGCCGGCAACGGCTCGGCGACCATCTTGCCCTTGGCATCGGCCTTCTGGCGGTAGTTCACGACCACGGCGACCGACAGGCGCTTGACGCCGCCCGGTGCCTGTTGCACATGGCGCACCGTGCGGTCGAGTTCGTAGTTGGTGGTGGCGTCGCGACGGTTGCTGCGCGGGCCGGTCTTCTCGGCCGTCGCGGTCTGCGTGGAGGCCTGATTGGCCGCCGGCGGAGGATTGGGCTGACCAGGCTGGCGGGGCGGCTGCGGGTTGGCGACCGGCGCCTGCGCGGCGGCGGGAGGCTGGTTCGACAGCGCGCCCGGCACACCGCCTACCGCTGCCGCGCCTTCCTGGCTCGACTCGCTGGTCTGCTGGCTGCGGATGGCCGCGCGCGTCGGGTCCTGATTCGGCTTGTAGCTTTCGTCGGTATGTTCGACGGTGGAGAAGTCCACGTCGGCGGTCACCTGCGCGTGAACGTTGTCCTTGCCGACGATCGGCGCGAGGATCGCTTCGACGCGTTTGACGTAGTTCTGTTCGATCTGCTGCACGAACTTGAGCTGCGTGGCGTCAAGCGAGCGATCGTTGTTGCCGGACAGCAGGTTGCCGTGCTGATCGACGATCGAGATCGACTTCGGCGTCAGCTCGGGCACGCTCGACGACACCAGATGGCTGATGGCGGCGACCTGGCCCTCGTCGATGGCGCGGCCCGGGTACAGCTGGAGCACGATCGAGGCCGTCGGCTTTTGACGTTCGCGCACGAACAGCGTCGGCTTCGGAATGGCGAGATGCACGCGCGCTGACTGCACGGCGGCGATCGATTCGATCGAGCGCGACAGCTCGCCTTCGAGGCCGCGCTGGTAATTGACCTGCTCGGCGAACTGGCTGATGCCGAACTTCTGGTTGTCCATCAGCTCCATGCCCGCGGTACCGCTTTTCGGCAGGCCCTGCGAAGCCAGCCGCAGGCGGGTCTCGTGCACCTTGTCCGCCGGCACCATGACCGCACCGCCGCCTTCGGCGAACTTGTACGGCACGTTCATCTGCTGGAGGGAGGCGATGACGGAGCCGCCGTCACGCTCGGACAGATTCGAGTACAGGACCTTGTAGTCGGGGGCGCGGGACCACATCACGCCGACAGCGATGGCGGCGGCCAGCGCCGCGCCGCCGAGCATCAGCGGCAGGCGCGGATTGGTCTTGATCTTGTCGAGCAGCGCGGAGCCGCCCGGCAGGGCTGCGGCGGCGTTCATGCACGCGTCTCCGGATTGGCCGGGGAAACCCTGCCCTTGCCACTCAGGCTGGTCTTGCCGTTAGTCATATCGGCACGGCTCTCATTACGCTGCTGAAAAAACACGCGCACTCCCCGCGAAGGTTATGGATAGTCGCCAAGGCGAGCGGTTGGCACACACACGACCGCAAGCCAGATTCGGCACGGTAGCGATCATCGGCCAAACGGTCGATCCACAATCGACTGAATAGGCGAGGTTTTTCGTGTGATTTCAACCTTTGGATGGAGACGGGCCGGGTCTACAGTGCGAAGGCCGAAACAGGTGGGAAACCGTCCCTTTGTGATGCGTTGGACGCAATTGAGCGCTTCATTGCAATGCGCGGACGGTCTTGCCCCGATTTCCAACCTTTGCTGGACCGATCTCCCGACATGACCACGATTTCTTCCATCGAAAGCATGCTGCAACAGCTGCGCGGCCTGGCCCAGACCGCGGCCGGCGGCGGCGCCGCTTCGGCGCAGGCGGCCACCACGAGCGGCTTTGCCGGCGAACTGCAACGCTCGCTCGCTCGCGTCAACGCGGCGCAGGACCATGCCGGCAAGCAGGCCGAAGCGTTCGAACTGGGCAAGCCCGGCGTGGCGCTGAACGACGTGATGATCGACCTGCAGAAGGCGAACGTGTCGTTCCAGACGGCCGTGCAGGTGCGCAACCGCCTGGCCGCCGCGTATCAGGAAATGATGAACATGCCGGTGTGATCCGGTGTGAAGGGAAGCAGCTGTAAGAAAGCCCGCGATGCGGGCTTTCTTCGTTCCGGTAACGAAACTTAAACGCGGAAATACTCCTCGGCGGCCCGTTCGCGCGCGGGCTTGCACACGAGGTCGCCCGCCTGGCCGGCGTAGACCAGGCAATGGCCGGGCGTCTCGCGATTCAGCACGCTCACCCCCTGCGCGATCACCGATCCGTCGCGGACATGGCTGCGGCCGATGATGGCCGTGTTGGGATACATCACCACGCCGTCGCCGATGACGGGCGCCACGCCGTGATTCTTGCCCACCGTCGAGTTCTGATACAGCACAAGGTAGTTGCCATAGGTGGCCCTGGCGAGCACGATGCCAACCGAATGGCCGATGAAGAACACCTCTGGCATCTCGATCTCGTAGAACAGATCGATCGCGTTCAGCGCCTTGTTGAGCAGGAACAGCCTGGTGCACGTCTCCCCGTCGCGCTCGTTGCGCCAGATCGTATTCGCCAGGTAATACAGGTACTGGCAGTATTGCGACGAGTGCAGATAGTTGAACTGGCCGGGCCGCCACATGCGGACGGCATCGATGCAGCGCCCGGTGCGCGCCAGCGCCTCGTCGAGGTGCCGCGTCACCACGGGCAGCAAGGCGTCATGACGGCCGTCCGGCACGAGGTTGGCCACCTGCGCGCAGGTGTAGGCGGCCAGCGATTCCCGGGTCTGTCCGATCAGTTCCATGGGCGTACTCCCGCCAGATAGCCGTTGACGACCGTGCGCACATCACGGGGCGAGACACCCAGCGCACGCAGGGCGGCGGTGCTGCATTCCGCGGCGCGTTGCGTGGGGGACTTGCGCGCGAGCGTGATGTGCCAGCCCGCCGCGTTGAAGAGTTCGGCCAGTTCGCCGTTCGAGACGTTCTCACCGCTGGCCACATTGAAGATGCCGCCGGCACCGCGCGTGGAGATGCCGATCAACGCGTCCACGACGTCATCGAGGTGGATGTAATCGCGCACGAAGCCCGCGTCGCTGTCGAGCTGGAACGCCTGCTCCGTGGCGGCGCGCACGAGCCATTCGGACAGGAAGCCGGGGGAGTCCGGCGTCCAGTCGAACACGCAGGACAATCGCGCCACCGCGGTACGTCCGGCGGCCACCGTCAGGCACAGGTTTTCCCCGAGCCCCTTCGAGAAGTCGTATAGCGCGCGCGGGTTCGCCGGTTGCAGCGTCAGCGCCGCGGCTTCGTCGCCCTGTGGCAGCTGCGATGTATCGTAGAGCCGTGTCGACGACAGGTAGACCAGATGGTCGTACCGATTGGCGCGCAGGACGTCGGACAGCAGCGTGACGTGCGCGGCCACCGTATCGTACGGGCGCGCCGCGTAGTCGGCGGTCAGCCCCGCGCAATAGTAGACGTGGCCGAGGTCGCGGCTGAACAGCGCGCTGTCGCCGCGCTCGGGCACCCAGACTTCATGGCCGGCACGCCGCAGCGTGTCGGCCAGACGGCGGCCGACGAAACCGGCGCCGCCGATAACGGTACAGCGCATCGCGTTCCTTAGTTGACCGGGTGGTGCAGCGCCGGATCGCGGTGCCAGAGCAGCTTGGGGCTCACGCCCGGCACGACCGCGAAGCCCTGGCCTTGCAGCAGTTCCGGCTGCTTGACGGCGACCATGTTGAAGCCATGCGCGGGGCCTTCGAGGTAGACGTTGTCCACCGGTACCAGTTCCACGGGGCGGCCCTGCATGTCGACGTTCGAATTGAAGTCGCGCACGGCGTAGACGTGATAGCCATAGCCCTGCAGCAGCTTGATGATCTCGGCGTTTTGCAGACCACGGCTCCAGTCAACGTAATGACGGTGCACTTCGAACACGAGGTTCGGCGCTTCGCCGGCGGGGCGTGCCAGCTGGCGGGCGGCGCCCTTGAACACGTTCAGTTCCGCGCCTTCGATGTCGAGCATGATGAGGCTCAGCTTGTCGACGTTCTGCTGCGCGCAGTAGTCGTCGATGGTCACGGTCTTGAAGCTGTCATCGCCGCCCTGATCGGTATGCTCGGCATGCGCGAACGAGTCGTGGCCGACCAAACGCAGTTGCGTGGTGCTGTCGGACCACAGGCCCAGGCGCCAGCTGCGGATGTTCTCGACCTTGTTTAGCTCGGCGTTCTTGCGCAGCATGCCGAGCTGGTCGGCGTTGGGCTCGAACGCGTGGCAGGTGCCGCCGGCGCGCGCCAGCTGGCGCGCCATCAGAATCACCTGATCGCCGAAGTAGGCGCCGCCGACCACCGCGTGGCCGCCGCGCTCGCACAGCTTGACCAGCAGCTTGGTGGTTTGCGGTTCCCACACGTGATCGGGGGCCGCGGGCGAGCTCATCAGGAAATCGCGCGCGATCTTGGTGCGATAGAGAAACTCGAACACGGTCCCGTCGGCCAGCGTCTTGCGCAGGCGCGACTCCTCGTTGTACATCGCATCCACGATCGGGCCCGTGATGTCGTCGCGCACGCTGCCTTCGTAGCCGGACAGGTCCTGCTCGATGTTCTTGCACAGCGCAATGAGCTTGTCGCGGGCGGCGGCGCTGCCGCCCACCGTGCGCAATGCGTCGGAAAGCTTCTGCAAATGTTCAGTCGTCATGGGTGGCTCCGCTTCGGGTAGTCAGTGTGTTCAGGTTGTATCGGAAATCAGCCAGCCCGCGCGGCCAGTTCGGTCAACGCGGCCAGCGTAGGCAAGGCAAGATCTTTTGCGGAAATCAAACGCTCCGCGCAGTCGGGCCAGACAATGCCGATGTCGGCGTCGTCCCAGCGCACGCCGGCACTGCTGCCAGGCACGAATGGCACCGTCATTTGGTAAAACACTTCGGAAAGCGGCGTCAGCGTCTGGAAGCCGTGCGCCACGCCCTTGGGGATATAAACGGCGCGCTGCGTATCGGCATCGAGCACGATGGACTGCCATTGCCGGTACGTCGGCGAGCCGGCGCGCAGGTCGAGGATGACGTCATGCACCGCCCCAGTCGTCACGCGCACAAGCTTGTCCTCGGCGTGCTGGCCTTGCTGGAAGTGCATGCCGCGCAGGATGCCCGCGCGCGTATTGCGCGACACGCTCTGCTGGACGAAGCGCGCGTCGATGCCGTGCGCGGCGAACGTCTCCACGCAGACGGTGCGGGCAAAGAAGCCACGTTCATCGGCGAGCGGTTCGGGATCGATGATCCAGGCGCCCGCGATGCGAGCCGGCGTGAAGATCACGGCAGCACCACCGTCTCGGGAATGGCCACCACGAAGCGCCCGCCCCAGGTGCGGATGCCGGACATCTGCGTCATGACTTCGTCCTTGATGTTCCACGGCAGGATGACGAGGTAATCCGGCTTGCGCGCGTCGATGACATCCGGCGACAGCACCGGAATGCGCGAACCCGGCAGCAGCTTGTTCTGCTTGGCGGGGTTGCGATCCACGACGTACTCGATCAGATCCGAATCGATGCCGCAGTAGTTCAGCAGCGTGTTGCCCTTGGCGGCGGCACCGTAGGCCGCGACGCGCTTGCCGTGACGGCGCGCGTCGATCAGGAAGGCCAGCAGGTCGATGCGGGCGCGGCGAACCCCATCCGCGAATGCCGCGTAGCGTTCCACCGAGGTCAGACCACCCCGCTGCTCCTCGTCGAGGCAAGCCTGCACCGCCGCTGTGGTGGCGTGCTTCGCGCCCTGATGGCAGGCAAACATGCGCAGGCTGCCGCCATGCGTGGGCAGGTGTTCGATGTCGAAGACGCGCAGGCCGGCGCGCGCGAGGATGGGCACCAGCGCCGTCAGCGACAGGTAGGAGTAGTGCTCGTGATAAAGCGTATCGAACTGGTTCTGCTCGAGCAGCCGCAGCAGATGGGGAAACTCGAGCGTGACCACGCCTTCCGGCTTCAGGACGACGGGCATGCCCGCAACGAAGTCGTTGATATCGGGCACGTGCGCGAGCACGTTGTTGCCGAGCAGCAGGTCCACCTGCCATCCTTCCACGCACAGCGCGCGCGCGGTACGCTCGCCGAAGAACAGCTCGCGGCTGTCGATGCCCTTGGCGCGCGCGGCCTTGCCGGTGTTGGTCGAGGGCTCGATACCGAGGCACGGCACGCCGGCCTGCTGGAAATACTGCAGCAGGTAGCCGTCGTTGCTGGCCACCTCCATCACACGGCTGCTGCGGCTCAGACCGAAGCGCGCGGTCATCGCCTCGACGTAGCGGCGTGCGTGTTCCAGCCAGGACGTCGAGAACGACGAGAAGTAGACGTAGTCGTCGTGGAAATGCGTCTCGGCCGGCGTGGCATCGCGCAACTGCACGAGCCAGCAGCTGTCGCAAACCATCGCGTGCAGCGGGTAGAACATCTCGCCCTGCGCGATGTGCTCGGGCTTGATGAAGGCGTTGGAGACCGGCGAGAGGCCCAGGTCCACCATGGAGTGCACGAGCGGCGAGCCGCAGGCGCGGCACTTTGCGCCATGGGCGTGATTAGCGAGGTGTTGAGCGTTCATGCGCAGAATTGCTCGATCTGTTGTTCAGTGATGGCGCGAGCCGATGCGGGATCCAGTTGCACCGCGCGATACCAACGCGCCGTGGCGGCCAGTGCCTGTTCCAGCGACCAGCGCGGGGTCCACCCCAGTACGGTGCGGGCTCGCGCGGCGTCGAGGTACAGGTTGTGGGCCTCGTGCGGCGCGGCGCCGGGTGGCGGGCAGTGCCGCCATTCAAGCTCGGGCCACTGCGATTGCAGCCCGCGCAGCACGGTGGCCACCGGCACGTTGTCGCGCGGTTCCGGACCGAAGTTGAAGGCGTCGGCCAGCGCGGCGTCACCGGCCAGCAGGCGGCTACCCAGCCGCAGGTAGCCGTGCAGCGCTTCGAGGACGTGTTGCCACGGGCGCGTGGCCTGCGGACTGCGAATTTCGAGTGCGCGACCGGCCGCAGCCGCGCGGGCGGCGTCGGGGATCAGGCGGTCTTCGGACCAGTCGCCGCCGCCGATGACGTTCCCGGCGCGCGCGGTGGCCAGTAGCACGCCGCGCTCCGCCAGGAACGACTTGCGATAGCTGGCCGCGACGAGTTCGGTACCGGCCTTGCTGGCGCTGTACGGGTCATGGCCGCCGAGCGGATCCGTCTCCCGGTAGCCCCACAGCCATTCCTTGTTGTCGTAGCACTTGTCGGTGGTCACCACGATCACGGCGCGCACGGATGGGCAGGCGCGCACGGCATCCAGCACGTTGACGGTGCCCATGACGTTGGTCGACCACGTCTCGGCGGGGTCGCGATAGCTCGCGCGCACCAGCGGCTGCGCGGCAAGGTGCAGCACGATTTCCGGCTGGGCGTCCTGCATGGCGCGCACCAGCGCGCCGGCATCGCGCACGTCGGCGATCGTATGCCGGACCAGCGCCGAGCGTACGCCAGCGACATCGAACAGGCTGGGCTGGGTGTTGGGCGCGAGCGCGTAGCCGCTCACCTGGGCATCGAAACGCGCAAGCAGCAGGGCAAGCCATGCGCCCTTGAAGCCCGTGTGCCCGGTGACGAAGACGCGCCGTCCGCGATAAGCGGCGGCCAGGTCCGGCGACAGCGGCGTGGTCACCAGATTTTCCATGGCGCCTTACCCGACTGCCAGAGATCTTCCAGCAGGTTCTTCTCGCGCAGCGTGTCCATCGGCTGCCAGAAACCGGTATGTTCGAACGCGGCCATCTCGCCGCTGCTGGCGAGCCGGCGCATCGGTGCTTCTTCCCACGACGTGCCGTCGCTTTCGATCAGGTCGATCACGTCGGGCTGCAGCACGAAGAAGCCGCCATTGATCCAGGCGCCATCGCCGCGCGGCTTCTCGGTGAAGCCGCTGACGAGGTCTTCGCCCGTGCGCTCAAGCGCGCCATATCGGCCCGGCGGCTGCACGGCGGCCACGGTGGCCTTGCGGCCATGCGAGCGGTGATAGGCGATCTCCCGGCTGATATCGATGTCGGACACGCCGTCACCGTACGTAAAGCAGAACGGTTCGTTCGGCTCCAGATACTCGCGCACGCGACGCAGGCGGCCGCCCGTCATCGAGTCTTCGCCGGTGTCGACCAGCGTCACGCTCCATGGCTCGGCCTTGCGATGATGCACGGCCATGCGGTTTTCGCGCATGTCGAACGTCACGTCGGACATGTGCAGGAAGTAGTTGGCGAAGTATTCCTTGATGACGTAGCCCTTGTAGCCCAGGCAAATCACGAACTCGTTCACGCCGTGCGCCGAGTACATCTTCATGATGTGCCACAGGATCGGCTTGCCGCCGATTTCGATCATCGGCTTGGGACGCAGGTGCGATTCTTCGGAGATGCGGGTGCCCAGACCACCGGCGAGGATGACGGCTTTCATGCGGTGACCTCCTCCGCCACGTTGTTGTCCGTGTACTCCACCGTGATGCCGAGAATCTCGAACACGGTTGGCGCCGGCGATGCTTCCAGGGTCTCCAGCGCCAGACCGAACTGGTCGTCGAGCAGTTGCGCGAGGGCGGACTTGTCGAAGCCCCGTTCGTCCATCCAGATACCCAGCTTGCGGTACAGCGGCAGCGCATAGGGCCGCATCCCGATAGCTTCCACCAGCAGGTCGATCGCCTCTTCGTGCATGCCGCCGGCGTACTTGATCTCGGCGAGACCGTAAGCCACCATCCAGTGGCGATACCAGGTCGAAGTGAGGTTTTCCAGCACGTTGCGCAGCGGCGTGTATTCGCGCATATGCAGATGTGCGGCGACGGACAGCACGAGGTCCTGCGCCGGATACCACGTGCCGCCGAAGAACACGCCCTCCTGGCGTTCCCCGCGATCGCGGGTTTCCGGCTTGATGTCCTTGACCATCTCCGTCACCTGATCCTCGAACCAGCTGGCGAAGCGCGGCGCATCGAACATCTCGCTCTGCTCCGCGCGCGGACGGATCGATTGACGGATCTCGTTCAGTTGGGTCACGTCGGAGGCCAGCGCGCAGGCCATTTCGACGTAGCGGTCTTCGGTTTCGCAGATGAGCTCGTCCAGACCGGCTGCGTGCAGGAAGGGCGCGGACACGCGTTGATGGAACGTGTCGCCGGCAAACGTGACGATCGGCACGCCCATCCAGATGGCATCGCAGGTCGTGGTGCCGCCCGTGACGGGGGCCGTGTCCAGGACGATGTCGATGCGGTGGTAAGTCAGGTACTGGTTGGCGCCGTCACGCGGAATCATGTCCACACGGCTGGTGTCGATGCCGTGCTGTTCCATGCGGGTTCGCAGCATCTCGCGCACGCTTTCGCGGTCGCAGCCCGCGGCTTCCACCAGCAGGCGCGCATTGGGGCAGCGTGCCAGCACCTTGCTCCACAGGCGCATGGTCTTGGGACCGAGCTTGGCAATGTGGTTGCACGAGCCGAACGTGATGTAGCCGTTCTCCAGAGCCGGCGTGGGGTGCACCCGATATTTCGGCTCGTAGATGAACAGCGGATTCGTGACCATCGGATGAAATGCGCTGAAGATCGGCGCGCGCAGCAGCTTCTCCGAATAGTTGTGTTCGTAGCCGGCCGGATCCGCGGTCCAGTCGGTGACGCGGTATTCGATCTCCTTCATGCCCGTGGTACCGGGATAGCCGAGCCACGTCAGCTGCTTCGGCGCAAGTCGATGCACCATGTATTGCAGCGGGGAAGCGCCGGTGTAGCCGCCGAGGTCGACCATGACGTCGCAACGGGTTTCTCGAATGCGCCGCACCACCTCGGCCTCGGGCAGCTTGGATACGTCCTGGAAACTCTCCGCATACTGACGGATCTTCTGCGTGACGTTGTCCGTGACGCTCGTCAGCGAGAACAGATGCACCTCGAAGCGCGTACGGTCGATATTCGCGATCAGCGGAATCAGGAAGTAGGCAACGGCGTGGCGGCGCAGGTCGTTTGACAGGATGCCGATGCGAAGCTTGTCCCCTTCGCTAGGCTGCGGCGCCGGAATCTTGGCGTCGACGGGCATGCGCGCCAGCGTTTCCGCCCAGTCGGTGGCTTCGCGACGCAACTGCTCCGCACCGATGGTCTCGTCGTAGAGGATCGTGAACAGCAGGTTGGCGCGATTGATTCGCTGCAGCGGATTCAGCGCGCAGGCACGACGCATCACCGGAATCGCTTCCATCGTGTTGCCGGACTCACGCAAGGCGCTCGCGTAGTTGCCCACGACCGCGGGGTCGTTCGGCAGCAGTGCCATGGCTTTCTCGCCGGCCATCTTCGCCTCGTTGTAATCGCCGAGGGCGAACATCGCGGCGCCATAGGCTTGCCAGAGATTGCCCGCCTCGGGCTGCAACGCCACGCTTTGCTTCAGCAGCCGGGCGGCGACCTCGAAGTTCTCGAGCTGGGCCTCCAGGGTACCGACGATGCCCATGAACCCGGCATGGTTCGGAAAGCGCCGGAGGCTCGCTTCCGCCAAGGCCTTGGCTTCCGCATTGCGGCCCAGGCCGGACGTGGCGAGCGCTTCGATATAGCATGCGTCCGCCATGCTGGCGCCGCTGCGCTTGGCGGTGGCCACCAGCTTGATCGCTTCGGCGAAACGGCCTGCATGATGGGCGGTCCAAGCTTGCTGGATCAAGCGTTGCCCGGGACCCATCGAGACGTTTTTTTTCATGGCATTCTGCTTTGTATAGGCACGGTGCCACCCCAGAATTCATGGGCTGGCCGACCTTAAAACCTTAACAAAGGGGAATGCGCGCCATTGGCCGGAACACGAGACAAAATTGGCGCTAATTCGCGGCAGGTGCCGTGAGCGCCGCCTGCCGCGCAGCGCGCGCCAGGCAACGCTCTGCGGGTTTTCGCCTAGGCGAGCTTTGGCGTGGCGGGAAGGCTCTGGGCCGTTTCGACCTGATGCAGCCACGCCAGCAATTCGGCGACGGCCACGTAGAGCTGCGGCGGGATCTGGCTGTCCATATCCACCTGCATCAGCAGGTTCACGAGGGCCGGCGAGCCATGCACATAGACCCCGGCGTCCCGCGCGCGGGCGATGATCGCCTCGGCGGACAGGCCATACCCCTTGGCGACGACGCGGGGGGCGTTGTCTTTGGCCTCATACGCCAGCGCCACGGCGACGTTGCGATCGGGCGGATCGGCGCTCTTGTTCTCGCTCATGGGGTCACCTCGGCCGCCACGGCATCGGCGGTGTTGACCTGCAGGTTGAGCAACGCGATACCGCGCGCATCGAGCTGCTGACGAAACGCATCTCGCGTTTCCGTCAGGCGAGCGGCGGACTGCTTGTCATGCGTGACCAGACGCGCTTCCAGTCCGCGCGCGCCCAGTGTCAGCACGGCCTCGACATTACCGAGTTGCGGCAGAGACAACCGCAGGCGCGTGCTCCACTGGCCCGCGCCCTCGGCGGCGCCATCCTGATGGTGGCTGCCTTCGTGCCGTGTCACTTCCCAGTCGACGGGCATGCCCGGCCACGCATCCACCGCAAAGCGGAATTGCTGCGTGGCGAGCAGTTCGAGCTGCTGGCGCACGACGCCCTCGGTGGCGGGATGCACGGGCGGACCCGCGTCGGGCGTACGTGGCGTCGGTTCCGGCGTGTTCCAGTTGGCGATCGCGGCTTCGCGCTGCGCGCGGGCGATGTGATAACCGTCTTGCGAAACTTCGGCCGTGGTCTGATAGGCCTGCGCCGCCGCGCTGGCATGCGCGGCGCGGCGTTCTTCGGCCACCGGCGACGCCGGGTTGCCGCCCGCTTGCGTGGGCTGTCCGATGCGGTTGCTGGCGCGCAGCACTTCGGCGGCCACGGCGTCATGACGCGCTGCGTTGACGGGAATAGGCGCGCCGGACGTGCCGGCCGGCGGGAACACCACCGGGCGGGTCAGTTCGGCCAGCGTGGCGGCAGGATTTGTCTGGGGCGGCACCGGGGACTGCGGGCCACTGAACGGCAGCATCGCGACCGGGCCCTGGCCCTGACCCTGCGGCTGAGCGCCCGCCGCCGGCGGCTGCGCACCGGGTGCGGCGGGCGGGCGCAATGGGCCCTGAGGCTCCGCGAGCAGGGACGCCAGCGGCCGCATGCCGCTGACCCATTGCTCGAGGTGCGACTCATAAAACAGACCGCTCTGGCCCACCAGCGTCGCGAGTCCGTTCGCCAATGCGGTGGTCGCCTGCGCGTTCGGGGCACCGGCCGGCGCCGCGGGCAACAACGGCGCGGCCGCGCGCATCGGCGCGGACTCCGCATTGCCCATGACATCGAGAATCGCGCGCGCGGCAAAGCTGAGGGTCTCGCGCGTGGAGGTCGTCTGCGCGGCGTTCGCCGCGTTGGCGGCATCGGCGCCGACACCGTTTGGCTGCCGCGCGGGAATCGCGCCGCCGGTCGACGATTGCACGTCGCCCTGCGTCACTTCCGGTGCCGGCATCAGCGCGGCAAGCCGATCGATCGTCAGCGACGGCCGCGCGAGTTGCGGATCGGGAGCGTGCCCCGGTAACAGGGCGGGAGGCAGGTGGACGCCGGTCATAGGCACATGTCAGAGGGAACGGTGGCGTGACCATCGCCCCCGCCGCGCCTCCTTAACTGTCAGGCGGAGGCAGACGGGTCAGACGGCGGCGCCGTAAGCCCGGTGAAGGCTCATTTGCGTGCGAGAGCTGTTGAGGAGCGTGCCCAGCTGCGCCAGACGCGGCATCGTCAGATCCCGAATGCGTGCGTCGAACGCGAGAATACGCTCGATCAACTGGAAACGGCGCAGGCGCTCGTTGTCGGAGAACGGTGCGGTATGGTCGAGCAGGCGCAGGCGCTCCACTTCGGCCAGATAGACCTGCTGCAGTTCGCTCATCGCGTCCCAGTTTCCGGCACGCGCGGCGTCGAGCATCTGCTCCGAGAGCACCAGCAGCTCTTCGTAGCTACGAACGATAGGGGACATAGAAAGCATTTCAGGATTCTTGCAGCGCGACCTGAGCCTCGGTTGCCAGGGAAGGCTGCTGGGATTCGGATGCCGCGGGGTCGCCGATGGCGGCCCATGCCGAGGCCAGATTCTCGAGCAGTGCATCGACTTCATCCAGCAGGGAGGCGTCGTTGCGCAGGTTTGCCAGCAGCAGCCGGCGGGTCATGTATTCGTAGAGAGACTCGAGGTTGGCGGAGATTTCCCCGCCCGCCTCATGATCCAGCACGGCGCGGAGGCCGTTGTCGATGATGTTGATCGCCTTGGAGATCGCGTTGCCGCGCGCTTCCAGTTCGCCATTCTCCAGGTGGAACTTCGCCCGGGCGATGGCGGAACGCGCGCCGTCGTACAGCATGACGATCAGCTTGTGCGGACTGGCGCTCATGACTCCGGTCTGGACGCCGACCTGGGCGTAAGCATTGATACCTTGGCGCGCGAACATGGCGATCTCCGTATGTCTTACTTGCTGCTGCTGTTGGTCAGCGAAGCGAACTGCTGCGTCAGGTACGACTTGGTCTGATTCAGCTGGGAAATCAGCGTATCGAGCTGCGTGAATTGCGCCTTGTAGCGGTCCATCGTCGTCTGGATGCGGTCCTGCGTCGCCGTGTATTTGTCGTTCAGGTCCTTGAGCGATTCCGTCAGGCCGCTCGTGACCGACTCCAGCGCGCCGCCATCGGCATTCAGGCCGGTCACGTAGTCGTCGATCGTGTTGCCCAGGCCCTTGCTGCCACTCACGCCACCGAAGAACGCCGCCATGCCTTGCGCGTTATCCCGAATGGTAGCGTCGAGCTTGTCGTCGTTGACCTTGAGCTTGCCGTAGTTTTGGCCCTTGTTCGACGTATCCATGTCGAAAGAGATGCCCATCTGCGACAGCGTGAGCGTACCGCCCTTGCCGTCGGGCAGGCCCGCGTTGAGCATCGACCGCAGGCGCGTCGTGATGTTGCGCAGCGTGCCGTCGCCCGTCAGCGGCGACGACGTGGACGGATCCCCTGGCTTGTTGGCGCTGGTGTCGAACGCGGTCTGCGTCGCGGCCTCGGTCAGCACGGCGTTGTACGCGCTGACGAAGTCGGTCACGGCCTTCTTGATGGCGTCGTTGTCCTGCGTCGCCGTCAGCGTCGTATCGCCGGTCGCGGTCAGCGTCAGCGTGGTGCCCGGAACGGCGTCCTTGACGGTGTTGGTCTGGCTGATGATGTCGATGCCGTTCACCGACAGCGAGGCGTTGGCTGCCTTGACCTTCTCCTGCACGCCGTTCGGCTGGGTAGCCTGCGTCGGATCGAAGTTGATGACGTTGCCGACGGCGCCGTCGCTGGCGGTGACGCGCATCGACATGTCTTCGCCGGTCGTGGTCGAGGTCAGCACCAGGCGATAGGGCGTGCCCGAGCCGTCGTTGACGATGCTCGCCTTCACGCCGATATCGGCCTTGTTGATCGAGTCGCGGATGCCTTGCAGCGACGTGTCGCTGCCGATGGTGACCGTCTTGGTGCTGGTCGGCGCGCCGCCCGTGGCGAGGTCCTTGCCGAAGTCGAACGTGATGGTGCCGCCGCCGATCGCGGTGGTCTGGCTGGCTTGGCCGGCAGAGGCCAGCGTCTGGGCTTGCGCCAGCTTGTTGACCTTGATGGCGAAGCTGCCCGGAATCGAATCGGCGCTCGTCGTGGCGGTCAGGATGCCGTTGCTGACAGCGGCCTTCACCACGCTAAAGGTCTTCGGGTTCGAGAGATTCTTGGCGGCGGCCTGATAGGCATCCAGCGCGTTCTTGATCTTGCCGAAGGCCGACAGCTTCGCCTGATAGGCGGTCGCCTGGTCAGAGATTGGCTGCAGCGCCAGGTTCTCGTTGGTTTGCAGCGAAGTGAGCAGATCCGAGAGGTTGAGACCCGAACCTACGCCGATGTTGGAGATTCCTGCCATGTTATTGACCTCGTATTTTTCTCTTCAACTGAATGCTGTGCTTGTGCCGACGCTGTTGTTACACGGCGTGGCTGACGAACAAGCCTTGCAGCTTGTCGATCGCGCGCGCGACGCGCAGGACTTCTTCGGTGGGCATCTGCCGGATGAGTTCGCCCGTGTCCTTGTCGATCACCTTGGTGATGACGCGATGGGTCTTGTCGTCGATCTCGAACCGCAGGCCGATCGACGTGGTCTTGAGCACATCGACGAGCTCCTGCACGGCGCCCGCGGTATCGGGGTCGGCGTGCGAATCGCGGGTGGACGACCCGTTCGCGGAATCCGCGGCGGGGATGGCCTCGCCAGGTGCCTTGATCGCGCCGGCTGTTGCCGGCACAATGCCGGCGGCAGAGGACTGCGCCACATGTTGCGCAGCGGCGATCGAAACGGTAGTAGGAAGTGCCATGGTCTTTCTCCGTCCGGCGAGGCTCGGGTCAGGGTCCTGTTGAAACGCTTTGCAGGCAGCGGTCTGCCTGCAAAACATTCCGGCAAAAAAGCCGGGCCTTGCGGCCCGGCCTTTTCTACGGCGATTAACGCAGCAGCGACAGCACGCCTTGCGTGGTCTGGTTCGCTTGCGACAGCACCGACGTACCAGCTTGTTGCAGGATCTGCGCGCGGGTCATGTTCGACACTTCCGTTGCGTAGTCAGCATCTTCGATACGCGAACGCGAAGCGGACAGGTTGTTCACCGTCGTGCTCAGGTTGTTGATCGTCGATTCGAAGCGGTTCTGCACAGCACCCAGAGCCGAACGCAGGTTGTCCACCGTAGCCAGCGCGGCGTCCATCGTTGCCAGCGGGTTGGTCGTGGCGGTCTGTTGGAAGTCCGACGAGGTCAGCGAGCCACCGGTGATCGTGAAGCCAGCGGTCGTACCGTTGTTCACGGCGTCGCTTGCCTTGACAGCGATGTACATCGTGGTCGAGGTGCTCGTGCCGTTGCCAGCGAAGCCCTTCGACGACAGCGCTGCGTCGTCGGCGGCGGTCAGGCCCGTCATGCTCACGCGCACGAACAGGTTGCCCTTCGAGTCTTGCACCAGATCTTGCGAAGCGACTGCAGCCGAAGCGTTCAGGCCCAGAGCGCGCTGGATGTCAGCAGCCGACACGCCCGTGGCGCTGGTGCCGGTGGCGCCGTTGCCGAACACTGCCGTCGTGGCGGAACCGTTGGCGATCGTGCCGGTGGTGCCTTGCGGGCCGGCAACGCTGAAGCCCGAGATACCCAGGGTCTTCGAGGTGATTTGTTGCAGGCCGATCGTGATCGTTTCTGCGTCGTTGGCGCCAACCTGGATCGACATGTTCTGGGTCTTGGCCAGAACCTTCACGCCGTTGAACTGGGTCTGGGCCGACACGCGGTCGATTTCCGACAGACGTTGCTTGATTTCGTCCTGGATCGACTTCAGGTCCGAACCCGAGTTCGTGCCGTTGGCGGCTTGCACCGACAGTTCACGGACACGTTGCAGGTTGTTGTTGACTTCGGTCAGCGCGCCTTCGGTCGTCTGAGCGATCGAGATACCGTCGTTGGCGTTACGCGAAGCTTGCGTCAGGCCGCGGATGTTGGCGGTGAAGCGGTTGGCGATGGCCTGGCCAGCGGCGTCGTCCTTTGCGCTGTTGATACGCAGACCCGACGACAGACGTTGGATTGCGGTGTTCAGCGACGCTTGCGACGTGTTCAGGTTGCTCTGGGTCGAGAGCGACAGGATGTTGGTGTTAATGACTTGCGCCATGGTACGACTCCTATTTGCAATGTTTTAGGCATTCCGGCGGGTGCCGTAACGTTGGCTGCCTGCTGGAGCAGGGGTAGAGTGCCTCCGTTGCAAGGGTTATCGACCAGCGGTGGGGAAGCTTTAGAGTGACTTTTGCTAGTGTTGCCGACCCGCGCCGAACCATGGGCGGCGTGCTTCTTATTAGCGGCGCTTGCGCGTGCGCGGCACGAACAGCCGCACGAAGTCCGGCGACGTCTCGGCGACCGGCACGACGGCCTCGCCCTCGGGGCCGGCCGGCGTCACCACCGTGACGGCGCGTTTGTACACCAGCACGGGCGTCGGATCGTCGAGATCCTGCCCGAGCAGCAGCATGTAATTGTCCGACGCAATGACCACGCCCGTGAGGCGTGTGCCATTCGACAGATGAACGATGACCGGAACGCGGCTGGCGCTGTGGGCCGCAAATTGCAGGTGCTGTAATTTGCGACTGGGTCGGGAGGCCTTTTTTTCCTGCTTCACAACTTCTCCGGAAGAGCCCGCGAGGGTTCTGGCGGCTGACGACGGTACGAGGGATGAAACATTCGCTCTCGGCACCGGTGCGGGATATCCCGCAGCCGCCCTGGATTTGCGGCGCTGCCAGAAGAGAAGGGGAATACTTCAGGCCAAAGAGTAACAAAGTTTTACAAACCTTGACGAGAGCGAGTGCTAACCGCCACTAGAGCCTTTGCTCTAAGATTGTCGTTGAGAAAATTGTGAAGTTGAGATAACTCCCCCGAGTGGAAGTTATGACGCTGCGGAAAGAATCGCCCTCGTCACAAATCATCAACTCAAGGTTTGCAAAGAGGCTGCCGATAGACTTCGGTGGCAGCAAAAGTGATTCTTCCGAACGTTTTTTCGTGAAGAAATTTGCTTCCCGCTTACACCTACCATCAGGGGTTTCCCTGATAGAAGGTCGATTTACACCTCATGTAAGCGGGTTTATATTCGTGGCCTGAGCCAAATTTCCGGTTCTTCTACAGCAGTCCTGAAAGCCTACGAGCACCCCGCGCGTGGGCTTCTTTTTTTGGCGAGCCCGCGTCGCTCTGCACCGCGACCTTCGTCGCGGGACCGTTTTCCGGCGTCCATCAGAGTGCACGGAAGCTATTAAACGCCACCTGGCGGCGGGTCAATTTGCCGAACTGCCAGTGTTTTTCCCGTCATTTCAATTTCTGCCTCAAGTCGGCTTGCGCCCCGCCGTTAGGGCCCCCGTGCGTCCCCCCCGGATGGCCCGGCCTGCAATGGCCTGACATGCCCCGGGGGTGAAACGCCGCTCCTGCCAAACCAAAGCGAACAAGAGAGAAGGGGAACGGTGATGGGCTTGCGAAATACAGGCATCGGGACGAGGCTGTCCCTGGCATTTCTGCTGGTGGTCGTCCTGCTGGCTGCTGTCGCGGCCGTGGGCGTGTCGTCGCTGCACGGCATGAACGACGCCATGCATACGGCGGTCGAGCAGCGGCTGCTGCGCGTGCTAGACCTCAACCGCGTCAAGGGCGACGCGCAGCAGATCGGCATGCTGGTCCGCGACGCGGCGTTGTCACAGGATCCCGCGCTCGTCACGCGGAACGCCGAGCGCATCGTCGCGGTACGCGAGGACGTGGCACGTACGCTCAGCGAGTTTGGAAGGCTGCTCGAACAATCTGGACATCCCGACCGCAAGGCGATGCTGGAGTCCCTGACCGAGGCGCGAGACGGCTATAACAAGCAGCTCGATGCGGTGGTCCAGCAGCTCCGCGCCGGCGACTTCGACGGTGCGCGTAGCGCGCTCGCCAATGGCGTGGCCCAGGCGCAGGTGCCATATTTCAGCAAGCTCGACGAACTGTCGGCTTCCGGCCGCAAGATGGCGATCACCGCCGTCGGTGCCGCGAGCGAGCGTTACGAACTCACGCGGGACGTGCTGATCGGGCTGGCCGTGGTGGCCGCTGTAGTGGCCGTCCTGCTGGGTATCGCGATGACGCGTTCTATCACGCGGCCTGCGCGACATGCGCTGGATGCGGCCGAGGCCCTGTCGGCGGGCCGTCTCGGCCATGCGATCGAAGTGCGTAGCCAGGACGAAATGGGCCGCATGCTCGGCGCGCTCGAGGGCGCTTTCGGTCAGTTGCGTGGCCTCGTGTTCGGGATCCAGCAGGCCGCCGGCTCGATCGACACCGCCGCGCGCGAGATCAGCACCGGCAACACGGATCTGTCCCAGCGCACGGAGGAGCAGGCCGCTTCGCTCGAACAGACCGCCGCGTCGATGGAACAGTTGACCTCCACGGTGCGCCAGAACGCCGAGAACGCGCGTCAGGCCAATCAGCTGGCGGTCAACGCGTCGGATGTCGCCAGCGAAGGTGGCCGCGCCGTGCGCGGCGTAGTGGAGACCATGGAGGGCATTTCCAAGTCTTCGCAACGCGTGAGCGAGATCATCGGCGTGATCGAGGGCATTGCGTTCCAGACCAATATTCTCGCGCTCAACGCCGCCGTGGAAGCGGCGCGCGCGGGCGAGCAGGGACGTGGATTCTCGGTGGTGGCGGCGGAAGTGCGCACGCTGGCGCAGCGGTCTTCCGCGGCGGCGAAGGAAATCGGCGAACTGATCAACGGGTCGGTCCGGCAGGTGCAGGACGGCGCGAAGCAGGTCGAGCAAGCGGGCCGGACCATGGACGACATCGTGGGCGCGGTGCGACGCGTGACGGACATCATGGGCGAGATCACGGCCGCGAGCCAGGAGCAATCGGCGGGCATCGAGCAGGTCAGCCTTGCCATCACGCAGATGGAAGGCGTGACCCAGCAGAATGCGGCGCTCGTCGAAGAAGCGGCAGCCGCTGCCGAAAGCCTGTTGCAGCAGGCGCAGGGCCTGGTGACGGAAGTGGCCAAGTTCGACCTCGGCGGCATGCAGGCCGCGGCGCCGGCCCATTCAAGCGGTGCCCATGCGATTGCCCATGCCGCGGTCCCCGCACTCGCGGCGCCGTCCGCGCCAGCGTTGCCATCGCGCAGGCCAACGGCCCTCGCGGCGCCCATCGCGGCACACACCGCGGCACACACCGCGGCACACACCGCGGCACACACCGCGCGCGTGCGGGCGATCTCCCGCCCGGTCATCGCATCCGCCGCCGCGCCGGCTGGCGCACGCGTGAGCGTATCGGCCAGCGTATCGGCGAACGCATCGGCTACCGCATCGGCCGCGGCAAAGTCGGCCCCGCGCACGGTCCCAACCGCCGCCCCGGCCCCCCGCGCGGAGCGCGAACCCGCCGTGCCCGCGGCGGTGCGTCCGCCGGTCGTTCGCAAGCCGCAGTCGTCCGTGCTGCCCACGCGCACGCCCGCGACACCGGCCAAAGCGCGTGGTCCGGTGGAGCGTCAGCGTCGCGAGCCGGTGCTGCAGCCGGCGCGCCGTCCGGGCCATGCCCGTCCCGCCGCAAGCCCCGCGCTCGCGACGGCTGGCGCCAGCGAGTGGGAAACTTTCTGAAAGAAAGCGGACATGCGCGTCAGAGGAGAAACCGCCTACAATGGCGGTTCTCCTTGATCACAAGAGCAGACAAGGCCAACGCGGGCCCGTGCCGTCTTCAGGCACAACGATGAGCCCCGAGCGCCGCCGTCTGCCGCGCTCCATGCCTTCCTCTCCCCCCGCCCGAGACCCGATGGTCTCCGCTGCCGCCCCCACCCCTTCGGCTTCCACGCAGGCGCCATTGCCGCAGGTCCCCGTCACGCAGGTGCTGTTCGGCCTCATGCTCGCGATCCTGCTTGGCGCGCTGGAGCAATCGATCGTCGCGGTCGTGCTGCCCGACATCGCGTTGCAGCTCAACGGCTTCGACGACATGGCGTGGGTGATCTCCGCCTACCTCGTGGCGTCCACCGTCGTGACGCCGATCTACGGCAAGCTCTCCGACGTGCTTGGCCGCCGCGCGGTGCTCAGCTTTTCGATCGTGCTGTTCACGCTCGCATCGGTGTTCTGCGCGATGGCCACGTCGATGCCCATGCTGATCCTTGCACGTATCCTCCAGGGTCTCGGCGGTGGCGGTCTGATCTCGGTGTCGCAGGCGACCATCGGCGATGTCGTGCCGCTGCGCGAACGCGGCCGTTATCAGGGCTACGTCAGTGGCGTGTGGGCGGTGGCCAGTATGGCGGGCCCCGTTATTGGCGGGTATCTCGCGCACTGGCTGTCGTGGCGCTGGATCTTCTGGATCAATCTGCCGCTCGCGCTGATTGCGCTGATCGTCGTGCGGCGCGCGCTGCGGCATTTGCCCGTCAGCGGGCGGCGTCATCGTATCGATTATCCGGGCGCACTGCTCTTCGGCGGCGGTCTGACGGGCGTGCTCGTGTTCCTCACACGGCTTGGGCAGGGACATTCGCCGCTGGAGGCCGCATCCATTGGCCTGCTGCTCGCGGGGTTGCTGGGGCTGGCGATCTTCGTCTGGCAGGAGCGCCGCGCGACCGATCCGGTGATCCCGCTCGATCTGCTTACGGTACCCACCGTGGCGATCTGCTGCACGACGCTATTCCTGTGTTTCTTCCAGCTGATCGCAATGTCGGTGCTGCTACCCCTCCGGTTTCAGGTAGTGGGCGGCGCGCCCGCCGATATCGCGGCGCTGCGCCTCGTGCCGCTGACGCTGGCGATTCCGTTAGGCGCGTTTATCTCCGGACGCATGATGTCGTGGACGGGGCGCTACAAGCCGCTGCAGATGACGGGATCGGTCATCGCGCCCATCGCTATCGTGGGGCTGGCGTTTGTGCCGGTCCATGACGTACTGCCGAGCCTGCTGGTGATGGTGGTGCTCGGTGTGTCGCTCGGTCTGCAATTCCCCAGCGGTCTCGTGGCCACGCAGAACGCGGTGCCGCAACAGCAAATGGGCATTGCCACGGCGCTCACGGCCTTCTCGCGTTTGCTCGGCGGCGCAGTCGGCGTGGCCGTCCTGACCACGGTGTTGATTGCCCTGCTGCGCCATAGCGGCGTGGCGATGTCGGCGGGACACGCGGGGGAGGACGTGCTGATGAGCATGTTCCGTCGGGCACTGAGCGGGGCGGATCAGGCGGATGCGATGGCGGTACGCGCCGCGGCCGAACATGCGTTTCGCACGCTGTTCCTGCTGAGCGCCGCGGTGTCGCTGATTTCGCCGTTCTTGGTGATGCGGCTCAAGGAAGTGGCGCTGCGGGGAAGCCCGGCGGAAGCGGCGAAGGCAGCCGCGGCGGCAGCCGAGTAATTGGCGGCCAACTCATTACCAGCACCAGCGCACGCCGAGGCGGCCGAACAGACTGTTCTCCCGCGACCCGTCGATGTTTGTCGCGTAGCTCACCGTCGCGTATGCGCTGCCGTGCGCGCTCAGTTGGGCGACGACGCCCGCGCCGAACTGGGCGGAACTCGCGTTGACGCTGGTGCCAATCGCATCGATCCCCGCAAACACCGTCTGGTCGGTTCCGCCGAAGCGCCGGACGACGTTCGCGCGCAGATAGGGCATCCAGACGATTCCGCGATACATGACGCGGTTCTCCACCCTGACGCCCGCGCGGACGAGCCAGCCGTCGGCCGTACGAAACGCTACGCGGGACACGCCGTCGTCCGCGATATCGTCCACATTCACGCGCTGCCAGATGACCTGTACCTGAGGCTCGATCGTCATGCCAGAGCCGGCCGTCAGCGGTACGCCGGCCTCGACCGAAGTCGCTATCGAGGTACCGTCGGTGCGCGCGCCGAGCCCGCCGCCCCCACCGACCCCTGGTATAGAACGCGGCGATACGGTCAGCGCGCTGCCTTGCACGACCGTATCGGTGTACCAGCCAGACGGCCCGATGTGGGTCCAGTACAGGCCGAGCGTGTAGGCATCGATGTCCAGCGTACCGACCGTCGACCCCGGAAACCCTAGCGCGAAGCCGCTGACGTCGCCGGTGGCATGAGCGAAGGCGGCCATCGCGCCATAGTGGTTGCGGTGTCCCGACGAGTCGGCATCGGCATAGACATCCTGGCCTAGCTGAAAGCCCGTCATCGTGCCGTCGAAGGCGGGCGTGACATCGCCGCGCTGGCCCTGTTGTGCGCGGCCACCCCAGATGCGCGCCCAACTGGCGGGCAAGTTTCGCGATACGGACGGGGACGGTGCATCCGGCATTCCGGATGCGCGGACGTCGAGCAGTGACTGCTGTCCTTGCCGATCATGGAACGTGCCGATCTGCTGTATGCCCAGTTCGCGCGCGACGGCGGGCACCTCCGCATAGACGGGCACCTCCGCGCGATACAGGGGCACGGGGCCGCTTCCGGCCGGGACGACCGGCAACGGCGGCGTGCCGGGCGCCGCGATTGGCGCGCCCGGCGCGTCCGGTGGGGGCGGTGCGTTGGGCGTGTCGGGCGTATTCGGTGTGTTGGGTGTGTTGGGTGTGTTGGGTGTGGTCGTCGAGGGTGGCCCCGGCGGCGCAGGCGGCACCGTGGAACGTAGATACCAACTGTCCGCCGTGCCGGCGGTGACGCCGCCTCGATACAGGTAATAGGTGTAGGCGCCCGCGCTGACGGACCCGCCCGACAGCACAAACGCATCGGGGGCGGATGTCGCGCCGCCGATGGCCCGTACCATCGCTATGCCGTCGCTCGCCGTCAGCCCGCCCGTCCCGCCTGCATTGGTCAGCATGATCGTGGTGACGCCGCGGATGGCACCGCCCGAAACCACGAGCCGCGAGACCGGTGAGTCATCGTTGCCCAGCACGCCGGTGGCGCGCAGCGTCCCGTGGTTGCCCGTATAGTCCCCGGCGATGGTCAACTGCCCGCCGGCGGTTCCATCCCCCGGGCGTACCACTCCGCTGTTGACCACACCGCCCGTGAGTGTGCCGCCGCCCGCGAGGACAGCGCCCGCGCGCACTGCCGTGTTGCCGCCGATCGCGCTATCCAGATGGAATGTCCCCGTCTGCAGTTCGATGTTTCGGAAGGCGCCGTTGCCGCGCCATCGCCAGTCGTCGCCCTGCATGCGCAGCGTGGCAAAGCGCGTGAAGCCGTTGTCGGCAGTGCCGCTGCCTTGCAACACGAGTGCCGTTGCCGCGTTGCCGCCGCCATCGGCCGTTCCGCGGATGACGGAGCCCGATTGCAGCACCAGTGTATTGGCCCCCGAGCCCATCGAGACCGCAAGGCCGGCGTCGCCCTGCAACAGGCCAGCATTGATGACGGTGGTCGCGCCGTTGAGCGTACGTACCGCGGCGGCCTGCCGCGCGACGATTTGCCCGCCCGTCTGGTTCTCGATGGTGGCTGTGAAGGCCGCGCTTGCCGTGTTGGAGAACACGGCGTCCGCGCCGCTTCCGCGCGTCTCGATGCTACCGGTATTGACGAAGCTGTTGTGGTTGCCTTGCATATAGGCGGCAAAGCTCGCGTTACCGTACGTCAGCAGCATGCCGCGATTGGTGACCGTTCCGCTTCCGCCGAGGATCGACATCGCGCGCGCGTTGCTGCCGGTGGTAGTGACCGTGCCTGTGTTGAGCAGCGTGTTGCCGGTCTGCCCCGAATTTGTCTGGCCCCATGCCGCAGTCATGCCATAGGCGTTGGGCCCCGCGGTGCGGATGGTTCCATGATTGACGAGCATATTGCCGCTGCCATTGGCGGCGATGGCGTCGTTGAAGGCGCCCGTCGTATCGATGACGCCGCGCGCGGTGACGATGAGGTTGTTGCCATCGCCAATACCGACGAGCACGGCGCCGCGATTACTGCCGGTGGCCGCGCCGCCGCTGAGCGATAGCCGACCGTCATTCACGATGCGGCTGCCCGTATCGACGCGAAAGGCGGTGGGCGCCGTGAGATTGCTGAATGCGGCGCGGCTGTCGGCACCGATACTGACCGTCACGTGATCGCTGCCAGCGATGGCGAGCACCGGTACGGAAACCGTGCCGGTGCATGTCACGGTGGTGCCGCTACCCGGCGCTGGATCGTCGCACGCCGCGTCGCTGGCGGCAGGATGCGCGAACGGACCGGCAACGGCTAGCAGTGCGCTCAATCGCAGGCGAAGGCATGCGGTCAAGACGACTCCACGCGTGGATTACGCTGTAGAGACTAGGTGAGCGCCATATCGCAATCAAGCAGTGTCTGACGGGGTATCGTGCCGTAGCGCGCGCCGGCGCGCCCGCGCCGCTAGTCCCGGACCCAGCGTCCATCGCATCGCGGGCGCCAACAGCTGCATGGCCGCCAGCGAAAACGGCCGCCGCAGCGACGCCCCGTCGAGCCGCAGCATCTCCCGCGCCCACGGGGGCAGCAACGCCACGCCCGCATCGGTCATCACCCGCACCGCGGGCAGCAACTGACGCCGCGCCACGGGCATCGACATCACGAGCCGCACGACCTCATGCGTGCGCTCGCTCGCCACGAGATGCGGACGCTGGGCGGCAAGATAGGCATCGATGGCCGCGCGTGAGTCCGGCACATCCGGTGCGCCGAGCAACGCCGCGATGCGCGCCTCCTCCGCGAAGTAGCGATCCTGATCGTCAGCCGATAACGGCCCCACATAGCGCAGATATCCCGCCATGAAGCTGGATACCTCGGCCACATGGACCCACGTCAGCAAAGCGGGATCGTCGGCGGCATACGACCGGCCATCGGGCGCCGTGCCGCGAACGCTCGCATGAATGCGCCGCACGCGCTCGATCAACTGCATCGCATCGGCGCGGTTGCCGTACGTGGTGCCGGCGATGAACTGCGCGGTGCGTCCGAGCCGCCCCTGCATATCGACCCGAAACGTCGAGTGGTCCCACACGCCCGAGAGCGCCAGAGGATGCAGCGCCTGCAACAGCAGCGCGCTGACGCCACCGGCAAGCATTGCGGGAAAGTCCGCATGCACGCGCCAGCAAACCGCATCGGGACCGAAGAGCCCGGGGTCGCCAGGCGGATTGTCGTAGTCGAGCGTGAGGCCGGAATTGCTGCGCGTAATCGCGCGAACCTGCGCGCCCGCGTGGTTGCGCAGGCGCGAGATCAAACGATTGGGCCGCGTGTTGACATCCATGCCGGCAGCTTACTACGCAAGCCGCCGGCTTGTCCTCAGTGCGCGCCCGAAGCGGCCGCCGCCGCCCCGCCATTCCGCGCGGGCCGCGTGAACCAGATCAGCGGAATGATCACCACGAACGTCACGCTCGAGATCCAGAAGATATCGTTGAGCCCAAGCATGACGGCCTGCGTGTTGAGGTTGCGCTCGAAAAACGCCACGGCCTGATCCGGCGAGAAGTTCAGCGTGCGCTGGATGCCCTCGATGGCGGCTACATAGGTCGGATTGTTCGGGTTTGCCTGCTCGGCGAGCTGCGCGTGATGCAGGATCGAGCGGTTGTTCCATCCCGTGGTGGCCAGCGACGTCCCCACCGCGCCGCAGAACACGCGCGCGAAGTTTGACAAGCCCGCCGCCGCGGGGATCTTGTCGGGCGACAGTCCCGACAGGAGGATCGCCGTGAGCGGTACGAAGAACAGCGCCATCGGAATCCCCTGCAGCAGGGTCGGCAGCACCAGCGTGTACGTATCCACGCCGGTCGTGTAGTTGGAGCGCATGAAGAACACCGCCGCGAAACCAAGGAAAGACAGCGTGGCCAGCACGCGCAGTTCCGCCTTCGGCAGGAACTTGCCGACCACGGGCGCGAGGATCACCGCGAAAATGCCAAGCGGTGCGGTCACCAGCCCCGCATTGACGGCCGGATAGGCCAGATACTGCTGCATCCATTGCGGCAACACCACGAGGTTCGCAAAAAACACCGCGTAGCCGACGGAGATCGCCACCGTCCCCGCGAGGAAGTTGCGCCCTTTGAACAGGCGCAGATCGACGATCGGATTGGGCTCGGTCAGCTCCCAGATCACAAAGAACACGAAGCCGAGCAGCGCCACCACGCCGAGCGTGACGATAACGGGCGAGTTGAACCAGTCGAGGTCCTTGCCCTTGTCGAGCATGATCTGGAGCGCGCCGACCCAAGTGACCAGCGATGCGAGGCCGACGAGGTCAATCGGCAGCTTGCGCGTCTTCGACTCCCGTTCGCGATAGACCGCCCACGTGACAGCCGCCGCAAAGATACCGACCGGCACGTTGATATAGAAGATCCACGACCACGAGTAGCTGTCGGTGATCCAGCCGCCGAGCGCCGGGCCGGCAATCGGACCCACCGTCGCGGTCATGGCCCAGAGCGCAAGCGCGGACGAACTCTTGTCCTTCGGGAACGAGCCGAGCAGCAGCGCCTGCGACAAGGGAATCAGCGGCCCCGCGACTGCGCCCTGGAGAATACGCGCGGCGAGCAGAATCGTGAGGTTAGGCGCGATGCCGCACAGCCACGAAGACAGCACGAACATCAGCAGCGCGCCGACGAACAGCCGTACCTGCCCGATGCGTTGCGTGAGCCAACCGGTAAGAGGAATCGACACGGCATTGGCCGCGGCGAACAGCGTGATGACCCATGTCCCCTCGTCGACCGACACGCCGAGGTTGCCGGAGATCGTCGGAATCGCGACGTTCGCGATCGACGAATCCAGCACGTTCATGAAGGTGGCCAGCGCGACCGCGAAGCTGCCGAGCAGCAGTTTCGTGCCAGTCAGCGGTGGCGGGTTTGCCGGTGTCTGCGTAGACATGATGCGCTCCGATGGATGTCTGCGGCCTCAGGCTTGCGGACCGTTCTGCGCGATGATCCGCGCGATCTCGCGATCCGCTTCGTCGCCCTGGCGCTGGAACACGTCGGTGGCGTAGCGGGTGCGATATGTTGCGTTGGACGCGTCGGCCGTGCCGAGCTCCGCCCCGGTCCCCTTGGTGTTCACGTCGACGAGCATCGACAGGCCGATCTGCAGCGGATGCGCGCGCAGTTCGGCGGGATCGAGCTCGATGCGCACGGGCAGGCGTTGCACGACCTTGATCCAGTTGCCGGTCGCGTTCTGCGCGGGCAGCGCCGAGAACGCGCTGCCGGTGCCGGCGGCAAAGCCCACCACCTTGCCGTGATAGGTCACGGTGCCTCCATAGACATCGGCCCGCAATTCCACGGGCTGGCCGATGCGCAGCCGGCGCAGCTGCACTTCCTTGAAGTTGGCGTCGACCCACACGCCATCGAGCGGCACGACGGCCATCATGGGATTCCCCGGTGCCACGCGCTGGCCCACCTGTACCGATCGGCGCGCGACGTACCCCGTGACGGGCGCCGGCAGCGTGTTGCGCGCGTTGGCGAGCCAGGCATCGCGTACCTTGGCGGCCGCGGCCTGCACATTCGGATGGTCGGCGACATTGCTGCGGTCCGTCAGCGCGTGGTTGGCCGTAAGCTGCTGGCGCGCGGTATCAAGCGCGGCCGCGGCAATCTTCACCGCATCCCGTGCATGCGCGACGTCTTCCGCCGACACGGCGCCGGTCTCGGTGACTTCCGTGCGGCGGCGCAGATCGGATTGCGCGCGCGACAGGTCCGCTTCGCGCTGGCGGACGGTGGCGGCGAGCACGTTGTTGTTGACGTAGAGCGCGCTGACCTGGCGCACGGTCTGGCCGAGCGCGGCTTCCGCATTGGCGAGCGCGATGCGCGCATCGGCAGGATCGAGCGTGACGAGCGGCTCGCCGGCTTTCACGATCTGCGTGTCGTCCGCGTTCACGGTCACCACGGTTCCCGTGACCTGCGGCGTGATTTGCACGAGGTTGCCGTTGACGTAGGCATCGTCGGTTTCCTCATGGAACCGGGCGACGGTGTAGTAATACGTCCCGTAGCCGATCGCGGCCAGCGCGCTGACGAGGCCCAGCGCGGCGAGCAGTTTCTTGCGCTTGCCGGAGGAAGGATTGACGGTGGCGGTCCTCGTGTCGGGGGATTGGATCGCGGCGGTTTCGGATTTGTTCTCTGCGTTCATGGTGGCACCTGTATTCGGAAGTTTTCTGCGTATGGCGTATGGCGTGTCGCGTATGGCTTATGGCTTATGGCGTGCGGCAGTCAGTGCGTGACGTTCGACGTGACGTTCGACATCACGGCCGCCTGCCGGATGGAATCGGACGCATCGGTAAATCCGCCACCAAGCGCGGAGGCCAGCGCGATCTGCCGATCGCGGCGCGTCATCCGCAGGTTCGCGACGTTCTGGCTGCTCGCGAGCGCGTTGGTCGTGGCATTGAGCACCGTGAGCTGCGTCGTCAGGCCGGCCTTGTACTGCGCCATGGCCAGCTTCTGCGCGCGCTGCGCCGCGGTGTCGCTACGCTCGGCGTTGACGATCTGCGCGTCGATGGACTGGATGTCCGACAGTTGCGTGGCCACATCCGTGAGCGCGTTGATCAGCGTCTCGTTGTAGTTCGCCACCGCGTAGTCGAAGTCCGCGTAGCGGCCCTTGAGCTGCGCGCGCAGGGCGCCGCCATCGAAGATCGGCAGATGGATGGCCGGACCCGCGGAGGCCGTACGGCTGGCCGCGCGCAGGAAGCGGCCCCAGCCGATCGCGTCGAGACCGATCGCCGCCGACAGGTTGATGTCCGGATAGAACTCGGCCTTGGCCACCTTGATGTCGTGCAACGTGGCATCGACACGCCAGCGCGCCGCAACGATGTCCGGGCGGCGCGACAGCAGGTCGGCGGGCAGGTTGTCGGGCAGACGAACTTCGGCGCCGGCGCCGAGCGCGGGCTTTTCGATTGCAAGGCCGCGATCGGGACCCTTGCCCAGCAGCGCGCCGAGCTGATAGCGCGTGCGGCGGATCGACCCGTCGAGCGCGGACAGCGCGGCTTCGGCCGTGGCAAGGTCCGCCTCGGCGGTGCGCTTCTCGACTTCGGTATCGAGGCCCATCGTTACGCGGCCGTTGGTCACCCGCAGCACGTCGCGGCGTTGCACGACTTCATCGTTGGCGATATCGCGCAACGTATAGAGCCGGGCGAGTTCGTTATAGGCACGCGCGATCGCGTTGGTCAGCGTCAGGCGTACCTGCTCCGCATCGGCTTCGCTGGCCCGGACGGACGAGACCGCGGCCTTCAGCGCCTCCCGGTTCTTGCCCCAGAGGTCGAGTTCGTAGGAGGCATCGAGCACCGCCTTGTTCTCGGAGATCCACGATCCGCCGAAACCCTGCGGCACCAGTGCGTTCTCGCTGAGCCGCTGGCGTGTCCAGGAATAACCGGCGCCGACGCGCGGCAGCGTGTTGGCGTTCGCGCTTTCGCTCATGGCGCGCGCCGCATCCACGCGGGCACGTGCGATATCGAGCGTCGGGCTGCCTTGCAGCGCTTCGTCGATCAGCGACTTGAGCTGCGTGTCGCCGAACTGGTCGGCCCAGTCGGCGGCGGGCCAGCGGCCCTGCTGGGCTGGCAGGCTCTCGGTGGCGGTGAGCTGGGCGGGCTCGACCATCTGCTTGTCGCTGTGAATGCCGGCGTAGTTGGCGCAGCCGGCCAGCACGGCCGCGGCGACCATCGTCAGGACCGGTGCCAGCAGGCGCGTGGCGCGCAGTCGCTGCGGCGTATGCTGATTCATCATTTTCTGACCTATCAGGTATATGAGCAAAAAAAATGGGGGCGGATCTCTGGAATCGCCCTCAGGCGTTGTTGAACTTGTTGAGCAGACGAAGAAACTCGTCAAACTCCGACGGCGTGAAGTCGCGCAAGCGGTGGTTCAGCACCGGTAAAACGATGTCAGGAATGCGAGCGGCCACTTCGAGGCCCTTCTCGGTGATAGCGAGATTGACTACGCGCCGATCTTCCAGACTGCGGCTCCGGCATAGCAGGCCGCGCTTTTCGAGCTTGTCCAGCATGCGGGTCATCAGGCCGGTGTCGATGGCCAGGATTTTGCAAAGCTCGTAGGGCGTACTCGCCACACCGTGAGTGAGCGACAGCAAGATGCCGATTTGCTGGGCCGTGATGTCCAGGCTTTGCAACGCGCCATCCAGCTCCATCACCAACGAATTGCGGGCCCGGTTCAGCTGGAAGCCTACGCTCTTCGTCATCTGGAAGTTGTCCTTCGTGTAATGGTCCATCTCGCAGCACTCCCGACTTGGTTGATGCAACAATAGCTGATGCATCAGATACTACAATAAAATTTTGCCTATCGCGAAGATAGGCAAAAACTAATGCGATGGGGAGGTGGATCAGTAGTACCGCAAATCCGTGGCCTTGCCCCAGAACACGCGATAGGCATACGCGGTGTAGCCAAGGATCGTCGGTAGCACGATCACCGCGCCAATCAGGATCACCGCCAGCGATTCCGGTGCGCTCGCCGCCTGCCAGATATCGATCTGATCGACGACGAGGTACGGAAAGAGGCTGTAGGCCAGGCCATTGAACGCCATCAGGAAGATCGCCGCGGTGCCCGCGAACGGCACCCAGCACCAGCGGTCATTGCCGGCTGCCTGCATCGCCGGCAGCTTCCGCAGCAATCGGTCGAGTACCACGAAGATTGCGACCGTCGCCAGCGGAATCGGCGCCAGCAGGATGATGTTCGGCAGCGAGAACCACTTTTCGAAGATGCGCGTGCTCACGAGCGGTGTCACGACCGAGATCGCGGTCACGCCCACGCCGGTCAGCCACAGGCTACGGCGGGCCCAGTAGGTGGCGCGCTTCTGCAGGCTGCCCGTGGTCTTCATGACGAGCCAGCCCGCGCCGAGTGCGCAGTAGCCGGCCACGAGGCAGAGCCCCACGGCGATCGCGAACAGCAGGTTGGGCCAGTCGTAGCGGAAGCCGGTGATGTAGAGCCCGAGCATCAGGCCCTGCGAGAAGCTGGCGAGCAGGGAGCCCGCGTAGAACGCGCGGTTCCACCACGGCTTGTGGGGGTCGCGTGCCTTGACGCGGAAGTCGAAGGCCACGCCGCGCAGGATCAGTCCGGCGAGCATCAGTGCCACGGGCAGGTACAAATGCGTGAGGATGGCGCCGTGCGCGATCGGGAACGCGGTCAGCAACAGGCCCACGCCGAGGACGAGCCAGGTTTCGTTGGCATCCCAGAATGGGCCGATCGACGCGATCATCGTGTCCTTGTCCGCATCGTCGGCACGGCGCAGCAACACGCCGACGCCGAGGTCGTAGCCGTCGAGGATCACGTAGATCAGCATCGACAGGGCCATCAGGCCAAGGAACACGAGCGGGAGCCAGCCCGCGGGTTGCGAGAGATCAGGGGTGGCTGGGGTCATGGCATAACTCATTGAGCGCTCCTTGCGGGCGTCAGGATTACGGGCTGCGGCGTCATGATGAGCGAGTCGGGATCCGCGTGCTGATCGGTCTTGCCGGCTTTGCGTGCAAGGTGGAACACCACGCTGATATAGGCGATCAGCAGCGCCACATAGAGCGCGAGGTACATGGCAAGCGTCGAGCCGATCATCGTCGCGGGCACCTTCGATGCCGCCTGCGCGGTGGTGAGCACGCCGTAGACGAGGTACGGCTGGCGGCCGATCTCGGTCACGTACCAGCCCGCGATCAGGCCGATCCAGCCGGAGAACGTCATCGCCACGAGCGCGCGGGCCATCCAGGGCGCGGGCGCGCCGCGCTTGCGGAACTGCCAGGCGGCCACCCAGGACACGGCGAGCATCAGCAGGCCGATGCCGACCATGATGCGGAACGCGTAGAACATTGGCGCCACGGGTGGATGCTTGTCGCCGAATGCATCGATGCCCTTGATCTCGCCTTCGGGATCGTGCGCGAGGTAGATCGACGCCAGCTTGGGGATCGAGATCTCGTAGTCATTGCTGCGCGTGGTCGCGTTGGGAATGCCGAACAGCACGGCCGGCGCTCCCTTCTCGGTTTTCCAGATGCCTTCCATCGCGGCGATCTTGGCCGGCTGATGATGCAGCGTGTTCAGGCCGTGAAGGTCGCCCGCCACGATCTGCAGCGGAATCAGGATCGCGCCGAGCACCACGCCGGTACGCATCGCGGCGAGCGTATCGCGGCCGCGATCGCCGCGAAGCCAGCGATAGGCCGAGAGACCGGCCAGCAGGAACGCCACCGTCAGCCCGGAAGCGAGCAGCATATGCACCAGACGATACGGGAACGAGGGGTTGAAGATGATCTCGAACCAGCTCGTGGCATGCGCGCGGCCATCGATCATCTCGAAGCCGGCGGGAGTTTGCATCCACGAGTTCAGCGCGAGAATCCAGAACGCGGAGAGCGTGGTGCCGCCCGCGACGAGCAGCGTGGCGATGGTATGCATGCGGTTGCTCACGCGACGCATGCCGAACAGCATGATGCCGAGGAACGTGGCTTCCAGGAAGAACGCGGTCAGCACCTCGTAGGCGAGCAGCGGCCCCGCGATGTTGCCGACGGTTTCCATATAGCCAGGCCAGTTGGTACCGAACTGGAAACTCATCGTGATGCCGCTGACGACCCCGAGCGCGAACGTCAGCGCGAACACCTTGACCCAGAGGCGGTAGGCGTCCATCCAGCTCTCGTCGCCGGTTTTGCCGTAGCGGAGCTTGAAGAACAGCAGTACCCACGCGAGGGAAATACTGATCGTGGGAAACAGGATATGGAAGGTGATATTGGCGGCGAACTGGATTCGCGCCAGTATCACCGGATCTACGTCGGCAAACATGGCCTCTATTCCTTCTTGGCGCGCGTGGACTTGGTGACGGACGCAATCCGGTCCTTCACCTCCAGCAGCTTGGTCACGCGCGAACCCAGCCGCATCAGTTTTTCCAGCGTGGCGACATCGAGCTTCTGCATGTCACCCATCCATCCGGTGACGAGCACGATGAGGCCGTACATTTCCTTCATGCGCGCCTGCGCATGGCGATCGTCGGGCGAGGAGGGCGATTCCAGCTGGACTTCGCGCAGCATCGACAGCGTGGGATCGATCTCCCGCCGGCGCCGCTCTTCGGCCAGCGTCCGGAAAATCGCCCAGACGTCATCGGGCGCGGAGTAGTACTCCCGCCGGTCTCCAGGCTGATGCGACAGCCGCACGAGATTCCACGACTCGAGCTCCTTGAGCCCGATACTCACGTTGGACCGCGAAAACGACAGCGCCTCGGCAATCTCGTCCGCATTGAGCGGACGCGGCGCGGTGAACAGCAGCGCATAAATCTGCCCAACCGTCCGGTTGATGCCCCACCGGCTGCCCATTTCGCCGAAATGCAGCACGAATCGTTGGACCAGCGGGGATAGTTGCATCGGGGTGGCAGGGGACATGGCGTGGGGGCGGTTCGTTTTCAATTTTTAGTAATTTCTGAAAGTTTAGAACGAAGACATAGGGTTTGTACAGGGGTGCGGCGGTTTGTCACCCGGGGCAGCGGGCGACCCGGCCCGGGCGGAAACGGTTGAAAAAAAGGGAACCGGTTGTCCCGATTCCCACTTTATCCATGCAGTTGCGCGTCTATACGAATCAGAACTTGTGACGAATGCCCGCGAGGACGCCCGTCTGGTTCTTGCCGGCCAGGGTCGTGCCGAAGCCGCCGGTGCCCAGGTCCGAGCCATCCTTGTTGCGCGTGTAGGCCACGGTCAGATAAGCATCGGTGCGCTTGGAGAAGGCGTAATCCGCCGAGAGGATGAATAGCCAGGGGTCGGCGCCGGTCTTGCGGAAGTCCTGATAATAGGCCGCGCCGGTGAGCGACAGTGCCGGCGTGACTTCCCAAAGGGCACCGGCCCAATACAGATTGGTCGTTTGCGACGTGGGCGGCGTCATGATGCGGCCGTAACGATATCCGAGGTATGGCCGCACCGGGCCGATCTTGTAGTTGGCCGCGATGGCCGCCTTGCGCGTCTTGTTGTCGGCGGTGGCGACGGTGCTCCCGTTTACCTCGTCGTAGATGGCGGCGATCGCCAGCGGTCCACTTTCATACGCCAGGCTGCCGCTGTATTCCCGGCCCACCTTGTAGTTGCCCGGGACTTCCCCGTTGACCCCCGAGGTGCCGTCCACGCCGGTGCTGTAGAACAGCTTGCCGGTGATCGGACCGAACTTGCCCTCGTATCGAATCGCATTGTCCGCGCGCGACTGGAACGTCGGGTCCTGCACGCCGATCGAATAGCGCGTCGAGATCGCCATCGGGTCGTATTGCACGCCGTACTCATACATCGGCGTGTTGTGGCGGCCCAATGTCACCAGGCCATACGCGCTGCGCAGACCGACCCATGCCTGACGGCCGAAGAGGCGGTTCTGGCCGCTCCTCCCGTCATCGATGTTGAAGCCGCTTTCCAGCGCGAACACCGCGCTCAGACCGCCGCCCAGATCCTCCGACCCACGCAGGCCCCAGCGCGAACCGGACAGGTTGCCCGACTGCATGCGGACCGACGTGTTATCGCCGGCGCCAAGGTGATTGACGAACTCCACCCCGGCATCGACGACCCCGTACAACGTCACGGACGACTGGGCGTGTACAGCGCCCGTAAACAACCCTGCAATCACTGCGGCAATGCGCAGCTTTCTCGCCTTCATGCTTCACTCCGGTTGGTAAAAAACCTGCTGAGGGCGGAGATATGGATCGGGCTTCATGAATGGCCCGATTCCTGATGACAGCGACTTACCGTGCCGAGGGGGCGCGGAAGTTAGCGCTGAAGTTAGCGCTGAAGTTAGCGCAGCAAGCGGGAGCGGAAGGGCGGAGGCAATTGCGCGATAGCCGCGCCAAGCGCATTCACGATGGATTCCCGTTTGGCGGGAAAGCGGCTGGCGACGCAGCCGACGTCCAGCGCGGCCACCGGCGCGCCCGTGGCGTCGCAAATGGCCATGGCGATACCCACGCCATCCAGCACGAATTCCTCGTCGGAAATGGCATAGCCGTCTTCCGCCGCCTGATCGATTTTCGCGTTGACGCCGTCCAGGTCATAGACCGTAAAGGGCGTGCGCGGCGTCAGTGGGTTGGCCGCGAGGATCGCATCGCGGCGCGCGCGCGGCAGGCATGCGAGCATCGTTCGACCCATCGCCGAGCAGTAACCGGGATACGGCTTGCCGAGCTCGAGGTCGTAGCGCACCACCGCCTTCGCCAGGCATTTGGAAACCGTCTTCACCTGGCCGTCATCGGTCAGGACGCTGAGGATCACCGTCTCACCGACTTCCTCGCACAGGTCATCCATCAGGGGCTTGGTCAGCGCAATCAGTCGTGCTTCGACATCGCCATTCCACCCAAAGCCGGCGCGGCGGAAAACCGGGTTCAATCGGTAGAGGCTGTGATCGTCGCGTTCGATGTATCCACGCGACAGCAACGTGCGAAGCAGCCCCAGGGTACTGCTCTTGGGCATGCCGAAAGTGGTGGACACCGAAGTCAACGGTACCCCTTCTCCCGTTGCCGCAAAGAATTCAAGCAGGTCCAGTACCCGTGCAGCGGACCGTACAGAGTCGTTCATATATGTGAACTTCATTCGAATATATGAATCGATTGTGACGACGCGGCGCCGCGACTGCAAATACGGGATAACCCTATGCCAGCGTCCGCACCTGGATACCGCCCTGTCGCTCCAGCACGTCCACGACCACACCGCCCGCGAGGCGTCGGAGCGCCACGCTCACGCTATGCGCGCCCACGGTGAGATTGAGCAGCCGAACCTCGTCAAGGAACGACGGCAATGCCGGTGTGTGGAAAGTGATGGCCGGCTCGTCAGGATGAAAGTCGAGGCCGAGACAAGCTTGCAGGAGCAGCAGTGGGGCAGCGGCCGCCCACGCCTGCGGGGAACAGGCAACGGGATAGAAGGTAGGGCCCTGGCTGCGTCGGCGACGGAAGCCACAGAATAATTCGGGCAGCCGGCGTTGATCGATGTAGTTCGACGCAGCGAATAGACCCTCGAATATGCGAAGCACCTCCGCGCGATGACCATAGCGCGCCATGCCCCGCGCGATCAGCGCATTGTCGTGAGGCCAGACGGAGCCATTGTGATAACTCATCGGATTGAAGCGTGCGGCATCGGACGACACCGTGCGAATGCCCCACCCGCAAAATGTACGGCTATCCATTAACGCCGCGATGACCGAGCGCGCGCGTTCCGGTCTTGCAATGCCGGTGAACAATGTGTGCCCGGCATTCGAAGCGCGGACTCTGCAAGGTCTCTTGTCGCCGTCGAGGGCCAGCACATAGGTTCCGAGGGCCGCATCATAAAAGCGGGCGTCAAATGCATCGCGTATCGCGGCCGCCTTGGCGGCGTAGGTCGCCGCGCCGGCCACATCATGAAGCGCCGAACAGATGAGTGCGGCTGCATTCCATGCACCGTAGGTGTACGCCTGCACCTCGGCCAACGCGATGGGCCCCGGTGCAAGTTGTCCATCCGCGTGAAAAACGGAATCGCGGCTGTCCTTCCATCCCTGGTTGATCAGCCCCTCTGGCGACTGCCGTCCGTACTCGACGAACAAATCGCCATCACGGTCTCCAAAATCACTGATCCAGTTCAGGGCCGCGCGGATGTTCGGCCAGAGCGCGCGGATGGCGTGGATGTCACCGGTGCGCTGAAGGTAGGCGCCGGCGAGCACGACATACAGCGGTGTGGCATCGACGCTTCCGTAATACAGTCCGAACGGCACCTCTCCCAGCTGCGCCATCTCGCCGTGGCGGGTTTCATGAAGGATCTTGCCGGGCTCGGCGTCGGCCTTTGCATCGATCGCGTTCGCCTGCCGAGCCGCGAGATACTGCAGAACCCCGTGCGCGAGTTGTGGATCGAGCCATAGCACCTCCAGGGCTGTGATGATGGCGTCTCGGCCGAACGGCGTGCTGAACCATGGAATGCCAGCGTAGGGGTAGGGGCCGTGCGGTGTGTCTGTTCTCAGCATGTGCAGGTCCGAGACACTGCGGCGGGATAGCTCGTTGAACGATTCATTCGACGTTTCAATCGAGGTTTCCCGCTCCGACATCCGCAGCAACTCTCTACGAGACTTGCGCAGCGCGGATAGAAAGGTCAGGGGTCCGGCAGGCGCCTCGGAAAACGAAGCGCAGCGGACCTCCATGCTCAATTGCTTCGACGACAACGGATCGAGCGTCAACGCGAAGCTGGCACGGGTTGCCGTCAGGCTATCCGGTGTCGGATGGAAGCCGAGTACCGTTTTACGCACGACGTTATCCAGGCCCGTATAACTCAGCGTGACGGACTCCGGCGTCAGCGTGGCTTCGTGAAGGGATCCCCGCCGGGCGCGCGCCGTGCCGCGAACCTCGAAAACATCCGCGAAGTCGGCGGCGAAATCGATCTCGATGCGAACGCGGCGCGCGCATTCGTCAAAGTTGCTCACGGCGAGCCGCTCGTAGCAGGTGCCGTTCCAAAGAAACCGCGTGCGGCGCAGGTGGATCAGATCTCGCTCCAGCCTCAGGTTCCCGTTCTCATCGGGGAGGTCGGGATTCGTCAAGTCGCAGGTCAATGCGGAATTGTCGTCATTCAGCGTGGAAGACAGCAACATGGGGCGGGCGCCATCGATGGACAGCCGCAGGAACGAGAGATGCCGGGTATCGAGATGGTATAGACCCTCCGGACTGCCGATTCCTCCCACTGCGTCGCCGTTGTGGTCGAACAGCGCAAAGGCATCGCCGTGCTTGAGCGTCCGTGGCCTGCGCTCCTGAAGCGACGCCGTGGTAGGAATGTAAAACTGCGCCACACGCAGCGCCCCAGCCACCGTTGTCGTATCCCCGTCATGGACTGGCGAATCGGATTGCATGGCGTCTCCTTTCAAGCGAGCTCGAGTTCATCGGGCTCGTCCCGCCGCACGACGCTTGGCGACGATTGCAGGCCGCGGTAGATGCGCAGGTAATCGTTTGCCATGCGCTTCACAGTGAAGCGTTCCTCGAACGCGGCGCGCACCCCGGCGCGTGACAACTCCCCGAGGCGATGCACTGACGCCACCGCGTCATCGACCGTTTCGACGATAAAGCCGCTGACGCCCGTTTCGATGACTTCGCAGACGGACCCGCAGCGAAACGCAATGACCGGCGTGCCGCAGGCCATTGCCTCGATCATGACGACGCCGAATGGTTCGGGCCATGCGATGGGAAATAGCAAGGCGGCAGCGTTACCCAGGAACCTGGCCTTCTCCTGTTCGTCGATCTCCCCGATGTATTCGCAAAGGGGGTTTGCCTTCAGCATTGGCTCGATCGTTCCTTCCCAGTAGGCCCGGTCGACTTCGTCGATCTTTGCCGCGATCTTGAGGGGAAACCCCGCCCGTGCGGCAATCTCGATGGCATGGTCGGGGCGTTTTTCCGGCGAGATGCGTCCAAGAAACGCGAGATAGCCGCCCGACGGCTCCGCCCGGTAGCGCAACAGGTCGGGCGGCAGGCCATGCAGTACTGTGCCCGCCCAGTTGACCGCGGGCATGGGAAGGCGCTGTGCGGCGGATACGGACACGACGGGGTACTGGGGAAATCGTCGGTAGAACGGTTGAAGGTCCGCCAGATCGAGCCGTCCGTGGAGCGTCGTCACGACAGGCGAAGCCATTTGCCGCAGCAACGGGTAGTGCAGCATGTCGATATGGAAGTGGATGACGTCGAACTCGTGTGCTCGCGCGACGACTTCATCCAGCATCATCAGGTAATACGGCGAGGGGTCGCGTATCTCTGTATCGAGGCGCATTGCTCCGCTACAACTGGATACGAGCGCGGCCCTGGTTACGGAGTCGCCGCTCGCAAACAACGTGACGTCGTGACCTTGCGATACGAGTTCCTCCGTGAGATATGACACGATGCGTTCGGTTCCGCCATAGAGGATAGGCGGGCAGCGTTCCGCCAGGGGCGCGATCTGTGCGATTCTCATGGGTTCTTCCTGGCTCCGGCTTTCGCTCTGTAGCGAGCTGCAAGTGCAGTCTACCCACGACCTCTCCGCGCTTCTTATCGATTTCTGCTCAGCTATGTCTCGTTCCTGCGCCCGCCGAACGCATCGGCTCAGATGCGGAGCGCGTCGATGACCAGCTTCAGGGCAGGGGACATCTGGCGCCGCGTGGCATAGTAGATGTGGTAGCCGGGAAACGTCGGCCACCAGTCTTCGAGCACGGGCGATAGCAGGCCTTGCGCCACGTAGGGCTGCACGAGGTCGAAAGGGAGGTAGGCGAGCCCCATGCCATCGAGTGCCGCCTGTAGCATCAGCAACGTATTGTTGAAGGTCGTTTGACCGTCCACGCGCACGCTGACCGACTTGCGACCCTTCTCCAGTTCCCACGCATAAAGCCCGCCATGCGTGGGCAGCCTCAGGTTGATGCAACGGTGTGCCGTCAGATCCTGCGGCGCGGAGGGGGGCCGCTTACCTTCAAGATAGGAGGGGGATGCGGTCACGGCCATGCGGAGGTCGGGCGCGATGCGAACCGCGATCATGTCCTTGTCCACACGGTCACCGCTGCGTACGCCTGCGTCGAAACGCTGCGCCACGATATCGGTCATCGCATAGTCCACGCTGAATTCGATGTGGATGTCGGGGTACTGCCGCAGGAGAGGCAAAAGCTTCGGCCATAGGACCTTGGCAATGGCGTGGTCGTGGGCCGTGATGCGGACGGTGCCGGCAGGCGCATCGCGGAGGGACGCGAGCGACGCGAGTTCGGTTTCGATCTCGCCGAGCCGCGGCGCAAGCACGTTCAACAGGCGCGCGCCAGCATCGGTGAGCGACACGCTACGCGTGGTGCGCGTCAGCAGCCGAACGCCGAGTCGCGCTTCCAGTGCCGATATCGCATGACTTAGCGCGGAGCGCGACAAGCCGGCCTGCGCGGCTGCCCGCGTAAAGCTGCGCTCCCTCGCCACAATGACGAACAGCTGCAGATCGTTCAGGTTGTCGATAGCCATTGGTGAATGATATGCACCAGTGTATGCGGATTAGACAATCTTCTCACCCAATGATAGCGGTCGTACAGTGTGAACCCACAACGCTATTCAAGGACGCATGTCATGAAACTCTTCTGCGGACTTTGCTGTGCCGCTGGCATCTTGCCGATGGGGACCGTGCAGGCCTCGCCTTCCGCGGCCGGCACTGCCAATGACGTCCAGCAGATCGCGCGTGCCGGCACGCAGGCGGCAAGCGCTGGTCCGGCCGAGTTCTTCACCGGGCGTGTGCGCGTGGAGCCGGTCTGGCCAGCCAGCAAGGACATCCCCGCCTCCGGGAGCAACGTGACCTTCGAGCCCGGCGCGCGTTCGGCGTGGCATACCCATCCCGCAGGGCAGCGTCTCGTTGTGCTGTCCGGTACGGGGCTGACTCAGGAATGGGGCAAGCCGGTCCAGATCCTTCACCCAGGCGATGTTGTCTGGTGCCCGCCGGGTGTCAAGCACTGGCACGGCGCCGCACCCGATAGCGCGATGACGCATCTTGCCGTGACCCGCATGCTGGACGGAAAAAACGTCAACTGGATGGCGATGGCCGGAGCGAAGTCGAACAGCGGTCCTCTGACCGGTGCCCCCGCAAGGCGCGTCTGGTTTGCGGTCCCGGCCTGAAGCAACGCGTCGCCGGGCTGGCGCCGGGTGGCTGGGTAGTGCCCCGACAATGTCTGTGACGCCGCGCGCCTTGCGGGCGCCGGACGGTACGCTCTCCGCCGCGATCGTCGATGTGGGCGGTTTCCTTGGGGTGGCGTCGCATCGTGTCGCGATCCCCGTCCAGCATTCCAGGCAGATCGCGCTGAAAGCGATCCTCCCCGGTGCAAGCAAGGACGCGCTGAAGAAGCTGCCGCAGTTCGAGTACGCCAAGAGCTGACATCCGGCCCCGATATCGCAAGACGGCCCCGCGCTGTTCGCCACGCGCGGCGGGTCAGCCGTCGTTTAGATAGCGATGCACCAGCGCCACGCACATAGCGCCTTCCCCCACGGCCGATGCCACGCGCTTGATAGACGCATGGCGTACGTCGCCCGCGGCAAACACGCCCGGTGTGCTGGTCTCCAGATAAAGCGGAGCGCGCTCGAGCGGCCATTGCAGATCGGGCGCGAACTCTCGGAGGTCCGGACCCGTGACGAGGTAGCCGGACTCGTCACGCACTATACCCACCTCCGTCGCCCATTCGGTTTGCGGCACGCCACCGATGCAGACGAAGAGCCAGTGCGCGTCGACGTCGCGGCGCTGGCCAGTGCGCACATCGGTCAGCGTGACGCCACGCAGCGTCTCGTCGCCGCGGAGCGCCGTGACCTGCGTGCAGGTTACGACCTCGACATTCGGTGCGGAGGTCACACGGTCCACCAGGTATTGCGAGAGCGAGCTCTTCAGCGAGGCGTCGCGCACGATCATGCAGACGCGATTGGCCGACAGCGCGAAGTACATGGCCGCCTGACCCGCCGAGTTTCCGCCTCCAACGATATAGACGTCTTCACCGTGCGTCAGTGCCGCTTCACTCGCGCCCGCGCCATAGTAGAGGCCGGAACCGAAGAAGCGATCCTCGTCGGCCAGGCCTAGCTTGCGATACGCCACCCCAGTCGCGCAGATGGACGTTCTAGCGGTGATGCGGGTTCCATCCTCCAGATAGACGATGCCCTTTCCGGGCGGAAACTCCGCGCGTACGCCGGCGCGTGCAAGCAGTATTTCGGCACCGAACTTCATTGCCTGGGTGCGAGCGCGTTCGGCGAGTTCCCAGCCGCCGATGCCATCTGGAAAGCCGAGGTAATTCTCGATCTTCGAACTGCTACCGGCCTGCCCGCCCACTGCCCATCGTTCCACCAGTACGGTGCGCAGCCCTTCCGATGCCCCGTACACCGCCGCGCTGAGTCCGGCGGGACCGGCGCCGTAAATGGCCAGGTCGTACTCCGAACGTGAAGGGTTGGCGAACCATCCGAGCTTCTCCGTGATCTGGCGGATGGTCGGACATTCGAGCCATGTGCCGTCATGGAAGACGCACAGGGGCAAGCGGGCATCGGTCAGGTTCCGCACGCCAGCAAGCGATGCCGCGTCCGCATCGCCTGTGAGCTCTATCCACTCGTAAGGAATGTCGCTGCGATGAAGGAAGTCGCGAATCGCATAGCCGTTGGCGGAGCGACGTCTTCCATAGATCTTGACCATGACAGTGGCTCCAGATGCGTCGTCCGCGCCGGTGGCCGGCGACAGTCAACACCATAGGTGCGCGATACCGCGTGCGTCTTCTGCGATTCTGTTTCGCTTTGTCTGAATTCTGCGGTTCGAGCGAAACGCACGGGCGCATGCACTAGAGTGGGATGAGGGCGAGGCAGTATTCGTTCATCATCGGGAGATATGTCATGGTAAAGCTCGCATTGTTCGTTCGTCTGGAAGCCAAGCCGGGCAAGGAGAAGGAGGTTGAGAACTTTCTTTTGAGCGGTCTACCGCTAGTGGAGGCGGAGCCCGCGACCACAGCGTGGTTCGGCATCCGCCTTGGACCGTCTACCTTTGGCATCTTCGATGCGTTTCCGGACGAGGCCGGGCGGGAGGCTCACCTTTCTGGCAAAGTTGCGGCCGCGCTCATGGAGAAGGCCGATACGCTATTCGCGAAGCCTCCGTCGATCGAGAAGGTAGACGTGCTGGCGGCAAAGCTGCCGGGCTGAGTACACATTCCGGCGCGCAACACCCGTTCGTTGTAAGTCCCGTTTGGTCTATCCGATGTCTTGCGGGAATCCGGCTGCGGCTGTGAGGATGTGGGCCACGTCCGCACGATCCGACGGCGAAGCGAGGCCGATGCCCACCGATAGTTCCTCGCCCTCGACCAACCGCCGGTAGACGATACCCGCGCGCCGCAGGGCAGTGAACGACTTCGGCAGCAGCGCGATACCGCGGCCGTTGGCGACCTCGCTGAGCAGGACATGGTGGTCCGTGGGCTCCCTGAGCTTTGGCGGTGCGAACCCATGGCGGGAGAAAACCGTCTGGCAGTGGTCGTAGAAGGCGGGCTGGCGTGCGCGCTCGAACCAGAAGACGCGCTCGCCTTGCAGGTCCGCGAGACGCACTGCCCTGCGCTTTGCCAGCCGATGCACCGACGGTATCGCCACGACCATGGGCAACCGATCGAGCTCGCGCAGATGGAGCCCGTCAGCGTCCGTCGGCAAGGCGATGAAGGCGGCATCCAGCTTGCCCGCCCGCATCTGCCGCACGAGCCGCGGCGAGGTATCCGAGAACGTCGTGACGACGGTGCCGGGGTGCGCGGCCTGCACCCGCTGCGCCAATCCTCGGAACCACGCCGGCTCGACGGCGCTGGTGAGCCCAAGCCGCAGATTCGGTGGTAAGGCCTGCGTTACGACGGCCGCCTCGGCCTCGCGAAGCAATTTCGCTACGCCGCGGGCATAGGGCAGCAGCTTCTCCCCCGCGGCGGTGAGCGTTACGCCTTTGGTGTTCCGCTCGAACAACCGCACCCCTAACCGCTCCTCGAGCTCCCGCACCGCTCTGCTGAGCGGCGGCTGGGAGAGATGCAGCCGCTCGGCCGCTTGCCGAAAACTCAGCGTCTCGGCGACGGCCAGGAACAGCGAAAGGGATCGGGAATCGAGGCGTTGGACCATATCAAAAAGGTATCACAACATTGGTCATTCGCACATCGATCGGTGGCTCGTACAGTGGCTGCATTCAACAAGGAGGTGGAACATGAGCGTCGATCGTTACGAACAAGGTTTGCGCATGCTGTCCGCAGTGGATGGCACGGCTGGCATCGAGGTCATCGAGTCGCTGAGGAAGTCGTTTCCGGATTTCGCCCGCTATATCGTCGAGTTTCCATTCGGCGATATCTATGCGAGATCGGGACTGGGCCTGCGCGAACGAGAACTGGCAACCGTCGCAGCCCTGTGCGCACTGGGCAATGCCCGTCCGCAACTGCGTGTACACGTTCATGCAGCCTTGCATGTGGGATGCACGCCGGGAGAGGTGGTGGAGGTGGTGATGCAGATGGCGGTCTACGCTGGGTTTCCGGCGGCGTTGAATGGGTTGGCGGTGGTGAAGGAGGTGTTCGAAGAGATGGGGGTGGGGTTGCCATTGGCGTGACCCTGCCTTCAACGTTTTTGTATGACTCGTACGGCTGAGCGTACGACGCTGCGGTGCGTACTCGCTTATCGTCTGGGGTCGTCCCCAACGCTTTAACCGCATGTACACCAAAGGCACATTCCTCGAACTTCAGTTTTCCGCGCAACGCCTCAACGACACTGCCGGGGAGCCTTATTGGATCGATCTTTCGCGCGAGGAAGCGCGGCAGTTGTATGAGGCGTTGCAGCGGCGGTTGGAGGCGGATCTGGCAGACACCGCGGCGCCGTTGGTGGTGGCGCTGGATGTCATTGCCGAGGCGCCGGTTCAGACCAAGGCGGAAACGCCGCGCGTGGCTGAGGCTGAATTTCAGCAGTGGGTGTGTCTGCTTTGCGGCTGGGTGTATGACGAGGCCGAGGGGTTGCCCGAAGAGGGGATTCCGCCCGGCACCAAGTGGGCGGATGTCCCCGACGACTGGCGTTGTCCGCTGTGCGATGTCGGCAAGGAAGACTTTGCGATGGTGCCGCTGTGATTCTCCTCTGATACCGCGCTGTGATTCCGTTTTGATCCATTACGACGACGTCTTCGTATCGGGAATATCCGGCATATCGGGCAGGAAGTTGTAGCGGCATTCAGGCCACCGCTTTGGCCTGGATCTTGCGTCCCACTCGGGTATGCCTCCCGATCCACATACGCCCCGAACTTCCCGGGGCACGCCCGCGAGCACGCCGCTCAACCTGCGCCAGATCGAAGTGTTCCACGCCATCATGGTCGCGGGCTCGCTGAGCGAGGCGGGCCGCATGCTGTGCGTGTCGCAACCCGCGATCAGCCGCGTGCTGGCCACCATCGAATCGCGCATTCGCTTCGCGCTGTTCGATCGTGAGCGCGGGCGGTTGCATCCCACGCCCGAAGCGCACCGGCTCTTTGCGGAAGTGCGGCCGATTCTCGATGGCGTGCGCCGCTTCAACGAGGTGGCGGCCAGTCTCGCCGAGCATGGCGATGGCAGGCTATCGATCGTGTCGAGCCCGAGCTATAGCGAATGGCTGATGCCGCGCGCGATCCAGCGTTTCCGGCATCGGCATCCGTCGGTGCGCGTGCACTACCGCCCGCTGCCGTTCGACGCGCTGTTGCCCTTCGTCGCCCAGGGCCAGGCGGACCTCTGCATTGCATCGATGGCGCCCCCCGACGGCTCGCAACTGCGGGCGCGCGAGATCGGCGAGGGCAACATCATGTGCGCCGTCCCGCGTGGGCACCCCCTGGCGGAGTACGAGGAACTCACCGTCGATGATCTGCGTGGCTCGACGTTCATCGGCTACGGCGGCGATACACCGTTCGGCCGGCTCTCCGCCCAGTTCCTGACCTCCGAACGCGGCACGCTTGTGCCCGATATCGAGATCCGCTCGACGCCGGAAGCGATGGCGCTCGTGCGCGAAGGCGTCGGCGTCGCGCTGATGGAGTCCTTCGGCTACACGCCCGAAGGCGCGGGGGATATCGTCCTCAAGCCGATTCGTCCTGCCCTGGCCCACAAGATCTACCTCATCCACTCGCGACAGCAGGCCATGTCGACGCTGGCGAAGGGTTTCGTCGCAACCCTCACGCATCTGCTCGCGCAGCGGACGCAGTGAGTGTGGCGGCGTCGCGACGACAGCGCGCGCGGCGGCATCAATGTTTGTCGGCAGGCCATAACGCCCGGTTATGGGGCGGGAGCGGGAAAGCCCCGCTTCGCCGCGCGCGAACCCTTGCCGCATCGGGCCTGGCGGCTCCCGCAGCCGCATAGGGCAAGCCGACTCGGCGCGCGGCCCGCGCGCTTCCGGCCCGATGGCCCCGTCCCTACACTGGCCCTGCCATCAACGCCCGATGCTCCACGCACGCCAGATTCATGACACGACTCATCACCGTAGCGGCCGCCCAACTCGGCCCGATTCAGAAACACGAAGGCCGCGACGTCGCGGTCGGCCGCATGGTGCGGTTGCTCGAGCGCGCGCACCGGCGTGGTGCGCAAGTGGTCGTTTTCCCCGAACTGGCCCTGACGACGTTCTTCCCACGCTGGTATCACGAAGACCTCGACGAAGCGGACGGCTGGTACGAGACGCAGTTGCCGTCGCCCGCCACGCAGCCGTTGTTCGACGCCATCCGCCGCTATGGCCTGACCGTGTACCTCGGTTATGCGGAGATCGCGTTCGAGCCCGACGAGACGGGCATCGCGCGCAAGCGCCGTTTCAACACGTCGGTCGTCATCGCGCCGTCCGGCGAGATCGTCCTGAAATATCGCAAGGTCCATCTGCCGGGCCACGCCGAGTTCGCGACGCATCGCAAGGTCCAGCATCTGGAAAAGCGCTACTTCGAACCGGGCAACCTCGGTTTCCCCGTGACGCGCGCGCCGATCGGCGACGTCGATGTAAACGTCGGCATGATGATCTGCAATGACCGCCGCTGGCCCGAGTCGTGGCGTGTGCTCGGTCTGCAGCAGGTGGAACTGGTCATGCTCGGCTACAACACACCGAGCATGAATCAGGAGAACCGCGGTTTCGAGGCCCATCACCTGCGCGTGTTCCACTCGCAGCTGTCGATCCAGGCCGGGGCCTACCAGAACGCGACGTTCGCCGTGGCCGTGGCCAAGGCCGGCACGGAGGATGGCTGCGAAATGTTCGGCCACTCGATCATCGTCAACCCGCAGGGCGAGATCATGGCGCAGGCCACGACGTGGGACGACGAACTCATCGTGGCCGATTGCAATCTGGACCTCTGCGAGCTGGGCCGTTCGACGGTGTTCAACTTCGAGAAGCATCGCCGCGTGGAAGCATATGGCCGCATCACCGCGCAGACGGGCAGCGAAGCGCCGCCAGCCTGGACACCGGCCCGGACGCCGGCTTCCGAATGATGGAGGCGACATTGCACACCACCGCACGTCCTTCATTACCCGCCACCATTCATCACGAGATGCTCGGCGAGATGCGCGTGCCCGTGTTCGCCGATGTCGAACGCGCGGCCGGCGCGCTCGCCCCGCATGTTGTGCGGACGCCGCTGCTGCGCAGCGCGCGGCTCGATGCGCTGGCCGGCGCACCGGTGTGGATCAAGCCCGAATGCCTGCAGGTGACCGGTTCGTTCAAGGCGCGGGGCGCCCTCAACGCATTGCTCGCGATGGACGCGGCCGCGCGCGCGCGTGGCGTCGTCGCGTATTCCACGGGCAATCATGGGCAGGCCATCGCATGGGCGGCAAAGCGGCTTGGCGTCGAGGCGACGATCGTGATGCCCGTGGATGCGCCGCGCAACAAGGTGGACCGCGCGCTGGCACAGGGCGCACGCGTCGTGCATTACGACCGCCGCCACGAGAGCCGCGAGACCATCGGCATGCGCCTGCTCGCGGAGACCGGTGGCACGCTGGTGCCACCCGGCGATCATCCCGACGTGCTTGCCGCGCAAGGCACGCTCGCGCTGGAAGCGCTTCAGGATCTGCCATCGGCCGCGCGCCGAAACCTTGGGACCTTTGCCGCGCCGTGTGGCGGTGGCGGGATGCTTGCGGGATGCGGTCTGGCGATCGAAGCGATCAGCCCCGGCACACGCATCGTCGCCGCGGAGCCCGCGGCGTTCGACGACACCGTGCGTTCGTTGCGGAGCGGTCAGCGTGAGACCAACCCTGCCGGCGCCGCGTCAATCTGCGATGCCTTGCAGGCCGTCACGCCGGCCGAGTTGCCCTTTGCGATCAATGGCCGCTATCTCGATGCCGCGCATGCGGTCACCGACGCGGAAGTTGCGACCGCGATTCGCTTTGCGCTCGAGGAACTGCGGCTGCTCGTGGAACCGGGTGGCGCCGTCGCGCTGGCGGCGCTGCTCGCCGGTTACATCGATCTGGAGGGCCGCGATGCGGTGGTCGTCCTGTCCGGCGGAAACATCGATCTGCCCCTTCTACAAATGATGCTGCAGTCCACTGCGGCCGCCCAGCACGGGGCCTGAGACAACCCCTTGCCCATGCCGGCGCGCGCGCCGGATTACCGCCAACCCCCGCTGAACCAGGAATCGCTGCATATGTCTCTCACCTTCACTCCCCTCCGTGCCGTGACCCGCATCGCGCGCATGGCGATTGCCGCCGCATCGCTGCTCCTGTCGGCGCAGGCGTTCGCCGCCTATCCCGACCGCCCGATCACGCTGATCGTACCGTTCAACGCAGGCACCACGCCCGACATCGTGTCGCGCCTGCTCGCGGACGCGGTGAGCCGCGACCTCGGCCAGACCGTCGTCGTCATGAATCGCGTGGGTGCGTCCGGCATCATCGGCACGCAGGCCGTCATCAGTGCGCCGGCCGATGGCTACACGATCGGGTTCGCCAACGTGGCGACGCTCGCCATCAACCAGTCGCTGTACAAGAAGCTTCCGTACGACGCGGACAAGCAGCTCGCGCCGGTGGCATTGACGGGCTATGTGCAGAACGTGCTGGCGGTGCGCAAGGACCTCGGCGTGAAGAGCGTGGCGGAACTCGTGGCGAAGGCGAAGGCCGCGCCCGGCAAACTAGCCGTGGCTTCGGGCGGCAATGGCACCACGGGCCATCTGAGCGCCGAGATGTTCAAGTCGATGGCCGGCGTGCAGATCACGCACGTGCCGTACAAGGGCGGTCCGGAGGCGGATCTTGCGCTGCTGCGCGGAGAAGTGGATCTCGTCTTCGAGAACATTACGTCGATCTCGCCGTATCTGAAGAACGGTAGCGTGGTGCCGCTGGCCGTCACGGGCAAGCAGCGCGACAGTCGCCTGCCGCAACTGCCGACGATGGCCGAGAGCGGCCTCAAGGACTACCAGGCCGTGGCATGGACCGGTTATGTCGCACCGGCCGGCACCGATCCGCAGATCCTCGACATGCTGAACCGCGCGTTCAACAAGGCGGCCAATTCAGATGCCATCAAGGCGCGCCTCGCGGATATGGCGTATGAAGTCACCACGGGTCCGCGCAGCGCGTTGTTCGACCTTGCGCACAAGGAACGTCCGATCTGGGCGGGCGTGATCCGCACGTCGGGCGCGACGCTGGATTGACGATCATGGCCGACTTCGACGTAGTGCTGCGTGGAGGCACCGTCATCGACGGAACGAGCGCGCCGCGATTCGATGCGGACGTGGCCATCGACGGCCAGCGCATCGCGGCCATCGGCGATTTGTCGGCAGCGCGCGGTGGGGTCGAGCTCGATGCGCGCGGGCATATCGTTGCGCCGGGATTCATCGATGCGCATACGCACGATGACCGCTATCTGATGCAGCATCCGTTGATGCCGGCCAAGCTGAGCCAGGGCGTGACCACCGTCGTCACCGGCAATTGCGGCATCAGCCTCGCGCCGTGGTGCGCGACGGCGGGGCAGCCGGTGCCGCCGCCGCTCGACCTGCTCGGTGAGGATCCGTCCACGTTCCGCTACACCGTGTTCGGGGATTATCTCGATGCGCTCGAGCGCGCGGCGCCCGCCGTCAATGCCGCCTGTCTCGTGGGCCATACCACGCTGCGTGTCGCCGTCATGAACCGGCTTGACCGCGCGGCGACCGAGACGGAGATCGCCGCCATGCAGGCGTTGCTGCGCGATGCGATGGTGGCGGGCGCGTGTGGCATGTCCACGGGCGCGGCATATCCGGCAGCCATGCCGGCGACCACCGACGAGATGTCGCGCGTGGCGTCGGCCATGCGGGGCTTCGGCGGCGTGCACGCGAGCCATATCCGCGACGAGGGCGACCGCGTGTGCGAGGCGATCGACGAGGCCGTGATCGTCGGCGCGGCTGCCAAGGCGGGGACGGTGGTGTCGCATCACAAGCTGATCGGCCCGAAGAATCACGGGCGATCGGTGGAAACGCTCGGGCACCTGTCGCGGGCGATGCAGCACCACTGCTTGGGCCTGGACTGCTATCCCTATCAGGCGGGTTCGACGATCCTGCGCAAGGATCGTCTGGCCGTATCGAGCCGCGTGATCGTGACGCGCTCGCAGCCACATCCCGAATTCGCGGGGCAGGACCTCGACGCCATCGCCGCGCAAATGGGCCTGTCGCCGGAGGATACGGTCGACGCGCTGCAACCGGCGGGCGCCATCTACTTCCTGATGGATGAGGCCGACGTGCGCCGCATCCTCGCCTTCCCGCAGACGATGATCGGCTCGGACGGCCTGCCGCACGACCCCGTTCCTCATCCGCGACTGTGGGGCACGTTCCCGCGCGTGCTGGGACACTATAGCCGCGATGTCGGCCTGTTCCCGCTCGAAACCGCGGTCCACAAGATGAGCGGCCTGACCGCGCGGCATTTCGGCCTGACCGGCCGTGGCGTGTTGGCCGAAGGCAACTACGCGGATATCACCGTGTTCGACGCGGCGCGTATCATCGACACCGCGACGTTCGAGCAACCCGTCGCGCAGGCCGCGGGCATCGTCTGCGTGCTCGTCAACGGCGAGGTGGCATGGCGCGACGGCGCTCCCACGGGCGCGCGGGCAGGCACTGTGCTCCGGCGCGGCCATTCCGCATAACCTTCCGACTTTCGATCTTCAACGCTCCATGACGCAATCGCCGCAGTCCGTTTTTCATTTCGCCTTCAACATCACGAACCTCGACGAAGCGCGCCGCTTCTACGGCGACGTACTCGGCTGCAAGGAAGGCCGCAGCACCGACACGTGGGTCGACTTCGACTTCTTCGGCCACCAGATCTCGCTCCATCTCGGCAAACCGTTCGAGACGGCCCGCACGGGCCGCGTCGGCAACGCCATGGTCCCAATGCCGCATTTCGGCATCATCCTGCTGCTCCCCGACTGGCGCGCTCTGGCCGACCGCCTGACCGCCGCCAACACCGACTTCGTCCTCGCACCGCAGGTCCGCTTCGAAGGCGAACCGGGCGAGCAATGGACCATGTTCTTCACGGACCCGTTCGGTAATCCGATCGAAGTGAAGGGGTTCAAGAGCTGGGAGGCGGTGTACGCGCATTGATCGATGCGACCGTTACATCGGCCGGCCTGCCTCGACCCATTCTCTTGTAGCCGTTGACGTGAGGCGGAACCGGGCGCAGTTGTACTCGCCCAATGACTGTAGCGTTTCGGCGAGCAGTGCGGCGAATCCGGGCGCCTTGTCTTCCGTGTGTGCGACGCCTTCGACCGCTGCGGCGGCTGACTGGCGCTCCAGCACGATCATCCTGACGGCTTCTTCCAGCGCTGGCCGATAGCGAAGGCGCCGCGGGTCCGGGGAGGCGAAGGAACTCTTTACGACGGCGTATTTTTTGATGGACCGACGGTAGGTCCATGCGAAGAGATCTACTGCCGCCGCCGCATTCTGCAACGCGTAGATGCCCAGCATGGCTTGAGCGTAGTCCGACGGGTCCACGTCGAGGAATGCCAGTGGCGCGCAGTTATACAGCATCAACGGTATATTTGCCGCGAGCCGGCTCGTGCGCTTGTTGCCGTCCTCGAACGGCTGCAGGTAGGCAACGTTGACCCATAGAAAGAACGCGCCTTCGACGGGGTTCTTGATGAGGCGTGCCTTGTCAACGATGGCCTGCAGCATCTCGTGCAATACCGCGGGTACCTGCGCGGGCACATACACCGTGTCGCTGATATTGACGACCGTGCCGCGGATCGTACCGAGGGCGTTATCGTTCGCCAGCAATGCCTCCATCAGCGTCGCATGCAAGTTGCGAAGTACGGCCGTCGTCAGTCCCTCGGTGGGAACCCCTTCCACCAGATACTCGATCGCCCGCTTGTGGTTGAGCAGCATGACCGCGTCGGTGTCATCCCCATCGACGCCGCGTTCGAACAATTCCTTCGTTGCCAGCAGCGTGTATCGGTTGCCCTCGAGGCGCGACGAGGACCAGGACAGGTCGATGAGCAGTTGCTCGAACACCTTGCGCGCGTACGTACCCGCCGGCTGCTGTCCAGCCAGCCTTCCCGCCTGATAGAGCTCATCCGCGAGGCGTTGCGGAAGCAGGTAGCTTTCGTTTGGACGGTAGGCGTCAACGAAGTCACGGTGATAGGTGACCGGGTCTCTTGCGCCGAGGGGCAAGCTCAATCGATCGCGTAATGCCAGCGATGCCTCTGACCAGTCGGGATGAGCGAACGGGTCGGCTGCGGTTGCATTGTCGGCGCCGGGCAGGGGAACTGGCGCGGTGTTCGTCGGTTGCCCTGATGGTGTCAGACGATAACGCGTGGTTCTCGCTTTCCCGGAACGGGTCAGCTTGCCTTCGGCAAGAAGCGCGTCGATATGCCGGCGAACCGTCGCGGAACTCCCTTGCACTTCGCGAGTGATGTCGCTCGACGACACCTCGCCTGTGCCCGCTTTTGCCAGACGTTCGATGGCCTCGAGGACTTGCGTGGAAGATAGTCGGTGCACGAGGCTCGGTCGGATCTGCTCAATGGGGTGAGCAGATTAAACCAATTTGAGCCGATTTACCGAATATCTGCTCAATTGAGCAGATATATGCATTCATAAGTGCTCTATAATTATCTTTCGATCCAGCGCGAGCAGATTTTACCCCGCTACGTCTGCTCACCAATTGCTACCCGCCGCGGACCCAGGCTCCCGGCGATAAACGGATCGTGCGTCACGACCATCAGCGCGCAACCGCGCTCGAGGGTCATGTTGACCAGGGTGTCGAAGACCTCCTGTTGCGTGATGGGGTCCAGGCGGGACGTCGGTTCGTCGGCGAAGAGGAAGACGGGGTCGAGCAGCAGGGTGCGGAGGAGGGCGAAGCGTTGCAGTTCCCCGCCGGAGATTTCGTTGGGCAGGCGCGCGAGCAAGGGTTCCGGCAGGCGCATCTGCTGCATCAGCGGGGCGATGCGGGCGTTGTCCAGACGGTGGCGGTTGCACAGGTCCGCCAGCGCGTGGCCGATGGCTCGGCGCGGGGCGAAGGCGGAGGTCGGTTCCTGATAGAGCTTTTGGTAGCGTACGCGTTCGATGGACGCGTGGCGGTGGACTGTGCCTTTGTCGGCGGAGACGAGGCCTAGCAGCACGTTGCCGAGGGTGGATTTGCCGCTGCCGCTTGGGCCCGTGACCGCGACGCGGTCGCCCGCGCGCAGCGTGAGGGTCAGGTCGCGGAACAGTGTGCGGTGCGCGCTGCGGTGGCCGCTGCGGTGGCCGCTGTGGTGGCCAACATCCTTACGCAGACCTGTGGCGGTGAGCACCTCCTCCCCCGCGGCCGCCGTGTGGGCTGCCGCGTGAGCCTTCCACGAAGCAGGGTCGGCGGCGAGCAGGGCGCGGGTGTAGGTGTGTGCAGGCTGCGCCAGCACCGTTTGCGGCTCGCCCCGTTCGACGACGTCGCCGGACAGCATCACGGCGACGTCGCCGCCAAGCGCGCGGGCGACGGCGATATCGTGAGTGATGGTCAGCACCGTGCAGCCGGACTCGAGTGCCTGCCGCAGACGCGTCATGATCTCGTCGCGGGCGGTGTGGTCCAGCCCTTTCGTCGGCTCGTCGACGATCAGCACGGGCGCGCCGCCCGCGCGCGTGATCGCGAACGCGGCGCGCTGGGCCATGCCGCCCGAGAGGGTGATGGGCCATGCCATCGCCGCCCCGCCAAGACCCAGCGTCCTCAGATCGTCGAGCGTGCGCGTCCATGCTTCCGTACGCGACTTGGCGCCGACCAGCGCGTGCGTTTCCGCAAGTTGCGCGCCGACGCGCATCGTCGGGTCGAGGGCGATCCATGGCTCCTGTGGGAGGAGCGCGATGTCTCGGCCCCAGCTCGCGCGGCGCGACCGGACGTCGTTGGCTTCGAACGCGCGGCCGCCCAGTACGATGCGGCCGCGCGCGCGCAGTCCGCGCGGCAGCGTGCCCATGATGGCGTGGGCCAGCAGGCTCTTGCCCGAGCCGCTTTCGCCAAGCAGCGTAAGCGCGCGACCGGCGTGCAGCGCGAACGAGACGGGGCCGAGCAGATGGCCCTCGGGACCTTCCACACGAAGCGTGTCGACTTCGAGCAGCGGTTGCATCGGCGTCATGCGGCTTGCCTCCGTCCGGCGCCGCCAAGCAGCACCAGCGTCAACGTCGCAAGCGTCAGCACGACGATCGGGCAGGCGATGATCCATGGCGCCTCGGCGGCGTAGGGTAATAGCTCGGTCATCATGAGCCCGAGCTCGGCCGATGGCGGTTGCGCGCCGAGCCCGATGAAGCCCATTGCGGCCAGCGCGAGCACCGCCGCGCTCGCGCCGAAGCTCATGAGCGTGCCGAGCAGTGGCAGCAATTCCGGCAACACGTGATGGCGCAGCACATGCATCGGCCCAAAACCCAGCAACCGCGCCGCCTCCACATGCTCGCTCGCCAGCACCACCGCCGCCGACGCGCGCGTGACGCGGAAATATTCCACCCAAAGCACCAGCGAGAGTCCGACATACAGCGGCCAGAACGCCCCCGGCGCAAAAGCGCTGAGCAGCAGCACGAGCAGCAGCCCCGGCAATGCCAGCACCGCATCGGCGATGGCGCCGATACCCCGCGCGGTCCAGCCGCCGCGCCATGCGGCCAGCAGTCCGAGCAACGTGCCGGGAACCGCCGCCGTGATCACGCTGAGGACGGCAAGGCCGAGCGACAGGCGACTGGCGCTCGAGAGGCGGGCCAGCATGCTGCGGCCGAGATGGTCGGTGCCGAATGGCTCGTGGAGGCTCGGCGGTTGCAGGATGCCGTACAGGTCCTGCTCGAACGGCGCGCGGCCAGCGATCCAGGGGCCCACGAGCGCGAAGGCCGCGAGCATCAGCAGTAGCGCGAATCCGCAGCGGTGACGCGGAGAACGCCACATCGTCATTGGCCACCTCCATGACGCGCGCCGCGTGACCACGGTCGCAAGCGCAGCCGGGGATCGATGCCCGCGCACGCGAGATCGACGAGCGTATTGAGCGCGACGAACATCAATCCCATGACGATGGCCGTGCCCTGAATCATCGGCACATCGCGCCCGAAGATCGCATGCACGAGCGCATGACCGATGCCCGGCCACGCGAACAGCGTCTCGATGACGACGACGCCTTCGACGAGAAAGACCAGCTGGACCCCGAGATAGGCGACGAGCGGAATCGCCGCGTTGCGGATGCCATGGCGCAGCAACGCGTCGCGATCGGTAAGCCCCTTGGTCTGGGCAAATCGGAAATACGGCGACGACGCCACCGCCGCCATCGCATCGCGTGCTACGCGCATGGAAGTCGCGGCGAGGCCGAGGCCCAGCGTAATGGCGGGGGCAATCAGGCCGCCATGCTCGTGCGGCCCCGCTGCGGGAATGAGCGCGAAGTCGATGGACAGGACCGACACGAGCACGATGCCCAGTACAAAGGGCGGCATCGCCCGTAGCAGTACCGAGGCCATGAGCGTGGCCCGATCCATCGTGCCGCCGGCATGCAGGCCGGCGACAAGGCCCAGCGGCACGGCGATCGCGCACGACACGGCCAGCGCGGCGATGGCGAGCGTCAATGTGTGCCCGAGCTGATGACCAATCTCCGCAATCACCGGTGCGCCGGTTACGGCGGACAGGCCAAGATCGCCTTGCAGCAGCCGGTGCCACCACTGGATGAGTGCCTGCGACCATGGCAGCCCAAGACCGAGTTCCGCGCGCACGGCCTCGGCGGCCTGCGCGGTCACCATGTCGTAGCCATAGCGGCCCGCCGCGATACGAAAGGCCATATCGCCGGGCAGCAGGCGCATCATGACGAAGCTCAGCGTGCCGACAAGGGTGGCGACGATCAGGGCCTGGAGCCCGCGCTGCAGCACGATGCGCGACGCGGTACGGGCGAGCCCGCTCGCGAGCGGGAGGCGTGCCGTCGTTGCGGCGTCGGGCAAGGTTGCCGGCAGCGCGCCGGGAGCGGAACGGTCGTTCATGATTGCCACTGCAATTGCGTCAGACGATAGGTGCGCTCGTACGGGTCGATCGACACGTGCGCAAGGCGCGGATTGGCCGCAAGCGTCTGCCGATACCAGACGACGGGAATCAGCGGCAGCTCGCGCTGCAACACCGCGGCGATCTGGCTACGCAAGGCTCTTGCCTGCTGGGTATCGGACGTATCGCCGATTGCAGGCAGTTCCGCAAGCGCGGCCGAGACGGTGGACGAATGCCAGCCCATCGGCCCCCAGTCGCCACCGTCGCCGTTGAAGTCCTGCGCCACCGCGCCGAACGCGTCCGGCACCACACCATAGTTGCGCGCGAAGAGCCCCAGCGCGAGCGATCCGTCGCGATGCGAGAACGGAATGTCGCTCGAGTTGCCGACCGCCACCCGGACCTCGATGCCGACGCGCCGCATCTGCTCCTGAATCGCCGTGGCGATGACGGGCAGCTCCGGACGGTCGGGAAACGTGCGCAACGTCACGGCGAAGCGATCGCCCCCGCGCCGCAGGATGCCATCGCTCCCGGCGGCCCAGCCGGCTTCGCGCAGCAACCGCTGTGATGCCGCGGGGTCAAACGCCAGCGCGGGGAGCGCTGCATCGTGCCATCCCGGCAGCGACGGCGGAAACAGTTGCGTCGCGGCCAGCTGTGGATCGCGCAGGATCGCGGTGGCGATGCCGCGGCGGTCGAGCGCCAGCGACATGGCCTGCCGCACGCGCGTATCGGCAAAGAAGGGATGACCGGCGTTGACCTTCAGCAACGTGGTCCGCGGAACGGTCACCGCATGCACGCGCACGTTTGGCGCGCGACGCAACCGCGCGAGTGTGCCGGGATCGAGGCCATACGCGAGATCCGCCTGACCGCCTTCGATCATCAGCGCGCGCATCTCCGCACGGCCCACCGACAGATACGACGCCTCCCGAATGGCGGGAGGTGCGCCGCGCCAGCCGTCGAACGCGGCAATCGAAAATCGTTGCGGCGGTTCGAGATCGACGATGCGATAGGGGCCGGACCCCACGATGGTCCGTACGTTGCCATCGTGGGCGAACGATGCCGGGGCAAGCACTTGCGTGCTGCTGTGCGACAGCAACGCAAGCAACGGAGAAAACGGCCGCGTCAGGCGGATGCGCGCCGCGTCGCCGTCTACGAGCATCTCCGCGATCGGCGCGCGCGCCAGCGCACCGGCCGGATGCCGTGCACGGTTCAGTGCCGCGACGATATCGCCCGCGCGAACGGGGGTGCCGTCGTGGAAGCGCGCATCGGCGCGGGGCAGAAAGCGCCATGTCAGGCGATCCGCGGACACGTTCCAGCGTGCCGCCAGCCCGGGGACGGGTGTGCCATCCGGGTCGAAGTCGACGAGCGTCTCCGTGACCTGCATGCGGGAGAACAGATAGCCGTTGCGCAGCGGGTCGAGACTCGACATTTCCCATGGGCCGATCACACGCACCGCGTTGCGCGGCATGGCGGGGGGCGGCGAGGTCGAATGCGCTTCCGCTGGACTCGCTGTCGCCAGCAGGCCGCCGAGCGGCGACAACGCGGCCGCGCGCAGCACACGTCGGCGCGGGAGAGAGGCGGGCTCGGCGAAGGCGGGCAGTCGCGGCGCAGGCATCGGGTATCGAATGTTTCGAGGATCGGTATCGGACCGGTATGGGAATGGAGATCGTCGATCAATAGCTGAGCCGCAAGCCCACCCGCACGGTGCGTCCCAACCCCGGCGCCACCCAGACGCTGCTGTACGAGCTGGTGTAGTAGGTGCGATCGAACAGGTTGTCGATGTTCATCGACACGCGCACGGTCTTGCTGTACTGCCAGTACGCCAGCACATCGGCCAGCGTGTACGTGGGCAGCGAGAACGAGTTCTGCGAATCGCCCGCGCGCGTGCCGACGTAGCGCACACCGCCACCCACGCCATACCGCTGGCCGATAGGCGCCTGATCTTCGTAGATGGCCATCACGCTCGCGCTCGTGCGCGGGATATTGGCCAGCGGCGTCCCCGACGCGAGCCGCGCGTCCTGGGTGACCTCGGCATCGGTGAAGGCGAAGTTACCCGTCACGCGCCAGTTCGTGGTGATCTGCCCGGCCACGTCAAGCTCCACGCCACGGCTACGCGCCTCGCCGGCGGCGATCTGATACGACGCATCGAGCGGGTCGGTCGTCAGCACATTGCGCTTGCGGATATCGAACACGGCGAGCGTCGCGCTTGTCCGGCGATCGGTGCTGTCGAATTTCACGCCGGCCTCGACTGCACGGCCATGCTCGGGAGAGAACGCATTGCCGCTGGCGTCGCTGCCCGCGTTCGGGCGGAACGAGCGGCTCGCGTTGGCAAACAGCGAGATGTTCTGGCTCGCGAGGTACGTCACGCCGATCCGCGGCGATACCGCCGTCTGATGCTGGCTGGTGTTCGTTCCGCGCAGACGGTTGTCGAGCGACTGGTTGTAGATGTCGAAGCGCGCTCCGGCCAGCACGCGCCAGCGCTCGCCGAACTGCATCTGATCCTGCGTGTAGAACCCGACGTTGGTCTGCCGCTCGTACGTGTTCGTGTTCGGCAGCAGCGACGGCGGCGTCTGGCCGTAGACCGGCGAATAGATGTCGATCGCGTAAGGCGCGGCCGCGCTCGGATTGCGCCGCAGCAGCACCTGGCTGTTGCTGAAGCGATAGGTGTCGACGCCAAGCAGCAATTCATGCCGCACCGGGCCGGTCGCGAACTTGCCCGTGACGTCGGCCTGCAGCGAGACATCGTCCGACTGGAAATCGCGATAGCGCCGCTGCCGCGTCAGCGTGCGGCCATCGGCCTGCAGCGCGGTGGCCTCGGTCGAGAACCCTTCCAGACTGCCGCCGCGATAGGCCATCGCCACGCGGCCCTTCCAGTCGTCCGAGAACTGATGCTCGACGGAGAGCTGATGGGACTGGCTGTCGAGACGGATGTCGCCATCGTTCGGCTCGCCTAGGAAACGCGAGCGCGGCACCGCGCCAAGATGGCCGTTGACGGCCACCACGCCGCGGTCCAGCGGCACCGTATAGCGCTGGATCTCGCCCGTGTACTCGATGATGGTGTTCGGACCGACGGCCCATGTCAGCGACGGCGCGAGCAGATAGCGCTGCGTGTTCACGAAGTCGCGAGAACTGCCGTCATGGTTCGCCACGGCGATCAGGCGTCCCGCGACATTCTCGCCGAGGGGACCCGTGATATCGGCCACGCCGCGATAGTGATCGTAGTTACCGGTCTCGAGCTCGTACGTCTGCGCGGGCTTGAACTGCGGTTGCCGCGTGACGATGTTCAGGATGCCGCCGGGATCGCTGCTGCCGTATAGCGACGACGCCGGGCCCTTCAGGACTTCGATGCGTTCGATCGTCGCCGTGTCGCGCGGTGCGGTGTAGCCGCGATTCGCGGCGAAGCCGTTGACGAGATAGCCCGCACCCGTGTTCTCGTTACCGCTGAAGCCCCGAATCGCGTAGTTGTCCCAGAGCCCGCCAAAGCCGTTCTGCCGCGATACGCCGCTGGCATAGTCGAACGTCTGGTCGAGCCGCGTCGCGCCAATATCGTCGACCAGCGTGCGCGGCAGCACGCGCACGGACTGCGGAATCTCGCGCAACGGCGTTTCGGTCCGCGTGGCGCCTGTGGCGTAGCGGGAGGCGTAGCTATCCTCGGCCGTGCCGGTCACCACGACCTCCGGCAAGCGCGCGTCTTCGGCGCCGGCCTGGGTGGCGAGCAGCGTCGCCGCGAGCGCGAGTGAGCGAGGCTTGAAGCGGGAAGAAGACATTCGAGGCACGGGCATGTTGTCTGTCTATTGCAACAAAGTTGCATATAGTAGCAGCGATGTCGAGCGCCCGACAGAAAATTTTCGAGGAAGGATCCGCGTTATGCGCGCGGCTGCAACAACGGCAGCAACAACGGCTGGACGAGTGCGCCGAACAGCAGACCGAGCGCTGCCCACAAGACCGCCTGCATGCCGAACGCCGCAACCCGGAAGTGCCAGAGCAGCGAAGCGGAGAACGCGTCGGGCACCTCGTTGACCGCCGGCAGCAGCGCGCAGGCCGCACCGATGAGCACAAGATATAGCGCTCCGGCGGCCAGCGTGGCGTTCCATGGCCCCATGCGATGCACCAGACGGCGGGCCAGCAGAACGGCGGCGACCAGCGCGGCCAGCGACAGCGCGATCATCGTGAAGAACAGCGCGGTACGGCTGCCGATCGTCGAGGGGTCGCCGATCGACGGTGGGTTTGGCGGGTACTTGAGAAAGGGCACCAGCACGATGGCGATGAAGGCGAGCATCGCCATGGTCGCCGACAGCGCGCGTGGCCCCATCCGCACGCTCACGCCGAGGCGTCCGTACGCATAGGCGAACACGAGCGAGAACAGGCCGCCGACGGCGGTACCGAATACGGCCAGCCCGACAAAGAGCCCGAGCCCCGCCTGCACCTGGCGGCTGACGAGCTCCGGCATCTCGTGCTGGTGGCTAACGCCCATGGCGAACTCCGTCCGCGCTTTGCTCTCTTCATAGGCGATGGCGCCTTCCACCTGCGGTTCGCCGAAGACCTTCGCGAACGCGAAGACCAGCAGGCACGACAGAAATCCCGCGGCCATGCCGCGTATCAACAGACTCCGGACCATATGGGCGCCCCGTTCAGTGGCAGGGAAAGCCGAGCAGATGGCGACCGTCGTGGACGAACTCGTGTACGTACATCGTGTTGAAGATCGCCGCGGCGCCTTCTTCCACACCGACGAAATAGATCGCGAGCAGCAGCAGGATGCTGCCAAAAATCGCCCAGGGCAGCAGTTCGCGGACGGGAATCGAGACGGGCTCGAACGCGGGGGCGAGGGTGGGCGATGCAAGGGTGTGCGATGCAAGCGTGGCGCTGGCGGGCATGGAGGCTCCTTGTGGAATGACGCGTTCCGTGATGGATGGCAGGGCTCCGATGGAAGGTCTGACTCCCCGCGCCGTGGCATGACCGCCGGCATGGGATACAGTGGCGCGACCGTGCCGGGATCTCACCGGCTTCCTCGCATCGAAATCGGATGCCATTGTAGAGCATGACCGTTCAACTGACCCTGCTATGCCAGCCTGCCGCCGCATCGTTGCGCGCGGGCGTCTTCCCTTCCGCCATCGATGCACAGGTCGATGGGCGCGACGAGCCCGCGCTGCGGGACGTGGATTACGGCCGCTGGGCAGGACGGTCGCTGAAGGCGGTCGCCGATACCGAACCCGATGCCTTCGCAAGCTGGCTTGCCGATCCGGACTTCGACGGACACGGCGGCGAGTCGCTGAGCGCGTTGCGCGCGCGCGTCGCGCAATGGCTCATGGAAAGCGACTGGCGGGAGGGCGGCGGCCGGAAGGTCCAGACCTTGGCGGTCGTACCCGCCAACGTGGTCAAGGCCTGCGTGCTCCACGTGCTGGACGCCCCGTCAACGGCGTTCCGGCATCTCGATATCGCGCCGGCATCGAAGACCGTGCTGTCGATGCGGCAGGGCCACTGGCGCCTGCAGCTATGACGATCGCGGGGACAGGCGCTGTTCCCACAGCCGGCTGGCCGTCACGGACCCGGCCACGGCAAGGATCATCGGCAGCAGGAAGTTGTGATTGACCTGCGTGAACTCCGCCACGAGGACCACAGCGGTGAGCGGCATGCGCTGGGACGTGGCGAGGAAGGCCGCGGCACCGACGAGCGCGAACGCGCCGAGCGGCACGCCGGGCCATGCCATGGACCACAGTCCGCCCAGTATGATTGCCATCAGCGCACCGTTCGCCAGCGCCGGGGTCAGCAGGCCGCCGCTGGCGCCCGCGCGAAGGCTGCCGGCCGTGACCAGTACCTTGAGCACGAGCAGCGTCGCGGCCAGGCCGATGGCGACGGAACTGTCGAACGCAAGCTGTGCGGCGCCCTTGCCGTTGCCGAGCAGTTGCGGGTAATACATCGCCAGCGCCCCAAGGATCGTGAAATTGATGAATGCGTAGACGGGCAACTGCCAGCCTCGCGCCGCGCGATTGCGGGCCGCGTTGGTCAACTGGATGAACGCATGGCCGGCGAGTCCGAACAGCGGTCCGCAGACGAGCGCCCAGACGATGAGGCTCGCGGTGGGCAGGAACGTCGGCACGGCGTACTGGATTTCCGCGCCGAGGCCGAGCCAGGCCACGCCCGCGGCGATCGCGGAGGTCGCCATCGCCAGGCATGCGGCCTGCCAGTTGAACGTGACCAGCAGCACTTCCATCGTGAACACGGCGCCACCCAGCGGCACGTTGTAGACGGCCGCGAGACCTGCGCCCGCGCCGCATGCCACGATCATCCGCCGCTGCTCTGATGTGAGACCCGTGCGGGCGGACAGCCAGCTCGCGAACAGCGCGCCGATCTCGCGCGGCGCGACCTCGCGGCCGAGCGGCGAGCCCATGGCTACGGTGACGATCTGCAACAGCGCATGCGCGATGGTCGTGCCTGGCGGCATCGGCCTGGCATCGGAGTCCACGGTCTGCTTGACGCTCACGAGCGCGCGGCCGAACCGATAGACGGCCCACCAGCCGAACCCCGCCACGAGGCCGCACAGCATCAGCACGGCCAGCCGCCGCTGCGCCGATGCCTGCGTCACGCCGACCAGAAAGCTCTCGGTGCCAATCGTGAAATCGAGACTGTAGCCATACGCCACGTGCTGGATCTTGTGCAGCAGCAATGCCAGCACCATGCCACCCAGCCCTGCGCCAACGCCCGTCAGGATGGCCGCGATACCGAGCCGCATCGAGAAGCGCGGCGCGATCGCGGCGCCGGCGGGGCGAGGGTTGTCGGTGGCGGCAAGCGGGGCGGTGTCGGAAGGCTTCATGCGAACGGTATGCAAAACGGAAGGCGCCCCGCATGTTGCCATACGGTGCGCGGGAAGGTCATCGTAAGCCGCAGGTCAGCGCGCGCTCAGCTTGACGCCGGGGAAATCCACCGGCACGTCGAAGGCGACGTTGATGTAGTTGGTGAAGAGGTTCAGTGCGACGTGGGCGACGATCTCGACCACTTCCTCATCGCTGAAGCCCGCGGCGCGGACTGCCGCGACGTCGGCCTCTCCGATCTGTCCACGCTGTTCGACGATCTTGAGCGCGAAGGTCAGTGCCGCGGCCGTCTTCGGGTCCTCCGAGCGTCCGCCCTGCGCGGCGGCCATGTCGGCGGACGTGGCGCCGGCCTTGCGGCCCAGCGCCGTGTGCGCGGCCAGGCAGTATTCGCAACGGTTGCGATCGGCGATCGCCACGGCGATCTTCTCGCCGAGCTGCGCCGGGATGACGCCGCCGCCGAGCGCGCCGAACGCGCCCCACATCGACTTGAGCGCGGCGGGCGAGTTGGCCACGGCGCGGAACATGTTGGGCGTGGTGCCAAAGGCGCCGTGAATCTGGCCGAGGGTCTCGATGCTGCCGGCGGGAGCGGTCTGTGCGTCGAGCAAGGGGGTGCGTGCGGTCATGATGGTTTCCTCTCATTCGGTGTGGGGGACAGCGGCGCCGTCCCTGGAAACCAGTATGCGTGTCCGGATTGTACGTTAGGATACAATCCGTCTAACCAACGTACCATTTCGTCCAGCCCTCCCGCTTCCCATTTCCAATTTCCCATTCACATGGCCGCCTCCCCGCCCGCCGTTACCGCTCAGGACCGCCTGTCCGCCGTGCTCGAGAGATTTCGCGTGCGCGCGCACCTGTTCTTCAACGGCGCCCTTTGCGGCGTGACGACGTTCGACGAGAAGGGCCGCGGCTTTCTGCACGTGATGCGAGAAGGGGAGATGGAGATCACGCACAGCACGCCGGGCCTGCCGCGCCGCCTGCGTGTCACCGAGCCGACGCTGCTGTTCTATCCGCGCCATGCGGTGCATCGCTTCCACAATCCGCCGGCCGAAGGTTCCCAGTTCACCTGCGCGACGCTCGAATTCGCCGGCGGCGCGATGAATCCGATCGCGCGCGCGTTGCCGCCGCTGATCGCATTGCCGCTGGCCCGCGTGCAGGGCCTATCGCCCGCGCTGAGTCTGCTGTTCGCGGAGACCGAGCAGGTGCGGTGCGGCCAGCGGCTGCTGGCGGACCGGCTGTTCGAAGTCGTGCTGATTCAACTGTTGCGCTGGCTGCTCGATCATCCCGAGGAAGCCAGCGTGAAGGCCGGACTCAAACCGGGCCTGATCACGGGCCTGTCCGACCCGCGCCTGGCGCGCGCGCTGATCGCGATGCACGAGGCGCCGGGCGACACGTGGAATCTTGAGCGGATGGCGCAATGCGCGGGGATGTCGCGCAGCGCGTTTGCCGCGGCGTTCCGCGAGATAGTCGGCCAGACGCCGGCCGACTATCTCGCGGCCTGGCGCGTGAGCCTCGCGCAGGCGCGGCTGCGCGAGGGCACGCCGGTCAAGCTCCTGGCCGACGAGCTCGGCTACGCGAACCCCTCGGCGTTGTCGCGCGCGTTTCAGGCCAGGGTCGGTCTATCGCCCCGCGAATGGCTGCGGGGCGAAACGGCAAGCGACGCCGAAACACGCGACGAACGCTAGCGGCCCGTCAGGCTCGAGCGGCAGCCCCAACCCGAGACCACTAACCCGAGACCCCGCCACGAGCTTACGCCGCAACGCGCGTCGTACCGTCGTAGCCCGAGATCAGGCGGACCGGCTGACCGGGATAGAACTGGCCCGCCGATGCCGGCTGCGTGATGGACTGCATGCGGCCGTCGTGCGTGCGCACCGTGATTTCCAGCCCCTGCGTGCGTTCGACGTGCGACTGGATCGCGTTGCCCGCCAGCGCGCCGCCGAGACCGCCCGCCACGCCGGCGAGCAGCGAGCCGTGGCCATGGCCGATGGCGCTGCCAGCCACCGCGCCGAGCAGGCCGCCGCCGAGCGTGCCGAACAGGCTCGACGCCTGCGAGCTGTTGTCGATCAGCACCGGGCGGACGGATTCGACGCGCGCGGTTTGCACATAGTCGGCGCGTTGCACCTGCGAGGCCGAATAGATCGGCTCCTGCGGATTGAGACTGGCGCAGCCCGTGACGGCGAAGGTCGACGCAACGACTGCGCCGATGAGCGTCATAGTACGAACCGCACGGCGGGTGGTGGAGGTAGCAGTGCGGGTGGTGACATTGGTGGTGTTCATCTTGTTTCCCCTGCAAGTTGGTTGAGAACAAGCGTTGGTTGAGAACAAGATTACGTACCGAGAATGAGCCGAAAATGAGGAGCGTCAGCAGCACTCCGGGCGAAATGACAAAAACAGGTGAAGTGGCGTTAAAGTTGTTCGGCCCTGTAACCGTTATCCGGGTGTCAATCACGCTTCCTCTCGTCCGCACATGGCTACTTCCTCTTCGCTCGGATCGCTGGCAGGCCTCAATCTCGACACGCTGATGTCCAACATTCAGCGTCAGCAGAGCGGTCGCCTCGACAACCTCGCGCAGCAGGAGAAGTCATACACGGCCAAGCTGTCCGGCTACGGGAAGGTGGTCAACGCGCTGACTGGCCTCAAGTCGGCGTCTGCGGGCCTCGCCAAGGCCGGCCTGTTCGATCCGGTCGGCGACGATCCGGCGACGGCCAAGCCGGACGCGGCCGGGATCAAGGCGGCGGTGAAGTCGTTCATCGATTCGTACAACGCGACCCAGAAAGTCGTGACGGGCCTCGGTACCTACGACAAGGATGCGAAGACGGGTGCGGCGCTGTTCGGCGACAAGGCGCTGAGCGACGTGCAGTCGCAACTGCGAAAGGCCTTCGACAATCTGCCGGGCGGCTCCCTCGCGGATATGGGCCTGTCGTTCGACAAGGACGGCGCGCTCCAGCTAGACGAGACGAAGCTCGACGACGCGATTGCCAGCAATCCGAAGGGCGTGAAGCAGTTCTTCGTCGGCGATGACGGGACGTCGGGCCTCAACGGCCGCATGGCTGCGCTCACGACCGCGCTGACGGGCAAGGATAGCCCGCTTGCTCAGGCCTCCAGCGAGGCGAGCGACATGCTCGCGCTGCTCGGCCGCAGCCAGGACGACGAAGCCGACCGCGTGACCGCGCTGATGGCGGGCTATCGGGCGCAGTTCCAGCGGCTGAGCCTGCTCTATAGCGACATGGGCGTCGCCAGCGCCTTCATGTCGGATCAGCTGGCGGTGCTGAAGGGTTAGAGACAGGCGTTGCGGACGCAGGGGCCGGTTTGACGATGGCCTGCGTCAGCAGGGCCGTGACCCAGTCCATGAACGCCCGCACGCGCAACGGCAGGTTGCGCCGCTGTGCGTAGAGCAGCGCCACCGGCATCGGCGGCGGCAGGAATGTGGGCAGGATCTCTACGAGTTTGCCCGCCGCGATGAGGCCGCGCATCGTATGCGCGGGCGCCTGCACGATGCCGAGCCCGGCCAATGCCGCGGCCTCGTACGACTGGCCGTTATTGACCGTCACCGCGCCTTGCATCGGCAAGGCTTTTGCCTCGCCGTCTTCCACGTACTCGAACCCCGCGGCGCGCTGGCCGAAGGTGCCCACGAAATGCACGAGCCGGTGCGTCCGGAGGTCCGCGAGCGTCAGCGGGGTACCGTATTGCCGGAGGTAGCCGGGGCTGGCGCAGTTCAGCAGCGGCAGCACGCCGAGTGGGCGGGCCACCAGGCTGCTGTCCTCGAGCGGGCCGACGCGAATCACGCAGTCGAACCCCTCGCGCACGATGTCCACCCGCCGGTCCGTGCCGCTGATCTCGATCTGCAGGTCCGGGTGGGCCGCAAGAAATTCCGGCAGGCGAGGCAGCACGGTCTGCTGCGCGAGGCCCGCCGGCATATCCACCCGCAATCGTCCTTTCAACGCGTGTTCGCCGCGCCGGAACATGCCGTGCAGTTCATCCATGTCGTCGAGCAGATCGCGCGCGCGTTCGTAGAAGGCGTGGCCATCGGGTGTGAGCTGGACCTTGCGCGTGGTGCGGTGGAAGAGCTGAGTATCGAGCGACGCTTCGAGCCGCTGTACGGCCATCGACACCGCAGCCTTGGAGAGCTCGAGGCTGGCCGATGCCCGCGCGAACCCGCCGAGGTCGGCGACGCGCAGGAAGATGCGGAGGGTATCGAGGCTGTCCATGGCCACAATTGTTCACAGCTCGTGAACGTTGATATCGTTGGGACGTAGTTTATTCCTCGTTCGTGGCGCAATAAAGTGGGATCCATGCATCGACGCCGATGCGACGACCAAGGAACCCGCCATGACATCGACCACCACCGCCACCCTCACCCACGACAATCAAGCGCCTATCGCCCTCATCACGGGCGGCAGCCGCGGCCTGGGCCGCAATGCGATCGAGCATCTCGCGCGGCAAGGCACCGACATTATCCTGACGTATCGCGGCAATCGCGCCGAAGCGGAAGCCGCCGTCGCCGCCGTGCAGGCGCAGGGCCGCCGCGCGGTCGCACTGCAGCTCGACGTAGGTGACAGCGCCACGTTCGATGCGTTTGCCGTGCAAGTAAAGTCAGTGCTTGCTGACTGGAAGCGCACGCATGTCGATTTCCTCGTCAACAACGCGGGCGTCGGCATCCATGCGCTGATCGAGGAAACGACGGAGGCACAGTTCGACGAGCTGATGCGCGTCCATCTGAAGGCGCCTTACTTCCTGACGCAGAAGCTGCTGCCGCTGATCGGGGACGGCGGGCGCATTCTGAATGTGTCGAGCGGTCTGGCCCGCTTTGCCATGCCCGGCTACGCCGCCTACGGCGCGATGAAGGGCGGGGTGGAAGTGCTCACTCGCTATATGGCCAAGGAACTGGGCGCACGGCAGATCAGCGTCAACTGCCTGGCCCCCGGAGCGATCGAGACCGACTTCGGCGGCGCGAGCGTTCGCGACAATCCGCAGGTGAATGCGATGGTGGCGTCCGTCACCGCGCTGGGACGCCCCGGCCTGCCTGACGACATCGGCGGCGTCATCGCGGCGCTGCTTGCGCCCGGTACGAAGTGGATCAACGCCCAGCGCATCGAAGCGTCGGGCGGCATGCTGGTCTGACTCCGCTTCACACTTTGCGCGCGCGCCCGCCAGCCGCGCGCTTTGGCGCCGCCGCGGCCGGGAAGTGGCGGGCGACGTGTTCCTGCAACCATGTGTGCAACAGCCGGATCGCGGGCGAGAACTGCTTGCGATGCGGGCATACGAGGTTCAGCGGAATGGCGTCGCCGCCCACGCCGTCGAGCAGCGCGACCAGTCGCCCTGTAGCGAGGTCTTCGGCGACGTCGAGCCGGGACTTGTACGCGATACCCTCTCCGGCCACCGCCCAGCGCCGCACGATATCGGCATCGTCGCTCACCAGCGGGCCCGACACGGCCACGACGCGCCGCTTGCCGTCCTCCTGGAATGTCCATTTGTCGTACACGCGGCCATGCAGCATGAACCGCAGGCATGCGTGGGACGTCAGCGCATCGATCGACTCCGGCGCGCCATGCGCCGCGAGGTAACTCGGCGCGGCCACGACCACACGCCGGTTACCGGGATCGACGGGCATGGCGACATAGCTCGAATCTTCCATATTGCCGTACCGAAGCGCGACATCGACGGGGTCGCGGAACACGTCCGCGACCTGATCGGAAAACGATAGCCGCAACGTCAGCTGCGGGTGCGCGCGCCGGAATGCCGTCAGCATGGGGAGCAGGACATTGCGGCCGAGATCGGAGGGGGCGGCAATCTGCAGGACGCCCTTGATGGAGGTCGTTTCCGCATGGACGCGCTCGTGGCCTTCCCGCAACGACTCCAGCGCCCCCTGCGCATACGGCAGGTATTGCTCGCCGTCCGCGGTCAGCCGCAGGCTGCGCGTGGACCGCGCGAACAGGCGAATGCCGAGGTCTCGCTCGAGGCGCTGGATCGCGGCGCTGACCTGGCCGGGCAGCAGGTTGATTTCCCGCGCGGCGGCCGAGAAGCTGCCAAGCGCGGCGGAACGGACGAATAGCGCGAGGTCGTCGATACGGATCATAGGGAACGCGGGCAGGGGCCGGAAAGACGGCGATTTTCACGGTTGCAGAGAAAGTGCTGCCTGATTTTGCCTCTTTCCGATTCAGTTGGCGAGCGCCATGATCCACACATCGCAGTGCTTCCTATCGTCATGCTTTCGTCGAGGTTCATCATGCAAGCTCAATCGTCTGGCCGTATCCGCTTTCCCTCGAAGCTTTCCCGATTTTCTCGATTGGCCGCCGCGCTCGCGCTCGTGACGGCCGCGCCGTTCGCCGCCGCGCAGAATCTGCCCGCCAACCTGCCTGCCGAGCGGTATGTCGGCAAGCTGGAACAAGTTTTCGCGTTCCGCGGCGCCATGCCGACCGGCGTGACGGTGACCGAGACGGGCCGTATCTTCGTCAACTTCCCGCGTTGGGGCGACGACGTGCCCTTCACCGTCGGCGAACTCCGCGGCAACAAGGTGGTGCCGTATCCCGATGCCGCGATCAATCGCGAGGACAACCCGCAGGGTTTCCTGAGCGTGCAGAGCGTGGTGGCCGACGGCCAGGGCAAGGTCTGGATCCTCGATACGGCGGCGCCGAAGTTCTCCTCGCCCGCACCGGGGCGCGCCCGGCTGGTGGCGGTCGATCTGGCGACTAACAAGGTGGTGAAGTCGATCGTCTTTCCGTCCGACGTGGCGTTGTCCACGACGTACGTGAACGATATGCGCTTCGACTTCCGCACCGGCGAGGCGGGCACCATCTACGTCACGGACTCTTCGGTCTCCGGTCCGGGCGCGATCATCGTGGTCGATATCGCCAGCGGCCGCGCCGTGCGCCGTTTGAGCGGCGACGCCTCGACGTCGGTGGACAAGTCCTTCGTTCCCGTCGTGGAAGGCAAGACGATGATGAACCGCGCGGCGGACGGCAAGACGAGCCCGTTCGGCGTCGCCTCCGACGGCATTGCGCTGTCGGCCGATGGCAAGACGCTGTACTTCTCGCCGCTCTCCAGCCGCCACCTGTATGCGGTGCCGACGCAATTGCTGCGGGACCCCGCGGCCACCGATGCGCAGATTGCCGCGGCGGTGAAGGACCTCGGCGAGAAGGGCGCGTCCGACGGGATGGAGGCGGACGCCGACGGCGCCGTGTATGCGTCCGACTATGAGCACAATGGCATTCGCAAGCGGCTGCCCGATGGCAGCTGGGAAACGATCGTGCACGATCCGCGCGCGCTGTGGCCGGATACGCTGTCGATCGGACCCGACGGCTATCTTTACTTCACGGCGAACCAGCTGCACCGCATGCCGGGCTTCAACGGCGGCAAGGATCTGCGGACCAAGCCGTACTCGCTGTTCCGCGTGAAGATCGGCGCGAAGCCCGCGCCGACGCGTTGACGCGTTGATGCGTTGATGCGAGGGCCACTCGCCGCTCAGGCGGCGCTGCGGTCCAGCACGACGAAGTATTTGCGCACGGCTTCGATCACCTCGAAGGTGCCTTCGAAGCCGGACGGAATCACGCAGGCGTCGCCCGGCCCGAACTCGCGGGCATGACCGGCCGTGTCGGCGATGCGCACGCGTCCGCTGATGACGTGAAAGAACTCTTCCTTGGTCGGCGGAAACACGATGCGCCAGGCGCCGGGCTCGCAGGCCCAGATGCCGCAGTCGAAGTCGCCGCGCTCGGCGCTGTAGTGCGTCCAGGTGGTGCGATCCGGATTGCCCTTGACGAGCCGGTCCGGGCTCGGGCGGTCATGCGCGGGCGCCGGTTCGGTGCGGAAGTCGATCAGGGCGGGGGTCGTGGTCATGGGGATACCGGTGTTGGGGTGCAAGCGCGTCAGTTTACCGGCGGCAGCACCTCGAAAGCCAGCAATTGCGTGACCTGCGGGGGATGGAAGTTGTCGTCGGAGACCAGCACGAGCGTATCGTGGCCATTTGGCAGCTTCGGGCCCCAGGCAATCCCTTCGATATTGTCGAGGCGCTGCAACGACAGCGCCTCGAGATTGAGCACCAGTCGCTTGGTCGCGGGCTTGAAGGTGCCCTCGCGCAGCGCGGGCATGTCTTTCACGTCGGTCGCGTCGCGGATATCCATCTCGTAGAGGCGGATGTCATTGCTCCAGCGGCCGTTCTCGTCCTGCGCGGCGCCGCGCTCGATCATCAGGAAACGGTGCTCGTCCACAGCCAGCATGTCGGAGACGCCATTCTCGCCGTGTTTGCCCTGTGCCGGAACGGGGACCACGGCATCGATCGGATAGGCGACCTGACGCAGCACGGCCCCATCGCGCGAGAACTCGGTCACGCGGCCGAACGCGCCGCTTTCCACCGTCGGCAGAGGGCCGTCTTCATGCGTCGGCCCTTCCATCGACACCCACAGCGTGCGGCCATCCGCCGAGAACGTCAGGCCCTCGAAGGTGGCATTGAATCGCGAACCGCTCCCGATCGGATGGCAGAGCCGCAGCATCGCGGGCGGCTCGATGCGCGAGATGAAGGCGCCGGCGGCGGAGCCATGCGTGATCGATGGATCGCGGTGCGTGGTGATGCAGTCGCCCTCGCTCGTGTACCAGAAGGTACGATCCGTCGGATCGATCCGAATCGACTCGAAATCCGCGATCTCGCCGCGCGCGAACACCTGCCGCAGCCGCGATGGATAGGGTTTGCCGTCCTGTTGCGTGAAGAGGGAGACGCCGGTCAGCGTGATGCCGTGGAAGGCGTCGGCATCGAGGTGGAGCCTGGCCGTATAGAAGCGCGCGGGGGCTTTCTCGGATCGGTCGTCGGTGACGAGGTACCACGTGTCCGAGGCGGCATCGTAGTCGAGTCCGGACAGCCCGCCGACGGCCGTGTCCCGATACATCAGACCGGACGCGATGCGTTGCTCGCCGATGAACCGCAGGCTGCCCACGGCGCGGTCCGCCGCCTGCACGATCGGCGCGGTCAGCAGCGCCAGCGCACCGAGCGCACAGGCCAGCGTCTGCTTCAGGAGAGTCGGGTTCAGGCGGGCGGGCATGGTAAAAAAAATCTTTCCGTGCTTCTTGTCGCGCATCTTGTCGCTCATCTTGTCGCCCATCTTGTCGCTCATCTCGTCGCTCAAATCGGTCTGCGATTGTGCCAGCCACACGTGACACGGCTTTGCAGCCCTCCCCGGTTTTTATGGCCGCGCCGTCCGGGGCGGCCTGATCCTGAGCGACGGGTGGGATGGTGGGCATCGGATGGCCCGGAGATTCCTAGTATCATCGGCAGCATGTCTCGCCCCCATCTTTCCCCGAAACTCCACCTGACCGCCAGCCACGGCTTCGCGTTGCACGAGAGCCGTCAGCCCGGATTTCAGCGTGCATGGCATATGCACGACTGCGGCATGCTGTTGTGGCCGCGCGCGGGCAGGCTGAGGACGATGTGGGATGCGTCGCCGGCATCGGGGACGGACGCCGGGCCTGGCGAGGCGGGCGATGTCGCGGATGGTGTTACGCACCATCATGGGCAAGATCACGGCCACCCCCAGCATCGCACGCACGATGCGATGCTGGTGCGCGGCACGGCGGTCTTGCTGCCGGCATCGACCACGCATGTGACGACCTCCGATCCCGGCCGGCAGCATCACGGCGAACTGTATCTTCCGCCAGACCGCCTGCGCGAATGCCGGCAGTTCGGCGCGTTGCACCTCGACGCGGCCACGGTAGCCATGCTCGAGGCCCTGCTCGCCCCCACGATTACGGCCCAGAGCGCGGCATTTCTGGTGCGGGCGATCGTCGAACAGATTGTGATGGGACGGCTGCCTTCGCTGCCGGCTGCCTTGCCGGCCGAACCCGCATCGATCGTGATGCGCATGGTCCGGCGATTCCATGCCGCGCTGGAGCGCGACCAGCCGGTGCCGTCGATCGATGCCGTGGCCGCCGATCTCGGTGTGTCGATCCGCCGGCTTCAGCGCGCCTGCCAGATCGAACTCGGGGCGAGCCCCGTGGAAATCCGGCGCCGCATGCTCGCGTCGCATGCCCGCGCGCTGCTCGCGGCGGGCCAGACGGCGGCGAAGGTCAGCGTACAGCTTGGCTTCGCCAGCAGCGGTCACCTGCACCGCCTCCTGCGCGACGTGGACTGAACCGTCCTGAGCCCTCCCGAACGGTCAGACCGTCGTCACGATGGCATCGACTTCGATTTCGATGAAGGCCGCATCGGGCAGGCTCGATACGCCGAGCGCGGTCCGCGCGGGCAGGTCGTGCTCGGGAAACGCGATACGCAACACGGCCGACGCGGCATCCAGCACGGCTGGGTGACGCGTGAACTCCGGTGTCGCGCGGATGAAGCCCCGCACGCGCACCACCTGATGCACGCGCGACAGCTCGCCGCCGCACGCCATGCGCAGTGCCGCGAGCGCATTGAGCATCGAGACCTCCGCCGCGCGCTGCGCGGGTTCGATATCCGTCTCCGTGGCGCACTGTCCGCTCATCGCGACGCCGTTGCGGCGGCACACCTGCCCCGCGATCGACACCCACTGTCCGCTGCCAAGCGGGATCGCGCTGAATGGCGCGTAGTTGCCTCTCGGCGTCGGCACCTCGGGCAGGACGAAGCCGGCTTCCGCGAGCCGCGCCTCGGGCGATTGGATCGTCATGGATGACTCCAGGCAACATTGCCGCTGAGCCAGCATCCCGCCGGCTCGCCCAGTTCGGAGTGGCGCGGCGCTACAAGAATCTCCGACGGGCTGCCCATGGTATCCCCTTGCCATACCGCAATGGAAGCCAGCGGACTCTGGCCGCGCGTGTCGCGTCGTGCCAGGTATCCCCACAGTGCGGCGGCGGCGATGCCCGTGGCGGCATCCTCCGGGTATCCCGAGGACTTGGGAAACTGGCGCGCATGCACGATCCGCTTGCCGTCCTGCCTGACGCCGCCGAATGCATAGGGGTAAAGCCCCGTCGAGCCGATGGACTCGCACAGGGACGCCATCGTGCCGAAATCCGGCGTCAGGCCGTCCAGCGCCTCCACCGACGGCAGCTCGATCAGCGTCTTGACGCGGCTCGTGCTCGCATTGACGGCGGCATAACCGTCCGCGGGCAGGCCGAGTTGCGTGGCGACGCGCGCGCTGTCGGATGGGGACAAGGTATCGAGGCGAACTTCCGGTTGCGAGATCCATACGCGTTGTTCGGCTTCATCCCAACGCGCGAGCACCACGCCGCTCAGGGTCTCGATGGTGGCGGTGGGTTGGGTCCACTCGCCCCACTGGCGCAGCGCCCACAGCGTACCGACCGTGGCGTGGCCGCACATCTCCATTTCGTGCTGCGGCACGAAGAAGCGCAGGCGCCAGTCGCAGCCGCGCTCGCTGGGCAGCACGAACGCGGACTCGTGGCCGTACGACGCGGCGATGCCCTGCATGTCGGATGCGGTCATGCCGCGTGCGTCGGCGACGAGCGGAACGGGGTTGCCGCCGATGGCGCGCTCGGCCATGTCGGCCCGCAAGGTGCCGTTCGCGTGAAAGACGTCGTTTCTGTCGCGGGGGCCGCGTACGAACACACGGATTAGCGTCACCTCACTCACCGGTGGCTCCCACGGATTTGGCGATCGCGCCCCAGTACGGGGTGTCCTTCTGCACCGCAGCCTGCAGCGCGGCCGGCGTGCCGGGGCGGGCGGTCACGCCCTTGCTGGCGAGGTCGTCGCCCACTGCCTTGTCCGACAGCACCTTGTTCAGCGCGGCGTTGAAGCGCTCCACGATGGCGGACGGCGTGCCCTTGGGGAACGCGATGCCGTACCAGAGCTGCTGCTCGAAGCCCGGCACGCCCTGGCTGGCGAATGTCGGCACGTCGGCGAGCAGCGGGGTCGGCGCTGTGGTGGCGATGGCCGCGATCTTGCCGGACTTGATGTAGGGGGCGAGGCCGACGGGGTTGTCGAACATCATCTGCACCTGGCCACCGATAAGGTCCGTGTAGGCGGGCGCGGCGCCGCGGTAGGGCACGTGGGTGAGCGGGACGCCGGCGACCTTCTGGAACTGCTCGCCAATCAGATGGGAGACGGTGCCGACGCCGACCGAACCGAAGCTGAGCTGCGTCTTTTCGCCCTTGAGCTTCGCGATCAGCGCCTTCGTGTCCTTCGCGCGCAGGTCGTTGTTCACCGCGAGCACGTAGGGCGAGGTGCCGATGAACCCGGCGTAGGCGAAGTCCTTGGCCGGGTTGTACGGGAGTTTGGGATAAATCGCGACGCTGACGGCGTGCGTGCTTGTGGTGATGACGCCCGCGGTATACCCATCCGCCGGGGCACGCGCGACGAACCCGGACCCGATCGTGCCACCAGCGCCACTGCGGTTGTCGATGACCACGGGCTGGCCCAGTTCACGCTGCAACAACGGCTGAATGGACCGCACGACGAGATCGGTCCCACCGCCGGCGGGGAACGGCACGACCATCGTAATCGGCTTGGCCGGCCACACGTCGGCATGCGCCATATTGGCGCACACGGCGGTCACCACCGCGATCAGCGCGCGGCGGGAGAGGGTGGTCTTGGGTAGGAATGACACGGCAGGCTCCCGGTAATGGATGTGCCGAGTCTAGAAAGGGTGATGGGTACGCGCGAACCGGAATACGACAGGGTTGATCCCAAATGCGACGTCATGACGACAACCGCATTTCCTGCGCGTCTTCAAGATCGGCATAGATGCGCTCGTGCGTCTCCCCACATCGGACCATCGAGTTCCCAGGATCAGCGGGCGACCCACCCCTCGGGCGAGTTCATCATCTCCTGCCGCAATGCATCTTTCCCACTGCCATTGACCACCCTTGCCAACACCGGAAACGCCCGCTGGACGGCCTCGTCGTGGGTCCACGGCGCGGCGTCGAACGTGTAGGTGTAGGTGACAGTGGTGATATCGCGCCGCGCGTCGGGGTCGCGCTGGATGGGGGTGAAGCCGCGGACCTCTTGCAGGCGGAGCTTGCCGTAGCAGAGGTCCGGCATCCCCGCCGCGTGCGCGTTGGCGGTTTCGGGATGGGCTTTGAAAAACGTGCGGCCCGTGTCAGTCAGTGCGTAACGCCACGCCGGCACCGTGTCGAACGTACCGTCGTGGCGGTCGCGCTTCATGGTCAGGCCCGCTTCGTGGGAGACGAGTCCGGCGTGTTCCAGCGCACTGAGTTGCTGGTAATCCCGCAGCATGTTCCGCTCGGGAACGTCCGGCACGTCGATCGGCCATGCATGGCGGCCTACGCAGAGTTCGGCGTGGCTGTCGATATGCGCGGCCAGTGCGCGCGCGAACGTGTCGTTCGTGGGCGCCGCGGGCTTGCACGCGGCGAGTGTGACGGCCAGCGCGGCGCCAAGGGCGAGCGCGTGGAAAGGCGGACGGCGAATCATCGTGCGGCGGTCTTCTGAATGGAGGCGGGGGTGGGGGTGGGCGCCGGGGTGGCTGGCGTTTGCGGCGTGGCGGGGCCGAACACGCCTACCTTCGGCTCAGGCCTGGCATCCGCCGGCACGACATACCCATCGGTCAGCGTGTTCAGAAAGGCGACGAGATCCTTGAGCTCGTCCTCCGTCATCGGCGCTTTGCTGCCGGCACGACGCCCGTCGAGCGGCATCTGGTCGTCGATGTTTGCCTGGTAACGCGCCGGCAGATCGTCGAACTTGCGCACCTTGCCGTGCGCATCGCGGGAATACCAGCGCTCGGGCTCTGTGTCGCGCGTGTTGTAGAAGTGCACGACCTCGTCGAGGGTATGGAACACGCCGTTGTGCATGAACGCATGCCGCGTGGCGACATTGCGCAGAATGGGGGTCTTGAACATCCCGCAGCCCTCGCCCTTGTTCGCCTTGGTCGGCAGATGATCCGTCCGCAGCGGCCCGCACAGCCCCATGTCGAAGTAGGCCGGATCGCCATTGGCCGGAATGTTCTTGTTACGCGGCACCCCGATCGCGGCAAACGAGTAGTCGCTCGTGATGTCCTGGCTACCGCCATTGCCGCCGCCGATCAAATGGCACGCCACGCAGTTGCCCTTGTTGGGGTCGACGAACAGGCGCAGGCCATGCAATTCCGCTTCGGTCAGCGAGCCGCCGATCTTGTTGTTGCGGAACAGGTCGAACTTGCTTGAGTACGGATGGAAACTGCGGTCTTCCGTCTGGAACGATTGCAGTGCCGCGCCGGCCAGTTCAAAGGCGCGCTTGCGATCGGCAAACGCGTCCGCGCCATAGGCCTGAAGGAACAGCCCCGCGTAGGGACCATGCTCGATGGCGGCAACGACAGCCTCCGGGCTCGGGTTCGCCATCTCGTTGGCGGCCAGCAGCGGTATCGCGGCCTGCTCCGCGATGGTGTTCGCGCGACCATCCCACGTCATGCCGCCGCCGGGCGCTGGCGGGCTGATCATGTCGGGGTTCTGAAATTCATCGGAGTATGGGTCGGTGTAATCCTTGTACATCAGCGTCGGCACCGCACGCGTACCGGCTTGCTTCAAGTCCGCGCCGCCCAGCTGCACCGAGAGGTCGTTGGCGGGCGCATAGGCGTGGGAAGGATCGTGGCACGTGGCGCACGACATGCGGCCGGAGCCCGAGAGCGACGGATCGAAGAACATGCGCTGGCCGACCTGCGCGGCCGGCGAGAGCTTGGACGGCGCGGCAGCGGCAGCCAAAGCCGGAGCCGGGGCCGGAGCCGAACTTGAAGCGGCGGCATCACTGGCCTGCCGCTGCCCCTTGCACGCGGCGATCGACAACGTCGCGGCGGCAAGGCAGAAAACGAGGGGGAGTTTACGCATGACTGCAGCGCGTGGCAGCGCGCCGATGAGAAAAAGAGGCAACAAGCAACGCCGGACGGTCGTGGCCGCGGGACCGCGACCGTCGGCGGGATCAGCGCAGCGCGAAGATGTTGGTCTGCGTGCTGTCCGGGCCCGACGCCACATTGCCGTTGTTGAAGCTGCCGCTACCGCCGCTACCGGCCGTGGCGCCGCCGGAGACGCGATCGCCGGCCTTCATCACATACGTGTGATTCATCGGACGAACCGCATCGAAGTGCGTATCGCCGCTGCCCGAGTATTCGGCCAGGTTGGCGAGGTTGTCGGCGATGAATTTCTCCGTGTACTTCGAGCGGTTCATGTAGGACGTGTTCACGCCCGGGTCCGCCAGCGCGAACATGTCCTGCATCGTGCGCACGAACGAGAAGTGGCTGTACGAGTCCGAGTCGACGACCTTCTTCGGCGCGGTGGGCTGGTTGGTCAGCACACTGAAGATGGTCGGGCCGTCGCCGCGGTTGGACTTCGAGTAGGTCGGCACCGGCGTGGTGTTGCTCTCCCCGAGCGGCACGCCTGACGATTGCAGGCCACCGACGTTCCAGCCGCAGCACGAAGAACTGCCGAAGAAGCTCGTGCCTTCGTCGAAGATCATGACGATGGCCGAGCGCTTGTTGGTGTTCTTCCACACCGGCGACGCCTGGATCTTCTCGACGAGGTACTTGGCGTACAGGTCGCCACGGCTGATGATCGCCGTGCCGCCCGTGCAGTTCGCCACCGCGCTGCCGGTCGCGTGCATGTCGTCGCACTGGTCGGGCACGATGTAGTTCAGCGCGCCGACATCACCGCTCTTCAGATCGTCCTCGAACTGATGCGTGTTCCACGTGATGTTGTTGGTCTTCGCGTAAGCGTCGATCGCTGAATCCCACTGGCCGCCGCCCACGGAGCGCGCCAGGTTCTTGAAGAAGTCGGGACGATTGCGCACGTCGTCGAAGTTGACGGCGGGATGATGCTTGGTCTTGTACAGGCTGCTGATCATCGGCTCGAGCGTGTTGGTACCGTTGCTCGTGTTGGCGCCCATGATGGTCGAATTGCCGGCGCCGTCCTTGCGCGGGTCCTGGCCCGGGTCCATCGACTCGCTGTAGACGCGCGTGGAAAGGCCGGCCTTGTACGTCGCGGTGAACAGGTTGCGGCGGTTCTTGAGGTTGTGGATGGCCGTGTTCGTGCAGGCGCTCAGCGGCACGAAGGTGTCCGTCGGCGCATCGGCGGTGTTGCCGGTCGGCAGGCAGTTCCACGGGCTGTCGTCGGACACGCCCCAGTCGTCGGCGCTCGCCAGCGAGATGTAGTTCGGTTCGCTCGGGTTACCCGTGGAGAAGTAGTTGGCCGCCTTGTTGCCTTCCTGATTCAGATAGCGATACAGGTTCGGATACGATGGGTTGTCGATCGTCTGGTTGCTGTGGTTCTCGAAGATGACCACGAACAGGTGGTCGTAACGCGGAATCCCTTCCGGGTTGAACGCGGCGTCCTGCGCCGCGGCCAGCGTCGTCACGGGATCGGTCTTGGCATCGGAGGCATAGCCGCGATCCAGCATCGTGCTGGCGAGGGCAAAGCGGTTGGCCAGCGCGTTGGCTTCGGTCAGCAGCGCCTTTTTGGCGTTGGCATCGGCCACGCTGCCGGCATTGGCCACCACGTCCGTGGCCTTGACCGTGACATCCGTCGATTGCGCCGTGTCGTTGTTGAAGCTGAGGCGGCCTGCCAGACGCGCCGTGGCGTCGGCATAGGTCAGCTTCTCCGATTGCATGAGGCGCACGACCTCGGTCGTCAGCGGGCTGATAACGACGTTGGCGCCGTTCAGAGACTGGTCCGGCGCGCTGCGCAGAACCATCTTCTTCGCGACGTTGGCGGACGTACCGCTCTGGTTCGGATCGGCGAACGTGCTGTTCGTGCCCACCGTGGCCACGAGGCTCGTGCCCGTGACGCTTTGCGGCACCGTCAGCTTGAACGTGCCGTCGGCCGCGGTGGTCGTGCTGGCTTCGCCCTGATCGCAAACGCCATTGCCATTCACGTCGGCGCACACCGTGGCGTTGCCATAGGCAATCGCCGTCGGCTTCTGGTCGACGTCGTCACCGGTGGTCGACTTGGCGTAATCGACGCCCGAGGCGCTCGAGGCGGCGGCGCCCATCGGGTTCTTCATGGCCGTGCCGACGACGCTGCCCTGTACGGTCACCGATGCCGGCGTCGTCGTGCCGCTGGTGCCGTTGCTGGCGCTTGAATCGTCACCGCCGCATGCGGTCAGCAGCGCGGCCGCCGAAAGCGCGGTGAGGGCGGTGAGCGCGCCAATCGCGGCGCTGTGGGGCTTGGGGAATGGAGCCAGGTGACGATATGGCGTGTTCTTATGCATGACTGACCTCTGCGTGTAACGGCTAAGCGTGGGATTTCTGTGGGATTTCTCTGAGGGATAGCTGACGGAGGCATGCCGTCGCGCCGTGTAGCGGCAGGCGCGATACTAGGTGTCGTAAATGACAATTTGATTTCATCTGAAACTATATGACGGGACGGTGGCTGAATGTCTGGACGTTGCGTCAGGTGAAATGCGCGGCAATAATGCGCGGCTGTTGCCATCCGGCGGGCGTCATGCCTCCCCACCATGACCACTCAGCAGACCCAGCAGACCACCCAGCAGACCACCATCCATTTCTCGGACGCACTCGGCGACTGGATCGCGCGCAGCCTCGGGGCAGGGCATCCGCCAAAGGACATCGTGGACGCACTGGCCGCGCAGCAATTCGACGCCCACATTGCCGGACAACTCGTAGCCGCCATCGCGCAGTGCCTGCGCGATGGCTCGCCGCTGCCGCGCGGCGCGCTTACGTTGCCAGCCTCTTTGCCGCCCTCGTTGCCAGCCTCGTTGCCGCCCTCGTTGCCGCCCTCGTTGCCGGCCTCCGCGCAGGCGTCACCGGCCGGTGAGGGGCCGCGTATCGGCAAGGGGCCAGTGCTTGCGTCCGCTGACCGGGACGTGCGCGTGCTGTCGCGCATGGACGAGCCCCTGATCGTGGTGCTCGAGGGTGTCCTGAGCCATGACGAGTGCGAGGCGTTGATCGAGACGGCCCGGCCGCGCCTCACCGCCTCGACGACCGTCGATCCGTCCACGGGCTTCGACATGGTCAGCGGCAACCGGACGAGCGAGGGCATGTTCTTCCGGCTCGAAGAGAACCCGCTGGTCGCGCGGCTCGACCGGCGGATCTCGGCGCTGATGGGCATGCCGGTAGAGAACGGCGAGGGGTTGCAGGTGCTGCGCTACGCGGAGGGCGCCCGCAGCGCCCCCCATTTCGACTTCCTGCTGCCGACCAATGCCGCCAACCAGGCGTCGATCGCGCGCAGCGGCCAGCGGGTGAGCACGCTGGTGATCTACCTCAATGACGTGCGCGGCGGCGGCGATACCGTGTTTCCGGAGCTCGGCTTCGGGGTAGCCCCGCGGCGGGGCAATGGGGTCTATTTCGAGTACTGCGACGCGCGTAACCAGCTCGACGCGCGGACGTTACATGCGGGGTCGGAGGTGACGGCCGGCGAAAAATGGGTGGTGACCAAATGGATGCGGCAGCGGCGGTTTGTGCCAGCCGGGCTGGACGCTGTCGCCGCCGGCGGGATGTAGACCGGTCCAGGGCGGCTTCGCACAAGAAACGGTTCGCCCAAAAGAAATACCCCGACGCGCGGGGGCCGTCGGGGTACCAAGAGTTGCCAAGTGCGTTCGGGCCGTGTCGATACGACCCGACGCAGAGTGTGACGCGTCGGGCGCGGCCCGCCAATAACTCAGCTGAGTTATTGCATGAACTTGGCGCATGTTTGGTGGAAAACCCCGATAAATGGGATCGCATTGCAACATTCCGAACAAGAGAACGCGATTCCATGCAATGTTAAAAAAAGTCGGTCCGGTTACTCCCCAAACGTGCACCCGCAAGCCATTTGACGCTGCCGTCGGCGATCGTCATCCGTTGCGGTCGGGCTGCCCCGCGCGGCTGTCCATCGCGGGATGATCGGGATAATGCTGCAGTAGCGCGCTCACAACACCGTTGGTCCAGCCGAAGCCGTCCTGCAACGGATACTCCCCGCCGTCCCCGCCTTCGGCCCCATCGCTGTTCCGCTGCAGCCGGTATTTCTCGACGAGCTTGAACTCCCGCGTGTAGAGACTGGCGACCGTCGCGAGCCAGCGGCTCGCGATGTCGTCCGCCAGCGCATCGAGCCCGTAGTGGCGCAGGCCCCTGACGCCGATCCATTGCAGCGGCGCCCAGCCGTTCGGGCGATCCCACTGCTGTCCGGACGTGAATTCCGTAGTAGCCAGACCGCCGTCTTCGAGCAGCCGGACGGCTACCGCCTCCGCCACGCGCGTCGCCTGCTCGGAGGTGGCGAGGCGGACAAACAAGGGCATCAGCGTGGCGGCCGAGAGGTGCGGGCGGCGTTCGCCGGTGTGCCAGTCCACATCGAGGAAGGTGCCCGTGGCATCGTCCCACATTGCGGTATTCATGGCCGCTGCACGGCGAGCGGCGGCATCCTCGTAGCGGGCCGCGCCGACGGCATCGCCCGCGGCAGCCGAGAGTTCGGCGAGGTTCATCTCGGCGTGCCATAGCAGCGCGTTGAGGTCCACGGGCAGGATGGAGGTCGTGCGGATGGTCGCGAGGTCGGCATCCAGCGTAGCGTTCGTACCATCGACGACACCCGGCGCATCGCACCAGCGGGAACTGAAGTCCCAGCCGGACTCCGCCGCGGCGCGCAGGTCGCGGAACACCAGGTGGGCAGGGCGTCCGCTGCGCCGGGCGGTTTCGATATCCTCCAGATACGCTTCCTCGCGCGGGTGCGCGCGGTCGTCCCAGTATCGGTTGAGCACGTGCCCGTCCGGCAGCATCACCACGCGGCGATGCGCGGAACCGGGCCGCAGGAACGACACACCGTCCATCCAGAATGCGTACTCCTGCCGGAGCTGCGGAAGATAGGCGAGCGCGTCTTCGATGCCATGCTCCTCGAACAGATCGATCATCAGCGTGAACACGGGCGGCTGGGATCGGCTCAGGTAGTACGTGCGGGTACCGTTCGGAATCAGGCCGTACGTGTCGAGCAGGTATGCGAAGTTGTCCGCCATGTCCCGCATCAGGTCGTGGCGGCCGCTGGCCGACAACCCGAGCATCGTGAAGTACGAATCCCAGTAATAGAGCTCGCGGAAGCGGCCGCCCGGAACGACGTAGGGCTTCGGCAATGGCAGCAGCGAACACAGCGGCGGATGCTCGCTGGGCTCGCGCGTCAGCACCGGCCACAGGTCGTCGATGTGCTGGCGCAGGGAACTGTTTGGGTCGGACTCGTAGTGATCGTCGGGGAGTTGCTCCCGCGCGAAATGCGCGTCAACGAAACGCGCAAGCGAGAAGTCTGGCGTGTCGCGCTGTTCCCGATATCGTGCGAGGATGACCTCGGGCGGTTCGAGCGGCGCGCAGTCCGGAAACGTCTTGCTGTCGGCGAACAGGCCGCTCGACTGGATGTCGACGAACAGCTCCGCGTAGCGTTCGGCTGGCGACACGGCATCGGCGGCGGCACAACCGTGCAGCGTGCGCGGTTCGGGGCAAGGCAGGTGGGTGACGGACGGCGCCAGCGAATGGCAGTGCGCGTGGCGCGGCGCGGGACCGGGCGGATGCCCCACCGGGTTATTGTTCTGCATAGTTCCAGAGCAGGCCGCCGTCGACGTACAGCGTGGTGCCGGTCATATACGCGGCATCGTCGCTGGCCAGGAAAGCGGCGAGGCCCGCGACGTCGGTCGGCTGACCGAGGCGTCCGAGCGGAATGTTCTTCAGCAGCGCGCTCACTGCGGCCGGGTCCGACATGAGGTTGCGGTTGATCGGCGTTTCGATGGCGCCGGGCGCGATATTGTTCACCGTGATGCCGAGCGGCGCGAGCTCGATCGCCAGATTGCGCATCATCATGCGCAGGCCCCCTTTGCTGGCGCAATAGCTCGTGAAGTGTGGGAACGGAAGTTCTTCGTGGACCGAGCTGATATTGATGACGCGTCCGCCCGGTTGCCCTCGTTGCCGCAGATGGCGGACGAATGCCTGCGTCAGGAAGAACGGACCCTTGAGGTTGGTGGCGAGCACGCGATCGTAGTCCTCTTCGGACACGTCGGTGAAGGCGGCGCGAATTTCCACGCCGGCGTTGTTGACGAGGATATCGATGGGGCCGGCGGCCTGCACCGCCGCATCCATCATCGTGCGCGCGTCGGCGACGTTGCCGACGTCGCCGCTGACGAGGTATGCCTGTCGCCCTGTCCGCCTGAGTTCTTCGATCGCCGCCTGGGCCTGGGCGTTGTCATGGTGCGCGGCCACGACGATGTTCGCCCCTTCCTGCGCGAGGCGCAGGGCGATGGCCTGACCGATGCCGGTCGCGGCGCCCGTCACGAGCGCGGTCTTGCCTTGCAGTCGCATGAAAGCCCTTTCGCATGGAAGCCGATCACAGTGAGAGTGACCGATGTCGGGCAAAGTTCACGGCGGCGGTCTGACTCTTGTGTCAGCCAAAGCCGCATGGCGTGGGGCCCGGCGGCTCCAGTCCCAGCAGCCGCAGCACCATGGTGGCTGCCTGTTCCACGCTGCCCTGATGGGCGGGCATGACGAGGTGAGCCAATTCCCGATAGATCGGTTCGCGGGCGCGGTACAGCGCTTCGATGCGCGCGCGGGGATTCTCGCCTTGCAGCAATGGCCGGTTCCGGTTGCGCCGCGTGCGGCGCCACACTTCGGCCAGCGAGGCATCGAGATATACGACGCGCCCCCGCGTTCGCAGCATTTCGCGATTTTCGGGCCGTAACACCGCCCCGCCGCCCGTGGCGAGCACGATCCCACGCTGCTGCGTCAACTCATCGAGCATCCGCGTCTCGCGCCGCCGGAACCCCTCCTCTCCCTCGACCTCGAAGATCGTCGGAATCCGCACGCCGCAGCGCGACTCGATCTCATGATCGGTATCGAAAAATGGCCGATCGAGCCGGCGGGCCACCGCGCGCCCAATGGTGGTTTTGCCGGCGCCCATGAATCCGATGAGGAATAGATTGTCGTCGTCCAAGATCGTTGTCGCCGCCCATTCGAGCGACGTGTCGTGCGCTTTCGCAACGGTATCACGATGGCGTCATGAATCAAGGGGGGAAAACGAAGGCTGGCACCGGAAAGGCATATTCCCTGGGGTCGTGGAGCGCTCGTGACATTGCGCTGGTGACATTACGCTGGTGAATCGCTAATGGCTGACGGTAAAAATTTCGCGATTGCGAACGGCTTCCCGCTCGATTCACGGCGTTGCCTCGCGCAGACCGGGCGTTCCGGGCTGGCTGGCCCCTGGCACGCGTCTTGATCCGGCCCTGGATACCGCAGCCAGAAGATGTTCCCATGACCTCCAGGACCAGCGACCCACCCGCCGATAAGCCGCATATCGATGCCTGCCGCCGTTGCGAATTGTGGCGCGATGCGACGCAGGGCGTGCCCGGCGAAGGGCCGCGGCGGGCGCGGGTGATGGTGGTGGGGGAGCAACCGGGGGACAAGGAGGACCTTCAGGGCGCGCCGTTCGTCGGGCCTGCCGGCCATCTCCTCGACGAAGCGTTGCGCCGCGCGGGTCTCGCCCGCGAGAGTGTGTTCATGACCAATGCGGTCAAGCATTTCAAGTTCGAGATGCGGGGCAAGCGGCGGTTGCACAAGACGCCGGGGCAACGCGAGGTCGAGGCCTGTTCGTACTGGCTCGAACGGGAAATCCACGACGTGAATCCGGAGATCATCGTCGTGCTGGGGGCCACGGCGGCCAAGGCGGTGCTCGGCGAAAAGCGTGTCACGCTCGCTTCGCTGATGGATCAGGCGGTCGAACACGATGGGCGGATCGTCATTGCCACCTACCACCCTTCGTTCGTCTTGCGCCAACGCGACGATACCTCGCGGGAGGCGGCGTTCGAACGCATCGTGAAGAGCCTGCGACAGGCGGTGCGGGCTGCGGCCAGGCACACGGGCTGACAACATGCGCAACCCTTGCTTTCGATCAATTCACTGACACAACCTGACACGTTTTCCGGGGCCTTTTCGCGGCACTATCGCGGTTCCTTGATCCACTTCAAAGGAGATCGCGATGAAGACATTGGTTCTGGAAGACGTCGATATCAAGCTTTTCCGAAGCATTCGCAATGACTCGGAGGAGCTTGAGATGACCATTGAGGAAAGGCATTACGAGATTGTTCGGGGAAGGATGAATGGAACGCTGCATCGTTCCCTCATCGAGGCCCTGATGGCTGAGCCTTTGCTCAAGACAGAGGAGGACGTTCGCGCCTGGGACGAAGTCATGGCCGATATCAGGAGGTGAACATGTACCTCGTTGACACGAACGTGCTTTGCGAAATGTCCAGGCCTTACCCGGACGCTCGCGTGAAGGAGTAGGAGCCACACACATGGAAAAAATCACGCTGTCCATTACGGTCGAGGATGAGATTTACGAGAAGCTTTGTGCAGCGGCGGAGAAGGAAGGGGTAACGGTGGAGCAGTATCACCTGGAATTGCTCGAGGACGCCTATCCGCAGGCGGTCTCCTGGCCGCGCCCAGCGCGTGCGGGTCGGGATCGGGATCCTTCGCTATATCCGTAACGTATCGATACCGCAGGAAACATATATTTTACGTGCCAATCCCCCGGTGATACCGTCACGGTCCAAAGCGAAATACCAGTGAAGCCGGCCATTCGACCGGATACACATGGAGGAGACCAGACCATGACGACCGGAACATCCGGCCAGCGGCGCTATGCGTTGCTGGCGGCCGCATTCGCGGCGACCTTGTTGCTCGGTGCCTGTGGCGGAGGCGACGACGCGCCTGCCACGGGCGCGACCACGCCGCCGCCTGCGGGCGGGAATGCCGGCGATCCCGGCACGGGCAACGGTGGTAACGGTGGTAACGGCGGCACCCCGCCACCCGCCCTCAGCGCGCAAGCGGCCTGCGCCGCGCTGGCGAATGTATCGGTCGGCGCGTCACAGATCGCGCTCGCCACGGGCGGCGCCAAGGTGACCGCGGCCACGTTGATCGCGGCAAACGCCACAGGCAACAAGCTCGGCGAGTACTGCCAGGTCCGTGGCGCGATTGCCCCCGTGGATCCGGCCTCGCAAAGCATCAACTTCGCGGTCAACCTGCCGACGCAGTGGAACGGCAAGGGCATCCAGTTCGGCGGTGGCGGCTTCGATGGCACGCTGATCGACGGCACCGAGACGGTCCGCTTCGCGCTGCCTGACGATCCCGCACCGCTGTCGCGCGGCTACGCGACGTGGGGCGACGACTCGGGCCACCAGAGCACCAGCATCACTGACGGCCGCTTCGCCACGAACGACGAGCAGTTGCGCAACTATGGCGGCGACACGCTGAAGAAGACCCACGACGTAGCGCTGGCGCTGATCCAGCAGCGTTATGGCAAGGCCCCCACGCGTGCGTACTTCCTCGGCACGTCTACAGGCGGCCGCGATGCGCTCAGCTATATCCAGCGCTGGCCGACCGACTACACGGGCGTCATCGCCAACGAACCCGCGCTCAACTACACAGGCACACGCCTGTCCAACGTCGCCCTGGGCCGCGCGCTGTACCTGAACGGGGGCGCGGGCTGGCTGAACCTAAACAAGACGCTGCTCGTGCAAAACACGGTCATGTCCGCATGCGACACGCTCGACGGCGTGGCCGACAAGGTCATCAGCAACGTGGAAGGGTGCCGCCTGAGTTCGATGCAGGTACTGCAGAGCCTGCAATGCCCCGGCGGCACGGACACCGGCGACACGTGCCTCTCGGCCGCGCAGATTGCCACGGTGAAGGTCATCGAGCAGCCGCTGCAGCTCACCTATCCGCTGGCGAATGGCGTGACGGTTGCCGGTGGCTACAACATTCTCGAAGGCGCGCTGGTGGCGGGTCCGTTCACATCGCGCGATCTCGGCACGCGCGCCGTCCCGGGCAATCCGGCCACGACGGCGGACGCCAACATGTACGTGACGGGCGACCAGTGGACCAAGTACTTCGTCACGCGCAACGCCACGTTCGACACGCTGACGTTCGATCCGGCAAGCCCCGGCAGCTGGACCTCCCGCGTACAGGATGTGTCCGCGCAGACAGATGCGACCAATCCGAATATCGCGCCGTTCCTGTCGAATGGCGGCCGGCTGATCCTGCTGCACGGCCTGGCCGATGAGGTCATCAGCCCGAACTCGACGATCGCATGGTTCAAGGCCGTGACGAACACTGTCGGCCAGACCGCCGTCGACCAGGGCATCCGCTTCTATACGGTGCCGGGCATGGGGCACGGCACGGGCAGCTTCCTGCCGGCATGGAACTCGCTGACCGCGCTCGAGAACTGGGTCGAGATGGGCGTGGCGCCGGGCACGATGCAGGTCATGGACACCAATGCGGGCACCTATGGCCGCACGCGTCCGCTGTGCCAGTACCCCGCGTGGCCGAAATTCAAGGGCGCCGGCAGTGCGGATGCCGCCATCAACTACACGTGCGAAGGCGCATCGGGCGCGGTGCAGGCTTGCCTGAACATGCCGGCGACCCCGACGTCGTGGAAGGGCGGCAATACGAACGGCGAGGAGCTGACCGTACAGATCGATCCCGCCACGCTGCGCTACACGGTGACGATCGACGCCAGCCTGCAGCGCCCGGCAGCGACCGTGCGCACCGGCCAGCTCACGCTGCAGAGCGGCTGCACGTACAACAGCGACGAGAACGGCGCGCGCTTCACGCTGACCGGCGGCGGCGTGCTGGCCGGCGGTGTGGCACCGGCCTCGGGCGGCGGCTTCCTGCCGCTCGTGGCGTTCCAGAACACGACGGCGGACTTCAAGGCGGTGGCGGACATCTACAACGTGAACGGCATCGTCAACACCGGCGGCACGGTATCGGTGGTCAACGGCTCGGCACGCATGCGATCCTCCGCGGCTACGTGGCAGACGTGCAAGGATCCGGTCAACGGCTACATCGTGTACGACGCGGCCTGCACGACGACCACGAAGGGCTATATCGCGTGGAACGCGTCGCGCAATGCCTTCGATGCGTTCGACACGGGCGCCACCACGGGCACGACCGGCGGCACGGCGATCGGGTCGGTGGTCGGCGGACTCGTGAATGGCACGCCGGTGCCGCTGATCCTCACGCGGAGCGCGACGTCTTTCGGCATGAGCCTGTATGCCAAACAGACGACCGGGACAACTGGCTCGGCGGACGGCAACTTCCGCATGATGTCGACGGACGGCTCGCAGTTCGCCTCGCAACTGGCCGGCACGTCCATCACGCGTGACGGCACCACGGGCACGCTGACGTACAACCAGCCCGTGCTCGGCGTCATCAGTGCCGGTGGCGGCGTGACGGCGACCTACCTGAACAATGGCGGGCTGTTGTTTGGCTCGTTCGGCGGCAAATTCGAGATCGGTTTGCTGAATTGAACCCAACGCACAACGACAAGTCGCGGAGTTGAACGACCTTGGCCCTTCGGGGCCTTTTTTTATGCGCGGATATGACTAGAATGTCACGGCGATCCCACGCTCCGGAGGCCGGCATGAAACGATGTGTTGTGCAAGGGTTGGCGGCGATACTGGCGATGCTGTTGGCATGGCCCGCGACGGCGCTGTCGTGTACGCGGTTCGTTTATATCGGCCAGGGCGGAGACGTGATCACCGCGCGGTCGATGGACTGGAAGTCCGATGTTGCAACCAATCTCTGGATCTTCCCGCGCGGGATGCAGCGTGACGGCGCCGCCGGCCCGCGCGCGATACGGTGGACCTCGCGTTATGGCAGCGTGATCGCGTCCGGCTACGACATTTCGACCACCGACGGGCTCAACGAAGCGGGTCTTTCGGTCAACGTGCTGTGGCTCGTGGAAACGGCGTACCCTGCCGACGATGGCAAGCGCCCGCTGCTGTCGCTCGCGGCGTGGGGCCAGTACGTGCTGGACAACTTCGGCTCCGTCCGCGAGGCTGTGGAAGCGTTGCGCACCGAGCCGTTCACGGTGGTGACCGACAACGTGCCCGGAGAGTCGCGGCTGGCAACGTTGCATCTGTCGATGTCCGACGCCACGGGGGACAGTGCCATCGTCGAGTACATCGGGGGCCGTCAGGTCATTCACCATGACCGCGCGTATCAGGTGATGACGAATTCGCCGATCTTCGACCAGCAGCTTGCGCTCAATGCCTACTGGCGGAACATCGGCGGCACCACGTTTCTGCCCGGAACCAATCGTTCCTCGGACCGCTTTGCGCGCGCCAGCTTCTACGTCAACGCGATTCCAAAGAGCGAAGACCCCGTCATCGCGCTGGCCAGCGTGTTCAGCGTGATCCGGAACGTGTCCGTGCCGTTCGGCCTGACCACGCCGGACGAGCCCAACATTTCCTCGACGCGCTGGCGCTCGGTGGCGGACCACAAGCGCCAGTTGTATTTCTTCGAGTCGGCGCTGACGCCGAATACATTCTGGGTCGACCTGAAACGCGTCGATTTTTCACGCGAGACAGGCAAGGTCATGCGGCTGGACCTTGGGCCAGAACAACGCATCGTGCATGCCGGGGACGCGCTGCGCGATTTCCGGCCAGCCCAGCCGTTCAGGTTTCTCGCGCCGTCAAGCGTGCGCTAGGCCGGCGACGGCCGCAGCCGGCCGGCCCCGCTACAACCCGAAGGGCCACGTGTCGGGAATCCCCTCGCGCCGCGCGGCCGGTAGCGCTTCCAACGCGCTGGTTTCGGCCAGCCACAGCCAACCGTCGAACTGCTGCGGGAGGATGGTCTCCATGTAGTGGCTCTGGAACTCGGTCTCGGGACGGTAGATGACGCCGATGAAGCGCTGCTGGCGCGGAACCTCGAGCGCGGCGCGCAGCGTATCGCCGGCCGCGCCCGGGCCCGTGGCGCCCGCTCGCAGGTCCAGCATCGCGCGCGGCAGTCCCGCGTCGTGCGCCAGGTGCGCATAGCTGTCGGCCCGCGCGGGCCGCACCGTCTTGGTCTCCGTGGCGCCGTCCCAGTCGGTCGCGGCCGTGACGGTGCCCATGTAGGTGTCGAGCCCGATCAGAGCGGCCTGCGTCCCGAAGGCCTCGCGGCAGAGCTGTCCCAGGTTGATCTCGTCGCGCACCTTGCCCATCGCCGTGGCGGTCGCGTTGCCGATATGCGAGTTGTGCGCCCAGACGACGCCCTTCGAGCTGCTGCCATGCAAGGTCAGCAGTTGCGTCAGGGTCTCGAACATGTGCGTGTCGCGCAGGTTCCAGCCCTCCGCGGAGCCCTGATACATGATGCGGTAGTAGCGCTCCGCCGACGCGACGAGGCGCGCGTTCTGGGCCGCCTCGAAGAACTCGTCGCGGCTGTCCCGCGCGTAGTGGAGACGCTTGTCGAGCATGTCCCGCAGCTGCGCCAGCACCTCGCGCTCGCAGGTGTCGAGCGCGCCGGTCAGGACGGCACGGCCGTATGCCGACGGCATCTTGCGCCAGGGGTCGAGGCACGCGTAACGCTCGCGCGCGAGCACGGCTGCCGCGGGGTCGATCTGGTTCAGGTACGCCAGCACGGCCGACATCGACGCACGCATGCTGTAGATGTCGAGCCCGTAGAACGCCACGCGTTGGTTCAGCGGTCGATCGGCGTTGATCGCGTACAGCTTGTCGGTGAGCCGCGCGATTTCCGTATTGCGCCACATCCAGGTCGGGAACCGGGAGAACGGCGGCGTCGCGTCGTCGTCGGGCGGCGCTGGCCGCTGACGGATATGGCGATCGATGGATGCGGCGTCGGGCCAGTCGGCCTCCACCGCGACGAAGTCGAAGCCATGCCGCGTGACAAGGGCCTCCGTGATGCGGGCGCGCGCGCGATAGAACTCCGCGGTGCCGTGCGTGCTTTCGCCAAGCAGGATGACGCGGCAATCGGCAAAGGTGTCGATCCAGTCCGCAAAGGCGGGGCTGTCGAGATCGGCCAGCGGTAGCGCTGCCTCGGCGATCATTTCCGAGATGCCGCGGCCCGCGGCGGTGCCAATTCCCTGCGTCATGAGACCACCTCCGAATCCGCGCCGGCTCGCCAGCCCTGCGCGCCGACGAGCGGGACGAACACGACCGCGCCGAGATTATCGCGGCGCAGACCGCCGCCGTCGTCGCGCGTGAGGCGAACGAGTTCCTGCCGGGCGAGCGTATCGCCGAGCGGCATCACGAGCGAGCCGTGCGGCGCCAGCTGTTCGAGCCATGCATCGGGAACGCGTGGGCCGCCGGCCGCCGCCACGATGGCGTCATAGGGCGCGTCGTCGGGCCAGCCGAGCGTACCGTCGGCCGCGTGAACCGCCACGTTGGCCACCGCCAGCGAGCGCAGGCAGTCCCGCGCGGTATCGGCAAGACAAGGATGGCGTTCGAGCGTGGTGACGTGTGCCGCGATGCGCGCCATCACGGCGGCGGCATAGCCGGAACCCGCACCGATCTCGAGGACGCGGCTGCGCGGCGTAAGCCGTAGCGCTTCGATCATGCGGGCGACGATATAGGGCTGCGAGATGGTCTGGCCCGCGCCGATGCGGAGCGGGGCATCGTCATACGCGCTATCGAGGAGCTGGGCTGCGACGAATCGCTCGCGCGGTACCTCGTTCATGGCGCGCAGCACCGCCGCATCGCGGATGCCGCGGCGTTCGAGTTGCCATTCCACCATGCGGCCACGGCGCTCGTCGAGCGTACTCATGGCGTCTCCTGTGGGGCGTCTTGCCAGGAGGGAGGCGCAAGATTCCTGCCAAGCGTGCCGGGCGGCATGCGGCGCGTCCCGGCGACACAGGCAACGGCCGGCCGGGCCGGACCCTTGTAGTTTGGAGGTGAAGCGGGTGCAGTTTCTCCCCGGTTCAACCCGTGGCGTCTTCTCCACGCTTGCGATGCCGCGCCGCAATGCGATGCGTGAGCGCGACGAGCGCGGCAAGTGCCGGATCCTGATCGGCCGACCGATAGGCGAGCGTCAGCGGCGCCCGCAGCCGGTCCGCCTCCGCCATGCGGCAATAGGCGACGCCATGCCGGTTGAGGCCGGCCATCGATGCGGGCACCACGCTGACGCCCGCGCCCGCCGCTACGAGGTTCAGGTTGGTCAGCATGCGCTCGACTTCGGCGCCGATATGTGGCGTGAAACCCTGCGCCTCGCATTCGCGCAGCAGGTCCCCGTACATACCTGGCGCGCCAGGGCGGCGAACGAGTATGAACGGATCGTTGGCGAGTTCGCGCAGCGATACGGGCGTGGTCGCGGCGGCCCCGGCCGCATTGCGCTTGCGGAGCAGCGGATGATCGAGCGGCAGGGCGATGACGAGTTCTTCTTCGAGCAGCAGGTCGAACTGCACGCCATCGGGAAACTGGACCGGGGCGCGTACGAAGGCGGCGCTGAGCTTGCCGTCGGCCAGTTGCTCGATCGCCTCGGCCGCATTGCGTTCGGACAGCGACAGCGTGACGCGCGGAAACTGCCGGCGGCACGCGCGGAGGACTTCCGGCGTGAGCTTGTGCGCGGCGGCCGAACTCGTGAAGCCGATCGCCAGTGCGCCCTCGTCGCCGCGGGCCATGCGTTGCATGCGTGTGCGCATCCGTTCGATGCGGGCGAACAGGTCCCTGGCGTCGTCGAGCAGCGCGGTGCCCGCCGGTGTCAGGGCGACGCCGCGCGGCTGGCGCTCGAACAGCGTGACCCCGAGTTCGGTCTCGAGCGCCTTGAGTTGCTGGGAGAGCGGGGGTTGCTGGATGCCGAGTTGTTCGGCGGCGCGGGTCACCGAGCCGGTCTCGGCGACCGCGAGGAAATAACGCAGGTGTCTCAGCTCCATGGTGTGGCCATGTATATATGTTCGATATATGAATGCGAGGATGTATATATTTTACGTCCGTCATCGCCACGACTACCATGAGCGTTTTCCCTTCCGGTGAGTCGCTCCCGAGGAGATTGCCGTGCGTGTGTTCCTGTTGTTGTGTTCGATCGTCGCAACGTTCCTAGCCGGCTGCGCGGCAACCGCCGGGGAGCCGGCTCCCGACTTGCCGCCGTGGCAGCGCGTTCACCTGGGGCACGGTGCAGGCTACGATTTCCCGGTCTATGCGAATCGTCGGCTCGACGGCGACCTGAGCGGCATTCGGGAGGTCGTCTTCATCCAGCATGGGTTGCGGCGCGATGGAGACCACTACTACGCCGCGGGGGAGGCGCTGCTAAAGGCCAGCGGACGGCCGGCCGCCGAGGTGCTCGTCATCGCACCGAATTTCCCGGCGCGGGCGGATGGAGACCGGTTTCCGGGGATGCCGCACTGGAGCACCGATGGCTGGATTGCCGGGGACGACGCCGTGTCGGGGGCCGCCTCGCCGTTGAGTTCGCTGCAGGTGCTCGACGATCTCGTCGCCCTCGTGACCGACCGGGACCGGTTGCCTCGCGTGAAGGAGGTCGTGGTGGCGGGGCACTCGGCGGGGGCGCAGATCGTCCATCGCTATGCGGTGCTCAATAACGTAGACGAGAAGATCCGGGCGAGCGGGGTAACGCTGCGGTATGTCGTGGCGAATCCGTCTTCGTATCTGTATTTCACGCCAGTGCGGCCCGTGGCGCCCGATTTAACGCGCTTTGCGCCATACGACACGGCGGTCTGCGCCAACTATGACCGGTATCGCTATGGCGTGCGCGACATGGTGCCGTATGCGCGCGGGGCGGATGGGATGTCGCTCTACACGCGGTATATGGGACGTCGGGTGACGTACATGGTGGGCGCGGACGACAACGACCCGAATCATCGTGTCCTCGACAAGTCCTGCGGCGCCGAAGCGGAGGGGCCGACGCGGCTCGCGCGGGCGCGGGCGTATGTGCGGTACGAGCGGCTGCTGGCGCCGCCGGGGCAGGTCATTCGCCACGATGCGTTCGAGGTGGAAGGCGTGGGCCACAACCAGTCGCGTATGTTCGGCTCCCGCTGCGGGGCGCGGGCGTTGTTTGGCGACAGCCCAGCCGCCCGTTCGAATGGGGCGGCGTGTGTGGAGACAGTGCGGCCGCAGGGTTGAAGCTTCGAGGGGCGGGCTGCGGTCCGCGGCGGGCGGGTTTGCCCGGAGGCGGGTGCCAAGGCGCGGTGCTACCATGCGGCGAGCATCCGCCTTTGGTCCAGCCTCATGCCTCTCCCCAGGTGGCCCGGTTCCGAATTTCGCGCCAAGACGCGTTCAGACTGGCCCCATCGCATTCCCTCGACTACCTCGCCGGACGTCGCGCGCCGACGGCTGCTGGCTGCGTTTGCGGGTCTTCCGCTGGTCGGCTGGTCTGACGCATTCGCCGCCGAGGCGATGATTCATATGCTCGTGGGGTATGGAGCGGGCGGCGGGGCGGACCATATCGCCCGGCTGCTGGCGGACAGCCTGACCGAGGACGGCGCGCTGACGCTCGTCGAGAACCGGCCTGGGGCGGCGGGGCAGATCGCACTGAACGAGGTGGTCCGCGCGGGACCCCAGCGGCAGACGCTGCTGCTCGGGACCGTCGGCTCGGTCAGCATCAGCCCGCTGCTGCCGGGAGCGGGAGCGGCCCCCAGCGCCATTCCCGAGGCCGCGAGCCGTCCGGGGGCTGGGGGCGCGATCGAGACCATGGCACGGACGACGGCCGGCGCGTCGGCAACGGATGCAACGACGGCAAGGGCGCGGGCGACTGCCGGCACGGGGAGCGGGGCTGCGGGCGCCAACGGCGACGGCGCGCGCGCGCAGGCGGGGCTGCAGCCGATCGCGGTGGTCGCCAGCACGCCGCATGTGCTGCTGGTAGGCGGGGATGGCGGGCGCTTCGGGAGCGCGGAGGCCATTGCCGCGCTGCGGGCACGGCTCGCGGCGGCGCGGCAACGGCCCGGCGAGCTGGCCTACGCCTCGCTCGGCATCCATTCGAGCGCACATCTGGTCGGGGAGCTCATGTGCCACGAGGCGGGCGTCACCATGACGCATATCCCGTATCCCGGCAGCGCCCGCGCGCTGATCGACCTGCAGGGGGGACACGTGGCGATGCTCGTCAGCACGCTTCAGGCCTCGCTGCCGTTGATGCGGCAGGGCCGTGTCCGCGCGCTGGCCGTGACCGGCCGGGCCCGCAGTCCCCTTGCCCCCGCGACCCCGACCTTCGCGGAGGCTGGGGTCGATGGCATGTGGCAGGACGCGTGGTACGGCGTGCTGGCCGCGCCCAGCGTCCCCCAGGCGCAGTGCGCCGCGCTGTCCCGCCGGTTCCAGCGCCTGCTGCTCGATGCCGCGCTGCAGCGGCGGCTCGGGCAGGACGGCGCGGAGCCGCTGGGGCTGACCGGCGCGCGGGCGATCGACTACCTCGACCGGCAGCGCGAGGTGTGGCGGCAGGCGGTGGCGCTGGTGTCGCACCGGATCGCCTGAGCCGGCGTGCGAGTGCCAGGGCACGCACAAGTGGCCGAATCCTCTCTACAATCGTCGCTGTGATGCCGTGGCGCGTGCCGCGGTCACGCACGACGGGGTCAATCATGAGGGGCATCGTTCGCCGTACGGTTTCCGGGCTGCCGAGCCTGGCGGTAGCCTGCGCGTGCATGGTCGCGATCGCTCTGGTCGCCCGCCCGGCGCATGCGCAGAGCGTGCAATCCCCCGATCTGCCACAGACGTCGCAACCGGCGTCCCAACCGGCGTCCCAACCGGCGTCCCAGCAGACGCCCGCACCCGCCGACACCCCAAAGACCCAGGACGGCGTGACGGTCATCGACATGAACGCCGCCCTCACGCGGCTGATTCGCGCGATGAACGTGACCCGGCTGATGACGGTCGGCATGGACCGTGCCTTCGCCCGGATGCCCGACAAGGTTGGCCCGATTCCCAAGGACAAGCTCGCCGCCTGCGCGCATGCCAAGCTCACGCCAGAGATGCTGGAGCAGGTGGTGCGCCCCGCGTTCGCGCTGACGTTTACCGAGCCCATGCTGCCAACCGAGCTATCCGTGGTGTTCGAATCGCGGTTTGGCACCAAGATGATCGACCTCGTGCTCCAGAACAAGACTGTCGACCGCAGCAGCTTCACCGCCGACGAGGTCGAGGAAATGAATCGCTTCGCGCAGTCCCCCGAGATCTCGGCGTTCCTGCGCGACAACGGCTTTGCCCGGCTGATGCGTTCCATCACGCCGTATATCGTGGCCGCCGGCAGCCAGGCGCGCGACGCATGCGTGCGCGAACTCGTGCCGCGCGAAGTTCCCGTGACCAACCCCCGCCCCGCCTGACGTGTCCCTGCCTGTTATCGATAGTCGTCCCTCCGGACGCACGAGCGCCGCGTTCTATCTGTATTACGTATCGCTGTACGCGCCCGTCGCCATCACCATCAGTTTCTTCCCCCTCTGGATTCGTGCGCAGGGCCTGAGCGAACAGCAAACCGGCCTCGTCCTCGCGCTCGGGGCCGGCCTGGCGGTGCTCGTCAATCCGATGATCGGCGCCATGGCCGATCAGGCGCGCAGCCGCAAGACCATCCTGCTCGCCATGGTCGCCGCCTCCGCGATGAGCGCGGCGATGCTGACGATCGCGAACGGATTCGTGGGCGTGCTGCTCGTTTTCCTCGCCACGCGTGCGTGCTCCGCCAGCTTGCTGCCGCTGAGCGAATCGATTGCCATCGCCGGCGTCGCGCGCCATGGTCTCGATTTCGGACGGCTGCGCAGCGCGGGCTCGATGGCCGTGGTGGCGATGTCGATCGTGCTCGGCTGGCTTGTCGATCGCGCGGGAACGGACATCATCGCGATCGTGTTCCTCGTGGCCTATATCGCGCAGGGAATCGTCGGCCTCGCATTGCCCGGCGACGCCGTGCGGGTGGGCCAGCGTGTGCAGGGTCCGATCATGCAGGTGCTGCGCCGCCCGGGCTTCCTGCTGTTTCTGTGCAGCGCCGCCGTGTCGCAGGCCTGCCATGGCTTCTTCTATAGCTACGGCGTGTTGTTCTGGAAGCGCGAAGGATTCTCGGGCGCGACCATCGGCTACCTGTGGGCGCTCGGCGTGGTGGCGGAGATCGTCGTGTTCACGGTGGGGGCGCGCATCGTCTCGCGCGCCAGCGCGCCGCGGCTCATTGCGCTGGCGTGCGCGGCAAGCGCGTTGCGCTGGACGCTGATCGGCATGGCGCCGCGTATGGACGTCGCCATATTTGCGCAACTGCTGCAGGGCGCCACGCTCGGCTTCACGCAGCTCGGCGCGGCCGAGTACATGCGAACGCGCATGCCGGCCAACGTGCTATCGAGCAGCACGGGCGTGTATGCGGCATTCACGGGTTTGCTGACGGCGGTGTGCGTGTACGCGGGGAGTTTCCTGTTCGCGAATGTCGGTGGCCGTGCGTTTCTGCTGCCGGCCACGTTGTGCCTGCTTGGCGCGGGCTCCGCGTTGATGCTCGCGCGCTCGCGCGCCGAACGGCATGCGAGCCTGGCCGAAGCTGGCACGACATAAAGAAGCCGGGACCGCCATTGCGGAGGTCCCGGCCGTGGGCCCCGTTTCAACCATCACATCGTGCTATCGATGTGTCGCGACAACCGTGGAGATGTCGCCGACGGGGCCCGGGGGAGCTGACGATTACTGCTGCCTGTTGCGTTGCTGTTGATCCTGCTGGCCCTGTTGGCCGCCTTGTTGGCCTTGCTGGCCGCTCTGCTGCTGCGACTGGCCCGAGCGTTGATCCTGGTTGCCCATCTGACCGCCGCCCTGGCGTTGCTTGTCGTCCTGCATGCCGCCTTGCTGGTTACCGCGCTGACCGGGCTGCTGCGATTGATCCTGCTGCTTCTGGCCCGACTGGGATTGATTTCCCTGTTGCTGCTGTCCTTGTTGTCCCTGTTGTCCCATCGCTAGTCTCCATTTAGCGGCGAGCATTGCCGCGGATCCAATGTCGCAAGCGTCGTGCCACGCGGAAGATGTGTGTCCTCTTCCATCTGACAGCCCAGCATGTTGCGCATAGGTGACAACGCACGGGCTGGAACGTGCCGCGATTTACAACGCGTGCGGTGTTTTTACATGGATGGGGCCGCGCACCCCCGAACTGCACCGCGCGTGGCCGTTCGCCTGCGGAGATCGTGTCGGTGGTTGGCTGACTGGCCCGCGATTTGCAGTAACCACCATGCAGTAATCAACCCAACGGCGACGTAAGCGGATTTGAGGTCTCGCACGACTGAGGTCTCGCACGCTACGTCATACGTCTGAAGGTTAGGAACAACCTCGAACAATCTGAACAATCTCAAGCACACAGGAGAGAGCCATGAAGACTGCACAGACCCTTCGCATCGTTGCTGTAGCCGCCGCGTTTGCCTTTGCTGGCGGTGCGCATGCCCTCGACATGGGCGGTGGCGGTTTCGTGAAGGTCGCCACGACCTCCGACAATTCGGCGGCGCCGCCGGCGAACAACGCGCCGGGCATGCCTGGCCACACCGAAGGCGACAAGGAAAAGCGTCCCGCCGCCACGACCGACGCCCAGCTCGGCAACAAGGTCGAGAACACCGCCGATAACGCCAAGCAAGGCGTGACCGATGGCGCGCTGACGACCAAGGTCAAGACCAAGCTGCTCGCCACCAAGGACCTCAAGTCCACCGGCATCCACGTGAAGACGAAGGACCGCGTCGTGAACCTGACGGGTACCGTGCCTTCGAAGGAACAGCACGAGCTCGCGCTGAGCACGGTGCGTTCGGTGGAGGGGGTGACGTCGGTGAACGACTCGCTGAAGGTGTCGGCGCGTTAATCGCTGCTAACAGTTCCTTGATGCGCGGCGTAACATGCCGCGAAGCCGCGACACTCGATTCGTGCCGCGGCTTTTTTTCGTCCCTCGTCGTCGTGCTACATCCCGAGCAGCGGCAGCCGGACCACGATGCGCGCGCCGCCTTCTCGCGGGCGTTCCGCGCGGATGTCGCCACCATGCGCGTGCGCGATGGTGCGGCAAATCGCGAGCCCCATGCCCATGCCGTCTGCCCGCGTCGTAAAGAACGCGTCGAACATGCGCGCCATGACGGCGTCGCCGAAACCGGGGCCACTATCCTGAATGGCAATCTCGGCCTCGCGTCCCACGCGCGTGAGCGTCAGGCGGATCCACCGCTCGCCGCTTTCATGGAACCTTCCGTGGTGCCTTTGATGGGGAATATCGGGGGGTACCTCTCGGATCGTCTCCGTGACTCGTGCAATCGCCTGCACCGCATTCATCAGCACGTTGATCAGCACCTGTTGAAGCGGCACGCGCTCTCCAAGCAGCCGCAGATCGTCGCGCGGAAGAACGACCTCCACCGCGATGCGATGCCGCTCGAACTCGTGATCGAGCCACGCCAGGCACTCGCGCGCCAGCGCATTGAGCACGACCGTCTCCGGCGCGGCCGGCTTGTCGCTGGCCAGCGCGCGAAAGCGCGTGACGACCTCCATGGCGCGGTCCGCGTCGACGATCATCCGCTCGATCGCGGCAATGGCCTCCGGCACGTCGGGCCGGGCCAACCGTAGCCAGCGCAGGGCCGCATGGCCGCGCATGACACTGGCCGAGATGGGCTGAAGCACGTCGTGCACCACGGTCGCACAGAGTTCGCCGAGCATCGATACCCGCGCGCCGCGCAGGGCCGCCCGTTCCTCCGGCGCCAGCAGAGGTCGGTGCGGTGGGGTCATGGGGGGCATCATGCCGGCCTCCTTGTATTGAGTGCGGCCGATGTTACGAGCGTGTCGCAGTCACGGTAAATGACAGACATCCCTGTATTTCTGCCGAGATCGATTGTTGCGGGAACGGAAACTCGGATGTCTCCGGTACCCGTCTTGACGCGATTTTTGACGGTACCTAGACTCTTTTCGACTCATCCACAAGCACGGCCAACCGTGCGTCAGTTCGGAATCTCGCCGTGAATCCAGATGCGCTCGTCTATATCGTCGATGACGATCCCCACATCAATGGCGCGCTCGCGGACCTCCTCAGGTCCGTGGGCATCGCCTCGCGCAGCTTTCTTGCGGCGCAGGATTTTCTGCAGGCCGCGCTCGAGGACCTGCCCGGCTGCCTCGTGCTCGACGTCAGGCTGCGGGGCACGAATGGCCTGGACCTGCAGGAACATCTGAAGCAACACGGCGTCGACATGCCGATCATTTTCATCACCGCGCATGGCGATATCGAGATGTCCGTGCGCGCGATGAAGGCCGGCGCGCAGGACTTTCTCACCAAGCCGTTCCGCGATCAGGTATTCCTCGACGCGGTGTCGGGCGCGATCGAAGCAGATCGTTGCCGTCGCACGGCGGTACGCTGCGGCCTGGATCTGCGCACGCGCTTTGCAACGCTGAGCGATCGGGAGCGCGAGGTGATGCTGCTGGCGGCGTCGGGGCTCATGAACAAGCAGATCGCCGGCCGCATCGGTATCAGCGAGGTCACCATCAAGATCCATCGCAGCAAGGCCATGCGAAAGATGGCCGCGCGCACGTTCGCGGATCTGGTCAAGATGGTGCACGAGCTCGGCGCGATCGCCGCGCGGCAGGAGCCCGCATTCGCCGCGCCGCGCGCCGTCGCGATGCCAGCCGCGCGCATGGCCGGCTGACATCGCGGGTGCCGGCTATTGCCGGTATGCGCGGTGGAGATCATGCGTGACGAACGGCGCATCGTGCGTCGGCATGGCGAGCCACTCGGGGTGGCGCAGCGTCTCGCGGATATCCTCGAGCCCGCTCTGCCAGTGCTCGCGCATCGTCAGCGGGCCGAACTGGAAGTCCTTGGCATTGCCCTCGAACGGCTTGTCGCGATAGATCATCTGAATGACGTTGCGCCGCGCGGTGCAGGCATACGCCGCCGCATCGCGGTAGTCCGCGCTGTCGCGCTTGTTGGCCGGCACCAGCGCCATCACGTTGCTGAGCATCTGCCGGAATCGCTGCTGCTCGGCCATATAGTCCGTGATCGCGCGCGTGCGGCTCGAATACTGCACGTCCTTCTGCCGCGTCGCCACATCCAGCAGATTGTCGGGCAGCGGTCCGCGCGCGCTCCACAGGTCGACCTGAAAGATCAGCGCATCGCGCCGCGGTTTCGCGCGCAGCACTTCGGACAACGGCGTATTGGAGACGAGTCCGCCGTCCCAGTAATGCTCTCCGTCGATTTCCACCGCTGGAAAGCCAGGCGGCAGCGCGCCGGACGCCATGAAATGCTCGGCGCGAAGCCGCGTCTCGGTATTGTCGAAGTAGGTCAGGTTGCCCGTGCTCACGTTCACCGCGCCGACCGAGACCCGCATCTCCTGATGGCGATTGATGCGGTCGAAGTCCACGAAGCGCTCAAGCGTGGCCTTGAGCGGCGCCGTGTCGTAATAGCTCGCGCCGCCCGCGCCGATGCCATTCGCAAGCATGCCGGGGGCGAAGGGCAGCGGCCACGCGCGTGGATGGAAGAAGCCGCGCTGGCCTTCCAGCAGCGCGCGGCTGGCTTCGAGGCCGTCGAACCATACCCGCAGCGCGTCCGGCCAGTGCACCGCGCCGTCCGCGATCAGGTCATAAGGGAACAGGCTCGGCAGCCATGGCTGGCGGCAGATATGCGTCCAGAACGCGCGCAACTGGTCGACGCGGTCTTCGGGCGCGTTGCCCGCGATCACCGCGGCATTGAGCGCGCCGATCGAGATGCCGGCGACCCAGTTGGGCGCGATGCCGCCCGCGGCCAGGCCTTCGTACACGCCCGCCTGATAGGAGCCGAGCGCGCCGCCCCCCTGCAGCACCAGTGCCCGGACGGGGTAAGCGTCGTGCGCGGCGGCGATTTCGCGCGCGCGGGTATCCGCGGCCGCGCGACGCGGCCGTTGCTCAACCATCGACATCGATTGCTCCTTGGTATCGTGAGGCCGCCGCGCGGCCTCTGGAAACGGATGACGCGGCGGCGTGGGCGCTTACTGCATGTACCAGCCGTGGCTGACGACGAAGGACTGGCCCGTCAGCGCGGAAGAGGGGAATGCGCACAGGAACAGCGCGGTCTGCGCGACATCCTCGACGGTCGTGAACACGCCATCGACCGTGCCGCCGAGCATCACGCGGCGCACGACCTCTTCTTCGCTGATGTTCAGTTCCTTGGCCTGTTCCGGAATCTGCTTGTCTACGAGCGGCGTGCGCACGAAGCCCGGGCAGATCACGTGCGAGCGCACGTTGCGGTCGCCGCCTTCCTTGGCAAGCACGCGTGCCAGGCCCAGCAGGCCATGCTTGGCGGTCACGTAGGCGCTCTTGAGCGGAGAAGCCTCGTGCGAGTGAACGGAACCCATGTAGATCACCGTGCCGCCGCGCTTCGGGTCCTTGTACATGTGGCGCAGCGCCGCGCGCGTGGTCAGGAACGCGCCATCGACGTGGATCGCCTGCATCTTCTTCCAGTCCGCGAAGCTGTACTTCTCGATGGGGTTGACGATCTGGATGCCCGCGTTGGAGATGAGGATGTCCAGGCCGCCGAATGCCTCGGCCACCTTGTCGGTCGCCTCGTCCACGGCCTGCTCGTTCGTCACGTCCATGGCGATCGGCAGCGCACGCCCGCCCGCGCGCTCGATTTCCTCGGCGGTGGCCCGCGCGGCATCGAGGTTCAGGTCGGCGATGGCGACGGCCGCGCCCTCGCGTGCGAGCAGTTCTGCGATGGCCTTGCCGATGCCGCTGGCGGCGCCGGTCACGATGGCGGACTTGTTCTGGAGTTTCATGATGTGGCCTTCAGTGAGAAGAGAACAGCGGTGGGGTCATGCAAGGTAGTCGAACGCGACCTCGCCCAGACCGAGCGTGAGGTCCGCGATATAGTGCTTGGCGCCAAGGACTTCCAGCACCGGCAGCGACGCAACGGGCGCGAGGGCATGCGGGGCCAGCGACAGCGCCGCGGGACCGGTCCACGCGCCCTTCATCTGGACGTCCTTCAGAAAGTAGCAGACGAGCTCGAGAATGCGCGGCGAGCCGTCCACGTGCGGAATGATCTTGAGCAAATAGTTAGGCGTTTCGGAAAGCGTGTGGCCTAAAGCGTCCTTGTCGATTTCACGATGCTTGTAGCCCATGGTGCCGGTCGCCACGCGCACGGGACCATAGTCGAGCGTGCCGACCAGCGTGTCGGTATGCACGGCGAGCTTGGGACTGGCGAGCTTCTTCGGGAAACCCCACAGCTCGCGTCCGCCGGCGAGCGGCGGATGATCGTCGAGGAACATCGCATGGGTATAGCTGCCGGCGCGGCCCTGATAGCTGATCGGAATGACCTGGCCCGACTCGGTGTAGTCGCCGAAGCCGGTGGAGTCCGGCATGCGGATGAATTCGTAATGCACGATGGGGTCCGTGATCTCCAGCGGTTCCGGCACCGCAGCCCGAAGCAGCGCGGGATCGGTGCGGTACGTAATGACGAAGAACTCCCGGTTGATGAAGCGGTACGGGCCCATCGGGTAGGCAGGGCTGCAGAGCGGAGACGCGAATGCGCGCTCGCGGATCGTCTTGATTTCCATGGGTAAACGGTCCTCAGGGTGATGTCGCAGATGGGTGACTCACATATCGCGCAGCAGCGGTTACGGCTTTGCCCGCGATGCGATCCATTGTGGGAGCCCGGACGCATGATCGCCATCACACCTATGGGTGACTCGCTCCGCCCTGCTGTGTGCGGCATGATGCGCCCGAGCTTGCGGATTCTTTCGATTGGCCTACGATCCAGACAACCCTGCCCGTCCCGCCCATGTCCATCACGCCCTTGCCGACGCTTTCCGCGCCGCGCCGCATCCTGTTTGTCACATTCCCGAAATTCGGGCTGCTCGACCTCAGCGGCCCCCAGACCGTGTTCTGGTGCGCGACCCACCTCGCGCATGCGCGCGGGCTGCCAGGCTACGATTGCCATACGGTCAGCCTCGGCGGGGGGCTCATAAGGTCGATCGAGGGCGTGGTGCTCCATACGGAAGACGTCGAACGCTTCCAGTCGCGCGACGTCGACACGGTGATCGTCCCCGGGACGCCCGAGATTCTCGATGTCGTCGATGCCTCGCCGCATCTGGTGGAATGGCTGCGGCATACCGCGGCGAGCGTGCGCCGCACGGCCTCGGTATGCACGGGTGCGTTCTTCCTTGGCGAGGCCGGGCTGCTGCAGGGACGCCGCGCCACGACGCACTGGATCAATATCGACGATCTCGAGGCGCGCTTTCCCGCCGTCACGGTGGACCGCAACGCGATCTTCGTGCAGCAGGACCCGGTATGGACGTCGGCCGGTGTGACGGCCGGCATCGACCTCGCGCTGGCGCTTGTCGAAGCGGACCTGGGGCACGATATCGCGCTGGCCGTGGCGAGGCAGCTGGTCGTGTATCTCAAGCGGCCAGCCGAGCAGCCGCAGTTCAGTGAGATGCTCAAGGCGCAGGTGCGCGACACGCCGGCGTTCGATGGGCTGCACCTGTGGATTCTCGACAATCTGGGCGACGAGGCGCTGACCGTGGACCGCATGGCCGCGCGCGTGAACATGAGTCCCCGGAACTTTGCGCGCGCGTACAAGGAGAAGGTTGGCCGCACGCCCGCCAAGGCCGTGGAGCACTTTCGCGTGGAGGCCGCGTGCCGGCTCCTGCGCGCGTCGGAGCGTTCGATCGATCAGATCGCGCGTGCCTGCGGCTTCGGCGACGAGGAGCGTATGCGCGTCACGTTCCGTCGGCATATGGGATTGTCGCCATCCGAGTACCGTCAGGACGGTGCCGTGGGCCGTCCACTGTCCATCGATACGCAACGCTGACCAATACCCCTGAAATCCTGCCAATCTGCCCGACCGACATTGCCTTTGCGCTAACGCATTAGCAGAATGACTCGCATGTCGTGCAAGACAGATACCCGCCAGCAGAAGGCGAGACAGGAAAGGGGGTGCCGATGACCGCGTTCGCTACGATCGCCGCGTCCGTGCAGGCCGAGATTGAGGAAGTCATCGCATTCGGCGCGTTCCGATTGTTTCCCGCGCGGCGGCGGCTGGAACGCGATGGCGTGTACGTACCGTTGAGCAGCCGTGCGATGGATATCCTGATCGCGCTGCTGGAGCGCGCGGGCGACGTCATCGACAAGCGCGAACTGATCGCGCGCGCGTGGCGGAACATGGTCGTCGACGAAAGCAATCTGCGCGTCCATATCGCCGGGCTGCGCCGGCTGCTCGACGATGGCGACGGCGGCGCCCGGTACGTGACCAATGTGCCGGGGCGTGGCTATTGCTTCGTGGGACAGATCACGCGCGTGCGTCGCGCGCTGCCGGGAGCACCGCGGCAGGGCGCGGTGACGGGCGGGGGTGTGGAGAGGGTTGCGGAGCGGGTTGCGGAGAGGGTTGCGGAGAGGGTTGCGGAGAAGTCGGCGGCGGAGGAAGACGCCGCGCGCGCGCCGGTCGTCCCCATCCTGTCGGGCGGATCCATGCCCCAGCGGCTCGCGCGCATGGTCGGCCGTGACGAGGCCGTTCGGGATATCGCGGCCGCGTTGCCCGCGCATCGCTTCATGTCGATCGTCGGCCCCGGCGGCATCGGCAAGACAACCGTCGCGGTGGCCATCGCGCACGGGGTGGCGTCCCGATGCGGCGCGGCGACATATTTCATTGACCTTCACGCCATCGACCGTGGCGCGCAATCGGACAACGATGCGCTACGCCGCGCGCTGGAGGCCTTCGCGGCGACATTGCCCGCGACGCCCACCCTGATCGTCCTCGACAACTGCGAACACGTGTCGTGCACGGCCGCATTGTTCGCGGAGCGGCTGGTGGCGCGTTCGCCGGCGGTGCATGTGCTTGCCACCAGCCGCGAGGCGCTGCGTGCGGAGGGCGAACAGGTCTACCGCCTGCCGCCGCTGGCCAGCCCGCCCTACGACGCCCCGTTCACCGCGGCGCAGGCGCAGGCGTATCCAGCGGTGCAGCTGTTCCTCGAACGTGCCGAAGCCAACGGTCATCCGATCGCGATGACCGACAGCGATGCGCGGCAGGTGGCGGATATCTGCCGGCGGCTCGATGGCATACCGCTCGCGATCGAGCTCGCGGCCGGGCGCGTGGGCGCGTTCGGCATCGATGGTACCGCGGCATTGCTCGACACGCGGTTTCTATTGCACTGGCAGGGCCGCAGGACAGCGCCTTCGCGCCATCGCACGCTTGGCGCGCTGCTCGACTGGAGTCACGATCTGTTGTCCGATGTCGAGCGCGCGGTGTTTGCGCGTCTGGCGGCGTTCGACGACGCGTTCGCGCTGCACACCGCGCTCGATGCGATTGACGAGGGCGAGCGTGCCGATGTGGTGGACGCCATCGACGGCCTGGTCGCCAAGTCGCTGCTGGCGGCGAAGGCCATGCCGGACGATACCGTGCGCTACCGGTTGCCCGCGGTGGCGCGCGTGTACGCAGCGGAGAAGCGCCGGACGCGACATGCCGCCGCGCGGGCCCAGCCGCTTGCCGAAGTCGGATAAGGACAATTCACAACGCCCGCGCCCGTCGTCTCGGCGCCACCGCGCCGCAAGCACGCCAGGCACGCCATGCATGATCAGCGCGCGCGCCGTGCCATGCGGCGGCACTCAAATCCTCCTCCATGCAGGCGGGTACAGCGGATCGTAATCGCTGAGGCACGCAAGATTCAGCGCGCGGATGCGTTCCGTCACGAAGTCGATGAACACGCGGATGCGCGTGGGCAGATGCTGCCGGCTGAGGTAGCAGACATAGTGGCCCCGGTCGTCCGGCGCATGGCGCGCCAGCGCGATGACGAGCGCGCCCGAGGTCAGGTGGTCACAGATCTGGTAACCCGCCATCTGTGCGATGCCGTGGCCATCGAGCACCGCCTGCAGCACGAGGTCCGCATCGTTGAACGTGAGCGTGCCACGCGGCTGAACCTTGCGCGCCTCCCCGGAGACCTTGAACTCCCATTCGAAAAGGCGGCCATTCGGGAAGCGGAAGTTGATGCCATTGTGGTGGGCGAGTTCCTCGATGCACGCGGGCAGCCCGTGCTCGCTCGCGTACGCCGCCGACGCGCACAGCGCCATCTGCATCGGAATGATCTGCCGCGCGATGATGCTGGAGTCCTCGATGCGGCCGTTACGGAAGGCCACGTCGATGCGGTCCGCCGCGAAGTCCGTATGGCGGTCGTCCAGCAGCAGGTCGATAGCGATGTCCGGAAACTGGCTGCGAAAATCGGCCAGCAACGGGGCCACGACCTTGCGGCCGAAGCCGACCGTCGCGCTGATGCGCAGGAGGCCAGAGGGCGGGCCCTCGCGCAGTTCGCGCATGTCGTTCATGGCTTCGACGATGCGCTCGACGCCCTGATGGCAGTTCTCGAAAAAGACCTCGCCCTCGCGCGTGAGCCGCGTCGAGCGCGTGGTCCGAAGGAACAGGCGGGTGTGGAGCTGGTCCTCCAGCCGCTGCACGCTGCGGCTGACCGCCGAGCGGCCGATGCCGAGGCGCTCGCCCGCCTTGGCGAAGCTGCCTTCGCGGACGACGGCGATAAAGGCCATGACGCCCGCATAGCTCGTTGCGAAGCTGGCGGACAGCGCGTCCGTGCCCGCGTCCGGCGCGGAGTGCGAGGATTCGACGATTCTCATGGGTACCGGCACATCGACAGGAGTATCGCGCCGATTGTTGCCGGGGCCGCGCGCCGTGCGCGATGCGTCTAACGACGTTTCACAACGCTTAACGCCGGGCTCCCGGTTGTCATGTGGGAGCCGTGATGGACCGCGTGTCAGGCGGCTTTGCGGGCTGGCGCCTTTTTTGCCGCGGCGTTCTTTGCCGTGGGCTTCCTGGCTGCCGCTTGTTTGGCTGCCGCTTTCTTGGCTGCCGGCTTTTTCGTGGCGACCGTCTTTTTTGCGGGTGCCTTGGACGGGGCGGACTTCCTGGCGGCGCCCTTAGCTGGTCCCTTGGCCGATCCCTTCGCCGACACCTTAGCCGACACCTTAGCCGACACCTTAGCCGGCGCTTCCTCCGCGGCAGTCGCCTCGTCGGATCCCTTCTCCGCCGCGCGCTTCCCGGGCTTCCCCCGCTTCCCAAGACTGTCCCGCAACAGCGCCATCATGTCGATGACCTTCGCGCCCTTGGTGGCGGGCGCGGTGTCCTCGCTGGCCGGCGTCAGCAGATGCGTATTGCCGGATTTGATCTTGGCGTCGATCACGGCCATCAGGTCGTCGCGATAGGTGTCGCGATACTGTTCGGGCGCCCAGTCCTCCGTCATGTCCTCGACGAGCTTCTCGGCCATGTCCACCTCGCGCGCGGACGCGCCCTGCTTGCCGCCCTTGGGCAGCGCAAGGTCTTCGATCGGCAGCACCTCGTCGGCAAAGCGCATGGTGTTGAGCACCAGCGCCTTGCCCGAGACCAGCAGCGCCGCCAGATGCTGGCGGTTGCGCAGGACGACCATCGCGAGCGCGGCGCGGCCCGTGCGGCGCATCGTCTCGTGCAGCAGCGCATAGCCGCGTTCGCCCCGTTTGTCGGGTTCGAGGTAGTAGGGCGTCTCGAAGTAATAGGGCGGAATGCTCGCCGCATCGACGAAGCTGACGATGTCGACGGTCTGGGTGGCCTCGACGTTGGCCTGCTTGAAGTCTTCATCGCTCAGGACCACGTACTCGTCCTTCTCGTACGCGTAGCCCTTGACGATATCGTCGCTCTCCACGGGCTTGCCCGTGTGCTTGTTGATGCGTTGATACCCGATGGGCGCCATATCGCGCTTGTCGAGCATGTCGAGGTCCAGCGTGTGCGTGCGAGACGCGGGCTTCAGGACGACGGGGATGTTGACGAGGCCAAAGCTGATGGCACCTTTCCAGATGACGCGCGACATGGCCCCCCCTTCAGGCGCGTTGCGGAGGCGGCGGGGGCACGTCGCCCGGCGGCGGATCGCTGACCGGATCGGCGGGCATGTCGGGCGGCGCCTCGGGCGGCGGCACTTCCGGCGGGGGTGGGGTGATATCGGGTTCGGGGGTGATATGCAATGTGGGCTCCCTTTTTACAGGTATGTTCCGTGCTCAGGCGTCCAGCTCGTCCAGCAGACGCGTAATGGCATCCAGGTCGGCGGGCTTGACCAGATGGAGGTCGAAGCCCGCGGCCCGCGTGCGGCGGCGATCGTCGGGCTGGCCGAAGCCGGTCAGCGCCACGAGCCGGGCATTGCGCAGTTCGGGAATCTCTCGCAGGCGCCGCGCGGTTTCAAAGCCGTCCATCGCGGGCATGCCGAGGTCCAGCAGCACGACGTCCGGGCGGACGCTTGCCGCCTGCTCGACGGCACTCTGGCCGTCGGACGCCGTCACGACGGTATGGCCGAGCGTCTGAAGCGTCATTGTCATGGCTTCGAGCGCATCGACGTTGTCGTCGATGAGCATGATCGTGTGCGCGGAGCTGGCCTGCGCGCGCGGCTTGCCAGCCGACGGTTGCCAGTTTTGCCACGGCTCCACGGGAAGCTCGACGATGAAGGTGCTGCCGTGGCCCGGTCCCGGGCTTTCGGCCGATACGCGCCCGCCGTGCAGCACGACGAGTTTCTGGACGAGCGTCAGGCCGATGCCGGGGCCCTCGCGCGCGGCGAGATTGTCGGGATGGCCGTCGTCCTCGGGCAATGCGGTGGCAGAGACCTGATCGTCATGCTCGGCGAGCGCCTGCGATTCCTGTGCGTCATGCAGCTGGCCAGTGCCGGGATCGTGGACGGCTGGCGCGAGCGGATCGAACAACTGCCGCTGCAGCATCGCGGACAAGCCCGCGCCGTTGTCGGCGACGCGCACCACCACCTTGTCGCCCTTGGCGGAACTGGCCACGGAAGCCGTCACGGTGAGCGTGCCGCCTTCCGGCGTGTATTTGGCGGCGTTGTGCAGCAGGTTGGCGAAGATCTGCGTGAGCCGGACCATGTCGCCGCAGACGGGTAGCGGCTGCTCCGGCAACGACAGACGCAGCGTATGGCGGCGCGTCTCCAGCAGCGGGCGCACCGTTTCCACGGCCGTGTTCAGCGCGCTGCGCAGTTCGACGAGGTCGCGGCGCAGCGTGATCTTGCCCTGATTGAAGCGCGACACGTCCAGCAGGTCATCGACGAGCCGGGTGAGGTGGCGCAACTGACGACCGATGATGTCGCGCGCGCGGAACATGTCTTCACGCGACGGCGCGCCGCGCTGGAGCAGGTCCACCGCGCTGCGCATCGGCGCAAGCGGATTGCGGAGTTCGTGCGCGAGCATCGCGAGGAATTCGTCCTTGCGTCGCTCTTCGTTATGCAGCGCGCGCTCGGCGCGGTTGTGCCGCGTCACATCCTGGCAGATACCCGCCACGCGCAGGCAACGGCCATCGGCGCCGCGCACGGGAAACGCGCGCATATGGACTTCGCGGATCTCGCCCGTCGGCCGCTCGAGCTGGAACTCGGTGTCGAGGCGGCCGTCGCGGAGCATGGCATCCCATTCGCTGCCCATGCGCTCGCGTTCTTCGGCCACGACCCAGTCCACCCAGCGCTTCGGTTCCCGCTGGATGGCTTCCACGGGGCGGCCCCAGAGCGCTTCGAACGACGGGCTCACGAACAGGAAGCGGCGCGCGGCGGGATCGAAGATCCAGACGACGTCCGCCAGCGACTCCGCCAGCTGACGGAAGAGGTCCTCGTTCTCGTGCAGTTGCTGGGACGTCCGGCTATACGCGTCCTCCGCGCCGCGCATGCGCAGCAACGCGTTGATGCTGGAGACGAGTTCTTCGGGCTCGATGGGCTCGACCAGAAAGCTGTCTGCGCCGCCATTGAGCGCCTGCGCGCGGCGATGGGAGTCCGTCACGCCGGGCGAGGTCAGCAGCACGAGACTGCGCGCGGTCTGCGGATCCGCCTTGACGAGCCGGCACACTTCGAGCCCGTCGATATCGGGCAGCCGGGTGCCGAGCAGCACCACATCGGGCTTGTGCTGACGCACGAGCGACAGCGCCGCCTGTCCCGAGGATGCCTCGAGCACCGTGAAATCGGCGCGGTGAAGAATCCGGCTTTTGACGTACCGCGGTCCCTCGCGGTCCTCGACGTTGAGGATCAGCGGGCGACGGGCGGCGGCCGGGGAGGCGGAAGGTGTCGGCGCGTGCTGGGACGCAGGGAGGGACATGTTCATGGCTGGCAAGCGGCGCGGAACGTCGCGGTAGCGGAAGCGGCGATCAGGAAAGAACGAGGAGCGTCTTGTAGGTGTAGGTCTGGAATCACGTCAAATACGTCTGAAAGTGCCGAGGGCCATACCGGCAGGCAGCCAACGCCGCCCAGTAAGGTCCCCTTTGTAATAATTACCCGCATGGTGCGCCGTTACCGTGTAATTTTTGGGATGCGCCTCATAGCGGGAGACGCGCCGGCGCGTCTCCCGCCGGACTCGCCCTGCGGCGGTCTGGCGCGGTTCCTGGGGTGCACAGCGGGTGGTGTCTCATGGTTCGCCTCGTTGCTGGAGCCGGAAACGGCTTGCGTTTTCCGTCCGGAGTGGCAAGAAGCGTGCCGCGCCCTTCCTCCCCGCTGACAGACGGACGCCTACAGCCGGGGAGGGGGCGGAGCGAGGGGTGCAGGCGTCAGGTATTCGCGAGCAGCTTGCGGGCCTTCGTCAGCGTCTGCCGGACCTTGTCGTGCCCGGCCCACGGGTCATGAGCCGCCAACGCCTCGAGCCGGTCGGCCACATTGGCGATGGTCCATTGGGCGGAAGACGTCAGGCCATCGAGTTCGTCCCACGCGACCGGGATCGATACGCCGAGGCCGGGCCGGGCGCGCGCGGAGAAAGCGGCGGCGGTGGTAGCCCCGACACCGTTGCGCAGGTAATCGATGAAAATCTTGCCAACACGGTTGCGCGGGCCGCTTTTGACAACAAAGCGGTCCGGAATCGTGGTGGCCATGTGGCGAACCACGTCCTGTGCAAAGTCGCGGACTTCGTCCCATCCGGCCTTCGCGGCGATCGGCACCACCACATGCAGGCCCTTGCCCCCGCTGGTCTTCAGGAAGCTTTGCAGGCCGAGCGTATCGAGCAGCGTCTTCACGAGCTGCGCGCCCTCCTGGATCTGGGGCCATTCGACGCCTTCGCCGGGGTCGATGTCGAACACGATACGATCGGGCTTGTCGATGGCCTTCGCGCGCGCGTTCCACGTGTGGAATTCCACGACGTTCAGCTGCGCCACGGCCACGATGGCGCTCTCCGACGCGATCTCCAGCAACGGGGGATGGCCGGGCCAAAGATCCGGGTCGAGCTCCCTGACGCCCTCGATATCGAGCGTGTCGCCATGGCGCTGGAAAAACTGTTGCCCGTCGATACCCGCCGGGGCGCGCACCATCGCGATGGGGCGGCCCTTGAGGAACGGCAGCATCAGGCCCGCCGCGCTGGCGTAATAGCGCACGAGGTCGCCCTTGGTAAGCCCGGTGGATTTGTCGATGACGCGGTCCGCATGGCTGATGACGATCTTGCCGAGCTTCGGTTGGCTCGCCCGTGGCGGGGCTCTCCTGGCGGGCGCCTCCGTTGCCGCCTTCGTGGCCTTCGTGGCCTTCGTAGCCTTCGTAGGCGTCTTTGTCGCTGTCTTGGCTGCTGTCACCGGTTTCTCCACAGACACCGCCCCCGCGGGCTTGTCCGTCCGCAGCCCGCGAAACACGGAATGCCGGACGCGACCCTCCTTGGTCCACGCGCCGAACGCGACTTCCGCCACCAGCTTCGGCTTGACCCAATGTCCCTTCACCCCGCGCGGCAGGTCCGCGAAGGGCGTCTCGTCCGCGACCAACGCGTCGAGTTGCTTGCGCAGGCTGTCGAGCAGCGCGGTATCGAACCCCGTGCCGACGTTGCCTGCATACCGAAGCTTGCCGTCCGCGTCATGCACGCCAAGCAGCAGCGATCCGAGGCCGCTGCGGCTGCCCTTGGGATCGGTAAATCCGCCGATCACGAACTCCTGCCGCAACTGGCACTTGAGCTTGATCCACGTATTCGCGCGCGTATTCACATACGGCGCATCCACGCGCTTGCCAATCACCCCCTCGAGCTTCATGCGGCAGGCGGCCTCGAGCATGTCGTGCGGATCCACCTCGTGGCTCTCGCTGAAGCGCAGCCGTGGCGCGGTGTTCGCCGCCATCAACTGGCCCAGCAATGCCCGCCGCTCGGCCAGGGGCACCGCCCGCAGATCGTGCCCCGCGTAGTAGGGCAAATCGAACAGGTAATACTGGATGGCGTCGACACGAGACGTTTCGAACGCGTTCTGCAGCGCCTGGAAATCGGTCGCGCCGTCGGCGTCCACCACGACGATCTCGCCGTCGAGCCAGCCATCGGGCAACCCAAGCGTCCGCACCTCCGCCGCGAGCGACCGCAACTTGCTGGTCCAATCGTTGCCATTGCGCGTGAACAGCCGCACGTCGTCGCCATCGACCCGCGCTAGCAGGCGATAGCCGTCGAACTTGATCTCGTACTGCCATTCGCCGTAGCCGGGCGGCGCATCGACGAGCGTCGCGAGTTGCGGCGCCAATGCCAACGGCAACGCGGCCTTCTTCGCGTCCCGCGCCACCGCGTCGGGAAGCGTCACCGCCGCGGCCTGCCTGCCGCGCGCGGTTTTTCCCCCTTCAGCGCTCTTGCGCGACTTGCCCTGGGTCACGGCTTTTGCGGTGCCCGCCAGCACGCTGTCGGGGAAGGCCTCCGTGACATCGAACTCCGATGCGGGCCGCGCGAGTTCGTCGCGCTCCTTGATGAGCAGCCACGCATCCTGATCCCGCTGCCGCTTGCCGCCCATGCGCACGAGCGTCCAGTGCCCCTGCATCTTTTCCCCGCGCAGCTCGAACTTGAGCTTGCCGTCTCGATAGCCCTGCTCAGGGTCGGTCAGCGGAATCCATACCCCGCGGTCCCAGACGATGACGGTGCCGGCGCCATAGTGCCCGGCGGGAATCACGCCTTCGAAGTCCGCATAGTCGAGCGGATGGTCCTCGACGTGGACCGCCATGCGCTTGTCGGCAGGATCGTAGCTCGGCCCCTTGGGGACCGCCCAGCTCTTCAGCGTGCCATCGAGCTCCAGCCGGAAATCGTAGTGCAGGCGCCGGGCCGCGTGCTTCTGGATGACGAACGAAAGCGCCTTTCCCGCGCGGGCGCGCGCCGCCTTCCTGCCGGAGGGCTCGGGCGTCGCGCCGAAGTCGCGCATCGTCTGGTACTTGCCCAGCGGCGACGGCTTGGGTCCCGAAGTTGTGCTCTGCGAGGTTCTGGCCATGGTCGATACCCTCTGATGCCGCGATGGCGATGTGTCTTTCAGCTTATGCAGCAAACGGCGCCCCGGAAATAAGCCACCGTCCTACATGCGCGCTTTGTAAATCTGCATCGCGGCGGGCGTGTGCCGCTGCGACAAATACAAGGTGCAAATCAAGGTGGATGCGCGCTGCCGCACCGGGAACGGGAATTGCGACGATGGATCGATTCTGATTCGTTACCGTTCAGGAGGACGCGTCACCATGGAATCCGCGAAAAAGGTCGAACTCAAGAAGATTGGATCGCAGGTCATCGTGATCACCGGAGCGAGCAGCGGCGTCGGGCTCGTCACCGCACGCGCGGCGGCCGGGCGTGGCGCGAAACTCGTGCTCGTGGCGCGCAGCGAGGAAGCCTTGCATCAGCTTGCTGAAGAATTGCGCGAACACGGCACCGAGGTCATCACTGTGAAGGCCGATGTAGGCAGGCAGGAAGACGTCGCGCGCGTCGCGGAGATGGCCATCGAGCGCTTCGGTGGCTTCGACACATGGATCAACAACGCGGGCGTAACGATCTTCGGCCGCCACGACGACGTGCCGCTGGAGGACCAGCGGCGGCTGTTCGATACGAACTACTGGGGCATGGTCCACGGCTCGCTGGTCGCGGCCGCGCACATGCGGCAACAGGGGGGCGCCATCATCAATATCAGCAGCGAGGCGGCCGACGGACCCATGCCACTGCAGAGCGCATACGCTGCGTCGCAACATGCCATCAAAGGCTTCACGGACACGCTGCGGCTCGAGCTCGAGCAGGAGAAGGCGCCGATCTCCGTAACGCTCATCAAGCCCGCCGGACTGGAAACGCCCATGGTCTCGCATGCGAAGAATTTCCTGCATTGCGAACCTCAGCAGCCGCCGCCGCTCTACGATCCGGCGCTGGCCGCCGACGCCATCCTGTTCGCGGCGCAGCATCCACGCCGCGATCTGTTTGTGGGCGGCGCGGCCAAGGCGTTCTCGGCGGCGGCGTATCACGCGCCGCATGCGTTCGATCGCTTCATGCGGCGCTTCATGTGCCGCGCGCAGCAGACGAGCACACCCGCGGGACCGCGCGAGGACAATGCGCTGTATGACGGCGCCAACAGCCTGGTCGAGCGGACCGGCCATCGGCGCGCGTTGCATTCGTGCCCGTACACGACGTCGGCGCGGCATCCGCTGCTGACGACGATGGTCGTGATGGGGGCGTCGGCGGCGGTGGCCGCCATGCTGCGCAGCCGCCGCTGAATCGTTACCCGAGGCTTAGCCGCGCGCCAGCAGGGCGACGGGCAACTGGTGCAGGACGTCCCGGATACGCAGATGCCCCGCGTGCACGGCGATCGTCCGGCCCGTCAGCACATCGACCCATGCTCCACCGTCGCGGGCGCGTAGCGCCGTATCGCCCCAGCACTGCGCCGGAATGCGCGGCATGTCTGGTTCCACATGCCGCGCTGCGTGCCGCGTGACCACCGTGATGGTTTCCAGGCCGCCGCACTGCCGTGAGAACGCGAGCACGTGCGATGCCATGTCCCCGCTGGCCACCACCGGTTCGCATGTGCCGGCGGTGAACAACATCTCCTGACCGCGGCGGAACTGCAGGACCGCGCGAATCAACTGCTGCTTGATACGGCCGTCGCGCCAGTGCTGGAGCCAGTGCGACCACCCCGCCGTGCACTCGCACTGCGCGCGCAGCCGTTCGTAGTCGGGCGCGCGACGGTTGTCGGGATCGACGAGGCTGAAGTCCCACGTCTCGGTGCCCTGATAACGGTCCGGCACGCCGGGCGCCGTCAGTTGCAGCAGCGTTTGCGACAAGCTGTTGAGCGCGGCCGCGGGGCCGAGCCGATGCGCGAACTGCCCGATGCGTTCGAGCACACCATCGGCTTCTCCCGCGCCCAGCGCCGCGACGAACGCCTCGCACGCGGCTTCGTACTGCGGATCCGGATCGGTCCAGCTGCCGTGACGCTTCGCTTCGCGAATCGACTTCGTCTGCCACGCAAGCACACGATCGACGAGGTCGCGCTGCGCGCCCTCGGATGCCAGCGTGCGAGGATCGGCAGGCCAGGCGCCGAGCAGCGTCTGGTAGAGCATCATGCGATCGACGCCGTCGGGGCCCTTGGGCGAAGCGGCCAGCACGGGCGCCATCCGGGCCTCCCATGCTTCGACGGCCGCGCGCCATTCGTCGGCGAGTTCACTCAGCACCGCGAGCCTCATGCGCGCGTCCTCGCCGCGCTTGTGGTCGTGCGTCGCGGTAGCGAGCATCGCGTGGCGCGGACGCGCGAGCAGCCGCGCGAAAAAATGTTCGGGCGAGATCGCCAGCACGCCGGGATCGCTGCCGACCTCGTTGCGCGACAGCAGGCGGCCATATCGATAGAACGCCGTGTCCTCGCCACCCTTGGCCGCGAGGGCGGGCATGATCTGCTGGAGCTTCGTGCGCAGGTCGCCAGCGGGGGTGCCGATCGGCGAGCTGTCACGAAGGGATGCCACGATGAGATCGAGGGCCACCTGTTCGTCGCCGAGTAGCGTGGCCCGCGCGCGTTCGGCGGCGGCGTCGAGCAGCGCATCGTCCGCGGCGGTGCCAGCGGGGTCGGGAGACGCGCCATGGGAAGCACCCGCGGCAGCGCCAACATAATACGTGCGATAGACGGGGATCTGTAGCAGCAACGCGTGGAGCGCATGCCGCAGCGCCGCGAGCGTGATATCGCGCAGTTCTGGCGTCGCGCGGACGCGCGCGTACAACCGCGCGCATGCACCGCCGAATTCCGTCATCAAATGCCGGTCGAGAATACGTTCGCGGCCGGCCCTGACCTGGGCCGGATAGTCGCGCGTGTCGTGGCCGATCTCGTGCCACAGCGCATCGAGCGTCGCTTCACCGCGTTTGTGATGCAGCACCGCGGCCACGTCGTTCATGAAGTCGTAGCCCGTGGTGCCGTCCGTCTGCCAGTCCGCGCGCAAGGGCTCGTCTTCCCCGAGGATTTTTTCGATCACGATCCACGGATGCATGCGCGCCTGCTCGCCGGGACGTCCCGGCCGCAGCGCGTCGAGCCGCGCGCGCAGTTGCCGGCAGTAGCCGGCCGGATCGGCGAGCCCGTCCACATGATCGATGCGCACGCCGTCGATCCATCCTTCGCGATAGAGCCGGAACACGAGTGCATGGGTGTCTTCGAACACCTCCTCGCGCTCCTGCCGCAACCCCACGAGTTCGGTGATCTCGAAGAAGCGGCGCCAGTTGAGCTCGGCGGCGGCCGTGCGCCACCATGCGAGGCGGTAGTGCTGGCGCTCGAGGAGGGCGTTCCACGCCTCGGGCGTATCGGGTGTATCGGGTGTATCGGGCGTATCGGGCGTGTCGGGCGTATCGGGTGTATCGGCCGTCATCGATGGCGAATCCGCCAGCGGCAACGTCTGCTCGCCATAACGCAGCACGGCATGCCCCTCGGCATCGCGTTCGATCGACAGGGCGCCGGACTTCAGCGTGTCCCAGTACCGCTCGCCGAGAATCGGCACATGCACCTTGCCGGCGAGCGCGGGATCGCGCGAGTCCCAGTCGATGTCGAAGTGATGCGCGTAGCGGCTGTCCCGCCCGTTGGCGAGGACGTCGCGCCACCAGCCGTTGTGCGTGACATCCGCGGCCATATGGTTCGGCACGATATCGATCACGATCCCAAGCCCTGCATCGCGCGCGGTGCGGCACAGGGTGTAGAAACCCTCTTCGCCGCCGAGTTCGGGATTGATGCGCGTGCAGTCGGTCACGTCGTAGCCGTGCGTCGAACCAGGACGCGCGCACGTGATCGGCGACAGATACAGATGACTGATGCCAAGCGCCGCATGGTAAGGCACGAGGGCCGTTGCGTCGGCGAAGGTGAAGCCCGCATGCATTTGCATGCGCGCCGTGGCGCGGGGCACCCCGGCAAGGTCGAGATCGGTCATGAGTCCGTCGATAGATACTGATTGCCGGGGCGGGCCGCTTCAGTGGTGAGAGAGGTGAGCGTGGTGAGTACCGGTCTCCGCGCGATGCAGGCAGGTGACGCAGCATTTCGGCGGCAACTCGCCACCGGTCAGCGCGGCGATGCCGCCAGGCAACAGGTTCGAGTGCAGCGCCGTGGATGCTTCGCATTGCGCCGGCACCGGGTTGTCCCCGAGGTTGAGCCAGATCGACAGCAGGCTGCCGTCACCGAGCGTCCAGCGCGCAACAAGCGCGCGATCGCCGAGAATCTCCACGCCAGCGCTGCGCGTACCTGCCAGACGCGGCACGATCTCGTGCCGGCGGATCGCGAGCAGCTCGCCATAATAGTGATGCCACGCGCGGCAATAGCCGTCCGTGTCGTCGCAATGCGGCCGCGACGCTTCGAACGTTTCCACGGCGTTCGGATCGGGAATCTGTGCCGCGCGCGATTCGTCGCTGAAGGCGGCGGCGGCCCCGAATTCGCGGCGGCGGCCATCGCGCACCGCCTGGGCAAGTTCGGGCGGATGATCCGTGAAATACAGGAAGGGTTCTCGCGCGCCGTCTTCCTCGCCCATATAGATCATCGGGATCTGCGGGCTCAGCAACTGCAACGCGACCGCGGCGCGCAACGCATCGGGATCGGCAAGCGTGGTCAGGCGTTCGCCGAACGCGCGATTGCCGGTCTGGTCGTGGTTCTGCAGGAACATGACGAACGACGTGGCCTCGAGCATCCCGCTCGGCTGCCCGCGGCGGACTTCGCGTCCCTGAAGCGGGCCGTCCGCATCTCCGGAGCGGTGCGGAGACGTTTCGCCCTGCCACGCAAAACCTTCGCCCAGCACGCGCGCCAGATGGCGCAGCGCGGGCGTACCGGGGCCCGACGGCGTCGTGCCAGGCAGATCCTCGTTGAACTCGCCGTAATAGCCATCGTGCTCGCCCGTGAGCAGGACATGCAAGGCATGATGCGCGTCATCGTTCCATTGCGCGTCGTAACCGCTGCGCAACAGACTCGCATCGTTGTGATCGTTCTCGAGCACGAGGTGGACGTGCCGGTCCTTCAGGCATTGGCGGAGATGCTCCGCCATCTGAGGCAGCCAGCCCTCGTCTTCGATCGCATGCACCGCGTCCAGACGCAGGCCGTCGAAGCGGAACTGCTCGAGCCAGTAGCGGGCGTTCTCGGTGAAGAAGCGCCGCACTTCGGGCTGGCGGAAGTCGATGGCGGGGCCCCACGGCGTCTGCCGGTCTTCGCGGAAGAAGCGGCTGGCGTAGCTCGGCAGATAGTTGCCTTCGGGCCCGAAGTGGTTGTACACGACATCGAGCAGCACCATCATGCCGAGGCCGTGCGCGGTGTCGACGAATTCGCGCAATTGGTCCGGCGTGCCGTACGCGTGTTCGGGCGCGAACGGCAGCACGCCGTCATACCCCCAGTTGCGCGCGCCCGGGAATTCCGCGATGGGCATCAGCTCGACTGCCGTGATGCCTAGCGCGGAGAGCCGTGGCAGCACACGCAGGGCGCCGGCAAAGCCGCCATGCAGGCCCACGTGCATTTCATAGATCACGGCTTCATGCCATGGCCGGCCGGTCCATTCGACGTGCCGCCACGCGTAGCCGGATTCGTCCGACGGATGCCAGAACACGCTGGCGCCATGGACGTCTTCCGCCTGCGCGCGCGAGGCCGGATCCGGGATGGTGGTGCCGTCATCGAGGCGGAACCAGTAGCGGGCGCCGTGGCAACACGCGGTCACGGCCTCGAACCAGCCGCGATCTCCCTGCGACATCAGGATCGGCTGCATGCCCGCGATCTCGAGGCGCACCGATTGTCCCTGTGCGGCAGCATCGGGCGCCCACAGACTGAAGCGTACGCGGCCGTCCGCAAGCGGCGCCGGGCCGAAGCGATAGAGCGCCTCGCCGTTGTCGCTGCAGGGCAGCGCCCGGACGTCGCCACCCAGTGTTTCCCAGTTGGCATGCGGCGGCGCGGGGGCCGCCGTTGGCTCGATCGACATCGTCTGTGTCATCACGCGTCCTGGTTCAGGCAAGTGTGGCCGCGGCCACGGGCTCTACGGTCGCGCCCTGCGGCTCGGCAACCGCGGTCGGACGCGCGGGCTTGCGGGTACGCGGGGCCTTGGCCGGCTTTCGCGCGGCGGCCAACGCTTCCTCGCGCTCCCTGGCTGCCGCCAGCGTTTCGGCGTGCGCCAACTGTTGCTCCACCGGTTGCGCCGTCGGTTGCATCAGCGGTTGCGGCGCGATGGCGAGTTCCGGTGCAAGCGCGCCATACAGCGCCATGTACTGGCGCGCCGGGCTGTCCCAACTGAAGTCGGTCTGCATGCCGACGCGCTGCATGGCGCGCCAGTGCCGCGACTTGCCGAGCCAGCCCAGCGCGCGCGTGATGGCTTCCGCCATGTCCTCGGCGCTCTCGCCGTCGAAGATGATGCCATTGGCGCGCGGTGCCGGTGCGGCTTCGTGGCCGACATCGCGCACGGTATCGGCCAGGCCGCCCACGCGCGAGACGATCGGCACCGTGCCGTAGCGCATCGCGTAGACGGGCGTCAGGCCGAACGGTTCGAAGCGGCTGCCGTGCAGTAGCGCATCGGCACCGGCATGTAGAAGATGCGCGTCTTCTTCGCGATAGCCGATGGCCACCGCCACGCGGTTCGGGTAGCGCGCCGCCAGATCGACGTATGCGGCTTCCAGCTTCCGATCCCCACACCCAAGGATCGCGAACTGCACATCGTCATGGGCGACGACGATCCGCTCGATGGCATCGAGCGCGACGTCGGCCATCTTCTGATGTGTCAGGCGGCTGCCCATCGCGATGACGGGGAGGCTCGCATCCTGCGGCAGACCGAAGCGCGACTGCAACGCGGTCTTGCAGGCCTTCTTGCCCGTCACGCTGCGCGCATCGTAGCGCTGCGGCAGCAGGCGGTCGGTCGCGGGGTCCCAGGCGGCAGTGTCCACGCCGTTAGGAATGGCGCCCAGCACGTGCGCGCGGTGATCGAGGAGACCATCGAGACCGTGGCCGAAGTGGCTCGTCCGGATCTCGCGGGCATAAGTATGGCTGACGGTCGTGACGCGGTCCGCGTAGCGGATGCCGGCCTTGAGGAAGTTGAGCTTGCCCCAGAATTCGATGCCATCCGGCACCAGATATTCGTCGGGGATCCCGAGCACGCCGGCCAGTTCCATCGGGAACACGCCCTGAAATGCCAGGTTGTGGATCGTGCAGACCGTCGGCGTGCGCAATCCGCGCATGCGCATGAACAGCGGGGTCAGTCCGGCGTGCCAGTCATGGGCGTGGACCATCGAGGGGGCCGGCAGCGGCGTCTCGCCCGCGGCGATCGCGGCGGCGGCATGTGCGAGTGCAGCAAAGCGCTGGGCGTTGTCGCAGAAATCGCGACCCGTCGGGTCGACGTAAAGGGAGCCCGGACGATCGTAAAGGGAAGGGCAATCCAGAAAGATCACGCGTGCGCCGCTGTCCGGCATCTGACCCTCGAGCAGCCGCGCGGGACTGTGGCCCGGGGGCAGCTCCATCGGCAGACGGATCGCGCCCAGGCTGCGCACGCCTCGCGCAGACGCGATCGCGCGCGGGTAGCCCGGCATCAGCACCGACACGTTTGCGCCGCGCCGATGCAATGCGCCCGACAGGCCGCCGATGACGTCGGCGAGGCCGCCGGTCTTGGCAAGAGGTTGCGCTTCCGCCGCGACAAAAAGGATGTTCGCGTTCAAGGTTGGACTCCGGATTGAGTGCGAACGGCGTGTGCGGCAGGCGTCGCCGCACGGGGCTCGTTCTTGTTATTGGCTCGTGCGCGGAAAACGCGCGCGGACGTCCAATGCGAACTCCGTGCCAGCCTGCTGCAGTGCGTAAAAACCGCGCCGGCGCGCGAGCGGGCACTCCCGCCGCCCACCGCGCGTTGTCATACCGATGTACAAGCTTCGTCGGGCGTTGTAGAAACTACCGCGCCCATGCGGCGGCGAACTTTACGACGCGCAACGTTCGCTGAAACCCGGCTCGCCACCCTGCCGCGCGCCCTGCACCTGCCCGCTCGCGCGGTGAAGCAGGCAGACCGGTACGGGCTCGACCCGCCAGATGCGATCGGCGTATTCGCGAATCGCACGATCGGACGAAAATCGCCCGGATCGCGCGCTGGACAGAATGGACATCCGCTGCCAGCGCGCGCGGTCGCCATAGGCATTGGACACGTCCTGCTGGCAATGCATGTACGACGCGAAGTCGGCGAGCAGCATGTAGGGGTCGTGCTGAAGGAGCCCCTCGAACAGCGGGCGGAACACTGCGGCGTCGCCTTTGGAGAAGAAACCGTGCTGGATCAGGTCGATGACCGCACGCAGTTCCGGATCGCTCTCGTAGAAGGTGGCGGGCCGGTAGCCGGCGGCCTTGAGCGCATATACCTCGGACGCATTGAGGCCGAACGGGAAGAAATTATCGGCGCCGATCGCGTCGCGCAGTTCGATATTGGCACCGTCCATGGTACCGATCGTGATGGCGCCGTTCATTGCGAATTTCATATTGCCCGTGCCCGACGCTTCCTTGCCGGCCAGCGAGATCTGCTCGGACAGGTCTGCGGCCGGATAGATACGCTGGCCGTACGTGACGTTGAAGTTCGGCAGGAAGACCACCTTGAGCCGGTCGCGCACCTGCGGATCGTTGTTGACCACATCGGCTACCGACGTGACAAAGCGGATCATCAGCTTGGCGTAGTGATAGCCCGGCGCGGCCTTGCCGCCGAACAGGAATGTTCGCGGCGTGATCTCCGCATGCGGATCGGACTTGATGCGGTGGTAGAGCGCGATGATATGGAGTACCGCGAGATGCTGGCGCTTGTATTCGTGGATGCGCTTGACCATGACGTCGAACATCGAATCGGGATCGATGACGACGCCGGTGGTGTCGCGGACGAGTCGCGCGACATCCTGCTTGTTCTGGCGCCGCACGTCGTACCAGCGCTCGCGGAAGGCGGCATCGTCGGCATAGGGCTCCAGCGCCCGGATCTTGTCCAGGTCGCGGATCCATTCGTCGCCGATCGCTTCGGTGACCAGCTGCGTCATGCGCGGGTTGGACAGGGCGATCCACCGGCGCGGCGTGACGCCATTGGTGACGTTGGTGAACTTCTCGGGCCACATTTCATAGACGTCCTTGAGGACATCCTCGCGCATCAGCCGCGAATGCAGCTCCGCCACGCCGTTGATCGCATGGCTGCCAAGGCAGGCCAGATTGGCCATGCGGACGTGGCGGCCGCCATGTTCGCTGATGAGGGACAGCCGCGCCAGCCGCGACTCGTCGCCGTAGAACCGGATGCGCACGTCGTCGAGGAAGCGCGCGTTGATCTCGTAGATGATCTCCAGATGGCGCGGCAGGATGCGGCCGAACAGTTCGAGCGGCCATTGCTCCAGCGCCTCCGGCAGCAACGTGTGGTTGGTATACGCGAAGGCGTGCCGCGTGATGTGCCAGGCTTCCTGCCATGGCACATCGTGATCGTCCACGAGCAGCCGCATCAGTTCGGCGATGCCGATGGCCGGATGCGTGTCGTTGAGCTGTACCGCGAACTTCTCGTGGAAGCGGGTGACGGGCATGCCCTGCGAGGCCAGCAGGCGCATCATGTCCTGAAGCGAACAGGCGACAAAGAAGTACTGCTGCTCGAGCCGCAGCTCCTTGCCTTGCTGGGTTTCGTCGTTGGGGTAGAGCACCTTGGTAAGGTTTTCCGACGTCACCTTCTTGTTGACCGCGCCGAGGTAATCGCCGCGGTTGAACGTGTGGAAGTCGAAGGCTTCCGTCGCCTCCGCGCGCCATAGCCGTAGTGTGTTGACCGTGTTGACGCGATAGCCGAGGATCGGCGAATCGAACGGCACGCCCACCACGGTCTTCGCCGGCACCCATCGCACGCGGTAATGGCCCCGATCGTCGATATAGTGTTCCGTATGGCCGCCCAGCCGCACCTGCGCGGCCCATTCGGAGCGTTGAATCTCCCACGGATTGCCGTTGCGCAGCCAGGTGTCGGTGCTCTCCACCTGCATGCCGTCGATGATGTTCTGATGGAAGATGCCGTATTCGTAGCGGATGCCGTAGCCCAGCGCCGGGATCTCGAGCGACGCGAGCGAATCCATGAAGCACGCCGCCAGCCGGCCCAGACCGCCATTGCCGAGACCCGGTTCGACTTCCTGCGCGAGGATTTCGTCCAGATCGAGGTCCAGGGAGGCCATGGCGGCGCGCACGTCGTCGAAAATGCCGAGGTTGACGAGGTTGTTGCCGAGGTGCGGACCCATCAGGAACTCGGCGGACAGGTAAGCCACCGTGCGCGACGGCTGGCTTTGATAGGTTTCCGCCGTGCTGATCCAGCGTTGCACGAGGCGGTCGCGGACCGTATGCGCCAGCGCCTGATACAGATCGTTCCCGCTGGCGTGGCCGGGCAGCTTGCCCTGCGTATAGAAGACGTGATCGAGAAAGGCCCGGCGGATCGTGGCGCCCGACATCGCGGTACGGGTATCGTCGCCTTGGTCCGTGCTCGCCGCGGGTGCGGCGCGCAGCCGTGTGGGTTCGTTCATCGTAGCAACTCCTTTGGGATGGACGGGAGAGACGTCAGCCTCCATGCTAGAAAAAAGAATGGCCGGGCGGCCCGGTTCGTATCAAACGCGCGATGGGTACAGAATGTGCAAGGGTGGGTTCGGAAGCGCGTCCCCATGCGCTTGCCTCGCGACGAAATCCCGTCGCTTCGCGCCCACGCTCCGGAGACCCTCCATGGCCACCCATATTCCGCACGAACCTGCCCGCCGCCCGGATCATCGGCCCGACCAGTGCCCGGACCACGGCAAGGAGCGCGGCGACAAGCCCGCGCGCGACCTGCCGGACAAGCATCCGGTGCCGCCTTCCTCCTGAGCCGCGCACTGAGCCCGGCCATCCGCCGTGTTGTAGTTTTTTCCCGCGCGACCCGTCCGCATTTACCCGCTTGAGCAAAGACTGCAAGGGGGTGCGACCGTCTATCATGGATGGGCGCGGCGGTCTTCGCGCGCGTCCCCTGGCTTCCAAGAAAAGCAGCTCTCTCGCGATAAGAGAAGGACAAATTATGTGGCAGCGGCAGGCGCCGGTCATGGCACCGGCGCGGGAGGGATCCGTGGGCACGCACGGCGGTGGCGTGCCGCGCGGCATGACGGACGGATGGGCATCCCAGCCCGCATGGCTCGAGGCCTTGCAGGATGTGGCGGTGTTCGATCTGACTGCGGACGGGCATATTCGTCAATGGACCGGCGCGGCCCGCCGGGTGTTCCGCTATGCGGAGGACGAAGTGCTGGGCCGCCACCTGTCTTGCCTGTTGTCGGGCGGCAGCCTGCAGGGCACCACCGCGCATGACGACACCCTTTCCGTGGACGGCGCGGCGGACGGCGACCGGTGGCTCGATAGATGGTTCGATACCGCGTGCGCGGAGGGGCATGCCGAGTGGCGTGGCTGGTGCGCGCGGCGCGATGGCAGCGTGTTCTACGCGCATATGCATGCGGTGCCGAGCAACGACGGCCTCGCCGTGGCCTGCCATGACGTGACCGTCCGGCATGCGGCGGAGGAGCGCGCCGAGCAGGCCGAGGCCCGCCGCACGCAATTGGCCAATGCGCTTCCCAACCACGCGGTGCTGGAACTGACCCTCGACGGCGTCATTCTGGAATGGAACGATGGCGCCACCGCGCTGACCGGTTACAGTGCCGGCGACGCCATCGGCCAGCCGGTATCGCTGCTCTATTCGCGGCAGGACATCGGGGCCGGCAACGACCTCGCCGTGCTGGACACCGTGCGCGCGCAGGGCGCGTGGACCGGCGAGGACCGGCTGCAGCGCAAGGACGGCACACTGGTGCGCTGTGGCATCAGCCTGATGTTGTCGCGCGATGCGGCAGCCTGTCCGACCGGCATCCTCTGGACCGCGCGCGACATGACCGACGCGGCGCGCTTGCGGGAACTCGAGGGTTCCGGCCAGCGCGTCCAGGCCTTTCTCGCGATCCTTGCCCACGAGCTGCGGAATCCGCTCGCGCCGATCCGCAATGCGGTGGACGTCATCCGTCTTACCTCGCCGGCGGACGGGCGCATCCGCCATTGCGCGGACATCATCGGGCGGCAGGTCCATCTGCTGACGCGGCTCGTCTCCGACCTGATGGACGTGGGGCGCGTGACCACGGGCAAGCTCAAGGTGCAGCTCGCGCCGACCATGTACAACGAGATCGTCAGCACATGCATCGAGGCGGTCCGCCCGGTCATCGAGTCGGCCGGCCAGCGTCTGTCGGTGACACTGCCCGCCGACCCGCTGTTCGTCAACGCCGATGCGGGCCGACTCGGGCAGGTCCTGTCCAATCTCCTCAGCAACGCGACCAAATACACCGCGCGCGGCGGGGCGATCTCCGTCGGCGTATCCGCGGAGGGCGGCAACGTCATCACGACCGTGGCCGATACGGGCGAGGGCGTCGCGCCGGAAGCGATCGACCGCATCTTCAACCTGTTCGCGCAGGAGGGCGACGCGGGGCAGCGTGGCGGCCTCGGCATCGGTCTCGCGCTCGCGCGCGCGGTGGTGGAAGCCCATGGCGGCGCGATTCAGGCAAGCAGTCCCGGCAGGGGCCGGGGCAGCACGTTCACCGTGATCCTGCCGGAGGTGGAGATGGACGGCGAATCCGTGGTACGCGCGGTGCCCGACGCCAGCGTCGCGCGCCGCGTGCTGATCGTCGACGACAACGCGGACTCCGCCGACAGCATGGTCGAGCTGCTCGCGGTGCTGGGCCACGAAGCCCGGGCCGCCTACGGCGGCGCGCAAGCGCTCGAGATCGCGCGCGACTTCGTCCCGGACGTCGTGCTGCTGGACCTCGAAATGCCGGAAATGGATGGCTACGAGGTGATTGCCGCCATGCACGCGCGCGGCCTGGGCGCGCGCGTGTTCGCGCTGACGGGCCGCGGGACGGCGGACGACCGCCGCCGCGCGCTCGATGCGGGGTTCGTCGATCACCTCGTCAAGCCAATCACCGTGGAGTCGCTGAACGGCGCGTTGCGGGCATAGGGGGCGGCATAGGGCGCGCCGCATCGTACCCGCCCGCTCGATCTCCCGCTCAGGCATCCGTGCTCCGTAGCGCGCGCACGCGTGCGGCCACGTCGCCGCGCGCGAAAAGCTCACCGGCTCCGGCATCGATATCGAGACGCCGCTGCCAGTTCGGATGCCCGCTCGTTGTCCCGGGCAGATTGGGCTGCTCGACCGCGCCCGTCAGGTCTTCGATCGGCACCAGCCGCAGCGGCGTTTTCGTGCGGCCGAGCCAGGCAAGGATCGCCTCGATGGGCGCGGCTTCGGGCACAGCTTCAGGTGAAGCTTCAGGCGAAGCTTGTGCCGGCGCGTCGCGATCGCCGCCGACCACTCCGCCTTCCACTAGCGCATGCCAGAGCGCCGCGCGATCCGCGGCGCGCCCCGCCATGGCGTCCGCTTCGGTCTCGTCAGGGCCGAGCTGGCCCAGCTTCGCGCGCCACGCGATATCGCGGCCCGTCCACCATCCGGCAATCGTGGGCAGATCGTGCGTGGTCGTGGTGGCCACCGCGTTCCGGGGCCATTCCGCGGGCGGCGTGAATCGAGCCGTCGCGGGAGTCGTTGTTTCGGCGGGCGGATCGGCTTCGCGTTCGAACCACAGCACGTCGATGCCCAGCAACCCGCGCGACGCCAGTGCGTCATTGAGGGAGTCCGGCACGGTGCCAAGATTTTCGCCGATGACGATCGCGCGATGCCGCCACGATTCCAGCGCGACGAGCCGCAGCATGTCCTCGAGCGGGTAAGTGAGGTAGGCCCCTTCCCGCGCGGAGGCGCCCTCGGGCACGAGCCACATGCGCGCAAGCCCGAGCACATGATCGATGCGCAGGCCGCCCGCATGGGCAAGGTTCGCGCGCAGCATCTCGATGAACGCGGCGTAGCCATGCTGACGCAGGCCCCGCGGCGAGAACACCGCCACACCCCAATCCTGGCCCAGGGGGTTGTACACGTCGGGCGGTGCGCCGGCATGGAAGCCGTTGAGGACTTCGGCCTGTCGCGTCCACGCATGACTGCCGCCGGGATCCGTGCCCACCGCAAGATCCGCAATCACGCCGATGGCCATGCCGGCGTCGCGCGCGCGTTGCTGCGCGGCGGCCAGGCCGTCGGCGGCCATCCATTGCAGAAACGTGTGGAAGGCGACGTCGTCGGCGTGATCGCGCGCAAACGCCGCCACCGCGTCGCTTTGCGGGTCCCGCCATGCGTCGGGCCAGTTGCGCCAGTCGGCCCCCTCTTCGCCGTCCGACCGGAGCCGATGCTGTTGCATCGCCTCGAAACAGGCGTGCGCATGCAGGGCACTGCCGCCGCGAGCGCGATAGGCCGAGAAGCGTTGCAATACGTCCGCGGGCAGCAGGTCCGCATGGCGCTCCCACAGCCAGCGCAGCACGGCATAGCGCGCGGGGGACAACGCGGGCCAGTCGATCTCGCTACGCGCCTCCGCGGTTGCGAATGTGTCCGCGAGCGACAGCGCCGCGATCGCGTCCGCCGTGGCTTCCGCGCCGAAGACCGCGGCGGGATCCACATAGAGCGGATTGAGGAACAGTCGGCTCGACGGCGAGTAAGGGCTATAGCGCGCGGGCAGCGCGGCAAAGCCCGCGTGCAGCGGATTGATCGCGACCGCATGCGCCTGCGCGCCGGCAGCGGCCTCGCAGATCTCGGCCAGGGCCGTGAGGTCGCCGAGGCCTGTCTGGGCGCCGCGTCGTAGCGAATACAGCTGAACGGAGACCCCCCATGGCTTCGTATTGGTATGGACCCCCTTGCGATCGGCGAGGGCATCCGCCACGCCATAGCAGCGTGGCGGCGCCACGGCGACGGTGGTTTGCAGGTCGCCGATCAGCAGGCGGTGATAGCCCGGCGTGGCGATCGGCGCCAGTGCAAGCCGTCCACCGCCGGTATCGGCTGGGCCGTTCGGCGTGCTCGTACCCGCGAGCCGGTTGGCGACGCCTTCCACGACGGTGCCGTCCTCGAGTTCGAGCCGATAGGGCCGCTGCGCGATCTCGTCGCGCCAGGGCACATGGACGGGCCGGTCGACGTCGGCGGTGATCAGCGGCGGCAACGCCTGCGCGGCGTCCTCGGCGGCGAGGCGCGCGCGGGAGGCTTCGCATTGGCTGTCGTTGTCACAAGGCAGGCCCATGGCCGTCAGCACGGTGCGGATGGCTTCCGGCGAGAGCGCCTGCGGATTGCCCCACGCATCGTCCCATTGGGTTTGCAGGCCCGCCTGCGCGGCGAGTGCTAAGAGCGGATCGGTGTTGGATGTGGTCATGGTCGATGAGGCGCTTGGTCGATGAGGCGCTTGGTTGATTAGGCGCTCTCGTCCTTCGGAACGTCCGCGGCGAGCAGCACCGCGCCGTGCGCGGGCACCGGTTGCATCGCGCGCCCGTCGTCGCCGTATCGGACAGAGGTCTCTCCGCTGTCGGGCGTAGTGCTGTCGAACAGCACGCGCCACTGCGTGCCGGGCGCGGGCGGGCGAAAGACGACGTCTTCTCCGCTCGCGTTCAGACAGAGCAGGATCACCTGCACGACATCCTGTTGCGCGGGATCGTGCGTCGCGCGCCGCAGCGCGAGCGTGCGCTCCTCGGGGTTGGCCCATTGCTCCGGGCTCAGTTCGTTGCCTTCCGGGTCGAACCACGCGATATCCGCGAGGCCCGGCGCGGGACGTGTGCGGCCGTGCACGAAGCGGTTCTCGGTCAGCACCGGCAATTGCTTGCGCAATGCCAGCAGCCGGCGCACGCACGTGAGCATCGGCGCGTTGGCAGGATCGGCGGCATCGTTCCAGTCTAGCCACGAGATCGGGCTGTCCTGGCAGTACGCGTTATTGTTGCCGCCCTGGCTACGGCCCCATTCGTCGCCGGCCGTGATCATCGGCGTGCCCTGGGACAACAGCAGTGTGGTCATCATCGCGCGCGCCACGCGGCCGCGTGTCTCGAGGATGATCGGATCGTCCGTTGGCCCCTCGATGCTGCCGTCGGGACTCCAGTTCGCGCTGGCGTTGTCGTCGCTGCCGTCCCGGTTGTCTTCGCGATTGGCTTCGTTGTGCTTGTGGCAGTAGCTCACGAGGTCCGCGAGCGTGAAGCCATCGTGCGCGGTCACGAAGTTGACGCTCGCCCACGGCTTGCGATGGCGGCGATCGAACAGGTCCGCGGACCCCGTAAGCCGCGCCGCGAGTTCGCCGCGCTGGCCGGGGTCGCCGCGCCAGAAGCGGCGCACGTTGTCGCGAAACTTGTCGTTCCATTCGGCAAAGCCCGGCGGATGGTTGCCGACCTGATAGCCGCCGGGCCCGAGGTCCCATGGTTCGGAGATCAGCTTCACGCGCGAGAGCACGGGGTCCTGCAGCAGCGCATCGAAGAAGCCCGAGCCGGGATCGAAGCCCTGCGCCTCCCGGCCCAGCGTGCTGCCGAGATCGAAACGGAAGCCATCGATGTGATAGCACTGCACCCAGTAGCGCAGCGAGTCCATGACCATCTGCAGCACGCGCGGATGGGAGAGATTGAGCGTGTTGCCGCACCCCGTGTCGTTGATGTAGTGGCGCTCGTCGCCCGGCATGAGCCGGTAGTAACTGGCGTTGTCGAGGCCGCGCCACGAAACCGTCGGTCCGAGCTCGTTGCCTTCGCAGGTATGGTTGTAGACCACGTCGAGGATCACCTCGATGCCCGCGGCATGCAGCCGCCGGATCGCGATCTTGACCTCGTGCAGCTGGTTCGTCGACAGGTATTGCGGCTCCGGCGCGAAGAACGCGAGCGTGTTGTAGCCCCAGTAGTTGCGCAGGCCGCGCTCGATGAGGAAGCGGTCCTGCAGAAACGCGTGTACGGGCAGCAGTTCGATCGACGTCACGCCGAGCGAATGCAGATGGTCGACGAAGCGCGGATCGGCCAGCGCGTCGAACGTGCCGCGCACATGCGGCAACAGGTCTTCGCGCTGCATCGACAGGCCGCGCACGTGCGCTTCATAGATCGTCGTCTTCGGCCAGGGCACGGCGGGCGGACGGTCGTCGCCCCAATGGAAGCTCTCGTCAACGACGACGCCCTTTGCCATCATCGGCGCGCTGTCGCGGCGATCGGGCGTGAGGTCCGCGCGCGGACTGTTGAGGCGATAGCCGAACAATGCATCGGACCAGCGCACCGGGCCCGTGAGCTGGCGCGCGTAGGGGTCGAGCAGAAGCTTGTGCGGGTTGAAGCGATGGCCGCGCGCGGGCTCGTATGGACCGAACGCGCGGAATCCGTACACCGTGCCGAGCGGCGCGTGCGGGAGGTAGCCGTGCCAGATCTCGTCGGTGCACTCGGGCAACTGCAGCCGCTGCCGCTCGCGCCGGCCGTTGGCCGAGAACAGGCACAGGTCGACGCGGCTCGCATTGGCGGAGAACACCGCGAAATTGATGCCGAGCCCGTCCCAGTGCGCGCCGAGGGGGTAGGGCTTGCCGGGCAGGAGGCGGTCGATGGGGGCGCTCGCCATGAAGTCAGCTCCTTCCTGAGAAGTCGTTACGGTTGTAGTGATTGTTCTCGGACCCTCGCCAGGCCGCCGCGCGCGTCTCGGTCGATCAGCGCATCTCCCGTGGTCAGCCAGTGAAGCGCAGCACCAGCGTGGCGAGCGGCGGCAGCATCAGCGTGACCGAGGCCGGCTGGCCATGCGAAGGTTCCTCGGCCGCTTCCACGCGTCCGCCGTTGCCCACATTGCTGCCACCGTAGACGGCGGCGTCGCTGTTCAGGCATTCCTCCCAGGCGCCTGGAAACGGCACGCCAAGCCTATAGTCGGGCCGCGGCACCGGAGTCATGTTCACGACCACCAGCACCACGTCGCGGCTGCCTCGGCCGGCGCTGCGCAGATAGGCGAAGACGCTGTTCTGGTGGTCGTCTCCCACTACCCACTGGAAACCTTCCGGGTGATGGTCCATCGCATGCAGCGCGGGCAGTTCGCGGTAGAGGCGGTTCAGGTCGCGCACCAGCGAATGCACGCCGCGATGCTGCGGCTGGTCGAGCAGCGACCAGTCGAGTTCGTCGTCGTGATTCCACTCGCGCCACTGCGCGAACTCGCCGCCCATGAACAGCAGCTTCTTGCCGGGATGCGTCCACATGAAGGCGTAGTACGCGCGCAGGTTGGCCAGCCGCTGCCAGTCGTCGCCGGGCATGCGCCCGATCATCGAGCCCTTGCCGTGCACCACCTCGTCGTGCGAGAGCGGCAGCACGAAGGCCTCCGACCACGCGTAGACCATGCCGAAGGTCATGTCGGAGTGGTGCCACGGGCGATGAATCGGCGCGTGCGCCATGTAGCGCAGCGTGTCGTGCATCCAGCCCATGTTCCATTTGAAGTCGAACCCGAGGCCACCCGACTCGACGCTCGCGGTCACGCCGGGCCAGGCAGTCGATTCCTCGGCGATGGTCAGCACACCGGGACACCGTTCATGCACGATGGTGTTGAGGTCGCGCAGGAACGCGACCGCTTCGAGGTTCTCGCGCCCGCCGTAGCGGTTGGGAATCCACTGTCCTGCCTGACGGCTGTAGTCGCGATAGAGCATCGAGGCAACCGCGTCGACGCGCAGCGCATCGATATGGAAGCGCTCCAGCCAGTGCAGCGCGCCCGCCAGCAGGAAGCCGCGCACCTCGTTGCGCCCGAGGTTGTAGATCAGCGTGTTCCAGTCCTGATGGAAGCCCTCGCGCGGGTCCTCGTGCTCGTAGAGCGCCGTGCCATCGAAGCGGGCCAGACCATGCGGATCGGTCGGGAAATGCGCGGGCACCCAGTCGAGGATGACGCCGATGCCCGCTTGATGGCACCGATCGACGAACGCCGCGAACTGCTCGGGCCGGCCAAGGCGCGCGGTGGGGGCGAAGAGCGAAAGCGGCTGATAGCCCCACGATCCGCCGAACGGATGTTCCGTGATGGGCAACAGTTCGATGTGCGTGAAGCCAAGATCGCGCACATAGGGGACGAGCCGCTCGGCAAGGATTTCCCAGCCGCGTTCCGGGTCGTCCGCGGCGCGCTGCCAAGACATCGCGTGCAGCTCGTACACGGACATCGGCGCGGCATACGGATTCCTCGACGCGCGCTCGCGCATCCACTCCCCGTCGTTCCATCCGTACGGCGGAGCGCTCTGGCCCGCGCATGCGACCACGGAGGCGGTGGCGGGCGGCGGCTCCGTTGCAAGCGCGAGGGGATCCGCCTTGTCGGGAAGCGGCGTGCCGTCGGCGCCGATCAGGTCGTACTTGTAGCGCGAACCGGCACCCGCGCCCAGCGCGGAAGGCAGGAACAGTTCCCACACGCCGGAGCCATGCCGTATGCGCATCGGGTGCCGCGTGCAGTTCCAGCCGTTGAAGTCGGCGATCACCGAGACGCGCTGCGCGTTCGGCGCCCATACCGCGAACCGCACGCCGGTCTCGCCGTCAACCGTCATGCACTGCGCGCCGAGACAAGCGCCAAGCTCGAGGTGGCGGCCTTCGTTGATCAGGTGCAGGTCGAGCTCGCCGAGCAGCAGGCCGAAGGCATAGGGATCGGCCGTGACTTGTTCGCTGCCATCGGGCCAGCGAATGCGCAGGCGATAGTCGCGTGGCCCCGGTTGACCCTTGCCCCACCCGGGCAGCCGGCCGGCGAACACGCCGCCGTCATGCAGGCGCGACATCTCCGCCACGGTCTTGCCCGCGGCATCCGCAAGGTATGCGGCCTCGGCGCCGGGCAGCAGCGCGCGCACCACCACGCCGCGGTCGTCACGATGCGGGCCGAGCACGCCAAACGGATCGGCAAGGCGCCCCGCCAGCAGCGAGTCGATCACCGGATCGGGTAGTGTGAGGTCGGCTTTCTGGTCCATCTCTGCGGTGTCATGGCTGGCCATCAGCGGCTCCGGTTCCCAGCAGTTTGCGCACGAGGCGGGCGAGCCCGCTGGTCGGAAGATCGATCCAGGCCACACGGTTGGCGGCTTCGTAGCCGACTTCATAGGCCGCGCGCTCGAGCAGGAAGAGATCGAGCAGCGGCTGCAACTGCGCGGGTTCGACCCACGGCTGCGGCGCCTGGCGCATCGTCTGCTGGTAGCAATTGAGGAAGGCGCCGCTGGCGGCTTCATGGAAGCGCTCGAGCAGCGCCGCGCGCCGCTCGGCCAGGGCCGGCGGCAGCGTGACATGGGTGCGTTCGCGGCGGTCGGTGCCGACGGTGGCCGCCGCATAGTCGAGCGAACGCAGCAGCCCGGCCACGTCGCGCAGCGGCGAGGTCTTGCGGCGTCGCACGTCCAGCGAATAGCGTGGCGAACCCTCGAAGTCGACGATGTACGTGTCGTTCTGCGCGATCAGCACCTGCCCGAGGTGGAAGTCCCCGTGGATGCGCGTCTGCAGCGTGCCGGGCGCCGCCTTGGCAAGGCGCGCGATCACCTCGGGCAGCCGCGCGCGCGCGGCCATCAGCGTTTCGATGTCCTCCGCGAACGAACCCTTCGCCTCGGCACGGCGCGCTTCCAGCAGCGTCATGGCGTCTTCGAAGGACGTCAGCGCATCGCGCGCCCATGCTTCGGCCTGCGGTGCGTCGGCGACCTCGGGGGAGAACGCTTCCTCGTCGGTAGGCTGCGCAAGCACGGCGTGCAGTTCCGCCATGCGGCGCCCGAGCGTGCCGATCATCGTGGCGTAGCCCTTCAGCGCCTCGTCGAAATCGTCCTCGCCGCCATCGGAGGGCAGCGCGTCGTCGATGGAGCGGCTCAGGTAGTCCAGCGTCCAGTCCCAGCCATCGCCCTGGTTGAGGATGTACCCCTGCAGCAGCATCAGCGTGTAAGGCGTGCCGTCGGCATTCGTGCGCACGACCTCGCCGAGCAACGGTGCCGAGTGGGCGTAGCCATGCTTCGTGAGATAACGGGTCATCTCGGCTTCCGGATGGATGCCGCCCGCAATGCGGCGGACCATCTTGAGCACGCCGTAGTTGCCATAGGCGAGGGAGCTGTTCGACTGCTCGGCGGACATCCACTGCACGGGTTGCTGTTCGAGCGGTACGCTGGCGAGGCCCGGTTCCGCGCGGAAACGAATCACGCCATGAGAGGTCTCGGCCTCGGTGCCCTCGCGCAGCGCCGTCACGACCTGCCGCGCGAAGGGCTCGACCACGAACCCGTCCGTCGCCATGCCCACGCGCGCGCCGCGGCGAACACGCGCCATCGACAGGCCATACGCGAGCTGCGACACACCCTCCGGGCTTTCCTTGTCCCACAGCAATGCCACGGGCAGTTGATAGCATTCGGAGCGGCCCGAGAGTACGACTTCGACCTCGCAGTGGAAGATCTCCTCGCCGGAGGGACTCTTCGTGAATGGCCACGCGTAGGCGACGTTCACGCGTTCGATCTTGTCGCCCTTGGACGCGAACCAGCGGCGGCGCGCGAGGTAGTGCGGCAGGACCTCGGTGGTGAGCGCGCGTCGCGCGGACTCGGTCAGCTCCGAGCGGCCGGCCACGTTCTGCACGACAAGCGTAATCTGGTCGGTCATCTGTTCGGGGGCGTCAACGTGCCAGGAAGGCGGTTGCGCGTCCTCGCTGAGCACAAACCAATAGAAACCATAGGGCGGCAGCGTGAGCAGGTACGTAAGCTGACCGATGGCCGGGAATGGCGTGGCGCCGAGCATCTCCACCGGCACGCGGCCGGCGAATGCGGAGAGGTCGAGCTCCACGGCCTGCGGCGCGCGCGACAGGTTGGCCACGCACAGGATGTGCTCGCCATCGTATTCGCGCAGATAGGCGAGGATCTTGCGATTGCCGGGAAACAGGAAGCGCAGCGTGCCGCGGCCGAACGCGCGATGCTGGCGGCGCAGGGCGAGCATGCGGCGCATCCAGTTGAGCAGCGAGTGCGGATCGCGGTTCTGCGCCTCGACGTTCACGGCCTCGTAGCCATACAGCGGCCCTTGCAGCGGCGGCAGCACGAGTCGTTCCGGGTCCGCGTGCGAGAAGCCGCCATTGCGGTCCGGCGACCACTGCATCGGCGTCCGCACGCCATCGCGGTCGCCAAGGTGGATGTTGTCGCCCATGCCGATCTCGTCGCCGTAGTAGATGACCGGCGTTCCGGGCATCGAGAACAGCAGGCTGTTCATCAGCTCGATGCGGCGGCGGTCGCGCTCCATCAGCGGCGCCAGGCGGCGGCGGATGCCGAGGTTGATGCGCGCGCGGCGGTCGGAGGCGTAGACCTCCCACAGGTAGTCGCGCTCGCTGCTGGTGACCATCTCGAGCGTCAGCTCGTCGTGATTGCGCAGGAAGATGGCCCACTGGCAGTTCGGCGGCACTTCCGGCGTCTGCCGCATGATGTCCGTGATCGGAAAGCGGTCCTCGCGCGCGATGGCCATGTACATGCGCGGCATCAGCGGAAAGTGGAATGCCATGTGGCATTCGTCGCCGGCAATGCCGTCGGGGCTCGCGGCGCCCGTCGTGTCGGCGGTGGCACCGCCGCTCTGGCCGCCGAAGTACTGCTGCGCGTCCTCGGGCCACATATTGGCTTCCGCAAGCAGCAGACGGCCGGTGTAGTGTTCGTCGAGATGCCGCCGGATCTGCTTGATGACCTTGTGCGTCTCTGCGAGGTTCTCGTTGCTCGTGCCCTCGCGTTCGACGAGGTACGGCACCGCGTCGAGGCGCAGGCCGTCGACGCCGATGTCGAGCCAGTACCGCATCACCGACAACACTTCGTTGATGACCTGCGGATTGTCGAAGTTCAGGTCCGGCTGGTGCGAATAGAACCGGTGCCAGAAATACGCGCCCGCCTCGGCATCCCAGCTCCAGTTGGACTTCTCCGTATCGCAGAAGATGATGCGCGTGCCCGCGTAGGCCTGATCGTTATCGGACCACACGTAGTAGTTGCGCGCGGCCGAGCCCGGCTTGGCCTTGCGCGCGCGCTGGAACCACGGATGCTGGTCCGACGTGTGGTTGATCACGAGCTCCGTGATCACGCGCAGCCCACGCGCGTGCGCGGCGCTGACGAAGCGCTTCGCTTCCGCCAGCGTGCCGTAGTCGGGATGCACGCCGCGATAGTCCGCGATGTCGTACCCGTCGTCGCGGCGCGGCGACGGATAGAACGGCAGCAGCCAGATCGTATCCACGCCGAGGTTGACAAGGTAGTCGAGCTTGGCATGCAGGCCCGCGAAGTCGCCCACGCCGTCGCCGTTGGCGTCGTAGAACGACTTGATATGCAGTTGATAGATGACCGCGTCCTTGTACCAGAGCGGGTCGGCGTTGAGCATGGCGGCGTTGGCGCGATCGGGTAGACGCTTCATGCCGTGTCTCCGGATGTTGTTGTCGGTTGTGGCCTGACGTGCCAGAGCGAGAACGGCAGCTCGTACGGGTTCAGGCGGATGTGCTGATGCTTGCCCTGCCACGTGAAGCGGTGGCCGAACATGAGGTCTTCCACGAGCAGCGAGGCGTCGTCGGGCAGCCCCCATTCCCACAATGGCAATTCGATATCGGCCTCGCGCGGCGCGCGCGGATCGAGGCTGATCGCCCCGAGCAGCACGTCGTCACCGAATGCGCCCGTCTGCTCGGCGCCGCTCGGGACGAACCGCGCGAAGTACAGTACCGCGTCGTCGCTTGCGTGGTAGAAGCGCAGGCCCAGGTGGTTCTGCAACGCAGGATGGCTTGCGCGGATCTGGTTGAGGCGCGAAATTTCGGCAACGATGTTGCCGGGCTGCTTCCAGTCCCGCGTGCGCAGCTCGTACTTCTCGGAATCGAGGTATTCCTCCTTGGTCACGCCATTGACGACGAGCGGCGCGCTCTCGCAGATCTCGAATCCGTTGTACATGCCCCAGAGGCCCGAGAGCAGAGACGCCAGCGCGGCACGGATGAGGAACGCGGGGCGGCCGCCGTCGTGCAGGAAGTACGGGTTGATGTCCGGCGTGTTGACGAAGAAGTGCGGACGGTAGAACTCGCGCATCGGGCCGCGTGTGAGTTCGGTCATGTACTCGATGAGCTCGGCCTTGGTGTTGCGCCACGTGAAGTACGTGTAGGACTGCGCAAAACCGAGCTTGGCCAGCCGCGCCATCATCTTCGGACGCGTGAACGCTTCGGCCAGGAACAGCGTGTCCGGATAACGCGCGCGCACGTCCGCGATCATCCATTCCCAGAACGGCAGCGGCTTGGTATGCGGGTTATCGACGCGGAAAATGCGCACGCCTTGCTCGGCCCAGAAAATCACCACGTCGCGCAGCGCTTCCCACAGCTTGTCGCCGCCCGGCGATGCATAGAAATCGACGTTGACGATGTCCTCGTATTTCTTTGGCGGGTTCTCGGCGTACTTCAGCGTGCCATCGGGCCGATGCTGGAACCACTCGGGATGTTCCTTGAGCCACGGATGGTCGAGCGAGCACTGGATCGCGAAGTCGAGCGCGAGCTCGATACCGAGGTCGGCGGCCGCGTGGCGCAGCCGCTGGAAGTCCTCGATCGTGCCCAGTTCCGGATGAATCGCGTCGTGCCCGCCTTCGGCCGCGCCGATGGCATAGGGACTGCCCACGTCGCCCGGTTCGGCCTTGAGGCTGTTGTTCTTCCCTTTGCGATGCTGGAGGCCGATCGGATGGATCGGCGGGAAGTACAGCACGTCGAAGCCCATCGCGCGGATGTCGGGCAGGCGTCGGATGACATCGGCAAAGGTGCCGTGGCGCTGCGTATCGCCGCTCTCCGATCGCGGGAACAGTTCGTACCAGCTGGCGAAGCGTGCCGCGAGCCGGTCGGCCTCGACGGGTAGCGTCGAGGGAAAGCGGCTCAGGAAAGGGCGTCCCGACGGGAAGGCCATCGCGGCACGCATCGCCGAGTCGGTGCGCGGCGAGAGCAGGATCTCCAGCCGCAGCCCATCGTCGCCGCGCGCGGCCTCGAGATCCGCGACGATGGCACTCGCGTCCTCGATCCGCGCGGCATCGGGACCGGCCAGCGTCTCCTGCACGAGGCGGGCGCCTTCCTCGATCTCGAGCGTGATGTCGACGCCGGCCTTTCGCTTCTTGCCGACCTCGTCGAGCCAGCTGCCGAAGCTATCCTTCCACGCTTCGACCGTGTATTCGTGGCGGCCCATCGCCACCATGGGGAAGCTGCCGCGCCAGCGATCGTTGACGATCGGCACCATCGGCGACGACTGCCACGTCGATTCCCCTGGCGCGCGCCAGACCACCGCGGCGGCGAGCTTGTCGTGTCCGTCCATCCAGATGTCGGCGCTGACCTCGACGCGCTCGCCGACCACGCGGCGCACCGCGAAGCGGCCCGCATCGCACGACGGCGTCAGGTTCTCGATGGCGACGCGGGGCGAGGCCATGGCATCGGCAACAGAGACTGCAGGCTGCCGATTGACGCCTCCCTTCGTGTCCTTGCTTTTGGCGCCCTTCTTCGCCTTCGCCGCGGGCTTCGTCGCCACGGCGGGCAAGGCGCAGTAAATGCGGATGTCGGCCGGGGCCAGCGTGATCGTGCCGCAGGGATCCAGCGTCTCCTGCGGGGCGAGCGCGCTGCCGGGGCCGCCTTCGCTAGGGCGCAGCGTGGCCGCCGGCTGCGGCAGACCCTGCAGGATGCGGTCGGCACCGAACGACGCCGGATTGTCCGTGCACGGGTTGAGCACGACCGTCAGCGCACCGACTGCCGCGCCATCTGCCGCGCCATCATTCCCCTGGCCCCCCGGACCTGCCTCGCCGCCTTTCCCGTTCGCCAGATAGCGCGGAACGCGCGCGAGCACGGTCAGCGGCGCATCGGGTCCGCTCAGTTGCCGGACCGCCACCGCATGCGCTCCGCGCTGCGCCGCGATCCATGCATTGACCTCGATGACCTCGTGCGAGAGGTCGAACGGCGTGTCATGCGCTTCCAGATCCGCGGCCAGTCCGCCGCCACCGGTTTCGAACCCGGCCGGGACGAGCAAACCGTCGCCGATCGCCGCGGCCGTCCATAGCGCACGGCGCGCGGCGAGCACGTCGAGACCGTTTGGCGTGAGGGACGGTGCGGCCAGCACGCGGCCGAACCGCTGCAACCGCGTGATCTCCTCGGTCAGCCACGCGCTCCGATAGTCCCACCACGGCAGCGACGAGAAAGCCCCGTCGAAGGGTGCCTGTGCGAGGTCGTCGAGCTGTTGCGGCGTGGTGCCCGGCGTCCAGGCGAGGAACACGCCCCGCGCGGCACCGCCACGATGAACCTCGTTGATCAGTTCGGTCCAGTGCAGCCCCAGCACGCGCGTCGGCGCGCGACAGATGAAGCCCGCCACGCCGCTATCCAGGGCATCGCGAATCTGCGTGGCCCACCAGTGGATCGCGGCGGACGCCACGGCGGGATCGTGCCAGCGCAGGCGCACGCCGGGCAGATGATGATCGCTGGCATCCGGGCCGCCATTCGGGCGCGCGTGATCGAGCCAGCCATCGTGGTGCGCGGCCGCGTCCTGGGGAAAACGGTCCAGCGAGAGATCGAGCAGCACGCCGAGTCCGTGCCGGCGGCAGGATGCCGTGACGGCGGACAGCGATTCGGTGCGGTTATGGGGGACCGACCAGCCTGCCAGCAGCACATGGTCGTAACCCAGCGAAGCGACGCGCGTCAGCGCGCTGTCGTTGATCGGCTGGTCGTTCGTTCGCGAGGCGGTCGGAGTGAGTTGGCAAATACGCACGTGACGTTCCTTGGCGGCAATGCGCCTTGAGCCGTGAATAGATCAGGCGAGGCATGCGAAGGCTGTGCCAGAACGTCGAAGCGCAGGAAAAAAAGCCGTGGCGCCTTGCAAGGCAACGGATGGCGGGGTGTGAAGCGCGTGCTGAAGAGAGGAGGGGGAGGGGCCACATGTAATTCCTACATGCGGCGAGGCGCGTCTTTGCGCATCGCAGCGAACCGGCCAGGCGGCCGGTTCGGCTGGTGACTCAGCTGGCGCGATAAACGTCCAGGCGGTTGTACAAGGTCTTCAGGCTGATGCCGAGTGCGCGCGCGGCCTGCCGCTTGTCGCCGTCGTAGCGCGCCAGCGTGGCGAGGATGATCTCGCGCTGCGTGTCCGCAAGCGTGGTGCCCACGCGCACGCTCACGACGCCATCGACGGTCGTCGGACGCGGCGGCTGGTTCGCGAGATTCGGATTGCCGATTTCCACGAGCTTGTCGGCGAGAATGTACGCGCGATACACGGCGTTCTTGAGTTCGCGCACATTGCCGGGCCAGTCGTATCGCACAAGCCGCTCGAGCGTGCCCGCCGAAAACGTCTTGTCGGTCTGCTCCATGGCGTTGAACTCGGCGAGGAAATGCCGCGCGAGCGGGATGATGTCCTCGGGGCGTTCGCGCAACGGCGGAATCTGCAACGGGAACACGGCCAGCCGATAGAGCAGATCCTCGCGCAGATGGCCATTGCGCACGGCGTCCATGGGGTCCCGGTTGGTGGCGGCCAGAATGCGCACGTCGCTGACCAGCAGGGTATCGCCGCCCACCCGCTGGAACGTCCGGCTTTCCAGCACGCGGAGCAGCTTGATCTGCATCTCAAGTGGCATTTCTGTCACTTCGTCAAGAAACAGCGTCCCGGACTGCGCCTGTTCGAAGTAGCCTGCTTTTTGCTCCAATGCGCCCGTGAAGCCGCCTTTCTCGTGCCCGAACAACTCGGATTCGATCAGCGTCGGCGCGATCGCACCGCAGTTTACGGCGATGAAGGGTCCCGTGCGGCGATTGCTGCGTTCATGCACGGCACGCGCGACGACTTCCTTGCCCGCGCCGGACTCCCCGACGGCAAGCATCGTGACATCGGTGGCCGCGACGCGATCGAGCTGGCTCAGCAGCCGCTGCATCGCGGGGGACGTGGATTCCCAGAGCAGGGAAACCTGGCCGGGCACGGCACGGCGAGCCGGCGCGCGGGGCGGCGGAGCAGTGCGGCTCGGAGGGCTGGTGACGGTGGTAGTGGACACTGGGGTCGCCTATGCCACGGCGTCGGCCTCCCCAGGGAGAGAGGCGGACAACGCGGCGGGATTGGTGGTTGATGGCTCTTATGCTATCTGTTGAGGCAGGCAGTGGCTACCGCCCGCGCATGGATCGCGGCAAGGTCCGACAGCCGTGTCAGACGGACACTGGCATAACCGCCATGACGGCACCATTACACTTCGCTGTATCTTTCCGCCCTGCGCCCGCTGCCAACCCATCCGACCATGCCACATATTTTGATCGTTGACGACGACGAGAACGCTTGCGCCGCTTTGGCCGAGATTGTCGCGATCGAGGGCTTTTCGTCGGCAACGGCAGGCAACCTGCGCGAAGCTCGTCTCCAGATTGGCTGGCGCATGCCTGACGCCGTGCTCGCCGACCTGCGGCTGCCCGATGGCAGCGGCATGGAATTGTTCGGCGAAGTCTCCTCCGCCGGGGTCGAAGTCATCCTGACCACCGGCTATGCGAGTGTCGAATCTGCCGTCGAAGCGCTCCGCATGGGCGCCACCGACTACCTCGTCAAGCCCATCAACGTCACGCGCCTGCAGGCCGTGCTCAAACGTATCGCCACCACGGGAGAACTGAAAGCGGAAATCCATTCGCTGCGCGGGGAACTGCGCCGCTACGGGCGGTTCGGCCGCCTGCTCGGCAGTTCCGAGGCGATGCAGGCCGTCTATGACCAGCTCAGCAAGGTCGGGCCGACCGAGGCCACCGTGCTGCTGATCGGGGAGTCCGGAACCGGCAAGGAACTGGCCGCCCAGACCGTGCACGAGCTGTCGTCGCGTCGGCGTCAGCCATTTCTCGCCGTGAACTGCGGGGCGATTTCGCCCACCCTGATCGAGTCCGAGATGTTCGGCCACGAGCGCGGCAGCTTCACGGGGGCCGATCGCCAGCACAAGGGCTACTTCGAACGCGCCGACGGGGGCACGCTATTCCTCGACGAGATCACCGAGATGCCGCTCGAGCTGCAGGTCAAGCTGCTGCGCGTGCTGGAAACCGGCACCTTCATGCGCGTCGGGACGAATCGCGAGTGCCATGCGGACGTCCGCGTGCTCGCGGCGACCAATCGCAATCCGGAAGAAGCCGTCGCCGAAGGCAAGCTGCGCGCTGACCTGTATCACCGCCTGAACGTGTTCCCGATCGAACTGCCGCCGCTGCGCGTGCGCGGCGACGACGTGGTGCAGATCGCCAACACGATGCTGGAACAGCTCAACGGCGAGCAGGGCACGCAGCGCCGGTTCGCCGCCAACGTGCTGGAAAGCCTGCGCATGCATTCGTGGCCCGGCAACGTGCGAGAGCTCCGCAACTTCGTGCAGCGCGCCTACATCCTGGCCGATCAGGACGTGATCACCGAAGTCCAGATTCCGTTGCAGGTCGCGGCCACGCCGTCGCCGGGCACGGCAGTGGTCTCGGTGCCGGTCGGCATGTCGCTCGCCGACGCGGACCGCCAGCTGATTTTCGCGACGCTCGAGCAATGCGCGGGCGTCAAAAAACATGCCGCCGAGATTCTCGGCATCAGTCTGAAGACGTTGTACAACCGGCTCGAGGATTATGCGGCCAAGGGCGAATTGCCCGAGTGGCTGAGAGCTTCGCGCAACGGCGACAACAGCCCGCCGGCCGCATGATCGCGGTCCGGTTCGATGGCGCTGGATGCCCGCCGCGAGCGGAGCACGGATCTTGCATGGCAGCATCGGCAGGAGTCGCACGAACGGTTGGGCGGACACGCAAGACAAAACAATGGCCGACGTAATGAAACCTACCACTCCCGACACTTCCAATGGAGGCGTCGCGGATAACGCTGCATCCGGAGATCCGTCACGCTTTGCCCCGCGCATCGAAAGCGCGGCAGAAATTTCCACGCTGATCGAGCAGGCCGCGCATGATTTGCGCTCTTCGCTCAACGCCATTCAAAGCTGGAGCTACGTGCTCGACCGCTCCGTCGAGACGCTGCCCCCGCCGGCGCAGCGGGCGCTCGAAGGCATGCGCTCGGGTATGCAGCAACAGCTTGCCTTGATCGAGGAAATGGAGGAAGCCGTACGCCTCCTCTTCAACGAGGGGCAGCCGGCCTGGGAGACGACGGACCTTCTGGTCGCGGCCGAACAGGCCATCGCCGACAAGCGCGTCGCCGCGGAAGCCCGTGGCGTGCAGCTCATGCCGCTATCGAGCGAACTCGCCGGCGGGGACGACTTCGTCGTCCAGGGCGACGCCCTGCGCCTGGCGCCCTTGCTGCGCCATTTGCTGATCCATTGCGTGTGGCGTGCGCCGGCGGGCGGCACGGTCACGGTGTACCTCACCGCCGAGGCAAACTACGTCAAGTTCCGGATCTCCGAGAGCCAGCCCGTGGACCGTTCGCGCGGCGCAAGCCGGCTCGCCACGCTGACGGACTTCTTCGGCCGCCGGGCGCCCGCCGACGGCACGCCCACGCCGCGCCAGAGCACGGCCCTGCTGCTGACCCGCCGCATCGTCGAGATGCAGGGCGCGGAACTCACCGCCGAGAACATCAATTGCGACGCCGACAACGTTACCGTCTGCATCGCCGTCCGCTTCCCCCGCGCTCACGCCTGATTCCTGACCGTGCCGCGGGTTTGCCCCGCGGATGGGTCAAGACACCTCACGCGCATTTCTTACCCGCTTCGCGCACAATGTGCATGCGTGGGGACGTGGGATTCCGCACGAATGCTGGCCATTATCCCGATGTCGATCTGGCGCGCTGTTTGCATGATGGAGGGGGAGCCACCCAAAGGCTCCAACCCAAGGAGAGACCGCCATGCAAAAAGCCAATGCTTCCGCACAGGCCGGCAAGGGCTCGCAGAAGTCCACCGCAGCCGCACGCGAAGACAAGTCGACCGGCAAGGGCAAGTCGCACAAGCCGCAAAAGCCCGATACCTATCAATCGGCTGTCGATGATTCGCTCGACATGACGTTCCCCGCGAGCGATCCGATCTCGCCAGGGGCCGCCATACATGCCGAAAGAGAGACACAGACGGCACGCGACGACGTCGACTGGACGCTCAAGCGGGGCAGCGATCACCAACCCGCGGGAGAAAAGCCGGCCGCGCATCGCGAGGGCGCGACGGGCAAGGCCACCGCGGGCAAGAGTTCCACCGACAAGTCCAAGAACCAGTCCGGCAAGACCGGCGGTAAAACTTGAATACGGAGGGAAACGATGTCTACGATCATTGCAGGACGCTTCGAAACCTTCGCCCGTGCCGAGAACGCTGCCAACCGCATGCTCGCGCAGGGCTTCCGCCAGGATGACCTGAGCATGTTTTATGTCAATCCGCCCGGTCAGCACGGCGCCTTCCCGATTGGCGGCGACCGTGCGGTCGATCCGGCCGCACGCGGGACCGGCAAAGGCGCCGGCCGCGGCATCATGGTCGGCGCGGCGGTCGGCGTCGGCGTGGGAGTGTGCGCGTGCGCCGCGATGCGCGCGTGGATGGACGCCCCGCTCCAGAGCTGGCTGCTCGTCCTGACGCTGGCGCTGACCACCGGGATCGGCGCCTACATCGGCTCGCTGATCGGCGCCCTCAGCCTGACGAGCGGCGCTCGTCGCGACCCGCGCACCGGACAGCCGCAGGTACGCAATGCCGGCGTGCTCCTGGCCGCCCACGTCTCGCCTGACAACACCGCTCTGGCTGCCCAGCTGCTGCGCACGGGCGGCGCCGAGGAAGTCGAGCGCGCCGAAGGCCAATGGCGGAACGGTCAATGGGAAGACTTCGATCCGCTGCAACCCCCGAAACCCGCTGAAGTGATGCCTGTGGAGACGCGTTGAAATGCTCGTACCATTCTGCCCCCGCCGCCTGAAACTCACGTCCCCAGGTCTGACGTCCGATTCGTTGACCGACGCGTCGGCCGATACCAAAGCCGCCACGCTGGCCGCTACGCTGCAACCGAAGGAGAGATCCATGAATGTCGATGAACCGCAAGCGCCCTCGACCCTCCCACCGCGTGGCGCCGCCATTATCGGCGGCGCGGACCAGAATCCTTCGGGAGGCTGCGGTCCGTTCGTGATGGCGTCGGACACGCTCGAGGGCAACAAGGTCGTGGATCCGTCCGGCCAGGAGATCGGCACCATCGACCACATCATGCTTGACGTGATCGGTGGGCGTATCGCGTATGCGGTGCTGGCGATGGGCGGCTTCCTCGGTATCGGCGAGAAGCTGCACGCGCTGCCGTGGTCCGCGCTCACGCTGGACACGCGGCGGAAATGCTTCGTGCTGGGCGTGGAAAAGGAACGCATCAAGGCGTCCCCGGGCTTCGACAAGGAGCACTGGCCGACGATGGCGAACTCGGAATGGGCCACGAGCATCCACGAGTACTACGGCATCTCGCCGTACTGGGAGTCGGATCGCTACGATCCGTGGGCGTGATCAATGCCCCTGGCAATGGGTCCGGTCTGCCCGGACCCGTTCGCGTCAGACCTTGTGATTGACCTGGCCGGGAGGCCGCTCGGCCGGGTCCGCGCGCATGCCGCTCGCCTGCGGCTGGCCCGGCGGTTCCTCCGGCGGCGGAATCCGCGTAGTCAGCTGGTTCGACACGCCAAGAATGCCCGGCGGCGTGGCGGCGGCCTTCTCGAGCCGCTGCGACAGCTCAATGTCTTCCACGCGCCCGGTCAGCGTCACGCGCCGGTCCACCACATGCACGGCAACCGTGTCCGGCATGTCCCCGCCGCACACTTCCGCGATACACGTGCCGACGCGCTCCCTCAGCATTTCGTCATCGTCATGGTCCGCCATGGCCGCTCCTTTCTTCGTCGCTTGATTGGGATGCCTCCAACGTAGCATGTACCGTGCCGCCGCAGGAGCAGCATCTGCGCGCTTCGGCTTGTAGGACGACACCGGCTTACCGCGGTCGTACACGCTCCCTAGAATTTATTCAAGACTTTGATATTCGGGAGCGCAGCCATGGAGTCCAGCAAGAACCGGCGCATGATGCATCTGTTCGACCGATTTGCCGGTGCCGCGACACGGCAGGCCGGCTCGCCCGCGGCGTTTGCGCTGGCCGTTGCCGTGGTGCTGATATGGGCGATCAGCGGACCGCTGTTCGGTTTCTCCGAGACCTGGCAACTGGTGATCAACACGGGCACCACGATCATTACGTTCCTGATGGTGTTCCTGATCCAGCAGAGCCAGAACAAGGACTCTACCGCGGTACACCTCAAGCTCAACGAATTGCTGGCCTCCCACAAGGAGGCGAGCAACCACCTGATTTCGATCGAGGACCTCGACGAGGAAGAGTTGCGCCAGCTCGTTCGCTTCTATCGTCATCTGGCGGAACTGGCGGACCAGGAGGGCGGCGTGAAGTGCAGCCACTCGCTGGACGAGGCGCAGGAAATCCACGAGGACAAGTCGCGGGCGCTGCACGAGCGCTTGCGGCGCACGAGAATGCAGCGCGGACACGAGACCGCGCAGGGATAGACACGTATCGGGTCACGCATCTGGCATGGTTCTGGCAGTGAGGAAAGCGCAGTAGCAACCGCAGAAGCAACGACCGGCGGCTTATCCTGACAGGAGCCCAACTTGGCGACCACCGCACCCCTCATCGCAGCACCGCAAGCCGTGCCTCGGGCCGCGCAAAAGGCTGACCCCCGCGCGGACCCGCGCGCGCTCCAGCGCGACGTACGCGTCGTTGCCTATGGCCGCGCCGATGTCGACGATCCCAACAGCCATCAGGGCGCGACCCTCGCGAGGATCGCGCGCGAGGTCGCCGACATCGCCGGCTACCGGTTTGCCGGCAGTTATGACGCGGTGCGAAACGATGCGAATCTTTCCACCGGACGCATGTACTTTGTGCCCGCCGACACGCTCGTGGGCATCGACTACGCGCGGCAGCTCGGCATCGCTGGCATCGACGACCTGTTCGGCGGCGTGGTGCCGCATGCGTTCATCGCGACCAAGGCGATTTCGCACGGGCTGATCCGGCCAGACGCGCGCGCACCGGAAGGGTGGAGCGGGGACTTCGGCGCGCGCGTGCGCGACTGCGTATTGCCGGGCTACACGGCGTTCGATCGCGGCGACGCGCTTGCCGCCGGGCGAGAGATGCTCAAGTCGGGCGCCGTGCGCGTGAAGGAGCCCTGCGGCATCGGGGGCCTTGGCCAGCAGGTGGCAAAGACCGATGCCGAACTCGTTGCCGCCCTTGAATCGCTCGACCCAGAACGGCTGGCGGCAGAGGGCATCGTGCTCGAACGCAATCTCGACGATGTCACCACGTTCAGCGTAGGGCAGGTCGAGCTCGGCAGTCTGACGGCCAGCTATTGCGGCACGCAGACGCTCACACCCAATCACCACGGTGAAATGGTCTACGGCGGGTCGACGCTGCGCGCGGTGCGCGGCACGCTCGAGGACCTGCTGTCGCATCCGATCGAGGCGCATCTGCGCGATGCCGTCCGCGCGGCGGTGTCCTATCACGCCGCGGCGATCGACTGTTTCCCCGGCATGCTCGTGTCGCGCTGCAACTATGACGTGGTAATGGGCACCGACAATGGCCAGCCGCGGCTCGGCGTGCTCGAGCAATCGTGGCGCGCGGGCGGCGCCACGGGCGCCGAGCTGGCGATCCTGAAGGCGTTCCGCGACGATCCGCGCTGCGTGCGCGCCACCGCTTCCACGCATGAACGGTATGCGGCCGATCCCGCGCGCGTCGCGGTTCCACCGGGCGCCGACGTGTACTTCTCGGGCGAGGACCGAAACGTCGGCACGCTCGTCAAATTCGCAATCCTGGAGTCCAGTTCCGATGGCAACACATGAAGAATCGATCCAGATCCCCACAGAGGGAGGTAGCATCGCGGGCACGGTGATCATGCCCGCCACCAAGCTGCCGGGCGTGCTGTTCGTGCACGGTTGGGGCGGCAGCCAGCAGCAGTACCATGCGCGCGCGCGTGAAGTCGCCGGCCTCGGCTGCGTCTGCATGACGTTCGACCTGACGGGCCATGCCGGCACGTCGGCGCAGTACGAGACCGTCAGCCGCATGCGCAATCTGGCCGACGTGCTCGCCGCTTACGACATGCTCGTGCGGCATCCGGAAGTCGATCGTAATGCGATCGCGGTGGTAGGCAGCAGCTACGGCGGCTATCTGGCCGCGGTGCTCAGCGAACTGCGCCCCGTGCGTTGGATGGCCTTCCGCGCGCCCGCGCTGTACATGGACAGCGGATGGGATTCGCCCAAGCGGCAACTGCACGTCGATCAGGACCTGGTCGCCTATCGCAGAAAGGTCGTTGCACCCGATACCAACCGCGCCTTGCGTGCGTGCACGAATTTCAAGGGCGATATCCTCGTGGTGTCGTCGGAGCACGATGCCATCGTGCCGAAGACCGCGGTACTGAGCTACGTCGATGCGTGCGTACAGGCGTCCTCGATCACCTACCGCGAACTCAAGGGCGCCGATCACGGGCTGTCCAGCGAGGACAGCCAGCGCGCCTACGGCAAGCTGCTGGTCGGCTGGCTGCGCGAGATGGTGACCGAAGCCCGCGCCGGCGCCGCGATTGCGGCGCGGCCGTCGAAGCCGGCGTCCGGTTCAGCCGCGGTGACGGCCCCGTCGGCGGACGGCGGGCTCGACCCACATGCGCCGGAAACGGCCGAGACGACGCCGCCCGTCTCCGTGGTTCTCGCGCCAGCCAATGCGCGCGCGGCGGAGTAGGGAGGATGTGTCGAGCGGCGTGGGGACGTGATCGGGCGCGGTCTAAACGTGGTCGGTACGGCCGGCCGCGGCCTCAGGTCTTCGCCGGAGTCGCGCTTGCGGTGACGCGGCCTTCCATCGCGCGCCCGTCCTTCAGATGCTCGCGCAGCGTCGGCAGCATCTTCTCCGCATAGCCACGCAGCGCGGCATCCTTCCCGCGCGTGGCCTGATTCTGGAACAGCAGCACGGCCTGCTCGTGCGCGTCGACGGCAACGGTGCGGATGTATGCCTCCTCGAACTGCGGCGGCTTGAGGCCGCGCAGCCGGGCAATCTCCGGCGCCTCGGGCACGCGCTTTTGCGGGGTGACGCCCTTGTCCCGCGCAATCTGCCGCAAGGCGTCTGCCGCCGCGCCGTGATCCTTGACCATCTGACGCGCATAGGCCTGCACCTTGGGGTCGGCCGAGACCTTGAGCGCCAGTTCGCTGGCGGCCACTTCCATTTCGCTGGCCATCAGCGCCTCATCGACGAACCGCAGATCGTCCGTCGATAGCGACGAGGCGGGCGGCTTTGCCGGGGCAGCGTTGGGAGGCACGGTGGAGGGAGGCACGGTGGACGATGCGGCGTCGCTCGCCACCACCACCTCCACGGGGACGAACGCCGACGGTTGCGCCACGGCGTGGCCGGCGGCAAGTGCCGCCATCGCCATTGCCCAGGCCGCGGCGTGTAAGGCCGGATGCCGTGACATGTCATTTTGAATGGGGCACATGGGGGACTCCTTGATCGGTAGGGGCGCGCGGTTCGTCGCGCGGGGAGGGTTCCCCGGGAAGCGCAAAAAGCATTCCCGAATGGCATGCCGAGTTCCCCCTGGAGCGGTGGTTTTTCTGGCGGAATTTGTAGCAACTGCCCGCACCCGCTGGCCGCGCCGTTTTCTGCATCCAAGGCGCGTAACTATTGCAAAAGGGCGGAATTTACGTCGTCATCGCAGCACGACACGAGGTGGCACGAGACATGCGTGGCGCTGCCGCATGACCACCAATCCTCCCCTGCGCCTGCGTCACGTCGACGACACCGAACCCGGCATCCTGCGCAAGCGCGCGGGCACCGGCTTCTATTACGTGGATGCCAAAGGCAAGCGGGTGGAAGACGAAGCGACGATCGCGCGCATCCACGCGCTGGCGATACCGCCCGCCTATGAAGATGTGTGGATCTGCGCGGACCCCGCCGGACATCTGCAGGCCACGGGCCGCGACGCGCGCGGGCGCAAGCAGTACCGCTATCACGAAGACTGGACGGCCCTGCGCGATACGGACAAGTACGCGCGGTTGCTCGCGTTCGGGTTTGCGCTGCCCCGGCTGCGCAGCCGTATCGCGCGCGACCTGCGGCGCAATGGCATGCCGCGCGAGAAGATTCTCGCCGCGGTCGTCACGCTGCTCGATGCCACGCTCGTGCGCGTCGGCACGCCGCGCTATGCCGAGCAGAACCGCACGTATGGGCTGACCACGCTCAAGCGCCGTCACGTCGCCGTGCGCGGCAGCCGGCTGCGGTTCCAGTTCACGGGAAAAAGCGGCGTGACGCACGACGTGTCGGTCAACGATGCACGCCTCGCGCGCATCGTGCGCAATTGTGCCGATCTGCCGGGGCAGCAGCTGTTCAAGTACAAGGACGCCGATGGCGAGGTCCGCGAGGTTGGATCGACGGACGTGAATGCCTACCTCCAGGAAATTACCGGCGGCGAATTCACGGCCAAGGATTTCCGCACGTGGGCGGGAAGCGTGCACGCGCTTGCGCTGCTGCGCAAGACTTCCGCGGACAGCGAGAGCGGGCGCAAGAAGGCGGTGGTCGCCGCGATCAAGGCGGTGGCTCAGCGCCTGCGCAATACCGTCGCGGTCTGTCGCAAATGTTATGTGCATCCGGACGTGCTGGCCGCGTTCATGTCGGACTCGCTCGATGCCCTCCCCGGGCCGCGCGCGGGACTGCGGCTCCGCGCCGACGAGGCGCGATTGCTCGCGCTGCTCGAGTCGAGCGTGGCCGCGCCCGCCGCCCGCGCGATCACGCGGAAGGCTGCATGAGCTGGGCATGGCAATTGCATCAACCAGGATGGAGGAAGCCGCTGGAGGACATCGCAGCGGCAACCATTCGAACAACGATAAGACTTACGTAGTACGAGGTCCCCAAGTGGAACAAGTCGTATTTCCGCACGCGCAGGCATCCGGCAGCTGCGCGGCAACGGATTCACCGGAAGCAATTCAGGCTTCCGCCTCTGCTGAACCTTCCCGCGTACATCGACTTCCGACGCTGCCAAGCGTGTTGCCCCAGTTGTCCCGGCGTGGCCGGCATATCGGGCAGCCCTTGCGTGGCCCCGACCTGCGCCAGACACGCGTCCTGCTGCACGCGCTCTGCTCGATGCGGCTCGAATTGAGCGCGGCACAGGCGGGCGGTTCGCCCGCCGCGCTGGCCAACCGCCGCGCCGACCTCATGGCGTTGTGGGAAGAGCGTCCACGGGAAATCTTCACGCAGCCTGATGTCGAAAGCGGTATCGAGGCACGGATCGACGCGGCGTTCGTGCACGCCGAGGCAGGCAGTGCGCGCGAGGCGGCGGGCGAATTCAAGCGCGCTTACCTGCTGCTGTGCTGCGTGCTCACGCACGCGCGCGACCAGGCTCGGCGCGCCCGCGCGGCAGCGGGGCTCGTGGCCGGACCCGCCACGGGGCCGGCTGCGGCCTAGCGCGGCTTGTGCCTGACGCGTGCCGGGCACGGTCCGATGTAACCCGGCAGCTTGCGTGCCTTGGGACTATGCGCCAGCCTGACGCCGCGCGCGAGCGCCACCGCGAACGCATGGTGACTATCGAGCGGCCCGTCGATCTCGCGCCGGAAGAAGTCGGCCCACCGGAAATCCGGGTAGGCGGTCTTGACCTTGCGATAGCCACCCGCCAGTTGAACGAAGGCCTCCAGACTTCGATACGGATCGTCCCGCATGCCGTGGATATCGGCGGGCAGCGCCTTGAGCGGCTGCCGCTTGCCATGCTCGTCGTAAGGATGCACGAGGTGGTTCCTGACCATATGGAGCCAGAATGCGCGCCACGACAGATGATTGAGATCCTCCCGCACGATCGCGGGCACGGTGGCGATGCCCATCTCATGCCACGCGCGCACCCAGTGATGGTGGTCCACGACGAACATCGTGTGCTCGGGGCCGATGACGATGTGAATACGGTGCCGATCCAGGAACGCGCCAAGGCGCTCCCGTGGCAGTCGCCGCGTGACGTGGATCTTCTGGGAGACGTGATAAGCGCCGACGGTGATCTGTGTCGGGCGGAGGTGATCGACGGGGACGCGCAGGCAGGCCCCTTTGCGAAGACGGACGGCCATCGTTAGCTGAGCTGGGTTGAGCCAATGAGCCATGGGTCAACCGAAGGTGCAAGAAGCATGCCCCGCGCGATCGCTGCAATGATTGCCGCGCGTTGTAAGGGTTACCGTCCCCGATGCGCATGACGCACCACGTCATGGGAAGCGCCGGCGCGGCACGATCCTTGCGCAATGATCGTTGCGCAAGGATCGTTGCGCAATTCGTCCATCCCTGTCCATCCCTCACCGCATTCATTAGCGAGACGTATCCATGGCCACGCGAGATCAGTCTACCGCCCTCAACGCCGAAACCGCTCCCAGGGAGGTGCCTGCCCAACATCAGGACCGTCAGCCGGGCATCGAGGGAAACATGCGCCCGGTACCGGATAGCGGGGCCGACGACTACGTCGGCAGCGGCCGCCTGGCGGGCAAGCGCGCGCTCGTCACCGGCGGTGACAGCGGCATCGGCCGTGCCGTGGCGGTGGCGTTCGCCCGGGAGGGCGCGGACGTGGCGATCGCCTACCTCGACGAGCACGAGGACGCGCGCGAAACCGTCCGGCTCATCGAGGCCGCCGGCCGCAAGGCGCTCGCCATCGCGGGAGACCTCGGCGATATCGGGCACGTGGATGCGATGGCGAAGCAGGTGCTGGACACCTTCGGCGAAGTCGACATCCTCGTGAACAACGCCGCCGAACAGCATCCGCAGGATTCCATCGAGGACATCGACCCCCATCAGCTCGAGGCCACGTTCCGCACGAACATCTTCTCGATGTTCCACGTCACGCGCGCGCTGCTGCCACATCTTCGGGAGCGCGGCGCGATCATCAACACCACCTCGGTCACGGCCTATCGCGGCAGCCCGCATCTGTTGGACTACTCGTCGACGAAAGGCGCGATCGTTGCCTTCACGCGCTCCCTCGCGCTGCAGATCGTCAAGCGTGGCATCCGCGTGAACGGCATTGCTCCCGGACCGATCTGGACGCCGCTGATTCCTTCGACGTTCACCGCCGAGGAGGTCGCGGAATTCGGCAAGAAGACGCCGATGGGCCGACCCGGCCAGCCTTACGAGGTGGCCGCGGGCTACGTGTTTCTGGCCTCGGACGCCGCGAGCTACATCACGGGACAGGTCCTGCATATCAACGGCGGGGAAATCGTCAATGCCTGACGATCTCTCCGAAACAGCCAACACGCCAAAGGGAGCCATCATGTCATCGATCGTAGCCGGACGCTTCGCGTCCACCGCGGAGGCAGAGGAAGTTGCGCGCAAGCTCTACGAGCGCGGCTTCTCGGTGTGGGACGTGTCCATCATGTCGGTCGGCGCGCGCGGCGATGCGCGGAGCGGCGTCATGCTCGCCGCCCGCGCCAAGGGCGAACGCCGCGACGAGGCCACCGAGGTCATGCGTGACGGCGGCGGCAAAGACGTCGAACACGCGGAAGGCAAATGGGAGGGCGGACAGTGGGTGGACTTCGACGCCGCGACGATGGATGCCACCGAGGACGCCTCCATAAATGCCACTACAGGCGCCGATGCCGAAGGCGAGCCGTGGCCGGTGCCCCTCGCCAGCGCGACCCATGGTCAGGGTCAAGACGACGGCAAGGCCGCGGCGCATCCGCACGCGAAGCCGGTCGCCGAGGAAGCCGTCGCGCTGGACAGCACGGGCAACGAAGATCCCGGCAGCGAGCTCGAGCACTTCGTCGATAACCAGGTCTCTCGCCATAGCTGACCCACGATGGCGAAGCCGAAGCATGAGATGGCGGACCTCGCCACGCTGCGTCCGACTCAACTGACGCTAGGCCTCTATCAGGTTCGCCACAAGATGGACGTCTCGGCGCGGCCGCGCGGCGCCGGTGGCCTGCGCCGGTTCCTGCGCAGCCATCGCATCCGCGCGATTCGTGGCCCGGGCGGCGGTTTGTACATCGCCGATCATCACCACTGGGCGCGCGCGTGGCTGGAGCTCGGCTGGCGGCGCGCGCCGGTATCGGTGGACCTCGACCTGAGCGACCTCGACGTGGACGCGTTCTGGAAGCGCATGGATCAACTGGGCCACGTGCATGCCTACGACGAACACGGCGACAAGCTCGGCGTCGATGCGCTGCCGCCTAACGTGCTGGGCATGCGGGACGATGCCTATCGCAGTCTCGCGGCCTTCACGCGAGACGCGGGCGCCTACCGCAAGCCCGGCAATGCCTATGGCGATTTTTCGTGGGCGGGTTTCCTGCGCAAGTACGTGCGCGAGGACATGCACAGCATCGCCGGCTTTGCGCGCGCGCTGTCGCTGTCCATCGAGCTCGCGCGGAGCAACAAGGCGCGCAAGCTCCCTGGATTCATCGGGAAGTGCGGCACGCGCGAGGCTTAGCGCAGGGCGCCGGGTGCATTCAGCCCAACAGCTAGCCCAACAGCTTCCATATAAACGAAGCGCCCCGCTTCGAGCGGGGCGTGGCTTGCAGCGGCGCAGCTTGGGCGTGGGGCGCTAGCCCTTCGACTTGTGCTGGGGCTTGCCCTTCTGCTTCGTGTGCGCCATGTCCTTGAGCTCTTTTTCGCTCATGGAGTCGTACATCGAGCGCGATGCGCCCTTCAGCGCGCCGGCCTTCTTGTCGCCGCGCTTGGCCGACAGCGCCGCGCCTGCGGCCATTTGCTGTGCTTTCGATTTTGCTGGCATACCGATCTCCTTCAGGCTTCGCCGAGTCTCTCGCGAGTCGTTATATCCTGCCCAGTACCACGAGCAGAACCACGATCACGACGATGAGGCCAAGGCCGCTGCTCGGCCAATAGCCCCAGCCGCTGCTATACGGCCACGCGGGGAGCGCGCCAATCAGCAGCAGGATCAGAATGATCAAAAGAATGGTGCCGATTCCCATGGAAGCTCTCCTGTTCTTGTCATGTCTCAAGAGTAGGACAGCCCCATTCGCGCAAGTGGCGGGAAGGGACTGAAAACGCTGTAGGAATCGGACGACGCGCCCGGCCAACCGCCAGAAAACAGGCCAGAAAACCGGCCAGAAAAACCGGCCGGACAACCGGCGGGAAAACCTCGGGGAACCCCTCAGTAAGCCGCGCTGTAGATCTCGAATGCGTCGCGCTCGGTGACCTCGCGCGGGTTGTTCACGAGCAGGCGGGTCTGCAGCATGGCATCGCTGGCCAGCCGCGAAATGTCGTTCTCCTTCACGCCAACTTCCCGCAGCGTACGCGGAATGCCGGTGGCTTCGATCAGTCCCTCGACATGACGGATCAACGCGGCCGTCTTCGTCTCGCAACTGCCTGTCGTGCCCGGTATGACGACGTCCGCCAGTTCCGAGTACAGGCGGCTCGCATCGCGCGCGTTGAACTTCATCACATGCGGCAGCACCAGCGCGTTGGACAGGCCGTGCGGCACGTGGAAAATGCCGCCGATCGGATACGCGAGCGCATGCACGGCCGCCACGGGCGCATTGGCGAATGCCTGCCCCGCGAACATCGCGCCGACTAGCATCGCTTCGCGCGCGCCGCGGTCGTTGCCGTTGTCGCACGCGAGCATCACGTTGCGCGAGAGCAGATCGAGCGCGCGAACGGCAAGCATGTCGGAGATCGGGTTTTTCAGGTGCGCGCTCGTATAGGCCTCGATCGCATGGACCATTGCGTCGATGCCCGTGGCCGCCGTGGCCGCGCGGGGCAGGCCCAGCGTCAGTTCCGCATCGAGAATCGCGATATCGGCGTAGAGCTGCGGCGAAACGACCCCCATCTTGGTGGTTTCGCCTGTCGTGACGATCGACACCGCGGTGACTTCGGAGCCCGTGCCCGCAGTGGTCGGAATCTGCGCGAGCGGCAGCCGCATGCCCGTGACCTTGCGCACGCCGTACATGTCCTTCAGCGATTGCGTCGCGGGCAGCAGCACGGCGATGAGCTTGGCGACATCCATCGACGAGCCGCCGCCCAGGCCGATGATCGCTTCCGCGCGCGCGGCTCGCGCGCGTTCGGTCGCTTCCAGCACGACGTGCTCGGGCGGATCGGCGACCACATCGTCGATAACGGTGACTTCCCAGTCGTGACGGGCGAGGTCCTCCAGCGCCGGCACGAGCAGCCCGCTCTTCGACAGAAAGCCGTCGGTCACGACGACGAGTCGGCGCGCCGTCGGCCACGATTCGCGCAACAGCGCGCCAAGCCGGCGCGCGGCGCCGTATTCGACGACGATGCTCGGCACCGTCTGGAAGCGGAATGGGTTCATGCTGTCTCCAAAATCTGTCTTGTCGGCCGTCTTGTCGTGGTGAGCGCATCGGACAGGCCCGCACAGTATGCACCGGCCGGCCCGATACGGTCCGCCATTACATCTGCAGGCAGAGGTACTTGATCTCGAGGTATTCCTCGATGCCGTGACGCGATCCTTCGCGGCCGACACCCGACTGCTTGATGCCACCGAACGGCGCCACCTCGTTCGAGATCAGACCGGTGTTCAGGCCCACCATGCCGTATTCAAGCGCTTCCGAGGTCTTCCAGGCGCGCGCGATGTCGCGTGTGTAAAGGTACGCGGCCAGGCCGAACTCGGTCGCGTTCGCAGCGGCGATCGCCTCCTTGTCTTCCTTGAAGCGGAACAGGGGCGCCACGGGCCCGAAGATCTCCTCGCGGGCCATGCGCATGTCGGCGGTGGCGTCGGCGATCACGGTGGGCGCATAGAACGTGCCGCCGAGCGCGTGCGCGCCGCCGCCCGTCATCACGCGCGCGCCCTTGGCCCTGGCGTCATCGACGAGGGACTTCACCTTGTCGACGGCCTTCGGCTCGATCAGCGGTCCGATCAGCACACCGTTCTCGAGACCGTTACCGACCGGCAGCTGGGCGGCGCGCGCGGCGAACTTCTCCGCGAACTTGTCGTAGATGCCGTCCTGGATGTAGAAGCGGTTGGCGCAGACGCAGGTCTGGCCGCCGTTGCGATACTTCGCGGCGATGGCGCCCTCTACGGCCGCATCGACGTCCGCATCGTCGAACACGATGAAGGGCGCATTGCCGCCAAGCTCGAGCGACAGGCGCTTGATGGTCGGCGCGCATTGCGCCATTAGCAGGCGGCCCACTTCGGTGGAACCCGTGAACGACAGCTTGCGCACGATCGGGCTGGACGTCAGCACGCCACCGATCGGCTTGGAGTGGCCCGTCAGGACCTGCACCACCCCCGCGGGGATACCCGCGCGCGCGCCCAGCTCGGCCAGCGCGAACGCCGACAGCGGTGTCAGTTCGGACGGCTTGATGACGATCGCGCAGCCCGCAGCCAGCGCGGGGGCCACCTTGCGCGTGATCATCGCGGCAGGGAAATTCCACGGCGTGATGGCGGCGCACACGCCCACCGGCTGACGCAGCGTGACGAGACGCTTGTCCGCCGCGGGGGAGGCCAGCACCTCGCCATCGACGCGCTTGGCTTCCTCGGCGAACCACTCGATGAAGCTCGCGGCATAGGCGATCTCGCCTCGCGCTTCGGCCAGCGGCTTGCCCTGCTCGCGGGTCATCAGATACGCGAGGTCGTCCGTATTGGCGATCATGAGATCGAACCACCGGCGCAAAATGATCGCGCGCTCCTTGCCCGTCTTCGCGGCCCAGCTTTTTTGCGCAATCTCGGCCGAGGCGATGGCACGCTCGGTTTCGGCGGCGCCCAGATTGGGCACCTCCGCAATGATCTCGCCCGTGGCGGGATCGTTCACGGGCAGCGTCTCCCCGTTATCGGCACCGACCCATTGGCCGTCGATATAGGCAAGCTGTTTCAGGAGCGAAGCGTCTTTGAGTTCGAGCATGGGCACGGGAGATCCTTGGTTTGATAAAGCTTGGGACTTGTAAAAGCGTGGACTTGTAAAAGCTTGGGACTTGTACGAGCTTGGGACTTCTACAAGCTGGGACTTCTACAAGCTGGGACTTCTAAAGCTTGGACTTGTACAATTTCCTATTTTGTCGTTCAATAGATGGAACGATATTCGGCAGGCAGAACGGCGTCCACGCAGTCTATAACTTAGACGGCAGGAAGCCAAGCCCTGCCCAAGCTCTGCCCAAGCTCTGCCAACCATCCCATGCCCAAAACCGCCTACGCCACCACGCAGCCGCCCCTGAAATCCACGGCCCCCGCGGTGGTAAGAGCCGTGCAGGTCCTGGACGCGCTGGCCGCCGCGCCGGCGCCCGTGTCACTAGCCGACCTGGCGCGCGCCACGGGCGCCCCCAAGAGTTCGCTCCACGGCCTCTGCGAAACGCTGGTCCATCTGCGGCTGGCCAAGCGCCTGCCGGACGGCACGATGGCGCTCGGCCCCCATGTCATGGGCTGGGCCAACGCCTTCCTGTCGCAGACCCAGATCACCGAGGAGTTCCGAACCCTCTGGGAGGCCACGGAGGCGTTCGACGACGCCACCGTGACGCTGTCGATGCTGGATGACACCGAGGTGGTGTACCTGGCCTGCCGCAACGGCAACCGCCCGCTAGGCGTCACGTTCCGCATCGGCATGCGCCTGCCCGCGCCCTACACGGCCACAGGCAAGGCGATCCTCAGTACGCTGCCGCCCGAGCTCGTGCGATCGCTGCTGGTGGACCGGTGGCCCGACCCGCTGACGCGGGCGAGCGTGGCGAGCCCGGATGCGCTGGCGATCGAACTCGATACGGTGCGGGCGCTGGGCTATTCGACCGACAATGGTCAGATGCGGGAAGGCATGACGTGCTTTGGCGCGCCGGTATTCGACGCCACCGGGCACCAGGCGGTAGGCGCCATCGCCGTGAGCTACCTGACGAACGAGATCGACGCACCCACGGCGGCGCGGGTGGGTCCCCGGGTTCGCGATCTGGCGGACAAGCTCTCCGCGCGGCTTGGACACCGCAAATTGCTCAAATTTTAGGCAACCCAGTGCGGTAGCGCACATATGGGCGTTCGGCGGGATGAAAGCTCAGGATATCCACAGAACCTGTGGATATCTGTGGACGGGTTCCCGAGGGTGTCCGAAACAGATCGAATGTGGGAAAGTGCACGCTTTGGGCCCCCGTAGTGTGACTTACGCCATGCTAGCTACGCGACTCCGCAGGTCCCCCCGGCCGCTGGCCCGCGCCGTGCCCGTGTCTCCCGCCCCCCTGGGCGCCGCCTTGATCGCTGTACTCGCCCTCGGCGGGTGTCTGCCGCAGTACCGCGTACCCACTGGCGTCCCGAGCGCGACCGTGCGGTTGCTGACCACCACGGACGACAACACCGTCTTCACGATCGCGGACCCCGCCGGGTGCCCGACGCCCGCGCGGCCCCGTGTGTTGGCGGGCACCGGCAAGCAGCTCGCCGCGATGGGCAGGGAGCCCAGCCTCGGCATGGCTGGCGCCTCGCCCGAGCCGCCCTCGCGGACGCGCGAGCGGAAGGTGGAGGCGGGTCATCGCGTCTATATCGCGGTGTCGTCTTCGGCGGCGCCGCCGGCGCCCGAGATGCGTTGCGCGGCGGGCGTGTCGTTCGTGCCGGAGCCCGGCGGTCAATACGAAATCAGATTTGTCCGCGACGATGCGGCGAGTGTCTGCTCGGCACGCGTGCTGCGTGTCGAGGCAAAGCCGGAGGGCGGCGCGGCGCTATTTCAGGAATCGACCCAGGAAGGATTTCGGGCGCTGCGTCGCGAATATATTTGCGAGCGGCTGGGCCAATGACAGTAGGCCAATGACAGTGGGCCGATGACAGTAGGCCGATGACAGTAGGCCAATGACACGTGGGTGCGCACCACGATGGCTGAATCGCGCGACGACCAGCGCGGTACGCACACACGTTTGATACGAAAGTTCTTATTGTTCTCAGGCTGCCTGTTCAATCAGGAAACGCTCGGGACGCTTGCCCAGCCATGCCGGCGCGCGGCCGCGGCCCGACCAGGTCTTGCCGGTTTTCGGGTCCTGATATTTCGGCGGCAGCGAGGACGTCTTGCGCGCGGCACCAGTGCCGCTGCCCGCCGGGCGTCCGCGGCGGCGCTTGGGCGCAATATCCTCGACGGTCAAGTCGTAATCGGCCATCAATTGGCGAATCTGATCGATCACGCCCGCGACTTCATTGGCGCGAACTTCGCTGAGCTTGGCTTCCAGTGCTTCTTTTTCGGCCAGTAGTTGCTTGTAGGTCGGCATTTAGGATCCCCGTTCAGTGTTGGACTGCATGGTACAAGAAATCATCGCATGCCAGCAGAATTAATCTTACAAAATAATACTGGGATTGCACGATTTAAACGCATTGTGGTGCCGTGTCGTTGACGTATTGGATGGCATCGCAACGGCAATCGCAATTTCCGTAGTTTGTAACCGGATTTTTAACGATTACGTCTCGCGCGCGTGACAAAGCCGATGCCCAAGATTGGCGCAACGCCAGCCGCCGCAACGCCAGCCGCCGCAACGCCAGCCGAATTCTTTGAATCTGTTACCCACTTGTTACCGGCCAGCGCGAACGATGCGCTAAAGTCGCATGATTGTCATCGCTGTTATTTTTGGCATGTTGCAGTCATAAAAAAAAGAGCCGGCGTTACGCCGGCCCTTTTTACTGTGCTTTCTGCCGCCCCATCAAATCGCCCAGCCTCCGGCATAGAAGGCCGCGAGTGCAATCGCGATGGCAACGGTGCCAGCATTGAGCTTTTTCCATTCCCCCGAGACGATGCGGCCGATCACCAGCGTGCAAAAGCCCAGCATGATGCCGGTGACGATATTGCAGGTGAGAACGATGAATACGGCACACACCAGTCCGGACATGGCATCTACGAGGTCATCCATATGCAGGCGGCTGACGCTCGACAGCATCAGCAATCCCACGTACATCAATGCGGGCGCCGTGGCATAGGAAGGGACCAGTGCGGCCAGCGGCGAGAAGAACATCACCGCGAGGAACAGCGCTCCGACCGTGACGGCCGCCAGCCCCGTGCGCGCGCCGGCTGCCACGCCCACGGTCGATTCGATATAGGCCGCGGCGGGCGCGCCGCCAAACATCGCCGAGAAGATCGAGCTCACGGAGTCCGCGGTCAGCGCCCGGCCGCCGTTATGGATGCGTCCGCTCGCGTCCAGCTGCCCGGCCTGGCCGGCGACCGCGCGGATCGTGCCCGTCGCATCGAACACGGCCGTCATCACGAGCGCGAGCACGCTGGGCAGCACGGCCGCCGAGAGCGCGCCGCGCACGTCCATGGCACCGATGAGCGAGGCGTGACCCGGCGACGACAGAGACGGCAGCGCGAACACCCCCGTGAATTTCACGGCGGGGTCGAACGCGAGGCCGAGCGCCGAGATCGCGACGATCACGATCAGGATGCCTCCCGGCACCCGCCGGCGCTCGAGCCCGAAGATCGCGGCCAGACCGAGCACGGACATCAGCACGGGAAACGCCGTGATATGGCCGAGCGTGACGGGCAGCCCAGCCCCGGGGTTGCGGACGACGAGGCCAACCTCGTTCGAGGCGATCAGCAGCAGGAACAGCCCGATGCCGATGCCCGCCCCATGCGCGACGCCCGCGGGCAGGTTGCGCAGGATCCAGGCGCGCACGCCCGTGACGGAGATCGCGGTGAAGACCACGCCCATCAGGAACACGGCGCCGAGCGCGACCGATGGCGACAGATGCTGACCCAGCACGAGCCCGAACGCCATAAATGCGGTCAGCGAGATCGCGCAGCCGATGGCGATGGGCAAGCGCGCCCACAGGCCCATCAGCAGCGAGCCGAATGCCGTCGTCAGGCACACCGCGACGAAGACGGCGCTGGTGTCGAAGCCGGCCTTGCCGAGCATGCCGGGCACCACGAAGACGGCATACACCATGGCCATGAACGTGGTGGTACCGGCCACGACCTCGCGCCGCGCGGTGCTGCCGCGGGCGGAAATCTGGAAGTACTGGTCGATGCGATGGGGAGGGCGCGCGCGCGCGTCGTCGCTGTCCGCCGCCGGCGGCATGAGCGGTCGGTCGTAGGGCTGGTCGATCATGATGATGTCTGCCTCCTTGCAGGGCCGCGCGCGGCTGCGTATGGCCGGCGTCGGTGCTGTCTCACTCGGTTCTCGGTGCAAGGACGATGCGCCCGGCGCATCGGGCAAAGGTGTGGGCGTCTCTGTCCTCGGCGGTGGCCGGCGCTTGCGCCGGCTTGCCGGTCGCATCCTCTTGCGGGCGTGATCCGGCGAGGCTCAAGGCTAGTCAAGGCGGGGTGGGGCGGCATCATCGCGCGGACATGCGCGGTATCTCGCAACGGGAATATCGACGGATCCGCCCGCCTCGCGCCAACTCAGGGATTTCCCTCGATGCGGCCGCCGGGTGGCGTCCACGCAGCATGGCGGCCCCTCCCGACGCGGGGCCGCCTAAATATTCGGCGCGGGCCGCCGTTAGACGCATCGCAGTCCTTGTACACATATCAACCAAACAGCCAGGCGAGCGGAGCACAGCATGACCAGCGCGATGAGGGAAATCGACGAGCGCACCAACCTAACCAACAACAACCAGTTCGAGTTGTTGCTGTTCCGACTCGGCGATGCGGAGACCAGCGGACAGTCGGAACTGTTCGGCATCAACGTCTTCAAGGTGCGCGAAATTCTGGTCATGCCCAGCGTGACCACGGTCGTGGGCGCGGAGCCCGCGATCCTCGGCATGGCCGATATCCGCGGCCAGGTCATTCCGGTTATCGACCTGCCGCGGCTCTTGTCGTGCAAGCCGGTCACCGGTCTCAACATCATGCTCGTGACCGAGTACGCACGCTCGACGCAGGGCTTCGCGGTGGAAGCGGTCGAAGAGATCGTGCGCCTCGACTGGAGCCAGGTGGTCTCGGCGGAGACGAGCGTCAAGGGCGGGCTCGTCACGAGCATCGCCAAGCTCGATGTGGGCGGCGACAATCCGCGCCTCGTGCAGGTGCTCGACGTGGAGCAGATCCTGCGCGACGTGCTGCCGACGCGTCAGCCCGACGTGGACCCGGCCACGGTCGGTCCGCAACTGACGCTGCGTCCCGGCACCAAGGTGCTGGCGGCGGACGACTCGGCGCTCGCGCGCGGGCTCATCGAGAACGGCCTCAAGGCGATGGGCGTCGACGTGGTGATGACCAAGACGGGTCAGGAAGCGTGGGACCTACTCGGCAGCATCGCCGAGGGTGCCGCGGGCCGTGGCAAGACCGTGCGCGACGAGATCGCGCTCGTGCTCACGGACCTCGAGATGCCGGAGATGGACGGCTTTACGCTGACGCGCAAGATCAAGGCGGACGCGCGGCTCAAGTCTCTGCCGGTGGTCATCCATTCGTCGCTGTCGGGCGAGGCAAGCGAAGAGCACGTGCGCAAGGTCGGTGCCGATGCGTATGTGTCAAAGTTTCTTGCAAAAGATCTTGCCGACACCATCCGTGGTGTGCTTGCACGCCATCCTTGAGAAAGATTGCCCAGAAATTAGGCACGCCAGCTCTTTCCAGAGCTGGCGCGGCTTGCAGGGAAGTCAATAGGCAGGATATCCACCAACTCTGTGGATAGAATTCAACGGGGCTGTGCGACGGTGCGCAGGTACGGCTTGAGCGTCTTGAAGCCCTGTGGATATTTTTTCTTCGCGTCGTCGTCGGACACGGAAGTCGGGATGATCACGTCATCGCCCGGCTTCCAGTTGACGGGCGTGGCGACGGTGTGCTTGGCGTTGAGTTGTAGCGAGTCGAGCAGTCGCAATACCTCATCGAAGTTACGCCCCGCGCTCATCGGATAGACGAGCATCGCCTTGACCTTCTTGTCGGGTCCGATCATGAACACCGAGCGGATGGTCGCGTTGTCCACCGCGGTACGCGGACCGCCGCCGGCCTCCGGATGGATCATGTCGTAGAGCTTCGCGATATGCAGGTCCGCATCGCCGATCATCGGATAGTTGACCTTGGCGCCCTGCGTCTCTTCGATGTCCTTGACCCACCGGTTGTGATCGTCGACCGGATCGATCGACAGGCCGATGATCTTCGTGTTGCGCTTGTCGAACTCGGGCTTGAGCCGGGCCATGTACCCGAGCTCCGTCGTGCAGACCGGCGTGAAATCCTTGGGATGCGAAAACAGGATGGCCCATCCATCGCCAATCCACTCATGGAACTGGATCTTGCCTTCGGTTGTATCCGCCGTGAAATCCGGTGCCGTCTCGCCTAATCGGATTGCCATGGTGAGTCTCCTTGTCAGTTGTGGATGGCGCCGCATGCAGCGGATCGCCATCCAGTATAGGAACTGACAGGGAAAAAGTTACCGTCAGGCCGGCTTCCACACTGGCGACTGCGCGACCGTCACCTTGCGCGGCAGGATCGACTGGGCGGCAAAGGCATCGGCGATCCGCTGCTGTTCCGTGAGCGACGCCGCGTCCACCGTCTGTACCTGATAGGTCCGGCGCGCGTTGGCCGCCTCGACCGTCGCCGCATCGAGTCCGAGCAACGGCGCATTCCACGCGGCGGCTGGACCGGGATTCTGCTTGATCCAGGTGCCTGCACTGCGCAGTTCGTCGTACACCCTGGCGAGCACGTCGGGGCGGCGCCTGGCATATGGCGTCGCCGCCAGATAAAAGCGTCGGTAGCTGGCGAGGCCCGTGCCGTCGCGCAGCACGCGCGCGTTGGCCTGCCGCTGCACTGCGGCAAGGAACGGATCCCAGATGACCCATGCGGCCACCGCGCCGCGCTCGAATGCCGCGCGTGCGTCGGCGGGCGTCAGATACGCGGGCTCGATGTCGCGCAGCGTGAGCTTGGCTTCCGCCAGCGCCTCGAGCAGCAGGTAATGCGCACCCGCGCCCTTGGCGAAGGCCACGCGCTGTCCCTTGAGCTGAGCGATCGACTGGATCGGCGAGTCCTGCTTCACGACCACGGCCTGCGCCGTTGGCGACGGCGTCTCGATCGCGTAGTACGTAAGATTCGCGCCGGCCGCGAGCGCGAACGGCGGCACCGCATCGGCCACGTCCGCGGTGAGGTCGAGGTTGCCGACGTTCAGCGATTCGAGCAGCGGCAGGCCCGAGGTGAACTCGTGCCACTGCACGCGGACGTTCAGCGGGGCGAGCGCTTTTTCGAGCGTCTCGCGCGACTTCAGCCAGATCATCAGCGTCGAGGATTTCTGATAGCCGATGCGCAGCGTCTCGGCTTCTCCCGCAGCGAACGATCGGTTCGCAACCGTTAGCGTGGGCAGGGCGAGACCGGCCGCGAGCAGCGCGCGGCGATGGGCGTTGATGGTCATGGTGGCAGGGGAGGATCCAAAGGGAAGGGGTTCCAGGACAGCGCACAGGCTAGGGTTTCGCGCCAACGCGCGGAACGAAGGAAACCGCATTTGCATATGCATATAAGCATATGCCCTCCCATGTACGCGCCATATGCGTCTGGCGCATATGGCCGCGCGATTTGATTCGTTGGCTGCGCGCACTGCGGTGTCTACAGTGGCTCCCTTGCACTGCTTTCCCCCGAGCACAAGACACCATGACCACTGCCGTCGCACCCGTTCTCCAGGATTTCGAGATCCGCCCGCTCGGCGCCGCCCTGGGCGCCGAAATCATCGGTCTCGATCTGTCGCAGCCGATCGCGGAAGAAGACTTCCGGCGCATCCATCGCGCGCATCTCGACCATCATGTCGTGGTGTTCCGCGACCAGCGCATCACGCCCGCGCAGCAGATCGACTTCAGCCGCCGCTTCGGCGCGCTCGAGATCCACGTCCTGCATCAGTTCCAGCTGGCGGGGCATCCCGAGATCCTGATCGTGTCGAACGTGCGCGAGAACGGCAAGCCGATCGGCCTTGGCGACGCCGGTCACTTCTGGCATTCCGATCTCTCCTACAAGGAGAAGCCGAGCCTCGGCTCGCTGCTGCACGCGCGCGAGTTGCCGCGCGAAGGCGGCGATACGCTGTTCGCCAACATGCATGCCGCATGGGACGCGCTGCCCGCCGATCTGCAGCGCAAGGTGGAAGGCCTGAAAGCCGAGCACACCTACCTGGCGAAATACAAGGAGCTGCAGCGCCGCAGCCCGTGGCGTCCCGACCTGACGCCCGAGCAGATCGCGCAGGTCAAGCCCGCGCTGCAGCCCGTCGTGCGCACGCATCCGGAGACGGGCCGCAAGGCGCTGTTCGTGAGCGAGCATTTCACGACGAAGATCGTCGGCCTGCCGGAGGACGAGAGCCGCGCGCTGCTCGACGAACTGTTCGCGCACAGTGTCAAGCCGGAATTCGTCTATCGCCACCAGTGGCGCGAGCACGACCTCGTGTTCTGGGACAACCGCTCGCTGATGCATCTGGCGGCGGGCACGCCCGACAGCGAGCGCCGCGTGATGTACCGCACCACGATCGAGGGCGATCTGCCTTACTGAATTCCATTTCTTACCGGAGCCATCTGCAATGTCCCTGTTCACCTCCCGCTGGCCGCGCCGCGCTGCCGTGTCGATGCTTGTCGCGGGTCTCGCGCTGACCGCCAACGCGCACGCCGAAGGGCGCATCCGTATTGCCGAGCAGTTCGGCGTGGTCTATCTGCTACTCAATGTCGCGCGCGACCAGCAACTGATCGAGAAGCACGGCAAGCAGCAGGGCGTGGACGTCAAGGTCGAATGGACGCAACTCTCGGGCGGTTCCGCGGTGAACGACGCGCTGCTGTCGGGCTCGATCGATATCGCCGGTGCCGGCGTCGGGCCGCTGCTGACGCTGTGGGACCGGACGCATGGCAAACAGAACGTGAAGGGCGTCGCGTCGCTCGGCAACTTCCCGTACTACCTCGTCAGCAACAACCCGAAGGTGAAGACGATTGCGGACTTCACCGACAAGGATCGCATCGCGTTGCCCGCCGTGACGGTATCGGTGCAGTCGCGCGTGCTGCAGTTCGCGGCCGCGAAGCAGTGGGGCGACAAGGAGTTCAACCGCCTCGACAAATGGACGGTGGCCGTGCCGCACCCTGATGCCGCCGCGGCAATCATCGCGGGTGGGACCGAGATCACGGGCCACTTCGGCAATCCGCCGTTCCAGGAACAGGAGCTGGCCGGCAATCCCAATGCGCGCATCGTCCTGAATTCGTACGACGTGCTCGGCGGCCCGAGCTCGGCCACGGTGCTCTATGCCACTGAGAAATTCCGCAGCGAGAACCCGAAGACGTATCGCGCCTTTGTCGACGCGCTGGCGGAAGCCGCGGATTTCGCGACCAAACAGCCGGAAGCGGCCGCCGATCTCTACATCCGCGTGAACAAGGCCAAGATCGACCGCGCGTTGCTGGTCAAGATCCTCAAGAACCCGCAGGTCCAGTTCAAGGTCACGCCGCAGAACACGTTCCCGCTGGCCGAGTTCATGCACCGCGTGGGCGCTATCAAGAATGCACCGAAGTCGTGGCAGGACTATTTCTTCCAGGACCCGGCCACCGCACAAGGGAGCTGATCATGACGACGCACGAACATCCGCGCGCGGGCCTCAGGGTTGTGGGTGGCGGCCTGCCGCTCCTGCAGGTCGATAACGTCTCGCTCGAATACCGCACGCCCGACCGCGTGGTCCGCGCCACGCATCGCGTGAGTTTCGACGTGCATGCCGCGGATCGGTTCGTGCTGCTGGGCCCTTCGGGCTGCGGCAAGTCGACGCTGCTCAAGGCCGTGGCCGGCTTCGTGCCGCCGGCCGAGGGCGAGATCCGGCTCGATGGCCAGCGCGTGCGCGCGCCGGGGCCCGATCGCATCGTCGTGTTCCAGGAGTTCGACCAGTTGCCGCCGTGGAAGACCGTGCGTCAGAACGTCATGTTTCCGCTGCAGCGCGCGCGCGGACTGTCGCGCGCCGAGGCCAGCGATACGGCCATGCACTTTCTCGACAAGGTCGGTCTGGCCGGGTTTGCCGATGCGTATCCGCACACGCTGTCCGGCGGCATGAAGCAGCGCGTGGCGATTGCCCGCGCGCTGGCGATGCGCCCGAAGGTGCTGCTGATGGACGAGCCGTTTGCCGCGCTCGACGCCCTCACGCGCCGCCGCATGCAGGAAGAACTGCTGGCGCTGTGGGAGGACGCGTCCTTCACGCTGCTGTTCGTCACGCATTCGATCGAAGAGGCGCTGGTCGTGGGTAGCCGCATCCTGCTGCTGTCCCCGCATCCGGGCCGCGTGCGGGCCGAGCTCAACAGCCACCAGTTCTCGCTCGCGAGCCAGGGGAGCGCCGAGTTCCAGCATGCGGCACAGCGCATCCATCGCATGCTGTTCGAAGAACCCGAGCAGGCCGCGCCCGCCGCGACGCCGCAGTCGCGGCGTGCCACACACACGCATTGATCATGTCCGACACGCTCACCATCCGCCCCGAATACGAGCGCGAGCTCGAACCCTTCACCGCCGCACCGGTCGAGCGCGCGCTGCCGTGGCACACACGCGTGCTCCAGCAAGGCTGGCTCCGCAAGCTGTTCATCCTGATCGCGCTGGCGATCGTCTGGGAAGTCATCGCGCGCGTGCAGGACAACGACCTGCTGCTGCCGACGTTCGGTGCCACGGCACGTGCGTTCTTCGATGGCATTCTCAACGGCGAGTTGCCGGGCAAGGCGGCGGTCTCGCTAACGGTGCTGCTGCAAGGCTACCTCGCGGGCATCGTGCTCGCGTTCGTGCTGACCACGCTGGCGGTGTCGACGCGCATCGGCCGCGACCTGCTGGACACACTGACCGCGATGTTCAACCCGCTGCCGGCCATCGCGCTGCTGCCGCTGGCGCTGCTGTGGTTTGGCCTTGGCAAAGGCAGCCTGATCTTCGTGCTGATCCATTCGGTGCTGTGGCCGCTCGCGCTCAATACCTATGCAGGCTTTCGTGGCGTGCCGGAGACGCTGCGCATGGCGGGCCGCAACTACGGCCTGCGCGGACTGCGTTACGTCGTGCTGATTCTTGTCCCCGCCGCACTGCCGGCGATCCTTTCCGGCCTCAAGATCGGCTGGGCCTTTGCATGGCGCACGCTGATCGCGGCGGAGCTCGTCTTCGGCGCGTCGTCGGGCAAGGGCGGCCTGGGCTGGTACATCTTCCAGAACCGTAACGAGCTCTATACGGACCGCGTGTTCGCGGGACTCGCGACCGTCATCCTGATCGGGCTGGCCGTGGAGGGCATCGTGTTCGCTTCGCTTGAGCGCCTGACCGTGCGGCGCTGGGGCATGCAGAACGGTTGATGCAGGCCGATGTTCCCTCCCGGGTTCTTGTTCCAGCCTTGTTCGTGTGACGGGACGGGAGTATGGTACGTGGCGGTTCGCCAGATAACGACTCACGACAATTCCGATGACCGCCATCCACCACGCCGCCGCCCAGGGCTTCTCGAGTCAAGCCGACACCTACGCCCGCGGGCGTCCCGACTATCCCAAGGAAATCGCCGACTGGCTGCGCGACACGGTCGGCCTGGCCGCAGGCCGGACCGTCGTCGATCTCGGCGCCGGCACCGGCAAGTTCACGCGGCTGCTGCAGCCGACTGGCGCGTCCATCATCGCGGTGGAGCCCGTGCAGCAGATGCGCGACCAGCTTGCCAGCGCCTTGCCGGGCGTGCAGGCCGTGGCCGGCACCGCGGAATCGATGCCGCTGCCCGATGCGAGCGTCGACGCGGTCGTCTGCGCGCAGGCCTTCCACTGGTTCGCCAATACGGCGGCGATGCGCGAGATTCGCCGCGTGCTGCGTCCCGGTGGCCGGCTCGGCCTCGTGTGGAACGTGCGCGACGAATCGGTGGACTGGGTGGCGCGGCTCACGGAAATCATGAAGCCGTTCGAGGGCGATGCGCCGCGATTTCATCGCGGCGACTGGCGCAAGGTGTTTCCGGCCGAGGGGTTCGGTCCGCTCACGCTGACGAGCCTGCCTTATGCGCATACGGGCGCGCCGGAGCAGGTGATCGTCGACCGCGTGATGTCGGTGAGCTTCATCGCGTCGCTGCAGCCCGCGCAGCAGGATGCCGTGCGCGCGCAACTGCATGACGTGATCGCGCGCAACCCGGCGCTGAAGGGCCGGGAAACGGTGTCGTTCCCTTACCGGACCGAGGCGTACTGCTGCGAGCGTTCGTCCTGACCGTAACGCACCGCGATCAGGCGGCTCATCACGAGCGCAAGGATCGCGGCCAGCGACGCGCACAGATAGACGGGCGCATAGCCGGCATGCTTGACCACGAGGCCGGCCAGCGGGCCGGTCAGCCCCAGCGCGAAATCCAGGAAGAGCGAGTAGGCGCCGAGCGCGGAGCCGCGATTGGTCTGCGGCACGCGCTTGACCGCTTCCATCCCGAGCGACGGGAATACGAGCGAGAAGCCGAGGCCCGTCACGGCCGCGCCCGCGAGCGCCTGCCATGGCGACTGCGCGAGCCACAGCATGGCGAGGCCGGCCGCTTCCACCGCGAACGAGACGATCGCCACGGTGTAGCCGCCAAAGCGGTTGATCGTATCCGCGAACAGCAGGCGCGACAGGATGAAGCAGGTGCCGAGGGAGGTCAGCGCGAACGCTGCGTGGTCCCAGCCGCGGCTGCCGTAATACAGCGTGATGAACGCGGTGATCGACCCGAAGCCGACCGAGCCGAGCGCGAGGCAGAGGCCGAATGGCGTCATGGCGCGGAAGACGCGCCGGAAGGGCAGGCGTTCCCCCTTGACGATCGCGGACGGCGACTTCCGGCGCGCCAGCAGCAGGGCGATCGCGGTAATCAGCACCGTCACCGCCCCGATGGAGGCGAGGCCGCCAAAGTCGGCAAGCACCACGCCGAGCGGGGCGCCCGCGGCGAGGGCGCCGTAGGTGGTCATGCCGTTCCACGAGATGACCTTGCCCGTGTGGCGCGTGCCGGCACTGCCGATGCCCCAGGCGATCGTGCCCGTGGTGACAAGGCTTTCGCCCGCGCCGAGCACGAGCCGCGCGGCGAACAGCACCGTGAGACCGAGCCAGTCGGTGCCGCCGCACAGCGCGGCCGCCAGCGTCAGCGCGCCGCTACCCACGCACAGGGCCAGACCCGTCAACACCGAACGCTTTGGTCCCTGTACGTCGCATAGCGTGCCGGCCCAGGGGCGCGACAGCAGGGTAGCGAGATACTGGATGCTGATCGCCAGGCCGGCGATGACGGCGCTGTAGCCGAGATGGTCGTGGACGAAGCCGGGTATCACGGCCAGCGGGAGGCCGACGGCGAGGTAGGCGACAAAGTTGAACGCTACGACGCTGAGGATGCGGCGCAGCACGCGGTCATCGGCGGGATGGTCGTGCGCGGCATCCAGTGAGGAAGAGGGGGCGGTCATGGGGTGGGTCAGCTTTTGGGGTCTGCTGGGGGGCAGGGTTTCGCTGACGATTGGACTAAGGGAAAACCCGTAAAGCAGTAATCATACCGGGATTGCCGGTTTGGTGCCTGATGCGGCGTTCCATGCACGCCGCATGCCAGCCCGCGCTTCCGATTGACAACGCACACACCGTTCTATACGGTGGGCAATTGTTCCAACATGCAGCGCAAGCCGCTTCCGGCTTGCGCCTCCGGTGAAGCCGGTACTGACATTCGACGCCAATGCCACGTAAAGCCGCCCAACTCTCCGAAGCCGACAAGCACGCCGCGGAAGGGGGCGCCGTTGCCGTCGACCGGGCGCTGTTCGTCTTGTCGGTGTTTCGCGAGGGCGACAGCGCGCTCGGGCTGGCGGAACTCGCGCTACGCAGCGGCCTGTACAAAAGTACGCTGCTGCGGCTGCTGGCCTCGCTCGAGCATGCGCGGCTGGTGCGGCGGTTGCCCGATGGACGTTATGGGCTGGGGCCAGAGGTCGCCCGGCTCAACGCTGTCTATGCGGCATCCTTCTCGCTGGAGGCCGTGGTCATGCCGGCGCTACGGCAGCTCGTGCAGGTGACGCGGGAGTCGGCGGCGTTCCACATCGAGCAGGGGGAGCATCGGCTCTGCCTGTACCGGGTGGATTCCCCGCAGCCGGTGCGCGACCACATCCGTGCGGGCGATGTGCTGCCCCGTAACCGTGGCGCGGGCGGCCGGGTATTGCGGGCGTTTGCCGGGGCGCGCGGGGAAATCTACCAGCGCATCCGCGACGAGGGCGTCATCGCGCTGGTCGGCGACCGCAGTCCGGACATCGCCGGGGTATCTTCTCCGGTCTTCGGCCCGGCGGGCGACCTGCGGGGCGCCCTGACGCTGACCTGCCCCACCCCCCGCTTCTCCGTGAGCTTCCGCGACCAGGTCCTCGACGCCGCGCGCCAGCTCACTCAGGCCCTCGGCGGCACCTTCCCCGACTTCGCCCCCGCGGCGGCGGCGCCGATCACGGACAGCGACAGCAAAGACTGACGGTCGGCTTTGCTCCGCGCCTAAGAGCCGCCAACGACCGACCGTCCCATCCGTACTTTCCCCACCCTCCCGGGGAGGAGTGCACTCACTCCGTTGCATGCATGCGAATGCACCCCTTGTCGGGGGTGCCTGCCCTAAGTCCGCGCCGTTATGATTCGCGTTTTCGCGCGCCCGCGTTCCGAAGGAAACCCGTGCAACTGGCCCAGCAGACGATCGTCGTCGTCATGATGGTGGTGTTCTCCAGCACACTGCTGATGTCGGCAGGGCTGGTCGTCGCCCTGCGCGCCAGCGAAGCGGGACGGCAGTGGGCGATCGGGCATGTCGTCGCATCGGCCGCCGGGTTGATGGTAGTGGCCTGCACCGCGGGCTACGACCTCCTGCACCCCGCCCACCCCCAACACGGCCAGCTCCCACCGGGCGCGCTGCAATTGAGCGCGCTGGCCGCCGGCTGCTACATCCTCGGCAGGCTGACAATCTATCGCGGCGTCCGTACGTTCTACGGCCTGCCCCAGCACACCGTCCCCCTCCGCATGTTCGGCCTCGTCGTGGTGGCGCTGCTCGTGATCGCCACCGGCCTTAACGACGCGCGTTTGCTCGTCCACGCGCTGGCCTACGGCGTCCTGGCCATGATGTCGTTCAGCACCATCGTCATCATGCTCCGCAGCGAAAGGGGCCGCACCGGCATCGGCGGCCCGGTGGTCATGATGTCCCACCTCGTGCTGCTGGCCGGACAGGTCGTCGCGCTGACCTCGTTCGCGTCCCCGGTCTCCCGGGACGGCGCCGCCATGACGCCGTTCTTCATGCAGCCATCCGGCATGACGTGGCCCCTCCTGCCAATGATCGCCGCCATGATGGCCGTCCTGCTGGGCCTGTTCGGCTTCTGCATGATGGCGACCGAGCAGATCATCGCCCGCAATGAAAACGGCGCTCGCGTCGATGCGCTGACCGGCCTGCTGAACCGCGGCGCCCTCGACCTGTCGGCGGCTCACCTCATCGCCCGCTGGCAGCGCGATGGCGAAGCACTGTCCTGCCTGGTGATCGACGTCGACCACTTCAAGCAGGTCAACGACACCTTCGGCCACGACGCCGGCGACGGCATCCTGCGCGAGATCGCCGCCGCGCTCGACCACTCCCGGCGGGCCTCCGATATCGCCGCTCGCTACGGCGGCGAAGAGTTCTGCATCCTCTGCCCGCACACCGACGAACAGCAGGCCACCGCGCTCGCCAACCGCATCCTCCGCAAGGTGCGCGCGATCCCGCTGCCCGGCCGCGACCGTCACGCCAGCGTGAGCATCGGCGTGGCCCAGCTTCGAGGCGCCGCCGGCACCCGCGACGTCATCTGGCGCGGCCTCTTCGCGGAAGCCGACCGCGCGCTCTACATCGCCAAGGAACGCGGCCGCGATCAATTCGTCATCGCCTCGCGCGTGGCCGAAGAAGAACCCGCAACGTCACACGGAGCCGATGCACTGCTTCCGCTCGGCGAGCCAGACCCTCTCCCCATCTCGGTGTAGTCCGCACCAGCGCACGTCACGCAAGGCCCTCCCGCGCGCCATTCCGGTGCTGGCGCGAGGCCATTCGGGCCTTATGCGAAAAACGCTTTTCGATTTGCGAAAACCTGTCTATACAGTGTTAGACAAGCTGCTTAACATTCGGGCCACAACGCGTACCAGGGGAGCTTTCAGCGTGAATCGATTTGCAAACAAAGTGGCGGCATGCCTCATGCTGCCGGGTATCATGTTGGCCGGCGCTTCGGTCGGAATCACCGCCGCCAACGCACAGCCCGCGCAGGCGGATGCCGGCGCCTATCCTTCGAAACCGGTCCGCATCGTCGTTCCCTTTGCGGCGGGCGGCGTGGCGGACGCCCTGCCGCGGCTCGTGGGCCAGAAGCTGTCGGAGCAGTGGGGCAAGTCGATCGTCGTCGACAACAAGCCCGGCGCGGCGGGCAACATCGGCATGGAGACGGTCGCGCGCGCCGCGCCCGATGGGTACACACTCGGCCTTGCACCGGCCGGCAACCTGACCGTCAACCCGATCCTGTTCCCGAAGCTCGGCTTCGACGTGCGCGATCTCGTGCCCGTCACGATGCTGGCCGCCTCGCCCAACGTGCTTGTGGTCAATCCTTCCGTGCACGTCCGCACGCTCAGGGACCTTGTCGGCTACGCCAGGGCCCACCCCGGCGAACTCAACTTCGCGTCGCCCGGCAACGGCAGCGGCGCCCACCTCGCCGGCGAACTGCTGAACCTGGAAGCGGGCATCAAGACCGTGCACGTGCCTTACAACGGCATGGCCACCGCGCTCAACGATGTGCTCGGCGGACAAGTGCAGATGATGTTCGGCGGCATCTCGACGGTGCTACAGCACATCCGTACGGGCAAGCTCGTGCCGATTGCCGTCGCCGGTCCGCGCCGCCTGCCGCAATTGCCTAACGTGCCGACGGTGGCGGAATCCGGCTACCCCGGCTTTGACGTGACCTCGTGGTACGGCCTCGTCGCGCCGAAGGGCACCCCCGACGCGATCGTGCGTAAATGGCAGACCGACGTGGCTGCGGTGCTCCGCCAGCCAGACGTGCGCGAAAAGCTCGACGCCCTCGGCCTGGAACCCGTGGGCAGCACGCCGCAGGCCTTCGGCACGACGATCTCGAGCGAAACGCTCAAATGGCGTGCGATCGTGCATCGCGCCAATATTCCGCCCCTGCAGTAAAGGAGACCCCCAAAGTGGAAGAGAAGCAGATTCACCTGACCTACCTCAACGGTCCGGACGTGGCCAGGCTGGCGCTGACCGATGCCGAGATCCTCGCCGCCGTGGAGTCGGCGCTGGCCGCGCAGGGCCGCCGCGAGACCGTGATCGAGCCGCGCGTGCACCTCGTGCCCGAGTCGTCCGACAAGGGCCACTTCAACGTGCTGCGCGGTTACATCCGTCCGCTACACGTGGCGGGCGTGAAGGTAGTGTCCGACTACGTGGACAACTACAAGCAGGGGCTGCCGTCGGAGATGGCGATCCTCAACCTGTTCGATCCCGATAACGGCGTACCGCTCGCGATGATCGATGCCACGGCCATCACCGACATGCGCACGGGCGCCGTCACCGCGCTCGGCGCGCGTCACCTCGCGCGCAAGGACAGCAAGGTGCTTGCGCACATCGGCGCGCGCGGCACATCGTACTGGAACGTGCGCCTGCTCGACTCGATCTTCGACTTCGACGAGATCCGCGTGCATTCGCGCCGCCCGGAAAGCCGGGAAGCGTTCGCCGCGCGCCTGTCGCGCGACCTCGGCAAGCCTGTGACCGTGACGACCGACTGGGAATCGTGCGTGCGCGGCGCGGATATCGTGGTGGAGGCCTCGCGCCTGCCCGCGCCGCAGCCGATGCTGCTGACCGAGTGGATCAAGCCCGGCGCGCTCGTGATTCCCTACGGCACCATGAGCGCGGTGGAACTGTCCCTGACCGACATCATGAGCAAGATGGTCGTCGACGACTGGGGCCAGTGCCGCAAGGGCCTGCCCTTCGGTGCCCTGCGCCAGCACGTCGACAGCGGACGCCTGAACGAAGAAAACCTGCATGCGGAGCTCGGCCAGATCGTCGCCGGACTCAAGCCCGGGCGCGAGCGCGACGACGAGACCATCCTGTTCTGGCACCGCGGCCTGTCGACGACCGATATCGCGCTGGGCCATGCGATGCTGACCAAGGCGCGCGGGCTCGGCATCGGCCAGTCGCTGCGTTTCGCCTGAGAAGGGCAAGGAGTACCAGATGGCCAGCGGCATCGCCTCGTTCCGCATGTACAACGCCACGCCCGCGGTCGCGGCCGCGTGGCGCGCGCTGTTCACGCAGGTATTCCAGGACCTGCGCTGGCCCGTCGAAGTCATTCCGCATGCGTGGCCCGCGCCGCTGACCGATCTCTGGCAGCGGCGCGATCTGGTGTGCGGGTTCATGTGCGGGTTGCCGTTCGTGCGCGGGGCGGCGCCGGTGGTGCCGTTGGTGGCACCGGTACTGCATGGCCACGCCCGTTATCGCTCCGAGGTGCTTGTACGTGCGGAGAGCGGATGGCGGACGATGGAGGATGCGTTCGGCTCCCGTTTCGGCTGGATGGCCGACCATTCGCAATCTGGGTATCACGCGGCGCGGCGGGCGCTCTCCTCCTACGCGCATGAGCGAGAAACATTGTTCAGCGCATCGATCGGCCCGCTCGACACGCCCGCGCGTACGCTCGAGGCGCTACGCACGCGCCAGATCGACGTGACCGCGCTCGACAGCTTCTACCTCGACCTGCTGCGCCGCCATGCGCCAGAGACGCTCGCGGGTTTGCAGACCATCGCGGTCACGCCGTGGACGCCGAACCCGCTGCTGGTCGCGGCAGGCGACGTGCCGGTCGCGGACCGCGAGGCGCTGGTCTCGCACCTCGTGGCGATCGGCGATGCAGCGGCCTATCGCGCGCTGTTGGACGACGTCTGCATCGACCGCTTCGTCGTCCCGGACATCGACAGCTACGGCGTCCTGCTCGACCCCGTAGCGGACTACCCCGCGATCCGTTGAGACGTCAAACCTCCACGTCCCGCTGCGGCTTGCCGTCGTACGTCCACAGATACTGACGCGGGATCGGCCCCTTGTTGCGGCCGCCCTGCTGGGTTTGCTCCCAGGCATGCGACAGGATGCCGACCGAGCGCGACAGGCAGAACAGCCCGCGCGCGAGTGGCGCCGGAAAGCCGAGCTCGGCGTAGATCACCGCCGTGGCGCCGTCGATATTCATCGGAATCGGCTTGCTGCGCCCAGCGCCCAGCGCGGCTTCCACCGCGCGCGCGATCGTGGCGTAGCGGCCAGACACCACGCCATCCTTCGCGGCCGCATCCACCAATTCCAGCAGACGCGGCGCGCGCGGATCGAGCGGATGAAAGCGATGGCCGAAGCCCGACACGAACTTGCCGTGCAGATCGCGATAGTCCTGCAGCGCCGCGGCCACCGCATCGTCTTGCGTGGCCCCGTCATCGATGCGCCGCGCGATGTCCTGATACAGCTCCACCGCCTGTTCGCCAGCGCCGCCATGCACGTCGCCGAGCACGTTCACGGCGGAGGCCATCGCATTGTTGAGGCCCACGCCGCAGGTTGCCGCCATGCGCGCGATCGCGATGCTCGGTGCCTGCGGGCCATGATCGACGGCGGCCATCAACGCGGCATCGAGCAGTTCGCCCTCGCGGCGGGCGGGGAGTTCGCCGCGCAGCATCAGCCAGATCATCTGCGCGAACGAGACGCGGCCGATCAGCTGTTCGATCGGATAACCGCGGTAACGGATCTCGCCGGGGCGCATGTCGATGATCTCCGTGCGCCACCAGTCCTGCGAAGCCTGCTGTCCCGCGTCGACGGCGGGCTTGTCGTTTTGCATGGTCATACCGCGCGTGCCTCCTTGAGCGATGAGATGTCCGTGGCGTCGTAGCCGAGCTGCGCGAGAATCTCGTCGGTGTGCTCGCCCAGTTGCGGCGGGGGCGTATCGACCGACGGTGCCTCGCGATTGACCTTGAATCCCGTGCGCACGAGGCGGATGTCGCGGCCCACGCCAGGAACGTTGGGGAATTCGCCGATCATGCCGCGATCGCGCACCTGCGGATGGGCGAGCGTGTCCGGCACATTCATCACCGGACCGGCTGGCACACCGGCGTCGTTGAGCAAGGTCCACCATTCCGTGGCCGATTTGCGCGCCAGTTCGGCTTCCAGCACCTGCTTCAGTACGCCGCGATTTGTGAGGCGCGCCTGGCGTTCCGCGAAGCGCGGGTCGGTGGCGAGGTCCGGCCGCTCGATGACGCGGCACACGGCCTCGAACTGCTCCTGCTTGTTGGCGGCGATATTGAGCAGCCCCGCGCCGGTATGGAACGTGCCGGACGGACTCGCGGTCATGTTCTCGTTGCCCATCGGCGACGGATTCTTGCCGGCGATCAAATGGTTCGACACGACCCAGCCCATCGTAGCCAACGTCGCTTCCAGCATCGACACATCGAGGAAGTAACCCTCCGTGCGTTCGTGATCGGCCAGCGATGCGGCGATGGAAAAGGCCGCCGTGATACCGCCGATCGTGTCGGAGACCGGATAGCCCACGCGATACGGCGCGGTCTCCGCATCGCCCGTGATGCTCATCACGCCGGACATCCCCTGGATGATCTGGTCGTACGCGGGCAGGTCCGAGAGGGGACCATCCTGACCGAAGCCCGAGATCGCACAATAGATCAGTCGAGGGTTCTCCTTACGTAGCTCCTCGTAACCGAGGCCGAGCCGCGTCATCACACCGGGCCGGAAATTCTCGACCACGACGTCCGCGCTCTGCACGAGCTTGCGGAAAACCTCCTTGCCCCGCGCGTGCTTGAAGTTGATCGTGATGGAACGCTTGCCCGGGTTCTGGGCGAGGAATGACACGCCCATCAGCGCCTTGTTCAGTTCCGCATCGGCGCCGAGCTGACGCGCGAGGTCTCCCGTGCCCGGCGTTTCCACCTTGATGACCTCGGCGCCCATGTGCGCGAGCTGGTGGCAGCAGAACGGGCCGGCCAGCACGTTGGTCAGGTCCAGCACGCGGATGTTGCGTAGCGGCTTCTGCATCGAAAACCCTCCTTACTCCACGCGAGCGCCGGACTCGCGCACGATGGCGCCCCAGCGGCTGTTCTCGCTCTTGATGAATGCGCCCAGTTCCTGCGCGGTGCCGCCGCGCGGCTCGCTGCCTTCCTCGCGCATGCGGGCGATGGTGTCGGGCTGCTTGAGCGCCTTGTTGACTTCCTCGTTGAGCCGCGCGACCACGTCGGCCGGCGTGCCGGCCGGGGCAACCAGCGCTTTCCAGTCCTCCGCGGCGAAACCGGCGTAACCCTGCTCGGCCACGGTCGGGACGTTCGGAAGCAGCGCTAGGCGCTTCGGCGAGGTCACCGCCAGCGCGCGCAGGCGGCCGGCCTTGAGCATCGGCAGCGCGATGGGCGGCGTGGCGAAGTAGAAATCGGTCTGGCCGCCCATGAGGTCGGTCAGCGCGGGCGACGCGCCCTTGTACGGTACGTGTAGCGCCTTGAAGCCCGCGCGGCGCTGGAACATCTCGCCGGTCAGATGGCCCACCGTGCCGGTGCCCGCGGAGGCCATCGACGTCTGCTTCGCCTTGGCCGCGGTCACGAACTCGGCCAGCGTCTTGTAGGGGGCGTCCTGCCTGACGATCAGCACGACGGGCTGCGCGGACACGAGCACCACGGGCGTGAAGTCCTTGATTGGGTCGAACGGCAGCTTGGGGTAAAGCGTGGGGTTGATGGCAAGGTTGGCGGTCTGACCCATGCCGATGGTGTAGCCATCGTTCTTTGCCTTGGCCACGGCGTCGAGGCCGATATTGCCTCCGGCGCCCGCGCGATTCTCCACCACGACGGTCCAGTGCGCGGCGGGGCCCACCTTGTCGAACACCAGCCGCGACAGCACGTCGGTGCCGCCCGCGGGAGGAAACGGCACGACGAGGCGGATGGGCTGCGTCGGATAGCCGGCGGCGATGGCCGAGGCGATCGGATTCAGCAGGCTCGGGACGGCGAGCGTCGTGGCGAGGGCGGTCAGCCGGCGCAGGGCGGCGCGGCGCGGGGTGGAATGCATGGATCGGTCTCCGGGGAAGCGTTGTTTTTGCGTTCTATAAGACAGAACAACGGTCTTAAAGAAAGAACAAAGGGAGGATATGGGCGCCACCCTTCGCTGTCAAGGGACGGCATGACCACATCCGCCCGGGCGCTCCGACCCCCGATGCTTGCACGCATATTGCTCTCCCGCATGGGAGGATGGACCGCTATTCCCGCGTGCCGTCTTCCGCGTCCACTACAATGACGCCCCGTTATCTCCCATTCCGCTTCCCACATGTCTCACGCCTGCGGCCTCGACTTCGGCACCTCCAACTCCACGATGGGCTGGTTGCGCCCCGGTCATCCGGTATTGCTGCCGCTCGAAGACGGCAAGTCCACGCTGCCGTCGGTGATCTTCTTCCATGCCGAGGATCCGCTCGTGGTCTACGGCCGCGCCGCGCTCTCGGACTATCTGGCCGGCTATGAAGGCCGGCTCATGCGTTCGCTCAAAAGCCTGCTCGGCACGTCGATGATGGACGACAGCACCGAGGTCATGGGCCGCGCGATGCCGTTCCGCGATCTGCTCGCGCACTTCATTGGTGAACTGAAACGCCGCGGCGAGGCGGCCGCCGGCACGGAGTTCACGCAGGCCGTGCTGGGCCGGCCCGTATACTTCATCGACGAGGACCCGGTTGCCGACAAGCTGGCCGAGGACACGCTCGCGGAGATCGCGCGCAAGGCGGGCTTCAAGGACATCGCGTTTCAGTACGAGCCGATCGCGGCGGCGTTCGATTACGAAGCGGGCATCTCGCATGAGGAGCTCGTGCTCGTGGCCGACATCGGCGGCGGTACGTCGGACTTCTCTCTCGTGCGGCTGTCGCCCGAACGCGCAAAACGCCTCGACCGGCACGAGGACATTCTCGCCAATGGCGGTGTCCATATCGGCGGCACCGACTTCGACCGGGCACTGAGCCTGGCCAGTGCCATGCCGCTGCTCGGGCTCGGCAGCACGCTGCGCAGCGGCAAGGAGATGCCATCGAGCCAGTACTTCGACCTCGCGAGCTGGCACACGATCAATCTGGTCTACACGCGCAAGGCCTGGTCGGTGGTGATGGACAACTATCGCGACGCGGCCGATACGGAGAAGCTCGACCGGCTGATCCGCCTCATCAAGGATCGCGCGGGCCACTGGCTGGCCATCCAGGTGGAAGCGGCCAAGATCGCGCTGTCGGAAGCTGACGAGACGGGTGTGGATCTGGGGCGTATCGCGCCGGACCTCGTGCTGACGATCACGCGCGACGACTTCGACCAGTCGATCCACAAGCTCGTGACGAAGACGGAGACCGCCGTGCGCAACATGCTGGCCGATGCCGGCGTGGCGGGCGACAAGGTCGATACGATCCTGTTCACGGGGGGATCGAGCAGCGTGCCGATGCTGCGCGAGCGACTGTCGCATCTGCTGCCGCATGCGCGGCGCGTGGAAGGGGATCTGTTCGGGGGCATCGGCTCGGGTCTTGCCCGCGATGCCATGCGGAAGTTCGGCAGCTAGGTTCGGCTAAGGTGGACTAAGGCGCGCCGAGCGCGGCGCCTGCCATTCTCCGGGCGCGAGCGAGCGCGGCCTTTGCGGCCGCGGCGTCGCGGCCGAGGCGGATCAGCCCGCCGAGCTCCCATGGCGCCTTGAGCAACCCCCTGACGACTGCCCCGATATCGGTGCTGCCATCCGCCGCCATGCCCGCCACGGCGAGCGGCGGCACCGGACGTTCGGCGGGATCGATCACGATTCGCAGCGCCGCGAACGGCAGGCCACGATCGCGTGCCGCGCGCGCGGCGATATGCGATTCCATATCCACGGCCAGCGCACCGTGCGCGCGATGCAGCGCGGCCTTCGCCGCCACCGTGGTCACCGCGGCATCCATGCCGGCAATCGGGCCGGACAACGCATCGGGCAGCGAAGCCCGCAGCGCGTCATGCCATGCCGCATCGCACGGCAACACGACGTCGCCATCCTGCACAGCGGACGCCACGATCACCGCGCCGGGCGAGAGCCCCGGCGCCAGCCCGCCCGCGACGCCGATGCTGATGACACCGCGATGCGAATGCAAGGCGGCGGTCAGCACCTCCGCCAGCGCGCGGTCTCGGTAGCCATGTAGCGTGGTGACGCCCGGACCCGCCGCAATGCGGGATTCGAACGTCATCCCGCTGACCGCGAGCACGGTGGCGTCGCCCACCGTCACATGCCCCAGTTGAGCGCGCGATTGCCCTCGCGCTGAAGATTGCGATAACGCGCAATCGCCCATAGCGGGAAGAAGCGCGCGTAGCCGTGGTAGCGCAGATAGAACACGCGCGGGAAGCCCACCGCGGTAAAGCGCGCCTCGTCCCACAGGCCGTGCGACGCCTGTGTGCGCAGCAGATAGTCGACGCCACGCGCCACGGCCGGATGATGACCCTTGCCGGCCGCCATCAGGCCCAGCAATGCCCAGGCCGTCTGCGATGCCACGCTCTGCGCGGCTTCATGGCCCGTGTATTCGAGCTTGTAGCTCTCGCCGTCCTCGCCCCAACCGCCGTCATCGTTCTGGATGCCGATGAGCCAGCTGGCCGCGCGCTGGACTTCGGGCGCATCCGCGCCCATGCCCGCCGCGTTCATCGCGCACAGCGCGCTCCACGTGCCGTAGATATAGTTCGTGCCCCAGCGGCCGTACCAGCTGCCGTTGGCTTCCTGCTCGTCGAGCAGATAGCGCAGCGCGCGCGCCGATGGCTCGCTCGTCGCGGGCATCTCGCCGATCTGGCACAGCATGGCCAGGCAGCGTGCCGACACGTCGGCGGTAGGCGGATCCAGCAGGGCGCCGTGGTCCGCAAATGGAATGTTGTTCAGGTACAGGTGGGTGTTCTCGGGCTCGAAGGCGCCCCATCCACCGTTGCTGCTCTGCATGCCGACGACCCATTCGCGCGCGCGCGACACGGCTTCTTCGTAGCGCGCGGTGCCGTCTTCCTTGTCGGCGCGATGCATCGCCAGCGCGACGACAGCGGTATCGTCGACGTCGGGGTAGTGCGCGTTGCGGTATTGAAATGCCCAGCCGCCCGGGCGCACGTTGGGCCGGCGCACGGCCCAGTCGCCGATAAATTCCAGCTCCTGCAGCGGGATGAGCCAGTCGAGGCCGCGCGTGGCGGCCGCTACGGCGCGCGGCTCGCGTGCTTCGAGCAACGCGTGGCTCGCCAGCGAGGTATCCCACACCGGGGACAGGCACGGCTGGCAGTACGCCTCGTCCGCGTCTTCGTCGATGACCAGCAGCTTGTCGATGGACTTCCGCGCGATCGCGCGGTTCGGATCGTCGGCCGGTACACCGAGCACGTCGAACATCATCACGGAGTTCGCCATGGCTGGGAAGATCGCCCCGAGCCCATCTTCGCCGTTGAGACGCTCCACCGTGAACGCCCGCGCGCGTTCGATCGCGCGCTGGCGCGCGCTGCGCGGAAACAGCGGCTCGGCCGCGCGCACCACCACGTCCAGCGCGGTGAACACGCTGTGCCAGAAGCGGCTCTGATGCGGCGCCCTGGCGGGCAGACCCAACGTGCGCGCGGGCTTGAGGAACAGTTCGTCGATGCCGATCTTGCGCGGATTGCGCGCGCGCGGACGCAGGCTGTTGAGCACGAGCAGCGGCACGATAACCGTGCGCGCCCAGTAGGAAACCTTGGACAGATGGAACGGGAACCACTCCGGCAGCAGCATGATCTCCACCGGCATCATCGGCACCGCGCGCCACGGCATGACGCCGAACAGCGCGAGCATCGTGCGCGTGAAGACGTTGCTGGCCTCGGCACCGCCCATCGCGTGGATGGCCTTGCGGGCACGCACCATGTGCTCGGCCTGAGGATCGGTTCCGATCATCTTCAGCGCGAAGTACGCCTTCACGGAGGCGCTCACGTCGCCCGCGCCTTCATGGAACAGCGGCCAGCTGCCGTCGGCATTCTGGATGCGGCACAGATAACGGCCGATGCGGCGCTCGAGCTCCAGGTTCGGCGTCTCGCCGAGGTAATGCACCATCAGCACGTACTCGGCCGGGATCGTCGCATCGGCTTCCAGCTGGTAGACCCAATGGCCATCGGCCTGCTGCTGGTCCAGCAGCGCATCGACGGCGGCGGCAATGCCGGCGTCGAGCGGATCCGGCAGCGCAGAGGGAATGGACACGCCGGAGCGCACGGGCGACGCGGTGGCAGGGCGGGGAGACAGTGCAGCCTGGTTCATCAATTCGGGGGCAGTACTCACGATGGATGGGCGATGAGGCGATATGACGATGATCGCGATGGTCGCGCCGGCCGCTCGTGGCGGCCGCTTTCATCTTTATCTGGCGATTGCGGATCAGAACAGGGTGTGGCGCAACAGGATCCACACCAGTCGCGCCTTGGGCACGCGCACACGTGCGCGCGGCGGGCGCCATCCGCGCGCGAGCAGGCGCGTCAGGATGCCGTGGTAAACGTCGAACATGATGCGGGGCGAGCGGACGAGGCGCGAAGGGCAGCGTGCCATGATCGCGGCCGACGCGTCGTAGTGCGTCTGGGCCTCGTGCGCGAGCGCGACGCACACGCGGTCGATGTTCGGATGGTTGATGACGTCTTCCGGCGTGCCGCGCGGAATGCCCGCGGAGGCCAGGCCTTCCGCCGGAAGATAGAGCCGGTTGATGGCCGCGTCCTCGTCGAGGTCGCGCAGGATATTGGTCAGCTGCAGTGCGCGGCCGAGATGGTACGACAGCTCGATGCCCGCGGCTTCCTCGAGGCCGAACACGCGGACGGCCAGGCGGCCGACGGCACTGGCGACGCGATCGCAATAAAGATCGAGCGTCTTGGCGGGCGGCGCCTGGATGTCGGCGACCACGTCCATGGTCATGCCGTCGATCACGTCGAGAAAGTCCTGCTGCTTGAGCCGGAACGCGCGGATCTGCACGTCGAGCGCGCGCAGCCGTGCGGGTGGGTTGCCCGCGTAGCATGCCGCGAGATCCGCGCGCCATTGCGCGAGCGCCGCGAGGCGTTCCGCTTCCGGAGCGTCGCCGTCGTCGGCGATGTCGTCCACCGCGCGGCAGAACGCATAGATCTCGAACATGGCCTGCCGCTGCGAGGGCGGCAGGATGCGCAGCGCCGTATGAAAGGAGCTACCGGATGATGCGGCGGGCCCGGCAATGGGGCCGCCAGGCGAGGCGATGTCTGTACCGGCCACGGATTTCCTCGGCACGCTAATGGGATTGCCGCAAGGACGGCGCTGGATTTTTGGGTCGGGCGATTATAGCAACTTCACCGCAGCGTCGCGTTTTGTGACGAACGGGGCATTTCGAAAAGGCCGTGCCAAACAAAAAGGCCCCGCATTCGCGGGGCCTTTCTTACAGCCGGGGCCGAGATAGACAGACCGGTATCACACTGCCTGGATCTTCGTTGCCTGCTCGCCCTTCTGGCCCATGGCCTTCACGTAGCGAACCTTCTGGCCTTCCTTCAGCGACTTGAAGCCATTGCCCTCGATCGCGGAGAAGTGGGCGAAGAGGTCATTGCCACCCGCGTCCGGGGTGATGAAGCCAAAGCCCTTGGCGTCGTTGAACCACTTGACGGTACCGGTTTCCATATTTCTATCCAACCTTGAATTTCAGTGAGCGTGATTGCCCGACCATGGGAGGGGCTGTGTCGTACGGCGCAAGGCGACCGGAAAAGGCGCAACCGGAGGTCCGGAATATTCGCCGTCTCGGCTCGCTTGCGGGATTCATTCTGCCGGTTTTTTTCAACGTGTCAATCAGCCAAACCCCTTGTCCACGAAGAAAGTCGTTTACGTCTGCAAAGGACAGATATAAGGATTTTTGACTTCGAATCGGCTTTTGTCTGACATCGGCCCGATTAAATCGGTGGTAGGTATCGTTATCGTTGTGCAAAAGCAGCAGGACGTCATACAACGGTATGGTGTAAGGCTTGCGGGATGTACCAAAAAGTTACGACAATAATTACCGAATGTTGAGTCGGGATGGCGTTACATTTTTTCGGATATATGAAATTCCGACATAAGAATAGTTGGTCGATAAGAGGATAGCGTCTCGGGGACGCGGCGGGATCCGGTGCGTCATCCTCCTTGACTCCATCTTTCTTACTCCATTTGGACTATGGGCACTGTTGCTGCGATGCCGCGACAATGTGATCCAACGACAGGCGGAATCGCCGCTGTAGCACGCCACGCACCACGCGCGCCCCATGCACCTGCATGGCCGGCGCTTTAGAGGAACCGGGGAAACACCATGCTTACCACGCAAAACCGGCGGATTTCACGCGTCCGCCGCGACCCTGTCGGAATCATTTCCACCTGATTTTTCAGTGGCTCTATCCAGGGCCTCGGCACAATTTTTGACAATCTGTTTGAAACGAATGGCCTAGCATCCTGCCTGCTTGTGCCACGGCCGTTTTCCGGTACCGTGTCGCCAAAGCCGGCATCGGGCAGGGTCAGCGCTCGGTGAGCGTCCGCAACGGGGCGGGTGTTCACAGCGAGATGCCGTAACAGAAAGAAGAAGCGGAATCGCCAGTGAAGCCAACAATCAGAACGGCCTGGGCGCGTCTGTGGTCGCGCCTTTCTTCCTGCTTTTCCCTTGCCATCGCGTTGTCCGCATTCGGGACCGGCGCGGCCGCGCAGGGCACCCTCGACATTGCCTTCCACTATGGCGCCAAGCCGCCCGTGGATGCGCTGCAGGCATTCGATGCCGCGGTGGTCGAGCCGGATAGCGGGTTCGATCCGCGTACCGCCAACACGCCGCACACGGCGTGGTTCGCTTATGTCAGCGTAGGCGAGGTGTTGCCGAGCCGCGGCTACTTCAAGGACATTCCCGCCAGCTGGCTCAAGGGCAATAACGACGCCTGGCAGGCGCGCGTCGTCGATCAGGCCGCCGACGGCTGGGCCGAGTTCTATGTCGAGAAGGTCATCAAGCCGTTGTGGGATCGCGGTTATCGCGGCTTTTTCCTCGACACGCTCGACTCCTATCATCTGATCGCGAAGACGGACGCCGAGCGTACGCGTCAGGAAGCGGGCATGGTCAAGGTGCTGCGCGCGGTCAAGGCGCGCTACCCGGAAGCGAAGCTCGTGTTCAACCGCGGCTTCGAGATCCTGCCGCAGGTGCATGACCTCGCCTACGCCGTCGTGTTCGAATCGCTGTTCCGCGGCTGGGATCAGGCCGGTACGCGCTTCACCGAGGTCAGCGACAAGGACCGCGAGTGGCTGCTGAACCAGGTACGCATCGTCCGCGAGCAATACCGCCTGCCCGTGGTGTCCATCGACTATTGCCCGCCGTTCGACCGCAAGTGCGCGCGCGACACGGCGCGCCGCATTTCCGCGCTCGGCATCACGCCTTACGTGACGGACCCCGGCCTGCAGACGGTCGGCATCGGCCGCGTGGAAGTGATGCCGCGCCGCGTGCTCGTCGTGCAGGAAAGCCAGTCCGACGTCGTGATCGACGATACGGCCGGCGTGCGCTTCGTCTCGATGCCGCTGAACTACCTTGGCTATCGCGTCGAGTTCGCCGAGACGCGCGATCCGCTGCCCGAGATCGGCCCCGACCGCTACGCGGGCGTGGTGGTCTGGCTCAACGGCAACGTGACCAAAGACCCGGGCCGCTTCTTCTCGTGGGTGGAGAAGCGCATCGCGCAGGGCGTGCCCGTTGTGTTCCTCAATGACTTCGGCGCGCAGGTGGGGGGAGCGCTCGCGCGCATGCTGAGCCTCAAGCCCGTCAAGGGCCGCGTGTCGGGCCCCGTGCAGATCGTGTCGCAGGACGCGATGATGGGCTTCGAGACGCCCGTGGCGCCGGACCGTACCGAGGCCATCTCCGTGCAGGTGCCTGACACCGCTGGCGCGCGTTCGCTGCTGCGCCTCAAGTCCGGCACCCTGACCTACGATGCCGCGGCGATCATGCCGTGGGGCGGTTACGTGATGGGCCCGTACGCGGTGCGCGAGAACACGGCCACGAATCAGGACCGCTGGGTCGTCGAGCCGCTCAAGTTCCTCACGGAAGCGCTGCGCCTGCCGCGCATGCCCGTGCCGGACACGACGACGGAATCGGGCCGCCGCCTGCTGACCATCCACATCGATGGCGACGGCTTTGCCTCGAAGGCCGAGATTCCCGGTGGCGGCTATTCCGGCGAAGTCCTGTTCCGCGAGATCTTCGACCGCTACAAGCTGCCGATGACGATGTCCGTCATCGAGGGCGAAGTCGGCAAGAGCGGCATGTATCCGAAGCTCGCGCCCGAGCTCGAGCCCATCGCGCGCAAGATCTTCGCGCAGCCCTACGTCGAAGTGGCGAGCCATACGTACTCGCACCCGTTCGAATGGACGCGGACGGTGCAGCCGCAACAGAGCAATGCGCGCTTCGCGGAAGGCGACGACGACTATCACCTCGCCATTCCGGGCTATCGCCTGAGCCTCGAGCGCGAGATCGGCGGTTCGATCGACTACATCAACCGCGTGCTGGCGCCGCCGGGCAAGCCCGTGAAGATGCTGCTGTGGCCGGGTGACTGCCAGGCGCCGCCGGAAGCGCTCAAGCTGACCGACAAGGCGGGCGTGCTGAACATGAACGGCGGCGACACCATGATCACGCGCAGCAACCCGTCGTGGACCGCCGTCGCGCCCCTCGGTATCCACAAGGCCGAGAACACCTTCCAGGTGTTCGCGACGAACCAGAACGAGAACATCTACACGAACCTGTGGCACGGTCCGTTCTACGGCTTCGAGCGCGTGATCGAAACGTACGAACTGACGGACAAGCCGTACCGGTTCAAGCCGGTCAACATCTACTATCACAGCTACTCCGGCACCAAGGCCGCATCGCTGCGCGCCTTGCGCAAGGTATATGACTACGTGCTGACGCAGCCGCTGATGCCGATTCATTCCACCGACTACGTGCGCAAGGTTCTCGACTGGCAAAACATGGCGGTCGCGCGCGAGCTCGGCGACGGCACGGACGGCGCGCCGCCCAATGGCGCCTGGGTCATCCGCGGCGACGGCAACCTGCGCAACCTGCGCTGGACCGGCGAAGGCAAGCCCGACGTGGCCAGCGCGCGCGGCGTGACCGGCAGCTCGCCGGCACCGGGCGGCGGCGTGTATGTCCAGCTGTCCGGCGGCGATGCGCGTTTCACGACGGCCGCAGCGCCCTCGGCCGTCGTGCCGGAAATCGCCGAAGCGAATGGCCTCGTGCGCGACTGGAAGCGCGAGGGCGGCGTCACGCGATTCACGTTCGGCGGCTACTTCAAGCCTTTCTTCCGGCTCGCCAACGCCGGCCAATGCAGCGTGACGATCGATGGCAAGCCCGTGACGGGCGTGCGCGACCGCAACACGCTGCGCTTCGATCTTCCCGCGGTTACCGATCCAATCAATGTCAAGCAACCCGTCGAAGTCCGTTGCGCCGGTTGAGCGCGAGCGGCTCCTGCCGCCCGCGCTCGTGCTGACCTTCACCGCGATGGTGGGGATCGGCCTCGGCCTCATGTTTCCGCGCGAAACCCTGCGCGAGCGTCTGCTCGGGCAGGGGCGTACCGTCGACGGCCTGACCGTCGCCTACCTAGAGGCATGGTCGCGCGTCGCGCCCAACGACGTGAGCTTCATGGGCGTGCTGGCGGAACAGTACGCGCGCAGCGGCCGGCTCGACGACGCCGAGAAACTGCTCGACCGCATGCAATCGGTGCAAGGCATCGATGCCTCGGGCCCGATCCTGCGCACGCGCATCGACATCACGCTGCAGCGCGCGTACGCGGCCCAGCCGGATACGCCGGAACGCGCGGGCTACATGGCGCACATGAAGTCGCTGCTGGACACCGCGACGGGCGACCGCATGCTGCCGCGCTGGTCCCTGGCGGAACTGCAGGCGATGGCCACGCAGGCGAGCCAGGCGGGCTTCACCGAGCCTGCCGGCAAGCTCTACCGCGCGCTGGCGACACGGGATCCCGCGCACGCGGACTTCTACAACAAGCAACTGGCGGGCATCGCGCTCGGCAGCGGCGACTATCGGGAATCCGCGCGCGCGCTGTTCGACGCGCAGGCGCGGGCCAGCAACCCGGAGGAACAGCGCAAGCTGTTCCTGCAGGCACTGCAGACGCTGCAATCGGGCAATCTGCTGGAAGAGGCGCTGATCGAGGCCGATCGCCGGGGCGGCAAGCTGCTGAGCGATCCGGAAGTGTTGCGTTATCTGACCAGGCTGGCGCTGGCGGCGAACCGTCCCGATGTGGCGGCCCGCTACGTCGAGCGGCTGCTCAAGCTGTCGTCGATCGGCACGGGGCAGCATCTCGCCGACGGGACCGTCCTCGGCCCGGTTGCCGCGCCGGTGCCCGACACGCATATTGTGGGCGCGCACGTGCTTCCGATGGCAGCGGCCGTTCGCCGCGTGTCGGACACCGAGCCGTGGCTCGCCCGGAACTTCGTCTACCTCGATGGTCCGCGCGGCGTCGCCCGCCGCGAGGCGATGGGCGACGGCTTCGGTATCCGCCGCGTCGCGGATGAACGTCCTGCGCCGGCCGCCGCTGCCAGATCCCCGGTTCAGGAGCAGGCTCAGGCTCAGGCGCAGGCCAAGGCCGATGTGGCGCAGGCCACCGCCGAGGGCAAGCCGTTCAATGCCGACGACTACGAGCTCGCCTACCGCGTGTTCCTCGCCGCGGGCAATCTCGATCAGGCCATGCGCGTGGCGCAGACCGCCGTGCAGAAGCAGCCCGGCCAGATGGTATGGCGCGAGCGGCTGGCACAGGTCGCGGAATGGAACCGCCAGCCGACGATCGCATTGCAGAGCTGGCTGGAGTACGCACAGGCAACCAACGACGAGCGCGCGTGGAACAACGTGATGCGCCTCGCGCCTGGCCTTTCCGACGATCGCGCCTATCTGGCGGCGCTGCGTCACCGCGCGACGCGCGGCGATCTCAAGACCGTCGATGAAGTGGTCGCCGCGTACGAGCGCCTGGGCGAGCCCGAGGCCGCGATGGCATTCCTCGACAGCCTCAGCAACGGTCCGCATGCGCGAGAAGTCATGGAGCGCAATGCCGAGCTTGCCGAGCGCGCCGGCCAGGACGACCGCGCGTTCGCCATCTACGGGCAGCTGGAGCGCCGCTTTGGCGCGCGGCCGCAATACGCCGTCAAGCGCGCGAACATGCTATACGTCAAGGGCCGCATCTCGCAGGCCATGGACGCGATGCTGCCCGCGCGCGCCAAGGCCGGCCCGAAGGACACGTTGTACTGGCGCACGTTCACCGAGCTCGCCAAGCTGACGCAGCGCGACGAACTCCTGCGCGATGCCTACCGCCAGATGCTGATCTCGGTGGGCGAACCGCAGGACGCCGAGTGCATGAAGATGCCGCCCGGCGCCGCGCGCAATGACTGCCTGTCCGAGGTGCGGGACACCGAGGAGGCCGACTTCTCGAACCTGATCGCGTACTACGACAAGACGCCGATCGATGCGGGCCGGATCGCCGAGGCGGGCTGGAACAAGCATCGCAAGATCTCGCAGCTCGAACTGGCCGTGTATTACTACACGCGCGCGCATGCGTGGATCCGCCTCGAGCGTCTGCTGTCGAGCCTGACGCCGGAAGAACGCCGGGAAGCGAATCAGTCCGCGCGCTTCGTGATGCGCCGCGCCGAGTACTACCGCGCGACCGGCCAGCGCGACAAGTCGCTCGCCGACTTGCGCCACGCGGTCAGCCTGCCCGATGCGGATAGCGAGACGTTCGCAGGTCTGTTGTGGGCACTGGTCGATATGGGCACCGATGACGAAGTGCGCGCCGTGATGACGCGCCTGCGCAGAGAGGCCGAGGACGATCCGAGCCTGTGGGGCGCGTATGCGGCCGGCTCGATGCGTTTCCAGGATGGCCGCACCGCGCTGCACTACCTGCGCAAGATGGCCGTGGGCAAGTCGGCGGACCCGCTGTGGCTGGGCCTCACGGCCGATGCCTACGAGGCGATCGGCCAGAACGACATGGCATGGCGCATTCGCCGTCAGGCGTGGATCGACCTGCATCACAACTGGGCAAAGGGCGGCCTGAAGGGTGCGGAAGCCAGTGACGACGAGAACGGCGACGGCGAGGAAGACGAGAACGAACAGGGCCTGCCGTCGCGCGCGGAACTGCAGCGCCAGATGGTGTCGCTCGGCCAGACGTTCGCCTCCGCCGACGTTTCGCGCACGCTCGTCATCGAGATGCTCCGCCGCGACCGCGCTATCGTGGCCGCGCGCAATGCGTCGGTGACCGATCCCAAATCCCCGTCGCAGCTGGGCGACATTCCGGGCCTGCCCAAACTCGAGGTCAGGCTGCCGGCCGCGCTGACCGAGCGCGAACGCCGCCGCCAGAACGCGATCTCGGCCGAGAGCCGCGAGGTGGCGCTGGCATGGGCGATGTCGTCGGAGTCGAACGAGCTAGCGCGCTCGTGGCTGGCGCGCCAGTACGTGCAGCGCTTCCAGCGCCCGGCCTATGCCGAGATCTCGATCGCACTGGATAACAACGACCTCAACGCCATCGACCGGATCCTCGAACGTCAGGTCGGCCGCGTGCCGGTGACGAGCCGGATCGAGGCCAACCGCGCGCTGGACCGCATCGGCGCGGCGCAGACGCAGGCCTTCGATGCGCAGGAACTCGCGCGCACGGACGACGTGCTGCAGGAGACCCTGGAGGATGCGCTGCTGTTCGACGCGCAGGCCATCGAGCCGCGCGTCACGTTCCAGCATCAGAAGCCGCTCGAGTACTTCGAGTACAGCCTCGGTGCCGGCGCGCGCCTGTGGGGCGGCTACGCGCTGAACCTGCGCGGCACGTTCCGCGACCAGCGCTCGACGGACCCGACGCAACTCGTCAACGTGCCGTCGATTGACCGCCGTGCCGAGCTGGCGCTGAGCTACCGCGACTCGCAGAAGCGTTACCTGATTGGCGTGGGCCACCGTGACGGCGTCGACAACATGACGACCGCGCGCTTCCTCGGCGACTGGAACACCGATGGGCGCCTGACGTTCACCACGCTGGCCGGCTACAACCAGCAGGCCGACGAATCGGCATACCTGCGCGTCGGCGGCGCGAAGGATACGTTCAGCCTTGGGGCGCAATACCGCCTGAGCCTACGCGAATTCGTCGGCGGCCGCGTGCAATACGATCACTTCTATGGCCAGGACCGCACGGTGCTCGGCCACGGGATGGTGTACGACCTCGAAGCGGGCTACCGCATCCGCACCGCGTATCCGGACTACACGGTGCGCGTGGTCGGCACGCATGCAAACTACAGCGCCAACGGCAATACGCTCTCTCCGCGCATGCAAAGCCTGGTGCCGGCCGATGACGACGAGACCACGTCCTCGATTTTCGTGCCGCGCGGCTTCACGCAGGCGGGTGTCGTGTTCAGCTTCGGTACCGAGCTGCTCGACGACTACACCAAGAAATTCCGTCCGTTCGCGGAAGTGGGCCTGCTGCGCGATACGCGCTCGGGCCAGAACTTCCGCGCGCGCCTCGGCATCGCCGGCAGGGTCTTCGGCAACGATCACCTGTCGGTGTATTGGTCGCATGAAACCGCGGCGCGCAACCTCGGCACGCCGCTGACCGAAGTTGGCGTGCGCTACCGTTGGCTGTATTGATCACGATGAACGCTTTCAGCAGATACAGGGAGATTGACATGAACAAGACGACTCGCATGGGACGCCTCGCGGCGTGGTGCACCGCGCTCGGCGCGGCGCTGTGGCTCGGCGGTTGCGCGGTGACGGACGTGGGCCGCGCGCCCGCGATCGCGCGCGGCGACACGGTGGCGATGCTGCCGATCGTGAACTACACGGAAACGCCGCAGGCCGGCCTGCGCGCGGAAGCGATCACCGAATCGCTGCTCAAGACCAACGGCATCGGCAGCGTCAAGCGCTACCCGGCCAGCCTGAACCCGGAAACGCTGTTCGAGCCGGCCGAGCGTGAATCGGTGGGCAAGGCGCTCGAGTGGGCGCGCGGCGAGCGCGCGCGCTACGCCCTGACCGGCGCCGTGCAGGAATGGCGTTACAAGGTTGGCGTGGACGGCGAGCCGGCTGTCGGCATCTCGCTGCAGCTGATTGACGTGTCCAGCGGCGACGTGGTCTGGTCGGCCACTGGCAGCGACAGCGGCTGGAGCCGCGAATCGCTGTCCGGCACCGCGCAGAAGCTGCTGCGCCGCCTGTTGGCGCCGCTGACGCAGGGTTGATTCCGAATTGATTGCGAAGGGGACAAACGTGGCCAATTCCACGGCAAAGACCCGGCAGGGGCAGGGCATCGGGCTCGGCGGGCGCTACGCCCGCGTGCTGGCGCCCGCGGTGAGCGGCCGCGCCGCGGTGGTGGAACTCATCGTCATCATGGTGGTGGCGATGGCGATTACCTACGCGATGCTGCCGCAGAACCCGCTGCTGCTCGGCATGGGGTTCCCGTGGGCCTGGCTGCTGCCGCTGATTCTCGCACTGCGCTATGGCACGCTCATCGGCGTGGGCGCGGTGCTGATGTTGCTCGGCGGCTGGTTCTTCTTCGACAGCCTGCAGGCGGGCACCCAGGCATTTCCGCGGCTGTTCTTCCTCGGCGGCCTGCTGATGGTCCTGGTGGCGGGGCAGTTTGGCGACATCTGGGGCACGCGCCTGGCGCGCGCGCGCGCGGTCAACCGCTACCTGGACGAACGGCTGGCCGCGCTGACCAAGAACCATTACCTGCTGCGCATCTCGCATGCGCGCCTCGAGAACGATCTGCTGGCACGCCCGACCACGCTGCGCGACACACTGTCGCAGCTGCGCGCGGTGGCGCTGGAAGACATCGCGAAGGCGCAGGGCGCGCGCGGCGCGCTGATGGGTGCGCAGCCGATGCTGCAGGTGGTGGCGCAGGCGTGCCAGGTCGAAGCGGCCGCGCTGTACGCGGTCGATGGCGAGACGGTCGCACCTCGCGCCTCGGCGAGCATCGGCCCGGCGTTCGATCTGGACGTCAACGATCCGCTCGTACAGCACTGCATCGACACCCGCGCGCTCGCGCACCTGCGGTCCACGGGCCTGCAGCAGGATGCGCAGACGCGGTACGTCGCGGTCGCACCGGTGCTCGCGGGGTCGGACCATCTGATCGGCGTGCTCGTGGTGGAGCGCATGCCGTTCCTGTCGCTCACGTACGAGAATCTGCAGCTGCTGATGGTGCTCATGGGGTACTACGCCGACGGCGTGGAGCATGCACCGGCGACGCACAGCATCCAGACGCTGCTGCCGGCATGCCCGTATCCGTTCGCGCTCGACTATGCCCGCCTTTCGCGCCTGCGTCGCGAGACGGGCATCGAGAGTTCGGTGGTCGCGCTGGTATTCGACCTCGACGAAGCGCGCGATGCGCTGTTCGAGCAGGTCGTGCGCAGCCGCCGCGCGCTCGACGTCGCATGGCCCGTGCGCAGCCCGAGCCATCGCGCGATGCTGACGCTGATGCCTCTGTCTGACAGCGCCGCGGTGTCGGCCTACCTTGTCCGGATCGAGGATATGCTGCGCGCGCAGTTCGGCGTGGATTTCGCGGGCTCGCACATCGCCGTGCACAGTCTCTCCGTTCCGGCGACCGGCGCCGAGGATGCGCTCGTCCGGCTGCTCCAGCGTTGCCAGCTTGACGATGGCGCGCTGACGGCCGCCATCGAAACAGGCCAGGTCAATGTTTAAGTTCGCCATCGGCGGCACCGCCGCCCAGATCGCCGCGCTCGCGCTGCTGTTCCGGAGCGTGCTGGGCGGCACGGAGGCCGATCTCGGCCTGCTGCTGTCGTTCTTCGGCCTGCAAGCCATCGCGGCGCTGCTGCTGGGCTTCGCGCTGTACCTGCTGCTGCCGCGGCGCTTTCGCGTGCCGTTCGGCTGGACTTACACGTACCTCACGCTGTTCTGCTTCTTCGTGCCGCTCGGTGGCGTGCTGGTCTGCCTGGGCAGCCTGCTGTTCGCCAAGCTGTTCCCCGGCAAGTACGACGCCACCGGCATCGCGTCGGTGACGCTGCCCGAGTTCGTCACGCATCTGATCCAGCGCGTCACGCACGGCGGCGGCGCGCGGCTGCGCGCGCAGCTTGGCAACACGCGCGCGCCGCTGCCAGAGCGCATGACCGCGCTGGTGGCCATGCAGTCCATGCCCGCGCGGACGTCGAGCCCCGTGCTCCGTGAATTGCTGGCCGATAGCACCGACGATATCCGCCTGCTCGCCTACGGCATGCTGGACGGCGCCGAAAAGCAACTCACGCAGCAGATCCTCGCCGAGCTGCCGCGCCTGGAACAGGCCGAAAGCGCGCAGGCGCGCGGCGAAATCAACAAGCGCCTGGCCGACCTGTACTGGGAACTGATCTATCAGAACCTCGTGCAGGGCGACGTGTACCGCTACACCGCGAGCCAGGTCGAGCGCTATGCCAGCGCGGCGCTGGAGACCCAGCCCGACAATGCCTCGCTGTGGTTCATGCGCGGCCGTCTGGCGCTCACGCGCAACGCGCCGGCCGAGTCCCGAGAGTATCTGCAGCGCGCCGAGTCGCTCGGCTTCCCGCGCGATCGTGTGCTGCCGCTGCTGGCGGAAGCCGCCTATCTCGAACGCGATTACGCCGCCGTCCGCAAGCTGATGACGGCATTCGACAGTCCTTCGCCGCTCCCGCTGGTGCGGCCCCTGCTGCGGTACTGGCAATCATGAGCGAGATTCTGGTCAAGGGCGATTCCGCCGACGTGATGCTGCTGCTCGAGGGGACGTTCCCCTACGTGAGCGGCGGCGTTTCCAGCTGGGTCAATCAGATGATCCGGGCGTTTCCGGACATCCGCTTCGGCATCGTCTTCATCGGCAGCCGCCGCGAGGACTATGGCGACATGGCATATACGTTGCCGGACAACGTGGTCCATCTGGAAACGCATTTCCTGTACGACTTTCCGCCGCCGCCGCTCGTGCATGGCAGTCCCGGCGACGCGAAGGCCTTCGCGCGTTCGGACGAACTGCACGAGATGCTGCGCGAGCCCGGCAACGAGGCGCGCGCGGGCGAGCTGATCCGCGAGCTGATGCCTGCGCTACGCGAGGGCGGGGCGCTGTCCGAGGACGCGTTCCTCTACAGCAAGCGCGCGTGGCAGACGATCACCGAGCAATATCGCCGCTTCTGCACGGACCCGTCGTTCACCGATTATTTCTGGACCATCCGCATCATGCACAAGCCGCTATGGCAGCTCGTGCGCATCGCGGACAACCTGATCCCGGCCAAGGTCTACCACACGGTGTCCACCGGCTACGCGGGCTTCCTCGGCGCGATGCTGCGATATCGCAATGCGCGGCCGCTGCTGGTGTCGGAACACGGCATCTACACGAAGGAACGCAAGATCGACCTGTTCCAGAGCCAGTGGATCCGCGACAACCGTAACGTGTTCGAGCGCGACATCTCCCAGATCAGCTACTTCCGTGAGCTCTGGGTGCGTTTCTTCGAGACCCTGGGACGCGTGTGCTACGACGCCGGCGACGAGATCGTCGCGCTTTACGAAGGCAACCGCCGCCGCCAGGTACAGGACGGCGCCCGTGCCGAACGGACGCGCAACATTCCCAACGGCATCAACCTCCCGCGGCTGGCCGCGTTGCGCGACAAGCGCGCGCCTGGCGTGCCACCGGTGCTGTGCCTGATCGGCCGGGTCGTGCCGATCAAGGATATCAAGACCTTCATCCGCGCGATGCTGACCGTGGTGCGCGAGTACCCCGATGCGGAAGGCTGGATCGCGGGTCCGGAGGATGAAGACCCGGAATACGCGCGCGAGTGCCGCAGCCTGGCCGAATCGCTGGGCCTCGGCGACAAGGTGAAGTTTCTCGGCTTCCAGCGCATCGACGAACTCCTGCCCAAGGTCGGCGTCATGGTGCTGAGCTCGATTTCCGAAGCGCTGCCGCTCGTCGTGCTCGAAGGCTTTGCCGCGGGCGTGCCCTGCGTGACCACCGACGTGGGCTCGTGCCGCGAACTGATCTTCGGTTTGCCCGGCGAGGATGCGGATCTGGGCGCTGCGGGCGGCGTGGTGCGCATCGCCGATCCGGCCGCGCTGGCGGAGGCCGCCCTTGCGCTGCTGTCCAACCCGGCGCGCTGGCAGGAGGCGCAGCGCGCAGGGATTGCACGCGTCGAACGTTATTACACGCAGGACCGGATGGTAGGCAGCTATCGCGAACTCTATAGCGCGCTGATGGACAAGCCTGACCACGGCAAAGACAGCACGGGCGGTAGCGGCAACCCAGCACGCTGCCCGGTGCACGGAGGACACTGACATGGCCGGCATCGGTTTCGAGTTGCGCAAGATGCTGCGTCGGGACAGCCTGACGGGCATGCTGAGCGCCTATGCCTACGCGGGCGTCATCAGTTCCGGCCCGTGGGTGCTGTCGATCGTCGGTATCCTGCTGATCGGTCTGCTGTCCATCGGTTTCGTGGTGCCGGGGCTCCTCATCACGCAGTTCCAGGTGTCCGTGACCTACCTGATAGCGGTGAGCCTGATCCTCACGGGCCCCATGCAGCTGTCCTTCACGCGCTTTACGTCGGACCGCCTGTTCGAGCGGAAGGACCACCTCATCCTGCCGAACTTCCACGCGGTGGCGCTGCTGGTGACGGGGCTGTCGGGCGCGATCGGCGTCGCCTGCGCGGTGTTCCTGTTCCCCGAGCAATCGGTGCTGTACCGCCTGCTGATGGTTGCGGGCTTCGTGATCATGAGCAACATCTGGATCGCGGTGATCTTCCTTTCCGGCATGAAGCAGTACAAGGCCATCGTGTGGACGTTCCTCGTCGGCTACGCGATCACGGTGCTCGCCGCGCTCGCGCTGCGCGGGCGCGGGCTCGAAGGACTGCTGGGCGGCTTCGTCATCGGCCAGTTGTGCCTGCTCGTCGGCATGATCACGCTGATCTACCGCAACTACACGAGCCAGCGGTTCATGTCGTTCGAGGTGTTCCATCGCAAGAACCTTTACCCGAGCCTCGTCATCATCGGCCTGCTGTACAACCTCGGCATCTGGCTCGACAAGTTCATGTTCTGGTATGCGCCGTCCACGGGCCAACAGGTGATCGGGCCGCTGCACGCGTCCATCATCTACGACATCCCCGTGTTCCTGGCCTACCTCGCCATCATCCCGGGCATGGCCGTGTTCCTTGTGCGCATCGAGACCGATTTCGTCGAGTACTACGATGCGTTCTACAACGCGGTGCGTGGTGGCAGCTCGCTCGAGCATATCGAGGACATGCGCAACACGATGGTCCAGACCATCCGCCTCGGCTTGTACGAGATCGTGAAGGTGCAGGCCATCGCGGCGCTGGTGCTGGTGGTGATCGGGCGCTGGGTCCTCGCGGTGCTTGGCATCTCCGAGCTCTATCTGCCCCTGCTGTATGTGGACGTGATCGGCGCGAGCCTGCAGGTGGTGCTGCTGGGCGTGCTGAATATTTACTTCTACCTGGACCGCCGCCGCGAAGTGTTGCTGCTGACCGGCACGTTCGTCGTGCTGAACTTCGTGCTGACGCGACTCACGCTGGAACTCGGCCCGGCCTGGTACGGTTACGGCTTCGCGGTGTCGCTGCTGCTCGTCGTGGCCCTCGCGCTGTATCTGCTCGACCGCAAGCTCGATCGGCTCGAGTACGAAACCTACATGCTGCAGTAACACTGGTGTGCCGGCAACGCGTCCGGCCGCCTGCCATGCCCGACGCCCGCGCTTGCCGCGGGCGTTTGTTTTCGGCACGGCATTTGCTGCGGGGTCCAATCCCCACGCCACACCTTTCGAATGCCTTTCGAATGCCTCTGTCAGCGGCCCGCACGGCGCAGTTGCGCAACAGATCGCGTCCCAACGCCCGCTTGGTCGCGACGCAGGCTCGACTTGCGGTGCCGCGATTAGGTAACATGACGCGGCATCGGGGGTTTTGGCCCCATGTCTACCATGCTCCACAACTTGGCCGTGCCCGCCAGAGAAAGGCAGTGGTCACGCAAAGGGATGTAATGAGAATCGCGTCAGTCGAAGACGACGAGAGTCAGGCCGAGCAGATTCGGACGCTTCTCGATGAAGCCGGCTTCAATTGCACGAGCTTTGCGACGGGCTCGGCGTTCCTGCGGGCGTTGCGCGACCAGGTATTCGACCTGCTGGTCATCGACTGGCAACTGCCCGACATGAGCGGCTACGAGGTGGTGAGCTGGGTGCGCCAGCAATCGGGCCGCCTGCCTCCGGTGTTGTTCGTCACGAGCCGCGTGGACGAGGCCGATATCGTGGCGGGTCTCGCCGTCGGCGCCGACGACTACATGGGCAAGCCGATCCGTCCTGGCGAACTGGTTGCCCGCGTGCGCGCGCTGCTGCGCCGCGCCTATCCGGAGGCGCAGCAGGAGCAGTTGGTTCGGCAGGGCGTGTATGTGCTCGACGCGCGCGCACGGACCGTCACGTTGTCCGGCGATGCCATCGAGCTGTCGCCGCGCGAGTTCGATCTGGCGCTCTTCCTGTTCCGCAATATCGGCCGGCTGCTGTCGCGCGACGTCGTCGAGCAGGCGGTCTGGGGGCGCACCATGGATGCCGGGTCGCGCACGCTCGATACGCACATCTCGCGTCTCCGCATCAAGCTGGCGCTGCGTCCCGACAACGGCGTGCGCCTGACTTCTGTTTACTCGCACGGCTACCGGTTCGAGGAGGCGGGGGCCGCCGATGCATGACCCCGCGAGATTCCGGCAGCGCACACTGCTCGAATGGGGGCTGCTGGTTGCCGTCGTCACGCTGGCGATGGCGGCGTCGGTGCGTTTCAACTGGAGCGCCCGCGTCGACCTCGCGATCATGGATGTCGCCATCGTGCCCCGCTTGCATGCCGCCGAAGAGGATGGCGGTATCGAGACCGTTGGCGCGCTGTGGTTCTGGTGCGGCACGCTCGTTCCCGTCTGGCTCGCAGCGTTCGCGGCCTTACGGCTGACGCCGCGCGGCGCGCTCATCTCCACCATGGTGCTAATGGGCGCGCTGGTCGGCGCGAGCGTGGCGGCCGTCGCGATTGCCGATGTGTGGTTCGCGCCGGCCACCGGATTGCTCGGCTGCCTGTTGTTCTATCCGCTCTGGAGCTGGCGCCGGCAGGAAGCGGCGCTGCGCTTCCTGAGCGCAGAAGTCGAACGGCTCTCTCGCGAACCCGGTCTGCATCCCGTACGCCAGTCGCACGACCGCACGCTCGACGGCAGCATGCAGGCGGTCTATGGCATGACCGCGCAGCTTCGCGACATGCGGCGCTTTCTCGCGGATGGGTTGGAGAGCCTGCCCGAGGCGACCGTGATCTGCGATGCCGATGGCGTGATCCTCGTCGCCAACCGCCGCGCGGTCGCGCTGGTACCCGCCGTTCTATCGGGCGTCAACGCGCGAGACCCGCGCGACTCGGGCGATGGCCTCGATCCGCCCGCGCTTCCCGACGTCATCGAGTCGTTGTTCCCGGTGCCGGGGCCCGGCCTTGCGTACTGGGACGCGCTATGCGCGACGCTCGAAGACCATGCGCCCGTGGTCTCATCCGCGGACTCGCAAGGCGTGGAGCTGGCCACCGAGAGCGACCGCCGCTATCTGCTGCATGGCGCTCCGCTGCACGGCGAGAGCGGACGTCCCGCCGGCGCGATCGTCAGCTTCATCGACATCACCGCGGTGCGTCGCGCGGAGCGGCAGCGCGAGCAGACCATGCACTTTCTCTCCCATGACATGCGCTCCCCGCAGGCATCGATCCTCGCATTGATCGATCTGCAGTCGCGGCCGGACCGCGCGCTGCCGGAGCCCGTGCTGCTCGCGCGTATCGGCGAGCTGGCGCATCGCACACTCGCACTCGCCGACGACTTCATCCGCCTCGCGCAGGCCGAATCGCAGACGCTGTCGTTCACGCCCGCCGATCTGCAGGGATTGATCCTCGATGCCACGGACGAATTGTGGGCGCTGGCCAAGACGAGAGGCGTCGAACTGCGTCTCGACCTCGAGCCGGATTGTCCGCCCCTGCGCGTGGTACCCGCGCTGCTTGTGCGCGCGATTGCCAACCTCGTCAGCAATGCGATCAAGTTCGGTCCTTCGGGGCACCCGGTGACCGTACGCCTGCGCCGCGGGCGCGGACACGTTGCGATCGAGGTCGCCGACGAAGGACCTGGCATTGCGCGTGCCGATCAGGGACGGTTGTTCCGGCCGTTCAGCCGCGTGAACGATGCGGGCGGCGAGGGGCCATCTGGCAGCGGCCTCGGTCTCGTTTTCGTGAAGACCGTGGCGGAGCGGCATGGTGGCCGCATCACCGTGAACAGCGACGTCGGCCGCGGCGCGACGTTCGCCATTCTGCTGCCCGTGCGTGGCGTGGCGACGCCTAACGATGCGTGCGCGATCGATGGACAGACAGACGGACATACGGATACGGTCAACTGATCGTCAACGCGCGAGAGCGCGATGTCGTTGACATGTGCGAGACCGCACGCACAGGTTCCCGATCTGACACAATTGTTGGCAATCGGATTGCCCGAACTTCCCTACCATCTCAACCGCTGCGGACACCGCATCCGTAGTTTTTTGTGCCCGTGCCAGCCCGTCAAGCAGTTCTGGCGCGGGCACGTTCTTTGGTCGCGTTTCCCACTGCAACGCTACCTCGCTGGCAACACGATGGTGAATTCCGTACCGACGCCCACCGTCGACCGGCACCGGATCTGCCCCCGCGCTTTCCTCACCGCCGCGCGGGCGAACGCTAGCCCCAGTCCATTCCCGCTTGCCGGTGCGTCACCGATCGCCGTCGTCGCGAAGCGGCGAAACCGCTTGAAGATATGCGGCATGTCCTGCGGCCGGATACCCGGTCCGCGATCCCTGATCGCGATCTCCACATGCCGCCGTGTTCGCCTGACACAGCAGTGCACCGTGTCGTGCTCCGGTCCGTACTTGATCGCATTGTCGATCACGTTCACGATCGCGCGGAAAAGGCTGTCGGGCTCCGCGCGCACGACATAGGCGTGCCCATCCGGTTCGCACAATTGCAGGGTGATGCCGCGCCGGTGCGCCGCCACAGTGAGGGCATCGATCGCATCGAGCAGGATGCCGTATGCATCCACATCGGCGGGCCGGTACTTCAGCACGTGCAGCTCGCTGAGCTGCACGAAGTCATCGACCATCTTGAGCGTGCGGCGCGCGTGCGACTCGATTTTCGCGAACAGATCGGGCGTCATCCGATATGTCTGGGTGGTGCGCGCCATGTCGAGCAGCGCGAGGATCGACGCCTGCGGGGAACGCATGTCGTGCGACAGGCTCGCCATCATGGCTTCCCGATGGCCCGCGCGCGTGGCGGCGCGTGGCCGGCCCAGCGACAGCAGTCCGCGTGCGAGTCCTTCCAGCGGCGACACGTAGTGACCGCGGAACAGGACGAGCACCCCCGCGAGGGCGGCGAGGATCAGGCCGCTCACCAGCGTGATGGCGAGCAGCGTGTGGCTGAGTCGCTCGATGTGCAGGTCGAGCTGCGCCGTGGCGGGTGCGAGCGCGGCATCGCGGAAACGGGCGATGGCGTCGGTCCCCTTTCGATAGACGGCGACAAAGTCCGCTGGCTGTACGGTCCGGTGCACCGAGCGCTCGCCGGCATCGATCAACTGACGGGCATACATGTAGGCGTTGTCGAAGTAGGCCTCGGTCACGCTATCCGCGCTGTGCCGCAGCTGGCTGCGATAGGGCTTGCTGGCGAGCCGCAGCGCGATGATGTCGCGCAACTGCATCACGCGGCCTTCCATGATCGCCACGCGCTCGCGATCGTCGCGAGTCAGGTACCGTCCCATTACTAGCGGTTCGATCAATAGGGAGCCAAAGCGCACCGCGTATTCGCGCATGTCCGCGATGTCCCGGGCAAGCTGCAACGGCTGGGCCGCGTCCGCGCTGAATTCGGCGACCCCAAGCGTGCATTGGTTGAGCATCAGCTGGAATGGCTCGTTCGCGGCGATCATGTCGTGGATGGCTCCGAGGATCGCACCATGGGCGCGCTGGCGCGCGGCATCGGCATGCAGGGCGTCCATCGTCGCGCGCGCCGGCACCAGCCGAGCGCGCACGAGCGCAAGAGAATTGACGAGATTCGAGCAACGCGTGCAGGTGGCGCGTCGCAGCATCTCTTCCAGATTGCGAATGCGTTCATCGGTGACGCTGCGCGCGAGCGTCAGTTGCGTACGCCGATGCACCGCCTGCTCCGAGGAGATGCGGCCCAGTAACGCCGTGCTGGCTTGCCGCTCGACCGAAGCGGCCTCGTAGGTCCGCAGTAACGACACGAACAATGCCATCGCCTCCCGCGATTGCCGCAGCCGCTGGTAGTGGGTGATCTCGTTCTTGATCGACCATATGATCGGCAGGCTGGCGAGTCCGAGCACCATGATGCCGAGCAGCCAGTAGCTGCCCTGCGAAGGCAGGCGGATCACGGCGTGATCTCGTCGCACTGCAGGCCTGGTGTCGGTTCGCCCGCCAGTCCCTGCGCGACTTCGAGGCGGTAGCCGTGATTGTAGAGAGAGACGACGCGCAGTCCGTTTTCCGCGCGCAGTCCGAAGCGCACGCGCAGGTTGCTGATGTGGGCGTCAAGCGTTCGCGATTGCACGGTATGGTTGCGGCCCCAGACGGCCACGTGCAGCCGATCGCGCGAGACGATTTGTCCAGCGTTCTCGAAAAGTTCCCACGCCAGCGCGAACTCGGTGGCGGTGAGGTGGACGTCCTGCATGCCGCGGCGCGCGGCGCCCGACACGCGGTCGAGCATGAACGCGCCGATGCAGATGCTGGACTGCAGGTCTAGCCCCTTGCGGCGCGTCGCGGATTCGATGCGAGCCAGCAACTCGTCGCGGTCCACGGGTTTGCGCACGAAATCGTCCGCGCCGGAACGCAGCGCGGTCGCGACGTCGCGTCCCTCGTTCTTCTGCGTCAGCACGATCGCGGGCGTGGCGCGATGGTGCCGCATCCTCGCCCATGCGAGCACGTCGATGCCGGACATGTCGGGCAGCATCCAGTCCAGGATCATCACGTCGAATTTCTCGGTCTGTAGCGTACGAATGAATGCACGCCCCGTGCTGAACGTCGCGACATCGTGATTGGCGCCATTCAACCATCGAGTGATCATGCTCGCCTGCATGGCGTCATCTTCCAGCAGAGCGATATGTAGCCGGCTCCGCATTGAGTCTCCGGGTAAATGTCGAGGATGAGGTAATTTAACCAGAACGACATGCGCATCTCCACGATGGGACTGTATTAGATGGTCACAGTCGCGCCGCTGAAACATCAATGTCCGTCAAGAATGTCGAAGAAGCCCCGTGGCGCCGGCATAGTGAAGCAGGACGTCCGCCGAACGTTGAAACCAGAACCGATGGCTTCGGAGGATCGTCCTGTCGAGCGAGGGGATTTGAGGCCATGGCGACATGGCCTCCTTTTTCTGCCATTTCAAGGGGAATACGAAGATGAACGAAGGAATCGTGGACGAAGCACTGTGGGCACGCATCGCGCCGATCGTGATGCCCTTCAGCAAGCCGCAGGCCGCGCGCGGCGGACGCGAACCGGTCTCCGATCGGGCGGCGATCACGGGCATCCTCTACGTGTTGCGCACGGGGATTCGCTGGAATGCGCTGCCGCGCGATCTCGGCGTGGGATCCGGTGTGAGCTGCTGGCGGCGCTTGCGCTACTGGCAGAGCATCGGCGTCTGGAGCATGGTCCAGGAAGTCCTGGGCGACAGCCTGCCGCAGGACGCGCAGGTCGATTTCTCGCGCACGCGTCGCGGCCGCAAGCCGTCCGCGCGGGATGACGGCTAGTCGTCCACCATCCACGAGGGGACGGGCTTCGTCTCGAAGTCGCGAATCACGCTCATCGCGTGATTCGTCCACACCGTCAGCATCTGGAATGTCTGTCCACCTGCCTGACCGTCACCGACGAGCATCACGGCGCCGAATTCGAACTCGCTCCCGCCCGCCTTCTTGCGGCCAATCAGCATGCCTAGCCGAAGGATATGCAACGGCACGAAGCTCTCGGGCTGCTCCATCTGGTCTAGCGCGCGTGGGGCAAGCAACAGCGGCGCGCTGCCGAGCTCGGTGAAGCGCCGCCGAAGCGCCGCGCGTGCGTCCTTCCCAAGCAGGGCCCCATAGCCCCATTGACCCGCGCGCGTGCGCGCGCGCACACCGGGTTGCCACAACTCGCCCATCACGAGCCGCGACTCTTTCGAATCGAATAGGGTTTCATCGTCGTTTAGCCGCCAGATCTTCGCGGTCTGTCCGAGCAGATCGAATGCGTAGGCGACTCGCCCGAACACGCGTTGATAGCCAACGATGCAGTCGATGTCGTCGTCGCAGACGGGAATCGCGTCGCGCGGCACGCTCGGATGCCGAAGCTGGAAGCGGCTCGGGGAGCCGGGGTATTTGCCGGACCAGGCGCGCGGCCCGTCGTCGTGCTCGATGGATCGGATTGACATGGCATTCGTACTGGAAAGATAAGGGCGCACGGCGATTGTGGCGCCATGGAATGCCGCGACTGCATGCGCCGACACTTCTTTACGATGTCGATTTCGATGTCGACCTCGGTCTCCATCAAGTTTTCTCAAGAGTGCGCAACGACGGGGTTCGCGTCCTAAGCTGTCGCGGTGAATATGCGGCACAGGATGGCGATGCGCGACGAAAACGGCTTGACGCTGACGGAACTTCTGGTGGGACTGATCGTGATCGCCATGCTCGCGGTCGTGGCCATGCCGCGGCTCGGCGCGCTCGTGCAGGGCAATCGCGTCGACGCGGTCGTGGAGGACGCCGCCTCGGACATGGCATTCGCCATCAGCGAGGCCACGCGGCGCGGACTGCCGGTGACGGTATGCCCAGCGGCGGGGGAGGGGGATGCCTGCGATGCCGCCGGCGTGTGGCGGGACGACTGGATGACGTTTGTCGACGTGAACGGCGATGGCACGCGCGATGCCGACGACAAGGTGCTGCGGCGGCGCGGGGGATGGGGTACCGGTGTGACCATCGGCGCGCGCTCGGCGCACGCCACCTCGCGATTGCAGAGGCTGACGGCGGATGCGGATGGCCTGTTCACGAGCCTGCCCGCGGACGCGCGTCTCGTCTTCGACGTGCCGGCCGCGATCACGGACATCACGCGATGCCTTCGTTTCAGCAACGTCGCGGCGGAATCCGTGTCGATCGGCAGCGGCAGGGGGGCCTGCGCATGACGGGGAGCATGCGCGGTGCGAACGGGTTCTCGCTGATCGATGCGTTGATCGCGCTGTTGCTGACGTCGCTGGTCGGGCTCGCCTTTCTGCGCATGACGGGCGTGTCGATGCTGCGCACGCAGGAGGCGCGCGCGCGCGCTTTTGCGATTCATCAGATGCAAGGGCTGGCTGCTTCCATCTCGGCGAATCGAGGCTACTGGGTGGCGGAATCGCGTACCGTGTCCCTCGATATCGGCTCGGCGGCGGGCGCACCGGACTGCGAGGCTTCCCGCTGCGCGCCCGCACAGCTTGCACGCTTCGACATGGCGCGATGGAGCAGGGGTCTGTCTACGCGCCTTACCGGAGCGGCCGCCACCGCGTCGTGCGCGCCCGACGCTGGCGTGCACGTGTGCACGATCGACCTGTCGTGGCGCGAACGCGGTACGCCAGCGACGGCGGCGCCGTCCCGGCTGTCGCTGCGGTTCGTGCCATGAGACGCGCATCCTGCGCCATGACGGGCGCATGCCGGCACACGGCGATGCCAACCCAGCGCCGCGCGCGTGGCCATTCGCTCATATCGCTGCTCGTCGGCATGACGGTCGGGCTTGTCGTCATGGGCGTGTTGTTCGGCATCTTCGTTAGCATGAAGACATCGTTTCGCGAGCAGTCCCGGCTGACGCGACTGGCATCGGCGGAGACGCGTCTCATGGATCGGCTGTCGCAGGTCGTGCAGACCGCTGGCTTCTATCCGTATCGCGAGTACAACGGCGTACCGCGCGGCGGATTCGAAGGCGGCGCCGGCTGGCAGCCCCGCCAGGTGATTGCGGGTGAGAACGGCACAGGCGCGGCAGGCAACATCCTGCGTACGCGCTTCCGCATTCAGCGCGGCGAAACCGTGCGCGACTGCGGCGGCGACCGCCCGCCCGCGGCCGACACCCCTGCTACGTACCTCCAGACCGTGCGTGTGAGCGCTGCCGGAGTGCTCGAATGCGTGGTCGAGTCGGCGGACGGGACGCACCGCCAGACTTATGCGCTGGCGGAATCCATCTCGCGTTTCGCCGTGACGTATGGCGTCGATCAGGATGCGGACGGCGGCGTCGATCGCTATCTCGATGCTGCCGCGGTGACCGCCGCGGCATCGTGGGACGCCGTTGCGACGGTGCGTTTCGATCTTGCGCTTGCAAAGGGGCTGCCGCAGGGCACGTCGCCCGAAGCGCTCACACAGGTGATAAGGGTGGCGTATCGTGACTAGGTTCTCGCGGCCTCGCGAAGGCGGCTTCGTGCTGCTGTTCGCGCTGTTCCTGACCATCGCGCTCGGCGCGCTGGGTGTGGCGATGATGCGCGGTGTGCCCGTGCGCGAACGCATCGCCGGAAACGTCACCGACAAACAGCGCGCATTGCGCGCCGCCGAAGATGCGCTGCGGTATGCCGAGGGCTGGCTGGTGCAGGAGCGCGGTGTCGCCTCGGTGCCCTGCGCGGGCGCGATCGACGCCCGCGTGTCCAGCTTGCGTGTCTGCACGCGCCCTTTGACGGATCCGACACGGCCGCCGTGGCCCGAGCGCATCGAGAATCTGCCGTTGCCCGGCAATCAGCCCGACGCGAACGGTCCATCCCGCAGCGCCATCCACATCGTCGAAGTCGGCATGGCGCGCGGCGGCCTGGATCGCGTTTTCCAGATCACCGCTGCCGGTTACGGCCCCGCGGGGGCGACGGGAACCACCGCCGTGGCGGTGCTCCGCAGCACGCTCTCGCTCTCCACGGCCGCACGCAACCTCGGAGCCCATTGATGCGCAATTCGATCATGACATGCCTCGCGCTTCTGGTATGGACCGGCGCGATCCGAGCGGAGGAGAGCATCCAGTTCATCGACGACGACCTGACCGGCGGGGCATCGCGTTACGACTGGATCGCGCTGGATGGCGCCTGCCTGACGGCGGGCAACGGCTCCGGAAGCATCCCCGCGTGTCACACGCTTCCGTATTACCGCGGCAAGGTGCTGGTCGGCGGCAAGACCGGGCGGCTGCCCGACGCGGCGGGCTCGGGCGCATTGCGCCTGACCAATGGCGACTACCAGCCTCAAGGCTGGGGAACGGGCAACAACGCCGACTTTCAACGCGGCGCGGTGGTATCTAAATTCACGTTCCCGAATCACGAGGGGATCGAGCTGTCGTTCTCGACAGTCACCTATGGCGGCGATGGATATGAGGGCCGCGGCGCCGACGGCCTCAGCTTCTTTCTGGCCGATGGCGCCCGGACACCCTCCATTGGATCTGCGGGGGGCGCCCTCGGCTATAGCTGCTCGAACGTCCAGACGCCGCCCGATGGCGTCGAGGGCGGCTACCTCGGTATCGGCATCGACGAGTACGGCAATTTCTCGAATGCCGCGGACGGGACGAACAGCGGCCCCGGCCACAGCCCCAACCATATCGTCGTGCGGGGCGCGGGCGATACGAACTGGGACGGACTCAAGCGGGACTTCGGACAGTCCTATTTGGCCAGCGCGGCCGGTTTCCGCAATTGGATGGTCAGGCAGGCGTGTAGACGAGGTCTCACGCAGGCGGGCCAGCCGCTGCGCAACTATGCATTCCTGCGTTCGAGCCGCTTGCCGGGACCGATGGCCAATCAGCATGGCGTCAACCAGCCCACGCGGGGCAAGGCCCTGCCGATTACCTATGCCATGCGCCTCACGCAGCATGGACGCCTGAGCCTGCACTACAGCTACAACGGCGGCGTGGCGACGCCGGTCTTCGAAGACGTCGACATCGTCAAGGAGAATGGCGTACCGCCCGCGACGCTGCGCTTCGGATTCGCCGCGAGTACCGGGGCGGGCAGCAACGTCCACGAGATCACGTGTTTCAAGGCGAAGCCGGCAAGCCGCGCCGACACCAGCGCCGCCGTCGGGCAGGATCCCGCGCGGCGGACGGACGGTGGCCCGCAGTTCTACTTCAGCGCGTTCAACGAGCGGTACTGGACGGGTAAGCTGACCGCCGTCGGGGTGGCCACACGTCAGGACGGGCGGGTAGAGCTGGAGTCGCGGCCGCGCTGGGATGCGGCATGCCGGCTGACCGGCGGCACCTGCGACGGCGTTACGGGCAGCGTGGCCGCGATCGCACCCGAGCAGCGCATGATTCTGACATGGGATGGCACGCGCGGCGTGCCATGGCGCTGGCAGTCGCTGTCGGCCGCGCAGCGCGCAAGTCTCGGTCCGACGGCATCGAGTCCCGCCACGGGCGAGCGCGTGCTCGACTACCTGCGCGGCGCGCGCCAGGACGAGGTCGGCGTCGCACAGGGCGGAACGCTGCGCAGGCGGCAGGGTTTGCTCGGCGACATCAGCCATTCGAGTCCCACGTGGGTCGGTGCGCCCGATCTGCCTTACGACCGTCCGTGGCAGGATCGACTGCATCCGGCGCAACGCGCCGCCGAACCGGATGGGAGCTATGCGGCCTTCAGCGCGCGCAACGCCCTGCGGCAGCACGTGGTCTACGTCGGCGCGAACGATGGAATGATGCACGGTTTCCGCGCGGGCGGGGGCCAACCGATCCAGAACGATGGCGTGGAGATCCTCGCGTATATGCCGTCGCCGGTCGTCGATGTGGTGCGCGCGCGCGATGCGCGGTACGACCTCACGTCGCCGAGCTACGCGCATAACCTCTTCGTCGACGCGACGGCGGGTTCGGGCGACCTGTACTACGGCGGTGCGTGGCATACATGGCTCGTCGGCGGCCTCGGCGGCGGCGCGCGCGCCGACGGCCCCATCGCCGACGATACGACGGCGGCCGGCGGCATGATCTACGCGCTCGACATTACCGATCCGGCCGCGTTTCGCGAAGCTGGAGCGGGCACCCTGGCCCTTGGCGAATGGTCCTCCGCACGGCTGAATGGTACGGGCATGTGCAACGTCGCCAACTGTGGCGCGCATCTCGGCATGGTCCACGGCAAGCCGCTGATCCGGCGGCTGCACAACGGCAAATGGGCCGTGTTGTTCGGTAACGGCTACAACAGCGCGCACGGTTCCGCGGGCTTGTTCGTGATGATCGTCGATCCCGCGCGGGGCGCGAGCGGCGCCACCTTCCATTACCTCGATACGGGGCATGGTCCTGCGCAGGACCCGCTGAAGCAGCAGCGGCGGAACGGCATCGTCGAGGTCACGGCGGCGGACCTCGATGAAGACCACATTACCGACTACGTGTACGCGGGCGACCTGTTCGGCAACGTGTGGCGCTTCGACCTGACGGACACCGATCCCGCGAAATGGCGGGTCCGCGCCGCGCCCCATTATGCGACGGGCGGCCTGCCGATCACCACGGCCGTGCTCGTGAGCACGATGCCCGCGCGGAACGAGAAGCCGCGCGTCATGATGAGCTTCGGCACGGGGCGGCGCTACGAACAGACCACATACGCCAGTTACGAATACGCACGCGGCAGGCACGGCATGCATGGCGTATGGGATGCCGACCTCGACGCGTGGAACGCGAGGGCAATGTTCCACTATGCGTCCCTGCCCGGCACGCGCACGGTGACAGCCGCGGACCTGCAGGTGCAGACCGTCGAGCGGTTATCCGCGGCGGCCGATGGACCGGCGGCGCGCGCGGTGAGTACGGAGCAGGTTTGCTGGCAGGGCGACGCGAAGTGCCGCGCGCCGCGGACTGGTTGGCGGCTGCAGTTACCCGGCGACGACGAGCAGGTGCTGCACGACTCCACGATGATCGGCGGCATGCTGCTCTTCAACACGACAATTCCGCCCGCGCCGGCCGCCGCGAATGTCCTGAGCTGCGCGAAGGCGGAGAACTCGGGATACTCGATGGCCGTGCGGCTCGATACCGGCGGCGCGAGCGCACGGTCCTTCTTCGACGTGCCCGAACTGGGCAACACCACGGTGCCCGTCAGCGGTGTGGGCCTCGATGCGACCGGCACGCCCACCACGTTCACGCTCAACGGAAAGACGTTCATGGTGCAGCAGACCGAGAAGGGCGTCGGCAAGCTGAGTCAGATCAATCCCGACCTGGGCGAACAGAAGAGCAGGCGCGTCAACTGGGCGAGGCTCCGGTGAGCACCGCCCGCTCGCCTGCATGGGACCCGCGATCGCAGCAGCGGGGCTTCACGCTGATGGAGCTGCTCACGGTGATCGTCATCCTGGGCATCGTCGCCGCGATCGCGATTCCGGGTTACGCGGACTACGTGCGTGCGGCCAGGCGCCTCCAGGCGCGAACGGCGCTGCTCGATCTTGCCGCGCGGCAGGCGCGGCATATGGCGCTGCACGGCACATACACCGACAAGCCGGAGAAGCTCGGCCTCTCCGGCCCTTCCGCCCGCTTTCCGCTCGACGTGTTCGACGGACAGATTGGCGACCCGGCCACAGGCACGGGCTCGGCGCGCACCGCGTGGTACCGCGTATCCGTGACGCTGAAGCAGGGCGGGGCGGTCTTCGAAGCCTTTGAAGCGACAGCCTCCCCGTTGGGCGCGCAGGGCGACGACCGATGCGGCACGTTCGTGCTGGATGACACCGGGCGGCAGTCCATGCGCGGCGGCAGCCTGCCGGCCGCGCAATGCTGGTGAACGCGGTTCGCCGATCGTCAATGTTTGCCAATTTCGCGATGGGCATCGCCCCCCCGTGATGTCATGAAGCTGCCGACGGCATGTTGCCGGACGGCCGTTCTCATACTCATTTTTTTGGGGTCATCATGCATTTCAAGCGTATCGCTCGCTCGGCTCAGACCGGCTTCACCATGATCGAACTGATGGTCGTGGTCGCCATCATCGGCGTGCTTGCGGCCTTCGCCGTGCCGCAGTATCAGGACTACACCTCCCGCACGCAGATGACGCGCGCGGTCGGGGAACTCTCGGCGTACAAGACCGGTGTGGAAGACCACCTGCTGCGCGGCATCACCACGATCGTCAACTCCGATATTGGCTACGTGCAGTCCAACCTGACGGCCGTCCACGACCCGAAGGCCAGTACCTTGTGGACCTACAATGCTTCCGCGAAGACTGGCACCCTCGAGGTCAAGATGGGCCAGAAGGCGAACACCGCGGTGAACGGCACGAGCATCAAGCTGAACCGTTCCGCGGACGGCACGTGGACCTGTGTCATCACGCCGGTCTCGCAGACCGCCGCGGGCTGGAAGAATTCCTACAAGCCGGCGAACTGCACCTGATGCCCCAGCTCACCTGAATCGCGCCATCGCGTACTCCATTGCCCGCTCGCGCCCGTATCGATCGCGGCGGGGTGACACGGCCCGCGCCGTGTCACCGCTTCCCTCTTCCCCTTTCCCTTTTTGCTATCCATGCTTTCAAGCCGCTCATCCACGGCCCAGGCGGGCTTCACGCTGATCGAACTCATGGTCGTGGTCGCCGTGATCGGCCTGCTGACAGCCATCGCCGTTCCGCAGTATCAGGAGTACACGGCGCGCACACAGATGGCGCGCGCGGTGTCCGAACTAGCCGCGTACAAGACGTCGATCGAAGAGCATCTGGGCCGGGGCATGACGTCGCCCACGGCCATCGACCTCGGCTATGTGCGGTCGAATCTCACCGGTCCCATCAGCACGGATGGCCTGTGGACCTACGCTGCCGCGACGCGCACGGGTTACCTGAAGGTGAATATCGGCGGCAATGCGAGCGCGGCGATCCACGGCTCGGCCATCCAGTTCGATCGCAGCGCGGAAGGCATGTGGCGCTGCACCGTTACGCCGCCGGCCAACCGCGCCGCATGGCGCGCCTCGTATGTGCCAGGCGACTGCATCGCGAAGACGCCGTGAAGTTGTGGACAATCGGGAGGCCACTCGGGCGGACGCTCGACAAAAACCAAAGCCGGTAGCGGACAATCCTCTACCGGCTTTAGTCATCGCTGGCCGCCCTCGTCATGGCGACGGCCTCTGTCTATCGCGCGCTGGCGAGTTTCGGTTCGAGCTCCAGGTCCGCATGGATCCGCGGTGTCAGGAACACCAGTAGCTCCTTGCGATCCCTGACGCGCTCGTTGCTCTTGAACAGGTGACCGAGTACGGGAATGTCGCCCAGAAGCGGTACCTTGGTATTCTGGTTGCCTTCGTCCTCCATGAAGATGCCGCCAATCATGACGGTGCCGCCATTGTCCACGAGCACCTGCGTGCGCACATGCTTGGTGTCGATGGCAAAGCCGCTTGGCGTCGAGATACCGCGGCTGTCCTTGTTGACGTCGACGTCGAGGATGACCTTGCCCTCGGGCGTGATCTGCGGCGTTACCTCCAGCTTGAGGTTGGCTTTCTTGAAACTCACCGACGTGGCGCCGCTCGACGTGGCCGCCTGATAGGGCAACTCCGTTCCCTGCTCGATCAGCGCCTTGATGTTGTCGGCCGTGACCACGCGCGGGCTCGAGATGATCTTGCCCTTGCCATCGGCTTCCAGCGCGGTGAGTTCCAGCGCCAGGAAGCGGCTTGCGTTTGCATTGAAGAGGCTGAATGCGAGCGCGGCGGGGTTGGCGCCGACCAGGCCCGCAGCGGGCAGGCTCACCGCCGGCGGTACGGAACCGGCGCTGCCATCACCGGCATTTGCGAAGCCGGGTAGCACGTTGCCATATTCGCTGCCATAGTTCGCGCCCTTCGACCGCGCGGCGAAGCCTAGCTTGACGCCGAGGTTGCGACTGAAGGTGTCGTTCGCCTCGACGATGCGCGCCTCGATCAGGACCTGCCGTACCGGAATATCGATCTTGGCGATGAACGCGCGCACTTCCTCGAGCTTGCTCGCCACGTCGGAAACGAACAGCTGGTTCGTGCGCGTGTCCGCGGTCAGCGCACCGCGCTTCGACAGCATGCGCAACGCACCCTGCGCGCCGCTGTCGCCGACGAGCATCCTGCGCACATCGTCGGCGCGCTGGTAATTCAGGCGATAGACTTCGCTGCGCAATGGCTCGAGTTCGCTGACCTGATGGCGCGATTCGAACTCGAGCTTCTCCTTTTCGGCAAGCTCCGCCTTCGGCGCGATCCAGATGACATTGCCGTTGCGGCGGGAATCGAGTCCCTTGGCATCGAGCACGATCTGCAGGGCCTGGTCCCATGGCACGTCGTTGAGCCGCAGGGTGAGGTTGCCCTGCACGGCGTCGCTCGTGACGATGTTGAGCCCAGTGAATTCGCCGAAGACCTGCAGCAGCGATCGCACCGAGACGTTCTGGAAGTTAAGCGTCATGCGCTGGCCGCCGTACGAGGAAGGCGCCGCGTCCTTTCCGGAAGCGATAGCCGTCATGCCTGGCGCCTCCGCGAGCGCGGCGGGTGGATCCAGCGTGACCACGAGCTTGTTATGCTGAACGGCCGTGCGATACGGCACCGAGCGCTTGAGGTCCAGCACGACGCGCGTGCGTCCACCGGTCTCGATGACGTCCGCGCCGTTGAGCAGCCGGCTGTCGTACTTGTAGCGCGCGCGGCCCGCGGCAAAGCCGGTATCGTCGAAGTCGAAGGCGATGCGCGCGGGCTTTTCGGTAATGAAGTCGAGCGGCTTACCTTGAATAGGGGACTGCATCTCGATGACGAACGTCGTTTGGCCGCTCTTGTCGGCGGCGTCCACCTGTCTGACGAAGTTGCTTTGGGCCAGCGCGACCTGCACGGCCAGCGCGGGAGTGAGGGCGGCGCTTGTGCCAATGACGCGCCGCCAGCGACGGGATTTCATGTTGAGGATGCCTCCAGCTTCAGACTAGTCATATGTTCCTTCCAATCGGATTCGCCTTCGAGAACCAACTCGCGCAACGTGATCTCCTGATCGGTAATGCGCGTCACACGGCCATGGCGCATGCCCATGTATTGCCCCACGCCGACGTGATGGATCTGGTCGCCGACGCGCAGCACCGCGACGGTCTTGCCGCCGCGATGGAGCACGCCCACCATCTGCATCGAGTCGAGCGCGAACGCTTCCAATGCCTCGCGCCGACGCGAGGCTTCGGGGTGAGTGGCGGCCGCCTGGGCGGGTGCCGCGAGCCGTGCGATGGCGAACGGATCGCTCTCGGTCGCCGGCGCCGGCGGCGGCGCGGACGTTCCGGTCGAGGCGGCCAACTGCGCCGGTTCGGCGGCCGTTGCGCGCTTCGTCGTTTCGATCCATCTGCGCAGCTTCTCCTCGTCGGAACTCTGGCAGCCCGTGAGCCCGCCGATGGCTACCGCTGCGCCGAGCAGCATGGCGAGGGTCCGCCGGCTGTTGTGGCGGTGGTGTCGTTTCATCGCGACTCCCCGTGTTTGGCGGAGGGCGCGGTGTCGGCCTGCGACTCGCTCTCGCCGGCTTCCAGCAGCCGGTAAGCGATGACGTTGGCTTCCATGGCGAGTCCGCCCGATTTGTTGTGCTGGATGGAGAGGTCGCGCATCGAAACGATCCGTGACATCGTCGCGATATCCCCGGAGAAACGCGCCAGGTCGGAGAAACGTCCGGTCACTCGTATGCGGATGGGGATCTCCGCGAAGTCGCTCGCAATGCGCGTCGCCTCGGGCTTGAACAGTTCGAACTGCAGGCCGCGCAGCAGACCCGCGTGATTGATGTCGGCGAGCAGGGCGTCCATGTCCGTGCGGCTCGGCAACTGCCGTTCCGCTGCCGTCACGCGCGTCGCCACTTCCTCCTTGCGCGTGCGCAGCGTGGGCAGGTGCACCGCCTGGCCGGCGCGGACGCGATATCTCTCGCGCAGCGCCGCATGCTCCGCCTCCAGATGCCGCAGCGCATCCATGTTGTCGCCAACGGTGAGGAACCAGCCCGCCGCAAAGGTCACGGCGCCCGCGCACAGCGCCAGCGCCGCGCGCGGGGCTGGCTCCCAACTGGCGAGGTCGCGGACATCGAGGTCGCGGAACTGCGCGGCAAGATCACCAAAGTACGTAGGGATTTTCATGATTGCGTGTCCGGGCGCGCATCGGCGGCGAGGGCGGCGGCGCGCCCGCCTTCGGCGGGCTGCGGCGGGCCGTCGTACGTGAAGCTGACCGTGAAGTCGAAGGCATTGCGTCGTGGCGACCGCGCACCGGCGCTGTCCGCCGAACTCGTGCGCGATTCCCTGAGCTGGGGGTCGCGGATGCCCGACGTCCGGCCCATGTTCGCGAGCAGGGCTGACACCTCCTGGTTCGTGGCGGACACACCCGTGAGCGTCACTACGCTGCCGCGCTGCTCGAGCGTCGAGACGTAGACCGTTGGCGGTACGAAGGCCGTTAGCTCCGCGAGCAGCCGCGGTGCCTGCATCCGCTCGCGCTGCAGCACCGCGATCGCGCTCTGGCGCGCGACAAGGGCTTGCACTTCCTGCTCGAGCGTGCGGATCTCTCCCACGCGCTGGTCGATCTCGCGCAGTTCGCCGGCGAGCACGGCATTGAGCGCCACGACGTTGTCCGCCGCATGCGTCACCGCGGCGCGCGCGACCAACAGCGCCAGCACCGCGCAGCCACAGGCGAACGCGAGCACCATCGCGGTCCCGCGGCGTTGTGCCTGCCGCTGCTGGTCGCGATACGGCAGCAGGTTGATCGTGTCGACGATGGGCTGCACGAGCACCGCGCCGGTCGACGCGCTGGATGCGGAGGTGGAGGCCGCTACGGGAGCGGCGATAGAAGCCGGGTTGGCCATCATGGCTGCGCGCCTCCACGCAGGCCAAGACCCGCGCCGATGACCTGCGCGGGCAGGTCGCGTTCGAAGTAGCGCGGGTTGACGTGCCGGCCGATGGTCATGTGCGCGAACGGATCGAAGATTTCCGTGGCGATGCGCGACTGCGCCTGCACCGCTTCATCGAGGCCGGGCAGCGATGCATGGCCGCCACACAGCAGGATGCGCTCGACCGCGCCAAGCGTTGACCGTGCCGCGAAGCTGCTGATTGCGCTCTGGATTTCCATCGCCAGGAGTTCGAGCGACGGCTTCAGAATCTGCGCGCGCCATTCGCGCGGCAGCGTGTTCTTGCGCTTGTGGATCTCCGCTTTGCGCATGTCCTGCCGGAAGGCGCGCGCGCAGCTTTCAGTCAGCTGGTCGCCCGTGCTGTTGATCTGCTCTCGATGCACGGGCATCGCACCCTGATAGAACAGCGCCGCGGAGCGGGTGGCGCCGAGGTGAACGAGGACCTCGATACCCGCGTGGGCGTGTCCGTTGGACGCGGCGCGCGCGCGCGATGCCATCAGGCGGTGGATCGACGTTTCTTCCACCTCGATGGCGACGGGCTTGAGCCCAGCCAATTCCGCCGCGAAGACGCGTTCTTCCACGGCATCGCGCCGGGCGGCGACCACCTGCACCGTGACGCTCTTTGCTTCGCGGTGATGGGCGATGATGCCGTGGTCGTAATTGATCTGTTCGGAAGGGGGATAGAGTCGCTGCGCTTCGTGTTCAACCTCCACGCCGAGTTCGTCGTGGCTGAGGTTGTCGGGTAACGACAGCGTGGAGCATTCGGTCAGCGACAGCGGCAGCGCGAGCGTTGCCGCATGCGAGTGGATGCGGCCCTTGCGCAGGGCGCTGGTGAGCGCTCTGGCCACGGCATCCACCTGCACGAGGCTGCCGTTGACCACGGCGCCCTTTTCAAGCAGTTCGCTGGCGCAGCGGTGCAGCGTGAGCGCCCGGCCGCCACGTGCGACCGATATCTCGACAACCTTGACGCTGGACGCGCCGATGTCAACGCCGACCATCGTATGGCGGCGCAAGGGGACCGGCAGGAATGACGACACGGATTAACCTCGCATGAGTAGGGCATCGAATCGGGTTCGAGCCTATGCGAAGGGCCGCGCGTGTCGGGGAGGCTTGCGACAACTTTAGATTTCCGCCGGCGAGCGGAATCTCAAGTTGTCAAAAGGAAGAGAGAACGTGGCGGCGTTGCGCCGAGAATGCGATGTCTTTTGCGGTCCCGACAGCGTTTTCCCGTCTTGCTGTCGGGACCTTTTTGTCGTTATTGCTTCGGCGTTTCCGACGAGTCCACGGGCGTGGTGGTGGATTTCACCGGCGCTGGCGCCGGCCCTGACGCCGGTGCCGACGTTCCCGGGGCGGCGGCATCGTCATCCTCGTCGTCGTAAGCCGGCAGCTTGCCGCTGCCGCTTTCGATGAGGTACTGGCGGCGCTGCCTGTATGCATCGCGCACGAAGGCATACTTGTCGAGCGCGGCCTGCGAGAGCAGGTCGGTGGCGCCCAGCAGGTTGGCACGCGTGCTCACCACGTTCACACCGAACAGCGAGTTCCGCCACGCCGGATCGAGGTAGTGCGCGGGGTCGAGGTAGAAGCTCGCGCCGAGGCCCACGCCGTCGCGGAACGAGCTCGGTCCGAACAGCGGCAGGACGAGGTACGGACCTGACGGGACGCCCCAGACGCCGAGCGTCAGGCCGAAGTCCTGCGAATGCTTGCTCAGGCCGGCCGGCGTGGCGATGTCGATCAGGCCGCCGATGCCCAGCACCGAGTTGATGGCCACGCGCATCAGCGTTTCCGCGGCTTCCACGCCCTTGCCCTGCAGCACGTTGTTCGCGAAGTTGCCGACGTCGGCCAGGTTCGAGAAGAAATTGGTCACCGCCGTCCGCGCGGGTTCCGGTGTCACCTTCTGGTAGCCCTTCGCAATCGGCACCGCGACGTACTGGTCCACGGTGTCGTTGACCTTGAACACGGCGCGGTTCATCGGTTCGAGCGGGTCGTCCTGGTTGGCTTGCGGTCCGGTGGCGCAGCCGGAAGCGAGGAGTGCGGCGGCCGTCAGCGCGGCGGCAGCCAGCGGACGGGGAGCGGTGGATACGGAGGCGAGACGGGCGGACATGGAGTACACGAGGATCGGCGATTTCTTGTTATGGGGTGCCATTGCGCGGGAATCAAGCGTGCGCGCGCGGCAACGGCGTGATGCGGGTGCGGCAACACACGGTGCTGCCGCGCCAGATAGCGTAGGCACGACTGTAGCGGATGACTGTAGCGGATGACTGTAGATGATTACCGCCGGGGCTTGCCTGGGTCGGGCCTTTGCGAAGTATCGGCTGATTTTGCCAGTTGCGTCGCCACCATGACAGGGGGCATGGACGGACCCTGCGGATCCGTCGCCAGGCGCCGGCGGGGACGGCCCATCAATATCGGCTGAAAGAAGACCGCGCCCGCGAGCGTGCAGACCAGCGCCAGCGCCAGCAGTTCTCCCATGCTCGCTGTGCCGGGATGGTGCGAGAACCAGAGGCTGCCGAACGCGGTGGCCGTGGTGGCCGCGCTGTATAGCACCGCGTGCGTGAGGCTCGATTGCAACAGCTTGGTCTTGCCGTGGCGCCACGCGATTACGTAGTAGATCTTGAACGCGACACCGATGCCGAGCAGTAACGGCAGCGCGATGATATTTGCAAAATTCAGTGCGATACCGAAAGCCGCGCAGAGCTCCAGCGTCACGATCGCCGAGACCAGCAGCGGAATCAGCGTGCGCAGCACGTCGCCGATCCGGCGTAGCGTGATCCAGAGCAGCACCGCGATCGAGATCACGGCCCAGATGCCGGCATGGGCGAACGCGGTCATGATCGTATCGGCCGAACCCTGAATGGCGATGGGCCCGCCCGTCGCGTTCGGCGCGACGCGTAACACCGCTCCGGTAAACCGGTCGAGTGTCGCTTCGCGGACGTCCTCGTCGCTGCGCGCGGCGGCCGGCATCTTCGGGCTCACGCTGATCAGCGCCTGGCCGTCCGGCGCCAGCCAGTCGCGCACGAGTTCGGGCGGCAGCGATTCGCGCGTGACCGGCGACGGCGACAGCGCGCGCTGCAGCTTGGCCAGCGCGAGCCGCAGCGGCAGTGCGATGGCCGCCTCCGCGCGGTCCCGCGTGGCGGCGTCAGCGGCGGCGAGCTTGCCGAGCGAGCGGCTCAGGTGCGCGGCCGATTCCGCGCCCGGACCGGGATGGTCCTCTGCGGCAAGCGCGAGCTGGCGCGAGGCGTTGCGCAGCGAGGCCACGCGGCGCGCGTCGTCGGCGGGCGCCGACGGCTGCTGCGTGAGCACCGGCATCAGGTTCTTCGACATGTCGGCGATGGCGGCCAGCTTGGGCGCCTGGTCAGCCGGGATGAACGTGTTCAGCGTGACCACGCGCGACACTTCGGGCAGCGCGGCGAGCTTGCCCGCGAGGGCCTGCGCGGCGGGCAGCGTGGGCGTGAGCACGCTCACGTTGTCCGTGCCCGCCTGCGGCGAATCCTTGAGCGCGAGCAGCGTGGACATGGACTCCGATGCGGGGTCTTTCAGATGCAGCGGATCGAAGTCAAAGCGCAGGTGCATCAGCAGCGGAATGCCGGCCACGATGATCGCACCGGTCGCCAGGAGTACCGACTTGCGATGGCGTTCGAAGAAGGCATCGGCCGGCGCCAGCCAGGCGAAGCCCGGGGCCTCGCGCTCGCCCGTCGGGCGCAGCACGCGGATCAGCGCCGGCAGCATCGTGAAGGTGGTTGCGAATGCGACGATCATGCCGACGCCGGCGATCTTGCCGAGCTCCGCCACGCCACGGTAGTCGGTCGGCAGGAAGCAGAAGAACGCGGCCGCGGTGGCCGCCGCCGCGAGCGAGAGCGGGGTGGCCACGTCGCGCGCCGCAAGCTCCAGCGCGAGCGACAGGTCGTTGTGCTCGCAGCGCTCCGCGCGATAGCGCACGCCGTACTGGATGCCGAAGTCCACGCCCAGGCCCACGAACAGCACAGCGAACGCGACCGAGATCATGTTCAGCGCGCCGACCATGGCGAGGCCCAGCGCGGCGGTCATCAGCAGGCCGCAGATCAGGCTCGTCAGCACGGCCACGATCAGCCGGCCCGAGCGCAACGCCATCCAGAGAATGCCGATAACCACGATCAGGGTCAGGATGCCGTTGAGCTCGGCGCCTTCGCTGACCGACGCGAATTCATCATCGGCCAGCGGCTGCGAGCCCGTCAGGCGCACCTGCGCGTTATAGCGCTCGGCCAGCTTGAGCTCGGCGGCCGCGGCGCGGATTGCGTCGCTCGCGGCCGACCCTGCCTTGAGGTCGCTGAAGTCCAGCACCGGGGAGACCGTGATGAAACTGAACGCGCGGCCCTGCGTATCCGGCTTGAGTTCATCATCGACGAGGCCGGCCCACGACAGTGCTGCGGGCTTCTTCTCGAGCACGCCATCGACGGTCTTCGCGCTCGCGCCGAGCAGCTTGTCCATGTCCGACAGCTTCACCTGGCCCAGTTGCAGCGGCAGCGCGAGCGTCGTCGTCAGCAGGTCGGACAGGCCCCGCAGCGTGGGATCGTGCGCGAGGTTGTTCAACAGGGGCCGCGCCTGTGTCAGTTTGCCGCCCATGTCCTGCACCGTGCTGGTGTCCGCGAACAGCAGGCCGTTGTGTTCGAAGAATGGGCCGCCGCCGGGCTGGCCCACGGCGTTGAATCGCTTTGGCTGCTCGCGCAGCTTGACCGCAAGCTCGTTCGCGGCGGCATCGGCCAACTCCTTCGCCGGTGCCTGGACGACCGCGAGGATCAGATTGTCCCGTTGCGGGAATGCCGCACTGATGGCCTTGTCGTTCGTCGCCCATGGTGCGTCCGATTCAAGCAGTCGACTGATATCGGTGTTGATCGCAAAATTGCGCGCCACATAGATGCCGCTGAGGGCGGTGAGCAGCAGCGATACCGCGAGCACGCCCCAGGCGTGACGGGTAGCGAACTTGACGGTACGGATGAGCAGCGGTCTCAGCATTGGGGGTCGGTTAGGATTCGGCCATGTGACGTGGTGTGACGTGGCGTGACGATGCGCGTGCGGCAGCCCGGAGTATAGCGGTTGCCGCTGACGTCACCTTGGGGTGCGGTATGAGGCACGCTGTCGACCCGGTCCCGATCCGCTATATACTGGTTCGTCATCCGGCTCGCCGGTCTGTCATTGCCTTGATCAGTATTAGTCGCCCATGAAGCTCTCCGGTTTCCATCCCGTCGCACTCGCCCCCATTGCGCCCGTCGCCCTCGTGGCGCTGGTTTCCGTCGCTCACGCGCAGGTCGATACCAAGGCCGCGCCGGACCGCCTCGTGCGCGCGGCCGTCGAGGGCGTGATCTCCCAGATTCAGTCCAACCCCGAAACGCGCAGCGGCGATCTCGCCAAGATCACCGCCGTCGTCCAGAAGCAGTTCCTCCCGTATACCGACTTCGGCCGTACGACGCGTCTCGCGGTCGGCGGGGCATGGAAGACCGCCACGCCCGAGCAGCAGAAGACGCTGCAGGAACAATTCACGCAACTGCTGGTGCGCAGTTACGCGGTCTCGCTGTCGCAACTCCGCGACCAGAATCCCAAGTTCCGTTACCAGCCGCCGCAGGCCGGCAGCAACGCCAACGACTCGGTCGTGGGCACGCGCGTGCTCAACAACGGCGACGAGATGCTCATCGACTACCGGCTGACGAAGACCCCCGATGGCTGGAAAATCTACGACATCAATATGATGGGCGCGTGGCTGATCGAGGTCTACCGCAAGCAGTTCGCCGACATCGTCGCGCGCGACGGCGTGGACGGCCTCATCAAGTACCTCACCAACCATAACGCACGCGGCGCCGCCTGAGCGCCGCCCGGCGCTTCTCGTTCGTCGGGGCAGCCCCGACTATGGTGGGATCCGCGCCCGGTTTGTATCGGGGTTTGTATCGGTGGCGCCCCGGAAAACAAAAACGGCTGCGATCGCTCGCAGCCGTTCTGACTTCAGGGAATGCCGTGCCGTTCAGAGGCCGTACCGATCAGTGGACCGTGGCGGCGGATTCCTTGCTGGCGTTGCCGGCCTTGGGCTTCTTCTGCAGGCCGCCGATTTCCGCCAGCTTGATTTCGACGTGGCGGGAGAACACGTAGTCGGCCGGACGTTGCTTGTCCAGCGAGATGTCCGGCGCCATCGGGCCCGAGGTCTTCACGCCGCGCAGGGACACGCCCAGTGCCTTCAACGGATGGGCGAAGGTGTCGGCCACGGCCGTGGCTTCGTAGCCGCTGTGGACCATGCAGTCCGCGCACTTTTCGTAGTTGCCGGTGCCGTACGCGTCCCAGTCGGTCTCTTCCATCAGTTCCTTGAAGGTCTTCACGTAGCCTTCGCCGACCAGGTAGCACGGACGCTGCCAGCCGAACACCGTGCGCGCCGGGTTGCCCCAGGGCGTGCAGTGGTAGGTCTGGTTGCCTGCCAGGAAGTCGAGGAACATCGTCGACTGGCTGAAAGCCCAGTTCTTGCCGGCGTTGCCGCGCGACAGAATGTCGCGGAACAGCTGGCGGGTCTTGCCGCGGTTCAGGAAGTGCTGCTGGTCCGGTGCGCGCTCGTAGGCGTAGCCCGGCGACACGGTGATGCCGTCGACGCCCATTTCCTTCACGGTGTCGAAGAACTTCGCCACGCGATCCGGCTTGGCGTCATTGAAGAGCGTGCAGTTGATGTTCACGCGGAAGCCGCGCTTCTTCGCTTCGGCGATCGCGGAGACGCAGCGGTCGTACACGCCTTCCTGGTTCACCGAGTGATCGTGCATTTCACGATCGCCGTCAAGGTGGACGGACCAGACGAAGTACGGACTCGGCTTGTAGTCGTCCATCTTCTTTTCCATCAGCAGTGCGTTCGTGCAAAGGTACACGAAGCGCTTGCGCGCGATGATGCCCTGCACGATCTCGGGCATGTCGCGGTGGAGCAGCGGCTCGCCGCCGGCTATCGACACCACGGGCGCGCCGCACTCATCCACCGCTTCCAGGCATTCCGCGACGGACAGGCGCTGGTTCAGGATGGGATCCGGATAGTCGATCTTGCCGCAGCCGGAACAGGCCAGGTTGCAGCGGAACAGGGGCTCGAGCATCAGGGCGAGCGGGTAACGCTTCTGACCGGAAAGATGCTTGCGTGCGATGTAGGCGCCCACGCGGGCGACCTGCAGGAACGGAATGGCCAAGGTGCTTCCTTCAGTGGTATTCAGGCTTGCGTTTCGGCTTGCCGGGTGTCGGCGAGCTGCGCATTGCTGTCGTTATCGGTGTCTCTGGCCTGTCGTGAGGCCAGCTTCGGATCGGCCAGTTCGGCCGGCAGACGGAATTCGGCATGCTCCTCACGGCCCGCCATGGTCGATACCTCGACCGGCCCGAGGCGGCGCAGCGCCGCAATGACGTCTTCCACCATCTCTTCGGGCGCGGACGCCCCAGCGGTGATGCCGATCACGCGGGCGTCACGCACCCACGCCGGATCGAGTTCGCTGCCGTCGGCGATCAAATAGCTCGGAACGCCGCTTTCGGCACCGATTTCACGCAGACGGTTGGAGTTGGAACTGTTGGTGGCGCCAATCACCAGAATCACGTCCACATGCGTGGACAGTTCTCGCACCGCGCTCTGGCGGTTCTGCGTGGCATAGCAGATATCGCGCGTATCGGGCCCCACCAGGTCGGTAAAGCGGCGATGCAGCGCGGCGATGATATTGCGCGTGTCATCCACGGACAGCGTGGTCTGCGTGACATAGGCCACGGGCGCATCGGCGGGGATATCGAGCGTCTCGACCTCCGCCTCGTTCTGCACCAGGATCACATTGCCCGGAATCTGGCCCATCGTGCCTTCCACCTCGGGGTGGCCCGCATGGCCGATCAGGATCACCTTGCGGCCGGCCGCGGCATACTGGCGGCCCTGGGTGTGGACCTTGATCACGAGCGGGCAGGTCGCGTCGATCGCGTGCAGCTGGCGCTCGCGCGCTTCCGCCACGACCGTTCGCGCCACGCCATGGGCACTGAAAATCGTCACGGCACCGCCCGGCACCTCATCCAGCTCCTCCACGAACCGCGCACCCTTCTTCTTCAGGGTCTCGACCACATGCTTGTTGTGGACGATCTCGTGGCGAACGTAAACAGGCGCGCCGTGCTTGATCAGCGCACGGTCGACGATTTCGATCGCGCGCACGACTCCGGCACAGAAGCCCCTGGGCTGGGCAAGGATCACCTGCATAGAGACGGCCCCCCGACTCTTGTACGATTTTTCATCATCTTATTGGTATTTCTGCATCACTTTTCCGACGCACGGTGGTTACTATATACCGCTGCCGATTTTCTTGTTCGATACGTTGGTATTGGCCAACGTGCTTGCAGGGCATTTTGATGACAGGGGAACTGAAATTAGCGATTCGATTCTGGTGACCGGCGCTTCCGGTTTTTTGGGTTCTTCTGTGATGCGTCAGGCACTCGACCGCGGGTTTCGCGTGCGGGTTCTCGTGCGGACATCCAGCCCGCGCACCAACCTCGAAGGCCTGCCGGTCGAGCTGGTCGAGGGCGACCTCCGCGATGCCGCCTCCATGACGCGCGCGATGGACGGCGTGCGCTACTTGTTACACGTCGCCGCCGATTACCGCCTTTGGGCGCCGGATCCCGAAGAGATCGTGCGCAACAACCGCATCGGCACGGTCAACGTCATGGAAGCCGCGCGCGCCGCGGGCGTCGAACGCATCGTCTACACGAGCAGCGTGGCCACGCTGCGCGTCGCCGGCGCCACGGCGCCGGTGGACGAGACCGCGCCGCTGGCCGCGGACGAGGCGATCGGCGCGTACAAGCGCAGCAAGGTCGTCGCCGAACGCGAAGTGGAGCGCATGATAGCCGAAGGCCTGCCCGCCGTGATCGTCAATCCGTCCACGCCGATCGGTCCGCGCGACGTCAAGCCGACGCCGACCGGCCGCGTCATCGTGGAGGCGGCCACGGGCAAGATTCCGGCATTCGTCGATACGGGCCTCAACCTCGTCCACGTCGATGACGTTGCCACGGGGCATTTCCAGGCCCTCGAACGCGGCCGCATCGGCGAGCGCTACATCCTCGGCGGCGAGGACGTGCTGCTGCGCCAGATGCTGCGCGATATCGCCGGCATGTCCAACCGCCGCGCGCCGACCATCGAGCTGCCGCGCTGGCCGCTGTACCCGATCGCCCGCGTGGCGGAGACCATTGCGCGGTTCACCGGCAAGGAGCCGTTCGTCACCGTGGACGCGCTCAAGATGTCGCGCTACCGGATGTTCTTCACGTCCGACAAGGCCAGGCGGGAGCTCGGCTACGCGCCGCGCCCCTATCAGGAAGGGCTGCGCGACGCGCTGGCGTGGTTCAGGCAGGCCGGCTACCTCGACAAGCGTTGAGTGCATGGCGCGGGAGGGCAAGTCATGACCTCACGGGCGCCTGCGCGCGCCCCTTCCACTGTCCCCCCCGCTTGAGCCAGTACCGGCGTGCCGAATCCAGCGTTGCGCCGAGATAGAACAGCGCCGTCACGGGCAGCAGCGGTGCCAGCCACGCCGGCTGGCGGTACTCGCGCAGCATCGGCCGGTAGCTTGCCGCCATCAGGATCCACGCCAGCCACGCCGGCCACAGCGCCGGCCCACCGGCCAATGCGAGCACGGGCGGCGCGATATAGGTCAGCAGCATGCCGACCGTGGCCCCGGCCAGCATCCACGGCGAGTAGTGCAGCTGGGTATAGGCGCTCCGCGCGATCATGTTCCACAGGCTCGACCAGTCGTCGTACGGCCGCAGCGAAAGGCTGTCGTCTGCAAGGTCCAGCCGGATCGATCCGCCTTTCTTGATTTGGGCGGCCAGGCTGCAATCGTCGATCAACTCGCCTCGAATGGCTTCGAAACCGCCGATGCGCGCGAGGGCGGAGCGGCGCGCCAGCATGCAGCCGCCCGCCGCGGCGGCGACGTCGCTGTTCACGTCGGCAACCTTGCGGAACGGATAGAGTTTGGCGAAATAGAAGACAAAAGCGGGCACGATCATGCGTTCCCACCACGATTCGCAGCGCAGGCGCGCCATCAGGGAGGTCAGGTCGCGCTTTTCGTCGATCGCGCGCGCAACGAGGTCGCTCACCACGTTCGGGCCATGCCAGATATCGGCATCGGTCAGGAAGACGAACTCGGCGTCGGGCATGGCCGCATCGGCGGCGGCGAGTCCCTCGGACTGCGCCCATACCTTGCCGCTCCACCCCGCGGGCAGGTCTCGCGCGCCGATCACGGTCAGCGCGTCCGCGCGGCCCAGCGTCACGGCGGCGGCGCGCGCGATGTCGGCGGTTCCGTCGTGACTGTGGTCGTCCACGACGACGAGGTGGAGCTTTCCGGCATACCGCTGGCCCAGCACGCCGCCGACGGCGCGGCCGATGACGTCAGCCTCGTCGCGGGCGGGAATCACGGTGACCACGGCTGGCCAGGCGGCGGGGCGCGGCGACGGCGCGGGCTTGGACACGCGCCAGAATCCCGCGCGCGCGAACACCAGCACGCACCAGATCGCCAGTGTCAGCAGGGACAGGGCAAACATCATCTCGTTCTTGTCTACAGGGGGCAGGACAGGGGGACTACTTCACGAACCGGCGCACGAGCCGCGCGATGCGGGGCACGAAGTCGGGCCGCAGCAGGCGCGCATCATACCCTGCCATGCGCCGCTCGTTCTCGACGAGGCACAGGTCGATGAGTGCGCCGGGCGTCAGGGATTCGGTCAGCGCGCCCGATGCGTTCATCGGGAAGTTGGCGTCCTGCACGCTGTCGCCGGTGTCGATGCCCTTGGCGATGCCGATGCGTTCGCGGATCAGGTGCACCCACACGCGCCAGACTTTGAGCGTGTAGAACGGCCGGCGCCACCACGGCAGGCTGCGCCGGTACCACGCGGCCCAGTTCACGAAGAACAGGATATGGCGGCCCTCCTCCTGGATCACGGGCTCGAACGTCTCGACCAGTTCCTCCGGAAAGAATCCCGACTGCCTGGCGGCCGCGAACAGGCCAAACGCGGCAAAGCTGTCGATGCACTCGCTGTAGCCTGTGGCCAGCCATCCCCATTCGGGGTCGGCCGGCACCGGATACTCGGGCTCGGGTTCGAGCGCGATGCCGTAAGCCTCGACGAGCTTGGACAGCACGACCTTGTGGCGCGCTTCCTCGTCGCCGTCCATCTCCAGCGCGCTGCGCAGCAGCGGGTCCCGTACGGTATTGGCGAACGCATGCACGCGCACGGATGCGCGGCCCTCCGTCTGCACGGCGATATCCCAGATCGGCAGGGAGGTCACGCGGCGGAGCGCGTCCGGCGCGAGTTTCGGCCAGTCGATGACGGCGGGTTTGTAGGGGTTGTGGGTCTGGAGCAGCATGTTGCTGAACATGCGCAGGTGTTCGGGGGAGCCGATGCGGATCGGGCCCGGGGCGGGGTCGGTCCAGTTGCGCATCGCATGGTCCGCCTCATCCACGGCCTGGCGCGCGATGGTGGCGGCCACGGCGGCGGCCCGTGCCTCGGCAGTGGCTTGCCCGTGGGGGCTGACCTGGGTGTCCGGGAAACTGGCGACTCCGTCCTGTGCGATCCCGTCCTCTGCAATCCTTCTCATCGACTCTCCCGCGTTGCGTGCGGGTGTCATTGTAACGATGGCGCGCGCGCTACGCAGCCGAGGTGCGCACTGTGTAGCAATTGCCCGGAACCGGGATGGCGAGGAGGAAAGACGGCGCCCCTCAGGGCGCCGGGGCCGAGTAAGAACGCGGGCGAGGCGCCCGTGGCGGCCAGTCTTGCGAGATATCGGGCACCACTTCGCATTCGCCGCGCACGATGTTCTCGATCGTCGCGCAAATGCCTTCGGTGCCACGCGGACCCACGCATACCAGTCCCCGCGGGACTTCGGCGTGAGCCGGAATGGCGTAGACATGCATGCCTTCGCGATACAGCGGATGCATGGCGAGACGCTCGTTGAGCAGTTCGACAAAGCGCTGGGGGCTTACGGTAGGCTTGTCCATCGCTTCTCCCATTACCAATGCGCCCCCGCTCGCTCGGGGGAAAGCGAGAAGCCGGGCTGAGGCGTTAACAGCCTAGGGCATGCCGTGCGAAGGCGCAAAAAGGCGGCGAAACCCCGGATGCGTTTGAAACCGTGCGGAGTTGACGCGCCGCCCGGGCGGCTCAGTGGTGGCGCGCATGCCCTCCGGCGGTGCGGGGGATGTCCAGCATGCCGTTGCCGCAGGCCCAGCACGCCGCCTCGGCCTCGGCCATGGACGCATAATGCATCGACGACTCGATGGTGCTGTCACAGTCCGCGCCACCGCAATGTTCCTCGACGACGATGCGCCACGAGTAGCGTCCCGGCGGATCTTCCATCACGTGCATGACGAGCGTCCGGCGCTTGTCGCTGAGCGTCGTCGGAGCAGTGGGCGTGATATGGGGTTGCATGGCCATGGTGCGCTCCCGTGGCGTGCCGCGAGCCCCGGCGGGGCCGTCGGACTTTTACCATAGCACCGCTTTGCAGCAATGCCAGCGGCAATGCGGGCATGTGCGGGGTGCGCCCCGGCGGCTATCGCGCGCGGCGCATTTCCAGTATCTTTGCCGCTCGGCTCCCCGCGCATCCGCGCCATTGAGCCCCTTATGACCGTTGTTCCGATGCCCGTACCGTCTTCCCTCGCCCGCGCGATCGATACCCTCGTTGCCCACTACGACGCCACCGTGCTGCCGGCGTGGACCGGCGCGGGCTGGGACGCCGGCCGGCAGCTTGCGCACGAGGCGCTGGACGGCGTCACGGGCGCGCCGCGGCCGGACCAGCGCTTTCGGGCGATGGCCTGCGCGCGGCAGTTGTTCGTCTTCTCCAGGGCAGGACATCTGACGCACGCGCGCACGCTGTTCTCGTCGCTGCGCCGGTATTTCGGCGGGCAGGATCGCGGCGCATGGATCTACAGCGTGGGTCCCGATGGCCAGCCGCTCGATACCGCGCGCGACCTCTATACCCATGCATTCGTGATCTTCGCGGCGGCGCACTACTACCGCGCGTCGTCGGATTCCGAGGCGTTATCGGTGCTGCGCGGCACCGTGGACGTGGTGGAGCAGCGCTTCGCCAACGGCGCCGGCCTGTATCACGCGGCGCTCACGGCGGACTTTGCCGATAGCGGTGCGGGCGTGCTGCAGAACCCCGTCATGCACCTGACCGAGGCCTATCTGGCCGCGCTTGACGCCACAGGCGACAGATGGTTCGAAACCCGGCTGCAGGCCCTGGCGCGGGCGGTGCACGTGACGTTCGTCGATCCGCTCAGCGGCTGCATCGCCGAACTGCCGCAGGGCACCGCCGGCAACCGGATCGAGCCCGGCCACCAGTTCGAGTGGTATTCGCTGGTCGCGATGGCGCCAAAGGTGTTCGCCGATTCGCCGTTGCGTGAAACCCTCGACAAGGCTTTCACCTTCGCGCGGCAGCATGGCGTGGTTGATGCCGATACGCTCGGCGTATGCGCGGCGATCGACGATAAAGGCCGTCAGATCGATACCACGCAGCGCATCTGGGCGCAGACGGAGTTCGCCCGCGCACTTGGCCTGCGCGGGACGATCGGCGGCGAAGCCGGCGCGTTGGCGCAACTGGAAGCGTGGATCGCGAGTTTTCGCATCCGTTTCCTGCATCCGCTCGGGTGGAATGAGGTGCTGGCCGCCGATGGGTCGGTCCTGCGCGCGGAAATGCCTTCCACCACGCCATACCATCTGCTGACCGCCTACGAGGCATTGCACGCCCTACGTTGAGCGGCGCGCGGACGTTCAGTCGTCGCGGGGAGAGCGCAGATCGCTTTTCTGCAATAGGCGCAGGAGGGTCTCGGCCGGTTTGCTGACGCGCCGCGCCGACAGCGAAATGAACTCCACATCGGGTAGCGCAGGCAACTCCGCGTAGTTCACGGGCGGGACGAGGCCGCGCCCCGACAGGTTTTGGGCCCGCACGGTAATACCCAGCCCGCCGCGCGCGGCGGCGATGCAGCCCGAATGGCTGCTGCTCGAGCAGACGATATGCCAGCGCCAGCCGCTCTTGGCCAGCGCATCGAGCACCACGGAGCGCGTGACGCTCGGCTCGTGGACGAGGATCAGGGGCAGGGGCTGCCGGACGTCGATCACCGTGCCCGGCCGCGACAGCCATTCGAGCTGGCCGCGGAACAGCGGCACGCCTCGCCGATCGCCTTCGCGCCGCTTGCCGACCATCAGGTCCAGCGCGCCCGCATCCATGAGCTCGTACAGGCGGCCCGTCATGCCGATCGTGATCTCGAATTCGACGTCGGGATGCGCATCGCGGAACGCGGCCAGGACGTTTGGCAGCGGTCCCTGAGCCAGATCTTCCGATGTGCCGAGACGCACGCGGCCCTGGAGACGCGGCGCGCTGAACTGGCCCTCCGCCCGGGCGATCGATTCGAGAATCAGGCGCGCGTGGACCAGCAGCGCCTCGCCGTCAGGCGTCAGCGACAGCGAGTGGGTGTCCCGTACGAAGAGCCGCCGGCCGACGCTCTGTTCGAGCCGACGGATATGGTCGCTGACCGAGGACTGGGACAGGCCCAGCTGGCGGCCGGCATCCGTGAAGCTGCGGGCCGTGGCGACCGTGGAGAAGGTCTGGATCCAGACAGGATTGAGCATGGCGGCATTGTCATCGGCATTTCCGATTGCAGTCAATAACGCCAGAGGGGTTCCCGATGGGCGATGCGATCGATAACATTTCAGCATTCGCTACAAAAACACGCAATGACTGCCGCTTCACCCCCCACCGCCGCCGGAACAACCGGGTCTTCCCAGAAGGCCATGCTCTGGATCGTCTTTGCGGGCTTCTTCATGCAAGCCCTCGACACGACGATTCTCAACACCGCACTCCCTTCGATCGCCCACAGCCTCAACGAGAAACCGCTTGCATTGCAGCCGGTGATCGTCGCGTACACGCTGACGATGGCGATGCTAACGCCGGCCTCGGGCTGGCTGGCCGATCGCTTCGGCACGCGCCGGGTGTACTTCACCGCCATCCTGATTTTCGTGCTGGGCTCGGTGTTCTGCGCCACGGCCCACACGCTCACGGAATTGACCATCGCGCGCGTGCTGCAGGGTATCGGCGGGTCGATGCTCTTGCCGATCGGCCGGCTGGCCGTGTTGCGCAACGTGCCGAGCGAGCAATACATCGCGGCGCTGGCGTTCGTCTCGGTGGCGGGGCAGGTTGGGCCGATCTTCGGTCCGGTGCTCGGCGGCTGGCTTGTGGAGAGCGCGTCGTGGCACTGGATCTTCCTGATCAACGTGCCGGTGGGACTGATCGGCCTGCTCGCGGTGCGGCGCTATCTGCCGCCCGGCGAGTCGGGCGTGGCACCGCCGTTCGACTGGCTGGGCTGCGGCCTGCTGTCGTTGTGCATGGTGTCGTTCTCGCTGGCGCTCGACGCCTCGCACGGAACCGGCGGTCCCGCACTCGGCCTCGCGCTCGCCGCGTTGAGCGTCGTGTCGGCGCTGCTGTACATCCCGCATGCGCGGCGCCATCGCACGCCGCTGTTCCGGCTCGCGCTGTTCCGCGAACCGAACTTCAGCACCGGGCTGATCGGCAACCTCGTGGCGCGCATCGGTTCCGGCGCGGTGCCGTTCCTGCTGCCGCTGCTGATGCAGCTGCAACTGGGCTACACGCCGTTCCATTCCGGCCTGATGCTGCTGCCGGTGGCGATCTCGGGCGCGGTGGCCAAGCGCTGGATCGTGCCGCTGGTGAACCGCTTCGGCTACGGCAATTTCCTTGTGGTCAACACGCTGATCGTCGGCGGGTCGATCGCATCGTTCGCGGCGATGGCGCCTGGCTGGCCGCTCGCCGTGTCGATCCTGCAGCTGGCGATCTTCGGCGCATCCAACTCGATGCAGTTCGCCGCGATGAACAGCGTGACGCTCAAGAACCTCTCGCGCGAAGACGCGGGCAGCGGCAACAGCCTGTTCTCGATGGTCCAGATGCTGGCCATCGGCCTGGGCGTGACAATCGGCGGCGGGCTCGTCAGCCTGTTCTCGGTCAAGCTCGGCGTGGCCGCGCCGGCTTATCGCCTCGCCTTCGTCAGTGTGGGCATCATTACGATGCTGTCGGCGCTGGTGTTCCGCCGGCTCGATATTGCCGAACTCACACGGCCGCGCCGCAGCTCCGCGCCGGTCACTCGGTAACGCCGTTCTCTCTTAGCAATCGTTCGCATTCGTCCAGCATGTCGTGGGCGAATGCGGACTGGTAGTTGGGGTCCAGCGCTTCCATCATCTCGTGCGACGCATACAGGCCGGCTTCGCGCGACAGTTGTTCCGCCAGCTGGCGCGCGAACTGGTCGCTGAGTTCGGACAGCAGGCGCCGCTCCGATAAGGCGAGCTGCAGCTTCGACCGCGACAGCCACATGCCGGCCAGCGTCGCGCCCTGCGCGTCCGTCATCCACTTGCCGTGTTCGTAATAGGCCGAGAGCCGTTCCGCGGTCAGCGCGAACATCAGGGCCTTGCGCGTGTTGAAGTCGATGCGCGGGGGCGGTGTCTGCGGAATCATGCGAAGCGCGCCCGCAGCCATTGGCCGATATCGGCGATTTCGTCGAGGCACACCGAATGCGCCATGCGATAGGTCTGCCATTGCGGCGCGTGGCCGCGCGCGCGGAGGAAGTCGCGCGCCTGCTCGCCCAGCGCCAGCGGCACGACATCGTCCGCGGTGCCATGGGCCGCGAAGATCGGCGTATCGGCGTTCGCGGCCGAGGCTTCGGCTGCCACGAGGTCCGGCGAGGGGATGTATGTCGATAGCGCGATGATGCCGCCGAGGCGCTCCGGATGCGTGAGTCCCGCCGTGTAGGCGATGGCGCCGCCTTGCGAGAACCCGGCGAGCACGATGCGCTCGCTCGGCACGCCGCGCTCGTTCTCCCGCGCGATCAGGGCGCGGATGGCGTCGCGCGATTTGCGGATGCCCGCCTCGTCGCCGCGTCGGCCGACTTCGTCGAATGACAGGATGTCGTACCAGGCGGGCATGACGTAGCCGCCGTTGGCGGTCACGGGCATCGCTGGCGCATGCGGGAAGATGAAGCGGATATTGGGCGCGCCGGCGAGCCCGAGTTCGGGCACCACGGGCACGAAGTCGCTGCCGTCGGCACCGAGGCCATGCATCCAGATGACGGCGTAGGCGGGCGGTTGCGACGCGGGTTGCGCCGGGCCGGGCGCGGATTCGAGTTCAATGGCGGGGAGCAGCGCAGCGGTCATGAGGATCAGGCCGGTTCCAGGGGGCAGGGGCACGCGTGGCGGCCCTGTTGCCGGGGATCGGCCGGGCCAGTACGCATGCGCACGGCCGCGAGTATCGCACACGCTCCGCGGAGCGGGCGGGCTGCCGGTGGCGGGCGGCCCGCCGGATACGGTCTTGGGTCCCGAGTAGTCCCGCGTGTGGTCCCCCGGGTCCCGGGGATCAGGCCGCGGAGGGGACGATCGGCACGGGGGTCAGCCCCGGCGATACGCGGGTAGGCTGCTCCGTAGGCTCGGTGGCCGCGCGGCGCCGGTCGGCCACGCCTTCGACACCGCTCGTGCCCACTTCCTCGAGGAAGGAGATCATGTTCCGGTAGTAATCGACTTGCATCTGCGCTTCCAGCAGGCGGCGTTCTGCCTGAAAAAGCGTCAGCCTCATGTCTTGCAGTTCCTTCTCAGCGATTTTTTCGGGCGTCGGTGGACTGAACAAGTTAGCAAGCGAACGCATGGCAGATACCTCCAGGGGTGACGACGCTGTTAATGCAAATGCCTTGCCATGAGCATCAATATAGACGAAAGCAGGGCAGGTACACGATGGGTCACCATGCGCCATGTGGGCTCGCCCACGCGGAGGATTGCCTCTCGCCACACCTCGGTGTAAATTTTTTGCGGAGCTTTTGCGGTGGTTTCGTAGCAGGCACTTCATGCACGAACGATCGATCACTTCTGCACGCGATTGTCATTTTTACTCGCGGGCGAGAGGGCTTGTTGCTTCGTGCGCATGAATGACACCCGGTCATGCCGGAGAAATGACGCAGTGCGGCGGGTGGAAATACAACAGCAGGACAACAGCAAGACCAACAATGCGCCCGTTTGCGGTGGGTGTCGCAACGCACGTTTGAACGGCTTTCGCCGGTAATGTTCCCTGCCGCGTGATGTGTCTGCGGACGCGTTCGGCCCGAGGCCGTCCGACCGCGCAGGTAGAATGCTGCGCTCAATGCCCCGCGCGTCCCTGCCCCCACGCTCCGTACCCGTGTCCGCCCTTCGCCAGGCCCGTGCCATCCCGCTGGCGGCCTTCTCCCCGCTTCTTGCTCTGGTACTGTGTCTGCTGCTCGTGGTGACGAACACGTCGTTCGCCGCGCCTGTGCGCATTCTGGTCATCACGCCCAACACGCATCTGCTGCCTGCCGCGGAAGCGGCCTTCCGGGCGAAGTACGCACATGCCGAGGCGATCGCGGAAATCGAGTTCTCCGCCACGGCACCGGACCCTGCCCAAATCGCCCGCGCGGACGTGATTCAGACGTGGTACGTCCCGTCCGCCACGCAGCGCGCCATCGGGCTCGCGATGCGCGCGGCCCACGCCCGTGGCGCACTGCTGCTCGCCACGCCGACGCCGGACGCCGAGGCCGCGTGGGGCGTCAGGGTGGATGCCGCGCGTAACGATGCGGCGCGGCAGTATTGGGAAGCCGGGGGCGCGGACAACGTCGCCGGATTCTTTGCCTACGCATCGGCGCAGCGCGGCGCGGCCATCGACGTCCCTGCCGTACGGCCTGCGCCGGCCGCGGGCATTTACCACCCGCGCGCCACGCGGCCCTTCGAGAGCCTCGATGCGTATCTTGCGTGGTATAGAGACCAGGGCGGACCCGAAGGCGGCATGCCGGCGGACGCACCGCTGGTGGCGCTGGCGTTCTATGCGACGAACTATCGCCAGCGCGATCTGGCGCACATCGACACCCTGATCGCCGCGCTCGAGCGGCAGGGCGTCTGGGTCGTCCCCGTGTTCGGCTGGCCATTGTCGAGCCTCGACGCGTACCTGACGACGAACGGCGCGGCGAAGGGCGGGACGAACGGCGCGGCGAAGGGCGGGGCGAAGGCTTCCCCGATCTCGCTGCTGCTGGCGCTGAACCTGACGATCCCGCGCGCGCAGGACAAGGACTGGCTCGCCGCGCACCGGATCCGCGTGATGAACCTCATCGCCACGCGCGACAGTCGCGCCGCGTGGGCGGGCGACGTCCGCGGCATCCCCGGCGACCGCGTGCCGCTGCTCGTCACCGCGCCCGAGCGCGCGGGCGCCACGGAGCCGATACTGTTCGCCACCCAGGAGGACGTCGATGGCGCAAGGGCAAGTGTCGCGGTGCCCGAGCGTGTGGACGCCATCGTCGGCCGCGTGCAGCGATGGCTGGCGTTGCGCGCCAAGCCCGCGGCCGACCGCCGCGTTGCGATCCTGTACTACAACAATCCCCCGGGGCGCGGAAACATCGGCGCGAGTTACCTGGCGACGCTGCCATCGCTCACCGCCATACTCGAACGCCTGCGCACCGCGGGTTACCGCACCGGCACGCATCTGCCGGACACCGCCACGCTGACGCGCCTGCTCGAGGCCAACGGCCGCAACGTCGAAACCTGGTCGCCCGGCGAACTCGACGCCATGGCGCGCGCGGGGCACGTGACGCTGCTGCCCGTGTCGCAATACCGCAAGTGGTTCGACGAGCTCCCTCCCGCGTTCCGCGACGCGGTCACGCGTGCGTGGGGTCCGCCCGAACGCAACCCGTTGATGCTCACGCGCGCGGGCTCGTCCGACCCGGAACCCGCCTTCGTCATCCCCGGCCTCCGCTTCGGCAACCTGTTCGTCGGCCCGCAGCCGTTGCGGTCAACGTTCGCGCGCGCGCAGGACACGTCGCACGATCTGCTCACGCCGCCGCCGCATTCCTACATCGCCGCATACCTCTGGTACCGCCACGCCTTCGGCGCCGACGCGGTCGTGCACGTCGGCCGTCATGGCACGCTGGAATGGCTCCCGGGCAAGCAGGTCGGCCTCTCCGGCGACGACAGCGCGGAGGTGTTGCTCGGCGGACTGCCCAACCCCTACGTCTACATCCAGGACGGCGGCGGAGAAGCGATCCAGGCCAAGCGACGCAGCGCCGCCGTGCTCGTCAGCCATCTGTCGCCGCTGCTCGCCAACGCGGGCCAGCCGCCGGCGCTGGCGCAACTCGACACGGCCATCGAGCAGGAGGCCGCCACGCGCGACGCGTCGCCGGAACTGGCTCGCGAGTACCGCGCACAGGCCATCGCCCAGGTGCGTGAGCTCGGCCTCGACAAGCAACTCGGGCTCGATCCCAATGCGCCATGGGACACCATTGAGCCCACGATCCACACCTTCCTGCACCGCGTGGAGGCGGAGCCCGTGCCGCTGGGCATCCACGCGCTCGGCGAGATGCCGCCGCTCCGCGAGCAGGAGGACGCGCTCGCCACGATGCTCGCCGCGCGATTCAGCCCCGCTCAGGCCCGCGCCATCGGCGCCCCTCGCCTCCGCGAGTGGGCCGCCGCGCTCGTCGCCGGACGCGAGCCCTCGCTGGACGGCCTGCCGGCGTCGAACAACGACACCGAGGCTGCCGGTGCAGCCATCGCCACGGCGCGGACATGGCTGGCCGACCTGCGCATTTCGCCGTCACGCGAGCTCGACGGTCTGCTCACCGTGCTGAACGGCGACTACCTTCCAAGCGGTCCGCTGGGCGACCCTGTCCGCACGCCGGACTCGCTCCCTACGGGCCGCAACCTCCACGCTTTCGATGGCGCCCAAATCCCCACCCGTGCCGCATGGGCGCTCGGCAAGACCATGGCCGAGCAGACGCTCGCGCGCTATCGCAAGGAGAACGGCACGCTCCCCGAGTCCGTCTCGATGGTCCTGTGGTACGGCGAGACCGAGCGGCACCAGGGCGCGATGGAAGCCGAAGCGATGTACCTGATGGGCGTCACCCCGGTCTGGAACGCCCGCGGCATCGTCGAAGACGTCAAGCTGATACCCGACAGCGAACTCGGCCGCCCCCGGGTGAACGTGGTGCTGACCATCTCCGGCATCTACCGCGACGGTTTCGGCGACAAGGTGGCGCTGCTCGACAAGGCCGCGCGACTGGCCGCCGCCGCCGGCGACAACGCCATCAGCCGCCACGACCGCGCGGTCAAAGACGCCCTCATCGCACAGGGCGCCGACGCGGACAAGGCGAGCCGCCTCGCCCGCGCGCGCGTCTTCGCCGCCGCCCCCGGCAGCTACGCCATCGGCGTCCAGCAAATGGTCGAGCAAAGCCGGGATGTCCAGCCACCGGCCGGGGACGCGCAACCCGGCACGCACGGCAACCGCAACGCGCTGGCGGAGCTGTACCTGCACGCGATGAACCACGCGTACTCCGCCGAAGGATGGGGCGACACGGGTCCGGCGGCATTGGCCAGCCACCTGCGCGGCAATCAAGCCGTACTGTTCTCGCGCACCAGCACGCTATACGGCGCGCTCGACAACGACGACACGTACCAATATGCGGGCGGTCTCGTCGCCGCCACGCGCGCGGTAACGGGGCAGGCGCCGCCGTTGTGGCTCCACAACCTCCGCACCGCCGGCGATGCGCGCACCGTCGATGCCCGCACGTGGCTCGCTACCGAACTCAACGCCCGCCAGTGGAATCCCAAATGGATCGTCGCGATGCAACGCTCGGGCTATGCGGGCGCGCGCGAGATCCAGCGCGAGGTCGAACACCTCTATGGGTTTCAGGCCACCGTGCCCGAACAGATGTCGGGCACGTTCTGGCAGCGCACCTACGACGTGTACGTGGCCGACAGCCTGCGCCTCGGCATGGACCGCTTCTTCCGCGCGTCCAATCCGCACGCGATGCAGGCCATGCTCGCCCGGCTCATCGAAGTGGACCGGCAGGGCAGCTACCGCTTCAGCGAGCGCGAGCGCGCCGAGCTGCTGCGCCGCTATGCGGCATCGGTCCGGCACGATGGGCTGTCGTGTACCGCGAATACGTGCGGCAACCCCGTGCTGATGGCGCATATCGGGCGCACGTTGCGGCAGGCGCGTGTCGACCCCGCCACGATGCACGATGTGGGTCGGCAGTTTGCGGCGGCGATGGTGGCGGGTCCACGGCCGGATGCCACTACGCAGACCGCTACGCAGACCGCTACGCAGACCGCGCCGATGCATGTGGTCCGTGCGCCTGCCACGCCGCATGCCAGCCCTGCCCTCCGTCCCACACCAAGCCTGCCCCGCGACGCGTCTTCAACGCCCACCCCCGCCGTGTCCACCCCAGCCGCGCCCATTCAAGGCATCCGACTGGAACCGGTCACCCCGGCCGCCGCATCGCCATCGCCCGTCGCTGCCCCATGGCGCCTCGGCGCTCTCGCATTCACGCTGCTCGCATTCCTCATGGGTGCGGCGGCCGCATGGCGCCGCACCGTCCGCTAGGTACCTGAAAGGTTACCCCCCCCCCGGGGCGTCTACAGACGGGTCTACAGACGGCGCCCGCCCTGCCGATATTGCCCGAGGGACCGGCCTTCAGAGCCCGGTGCCCGATAAAACCAAAACGGCAGAACGGGGAAAGAAACATGCGTGCGCGCAATGACATCAATTGGGGCGCGATGGCCGCCTTGACACTAAGCGCGGCGCTGGCTGCATGCGGCGGCGGCGGTGGCGACAGCGGTCCGGCACCGACCGGCACGCCCGCCACGACGGTCACGCCGCCGCCACCGGCGGTGACGATCGCATCCGCCTGCGGCGGCTGTGCCGCGGTGGACGCCAACACGTATGCCGGCAGCGGCACCGGCGTGTGGGAAGCCAGCAACGATTCGCAGTCGGCCATCGATGTGCCGGTCAGCATCGCGGGCCTCAATGGCCAGGATGTGTCGCTCGTCTTCACGAACGACAGCGCCGTCGCGCAGGCCATGCCCGCGATCTCGCTGACGGCATCGCGCTTCCCGGCGGCGTTGCAAAGCCTGCAACTCGACGGCGGCACGCAGGAGGCGGACGCCACGAAGCGAATGATCTCGGATTTCAACCGCAGCGGCTGGGCGAACCTTGTCGGCGACAAGCGTCCGCAATCGTCGTCCATCGCGCCGCAAGCGCCGAGCTTCAGCACGCTGACCAGCGCGCGCACGTGGTATCACGCGGACAACAGTGCGCGCACGGCGACGCTGCGCAAGCAGGTGTCGACGTCCGACGGCATCACGGTCAACTTCTGGGTGGAGAACGGCGAGGAAGGCAGCGGCAGAATCGACGCGACGATCCTCGACAGCCTGGCGGCCGCGTATGCCGGCTCCGGCGGCATCTACGACATGCTCAAGTCCGTCGGCGGCGCGATGTGGGGCACGCAGCCGTTTTCGACGCTGATCGATGGCAGCGGCCAGCCGATCGACATCGTGATCCTGAACTTCGATCGCAACAACCAGCCATACGAACTCGTAGGCTACTTCTATGCGCGCAACAACTTCAAGCGCGCGAGCCAGCCGTACAGCAACGAGTCCATCTCGCTCTACCTAGATTCGGAGACGCTCTACCTCGCGGGCGCGGCCGGCATGCAGCAGATGCGCATGACCATGGCCCACGAAGGCATGCACATGCAGAACTTTTACCGCCGCGGCGTGCAGCAATCGAGCGTCTACATGTACGACACGTGGCTCGAGGAGGCGACGGCGATGATGATGGAAGACTTCGCCAGCTTCACCATCGATCCGACGTACAACGCCATTCGCGATGTGCGCTTCCGCGACTATGTGGCCTATGGCGCGGGCTCGTACAACTGCAACCTCACGGTCTGGCGGCCGTTCGACGCCAACGTCTGCGACAGCTATTCGGTGTCCGGCGCGTTCGGCAGCTTCCTGAACCGCCAGCTCGGCCTCGCGTTCTACCGCAACCTGCTGAGCAACTTCAGCACGACGAACTCGGTGGGCGTGCTCGATGCGGCCATCCGCTCGGTGCAGCCGGGGTCCGGCTTCCTGCAGCAGTTCGCCGCATGGAGCGCGACGGCCGGCTCGCTGATGCCCGCCAGCGCGAGCCCGGCGGGGTACGGCTATCCCGTGCGTGCGGAGGGCGGCTTCGTGCTGCCGCAGATCGATCCGGCGTCTTACGCCGCCAGGCGCACGTTGACCGCAGCGGTGCCGCAGATGCTGCAGGCCTATGCAAGCCTGCCGATCGTGCGGCAGGCCGTGCGCGGCACGTACCGCGAGACCGTGCGCGTGCCGGCCGGGACGCAACTGTCCATCGTCGTGCATGACTGAGTTGGGCTCTGCTATGCTGGTCGCCTTTGCGAAATCCTTCGCGGCACTACCCTCCGACCGGCATGCAAACCAACAAAAACACCGCCAAGATTCCGGCAACGATCGTCACCGGTTTCCTTGGCAGCGGCAAGACGACGCTCCTGCGCCATCTCCTCGATAACGCCAACGGGCGCCGCATCGCGGTGATCGTCAACGAGTTCGGCGAACTCGGCATCGACGGCGAAATCCTGAAGGGCTGCGGCATCGGCTGCGACGACGCGGGCGAACCGACTGGCCAGCTCTATGAGCTGGCCAACGGCTGCCTTTGCTGCACGGTGCAGGAAGAGTTCTACCCGGTGATGGAGCAACTGCTCGAACGCCGCGATCAGATCGATCACGTGCTGATCGAGACGTCGGGCCTGGCGCTGCCGAAACCTCTCGTGCAGGCCTTCCATTGGCCGAGCATCCGCAATGCGTTCACGGTGGACGCCGTGGTGACCGTGGTCGATGGCCCGGCCGCCGCGGCGGGCCAGTTCGCGGCCAACCCCGTCGCCGTCGATGCGCAGCGCCGCGCCGATCCCAACCTCGACCATGAGTCGCCGCTGCATGAACTGTTCGAGGACCAGCTCGGCAGCGCGGACCTCGTCATCCTGAACAAGATCGATCTGATGGACGACGCGCAGCGCGCGCAGGTGGAAGCGCTCGTGCGACCCGAGATCCCGGCCGAGGTCAAGATCGTGCCGGCGCAGGGTGGCCGCATCGACGTGAACCTGCTGCTGGGCCTGAACCGCGCGTCGGAGGACACGATTCACCTGCGCGTCGATCATCATGGCGATGGCGACGACCCCGACCATCATCACGACGAGTTCGACTCGGTGGTGGTGGAAGCCGGCGACGTCGATCGCGATCTGCTGGTGGCGGCGCTGGGGCAGCTCGTGCAGTCGCATACCATCTACCGCATCAAGGGGTTCGTCGCGCTGCCGGGCAAGCCCATGCGGCTCGTCGTGCATGGCGTGGGCCAGCGCTTCGACAGCTACTTCGACCGCGCGTGGCGGGCCGAGGAAAGCCGCCGGACGCGCGTGGTGCTGATTGGGCAGGACCTCGACCACGGCACGCTGCAAGCTGAACTCGACAAAGCGTTGGCCAACCCCGCGCACGCCTGATCCATGCACCTGCTGTCCACCCGGCCAGGCGGGTTTGTCGAGGACAACGCGATCGTCCTCCGGATCGAGCAGACACCCGGGGACATCGTCGTACTCAGCGCGGCCGACACTACGCTCTCGCTGCTGGCGAGCGTGGTGCCGCGCCTTGGCGAAGGATTTCCTTCCGTGCGCCTGGCTAACCAGATGTATCTGCGCCAGCCCGCGTCCCTCGATCTCTATGTGGACGAAGTCCTTCAGCATGCGCGCGTGGTGGTCGTCGATCATCTGGGCGGTGCGAGCGACTGGGCTTATGGCCTGGAGCGTTTGCCGGAACTGGCGCGCGCACGCCGCCAGTTGCTCGTCATGGCGTCAGGCGATCTCGCCGAGGACGAGAACCTTGCCCGTCACGGCAATGCGCCCGCCGCGTTGACGCATCGGCTCTGGCAGTACCTGCGGGAGGGCGGGGCGGGGAATGCGGAGCAGTTCTTCCGCTGCCTTGGCCATCACGCGTTCGGCTTTGGCGAGCCTGCGTTGCCACCTCGGGTCTTGCCGCAGGCGGCGCTCTATCACCGCGATCACGGCGTGGCCACGCTCGATGACTGGGCGCGGGAATGGCGGGCGCGCGGACTCGCTGACGCGCCTGTCGTAGCGGTGCTGTTCTATCGCTCGCATCTGCAGGCCGGCAATACCGAGGTATTCGATGCCTTGTGCGCGGCGTTGATGGATGCGGGGCTACGGCCCTTGCCCGTTGCGCTGACCTCGCTCAAGGAACCGATCTGCCGGGACGTGCTGCAGCAGCTGTGCGATACGCATGCGGTGTCGCTCGTGCTCAATACCACCGCGTTCTCCGCGGGCTCGCCCGATGCGGGCGAGGGCGATGGCGTGGTGATCGCGAACGATGCGCCAGTGTTGCAGGTGATCCTGTCCGGCGGCAATCGCGAGGACTGGCTTGCCGATAGCCAGGGGCTCGGCACGCGCGATATCGCCATGCACGTGGCATTGCCCGAGGTCGATGGCCGCATCATCACGCGGGCGATCAGCTTCAAGGGGCTCGCCTATCGCTGCCCGCATACCGAAGCCGATATCGTGCGTTATCAGCCCGATGTGGAACGCGTGGCATTTGTCGCCGAGCTCGCGCGCCGGTGGTGCCGGTTGCGGGCGCTGCCCAATGCCGAAAAGCGCGTGGCGCTGATCATGGCGAACTATCCCGCCAGCGAGGGGCGCATCGGCAATGGCGTGGGGCTCGATACGCCGGCGTCCGTCGTGCGCATCCTGTCGCTGCTCGCGTCCGAGGGATACACCGTAGAGGCGTTGCCTGCCGATGGCGAGGCGCTGATGCAGGCGCTGACACGCGGCGTCACCAACGACCTCGACCAGCATGCGGTGCGGCCGGCTTTCCAGAGTCTGGCGATGTCGCGCTACCGGGCGTGGTTTGCATCGTTGCCGCGGGAGAACCGCGATGCGGTGATCGCGCGATGGGGCGAGCCCGAGCAGGATCCGATGGTGCGCGCGGGCCGCTTCATGATTGCCGGCGTGCGGAGCGGGCATCTGTTCATCGGCATTCAGCCCGCGCGCGCGTACGAGGTGGACGACTACGCCAGCTATCACGACGCGGAGCTCGTGCCGCCGCATGGCTATCTCGCGTTCTATCTCTGGTTGCGCGACGTGTTCGCGATCGATGCGGTGGTGCATGTGGGCAAGCATGGCAACCTCGAGTGGCTGCCGGGCAAGAGCGTGGCATTGTCGGCGTCCTGCTGGCCCGACGCGATTCTCGGGCCGTTGCCGCATTTGTATCCCTTCATCGTCAACGACCCGGGCGAGGGCGCGCAGGCCAAACGCCGCGCGCAGGCGGTGATCATCGACCATCTGATGCCGCCGCTGACGCGGGCGGAGAACTACGGCCCGCTACAAGACCTCGAGCGGCAGGTGGACGAATACTACGAAGCCCTGACGGTCGATCCGCGACGCGCGAAGCTGTTGCGGCGCTTGATCCTCGATACCATCATGCGGCAGCAGTTGCATCGGGAACTGGGATTCGATGCGCCGGCGGGCGGCGACGACGAGGATGCGCTGCTGAATCGTACCGACGCGTGGCTGTGCGAGCTCAAGGAATCCCAAATCCGCGATGGGCTGCACACCTTCGGCACGTCCCCCAGCGGTATCCAACGCCGTGACACACTGGCCGCGCTGGCTCGCTTCCCGGCGGCCGGCGGCGTGGGGCTGCTCCATGCATTGGCGGATGACCTCGGGCTCGGCTTCGACCCGCTCGGCGCCGACTGGTCCGAACCATGGCAAGGGCCACGGCCCGCGCTGTTGAGTTGCCTGGACGCCGGTCCATGGCGCCACCACGGCGACACGCGCGAGCGGCTGGAGTTGCTCGCGCTGAAGTTGCTGGACGACATGTTGCTGGAGGAGATGCTGGGCGAAGACGCCGAAAGGGAGGAGCGCCCGGACCTGCCGCGCACGCGTCTCGCCCTCGACCACATCCACACGGTCCTTCTCCCCAGGCTCGACGCCTGCGGAGAACAGGAGCTCCGCCAACTTGCCCGTGGCCTGAGCGGGCGGTTCGTGCCCCCGGGCCCCAGCGGCGCCCCCTCGCGTGGCCGGCCCGACGTCCTCCCCACGGGCCGCAATTTTTACTCGGTGGATACCCGCGCCGTTCCCACGCAAACCGCATGGACGCTAGGCGTCCGCGCCGCCGATCAACTCGTCGAGCGGCACCTGCAGGAGCATGGGGAGTATCCGAACGCCGTCGGCCTCTCCGTCTGGGGTACCGCCACCATGCGCACCGGTGGCGACGATATCGCGCAAGCCATGGCGCTGCTGGGCGTGCGCCCCAAATGGGCGCCCGGCAGCCACCGCGTCGTCGACTTCGAGATCCTGCCGGTCTCGACGTTCAACCGCCCCCGCATCGACGTGACACTGCGTGTATCCGGCTTCTTTCGCGATGCCTTCCCGGGCCTCGTCCAGCTGTTCGACGCCGCCGTCCGCGCCGTGTCTCAGATTGACGAGCGCGATGAAACCGACGAAGAGAACCCCATCCGCGCGCGCGTCAAAGCCGAGCGCGCGAGATGGCAGGCAGCAGGCATGGACGAAGCGATCGCAAACGAACAGGCCACATGGCGCGTCTTCGGCGCCCGCCCCGGCGACTACGGCACCGGGCTGCAAACGCTGATCGACAGCCGCCGCTGGCAAGACGATGCCGACCTCTCGCACGCCTATCTGCACGCGGGGGGCTACGCCTATGGTCGGCGCGCGGACGGCATCGAGGCCCGCGACGCCTTTGCCGCGCGTCTCGCGGAGATCGACACGGTGATCCAGAATCAGGACAACCGCGAGCACGACATCCTCGACGCGAACGACTATTACCAGTTCCAGGGCGGCATGGTCGCCGCCGTGCGGCACCTCGGCGGTGCGCAGCCCGCGATCTATCATGGCGATCACGCGAATCCGTCCGCGCCGCGCGTGCGCACGCTTGGCGAGGAAATCGCACGCGTCATCCGCACGCGCGTGGTCAATCCGAAGTGGATCGATGGCGTCAAGCGCCACGGCTACAAAGGCGCGTTCGAAATGGCGGCCACGGTGGATTACCTCTTTGGCTATGACGCCACTGCCCGCGTGGTCGCCGATCACCAGTACGCGCTGGTGGCCGACGCCTACGTGAACGACGACGCCACGAGGGACTGGATCGCCATGCATAATCCGCGCGCATTGCAGGGTATCTGCGAGCGCCTGCTCGAGGCGATGGAACGGGGCCTGTGGCAGGAACCCGGCGACCAGCGCGCCCGCATCGAAGCGCATCTGCTCGACAACGAGCAACGGCTCGAAGGACAGACATGACAGCCTCGGGAAGACCGATTTTTCCATTCTCCGCGCTGGTGGGGCAGGAGCGTCTGCAACTCGCGCTGCTGCTCGCGGCCGTGGACCCCGGCATTGGCGGGGTGCTCGTGACGGGCCCGCGCGGCACCGCCAAATCCACCGCTGCGCGCGCGCTGGCCGAGCTTCTGCCGCATGGGCACTTCGTGACGCTGCCTTTGGGGGCGAGCGAGGAGCAACTGACCGGCACGCTCGATCTCGGGCATGCGTTGCAGGAGGGGCAGGTGCGTTTTGCGCCGGGCTTGCTCGCACGCGCGCATGAAGGCGTGTTGTACGTCGATGAGGTGAACCTCCTGCCCGACCCGCTGGTCGACCAACTGCTCGATGTCGCGGCCAGCGGCGTGAATGTGGTCGAGCGCGATGGCGTATCGCATCAGCACGAGGCGCGATTCGTGCTTGTGGGCACGATGAATCCGGAGGAGGGCGACCTGCGTCCGCAGCTGCTCGATCGTTTCGGGCTGGCACTGGCGCTTGGCAACTACGACGATCCCGTCGCGCGTCAGGCCATCGTGCGCGCGCGGCTCGCGTTCGATGCGGACCCGCGGGCGTTCCGCGCGAGTGTGGAGGCTGGGCAGCGGGCGCTTGCCGAGCGTGTCGTACAGGCACGCCACCGGCTGGGGCTGGCATCGCTGTCGTTCGACGACGCCGTGCACGCGCGCGTCAGCACGCTGTGCATCGACGCCGCGGTAGACGGCGTCCGCGCCGACCTCGTCATGCTTCGCACCGCCCGCGCGCTCGCCGCGTGGGACATGGCACCGGCGCTGACCACCGCCCACGTGGACGCGGTCGCCGAACTCGTGCTGTACCACCGGCGGCAGGCGCCCCCGGCTGACGCGTCTCCCGGTACGACGCCCGACGCGAGGACGGGGACCTCGCCGAGCACGCCACCGGGCACCCCACCGGCAATCCCACCGGGCTCGCACGCGGCGCCCGGTAGCCGGCCGGCCGGCCCGGCGCGCATGCCGGGCGCGGCATCGGCTGGCGCCAAGAACCCCACCGCAGAGGGGAGCGAGGGCGGGGAGGAAGATGACTGGGGCGCGTTGTCAGCGCCGGCCCCGGCCGCCGATGCCATCCCCGTCGCACAAGTCAAACCGCTGCGCCCATTCGGGAAGCTACCGCCAAAAAAAGCCTAGGCCACCGGCGCGAAGGGCCCGTGAGGCGGGGCGGCGCACGGTGGCATGGCGCAAGAGGCGGCACGGCACGCGGCGTGCAACCGGGTCCTCGTATTCACTGGCCCCGCACGCTGGCCCGCAAAGGTCGGGAGGCGCTGGAACCGGCTCACCTCCGCTACCGCGATACGGCCGCCCGTGGCGGCGTGCTGCACTGCTTCGCGCTGGATTGCTCGGGCTCGATGCTGCAGGCGAGGCAACTCGCATTGGCCAAAGGCGTGCTGCTGCGGCTGCTGGAACGCGCCTACCAATCGCGCAGCGATGTGTCGTTGCTCTGCTTCAGCGGCAACCGTGCCGAAACCCGCCTCCAACCGTCGCGCGCAAGGCCATGGAACGAAGCCTGGCTGCGCCCGATCCGCGGCGGAGGCGGAACGCCCTTGACGCTCGGCATGGCGCGCGCGGACCAGCTGTTCGAGCGCCATGCCCAGCGCCATCCGGCGCAACAACGGGTGCTATGGGTGTTGACGGATGGCCGCACGAACGACGCCCCGCCACGGCCGGCGTGGGCCGATCACGTCGTGATCGTGGACATGGAGCGCCACGCTGTGCCGCTCGGGCGCTGCCGGAAGCTGGCGGCCGACTGGAGCGCGGAGTACATGCCCGCGCCGTAGGGGAGCTCCGACGGTTGCCCCCTCTCCCCTCGGGGGAGAGGGCCTTCCATCCCGCTCAACGCGAAGCGAAAAACCCCGTCACGACTTCAATCGCCGACTCCACCGCGCCCCTCCCCACATCCAGATGCGTCACCCACCGTTGCTGCGTCGCGCCATACGCTGAAGTCACCCCCAGCCCAGCCTCCGCAACATGCGCCGCCAACGCAGCCGCATGCTCCGCGGGCACGGTCACGAACACGATGTTCGTGTCGGGCATCACTACCTTCAACGCCGGCACCCTGGCAAATCCCTCCGCCAGCAACCGCGCGTTCTCATGATCGTCCGCCAGGCGGTCCACATGGTGTTCGAGCGCATGCAATCCCGCCGCGGCCAGAATCCCCGCCTGCCGCATCCCGCCGCCAAGCATCTTCCGCAGCCGCCGTCCCTTGCGAATCAGCGCGGCGGGTCCCACCAATACCGATCCGACCGGCGCCCCAAGTCCCTTCGACAGACAAACCGACACCGTATCGAACGGCCGCGCCAGTACCTCGGCGGGGACGCCGGAGGCAACGGCGGCATTGAACAGTCGCGCCCCGTCCAGATGACAAGCCAGCCCGCGCTCGCGTGCGAGCCCAGTGGCCTCGATCACGTAAGCCTGCGGCAGGATCCGCCCGCCGATGGTGTTCTCCAGCGCCAGCAACCGCGACCGCGCGAAGTGCGGATCGTCAGGCTTGATCGCAGCCTCAATGTCGGCCAGTGCCAGCGTGCCATCCGGCTGGTTGGCAATCGGCTGCGGCTGGATGCTGCCAAGCACCGCCGCGCCGCCCGCTTCCCACCGATAGCAATGGGCCATCTGCCCGACGATGTACTCGTCGCCACGCTCGCAATGCGCCATGAGCGCGATCAGGTTGGACTGCGTGCCGGTCGGCACGAACAGGCCCGCTTCCTTGCCCAGCATCCCGGCCGCGCGCGCTTCAAGCTGCGTCACGGTCGGATCGTCCCCAAAAACGTCGTCCCCGACCACCGCCTCGGCAATGGCCGCGCGCATCGTCGGCGTGGGGCGGGTCACGGTGTCGCTGCGGAAATCGTATCGAATCGGGGTGCTCATGGCGGGGGAATCCTCGTCGGCTCGTCGGCGTAGAAAACAGCAATGATGGCACGCCCACGCGCCGCGCGCCGGACCGCGTAGACCCCACACCGCACCGCATGCACGAAAGCCCTAAAGATTGCCCGCCTCGCTGCCGTTAGGACAGCGATCAAACGACGATAGCCCCGCGGGATCCCCACGCGAGGGCGACAGAGGAGCGGGAGCACCAAATGGCATTGACGAACTTGAGCATTCGCGCACGCATGGGCATCGCCTTTGGCGCGGTACTGATCGTGGTGGCGGTCATGATGGCCACGGCGCTCGGCCGCGTGTCGCAACTGGAGGAGCGGCTGGCGGCGAAGCCCGCGGCGTCCGCCACCGCCGCCCCCGCGGACGACGACAGTACACGCGCGATCGTCTACGGGCTGGGGGCCTTCGCGCTGCTGGTGAGCGTTGTGGCCAGCATCGGCATTGTGCGCAGCATCGAGTCGCCGCTTGCGGAAGCGGTGTACATCGCCGAAACCGTCGCGGCCGGCGACCTGAGCAAGGAATTCGAGACCGAACGCGGCGGCGATTTCGGCCGGCTGCTAGGCGGCATGGGCGAGATGGAGGACATGCTGACGGACCTCGTCACGCGCATCAAGGCGGCAACGGACGCCATCTCGGTGGCATCGCACGAGATCGCCGCCGGCAATACGGACCTGTCGCAGCGGACCGAGGAGCAAGCCGCCACGCTGGAGGAAACCGCGTCCAGCATGAGCGAACTCACGTCGATGGTGAAGCTGAACACCGACCGTGCCCGTACGGCCAACGGCCTCGCCGGCGAAGCCTCGGGCATCGCCGAACGCGGCGGCGCGCTGGTCGGCAGCGTGGTCGAGACGATGGAAGCGATCAACACGAGCTCGCGCAAGGTCACGGACATCATTGCCGTGATCGAGGGCATCGCGTTCCAGACCAACATCCTCGCGCTGAACGCCGCCGTGGAAGCGGCTCGTGCGGGCGAGCAGGGGCGCGGGTTCGCGGTGGTCGCGGGCGAGGTCCGCACGCTGGCCCAGCGCAGCGCCGCCGCGGCCAAGGAGATCAACGTGCTGATCAGCGACTCCGCGCGCCAGGTGGAAAGCGGCTCGGCGCTCGTCGGCCAGGCCGGCGCGACCATGCAGGAGATCGTGCACGCAGTGCGCCGCGTGACGCAGATCCTCGGCGAGATCGCGACCGCGTCCGATCATCAGAGCGCGGGCATCGCACAGGTGAACGAGGCCGTGGCCCAGATGGACACCGTCACGCAACAGAACGCCGCGCTCGTGGAACAGGCCGCGGCGGCTTCGGCGGCGCTGGCCAGTCAGGCGCAGCAGCTGCAAAGCGTGGTTGGGGAGTTCAAGCTGGACGACGACGAGCCGGCCGCCGCCCGCTCCGCCGCGCGACCGTCCCACCGCCCCGCGCTGGCCCACGCCTGACGGCTCAGCGCGCTGCGGTGGGCTCGCCCAGCTCGTCCGACCGCAGATAGGGGATCACGGGCGCCCAGAATGCCGCGAGCCAATCCGGATTGGTCGCGGCGTTGTGCGGCAGGTCCTCGAACGTGACCAGCCGGTTCGCGCAGCGCGCCACCCGTGCGAGTTTCTGTCCATGGCTGTACGGGATCGTCGCATCGATGCGGCTATGCAGCAGCATCAGCGGCATTTTCAGCCGGCACACCCGTGCGGCATTGTCCCAGGGGTCTGGCAGCATCCACGCCATCCAGCCGGGCACGCGCCCCGTGGCCACCGCCGCGGCGCGCGCCGATGAAAAACCCGCTCCGATGATCGCGCCCACAGGCGCCGGCTGCAGCCGATGCAGCACATCGAGCAGGATCCCGGAGCCCAGCGAGTATCCCAGCACGTAGTGCCGCACCGCCCGTGGCGTGGCGGCGCGAAAGTGCGCATAGGCGGTCTTCGCATCCTCGCGCAGATTTCGCACGGTCGGCCGTCCGGTGCTCGATCCATACCCGCTGTAATCGAAGACGAACGACGAAATGCCCGCCGCATGGAGCAAAGCCTGCACGGGCGCCCAGTCCGACAGGCATTCCGAATTGCCATGGAACACGCACAGCGCCGGGGCGTTGGGCGCGGTGGCCTGCACGAAACAGCCGTGCAGCGTGCGATCGCCACTCGCGAACTTGAGAGACACGGAGGGCGCCCCCATCTGCTCTGGCGTGATGGCATTGTCGGCGCACGTATTGAACGCGGCCCGTTCTACCGAACGGAACAGGAGTTGCCGGCCCACGGCGGCGGCGGCCAGAAGCGCCAGCAGAGCCGCCGCGCGGGCTGGCGGCAGGCGCGATGCGGCGCGGGCGGGCTTGCCGAGGTCGTTCAAAGGCGGGTTCGAAGGCATTGAGTAACCAGTGTGGGGCGGGGCCATAGGCGATGCTATCGCATCGATAGAAACAATTTAGTGCGGCGCCACAAAAAACGCCTTGCTTATCTATCTAGTAGTAGATATCATTCGTTCCATGGTCGCGACACAGTGAGTCACAGACCAGCAGCACAGCAGTCAGTCAGTACCGGGAGTCGGTCTTTTTTTTAACGCTGATCCTCTACCTACCAGTAGATGTAGGTAGAAACGAAAAAAAGAGACCGCAAACAGACATCGAGGCGAAACGTAACGCCTCACCGAAACGGAGCTAGATCATGAACGCCAAGACCATCCTCACCGCCGCCGCCTTTGCCGCCGCCTTTATCGGTGGTACCGCCCAAGCCGCCCAAGGCGCGCGTGACCCGTACCTCGACGGTGCCCGCACCGTCAGCGAACCGCGCAGCACCTTCACCGACGGCGCACGCATCAGCAACCGCGATGGCTTCACCGACGGTGCCCGCACCGCCGACCCGTACCTCGACGGCGCCCGCGTCGGCAAGGCCGACCCGTTCACCGACGGTGCCCGCATTGTCGCCGGCCTGGACCGCGTGGGTGTCTCCGCCGAACCGAGCCGCAAGGTTGACCCGTACACCGACGGCGCCCGCGACATCAACCGCCCGCGTAGCCCGTACTACGACGGCGCCCGCGGTACCGATGTCTACAGCGACGGTGCCCGCACCGTGGCCGGCCTGGACCGGACCGGCGTCTCCGCTGAACCGTCGCGTCAGTTTGACGTGTACACCGATGGTGCCAATGCCTGACGGCAAGCTTTGAAGGCAGGTTGACGTATCCGGTCTCCTGCCTGATTGCGCCGAAACCGTCAGGACACATCCGCTGCGCGGACCCTCTCTCCCCGTGCAGCGATGTGTCCAGACGATTCCGGTAAATCCGGCAGGAGCCTCATGAGGGCTCCTGCTCTACTTGTAAAAATCAGAAAAAGAAAGGAGTTTCATCATGAGTATCCGGAACAGTGCCTTGATCCTCGGCGGGTGGGTAGCCCTCAGCCTGATCAGCGGCTCGGCGGTCATGCTGGTGGCGCAAACGCTGCCTATTTAAGGCGGTTGTGGCCCATGGGGCCGATACGGGAAATTCCCGGTTGAGTATCTATCTTCGTGTAGATAAACTTCCGAACTGACGCAACTTCGGACGCGGTGTCCGCCTCCTCGGGTATATGAAAACGCAACCTGTTCGCGAGCAACTGCTCGAGCACACGCTGGTACTGATCCGCCGCCGCGGTTTCAACGGCTTCAGCTACCGCGATCTGGCCGAACTGGTCGGGGTCAAGACCTCGAGCATTCACTATTACTTCCCGTCGAAGGACGACCTCGTCCTGGAAGCGGTCAAGACCTATAGTGCGCGCATCACCGAGCGCATGCGGAACATCAGCCCGGAACTGCCCCTGCTGGAGCAGGCCCGTCAGTATCTGGAACCGATCCGCGCCACCTGCGGCTCGGACCAGATCTGTCTGGCGGGCATGCTGTCCACGGAAGTCCTGAGCCTGCCCGAGTGCGTGCACAAGGTGCTCAAGGAGTTCTACGCGGTCAACGAGGCGTGGCTGACCAAGCTGCTCGAAAAGGGTCAGGAACAACGCGACATGCCATACCCGGTACCCCCGGCGATGCTGGCGCAGGTGGTCTACGGCGCCCTGCAAAGCGGCCTGATCGCGGCCCGCCTCTTCGGCAACCAGGACCGCGTGGAAGCCGCCGCCCACACCCTGCTCGGCGCATTGCAGAACGTGAAGTGCCCGAACCAGCTAGCGGCAGAAGCCGCCGCCGCGGCAGTCGCCTGAGCCCAGCCGCAGCCCCCTCAAAAAACCCCGCCCCGCGGGGTTTTTTTATTGCCGCTTGCCCTCGCGCCCCTCAGCCGCATCGGCAAACCGGTACGGCTTGCCATTGGCTAGCCGATATCGGAATTCCAACCGCCTCGCGCGACCGTGTCGCACAGCCATTGCGGGTCGTCGTGGGGCAGGTCGTGGCCAGCCCAGGGGTGGGCGGTGTGGGCCACCTGCCAGGCGGCGGCGAGGTGATGGGTGCAGATCGGGTTGACGAGGCGGTCCGCCGAGGAGGACAGGAGCAGGGTGGGGCAGGCGGGACGGGCGGGTTGGGTCTGAAAGCGGGCGGCGGCGATCAATTGCTGCCACGCCGCGCAGCGCGTGACGGGAGCGGATTCGGCGATGGCGACCCAGTCGGCCAGGTCCGTGTCGCGGGTGTCGAGTCTTTCGCAGGTCAGCCGGTGGATCGTCCGTTCGCAACGCACACGGTCGTGCCAGTGTCTGGCCATGCCAAGTAACGCGGCCCATGTGTCGGGGCGCAGGCGTTCGGTGACCGTGCTGAACGGACGCATGCTCGTGTTGATCAGCACGAGCCCCGCGATCTCATCGGGATAGGCCTGTGCCCAGTCCGTGGCGACCATGGCGCCGAGGGACATGGCGAGGATGCGGTAGGGTGGGCCCGGCAAGCCGATCGCCTGTTGCGCTGACTCGGGCGCGGCGCCAGCAACCGACGCCGGCCGCGCTCGCCATGCGCGCTCCGCGCTGGCCCTCACGTGTTCCCGCATGCCGCTCACCGTCGCGGGCACCCGGACATCGCGCTGCGTGCCATTGCCCGGCAGATCGAGCAGGAGCGGACGACCGAGGCCATGTTGCGCCCAAAGCGCCGGCAGCGTCCCCCAGTGGCGCGCCTCGCGGGTCAACCCGCGCAGGAAGATCCAGGTCGTCATGGCGCGGGCGGCCCCTGCCAGTGCTTGCGCGCCTGTTCGTGCAGCAGCGCGCGGCGTTCACCCTGCGGCAGCCAGCGTTCCGGCGAGAATGCAATGCGCCCGAGGAAGTCGAACAGGCTGACATGCCGCCGCAATACGCGCGCCGTGCGATGCGCCTTGATCGGATTGAAGATGCCGGCGCGCGAGAACAGCTGCCGCGGATTCTTCTTGATCCATAACCAGGACCCGAGTTCGAGCGTCATCGGCAGGAACAGGTGCCGCGCGGGCGTGCGATCGTACGCGTAGTCCCACAGGTCACCGTGCAGCAGATACTGATGGCTCTGCGGCTCGAACGCATAGCCGTGATGCGGGTGCGCCTGCTCGAACATCGTCTTGAGCAGATACATCTCCGGCAGATGGGGCATAGGTGCATGCGTGCGCGCATACGGAAACCAGATGCTGTCGCGCCAGCCGTAGCCGGAATGGCAATCCACCGCGAAACTCAGCGGACGCGAGAGCAACTCGCGCTCCACGACGTCGAGCAACGCCGCGCTCTCGGTCTCCATCGGCGCGCCGGCAGGTCCGCGAAACCATGGCAGCCACGGGCCGATGCGCTGACCGCCGGCCAGAAATGGCACGCGGGCATCCGCGTTCTGCGGAGCATTGCGCATGAGGTCCACGCCATTCGGATTGGCCCGCCGCCCCGCGAACATCCCTCCGGGATTGACGATCGGCATGAACACGAGCCGCACGGATTCCAGCTCGCGATGCAGCAAGGCATCCCATTGCAGGCGGCAGAGCACCGCGCGCATATAGTCGAGCACGAGCTGCGTCCCGATGCGTTCGAGCCCGTGAATGCCCGCGAAGATGCCGATGGCCGGTGCGTCCGGCGATGACGACCCGAGCGTGGCCACATGCACGCCGAACTGGCGATCGCCAACGGACACGCTGCACGCCTCGCGCGTTTCGAACCACGACGCGCCGAGTTCCAGCAGTGTCATCAGTTGGTCATACTCGGGAAAGCCGTCGGGGCTTATCGCGGCCATGCGGTCATGATTGGTGCTCGGGCGTGAGATCGTGCGATGGGTCCAATATAGGCGCCCCGGCCGCCGGCGTGGGCAGCACCACGCAATCGAGCAGCGCCGTGACCAGCCGCGTCGCGCGCCGCGCCTGCAGGCAATACAGATATTCGTGGATGACGGGCGCGGGCCCCGCGAAGGGAATCGCGCGCAGCGTCGGATCGCGCGGCACCTCGCCCACGGGCATCACGCTCACGCCGAGGTTGTGGCGAATCGCCTCGCAGATGGCTTCGCGGCTCCCGATCACCGTATGCGCGGGCAATTCGAGATTGGCGGCCGCGAGCGCGGACTCGGTGGCCTCGCGCGTCATGGACCCGCGTTCGCGCACGAGCAGATGGTGCCGCGCAAGTTCGGCGATATCGATTCGCGACGCGCGTGCCAGCGCGTGATCGGGGTGCGCGACAACGACGGTCGGATCCGCGGCGAGCGTCACGCGCGTGAGGCGGTCGTCCTCCACCGCATGCGAGGACACCGCGGCATCGATGCGGTAGTCGAACAGCGCATCGAGCACCGTCTTGGAATTGCCCGTCTCCAGCGTGACGCCGATATCCGGATACCGCTGACGGAATGCCGCGATGCTGCGTAGGATATAGAAGGGACCGGTCGCGCCGATGCGCAGCTTGCCGAAGCGCAGGCTGCCGGCGTTGCGCAGCAGGAAATCGGCATCGCCCTCCTGCTGCATCATCTGCTCGGCGAGCGGCATCAGCGCGATGCCCACGTCGCTGAGATCGACACGGCTCGCGCGGCGATGGAACAGCTCGACGCCGTAGATTTCCTCGAGCTGCCGGATGCGGCCCGTGACGGTAGGCTGGCTGATGCGGAGCTGCCTGGCAGCGGTGGTGATGCTGCCCTGGCGCGCGACTTCGAAGAAGGTCACCAGCAGGTCACCAAGCATGAATGGTCTGATCGATGGCGGGACGACCAGCGAGAGTAGCGCGCGATTATGACAATCTGGAGACGACATGAAGCCCCGCGCTTCATGAAAGAAGCGCGGGGCGGGTGGCAGACGACGTGAAGTCTGGCGATCAGCCGCCCATCGCCGGGTCGGACACCCCGTCCTTGCCGTTCTCGAGCCGGCCCGCGAAGCGCCGCGTGAAGCCGCCCTGCGGCGTCGTCACGGTGAAGTCGTACCAGTTACCCTGCGCGGCAAGCGCCCAGTTGCGGTCGATCGACTTGCCAGCGGGCACCGTGACGGTCTCGGGGCTGAAGCCGGCGTAGGCGTTCGGCGTCACCGTGAAGGTGCACGCGTTGGCGCCGCGGTTGATCAGCGTGAGGTAGAGGTTCGCATTGGCTTCGTCGTAGCACACGCGGATCTCGGGCGCCGCGGCACCGGATGCCGACGGCGTGGCCGCATCGCCGGAGAACGAGCGATGGAAACCGTTCGGGCCGACGACCCACAGATCGTAGCGGCCGTTCAGCAGGGTGAACACGTCCCACTTCGCATCGATCTCCTTGCCGGGATCCACCGCATAGCGGCGCGGCACGGCGTCGAGGTGCAGCTTGTCGTAGACGTGGAAGACAGCGGCCTGCGTGCCGTCGTTCTTGAACTTCAGCCACATCGCGCGATTGACCGGATCTTCCTGGCCGCTCACGTGCAGCGTGTACGGCAGCTTGCGCGAGGGGCGCGTGCCGGATGCCTGCTTCGGCAGCACCTGCGCGGCGACGGTCGGCTGCGCGACCTGCGGCAGTGCCTCCTGCGCGGTGCGGATGCCGTCGGCATCGGCCTTCTGCAGCGTCGGCAGCGAGGGCAGCGCGTTGACGTTGGGGTTCACGAAGTCGAACGCGCTCGTCAAATCGCCCATCACGGCGCGGCGGTACGCGCTGATGTTCGTCTCCGCGACGCCAAAGCGGGCTTCGAGGAAGCGCAGTACCGACGTATGGTCGAACACCTGCGAGTTCACCCAGCCCCCGCGGCTCCACGGGGACACCACGTACATCGGCACGCGCGGACCGGGACCGTACGGCTGCTTCGTCGTGTGGTATTCGCCGTCGGTGCTCATCGTTGTCGCGCCGATCGGCTGACCGGTCGCGTCGAGCGCGGGCACGGCGGGCGGCGGCACGTGATCGTAAAAGCCGTCGTTCTCGTCGAAGTTGATGAACAGCACGGTGCGCGCCCAGATGTCCGGATTGGCGGTGAGCGCGTCCAGCACCTGCTGCGTGTACCACGCGCCCTGTACGGGGCTCGACGGACCGGGGTGCTCCGAGTACGTGGCGGGTGCCACGATCCACGAAACCTTTGGCAGCGTGCCAGCGGCGATGTCGTCGCGCAGCGCCTGCAGGAAGCCGCCGTCGGGCATCGTGTTGCCGATGCCCTTGTAGAGCGGGCTCACCGCTTCGTCGGCGGTGGTGTACGCGGGGTACGGCGCGCCGTTGATCTGGTTGCCGCGCGCGGCGTTGGCGGCGCGATATTGCTGGAAGCCGGCGAGCGGGTTGTCAGTGAAGTTGTCCGGCATGTTCTGGTAGACCTTCCACGTTACGCCCGCTTCCTGCAGGCGTTCCGGATAGGTTTTCCAGGTGTAGTTGATGCTCGTGGCCTCGAGCGAGTCCCCGCTGTTGTCGATCACGGGGCCGCCGTGCGCGCCGGTCGGGTCGTTCGTGCCGGTCCAGTGGAACAGTCGGTTGGTGTTGGTGCCGCCGTGGAAGCTGCAGTGGTAGGCGTCGCAGATCGTGAACGCGTTGGCGAGCGCATACTGGAAGCCGGCTTCCGCCTCGGTGTAGTAGCCCATCGATTGCGGCTGCTTGAAGGTCGGCCAGCGGTTCATGCGGCCGAGGTCCCACGCGTTCTGCGCATCGGGAAAACTGTGCGGCGTGCCGTTGACGCGCTGGGCGTTGCCCTTGGTGCTGTCGAGGTGGTACGGCGTCAGCGTGCGCGTGACGCCGGTGCTCGCGTTGATATAGGTCTGCTGGAAAACGTTGAGGCCGCCGGCGAGCGGAATCGGGAAGCGATCGCCGAACCCGCGCACGCCTTTCATGGTGCCGAAGTAGTTGTCGAACGAACGGTTCTCCTGCATGAGGATGACCACGTATTCCACGTCGCGGATGGACTTCGTGGCGTTGTTGGCGGGAATGGCGAGGGCGCGGCGGATGGCCGGCGGGAACGCGGAGAGGGCGGCGGTGGCGGCGACGCCGGTGCCTGCCATCTTCAGAAAATTGCGTCGGCTGTTCGAGTTCATGGCGAGTCGATGAGGTTGCTTGCCGGTAGGCGGTGGATAGCGATGCGGCGAGGGGCGAGAGGCCAGGAGGAGGTCCGGCCGCTCAGGGCGCGCACTTCATCTGGGGCGTCACGGTGGTTGGCGGCGTGGTGTCGCCGCCCGTGGGCGGCGTGCCGGCATTACTGTCGGAGTCGCCGCCACACGCGGCGAGCGTCGCGCAAAGCAGCAGGGCGGCCAGCGACGCGACAGGGCGCGCGCGGGTCAGGATGCGAAGGACTGGTGTCATGGTGGGGTTCTCTCTTGCGGAGGACGGGACGTACTGCGCAGGATCGTAAGAAGGGGCGTTTTCGGCGCAATGACATTCGGCCCAAGAAAGCCGATGTCGGTATTGGCGCTTTTGGGACTTGCATTTTGTGATGCAAAGCGCATGTGATGAATGCGGCGCTACCACAAGCGCGAGACGTTTTTGTGCGAAAACCCGCGTGAGATCTCAATGAACTGCTGCGACGCAGCAATGCCTGTGCTATGGTTTTTAGACTTCGCCCTCTACCAGGGCTTGCGCGGCACGAGCGCGGATCGGCTATGGTCTTGCCCTACGATCTGAAAACCCGCGCCGGTACTGGCTTGGCGGGCGACAAAGGGGTCTGGAATGTGGCATTGCGGCCGCAAGTGCTGAAATGTGCGCAACGTTTCGACCCTGCTTGTAAACACGCCTTTGGTCACCAATCTGGCGATAGAAGGGACGTTTGCAGGGAGCTGCTTGGAAATGGATGCTGATTCACCTTACGTTTGGCACTACACGATAGGGACGCCGCTGGCGGCCATCGCGCGTACGGGGCAACTCGTGCCCGGCGCGGGAGGCGCGTGCGAGTCGTCGGCCGAGCCGTGCCAGAAGATTCTGTGGTTCTCTCGGAACCAGCAATGGGACCCGTCGGCGAGCAAGGACGACAAGCTGCGCGCGGACGCGCGCGGCCTGACGCGCGCGGCGCTGCATGCGCGTTTCGGTCTCTATCGATTCGGATTACGTGCCGACGACCGGCGGCTGTTACCGTGGCCGACCGTTACCCGTGTGGCGGACATCGACGTGCCCGATGCGATGACGATGGTCGCGAGCGGGCTGCGCTGTGGCGCGGCGCCAACGGACTGGATCGGGACGCTCACCGAGGTGCCGGTGAGCGAGCTCGTGTTCGAGGCATGGAATGGGCGCGGCTGGATCGCCGCGGATCTGTACGAGCTGGCGGCGCAGCTCGCCTAGCGGTTTGTTTTTTCAGCGCAAGTTTTACCGACTAAAGTTTTACCGACTGAACCCCCGCGCGGAGATCGGCCATACGGCCTCGACCACGCCCGCGCGTACGCAGACGACTTCGTCGTAGAGGTTCAGCGTGGGGTCGCAATGGCCCGGTACCAGCATCACGCGGCTGCCGAGCGTCGGTAGCGGGCTCGAAGCGGGAACTGCCGCCGGGCCCGAAGGCTTGACGATGCCATGCTCGTCGTTGGCCGCCACGTAGTCCAGCGCCCGCGACGGCGCGCCGACTTTCGCATCCCACACCCACGGCAGGCCCGAATCCACGGCCATCGATTTCAGTCCGGCATCGACGATCACGCGGTCGCCAGCGGCGACGCTCATCACCGTGCTCGCGATGAAGAGGCCGTGCGAGAAACGCATCGTGCCGGTATAGGCGTTGCTAGCATAGTCCGCGTCCATGAACACGTAGGAACCGGGCTGGATCTCCGTATAGACGCCGCTTTGCAGGTCGAACTCGACGCTGCCGCTGCCGCCGCCGGTCACGACTTCGCATTCCACGCCGGCCGCGCGCAGTGCCGCGACCACCGCCGCGGTACGGGCGGCTGCCTTCGCCGCCGCGTCGCGGCGCTCGTTCCAGTCGCGCAAATGCTGTATGCCGCCGTGGTAAGCCTGCAGCCCGCGCATATGCAGGCGCTCGAAGCCGGCGATACGCTGTGCAAGGCCCAGCGCCGCCGGACCGTCGGCCACGCCACAGCGGCCCTGGCCTACATCGATTTCCACGAATACGTCGAGCCGGCTGTCCGCGCGCTCGCATGCCGCCGCGAGCGCGTCGATCTGCGCCACGTCGTCCACGCACACGCTTAGCCGTGCATGGCGCGCGAGTTGGGCGAGAAGGTCCGCCTTGGCCGGGTTTGCGGCGTTGAGCGCGACCTCGTTGCTGATATGGATGTCCATGACGCCCGCCGCGACGAACGGCAGCGCCTCGCTGACCTTCTGGCAGCACACGCCCACGGCGCCGCGCGCAATCTGTGCGAGCGAGATGTCAGGACATTTGTGCGCCTTGGCGTGCGGACGCAGCTGGATGCCCGCGGCATCGGCGGCGGCCTGCATTCGATCGAGATTGGCCTCGAAAGCGTCGAGGTCCAGCACCAGCGAAGGGGTGTCGATGTCGTCGACGGACTGGCCCGGGCAGGCTGCGGCGGGAAGGGTCAGGGACACGGCGTCGAGGGGGTCGCGAGAGGCGGAGCGCATGGACATGGCAGTGGCATGGAAGGAGCGGCGAGCGTAGCATGGGCGCGCGCAAGTGTGGAGTGCGGCGCCTGAGGCGGTCGTTTTCCTTGCCTTGCGGAAGGCCGTCCCGCCTTGCGTCGGCGCGCGCGTTGACTACGATGAGGGGATGTCCGCGCAGACGACAATGAGGGGACGCGATGGCACAGACGGACTTCAGGGGCCTGCAGGTATCGCCGGCGAGCGCGCATTCGCTCGAGCGGTACGAGGCGGCGCTCAACCTGCTCCATGGGTATTACGGCGATCCGCTGTCCGTGATCGACGGCGCGCTCGTCGATGACCCCGACTTCGCGATGGGCCATGCGCTGCGCGCGGGCCTGATGGTGACGTCCGGCGACGGGACGGCCGAGCCGATGCTGCGGCAGAGCGTGGAAGCGGGCGAGGCGCTCGGCGCGCGCGCCAACGAGCGGGAACGCCGGCATTTCGCGGCGGCGCGGGCGTGGCTCGATGGGCGGTTCACGCAGGCGGTGCAGGCGTATGGCGATATTGCCGTCGATTACCCGCACGACATTCTCGCCATTCAGGTGGCCCATATTGGCGACTTTCTGCTTGGCCAGTCGAGCATGCTGCGCGATCGCATCGCCCAGGTGCTGCCGCACTGGAATGCAAGCGTGCCCGGCTACAGCTACCTGCTGGGCATGCATGCGTTCGGGCTCGAGGAGATGCAGCGCTACGAGGATGCCGAGGCGCGCGGGCGCGAGGCGGTCGCGCTCAATCCGCGCGATCCGTGGGCGATTCACGCGGTGGCGCACGTCATGGAGATGCAGGGGCGCCTCGATGCCGGTGTCGATTGGCTGACCGCGCGGCGCGAAGACTGGGCCGAGGACAACATGCTCGCCGTCCACAACTGGTGGCACCTTGCGCTGCTGTTGCTGGAGCGCGAGCAGCATGACGCGGTGCTCGCGCTCTACGATGACCATGTCGCGCGGCCCGCGCCGGCCATCGCGCTCGATCTCGTCGATGCGGCGGCGCTGCTGTGGCGGCTGCATCTGCGCGGGGTCGATGTGGGGAACCGGTGGATCGATGTGGCGGACGACTGGCTGTCGCGCGGCGCCGCTGGTTACTATGCGTTCAATGACGTGCATGCGATCATGGCGTGCCTTGGGGCGGGGCGGATCGACGATGTGGCCGCGCTGGTCAATGCCATGCAGGGCGCGAGCGCCGGCGCCGAGGGGGCTGGCAGTACCCATCGCGCCGGCAGCACGAATAGCAGGATGACGGCCGAGGTCGGCCTGCCCGTGGCGGCGGCGCTGATCGCGTTCGAGCGTGGCGACCATGACGCCGCGATCGCGGGGCTGCTGCCCGTGCGACAGATCTGCCACCGCTTCGGCGGCAGTCATGCGCAGCGGGACGTTTTCACGCTGACGCTGATCGAGGCGGCGCTGCGCGGCGGACGCGCGAACCTCGCCGATGCATTGCTGGCCGAGCGTGCGGCGCTCAAGGCGATGAATCCCGCGCTTGGCACGATGATGCGGCGCGCGCGGTCGTTGCGCGAGCCGGGCGGTTTGTCCGCGGCGATGCCGGACAGCATCGCGCATCCCTCGCGGGAGTCGCCGCGGTTTGATGCCTGAATTGATGCCTGAATTGATGCCTGAGTTGATACCTGAAGTCGTTCGACAAGGAGTGTTCGCATGCACCATCCCCGTCGTTTGTTTCTGTCGCTGGCATTCGCCGTCAGCTTGCCAGCTTTCGCGCATCACGGCTGGTCCACCTACGACGACACCAAGCCGCTGACCGTCACGGGCAAGGTCGTCGAAAGCCATTACAGCAATCCGCACGCGACGATTACCGTCGAGGCCAGCGGCAAGCGCTGGCTGGCCATCCTGGCACCCGTGTCGCGCATGGAGGCGCGCGGGGCGACCGCCGACAAGGTGGCGGTCGGTCGCGAGGTCACCATGGTGGGTTATGCCAGCAAGGAGAAGACCGACGAGATGCGGGTCGAGCGAATCACGCTCGACGGCAAGACGGTCGAGCTGCGCTGACGGTGGCCACCCCGGCCGCCGTCACCGAGTGGGCGTCTCAACTGGCCGCGCTGCCGATATCGGCGTCTCTGCGCGCGTCGGCATGGGCCTATCCGATCGTCGAGATCTTTCACCTGGCGGGGATGGCGCTGCTGTTCGGCTCGATCGTTGTCGTCGATATGCGCCTGGCGGGCTTCGGCAGGCAGTTGCCCGTCACCGTGCTGCTGCGGCATGCCCTGCCGCTGTCGGTGTTCGGCTTTCTGCTGATCGCCGGGAGCGGCGCGCTGCTGTTCCTCGCGCATGCCGACGACCTCGTCGGCAATCGCGCATTCCTGGTCAAGACGCTGCTCGTGCTGCTCGGGCTGGCCAATGCGGCCTGGTTCCATATGGGGCCGTATCGGGCGCTGCTGCGGCCAGGCAGTCAGTGGGAGGCCGGCGGCGTGCCGCCTGCGGGCGCGCGGCTATGCGCGTGGATCTCGCTCGTGACGTGGGTGCTTGTCATCTGCGCGGGGCGGCTGATTGCCTATATGTAGCTTGCGCCGTCAAGTGTGAATTCAGGGAAATTTGATGTAACGCAAACGTGCGTGCATGACGCCTCAAGGTTCGGGGCGATTCGTCGTTAAGCCGGTACCGACTGATCGATCGAATCCGATAACTACATGCAAAACGTAAGCATCCGTCATGGCCTGCTGGCAACGCTGGCGATTTTCGGCCTCATGCTCATTCTCGGCGCCGCCCTCGGCGTCCTCGAGCTCCGCGCGTCGAGCGCCTCCGCCGAGCGTGTTCACCTCGTCGCCTCGCGCGCGCTGATGCTCAACGACGCGTACAAGGACATGACGCGCGCGCGGTCGGCGCTCAACCGGGCCTACAGCGCCAGCAAGGAGACCGGCGCGGTCAATCCGGATGCCATCGCCAGCGCGGAGCGTTCGATCGGCAAGTCGAAGGAAGAACTCGAGGCCTTTGAGAAGGCACCGGCGCTGGCCAGCCAGGATGCCAGCACGCGCGAGGAGATCGTGGCGGCGGGGCGCGTGCATGTGGAGGCGGTCCAGCGCGCGCTGGCGGCGCTGCGCGGGAACGATGCGGCGGGGTATGCGGCGATCAACGACAAGGACATCACGTCGTCCGGCGCAAAGTACTCGGCCGGCGTCGAGCGATTCCAGCAGTTTGCGTTGCGGCTCAACGAGGAAGAGCTCGCCAATGGGCGTCAGCGTTACGAGCGCGTGATCGTGCTGGTGGTCATCGGGCTCACGTTGTCGGCCGCGCTGATCGTGGCGGTGCACCTCGCGTTGCGCAGCCTTGTGGTGGCGCCGCTGACGAAGGCTTCCGATCTGCTGATGCGCGTGGCGGAAGGGGATCTGACGATTACCGTGCCGAAGGCGGGCAGTAACGAGATTGGCCAGGTGCTGGATGCGCTGGCGCGTATGCAGCACGGTCTGACGGAAACGGTGCTGAAGGTCCGCGCGAGCTCCGATGCGGTGACGATCGGCGCGCGCGAGATCGCGGCAGGGAACACGGATCTGTCGTCGCGCACCGAACAGCAATCGTCGGCGCTGGAAGAGACGGCCGCAAGCATGGAGCAGCTGACCTCGACGGTGAGCAACAACGCGGACAGCGCCTCGCGCGCAAGCGACCTGGCCAGCAGCGCGGCCCAGCTGGCCACGCGCGGCGGAGAAGTCGTGCGCGGCGTCGTGCAGACGATGAGCGAGATCAACACGAGTTCGCAAAAGATCGTCGACATCATCGGCGTCATTGACGGCATCGCGTTCCAGACGAACATCCTTGCCCTGAACGCCGCGGTGGAAGCCGCGCGTGCAGGCGAGCAGGGGCGCGGTTTCGCGGTCGTCGCCGGTGAGGTTCGCGCACTGGCCCAGCGCAGCGCGGGCGCGGCCAAGGAAATCAAGGCGCTGATCGACTCGTCGGTCGGCAAGGTGGACGCAGGCAGCATCCAGGTGGAACAGGCCGGCAGCACCATTGGCGAAATCGTGTCCGAAGTCCGCCGACTGGCCGACCTCGTGAATGAAATCTCGGCCGCTTCGGGCGAACAGTCGTCGGGCATTGCGCAGGTGAGTTCGGCGGTGTCGCAGATGGAGCAGGTCAATCAGCAAAACGCGGCGCTGGTGGAGCAGGCGGCTGCCGCGGCGGACTCGCTGGAGGCACAGGCCAATCAGCTGTCGTCGGCGGTGATGACGTTCAAGCTGGCGGCCTAGGGGAATGTTCGTCGGCGGGATCTATCGCGCCTCGTGGACGCGATAGGCAATCCCGATGCTGTAGAGGACGCTACAACGTTGAAATCGCCCCTACGGGCCGCTACGCTGGCGGCATGCATACACGAAGGACAGCGATGCTTGCCCACATCGTCCTGCCGTCCGGCACCGAAACCAGTGCGATGCCGCTGCTTGCGGGGCGGGCGCTGCGTGGGTTTTGCGATGGATACGTAGCGGTGCTCTTGCCGGCGTACCTGCTGGCGCTCGGCTTCGACGCACTCTCCGTAGGGCTGATCAGCAGCGGGACGCTGATCGGCTCCGCGGCGGCCACCATTCTGGTCGGATTCATCGGGCATCGTGTTCCGCAACGTCGATTGCTGAAGTTCGCGGCGCTTCTGATGTGCGCCACGGGGTTGGCCTTCGCGGGGCTGTCGGATTTCTGGCCGCTGTTGCTCGTCGCCTTTGTTGGCACGCTGAACCCAGGCTCGGGGGATGTGAGCATCTTCCTTCCGCTGGAGCAGGCGCGACTTGCCGAAGCCACGACGCCGGATGCACGCACGGCGCTGTTCGCCCGGTACGGTGTTGCAGGCTCGTTGTCCGCTGCACTGGGTGCGCTGGCGGCGGCGATACCGGATTGGCTCGGCCGATCGGCGGGCGTGCCGTTTCTGGATGCCATGCGCCTGATGTTTATTGTTTACGCCTTCACTGGCATGACACTCTGGGCGCTCTATGCGAGGCTGCCTGAGCCGCATGCGGCGCCGACGTCCGCGCCCGCACCGCTGGGTCCTTCCCGCCGGATCGTCATCCGCCTCGCGATGTTGTTCAGCGTGGGCGCATTCGCGGGGGGACTCGTCCTCAACGCCTTGCTGTCGCTCTGGCTGATGCAGCGTTTCGGCATGTCGCCGGGCGCAGCGGGCCAGTTCTTCTTCTGGGCCGGCCTGCTCACCACGGCGTCCCAGTTCGCCGCCGTTCCGCTGGCCCGGAAGATCGGGCTATTGAACACCATGGTGTTCACGCATATCCCGTCCAGTACGTTCCTGATCGCCGCGGCATTCTCGCCGTCGTTGACGTGGACGCTGCTGTTGCTGCTGGCGCGCAGCGCGCTGTCTCAGATGGACGTGCCAACGCGGACCGCATTCGTCATGGCGGTGGTCACCCCTGCGGAGCGAACGGCGGCGGCCAGTCTGACCGCCGTACCGCGAAGCCTTGCCGCGGCGATGAGCCCGGTGCTGGCGGGCGGGCTTATGGCAATGGGCTGGGCAGGGGCGCCGCTGCTGGCGTGCGGGGTATTGAAGATCGCTTACGACCTGACCATCCTGGCCGCATTCCGGCGCGTCAAGTTGCCGAACTGAGGCGGTACTGAGGCGGTACTGAGGCGGTACTGAGGCGGTACTGAGGCGGTACTGAGCACGCATCGTAGCAATGGCCCGAGGGCGCCGGCATACGATATGCTCGACGATTGAGCCGTAGCGAGATCTCAATTCCGTATGCTTCCCGACAGCGACTCCCTCCTCCTCCTTGTCACCCGCGAGATGCCCTTCGGCAAACACAAGGGGACCTTGATCGCCGATCTTCCCGGCAACTATCTGAACTGGTTCGCACGCGAAGGTTTTCCGCCCGGGGAGATCGGTCGGTTGCTCGCTCTCATGCACGAACTCGATCACAACGGGTTTCGGCATTTGCTGGCGCCGTTGCGCAAGGGGCGGTAGGGCGCAGTACGTCGCCAACTTTAAGGTCGATGCTATAGACCTTTTGTGCCGTCTCCCGCACAGTCCACATGGACTTGATAACTTTTAATGCATGACATGGGACGGTAGTCATGCGGCCGCTTGCATCGATGCGTGTGTACGATGCCAAGGCAGAGTTTGACTATGACGATCCTACGAACCCTCTCGTTCGCCGCGTGTTTGACGCCTATGACGCTTTGCGCGGAATTTCAACATAGCGGTATGTCGACGTCGCTGAGCTTCTGCCGGCAAAGCTATCAAATTGACGGGCATCTGATTTTTGCGGAGGGTGCGGTGTCAACCGTGGCGGCGCAAGATGCCATCTCGGTTGAAGCCATGATCCGGCGGTTTGAGCAGCGATTCGGTGGGGCCTATCTCTCGGAGGGCAATAAGTTCGTCGCTGAGAGGCTATATCCCGAGCATGCAGAGCACCCCACGCTGGCGGTTTTAAGGCTGAGAGCGGGTCTATCTCAGCGCGCACTGGCGGATAAGATGGGAGTCAAACAGCCCCACGTGGCACGTCTCGAAAAAGAGCCTACCAAGATGAACTACGAAACCATGGATCGCATGGCATGGGCGTTGGGCGTGGATGTCACGACTGTAGCGGCTGCCATTCAACGTAGCCAAGCCGAGTCCCGCAATGCCCGACAACGACCGCTCGTTCAATGTCTTCTACTGTGAAGACGTGCGGCTCGAGATTACGGGACAAACATCGATCATTGGCGTCTTCAACGCTGACGTCAATGCGCCCTCGTTTCCTGTGTCGCTCCCCAAACTCTGCGTTCTCGTGGAAATCGAAACCTCCGTCGACGATCTGCTTCAATCCCTGCGTATCCTGGTTCAAGCGGACTCCGGCGAGGTTTTCGTCGATCAAATCGTTCCGAGCGAAGTGCTCGCGCAACAATCGGCTATCGCCTCGACTGCGAACTTCGACGGCTTGGACGAAAGAAGGCTGAGTTTTAGGACACAGTTCTTCGTCACGCCATTTCGGGTCGCCCAGCCGACGATCATTCGCGCAAGGCTCTTGACGGAGCGCGGTGAAATCAAAGGGCGTGCGCTAAGACTCTCGCAAGGCGACCTGCTCCCCGCGTTTGGTACCGTGACGATGTAGCGCCGGCGAATCAACACGGTGCTGATCGAGTGAATAACGGACATTGCTGCGGGGAAGCGCGTTATGGCTATCGCCGGATATCACGTGGTGCGGCAACGGGAAGGCTGGCTGGCGAACCCCAACGCGGTCAGGGATGCCAAGTCGTGGGTCGAACAGCCTGGTCGCGAGAGCCAGAGATGGCGTAGGACACCTCTTTGCCGGCGGCCAGCATCAGGTCCACGTACGTCGCGAGCTTTTCGCGCGTTAGCCGGCTGATGGGACCGGAGATGCAAAGCGCGCCGGCCAATGTCCAGTTGATTCCGAAGACCGGCACGGCGAGGCTCGATACCTCGGGTTCGCGTTCGCCCATCGAGATGTAGAAGCCGTCTTTGCGAATCGTCTCGTAGGGCTCGCCAGCGTCGCCTGCGAAGGCGCGCAGGACTCTTCCGGGCGCGCCGGTGAGGGACAGCCTTTCTCCTACCCGAACGTGGTGCCGCACCGCGCCGGGACCCTCTACGCGCACGAGACAAGCCCGCGTGTCTCCCTCCCGGACATAGAAAGCCGCGCTTTCGCGCGTTTCGTCGCTGACCCGTCTGAGCACGGGTTCCACCGTCTCGTTGACGCGAAACGCGGCCTGATAGCGCGCGCCGAGCCAGCCCGCCGCCGCGCCGAGCCGCCATTGGCCATCTTCGCGCTGGACCAGGTACTCGCTCCGCGCCAGCGTCCGTGCCGTCCGTAGCACCGTGGACTTACCCATCCCCACCCGGCGGCTCAACTCCGACAGGGTGAGCGAGGTGTCGTCCGCGGAGAAGGCTTCGAGAATCTGTAGCGCGCGCGTGACGGCAATGATGTTGTCTTTGTCCGCACTTTCCATCTCCGATGCGGCTTGCACGTTCCGTTTCATGGCACATGTTCCGTTATGGACAACGCGATTGTATAGCACGGAACCAAAATCTATAGTCGAGCCACAAATACAAGCATTTCGACTGGAGACATCCGTGAATCTCGTTCTTCGCGTTGTGGCCGCCTGCGCTTTCGCCTCGCTGCCCTGCCTTCCCGCTCAAGCCTCGGACAGCTACCCGACCAAGCCCATTCGCCTGATCGTTCCCTTCCCGCCGGGCGGTGCCCCGGATACCTTCTCGCGCGAGATCGGACAGCAACTGAGCAGGGACCTCAAGTGGACCATCATCGTCGATAACAAGCCCGGCGCGGGAGGCAATCTCGGCGCCGAAGCGGGCGCCAAGGCGTCGCCTGACGGCTACACATTGGTGTTCGGACAGACCAGCAATCTTGCGATCAACCCTTCGTTGTACAAGAAGCTGCCGTATGACCCGACCAAGGATCTGACGCCCATTGGATTGATCGCTTCCGCGCCGCTCGCAATCGTGGCGAACAACAATTCGCCCTACAAGAACCTGTCCGACGTGATTGCCGCGGCGAAGGCGAAACCCGGCGCGGTAACGTTCGGGACGCCCGGGAATGGGACGGTCGCCCATCTTGCGATGGAGCTTCTGCAGAAGCAGGCCGGCATCAAGCTGCAGCACATTCCCTACAAGGGCGCCTCGCAGGCGCTCACCGATGTCCTGGGTGGCCAGGTGGAAATCTATATCGGCTCCGTCCCGACGGTGATGGGTCAAATCAAGACCGGCAAGTTGCGCGGCATCGCGGTGACATCCGCGAATCGTTCCGCGCAGATGCCCAATACGCCCACCGTGGCGGAAGCCGGCGTCAAGCAATTCGAGGCGGACACGTGGTTCGGCCTGCTCGCCCCGGCAGGCACGCCCGCGCCCATCGTTGCCAAGCTCAACGCTGAACTGAATCGCGCCCTGCAGGCCCCGGCCGTGCGTTCGAAGATCGAAGCGGAAGGCGGACGGGTGCTGGGCGGTAGCCCCGCTGCATTCGCCACGCTGTTGCAAAACGATCTCGCTCGCTGGCGTGTCGTGGTCAAAGAGTCTGGCGCGACCATCGATTGACACCACGGCGCACAACCCCGCGCCTCCGCGCGCCTCCGCGCACCTCCGTGCACCGAATCTCTCTTCCGCATTCTTTGCAGTTCCACCCAAACACAGGAGCCACCATGTCGGCAAGCCAACAACTCCCCGATGTCGTCCGCGATATCGAACGCGTTTCGCCCGAAGTCGTCAGGCAGGCGTCGCAATACGCGTCTTCCATCTTCGCCGATGTGGCCGGCCGGCGCGGCGGCCTCCACGGCAGGATCGCGCCGCTCAGCCAGAAGAGCAAGTTTTGTGGCCCGGCGATTACCGTGGAAGTCCGTCCTGGCGATAACCTCATGATTCACGCCGCGATGGCACTGGCGAAACCCGGCGACGTCATCATCGTCGATGGCAAAGGCGATCAGAACAGCGCGCTGATGGGCGCCATCATGGTCAATCAATGCATTGCGCTCGGTGTGGCGGCAGTCGTCCTCGACGCCGCCGCGCGCGACGCCGAAGAGATTATCGAGACCGGCTTCCCGATGTACTCGGTTGGCCTGAATCCCAACGGGCCGACCAAATTCGTGCCGGGCCGCGTGAATCATCCCATCCAATGCGGCGGCGTAACGGTATGCCCCGGAGACCTCGTCATCGGCGATGCGGACGGCGTCGTCGTGATCGAGCGCGAGAAGGCGCCCGCTCTGATCGAAGAGGCTGGAAAGAAAGTGGCGGCAGAGCGCAAACGCATCGAAGGCATCAAGTCGGGCGAAGCGCTCCGGCCGTCTTGGCTCGACGATGCCTTGCGCGCAGCCGGCGTCCTGAAGGCGGGAGAAGCGCTGTGAGCACCGCGGCGAAGCCCGTTATCGTCGTGACGGCGGCAAACATCGCGCCACAGTCGGTGGCGCTGCTATCCGACTTCGAATTGGTCTATGCAGGGAAAGCGGCAACCGAAGAGGAGACGGCGGCGCTGTGCCGACGTCACGCACCCGTAGCCGTCATCGTCCGCACGAGCAAGGTCGGCGCCATGGTGCTCGATGCGGCGCCGTCGATCCGCGTCCTGTCGAAGCACGGAAGTGGCATCGATAATATCGACCAGGAAGCCGCGAAGGCGCGTGGCGTCAAGGTCGTGGCCGCGGCAGGGGCCAATGCGGCCGCCGTGGCCGAGCAAGCGCTGGCGCTGATGCTCGCCTGCGCCAAATCGGTGGTGACCCTGGACCAGCGCACACGTACGGGCCATTGGGACAAGTCGACGCACCAGAGTCTCGAACTTCAGGGGCGCACGCTGGGTCTCGTTGGCCTGGGGGCGATCGGCCGGCGCTTTGCGCGCATGGCCAGCGCGATGGATATGAAGGTCATCGGATATGACCCCTATGCGACCGATCTGCCGGCGAGCATCGAGCCCGCGAGCCTCGACGCGATCTGGCAAGACTCGGATGTCATATCGTTCCACTGTCCACTGACCGCCGAGAATCGCGGGCTGCTCGATGCGGAAGCGCTGGCGCAGTGCAAGGACGGCGTGATCGTCGTCAATACCGCGCGCGGCGGCCTCATCGACGAAGATGCGCTTCTGGCAGCAGTGGAAAGCGGCAAGGTGGCCGCGGCAGGCCTGGATTCGCTGCAGCAGGAGCCGCCGCCCGCCGATCATCCCTTCTTCAGGAACAGCAAGTTCGTCATCAGTCCGCACATTGGCGGCGTGACCAGCGATGCCTTCGTCAACATGGGTGTCGCCGCCGCGAAGAACGTGCTGGCCGAACTGGCCAAGCTGCGGTAAGGAGGCGCCATGCATGACACGACGCGGCGCTGGCAGCGCAAGCCGGACGGGAGCAACTGGGGAGAGTTTGGCGCGGACGATCAACGCGGGCGCATGAACCTCGTGGATCGCGCCAAGGTACTGCAAGGCGTCGCGGAGGTGCGCGAAGGTATCACGTTCTGCCTCTCGCTCCCCCTCGATTACCCGGGCGGACAAACCATGAACGTACGACGGCAGCCGCCGCGGCGCTTCGCCGTCCTTCGGGATGGAAAAAGCGCCGGGCAGCAGGGTTTCTGCTGGTCGTATCGTTCCGAGGACCCCGATCTGACCGACGTGGTCAATGACGATGTGGTCCTCATGAGCCTGCAGTACTCCACGCAATGGGACAGTCTTGCCCATGTGGGCAGCCATTTCGATGCGGATGGCGACGGCAGCGACGAAGCCGTCTTCTATAACGGCTTTCGGGCTGGCGACGATATCAAGGCCGGCGTCGAGACCGACGCGCGCGAGCCGTGGGCAAAGTACGAGAACCCGGAAGCGCGCGCGCTGAGCATCGCCGTGCTGGCCGAGCACGGTGCGCAGGGCCGCGGCGTCATGATAGATATTGAACGCCACGTGGGCCGCAAGCGACAGGCTGTTGGGTATGACCAGCTCATGCGCATGCTTGACGCGGACAAGGTGACCGTGGAGGCCGGAGACATGGTCTGTCTCCATACCGGGTTCGCCGACACGCTGCTATCGATGAACAAGTCGCCCGACCTCAAGATCCTGCACGAATCCGGCACCGGACTGGACGGCCACGACGCAAAGCTGCTGAACTGGATTACCGACTCGCGCCTGGCATGCCTGCTCGCGGACAACCCCGCCGTGGAACTGGTGGTGCCGAAACCGCTGACTCCCTCTCCCATCCGGGGACCACGCCTGCCGCTGCATGAACACTGCCTCTTCAAGAACGGCATTCATCTTGGCGAGCTGTGGCAGTTGACACCATTGGCTCTCTGGCTGCGCGCGAACAACCGTAGCCGCTTCCTGCTGACCGCGCCGCCGCTGCGCCTTCCGGGCGCGGTGGGATCGCCGGCGACGCCGATCGCGACGGTCTAGGACAAAACTACAACCTTCTGGAGACAAGACAATGTTCAAGTCCATCACCCGCGGCATGGCGGGCCTCGCACTGCTTTGCGCTGCCGCGCACGCCAGCGCCGCCTATCCGGACCGTCCCATCCGCCTCGTCGTTCCCTATCCCGCGGGCGGCGCGGCCGACACGGTCGCCCGCATCGTTGCGGCCCCGCTGGGTACCAAACTGGGTCAGACCATTGTGGTCGACAACCGCCCCGGCGCCAGCGGTGTCATTGGTGCGGGTGCTGTCGCCAAGGCCGCGCCCGACGGCTATACCCTGCTACTCGATGCTACCGCTCACTCGGTCAACCCCAGCCTGCAACCGAAGCTGCCATACGATACCGCGAAGGACTTTGCGCCGATCTCGCTCGTGGTGCTCGTGCCGAACCTTCTGGTGGTGCCTCCGAATTCTCCGTTCAACTCGCCCAAGGATATCGTGGCACGCGCGAAGGCTACGCCCGGCAAGCTGACCTATGCGTCCGCGGGCTCCGGTACCGCACAGCACCTGGCGGCAGAACTGTTCCGTCAGCAGTCGGGACTCAACATGCTTCACGTCCCGTACAAGGGGGGTGCGCCGGCGTTGAGCGATCTGATGGGCGGCCAGGTGGATATGATGTTCAGCAACATGGCTGCCTCCTATCCGCTGGTTTCCGGCAAGAAGCTCAAGGTGCTGGCGACAACGGGCACGAAGCGGTCCGCCGCGCTGCCGGATATCCCCACCATCGCCGAATCCGGGCTGCCGGGGTACCAGGTGTACGAGTGGAACGGCTTGTTCGCGCCGGCCGGTACGTCCGCGGAAATCGTCGGAACGATCAACAAGGCGATCGTCGAGGTCATGAGCCAGCCTGCCGTCAAGGAACGTCTCGCGGCGATCGGTGCAGAGGCTTCAGCCAACAAGCCGGAGGAATTCCGCGCGTTTCTCGAGGCCGAGCAGGCCAAGTGGGCGAAGGTCATCAAGCAGGGGAATATTCGCCCGGATTGATGCGGGTCTCGAAAGTTGGGGCAAAAGCGGTAGCGCTCACGGCCGGCCCGCTTCTTGTGGCTCGCATATTTAGGGCGGGTTCCGTGCGTCCAGGCGGGCATGTGCAAGGCGGAAGGCGCGCGGCGTGCAGCCCGCGAACTGATGGAACACCGCGGTGAAGTGCTGCTGCGTCTGAAAGCCCGCGCGTGCCCCGACATCGATCAACGGCATGCTTCCTCCGATCAGCATGCACTCCGCATATCGGAGCCGCTTGGTCGTCACGTAGAAGTGCGGGGTGAGCCCGGTCGCATTCTTGAATGCATGCGCGAAATGCGACGTGCTCATATGGAGGAGTGCGGCAAGACGCTCCACCGTTGTGTACTCCGCGATGTGCAGGTGAATGAAGTCGTCGACGACGGCCAGTTTCGTCTGTGAGAGACGCGCGCCCGCTTCCCGTGTGCGCGCGCGTCCGTACCGTCCCGCGAGGTGGAGTGCGAGGACGTCCGCGAAGGCGGCCAGGCAGTCGGGGGCGGGCCCGATACCGGCATATACCGCGGACAGGGTCTCCGCCGCCTGACGCAGGAAAGGATCCCACGCGGTGATCCAGCGTGGGATATCGCAGGGTTCGCTACCGAAACTATGTCGCGCGGTCTCGCTGAGCTGGACGGAATCGAACGCGAGGACCAGCCCGCGCGGATCGTCGTCATGGGCCGTTTCAATGTGAGCCCACGCAGGCACGATGGCGATGAACGGTGCACTGACGCTGATCCTGCGAGCGGATCGGCCGCTATGTCCCGCAGCGCTCGCATGAGCGGTGGTCCGGTCCGCCGGGATGACGCACGAGATCCATTGCACGGAATTCAGGGTGCGGTCCGCCGTGCAGGACGCGCCGATCGAATGGTAGTGGAGACAACGCGATTCTGAACAGCAGGACATCGGCTGCATGGTGCGCGTTCGCCAAAGAGGCGGTTCGACAGAGACGCATCGAAGTCTAGTGTTCGATATCGGCGTACGGCAGGTGTCCTATTGTTTCCATTCTGGACTCGCCATATGGTTGCGCGGCCGCAGATTCCGGACATGTCCGTGCAGAAATCGGGAAGAAGTGCGGCCCACAAGCACTTAGCTTTGATTACCTCACACCCGATCAGGAGAGGGATCATGGCTGCAAGCGGCAATCGCGCAGTAACCTTCATGCCCAACGCGCAGCTGATCCTGTATCCGGATGCCAATCACGGCTCGTTCTATCAGTACCCGGCGCTGTTCGTCGCACAGGCAGAGCAGTTCCTGTCGTGGGGGCTGCCGGACGATAGCTCAGGCGAGGGGCGCACAGCATTCCCAGCGGAGCCGCCCCGGGCTTGATCGAACCACAGCAGAGTCGTCACGCCGGCACCGAGGCGTCCCGATGCCGCGACGCGGCCTCGCGGACGCAGTGGATGAAGTAATCGGACGGTGCGGTCAGGATCGTGCCTTCGCGTTGCAGCAAGGCCATCTGCAGCGTGGGTGGGTCTTCGGGCAGGTTCAGTTGCACCAGCTGCGAGTCGGGGTCGAGGATCAGCACGTGCCGCGTCAGCGCCATCACGGTGTCGACGTTGAGCAGCAGCTTGCTCGTCAGCAGGTTCGAGGTGCAACGCGTGATGCGGCGGGGTGGCGGCAGGTCATGGCGTGCGAAGACTGCTTCGAGATAGCGCGGAAACTGTTCGGTCGCATCGGCGTGCAGCCATTCGGCGTCCTGCAGGTCGGCGAAGCGGGTGGCGCCGGCATGACGGCCGCCGCGGCGTGTCGCGAAGGCTGTCGGGAACGATAGCAGGGGCTCGCAGGTCACGAAGGCGTCCACCGGCGGTTCGCCCGGTATGGCTGCCAGCGCGAAGTCCAGCCGGCTGTTGCGCAGGTTGTCGAGCAGCTTCGGCAGATTCCATTCGCGGAACTCGACGGCCACCTCGGGCATCGCCGAGCGAAACGGCACGAAGGCCTCCGCGATCAGCGTTGCCCCGGCCAGCGGCGACACGCCGATGCGCAACTGGCCGCCCACCACGCCGCGCAACTCCGCCATATCGGCCTCCGCGCGCTCGAACTCATGCACGATCAAGCGCGCGCGCGTCAGCAACCGGCGGCCCTCGTCGGTCATCGACACCCCCCACGAGTTGCGCGTGATCAATGGCACGCCGACTTCGGACTCCAGCTCGCGCATGGTGCGCGTGACCGCCGGCTGACTCACGCACAGCACGCGCGCGGCCGCATTGATGCTGCCTTGTTCGGCAATGGCGGTCAGGGCTCGCAAATGGTGCAACTTCATGTCTACACGGCTCTAGTTTGGGGGGTGTCGATCTGGGGGCGTCGATCTGGGGCGTCGTTCACGCACGCGGGACGCTATAACGCACCGTTATCCACATCCGGATTTGTGCGTACTCGCGCGCTAGTTAATTTCATAGCATGACGTCTTTGTATCAACGGCGTTACACGCATGAAACGCGAGCGAGATACTACCGCGCCCTTGTCGCCGACAGCAACGCCATGCGGGCCATGCGCGCTTGCTGCCCCGGCTTGCTTCCCCCGCTTGCTTCACAACAACTTGCAGACACCCCCGATTCATCAAGAGGAGAAGTCATGAAACGTTTGGTCCTGTGCGCGCTTGCTTTGGCGGCGGCCACGGCAGTCTCGTCCGGTTGTTCCGATAGCAATGCGGCGAGCCCCACCTACGACAGCGCGCTCGACAGTGCGTCGAAGGCGCAGCAACCTGCTGTCATGCAGATGCTGGAGCAACTGGTCAACATCGAAACGGGCACGGGCGACACGGTCGGCATGCCGCAGATGGCGGACTACCTCGCGCAGCAGCTGGCGGGCCTCGGTGCGACGGTCTCTCGCCAGCAGGCCGCCGCCGGTGTGGTCGGCGAGAACATCGTCGGTCGGTTCAAGGGCACTGGCTCGGTAAAGATCCTGATGATCGCGCATATGGATACGGTGTACCCGCGCGGCTATCTCGCGAAGGCGCCGTTCCGCGTGGACGGCAATCGCGCATACGGCCCTGGCATCGCGGACGACAAGGGCGGCATCGCGGTCATTCTCAATTCGCTCGCCATTCTCAAGGCGCGCGGCTTCAACGAGTATGGCGAGATCGTCGTCATGTTCAACACCGACGAAGAGAAGGGCTCGTTCGGATCGCGCGATCTCATCCAGCAGCTGTCGGCGGGGGCGGACTATGTCATCTCGCACGAGCCCAGCGGCGAAACGGAAGGCATCGGGCTCGCGACATCGGGCATTGCTTACGTGGAAGCGAAGATCACGGGCAAGGCCGCTCACGCCGGCGTCGCGCCGGAACTCGGCGTCAACGCGCTGACGGAAGCGGCCGATCTGATCCTGCGTACGCAGGACATCGACAACAAGAGCAAGGAGATGCGTTTCAACTGGACGCTGGCCAAAGCCGGTAGCGCATCGAATGCGATCCCGGATTCCGCCACGCTGAACGCGGACGTCCGCTATGGGCGCAACGAAGACCTCGAGGCGATCCAGTCGATGCTGTCCGAGCGGGCCCAGCGCAAGCGGCTGCCGGCAGCCACGGTCGAGGTGAGCGTCACACCCGGTCGCCCGGCATTTAACGCCAACGATGGCGGCAAGTTCCTCGCCAACAAGGCTGCGGCGATCTATCAGGAGCTGGGCTATACGCTGACGGTCTCCGATACCCGCACAGGGGGTGGCACGGACGCGGCCTACGCCGCGCTGTCGGGCAAGCCTGTCGTGGAGAGCATGGGCCTGCCCGGTTTCGGGTATCACACGTCGTCGGCGGAATACGTGCTGATCGATGCGATTCCGCGTCGCCTGTACCTGAGCACCCGCATGCTGATGGACCTTAGCCGCGGCCAGTGAAGCGCGTCCCGCCCCACGGGTGATGCGAGGTTGCCTTGACCTTTCTTACGCCTCCGTATATCGTAAGATATGTTTTAAGATATATGGAGCAACGTATGCATCACCATTTACAGGCTCGCCTTCACCAACTCCGCGCGCACATGATGCACCGCCATGGCGGGTTCTGGAGCGGCGGCGACCGGCCGGGCTGGGACGGGGGAGACGGGGCGGACGGGTTTGGATCCGATGACGGCTGGCGGCGGGGGCGGAAGTTCAGTGCGGAAGATCTGCAGTTGTTGCTCCTGTCGCTGCTCGAGGAGAAGCCGTCGCATGGGTACGAACTGATCAAGGCGCTCGAGACGCGAACCGGCGGGTTCTACAAGCCCAGCCCGGGCGTGGTGTATCCCGCGCTGACGTTCCTCGAGGACCTTGGTTACGCCAGCGTCGATGCCGAGGGCAACAAGAAGCTGTATCGGATTACCGAAACGGGGCGCGCGTACCTCGAAACGCATCGCGAGCGCGTGGCGTTGATGGTGGGCAAGCTGCGGCATGTCGCCAAGAAGATGGACTGGATGCGCCGGGCGATGAACGGGATGCCGCAGCAGGATCCCGAGCAGGGCGGCTGGTTGCCGGAGTTCGTGGAAGCGCGGATGAAGTTGAAGCGGGCGCTGGCGCTGGCCACCGACGCTTCGCCCGATGAGCAGCGGCGGATCGTTGCCATCCTCGAGCGGGCCGCGCGCGACATTGCGAACAAGGGCTGATGGGCCCGGTTCAGCCGCGCCACCTTACCGCCACCACCGGATACCCATACATGAATGCCAATCGCGATTTGACCGTTCAACGTGTTCGCCATGCCCTTCGCATGCGCCTGTTGCAGGTGCTGCGCGTCCAGAAGATGTCCTCGCAACTGCTGCGCGTAACGCTCGGCGGTTCCGACCTCGAGGACTTCGTCTCCGCGTCGTTCGACGACCATATCAAGGTGTTTTTCCCGGCGCCGGGGCAGGACAAGCCCGTGTTGCCGCAGGTCGGGCCGGAGGGCATTACGTTCCCCCAGGGCGCGACGCGTCCGCAGGCGCGCGACTATACGCCACGTCGTTATGACCCCGTCGCGCGGGAGCTCGATATCGAGTTCGTGCTCCACGGCGATGGCCCCGCATCGACATGGGCCGCGCAGGCGCAGCCCGGCCAGTATCTCGGCGTGGGCGGGCCGCGCGGGTCGTTCGTGATTCCGCGCGAGTTCGACTGGCACCTGCTGGTGGGCGACGACACCGCGCTGCCCGCGATTGGACGGCGTCTCGAGGAACTCGGTGCCGATGCGCGCGCGATTGTCGTGCTCGAAGTGTCGGACGCGGGATCGCAGATTCCGCTCGTCACGGGGCCGGACATCGAGGTGCATTGGGTCCATCGCGAGGAGCGGCCGGAAGGCAGCATGCTGTTGCCGACGCTGCGCTGGATCAGTTTGCCCGAGGGCGATGGCTATGTGTGGGCGGCGGGCGAGGGCGCCGCCATGCGCGATGTGCGGAAGTACCTCGTGGAGGAACGCGGGATCGACAAGGCGAGGATTCGTGCTTCGGCGTATTGGAAGCGCGGCAATGCGGCGGTGCACGAAACGCTCGACGACTGAAGGCAGCGCACAGTCGATGGCGGGCGCCTACACTGACATCACGCCCACTCTCCGGAGATGCCATGCCGCTGCCTCGCGTCCGCCTGTCCGCCGTCACCTTCGCCCTTGGCCTGCCCCTGGCCGCCTGCGCGCCGGACTCGGTGCGCAACTTCGAAGCGAAAGGGTTCAATCAATACGTGGATCGCATTCAGAACACGTGCGCGGACACGCGGCTCGGCACGCATGCGGTCGGCGAATGGCTGCGCACCGGTAGCGACGAAAGCGATAGCGAGTATGTGTACTGGCTCGATCAGACGTCGCGGCTGTATTACCAGCGCATCGACGTGCCCGCGTATCGCGCGTCGATCGCGGGCGCGATGGGCGGCGACAAGATCAATGCCGAGGCGCTCGACTGCATCGTGAGATTGCTGCCGCCGAATCGGCCTTACCGTCCCTCGGGCGTCGCGTGGTAGTGCGGGTGGCGCGCAACAAGGGAGTTGTGCAAATGCGCGACGCTGCGTAATATCGGTTCCCGGTGGCTGAGACAACGGCTACCGACGTCGCTCGGACGGTTCCGGGCGCTTACGTTAAAGGACACCTCCATGGCTGCCGATTCCTCCGGCAAGCGCCGCTTCGCGCGCATCGATCGTCTTCCCCCCTACGTCTTCAACATTACCGCCGAGCTCAAGATGGCCGCCCGCCGCCGAGGCGAGGACATCATCGACATGAGCATGGGCAACCCCGATGGCGCGACGCCGCCGCATATCGTGGCCAAGCTCGTCGATGCGGCCCAGCGACCCGACACGCACGGCTACTCGGCGTCGAAGGGCATTCCGCGGCTGCGGCGCGCGATTTCGCACTGGTATCGCGATCGGTATGGCGTCGACATCGACCCCGATACCGAAGCCATCGCGACGATCGGTTCGAAAGAGGGGCTCGCGCATCTGATGCTCGCCACGCTCGATCGTGGCGATACGGTGCTGGTCCCCGATCCCAGTTATCCGATTCATATCTATGGGGCGGTGATTGCTGGCGCGGATATTCGTTCGGTACCGCTGACGACCGACGTCGATTTCTTCGCCGAGCTCGAGCGGGCGATTCGCGGCAGCTATCCGAAGCCCAAGATGATCGTGCTCGGGTTTCCATCGAATCCGACGGCGGCCTGCGTGGAACTCGACTTCTTCGAGCGCGTGATCGCGCTCGCGCGCAAGCATGACATCTTCGTCGTGCATGACCTGGCGTATGCGGACATCGTGTTTGACGGATGGAAGGCGCCGTCGATCATGCAGGTGCCTGGCGCGAAGGACATTGCGGTGGAGTTTTTCACGCTGTCCAAGAGCTACAACATGGCGGGTTGGCGCATTGGCTTCATGGTCGGCAATCCTGATCTGGTGGCCGCGCTGACGCGCATCAAGAGCTACCACGACTACGGGACGTTCACGCCCTTGCAGGTGGCGGCGATCTCCGCGCTCGAGGGCGATCAGCAGTGCGTGAAGGAGATTGCCGCGCAATACCAGTCGCGTCGCGATGTGCTGGCGCGCGGGTTGATCGAGGCGGGGTGGCCCGTCGAGATTCCCAAGGCGTCGATGTATATCTGGGCACGGATTCCCGAGCCGTATCGCGCGCTGGGGTCGCTCGAGTTTGCCAAGCAACTGCTGGCCAAGGCCAAGGTGTCCGTGTCGCCGGGGATTGGCTTTGGCGACTATGGCGATGAGCACGTCCGGTTCGCGCTGATCGAGAACGAGTCGCGGATCCGGCAGGCGGTGCGGGGAATCAAGGCGATGTTCCGCGCCGATGGGTTGATCAAGCCGGTCACGCCCTAGGTGTCGACATGCCCCTCTCCGCGTGGAGAGGGGCGCGCGACTTTAGCGCTGGCCGCCGCCGACGGTCCCGCCGACGCCGATGCTCAGGCCATTGGTGAGGCCTCCCACGAGGTTGGTCACGGGCGCGAGCCGACTCGTGCTACCCGTGCCGCCACCGGCCGCGCCGGTCAGACCTTTGACGAGGTTCGTCACGGGTGCGAGCGCGCCCGTGCCGCCCGTGCCGCCACCCACTGCGCCGGTGGCGCCGCCGACTGCGTTAGTCACGCCGCTCACGAGAGTCGTGACCGGTGCCAGCGGACCCGTTCCTCCCGTGCCGCCGCCGGTGCCGCCGCCCGTGCCGCCGCCGGTGCCGCCGCCCACCGCGCCCGTCAATCCACCCGTCAATCCGCCCACGAGATTCGTGACCGGCGCGAGCGGGTTCGTGCCCGGCGTGCCGCCCGCCGGAAGCAGCGCGCCGCCCAGCGCGGCCACCGCGGTGCCCGTGGTCTGCACGATGCCGCCGACTTCGCCTACCACCGGCGCCTGCGTCTGCTTGAGCGTGCCGCCGGCATTGTTCACGGCGCCGCCCAGCGTCACGAGCAGGTTATTCACCGGCGCGCCAAGCCCCGTGGAGCCGCCGAGCGTCTGCGTGGCGTTGCCCACGGCGGCGGTCAGCGGCACGATCGCCGTGTTCGCCGTGGTCAGCACCTGATTGACGGGATCCGCCGCGAGCTGCGGGGTGAGGTTACCGACCAGATCGCCCGTCTGGCTGACGACCGAGCCGGCCGGTGCGGTCACTCCGGCGAGCGGGCCGGTGCCCAGGCCGCTGACGGTATCGCCGACGCTGCTGACGGCAGTGCCGACCTGTTTCAGCACGGTCGGCCCCGCCGCGCCGGTAGGCCCCTGCGGACCCGTCGAGCCCGTCTCGCCCTGCGGGCCTTGCGGACCGGTTGCGCCGGTCTGGCCCTGCGGACCTTGCGGACCTGTGGCGCCCGTCGAACCTGTTGCGCCCGTCGAACCTGTCGCGCCCGTCGAACCTGTCGCGCCGGTTGACCCGGTCGCCCCGGTGGCGCCCGTCGCTCCGGCAGACCCAGTCGCCCCCGCGGACCCGGTCGCACCTGTCGCCCCCGTGGAACCCGTGGAACCCGTGGAACCCGTGGCGCCCGTGGCGCCGGCGGCCCCCGCGACGCCTTCGGGTCCCATGGGACCGGTGTGGTGATGGGAGCAGCCGCCCATCAGCATCAGGCCCGCCACTGCCAGGCCGAGCAAGTACTTGTAGTTGCGCACGATGACCTCTCCTTTGTGATGTTCTGCGAGTGCAGCGACTCACCACCGCAACGGCCATGCCCAGTGCGAACCGGGCCGTGGTATGGCAAGGGACATCGACCGGCATGCCGCGCGGGGGTTGGGTTTGCGGGAGGGAGGGTGCGATTGAGACGACCGTTCGAATGCGCGCGATGACGCGGCGGCCCGTTACGGCATCGTTACCTCGTAACGTGGGCCGTAACGTTCGCCATAATGGTCGCCATAAGGTTCGCCATCAGGCGAGCTTGAAACTGTCGTCGCGTCAGACCGTGGACGCATCGCGCGCCGACGTCCGATCCGGGGCGGAAGCGGCCGCGCCGTCGATCAGTTCGCTCTGACCGACCATGCGATTGCGGCCCCCAACCTTGGCCCGATAGAGCGCCGCATCGGCCCGCGCGGACAATTGCGCGAGGGACTCGCCGGCCCGCCATGTCGCCACGCCGCCGCTGACCGTGTAGTGCACGGTGCCGAACAGCGTCTCGACGGGATTGGCCGCCGCGCGGGCGCGCACGCGCTCCGCGACGTGCCGGGCCTCGGCCTCGCCGGTGGCGGGCAGCAGGATCACGAACTCTTCCCCGCCGAGCCGCGCGAGCCGGTCGGTGGCGCGAATTTCCTCGCCCGTCACGCGCGCGAACTCGCGCAGTACCGCATCGCCGGCCGCATGACCCCACGTATCGTTGACGGATTTGAAGCGATCGATGTCGATGATCACGAGCGCGGGCGTCGGCCCGCCGCGCATCGCGAGCGCCAGCGCGCGGGCGGCTTCCTCCTCGTAGGCCTTGCGCGACGCCACGCCCGTGAGGGTGTCGGTATTGGCGATGGCCTCGAGCCGCCGCACGAGCGTGTCGTGGATCATCAGCACGGCGCCCATCGTAAGCGCGGGCATGACAAGCGCGCCGAGCGTCAGAAAGGCGATGTTGAGGCCCGGCGCCGTGATGCTGTCGCCGAGCATCGCCATCGCGGCCATCGTGCCCCGGGCGGTATGCGCGATGGCAAAACAGAGCGCGAACGTGGCGGTGGTGAGGAAATGGCTCGCGGTGCGTCCCGGCGGACGGTGGCGGATGAGCGTGATGCCGACGCCCGCGCAGAGCACCGCATGGAAGACGGAGACAAGCGAGACGCGCGCGGCAAAGGCATCGACCAGATAGCGCAGCGCGATGACGCCCATCGCCACGCCGGCAGTGCCCGCGATGAGCAGGCGCCATGGCGGGCGGCCGCCGCAGAACAGGACGGTGCCCGCATAGAACATGCAGAGGGCCCAGGCCAGCGCGGCGTTGGCGACGACGATCGAGAGGACGTCGGGTACATTGCCGCGCAACGCGAACAGCGCGAGCGCCAGGGTCGCGACGAAGTTCGCATGACACCATTCGCGCACGCCCGGCAGGCCGCAGCGGCGCAGCGACCAGACGATGGCCAGCATCATCGCGCTGAGCGCCGCGGTGATGACCAGCAGGGCGATCGGGGCCGACATCGGCGGGGCATCCTCCATCAAAAGCTCAATGATACGCGGCCCGGTGGGTGGGGCGCGACCGTGCATGAGAGGGGGGAGCCGGGCGATGCAATCCCCGCGCGAAGCGGGGCGTTGGGTGGCGGCAGGGACGAGCGGTGCCGCCGCGGACTTAGTCGATCCGCGCGCCCGACCGCTCGACCACGGGCTTCCAGCGCTTGTTCTCGCTGAGGACGAACTTGCTGAAGGCATCGGGCGAGAGCCGCATCGCGTCGGCGCCCTGTTGCGCGAGCTTGTTCTTGACCTCCGTCTTGCCAAGCGCGGCCACGACCGCGCCGTTGAGCTTCGCCAGCACGTCCTTCGGCACGCCCTTTGCCGCGAACAGGCCGAACCACGCGCCAGTCTCCACGCCGGGCACGCCGGCCTCGGCCATCGTCGGCACGTCCGGCAGCGTTCCCGTGCGCTGGGGCGACGCCACCGCGAGCGCGCGCAGGGTGCCGCTGCGGATGTGCGAGATCACCGACGGCAGCGTCGCGAACATGAACTGCACGCGGCCGGCCAGCAGATCGTTGAGCGCATCGGCGCCCTTGTAAGGGACATGCGTGGTCTGCACGCCGGCGCGCTCGTTGAACAACACGCCCGACAGATGCGCGGCCGTGCCGACGCCGGTGGAACTGAAGTTGGTCGAATTCGGATGCGCCTTTGCGTAGGCGACGAGGTCCTTCACCGATTTCACGGGCAGCGTGGGCGGGACCACGAGCACGTTGGGCACGTCGGCCATCGGCGCGACGGGCGTGAGCTCGGTCAGCGGATTGACCTTGAGCTTGCTGTACAGCGAGGGATTGATGGCGATCGGGCCCACCGACGTCGCCAGCAGCGTGTAACCGTCCGGCTCCGTGCGGCTCACCATCTCGGTACCGATATTGCCGCCCGCGCCGGGACGGTTCTCGACCACGACGCTCTGGCCGAGCGTCTGCGACATCTCGGCCGCGACTTCGCGCGCAAGGATGTCGGTGGTGCCGCCAGCGGTGAACGCGACGACCATGCGGATGGGTTTGGTGGGGAAATTCGACGTTTGCGCGAATGCGGTCGCTGCGGCGCAGCAAAGCAGCATGCCGGCCGCGGCGGGCCGGAAGAATTGAAGCATGAGTCGTCTCCGATGTTCGTAGTGTTCTATCGAACATCTTAGGGAAACGCGCCCGCTCAGCTATGAAAAAAGAGAAACGCTGCGTTCATGCCCCGCCGCAACGCTCAACGGGTCAACGGCTCAACGCGGCCGCTGGACGTGCTGCTCCATGGTCGCGCAATGGGCAAGGTACTCGAGCAACTGCGCCGTGGCGGCCGGCAGGCTGTCGCGATCGCGCACGCAGACGTGGAATTCCCGCACGGCCCATTCGTCATTGAGCGTGAGCAGGGACAGGCCCATCATCGACAGGTAGTTCTTGGCGATGCCCTCGGGAACCACCGCGATGCCGAGGCCCTCCCGCACCATGCGGCAGCGCGCTTCGAAGTTCGACACCTGCGTCTTGATCGTCAGCGGACGCGATATCGTGCCCGACACCAGTGTCAGGAACGCATCGAACGTGTGGCGCGGGAAGTAGCCGAGAAAGTCGTAGTCGAGCGCCTCCTCGAGCCGCAGCGAACCCTTGGCCTCGAGGGGATGGCCGCGCGGCACGACGAGGCCCACGCGGTCCTTGCGATAGGGTAGCGAGAACACGCCGGGGCTCGGGCTGCGCGCGTGATAGATGCCGATATCGGCGTCCCCGTTCGACACCATGCGCGGAATATCGAAGCTGAAGGCCTCCATCAGGTCGATGCGCGCTTCAGGCACGCGCTTGAGAAAGCCGCCGATGTCCGTCGGCAGGAATTGCAGCACCGTCGAGCGGTTCGACGCGAGGCGAATCTTCGCGGTGCCGTCGATGGAGAACGTGGCGAGCGCATCCTGCGCCAGCTGCACGCTGCGCACGATGGCCTTGGCGCGCTGATACAGCATCGCGCCGGCGGGCGTGGGTTCGACGCCGCGGCCATGGCGGCGGAGCAGGGCGGTGCCCGCGCGGCGCTCGAGTTCGGCGATGCGTTTGCTGGCGGCCGAAGTCACCAGGTTCTCGCGTTCGGCCGCGCGTGACAGGCTTTTCTCCTCGACGGCGGCAATCAGGATGAGGAGCGAAGGAATGTCCATGGGCGAAAAGCTCGGGTAAAAACCGGCAAAAGATCCGGGATCGTGCGCAGTATGCATCGCGCGGCCGGTGGGATGGAACCCCCGCGCGCCCCCCTGCGGGAGCCCCGCGATATTTCGGGAGGTTTCTCCAAAAGTCAAAGCTGGCCGGAGCGGCATCCCTACCATGGGAACCATTCCGGCATACCAGCGACGCCGCGGCACCTCGGCGCCGTCGTGCAAAACAGCGAGGAGACACCCTATGATCATCGAAGATTTCGCCGCCTATGTCGGCCGGGAGGCCACTTCGCGCCTGCCCGACGTTGCACTGCACCATGCGCGCCGCGCGGTCGTCGACTGGTTCGCCGCGCTGCTCGCGGGCGTGCGGATCGCGCCGGGCCAGCAACTGGTGGCCGCACATCGGGAGGAACTCGGCGTCGGCCGTTCGACCATCGTCGGCCACGGCACCCATGCGTTTCCCGCGTTGGCCGCGTGGATCAACGGCAGCACGTCGCATGCGGCCGAGTTCGACGACATTTTCCGCGATGGGATCTATCACCCCGGCTGCCCCACGATTGCCGCGGCGCTGGCGCTGGCCGAGCAGGTGGATGCCAGCGGAACCGATTTCCTGCGCGCGGTCATCGCGGGCTACGAGGTCTCGACGCGCATCGGCGCGGCGATCCAGCCCGCGCACTATCGCTTCTTCCACACCACCGGCACGGTCGGCTGTTTCGGCGCGGCGGCTGCGGGCGCGCTGCTCGTCGCGCCCGGCAATGCGCGCGTCGCGGCCGATGCCATGGCCACCGCCGCGACGTTCGCGTCGGGCCTGCAGCAGGCATTCCGCTCCGATGCCATGACCAAGGCGCTGCACGCGGGCCATGCGGCGCAGGTCGGTGTGCAGGCCGCGCAAGCCGCCGCGCACGGCGTCAACGGTGTGTACAACATACTCGAGGGCGATGCGGGCTTCGGTGCCGCGATGTGCGGCAAGCCGGACTGGCGCAACGTGACGCAGGGCCTCGGCACCGATTACAACGTCACGCGCATGACGCAGAAGAACCACGGCTGCTGCGGGCACACGTTTGCCGCGATCGACGCGGCCCAGCAAATCGTGCGCGATCACGCGCTCGATCCGGCGCGCATTGCCGCGGTGCGCGTGGCGACTTATCAGGTAGCGCTGGACGTGACGGGCAACTTCAACCCGACCACGGCCTTCGAGGCGCGCTTCAGCCTGCCGTACGTCGTCTCCCACGGCATTCTGCGTGGCGCCGTGCGGCTCGATGCGTTCCTGCCCGAGCGCATGGCCGATGCGCGGATTCGCCAGCTCATGACGAAGGTCTCGCTGACCGCGGATCCGGAACTCACCGCGGCGTTTCCGCGTCAGCGCGCCGCGCGTGTGGAAATCGAGATGGTGGATGGCGCGCGGCACGAGTACTTCGCGCCGTATCGCAAGGGCGACCCCGAGTCGCCGCTCGACGATGCGACGCTGGCCGACAAGTTCATGGAGTTGAGCGCGCCGGTGTTGGGCGCGGGACCGGCGGCGCGCCTGCTGGATGCGCTATGGCAGCTCGACGATCGCCCCGTGCGCGCGCTCGGTCTTTCCCAGCTGAAGGCAGGCTGATCTCTTCACCACCGGTTTTCTCATGACTTCGACCCCTTCCCGGGCCACCGGCGCCACGCTGGCCAAGGCCCTCTTCACGCCCACGCGCGTCGCACTGGTCGGCGCTTCCGCCGACGAAAGCAAGAACACCGCGCGCCCGATGCGCTTCATGCGCAAACATGGCTACGCGGGCACCATCTATCCGATCAACGCCGGCCGCGCGGAGGTGATGGGCCTGCAGGCCTATCCGCGCGTTGCCGATGTGCCGGGCCCCATCGATCAGGCGTTCGTGATGGTGCCAGGCCGGCAGGTGCCGGAAGTGCTCGAGCAATGCGCGGCGCGGGGTGCCCGCGTGGTGACCGTCTTCTCCGATGGCTTCGCCGAACTCGGCGGCGAGGGCGTGGCCGCGCAGGAAGCGCTGGCTGCGCGGGCACGCGAGCTCGGCGTGCGGCTGCTGGGGCCGAACAGCATCGGCGTGGTGGACGTGCATAGCGGCGCGATCCTGTCGGTCAATGCGGTTCTGGAGATGGACGAACTGCGCGCCGGCGGCATCAGCGTGATCTCGCAGAGCGGCTCGATGCTCGGTGCGCTGCTGTCGCGCGGCGCCGCCCGCGGGCTCGGGTTCGCCAAGCTCGTGTCGGTCGGCAATGAATGCGATATCGGAGTCGGCGAGCTGGTGGACATGCTCGTCGACGACGAAGCGACCGAAGTCATCCTCTTGTTTCTTGAAACGATCCGCGACGCCGCCGTGCTTGGCCCCGCGTTGCGCCGCGCAAGGGCGGCCGGCAAGCCCGTGCTCGCGTACAAGCTGGGCCGCTCCGCGCAGGGCGAGGCCCTGGCACAGTCGCATACCGGGGCGCTCGCTGGGAACGATGCCGCCGTCGATGCGTTCCTGCGCAAACATGGCGCGATGCGCGTGGAGTTTCTTGAGGCGCTGTTCGAGCTCGCACCGCTGGCGCGTCGGTATGCGAAGACCGTGCCGGTCCTCGACCGTGCGCCACGCGTGGCGGTGGTGACGACGACGGGCGGTGGGGCCGCGACGGTCGTCGATCGGCTTGGCCTTGCCGATGTGGAAGCCGTGGCGCCTCCCGATGCCTTCATCGCGCATATGGCCGCGCGCGGCGTGAAGATTCGCCAGACGCCGATCATCGACCTGACGCTGGCCGCGACGAGCGTCCAATACCAGGATCTGGTCGAACAGATGCTGGAGAGCGACTGGTGCGATGCGGTGCTGTGCGTGGCGGGTTCGTCCGCGCAGTTCCATCCGCAACTGGCCGTGCGCCCGATCGTCGAAGCCTCGGCGGTGTCTTCGCGCACGGGCAAGCCCTTGTTGGCGTTTCTCGCGCCGGAGGCCACGAAGTCGCTGGACCTGATGCAGGCAGCGGGCGTGCCGGCTTTCCGCACGCCGGAGAGTTGTGCCGATGCGCTGGCCTGCCTGTTTCGCTCGGCACGGTCGCGAGACGACGCGGTGGCGGCACCGGCGACGATCGCATGGCCAGCGGGACTCCCGACGCGGGGCGACCTCTCGGAGTTCGAAGCCGCGAAGGTGTTCGCGGCGGCGGGCGTGCCCATCGCGCCGATGGCGCTCGTCACCGATGGCTCGCTCGCGCATGCCGTGCCCTATCCGGTGGTCGCAAAGATCTGCTCGCGCGACATCCTGCACAAGACCGAAGTCGGCGGCGTGAAGGTCGGCGTGCGCGACAACGCCGAACTGGCGAACGCGGCGGATCAGTTGTACGTGAATGTCGGTGGCGCCGCGCCCGACGCGCGTATCGACGGCATTCTGGTACAACGCATGGAAAGCCGGCTGCTCGAGCTGATGCTCGGCTACCGCAACGATCCGCTCGTGGGCCCGATCGTGATGCTGAGCGCCGGTGGCGTGACCGCCGAACTCCATCGCGACGTCAGCCTGCGGCCCGCGCCGGTCACGCTCGCGGAAGCCAACGAGATGATCCACGAGGTCCGTACCACCCAGCTGATCCGCGGCTTTCGCGGACTGCCGCGCGGCGACGTGGATGCGCTGGCAAGGACCATCGTCGCGTTCTCGGGCCTGTCGGCCGTCTCCGGCGCGACGATCGAAGAGGCGGAAGTCAATCCGCTGTTCGTACGCGAGGACGGCGTCGTCGGTGTGGACTGCGTGGTGCGGCTGGCCCGCTAGAAGAACCCGACGAACCGCGCCATGATCGGCGATAGCGTGCCGGTACGGTGCGCCATCAGGACGCGGCTGTTGGCGTCGGGGCCGATCAACGGGAGGTAGGCCACGCCGGGAATGCCCGTGCGGGCATAGATTTCCGGCAACACGGCAACGCCCGCGCCGCTAGCGACGAGGCCGATGATCGTGGTGGCTTCGCGCGCTTCCTGCACCGTGCGCGGCGCGAAGCCGGCGCGGTTGCACAGCGTGGTGACGTGGTCGAAGAGACCGCAGCCCAGGCCGCGCGGGAACAGCAGGAACGACTCGCCCGATAAATCGCCGATGTTCAGCGCGGGGCCGCCCTCTTGCGCGCGGCGGTGCCATCGCGGGACCACGGCAACGAGGCGATCGGCCAGGACCTCCCTCACGGCGATCGAGGCGGGCGGGTGGAACTGCGGCGAGGGCCGCAGGAACCCGACGTCGATCTCGCCTTGTTCGATCTGCTGCAACTGCTGGCCCGTCGACATATGCACGAGTTCCAGCGTGGCGTTGCGGTGCGCTTCCCGAAACCGATGGAAGGCGCGCGGAAACGGATCGTGCATCGGCACGGACGCGGTGAAGGCCACGCGGATCTCGCCCGCTTCGCCGCTGGCCACCTGCTTGACCACGTCCCGCGCCTGATCGAGATTCGCGAGCGCGGCGCGGGCTTTTTCGAGGAAGAGGCTGCCGGCCGGCGTCAGTGCCACCTTGTGTCGCGTGCGTTCGAGCAGCGGGCTGCCGAGTTCCTCCTCCAGGGCCTTGATCTGGATGGAGAGGGGCGGCTGGCTGATATGCAGCTTGCGGGCGGCTGCACTGAAACTGAGCGCCTCGGCGACCGCGACGAAGTAGCGCAGTTGGCGGAAATCCATATGGGGGGCGGATTTGCGGCCGGTTGATAGCGAATCGAAATAACCGGCGGGTTGAAAACATATTAGACACTATCACGATCGGTGCCGAGAATGCGTGCATAAGCACAACAACGGGGCACAGATCATGAATCGCAGCAGTTCTTTCTCCCATGCACGCGGCCGCCGCACTATGCTGGCCGGGCTCCTGGCCACGGCACTGTCGTTCGCCGGCATCGCGGCGCACGCGCAGGACGCCTATCCCAATCACCCGATTCGCCTGATCGTGCCGTACGCGGCGGGCGGCGCGGTGGATATCGTGGCTCGCGCGGTGGGCCACAAGATGAGCGAGACGCTCAAGCAGCCGATCATCGTCGACAACCGTCCTGGCGCGAGCACGAACATCGGGCTCGACATGGCCGCGAAGGCGCCGGCCGATGGCTACACGATCCTCATGGCGTCGAACAGCCTGGCGACCAATGCCGCGTTGTTCAGCAAGCTGTCGTTCAATCCGGCCACCGACTTTGCGCCGGTGGCGCGCATCGGCGAGGCATCGCTGGTTGTCGTCGTGCCGGCCAGGTCGAAGATTCAGTCGCTGAAAGACCTCATTGCTCAGGCCAAGGCGCAGCCGGGCAAGCTTGCCTATGCGTCGGCGGGTAATGGCAGCTCCGGGCATCTGGCCGGCGAGCAGCTCAAGGAGGCCGCGGGTATCGATGTGCTGCACGTGCCGTACAAGGGCGGGGCACCCGCGATCACGGATCTGCTCGGCGAGCGCGTCAACTTCATGCCCATCAATCCGCTCGAGGTCATCACGCATATCAAGGCGGGCACGCTGCGTCCGCTGGCCGTGGCCAGCGGCAAGCGCTCGGCGCAGTTGCCGAACGTGCCGACGTCGCGCGAGGAAGGGCTGCCGAACTTCAACGCCTCCGTATGGTGGGGACTCATCGCGCCGGCGAAGACGCCCGCGCCGATCGTCAGGCAATTGAATGCCGCGGCCAATGCGGCGCTCGCGGATGCCGACGTACGCAGGCAGCTCGAGCAGCTGGGGGTAACGATCGTGTCCGGGACGCCCGAGGCGTTCGGCCAGTTCATTCGCAGCGAGACCACGACGTGGGCCGGCGTGATTCACAAGGCCAACATCACCGCCGATTGATCCCTTTCCGATGTCAAGCATGACCGAAACTCAACCCAAAGCCACACCTTCTATCCTCGTCGTGAGCGCGCACGCGGCAGACTTCGTCTGGCGTGCGGGCGGTGCCGTGGCGCTCTATGCCGAACGGGGTTATCACGTCCGCATCGTTTGCCTGTCGTTTGGCGAGCGCGGCGAGTCCGCCAAGATGTGGCGCCAGGCCGGTATGACGATGGACCGCGTCAAGGCGGCCCGTCGCGAGGAGGCCGAGCGCGCGGCCGAGATCCTCGGTGGCACGCTGGAGTGCTTCGACCTTGGCGACTATCCGATGCGGGTGCCAGACGAGGCGCTGCTGCGCCTGGCCGATATCTATCGCGAGATCCGGCCGGAATTCGTGCTGAGCCATTCGCGCGAGGACATTTACAACTTCGATCATCCGCTGGCGACCCACGTCGCGCAGGAAGCGCGGGTCATTGCACAGGCGCATGGTTACAAGCCCGAGGTGCCGGTCATCGGCGCGCCGCCGGTGTTCCTGTTCGAGCCGCATCAGCCCGAGCAATGCAACTGGAAGCCCGACGTGTTGCTCGATATCTCTTCGGTCTGGGAGAAGAAGCAACGCGCCTTCACGACGATGGCCGCGCAGGAACATCTGTGGGAGTACTACACGCGGGTGGCGTTGCAGCGCGGGGCGCAGGCGACGCGCAATTCCGATCGCAAGATCCAGTATGGCGAGGGGTATGCGCGGGTGTTCCCGATAGTGAGCGAGGTGCTGGCATGAGGACGATTGCCTACCGCAATATCCTGCGCGCGGAGGCTGCGTCCATCGATACGCTGGGTCGGCTCGGTGTCGCCACGGTGCACGAGGCGCAGCGGCGCACGGGGCTCATGAAGCCGTATATGCGGCCGATTCAGTCCGGGGTGTCGATTGCGGGCAGCGCCGTCACGGCGCTGATGCATCCCGGCGATAACTGGATGATCCACGTGGCCGTGGAGATGATTCGGCCGGGCGATGTGCTCGTCGTCGCGTTGACGAGCGATTGCACGGATGGGCTGTTCGGCGATCTGCTGGCGACGTCGCTGAAGGCGCGCGGGGCGCGCGGACTGATCATCGAAGGCGGCGTGCGGGATGTCTCTGTGCTGAACGAGATGGGCTTCCCGGTGTGGTCGCGGGCGGTATCGGCGCAGGGCGCGGTAAAGGAAACCGTTGGCGCGGTGAACGTGCCGGTGGTCTGCGCGGGCGCCAGCGTCCGGCCCGGCGACGTGATCGTTGCCGACGACGATGGTGTCGTCGTCGTGGCGCGTCCTGCCGCGGCACAGATCGCGCGAAAGGCCGCGGAGCGAGAAGCGCTGGAGGCTGGCAAGCGGGAGAAGCTGGCGTCTGGCGTGCTCGGCGTCGATATGTACGACATGCGGCCGGGACTGGCGGCAAAGGGCTTGGTGTATTCGGATCAGGTGGTCGATTGGTATAACGGCGCGGAGGAGGCCTGAGGAGAGCGGGCTCCCCGATCTGGTATAAGGTGGCGCACAGGGGAGACAGATGGAACTGCGCCAGCTTCAATATTTCGTACGGGTGGTCGAACTAGGCAGCATGAGCCGGGCAGCGCTCGAGCTCGATATGGTGCAGTCGGCCATCAGCCAGCAGATCAGCCGGCTCGAGAGCGAGTTGTCCACGCGACTGCTGCGGCGGGCGCCGCATGGCGTCACGCCGACCGAGGCGGGGCTCGCATTCTTTCATGAGGCGCAGCTCACGCTCCGGCATGCCGAACAGGCCAAGCGCGCCGCGCATCAGGCGCGATTATCCGGGACCGTCAGCGTGGGCCTTGCGCCGACCACGGCCTCGGTCATCGGCGTGCCGTTGATGCGCGCGATGCGGGAGCGGTATCCCGATGTCCGCCTGCATATGGTGGAAAGTCTCTCCGGCCACCTCACCGCGATGCTCAACGCGCGGCAGCTCGATCTGGCCGTGCTGTTCGACACGAACGCCGCACGGCGCTGGACCGTGATGCCGCTGCTCGAGGAAACGCTGTTCCTTATCCGCTCGCGCGCCGCGCTGCCGCAGGGCCGCGCCGACCCGCCCACGCATCTGTCGATCGTCGACCTTGTCGACATTCCGTTGATCATGCCCACAGGCCTTCACGGCCTGCGCAGCACGCTGGACGCCGCCTTCGCCCGCGCGAAGGTCGTGCCGAACGTGGTGCAGGAAGTGGACTCGCTCGCCATGCTGATGGACGCGGTGGACATGGGCTTCGGCGCCACGCTGCAGCCGTGGGCCGCGGTCGGGCGCTACCCCGACGCCGAGAAACGATTCCACCTCGCGCAGATCGACGACGCCAAGGTTGGGCGCCAGAACCTGCTCTGCAGTCTTTCGGACGACGAACTCTCGCCGGCCGCGCTCGCCCTGCGCGTCGTGCTGGCCGATACCGCCCGCGGCCTTGTCCGCTCGGGCGGCTGGCACGGCGCGCGCCTGATGGAACAATAGGGGGCGTGGGTATCACGATTCGTGATGCCCCCATGCCGCGCAGGGGATTAGCACGGGCAGGTGTGACCGATACAGTTGCGGCACGCTTCCATAAGATTCCGACCGTGTTCCCCACCCCCCCTCAAGCCAGAAAGGACGTCCGGCCATGATCGACGTTCTTGTCATCGGCGGCGGCAACGCCGCACTGTGCGCGGCCCTCATGGCGCGCGAGGCCGGCGCCAGCGTGATGCTGCTCGAGTCCGCGCCGCGCGAATGGCGCGGCGGCAACTCGCAGCACACGCGCAACCTGCGCTGCATGCACGATGCCCCGCAGGATGTGCTCGTCGACGCCTACCCCGAAGAGGAGTTCTGGCAGGACCTGCTCAAGGTCACCGGCGGCATCACTAACGAACACCTCGCCCGGCTCGTGATTCGCGCGTCGTCGAATTGCCGCGACTGGATGCGCAAGCATGGCGTGCACTTCCAGCCGCCGCTGTCCGGCGCGCTGCACGTCGCGCGCACCAACGCATTCTTCATGGGCGGCGGCAAGGCGCTCGTCAACGCCTACTACCGCAGCGCCGAGAACCTGGGCGTGCGGATCCGCTACAACGCACCCGTGGACGGCATCGAGCTCGATGGCGACCGTTTTGTCGCCGCGCGCATCGGCAACGAGCGCATCGAGGCACGCGCATGCGTGCTCGCAGCCGGCGGCTTCGAGTCGAACCGCGAATGGCTGCGCGAAGCTTGGGGCCAGAACGAGCGCGGCGAATGGCCGGCCGACAACTTCCTGATCCGCGGCACGCGCTTCAACATGGGCGTGCTGCTCAAGTACATGATCGAAGCGGGCGCGGATGCGATCGGCGATCCGTCGCAATCGCATTGCGTGGCCATCGATGCGCGCGCGCCGCTGTACGACGGCGGCATCTGCACGCGGATCGATTGCGTGTCGCTGGGCGTGGTGCTCAACGCGAATGCGGAGCGCTTCTATGACGAGGGCGAGGACTTCTGGCCCAAGCGTTACGCGATCTGGGGCCGCCTCGTGGCCCAGCAGCCGAATCAGATCGGCTACTCGATCATCGACGCCAAGGCCGTCGGCCGCTTCATGCCGCCGGTGTTCCCCGGCGTCACCGCGAACACGCTGCCCGAACTCGCGCGCAAGCTCGGCCTCGACGAGGCTACCTTCATGCGCACGATCAACGATTACAACGCCGCCTGCCGCGTTGGCAAGTTCGATCACACGGTGCTCGACGACTGCCACACCGAAGGCGTGACCCCGGCCAAGACTCACTGGGCGCGCCCGCTCGATACGGCGCCGTTCTACGGCTACGCGCTGCGTCCGGGCATCACGTTCACGTACCTTGGCCTCAAGGTCAACGACAAGGCGGCCGTGCACTTCAATGGCCAGCCGAGCGAGAACCTGTTCGTCGCCGGCGAGATGATGGCCGGCAACGTGCTGGGCAAGGGCTATACGGCGGGCGTCGGCATGTCGATCGGCACGGCGTTCGGCCGCATCGCCGGCACCGAAGCGGCCCGCGCGGCCGCCGCCCGCAAGGAATCACAGGAAATTGAGCATGCAAGTTCTTGAAGCACTGACGCGCGAAGCGGCTTCGCTCGGCGAGGGCGCGTTGCCGCTCGCCGGCACCCTGACCGCCGACGAGAGAGAGGTCGCCCGCACGCTGCAGATCTGCAACGCGTGCCGCTACTGCGAAGGGTTCTGCGCGGTGTTCCCGTCGATGACCCGCCGGCTGGAGTTCGGCAAGGCCGATATCCACTATCTGGCGAACCTGTGCCACAACTGCGGCGCGTGCTTCCACGCCTGCCAGTACGCACCGCCTCACGAGTTCGCGGTGAACATTCCCCAGGCGATGGCCAAGGTGCGCGTGCAGACCTATGGGGACTATGCCTTCCCGGCCGCGCTGGGCGGACTTTATCGCCGCGCTGGGCTGACGACGGCGCTTGCGCTTGCCGCGGGCCTTGCATTGTTCCTGCTGATGGTGCTGGGCATGCGTGGCACGCTGTTGCACGAACCGCTGGCCGGCAACTTCTACGCGATCTTCCCGCACAACCTGCTGGCCGCGATGTTCGGGGTGGTCTTCGGTTTTGCCGTGCTCGCGCTCGGCGTGGGGGTAACGCGATTCTGGCGGCAGGTGTCGCCCGGCACCCGGCCGAGCGATGCGCGCGGCGCCGCGATCGGCGGCGCGGCGCATGACGCGCTGCGGCTGAAGTACCTCGATGGCGGGCATGGCGAGGGCTGCAATAACGCCGACGACGCGTTCACGCTCGCGCGCCGGCGGTTCCACCATTTCACGTTCTACGGTTTCATGCTGTGCTTCGCGGCGACTGCCGTGGCCACGCTATATCACTATCTGCTGGATCTGCACGCGCCGTACCCGTTCTTCAGCGTGCCGGTGCTGCTGGGCACGGCGGGCGGCATCGGATTGCTGATCGGGCCGGCTGGCTTGCTGTGGCTGAATCTGCGTCGCGATCCGCGCACGATGGATCTGGAGCAGCGTCCGATGGACCGCGGTTTTATTGCCCTGCTGCTGCTCACCAGCGCCAGCGGCCTCGCGCTGCTGGCCTTCCGCGATACCTCCGCGATGGCCGCGCTGCTGGCGATCCATCTTGGTATCGTGATGGCGCTGTTCTTCACGCTGCCTTATGGCAAGTTCGCGCACGGCATCTTCCGTAGCGCCGCCTTGCTGAAGTGGAACATCGAGAAGCGTCGTCCGAGCGATCTCGCCCTCGGCTCCGACTGAATACCTATACCAAAGGAGAACCACCATGACGAAACCCGGCGTTCTGCACATCCCGTCGATGCGCGACCGCTGCAGCGAGGCGGAATGGAAGGCGCGCGTGGACCTGGCCGCGTGCTACCGGCTCGTCGAGCTGTATGGCATGGCCGACATGATGGCCAACCATATCTCGGTGCGCGTGCCCGACGAAGAGGGCGCGTTCCTGATCAATGCCTACGGCATGATGTACGAGGAGATCACGGCATCGAGCCTGATCAAGGTGGATCATGCGGGCAACATTCTGTCGAAGCCGGACTTCGGCGAGTTGAACTACGGCATCAACAAGGCGGGCTACGTCATCCACAGCGCCGTGCACCATGCGCGTCCTGAAGTCGCTTGCGTGATCCACACCCATAGCTGGGCATCCATGGCGATCTCGTCGCTGGAATGTGGACTGCAGCCGCTGACGCAGACGGCGATGCGTTTCCTGAAGATCGGTTATCACGACTATCAGGGCGTGGTGCTGGATACGGCCGAGCAGGAGTCGCTGATTGCGGACCTCGGCACGGGTGAGGCGCTGATCCTGCGGAACCATGGCGCGCTGACGGTGGGCAACACCGTGGGCGAGGCGTTCAACTGGATGCACCGGCTCGAGCTGGCCTGCCGTGCGCAGATCGGCGCGATGGCGTGCAATACGCCGTTGCAGACGGTGCCGAAGGATGTGCTCGAGGCGACGTGGAACAACTATCAGCCTGGCACGCGCCGCCCGTATGGCGTGATGGAGTGGCCGGCGCTGCTGCGCAAGCTCGACCGGCTGGACCCCAGCTACAGGGATTGAAGCGCGGCGGTCCGCACTGCAGGAACGGGTAAAACTACATAAGAGAGAGACAGCGATGAACAGAAGACGCATGCTGGCGCGGATGCTGGCGATCGGCGCAGCCCCCATGATGATGACCACGGCCCGCGCGCAGGCGCTGCCGAACAAGCCCGTGACGCTGATCGTGCCGTTCGCGCCCGGCGGCAATCTGGATGTGGTGGCGCGTGCCGTCGCGCCAGCGCTCGAGCAGCAGCTCGGCCGCAACGTCATCGTCGACAACCGGCCCGGCGCGGGCGGTGTGATTGGCGCGAGCGCCGTGGCGCGTGCCGACGCGGACGGGTCGATGCTGCTCGTGACCACGCCCAATGCGATCGTGGTGCTGCCGCGCATGACCAGGACGAACTACAAGCTTGCGAGCTTTGCGCCGGTGGGGCTCGTTTCCACCACGGCGCTCGTGGTGGTGGTCAAAGGCAATGACAACCGCTTCAAGGACGTGCGCGCGCTGCTCGATTTCGCCAAGGCGAACCCGGGCAAGCTCGCATCGGGCCATGCGGGGCCGGGGACCACCAATCATATGGCGACGCTGCAGCTCGAGGATGCGGCGGGCATCAAGCTGAATCAGGTGCCCTACAAGGGCTCCGCGCCCGCGCTGGTGGATCTGCTCGGCGGCCAAATCGACATGGTGGTGGACCAGCTCACGAGTTCGGCGCCGCATATCCAGTCGGGCGCGCTGCGCGCGATCGCCGTGATGTCGCGCGACCGCGATCCTGCGTTGCCGAACGTGCCGACGTTGCGCGAGTCCGGCCTGGCCAACTTCGATGCGACGACCGCGACGACGCTGCTGGCGCCGGCCGGGACGCCCGCCGCGGTGGTGGAGACGATCAACGCCGCGTTGCGGAAGGCGCTGGCCGAAGAGCAGGTGAAGAAGCGGTTGCTGACGGTGGGCAGTCTCGCGAAGTCTTCCACGTCGAAGGAAGTCGCCGACCGCCTGGCGCAGGAGGATGCGCGGGCGCAGACGCTGGCGGCTTCGGGCCGACTGAAAGCCGCTGAGTAAGACCTTGTAGAGACACGTTGCCATGACCCGCCCCTGCCTGCCCGCCCTCGAACACATCACCGCGCCCGCATTCCAGGCCCCCGCGGGCGCCTGCGATAGCCATGCGCATGTGTTCGGTCCTTACCACCGATTTCCGCTTGCCAGCGATCGCAGCTACACGCCCGCCGCGTATCCGGCCGAAGCGTTCATCGCGCATCTGGATCAGCTCGGCCTCGAACGTGGCGTGCTCGTGACCGCGAGTGCCAGCGGCACGGGCGTCGGCAACCAGGTCGTGCTCGACGCGCTGCGCCAGTATCCGGCGCGGCTGCGGGGCGTGGCCGTGCCGGCGGCCGACACCACCGACGCCGAGCTCGACGACTGGCACGCGGCCGGCGTGCGTGGCGCGCGCTTCAATCTGTATCAGCTCCATGGCCATGCCGTGTATCGCAATGGCTCCGGCATCGAGGTACTGGAAGCCATTGCCCCGCGCCTGCGCGAGCGGGGCTGGCATGCGCAGATCTGGATCCACGCGCCGGACCTTGTCGAGATGGGGCCGCGCCTGAAGAAGCTCGGCATCCCGCTGGTCGTCGACCATATGGGGCGCATGGCCACCGCGCGCGGCGTCGACGACCCAGGCTTTCAGACCCTGTGCGCGCTGCTCGCCGAAGGCGCGGCATGGACCAAGATCTCGGGCGCCGATCGCAACAATGCGGGCGGCGGCACGGCGGCAACGCCGTATGCGGAGGTGGACCCGTTCGCCAGGGCGCTGATCGCCGCGAACCCCGATCAGGTCGTGTGGGGCTCCGACTGGCCGCATATCAACTACTTCGATCCCGCGGATATGCCGGACGACGGCGTGCTGCTAAACCTGCTGACGCGCTGGCTGCCCGATGCGGCGACGCGCGAGCGCGTGCTCGTCACGAATCCCGCGCGCCTGTACGACTTCTGAGCGCCGCCAAAAACATAAGACAGAGGAGACTTCCCATGCTCGGCTTCACGATCCCGCCGACCCGGCGCCTCATGCAGGCGTTCGCGCTCGCGTCCGCTTCGGCCTTCGCCCTTGCCGCTGCCACGACAGTCGCCCACGCCGCCGACGAGTACCCGACAAAGCCCGTGCGCGTCGTCGTGGCATTCACGGCCGGCGGCACCACCGACATGCTTGCCCGCAGCGTGAGCCAGCACCTGTCGCAGAAGCTGAAGCAGTCGTTCGTCATCGACAACCGTCCGGGCGCGGGCGGCAATATCGGTACCGAGTTCGTCGTGCGGTCGCCCGCCGACGGCTACACGCTGCTGGTGGACTCGGTGGGCCCGATCGCGATCAACCAGACGCTGTACAAGCGCCTGAACTACGACCCGCTCAAGGACCTCGTGCCCGTGGTGCAGATCGCGGACGTGCCCAACGTGCTGGTCGTGCATCCGTCGCTGCCCGTGAAGAACTTCGATGAGTTCGTGGCGTACGCAAAGGCCAACCCCGGCAAGCTGAACTACAGTTCGACGGGCGTCGGCACGTCGTCGCATCTGTCGGGCTTCATGCTGACCGAGCGCATCGGCGCGCCGGCGACGCACATTCCCTACAAGGGCGCGGACGCGCTTAACGACCTGCTGACGGGCCGGGTGCAGTTCATGTTCGCGACGATCCCGTCGGTGATCTCGCACATCCAGGCCGGCAAGCTCCGCGCGATCGCTGTCAGCAGCGCCAAGCGCTCGCGTTCGCTCCCCGATCTGCCGACGGTGGCGGAGAAGGGCTTCCCGGGGTTCGAAGCGGGCTCGTGGTTTGGTATCTTCGCACCCAGGGGCACGCCGCAGGCGGTGATTACCAAGGTCAATCAGGCCGTCAACGAGGCGCTGCCCTCGCTGCAGGCGCAAATGATCCGCGAGGGCGCGGACCCCGTAGGGGGCTCTCCGGAGCAGTTTGGCAAGTTCACGCAGAAGGAATATCTGAAGTGGAAGGACGTGGTGCGCGCATCGGGCGCGTCCGTCGATTGACGCGAGTCGTGTGAGGAACGGGAGAGAGCATGTCTGACGCTGGTGCCGCGCCGTTGCGGATTCTGATGTCCGAAGCCGCGCGCGCGCAGTACGCGGCATCGATCGATGCCGCGTTGGCGGGGCGCCCATGGGTGCCGGTACTGGCGCCGTCGGTCGAGGATGCCGCCGCCGTCGATGCCGATATCGCTTTCGTCTCGCGCGACGTCACGGGCCTATCCACCAAGCACGAGATCAAGCCCGCCACGGGCCGCTTCTATGCCGCGATGCTGGAGGCGCCCTCGCTGCGCTGGACGCATGTGCATTCCGCGGGCGCCGACCGCCCGGCATTCGTGCAGCTGCGCGAACGCGGCGTGATGGTGACGACGTCCTCCGGCGCGAATGCCGGCGTCGTCGCGCAAACCGCCCTGGCGGGCCTGCTGGCGCTCGCCCGCCATCTGCCGCTGCTGTACGATGCGCAGCGCGAACGCCGCTGGGCGCCGCTCATGCGCTCCGGCATGCCGCGCGATCTGCAGGGGCAGACCGCCACGATCGTGGGATGGGGCCCCATCGGCCAGCAGATCGGCGCGGTGCTCCAGCTGTTCGGCATGAAGGTGATCGTCGTGCGGCAGCGCGCGACGCCTGCCGGTCCCGATTGCGAGACGGTGACGTTCGCGGGCTTCCGCGACGTGCTGCCGCGGACGGACTGGCTGATACTCGCGTGTCCGCTCACGCGTGACACACGCGGCCTCGTCGATGCGGCGGCGCTGCACGGCCTTGCGGAAGGGGCACGTCTCGTGAACGTGTCGCGCGGCGAGGTCGTCGATGAACCCGCGTTGATCGACGCCCTGCAATCGGGCCGGCTCGCCGGCGCGTATCTCGATGTGTTCGCGCATGAGCCACTGCCCGAGACGTCGCCGCTGTGGGCGCTGCCCAACGTCATCGCCACGCCTCACAGCGCGGGTTTCTCCGATGGCAACGCGGCCCGCGTGGTGGAGATCTTCCTCGACAATCTGCGCGCTTGGCACCGCGGCGAGCCGATGCGCAACGTGGTGACCTGATCCGTATCCCGGGCGGGCCTTGCAGAAAAGGCCTACAGCATTTGCGGAAAGCTGCGTATTCCACCGGAGCGCATGGACGTGCATGATGGGGGGGTCGATAGCTCGCCATTCATGCCGCCGTGCCCACCCCTTCAAACTACCCTGCCGCGCCACGCATTCTCGTGGCGGAAGACCATCCCGTCTGCGCGATGCTGCTGCAGCACGACCTCGCGTCGCTCGGCTCGTTCGACATCGCCGTCCATGGCTCCGGTGCCGACGCATGGGACGCGTGGCAGCAGGCGCCCGTGGCGCTGCTGATCACCGATCTCAACCTGCCGGGCATGGACGGTATCACGCTCGCGCGCGCGATTCGCGCGGCGGAGGGCGCCTCCGAGATCGATATGGACTGCGGCACGGCGCGCCGCACGCCGATCGTCGCGCTGTCCGCCTCGATGACCCCCACGCAGCGCGTGCATTGCCGCCAGGCCGGCATCGATGCGATGGCGATCAAGCCCATCGCCTACGAGGACCTCGCGGCGCTGCTCGTGAAGTACCTGCCCTGACTCAACCCTTCCACGCCGAGTTGCGGATCACGCTGCAGAAGTTGCCGCGATGGAAGTGCGGCTCCTTGTCCGCGATGACGTCGGCCTTGACGTTGCCGAACGTCGTGTCGGGCTTGTGCCGGATGCCATCGTAGAACGCCTGCAGGATGTCCTCCTTGAAGTGTTCGGTGCGCGGATGCTGGTGCACGACGGCCTCGCGGTCCGCGTCGCTGAACTGGTCGTAGCGAATGCCGAGCACGTCCATCTCCACGCCCGTCGTCACCAGCGCCACCACCGGATGCATGAACTCCGGGATGCCCGGCGTCGTGTGCAGCGCGATCGCGGTCCATACCGTGTCGATGTCGCGCTGGTCGATGCCGCGGCTGCGAAGGAAGGCGGCGGCCGCATTGGCGCCATCGACTTCGAAGCGCTTGTCTGCGCTGCCATGCTGCGGCGTGAGCCCCATGTCATGGAACATCGCGCCCGCGTAGAGCAGCTCCGCATCGAAATCGAGGCCCATCCGCTGGCCGTTGAGGGCGGCCCAGTAGTAGACGCGGCTCGAATGGTGGAACAGCAGCGGGGACTCCGTATCGCGGACCACTTCGGTGATCTCGCGGGCGAGCTTGCTGTCGGGGATGGCGATGCCGTTGACCGAGAATTGCATGGCGGACTCCTTGTCGATGGGGTGTTGGTTGCCGTGTGGGCTTGAAACGAGTGTAGGAGTGGGCGTATGATGGCTGCAATCGTCGTAGTACGACGAATTAAGACATCCGCTCGAATGGCGGACGCTCGGGAGCAGACATGCCATCACGCACCATCGCCATCGTCGCCACGCAGGGCGTGCAACTGCTGGACGTATCGGGGCCGCTCGACGTGTTCGCCGAGGCCAACGCGCAATCGGGTACCGAGGCTTATCGGCTGCAGGTGATCGGCGTGCGGCGCGGCGCCATCGAGTCGTCGTCGCGCGTGCGCCTGTTGCCCGATCTCGTGATCGAGAACGATCCGCACGGTCGTGGCCTGCCGCGCGTGCATACGCTCCTCGTGGCTGGCGCCCCGCACATCGCGAGCGCGCCGCCGGATGCAATGCTCGGCGGCTGGCTCCGCAATGTGGTGCCGCACGTTCGGCGCTTCGGTTCGGTGTGCAGCGGCGCGTTTATCCTTGCGGAGGCGGGACTGTTGTCCGGCAAGCGCATCACCACGCATTGGGCCGTGGCGGCGGAACTGGGTCAACGTCACCCGGACCTGACCATCGACGTCGATGCGATCCATGTGCGCGACGGCAAGCTGCGCACCGCGGCCGGTGTGACGGCGGGCCTCGACCTCGCGCTGTCACTGGTGGAAGAGGACCTCGGACGCGAGATCGCGATGCGTGTCGCGAGCCAGCTCGTCATGTACTTCAAGCGGCCGGGCGGTCAGGCGCAGTTCAGCCGGCGCGCGGCACCCGCCGCGGAGAATCGCTCGGCGTTGCAGGAATTACAACGCTGGGTCGCCGCGCATCCGGCGGCAAAGCATGACGTGCCCGCGCTCGCCGCGCGCATTGGCGTGAGCGCGCGTCATCTGACGCGGCTGTTTCGGGAGGAGATCGGCATCACGCCGGCAAGCTGGGTGGAGGCCGCACGGGTATCGGCCGCGCGGCAATTGCTGGAGCAGGGCCATCTCGCACCCAAGCAGGTCGCCGCCGAGTGTGGCTTCTCCAGCGTGGATACGTTGCGCCGCGCGTTCTTGCGCGTGGTCGGCGTGACGCCGGCCGACTATCGCAAGCGCCATGCCGTCGGCGACGTGTAAAAACGCTCAGACTAACAATCAGGCCGCGTCGCTCGCGTTGTTCGCGTTGGCGGCGCCCGCGGCGCCCGCGGCGCTGGCGGCCGCGCTTGCGTTGGCTTCGCGGCGGCGATAGGCTGCGACCTTGTGGCGGTTGCCGCAAAGCGCCATGCTGCACCAGCGGCGGCGATGCGCGCGCGTACGGTCGTAGAACCACATCGTGCACGTCTCGCTCTCGCACTGCCGGATCAGCGTGAAGTCGCCGTTGGCGAGCAGGTCCGCGGCGGACAGCGCGAGCGGTACGAGGCACTGCATCGGCGTATCCGTCGGGTAGACGCGCGCGAGACGAATCTTGCCGCCTTCAGCCGCCGTCAGCAGGGTGCGGCACGCGTCGGCCCCGAGGTACTCGTTGAGCAGCGTCACGTCGACCGTATCGCCGCGCTTGCGCTGGCTCACGGCCGAGCGTAGCGACTCGCGCAATGCGACGGCCGCGTCGAGCATGCCCTGCGGACGCCGCGCGGGCAATTCGCCGTTCGGCAGCAGCGAGACGCGCTCGAGCCATTGCCACACGTCCTCGTCGCTCTGCCAGCGATCGAGCGGCGCGTCGAGCAGTGCGCGCTCGAGCGTGTTCAGCAGATCCAGGGCAGGGTGGTCGGCGAGGAGCCGGGGCACATCGGAAGGGTTGTTGCCGGACGTTGCGGTGTTGGACGAAGCCGTTGAGGAAGTGGAGGCGGACGACATCGATGGAGCTCCTGCAGGTTCGCGTGAACAGCGTTTGAATGTAATGCAAAACGCTTGCGCCGACAGGTCCTTTCGATAAAAACCGTGCGGTTATTGAGCATGTGCCATGGCGGACGACGATGCGTCCGATGCCTGCCAGCCACCGCCGAGCGACTTCATGAGCAACACGTTCGCGGTCCACGCGCGCCGGCGTACACCTTCAAGTGCGCGCGCATCGGCAAGCGCATTGGCCTGCAACACGCTGACATCGAGATACGAGACCGCGCCCTGCTTGTAGCGATCGAGCCCCGCCTGCAGCGCCACCGCGGAAGCCTCTGCTGCGATGCGATCGTTCTCCGTGGCGTCGCGCAGCGCCTGTACGGACGCATAGCCGTCTTCCACTTCCTGCATCGCGCGCAGCACGGTCTGCCGGTAATCCGCCGCACTGGCGTCGAAGCGCGCGCGCGCGCTGTCTTCACCGGCCTGGCGCCGTCCGCCGTCGAACAGCGTGCCCGCCAGCGCGGGCCCCACGGCCCAGAAGCGGCTCGGCGCGCTGAGCCATCCAGCAAGGCCCGAACTCTCGAAACCAAGCCCGAGGTTCAGCATCAGGTCCGGGAAGAACGCGGCGCGCGCCACGCCGATGTCCGCGTTGGCCGCAGCGACGCGGCGCTCGGCGGCCGCGATGTCGGGGCGGCGCTCGAGCAGTTGGGAAGGCACCGCGCGCGGGGCGGCCGGCATATGCGCGACGTCCGCGTAGAGATCGTCGCCCTTGCAATTCTTACCCGTGAAAGCAAGCGTTGACGCGAACGTCGGCATGTCGCCAGAAATTTTTGCATCGGGACGCGCGGGCAGGGAGAAGGTGCTTGCGGACTCCCCGAGCAGCGTGGCGAGGGCATGCTCGATCTGCGTGCGCGACAACTGTACGTCCGCGAGCTGCGCGCGCGTGGAGGCCAGCTGCGCGCGGGACTGCGCGACATCCCCTTCGATGGCGATGCCATTGCGATATCGGTTGGCCACGAGGTCGAGCACCGCCTGGTAGGTATCGATCGTGCGCGTCAGCAGCCCGGCCTCCCGGTCTAGCGACCGGATGGCGAGGTAGTCGATGGCGATGTCCGCCTGCACGCCGAGCCGGACCGCCGCCACATCGTCGGCGCTTGCGTCCACGCGCGCCTGCGCGGCATCGACCTCGTTGCGGATGCGGCCGAACAGGTCCGGTTCCCACGACGCGGTGATGCCGAGCGCGTGGTCGGGCACGGTGTGACCGGCGAGCGAGTGGCCGCGTACGTTCGCCGACAGGTGATTGCTCGTCACGCTGGCGCCCCCTGCTATCGTCGGGTAGAACTGAGAGCGCGCCGCGCTGACTTGTGTGCGCGCGTCCTGCAGCAGGGCAACGGCCTTGATGACGGTCTGGCTCGAGACGTCCACGCGCGACTCGAGCGCGTCGAGGTCGCGGTCTCCATACGCGCGCCACCATTCGGGCGCGATGTTGGCCGGGCCGCCCGGATTGGCGGGCGTGGCCCCGGCGGCCTGGTAGTCGCCCCTTGCTCCGGCGTAAGAGTCTCGATAGGCGGCCGGCAGCGTCATGGCGGGGCGCTGATAGACCGGCGCGGTCGAGCAACCCGCGACGAGCACCGCCGTCGCAACGAGTGTTATCACACCGGCAGCCAGCGATGCGTTGCGCCGTGCATGCGGAAACGATGGCGTGCGCATGTCAGGCTCCCCGCGTGCCATCGGCCGCCACGCGCACCGTTGTCCCTTCGACCACCGCATCGCCCGGATTGAGCACGACGCGTTCGTCGCCTTGCAGGCCGCTGCGGATCTCGATATGCGAACCGAAGTCGCGGCCAAGCGCCACCGGCACGAGCCGGAGCTTCGACGCCGCATCGACCACCGCGACGAAGGTGCCGCGCGGGAGGAACACAAGCGTACTCGCGGGAAGGTCGAACCCCGGCTGCGGCGCCTGCAGCGACAGATGCGCTTCCGCATACGCGCCGGGCAAGATGCTGCCGTTCTGGCCGTCGGCATCGAGCTCCACCCGCAGCGTGCGCGTGACGGGGTCGATGGCCCCCGCATTGCGCGCGACCGTGGCGGGGAACTTGCGGCCCGGCCATTGCGGCAGCGTGAGCCACGCCTCGGTCTTGCCGTCGAGCAGCGCGCTGTCGCCCTGCGGCACTTGCACATAGGCGCGCACCCGGGTGCCTTGCGAGAGATGGAACAGTTCGGCACCATGTCCCTGCCCCTGCGTCAGGTTCTGGCTCGTGCTCGACGTCGTGTTGTTGCTGCTGCCGGCGTCGACCAGCGCGCCGATATCGATGTTGCGGGCGGTGATCGTGCCATCGAACGGGGCGCGCACGTGCGTGTAGTCGAGCAGTTGCGTCAGCCGCGAAACGTTGGCATTGGCGGCCGCGAGCAACGCGCGCGTCGCTTCCATCTCGGCGGTTTTCTGGTCCGCGTCCTGCTGCGCGACCGAATGCGCGGCCAGCATGTCGCGCCAGCGCGTGGCGGTTTGCTGCGCGATGGCAAAGTTGGCCGCGGCGGTCGCGACGTCGGCGCGCGCTTGCCGCAACTGGTCCGCGATCTCCGGGGCGTCGATGTCGGCCAGCAGCTGGCCGGCTTTCACCGGCGTCCCGATGTCCACGTACCAGCGGCGCAGGTAGCCGCTGACGCGCGCGCGCACGGCGGCGTCTTCGTAGGCCTGCACGTCGGCGGGCAGCGTGAGGTCCGTGGTGGCGGGCGCGTGGCGCGGCTGGACCACGGCGACGACGGGCGCCGCATTGCTGGCGGTACGCGCGTCCAGGGCGGCCGTGGCGTGCAGACGAGGGACGATGCCGGTGGCCAGCGCCGCGGCCACGACCGATGCCGCGACGACGGTCGCGAGCACGATGGTCTTGCGGCGATGCTGCGTGGAAGGGGTAACGGGCGCGTTCATGCGAGGCCTTTCTGGGAAGCTGCGGGAAGAAGGGAGGAAGTGCCCTTGCCGCGCACGCCATGCAGCAGCGCGAACAGCACGGGAACGAGAACCAGCGTGGCGATGGTGCCGCAGGCCAGGCCGCCGATGACGGCGCGGCCGAGCGGTGCGTTCTGCGCGCCGGCGCCGCCTGAGCCGAGCGCCATCGGGATCATGCCGAACAGCATGGCGAGCGCGGTCATGACCACGGGGCGGAAGCGCGCCGCGCCGGCTTCGAGCGCGGCCTGCAAGGGCGCGGCGCCCTCCGCCAGCAACTCGCGCGCGCGGCTCACCACGAGAATACTGTTCGCGGTCGCGATGCCGATACACATGATCGCGCCCGTCAGCGCCGGCACGCTGATCGTCGTGCCCGTCACGAACAGCATCCACGCCATGCCCGACATCGCGACGGGCAGGCCGCCAACGATCGCGACGGGATCGCGCCACGACTGGAAGTTGACGACCATCAGCAGGTACACGAGGACGATGGCGCCAGCGAGGCCGGTGATCAGGCCGAAGAACGACTGCTGCATCGTGCTGACCTGGCCGCGTACGACGATGCTCGACCCCGGCGGCAGGTCCTTGCGGATCTGCGCGACCATGCGGTCGATCTCTCGTGCCACGCTGCCGAGGTCGCGGCCGCGCACGGCGCCGAAGATGTCGAGCACGGGCTGCACGTTGTAGTGCGAGACGACGCCTTCTTCGTTCGTGCGGGAGATATGGCCGAACAGTCCGATCTCCGCGGCGCCGCCGTTGCGCCCGGTATTCGGGCCAAGGTTGACGGGGATGTTGGCCAGCGTCTGCAGGGAGCCCATCGCATATTGCGGCACCGAGACGACGAGCGGGTAGCTCACGCCGTTCGCGGGATTGAGCCAGAAGTTCGGCGTCGTCTGGCTGCTGCCGGAGAGCGCGATCAGCAGGTTCTGCGCGACCTCGCGCTGCGTCAGGCCTGCCTGCAGCGCGCGCGTGCGATCGACGTCGACGGTGAGCGCGGGCTGGTCGGCCGGCTGCTGGATGTGCACGTCCGCAAGGCCGGGGACCTGCGTCATCATCGTCGCCAGCCGCTGCGCGACCACACGGTTGCCGGCCAGGTTGTTGCCGACGATCTGGACGTCGATGGGCGAGGGCAGACCGAAGTTGAGGATCTGGCTCACGATGTCGGCCGGCAGGAAGGAGAAGCTCACGCCCGGGAACGCTTTCGGCAGCGCCGCGGCAAGCCGCTCGACATCGGGCGCGGTAGCGCCGCTGCCTGGCTTCAGGGTAACGAGGATTTCCGCGTCGCCGGTGCCGATGGGCAGCGTCGAATCGTAGGTCAGATTGATGCCGCTCACGGGCAGGCCGATGTTGTCCACGATGCCGGCGACGCGGTCCGCGCCGACCACGCCGCGGATCTTCGTCTCCACGAGGTCCGCGATGCGCGCGGTCTCCTCGATGCGCGTGCCCGTGCGGGCGCGCATATGGATGCGGATCTCTCCGCTGTCCACGGCAGGGAAGAAGTCCTGTCCGAGGAATGGAATCAGTGTCAGCGATGCGGCGCAGGCGAGCGCGAAGCCGAGGACTGCCCGCTTTGGCGCGGCCAGCGCGCGCGCGAGCACGGCCGAGTACCGCGCGCGAATGGCCTCGAAACCGTGCTCGAAGCGCTGGTGCCATGCCGAGGGCGCGCGCGTCTCGCCGTCCTTGACCTCGCCGCGCAGGATGTAATGCGCAAGCGTGGGCAGCAGCGTGCGGGAGAGGAAGTACGACGCCATCATCGCGAAGACGACCGACTCCGCCAGCGGCACGAACAGATACCGGGCGACGCCGGAGAGCAGGAACATCGGCAGGAACACGATGCAGATGCACAGCGTGGAGACCAGCGTCGGCAGCGCGATCTGGGCCGAGCCGTCCAGGATGGCCTGTTCGAGCGGCTTGCCGGCCTCGCGATGGTGCGTGATGTTCTCGATCGCGACGGTCGCGTCGTCGACAAGGACACCCACTGCCAGGGCCAGCCCGCCCAGCGTCATGATGTTCAGCGTCTGGCCCAGCGCGGACAGCGCGATCAGCGCCGCGAGCACCGACAGCGGAATGGTGATGGCGATGATGAGCGTCGAGCGCCAGCTGCCAAGGAACAGCAGGATCATCGTCGCCGTGAGGCAGGCTGCCACCAGCGCTTCGTGCAGCACGCCGTGGATCGCCGCCCTGACGAACACCGACTGGTCGGAGATCGGCTGTACCTCCAGGGCCTTGGGCAGGCCGGCCGTGATATGGGGCAGCAGCGCCTTGATCTGCGCGATGATCGTCAGCGTGGACGCGTCGCCGCTCTTCTCGACTTCCAGCAGGGCCGCGCGCTTGCCATCGCGGCGCACGACGTTGGTCTGCGGCGCGTAGCCGTCGCGGACATGGGCGACGTCGCGCACGTAGATCATCGCGCCATCGGCGCCCGCGCGCACGGGCAGGTCGTTGAGCGCATCGACGGTCGCGGTGCTGCCGTTGAGATCGACGCGGTATTCGAGCGCGCCGATCTTCGCGGTGCCGCCCGGCAGGATCAGGCTCTGCGCATTGATGGCGTTGACGACATCGAGCGGAGACAGGCCGCGCGACTGCAGCGCCTGGCTGTCGATATCGACCATCACCTGCCTGACCTTGCCGCCGTAAGGCAGCGGGATGGCCGCGCCCTGCACGGTGGAAAGCTGCGTGCGGATGAAGTTGTTGCCGAGGTCGTACAGCGTCTGTTCGGGCAGCGTCTTGCTGCCGAGCGCGAGCCGGAGGATGGGCACGGTGGACGCGCTGTAGCTGAGCACGAGCGGCGGGGTGGTGCCCGGCGGCAGCAGCCGCAGGATGGACTGAGCGCCGGCCGATGCCTGCGCGATCGCGCGGGTCACGTCGGCGCCCGGGTGGAAGAACACCTTGACCACGGCCACGCCGGCCACGGTCTGCGACTCGATGTGCTCGATGTTGTCAACGTCGGTCGTCAGCGAGCGTTCGTAGACAGTAACGATGCGCCGCGACATGTCCTCGGCGGACAGCCCGTTGTAGTTCCAGACGATGCTGACCACGGGGATGTTGATCGCTGGGAGGATATCGGTCGGCGTGCGCAGCAGGGCCAGCGGGCCGCCGATGAGCAGGCAGATCGCAAGCACGACGAAGGTATAGGGCCGCGCCAGGGCGAGCCGGACGATCCACATGTGGAGACTCCGAAACGTATTTCTGCTGTTCGTGGGGGTGGACCTCGGGCGAGATCCGGATGGGAGTCTAGAGAGGGGTCGGCTCGCCGATCGGGGACAAAACCATTACAGTTCTGTCATGCACTTCGGGGGGTGCCGCCCCTATCATCCAGTCAACCTGAACAACAGTGCCCAGTGCGGAAAGATGGAGCAGCGATGAGAATCCTGGTGGTGGAGGACGAGCCGAAGACGGCCGAATACCTGCGCAAGGGACTGACCGAGTCGGCCTTCGTGGTCGATCTGGCCGTGACCGGCCGGGACGGGCTGCACCAGGCGCTCGAAACCGACTACGACCTGGTCATCCTGGACGTGATGCTGCCCGGCATGAACGGGTGGGAGGTGCTCAAGCAGCTCCGCGAGCAGAAGGACACTCCCGTCCTGTTCCTGACCGCCCGGGATGACGTGGACGACCGGGTCCGGGGCCTGGAACTCGGCGGGGACGATTATCTGGCCAAGCCGTTCGCGTTCGTGGAGCTGCTGGCCCGCGTCCGCACGCTGCTGCGCCGCGGTCCCGTGCGGGAGTCCGAGCGCATCGAGATCGAGGATCTCGAGATCGACCTCATTCGCCATCGCGTGCTGCGCGCCGGCCAGCGCATCGATCTGACGCCGCGCGAGTTCGCCCTGCTCCATTTCCTGGCCCGCCGCCACGGCGAGGTCCTCAGCCGCACCCAGATCGCGTCCCACGTGTGGGACATGAACTTCGACAGCGATACCAATGTGGTTGACGTCGCCATCCGCCGCCTGCGCGCGAAGATGGACGACCAGTTCGCGCCCAAGCTGATCCACAGCGTGCGCGGCATCGGCTACGTGCTCGAGAATCGCCGATCGTGAGGCGCGGTCATTCGCTGACGCTGCGCCTGGCGCTGGCGTTCTCGCTCGTGGGCGGGATCGCGTTCGCATGCGTCGGCGCCTATCTTTACCGCGCCCTGGCCACGCAGATCATCGAGCGCGACGATGCCGAACTGATGCGCAAGGCCGTGCGCGTGCGCGCCGAACTCGCGATCCATCATGAGATGTCCGTCGATCGCTGGCGGGAAGTCAGCCGCGTGATGTCGGGCAACGATGAGTTCGGCCTGGACATCCGCGACGCCGAAGGCGTGCTCATGGTCGAGGCCAATCCCGATGGCAGCCGCTTCCCGGAGATGGCGGTCGTGCCGCTGAACAGCCCCGTGACGCGCGATGCCATCTATCTCTGGCGCAGCATGCACGACTACCCCGTGCGGGGGCTCGCCCTCGATGCCGCGGTGGCGGACAACGGTCCGACGGTGCGCGTCACGGTCTACCAGGTGGCGCGGTCGCGCGTCAATCTGCTGCGCGCGTATCGCTGGAAGTTGCTGATCGCGGCGGGCCTCGGCGCGATGACCGTCGGGCTGCTCGGGTTCGCCGCCTTGCGGGCGGGCATGGCGCCGTTGCGGCGCATGGCGGCCGGCGCCGAATACGTGACGTTCTCCAGCGTGGCGTTGCCGATCGACCCGGCCCGGCTGCCGCGCGAACTGGAGGAACTTGCGCTGGCGCTCCAGCAAATGATCGTGCGGTTGCAGGAGGCCTACGACCGGCTGTCGCGCTTCTCGTCGGACCTGGCGCACGACTTCCGCACGCCCATCGGCAACCTCCTTGGCCAGACGCAGGTGGCGCTGTCGAGCGACCGCACGGCGGAGGAATATCAGGCGCTGCTGGCGTCCAACGTGGAAGAGTACGAGCGGCTCTCGCGGATGATCGAGAACATGCTGTTCCTGGCGCGCGCCGACAATGCGCGGGTGGCCCTGAACGAGGTGGAGCTCGACCTGGCGTCCGAGCTGAGCCGTCAGGCCGACTACTTCGAACTGCTGGCCGACGCCAAGCAGATCACGTTTGGCGTGGATGCAAAGGGGATGGTCAAGGCGGACGCGATGCTGCTGCGCCGCGCGCTGAGCAACCTGATCTCGAACGCGGTCCGGCATACGCCCGAAGGGGAGCGGATCTTCCTGACGGCGACGCAGGACGCCACGACGACGCGCATCGAGGTCAGCAATCCCGGGCCAGGCATTCCGCCCGAGGATCTGCCGAAGATCTTCGACCGCTTCTTCCGCGGCGATCCGGCCCGCACGAACTCGGGCGAGTCGTCGGGCATCGGGCTGGCCATCGTCAAGACCATCATGGACCTGCACCGCGGCAGCGTCGAGGTGGACTCGCAGCCTAACGGCATGACGCGCTTCCGGCTGATCTTTCCGCGCCAGGGCCTTTGATCAGAAGGACTCCATCCACGGACGGATATCGAGCTCGTGCGTCCACGCGTCGCGCGGCTGGTTGTGCAGCATCCAGTAGGTATCGGCAATATGCTCGGGATTGACGATGCCTTCCTGTTCCTTGAGCTTGTAGCGTTCGGGAAACGTTTCGCGGATGAATTCGGTGTCGATGGCCCCATCGACGATCAGCTGCGCCACGTGGATGCCCCTGGGCCCCAGTTCGCGCGCCATCGATTGCGCCAGCGCGCGCAGTCCGTGCTTGGCGCCCGCGAACGCCGCGTATCCCGCGCGTCCGCGCAGGCTGGCCGTCGCGCCGGTAAAGAAGATCGAGCCGCGCGGCGCCGGCGTGCGCGATAGCATCACGCGCGCGGCCTCGCGGCCCATCAGGAAGCCCGCGAAGCAGGCCATCTCCCACACCTTGTAATAGACGCGAGCGGTCGTCTCGACGATATCGAAGCGCACGTTGGCGCCGATGTTGAACACCGCGACCTCGATCGGCGCGATCTCGGTTTCGATCTTGCGGAACAGCTCGGCGACGTCGTCCTCCTTGCGCGCGTCGGACCCGAACGCGTGCGCGACGCCGCCTTCCGCCTCGATTTGCGCGACCAGCGGGGCGAGCTTTTCCGCGTTGCGGCGCGTGACGCAGGCGATATAGCCCTCGCGCGCGAAGCGCCGGGCGATGGCGCCGCCCGTCGCGTCCCCCGCGCCGATCACGAGCACCGCTTTCTTCTCTGCCATGGAAGTCTCCTTGTTCTGGTTTCGGTGGAATCGTGGACTGCATATCGGTTCAGTATGGCTTCGCATATGCGGGGAGTCAACTCAGTTACGCCCTTAACTTGTCCTTATAAACCGCTGTGCGGTATATTGTCCCGCAAAGCAGTCCTGAGAGCGCCCGCCAAAGGGACGCCATCCAACGATACACAAGGAGACAGCATGGCCCAGTCAGCCCCCGACACGCGCGTGCGGCGCATCCACGAGGTCATCCGCCCATGGGTCGAACGCGATCCGCTCGCGCCCGCGCTGGAAGACCGGCGCGGCAGGCTCAGCTACGGCGGGCTGGCGAGCGCGGTGGAGCAGTCCGCGGCGCAGCTTCGGACGCTGGGTGTCAGGGGCGGCGATCGCGTGCTGCTGGTCGCGGAGAACTGCGTGGCGGTTGGCGTGCTCGTGCTCGCGGCCAGTGCGATCGACGCGTGGGCGGCGGTCGTCAACGCCCGGCTCTCGCCGCGCGAGATCGACAATTTCATCTCCCATTCAGGCGCGCGGCGCGTGCTGTATCTGACCGAGGTCTCGGCCGAGGCCCGGGCCCACGCGGAACGGGCCGGCGCCGAAGATCTGCCGTGGCCAGCGCTCGCGCCGGCGGGAGCCGGCACCATCGGCGTCGGCCCACTCCATGCGGATGCGGTGGCGGAGCCAGTTCATGACGATCCGCGCGAACAGGTTGCGGCACTGATCTACACCTCCGGCACCTCGGGGGACCCCAAGGGCGTGATGCTCACCCACGCGAATCTGCTGCACGTGGCCGAGCTTTCGCGGCGCCTGCGCAGGCTGGGGCCGGACGACCGGTTCTACGGCGTCCTTCCCATGGCGCATATCGTCGGCCTGTCGTCGCAGTTACTCGGCGCGCTGTCGAGCGGCGCCTCGATCGTGTTCGAGGAGCGCTACCAGCCCGACCGGCTCGTGCAGGCGCTGCAGGACGCGGGCGTGACGATCCTGCTCGGCGTGCCAGCCATCTACGCGAAGCTCGTGGATTGGTGCCGCCGCCACGAGGTGTCGCTCGCCGGCACGCGGCTGCGCTTTGCCGGGACGGCGGGAGCGCCACTGACCCCCGAACTCAAGGCGAATGCGGAGGCTTTGCTCGGCCAGCCACTGCACAACGGCTACGGGCTCACGGAGATGGCGCCGACCGTCGCGCAGACGCTGTTCGACACGCCGCGGACCGATTGCGCGGTCGGGCAGCCCATACCCGGCGTGGAAGTACGCATCGTCGATTTCGGTGGAGAGCCCGTGCCGCGGGGGCAGGTCGGTGAGCTTTGGGTACGCGGGGCAGGGCTGATGCGTGGCTACTATCGCGCGCCCGCGCTGACATGCGCGGTCATCGACCAGGACGGCTGGTTCAACACGGGCGATCTCGCGCGGCAGGGCGACGATGACGCCCTGTTCGTCGTCGGGCGGACCAAGGAACTGATCATCCGTTCGGGCTTCAATGTCTATCCGGTGGAGGTGGAACAGGCGATCAACTGCCATCCGGCGGTCGTGCAGTCCGCGGTAGTGGGCCGCGACGTGCAGGACAACGAGGAGGTCGTCGCATTCGTGGAGCTCGCCCCCAACGTGTCGCTCGACGCCGAGACGCTGGCCGCTTTCCTGCGCGAAAGGCTGTCGCCGTACAAGCTGCCGTCGGAGATCCGCTTCCTCGCGCAATTGCCGGCCGCCCCCACGGGTAAAATACGCAAGCACGAACTCAGGGCGCTGGCCGACGCGGCGCGGCCGGCGCCCCTCTCTTCCTGATTCTCGAGCCACGCCGCCATGGACTTCGCCAGCATGAAATCACGCAATGACCGGTCAGACGCGCAGGATGACGCCGAGTTGGGAGACAATCTCGTCAGCGACGATCTTGCCGACCCGGCGCAGGACCGGCACTTCGTGACGGCCCTCGCGCGGGGACTGGAAGTCCTGAGCGCGTTCCGTAGCGGCGACAGTTTCCTCGCCAATAGCGAACTGGCCGAGCGCACGCGCCTGCCGAAGTCCACGGTGACGCGGCTGACCTATACGCTGACGAAGCTCGGCTATCTGCATGTGGTGCCCGAGTCCGGCAAGTATCGGCTCGGCACGGCGACCGGCGCGCTTGGCAGCGCGATGCTCGCGAACCTCGACGTGCGGCAGGTGGCGCGGCCGCTAATGCAGGCGCTCGCGGCCGAGACCGGCGCGGTCATCGCGTTGTCCGCGCGCGATCAGCTGTCCATGCTCTACCTGGAATGTTGCCGCAGCACGTCGATCGTCACGCTGAGCCTGGATGTCGGGTCGCGCATTCCGCTGGGCACATCGGCTGCCGGCCGCGCGCTGCTGGCGGCGGTGGCCCCGAGCGAGCGGACCGGCCTGATGGAGCGGCTGCGGGCGCTCGACGAAGGCAACTGGCCGCAGGTCCAGCGGGGGATCGATGGCGCCATTGCCGAGTTCCAGCAGCACCATTGCGCCTACTCGGTCGGCGACTGGGTGCGCGAGGTCCATGCGGTGGCGGCGTCCCTGAATCCGGGCCGCGGGCTGCCGCTGATGGCGCTTAGCGCGGCGGGCGCCGCGCAATATTTTCCGGAAGCGCGCCTGCGCGACGAGATTCGTCCGCGTCTGCTGGAGACCGTGCGCGAGATCGAACGCCGGCTTGGCCAGCGATATGGCGAGGATCCGGCGTAGCGGATGACGTCGCCGTGACATCCACCTGAAGCCGCCCGCGGAGGCTATTGACGCGCGCGCAGCGCGTCGTTGATGTCGCGCGCGGCGGCTTCGAGGATCGGGAAGAACGACTCCATCATCTCCGCCTCCGACAGGCGCTGTGCATGGCCGGCGAGGTTGATCGCCGCGATGACGTCGCCCGCGCGGTTGCGCAGCGGCATCGCCAGCGCGACGAGGCTCGACTCCAGTTCCTGGTTCACGAAGCAGTACCCCTGCTCGCGCGTCCGTACGATCAGCGCCTTGAGCTGTTCCCGGTCGGTCGTGCTTTGCGGCGTGTAGGGCCGCACGTCGCTGCGGCGCAGGCGGTCGTCGAGCGCCGCATCGTCGAGCGCCGCGAGCAGCAGGCGTCCATGCGCGGTGGCCCACGCGGGCAGCCGCGTGCCGACCGACAGGTTCAGCGACATGACGCGCCGTGTCGAGGCGCGGGCCACGTAGACGACGTCGAGGTCGTCGAGCACGCACACCGAACACGACTCGCCGGTCTTCTCGGCCACGGCCACCACATAAGGCTCAACGATTTCCGCCACGGTGAGTCCCGACAGATACGAGTAGCCCAGGCGCATGACCTTCGGCGTGAGCCGGAAGATGCGCCCCTGCTGCGTGGCATATCCGAGATGGCACAGCGTCAGCAGCAGGCGACGCGCGGCGGCGCGACTCACGTTGGCGGCCTCGGCGACTTCCGATAGCGTCAGCTCCGCGCGATCGTCACCGAAGGCTTCGATCACGGCGAGGCCGCGCGCGAACGAATCCACGAAGTTGTTGGGGCCAATCGGGTTGTCGGATTCCTGAACCATGGAGGGAGCGTGGCGTAAGCGGGGTGGGCGTAAAAAGCCGCGGCTATTCTAGCGCACGGCTCACGCGCCATCCCGGGCCCATCCCCGGCTCATTCCGGCTGGATGCCCGCCGCGCGGATCGTCGTGCGATAGCGCACGAGTTGATCGTCCACGAGTCTGGCAAGGGTTGCCGGCGTGGACGGCGTCGCCGTGAAGCCCTGTTTCTCCAGCACCGCGAGCACCTCCGGATCCTTCAGCGCCGCCGTGAAGGCCTCGCGGATCTTCGTCAGCGCGGGCTCCGGCGTGCCGGCCGGCGCGAACAGGCCCGCCCACGACGTGATGTTGAAACCCGTGACGCCCGCCTCCTTCATCGTCGGCACGTCGGGCAGCAGCGGGCTGCGCGCCTCCGAGGTCGTGGCGAGCACGCGCAGCTTGCCGGAGGCGAGGTGCGTAAGGCCCAGGGTCGGGTTCCCGAACATCATCTGCACGCGATTGTCGAGGAGATCGACGATCGCGGCCGGTTCGCCCTTGTAGGCGACCGAGACCAGGGTGATGTTCGAGATCGCATTGAACTGCAGCGACGATACGAGCGCCGTGGTGTTGCCGGTGGCGTAGTTGAGCTTGCCGGGATTCGCCTTTGCATAGGCGATGAACTCCGGCAGCGTCCTGGCGGGGCTGGCCGCGTTCACATAAAGGAAGAACGTATAACGGCCGAGCTCGGTAATCGGCGCGAAGCTCTTCACCGGGTCGTACGGCAGCTTGATGCGCAGGGCGGGCGATGCCGACAGCGCGCTGTTGGTGCCGAACAGCAGCGTCTGGCCGTCGGGTTTGGCGCGCGCGACCTCCTGCGCGGAGATCATGCCGTCGGCGCCGGCCTTGTTGTCGACGATCATCGGCTGGCCGAGCTTCGTCGCGGCCGATCGCGCGAGCGCGCGGGCGATGACGTCGGAGGCGGCACCGGCCGGGAAGGGCACGACGAGGCGGACGGGGCCATTCGGAAAGTCGGCGGCGCGCGTGGGCATCGCCGCGGTCAACATCGCAAGCAGGGTGGTGGTGATCAGTGTTCTCAAGATTTGTCTCCTCATGGGTAACGCTATCGGTGCCGGATCTCAGGGACCGAAACTCGATCGCATCTGGATGCCCCAGTTGCCCTCGACGCGCGTCAGCACATACAGCGACTCATACACGCCGATCACCGAGCCGTCGCCACGAAAGCGCGTATAGCTGAGCGCGACGTGCGCCTTGTTGCCGCCGAATTGCACGAGTTCGCGTTCGCGCCACGTGCTGTAGCGCCAGTCGTCCTCGTCTCGCAGCCTCTGGAAAAGATCCATGGGATTGCTGCCCGCGGATTCGTACACCTTGATGTTGCCGCCCGCGAAACGCACGTGCGGAAAGTGCATGCATGCATCCATTGCGTCGGCGTCATGGGCGTTGAGCGCGGCCATGAAGCGGTCCAGCACGTCGCGGCATGCCGCCTCGATTTCGGTTCTCTCGTCTGCCATGTTCAGGGTTGGGTGTTGGGGGAAAGAAGAAAGGCGCGCACGGCCGTGTGGAAGGCTTCGGGCGCGCCCAGTGGTGCGAGGTGGGCCACGGGCAGTTCGAGGTAGCGGCTGCCGTCGATGGCGCGATGCAGTTGCTGCCCGAGCGCGGGCGGCGTGGCGAGGTCCTCGGTGCCGGCGATGACGAGCGTCGGCACGTCGATGGCCGCGACGGCGGCGGTCCGGTCGAATGCCATGACCGCGCCCGCGCATGCCGCATAGCCGGCGGGCGCGGTCGCCGAGAACATGCCGGCGAGCCATCGTTGCAGATCGGGCTGGCGCGCCACGTGCGCCGGGGTGAGCCAGCGCGCGATGGTGGCGTCGGCGATCGCCCCGGCGCCCGCGCGCGTGACGGTGTCGATGCGTCCTTGCCAGAACTGGCGGGCGTCCGCGGTGGGGGCGAAGCGGGCGGCGGTGTTCGCGAGCACGAGTGCCCGCAGGCGGTGCGGGGCCGCGAGCGCCAGTTCGATGCCGATGGCGGCGCCCATCGACACGCCGCAGTAGCGGAATGGGCCGATGCCGGCGGCGTCGATTGCATCGATCAGTTGCGTGGCCAGGTCGCCGAGGGTGGCGATCGGGAGGTCGGCCTGTCCGCCGTGGCCCGGCGGGTCGAAGCAGACGATGTGGAAATCCTCGCCCAGCGCCTCGATCGTCGGTTGCCATAGCCGGCGATCGGTGCCGAGCGAGTTGCCGAGGACGAGGACAGGGGCGCCGGCTTTGCCGGCGTGGTGCAGCGTCAGTGGCGGCGTCAGTGTCATGTCGGTGCCCGTCCCGGTTGCGTTTGCTGTGCGCTATGCGCACGTATGTGCGTATAGCGAATCCATGCTGCGAAGTATTGGTCGGGACAAACGCGTCTGTCAAGCGCGGCGGCGACGGATATTTCGAATCGTTACACGCGGTTGACAGGCCACATGCCGATGCAAATACTCGCGAAGCTGGCTTCCCAGATTTCCTTGAATCGAACCCACCGCGCAACGCCACAACGAGGACGACCGATGATCCGACGCAGCCTGCTTTGCATTGCCGCCGCCGTAGCCATGCTGTCCGGCTGCGCCGCCACCACCACGACGAGCGCGGTGCCGCAGCCGCAGGCGCCGGGGCAGATCGCCGCGGGCAAGGCCGAGGTGTTATGGCTCGGCCAGGCCGCGACGCGCATCACCACGCCGGGCGGCAAGGTGATCGTCATCGACCCGTGGCTCGTGACGAATCCGAAGACGCCCGCTGCTTACAAGGATCTGGCCGCGCTGGGCAAGGTGGACCTGATCCTCGTCACGCATGCGCACAACGACCATCTGGCCGATGCGCCCGCGCTCGCAAAGCGCAATAACGCGCCGATCTGGAATGGTGGCGGCATGGGGCAGGCGCTGGTGTCGCTCGAGATGGTGCCGCCCGCGCTGGCGCAGCGCTTTGGCAAGAGCGGCACGATCATGCCGTTCGGCCCCAACGGGGTGAAGATCACCGCGGTGCATGCCGAGCATTCGTCGGAACTCGTGTGGAAGAACCCGGCGACCAACAAGGACGAGACGCACTATGGCGGTGAGCCCGTGGGCTACATCATCGAACTCGAGAACGGGTTCAAGATCTGGCACATGGGCGATACCGGCCTGTTCGGCGACATGCGGATGATCGGCGAGCGGTACAAGCCGGATCTCGTGCTCATTCCGATTGGCGGGCATTTCACGATGGGGCCGCAGGAAGCTGCGAGCGCCGTGCGCGATCTGATCAAGCCCAGGTATGCGATTCCGATCCACTACCAGACGTTTCCGCTGCTGCGCGGCACGCCGGCCGAATTCAGTGCGGCGCTTGGCGTGACGGGGACCAGCGTGATCGTGCCGGAGCCGGGGCAGAAGGTGGACTTCTGATGAATCTTCAACGACGCTCGTTATGCGGTGCCGCTGCCGGCATGGGACTCCTGCTCGCGCTCGGTGGCTGCACGGGCGTGTCGCCAGGTGCGGCGTCCGGCGGCGTGTCGGCCACGGGTGGCGGCGCCCGTGCGGCCGCGGCGGAGTTGACCGGCACGGGCAGGATGCGCGCCGCCATTAACCTCGGTAATCCGATCCTCGCGTCGCGCGGCACGGACGGCGAGGTGAAGGGCGTGTCGGTAGACCTCGCCCGCGAGGCCGCCCGCCGGCTCGGCGTACCGCTCGAGCTGGTGCCGTTCGCCTCGGCGGGCAACGTCGTGGACGCCGTGCGCACAGGACAGGTGGACGTGGCGTTCGTCGCCATCGATCCCGTGCGCGGGAAGGACATCGCCTACACCGCGCCGTACGTGATCATCGAAGGCGCGTACCTCGTGCGCAACGATTCGCCGCTCCGGCGCAATGAGGACGTCGATCGCGCGGGCACGCGCGTGGTGGTGGGCAAGGGCAGCGCGTACGACTTGTACCTGACGCGCGAGATCAAGGCCGCCACGCTCGTGCGCGCGCCCACGTCGCCAGCGGTAACGGACATGTTCCTGGCGCAGCGGCTCGATGTGGCGGCAGGCGTCCGACAGCAACTCGAAGCCGACGCCAGGCGCGTGGGGGGCGTACGGATGCTGCCCGGCCGCTTTATGGTGATCGAGCAGGCCATGGGCGTCCCGAAGGCACACGCCGCCGCGCAGGCCTGGCTCAGCGGCTACATCGAGGAGATGAAGGCGTCGGGGTTCGTCGCGGAGGCATTGCGGCGGCACGGCATCGAAGGCGCGGGCGTCGCGCCGCAGCGCTGAGCGTGCTCGGGCCTCTTTCCGTGGGAGAAGGCGCCGCATTCTTGCCGCCGCCGCAAAAAACATTCGCATCGCGGCGGGTTTTTAGGTAGGGCTCGGGCGCCGACAATGGCGCCCATTCGATGGCTTCCCGAGAACCCGACATGCCCGCAAACTCGCTGTTCCAGCCCATGACACTGGGCGCCCTCACGCTCCCCAATCGTATCGTCATGCCGCCGATGACGCGGTCTCGGGCGAGTCAGCCGGGGGATGTGCCCAACGCGCTCATGGCCGAGTATTACGCCCAGCGCGCGCAGGCTGGGCTCATCGTCAGCGAGGGCACGTGGATCTCGCCGCTGGGGAAGGGCTATGCATGGACTCCAGGCATCCAGGCACCCGCGCAGATCGAAGGGTGGCGGCTCGTGACCGATGCCGTGCACAAGGCCGGCGGTCGCATCTTCGCGCAGTTGTGGCACGTCGGCAGACTGAGCCACGAGAGCCTGCTTGGCGGCCAGTCGCCGGTTTCCTCGTCGCCCATCCAGGCCGAGGGCGTCAAGGTGTACGTCGCCGAGGCCGACGGCCGTCCCGGCTTCGTGCAGGCCGCCATGCCGCGCGCGCTGAGCATCGCGGAAATCGCCGAGGTGGTGGAACAATACCGGCAGGCCGCGCGCAATGCGATGGCCGCCGGATTCGATGGCGTCGAACTCCACGCCGCCAACGGCTACCTCGTCAACCAGTTCATCGATTCGGAAGCCAACCGCCGCACTGACGCATACGGCGGCTCGCTGTCAAACCGCCTGCGCTTCCTCGACGAAGTGGCCCGCGCCCTCATCGAAGGCACAGGCGACGCGAGCCGCGTCGGCATTCGGCTCGCGCCGCTGACCACCCTCAACGGCTGCGTCGACGCGGACCCCGTGACCACATACACCGAAGCCGCGCGCCTGCTTGGCAATATCGGCGTGGGCTATATCCATATCGCGGAAGCCGACTGGGATGACGCGCCGGACATGCCGCTGGCGTTCAAGCAGCAGCTGCGCGACGTGTATCCCGGCGTGATGATCTACGCGGGCCGCTACACCGCCGAACGCGCGCAGGCCGCGCTCAGCGAAGGCTGGGCCGACCTGATCGGATTCGGAAGACCCTTCGTCGCCAACCCCGATCTGCCGACGCGACTTCGCAAGGGCGCACCGCTGGCCGAGCACGACCGCGACACGCTGTTCGGCGGCGACGCCCATGGTCTGACGGACTACCCTGCGCTGGCCGCCTGATATGGCCACCTGACATGGCCACCTAGCGGCGATTCACGATCCCCGTCCGCTGCTGCACGCCCCACGTCTGGCGCCGGCCCAGCAGAAGACCGAAGAAATGGAACCAGCCGATCGTGGCACCGCCATGTCGCATCAGCTGGAACGTGAAGGGTTCCAGCATCGAGGCGACAAGCGCGCAAACGAGACCCGTGCGACGCGTATCGCCGCTCCAGCGCCGGTACAGATGAATCGACCACGCATGGAACGCGAGGTCGACCGCGATCTTGCCGGCGATGACACCCAGCGCCGGCAGCGCGATCGAGAACCGCCCGCCGATGAGAAACGCGATCAGTAACGCAAACGCGGTCACGCCATAGATGGGCTGCATCGTGTCGAACGCCTTGACGGGCAACATCATCAGCCCGAGCTTGCCGTAACGCCGATTGCCCGTCATTTCGCGATACCAGTACTGGGTTTGCAGGAAACCCGCAAACCAGCGGCGCCGCTGTCGCAGAAAGGCGCCCAGCGTGCCCGGCGCATCCGTCGTGGCCCGCGCTTCGCCAACCACCCGCACGTCCCACTCACACCCGCGCATCGCCGCATGGCGGCGCAGACGGTGAATCAGCTCGTAGTCCTCGACCAGGCACTTGGGATCGAAGCCCCCGACTTCCATCACCGCATCGCGCCGGTAGCACGCGAACGCACCGGACACCAGCAGCAGTCCATCGGCCTGCGCCCACGCAAAGCGCGACACGAAGTTGCGGATGTACTCGTACGTCTGAAACCACTGGAAGAAGCGGCCTCCCGCCGTGCGCGCGCAGACCGGGGTGAGCAGGCCGGTGGCGGCAACGAGCCGTGAAGAACGCGCGAAAGCGCGCGTCATCGCCTCGCAGGCATCGGCATCCAGCAGCGTATCGGCATCCACGGTCATGAAGGTCTCGCTGCGCAACTCGACCAGCGCCGCATTCAGCGCGGAGGCCTTGCCGCCGTGCGGCAGCCGCAGCCAGCGCAGCGCCGGGTAGCGCGAGGACGGCGCGCTGATCTCGCCTTCCCCGGGTGGTACCAGTCCGTAGCGCGACGTCAGCAGCGCCGCGGTGCCGTCGGTCGAGCCATCGTCGGCGATGACGATCTCGTCGGGCACGCGTGTCTGGCCGAACAGCGCATGCAGCGTAATGGGCAATGCATCGGCCTCGTTGCGCGCGGCGACGATCACCGCAAGCGAACGCGGCTTGAGCACACTGTGCTGGAGATCCTGCCGCGCGGGCCAGCGCAACGCGCGCGCCTGCCACGCGACGAACGCGAGCAACAGGGTGTCGTAGCCGACGTACGCCATGCCGACCGACCACGCGGCCATGCCGTCCAGATAGAACGCCCGCGCGAACAGCAGGCCCCACACCGCGAACACGACGCCATGGATCGCGAAACTGGTCCAGGGCGTGCGCGGCGGCGCGATGCGCGAGGAAGAGTGCGCGAGCGCCAGATCGAGGGCGTATTTGCGGGAGTAATCGTTGAGTTCGACGTGCAGCATCGGGTGATACTCCTTCACGGCAACATCCGGGACAGGACGGGGTGCCTGTCGATCCATTGGTGCTTGAGCGCGCCGAGTACGTGCAACCCCAGCAGCGCGTACAGCGCATAGCCGCACGCGGCGTGGAACGTGCCGAGCCACGTGTGCAGCGATTCCCTGAGGTCCGGCGCGAGCTGCATGATCGGACCGATGCGCGGCCACGGTACGAGGCCGAACAGGGGCATCGGATGCGAGGCCGCCGCGACCCACGCGGAGTCGTGCATCCAGCCGGACAGGGGCAGCAGGAAGATCAGCGCGTAGAGCCCCATATGCACGCCGTGCGCGAGCACGCGCTCCCATCCGCGCATGGCGTTGGGCAGCGGCGGCGGCCGATGGGTGACGCGCCAGACCAGGCGCACGATCGACAGCGCCAGCACGGTGATGCCGATCGACTTGTGCGTATCGATGAGCAGCCGCAGGACGTCGCCGGAAACCGCGTCTTCCGGCAGCCGCGACATCGTCAGGCCGAGCACCACGTTGGCGATCATCAGCAGCGCGACGGCCCAGTGCAGCAGGATGGCGGCAAGGGTGTACTGGGTGGCCGCGTCGTGCGGCAACGGCAGAGAGGAGGGGGCGGTCTGGACGGAGTGGGAAGAGCGGGTCATGGCGCGGATTGAAAAAAGGGAACACATGTCCGCATAACGCCCGGTGCACGATGCTTATTCCACCGCGATGACAGAAATGCGGAGAGAATTCGGCGGGATAAGGCGCGCCGTGCGAACGCGAAAGAACGTCGCCATTTTTCTTGCGAAGCGATGGAATAATTCGCGCTCGACGGCTGTTTTGGATATGGCCGTAGCGCATCGGCGCGCCACGGTGACCTCGCGGCGCGCGGTGCTTTGACCTGCGCGGCGGCGTGCTATGCTGCGCGCGAATGAAGCGGGGGAACGACGTCGATGACCGGTGCACAATTACCGGACATGCTGCCAGGGATGCTGCCGAGGCTATGGGCCTTTGCGCTGCGGCTGACCGGGGACAAGCATGACGCGGAAGACCTGGTGCAGCGCGCCTGCGTCCGCGCGCTCGAACGCGCGGATCAGTTGCAGCCTGGAACGGCCGCGCTGAGCTGGATGTTTTCGATCGTCCATAGCGTATGGATCAACGAGCTGCGCGCGCGCACGGTACGGAGCCGCGCGAGCATGGAATGGGATGACCAGTTCGTCGAGAACGTGGCCGATCCGGCCGGCCGGACCCCGGAGGAACAGTTGATGCACGGGCAGATCATCGACGCGTTCAAGCGCCTGCCCGAAGCCCAGCGCGCAGTGATGCTGCTCGTCGCGGTGGAAGGCCTCAGTTATCAGGAAACGGCGGAGGCGATCGGCGTGCCGATCGGCACGGTCATGAGCCGCCTGTCGCGCGCGCGGCAGGCGATTGGCGCGCGCTTTGGTGGCAATGCGGGCGGGAATGCGGGCAGGCAGGGGTCCGCCTCCGCCTCCGCTGCAAGCAGCGCGGACAACGGCAGGGGGTCGATCGCATGACTATCGACGAAACGTTGCTGATGGCCTACGCCGACGGAGAACTGCCACCCGCGCAGCGCGCCGAGGTGGAGGCGCTCGTGGCCCGTGACCCGGAAGCCGCCGCGCTGCTCGCGCTGTTCGAGGCGTCTAAGCTCGACTATGCCGGCGCGTTTGCCACGCAGGATTTGCCGCCGGTGCCGGAGTCGCTGACGCGCGGCGTGGAGGGGCTCGTTCTTGCCCATGGGGCGCGTCGGGCGCAGCAGGAAGCCGCAGGCGCCGAAGGTAGCAATGTCCGCAGTCTCGATGCCGAGCGGCAGAAGCGCCGCGGCGTGCCGGTGTGGCTCGCGGCGGCATGCATGGCCGGCGCATTCGGCGCGGGCCTCGTGATTCGCGGCGGCTTGCCCGGCAGTGGCGCGGGGGGGGCGGGATCGGCACCGGCGACGGTGGCCGGCAGCGCAAGCGCGCCCACGGTACCCGGCACCGCCCCGATCACCATGGCGAGCACGACGTTCGCGCCGTGGATCAAGGCCGCGATGGAATACCAGCAGCTTTACACGCGCGACAGCGTGGCCTACATGCCCGACGTCGACGCTCGGCACTTGACGCGCTTCATCGACGATGCGCGCGACAAGGACAAGCTCGACATCGACGTGCCCGATCTCAGCAAGGCGGGCCTCGAACTCAAGTCCGTCGCGCGCCTGAAGTTCCGCGGCAAGGCGCTCGTGCAACTGGTCTATCTGCCGAAGGAAGGCCCGCCGATCTCGCTGTGCGTGCTGGCCGAGCCGAAGGACGATCAGGCCGTGACCGCGAACCGTGTCGATGCAATGCATGTCGTGACATGGAGACAAGCAAAGCTCGGCTACGTGTTACTAGGCAATACCGAAGGCCTCGACCTCGAGTCCATCGGCAAGCAGATCGCGGCGAAGGACTATCCCAGGCTGTCGATATGAATCGGAGTAGGGGGTGAGAGCTGGGGGTGAGCCTAGGGATTTCACCTAGCACCCCCGCTCCTGAACCCAATAGATCACAACGTGATACACGTTGAAAGCTGGCCGCAAGTTGCCAGAAAGGCGATTGGAAGAACGGACTTGTAGATTCCTGTGACCCCCGCATAACGCCATTGCAAGGTGCCGGGGATTTTCACGCAGGAGACCCGATGAGCAGTCCTCCCACTTCCGCTTCGTCCCCCCATACAACTTCCCCTCGTTTCAAGAAGGACTACTACGGCGGCGCCCTCATGGTGATCGTCGGCCTGGCCGCGGTGTACGCCGGCCTGCAGTACCACACGGGCACATTGCGCCAGATGGGACCGGGTTTCTTTCCGGTATCCGTGGGCGCGCTGCTCGCCTTCGTCGGCGTGCTGATCGCCATGTCCGCGCGCAACGACAGGACGCCCGCGGATGCCCCGCAGGCCGGCGGCCACGGTCACGCGCACGGCGCGCCCGATCTGCGCGGCACGGTCTGCATCGTGCTCGGCACGCTCGCGTTCCTGCTGCTGGGCAAGTACGGCGGCATGATTCCCGCGACATTCGCCATCGTTTTCATCTCTGCGCTCGGTGACCGTAGCAACTCCATCAGGCAGGCCTTCGTACTCGCGATCGCGATGTGCGTGGTCGCGGCGGTGGTGTTCTGGTGGGCCCTCCAATTGCAGCTGCCGTTGTTCACCTGGGGAGGCTGACCGCCATGGTTTCCAGTGCATTGCATGATTTGTGGTTCGGGTTCGGCGTGGCCTTCCAGGGCTCGAACCTGATGTGGTCCTTCTTCGGCGTGCTCGTCGGCAACCTGATCGGGGTGCTGCCCGGCATGGGCGCGTTGTCCGCGATCTCGATCCTGTTGCCGCTGACATACGTCATGCATCCGGTGCCCGCCATCCTGATGCTCGCCGGCATCTTCTACGGCTCGCAGTACGGTGGCGCGATCGGTGCGATCCTGCTGAACCTGCCTTCGCATCCGCCGCACGCGGTGACCTGCCTCGACGGTTATCCCATGACACGCGCGGGCAAGGGCGGCACGGCGCTCGGCATCACTATGATCTGCTCGTTCTTCGCGGCATCGGTCGGCATTCTCGTGATGATCTTCGCGTCGCCGCTGCTCACGACCATCGCGTTCAAGTTCGGTCCGGCGGAGATCTTCTCGATCATGCTGCTGGGCTTGCTCGCGGGCTCGACGATGTCCCGCGGTTCGCCCCTCAAGGGCGTGGCGATGACGCTATTCGGCCTGCTTTGCGGCGTGGTCGGCACCGACGTGAACACGGGCACATTCCGCTTCGCGCTCGATATCCCCGAACTCAGCGACGGCCTGGAGCTCGTGGCGATCGCGATGGGCCTGTTTGGCGTGGCGGACTTCATCCTCAACGTCAACCGCATGAGCGCGGTTACGACCAAGACCAAGCTGCGCATCCGTGACATGCGGCCTTCGCTGGCGGAATTGAAGCAGGCGTTCTGGCCGATGGTGCGCGGCACCGGCGTGGGCACGCTCTTCGGCGCGATGCCGGGCACGGGGCCGACCATCACAACCTTCGTGGCCTACGCGCTGGAGCGCAAGATCTCCAAGACGCCGGAGAAGTTCGGCACCGGCATGATCGCGGGCGTGGCCTCGCCGGAAGCCTCGTCGCACTCGAAGACGCAGGTGGACTTCATCCCGACGATGAGCCTGGGGATTCCGGGCGATGCGGTGATGGCGCTGATCCTCGGCGCGCTGATGATCCAGGGCATCACCCCCGGACCGCAGCTCATCAGCGACCACCCGGACATCTTCTGGGGTCTGATCGCGAGCTTCTGGATCGGCAACGTGCTGCTGATGATCCTCAACGTGCCGATGATCGGCGTGTGGGTGAAGCTGCTGCAGGTGCCATACCGCTATCTGTTCCCTTCGGCGATGTTCTTCATTGCCGTGGGCGTGTTCAGCACGCAGAGCAGCCTGTTCCAGATCTGGGAAGTGCTTGCGTTCGGTCTGATCGGCGCGCTGCTGATCTACCTCGAGTTCTCCGTCGCGCCGATCCTGCTCGGCTTCGTGCTCGGGCCGATGGTCGAAGAGAACTTCCGCCGTTCGCTGCTGCTGTCGCGCGGGGACATGATGGTGTTCCTGCAGCGCCCGATCAGCTGCACGTTCGTCATCGCCTCGGCGCTGCTGCTGATAGGCGTGACCTGGTCCGCCTGGCGCGCGCACGCGGGACGCAAGTCCTCGCTGGACGTGGCGACGCCGGAGCTCGCGGTGAACGAGTAAGGCGGCAGGTGTCGCGGGCGTTCAGATCGAGTACGACTTGAACGCTTCGCCCTGCATGCCCGCGCGGTCGATGACGGCGATGCGGTTCCGGCCGTTGTCCTTCGCGTGATACAGCTGCGCATCCACGAGGTGGATGAAGCCCGGCATGTCGTTGCGATCGGTCGGGACGATCGTGCCGACGCCGAAGCTTGCCGTCACGCATTGGTTGTAAGGCGAGCGCACATGCGGAATCGCTGCTGCCGCGAGCAGGTCGCGGCAGCGCTCGGCCACGCGCACGGCGGCGTCCGCATCGGTGTTGCCGAGCACGAGGACGAATTCCTCGCCGCCGAAGCGTCCGAGAAAATAATCTTTCCCAACGGCCCTGGCGAGCACGGCGGCAACCTGCCGCAGGCATTCGTCGCCCTGCAAGTGGCCATAGTAGTCGTTATAGGACTTGAAGAAGTCGATATCGGCAAGGATCACCGAGACGGGGCCGCCGGCGTCGCGCGCGGCGTCCCATGCGCGCGCCATCGCGGTGTCGAACATGCGGCGGTTGCCGATGCCGGTCAGGCCGTCCGTGAATGACAGGCGTTCGAGTTCGCGCTGGGCCTGCGCGAGCTGCTCTTCCATGCGCTTGCGTTCGCTGATATCGAACATGAAGCCGACGAGCGCTTCCACGCCGTGCTCGTTACGCACGACGTGCACGACGTCGCGCATCCAGATATAGCTGCCGTCGCTCTTGAGCGCGCGGTAGTCGGCCTCGTGGTCGGCGCCAGCCTGCGATTGCGCCACGCAAAAATCCACCACAGCCGCACGGTCGTCCTCGTGGATGCGCGCTGCCCAGTCGTTGACGGTTTTCCAGCTCTCCGGAGACCAGCCCAGCAGTTGTCCGATCTGCGGACCGATGTACGAGAACGTCATCGTGGCCCAGTCGATTCGCCAGGGAATGGCCTTGGTGGACTCGAGCAGCGCGCGGTAAACGGTGTTGTCGTCTTCGCCGGGAGCGCGTTCGGCGGGGGCGAGCGTGGAAGGATGCTTCAGGAAGGCGGCTTGCAGCGGGCTCTTGGTCGGGTCTTGGCTCATGGCGTTGGCGGGCTGGCAGACGGGAACTGGCGGGATGCGGCGCAATTTATAGCATGGATTCATGGCCGTGCCGCGTGGGTGCCGTGGCGAGGTCCCTCCGTACGAATCCCGATTTACCAGTTCACGCGCACGCCAATCTTCCCATCCCATGCTTCCCGCGACCCATCGAAGCCGCGCTGATACCCCACGCTCATGAACACGAACGCGTTGCGGGCGACTTCGCCGGTAACGCCGAGCTTGATCTCGCCCCACGATCCGGCAGTATCCGCCCGGAACGGGATGCTGCCCGCCGAGGAGGAGAAGCTCGTCTTCGGGTCGCCGAGGAATTCATGCCACGCGCTGACACGCGCCCAGGCTGTGAGTTCTCGCGGAACGCCGGTGCTCCCGTGCATCCACGTGCGGGCCAGGCGGACGCCGAGGCGTCCGGCAAGCGATTGGGCGTCGCTGAAGCCGATGCGTGCGCCGGCATCGGTGGCATCGTGCAGGTCGACCCATTGGTAGATCAACTGCGCCTGCGGTTCGATGACCCAGTCCGTCGCGAGTCGCAGCGGATAACCGGCCTCCGCGGCCGTGGCGATGGCGAAACCGTTGGTCGACATCTCGGGCAGGCCGCGGTGGCCGTTCGCCTGCACGTCATACCACGTGTACTGCAATACGCCATCGACGTACCAGTCGCCCGGGCCGTAATGCGTCCAGTACCCGCCGAACGTATAGCCGTCCAGCGTGTCGTTGCCGGCATTGCCGCCGTCGAAATGATTGACGTCGACGCTCGCGCGGCCGATGGCCGCATACGCGCCGGCCGTGTCGCGGTGCCCCGTGTGCAGGGCGCGCCGCCACAGGTCCATGCCGATCTGTCCGCCCGTGAAGCGGTAGTCGTAGCCAGGGCCGTTGCCGTAGATACCATTGGCCGCGCCATCGCGCGACCCGGTCATGCCGATCAGGCGACCCCACGCACCGTTCGGGCCCATGCGCGACGCGAGGTCCGTGCGTCCGCGAAGCATGGCCTGCTCGCCGGCGCGCTCATGGAAGGAGTCGATCAGCGTCCGGCCGAACTGCAGCGCGGCGGAAGGGATGGCGGCGTAGAGCGAGACTTCCGGGCGATAGTGGGGAAGCGGAGGCGTGGGCGACGGGCCCGGAGGCGCGGGGCAGGGCGGCACGGGCGCATTGGCGCCGCTGCAGGACAGGAACGAGCGCAGGTACCAGTTATCGGGCTGACTTCCATCCACGCTGCCGCGATAAAGCGTGTATTCATACGGGCCACTGATTGCGGGTGCGCCCAGCGCGAAGGCGCCGGGAGCGGTGGTGCCCCCGTTGGCCGCTCCCACCACGAGAATACCGTCGCCCGTGGTGCCGCTGCCGGGACCACCGGCGTTGGCGATGCGCAGTCGGGACGTGCCGCTGGCGTGGCCGCCGTCTATCAGGAGCCGGTCCGAAGGCGACCCATCGCCGCCCAGATAAGTGTTCATGGCGAGCACGCCGTTGCTGCCGGCGTAGTTCGTGGTTTGCAGCACGTGGAAGCTGCCCGCCCCCGGCGAAAACTGGATCGTTCCGCCTTCGTTGGTCAGCGTGGTCACGACGGAGTTGCCGGTCAGCAGCCATGTCGAGCTTTGGAGCGTCACGTTGGACGTGTTCCGCGCGTCGGTGGACACGGCGCCCCGCACGGTGGAGCCGGAGAGGAGGACATTCGCCACCGTGGGCGAGGCGCCAGAGACGGTGAGCCAGTTCCCATTGTTCTCGGTGGCGACGCTGTCGTACAACGACACCGACGATACGCCGCCATCGGTTGAAATGCTGCTGCCTTGTGTGCTGGCAAGCGTGACGTCGTGCAACGTGGCGATGCCGGCCCCAGATATGCGCAGCGCGGCGGCATTGTCGCCGGTTGCCCGCAATGCGCTGCGCGTGATCGACAGGGTTCCGGTGTCGAGCAGCAAGGCCGCGTCCGCTTTGGCGCCCGATGTCAGCACAGCCGAGTCCGCCAGCGACAATGATGCCGCGCTGCCCGTGGCGGCGATCCCGCTCGCCTCGGTGCCACTGGTCTCGATTCGCGCGCCGGACAGTCTCACGGCGCCCCCGTACGCGGCGATGGCCCCCGCGGCGGCAAAGCCGCTCGTATGGACGTTCGCGGTACCCTCGATCAGGTTCCGCGAGCCGGTGGCAAAGATGCCGTACGCGCGTATGCCGGAGGTCTGGATCTGGCCGCCGAGCAGCGTAATGCGCGAACCGGCGCCCGGCGTGTAGACGGCGTACGCGTCGTCGCCTCGCGTGGTGACATCGGCGGCGCTGTGAATGGTGGAGAGATTCGCGGCGAGCATGCCAAACCCGCGCTCGGTGATGATGCTTCCACTGATGGAGACATGGCTGCCCTCCTCGGCATACACGCCGTTGGTCGACGTCGACAACGCATGCAGGCTGACATTGGCGGCGTCGATCTGGCCTCCCCGTAGGGCTTCCAGCACCGCGCCGCGAGTTCCTTGCAGCGTGGAGTCGGTCAGCCGGATGATGCCGCCACTGTTCGCCACGGCCGTGCTGGTGCTGTGGCCGATCGCGGTGACAGAATGGGCGACCAGCGTGCTGCCGGGATTCGCCGCCAGCAGCGCGGGGTCGCTCGATGTGCCTTCGAACGTGCCGCCGTCGACGGTTTGCGTCGTCCCATCCGTTACCGCGATCGAGGCAGCGTGGGCCAGCGAAACCGGCATCGACAATGCCAGCAGCATACGGCGACATAGACGTGGCATGCAGTCTCCCGGAATGTCATGGGGGATGCACCCATGATATGGCGCGGAAGACAAAAACGCGGTCGCCTTTGACGCCGCCGATTGTGTTGGCGGGAATAGCGGCGGCGTCGGTCAGTGCAATGTCAGTGGGCGAGGGCGTGCAGGCGCGGTGCGGCGAGTCGCGGTGCCATCCGATGGGAAGCCGTGCGGTTGCCCTCGTCGACCGTGAACGTCGCCAGCACTTCCTTGAGCATGCGGGCCTGCTCGTCGAGCGAGCGCGCCGCGGCTGCGGCCTCTTCCACCAGTGCGGCGTTCTGCTGCGTCACGCCGTCCATCTGCGTCACCGCGGTCGCGACCTGGCCGATGCCGCGGCTCTGTTCGGCGGAGGCGGTGGAGATCTCGCGCATGATCTGCGTGACGTTGTGCACGGCCTGCGTGACCTCGGTCATCGCCACCCCGGCCTGTTGCACGTAGCCCGAGCCCGCGTGCACGCGGTCGACCGAGCGGTCGATCAGCTCCTTGATTTCCTTGGCGGCGGTGGATGAGCGTTGCGCCAGGCTGCGCACCTCGCCGGCGACGACCGCGAAGCCGCGGCCTTGCTCGCCCGCGCGGGCCGCTTCCACGGCGGCGTTCAGCGCGAGGATGTTGGTCTGGAACGCAATGCCCTCGATGATCGCGATGATGTCAGCGATCTTGGCCGAGCTTTGCGAAATTTCGTCCATGGTCGAGATCACGCGGCCCACCACTTCGCTGCCCTGCGTCGCCTTGTCCGACGCATCGTTCGCGAGCGCGGCGGCATGCGAGGCGTTGTCGGCGTTCAGCTTCACCGTACCGCTGATCTCCTCCATGCTCGCGGCGGTCTCTTCGAGCGATGCCGCCTGTTGCTCGGTGCGCGACGACAGGTCCATGTTGCCGCTTGCGATCTCGCCGGCCGCGCCAGTGATCGTGTCGGCGGACTGTCGGATATGGCGCACGGTGTCGGACAGCTCGTGCTGCATGCTGGCCAGCGCGCGCTGCAGCGTCCCGATCTCGTTGTTGCCGTAGGTCTCTTCGCGGTGCGCGGAAGCGCGCAGGTCGCCGCCCGCCATGCGTGTCAGGTCCTCGGCCATCGCGGCAATCGGCTTGACGACGAGGCGCGTCATCGCCGCGCGCAGTGCCAGGCTGATCACGAGCGCGGCCAGCGCGCAGATGGCCAGCACGATATTGACGATGCGCGTGTCATGCGCGGCGCTCGCGTGGCGCGCCTGCGCACGCGACGCCGTGTACTGCTGCAGCGGCTTCGACAGTTCGTCGAGCTGCTTGTACAGCGGGCTGCTGAACTCGAGCTGGATGCGCGTGTAGCCGTCGAAGTCCTTCGCTTCCAGGGCGCCGAACTCGGGCATGATCCCCTTTTCCATCATCGCCTTGTGCTTGGCGTTGGCGTCTTCCAGCAGCGCCTTGCCTTCGCCGGTGGCGGGCACGGCGGCGAAAGCCTCCCACTCCTGCTGCGATGCCGCGCAGTACTCGCGCGCGGCCGCCAGTTGCTTGGCCGCGGCGGCATCCTGGCCGTCGCCCGTGAGCGTCTGGTAGCGGTTCTTGGCGGAGCGGCAACGCAGCAGCATCTCGGAGCTGCGGCCGAGCGCGGTCATGGCGACCATGTCCTGCTCGTACATCGCGTTGAGCGCGTTGCCCGAGCGGTGCAGCGCGATGAACGCGCACGCGCCGACGATGAGCACGAGCGCGAGGAAGAGGGCTGTCACCATGGACAGTCCGGTGCGGATCGAGAGGTTTTTCAGCATGACGGTTTCCCGCTAGTCATAAACATGGATATGTTTAACGGCAGATACGGGATAACCCTGAGTCCTTTTTTCTTCGAAACCGGAAGGAAAAAGGGCGCCACTCTCGCGGCGCCCCCATTCCCCTCTCTCTCTCTCTTTGCTGCCTGCCCAACTTCGCCGGTTTTGCCAACCGGTCTCCCTCCGTCGTTATTTCGACAATTCCGACAGCCGCACGGGCTGGATCTTGCCGTTCTGCACCCATCCCACCACGGTATCGGCCACGGTGCCGCCCCTGGCATCGAGACCTTCCACCTCGTTGGGGTTCGCGTCCTTCGGCAGCGCCTTGAACGCATCGGCCATCTTCGCGCGGATGGCGGTGGCGTCGCTGGTACTGTTGGCAAGCTTCATGGCGCCGACGAGCGCATAGACGGCCGTGTAGTTTAGCGACATCTCGGTGGTGGCATCCTTGTTGCCGTGCGACTTGCGATAACGCGCGTTGTACGCCTGCGTGACGGGGCGCGCGTCGTTGACCAGCGGCATCACGCCGATGGACCCTTCCAGCATGGCAAGGCCATTCGTGACCTTCGCCATCTCGTCCATCTTTGCCTGATCCATGATGATGAAGCCACCCTTGAAGCCGAGTTCGCGCGCCTGCTTGACGACGAGCGCGGTGGGCTCCGATGGCCCGCCGACGAACATCACGTCGGGCTTGTCGGCGATGGCGCGCGAGACGCCCGTGTAGAAGTCGGTGGCCTTGGTGTAGGACATCGGATTGTTGCCGACGATCTTGCCGCCCGCGCCCTCCCACGCCGGGACGAACGCCTGCACCCATGCCTTCGCATAGTCGTGATCGGCCGGGACCAGGGCCACGTTCTTGCCGTAGCGCTTCATCTGCGCCTTGACGAAGGGGTCGATGTAGCCCGTGTAAGCCGGCGGGATGCGGATGGTCAGCTTGTTGCCGGCATCGGTGATGCGCGGCACGCTCGAGTACGCCATGACCAGGAACTTCTCCTGCTCGTTGAACGCCTGCAGCGCGAAGATGCCGCCCGAGTGCGGCACGAACACGGCGGGCACCTTGTGCTGCTGCACCAGGCGTCGCGCGTTGATTGCGGCCTCCGCCGGCGCGTACTTGTCGTCAAGCGCGACCACCTCGAACTTCACCTTCTTGCCGGCGATCTCGGGGTTGGTCGCATTGATCTCGTCCACGGCCATCTGCACGCCGGACAACACGTTCTTGCCGTACAGCGCGGCGCCACCTGAAAGCGGCCCCGTATAGCCAAGCTTGACGACTTCCTGCGCGAACGCCGGCACGGTGGCCAGCAGCGCCGCCAGCGCGGCGGCAACGGTCTTGCGCTTCATGTCTCTCTCCTTGTCGTATTAACCGCCGATGTCGTTAACCGCCGATGTAGGCCTTGCGGATGCCTTCGTCCTTCAGCAGCGTGTCGCGATCGCCCTCCATGACGATACGGCCGCTTTCGATCACGTACGCGCGATGCGCGATGCCCAGCGCCGCGTACGCATTCTGTTCCGCGAGCAGCACCGTGGTGCCCGCGCGGTTGATGCGCTGGATGACCTCGAACATCTGCTTCACCACGAGCGGCGCGAGCCCGAGGGACGGCTCGTCGAGCAGCAGCGCGCGCGGGCGGCTCATCAACGCGCGGCCCAGCGCGACCATCTGCTGCTGGCCGCCGGAAAGCGACCCGGCGGCATCCTCGCGCTTCTGATGCAGGATGGGGAACAGTTCGTACACTTCGTCGAGCGTGCGGCGGATGCCCGCGCGGTCCCGCCGATGCACGTAGGCGCCAAGCGTGAGGTTCTTCTCGACGGTCATGGCCGGGAACAGCTTGCGTCCCTCCGGGCAGTGCACGAGACCCGCCTGCACGATCTGCGACGGCTTCATGCCGCTCAGTTCGCGGCCGTCGAAACGCATGCTGCCACCGTTCGTCCGATGAATGCCGCTCATCGCGAGGAAGATCGAGCTCTTCCCCGCGCCGTTGGCGCCGAGCAGCACCACGAGCTCGCCCGCGCCCGCGTGGAGCGAGACGTCTTCGAGCGCGCGAAAGCTGCCGTACGAGAGCGATACCCGTTCAAGCTGCAACATGGTCGGCTCCCATGGGGTCGATAACAGGCGCCGCGCCCAGATAGGCTTCGATGACTTGCGGGTCCCGCTGGATCTGCGCGGGCGTGCCCTCGGCGATCTTCTGGCCGTAGTTCAGCACCATGATCTTGTCGGCGATGCGCATGATCATGTCCATCTTGTGTTCGATGAGGCAGACCGTTTTGCCGTGCTTCACCATCTTGCGGATAAGTTCGGACAGGCCAACGGTCTCCTCCGGGTTCACGCCGCCCGCCGGCTCGTCGAGCAGCAGCAGTTCCGGATCGGTGGTCCACGCCAGCGCGAACGCCACGCGCTTGCGCGCCTCCTGCGTGATATCGCCGGCGAGTTCGTGGGCGAGGTGCGAGAGTCCGACGAAGTCGAGCGCGGCTTCCGCCTTCTCCCGGCAGCGTGCTTCTTCCTCGCGCCAGCGGCGCGTGTGGAGCAGCACGTCGGCGAGGCCCGACCGCGTGCGCAGCCGGTGGCCGACGATCAGGTTGTCGAGCACGGTGGCGCGGTCGAACAGTGACGTGGCCTGGAACGTGCGCGCCACGCCCAGGCGCGCGATGCGGTCCGCGCGCAGGCCCGCCACGTCGGTGCCCTTGAAGCGGATCTCTCCGGACGTAGGCGCATGCGTCCCCGCGATCAGGTTGAAGAACGTGGTCTTGCCCGCGCCATTGGGGCCGATGATCGCGTTGATCTGTCCGGCCTCGAACGTCACCGAGACATCGCTGACCGCAGTCAGGCCGCCGAACGTTTTGGTCAGGTTGCGGATTTCAAGCATGGTCGGCTCCCGGGCGGGTGGTCATGGGGCGGCGCGCGGCGGCTGCGTGCCGGTCTCCCTCATCGCGGACGTCGCGGGCGTCCCGGGCGGAGGCGCGCCGCAACGCGGCCGAGCGCCGGGCGCGGCGGGCCAGGAACGCGCCGACGATGCCTTCGGGGAAGAAGATGATCAGCAGCACCAGCACCGGCCCGAACACCAGCATGCGGTAGTCCTGCAGAAACTGCAGCGTCTGCGTGACCCACGGCACGAGTACCGAACCGAGCAGCGGTCCGAGCAGGGTGCCTGTCCCGCCGACGAGCATCGCCATGACCATGTCGAACGTGAGATCCGTGCGCGCGATATCGGGTCCCAGGAAGCGGACCTGTCCCGCGTAGAGGGCGCCCGCGAAGCCGGCATAGCCCACCGACAGCACGAACGACAGCATCTTCGTGCGCATGAGGCCAATGCCCAGCGCTTCCGCCAGCACGTCGCTGTTGCGCACCGCCATCAGGCTCCGGCCGAGCAGGGACGTGACGATGCGATGCATGATGAAGGTGCCCACGACCAGGAACGCGAGCACGAGGTAATACTGCGCGGTCACGCTGTCGAAGGACAGGGGCCCGATCGGCGCTGGCACCGGGATGCCGATGAGCCCGACCGTACCGTGCGTGAGGGACTCCCACTTCTCGATCAGCAGATAGATGATGTAGCCGATGCACATCGTGAAGATCGCGAAGTAGTGCCCCTTGAGCCGTAGCGAGACGGCACCCACGACGAAGCCCACCGCCATGCAGAGGCAGCCTGACAGCGCGAATGCGAGCCAGAACGGCACGCCGTGATCGACGGTCAGGATGCCCAGTGTGTACGCGCCGATCGCCATGAAGCCGCCATGCGCGAGATTGAGCTGGCCTGTGTAGCCGGTCAGCAGGTTCAGGCCCAGCGTGGCAATCGCATAGATGAACGCGAGCGTCGTCACGGTGATGAAGTAGCTGTTGGGCACGCACAGCGGAAACGCGATGGCGATGGCCAGCAGCAGGGCCCAGCCGGCCTTGCCTTGCAGTGATGTCATGGGGAACTCCTCAGGCCATGCGGCCGGCGAACAGGCCTTGCGGCCGTACCGAGAGAATCAGCACGAGCAGCAGGAACGCGATGATGTCCTTGTAGTCGGTGGACACGTAGAAGCCACCGAAGCTTTCGGCCATGCCGATGATCAGGCCGCCGACGATGGCGCCGGGGATGCTGCCCATGCCGCCGAGGATGATGATCACGAACGCCTTCGTGATCACGAGGTTGCCCATGCTCGGATAAACGAGGTTGATCGGCGCGTATAGCGTGGCCGCGACCGCCGCCAGCGCGCCGGAAATTGCGAAGACCAACAGCGTGACGCGCGTGGCGTCGATGCCGACCAGCGCCGCGCCGTCGCGGTTCTGCGCCATCGCGACGATCGTGGAACCTGTCACCGTGCGCGTGAGGAACAGGTGCAGCAGCACCATGAGTCCGAAGGCGGCGGCGATGATCAGCAGCCGCTGCATCGGCGCGGTCAGGCCGAAGAGCTCGACCATCTGCCCGTAGGGCGTAGGCATGCGATGGAAGTCCGCGCCCCAGAGCGCCTGCGCGCCCGCTTCGAGGAACAGCAGGATGCCGATGGCCGCGATCATGTCGTGCACTTCCGGCGCGTTACGCAGCGGATGAAACACCAGCCGGTCCGCGAGCATCGACAGGCACGCCACCGTGCCCGCGGCGGCAAGCATCGCGAACCAGTAGTTGACGCCGTACGACGTCATCAGGAAGTAGGACACATACGCGCCGGCCATGTAGAACGCGCCGTGCGCGAAGTTCGGCACGTGCAGAATGCCGTAGACCAGCGTGAGGCCCAGTGCGACGAGGCTATACACGCCGCCCAGCGTCAGGCCATTGAGGAACTGCTGAAAAAACAAAGCCACGGTCGTCTCCTTCGCTGCTGCATCGTTCGCCCGGCGGCGCGATGCGCGTGCTTGTGTTTGACCGTCTGTGCGGTCCCGTGACGCCGTGTTGTGCACGGTCGTTCGTTTTTTGTTCAGCGGACTTTTGCATGGTCGTTCGCCCAGCGTCAAGCGATATGGCCGCATATTCCGCAGATCGAAATAGGACGCGGAAACCTCGCTGTGCCGCGGGGATTTTCCTCAGTGGAATCCCTGATTTGCGGCGTCGGCCGTGTGGCGGACAGTGCTTCGCGTGATGTCGCGCGCGGGATATGTACGGGGTCAATACCGACCATCGATGCGGCACATATCATTCGCGCGCATGTCCCCGGGATTCCCCCGTGATTTCCAGTCGTGACTTCCCCTTCGACGGCAGCCTTGCATGAAGCGATCCACCTCGATTCCGCAGCCCGTAGACGCGGCCCTCGTGTCCGGCGCGACCGTGTTGCCCCTCGACGATGACGATCGGAATTTCGTCGGCGCCCTGGCGCGCGGGCTCGAACTGCTGCGCGCGTTCGGTCCCGGCGACGACTACCTCGGCAATGCCGAACTGTCGCGCCGCACCGGCATTCCACGTCCCACGGTCTCACGCCTGACCTATACGCTGGCAAGCCTCGGCTACCTCGTCTACGTGGAGAGCCACGAAAAATATCGCGTGGGGCAGGGCGCGCTGCTGCCAGCGCATCGCTATCTCGCGGGGGCGGGCATTCGCGACATCGCGCAACCGCTGATGCAATCCCTCGCCTTTGCTACGGGCTGCACGGTGGCGCTCGCCGCCCCCGACCGGCACGACATGCTTTACCTCGAAGCGTGCCAGCCGCGCGGTGGTCTCGTCATGCGGCTCACGCCGGGCTCCCGCTTGCCGATGGCGAGTTCCGCCATCGGCCGCGCATGGCTGGCGGGGCTCGATCCCTCGCGGCGCGCGGCGGTCATCTCCGAGCTCGAACGACATTACGGTCCGCGCTGGCCCGGGCTGCGGACGAAGCTCGACCGCACGTTGCGCGAGTACGCGCGGCGCGGCTTCTGCGTCGCGCACGCGGAGTGGGACCGCTCGGTCAGCGGCGTGGCCGCGCCTGTGCGGCTCGAGGATGGCCGCGAGGTGCTGTCGATCAATATCGGCGGCGCGTCCACGCGCCTCTCGCCGGAAATCCTCGAGACCAATCTCGGGCCCCGTATCCGCGATCTCGCTCACACGCTGCAGCAACGGCTGTGGCACCACGCCGCCTGATGGCGGCGAAGGTACGTTTCGCTCAAAGCAAAGAGGAGGTAATGCAATGGAGGTTCGTGGCAAATGCGTCGTCGTGACCGGTGGCGCCAACGGCATCGGGCGCGCGCTGTGCGACGCGTTCGCGCGCGGCGGCGCGCGCGCGATCGGCATCGCGGATATCGACCCGTCTACCGCGGCATCGGTCGCGGCGGCCGTGCAGGCAAAGTACCCGGCGTGCCAGACGCTGCCCCGGCGCGTCGACGTGTCCAGCGAGGCAGCGGTGCAGGCGTTCGCCGACGAGTTCACGGGGCGGTTCGGCCAGATCGATGTGTTCTGCTCGAACGCAGGGATCATGATGCGCAAGGGCATCGAGACCACCGACGTCGAGTGGCTCCGCATGTGGGGCGTCAACGTGATGGGCCACGTCAACGCGGCCAAGGCGGTTCTCCCGCAGATGCTCGCGCGCGGCAGCGGCTACTTCGTCAATACGGTATCCGCGGCGGGCCTGCTGTCGCAGATTGGCTCCGCGTCGTATGCCACGACCAAGCATGCGGCGATCGGCTTCGCCGAGTGGCTGTCGATCACCTACGGCGACCGCGGCATCCGCGTCAGCTGCGTCTGCCCGCAGGGTGTGCAGACGCGCATGCTGCTGGGCGAGGACGGCGCGCGCAAGGGCTTTCTGCAGGAGGGTTCCGTCACGCCCGAGTTCGTCGCGGAGAAGACGCTAGAGGGGATCGCCAACGAGCAGTTCCTCATCCTGCCGCACGAGGAGGTGCTCGAGTATTACCGCCGCAAGGGAAAGGACTACGACCGCTGGCTGCGTGGCATGCGCCGGCTGCAAGAACAGGTTTCACAGCAGTTCGGCCTCGGCATCTGACGCCGGTGCCCGCACCCATAACAACTCAGGAGACAGCCATCATGCGTTCCGTATCGACCCCCGCCAGACGGACGTTCGTGCTTGCCGGCATTTGCACGCTGGCCACGCTAGGCGCCATGCATGCGCCCGCCGCGCACGCGCAGGGTTATCCCAACAAGCCGATTCGCGTCGTAGTCGGCTTTCCAAGCGGCGGTGCGCCAGACATTCTCGCGCGCACGTTTTCGGAGAAGATCTCGCCGTCGTGGGGGCAGTCGGTCGTGGTTGACAACAAGCCTGGCGCCGGTGGCAACATCGGCGCGGAGGCCGTTGCGCATGCGGCCCCAGATGGCTATACGCTCGCGCTCGGCACGGTCGGCACGCACTCGATCAACGGCGCGCTGTACTCCAGGATGCCGTACGACATGGTCAAGGACTTCGTGCCCGTGATCCTGCTGGCGTCGACCCCCAACGTGCTCGTCGTGCACCCATCGGTGCCCGCGAAGAACGTGCAGGAACTTATCGCGCTGGCCAAAAGCAGGCCGGGTCAACTGACGTTTGGCACGCCGGGCGTCGGCACCTCGCTGCACGTGTCCGGCGAACTCTTCAACACGATGGCCGGCACGAAGATCACGCACGTGCCATACAAGGGCCGCGCGATGGCCATCCCCGATCTGCTGGGCGGGCATATCACGATGATGTTCGACAACCTGCCGTCGGCCCTGCCGGTGGTCAAGGAAGGCAAGCTCCGCGCGCTCGGCGTGACCAGCGCGAAGCGCTCGCCGTCGGCACCGGACATTCCGACCATCGCGGAGCAGGGGCTCCCGGGCTATGAAGCGGAATCGTGGTTCGCGGTCTTCGCGCCGTCGGGCACGCCGAAGGAGGTCGTCGACAAGCTCAATGCCGAGCTGAACCGCATCTTCGAATTGCCGGACGTGAAGCAGAAGCTCGCCACGCTCGGGCTCGATCCGGTACTCGGCTCGCCCGACAGGCTCGCCGCCTACCAGAAGAGCGAGATCGCCAAGTGGGCGAAGGTGGTGAAGGAGTCGGGCGCGAAGGCGGAATAAGCATACGACAGGCCTCCCCCCAGGGTGCCACACCGCCCCGCCCCGCCCTGAGGCGGCACGGAAGTGTTTTTTGTGGCGTCATTTGATACTTTCGGCATTTGTCCGTCGATTGTTTGCCGATCGCCCGGCGCGCCGGGCGATCGGCCACCTCATGCCACCCACACTGTCGCGCGCCCGCAACGTCACGTCGTCTGTAGCGGAATTCTTTCAGTCCATTACAAGGCTTGATAACGATTATCATTTAGAATCCTCCGGCTTTTGTGATCTTAATAAACACGCACTCGCTGGAGAAGATGATGTATCCGAGCCGTCGCGGCCTGCCTGCCGCCTCCCTTGCCGGGCAACGCCTGGCCCTCTGCGCGACGGCCGGTGCCGTCATGCTGCTGTGTTCGACGTCCGCCGTTGCCCAGCAGGCGCAGGCCGAGACACAGGCTTCGCCGCAGAAGGAGGTGACGCTCGACACCATCCAGGTGACCGGCAACTGGCTTGGCTCGGGTCTCCAGAACAGCGTGAAGGGTTTCGCTGGCGCGCGGACCGTCGTCAACCAGACGCAGATCGACCAGAGCGGGGCGTCGAACATCGGCGACGTGCTGCGCCGCGTGCCCGGCGTGCAGTCGAGCGACAACTCTGGCACCGCGGGCAGCGCGATTTCGCTGAACGTTGGCGTGCGTGGCCTGACGGGCCGCTACACGCCAAGGTCGACGGTGCTGCTGGATGGCATTCCGCTGGCGGTGGCGCCTTATGGCCAGCCGCAACTGTCGTTCGCGCCGGTGAGCCTCGGCAACATCGATTCGATCGACGTCGTGCGCAGCGGCGGGTCGGTCCGCTACGGTCCGCAAAACGTCGGCGGCATCATCAACTTCACGACCAAGCCGATTCCGGCGGGCCCGGGCATTACCGGCGATGCGGCGATTCGCGAGAACATCTTCACGACCGGTGGCACCAACACGCAGTACAACGCATTCATCGGTACCACGCTCGACAGCGGGCTGGGACTCGCCTTCCTGTACTCGGGCCAGACCGGCCGTGAATGGCGCAAGGGCAGCGACGACGACGTCAACGATGTGGCCATCAAGTTCTCGTACGACCTGACGCCGTCGCAGCAGTTCTACGGCAAGGTCTCGTACTACGACGTCAAGTCCCGTACGCCGGGCGGTCTGACGGTCGCGCAGTTCAACGCCGATCCGTTCCAGAACACGCGTCCGAACGACTACTGGAGCGGCAACCGCTACGGTTTCGATCTTGGCTATGTGAACTCGATTTCCGACAATCAGGAATTCGAGATTCGCACGTTCTATAGCGACAGCTATCGTCAGAGCACGCTGACCAGCGGCGCGAACCTCGTGCACCAGCCCCGCAACTACACGACGTTCGGCATCGAGCCGCGCTATACGCATCGTCTGGCGCTCGGTCCCACGCTGCATGACATCACCGTGGGGTACCGCTATGTGCGCGAGCGCGGGGACGACAACTCGTTCAACGTGAACGCGACCACGGGCGCGGTCGGCCCCACTACCACGTTTGACAATGCGACCGATGCGCACGCCGTGTACATCGACGACCGCATCGCGATCGGCAACTGGCGCGTAACGCCGGGCCTGCGCTTCGAGCATATCGACACGAGCCGCCAGCAGGTGGGCGCATCGACGCCGTTCGAGAGCATCAACAACAAGCCGCTGCCGGCGATCAACGTTTCGTACCTGGTCAACAATGCGTGGACCGTGTTCGCGGACTACAGCACGTCGTTCGGGCCGGTGCAGAACATCCAGCTGAACTCGCAGACGCCTTCCAATCCGCTGTCGCCGGAAGTCGCGCGTACGTTCGAAGTGGGCACGCGCTGGACGGACAACAAGATCAAGGCCGAACTGAGCGCGTTCAAGATCAAGTTCGACAACCAGATCCTGCAGGTGCCGGGGCTCGTGCCTGCCACGTTCCAGAACATCGGCGCGACCGATCACGATGGCGTGGAAACGGCGATCGACTACACGTTCGACCAGAAGGGGCTGCTGTCGGGCCTGAACGTGTACGCCAATTACACGTACACGCGCGCCATCCAGAAATCGGGTACCACCGCGGGCCTCGACGTCCCGTTCTACTCGCGCACCACGGACACGGTGGGCGCGCGGTACAACTGGCGGCAATGGACGTTCAACATCGCCACGACGCACCAGAGTTCGCAGTTCGCGGATCTGGCCAACACCGTGCAGGAGTCGGCGGACGGCAGCAACGGCAAGATTCCGGGGTATCGCGTGTGGAACATCCAGGGCATGTTCAAGGTACCCCAGTTGAAGCGTACCGACATCGCGGTGGGCATCAACAACCTGTTCGACAAGCGCTACTACACGCGAACGGCGGACGGCAACGCCGGCCGCCTGGTCGGCGCCCCCCGCACGGTGTACGTGCAGGCACGGATCGGATTCTGAGTCCCGCGCGACGTTATTGCGAGGGGTAATCCCTCGCGACGATCTCCTGCAAATACGCACACACCGCCTTCACGCGCGGTGTGTGCTGCAACTCCTTGTGCACGGCAAGGTAGAGCATCCGCTCCACCTCCACCCGTCGTCCCAGCACCCGCGTCAGCCCGAACCGCTCCGCCCGCGCGAACGTGGGCAGCATGACGATCCCCGCGCCGCCCGCCGCCGCGAACATCTGCGCGAGCATGCTCGACGAGTGGAACACCACGCGCGGATTGGGCACGCCTTCGCGCAGCCACCGCACGGTATCGAGCTGTATCAGGTCATCGACGTAAGAGACAAAGTCGTGCGCCGCAAGGTCATCGACGGCGCGCGGCGTCCCGGCGCGGGACAGATAGTCCGGGGAGGCATAGAGGTGCAGCTGGAACGCGCCGATCGCCGACACCGCCAGCCCCCGCCCAGCGGACGGAAAGAAGCTGATGAAGATATCCGCCTCGCGCCGGTTCACCTGCACCTGGTTGGAGGACGTCACGAGCTCGACCTCTAGCAAGGGAAACCGCTTCCGCAGGGCCACAAACTCCGCCGCAAGATACAGCGAGGCGATCCCCTCCATCGTCGCCACCCGCACATGTCCGCAAGGTGTCCGATCGTTCGCCACCGCGGGCTCGGTGATGGCCAGCGCGCCGCGCTCCATGTCCTGCACGCAGGTCAGCAGCTCGAGCCCGCGCGGCGTGGGATGCAGGCCGGCACTGTCGCGAATGAAGAGCGTCTCGTTGAGCGATGCCTCGAGCGCCGCGATACGGCGGCTGACCGTGGAGTCGTCGATGCGAAGCTGCCGCGCGGCGGCGGTCAGGGTCTTGCTGCGGTTGACCTCCAGAAAGATGCGGAGGTCATCCCAGTTCAGTCGGGTAGGCGCTGGCATGGCGAAATGACGGGGCAAAAGAGGGGCAAAAGGAAGCGTCGGCGAGGCAGGCGCTCAAATTATGCCCCGTCCACGTGCGGCCTTGCCATGCCCCAAACCATTACCCGTCCATCACCTGACGGCCTCCTCATATTCATACGCCGCCTCGCCGACAGCCTCCCGCGCCGCCGGCCGCGCGGCGCCCACACTGTCCGACGTGAAGGTCGCGGGCGTCAGCCGACGCCGGTCGATCCGCACGTCGAAGACATCGAAGCGGTTGTAGTAGCCAACGATGTCGTGGAACTGCTTCGGCTCGATGCACGCATTGAGATCGAACGTCGCATAGGCGAGCCCCTCGTCATGCTGGAGCATGTCGCCAATGACCGCGCCGGTCGGATCGAGGAACTGCGTCGCTGCTCGCGGCGTCCGTTCGATGACCTCGCGCGCCTGCGCATCGCCGCTCTCGCACAGCGCCTCGATCATCGCGCTATCCATATAGCCAGCATTGAGAATGCCGAACGCCTTGGCCTCGAATGAATGCCCGCCCGCGCGGATGCGGTTGGCCGCGAGGTTGTCGAAGTTCTGCCCGGAGCCCGGCAGGCGGGTCGGCCAGATCGCGGGCCAGGCCGAGATATGGATCTGCTCGCCCTGCGCCGCCAGCGCATAGCGCGCGAGCGGATTGGTGTTCTCGCCGCAGATCAGCGCGCCGATCTTGCCGATGCGTGTATCGCTGACGCGCAGGCCGTGGCCGTCGCCCGGGGCCCACACCATCTTCTCGTAGAAGGTGGGCACCAGCTTGCGATGGTGGTTCAGCAACGCGCCATCGTCGCCGATCATCGCGTTCGAGTTCCAGATGCAGCCGACGCTCACATCGCTGCTCTCGCTGAACCCGATCGATACGAACACGCCATTGCGGCGCGCCGCGGCGCGGATCTGCGCCATCTCCGGCCCGTCGATGCGGATGCTGTTGTTGACCATGCGATGGAACCACTCGTGGTTGTAGATCGGCGCCCACAGCGCCGCCCACACGGGAAAGCCCGGAATGAACGACTCGGGAAACACCACGAGCTCCGCGCCATGGCGCGCCGCTTCATCGATGAAGGAGACGGCCTTTGCGACGGTGGCCGCCGCGTTCATGTAGACCGGTGCGGCATGCGCGGCCGCGACGTTGACGATAGGAAGGGTCATGTCTGTGTGTGTGCGGAGGGAGTAAGGAGTCCGTGCGTGCGTTCAATGCGACACCGCATCGGCAATGCCCATGCCGGTCTCGCGGCGAACGGCCATTTCGGCCCAGCGCGACTCCGACAAGCGGCTGCGCGTCAGCAGCGAGAACACGATCACGAGCAGAAAGCCGATCGGAATCGAGACGATGCCGGGGTTGCGCAGCGAGATCAGCGGATGGTCGAGTCCGATGATGCTCGGGTAGGTCATGTTGGGGGAGACGAGCACCATGCCGATCGAGACCAGCGTTCCGCCGACCACGCCGGCCACCACGCCGGCCGTATTGCATCGGCGCCAGTAGAGCGTGCACACGAGCGCGGGCAGATTGGCCGACGCCGCCACGGCGTAGCCGAGGCCGACGAGGTGCGCGACGTTCTGCCCCTTGGCGGCGATACCCGCGGCGACGCAAACGACGGCGGTCAACAGCGTGGCCACACGCGCGGCGACCACCTGCTCGCGATCTGTTGCATGCCCGTTGCGAATGGCGCCGACGTACACGTCGTGAGCGAGCGACGAGGCCGCGGCCAGCGTCAGGCCCGCCACCACCGCGACGATCGTCGCGAATGCCACAGCGGCCACCACCGCCAGCATGAAGTTGCCGAGCAGGCTGTCCGGCCCGCCGCCGAGGAACTGCGCGAGCATCGGCGCGGCGAGGTTGCCGCCCTTGTCGAGCGAGAGGATGGCCTTCGGCCCGACATTGAGCGCCGCGGAGAAGCCGATGACGACGATCAGCAGATGGCACAGGCCGATCGCGAACATCGCGTACAGCGCGGACGTGCGGGCATCCCTGGCGCTCTTGACCGTGAAGAAGCGCATCAGGATGTGCGGCATCGCGGCGGTGCCGAGGACGAGCGCCATCCCTAGCGAGATCTGCTCGACGGGGCTCTTCAGATACAGCGCGGGCTCGAGGAATCGGCGGCCAGCATCTTCGACGGACAGTGTCGATTGCCCCTTCAGCAGCGTGTCCAGCACGTGGCGCTGGATGGCATCGTTATGGATCACGCTGCGGAAGAACGCCTCGATATCGAAGCCGTACGGAATCCACGTCAGCACGACTAGCACGATGCAGAACGAGATCAGCAGGAACGCCTTCAGCACCTGCACCGACGTGGTGGCGCGCATGCCGCCGAAGAGAACGTAGGTGAGCATCAGGCCGCCCACGGCGCACACGGAGACCTCGTACGGAATGCCGATCAGCGCGCGGACGATCACCGCGCCGCCGACGATCTGCGGCACCATGTAGAACAGCGCGACCAGCACGCTGGATACCGCAACCACGAGCTTGGTGGCGCGGAAGCTGTTGCGGTAGGCGAGCACGTCGCCGAGCGTATAGCGGCCGAGGTTGCGGCACGGTTCGGCGATCAACAGCAGGACCGGCACGAACGAGATGAAGAAGCCCGCGACGTAGCTGATGCCGTCGAGACCATACAACGCGATGAGGCCGGAGACGCCGAGGAACGCCGCGGCGGACAGATAGTCGCCGGCAATCGCCATGCCGTTCATGCGGGCGCTGATGCCGCCGCCCGCGGTATAGAAATCGCTCGCGGTAGCATTGCGGCGGGCCGCGAACCACGTGATGGCGAGCGTGAGCGAGAACAGTACCGCGAACACGATGACGGTCATCGCGCGGTTGCCTTCGGTAACGAGCGTGGCTTCCGCGGCATGCGCCGTGGCCGGCAGCCAGGGCGCGGCGCCGAGGGTGGCGCCGAGGGTGGCACAGAGCGCGGCGCGCAGGGCAGTGGAGCGTTTTTGCATGGTCGGGCTCCTCACGCCGCCACCGCGTGGGCGGCCTCAGGCTCCGGGGACGGCGCCTGCGAGATGAGGGCATCGGCCATCGCATCGAGGCGTCGCAGTCTGGCGGCGTAGGCCCAGGCGATGACACCGCCGACGAAGTACTGGCCGCATAGATACCAGAGCCCGAAGTTCGTCGAGGCCGTGACGGGAATCTCGAACATGCTCGAGCCAATGCCCGCGAGCACGGGCACGGCGAAGAACATCGTCATGCTGATCGCGAACAGGGTCAGCACGATGCGCCGGCGGGTACGCACCAGCCGTTGAAACTCCGGGTTCCGGTACAGCGCCTCGTAGGCCTGCGGTGATGGCTTGATCATGCTTCTCTCTCCCAATGACGATCGAACTGGCTGCGTTGTCGGTTCGCATTTTTGGCCGATAACGCGGCAACGGAAAGGAGAGAGTTCGCAGATACCTCTGCAAAAATGCAGAGCGTCACACAATGGTGCATGGCGTTTTTGCAGAGCACCATCATGGGATCCTTGCGGCAGTCGTCCACTGCGCTTTACGCACCTGATGCACCGTTCCAGCGCGCATTCGCCCGCTGAGGCTAATGTCCGCCGCGCCGGAGGGCGAATGTCCCAATTTGCCGTGCGCGCGCAAGTTCGCGTAGCGCGGCGCTTGGCGAACCGGTTGCGGCACGGCAACATAGGCGACTTCGCATGATTTTTCCCCTCGTCAACACGTTGCCACTGCCATGAACATCCAGTCGCTATACCGCTACCCGGTCAAGGGCCTGTCGCCCGAGGCGCTCGCAAGTGTGGATCTGCATGCCGCACAGGGTTTCCCGCTCGACCGTGCCTATGCCGTAACGGACGGCTCGCTCGATTTCGATCCCGCGCATCCGGTGCCCGCGCCCAAGACGCAGTTCCTGATGCTGGCCAAGTACGAAAAGCTGGCGCGGCTGAAGACGCGTTTCGACGCGTCGTCGGCGCAGCTCGAACTCGCGGAAGATGGCAAGGTGTCGCAGTTCGATCTGAGCAGTGACAAGGATCGTGAAGCACTCGCCGGCTACCTCGGCGCCTATCTGGCGGTGCCGCTGCCGGGCACGCCGCGCGTGGTCAACGCGCCGAACTTCCAGTTCACGGACGTCAGCGTGCGGTCTGAAGCGCTGATGCGCAGCATCTCGCTCATCAACCTCGATACGGTCGCGGATTTCGGCCGCCATCTGAACCACTCGCTGGACCCGCTGCGCTTCCGCGCCAACGTGTACTTCTCGGGCCAGCCGGCGTGGACGGAAATGGAATGGGTCGACCGCGAGCTGACGATCGGCGAGGTGGTGCTGAAGGTCGTGCGTCGCACGAAGCGCTGCGCGGCGACGAGCGTGGATCCGCAGACGGGGATCCGCGACCTGAACATTCCCGTGTCGCTGCTGCAGTACGTGAAGCACGGCGACCTCGGCATTTATGCCGAGGTGGTGCGGGGCGGGACGATCCGCCCGGGGGATACGCTGGTCTTGAAGGACGCGTGAAGCCGTTCAGTCGACCTTGGCGCCCGACTGCTCGACGATAGGTTTCCACTTCCTGTAGTCGGCGTCCACGAGCGCGGCGAACTCCTTCGGCGTCATGAGCTTCGCCTCCGCGCCTTGCTCGTGGATCGCGTGAATCATGTCGGGGGAGGCCAGCACCTTGTTGACCTCCGCGGCAATGCGATCCACCACGTTGGCCGGCGTCTTCGCGGGCGCGAAGATGCCGTACCACGTACTGACGTCCACATCCTTGTAGCCGCTCTCGGCGACGGTCGGCACATTTGGCAGCGAGGTGCTGCGCGTGGCCGAGGTCACGGCCAGCACGCGAAGCTTGCCCGCCTTGACCTGAGCCAGCGCCGAGGGCACGGATGCGACCATGAGGTCGACGTTGCCGGCCATGGCGTCCATCATCGCGGCATTCGAACCCTTGTACGGCACGTGCAGCAGCTTGATGCCGGCCGCATGGCTGAAGATCTCCGCCGCGAGGTGAATCGTCGTGCCGTTACCCGGCGAGCCATAACGGACCGACTCCGGATGCGCCTTCGCGGCGGCGACCACATCGGCGAGCGTCTTGAATCGCGAATTGGCCGCGGTGACGATGCAGATCGGCGTGTAGGCCACGTGGCTGATCGCGATGAGGTCGCGCGCGGGCACGTACGATACCGACTTGTAGAGCCACGGCGCCACCACGAGGTTGTCCTTCTGGCCCATCACAAGCTCATAGCCCGTGGGCGCCGCCCGCACGATCTCGGCAATCCCCAGCGTGCCGCCCGCGCCCGGCTTGTTATCCGGCACGAAGGTCCACTTGGTGGCCTGGGCGACCTGATTGGCGACAAGGCGCGCCAGGATGTCGGTGCCGCCGCCCGGCGGGAACGGAATCACGAGACGGATCGGCTTGGCGGGCCACTCGGACTGGGCGAACGCCGGCAGTCCGGAGGCCAGGAGGGCCGCCGCCAGCATGCTTTTCAGCACGGCGCGCTTCGACCTGTCGACATCGACCTCGACGGAAAGATCGCTGGGGATGGAGCCGGACTGCGGGGCGGTATTTCGGGGCATGGGGGATCGGGGCAACGCTGAAAGCGGGAAAGCAGCGCGGATTATACCGTCGCCGCGCGCCCCATGGCGGTGCAGTGCCTGACTGGACCGTCACTCCACCATCGCGCCCGCCACCCCCTCCAGCAGGTCGCGGTCGTGATTGGACGGCAGTTCCATGAACGGCCGGCGCGTCACGCTCCACAGGCGCATGTCCTCGTCCGTGTGGAACACCTGCTTCTTCGGCATGGCCGGCCACGCGTCCACGCGCAGCCACATGCGCAGCAGATGGCGGCGCTTCGACAGTTCCTTGTGGTCCTCGTAGTCGGTGCGGCCATGCACCATCATGCGGTTGTTCAGGAACTGGATGTCGCCATCGCGGAAACCCATGTCGAGATAGTGCTCGGGCATCGCCGCCGCCTTGCGGGCGTGGTACAGCGCGTCCGACTCTTCCTGCGTGAACGGGCGCTGCCCGCTCTTTTCGGCAAGGCGCGCATAGCCGGTGGGCAGGTAGCAGGTCACCTCGCCGTTGCCGTCGTCGGCGAAGAAGGGCACGCGGTCTTCGCTGAACGTGCGCGTCGCGCGGCGGCCGTCTTCGTCGGTGCGTTTGAGGAACAGTCCGCGGCGCAGGATTTCCAGCGACTTCGGATGATGCTCGAGCAGGTAGTTGTGCACCGTCAGCGCGCTCGTGATGCGGCTTTCCCCGCCGGAGATGGCCGTGCGCAGGCACATGAGGCCGATGATGTCGCACGAATCGGTGTGCATTAGCTGCCCGCCGCCCTTGCGGTAGCCGCGCGACTTTGGCTCGTAGTCGCTCACGTTCACGACATGGCCGAGCCGGTCGCCGAGGTACGACTGCGTCATCGTCGTGCCGATATACGCGCCGAGGCCGAAATAGATGCGCGCCATGTCGTCGTCGCTGTAGCGCTCGCGCGGCAGCCCGCGCAGCATCAGGAAGCCCGCGCCTTCGCGCAGGCGCCGGGGCAGCGATGCCATCAGGGTACCGACGGTGTCGAGCGGAAAGGTGTCGCGCGTGATGTCGGGAAAGTCCACTTCGCCGAGCGACTTCAGATGCCGGAGCGCACGGTCGACCTCGTCCAGTTCCGCCGCATTCAGCACGTGCAGTCCTTCCTTCGTCCAGTCGATGTCCGGGCCTTTCCAGGCGCCGGGGCCCGTGATCGGATGACCAACGCGGTTCATGTCTTCTCCTTGTGTGTGATGACGGTGCGGCGGTGTCACGCCGCAGAGGGAATGGAGGTGGATGCGAGCGCGCCGCACGCCTGCAATCTGGCGAGCCCGGCCTCCCCGAGCGCCTCGCGCACGATCTCGTCGTTGTGTTGCCCGAGGTCCGGCGCGGCACGGCGGAAATCCCCCGGTGTATTGCTCCAGCGCGGCACGATGTTGTGCATCGGCAGCGCGCCCAGCTCGGCATCAGGCAGTTCCACAAGGCTCTCGCGCTGGGCGACGTACGCGTCGTCGAGCACCTGCTTCGCGTCGTAGACGGGGCCGACGGTCACGCCCGCGGCTTCGAAGATGGACAGGTTCTCGTCGAGACTGCGCGCACGGATGAAGTCCCCGACGACACGGTCGACGTCCTCGATATGCGCCAGGCGCGCGCTGTTGGTGGCATAGCGCGGATCCGCGAGCATGTCGCCGTGCCCGATTGTCTCCATCAGCCGGCGTGCCACGCTGCTCGATGCCGTCGAAAGCGCGAGCCACTTGTCGTCGCGCGTGCGATACACATTACGCGGCGCGGTCGTGCTCGAGCGGCTGCCCGTGCGGCGCTTGAGCTTGCCCGTGAACTTGTAGTTGGCGGCCTGCGGTCCCATGATGGACAGCATCGGTTCGAACAGCGACAGGTCGATGACCTGCCCGCGTCCGCCGTGCGCCTCGATATGCCACAGCGCCATCATCGTCGCGCTGGCGCCATAGAGCCCGGTGGTCATGTCGCCGAGGAACATCGGCGGGAGCACGGGTTCTCGATCCTCGAATCCGTTGATTGCCGCAAAGCCGCTGTACCCCTCGACGAGCGTGCCGAAGCCCGGCTTGTGGCGATAGGGACCGGTCTGGCCCCAGCCCGAGATGCGCGTGATCACGAGGTTCGGATTGATCGCGTGCAGTACGTCGGGGCCAAGTCCCATCGCTTCCAGTGTCCCGGGCCGGAAGCTTTCGATCAGCGCATCTGCGGTTTCGGCAAGCGTCTTGAGCAGGGCGATGCTGGCCGGATGGCGCAGGTCGAGCGCGAGACTGCGCTTGTTCCTTGCGTACGTCTTCCACCAGATATCGAGGCCATCGGTCTTGAAATTGCGGAGCGAATCGCCGTCGGGCGGCTCGATCTTGATGACATCGGCCCCGAAGTCGGCAAGCTGCAGCGTCAGCATGTTGCCCGCGACGAGCCGGCTCATGTCGATGATCCGCAGGCCATGCAGCGGGCCGCGCGCGTTGGGGTTGAATACTTTCTTTTGCATGGGGCGGCTCGGTTTGCGACTTGGCTTGTGACTCGGCTTGTGACTCGGCTTGTGACTCACTCGGCGGCGACGGCCACGTGTCGGGTGGAAACCAGCGTGCGCCACTTGCCCACTTCGGTCTGCACATAACTCGCGAACTGCGCGGCGGTCATGTTGCTGGGCTCGGTCGACTCGCGCGAGAAGAGCTCTCGCATCGCGGGCGTTTCCGCGACGGCGCGAATCTCCTGATTCAGGCGTTCGACAACCGGCTGCGGGGTCTTGGCCGGCGCGAACACGCCCCACCAGGCTTCCACGACGAAGCCGGGCAGCGTTTCGGCGACGGTCGGCAGGCCGGGCGCGAAACGCGAGCGTTCCGCCGACGTGACGGCGATCGCGCGGACCTGCCCGCTCTTGAGCGGTCCCGCCACCGATGCGGCGGTCGTGATCATGACCTGCACATTGCCCCCGACCATGTCGACGACCGCGTTGGAGACGCCCTTGTACGGCACGTGCACGGCACGGCCCTGACCCAGCGCATTGAGCAGTTCGCCGCCCAGATGCCCGCTCGAACCCGGCCCCGCCGAGCCGAAGTTGATGCTCTTGTTCTTGCCCTGGAACGCTTCGACCACGTCCTTCACGCTCTTGTACGGCGTATTCGCGGCCGTCACGAGCAGCATCGGCCCACGATTCAGCATGGCCACGGGCTCGAACGACTTGATGGGGTCATAGGGCAGCTTCGGCTGAATCGCGGCATTCGTGCTGAAGCTGAGCGAGTTCAGCAGCAGCGTGGATCCGTCGGGCTCGCCGGTGGCCACCGCCTGCGCGCCGATGGCACCGCCGGCACCGGGCCGGTTCTCCACGACGACGGACGAGCCGGTCCGTCCCGCGAGCCCCTGCGCCAGCGCGCGGGCGAACAGGTCATTGCTCCCGCCCGGGGAGAAGGGCACGACGATGCGAATCGTTTTCGGCAACGCGGGCTCCTGCGCCGTCGCGGCGAGGCTGGCCATGCCGAGCAGTCCACTGCAAAGCATGGCGAGAATGGGGGCATGGGGGCCTTTCATGCTGTCTCCTGTCTTGATGCTTTCTTGTTTTGGTATGCGGCGCAATGAGGCCAGTATGGGAAGCCCATGGATAAAGAAAAAGACCCATCGTCTTTCTTCAAAAGATAGATAAACTATCTTCATCGACGCAACCCCATCTCAGAGGCACGGATGAACACGCTCTTCCTGCAGAACTATCTGTCCGTGCTGGAACACGGCTCGATCGCCGAGGCCGCGCGCCGTCTCGCCGTGACGCCCGCCGCCGTCGCCCAGCAGATCCGCGCGCTGGAACGCGAGATGGGTACGCAACTGGTGATCCGATCGGGCCGGCACGTGATCGCCACCGAAAGCGGGGAGCGCGTCGCCGCGCGGGCGCGCGATGTTCTCGCTCATGTGAGTGGCATGTTCGCCGCCGCGCTCGATGAAGAACAACTCGCGGGGGAATTACGCCTCGGCGCGGGGCCGACGGCATTGACGGGGATGGTGCCGGACCTGCTCAGCGCGCTCGTCAAACGATATCCGGGCATCAGCGTGTTCGTGCAGCCGGGATACTCCGTGGATATGCACCCCGCGGTGCTGAACGGCACGCTGGACGCGGCCATCGTCATGGCTTCGCCCGCGCCGCTGCCGAAATTGCTTCGGTGGCAACTGTTGCGCGAGGAACCGCTGGGCCTGCTGGTGCCCGCGCAGTTGGCGGGGTCCGACCCGCACGAGCTGCTGCGCGTGGCGCCGTTCATCCGATTCGATCGCCACGAATGGGGCGGCCAGCTCGCGGATCGCTATCTGCGCGACAACGGCATCGCGCCGAACGAGCGCTTCGAACTCAATTCGCTCTCGGCCATCGCCGTGATGGTGGACCGCGGCCTCGGTGTCTCGCTGGTCCCCGAATGGATCCGCCCGTGGCCGGAGGGTTTGCGGCTGGTTCACCTGCCGCTGCCGCGACCCAGCGAGCCGCGGCGCATGGGCCTGATCTGGTCCCGCACCACATCCCGCACGCGGCTGGTCGAAGCGCTGCGGGACGAAGCGGTGCGGCAGTTCAGAGGGACCGCTTCGTGAAGGCCCTGCCGTCGGCGCTCCGCACCGCCGCCGCTAGGCAAACACGTCCGCGTCCTCTAGGGTTCGCCCGGCCGCATCCTTCGCGGCGAGGATCGGCGCGCCCGTGATCGGCCATTCGATGCGCAGGTGGCCGTCGTTCCAGAGCAGCGAGCGCTCGTGCTCTGGGTACCAGAGGTCGGTCGTCTTGTACAGGAACTCCGCGTAATCGGAGAGCACGACAAAGCCATGGGCGAAGCCTTCCGGAATCCATAGCTGGCGCTTGTTCTCGGCGGACAGCGTTACGCCGACCCATTTGCCGAACGTCGGCGAGCTCTGGCGCAGGTCCACCGCCACGTCGAAGACTTCGCCGGTGACCACCCGCACGAGCTTGCCCTGCGGATGCCTGACCTGATAGTGCAGGCCGCGCAGGACGTTGCGCGCGGACCGGGAGTGGTTGTCCTGCACGAAATGCCGCTTCAGACCGGTGGCGGCCTCGAACTCGGCGCCGTTGAAGCTCTCGTAGAAGAAGCCACGATCGTCGCCGAACACCTTGGGATCGACGATCAGCACGTCGGGGATTTCCGTACGGGTCACGTTCATGGTCATGGTTCAACTCCTGGGCAATTGCGAAACCAGTTCCGGCATCACCGCGTGCAGGCCGTCCTGCCAGGCGGGCAGGTGGATGCCGAAGGTCCGAGAGAGCTTTGCCGTGGCCAGCCGCGAGTTCGCGGGCCGGCGCGCTGGCAGGGGATAGCCGTCCGTGCCGATGGGCTCGACACGCGCGGGGTCTACCTTCAGCGTGACGCCGAGCGCGGCCGCGAGCCGCAGCACTTCAAGCGCATAGGCATGCCAGCTCGTAGCACCCGAAGCGGTCAGGTGATAGATGCCGCCCGGGAAGGCGCTCGGGCTGCCGAAAATCCAGTGGCGCGCCACGATATGCGCGGTGACGTCCGCCACGAGCGCGGCCGGCGTGGGCGCGCCGAACTGGTCCGCCACCACCCGCAGCCGGTCCCGATCGCAACCGAGCCTGAGCATGGTGCGCGCGAAGTTGTTGCCATGGCTGCCGAACACCCAGCTCGTGCGCAGCACCAGGGCGCTCGCTTCGCCATGCAGCACAGCCGTCTCGCCCGCGAGCTTGCTCCGGCCGTACGCCGATATCGGCGCGGGCGTGTCGGTTTCCGTATAGGCGTCGTCCTTCGTGCCGTCGAACACGTAATCCGTGGAGTAATGCACGAGCAGGGCCCCCAGCGCACTGGCCTCCTCGGCGAGGACGCCTGGCGCCGTGCCGTTGATCGCGAAGGCGAGGTCGCTATCGATCTCGGCCTTGTCGACCGCGGTATAGGCAGCCGCGTTGACGATGACGTCGGGTGCGAAATGCCGTATCACGCCACGCAACTGCCCGATATCGGCGAGATCGCAGTGGCCGCGGTCGAGCGCGATGACGCGGCCAAGCGGCGCGAGGCTGCGCGCGAGTTCGAAGCCGACCTGCCCATTGGCGCCGGTCACGAGCAGCGTGGGCGCGGGCGTTGCCGTTGCAGTGACGGTTGCCGTCCGGCGTTCACGCGGCATATTGCAGTCCCATCCAATGGCGATACGCGCCGGACATCACGTCGCGGACCCACGGCTGGTTGTCGAGGTACCACGCGATGGTCTTGCGCAGGCCGCTCTCGAATGTTTCCGCCGGACGCCAGCCGAGTTCGCGTTCGATCTTGCGCGCGTCGATCGCATAGCGGCGGTCGTGCCCGGGGCGGTCCTTCACATACCGGATCTGCGCGCGATACGACGTGCCGTCATCGCGCGGCAGCAGGGCGTCGAGGCTGTCGCACAGCGCATGCACGACGTCGATGTTGGTCTTCTCGTTCCAGCCGCCGACGTTGTATGTTTCGCCGATGCGTCCCGCCGCCAGCACCGTGCGAATGGCCGCGCAGTGGTCGCCGACGTAGAGCCAGTCGCGGACGTTCTGCCCATCGCCATAGACGGGCAGGGACTCGCCGGCCAGCGCGCGGGCGATCATCAGCGGGATGAGCTTCTCCGGAAACTGGTACGGGCCGTAGTTGTTCGAGCAGTTCGTCGTCACCACCGGCAGGCCATACGTGTGATGCCACGCGCGAACGAGATGATCGGAAGCCGCCTTCGATGCAGAGTACGGACTGTTCGGCGCATAGGCGGTCGTTTCCCCGAACGGCGCATCGGTGGCGCTCAGCGAGCCGAAGACCTCGTCGGTCGAGACGTGCAGGAAGCGGAAGTCCGCGCGCGCCGCGTCGGGCAGCGCCTGCCAGCAGGCGCGCACGGCTTCCAGCAGCGTGAACGTACCCACGATGTTGGTGTCGACGAATGCGGCGGGGCCATGGATCGAGCGATCGACATGGCTCTCCGCGGCAAAGTGAACGACCGCGCGCGGCCGATAGCGCGCGAGCAGATCGTCCATCGCGGCGCGGTCGCCGATGTCCGCCTGTACGAAGCGGTGGCGCGGATCGCCATCGAGCAGGGCGAGGCTATGCCGGTTGCCGGCATAGGTCAGCTTGTCGACGTTGATCACGGCGTCGGCGTCCGGCCGGGCCAGCCAGTCGAGCACGAAGTTGGCGCCGATGAACCCCGCGCCGCCGGTGACGAGAATGCAGGACATGGCTGGGCCCTTTGCTGTCAGCGACCCACGAGCCGGCGCGCGAGCGCCTTGGCGTAGGGCGGCGTGATGCCGTGGAGGATATCGCGCGTGGTCAGCGGATACCGTTCGCCGGGCGCGGTCTTGAAGCGCGTGGTGTGTACCTCCGCCGCCTCGTCCTTGGGCCGGCCATTGGAGTAGTAGTAGAGCGCGATCGATTTGCGCGTCATGCCCGCGGGACACGCCAGCGGCACCGGATGCCCATGCCACGAGCACTCGTTCGTGCTGAACACCACCAGCCGGTTGCCGATCGGCGCGATCTTCTGCACGCAGTGCTGCACGCCCTCGTCCCACAACTGCAGGTGCCCCGCCCAGCTGTCTTCCCACGTGTCGTTGAAGTACAGCAGCACGTTCACGCGCCGGTCGAGCTTCCATTCCGGGTGATAGTTGTAATCGATATGCAGCCCAAGGTGTCCGCCCGGCAGGGTTTGATGCAGCCCGCCGCCATGCAGATGGGGATCGGGCACGAGGCCTTCGATGCCCGTCAGCGTTTCGAGAAAGCGCACGAAACCCGGACTGTTCATCTCGAGGATCAGGCCGCGCAGCGCGGGCGGAATCGCATAGAAGTCCTGAATCTGGAGCTTGAGGTTCTCCGCGGCGGATTGAAACTTGAACCACTGCGTTTCCTTTCGGCCCGGAAACGCGTCACTGGCTTCGCGATAGATGTCCTTGTCCAGAAAGTCGTCGACGCATATATGTGGAAAGGGGGGATTGGCGCGATAGGGTTCCGCGAGTTCGCGGGCCATCCAGTCCAGCCTGGCCAGGTCAAGCATTTCCTTGTACATACTCAGCGCTCCTCCAGAAGTGGCGACGTCGATCCGCCGCCTGTGTTGTGATGACGCATCCTGTATTCGGTCGGGGACAGCGCGAAGCGCTTGCGGAAGATCTTGCAGAGCCGATCGCCATTGCCCATGCCACAGCGGCGCGCGACCTTGTCGACGGGCAGCGTCGTCCTGGTCAGCAGCTTGCAGCTCATGTCGAGCCGCGCGCGCAGGAGGTATTCGGAGGGCGTCACGCCGATCGTGCATTTGAACCGGCGCAGGTAGTTGCGCTCGCTCATCGCGGCGAACCTCGCCGCATCCGCGACGGAGATGGCCTCCATGTAATGCTCGGTGATCCAGCGCGCCGAAGCGTGGATCTTGTTGGCCGTTGCCGCCGACATGTCGGGCAGCAGCTCGTCGTCGCGATCGCCGGCGCTGTCGCCGGGGTCAGGGCTCTCGCCGTCGGCGCCCGTCGCGTCGCGTCGCGGGGAAAGCCGTCTGCCGACTTCCTGCGCCATGGAAGGCCCGAGATCCCCTTCGATCTGCGCGAGCGCGAGGTCCATCGCCGATGGCATGACTTCGGGCGCAGCGAGGGAACCACCACGGCACCAGAAGACCGTGGCCGGTGCGATGTGAATGCCAAGGTCGCCGGCAATGGCGGCCGTGGCGCGCGATACGCGCGGCGGCAGCACGTCGCGTCCGCTATGTCGCCATTCGAGCGCCGCCGCGCCGATCTCCAGCGTGGTGCTCATCACGCGCGCGGCGCGCTCCCCCGCCGGCTCCTGCTCGCTGCAGGCGATGAAGATGGCGCCGAACCCGCGCTGGCCGGCGGCCTCGAGTCCCTGTGTCCAGATCCTCACCGACGAAGAGCACGCGATGTTGCCGCCATGGTGGGAAAGCAGTGACAACTGATAGAACGGCCGCCGGTGTTGCTCGATCTCCAGTTCGTTGGCGATGCGAAATGCCTCCGCGATGACGCCGGCGGCCAGCAGCGAGCAACCATCGAACAACAGCAGGCCGATACGCTGGACAGCCAACTGTCCCGCCACAGGCAACGGGCCCAGTGCCCGGACCGGCGGCGGTGTCTCGACAAGGTTCTCCATGGCGCATTTTCCTCGCGAAAGAACTTCGGGTTCGAAACTCGTTTATCTGCATCATATTCAATTTGCGGCGGCGCACAACGTCAAATGTCCGATATTCACGCAACGTTGTCGGACAAGCACGCTCGCTTGGGTGTAGTGTCGATGAAAATGCGGGATACGTCGCAATATGCCTTCGAAAGATTATCAAAAATGAATCAACCAGCGTAATTGTTACCTACCGCACATACAGTGTATGTCTGGCGGTGAATTTAAAAAGTCATATAGAACAACGACTTCACCGCATTTGTGCGGCGCGGCGGGCGTTTCGTGCGCTAGGACACATTCGCGCACCGCATTTAACGGGTTACGTAACGATATTGGTGCACGATAATCCGTCATTGTCACGATAAATACATTTTTTGGATGCTTTGCGGCGATATCGGTCAAATCCTCTATGTTTTCGGCCATGGTTATAACGACGCAAATCTCCGCATCTATGCTTCAGTGCAGCAAAGTCTTGCCATACCGGTCGGATTGCCCCACAGGAGCTCAGGATGCCCATCACCGTTCCAGGCGAAGCCCTCACCGAAGCCCCCTTTCATGCCGCCGCGGGGGCGGGCAATGTCCCCAGCGGACTGAAGCTTTGTCCCGTCGTACTGGCCGGTGGATCCGGCACGCGGCTCTGGCCGCTGTCGCGCAAGCACTATCCCAAGCAACTGATCGACGTCATCGGCCGCGACTCGCTGCTGCAGGCGACCGTGCGCCGCACGGAGGCGCTGCGCGGCATGGGCCGTGGCGAGACGCCGGCCATCGTCGTCTGCGGCGAGGCGCATCGTTTCATGACGGCGCAGCAGCTCGAGGCGTCCGGCGTCAAGGCGCGCATCGTGGTGGAGCCGGCGGGCCGTAATACCGCGCCCGCGCTGACGCTGGCGGCGATGCTGGCCACGGCGGAGGGCGAGGACAGCATCATGGTGGTCATGCCGGCCGACCATGTGATAGCCGACGCGGAGGCGTTCGGCCAGGCCGTCACGCGCGCCGCGCAGTTCGCGGAACGCGGCGCGATGGTGACGCTCGGCGTGCCGCCAACGCGCGCGGACACGGGCTATGGCTACATCCGTATCGGCACGCCGCTCGATGGCGTGGCGCATGCGATCGACAGCTTCGTCGAAAAGCCTGCGGCCGAGATCGCGCAGGCCTACCTCGCCTCCGGCGAATACTGGTGGAACAGCGGCATCTTCGTGGTGCGCGCGAGCACATGGCTCGCCACGCTGGAACGCCTGCAGGGCGACATGCATGCGGCATGCGCGGAGGCTTTCGCGAAGGGGCAGGCGCACGGCACGTTCTATCACCCCGATGCCGAGACCTTCGCCAGCGTGCCGTCGGACTCCATCGACTACGCGGTGATGGAACACCTCGCCCGCGCGGCCGGCGTGCCGGGCGTGGTGGTGCCGATGTCGGCAGGGTGGTCGGACCTCGGCTCGTGGGATGCGGTCTGGGACGCCATCGACAAGGACGCGGACGGCAACGCCGCGCGCGGCCGCGTGATGTATGAAGGCGCGACCTCGTGCTACGTCCATGCCGACGGCCGGCTGGTCGCATGCGTGGGCACGACCAACCTGATCGTCGTCGAGACGCCCGATGCCGTGCTCGTGGTGGACCGCTCGCACGTGCAGGGCGTCAAGGGTCTGGTCGAACGGATCGCGCGCGAGCGCGGCACCGAGGCGGAGAACCATCGCAAGGTGCAGCGGCCCTGGGGCTGCTACGACTCCATCGACCAGGGCGAACGCTTTCAGGTCAAGCGCATCGTGGTGAATCCGGGCGCATCGCTCTCGCTCCAGCTGCATCACCATCGCGCCGAACATTGGACCGTGGTGCGCGGCACCGCGCAGGTGACGCGCGGCGACGAGCGCTTTCTGCTCAGCGAGAACGAGTCCACGTACATCCCCATCGGCGTCATGCACCGGCTGGAGAACCCCGGCAAGCTGCCGCTCGAACTGATCGAAGTGCAATCGGGTGCCTACCTCGGGGAGGACGACATCGTACGCATCGCGGATACCTACGGCCGCTGCGCCTGAACTCGACCCCAGCCTCGAACTGAAGCTGCCCCAGGACGGCCCAGCGTCAGTCTGACGCGCCGTCCGCTGTCCACCCATCGGTCCAGGGAGAACCGAGATGCGCCTGCGCTTCCTCAAATCGTTGCTGTCGAGGGCTGGCATCCTGCCTTCACATCTGACGGCGAATATTTCCGCGAGCATGTCGCCCGATCTGACCGACACGCGCGCACCGCAATCTCAGGGCAAACAGGGCGGCATGTCGGCGCCGGCCGGACCGCGCTATGCGCGCGCTTATGGCCATGCCGCCAAGCGAGCGTTCGACGTCGGCGCGGCGCTCACATTGCTGGTTCTGTTGTCGCCGCTGATGCTGACCGTCGCGATGCTCGTCATGCGCGACGGGGGAGCCTGCGTCTATGGGCACACGCGTGTCGGCATGGACGGCCGCAAGTTCCGCTGCCTCAAGTTCCGGTCGATGGTGCGAAACGCCGATGCCGTGTTGCAGGCGCTACTGGCGAGCGATCCCGCCGCGCGCGCGGAATGGGACAGAGACTTCAAGCTTCGCAACGACGTGCGGGTGACGCGGCTGGGCCGCTTCATCCGCAAGACGAGCATCGATGAACTGCCGCAGCTCTGGAATGTCGTGCGCGGGGACATGAGTCTCGTCGGCCCGCGCCCCGTGGTGGAGAAGGAGCTCGAACGATACGGCGATTCGGTGTCGTACTACCTGCGCGTGCTGCCGGGCATCACGGGACTTTGGCAGGTCAGCGGCCGCAATGATGCCGACTACGACAAACGCGTGATGCTCGACGTGACCTATGTCCGCAACTGGACGTTCGCCGGGGACATCGTGATCCTGTTCAAGACAATCGGAGTGGTGATCTATGGTCGCGGCGCATACTGACTTACCCTGGAGCAGGCGCCTTTCCGCGCTGTGGCTTTGGGCGCTCGTGGTGTACGTCATGAGCGGGTGCGCGATGGCGCCCGGCATGACGTACAAGACCACGGCAACGACAACCACCAGCGTCCAGCCGGCATCGGCCGGCGCGGAACCGTACCAGCCCGCGCCGCCAGTGGGCAGCCTGCCGTCGGTACAGGGCGTGCAGTCCGTGTCGCAGGATCGGCTGATCGAGATCGATCAGGGACTTCTCGCGGCGCAACGCGCGGGCCAGCCGGGCGGCATTCCTCCGGAGGTGCGCGCGCTGTTCGACAAGCCGAAGCCCTACGTGCTCGGCCCCGGCGACGTGCTCAGCATCGTCGTGTGGGGACATCCCGAACTGAACCTGCCCTCGCTGCAGGTGACGAGCGGCGTCGATACCTCGGGTTCGAACTCGGTCGTCACGGGATATACCGTCGATGCGCGCGGCAATGTCCAGTACGCGTTCGTCGGCATGGTGCAGGTGGCGGGGCTGACCGAGGCCGAGGCGCGGGAACTGCTTACGCGCCGGCTCGCCGAGTACGTGCGCAATCCGCAGGTCACGCTGCGCATCCAGGCGTACCGCAGCAAGCGCGTCTATCTGGACGGCGCCGTGCAGCAATCCGGCGTGCAGATTATCAACGACGTGCCGATGACACTACCCGAGGCGATCAACCGCGCGGGCGGCTTCAGCGCGGGGGCGGACCGTTCGTGGGTCGCGGTAACCCGTGGCGAGCGCACGGCACGCGTGAGCTTTCCGGACCTGATCGCGAAGGGGACCAACCCTGCGGACATCCTGCTGCGCGATGGCGACCTCGTCCGTGTCTACGCCGGTACCGACAGCAAGGTGTACGTGATTGGCGAGGTGGCGCGCAACGCGGCGCTTACGCTGAACAACGGCAAGCTCAGTCTCAACCAGGCGCTCGGCGATGCCGGCGGCATCAGCCAGTACTCGGGCGACGCGCAGCAGGTCTATGTGGTGCGCGGCAACGGAGGGCACGAGCCGCAGGTGTTCCACCTCGACGCGAGCAAGCCGTCGTCCATGGCGCTGGCCGACGGGTTCGCGCTGCAGGCGAACGACGTGGTGTTCGTGGACACCTCCTCGCTGGTGCGCTGGAGCCGGGTCGTGAACCTGCTCCTGCCCACCGCACAGACCGCCACCGCAAGCCGCGCGATAGCGCCGTGATGCACACGAACCGAGCGACGGCAACCCCGGGAGGGTTATGGCAATGAATACTACCGACCTGGCACATCCGGCACCGCCGGTCTATGCGCCGCTGATCCGGTCATCGGCGCGGGCGATGAATCCGCTGACGACGCTTCTGGCCAGCCGCTGGCTGATCGCCGGCATCACGCTGGCCTGCGTGCTCGCGGGCGTGGCCTATGCGGTATTCACGCGGCCCGTCTACCGCTCCGACATGCTCATCCAGGTAGAGCCTAGCTCGATCGAGAACCGGTCGGCATCGGGGGATCCGCGCCTGACGCCGGAGATCAAGCCGGACACCACGTCCGAGATCCAGGTGCTGAGCTCGCGCATGGTGGTCTCGCGCGCGGTGGACACACTCAAGCTCTATATCGATGCGACGCCGCGCTACGTGCCCGTCATCGGCTGGTGGCTCGCCGAACGCGCGGACGGCTATTCGCAGCCGCTTGGCGGCCATGTCTACGGCAAGGAGCGCATCGCGGTCACGACCTTCGATGTGCCGCCCGCTCTGCAAGGCAAGCCGTTCACGCTGACGCTCGGGGAACACGGCAACTTCACGCTCACGCAGGCAACCACTTTCGGCGCGCCGGCTATCTCGCTGACGGGCCGCGTCGGCATCCTGATGCGCGCCGACACCGCGCGCGGGCCGCTGACGCTGCTGGTCCGCACGGCGACGGGCCGGCCTGGCGCAAGCTTCACGCTCAAGCGCTATTCGGAGACCGCGACCACCGAATGGCTGCAGCGCACGCTGGCCATTGGCGAGCGCGGCAAGCAGTCGAGCATCATCGGCGTGTCGCTGGACAGCGTCGATCCGATCGAGTCCACGCGCATCCTCAACGAGATCGGCAAGGAATACGTGGATCAGAACGTGCGCCGCCGTTCGGAAGAGGCCGACAAGTCGATCCGCTTCCTCGACGAGCAACTGCCGCAGTTGAAGAAGCAGCTCGAGGAATCCGAAAGCCGCTACAACGCGTTTCGCGCGCAACAGGGCACGGTCGACACTAGCCAGGAAGCGCGCGCGCTGCTGCAGCAGAGCGTGCAGGCCGAGACGCGCCTCGTGGACCTCCGCCAGAAGCGCGAGGAGCTGATGACGCAGTACACGGAGAAGCATCCGGCGCTGCTGGCCATCGATGGGCAGATACGCGAGGCGCAGGCGGCATGGTCCGTCGTGCAGGGCCGCACGAAGCAGTTGCCGTTGATCGAGCAGAAGGTGCTTCAGCTTCAGCGCAACCTGCATGTGGATACGGAGCTCTACACCAACCGCCTCAACGCACGCCAGCAGCTGACCCTGGTCCGCGCGGGCAAGGTGGCGAACGTGCGGCTGATCGATCCGGCCACGCCGCCGGAAACGCCGATTTCCCCGCGGCGTGGCGTCGCCATTGGCGGCTCGCTGCTTGCGGGGCTGATGGCGGGCATCGTGCTCGCGATGGCGCGCCGCCGCATCGCGGGCACGGTGCAGGATCGCGAGGAAATCGAGATCGCCACGGGCATTCCCGTCTATGCGACGGTGCCGCGCAGCCGCCTGACCGGCCCGCTGCGCACGTCGTGGCTCAACCGCTCCAACGAGGGCCCGATGCTGCCCGATGCCGCGATCGAGAGCCTGCGCGCGGTCCGCACCACGCTGCATTTCGCGTTGCATGACGCGCCCAATCGCGTGGTGCTCATCACCGGGCCCACCGCGGGCGTCGGCAAATCGTTCGTCGCCGCCAACCTCGCGACGCTGGCCGGCGCGTCCAAGCAGCGCGTGCTGCTGATCGATGCCGACCTGCGCAACGGCCGTCTCCATAAACGCTTCCGTCTCGAGCGCGGTCCCGGCCTGGCCGAAGTGCTCGCGGGCACGTGCAAGCCGGAGGATGCGATTCGCCGCAACGTGTCCTACGGGCTCGACTTCCTCTCGACCGGTGCCTGCTCTTCCGGCCCGAGCGAACTCTTGCTGCAGCCCGAGCTGCGCGTGCTGATCCAGCAGGTGGCGGCGCACTACGACATGGTGGTGCTGGACGGCCCGCCGCTGCTGCCCGTGGCCGATGCGCTGGTGCTCGGCCGGCTAGCAGGCACGGTGTTCATGGTGGCGCGCCATCGCGTGACCACGGTGGAGCAGATCGACGAAAGCACGCGACGCCTCGCGCAGGCCAACGTGGCGGTGCGCGGCGTGATCTTCAACGACTTCACCGGCGCGCTCCATCGCTACAGCTATGCCTATGGTTCGGCGACGGAGCCGCATACCGTGACGGCCAATGCCTGAAGACGCATCAAGACGCCTCCGAACGCATCCGCACGCATCCGAGCGCATCCGAGCGCATCGACAGCAGTTCCCGGGAGATCCGACATGCCGCACCTGCACCACAAGCGCATCACGCTGGTCACGGTGACCTATGGCGACCGTCTGCACTACTGCGCGGAGCTGCTGCGGCGCAGCTTCGAGCGCGAAGGCATCATGCATGCGATCGTGGTCAGCAATAACTCGAGCTCCGACCTCGCGGTGCTGGAGGCCACATGGGGCAAGCGCATCACGGTCATCCGCCTGCCATCGAATTCTGGGTCCGCCAACGGCTATGCGATCGGCATCGCCGCGGCGCTCGAGCGCAGCACCTCCGACTTCATCTGGCTGATGGATGACGACAACGCGCCTTGCGAGGGCGCGCTCGACGTGCTCGCCCATCAACTGGACGTGCTCGCGCGGCAGCGCGGCCGTCAGCGCGCGGCCGTGCTGGGGTTCCGTCCGGATCATCAGGGCGATATCGCGGCCGGCGTGCCCGCGTCCCTCGCCACGCCGCCGCGTTCGAGCTACTTCGGCTTCCATGTGGCCCGCGTTCCCTACAAGATCTGGCGCCGCACGCCGTGGGGCCGCCCACGTCCCGATGCGCTGCCGGACGTCGTGCATCTGCCGTTTGCACCGTATGGCGGCCTTCTGGGCCATCGCGACATGTACGCGGATCTCGGCCTGCCCGATACCAGCCTCGTGCTCTACGCCGACGACACCGAATACACCTACCGGCTGACCGCGCGCGGGGGCTGCATCGCGCTGGTCACGGGGGCGATGCTCGAGGACCTGGAAGGGTCCTGGAACGTCAAGCGCAACTGGAAGAACCACTTCGAATGCATGCTGCTCAGCGGCTCGGACTTCCGCGCGTACTACAGCAGCCGCAACCAGGCCTGGTTCGATCGCAACTACTGGTCCCGGTCCGGATGGATGTACCGCCTGAACCGGTATGTGTTCCTGCGGCTGTTGCGCCTCTATGGCAAGCGCCGCAACGCTGAAGCGCGCCTGCGCCTGCTGGAGGCCGCCATCGCCGATGGTGAGGCCAGCCGGCTCGGATTTCACGCCGACTACTCCCTATAGCCACGCCCAGCCATCACAGGAGACCCCAATGCCGGACCGGACCCCATCGCCCGCGCTGACCATCGTCATCTGCAACTACAACTACGCGCAGTTCCTCGCGGCCGCCATCGACTCGGCGCTCGCGCAATCCACGTCCGACGTTCGCGTGATGGTCATCGACGACGGATCCACCGATGGCTCGCGCGAGATCATCGAAAGCTATGGCGCGCGCGTCGAGGCGATCTTCCAGCCCAACGGCGGGCAGGTGGCGGCATACAACCATGCGCTCGAGCGCGTCGATACGCCGTACGTGCTGTTCCTCGATGCGGACGACATGCTGCATCCCGCGGCGGCCGCCACGGTGGTCGCCGCGTTCTCCGGATCGGGCGACTGGGTCAAGGTCCAGTATCGCCTCGACGTCATGACGCGCGACGGCATGCCTACCGGCGTGCAGGTGCCGCAGTCGATCCGCGCCGATGGCTGCGGCCGCATGCTGCGCAACGGGTGGCTGTATCCCTCGCCGCCGGGGTCGGGCAACGCGTACCGCGTGGACGCGCTGCGGCGCATCTTTCCCGTGCCCGTGACGGCGGACAACATCCATGGCGCCGATTTCTACGCGATCTATGGCGTGGCGCTGCTGGGCAAGGTGTGCGCGATCGACCAGGCGCTCGGCTGCTATCGCGTGCATCGATCGGCTAGTACGGACGGGCCCGGCAGCGAACTCTCGTTCACCAACGCGGAAGATTCGCTGGCGGTCGCCCGGCAGTCGGCGCGGCGCTGGTCGGTCCTGCGGCAGATCGCGCAGGAGCGGCTCGACATCGCGCTGCCGCCGGCGCCGCTCGACTTCTCCGCCGAAAAAGCGCGCTTCGCGCAGCAGGTCTACGGTGCTTCGTTCACGCAGCGCTGGCGCTGGTTCCAGTACGACTCCGGCCGCTACTTTCATACGATCGTGGCCAATCCATTCTGGACCCTGCCCAAGAAGATCGCGGTCTGGGGCCTGACGGTGCTGTGCCTGTTTCCTGCCGCATCGTTCAGCGACCGCGTGGTGCGATACATCGCCAATCCGCTCGCGAGAGCCGGCCACTAGGAGCATGCGATGCCCGCGACCGTCGCGATCAATGGCCGCTTCCTGGGCCGGCAAGCCACAGGCGTCGACCGCTTTGCCCACGAGGTCGTCCGTTGCATCGACCAGCTGGTGGCCGAGCAGGATCCCGCCACGGCGGGTCTGGCGTTCGAGCTGCTGGTGCCCCCCGACGTCAGCGTCGACGCGCGGCAGTTTCCGAACCTGCGCGTACGACATGTTGGGCGCGGCGGCGGCCAGCTATGGGAGCAGGTCAGCCTGCCGCTGGCGGCCGGCGGTGCGTTGCTGCTCAACCTGTGCAATGCGGCGCCGCTGTTCTATCCGAACCAGGTGACGGTCATGCACGATGCCGCCCCCGTGCGTGTTCCGCAGGCCTATTCGCGCGCGTTCCGCTCGTGGTACGGCGTGATGGCGCCATGGGTGGGGCGCGTGGCGCGGCGCGTGCTCACGGTGTCCGAGTTCTCGCGGCGCGAGATCGCGTCCGCGTACCGCATTCCGGGCCGCAAGATCGGCGTATTGCCGTTGAGTGGCGACCATATGCTGCGGCTGCCGGAGGCGGAAGATGTGCGGCGCAAGTTCGGGCTGTCCGATCGGCCATACGTGCTCGCGGTCAGCAGCGCCAGTTATCACAAGAACTTCAGGCTGGTGTCCGATGCGGTCGGCATGCTCGGCGCGGTGGACTACGACGTCGTCATCGTCGGCGGTGGCGGGCGCGTGTTCCAGTCGGTGCGCGAAGAGGCCAACGCCCTCGCGGACGCGCGCGTGAAGCGGCTCGGCTACGTCGACGACGCCGACCTCAAGGCGCTGTTCCGCGGCGCCGGCTGCTTCGTGTTTCCGTCGCTGTACGAAGGCTACGGACTGCCGCCCGTGGAGGCCATGACGCTCGGCTGTCCCGTGCTCGCGGCGAACCTGCCTTCCGTACGCGAGGCCTGCGGTCCCGCGGTGCTGTATTTCCAGCCGACGAGTCCGCGCGAGTTCGGCGCGCTGCTCACTCGCGTCATGCAAGACAGCGCGTTGCGCGAGAAGCTGCGAGAGAAGGGCCTCGTGCGCGCGCGGCGATATTCCTGGCGCGACACGGCCGCCCGGCTACTTGGCGAGATCTCCCCATGGCTTCCACAACGATGAATCCGAATCCCCCCGTCAGCAGCGAGTTCGGCCGGGTCGCCGTCATCCACGAATGGCTGTCGACGTACGCCGGGTCCGAGCGGGTGCTCGAGCAGATCCTCAGGATCTGGCCGGAAGCGGACCTGTTCAGCGTGGTGGACTTCTTCCCCGACGCGCAGCGCGCGGTCCTGCAAGGCAAGCACGCCACCACCACCTTCATCCAGCGCCTGCCGCGCGCCCGCAAGTCGTTCCGCTCGTACCTGCCGCTGATGCCGCTGGCCGTCGAACAGCTCGACCTGTCCGGCTACGATCTGGTCATCTCCTCGAGCCATGCCGTGGCCAAGGGTGTGATCACGGGCCCGGGGCAGTTGCACGTCAGCTACGTGCATTCGCCGATGCGCTACGCATGGGACCTGCAGCACCAGTACCTCACCGAGTCGCGCCTGACGCGAGGCCCAAAGAGCTGGATCGCGCGGGCGATCCTGCACTACATGCGGCTGTGGGACCAGCGTACCGCGCACGGCGTGGACCTGTTCGTGGCCAATTCCGCGTACGTGGCGCGGCGCATCCACAAGGTCTACGGACGCGATGCGGAGGTCGTCTATCCGCCGGTGGATGTGGAACGGTTCACGTTGAGCGAGCAGCGCGAGGAGTTTTACCTCACCGCATCGCGCCTCGTGCCGTACAAGAAGGTCAGCCTGATCGTCGAGGCGTTTGCCGCCATGCGGGACAAGCAACTGGTGGTCATTGGCGACGGCCCCGATTACGAGCGCATCCGGGACATGGCCACGCCGAATGTCCGCGTGCTCGGCTACCAGTCCGATGCGGTGCTCGTCGAGCATATGCAGCGCGCCAAGGCTTTCGTGTTCGCGGCGGAGGAGGACTTTGGCATCGTCGCCGTGGAGGCCCAGGCGTGCGGCACGCCGGTCATCGCGCTGGGGCAGGGCGGGGCGCGCGAGACCGTGATCGACAGCCGTGACCGCGACCTGCGCACAGGTGTGTTCTTTCCTCGGCAGACCGTCGAGGACATCGTGCGCGCGGTGTGCCGCTTCGAGGGTAGCGGTCCCGTGCTGCCCGCGGCGTGCCGCCGCAATGCGCTGCAGTTCTCGCCCGAGCGGTTCCGCGCGGAGTTTCTGGCCATGGTGCGCGCCGCGATGGCACGCACCTCGGCTGCCGGGCCGGGCGTTGCGCGGCACGTGCCCTTCGCCGACCCGATGCCGGTGACCCCCGAATGAAGGCAGCGATGAAAGTAGCAACGAGAGCAGCAACGAGAGCAGCAACGACAGCAGCAACGACAGCAGCCCCCGTGCGCGATTTTCACACGCCGGGCCACAACTACTGGTGGGAGGATCCGGCGAAGCTGCTGCTGTGGTTCATCATTCCGCTGTACGCGCTCGTCTGCATCGAGTTGCTCGGCGACCAGAAGTCTATCGACCGCATCTACTTCAACAGCCAGTACGCGATAGCCGGCGCGCTGTTCCTGTTCGTCATGGCGGCGGCCGCTGGCGGGGAACGCGTTCTTGCGCCCCGTCCGCCCGAACCGGCGGTCACGGTGTCGCCCCTCGTGCTGGACGCGCTGTTCTGGCTCGCATGCCTCGGTTACCTCGTGATGATGGGCGGCGTGATCGCCCGGCCTGCCGTGCTGATGTCGTTCCTGAACGGCACCGCAAGCACCTACGACGTGCTCGAACTCAAGGGTCGCGTCGCGGGCATCAGCACGCTGACGCAGGCCTCGGTGGCCTACGTGCCGCTCTACTTCGTGATCTTTCCCGCGGCCGTGCGCGGCATCACGCGCTACAAGGCCTACCTGCTGGTGCTGTTCGTGCTGACGCTGCTGCGCAGCTTCATCTTCGCGGAACGGCTCGCACTGGTGGAGGTGGTGCTGCCCTGGGCGCTGATGGTGGCGCGCTTCCGCCTGCAGGGCGGAGGCGAATTGCGGCGCTTGTTGCTGACGCTGGGACCGTTCGCGGCGATTCCTCCGCTGATCGGCTTCTTCATCGCCAACGAGTACAACCGGTCGTGGGAGACGTACTACGTTAACATCTACGACAACATCTTCGACTTCGCGATCGAGCGGCTGGGACTGTATTACTCGACGGCGATCAACAACGGGGCCGGTCTGCTGACAATCATGGGGTGGGGCACCGGCGATCCCACGTTCACGTTCGACTGGCTCGTCAAGTTTCCGGTCATCGGCGAGAGCTTCCGCCCGTTCGTGGGCCGTGGCGATGGTTATGGCACGTTCCTCAACACGTTCGGCGACCCCGAGTTCAATAACCCGTCTGGCCTCTTCGTGCACTTCTACGAATGGGGATGGTTCGCGTTGCTGGAGGCGGGGCTCATGGGCTGGCTGCTCGGCCGCAGTTTCGCTGGCTGGCGCACGGGCAACGGGTTCTGGTGCTGCGCGCACGCCGTGCTGCTCGTCTCCCTGATGGAGATCCTGCGCGTGCCCAACCTGTTCAGCGGCCGCAACTTCGTTCCCCTTGCGCTGTTGTGGCTGGTGTTCCGCTGCCTCGGCCGGCGCGTCGCGCCACCGCATGCCCCCAACCTCTCGCTGTATGGTCGGCAAAACGATGCTCATCCCGTCGATAGCCGGCTGAACTATGGCCGTCGCAATCCCCCGCTCGCTGGTCCGCGCTGATCGAGGGGCCACGCCGATGCCGCCATCCATACGCTCCACCGCGTCGTACCTGTTGTTGATTCAAGGCAGCAATTACCTGTTCCCGCTCGTCCTGCTGCCGTTCCTCGGCCACAAGCTCGGCGTGCGCGAGTTCGGCGTGCTGGCCTACTGCCAGGCGCTGGCGCAGTACCTGATCCTCCTGACCGACTACGGTCATAACCTTTCCGCCACGCGCGTGGTCTCGCTCCGGCGCGACGATCCCGCCGCCATCGCCGAAGTGTTCTCCGCGACGATGCTTGCCAAGCTCCTGCTGCTGCTCGGCGCGGCGCTGCTGATGGGTGCCGCCTTGCTCGGCCTGCCCGATCTGCGCGAGCACTGGACCATCCTCGCCGCGGCGTTCGTTGGCGTCTTCGCCAATGCGGTCACGCCGATCTGGCTCTATCAGGGTCTGGAGAAGATGAAGACGCTGGTGCTGCCCAACTTCATCTCCAAGGCCGCGAGTCTTGCCTGCGTGATGCTGTGGGTCCGCTCACCCGGCGATGCGGCGTGGGCCGCGCTAGGCATCAGCATGGGCACCGCGATCCTGGCGGTCGCGGCGCTATGGGGCGTAATACGAGGGCGTCTGGCGGGACTGGTCCGCGTGTCATGGGCGGCCGTGATGGGTTCGCTGCGGGATGGTTTCCCGATGTTCCTGTCGCTCGTGCTCGTCAGCTTCTACGTCAACTTCAACGCCCTCCTGCTCAATCATTTTCACGGGCCGGTCGCGGTGGGCCAGTTCTCGATGGCGGACAAGATCCGCATCGCGGGCCAGACGATCTTCACGGTGCTCGGCACCGCGTTCTATCCGCGCATCAGCCAGTACAACGTTTCCAATCCGGCGGCGGCGCGGGCATTGATGCGCCGCGCGATGATCGTCGTCTTCGCGTGCTCGTGCTCGATGTTCGTGTTCGTCGAGATCTTCGCGGGCATGGGCATCCGCATGTGGCTCGGCGAGCCGTTCCATGACGCCATCCTGCTGCTCCGGCTGGAAGCGGTGCTGCTGCCGCTGACGAGCGTGGCGTTCATCTTCGGCAACCTTGGCCTGATGGCGCTTGGACACCATCGCACGGTGCGGAACATCTATGCGGCGGTCACGCTGCTGCATCTGATCTACGTGGTGCCCTTCGTCCTGTACATGGGCGCGGAGGGCACGGTCATCTCGGTGATCCTCACCGAGCTTGCCGGCGCCGTGGCCTTCTACCTCTGCTATCGGCGCGCGACGACCGGCGGCAGCTCGCCCGCCCCGCGCACCCGGGAATCCCCAACTGTGAAGGAGATGCAGGTATGACACGCAAGGGCATCATTCTGGCCGGCGGTTCCGGCACGCGGCTTTACCCCGTCACGCAATGCATCTCCAAGCAGCTGCTGCCCGTGTACGACAAGCCGATGATCTACTACCCGCTCTCCACGCTGATGGTGGCGGGCATTCGCGACGTGCTGGTCATCTCCACGCCGCAGGACACGCCGCGCTTTGCCGCACTGCTCGGCGATGGCAGCCAGTGGGGCATGAACCTGCAATACGCGGAGCAGCCTTCGCCGGACGGCCTGGCGCAGGCGTTCATCATTGGCCGCCGCTTCGTGGGAAACGATCCGTCGGCGCTGATTCTGGGTGACAACATCTATTACGGGCACGACCTCGCGCGCATGCTCACGCGCTCCGGACGGCGTGAAGAAGGGGCCACGGTGTTCGCGTATCACGTCCACGATCCCGAGCGATATGGGGTGGTCGAGTTCGACGAGGACTTCCGCGCGCTCGCGATCGAGGAGAAACCCGCCAACCCGCGATCGAGCTATGCGGTGACGGGCCTCTATTTCTACGACAACAAGGTCTGCGACATTGCAGCGGACATTCGCCCGTCCGCGCGCGGGGAACTCGAGATCACCGAGGTGAACTCGCGCTACCTCGATGCGGGCAAGCTGTCCGTCGACATCATGGGCCGCGGCTACGCGTGGTTCGACACGGGCACGCACGACTCGCTGATCGATGCCGCGCAGATGGTCGCGACGCTGCAGAAGCGGCAGGGACTGATGGTCGCGTGCCTCGAGGAGATCGCGTTCCGGCGACGGTGGATCGATGCGGAACAGGTCGAGCGGCTGGCCACGCCGCTAGGCAAGAGCCACTATGGCAAATACCTGCGCCAGCTCGTCGCGGAGACGCCGCGGGTCAGATAGGGTGAGGGAGGAGGGGAGGGGCGGCAGCCGCCACCCGGTCGTCTTCACTGCGGTCCTCACTGCGGCCGCCGGTACGACGACCGCACCTGCGGCAACCGGCTCGCATCCGCACCGGCAACCTGAATCGAACCGCCGCCCGAGCAGCCGGACGGCACGGACAAGCCTCCGCCATCGAGCGTGTTTGAGCCGCAGGCAAACTGCTCCGCGGTGCAGTTCCGATACAGCAGCGCGATGGGCGTCCCGCCGATCGCGCCGAAGCGGTTGCCGGTGATCCCGACCCCGCAGATGTTCCCCTGCGCGCGAAAGCCATCAAAGCGCGTGCGGATGATCTGGTTGCCCATCACCTGCAGGCGCGACACGCTCCCGCTGTCGGTGTTGACGTCGATCGCCGCGTGGCCGGTCGCCATCCGGTTGTTGCCCGGCTGCGTCGCATTCTGGTCGTCGGCGATGGAATTGCTCGCGATCAGCACGTTCGTCGCGTCCATCGTCCGATAGCCGTCCTCCTGCGCCACCATGATCGCCGCAGCCTTCTGCACGCCCTCCACCCAGTTGCCGACCACGGTCACGTCCGCGCTACCGACCACCGCTACCCCGCGTCCCCATGCATTCCCGGCCAGATAGTTGCCGGTCACGTAGATGTTCCGGGTCTGCTCCCCATCGCGCTGATAGCTGACGATGCCCACCATGTCGTCGCCAGTCGCCGTGACCGACGAATCCTGCACGAGCACGTCGCGCGATCCGCCAGTGATGTGGATGCCATCCGCCAGCGTTCCGCTGACCTTGTCGCCGATCAGCGCGATGCTGTGCCCGCGCGACACGAAGATGCCGGCGCTGGCGCCGCCCTGAATGGTCACATCGAGGACCTGGATGCCCTCGCCATCGACGACGACCTTGGCCGATGTCGCCGACTCCAGCCGCTGCGTGCCGACGCCGCGAAGCGTCAGGCCGACGAGCGTCGAGTTCCGGCCGTTCATCACGATGGCCTGCTGGTCGGGATTGGTGGCCACGAAGGTGGCACCGTAACCGGACACGACGACCTGCTCGCGGCTGACCGTCAGCACACGGCTAACCGTGTAGCTGCCGGGGGCAAGCAGCAGCCGCTGCCCGGCCTGCAGGCCATCGATGGCCGATTGCAGCGCATCGGTCTGATCCTGGCCATTGGGGCCGAACGGCACATCGGCCGGTGCGCCGACCGCATCGGAAATAGGCGTGGGGGCATGCCACCGCTCGGGAAAGATCGCCACAGCCGCCGCCGCGAGCGCCGCGAGAGCCAGACCGAGCCACAGGGTTCTACGCAGGACGGGTTTCATAGGAGCCAGCATACGTGCTGACGCGCGCCGTCGCCTCCATGAGCCGGCGCGTTGTCCGGAATGGGCGAGATGTTGGCGGACCCGAATGGGGGAGGGGCTGAATGTCGATATGCGTGCTGCGGTGCAAAGCCCTGTGCGGGGTGATGTCTAAGTGCGTTACGGTGTACAAAAAGACGCGAAGTGGCGCCACAAAGTCTCGTTTTCGTCTTTTTTTGGCGGTTTTGTTGCTGCATTGCACTACGTACTATTACCTATTGCTGCATTGCGCCAATCCTTTTGCTACAATTCGGGAAAACCCCATAAGGGTTATCCCTAGGAAGGAAGAACGCCATGAACACGAACTCCGATATCAAGATCACCGACCAACTCGAACGCGAACTGATCGAACGCGAACTGGGCTCGCAAAGCCTCGGCTTCGCCAACGACGTCAAGCGCGTCATCGCCGCTGTACAAGGCATCTTCACCCGCCTGCAAGCCGAAGCCCGCAAGGCCAAGGTCGTCTACGCAAACGGCTGATCGCGCAAGTCACCACGCAGTTGGAAGGACGTCGCTGTCTAGCGACAAAGCAGTAAAGCGGCGCCGCAAGGCACCGCTCCCATTGAACCGGCCCGCCGCCACACACCTGTGTGAGCGGCGGGCCGGTTTTGCTTTTTTGGCGTCTTTTTTGCGCGCTTGCGCGGCTCAATCCATCTCGATCTGCGAATCCTTGATGACCTTCGCCCATTTTGCCGCCTCGCTGCGCATCTGATTCTCGAGCACCGACGGCGGGCCGCCGACGAGGTCGAAACCCATGTCGGTCAGGCGTGCGCGCACTTTCGGGTCTTCTAGCGCCTCGTTGAAGGCCGTGTTCAGCTTGGTGACGATCGGGAGCGGGGTGCCGGCCGGGGCGACGAGGCCGTACCACGCGACGAGTTCGTAGTTAGGGACGCCGGACTCGGCGACCGTCGGCAGATCCGGGAACTGCGCGAGGCGTTGACTCGTCGTGACCGCCAGGGCGCGGAGCTTGCCGTCCTTCACCATCGGCAAGGCCTCCGGCGCGATGGCGATCATCATCGTCGTCTGGTTGCCCAGCAGGTCCGCCAGTGCGGGCGCGCCACCCTTGTAGGGCACGTGCACCAGCCTGGGCAGGTTCGCCAGCTTCTTGTACAGCTCGCCGCCCAGATGCGCGGGCGTGCCGTTGCCGGCCGACGCATACGACGCCTGCGCGCCCTGGCTCGACAGGTAGGGCGTCAGCTCCTTCATCGACTTCACCGGGCTGCTGGCATTGACCACCACCAGGCTCGGCAGGCGCGTGGCCAGCATCACCGGGCGGAAATCCTTCAGCGGCGAATACGACAGGTTCTTGTACAGGCTCATATTGACGGCCAGCGCGGCCGAGGTGCCCAGCAGCAGGGTGTAGCCATCCGCTGGCGCCTTGGCCACGAAGGCGGCGCCGATGTTGCTGCCCGCACCGGGCCGGCTCTCCACCACGACAGGCTGGCCGAGCTTCGCGCCGACGCGCTCGCCGAGCGCACGCGCGAGCAGATCGACGGAGCCGCCCGCCGCGTACGGCACGACGATGCGGATCGGCCTGGCCGGAAAGTCGCTGGCCTCGTCCGCGGCCTGCGCCGGCGCGATGACGGACGCGGCGATGACGGCTGCGATCGTCACGCGGGTCGCCGCGACGAGGGCCGGCAGGGAAATTCCATGCATTGCTTGCTCTCCATGGGAGGGATGACCGGTTGAGGTCAACGTGGGGGTTGGACAGAGGAGCGTGCGCTGGAGCGGGCAGGTGGCCGTCGGGGGCCGCCTTTTATCGTGTTGCTGTTATGTACGGACGAGCATTTCGCATGCCTCGGCAGCGGTTTGCTTGGGCCGTGTGCGAAAAATTTTATGTAGCGCGGCTATTCGGCACAAATCATTAGTTTCTGTAGACTGTTCGTGTTTTCAGATAGATCTTGGGCGCCATGACCCGCACCATGAACCGCACCATCACGCTCCGCCATTTACGATGCTTCGCCGAGGTGGCCGAGTCGGGCTCTTTCACCACGGCCGCCACGCGGTTGTTCGTGACACAGTCCGCGCTCACCGCGACCATCCAGCAGTTCGAGGAGGCCGTCGGCCTCAAGCTGTTCGACCGCAACACGCGTCGCGTGGCGATGACGCCGGAAGCGGTGCGCTTCAAGGCGGAAGCCGACAAGATCCTGCGCGAATTCGATGCCGCGATCTCGGACCTCGAGGCCATCGCCCAGAGCCAGAAGGGCCACGTGCGCATAGCGGCCGCCGCGTCGGCCATCTATCAGTTCCTCGTGCAGTCCATCGTCGCCTTCCGCGCGCAGTATCCGGCCGTGTCGTTCACGCTGCGCGATGCCGGTGCGCAGCAGGTGGAGCAGCTGGTGGTCGATGGCGAACTGGATTTCGCGATCGCCAGCCGCTACAAGGGCTTCGACGAACTCGACTATGTGCCGCTGCTCAGCGACACGTTCGGTATCGTATGCCGCCGCGACCACCCCCTCGCGCGGGAATCGGGTCCGCTCAAATGGTCCGACCTGCCCGCGGAGGGCTTCGTCGCGTTCACGCAGGACACGGGCATCGGCACCATTCTCCGCACGCAAGGCCCCGCGTGGCCGGGCTTCGAAAACTGCCAGTTCGCGATCTCGAGTTCGACGTCGCTGCTCGCGGTGCTGACCGAAGGCGGCGGCTTTTCGATCGTGCCCGCGCTCGCGGGCAAGGTCGCGGGATTCGAGACGCTCGCATTCCGTGAGCTCGAAGGGCCGGTGCTGACCCGCGAGGTGTGCCTGATCACGCGACGGCTGCGATCGCTGTCGCCCACCGCGCAGCGGCTGCTGCGTGTGTTGCTGCAGACCATCCACGCGCAGAGGCTGCCCGAGGGCGTGGTGGCCGCGGCCATCGACGCCCCGCAGACCGTATAGGAACGCCTCACAACAAGACAGGTGGGGCATGGCCGTGTCGCGCTTATGTCGCGCTTATGTCGCGTATCCGTGCAGACGATCACGCCGACGCAACGCGGGGTCGCGCTCGCTCGCCGGGCCGAAGCCCCCGCCACCGGGCGTACGCAGGATGACCTCGTCACCCGGGTTCAGCACATGCGGAACGCGCGTGTTGATCGCTTCGCCGTTGATCAGCACCTCGCCGCGGGCGCCGGCCTCCGCGCCGCCAAGTCCGGGCGCGGGCACGTGCAGGCGTTCGGTGAGGAAGACGATGGACAGCGGCGTCGGGTGTTCGCTCACGAAGCAGATTTCCTCGCCCAGACCGCCTCGATACTGGCCCGCGCCCCCCGAGCCTTCCCGCAGCCGCTTGTAGCGGAAGTGCAGCGGCGCATCGCGCTCCGCGACTTCGATCGGCGTCGGCGAGATATTGCTTGGCCACGACATCACCGAAGCGCCATCCTTCCTGGCCGTGCCGCCGAGGCCGCCGTTATAGAACAGCACCGTCGCGAACGGCTTGCCTTCCGCGGTGGTGCCGCTGAGGTTGGCGATCCACAGCGGCGACCCCACCCCCGCCATCACCGCATCGGGCAGCACGCGGTGCATCGCGCCGAAGATCGTCGTGGGCACGTAGTGCCCCGTGCATGCGCGGCCGCCCACAGGCGCCGGCGAACGCGGATTGAGGATGGTGCCTTCGGGTGCGGTCACCTTGATGGGGCGGAACAGGCCATCGTTGTTGGGCAGGTCAGGCAGCAACAGGCACTTGATCGCATACACCGACATGGCGTTCGTATAGGACAGTACGCAGTTGATGCCGCGCGGCTGTTGCGGCGACGTCCCCGCGAAATCGCATTCGATCCCGCCGTTGCGTACGCGCACGGTCACGGCAAAGCGGAAGCGTTCGCCGAAGCCATCGGTCTCCATTTCGTAGGGATAGTCACCTTCCGGCAGCTTCGCGATGGCGCGCCGCATCGCGTCTTCACTGCGCACGAACAGCGCATTCGCGAGGTCGTCGATGCCGGGCAGCGCGTACTCGTCGAGAATCGAGGTCAGCCGCGTGGCAATCAGCTCGACGGCGCCGACCTGCGCCCAGATGTCGCCGACCGTCTGCTCGGGCGTGCGCACGTTGGTGCGGATGAGCGACAGCAGCGTCTCGTCCGCGCGATTTGCGCGCAGCAGTGTCATCAGCGGAATGTGGAAGCCTTCCTCGAACAGCTCGCGTGCATCGACGGAGCGGATCTTGCCGCCGATGTCGGGCACGTGGCCTGCCGTGGCCGCAAAGCCGATCAGCGAACCGTCATGGAACAGCGGCTTGACGAGGCAGACGTCGTTCAGGTGACCGGTACCGATCCATGGGTTGTTGGTGATGTAGATGTCCCCCGGCTGCATGTTGGCGGCGCCGATCTTCGCCAGCGCGGCCTGCACGGTGCGCGGCAACGTGCCGATGAACGACGGGATGCTGCCGCTGTTCTCCGCGAGCGCGCGGCCCGCGGAATCGGTCACCACGACGGCGAAGTCGTTCGCCTCGGTGGACAGCGTCGAGAACGACGTGCGCACGATGAGCTTGGCGGCTTCGTTGACGACGGAGCGCACGCGCGTCCAGAACACTTCGAGAAAAATGGGATCTACCCGAGTCGGATCCACGGGCGTCGTTTGTTCCGCAATGGCCATGGCTCACTGCTCCTTGATGGTGATGACCAGGTTGCCGCTGGCGAGTTGTTCGACATGGCCCCTGGGGCCAACCACGAGCGTGGAGCCCGTGTCCTCGACGAGCAGGGGGCCGGTGGCGGAGAAGCCCACGCGCAGCGCCGAGCGATGGAATACAGGCGTCTTCACGTAGCCCTGCGCTTCGCGGAAGTACACCTCGCGCTCGCCCGACGGCGCGGGACGCGCGCCGGCCTCCAGCGGCTTCGGTTCGAACGCCATACGCGGGGGCGCTTCCCCCGTGACGCGCAGGTTGACGAGCTCGATGGGGACGTCCGGCGGCGTACGCCCGAACTTCTCCCGATAGGCGGATTCGAACGCGGCCGTCAGCGCGTCGCGCATGGTTTGCTCGTTTATGGTTTGCTCGTTGATGGCCTGCTCGCTTGCGGCGCCTGCCACGTAAGGCCCGTCGGGCAGTTCGACCGATAGCGTGAAGCCTTGCCCGACGAAGCGGCCATCGGCATGGCGCGACAGCTTGATGGGACCGAACGTCGCATCGACCGAAGCCAGCGATTCGCGCACCTGCGCTTCCAGATGACCGAAGGCGGCTTCGAGATCGGAGAGTTGTCCCGACGAGGGCCGGAACGTCGCCGTGCGCGAACGGTCTGCCCGCGCGGGCGCGACGAGCAGGCCATATGCCGAAGCGACCCCGGCCGCCGGCGGGCAGAGGATCGTGCTCACGCCGATCTTCTGCGCGACGTAGTACGCGTGCAGGGGGCCCCCGCCGCCCGTGCATAGGAGTACGAAGTCGCGTGGGTCGCGGCCGCGCTCCGCCGCATGGACCCGCGCCGCGCTGGCCATGTTCTCCGCCACGATGTCATGCATGCCCCAGGCCACGTCGAGCGCGCCGATGCCCATCCCGCCGCCAAGGCTCGCCAGCGCGTCATGCGCCTTGTCGCGATGGACGGTCATGGTGCCGCCGGCGAAGTAGTCGGGATTCAGATAGCCGAGCACGAGGTTCGCATCGGTGACGGTCGGGTCCCGTCCGCCAAGCCCATAGCAAGCGGATCCGGGCTCAGAGCCCGCGCTATGGGGGCCGACCTTCATCAGGCCGAGCGCGTCGCAATGGGCGATGCTGCCGCCGCCCGCGCCGATCTCGATCAGATCGATCGTGGTGATGCGAATGGGCAGGCCGCTTCCTTCCGCAAAGCGCTTGCGGCGCGCGGCCTCGAAGCCGAACGCGATATACGGCTTGCCTTGCTCCACGAGGCAGAGCTTGGCCGTGGTGCCGCCCATATCGAACGCCATCAGGTTGTGCCGGTTGTCGCGGCGGCTGTAGTGCGCGGCGGAAATGGCGCCGGCGGCAGGGCCGGACTCCAGCAGTTCGATCGGATTGCGCTTGGCTTCCTCGATATGGGAGAGGCCGCCGTTCGACAGCATCAGCAGCACACCCTTCGGCAGGCCAAGGGCAATGAGTCGAGCTTCCAGCGCATCGAGATATCGCTTCGCCAGCGGCTTGATATAGGCGTTGGCCACGGTAGTCGAGTTGCGCTCGAATTCGCGGATGACGGGCGCCACGTCGGATGACAGCGTGACGTGCAGTTGCGGAAAGTCCCGCTGGATCCAGGCGCGCACCTGCTGCTCGTGCCCGGCGAACGCATAGGCATGGAGCAGGCATACGGCGATCGACTCGACGCCCTGTTCCACGAGGCTGGCAACGGCCTTGCGCACATCGTCCGCGTCCGGTGCCTCGAGCACGCGGCCCTGGCCGTCGACGCGTCCGCCGATTTCGGCGCGCAGATTGCGCGGTACCAGCGCGGGCGCCGGTTCGATGTGGATGTCGTAGAGGTCGTATTTGCGCTCGTGGCCGATTTCGAGCACATCGCGGAAGCCTCGCGTGGTCAGCAGCCCGGTCGTGCTGCCGCGCCGCTCGATCAGCGCGTTGGTGAACAGCGTGGTCGCATGAACCACGCGGGCGACGCCGCGCGGATGGATGTCGCACGCCTGCATCAACTGCCGCACGCCGTCGGCCACGCCCTGAGCGGGATCCCCGTGAGTCGTCAGGACCTTGAGGCTATGCAGTGCCCCGCCGCCGTAGTCCAGCGCGACCACGTCCGTGAACGTGCCGCCGATATCGATGCCGATTGCCCAGGTAGTCAAAGGAAGCCCCTATCCGTGTTCCGCTTGGTGTGAGCAGATCATAGGGTTCGGGATTTACAAATTCCAATGACATGTTTCGATGGATTGTTCATTTGGACCGATAAGCGAAAACCGTTCGGTTTTGCAAACGCGGCGGGCCGCGTGAATCGATGTGGCGTCGAATAGGCAAATAATGGCCGCACGATAGCAACCGGGGGAATCCCATGGCAGCAGTTGCCGATCACCTGAAGGCAGGCGCCGTCGCGCCGGATTTCAACCTCAACGCGACACCGGACCAGACCATCTCGCTGCGCGAACTGCGCGGCCGGCCGGTCGTGCTGGCCTTCTATCCCGCCGACTGGAGCCCCGTCTGCGGCGACGAAATGGCGCTGTTCAACGCGACGCGGCACGAGATCGAACGCTACGGGGCGGTGCTGCTCGGCATCTCCGTCGATAGCGTCTGGTCTCACACGGCCTTCGCCGACAACCGCAAGCTACATTTCCCGCTACTGGCCGACTTCGAACCGAAGGGCGCCGTGGCGAAGTCATATGGCGTATATCGGGACGCCGATGGCACCTCGGAGCGCGCGCTGTTTGTCATCGACGAAGCAGGCGTCGTGCGCTGGAGCTACGTCTCCCCGATAGCGATCAACCCCGGCGTGGACGGCGTGCTCGACGCGCTCGATCGTCTCCCGAAAGCCGCATCCCCGAAGGAGCCGCAATGAGTCATCTCACCATCCCGGTCAGCGCGTCCGACCATCTGCAAGGCAAGGCCGATGCGCCCCTCGTGCTCGTCGAGTACGGCGACTTCGAGTGTCCGTACTGCGGCCGCATGTATCCGATCATTCAGCAATTGCAGCGCGAACTTGGGGACAAGCTCGCGGTGGTCTATCGGCATTTCCCGCTCGTGGATATGCATCCGCACGCGGGCGCTGCCGCGATGGTCAGCGAGGCGGCCGCGCAGGCGGACAAGTTCTGGTCCATGCACGACCGGCTATTTGAAAGCCAGGGCGCCCTCGCCGATGACGACCTCGTGCGCTACGGACGGGAACTCGGCGTGGCCGAAGCGCTGATCCAGCGGGCGTTCGATGGCGACAAGGACTTCGTCGCGAAGATCGAGGTGGACTTCCGTGGCGGCGTGCGCAGCGGCGTGAATGGCACGCCGTCGCTGTTCCTCAATGGAACGCGCTACGACGGCGAGCCCGATGTCGCCCCGCTGTTGCAGGCGCTGGAGCGGATGCTACGCTGACGGAAACTGACGTCCATTACGTCCCGAGCTCGAACACGCCAAATGCCGGCGCATCGCTGATCCAGTGGCGCGTGACCTTCCACCCCGCATCGGCGGCAAGCCTGGAGAACGATTCGATCGTGAACTTGTGGGAGTTCTCGGTATGGAGCCGCTCGCCACGCCGGAACGTGAACGATTGCCCCGCCGCATGCACGATCTGGTCGACGCGGCTGACCAGATGCATCTCGATGCGGTTGTGCGTCTCGTTCCAGATCGCCAGATGATCGAACGTATCCGGATCGAAGTTCCCATCGAGCTCGCGGTTGATGCGCACAAGCAGGTTCTTGTTGAACCGCGCCGTCACGCCTTCCGCATCGTCATAGGCACGCAGCAGCGTCGGCAGGTCCTTGACCATGTCGGCGCCGACGATCATGCGGGCATCGGCGCCGAGCATCTCGCGGGCATTACGGAGGAACTGCACCGCTTCCTCATGCGTGAAATTGCCGATGGTCGAACCGGGGAAGAAGCCGACGCGCGGCCGGCCCTGCGTGGCGTCCGGCAATGCAAACGGCTGCGTGAAGTCGGCTTCGAGCGCATCGACGCGCAGCGCCGGATAGCGTTCCGCGAGCCGCGCCACCGCGCCGGCCAACGCGTCCCCGCTGATGTCGACGGGCACGTACGCGCCGATGCGATCGCTGGCGGCGAGCAGCAGGTTCGTTTTCTCGCTCGCGCCGCTGCCGAATTCGATCAGCGCGCTACCCTCGGCAAAGGCGGCCACGATATCGCCGGCGATGCGCGCGAGCAGCGCGGACTCCGTGCGCGTCGGGTAATACTCGGGCGTGCGGCAAATGTCCTCGAATAGCGCCGAGCCAGCCGCATCGTAGAAGTACTTCGGAGACATCGCCTTGGGATGGCCGGACAGGCCCACGCGTGCATCGCGCGTGAAGTCGTCGTGCTCCTCATCGGCGTGGTGACGTCCCGACGGTTGCGTGCCCGGATCGCGCGCGAGACGCACGCCCGCGAACATCCACCGCATATGCGGGTAGAAGAAATTTCGGTACGTCGCGCGCGCATGGCCTGGCGGCGTCACGCTCGCGCCGCCGCGCAGCACGAGCTGGCTGACCATGAACTTGCCGTTGTACTCGCCGATCGCATCCATCGACGCGTGAAAGCCCGGATACGGACCGTATGCGGTCTGCGTCCATTGCCACGCCACATCGTCGACCTGCGTCAGCACGCCCGCGCGCGTGCTGATCTCCCATTCGGCCTCGGACGGCAGCCGCGCACCGGCCCAGCGCGCATAGGCGTTGGCCTCGAAGTAGCTCACGTGCACGACGGGCGCATCCCAGTCGATCGAGCGCAGCCCGCCAAGCGTCATCTCCTGCCAGCCATGCTCCGAATGCTGCCAGTAGAGCGGGGCGCTCAACTCGCCGGTCTTCACGCGCGCCCAGCCGTCGGCGAGCCACAGCTCGGGGCGCGTATAGCCGCCGTCGTTGATGAAGCGCAGCCATTCGCCATTGGTCACGAGCCGATCGGCGATCTCGAAGGGCGCCACATAGGTCTTGTGGCGCGGCCGCTCGTTGTCGAAGCAGAAACCGTCGCCATCGTCCCCAATCTCGACAAGACCGCCCTCCATGCGCGCATAGCGAGCGCGGCCCGCGGCGTGTGGCCGCGGCCAGCGCGTGTCGTAGGCGGGTTTGAGCGGCGACTGCGCGAACAGATGGAGGATGTCCATCAGCAGCAGTTCCTGATGCTGTTCCTCGTGCGCAAGGCCCAGGTCCATCAGCGAGCGCAACGCATCGTGTGAATGGGTATCCAGCAGGGCGAGCATCTGCGCGTCGACATGCGCGCGATAGGCCATCACCTCGTCGACGGTCGGCCGGCTCAGCAGTCCGCGGAACGGACGCGGCTGGCGTTCGCCGATGGCTTCGTAATACGAATTGAAGAGGTAGCCGTAGCTGGCGTCATACGGCTTGTAGCCATGCAGATGCGGCGTCAGCAGGAACGTCTCGAAGAACCAGGTCGTATGTCCCAGGTGCCATTTGGCGGGGCTGGCATCGGGCATCGACTGGATCGCCATGTCCTCCGCATTGAGAGGCTCCGCCAGCGCGAGCGTGCGTTCGCGGACGGCAAGATAACGCTGATACAACGACGAACGGTGCCCGGCGGGCACGCCTTGGGTCTGCAATGCCATGTGTCGTGTCTTTGTTGTGAGCGCGCGGTCAGGCGCTGACTTCGATGCTGTCGACGCGATCGGGGTAGAACGCGAGATGGCCGGCAATGGACACCACCGCGTCATGCGGGGTTTCATACGTCCATACCGCATTGGCGCCGCGATCGCCGGCGCCGGGAATGCTGTAGTACGACGCATCGCCCTTGTACGGGCAATGCGTGCTGTGCGCGGTGCGGGTCAGCTGCGACATGTCCGCATCCTCGCGCGGAATGTAGTGCACGGCGGGATAGGTGGACTCCTGCAGCACGAGCGCGCGCCGGCTGTCGGCGACCACGCGTCCACCCGCGGTCACGACCACGCGGCTCGCTAGCGGCTTGATATCGATGGGATGATCCGGCCCCGGAATCTTGACGGTCTTGCCCTGCATGGCGGTCTCCTCGTCTCGGGAAAGAAAAGTAGGCGCGGCAAGCGCCGCGCCTTGCATCAACCGGGCGTGCGGACGAACAGTCGGACCACGCGCGATGACGCCAATGAAAAAACCGCCACGGAGGTGACGTGGGGCCGGAAGGAGAGAAGAGCCCCGACCCCGATACGCACGATAGCAAGGTCTGACGCGTCAGAAAAGCGTGAGGGCGGAACACACTTTTCTTCTAACTAGAACAATGTGCCCAAATGCCCGATTTTCAGCGCGACTGTTCCTCGACCCACAGCGACAGCCGCACCTTGTAGGCCTGCTGGATATGCCGCCGCGCGATTTGCTCGGCTTGCGCGGGATTCCGCGCTTCCAGCGCTTCCACGAGCGACATGTGTTCTTCATACGAACCCCGCGCGCGGCCCGGCACGGCGAGCGTCGAGCGCCCCAGCAGCGCCATCGACTCGTGCAGCGTGCGGAGGGTCTTGAGCAGGTAACGGTTGTGCGCGCAGCGATGGAGCGTTTCGTGGAACAGGCGGTTGTTCGCGACGAGCCGTTCCGGATCTTCAGCCAGCACGAGGTCGCGCTCGACGATATCGCGCAGCAGCGAGATCTCGACGTCGGTGGCATGGCGCGCGGCCAGCGCGGCCGCGGTGGCCTCCAGCACTTCGCGCATCACGTACAGCTCGCTGACCATGCTGGCATCGAGCTGCGTCACCATCATGCCGCGATTGGGCTCGTTGACCACGAGCCCCTCGGACTCGAGCCGCGACAGGGCCTCGCGCACGGGCGTGCGCGAGAGGCCCAGCGATTCGGCCAGTTCGACCTCGCGCAGGCGCGTGCCCGGCGACAGATGGCCGGACTGGATCGCGGCCCGCAGTTGTTGATAGGCCCGTTCGGACCGCGGCAGCGAAGCCTGGCTGCCGTCGGGACCGGAAAGATCGGTAGGAAGCATGGACGTGGGGTTGTGCGTGACAGCAACCGGAGATGATACCCGTTCGCCCGGCGCTACAACCGCGCCTGGACCTAATGCTTCGGCTTCCGCCGCCGCGCGAGCATGTTCAGCGCCTCCACCGCGACCGAGAACGCCATGGCCGTATAGATATAGCCCTTGGGCACGTGATGACCAAGGCCGTCGGCGATGAGCGTCATGCCGATCATGATCAGGAACGCCAGCGCCAGCATCACGATGGTCGGATTGCGGTTGATGAAGTTCGCCAGCGGCCCCGCCGCGAACAGCATGACGGTCACGGCCACGATCACCGCGACGAACATGATGGGCACATGGTCCGTCATGCCCACGGCGGTAATGATGCTGTCGATCGAGAACACGATGTCGAGGATCAGGATCTGGCCGATCGCCGCCGCGAAACCGGGCACGGCGCGGGCCGTCATGCCTTCCTCGCCGTGTTCTGGCTCGTCGTGCGCCACGTGCTGGTGGATCTCGCGCGTCGCCTTCCAGACGAGGAACGCGCCGCCGGCAATCAGGATCAGGTCCCGCCAGGAGATGCCCTTGCCGAAGATCGTGAAAACCGGCTCCGTCAACGACACGATGATCGCGATCGTCGCCAGCAGTCCCAGCCGCAGGATCAGCGCGAGGCCGATGCCGATCCGCCGGGCTTTCTCGCGGGTGTTCTCCGGCAGCTTGTTGGTGAGGATGGAAATGAAGATGAGGTTGTCGATCCCGAGGACCACCTCCATCGCGATCAGTGTGGCCAGCGCCGCCCATGCCGACGGGTCACGGGCGAGGTCCATCAGCGAATCCATGCGAACTCCTTGGCGGGGTAAGGCGTGAGGACGAGGGCAGGTGCGACGGGGCTGCGTGACTACAGGGAAAGACATCTTGATGGTAGTGCAGCGGCGGGCCGGTGAGAACCCGTGGATGTCTGACAGTACACATGTTTGGCGCCGCACGGCCATCGTAAAAATGCGCACAGATTGAGGTTGTCGCGCAGCGCTGTGGAATATAGTATGTGATATATCAAAAGAGATTTCGCATAAACACAGCACTGAGGAGACGACGCATGAAGATCTGTATCTATGGCGCCGGTGCCATCGGCGGGTATCTGGGCGCCCAGCTGGCGCTGGCGGGCGCCGATGTCAGTTTCATCGCACGCGGCCCGCATCTGGCCGCCATGCAGGCCAATGGCGTGCGCCTGCACATCGACGGGCAGGAGCGCGTGGCAAAGGTCCGCTGCACCAGCGATCCGCGCGAGCTTGGCCCGCAGGACTACGTGTTCATTACGCTCAAGGCGCACCAGGTGCCGGGCGTGGTGGACCTGATGCAGCCCCTGATCGGCCCGGAAACCGCCATCGTCACGGGCGTCAACGGCATTCCCTATTGGTATTTCTATAAGCACGGCGGCCAGTTCGCGGGCTCGACGCTGGAGAGCGTGGACCCCGGCGCGAAGCAGTGGCACGGCCTTGGCCCCGAGCGCGCGATTGGCTGCGTCCTGTATCCGGCCGCGGAGATCGAGGCGCCCGGCGTCATCCGCCATGTATATGGCAAGAAATTCCCGATCGGCGAACCCGACGGCAGCCGCTCCACGCGCGTGACGCAGCTGGCCGAGCTGATGGTCGCGGCGGACCTCGATGCCCCCGTGCGCGACAACATCCGCGACGAGATCTGGCTCAAGCTCTGGGGCAACCTCTGCTTCAACCCGATCAGCGCGCTGACCCATGGCACGCTCGACATCATTACGTCGGATCCCGCCACCCGCGCGTTGTCGAAGCAGATGATGCTCGAGGCCAAGGACATCGCGGAGCGGTTCGGCGTGCACTTCCGCGTGGACGTGGAGCGGCGCATCGACGGGGCAGGGGCCGTGGGCGCGCACAAGACGTCGATGCTGCAGGACCTCGAGGCGGGCCGCGCGATGGAGATCGATCCGCTGCTGACGGTCGTACAGGAAATGGGCCGCATGCTGGGGCAGCCCACGCCGATGATCGACGCGGTGCTGGGCCTCATCAAGCAACGCGACCGCATGGCGCAGGTCCCGCTGGCACCCGCGACGGCGCCTCACGCGCCCAACGCGGAAAAGGTGGCGCGCGCGGCATAACTTGCAGTGGCAGCGATGTGATATACCATATACGAAAGGGCCGGTAGAGATACCAGAACGCTACCTGAACGTACCTGAGCGTCCCCGGAGGCAGAATTCATGAGCAGATCGCATGACGGCATGCCAAACTGCCATCTATCGTTGCTTATGAAGCCGGCCGGGGACGGGGTGCCGGCCATCTACGAGTGCATTCATGTCTGCCCAAAGCCAAACCGAAATCCAGGATGTAACCCAGCCGCCCGGCGGCCTCACGCTGGCGCTCCAGCCGATCAACGCGGGGGCCAGCCTGCGCGACCAGGCCTACGCCATGCTGCGCCAGGCCATCGCCGATGCGGATATCTACCAGTCGCGGGAAGAAGTCAGGCTCGACGAACGCGTGCTCAGCGAAGCACTGGGCGTGAGCCGTACCCCGATCCGCGAAGCCATGACGCTGCTGGAGCAGGAGGGATTTCTGCGCACGGTGCCGCGCCGCGGCATCTACATCATGCGCAAGACCAAGCGCGAAATCGTCGAGATGATCCAGGTCTGGGCCGCGCTGGAAAGCATGGCCGCGCGGCTCGCCACGCAGAACGCGACGGACGAGGAGATCGGCAAGCTGCGCCATATGTTCGACAGCTTCCGCGACTCGACGCCAGCCGAGCATATCGAGGAATACTCCGACGCGAATATCGTCTTCCATCAGGCGATCGTGCAGCTGTCGAAGTCGCAGGTCATCATGGACCAGATCAAGAACATCTTCGTCCATGTCCGCGCGATCCGAAAGATGACGATCTCGCAAAGCGACCGCGCGGCGCGTTCGATCGTCGACCATTTGCGGATCATCGAGGCATTGGAGAAGCGCGATACCGAACTGGCGGAGCGTCTCGTCCGTCAGCACTCGCTGGATCTGGCCGAGTACGTCGAGAAGAACTGCGACTTCCTGGACTGACGTCTCTTCGGCGCGCAGTCCACCAGAGAACGAGCCCCGACGCCGCGTCCCGGCGCCGGGGCTTTTTTTGTCTCAGCCGTCATTGCTGCACCGCACTATCGAAACTTCCCTGATTTGGGTTTTCCCCCTCTTGCATCTTCGTGATATACCACATACTGTATGTCAAAAGATCAAACCACAAATCAGGAGACGCATCATGGAGCAACGCAAAGCCCTGGATGGCATTCGCATCCTGGACATGACGCACGTGCAGGCTGGCCCGTCCGCGACGCAGCTGATGGCCTGGATGGGCGCCGATGTGATCAAGGTGGAAATGCCCGGCCGTGGCGATATCACGCGCAGCCAGCTCCGTGACGTACCGAATGCCGACAGCCTCTATTTCACGATGCTGAACAGCAACAAGCGCAGCCTGACCCTGAACATGAAGACCCCGGAAGGGAAGGCCTTGCTGGAGGACCTGATCCAGCAGAGCGATGTGCTGATCGAAAACTTCGGCCCAGGCGTGCTCGCCCGCGCCGGCTTCGACTGGGACCATATCCAGGACCTGAATCCGCGCATGATCTATGCGTCGATCAAGGGCTTCGGCCCCGGTCCGTACCAGGACTGCAAGGCGTACGAGAACGTGGCCCAGTGCATGGGCGGCGCGGCATCCACGACGGGGGAGGCCACCGGCGTGCCGACGGTGACCGGTGCGCAGATCGGCGACTCGGGCACGGGCGTGCACTGCGTGGTGGGCATCCTGGCGGCGCTGCTGCAGCGCGAGCATTCGGGCCGCGGCCAGCGCGTGGAAGTCGCGATGCAGGACGCCGTGCTGAACCTGTGCCGCGTGAAGCTGCGCGACCAGCAGCGCCTGGACAACGGTCCGCTGCGCGAATACCCCAACGAGCAATTCGATGACCACGTGCCGCGCGCCGGCAATGCGTCCGGCGGCGGCCAGCCGGGTGCCGCACTGCGCTGCGCGCCGGGCGGCCCCAACGACTACGTGTACGTCATCATCCAGCCGCAGGGCTGGGAGCCGCTGATGCGCCTGTGCGGCCGCGAGGAACTGATCACCGATCCGGAATTCGCCACGCCGGAAGTGCGTCTGAAGAAGCTGCCCACCTGCTTCGGCATCATCGAGCAATGGACACTGGGGCTGACGAAGTTCGACGTCATGAAGGCCCTCAACAGCGTGGACGTGCCGTGCGGTCCGATCCTTTCGATGAAGGACCTGATCGAGGACCAGTCGATGTACGAGCGCGGCTACCTCGTCGAACTCGAGCACCCCGCGCGCGGCAAGTACGTGCAGCTGGGCTCGCCGATTACGCTGTCCGACTCGCCGGTGAAGGTCGAGCGTTCGCCGCTGCTGGGCGAGCACACGGACGAGATCCTGGAGGCGCTGGGACGCACGCCGGCGCAGATCGCGGCGCTGCGTGTGGCGGGGGCCATCTGACCCCGGGCGCGCGCCGCGCCATGCCCTCTCACGCCTTCCCGAGCTAACGGGATTCCCATCCAATACATGAAGCAGGCGCGTCACGCGCGCGCCTGCCGGAGGAGTTCAGCCGTGCAAACCTGGATTCGCTTCCGTCGCCCCGATGGCGACGCCGCTTACGGCCGGCTCGACGAGCGCGATGCCGACCGTGTCATCGAGTTCGATGGGGCCGGTTATACCGATCCTCGGCCTACGGGCAATACCTACAGCCATGCCGCGCTGGAACTGCTCGCGCCATGCGAGCCCGGCAAGATCGTCGCGCTGTGGAACAACTTCCACGCGCTGGCGGCCCGGCTGGAAAAGTCAGTCCCCGAGCATCCGCTGTTCCTGCTGAAGCCCGCCAGTTCGCTGGCCGGCCCCGGCGATGCGATCCGCAGGCCGAGCGGCTACACCGGGAAGATCGTCTACGAAGGCGAACTCGGCATCGTCATCGGTCGCGAATGCCGCGACGTGCGGCAGAGCGAGGCGGCCTCGCACATCTTCGGCTACACGGTCGTCAACGACGTCACGGCGAGCGAACTGCTCAACGCGGACCCTAACTTTCCGCAATGGACGCGGGCGAAGGGTTCGGACACGTTCGGCTGCATCGGTCCGGCCATCGTCAGCGGCTTCGACTGGCGCGGCGCCAGCGTCGTGACGCGCCTCGACGGCAACGAACGCCAGAACTATCCGCTGTCCGACATCGTGTTTTCGCCCGAGGCGCTGGTCAGCCTGCTGTCGCGCGATATGACGCTGAAGCCGGGCGACGTGATCGCGGTCGGCACGTCGATCGGCGTGGGGTCGATGAAGGCCGGTTCCGTGGTGGAGGTCTCGATTGCCGGCATCGGCTCGCTGGTCAACCACGTGAGCGGCTGAAGCCGGTGATTGCTGCGGCGCATCGACGAAAGTTCACATTGAGTCCTTGCCGAGCTTGGATATATCACATACCGTATTTGCACGACCTGAAAGCAGAAGTTCTCCCATCACCGTCAATCTGTAAGAAGGAAGTCACCATGGCAGAAGTCGACAACGAGCTGCAGCGTCACGCCGTCGAAGCGCAAACCGCGCAAACCGATGGCTTTCATCTGGTCATCGACGCGCTGAAGCTGAACGGCATCGAGAACATCTACGGCCTGCCCGGTATTCCGGTCACGGATCTGGCCCGCCTGGCGCAGGCCAACGGCATGCGCGTCATCAGCTTCCGTCATGAGCAGAACGCGGGCAACGCCGCGGCGATCGCCGGCTTCCTGACGCAAAAGCCCGGTGTTTGCCTGACCGTTTCGGCGCCGGGATTCCTGAACGGGCTGACGGCTCTGGCGAATGCGACGACCAACTGCTTTCCGATGATCCTGATCAGCGGCTCGAGCGAGCGCGAGATCGTCGATCTGCAGCAAGGCGACTACGAAGAGATGGATCAGTTGGCCATCGCGCGTCCGCATGCCAAGGCCGCCTTCCGCGTGCTGCATGCCGAGGACATCGGCGTGGGCGTGGCGCGGGCCATCCGGGCTGCCGTGTCGGGCCGTCCGGGCGGCGTGTACCTCGACCTGCCTGCCAAGCTGCTGGCCCAGTCGATGGAAGCGGAGAAGGGTCGCAACTCGCTGATCAAGGTCGTGGACCCGGCGCCGCGCCAGTTGCCCGCGCCCGATTCGATCGACCGCGCCGTCGCGCTGCTCAAGAGCGCCAAGCGTCCGCTGATCCTGCTTGGCAAGGGCGCGGCGTATGCGCGCGCCGATGCGGACATCCGCGCGCTGGTCGAGAAAACCGGCATCCCCTACCTGCCGATGTCGATGGCCAAGGGCCTGCTGCCCGATACGCATCCGCAGTCGGCGTCCGCCGCGCGGTCCTATGTATTGGCGGAGGCCGACGTGGTGATGCTGGTCGGCGCGCGCCTGAACTGGCTGCTGTCGCACGGCAAAGGCAAGACCTGGGGCAAGCCGAAGCAGTTCATCCAGATCGATATCTCGCCGACCGAGATGGACAGCAACGTGGCCATCGAAGCCCCGGTCGTGGGCGACATCGGCTCGTGCGTGAAGGCACTGCTCGAGAAGGTCGGCAATGGTTTCCCGAAGCCGGGCGCCGAGTGGCTGAACGCGGTGGACGAGCGCAAGGACAAGAACCTCGCCAAGATGGCCGAGACGCTTTCGAAGGAAACGTCGCCGATGAACTTCCACAGCGCGCTGCGCGTGCTGAAGGATGTGGTCAAGGAGAACCCCGGCATCTCGTTCGTCAACGAGGGTGCCAACACGCTGGACTATGCGCGCGCCGTCATCGACATGTACGAGCCGCGCAAGCGCCTGGACGTCGGTACGTGGGGCGTGATGGGCGTCGGCATGGGGTATGCGGTCGCCGCGGCGGTCGAGACCAACAAGCCGGTGCTGGCGCTGTGCGGTGACAGTGCGTTCGGTTTCTCGGGCATGGAGGTGGAGACGATCTGCCGATACGACCTGCCGATCTGCATCGTCATTTTCAACAACAACGGCGTCTACAAGGGCGTCGACGTGAATCCGACCGGTGGCAAGGATCCGGCGGTCACGATGTTCGTCAAGGGGGCGCGCTACGACAAGATGATGGAAGCGTTCGGTGGCGTCGGTCACAACGTCACCACCCCTGCGGAGCTCGACGCCGCAGTGAAAGAAGCCCTGCGGTCGGGCCGTCCCACGTTGGTCAACGCCGTCATCGACCCGGCCGCGGGTACCGAGAGCGGCCGTCTGACCAACCTGAATCCGCAGAGCTCGGCGAGCAAGTAAACCCATTCCCGCTGCACCTTTTGATCAGTTTCTACTTAGCCTCTACTTAGGAGAGCGAACGTGAACCTCCCACTCAACGGCATCAAGATCATCGACTTCACGCACGTCCAGGCAGGCCCCGCCTGCACGCAGCTCCTCGCCTGGTTCGGCGCGGACGTCATCAAGGTGGAACGTCCCGGCGCGGGCGACGTGACGCGCTCGCAGCTGCGTGACGTGCCCGACGCGGACGCGCTGTACTTCACCATGCTGAACAGCAACAAGCGTTCGCTGACGCTCGACACCAAGAAGCCGGAAGGCAAGAAGATCCTCGAGCAGCTGATTCGCGAATCGGACGTGCTGGTCGAGAACTTCGGGCCGGGCGCGCTGGACCGCATGGGCTTCTCCTGGGAACGCATCAAGGAACTGAACCCGAAGATGATCGTGGCATCGGTCAAGGGCTTCAGCGATGGCCACCACTACGAAGACCTGAAGGTCTACGAGAACGTGGCGCAGTGCGCCGGCGGCGCGGCCTCGACCACGGGCTTCTGGGACGGTCCGCCCACGGTGTCCGCCGCCGCGCTCGGCGACTCGAATACGGGCATGCACCTGGCCATCGGCATCCTGACCGCGATCATCGGTCGTCAGCAGACGGGCGAAGGCCAGAAGGTCGCGGTGTCGATGCAGGACGCCGTGCTGAACCTGTGCCGCGTGAAGCTGCGCGATCAGCAGCGCCTGGAGAAGGTTGGCTATCTGGAAGAGTATCCGCAGTATCCGCACGGCACGTTCAGCGACGTGGTGCCCCGCGGCGGCAACGCCGGCGGTGGCGGCCAGCCGGGCTGGGTGCTGAAGTGCAAAGGCTGGGAAACGGATCCGAACGCCTATATCTACTTCACGATCCAGGGCCATGCGTGGGAGCCGATCTGCAAGGCGCTGGGCAAGGAAGAGTGGATCAACGATCCGAACTACGCCACGGCCAAGGCGCGTCAGCCGCATATCTTCGATATCTTCAACACGATCGAGGCATGGCTGGCCGACAAGACCAAGTACGAGGCCGTGGACATCCTCCGCAAGTTCGATATCCCCTGCGCGCCGGTCCTGTCGATGAAGGAGATCGCGGAAGACGAATCGCTGCGCAAGAGCGGTTCGATCGTCGAGGTCGACCACAAGGCGCGCGGCAAGTACCTGACGGTGGGCAGCCCGATCAAGTTCTCGGCGATGAAACCGACCATCACGGGCTCCCCGCTGCTGGGCGAACACAGCGACGAGGTGCTGGCTGGCCTCGGCTACGGCGCGGAAGAAATCGCACGCCTGCGCGAGGCGCAGGTCATCTAAGCCGGACAGGGCAGTAAGGCAGCGCTGGGGTGGCCCGTGTGGCCACCCCTCATTCCTCAGGAAAGACCATGCAGGCTGCGATCGACTACGAACAGCTGGTGTCGGCCATCGGCGACGCCATCATCATCTCCGGGCCCGACGGCGCCATCACGCTGTGGAATCCCGCCGCCGAATACATCTTCGGCTACACGCAGGAAGAAGCGCTGGGCCAGTCGCTGGACCTGATCATCCCGGAACGCCTCCGCGGGCGTCACTGGGAAGGCTATGACAAGACCATGGCCACCGGCCAGACCCGCTACGGCCACGACCTCCTGAGAGTCCCCGCCATCAACAAGAAGGGCGACGCGCTATCGATCGCCTTCACGGTGGCCCTGCTGCACGGCGACGACGGCAAGATCACCGGCATCGTCGCGGTGATCCGTGACGAGACGGCCCGCTTCCAGGAAGAGCGGGCGTTGAAGAAACGGATCACGGAGCTGGAGGGGAGGGTGGGGGCTACGGCTGGTTGACGGACGTCAGCCGCGCGACCTTCGCCACATGTTTATGGCCGCTTTCCCGAGGAGTCGGGAAAGCGGCCATTGTCGTTGTCACTGCGACGAGGAGAAATCAGTTCACGCCCGTCTGCATTGCGCGGAGGTAGTCGTTCTTCTTGTCGAAGATCAGCTGGCTCAGGAAGGCGGGTTCGTACGCCGTGAGCAGGTGGGCGTGGTATTCCTCGATGTAGCGGCACACGCGCGTGCGTTCGCATTCGATGCCGCACAGCCAGTCGAACATTTCCATGTCCCAGCGGAAGCGCAGGCCCAGTTCCATGAAGGCGGCGTTGAACGCGGCCAGTTGCATGTCGCGGTCGATGCGTTGGGCCGTGGAGGCGTCGTGCGTGACGGCGGGGGAGGGCGTAGCGAGTTGGTCCATGGTCGTCTCCTTCAGGTGGCTCGTGAGGTGGGCTCGTGATGTGTGACGAGCGAGCTTCGTTGAGATGAAGCTTAGTGACGACGACCTATTTACGATAATTAAAGTTGCAAACCAAAACCATAATGAATCGCTTATGGTTGCCGGATCAGCCCTTCGACGCCCGTGATCTGCTGGATCAGACGCGCGCCTTCCTCCATCAGGAAATGCTTGAACGCCAGCGCGACAGGCGGGAGCCGCTTGTTCCGGCGATGCACGACGTACCAGTTGAGCATGACGGGGAAGCCCTCGATATCGAGCACGGCAAGCTTGCCGGCCTGCAGCTCGAGGCCGACCGTGTGGGCCGACAGAAAGGCGATGCCCATGTTGGCGATCACCGCTTGTTTGATCGTCTCGGTGCTCTTGATCTCCATGGCAATACGCAGGTTCGACAGGCGCCCCGCAAAACCCTCCTGCATCGAATTCCACGTATCCGATCCGCGCTCGCGCGAAACGAAGGCTTCTTCGGCGAGTCCCGCCAATGGAATGTGCCGCTTGCCCACCAGCGGATGATTGGGCGCCGCAACAATGACGTAGGGGTGCGGTGCAAACGACTCGGCAATCGTGTCGCCGCTTTCTGGCGGCCGCACCATCACGGCCAGGTCGGTGAGGTTGCCGCCAAGCTGATGCAATAATTCTTCGCGATTGTGCACCGCAAGATTTAAAGTTACGCCGTCGTGACGGCCCATGAATTCCGCAAGCAATCGCGGAAAAAAATAGTCGCCCGCACTGATCACGGCGACATTGAGACGGCCTCCGGATATACCCTTAAGCTGCGCCATCGCATCTTCCGCCTCGCGGAATTGCTGAATGATACTGCGGCTGTAATGCAGCATCTCCGTGCCCGCCGGCGTGAGGTAGATGCGCTTGCCAAGCTGCTCGAAAAGCGGCAGCCCTACGTGGTGTTCGAGTTGACGAACCTGTGTAGAAACAGCAGGTTGCGTGAGGTGCAGTTCTTCCGCCGCGCGCGAAAAGCTCAGGTGGCGGGCCACCGTTTCAAAGACCTTGAGTTGACGCAGCGTGGCATTTTTCATTGCACCGATTCCTGCAATCTATAAAGGATCGTCAATGATCATAATAAAAAACTTTATGCTGTGGTGATCTAAGTTTGAAGTAGCATCAATTCCACCGATGCAACGTGCCGCAATGTCAGGCGCGCTCATTCAGTAGTGAAGAACGAGGGCACCATCCCCCACGATGGGTTGCCCGGCTGCGCCATCAGAGCGCAAGACACTAATGCAAGGAGACACGACATGGCGCACATCGATGCGGCAGGCCCCGTCATGGGCAATTCCAATGGCGGTTTGCTGCACAACCGTTGGTTCCAGTTATTCATCGGTGTGCTCTGTATGGGCCTCGTGGCGAACCTCCAGTACGGCTGGACGCTGTTCGTCAATCCCATGAATGCCAAGCACCACTGGGGCGAATCCGCCATCCAGGTCGCCTTTTCCATCTTCATCGTGACCGAGACGTGGCTGGTGCCGATCGAAGGCTGGCTCGTCGACAAGTTCGGTCCCCGTCCCGTGGTGGCATGCGGCGCGATCTGCGCCGGCCTGTCATGGGTCATGAACTCGTACGCCACGTCGCTGCCGATGCTCTACGCGTCGGCGGTGATCGCGGGCATCGGCGCCGGCGGCGTCTATGGCACGTGCGTCGGCAACGCCCTCAAGTGGTTCCCGGACAAGCGCGGCCTCGCCGCGGGCCTGACTGCCGCGGGATTCGGCGCCGGCTCCGCCATCACGGTGATTCCCATCGCCAACACGATCCAGGCGTCGGGCTACGAACATGCGTTCTTCACGTTCGGCATCATCCAGGGCGTCCTGATCTTCATCATGGCGCTGCTGCTGGTCAAGCCGAAGCCGCCGCGCATCACGCAGACGAACAAGGCGATCCTGACGAATCCGGTGGAATTCACGCCCGGCCAGATGGTGCGCACACCCGTGTTCTGGCTGATCTATGCGTCGTTCGTCGCCGTGGCCGCCGGCGGCATCATGGCCACCGCGCAGCTCGGCCCCATCGCGAAGGACTTTGGCTTCTCGTCGATGCCGATCACGATGCTCGGCGTCACGCTGCCGCTGCTGACGATGACGCTGTCGATCGACAACCTCTGCAACGGCCTGACGCGTCCGCTGTGCGGGTTCATCTCGGACCGCATCGGCCGCGAGAACACGATGTTCTTCATCTTCATCGGCGAGGGCCTTTCGCTGATCGGCCTGATGGAGTTCGGCCACAACCCGTACCTGTTCATGCTGTTCGCGGCGCTGACCTTCCTGTTCTGGGGCGAGATCTTCTCGATCTTCCCGGCGCTGTGCGCCGACACGTTCGGCAGCAAGTTCGCCGCGGCCAACGCCGGCACGCTCTACACCGCGAAAGGCACCGCCGCGCTGCTCGTGCCGCTGGCGTCCGTGCTGTCGCATCACGGCGGCTGGAGCCTCGTGTTCACGGTCGCGGCGGTGATGACCGTTGCGGCGGGCCTGTCCGCGAAGTTCCTGCTGCAACCGATGCGCAGGCGCTTCATCACCGGTCATGTGAACGCACAGACGGTGAATGACCGCGCGACGTACATGGCGGGGTTCTCCGCGGGCAAGGGAGAGTAGGGCACCGGCCCAGATGGGCATGACGATTACCGATTCGAAACGCGGCAACACGAGCGCGACAACACAAACACGACACCATCCACGCGGCACCCTATAGCAGCATCACAAGAAGGAGCGGCACCATGAATGTTTCGCTTCCACAATTGAAGGCCTTCGCGGCCGTGGCGCGCCAGAAGAGTTTCACGCGCGCCGCGGCCGAGCTGGGCCTCACGCAATCGGCCATCAGTCGCAGCGTGCGCGAACTGGAGGAGGAAATCGATCAGCGTCTGTTCGATCGCACCACGCGCCAGGTGGAACTCACCGACGCCGGCGCGCATCTGTCCCAACGCATCTGCCATTTGATAGAGGAGGTCGAGCAGACCCTGCGCGAAAGCCACGGCACGGCCAAGCCGAGCCAGGGCACCGTGCAGATCGCCACGGATCCCGTGCTGTCGTCGATGTGCGTTCCCACGTGGGTCGCGGGATGCCGCGGCGCATGGCCGGGCATCGGCATCACGCTGCGCGATCGATCGCATGACGGCGTGCTGCAAAGCGTGCGCAACGGCGAGGTGGACTTCGGCATCGCGAGCAATCCCACGCCCTGCGACGATCTCTATTGCGAGCCGCTGTGCGTGGATCCGCTGTGTGCCGTGCTGCCTGCGGAGCACCCACTGGCAGCGCGCGATACGTTAGGGTGGGGGGACCTCGCCGATGCAACGGTGCTGACGCTCGATCAGCATTCGGGCATGCAGCCCGCCGTCGAGCGCGCGCTTGCCACCTATCACGTGCGTCCCGGCACCCTGCAGGTACTGGGCCACTTCGCCGCGATCTTCGGCATGGTGGCGATGGGGCTCGGCATCGGCGTGGTGCCGTCGCGCGCGCAGGCGGCGGGCGTTTCGCCGACGGCAGTGCTGCGGCCGCTACGGCCTCAGGTGACCTCCACCGTCATGCTGGTCCGGCGCAAGAGCCGGTCGCTCAAGCCCAATGCGGCGGCCGTCTGGGACAACCTGCGGGCGCAGGAGTACGATCAGGATCTGCTGAAAAAAGCGGGATGAGAGCAGGACGAGACCAGGCTGAACGATCGATGAGTTCTTTCAATGGGCTTGTTCGCGGACCTGATGAATTGACCGCAATGCAGCAAGGGTTTTAGCGCCGCGTATGCCACTTAGCAACAGCTGAGCAGCATGCGGCGATGCGCGAAAGCGCCCAACAACGCACCCCTAGGGGTGCGTTGTTGCGTTTGGCGCATATAGAAGAAAACTTCTGTTGATATATCACATACAGAATATTTACAGACGTTGCGATGCAGCATATAATGAAAACTCCTTGACCTACCTCACTCAGGATTTTTCATGAACACCGCTCTGCTTACCGTCATCGCGCTGGGTCTTATCCATCTGGGCGTCTTCGCAACCTGGCTCATCGCCAACGGCGTGTCCATGGAGACGCTGACGACCGCGCAGGATCATGGCCGCTTTGCCGGACTGGGCGCCGCGCAGGATTCGACCGACGGCGTTGGCCGCTCGCGTCCCGCTGCGACCCCGGCGCTGGTTCCGGAATTCGCGCGTATCTGATCCCCCTCGCCCTGACGTTGGAGCTTGTTACGGCCGGCTTCTCCAACATGATTCAAGGCTTCCGTCGTCTCCACGACGTCTGAGCTCACGGCCGACTTTCTTCCCCGCTTCTCCTCCATCGCCCATTCCGATCGATTCTGGATGTCGACACATTCACGAGCGATTGCGATTGTCCGGTGCCTAGGACTTTCCCTATCAGGGTACGCACGCTGCTGCGCCGCACGGCGCGCCCATACGCGCGCGTTCTCTGCGCATTGATCTTCCCCCAGTCGCTAACCGTTTGATTGCAAACGGATGCCCGCGCGCCGGCGCGAGGGTTTCATGCATGCCGCGAACCATTGCCGGCATCGTAGGGCGCCCATCCCCCGACAGGCCGCCGACAGGTGCGGCACCGCACCGATTTCCCGCCTTGACTTGGTTGATATATCACATACCGTATAGCACTAGAACGGCTTAGCTGTTCGAGACTAACGAGCGCCCGAAAAGGGCGCCAAAAATCCACAACGGCGGGCCGGCCCGTCAGAAGGAGACACCATGGAACTGCAGCAACAGGCGCCGACGTCTCGGTTTGCTTCCCCCTGGGTGCAACTCGCATTCGGCGTGATCTGTATGGCGATGATCGCCAACATGCAATACGGCTGGACGCTGTTCGTCAATCCGATCGATGACAAGTACCACTGGGGCCGCACAGCGATCCAGGTGGCCTTCACCATCTTCGTGGTCACGGAAACGTGGCTCGTTCCGATCGAGGGGTATCTCGTCGACAAGTACGGTCCGCGCCCGGTCGTGGTGGGTGGGGGGCTGCTATGCGCCATCGCGTGGGCGCTGAACTCGGTGGCCTCGTCGCTGCCGATGCTGTACGTCGCGGCCGCCATCGGCGGTGTGGGCGCCGGCGCGGTGTACGGGACGTGCGTGGGTAACGCGCTCAAGTGGTTCCCGAACCGTCGCGGCCTCGCGGCGGGCATTACCGCCGCGGGTTTCGGCGCGGGTTCCGCGCTCACCGTGGTGCCCATCGCCAACATGATCAAGAGCAGCGGCTACGAGGCCACGTTCCTGTGGTTCGGTCTCGGCCAGGGCCTGATCGTGTTCCTGCTGGGCATGGCCCTGTATCCGCCGTCGGCGAAGATCCTCAGCGAGGTCAAGGCCACGCTGAAGAGCGCCACGACCTACAACGCCACGCCGCGTCAGGTCCTCTCGTCACCGATCTTCTGGGTCATGTACGCGATGTTCGTGATGATGGCGGCCGGCGGCCTGATGGCCACGGCGCAGCTCGGCCCTATCGCCAAGGATTTCGGCCTGCACGATTCGCCGGTCTCGATTCTCGGCCTGACACTGCCGGCACTCACGTTCGCGCTGACCATCGACCGCGTACTGAACGGCCTGACGCGTCCGTTCTTCGGCTGGATCTCCGACAACATCGGCCGCGAAAACACGATGTTCCTCGCGTTCGCGGTGGAGGCGGTCGGCATCGTGCTGCTGTCGAAATACGGGCATAACCCCGTGGCGTTCGTGGTGCTGACGGGCGTGGTGTTCTTCGCCTGGGGCGAGATCTACAGCCTGTTCCCGGCCACATGCGGCGATACGTTCGGTCCGAAGTTTGCCGCGACCAACGCCGGCCTGCTGTACACCGCCAAGGGCACTGCCGCGCTGCTGGTCCCGTTCTCGAGCGTGATCACCGCCGCGACGGGCGACTGGCACGCGGTGTTCATGCTGGCGTCCGGCATGGCGGCCCTCTCCGCGCTGCTGGCCATCTTCGTGCTCAAGCCGATGCGCGAGGCGCACGCGAAGAAATACGTACATGCCAATACCACGTCGCCGATGGGCTATCGCCCGGTGCCGGACGACGTGACCTGATGGGGGAGGGGGCCTCGTAACAACGATGCGCTGACGCATGCCCGCCCTCGTGGCGGGCTTTTTTATGTTCGCATTTTCACGAAATCGATGAAAGTGATTGCTGCAGTTTCCGGCTAATCAAGCGGATGGGAATTGGCTACGATGCAGGCATCGAGATTTCTCACAGGAGCCTTCCATGAAAGCCATCGGCCTGACCCGTTATCTGCCCATCGCCGACCCGCAATCGCTATTCGACGTCGAACTGCCCAGGCCGGAAGCGGCGGGCCACGACCTGCTCGTCAAGATCGAGGCGGTGGCCGTGAATCCGGTGGACACCAAGGTCCGCGCGCCGAAGGACAAGGTCGAACCGTCCCCGCGTGTGCTGGGATGGGACGCGGCGGGTACCGTCGTGGCCGTGGGTGCGGACGTCACGCTCTTCAAGGTGGGCGACCCGGTGTTCTATGCGGGCAGCATCACGCGTCCCGGTACCAACAGCGAATATCACCTCGTTGACGAACGCATCGCGGGGCACAAGCCCGCATCGCTGGACTTCGCGCATGCGGCCGCGCTGCCGCTGACCGCCATCACCGCGTGGGAAGCGCTGTTCGACCGCCTGGGCGTTTCGGAGAAGGGCGAGCATGAGGGCAAGTCCGTGCTCATCATTGGCGGCGCCGGCGGCGTCGGTTCCATCGGCATCCAGCTGGCCAAGGTACTGGCGAAGCTGACCGTCATCGCGACGGCTTCGCGTCCGGAGTCGGAGGCATGGGTGCGCAAGCTCGGCGCCGACCATACGATCGACCATCGCGGCGACATTCCCGCGCAGCTGCGCACGCTGGGCTTCGAGAACGTCGACTACATCCTGTGCTTCAACGACACGGACCGCCACTTCAAGGCGATGGCCGAAGCGATCGCGCCGCAGGGCAAGATCTGCTCGATCGTCGAAAACTCGGGCCCGCTCGCGGTGGGCGACCTGAAGAGCAAGAGCGCCACGTTCGTCTGGGAGTTCATGTTCACGCGCGCGATGTACGGCACGCCGGATATGGTCGCCCAGCACAAGCTGCTGAACGAAGTCGCCCGCCTGATCGACGCTGGCCGCCTGCAAACCACGCTCGGCGAGAACCTGGGCGCGATCAACGCCGAAAACCTGCGGCGCGCGCACGCGATGCTGGAGGGTGGGCAGACGATCGGGAAGCTGGTGCTGCAGGGGTTCTGAGCTAACTCGTCATTGCGCTAACCTGCAACGAAGGCCGCGATCGTTTTGGCGACCGCCGCGTCCTGAAGGATGCGGCGGTGGCCCAGGCCTTCGGTGGTGGCGAGCCGCGCGCCGGGCCATGCTCCCGCGATGGCGGCCCCATCTTCCCAGGGCACTTCCCGGTCATCGCGGTCGTGGACGATGAGGGTCGGCGGCACGTCGCGCTTGCGGCCGATATCGGGCACATTCAGCGCGGACCACGGCATGCCCAGCCACTTTGCGCTGTCACGCGCCATGCGCGCGAACACTGCGGGACTGAAGCCCAGCTGCCACGCCAGTGCCGCGCACGCACGGCCCATGTCCGCGGGCGGGCAGACGAGCGCGGCACGCCGTACCGGCAGGCCTTCGCGAATGGCCAGCGCCGTCGCCGGGCCGCCGGCCGAATGCGATACCACCGCGTGCACGGGCCCCACATGCCACGCCGCCGCCAGCAGCGACCTCGACAATTCGACGATCGAGCTGCGCTCAACCCCATGCGCCCCAGCGTCGGACGCCCCGTGGGAGAGCGCATCGAACGCCGCCACGCGCAGGCCCGCGTCGAGCAACCGCGGCACCAGCGTGTGCCATTGCGCGGCATTGCCGCCCCAGCCGTGCGCAAGCAGCACGACCGGGCCTTCCTGTCCCCATCGATACACGCGCACGCGCCGGCTTGCCCCCTGGCCCGTCACGAGCGCCCAGTCCGCGCGTGCGGCATCCAGCAGTCGCTGACCCGGCGCCGCCACGGGCGCGCGCGGCGGCGAGAACCACAGGCGTTCGAGCTCCCGCGCGGCGCGGGCGGGGTGCAGCAGCGATGTGGCCTGCCATCGGAGCCGATACCAGCCCGCGACGCGCGGCGGGGCGGAGGACCTCGGGGGCGTGGCGGCCGGCGGGGAATTTTCGGCGGAACGGGATGATGGCGACAGCACTTGCGACACGGTAAAGACCTCCTCGATGGACGGTTTGGACGGTCTTCCCGGCGCGCTAGCGCCCGGTGCCCACACCCGTCGCAATTTTTTGCATTTTGCGACCGACCAGTCGTGCTATTTTTAAAGCAATAAAACGCGATAAAACATGCCTTAGGACGCCCGCGTATGCGCCTGTATGTTCGTCTGAACGTCCGTCCGCACGTCGGTCCGCACGTCGGCCAGCAGGCGCGCGAACGCATGGCGCGCCATGGCTTCCGCGTCGTCGCGGCCGAGCAGCTTGAACGACGTCTGGAACGACATGCCGATGCCGACCATGTCGAACGCGAACTGGCGAGGTTCCACGTCGGCGCGGACGGCGCCTTCGTCGATTGCGTCTCGAATCACGCGGGCGATGGTGCTGTGCCAATCCTTGAGGGCCTGCACGAGCTGATCGCGGATGACGCCGGGACGGTCGCGGTACTCCTGCGCCAGCGCCATGAACAGGCAGCGCCCGCCCGTCACGGTGCCGCCGACCCATTCGAGATATCCGTCGAAGAGCGTCTGCACCCGCGGCACGCCGCGCGGCGCACGCATGGCGGGCTGCACCACGATCTCGCCGAAGCGTTCGGCGGCACGCTCGAGCACCGCCTCCTGCAGGGCTTCCTTTGACTTGAAATGCGCATACAGGCCGCTCTTCGACATTCTGGTGTCGGCCGCCAGCGTTGCGAGCGACAACTGTTCGAATCCGACCTGGCTCGCGGACGCGAGGGCCTGTTCGATGATCGCGGCGCGCGTGAGTTGACCTTTCTGCATGCGCTGGAGATTAGCACGACCGGTCGGTTTGTCAACTTGCCTTACTGCACACTTCGACAATACTTATGTGACGTCAACGCAAAGCTGGCAACGCCGTTAGTGTGAGTGCGCAGGCGATGTTGTGCTGTGTAAGCCTTTCGGACTAGAGCCCGGAAGGCCCGAACGCGCCATCATAGGAAATCTGCAAAAGTGTTTCGCAAAGGACCTACGGAACGCTTTACGTGCTCTATACTCGAATGCACGTCCGCGCACTTTTTTTTGACTGGTGACTGGAGACCGACATGAACAGTACAGCCGTGCCAAGAGGCGCTAGCGAACCGTTCCGGCAACTGCGGGCGTTGCGCCGTGCGCGCAAGCTCAAGCAGGAGGACGTCGCCCGTAAGGCCGGGATTTCCCGGGAAGCCTATCTGCGGGCGGAATCGGGTCAGGCCGATCCGCGTATGTCCACGTTCCTCGCCGCCTGCGAGGCGCTGGGGCTCGAGGTGGTGTTAGCCCCTCAGCATCTGGCGGCCGACGTGAATGCATTCATTGCCAGCCGCAACGGCGGCGTCACGGCGGCCTCGATGGCTGGCCAGCCCGCATCGTCGGGCGGCACGCCCTCGGGTTCGGCGCCGTCGTCTGGCGGGTTTGGCGCCGGTTCCAGCACCGGCGAGGGCCACAAACCGCTGTAAAGGCCGCCGCTGTCCATGTCGGGCCGCCCCAGGGCGGCCCGGCGAACATTGCCGCAGCTTGCCGGTGCATCGCGCACCGGTGGCGCCGCGACCGCCCTCGGCGCGTGCCAGCGTGCCTGCGTGCCCGCACGGCTGCACACTTCGTGCTGCATCGCGCTGCATCGTGCCGCGTGGATACCGTCCGCGCGGTACCGTCTTGCCACGCTCTCCCACGTCCCGTTCCCCAATGCTTGGTTGGCGGCCACCGTCTGCCGCTTGCGGATCCGCATCGGGATTTGACACGCCTCTCCGTCGAAATTACGATTAGCGGAAATCATTAATTAATACGTAATTCAGGAGACGCCGCCATGCCTGATCCCTTCCGCTACCAATCCGGATTCGCCAACGAGTTCGCGACCGAGGCTTTGCCCGGTGCGTTGCCGGAGGGTCAAAACTCGCCGCAGCGCGTGCCATACGGCCTGTACGCGGAGCAGATTTCGGGTACCGCGTTTACGGCGCCGCGCGCGCACAACCGCCGCAGCTGGCTGTACCGGATTCGCCCCGGTGCGATGCATCGGCCGTTCGCGCGCATGGAGTCTTCGCGCTGGGTGAGCCGCTTCGACGAAGTCCCGCCCACGCCGAACCAGCTGCGCTGGAGCCCCCCGGCGATGCCCTCGGCGCCGACGGACTTTGTGGACGGCATCGTCACGATGGCCGGCAACGGCGGACCGGCCGACTTTACGGGCTGCGGTATCCATCTCTATCTGGCCAACCGGTCGATGACGGACCGCTTCTTCTACAACGCCGACGGCGAGATGTTGATCGTGCCGCAGAAAGGCCGTCTGCTCGTGGCGACGGAGATGGGCCGGCTCGAGGTGTCGCCGCAGGAGATCGTGGTAATCCCGCGCGGCGTGCGGTTCCGCGTGGAGCTGCCCGATGGCGAGGCGCGCGGTTATATCTGCGAGAACTTCGGACAGTTGTTCCGGCTGCCCGACCTCGGCGTGCTGGGGTCCAACGGCCTCGCCAATCCGCGCGATTTTCTATCCCCGGTGGCCGCCTACGAGGACCGCGAAGGCAAGTTCGAACTGGTGGCGCGGTTTCAGGGCAACCTGTGGCGCGCGGAGATCGATCACTCGCCGCTGGACGTCGTGGCCTGGCATGGCAACTACGCCCCCTACAAGTACGATCTGCGGCGTTTCAACACGATCGGGTCCATCAGCTTCGATCATCCCGATCCGTCGATTTTTCTCGTCCTGCAGGCGCCGTCCGATACGCCGGGTGTCGATACGATCGACTTCGTGATCTTCGGCCCGCGCTGGCTTGCCGCCGAGCACACGTTCCGTCCGCCCTGGTTCCATCGCAACGTGGCGAGCGAGTTCATGGGGCTCATCGACGGCGTCTACGATGCCAAGGCCGAGGGCTTCATGCCCGGCGGCGCGAGCCTGCACAACTGCATGAGCGGGCATGGGCCCGATGCGGAAACCTTCGAGCGCGCGAGTCGCGCGGACACGAGCGCGCCGCATCATGTCACCGACACCATGGCCTTCATGTTCGAGACACCCACGGTGATTCGTCCGACGCCGTATGCCGCGCAGTCGGCGTTGCTGCAGCAGGACTACTACACGTGCTGGCAGGGTCTGCGGAAGCATTTCGACCCGACACAGCGCTGATTTTCCGAGACACGACCTCATGACCATGCTCAGCTGGATTGCCTCGGCCAACGATGGCCGCACGCATTTTTCGTTGCAGAACCTGCCATACGGCGTTTTTTCGACCGCGGATCGTGCGCCACGTGCTGGCGTGGCCATCGGCGCGATGGTGCTCGACCTTGCGGTGCTCGATGAGGCCGGGTTGTTGCCCGCCGCGACGCGCGGCACGTTTGCCGGCGGCACGCTCAATCGTTTCATGGCGCTCGGTCAGCCTGTGTGGCGCGAGACGCGTGCGAGGTTGATGGCGCTGCTGTCGGAAGGCGATACCACGCTGGCGGGCAATGCCTCGCTGCGCGAGCGCGCGCTCGTGCCCATGCGCGATGTCACGCTGCATCTGCCGATCGACATTCCCGGCTACACCGATTTCTACTCGTCGCGCGAGCACGCGACCAATGTGGGCAGCATGTTCCGCGACCCCGAGAACGCGCTGCTGCCGAACTGGCTCGAGATTCCGATCGGCTATAACGGGCGTGCCAGTTCCGTTGTGGTCAGTGGCACGCCGCTGCATCGGCCCAATGGGCAGATCAAGCTGCCGAACGAGGCGCGGCCGCTGTTTGGCCCGTGCCGCAAGCTCGATTACGAGCTCGAGATGGGCTTCATCGTCGGCACGCCGTCCGCGCTTGGCGAACCGGTTTCCGTGGCTGATGCGCCCGCGCATATGTTCGGCATGGTGCTGCTCAACGACTGGAGCGCGCGCGATATCCAGCAGTGGGAATACGTGCCGCTGGGGCCGTTCAACAGCAAGTCGTTCGGCACCTCGATCTCGCCGTGGGTCGTCACGATGGAAGCGCTCGCGCCGTTCCGTCGCGACAATCCGGTGCAGTCGCCCGAGCCGTTGTCCTATCTGCGGCAGCATGAGCGCAACGCCTATGACATCGTGCTGGAGGTGTCTTTACGTCCGGCCGGCGCGGCCGACGCGACCACCGTGTGCCGCACGAATTTCCGCGCGATGTACTGGACGATGGCGCAGCAGCTTGCCCACCATACGGTGTCGGGATGCAACGTGCGTGTCGGCGACCTCATGGGTTCCGGCACGATCAGCGGCACCACGCCGGATGCATTCGGCAGCCTGCTCGAGACCACGCGCAACGGTGCCGAGCCGCTGACGCTGGCGGATGGCACGCGCCGCGGGTTCCTCGAGGATGGAGATGAGGTCGCGATGACGGGCTGGTGCCAGGGCGATGGGTATCGCGTGGGCTTTGGCGAGGTCGTCGGGCGTATCCTGCCGGCCCGCTAGGGCGGCTCAGTTCACGCGTTCCAGCGTGGCGCATGCCGTCCGCAAGATGGCAGAGAAGCGTTCGATGTTCGGTTCGATGCGATACACGGGGCCGGCGATCGAGATCGCATAGCATTCGCCCGACAGTCGCACGGGCCAGGCGAGGGCGCCCACGTCCGGCATCGATTCGCTGAGGTTGACGAACGCGCCGCGCGCTTTCGAGGCGACGAGTTCGGCTTCGATGTCTTTCCTCGTGGTAAGGGTGCGCGCGGTGAAGCGTTCGAGGGGCAACTGCTTCAGCAGGGCAGCGCGCTCGTCGTCGTCCATGGCGGCGAGCAGCGCCTTGCCGATCGAGTTCGCGTGCAGCTCGCGCGCTTCGCCGGCCGTGGCGATATAACGAATGGCATGCGGGGATTCGAGGACATCGAGGTAGAGCACCGCGCGGCCTTCGTGGAGCTTGCCGATGACGATCGTCTCGCCGGTGGCTTCGCGCAACTCGGCCATGGTGTCGTGCACGCGATCGAGCACCGGATCGTGTCTGGCGATCTGCTGCGCCATGGCCAGGAGCCGGCCGGTAGGGTAATACCCTTGCCGCCGGCTCGTTTCGTAGAGATAGCCGAGCGAGGTCAGCGTGCGAATCAGCGCGAGGCAACTGGAGGCCGGCACGGCCAACAGCCGCGCGAGCTCGGACAACGACAACGCCCTGCGCTCCCGCGCAAAGGTCTCGATGATCTCGATGACGCGCAGCGCGGTCTTGACGTTGGCGGAGGGGGCGGGGGGTTTGGACATCGGCGAATTATAGGGGCAGCCGGCAGTCTCAACGCGTCGAGGCCAGCCCCGTGCTGCGGCGGATGAATGTCGCGGCTTGCCGCAGAGCGGCGCGGGCTTCGGGCAGGAAGGGCGCGAAGCAGGGCCACGCGTGTGGCATCGCGTGCCAGATAGAGAGTTCCGCCGCGCTGCCGGCGCGGCGCAGTCGAGAGGCGAGCGCGCGGGCGTCGCGGTATATCGCTTCCGTGTCGCTGACGTGAATCTGGAGCGGGGGCAGGCCATGCAAATCGGCCAGCGCTGGCGAGGCCAGCGGCTCGGGTGTGTCGCCGATGTACAGGCGGGTGGCCATCGCCATGGCGGCCTGCGACAGGGGCAGCGCGCCGCTGTCGCGCTGCGTGGCGTGGCGCAGGTCGGCCCACGGCGAGAACAGGATCCCGCAGGCCGGCAGGTCTGTCTTTGCGTCGCGCAATGCGACGAGCGTGGCCAGCGCCAGGTTACCTCCGGCCGAGTCCCCAGCCAGCACGATCGACCACGGCGGGATCCCGCGCGCGAGCAGCGTGCGGTAGGCGTGCACCGCATCGTCGAGCGCGCAGGGGAACGGATGCTCGGGCGCCAGCCGGTAGTCGAGCGATAGCACGGGCAGGCCGCTCAACCGCGCCAGCGATGTCGTGACCGCGCGATGCGTCGCCGGCGATCCGAATGCGAACGCGCCTCCATGGAGGTAGAGCACCACGCCCGGCGGCGAGACACCCGACGCTCGTACCGGCTCCGTCCATTCCCCAGCCACCCCGGCATCCGGATGACGCCGCACACGCGGCCCCCAGACGTGGGAGACGATCGCCCCGGGGCGGGCGAGGCGTTCCGTGCGGGCGCGTAGCGCGGGGATGTCGCTCAACGGCGTGGCGCCGTCGCGCACACCGGCGGACACCATGCGCGGCAGCAGGCGGGTGAGGAGCCGGGCTTGCCAGCTGACGCGGGCGTCCGCGAGGGTGGTAGGGGTTCTGGCCATGGTGTAAGTCCTTGCAGCGGTTGAGGATCGCGCGCCGCCGATGCAATCAGTGTGGACAGCCAGAGTGAGCCCAAAATGAGCACCGGAAGCGGGCTGCCTCCAGCCGGACTCAGGGTTGACCCCGTTGACGCCAGTTTTCATATCTATAAAATTGTATTCATAGATATGAAAAACAGCCGGAGACACCCCGCCATGACCATCGCGCCCAGCTACTTCGTCCGCGTCGAGGACGTAGAGGGTTACCACCCCGCCAATCACGTCGGCACGCTGAACCGCCGCATCATCGGCCGCGAGAACGTCGGCGCGACCCAGATCGAGGTCATTCACGGCACGATCGAGCGCGGCAAGGGCGCGCTGCCGCACGCGCATCCCGGCATCGAGCAGGTCTGCTACATCCTTGAAGGCCGCGCACGCGCCGAGGTCAATGGCGAGTCCCGCGAACTGGGCCCGGGCGAATGCTGCTTCTTCCCGGCGGACGCGATGCATGTGTTCACCGTGGTCAGCGAGGAACCCGTGAAGCTGCTGGTCATCTACGGCCCGCCGTACGAGGAATCGCCGGATCGCGTCATCCGACCCGCCGCATAACGAATCAACACCGAGGCGCCGAGACAGGACGCCCGACAAAACATCTGGAGACAAACATGCCGAACTTCCGCGTGCGCCGCCTGCTGGCCGCCACCGTCATGACGATGGCCGGTCTGCCGGCCCTGCTCGCCGCAACGCCCGCGTCCGCCGCCGACGCGTGGCCAAGCCGTCCGCTCCGCCTCGTGGTGCCGTTCGCCGCCGGCAGCGGCACCGACGCCGTGGCGCGTATCACGGCGAAGGAACTGGGCGACGCGCTGGGCCAGAACGTCGTGGTGGACAACCGTCCCGGCGCCAACGGCGCGATTGCCGCGGAACTTGTCGCACAGGCCGCTCCGGACGGCTACACGCTGTTCATGACGACCAATACGACACACTCGGCGAACCCCTCGCTGATGAAGAAGCTGCCGTACGACCCGATCAAGGACTTCACGCCGGTCGCCCGCATGGGCAACCTGCCGTTCATGCTGGTCATCAATCCGAAGCTGCCCGTCAATAGCGTCGCGGAACTGATCGCCTATGCGAAATCCCATCCTGGCATGTCGTACGCAAGCGGCAACAGCACGGGCATCGTGTCGGGCGCGACGCTCGGCCGCATGGCCGGCATCGACCTGCTGCACGTGCCGTACAAGAGCACCCCGCCGGCGATGACGGACGTGATCGCGGGACAGGTGCCGATGATGTTCGTCGACGTGGCCGCCGGAATCGCCAACGTCAAGGCGGGCAAGATGCGCGCGCTCGCCGTCACCACCGCGCAGCGCAGCCGCCTTCTGCCCGACCTGCCGCCGATCGGCGACACGCCGGGCCTCAAGGGTTTCGACATCACGTCGTGGAACGGCGTGTTCGCGCCCGCCAGGACGCCGCAGCCGATCGTCGAGCGTCTCAATCGCGAACTGACGAAGATCGCGGGCAGCAAGGAAGTCGCGCCGCGCTTCGAAGCGCTCGGTTTCGAGGCCTTCGGCCAGACGCCGCAGCAGTTCGCGAGCTTCGTCAACAGCGAGCTCGTCAAATGGACCCGGCTCGTCAAGGACGCGGGCATCCAGCCGGAGTGATGGGATGAACTTCGAACGGACCGCCGAACAAAACGCCATCGTCGAGGCCGTCACGCAGCTCTGCGCTGACTTCGGACCCGAGTATTGGGCCGACCTCGACACGCGCCACGAGTTTCCGCATGCGTTCCACAAGGCCATGGCCGGCGCGGGCTGGCTGGGCATCGCGATGCCGGAGCAGTACGGCGGCGCGGGACTCGGTATTACCGAGGCTGCGCTGATCATGCAGACGGTGTCGGCATCGGGGGCCGGGTTTTCGGGCGCGTCGGCCATTCATATGAACGTGTTCGGCCTGAACCCGGTCGTCGTTTTCGGCAGCGAGGCGCAACAGCAGGCCGCGCTGCCGCCGCTGATCGCGGGCGAGGAGAAAGCGTGCTTCGCCGTGACCGAACCGGACGCGGGCCTCGACACCACGCGCCTGAAGACGCAGGCCGTCGCCACGCCCGATGGCAGTGCCTATCGCGTGGATGGCCGCAAGATCTGGATCTCCACCGCGCAGGTGGCCACGCGCATGCTGCTGCTCGCGCGCACCACGCCGCTCGACAAGGTCGCCAGACCCACGCAGGGCCTGAGCCTGTTCTATACGAAGCTCGACCGCGAGCGCGTGGAAGTGCGGGAGATCGACAAGATGGGCCGGGGCGCGGTCGACTCGAACATGCTGTTCATCGACGGGCTGATGGTGCCGGCAGCCGATCGCATCGGCGAAGAGGGCAGGGGCTTCGAGTACATCCTGCATGGGCTGAACCCGGAACGCATCCTGATCGCGGCGGAAGCGGTGGGGCTTGGCCGGGCGGCGCTCGATGCCGCCACGCGATACGCGCGCGAACGGACCGTGTTCGGACGGCCGATCGGACAGAACCAGGGCATCCAGCATCCGCTCGCGCAGGCATGGATGGCGCTCGAGGCCGCGGACATGATGGTGTGGAAGGCGGCGTGGCTTTATGACAAGGGCAAGCCGTGTGGGGCGGAGGCGAATGCGGCGAAGTACCTCGCCGCCGAGGCCGCGCATCAGGCCTGCCAGACCGCGGTGCTCACGCTAGGAGGCATGGGCTATGCGCGGGAGTATCACGTGGAGCGTTATCTGCGCGAGTCGTACATCCCGCGAATCGCGCCCGTCAGCGCCCAGCTGATCCTGTGTCATATCGCCGAGCGCGTGCTGGGACTGCCGAAGTCCTACTGACCTCGTATCGCCGCAAAAGACAAAGCCCCGGGGAGATCCCGGGGCTTTTTTTTGAGGTTTCCCACGCGCCGCGTCACGAAACGACATGTCGAGCGTGACGCCTTTCAGCGATGAAACACGAAGCACATGACGCGGCGGTGGCGGTGGACTCTTCCCATCAAGAGCCGCACCGCGCAAATCTGGGGGACCCTGCCCGTCCTTCCAGATAGCGGAAAAGGTTACGTCCTACGTTGTTCTTTACTTGCCCAGCTCGTGGCCGATAACACCGCCAACCACTGCGCCGCCAATCGTGCCCGCGGTGCTGCCGTTGGTCAGTTCATGTCCTGCATAGCCACCCGCCGCGGCACCGCCGAGCGTGCAACCGGACATCGCCCACACACAAGCGCCCACTGTGAGCGCACCAGCAATTCGCTTCCACATGTTGGTTTCTCCTGCGTTCGCTGCCATGACTGAAGCATAGGCGTCCGCCGTTGCGTGGCCTCTCCGACGCACGCCGATTGACGTGTAGGAATCGTCGGACGCCGCGTCTTGCGGGCGGATTGCATGTCAAGCATCGTATTGTTATGTTTCCGGACGCTTGAATTTTTCGGGTCCGGCGCCGTTATTTGACTTGCCGTCCCTCGCCCTGCCGCTCGCCTTACCGCTCGCCTTACCGCTCGCCTTACCGCTCGCCTTACCGATTTCGCCCTTTCGATGATGTCCCGATGATGTCCCCTAGCTACGACGCGCTTCTGGTCCTGTTCTCCCTGCTGGTCGCCGTGCTCGCGTCTTATACCGCGCTCGATCTCACCGGCCGCATCGCAACCGCGCGCGGTGTGCAGGCACATGTGTGGCTGGCGGGCGGCGCCACGGCGATGGGCTTCGGCATCTGGTCGATGCACTTCGTCGGCATGCTGGCATTCCGGTTACCGATTCCGCTGGCCTACGACATCGGCATCACGATGCTGTCGCTGGCGATCGCGATCGGGGCATCGGCCTTCGCGCTCTGGCTCGTCTGTCGCGAAAATCTGCCGTGGCAACGACTGTCGGGCGGTGCGCTCGTGCTGGGCGGGGCGGTCGCAAGCATGCATTACACGGGCATGGCGGCGATGCGCATCGAGCCCGGCATTATTTACAACCCCGCGCTGTTCGCGCTCTCGGTGATGATCGCCGTGGCTGCATCGGGCGCGGCGCTCTGGATCGCGTTTCAATTGCGCCGGAACATGCCGCGCGTGCATCAGCTCCGGCTCGGCGCGGCGGTGATCATGGGCGGCGCGATCGCATCGATGCATTACACGGGCATGGCCGCGGCGGAATTCCCGCTGGGCAGCGTGTGCGGGGCCGTGGGAAGGGGCCTGCCCGGCGAGTCGCTCGCGTTGCCGATCCTCGTCATCACGATCTGCGTGCTCGCGGTTGCGCTGATTACGTCGGTGCTGGACATGCGCCTGGAGATGCGCACCGCCATCATGGCCGAAGCGCTCGGCGCGGCCAACCAGGAACTCGAATTCCTCGCGTTGCACGACAAGCTGACGCGCCTGCCCAACCGCGCATTGCTCGATGACCGCTTCAATCAGGCCATTCAAGCCAACGTGCGCCAGCAGGGAAGCTTCGCGGTCCTCTTCGTGGACCTCGACGGATTCAAGGGGATCAACGACAGCTACGGCCATCACGTCGGCGACGCGCTGCTCGTGGAAATCGCGGGGCGGCTGCGCGCGATCATGCAGTCTGAGGACACCATCTCCCGTGTGGGCGGCGACGAGTTCGTGCTGCTGGCCCGCGTGGACGAGCCGGCGGACGCGGGCGTCATCGCCGAGTCCCTGCTGGCCGCGCTGCGCGAGCCTGTCTACGTGGCCGGGCTCACGCTGCATGTCTCGGCCAGCATCGGTATCGCGGTTCACCCGGCCGATGGCGCCGATCAGGACGCGCTGCTGACGAATGCCGACGCGGCGATGTATCACGCCAAAGCCAGCGGCCGCAACGCGTACTTCTACTTCGAGCGGTCGATGAATCATCAGGCCCGCGCGCAGCAGACGCTGCTGCAGGATCTGCGCGGCGCGCTCAAGCAGGGGCAGCTGCGCCTGCATTACCAGCCCAAGTACGCGGCGGGCAACGGCGCGCTGATTGGCGCCGAGGCCTTGCTGCGATGGGACCATCCGGTCCAGGGACTGCTGATGCCGGACCAGTTCATCGCGCTCGCCGAGAAAACGGGTGCGATCGTGCCGATCGGCAACTGGGTGCTCGACGAAGCGTGCCGCCAGCTGGCGGTGTGGCATTCGGCCGGACAGACGTCGCTATCGATGGCGGTGAATCTATCCGCCTTGCAGTTCTGCCATGCGGGGATGGTCGAGGCGGTAGCGGAGGCGCTGGCGAATCATCGCGTGCCGCCGTCGTCGCTGACGCTCGAGATCACGGAGAGCACGGCAATGCGCGACGTGGAAACCAGTCTCGCGATCCTGACGCGGCTCGACGACATGGGCGTCCGCATCGCCATCGACGATTTCGGCACCGGATATTCGAGCCTGTTGCACCTCAAGCGGATTCCCGCGAGCGAACTGAAAATCGATCGCGGCTTCGTACGGGAGCTCGAGGAAGATTCGGAAGACGCGGCCATCGTGTCGGCGATCGTCGCACTGGGACGCACGTTGAACCTGCAGGTGGTGGCGGAAGGGGTAGAGACGGACGAGCAGCGCGAGTTCCTCGCGGGGCTGGGCTGCGACGCGCTACAGGGCTATCTGTTTGGCAAGCCCATGCCCCCCGAACAGTTTCCGTCTGCTCCGGCCGCGCCCCGTCGGGCCGCAGCCGCCGCAACCGCCGCAGCCGCCGTTTGCGTAGTTGACGCCTCGGACACGCCCGTGCCCTTCGAAGGGATTACGCACCCCGCGTGAACGGATCGCGCTGATCGTGCACGCTCCGTGCGCCGTCGGTGAACGGGTTGCGCTGGTCGTTCACGGCGCGCGCGCCGTCGGTGTAGATGTCGCGCGCACCTGTGCGTGCACCGTCGAGGTAGGGATCGGCGGTGCGCGTGCCCGCTCCGCCCGCCGCGCTCGCGATGCCGGCCATACCGGCCAGCGTGGCGAGAAGGGTGGTGGATAGCAAGATATGCCTGAGATTTCGCATCGTTGACTCCTGTTGGTAGGTCCTCCTGGTGAGGACTGCTTGTCTGGCCGGCGATGTGCCGACCACAACAACAGTCTACGAACCGTCCGGCCACGCGAGCATGACTGCGCCATGACAATGCTGTCATGCCGCAAAATCTGCCAGGATTGCCAAAGATGCATGCGATTGCGGCCGTGTCCATGACGCGCGTCACGCGCTTCGCAAACTTGACCCTCCTATCGAGGGGACTCCGGCCCGAACACGCGGTAGAATGTTTCGCGTTTGTCCTCGCATCGCCGGTTCGATCCGGTTTCCCCGTGTTCATTTGCCCGCTGCCTCAGGCGGGCCCCGCATAGAGTCATGTCCGAGTCAGATTCCGCCAAGCAAGCCGCCGTGACCTGGATCCACGAGCAGATGGAACATCATGGTCTGACGTTCGACGATCTTGTCGAGGCCGGATGCTTCGCCGATATCGAAGCTGCGGATGTCGACGCGCATGAGGAAGGGGAAGGCGCCGGCGAAGCGAAACCGGATGCGGCCGGTGGCGACAAGCCCGCCGCGCGGCCCACGCCGCTCTATCGCAATGCGATGGGGCAGACGTGGGACGGCACCGGCGAGTATCCGGACTGGCTCCAGCGCGCCGTCAACGCCGGCCAGTCGATCGACTTCTATCGCGTCGACTAACCGCGTTCGGTGTACTCGAACGCGACGGAGCCCTTCGGGTGCCGGTACCAGCCCGGGTCGCGATAGTCGTCGGCGGCCAGTCCCTCGCGCACCTTCAGCGTCGTGAACATGCCGCCCATTTCGATCGCGCCAAACGGTCCCTGGCCCGACATCATCGGCAGCGTGTTCTCGGGCAGCGGCATCTTCATCGATCCCATGTCCGCCATGCCTGACTCGCCCATCGCCATATAGTCGGGGACCAGCGCGCTCATGCGGCTGGCCAGGTCTTTCTGCGGCACGCCGATCATGGTGGGCATGCTATGACCCATCGCGTTCATCGTGTGGTGCGCCTTGTGGCAATGGAAGGCCCAGTCGCCCGGATTGTCGGCGATGAATTCGATCGCCCGCATCTGACCCACAGCGACGTCGGTGGTCACCTCGGGCCAGCGCGCGGAGGGCGGCACCCATCCGCCGTCGGTGCCCGTGACCTCGAAGCGGTGCCCGTGCAGATGGATCGGATGATTCGTCATCGTGAGGTTGCCCACGCGGATGCGCACGCGGTCGCCGAGTCGCACCGGTAGCGTGTCGATGCCAGGAAACACGCGGCTGTTCCACGTCCACATGTTGAAATCGGTCATCTCCGCGACGCGCGGCGTGTAGGTGCCGGGGTCGATTGCGTAGGATGCGATGAGAAACACGAAGTCGCGGTCCACGCGCATGCGCCGCGTGTCTCGCGGATGCACGACGATGAAGCCCATCATCCCCATGGCCATCTGCACCATTTCGTCCGAGTGCGGGTGGTACATGTACGTACCCGCATGCTTCATCTCGAATTCGTAGACGAAGGTCTTGCCCGGCGGGATGTGCGGCTGAGAAAGGCCGCCCACGCCGTCCATGCCCGCGGGCAGGATCACGCCGTGCCAGTGCACGGTCGTGTGTTCAGGCAGCTTGTTCGTGACGAAGATGCGCACGCGGTCGCCTTCCACGCATTCGATCGTGGGGCCTGGGCTCTGGCCGTTGTAGCCCCACAGGTGCGCGGTCATGCCGGGCGCCATCTCGCGCTCGACCGGTTCGGCGACCAGATGAAATTCCTTCCATCCGTTGCGCATGCGCCAGGGGAGGGTCCAGCCGTTGAGCGTGGCGACCGGTTGATAGGGCCTGCCATTGGCGGGTGCCAGTGGCGGCTGCATGATCGGGCTCTGTTGCAGCGGCGCCTCGGGCAGCGCGGCGGCGCCGGCGCGCGAGACCATCGCGGCGCCCAGCATGGCGGCGGCGGAGCCGCCGAGAAATCGACGTCGGGAAACCATGGTCATCGTTGTTCCGTGGGAGTGGGGCCATCGGGCAAGCGGCCACCGAGCGCGCTGCGCAGTTCCGCGTCAGCGAGCCAGAAATCGCGCTGGGCGTCGAGGTAGCCGTTGACGGCGGCGATCTGGTCGCGCGCATCGGCGAGGAGTTCGAAGACGCTCAGCAGCATGCCGTTGTAGCGCAGCAGGTGTTCGTTGCCGATGCGCTTGCGCAGCGGCACGACCTCGTCGCGGTAATGGCGCGCGATGTCATAGCGCGCCTGGACGGACGCGTAGCGCTCGCGCACCGACGAGCGTGCCGCGATGGCGCTGTCCGCGAGTTGGGCGGCGGCCTGCGTGTAGACGGCTTCCGCGCGTGCCACGCGCGCGGTGCCCCAGTCGAACAGCGGCACTTCGATATCGATGCCGTAGCCCGTTTCCCTGCGGCCGTTGTCGCTGTTGTGCAGGTATCCCACGTCGATCACGCTGACGAATCGGGTGGCGCGCGTGAGGCCTAGCGAGCGGGCCAGGCTTTCCAGTTGCGCGCGGCCGGCTTGCAGGTCGAGCCGCTGGGCGATGGCGTAGCTTTCAAGGTCCTGCATTTCGGGTCGCGTGCCGGGGAGGTCGGGCAGCCGTTCGGGCAGGCGGTACTGCTGCGCGTCGTCGCCCCACAGGCCGAGCTGGCGCGTGAGCCGTTCGCGCGTGGTGATCGTGCGTTCGCGGGCGCGGGCGAGTTGGGCGGCGGCTTCTGCGTAGAACGCCTGCTCGCGGGCGTGGTCGAGCGCGCTCATGTTGCCCGCGCGGGCCATGTCTCTGGCGAACAGGGCGCCGGTCTCGGCGGTGCGGCGCACCTGCTCGGCATAGCGCATGGCTTGTTCGGCGGCAACGGCCTCCACCCATGCGCGCCGCGTCGCTTCGGCGTGTCCCAGGACGGCGTCGGCGGCTTGCAGGCGCGCCTGCGCGAAGCGGTTGTCCTCGATGCGGGCGGCGAAAGGCAGGGCGAGCAGGTTCATCACGCCGATGGTCACGGCGCGATCGATCTTGAGCACGTCGCCGCCGCTCTTGCGGCTGAAGGAAAAGCCGGGGTTTGGCAGGCGGGTGGCCTGCACGTAGTCGGCTTCGGCGATGCCTAGGTTGGCGAACTGCGCCTGCAGCGCGGGACTGTTGAGCAGCGCGACCTGAATCGCGGCGTCGGCGTCGAGCGGCGCGGCAAGCAACTCGCGCGTCCTCGCGCGCGCGGCGCTGCGGTCGCCGTCGGTACGGAGCCATGCCGCGTCCTTGCCGAGCCGCTCCCGCGCGGTATCGGCCACGGGCGTGAAGCCACCGTCCGCCGAGAACTGCGCGCAGCCGGCCAGCAGCGAGGCGGATAGCAGTGCCGCCAGAGTGTTAGTGCGCATGCGTCGGCTCCTGCATCGTAGGCAGCGCGTGACCCGCATGTGGGTCGGGCGCGGCCATGTTGTGGCCGGCATGTGGGTCGGGCGCGGCCATGTTGTGGCCGGCGTGCGGATCGGGCGGGGCTATGTTGTGGCCGGCGTGCGGATCGGGCGCGGCCATGTTGTGGCCAGCATGTGGGTCGGGCGCGGCCATGGTGTGGCCGGCATGCGGGTCGGGCGCAGCCATGGTGTGGCCGGCATGTGGGTCGGGCGCGGCCATGTTGTGGCCAGCATGTGGGTCGGGCGCGGCCATGTTGTGGCCAGCATGTGGGTCGGGCGCGGCCATGTTGTGGCCGGCATGCCCGGCCTGGGCGGCCACGTTGATGTTGGACTGGCGCCAGCTGGCGATGGGCGCCGGCGCGAAGGGCGTGTAGCCGTCGAGCGCGCCAACGGCGGGCAATGGCGGCACGGCCGCGCGGGGGTCGAGCGGGTCTGGCGCGGGCTGAGGGTGGGACGATGGCGCCGATGCCTGGGCCGCGGCATAGGCGGCAGGCAGCATCAGGCAGGCAATCGCCAGAATGCGCAACAATGGCATGACGAACCTCGAGTACGGAGGCGACGCGATCAGCGCGTCAGGGAATCCCGGCGGAGCCAGCGGTAGACGCTTCGCCGGAGCGAACGCAATGCATGCGGCAATCCGCAACGCGCCGCGCGCGATTCAGCGCGCGCGGGCGTGCGATGGACGCACGTGGGGTGTCAGCAGAGGGGAGTGGGCGGGCGCTCGGCCGGCAGGGGGAGGTAGCTCGCGAACGCGGCAGGCGCCGCAAGCGGTGCGGCATGACGCTGGTGAATCAGCGCCACGGCAGGAATTTCAGGCAGCAGCATCGCACCCGCCGCGCAGGCGGCACAGGCGCTGCACATGCCACCAGCATGGTGCCCGGCATGCGAACCCATATGCGAGGCATGCTTGCCGATCGGCAGCATCGTCCCCGCATCGCGGCCCTTGTCGCCGGCATCGTGCCAGACGGGCTGATCGTCGGCCTCGCTCACGCTCTGCATATGGCAGTGGCCGTGCACGGACGCCTGCGCGCCGTCCACACCGATCTCCGCCTCGGCCTCCGCCTTGACGGCCGCATGGCGCTCCGTCATCGACAGGCCCGCCGCTTCCGCCGCGCTGCACACCATCATGACGGCCGCCGCGGCACCCTGGATGGGGAGCGCGAACATGGCGAGACACAACAGGAAGCTGGCGAACAGACGTTTCATTGCAGACTGCGGACGAGAAGACCGTATAGCGAGCGGTAACAAGATGCGTGAAAAGGACAGCGCGCATTGTACCGGGTTTGCACGGATAGAAACCGGCGCGTCAACGTGACATTTCTGCAATGTGCGACCCTCCCGGTGAATCCTCGGCTATCGTGCGGTTCTGAACAACGGAAATCCGGACGCGCCGCCGAAAACCACCGCGGCGTGTCCATGAGTGATTGTCAATGCGCATCCTGATCGTGGAAGACGAACCCAAGGCGGGCGACTACCTGCTGAAGGGACTGACCGAATCCGGCTTCGTGGCCGACCTCGCGCGCGACGGCGCGGATGGGCTGGCCCATGCCCGCGAGCATCACTACGACCTGATCGTGCTCGACGTGATGCTGCCCGTCGTCGATGGCTGGCAGGTGCTGCGCGAACTGCGGCGCGACAAGGACACGCCCGTGCTATGCCTGACCGCGCGAGACGAACTGTCGGACCGCCTCAAGGGCCTCGAGCTCGGCGCCGACGACTATATGGTCAAGCCGTTCGCGTTCGCGGAACTGGTCATGCGCATCCGCACCATCCTGCGCCGCGGCCCGTTGCGGGAGAGCGAGTTCATGGAGGTCGCCGACCTCCAGATCGATGCGATCCGCCGGCGCGTGACGCGCGCGGGCCAGCGTATCGACCTGACCTCCAAGGAGTTCGCGCTGCTGCAATTGCTGGCGCGCCGCCGGGGCGAGGTGCTGTCGCGCTCGCTGATTGCCTCGCAGGTGTGGGACATGAACTTCGACAGCAACACCAACGTGGTCGATGTATCGATCCGGCGCCTGCGCGCCAAGGTCGACGACCCATTCCCCCGCAAGCTCATCCATACGCGCCGTGGCATGGGCTATGTGCTCGACGACGTCGATGAAGCGTGAGTGATGGAGGTGCGGGTATGAGCTGGCTGCGCCGCCGCATGTCGTCGCTGACCGCGCGGCTTGCGCTCGCCTATGGGCTGACGACCGTGCTGATTCTGGTCGGCGTGGCGGCCTATCTATCCAGCGCGCTGCAGAGCCAGCTCGAAGGGCATGCGGACAGCGAGCTCGTGAGCGAGGTCCTGCGCGTGCGGCACGTGCTGCGCGAAGTCGAGAACGAAACCGAGATCCGGGCCGATACGCATCGCTTTGCCGATATCGCGATGGGGCACGAGGGCCTGATCCTGATCGTGCGCACGCGCGACGGGGAGCCGCTGATCACGCTCAATCCTCGCAACGAGACGCTGCCGCCTTTACGTGTGCATGCGGCCAACGTGACGCCCGATCGCTCGATGCTGGAATCGTGGCGCCCGCGCAATGGCACGCCGTCGCGAGGGCTTGCCGCATTGGGAGAGGTCGGCACGACCGGGCGCACCGTCGAAATCCTCGTGCTGAGCGATGCCGGTTCGCGCTTCGCCCTGATGCGCGAATATCGCGGCCAGTTGCTCGGCGCCACGCTGTGCGGCGCCATCGTCGCCGCCGCGCTCGGCTTTCTGCTGGCGCGCCGCGGGCTGCTGCCGCTGCGCCGCATGGCCGACGATGCCGCGGCGGTGACCACGAGCCGGCTGGCGACGCGGCTCGACGTGGGCAATGCGCCCGAGGAGTTGCGCGAACTCGCGGGCGCGCTCAACGACATGCTGGCGCGGTTGCAGGACAGCTTTACGCGGCTCTCCACGTTCTCCGCCGATCTGGCGCACGACTTCCGTACGCCGATCAGCAATCTGGTCGGGCAGACGCAGGTCACGCTGGCGCAGCGGCGCAGTCCAGCTGAATACGAGGCGCTGCTGGAGTCGAACCTCGAGGAGTTCGAGCGCTTGTCGCGCATGATCGAGAACATGCTCTTTCTCGCGCGGGCCGACCATGCCCAGGTGGCGCTCGATCAGCGGCAGCTCGATGCGCGCGCGGAGATCGACAAGGTGGCCGAGTATTTCGACGCGGTGGCGGCGGAGCGGGACCTGACGTTGACCATCACCGGGACCGCGATGGTCAGTGCGGACCAGACGCTGCTGCGGCGCGCGGTGACCAATCTGCTCGACAATGCGCTGCGGCATGCGCCGTCGGGCAGCACGGTGCGGCTGGCCGTCATGCGGGCACGGCCCGGGCATACGGGGATTCGCATCGCCAACGCGGGGCCGGCGATCGAGGCGGAGGCCTTGCCGCAGTTGTTCGGGCGGTTTTTCCGGGCCGACCCCTCGCGGCGCAACTCGGCCACGTCTACCGGGCTCGGGCTCGCGATCGTGGATTCGATCATGCGGCTGCATGGGGGAAGTGTGACGGTACGAAGCCAGGAGGGGCTGACCGAGTTCGAGCTGCTGTTTCCGGACGCGGGGCCCTTTCCCAAAGGGGCGCCTTGACTCTGTAGCGACTACAGGGTCTTCAATGGATTCCATATTGGCTTACCACCCGGAATCTCGTTATGGCCCGGCACCCGGTACAGGACCCGCATCACGACCTTGCCCACGCGAAGCATGACCTTGCCCATGGGGGGCATGAGCACGACCACGGCGACGGCCACGACGGCCATGCACACGCTCACGGCCATGATCATGACCATAACCATGATCATGGCGGTCATGTGCATGACGACGCACAAGCGCCCGCTCACGCCTGCTGTGGCGGCGGTTGCGGCGCGCCGGTTGCGCCCGTCACTGCGCCAGTCACTGCGTCAGTCACTGCGCCGGTGGCCGCCCCAGCCGGGACACGGGCGGCGCGGTATCGGATCGCGGCGATGGACTGCCCGACCGAAGAGACGCTGATCCGAAACAAGCTCGGCGGCATGGCGGGCGTGGCGGCGCTCGACTTCAATCTGATGCAGCGCGTGCTGACCGTCCACCACACCCTGCCGTCGCCAGACGTCGTGGTGCAGGCCATCGGCAGCCTCGGCATGAAGGCCGAGCCCATTGCCGACGCGCAACCCGGCGCCACGCCGGAGGTGACGCCTCAGGAAGCCGCCGCCCCATGGTGGCCCCTCGCGCTGGCCGCCGCGACCGCATTGGGTGCGGAAGTTGCCGAATGGTTCGGCATTGCCACGCCATGGCTGCCGGCCGCGCTTGCACTCGCCACCATTGCGATCTCTGGGCTGGGGGTGTACCGCAAGGGCTGGATCGCACTGCGCAACGGCAACCTCAACATCAACGCGCTGATGAGCATCGCGGTGACGGGCGCGGCCGCGATTGGCCAATGGCCCGAAGCCGCGATGGTGATGGTGCTGTTTGCGATCGCGGAGCGCATCGAGGCCGCGTCGCTCGATAGCGCGCGCAATGCGATTCGCGGCCTCATGGCCATGACGCCCGAGCAGGCAGTGGTGCTGCAAGCCGATGGCAACTGGCAGCCCGTGGCCGCGCGCGATGTGCCCGTCGGCGCGCGCGTGCGATTGCGCCCGGGCGAGCGCGTGGCGCTGGATGGGCGCGTCGTGCGCGGGCAATCGGCGTTCGATCAGGCGCCGATCACGGGAGAGAGTGTGCCGGTGGACAAGACCATCGGCGATCCGCTGTTCGCGGGCGCGATCAACCAGTCGGGCGAGGTCGAGTACGAGGTGACGGCGCCTGCCAGCGATTCGACGCTCGCGCGCATCATCCATGCCGTGGAGGCCGCGCAGGGAAGCCGCGCGCCGACGCAGCGATTCGTCGATCGTTTCGCGCGGATCTATACGCCGGCCGTGTTTGCGATTGCCGTGCTTGTGGCGATCGTGCCGCCGCTGGTCACTGGCGCAGCGTGGCATGAGTGGGTCTACAAGGCGCTGGTGCTGCTGGTGATCGCATGTCCTTGCGCGCTCGTGATCTCCACGCCCGTGACCATCGTGAGCGGCCTCGCCGCGGCGGCCCGGCGGGGGATCCTCGTCAAGGGCGGCGTCTATCTGGAGCAGGGCCGTGACCTCGCGTGGCTCGCGCTGGACAAGACCGGCACGCTGACGCACGGCAAGCCCGCGCAGACCGATATGGCGGTGCTCGTCGCGCAGTCCGGCGCCGATGCCCATGCCGTGGCGGCCAGCCTTGCGGCGCGGTCCGATCATCCGGTGTCGCGCGCCGTGGCGAAAGCGGCGGCGAGCGATGGGATGGCGCCGCGTGAGGTGGCGGACTTCGAGGCCCTTGCGGGTCTTGGCGTGCGCGGGCGGATCGATGGCGTCCAGTATTGCCTCGGCAATCACCGCCTGATCCACGAACTCGGCGCGTGTTCGCCGGCGCTCGAGGCGCGGCTCGAGGCGCTCGAGCGGCAGGGCAAGACGGTGGTGCTGCTCGCCGCGATGGAGCCGAGGCCCGAAGCGCTGATCGTGTTCGGTGTGGCCGACACCGTGCGCGACACCAGCCGGCAGGCCATCGAGGAACTCCACGCGCTCGGCATCCGCACGCTGATGCTGTCGGGCGACAACCCACACACGGTGGCCGCCATCGGCAAGCAGGTCGGCATCGACGAGGTGCGCGGCAACCAGATGCCCGGCGACAAGGCGGACGCGATTGCCGCGCTGACGGACAAGACGCATACGACCGGACGCAAGGTGGCCATGGTCGGCGACGGTATCAACGACGCGCCCGCGCTGGCGCGTGCCGATATCGGGTTCGCCATGGGCGCGGCCGGCACCGACACCGCGATCGAAACCGCGGACATCGCGCTGATGGACGACGACCTTCGCAAGATCCCGGCGTTCGTGCGGCTGTCGCGCCGGACGTCGGCCATCCTGCGTCAGAACATCGCGCTGGCGCTTGGGATCAAGGTTGTGTTTCTCGCGCTGACCGTCATGGGCATGGGCACCATGTGGATGGCGGTGTTCGCCGACATGGGCGCGAGCTTGCTGGTGGTGTTCAACGGCCTGCGACTGACACGCCGTTGAACGGGAGCCACATCACGGCTGGATAATCAACTCGCCGCTGCGGCCCTCGATCTCGCCCCACGTCACCGGCAATTGCGGCAGGGTGGAGCGGTCGAGGTGCCGGTACCACGTCGCCATCGAGACCAGCTCGTGGCCCTGCGCGCGCCAGCCGGCGAGCAGCTTCTCGAAGACCGGCGCGAGCTTGCCGCCCTCGAGCTCCGTGTGCAGCGTGAAGATGTGGTCGCGCGGATCGCGGTCGGTCAGCCGCAGGATCGCTTCATGCACGTTGTCTTCCGTACAGCCGTCGACGCCGATCAGCTCGTCGAGCGTCGGCAGCGTTGTCGGCATTTGCACGTGACGGCAGGCGACACCATCGACGGTCGGGATATACGGCGTCACGCCACGGCCATCGGAGGCATAGGCCATCCCCCAGTCGTCGATCTGCCGGAACGCCTCGTCGTTCATCTGCCAACCCGCCGCGCCATGCGTGGGCGGCGCCTCGCCAAAGATATCGACGTAGCGGTCGAACGCGTTCTGCATCTGTCGGCGCGTCCACGCCGCATCGCGGCCGCGGACATTGTCCTGCCAGTAGACGTGATCCCACGTATGGATGCCGCACTCATGCCCCGCCGCGCGCGCCGCGCGCATCTCGGCGGCGCCCTTGCGGCCGATGTCCGGACCGGGCAGCAGCACGCCGTACATCAGCGTGCGCACGCCATAGAGCGATACCACCGATGTGCGCGAGACCTTCTTCAGGAAGCCGGGCCGGAACACGCGCCGCAGCGCCCAGCCCGTGTGATCGGGGCCGAGGCTGTAGAGGAACGTGGCTTGCGCCCGCGCGGAGGACAGCATCGACAGCAGCTTCGGCACGCCTTCGCGCGTGCCGCGCAGCGTATCGACGTCGACCTTGAGCGCGATGCGGGCCATGTCAGTTCGCGGAGTCCACGAGCGTGCGGGCTTCCACGACCTTGCCGCGGTACGCTTCGAAGATGCGGCGCAGCGCGTCTTCCATCGACACCTGGGGCTTCCAGCCCAGTTCCTCGATCGTGTTGTCGATCTTCGGCACGCGGTGCTGCACGTCCTGATAGCCCTTGCCGTAGAAGTCGCCCGACGACGTTTCGACGATCTGCGTCTTTCGCGCTTCCTCGGCGTACTCGGGGTAGTCGGCGGCCATGCGCAGCATCATCTCGGCCAGCTCACGCACCGAGTGGATATTGGCGGGATTGCCGATGTTGAAGATCTTGCCGCTGGCCACGCCGTTCTTGTTCTCGATGATGTGCATCAGCGCGGTGATGCCGTCCGAGATATCGGCAAAGGCGCGCTTCTGTTCGCCGCCATCGACGAGCTTGATCGGCTCGCCGCGCACGATATGGCCGAGGAACTGCGTCACCACGCGGGACGATCCTTCCTTCGACTCGAAGATCGAATCGAGGCCGGCGCCGATCCAGTTGAACGGGCGGAACAGCGTGTAGTTGAGGCCTTGTTCCATGCCGTAGGCGTGGATCACGCGGTCCATCAGCTGCTTGGAGCAGGCGTAGATCCAGCGCGGCTTGTTGATCGGACCGTAGATCAGCGGCGAGGCTTCCGGATCGAACTCTTCGTCGGCGCACATGCCGTACACCTCGGAGGTCGACGGGAAGACCAGGTGCTTGCCGTACTTCACGGCGCTGCGCACGATCGGCAGGTTGGCTTCGAAATCGAGCTCGAACACGCGCAGCGGGTTGCGCACGTAAGTCGCGGGCGTGGCGATGGCGACCAGCGGCAGGATCACGTCGCACTTGCGGATGTTGTACTCGACCCACTCCTTGTTGATGGTGATGTCACCCTCCGAGAAGTGCATGCGCGGATGTTCGATCAGCTCGCCCAGACGATCCGACGACATGTCCATGCCGTAGACCTCCCAGTTCGTCGTTTCCAGGATGCGGCGCGTCAGGTGGTGGCCGATGAAGCCATTGACGCCAAGAATCAGGACCTTTTTCATCGGTTTTCCTCGTTGGGCAGAACGGTAATAAGAGAAGCGAGTTCGGATGGGGTGACGGCCACGCCGTCGTCCGCGCTGCGGCCTTGCAGCAGCGACTGGATATCGAGCAGTCCGCCATCGCCGCACACGGCGACGATGCGGTCACCGCGCACGTGCAGGCCGGCGGACAGCGTTCCGGCGTTCGCGCCCACGTTCGTGTCCGCGATGCGGCGCGCGCGCGCGACCACGAAGCGGCGGTCGCCGATATCGGTGAACGCGCCGGGATAGGGCGGCGCCACCGCGCGGATCAGGTTGTAGACCTCCGCCGCCGGCTTGCGCCAGTCGATGCGGCCGTCCTCGGGCTTGCGTCCCGAGAAGTAGCTGCCGTCAGCCAGCGCATTGGGCCGCTGGGGCGTGCGGCCCGCGATCATCGCCGGCAGCGCGCGCCACAGCGTCTGCTCGGCCGCAACGGTGACCTTCTCGAAGACCTCGCCGGCGGTGTCGTCGGGAAGGATCGGCACGGCGGTCTGGTCGACAATGAAGCCCGCGTCGGGCTTGGCTTCCATCGCATGAAGCGTGGCGCCGGTCTCGGTCTCGCCGTGGAGCACGGCCCAGTTCACGGGCACGCGGCCGCGATACTTCGGCAGCAGCGAACCATGCATGTTGAACGCGCCGCCGGGCGCCACCGCCAGCAGCGCGGCGGGAATCATCGAGCGGTAGTAGAACGAAAAGATGACGTCGGGCGAGGCCTCGCGCACGGCCTGCTGGAGCGCGGGATCTGTCGGGTCCTCGCCATAGACGAAAGGCACGCCGAGTTCCGCGGCGGTGTCCGCCACGCGGCGGAACCAGATATTCTCGTCGGGACGGTCGCGATGCGTGACGACCAGCGCCACGTCAACGCCGCGCGCGTGCAGCACGCGCAGGCAGCGGTCGCCGACGTTGTGATACGCAAAGACTACCGCTCGCACGAAGCCGCCTCCACGCCGGTGCTGGCGTCGCCATCGAAATCGCCGGCGCCAGCGCCACCGGGGCTGCTGCCCGTGCGCTCGAGCACCGCCTGGATGCGATAACGCGGACGATCGCGGACTTCCTGATAGATACGGCCGACATACTCGCCGAGCAGGCCGATGCCGAACAGCATGATGCCCATCAGGAAGAACGTGACGGCGAACAGCGTGAACACGCCCTGCACTTCCGAGCCGAGGAGGAATCGGCGGATCAGCAGCACGAAGAACAGGCCCGCCGACGAGATCGACAGCAGCGTGCCGATGGCGGAGAACCATTGCAGCGGCACGATCGAGAAGCCCGTGACGAGGTCGAAGTTCAGGCGGATGAGCTGGTACAGCGAATATTTGGACTCGCCCGCGTGGCGTTGTTCGTGGCCGACCTCGATCTCGATCGGGTTCGAGGAGAACGTATAAGCCAGCGCCGGGATGAACGTGTTGACCTCGCGGCAGGCATTGATCGTATCGACCACGTTACGATCGTAGGCGCGCAGCATGCAGCCCTGGTCCGTCATGCGGATCTTGGTGATCTTCTCGCGCAGGCGGTTCATCGCGCGCGACGCGTAGCGGCGGAATGCGGTGTCGTTACGCTGGCGGCGAATCGTGCCGACGTAATCGTGGCCCTCGCGCATCTTCTCCACGAGGCGCGGAATCTCTTCCGGCGGATTCTGCAGGTCCGCGTCGAGCGTGATCACGATGCGGCCGCGCGTGTGCTCGAAGCCCGCGAGAATCGCCATGTGCTGGCCGAAGTTGCCGTTGAACAGGATCACGCGCGTCACATCGGGACGCTTGTGATACTGCGCCGCCAGCATCGCCGGCGAACGATCGGCGCTGCCGTCGTTGATGAAGATGATCTCGTACGACGTCCCCAGTCCGTCGAGCGCCGGATAGAGGCGATCGAACAGGGCCTGCAGGCCGTCTTCCTCGTTGTAGACCGGAATGACGACCGAGACTTCGACCGGGCTTAGTGAGAGAGGCGTTTGCATGTGTCGGTGAAGATTTCGCATACCCGCGCAACGTCGGCAGGCTGCATCGCGGGGAACAGCGGCAGCGTGACGATGCCCTGGCCGATACGTTCGGCATGCGGCAGCATGCCTTCGCGCCAGCCCAGTGAGCGGTAATGGGTGAACAGATGCACGGGCGGGTAATGCACGCCAATGCCGATGCCGCGCTCGCGCATCGCTTCCATGAACTGCCGGCGCGCGGCGGCGGAGCCGCCCGCCATGCGTTCGGTGGGCAGCACGACCTGGAACATGTGCCAGTTCGTGGTGGCGGCCTCGCGGTCGAGCGGCAGCGGGAGCTCGACCCCGAGCGCGTCGAAGCCGGCCGTCGCACGGAAACCTTCGAAGTACGCTTCCGCGAGCATCGCGCGCCGCGCGGTGATCGCGTCGAGTTTCCCGAGCTGCTGCAGGCCAATCACTGCGTTGACGTCCGTAAGGTTGAACTTGCCGCCGGGCTCCTCGACGTCCATGCCGTCCATGCCCGTGCGGATGACGCCCTGCAGGCGCAGCCGCTCGGCGCGCAGCGCTTCCTCGGGCGAGTTCATGACCAGGCAGCCGCCCTCTATGGTCGTGATGTTCTTGTTGGCCTGGAAGCTGAAGCTGACCAGATCGCCGAAAGCGCCGATGCGGCGGCCGCGCCAGCGGGAGTCGATCGCCTGCGCGGCGTCCTCGATCACGCGCAGGCCGTGTTTCTTCGCCATCGCATACAGGCGATCCATATCGACCGGCAGGCCCGACAGATAGACGGGCATGATGGCGCGCGTGCGGGGCGTGATGGCGGCTTCCACCGCATCGAGGTCCAGATTGCGCGTGCGCGGGTCGATATCGACAAAGACGGGACGCGCCCCGACGCCGAGCACGACGTTGGCCGTCGCGACCCAGGTGATCGGCGTGGTGATGACTTCGTCGCCGGGACCGATGTCCGCGATGCGCAGCGCGATTTCCATCGTGGCGGAGCCGTTCGCGAACGTGCGGACCGGCCGTCCGTCGAACAGTGCGGAAAGCGCGGCCTCGAACGCCTGCATCTTCGGGCCCGAAGTGATCCAGCCGGACGCCAGCACCTTGCCGACCTCGGCAATGGCCGCGGCATCGATGTCGGGCCGGACGAACGGCAGAAAGTCGTGAGAAGCAGTCATCGTCGCAGTCTTGGGTCTAGGAACGGGCGATCAGGAATACGCCCGCCAGGATCAGCAGGATGCCGGCGACGCGCAACGGGCCGATCATCTCACCAAACAGCCACCACGCGGCCAGCGCATTGACCACGTAGCCGAGGGACAACATCGGATAGGCGATGGAAACATCCACGCGCGACAGCCCGATGATCCACACGCCCACGCTGACGACGTAGAGCGTCAGGCCGCCAAGCACGGGCCACTGGGTGATCACGCGGAACGCGGTGTCCAGCAGCGTCGCGCGGTCGAGCGTGATGGCGCCCACCGCATTGGTGCCGGCCTTGAGCAGCAACTGGGCGCATGCATTGAGCAACACGCCGGCAAAGATGAAAGCGAAGGTCGAAAGCGTCATGAGGCAGGTTTCGTCTCGGGAAGGGCGGATGCCGCCGGCACCGGGAAGTTGCTGACGACCACGCGGCGCACGTCCCGTGCAACCACATGCATCGGCACCTGCTGTGCGCGCAGCCCTTCATAGGTGTCGGGCGACATGATACCCATGGCGGGCTGGCCGTCGTTCCATTTGGCGATGAACGCGGCCATGGTCGGCAGCCAGCGGTCCGGGGCCTGCGTGACGCCGAACTCGAGCTCGTCGGGGTGTTCCACCATCGTCAGCGTGTGGCCGAGGTAGAACGGCAGGGTGTGATCGAGCATGCCGACGCCGTAGAACGGCATGTCGGGCTTGAGCGCGGCGCGCACGGCGGGGAGCAGGTCGATGCCGGACGCGCGGCGGCCCATCACCTCGTGGCCGAGCAGCGCGACGGTGCAGCACAGGTAAAGCGCGAGCGCATAGGCCGTGATGCTTGGCAAGAGGCCGCGCGAGCGCAGCAGCCGGCGGGCGGCGAATGCCCCGGCAAGCAGCACGAGAAACGCGGCGCCGACCCACAACGCGAACAGGCGATAGACCTCGTTGGGCGTGGACGCCTTGTCGAGCGTGGCGATATAGGGCGTGGCGAGCAGGCCCGCGACGGCGAGCACGAGCATCGCGTTGACCTGCCGGTTCCACGAACGCTCGTTGATATGGTCGAGCGCCACGCCGGCCAGGATGGCGAGCGCCGGGAAGATCGGCACGATATAGCCGGGCAGCTTGGAGCTGGACAGGCTGAAGAACGCGAAGATCGCCAGAGCCCATACGGCAGCCAGCAGCGCCGGCTGGAACGGCTTGCAGCCGGGGGCGCGCTCCGTGTCCAGCTTCGCGCCGGCGCGCTCGCGGATGGCGGTCCACATGCGCGGCAAGAGGCCGAGCCATGGCAGGAAGCCCGCCACCACCAGGGGCACGAAGTACCAGATGCTGCCCTTGCGCTCGTGCACGGTGGACGTGTAACGGTCCCAGTGTTCGTGGATGAAGAAGAAATGCGCGAACTCGGGGTTGCGCGCGTCGATCAGCCAGAACCACGGCACCGTGACGATCAGCATCACGATGATGCCGGGGAGCAGGTGCAGACGGCGCCAGAGGCCAATATCGCGCGTGATCAGCGTATAGACCACCAGCACGAGGCCCGGCAGCGCGAGGCCCACGAGGCCTTTGGTCAGCACGGCGACGCCCATCGCGGCCCAGCACGCCAGCATCCAGTTGCGGCGCGCGGCCGAGGCGGCGGACGGGTGTTGCGCGACGAGCATGAAGGCGAGCACGCAGGCGAGCGCGCCGGACAGCGTCATGTCGAGGGAATTGAAATGACCGGCGACGCTCCACATCGGCGCGGCCACGAGCGCGAGTCCAGTCAGCAGGGCGACGCGCGGGCCGTACCAGCGCGCGGCGGCGAACATCGACGCGGCGATGCCCGCGATGCCAGCCAGCGCCACGCAGAGCCGCGCCTGCCAGTCGCCCACCCCAAACAACGTATAGGAGAGCGCCGTCACCCACATATGGAAGGGCGGCTTCTCGAAGTACTTGAGGTCGTTATAACGGATGGTGACCCAGTCACCGCTCAGGAACATCTCACGCGAGATCTCGGCGTAGCGGCCTTCGTCGGGGCGCAGCAGGTGGCGGGCGTCGAGCGTGCCGAACCACACCAGCAGGATCGCGATAGCCACCACGGCGATCATGCCGACGGGCAGCCCGGCGAGGCGCGAGGGCGAGGAACTGCGCATAGATCTCCTGGATTGGGCCGGATCCGGCGGCGCGGCCGGTATGGGCAGACCACGCACAACGTGGCATGCCTGCATTCGGTGGACAACAGAGGTGCTGCATTGACACCGCCATCGCGATGGCGGTTCCCTACGCGGTCCCCCCGCAGTACCCTCGGGGACGCCATGGCGTACGGGCGCGCAATGTTAGCACGAGCGCATCCCCGCACTGCGAATCGCCCGGTGCCGATGAACCTTTGGCGGCGATTTCGCGCAATACTGACGGGTGCAGATTAAGCAAGCCTTAAGATTCGCCGGATCGTCGATTAAAGTGAATAATAAAGCACAAAAACATCGCGTCGCCGCCCCCGTGCTGACGTTGGCCCCGACGTTGGCCATGACCTTCGGCCTGCTGGCCGGGCCCGCGGTTGCGCAGACGACCGCGGGGGACGCCGCCGCCATCGTCCAGTCGGCGACGCAGCCTCTGACCGCCTCGCCGATGCCGGCGGGCGCCGCGCTGTGCGAGGCGCCGTGGTTCCGGTCGGGCTCGCGCGTGCAGATGGAGGGCGACGGGGACATGCCGATGTCCATCACGATGATCCTGCGCGAGGTCATGCGCTGGGAGACGGGCTGCAGCGCGCAGCTCGAAGTCCGGTCAAAGTCGGCGCTGGCGGCGCTCAAGGGGCCGCCGGTGGACACCAACCAGATGCACGAGATCAACATCGACCGCCGCAGCGCCACGAGCAAGACGAGCATCGATAGCCGCAACGCGGTGATCAACGCGCGGGCGAAGTACGCGCGCGTCTACGGGGAGGCGGCGTTCCGGGGGAGCGGCGTATTCAATTACGCGGGGCTCGATATCCGGGAAGGCATGATGCTCGAGGGCGAGACGTTCCGGTCTAGCGTCTCCCTGAAGATCTACCCCATCGCGAAGGACGAGGTCGTCGGGTCGATCCAGGCGCTCTACGCCACGGTGCTGGTGGGGTCTCGTCACGTCGGGCGCAAGCAGATGATCGATACCGTGATGGGGCGTAAGGAATGCCTGCCCATCACGTACGAAAAGCGGACCTCGCTCGGTCCGCTCCAGGTCGGCGACGAGTTCATGCAGGTCGAACCGAGCCTGCTGAACGTCACCGACTGGTACTGTCCGTCCGAAGCGTTTGTCCTCCGCACAGAGATCCGGCAGAACAACCGGCTCCAGCGCGTGGACGTGACGGCGATGGAAATCGACCCGCCAGATCGGTGAAGCGCCGGCAGAGGCGTCGGCTGACGCTCGGTCAGAGGTAGATCAGCGACAGCGTCGACGACCCATCCAGCTCGATCGATTGATCCAGCGAGGGGAGCGCGTCCGCCTTCGGCAGATAGGCGTCCACGCGCAGCGACGTCTGGAACTGGCGCCGTGCCGCGGGTGTGGTGGTGCCCGGCTCGGCCCAGCTGAACATCGCGACCCCGTCCGCGCGTATCATCCGCAGCGTGCTGGGCGCCCAATTGACGCCGTTGTCCTCGGAGATCAGCAGCTGGGCCTCGCCTGTCTCGGTCGTGGCGGTGGCGGCGGGCGTCACGGTGTAGGCGCCGAGCTTGAATTCGTCGAACATGCCAAGCCCGAAGCCGTAGGGGTTGATGCCGGCGATGTCCGCCCGGCTGCCGGCGCGGTTATCGCGGATGGCGACGCCCACGCGTGTCCCGAGCTCGCAATGGACAGTCAGCAAGACCTCGCGCTGGCCGGGCGCGAACCCGGCCGAGCTCCGCGAGACGGCGGTCGCGGAAATGGTGCCGTAGTTCACCTTGCCGTCTTCCGAAATGGCGATACGGCAGGCGGATGGCCGGATGACGCCTTTCACGGAGACTTCGCTGTTGTCGTTGGCCGCGGTGACGGGGGACATGCTCAACGCGCCAGCCGCCGTGAGGAGGAAGGAAAGAACGAGCGGACGGGCCTTTGGATGGGAATGTCTCATGGATGACTCCGATTGTTGGAGTGCACTATTGTGATAATCCGTGTGACGAATGGTAATCGCCGTTCTCCGATAATGCGCGGTATGCACCGCTTCGGACAGGCCACGCACCACAAGGTAGAATGCTGCCCTTCGCGTAACTCCGCCGTCACCCTATAACAATGAGCTCCCGTCCGTCGCGGATGGCGTGCATCGACGCCCTCAAGGCGGTCAGTTCCCAGCTGATCGTGCTGCACCATCTGTCGTTCTATGGCCCCATGTCCGATGCGGCCCATTCTCTCGCCCCCGGCGTGATCGACTGGCTGGCGGACTATGCGCGGATCGCCGTGCAGGTCTTCCTCGTCATCAGCGGATTCCTCGCCGCGCGGAGCCTGGCGCCGGGCGGGCACCTCGTCGTGCCGAATCCGGTCGCCACCGTCTGGCGCCGCTATCGCAAGCTCGTGGTGCCGTATGCGGCGGCAATCGTGGTCAGCATTGCCGGTGCCGCGGTCGCCCGCGGCTGGATGGTGCACGACTCGATTCCCGCCGCGCCGCATGTCAAGCAGTTCCTCGCTCACCTGCTGTTGCTCCATAGCGTGCTGGACGTCGATGCGCTGTCCGCGGGCGTCTGGTACGTGGCCATCGACCTGCAGTTGTTCGCGCTGCTGATGGCCGCCCTGTGGGTGGCGCGCGCGGGCTCGGCAGTCTTCGACGAGCGTCCGTGGGGCATGCCGCTGGTCGCCGCGCTCGCCGTGGCCTCGCTGTTCTGGTTCAACCGCGACGCCGCGTGGGACGTCTGGGCGATCTATTTCTTCGGCGCCTACGGTGCCGGTTCGCTCGCGTTCTGGGCCTCGGACAAGTCGCGTTCCTCGCGCGCGCTGGTCGCGCTCGCGGCCGTCGGTGTGGCGGCGCTGGCCGTGGATTTCCGGCTGCGCATCGCCGTGGCGCTGGCCACGGCGCTCGTGCTGGCGATCGCGCGGCGCGGCGGCTGGCTCGAAAACTGGCCGCGCGGTCGCATGACGGCGTACTTCGGCAAGATCTCGTACTCCGTGTTCCTCGTCCATTTCCCCGTCTGCCTGATGGTGAATGCGTTCGTCCATCATGTAGCGCCGGGGCAGCCCGTGCTCAACGCGCTGGGCATGGTGTTGGCGTGGGGGGCGAGCAATGTTGCGGGGGCGCTGTTCTACCGTCACGTGGAGAGCCGGGATCTCGCGGGCCAGTTCGCGGCGCACTGGAAGGGACTGTGGAAGGCGCTCGGGAAGGCGCCGTTGTCGCGCGGCGAAGCGTCCCCGGCGTCCTCGGCGTCTCCCAGGACGGAAATCTAGACGCGGCGGCGTCCCATCGCGGGTCATGCCGCGCGTTGTTCTGGTGCGGCGGGCACGCCGACGGTGCGGACGAATACCGTTGCCCGCCGCGCACACTCGTTAAACCCCATTGGTGGATGGCATGAAGGTTGCCTAGTATGGAATCGTAAACCTGACCATTTGGTCAGGATTCCAGTGAGGGTGCCATGTCCGATCACATCGTCCTGACCTCGCATGCACGGCGCGACAAGCCGGCCGAGGCGATCCACTGGGGGGCGCCGACCGCCGTCGAGCGCGGCCCCGTGATCGCGAGCGTCACCGACCCGGCGCAGCGCAATGTGATCGGCACCCACGCGGGCGCCTACGCGATCTACCGCGCACTGGCCGTGGCCGCCGGCAACCTGCAGCGCGCGCATCGCCCCGACCTCACCGACACCGCGCCGGCCGAAGCCATCGGCCCGCATCCGCAATGGGGCGACCCCGGCAAGATCGTGTCGCTCGACCCATGGGGGCATCTGGTCTCCACCGCGTTCGAGGACCGCATCGCGGCCGGTGTCGATATCCGTCCGACGATCGCCGTGACGCGCGCGCATATCAACATGCCCGAACTCACCGCCGCGATCGCCGCCGGACGGCTCTCGCCCGATGGCGAGATCCTTTTCCCGAACGGCGACGTGCGCGTGACGAAGGCCGCGATCGATCCGGTGTGGTACCTCCCCGGCATCGCCGAGCGCTTCCACATCAAGGAGAGCGTGCTGCGCCGCAGCCTGTTCGAGCAGACGGGCGGCATGTTCCCCGAACTCGTGACGCGGCCGGACCTGAAAGTGTTCCTGCCACCGATCGGCGGCATGACGCTGTATTTCTTCGGCGATATCGCGAAGCTCGGACAGGACGACACGCGCGTGGCCTGCCGCGTGCACGACGAATGCAATGGCTCGGATGTCTTCGGCTCCGATATCTGTACGTGCAGACCTTACCTCGCGCATGGCATCGAAGTCTGTATCGAGATGGCGCAGCAGGGCGGAGTCGGCCTGGTGGTCTATAACCGGAAGGAAGGGCGCGCGCTGGGCGAGGTGACCAAGTTCCTGGTCTACAACGCCCGCAAGCGCCAGGTGGGCGGCGATCGCGCGGAGACCTACTTCGCGCGGACCGAATGTGTGGCGGGCGTGCAGGACATGCGCTTCCAGGAATTGATGCCCGACGTGTTCCATTGGCTCGGCATCCGGCGGATCGACCGCTGGGCCTCGATGAGCAACATGAAACATGGCGCGCTGACGGCGCAGGGCATCGAAGTGGTGGAGCAGGTGGCGATTCCCGAGGCGCTGATTCCCGCGGACGCGCGCGTGGAGATCGACGCGAAGGTGGCTGCTGGCTATTTCACGCATTACGCGCCGCCCGATGCCAACGAACTCGCTCTTGCGAAGGGCAGGGGGTTGAACGAATGAACGAATTTCCCGAGCGTCCAGAAAACGGACATGACACAGGTACCGGCAGCGGATGGCACAGCCCCGTGCCGCCCGATCATCCGGCCAGTCCGTTGCTGACCGCCGAAGCCGTGCGCACGCATTGCGCCACGGTGACCGAATACGTGGCGGCCGGCGAGTCGTCGTTGTTCACGTGGCATCCCGACCGCGTCCACGCGATCGCGGACTACGTCGCCACGACGATCCGCCGGCGCTATCCCGACCTGAAGGTGCCCTATCACAGCCGCTGGCGGCATTTCGAGGCGGGCGCGCCCGGCGAGAAGGTCGATCGCTGGCAGATCCTGTGCGAACGCGCGGGGCTGTCGGGCGCCGATCATTGCGCGGAACGCGCGCGCATCGGCATCGACCTCGTCATTCCTAGCGTACTGCTCGACGCGGGCGCGGGACCCGACTGGCGCTATCGCGATCCCGCGAGCGACATCAACCTGACGCGCTCCGAAGGGCTCGGCGTGGCGAGCTTCGACCTGTTCGCGCGCGGCGGTTTCTCGGCCGAGCACGGCGATCCGCTGCGTGCCGATGGCGAACGGCTGATGCGCATCGATGCATCGACCATCGCCAACGCCTTCCAGGTGGCCCAGCACAATCCGATCGTCGGCCTCGAAGGACGGGCGGGTTTGCTGCGCCGGCTCGGCGAGGTCGTGCAGGCGACGCCGGCGGTCTTCGGCACGCCCGCGCGGCTCGGCAATCTGTTCGACTACATCGCCGGCCACGCGCGCGAGGGCCGTGTGGAGGCAAGCTTCGTGCTGCGCACGCTGCTGGTCGCGCTCGGTCCGGTCTGGCCGGGCCGCATCGTCGTGGAGGGCATTTCGCTCGGCGACTGCTGGCAGCATCAGGCCGCGCCCGGCGGCCTCGTGCCGCTTCACAAGCTGACGCAGTGGCTCACGTACTCGCTGATCGAACCGCTCGAGGACGGCGGCCTCACGGTGACGGGCCTCGATGCGCTGACAGGCCTGCCGGAGTATCGCAACGGCGGCCTGCTCTTCGACTTCGAACTCATGAAGCCGCGCGACCCCGCGTTTGCCGCGGGCATGCATACCGTCGATGAACCCGTGATCGTGGAGTGGCGCGCGCTGACGGTGACCGGACTCGACCTCGTGGCCGATGGCGTGCGGGAGGCGCTGGGCCTTAGCGAGGCGGACTTTCCGCTCGCGCGCGTGCTGGAAGGCGGCACGTGGGCGGCGGGCCGGCGCATTGCCGCGCAACGGCGCGAGGGCGGGCCGCCGCCGTTCGCGATCCAGAGCGACGGCACCGTGTTCTGAACGATGGCCCTGTGATTGTCCAGCGATTCGACCCTGAGGAGCGCACCATGAACGACCTGTCAGCCGTGCCCACGGCAGTGGAAGCCTTTGCCGAAACGACCGCGAGCGCGTTGTCGCCATCGGTGCTGGTCGTCAATCATCCGCTGGTGCAGCACAAGGTCACGCTGGTCCGCAGCGAAGAGACCACGACGGACAACTTCCGGCGCCTCGTGCGGGAGATCAGCCAGCTGCTGACGTACGAGGCCACGCGCGACCTCGCCATGGAATCGGTGTCCATCCGCACGCCGATTGCGCCGATGCAGTCGCCGATGCTGTCGGGCAAGAAGCTGTGCCTCGTCTCCATCCTGCGCGCGGGCAATGGTTTCCTGGACGGCATGCTGGAACTGTTGCCGGCCGCGCGCGTCGGGCACATCGGTCTCTACCGCGACCCGGAGACGCTCGAGCCCATCGAGTACTACTTCAAGATGCCCGAAGACATCGGAGAGCGGCTCGTGATCGTGGTCGATCCGATGCTCGCCACGGGCAATTCGGCCATCGCGGCGCTCAACCGGCTCAAGGAGGCCGGCGTCACGGCCCTCAAGTACGTCTGCCTGATCGCCTCGCGGCAGGGGCTGCGCGCGCTGCAGGCCGCGCATCCGGACGTGCTGATCGTCACGGCGGCCATCGACGAGACGCTCAACGAGCACGGCTATATCGTGCCGGGGCTCGGCGATGCCGGCGACAGGCTTTATGGGACGAAATGAGCGGGACCAGATGAGCATTTCCCAATGAGCATTACCCGATGAGCAATACCGTGAGCATGCCCGCGGCACCCGACGCGGCGCGCGAGACCGGCGGTCGCATCCGGCAGGAGAACGAAGCCCTGATCATGCGCGCGGCGGAACACGTGTTCGCCCGCGCGGGGTTCGCGGGAGCGACCATGGCGGAGATCGCGCTGCGCGCGGGGGTGCCGAAGTCGAACCTCCACTATTACTTTCGCACCAAGCAGGCGTTGTATCGCGCGGTGCTCGCGCACACGCTGCAGCTGTGGCTCGCCGAGACCGATATCATCACCGCGGATCATGGGCCGCGCATGGCGCTGGAGCAGTACATCCGCGCCAAGATGCGGCTTTCGGAGAGCCATCCGGATGCCTCGCGCGTGTTCGCCAACGAGTTGCTCCACGGCGCGCCGGAGATCGGCGGCGTGCTGCGCGAGGCGTTGCGCGAGCTTGTCGCGCGCAAGGCGGTCGTCATTCAGCAATGGATTGCGAGCGGGCAGATGGCGGCGGTGGACCCGCACCATCTGTTCTTTACAATCTGGGCCGCGACCCAGACCTATGCCGATTTCGAGGCGCAGGTCTGCGCGGTGCTCGGGTTGGCCGAGCTCGATGCGCGCACGTTCGACGATGCGACCGAACATCTGGTCGCGTTGTTGCTGCGTGGGTGCGGCATCGAGTGATATGGCGGGTCAACCGAATCGCGCCATCACAAGTTATCAACGCAGTCCAACGAGAGAAAAAGGGGAAAGAAGTCATGAAGACTGAACGGGTGGAATTCGTGCGCCGACAGCGCCGTCTGGTGATCGCGCTGGCCATGGCCGGCACGGCGGCCGTGGCGATGGGCACCGCGCCTGCCGCGCATGCGCAGGCCAAGGTCAAGGTGGCGGCGGTGTACACGGTACCCGTGGAGCAGCAGTGGGTCTCGCGTATCCACAAGGCGCTCAACGAAGCGAAGGCGCGTGGCGAGATCGATTATGTGTTTTCCGAAAGCGTGTCCAACGCCGACTACGAGCGCGTGCTGCGGCAGTATGCGGAGCAGGGCTCGGCGCTGATCCTCGGCGAATCGTTCGCCGTGGAATCGGCGGCGCGCAAGGTCGCCAAGGACTATCCGAAGACCGCGTTCCTGATGGGCTCGTCGGGCAAGCCGCAGGCGCCGAACTTCTCGGTGTTCGACAACTACATTCAGGAGCCGTCGTACCTGACGGGCATGATCGCGGGCGGCATGACCAAGACCAACCATATCGGCATGGTGGGCGGCTACGCGATTCCCGAGGTCAATCGCCTGATGCATGCCTTCATGGAAGGCGCGCGAGAGGTCAACCCCAAGGTCAAGTTCACGGTGAGCTTTATCGGCTCGTGGTTCGATCCGCCCAAGGCCAAGGAAGCGGCCTTTGCGATGATCGACAAGGGCGCGGACATTCTCTATGCCGAGCGGTTTGGCGTGTCGGATGCGGCCAAGGAGCGCAACAAGCTGGCCATCGGCAACGTGATCAACACGCAGCCGCAATACCCGAACACCGTGGTGGCCTCCGCGCTCTGGAACATGGAGCCGACCGTGGCCGCCGCGCTGGCAAAGGTCAAGGCGGGCCAGTTCAAGAACGAGGACTATGGCCAGTACTCGCTGATGAAGTACAAGGGCGCGGAGCTCGCGCCGCTGGGCACGTTCGAGGGCAAGGTGCCGGCTGACCTGGTGGCCAAGGTCAAGGCCAAGGAGAAGGCGATCCTCGACGGCAAGTTCGCGGTGAAGGTTGTGGAGACGGAACCCAAGTCGACGCCGTAAAATCGCGGGTTGCCTGTTGTTGTCCCTCTCCCCGTGAGAGGGACCCTCCATTTCCTGAATAAACGATGTCGAATTCCCCACCGCCGGTCTTGCGTCTGACCGGTATCACCAAACGCTTCGGCAGTCTGGTCGCCAACGACGATATCTCGCTCGCGCTGCATCGTGGCGAGGTGCTCGCCTTGCTGGGCGAGAATGGCGCCGGCAAGAGTACGCTCGTCAATATCCTGTTCGGCCATTACGTGGCCGATGCCGGGACCGTCGAGATCGATGGGCAGCCGTTGCCTCCGGGTCAGCCGCGCGCCGCGCTGGCGGCGGGGGTCGGCATGGTTCATCAGCACTTCACGCTCGCCGACAATCTGTCGGTGCTGGACAATATCGTGATCGGCACGGAGCCGTTGTGGCGCTGGCGGCAGCAGCGCGGCGCCGCGCGCGCACGCGTTCAGGAGATCGCCACGCGCTTCGGACTCGCCGTGGACCCGGGCGCTCGCGTGGGCGCGCTGTCCGTGGGCGAACGTCAGCGCGTGGAGATCATCAAGGCGCTGTATCGCGGCGCCCGCGTCCTGATTCTTGACGAGCCGACCGCCGTGCTGACGCCGCAGGAGGTGGACAGCCTGTTCGGCACGCTCGCGCAGCTGATCGCGGACGGCCTGTCTGTCGTGTTTATCAGCCACAAGCTCGACGAGGTCATGCGGGTGTCGCATCGCGTGGCGGTGCTGCGCGGTGGCAAGCTGGTGTCCACGGGCGCCACCGCCGATACCAGCAAGGCCGAGCTCGCCGAGCGCATGGTGGGCCGCCGCGTGGAGATGCCCGTGCGCGACACCAGCCGCGCGATCGGCGAACCCGTGGCGATGCTCGACCGCGTCAGCGTGGCGGCCGGCGATGGCCATGGCCCGCTCACCGATGTATCGCTGACCCTGCATGCGGGGGAAATCGTCGGCATCGCCGGCGTGTCCGGCAACGGGCAGGTGGCGCTGGCCGAACTGATGAGCGGCATCGCGACACCCTCCCGCGGCAGCGTGACGATCGGCGGCCAGCCGCTGGCCGCCGTGCCGCGGAAATGGATCGCGGCCGGCGTGGCACGGATCCCGGAAGATCGCCACGCGCAAGGCACGGTCGGCGATCTCTCGCTGTGGGAGAACGCGATTGCCGAGCAGCTTGGCAACCCGTCTTTCGTGCGCGGCGGCGTGATTCGCCGCGGCGCCGCGCGCGCATTCACGCGCGATCTCATCAGCCGCTTCGACGTACGCGGTGGCGGCGCGGAAGTGGCCGCGCGCAACCTCTCCGGCGGCAACATGCAAAAACTGATTCTCGGCCGCGCACTGTCGGTGCGCGGCGAACAGGCGCCGCGCCTGGTGGTGGCAAGCCAGCCCACGTGGGGCCTCGACATCGGGGCGGTCGCCTACGTGCGGCGCCAGTTGCTGGAAGCGGCGGCGCAGGGCGCGGCGGTCCTGCTGATCTCCGAAGACCTCGACGAACTCCGCGCGCTGGCGGATCGCGTGGCGGTTATCCACAGCGGCCACCTGACCGATGCGTGCCCGACGGAAAGCTGGACGCTGGCGTCGCTCGGCCTCGCCATGGCGGGCGAGGGGCAAGGCCAACGGGCCACCGACCGCATGGAGGCCATTCATGCGGCTTGAGGCTCGGACTTCCGTATCGCGGCTCGCGCTGTTTGGCGCGCCGTTTGGCGCCATTGTCGTGACGCTGGCCGTTTGCGCGCTGCTGGTCGCGTGGGCCGGAGCGCCCGTGGGACGCGCCTATCTGCTGCTGCTCGAAGGCGGCTTCGGCTCGCGCTTCGCGTGGTCGGAGACACTGACGCGCGCCACGCCGCTCATGCTGACGGGTCTCGCCGTCGCGGTGGCGTTTCGCACGCGCCTGTTCAACATCGGTGCCGAAGGGCAGCTCTATCTGGGCGCGCTGGCGGCCGTGGCGATCGGCGGGCAGGTCGACGGCGGCATGCCCGCCTGGGTGGCTTCGCTGCCGGAGACCGCGCAGGTCTGGGTGCTGTTCGCCGCGATGGTGGTGGCGGGGATGATCGCCGGGGCGCTGCTGCTGCTGGTCCCCGCCATGCTCAAGCTGCGGCTCGGCGTGGACGAGGTGGTGACCACGCTGTTGCTCAACTTCATCGTGCTGCTGCTGGTGTCCATGATGCTCGACGGCCCGATGAAGGATCCGCTCGCGATGGGCTGGCCGCAATCGGTGGCGCTGGTGCCGGAGCTCGAGCTGTCGCGCCTGATGGAGCGGTCGCGCGTTCATAGCGGCCTGATCGGCGCGGTCCTGCTGGCCGTGGTGGTTTGGGCGATCAACCGCTTCACGGTGTTTGGCCTGCAGATGCGCGCCGTGGGCGCCAACGCGCGCGCGGCCGCCTTCGCCGGCATGCCCGTCGCGCGCGTGACCGTGCTGGCGGCGCTGCTGTCCGGCGCGCTCGCGGGCCTCGCGGGCGTGGTCGAGGTGGCCGGCCGCACGGGCTATCTGACGCTCGATATCTCGCCGGGCTATGGCTACGCGGGCGTGGTCATCGCCATGCTGGCCGGCCTGCATCCGCTTGGCGTGGTGGCCGCCGCGATCTTCGTGGCCGGCATCCTCGTGGGTGCGGACGGCATGAGCCGCGCGGTGAACGTGCCGAACACCATCGCCGACGTGATCGTCGCGGTGGCCCTCATCTCCATGCTGGTGGCGACGATGCTCGCGCGTTACCGGATTCGCTTCGATCGTATCGGGAGGGCCGACTGATGGAACTGCTCGATATCCTCTCCGGCGCCCCGTTCTGGGTGGCCGTGCTGCGCGTGGGCACACCGCTGATCTTTGGCACGCTCGGCGTGCTGCTGTGCGAGCGCGCGGGCGTCCTGAACCTCGGCATCGAGGGCATCATGGTGGCCGGCGCGTTCTCGGGCTGGCTGGCGGTGTACCACGGCGCGCCGCTCTGGGGCGGCGTGGCGGTGGCCGCGGGCGTGGGGCTGCTGTTCGGCCTTCTGCATGGCGTGCTCACCGTGTCGCTTGCCTTGTCGCAGCACGTGGCGGGGCTTGGCGTAACGATGCTGGCCACGAGCCTGTCCTACTACGCGTATCGCCTGGGCTTCGCGTCGGTCTCGACGCCGCCGACGATCACGCCGTTCGCGCCGATGACGTGGCTCGCGGACATTCCGGTCATCGGCCCCGTGCTCGGCCCTATCCTCGGCGCGGAGACCTCGCTCACGCTGGTGGCATTGCTGCTCGCGCCGGTGCTCGCATGGCTGCTCTATCGCACGCCGCTCGGGCTCGCCGTCCGCATGGTAGGCGAGAATCCCGCCGCGGCCGAAGGGCAGGGCATTCGTGTCGGCGCCATGCGCATCGGCGCGATCATGGCCGGTTCGGCGCTGATGGCGGTGGGCGGCGCGTTTCTGACGACGTCGGCCTTCAACGCGTTCTTCTTCAACATGGTCAACGGCCGCGGCTGGATCTGCGTGGCACTCGTGGTGTTCGCGTCGTGGCGGCCGGGCCGCGCGCTGCTGGGTGCGCTGCTGTTTGCCGCGTTCGACGCGCTGCAGCTGCGCCTGCAGCAGGGCGGCGCGAGCCTGCCCGGGCTGCCCGCGTTGCCCTATCAGTTCTACCTGATGCTGCCATACCTGCTGTCGATCCTCGCGCTGGTGCTGGTCGCGCGGCGCGCGGCGTATCCGCAGGCGCTGATGAAGCCGTATCGCAAGGGCGAACGCTGAGTCCATCAAACATTATTCGATTCCCCCACACATCATGTTCGATCTGATCCTGCGTCATTGCACGCTGCCCGACGGCCGCAAGGACGTCGATATCGCCATCCAGGACGGCAAGATCGCCGCCGTGGAACCGCGCCTTGCCGCGCAGGCCGCCGACGAGATCGATGCAGCCGGCCAGCTGGTCACGCCGCCGTTCGTCGATGCGCATTTCCATATGGACTCGACGCTCTCGTTCGGTCTGCCGCGCGTGAACCAGTCCGGCACGCTGCTCGAGGGCATCGCGCTCTGGGGCGAGCTCAAGCCGATGCTCACGCAGGAGGCGCTCGTGGAGCGCGCGCTGGCCTATTGCGACTGGGCGGTGGCCAAGGGCCTGCTGGCCATCCGCTCGCACGTCGATGTCTGCGACCCGCGGTTGCTGGCCGTCGAGGCGCTGCTGCACGTGCGCGAGCGCGTGAAACCGTACCTCGACCTGCAACTGGTGGCGTTTCCGCAGGACGGGGTGCTGCGTGCACCGGGCGCGCTCGACAATCTCCGCCGCGCGCTCGACATGGGCGTGGATGTGGTGGGCGGCATTCCGCATTTCGAGCGCACGATGGCGGACGGGGCGGCGTCCGTCGCGCTGCTGTGCGAGGAGGCGGCCGCGCGTGGGCTGCGTGTGGACATGCATTGCGATGAAAGCGACGATCCCTTGTCGCGCCATATCGAGACGCTTGCCAGCGAGACGGTGCGGCTCGGTTTGCAGGGACGCGTCACGGGTTCGCACCTGACGTCGATGCATTCGATGGACAACTACTACGTGTCCAAGCTGCTGCCGCTGATGCGCGAGGCCGGCGTCGCGGCGATCGCGAATCCGCTCATCAACATCACGCTGCAGGGGCGCCACGATACCTATCCCAAGCGGCGCGGCATGACGCGCGTGCCCGAATTGCTCGCGGCTGGCGTGCCGGTAGCGTTCGGCCACGACTGCGTGATGGATCCCTGGTATAGCCTTGGCACGGGCGACATGCTCGAGGTCGCGCACATGGGGCTGCATGTGGGACAGATGACGGGGCAGGACGCGATGCGCGCGTGCTTCACCGCGGTAACGGAAACCCCCGCGCGCATTCTCGGTCTCGAGGGCTATGGCATCGCACCGGGCTGCCGCGCGGATCTGGTGCTGCTGCAGGCGGGGGATCCGGTGGAAGCGCTGCGCTTGCGCGCGACGCGCTTGCTCGTGATGCGCGCCGGCAAGATCGTGGCACGGACGCCGGCGGCGACGGCGACCCTCGATTTGCCGGGGCGTCCTGCCGATGTCGACTTCCGCTTGCGGCGCGGCTGAAGATTTTTCGCGAGGGGTGTTGACAGGGCGCTGTCAGGTCAGCATAATTGCGTTCTTCGCTTCGCAGACAACGCAACAAGTCAGCGCGACGAAGCCCAGATGGCGGAATTGGTAGACGCACTAGGTTCAGGTCCTAGCGGTGGCAACACTGTGGAGGTTCGAGTCCTCTTCTGGGCACCAATTTGAAAGCCCTGCTCTTCGAGCAGGGCTTTTTCATTCCTACGCCCAGAAAGGGAAGTCCTGAGGACTTCCCGCGAGGACTCGAAAAGGCAGCGCTTGCAAGCGCTGCCCGGGGTCGCGCACGGGTGACCGAGTCCTCTTCTGGGCACCAATTTGAAAGCCCTGCTCTTCGAGCAGGGCTTTTTCATTCCTACGCCCAGAAAGGGAAGTCCTCGCTCCCCTGCGCGGCACCCCACATTCGCGGCATATTGCGGTTCGATCGCTGGCCTATGCTCAAAGCGATCGGGCACGGTAACGCCCGGCGAGGTGGTTGCCATGACCATGCTGCCGCATGCGAGAGAGAGGGGCGCCGGGCACTGTCCCGGCGGGGCGCGCTGTGTTGCCGCGGATATCCGCCTCCGATATTTCCTGCATGGTTGCTGCCTGCTCGCGCTGATGCTGAGCGCGCTGTCGCATGCCGAGTACGCGGAATCGCTGTACACCGCCGCGGCCGACGTGCCGGCCGAGCCCGCACCCGTATCCGCACCGGCACCCGCACCCGACCCCGTACCCATAGCCGAGGTCATGACGCTGGCCTCGTTCGGCCCGCCGCCGTTATCGCATCACGCGATCGAGGTCGACTACGCGACCCCGACTTCGTCCCGCCGCGCGTCGATCCACCTCGACGATGTCACCACCGCGACGGGCTTCGCGGACAGCCGCATCCGTGCCCTGGCGCTCGCGCTCGATGCCGAGCTGCCACGCACGAGCGGCGTCACGATCCAGCCGCGGCTCGAGGTGGCGCACCGGTCATCGCAGGGCGTGATGCCCTCGTTCATGGACCCGCAGTCGGAAGTCAGCGCGACGGGGCTCGCGGTGCGGCTCTATGGGTCGCGGCCCACGCGGGTGTCGGGCGTCTATCCGTTCGTCGAGGCGGACTGGTGGCAGGACAATCGCGCGAAGGTCATCAATATCAATGGCACGCGCATCGATACCGATCTGCTGCGCGGGCTGTTCTCGTTCAATGTCGGCGCGCATGGCAACACGGTCACGGGCCTCAAGGTGTGGTTCAAGGCGAAGGCGGGAAGCCGCCCGAGCGCGACCATCGGCGCGCGATATCGATGGTGAGGCGATGATGAAGCGATGGCGAGTGAAATTGTTGCGCGCAAGGGCTTGCGCAAATTCGAAACTGCGATACAATTGCGCCCTCGCGTGCGGCTGTAGCTCAGTTGGATAGAGTACTTGGCTACGAACCAAGGGGTCGTGGGTTCGAATCCTGCCAGCCGCGCCACCTATGTAGAAAGCGAAAGCCCGGAGCCTGCTCCGGGCTTTTGTTATTTCCGCCTCCGATTTTTTCCCGTGGGATTCAGCCGCCACAGGTATGTTCGTTTCCCCATAAATCGGTCGTTCGGGTCATTGACACTGACTGGACCGGAAGACATCATTCGTCGGGAATACAGATGCGCCTCCGAGGCGACACGGCCGCTGCGCCGCAGGTTTCCGGAAGGCCGCCCGAGTTAAGGGAAACGGGGTCATGAATCCTTCGATACGCCAGCTGGCGAGCGCGGTCGCGCTCGTCGTCCTCCTCTCCGCATGCTCGACCACGCCGGCACCGGCGCCCGTCGACGCCGCCGTCGTGCAGCCGCCCTCCGATCAGGCCATGAAGTCGCTGTCGTCGGAGGTCTTCACGTTTGGCTATCCGCTCGTGCTGATGGATGTCACGCGCGAGATCATGACGGTCAAGACACCGATCAATACGTTCAGCCATCGCCGCACGTTCTTCGATGGCGCGTTCACCGATGTCGTCACGCCCAATGCCGACACGCTGTACTCGACGGCGTGGCTCGATCTGTCGCGCGAGCCCATCGTGCTGTCGTTACCGGACACCGCCGGCCGCTTCTATCTGATGCCGATGCTCGACGCATGGACCAATGTCATTGCGTCGCCGGGCAAGCGCACGACGGGCACGCGCCGTGGCGCGTTCGCGATCGTCGGGCCGGAGTGGAAGGGCACATTGCCCAAGGGTGTGAAGGAGATTCGTTCGCCGACATCGATGGTATGGATCGTCGGGCGGACGCAGGTCAACGGCCGGCAGGATCTGGGTGCCGTGCATCGTTTGCAGGACCAGTATCGTCTGGTGCCGTTGTCTGTGTGGCAGAAGGGTGGCCGTGTCGCGCCCGCTCCCGCGGCGCCGCGCGCCACGATGATCGATACCGAGTCGTCGCCTGCGGAGCAGGTGGCGGCGATGGATGCGCAGGTGTTTTTCAGCCGCCTGGCGGCGCTGCTGCCCGCGAATCCGCCGGCTGCCGCGGATGCGCCGATGGTCGAGAAAATGACGCGCATGGGCATCGTGCCGGGCGAGCCGTTCAAGACCACGGTGCTGGAACCCTCCACCGCGCGGGCGGTGCAGGAGGGGGCGACGGCGGCGCTGACGGGGATCGCGGCGCAGGTCAAGAAGGCCGAGGCAGGGGATACCGGCTGGCGCGTGTGGCACGAGCCTGGCGGCTACGGCACCAACTACCTCGCGCGCGCCACGCTGGCGATGATGGGGCCCGATGTGAATCTTCCCGAAGACGCGGTCTACCCGACGGCGCGGGCGGATGCGACGGGGCGGCCGTTCGATGGCGGCAGCCGGTATGTGCTCCACTTCGACAAGAGCCAGCTGCCGCCGGTGAAGGCGTTCTGGTCCTTGTCGCTCTACAACAGCCAGCAGGTGTTCGTGAGCAATCCGATCAACCGCTATTCGATCGGCAGCCGGGACCGCCTGCGCTATAACCGCGATGGGTCGCTGGACATCTACATCCAGTACGACCGGCCGTCGGACGCCGGGCAGCAGGCCAACTGGCTGCCGGCGCCGCCGGACGCGTTCAACCTGATGCTCCGCGCGTATTGGCCGGATCAGGCGTTGGTGGATGGGGACTGGATGCCGCCGGCAGTGCAGCGAGTGAATTGAGCGCGGAAGAGGGGGGGCTTCGCCCCCCTTTGGGTCAACGGGGGCCCTCTCCCCCGGCCCGGGCCCCGTCCTGCACGTCCTCAGAACTTGTACTTCACGCCCGCGTACACCGCCCGGCCGTTGCCGGGATAGAACAGCGCGGTGTTCGTCGCCGTGCGCAGATCGGCCACCGTGCTCACGTCGCTGATATAGCGACGGTTCGACAGATTGCGCGCATCCACGAACAGCGTCACCCCGCGCGCGCGGCCCTCGAGTTCGTAGCTGGCCTGGACGCCGAACAGCACGTAAGCGGGCACCTGCTGCGTGTTCGCGTAGTCGATGTACGACCCGCTTGGTACCCAGTCGATCGTTCCCGCGATCCGGAGCCGCTGATGCCGGCTGTACGCCAGCGTCGTGCGCAGAACGTGCCGCGGCACGCCGGCGATGCGGTTGTTGCCATAGACCGGATCGTTATCGAACCGGAAGTCGCTGAAGTTCCACAGTTGCGAGACCGTGAACTTGTCGCCCTTGCCGACGATGTCGTGCCACACGTCCGCGCTCGCACCGAGTTCCACGCCCTGCAGCACCGTCTTGTTGGCATTGAACGTCGACGCCGGCACGTCCGGACTCACCGTGTACTGCAGCAGCTGATCGCGCACGAGCGAGCGATACAGCGTCACGTCCCAGCCGAACCGGTCCGTCTGCCCCCGCGATCCCGCCTCCACCGTCCAGCCGCGCTGCTGCGCAAGCGGCACGAAACGGTTCGTGGTGCCGATGGTCTGGTTCAGGTCCGAGAAGTCGGGCACATCCGCACTGCGCGTGATATCGACGAACGCCTGCACATTCTTCACGGGTTCCCACAGCACGCCGAACTTCGGATTCACGCCGCTATACGTCGTGGCGGCCGACTTCGCCGTCGGGCTCGCCGGCAGGCCGCCGAAGTCCGTGTAATCGCGCCGGCTCCGGTACGCCTTGGCGCCGGCCATCAACGCGACGGTGGGCACCACATACAGACGGTCCTCGAGGTAGGCCTCGTAGTTGTAGGCATCCTGCCGCGAGTTGAGCGTCTGCGCGCCGCGGTCGCCGCTCACGTTGACGTACTGCCGCGCATCGTTGGTGCCGCCAAAGAACCGCGCCCCGGCGATGATCCGGTTGCGCAAGCCGCCGACGTGGAAGTCTCCGGTGTAGCGCGGCGCAAAGCCGTACGTCCACGAGTCCTGGTCGATGACCTGGAAGATCGGGTGATACAGGCTCTTGTGCACCACCCACGTGGAGACATCGAACTGCCCGTTGTCGAGCTTGACGGTCGTGACATTGGCAAGCCGTTCGGTGCGCGTATTGCGCGCCTGATCGCCAGCCAGCGCACTGGCCGATGCCATACGCGGATTGTGCAGCGCCTGATCGAGCGTCAGCGATCCGGGCAGCAACTGATCGACGATATACGCGCCGAAATAGAAGCGCGTCTCCACGGCGGGACTGAAGCGATAACCGAAGTTCGCGTTGAGCTGCTCGTATTGCCCGCGCTCGTGGCTGCGATAGCCCTCCGAGTGATTGACGGTCAGGTTGGCCAGAAAGTCGAACGCGCCGATCTGGCGCGAAACCTGTGCGCTGGCGCGGGCAGTGCCGAAGCTGCCGCCGTCCACACGCACCATGTTCGGCGCATCGGCAGTCAATGCGGTCGGCGTGGTGAAGTTGATCGCGCCGCCAAGCGTCGTGCTGCCATAGGCGAGGCCATTGCCGCCCTTGTAGATCTCCGCCGCGGCAAGGCCGAGCGGATCGATCTGGTAGTAGTCGCCGCTGCCGTCCGCGAAATTGGTCGGCACGCCGTCCTGCAGCAGGTCGAGCCCGCGTGCATGAAAGCCGCGGGCGATGCCCGAGCCGCGGATCGACAGCCGTAGTTCCTGGCCATAGCGTTCCTCGACGTACACGCCGGGCGCATCCTTCAGGACGTCGCGCAGGTTGCTCGCGTAGGTGTCGCTGTACGACGCGGCATCGACAAAGCCGACCGATCCTGCCGACTGGAACAGGGACTCGCGCTGGCGCGCGATACCCGGCGCGGTCAGCGAGCCGACGCCGTTGGCCGTGGCCGTCACGGCCGGCAGGACATGGACGTCGGCAGGCGATGCGGACGATACGGGTGATGGCGGGGTGGTTTGCGCGGCGGCGATTCCCGTCAGCGCGGCGGCTGGCAGCACCGACAGGCGGCGCCAGGCTCTCTCTCGTTTCATTGACTTCCTTGCGGCCGGACGACGTGCGCGGGCGGCGTGCCGTCGTCCTGATTCTTATGGGCTCGTCCGCAAGGATAGAAGGCCGCAAGAAGCGGCGCCATGCGACACGGCGCCGCATTGGCCGGAAGTGTGACGGCCTACGCCGCGAGGCGCGCGCGCAGGTGGCGCGTGGCCGCGACCATGTTCGTCAGCGCGGCCTCGGTCTCCGCCCAGCCGCGCGTCTTGAGGCCGCAGTCTGGATTGACCCACAGCCGCTCCGGCGGAATCACCTCGCATGCGCGTTCCAGCAGCCGCGTGATGGCGGACACCTCTGGCACGCGCGGCGAATGGATGTCATACACGCCGGGCCCGATCTCGTTGGGATACGCGAACGCGCCAAAGCCTTCGAGCAGTTCCATCGCCGAACGCGAGGTTTCGATCGTGATGACGTCGGCATCCATGGACGCGATGGCGGGAAGGATGTCGTTGAACTCGGCATAGCACATGTGGGTATGGATCTGCGTCCGATCCGCCACGCCCGATGCCGATAGCCGGAACGCCTCGACGGCCCAGTCCAGATACGCGGGCCAGTCCGAGGCGCGCAGCGGCAGGCCTTCGCGCAACGCGGGCTCGTCGATCTGGATCACGCGGATGCCCGCGGCCTCGAGATCGGCGACTTCGTCCCGAATGGCCAGCGCAAGCTGGCGCGCCGTCGTCGCGCGGGGCTGATCGTCGCGCACGAACGACCACTGCAGCATCGTGACGGGGCCCGTGAGCATGCCCTTCATCGGACGGTCCGTCAGCGATTGTGCAAAGCGCGTGGTATCGACGGTCATCGGCTCGGGGCGATAGACGTCGCCGTAAAGCACAGGCGGCTTCACGCAGCGCGAGCCATAGCTCTGCACCCAGCCGTTTTCGGTGAATGCGTAGCCGCACAGTTGCTCACCGAAAAACTCGACCATATCGTTGCGCTCGGCCTCGCCATGGACGAGCACATCGAGCCCGAGCGCTTCCTGCTTGCGCACCGCGAGCGTGATCTCCGCGCGCATGCGTTCGAGGTAGGCAAGCGCGCCGAGCTCGCCGCGCTTGTGCGCCGCCCGTGCCTGCCGGATGGCGGGCGTCTGCGGAAAGGAGCCGATGGTGGTCGTCGGCAACGGCGGCAGTTTCAACGCGGCGCGTTGTACCGCGTTGCGCGTCTCGAACGGGCTGGTGCGCGCAGTCATGTCCGGCGTGATGGCGGCGAGCCGCTTGCGCACCGACGCATTGACCACACGACGCGAGGCCGCTCGCGATGCGCGGGCGGCATCGGAGGCCGCCAGTTCGGCGACCACCGCGGCCTCGCCCTTCGTCAGCGCGATGGAGAGCACGCGCAGTTCGTCGAGCTTCTCGGTGGCGAATGCCAGCCACGATCGCAGTTCGGGATCGAGCCGCCGCTCGGCCTCGAGCGAGACAGGCACATGCAGGAGCGAGCAGGACGGCGCGAGCCAGAGACGGTCGCCCAGCGCGGCGTGCAGCGGCTGCAGCCGCGCGAGCACGGCGCGCAGGTCCGCGCGCCAGATATTGCGCCCATCGACGACGCCCGCGGACAGTACCGTATGCGCGGGCAACACGCGCATCCATGCCTCCAGTTGCTCGGGCGCGCGGACCAGGTCGAGGTGGATGCCATGCACGGGCAGCGACGCGATGCGCGCGGCCTGCGCCAGGTCTGGCGCGGCGTTACCGAAGTACGTCGTCAGCAGCAGCTTGACCCCGAGCCGCCCGAGCCCCTCATACGCGATATCGTAGGCATCGAGCCAGCGGGTATCGAGCGCGGTGCACAGCGCGGGCTCATCGATCTGCACCCAGTCTATGCCGCGTTCGGCAAGCTGCGTCAGGATGCGCGCGTAGGCGGCGACGACGCGCGGCAGCAGCGACAGGCGATCGAAGCCCGGGCTGTGGCTCTTGGCGAGCCACAGGTAGGTGACCGGGCCGATCAGCGTGGGACGCACCGCGTGTCCGTGGCCGCGGGCCTCGTCGACCTCGTCGAGGAGCCACGTCGGACCGCCGTTGAACGTGCTCTCCGCGTCGAGTTCCGGCACGAGGTAGTGGTAGTTCGTGTCGAACCACTTGGTCATTTCCATCGCCGGCTGCGCCGCGTTGCCGCGCGCGAGTTCGAAGGACTGCGCGAGCGTGAGCTGTGCCGCGTCGAAGCCGAACCGGCGGGGCAGGGCGCCGAGCAGCACAGTGGTGTTCAGCACGTGATCGTAGAGTGCGAAGTCGCCGACGGCGACGTGGCCGAGTCCGCGATCGGACTGCAATCGCCAATGGCGCTGACGCAGCGCGGCGCCGGTCGCGCGCAGCGTCGCTTCAGCGGGGGCATCCATGTCGCCGTGCCAGAACGATTCGAGCGCGAACTTCAGTTCACGGCGCGCGCCGATGCGCGGAAAGCCGAGCGTGTGGGTAAGGGGCATGACGCGAGAAGCGGAAATTTAAGGTGGCGCCCAGTGTCCTTTCGCGGCTAGAATGAATCAAGCGACAAGTTTTAAACATAGTATGAATCTATTTCATATTCCCATGAGAGAGCGGGCGGCACATGATTGAAGTCAGGCATTTCCGTTCGCTGGTGGCGATCGCGGAATCGGGCAAGCTCGCGGTGGCCGCCGAGCGTGTGCACGTGAGCCAGTCGGCGCTATCGCATCAGATCAAGGCGATCGAATCGCACTACGGCATGGCGCTGTTCGACCGCACGCGCCAGGGGTTGCGCTTTACGCCGGCGGGCGAGCGGCTGCTGGCGCTTGCGCGCGAGACGCTGGCGGCGATCAGCGCGGCCGAGCGCGACCTCGTTCGCCTCAAGGGCGACACCAGCGGCGAACTGCGTGTGGTGCTCGAATGCCATACGTGTTTCGACTGGCTCATGCCCGTGATGGACGAGTTTCGACGACGCTGGCCGGAGGTGGAGGTCGACCTCGTCGCGGGCTTCCATGCGGATCCACTTTCGCTGATCGCGGAAGGCCGTGCCGATATGGTGATCGGCTCCCGGCCGCCAACGCGGCGCGGGCTCGTCGTCGCACCGCTGTTCCGCTTCGAGATTCTGGCGGTCATCGCCAACGAGCACCGGCTGCGCAACAAGCGGCGGATCGAGGCGCAGGACCTCGCTGGGGAGACGCTGATCACCTATCCGGTGCCCGAGACGCGCATCGATCTGATTCGGGAGGTGCTGGAGCCCGCGGGCATCCGGCTGCAGCGGCGCACGGCCGAACTGACCGTGGCCGTGCTGCAACTCGTGGCGAGCCGGCGCGGCGTGGCCGCGCTACCGAACTGGGGCGTCAAGAACTACGTCGACCATGACTACGTGCTGGCCAAGCGTATCGGGGCGAAGGGGCTGTGGAGCGAGCTATTCGCGACGGTGCCGTCCGCGATGGCGGAGCGGCCCTATGTGGACGACTTCGTGGCGATCGTCCGCGACACCTGCGCGGCCGAACTCGACGGCATCGAGTTGCTGGCCGCCTGAGGGCGCCTGAGGTGCGGCCCGATATCAGGCGGCCAGGGCCTCCGCGGTGTCGGCCGCCTCGATGTCTTCCTGTTCGGTGAACTCGGCCTCGAGCACCGCCAGATCCACGCCCTGCTCGACGCGCCGCAGGAACAATTGCAGCAGGCCAGCCTCCGGCGCCTCCGTCACGAGACGCGCGGTGCGCCCCTGCATATGCATCTGCTGCAACGACAGACCGGTACGGCGGGCGCTCGCGAGCACCCATTCGAGCGTGCCGAACGTGTCGGTGCCATGGAGGCGGAGGTCGAGTTGCAGCGTCGGGAGCGACAAAGCGGCAGACATAGTGGCGGACATAGTGGCGGACATGGCGGCGGTCGGTAGGGTGGGTGCGATGAGGGACACTGTACCAGCGGCCCCTCAAAATAGGCTTCTCATTTTTCTGCGATATACGTCGAAATAGAGAAGATTCCACTGGAACGTGTAGACTCACGAGAAATTCGTTCCAAATTTTGGGCCACGCCATGAATTTCCCTCCGAAACTCGACGACGTCGATCGCCGCATCCTCCGCGAACTGCGGCGCGACGGCCGCATCTCGAATACGAAGCTGGCCGAGCGCGTCGGCCTGTCCGCCACGCCCTGCTGGAACCGCGTTCGCGCGCTGGAGGAAGCCGGTGTCATCGATGGCTATGCCGCGCTATTGAACCAGAAGGCATTGGGTTTGCCGGACACGGTGCTGATCGAAGTCACGCTGGACCGTCACGACGACGACATGCTGCACCGCTTCGGCGAAGCGCTCGCCGAGTTGCCGGAAGTCCTGGAGGCTCACCTGCTGACGGGGGAGTACGACTATCTGATCAAGGTGGCGGTGGCGGGCACCGAAGGGTACGAGGAGTTTTTGCGGCACAAACTCTACAAGCTGCCCGGCCTGCGCCACAGCCATTCTACCTTTGTCCTGCGCACGCTCAAGCGCGAGCTCTCGGTGCAGCCATAAGCCCGATGGGCAGTCGGGTAGGAACCGGCCTACAACGCTCTCCGTCGCTCTCCGATGTCTGTCGGATGGCGTGCTGCCTACATTGAATCAGGCTGCAAACATCCGGAGGTGTCATATGTCGTTTTCGCTCTACCTGATCGGTGTGCTGCTGCTTGTCGGCGGCATTGCATGGGGACTCGTCACGATGGGCGTGTCGCAGGTCTATATCGGCATTGCATGCGTGATCGTGCTCGGTATCGGCATCATGTCCGCGGTGTCGCGGACACGTACCAAAGACCCCTCATAGCCCGCCGGGATCAACGGCGGTTACGGTCGCCGCGTGCGTCGAGAATGATCATGGTCCGATCGACCACGCCGGCGTCCGTGAAGTAGACGCTGAAGTGCGCGGGCTGGTACGGCGACACGTACATGCGATACGACCACGCCTCGCGCTTCATCAGCGGGTAGTAGTTGATCGGCTCGCGGGGCCTGCCCCAGCGCTCGAGCACGTCCTTCTTCGTCCAGACGCCCGGCTGCGCCTTGTAGATCTCCGCTTCGGTCAGCATTTCCCGAAAGTTCTTCAGGCGGCCGTTCGCGTCGAAATCCGCGGCGTAGATGTCGTAGCCGTACGGCTGTTTCGAGTAGATCCAGCGCGTGGTGCCGTCAGCGAGTTGAAAGGTATCGGTCGGCTCGCCGAAGGTCTGGCGCACGGCGCTCTCGGGGCTGCCGATGAGCTTGTCGGCGGTCTGCACGGGTTGCAGCTGCGCGCAGCCGGCGAGCACCATGGCTGCCGCGGTGGCCGCGGCCGCGGCCAGCGCCGCCATGCGGATGCGGCGCGGTTGGTAAGGTCGATGGGGGATGGCGGACATCTCGGGTCTCCGTACGGGGCAATGATGAGCATAGTGCATCCACGCTCCTCACATCTGAGACAGATCGCGCGTCTGCATGTTCTATGAACACGCGAGCGCGCCGGAATATTCCCTGTATCGATTCCCCGTATCGATTCCCTGTATCTACCTTGCGGCTTGCGAAGCGGCCGATCGCAGGAAGCTGGCCGCGATTTCCCCGGCAAACGCATCGACGAGCTCGAGCTCGGCATCGGCCAGTCCGCCCGCGCAGCACGTCGCGCCCCAGTCGCCGCAAAGCAGCGCGACGCAGCGGTTGCGCAGCTTGACGGGCGCGAGCATCACGGAGCGGGCCTCGGGCATCGCGTCGCGATACCAGCGCGGCACGCGCTGCGCCACCTCGGGGTCGAACGTGTCCTCGAACTGGAGGGGCCGCGGGGAGATCGTCGCGAAATGGAAGATGTCGGGGACGAAGCCTTCTTCGAACGACAGCGCTTCCAGTTTCTCGCGCACGCCGTTGCCGAAGCCGAGCCGCGCATCGAAGCGCTTGGCGCCGGGGTTCAGCACCATCAGGAAGCAGTGCTCGAAATTGAGCGCGCGCATGACGGACTCCAGCGCGAGCGGCGCCATCTGGCCGATCGACAGTGCCGCGCCCTCGCGACGCACCTCCTCAAGGCCGATCCGCAGGCGTTCGAGCGCATCGCCGGGCTTGCCCTCGGGGGCGGGGGCCTCCGCGGCGGGTGCTTCGGCTTCGGCGATGGAGGCGCTCAACGTGCCGGCCTGACGGATGGCAAAGCGGATGTCGGCGGCATCGAGGCCCAGCACGCGGGCGTGCTCGCTCAACATGGCTTCGATGTCCTCGGGCGCGGCATCGCGCGTCATTGCCGCGGCGGCCTGAGAGGAGACCTGCGCCATCGCGCCGAGCCAGTCGGCATGGGTCTCGATGACGGTTTCCGAGGTCACCGGTCGGTGGCTCATCGTATTGGCAATGAGGCCAGGCAGGCGCCATTTGATGGCGGCGGCTTCCGCGATCTCGGCCAGCGAAACGCCGACGACCTCGACGCACGCGTCCGTCTCGACCATGTCGCCCGATTCGGTCAGCGCCTGGATGCGCTCCCACTCGTCGGGGAAATAGAACACGAGCAACAGGCGGCTCATGTGGTGCATCAACGTGCAGACAACCGCTTCCTCGCCTTCGTTGATGCCGCGCGCATTGCTGAGCGCGCGGGTGATCTCGCCCGCGACGAGCGCCTGCGTCATCGCGCGCGCGGCCTGCGGACGGCTCGGGGCCACGCCGTGGAAGTAGTCGAGCAACTGCACGCCGAGCGTCAGATGGCTGATCGCCTCCACGCCCAGTACGAGAATCGCGCGGGAGACCGTTGTGACCTCGCCGCCGAACGAGCGGTACATCGCCGAGTTGGCGAGGCGAATGACCTTTTGCGACAGGCTGAAGTCCGACAGCACGCTCGCGGCCATTTCGCCGACGTTGAGCTCGCTCTGCAGCGTCTTGAAGATGTTATCGACGGAATACTGCAGCGTGGGGAAGTCCCCCTGCTGCGCCATCCTGTTCCAGAGCGTCTCGAAGAAGGCGGCTTTTCTCATGCCTGCCCCTGCGATGGGAACACGTCGGTCTTACCCAGCCGCAGCGTACCGGCGCGCAGGGAACGCTCGAACTCGCCGGGCGGCAGTGCCTGCGCATAGCGCCATCCCTGCACGAGGGTGCAGCCCTGCGCCGACAGCAACTGGGCCTGCGCGTCGGACTCCACGCCTTCCGCGATGGCCACGAGGCCGAGTTCGCGCGACAGCGACATGACCGCGGACACGATCGTGCGTGCATGCGGGGAGTCCATCATGTCGCTGACGAAGCTGCGGTCGATCTTGAGCGCGGACAGCGGGAAGCGGCGCAGGTAGGACAGGCTCGAGTATCCGGTGCCGAAGTCGTCGACGGCAAAGCGGATGCCGAGCGCGCGCAGTTCCGTGAGTAGCGACTCGGTCGCGGCGGGATCGGTCATCAGCGCGCTTTCGGTGATCTCCAGCACCACGCGGTCCGGGGCGATGCGCGCGTCATGGATCGCGTTCCGCACGCTGTCCAGGAAGCCCGGATGGCGGAACTGCACCGGCGACACGTTGACCGACATGTGCTGCACGTGAAAGCCCTGAGCGTCCCAACTGGCGAGCTGCGCGCACGCGCAACGCAGCGCCCAGGCGCCGAGATGCTTGATCAGCCCGTTGTTCTCGGCCATCGGAATGAAGACGTCCGGGGCGATGGCGCCCTGCGGATGCTCCCACCGCATCAGCGCCTCGGTGGCGCAGACCTCGCCGGTCTCCGGCCACACGATTGGCTGGTAATGCAGCAGGAATTCGCCGTTCTGCACGGCTTCGAACATGCTTTGTTCGATGCGGAACTGCTCGTCGAGCCGGTGCTCGAACTCTGGCGAGTACAGGCAGTAGCGGTTCTTGCCGAGCGCCTTGGCCTCGTACATCGCGAGGTCGGCGCGGCGCAGCCATTGCGATTCCGTCAGCGGCGCGTCGGTCGGGTGCGAAGCCGAACCCCAGAAGGCCAGCCCGATGCTCGTCGTGATGCGTACCTGGCAGCCGCCCAGATGGAACGGCTGGCGGCTCACGTGGATCACACGTTCGAGAATGCGTATCGCTTCCGATTCGGAGTCGAGCCCTTCCAGCAGCAGCACGAATTCATCGCCGCCGAGCCGCGCGACCATATTGCGCGAGCGCAGGGCGTCCTGGAGCCGCTTGCCGATTTCCTTCAGCAGCGCGTCGCCGAACTCGTGCCCGAGCGAATCGTTGACCTTCTTGAAACCGTCGAGATCCATGAGCGCCAGCGCGAACAACTGGCCGGGCGTGCCGCGCGCGGCGAATTCGGCGATGCGCTTGCGCATGAAGGCACGGTTGCCGGCGCCCGTGAGAGGGTCCTGATAGGAGAGTTCGACCAGCTGGCGCTCGTTCTCCACCCAATCTGTCACGTCGTGACCCGTCAGGAGCAGTTCGGTGCGGTCGTCGCCGAGGCGCCGCGTGATGCGCAGATCGATCCAGCGGCTGCTGCGGATGCCGCAGACGAAGCGGAAGCGGTCGCGTCGCACGGTGCCGTCCTGCGCGCAGCGCTGGAGCAGCCAGGCCAGGCGCTGGCGTTCCTCGGCCGCAACGATGTCGAGCACGGACACGCGGAGCAGGTATTCGCGGGGATAGTCGAGCAGCAACGCCGACGACTCGGTGGCGCGGCGGATGCGGCCGGCGGTCTCGGTCAGCAGGGCCAGGTCGCCCGTGGCCTCCAGCAGTGCCCAGCCTTCGCGTTCGGCCGCGCCATCGTCCGGGCTCTCGCCGGACCCCGCGGACAGGACATCGAGCGCCACGAAATCCCGGTCGACGGGGTCGTGAGCCAGAGCCACATCAAACGTAATCGAGGTCATCGAGTTCCTCAGCGTGGGTTTTTCTGGTTCGCGTGCGTGGACGACATGAGTCGGGACCCGAGTAAAAACACCGGACGAGAGCCAGCGTGCAACAACGCAATCTCCAGAAATCCACCAGGCTGGCGGCAACGAATGACAAGTGAGCGACCGATTCTAATACGAGGGCTTACGCTTGGCGATGGCCGCGGGCTGCCGAAGGGCCGGCAGTTGGCGTTTTCGCACAACGTGGCGTTTTTCCACGATAACCTTCGCAGTTCGGTTTATATTCTCGCCCCCCTACGTCCGCACGTGGTGGTATACGGCACCGAACGCTTCCGCGCGTGTCCGGTACCCGTTCGTCAAACCTTGATGTCGATGTTCTGGCCGAGATGCGGCGGGTTGCTGGAAGGGGACACCTGCGGCATGCCCTGAAGCAGCGCGGCCACGCCCGCGGCCTGCATGTCCAGCGACTTGCGCAGCATCAACAGCGGTACGGGATTATTGCCCGCATTGCTGGCCGCGCTGACAACGGATGTATCCATGAATGTCGTCCGATTCGTTCGATTCGTTGAGGGAAGCGCGGGAGAAAACTCCCTGCATCGACCATTAACGGCGCGGTGGAAGCATTCCTGAAGGGTAGAGCGAGGGAATTATGGGGAAGAATCCCCCCCTCCAGAGGGGAGGGGGGAGAGGGGCGTGTTACGGCTGGGTGTCGCCGATTACTTCGTGGCGTCCGCCGGTGCCTTCTTGTGGGCCGACGACTTTTTCTTGGCGGGCTTGGCGGCCTTGTCATCGACCAGCGCGCTGGCGGTGTTCTGGCGGGCGCCCTGCGTGTACGGATCGAACTTGTCGTTCTTGGCCGTATCCGGGATATAGCCGTCCTTGTTGGTCACGCGATTGGCGTCGGGCGTGTAGCCGTCCTTGTTGCTGATGCGGTTGGGATCGGGCACGTAGCCGTCCTTGTTCGTGGTCCGCATGTTGTAGTCGTAGCGGTCGGCCGGGTTGGCCGGGCCCGCCGCGTATGCCATGCCGGTGGACAGCAGGGCGAGGGCGGCGACGGCAGCGATGGTCTTCATGGTGACTCCTGTCTTAGCGTGGGGGAAACATCCCGCACCGATGCGCGCGCACGGGGCCCTTAACGGGGCTGCCCATCAGCGTACCCCTACGCGCGAGAAGTTTCCAGACACCCCCAAACCAAGGTATTACCGTTACCGCCAAACCGGTACCGATCCATCATGGCCGTGGTCGTGCTGCAGCGCAGCATGCCGCTGCGGTCTGTGACCCTGCTGGCCATGGTGTCAGCGATCGGCTGACTTGCCACGGAAGCCGTGCCGGGCATAAGGTCTGGGTTTTCGCCGCGCTGGCTCGCCGCGCTGCCGCACCCCCTCCCGGAGTTTCCCGAATGCCCACGTCTTTGCCGGACGACCGCAACCTGCGCATCATGTTGTGGGTCGTCGCGGTCGGCTTTTTCATGCAGACGCTCGACTCGACGATCGTCAATACCGCGTTGCCAGCCATGGCGGCGAGCCTCGGCGAGAGTCCGCTGCGCATGCAGTCGGTCATCATTGCGTACTCCCTGACGATGGCCGTGATCATTCCTGCTTCGGGCTGGCTGGCCGACCGTTTCGGGACGCGCACCATCTTTCAGGTCGCCATCGCGCTGTTCGTGCTGGGATCGCTGCTTTGCGCATGGGCGCAGTCGCTGACCGTGCTCGTCATCGCGCGCGTCGTGCAGGGGGTGGGTGGGGCGATGCTGCTGCCGGTCGGGCGGTTATCGGTACTGCGAACGTTCCCGCGCGACCAGTATCTTCAGGCGCTGAGCTTCGTGGCGATTCCCGGGATGATCGGTCCGCTGATCGGGCCGACGCTCGGCGGCTGGCTGACCCAGACGTTTTCGTGGCACTGGATCTTCCTGATCAATGTGCCGGTGGGGGTGATCGGCGCGATCGCGACTATCCGGTACATGCCGAATGCGCGGCTGCCCGGTATCGGCTCCTTCGATCTTGGCGGGTACTTTCTGCTTGCCGTGGCGATGGTGACGCTGTCGTTCGCGCTCGACGGGCTGGCCGAGCTCGGTTTTCAGCCAGCGGTCGTGCTGATGCTGCTGATCGCAAGCCTGGGCGCGCTCACGGTGTACGTATTGCATGCGCGACGGCGGCGTCAGCCGCTGTTTCCGCTGCGGTTGTTCCGCATCCACGCTTTCAGCGTCGGTTTGCTCGGCAACCTGTTCGCGCGGATCGGCAACGGCGCGATGCCCTTCCTGATCCCGCTCACGCTGCAGGTGAGCCTCGGCTTCTCGCCATTCGACGCGGGGCTGATGATGTTGCCGGTGACGGCGGCGGGCATGGGCGCCAAGCGGCTGGCCACCGCGCTCATCGAGAAACATGGGTATCGGCGCGTGCTGACGACCAATACGGTGCTGGTGGGCATTGTCATCGCATCGTTCGCGCTGATTTCGCCTGGCCGGCCCCTCGCGCTGACCATCGTGCAGCTGGCCATTTTCGGCGCGGTGAACTCGATCCAGTTCACGGCAATGAACACGGTCACGCTCAAGGACCTGGGCGGCAACACCGCCAGCAGCGGCAACAGCATGCTGTCCATGGTGCAGATGCTCTCGATGAGCCTCGCCGTGACGTCGGCCGGGGCGCTGCTGTCCACCTTCCAGCAAGGCATCGGCCGCCATTCCGGCATGGCCGTCCTGCCCGCATTCCACACGACGTTCCTCTGCCTCGGCGTCATCACGGCGGCATCCGCCTGGATTTTCCTGCAACTCGCCCCCGAGCCGACCAGCGGCACCCGCGACGAGGTCAAGCAGGCCGGGGAGATGTGACCCGGCCTCCCGGCTGAGCCGTTATGCGGCCAACAACTCGCAGAAGCGTTCCAGGTCGACGTTGCCGCCGCTGATGATCACGCCGATGCGTTTGCCCTGCAGTTCGGGTTTGATCGTGAACGCGCCGGCCAGGCCAAGGGCGCCTGTCGGTTCGACGAGGATCTTCATGCGGGCGGCGAACAGGCGCATGGCGTCGACCAGTTGCGCGTCCGTGGCGGTGAGGATGTCGGTGACGTCGCGGCGGATGATGCCGAACGTGTAGTCCCCAAGGTGCTGCGTTTGCGCGCCGTCGGCGATGGTCTTCGGCGTGGCGATGTTCACGATTTCGCCGGAGCGGAACGAGCGTTGGCCGTCGTTGCCGGCTTCCGGTTCCACGCCGTAGATCCTGCATTGCGGGGCGAGCGCGCGGGTGGCCAGCGCCGTGCCCGAGAGCAGGCCGCCGCCGCCCAGCGGCGTGAAGATGGCGTCGAGCGCGCCGGCTTCCTCGAACAATTCCTTCGCCGCGGTGCCCTGGCCCGTCAGCACGTCCGGATGGTCGTACGGCGGGATCAGCGTCATGCCGTGTTCCTCGGCGAGCTTCCGGCCGATGGCTTCGCGGTCTTCCTTGTAGCGGTCGTACACCACGACGTTGCCGCCATAGCCCTTGGTCGCCGCGACCTTCGCCGCGGGGGCGTCATGCGGCATGATGATCGTCGCGGGCATGCCCAGCAGGCGCGCGGACAGCGCGATGGCCTGCGCGTGATTGCCCGACGAGAACGCGACCACGCCCGCGCGGCGTTGCTCGGGAGTGAACCGCGACAGGGCGTTGAAGCCGCCGCGGAATTTGAACGCGCCCATGCGCTGCAGGTTCTCGCACTTGAAGAACACTTCGGCGCCGAGCAGGTCGTTGACCGTGCGGGACGTCATGACGGGGGTCTTGTGCGCGTAGCCCTCGATCCGCTTCGCGGCGGCTTCGACATCGGCGTAAGTGGGCAGGGTGAGGTCGGTCATGGTTCGTGGCTGTAGTGAATTACCAGGGCCATGCGAGGGCGGTACCCGCGCCCTCCGCCATGGCTCGTTCGTGGATCATGCGCCCGACGGTCAGGTCCTGCAACGCCAGACCCGTCATGTCGAACACGGTGATATCGCCGCGCTGCCGCGCGATGGAGGCCTTGCCCGTCAGCAGATCGCCGATCTCGATGCATGCCACGCCGGGCGCCCACTGGCGCTCGCCGATCGTGACCGATTGCTCGCGGTCGTCGGCGACAACGATCGCGCGCTCGAGCACACCGTGGGGCAATTCGCGCTTGCCGCGCGTGTCGGTGCCGACCGCGTTGATGTGCGTGCCGGGCTGCAGGGCGTCCGCATCGAACAGCGGACCGCGGCCCGGTGTGGCGGTGATGACGATGTCGCTCTCGCTGACGGCGCGATTCGGGTCGGCGGCATGCGTTACCGTGCATCGCGCGGTGCCCGTTGCGCTTGCGGACGCGCTTGTGGAAGCGCTTGTGGAAGCGATAGCGGCGCCGATCGCCGCCTCGAACGCGGCATCGGGCGCGCCGCTGTGGCTGACATAGCGTACGTTGCGCAACGACGGCATCAATCGGAGCGCGAATGCCGCCTGCACGCGCGCCTGCACGCCGGTTCCGAACACGCACAACGCGGCGCTGTCTGGCCGTGCGAGCTGTTGCAGGCCGATGCCGCCGGCCGCGCCCGTCCGCGCGGTGGTGATCGCGTTGCCATCGATCATGCAGACCGGGCGCCCCGTCAGGGGATCGATCAGGAGGATCGTCGCCTGATGCGGTTCGCCGCCTTGCTTTCGATTCGCCGGCCAGAAGCCCGCGGCCTTGAAACCGAGCAGGCCCTGCGCGGGGACATCGCCCGCCTTGATGCCGAACACGCCGCCGGCCGGCAGTGATTCTCGAATGACGGGAAACACGCGGCCTTCGCGCTCGCTGTGCAGCGTGAAGGCTTCGCGGGTGGCGCGCAGCACGTCGTCGGGATGCAGCAGCGATTCCACGGCGTGCTTGTCGAGCAGCAGGAGCCTGGCGTCGGCAGGTCGGAGCGGGCTCGTTGGCGGGGTGGTTCGTTCAGCGGGCATAGCTATAGACGGAGGCACGCGACACGCCGAGGTGCGCGGCAATGGTTTCCATGGCGCGCCGCACGTCGAGCAGTCCGGCGGCCTTCAGTTCGGCCAGCAGCGTACGGCGCTCGTCGGTGCGCAGGGCACGCGGTGTGGTGGCGTGGCGCGCGGCGAAGGCGTCGATGCGCGCGCGAATGGCATCCGCGCCCGCCGGGTCCAGCGATTCGCGCGGAGCCTCGGCGTCCATCCGCATGAACTGGTTCATCGCGCTCTGCAATCCGCGGAACAGGGTCAGGTCGAGGTTCAGGCAAAGCGCGGCGATATAACGCCCGCTTGAGTCCTTGATGCCGATCGACGTGCTCTTCGCCTGCCGCCCATCCGCGAACTGGTTCGCATAGTTCGCGAGCACCTGCGTGAAGTCCGGATCCGCGATCCGCGCCATGCCCAGTTCCGTTGCCGGGTCGCCGACCTGGCGGCCGGACAGGCTGTTATGGATCGCGAGGATGGCCTGGTCGGGCTCCAGCAGGTCGTGCACCACGACCTCGCAGAACGGCGCGAGCGTCTGGCCGAGGCCGTCGGCGATCTGCCTCAGCTGTTCCAGCATGGTGTGCTGCTCAGGGGTGCGGGTGCGAGTGCCGGATCGGGCTCGGGTGGGGCGGGCTTTCATCTTTACAGTTTGTGCAACTATGGACGAAATGTCAAGGATTGCACGCCGGCCGACTCTTTGCTTCGGGTGACTGCGCTAATTGTGCATCGTCATTGAATCGATTCTATTGAAATAAAATTAATCCTTAATTCATTCGTGAATGCTTGCGCAACGCATGCGGAAGGCTATGCTGATTTCACGGCGCATATGTCTGGATGATTTGGTCTTTTGTGACTAGAAACGCCGCCTCTGTGCTTGCAGAGGAATGATTTCAGGTTGCTTTTGTTTTAAATAATAAATTTTGAAAAAAAGCGGAATTCGTAGGCGTCATAATCAAAAAATAGGGGGCGCGTCATGAAACGCTCATTGTTGCCCGCGGTATTCGCGATGCTGGCCGGCGCCGCCTTTGCGCAGCAGGCCTGGCAGGAGGGCGCCACGTATGCGACCGGCACACGGGTCACCTACAACGGGCGTCTCTATGAAGCGATGCAGGCGCATACGGCGTTTGTGGGCGCGGGATGGAATCCGGCGGCTTCGCCGACGTTGTGGCGCGATCTGGGGCCGGCAGGGACCCCCAGTCCGGCGCCGGCGCCAGCGCCTTCGCCCGCACCGGCACCGTCTCCATCGCCCTCTCCGGCACCCTCTCCGGCACCAACACCCAGTCCGAGTCCCGCGCCGGCCCCGGCGCCCGCCTCGGGGTGCTTTGCCGCCTGGTCGGGGAGCCAGGCCTACGCGGAGGCGGGCACGCGCGTCACCTATAACGGGCGCAACTATCGCAACAAGTGGTGGACGCAGGGGGAAAATCCCGCTCAGTCTGGCGCGTGGGGCGTCTGGGAAGATCTCGGCGCATGCTCGGGCACGCCCGCGCCGAGCCCGGCACCCGCACCCGCACCCGCACCCGCACCCGCACCGGCACCGGCACCGGCACCGGCACCAGCACCAGCACCCGCACCGGCACCGGCACCGGCACCGGCACCGGCACCGGCACCAGCACCGGCACCGGCACCAGCGCCGGCACCGGCACCGGCACCCGCGCCAGCACCGGCACCAACGCCGGCACCCGCACCGGCGCCCGCACCCAGTCCCGTGCCGGCTCCGGCGCCATCGGGGGCGCGCGAGGTGGGTGGATATTTCGCGCAGTGGGGCATCTATGGGCGCAACTACAAGGTCAAGAACATCGACACGTCGGGCGCCGCGCGGCACCTCACGTTCATCAACTACGCGTTCGGCAACGTCTATGCCAAGAACGGTGGCTACGAGTGCGACATCATCACCAAGGCGGAGCCAGGGGCCACGGACCCGAACAATCCTGAAGCGGGCACCGGTGGCGATGGCTGGGCGGATTACCAGAAGGGCTTCACGAGTGCGGAGTCCGTCGATGGCACGGCCGACGCGTGGGGCTTTGCGTGGGATGACCCGCGGAACGGCAAGGCGGGCCCGCTCAAAGGCAATTTCAACCAGCTGCTGCAGCTCAAGAAGAAGTATCCGAGCCTCAAGGTCATGATTTCGATCGGGGGATGGACGTGGTCCAAGTGGTTCGGCCGCGCCGCATCGACCGACGCCTTGCGCAAGCAGCTGGTCTCTTCATGCATCAATCTCTACATCAAGGGCAACCTGCCGTTCGACTCGGGCGGCAATGCCGGTGGAGAGGGTGTGGGCGCGGGAGTGTTCGACGGCATCGACATCGACTGGGAATTCCCGGGCGGCGGCGGCCAGCCGTACAACATCGTCGATCCGAACGACAAAAAGAACTTCACCGCGTTGCTTGCGGAGTTCCGCCGGCAACTCGATGCTGCTGGCTCCCAGATCGGCAAGCGGCTGCTGCTGACCGTCGCGATCGGTTCCGGAGGCGACAAGATCGCCAATACGGAGCCCGGCGAATACAGCAAGTCGCTCGACTGGATCAACATCATGTCCTACGACTATCACGGCGGCTGGGAGGCGACGGGTCCCACGGACTTCCAGTCGAACCTGTACGTCGATCCGGAGAGCCCGAACGCGAAGACCGAGATGGGCAAGACTTACAACGTCGATGCCTCGGTCAAGGGACTGCTCGCCGCGGGCGTCCCCGCGTCGAAGATCGTCGTCGGCGTGCCGATGTACGGACGCGGATGGACGGGCGTCACGCCGGGACCGAAGGGCGACGGACTCTATCAGCCCGCAGCCAAGCCCGCCGCTGGCGCGTACGAGGCGGGCATCGAGGACTACAAGATCCTCGTCAACAAGCCCGGGAAGGTTTACGAGCATCCGGTGGCGAAGCAGTCCTGGAAGTTCGACGGCACCACGTTCTGGTCGTACGACACGCCCGCCACGGTACGCACGAAGGTCAACTACGTGAAGCAGAACAACCTGCGCGGCGTGTTCTCGTGGGAGCTCGACGGCGATACCGCCGATGCGGAAATCATGAAGGTGATGGGCGAGGTCAATGGCCAGTAATCACAGGCCCGTGGACAAGCCGAAGAGAGGACATATGCCAGGACGCCTTCGCGAGAGAGACCGGCAGTGCCGCGAGACCGTCCGACGGCGCGGCTTCACGCTGCTCGAGTTGCTGGTGGTGCTGCTCATCATTGCGCTGCTGGCCGGGTACGTCGGGCCGCGGCTGTTCGGCGAGGTCGGCAAGGCCAAGACCAAGACGGCCGCATCGCAGATGAAGTCGATCGCCAACGCGCTCGACCGGTACCGGCTCGATACCGGGCGGTTTCCCAGCACCGAGGCGGGACTGCAGGCGCTGATGACCAATCAGGGCAATGTCACGGGATGGGACGGTCCCTACATGAGCAGCGACATGCCGGCCGATCCGTGGGGACGGCCCTATGTCTACCGCAGCCCCGGCGATGGCGGGAAGGACTACGACCTGCTGACGCTCGGCAGCGACGGCAAGCCGGGCGGCACCGGTGAGGATCAGGACGTCGTCAGCAAGTAGCAGGGACCGGCATGCGATATCGGGTTCGGGGCAGGTCGGACGGTGGCGAGCAAACGCTCGATATCGAGGCGGACGACGAGGCGCAGGTGCGAAGCACGGTGGAGGCCATGGGAATGGAACTGTTGGAGATCCTGCCGGACGACGCGTCGGGCCAGGGGCGCGGCGCGGGTCTTGCCGCAAGTCTTGCGTTCCGCAAGCCGGTCTTCGACAGCGCGCTGTTCACGCAGGAGCTCATCGCGTTGCTCGATGCGGGGCTGAGCCTGGTCGAGACCGTGGAGACGCTGCGCGACAAGAGCGCCCAGGGGATCAACCGCACCGTGCTGACGCGCATCGTCTCCGCGCTGTACGAGGGGTTGCCGTTGTCCAAGGCGCTGGAGCAGCAGCCCGAGCAGTTTCCCGTCCTGTATGTCGCCACCGTGGCTTCCGCGGAACGCACGGGCGCGTTGTCCGAAGCGCTCAAGCGCTACCACCATTACGATGCACGGCTCGCCGTCGTGCGCAAGAAGGTGGTGTCGTCGATGGTCTATCCCGTGATCGTCATCGCCGCGGGCACGCTGATCATCCTGTTCCTCGCGTTCTATGTGGTGCCGAAGTTCAGCAGCGTCTACGAATCGATGAAGGACATTCCCGCCAGCGCGCGCGTGATGCTGTGGTGGGGCAGGCTGGTCCACGCGCACGGCATGGTGCTGTTGCTGGGCATCGTCGTCACGCTCGCCGGGCTGGTGATGGGCTTGCGCACGGGCGCCGCGCGCGCATGGCTCCGGGACATGCTGACGCGGTTGCCGAAAGTGGCGACATACCAGCACCTGTTCGTGCTCACGCGCTTCTATCGCACGATGGGGCTGCTGCTGTCCGGTGGCATGCCCGTCGTGGCGGCGATGGAGATGTCCGCGCAGTTGCTCCCCGCGACCATGCGGCCGTCGCTGGCCCGCGCGCTGGAGGACATCCGCGCGGGCAGGTCGCTTTCCGCCGCGTTGCCCGCGGCGGGGCTCACCACGCCGGTGGCGGAGCGGCTGATCCGCGTGGGCGAGCAGAGCGGCGAACTCCCGAAGATGGTGACGCGTTCCGCCGAGTTCTGCGACGAGGAACTCGACCGGGCAATCGACACGCTCATGCGTGTGTTCGAGCCCGTGCTGATGCTCGTGGTCGGCGGCATCGTCGGTACGGTCATCTTTCTGCTGTACATGCCGATCTTTCAGCTGGCAGGCAGTGTGGGGTGAGAGATGGCGGCCGATCCCCGTTCGATGCAGGCGCAGCTCTGGGAGGCATCCGGCAAGGACCCCGGCGAATACCTGCGCCGCGTACATGATGCCTGCGGGCTGCGCGGCATCGACGCGGAGACGCTCGATGCGCTGACGCCTTGCTTCGACCTGCTGCCGTTTGCCGAGGCCATGGCGCACGATTGCCTGCTGGCGCGGGACGAGGCATCGCACGGCGCGAATGGCGGGGGAGAGGGGCAACTGCTGCTGATCCTCGCCAATCCATTTCTGCCTGAGCATCGCGCGTGGGCATTGCAACGCCTCCGTGTACGATTCCACTTCGCATTCTGCGTGCCGGGCGATCTGTCGTCATTCCTGGCGATGCACGAGGCCGCGCATCGCACGCTCGACCCGGTCAGCGGCGGGCTCGACGAGATTCGCGTTGGCGAGGCGGGTGTGGAGATCACCCTTGCGTCGCTCGCGGCGGACGTGCACCCGGTGGTGCGGCTCGTCAACTCCTCGCTGTACGACGCGCTCAAGTTCCGCGCGTCGGACATCCATATCGAGAGCGTCGCAGGCGGGCTCGTCATCAAGTACCGCATCGACGGCGTGCTGCAAACCACGGGGCGCGCCAATGGCGCGGAGGTGGCCGAGCAGGTGCTGTCGCGGCTCAAGGTCATGTCGGAGCTCGACATCGGCGAGCGTCGCGTGCCGCAGGATGGCCGCTTCAAGGCGCGGATCAATCATCGCGAGATCGACTTTCGCGTTTCCATCATGCCTTCCGTGCATGGCGAGGATGCTGTGCTGCGCGTGCTCGACAAGCAGCGTGGAGGGAAGGAGGACGCGCCGATGCGGCTCGATGCGATCGGTCACGAGGACGATATCGTCGCGGCGATCCGCGCCATCGCGCATGAGCCTTACGGGCTCATCCTCGTGACGGGGCCGACCGGCTCGGGCAAGTCCACGACGCTCTATGCCACGCTGTCCGAGATCAATACCGGCGAGGAAAAGATCATCACGATCGAGGATCCCGTCGAGTACGAACTGGCCGGTGTGCTGCAGATTCCCATCAACGACAAGAAGGGGCTGACCTTCGCGCGCGGGCTGCGATCGATCCTCCGGCACGACCCCGACAAGATCCTCGTCGGCGAGATTCGCGATGGCGAGACCGCGGGGATTGCCGTGCAGGCCGCGCTGACGGGCCACCTCGTGCTGACATCGGTGCATGCGAACAACGTGTTCGCGGTGCTCGACCGCTTTCTGCATATGGATGTCGATATACACAGTTTCGTGGAAGCGATGCTGGGTGCCGTGGCGCAGCGGCTGATGCGCCGGATTTGCCCGCACTGCGCGATCGACGACGCGCCGCCCGACGACGCGCTGCTCGCCGCGTCATGCCTGACGCGCGCGGAGGTAGCCGGCTGGCATTTCCGGCGCGGGGCGGGGTGCGATGCGTGCCGCAAGACGGGGTATCTCGGCCGGCAACCGATTGCCGAGGTGCTGCGATTCAACGATGCCGTCAAGCAATGCTTCGTCGAGCGACGGCCCGTGGGCGAACTCAAGCAGGTGGCGCGCGACAACGGCTTTATCCCTATCCGGCAGGTGGCGATGCGGGCGGTGGCTGACGGGCGTACCACCCTCGCGGAGGTCAACCGCGTGACGGTGGTGGAGGCCGCGCTGCCGTAGCGCGAGGAGGAACCATGCCGCAATGGCTCAACCAGTCGCGGTCGCTCATGGATCGCGCCGCCGTGTCGGGGCGCCGGTGGCGCGAGATGGTCGCCAGGTCGTTGATGGCGCGCAGGCTGGCGCTTGCCGGGTCGCGTGCCTCGGCATGGCATAGCCGCGTGGAACTATGGCTCGATGGCGAGCGGGGTTGCGCGCTGGACACGTCTGGCGTTGGCGAAAAGGCATTGCCGCTCGCGAGCAGTGGCGACGTCGGTGCCGCGCTCGCCGTGGTCGAGGCGCTCGCGCCGACACCCGCGAAGCGCGGCCTGCATACGCTGCGGGTGATCGTCGGCGCGCCGTTTGTCTGCTATTTCCCGCTGTCATGGCGGCCGATACCGACGCCCGAGGACTGGGTCGCGCAGGCGCGCACGCAGTTCGCGCGCGGGGGCTTCGGAAATCCGGGCGGATGGCGCTTCGTCGTACCCGACGCGGCCTGGGGCCAGTCGCGGCTGGCCGCGGCGATGCCGGAAGCGTTGTGCGCCGGGATCGAGCGGCTATGCGCGACGCGCAAGCTGCGGATCGCGGGCATCGAGCCGGGTTATGTATGCGCATGCCGGGACTACGCGGCGCGCATCGAGGATGGCCGCATCGCGGTGGTGGAGCTCGAGGACATTGCCGCAGAGGGCGCGATTGCGCATTGCGGGTTTCGCGCGGCGGGGCAGTGGACGGCATTCGTGACGCTGCCGGTCGCGGGGCCGGTCCTGGCGCACATCGACGATGCCATGCGCGATGCGACGATGTTGTGCGGGGTGGAGGCGCCCGAACGGACGTACGTCATCGGCACGGTGCGGGAAGCACGCGCGGAGCCCGGGGACGCCGATGACACGGCCGGGACGATGCATTGGCTGCCGACGCCTTGGGAGATCCCGCGATGAACCTCGCCGCGCTCGATTTTGCCAGGGGGAACCGGCCCCCGTCCGCGCCGGGGCTGATCGCCGTCGCGTTGGGCGTGGGCGTGCTGGTGGGCGCATTGCAGCTTCTGGGGGCGCTGCAGGAGCGGGGCCAGGCGCTCGACGCGCGCGACGATGCGATGGCCGCGCAGGAGCGGCAACGCGAGACCATCAGCAAGGCGCACCGCAACCTGGAGGACCCGCGCGCCCGCGAGCTCATGGCGATGCAACGGTACGCGACAGAGCCCGCGCGGCATCTGATCGAACATGGCTGGCGGCCGAACCTCGCGTTGCTGTCGGCGGAACTAGCCACCGCCACGCGCGAGATCAACCTCGTGTTCGAGACGCGCAGCGCGCAGGAGGCGCTGTCGTTCGCGGACTGGCTGGCCTCTCAACCCAACACGGAGCGCGTGGTCATCAAGCGGCAAGTCGAGAAGCCGGGGCCGCCGGTGAAGTCCGTCGAGACGGCGCTGCAGGTCATCTGGCGCCCGTATCGCGGCCTGCCGGCGGCCCCCGCGGCGGAGGGTGGCGCCAGTGCCTCAGCGCCCCCCGCCAAGGGGGCGCCGTGACGCGATGGCTATGGGAACTTCGCCGCGCGCGATGGCGCTTCGGCACGTTCGGCTGGCTGGCGCTGCTGCTGATGGTGGCGGCGACAGGCGTCGTCGTCATGGAGATTCTGCCGATGCGGGCGGACCTCGCGCGACGGGAGGAAGACCTTTCGCGGCGGGAAGCGGAACTCAAGCACGCCCCGACACCCGCCCCCGACGTAGTCGGCGGCGGCATGAACGCCGACCAGCGATTCTCGGTGTTCCTCCACAGCTTCCACGCCATCGCCAGCAAGCATGGCCTGTCGATTCCGCAGGTCACTTACCAGATGGCCACCGAGGACGAGGCATCGCTGCGACGCTACCTCGTGGAGGCCACGTTCACGGGCGCTTACCTGCCTGTCCGGATGTTCGTGTCCGACTTGCGGCTACTGCGTGGCGTTCGCATCGAGCGTGTATCGCTCTCGCGGACGGGCATCGACAAGACGCAGCTCGACGTGCGGCTCAAGTGTTCGTTTCTCGTCGAGGTGTCGCCATGAGCCGCGCGCGGATTCGCGAGCGCGTTGACGCCGCGCGCATGGCGTGGCCGGTGGCCTTGTTGCTCGGGCTGTCGAGTGTCCCGGCTGCTGCCCAACGGGGCGGGCAACCCGGAGCACCCGCGCAGCAAGGGGCACAACAAGGGGCACAACAAGGGGCATCGGGCGCGGCGGCAGAGCCGCCCATCGTGGACCTGTTCCCGAGTCAGTCCTGGCTCCCGCCACCGCCCCCGCCGCCCCCGCCACCTCCGCCCCCGCCGCCGCCGAAGGACCCGCCTCCGCTGCCGTTTCGCGTGCGGTCGCTATGGATCGACCCGCACGGGGACGTCTACGCGGTGCTGACGGTCGGCGCACAGGAGTTCCCGGTCTGCGCGGCATGCCAGAAGAAGGGCTTTCTGCGCGTGGGTAGCACGCTGCTCGGTGCCTACCGCATCGAACAGGTCACGCGGGACGAGATCGCGCTGACTTACCTGCCGATGAAGCGGCGCCAGTCGATATCACTGGGAGGCGGAAAATGAAACGGCTCGGTAGGGTGGCGGCCCGCGTGATCGTGTCGATGCTGCTGTGTTCCTGTGCCACCGACATGCGAAACCGCGAACTCGACCAGAGGCTTGCGGGCCTGCCGCCAGACGAGGCCTTGCAGGTGCTGGCACGGACGAGCGCGGAGTATCCGGACGACCTCGATATCCGGAGTCGCTATCTCGCCCAGCGGCGGCAGGTCGCGAATGACTACCTGTCGCGGGCAGTGGTGGCCTACGAGGCCGGCGACGCGGCGCAGGCACGCATGTTTGCGCAACGGGCGCAGGCGGCCGCGCCCGGCGACGACACGCCGACCTCGATGATCGAGTGGATCGACCGCCAGGCGCCGCTCGACATGGCGGTGGCGCATGCGGAAGCGGTACGCGGCGATCGCCCCGACGAGGCGCTGGCGATCGTCAACGACGTCCTGGCGAAGCAGCCCGCCAACGTTCGCGCCGGTCGCCTGCGCAACGAACTGACCGCCCCGAAAGGGCAGGACCTGGGCCCGCAACTGTCGCGCGACCTGAGCCAGCCCATCACGGTGCAGTTCCGCGACCAGCCGCTGATCAGCATCTTCGAGCTCGTGTCGAACATCACGGGACTCAACTTCACGTTCGACCGCGAGGTCGTCGCCACCGCGCCCACCACGATCTACGCGACCAACACGCCCGTGCGGCAGGTGCTGACGCTGGTGCTGCAGGCCAACCAGCTGGCCAGCAAGATCGTCAGCGGCAATTCGCTGCTCGTGTATCCGAAGCGGCAGGACAAGGAAGCCGAGTACCGGGACCTCGTCGTGCGGACGTTCTACCTTCATAACGCCCAGGCACCGCAGGTGCTGGCCACGCTGAAGCAAATGGTCAAGTCGAAGGACCTGATTCTCGACGAGCGGACCAACGCAATCATCATGCGCGACACCGCGGAGGCGATCAAGGTGGCCGAGCGGCTGGTTGCCGCACTCGACGTCGTGCCCGCCGAGGTCGTGATCGAGGCGCAGATCCTGGAAGTGAACGCGTCCGATCTGCTGCAACTGGGTATCCAGTATCCCGGACGCGTCGAGTTCACCGCGCAGCCGCTGCCTGACGACAACGACCCGACATCGCGCGTGCCCGGCGTGCTCACGCTCGATCAGCTTCGGCATCTGAACGGCAGCGACATCCTCGTGCGGCTCGGCGCGCCGTCGCTCGCGCTGGACATTCTGCAAAGCCAGGGCAAGACCAAGACGCTGGCGAACCCGCGCATTCGTGTGAGGAACCGCGAGAAGGCCAAGGTGCTGATCGGCGATCGGCTGCCGGTGGTGACGACCACGCTGTCGAGCAACTTCAGTTCGGAGAGCGTCAATTACCAGGACGTGGGGCTGACGCTCGAGGTCGCGCCGGTCATCGTCGGCAGCACCGAGGTGCAGGTCAAGATGCGGCTCGAGGTGTCGAACGTCACGGACAGAATCCAGACCGATAGCGGGCTCATCGTCTATCAGATCGGCACGCGATCCGCGGAGACCGTGATGAGCGTGCGCAACAATCAGACGCAGGTGCTGGCGGGGCTGCTCCAGCGCAACGAGCGCGATACGGGGCAGGGGCTGCCGGGGTTGAGCCGCATTCCGATTCTCGACCGGATCTTCGGCACGCGCACGCAGGAGGAAAAGCAGACCGAGCTCATCCTGCTGCTGACGCCGCGGGTGGTGCGGCATCAGGAGATGCCAGCCGGGCATATCGTGACGTTCGACTCGGGCACGGAAGGGCGCATCACGACCGAGCGCGACATCATCTCGGGGGATGTGCGGATGCCGCCGAGGGTGGGCGGGGCCCCCTCTGTGCCGCCGTCTGTGCCAACGTCTGTGCCAACCCCGGCGCCACCGCCCGCGGCGCCGCCCGGGTCGCGCCCGCCGGGGCAGTAGGAGGGCGGTGTCATGCGCGGCTTCACGTTGATCGAAATGCTGGTGACACTTGCGATCGTCGCGATGCTCGCGTCGGTGGCGTTGCCACTGACGCAGGTGGCGGCGCAGCGTGCGAAGGAGGAAGAACTTAAACGCATGCTCTGGAAGATGCGCGATGCGATCGACGCGTACAAGGCCGCTGCCGAGGCCGGCAAGATCGATCGCACGATCGGTGACAGCGGCTATCCCGCGACGCTAGAGACGCTCGTCGAGGGGGTGCCCGACAAGACGAGTCCCACGAAGGCGCGCATCTACTTTCTGCGCCGGATTCCGCGCGATCCCATGTGCGATTGCCCGAGCACGGCGGACGCGAAGACCTGGGGGCGCCGCAGCTATGCGAGCCCGGCGGATGCGCCGCGCGAGGGGGTGGATGTCTATGACGTGTATTCGCAGTCGGCGGATGTCGGGCTCAACGGTGTGCCTTACCGGCAATGGTGACCGCCGTGATGCGTCCGATCGATCTTGTCCGCAGAGGGTTCACGCTGATCGAGCTGCTCGTGGTGCTTGCGATTCTGGCGACGCTGCTCACGCTGGTCGTGCCGCGTTATTTCGGGCAGGCGGACAAGGCGCGGGAGACCGTGCTGCGCGAGAACCTGACGGCGATGCGCGACTCGATCGACAGGTTTCGGGCGGATGAGGGGCGGTATCCGGGGTCGCTCGAGGAACTCGTGCAGAAGCGCTACCTGCGGGAGATTCCGCTCGACACGGTGACCCAGAGCCGCAGCACGTGGAAGACGGTGCCGGCGCCGGATGGAAAACCCGGGGTGTATGACGTGCGGAGTGGCGCGAGTGGGAAGGGAAAAGATGGGACCGATTATGGGACGTGGTGACAGGCGCTTTCGTCCGGCGCGCCGGGAGCGCGGGTTCGGGATCATCTGGGCGCTGATGTGCGTGGCGCTGATGGGCATCTGGCTCGCGCGCGTGGGGGAGATGTGGTCCACGCTCGCGCAGCGCTCGCGCGAAGAGGAACTGCTGCGCAACGGGCACGCCATCCACGCGGCGATCCGCGCGTACGTCGCGGCCGATGCAAGCGGCGCGTATCCGCGCGACTTCTCCGATCTGCTGTCCGACCCGCGCGCGTCGTTTGCGCGGCGGTTCCTGCGGGCGCAATACCGCGATCCGATGGGCGAAGCCGACTGGCAGGTCATACGCGGGCCCTCGGGGGAGCTCTATGGCGTGTACAGCAACGCGCCGGGCATACCGCTCAAGCAGGACGGTTTTCCCGACGAGTACGCGAGCTTCTCTCTGCAGAAGAGCTACAGCGAATGGAAGTTCGTGCATTACCCAAGCAACAGCATGATGCGGCGCTGAAGGAGACTGGACTATGGCATTCCATCACAGGACGCTGCCGCTGTTGAGCGCGGCGATGGCGATCGTCACGGGGGCGGCCTTCGGACAAGAGGCATGGCGCGAGGGCGCGACGTATGCGGCGGGCGCGCAGGTCGCGTACAACGGACGCGTGTATCAGGCGCTGCAGGCGCATACCGCATTTGTCGGCGCCGGGTGGAATCCGGCGGTGTCTCCCACGCTGTGGCGAGACATCGGGCCGGCAGGCACGCCGAGCCCGGCGCCGGTGCCGGCACCATCGCCATCGCCATCGCCATCGCCATCGCCAGCTCCAGCTCCAGCTCCAGCTCCAGCCCCAGGGCCGAGCCCGAGCCCAGCGCCCGCCCCCGCGCCCGCGGGTGCCTGTTTTGCTGCGTGGTCGGGCGGGCAGGCGTACGCGGAGGCGGGCACGCGCGTCTCCTACAACGGCCGCAACTATCGCAACAAGTGGTGGACACAGGGCGACAATCCCGCGCAGTCCGGGGCGTGGGGCGTCTGGGAAGATCTCGGGCCGTGCGCGGGAACACCGGCGCCGAGCCCGGCGCCCGCGCCATCGCCTGCGCCGACGCCCGCACCGGCGCCTGCACCAGCTCCGGCTCCGGCGCCTGCACCAGCTCCGGCTCCGGCGCCTGCTCCAGCGCCAGCGCCAGTGCCAGCGCCAGCACCAGCACCAGCACCAGCACCAGCACCAGCACCAGCACCAGCACCAGCACCGGCACCGGCACCGGCACCGGCACCGGCACCGGCACCGGCACCGGCACCGGCACCGGCCGCCGCGGCGTACAAGCCGAAGATCACGTACATCGCCGAGCCCGCCGGCTATCCCTCCGCATCGGAGCTCGCCCAATACGAGGCGTCGCTGGTAGATCAAACGGCTGGGCAGATCGCGCTTATCCGCGACGCGCTACGCGTGCTGCCAGATGCGGAAGTCGAGTTCGTCCAACCGGGCCGCCAGGACAACCCGTCGAACGTCAGGCGCGTGGAGCAAGTTCTGCCCGAGGCCAGGTTCGACGCCATCTTCCCCATCCGCCACAGCCAATACGCCTACGTGAACCTCCTCCGGGGCATCGCCAAATTCCCGGCCTATTGCGGCGACTACAAGGACGGCCGCGATGCCGTCGCCATCTGCAAGAAGCTGCTCGCCACGTCGTTCGCACACTTCGTGCAGGAAACCGGCGCGAACTGGCCATCGCTCACTCCGGCACAAGCACGATCGGGCTACCCCGAGCACAATAACCCCGTCCTCGCGAAGATGCCGCAAGACGCGCCCATCGACGCATGGCGGCAAGGCTTGTGGTTCCTCAGGGAATCCGGCTATGAAGAAGGCTCGTCGGTCGGCGCCTACCAGCAATGCGCCCCGGGTTCCCACGCCACCAACTGGATCTTCTACCCCTGCGCAAAGAACGCCAGCGGCCAGTTCCTGGACTACTTCGGCCGCGGCGCCAAGCAGCTGTCGTGGAACTACAACTTCGGTCCGTTCTCGCAAGCCTTGTACGGCGACGTCAACCTGCTGCTGGACAATCCGGGCAAGGTCGCCGACACGTGGCTGAACTTCGCGTCGGCAGTGTGGTTCGCCGTCACGCCACAAACGCCGAAGCCCCCCATGACATGGGTGATCGACGGCACATGGACCCCCAATGCGGTGGACCTCGCCAACAACATGAAGCCTGGCTTCGGCGCGACGGTGTACATCATCAACGGCGGCATCGAGTGCGGCGGTGGCGGCGCGGAAAAGCCGCAGGTGGCCAATCGCATCGCCGCCTATCGCGCCATGGCGGAGGAACTCGGCGTGCCGATTCTCCCCGACGAACCGCTCGGCTGCGCCAACATGCGCGGCTTCATCGAGGGATCGGCCGCCGCGGTCAAGGCGTATCTGGACAAGGACTGGTCGTGGCGCGACGGCAAGCCGGCCATCGGCTGCAAGCTGGTGGACTACCAGATGCCGTTCTCGCTCGTGATCCCAGGCGACTACAAGCGGTGCACCGACTACTTCTTCCGTGGCAAGGTCGAGTACAACGGTCAGGTCGTCGTGGACAACACGAAGTAGCACGTCGAAAGGCCGAGGCGCGAGATGTCCATCTTCACGCTCCGCAGGCTGCTTGGCCGGTTGCTCGCGACCGCCATCGCGGCGACGGTCGGCCTTGCGCTGGCGGCGCTCCTGATGCCGGCGTCCGCATGGGCCATGCTCGTCTGCACGGACCCGGGCGGCGCCACGCTGTACGCCAGCCAGCGTGTACAAGGCATGGTGTGCCGCCGCGTGCCGGGCATCGATGTGGCCGTCACGGTCAGACGCGAGCCCGCGCAGCCCTATGGACTGCGCCCGCTGGACACCGCATCCTACGCAAGAGAGATCGATGCGGTCGCGCGCGAGTACGGCATCGACGCGGCTACCGTGCGCGCCATCATCCATGTGGAGTCGGCCTTCAATCCGCGCGCGGTGTCGCGCGCGGGGGCGCAGGGACTCATGCAACTGATGCCGGGCACCGCGCTGCGCTTTGGCGTTCGAGACGCCTTCGATTCGACGGACAACATCCGGGGCGGCGTGAGGTATTACGCGTGGCTGCTGGCCCGCTTCAGCGGCAGCGTCGACCTCGCGCTAGCGGGCTTCAACGCAGGCGAGGCGGCCGTGGAGCGGTACGGCGGCATTCCACCGTACGCGGAAACACAGCGCTATGTCAGCGCGGTGCGTCAGATGATCGCGCGTTACCGGCTGGCGGCCTCAGCGTCAGGCCGCCTCGGCGACGCGAATCTCCGCCAGCAGCTTCTTGAGTTCAGGCACACATGACCCGCAATTGCCGCCGGCCTTCACGCACTGCGTGATCTCGGCAGGTGTCTTGAGGTCGTGCTTGCGCACCGCATCGCAGATCGTATTGCGCCCCACGCCGAAGCAGGAGCACACCGTCGGGCCCGCGTCCGCGACCTTTTCCATCGGCTGACCCAGCAGCAGGCCAATGCGGTCCGTGTCCTCGAGCCGCGCGTGCGAGAACAGTTGCGACAGCCATGTGCGCGATGGCAGGTCGGGCCGCGTGGACACGTACACGCAGGCGGCGAGCCGGTCGTCGACCACATAGCCCGCGTGGTAGACGCCGGCCGTGCGATCTTCGTACTCGATCCAGTCGGCATTGGGGTCCGTCACGCCGAGCAGTTCCCGCGCCCATGCGGAACGATCCGCCACGGTCTCGCGCCCCGCGAACTCGTAGCGATGAAACTCGCGGCCCTGCACGCGCGTCCACCACGTCAGCCGATCGAGATCCACACCGTCGCGTGCCAGGGCAAAGCCATGCCACGACACGCGGAACTCTTCCACGCGCACGGGCGTGTGCTTGAATTCGGGCTCTCCGGACACGGGATCTACGGCGGGATTGACCACCGCGCCGACGCGCGCGTCGGAGCTGAACTGATCGTTCCAGTGGATCGGCACGAACACCGTGCCACGCGCGATACCGCCGCCGTGCCGGACACGTGCGACCATCGCGCCCCACTGACTCGTCACGCGCGCCAGACGGCCCTCGCTCACGCCACAGAGCAGCGCGTCCTGCGGATGCATGTCGACGATCGGCTCGGGTACGTGTTCGCCGAGCCGCGCGGAACGGCCCGTGCGCGTCATCGTATGCCATTGGTCGCGCACGCGGCCGGTGTTGAGCACCAGTGGATACGCGTCGTCCGTCGCATGCATCGGCGCGCGCGGCGGCGTCGGCACGAAGCGCGCGCGGCCATCGGGATGCGCATAACGGCCGTCGGTGAACAGACGCCGCGTGCCGCCGTGACCGTGTTGGGACAGCGGCCATTGCACGGGTTCGAGCGCGTCGTAGTCCTGCCTGTTCAGCCCCGCGAGCCCGCCGATATCGAACGCGCGCCACGCATCGCCCTCGGCGCCCGTGTCGTTCCGATAAGCGGACAGCCGCGCATGCTCGTCGAAGATTTCGTGCGCCGACGTGTAGTCGAAGCCGGCAAAGCCCATGCGGCGCGCCACATCGCTGACGATGTCCCAGTCCGCGCGCGCTTCGCCCGGCACGGGGAGGAAAGCGCGCTGACGCGAGATGCGGCGCTCGGTGTTGGTCACCGTGCCGTCCTTTTCGCCCCAGCCCAGCGCGGGCAACAGGATGCGCGCGGCGTCGTTGGTGTCGGTCCGCACGACGATATCGGAGGCGACCACGAGTTCGCACTTCGCGAGCGCGCGGCGGGCCTGGTCGGCATCGGGCAGGCTGACGAGCGGATTGGTGGCCATTACCCACACTGCCTTGACGCGCCCGGATTCGATCGCCCGGAACAAGTCCACGGCCTTGAGCCCGGGCTTGTCTGCCATGGCGGGCGACTGCCAGAACGTCTGCACGATGTCCCGATGCAGCGGATCGGCCAGTTCCATATGCGCGGCCAACATGTTGGCCAGACCGCCCACTTCGCGGCCGCCCATGGCATTAGGCTGGCCCGTCAGCGAGAAGGGTCCCATCGCCGGCGCGCCGATGCGCCCCGTCAGCAGATGGCAGTTGATGATGCTGTTGACCTTGTCGGTGCCCGACGACGACTGGTTCACGCCCATCGAAAACGCGGTGACCACCTTGCGCGTGCCCGCGAACAGCGCGTAGAACGCTTCGAGGTCTTGCGGATCGAGCCGGCACGCCCTGGCCACGGCGGCCACGTCCATGGTCTCCGCATCGGCCGCGCGCAGGGCCTCGTCGAGCCCCGCCGTATGCGCGGCGACGAATGCCTCGTCCACATGGCCATGGCGTGCGAGGTATGCAAGCAAGCCGTTGAACAGCGTCACATCGCTGCCGGCGCGCAGCGGCAGATGCATGTCCGCCATTTCGCACGTGGCGGTGCGGCGCGGATCGATGACCACGATCTTCATGTCGGGCCGCGCCTCGCGCGCCTTCGACAGCCGCTGGAACAGGATCGGATGGCACCACGCGGTGTTGGAGCCCACCAGCACCACGAGGTCCGCCTGCTCCAGGTCCTCGTAGCTGCACGGCACGAGGTCCTCGCCGAACGCGCGCTTGTGTCCCGCCACGGCCGACGACATGCACAGGCGCGAGTTGGTGTCGATGTTCGCCGACCCGATAAAGCCCTTCATGAGCTTGTTGGCGACGTAGTAGTCCTCGGTCAGGATCTGGCCCGACACATACAGCGCGACCGCATCGGGACCGTGTTCGGCAACGACCTTCGAGAAGCCCTGTGCCACGGCATCCAGCGCGGTGTCCCACGACACGCGGCGCAGCGTGCCGTCGGCCTCGCGCATCTGCGGATGCAACAGGCGGCCGTCGAGCGACACCGTGTCGCCGAGCGCGGATCCCTTGACGCAGAGGCGGCCGTAGTTCGACGCGTGATCCGCGTCGCCCTGGATCTCCACCTGACCGTCGGCGCGCACGGTCGCCTTGACGCCGCAGCCGACGCCGCAGTACGGGCATGTGGTCGAGGTCGAGGTCGAGGTCGTGGTCGTCGGCGTGGCGGTCGTGGTGGCCGAAATGACGGCAATATCGGACAAGTTCACGCTAGTGTCTCTCGTTACGGAATGCGAGTCAGGCAGCGGCCAGCGCTTCGCACTGCGCCTTGCCGAACAGCAGGCGCTGGCGCAGCGCATGTACGGGCTGGCCAGTCTGAATCAGGTCGAAGTACCACGGGCCGTCCTTGACGTCGCCGTACAGCACCGCGCCGACGAGCTTGCCGTTCTGCAGCACCAGGCGCTTGTAGATGCCGCGGCGGGGGTCTCGCAGCACGAGGTCCTCGCTGCCTTCGCCGCCGATGAAATCGCCGGCAGAATACAGGTCCACGCCGGTCACCTTGAGCTTGGTCGCGGTCGCCTGCTGCACGTAGCGGCGATGGCCCGCGCCCGCGAGATGGGCGGCGCAGACGCGCGCCTGATCCCAGATAGGGGCGACGAGGCCGAACGTCGCGCGGCGGTGCTGCACGCACTCGCCCACCGCGTAGACGCGCGGGTCGAACGTCTGCAGCGTGTCGTCAACGACGATCGCGCGCTCGCAATGCAGACCGGCGCTGGCCGCGAGCGCGATGTTCGGCCGTACGCCGGCGGTCATGACGACGAGGTCCGCCGGGATCTCGCTGCCATCCTTGAAGCGCACGCCGATGACGCGCGGCGATTCGCCGACGTCACCGAGGATGGCTTCGGTCTGCGCCGCCAGCAGGAAGCGCAGGCCCTTGCGTTCGAGGGCCACCTTGAGGAGCGCGGAGGCGGGCTTGTCGAGCTGGCGCTCCATCAGGCTGTCGGTGTTGTGCACGACGGTGACCTGCATGCCCTGACGCAGCAGGCCGTTGGCGGCTTCCAGCCCGAGCAGGCCGCCCCCGATGACCACCGCGTGACGATGATCTCGCGCGGCGGCCAGCATTTTCTCGACGTCCTGAATGTCGCGGAACGCGATCACGCCGTCGAGCGTGTGGCCCGGCACCGGCAGGATGAACGGCGTGGAGCCCGTGGCGATCAGCAGGCGGTCATATTTGACTTCGCGGCCCGATTGCGCGCGCACGACGCGGCGCGGGCGGTCGATCGCCACGACGGGGTCGCCCGCGAACAGCTCGATGCCGTTCTGCGTGTACCACTCCCGCGTGTTGAGCATGATGTCATCGACGGTCTTCTCGCCCGCGAGCACCGGTGACAGCAGGATGCGGTTGTAGTTGCCGTGCGGCTCGGCGCCGAACACGGTGATGTCATACAGGTCGGGCGCCAGCTTCAGCAGTTCCTCGACCGTGCGCATGCCGGCCATGCCGTTGCCGATCACGACGAGGCGGGGCTTGCGGGAAGCTGGCGTGGACGTCATGCGGCAAGCTCCTCTGTTTCGCTCTCCGTCATCGCGCCGGTGTCGATGGGCGCCACCCAGACCTTGCCATCGTAGACGCGCGCGGAGAACGCCTGCACCGAATGCTCAGGCGCTTCCAGGCACTCGCCGGTACGCAGGTCGAAGTGCTGCTTGTAGATCGGCGACGCCACCACGAGGCGGTCGCCCAGATTGCCGACGATACCGCGCGACAGCACGGCGGCCTGCGAGTTGGGGTCGAAGTTGGCGATGGCATAGACCTCTTCGCCGCGGCCAATGCGGAAAACTGCAACCTGCTGGTCGTCGACCAATGCGCACACACCAGTATTGGGCACGATATCGCGCAAGGTGCAGATGGCAGTCCAGGTTTCGTTCCGATGCGTATGGCTCATCACGTTCTCCATTCGTTTTCGGCGCCTTTTCAGCGCTTATGCTGCGTTTGCGGGCACGGCCACCACGGGGATGTGGCGCAGGCTTGCGTGCTGCAATTTCCGTTCCTCCGGGGTGGCGGGGCGCACCTGTCCACGCTCTTCCATGAACAGCACGTTGTTGTCCGACTTGTCGCTGTTCACGAAATGGCGGAAGCGCTGGCGCGTGGCGGGATCGGTGACCGCGCGCTTCCATTCGTCTTCGTAGGTGTCCACGATATGCTGCATGTCGGCCTCGAGGTCCGCGCCGATGCCGAGCTTGTCGTCGATGACGACCGACTTCAGGTAATCGAGGCCGCCTTCCAGGTTGTCGCGCCAGACGCTCGTGCGTTGCAGGCGGTCAGCCGTGCGGATGTAGAACATGAGGAAGCGGTCGATGTAGCGCAGCAGCGTTTCGCGATCGAGGTCGCCGGCGAGCAGTTCGGCATGGCGCGGCTTCATGCCACCGTTGCCGCAGACGTAGAGGTTCCAGCCCTTTTCCGTGGCGATGACGCCCACGTCCTTGCCTTGTGCTTCGGCGCATTCGCGCGTGCAGCCCGACACGCCGAACTTGATCTTGTGCGGCGCGCGCAGGCCCTTGTAGCGATTCTCGAGCTGGATCGCGAGCCCAACCGAATCGTCCACGCCGTAGCGGCACCACGTCGAGCCGACGCACGACTTCACCGTGCGCAGCGACTTGCCATAGGCATGCCCCGATTCGAAGCCGGCGGCAATCAGCTCCTCCCAGATCAGCGGCAGTTGTTCCAGCCGCGCGCCGAACATATCCACGCGTGCGCCGCCGGTGATCTTGGTGTAGAGACCGTACTTCTTCGCGACCTGGCCGACGGCGATCAATCCATCGGGCGTGACCTCACCGCCGGGCATGCGCGGCACCACGGAATACGTGCCGTCCTTCTGGATATTGGCGAGGAAATAGTCGTTGGAATCCTGCAGGCTCGCGTGTTCCGTCTGCAGCACGAAGTCGTTCCAGCAGGACGCAAGAATGTTGGCGACGGTCGGCTTGCAGATATCGCAGCCCATGCCCTTGCCGTGCGCGACCAGCAGGTCGTCGAAGCTCTTGAACTTGCCGACGCGCACGAGGTGATGCAGTTCCTGGCGGGAGTAGGGGAAGTGCTCGCACAGGTGGTTGTTCACCGCCATGCCCTGCTTCTTCATCTCCGCCTTCATGATCTGCGTGACGAGCGGCACGCAGCCGCCGCAAGCGGTACCCGCCTTCGTGCACGACTTCAGCGCGCCGATGCTCGTGGCGCCATCGCTCACCGCCGCGCAGATCTGGCCCTTGCTCACGTTGTTGCACGAGCAGATCTGGGCGGTATCGGGCAGCGCGTCCGCGCCGAGCGCGGGCCTGGCTTGTCCGTCGGAGGACGGCAGGATCAGGAACTCGGGCGATTCCGGCAGCTCGATGCGGTTCAGCATCATCTGCAGCAGCGTGCCGTACTCCGTTGCATCGCCGATGAGCACGCCGCCAAGCAGGTACTTGCCGCAATCGGACACGACCAGCTTCTTGTAGATCTGCTTGCGCTCGTCGGTGAACTGGTACGAGCGGCTGCCCGGCACGTTGCCGTGCGGATCGCCGATGCTGGCCACGTCCACGCCCATCAGCTTGAGCTTGGTGCTCATATCGGCGCCTGCGAACTCCGCGCCTTCACCCGTATTGCCGCGAAGATGCTTGGCGGCGACGCGCGCCATGTCGTAACCGGGAGCCACCAGGCCGAAGATCTTGCCCTGCCACAGCGCGCATTCGCCGATGGCGTAGATGTTCGGATCCGATGTGACGCAGCTGTTGTCCACCACGATGCCGCCGCGCTCGCCTACCGCCAGGCCGCTGGCGCGCGCCAGTTCGTCGCGCGGACGGATACCGGCCGAGAACACGATCATGTCGACGTCGAGGTGCGTGCCATCGGCAAAGTTCATCCGATGCGTGCCCGCCTCGCCATCGACGATCTCGACGGTGTTCTTGCCCGTATGCACCGTCACGCCAAGCGCTTCGATCTTCTGGCGAAGCATGCGGCCGCCGCCGTCGTCGACCTGTACCGCCATCAGGCGCGGCGCGAACTCGACCACGTGGGTCTCGAGGTTCATGTCGCGGAGCGCCTTCGCGCATTCGAGGCCGAGCAGGCCGCCGCCGATCACCACGCCACGCTTCGCGCGCGTGCCGCACTCCTGCATGGCCTCCAGGTCCTCGATGGTGCGATACACGAAGCAGTCCTTGCGGTCCTTGCCCGGCACGGGCGGCACGAAAGGATACGAACCCGTGGCGAGAATCAGCTTGTCGTAAGGCAGCGTTTCGCCGGTGGAGGCGGTGACCGTCTTCGCGGCGGTATCGATCGCGGTCGCCTTCGCGTTCAGACGGAGCAGCATGTTGCCGTGCTGCTCGAAGAAGCCTGCGGGGACCAGCGAAAGGTCCTCGGCCGACTTGCCCGCGAAGAATTCGGACAGGTGCACGCGATCATAAGCGGGACGCGGCTCTTCGCAGAGCACGGTCACCTCGAGGTCGCTCGCGCCCGCCTCGGCCAGCACTTCGAGGAACTTGTGGCCGACCATACCGTGCCCGACGATGACGATTTTCATGATGGCTGTCCTGGGGATCTTGTATGCGATGGAAACGGGATGGCGCGGCTCAGGGCTGCGTGCCGAGCGCGCTGTCGTAGAGCGCCTGTTCGCGCGCCTTGTGCTCGGCGCTGAAGCGCACGGCGATCGCGCACAGCGCGGCGATGGTGGCCGTGATGCCGAGCCACGTGAGTGTCTGATGCAGATCGCCGAGGCCCTTCATCAGGAAGCCGGCCGCCACCGCGCCGACGTTGCCGCCCGCGCCGATGATCCCCGCGACGCCGCCGAGCGCCTTGCGATCGATGAACGGCACCAGCGCATACGTCGCGCCGCAGGCCATATGCGTGAACAGGCCGAACATCAGCATCGCGACGATGGCTAGCGTCACGCTGGATGCTTGCGCGAACCACAGCAGGCCCAGGCCTTCGCCGAGGATGAAGACGAACAGCAGCATCGAGCGTGCGTCGAGGCCGCGGCGTTGCGCCGCCTTGTCCGACAGCCAGCCGCCGAGTGCGCGGGCAAACAGTGCGAGCAGGCCGAAGCTGGCCGCCGCGAGGCCGGCCGACTTGAGCGACAGGCCGAAGCGATCGACGTAGTACGTGGCGGCCACGTTGTGGATAAACAGCTCGACGCCGAAGCACGCGCCGTACGTGATGAACAGCATCCACACGCGGTAGTTGGCGCTGGCCGCGCGGAAGCTGGCCCAGCCGCCACCGCCCTTGCCACCGCTGACGGCGATGCCGCGGGCGCGCAAGTCGGAGAAGTTGCCCTCGGGCGAGTCCTGCGTATAGCGCCAGTACACGACGGCCATGATCAGCATCAGCACGCCGGGCACGATCAGCGCGATGCGCCAGCCGAGCGTGTGGTCCACGCCGAGGAACAGCACCGCGCCGAGCAACAGGGGCATCAGGCCCTGCGCGACGCCGCCGCCCGCATTGCCCCAGCCGGCAGCGGCCGCGTTGGCGGTACCGACGACGTTGGGGGCGAACATCACGGACGTGTGGTACTGCGTGATGACGAAGCTCGCGCCGACCGCGCCGATCAACAGGCGAAAGAACAGGAACGTTTCGTAGTTCTGGGCCATCGCCACGCCGAGAACGGGCAGGGCGCCGATAGCGAGCAGGCCGGTGTAAGTCTTGCGCGGGCCGAAGCGGTCGCACATCGGGCCGATGACCAGCCGCACGAGAATCGTGACGGCGACCGCGGCGATATTGATGTTGGCAATCTGGTTCGGTGTCAGGCCGAACTCGCCCTTGAGCACCGGCATCAGCGGCGCGCAGGCAAACCACGCGAAAAACGAGACGAAGAACGCCATCCAGGTCAGGTGGAAGGCGCGCATCTGCGGCGTTTTCATGCTCAGCAGATCGATGCGGGTGGCTTTGCCGATCATTCGTGGCTCCAAAAACAAAAGGCGTCCCGAGCGCCTGGTCGGATGACCAGTGTCTGGGGACGCCGTTGTCCTACCGCCGGCTACATGGGATAGCCAGCGTGCGATGTGGGGTGGGCGGATCGCCGTTGATCGGCCCGCTTTCCTTATCGCAAGCGGTGTGCCAAGCTTGAAAGTGCTTTTTTAATTACTTTATCGGGTGGAATGTGCGCGCGGGCCGCCATGCATGCACCGTCACCGTCGCGCCACACTGGGGCGGTGGCACGGTCGTGGTGCAGTGCAGCGTTTTGGGGCAATGCGGACGGGCTCAGTCGGTGGAGGCGGTGGAGGCGGTGGCTACCGCCTGCAACACCATGTCGTTGGGCGCGACGGGGTCGCCATGCTCGTCCACCAGCGCCACGCGGACCTTGCGGCCCGTCGAGCGCGCGCGGACTTCGGCGGGGCCTTGTCCGCAGGCCGTCAGATGCGCGTCGCCCCATTGCATCAGGCCGACAAGCACCGGCAGCAACTCGACGGCCGCGCGCGTCGGGTGATAGCCGAATCGTTCCCGTTCTCCCGGTTCCTTGTAGCTGACCTTGCGCAGCAGTCCGGCCTCGGTCAGCGTCTTGAGCCGGGCGGATAGCACGGCGGGGGAGCATTGGAGCCGCGAGAGGAAGTCGTCGAAGCGCCGGACGCCGGAGAACACATCGCGAAGGATGAGAATCGTCCACTTTTCGCCGACGAGCGACAGGGCGGCCGCGATCGAGCACTGGCTCAGGTCGATCGGCGGCGGCAGCGGCGACGGTTCCGGGCTGGCGCTGGCGCCAGCGGGGTGGGGCGAGCGGGCCGGGTGCGCCGGGTGCGCCGGGGGGGGCGAGTTCGAGGAAGACATGATGCTCTCACCATAGCACGCTGACTTCATTTGCAAAAGTCAGGGGAATGCCTATACTGCTGACTACTAATTAAATAGTCAGGTTGCATCATGGCACGGCAAGACACCCCAACGAACGAGATGTCCCTGCGCTGGACCGTGTGCGGCGATCGCGACGTGACCGTGCGCGGCGCGGAGCCGGGCGATGTGTCCGCGCTGCGCCGGTTTATCGATGGGCTGTCGCGAGAATCGCGTTATTTCCGCTTTTTGTCTGGTGGGCAGGTGGGGGATGCCGTCGTGAGCCGTGTGCTCGGGCGCCATGACGGCCGCGATATCGCGCTGGTGGTGACCGATGGCGACGAGGTGGTTGCGAATGCCGTCTATGTGGTCAACGACGCCGACGAGGCCGAGTTCGCGGTGGTGGTGGCCGATGCCTGGCAGGGGCGCGGCCTTGGGCGCCGGCTGATCCAGCATCTCCAGCAACTGGCGCGGGCAGCGGGGCTGCGTGGGATGCGCGGGGACGTGCTCAGCGAGAATCGCCGAATGCTCGCGATTGTGCGGGAGCTCGGTTTCAGCACGCGCCGGGCGCCCGGCGACGCGTACGTGCAAGAAGTCAGTCTGCGGCTGGCTTCCGTAAGGCGCGAAGCGTGGCTCGCGCACGACTGGTTCCAGGGCTGATTTCCCGCTTCCGCGGCTCAGGCGGGGACGCCTTCGTCCGCGACGTTGCGCTTGCCGCGCGCGGTGACCGTGCAGCCGATCGACGCGGCGATGATGCTGCCGATGGCCAGCCACTGGACCATGGTCAGTTGCTCGTGCAGGAACACGAGGCCGGCCAGCGCGCCCATGGCGGGCTCCATGCTCAGCAGGATGCCGAAGGTTTTACGCGGCAACCGCTTCAGCGACACCATTTCCAGCGAATAAGGAATCGCGCTCGACAGGAGGCCGACGGCCAGGCCGGACAGCAGCAGTGATGGCGTGAACAGGTCCATGCCTGCATGGGCGAGGCCGAACGGGAAGACTACGATGGCCGCCATCGTCAGGCCGAGCGAGGTGGCCTGACCGCCGTGTGCGCTGCCGGCCATCTGGCCGAACACGATATAGAGCGCCCAGCCGACGCCGGCCGCCATTGCGTAGCCGAGGCCCACCGGATCCAGATGGGTGGCGGCGTCGCCGAGCGGCAGCAGCATCAGCAGGCCGACGACCGCGAACGCGATCCACAGGAAGTCGATGGCGCGGCGGGACGACAGGACGGCGACGGTCAGCGGACCCATGAACTCGATCGCGATGCAGAGGCCGAGGGGGATGCTGCGGAGCGCCATATAGAACAACAGGTTGGTCGCCCCCAGAGAGGCGCCGTACAGCGCGATGACACGTGCGTGACGGGCCGACAGCGGGAGCCGCCATGGGCGCCACACCGCGAGCAGGATCAGCGCCGAGAATCCGACGCGCAGCGCGGTGGTGCCTTGCGCGCCGACGGCCGAGAACAGGCTTTTGGCGAACGACGTGCCGACGCAGAGCGATGCCATCGACCCGATCAGCGCCAGGACGGCAATTAGCGTGGCGCTCTGGCTGATGCGGGTCGTGGACAATTCGGATCCTGTGCTGTGCTGTGCGGAGCCGCATCATCGCCGAGTCGCTCCCGGCGGGCCATACACACTTTGGGGCGTTTGGTGCTGCACAGTTGTGGTGCCGCTGGCGCCGGTGGCGGGATGAGGTGGCAGCCGGGCGGTGGGGGTTCTATGGTGGATAGACCGCCCCGGACAGGAGACCCCGATGGAAGCCAGCAAGCCCGCCCGCCATGTCGTCATCACCGGCGCGGCCGGCGCCCTCGGCCGCGCGGTCGCCAGCCGCTTTGCCGGCGAGGGCGCGCGGCTCGCGCTGATCGACCATAGCCTCCAGCACCTGCAGAGCGTATTCGCCCACCCGGAACCCGACCACGGCGGCCATCTGCTGCATGCGGCCGATGTGACCTCCGACGCCGCCATGGCCCCGGTCGCCGCGGCGATTCTCGACGCCTTCGGCTCGGTGGACGTCCTTGTCCACGTCGCCGGCGGCTTCGAAATGGGGGAACCCACGCACGCCCTGAGCCGCGAATCGTGGACCCGCATGATGGATCTGAACGCCTGGTCCTTCGTCGCCGTGACGGGCCACTTCATCCCCGCGATGATGTTCCAGCGCAGCGGCAAGGTCATCGCCGTCACCGCCCGCGCGGCAAGCACCGGCGCCGCCACCATGGCCGCCTACATCGCGTCCAAAAGCGCGCTGCAACGGCTGGTGGAATGCCTGTCGCACGAAGTCCGCGCCGCCGGCATCAACGTGAACAGCATCGCGCCCAGCATCCTCGACACCCCGGCCAACCGCAGCGCCATGCCCAAGTCCGACCCCGCCAACTGGGTGTCAACCGGCACCGCCGCCCGCACCATCGCCTTCCTCGCCTCCGACGCGGCACAGGCCATGCACGGCCAGCATATCGTGCTCGATGGACTGAGCTAGCATTCGGATTCAGACCCAGCCAATGCACCGCGCTCGACGCTGCACCGCGCAAACCGCGACGCCGCCCGCCGCGTCGCCTGCTGCAACCGTTCCGCAAGCACCTCGCGGGGCGGCAACGTGGTGAGGTATTCGGCAACGTGAATGCCTGACCGGTCCAACTCCAGCAGTTCGATCTGCTCGGCCTTCTTTCCCGCGCACAGGATGATGCCCAGCGGCGAAGCCTCCGCCTCCTCGCGCTCGTGCTTGTCGAGCCAGCGCAGGTAAAGCTCCATCTGCCCTTTGTACGCCGGCTTGAACTCGCCGACCTTCAGCTCTACCGCGACCAGTCGCCGCAGCTTACGGTTGTAGAACAGCAGGTCGAGATGGAAGTCCTCGTCATCGATCTGAATGCGTTTCTGTCGGGCTACAAAGGAAAAACCGGCGCCCAACTCCAACAGGAATGACTCCATTTCACGAATGATCGCCGCCTCGAGATCCCGCTCCTGCCATGTGTCCTGCAGGGACAAGAAATCAAGGATGTACGGGTCGCGCATGATGAGCGCGGGCGACACGCGCTGCGCGTCGCGCATCGCCGCCAGTTCCCGTGCGATGGTTTCACCCGGCGCCTGGGATAGCGCGGTGCGCTCATACAGCATCGAGTCGATTCGCTCGCGCAGTGTGCGCACGCTCCAACGCTCGCTGCTGGCCATCTGCGCGTAGAAGTCCCGCTGAAGCGGGTCTTTCAGCGGCAGCAGCGCCACGAAGTGGGACCAGCTCAATTGTCGAGACAGCGTCACGACAATCGCTTCGTCCGGGTAGCTCATCGCGAACTGCACCATCCGGCGCAGGTTCTTCTCGGCGAAGCTGCGCCCGTAGTCCAGAACGAGTTGACTGGCCAGCGTCTGGATAATTTCCTCACCATAGCGGGCACGTTGTCCCGCCAGAACCTCCGTATGCACGCGGTGCCCAATATGCCAGTACAACGTCGATAGCTCCGCATTCACGACTGTAACGGCTCGCTGGCGAGATGCCTCGATGAGCCGGCGTACATCGCCCAGCAGTGCTGCGGCATCCGCTTCAAAGGAATGGGCGGCGGCAAGCCGTTGCGCGGGCGGCACTGTATGTCGTCGTGGCATGTCGGGTTTTCCTCGGCGGCGGCTTCCGGGTTGGAAGGGGAAAAACCGATTCTTTGCTACGGACGCGTCGGTGAATATGAGACGAATCTCAAACTGCCAATGGGCGACTAAGGATTTTCTATTGCAGCGGCGGCGCGATGTCCTCCAGCGAGCGGCGTTCCGCGTCCACGCCGTAGCGCAGGGCCAGCAGGCCCGCGGCGATGACCAGCAGGGCGCCGATGCCGTAGCCCGCGGCGACGGCGTCGCGGCTGCCGGTTTCGATCAGGGTGCCGAAGAGGACGGGCGCGATGAAGCCGCCTGTGCCTGTGCCCACCGCGTAGAAAATGGAAATGGCGAGCGCGCGCATCTCGAGCGGGAAGACTTCGCTGGCGGTCAGGTACGCCGAGCTCGCGGCGGCGGAGGCGAGGAAGAAGACGCCGGACCAGCAGAGGGCCAGCGAGCGGGCGTCGAGCATGTCGTGCATGAACGCGTAGCCCGTGGCAGCCAGTCCGATGCCTGACAGGCAGTAGGTCAGCGCGATCATCTTGCGGCGGCCCACGCGGTCGAATAGCGGGCCGAGGATCAGCGGGCCCGCCGCGTTGCCCAGTGCGAAGGGGAACAGGTACAGCGCCACGCGTTCTTCGGCGACGCCTTCGAAGCGGGTCAGCACGAGCGCGTACGTGAAGAAGATGGCGTTGTAGAAGAACGCCTGCGACACCATCAGCACGAATGTCACCATGCTGCGGGTGCGGTAGCGTTTCAGCAGGACCCCGATCAGCTCGCGCAGGGACAGCGCGGGCTGCCCGACGTCGGGCGCGGGCGTCGCGGCCGCGGCGGTCGTATCGATCGCATCACCCGTCACAGCGCCGGCCCACGCGGACGACACCGGCGCGATTCCGCCTCGTTTCGCCATCCGCCGCTCCTGCCATCGGCCAACCTCCGCCTCGATGCCCGCAATGATCCGCTCCGCCTCCGCATGACGCCCATGCCGGGCCAGCCATCGCGGGCTCTCGGGCACATGACGCCGGATCAGCACGATGGCCACCGCCAGCACCGCCCCGAGCGCGAAGCACACGCGCCAGCCCCACACGGGCCCAAGCACGCGAGGGTCCAGCACCACGAGACTCAGCCCTGCGCCCAGCGCGGCCCCGAGCCAGAAGCTGCCATTGATCGCGAGATTCACGCGCCCGCGCACCCGCGCGGGAATCAGTTCATCGATCGCGGAATTGATGGCCGCGTACTCCCCGCCAATGCCCAGCCCCGTCAGAAACCGGCACACCGCAAAAAAGGCGAAATCGGGCGAGAACGCCGTGGCCAGCGTCGCGCCCATGTAGACGAATAACGTCGCGAGGAACAGCCGCTTGCGACCGAGGCGGTCGGCCATGCGACCGAAGACGAGCGCGCCCGTGACGGCGCCGAGAATATAGAGCGAACCGCTCCAGCCGACGTCCGCGGCCGTGAGCGCGAGCGTGTCGGACCGTTCGAGTACGGCACCGACGGAGCCGACCAGCGTGACCTCCAGCCCATCCAGTACCCACGCGATGCCAAGGGCGATCGCGACCCGCCAGTGCCATGGAGACCATGGCAGGCGGTCGAGCCGGACCGGGATGTCGGATGGCCAGCCGGAGATAGGCAGCTCCCGCGAAGTAAGGCCAGCAGATTAACAGTCGCGACCCACGGCCTTGAGCATGGAGCGGCCGTGGTCGGTGATCTGGGGCAGCGATCGATCTTCGGAGGTGTCGATGCTGACGAGTTGGCGCGCGATCAGCGCGTCGAGGTCCACCGGATCGATCTCGGGATGATCCGGTGTCGTATCGTTACGAGTATGCGGGCCACTGCCGATCAACATCAGCGTGGCAAGTTCATGTGGGCTCAGCACAGTGTTCTCCTTGGCGAGAGGGGAGCGGTTTGCTGGGGGACGCGGCGACGCTTCACGCATGGCATGGATTGCACGCATCAAAGCGTCTGTCGAAATCTGACGAAATCTGACGCAATCTGTCGAATCCGCCGTATGGCTGCATGCTGCGGCGCACGATGGCCGCCTTCAGCAGTCATTGCTTTGACGAGGGCATCCCGGTCGGGTTCCGAAGAACTACAAAACCGCTACAAAGCGCAGGGCCTTTACATAAACTTATGCGAAATGCGTCGGTGACGCTCAGAGCCCGATCGCCAGTCCATCGCTACGCGGATCGTGCGCCCCGGCCAGCCGATAGTCATCGTGCCCGATCGCGATGACGCCAGGATGTCCGGCAAGCGGACTCTGCGCGGGAATCGTGCTGAGTTCATGCCCACGAGATGTCAAGACTGTCATCACGTCGTCACCCGCATCGGCTTCAAGCTTGAGCGTATCGCGCGCATCCGAAAAGGTGCGCCCCAGTAAAAACCGTGGCTGCGACAGCGCCTGCAACGGATCCATGCCATGGTCGATGAGCCGCGTGAGCACCGCGGACAAGGTCTGTGGTTGCCCATCCGCGCCCTGCGTGCCATAAAGCAGGCGAGGCCGCCCCTGCTTGAGATACATGCCCGGATTGAGGGTATGGAACGGCCGCTTGCCCGGTGCGAGCACATTGTGATGACCGGGCGTGAGACTGAATGCCGCACCCCTGTTGTGCCAGAGGATACCGGTATCGCCCGCCACGACACCGCTGCCCCAGTCGAAATACACGGTCTGCAGGACGCTCACGCACCGGCCTTCGCTATCGGCGGCCGCCAGATACACCGTATCGCCATGCTGGTACACATGCGGCCACGGCAATGCGTGCAGGGGATCGATCCGCGCGGCGAGCGCGTCGAGCCGTTCGCGGGAGAGCATTGCCGCGACGGGCACCTCCACGAACTCGGGGTCCGCGACATATCGGTTGCGCTCGATAAAGGCCTGCTTCACGGCCTCCACGAGCAGATGGTAGTAATCCGCGCTCCCCTCGGCCACGCTCGCGACATCGAAGCGGTCGAGGATACCCATGATCTGCAGCGTGGTAATGCCCTGCGTGGGAGGCGAGAGACTCAGCAGTTCGCCACCGCGATAGGGCACGCGCAATGGCGCTTCCTCGCGCGCGCGCGTCGCGGCCAGATCGCCCATCGTCAGCGGCGACCCCGCCGATTGCAGGCCTGCAACGATGCGTTCCGCGAGTTCGCCTTCATAGAACTCCCTCGCGCCATGCGTCGCAATGCGCGCGAGGCTGCGCGCGAGCGCGGGCTGCCGCAACGTTTCGCCGACCTCGGGCATGCGACCCTGTGGCATGAACGTCCGCGCGAAGCCCGCCCACTGCTCGGGATGCGCGCGCAGCTCGTCCGCGCGGAATTCCTGCCAGAAGCGCTGCGAAGGCGTGACCGGAAATCCGGCCTCCGCATGCGCGATCGCCGCCTCGAACAGGCGCGACCACCCGAGCTTGCCGCCCCAGCGATCGCGGCTTAGCGCGAACGCGCGGTCCCACGTATCGACGGTGGCGGCGGTGGTCAGCGCGGACCCCGGCCCGCGCACGGGAATCGCATCACCGTATGCGGGCGGCGCCGCCGCAGCCTGACCGATACCGGACAGCCCCTGCACATTGCCGTCACGGTCGCTGACGATCCAGAACGCATCGCCGCCAAGGCCCGTGAAATGCGGATAGGTGACGGCCAGCGTTGCTCCCATCGCGATCGCCGCTTCGATGGCATTGCCACCGGCGCGAAGAATCGCCGCGCCGGCTTCGCTCGCGAGCGCATGCGGACTCGTGACCATGCCACGCGTGGAGTGCGCGAGGGTGCCGGTCATGCCGCGTGTCCTCCAAGATAGGCCTGCACGAGCGCGGGATCTTTCGCCAGCGCTTCGGCGGGGCCGCTCGCGACCACGCGGCCTTCTTCCAGCACGTAGGCGCGATCCGCCAGCGACAGCGCGAGCGCGGCCATCTGGTCGACGAGCAGGATCGTCATCGAGGCCTCGCGCAGCGTATCGAGCGATGCGAACAGTTCGTCGATGACCTTCGGTGCAAGGCCCAGCGACGGCTCGTCGAGCAGCATCACCGTCGGGCGCGACATCAGGCCGCGCGCGACGGCAAGCATCTGCTGTTCGCCGCCCGACAGCAGCCCCGCGCGCTGGTGCTGGCGCTCGCGCAGGCGCGGCCAGCGCGCGAACATCGACTCCACGCGCTGCGTCATCTCGTCGCGCGAAATCCGTCCCGACGGGAACGCGCCGAGGCGCAGGTTGTCGAGCACGGACAGTTCGGGGAACACCTGGCGGCCTTCGGGCACGAGCACGACGCCCATTTCCGCAATGCGGGCGGCGTCGAAGCGCGACAGGTCGGTGCCGTCGAACGTGATGCCGCCGCTGACGGGGCGATGCAGCCCCGCGAGCGCGCGCATCAGCGTGGACTTGCCCGCGCCGTTGGCGCCGAGCAGCGCCACCATTTCGCCCTCGCGTACCTGCAGATCGACGTCGTGCAGCACGGGCGCGGCGCCATATCCCGCGCGCAGCGCGCTGACGCCAAGCACTTCGGGCGGCAACACTTCCGTAGCGGCGCGCCCGCGCGAACGTACCGGGGCCGACGTCGCTTCGCCAAGGTAGGCCCGCCGGACCGCGGGATCGTTGCGGATCTCGACGGGCGAGCCCATCGCAAGCCGCTGGCCCGCATCGATCACGACGATGCCATCGGACACATCCATCACGAGCGACATATCGTGTTCGACGAGGCCAACGGCCACGCCGCTGTCCGCAATGCGGCGCAGCAGTGCGCCGAGCGTGGCCTTGTCCTCGCGCGACAGGCCCGCCGCGGGTTCATCCAGCAGCAGCACCGAAGGCTGCGTGGCCAGCGCGCGGGCAATCTCCACGAGGCGGCGATCGACGTGCGCGAGGTCGGCGGCGCTTGTATCGGGATCGCCCGCATAGCCGCACGCACGCAGCAGCGCGCGCGCATGCTCGCGCACGGCCGGCGCGGTAAAGCGCGCGATGCCGAACAGCGTGCCGAGGCGGCCGCCGGCCAGTGCGATGGCCACGTTGTCGAGCGCGCTCATGCCGGCGAACAGCTGAGTGGTCTGGTAGGTGCGCGCGATACCCTGGCGCGCGCTATGGCACGCACCCCGCGATTCCAGCGGTGCCGCACCGAGGCGGCGGCCGCCTTCGCGCGGACGGTAGTAGCCGGACAACATGTTCAGTACCGTCGATTTGCCCGCGCCGTTCGGACCGATCAGGCTCGTGACGCGCGCGGCCGGCAGGTCGAACGAGAGGCTGTCCACGGCGCGCACACCGCCGAACACCATCGACAGGCCCAGTGCGGACAGCCCACGGCGGGCCTCGGGCGCGCGTTCGGGGAGCGACACCGCGCCGCCGGCGTGCCGCGCGCCGGCCTCGCCCGTGACAACGTCAGATCCACGCACACGACGGAATACGTCAACGACGACGCCCACGATGCCGCTCGGGGCAACCCACAGGACGACGAGCAGCAGCAGGCCGAAGCACAGCAGGCGGAGATTCTCGAGGCTCGACAGCATTTCCGGCAGCAGGCCCACGACTACCGCGCCGACGAGCGGCCCGGCCACCGTGCCCGCGCCGCCGATCATCACGACAAGCACGAACAGGATCGATTGCAGGAACGAGAACATGCCCGGCGTGATCATGCCCTGCAGCGGCGCGAACAGCCCGCCCGCGAGGCCGGCCAGCGCGGCCGAACAGGCAAAGCCGACGGTCTTCACGACGAGCGGATCGATACCAATCGAAGCAGCGGCGGTTTCGCTGTCGCGCACCGCGCGCATGGCCGCGCCCCAGCTGCCGCGCGAGATGCGCGCATAGCCCGCGACGGCGATGGCCAGTGCCACGATGGCAATCAATGCAATCGCGCGTTCGCCGCCCTCGACACCGGGCAACATCGGTTGCGCGATGCCCATCAGGCCATTCTGCCCGCCGGTGATCGCGCGCCATTCGACGGCGCCATGCTCGACGATAAAGCCGAACGCGATGGTGACCATCGCCAGACCGGGGCCCTTCACGCGCAGCGCGGGCAGCGCGAGAAGGGCGCCCACCACGGCGGCAAGCAGCGTGGCCGCGGGCCACGCGGCCCAGAACGACCAGCCGAACTGCCCCGTGAGAATCGCGACGGTGTAGGCACCGATCGCATAGAAACCGACGTGGCCGAAGGAAACCTGTCCCGTGAGGCCCAGCAGCAGGTTCAGGCCCACGCCGCATAGCGCGAGCATGGCCACGCCCGCAATGACGAAGACGAAGTAGCCGTTGAGGGTCAGCGCGAGCGCGGCGGCCGCAAGCAGCGATGCGCCGACGGCGCCGATCTGCCATGCGGAGCCGAGGCCGAGCAGCGGGGGCTTTGGCGCGGCGATGGCCGGCGCTTGGGCGACGGCGGAAGAGGGAGACGTCATCGATGCGACAGCGGATGAGGAAGAAGAAACGGATGCATCGGGGGGTACGTGGGCGCGAGCGTTCATACCTTCCGAACCTCCGCGCGGCCAAACAGACCATCAGGACGCAGCGCCAGCAGGCCGATAACAAGGGCGAACGTAATGATCTGCGTGTAGCTGGACCCGAGCGAGGCGGTCACCAGCGCTTCCGCCACGCCGAAGATCAGTCCGGCGATCATCACGCCCCAGGCGCTGGACAACCCGCCGAGAATCGCCACGGCAAAGGCCTTGAGACCGAACACGGTGCCCATGTCGGCCTGCACGTTGAACAGCGGGGCGATCAGCACACCGGCCACGCCGGCGAGGAGCGTGGAAAGCGCGAAGGCGCCAGCGATCGTGCGGCGGATGGGAATGCCCATCAGGCGCGCGGCGTCACGGTTCTGCACCACGGCCAGCATCGCCACGCCCCAGCGCGAGCGGCGCAGCACGTAATGGAGCACCGCCGCCAGCGCCAGGCCGACGACGGGAATCACAAGCTGCAGCGGATAGACGCCGACGCCCGTGTCGCCAAGCTGGACGGACGACATCGCCAGCGGCGACGGCAGGCTGCGCGGCTCGGTGCCGAACCACAGCATGACCACGTTGTCGAGCACGATGCCGAGCGCGACGGTGGCCATCAGCCATGCATTGGAACCGCGGCTCGCGAATGGCCGCACCGCGAGGAATTCGACGGCGAGACCATAGAGCGCGCACAACGCCAGCGCGAGCAGGATCGCGAGCGGCATCGGCCAGCCCAGCGTCTGCGCGAACGTGTAGGTCAGCACCGCGCCGAGCATCATCGAGCTGCCCTGCGCGAAGTTGACCGTCGCGGAGACCGCGTAGGTAATGTGAAAGCCGAGTGCCATGAGCCCGTACATGCTGCCCAGGCCCAGCCCGCTGATCAACGCGGAAATCCAAAGCATGGTGAATCCTATGAAAGCTGCAGAGACCGATTACTTCGTGCTGCCGACCGGAACGATGCGGTTGTCGATGAACTGCGCCCACACGTAGTCGTTCTCGTTCAGCGCGTCATGCGTCTGCGCATTGAACGGCTTGACGTAGGTCTTGATCAGGCCTTCGTAGCGGTCGATCTTGTAGAAGCCCTCGCGGATCGCGTCGCCCTTGGTGCTGCCAGCCTGCGCAATGGCCAGGCCGACGAGCTGCATCGCGTCGTACGCGTTAGCCACGCCGACAGCGGGCGTGATGTCGTCCGGACCCTTGACGTCGCTGTACTTTGCCTTGAGCGCGTTGACCACGCGCGTGCTGACCGGTGTCTGCTGGCCGAAGAAGCTGTATGTCTGCACGAAGTGAACGTTCCTTGCGTTGGGCCCCGCGAGCTCGGTAAAGCGGCCGCCGGCCGGGCCCCAGTGCGACACTACCGGCACCTTCCAGCCCATACGGTCGAGCGACTTGACCACCTGCGCGGACGGACCGACGTTGCCGACCATCAGCAGCACGTCCGCACCCGCGGCCTTGAGGCGGCCGAGTTGCGGCACGAGGTCCACGTCGTTGGCTTCGAACTTCTCGATGCCGGCCGGCTTCATGCCCTTGGCCGTCAGCGCGGCGACGATGCCCTTCTCGTTCGACTCGCCCCACGGGTTGTTCACGAGGATCAGGCCCACCTTGCTGGCGCCGAATGCCTTTTGCGCGTACTGGAGCATGGCCTTGTCCACGACCTCGTCCACGGCCGATACGCGGAACACGTAGTTCGGATTCGCGCCGTTGTGCGTGATCGGCGTGCCCGCCGCCCACGGGCCCATGAACGGCACCTTCTCCTGGTTCGCGATCGGCACGATGGCCATGGAGACCGGCGTGTCCAGGCCGCCGAACAGCACCGCCACCTTCTCCTTGTAGATCAGTTCGCGCGCGGCGAGCACACCCTTGGCCGGGTTGCCTTCGTCGTCGCGGCGCACGAGTTCGAGCTTGCGGCCGCCCAGCAGGCCGCCTTTGGCATTGATCTCGTCGATGGCGATCGTCATGCCGCGGGTGAGCGCCTCACCGGCGCGCGCGGACTGGCCCGACAGCGCGGTGATCAGGCCGATCTTGATCGTATCGGCGGCGTGGGCGGGCAGGGCGCACAGCACGCAGGCGGCGGCCGCCACCGAAAGCATGGCGCGGCGGGCGGGACGATGGGGGTGGGACATGGGGCTCTCCAAGGGGGTGTCGGTTGAGGGCGGGTATTCCGTAGCGAGCTTGCCGATTGCAAGAGCCATGCCACACGCGTATGCAAAATGGCGCGCTGGCTGCGAACGCGAGCACTGCCAACGTGTAGACGATCTGGCTTGTTTTTTGCGAACGATCCGGACGATCCGTCGCATACGAGGCGCTGGCCCTTTCGTCCGCACGTTGCTGGTGCGCGATGAGCCAGAACGGGGCAGCGATGCGCCCGAATGCGACATCCTTTCGCGAGATTCCTTCGAATAACCAAGACTTCCGTCCATGACGCATCCCTCCACCCCGTCGTTCGGTCCGCTCCGCACGCACGGCCGGTTTCCGTACCGTCCCATCACCGACGTGGACCGTTTCCGCTGGCCCAACGGCGCGAATCTCGCCGTGTACCTGGGCTTCAACATCGAGCACTTTGCCTTCGGCGAGGGCCTGGGCGCGAACCTGGGACCCGTGTCGCCGCAGCCGGACGTCCTCAACTACAGCTGGCGTGAATACGGCAACCGCGTCGGGGTATGGCGCTGCCTGGAGTTGTTCGATGACCTGGAGATGCCCGCTGGCGTGCTGCTGAACACGGCGCTGTACGATCACTGCCCCGAGGTCATCGACGCCTGCGTGGCGCGTGGGGACGAGCTGATCGGCCATGGTCACACCAACGCGCACCGCCAGAGCGAGTTTGATGAAGCCGGCGAGCGCGCGCTGCTCGAGCACTGCCGCGCGCGCATTCGCGCGCATGCCGGCGTGGCCCCGGACGGCTGGCTGTCGCCGTGGATTTCGGAAACGATGCATACGCCCGATCTGCTCGCCGAAACGGGCTACCGCTACACGCTCAACTGGGCCCACGACGACCGCCCCATCCGCATGGACACGCGCGGCGGCCCGCTATGGTCCATTCCGTATCCGCAGGAGCTCAACGATATTCCGATGATCATCGCGCGGCAGATGGACGCCGCGGCCTTCGCCGACATGATCATCGACCAGTTCGACGAGATGCTGATGCAGGCGAACCATCCGAAGCATCCGCAGCCGCTTGTCATGGGCATCGCCCTGCATCCGTATCTCGTGGGACAGCCTTACCGGCTGCGGCACCTGCGCCGCGCGCTGGCGCACATCGCCGCCCGCCGCGCGCAGGGCGAGGTGTGGATGACCACGCCAGGCGCCATCTGCGATGTCATGGACCAGCAATATCCGCTCGCGCGTGCCGAGCAGCCCCTCGTCGCTTTACGCTAATCTCATGGCCAAGGTTCTTTCGATGTCTCCCATGCCCGCCAAAGTCTCGACGACCCCCGCGCCCAAGCCGGCCCCGCGCGCCGCGAAGCTCTCCGATGACGACATCGGCGACGACGCGACGGGCGAAGGCAGCGTCGATGCCCGCATCTATCGCGCCGTCTTCGATGGCGTCCTGAATCACCGGCTGACGCCCGGCACCAAGCTGCCCGAACCCGAGCTATGCCAGCTGTTCGGCGTGGGGCGCGCGGTGGTGCGCCGCGTGCTGGAAAAGCTCGCTCACGACGGCATCGTTGCATTGCGGCCCAATCGTGGCGCGGTGATCGCCGAGCCGACACCCGAGGAAACAAGCCAGATCTTCGAAGCGCGCCGCGCGATGGAACGCGTGCTCGTGGAACTGGCCGTGCAGCGCGTGACGGCCGCCGACCTGCGCGATCTGCGCCGCCAGCTCGATGAGGAACATGATGCGATGCACCGCTTCGACCAGCCATCATGGGCAAGGCTCGCCAGCGGATTCCACCTGCGCATCGCGGCACTGGCGCGCAACCCCGTGCTCCAGCGTTATCTGACCGAACTGGTATCGCGCTGCTCGCTGATCGTGGGCCTGTACGAACCGCCGGGCCACGCCCCGTGCGAGCACGACGAACACGCGGCCATCGTCGCCTGCATCGAGGCGCGCGACGCGGCCGGCGCTGTGGCGCTCATGGAAGCGCATCTCAACGACCTGGAGCAGCGCATCGAAACGTCGCGCATGCAGGGCGAGAAGTCGCTGGCCCAGATGCTTGGACTCGGAGACTGAGATGGAAGTCGATTTCGCAGCCATTACCGAGTATCAGCGCTACAAGCTCATGGCGAGCCTGATCGTGCCGCGGCCCATCGCGCTGGTCACGACGCTCGGTCCCGATGGCACCGCCAACGCGGCGCCGTTCTCGATGTTCAACATGCTGGGTGAAGAGCCGCCGATCGTGATGATCAGCGTCAACCGGCTCGGCGATGGCGCGCAGAAGGATACGGCCGCCAACATCGACCGCACGGGCGAGTTCGTGGTTCACCTCAGCGACGAGGCAATGGCGGAGAAGATGCATCGCTGCGGCGAGCGGCTGCCCCCGGATGTCAGTGAACTGGCGCACGTCGGCCTGACGGCGGCGCCGAGCACATCGGTAGCGCCGCCGCGCATCGCCGAGGCGCCGGTCGCGTTCGAATGCCGGCTATGGGAAACGCTGGCGACCGAGAGCCGCCAGATTTTCATCGGCCGCGTGCTGCGGCTGCATGCGCGCGACGGGCTGATCGATACCGAGACGTGGCGCGTCCGGCTGCAGGAATATTTTCCCGTCGGCCGCTTCGGAGCCAGCTTCTACGTGACCACGCGCGACCGGTTCTCGCTGGAGCAGAGCGCGGGCAAACCAGCCGTTTCGACCGCTATCGACGAGATGTAGTGAGACCGGCCAATCAGGCGGGATGCATGACCACGAGCATCGCCGTCGCCACCGTCTTGCCCGGATTGGAAATCGCATGGGGCAGGTCCGCGCCGTAGCGCGCGGTTTCCCCATGCCGTAGCTTTTTTTCGTCATCCCCGGCGCGCACCGTCATCGCGCCCGACAGCACCGACAGATGCTCCTGCGTGCCGGCCTCGTGCGGCTCGGACGCGAGCACGCCACCCGGCTGGATCGTCAGTTCGTACCATTCGAATCGCCCGGCCAGTTCGATCGGGCCGAGAATTCGCAATTCACAACGCGTGTCCGGACTCTTCAGCGCCGGAATCGCATGCTGCTGCACCACGGTAATCGTCGGTGCGGGGCGTTCCGCGCCGCCATTCTCCAGAAAATCCGTCAGGCTCACACCGAGCGCATTGGCCAGCCGCCAGAGCACCGCCACGGTCGGATTGGCGAGGTTCCGTTCGATCTGCGACAGCATAGACTTGGAGACACCGGCCCGGCGCGACAGCTCGTCGAGCGAGAGCTGCTGGCTCTGGCGGAGCGCCTGCAGCGCGGTGCCGACCGCGGGCGGGCCGTCGGTCAGGGGCGAGGGGATGGGCTGGGGAGGTTGCGCGGCCACTTCTCGTTCTGTATAGTGCACGAATCGTTCGTTATATGAAACTCGTTCGATTTATCGATCGAACGGGTGATCCAGACACTACCATCAGGAGTCAGCGCATGTCGACTACCCCTTCGCGTGCATCGTCCGGGAGCGAGGCCTTTTACGCATCCGTCCGCGCCGAGCTGGACGCCATTCGCGCCGCGGGGCTCTACAAGTCCGAGCGCGTCATCGCCACGCCGCAGGGCGCGGTGATCCGCACCGCCGATCAACGCGAGGTCATCAACCTCTGCGCCAATAACTACCTCGGGCTATCGTCGGACCCGCGCGTGCTGGAAGCGGCGCACGAAGCGCTGCGCACACACGGCTATGGCATGAGTTCGGTCCGCTTCATCTGCGGCACGCAGGACCTGCACAAGGAACTCGAAGCCCGCCTCGCGGGCTTTCTCGGCACCGAGGACACCATCCTCTACGGCTCGGCGTTCGATGCAAACGGCGGCCTGTTCGAGACGCTGCTCGGGGCGGAAGACGCGATTATCAGCGATGAGCTGAACCATGCGTCGATCATCGACGGCATTCGCCTGTCGAAGGCGCGCCGCTATCGCTACAAGCACAATGACCTCGACGACCTGCGCGCCCAGCTTGCGCAGGCCGACGCCGACGGCGCGCGGCACAAGCTCGTGTTCACGGATGGGGTGTTCTCGATGGACGGCACGGTCGCCCGTCTCGACGAGATCCGCGCGATCTGCGACGCGCACGGCGCGCTGCTCGGCATCGACGAGTGTCACGCGAGCGGCTTCATGGGCCAGCGCGGGCGCGGCACACACGAGGCGCGCGGCGTGTTCGGCAAGATCGACATCATCACGGGCACGCTCGGCAAGGCATTGGGCGGCGCGTCCGGCGGCTTCACCAGCGGCCGCAGGGAGGTCGTGGATCTGCTGCGGCAGCGTTCGCGCCCGTATCTGTTCTCCAATACGGTGGCGCCGGCGATCGTCGGCGGCAGCCTTAAGGTGCTGGACATCCTCGAAGCGAGCACCGAGCTGCGCGACCGGCTCGAGCGCAACACGGCGTTCTTCCGCGCGGGTCTGGGCAAGCTGGGCTTCGACATCAAGCCCGGCGACCATCCGATCATCCCGATCATGGTCTACGACGCCGAACGCGCGCAGGCGTTGGCCCAGCGGCTGCTGGAACTTGGCGTGTATGTGGTTGGCTTCTTCTTCCCCGTGGTGCCGCGCGGCCAGGCGCGCATCCGCGTGCAGATGAGCGCCAGCCATGACGAAGGCACGCTGCGGCGCGCGCTCGACGCCTTTGCGCAGGCCGGCCGCGAACTGGAGCTGATCTGATGCCGAACGTCCCGCCAAAGATCCTGATCATCGGCGCCAATGGGCAACTGGGCTCGGAACTCGCGCTCGCGCTGGCCGAACGCCATGGCCGCGAGAACGTCATCACATCGGACGTCGTGCCCACGGGGCGGCATATCGAACTCACCCACGAAATGCTCAACGTGACCGACCGCGGCGAATTGCTGACCGTGGTCGAGCGTCACGGCATCACGCAGATCTACCTGCTGGCGGCCGCGCTGTCGGCCACTGGCGAGAAGGCGCCACAGTGGGCGTGGAACCTCAATATGAACGGGCTGCTGAACGTGCTGGAACTGGCGCGCCAGCACGGCATCGAGCGCGTGTTCTGGCCGAGCTCCATCGCCGCTTTCGGTCCGACCACGCCCGCGGTGAACACGCCGCAGAAGACCGTGATGGAGCCGACGACCGTGTATGGCATCTCCAAGCAGGCCGGGGAAGGGTGGTGCCGCTGGTATTTCGAGAACCATGGTGTCGACGTCCGCAGCGTCCGCTACCCGGGCCTGATCTCGCACAAGACGCCGCCCGGGGGCGGCACCACGGACTACGCCGTGGATATCTTCCACTCGGCCGTCAAAGGCGAGCCCTACACGTGCTTCCTCGAGCCCGATGCGCGGCTGCCGATGATGTATATGCCCGACGCCATCCGCGCCACGCTGGAGCTGATGGAAGCGCCCCGCGCGTCCGTGCGCGAGCGCGGCAGCTATAACCTCGCCGGCATGAGTTTCACGCCCGCCGAGATCGCCGCCGCCATTCAGGCGCGCGACCCGGGCTTCGCGATCCGCTACGCGCCCGATTACCGGCAGGCGATCGCATCCGGCTGGCCCGACTCCATCGACGACAGCGCGGCCCGCGCGGACTGGGGCTGGCGTCCGGAATACGACCTCGACGCGATGGTCGAGGACATGCTGCGCAACTTGCGGGCGTAGTTCTCGCGGTTCCACTACCCTGAAAGGGCGGCCACTGTAGCCGCCCTTTTTTTCGGCATCTGTGTTTCGTGGGAAGGCGAGGGCGCGCTCAGAATTCAGCATGGCCCACCGTCGGGCCGTTCTGGATGTATAGATTGCAGCACCTCGATATATGTGTATTCAAACTATTCAACATGAAATAGTTTGCATTCTAATAATTGCGCGACTATCATTCTCCACATGAAACAGATAGACGCCCTTCGTTTCGCCTTCACGGGCCAGCTGATGCTGGCCGGTCGACAATGGCGGCAGATCAGCCACCACGCGCTGGCCCATCACAGCGTGTCGGCCGCAGCGGCCGCGCCGCTCCTGTTCATCCGCCGTCTCGGCGGCGGCGTCCGGCAGGTGACGCTGGCCGACTATGTGGGCGTCGAAGGGGCGACCCTCGTGCGGCTCGTGGACCAGCTGTGCGCGGCGGGGCTCGCCAAGCGCGAGGTGGACCCACACGACCGGCGCGCCAACAGCCTCTCGCTGACCGAAGCGGGCGAGGCGGCCGCCATCGAAATCGAAGACGCGCTGCGCACGCTGCGCGCGGAAGTGTTCGCGGACATCAGCGCCGAGGACATGGCCGCGTCCCTCCGCGTGCTCGAGGCCGTCGCGCGCGCCGCGGCGGCGTCCGGCGGTGCCGGCAAGGCGGAGGCCTGAGGGTCATGCCGAACTGGCCTTCCGCTCGCGACTGGCTGTTCTCCGTCAAGGCGTTCATCGCCTCGATGCTCGCGCTCTGGATCGCGCTCTATATGGGTTTGCCGCGTCCGTACTGGGCGATGGCCACCGTCTACGTCGTGGCCCATCCGCTGACAGGCGCCACACGCTCGAAGGCGTTGTACCGTGTGCTCGGCACCCTGATCGGCGCGGCCGCGTCGGTGGCGTTCGTGCCGATGCTGGTCAATGCGCCGCCGTTGCTGATGGCGGTGGTGGCGCTGTGGGCGGGCGCGCTGCTGTACATCGCGCTGATGGATCGCACGCCGCGCAGCTATGTGTTCATGCTCGCGGCCTATACGCTGGCGCTGATCGCGCTGCCTGCCGTCGACAATCCGTCCGGCATCTTCGACGTGGCGATCGCGCGTTCCGAGGAAATCTGCATCGGCATCGTGTGCGCGAGCGTCGTGGGCGCGGTGCTGTTTCCGACCAGCGTGACGGCCGTCCTGGGCGACCGGACGCGCAAGTGGATGGCGGATGCGACGGTGTGGGCCACGGACATGCTGTCCGCCAACCCGCAGGCACGCGCCACGCGCCACCAGAGCCGCCACAAGCTGGCGGCGGACATCCTGGCGCTCGATCAGCTCATCAGCCAGCTGTCCTATGACACCGATACGGCCGGCCGCGTGCGCGCGGCGCGCGAACTGCGTGGCCGCATGACGATGCTGCTGCCCGTGCTGTCGTCGCTCGCCGCGATCGTCGAGTCGATGCAGGCGCATCGCGGCGTGCCCGAGGCGCTGGCCGCGCGCATGCGCGAGGTCTCGGACTGGATCCACGCGGGCGCGCCGGCGCCGGCGCCCGTCATTGGTGACCTGTCTGGTGAACGCCGCGCGGGCAGTGGGGCCGCCATGGCAACCGCGATCCCGGCTGACTCGACGAACCCTACCACGACCCCCACCACGACCGGCCCGCAACCGGCATCCGCGCCCGACGCGGTGGACCCGCGCGACGCCGACAACTGGGACACCGCGATGCTCACCGCCGCCACCGACCGCCTCCAGCAAATGGTGGCGCTGTGGCAGGACTGCGTGTCGCTATGCACCGCGATCTGCCGTCGCGACACGGGCGCCTATGAGCCGATGGCCGGCTGGGTGCCGGCATTCCGCCGCTGGGAAGTCGGCGGCGCGCGTCACTACGACCACGGCATGCTGCTGTTCTCCACGGGCACCATCGCGCTTGGCATCTTCGTGATGGGCATGATCTGGATCTGGAGCGGCTGGGCGGACGGCGCCGGCGCCGTGGCGCTCGGCGCGGTGGCGTGCTGCTTCTTCGCCGCCGCCGACGAACCCGCACCGATGATCCAGACCTTCTTCAACGCCAACGTCGTCGCGGTGGTCATGGCGATGGTGCTGCTGTTCGCGGTGCTGCCGATCGCCCAGAACTACGAACTGCTCGTGATCTCGTTCGCGATCCCGTTCCTCGGCATCGGCCTGCTGATCGCGCAGCCGCGCTTCGCGCCGATCGGCCTCGCGCTCGGCGTGGTGACCGCGACCGATATCGGCGTGCAGGGCGCCTATAGCGCGAACTTCACCTCGTTCTTCAACGGCAATATCGCGGGCATCGCCGGCATTCTCTTCGCGCTGTTGTGGACGCTGACGGTGCGCCCCTTCGGGACGCAGGCCGCGGTCCGCCGCCTGATGCGCGCGAGCTGGCGCGACATCGCCGACCATGCGAATGACGGCGATCCGCGCCAGCACACGCAGCGGCACACCGAATTCCGCGCCCGCATGCTGGACCGCGTATCGCAGCTCGTCCCGCGTCTGGCGGCCAGCGCCAGCGAAGTGTCCTCCGACGGGTTCAATGAAGTGCGCGTGGAACTCAGTACGCTCGCGCTGCAACGCGAGCTGCCGAACCTCGGCCCGCGTCAGCAGCATGCGGTGCGCCGCGTGTTGCGCAGCGTCGCCGGCTATTACGAAGCGCGGCTCAAGGGCAAGCTCGAAGCACCGCCCCCCGCGCTCTGCACGCGCCTGTCGCGCGCGCAATCGCTGGTGCGCTCGCCCGTGGCGTTGTCCGCGCTCGTCGAGATGCATGTATCGATGTTTCCGCCGGCGGTGTTGCCGGCCCCCATTCCCGCAAAGCCATGACCCCCGGTGAAATCAATGTCTACGGCGTGTTCGTGCCCGTCCTGCTGCTGTGGATGCTCGTGGCATTCGCGCTCATGTCGGTGGTGCGCGCCGTCTTCGTGCGCGTGGGCTTCTATCGGCTCGTGTGGCACAGATCCCTGTTCAATCTTGCGCTCTACGTGATCATCCTGGGCGCGGTGGTTTATTTCGCGCCCTCGTTCGCGCCGTTGTTCTCATCATGAAACTGAAAATCTCTTCCATCGGGCCGGTTGTGCTCACGTTGGCCGTGGTCGCGGTCGGCGCGGTCGTCGTCAAGCATCTGTGGGACTACTACACCGTGGCGCCCTGGACGCGTGACGGCCATATCCGTGCCGACATCGTGCAGGTCTCGCCCGATGTGTCCGGGCTCATCACGCGCATCAACGTCAAGGACAACCAGCGCGTGAAGCAGGGTGACGTGCTGTTCGAGATCGATACCGACCGCTATGCGCTGGCGCTGCAGCAGGCGCAGGCCACGGCCGCGTCGATTCGCGCCACGCTCGCGCAGTCGCGGCGCGAGGCAAGGCGCAGCCAGTCGCTGTCGGATGTGGTGTCGAAGGAAGTCGTGGAAGAAGGCTTCGCGCGGGTCGCCCAGCAGGAAGCCAGCCTCGCGCAGGCCGAGGCCGCGATCGGCGTGGCCAGGCTGAATCTGCAACGCACGCGGGTGCTCAGCCCCGTGGATGGCTACGTCAACGACAAGCTGCCGCGGCTCGGGGATTACGCGACCACGGGCCGGCCGGTGCTGGCGATGGTCGATGTGAACTCGTACCACGTGGAAGGGTACTTCGAGGAAACGAAGCTTCACGGCATCCATATCGGCTCCCCGGTCGATATGCGCGTCATGGGCGAGTCGCGCGTACTGCATGGCCGCGTGCTGAGCATCGCGGCCGGTATCGAGGATCGCGACCGCACGACCGGGGCGAACCTGCTCCCCAACGTGAACCCGACGTTCAACTGGGTGCGGCTGGCGCAGCGCGTGCCGGTGCGCGTGGTGTTCGATCCGATGCCGGAGGATATCCGGCTGATCGCGGGGCGCACGGTCACGGTGTCGGTGCGCGACGAGGGGAAACAAGCGGGGAATCAAGCAGGGAAGCAGGAAGGTAATCCGTCCGAGGCGCCGAAGGCTGGCGTGCGGGCGGCGTCAGACGCAACTGGAGTATCGAAGTGAAACCCGTCGTTCGTGTCCTGGCCTCGGTGGTGATGTCGTCGATGCTGGCGGCATGCATGACCGTGGGTCCCGATTACAAGGTGCCCGAGAAGGCGGTCGTCAACGACAAGACCGCCAACGGTCCGTTCGATGTCGACAGCCCGGCCGTGTCGCTGGCGCCGGTGCCCGATGACTGGTGGCGTCTTTACGACGACCCGCGCATCGACGACTTCGTGAAGCAGGCGCTGGTCGCCAATACCGATCTGCGCGTGGCCGCGGCCAATCTGCGGCGTTCGATCGCGCTCTATCACGAGGTGGAATCCGAGAACCTCGTGCAGGGCTCCGTGCATGCCGATGTGGCGCGCGGACTGGTAGCTGCCGAGCCGCTGCTCCATGAAGACAAGGTGCCGGTGTTCAATTTCGGCGATACGGGCTTTCAGGTGTCCTACCTGATCGACTTCTTCGGCAAGCTTGCACGCGCCGACGAGGCCGCGCTGGCCAACGCGCAGGCGAGCCAGGCCGCGCTGGATCAGGCCCGCGTGGGCGTGGTGGCCGAGACCGTGCGCGCCTATGTGCAGGGCTGCACGGCCACGCATGAACTGCACGTCGCCGAGCATCAGCTCGCGCTGCAGGAGAGCGCGGTGAAACTGTCGCAACGTCTCGCCGATGCGGGCCGCGGTCAGCCGGTCGATGTGCTGCGGGCGCAGGCACAGGCGGAAGCGTTACGGGCCACGCTGCCGAAGTTCAAGGACATGCAGGAAGTGGCCGCGTACCGCCTCGCCGTGATGATCGGCAAGCCGCCGACCGCGCTCGATGCGTCGGCGGTCGCCTGTACGTCCGTTCCCAGACTGCGCCAGCCGCTGCCCGTGGGCGATGGCGCCGCGCTGCTCAAGCGCCGTCCCGACGTGCGTCAGGCCGAACGCGAACTCGCGTATGCCACGGCACGCATCGGCGTGGCCACGGCGGATCTCTATCCATCGATCAGCATCGGCGCGTCGGCGGGATTCTCCGGCATCCTTGAACATCTGGGGCAGTCGCAAACCGCGCACTGGAGCGTGGGGCCGGGCATCACGTGGAACCTGCCGACCAATGGCGTGCGCTCGCGCATTCATGGCGCGGAAGCCGGCGCGGACGGTTCTCTGGCGAAGTTCGACGGCGTGGTCCTGAAGGCGTTGCGCGAGACCCAGACCGCGCTGTCGTCGTACACCCGCGAACTGGAGCGCAACGAGTCCCTGCGCGCGGCGCGCGACAAGTCTGAAGCGGCTGCAGGGCAGAACCGTCAGCTGTGGCAGGCGGGCCGTTCGCCTTATCTGCAATCGCTCGACGCCGACCGGACGCTGGCCAACAACGACGCCACACTGGCCGCGTCGGACGCGCAGGTGGCGATGGACCAGATCAACCTGTTCCTCGCGCTGGGCGGCGGCTGGCAGAACCCGCCGAAGATCGAGGAACACAAGATCGCGGAGAAGGAATGAGGCTGCTGGCCCGGGTGAATCTTCCGGGCCTTCTATCCTTAGTCGTTTTGCTTCGTTCATCCTCCCGACCCGCTGCGTTAAGGTAGATCACCTTGATGCCGAAATCGGAGAACTCTGTGGCTAAGCCGCTCAAAGTCGTTGCCGTCAACGGCAGCGCCTATCAACCGTCGCGTACGCGCGTGCTCGTCGAGGCCCTGCTGGCCGAACTGTCGCAAAGCCTTGTTGTCGAGGCGCAGGTCGTCGATCTGGCCGAGATCGCGCGCCCGCTGGGGGCCGCGCTGTCGCGCGAGGAACTGCCTGCGGACATCGAGGCGCAGCTGGTGGCCATCGAGTCCGCCGACCTGCTGATTGCCGCGGCGCCGGTGTATCGCGGCTCGTTCCCCGGGCATTTCAAGCATCTGTTCGATCTGGTCGGCATGAACGCACTGATCGACAAGCCGGTTCTGCTGGCGGCGACGGGCGGCAGCGATCGGCATGCGCTGGTGCTCGAGCACCAGTTCCGCCCGCTGTTCGGCTTCCTGCAAGCGCTGTCGTTGCCGATCGGCGTGTATGCGTCGACGGCCGATTTCAACGGCTACGAAGTAGGCAGCCCCGCGCTGCAGGAACGCATCCGCCTGGCCGCGGAACGCGCCGCCCCGCTATTCGCCGACGCCGCGCGTCAGCCGCTGCGGCGCGTGGCGTAACGCCGCCGCGTTCTCAGATACCAAGAATCTTCTTCGCCTCGCCGAGGGACTTCATCGAGGCATCGTGATTCCCCGCCTTATGCTGCGCCTCGCCCTCGGCGCGCAGCTTGGTCACCTTGGCCTGATCCTCCTGCGACAACGCCGGCTTGGTGGCCAACTTCGCATCGATCGCCTTCATCTCGTTGGGACAGTTATGGGCCAGGGCAACGCCACTCGCGCCCAGCAGCACCAGCGCAGCCAGAATTTTCAGGGTGTGACGCATTTTCGGTCTCCTGTCGTGCCGAATCGGCATGGGGGAAAAGCCGCTTCAGCATAGTCCATGATCTTTCATATTGCTCCACGCTAAACATTTCCGCATGGACCGCCTGCAATAACGTCGATTTACCGTCGGCTGCATGGCGCCAACAATGGTGACTCCATATCGAGGAGTCGAACATGTCAGAGATCACCATGCAGGCGCTGGTCGTGGAAGAGGCCGGCGCGCCCTTGCGTCAGGTTACGTTGCCGCGTCCCGTTGCCGGGCCGGGACAGGTGTTGGTGCGGATTGCGGCGAGTGGGGTGAATCCGCTCGATATCAAGATTCGCGCGGGGAAGGCCGCGCATGCGCGGCAGCCTCTGCCGGCCGTGCTGGGGCTCGATCTGGCTGGCACGGTCGAGGCATTGGGAGACGGGGTCAATGGCTACGCGGTCGGCGATGCGGTATTTGGCATGACTGGCGGTGTGGGCGGTTTGCAAGGGTCGCTGGCCGAGTATGCGGCCGTGGATGCCGCGCTGCTTGCGCACAAGCCCGCCATGCTGTCGATGCGGGAGGCGGCCGCATTGCCGCTGATCGTCATCACCGCGTGGGAAGGGCTAGTGGACCGGGCGCGCGTGCGGGCCGGGCAGACGGTGCTCGTGCATGGTGGCGCGGGCGGGGTGGGGCATATTGCCGTGCAGTTGGCCCGCGCGGCTGGGGCGGAGGTCTATGCCACCGGCCGGGCGTCGCAACGCGCGGTCATCGAGCAGTATGGGGCGACCTTTATCGACGCCGAGGCTCACGCGGTGGCCGACTACGTGCAGCAATACACGGCGGGGGAAGGGTTCGACGTGGTCTATGACACTGTCGGCGGCGAGGTGCTCGACGCCTCGTTCGCCGCCGCGCGGACCTACGGCGGCCATGTTGTCAGCTGCCTGGGCTGGGGCACCCATTCGTTGGCGCCGCTGTCGTTTCGCGCGGCCACCTATTCAGGCGTATTCACACTGCTGCCTCTGTTGACCGGCCGAGGACACGCGCATCATGGCGAGATCCTGCGGGAAGCGGCGCGTCTTGTGGAGGCAGGCAAGCTTTCGGTGCGTATGGATCCCCGGGAGTTCGCCTTCGCGGAAGCCAATGCATCCCATGCAGCCGTCGAGGCGGGTACGGCGCAAGGCAAAATTGTCGTCAGCGGCTATGCGGTATAGGGCAGCCGCAAGCCAGCCGACAAACCCTCCGAACAAACATCGACGGCGAGTTTGTATGCTATCGCATGATTTTTCGTTAGATTGTATGCGATAGTATTATCCTGGACTTGAAAGTCCGCATCGCAGGGACCATACTATCGTAGCGTTTTGAGCAAAAACTAATGCGATGTCATTACTTTCACAGTTGCAGGCCATGCGACAGCAGCGAAACCTCACGATCACCGAACTCGGCCGGGTGGTGGGGATGGCCGCACAGAACCTGTCGGCCATCCTGCACGGCAAGAAGGACAGCCGCGCCTCGACTTTCGAAGCGCTGGCCGCCGCCATGGACGCCGAATGGGTGATGGTGCCGCGGGAGCGGTTACTGGAGGTCCGCCAGGTGCTGGAAGGCAAGGGCGGCGGCCCGGACCGCGCCGCTCGCTCGTCGCTGGACGTCTTCCTGAGTCAGAACTCCGGCGGCCAGGGCCCCGAGCGTAGCGAATGAGCTTCGAACTGCATCCGCGCTTCCTCAAAGTCCGGCTTTACGGCCGGCTATGTGGCTATCTGTGCGAAGCCGGCGGTAACACGCGCTTCGTCCCCGCCGAGGCGTTCCGTGGCGACGCGGACCGCCCCACGCTGAGCCTCTCCATCACGGTGCCCACGGAGGCCGGCCGCGCGGCCACGTCCGAAGTCCTCGACAACGCGTTCCACCCGGCGATCTACAACACGGGCGCCGAGCTTCCGCCATACTTCGCGGGCCTGCTCCCCGAGGGCGAACTGCGTCAGCGCCTCGAAGCCACTCGCGCCAATCCCGAAGACAAGGACGACTTCGGCGTGCTTGCCTCGGCAGGCAACGACCTGCCCGGGGCGGTTGTGGTCGTGCCCGCCGATATCGCCACGCTGCCCGAATACGTTCGCACGTACGGCGTCACCGGCGGCGCCGACAACCTCGAGATCGCGGTGGTCGAAGGCCCGACCGAAGGCGCCGCATCCGTCTCCGGCGTGCAGAACAAGCTCGCGCTGTCCACCGTGCAAAGGGGCGAACGCTACACGCTGCCCACGCACGGCAAGCTGTCCGACATCATCGCCAAGCTGCCAGCCAGGAACGACGACTCGCAGGTATTCAACGAGTTCGTCTCGATGCAACTGGCCGCGGCGGCCGGCGTCACCATCGCGCCGATCCAGGTGCTGCCAATGTCGAGCATCGACGTCGAAGGACTTTCGGAATCGATGGGAGAGGGACTGCATTACCTCGCGGTAGACCGCTTCGACCGCGGCCCCGGCGGCCGCGTGCATGCCGAGGACGGTTGCCAGATGCTCGGCCGCATGCCCAGCCGCAAATACGCCAACGCCGATGCCTATGTGCGGCTTGTGGCGGTGCTGTACCGGCTGAGCCCGAGCGGCGTGCAGAACGTGCGGCAGTTCTTCCTGCGGCAGGCGGTCAACACGCTGATCGGCAACAGCGACGCGCACCTGAAGAACTTCTCGGTGATCTACCACAATGGCAAGCTGCCCGAGCTCTCACCGGCCTACGACATCGTGTGCGTCGCCGCGCTGCCGAACTTCAAGTCCTATGGGCAGAACGTGGCGATCGACGCGCGGCAGCGCACGGAGACGCTCGCCGACTACGAACGCATCGCGGAACAGGCCGGCGTTCCCCGGCGCATCGCGACGGCCGCGGTAAAAGAGGCCGTGGCCCTTGCGCATAGTCACTGGCCCACGCTGCTGAAGACCCTCGACGCGCCGCAACCCATCCGCGACGCCATCGCCGAACGCCTTGCCACGCTGCCCCTGGCCAACGCCGGCAGGTCCCGCAAGTCATCGTGACGCGATACCCGCAAACGCCTCCACGCCCTCGCTGACCATGGCAAACATCCCTTACGCCGACCTGAACGATCCCGAGATCAAACCTGTCGTCGACCGCATCGTCGCGGAGCGCGGCGGCGTGCTGCATCTCTACCAGATGCTGCTGCATTCGCCGCCCGTGGCGAACGGCTGGCTCACCTACCTGACCGCCATCCGCCAGCAATCGACCTTGCCCGGCAACCTGCGCGAACTAGTGATCATGCGCGTCGCCGGCCTCAACGGCGCCCCGTACGAAGCCGACCAGCACGCTCCCATCGCGCTGAAAGAGGGCGTCACGCAGGCCCAACTCGACGCGCTGCCAACCTGGCGCGATAGCACGCTCTTCAGCGACACCGAACGCGCCGTGCTGGCCTACACCGACGCCATGACCCGCCAGATCCAGGTGGATCCCGCCATCTTCGCCGCCGTGGCCGAGCACTTCTCCCACCGCCATGTGATCGAACTGACAGCCACGGTCGCGGCCTACAACATGGTCTCGCGCTTCCTGGAAGCGCTCCAGGTGCATTCGCACGACAAGCGGTGAGGTCCGGTCGAGGTGAGTAGCAGAGTAGGATATCGAATAGTTATCCTACTTTAATGCGCACTACAACTTGAGCTACTGTGGCGTTTACTCGCGCATTTCGAGGGCCATCCGCTGGTGGCTTCTCTGCTCAAGCGTGTAGCGCCTCCGCAGACCTAGCCTCGCGCGGTCACCGCGCGGGATAGGTCCTGCTTCAGCAGATAGGCCGAGACCACCAGCAGCACGAGGTCCTTCAGCAGGAAGGCGGAGACGATGGTCATGGCGGGGAATCCGCCCGCGCCTTGTTCCCATGCGTCGGGGGCAAACGGCATGATCGTGACGGTCGTGATGAACGTGAAGGTCGCGCCGAGCGCTCCCAGCGCGCCGAGCTTCTTGTTCCAGAAGCCCAGGAAGATCAGCGTGCCGAACGTCCACTCCGCCGTGCCTAGCAGGATGCTGGTGCCCTTGATGCCCAGCAGCGGAATCATCCAGAACGTCATCGGTCCGTGCGTCAGCAGCGGGAGCAGCCCCGTGATGACGGCTTCAAACCATTTGTCATAACCGAACCACGCGAAGATGATCACCATCGCCGCGCGCAGCAGGTGATAGTCGAGGTCGCCCTTCAGCACGTCCGATCGATGCAGTTTTTCCAGTACCGTGTTCATGATGTTCTCCATATTGCGTTGATGTGACCGCAGTATGGTTCTGGGGCCGGAGTCAGTTAAGGCTCCGTTGCCTCGATAGCATGCTCGAACGTCTCAGCCTTTGCCGCCTCCCCGCGACGCCATTCGCCCGGGGTGAGGCCCGTGTGTTCCTTGAACGCGCGGCGGAACGCTGCCACCGATTGATAACCGACGAGCTCCGCAATAGCTTCCGTGGATGCCGACGATTCACGGAGGGCGCCCGCGGCCATCGTCATGCGGATGTCGGTGAGCAGGTCGCTTGGGGAGCGTCCGATCCTTTCCTGAAAATGCCGTGCGAGCGTGGCGCGCGACATGTTGCAGCGCGCGGCGAGCGTGGGAAGGGTCCACGGATGCGCCGGATGGCTGAACATGGCCATCAGGGCAGGCGCCAATCTCGAATGGCCCGCGAGCGACAACAGGCCGACCGGTGGCGTTTCCGACTCGCTGGCGAGGCGCAACGCGAGGGCGAACAGCGCTGACGAGAGCCCGTTGAGCATCGCCATGCCGCCAAGCCCATCGGCGGTCGACTCGTCTCGCATGAGGCTGACCAGTCCGATGACCCTGGCCGCCGTGTCGGTCGGGACCCGCTGCGCCAGCGAGGCGCCGCGCACGATCAGCACCGGCGGCAGGTAGCTGCGCACGAGGCGTTCGTGCTGAGGATCGACCACGAAGCGGCCGCACAGCATGTCCAGACGCTCCGCGCCGCCCCGGTTTTCGCTGACGACGATGTTGGAAACATCGCGTTTGCGTACCGCTAACGGGTCCCTGCCGCTGCCATCGTGCAGAGCATGCGCCGAGCCGTAGGACAGGATCACGATGTCCCCGGCAGTCAGCGAATGCCGCGCATGACCATCCTCGAGGATGGCCGAGCCGGCCACGATCACGTGGTAAGGCATCTCACCGGGTGACGATTGCGCGTAGTTCACGCGCCACGGCGCGCCATAGAGGCATCGAACCTCCAGGCGGCCTCTCACGCGCATGACGTCGAGAAGCTTGCTCAGCCAATCCATACCCAACCCTCATCCCGTCTCAGACGGTCTTGACCTCGCCCCCGTCCACGCGCAGCACGGTGCCCGTCATCCACCGCGCCGCGGGCGACACCGCGAAGGCCATGGCTTCCGCGATGTCGTGGGCTTCGCCGAAGCGAGCGATGCCCGCCTGCGTGAGGAACGCCGACCTGGCTTGCTCGATGCTCAAGCCTTTCGCCGCGGCCGCCTTTTCCAGCATGCCGAGCCGGCGCCCCGTCATGATGGCGCCGGGGGAAATGCTGTTCACCTGTATGCCGTCTTCGAGACCGCGTTCCGCAAAGGCCTTGGCGAGCGCTTCGATGCCTGCATTGATGGCGCCTACCGCCGCCGCGGCAGGCTTCGGGGTAACGGCCGCGGTGCCGGACGTGAAGACCACCGCGCCGCCCGATGCCTTCAATGCCGGCCACGCCGCGATGGTCAGCCGGCGTGCGCCGTGGAACTTCAGTTCCATCCCAGTGTGCCATTCGGCGTCGGTCATCTGGAAGACGTCAATGCCGGGCACTGCGCCCGCGATGTTCAGCACGGCGTCGATGCGCCCGAAGCGCTCGATCGTGCGTTGCACGATGGTATCGCCCGCCGTCAGCCGCATCAGGTCAAGTTCCAGGACAAGCGGGGCACTGCCGAGCGACCGGATGCCCTCCGCCACGGCAGCCAACGGTTCGCCGGCACGCGCGACGATCGCCACGCCCGTGAAGTCGCGCGCCAGGCGCAGTGCCGTTGCCTTGCCGATGCCCGAGCTTGCGCCCGTCACGATGGCTATCGATTCCGCCATGATTCGTCTCCTTGAGTGTGGGGGCTCAATGTAATCGCATCGGGCGTGACGATTGTGCGCAGGAACGCAACAGTGTTCTTCGTGCACAGATGTCGTAACCTTCAAAATAACGATTGAAAAGTTACAAATAAAACCTACGATGGAGCCTCCCAACACAGTCGCTCAGGAGGCGCCATGAAAGCAGTCGTTCTCGATGGATTCGGTGGACTCGACGTCCTGCAATACCGTGACATTCCAAAGCCGATTGCCGTGCCCGGCACGGTGCTCATCCGCATCAAGGCGTTCGGCATCAACCATGCGGAGATGCATATGCGCCGCGGCGAGTGGGCCGAAGCCGCGCCCGTGAGCGGCATCGAATGCGTGGGGATCGTGGAGGCGTGTCCGGGCGGCGAGTTCGCGGTGGGGACGAAGGTGGCGGCCTTCATGGGCGGCCTCGGCAGAACGATCAACGGGAGCTACGCGGAATACACGCTAGCCTCCGTCCACAACGTCGCGGCCATCGAATCGGAACTGTCGTGGGCCGAACTCGCCGCCATTCCCATCACGTATGCCACGGCGTGGACCACGTTGTTCCGCAACCTCGATCTCCAGCCCGGCCAGACACTGGTGATTCGCGGTGCGACGTCGTCACTCGGCCTGGCGGCGGTGAATCTCGCCGTGAACGCGGGCGCCAAGGTGATCGCCACCAGCACGAACGACTCGCAGTTCGACAGGCTGATACAGATGGGCGTCACGCGGTGCGAGGTAGAGAGCCTGCAACTGTCGGCGCAACTGCCCGACAAAGGGCAGATCGATGCGGTGCTCGATCTGGTCGGCAACAGCGTGGTGGTCGATTCCCTGAGGATAGTACGGCGCGGCGGCAAGGTGTGCCTGGCCGGCTGGCTCGGCGGCCTCGATCCCATTCCCGACTTCAATCCGCTGTTGCAGATGGCGAGCGGGGTGTACCTGACCTTCTTCGGCAGCTTCGTGTTCGGCACGCCGCAGTTTCCCGTCTCCGACGTTCCGCTGCAGGCCATTGCCACCGACATCGCGGCCGGCAAGTTTCAGGCGAAGCCGTCCCGTATTTTTCGCTTCGACGAATTGCGCGAAGCGCATCGCGTGATGGAGGCGAACGAGGCGAGAGGCAAGATGGTGGTGTTGCACGACGACGCGTGAGCCGGTGGCTTACCCGTCGATATCCGGGTTCCGCCGTAACGTTTCCGCCAGCCAGTCCATGAACACGCGCACGGCCGAGTGGATGTGGTTGCGGTTCGTATAGACGATGGACAGTGGCGTGGACAGGGTTTGCGCGTCCTGGAGGATTTCGACGAGCTTGCCCTCGCGAATCAGTTCGGCCACGTAGAAACGCGTGGGCTGGATGATGCCCAGTCCGCGCAGCCCGCTTTCGATATAGGCGGAGCCCTCGTTGACCGCGAGCCGTCCCTTCATCGTGATGTTCACCGTGCGGTCGCCCTCGACGAACGCGAACGGAAGGATGCGGCCAGTACGGGGAGAGGCGTAGTTCACGGCCACATGACGATCGAGGTCGGCGAAGGTCCGCGGCACGCCGTGGCGCTCGAGGTAGGCGGGCGACGCGCAGGTGACGATGCGCGCATTGCCAATGCGCCGCGCCACGAGACTCGACGCCTCGAGCGGCCCCGCGCGAAGCACGAAGTCAACACCTTCCTGGATCAGATCGATATTGCGGTCGGCAATGCCGATCCGCACGTCGATGTCCGGGTACTGCGCATAGAACGCATCGAGCGCGGGCACCACCAGCGACCGCGCGATGGAGCCTGAGGTATCGATGCGAACGGTGCCGCGCGACACCGTCCGCGCGTGCGTCAGCTCGGCCTCCACTTCGGCGAGGTCCGTGAGGATCTGCTGGCAGCGCTCGTAGTAGAGCTTGCCCGCGTCCGTCAGGCTGACCTGTCGCGTGCTGCGGCTGAGCAGCCTCACCTCGAGCTGCTCTTCGAGCGTCTGAATCGTTCGGCTGACGGAACCCCTCGGCAGATCCATGAGATCCGCGGTCTTCGAGAAACTCTGCGTCTCGGCCACCTTCGCAAAGATCCGGATTGCTTCAAGCCGCCCCATCGGTGTGCTCCGCCCAGGCTGATGTGAAGGCGTCAGTGTAACCACTGTGCGTTGCGCCGTCAGGCTACTGTGCCTTCCGTCCCCAGCGCCGCGAGCGTGGCATCGAGCAGCGCGCGTAGGCGGGGCACGCGCCGCAGGTCCTTGTGATAGCCGACCCAGACGTCGCGTGCCGGCGGGGCGGTGGGGGTGTCGATGCGGCGGAGGCCGTCGATGCGCGCGGCGAGCAGGCAAGGCAGTACCGCCACGCCGACACCGGCCGCGCACAGGCGCGCCTGCGCCTCGCGATTGTTGCTGCGGAAGACGACATGCGCATTGGGCAGCAGCGCATGGAGCCACTGCACATCGGGCAGATCCGCGAAGGCCGTGTCCATCGTCACGAGACCGATGCCCGTGCCATCGCCCGGTGGCGGCGGCGCGGCATCGCGCGCGGCATATAGCCCGTACTCCATGCGCATGAGTTTTCGCTGCGCGATATCGGGCGCGTCGAACGGCAGGATGCGGAAGACGAGGTCCGCCTCGCGCCGTGCCAGGTCCAGCAGACGGGCGTCGGTCAGCAGTTCCACGCTCACGCGCGGATGCGCCTGCACGAAGGCCGCGATGACGGGGGAGAGCACATGCACGCCAAACCAGTCCGAGGACGACACACGGATGGTGCCTTCGAGCGCGTCGTCATGGCCCGCCAGCGTGCGTGCGAGGGCCAGCGCTTCCTGTTCCATGCGCTCCGCATGGCCAAGCATCGCCGAACCCTCGTCGGTGAGGACCAGCCCGTTGGCCGTGCGCTGGAACAATGCGTGGCCGACATCTTCCTCGAGCGCGCGCAACCGGCGTCCCATGGTGGGCTGCGTCTGCCCCGCCGCGCGCGCGGCACCCTGCAGCGTGCCGGCCCGCGCGATGGCGAGGAAGATCCGGATGTCGCTCCACTCCATGGCGGCAAGCCTCAGAGTTGCGCCGCGTGATGCCGGATATGGTCTTCGATGAACGTCGAGATGAAATAGTAGCCGTGGTCGTAGCCAGGGTGCCGCCGCAGGGTGAGCGGCTGGCCCACGGCCTGGCAGGCCGCCTCGAACGCTTCCGGGTGCAGCTGCTCGGCGAGGAACTTGTCGTCGAGCCCCTGATCGATCAGGATGCCGTGCGGGAACGGCACCGATGCCTGCGCGGCCATCAGCGCGCTGGCATCGTGCTGCGCCCAGCGCGCGCGATCGTTGCCGAGATAACCGGTGAAGGCCTTCACGCCCCACGGGCATTGCGACGGCGCCGCGATCGGCGCGAACGCCGACACGGACTTGTAGCGCCGCGGATGCCGCTGCGCGAGCACGAGCGCGCCATGCCCGCCCATCGAATGGCCGAACACGCCGACACGATGGCGATCGACGGGCAGCGACGCGGTCACGAGGTCGAACAGCTCGTCGGCCACGTAGCTCTCCATGCGCCAGTGCATGCGCCACGGCGCCTCGGTGGCATCGACATAGAAGCCCGCGCCCACGCCGAAGTCCCATGCATCCGCTTCACCGGGCACGTTGGCGCCGCGCGGGCTCGTGTCCGGCGCGATCAGCGCGAGGCCATGCGCCGCCGCATGACGCTGCGCGTTGGCCTTGATGGCGAACGTCTCCTCCGTGCAGGTCAGCCCGGCCAGATAGAACAGCCCGGGCACGGGCGCGATGCTGGCATCCGAGCCCGCGGCCAGCGCCTGCGGCGGCAGGAAAATCGAGAAGCGCATCGGCAACCCGATCGCCGACGACTGATGGCGATAGAAGCGCTGGACGCCGCCGTGGCAACCGTGTTCGGACAGCAGTTCCATATGCGGCGCCTCAGTAGAGCACGACCGAACGGATCGACTCGCCGCGCTTCATGAGGTCGAAGCCCTCGTTGATGCGCTCGAGCGGCAGCGTGTGCGTGATCAGGTCGTCGATGTTGATCTTGCCTTCCATGTACCAGTCGACGATCTTCGGCACGTCCGTGCGGCCACGCGCGCCACCGAACGCCGAACCCTTCCATTCGCGGCCCGTGACGAGCTGGAACGGACGCGTCGAAATCTCGGCGCCCGCCTCGGCCACGCCGATGATGATCGACTTGCCCCAGCCCTTGTGGCAGCACTCGAGCGCCTGGCGCATGACCTTGGTGTTGCCGATGCACTCGAACGAGTAGTCGGCGCCGCCATCCGTCAGTTGCACGATGTGGTCGACCACGTTATCGACCTCGCTCGGGTTGACGAAATGGGTCATGCCGAACTTGCGCGCCATCGCTTCCCGCGCGGGGTTCAGATCGACGCCGATGATCTTGTCGGCACCGACCATCTTTGCCGCCTGAATCACGTTCAGGCCGATGCCGCCGAGGCCGAACACCACCACGTTGGCGCCCGCTTCCACCTTCGCCGTGAACAGCACCGCGCCCACGCCGGTGGTCACGCCGCAGCCGATGTAGCAGATCTTGTCGAACGGCGCGTCCGGACGCACCTTCGCCAGCGCGATCTCCGGTACCACGATGTGGTTCGCGAAGGTCGACGTACCCATGTAGTGGAAAATGGGCTTGCCATCGATCGAGAAACGCGAGGTGCCATCGGGCATCAGGCCCTTGCCTTGCGTCGAGCGGATGGCCTGGCACAGGTTCGTCTTGCGCGACAGGCAGAACTTGCACTGGCGGCACTCGGGCGTATAGAGGGGAATCACGTGGTCGCCGGGCTTCAGCGACGTGACACCGGGACCGACATCCGTGACGATGCCCGCGCCTTCATGGCCGAGAATGGCGGGGAAGATGCCTTCCGGATCGGCGCCGGACAGCGTGTAGTAGTCGGTATGGCAGATGCCGGTGGCCTTGACCTCGACAAGCACCTCGCCCGCGCGCGGGCCGTCGAGTTCCACGTCTTCGATGGTCAGCGGTGCGCCGGCTTTCCAGGCGATGGCGGCTTTGGTTTTCATGTCGGCTCCTTGGCGAATACACATGCGGATGCGGGCCGGTGCCCGCGAACAGGCCAAGACTATACGGCGATCGCGGCATGTCGGCCAGCGACTGCGCGATTATCGGCTACTGCCGCGAGGGTAGCGCGAGGGCAGCGAACTCGCGAGCGGTCCCTCGGCGGCCTCCGTCTCCTTCGGCAACTGGCCCTCATGATGCCGCCCGAGCCACCATCCGAGCGCGGCCCATGCGATCGCCAGCACCGCGCCCGCCAGCGCCACCACCGCGGGATGGCTCGACAGCGCGTCGATGGCGGTCTTGACCCACGCGCTGACCGCGTCGCCCGCACGGTACACGGCAGTATCGATAACGTTTTTCGCCTTGTACTTGGTCTCGGGATCGACGACCGTAAACAGCATCTCGCGGCCCGGCCGCAGCAGCGCATATTCCCCGACGCGCCGCACGATCATCGCCCCCGCGAGCACGGCAAAGGTCGGGTAGAACGCCAGCACGACAAAGCCGATCGTCACCAGCACGGGCACCGAGGTGAGCAGGGCGGTCACGCCGTAGCGCCGCGCCACGCGGCCCGAAAAAAACAGCTGCACGAGGATGGTCAGCGCCTGCACGGTGGCGTCGAGCGCGCTGAACACCCGCGTCTGCTCCGCCCGCGACGGATAGGCCTCGGCGACGAGCCGCGCCTGCTCGAAGTACAGGAACGTGCTTGCGGTGGCGAGCAGGATCACGAACAGGCTGATGCCGAGCAGATAGCGCGAGCGCACGACGAGCGTGAGGCCCGCCCACAAACCGCCCCCCACCGCGTGAGAGGGGTCGGCCGATCGGCCGTTGGGAAGGGGATCGTCCCCATCGGCCGCGTTGCCGTCCACCCCCGCGCCTTCGCGGGCGCGCCAGCCGAAGAGATAGCCGACGCCCGGCAGCGTCGCCGCCAGCAGCGCCGCGGACAGCAACATCAGCCCCGTCAGCCCGATACGTTCGACGAGCCAGCCGCCCAGCACCGGGCCGGCCAGTCCGCCGGCACTGGCGCCGGCGGCGATCAGCGCGAACAGCCGGCGCGCCTGCCCGGGACGAAACACGTCGGCCATCAGGCTCCACGCGACCGAGACCACGAACAGGTTGAACACGGACAGCCACACGTAGAACACGCGCGCGAGCCACACGTTGTCCGGCGCGCGCTGCGTGGCAAACGCAAACGCAAGCAGGTTGGCGATGAAGAACGCATAGACCCAGGGTACGAACCGCCGCCGCGGCAACCATGCGCAGACCGCGCCGTAGATCGGGATGGCGACCAGCATGACCACGAACGTGGCCGTGAACAGCCATTGCAGATTACGTACGCCGCCCGCGATGCCCATGGTCTCGCGCACGGGCCGCAGCATGAAGTAGCTGGCGAACAGGCAGAAGAAGAACAGGAAGGCGGCGACCACCGCGCCGGTCTCGCCGGACCGCAGGCCGAAACCGCGCAGCAGGCGATGGGGGACCCCGCCGGAACGCTGGTCGGGCGGGAGGCCGGGTACGGGAGCGTCGCTCATGCGTCGCGTCTCATCCCGGCATCACGCCAGCAGCGCCGCGATGCGCGCGCGCTCGCGCGAATCGGGCATGCGGCCATGACCGGCCGCGAGGTTGTCCGCCATGTTCTTCGGCTTGGACGTGGCTGGAATTGCGCAGGTCACCGCCGGATGGCTGACGATGAATTTCAGGAACAGCTGGCCCCAGGAGTTGCAGTCGATCTCGCCCGCCCAGTCGGGCAGCGGACGGCCCTTGACCGCGGCGAAGATATTGCCGTCCTGGAACGGCCGGTTGATCAGCACGGCCACGCCGCGATCGCGCGCGAGGGGCAGCAGCTCGTTCTCGGCATTGCGGTCGCCGGCGGAGTAGTTGACCTGCAGGAAATCGACGCGCTCGCTGCGCAGGATCTGCGCGAGCTGATCGTGCGCTTCGTCACGATAGTGCGTGATGCCGATATAGCGGATCTTGCGCTGCTCCTTCAATTGTCGCAGCCACCGCAGGTTCTCGCGCCAGTCGACCAGGTTGTGCACCTGCAGCAGATCGACGGTATCGGTCCGCAGATCGGCGAGCGACCGGGCAAACTGTGCCGGCGCGTTGGTATGGCTCGTGGAGATCTTGGTCGCCAGGAACACGCGCTTGCGCGCATGCGGGGGCGTGGCGGCTTCGATCAGGTCGCCCGTGACGGCTTCCGAGTTGCCATAGCTCGGCGCGGTGTCGACCACGGTGTTGGAGGCATCGCGCAGCAGCAGCGAGAGGACGTCGGCCAGCGGTGCGCGTTCCTCGCTGCCCTTGCCCACGTCGAACGTGCCCGAGGTCCCCATGCCGATGACCGGCAGCGCTTCGGTCGTGCCGGGAATGGTGCGTCGCAGCGGAGCCGCGACGGTGGCGGCGGCGGCCGTGGCGCCCCGCGCGCCCGGACTGAGGGGCAGCGCGAGCGCGGCGGCAAGACCGAGGAATGCACGGCGATCCAAAGCACGGCGATCCAAATCACGGCGATCCAAATCACGGCGATCCAAAGGCATGGCGGCGTCCTCCAAGCGTCGGGTCCGGTGACCTTAGCGCTTTGTCCGCCGCTTGTAAACACGCCGCCGCCGCGTGACCGCCGAGTGGAAAGCGTCCGAGGTCAGTCCGCCAGCCGCGTCACATGCCGGATACCCTGCCGCACCATCTTGGAATAGGGGCAGACGCGTTCCGTCTGATGGATCAGTTCTTCCGCGATCGCCGCGTCCATGCCGGGCAGATGGACACGCAGTTCCGCGGTCAGCATATAGAGCCCGTCAACGGGATCGCGGCCGAACTCGACGTGCGCCTCGACCCTGGCATCCACGATCCGGATGCCCGCGCGCGTCGCCAGCAGGTACATCGCACCGTGGAAGCATGCGGCATAACCCGCCGCGAACAGCTGCTCGGGATTGGGCGCACCGCCGGGTCCGTCGAGTTCCTTCGGCATGCGAAGGTCCACGGCCAGATCGCCTTCGTGCGAACAGACGATGCCTGAGGCCCGGCCGTGCCCCGTGTCGCCACCCGACACCGTGACCATGGCGTGATAGAGCGGGAGAAAGTCCCTGCCGGTGTACTTGTCCAGCAGGGCGGTAGACGGCGGGCGGAGTTGGTTCATGCGCGGATGGCCTGCTGTGATCGCCTCGCCCGCGGCTAGCGCTTCGCCTGCGCGGCCACCCACTGTTCGAGGCCGATCTTGCCCAGGCGCGCCTCACCGGCGGGCACGAGTGTGTCGTCCGCGAGGCGCGCGCCGAAGTAGCGCGCCTCGGGGTCGCTCACGATCTTGCGCGTGTCGCCGGTCAGCGCGAAGTAGCGCGCCATCAGCGCCGCCATGCTCAGGCGATCGGGGCCCGCGATCTGGGTCACGCCATGACGGGGCGCGCCGAGCGCCGCATCGGCGACGGCCTCGGCGACGTCGTCGGAGGCGATGGGCTGGATCGACGCGGTGGACAGATGCACGGCATCGCCCTGCGTGCCCGATTGCGCGATGCCGCCGAGGAATTCGAAGAACTGTGTCGCCTGCACGATCGTGTAGGGCACGCCCGCGTCGCGGATCAGGGCTTCCTGCGCGATCTTCGCGCGGAAATAGCCGCTCTCGGCGAGCTTTTCGGTGCCCACGACGGACAGCGCCACGTGATGCTTCACGCCAGCGGTCTTTTCCGCCGCGAGCAGATTGCGGCCGGACGTTTCGAAGAACGCGAGCACGGCCTTGTCTTCGAACGACGGCGAGTTGGCGACGTCGACCACGACGTCGGCCCCCTCGAGCGCCTGCGCGAGGCCTTCGCCCGTGATGGTGTTAACGCCGGAAGCCGGCGAGGCGGCTACGGCCCGATGCCCGCGGCCGCGGAGCAGCGCGACGACCTTGCTGCCGATGAGGCCGGTGCCTCCAATGACGACGATGTTCATGGCGAATCTCCCCCAACGATCAATGAATTTTTCCATGGTAGACATGCTCCATGCGTGCCGGAAGCCATGTCGGCGGCCTCAGCGTGTTGTCGTTGACGCACCAATGGTCACAATGGAAACGGCAGGGTCAGGTCGAGCGCGCGCGTCCACTCGGTGACGTCGTCGACGAACACGCGAATGCGCGCGGGCAGCTGCTTGCGGCTCAGATAGCAGACGTAATGGCCGCGATCGGCCGGGGCGTAGCGTCCCAGGCACGCGATGAGCCGGCCGTCGCGCAGCAGGTCGCACACCTGATAGGCCGCGAGCTGTGCGATGCCTTGCCCCGCGAGTACCGACTGGAGCACGAGTTCCGCGTCGTTGAACGTCTGCCGCGACGGGGGCGTGAGCGTATGCGTACGGCCTTCGACCTTGAACTCCCATTCGCGCATGCGCCCGGTCGCCCCGCGATAGTTGATGCAGCGATGCGCGGTCAGCTCGTCGAGATGCATCGGCATGCCGTGGGTGCACGCGTAGGCGGGCGATGCGCAGGTAACGAGCTGCATGGGGATCAATTGCCGCGCCACGATCTGGCTGTCTTCCATGCGCCCGTCGCGAAATGCCACGTCGACACGGTCGCTCGTGAAGTCCGCGGGCCGGTCATCGAGCTGGAAGTCGAGCGAGATATCGGGGTAGCGCGCATGAAACGCGCCGAGCATCGGCGCGATGATCCGCCGGCCGAAGCCGGGGCTCGCGCGCACGCGGAGATGCCCGCGCGGCGGGCCGGCCCGGAGCTCGCGCATGTCTTCGATCGCCTGCGTGATGCGGTCCATGCCCGGGCTGCAGTTCCGGAAGAACATCTCGCCTTCGCGCGTGAGCGAGGTGCTGCGCGTGGTCCGCACGAACAGCCGCGTGCCGAGCTGCGCCTCGAGCTTTTGTACATTGCGGCTGACCGCCGAGCGGCCGATGCCGAGGCGGTCTCCGGCGCGGGCGAAGCTGCCTTCGCTGACCACGGCGAGAAACGCGACGACGCCGGCGTAACTGGTGGCAAAGCCGGTCGCAAGGGGGTCCGCGACCGAATTTGCGACCGAATTTGCGACCGGATGCGCGGACGAACGAGGGGAGGCTGGCGTGCGGGCAAGGGTATCCATACCCGCCTAGACGAGCGACGGCCGTTGCTTGTGACAACGGCCGTGCAAAAAGATGCGCCGGCGGCCCGGAAACGTTACTTCACCGGCGTCAGGATCGGCGCGCCCTTCTCCTTCAGCAGCACGACCACGAACTTTGCCGGCTTCGTCGTGCTGGCATTGCGGCCCACGGTATGGATGTCCGCGGGCCCCTCGTGGAACGCCTGGCCCGGTCCGAGCGTCACTTCCTTGCCACCCTTGACGCCCATGACGATCGAGCCTTCCAGCACGTAGATGAAGCCGTGCGCGTCGTGGCGATGGATGGGGTCGGCCGCGCCCGGCGCGTACTCGACGGTGATCATCACCGCTTCCTTGCCCGGATAGTCGGGAAGCGCCTGCGTCATGACGGGCGTGACCGTCACGCCGTCTTGCGTGACGCCGCCGGCGGCGGCCGCCGGCCGGGCCATGACCAGCGCGCCGGTGAGCACGCCGGCGAGCAGGCCGACGCGCGACAGCGTCGCGCCAGGCCGGGTGGCGAATCGGATGCCGAAACCAGTCTTGCGCATGGCATCACTCCAGATTGGCCTTGGTCAGCCCGAACATCTTGTCCTGCGAACCCGGCACGCTCTGGAATGCGACATTCACGCGGTTCCAGGCGTTGATGGACATCACGTGGTACGTCAGCTCCACGAGCTCCTGCTCGGAAAACTGCGTGCGCACGCGCTCGTACACGTCATCGGGCACGCCGTGCGGCGGCAGTTGCGTCAGCACTTCGGTCCACGCGAGCGCGGCGCGTTCGCGCGGCGAGAACAGCGTGGACTCGCGCCAGATGGCCACGTGATACAGGCGCAGCTCGCGCTCGCCATGGATCTTGGCCTGCTTGACGTGCATGTCGAGGCAGAATGCGCAGCCATTGAGCTGCGAGGCGCGGACTTCGATCAGATGCTGGATCGACCCTTCGATCTTGCTGATTTTGACCAGCGCCATGCTGAACTCGGCGAACTTCTTGAACAACTCGGGGGACTGCTCGATGTAGTTGAGGCGTTGGGTCATGATGGCTCCTGGCAGGGTGATGGGAAGCGTCCGGCGCGGAGGGCCGGCAAAAAGCGGCGGCGAAAAGTGGCCGCGCAAGGGCCGCCGCTCAGAAGCCATCTTAGGGAACGGACGCGCGCCCCGGTAGCCACGTGGAAGGGCTCACATTGTTGAGCGCGGGACACCAATGCCGGGCCGGCCCGGCTTTACCGCAGTCGGGCAGTCAGTGGGCCAGCCCCGCGCCATGCGACGCGGCGATACGCGCCAGCTTGTCGGGGTTGCGCTGCACGAGGACGCGCAGGATGCGCTCGCCATCGGTCTCGTACGACTGCGCCGACTCGAGCAGCCCGTCCACGTACCGCAGCAACGCCCACTCGCCATTGAGCCGCACGAGCTCCACGCGTGCCGCCGCGCCGAATCGCCGATGGCCCGCATAGAACAGCTGCGCGATACGCCGCCCGCCGAGAAGGGGTTTCGGAATGCTCCGAACCTTGCCGCCGCCGTCGCCCATGAGTTCGGCATCGGGGGCAAGCATGCCGCTGAGCGCGGTGAAGTCGCCGGCCTCCACGGCATGGGCGAAGGCCTGCAGCAACTTGTGCTGGACCTCGCGCGGCACGGCGAAGCGCGGCCGCTCGTCGCGTACCTGCGTGCGCGCGCGGCTCACGATCTGCCGGCACGCGGCCTCGCTCTTGCCGACGATGGCCGCGATCTCGCCGTAGTCGACGTCGAAGACGTCCCTGAGCAGGAACGCCGCGCGCGCTTCGGGCGTCAGGCGCTCGAGCACCCTGAGGAATGCCACGGACAGATCGTCCGCGCGTTCGTGGATTTCTTCGGGAGTGGGCGGCGATGCGTCCAGCAGCGGCTCGGGCAGCCAGATACCGGTGTAATGCTCGCGCTGGATCTTGGCCGCGCGCAGGCGGTCGATCGCGATGCGCGTCGTCACGGCCACGAGCCAGGCCTCGGCATTTTCCACCTCGTCACGGTTCGTGCCATGCCAGCGCAGCCAGGCATCCTGCACGGCGTCCTCGGCCTCGGCCACCACGCCGAGCATGCGGTAGGCGATACCGAGCAGGCGAGGCCGAAGGCGATGGAAGGTAGCGGTGAGGTCATCCATGGCGGCGGGCCGAGAGAACGCGTCGAGGTCGATGGCGACTGGGATCGGAAAAGGCTGATTCTAGCTCAGACGTTTTGAGAAACGTCCCATATACGGACAGGGGCGGGATGCGAAGAATGGACCTGTCGCCGCTTCGTGGCGATCGTCGCGCGGCGGGCGCCGTGGCGCGCGATGTGAACTGTTTCGGCGCAGAGGAGAACCCCTGCATGCATCGCATGACCTGTCGCGAGACATCGGATTTCACGATCCCGCCCTTAATACGCGGGGCCTCGATTTTCAGGCCCTTGGGGTGACGGTGTCTTGAGGGGCCGGACGGACCCTTGGGACCGTCCGGTTTTCACCGCATGCCGAGCGCGATGGACTACTGAGGCTTCAGCCCGTTGTAGAACGCCGCGAGATTGGCGATGTCCGCATCGGTCAGCGGCTTCGCCATCGTGTTCATCATCTCGTCCTTGCGCTTGCCCGAGCGGTAGTCCTTCAGCGCCTTGATCAGGTACGGCTCGGTCTGTCCCGCGAGGTTCGGAGCCTCGGGCAGCTTGGACATGCCGTCGAGCCCATGGCACGCGGAGCACTGCACCGCCTTGGCGCGGCCCGCCTGCGCATCGCCGGCGTGGGCGCCGGCGGTGAAGGCGGCGCCCGCCGCGCATGTCATGACCAGCGAGGCCCGCAGCGCCGCGTTCCGGAACACACCCGTCATTTTGCCCCCGAGTAAGAGATGCGATAGATTGCGCCGGCATAGTCGTCCGACACGAGCAGCGAGCCATCCGCCAGCGGCAACACGTCAACGGGGCGGCCCATGTACTCGCCGGTGGGCGTGAGCCAGCCTTCGGCAAATACCTCCGTTTCGCCGGCGGTGCCATCGGACTTGACCGCCGTGTACATGATGCGGGCGCCGATCGGCTTGGTGCGGTTCCACGAGCCGTGCTCGGCCGCGAACACGCCGCCCTTGTATTTGGCGGGGAACATGGTGCCCGAGTAGAACGTCATGCCGAGGTCGGCCGCGTGCGCGGCGTATTCGACTTCGGGGAACACGACGCCGGCCGGCACCTTGGCGTCCTTGTATTCCACCGTGCGGACCTTGCCGCCGCCATACCATGGGAAGCCGAAGTTCAGACCCGCCTTGGGGGCCCGGTTGAGTTCGCCCGGAGGCTGGTCGTCGCCCATGCCGTCAACCTGGTTGTCGGTGAACCACAGCACCTTGTCGGCGGGGTTGAAGTCCATGCCGACGGAATTGCGGATGCCGAGCGCGAAGACCTCGCGGTTCTTCCCGTCCTGGTCCATGCGGATGATGCCCGCAAGGCCAGCCTTGTCGAGCGCGGCCAGCTTATCCTTGGGCGGCACGTTCCACGGCTGGCCGAGCGTGATGTACAACTTCTTGTCCGGCCCGATGCGGCAGGTCCGGGCGCCGTGGTTGAAGCTTTCGAACTCGGTCGGGATCAGCTTGCCTTGCGGCACGACGACCGCGGCAGCCACGTCGGGGCCGCCTTCGCCGAAGAATTGCGCGGCGGGGAAGGCGAGCACGCGGTTCTGCTCGGCCACGTACAGCACGCCGTCCGGCGAGAAGCACACGCCGTTGGGCACCTTGAAGTTGATCGCCGTGGCGAACGCCACCACGTCGTCGGCGACGCGCCGCTTGGTGCGGTCCGTGACCTGCCATACGCGATTCTTGCGCGTGCCCGCGAACACCACGCCCGTGGATGGCTCGAGGGCCATGTGGCGGGCGTCGGGCACGACGGCATAGAGCTCGATCTTGAACCCTTGCGGCAGCTTGATCTGCTTCAGGTTCTCCCTGAGCGCGTCGGCTTTCTGCCCGGTCTGCGGCACACTTTCCGGCGTGGCGGTGCCGGTTGGCTTGAACTGCTGAAGCTTGCTCAGATTCGCGTCGGCCGCGATGGCCGGCGTGGCGGCGGCCAGCCACGCTGCGGCGGCCAATGGCAAGAGCCTGGGGAGGTAGCCCATGTGATTGTCTCCGGAGGTATCTGTTTGCTTTTGAGCCCGCGACTGCAAAAGGAACAACCATCCAACGGATCGGATCCCCTGCCTGGCGGGGTGTGACACGACGGGGTATGACAGGAAAGAGCTTAGGACAAACTTTTGTGCTGCGGAAAGCTCGATTTCCGGTCGGGGGGGAAGGGGGCCCTGAGTGCGGGCCTGAAAGGGGAGGCTATCTCTACGTATAGGATGGGTGGGGAGAGCAAGGGAGACGAAGCCCTCTCCCCGGGGGAGAGGACAACGGACGTTATCCCGCGTGCTTCCCATCCTGATCCGGCGGCGCCGACACGCCCGACCGGTCCATCCCGGCCAGCACACCGGAGAAGCCGTTGGAGGCGGAATGGCTGGCGCCATCCGGCAGCCAGTCGGTCAGGCGGCTGATGGCCCCCTCGCGGCGACGGGCGCCTTCGGTGAAGGGGTCGCGCGGCGCGTTGTGGAACGTGTAGCCATACCGGTCGCCGGACGTCGCGCTGGTACGCGGCTCCGCGGAGGAAGCGTGGGAAGCGTTGGCTAGCGAGGCAGCGCCGGCGATGAGGGCCGCGAGCGAGAAATGAATGATGCGTTGCGTCATGTCGAACTCCGAAGAGAGGCAATTGGGCACACTGGTCTGCTCCCCAGCCAGCGCCCTTGTCGAGGGGCGGTCATGGATTCAAGGCGTCCGGAGGAGGCGCCGCCCCTGTGCACCACCACCGTGCCTGAATGCTAGGGAGCGCACCGCGCTGGCGCAGCCATCCATGCGGACGCCCGCACCGCGCATAGGTCTCGGCCCCCTATCCAGCCGTATGGGCACGACGATGCGGAAGCGCAGGCCGCCCATGAAACAAGGTTCGAAAACGGCGAACGATGGATAGGAGCGGCCATTCCGAACCTGAAAGCTCAAGAATTTCCGCGCTGCGGCATTTTGTCGCGTAAACGTGTCGCATCATCGGGGTTTCGCTTTTGCCCGACATCGCAGACAATGCTGCCGCTGACGCTTGCGTAGTAGTACGTAGCCATTGCACAGACGATCACGTTTTCCGCAAATCGCACGGACACGGGCGCGGGGTGCCCCTTCGCCCGCCTATACGAACATATAGTTATCCGGGCGAAGGGCCGCCCCTATGATCCGGCCCACGGGTGCTGCGACGATTGGGTTGCAGATCGCCGCATGCTCACGAGGCTGGGGTACTCGCTTGCAGAACACGCTGATTGTTGCCATCGTCGATGATGACGAATCCGTTCGCCTGGCTACGTCCAGGCTGGTCCGTTCACTGGGTTGGGAGGTGCGTCCGTACGATTCGGCGCGCGCATTCCTGGACTCGGGAAGGATCGGCGAGGCGGACTGCGTCATCACGGATTTCCAGATGCCCGGCATGACCGGGCTGGAAATGCAGCGCACATTGACCGCGCGCCATTATTCGGTGCCGGTGATCTTCATCACTGCCTACTGCACGGATGCGGTCAGGCGGCAGGCGCTCGACAGTGGCGCGATGTCGGTGCTGCCCAAGCCCGTGGACGGTGCATCGGTGAAGGCCTGCCTCGAACGGGTGGCGTTGAACGCGGGCTAGCTTCCCGCGATCGTCAGCACGGAACATCGCACGGCCCCTCGCATCGAAATTCCCGGCCGCGGCGTCGGGTGATTTGTCACGCGCGCGCCGTGGCACAATCGGCTCCCAATGCATCCCAACTCCCGAATGCTGTCGATCATCGCCGGGGTCTGCGCGTTGGCCATCTTCATGGTCGACGCCATGACCCCACTGGACATCGCCATCGCGGTGCTCTACGTCGTCGTCGTGCTGCTGGTGGCGTCCACCGGCTCGCGCAAGGCCACCATCACCGCAAGCGCGATCTGCGCGGTGCTGACGGTGCTCGGCTATCTGATCTCGACACCGCCGAATTCCGGCGTGGCGCCGCTGGCCCGCTGCTTCGTCAGCCTGCTCGCCAACAGCACGGCCACGCTGCTGGCCCTGCGCGCGGTCGGCAATACCGCGCGGCTGCGCGAGCAGATCCAGATGCTGAACCTCACGCACGACGCCATCGTCGTGCACGACATGGACGACATCATCACGTTCTGGAACCGGGGCGCGCATGAAGTCTATGGCTGGACCGCCGCGGAGGCCGTCGGCCAGTCGATCCACGCGCTTACGCGCACGACGTTTCCGATTCCGATCGAGCATATCCACGACGAGCTGCTGCGCATCGGCCACTGGGACGGCGAAGTCCAGCGCGTGCGCAAGGACGGCCAGCTGCTGACGATTTCGAGCCGCTGGGCGCTGTGGCGCGACGCGCGCGGCAATCCGGTGGCGATCGTGGCCACCAGCAACGACATTACCGACCGCAAGCGCGCGGAGGCGGCGCTTGCGCGCAGCGAGGCGTTCCTCTCGGAAGCGCAGCGGCTCAGCAAGACGGGCAGCATGGCGCTGCAGCCGCCGTACTCGGAAATGGTGTGGTCGACGGAAGCGTATCGGATTCTCGGTTACGATCGCGATGTGACGCCGTCGCCGGAGCTGATCGCCGCGCGCACGCACCCGGACGACCTCGCGCGGGTCAGCGCCGCGCGGCAGATGTTGCGGGAAGGCAAACCCTATATCGATCTCGAACACCGCTTATTGATGCCCGATGGCAGTATTCGGTATGTGCACTTCGTCGCGCGGCGTACCAACGCCGCGCCGCTGCTTCCGGAGTATGTGGGCGCGCTGATGGACGTCACGGACGCGGCCGTCACGCAGGAAGCGTTACAGCGTTCGCAAGCGGAACTCGCGCACGTGACGCGCGTCACAACACTCGGCGAGCTGGCCGCGTCCATCGCGCACGAAGTCAGCCAGCCGCTGGCCGCGATCGTGACCTGCGGTGACTCGGCCGTGCGCTGGCTCGACCGCGCGCCGCCGGATATCGCCGAGGCCCAGTTGTCGATCGGTCAGATGGTCCGCGATGCGCGCCGCGCCACGGACATCATCCATCAGATCCGTTCGATGGCGAAAAAGCGCGATCCGGTCTACGAGCGGCTGGACCTCAACGTGCTCGTGACGGAAGCCGCCAGCCTGGTGCGGCGGGAATTCCAGGCCAACCGCGTGGAGCCGGACATCCGGCTCGCGCCGACGGCACTCTATGTGTCGGGAGACCGTGTACAGCTCCATCAGGTCCTGATCAACCTGCTGGTGAACGCAGTGCAGGCGATGGCGTCCATTCGCGACCGCCGGCGAGATTTGTGGGTCGTCACCGAGCGCGTGCAGGGCGTGCGCTACGCGGCGATCACGGTACGGGATGCCGGCTGCGGATTTCCGCCGGCCGATGCGGACAAGCTGTTCAACGCGTTTTACTCCACAAAAAAGGACGGCATGGGAATGGGGTTGTCAATTTGCCGCTCGATCGTCGAAGCCCATGGGGGAAGAATATGGGCCGAATCGCCTCCGGAGAGAGGTGCGACGCTACGGGTGGAACTTCCGTTGCATGAGGAGGTACTCCAATGAGTCACGGGACGGACGGTGCCGCGGGGAGCGCGATCGTCTACGTCGTCGATGACGACGAATCCATGCGCAACGCGGTGCGCATGCTGCTGCGGTCCGTGGGATTTCGCGTCGAGGTGTTCGCCACGGCCGCGGAATTCCTTGAACAGGAACTCGAAGACGCGCCCAGCTGCCTGATCCTCGATGTCCGCCTGAAAGGGCAGAGCGGGCTCGCGGTGCAGCAGCAGATCATGGAAGAGCGCGTGCCCATTCCGATCATCTTCATGACCGCGCACGGCGATATCGCCATGTCGGTCAAGGCGATGAAGGCGGGCGCCACGGACTTCCTCGCCAAGCCGTTCCGCGATCAGGACATGCTGGACGCGGTGGCCGATGCGCTCGCGCGTGACGAGGAACGCCGCAACTCCGACCGTTCGCTCTCCGAGCTGCGACGGCGCTACGACTCGCTCACGCCACGCGAGCGCGAGGTCATGGCGCTGGTGACGCGCGGACTCATGAACAAGCAGATCGCTTCGGAAATGAGCCTCAGCGAAATCACGGTCAAGCTGCACCGGGGCCAGGCCATGCGCAAGATGGCCGCGCGGTCCCTCGCGGACCTCGTCCTCAAGGCGGAGGCGCTTGGCGTGGCGCCGGCCGGCTGAGGCGCATGGGGTGACGGCGGGCGATTCGGCAAAAACCGGGCGTCACCCTATACAAAGGTATAAGGTCTACAAACTTAATCAGGGCGTGCGTAAACGGATGTCTGTCTGGTTGTCGGCAAGCGGCTGATATACCTTGGAAGGCATGTTGGCGGTGCATGGTTGCACTGCCTTGCCAACCCCCAGACAGCAGGTTTGACATGACCGGAATCACCGCCTACAGCCCTGAACTCAGTTCTGATCCCGCCAGCCCCGTGCGACCCTCGTTCGCCGAATCCCCCATCGGGGAAGAGGTGAACTGGCGCGAACACTCGGCGGGACTCGACGCCACGGCCTTGCGTTCCCGGCATGTGCCTGTCTCCCGCTGGATCCGCGCCGACAACGGCCCGCTCGAGGTGACTCACGACGGTCACGACGCGCATCACTGCATCGGGCTCAGCCTCCGCAGCCTGAATTGCACGTTCCAGTCGGCGGGCCGCCTGATCGTGCAGGGCCGCGTCGCGGCCGGCGCGGTGCAGATCACGGCGCCACGCGTACCCGTCAATGCGACGTTCGAATCCGCCAGCGACGTCCTGCATCTGTTCGTGCCGCAGGGCGTGCTGGCCGATTGCCATCAGGACCTGTTCGGCCGGGCGCACAATGGCGACATCGTGCTGTCCGATCCGCGGCTGATTACCGATACGACGATGGAGCGCCTGGGCCAGGCATTGGCGATGGCGCATACGCAGGACCCGAGCCTGGGCCGGTTGTTCATCGACAGCGTGAGCCTCGCGATCGTGTCGCGTCTGGTCAGCAACCACTTCAACCGCGTGGCCACGCAGTCGCGTCATGTGTCGGGACTGCCGGCCTGGCGTCTGCGCCGGGTGGTGGAGTATATCGACGCGCATCTGTCGGAGGCGATCGGCCTGGCGGATATCGCCGAGAGCGCGGGCCTGACGCGCATGCACTTCGCCGCGCAGTTCCGGCTGGCGACGGGCCTGCGCCCGCATGAATACCTGCTGCGCCGGCGCATCGAGCATGCGCAGGATCTGCTGCGCGATGACAAGGGGAGTGTGCTGGATGTGGCGCTGCGTTGCGGTTTCCGCTCGCAGGCGCACTTCACGACGGTGTTCCGCCGCTTCGTGGGGGATACGCCGTACCGCTGGCGGAGCAAGGTCGCGGTCACGGGCTAAGGGCGTACCGAACGGCAGACCGAACGGCAGCCCGAACGGCGGGCTGAACGACATAGGTCCTTCGAACGCGCGGCCCGGTCGCGTCGACCTATGTCGTTCCCCTCTCCCCCGGGGAGAGGGGCCGGGAGGGGGCCGGGAGAGGGGGCCGGGAGAGGGATCAAACGATCGTTGCGAGTCCCAGCGTCAGCAGCAATGCCACCACGGAGATGATCGTCTCCGCGACCGACCAGGTCTTGAAGGTCTGCGTCACGGTCATGTTGAAGTATTCCTTCACGAGCCAGAAGCCGGCATCGTTCACGTGCGAGAGGATCAGCGAACCGGCGCCGGTGGTCAGCACCAGCAGTTCGGGACGCGTCCCCGGCACGCTGGCCGCGATCGGCGCGACGATGCCAGCCGCCGTGGTCATCGCCACGGTAGCCGACCCGGTAGCGATACGAATCAGCACGGCCACGAGCCACCCAAGCACCAGCACCGACACATGCGCGCTGGTCGCGACGTCAACGATCGCGTTGGAAATTCCCGAGTCCCGCAGCACGCGGCCAAAGCCGCCGCCCGCACCGACCACGAGCGTGATGATCGCCGTCGGCGCCACGCATTCATTGGTGAACTTGAGAATGGTCTCGCGATTGAAGCCCCGTGCCTTGCCGAACGTGAAGAAGCTCACGAGCGTGCCGATGAGCAGCGCCATCACCGAGTTGCCGATCAGCTTCAGGAAGTCGTTGGCGAAGGTCTTCGGGGTGGTGAACAGATCGGCCCAGCTGCCGATCAGCATCAGGATCACCGGCAGCAGGATCGTGAACACGGTGATGCCGAAGCCCGGCAGCGCGTGGCGTTCGGACGCTTCCTCGGTCAGTTGCTCGGCCAGCGGATTGATCGCGGGCAGCTTGACGTAGCGGTCCATCAGCCGCGCGAAGATCGGACCCGCGATGGCGGCTGTGGGAATCCCGACGATCAGCGCATACATGATCGTGCGGCCCATGTCGGCGCCATAAGCCGACACCGCCAGCAGCGCGGCGGGGTGCGGCGGAATCAGGCCGTGCACGACGGAAAGGCCCGCGACCATCGGAATGCCGACGAGCACCATCGACGTGCCCGTGCGCTTGGCCACGTTGAAGGCGATGGGCACGAGCAGCACGAAGCCCACTTCAAAGAATACGGGCAAGCCGACGATGAACGCGATGGTCACCATGGCCCAGTGGACGTTCTTCTCGCCGAAGAAGTCGATCAGCGTGAGCGCCACGCGCTCCGCGCCGCCGGACTCGGCCATCATCTTGCCGAGCATGGTGCCCAGCCCGATCACGAGCGCGATATGCCCGAGCGTGCCGCCAACGCCGGCCTCGAACGATTTGACGATGTCCCCCATCGGCATGCCCGACGCGAAGCCGAGCAGTACCGACACCACGACGAGCGTGATGAACGGGTTGAGCTTGAATTTGGCGATCAGGATCACCAGCGCGATGACGGCGATCAACGCGTACAGCAAGAGCGTGGTTCCGGTTACGGCACCCATGTTGTCTCCTTACGGATGTATGTGGTTGGCTCGAGGGGTAGAAAACTAGAAAGATGAAGCGGGGGAAGCAGAGAAAAAGGCTTATCGTTTGAACGCGACGCAGTCGATCTCGACCTTGCAGTCGACCACCATCGACGATTGCACACAGGCGCGCGCTGGCGGATTCGCACCAAAGTAATCCTTGAAGATGCGATTGAACGAAGCGAAGTCACGCGCATCGTCGAGCCACACGCCGCAACGCACGATGTGCTCGGGACCGTAGCCAGCCTCGGCAAGAATCGCCAGCATGTTGCGAATGGCCTGATGGGTCTGCGGCACGATGCCGCCGTCGACGACCTCGCCATCGACCATCGGCACCTGGCCCGAAACATAGAGCCAGCCATCTGCGCTTACGGCGCGGGCAAAGGGCATGTGCTGGCCACCGGTACCGGTACCGCCTTCCACGCCGTATCGTTTGATTTCCATGAGAGTTCCGGAAGGATAGAAAGTCTAGAGAGGGCTATGCGCGCAGCGACGGCGCGCGCGCGAGGAATCGGCCGGCCCGCAGCCCCGTGGGCGCGCGCTGCTGCCATGACAGTTCGCCGTTCACCCAGACCGCTTCGATGCCCTCGGCGGGCGCCACCGGCTCGGTGAAGGTCGCCGCATCGCGGATCGTGGCGGGGTCGAACAGCACGAGATCGGCCCAGTAGCCCTCGCGCACGAAGCCGCGCTCCTTCAGACCGAAGCGTTCGGCCGAGAGGCCGGTCATCTTGTTGACGGCGACGGTGAGCGGAAACAGTTCCCGATCGCGCGCATAGTGTCCCAGCACGCGCGGAAACGCGCCCCAGAGGCGCGGATGCGGCAGCGGATCGTTGGGCAGGCCGTCGGAACCGATGACCGTGGCCGGATGACGCAGGATGCGGTCGACGTCGGCTTCTTCCATACCGTGGTACACGGCGCCCGCCGGTTGCAGCCGGTGCGCGGCCGTATGCAGGTCCACGCCCCATTCGGCCGCGATGTCCGCCAGCAGGCGGCCGCCCATCGCGGGTTCGGGTTCGGACCAGGTGACAAGGATGTCGAAGTCGCCCGTCACCTGCTTGAGGTCGAGCGTCGAGGAACTGGCGGCATACGGATAGCAGTCGCAGCCGACGAGCTGCCAGCGTTGCGCCTGCTCGAGCGCGTCGAGGACTTCGCCGCTGCGGCCCCAGTTGGCGACGCCCGCGCATTTGAGGTGCGAGATGACGACGGGCACGCGCGCATGGCGGCCGATGCGAAAGGCCTCGTCCATGGCGTCGAGGATCTCCGCGAATTCGCTGCGCAGATGCGTCGCATAGAGGCCGCCGGCGTCGGCGAGCGGTTCGGCGAGCGCGAGGACTTCTTCCGTCGGCGCCGAGTATGCGTTGGCGTAGGCGAGGCCGGTGGACAGGCCAAGCGCGCCAGCGTCGAGCGCTTCCTGCAGCTGCGCGCGCATCGCCGCGATTTCCCCGGCGGTGGCCGCGCGGTCGAAGCGGTCCATATGGTTGCTGCGCAGGGCGGTATGGCCCACGAGCGCGGCCACGTTGACCGCGGGCTGTGCGGCGTCGACGGCCGCGACGTAGCTGCGGAAGTCGGGATAGCGGAACGCGTCCGCATGGCCGAGCAGGTTCATCGGATCGGGCGGATCGCCGGCGAGCGTCACCGGCGCGGCGCTGATGCCGCAGTTGCCGACGATCACCGTCGTCACGCCCTGCGAGAGCTTCGGCGTCATCGCGGGTTCGCGGACCACATTGGTGTCGTCATGCGTGTGCACGTCGATAAAGCCCGGGGCCAGCGCGAGGCCATGGCCTTCCACCACATGCGCGGCGCTGTCCGGGTCGATCGGCGCATCGTCGTCGAGCCAGGCGATGCGCGCGATGCGGCCATCGCGGATGCCGACGTCGGCCATGCGCGCCGCCGCGCCCGAGCCGTCCAGCAGCAGCACGCAGCGAATCAGGGTATCGAAAAGGTGCGGCATGTCAGTCTCCCAGCGGCTGTCGGCTATCGGCATGCGTGCCGCGATGGTCGTCCAGCACATACTTGAGGCGGCGCAGACGTTCCTGGCTCTGGTCCTGATGCAACAGCGCGAGCTGGGTCGCCAGCACGTCGAGCACGAGCAGCATCGCGTAGCGCGACGCCGACGGCTTGAAAATGAAATCCGTCTCGTGCGTCCGCACGGGCAGCAGCACATCCGCGAGCGCGGCCAGCGGCGAGCCGAGCGATGTCACCGCGATGAGTTTCGCGCCGTATTCCCGCGCGATCTCGCAGTTCGCGAGCATCTCCGGCACATTGCCGCTCGCGGAGAAGGCCAGCACGACGTCGTCGCGCACGAGCGTCGCGGCCATCATCTTCTGGAGCAGCGCGTCGTGATAGCTCGCGGCCGGATGGCCGAGCCGCGCGAGTCGATGGCAGGCTTCGTCGGCGAGCATCGTGGACGCGCCGCCCATGCCAAAAGCGTAGACCATGCGCGCGTCGCACAACAGGCGCGCGGCCGCATCGATGCGCTCGGCGTCGATCAGCTTGCGATTGACCTCGAGCGACGCCACCGCATCCGCATGAACGCGATCGGCCAGCGTGGCGGGCGCGGCGGCTTCATGCGCACCGCCGCTGGGCAGAAAGCGCGACCCCACGGCGGTGGCCTGCGCCAGCCGCAGCTTCAGGTCGCGGACGTCGCGGCAGCCAAGCGCCTTGGCCAGGCGCGTCACGCTGGCTTCGCTGACGGCCGCCTTGCGCGCCAGCTCGTTGATACTGGCCGCCGCCGCCGCGGCGACATCCTCGAGGATCACCTGCGCCACCTTCTGCTCGGCCAGCCGCAGGGCGGGCCCACGCTCGGCGATGCGGGTGAGGATGTCGAACGGTGCGGTCATGGCGGCGGTGGGGCGAGCGGTGGAGCGAGGGGTGAATGCGCGTGTTACTTTCTAACAAACGGTGCCGCATGGTAATTTCCCGCTAAAATTACGTCAACCGCGTATTCACCCCCATACCAAAAGCGATGCATGAGACAAAGTACCAGCCGGGCATGATCGACCCGGTGAACAAGGCCATGGGCCGTATGGCGGCGCCGCTGGCTCCCGACGCGGCAGGGGAGGTCGGCTGGCGGCTGCTCGACGAAGATCTGAGCCTGCCAGCGGCGGTGCTCTACGAGGACCGGCTCGCGCACAATCTCGACTGGATGCGCCGCTTCATGGGCGAGTACGGCGTGCAGCTCGCGCCGCACGGCAAGACGACGATGGCGCCCAAGCTCTTCGCGCGGCAGCTCGCGGAAGGCGCGTGGGGCATCACGCTCGCCACCGCGCACCAGACCGCCGCGGCGCACGCGCATGGCGTCCGGCGCGTACTGATGGCCAACCAGCTCGTCGGCCGCCGCAATATGGAAATCATCGCGGACCTCCTTCAGGACCCCGAGTTCGAGTTCTTCACGCTGGTGGACTCGGCCGAGCTCGTCGATCAGCTTGGCGCGTTCTTCCACAAGCGCGGACAGCGGCTGAACGTGCTGATGGAGATCGGCGTGACAGGCGGCCGCACCGGGGTGCGCGACGCCGCGCAGCAGGCGGCGGTGCTGGGCGCGCTCCAGCGCTGGCCCGGCGCGCTGACGCTGGCGGGTGTGGAGGTGTACGAAGGCGTCGTGCAGGAGGAAGAGGGCGTGCGCGCGTTCCTGCGGCGCACGGTCGCCATCACCCGCGAACTGGCGGCGGCGGGCGCGTTTGGCCGCCAGCCCGTGATCCTCTCCGGCGCTGGCTCCGCGTGGTACGACGTGGTCGCCGAAGAGTTCTCGCAGGCAGCGCAGGGGGGGAACATTGAGGCGCCGATCGAGATCGTCCTGCGCCCCGGCTGCTACCTCACGCATGACGTCGGCATCTATCGCGCCGCGCAGGACCGCATCCTCGCGGGCAACCCCGTCGCGCAAAAGATGCGGGAGGGCTTGCTGCCGGCGTTGCAGCTATGGGCGTACGTGCAGTCGATTCCGGAACCGGGCCGCGCGATCATCGGCCTCGGCAAGCGCGACGCCGCGTTCGACGCGGGGCTGCCCATTCCCGCGCGCCACTATCGCCCGCATGGCGGCACCACCGCGCCCGTGGACGCGCCGGCGCACTGGAAAATCGCCGGGATGATGGACCAGCATGCCTATCTCGAGATTCAGGCTGGCGACGACCTGCGGGTCGGCGATATGATTGCCTTCGACATCTCGCATCCCTGTCTGACCTTCGACAAGTGGCGCCATATCCCGGTGCTCGATCGTCAGTACCGGGTCATCGATATCGTGCAGACCTTCTTCTGAGGAGCGACTGCGACATGAGCATCGACATTCTTGCCTACGGCGAACCGCTGGTGGAGTTCAATCAGCAGCCTGACGACCCCTCGCGCTATCTGCAGGGATTTGGCGGCGACACCTCCAACTTCTGCATCGCCGCCGCGCGTCAGGGCGCCACGACGGGCTATATCACCGCGGTCGGCGCGGACAGTTTCGGCGAGCGCCTGCGCGAACTGTGGACGCGCGAACGCGTCGATACGCGCCACGTCAGCGTGAACCCCGCCGCGCCCACCGGCGTGTACTTCGTCTCGCACGACAGCCACGGTCACCGCTTCGACTATCTGCGCGAAGGGTCGGCGGCCGCCCGCTATCACCACGATCAGCTGCCGCTGCCGGCGATCGCGCAGGCGCGCTTCCTGCACGTCTCCGGTATCAGTCTCGCCATCAGCACGTGCGCGTGCGACGCGGGGCTCGCGGCGATGGAGCACGCGCGCAAGGCCGGCGTGCGCGTCTCGCTCGACACCAACCTGCGCCTGCGGCTGTGGTCGCTCGCGCGCGCCCGGGGCATCATGCGCGAGGCGTTTTCGCTGACCGATATCTGCCTGCCGAGCTGGGACGACATCACGGTCCTGACGGGGCTCGACGATCGCGACGCGATTGTCGACTACCTGCTGGGCTGCGGCATCGGACTCGTCGCGCTGAAGCTGGGCGAAGAGGGCAGCTACGTCGCCACGCCCGAATCGCGGGCGCTCGTCCCGCCGTTTCCCGTGCAGCCGCTCGACGCCACGGGCGCGGGCGACTGCTTCGGCGGCAGCTTCATCGCGCGCCTGGCCGCCGGCGCCGATCCGTTCGACGCCGCGCGCTACGCCAACGTGGCGGCCGCGCTTTCCACGACAGGCTACGGAGCGGTCGCGCCCATCCCCCGCGCGGAGGCCGTGCTCGCGCGGCTGGAACAATCCGTCGCCGTGATCGCCTGATCTTTATCGTTTATTGCACCGTTTATTGCTTCGATGACTGCCATGACCACTCCCTCCCTGCTGGACCGCCTCGCCAACGTGCCCGTGATCCCCGTCCTCGAATACCACTCGGTGGAAGAGGCCCTGCACGTGAGCGAGGCGCTCGTGACCGGCGGCCTGCCGTGGCTCGAGATCACGCTGCGCACGCCGGTGGCGCTCGACGCCATCCGAGAGGTCGCCAGGGCGCTGCCGCAGGCGGTGGTCGGCGCGGGTACCGTGCTCAACACGGACCAACTGCATGCCGTGCGCGATGCGGGCGCGCAGTTCGCCGTCTCCCCGGGCCTGACGCAGACGCTGGCCGAGGGCGCGCGCGAAGCAGGTATCTCGCTGCTGCCGGGCGTCGCCACGGCCAGCGAGGCGATGTTCGCGCTCGAAAGCGGCTTTACGTTCCTGAAGTTTTTCCCCGCTGAAGCGGCGGGCGGCGTGCCGATGCTGAAGTCGCTGTACGGCCCCCTCGCACAATTGAAGTTTTGCCCGACGGGCGGCATCGACGCGGCCAGGGCGCCGACCTATCTGGCGCTGCCCAACGTCGTCTGCGTGGGCGGCTCGTGGGTGGTGCCGAAGGATGCGGTCGCGGGCAAGGACTGGGCGCGTATCCGCGGACTCGCCGAGGAGGCCTCGCGGCTGCGCAAGTAAGGCTGCACCAATAAGGCTGCCTTGAATGTGGAACGGGCGCCCGAGGGCGCCCGTTGTCACTGCCGCATTGCAGTGGGCTGATTGCGATGCGCTTATTTCGCCCAGCTTACTTCGCCCGCTCAGCCGAATTCTCCAGCTTCTGGCCGCCTTTCTGCACGTCCTGGCCAACGCCAGCCATCGTGTTGCAGCCCGCCAGGAACGTGGCAACCAGCATGCCCAGGATCCATGCTTTTTTCATCTTCCGACTCCTCATCAGTGGGTGGTGTGGGCCGGGCAGAATTTACCGGCTGCCCTTGTGCATAAAGATGGACGATGGACGGCGGCGTGTAAATTGGTCAACGTCTGACACGCGTGTGCGTGTTCCTCTGACACGCTAGCCCGCAGCCAGCAACTGGCGGGCGCGCGAAACGATCGCCCCGTGCGTCTGGGCCAGCCAGTGAGCGGGGAACGGCTGCGCCAGCAGGTAGCCCTGCATGCTGTGGCACCCCCAGTCGCGGACCATCTCGAGTTGCCGGCGCGTTTCCACGCCCTTGGCGCAGACCACCGCGCCGCTCTCGCGGGCGAGGGTGCAGGCCGCGCGCAGCGGCTCCGCATCGTCCGCGCGCGAGGCTTGCCCCAAATGCCGGGCGTCGAGCGTGACCGCGTCGGGACGCAGGCGCTCCAGCGCGCGGCGTGCCGGCGGGGTATCCGTGAAGTCGCCAAGCGCAATGCGCACGCCCGCCTCGCGCAGCATCGCGGCCTTGCGCGCGCTCGCGGGATCGTCGGGCACGATGCCGGCCGGCACCTCGACGCACAGGCGGCCTTCGGGCACCCCGAAGTCCTCGACACTGCGGCGCAGGAGGTCCAGCGTCTGGGTGCCGAGCAGTTGCTCGCTCGATGCCAGCAGCATGAACTGGACGGGGGCCACGGCTTCGGTGGCGCGCATCAGCGGCAGCAGCGTCTGCAGCAGCCAGCCGCCGATCTCATGCATCATGCCGAGCGTTTCGGCCGCCGGCAGAAAGTCCTGCGGCGCAACGCGGCCGAACAACGCATGCTGCCAGCGGACGCGGACGGTGTAACCCGATACCTCCGCCGTGGCGAACGTCGCCCGCGGCTGCAGCTGCAATCCGAACTCGCCGCGCGCGAGGGCATCGGGCAGCGCGGCAAGCAGGGTGCCCAGTCGCGGTGATACCGGTGCGGCCGCATTGACGATGCCATCGCCGCCGCGCCGATAGACCTGCAGCATGGCGTCGAACGCAAGCTGGAAGTTGCGTTCGGTGGCGATTTCCGGGTGGTCGAGCGAGGTGCCGATGCTGCAGGACAGGAAGAGTTCGTAGCCGTCGATCTGGAAAGGGCGGCCGAGCGCGGCGGCGATGCTGGCGCCGATCGACGCGGCGCCGACGCCTTCGGGCAGCACGCATGCCGCGCCGATGTCGGCGGGGCCAAGCCAGTGCATGACGGCGGGCGTGGCGGCGACGCTGCCGACGCGCGCCTGGATGCACGCGCGCAGCCGGTCGGCGCGCGCCGGGCCGATCGTCTCGCAGACGTTCTGAAACCGGTCGAGGCGGATGACTAAGACGGCGAGGGGGTGCGCGGTACCGGCGGCGGCGCGGTGCGAGTCGAGGGCGGCGATGAAATGAGCGAGTTGCACGGCGGGGGAAGATGACTGTTGCTCTGCCGACGCTAATGCGTGATGTTTTTATTGTGTGCAGGCTCGCATCATACGGTAGCCCGGGAGGGAAGCAGAAGACGCGGGCGGCGCGGCGTGCGCCAGCCGCCCCTTGCTGTTGTTTCTCGTCTATGAGCGGGAATGTCCTAACCTTCGGCGTATTGACCCGAGGACAACGCTTGCAGTAATGGGGGAGGGCGCGGTTTTCCCCTCCCTGAGATGGGCCATCAGCCCGTCGTCTCCTGCGCGGACGGGCGATCAGCCGGTCGTTTCTGGCTCGGGGCCGTCCTCGGGCGGGATGCGGGAGGCCAGCACCTTGTCGATGCGCTTGCCGTCCATGTCGATGATCTCGAATTTCCAGCCGTCCCACTCGACGGTGTCGGCGGTCTGCGGCAGGCGGCCGAGCAGCAGCAACAGCATGCCCGACAGCGTGTGGTAACGCTCCTTGTCCTCTTCCGGCACCACGCGGATGCCCGTGCGGTCCTTGAGTTCCGGCACCGGAATCAACCCGTCGAGCAGCCACGAACCGTCGTCGCGCTGCACGGCCCACTCCTCTCCGGCCGTCTCCGTCTTGAATTCGCCCGTGATGGCTTCGACCAGGTCCTGCAGCGTCACGAGGCCGAGCACCTCCCCGTACTCGTCGATCACGAACGCCATCTGGCCGCCCGACGCGCGGAAGTTCTCGAGCAGCTCCATGCCCGTCACGCTTTCGGGCACGAACACGGCCGCCTGGAGCACCGCCGTCAGTTCCGCGCGCTCGCCGCGCAGCCGGCGCGCCAGCAGCTGGCGCGCGCTCACCACGCCGAGAATGTCATGCATGCCGCCGCGCACGACCGGAAAGCGCGAATGGTCGGATTCCTCGATGCGGCGCAGGTTTTCTTCCTCGGTCGCTTCCACGTCGAGGGCGATCACGTCGCCGCGAGGGACCATCAGCGAGGCGATCTGGCGATCGTCCAGCCGGAACACATTGCGTACCATCGTGTGCTCGTGGTGCTCGATCACGCCGGCTTCGGACCCTTCCACGAGCAGCGCGTGGATTTCCTCCTCGGTCACGGCGGGACCGCGATCCGACTTCACGCCCAGCAGGCGCAGGACCAGCAGCGTGGAGCCGGACAACAGCTTCACGAACGGTTTCGAGGCGACCGACAGGAACGAGATGGGGCGCGCGACGAGGCGCGCGATGGCTTCCGGCGCGAGCTGGCCCAGCCGCTTGGGTACGAGCTCGCCGAGCACGATCGAGAAATAGGTCAGGCCCGCCACCACGATCGCGGTGGCTACGTAACCGGCCGTGGTCGCCGCCATGCCGAACTGTTGCAGCCACGCGCCCAGCGGCGCGGCGAGGGTCGATTCACCGACCACGCCGTTGAGCACGCCGATCGACGTGATACCGATCTGCACGGTAGAGAGGAAGCGCGTGGGATCCTCGCCAAGCTTGACCGCGGCAAGCGCGCCGCGGTCACCGTCCTCGATCAGGCGCTGCAGCCGCGCCTTGCGCGCGGTGACGAGCGCGATCTCGGACATCGCGAACAGACCATTGAGAAGAATCAGCGCCAGCAGTATGGCAATTTCCATCAGGGTGCACGCCCTGTCGCGCGCGGGTATTGAAGAAGAAGGCCTAGCATACCACCCGCGTGTGACGTCGGTCGCGCAAACCGGGGCGACGCCCGGCGGGAAACGTGCGGACGTGTTAACATCGCTCCGCCGTCGGAGAGCCATCTTCGCGGCAACCTGACGTTTTTGTTCACGTCTGTAGTCACGTCTTCAGGGCGGGGTGAAAGTCCCCACCGGCGGTATGTCGCATCGGGTCCGTACGACCGGCGGCGAGCCCGCGAGCGCCCGCATGCGAATGCGGGGTCAGCAGACCTGGTGAGAGGCCAGGGCCGACGGTCATAGTCCGGATGAAAGAAGATGCGGCGCCGCCTCGCGATTTGTCGTGATTTGTCATGATTCGTCGTGCGTGTGAACACGCGCGCGTGTTGCGCGTCGGCGCCTGTCCTCCCCTGAAACGCCCACCGTCCTGTGCTTATCTGGAGCGTTTCAATGCTGACCCTCGCAACAACCCCCGCAACATCCCCCGCCGACTCCGCTCGTTCCGCCGCCGCCTCCGCGCTGGCCGAGCGTATCGCCCTCGCGCTCGACGCCATGCGCGAGGGACGTCCCGTCGTGCTGCTCGACGACGACGACCGCGAGAACGAGGCCGACCTGATTCTTGCCGCCGAGCGGCTGACGCCCGCCAACATGGCCATGATGATCCGCGAATGCAGCGGCATCGTCTGCCTGTGCCTGCCGAGCGAACGCGTGCGCGAGCTCGGCCTGCGTCCGATGGTCGAGAACAACCGCAGCCAGTACGGCACCGCCTTCACGGTCTCGATCGAAGCGCGGGAGGGCGTGACCACCGGCGTCAGCGCGATCGACCGCATCACGACCATCCACGCCGCCGTCTCCGGCAAGGCCGACGCCATCGTCAGCCCGGGTCACGTGTTTCCGCTCGTCGCGCGCGACGGCGGCGTCCTCGTGCGCCGCGGTCATACCGAAGGCTCGGTCGACCTCGCGCGTCTCGCGGGCCTGTCGCCGGCGGCCGTGCTGTGCGAACTGATGAACCCCGACGGCACGATGGCGCGCCAGCCGGAAGCACTCGTCTTCGCCCGCGAACATGGCCTGCCGGTGCTGACGATCGCCGACCTCGTCACGTGGCGCGAGGCCAACCCCGAAGGTTGAGCCGGACGCCGCGCAATAAAATTGAAACAATACGCTGGGCGGGGGTCAATGCCCCCGCATGCGTATGCGACAATCGGGCCCTGCTTTGACTCCCGTCCGCACGAGGGCAGCCCCATGTCTCGATCTGTTCGTCTCGTTCCCGCCGCCATGGCCATCGCCATCGCGGCTACCTGCTTCACCGCCGCGGCGCATGCCGATGACGGCATCGACCTTCCCGGTGCCCGGTCTCCGATGGGCGGTGGCACACCTGAAATGACATCCCCCGATCCGCAGCGCTGGCTGCCGTTGCTCGGCAATAGCGGCATGGTCTCGTACTTCGACCAGACCGCCGTGCGGCGTCGTGGCAGCGAAGTCGGCGTGGTGGTGGTGCGCAATTCGCCGGCCGGCGTGATCCGCACCACGAGCGGCGAGACCATCCGCTCATCGCTCAAGCGCATGGTGCTGAACTGCGCCACGTCGATGTACGCGGTGGTCGAGCAGACGCTATATAGCAAGCGCTTCGCGCGCGGCGAGTCCATCTACACGATCCACGCGCCGCAGCTCGGCAAGCCGCAGCGCGCGCAGTCCGGCACCATCGCCGGCGAGCTCATCGACAAACTCTGCCGCTGAGCGCGCGCACTGAGCCAGCGTACTGAGCGAGCGGTACCCGCGTGCCGGTCCGTCAGTCCGTCAGTCTGTCACTCCGATACCTGACGCGCCTTCCACTGGCCGTTCGACTGCTTGCAGAACCAGCCCGACCACGCCTCGGTCGCGCTGCCGCGCTTGAGTTCCGACTTCAGACGGCGGCACGGCTGGCCTTTGTCCGTCTTGCTCTGCACGGGCGTGATCGTGCCGTCGACCGCCTGGCGGCGGCCCTCCGCCGGGTAATGCCATTCCACCGCCGTGTCGTCGGCGGTGTCGACGAGCGCCTTCCTGACGATCTTCTGCAGCGATGCGGCTTCCTTCTGGTTCAGCGTGCCAACGATGCTCCCGGACAGGTAATGATCGAAGTAGGCCAGGGCGGGGGCGCTGGCGACGAGCATCATAGTGGGGACCAGGCCCGCAAGCAGTGCGGACCGAATCGACTTCCGAGTGGGCATGACGGCTCCTGAAGGTAGTGACAATGATGGGAGGGCGGCCGCCCGGATCGCTCCGAAGTGGCGCCTCGTCCATTGTATGCGCGACGTGCGCGTCCGCCACCATGCCGCGTCAGCGTCTCTTGGGGTGGGAACGTCGTCGGCGATGGCCGGGCAAAAGTGGGCGATCGCCCGCAAACGCTTGCCTGGAGCGGCTTGCAGCCGACAGGGGTTTCATTTTGTTGCAAACCTTGCGTGCACGAAACGTGACTTTTTAGACGCGAATTGTTAAGGTCTGCCCTCGCATGGTGACGATGGTCCGGCTCTTGCTCCGTCCCATCGCCCGCGCTTTCCCGACCCTCAACCGCACGATTCCACCGGCCTTCATGACCGCCACGCCTTCGCCAGATCTGTCGCTCAGTTCCGCCTGCCCACCGCCCGAGATGCGCGCACGTGCCGCTTCCGGACGCCTGCATGGAAGACTGGGGCGATGGCTCGGCGCCGGCGCGCTCATGTTGTCCACGCTGTTGGGAGCCACCGCCGCGCACGCGTTCGACTTCGAGACCGTGTCCGCGCGCGCGCGGCAGCTGGCGGGCGCGCCTTACAAGCCTGCCCAGCAAAATCTGCCACGCGAACTCGCGGAGCTGTCCTACGAGCGCTACAAGGACATCGAATACAAGCCCGAACGCTTTGCGTGGCGCAACGCGCGGCTGCCGTTCGAGCTGTCGTTCTTCCACGAAGGCATGGTGTTCGACCAGCCTGTGCGCATCAATGAAGTCGTTGGCGGCAGCGTGCGCGAATTCCGCTTCGATCCCACGGCGTTCAACTACGGCCCGCACAAAGTCGATCCGGCCAAGCTCAAGGGGCTCGGATTTGCCGGGTTCCGCCTGATGTACCCCGTCAACCAGGGCAGCAAGGGCAAGAAAGACGAGCTCGCATCGTTCCTCGGCGCCAGTTATTTCCGCGCGCTCGGCCGCGACCAGTGGTACGGCCTGTCGGCACGCGGCCTGGCCGTGGATACCGGCCTGAATTCCGGCGAGGAGTTTCCGCGCTTCACCGAATTCTGGATCGAGCGTCCGGGGCCGAACGACAAGCAGCTGACACTCTACGCGCTGATGGACTCGCGGCGCTTGTCGGGCGCGTATCGCTTCATCATCAAGCCCGGTACGGAAACTGTCATGGAGGTCAAGGCGCGACTATTCTTGCGAGAGAACGTCACGAAGCTCGGCCTCGCCCCGCTGACCAGCATGTATCTGTTCGGCGAGAATCAGCCGTCTGGCACGCTCGACTTCCGTCCCGAAGTGCACGACTCGGATGGCCTGTCGATTCATCTCGGCACGGGTGAATGGGTCTGGCGCCCGCTCGTGAATCCGAAGCGCCTGCTCGTGACGTCGTTCGCCTCGACCAATCCGCAGGGGTTCGGCCTCATGCAACGCGATCGCAGCTTCGACAACTATCAGGAGATCGGCTCCTGGTATGAGCGCCGCCCGAGCGGCTGGGTCGAGCCGCGCGGCAACTGGGGCTCGGGCCGCATCGAGCTTGTGCAGATCCCGACGCCGGACGAGACCAACGACAACATCGTCGCGTACTGGATTCCCGACAATCCGCCGAAGCCGAAGCAGGCCTTCGACTACGAATACCGCCTGCTGTGGCAAAAGGAGACCGCCAACCTGCCGCCGCTGTCGTGGGTCACGCAGACCCGGCGCGGGCAGGGCCTCACACGCAAGCCTGACGATACGAGCTTCTCGCTGACCGTCGATTTCGAAGGTCCCGCGTTCAAGAAGCTGCCGGAGGAGACGAAGCTGGAGCCCGTGATCTCGGCCGATGCCAATGGTGAACTGCTCAAGACGTCGGTGGTACGGAACGAGGCAACGGGCGGATGGCGCATGACGATGTTCCTGCGCCGCAAGGACGAGAACAAGCCGGTTGAGTTGCGCGGCTATCTTCGCAACGGCAATACGACTCTTTCCGAGACATGGAGCTACATCTTACCCCCCGGCTAAAGCAGCGACCGGCCCTGGCGGCAGCATGCGAGCGATATGTCGATCGCCTGCCCGCCTCGCCTGAACTGCGCAGCGAACTGCTCGCCGACGCGCAACCGACCCCGGTGACGTGCGTGCCCGCCGACGGCAGCGAGACGCCCTCGGCCATGATTGAATTGCAAACCCGCCTGGCTGGCCTGCGCGAGCCTTCGAAGGAAGGCCCGCGTCCCGCGTCCCCCGACGCGACGACGCCGGGCGGCGCCACCTATGCCTCCGTGGGCCGCCGCTTCGGCATGGCCTACGGCAACCCGCAGATCGACGGCGAGCCGCTGCTGCAGCGCCGCGGCGACGGCACCGTGCATGTGAACACGGGGCCCGACCCTGAGCGCGCGTCGATGGTGCCGCGCCAGTGGCCGCCGCATGTCGTGAGCGGATGGATCCGCAACACGTGGCGCCGCATGACGGGCCGTCCGCCCGTGCCCGAGACGTGGGACACGCTGCACGACGGCCCCGACGCCGAAGGCAAGTGGCATCCCGCGGGTTCGCATCGCCGCTGGTTCCTGCTCGGCCTCGTGGTCGCGCAAACCGCGGCGGCAACCTATGCCATGACCAACGTGCTGCCGTACAAGGGCGCGGATCCGCTCGAAGTGGCGATCCTCGTGCTGTTCGCGGTGCTGTTCTCCTGGGTGTCCGCGGGCTTCTGGACCGCGATGATGGGTTTCCTCGTGCTGGCCAAGGGCGGCGACAAGCATCTGATCTCGCGCTCGGCGGCGAGCGATGCGGCGATCGATCCCCAGGCACGCACGGCGGTGATCATGCCGATTTGCAACGAGGACGTGACGCGTGTGTTCGCGGGTTTGCGGGCCACGTACGAATCGCTCGAGCGCACCGGGCAGATCGCGCCGTTCGACTTCTTCGTGCTGTCCGATAGCGGCAATCCCGACCTGCGCACCGCCGAACACGATGCGTGGATGGAAATCTGCCGCGCGGTCGGCGGCTTCGGCCGCATCTTCTATCGCTGGCGCCGTCACCGCGTGAAGCGCAAGACCGGCAACGTGGCCGATTTCTGCCGCCGCTGGGGCAGCAAGTACCGCTACATGATCGTGCTCGACGCGGACAGCGTGATGAGCGGCGATTGCCTGGCCACGCTGCTGCGTTTGATGGAAGCGAATCCGGGCGCGGGCATCATCCAGACCGCCCCGATCGCGGTGGGACGCGACACGCTCTATGCGCGCGTGCAGCAGTTCTCCACGCGCGTGTACGGTCCGCTGTTCACGGCCGGTCTCCATTACTGGCAGCTTGGCGAGTCCCATTACTGGGGCCATAACGCGATCATCCGCATCAAGCCCTTCATGGAGCATTGCGCGCTGGCGCCGCTGCCGGGCAAGGGACCGCTCTCTGGCGAAATCCTGTCCCATGACTTCGTCGAAGCCGCCCTGATGCGGCGCGCGGGGTGGGGCGTGTGGATTGCCTACGATCTGCCGGGCTCGTTCGAGGAAATGCCGCCGAACCTGCTCGACGAGGTCAAGCGCGACCGCCGCTGGTGCCAGGGCAACCTGATGAATTTCCGGTTGTGGATGAAGCAGGGCTTTCACGCCGTGCACCGCGCGGTGTTCCTGACCGGCATCATGGCTTACCTGTCAGCGCCGCTGTGGTTCCTGTTCCTGCTGCTCTCGACGGCGATGCTCGCCAAGCACGCGCTGGTGCCGCCGACGTATTTCTCGCAGCCGTACCAGTTCTTCCCGACCTGGCCCGAGTGGCATCCGGAGAAGGCGCTCGCGCTGTTCTCGGCGACGGCAACGCTGCTGTTCCTGCCGAAGATTCTCAGCGTGCTGCTGCTGATGAAGGACGCGCGCAACTACGGCGGGCCGGTTCGGCTGGTCCTGAGCATGTTGATCGAGGTCACGCTGTCCGCGCTGCTGGCGCCCACGCGCATGCTGTTCCATACGAAGTTCGTGGTCGCGGCCTACAGCGGCTGGGGCATCTCGTGGAAATCGCCGCCGCGGGAAGATGCGGAAACCACGTGGGGCGAAGCGTTCCGCCGCCATGGCGGGCACACGCTGCTAGGCCTCGTCTGGGGCGGTGGCGTGTATTGGCTGAGCCCGGGTTTTATCTGGTGGCTGCTGCCGATCGTCGGTTCGCTCGCGCTGTCGATTCCGCTGTCCGTGTTCCTGTCCCGCGTGTCGCTGGGCCGGGCCGCCCGTCGCGCCGGACTGTTCATGATCCCGGAAGAAACCCAGGTGCCGCGAGAAGTCGTCGAGACGCAGCAGCATGTGGAGTCCGCGCATGAGGTGCCGGGTTTCGTCGATGCGGTGGTGGATCCGGTGACCAATGCGCTGATGTGCGCGACGTCGAGCGCGCGCCGCGTGCAGCCCGAGCCGACGCGCATGCAGCATGCCTCGCTGGTGCAGCACGCGCTGACGCATGGGCCGGGCTCGCTGAGCGCGACGCAGAAACATCTGCTGCTCGGCGATCCGTTCGCGCTGTCGAAGCTGCATGAACTGGTGTGGGCGTCGCCGCTAGCGGATGCCGCGTGGAAGGAAACGCGCGTGCTGATGCGCCGCGCGGCCAACGTGCTACCGCTGCGGCCGCGACCGGCCTGACGTTCGGGCGCCACAAACTCGGGCGCCACAAACTCGCGCGCCAGAAACGACAAGGCCCCGTCTGACACACGGGGCCTTGTTTCGTGGTGGCGCTGCATCGCTACCGCAGGGCGGAGACACAGATCGGCGCGTTGATATACACGTCCCCGACGCGGCGCTCGCCGCGATCGTTCCGCGTCATGTAGCGGAACATCATGCTTACCCCAAGCTTGGTGAGAATTTCCACGTCCCGGTTTGCGCAGATGTTCCGCTGCAGCGGTGCCGCGTAATTGACCTCGAAACTGGCAAGGTCGAGCATTGGCCCGCGATAGTTCGTGAGCTCGAGCTGAAACAGTACGTGCTTGCCCGGCACCGACTGGCAGCGACGCAGGCGCGTCTCGGCATCGATGTCCATCGGCAGCACGTCGTTCAGTTGCCTGCACGCGCGCGCGAGGATGCTGTCGGGGCGGTTGGTATTGCGCAGGAATTCGGGCACGCCGGCCGCGCCGGTGTTCTGGCCGGTAGCGGCGCCTTTCAGCATGCGCGACAGTGCGTCCGCTTCGTCGACGGCCGGTGGCGTCGGCGGCGGGGCGGGTTGCGCGAGCGGTGGACCGCCTCGCACTGGTGCCGCCTGCACGGGCAAAGGCGGCAGCCAGGTCGCGAAAGCGGCCAGGCTCAGCGTGGCAATCAACGGCGAATTTTGTCTGGTCATGCAGGATAACGTTGCCGGGGACGGTTCCCGTGATGATCCGTCGTCCGCGATGCGTCTGGCTGCGCGGTCGGCACGTCACGCGCGCCGACAGGCAGGCATTGTACCCTCCACCTCGCCCACGTGAAAGCCGCGCCACGTATGGCATTCGGACCATTGCACGGTTTGCGACAGAATCGTGGATACGGGGAAAGCCATGACTTGACGAGCGTCACGGCACACGCTCCGGCACGCACGGTTATGTAACAATCGCCGTCTGCCCTGGCGAGCCTTCGCGGCGCACCAGCCGGCAGCCTTTGCAGGACCTTCTGCTTCACCGCATCGCTTTCGGAATTTTCATGACGGCACCTACGAACGCGGGCCCTGCGGGCACCGCGGCCACGTCTCCCCGCTTTCCTCTCTGGCTGTTGATCTGCGCGTCGCTCACCGCGCTGGCGCCGCTGTCCATCGACATGTACCTCCCGAGCTTTCCGGCGCTCGCTGCGGATTTGCATGTCGATATCAGCCGCGTGCAGCTGACCCTAGGCGCGTTTCTGATCGGGCTGGCCATCGGACAGGCGTTTTACGGACCGATCAGCGATCGCTTCGGGCGCAAGCCGCCGTTGTATGTCGGACTGATCCTGTACGCCGTGGCGGCGGCGGGGTGCGCGCTCGCGGGTAGCGTGGAATCGCTGATGTGGTGGCGCTGCCTCGAGGCGCTTGGCGGCTGCGCGGGCATTGTGGTGTCGCGCGCGGTCATTCGCGACCGGCTCGAAGCGCGCGAGTCGGCGAGGGCGTTTTCATCGCTGATGCTCGTGATGGGCCTGGCGCCGATTCTCGCGCCGATCATCGGCGGGGCGGTACTCGCGGCGATGGGCTGGCGGGCGATTTTCTGGGTGCATTGCGGGGCCGCGCTGCTGATCCTCTGGCTCGTGCATCGCCGCATGGAGGAGTCGCTCGATCCGCGGCGCGTGCAGCCGCTGCATCCGGGGTCCGTGCTGCGCAGCTATGCCGAACTGCTTCGCGCGCGCGAATTCGTTGGCTATACGCTGGCCGCGGGCTGCTCCCAGGCGGGCATGTTCGCGTACATCGCCGGTTCGCCGTTCGTGTTGATCGAACTCCATGGGATCGATCCTTCGTACTATGGCTTCGTGTTTGGCGCGAATGCGTTCGGGCTGATCTTCATGGCTCAGGTCAACGCAAGGCTCGTCCGCGCGCGGTCGCTGGACGGCGTGCTGCGCGTGGCCCTGTTCGCGCCGTGCCTCGCCGGCGTGGTGCTCGCGGTGGCGGCGTCGATGGGGTTCGCAACACTGCCTCTGCTGCTGGTCTGCTTCTTTGTGTGCCTGTCCGGCATGGGCTGCATCCTGCCAAACGCGTCGGCATTGGCCCTGTCCCATCAGGGACATCGCGCGGGGACCGCATCCGCGCTGATGGGCACGCTGCAATACGGCCTTGGCACGCTGGCCGGGGCAGCGGTCAGCTTCTGGCACGATGGAACAGCGTTACCGCTGGCTGTTGTCATGGCGGTTTGCGGGGTGGCGGCCATGGGGATGCGGTGGTATGGACATGCGGGACTGAAGACCGGGTGACGCGGTCACCCGAGCCTCCCATCAAGCCGCCTGGTTGGCCGACTGCGCCGCCATCGGCATGGCCGGCGCGCTCTGCATGACGACCAGTTGCGCCGGCATCGGGGCCGCGTATCCCGCCTCGCCGAAGCTCTCCCGAATCACGCGGTTCGTGTCGAAGTACACCTGCCAGTAGTGGTCGTTATGGCAGTACGGGCGTACCGCCAGGACCGGTCCCACCAGCGTGAACTCCAGGATCTCCACGTCGACCGGCGGGTCGTCGAGCACGTTGGGGATGGCGGCAACGCGCGCCTTGAGCAGCAGCACCGCCGCCGCGGCATCGGTCGATCCCGCAAGCTGCGCCTTGAGCTCGACCCGGCGGAACGCGTTGGCCGAGAAGTTCTGGATCGTGTCGGTAAAGATCTTGTTGTTGCCGACCACCGTCAACACGTTGTCGGGCGTGTCGAGCGTGGTGGCGAACAAACCCACCTCCCGCACCGTCCCGGTCACGCCCCCAATGGTCACGAAATCTCCAACCTTGAACGGCCGGAGGACGATCAGAAACGCCCCCGCCGCGAAGTTGGACATCAGGCCCGACCACGCCATGCCGATGGCGACACCCGCGGCGGCGATCAACGCCGCGAACGTGGTGGTCTGGATGCCGAAGTAGCCGAGGATGCCGATGACCAGCACGATGTTCAGCGTGACCGTGACGATCGAGCCGATATAACGCAACAGGGTGGGGTCCACCTGCTGACGCCCCAGCGCCTTCTGCAACATGCGGACAACGAAATGGATCAGCCAGCGGCCGACGATCCAGAAGGCGAGTGCGGCGAGGATCTTGACACCGAAGACAGTGGCATAGCCGATGACGACGTCGCGGAAACTGAGCAGCGATTCGGAATCCATGGGCATTCTCCAGTTGATGGAAGGCTGGGAAAGCTGGAACGGAGGGCCCGCGCGGCGCCGCAAATTGGCAGAAATGCGACAAGCGGGCAAGGCATTATTGGCCCCGCAAATGCGGAAGTTCAAGTAAATAATCCGCAGGACGGCATGAAAAAAGCCACCCGAAGGTGGCTTGCTTGAATCCGGACCCCACCGCGGATCACCAATTGGTTTCCCGCTCCGGCGTCGCCGAGATCCGATGCAGCGTCAGGTCAGCCCCGCTGAACTCGGCTTCGGGATCCAGCCGGATGCCGACGAACTTCTTCAGCGCGCCATAGACGGCGGTGCCGCCCACGAGCGCGATCGCGATGCCCATCGCGGTGCCGATCAGCTGCGCGACGACCGACACGCCGCCCAGACCGCCCAGCGCGCGCGACCCGAAAATCCCCGCTGCAATGCCACCCCAGGCGCCACAAAGTCCATGCAGCGGCCAGACGCCAAGCACATCATCGATATGCCATTTGTTCTGCGCGAGCGTAAACAGATGCACGAACAGCACGCCCGCAATCGCCCCCGTCACGAGCGCGCCCAGCGGATGCATGAGGTCGGACCCCGCGCAGACCGCGACGAGTCCCGCCAGCGGACCGTTGTAGGCAAAGCCGGGATCGTTTCGGCCCGCCCACCACGCCGACAGCGTACCCCCCGCCATCGCCATCAGCGAGTTGATCGCCACGAGGCCGCTGATCTTGTCGACACTCTGCGCGCTCATGACGTTGAAGCCGAACCAGCCCACCGCCAGCACCCACGCGCCGAGCGCGAGGAAAGGAATGTTGGAGGGCGGATGCGCGCTGATGCGCCCGTCCTTCTGATAGCGTCCACGGCGCGCGCCAAGCAGCAGGATGGCGGGCAGCGCGATCCAGCCGCCCACCGCATGCACGACCACCGAACCCGCGAAGTCGTGGAACGGGGCACCCGCGACGCGCGCGATCCAGTCCTGCACGCCGAAATGCTGGTTCCACACGATGCCCTCGAAGAACGGATAGACGAATCCGACCAGGATGAACGTGGCCACGAGCTGCGGGCTGAATCGCGAACGCTCCGCGATACCGCCGGAAATAATTGCGGGAATCGCCGCCGCAAACGTCGCGAGAAAGAAGAATTTCACCAATTCATAGCCGTTTTTTTGCGCGAGAACCTCCGCGCTCGACATAAACTGAACGCCATACGCGACCGTATAACCAATAAAAAAGTAAGCAATCGTCGAAACAGCAAAATCAACGAGGATTTTCACGAGTGCATTGACCTGGTTTTTCTTTCGGACCGTTCCCAGTTCGAGGAACGCAAATCCGGCGTGCATGGCCAGCACCATGATCGCCCCGAGCAGGATGAACAGGGCATCCGTGCCAGACTTCCAGTTTTCCATTGTGACCTCATGCGCAAAATGGGAGCGCGAGGACGCAAGAAGCATTCCACGATGGGCGAAAACGGGGCGAAACGCGCCCGAACGCGGTGCGGTGTGCACCGGGATGGCGTAGCGAAGCCGAATCGCCACGCCGAGGGCGCACGACAACGCTCCGCAAGGGCGGTTCGAGCGACCCCGACGCGCCGCATTTCGGTGCGTTAACATGCCGCAAATCGGTGCGATGCACCATGATCGGGCCTCCGTCACGCCTGCGGTGGAGTGGCGGAGGGACGGCCCCGGCGACGGACCTCGATCGCTCGAATAGAGGGGTAAAACCCCCGCTAAGCGTTGTCAGGGAACGATTTGCGGCGATTTCCGTTGCATTGGTGCCACTTGGGATTGCGTTTGGCGCGAAGGGCAGATTAGACTGCGCCGATCGGTGATTTGCCGCCTGGCGGATACACCGGTGACGACGACCAACAAGGGAAATCAGCCATGAATAAAGGTGAACTGGTATCGGCCATCGCCGCGGATGCAGAACTGAGCAACGCCGCCGCCGAGCGCGCGTTGAACGCAGCGCTGGACAGTATCAAGAAGGCAGTTGCAAAGGGTGATTCGGTGACGCTCGTGGGTTTCGGCAGCTTCAGCTCCGGCAAGCGCGCCGCCCGTACCGGCCGCAACCCGCGTACCGGCGAAACCATCAAGATTCCGGCCGCCAAGACCGTGAAGTTCTCGGCCGGCCAAGGCTTCAAGGACGCCGTGAACAAGAAGAAGTAAGCCGTTCGCGTTCGACAAGTCGCAAGGCGGCCTTCCGGGCCGCTTTTCTTTTTTCTGCTTCCCATTCGTTTATCGCGACGCTGCGCCGGGTTACACTGCGCGCGCGAGCCATGCTTGCTTCTGGCTGATTATGGAATACCCGCGATGAACGATCTGTCCCACCAGCTTTCCATGACCGTGCTGATGACGCCGGACATGGCCAACTTCTCCGGCAACGTGCACGGGGGCACCATCCTCAAATACCTGGATATGGTTGCGTATGCGTGCGCGAGCCGTTATGCGGGCCGCTACGTGGTCACGCTATCGGTGGACCAGGTGATGTTCCGCCAGCCCATTCATGTGGGCGAACTCGTGACCTTCCTGGCCTCGGTGAATTACACGGGGCGGAGCTCGATGGAAATCGGGATCAAGGTGATTACCGAGAATATCCGCACGAAGCTCGTGCGCCATACCAATAGCTGCTACTTCACGATGGTCGCGGTGGACGACAACGGCCAGCCGGCGGAGGTCCCGTCGCTGCAGCCGCGCGACGAGGAAGAACGCCAGCGCTTCGAGGCCGCGCAGCAGCGTCGCGCGCTGCGGCAGGAAATGGAAAAGCGCCACGTCGATATCAAGCAGCGTTCGGTCGGATGAGCGGAGCCTGTATGCAGAACGGACGATGGAGTGGGGTGGTGGCGGGGGTGACGAAGGGTGCGGCGAGGGGTGCGATCGTCGCGGGCATCGCGTATGCGATGGCCATGTCGTGGCCTGCCGGCGCCGAGGAGATCGGCAGCGTCAGCACGAACTTCCGTGTGACGGGGTCGGACAAGGTCGTCATCGAGGCCTATGACGACCCGCAGGTGCAGGGGGTGACTTGCTACGTGTCCCGCGCCCGCACGGGCGGCATCAAGGGCTCGCTCGGCATGGCCGAAGACCCGCCCGAAGCGTCGATCGCCTGCCGCCAGGTCGGGCCGATTTCCTTCAAGGGCCCCCTGCGCGCGCAGGAGGACGTCTTCTCCGAACGCATGTCGGTCCTGTTCAAGACCCTCCATGTCGTCCGCGCGGTGGACCGCAAGCGCAACACGCTGGTCTACCTCACCTACTCGGACCGCATCGTCAGCGGCAGCCCGCAGAACGCGGTAACCGCGGTCCCCGTCCCGGCAGAGACCGCGATCCCGGTGAAATAAGTGGGGGAGTAAGGGCGACAGTAAGGGCGACAGTGAGGGGGCGCGTCAGATCGTCACGCCTCCGTCCACGACGACGGCCTGCCCCGTCATGAACGAACTCGCCGCCGACGCGAGGAAGCATGCCGCGCCGGCGATTTCGATCGGCTCGCCGATGCGGCGCAGCGGGGCGCCCTCCGTCGACTGGCGGTAGCGCACCGGATCTTCCCACAGCGCGCGCGCGAAATCCGTCTTGATCAGCCCCGGCGCGATGCAGTTCACCCGCACGTTGTGCGGCCCGAACTCGACCGCGAGATTGCGCGCGAGCTGAAAGTCCGCGGCCTTCGACACGTTGTAGACGCCGATCGTGGGCGACCCGCGCAGGCCGCCGATCGACGACACGATCACGATCGACCCATCGCGCCGCGCGATCATCTGCGGCGCAACCATCTGAATCAGCCAGTGATTGGCAATGACGTTGTTGTCGAGCACCTTGCGGAACTGTTCGTCGCTGACGCCGCTCATCGGACCGTAGTAGGGGTTTGACGCCGCATTGCAAACCAGCACGTCGATCCGCCCGAACACGCGGTTCGTTTCATCGACGAGCCGCTGCAGATCGGTCTTCGACGAAATGCTCGCCGCCACCGCAATCGCCGTGCCCTCGCCATGCCGCGCATTGATGGCCGCGGCCACGTCCTCGCAGGCCTCGAGCTTGCGCGAAGAAATCACCACTTTGGCCCCCTGCACGGCCATCTGCTCCGCGATCGCGCGGCCGATGCCGCGCGAGGAACCGGTGATGATCGCCACCTTGCCGGTCAGATCGAACAGTGACATGACGTCTCCTCTGTCTAAGTTTTGCGGTTCACGTTTTTCACGTTCCGCACCCATTATGGAGACGCTCCACGCGCGCAGTCCACTGCAAACCATGCGCCCCGGCACGCTTATCAGCAAACTTTCTACGGGCAATTCGCGCGATGCATGGCGCGCCGCGCGAGCGTATGTTCGCCCTCGGTTGTACACGCCGCGACGGTGCGCCGGACACGCGAAAGTGGGGGGACGTCCCCCACCAACGCGCTTGCGCTGACGCAAACCAGCGACAAAACACGGGGTTTTTACTTGGTTTCACGTATCTCGCTTACGAAAACTCCTTGACTCGCGGCGGTTTCCGCTATGATTCAGTGCGTACCGGCACCCGGGATCGACAGCGTGTCGATTCGTTGCAAGGTGGAACGTATCCAAGTACGGAAGCCTTGCAACGGGACGTTGAGATTGGTGCCGGACGTTTTGTTCAACTCTTGTTTATTGGATATGGCGACCAAAGCGAAACCGACCGCGAAGACTGCAGCGAAGCCCGCTGCAACCAAGACCGCTGCCAAGAAGGCTGCGGCGCCCAAGACTGCTGCCAAGAAGGCCGCTCCGGCAAAGAAGGCCGCTCCTGCTGCTGCGCCCGTCGCAAAGCCGCTGAAGGACACCTTCAACAAGTCGAGCCTGGTCGCTCACCTGGTGGCGCAGACCCAGCTGGAGCCGAAGGCCGTGAAGACGGTGTTGGCCCATCTGGAAAACACGATCGTTAGCGCGCTGAACAAGAAGGGCGCTGGCGAATTCACGCTGCCGGGCCTGCTGAAGGTGACGGCGCAGCAAGTGCCGGCCAAGAAGAAGCGCTTCGGCAAGGACCCGTTCACCGGCGAAGAGCGCTGGTTCCCGGCCAAGCCCGCCAGCGTGAAGGTCAAGGTTCGCCCGCTGAAGAAGCTGAAGGACGCGGCGGCCTGATCGCGACAGCGCGCCTGGTATCTGACGCCGGCTGTTAAGGCGTCAGTCTTGCCGAAGGCCCTCCCTTGTGGAGGGCCTTGTTTTTTTGGGCCCTCGTTGTCATGCCGCTTCGCCGGGGGCCGTGCCGCGCACCATGCGGCGAATCGCCTGCGGCGGCTGACCGTAGGCGCGCAGGAACGAGCGCCGCATGCGCTCGCGATCGCCGAAGCCCGTCTCCCGCGCAATCACGTCGATCGAATGCCGGCCCGATTCCATCATCACGCGGGCGGCCTCCACGCGCAGATGCTCGACGGCCTTCGCGGGCGTTTCGCCGGTTTCCTCGCGGAACGCCCGCGCGAACTGCCGCGGACTCAGATGCGCGGCCTCCGCGAGCTGATCCACGGACAACTCCTCCTGCAGGTTCGACCGCGCGTAGTCGAGCGCGGCCTGGATGCGGTCCGAACGCGGCTGCAACTCCAGCATCTTCGAAAACTGTGACTGACCGCCCGTGCGGCGGTGGTAGACCACAAGCTTCTTGGCGACGTCGCGCGCCACCTCGGGGCCGCAGTCGCGCTCGACGATCGCCAGCGCGAGGTCGATGCATGCCGTCATGCCCGCCGACGTCCATACCGTTCCGTCGGTGATGAAAATGCGGTCGTCCTCCACCTCGATATCGGGATACCGCTCGCGCAGCATGTCCGCGTGGTACCAGTGCGTGGTCGCGCGCCTGCCCGACAGCACGCCCGCCTCGGCGAGGTTGAACGCCCCCGTGCACGTCGCGCCGATACGGCGCGCGTGTCTGGCCGCGCGGCGGAGAAACGCCACGAGTGCGGGCGGCGACGGGCGGACGTCGTTGTCGCCGACCACGAGCACGGTGTCATAGCGGCGGCGGTCGAACGGTTCGGTCGTCACCGTGAACCCGCCCGAGCACATCACGGGGCCGCCGTGCTCGGACAGAAGGTGCACGGCGTACAGCGGTTCCGGCAGTTCCTTGTTGGCGAACTCGAGCACGGTGGAAACCGCAAGGTTCAGCACCTGGAATCCCGGGTACAGCGCGATGGCGATCTTGAGCATGGCGGCCCCCAAAAAAGCAACGATGGCAGAAAAGGTGGTTTCTGTGACATTTGAGTCATCGCATTATGGCACTAATCTTTGCTCCATACACGGACCCAGCGCAACCAGGCGCGACCATCAATTCGGAGCAAACATCATGAGCAGCCAACAGAACGCAGGCAAGGCAGTCATCACGGGGGCATCGTCGGGCATCGGCGCCATTTACGCGGACCGCCTCGCGCGCCGTGGCCACGACCTGATCCTCGTGGCGCGCAATCAGGCGCGCCTCGAGCAACTGGCCGCGCGCATCGAGCGCGATACGGGGCGCAAGGCGCAGATCGTCGTCGCAGACCTGGGCAAGGTGGAAGGCATGAAGCGCGTGGAACAGCTGCTGCGCGACGATCCGGCCATCACGGTGCTCGTCAACAACGCGGGGGTGGGCGCCGCCGCGCCGCTGCTGCAGGCGGACGTGGACGCCATGCAGGCGATGATCGACATCAACGTGACCGCGGTGACGCGTCTGACCTATGCCGTGGTGCCGGCCTTCGTGGCCCGTGGCGCCGGTACTATCATCAACATCGCCTCGATCGTGGCGGTAGCGCCGACGCTGCTGAACGGCGTGTATGGCGGCTCCAAGGCCTTCGTGCTGGCCTTCACGCAATCCCTGCAGCATGAGCTCGCCGGCAAGGGCGTGCGCGTGCAGGCCGTGCTGCCCGGCGCGACGCGCACGGAGTTCTGGGACGTGGCGGGCCACTCGGTGGACGCGCTGCCGCAGGAGTGGGTCATGAGCGGCGACGACCTGGTGGACGCGGCGCTGGCCGGCTTCGATCAGGGCGAGGTGTACACGGTGCCGTCGCTGCCGGAGGTGGCGGACTGGGACAGGTTCGAGGCCGCGCGCGCGGCGCTGGCGCCCAACCTGTCGCACAGCAAGCCTGCCGCGCGGTTTGGCGTGCAATAACAGATTCCATCCACGCGCTCGGCAATAAAAAAGCCGTGGCAATGTGCCACGGCTTTTTGCGTTCCCCGGGGTAGGTTGCGCCTTACTGGGGTCCGAGCTTCTTGATCAGCGCGTCCAGTTGCTCCAGTTCCGCGCCGGTCAGGTCCGTCAGCGGTGCGCGCACCGGGCCGGCGTCGTGGCCGACCAGCTTGGCGCCGGCCTTCACGATCGACACGGCGTAACCATGCTTGCGGTTACGGATGTCGAGGTACGGCAGGAAGAACGAGTCGATCAGCTTGCCGACGGTCTCATGATCGTCCGCGGCGATCGCGCGGTAGAACTCCATCGCGGTCTTCGGGATGAAGTTGAACACGGCCGACGAATAGACGGGCACGCCCAGCGCCTTGTAGGCGGCGGCGTAGACTTCCGCGGTGGGCAGGCCGCCGAGGTAGGCCAGGCGGTCACCGAGCTTGCGGCGCACGCGCACCATCGCTTCGATGTCGCCCACGCCGTCCTTGAAGCCGATCAGGTTCGGGCACTTGTCCACGACCTTGGCCAGCAGGTCCGCGCCGATACGCGAGTTCGCGCGGTTGTAGACGATGACGCCGCACTTGGTTGCCTTGCACACTTCCTCGATGTGGTTGGCAATACCGTCTTCGCTCGCTTCCGTCAGGTAGTGGGGCATCAGCAGGATGCCGTGCGCGCCCAGGCGCTCCGCTTCCTTCGCGTATTCGATGGCCACGCGGGTCGGGCCGCCGGCACCGGCCAGGATCGGCACCTTGCCACGGCAGGTTTCCACCGCGGTGCGAATCACGTTCGTGTAGTCCTGCTGCGTCAGCGAGAAGAACTCGCCGGTGCCGCCCGCCGCAAACAGGGCCGAGGCGCCGTACGGCGCGAGCCATTCCAGACGCTGGGCGTACGTGTCGGCGCGGAAGTTGCCTTGCGCGTCGAAGTCGGTCACGGGGAACGAGAGCAGGCCTTCGGAAATAATCTGCTTGAGTTCTTGCGGTGTAGTCATGTCGCTGTTCCTGATCGCCACATGGCGAAAAAAGGGTGGTGGTGGTGCGTCGAGATAAGTCATCGTACAACTAAGCTACCTTGGACGCAAGCGCGAATCGCGGCTCTCAGGGAAAGCACCGAGAGCGAGCCATGGCGGCAGGCGCAAGCGAATTGAAAGGAATCCCAAGTGGCACAACGCTTAGCGGGATATCCCAAGATTGGTGCGCGGCTGGCGATCGTGTGCACCGCATCATAGGGTAAACGCGAGATACTGGTGCAGGAACCACGTCTCTATAATCGACGTCGTACGACGACTGTTATGTTGATCACAGGGCGTCGTCGCCGAGGAGACCCGATGAGCTTTCACCCCGCCAATACTGTTCCCGCCGCGCACGCCGATTCAGGCGCCCGCCGCACCAACGTCCGTTACTGGATTCTTCTGCTGATCTTTGTGGTGACCACGGTCAATTACGCCGACCGCGCCACGCTTTCCATCACCGGCCCGGCCATGCGCCAGGAGTTTGGCTTCGATGCCGTCCAGATGGGCTTTATCTTCTCCGCGTTCAGCTGGGCCTACGTACTCGCGCAGTTGCCCGGCGGCTGGCTGCTCGACCGTTTCGGCGCGCGCAAGATCTACGCGGCCAGCATTTTCGCATGGTCGTTCTTCACGTTGCTGCAGGGCTGGCTTGGCATTTTCGCGACCTTCGCGTCGGCGATGGTCGTGCTGTTCGTGCTGCGTTTCGCCGTGGGCCTGGCCGAGTCGCCGGCTTTTCCCGCCAATGCCAAGGTCGTGGCGAGCTGGTTCCCGACGGCCGAGCGCGGCACCGCCTCGGCGATCTTCAACGCGGCCCAGTACTTTGCCGCGGTCGTGTTCACGCCGCTGATGGCGTGGCTGACGCACGAGATTGGCTGGCATCACGTCTATCTGTGGATGGGCGGACTCGGCATGCTGCTGGCACTCGTGTGGCTCAAGGTCATGCATAGCCCCGCCACGCACCCGTCGATCAATCGCGCGGAGCTCGACCATATCGAGCAGGGCGGCGGCCTTATCCATATGAGCGGCAGCGACGGAAAGGACGACAAGAAGGCCGCGCCGGCCGGCTGGTTCTATGCGCGCCAGTTGCTGTCCAACCGCATGCTGGCGGGTGTGTACCTCGGCCAGTATTGCATCAACGTGCTCACGTACTTCTTCCTGACATGGTTCCCCGTGTATCTGGTGCAGGCGCGCGGCATGTCGATCCTGAAGGCCGGTTTCGTGGCCTCGCTACCCGCGATCTGCGGTTTCCTTGGCGGTGTGCTGGGCGGCGTCATCTCGGACACGCTGCTGCGCCGAGGCTATACGCTGACGGTGGCGCGCAAGGTGCCGATCGTGGCGGGCATGCTGCTGTCGGTGAGCATGATCGCGTGTAACTACGTCGATACCGAATGGCTGGTGGTCGGCATCATGGCGCTGGCGTTCTTCGGCAAGGGCATTGGCGCGCTGGGCTGGGCCGTGGTCGCGGATACCGCGCCGAAGGAAGTCATCGGCCTCGCGGGCAGCATCTTCAATACGTTCGGCAATATCGCGGGCATCGTGACGCCGATCGTGATTGGCTATATTCTCAGCGTCACGGGTTCGTTCAACGGCGCCCTCGTGTTCGTGGGGGTCAACGCGCTGGTGACAGTGCTCAGCTATCTGGTGATCGTCAAGGACATCCGCCGGGTGGAACTGAAGCACCCCAATTAAGCAGAAGGAAGAACCATCATGTCGGTCACGTCCCCACAGACGCTTGAACAGAACATCGAACAGAAGCCGGCGCTTCCGCCGCTCTATATCCGTATCCACGAGAACGACAACGTCGCGATCGTCGCCAATGACGGCGGCCTGGCCGAAGGCGCGGTGTTCGCCGATGGCCTCACGCTGCGCGAGCGCGTGCCGCAGGGCCACAAGGTGGCGCTGAAGGACCTGAAGCAGGGCGATGCGATCATCCGCTACAACGTGGTCATCGGTTACGCGCAGAAGGACCTGCCGCGCGGCAGCTGGGTCTGGGAACGCGTGATGGACATGCCCGTCGCGCCCGGCCTGACCGATCTGCCCATCGGCACGCGATTGCCCGAGCCGCTGCCGCCGCTGGAAGGCTACACGTTCGAAGGCTTCCGCAATCCGGATGGCTCGGTGGGCACACGCAATATCCTCGCGATCACGACGACCGTGCAATGCGTGTCCGGTGTGGTGGAGCACGCGGTGCGCCGCATCAAGGACGAATTGCTGCCGAAGTATCCGAACGTCGATGACGTGATCGGGCTCGAGCATACCTATGGCTGCGGCGTGGCGATCGACGCGCCCGACGCGGTGGTGCCCATTCGCACGCTGCGCAATATCGCGCTGAACCCGAACTTCGGCGGCACCGCGATGATGGTGAGCCTCGGCTGCGAGAAGCTGCAGCCGGAGCGCCTGATGCCGCCGGGCACGATTCCCATCCAGACCGGCGCCGGCGAGGTGCAGGTGGGGGTCGTCTGCCTGCAGGACGATCAGCATGTGGGCTTCGGCTCGATGATCGACTCGATCATGACGATGGCCGAGACGCACCTCGAGAAGCTGAATCAGCGCCGTCGCGAGACGTGCCCGGTATCGGACCTCGTGGTCGGCGTGCAGTGCGGCGGCAGCGATGCGTTCTCCGGCGTGACGGCGAATCCGGCAGTGGGTTTTGCCACCGATCTGCTGGTCCGCGCCGGCGCGGCGGTGATGTTCTCGGAAGTGACCGAGGTCCGCGATGGCATCGACCAGCTGACCGCGCGCGCGGCCACGCCTGAAGTTGCCGAAGCGATGATCCGCGAGATGGACTGGTACGACAAATACCTCGACCGCGGCCGGGTGGACCGCAGCGCGAACACATCGCCGGGCAACAAGAAGGGCGGTCTGTCGAATATCGTCGAGAAGGCGATGGGCTCGATCGTGAAGTCGGGCAGCGCGCCGATTACCGGCGTGCTGTCACCCGGCGAAAAGCTCAAGCAGAAGGGCCTGATCTACGCAGCCACGCCCGCGAGCGACTTCATCTGCGGCACGCTGCAGCTGGCGGCCGGCATGAACCTCCACGTCTTCACCACGGGTCGCGGCACGCCGTACGGCCTGGCCGAAGTCCCCGTGATCAAGGTCGCCACCCGCAACGACCTCGCCCGACGCTGGCACGACCTGATGGACGTGAACGCCGGCCGCATCGCGACGGGTGAGGCGACGATCGAGGATGTGGGTTGGGAACTGTTCCACCTGATGATCGACGTCGCCAGCGGGCGCAAGAAGACCTGGGCGGAACACCACAAGCTCTACAACTCGCTGGCGCTGTTCAATCCGGCGCCAGTGACCTGAGGCGGGTGGCTCCCTAGTTTGCGGCGGTGAACCGCTCCCTCAGCCGGGACACCGACGCATCCTGCGTCGACTGGTACAGCGACAGTTCGTCCAGCACCTCGCATTGCAGATCCGCTTCGAAGGACGCCTTCGAGGAAGAGGCAGAGTAGGTCTTCTGCGTCGTGCCGCCGAGGTTCGACTGGAAGATGCCCGCGGCGCTTACCGGCAGGAAGTCTTCGTAGGTAATGGGCGTCGCTTCGACGATGCCCTTCTGGACCCATCCATCGAGATCCCATGCGCGCTCCCTGGCGAGGGCGGCCTCGTCCGCGATGCGGTACTGGAAGTAGGCCAGGCCTTGCGCATGGATGGTCGGCAGGTCGTCGGGGAAGGCTTCGAAGGCGGCGGCGAGCCTGTCCGCATAATTGCCGCCCGCTTGTGTGCCGCCCGCTTGTGACGCGCGCGTTTTGGCGAGCAATTCGTCGTACAGCGCGCGGCCTTTCTTTGTCAGCGCCATCCCCCGTTGTTCGATCTCCCCGAAGCGCGCGGTATGCGTGCCCGCGGACGTCTCGTTGAGGAAGTGCACGGATTCCTCGAGCGCCTTGAAGCTCGTCTGGCGGAGGAGAATAGGGTGCTTGCGCGTCGGCGGGCCTTCGATGACGTCCTTCGCCTGCAGGCCGCGACGCAGCATATCCTGCTGCGCGGCGTCGATGTCGAGCGTTCGGGGCGTCAGATGGTTGATGTGCGTGCTCTTGAAGCAGACGACGTCCGCGATCAGTCGGTGCGCATCGTGAAGCTTCTTGTACGTGTCCGCGCTCACGGTCGCGTGGCTGTGCCACCGGAAGGTCTCGAGCACTTCGCTGACGAACTCGCTCGCCTCGGCCTCGGTCAGGCCGCCCTGGGATTCGAAACGATCGACCAGCGCGAGGGCGCGCGCGGTGAAGATATTGCGGTCCGCCAGAATGCGCCGCGCTTCTTCGCGAAGCGACGCGTCGTCGATGAGCTCCAGACGGAGCAGGGACGTGAACACCCGGAACGGATTCTTCTGGAGCGCCGAGAACTCGGTGGGGCGGAAGGCGGTGGAGTGGACCGGGACGCCGGCAACGGAGAGATCGTAGTAACCGACCGGCTGCATGCCCATGACGGCGAAGATGCGGCGGAGGGTGGCGAGTTCCTGCGGCGTGCCAACGCGAATGGCGCCATGCCGCTCGACGGCCAGACGCGCCGACTCTTCCGCCGCGGCATCGCGCCGGTCGGGGTTGGCCTCCGAAGTCCTGCGATTGACGTCGGCAACCAGCGCGAGCAACTCACTATATTGAGGAACCTCGGCGCGATACATCTCGGACATCGCGGCGGAAAAACGCGCGCGGATGTCGTCCGCGTTGACAAATGTGTTGGTCATCGTGTGAACAGAATGAAGAAATTCAGCCGGATATTTTTCGCGGCATCACGATACTACGGACGCGAGGCGTGTGGCGCAAATTCAGGCAATGACAGCCAGTCCGTGCTTCTGGACGATCTGCAACAGTCGCGCGGCGATGCCGCTGGGCCTCTTGTCGCCACGCTCCCATTGCGCGACCGTGGACGTGCTGGTGTTCAGGTAAAACGCGAAGACGCTCTGGCTGACATTCAGTTCATTCCGAAGCCGAGCGATGTCCCGAGGAGGTGCAAACTACGCCTTTCCCGGCCCAATACGCACGCCCTGCTTGTCGCGCTGGACACAGGGCAGGTGCCCATAGGCGCGGAGCCGGGCGAGGTCTTGAGGGGCGGACAGGGGCATGGCGTTCAGGCCGAGCGCCCCGGATTCGATGCCGAAGGTGCCGCATTTCGGGCATGTGTACTTGTATCCCCGCAGCGCCGCGGATCGGAGGCGCTCCGCGGCGGTTGCGCATAGGGGGCAGTTGGCGGGTTGGGGCAGCATGGGGTCGAGGGGCTGTGAATACTGTATGGATATACAGTATAGCGAGGTCGACGCGGAAGGGAAGGGGATCTGCCCTTCGGCCTGAAATCGTCCCGAAATCTCGATCAATACATCCAAATAATCAATTTATTCCGGAAATTTCGGACTCCTATACTGCCCTCGCCAGCGTAATGACTGGCCTTGAATACAAGGAGGAGGCAAATGAGTCGAGACCGGACGCTTCGGGTTCGCGTTGCGTGGCCTGTGCTTGCGCTGGCTTGTACGGGATGGATGCATGCGTGCGGCGGTGACGATGCTTCGTCATCGTCATCGTCACCGCCACCCGCGACCACCGCGCCGCCGCCTGCGAATACGGCGGCGACGTGCGATACCGCGTCGCTCAGCCAGGTAAAGCTGGACGGCGCGTCGGTGACCAGTGCGACGGCGGTCGGCGCCGGTGGATTCACGCCGCCCGGCGCGAGCGCGGCGCTCGCGGGGTTGCCGGCGTTTTGCCGGGTGCAAGGCAAGGCGACGCCGACGTCGGACTCGTTGATCAATTTCGAAGTGTGGGTACCCACCGATGGGTCGTGGAACGGCAAGCTCGTGACGACCGGTAACGGGGGCTACAGTCCCGCGCTCAGCTATGGCGACATGGCCTACGCGATGCGGCAGGGTTACGCGGTCATCGGTGGCGATACGGGGCATCAGTCGACCGACCCGAACGAGATGTTCTGGGGCGTCGGGCATCCGGAGAAGATCGCCGACTGGGGCACGCGATCGATTCATGCGATCACCGGGCCCGGCAAGTCGCTGATTGCGTCGCTGCAATCGAAGGCGCCATCGCGCGCGTACTACTACGGTTGCTCCACGGGCGGTCATCAGGGCTATGCGGAAATCCAGCAATATCCGCAGGACTTCGACGGCGTCATCGCCGGCGCGCCCGGGAACAATCGCATCCGCCTCAACGTCGAGTTCATGCACCGCTTCCTGAGCAATCGCACGCCCGGCAACAATACGTCGCTGATCCTGCCCGCGTCCAAGATGGCGATGATCACCAGCGCCGCGGTGGCGGCATGCGACAGCCTCGATGGCGTGACCGATGGCGCGATGGAAGATCCGCGTGCGTGCACGACGGCGCAATTCAACGTGGACAGCCTGCTCTGCACCGGCGCGGACAGTCCCACCTGCCTGACGCAGCCGCAGATCGACGTGGTCAAGAAAATCTATGCCGGCCCAAAGAATCCGCGCACGGGCGAGCAGCTGTATCCGGGACTGACGGTCGGCAGCGAATCCGGGTGGTCCAGCTACTGGGGCGTTTCAGAGCCGACGCGCGCCGATTTCTGGCGGCTGTGGGTGTTCGAGAACCCGCAGTGGGACTGGTGGACCTTCGACTACGATCGCGACGTGACCTATGCCGATGCCAAGGTCGGCAAGCTGGTGGACCAGCGCAATACCGATATCGCCGCGTTCAAGGCGCGGGGCGGCAAGGCGATCGTCTATCAGGGATGGGCGGACCCGGTGGTCAATCCGCAGGACACCATTGCCTATTACAACGCGGTGCAGACGCGGCAGGGCTCTCGGCAGGAGATGGACAGCTTCTTCCGCCTGTTCCTGGTGCCGACGATGGGCCATTGTTCCGGCGGCAGCGGCGCGACCGTGTTCGGCAATGGCGGCATCGCACCGCCCACCGTCGATGCCACGCATGACGTGCTGAAGGCGTTGGACAACTGGGTCGAGAAGGGCGTCGCGCCCGACACCATCGTCGCGTCGAAGGTGACCAGTGGCGCGGCGACGAGAACGCGGCCGCTGTGCCCGTATCCGCGCAAGGCGATCTACAAGGGCAGCGGCAGCACGGACGACGCGGCCAGCTTCACCTGCGGGTGACCGGGCGAGGCCGTCTACCCACGGGAAACGGCGGGGAAACGGCGGGGGAAGCGGTGGGGAAGCGGCGGGGAACCCTCACTTCTCCGCGTTCCCCGCCACGCCCTCCAGCAGCGCCCTGACCGTCGCCAGCGGCGCGACGATGTTGGCGGGCAGTCCGTAGTCGCCGGCCAGCACCCCGGCCGCGTCCTGATAGTCGATATATACCGCCCCTTGTTCATCCTGCCAGACCACCGCGCGCAGCGGCAATTCGACCGCGGCATGCGGATTGGCCTGCATCGCTGGCGTGCCGCCCTTCGGATTGCCGAACAGGAACAGCCGGGTCGGCCTCAGGGTGGTGCCGGCCTGCGCCGCTGCGGCGCGCTGGTCGATTTCCGCGAACAGCGTCAGCCCGCGCGCGGAGAGTGTGTCCTTCAGGCGCGATACCGTGGTGGCGAAGTCGTGCTGGCTGGTCAGGGATTGGGTGCGGGAAGGGTGTTGCATGGCCGGGGTCTGAGCTTGGGCGGTCATCGTTTGCGTGGAACACAGGGCGGCCACCATGACGGCGGTCCGCAGGAGGGTGCGGGACGCGCGGCGGACGGCGGCGGCGCTTCGGGGGCTTGCGGAGGTAGCGGTCATGATCGGGGCTCGCGAACGACAAGTATGCGCCAGTTCGTGGCGATGGATCCGTGAGGCGATCCAAGTCATTTCCATGACAGGTTGAGCGGACAGAAGGCCGGGTGGAACAAGGCATGTCACCGCCCTCAAGGAATGGTGCACCGCACCGTTAGCCAAGCGGAGTCACCCCGGTGTTCAACCGTTTTTTGCCGCCCATCATGCCCAAGATCCTGACCATCCGGGCCCGTCTGATCGCGACGGTGTCCATCCTCTTCCTGCTCGCGCTCGGCGTGGGCATCGCTGGCCTGCTCGGCCTGCAATCCGCGACGCGCGCGCATGAATCCACCTATGCCAACCAGCTCGCTTCCGCGCTCGCGCTCGCGGAAGCGGACCTCAGCATGACGCGCGCGCGCACCGCGCTCGATCGCGCGATGCTGTATCCCGATGCGGCGGATGCCTCCAAGCTGCTCGATCGGACCGAAGAGCTGGCCAAACGTGCCGACGACGCATGGAAGCAGTATCTGGCCCTGCCGCGCGACGAGGAAGAGAGCCGCCTCGCGCAGGAGGTGGGCGCCAAGCGCGACGCGGCGTGGCGCGATGGACTGGGCGCGATCATCACGGCGCTGCGCGCGAACGATCGCGCGCGGGCCGACGACATCATGAAAGGCAAGGTGTCGAAACTGTTTCGCGATGCCAACGAGACGGGCGGCAAGCTCGCCCAGTACCAGATGGATCGCGCCAAGCGGAATTACGATGCGTCCCGGCAGGCGTATCGCGCGTTTCGCAATGGCATGGTCGCGGCGATTCTCGTCTCGATGGTCGTCGCGCTGGTCTGCGCGGTGTCGCTACTGCGCGCGATCATCGCGCCGCTCGATGGGGCGCTCGCGCAGTTCGATCGTATCGCCAGTGGCGATCTGACGCACGCCGTGGCGGTAGTGCGGCGTGACGAAATGGGCCGGCTGCTGGAAGGACTCGCGCGCATGCAGGACCGCCTCGCGGAAACGGTGGGGCGCGTGCGTCAGGGCTCCGAGTCGATCACGGCCGCGGCGCGGCAGATCGCCGCCGGCAATGCGGACCTGTCGGCGCGGACCGGTGCGCAGGCTGCGTCGCTGCAGGAGACCGCCGCGAGCATGGAGCAGATGACGTCGACGGTGCGACAGAACGCGGACAATGCCAGGCAGGCCAGCCAACTGGCCGTGAATGCGGTCGATGTGGCCAATCAGGGTGGTGCGGTCGTCGGGCAGGTAATGACGACGATGGCCGATATCAGCAGCGCCGCGAAGACCGTCGCCGAGGTCATCGGTGTGATCGACGGCATCGCGTTCCAGACCAACATCCTCGCGCTCAATGCGGCGGTGGAAGCAGCGCGCGCGGGCGAGCAGGGGCGCGGGTTCGCGGTGGTGGCGGGCGAGGTGCGTAGCCTGGCCCAACGCAGCGCCAATGCGGCGCGCGAGATCAAGTCGATGATCGAGACCTCGCTTGCGCATGTGGAGACGGGCAGCGGGCTGGCGGGGCAGGCGGCAAGCACGATGGAGGACGTGGTACGCGCGATTCGCCGGGTGACGGACATCATGGGCGAGATTGCGGCGGCATCGAGCGAGCAGAGCAGCGGCATCGAACAGGTGAATCGCGCGGTGACGATGATGGACGAGGCGACGCAGCAAAACGCGGCGCTCGTGGAAGAAGCCGCGGCGGCGGCCGCCTCGCTCGAGGATCAGGCCCATCAACTGGATCTGACGACCGCGGCGTTCAAGGTGGCCGGTGGCGCCGGGGCGGCGCCGCGCCTGCTGGCGGCCTGACCGCCGCCCATCGCGGAGGATGGCGCGGACGCTCGCCATAGGGGTTAGGTACGGTTGACGGCGAGCGGAGCGATGCTCTCCAATACCGGACTTCATCGTACTCGTTGACCCCGATGGCGCATCTGGTCTGGGCAGTCCCCGCATTGCTGGTGGTGGCCGCGATCGTGAGCGGGCGTGTTTCCGTGGCGGGGGCCGCCATGATCGGCCTGCTCGCCTCGGTTCCCGTGGCGATGCTGTCCGGTGTCGCACCGTTCGGTGTGCATGAACTCGCGGTCTCGCTCGCGCGCGGCGCGTGGATCGGCGGCACCATTGCGCCGTACGTCTTCGGGGGCCTGCTTTTCTGGCAGGTGGCATCGCGTTACGGCGCGAAGGTCGTGCCACGGTCCGAAGGATCGGAAGCGCCCACCCCCGCCACCGCAAGCCCCCGACCCCCCACAACTCCCGTCACACCCCATCAAAAACGCCGCCAACTGTTCTTCGCAAGCTTCCTCGTTGGCCCCTTCGCCGAGTCCGCCACGGGGTTCGGCGTCGGCATGCTCGGCACGGTTGGCATGCTGAGGCATTTCGGCGTCGCGCCGCGATACCTGATGGTCTTCGCGCTGCTGAGCCAGACGATGATCCCCTGGGGCGGCATGAGCAGCGGCACGGTACTGGCCGCCGCCTATGCACGCATGACGCCGACCACGCTGGGGCTGTGCTCGACCATTCCCGTCGCATTGCTGATGCCCGTCTGGCTGACGATGTTCTGGCGGGCGGCGAAGGCCGCCGGCATCGAAGGCTCGGTGGGAGACTGCATCGGGGAGGCGCTATGGATCGCCGCCGGCATGCTGCTGCTGGCGGCCGCCAATGCCGCCATCGGCCCGGAGACCGCGCTGCTCGCGTCGTACGGTCTGCTGATCGCCGTGTACTTCGTCGTCACGCAACGCCCCGGCGCCGAAGCGTTCCTGCTGGCGGTGCGCAAGGTTCTGCCGTTCGTCGTGCTCATCTCGGGTCTTGCCCTCGCGCGTCTGCAGCCGGACCTGCGCAACGCGCTGGGCGCGTTGGCATCGTTCGCCCCCTTTGCCGACCTGCCGCCGTTCCGCCCGTTCCTGCATGCGGGCATCTGGCTGATCGCCGGCGCGATCGTTACGGCGTGGCTGGCGCGGCAGGGTCACCTGCTCGGCCATGAAGCGCACGGCGCGTGGCGCACCGGCCATCAGGCCATCCTGACGGCGCTGATCTTCGCGATGATGGCGGAGGTAACGACCGGCGCGGGCATCTCGGGCGCCATTGCATCCGCGCTGATGACGAGCCTTCACGAGAACGCGGTGTTGCTGGTACCCCTCGTGTCGGGCGCGTTCGGCATTCTCGCGAACAGCGGCAGCCCGCCCAACGCGCTGTTCCTGCCGTCGCTGCAGGCGTTAGCGGTGCAGGCCAGCCTCAGCATCGCGGCGGTGGCGGCGGTGCAGCACGTATCCGGCATGTCGCTCGGGTTCTTCTCGCCCGTCCGCATGACGATCGCCGCGAATCTGTCCGAGGGCAAGGGACTGGAGCGGTCGGTGTACCGGTTCCTGGTGCCCTATGCGGTGGCGGCGTTCGGCATCATGACGGCGATCGCGTGGGCGGCCATTGCGTTATATTGACCCCCGAAAACATTCAACGGAGGGAGACGACACGATGCCGTACGCAGCATTCAAAGGAGCCATCCATGCGTGACGCAACGCGCGCGGACTACGCGCATCTGGCCTCGGTGCCGACGCGCTGGATGGATAACGACGTGTACGGGCACGTCAACAACGTCACGTACTACAGCTACTTCGATACCGCGGTGAACCAGTATCTGATCGAGCGTGGCGTGCTCGATATCCACGGTGGGCGCGTGGTGGGCCTCGTGGTCGATACCGGCTGCTCCTACTTCCGCTCGGTCGCTTTCCCCGATCGCCTCGAGATCGGCATTCGCGTGGCAAAGCTCGGCAATTCCAGCGTGCGCTACGAAGTCGCGGTCTTCCGCGAAGGCGACGAAGCGATCTGCGCGGCCGGCCACTTCGTCCACGTGTATGTGGAGCGGGACTCGGGCCGGCCGGTCCCGATTCCCGACAACGCGCGCGCGGTACTCGCCGCGCTACGCGTCACCCCTCACTGATCCGCCGGCACGTCCGACTTGTCCCGCGGCAATCCCCGGCCGCGGTCGTGGGTGGAGTTGTCGAGGTCCTTCTGCACTTCCTTTGATGTCGGCAGCGGCTTCGCGCCGCCCGGCCCCGGGGTATCCCGGCGATCCTTGTCCCACTGCTCCTGATGCGGATCGCTTGGGCGAGGCTTGGCCTGATTGTCTTGGGTCGAGGTCATCGTGGCTCCCGTGGTGATAGTCGCCTGAGATGGGCAAAAGTCATACCTGCCGCGAGGCCGTACGTAGCGGCGGCGCGCGCGCGGCCGTTGCACTTTTTGCACGGGGCGCTTCTCGTTCTTTCACGGACCCTCGGACGAAGGGCAAGGGCCGATCAAGCGGGTTCGAACGCAGCCTTGAAAACTTTCGAATCGATTTTCACCGCCCGCGTCCATACACTCCGCTCCACGTAATTCACGACGACGGAGTGGCGATGTTGCATCGGGCATTGGCGGGCATTCGGGTTCTGGACCTGTCGCGCATTCTGGCGGGGCCATGGTGCACGCAGAACCTCGCGGATCTGGGCGCGGACGTGGTGAAGGTCGAGCATCCGGAGCGGGGCGACGACACGCGTGGCTGGGGGCCGCCGTATATGGTCGGCGAGCACGTGGTCGGCGAGCACGTGGCGGGCGAGCACGTGGCGGGCGAGCACGCTGCGGAGGACGGCAGCGACGCTCGCATGTCCGCCTACTTCATCAGCTGCAATCGCGGCAAACGCTCCGTCGCCATCGACTACGGCAAGCCCGAAGGCGCCGCCCGGCTGCTCGAGCTGGCACGAGACGCCGACGTGCTGGTGGAAAACTACAAGGCGGGCACCCTCAAGCGCTATGGGCTCGACTACGTCTCGCTCAAGGCGGTCAATCCCCGGCTGATTTACCTGTCCATCACCGGCTTCGGGCAGGATGGCCCGATGGCCGACAAGCCCGGCTACGACTATGTCTTTCAGGGCATGGGCGGGCTCATGAGCTACACCGGCCAGCCGGACGGCACACCCGGCGCGGGCCCGTTGCGTACGGGCGTGGCCGTGGTGGACGTCAGCACCGGCATGTACGCGACTTCGGCCGTGCTGGCCGCGCTGTATCAGCGTCAGCATACGGGGGAGGGGCAGCACCTCGACATCGCGCTGCTCGATGTGGCCGTCGCGCTCAATGCCAATCAGGGCGCGAACTATCTCGTTTCCGGAAACAACCCGCAACGCAGCGGCAACGCGCATCCCAACTGCGCCCCGTACGAGGTGTTTCGCTGCGCGGATGGCCACCTGATCCTCGCGATCGGCAACGATGCCCAGTTCGCGCGCTTCTGCGACGTGGCGGGGCGTGGCGACCTGATGGCGGATCCGCGCTACCTCACCAACTCTGGCCGCATCGAAAACATCGTGGCGCTGCGGGCGGTGCTGACTGACGTCTTTCCCGCCCGCACGCGCGAGGAATGGACGCGCGCGTTCGACGCCGCGGGTGTGCCATGGGGACCCATCAACACGATGGAAGAGGTGTTCGCGCATCCGCAGGTGCGCCACCGCCAGATGCAGCAGACCGCCCGGCATCCGGTCATGGGCGCCATCCCGATGGTGCGCAACCCCATGTTGCCGGCCAACCCGAATCCCCTGCAGCCGCCGCCGCTACTCGGCGAGCACACGCACAGCGTGTGACCAGCAGATATAAACGAAAGCATCCAACAACGGAGACGACAATGAAGTGCCAGCATTCCATTTGCCTCGCAGCCGCGCTCGCCTGCGTGGGCCCATTCGGCGTGGCCCACGCGGCGGCATGGCCTGACAAGCCCATCAGGCTGATCGTGCCTTACGCGGCGGGCGGCACCACGGACATCATCGCGCGCGTGGTCGGCACGCGCCTGGGCGCGGTACTGAAGCAGCCGGTCGTGATCGAGAACCGGCCGGGCGCCGGCGGTGCCGTAGGCAGCGCGTTCGCGGCCAAGCAGCCCCCCGACGGCTACACGCTGGTCATGGAAGTGGAAAGCTCGCACGCGGTGAACCCCAACGTGTATCAGAAGACCGCGTACGACCCGGTCAAGGACTTCGAGCCCATCAGCAACCTCGCCGACGTACCGAACGTGCTCGTCGTGAACCCGGGGTTTCCGGCGCAGGACCTCGCCGCGTTCATCAAGCTGCTGAAGGCGCAGCCGGGCAAGTATTCGTTCGGCTCGTCCGGCAATGGCGGCCTGAGCCACATGAACGGCGAACTGTTCATGAATGTCACGGGTACGCGCATGCTGCACGTGCCGTACAAGGGGCTGGGCCCGGCGCTGAACGATGCCATGGCGGGCCAGATCCAGGTGGTGTTCGACAACATCCCGTCGTCGTCCGGCTTGATCGAGGGCGGCAAGCTTCGTCCGCTCGCCGTGGCGGCCCCCACGCGCCTGAAGATGCTGCCGAACGTACCGACGTATGCCGAGGCTGGGCTGCCGGCGATGAACAACCCGTCGTGGTTCGGCCTCGGCGCGCCGGCCGGCACGCCGGCGCCGATTCTCGATCAGATCAACGCGGCGGTGAAGCAGGTGCTCGCCGAACCCGAGGTCGTCGCGGCCATCGAGAAGCAGGGCGCCATTCCGGCATGGACGACGCGCAAGGCCTTTGCCGACCTCATCCGCACGCAGAATCAGCACTGGAAGAAGGTCGTCGAGGATATCCGCTTCGAGAAGCTGCAGTAGGGAGAACGTGCTAAGGAGAACGTGCGATGAGCGAGAATCTGTCCACCTCTTTGTCGAATGAACACGCCGCCGTGGAAGTGGGAGCGCGTGGCATCGCGACAATCACCATCCGGCAGGCCAAGTCACTGAACATCCTCGGCACGCCCGTCATCGCCGACCTCACGCAGGCCGTACAGGCGCTGGCAGATCGTGGCGACGTGCGCGTGCTGATCGTGCGCGGCACCGGCGACAAGGGCTTCATCGGGGGTGCCGATATCAACGAGATGGCCGCGCTGCAGCGTGACACCGCGGAGGCGTTCATCAGCGGACTGCGAGACCTCTGCAATGCGCTGCGCCATTTCCCCGTGCCGGTCATCGCGCGCATGCCGGGCTGGTGTCTGGGCGGCGGCCTCGAACTGGCGTTGGCGTGCGACATCCGCATTGCCGCGGACGATGCCAGGCTTGGCATGCCCGAGGTCAAGGTTGGCATCCCGTCGGTCATCCATGCGGCGCTGATGCCCCGCCTCATCGGCAACGCCCGCACGGCGTGGTATCTGCTGACGGGGGAGATCGCCGACGCTGCGGAATCGCTTGCGGCCGGACTCGTCAGCCGCGTCGTGCCGCTGACGGCGCTGGACGCGGAAGTCGCGCGGATCGCCGAGTTGCTGGCCAGCTTCGGGCCGGAGGTGGTGCGGCAACAGAAGCGGCTGCTCCGCGCGTGGGAAGAGGCGCCGCTCGACGATGCCATCGAGGACAGCGTAAGCGAGTTCGGCAAGGCGTTCGAGACGGGCGAGCCTCAGCAGCACATGGCGGGCTTTATCAACCGGAAACGGTAGGCGACGGTTCGCGCGTGATCGCCACGCGCGGATCGCTCAGCAGAAACTGCACGAACGCCGCGGCGAAGCCCGGGAGCTTGCCGTCGGCGCGCGTCACGAGATTCAGCTCTCGCACGGCCCAGGGCTCGTCGAGCGCGACGCCCACGACGCGTCCGTCCGCTATCGCCCCGGCGGCCACGCTGCGTGGCACGAGCGCGATGCCCACGCCGGCTTCCGCCAGCGACAGCACGGCTTCGAATCCATGCGCATGCAACCGGACGTTGGGCTGCCGGCCGGCTCGCTGCGCCATGTCCTTGAGGAACAGGAAGTTGCTGCTGTTGCGGCTCATGCAGACGAAGTCGAACGCCAGCGCCGCCCCAAAGCGGACGCTGGTCTCGCGCGCCAGCGGGTGGCCGGCATGCATGGCGAGCACGAGCTCGTCCACCGCATAGCGCACCGCGCGTACGCCAGTGGCGCTCGCGTCGTCCGTGAGTTCGTTGGCGAGGATGCCGATATCGGCTTCATGCGCGGTGACGGCCGCGACGATGGCCTGGCTCGCGCGCTCCTCCAGGTCGATATTCACCTCCGGATGCGCCGCGAGAAAGCGGCTCACGCTCGGGATGATGAAGCCATTGAGCGAACTGCTGTTGGCCAGCAGCCGGATATGTCCCTTCAGCCCGCTGGCGAACTGCCCCACCTCTGCATGCATGCGTTCGATGCCCTGCAGCAACTCGCGCACGTGCGCGAGCAGCATGTCTCCCGCGGGCGTCAGATCCATGCCCCGCGGTCCGCGCACGAACAATGGGATGCCGAGCGCATGCTCGAGGTTCTTCAACCGGTAGCTCGCGGCCGAGGCGGTGATATGCGTGGCGTTCGCGCCGCCGGCCAGGCTATGCGCTTCGGCGATGGCCTGGAATAGCCGAAGATCCGTTAGTTCGTAGCGCAAGGCAGGTCGTCCCTGTATGTCGGTCGGCCTCGTATGCAGGCCGTCCTTGTGGGTGGGTGCAAAAGATAGCAGATTTCGTCGTCCGCACATCCCGATGGCGTTCGTGCGAAGTTGCAATACCCGGCGGGGCGCCGCGCAATAGTCTTGCACCTGCACCCCCCTCTCGGAGATCGCCTGCCATGAAGCTCTATTACCACCATCTGTCCGGTCATTCGCACCGCGTGCGCCTTCTGCTGTCCCTGCTGGGCGTCGAGTACGAGCCCATCGAGGTCGACCTCGCCGCCGGCGCGCACAAGTCGCCCGAATACCTCAAGCTGAACCGCTTCGGTCAGGTACCGGTCCTCGTCGATGGCAGCGATGTCATTGCGGATTCGAATGCGATTCTGGTCTATCTTGCCAAGAAGCTCGGCAAGACGGACTGGCTGCCCGAGGCGCCCGTGCAGGCGGCGGCCGTGCAACGGTGGCTATCCATCGCGGCCGGCGAGATCGCCTATGGTCCCGCCGCCGCGCGGCTGATCACCGTATTCGGCGCGCGCTACAACGCCGAGGAAGTGATCGGGCGCGCGCACGCGATACTCAAGCTGATCGACGCGGAACTGGAAGGCAACGCGTTCCTCGCGCTCGACCGCCCGACGATCGCCGATGTCGCGCTGTATGGATACATCGCGCGCGCCCCGGAAGGCAATGTCGATCTGTCTGCCTATCGAAACGTGAATGCCTGGCTGCAGCGGATCGAAGCGCTCCCGGGGTTCTTCCCGTTCGTCAGAACGCCCGCGGGGCTCACTGCCAACCAGTGAAGACAACAGCCGACGGAGGCATACGATGGCAACGGAAAACGGTAGCGAGGCGGCTTCGCCCTGGCATGCGGGTGAGCTTTCGATGCAACGGCAACTCGGCGTCGCCGAGCGCATGCGCGACGTCGGGCGTCGCGTGATTCGCGACTACATGCCGGACCAGCACCGTGAGTTCTTCGCGGGACTACCGTTTCTGGTGATGGGAGCCGTGGATGCCGACGGTCTTCCCTGGGCCACCGTGATCGCCGGTCGGTCCGGCTTCATGCAATCGCCGGCGCCGACGTCGCTGCACGTCGACGTGATCACCGATCCGCGCGATCCCGCGAGCGCGGGGCTCGCTGACGGTGCCAGCGTCGGATTGCTGGGGGTGGAGTTCCACACGCGCCGGCGCAACCGCATGAATGGCACGGTGGCCAACCGGACCGACAAGGGGTTCGAGGTGACGGTGGCCCAGAGCTTCGGCAACTGCCCCCAGTACATTCAGTTGCGAAAGCCGGCATTCGCGCGAGACCCGTCTACGCCATCGACGGCGCCTGTCGAGCGATTGGCCGCGCTGGGCGAGCGCGAGCGCGCACTGATCCGCGCGGCGGACATGCTCTTCGTCGCGTCGTACGTAGATGGCGAGCGGGGCGGCGCGAGGCAGGTGGATGTTTCGAGCCGTGGCGGCAAGGCGGGCTTCGTGCGCGTAGGCGAAGACGGTGTGCTCACGGTGCCGGATTTCGCGGGCAATCTGTTCTTCGCCACGCTCGGCAACTTTCTCGTCAACCCGCGCGCGAGCGTCACCTTTGTCGATTTCGAGACGGGCGACATGCTGCAATTGAGCGGCACGGCGTCGGTCACGCTCGACGACCCCGAGATCGGCGCCTTCCAGGGTGCCGAGCGGCTATGGCACTTCACGCCGCAACACATCGTGTATCGGCCCGACGCCTTGCCGGTGCGGTGGACGTTTCTGGCGAATGGATGGTCGCCGAATTCGCTGATGACTGGAAGCTGGGACCAGGCCGCGGAGCGGCTGAAAGCGGCCGCGCTGGCCAACGCATGGCGGCCGTTCCGTGTCGTCGATATCGTGGACGAATCTTCCACGATCCGTTCTTTTCACCTCGAACCCGACGATGCGGCCGGCATGATTCCGCACATGGCCGGACAGCATCTGCCCATCCGCGTCACGCCGCCTGCCTGTGGCAAGCCCGTTATCCGCACTTACACGATTTCGGTCGCGCCATCGGACGGCCGGTACCGGATCAGCGTGAAGCGAGAGGGCGTCGTCTCGACATACCTCCACGACACGATGCGCGTCGGCAGCGTGATCGAGGCACGCGCGCCTGCCGGACAGTTCGTCGTCGATGCGGCCGAGCGCCGGCCTGCCGTGTTCCTCGCAGCGGGCGTCGGGGTCACGCCGCTGCTCGCCATGCTGCGGCACGTGGTCTACGAGGGACTGCGCAAGCGCAGGATCCGCGAGGCGTGGATGTTCCACGCCGCGCGATCGCTCGGCGAGCGGGCGTTCACCGAGGAGCTGCGTGGCCTTGTCGAGGCGTCCGGCGGGAAGGTGCGCTGCGTGCGCGTGCTGTCGGAGGTAGCCGATGCCGAGGAAGGCAAGGACTACGATATCGCCGGGCGTATCGACGTAGCGCTGCTGCGCCGCACGCTGCCGTTCGACGACTACGATTTCTATCTGTGCGGCCCGCCGGGCTTCATGCAGGCCACCTACGATGGATTGCGCGATCTCAATGTGGCCGACGCACGGATTCATGCCGAAGCCTTCGGTCCGTCTGGCCTGACCCGGCGACAGGACGCCGGCGCCGGCGCGATCGTCGCGGGGCCGGTGCGGACCGCCGCGCAAACGCCCACGCCCGTGGCATTCGTCCGATCCGGCAAGGAGGCGCGCTGGAGTCCCGGCGGCGGCTCGCTGCTCGATCTCGCCGAGTCGCGGGGCCTGAGTCCCGAGTTCAGTTGCCGAGGGGGCACCTGCGGCACGTGCCGCACGAAGATCGTCGAGGGCGCCGTGGCCTATGCGGTCGCGCCCGGCTATCGCACGGAGGACGACGAAGCGCTCATCTGCTGCGCCGTGCCCGCCGACCCATCGTCCGGCGGGGGCGCACGCCTGCTGCTGGATCTCTAAGGTACGTAATCCAGGCAGCTAGGCCAATCAGGTAAGCCAATCAGGTAAGCTAATGCCCGCGCAAACACGGCGGGAGCTGAGAGACATGGGCATTCGCGAGATCGAGATCTTTCGTGCTGTCATGACGTCGGGCAGCATGAGCAAGGCGGCGGTGTTGCTGGGCGTCTCGCAGCCGGCCGTCAGCCAGGCGATCCGCAAGCTCGAGACTGCTGCCGCGGTCAGCCTGTTCGCGCGGACGCGCGGGCGGCTCGAGCCCACCTCCGCCGCCAGCGCGCTCATGAGCGATGTGGACCGGTTCTTCGCCGGCTATGAATACATCGAACACCGCATACGCAGCTTGCGCTCGTACGGGCTCGGGCGCCTGACGGTCGCCATCAATCCCGCATTCGGCCTCGGCTTCATCTCGCGCGCGATCGCCGCCTTCGAGGCCGACAAGCGCGGCGTGCAGGTATCGCTGCAGGTGATGAACACGCACGAGGTCCACGAGACGGTATCCGCCGGCAAGGTCGAGTTTGGCCTGATGGCGGCCGGCCTCTCGATGGCCGGGCTGGAGCATTCACCGTTCGCTCACTTGCGCGCGGTCGTCGTCATGCGCGATGGCCATCCGCTTGCGCGCCGGCGCACGGTGACACCCAAGGATCTGGAGCGGCAGCCCTTTATCGCGCTCAACTCGGCGGACCCGACGCGCATCTCGCTGGAGAACCAGTTCGGCGAGAGCGGCGTCTTTCTCAAGCCGCTCGTGGAGACGCCCAACTCGCACACGGTCTGCGAACTCGCACTGGCCGGCGTGGGTGTCGGCGTATCGCATCCGCTCGTCGCCGCGGACTATATGGACAGAGGGCTGACCATCCGGCCGCTCTCGATCGACGTTGTGCTGAACAGCGTCATCGCTTTTCGCGCGGGCGCGCCGCTCTCCGAACACGCCAAGGGCGTCATCCGCCAGATGCGCGTGCAACTCGCGCAGGAGTCGTCCGCGCTTGCCGCGAAGATGGCCGCCTGAGCTCATAAGCGCAGCTTATCGACCACCCCGCGAAGCGATATTGCGTTGCGGCTAAGCCCTTACGAAAATGGCTGGGAGCACCACCCTATAAGCCCAGCCTATGGATACCGACGCGCCAGCTTTGACCCTTCCGGACACCGACGCCGACGCCGACGCGGAGGTGCAGTGGCGGGGAGACACGTATCTGTTCCCCGCGGGCGCGGCGCCCGTCTGCGCATGGGGAAGATGGAGCGATCGCCGTCGCGAACCGCGCATGCTGACGTCCCCGCGATTGGAGGGTCACTACACCATCGAGATCCTCTTGTCCGACACGATGGTGGATTGCTACATGGGTGGCGTGGGCGCCTTCACGCGCGGCGGGCATTTCGGCGCCTCGCAGGTGACGCCGCCCGGCGAGCGGGTACGGTGCCGCGTCGAGCGGCCGATGGAGTCGGTGATTCTGTATGTCCCCGCGGGCACGATGCATGACACGCTGCATCGCTGCGGACAGCACGTACCGGAGGGATTCGCGCTCGAGGATCCGTGCTTTCGCGCGGATCCCGTGCTCGGACGCTTCGTCGGCGCGCTGGCCGAAGCGGCGAGCCTGCAGGATCCCTCGACCGCACTGTTCGTCGACCACGCGTGCCGGACCGTGGTGGCGTATCTCGTGCGCGCGCAATTGCAATCGACGCGCGCGCCGGGCAGGCCGTCAGGGCTTCAGGCATGGCGCCTGCGCAAGGCGCTGGACTTCATCAGCGCCAATGCCACCGAGGCCATCTCGCTGCAGGCCATGGCGGACCACGTGGGACTCAGCCGCATGCACTTCGCCGCGCAATTCCTGCTGGCGACGGGCATGACGCCCCATACCTACCTGATTGAAGCCCGGCTCGACATCGCCAAGCGGCTGCTATCCGAAGGCCAGCTCGCGCTGGCGGCCATCGCGGTCGATACGGGCTTCCACTCCCAGGCGCATTTCACCAACGTGTTCCGCAAATCCACGGGCACCACGCCGGGACGGTGGCGCGCGCGCGTGATGGACGCCGCCATCGACCGCGATGCACACAACCCGCGTGCGGCATCCTTCATGCCCGACGCGGCGCGCTAGCCTCGTCACTTCCAGAAGCCCTCGTGCGCGCGGGCGGCTTCCTCTTCGAGCATCGGACCCGCGACGTCCACTCGCCGCTGGCCGCGCGCGAAGACCTCTCGGCATGGCAACGAGAACGTCGGATTTTCGGGATGGTCGCCGGTGAGGCCGAGGAGGGTGTGCTCGGACAGGGCATAGACCACGCGACCAATACCCGTCCAGTAGATCGCGCCCGCGCACATGCAGCATGGTTCCGCGCTCGTGTAGAGCGTGCATCGGGCCAGCGCTCCCGGCGGCAGCACGCGCGCGGCGGCCGCGGCGGCGACGAGTTCGGCATGCTGGGTGGGATCCCCTTCGGGCGGCATCGAGTTGTTGCCTGCCGCCGATACGATGTTTCCGGCTTCGTCGGCCACGAGCGCCGCAAATGGATGGCGGCCGCGTTCCCTCGACCGGTACGACTCGGCAATCGACTGCCGCAGCAGATCCAGATCGCGCGCGCGGATGCCCTGGGACGTTTCGGCTTCGGACGTTTCGGCGTTGAACGTTTTATTTAGCGGCGGGATACTCATGGGATTCTTCCAGAAGGTGGGTGTTCGGCTTGCCATTCAGCAGCACGTTGAGGAGGATCGCGGTCATGCCGCCGAGGAAGATGCCGCTGTCCAGCACCAGCTTCCACGTGCCGCCGACGTGCGCGAATAACGCGGGAAAGGACATGGGCAACACGCCGACGCTGATCGAAACGGCGACAACGATCGCGTTGCGTGTGCCGTCGAACTTCACCCGCGACAACTCCTGAATGCCGGCAACGGTCGTCATGCCGAACATCACGATGGCGCAGCCACCGAGGACGGGGCGCGGGACGGATGCAATCAGTGCGCCGAGCTTGGGGAACAACCCCATCAACACCATGATGACGCCGGCGGTCGCCACGACATAGCGGCTCTTGACGCCGGACAGCGCGATAAGGCCAGTGTTCTGCGTGAAGGCGTTGTACGGAAAGCTGTTGAAGATGCCGCCAAGCATCGTGGAGAGACCGTCGGCGCGAAACGCGTTACCGAGCGTTTGCTGGTTCGCCGGCTTGCCGACGATCTTGCCGATGGCCAGGCAGTTGCCCGTGGTTTCCGCCATGATGATCAGCATCGCCAGCACCATGATGAGCGCGGGTGCGATGCGGAACTCCGGCATGCCGAAAGCGAACGGCGCGCTGATCTCGAACCAGGCGGCGCTGCCGACATGAGAGAAATCGGTGAGCCCGAACGCGGTGGCGATGATCGTTCCCGCCACCAGCCCGAGCAGCACCGAGAGATTCCCCACGATGCCGCGGAAGCGCGCGTTGATCACGAGCGTGACGACGATCGTGGCGGCACCCAGCAAGAGGTTCGACACGCTGCCGAATTCAGGCGCCCCCGGGTCGCCGCCGCCGAGCCAGATGGCGGCGGCGGGCATCAGCGACACACCGATGATCGTGATCAGGCTGCCGATGACCACCGGCGGGAAAAAGCGGAGCAGCCGGCTGAACACCGGCGCCAGCGCAATCGTCGCCGCGCCCGCGGCGATGACGGAACCGAACACGACGGCGAGTCCGTACTGCTGTCCGATCATGATCATCGGCGCCAATGCGATGAACGAGCAGCCCTGGATCAGCGGCAGGCGCGCGCCGAACCTCCATATGCCGAGGCATTGGAGGATCGTCGCGATGCCGGACGTCAGCAGATTCGCGTTGATCAGGGTGACTACCTGCACCGGGGACAGGCCCAGCGCACTGCCGAGAATCAGCGGCACCGCGACAGCGCCCGCATACATCATCAGCACATGCTGCAAGCCATAACTTGCCAACTGCCTCGCCGGCAGCACCTCGTCCACCGGGTTCACCGCGGTGCTCTTGCTCATTCGCCCTCTCCCTCGCTGATGAAGTGGGCAGAGGAATTCCCGCTGCCCCAGATATGTGCGTGACATGCACGAAGACAGGGCGCCGCATCGCTCAGACCCCGCCTGATTGCATGCCCTGACTTCGCTAGTGCATGATCCATCGGAGACGTCATAAAACCAAATCAAGAGCCATCGATTTTCTCGATGGAACAGGACTATGCGGTTTTCGCTGGAGCAGGTGCAGGTGTTCGTCGTCGTGGTGGAAACGGGATCGTTTTCCGCGGCGGCGCGACGGCTGGGAAAGACGCAATCGACGATCAGCAGCGCCATTTCCAATCTGGAGATCGACCTCGGCGTTACGTTGTTCGATCGCACCAACAAGATCCCGACCGTTACGGAGGCGGGCCGTACGTTGCTGGGGGAGGCGACCGCCGTCCTCGAGCGCTGCCGGTCGCTCGAAGCGCATGCTGCGAGCCTGGCGGGCGCGAATCCGGCCGAGCTGACGCTGGCGATCGAGATCCCCTACAACACGGTCATGCCAGTCCTGATGGATTTCGAGCGCGAGTTTCCCTACGTTGACCTGACCATTCGCAATCCGATGTCGGGGGACGTGAGTGAACTGGTGCTGAAAGGCGACGCCGAGGTTGGCATTGCGTTCGCGCAGCCGGGCTATTCACCCGAGCTCGATTTCGTGCAGCTCGGCAAGCTCATCATGGTCCATGTTACGCATCCCGCGCACCCGCTGGCCGCTCTCGAACGCGTGTCGTTCGAGGATCTGCATGCCTATCGCCGCCTCGCATTCACCGCACACGCGAACAAGCTGCCCACGACCGAGTACCTTCGCGCGGCGCGTACCTGGCAGGCGGAAAGCTACCTCGCGCTGATGGAGATGGTCAGCAACGGTCTCGGCTGGGCGACACTGCCGCGGCAACTGATTCGCGATGAACTGGCGCGAGGCGATCTCGTCGAGCTGCAGCTGGCGGCGTATCCGCACACGGACTGGCTTGTCGGCGTCGACCTCGTATGGCGCCGGGCAGCGAGCCGCGGTCGCGCGCACAGATGGCTTCACCATCGGCTGCAACGGCACATGGTCTTCGAAGTCGGCGCGGGCGGGCAGCGTACTACGCGATAGGCGTCATAGGCGCGATTGGCGAGCTAGTACGGATGTACGCCGCCAGCTCCTCGGGCGTACCCGAGGGAAAGGCCTCCTTCAGGTGATCGAGGAACGCGGACACGCGGATGCTCAGATGCCTCCGCGACGGATAAAGCGCCCATAGCGTGACCTCCGTTCCGTCGATGTCGCCCCAGCGAGAGAGCGCGCCCGACGCAAGGTCCGCGCTTACCATCGACAACGGCAGGCACGCGGCGCCCATGCCGAGCCGTACCGCATCGCGTATCAGGAACAGCGATGACAGCACTGCCACGGGCGTTATCGGAAGCCGTACCTGTCCGGCGCGGGTGGTGAGCGCCCAGCCGGACCGCTGCTCGCTCTCCTGCCGGACGATGGCCGGAACGGGCCGGTCGGCCTTGCGTGGACGATGCAGGCCCGGCGCCGCGACGACCACCAGTCGGTCGCGAACGAAGATGCGGCCAATGAGGTCTTCATCGCGGTCCGGGTTCACGCGAATCGCGACGTCATAGCCCTCCGCGAGCATGTCAACGCTGCGATCCTCCGTCGTGACTTCCAGCCGCACCTCGGGATACTTCCGCGCGAATGTCGAGATGAGCTTTCCCATCGCGATCTGGGAGAACAGCGCCGGCGCCGTGATGCGCAGGCGGCCGCGAGGCCGTTCGCTACCGGAAGCGATCGCCGACGCGCTCTCCGCGATTTCCGCGAGCAGCGTCCCCGTGCGCGCGTATAGCGCGTGTCCTTCCTGCGTGAGCGTGAGGCCCCGCGGACCGCGTTCGAAGAGCCGCAGCGAGAGGCTGTCCTCCAGTTCGGCAATCTTCCGGGACAGTGTGGCCTTGGGCCGTCCGGTCGCGCGCGCCGCGGCGCCCAGGCTTTCGTGGCGGGCGACGAGATTGAAATCGGCTAGCGCGAGAAGATCGATGTGTTCCATTATTGGGACGAGGTGTTCAGTTTTGATGGCTACCGGACCGAATATGGATCGATTACTGTTTCCTGGCAAGTGCGATTTTCTCAGCCAACCTTTTCAGGAGAACAGCATGACCATCCTCATCACCGGCGCAACGGGGCGTGTCGGACGCCAGGTCGCAGGTCAACTCGTGCAGCGCGGCGCCGATGTGCGCGCGCTCGTCCGGGACCCATCCAAGGCGGACCTCCCGCCAGTCGTCGATATCGTTCAGGGCGATATGCTCGACATCGCCGCATTGCGCAAAGCGTTCGTCGGCGTGCGGACGCTGTTCCTGCTCAATGCCGTGGCCGGCGACGAATTCACGCAGGCGTTCACCGCCCTCAATGTGGCCCGCGAGTCGGGCGTCCGCCGGGTCGTGTATCTGTCGGTCATGCACGCGGAGCGCTTTGCGAACGTGCCGCACTTCGCCGTGAAACTGGCGGTGGAACGGTTGATCGAACACGCCGGCTTCAGCGCGACCATGCTGCGGCCGGCATACTTCATGGACAACGAACACATGGTCAGGGACGTCATCCTGCAGCACCGTGTGTATCCCATGCCCATCGGCGGCAGGGGCGTCGCCATGGTCGACACTGGAGACATCGCCGAGGTGGCGGCGCTCGAACTGATCCGCCGGCATGACGGGCCGGAAGATCTGCCCAATGACGCCTTCAATCTGGTGGGCCCCGACACGCTGACCGGTGCCGGGCTGGCCGCGATATGGTCGGACATCACCGGCCGCGCCATCGCTTACGGCGGGGACGATCCCACGGCTTTCGAAGCCAACCTCGCCAACTTCCTGCCCCGGTGGATGGCGTACGAAATGCGCTTGATGGCGGAACGCTACGTAAGCGACGGCATGATTCCGGAAGCGGAAGATGTCGAGCGATTGACGCGTATCCTCGGCCGTCCCTTGCGCGCGTACCGACAGTTCGCCACGGCGCTCGCCCGCGCCGCCGCGTAGTCGCGTGTTGCCGCGCGCGTGGCTACCCGCGAGGGTGCCTGCGCCCCGACGATTTTGCCCGTCGGCGGGGCGCTGGCACCGCGAACATCGGCATGTCGCGCCGGATGCGTTCGAGCAGCGCGTTCGCCGCCACGCCCAGGGGCCTGCCCGTTTTGACCAGCAACTGCGCCTTGGCCGATTCGAACAGCGGATGCGCGATGGGCAAGGTGACCAGCTCACCCGAGCCCAGTTCGTGATAGGCGGCAAACGCGCCCATCAGCGTGATGCCGTGATGGCGCTTGACGAAGTGCCGCAACACGGCGAGCGAGTTGGTCGTCAGCGTCGGGCGGATCTGGATGTTCTCGGCGTACGACAGCATCTGGACGATCTGTCCGAGCCCGAAGGCCGGCGGCATCATCGCCAGCGGAAAATCGTTCAGTTCGTGCACATCGACTTTCGTGCCGCGCAACGCGAGCGGATGGTTGGCATGGACGAGGAGCACGACCGGCTGCGATGACGTGGCGACCCAGCGCACATCCGCATGCGAGGGTGGGTTGTACGCCAGGCCGATATGCGCCCGGCTGTCCGCGACCTCCTGCAGCACGTTGTTGACGGGCAGCGTGTCCACCGTGACATCGAGCCGCGGGTATTGCGCGCAGAAATCGGTCAGCACTTCATCCATCAGGCTATCGACATAGCCTTCGCTGGTCGCGATGCGCACCTGGCCGTGCTGCAAGCCTCGCAATGCCTGCAGGCGGTCCTCGAACAGCTCGTGTTGCGCACGGCAGCCTTGCCAGTACTCCAGCAGATGCTGCGCGACTTCGGTGGGCTGCACGCCGCGCGCGTGGCGGTCGAACAGGGCGGCGCCCACTTCGTCTTCCAGCAGGCGTATCTGGCGCGCAATGACGGAAGGCGACGTGTTGATGCTGTCCGCCGCGCCGCGGATGGACCCGTGCGTCAGCACCTCGTGGAAATAGCGCAGCCTGCGCTGGTTCAGTTCTCGCATATCGACATCCGCGTGAAGTTGAGTGTTGCCGGATGAGCAACGATAGCCGACTTCAGTTGCTCTTGCCATGCCATTTCAACTGCCGCACGATGCTCGAAAACTAAAAGAGCGCACCAGCACAACGTTCATCGCATCCACGAGCGATCACGGGAGAAATCTGCATGACCCCCACACTGCCTCCGCGCAACACGCCGGGGCGCGATAGCGCCGCGCAACAGGCCCTGTACCGAAAACTGAACTGGCGCCTGCTGCCATTCCTGCTGCTTTGCTACACGTTTGCCTATCTGGACCGCGTCAACATCGGCTTCGCCAAGCTGCAGATGCAGAGCGACCTGGGCCTCTCCGACGCGGTGTACGGCCTTGGCGCCGGCATCTTTTTCTTCGGTTACGTGCTGTTCGAAATCCCGAGTAACCTGCTTCTGCCCCGGATTGGCGCGCGCAAGACGATCAGCCGTATTCTGGTGCTCTGGGGCCTGACGTCGGCCGGCATGATGTTCGTGCGCGACGAGACCACGTTCTACGTCATGCGCTTTCTGCTGGGCGTGTTCGAAGCCGGCTTCGCGCCCGGCATGATCTTCTATCTCACGTACTGGTACGGGCAGCAGCGCATGGCGCGCGTGATGGCCGTCGTGATGCTGGCGGGTCCGCTCGGTGGCATCTTCGGTTCACCGCTGTCGACCTGGCTGATGACGGCGCTCTCCGGCGCGCACGGCCTGGCCGGCTGGCAATGGATGTTCCTCGTCGAAGGCCTGCCTTGCGTGCTGCTCGGCGTATTGGCATTGCGCGTGCTGGCGGACCGCCCCGCCGATGCCAGGTGGCTCACCGACGAAGAAAAGCGCATGATCGCCAGCGAGCTGCGCTCGCCTGCGGGCGGCCACCATTCGTTCGGCGAGGTCGCGCGCGACCCGCGTGTCTACCTGCTGGCCTTTGCCTACTTCACCATGATTTGCGGTATCTACGCCGTGAGCTTCTGGCTCCCCAGCATCCTCAAGGCGGACGGCGTCACGGACACCATGCAGATCGGTCTCTATTCGATGATCCCTTACATCGCGGCCGCCATCGCGATGATCGTCATCGGCCGGCGTTCGGACCGGCGCGGTGAACGCCGGCTGCATAGCGCGGTGCCCGCGTTCATCGGCGCTGCCGCGCTGGCGGTGGCCACGCTCTTCAGCGGCAACCTCGGGGTGTCGCTGCTCTGCATGACCATCGCCACGGCGATGATGTGGACGGCCTACACGGTGTTCTGGGCCATTCCTTCTCAGTACCTCAAAGGCGATGCGGCCGCGGGCGGCATCGCGCTGATCAATACCATCGGCCTGATCGGCGGCTTCCTGAGCCCGACCATCATCGGCTGGGTGCGCACGACCACAGGCAGCATGCAGGCCGGCCTGCTCGTGATGGTGGCCCTGCTCGTGGCCGGCGCGGTGACGCTCGTGGCCAGCCGCATGCCCACGCCCCAGGGCAGCCCGGCCGCAATCTAAGATGACCCTGAACATGGAGAGCCCTTTGGCACCCCGAATCCTGATTGCCGGTTTCCAGCACGAAACCAATACCTTTGCGCCATCCAAGGCCACCTATGCGAGCTTCGAGCGCGGGGAGGGCTTTCCCGCGATGGTTCGCGGCGGCGATGTGCTGGCGCTGCGCGATGTGAATATCCCGGCCGGCGGTTTCATCCAGGCCGCGGAGCGCAACGGCTGGACGCTGAGCCCTGTGATCTGGGCCGGCGCGAGCCCGTCGGCGCACGTCACCGAGGACGCTTTCGAGCGCATCGCCGGAGAGATCGTCGAAGCGGCCCGCAACGGCGGTTTCGATGCCGTGTATCTCGACCTGCATGGCGCGATGGTCGCCGAGCACGCCGACGATGGCGAAGGCGAGCTGCTCGCGCGCGTGCGCGCCGCGATCGGCCCCGATGTCCCGCTGGTGGCATCGCTCGACCTCCACGCCAACGTCACGCAACGCATGCTCGATGCCGCCGACGCGCTGGTGGCGTACCGCACGTATCCGCATGTCGATATGGCGGAAACCGGCGTGCGCGCGGCAGAGCTATTGCAGGGGCTGTTGACGGGCCCGCGTCGCTGGCGGGCCGCCGCGCGCAGGCTGCCGTTCCTCATTCCGATCAACGGCATGTGCACGATGCTGGAACCGGCGCGCGGGTTGTACGCCGCGCTTGCCGGGCTGGAGTCCGATGGAGTGGTCTCGCTGTCGTTCGCCCCCGGCTTTCCGGCCGCGGACTTCCCCGAGTGCGGACCCGTGATCTGGGGATACGCGGAGGATGCCGCCGCGGCGGAAGCCGCCGTGCAGGCGCTCTACGACAAGATGCTGGCCGAGGAGTCCGCATGGGAGGTGCCGTTCCTCTCGCCCGACGAGGCGGTCCGCGAGGCCATGCGCATGGCGGAGGGCGCCACGCGCCCGGTGGTCATCGCCGATACGCAGGACAACCCCGGCGCCGGCGGCGACTCCAATACGATGGGCATGCTGCGTGCGCTGTTGCGCAACGGCGCGCGGGGCGCTGCCATCGGGTTGATATGGGACCCGGCGGCCGCGGCCGCGGCGCATCGCGCGGGCGTCGGCGCCACGATCGACGTGGCGCTCGGCGGCGTGTCGGGCGTCCCCGGCGACGAGCCACTGCAGGCGCGTTTCGAAGTGCTGAAGCTGTCGGACGGCGTCTGCCGTTTCGGTGGACCGATGATGCACGGCATGCTCGCCGATGTCGGGCCCGTGGCGCTGCTGAGTATCGATGGCGTGCAGGTCGTGGTCAGCAGCGGCAAGGCACAGATGCTCGACCGGAATCTCTATCGCGTCGGCGGCGTCGAGCCCGAGGCGATGAAAATCCTCGTGAACAAGAGCTCGGTCCATTTTCGCGCGGACTTCCAGGGCATCGCCCATGCAGTGCTCGTGGCGAAGGCTCCCGGCCCGATGACGGCCGACCCCGCCGATCTGCCGTGGACGCGTCTGACGCCGGGCATCCGGCTGAAGCCCATGGGCAAACCCTTCGCCGGCTGACGCGCCCGTCCTCTGCCGCCGCTTTGCGGTGATACGCCGGTGCGCTCAGCCCGGTATGTCGAAACCGTAGAGAGCGGCGGCGTTGCGCCAGCGCAGCCGGTCCTCGAGGTCGGGGCGTGTAGCGAGCCATGCCATCGTGGCGCGGCATTCGTCCGCACGCGCCGGGCCTTCGTGGTTGGTCCACGGCCAGTCGCTTCCCCACAGCAGACGATCCGCGCCGGCGACCTCGGCCCAGCGTGTCGTCAGCGCCTGCCACGCGCCCGGGCTGGTGAGGCCGTCGCCCAGGCGGTAAGGGGCGCTGATCTTGACCCACAGCGGTCGCCGCTCGCGCACGGCGCGCGCGGTGTCGAACACCGCATCGGCGACGCCGCCCGCGCCGGGGCGGCCGAAGTGATCGAGCACGATCGGGGCCGGTGCGTCGCCAATCGCCGCATCGAGCGCCGACAGAATCGTCGCGCCATCCCCGTTGTCGGTATGGAGCTCGATGTGCCAGCCCAGCGCGGCAATGCGTGAAAAGAGCCCGCGCCATGGCGCCGTCTCGATACGGCGCCACCCCTCGTCGCCATACAGGTTCAGACGGATCCCCCGCACCCCCGCGGCATCGAGGGCGGTCAGCCCGGCGTCCGGCACGGACGGATCGACCACCGCCACGCCACGCAGCCGCGCCGGCATGCGCCCCAATGCGGCCAGCATCATCGAGTTGTCGGTGCCGAGGAAGCTCGTCTGCACCACCACGCCGTACGGATCGCCGTGCGCGCCTCCGACGACGCCGGCCATGGCGAGCCAATCCGTCAGCGGTGCCGCATAGGACGGGCGATAGCGCGCCGATGCGACGGCGACCCCGGCATCGAATACATGGAAGTGGCAATCCACCAGCGGCTGGCTCGTCATCATATGGCTCGATTCTCCTCTGTACGGGTTACCCCCGATATGGCACCGCGCGCGCGGCCCTGATACTCTAGTCCTCTATAGGACTTGAATCTAGCACGCCACCCAATGCCCGACAATCCCATCGTTCAATCTGCCGCCGCCGCGGGCATGAGCCGGTATGGGCAGATTGCCAGGCAACTGCAGGACGGCATTCTCGCGGGGGAATGGCCGCCTGGCAGCGCCATTCCGGCCGAGAGCGCGCTGGCGAGCCGTTTCGGCACCGCGCTCGGCACAATCCGGCAGGCGATCGCGGTGCTCGTCCAGCAGGGACTGCTCGAGCGGGTGCAGGGGAAGGGGACGTTCGTGCGTAACGGGCTGTCGGGCGGTCTGCCGGGCGCGAGCATGATGCGCTTTTTCCGCTTTCGTGCGGAGTCCGATGGCGAGGCCACCGCCACCGCCACTCCCACGGTGCCGCGCTCGGAAATCCTGTCCTGCCGGAGCGTGCGCCTCGACAAGACGATGGCCGCGCGATTCGCGCTCGGCACAGGCGCCCGCGGATTGGCGATTTCGCGCCGGCGCTGGGTGGCGGACCATCCGCGGCTGCTCGAATCGATCTGGCTGCCGCTGCCGGGCTGTGCGGCGCTGCAGGACATTCCCACGGCCGAGTGGGGCGAATTGCTCTATCCGATGCTGAGCCAGCATTGCGGCATCACCGTACATCGGGCGATGGACGAGGTGACCTTCCGCCCGCTGGAAGCCGGCGAAGCGGAGCAGCTCGCACTCCCCGCATCCCATCCCTGCGCGCTGGTCACGCGACAGGCATTCGATATTCAAGGCCAATGCGTGGAATACCGGCTGACGCGGGGCGATGCCTACGCCTTCCGTTACGCGGCCGAGATTCGGTGATTTCACGCGCCGACTCCACATCCCACGCGATCACCCATTTCCGACGGAGAACCCTCATGCGTTACCTGATGACCCTCGCGCTGGCCAGTCTGGCCGTGCATACCTCGCACTCGTACGCTGCCGATGCCGCGGCGCCATGGCCCGCGCGGCCCGTCACCATCGTTGTCACGTATCCGCCCGGTGGCGGCGCCGACCTGATGGCGCGGCTCATCGCGCCCGCGCTCGGACGCGAGCTCGGCCAGACCGTGATCGTTGAAAACCGCCCCGGCGCGGGCGGACAGATCGGTGCGTCGTACGTCGCCAAGGCGGCCCCAGACGGTTACACGCTGATGGTCGATGCGTCGTCCTACGCCGTGAATCCGAGCCTCTATCCGAAGCTGCCTTACGACCCCGCCAAGGCGTTCCGCGCGGTGGGCGTCCTCGCGCGCTATCCGAACGTGCTGGTCGCCAACCCCGCGTTCCCGGCAGCCAGCGTCAAGGACGTGCTGGCGCTGGCGCGGCAGAAGCCGGGCACGGTTGCCTTCGCGTCGTCGGGCAATGGGTCCGCGCAACATCTGTCCGGCGTGCTGTTCGAGCAGCGCGGCGGTGTCGACCTGCTCCACGTACCGTACAAGGGCGGCGGCCCCGCCATGACCGACGTCATCGCCGGGCAGGTGCCGCTGTTCTTCGCCAACGTGGCCTCGAGCCTCCAGCACATCAAGGCGGGCAAGCTGCGGCCTCTGGCGGTCACCAGCCATACGCGCACCTCGGCGCTGCCCGATGTGCCAACCATGCAGGAAGCGGGCGTCGCCGGCTACGAGGTCTATGAGTGGAATGCGGCGTTCCTGCCCGCGGCCACGCCCGAAGCCGTGGTGAGCCGCCTGTCGGGCGCGCTGCAGAAAGTCATGGCGAGCCCGGAGATCCGTCATCGCGTCGCCGAACTGGGCGGCGAGGTGGCAACGGGGTCCCCGGCCGATGCCGTCAGCTTCATCGATGCGCAGACGAAGCTCTGGGCGAAAGTCATCAAGGACGGCAACGTCAAACCGGAATAACCCCATTAGAACAGGAGGAGACCCATGTCCACCCATCGCACCCATGACGCCGATCGCCGGCACCTGCTTGGACTGATGGCCGCGCTCGGCGTGGGGGCGCTCGCGCCCACGCTGGCGCGCGCGCAGGACTGGCCGTCGAAGACCATCCGGCTGGTCGTGCCGTTCGCGCCCGGCGGCAGTTCGGAGATCGTCGCGCGATCGACCGCGGCGGAGCTCACCAGATTGCTTGGCGTGTCGGTCTTCGTCGAGAACAAGCCGGGTGGCGCGGGCAATATCGCCATGGGCGAAGTCGCGCGGGCCGACGACAACCATACGCTCATCCTCGGGCATATCGGCACCCTCGCGGTCAACCCGTACATCTTCGGGAAGCTGCCTTACGACCCGATCAAGGACTTCAAGCCGATTTCGCTGCTGTCCAAGGTGCCGAGCCTGTACGTCGTGCATCCCGATGTGCCCGCGAAGAACCTCAAGGAATTCGTGGCGTTGGCCAAGAGCAAACCGGGCAAGCTGAACTACGGTTCGGCCGGCAACGGCAGTGCCGGTCATCTGGCCTTCGAATACCTCAAGGCGACCACGGGCACCTTCATCACGCACGTGCCGTATCGTGGAAGCGGCCCGCAGATTACCGACCTGTTGTCCGGGCGTCTGGACGCCGCGGCCATCGGCGCGCCCGCCATCCTGCAGTTCATCAAGACGGGCAAGGTGCGTTGCATCGCGACAGGCACTGCCCAGCGGATTCCACAGTTGCCGGATGTGCCCACGGTAGCGGAGCAGGGCTACCCCGGATTCGAGATGACGCAGTGGTATGGGCTGCTGGCGCCGGCGTCGTTGCCGCAGCCGGCCGCCGCCAAGCTGGCGGAGGCCACCATCAAGGCGGTAAAGAGCCCTGCCTCGGTGGAGCGCCTTAGCGCCGACGCGGCACTCGTCGCGGGCTCGACGCCGGAGGAATTCGCGCGCTTTATCGCGGCGGAGCAGCAGCGGTGGAAGCCGATCGTGGCGCGCGCCGGCATCAAGCCGGACTAGGCGCCACGGATGAGGCGCCAAACTGGTCGTCGCGTGAAATGATGATGGCGGCCGCGTGCGTCAATGCGGTCGCGAGCTCGATATCGAGCAGGTCCGGGGCGGTGGGCGCCTGATGGTAGATGGCAAGGGAACCCACCAGCTTTCCCCCGGACGTCTCCACCGGGAACGACCAGCACGCGCGGTAGCCAAACCTCTCGGCAAGCCATCGCCAGCCTTCCCAGCGCGGATCCTCCCGAACATCGGGTGTGATGACGGCCTTGCCGCTGGCGACGGCGAGTCCGCAAGCCAGCGATTCGGGGGAGATCTCGAAGCCCTCCACGCAGCGCGCGTACTCGCCTGACATGCCGACGACGTGATGCAGCCCGTCGTCGCTGGCGATGTAGAAGGCGCAACGGCGGCCGTCGTCCGATTGGCTCGCGATCGTCTTCAGAAGGATATTCAGCGACTGTTTCAACGGCGCACCGTTCATCGCCGCCTTGAACGCCTCCTTTTCGCCCTGAATCCACGCGGTGCTACGCCTTAGCATTCTTTCGCTGGCTCTCAGGGCATCTTCGACGTTGCGGCGTTCGGTAATGTCCCCGAAGGTCACCGCGACACCTTCGATTCCGCCATCTTTCGATGCATACGGGAACATGCGCCTGACATACCAGCGGCCTTCCTCGCTGCGCACTACCGCCTCCTTGGTCTGGATGGCGGCAAGGACGTCGCGGAGGTCCGGATAGAACCGCGGGTCCGCGAACCTCGGCACGAGGTCGGCGATCGCCCGGCCGCTGTCTTCCGGTATGAGGGGGAATAGCTTGCTCAACGACTTCGTGGCCCACCTGACCCGCAGGCCGCTATCGACGAAGAGCGCCATGACCTCACCCGCGGACAGCACGTTGCTCTGCATCTCCAGCTCCAGCACTTTCAGATGCAGCTCCGCAACCGCGGCGTGCAGGTCGTCGTTGCTGGTGTTGAGCAGTGCGTTCGATGCCAGCAGTTCTTCATTGAGCGACTGCAGTTGCTCTCTGGACGCGGCCAGATCGCTCTGAGAGATCGCCAGCGCTTCGGCGTCCGCGTGAAGCGGCGATGTCTCGGTATCCGCGGCGTCTTCGGCCTCGCCGCCGAGAAACGAAACCAGCAGGCGATTCGGTGCTTTGCCTTCCGACGCGCGCAAGGGCGTCAATCGGATGCGGAAGGTGCCGTCATGATCGGGATGCCGCAGGCCGCTGACGACGCATTGCTTGTCTTGCTCGAATGCATCTTGCATGGCGATGCGCAGTTTGATGGTCCACTCGCGCGGGACCAGCGCCAGGAAGCTGTGCGTCGGTTCGCCAGGCGGCATGCGAAGCATCGCGCCTGCCGCGCCATGGATGCGGAGAATCTCGCCTTCCCGGCTGAGCAGCACACTCGGAAAGACGAACTGATCGTCACACGACTGGCGCCGGTACACGGGTTCGGTCGGCCGATTGCGGCGGGCGTGAGCGTAGAGCGCCCGCGCGCTGCCGCGCGTGAACTCGCCCGTCTTCTGGAAGATGTTGGTGTGGGGGGCGACGCTGCGAAAGCCGTGTTCCCGCAAGTCGTAATACTCGCTCTTGCCGAGGAAAAGGTAACCGCCCATTCGCAGGCTGCTGTGGAGGGCGGATAACGCCTGCATCGCGGCGGGGCGCTCAAGGTAGATGAGCAGATTTCTGCAGACCACCACATCGATGCCCGCCAGCGGCGCGTCGGATAGCAGGTTTTGCGAGGCGAACACCATGCGTTCGCGCAGATGGTGCTTGACGCGATATCGGTTATCCGCGCGAATGAAGTACTCGTCCTGTTGCTCGGCAGACAGGCCATTCATGGCATCGGGCTTGAATACTCCGAGACTTGCGCGCCGCAGTATCTCCGCGGAGGCGTCGGTCGCGAAACATCGATAGTCCTTGCAGACCTTGTGCCTGCGCCTGACATCTTCCATCGCGATGACGAGGGAATACGCTTCCTCTCCACTCGCACATCCAGCCGACCAGGTGCGCAGCGCTGCGCGGCACCCGCGGTCCAGCAGCAGCGGGGTCAGGACGTCTTCAGTCAGGGCGGCCCACGCCTCGCGATCCCTGAAGAACTCCGTCACGTGGATGGGCAGCGCCGCGATCAGCGATTCGAGTTCGGTGGGGTCGTCGGCGATCATCGACGCGTAGTCGGCGAGGTCCCGCACGTGCCGCCTGTCCATGCGCTGCTGCACCCGCCATAGCAGGGGCGACGGCTTGTAGCTCGTGAGGTCGAGCCCCGCGTGCTGGCGAACCTCGAAGATGATGCGAGCAAGCGAGCGGTCGTAGTCCTGCGTCGGCTCCCGCGTCTTGGTTGGCCGGCGATAGCCGGCCGCACTGCACACCGCCATCTGCCTGCCGATGGCCTGGGGCGGCAGCATGTGATCGTGCAGGTCGCGGCGGATCACGGCGTTGGGCATGCCATCATGCAGCGCGGTCATGGGGTCTTGCACGATGACGGCGCCGCCCGCCTGCCGTACACAGAATGCGCCAGCCGTGCCATCGGAGCCTGTGCCGGACAAGATAACCGCCACGCACGCGCCCCCATTGCACCGGGCGAGGCTCTCCAGGAACGTATCGATGGAGTCGATGCCGGGGCGATAGCTGCTCCCCGTTGCGCTGGCTGGCTGCGTGCGAAACACTCCGGCCTCGATCGTCAGCGTGGTGTCGGGTGACGGGACATAGACCACCCCGGTCTCGGGAACGACACCCTCCGACGCCACGACGACGGGCGCCGACGTCCACCGGGCAAGCAGCTTGGGAAACTGGCTGGATTCGCCGATGGGCAAATGTTGCAACACGACGACCGCGAAATGCAACGGGGCGGGCAGGGTACCGAGAAGCGTCTGCAGCACCGTGATGCCTCCAGCCGACGAGCCGATCGCGACGATCGGCGTTGCTGGCGCGACAGCGTGTGAACCGTTGAAGCTGTCCATTGTCCTCCCCGCGTGGGATAGCGCTTCCCTTCAGGATAGCGCTTCGGATCGAGGTCGTCAGGGGCGGGCGGTCACGCGCCGATCACCGTCTTGGCGTAGATCGCGCGCTCCATTTCCACAACGTTCACGCTGATCTGCACGCTCTGGCCCTCGCCCGCGCGCACCGCTTCGGCTAGCGCGTCGCAGACGATCTGGCCAAGCTGGCGCCGCGTCGGCTGATCGCGGCCGTCGAGCACGGAGAGGGTCGCGTGCACGAATGCGCGGTCGGCGACGTCGGTGCCCTGGCGGAACACGCCGAGCGTGATGCAGCGCGACTTGATGTCCGGCTCCTGGAACTGCCCGCTGGCCAGCAGCGCCGCGTTGGCTTCGTCGAGCAGTTCTTCCTGCGAGCAGTTCAGGCGGGTGTTCTCGGTGAGTTCGATGACGAGGTGCGGCATGACGGCTTCCGTGGTGCGAAGAGTGGGGATCGGCGCATCATACCCGCGCCCACCGCCTGTATCACAAATTGCGCATTGCCCTAACGCGTACCCAGCGCGGCTTCGATGCGGCCAATGCGATCGTGCAGCTGCGGCCGCACCGCATCCAGCAGATGGGCGGGCGGCACGATCGCGTTCGGACCGCTGCAGCTCAGCGTCATCGGCGGCAGCGACGGTCCCGGCCGAAAGGCCAGGGCAATGGAGTTGATGTCGGGCAGCCATTCGCCGAACGACGTCGTGCAGCCCAGCCGCTGTTTCTCTTCCCGCGCGCGCGCGAGCACGTCATCCGCCTGCGCGGCGCTCGCGCGATCGTCCGCGCGAAACGCGGCCAGTGCCTGCCGCTGTTCGGCTGGCGTCAGCGCCATCAGATACGCGCGTCCGGCGGCCGTGGTCAGTCCCGACACGCGGCTGCCGACGTTCACGCGCAGCGTCAGATACGACTCTGCATGGCAGTTCTCGTAGATCAGCATGCGTCCCCTGTCGCGCACGATCAGCGATGCCACGCCCTGCGACAGATCGGCGAGTTCCTGCATGTACGGCCGGACCACGGCCAGCACATCGGTGCCTTCGCGCGCGACGGGCGCCATGCCGAGCGCGGAACTGCCGAGCCGATACCGCACGGGATCGGTCAGCGCCTGCAGGTAGCCAAGTTCGGTGAGCGTATGCGTGAGCCGGGAGATCGTGGACTTCGGCAGGCCGCAGCGCTGCGCGAGTTCCGCGTTGCCGAGCTCGACGTCGAACGCGCGGAAGCACGCCAGTACGTCCAGCCCACGCGCGAGCGCGGTCACGAAATGGCGGTCTTCCTTGCGCGAGCCGTCGCGGGGACGAGCCACGTTCCTGTCGATCGCGTTCATGCTGGCGTCCTCGCGGTGGTGTCGCCGAGCAGCTTGCGCAGTTCAGCCTTCAGGATCTTGCCCGACGGCGCCGCCGGCAGTTGCTGCATGACGCGGTACTCCGCGGGCATCTTGTACGGCGACAACCGCTCACGGAGGAACGCCCGCAACTCCGCCTCGTCGAGCGTCATGCCCGCGCGCACTTCGAGGAAGGCGATGACTTCCTCGTTGCCTTCCACCGCGCGGCCCACCACGGCCGATTGCAGCACGGCCGGATACGCATTGAGCGATTGCTCGACTTCCTCGGGATACACGTTGAAGCCGGAATGGATGATGATTTCCTTGGCGCGGCCGACGATCGACACCGCGCCATCGGCGTCGATGCGCGCCAGGTCGCCGGTATGGAGCCAACCGTCCGCGTCGATTGCCGCGGCGGTCAGGTCGGGGCGGCGGTAGTAGCCCTTCATCACGTTGGGTCCGCGCACGAGCAGTTCGCCACTGCCGTCGGCCTGCACGTTGCCGAGCCGCAGTTCGACATGCGGCACCGCGGGGCCTACCGAGCAATCGCTACGAGGCGATTCGACGCGCGTCTGGCACACCGTCGGCGAGGTCTCCGTCATGCCGTAACCGTTCTGCAGCGGAATGCCGAAGGTCTCCTCGAACGCGGCCTTGAGCGTCGCGGTCAGCGGCGCGCCGCCGCACTGCGCGATGCGCAACGACGGCGTGCGCAGCGACTGGCCATTGGCGCGGCTCCGCTCGATCGTCTTGGCATACATCGCGGGCACGCCGTGCAGCACGGTGAGCGACTCGTCGCGCAGCATGCGCGCGAGCTGGTCGGGACGGAAACGGGGCTCGTAATGAACGGTGGCGCCGTTCGACATGGGACCCACCAGCAGCACGGACAGGCCGTACACGTGCGAGATCGGCAGCACGCCATAGATACGGTCGCCAGGCTGCACGCGCGCCTGCATGCGGTTGGAATAGCCGATGAACATGAGGTTCGCGTGCGTGAGCATCACGGCCTTGGATGCGCCGGTCGTACCGGTCGTATAGATCAGCGCGGCCACCTGTTCCGCGGCATCGTCCGCGACGGGCTCGCGCGCGGCGCCGGCGTTGAGCGGGCCGATGAGCAGGCGGCCCACGTGCGGCCATTCGGCCCACTGCGCGTTGCGCGCCAGGCCATGCTCGCGCGCTTCGGCAAAGTCGCTGTCGAGGTAGAGGGTCAGTCGCGCATCGGCATGCTCGACGATATTGCCGACCTCGCGCGGGGAGAGGCGCGCGTTGACGGGCACCGACCAGGCATCGAGCTGGCTCAGCGCGAGCAGGATGACCGCACAGCCCACGCTGTTCTCGGTCACGACGACCACGCGGTCGCCGCCCTGCACGCCCAGCCCCGCGAGCGTGCGCGCGGTCTGCTGCACCGCGGCATCGAGTTCGCGGTAACGCAGCGCCCGATGCGCATCCATGATGGCGATGCGGTCGGGATCGCTGGCGGCCCACGGCAGGAAGGCTTCGTGCAGGCGTCGGAAAGGGGGGCGGAAGGGTGGAACGGACGGCTGGGCGGCGCCCGGGGCGGGCACGGCGGAAGGGGATGCGTGGCTGCGCATGCAGGTCTCCATGTTGCTGTGCCAGGCGTGCGTCCGCCCGGCATCGTTGGGCGGGATCGTCCCATCGATGGCCGAGCCTGTCAACTGCATTGTGGAACCGATATTCTGCTGTGCAGAATGCGTGCGCGGATTCAGGCGCGAAGAAAAACGGGCGACGGAATCTCCGTCGCCCGTGGTGGCCCCGCCGCTGGCGGGCCATCAAAAAGGGAGGATCAGTGCGTCACGGCAATACCGGGCGCCACGTCCGTCGTGGCCGGCGTGAAACGCGACGGGGCCACGCGGGCCAGTTGCTGCAGGTGACGCAGCTTGGCGCGCAGGTCCGCGTCCACGCGCGAGTCGGGCGTGACCGTGGACGGGCAGGCGACGCCAAGGATGTCCAGCGCCTGGCGGAAGTTTTCGACGGTCAGGCCTTCCGCCGGATCCACGCTCACCAGCCGATCGCGCTGCGCCGCGGACATCGATTCCGGTGCGGCGGTCGAAAGGATGACCCAGGCGGAGGGCTCGGCGCGCTCGGTGAAATAGGCATCGATCTCGGCGCCATGGCCGCCTTCGACGCGAGGGGTCATGCCTTCGATCTGCAGATCGAGCTGCTGGAGGATCGCGGCGGGCGTACCACGACGCCAGCCGTCGGAGACCACGACCCGGGCGCCGGCGATGCCGAACAGACGGCGCAGGAAGCCGAGCGCGATCGGATCGAAGAACCTCACGTCGCGCAACGTACCGGTGTTGGGCGTGCCGCCCAGGCGAGCCGCCGAGCGGGCCGAGTACAAGACGCCGGGGACGTCCAGCATGATGAGGCGTTCAGACATGATTTCCCTGTGTGGTCATTCGTGTTGCGATGAGTCAAGCCTAACCGGCATTCCCGCGTCCGGCGCGCCGTGGCGCGCTTCCAAGTGCAACAGTTCTGTAACTTGGTAATGGAAGACGTAAATCCCGGTTACCCCGCAATGTCATTTGTTTCGCTCCGACACATCTGCGATGTGGGGCGCCCTTCGACGTGCGGATGGGAGTGCGGATGCCCGCCCAATGACACCCGAAACGGTCCGGCGCCGCCATCGGTTGACGCGTTTGTGTCAGGGTCTTTACGGAGGGCGCAATCGGGCTGCGAATCGCCGCGATACGCATATCGATATACGCGGCGAATTGTTGGAGGCTTTTCCGAGTTTGTCATACCGGGGTCATGTCACGGTCATGAAATGGCGTGCCAGATTTTTCGTCGAATACCGGACCGCCATGCAACGCAACGCCGCAGGTTTCCCACCGCTCCACGCGGTGTTCCAGCCCATCGTTCGGCTTCATGGCGATGCCGTCCTCGGCTACGAAGCGCTCATCCGCGGCCCCGCCGGTTCGCCGCTGGCCCAACCCGATGCGCTGTTCCGCCACGCGCGCGAGATCGGCGCCGCCTTCGCGCTCGAGTGCGAAGCCGCGCGTGTCGCGCTGTCGGCATGGAGCGCGCTCGCACTGCCGGGCCAGTTGTTTCTCAACTTCAGCGCGCAGACATTACGGACATTATTGTGCGGTGCGGGGGAGGGCATGATGGACCTGCTGACCGTGGCCGGAGAACCTGTCGCGCCCGAGCGCATCGTCATCGAACTCACGGAGCAGACCGCAACGGGAGACATGGAATCGTTCGCGCGCGCGATGGAGACGCTGACCGAACGCGGCCTGCGGTACGCGCTCGACGATTTCGGAACGGGCCATGCGAACCTTGACCTGCTCGTGGCGTTGAGCCCGCAGTTCGTCAAGATCGACAAATCGCTCGTGCGCGGGATCGATGCATGTCCGCGGCGAAAGGAAATCCTGCGCGCGGTGCTGCGGATGATGCGGGCCATCGGCGGCGTGGCCATCGCGGAAGGGATCGAGGATGCGGCCGCGCTGGCCGCGGTGCGGAAGCTCGGCATCGTCGCCGCGCAGGGTTACTACCTCGGCGGCCCCGATGCCACGGGCGGCGCGCGGCCGCTTTCCGCGGGTCAGACGGACATCAGCTGCTGTACGTGGCGGGCCATGACCTGCGACGGATCGCGTGGGGCGGCGGGCACCGCGGGCACGGCCAGCTCGTCGGCCCGCGTGTTGTCCAGCACGTCGAGCCGATAACCCTGCGCATAGACCACGCTCACGGTCACGCCGTTCTCGGGGCCCAGCGACAACGTGCGCCGCATGCGCGAGACCAGTTGCGCCAACGCGCGCGACAGCGGGGACAGCTCGCGCCCCCAGACCACGCGCTCGATACGGTTGTTGCTCAGCATGCAGCCGGCATTCGCGAACATCAGCGTGGCCAGATCGAACTCCTTCGGCGTCATCGCGATGCGCTTGCCGCGCAGCAGGGCATAGCGACCCGCGCTGTTGAGCTCGTACGGGCCCGCGCGCACGCTCATGCCGAGTCGGCCGCTGGCGGTCAGCACGCGGCGGCGTAAGGCCGCGATGCGCGCCAGCAGCACGCGTTCCGACAAAGGCTGCACGAGGTAGTCGTCCGCGCCCGCATCGAGCGCCTCGACAAGGGCATCGTCGCTCGAGACTTCGGACAGCATCATGATGGGAACGTCCCGCGCGCGAGCGGCACGCACCGCGCGGATGACGTCGATGGCGGGAATGTCCGGCAGTTCGCGATCGATCAACAGCATCTCATACGTGTCGTGGCTGATGCCGTGAATCAGGTCGCGGCCCGTTTGAAAGACGCTGCAGCGGAAACCGGCCATCGACAGCAGGGCCACGATGGCTTCCGGGTGGGGCGCACCGCTGGAGAGCCATGCGATATGGGGGGAGGCGGTCATGCGGAAATCTCTTGAAAGACAACAAGAACTGGGACGCGGGTAAGAAGATTTCGAGGGAGACTATCGACCGCAGGAGGCGCCAGCAATCAGTTAAATCTGAAATTTCCTACATCAAAATCAGTACGTCGTACTTCTTCGAATTCGCAACATTCGATGGAAGCGGTCGGCGGGCGTGTGGGAATCGACGCTTTTCCTATGCCAGAATAGCGGTCCATGTTCCGCCTATGTGCCCCCTATGTTGAGTCCCAGCATCGTTGCAGCGATCGTCGCCGGCTTCCACGTCGTGGGCGTGGTCGCGGCACTGCATGCGGTCATGACGGTGCGGACCGCGCCGGGCGCGATCGCGTGGGCAGGGTCGCTCGTCATGATGCCGTACTTCACGCTGATTCCGTACCTGATCTTCGGGCGCAGCCAGTTCGCGGGATATGTCAACGCGCGACGTTTCAACAACGACCGGTTGCGCGAGATCCGTCACGGCATGAGCGTGCGCGAGCGCGACGCGTTCGGCGCGCGCATCGTGCGCGAACCGGAGGCGCTGTGCCTCCGCGCGCTGCCGCGCCTGACGGGCATGCCTTGCGTGTCGGGCAACGCCGTCAGGCTGCTCATCAACGGGTCCGATACGTTCGCGGCGATCTTCGCGGCGATCGATGCCGCGCGCGAGGTCGTGCTGGTCCAGTTCTTCATCGTCCATGACGACGCGCTGGGGCGCGAACTCCACCGGCGCCTCTGCGCGCGCGCCGCGGCTGGCGTCAAGGTCTATTTTCTCTACGACAGCATCGGCTGCCATGCGCTCGGCCGTCCGTACGTGCGCGAATTGCAGCAGGCCGGTGTGGAAGCGCGCGCGTTCTCCACGCATCCCGGTTTCGTCAATCGCTTCCAGCTGAACTTTCGGAACCACCGCAAGCTCGTGGTCGTCGACGGCGCGTGCGCGTACGTCGGCGGGCATAACGTCGGCAACGAATACCTCGGCACGCGCCCGCCGCTCGCGCCGTGGCGCGACACGCATATCGAGATTCGCGGCGCGGCGGTGCTCGGCTTGCAAATGGCATTCGCGGAGGACTGGTACTGGGCCGCGCGCGAGGTGCCGCACCTGCTCCAGCCGCCGGAGCAGGCGGCCGGCAACATGGTTTGCCAGGTTGTGCCGAGCGGGCCCGCGGACAATCAGGAAACGTGCTCGCTGTTCTTCGTGGAGGCGATCCAGTCGGCGCGCAAGCGGGTGTGGATCACGTCCCCGTACTTCGTCCCCGACGAGGCCGTGTTCGCGATGCTGCGGCTCGCGGTGCTGCGCGGCGTGGACGTACGCATCCTGATTCCCGCGCGCCCGGACCACCTCGTGGTGTTCGCGGCATCCACGATCTACGCGTACCAGGCCATTTGCGCGGGCGTGAAGATCTACCGCTATCAGCCGGGCTTCCTGCATCAGAAGGTCATCCTCGTCGACGACGAGGCCGCGGCCGTGGGCACGGCCAATCTCGACAACCGCTCGTTCCGGCTCAACTTCGAGATGATGGTGATGACCGCGGACGCGGGGTTTGCCGCGGACGTCGCGCGTATGCTCGACGCCGACTTTGCGCAGGCCCGGCCCGTGGGCCGCGAGGAATTTCTTGGCTCCCCCGCGCTGATGCGGGTGGCCATGCACGTGGCCAAGCTGTTTGCGCCCATTCTCTGAGTCCGCTGTGCCCGGTTGCCGGATGCTTCTGGCATCCCTTGTGTACACTGTCTACTATTCACGTAACCGTCACAAACGGCACTCGCATGGGAGTCGACATGACCCGCAACACCCCGACGGTGGCCGAGCCGCCGCCGGCGCCCACCACGCAGCCTGACTCCACGCCCACCCCCGCCCGCACCCCCGCTCGCACCACCTACCGGCATGGCGACCTCCGCCGCGCGCTGCTCGATGCGGGCATCGATCTCGCCAGGGCCGGCGGCCCGGAGGCCATCGTGTTGCGCGAGGCCACCCGTCGGGCGGGCGTGGTACCTAATGCCGCGTACCGGCATTTCGCCAACCGGCAGGACCTGCTCGAAGCCGTGCGCGCGGCCGCGCTGTCGCAGCTGGCGATGGAGATGGAAGCCGCCATGGAGGCGGAGCGCGCGACGGTGTCGCCAGAGGACGAGGAGGTCGACGCGGGCGACGCGGCCGACGCGGCCGATGCGGCCACGCGCGCGCGGGCAATGCTGCGCGCGGTGGGTCGCGGCTATCTGCGCTATGCGCAGCGGGAGACCGGCCTGTTCCGCACCGCGTTCTCGGTTCGCGAGCAGGCGCGGCAGGTAGAGGAGGAAGCCGATCCGGCCAAGGCGGGCAACAGCGGGCTCAACCCGTTCCAGCTGCTATCCGCCGCGCTCGACGGGCTCGTCACGGCGGGGCTGCTGTCCAGCGGGAGGCGCCCCGGCGCGGAGTATCTGGCCTGGGCCGCCGTGCATGGCCTGGCCATGCTCGCGCTGGATGGCCCCTTGCATGGCCGGCCGGCGGAAGAGATCGATGCGCTGTCGCAGCGTCTGCTGGAGATGGTGGAGCAGGGGCTCTGAGCCAGGGCCGTGCGCGGCCGAAAAAAAAGCCACGCCGGCGAGGTGCCGGCGTGGCTGGCAGGGGGAAACCGGGGGAGGGGTAGAAATACCCCGGCTCCATGGGTACCCGCGATGAAACGGCGCGGATACAGGCGAGACTGTAGTGAGATAAATCTCATCCGAGAATCGGATATTCGCGAAACTTGCGTGTCTAACGTTTGTCGGTGCGCGGCACCGGCGCCCTCGATGGGTCCATGGCGGACGCGCATCGGGGACCATTCCACAACGGGAGGCGACGATGCGAAACATGCGTGGATGGTGGCGGGTCACGGCTGCCGGCGGCGCGTTGATGCTCGGCGGTTGCGTCGCCTATCCGGATTACTACGGCTACAACAGCTACTACGGGAGCTCTCCGGGGTACGTGTCGTCGGGCACGGCGACGGATACGACCGCGTACCCTTCGGGGTATTACGGTAGCTACGGCACCAGCTACACCTACTACGGCGGCTATCCCTATGCGTCGTACCCCGTGTATCCGGCTTACTACCCGTCCTACTACTGGTATGGGCCACGCTACGGCTACGGCGCGTACTACGGCAGCGTGCGATTTGGATGGGGTGGCTATGGACGCGGCTATTACGGGGGCTATCGCGGCTATCGCGGCGGGTACTACGGCGGCTACCGCGGCGGCTATGGTGGTGGCTATCACGGCGGCTACGGTGGCGGCTATCGCGGGGGCTATGGCGGCGGGCGCGGCGGCTATGGCGCATCGCGCGGCGGCGGCGGCCGTCGCTGACCGTGCGCCGCGCACTTCCATGGCAGAGTTTGCGCCATGGCATTACCATCGGCATCACGGATGCCTGATCGCGGGAGATCGTTCGTCATGACCAATGCCAACAAGCCAGCCAAGCCTGCCGATCCTGACGGCAAGCGCCGCCACGAGGAAGCGCACACCGAGGACGAGAAGATCGAGCAGGAACTCGATGAAGCGCTGGAAGACACGTTTCCCGCAAGCGATCCGATCGCGGTCGACCCGCGGCCGGAGCACGAGAAGCGGAAGCCGGGCGCGTGAGGCACGCGCGCAAGGCACGCGCGCAAGTTTAAGGGCTCGCGATCAGGGTAACTGACGCAGCTGGCCGATCACGGACATCAGGCGTCCGTGCGCCACGGTCACCGCCGTCTCGTCCTGCAGCGCTTCCTGATAGCGCTTGCGGAAGCCCGCGTCGCCCCGATCGCTGAACAGTTTCTGCGCCGCGCCGGCTACCGCGCGGCACGTGTCGTCGTGATGCTCGACGCCCTCGAGTTCCTCATCGATCTCGATGATCAGCCGCGAGAGCGGATCGAGCCAGCGGAAGAACGATTCTTCCGTGACGAGCTGGACGAACTGGCCGGCTGGTATCGGACCGTGCACGCGTTCGTACTGGCTACGGTCGTAGCCGATGACTTCCTTATGCACCTGGAGCAATGCCGCGCGCAAGGCGCGCAAGCCCAGTTTGCGGGTTTCCTGGGTGGCAAGGAATTGTTCGCTGGTCATCCCGTCTCCACTTTTCTTTGTCGAGGGCAGGCAAGTCTCGATGTGTTACCTCCCGGCCGCGCGCAAACCGCACACGCCGCCACCTGTCCCCTATCTTTCTTCTTGGATCGTCCTTCACACGCGCGCATCAGGCCACTCGCGACGCGCACGTTGCGTAAGGCAGTATAGGCAAGCACCCCATGGCCGATAAAGCGTGACCGCCTAGCGAAATACCCGTATTGCGGCGCGGGGCGCGTCAATGCAGGCGATGTAGGACGCGTCCGTGCGGCGCTAGCTGCGTGGCGCGGCAATCAGGTGCAGCACGGCGCGCAATGGCAGATGATCGGAAGCCACGCGGGCGAGCGGCGTGGCATGGCGTTCGACGGAGACGAGGTGCGCGCGGGGCGATGTCCAGATGCGATCGAGCGCGAGCATCGGCCAGCGCGATGGGAACGTCGACACGTTCGGCGTGCGGTCGAAGTACGCATGCAGCCAGCGCAACGGCCGGCCCCACAGAAACCATTCGTTCACGTCGCCGAGCAGTAGCGTCGGCTGCGCGGGCATTTCCGCGAGCGCGGTCAGCAGCCGTTGCACCTGCCAGCGGCGTTCGCTCGGACGCAGGCCGAGGTGGGTCGCAATCACGCGAAGCGTGAAGCGTTCGTCGGGGCCCAGGGCATCGAGTCCATCGTGTTCGCCGCGGCACGACAGCAACGCGTCGATCGCGCCGCGCGGCTCGCGTCCTTTCACGCTGAGGTCGATATGGCGCACGCGCAGCGGGGGATAGCGCGTGAGCAGGGCATTGCCGTAGTCGCCGTCCGCCCGCACGAGGGTGGGGCCGGGAATCGCGTGATGGCCGCCATGTTTCGACAGAAACTGCAGCATGTCGAAGCCCGTGGCGCGCGTTTCTACCTCCTGCAGCGCGACGATGTCCGCGGACAGTTCCCCGAGCACACCCGCGATGCGATTCGGCACGAAGTGTCCGTCCGTGCCGACGCCGCCGTGAATGTTGTAGCTGGCGACCGTCGTATGCGCATGGGGTGGCGGCGTCGTCGTCGTTTGCCGCGCGCCTTGTCGATCTGGCCGGTCGGGCGCGTTCATGTCATACGCTGCCCATGCGCTGCCTGGTGGACGGTGGCGTGGGCGGCCGGTGGCGCTTGGAGGGATCGCTGGTGCCCGCCGCGCGCGCATGCGCTTCACGGCGGCGCTTGCGACGGCGCAGCAACAGCAGCACCGACGCGGGGAGCAGCAGCACGGCGAGCACGAGCGCAAACGTGAGCGGACCCGGATTGCGCGCGGCCGCGGCGATGCGGTCGACCAGCGAGGCCGAGATCAGGATGCCTGGCGTCATGCCGATCATCGTCCCGAGCAGGCAGTCGCGCAGGCGGATGCGAGAGGCGCCGACGACGAGGTTGACGAGCGTGAACGGCGCGACGGGGACGAGGCGCATGACGACCATCGCGAGAATGCCGTGCTCGCCGACCTGCTGGCTCAGCCGATTCAAACGGTTGCCCCCGAACCTGCGCACCGCATTGCGGCCGAGCATGCGGCCGATGCCGTAGCCGGTGGCCGCGCTCAGCACGGTGCCGCATAACGCGAGCGCGCCGCCATAAAGCGGGCCGAAGACGACGACGGTCACGACGATCAATACCGTCACGGGCATCAGCACGAGGCCGCCGATCACGTATGCGGCCATCATTGCGAGCGGGGCCAGCGGCATGTCGTCGACGCGCTGTACCAGCGCGAGCACGGCGCGGAAGTCGGCCCATTCGCGCAGGGGCGTATAGCGCCATGCGAACGCGAGGCCCGCCAGCACCACGAGCAGCAGCACGAGCATGCCGACGCGGCCCACTACGCGCGGGCGGGCTTCGTGGCTGACGAACTGCTCCACCACGTGCTCGCTGTCGATGGGTTCGATCGGGTCGAGCAGGTCGGCGGAGGGGGAGACCGCATCGATGTCTTCGGGCACCTCGGGCGCGAACGGCTCCAGCGTGCGGCCTTCCGGGCGATGCAGCAGCGCGCAGGTGGCAAGCAGCCGCCCTGTCTGGCTGAAGGCGAGGTCGAATTCGCGCGGCGTCACGGCGAGGTGCTCGCATAGCAGGCGGTCTCGCATGGCGCGGATGGCGGTGGCGATGCGTGCGTCGCCCGCGGCTTCGAGCACGATGTTGCATTCGGTGTCGAGGCCGAACGAGCGGTTGCTGAGGTTCGCGGAGCCGATGGTCAGCAGGGTGTCGTCGACGACCATCACCTTGCTGTGGACGTTGACGCAGTCGTCGCCGAGGCCCGGCACCTGCGGGCAGAACAGCGCGAACCTGCCGTCCGTGTCGGCGGCGCGCAGCTTGCGATAGAGCCTTGCGCGCAGCACGCCCATGCTGTGTTCCTCCAGCCAGCCGCTTTCCACCCGGCGCGAGACCAATGCGATATCTGGGCCGCCCGCCTCCTGGAGGCGCTCGCCGAGCGCGTCGGCGATGAGGGTCGAGCTGAAGTACTGGTTCTCGAGATAGAGGTTGTCCTTTGCCGAGGCAATGGCGTCGAGGTGCAGTGCGCGGATTTCCGACACGCCGGGGCTGTCGTCGCGCGGTGGTTCGGTGCGGCTGATGCCTAGGTGCACGTCAGTGATGTCGGGCGTCACGCTGAGCGGCCACGCGTCTTCCAGGCGGCGGTCGGCCTCACCGGGCGTGCGGGGTCGGCGGCCGGTGGCATTGCGCCAGCGTTCGGCCGCGAGGTCGCCCATGGCGGCCGCGGCGTCGCCGTCGAAGACGCACTGGACGTCATGGAACGGCGCGTATGGCTTGCCGTCGGGATCCTTGCGCAGCGGGTCGTCGGCCATGTGGTGATGGCGGTCCCAGCGGCGGATGGTGAGGTCGAGGCCGCCGGCGAATGCCACCTGATGGTCGATCACGACCACCTTCTGATGGTGCGACGCGCCGGGCGGGTGGTTGCCGTCCAGCTGGAACGACAGGCGTCTATGGGCCTGCCAGTGGGCCTGCGCCGCGGGAAGCCATTCGCGTTCGAGCGCGAACACCATCGAGAAGTCCCAGCTGAGCACGTACACCCGCAGGCCCGGGCGGCGCCGCGCAAGCTCGTTCAGAAAATCCTTGAGCGCGGCGGGATAGCCGTCGTTGCTGCCCCCGGGCTCGAGCTCCATGCGGCTGTCGATGTCCCAGCCGAGAATGAACACCGTGTGACGGGCGTGCAGCAGCGCTTCCCGAAGCGCGGAAAAGTACGCTTCGCCATCGACGAGCATGGCGAAGCGGTCGCTGTGTTCCTGGCGCCAGCAGTTGTGGCCAGGTTTGAGGATGGGGGCAGGGGCGGTTCTCATGGCAACCGCTCGCAGCGCAATATCCGGACCCGGGTGGAAACCCGCATGGCTGTGTGGCGGGAACGGTTCGCGGGTGGCGGCCCGGTTGTGCGCTTTACCGTCCTTTGTAAAAACTTCTACCGGTCAACTCGCCGCGCGTTCGATCGATTCGTTGCCCGGCATGGGGAAGTTCTCCACGCGGAGGGTCTGCGGCATCGAGAGCGAGATATTGGCCGCGCGCAGGCGTTTGAGGATCTCGAAAAGCAGGTCGCTCTTCGTGTTGCCCGTCACCCGTGGGCTGCTCACATAGCCCGTGACGCTCAGGGTGATGCCGTTCGGCGCCAGCTGGTTGAACGTCACCGACGGCGCCGGGACATCGAGGATGCTTTCGTTGTCGCGATAGGCATCCAGCAGCAGGTCCCGAACCTGTTCGGGGTCCGTATTCAGCGGGAAGGTCAGCTGCAGCGTCGCCACCCCCTGCGTGCTGTTGCTCATCGTCACGTTCCGCACGTTCTGCGAGATCAGCTGCGAGTTCGGGACGATCATCGTCGAGCGGTCGCCGAGCTGGATCTCCGTGGCGCGCACGTTGATCCGGCGGATATCGCCCTCGACGCCGCCGATGCTCACCATGTCGCCGACCTTGACCGGCCGCTCGGTCAACAGGATCAGGCCCGACACGAAGTTCTTGACGATCTCCTGCAGGCCGAAGCCGATGCCCACGGACAGCGCGCTGACGATCCATGCCAGGTTTTCCCAGCGCACGCCAAGCAGCGACAGCACGAGCAACACCAGCAGGACATAGCCAACATTGCTGAACAGCGTGATCAGGGACGCGCGCAGGCCCGGATCCATGCCGAGCTTGGGCAGCATTTCGGCATCGAGCCAACGGCGGACCGACCGCAGCAGCCACACCCCCACCGTCAACGCGATGATGGCGTTGAGGATGCGGTCCGGCATGATGTTGAGGCTGCGCAGCCGCTCGCCACCGAGCACGCGCAGCACGCTATCGACGAGTTCGGAAGGCGTCGTGCCGAAACCCCCCGTCATCAGCGCGATGGCCGCGATGATGAGCAGCAGGCTCACCCCGATGCCGGACAGCACCGTGGAGGTCTGCTCGAGGTGATGATCGCCCACGCCGAACAGCTGCTTGATCACGCGCCCGCTCGCATACTGCGGCGAGAACAGGCTCTCGCAGATATCGCGCGTGAGCTGCGTCAGCAGGTAGAAGCTGCACAGCACGATATCGAACCACACCAGTTCGTAAGTGAGGAAGCGCGCAACGGTGATATAGCCGACGAGCAGCGCGCCGAGCGAGATGACGGTGGCCAGCGTCACGGCCGCATGGATCAGGCCCGCGAGCGTCGCGCGTGCCTCCGGTTGTTCTCCGGCAGCGGCGAGTTCCGTGCGCACGCGGTTGGCGCGCAGCAGCGCGGCGCCGATGACGACGACCACGACGAGCGACACCAGCCCGCGACCCAGCAGCGTGAACGGCACGCTGGTGTCGACCGTGCGGTTCAGTTGCTCCAGCGTACCGGCCACCAGCAGCAGACCGGCAAGGATCGACGGAAAGGGGCGCATCGCGCTGGCCACGGCGTCGGCCAGCGCGGGCAGGCGCCACGACGGATGCCGCGTGCAGAGCAGCGCGCGGCCCAGCCCGGCGATCAGCGCGCTGGTCATCATGAGCTTGGCCATCTCGCTGAGCAGCCCCTCGAGATCGGGCGGCGGCTCGTACAGGCGCGTGAAAGCGATGTAGACGAGATGCACGGCGATGGCCGTCGTCACCACCGTGGTCAGCGCCGTGGCGAGCGCCAGCGCGCTACGCCGCAGCCGCGTGGCGGGCAGGAAGGTCAGGCAATACCATGCGACACCGCGTTCGATCAGCCGGCGGCCAACGGTCCACAACAGGCCGGCGAACAGGAGCAGCAGCACGGTGCCCGTGCGTGCGCCCGGCTGGAACGCGAGCTGGCCCATCGGCACGACCTGGTCGAGAAACGCATCGAAGCGGCGGCGGTCCTCTTCGGCAGGATTGAACAGCGGGGCCCAGAAATGCGGATTGAGCACGCTCTCCGACCGCAATGCGAGCTGGTCCTTGAGGCGGCTGCGCTTGAGCTTGTCGAGCTGGTCGTTGAGGTGCGCGATGTTGTCGCGCGATTCGTCGGTCTGCTTCAGGGCGGCGTCGAGCTGCGCCTTGCGGGCGTTGAGGTCGGCACGTTTGCGCGCGACCGCCGCCGCTTCTGGCGTGGTGCCGGCGGCGGGCGGCGGGCCGAGCACGTCGAGCTGCGCCTGCAGTTCGGCGATCTGCGGCTTGATGGCGGCGCCAAGCTTGTCGACGTCCGCATTGAGGTCCTGCAAGGCGTCGTCGAGCCCGCCGAGCTTGGTCTTGCCGTCGGGCGCCGAGGCCTGTTGCTTGATGCGGTCCTGCGAGGTCTGCAGGCGTTTGAGTTCAGCGACGATGTCGCCTTGGGACAGCACTTGCGCTTGCGGCGCACTGGCATCCGTTCCACCTTCGGCCGCCGTCGCTAGGGCGGGCGCAAGATGACACAGAGCAATCAGCACGAGGTTCAGCGCAAACTTTGAGAATTTGCTCATTGCGGAATCGCGTGGATGTCTGGGCGGAGAGCAGATTGCTCCCCACGAACGGGGGGATTATACGCAATGCGGTTGCATCACTTGGCCAGGACGCCGCGCGCCGCGATCTGCTCCGCCATGAACTTGCGCGTGAGCACGGCCACGTCGTCGAAACGCGTATCCATGAGGAAATGCCCACCATCCAGAATGCGGATGGACGCGGTGGGGAGATCGCGCCGGAACGCGCGCGCGCCGGCCTCGGTGAACGTCGTATCGTAGCGGCCCCACAGCACGAGCGTGGGCGGCTGCCGCTGGCGCAGCCACGTCTGCCACTGCGCGTAGCGGTAGAGGTTGTCGCGGTAGTCGAACGCGAGATCGGTCTGGATGTCGATCGTGCCCGGCCGGCGCAGAAAGGCGAGTTCGTCGATCCACAGGTCCGGGTTGTAGGCCTCCGCGTCGGGATCGCTGCCGACGTGCCGGCCGCGTACAGCCGCGAACGACAGGAGGGCCGCGCGCACGTCCTGCTCGTGCGCGCCGCGGTTGGTCCAGTATCGCTGGCGCGCCTCCCACGCGGGCGCGAGCCCCTCCGCGTAGACGTTGCCGTTCTGGAAGATCGTGCCAAGCACCGCGTTGGGCCGGGCAAGGGCCATGCGCATGCCCACCGGCGCGCCGTCGCCCTGCATGAAGAGGACGTAGCGGTCCAGCTTGAGCGCGTCCGCAAACCCCAGCATGACGCTGGCGAGCCGATCGTAGGAGTACCGAAGCTGCGTCGCGGGCGGCGCCGCGCTGTTACCAAAGCCGGGATAGTCGGGCGCAACGAGGTGATAGGTGTCGCCCAGCGCGCGCAGCAGGCCGTCGTACATGCGCGACGACGAAGGCAGGCCGTGGAGCAGCAGCAGCGTGGGACGGTCCGGCGAGCCGGCCTCGCGGTAGGCGATGCCGATGCCGTCCACGGTGACCGATCGGTAGGCAACCGGCGCCGCTTGCGCGATACCGGCGGCGATACCGGTGCACCACAGTAGCGCGCACAGGACGAAGACACGAAGATGCGCGCGCATAAGCTGGGCGATGGGGCGATATCGAAGGAGTTCCACCACCGTCGGACCGGGCAGGGTCGCGGGAAGGATCAGGGCAGCGGGCAGGCGCTATCGTAATGGCAGCCTTAAGGGCCACACATGACGTCGTCATGCTTACAACACCAACAGTCGTTCGATTCGAGCAGGAATCGTGCCGAAGGGAAATGCACGCCAGGCGGGCGCAAGGCGACGCGGCCGTAGCCAATGCGTGCCATGCTTCGGCAGGGTGGCTGATTCGGCGCATTTCTGTTAGAAACACGCCGCGATGGTCGAATTTCGTGTTGGGTCTTTATGCAAACGTTGCAAGTCAGGGATTGTCTCGATCCCTCTGCCCGTCGCGTACGCGTCGACGAGCGATATCGAGACCTGGCCGAAGCCGATGTCGAGGGCATGCGGGCGTTTGCGGTTTTCGCCGAGAACGGCGGCTTCGCCGGTCTGGTGACCGACCGGCAGGCCACGCTGTTTCCGTCGCGCCGCTTTGGCGATCTGCTGACGCGCCGGCAGGGCGAGGCGCTGCGGCCCAACGACGATGCCGTCCGCGCGCTGCATCGCATGCGCGTGGCCGTGCAGGCCCACCTGCCCGTGATCGAGCCCGATGGCACCTACCTCGGCGTGATCTCCGTGCAGAGCGTGCTCGCAGAACTCGTGCGGCGCGCCGAGATCTACCGGCAGGAGCGCGAGGTCCTCGTGGAGCAGCTCGAGGCCGAGCGCGAGAGCCTGCGCGCCCAATATCTGCATCTCGCCTATTACGACAGCCTGACGGGACTGCCGAACCGCCAGTTGTTCCAGGAGCGGCTCAATCAGGCGATCGGCCAGTCCTCCCATCGCGGCACCGAGTTTTCGCTGCTGTTCCTCGACCTGAATCGCTTCAAGGACGTCAACGACACGCTCGGTCATTCCTTTGGGGACCGGCTGCTCAAGGTCGTGGCCGAACGCTTCAGCAAGCTCGTGCGCCAGACGGACATGGTCGCGCGGCTGGGCGGGGACGAGTTCACCTTCATCCTGCACGACACCGGCGACGTGGACACGGTCAATGCCACCGCGCGCCGCATCTTCGACGAACTTGCCGAGCCCATCGCGCTCGATGGCATCCAGAGCTACGTCTCCGCCAGTATCGGCGTGAGCCGCTACCCGGCCGATGGCGTGACCGCGGAAGCGCTCGTCATGAATGCCGATGCGGCGATGTATCGCGCGAAGGAAGACGGCATCGGCGCCTGCCACTTCTATTCGCCCAAGCTGCACGACCGCATGCTCAACCGCCTCGATATCTCGAACGCGCTACACCGCGCGCTCGAACGCGAGGAGTTTTCGCTGGTGTGGCAGCCGCAGGTTTCGCTGACCACTGGCGTGATCGTCGGGGCGGAGGTGTTGCTGCGCTGGAACCGCGATGGCATGAAGGCGGTATCTCCGGCCGAGTTCGTGCCGATTGCCGAAGAAACGGGCATGATCGGCGCGATCGGCGACTGGGTGCTGCACGAGACCTGCCGGTACGCATCGCGGCTGGAAGCGCTCCAGCTCGCGTGCGACTTTCGCATCGCCGTGAACTTCTCGCCGATGCAGCTGCGCTGGCACAAGGAGAAGTCGGTGCTGCGCACCATCCATGAACATGGACTGGACTGCCGGCGCTTCAAGATCGAACTGACCGAGAATTCGCTGTTCCTCAACAAGGAAGGCATGGCGGAATTCGTGCGCGAACTGGGCGCCGCGGGCGTGGCGATTTCGGTCGACGACTTCGGCACGGGCTACAGCAACCTGTCGTCGCTCAAGCATCTGCCCGTGAGCGAGCTCAAGATCGATCGGTCGTTCATCCACGACATGCAGGCGTCGCACAGCGACAAGCAGCTGGTGCTCGCGATGATCGGCATGGCGCAGATGCTGGGCCTGCGCGTGGTGGCGGAAGGGGTCGAGCACCCGTGGCAGGTGGCGGTGCTGAAGGACTTCGGCTGCGATATCGGGCAGGGCTATCTGTTCAGCCGCCCTGTGGCGTTCGACGAGCTCCTGCGGCGGCTGGAAGCGCCGCCGTTCGACGTGCGCGCGATGCTGTCGGCGCCGTATCCGCCGTCGGGGCCAGACGGCCCCGGCCGGGGCGGCATGAGTGCCGATGCGGGCACGGTTGCGGCAGGGTAGTATCGCGAACGACATTCCAGGGCATTCCAGGGCAATCGTTCATGACGACGACATTCGATCTGCAGGCGCGGCTGGTTCGCGAACTCGGCTTGATGCCGCATCCCGAAGGCGGGTTCTATCGCGAGACGTGGCGTGACACGCTGCGTGTCACGCGGCCCGACGGCGTGGAGCGGTCTGCTTCCACGGGCATCTACTACATGCTTTCGGGCAATGCGTATTCCGCGTGGCATCGCATTCGCGCGGACGAGGCCTGGCACTTCTATGCGGGCACACCGATCCACGTGCATGTGCTCGGCGACGATGGCGTCATGACGACGCACCGGCTTGGCAATCCGCTCCTGCATTCGGGTACGTCGTTTCAGGCGATCGTGCCTGCGGGACGATGGTTCGCGGCGGAGCGCGCCCGCGAGGGTGAAGACGAGGGCGAGGACGAAGGCGAGGGGTTCGCGCTGGTGGGATGCACCGTGGCGCCCGGCTTCGAGTTCTCCGAGTTCGAGCTCGCGGACGCGGCGCGGATCGCGGCGCTGGAGCAGGCCTACCCGGCCCATGCAGGGGACATTGCCCGGCTGGCGAGCCGGCCCTGAGCGCCCCCGCGTCTGCTGCGTTTACTGGTGCGGCGCGCGGCAAGCGCGCAGGAATACCGGTACCGACTTGTATGACGGTGTGCCGCTGCGCGGGTCGAAGTTCTCGAGCGCGACGAGGTGGTTCGCCTCGGGGTAGTACGCCGCGACCGAACCGCGTGAAATCTCGTAGGCGACCGCCGTGACATTGCGCAGGACGCGGTTGCCCGGCACGCCCACGCGATCGGATACGGCTTCCACGTCGACCTTGTCGCCATGGGCGAGGCCGAGCGCCTCGAGGTCCGACGGGTTGACGAAGATGACGTCGCGGCGATCCGTGATGCCGCGGTAACGGTCGTTGTAGCCGTAGATCGTGGTGTTGTATTGATCGTGGCTGCGGATCGTCGCGAGCATCAGCGCGCCCGAGTGGTCACGCGCGGGCATTTCTCCGAGCCCTTCCATCGTGATGAAGTTGGCGCGCTTGCTGTTGGTGTTCCATCGGCGCGCGGACGCGGCATTGGGCAGGCGGAACCCGAGCGGTTCGCTGACGCGCGCGTTGTAATCCTTGAAGTCCGGGAAGACGCGTTCGATCAGGTCGCGGATGCGGTTGTAGTCGGCGGTCGACGCGTCCCAGTCCACCTTCGACCCGGGCAGCGTCGCCTTCGCCATGGCCGCCACGATCCAGGGTTCGGACCGCAGCATATCCGACGCGGGCTGCAGCGTGCCGCGCGAGGCATGAACCATCGACATCGAGTCCTCGACGGTCACCGATTGCGGCCCCGTCTCCTGCATGTCGATCTCCGTCCTGCCAAGGCATGGCAGCAGAAAGCTCTGCTTGCCGACCAGCAGATGCGAGCGATTGAGCTTCGTCGCGATATGCACCGAAAGGTCCAGCTTGCGCATGGCGGCATGGCAGAGCTCGGGATCGGGCATCGCAACGGGCAGATTGCCGCCGAGCGCAATCAGCGCGCGCGACTCGCCCGCGAGCATGGCCTGCATCGTCTCCACCGCGTTATGGCCCTTGCGCCGTGGCATGGCCGTGCCGAAGGTTGCTTCCATGCGATCGAGGAAAGCATCGGAGGGGATTTCGGTGATGCCGACCGTGCGGTCGCCCTGCACGTTCGAGTGGCCCCGCAGTGGACAGATGCCAGCGCCCGCGCGGCCGATGTTTCCCCGCATCAGCAGCAGGTTGCAGAGCTGATGGACGTTCGCCGTGCCCTGCCGATGCTGCGTGATGCCCATGCCGTAGCAGAAGATGGCCGCCTTGGCGTCGGCGTAGATGCGCGCGATCTCCTCGATGCTCTGCTGGGTCAGGCCGGACGCGGCTTCGATGTCGGGCCACGCGGTGTCGTCGAGGTTCGCCAACAGGCCGTCATAGCCCGTGGTGTGCCCGTCGATGAATGCCTGGTCGATCACCGGCGGGAGCAGGCCGGCGCGCGCCTCGCGGTCGGCTTCGAGCAGCGCCTTCATCATGCCCTTGATGACCGCGGCATCGCCGCCGATGCGAGGCTGGACGTACTGTGTCGCGATCGGTGTAGAGAGGCCGAGCGACATCTCGGCCGGACTTTGCGGCGAGGTGAAGCGTTCCAGCCCGCGTTCGCGCAGCGGATTCACGACGATGATCTGCGCGCCGCGGCGCGACGCCGCGCGCAGTGTCGCGAGCATGCGCGGGTGATTGGTCCCGGGGTTGTGCCCGAAGCAGAAGATCGCGTCGCAATGGTCGAAGTCTTCGAGCGTGACCGTTCCCTTCCCGACGCCGATGGACTCCGGCATGCCGACGCTCGTTGCCTCGTGGCACATGTTCGAGCAGTCGGGGAAATTGTTGGTGCCGAACTCGCGCGCGAACAGCTGGTACAGGAATGCCGCTTCGTTGGAGGCGCGTCCCGACGTATAGAACTCGGCCGCGTCGGGGTGCGGCAATGCGCGCAGGGCTTCACCGATGCGAGACATCGCGTCTTCCCATTCGATCGGCACGTAACGGTCCGTCGCCGCGTCGTAGGCCATGGGATGCGTGAGGCGGCCCTCGTCCTCGAGGTCGTGATCGGTCATCCGGAACAGCTCGGTGACGGTGTGCGCCGCGAAGAAGCCCGGCGTGGTGCGGTGCGAGGTCGCTTCCCATGCCACGGCCTTGGCGCCGTTCTCGCAGAACTCGAACGACGAGCCATGGCGCGGGTCCGGCCAGGCGCAGCCAGGGCAGTCGAACCCATCCGGCTGATTGACGCGCATCAGCATGATGGCGTTTCGACCCGTGCCCATCTGCCCGCGAATCGCGCGCGCGACGGCCTGCAATGCGCCCCAGCCGCCGGCGGGGCCACCGTAGCGGCCCACGCCCGGTACATCCTTGCGTCGTGTGTCATCCATGGAGATTGCCTTGTGTGTGCATTGTCAGGGGCGCGGCCGCGGGCATGGTGGACGCGGGGGGGTGCGCGGGCGGCGTCGCCGTGACCGAGGCGGGACGGCCCGCCAGGGCCTCGAACTCGATCAGGTCGTGCGCGCAGCAGACCCGTACGCCGTTCGGCTCATGCGCGAGATGGCGCAGCCGACGCTGGGAGTCGAACCGGGCGAGGCGGTCCTTCTCGAGCATCCATTGATAGAAGCGCAGGCCCGGCGTGCAGTGCGGCGCGTCGATGCGCATCTCCTCGTGGTAGAAGTAGGCGTCGCCGGCCATCAGCAGCCAATCGGCCGCGTCGCGGCGCACCGCGACACCCGCATGCCCGAAGGTGTGCCCCGGGAGCGGGATCATGGCAATGTCCGACGACAAATCCTGCAACGGTTTGACATGTTGGAAGCCGAACCAGTGGTCGCCGCCGATCGGGGTGTAGGTGTGCCAGCTGTCGCGCGTGGACCATTGCTGCGGGCGAAAGCGCTGGCGGTCCATCCATGTGCGCTGCTGCATCGCGTAGTCGTGCTCCACGGCCATCATGTGCACCTGCGCCCATGGGAAGTCGTCGAGCCCCCCGGCATGGTCGAAGTCGAGGTGCGTGAGCACGATATGGCGGACGTCGCGTGGGTCGAATCCCAGCGCGACGACCTGACGGTATGCCGTCATCTCGTCGCGGAACTCCGGCTTGACCAGCCCAAGGAAGAACTTGCTCAGACGCGACGCGGGGTCGGCCACGTCGCGGCGGCCGAGCCCCGTGTCCACGAGCACCAGACAGTTGTGCAGTTCGACAAGAAGGCAGTGGCAGGTCAGCCTGCCGCGTTCGAAGGCGGAGCGCGAGATGCCATCCATCAGCCAGCCGCCGAGCGGACAGGTCGAGATGCAGTTGAGATGATGAATGCGTGCCATGGCTGCACCGGAGGATTGAGTTGGCGCCATCACGCATCATGCATGCCACGCGATCGGCGCGCGGCACGGCACGATTGATGCCTGCGGCTCATGTTGTCTTGCATGCTGCCGAGAGGAGGCCATATGACCGGCGCGAGAGCCACAACGCTGACGGCGGCGGTGAAGGACATCGTTGCAGGGCCGGATGAAACCGTCCGCGTGCAGGATGTGCTCGACTTGCACAGGCTATTTACACGGCTTGTCGGAGCCATGCGCAGCGATGTCACGCTGCAGCAGTTGCTGGACCTTGGCGCGCGTATTGCCGCTGAGGGCGCCGGTGCGCCGATGGCCAAGGTGCTGGAGCTCGATGCGAGCGATAACTCGTTGGTCGTCACGAGCCAGTTCGGGCTCTCGCCCGAGGATGTCGGCAGGTCGGCGGGCAAGGCCGCCGGCGGAAATCCGCCGGGGGAGGCGATCCGGGAATCGGCGCCGGTGGTCGATCCCGATGTCAGGCGGCGGCCGCCGGAGACGCTGCCGGCCTTGCTCAAGGAGAAGGGCATCGTCACCTCGGTGAATGTGCCGTTGCTCAACGAGCAGGGCGCTTATGGGGTGCTGGAGGTCGACTATCCCGAGCAGGTGGACGTCAGCGCCATCACGCTTTCCTACCTGGCGTCCGTGGCGAGCCTGCTTGCCGAAAGCATCGAGAAGCAGCGCGTGCAGCGGACGCTCGCCGCGGAGCGCGATGCCAAGGCGGTATTGCTCCGGGAGCAGCAGCACCGCATTCGCAACAACCTCCAGATGATCATCGCCATGGTTCAGCGCGTGGGGCTCCAGGTCGCCGATGAGAACCGCAAGCAGTTGCGCAACGTCGAGCGGCGGGTCCTCGCCATGGCGGCGCTGTACGACCATCTGCTCGGCCTGAGCGAGCAGGCCGAGCGCGCGGATCTCGGCAGGTATCTGACGGCGATGTCGACGAGCTTCGACGACTTCTACGATCTCGAGCACAACGACATTACGCTGAAGATCGCGCTCCAGTTCGGGATCGTTGCCGATCTGGACGCGTGCACGACCATCGGGACCATCGTCAACGAACTCGTGGCGAACGCCGTCGAGCATGCGTTCGACAACCGCCCCGGTGAAATCACGCTTTCCCTTTCGCGCTTGCCCGTGGAAGGTTTTACCGTCACGGTCGCGGACAACGGCAAGGGGCTCTCGACACCGGCGCTCAAGGAAAACATCGGCCTTCGTACCGTCCGCAACATGCTGGCGCACATCAAGGGCCGCCTCGACGTGCGGAGCTCCCCGGCAAACGGCACGGCGTGGACCATCATGGTCGGGAAGTCGCCGACCTAGTCAGTGGCCCGAGGGCGGGCCGCGATGCCGCGATGCAATTCCTGCTTCGCGGCCGCAATGTCTCGCCGAAAGTTTTACAACCGGCTTTACTGGCTCGCTGCGTCCTCGTCCCCCTCTTTCCCGTTGATTTCGTTGGCCGTCTTGCGATCGGCGGGCGGCGTGTCGGGCTGCAGGATGGCCGCGCCGCCCGAGGTCTCGTCGTCAACGAGCCCGTTCCCCTCGCCCGAGACCTTGATCTCTTGCGTCTCCTCGCCGTTATCCAGTTTGGTGTCGCGTTCGTCCCGGTCCGTTGTCGTATTTGCAGTCATGGATAGCTCCTCTACGGTCATCATCGAGGAGGAAATTGCAAGATCCGCACCAGTCCTCATGCATTTCGTATTTCTGCCGATAACAAGGATGCCGCGCATTGACGGAACGCGGCCATACAACATGAGGAGAAATACATGCGCCAACAGCGCACTTTGTCTTTTCCGGGGGCTGTTGCCTTGGCAGTGCTGACAGCGGCCGTGCTGGCTGCCTGCGGAGGCGGTGGAGATGGCCCGGCGGCGCAGAGCACCGCGGCAACCACGGGGACTACGCAATCGCCGGGCACGCCCGATACCGGCGCGCCGGTCAACCCGGTGACCAAGCCAACTAGCGTCGTATCGCCCGCCTGCTCGGGCTGCGCCGCCGTGGACGCCAACACGTATGCCGGTAGCGGCGTCGGCGTGTGGCAGAACCTCAATGCGACCGCTTCGGCCGTGGATATGCCGATCAGCATCTCGGGGCTGACGGGACAGGACGTGACGCTGGTCTTCACGAACCAGACCGCCACGCCGCAGACGATGCCGACCATCGCGCTGACCGCCTCGCATGTGCCGACGGTGGCCGCCAGCGCGATCGCGTTCGACGATGGCAAGAGCGCGATCAAGCGCCGCATCTCGGATTTCAACCGTGATGGCTGGGCAGCGCTCGCGGGTACCCGCGGCACCGGTGTCAACGGCTCGTCGTTCGGCACGACGCCGCCGCTGCGCGCCGCCGCCTACACCGTGGGCGATACGCGCAATTTCTACCACGAGGACAACAGCGTGCGACAGACCACGCTGATCCGCACGGATACGACCGCCGACGGCACCGTCGTGAACTTCTGGGTGGAAACGACCGAGAGCGATCCGAGCAAGGTCAGTACGTCGATCGTGAACCAGCTGTATGCGGGCTTCGTGCCGACGGGCAAGATCTACGATCTGCTGAAGCAGACGGGCGGTCCGGTCTGGGGGCCGCACGCATACTCCGACCTCATCAGCGGCGCCGTGTCGCAGCCGATCGATATCGTCGTCCTGAACTTCGACAACGACGGTCATCCGTTCGGCATGGTGGGTTACTTCTACGCGCGCAATGCGTTGACGACCGCGGCCAGCGCCTACAGCAACCAGTCGGTGTCGCTGTATCTCGATGCGGAGACGCTGTACCTCGGCGGCGCCGCCGGCCTGCAGTCGATGCTGCTGACGATGGCGCACGAGGGCATGCACATGCAGAACTTCTATCGCCGCGCGGTGGTGACGGGGCCGTCTTATGCCTTCGCCACGTGGCTGGAAGAGGGCACCGCGATGATGATGGAAGACTTCGCGAGCCAGTCGATCGATCCGACCTATAACGCGATTCGTGACGTCCGGTTCCGGGACTACGTCGGCTACAAGGCCGGGTCGTATAACTGCAGCCTGCTGAACTGGGACCCGTTCGGCGCTGCTTGCGACAGCTATTCGGTGTCCGGCTCGCTCGGTGGCTTCCTCGACCGTCAGCTTGGCCTGGCGTTCTACAAGCACCTGCTGACGAACGTGAGCAGCACGGACTCGGTCACGGTCCTCGACGCGTCGATCCGCGCGATCGCCCCCACGTCCAGCCTCGGCGAGCAACTGCGCCGTTTCGGCGCGACGTCCGCCTCGCTGATGAAGTCCCCCAGCCCGTCCGGCTTTGGCTTCCCGGCGCGCGCGGAAGGTGGCTTCACGCTGCCGGTGATCGATCCGCAGACGCGGCTCGCGACCCGCACCCTGACGCAATCGGTCCCGACGACCCTGCAGCCGTACGCGAGCCTGCCGGTCGTGCGCAAGGCGGTGTCCGGCACCTACAGCGAAACGGTGAAGGTCCCCGCCGGTTCGACGCTGTCGGTCGTCATTCAGTAAGCCAGGCAACCAGAAAAGGGGGCGGCGGACGCCGTTCCCTTTCTCCTTCGCTCATGTCCATGCTCACCACGAAACTCGTGCCCGCGCTGATGGCCATCAGCCTGACCGCGTGCGCCGTCACAGCGGATGCCGGCGAGAAAACGCTGACCGGCAATATCCAGATCAAGGGCAACGAACCGTTCCCGATCGTCATGATGCAGACATCGCAGGAGACGTGGGAACTCATCGGCCTCCCCATCCCCGAAGCCCGCGCGCTCGAAGGGCGTCAGGCCACGGTAACAGGCACCGTGGCGCGCGCACCCGGGCCCAACGTGTGGCTACCCTCCCTGCGCGTCAACGGCAAGGCGAAACCTGCGCAGCCGTAGCGCTACGGATTCGAGGTCAACGCCGGCCCCAACACCGCGCGCAGGCGACCGACCACCTCTGGCAGCGGTGATTTCTGATCGGGGGTGCATTCGCCGCTAGCGGAGGAGGGATGATAAAGCCCGCCGGCAAGCGCTTCGATGTCGAGACGCGAACCGACGGACGAGGGTGCGCTTACCGTACGAGCGGATCCGATGCGCCGCTGGCGTCGGTGTCGTCATCGGCCTTGCCGAGGTCGACGCCCGTCGTGGGGTCGCTATCGGGGTCCGAGGCGCCGCGGAGGGCGAAGGCTTCTACCGTGGCTTCCTGTTCCGGCGGGAGTTCCACCGAGGCCGTGCCGTCGCCGCCGTCGACGGCCGGTTCCGGTTCGGCGACGTAGGCGAAGTTGCTGTCAGCATTCCACGGTCCGCGCACGTCGTCGCCCTCCGACATGTTGTAGTAGATGCTTGCGAAGCGCGGGATGCCCGGGGCCTTGCCCGGCGGGAAGTTGGGCGTGATCGAGTACAGCGCCTTCTCGAACGACTTCTGGTGCGCGACTTCGCGGGTCATCAGAAAGCCCAGGGCTTCCTGGACACCGGGGTCGTCCGTGACGTTCATCAGGCGTTCGTAGACGATCTTGGCGCGCGCTTCCGCGGCGATGTTCGAGCGCAGGTCGGCAGTCGGCTCGCCGATCGTGTCGATGTAGGCCGCCGTCCACGGAACGCCTGCGGAGTTGATCAGCGCGGGGCCGCCGCCATACAGCAGCTGCGTCACGTGGCTGTCGTTGCCCGCGCCCTGCAGCGAGCGATACAGCTCGGCCTCCTGCTGTACGCCTTCCGCGAGATCGCCCTTCGCGCCGCGGTTCAGCATCGCGATCAGCGAGCCGATGACTTCCAGGTGGCTCAGTTCTTCGGTCGCGATATCGAACAGCATGTCCTTGCGGCCCGGATCTTCCTCGGCCAGCGCCTGCGTGAAGTATCGGCACGCTGCAGCGAGCTCGCCCTGTGGACCGCCGAACTGCTCGAGCAGCAGATTGGCGAGACCGGGATTCGGCTGTGCCACGCGGACGGTGTACTGCAGACGCTTGTTGTGAACGAACATACGAATCTCCTTTCTTCCCTGTTGGTGAGTACCAGCCCCCCATCTGCAACGAGTGTGCCGGGGCGGTGGTCCGCGTCAATTCGATATGCCGGAGTGCCAGCGCTCATGCGGGATTCGGCCGAATCGTATGCGCGATTGCCAATGGATCGCGAGAGAACAGAAGTCGTGTAATGCATGCAGCGGGCATCTAGGAATTTCATGGGAGCCGGAACGGCTGTCGCGCGCTCGTAGTGCTTCCGCTTTTGCAAGGCCTCCTACGGAAGTTGCAAAGGTTTGGCGATCATCAGGTAGAAGATGGCCAGGAAGGCGAACAGCGCCGGAAAGCCGAGCACGAACCAGCTCCAGAACAGCGGCCAGAACGACCGTGGGAATGCGTCCGTGGATACCGAAGCCAGCACATCGCGCAGCCGGATCTGGATCCACACGACGGGCAGCCAGCACGCGATGGCGAGTACGTATAGCCAGATCGACCACCGTAGCCATGCCATGCTCCAGTCGAAGCCGGCCGATCGCATCAGCATGTAACCCGTGACGGGTTGCAGGATGGCCGTCGTTGCGGTGAACAGCGTGTCGGCAACGACGACCATGCGCGCGGTAGCGGCCACGGTCCTGACATTGCGCGTGGCCACGGCGCCGACCAGATAGAAGGCGCTGCCGATCCCCGTGCCGAACAGCAGCGTGCTGGAGACGACATGGATCCATTTCAGCGTGACGTAGTCCATCGATTGCGTTCCAGTTGATCGAGCAGCAACAGAAGGGCCAGCAGCGGAATGTTCTTGGTCAGCGGGCCATATGGATGCAGCCAGAACTCTGGCAGACGGACGCTGATGATGGCGGTGTAGCCGAGTATCAGCGCGATCTGCGCGAGCCATAGCCAGCGTGGGCGGCGCGGCAACACGGTCAGCACGCCCAGCAGCAGGTCCAGCAGGGCGGCACCATACAGCGCGAACGGCCGCAGCGCCGCCGGCACGCCGGCGCGTTCGAGCAGCGCAAGGCTGTCCGCGATGGGGTACAGGCCCAGCGACACGGCCGCGGTGACGATCCACAGGAACGCCACGCTCCAGCGCAGCAGCGGCGCGACCCAGCCTATCAGCGCCGCAATGCCGAGGGCGGGTCCCCGGTCAGCGTCGATAAAGGTGTCCGCCGCGCGCGGCGCACGGCCGAGCAGGGCCTTGGTTTCCACGGCCGGGGCGGCATTGCCGCGCGCGAGCATGTCGACCGCGTCGCGGCTGATCAGCGCGCCCGGCAGACGCTCGGCGACGGCCGCGGCGCCGCGCGCCAGCGCCAGGGGCACGGGAATGACGCGCGTGTGCGACCGGAAGCCCATGGCGCGGCGGAGCGTCGCCAGATAATCGCGAAACGGCATCGGCGCGGGGCCGACCAGCGCGCATCGGCGGGTTGCCCCACGCATCGGCCGCAGCAGAGCGGATGCCACGGCGGCCGCCACGTCGTCCACATGGATGGGCTGCACCGGCGACCGGCCGCCATCGGGCAGCACCGCGACCGGCATCGCGGCAAGCGTGCGGAACAGGCCCGAACTCTGCCCGTCGTCGCCATAGACCAGCGAGGGCTGGAGCACGATGCCTTCGAGTCCGCCCGACAGCAGCGCCTGATCCGCGGCGTGCTTCGTGCGCAGGAACGGCGTGCGCGCGGCATCGTCGGCGCCGAGGGCCGACAACTGCACCACGCGCGCGATGCCTGCATGCCGGCACGCGGCGAACAGCGCGATCGGCGCCACGCGCTGGACCACGTCGAACGTCGCCTCGGGCGTTTCGCGAAAGATGCCCACGAGGTTCACCACGGCGTCCACCCCCGACAGGATCCCCGACCATGCGGGGGCTTCCTGCAAGCATGCGAGGTCCACGGCACGGTATTCGCTTGCGCCCGCGACATCGGCGACATCCGGCCGCCTCACCCCCGCAATCACATGCACGTCCCGATCTCCGAGCATTCGTACCACCCGACGGCCCAGGAACCCGCTTGCCCCCAGCACGAGCACGCGCGGAGCGGGGCCGCCGTCATCCTGCGGCGCGCGGCGATCTCCGGTGCGAGCGCGAGCCTCGTGTCGACGGGCATCCTCGCGCTTGCCGGCGTGCGCGACTGCGCCAGCGCCGTGGCGCCGATCAACGCCGTCAGCCACTGGCTCTGGGCCGACCGCGCCTTCCGCCGGCATGACCTGACGGTGGCGCACACGGTGATGGGTTACGTGATCCATCATGCGATGTCGGTAATGTGGGCCGCGGGATACGAGGGGTACCTCGCATGGCGCAACCCGCGCGAGAGCCTGCTCCACGCCATCGGCGCGGGCGTCGCCTTCGCGGCGGTCGCGGCCGTCGTCGATCTGCGGCTGACGCCCGAGCGCCTGACGCCGGGCTTCGAGCGCAAGCTGGCGCCGCGCGCGCTGCTCGCGGTGTACGTGGGGTTCGGCCTCGCGTTATCGGCGGTCAAGGTATGGAAATTTTTCATGGGCGGGCGGCAACGCGATGGATGAAGCGTCGTTGCATGCGGGATGCACTGTCCATGCCACGGGCTGGCATGCCCGTTGCGACGGAGAACATTGGACACGTTGTCCGAGACCCATACCGGAGACAGACATGGCACAGCAACAGAATCAGGGCAATCAGCAGCAGAACCAGGGCGGCCAGCAGAACCAGGGCGGCCAGCAGAGCGGTCAGCAAGGCGGGCAGCAGAATCAAGGTGGCCAGCAGAGCGGCCAGCAGAATCAGGGCGGCCAGCAAAGCGGCCAGCAGAATCAGCAGAACAGCGACCAGCGCCAGCAGGGAGGCAGCCAGCAGGAACGTCGCGAGGAACGCGAGTAACGGTTGCGCGGGGCGGGTCCACGAGGCCCACTCCGCGTATCTGCGCGGATCCGTTGTCGCGCCAAACCGCCGTCAATCGAGAGCGGCCGTGCGAACTCGCGCGCGCCGCTCTTTCTCATTTGGAGCGGATCGTGCCCTCTGGCCCACGTGTTGAAGATCTCCTGCGTTACGAGCGCATCCGCGAACTCGATGCGCATCCCACGGAACGGCGCATCGCCTACACGGTAGAAAATGCCGACGAGGCGAACGACAGTTACCAATCCGCGATCTGGATCGTCGATGCCGACGGCGGATCGCCACGGCGCATGACGGCCGGACTATCTCGCGACAATTCGCCGAAATGGTCGCCGGACGGCAAGACCATCGCGTTTCTGTCGAACAGGGCCGGCGGCATCCAGGTCTACCTGTTGCCTGCCGAAGGCGGTGAAGCAACACAGGTGGGCAATTTCCAGCAGGGTGTGGTCGATATCACATGGTCCCCGGATGGCGGGTCGCTCGCTGTCATCGCAGTGCTACCGAACGCGCCCGTGTCCCTGAGCGGGGACAACGCACCCGCGACGACGGGTCAGATCGAGATCGTATCGAGGCTGCCTTACAAGCTCGATGGCATGGGATATACGCTGGGCGAGGTGACGCACCTGTTCGTCATGGACGCCGCCACAGGCAACGCGCGTCAGCTCACGTCCGGGCCGTTCGAGGTCCGCGCGGCGGAGTGGTCGCCGGATGGGCGGCAGATCTACATTGGCCGCACACGCGAAGGGCGCCTCGCGCATCGCACCGACATCTGGTCGATCGACGTGTCTACGAAGGAGGCGCGGCAGATCACGCAAGACATCGGCATGGCCCAGACCCCTAAGTGCGCGCCACAGTGCGCGCAGGAAGGACAATATGTCGTGTTCACGGGCAGCAGGCACGAAGGCGACGCGCAGGTGCGCCTGTGGCTGTACGACGTCGCGTCGGAAGAGGTTCGCTGCGTGGGCGGCGACGCGCTCGAGGTCGTCGATGGTCAGAGCATCAGCTGGGACCGCGATGGACGCGGGGTGCTGTTGCTGGCGGCGCGCAGAGGCATACAGGAGGTGGCGCATATCGCGCTGGAGGATGGGGCGTACGACACGGTGGCGGCCGCGGATGGGCATATATCTGGCTTCAAGCGGCTTCACGATGACGCGGTGGCCGCTTTTGCGGAATCCGTATCAAAGCTCAACCAGCTCTACCTCTACGAACGTGAATCCGCGCCGCGCGCGCTGACGGCACTCAATGCATGGTGGCGGGATCGGCGCGCGCCGAGAGTCGCTTACCGCCAGTTCTCGGTCCCCGACGGCGATGGCGGCATGGAGGCCGTGGATGGATGGGTCATTCGCCCGCCGGGCGACGATCGTCCCGGTCCGCTGCTCATCGACGTACACGGCGGGCCAGCGAGCTACGTGTTGCTTTCGTACGCCTCGCATCCCTATTGGCAGTCGCTCGCGGACGCGGGATGGACCATCCTCGCCCTCAACGCAGTGGGGTCGAGCAGTTACGGGCGAGAGTTTTCGAACCGGCTGCGCGAGCGTTGGGGCGAACTCGATCTGCCGCAGCATCTTGCCGCCGCATCGACGCTCGAGGAAGAGGGTGTGTGCGACGGGCGCCGGGCCATCGCCGGGAAATCCTATGGCGGCTATGCCTCGGCGTGGGCGGTTACGCACGCGCGGTGCTTCCGCGCGGCGGTGGTCATGGCGCCGGTGGCGGATATCGAGGCGCACTATGGCAGCTCGGACAGCGGCTACTATGCCGACGAATACGAGATGGTCGGCAGGCCGTTAGAGGGCGCGGACGACGAGAATCGCGAGCCTTATAGCAGAGCTTCGCCCAGGCGCTACACCAGTCACGTGGTAACGCCGACGCTGATGCTGCACGGGAAGGACGATCAGCGCTGTCCGGTGACGCAGTCGGAGGACTTCTTTGTGCGCGTCATGACGACGTCGGAAGCGCCCGCGGAGCTGGTGCTATACCCCGGCGAATCGCATCACTTCCTCGAGACGGGCAAGCCGTCGGTGCGCGTGGATGTCGGCAAGCGGATCGTGCAGTGGCTCACGCATTGGATCGAGCGGGAATTGCCCACCCGTTCGTGATGTGACGGGACATGCCGGGTCACTGCGATCAGCGGCAATGGTCGTGGCGTTGCTGGCTCTGGCTGCTTTCCTGCTGCAGCCGTGCCCGATCCGCTTCCCGCGCGGCGCTGTCTCGCTGCACGGGCACCGCGGGCTTCTGCACGGCCTTGTCCTGCATCGCGTCCTCCGGGGTTGCTTCGGGGTCGCTGGGCTTGCTGTTCGTGGCGTCGTTCATGATGGGCTCCGTTGCGGTTGCGATAGGGCGTCTTTCCCCTGCCGCAACGAGCGTGCCTGACCGCTAGACGACCGTCAGCCGTTTCGGCGCACTTGCCACGGAGAGGGCTTCCACGGCATCCGCGATCTCGCCGGGCGCCGCGTAATGGACCATATGGCCGCCTGATGCCACCCTCAACTGGCTGCGCGGCAACTCGTCGTAGAGCCGCACCGTATGCGCGGCGGGATCGACGATGCGGTCGTCCTTACCGGTAAAGAGGGTAAGCGGCACGCGCAGCCGCGCGTACTCGCGCCGCATCTGGGTGACGGCGGGAATCATGAACGCCGTGTCTTCCGCCGCCGCGCGCAGCTGCCTGGGCCGCACGAGCAGTTCGCGGGGCACTGTGCGCAGGAAATCCGCTGGCACGGGCGCGGGGGCGAACATCCTGCGCAACGCGCGCTTGAGCCCGGAGCGCGCGAGAATCGGCAGCGCCGTGTGTTGCAGCACGTCGCCTACCCCCGGCACGGCCGCGGGCAGATTCATCGGCACATCGAGGCGCGCGGTGGGGTAGTAGTAGCCGGATAGCAGCACAAGGCCGCCAACGTCCTCCGGGACCTGCAATCCCATGGCCATCGCCACGAGCGCTCCCCACGAGTGCCCCACGACCACGGGCCGTGTCGCGCCCAGCTGCGTCAATGCCTTGCCGAGCCAGAGCGCCTGCAGGCCCGGCGTCCACATATGGTTGCGCGGGCGGCTGCTATGGCCGAATCCGGGCCGGTCGAACGCGATCACACGGTGACGCTGCGCGAGCCGGTCGAACAGGCCGCATGCGATGAAGTCTTCCAGCTGCACGCCGTTCCCATGCAACAGCACGACTGGAGATCCGGCACCGCGTTCCAGAAAATGCAGCCGCACCCCATCGACATCGATGAGGCGGCCGATCGGCGGATGCTCCCTTTCCGCTACGCGGGCGCGATGATTGACCCACAGCGCGGTGGCGGCGCCAGCCACAGCCACGGCGGTGGCGGCGAGCGTCGTGGCATTGCCGGAAGGGGATGGCGTGTGCGGGGAACGGAGCTTGGCAGTCATGAGCAGTCCTCGTGTCGGCCATGGAAATGCCACGGCACGGTTGGCTGGATCCGCTATGCATGCAAGCGGGATGCCCGGGGCGGTGTGTTACGCTGTGCGTAACGCTGTCGTCCCTTTTGGCTCATCCATGCCAGTTCAGAAGAAGCAGGTTTCTCCCTCGCCCAAATCGATGCGGCCTGGTGTCGGCGTGACCGGCGCGGCCGACGTGGCCGGCATGCAAGGCGCTAGGGAGCGGAAGCAGGACAGCAACGCGGCGCTCGCCGTACTGCTTGCACCCGCTGGGCGCCTGCCGTCCGAGGAACGCTCTCACGTCCACGCCGTCACGCGCGCGCTATCGGTGCTCACCGCGTTCACGGGTGCGGAGATCTATCTCAGTCTTGCAGAGCTTGCGCGGCGCACGGGCATGCACAAGCCCACCGTCCTGCGGCTCGCGCGGACGCTGGTGGCATCCCGGTTTCTGGTGAGGCGAGACGATGGCGCGTGGCGCCTCGGGCCCGCCGCGGGGCTGATCGGCTCGAACTACCAGGCGCAGTTCGATCTCAACTTTGCGATCGAGCCGATTTTGCGGCGCCTGTCCCAGACGACCCGCGAGAGCGCTTCGTTCTACGTGTACGAGGGCGACCTCCGTAGTTGCCTGATGCGATGCGATGGGCCCGCGGCCGTCCTCGATCATGTGCGTTCCGGCGAAGTGCTGACGTTGCATCGCGGCGCGCCGGGGCGCGTCATCCTCGCGGCGCTCGGCGAGCCGGGCGCGCTTTACGAAAAGATCCGCCGCAACGGTTATCACTTCACGCGAGGAGAGCGAGCGTCCGGCGTTTCGAGCGTGGCGGCGGCGGTCCGGGGGGAACACGGCGCCGTGCTGGGGGCCATCAGTACCTCGGGGCCGATCGAGCGGCTGACGGAAGAACGGCTCAAGGCGCTGGCGCCCGCGACGATCGCCGCCGCCCGGGAACTCGGGGTCAGCCTGGGGGCCATGCCGGCCACGGCCCTGCGGGCGACCTGGCATCCAAACTGAGCCGTCCCGACCGGGCACGTGTTACGCACGGCGGAGCGGGGGTGTTAAGCACAGCGAAGGTGTTACGCACAGCGTAAGGGAAGGTGTTACGCACAGCGTAAGGGAAGGTGTTACGCACAGCGTAAGGGAAGGTGTTACGCACAGCGTAAGGGAAGGTGTTACGCACAGCGTAACGCCTTGCGCAGAATCCGCGCGATTCGTAAAGTCGCCGCAACGCCAGAGGCTACGGCAATCTTTGCCGGCCAGAAGCCATGCGAGACACGATGACCACAATGCCCCAGGCACCGGCCCGCCAGCAAGTCGGGCCTGCCCCCAATGCCCGCAAGCACCTCCCGCGCCGACTGCGCCACGTGTTATCCCTCGATGATTTCGAAGCCGCGGCGCAGCGCCATCTGCCGCGCCCCATCTTCGGTTACATCCGGGGCGGCGTCGAAGACAATGTCTCCGTCTCCGAGAATCGCGCGGCGTTCTCCCGATGGATGCTCCGCACGAACGTCCTCGTCAACGTCTCCATGAGGACGCAGGCGACGACGCTGATGGGACAGTCCTATCAGGCGCCGTTCGGTATCGCGCCGATGGGGATCTGCGCGCTGTCGGCCTTTGACGGCGACGTGGTCATGGCGCGCGCGGCGGAAGCAGCGGGCATTCCGTACGTGCTCAGCGGGGCATCGCTGACGCGCATGGAAGACGTGGCGGCGGCCGCGCCCACGTGCGGCTGGTTTCAGGCGTACATTCCGGGCGAGCCCGCGCATATCGAGGCGCTGGTCGCGCGCGTGACGGCGGCAGGCTTCAAGACGCTGGTGCTGACGGTGGACACCGCCACGCTGGCCAATCGCGAGAACAACGTGCGCGTCGGCTTCTCGACGCCGCTGCGGCCGAGCCTCCGCCTCGCATGGGACGGCATCGTGCGGCCGCACTGGCTGCTGGGCACGCTCGCGCGCACGCTGCTGACCAAGGGAATGCCGCATTTCGAGAACGCGGGCGCCACGCGCGGCGTGCCGATCATCTCGGGCAGCGTGGTCCGCCAGTTCGGATTGCGCGACCATTTGTCGTGGGATCACCTCGCGCTCATGCGCCGGCTCTGGAAGGGACGCCTCGTCGTGAAGGGCATCACGGCCGCGGACGACGTCAGGCGCGCGGAACAGCACGGCGCCGACGGCGTCATCCTGTCGAATCACGGCGGACGCCAGCTGGATGGCACCATCGCGCCGCTTGCCGCGCTACCCGATGCGGTCGCGGCCAAGGGTGCCATGGCATTGATGCTCGACAGCGGCGTGCGCCGTGGCACCGACGTCATCAAGGCGCTCAGCCTGGGCGCCGATCATGTCTTTGTCGGACGGCCGATGGTCTACGCCGCGGCGATCCAGGGCGAGGCTGGCGTTGCGCATGCCATCCAGTTGCTCAAGGACGAGGTGCACCGCGACATGGCGCTGCTCGGCGTCAATCGTCTGGACGAGCTGGGGCCGGACCGGCTCGTGCTCAGGTAGTCCGACGGCATTCATCGCCACCACACAACTGCCATGGAACACACACAAGCGACCGCCCCGCATTCATTGGGCACGAACCGGCCATCGAGGTCACTTCCGCCCGATGCATGCGATGCGCACATGCATATTTTCGACCCGCGTTTCGCGCCGTCCCCGCACTGGACCCGCACGCCGCCCGTCGCGCCCGTCTCGGCATATCGGCAATTGCAGGCGCGTATCGGCACGTCGCGCACCGTTGTCGTCACGCCATCGACCTATGGCACGGACAATGCCTGCACGATCGATGCGCTGCGACAGTTGGGCGAGCAGGCGCGTGGCGTCGCGGTGGTCAATGCCGACGAGCTGGGGACAGGCTGGACGAGGAACTCGACGCGCTCGCGCGTGAGCGCGTATGCGGGTTACGGGTCAACTTCGTAACGCCGCAGAGCTGGGGGCGCACGACGCCCGAGATGCTGAACACGCTGGCCGCCAGGGTGCAACGCCTGGGATGGCATATCCAGGTCTTTGCCCATGCGGCGCAGATCGTCGAACTGGCGCCGCATCTGGCGCGCCTGCCGGTGCCGCTCGTGATCGATCATCTCGGCAAGATCGACCCCTCCGTGGGCACGGCCTCCGATGCGTACGACGTGATCCGGCGGCTGCTCGATGGCGGCAACACCTGGATGAAGCTGTCGGGCGCGTATATGTGCTCGGCTTCGGGTGCGCCGGGGTATCGGGACACGGTGCCGGTGGGCCGCGCGCTGGCCGCGGCCGCGCCGGAGCGCATGGTGTGGGGCAGCGACTGGCCGCATACCGCCGGCGCCGGCGATGGCGTCAACGACGCCGACCTCGTGGACCTGCTACGCGAGTGGTGCGGCTCGGATGCGGTCATGGACCGCGTCCTCACGCAGAATGCCGCGGCGTTGTACGGGTTTTGACGCCGCGGCTCGCAAGTTCCCCTACTCGGCGGTGAGCACCCCGGACTTGATCAGCCCCGCGTAGGTCGACTCCTGTCGCGCCAGCAGCTTCTCGAACTCGGCGGGTGTCATGTGCGTCGGGACGCCGCCGATCTCTTCGACGCGCTTGCGCGTCGCGGCATCGGTCAGCACGGCGTCGTTGGTCTGCACGAGCTTGTCGACGATGGCCTGCGGCAGCCCGCGAGGCGCCATGACGGCGGTGAACGGGGCGATATCCACTTCGGGCTGTTTCACCTCGGCCATGGTCGGCACATCGGCGAGCAGCGGGACGCGTTGCGGGAAGACGACCGCCAGCGCGCGTAGCTTTCCGCCCTTGATCAGCTGCAGTGCCGACGGCAGGTCGGTGGCGACGGCGTCGAGCTGCTGGCCGAGAAGATCCTGCACCGCGGGTCCCGCACCCTTGTATCCGGCGACGACGAATTTTGTGCCCAGCGCCTTCTGCAGCTGCAGGATATTCACGTGGCCCGCCGTGCCGTTGCCCGGATGACCGATGCGCACGCCACCGTTCTGTGCCTTGGCGTTCTTCACGAAATCCTGATAGGTCTTGACCGGCGATGACGCGTTGACCACGAGCACGCCCGGCACGAGGGAGAGCAGGGCGATCGGCCGCATGTCCTTGAGGCTATAGTTCGCCGCCTTGCCGGCAAGCTGCCAGCTCGCGACGATCGGACCGGTCGTGCCCACGAGCAGCGTGTACCCATCCGGATCCGACCGCACCATGGCAGAGGCACCGATCATGCCGCCCGCGCCGCCGCGATTGTCGACCACGAATGGCTGCCCCAGACGCTGGCCATAGGCTTCCGCGAAAATGCGCGCGGTGCTGTCCGCATTGCCGCCCGGCACGAAGGGCACGATGACCTTGACCGGTCGGGTCGGATACGCGCCCGTCTGCGACCATGCGATCGTGGGGGCGATGGCTGTCGCGAGGACCGCTGCGATGGCGGTGCGGCGGGTGATGGCGGTACGCATTGTGTCAGTCTCCTTTGATGATGGTAGTGTGGGTGCGAGCTCAGTCCGCCGGGTTTAGTCCGCGGGGTTTAGTCGGCGGGGTTTAGTCGGCCTTGATCGCGCCTTTGCGGATCACCTCCGCCCACTTGGCGTCTTCCTTCGCGAGGTAGTCCGCAAACTCCGCTGGCGTGGACCCCACGGGGCGCGCACCCACGTCGTTGAAGCGGCGCTGGACCTCGGGGTCCCGCAGCGCATCGACGACCGCCTGATGCAGCTTGTCCGCGATGGCCGCGGGGGTGCCGCCTGGCACGAACATGCCGTTCCACTCGTAGACTTCGAAACCCGGTATCACTGTCTCTGCCACCGTGGGGACATCGGGCATGCGGGGCGAACGCTGCGGCGACGTGATGGCAAGCGCGCGGAGCTTGCCGCTGGTCACGAGAGGCTGGGAAGCGGCCACCGTGCTGAACATGAAGTCCACCTGCCCTGCCATGACGTCGGTGATCGCCGGGCCGCCGCTCTTGTACGGCACGTGCACCATGTCCAGCCCCAGCCGCTGCCGGAACAGTTCCGACGCCAGCCGCTGCACGGTGCCGCTGCCGCCCGACGCGAAATTGACGGTGCCCGGCTTTGCCTTGGCCTTTGCGATGAGGCCCTGCACGTCCTTGATGGAAGCGTCCGCGCGGACGATGAGGATGTTGGGGGCGAGCGACACCAGTGCCAGCGGTTGCAGCGAACCGGCCGCGTAGGGCATGCGGGCGAAGAGGTGCGGGTTGATCGAGTAGGGGGTGGCGTCGTACAGCACGGTGTAGCCGTCCGGCCCCGCCTTGGCAACGTATCCCGCGCCGATGGTGCCGCTGGCGCCCGCGCGGTTGTCGACGATGACGCTGGTACCGAGCTTCGCCCCCATGCGGTTGGCGACCACACGCGCCAGCGCGTCGGCCGCGCCGCCGGGCGCGTAAGGCACGACAAGTGTGATGGGCCGCTCGGGCCATGCCGCATGTGCGGCGCAGGTCCATGCCAATGCGCAGGCGGCCATGGCCGTGCGGAAAAGGGCGTCGAGTGGCTTGGCCAAGTTGTCTCCTGTGTTGTATCGCTTGTATCGATGCTTGTTTAGGTGGCATTGAAACCCCGGATCGCAGTGACCCGCAACGCGTTACGCAGGGCGTAACGCTGTCAGCAGGCTCGTTAGGGTGCGTAATGGGGGGGGGTTACGCCATGCGTAACGGGGTGGGTTACGCCATGCGCGAACGGGGTGGGTTACGCCATGCGTAACGGGTTGGCAAGTGCCGGAAGGTCGCGGATCATCGGCGGCGGTGCCATCTGGCAAACGGAGCATGGACGTGACGCAGCAGTTTTTTCTATCGATCGGCAGCATGCTGTGCCGCCATGACCTGTCGGCCGATGGTGGGCTGCGAGAGACCGGTACCCTCGGCATGCCGTGCAACATTCAATACGCCTGCGCGGATGCGCGCCGCGGCCTGCTGTACGTGCTATGCAGCAACGGCGGGGTGGGAAGCCGTGGCGATACGCACTGGTTGTTGACGGTCGCGGTGCGGGAGACTGCCCTGCGTGTCGTGGGCGAACCCGTCGCACTGCCGTATCGGCCCATTCACGCGTCGATCGATCCAGCAGGAGGCCGGTTGCTCGTCGCGTACAACCTGCCGGCGGCGGTGTCTGTGCACGCGCTCGACGGCGAGTCCGCCTGCGCGCAGGCAGCGACATGCATGGCGGTCGGGGAGGGCGAGGGAGGGGAAGAGGAAGGGAAGAACCTTCCCGGCTGGTTCCCGCACCAGATACTGCCGATGCCCGGCACCGACGCCATGCTGCTGACGTGCCGAGGCGATGACGCCACCGCGGGCCATGCGGAAAACCCGGGGTCGTTGCGCGTACTGCGCGTCCGTCGCGTCGAGGGCGCACAGCCGCAACGGTTGACGCTCGTGCAGGTCGTCGCGCCGCGGGGCGGTTTCGGCTTCGGGCCGCGCAACTGCGCCTTCCATCCGACGGCGCCGTGGCTCTATGCGGTGCTGGAGCGGCAAAACCGGCTGGCATGGTTCCGGATGCGGCCCGAAGGCATCGCGCCCGAGCCTTCGGGTGCGGTCGCTTTGCTGGAGCGCCCGGATGCGATCGTGCGGCCGCAACTGGGCGGCGCGCTGGCATTGCATCCCAGCGGACGATTTGCGTATGCCGTGAATCGCTCGCATGCCGTGGTGCGGGACGGCGACGCGCTCGTCTGGGCGGGCGGCGAGAACAGCATCGCCGTCTTCGCGCTGGACGCCGATACGGGCGAACCGAGCCTTCTGCAGCATGCGCGGATCGATGGATTGCACGCGCGCTGCATCGACTTTGCGCACGGCGGCACACTGCTGGTCGCGGCGATACGCCAGTCCAGCATGCGGCGGGTGGAAGGGATTCGTGGGATTGCGGCGGCCCGCATCGAGCGCTGTCCCGCGGGATTGAGCATGTTCCGCGTGGGGCCGGATGGCCGGCTATCGCTAGTGCGTCATCATCCCATCGATGTCGGAGACAACCAGATCTTTTGGGCGGGCACTATGCCGGATACCACGTCGACCTGATGGACGCCGCCGGCATGCCGCTCAGCGAATAGCTGAGCTTCGCCGCGGCGCGCAGGACGTGGGGAGCCAGCTTCTGCAGCTTTGTGGCCGTCAATCGCAGCGCGGGACCCGAAATGCTGACGGACCCCAGGACCGTCCCTTGGGGGGCGATGTTGGCACCCATCGTGGCCCCCATCACGGCCGCCGAGACGCTTGCGGCGTCCGGGCTGCGCTCGCCGCGCGTCACGCAGAAGCCGCGTTCGCGAATGCTTTCATACGTCGCGCCGGGGCGCCCCAGCGCGGCAAGGATGACCTTGCCAGCCGAGCCTTTATCGAGCGGCAGCAACTCGCCCAATCGCACATGGCGCCGCAGGCCCTGCGGTCCTTCGCATCGCATCAGGCAGGAGCGGATGTCCTCTTCATAGATGAAAAACGACGCGCTTTCGCCCGAGGCCGTTGCAAGCTCCTGCAGTACGGGCTCGATGACGGCGTGCGCGTCGAATTGCGCCTGATAACGGGACCCGATCAATGCCGCGGCGGGGCCCAGGCGCCACGCACCGTCCTCGCGCTGCACGAGGAACCTCGAAGCGGCCAGGGTTCGCGCGAGCCGCAGGGTCGTGGGCTTGGGCATCCCCGAGCGCCTGGCGAGCACATGCAGCGGGACATAGACCTCGTCGCCCCAGAAGCACGTCAGCAGCGAGAGCGCGCGCGAGACCGCCTGGACGAGCCCGGGCGCCGACGACTCGGAATTCGGGCTGCCGCGTTCCATGTCTCTCCCCGTCGCAACGGCCTCAGTGGGCCGCGCTCGCAAAGCGCGCCGCCCATGCGCGCAGCCGCGGATACACGCGTAGCGCGTTGCCGGCATAGATCTGCCCGCGCGCGGTGTCCGACAGTCCCGTGGCGGCGTCGATGTACCGCCGCGTGTCATCGAAATTGAAGCCCGTCTCCGGATCGACGCCTTGTACGGCACCGAAGGCCTCGGACGCGAACAGGATGTTCTCCGGCGACACGACCCGCAGCAGCAGGTCGATGCCGGGCTGATGATAGACGCAGGTATCGAAGTAGACGTTTCGCATGAGCTGGCTCAATGGCGGCCGGCCCATCTGCTGCGCCAGGCCGCGGTAGCGTCCCCAATGATAGGGCACGGCGCCGCCTCCGTGCGGAATGATCAGGCGCAGCGTGGGGAAGTCCACGAATACGTCGGACAGCAGGAGCTGCATGAACGCGGCCGTATCAGCGTTCAGGTAATGGGCGCCGGTGTGGTGGAAGTTTGGATTGCACGAACAGCTCACGTGGATCATCGCGGGAACGTCAAGCTCGACCATCTTCTCGTACAGCGGGTACCAGTAGCGATCCGTCAGCGGCGGGCCGTTCCAGTGGCCATCGGAAGGGTCGGGGTTGAGGTTGCAGCCGATGAATCCGAGGTCGTTGACGCAACGCTCCAGCTCCGCGATGCTGGCATCGAGGCCATGTCCCGGCGACTGTGGGAGCTGGCACACCGCCGTGAACTGCAGGGGGTACAGCGTTGCCACGCGATGGATCAGATCGTTGCAGGCATGGGCCCAGTGCAGGCTCGTGGTGGGATTGCCCACATGGTGCGCCATGGCGCTTGCCTTGGGGGACAGGATCGTCATATCGACGCCGCGTTCGCGTTGCAGGCGCAATTGATTGCGCTCGAGACTGTCGCGGATCTCGTCGTCGCCGATGTGAAAATCCGGTGCCAGTGGCGGTGCGCCCGGCTCGAGCAGCCTTGCGGTTTGCCGCGCGCGATATTGGTCGAGCGCTTTCGGGGCGGTGGTGTAGTGCCCGTGACAATCGATGATCATGCCTTCTCCTGGGTGACGGTGGGCTCGGTTCATCAAACTCAGTTCAGCGAGATGTTCGCGCTGCGGATGACGCGGTCCCACTGGACGGTTTCCTGACGGGCCTGCTTTGCCAGTTCTTCGGCCGAAGTCACGTGGAGATCCACACCTTGCACGTCGAGGCGCTCGCGCAGGGTCTTGTCGTTGCCGATCTTCACGAGCGCGGCATTGAGGCGCGCGATGACGTCGTTCGGGGTGCCCGCGGTCGCGTAAAGGCCATACCACGTGGTGTACTGGAAGCCCGGCAGGCCGGAGGCCGATATCACCGGAATCTTGCTGAGGCTCGGCGATGCGGACGGTGCGGTCAGGCCGATGGCGCGGATGGCGCCCTTGTCGATCATGCCCTTCAGCGAGGGGAAGCTGCTGAACAGGCCCTGAATCTCCCCCGACACCAGATCGTTCACCACCATCGAGGTCCCCTTGTAGGGCACGTGGTTGATATCGATTTTCGCGGTGGACTTGAACTGTTCCATGCCCAGGTGCGCGAGCCCGCCCACGCCGGCCGAACCGAAGTTGACCTTGCCTGGATGCGCCTTGGCATAGGCGATGAGTTCCTGCGCAGTGTGCACCGGGAGTTTTGCGCTGACCACGAGCACGTGCGGGCTGGTGGATACCATGCCCACGGGCGTCAGGTTCTTCGCCGCTTCGGCGACGCTCTTCGTCAGCAGCGGCTGAATCACGATATTGCCCGACGCCGCGAACAGGAGCGTATAACCATCGGCGCTCGCGCGGCTGACCGCGTTCATCGCCGGCAGACCCGCGCCGCCGCCGAGGTTGTCCACGACGAACGGCTGCCCAAGTTCCTTGCCGAGCGCCACGCCCACTTCCCGCGCGACCACATCGGCGGGCCCACCGGCCGCAAACGGCACGACCATCTTGACGGGCTTGCCGGGATAACCGCCGGACTGCGCGAAAGCGCATGCGGCGAGAAGGGCGGCGATACAGCCAAGGGCAGGGCGAACGAGGGAAATGCTGCGCATGATTTGTCTCCTGACCGGTCGTCGCCGGCGATTGTTGGCGCGGCCATTCTAGGGCGGATGACGAGGAGCGCAGGCAGCGTTTCGTCACGTGAAACGGTGAAGGATTCCTCCTGGGCTGCATTGGAACAGAGCCATTTTGAGAATCGTCGCATTTCGGAGAGCGGCGCAGAGCGATAAGGTCTCGGATGAGCGGACGGCATAGAAGGACGTGATGCGGGTCCCAGGGCGTTGTGCTTCTTGATCTGGCGCAACGTTGTTGCCACGATGCATCTCAGGCTGAAAATATATCTTGCGTGATATGACACTCTCACTCTACGATGGGGCCCATGTTGCTGCTGACCTTGAGCGGATTCGCAGCAAGGTGCCGGAGGATGCGGATCTTCTCGATGCATTCCTGAACGAAGTCGCGGAAAGCCAGCATGCGATATGGGCGCTGTCTCGTTGGCAAGCAGAGCACCCCGACCCACTGTTCAGTGTCAGGGCTATCGATTGCTGCCATGCAGACGGATACAACGTTTATCGCATCCGGCCGCTGAAGCTGCTATGGCGATATCGCGTCCTCTATGCATTCGATGCACCGATGGACGAGTTCCACGTGCTCGCCATTGTCAGCAAGAAGCACCACGACGCGCCGGCGGCGATCGACGCGGATAGCTACGGCTATGAACCGACCCACCCCATTTCTCAGCGAGTACGCGATGAGTATGACCTTCTCAGAATCCCGCGCCTCCCGTGACGGCGCGGCACGTGCGGGCGAAGACGCCGCACCTCTGCCGACCAGCGCCGCGCCCGGTCCGCGCTCCGTGCGCTCTGGCAAGCTGCCTCGCAATCAATTGAGCGCCGAACGCGAGCGTGCCGATCATGACTATGCACGGCGGCTGACGGCCGCGCGCAAGGCGCTTGCAAAGGCCATCGAGCGCGGTGGCGTGGCTTCGCTGCAGGCGTTGCGACTGCATCGGGGGCTGTCGCAGACCCAATTGGCGGAGCAGCTCGGCACCAGCCAGTCCCACATCGCGAAGATCGAGGCGGGGCAGGTGAGGCTGTATCTGGACACGGCCATCCGGCTGGCCGATGCGCTGAATATTGGGCTGGACGATCTTCGGCGGATTTTGCCGCCCGCTACGTATCGCTCGGGGGAGTGATCGCGGCGAGTGGCGTTCGCAGGTGTAAGAGGCCCCATCCTCCAGTCATGCCGCGCTAGTTCGCATGCCTCACGGCCGCAGCGATGCCTGCAGGCTATGCAGGTTTTGTGGCTTCACGCGGATCAGGCCGCCGCGGGGGCTGTCGATGTCGGCGATCAGGGCCAGTGACAGGGACACCGTTAGCGGCAGCACCAACAACAGGAAGGCCCGGGAGGCCTCTGTGCGGGCGCCGTAGCCCTGCATCAGCGTGCTGAAGAACGCGATGATGATCATCAGGCACCATGCCGCGACAGGAATGCGGTTGCGCCACGCAGCGTCGGCGTAGCCCTGCGAGTTGATGACGTCGTTCATGCCGGCGGCGACGAGTGCCGTGATCGGGTTCGGCTTGTCGCGCGCCGCGTCACGGACGGTTTTCCATAGCGCGTCCTCGATGGCCGCGGTGGCCGCCTCGATCTCGCGTAGCCGTTCGCGGTCGCGCGTCTCGTAGTAGGTGACGCGCTGCGCGAGATAACGTACCAGCAAAGCCTTGACCTTGTCGGCGTCCGCCGCCTCGAGCAGCTCCGCGCGCAGCAGTTCCGTGCCGATGGCATTGGCTTCCTCCTCCTCGAGATTCTTGCGTTGGTCATAGCGGCTGACCGCCATCGACAACGTGAAGCCGATCAGCAGCGCGAGAAGCGTCAGCGTCGCGCCCTGGATGATGCTGAAGTCGTCGCGGCCCTCGCTGCGGATGGGGCGGTACCTGCGGAGGCCCTGCGCCCCGATGGCCGTTGCCGCCATCAACAGTATCAGCAGCAGGACGAACAGCACGGCGGGATGACGAATGATCTGTTCCATGCGGGGATGCCGAACAATGATTCCTTCGGCATGCTCGCAGTGGTGACGGTCTGGCAGAAGTGAATCTTTTGATCGCCCGATGTAACAGAATTAGATCCGGCAGAAGCGTGGGGGCGGCGCAAATATGTCGAATGCCGTCATGTCGAACGCCGTTATTGCGAAAATGTTTTCTTCCGATGCAAAACGTTTCACTTCAATGCGGTGTGTGGGTGAGGGAACATCATTCGGAGCTTCCACCGGAGATGCCGCCATGAGAGTCGTACTCATAGGAGTCGTTGCGCTTGCGTCGGCCTTGCCGACATGGAGTTGGGGACAGTCGCAGCCGCAGCCCCAGCCGCAGCCGCAGCCCATAGGCGGCAAGCCCGCCACCGCCGCGACACGTGCCGCAAATGCGGCCGTGCAGAGGGAGTTGCCGTTCAACGACCGCGCCGATTTCGACGATGCGCAGCGTGGGCTCGTGGCAAAGCCGGACAAGCTGACCATCCGCAATGCCAAAGGCGATGTGGTCTGGGATCTCGAGCAATACAAGCAATACATCGGCGTCGACAAGCCCGCGCCCGATACCGTGAACCCCAGCCTCTGGCGGAATGCGCAACTGACGATGCAGAACGGCCTGTTCAAGGTATCGGACCGCATCTATCAGGTGCGAGGCTTCGATCTGTCCAACGTAACGTTCGTCCAGGGCGATACGGGCTGGATCGTGCTCGATCCGCTCATCTCGGAGGAAACCGCCAAGGCCGCTTACGAGTTCGCGAGCCAGCAGCTGGGCCAGCGCCCCGTGGTCGCCGTGATCTACAGCCATTCGCATATCGATCACTACGGCGGGGTGCGCGGCATCGTCAACGAAGCGGATGTCCGATCGGGCAAGGTGAAGATTTTCGCGCCGGAGGGCTTCACCGAACATGCGGTCAGCGAGAACGTGATTGCCGGGAATGCGATGGGCCGTCGCGCCGTGTACATGTATGGCGCGCTGCTGCCACGCAACGACCGTGGCGGCGTCAACGGTGGGCTTGGGCAGACCGTGTCGACGGGGACCGCGGGCCTGATCGTGCCGACCGACCTCGTTGGCAAGACGGGCACGGAGATCACGGTCGATGGCGTGAGGATGGTATTCCAGATGACGCCAGGCACCGAGGCGCCATCGGAGATGAATACGTTCTTTCCGCAGTTCAAGGGCATGTGGATGGCGGAGAACACCACCAACACCATGCACAACATCCTGACGCTGCGCGGGGCGCAGGTGCGTGACGCGCTGAAATGGTCGAGCTATCTGAACGAGACCATCGACCTCTATGGCAAAGACGTGGAGTTCAAGTTTCAGGCCCACCACTGGCCGATGTGGGGAAACGCGAAGATCATCGACTATTGGAAGAAGCAGCGCGATCTCTACAAGTACACGCATGACCAGTCGGTCAACCTGATGAACAAGGGCTACACCGGCGAAGAGATCTCCGAGCTGATCCAGCTGCCGCCCGAACTGGACAAGTTCTGGCCGAACCGCGGGTACTACGGCACGCTCCGGCACAACTCGCGCGCGGTGTATCAACGCTATATGGGGTGGTACGACGGCAATCCGTCCGACCTCAACAATCTTCCGCCCGAGATGGCCGCGAAGAAGTACGTCGAGTACATGGGCGGGGAGGCGGCCGTGCTGCGGCGGGCGAAGGCGGACTTCGACAAGGGCGAGTACCGCTGGACCGCCGAGGCATTGAAGCATGTCGTGTTCGCCAACCCCGGTGGCAAGGCGGGCAAGGATCTGCTGGCGGATTCGCTGGAACAGCTCGGGTACCAGGCGGAAAGCGGTCCATGGCGCAGCGTGTACCTGATGGGCGCATACGAGTTGCGCAACGGCGTACCCAAGGCGGGCGGCACCGATGTCGCGAGTCCCGACACCATCAGAGCCATGCCGCCCGAAATGCTCTTCGATTATCTGTCCGTGCGGCTGAACGGACCGAAGGCGGCCGGCAAGAAAATCGCGCTGAACCTCGACTTCACCGACCTGAAGAAGCAATATGGGCTGGCGGTCGAGAACGCGGTGCTGAACTACGGCAAGCCATTGCCGCAAGCGGATGCCAGCATCACGCTGTCGAAAGCGACGCTGGACGCCATCCAGCTCAAGCAGACGACCATCGAGAATGCCATTGCGAGCGGCGACATGAAGGTGGCGGGCCGTCGCGAGGCGCTCGGCGAGTTTCTGGCATTGCTCGACGCCTTTCCGTTCTGGTTCAACATCGTGACGCCATGAAGAGGCCCCGCAAGTCGCAAGCACAGGGGCCGCTCGATGCCATTCGCTCAGTGCTTCCCGTCGAGGAACTTGACGATCGCCGCGTCGAATCCCTTCGGATCCTGCATGAACGCGAAGTGGCTGGCGTTCGGCAGGATCAGCATGCGCGCATGGGGAATCGTGCGGGCGATGTAGGCCGTGTGCGAGCGCTTGATGCCTTCGTCGTGGTCGCCGTCCATGACGAGCACCGGTGACTGGATCGTTTTCAGCTGCGCGTCCGTCCAGTTGGGCTCGGTTTCCCACATCTTGCCGATCTGGGCGAGGAACGCGTCGTAGTCGTTCGGCGTCGGCGACAGCTTTGTGTACTCCTTGCCCGCGCGTTCGATATAGGCGGCGAACACCGGGTTCTGGTCGAATGCGGGAATCAGCCCGTCGGTCCTGGTGTTCACGCCAAAGGCAACGATCTTGCCGACGCGTTCCGGATGACGGATGGCGATGTCCAGCGCCTGAATGGCGCCGTCGCTCCAGCCGACGATATCGGCGCGCGGGATCTTCAGTTCGTCCATGAGGGCGATGACGTCATCCGCCATCAGGTCGTAGCCATACGGCGTGGCATCGCGCGTGCTGCGTCCGTGGCCGCGCGAGTCGACGGCGATCACGCGGTGGTTCGCGCTGAGCGTGCGGATCTGATGGGCGAGGTAGTCGGAATTCGCGAGGCCCCCATGCAGCACGATCACGGGCGAGCCCTTGCCGACCTCGGCGTTGTAGAGACGGATGCCGCGCAGTTCGCTATGCCGCTCCTGCGCCCATTTCACTGGCGTGGGCGTGGGTGGCAGCGTCTGCCAGCGTTCCAGTGCGTGGGCGCAGTGCGCGGTGGCCATCATGACGACGGCGGCGAACAGCGGCTTGAGGCGATGATGGATTCGAAGCTGCGGCATGAACGATCTCCTCGTTGTGTTGTCGTGGGCCCTGCAAGAGCCGGACTGTAGGAGATGCCGCGGGAGCGTGCTTTAAGACGGGCCGGGATTACACTTGTTTGCACGCTCGATACATGTTGAGGCCGCCCCCCTCTCCACGAGGAGAAGGGGGCTGCCTCCTGAGACAGACGAGTATCACTGCGCCGCGTGCGCGACGGCGCGTTGCCGCTGCGTGAGGGCGGACACCACGAACGATACGACGATGTTCGCCGCCAGCGCGATCAGGCCGATATACGTCGGGTAAGCGCTGCCGCCGATATGCAGCGTGTACACGGGCTTGAGGCCCATCACCGACGCGAGGCTCGTGCCAAGCACGATGCCGACGATCCAGCCCGCGAACAGGCCGGTGGTGGTCAGGCGTCGCGTGTACAGCGAGAACACCACCGCGGGGAAGATCTGGAGGATCCAGACGCCGCCGAGCAGCTGCAGGTCGATCGCGTACTGCGTGGGCAGCACGATGATGAACAGCAGCGCGCCGAACTTGACCACGAGCGAGAAGAGTTTGGCGCTCTTCGCTTCTTTCTCGGGCGAGATGTTCGGGTTCACCAGCGGACGATACAGGTTGCGCGTGAACAGATTGGCCGCGCCGATCGACATGATGGCCGCCGGAACCAGCGCGCTGATCGCAATGGCCGCGGCGGCGAAGCCGACGAACCAGGACGGGAACAGCGTGAGGAACAGCGTGGGCACCACGTCAGAGGCCGACGTCACGTGCACGTTCGCCGCGATCGCCATATAGCCGAGCACCGCGATCAGGCCGAGCAGCAGTGTGTACGCGGGCAGCACGATCGCGTTCTTTCGTACGGTCTTCGCCGAGGAGGAGGACAGCACCGCCGTCATCGTATGCGGGTACATGAACGCGGCGAGGGCGGAGCCGAGCGCGAGCGTGGCATACGCCATGAACTGCGACGGCTGCAGGATGATGCCCGTGGCGCCGCCCTTGGCCTGGAAGAACTTGTCCGCGGACTCGAATAGCGACCCGTAGCCACCGAGCTTGCTCGGAATGATCGACACTGCAACGATCACCACGATGTAAATCATGATGTCCTTGACGAAGGCGATCATCGCCGGCGCGCGCAGGCCGCTCGAGTACGTGTACACCGCGAGGATCGCGAATGCGACCACCAGCGGCAGTTCTCCCGTGACACCGAGGCTCTTGATCACGACCTGCATGCCAACGAGCTGCAGCGCGATGTACGGCAGCGTCGCGATGATGCCCGTCAGGGCCACGGCCGCGGGCAGCCATTTGCCGCCGAATTCGCCATGCACGTAGTCTGCCGCGGTGATGTGGTTGTTGCGATGGCATACCTCCCACAGCTTGGGCATGACCGCGAACACAAACGGGTAGACGATGATCGTGTACGGCAGCGCGAAGAAGCCGTATGCACCCACGGAGTAGACCAGCGCGGGCACGGCGATGACGGTGTACGCCGTGTAGAAGTCGCCGCCGACGAGGAACCACGAGATCAGCGTGCCGAACTGCCGTCCGCCGAGACCCCATTCGTGCAGCTGCGTCAGGTCGCCACGCTTCCAGCGCGCGGCCACGAAACCGAGCACCGTCACGAGTGCGAAGAAGAAGATGAACACCGCCATGGCGGTGCTGTCGATCGCGGTCGGCTCGGTCATTTCATGCTCCGATACACGATGAACAGCAGCAGCGAGGTAATGGGCACCCAGAGGAACTGGTACCAGTAAAAGAAGGGAAAGCCGAGAAACGCCGGCTGCGTGTCGTTATAGAACGGCAGCCATAGCAGCGCGATATAGGGGGCGAGCAGAAGCAGGCGCGTCCAGCCGCCGCCTCCACTTTGCTGGGAAGTCTCCATCGTGTTCTCCAGGGAATGTACAAAGCCGTGACATGCGGGCAAAGCGCGCATGGTCGGCCCCGGAGCACGATTCTGACGGGAGGCGTTGTCTGGTTTGTGTCGTGTTCTTCCGGCTTTGTATCAACGCCGGTACAAAGCCGGAAGTTGCGGTCGAAAGGGGGCGATTACGAAAAAAACCTGCTATCGCACTATCACGTTCGCACCGCCCTCGACCATTTGCCCGATGACGGCCGCGTGGTCGAAGCCTTCGCGGCGGAACAGCGCGAGCACCGCTTCCGCCGCGTCGGGCGCGCAGGCGACGAGCAGGCCACCGCTGGTCTGCGGATCGGTCAGCAACGCCTGCTGGACCGCGGAGATGTCCTGAGAGAGCGAGACGTCGCCGCCATAGCTCGCCCAGTTGCGCCTGGACGCGCCCGTGACATGACCGGCCTCGGCGAGCGCCGCCACGCCTGGCAGCAATGGCACACGCGCCATGTCGACCTGCGCCGTGAGACCGCTGCCGCGGCAGAACTCCAGCAGATGCCCAAGCAGGCCGAAGCCCGTGACGTCGGTCAACGCATGCACGCCGGGCAGGTCGCCGAGCGTCTTGCCGGGTGTATTGAGCCGCGTGGTGTTGGCGATCATCTCGCGATAGCCCTCGGCGTCGAGCTGTTCCTTCTTGATCGCCGCCGAATACACGCCGACGCCGAGCGGCTTGCCGAGGACCAGTACGTCGCCCGCGCGCGCATCGCGATTGCGCTTGATGCGGTCGGGATGGACGAGGCCCATCACGACGAGGCCATAGATCGGCTCCACGGAGTCGATCGTATGGCCGCCGCCGATGGCGATGCCGGCCTGCGCGCAGACCGATTCGCCGCCTTCGAGGATCTTGCCGATGACTTCCGGTGCGAGCTTGTCGACGGGCATGCCCACGAGCGCCAGCGCGAGAATCGGCGTGCCACCCATCGCGTACACATCGGAGATGGCGTTCGTCGCCGCAATGCGCCCGAAGTCGAACGGGTCGTCGACCACGGGCATGAAGAAGTCCGTGGTCGCGATGAGGGCCTGCGTGTCGTTGAGCTTGTAGACCGCCGCGTCGTCGCTGGTCTCGATGCCGACCAGCAGTTGCGGCGGTGGTGGCGGCGCGGGGAAAAGCCGGGCGTTGCGCAGGATTTCCGACAACACGGCGGGCGCGATCTTGCAACCGCAGCCGCCGCCGTGGGCGAGCGACGTCAGCCGGGGCTGTCCGTCGCGCATTGCAACTTCCGCCATTTACGCGATCCTCTTCGACGTGATGCGATAGCCGAACTTGTCCGGGTCGAGGCTATCGAGCGTGCCGGCCACGGTCTGGCCGTTCGGGTACATCAGGAACGGCACGGGAGCGGCATGGCTGCCGGGCAGCGCGACATCGTGGCCGTGGTTGTAGGCCACCCAGTTGCCTTCCCATGCGCCGAGCAGCATGGCGCGCGCGGCGCGGACCTTGCTGTCGGTCATCGGCAGGCCGCCGGGACTTTCTTCGAGCGCGACCTTTCGGACGTCGGCCGGATCGGCCGGGATCCAGCCGTAGCCCGCCGCATAGAACTCGGAGCGGCAGTGCTGGGCCTTCGAGATATCGCCAGCCTTGCCGAGCGATTTGAAGCCCAGCGAGGACGTGTCGACGCGCACCCCATAGGCATCGCGCGCGGGGATACCGGCCGCGCGCGCGAGTGCGACGAACAGGCCATTGATGTCGGCACACTTGCCGTTCATGAGGCCGCCGGTCTTGAGCATCGTGACCACGTCGCCGGTGCCGCAGCCGCGTACGCTGGCGTCGCGGCAGGTGTTGTCGACGACCCACTGGTAGATGGCGCGGGCGCGGGTCATGTCGTCGTCGAGACCGGCGGTGATCTTGAGCGCGGTGTCGCGCACGATGCCGTCGGTGGGCATCAACGCTGTTGGACGCAGATACTCGCGCAACGTGGCCGCGGATTCGCGCGGCGCGCGGGCGGAGGGGGCGGCGCCGAGGTCGACGTCGCGGTCGCGGATGGCGACCTTGTTGGTCAGCGTGGCCTTCAGCGGCGCGCCATCCGGAGCGGAGGGCCAGTCGATGGCGACCATGCGCACGTCGTATCCGTCAGCGGTGGCGGCGCGGGTATGGGCGCCCGGGGCGTTCCATTCGGTGGCCAGCGTGCGCTGGTAGTCGCCGACCTGCTGGGCGGTGACCGGTAGCCATACGCGTGCCGGGGCGGCGGCCGGGGGCAGCGTGACCTCGGTGGTCATTTCATACACGCGCCAGCCGCTCGCGCTCTGGATGTCTTTGGCGCTTGCGCCTGGGAGCGAGCCGGATGCGGATTGGGCCGCGTGGGCGGGCAGGATGCCGGCCATGCCGGAGACGGGTAACGCGGCGCCGAGCCGCAGGAAATTGCGTCGATCCATGATGATCCCCTTGTTCGAGACTCGAAACTTGCCCAACGGCTGCCGCTGCATGGTAGGTCGTGCGAGCGAGGTTTGGCGGGAGAACCGCGGGGCAGAGGATGCTGCGGCGCGGCAATGTGGTGCTACAACGATCTACTACGAAAAAACTGGCGGAAAGCAGCAGGAGTCGAACCTACCTGGGAACGTCTGACGCCCCCAACCGGATTTGAAGTCCGGCCGCATCACCGGATACGCGTGCCTTCCGTGGTCGTGCTGGATGAATGCCAATGACTGTCCGGGCGCAGCATCCGCCCGTTACCAACGCGCCGAGTGTATCCCGCGCGGTCGAAGAATTCCAGAATCTGGATCGCCCGTTTTCTGCCTAACCCCACTGCATCGCGGAAATGCACGGCTTCGACGCGGGGATGGTCCGTCGCCAGCGTGGCGACGTGGGTCGCCAAAGCGTCAATCGATGCCTCGGCGTAGAACAGGTCGCGCACGACCTGATGGATCGCGCCCTGTCTGGCGAGCTTGCGCAGCAGGGCGCGCACGGCGTCCTCCGGGGCGTTCAATGCGGCGGCATGATCGCGGACCCAGGGAGGATCGAAGCCGCCCGCCAGCACGCGCGGCAGCAACGCGTCGGCGAGCGCGCGCTCGGCGGCGGTCATGACGATCTCGTGCGTGGGCAGCCTGAGCCAGCCGCCGTGCCGCTCCACCGCGCGTTCGCCGATAAGCGCGTCGAGCAGCGCGGTCCACAGCGCATCCGGCACCGTGGCGCCGGCGAATGCCAGTCGCCTGAGGGAGCCGGCATTGAGCCCGGGCTCGTCGGGCAGACGCGCGTGGAACGCGCCGAGGGTGTCGAGGATCTTCTGGCGCAGGGACTGCAGCGACGAGGCAAGGATGAGGCACCGGTCCTCTTTGCCGAACGAGATCGCGTCGGGCGGCACGTCCCATGCGTCGGGCGGTAGTCCGGTCAGGCGCACGAGCCGGGCGTGGGCGATGCCGTGCGGCGCCTGCGCGAGCAGCGGGGCAAGGCCCTCACCCGCGAGCATCGCCTCGATGGCCCGCAGCCACGCGAGGCGCGCGGGAGTACGGCGGTGGCGCTCCGGGGCGACGTTGTCGAGTACCGTGCCGCCGCCAATGGTTTGCGTGGCCTGCGCGTTGCGGAGAATGAGCCGGTCCCCGGCCTGCGCGCAGACGGGCGCGGCGAACACCAGCTGCGCGAGCGCGCTACCGGTTGCATGGCCGGCATCATTGGCCGCCGTGGCGGCGCCGGTGATGCCTGGGGCCAGCGTGTCGCGGTCCAGCAGGACGATGTTGGCGGTGCGGTGCGTCGCGCCGAGGTGCACGTGCACCGGCGTCCAGTGGCCAAGCCGCGCATCGGTATCGGGGCTCAGCGTGATGGATACGTCGAGACGCTTGACCGGTGAAGGGGAGACCAGCGCGGGGGCCACGATCCAGTCGCCGCGCCGGATGGCGTCCTTGTCGATGCCTGCGAGATTCAGCGCGCAGCGCTGGCCCGCGACCCCAACCTCGGCCGGCCGCTGCTGCGCGTGGATGCTGCGCACCCGTACCGGGAGGCCGGCCGGCGCCAGCTGCATGGCGTCGCCCACGGCGACATGCCCGTTGAACACGGTGCCCGTGACCACCGTGCCATGCCCGGCGAGCGTAAACACGCGGTCCACCGCGAGCCGAAACAGCCCCGACTCGCGACGCGCGGGCAGGCGCATGGCCGCATCGTGCAGGTACGCCCGCAAGGCCACCACGCCAGCATGCGCGACATCGGTGCCATTGACGGGAAAGCATGGCGCATCGGCATAGGGCGTTTCCGCCAGCAACGCGGCCACCTCCCGCCCGACCGCGGCTAAACGCGCATCGTCCACGCGGTCCGCCTTGGTCAGCGCCACAACCGCCCGCGTCACGCCCAGCCGTTGCACGATCGCAAGATGTTCGAGGGTCTGCGGCATGACGCCATCGTCCGCGGCGATGACCAGCAGGGCCAGGTCGATGCCGCTCGCGCCGGCGGCCATCGTATGGATGAGCTTCTCATGCCCCGGCACGTCGATGTAGCCGAGCACATCGCCATTGGGCAACGGCGTGTAGGCGTAACCGAGCTCGATCGAGATCCCGCGCGCCTTCTCTTCCTTGAGGCGATCGGTATCGACGCCGGTCAGCGTGCGAACCAGCGTGGTCTTGCCGTGATCGATGTGTCCGGCCGTGCCGACGATCATGAGCGCAGTGCGTCAGCCAGCTGTGCCCACTGCGCGACGAATTCCGCTTCGTCGGCATCTTCGAGGCAACGAAGGTCGAGCCACAACGCCTGGTCGCCCACGCGCCCGATCACCGGGCGCGGCAGTCCGCGCAGGGCCGCCTCGAGCCGCTGCAGTTGACGACCGCCACGCTTGCCACCGGCGGCACCCGACGGCGCGATCGCGAGGCCGTAACTCGGCAACCGCCCGCCGGGCATCGCACCGCTCCCGATCTGGCTCACGGTCGGCACCGCATCCACGCGCCATGCCTCGCCGAGCACGGGTTGCAGTCGCGGCAGCAGGCGCTCGGCCATGGTGGCCATCGAAGAAACAGGGCGCGTGAGCAGCCGCAGCGTGGGCAGCGTCTGCGTCAGCGTCTCCGGATCGCGATACAGCCGCAGCACCGGTTCCAGCGCCGCGAGCGTGATCTTGCCCACCCGCAGCGCGCGTTTCAGCGGGTTCTTCTTGATCTTCGCGATGAGGTCCTTGCGGCCGACGATCAGTCCGGCCTGCGGCCCGCCCAGCAGCTTGTCGCCGCTGAACGTGACAAGGTCCGCGCCCGCCGCAACGGTCTCGCGCACCGTCGTCTCGCGCGGCAGGCCCCACCGCGTGAGGTCGCACAACGTGCCGCTGCCAAGATCCACGACCACGGGCACACCGTGAGGCCTGGCGATACTGGCGACCTCGGCGACTTCCACGCTTCGCGTGAAGCCCGTGATCTCGTAGTTGCTGCAATGCACCTTCATCAGCATCGCGGTACGCGCGCCCACGGCATTCGCATAGTCGTGCGGATGCGTGCGATTGGTCGTGCCGATCTCCACGAGCTTCGCCCCCGCCCGCTGCATGACGTCCGGAATCCGAAACGCCCCGCCGATCTCCACGAGCTCACCACGCGACACCACGACTTCGCGCCGCTGCGCCAGCGTATTGAGCACGAGCAGCACCGCGGCGGCATTGTTGTTGACGACGGTCGCGGCCTCCGCGCCCGTGAGCTCGCACAGCAGATCGTCGATCAGGTCGTCGCGATCGCCGCGGCCGCCATCGTCGAGATCGAACTCGAGGTTGGCCGCGCTCGTCATCGCGCGCATGACCGCCTGCACGGCGCTCTCGGGCAGCAGCGCGCGGCCGAGATTGGTATGCAGGACGGTGCCGGTCAGATTGAATACCGCGCGCAGGCGCGGCGCGCTGTCGCGGGCCAGCGCTTCCGCCAGCGCGTCATGCAGCGCGGCATCCTCCAGCGCCTGCCGCGTGAGGCGTCCGGCCACGGCTTCGGCGCGCAGGCCGTCGAGCAGACGCCGCAGCGCGGCGGTGGCCGGCGCGCGGCCATGGCGCGCGATCAGCGGTTGCAGGAAAGGCTGGTTCAGCAGGCGATCGACCGAGGGGATGTCCGCGGGCCGGGCGGCGGCCGACACGCTATCGTTCATCGGCATCGTCCGCGTCGCTACCCTCGTCACCCCGCTCGTCATCCCCCTCGCCGAGCCACAGCAGCGGATTCCCGCTCGCGCGTCCGTAGCCCGCCTCGGCCATCATGACATCGAGCGCGAGGGAGGCGAGGTCGTCGGCCAGCGGCTCGACGGTCGCGTCCTTTTCCATGTAGACGATCTTGCGGTAGTGATGGCACTGGTCGCAGGTCTCGGCTTTCAATGCCTCGTGATGCTCCTCGACGACGTGATAGCTGATGCCTTCGGTCGACTCGCAGTGGCTGCACTTGACGCGCACCATATGCCATTCCGTCGCGCATAGTCCGCATTGCAGATAGCGCAGGCCCTGGTAACGGCCGCCGATGCGCACGACGCTCGCCACCGGCAGCGACCCGCAGCACGGGCACACCGTGGCGACGTCGAGCGTCGGCACCTGCGACTCGCGCAACTGGGACGCCAGTACCGTGCGATGCAGCTGTAGCGCGGCCATGATGAACGGCGCGCTCATGCCATCGACGGGCAGATCCCGCATGCCGAGGATGGCCTGCGCCTGTTCGTCGAGGGTGTCGGGCGTCAACGCCCGCAGCGCGGCCAGGGCGTCGGGCGGCAGGGTGCCATGGGCGATCAGATCCGCGATCAGCCGCTGCGCCACCGGCTGCCAGCCCGCCAGCGCCTCTTCGTCCATCGCCGCGAGAATCGGCATGCGATGCGATTGCGCCCGGTCGATGGCGGCGTCGGAAGGCATCGGCAGTTCAAGCGTGCCCGCGATGGCATGCTGGGCCTCGGCCACGCCCGCCATCAGCGCGAGATAAGGCCCGAAGGCCTGGCCCAGCGGATTGTCGACCGACAGCTTGCGAAGCCGCTGCGCGCGGAGCGCAAACACCTCCGACCGCTCGGGAAGCCGCAGGCGGGCGATCGAGACGTGATCGGTTGACTCGATTTCCAGCGGCTGCAGAATGCGTTGCACCATCGATTGTCCTGAAAGGAGAGCGTCGCCACGCTCTCAGGGCTACTTATGTCGTGTCGCTACGTCTTGCCGCTACGTCTTGTGGCTACGTCTTGTCGCTCGGCCGGAAGGTCTCGCGGAACCATGCGCGATGGTGCTTCCACGCCCAGCCCGGCGTCACGGTACCGCGCGTCATGGCCTGCACCGAACCCTTGACCCAGACGGCCGCATAGATGTGCACAATAATGCCGCAAATCAGGCCCCAGGCGCAAACGGCATGGACCACCGCCGCCAGGCGGATCGCCCAGATCGGGAAGTACATCGCGAAGTACGCGCGCCAGATCACGATGCCGCTGAGCAGCAGAAACAGCAGGCAGCCGACCATCATGAAGAACAGCAGCTTCTGGCCGGCGTTGTAGCGGCCGACCTCGGGCAGGTTCTCTTCCCGGTTGTTGACCACGTCGTCCGCATGGCGCAGCCACTCCGCGTCGCTGCGCGTCAGCAGGTTGTGGTGCCAGAACCGCAGCGCCAGCACCACGAAGCAGACGAACATCACCACGCCGATAAACGGATGGAGAATGCGCGTCCACGTGCCGCCTCCGAACAGCGCGGAGAGCCAGAACATCGACGGATGGAACAGCGCGAGCCCCGACAAGGCGAGCAAGACGAACGTGAACGCGACGATCCAGTGGTTCGTGCGCTCGCCGGCCGAATAGCGGTGGATCACCGCGGGGCGGTGTTTATCGACGTTCCTCATCGCGGACCTCCTCCTCGGGTGGCTTGGCGCCGGCAGGCATGCCCTGCGGCTTCGGATTGTCGCGGCCCCAACGCACGATCTCGTCCTCGGCCGCCGCTTCGTCCTCGGGACCCGTCTCGTTCGGACCCACGCGGATGTAGTGGAAGAACCCGGCCAGCGCCGCGAACGCCATGCCCGCAACCGCGAGGGGCTTGGCGATGCCCTTCCACAGACTCACCAGCGGGCTGATCTTCGGATCTTCGGGCAGGTCGTGGTACAGCTTCGGCTGGTCCGCGTGGTGCAGCACGTACATCACGTGCGTGCCGCCGACGCCGGCCGGGTCGTACAGGCCCGCCTGGTCGAAGCCGCGCGACTTGAGGTCGACGATGCGTTCCTCCGCATGCTGGATCATGTCCGTCTTGGTGCCGAACACGATCGCGCCGGTGGGGCACGTCTTGACGCAGGCCGGTTCCTGGCCCACGGCCACGCGGTCCGAGCACAGCGTGCACTTGTACGCCTTGTGGTCGGTCTTGGAGATACGCGGAATGTTGAACGGGCAGCCGGCCACGCAGTAGCCGCAGCCGATGCACGCCTCCTCGTGGAAGTCCACGATGCCGTTCGCGTACTGCACGATCGCACCCGGCGAGGGGCAGGCCTTGAGGCAGCCCGGATCCTCGCAGTGCATGCAGCCGTCCTTGCGGATCAGCCATTCGAAGTTGCCGTTGGGATTCTCGTATTCCGAGAACCGCATCAGCGTCCACGTATGTTCGTCGAGGTCGGCCGGGTTGTCGTAGACGCCGACGTTCACGCCCACATCGCCCCGAAGGTCGTTCCACTCCATGCACGCCGCCTGGCAGGCCTTGCAGCCGATGCACTTGGTGGTGTCGATCAGCTTGGCGACGCTGCCGGTGATCGGCTGCCGCACGCTCGGCATGGGCGTGGTGGTAGCCGACAGCCGGACGATATCGAGAGACTGTAGTGCCATCGCGCCCCCTATGCCCTTTCAACCTTGACCATGAACGATTTGAACTCCGGCGTCTGGGTATTGCCGTCGCCCACGTATGGCGTCAGTGTGTTGGTGATGAATCCGGGCTTGGTCAGGCCGGTGAAACCCCAGTGCAGCGGTACGCCGACCATGTGCACGGTCTTGCCATCGATCGCGAACGGCTTGATGCGCTTGGTGACGAGCGCCACGGCCTTGATGTAGCCGCGCGCGGACGAGACCTTGACGCGGTCGCCGGCTTTCACGCCCACCTGCCTGGCCAGGTCTTCCCCGATCTCCACGAACTGCTCCGGCTGCAGCACCGCGTTGATGCGCGCGTGCTTGGTCCAGAAGTGGAAATGTTCGGTGAGCCGGTACGTCGTGGCCATGTGCGGGAACGCATCCGCCTTGCCGAACTGCTGCCAGTCGTCCTTGAACACGCGCGCGGCCGGATTGCTGACCGCCTGCTTGTTCTTGTGCAGGACGTTGTAGCCGAGAGGGTTCTCGAACGGCTCGTAGTGTTCGGGGAAGGGCCCCTCGACCATGTTGCCGCGCGCGAAGAACCGCGCCACGCCTTCCGGCTGCATGATGAACGGACCCATGCCGCTGGCCGGATCTTCATCGAGCTTGTAGTCGGGCGTGTCGAAACCGGTCCAGCTTTTGCCGTTCCATGCAATGAGCTTGCGGTCCGGGTTGAACGGCTTGCCATTCACGTCGCACGACGCGCGGTTGTACAGCACGCGCCGGTTGGCGGGCCACGACCATGCCCAGTTGAGCGTCTGGCCGATGCCGGTCGGATCCGCCGTGTCGCGCTTGGCCATCTGGTTGCCGGCCTGCGTCCACGCGCCGCAATAGATCCAGCACCCGCTGCTCGTGCTGCCGTCGGCCTGCAACTGGCCGAAGCTGTCGAGCTGCTCGCCGGCCTTGCGGATGACCTTGGTCGGGTCCTTCGGATCGACGAGGTCCGTGATCGCGCGGCCCGAGTATTCCTTCGCGAGCTCGTCCGGCGTCGGCGAATGCGGTACCGCATACGGCCATGCGAGATTCACGATCGGGTCGGGATACTTGCCGCCGTCGGTCTGATACATCTTGCGCATGCGCAGCCAGATGTCCGACATGATCTCGATGTCGCTGCGGGCCTCTCCGGGAGGATCCGCGCCTTGCCAGTGCCACTGCAGCCAGCGCGACGAGTTCACGAGCGCGCCGTTTTCTTCGGCGAAGCAGGTGGTCGGCAGGCGGAACACCTCGGTCTGGATCTTCTTGGGATCGACGTCGTTGCTCTCCCCGGCATTGCGCCAGAACTCCGAAGTCTCGGTCGCGAGGGGATCCATCACGATCATGAACTTCAGGTTCGAGAAGGCGCGCAGCAGCTTGTTCTTGTTCGGCGCGGCCGCCAGCGGGTTGAAGCCCTGAGCGATGTAGCCGTTGATCTTGCCCTGCGTCATCAGCTCGTACATCTGGAGCATGTCGTAGGGCTTGTCCAGCTTCGGCAGATAGTCGTACGCCCAGTTGTTCTCGGCCGTGGCGGCATTGCCCCACCACGCCTTCATCAGGCTGACGTGGAACTTGGGATAGTTCTGCCAGTAGCTGAGCTGGTTGGGACGCAGCGGCTTCGGCGAACGCGCCTCGATGTACTTCTGGTAGTCCTGCTCGGCCTCGCCGGGCAGCGTCAGGTAGCCCGGCAGCGAGTTGGACAGCAGCCCGAGGTCGGTCAGCCCCTGGATGTTGGAGTGGCCGCGCAGCGCGTTCATGCCGCCCCCCGCCACGCCGATGTTGCCCAGCAGCAGCTGCACCATCGCGCCGGAACGCACGTTCTGGGAGCCAATCGAGTGCTGCGTCCAGCCGAGCGCGTACATGATCGTCATGGCGCGCGTGGGCGTGGCCGTGGAGGCCATCATCTCGCATACCTTGAGGAACTTGTCCTTCGGCGATCCGCAGATCTTTTCGACGACTTCCGGCGTGTAGCGCGCGTAGTGCGCCTTCATGAGCTGGTAGACGCAGCGCGGGTGGGCGAGCGTCGGGTCCGTCTTCACATAGCCGTCCTCGCCGCGCTCGTACTCCCACGTGGACTTGTCATAGAAGCGCTTCTCCGCGTCGTAGCCGGAGAAGATGCCGTCCTCGAACTTGAAGTCCTCGCGCACGATGAACGAGAAGTCCGTGTACGACTTCACATATTCATGCTGGATCTTGTCGTTGGTCAGCAGATAGTTGATCACGCCGCCCAGGAAGGCGATATCGGTGCCGGTGCGAATCGGCACGTAATAGTCGGCGATCGAGGCCGAGCGCGTGAAGCGCGGATCCACGACGATCAACCGCGCCTTGTTGTGTGCCTTCGCTTCGGTGACCCACTTGAAGCCGCACGGGTGTGCCTCGGCGGCATTGCCGCCCATGATCAGGATAACGTCCGCGTTCTTGATGTCGACCCAATGGTTCGTCATCGCTCCACGGCCAAACGTCGGGGCAAGACCTGCCACCGTCGGGCCATGTCAGACACGCGCCTGATTGTCGAATCCCAGCATGCCAAGACTGCGGACAGTCTTGTGCGTGATATAGCCGACCTCGTTGCTCGCGGCCGACGCGGCAAGCATGCCCGTGGTCAGCCAGCGATTGACGGTCTGTCCCTTCTCGTTCTTCTCGACGAAGTTCGCGTCGCGGTCCTGCTTGAGCAGTTTCGAGATGCGGTCGAGCGCGTCGTCCCAGCTGATGCGTTCCCACTTGTCCGAGCCCGCGGCGCGGTACTCGGGGTACTTCAGGCGGCCGGGGCTGTGGATGAAGTCGATCAGGCCGGCGCCCTTCGGGCACAGCGTGCCGCGATTGACCGGGTGGTCGGGATCGCCCTCGATGTGGATGACGGACTTGGTCGCGTTCTTCGCGCCATCGCCCAGGCTGTACATCAGCAGCCCGCAGGCGACCGAGCAATAGGGGCAGGTATTGCGGGTCTCTGTGGTGCGCGCGAGCTTGTACGTGCGCACCTCCGCCAGCGCGGTCTCGGGGGCGACCCCCAATAACGCGAGGCTGGAACCCGCCAGCGAAGCTCCCGTGATCTTCAGGAACTGTCGGCGGTTCATCTTAACCATGAGGACACTCCTTGCCGGGTTATCCCGGACTCTTGGGCTTGTGTGAAGACAACTCGGAGTATAGGCAATGCCGCCTGCAAACGTCCGTGAAATGTGCAGCGTGGAACATAGCGTCCAGGGTGCTGGACAATGCACTTTAATGGGGCATCGTGACAGGGCGATTAAACATGTATGCTTCGCATACGTTAATCCGCTACGTCCCCGCGACCGTTCCCATGAAACTGACCGACTACACCGACTATGCGCTGCGAACGCTGATCTATATCGCCGTGCACCCGGACGGGCTCGTGACGATCCAGCAGATTGCCGACAGCTTCGGTATCCCCAAGAACCACCTGATCAAGATCGTCCACCGGCTGGGGCAGGAGGGCTTCCTGCTGACGCTGCGCGGCCGGTCGGGCGGCATCCAGCTGGCGCGCCCCGCGTCGCAGATCGGCGTGGGCGCGGTCATCCGCACGATGGAGCCGGATTTCGGCATCGTCGAATGCTTCCGCACCGGCAACGAATGCCTGATCACGCCGGTCTGCGGCCTGCGCGGCGTCCTGCACGAAGCGCTACAGGCGTACTTCGACGTCCTGGACCGTCACACGCTCGAAGACCTTGTCCGCAAGCCCCACGCCCTGCAACGCGTCCTCGACGACCGGGCGGCCCTCGTCCGCCTGCCCATCAAGACCGCGCCCGCCTGATACCGAAGCGCCCAGGCCATATTGCCGGCGCGGGTCAGCGCCCGAGGCCGGAGGCGGCGATGGCGCGCTGGACGTTCTGGGCGAACAGTGCGTGCAGGTGCGTGGTCGGGTGGACGAGGTCCGCGAACATGTAGGTCTGATCGGCGCCGGCCACCGTGAAGTTCGCGGGCGAGCAGAACAGGGACGTGGCATAGCCGAGCGGATTCGACTGGAAAGCGGGCGGCGGCCGCAGGGCCATGGCGGCGAGGTTGCATGCCGTGGCGGTGTTGGACACCGTGAATCCCTGCGACTGGTAGCTGGCGAGCGTGTCGTGGAACCACGCCGCGGCATCGATATAGACGACCTGGCGCATCGTGCCGTCATTGGTCAGTTGCGTGGCGAGCGCGGTATTGAACGCCTGCACCAGCGAGTTGAACAACGCGCCCGTCGCGGTCGGGCTCACCGACAGGATCGTCAGTGGGGTCTCCGCGAGGTTGGGGCTGTTGACGACGACCACATGCCGCGCGCCGTTGCGGATCGCGTTCTGCGCTACCCTGGCCAGCGCGACGCCGGCCGACTGGACCGCCGTGGTGGCCGCCGCGGGCGCGGTGAGGTCCGTCGGGTTCGCGGCGACACTGTTCGCGGCCTGGATCACGTCGTTGGGCCCGCCCTGGATGAGCACGAGCTGGTCGTTCCGGAAGTTGCCGTGGGCGGAAAGATAGTTCTGGAATTGTGTGGCCACCGGTACGGTGAGGGCGGCCGTGCCGTTTGGCGCCCAGTTGTTGCCCTGCGTGCCGCTGACCAGCGCACCGCCTTGCGCGTAGCCGTAGCCGTTGGGGTTGTTCACAACGGGCACGGAAAAACCGCCCGTCTGCGCCGCCACCAGCGTGTCGCCGTAGTACGTCGCCACGCGCTGCGTCCACACCTGTCCCGGGTTCGTCGTGAAGCGCCCGCCGCCGAGCGTGTTCGCGAACGGGGCGTACGTGCCGACGTCGGAAAGGCTGTCGCCGAACGAGACGATCTGCAGGCGGACCCCGCCGGGGGTGTCGGCGGGCGGCAGGCTGCCGTCATCGTCCCCGTCGGACACACAGGCGGCAAGCAGACCGGTGAGCGCCAGCGCGGCCAGGTTGCGGAAGAATCGGCGTCGGAGTGGTTGCGTGGTCATGGCGTTCGCATCGTTGTGGGCCTTTCGAGCATAGCGGAACAATTGCGGGATGCATGACCGAATCGAGCGCGATGTCGCGGGTAATTCTTTTGCGGGTAATTCTTTCGCGGGTAATTCTTTCAAACCACCGGGGGCGAGTGCGGTGTGAGAGAATCGGGCTCTCTTTGACGGAGCAGACATGGCTGACAGCTCGATGAGTGCCCCGACGATTGCCACGAATGCCGTAGAAGCAGATTGCGCGCGCGAGCCCATCCACATTCCCGGAGGGATCCAACCGCACGGATATCTGCTGAGTGTGGGCGAGGGCGGCATCGTGGTGCAGGTGAGCGCCAATATCGGCGCGCTCGTGCACGCGGATGCCGACGCGGTACTCGGCCAGCCGCTGGCGTCGGTGCTCGGCGAACGCGGCGCGCAACTCGTGGCCACGGCGCTACGCGACCTTGATGCCGAAGGCATCCCGCTGTACGCGGGATCGATCGACGACCCGCGCGGCAACATGCACGCGCCGCTTGCGATCGTCGTGCATCGATACGATGGCGCCACGATCGTCGAGCTCGAGCCCGCGCGCGACACTTCGGACGTGTTCGCGTCGATGTACCCGCTGGTCCGCACGTTCATCAACAGCCTGCAGGACGTCGACGATGCCGACGCACTCGCCGTGCTCGCCGCGCGCGAGGTGCATCGCATCACCGGTTATGGCCGCACGCTCGTCTACTCGTTCGACGACGACGGCCACGGCCACGTCATCGCCGAGTCGCTGTCGCCGGGCTATGCCGGCTACCTCGGTCAGCGCTTTCCCGCATCGGATATTCCGCCGCAGGCGCGCGCGCTGTACGTGCGAAACCGCATCCGGCTGATCGCCGACGCGGACTATGTGGCCTCGCCGCTGGTCCCGCCGCTGCATCCAGCCACCGGCCGCACCACGGACCTCACGTATGCCTCGCTGCGCAGCATCTCGCCCGTGCACGTGCAATACATGAAGAACATGGGAACGTGGTCGTCGATGTCGATGTCCATCGTCGTGCGCGGCCGTCTGTGGGGCCTGATCTCGTGCCACCACGATACCGCGCGCGTCCCGCCGTTCGAAGTGCGCACCGCATGCGAACACATCGCGCAGGTGCTGTCGCTGCAGATCGAGGCAAAGGAAGACCACGCGGAAGCGGACTACCGGCTGGAACTGCGGCGCCGCCAGGCGCGGCTGCTGGCGTCGATGGCCAATTCGGAAGATTTCATCGACGCGATCGCCGCGGACCCGCGCGACCTGCTGGACCTGCCGGGCGCCACGGGCGCGGCCGTGATCTTCGAAGGCCGCGTGGTACGCATGGGCGAAGCGCCGCCCACCGACGTGATCGAGCGTCTCGTGGGGTGGTTCGACAAGCGGACCGAAGACGTCTACGCCACCGACAACCTCGCGGAGGCATGGCCGGAGGCGGCCACGCTATCGCCCTCGACGTCGGGCCTGCTCGCGGTGTCGCTGTCGCGGCTGTTCCGCAACTATGTCATCTGGTTCCGGCCCGAAGTCGTGCGCACCATTCGCTGGGCCGGCGATCCGCGCGCCAAGCTGTCAAAGCTGTCGCCATCGCTGTCCCCGCGCGAAAGTTTCGAAGTGTGGACGCAGACCGTGCGGAACCGGTCCGCCCCGTGGCGCCAGGCCGAGATCGAAATCGCCGGCGAATTCCGCGGCGCGCTGCTCAACCTGGTGCTGCGACGCGCCGAAGAACTGGCGCAGCTGGCGCTTGAGCTCGGTCGCGTGAACCGCGAGCTGGAAGGCTTTTCCTATACGGTGTCGCACGACCTGCGCGCGCCGCTGCGCCATATCGTCGGCTACGCGGACCTGCTGCGCGAGATGGAGCAGGCCCGGCTGTCCGATCGCGGGCGGCATTTCGTCGAGCGGATCATTGCGCAGGCGCGCTTCGGCGGCAAGCTCGTCGACGATCTGCTGTCATTCTCGCAGATGGGCCGCGCCGCGCTGCGCGCGCAGCCGCTGGACCTGGACGAACTGGTGTCGCGTGTGATCGCCGACGAGACGCGCGACCTCGGGGATCGGCAGATCGACCGCCGCATCGAGTGGGAGATCGGCAAGCTGGGCATCGTCAATGCCGATCCGGTGCTGATGGTCGTGGTTCTGCGGAACCTGATCTCGAACGCGATAAAATTCACGGGCACGCGTACTGGCGCCGATGGCCAGCCACCGGCGCGCATCGCGATCACGCGCACGGAAGGCGAGCGCCTGGAAGGGGACCGCCGGCTTCCCGGACAGGACGTGATCACGGTGCAGGACAACGGCGTGGGCTTCGACATGCGCTACGCGGACAAGCTGTTTGGCGTGTTCCAGCGGCTGCACCGGTTCGAGGATTTCCCGGGAACAGGGATCGGTCTGGCTAGCGTCCGGCGTATCGTCGAGCGCCACGGCGGAACGGCCTGGGCCGAAGGACAGCTGGACCGGGGCGCTACCATTGCATTTTCGCTGCCGCGAGACGTCGCGCCCGAGACGGTGCCGGTCCATGAGACCGTGACCGAGACGGCCGCGCGACTGGCGGCGGTGTCATCCGGCCAGCCGTACCGGCCGGTGTTCAAAGATACGAAGAAAGTGGAGGACGATCGTGCTGAGGCCGATCCTGCTGGTTGAAGATAATCCCGACGATATCGAGCTGACGCTGATCGCGCTCGAGCGCTCACGGCTCGCCAATCCGGTGGTGTCCGTGCGCGACGGCGCGGAAGCGCTCGATTACCTGCGCCGCGAAGGCAACTGGGCAACGCGCCTGGAAGAGAATCCGGCGGTGATTCTGCTCGACAAGAAGCTGCCGAAGATCGATGGGCACGAGGTGCTCAAGGCCGTGCGCGACGACGAGCGGCTGCGCCGCATTCCCGTGGTGATGCTCACGTCCTCGCGGGAGGAGCGCGATCTGCTGCGCAGCTACGATCTCGGCGTGAATGCCTATGTGGTCAAGCCCGTGGAGTTCGACGACTTCATGGCGGCGATCAACGATCTTGGCGTGTTCTGGGCGGTCCTCAACGAACCGCCCCCTTATCAGCGCTAACCGAGAGATAACCGAGCGCTAACCGAGCGCTAACCCGCGTCAGTCCTGCGCGGCCGCGCGCCGGATATCGTCCGGCGTGGCGAGCGGGAGCTCCACGCGGAACAGCGCGCCCTTGCCGGGGCCGTCGCTGTGCGCGCTGACGGTGCCCCGGTGCACCTGCACCAGATTCTTCACCATCCAGAGTCCCAGGCCCAGCCCGGCGGTGCGGCCGGTGCCTTCTCCGCGCGCCTGTTCGAAGCGTTCGAAGATCCGCTCCAGCGCCTCGGTCTCGATGCCCGCGCCGGTGTCGCGCACGGTCAGCACCGCGCGCGATGCCTCGATGGCGACGGCGAGCCCGATGCTGCCGCGGTCGGTGAACTTGACCGCGTTGGTCAGCAGGTTCCACACGATCTGGCGCATGCGGCTCTCGTCGCCGAGGACGACCGCGGTCGTCGAAGATTCGACACGCACGACAAGTCCCTTCGATTCCGCGCCGACGCGGATATCTTCCGCGACGACGCTGGCAAGCGCGGCCAGGTCCAGCGGACGCAGTTCGACGGACAGCTTGCCGGTGGCGATGGCGCCACTGTCGAGCAGGTCATCGACCATGCGCGCGAGCTGGTGCGTATTGCGCTCGATGACTTCCGTCGCGCGTTCCACGTGCGCCATGTCCTTGGCGCGCTGCAACAGCGTGGTCCACCACAGGATGGCATGCAGCGGCGACCGTAACTCGTGGCTCACCGCCGCGACGAAATGGTCCATCGCGCGGACGGCACGGTCGCTGTGTTCGCGCGCGCGCTGCTGTTCCGCCGCGTAGGCCTGGCTGCGCAGCTCGCTGGTCTTGCGCGCGGTGATGTCGATCGTGAAGCCGATGAGCGACTGCGCGGAGCCGTCGCCCAGGTGGCGGCCGGCGCCGCGCGACATCAGCCAGTGCGTGCTGCCGTCCGCCCACACGACGCGATACTCGACCTCGAAATGCGCGCGCGCGGCGACGCTCGCGTCGATGGCCGCGCGCACCCGCTCGCGGTCGTCCGCATGAATCAGCTCGGTGAAGAGGCGCGCTTCGTTGAGGATGTCGGTTGGCTTCAGGCCCATGTTGGCCTTGCACTGGTCGGTGCAGACCATGTAGCCCGTTGCCAGGTCGAGTTCCCAGGCGCCGACGCGCGCAAAGGCCAGTACCTCGTCGAGCCGCGCCTGGTTCTGGCGCAACTCTTCATTGGCTTCCTCGACCAGCACCTGGCGCAGGCGCGCCTGCGAGCGCAGCTTGGCGTGCTCGCGGCGCGTCTGTTCCTCCGTGACGACCTGGTTCGTGACGTCCATCAGCTGGAGCAGCAACAGGCCGCCGGGCGCGACGCTGGACGCGGCCGGCGGAGACGGCGCCCGCGACACGCGGACCTGCCAGTAGTGCTCGGCGGACGAGCCGTCCGTGGTCATGTCGTAACGGATCAGCGACGACAGGCGCTCCTCGCCCTGCGCGAGGTCGCGCAGCGTGGCGTCGAGCCATTCGGCGCGCGCGGCGCGCTGCGCGGCGGAACCGGTCTGATTGATGTCGTAGACCGATCGGCCCACCACTTCGGCGAGCGTGCGGCCCGTCATCGCGCGGTATTTCGCGTTGGCGTGCAGCACCACGTTGCGGCCGTCGAGAATCAGGTACGCGTCGGGAAGGACCTCGAACAGATAGGCGGTATCGACGGGCAGCAGGGCGCCATCGTTGGCGGAGGCCCGCGCCTGATCGTGGGCGGCGCCGTCTCCCCCGCGGCCCTCGCGCCTCGGTTCGTTGCCGGCGTCATGGAACGCGCTGCTCACGGGGCGATTCCGTCCAGGGCGGCGGTGCGCGCCAGCAGGTCGTCGAAGGCGCGGCATGCGCCTTCGCATGCGGCGTCGATGTCCGCGGGCGCGCGTACGCTGGCGCGCAGCGCGTCGAGAAACTGCTTCCAGCGCGGGCCCGGCGGCTGCGGGCCCAGATACTGCAACGGATGCGGGGCGAAACGCTCGGCGAGCTGGCGATACAGCACGGCGCCGCCGAGTTGCGATCCTTCGATGACGTACGCGATGCCCCAGCGATAGGCGGCATCCGTGCGTAGCGATGCCGTGTCCACGGGTTCGACGCGTGGGCCGCCCGGCGGGATCGCGGGGTGAGCCAGATCGGCATCCAGCGTGGGCACGCGATGCACCGTCGGTAGCCGCGACGGGTCTTGCGGGCCGTCGTCGAATTGCGTGAACCACGTTTCGAGCGGGGCGAGCCAGGCGCGGATGAGCAGCAGGTGGTCGCGATAGTCGCGCAGGGTCGGCTCGGGCTGCGACAGCGGCATCGCGCGGTCGAGCGTCGCGTGCCGCGCGGAGGTCGCGGCGCGGAGGGCGGCGAGGATGTCGTCGCGATTGCCGTGCCCTTCAGGTTGAGTCCGAGCCTGAATCTCTGTAGGTGTCTGTGGTGCAGTCACGCAATGCCCGCGTTGGTCCGTGTGTTCAACGAGTCAAAACGCAGCCGCCGACGGGATGTCGGAAGGCTGCGGAGAACTCGTATGTTACAGGATGCGGGCAGCGGACGGGGGCGCCTCTTTATGCGCAGAAATTGTCGTTTTTACACGTTCCGGAGTGGGTTTTTCGCGGTTATGGGACCAACTTCGTAAATACGTAATCGCGGTCCTTCACGCGTGCGGCGTGGCATGCGAAACAGGTCTGATGCTGAGCCGCGTCAACGGGTTTGCCGTCGATGAATCGACCGTAGCCCCAGCCTCCCGACGCGGCGTACTTCCTGGAGTCCTTGACCATGACCTGCACGGTCGTCGCGTGGTCCGGCACGAGGGCCGATTCGAAGTCGGGGGATTGGGTGTACTTGTACGCGAGCTTGACCAGGATCGAACCGTCCGGGAAGGGGAGCTTGCCCTTCTTGTACGCGTCCATCGCGATCTTGTTGCCGACGACGGTGCGCAGTTCGTTGAGCGGTTCCTTCTCGAGCGCCGGGGCGACGAATTCCCACTGCCGATAGCCCTTGGGGATCGTCACGCCGTAGATCGGGGAGGCATTGGGATCGGCTTTGGCGGGCGCCTTGTCGGCGGAGAGGGCCGGATACGCGAAGAGCGCGGCGGCGGCGGCGAGCGCAAGGGACGTGAGGCCGGAGAGGGTCGTTTTCATCGTTGTTTCCTACGGGACAGGGGATGTCGCTATTTGTCCCTGACGATGTATCCGACGTATGTTGGCGACCCCTTCGGCTTGTATCTCAATGTGTATAAGCGGAGCTGCCCCGGTCGCGACACGGCGTGTGCGAAACGCCGTGTGCAAATCCGCAACCGGATGGCAACCGGATCAGTACCCGTAGTAGTTGACCTGTGCGGGCTGTGCGCACGGGACGTAGGCGCGGTCGCTGCTGCGGTAGCAGTAGCCCGGGGGCACCTGCGAGTAGGGCTGGACCTGCTGCTGCGGGTAGGGCTGCTGATACGACGTGTAGCCCTGCTCGACGTACCCCTGTTCCACGTAGCCTACCGGCTGCGGCGGCGCATATACCGGCGCGGGCGCGGCGACCGCCGTGGTGCTGCTCAGCACCGCGGCGCCGAGCGCGAGGCCCGCGATGGCGCCGATGGCGAGCGCCACGCCGTTGCCGCCGCCACCGCCGTGCCCACCGTGATAGTGACCGCGGTCGCGGCCGTAATCGCGCGCCGATGCCGGGCCTGCGGCCAGCAGCGCGGCACTGAGCAGGGCAATGCCCGTATAACGAATCGACTTGCGCATGGTGAGCTCCTTCGGGGCTGTGGTCGGCCAGATTCGCAGGCCTTTGTTGATGGAGTTCATGATGCACCACTAACGATTACAGTGGGTTATGGCTTGGTGAGCAGATGTAAATGGCTGTAAGCGCGGCTGTAATAATCGCCAGATGCGCGGCGACGCGTAGAATTTCGAGCATCGTCAAGCCGGAATCCTGCCATGACCCTGCGTACGCTCTATCCCGCCATCGAACCCTATGAGACCGGCACGCTCGATGTCGGCGACGGTCACACCGTCTACTACGAGCGCGTCGGGACGCGAGGCGCCAAGCCTGCCGTGTTCCTGCATGGCGGGCCGGGCGGCGGCATCTCTCCCGATCATCGGCGCCTGTTCGATCCCGCGCGCTACGACGTGATGCTGTTCGACCAGCGCGGCTGCGGACGGTCCACGCCGCATGCGGGACTGGAGGCCAACACGACGTGGCATCTCGTTGATGACATCGAGCGGCTGCGCGTGCTCGCCGGGGTCGAACGGTGGCTGGTGTTCGGCGGATCGTGGGGCTCCACGCTCGCGCTCGCCTACGCGGAGAAGTTTCCCGAGCGCACGACGGAACTGGTGCTGCGCGGCGTCTACACCGTATCGCAGGCGGAGCTCGATTGGTACTACCAATACGGCGTCTCGGAGATGCATCCGGAAAAGTGGGCGCGTTTCCAGGCGCCCGTGCCGGAGGCCGAGCGCGGCAACATGATCGCCGCCTACCGGAAACTGCTGACGGGCGACGATGTCGCGAAGCAGGTGGAGGCGGCGCGGGCATGGAGCGTCTGGGAAGGGCAGACGATCACGCTGCTGCCGAATCCGGACAACACCGCCAAGCACGATGACGGGCATTTTGCGCTGGCATTTGCGCGGCTGGAGAACCATTACTTCACGCACCGCTGCTGGCTCGAGGACGGGCAGCTCCTGCGGGATGCGCACCGGCTGGCGAAGATCCCCGGCGTGATCGTGCATGGGCGATATGACATGCCTTGCCCCGTGCGGTATGCCTACGCACTTCACGAGGCATGGCCCGCGGCGACGCTGCATGTCATCGAAGGCGCGGGCCATGCCTGGACGGAGCCAGGCATTCTCGATCAGTTGGTGGCGGCGACGGATCGGTTTGCGGGTGAAGTATGAGGGGAAGCGATTGGCCCGCTATGCCAGCGCTTCCCGTACCGTCTCCAACACGATCGTCGTCAGCCGTTGAACCGCCGCGCCCGGATCTGCTTCGGCGCGGTGGAGGGAGAGCGGGGCCGTGGGAAGCGGGGGGAGGCCGGCCATCGATGGGTCCAGTGCCGTCAGCGTGCCTGGCAGGCTGACCGTCGTGCGAGGTGTCACGCCGAGCCCCGCCTCCGCGGCGGCCCAGAGGCCGGAGAGGCTGGGGCTGGTGAAGGCCAACCGCCATGGCATGCCTGCCGCGTCCAGCGCCGCGATGCCCGCCGCGCGGAATGTGCAGGGCGGGATGAAGGCAATCAGCGGTAGCGGTTCATCGGACGTCGACTGCCGGCGCGTTGCCCAGTCCTGTGTGCCGACCCACGCGATGGGCACGTCCGCCACGCGTTCGCCGTTGGGAAAGTTCGCAAGATCGCCCCAGAGCAGCGCCATGTCCAGCTCGCCGCGCAAGGTCTTCTCCGCGAGCGGCACGCTGCGATCGACCTGTACCTCAACCCGTACCTTCGGATGCGCGCGCGCAAAGCGGCCCAGTACCGCCGGCAGCAGCGTGTCGGCAAAATCCTGCGGCAGCCCGAGCCGCACCCAGCCTTCGAGATCCGCGCCGCGTACCGTGTCTACCGCCTCGTCGTTGAGCTCGAGCAGCCGCCGCGCATAGCTGAGGAGCGTCTCCCCCGCAGTGGTCAACGCCAGCCCGCGCCCGGACTTCTGGACGAGCGGCAGGCCGATCTGATCTTCAAGCTTCCGTAGCTGCGTGCTGACCGCCGACTGTGAGCGGCCCAGCCGGTCGGCCGCGCGGGCGAAGCTGCCCAGTTCGAAGCCCGTGACGAAGGTCCGGAGCACGTCCATGTCGAGGTTGGTGCGCATATCAAGCGTAACAGTTCGATAAAACGAAAGTAATATTTTTAATCTTTCCGATTTTCAGAACCATTATTGGCGGCTATCTTGGAGGCGTCAACCACCGAATACACAGGAGCCCACCATGCCGCTGGTCCGCATCTCCCTGCTGAAAGGCAAGTCGAAAGACCATATCCGCGCCATCGCCGACGGCGTTCACGCGGCGCTGGTCGAGACGTTTCACGTCCCACCCGACGACCGCTTCCAGTTGATCCATCAGCACGATCCCGACGATTTCCTCTACGATGCGGACTATCTCGGCGTACAACGGAGCGACGATGTGGTCTTCATCCATATCCTGCAGAGCAACTGGCGGGATACGAAGACCAAGCAGGCGCTGTATCGGGCTGTGGCGGACCGCCTTGCGGTAAGCCCGGGGCTGCGGCGGGAGGACGTCCAGATCCAGCTGTCGCCCAACGGGCGCGAGGACTGGTCGTTCGGCAACGGCATCGCGCAATACGTGAAAGAGGGCGATGCGTGAATTTCCACTACAACAAGCACAGCAGGAAACGGATATGAATGTACTAGTCACGGGCGCCACCGCTGGATTCGGCATCGCCATCGCGCGTCGCTTCGCCTCCGCGGGTCATCGCGTGATCGCCGCGGGCCGCCGTGAGGACCGGCTGGCCGCGCTGGCCGACGAACTGGGCCGCGACAAGGTATTGCCGCTGGTGCTCGATGTGCGCGACCGCGAGGCCGTGCAGGCGGCGATCGACGGACTGCCGGCGCCGTTCGCCGAGATCGACCTGCTGGTGAACAACGCGGGCCTCGCGCTCGGCCTCGAGCCCGCGCACGCGGCGGACCTCGACAAGTGGGACCAGATGGTAGACACCAACATCAAGGGCGTGATGTACATGACGCGCGCGGTGCTGCCGGGCATGGTGTCGCGCAATCGCGGCCACGTGGTGAACATCGGCTCCACGGCGGGCGAGTATCCCTACCCGGGCGGCAACGCCTACGGCGGCACGAAGGCGTTCGTGCGCCAGTTCTCGCTGAACCTCCGCGCGGATCTGACGGGCACCAGGGTCCGCGTGACCGACGTCGCGCCGGGGCTCGTCGGCGGGACCGAGTTCTCGTCGGTGCGATTCGGCGGAGACCAGTCGCGCGTGGCCAAGGTCTACGAGGGTGCGGACGCGCTGACGCCGGAAGATATCGCCGACACCGTGTTCTGGGCGGCAACGCTGCCGGCGCGCGTGAACATCAACGTCATCGAGCTGATGCCCGTCACGCAGTCGTTCGGACCGTTGTCGATTCATCGCTCGGGCCAGTAATTTTTACAGGGGGGAGCCCGCGCTCCCGCCCTAAACGCCACGAATCACCGTCGTTCTCCCCTCCGCACGCTTCTTGCGTGCCATCCCGTCCTGGCATGCCGGGCGGGACCCCCCGCCTGACCCCACACCCCACAAAAGCCTGGCAAGCCATCTGTTCCGATCGATCTCCGTCTGGAAGAAGGATACGAACAATGGACGACGTCCCCATGTTTCGCTGTACGCGGCGCGACGTGCTCAAGGCGAGCGCGACCGCCGCCACCGCCGCGGCCATTCCGCCTTTGGCTGCCGCACAGGGCGCCCCCGCGCCCGCGATCAATCAACCCAGCAGGAGCCAACCCGCGATGTCCCAGGTCACACTCGAGGTCAACGGGCAGCGTGTCACGCTCGACCTCGATACCCGCACCACGCTGCTCGACGCGCTGCGCGAGCATCTTCACCTCACCGGTACCAAGAAGGGCTGCGACCACGGTCAATGCGGCGCCTGCACGGTCCACCTCGATGGCCGCCGCATCAACGCGTGCCTGACGCTCGCGATCATGCACGAGGGCGCGAAGGTCACCACCGTCGAGGGCCTTGGCACCCCGCAGCGCATGCATCCGATGCAGCGCGCCTTCGTGAAGCACGATGGCTACCAATGCGGCTACTGCACGCCCGGGCAAGTATGTTCGGCCGTGGCGGTCATCGACGAGATACGCGCCGGCATCCCGAGCCACGTGAGCGCGAACCTGACCGCGCGCCCGCAACTCACGGAGGCCGAGGTGCGCGAGCGCATGAGCGGCAACATCTGCCGCTGTGGCGCGTACTCCAACATCGTCGAAGCGATCATGGAAACCGCGGGCGCCACGCCGGCAAATCCCGCAGATAGCCGCGCCGAAGGGAGCCGCACATGAAAGCCTTTACCTACGAACGCGCGCAGGACCCCGCCGCGGCGGCCGCTGCCGCGCAGCGCACCCCGGGCGCGCGTTTCATTGCCGGCGGCACGAACCTGCTGGACCTGATGAAGCTGGAGATCGAGCAGCCCACGCATCTGATCGACGTGAACGGCCTCGGGCTCGACAAGATCGAACCCACGCCGCAGGGTGGCCTGCGCATCGGCGCGCTCGTGCGCAATACAGATCTGGCAGCCGATACCCGCGTCCGCAGCGACTACGGCGTGCTGTCGCGCGCGCTGCTGGCGGGCGCGTCCGGCCAGTTGCGCAATCGCGCGACGACGGCCGGCAACCTGCTGCAACGCACTCGCTGCCCATACTTCTATGACACGAACCAGCCCTGCAACAAGCGTCAGCCAGGCAGCGGCTGCGGCGCGCTGGGCGGCGTGAGCCGGCAGCTCGCGGTGGTCGGCGGCAGCCGGTCGTGCATTGCGACGCATCCGAGCGATATGGCGGTGGCGATGCGCGTCCTGGACGCCAGCGTCGAGACCGTGCGCCCCGACGGCACGCGCCGCGTGATCCCGATCGTCGATTTGCACAAGTTGCCCGGCGATACGCCGCACGTGGAAACGTCGCTGCTGCCCGGCGAACTGATCACCGCCGTCACGCTGCCCGCGCCGATCGGCGGCACGCATATCTATCGCAAGGTCCGCGATCGCGCGTCATACGCGTTCGCGCTGGTGTCCGTGGCGGCCATCGTGCAGCGCGACGGCACCGGACGCGTGGCGCTCGGCGGCGTCGCGCCCAAGCCGTGGCGCGTGGAGGCCGCCGACGCCGAACTTTCGCGCGGGGCCAAGGCCGCCAGCGACAAGCTGTTCGCGGACGCGATGCCGACCGAGGAGAACCGCTTCAAGATCGTGCTGGCTCAGCGCACGCTCGGCGCCGTACTCACGCAAGCGAGGACCTGACCCATGAAATTCGATTCCCCCGCGACAGAAAATCCGATCGACCGCCTGCAGGTGGTCGGCAAACCGCTGGACCGCATCGATGGTCCGATGAAGGCCTGCGGCAAGGCCCCGTATGCGTATGAACGCCATGACGTGGCGCCGAACGCCGCCTATGGGTACATCGTGCACGCCGGCATCGCCAAGGGCCGCATCGTGTCGATGGACCTCGCCGAGGCGCGCCGCGCGCCGGGCGTGATCACGATCGTCACGGCCGAGAATGCCGGCAAGCTGGGCAAGGGCAAGCGCAATACCGCGCCGCTGCTAGGTGGGCCCGACATCGCGCACTACCATCAGGCCGTCGCGCTCGTCGTGGCAGAGACGTTCGAGCAGGCCCGCGCGGCCGCGAACCTCGTGCGCGTGAAGTACGACGCCCGGCCCGGTGCCTTCGATCTGCAGAATGCGCGCACGAATGCCGTCAAGCCGAAGTCCGAGGAGGCCGATACCGCCGTCGGCAATTTCATCGAGGCGTTCGGCAAGGCGCCCGTGAAGCTCGATGCCGTCTACACGACGCCGGACCAGTCTCACGCGATGATGGAACCGCATGCCTCGCTTGCCGCATGGGATGGCGACAAGGTGACTGTGTGGACCGCGAACCAGATGATCGACTGGGGCAGGCAGGACATGGCCGCCACGCTCGGGATTCCAAAGGAGAAGGTCCGCATCATCTCGCCGTTCATCGGCGGCGGGTTTGGCGGCAAGCTGTTCCTCCGCGCCGAATCGCTGCTCGCCGTACTGGGGGCGCGCGCGGCGAAGCGGCCCGTGAAGGTCGCGCTCGCGCGGCCGATGATGATCAACAACACGACGCACCGTCCCGCGACGATCCAGCGCATCCGCATCGGCAGTACGCCGGACGGCAAGATCACCGCGATCGGCCACGAGAGCTGGTCGGGAGACCTTCCCGGCGGCCAGCCCGAGACGGCCGTGCAGCAGACGCGGCTGCTCTACGCGGGCGCGAACCGCATGACGGCCATGCGGCTTGCCACGCTCGACTTGCCCGAAGGCAACGCCATGCGCGCGCCGGGCGAAGCGCCGGGCCTGATGGCGCTGGAGATCGCGATCGACGAGATGGCGGAAAAGCTCAGGATGGACCCGATCGCGTTCCGCATCGCCAACGACACGCAGGTCGATCCCGAGCATCCGCAGCGGCCATACTCGCAGCGCCGGCTCGCCGAATGCCTGCGCATGGGCGCCGAGCGCTTCGGCTGGAGCGCGCGCAAGCCGCAGCCCGGCGCGGTGCGCGACGGGCAATGGCTTGTCGGTATGGGCGTCGCGGCGGCGTTCCGCAACAACCTCGTGATGACGTCCGGCGCGCGTGTCAGGCTCGACAAGTCCGGCATGGCCATCGTCGAGACCGACATGACCGATATCGGCACGGGCAGCTACACGATCATCGCGCAGACGGCGGCCGAAATGCTCGGCCTGCCGATCGAGAAGGTCGCGGTGCGGCTGGGCGATTCGGCCTATCCGGTGTCGGCCGGTTCGGGCGGGCAGTGGGGCGGCAATAGCTCGACCGCGGGCGTGTATGCGGCCTGCGTCAAGCTGCGCGAGGCGATCGCGAAGCGAGCCGGCCTGAATCCCGCCGACGCGGTGTTCGCCAACGGTCAGGTCTCGTCGGCGGGACGCGCGGTGCCGCTGGCGTCGATCGTCTCCGATGGCGAGCTGGTCGGCGAGGACAAGATGGAGTACGGCGACCTCGACAAGAAGTACCAGCAGTCCACGTTCGGCGGGCATTTCGTCGAAGTGGGCGTCGACGCGGCTACAGGCGAGATCCGGGTGCGGCGGATGCTGGCGGTCTGCGCCGCCGGCCGCATTCTGAATCCCAAGTCCGCGCGCAGCCAGGTGATTGGCGCCATGACGATGGGTGTGGGCGCCGCGCTGATGGAGGAGCTCGCCATCGACAAGCGGCGCGGCTTCTTCGTCAATCACGATCTGGCGGGCTATGAGGTCCCCGTCCATGCGGACATTCCGCATCAGGAGGTGATCTTCCTCGACGAGGTGGACCCGATGTCGTCGCCGATGAAGGCGAAGGGCGTTGGGGAACTGGGCATCTGCGGGGTGGGAGCGGCGGTGGCCAATGCCATCTACAACGCCAGCGGCGTGCGGGTACGGCAGTACCCGATTACGCTCGACAAGGTGCTTGCGGGCATGGGCGGATCGGCGTTGTAGCCTAACGCTCTCTCAATGCCTCGGCCGCGCGGTTGAGCGGCTTCAGCAGGTATTGCAGTACCGTGCGGTGTCCGGTCTGGATCTCAGCCGTGGCGACCATGCCCGGCAGGATCGGATGCCGCTTCCCATCGCTCGTTTCCAGATAGGCATGATCGGTGAGCACATAGACGCGGTAGTAGTACACGCGCTTGTCGACCTGATCCTCGATCGTGTCCGGCGAGATGCGGTCTACCTTCGCAGGCAGCGTGCCGTAGACCGACGACTCGTACGCGGAAATCTTGACGGTGGCGGGCTGGCCCGGATGGATGAAGGCGATGTCGCGCGGACTCAGGCGCGCTTCGACCAGCAGCTGGTCGCCGAGCGGCACGATCTCCATCAGCACGCCGCCGGGGCTGACCACGCCGCCGATGGTGGAGATGCGGATGTCCTTGACGATGCCGCGCGAGGGCGACGTTATGGACGTGCGCCGCAGCAGGTCTTCCCGGCCTTCTCGCACCTTGAGCAGCGGGCCGAGGTCGCCCATCGTCGTGGCGTAGTCCGACTTCAGCGCGACGTAGTACTCGCTTTGCGTCGCGGAGAGCTTTGTCGATAGTTCGGCGGCTTTCTGACGCAGCCGCAGGATTTCCACTTCGTTGGTTGCTCCGGTCCGCAACAGGGGCAGGGCGATCTGCAGCTCGTCCTGCGCGAGCTTCAGCTGCTTCTGCAGATTCGAGACGTTCTCGCGGAACGCGCGGCGGTTGGTCTCGAACGCCTGCCGCTCGCGCTCGACGACGGCCTGCTCCTTCGCCAGCTCGGGCGGGAAGCTGACGCTTGCCGCGTCGTTCATCTCTGCCCGCAGCCGGGCCGCCCGGGCCTGCAGCGCGACAATCTTCTCGAGCGCTTCTTCCATGGACGACCGCGCGAGCACCGGGTCGAGCGTGGCGAGTTGCTGCCCGGCCTGCACCACGTCACCTTCCCGCACGGATAGCTCCGACACGATGCCGCCCTCCAGGCTCTGAATGATCTGGCCCTTCGACGCGGGCGTGACCTTGCCCTCGCCGACAGCCACCTCGTCCAGCACCGCGAAGCCGGCCCAGGCGAGGAAGATCGCCATGGCACCGACGATGAGCCACAACAGGTAGCGCGGCCCCGTGGCGGGCTGGCCCGTGCGCATCCACATCGTGTACGTGTTCATGCGATACCTCCGGCGGCCGGCGCGGGCCGCCTGTGGGCAGCAGGGGAACCGGACGATCTTGCCGCGTTATGGGTCGCGTTGTGGGTCGCGTTGTGGGTCGCGTTGCGGGTCGCGTTGTGCCGCAGGCTCGCGAGCACTTCGTCCTTGGGGCCGTCGCGCACGATACGGCCGCCGTCCAGCACGATGAGCCGGTCGACAAGGCCGAGTACCGCATAGCGATGGGTCGCAACGACCAGCGTGCGATTGCCGAGCCAGCCGCCGACGCGTTCGATGATGCTGTGCTCGGTCGCCTCGTCGAGCGATGCGGTCGGTTCATCTAGCAGCAGCACATTCGGTGCGCGCAGCAGCGTGCGCGCAAGGACAAGGGCCTGACGCTGTCCGCCGGACAGGCCCACGCCGTTTTCCCTGATACGCAGGTCGAGGCCATGCGGCTGGTTCAGCAGCATCTGGTCGGCGCAAGCGAGGCGCAGCGCTTCCAGCAGCGCCTCGTCCGTGGCGAGGGGGTCCGCGATGCGCAGGTTGTCACGCAGCGTGCCGTAGAACAGATTGGATTCCTGCATGACCACGCCGACGTCGCGGCGGATATCGGCGGTGTCGATCAGGCCCATCGGCGTCTCGTTGAACACCACGCGGCCCTGCACGGGCGTGGCCAGGCCAGCCATCAGCCGCAGCATCGTGGACTTGCCGGCGCCCACGCGGCCGAGGATCGCGATGCGTTCGCCGGGCTCGATGCGCAGCTGCGGAATGACCAGCGCGGGCTTCTCCTGCGGGTCGAACCCGTAGACCACGCTCTCGAAGCGATAGCGGCCGACGAGGGCGGGGCGGTGATACGCGTCCTTTCCGGGCTCGTGGTCGAGCGGCAGGTCGAGCAGCTTGTCCAGCGCCTTCTTGCCTACGCGCGCGTTCTGGATGCGGCCGAGGACGGCGGGAATCTGGGAGAGCGGGGCGATCGTGCGGCTGGTGAGGATCGAGCAGGCGAGCACCGCGCCGAACGACAGGTTGCCGTCGAGGATGCCATACACGCCCCCGACGATCACGCCCACGTAGGCCACCTGCTGGATCGTCTGCGAGAAGTTGACGAGCAGGCCGGCGTAAAAACGCTGTTTGAGGCCGATCTCGCCGTTGACCTCGTTCACGTGCTGCCACAGCTTGCGGAAGCGCGGCTCGGCCTGCAGAGACTTGATGTCTTCCGCGCGGTAGATCGATTCCATGAGGATCGCGTTGCGCAGCGCGGATTCCGCCATGCCTTCTGTGGAAAGGCGGGCCAGCGGAACCTGCGCGAGGATGCCGGGCAGGATCAGCAGCGGGATCGCCGCGAGCGGCACGAGTACGAGCCAGCCGCCAAGCAGCCAGATGATGAACAGGAAGGCGAGCACGAACGGCAGGTCGATCAGCACGCCCAGCGAACTCGAGGTCAGCAGTTCGCGCAGTTGCTCGAGGTCGCGCAACTGCGAGATCAGCGTACCGGGCGACTGGGGGCGCGCGTCGTTGCGGATGTCGAGCACACGGGCGAAGAACATCGCGGAGAGCTTGAGGTCGACCTGCTTGCCGAAGTGGTCGGCGATGGCGACGCGGGCGGTGCGGATGGCGAGTTCGAGCAACAGGGCAAGCGCGACACCCGCGGTCAGCACCCAGAGCGTATTTGTCGATCGCGCGGGGACCACGCGGTCCCATACCTGCATCGCGAACAGCGATGTAGCCACCGCGAGGAGGTTGCCGAACAGCGAGCCGAGGCCCAGTTCCAGCATCGTGCGCCAGTTGGCCGTGAACGCGCCCGTCAGCCATGACTTGGGCTGCATCGCGATGTATGCGTCGAGGCGGTCGCTGCGCGGGGCTTCCCGTTCGCGCAGCAGCAGGACGCGCAGCTTGCCTTGCTGGTGGCCGCCGCGATGCGGTTGCACCAGCGACTCGAGCATCGGCGTGCGTTCCACGCTGCCGGCATCCGTGGCGAGCTGCACCATCGCCTTGCCTTGCGATACCGAGACGATAAGGCCGACGTGGCGCGCGTCGATCGGCACCAGCGCGGGCAGCAGCACGTCGGACAGGTCTTCGGGACGCACGTCGGCGAACTGCGCCGCGATGCCGGCGGCCGCGGCCATCTCGATCACGGTACGTTCGCCGTCCGCGCGGTCGGCCCAGGCGGACGCGCCGCGGATCAGCTCCGGCGAGTTCGTCAGCCCGAGGTGGCGGGCGGCCATGAGGATCGCTTCGGTCCAGCGTTCGAGGGGCACGCCGTCGGCTTCCGGCTGGGCTTCCGGCGGAATGTTGTCGGGAATCGCGCTCATGTGTCGGCTCGCATGGTCATTGGCCTGCTCCCAGTTCCTGTTCGCGCAGCAGGTCGACGAAGCGGCCTACCGCCACATGCGCGCGCACGCGCGCGACCGTCGCATCGGCCATGGCGCTGACCCATTCCTGCTCGGCGATGAAGATCTCGCGCTCGGGGTTCAGCACGTCCGTCAGCGTGCGCTTGTTGAGGATGTACTCCTGCCAGTACAGATCGCGGGACGCGCGCAGCAGGCTGATCATCTGCTCGTAGCTTTCGCGCCTTGCCATCGCGCCGGCGGCTTCGGTCGACGACGCGCGCAGGGCCGTGCGGGCGATCAGGCGCTGGTTGTCGAGCGCGTCCAGCGCGGCGCGGCGTTCGGCCTGCGCGGCGGCGATGCGATGCTGATTGAGGCCGCCAAGCGAGAAGTCGCCGGAGATCGATACGCCGACCCACGTGTCGTCGAGCGCGTTGGCGGGGCCCGTGGAGACCGAGCGGCTGACGCCGACGCTGACCGACGGGAATCGCTCGGCTTCCGCCTGAGAGACATGGGCCTGCGCGGCTTCCACGGCGGCGCCGGCGGCGAGCACGGCGGGGGTCTGTTCGACGTTGCCCATCTCGTCGCCGAGGTTGCGGATGTCGCCGTCGGTGCGGGTGAGGTCTTCCACCTGGTCGGGCTTGACGCCGATGAGTTCGGCGAGCCGCGACGCCGCCACGTCGAAGCGGCTGCGGGCGCGGAGTTCGTCCGATTTTGCGCGCTGGATGGCGATGTCGGCCATGTTGCGGTCCGAGTTCACCGACAGGCCGGCTCTGACGCGGTCGCCGATCTTGGATCTCGTTGCCGTCAGGGCTTCGACCTGCCGTTGGGCGGCGGCGACGATCTCCTGGCTAGCGGCGAGCTCGACGAACGTGGCGGCGGTGTTTTGCGCGATGGTCTCCATCGTGTCGGAGAGCAGATGACGATTGCGGTTGAGCGTGGCATCCGCGGCGGCGATGCGGCTTTGCGTCTTGCCGAAGTCGTACACGAGCTGGCTGACGCCGACGGAACTCCGGACGCCCGCGAGGTTGCCGCCGGTGCCATACGTGCCACCGTAGCCTGGGCGCACGCCGTACTCGAGCTTCGGATACCACGCCGCCTTGGCCACCGCGATCTCCGACGTGCTTTGCGCGACGACGGCGTTGGCGCGGCTGATGTCGGGATGCCGCGATATCGCGATACCGATCGCTTCGCGGATGCCGATGCCCTGCACCTGGATATGCCGCATGCCGCCGGTGCCATCGACGGTGGCGGCGGGCGTGGGCGGGGCGGCCAGCGGGGCGGTCGCGGGGAGCATGTAGGGTTGTGGCGGAGCGGCGCTGACGGTGGCGCCCGCTAACGCGAGCGCACCGGAGGCCACGGCATGTCGTAGGCGGATGATGGGCAATGGTTATATGGATCCGTGCGTTAGGGGGTGGTTGCCCTCACCCCGAGCCGCCCCTCCCCACGGAGAGGCGGGGAAAACAAACATCAGACCACCAGTTGATGATTCGCCAGCAATGTCTCCAGATTCGTCGTCACGTTGTTCAGCGTCACCACGGTCTGCGACGAGAATGCCGCGCCGGTGCCGTCGCGGTCGATGGCGATGACGGTATTGCCGTTGACGTTCGTCACGCTCACGAAATTGCGAATCGCGTCCCCGGCGTCGATGGTTGCCACGCCGTTGACGTAATGGGCCGGACCGTCGGCGTCCGCCTGGTAGCCGACCAGCAGCGCCGAGATGTCGATACGGTCGGCGCCCGCCTGGTTCGCGCCCGAGGCCACGACGAAGTCCGTGATGACGTCGCTGCCGTTGCCGGCGGTGTTGTCCGTGCCGTTGACCTCCCACAGGAACACATCCCCGCCGGCACCGCCCGTGAGCGTGTCATTCCCGCTGCCCCCGATCAGGATGTCGTTGCCCGCGCCGCCATTGAGCGTGTCGTTCCCCGCCCCGCCGCGCAGCAGGTCGTTCCCGCCTCCGCCATTGAGCGTGTCGTTCCCCGCATAGCCGTACATCCGGTCGTCGCCGGCCGTACCATTGAGCGTGTTGGCCGCCGTCGTCCCCTCGATGATCGAGGAGGACTGGGAGCCGCCAAGCAGATTGCTCAGCACGCCGGCGCTCAGCAGCTGGCTCGCGTTGCTCGTGGAAGTCAGCCCCGTGGTATCCGTTGCGGTGATCGTCAGCGAATTCAGCAGCCCGACGTTGATCCCGAGCAGCCCGTTGCTCAGCGTGACCGACCCCAGCAGCTCGTTGAGATGCAGGTTGTCGATCGGTCCGCCATCGAGCGACGTGATCGTCAGCAGCGAAGAGGCGCCGACACCGAGGACGCCGGGGTTGTTGACCACCGTGAACCGCAACCCGAGCTCGGCCGCCAGCGTCTGGTTGGCATTGAGCGTCTGCAACGCCAGCAGATCGAGCACCCCGCCAAACGAGATCTGCACCCGCTGGATGTTGTCGTTGTAGTCGCTCGCCGCGAAGAACTGCTGCTGCCCGAGCTCGATCAGCCCCAGCGCATTCGCATCGGCGATGCCCAGCAGCCCGCCCGCATCGCGCACCGTCACCTGCGGCGCCACGTTCTGGTTGATGGTCAGCGCCTGGCTCGCGATACCGCCGATGTTCCCGGCCGCATCCACCACGCGCGTGCTGATCGTGTAGCTGCCATTGGCCAGCACGCCGCTCGAATACCACGTCCACGTGTTGCCCGTGACGATGGCATCGGTCCACGTGGCGCCGCCATTGAGGCTGACCTGCAGGACCTCGCCCGCGCCGAGGGCCGCGCTGAGCGTGCCGGCGACGATGGGCGTGGTGTCGCCGGTGACCCAGTCGCCGACCGTGCCGGTGTCGTCGGTGACCGTCGTGATGGCGGTGGTCACCGTCGGCGCCACCGTATCCACGGTCAGGTTGAACGCCGCGGTGGGCGCGCTCACATTGCCCGACGCATCGGTGGCGGTGACCGTCAGCGCGTAGGTGCCATTACCGAGGGCGGTCGGCGTGAAGCTCCAGTTGCCGGTGCCATCGACGAGCACCGTGCCGAGCAGGGTCGTGCCGTTGAACACGCTGATGAGGGAGCCTGCTTCGGCGGTGCCGTTGAGCGTCGGCGTGGTGTCGTTGGTGCTCGCCCCGCTGAGCAGCGTGCCGGTCACGGGCGCGACGTTATCGACGACGCTCGTGATGACCGGCACCGTCGGCGCCAGCGCATCGACGGTGGCCGTGACGCGCGGACTCGTGTTGCCCGCCGCGTCGATCGACGTCACGCCGACGACCACGCCATTGCCCAGCGCCGGCGAGGGCGAGAAGGACCACGTGCCGCCCGCGGTAGCGGTCACGGAAACATCGGCCACGCCATCGCCGTTGAGGTCGATGGCAACGATGCTGCCGGCCTCCGCCGTGCCCGTGAGCGTGGTGCCGCTGGCGCGCGTTATGACCGGCGCCACCGGCGCGATGGTATCGACGGTGAAGCCGTACGGCGCGGTCGCCGCGCTCACGTTGCCGACCGCATCGGTGGCGGTGACCGTCAGCGCGTAGGTTCCGTTGGCGAGGGCGGGTGTCGTGAACGACCAGTTGCCATTGGCGTCCGCGACGACCGTGCCGAGCAGCGTCGCACCGTTGAAGACGCTCACCGTGCTGCCGGCCTCGGCCGTGCCGGCGAGCGTCGGCGTCGTGTCGTTGGTACGGCCGCCGAGGGCGATGCCGCCGACCACAGGCGCCACATCGTCGCTCACGCTCACGATGATCGGCACCGCGGGCGCCAGGCGATCGATGGTCGTGCTTGCGGGCGCGCTCACGTTGCCGGCGGCATCGGTCGCGGTGACGGCGACCACGGTGCCGTTGACGAGCGGCGACGCGGGCGTATAGGTCCACGTGCCGCCGGCGGTGGCGGTGACCGTGGCGTCGGCGATGCCATCGCCATTGAAATCGAGGCCCACGAGGCTGCCGGCCTCCGCGGTACCCGACAGCGTGGCGCCGTTGCTGGCGCCCACGGTGGGCAGCGCGGGCGCGGCGGTATCCACGCGGAACGTGAAGCCGCCGCTGGCGACGCTCGTATTACCCACGGCATCCGTTGCGGTCGCGGTGATCGTGTACGTGCCGTCGGCCAGCGCGGGCGGCGTAAAGGTCCACGTGCCGCCCGTGGCCGTCACGGTGCCGAGCAGCGTGGCGCCGTTGTAGACGTTGACGATGCTGCCGGCCTCGGCCGTGCCCGTGAGCGTCGGCGTCGTATCGTTGGTCACGCCGCCCGCGAGAATCGTCCCCAGCGTGGGCGCCGCGTCGTCGGTCACCGTGAGCAGCACCGGCGCGGCCGGCGGCGCCGCGTCGACGGTCGTCGAGGCGGAAGGGCTCGTATTGCCCGCGGCGTCGGTCGCGGTCACGGTCACCACGATGCCGTTGCCGAGCCGGACGGGCGGCGTATAGGTCCACGCGCCCCCCGCGCTCGCCGTCACGAACACATCTGCCACACCGTCGCCGGTGAGGTCGATATTGACGCGGCTGCCCGCCTCGGCGGTCCCGGCCAGCACCGTGCCGTTGGTCGCCGCGATCGTGGGCACCGCAGGCGGCGTGGTGTCGTTGAGGTTGACGTTGACCGTGGTCGAGGCGCCCGTCGGATTCGCGTTGCCCGCGCGGTCCGTGGCCGTGACCGTGACCACCACGCCATTGCCGAGCGGCGTGGCCGGCTGATAGGACCAGTTGCCGCTCGCGTTGACGCCGACCGTGGCGTCGGCGACGCCATCGCCATTGAGGTCGATATTGACGAAGCTGCCCGCTTCGCCGGTGCCCGACAGCGCAATGCCGTCGGTGGGCACGATCGTCGGCGGCGGCGGTGGCGCCGTATCGATGGTCACCGTGAAGCTCGTGCTGGCGCCGCTGGGATTGCCCGCGGCGTCGGTGGCCACGGCGGTGAACGTGTACGTGCCATCCGCCAGGCCCGTCCCCGGCGTGAACGTCCAGTTGCCCGAAGCATTCGTGGCGGCCGTGCCGACGAGCGTGGCGCCATTGAAGATGCTGACGGTGCTGTTGGCCTCGGCGGTACCCGCGAGCGTCGGCGTGTTGTCGTTGCTGAAGCCGCCGGGCGCCACCGCGCCGAGTACCGGACCGAAGTTGTCGGTGACGCTGACGATGATCGGCGTGGCCGGCGGGGCGGTGTCGATCGTCAGCACGAACGGCGTGCTCGGCGCGCTCACGTTGCCGGCCGCGTCGGTCGCGGTGATCGTGAGCGTGTAGGTACCGTCGGCCAGGTCATCCGGCGGTGTGAAGGTCCACGCGCCGCCCGTGGCGGTCACAGTGCCGATCAGCGTGGTGCCGTTGTAGATGTCGATCGTGCTGCCTGCCTCCGCGGTCCCCGTCAGCGTCGGCGTGCCGTCGTTGGTGCTGCCGCCCGACAGGATCGGCGCGGTGACGGGCGCGACGTTGTCCGTCACGCTCACGAGCACCGGCGCGGCCGGCGCCGCGGCATCGATCGTCACGGTGGCCGGCGGGCTGCTGTTGCCGGCCGCGTCGATCGCGGTCACGTTGACGACCACGCCGTTCGCCAGCGGCGTGGCCGGCGTGTAGGTCCAGTTGCCGCTGGCGTCCGTGGTGACGGTGGTGTCGACGGTGCCGTCGTTGTTGAGGTCGAGGCCGATCGTCGTGCCCGCCACGGCGGTACCGCCGAGCGTGGCGGCGGTATTGATGTCGATGACGGGCGCCGCGGGCGGCGTGACGTCGATGGTCACCGTGAAGACCGCGCTCGGCGCGCCGGTGTTGCCGACAGCGTCGGTCGCGGTGGCCGTGAGCGTATAGGTGCCTTCCGGCAGGCCTGTCGCCGGCGTAAAGGTCCAGTTGCCGTTGGCGTCGGCATTCGTGGTGCCGACCAGCGTGGTGCCGTTGAAGATGTTGATCGTGCTGTTGGCTTCGGCGGTGCCGGTTAGCGTCGGCGTGGTGTCGTTGGTGCTGCCGCCCGACAGCACCGGCCCCGTGACGGGCGCGGTGTTGTCGGCCACGCCGGAGATGACCGGGGCGAGGGGCGGGGCGGCATCGATCACCGTGGTGGCGGGCGCGCTCGTGTTGCCCGCGGCGTCGATCGCCACGACGCTGACCGTAGTGCCGTTGGCCAGCGCGGGGGCGGGCGTATAGGTCCATGCGCCGGCGCCATTCGCCGTCACCGTGGCGTCGGGCGTGCCGTCGCCATTGAGGTCGAGCGCGATAGTGCTGTTCGGCGCGGCCGTGCCCGTGATGGTCGTGCCATTGCTTGCCGCGACGATGGGCGGCGGCGGTGCGACCGTGTCGACAATCAGCGTGAAGGTGCCCGTCGGCGTGCTGGTATTGCCCGAGGCATCGGTCGCGGTGACCGTGAGCGTATAGGTGCCGTCGGCCAGCGCGGTGCCGGGCGTGAAGGTCCAGTTGCCGTTGACATCGGCGGTGACCGTGCCGAGCAACGTGATGCCGTTGAAGACGTTGATCGTGCTGTTGGGCTCCGCGGTGCCCGTCAGCGTCGGCGTGGTGTCGTTGGTGCTGCCGCCCGCCAGCACGGCGCCGAGCACCGGACCCGCGTTGTCCGTCACGCTGACGATGACCGGTATGGCCGGCGCCACGCCATCGATGGTCACGCTGGCCGGCGTACTCGTATTGCCGGCGGCATCGGTGGCGGTGACGTTCACGACGGTGCCGTTGGCGATGGGCGCGGCGAGCGTGTAGCTCCACGTGCCGCCCGCCGTGGCCGTGACGGTCACGTCCGCGGCGCCGTCCCCATTGAGGTCGATATTGACCGTGCTGCCCGCTGCCGCGGTACCGGTGAGGACGGCGCCGATCGCGCCATTGCTGGGGTTGATCGTCGGCACCGCAGGCGGCGTGGTGTCGATGATGACGTTGAACGCGGCGCTCTGGCCGCTCACGTTGCCGGCCGCATCCGTCGCGGTCGCCGTCAGCGAGTAGCTGCCGTCGATGAGCGCGGGCGAGGGCGTGATGCTCCACGCGCCGAGTCCATTGGCCACGGCCGTGCCGACGAGCGTCGTGCCGTTATACAGCCGCACCGTGCTGCCCGCTTCGGCGGTGCCCGTGAGCGTGGGCGTGGTGTCGTTGGTGACGCCGCCCGATGGGACAGGCCCCACGATCGGCGCGGCGTCGTCCGTCGCGCCCGTGATGATCGGGGCCGATGGCGCCGCGCGATCGATGACGGTCGTGGCAGGCGTGCTGGCATTGCCGGCGGCATCGATGGCGACGGCCGATACCGTGACGCCGTTGAGCAGAGGCGTGGCCGGCGTGTACGTCCAGTTGCCGCTCGCGTTCGCGGTGACCTGCGCATCGGCGGTGCCGTCGCCGTTGAGGTCGATCGCGATGGTGCTGCCGGCCGCCGCCGTCCCCGTCAGCGCGTTGCCGTTGCTGGGCGCGATGACGGGCGGTGCGGGCGGGGCGGTATCGATCGTGAAGGTGAAAGCCGCGCTCGGCGCGCCGGCGTTGCCGAGCGCATCGGTGGCCGTCGCCGTGACGGCGTACGTGCCATCGGGCAGGTTGGCCGTCGGCGTGAAGGTCCACACCCCCGAGCCGTTCGCCGTCACCGTGCCGAGCAGCGTGGTGCCGTTGTACAGGTTCACCGTGCTGTTCGCTTCGGCGGTACCCGTCAGCGTCGGCGTGGGATCGTTGGTTGCGCCGCCGGCCGCGATCGCGCCCGTGACGGGCCCGACATCGTCGAACGCGCCCGTGAACACCGGCGGTGCCGGCGGTGCCGAATCGATTGCCGTGCTGGCGGGCGCGCTCACGTTGCCCGCCGCATCCACGGACGTCACGGTGATCACGGTGCCGTTGCCAAGGGGCGGCGCGGGCGAGAAGGTCCACGTGCCGCCTGGCGTGGCGGTGACCGTCGCATCGGCCACGCCATCGCCATTGAAGTCGATGCGCACGAGCGTGCCGGGATCGGCCGTTCCCGAGAGCGCGGTGCCGTTGGTCGGCGCGATGGTGGGCACGCCGGGCGGCACCGTGTCGATGGTGACCGTGAACGCGGGCGTTGGCGCGCTGACATTGCCCACCGCATCGGTCGCGGTGGCGGTCAGCGTGTAGGTGCCATCGGTCAGTCCGGTGGCGGGCGTGAAGCTCCAGTTGCCGTTCGCGTCCGCGTTGGCGGTGCCAATCAGCGTGGTGCCGTTGAAGAGGCTGACGGTGCTGTTCGCCTCCGCGGTCCCGGTCAGCGTGGGCGTGTTGTCGTTGGTCGATCCGCCCGTGAGGAGGGGCCCGGTCACCGGCGTCGCGTTGTCCGTGACGCTCGTGATGGCCGGGGCCGCCGGCGCGGCGCGATCGACGGTGAGGGTCGCGGCGCCGCTCGTATTGCCGGCGGCGTCGGTGGCCGTCACGTTGACCACGGTGCCGTTGCCGAGCGGCGACACGGGCGTATAGGTCCAGGTGCCGCCCGGCGTGGCCGTGACGGTCGTGTCCGGCGTGCCATCGCCGTTCAGATCGAGGTTGACCGTGCTGCCCGCTTCGGCGGTGCCCGTCAGCGTCGTGCCGTTGGTCGGCGCGATCGTCGGCACGCCCGGTGCCGCGGTGTCGACCACGACCGTGTATCCCGGGCTCGGCGTGCTGACGTTGCCCACGGCATCCGTCGCGGTGACGGTGTAGGTATGGCTGCCGTCGTTCGCGCCCGTCGGCAGCGTGAAGGTCCAGTTGCCGCCCGTGGCGACCACGGTGCCGAGCAGCGTCGTGCCTTCGTACACGCTGACGGTGCTGCCGGCCTCCGCGGTACCGGTCAGCGTCGGCGTGGTGTCGTTGGTGCTGCCTCCGCTGAGAATGGGGCCTCTCGGGTCCGTGGCGAACAGGACGGCCGGTTGCGCGGGCGCCGCGCCATCGACGATGGCCGCGCCTGCCGGCCCGGTATTGCCCGCTGAATCGGTCGCGGTGGCGCTCACCACGGTGCCGTCGGGCACGCGTGTGCCCGGCGTATAGGTCCACGTCCCGGCGCTGTTCGCCTGCACGGTCACGTCGGCGGTGCCGTCGCCATTCAGGTCGAGGTTGACGGTGCTGCCGGCTTCCGCGGTGCCGGTCAGTACCGTGCCATTGGTCGCGGCGATGGTGGGCGCCGCGGGCGGCGTCGTATCGACGATGCTGCCGTCGACCGTGGTGGTCGCGGCGCCGCTCGCATTACCGGCCGCGTCGGTCGCCGTGACGCTCACCACGGTGCCGTTGGGCAGTGGGGTGGCCGGTAGGTACGACCAGTTGCCGCTGCCGTCCGCCTGGACGGTGGCATCGGGCGTGCCGTCGTTGTTGAGATCGATGTTGACCGTGGCGCCTGCTTCCGCGGTGCCCGTCAGCGTGGTGCCGTTCGTCGCGGCCACGCTCGGGGTCGGCGGCGGAGCCGTATCGACGGTAATCGTGTAGACGAGGCTCGGTGCGCTCTCGTTGCCCGCTGCGTCCGTCGCCGTCACGGTGAGGCCATAGGTGGCGTTGGCCGCTAGCGCCGCGGTCGGCGTTACGCTCCAGTTGCCGTTGGCATCGGCGGTGGTCGTGCCGATCAGCGTGGTGCCGTTGTAGAGGTTGATGACCGCGCCCGCCGCGGCCGTACCGGTCAGCGTCGGCGTGGTGTCGTTGGTGGCGCCGCCATTGGCGATGGCGCCCACACCGGGCAGCGCGTCGTCGCTGGCGCCCGTGATGACGGGCGCCGGGGGCGGGGCGGTGTCGATGACGATCGTATACGGCGCGCTCGGCGCGCTCACATTGCCCGCCGCGTCCGTCGCGGTGACCGTGATCGTGTACGTGCCGTCGGCCAGGCCCGCTGGGGGCGTGAAAGTCCAGTTGCCACCGGTGGCGACGACGGTTCCCAGCAGCGTGGTGCCGTTGAAGATCTGGACGGTGCTGCCGGCTTCGGCCGTGCCCGCGATCGTCGGCGTGTTGTCGTTGGTGCTGCCGCCGTTACCGACGGGATCGGTGCCCGGCGTCACGTTGTCCGCGACGGACACGATGACTGGCGGCGCGGGTGGCGCGGCATCGATCGTCACGGTAGCGGGCGTGCTGCTGTTGCCCGCGGCATCCACGGCGCTTACGCCGATGGTCGTGCCGTCTGCAAACGGCGTGCCGGGGGAATAGGACCACGTGCCCTCCGGCGTCGCCGTGACCGTGACGTCCGGCGTGCCGTCGTTGTTCAGGTCGATGGCGATGATGCTCCCGGCCACCGCGGTACCCGCGAGCGTGGTCGCGCTGCTCTGTGTGATCAGCGGCGTGGCGGGTGGCGCGGTGTCGATGGTCAGCGCGAAGGGTCCCCCGGCCTGGCTCACGTTCCCGAGCGGATCGGTGGCCGTGGCCGTGAACGAGTAGGTGCCGTCGGCCAGACCGCTCGCGGGCGTGACGCTCCAGTTTCCATTGCCGTCGACGAGGGCCGTCCCAACGAGCGTCGTGCCGTTGTACACGTTGACGGTGCTGCCCGGCTCGGCGGTACCGGTAAACGTCGGCGTGGGATCGTTGGTGCTGCCGCCGCTCGCGACAGGGTCGGTGCCGGGCGCGACGTTGTCCGTGACCGTGCCGAACACGGGCGCGTTGGGCGCGGCCGCATCGACGGTCGTGGACGCGGGCGTGCTCGCATTGCCGGCCGCGTCAACAGTCGTCACCGTGACGACGGTGCCGTTGGCGAGCGCGGGGGCGGGCGTATAGGACCACGTGCCGCCAGGCGTGGCGGTGACCGTCGCCTCCGGCACGCCGTCGCCGTTGAGGTCGATCGCCACGGTGCTGTTCGCGGCCGCGGTGCCGGACAGCGCGCCGCCATTGGTCGCGGCGATGGTCGGCGCGGCCGGTGGCGCGGTGTCGATGGTCAGCGAGAACGGCGTGCTCGGATTGCTGACATTGCCGACGGCATCGGTCGCGGTCACGGTCAGCGCATAGGTGCCGTCGGGCAGCGCGGCGCCCGGCGTGAAGGACCAGTTGCCGTTGGCATCGGCCGTCACGGTGCCGAGCAGCGTGGTGCCGTTGTAGATGTCGATCGTGCTGTTGGCCTCGGCGGTGCCGGCGAGCGTCGGCGTCGCGTCGTTGGTGCTCGCGCCGGTGGTCAGCGGCCCGGTGCCCGGGGTGGCGTCGTCGGTCACGCTGCCAAGCACCGGGGCATCTGGCGCGGCCGCATCGACGGTGATGCTCGCGGGCGCGCTCGCGTTGCCGGCTGCATCGAGCGCCGTCACGGTCACCACCGTACCGTTGGCGACCGGTGTGGCGGGGGTGTAGCTCCAGCTTCCGGTGCCGGTCGCGGTCACCGTGACGTCCATCGCGCCATCGCCGTCGAGGTCGATGCCGACCGTCGACCCGGCTTCGGCGGTGCCGCTCAGCGAGGCGCCATTCGTTGCCGCGATGGTCGGCAGGGCAGGCGGCGTGACGTCGGCCAGCGTGGCCGTCGCGGGCGGGCTCGTGTTACCGGCGGCGTCGCTCGCGGTCACGCTGACGGCCGCTCCCGCGGCCACGGGGGGGGCGATGGTGTAGGACCAGTTGCCGCCGGCATCGGCGACGACGGTGGCGTCCGGCGTGCCGTCGCCGTTCAGGTCGATGTGGATCGTGCTGCCGGCTTCGGCCGTGCCGGCCAGCGTGGACGTGTCGCTCTGCAGGATGATCGGGGCGCCCGGCGCGGACGCGTCGACGGTGCCCGGCGTGGCGGCGCTGGTATTGCCGGCCGCGTCGGTCGCGGTCACGGACACTACGGCGCCGTTGGCGAGCGGCGTCGCGGGTGTGTAGCGCCAGTTGCCGTTGGCGTCCGCGGTGACCGTCGCGTCGGGCCGGCCATCGCCGTCGAGGTCGATGCTGACGAGGCTGCCTGCCTCGGCCGTGCCCGTGAGCGCCGCGCCGGACGTCGGGTCGATCGTCGGCGCGTCGGGCACGATGGTGTCGACGATGACGTCGATGGCGATGGGCGTGCTCTGCGTGCCGTCCGCGTTCACGTGCGTCAGCACGATCTGATGCGTGCCTTCGCCGAGCTGCGGCACGGCATAGCTCCAGTTGCCGTTCGCGTCGGCGGTGACGCGGACCGGCGGCTGGCCATCGATCGCAATCAGGACGCTGCCGTTGGCCGGCGAGATATTGCCACTCAGCGTGGGCGAGGCATCGCGCGTGAACTGCGTGCCGGTGCCGGGAATCACATTGCCCACGGGTGCGACGGAGGGTGGGCTGGGCGGCGTGCCTTGTCCGGGCGGCGTGGTACCGCCCCCGCCGCCACCGCCTCCGCCGCCATTATTTCCACCGTCACCGCCGCCGCCACCACCGGCTGCCGCCGCACCGATGCCGATACCCGCGGCAAGCCCGAGCGCGCCGAGCAGCGCCTTCGTCGCCGTGCTCATGCCGATCGACTGATAGGCGACCGCGCCATCCGCGATGCCATCGCCGCCAGGGACCATGGCCTGATCGAACGATGCGAGCCAGCGGCCGTCTTCCTGCACGAACACGAGGTTGTTGTACTGCGCGCCGTTCGTGAAGAAACCTTCGATGCGCAGCGTCTGCCCGTTCTTGAAGCTGACGATCAGGTCATTGCCTTCGCGCGCGTAGTTGGCAACGCTCTCCTTGCTGGCTGAGACGAGAAAGTTCGTCCGTCCGTCCGGCGCGGTGACCGTGCTGGTACCGGCAGCGACGGCGAGGTCCTTGTGCTCATTCAATGCGGCGGGCGAAGCCATGCGCGATCTCCTTGGTGTGTCGTCAGACCATCCCGTACCCCGCAGCAAAAAGAAACATTTGCAAAATTGCCGTGCCTTGAATTGACTTTATTACATCGGTAAATAAAGCCAGCACTTTTTATGATCGATGTTTCAAACGCCCGATACAACGGGACGCGCACCGCAAAGCCAGTCCCGGCGCCATGTCCGGGGACAATCCGCGGGACGTCGCAGGACTGGAAGATGTCCAGAAAGAGATATTTAATTTGCGATTAAATACCTCTTAAATCGGACGATCCGGGTGTCTTAAAAGACTGCGGCTTGACTTTAGCGTAAACGGCGATTTTTGACATTGCCGTATTTGACGCTAAAAGGAAAAACAAAAGGGCGTTTGAATTACGCGAAGACCGCGTCGGCGATACGGTCCGCGGTGTTGACGGAGTCGGTCAGGCCGAGATGGCCGTGGCCCACGGCGAGCCACAGGCCCGGTTGATTGCGGGCGGCGCCGACAACGGGCACCGAGTCGGGCATGCAGGGTCGATGACCCATCCACGAGGTCGTGGTCGCGCTCGACAGACCCGCGAAGGTATCGCGCGCGATCGCCGCCAGGCCGTCGAAGCGTCGCATGTCGGGCGCGCGCGTGAGTCCCGCGATCTCCACCGTGCCGCCGACGCGCAGGCCGTCTTCCATCGGCGTGACAAAGATCTTGCGGTCCGTCAGCACCACGGTGCGCGACACGACGTCGCGGGTGCCGTTGAACTGCACGTGATAGCCGCGCTGGCTTTCCAGCGGCAGCGAGATGCCGAGCGGGTCCAGTAGCTTGCGCGACCACGCGCCCGCGGCGACGACGGCATGGTCCACGGTGTATTTGTCCTGCGCGCCGCTGAGCGTCCATTGTGTCCCGCGATGGGCCAGGCCGCGGACGTCGTCGCGTACCAGCGTGCCCCCGCGCGCGACGAATGCATCGGCAATCGCCTGCGTATAGCGCGCGGGGTTCAGGATCGTCGCATGGTCGGTCAGGTACATCGCGGCCGTGTAGTGCGCGGCGACGTTCGGCTCGAGGGCTTCGATGCCCGCGCGGTCGAGGCGTTCGAACCGGAAGCCGAAGCGCTCGCGCAGCCGCCACGCGGCGGCATCGTCGTCGAGCGCGGCCGCGTCGCGGTAGAGATGAAGGTGGCCGCGTTGCAGGAACAGTTCAGGCACGCCCACCTCGCGCGTGAGCGCGGCATGCTTGCCGATGGCGCCCTCATGCATCGCCGCGAGCGCGTGGGCCGCGCGTTCGACGCGGCCCGGCGTGGCGGACAGCACGAAGCGGGCGAGCCATGGGGCGGCGGTGGGGAGATAGGTGAGCGGCAGATGCAGCGGCCCATCCTTGTCGAGCAGCATCTTCGGCACGGAGGCGAGCACGCCGGGCATCGCGAGCGGCGCGACCGAGCTTTCGCTGATCGCACCCGAGTTGCCGTAGCTGCAGCCGGCGGCGGGGCCTTGCCGGTCGATCAGCGTCACCGTGGCGCCGCGCTTGCGCAGCGCCAGCGCGATGCAGCAGCCAACGATACCGGCGCCGATCACGGCGATGGTGGGGGAGGGACCTGCGAACGTATTGGGCGAGGTGGAGGTATGCATGGCGAGAGAGTGTACCAACGGCGCCGCTCCCGACCCACTCCCGACGCGCTCCTGACGCGCTCCGAACCCATATCTACCCCACTACTGCTCCACTACCTCTTCCCCTTACACCGTTAGCTGCGTGTTGGACAGGACCTGCTTGAGCACCATGAACGTGCGGATCTGCCGCACACCCGGCAGATACAGCAGCTGCTCCGCGTGCAGCTTGTTGAAGCTGTCGTTGTCGCGCGTGCGGATCATCATGAAGTAGTCGAACTCGCCGGTTACCTCGTGGCACTCCATGCAGCCCGTGATCTTCTGCGCGGCCTTCTCGAACGCGGCAAACGAATCCGGGGTGGAGCGGTCCAGCACCACGCCGATGATCACCAGCATGCCGACGTCGAGCATGCGAGGTTCCAGCAGCGCGACGATCCCACGGATGAACCCGCCGGCCTTGAGCCGTTCCACTCTTCGCAGGCATGCGGGCGGGCTCAGATTGACCTTGTCGGCGAGCGCCACGTTGGAGATCGAGGCGTCTTTCTGCAGCGCGCGCAGGATGGCCTTGTCGGTGCGATCGAGCTCGGGCCGCTCGGCGGGCGGGGCACGAAATTTTGTTCCGCGTGAGGTGGTTACCATGGAATTTTGAAAGGAGTCCGTGGAAGGCTGACATGTAATGTTCGGTCTTGTTCGCCATCTTTGCAAGCACGTTTCGCGGACAAATGCCTACCATTTCCCTTGTCGGAAAAGCGATTCCACTCGCCTCCACGCCTCCTTAGCGAACCTGTCCCCCACGGAGCATTTGCCATGAATCTCAAGCGTTTTCCGCGTCATCCGCTGACGTTCGGACCCAGCCCCATTCAGCCGCTCAAGCGCCTGAGCGAACATCTTGGCGGCAAGGTCGAGCTCTATGCCAAGCGGGAGGACTGCAACAGCGGTCTGGCCTATGGCGGCAACAAGACGCGCAAGCTCGAGTACCTGATTCCCGACGCGCTCGCGCAGGGCGCCGACACGCTGGTGTCCATCGGCGGCATCCAGTCGAACCAGACGCGCCAGGTGGCCGCGGTGGCCGCGCACCTGGGCCTCAAGTGCGTGCTCGTGCAGGAAAACTGGGTCAACTATTCGGACGCGGTGTATGACCGCGTCGGCAACATCCAGATGTCGCGCATGATGGGCGCGGACGTGCGTCTGGTCGCCGATGGCTTCGACATCGGCATCCGCCCGAGCTGGGAAGACGCGATGCAGAGCGTGCGGGACGCGGGCGGAAAGCCGTATCCGATCCCCGCGGGCTGCTCGGAACATCCGCTCGGCGGCCTGGGCTTTGTCGGCTTTGCCGAGGAAGTGCGGGCGCAGGAGAAGGAACTGGGCTTCAAGTTCGACTACATCGTCGTGTGCTCGGTAACGGGCAGCACGCAGGCGGGCATGGTCGTGGGCTTCGCCGCCGACGGCCGCGCGGACCGCGTGATCGGCATCGACGCCTCGGCCAAGCCGCAGCAGACGCGCGACCAGATCCTGCGGATCGCGCAGAACACGGCCCACCTCGTGGACCTCGGTCGCGACATCACCGAAGCGGACGTGGTGCTGGATACGCGCTATGGCGGACCCGAGTACGGCCTGCCGTCGGACGGCACGCTCGAGGCCATCCGCCTGTGCGCGCGACTGGAAGGGGTGATGACGGACCCGGTGTACGAGGGCAAGTCGATGCAGGGGATGATCGACAAGGTACGACTGGGCGAGTTTCCGGAGGGGTCGCGGGTGCTGTACGCCCATCTGGGCGGAGCACCGGCGCTGAATGCGTATAGCTTCCTGTTCAAGGACGGTTGATCGGCATCACGCGGGGAGAGTGGGGGCATCGCCCCCGCTCTCTCGTCAATCGCCGCAATATCGATCCGCGGTCATTAATCCGCGGTAACTAATCCGCGGTAATCAATCGGCAGTAATCTTCCCCACCTCGATCACCTTCTTCCACCGCGCATACTCGTTCGCCTGGAAGGCCGTGAACTGCTCCGGCGTGTTGGCCACGATCTCGAAGCCCAGTTCCAGCAGCTTCGGTTTTACCGACGGGTCGTTCAGCGCCGACACCACCGCTGCCTGCAGCTTCGTCTTCAGCTCCGAAGGAATGCCCTTTGGCGCGGCAATCGCCTGCCACGAGTAGACCGTCACGCCCTTGATCCCCGCCTCGTCCATCGTCGGCACGTCCGGCAGGATCGGCGAGCGTGCGGTGCTCGTGATCGCCAGTGCGCGGATCTTGCCCGCCTTGATGTGCGGCACCGCCGTGTTGATGTTCATGAACGTCGCATCCACCTGCCCGCCGATCAGGTCGTTCAGCGCCGGCGCGCCGCCCTTGTAGGGCACGTGGATGCCGTTGGTGTTCGTCTGCTGCCAGAACAGCTCGGCCGTCAGATGGTCGCTCGTGCCATTGCCCGCCGAGGCAAACGTCATCTTGTTGGGGTTGGCCTTCTCGAAGGCAATCACGTCCTGAATCGTCTTGTGCGGCGAGTTGACGGGAACCGCCAGCACGTTCGGCGCCTGCACGGCCACGCTGATGTAGTCGAAGTCCTTCAGCGGGTCATACCCCGCCGTCTTGGTCAAATGCGGCCCGATGACGAACGGCCCCAGCGACGACACGAACAGCGTATAGCCATCCGCTGGCGCGCGCTTGGCCATTGCGGCACCGATCATCCCCGCCGCGCCGGGACGGTTGTCGATAACGAAGCTGCCGCCAAACTGCTGCGCGAACTTCGCGCTCAGGATGCGGGCGACGTTGTCGGTGGAGCCTCCCGGCGGGAACGGCACGAGCATGGTCACGGGTTTCTCGGGCCACGCCGCATGCGCGGCAAGCGAGGTGCAAAGCGCGACGCCCGCGCAAAAGGTGGCAAGCAGCTTGTTCATCGTGTGTCTCCGGTGTTGTTGTGTTGTCGGATGGAAACGGGTCAGGCGCGCGCGCCAAACTCCGCGTGTTCGCGCGTCCAGCCCCGCGCCTGATCGCTCATGCTCACGCCAATGCCGGGCCGCGTCGGCACGACGATGCGGCCGTCCCGGATATCGAGCCGTTCGTTGAACAGCGGCTCGAGCCAGTCGAAATGCTCGACCCATGGCTCACGCGGATATGCGGCGGCCAGATGGATATGGAGCTCCATCGCAAAATGCGGCGCGATCATCAGGCCCGCATGCTCGGCAAGCGCGGCCACTTTCAGGAACGGCGTAATCCCGCCGACGCGCGGCGCATCGGGCATGAGGTAATCGGCGGCGCGATGGCGAATCAGGTCCCAGTGCTCGGCGGCGCTGGTCAGCATTTCGCCGGTGGCGATCGGCGTATCGAAAGCGGTGGCCAGCGCGGCATGCCCTTCGTGGTCGTACGCATCGAGCGGTTCCTCGATCCACACGAGGTTGAACGCCTCGAACGTGCGGCACATCCGCTGCGCGGTCGGGCGATCCCATTGCTGGTTGGCATCGACCATGATCGGCACCGCGTCGCCCAGGTGCTCGCGCACCGCCGACACCCGCTTGATGTCGAGCGCGCCATCGGGCTGGCCGACCTTGAGCTTGATGCCGCCGATCCCGCGCTCGACGGAAGCCGCGGCATTCACCATCAGTTGGTCCAGCGGCGTATGCAGGAAGCCGCCCGACGTGTTGTAGCAGCGCACGGCGTCGCGATGCGACCCCAGCAGCTTGGCAAGCGACAATCCCGCGCGCTTGGCCTTCAGATCCCACAACGCCACGTCGAACGCGCCAATGGCCTGCGTCGACAGGCCGCTGCGCCCCACCGAAGCCCCGGCCCAGCAAAGCTTGTCCCATAGCTTCGCGATATCGCTCGGGTCTTCTCCGAGGAGGGCGGGGGCGATCTCGCACGCATGCGCATACTGGCCGGGACCGCCCGCGCGCTTCGAGTAGCTGAAGCCGAGGCCTTCGTGGCCATTGGCGGTGCGGATCTCCGCGAACAGGATGGCGACTTCGGTCATCGGCTTCTGGCGGCCGGTCAGCACCTTGGCATCGCTGATCGGCGTTGCGAGCGGCAGGTAGCAGGAGGACAGGCGGATCCAGCTGATGGCGTCCTGGCTGGCGGTGGCGGGCGATACGGTCATGGTTGGCAGACTCTCTATGATGTGCGGTATGACAACGTTGTCATTTTGTGGCGCAATTCAGGCGGCGTATAATCGGCATAGCTTCCGATCGGCGCAGATTGCTGGTGACAACGGTTCGAATGCTAACGTTGTCATTTCCGTCGGTCAACCGGTTCCAACCCGGTACCCGTAGAGAATTACCCTGAGTCGAATCGCCAAGCCATGAGCAATAACAAGGCCCCCAAGTCTGTCACGTTGCACGACGTCGCCCGCGAGGCGGGCGTTTCCCTGATCACCGCTTCGCGCGCCCTCGGCAACCCGGGCATGGTGTCCGAGAAGACGATCGCGCGTGTGCGGAAGGCTGTCGAGGCCACGGGGTATTTTCCGAACCTGATGGCGGGCGGACTCAAGTCGCGCAAGAGCCTGATGATCGCCGCGCTGGTGCCGAACATCGCGGTCGCGCAGTTCCTGCCCACCGTGAAGGCGCTCACCGACGCGCTGGACGCCGCGGGATACCAGTTGATCCTCGGCCAGACCGGCTACGACCATGCGCGCGAGGAAGCGCTGCTCAACACGATGATCAGCCGCAGGCCGGATGGCATCGTGGTCACGGGGCTGATCCATTCGCAGGTCTCCCGCGACCGCCTGCGCCGCGCGGGCATTCCGGTCGTGGAGACGTGGGACCTGAGCGACCGCCCCGTGGACATGGCGGTCGGCTTCTCGCACGTGAAGGTCGGCAGCGCGGTGGCGGGATTTTTCCTGAATCAGGGCCGCCGCAGAGTGGGCATCGCCACGGGGGACGACCAACGTGCCGCGGTTCGCCGGGAAGGCTTCATCGCCACGGTCGGGCACGACGTGCCCACCGCCGTCGTCCCCGCGCCCAGCAGCCTGGAACTCGGCCGCCGCGCGCTGGCGCGGTTGCTGGAGCAGGACCCGAAGATCGAGGCGATCTTCTGCAGTTCCGACCAGCTTGCGCAGGGCGTGATGGTGGAAGCCCAGTCGCGCGGTTTGCGCATGCCCGAGGACCTCGCCATCTGCGGCTTCGGCGACGCCGACTTCGCCGCGCACATGAACCCGCCGCTGACGACAGTGCAGGTGGACGGCGCGGCGATCGGCGCGATGGCGGCAAAGCTCCTGCTCGATCGCTGCAACGGCGCGACGATCGCGGAGCCCGTGGTGGATGTGGGCTTCCGCATCGTCGAACGCGGCACGACCTGACGCGCAATGGCCGCGGCGGCGTTGGCCTACCAGTGTTGGCCTACCAGTGTTGGCCTAGATGTCGGGCCGATCGATCAGCCCGCCCACAACGGGCACAGACTCCACAGCCTCGTCCCGCAATCGGCACAGAAAATCGGCAAAGCCCCCACGGCAACGTCCCGTCGCGCGGCTGCTCGTCACCACCTCGGGTGCGGCGCTCCATGCGATATGGGCGTCGATCGCCTGCAGGCGTTCGACGAGCGCGACGTCCTCGCTCGTGGCGATGGCGGGGAAGCCGCCGGCCCTGGCGTAGGCTTCGGCGGTGAGCCCGAAGTTCGCGCCGTGAATATGGCGGTGATCGCGGCGGCGCTGATAATGCGCGGTAAACCGTCTTGCCACCGACGATGGATGGTGGCTCCAGTCATCCACCGTAACGAGTCCGCAGACGGCATCGGCGCGCTCGGCGAGCTGAGAGACGAGCCAGTCCGGCGCGACGCGGCTATCCGCGTCGGTAAACGCGAGCCAGCGGGCGCCGGCCGCGATCAGGTATTCGGCGCCGGTGTGGCGGGCCACGCCGACATTGCGTGCGTCGATGGTCAGGCAGGCAAGCCACGGGCCCATGTGCCGTTCGACGATCTGTGCCGAGCCGTCGCCGCAGGCATCGAGCACGGTGACGATGGTCACGGGTTCGCCGTTCAGCGCGGGATGCAACGAAGCCTCTCGCAAAGCGTGCAGGCACGCTTCCAGATCCGCTTCTTCGTTATGGATGGGGACAACGACGCCAATCATTGGGCCTCCTCGCGGCTGCGGAGCGGACGCGGATTGGGGGACCAGACGTCGAGCTGAAAATCGGGTTCGAGGTGATGCGCATGGCGATGCAGCCGGGGCTGGCGGCCGATGCATCGATGCAGGGCACGCGTGGACAGCGTGCGGCCTTCAAAATTGCGGGCCCAGTGGCAGGCCACGATCACGCCATCGTCGCTGACGGATTCGGCGGCGCGCGCCGCAACGTCCCGCCATTGCGCGGCGGACAGGTAGTAACCGAATTCGCTCAGCACGATGAGGTCGAATGTCCGCGCGGGCCAGTCTCGCGGCAGCGCGCCGACCTGCAGCGTGATGTTGCGATGCGCGGCCAGTCGTTCCGTCGCCAGCGCGATGGCCTGGGGCACGATGTCCATCGCGAGCACATGGTCCGCGCGTTCGGCGAGTGCCGCGGTCAGCAGACCGTTCGCGCAAGCGGGTTCGAATACCTGCCCGTAGCGTCGGTGGGGCAAGGCGGCGAGCAGTAGATGGCGCTTGCGGGCTTCGTACCAGAGCGATTCGAAGCCCCAGGGGTCGGGCAGCGCGAAGATCGCCTCGAACTCGGTGTTTTTGGGCGCTTTCGGCCTGGCCGCCTCAGCGGCGCTGTTGGTGCCCCTGTTGGTGTCCCTGTCGGTGGCGCTGTCGGTAGCCTTGTCCGCCCGCTGCGCGACGTCCGGCGGGGTGTGCGGTTTGGATGCGTTCACAGTGCCCACTCCGTTATGCGATCGGCAGCTAGCTGAGAACCGAGTGCGGCGAGGTCCCGCTCGGCGTGGCTCTGCCGCACGAAGACGGGCAGGTCGGCATGGAGCGCCGCGAGCCGTGCGTCGCGGCACAGGGGCCCTGCGCCCAGTGCATTCCCCGCGTGGTGCATGGTGTGTGCAACGGCGGCTTCCACCACCGTGCGCGCACGGAGCGCGTGGGCCATCGCATCGCCGGTGGGATGCGCATCGATCCATGCGGCGGTCTCGCGCAAGAGCGCCGCCGCCGCGCGCAGCTGCCCGTCGATGCTGCCGAGATGCGCGGCTGCATGAGGATCCGCGCGACGATTGAGCGACGCGCGCAATGCGTCCGCGAATGGCAGCACCGCGCCGTACCAGCATGCGGCGATACCTGCGCCGCCCTGCCAGAAGCCCGGGCGATGCAGGTACGCGTCGGCGTCGCCGAGCAGGAGGGCGGGGGCGTCGTGGAACAGGACATCGCCGCTCTGCGTCCGCGCCATGCCGACGGCGGTCCAGCCTTCGTCGGTGATCTCGATGCCGGGGGATCGTTCGATTGGCACGATGGCGAGGCGCCGCGCGCCGCCGGTATCGCGGCACGTCATCAACGCATGCGTGACCTCGCGCGCGCCCGAGCACCATGCCTTGCGGCCGGAGAGCCGGACGGGCGTCGCCTGCGTGGCAACGCGGGCACGGTCACCGAGGGCATCGGGCTCGTCCGTTCGGGTGGCAGCCAGTCCGGCATCGCGCCGCAACGCATCCACGACCTCATCGTCGATGTCCTCGCCATCCTCTGCTTCCACCGTTGCGAACGGCGGCTCGGCGGCCCATACCGCCCAGCGCGTGGAGACTGCGGGCTGCGCCGCGGCAAGCTCCGCGAGGATGGCCAGCGCATCGAGGTGCGACTCGAAGAGCTTGACCGCCACCGCGCCATGCGCATGCGCGACACGGCCGAGCAGTTGCCAGCGTTGAAGCGTGCGCCCCGATCCGGGCAGCGGCGCATCGGCACCGGGCACGTAGCGTTCGATCAGCGCGCGCAGGGAGAGAGGAGGAGAGGGTGAGTCCGCGCGGGTATCCATTTCGGTATCGACTGGGCTGGCTCGCCTTGGCCTTAGGCATCAAGTTGAGCTTAGGAGCCTTGCGACGCCGCAGGCAGCAGCGGCGCGCCGCGCGCGCGTGTCAGCGGAATCCCACTTTCAGCGGCGCGCGGCGCAAAAACGGCCGACACCGGTTAGTGACGATTTTGTAATGAATCGGTCAGTCTCGGGACAGTGCCTGGCGCCAATACTACGTACAAGTTCATCGCACGATGAATGCACCTTCGAAGCGAAGGCCACCAAAAACACTTTGAGAGAGGTACCTATCATGAAAACCCTTGCACGCACACTGCTCATCGCCTGCACCCTGGCTGTCCCCGCCATCTCGTTCGCCCAGACGGTGGATCAAAACGGTCCGCTGACGCGCGCCGAAGTCCGCGCAGATCTGATCCGTGTGGAAAAGGCCGGCTATCACATCGGCCCGGGACAGGACGGCAACTATCCGGTCGACATCCAGCGCGCCGAAGCAAAGGTCGCCGCACAGCAGGTCGCTTCGCTGGGCCAGGCGTCGGTGCAGCCGCAACGTTCGGGCTTCACGCTGGTCGCCGCCAACACGGGCCATCAGCACTATCGGATCGACGATGCGCGTAGCGTCTACACCGACGGGGCCTGATATCGATGCGGTCATCCTTCCACGCCGCGCGCGCACACCCCGTGCCGCGCGCGGCGCGAAGGCTTCCCCGCCAGGGAAGCAGAAGACGTAATACTTACTGTTGCTGCTGGAGCTTCGCGAAGTTTTCGGCGCGGAGCTTCCGATACAGCGCCTGACGGCGCTGATACTCCGTGCCAAATACGAACGGCGAGCCATCGCCGCGATTGAGCGCGGAGAGGCCGGACTTCACATAGGCATCCAGATCCGCGTCGATATACGCGCGCGACGTGTTTTGCGCGGCATTGGCGGTCGTGTTCGCCTGCGCCGTCGCGGCAAAGGCGGAGAAGAACAGCGTGGCGGCGAGCGTGGAGAGAGCAAGGCGTTTCATGATGGGTTCCTTCATTCGGTTGGTGTCCAGTAGGACGTCCGCGATGCGCCATCTATTCCATGCGTGATGCGATCGCTTTCGTTTGATCCCATTTGACTGCCAACCTGTATCGGCGGTATTTCGCGCAACGTATCCCGTTGTATGAAAATGTCGTCGCCGTGCACGCCATTTACATTGCGATACACGCCGCGCACGGTATGCAATCGAAACCCCTGCGCGCGATGTCATATCATGTCGCCCTCATCCCAGGGAGACTTCATGAACGGCATCCGGGCATTCTTCATCGCCACGCTCGCCAGCCCTTTGCTGGTGGCTTGCGCCAGTCACGGCCCATCGGCCATCGAAGCGCGCGATCCCAAAGTGATCCAGTCCAGAGCGAGCGTGAGCGACCTCGTGTTGTGCCTGAAGGGCTGGCTGAGGGAAGACGCGACGGTGATCGCCTATCCGGAACCGGGCAGAGTGGACATCCGCATCGCGGATGGCGGCCAGGCGGAGTCGAAGTACTTCCACGTGGTGAGCCTGCAGCAGGCGCGCGCCGGTACCAACGTCGAGGTGCGTAGCGCGGATGAATGGCATCCGCTGATGAGCACGGGCCGGGTGATCGGGCGCATCGAGGACTGCAAGCCGGGGACCGCGCGTTAAGCGGCGCGCCAGGCCGGCGCGCTAAGACGGCGCGCAGGGGCGCACGCTCACGTCCGAGAATTTTCAATTAACCGCCAAGCCGCGCGGACGTCCGCTAATGTAGCCGGCAGGTGGCCGACAGTTGACCCGCAGTTGGCCCGCAGTTGGCCCGCAGGGCAGAGGACGTGCTTCGCGCGCCGCCTAGCGCGCGAGCTCGCCAGGCCGCGCGGCGTCGGCGGCGGCCGTGCCATCGGGCAGGCGCACGTCGGGCAGCCCCACTTCGCGCCGATATTCGGGCACGAGGCCCTGCGGCCGATAAATCAGCGCGAGAATCAGCCCCACACCGATCAGCATCAGCCGCAGCGCGGCGAGCTGCGCCGGCGCGAGCCAGCCGACATGGTCGTTGAGGAAGCGCGTGCCCTCAAGCAGCAGGATCACGGTGAACGCACTGAGGATCACGCCGCGATTGCTGCCGCGGCCGCCGATGATCACGCCCATGAACGCGTAGGCGGTGAGGATCGGCCCGAACTGCGTCGGGTCGATGTACTGGTAGTAGCTCGCATGCAGCGCGCCCGCGACGCCCGTGACGGCCGCGCCGATGCCAAACAGTTTCACGCGCAACCACAATACGTCCTTGCCGGCCGTCGCCGCCACGAGCGGGTCGTCGCGCAGCGCGCGCGCCGCGCGTCCCAGCGGCGAGCGCGCGATCGTCTCGAGCAACCCAAAGCTCAACAGTAGCGCGGCAAGGCATAGCGCGAGAAACGCGCCATCGCCAGTCACGGGCCGGGCGATATCGGCAATGCCAAGGCTGCCGCGCGTGAGCCATTCCTCGTGGATCGCCACGAGTCGAAGGCATTCCGCGAAGCCCAGTGTGACGATGGCCAGATAGTCATCGGCAAGCCGCAGCGAGATCAGGCTCGTGAGCGCACCCGCCACGCCGGTCAGCGCGAGGGCGGCGCCCAGCGCCAGCCAGGGCGATGCCCCGCTGGCGGCCACCTGCGCGTAAACGTACGCCGCGAGCATGTAGAAGCCGAACAAACCGAAGTTGACCATGCCGGTCAGGCCCCACTGGAGGTTCAGCGAGAGGGCGGCGATGCCGGCGATCGACACCAGCACGAGGAGTGAGAACAGATAGCTGGTCATTTGGCGAGGCGGGCGGTGCCGAAGATGCCCCAGGGGCGGATCAGCAGCAGAAGGGTCAGCACGGCGAAGGCGACGAGCGGGCGATAGTGCGGCGCGATGACGAGGGTCGACAGTTCAGCGCTGACGCCCAGTACGAGCGCGCCAGCCACAGCGGCCATTGGATGGGAGATGCCGCCGAGGATCGCCGCCGCGAAGACCTGGATCACGTAGTTCCAGCCCATCTGCGGGTCGAGGGTGGCATCGAGACCGATCAGCATGCCGGCCGTGGTGGCCAGCGCGCCCGCGATGAACCATGTGGCGCCGATCACGCGATCCGCCACGATGCCGCGCGCGGCGGCGAGCGGGGCATTGTCGGCCACCGCGCGCATGGCCCGGCCCAGCGCGGTGAAGCGGAACACGCCCCACACCAGCGCCAGGCTTGCGGCGCCGATCGCGACGATCAGCAGTTGTTCGTGATTGACGCGCAGGCCCGCCAGCCGCAGTGGCCGCGCGGGATCCACCGCATAACCTACCGGCGCGTTGCCGGCGATGAACCGCACGAGGTTCTCGAGCACGAACGCCACGCCCATGCTGGCGACGAGCAGCGTCACCGGCGAGCGGTCCCGCAGCGGCCGGAATACCACGCGGTCGACGAGTACCGCCACGATGCCGCCGAGCACGATACCAGCGAGCGCCGAGGCCCACAGCGGCCAGCCGAGGCCGGCATTGAAGGCGTAGATCGCATAGGCGCCGGCCGTCAGCATCGCGCCGATCGCGAAGTTGGCAAAGCGCAGCACGCTGAAGGTGAGGGCGAGCGCAAGCGCGGGCAGGGCGACGAGCAGGCCGGACACCACGCCGTTGAACAGGATCTGAAGCGTATCGGTCATGTGGGCAGGGCGTGGCCAAAGAACAAGGCCGGCAGGTCGGCTTCGTGCAGCAGATGGGGTGCGCTCGCGCGCAGGCGGATTTCGCCGTTGACGAGCACGACGCCATGGTCGGCCACGCGCAGGCCGAGCCGGACGTTCTGCTCGATCATCAGCAGCGTGATGCCCGTCTTGCGGATATCGGCGATGCGATCGAACAGCAGGGAGGCATTGCGGGGCGACAGGCCGGCGGACGGTTCATCGAGCACCAGCAGCGAGGGGTTCTGCATCAGCGCGGCAGCCATCGCGGCCATCTGCCGCTGGCCGCCGCTGAGCAGGCCGGCGGGCGTGGCGAGGCGATCGGCGATTTCAGGAAACAGTTCCAGCACCGCATCGCGCCGCTGTGTTGCCTTCGCGCGGTCGCCGCGGCCATGCAGCGCTTCCCAGCCGAGCCGCAGGTTGTCGGCCACGCTGAGGTTTGGGAACACGTTGCGTTCCTGCGGCACGTAGGCGAGGCCGAGTCGCGTGCGGGCCGGCGCATCGAGCGCGCCGATTTCGCGGCCGCCGAGCTGCTGGCGGCCGGACATCAGCGGCACGAGGCCGACGACGCTTTTCAGCAGCGTCGACTTGCCGGAGCCATTCGGGCCGATGACGGTCAGCGCGCCGCCGGCGGGAATGTCGAGCGAAACGCCATGGACGATCGCCTTGCCATGGTAGCCCGCGGTGACATCGTGAAGAATAAGCGGCGCGGTCATGCGGCGACGTCTCCGGACTCGGTGTCCCCAAATTCCGCGCCAAGATAAGCCGCGCGAACGCGCGCATCGCCGGTCACCGCCGCGAACGATCCCTCCGCGAGCGTCGCACCTTGCGCGAGCACGACGACGTGGTCGCTCAGCGCCGCGATCAGATCCATATTGTGTTCCACGAGCGCGAACGTCTTGCCCTCGTCGCGCAGATCGAGAATGAAGTGGCCCAGCGATTCGACCAGCACGGGATTCACACCCGCGGCGGGTTCGTCGAGCAGCACGATATCGGGATCCGCCATCAGCGCGCGGCACAGTTCGAGCAGCTTCTTCTGTCCGCCGGACAGGGCGCCCGCCGGAGAATTGGCAAGCCGCTGCAGGCGCGCGCGTTCGAGCAGACCCATGGCGCGGTCCGTCGCATCGCGCTCGGCGCGCCGCACGCGGCCGCGCGCGAAGACGAGCGGCCACAGGCGCTCGCCCGGGTGATCGGGCGTCGCGAGCAGCAGGTTCTCCAGCACGGTGAGGCTGTCGAGCTCACGCGCGAGCTGGAACGTGCGGGCCACGCCGCGGCGCGCGCGGCGGTGTACGGACAGCGACGTAATATCGTCGGCGCCCAGGCGCACGCGTCCGCTGTCGGGCCGCAGCGTGCCCGCGAGCACGCTGAACAGCGTGGACTTGCCCGCGCCGTTGGGACCGATGATGCCGGTGATGCGGCCTGGCGCGAGCGCGAGCGAGACGCCATCGAGCGCGACGAGGCCGCCGAACGCCACGCGCACGTCCTCGCAGCGGAGTCCATCGGCAAGCGGCGCTGGATTGGCGTTCACTGCTATCGCGCTCACCGCAGCGTTTCGACGAGCTGGTTCGCGCCGTTGCGGATCACGAAGTGACCGTACTCGCGATTGAGCTGGTCGCCCGTGGGCGTAAAGCGGAACTGCGAGCCCGCGCCGCTGTAGGCGATCTGCTGCTTCGCGCGCAGGGCCTTGAGGCCATCGACGGGGTTCTCCACCGCCGTGCCCGGCCCGTTCACCACGGTGGGAATCGCCTTGGCGAACACCTTCGGATCCGCGCTGCCCGCGCGCTCGATGGCGAGTGCGAGCACCGAGATCTCGTCCCATACGTTGGACGGGAAGATGGCGAGCGTGCCCGGCGCGATCTCCGCTTCCTTCGCGAACGTGCGGTAAGCCGTGGAGGTCGCGGGTGGGATCGACTGGATATGGTGGATGCCTTCGGCCACCTGTTTGCCGACGTTCTTGATGAAGGCGCCTTCCGCATCGGCCGACGACGAGTTGGCGTAAATGCGCGTATCGCTGAAGCCGCCGCGATAGACTTCCCGGGCGATCGCGGAGAGGTCGGGCAGATAGCTCGGGATGAACACGGCATCGGGCTTGCGGCCGAAAACCTTCTCCACCTCGGCGCGGTACGACGGCTGGTTCGGGTTGTAGAACACGGTGTCGAGCACTTCGCCGCCGCCCTTCCTGAACGCGTTGACGAACGGATCGACCATGCTGAGCGTGAACGGCGTCTGCAACACGAGCAGCGAAGCCTTGCGCGCGCCGTCCTTCAGCGCGGCATGCGCGAAGACCGCGCCCCAATCGCTGCCGCGTGCCTGAAAGCGCCAGACGAGGCCCTTGTTGTCGCCCTGCGTGACCTCGTCGCCGGAGCCCGTCACGAGAAGCGGGATGCCGCGCTCGATGGTCAGCGGCTTGACGGCCATGGCCACGGCGCTGCTCCACACGCCGACGATGGCGCTCACCTTCGAGACGTCCAGCAACTTGCGCGCGGCGGCCACGCCGGCGGTCGGATTGCTTTCGTCGTCCTCGACGAGGATCTCGATCTTGCGGCCGCCCAGGACGCCGCCTGCCTGCGTGTTGATGTACGCCGCGGCCTTGCGCGCGGCGTTGACCATGCCGGCGCCATAGGCACCGCCGCCGCCGCTCAGCGGCGCAAGAATGCCGATGCGGATCGGGCCGGCGTCCTGCGCAAGCGCGAGGGACGAGAACTGGGACAGGGAGGCGGCGGCCGTGCCGGCGCCGAGCGCGCGCAGCAGGGCCCGGCGCTGGGCCGAGGGAAGACGGGACATGAACGGTCTTTCGGAATGCTTAGAGGGGATGGACGGCAGTGGCGTCTTCGCCGATCTGCAGGGCCTGGTTGAAACGGTTGAAGAATCCGCACAGCGCGATGCGGAGCGTCAGCTCGACGATCTGCGCTTCCGAGAAATGGGCACGCAGCCGTTCGAACACGTTGTCGCGGATGCGCTGCGGTTGCTGCGTGACCGCGATGGCGTACTCGACGACGAGCTTGTCCACCTCGGAAAGCTCGGGATGATCGGCATAATCGAGCAGCCGGCGCGCGCCTTCCTCGCTCACGCCTTCCACGGCGAGGCGCGGTGCGTGGTTGCTCACGCAGTACTCGCAGTCGTTGAGCAGCGAGACGACGACGATCGCGATCTCGATAAAGCGATAGGGCACCGCGCTGCGGGCCTTGAGCTCCAGCAGCATCTGCGGCAGATGATCGACCGCGGGCCCGACGTGCGCGAGCACCGAGAACTGGTCGGCAAAATGATGGCCATTGCCCGTGAACGCATCGAACAGGGCGCGGCGGGCGCTATCGAACGTGTCGGGGGACAACTCGGAAACGCGGGGCATGGGAACTCCGGGGATACTGGGGTTAGGGTCGGAAGGCGGCGACTAGGTGTGACGCCGGAACGCCGCGCCAACATGCGGCGCCTGCAACGTGGCGGAAGCCGGTTGCGCATCGGTGCCGGTGAGCTTCTCCCGCAGCGTGCCATCCGCATATTCGGTCTTGTAGACGCCGCGGCGCTGGAGTTCGGGCACGAGGTGGGCGACGATATCCTCGAACGTACGAGGCATCTCGACCGATGCAAGGTTGAAGCCATCGACGCCGGTCTCGTCCATCCACGCCTCGAGCGTGTCCGCCACCTGCCGGGGGTCGCCCACGGCGACGCCACCGCGCCCGCCGATCCCGACAAACTCCACGGCATCGCGCACGGTCCACGTGCGGCTGGGGTCGAGCTTGCTGAACGACGCCAGCGCGGACTGGCCGGCATTGGTATCGACGTACGCCAGCGTATCGTCCGGCGCGTAACGGCTCAGGTCGATGCCCGTCCAGCCGGAGAGCAGCGCAAGCGCGCCGTCGTAGCTCACGCGCGCGCGGTAGGCGTCGTGCCGCGCCTTCGCGAGCGCCTCGGTTTCATCGACGATTACCGTGAACATCGCGAAGATGCGCACCGATGCCGGATCGCGGCCCGCCTGGCGCAGGGCATCGCGCAGCCGGTCCACGGTGCGCCGCAGGCCCGCGGGCGTCGGCGCGCCCACGAAGATGCATTCGGCATGGCGCGCGGCAAAGCGCGTGCCGCGATCGGAACCGCCCGCCTGGAACAGCAGCGGCGTGCGCTGCGGCGACGGCTCGCACTGGAAGACGCCATCGGTACGGAAGTGTTCTCCGTCGTGCCGCACGCGGTGAATACGCGCGGGATCGCCATAGACGCCCGCTTCGCGATCGCGCACCACGGCGCCATCCTCCCATCCGCCTTCCCACAGTGCATAACAGACGTCGAGAAACTCGTCCGCCCGGTCGTAGCGCGCATCGTGCTCGACAAGCGCGTCGAGACCGAGGCTGCGCGCGCCGCTGTCGAGGTACGACGTGACGATGTTCCATGCGACGCGACCCTTGCTCAGATGATCGAGCGTGGTCAGGCGGCGGGCGAGCGGATAGGGGTGTTCGTAGGACACGGACAGCGTCACGCCGAACCCGAGATGCTCGGTGGCATGCGCCATCAGCGGAATCAGCGGCGCGGGGTCGTTCATCGGGACCTGCGCGGCCGTGCGCAACGCCATCTCCGCCGATCCTCCGGCGACGTCATAGATCCCGGTGATGTCGCCGAGAAACAAACTGTCGAAACGGCCCCGCTCGAGCAGCTTCGCCAGCTCGACCCAATGGCCCGTATCGAGATAGCCGGTAGACCGGTCGCTCTCCGCGGTCCACTGCCCGGGGGCGAGATGGACCACGCAGTTCATCGTGAAGGCATTGAGGCGAATCTGGCGTGACATGCGGGAAAACGAGGCAAGAGGCCGCTGAAGCTCGGCGAAAGCGAACCATTGTCCGGGGCCACGCACCAAAGCGGAACGATGGTTTTCGCATGCGGTTATGCGATCGACGCCGCGACTGGGCGGCTCACGGCGGCTCACGGAGCTTCACGGCGGCTCACGGCGACTTGCTGGCGCATGAGCCGGGTGCGACATTCGGGCACGGCGAAATCTGACCTGAAACTGAGTATGCTTGGTGGCTAGAGGCTGGTTCTCCCGCATCCACGCATTATTCGTCTGCACGCTTTCGTATCTTGTCGCGCCACTCTTCCGCCGCTGGTTCGGCATCCTCCGCTTCGGCGTCTTCCGCTTCGTCTTCCGCATATCGCATGCTGTGGCGCTGGCATTTCTATGCCGGCCTGTTTGTCATGCCGTTTCTTGTCGTGCTGGCCGTGACGGGCACGATCTACTGTTTTCAGCCGCAGATCGAACCGCTGCTGTATCCCCACTTGCTGCGCGTCGAGCCCGGTGGCGAGCGGTTGCCGGCGCAGACGTTGCTCGATGGCGCACGTGCCAGCGCGCCGGCGGGGGCGGTGGCCACGACGTATGCCATCAATGCGGACCCGCGGGCCAGTGCGGAATTCGTCTTTCGCCTCGCGCCGGGGCGGAGCGAGAGTGTGTACCTGAATCCCTATACCGGAGACCGGCTCGGCACGTTGAGCGTCGAAGACCGATTCATGAAGCAGGTGCGGATGCTGCATCGCGCTTTGCTCGTCGGGAAGCCGGGTGAGTTGCTCATGGAGCTGGCCGGTTGCTGGGTGCTGGTGATGCTCGCGACGGGTCTTGCGATGTGGTGGCCACGGCTGCGGGTGGCCGGCGGCCGGGCGTTTGCGATGGCGCCCGCCGCGGGCAAGCGGGGGTGGTGGAAGGAACTGCATAGCGTGCTGGGCGTGTGGCTCGCTATCGGTGCCCTCGGCTTCGTGTTGTCCGGATTGCCGTGGACGGCGTCATGGGGGCAGCAGTTCAAGGCGCTGGCGACGAAGGCCAATCTTGGCCGGCCGGCGGCTGGGGGTGGACATGAGGAGCATGCGCCCGCTCAGGCCACGCCGGCTCCCGGCGCGCCTGCCAGTCACGCGCATGCCAGTCAGGCGCTTTCCAGTCACGATCCGCACGCGGGCCACACGATGGAATCCCTGCCGCTGTCCGAGGTCCCGTGGGCCACGGGCCTCACGCGAGTGCCGGAGGCCAGCGGCAAGCCCGCGATGCTCACGCTCGATGAGGTCGTGCGGATTGCCGGTAAAAAGGGTGCGGGTGAAGTGGGTGCGGGCGAAGAGGGTGCGGGCGAAGAGGGTGCGGGCGAAGAGGGTGCTGGCACGGGCAACGGATGTCAGGTAGCGTTGCCGACGAAGCCGGGCGCAGTTTATACCGTGTCGTGCTTCCCGGCCGACCCCAGGGCCGAGCGTACGCTGCATATCGACCCGCACGACGGCCGCATCGTGCGCGATATTGCCTATGGGGACTACGGCCCCGTCGCGCGCGCGGTGTCGTATGGCACGTCGCTGCATATGGGCCGCTATTTCGGCGTGGCCAACCAGATCGTGTGCGCCGCGATCTCGCTCGGCCTGATGGGCCTGGCCATCAGCGGGTTCGTGATGTGGTGGAAGCGCCGGCCCGCCCGCGCGCTGGCCGCGCCGGGATATCCCGCGTCGGTGCCGCCGATGCGCGCATGGGTGGTGGGCCTCGGCATCCTCGGGGCCGTCTTCCCGATGATGGGGGCGACGATGCTGGCCGTCTGGCTGCTCGACCGGGGCGTCATGCTGCGGCAGGCCCGCAGAGTCGCCGCGTAGTCAAACCGGGCGCGCCAACCTTCCCAGGTCAGAGCTCCCCGCTCGCCACCCTTGGCACAAGGTCGTGCAGACGTGACAGCACGAGCCGCGCCGCGCGCGACAGGGGGTGGTGGCGCGTGACGCCCATGGCGATGTCCCGTGGCATGCGTGGGTCGACGATTTCCACGGCCGCGAGGCGTCCTGCCTCCATGTCCTGCGCCACCGCAAGCCGCGGGAGGATCGTCAGCGCGCAGCCCGATAGCGCCACCTCGCGCATGGTGCTCAGCGACTCCACCTCGAGCGCCACGTCGAGCGCGATGCCGAGCCGCCGCGCATGCTGGTCCAGTATCGACCGGAACCCATTGGGCGATGGCGGCAACACCAGCGGGATGCCATCGAGCTTGCGGAACGGCAACTGCGTCAGCCGCGCGAACGGATGCGCGGGCGTGCAGATCAGGTAGGTCGGCACCCGCGCCAGCACATCCTCGTCCTGCCGCGGCCCGGGCCCGTACCGGTTGATCAGGGCGAGGTCGATATGCCCTGACTCCAGCGCCTCGTCGAGCTGCCCGCTGAATCCTTCGGCCACATGCAGCCGCACCCCCGGCGCCTGCGCGCGCAGTCCCTCGAACAGCGCGGGCACGAGCCGAGGCGCCATCGAAGGCAGCACGCCGATCTTCACCAGGCCCACGGGAATCCCCGCCGCATCCTTGACCTCGTCCTGCAATCGCGCCGACTGATCGAGCAGCAGCCGCACGTGCGGCACGATCCGCTGTCCGAACTCGGACAGCACGACGCCGCGCCCGGTGCGCTCGAACAGCCGGTCCCCCCATTCGCTCTCGATCTGCGCGATCGCGCGGCTGACCAGCGACTGCGCGATCCCCAGCGCCCGCGCCGCACGGGACAGGGAGCCCAGTTCGGCGACGAGCGCCACGGTTTCCAGTTGCTTGAGGTTCATCGGCGCTAACCCATGCGAAATATCGATATCAGATATCGCGGATTGTACGCTTTTGCATCGCACGGAAGCTCCATACACTGATGTCATCCCGCCGGAAAACAGGAGGGCATAACGATATGGAGACAAGAATGCCGCGCTTCACCCACATGCTCCGCGCATGGCGCCGCCCGCTATGCGCCATGCTGATCGCCGCCGCGCCGATGGCAGGCAGTGCGTTCGCATCGGGCGCCTACCCAGTCAAGCCCATCCGCCTCGTGGTGCCATTTCCCGCGGGCGGTCCCACCGACGCCATGGCGCGCCTCATCGGCCAGCATCTGTCGCAGCAACTCGGCCAGCCGGTCGTCATCGACAATCGCGGCGGCGCGGGCGGCACGATCGCCACCGAGGCCGTGGCGCAGGCCGCGCCGGACGGCTACACGCTGTTCTTCTCCACCACGGGCACGATGGCGATCAACCCGTCGTTGTATCGCGCGCTGAAGGTAGACCCCGTGAAGGCGTTCGATGCGGTGGGCTCGGTCGCGTCCACCGTCAACGTTCTCGTGGTGCCCAACAGCCTGCCCGCAAACAACGTGAAGGAATTGATCGCGCTCGCGAAGCAGAAGCCCGGCTCGCTGACGTTCGGCTCGGCGGGCAACGGCAGCTCCAATCACCTGTCGGGTGAATTGTTCAAGTCGATGGCCGGCATCGATATCGTGCACGTGCCATACAAGGGCTCGGCGGCGGCCTTCACTGACCTGCTCGGCGGCCGCATCTCGATGATGTTCGACACGGTGTCGAGCCAGGTGCAGTACATCGGCAGCGGCAAGGTCAAGGCGCTTGGCGTCACGGGCACCGCGCGTTCGGAAGCGCTGCCGAAGGTGCCGACCGTCGCGGAAGCGGGACTGCCCGGGTTCGACGTCACGATCTGGTTTGGGCTGTCCGCACCCAAGGGCACGCCCGCCGAGGCGATCCAGAAGCTCAACGCCGAACTGCAAACCGTACTGAAGCAGGCGGACGTGCAGACGCAACTGGCCGCGCTCGGCGCGCGCCCGCTGCCGGGCACGCCCGCGGATTTTGCAAAGCTGATTCAGCATGACGCGGCCAAGTGGGGCCCCGTGGTGAAGCAATCGGGAGCGACCGTTGACTGAGACTCTGCTCGCGCCGCTCGACGCGGCGCACGATGCGTTCGCGGCGTTGTTTCATCCGTCTTCCGTTGCCGTCATCGGCGCTTCGGACAATCCCAACAAGGTCGGCGGCCGGCCGATCCACTACATGCGGGCGTTTGGCTATACGGGCGAGATCCTGCCCGTGAACCCGGCTCGCGACGTCATCCAGGGACTGCCCGCGTATGCCGGTGTGGCGGACCTCGTTGCGTGCGGCAAGACGCCCGAGGCGGCGATCGTCGCGGTGTCCGGGGATGCCACGCTCGAACAGGTGAGGCTGTGCGCGGAGGCCGGGGTGAAGGCCGCCGTGATCATGGCGTCAGGGTTTGCGGAGACCGGTGCGAAGGGCCGCGAGCGGCAGCAGGAACTCGTGCGCGTTGCCAATGCGGGCGGCATGCGGCTCGTCGGACCCAACGCGCAGGGGACCGCCAACTTTGCGGCGGGCGCGGTGCTGAACTTCTCGACGATGTTCATGGAGGTGGCGCCGCAGGATGGACCGATCGCGATCATCAGCCAGAGCGGTGCCGCGAGCGTGATGCCTTACGCGTTGCTGCGTCAGGCGGGGCATGGTGTGCGTTATCTCGTGGCCACGGGCAACGACGCGGACCTCGATGCCTGCGCGATCGCGGCGGCTGTGGCCGCCGATCCCGACGTGCGGTTACTCCTGGTCTACCTCGAGACGATTTCGAATCCCGACGCGCTGGCGCGGGCGGCGGCGATTGCGCGGGCGCGCGGGGCGAGCATCGTCGCCATCAAGGCAGGCAACAGCGCGCGCGGCGCGCAGGCGGCTGCATCGCATACGGGTGCGCTCGTCGGCAACGATGCGGCGATCGACGCGTTCCTGGTTGCGCATGGCATCTGGCGCGCGGGGGATATCGGCGAGCTCGTGCGGGCGGTGCCGCTGTATCTGCAGGACCATGCGCCGGGGGCGGGACGCACGGTGGTGATGAGTCATAGCGGCGCTGTCGGCGTCATGGCCGCCGATCTCGCCGAACGGCATGGCTTGCCGCTGGCCGCGTTGCGGGACGACACGCTACGCGCGCTTGGGGCGATCCTGCCGGAGTTTGGAACGGCGAACAATCCGCTGGACATGACTGCGGCGCTGCTCGGCAAGGGCGACATGTTTCCGCGCGTGCTGGAGGCGCTGGGCGCCGATCCGGCTGCGGACATGGTGATGGTCGGCATTCCCGTGGCGGGGCCTGGGTACGACGTGGAAGCCCTTGCGCGCGACGCGGCGGCGTTCAGTGCCGGGCATCGCAAACCGTTGGTGGCCAGCGCGCCGCAGCAAAGCGTGCGGGAGGTATTCGTTCGGCACGGGGTGCCGACGTTCGTGACGGAGGCGGACGCCGTGGCCGCGCTGGCCCAGTACGCCGCGCACCGGGAGCGCATGGCCCGCGTCACCCGCGTCACCCGGGTCATGGCGTCGTCGGCCGTTCCCGCAGCGCTCCCGCTCGCGGGGAACGGCTTGCAGGACGAGGCCCGCAGCCTTGCGTTGCTCGCCGAGGCGGGCGTGCCGACGGTGCCGCACCGGCTATGCGGCAGCGCAAGCGAAGCGGGCGCGGCGTTCGAGGCGCTGCGTGCCAGCAGCGCGGGTGCCGCCGTCGTGGTGAAGGGCTGCGCGGCGTCCGTGCCGCACAAGAGCGAGCACGGGCTCGTGCATCTGCGGTTGACGACGCGCGTCGAATCCGAGGCCGCCGCGCAGGCTTGCCTCGATACGCTACGCAAGCTCGAAGTCCGCGAACCCCGGATCGTCGTCGCGCAAATGGTCAAGGGTCGGCACGAGTTCGCGCTAGGCGTATCCGTCGACCCCATGTTCGGCCCCCTCGTGATGATCGGCGAAGGCGGCACGCTGCTCGAACTGCGCAAGGACATCGTCACGCTGCTTGCGCCGTTCACTGTCGACGACGTCAGGGCCGCCTGCGCGCGGCTACGTGTCGCGCCGCTGTTCACGGGCTATCGCGACGTCCCCGCGCTCGACCTCGACGCGCTGGCATCGGCCGCCGTCGCCCTCGGGAACTGGGCGCTCCGCCACCGGCACGCGGTCCGCTCGGTCGATATCAATCCCTTGATGCTGATGGCGGCAGGCGAGGGCGTTATCGCCGTCGATGCGGTTGTCCAATTGCAAGATGCGAGAACGCAGGAGGCAGAAACGCCATGAACGAAGCCGCGTACGCAAACAACGACGTCATACGCGTCGAGCGAAACGGCGATATTGCCATCGTCACGCTCAATCGGCCCGCGCGCATGAACGCGGTCAACAGCGCCCTGCGCAATGCGCTGATCGACACGCTACACACGCTCAACGCCGACCTCAACGTCCGCGCGCTGATCCTGACCGGCGCGGGCGATCGCGCCTTTTGCGCGGGGCAAGACCTGGACGAAGCCTCGGCAGTGCACTGGCAGCAGATCGTCCCCTGGCTGGAGCGGCAAGCCGCGATGTACCAGTCGGTGCGCGATCTCGACACGCCGTCGGTGGTGGCCGTGCAAGGCGTGGCGGCGGGCGCGGGGTTCCAGATCGCCATGTGTGCCGACTTCCGGCTCGCCACGCCGGACAGCCGCTGGGGCCAGCCCGAGGTGAAGGCGGGACTGGCAAGCATCGTCGGCTCGTACCTGATGACGCTTCACGTGGGCCACACGCACAACGCGCAGATGTCGCTGTCGGGCGATCTGGTCGACGGCCAGCGCGCGTACGAGATGGGCCTCGTCACGTCGCTCCACGCCGCAGCCGACCTGATGCCGGCCGCAATGGAGCGCGCCCGCGCGCTCGCCGCATTGCCGCCGACGGCGGTGAGGCTGTCCAAGCAGCGCCTCCGCGCAATGACACAGCCCGGCTTCGATGAAGCCGTGGTGGCGGGCATCCGCGCGCAACTCGAATGCTATGCCGATGGGGAACCGCAGCGCGTGATGGCGCAATTCCTCGAACAACGCTCGAACCGGGAGTCCAAGTGAAGCTATTGTCGGAACACTATATAGACGGCGCGCGCCGTCAGATCGAGGGCGGTGAGCTCGTGCGCGTACTCGACGCCGCCACGGAAGCCCCGCGCGTCGACGTGCGACTCGGCCCGGCGGAGGATGCGGACGCCGCCGTGCGTGCGGCAACGCATGCCGAGCGCGCATGGCAGGCGTTGCGGCCCGCAGCGCGTGCCCGATACCTGCTGGCAGTGGCGGATGCGCTCGAAGCGCGCGCATCCGAACTGGCCGAGGACATCTCCCGCGAAGTCGGCATGCCGCTGAAGTTGTCGCGCCGCATTCAGGTGGATGCGCCGATCGCGGCGTGGCGCGCCACCGCCGCGCTCGCCGAGGGCTTTCCATTCGTGCGGCAGGAGGGCCATTCCCGCATCACGATGGCGCCCGCCGGCGTGGTCGCGGCCATCACGCCGTGGAATTATCCGCTGCATCAGATCACGGGCAAGCTCGCCCCCGCGCTGCTTGCCGGCTGCACGGTCGTGCTCAAGCCGTCCGAGCTCGCGCCGTCGGCAACGCTGCATCTGATCGCCGCCTGCGAGGCCGCGAAGCTGCCGGCCGGCGTGCTGAACATCGTGAGCGGGGGCGCCGCGCTCGGCACCGCGCTGGTGTCGCATCCGGACGTACGGATGGTGTCGTTCACGGGCTCGACCGCCGTGGGCCGCAAGGTCGCCGCCATCGCGGCCGGCGACATGAAGCGTGTGTCGATGGAACTGGGCGGCAAGTCCGCCGCGGTCGTGCTGCCCGGCGCCGATCTGCAGAAGGCCGTCAAGGCGACCGTGGCATCGTGCTTCCTCAACGCGGGCCAGACCTGCAGCGCGACGACGCGGCTCATCGTCGCGCGGGACGCATATCCCGAAGTCCGCGCGCTGCTCGAGCAGGCGGTATCGGCCATGACGCTCGGCGATCCCGCCGATGCCAATACGCGTATCGGGCCGCTGCTGTCCTCGACGCAACGCGAGCGGGTGCGCGCGCACCTGGCGGAGGCCGAGCGCGCCGGGTTCGACCGCATCGCGGGCGGACCCGATGCGCCGGTCCCCGCGCGGGGTTTCTTCGTCGCGCCGACGGTCTACGGCAATGTGCCGGCGGATAGCCGGCTTGCCAACGAGGAAGTGTTTGGCCCCGTGCTGGCGGTGCAATGCTACGACGCGGTGGAGGACGCCATCGCGCTGGCCAACGGCACGCCTTACGGTCTGGCCGCGACGGTATGGGCGTCCGACGATGCGACCGGCGCCGCGGTGGCGGATGCCTTGCGGGCGGGGCAGGTCGATGTCAACGGCGCGCGATTCAATCCGGCGGCGCCATTTGGCGGATTTGGCCTGTCGGGCATGGGCCGCGAGGGAGGCGTCTATGGGCTCGAGGCGTTCGTCGAGCCGCGTGCGGTGCAGTTGCCTTGATTGACGCAAACGAAGACGCAAACGAAGACGCAAACGAGGAAGGCAAACGATGAAAACGTATCAGGAGTTGACCGTCACGCTGGCCGGGCGGAGCGGCCGTGTGGCCGTTGTCACGATGAATCGCCCCGACAAGCTCAATGCGCTGACGCAGGTCATGGAGACGGAGCTGCGCGATGCCATGGAGGCGCTCGATCGGGAGGCGGAAGTACGTGTAATCGTGCTGACCGGGGCGGGCAAGGGCTTCTGCGCGGGGATGGACATCAACGCGCTGGAGATCCTCCCGCCTGACGACATTCGCGCGGCGCGGTGGATGCGGCCGTTCGACATGAACCGCCGCGCGGACTATCAGACGCGGTATGGCTATTTTCCCGCGCTGCGGAAGCCGGTGATCTCGGCGATCAATGGGGCCGCCGCCGGGCTCGGGCTGGTCTTCGCGCTGTACAGCGATATGCGGTTCGCGAGTGCGAACGCGGCATTCAGCACGGCGTTCGCGCGGCGGGGGCTGATTGCCGAGCATGGCATCGGCTGGTTGTTGCCGCGCGTCGTGGGGCCGGGCCACGCGGCGGATCTGCTGTACTCGGCGCGCAAGGTGCCCGCCGACGAGGCGTTGCGCATGGGGCTCGTCGATCGGGTCTATGACGCCGATGCGTTGATGCGCGAGACCATTGCCTATGCGGACGACCTGGCCGAAAACGTCTCGCCGCGTTCGATCGGCGTGATGAAGCGGCAACTGTGGGAGCAACCGTTCCAGTCGCTGGCCGAGGCCACCCGCGTGGCCAATGCGGAGATGTTCGAGAGCATCCAGAGCGAGGACTTCACGGAAGGCGTAGCGCACTTCATCGAACGCCGCCCCGCCCGGTTCACGGGACGGTAGCGTGCGCGCGGTGGTGGCGGGGTTGACTTTCCATTCATGACCAACTATCTTGCTAAACATTGCCCACCACCGTAGCAAGGCGTCTCATGCCACGACCCCCGAACCCCGACGTGCGCGCCAGGCTGCTCGCCACCGGCGGTCAGGTCATCCATAGCCGCGGCTTCAACGGCTCCGGCGTGCAGGACATCACGGCGGCGGCCGGCGTGCCGAAGGGCTCGTTCTACAACTACTTCGACAGCAAGGAAGCCTTTGCCATCGAACTGCTGGAGCAGTACTGGCTCAATATCGAAAGCCGTCACTTCCCGCTGCTCCGCGACGCCTCGCAAGCCCCCGCCACGCGGCTCGCGCGCTTTTTCCGCGCGCTGGCCGACGACCACGGCCAGCATCACTACGCGCAAGGCTGCCTCGTCGGCAATCTGTCGCTCGAACTCGCGACGGACAGCGATGACGCCCGCCGCCGGCTGATGCAGCTGTTCCAGCGCTGGGAGGACGCGCTGACCGACTGCGTCGCCGCGCTGTCGCATATCGGCACCGGCAACCGCGCACGCGATCTGGCGGGCGTGCTGATCGAAGCATGGGAGGGCGCGGTGCTGCGGGCGAAGGTGCAGCGGAACCGCGAACCGTATCTGCGATTCGAGCGGCTCGTACTGCCGAAGCTTCTGGCCTGATTCACGTTCTACCCGTGAGGCGACATGTCATGTCGTCTCTTTTTTTAACCTTTAGCAAGACGACCGGTCATCTATAATCAGGCCGTATTCCTACCCGGAGAATCCCATGTGCAACCTGCCTCAATATGCCGCCCCCGCCAACGCCGCGCTGCCCAAGCCCACCATGAAGCTGGACCCGCGGCGCGCCGCGCTGGTCGTCATCGATCCGCAGATCGACTTCATGAGCCCCAACGGCGCGGCATGGCCCGTGGTCGGCGAGAGCGTGACCGAGCAGAACCTCGTGCCGAATCTCGCGCGGCTGTTCCGCGCCGCCAAGCAGGCCGGCCTGCCCGTGGCCGTGTCGCCGCACTATTACTATCCGCACGACCATGAGAGCGCATTCCAGGGCCCGGGCGAAATCCTGCAACATGCGCTCGGCATGTTCGACCGCCCCGGCGCGCTCACGCTGGAAGGGTTCCGCGATTCGGGCGCCGACTTCCTTCCCGAGCTGAAGCCGTACATCGAGGACGGCAAGACCGTCATCTGTTCGACGCACAAGCTGTACGGCCCGCAGGTCAACGACCTGACGCTGCAACTGCGCAAGCGCCACGTCGATCAGGTCATCCTCACCGGCATGGCCGCGAACCTGTGCGTGGAGTCGCATCTGCGCGATCTGCTCGAGCAGGGCTTCGAGGTCGGCGTGGTGCGCGATGCGATCGCGGGCCCGAAGGTGCCCGAGGGCGATGGCTATCTGGCCGCGCTCATCAACTTCCGCTACATCGCCAACGGGTTGTGGACCACCGACGAGGTGGTCGCAATGCTCGAAGCCTGAATGGAGGCCGAACCGGAAGCCAAAACGAGCGGGCAGTCAGCGGATCGCCGGCTCGCGTGAGCGCTTGAAGGTGCCTTGCGCGGTGGCGATGGGGTCGCCGTTGTCAGCGGTGAGTTCGGCCGACGAGAAATAGATGCTGCGGCCCGCGCGGGTCACGTGCGCCACGGCGCGGACGCGGCCCGTGCTGACGCGTCCCAGATAGCTGATGGTCAGCATCAGCGTGACGGCATTGCCCATCTTGCCGTCTTCGTCCTGCAGGCCCGCGTAGCCGCAGGCGGCATCGAGCAGCGTCGCGCTCACGCCGCCTTGGAGCGAACCCTGTCGGTTCAGATGGCGCGGCTCGATATCGAGTTCGAGCTCGCAGGCGCCGTGGCTGACCTTGGTGAGGCGGATGCCGAGGTCGTCGAGTAGCGGGTTGTCGGTAGGGTAGGTCACGGCGGGGTCGGTCATGGGTACAGGGAGCATTGTCCAATACCGGTATTTTGACCCAAACCGCTGACCCCGTACGCGGCTATCGTGCCGCTAGGCCGCGGCGCCGATTTCCCGCGCAATGGCTGACAACGGCACCGTCCGATCCACACCGCCCCGTTTGATCGCCTCCCGCGGCATCCCGAACACCACGCAGCTGTCCTCATCCTGCGCCACGGTTCGCGCGCCGGCAGTGCGCATTTCGAGGAGCCCCGCGGCCCCATCGTCGCCCATGCCCGTCATGATGATGCCGACCGCGTTGGCCCCGGCGCACTTGGCCACCGAGCGGAACAGCACATCGACCGAAGGCCGGTGACGGTTCACCAGGGGCCCATCGACGACCTCGACGAAATACTGCGCGCCACTGCGCCGCAGAAGCATATGTCGCCCGCCCGGCGCGATCAGCGCGCGGCCCGGCACCACGCGGTCGTTGGTCTGCGCCTCCTTGACGCTGATCGCCGACAGCGCATCGAGCCGCGCCGCGAACGCGGCCGTGAACTTCTCCGGCATATGCTGCACGATCACGATGCCCGGCGACACGCGCGGCAGCGCCGTCAACACCTGTTCGAGGGCCTGCGTGCCACCGGTGGAGGTGCCGATCGCCACGACGCGCTCGGTGGTCTGCGCCATCGCGCGCGACGCGCCGTGTGGCAGGCCGGCGGCCAGAATCACGTCCGCCGAATGTTTGACCGTCGGCACGAGCGGCGCCGGGGGGGCCGCGCGCGGCACGAGCCGTCGCACATTGGCGCGTGCGGCCGCCCGGACCGTGGCGATCAGTTCGTCGGCCGCCTCCTGCAGGAACTGCCTGAGCCCGAGCTTCGGCTTGGTGACGATCGAGACCGCGCCGGCCGCCATGGCCTCCATCGTGGTCTTGGCGCCTTTTTCGGTCAGGGTGGAGCAGATGACGACTGGGGTAGGGCGCTCCGCCATGATCTTCCGCAGGAACGTGATGCCGTCCATGCGCGGCATCTCCACATCCAGCACGATCACGTCGGGCCACTGCACGCGCATGCGTTCCATGGCAAGCAGGGGGTCGGCGACCGCGTGCAGGACCTCGATGCCTGGCGCGGCGGCCAGCAGGCCGACCAACACCTGCCGCACGACGGCCGAATCGTCGACGACCAGCACGCGGATAGGCGTTGCCTTCGCGGTCATAGCGGCTTCCGATAGACCGACGGCGCCAGCTGCTCCACCGCGTCGCTCACGTCGTTGAGGGTCTCGGAATGGCCAATGCAGAAATGCCCGCCCGGCCGGAGCTGGCCGAGCACGCGCGCCACCACCTGACGCTTGGTGGCGCCGTTGAAATAGATCATCACGTTACGCAGGAACACCATGTCGAACATGCCGACATCGGGCAGCCGGTCGTTGAGGTTGGCATGGGAGAACCGCACGCGCGCCCGCACGCTGCGGTCCACGAGCATCGTGCCCTCGTGCTCGCCCTGGCCCCTGAGGCAGAAGCGCTTGAGGTACGTCGGCGGAATCAGCCGCGCGCGCGTGTCGGGGTAATGTCCCGTACGCGCGCGGGCCAGCATGCGCGTGCTGATGTCGGTGCCGATGACCTCGAACGCACGGCCCGCCATGCAGTCGCCGAGCACCATGGCCATGCTGTACGCCTCCTCGCCGCTCGAGCAGGCGGCGCTCCAGATGCGGAACGGGCGCGTGCCGTCATGCGCGGCGGCGACCTCGCGCAGCAGGTCGAAGTGCTTCGGCTCACGAAAGAAGTACGTCTCGTTGGTGGTCAGCAGATCCACCGCGGCCTGCACTTCCTTGAGATCGCGGCGGCTGCGCAGCAGGTCGAAGTAGGCCGCGTAGCTGTCCAGTTGCCGCGCATGCACGCGCTTGGCCAGCCGGCCGCAGACCAGCGCCTTCTTGGCGGGGGAGAGCGTGATGCCCGCCGCCTCGAAGATAAAGCGCTGGAAGTTGCCGAAGTCCTGATCGGACAGCGTGAACTGTTGCATGGCGCGTATCGGTCAGGCGGCGGCTTCCAGCGGCTGCTGCGCGAGCGCTGCCATCTGGGTCGTCATCTCGTCGAGCGACAGCACACGTTCGAGGTTGAGCAGGATCACGAACTTCGCGCCGTCCTTGCCCATCCGCTTGCCCATGCCTTCGATAAAGTCCGTCCGGATGCGCGCGCCGAACGAGGGCGTGGGCTCGATGTCTCCGGGCCCGATATCGACGACCTCGTTCACCGCGTCTACCACCACGCCGACCACCTGGCATTCGTCACCGGCCGGCACTTCGACGATGACGATGCACGTGCGCTTGCCGACCGGACTCGACGGCTCGCCGAAGCGTGCCTGCAAGTCCATGACGGGCACCACCGCGCCGCGCAGGTTGATCACGCCACGCACGGTTGGCGGCATCATCGGCACGACGGTCGGCGTGCCGTACTCGATGATCTCCTTGATCGCGAGAATGCCGATCGCGAACATCTCGCCGCCAAGCTGGAAGGTCAGGTACTGGGTGGTCTCGGTCCGGCCACCGGCCGATGCTACGGGTTGAGTCACTGCGGTAGTCATCGATTGCGTCCCCATCGATCAATAACGCGCGAAGGACGACTCGTCGATGAGATCGCCGTCCGCCATCGCGAGGTCGAGCACCGGCGCCGCCTTGCGCGCGGCGGGCTTGGCCGGCTTGCGTGTCGCCGTCCGTACCTTGCGTGCATCGGCCATGCCCGAGATGCGGAAGAAGCTGATGGTGTTGCGCAGCTGCTCGGCCTGGCCGCTCATTTCTTCGGCGGTCGCGGCGAGTTCTTCCGAACTGGAGGCGTTCTGCTGCGTGGTCTGGCTGAGCTGCGTCATCGCGGCGTTGATCTGGCTCACGCCTGACGATTGCTCTTCGGATGCCGCGGTGATTTCCTGCACGAGATCCGAGGTCTTGCGGATGTTCGGCACCATCTCGTCCAGCAGCTTGCCCGCGCGCTCGGCCAGCTCGACGCTCGAGCCCGCCACGTCACCGATCTCCTGCGCGGCCACCTGGCTGCGTTCCGCCAGCTTGCGCACTTCCGCCGCGACCACCGCGAAGCCCTTGCCGTGCTCGCCCGCCCGGGCCGCTTCGATCGCCGCGTTCAGCGCGAGCAGGTTGGTCTGGTAGGCGATGTCATCGATGATGCCGATCTTCTGCGCGATTTGCTTCATCGCGGACACCGTGGCGCGCACGGCCTCGCCACCCTCGGACGCTTCAGTGGCGGCCTTGGTCGCGATGCTGTCCGTCACCTTCGAGTTCTCCGTATTCTGGGAGATCGACGCCGTCATCTGTTCCACCGACGCGCTCGTTTCTTCCACGCCCGATGCCTGTTCGCTCGACGCCTGGCTCAGCGACTGCGCCGTGGCGCTGACTTCCTCGGAAGCGCCGGCCAGAGCTTCCGCACCGCCATTCACTTCGCTGACGATATGGGACAGCTTGCCCACCATATTCTTCATCGCGGCGAGCACGCTGCTGTCGTCGCCGGCACGCGTCTGGATGTTCAGCGTGAGGTCGCCATTCGATACGCTGTTGGCGATCTCGGCCACGTAGACGGGTTCACCGCCGAGCTGGCGCACGAGCGAACGGGTAATCACGAAGGCCATGGCCAGCGCGAGGATCGAGCATCCGACCAGCGTGCCGATCACCCACGAACGCGCCGATGCGAACACTTCGGCGGCCGTGCGCGCGGCACCGTCGGCGCCATTCACGTTGATCTCCGTGAGCTTGTCGGTGGCGGCGCGGAACGCGTTGTAGCGCTTGAGCGAGGTGCCGTTGAGCACGTCGCGGGCTTCCGCGTTCTTGTTCTGGGAGCCCAGCGTCACGATCTTGTCGTGCTCGGCGATAAACCCGTCCAGATCCTGCTTGGCCAGGTCGTACAGCTGCTTCTCTTCGGGCGAGGCCAGCAGCTTGCCGTACTCCTCCCACGTCTTGCGCATCGTGGCGATGCGGTCGGTGGACTCGGAGATGGCCTCGCGGATCTCGTTGGCATCGTCGGTCAGGATCGTGCGCAGTTCCAGCACGCGCACGCGGTGCAGGTTGCCGCGTGTCAGCAGCACGTCCTTCACGCTGGGCATCCAGTTGGTGGCGATGTCCACGGTGGAGGCGTTCACGGTGGACAGCTGCACGATGGCGTAGGTGCCGAGCCCTATCATCAGGGCGAGCACGATGACGAACGAGCCGAACAGCTTCGTCGCGAGTTTCATGTTGGCGAACACGATCTTTCCTTGTTGATGTCGGTACGAGAGGAGACGCTGAGAATCTGGTTGAGCGCGGGGACGTCGAGAATCAGCGCGACATCGCCGCTGCCGAGAATGCTGGACCCGCTGATGCCGCGGAGATGCGCGAAGATCGGCGCGAGCGGCTTGATCACGGTCTGCGCTTCGCCGAGGAGCCGGTCGACGATGATGCCGAAGCACTGTCCCGCATGCCGCACGACGACGACGCTCTGGCGCACGGACGCGCTGACCGGAATATCGAACAGCGTGTGCAGCCGTACGAAAGGCAGCACCTGACCGCGCAGTTCCATGAAGTCATGGCCGGTGTCCTCTCGGAACTCGACGCATTCCTCCACCGCTTCCAGCGGCAGCACGAACACGGAGTTGCCGACGGATACCTGAAACCCGTTGATGATGGCAAGCGTCAGCGGCAGGCGCACGGAGACCGTGGTGCCGACGCCCGGTTCGCTATCGATCGACACGGTGCCGCGTAGCGCGGCGATATTGCGCTTGACCACATCCATGCCGACGCCGCGGCCGGACAGGTTCGTGATCTGTTCGGCCGTGGAGAAGCCCGGCTCGAAGATCAGCGCGTAGATGTCCTGGTCGCCGAGCACCTTGCCGGCTTCGACGAGGCCGCGGTCGATGGCCTTGGCGAGAATTTTCTCGCGCGAAAGTCCGCCACCGTCGTCGCCTACCTCGATCACGATGCTGCCCGAGTCGTGGTAGGCATTCAGGCGCACGGTGCCGCGCGCGGGCTTGCCGCGTGCGGCGCGCACGTCCGCCGGTTCGATCCCGTGGTCCATGCTGTTGCGCACGAGATGCGTGAGCGGATCGCCGATCTTCTCGACAACGGTCTTGTCGAGTTCGGTATCCTCGCCGCTGATCTCGAGCACGATGTCCTTGCCGATCTCGCGCGATACGTCGTGTACCACGCGCTGGAAGCGGCTGAACGTCCCGCCAATCTTGACCATGCGCAGCTGCAGCGCGCTGTCGCGCACTTCCTGCACGAGGCCGATGAGCGTCGAATGGGCTTCGTGCAACGCCGAACTCTGCAATTTGCTGCCGGCCTGCATCGCGGTGGCCGACGCCGTGATCAGCTCGCCCACGAGGTCGACCAGCCGGTCCAGCTTGTCGGCATCGACGCGCACCGACTGGCGCTCGCCCGCGCGGGCGTCGCGCGCGGGGCGCTCGCCGATCGCTTCGGCGGTGCCGGCCGCGACCCGCGGGAGCGCGGGACCGGCGACGCTGGCGTCCGGTGCGGCGTCGCCCGGCTCGCCGTCGATCATCGGCACGATGGTGACGTCGCAGTCGTCGATGACGAACTCGAACGTACCCTCGATGGCGGCGCGACCCGCATCGCTCAGCAACGCGATCTCGAAGCCGAGATAGCACGATTCGGCGTCCATCTCCGCCAGCGGCGGCAATGCATCGGTCAACGTCTGGATCGAGGCGATGGTGCCCAGCTTGCCCAGATAGCGCACGAATGATAGCGGGTCCATGCCGTTCCGCAGCACGTCGGGCCCGAACCGCAGCGAAATCCGCCACGACTGCATGGCGCCCTCCGCCACGGATTCGGCGGCGCCGTCGCCAGGCTCCGCCGCAACGACCGGCGCATCGAGGTACCCGTGCAGCTGCGCCAGCAACGGCGCGGCCTCGGCATCGAGTTCAGGCGTGGACGAGGTCCGGCCTTCGGCCGCAAGGCCCACCAGCTGGGCAATATGATCGCCACACGCCAGCAGCAGCGACACCACGGCTTCGTCGATCGGCAGGGCGCCATCGCGCACGCGATCGAGCACGCTTTCCGCGACGTGCGCGAAGTTGACGATGAAGTCGAGGCCGAACAGGCCGGCCGAGCCCTTGATGGTATGCGCCGCGCGGAAGATCTCGTTGATCGAGTCGCTCGCGTCCGCCTCGTGCGTCACGCGCAGCAGCGCGGATTCCATATCTTCGAGCAGCTCGCGGCTCTCGACGATGAAGGCCTGCAGGGCCTGATCCATGTTCATGCGGACACCCCGAGTTCGGCGGAGAGGTGGAACAAGCCGAGGACCTCGTGCACGGCGGGGCTGGCGTCCGCAAACGCCACCGGCACGCCGAGCGCGGCGCCCGCGCGTTGCGTGGCGAACAGCAACTGCACGCCGGCGCTGTCGATCTCGGTGACGTCGGCAAGATCGATGACCATCGAGGTAGAGGATGGAGATGCGGGTAACTCGGGTGCTGCGGCCAGAGCGCCCAGCAGCGCTTCGCGCAGCTCGGCCGCGCGGTAGATCGTCAGTTCGCCATCGAGGGCGAAGCGTATGGCGTCGCTCATGGCAGTACGAGCTTCTCGACCGCGCCGAGGAGGGTAGGCGGCTGGAACGGCTTGACGACCCATGCCTTGGCCCCGGCCAATTGGCCTTCGCGCTTCTTGGCTTCCTGGCTTTCCGTGGTGAGCATGATGACCGGCGTGAAGCGGTAGGCGGGCAGGGCTTTCACGGCCTTCAGGAACGTGATGCCGTCCATGTTCGGCATGTTCACGTCGCTGATGATCAGGTGCACCTTCTGGCCCGTGAGCTTGGCGAGCGCGTCGCGGCCATCGCAGGCCTCGATCACGGCGTAGCCCGCGCCTTTCAGTGCGATACCCACGACCTGGCGAACCGAGGAGGAGTCGTCAACGATCAGGATGGTCTTTGCCATGGTGAGTGGTCCTTGGTACGTCAAAAGAAAGTAATGTCGTCGTGCTGGGCGGCGGCGGCCGGCGCGGGTGCCGGTGCGGCGCCCTTCGTTCCGTGATGCACAGCGCGCTCGCTCGCCATGGCGTACGTCGCCTCGAGCTCGCGCAGCAGCCCATCGGCCCGCAGCGGCGCTTCATCGCCACGTTCGGACTGCGCCACGTGTTCCTGAACGACCGCTGGCACGCGATCGATGTTGTCGCGCACGTGGCTGAGGATCTGGCTCACGCGATCCTGAAACTGCAGCTGCACGAGCGCTTCATTGATTTCCACCTGAATGCCGCGGCTCTCTTCGCGCAGCATCTCCGCCGACTGCGCGAGCGTATGGGTGAGGCCGTCGAACCGGTTCAGCACGTCCTGGATGCGCTGCTCGGAGTCCGTCATGACGTGATCTTCCTGCGTACGCGACGTATCGGCCGCCTTGCGCGTCTCTTCGATCGCGGCATTGATCACGGAGATCTTGCTCGCTATCTGGCGGCCGGTTTCGCCGGACATGCGCGACAGCGCTCGCACTTCCTGCGCGACCTGGCTGAACCCCTTGCCGAGTTCGCCCGCATGCGCGGCCTCGATCGTGGCGTTGATCGCGAGCAGGTTGGTCTGGTGCGCGATGCGGGAGACGCCGTCGGCCATGTCCTGCAGTTCGCCAATGAAGGCCTGCAGGTCCTGGATCTTCGTCAGCATGTGCGCCTTGCCGGCCATCGCATCGCGCAGCGAGTCGACCACGCCCTGGAGTTGCTGCTGGCTCGCCGCATATACCGCATGGGCGGCGCCGTCGGCGGTGCTCCCCTGTGCTTCGCCCGACTGTTGCAGCGTCTGGCCCAGACGCATGACGATGCCCGCGAAACGCGCGCTGAGCGCGGTAATCGCGTCTTCCATCTGGCTGCGGGAGGATTCGATGTGCGCGGCCCACACCGGCGAGAGCGCGGCACTGAAGTCATGCATCTCGGCGAGTAGCGCTTGCCGGGTGTCGTTGACATTCGACTGCTGGCGCCTTGCGTGCCAGGAAGCCGCGCCGCCGATGGCAAGGAGGGGAATGGCGCCGGCGATGCCGGCCACGCTGCCGCCGGATGCGCCGACCGCGACGAGCGCGCCCAGGGCGCCGAACGCGGCGGGAAAATAAACGGGCTGGAATAGCCGCGCAGTAGTGATCATTTGAATCTCGAGGGTCGAAGCATCGTGGGAAGCTTGTGCTTCCGTGCGATTGCCTCTCTTAACGACCGAGAGATTCGATACTTAAATATTCACTTCACTGCGACTTGCTTTTTCGATCGCCGACGACGACGAGCGCCTGCGCCTGCTTCTTGCCCACCGAGCGTGAGCGATGCGGAATCGATGCGTTGAAGTACAGCGAGTCGCCGGCCTTCATGCGCACCGTGCGATGTTCGAAGAGCACTTCCATCTCGCCCTGCACGACGAAAATGAGTTCCTCTCCCGCATGGCTCGCGAGCGGTTGCTTCTCGTCGATCGTGAATGGCGGGCTCATGAGGAACGGGTTCATCGTCTTGTCCGCGCGCGCGGTGGCGATGGCCTCATAGAGATAGCCGTCACGTTCGAGCGAAGGACTGAAGGGAACGCGATCGGCGGGCGTGACGTGCAGGATTTCGTTCGCGCGGTCGGGCTTGGCGATCAGCTGATCGACCGTCACGCCAAGTGCCTCGGCGAGCTTGAGCACCGTGGCGATGGTGGGCGAGGAGAGCCCGCGTTCCAGCTTGGAAAGATAGCTCTTGGTCAGCGACGCGCGCGTGGCAAGCTCTTCGAGCGTCAGGCCGTTGAGCTTGCGCAGTTCCGCAAGTCGCTCGGCGAGGTTGGCTGCGCTCGTATCAGCGCCGGAATCCTGCTTGCTTGTCATGAGGGCGTTTCGGATTGGGCCATGCCCGGGATCGGTGCGGGCAGACCAGCATTGTAAGGTTCGCGCACCATCTCGGCAACTTGGTTGCCTTTAGGAAACTATGGTGTCATGATGGACACCGACGTTTCAGATGAAGTTTCCCCCGATTGACGAGATTCCCCACCCATCGAAGGAGAAGTCGAGTGCGCCCCCACCGTCCCTGTCTGCCCGCCCTTGCCAAGGCCCTCACGCTGGCATGCGCCGCCTTCACGCTGAGTGGCGCCGCCGCCGCTCAAGGCGCGTACCCCGATCGCCCGATCACGCTCGTCGTGCCGTTCGGGGCCGGGGGCATTACGGACCTCGTGGCGCGCGCTACCGGCAAGGCGTTGTCGGAGCAACTGAGCCAGCCCATCGTCGTCGAGAACCGGCCCGGCGCGGGCGGCAATATCGCCGCCGACTACGTGCGGCGCGCGAAACCGGATGGCTATACGCTGCTGTTCGCGACCGTGGGTCTGCTGGCGGTGAATCCGCACACCGACGTCAAGGTCAACTTCAACAGCGCGAAGGACTTCACCTACGTATCGCTCGTCGGCTCCACGCCCCATGTGCTGGTCGTCGGCCCGAACGTCGCCGCGAAGACGCTGCCGGACCTGATCAAACTCGCCAGGGCGAAGCCGGACACGCTGAGCGTGGGCACGGCCGGCGTCGGCAGCTCGCCGTATCAGGGCATGAAGATCCTGGAAGAGGGCTCGAAGGTCCAGTTTCTTCACGTGCCGTTCAAGAGCGGCTCCGAGTCGGTAACCAACGTGGCGTCGGGGCAGGTCGACCTGACGTTCGAGGCTTCGCCCCAAGTCATGCCATTTGTGACGTCGGGCAAGCTGCGCGCGCTGGCGGTGGCGAATCCGCAGCGCCTGTCGACGGCGCCCGACGTGCCGTCCACCGCTGAACTCGGTTATCCGGGGATCGTGTCCGGCTCCGTTGCGGGCGTGGTGGGACCGGCGGGTCTGGACGCGGAAGTCGTCAGGAAACTCAACACGGCGATCGTCACCGCGGTGGCGAATCCGAAGTTCAGGGCCGTGCTCGTGGCACAGGGCACCGAGCCCACGGCGTCCACGCCCGAGCAGTTCCGGCAGATGATCGGCAACGAGGATCGCCGCTGGTCGGCGCTGCTCAAGCCGGACGCGAAAAACTAGTCACAACGACATTAGAATCCCTTCACTCCAGCACACACATAACGAGGCGAGACATGGCCGATACCATGCAACTGAGCAAGAGCGAGATCGTCGCCGGCGAACTCAAGAAAATGCAGACCGAACTGCGCGCGGAAAAGATGCCGCTGCGCGAAGCGGTGGCGGAGACCTGTCGCATCCTGTTCGCCTTCGGGCACGACTCCGGGCTGTCCGGGCAGATTACCGCGCGCGCCGAAAAGCCCGGCACGTACTGGACGCAGCGGCTGGGTCTCGGCTTCGACGAAATCACCGCCGACAATCTGCTGCTCGTCGATGAGGACCTGCGCGTGCTGGAAGGCTCGGGCATGCCGAACCCGGCGAACCGCTTCCACTCATGGCTCTATCGCGCGCGCCCGGACCTCAACTGCATCGTGCATTCCCATGCGCCGCATGCGTCCGCGCTGGCCATGCTCGAGGTCCCGATGGTGATCTCGCATATGGACGCCTGCGTGCTGTACGACCAGGTCGCGTTCCTCGGCAAATGGCCCGGCATTCCCGTTGGCAACGAAGAGGGCGAGATCATTTCCACCGCGCTCGGGGACAAGAAGGCGATCCTGCTATCGCACCATGGGCTGCTGGTCGGGGGGGCGTCGGTCGAGGAAGCGTGCGTGCTTGGCGTGATGTTCGAGCGCGCGGCGCGCATGCAACTGCTCGCGATGGCGGCCGGCGACATCCAGCCGATCGATCCGGAACTGGGCCGCGAGGCGCAGCGCTGGACCAGCACGCAGAAGCGCTTCGAGGCCACGTTCGCGTACTACTCCCGCCGGGCGAGACGCGAACTGCCGCTGGGGTGAGCCCGTGGGGTGAGTCATGAACGGAGGTCGCGCGGAGATATAATAAAAAGTCATTCCTCCTCTGCATCCCGATCCTATCCCTATCCCGACCCGACATGGCCCGGCGCATTCCCCCGATGAACCCGCTGCGCGTCTTCGAAGTCGTGGCGCGCACGCAGAACCTCACGCTCGCGGCGCAGGAGCTGCATGTCTCGCAGTCCGCCGTCAGCCGGCAGATCGCCACGCTCGAGTCCTACCTCGGCGTGGAGCTCTTCCGGCGCGAGCGGCATGGCGTCACGCTGACGCGCGTGGGGCAGGGGTATGCTGAGGAAATCGTGCCGGCCTTCGATGCGGTGGCGAATGCCACCGCCAGGCTGCTGCGCAGTACGTCGCAAGGTGCGTTGCGCGTGCGCACGTACACGACGTTCGCGGCCAAATGGCTGATTCCGCGGTTGCCGGACTTCCAGCGGCAGTATCCGAGCATCGAGGTGCGCATCGACAATGCCACGCCCGACGTCGACTTCGATCGCGATCCGGCCGATGTGGCCATCCAGTTCGGCGATGGCCGCTGGCCGCGCGTGGTGGCCGATCATCTGTTCGACGACGAGATGGAGCCCGTTTGCACGCCCGCCTATCTGGAACAGCATCGCGGCAAGCGGGGCAAGCTCGAAGCGCTGCTGCAGCATCGTCTGCTGGTCTCGCACTATCGCCGGCGCGATTGGGATGACTGGCTCGCGTTCGCCGGTCTCGAGTCCGCGGCACAGCGCACCGAGCGCATGAGCTTCAACAGTTCGGTGCTGACGTGGCAGGCCGCGCTCGACGGGCTCGGCATTGCCATCGGCCAGTCGGCGATGCTGCAAGCCGAACTCGATGCCGGGCGGCTGGTGCGCCCGTTCGCGCGGCCGTTGCGCCGCGAGATGGCGTATTACCTCATCCGTCCCCGTGCGCAACGAGAGTCGCGGAAGGTGGGCGTCTTCCGCGATTGGTTGCTGGAGACCGTGGGGAAAACGCGGTCCGCTTAACCCTTCGGCGCGCGCTGCGGGAACGTTCGCTCGAACACGCCTTCGGCGATCCGGTTCTTGAGCACCTCGATCGACCCGCCCGCGATCATCCATCCGCGTGTGCGGCGCAGGCAGTATTCGACGATCGATTCCTGGCTATAGCCCATGCCGCCCATCACCTGCAGCGATTCATTGGCGCACTCCCATCCGGCCTGATTGCAGGCAAGCTTGGCCATCGCGGTGCTGTGTGCCGAGGGCAGGCCGTGCTCGCCTTCCATGGCCGCGCGGTACAGCAGCAGCTGCGCCGACTCGAGCTTGAGCGCCATCTCGGCGAACTTCCACTGGATGCCCTGAAACTCGCAGAGGTCACGGCCGAACTGCTTGCGGATCTTTGCATGCTCGCGGGCGATGTTGAAGCAATGCCGGCCCAGCGCGAGCGAGCGCGACGAGTTGCCTAGCCGTTCGACGTTGAAGCCCGAAATCTGGCGCTTGAAGCCGCCTTCGCCGAGCAGCAGGTTCTTCGCCGGAATGCGGCAGTCCTCGAAATACAGCTGGCACCATTCCTCGCCGCTCATGAACTTCGACGGCTCGCCGACCTGGAAGCCCGGCGCGCCGCGTTCCACCAGCACGGACCCGATGCCGCCGACGCCGGGGCCGAAGCGCACGTAGATCAGGAACAGTTCGGCTTCCGGGCTATGAGTCGAGAAGATCTTGCTGCCGTTGATCACGTACTCGTCGCCGTCGAGCCGGGCCGAAGTTTTCAGCTCGGTCACGGCCGAACCGGCCTCGGGTTCCGTCATGCCGAGCGCGATCAGTTTCCTGCCGGCAAGCAGATCGGGCAGGAAGCGCTGCTTCTGTTCGGGCGTGGCGTACTCGACGAACGTGCGGATCGGCCCGAAGTTGCCAGCCTGCACGATGTCCGCGCTCTTCGGGCAGACCAGCGCCACCTCCTGGATGGCGATGACCGCATGCATGAGCGTGCCGCCCTGGCCACCGTCCTCTTCGGAAAACGCGATGCCGAGCAAGCCCTGTTCCGCGATCATGCGCGCGGCGTCCCACGGGTAATGCGGCGAGTGCGCGCGTTCGAGCGCGCCGGCGGCCAGCTTGTCCTGAGCGAAGCGTCGCACCGATTCCGCAAACGCCTGGTGCTCTTCGCTGAGTTCGAAATTCATGTCGGTCTCTCGGTCCTGTTTCAGTCGGAGCAGGATCGTCGATCGGGCGTGCCTTGTGAACTTCATGTTTGGGCGGGAGCCATGCGATTTTCTCATGCCACAGCGCGTGGCGCGAGCGCGCGTCATGCTCCGGACCGGGGAAAACCCTAGTCCGGCGGCCCGTGCATTCCTCCCACGACGTGCTAGTATGCGAACCGCAATGTTATCGTTAAACCTAGCGTCAAACGGAGAGTTTCCAGTGCTGCAACCGACCTCGCATCAAGCTACCCCAGTCGTGACCGAACTGACCGTCGTACCGGTCGCGGGGCAGGACAGCATGCTGATGAACCTTTCCGGCGCGCATGGCCCTTACTTCACGCGCAACGTCGTGATCCTGAAGGACAGCGCGGGGAATGTCGGCGTGGGGGAAGTGCCCGGCGGCGAGGGCATCCGGCAGACGCTCGAGGATGCGCGGCCGCTCGTGGTGGGTCAGCCGATCGGCCAGTATCAGGCCATCCAGAACAAGGTGCGCGAGACGTTCGCGAGCCGCGATGCGGGCGGCCGTGGGCTGCAGACGTTCGATCTGCGTATCACGATCCATGCCGTGACGGCGCTGGAAGCGGCGCTGCTCGACCTCCTCGGCAAGCACCTGCAGGTGCCGGTCGCGGCGCTGCTCGGCGAAGGCCAGCAGCGAGACGCGGTGGAGATGCTTGGCTACCTGTTCTACGTCGGCGACCGCAAGCGCACGCCGCTCGACTACCGCACCGAGCCCGATGCCGACAATGCGTGGTTCCGTGTGCGCAACGAGGAAGCCATGACCCCGGAAGGCGTGGTGCGTCTGGCCGAGGCGGCGTACGAGCGCTATGGCTTCAATGACTTCAAGCTCAAGGGCGGCGTGTTCGGCGGCGACGAGGAAATGGACGCCATCGTGGCGCTGGCGGAGCGCTTCCCGAAGGCGCGCATCACACTCGATCCCAACGGCGCGTGGGCGTTGAAGGAAGCCGTGCGACTGTGCCGCGACAAGCACGGCGTGCTGGCGTATGCGGAAGATCCTTGCGGCGCCGAGGAGGGCTATTCGGGCCGCGAGATCATGGCCGAGTTCCGCCAGGCCACGGGGCTGCCGACCGCGACCAACATGATCGCGACGGACTGGCGCCAGATGGGCCACGCGGTGCGACTGCATTCGGTCGACATTCCGCTCGCGGATCCGCACTTCTGGACGATGCAGGGGTCCGTGCGTGTCGCGCAGATGTGCGCCGAATGGGGCCTGACGTGGGGTTCGCATTCGAACAACCACTTCGACATCTCGCTCGCGATGTTCACGCATGTCGCGGCTGCCGCGCCGGGACGCGTGACGGCGATCGACACGCACTGGATCTGGCAGGACGGGCAGCGCCTGACGCGCGACCCGCTCAGGATCGAGGGCGGTCTGGTGCAGGTGCCCAAGACCCCGGGCCTTGGCGTGGAGCTCGACATGGATGCGCTGGCCCGCGCGCACGAACTGTACAAGCAGAAGGGCCTCGGCGCGCGCGACGACGCGATCACGATGCAGTACCTGATTCCCAACTGGAAGTTCAACAACAAGGCGCCCTGCATGGTCCGCTAATGACTCGCTGACGACCCGCAGACGGTCCGCCTTCTACAAGAATTCAGTCAATCCAGGAGACACAAGATGCAAAATTCCCACCCCTCGTTGCGCCACCCCTCGTTGCGCCGCCGCGCGCTCACCGCCGCCACGCGGGTGGCTGGCATTGCCGGCGCTGTCGCCGTTGGTTTCGCCGCTTGTTTCGCTGGTAGTGCGCAGGCGTCCGGCGCGACGAACTGGCCGACCAAGGCCGTGTCGGTCGTGGTGCCATTCCCGGCCGGCGGTTCCACCGACACAATCGCCCGCATGCTGGCGCAGCCGCTCAACGAGAAGCTCGGCCAGCCGTTCGTCGTCGATAACCGCCCGGGCGCGACCGGTGCGATTGGCGCGACCTTCGTCAAGCGGGCGCCCGCGGATGGCTACACGATGATGGTGGCGTCCATCGGCGTGTATGCGGTGAACCCGTTCCTGCAGAAGAACCTTGCCTACGATCCGGCGAAGGATTTCGATCTGCTGACGGTGGCGGTGCGCGCGCCGAACGTGCTGGTGGCCAACCCGGGCTTCCCGGCCAAAACGCTGCCCGAACTCGTCGCCTATATGAAGAAGAACCCGGGAAAGGTGACGTTCGCCAATTCGGGCGCGGGTTCGTCGGACCATCTGACTGCCGCGCTGTTCTGGCAGAAGAGTGGGGCGCAGGGGCTGCATGTGCCGTACAAGGGCGGCGCGCCGGCGATCTCGGATCTGCTGGCCGGTCAGGTCGACGTCTCGTTCCAGAACGTGAACGCGGTGCTGCAGCATATTCGGTCGGGCAAGCTCAAGGCGCTGGCCGTCACGTCGGAAAAACGTTCGGCGGTGCTACCGGACGTGCCGACGATGGCCGAGGGCGGCGTGAAGGACGTGGAAGTGTATTCGTGGCAGGCTGCCGCGGCGCCGAAGGGCCTGCCGGCTGACGTCAAGACCCGCCTGCACGGCGCGATCGTGGGGGCGCTGAAGGAAGAGGGCATGCAGAAGAAACTGAGCGAACAGGGCTTCGAGGTCGTGGCCAACACGCCCGAACAATTCGCGCAGTTCGAGCAGCAGGAACTCAAGCGCTGGAAGGAAGTGATCGAGAAGGGCGGGATTACGATGGAGTGATGAGGGGGCCTGGGGCATCGACGGAGGGGGTGGCAAGAAGGGGAGGCGCCGCCTCCCGCCTCCATTACAATCACCGCATGTCCCGCACCCCTCTCACCCGTTCCCATCCTCCCGGCGCCAACATCCGCGTTACCCTCAAGGACGTCGCGAGCGTGGCGGGCGTGTCGGCCATGACGGTCTCGCGCGTGCTCAACGCGCCGGAGACCATCTCCGCCGCGACGGTGGCAAGGGTGCGCGAAGCCATTGCGAGCACGGGCTATGTGCCAAACAGCGCCGCCAAAGCCTTGCGTTCGAGCAAGAGCCGGCTCATCGCCGCGGTCCTCCCGACGCTCACGGGCTCGGTGTTCCTCGACACCATCGGCGCGCTCACCGCGGCGCTGGCGCAACGCGGATACCAGCTCATGGTCGGCCAGAGCGGCTACAGCGCGATCGGGGAAGACCAGCTCATCACCGACATCATCTCGCGCCGCCCGGACGGTATCGTGCTCACGGGCGTGGTGCATACCGACGAAGGCCGGCGCCGCCTGCTGGCATCGGGCATCCCTATCGTCGAGACATGGGACCTGACGCCCGAACCGCTCGACGTGCTGATCGGCTTCTCGCATGAAGCCGTCGGCCGCGAGGTGAGCCGCTTTCTCGTCGGCAAGGGCCGCAAACGGCTGGCGCTGATCGGGGGCGATGACGTCCGGTCGAAACGCCGGTGGAACGCCTTCGCCAAATCCGCGCGCGCGCTGGGTGCCGATGCACCGGTGGCCCGCTTCGTCCCGGCGCCAACAACGCTTGCCCACGGCAGAGAAACGCTGCGCGCCCTGCTCGACGACGCCCCGGACATAGACGCCATCTTCTGCAGCTCCGACGCGCTGGCGCTGGGCGTGCTCATCGAAGCCCGCGCGCAGGGCATCGACGTCCCGAAGCGGCTCGCCGTGGTGGGCTTCGGCGACCTCAATTTCTCCGCGCAGCTGGACCCGGCCCTCACCACGGTCCGCATCGACGGTCCGCGCATTGGCGAACTCGCCGCCCATTGCATCGTGACCCGTGCCCTCGGCGAACCGCTCGACGAACGCATCATCGACGTCGGCTTCACGATCGTCGAACGGGAAAGCACCTGAGCCATCTCGCTGGCCTCAGGCCGCGACCGAAGCTCAGATGCCTTGCCCACCGGACACTTCGATCCGCTGCGCGTTCACCCACCGATTGCTCTCCGACAGCAGGCTCGCGATCATGGGCCCGATGTCGTCGGGCACGCCAGCCCGGCCGAGCGCCGTCATGTCGGCGAAGAGCTTGTTGATCTCGGGGTTGTCGCGCACCGCGCCGCCACCGAAGTCCGTCTCGATCGCGCCCGGCGCGACGGTGTTCACGGCAATGCCGCGCGCGCCAAGTTCCTTGGCCATATAGACCGACAGCACTTCCACCGCGGCCTTGACCGCCGCATACGCACCGTAGCCGGGAAAGGAAACGCGCGTCAGGCCGCTCGACAGGTTGACGACGCGCCCGCCATCGGCGATCAGCGGCAGCAGCGCCTGCGTCAGGAAATAGACGCCCTTGAAGTGCACGTTGACGAGGCCGTCGAACTGGGCCTCGGTCGTGTCCGCGATCAGCGCGTATTCGCCGTGCCCCGCGTTGTTGACGAGGTGGTCGAACGTCTCGCGCCGCCACGTGTCGCGCAGCGCGGTACGCAGCTGCGCGGCAAAGGCGGGGAACGTGGAGACGTTGCCCACGTCGAGCTGCAGCGCCCGCGCCTTGCGGCCCATGGCTTCGATTTGCGCGACCACGGCGCCGGCTTCCGCCGCGTTGCGCTGGTAGGTCACGATCACGTCGCTTCCGCTGCGGGCGATAGCGAGCGCGGTATTGCGGCCGAGGCCGCGGCTGGCGCCGGTAACGAGGGCGATCGGGGTGGTGGCTTGGGTCATGTCTGGCTCCTTGAAAGGGTTGCGGGTTGGTGCGTCGAATTATTGGAGTTCGCCGCCCGATAGCCTTAGTCAATTCCTCTCCCTTGCTTGCCTGATCCTCCGAATCCACGACACCGAGGGGTGAGGGAGGGGTAGCGACGACGCGCGGGATGGGGCTACCATCGCTGGCATGAACGACGCCCTGCTCGATGCCGTCCGCCGTTACACGGACACGTACGCCGATGCCGACGGTCTGGCCCGCACGCCCGTGCCCGGCCTGACCACGATCCGCTCGACCTCGCCGAGCGGGCTGCTCTATGCCATCGCGCGTCCCCTCGTATGCCTGGTGCTACAGGGGACCAAACAGGTGACCATGGGCGCGCGAACGCTCACGTTCCGGCCCGGGGACTCGCTGCTGATCACCGCCGACGTGCCGACCGTGAGCCAGGTGACGGCCGCCAGCGCGGCGCGGCCCTATCTGTCGCTCGTGCTGGACCTCGACCCCGCGGTGATCGCGGATCTGAGCCTGCAGATGCAATCCGCCCCGGTGTCCGATAGTCTGGCCGTGCGCTTCGAACCCACCGATGGCGAGGTGGCTGACGCCGCGCTCCGGCTGATGCGCTTGCTCGAACGGCCGGAGGCCGTGCCCGTGCTCCACGCGCAGCGCGTGCGCGAACTCCATTACTGGTTGCTCGAAGGGCGGCATGGCGCGGCGATCCGCCGGCTCGGCTGGCCCGAGGGCAATGCGCGCCGCGTGTCGCGGGCGGTCGCCGTGCTGCGCGAGGCATTCGCGCAGCCGCTGCCGATGGAGCGGCTGGCCAGCGTGGCGGGCATGAGCCCGTCCTCGTTCTATCAGCACTTTCGGGCCGTCACGTCGCTGTCGCCCTTGCAGTTTCAGAAGCAGTTGCGCCTGATCGAAGCGCGGCGGCTGATGCTCGCCGATGGCCTGACCGCGAGCGATGCGGCCTTCGCGGTCGGCTACGAGAGCGTGCCGCAGTTCACGCGCGAGTACCGCCGCATGTTCGGGCTGCCGCCCGCCCGGGATGCCGAGACGCTGCGCGGGGCCGTGGCCGCCGCCTAGGTTGGACCCGCTTCAGTTCGCGCCGAGTCAGTTCGCCACGTAGGCCTTGCCGCGAAACTTCCACGCCACCGGTGTGTCGTTAAGATCATGGACATCGATTTCCTCATCTACCATCCGTGGTTCAACACTTGGGCCGTCGCGCTCATCGCCGTCGTGGTCGCGCTCATCGCGCACAAGCTCGGCGGGCTGCTGCTGCTACGCATCGCGCGCCATTCGCCGGTACTCGGCGCCATCCTGACCAAGATCCGCACGCCGGCGAAGTTCGTGCTGCCGCTGCTGGCCTTGCAGACGGTATGGCAGGCCGCGCCGGACGACCTCCGCTGGATCGACAACGTGCGCCATGTCAATGGCCTGCTGATGATCGCGGCGGTGACGTGGCTGATCGTGCGAATCATCGCGGGCTTCGCGCAAGGCATCCTGCTCAGGCATCCCGTGGACGTGGCCGACAACGTCGCCGCGCGACGCATCCATACGCAGACGCGCGTGCTATCGCGCATCGCGATGACTCTGGTGATGGTGATGGGCGCCGCCATGCTCCTCATGACGTTTCCGGGCGCGAGGCAGGTCGGCGCGAGTCTGCTGGCATCGGCCGGGGTCGTCGGTCTGATCGCCGGTTTCGCGGCCAAGCCCGTCTTCAGCAACATGATCGCGGGCCTGCAGCTCGCGCTCACGCAGCCGATCCGGCTCGACGACGTGCTGATCGTCGAGGGCGAGTGGGGCAGGGTGGAGGAAATTACCGGTACTTATGTCGTTCTCAAGATCTGGGACGAACGGCGCCTGATCATTCCGCTGCAATACTTTATCGAGAAGCCGTTCCAGAACTGGACGCGCAACAACTCGGCGCTGATGGGCTCCGTCTTCTTCTATGTCGACTACGGCATGCCGCTGGCACCGCTGCGCAAGGAACTCGAGCGCATCGTCCGCGCCGCGCCCGAGTGGGACCAGCGCTTCTTCAACCTCGTCGTGGCCGACACGACCGAGCGCACGATGCAGCTGCGCGTGCTCTGCACGGCTGCATCGTCAGGCCTGGCATGGGACCTGCGTTGCGTGGTCCGCGAGGGCCTCATCGATTTCATGCAGCGCGAGTATCCGCAGTTCCTGCCCCGGCTGCGTATTGAAGGGGACGTCGACCATAAAGGGGACGTCGCCAACGGCCCCGCCCGGGGTCCGGAAGGCGCCCCGGCTTGAACACTAACAACAACGGAGCAAATCCATGCAACGCCCAACGACAAGATTTGGCGCGACGCTCGCAAGGGGCGTCGTCTTCGGTGCCGCCTTGATTGGCACCACCCTCCTGCTGCAAGCCTGCGGCGCCTTCGCGGGCGGCAAGCGCGGCAATGACGCCGTCCCGCAGCCGGCCAAGTCCGTGGACCTTGAACGCTATCTTGGCAAGTGGTATGAGTACGCGCGCTACGAGAACCGCTTCGAGCGCGACTGCGACTATGTCACGGCGGAATACGGCAAGCGCGACGACGGCAAGGTGTCCGTGCGCAATACGTGCGGCGCCCGTCCTGGCGAGACGGGTAAGACCTCCGAAGGCCGCGCGCGCGTGGTGCCGGACAGCGGCAATGCCAAGCTCGAGGTGTCCTTCTTCGGGCCGTTCTACGTCGGCGACTACTGGGTGCTCGACCACGCGGACGACTATTCGTGGTCGATCGTCGGCGAACCGTCGGGCCGCTTCCTGTGGATTCTCACGCGTCAGCCGAAACCGTCCGCCACCGAGGGCAAGGCCCTGATCGACCGCGCGCGGGCACTGGGCTATGACACCTCGATGCTGCGCATGACGGCGCAATAGGGCGTTGATGCGGCGCTGCGGCAAAATTTGCAAAGCCGGCGGCAACGTGTACAAATTGCAGCGCGGGGGAACCTCGCGAAAGCCGGTGAATCCAATGGGCGTCGCTCCGGCATGGGTCGTGCTTCAAGGCCTCCATTCCAAACGACCGAGCGACAGCCCATCATGCGCGATCATCGCATCAGCGAAGGACATCCTTTTCCCCTTGGCGCCACGTGGGACGGCAGTGGCGTCAACTTCGCGTTGTTCTCGGCGAACGCCACGCGCGTCGAGCTTTGTCTGTTCGATCCGGAGGGCAAGACCGAGACCGAACGGATCGAGCTCCCCGAGTTCACGGACGAGGTCTGGCATGTGCGCGTGGATGGCCTGGGGCCGGGTACCGTCTACGGTTATCGCGTGCACGGTCCGTACGATCCCGAGAACGGCCATCGCTTCAATCCCAACAAGCTCCTGCTCGACCCCTACGCCAAGTCGTATATCGGGCAACTGACTTGGGACCATGCCGTCTTCGGCTACACCATCGGCGCCGAGGGCGAAGACCTGACCTTCGACGAACGCGACAGCGCCCCCTTCGTGCCGAAGTGCGTGGTCGTCGATCAGGAATTCGGCTGGAGCCATCCGCTCGCCGCGCGCGTGCCCTGGGACCGCAGCATCGTCTATGAGACGCACGTGCGCGGCTATACGATGCGGCATCCCGATGTGCCTGAGAAACTGCGCGGCACGTTCGAGGGGCTCGGACAGCGCGCGGTCATCGACTACATCCGCAGCCTCGGCGTGACGTCGGTGGAACTGCTGCCTATCCATGCGTACCTGAACGACAGCCATTTGCTCGACAAGGGGCTGACTAACTTCTGGGGCTACAACACCATTGGCTTCTTTGCTCCGGATCCGCGCTTTTTCGCGCGCAACGACGCGCGCAAGGCGGGCGAACTCGCCGAGCTCAAGCAGATGATCGACAACTACCACGAGGCGGGCCTCGAGGTGCTGCTCGACGTCGTGTACAACCACACGGCCGAGGGCAACGAGCGGGGCGCGACGCTGTCGTTCCGCGGCATCGACAATGCGTCGTACTATCGGCTGATGCCCGACCAGAAGCGCTATTACATCAACGACACGGGTACGGGCAACACGCTGAACCTCTCGCATCCGCGCGTGCTGCAGATGGTAACGGACAGCCTGCGGTACTGGGTGACCGAGATGCAGGTCGATGGCTTCCGCTTCGACCTGGCCACCATTCTCGCGCGCGAGCCCAACGGCTTCGACTACGAAAGCGGCTTCCTCAAGGCGTGCCGGCAGGATCCGATTCTCTCCAGCGTGAAGCTGATCGCCGAGCCGTGGGACTGCGGCCCCGGCGGTTATCAGGTCGGTAACTTCCCGCCCGGATGGGCCGAATGGAACGACAAGTACCGCGATACGGTGCGCAAGTTCTGGAAGGGCGAGGAGGGCGTGGTGCCGGAACTGGCCACGCGGATCACTGGTTCGGCCGACCTGTTCGATCATCGGGGACGCCGTCCATGGGCCAGCGTCAACTTCCTGACCGCGCACGACGGCTTTACGCTGCACGATCTGGTGTCGTACAACGACAAGCACAACGACGCCAATGGCGAGGAGAACCGCGACGGCCATTCGGACAACATTTCATGGAACTGCGGCGCCGAGGGGGAGACGGACGACCCCGAGATCCTCGCGCTGCGCGAGCGCCAGAAGCGGAACATGCTCGCCACGCTGTTGTTGTCGCAGGGCACGCCGATGATCTGCGCGGGCGATGAGTTCGGGCGCACGCAGCAGGGCAACAACAATGCGTACTGCCAGGACAACGAGATCAGCTGGGTCGATTGGAACCGCACCGAGACGGCCGCGGCGCTGACGGCGTTCGTGCAGAACATGATCACGTTGCGGCAGGCTCTGCCCGTGCTGCGCCGGACGCGCTTTCTCAATGGCACGCTCGACGAAGCGTTGCAGGTGGCCGACGTGCGGTGGATCGATGCGGGCGGTAGCGACCTGACGGAGGCACAGTGGGGCGATCCGAACATGCGTTGCTTCGGCCTGGTGCTCGATGGCCGCGCGCGCGCCACCGGCATCCGGCGCGCCGCGTCTGACGCCACGGTGCTGATCGTGTTCAACGCGCACCATGACGTGGTGGACTTTCAGCTGCCGGAGATTCCGGGGACGGATCGGTGGACGTGCCTGATCGACACCAATATGCCGGTGCGGGACACGCTGCCGACGTTTACGTCGGGCGATGTCTATCAGGTGACGGGCCGCTCCGTGCTGGTCTTCTCGCTGGAGGCAACGGGATCCACGCAGCGCGTGTTCGATCGGCTCGAGCGTGAGTTGAAGAGCTAACGTGCGGCGTCGGGCCCCAGCGGCTTGAGCGCCGGGGGCCGCTGTACCTCCGCCGCGGCCGCGGCAAATATTGCCGCGCGATCCCCATCGCGTGGCGGATAGATCCGCTCGCGGTTGATGACCTGCTTGGTGGCCTTGGCGCGCATGCCATCGTCCACGACGACACGATCCCAACCCTGCGCGTACACCGCGCCCAGCGGCCCGAGGTCGATGATGTTCGTATACCAATCGATATCGAGCGCCCGCATGGCGGTCCCGGCAATCGAACAAACGGCGTTGTACCCTGCATAGCGCCCCATGGGCCTTGCGTGCTGGCACGACATGACCGAGGGATGCACGCCGTCGATCGAGGCATGCGCGACGTCGCCGGCCGCGAAGACGTCGGGCACGCCCTGCACGCGCATATACGCGTCGACCAGGAGGCGTCCCTGCGTGTCGCGGTCTCCCGGCACGCGCGCGGTGAGTCCGCTCGCACGCATGCCCGCGCACCAGACGACCGTGGCCGCGGCGATGACCGTGCCATTCGTGAGCGTGACCCCATCCGCCGCGACGGCGGCAAGCGACGTGCGCGGCATGAGTTCGATGCCGAGGGCCCGGCACGCACGCTCGCCCTTACCCTCACCCTTACCCTCGCCTTCGCCCTCACCCAATAGCGCGCGCAACCGGGCGGGCAACTCGCACGCGAGCTCGACGCCCGTCGCGCCGGACCCGACCACCACGACCGTCCATCGCCCCGGCCGCGCGGGCGGCGCGTGTGGCCCGGGCAGTGCCGCCAGTGCCGCCAGTGCCGCAAAATGGGCCTGCAAGCGCATGGCGCCGGCGTACGTGTCGATATCAAACAGGTGCTCGGCGCCGGGCAGCGCTGGGCGCGCGAGTTCGCTGCCGCTGGCAAGGATGAGCTTGTCGTAAGCCAACACGGTATCCCCGACATGCACGGCATGCCGAGCCGTATCGATGTCGGTCACGTCTCCAACGACCAGCGACACGCCAATCGGATCGAGAACGCCATGCAGCGGCACCCGCGTCGCCGCGAGGTCCGCCTCGTAATTGCGCACGCGAATACTGTGCTGGTCGTTCCGGTTCACTAGCGTGATCCTTACCGGCACACGCAGTTCGTCCGCGGTCCGCGCCGCGGCGGCCGCGCTCCACAGGCCGGCGAATCCGCCCCCCACCACCACGATGCGCGCGATACCGTCCATGTGCCGCTCCCCTGACGCCAACCCACCCATCATAGGAGCCAACGGGTTCAGCGCAAGGATGAACCGTCGCCGCCCTCCGGCGCGCTTTCGATGAGGCGCTGCAGCTGGCGCGTGGCCGTGATCTCGGCCGCGAGCCGGTCCACTGTCAGATGCCGGGCCGCGAGCCAGCGGTTCAGCGTGATGCCGCCCTGTGCATTGCAGCCGATGGATGCGCCAAAGCGCAGCAGCAGTTCCCCGGCGAGGGCCAGCGAGGCCCGGACGCGGGGGAGCGTTGCCGATTCCACGCGGTAGCTCGCCTCGGCGGTAATCATCATGCCCGGCTCGTCATGGGCGATGGCGCCATGACGACGCGCACGCGGGGCGACGGCGACGAAGGCGCCATCCACCATCAGCATGCCGTCTCCGCTCGCATGGCGCGCTTCTTCGGCGCTGCCGCTGAGCAGGCGGAAGGCATCGTGACGCAGCTTGCGGAGCCGATTGTCCGGAGTCGCCTCGCCTTCCGGTGTTTCCTCGCCGTCGGGAGGCGATGTCTGTTCTGGTGGTTGTCTCATGCATCGGTACCGCGCGCACGGTGCGATCAAACGCGGATCCACATGTAGTCGCCGCTGGCGAGGTTCTCGAACATCTCGTCGGAGGAGCCGACGATATTGTTCTGCCAATAGCGGCCGTGTTCGACGTAATGGTCGACGAGCTCGCCGAGATAGGCGCCATCCACGTCGTCGCCCAACGGGACGCGCAGCAACAGGACGATGCCGCCCGTGTCGGGGTCGAGGCCAAGCTGGGCCTGGTCCTGCGCGTAGATCGTCAGATTGGCTTCGAGCAGCAGGCGGAAGATCCGTAGCGTGCGGCCGCTGCTGACGATGCCGTAGTCAAAGTTGAGGTAGATCGCCTGAGGGTCTTCCTCGAAGAAATCGATGGCGAGATCGAATCCGTTCGCGTTCAGCACGCCGGCCTGGACGATGGCGTCGGCGTCGGGAATATCGAGTTCCTCGCAGAGATCGACGATCAGCTCGTTTCGGCGTTCCAGGCTCATGACGCGCTCGTTGCGAAAGGTTGGAAATTGGAAAGGGAGTCCCGGAGGCCGAAGCCGCCGGGACGATCGCAAGACGTCAGCCCTGCGTGAGCGACTTTGCGTTCTTCGGCCCCGCTTCCTTCAGCTGGGCCAGCGTGGTCGCCAGGTTGATGGCGTTCATTGCTTCCGCCGCCGCATTGATCTGCGCGATGGCGCTGGCGGTATTGCCGTCCATGCCGACCTTCGAATTCGCGTAGTCGCCGGCCGCACCGCCGACGTTGTAGGCCGTGTTGCCGCCGCTGATCTTGTCTGCCATGACAAACTCCTTGGTAGTGATGGCCCAATGGGCCGGTGGTGAGTGACGGGGCATCGGGATGACGCCCCGGTACTTCCAGGCAGCCAGGTCCGAAGACACGGCCGCGCTGTCTGGTAACACCCCCAATGGGGGCGTTCGCGTTAATCAACCGTGCGTCAATCGCCGCGCAGCCGCTCGCACACGGCCGCCGCGGCCATGAGCCCGTCGGCCACCACGCGCGCGGCATTCCGCGCGTGCGCGGCCGGTTCCGCGAGCGAGGCATCGACAATGGCGGAGGCGCTGGCCTTGAGCTGCGCGATGCCGTCCGCGATGCGCGGATCCTTCGGGTTCTGCTCGATCAGCTGCACCATCTGCTCGAGCGAGCGGATCGTGTCGGGGGTGAGGTTGCTGTACATGGTCGAACTCCATCAATGCGCTATCGGAGGGGTTTCGCGATGGTGGCCGCGGGCAACGGGAGGACACCTGCGGGGGACGCGGCGGCCACGACTTCCGGCGCGGATGCGGACGCCTCGGGCGGCAGCATCTCGTCGGGGAAATTCTTGGTGCCGTCTGGCAACTGGTAATAACGCAGGCCTTCCACATGGAGGGCCGCATGCACGTTGCGCGGCGTGGTGTCGGCAGCCTGGCCGGCGAGGTCGACGTCGATGCGCCGCACGGCCGCGCCGTAGTCGCCGCGCATCCGCTCGATCAACGCCCGCGCCCGGGCCGGGTCGCGTACTGTGCCGCCGACGCGGAATACGCCGTCGCCGGCATAGCTGATCTCCGCGCCGGGATCCGACAGCGAGGCCCGCAGGTCGTCAGTAATGCTTGCGGCCACGGAAAGCCGTACCGCGACGTGGCCGCTGTCCACCTGTGCGAGCGCGCGGCGCAGCGTCGTGGCATCGGCCGCCGTCGGGACCATGCCGCTGACGACGATGTTGTCGTCGGCCACCGTCGTCTTCACGCCGGTCAGCGCATCCTTCACGCTCAGACTCGGACCCGAGGTCTTGAGGGCGTGCTCCACCGCGGCCAGCCGCCGCTGCAGCGGCGTGAGCTCGGGCGCAGGGTCGGGCGCCTTCACCGACGCGGACGCTTTCGGTATGCGCGTCATCGACATCGCCATGGCGGCGCCGATCGCGGTCGTTGCCACCACCGCGCAGACGCCCACACGCAGCCAGCGGCGGCGCGGCCGAACGCGCGGCGACGGCGCGGCGGTTGCCGTGCCCGTAGCGGCGGCTGCCGGCACTGCCGGAGCAGCGGCTGCGGCAGTGGCTATCGGTGCGGCCGGTGCGGCCGGTGCGGCCGCGGGCGCGAACATCGCCTCGAGCAGCTTGACTTCGGCGGGCCATGGCGCATCGGCCGGACCGACGCACAGCACGATATCGCCGCGGCGCGCCGGTACGAAATCGGCCATGACGATCGGCGTCTCGCCGACATTGGTCGCGCTGACGAGCGTCACCGTCCCGTCCTCCTCGAACGCGATGACGACCGGATCGCCATGCCAGTCCGAGATATCGACGTCCGCCTGATCGCCGGCGCCGATGGTGTGGCGGCCTCGCGGCAGATCGAGCCGGGCACCGGCGTGATAGCCGGTAAGGATGCGTAGCTGGCGCGTCATGGACGCCTCCTGTGATGACCGAGCAGCGACTGGATGGTCGCGATGGCCTGGTTGCCATGGCGGCGTGGGCCCGGCGACGACAACATCAGCAGCTTCAGCGGGAGCAGCAGGAACTGCCGCTGCTGCGCTTCGTCAAGCAACATCGACGCACGCGGAGCGATGCCTTGTTCGCGCAGGCGTTCGCGTTCGGCAACGAGCTGCGCGCGCACCGTCTCCAGCTTTCCCGGGGCCATCGCCGGATCGGCGGTCTCCGCCGCGCGGCCCTTGCGCACCCGTTGCGCGAGGTAGCGCAGCATGGTCTCGCGCGTCTGCCGCTCGAGCCGGCCTGCCACGCGTGCAGCGCCCGACTGGACGGGCTGCTGGATCGCGGGGATCTGCGCGAGCAGCTCCGACTGCGCCCAGCCGATATCGGCGTCGCGGAGACCGGCCTGTCCAGCCGCCGGATGCTTCGTCAACCGGCGCGCCGCGGTCTGGCGGAACGCATTGCCGAAACCCGTCGCGCGTTGCTCGCGGTTCTGGTCTTGGGGCCGGTCGTGTTTCGGGTCGTGAAAGCGCTCTTCGTCGCCGTGGCCCCCGGAGCGGTCGTCAAAGCCACCCTCGCCGCCACGCTGCTCGCTCGACTGGATCACGAGCCGCTGGCGCCAGTCCTCCCGCGCATCGTGCTCGTGCATGTCGATCGCGTCGTCCTGATCGTCGCCTTCCTGTTCGGGATCATGGCTCGCGCTGGCGGCGCTACGGCGCCGCGCATTCCGGCGTGCCGTGCGCGGATGGTGCCCGTCGATGTGGTGCAGCTCGCTCAGTTCGCTTTCCTCGTGCGCGGTGTGGCCGGACTCGACGCCTTCGGGGTCGTGCTGCACACCCGCCCGGGCGCGCGCGCTGCGGGCGGCGCGCAGGTTCTGCGGGCGCTTGGGTTGCGCCGCTCGTTGCGCCGGTCCGCGCGTCTTGTGTCCATGCTCGCCGGCGCCGTGGGCGTCATGCGACCCCGGCACGTCGGATGGGTCCATCGACTGGACGTAGCCATTGACGATTCTCATGACGGGAACACCGTGCGCATGACCGCGTTGGCGAACTCGAGCACGGCCGAGGCGCCCCACGGCGCGGTGGCCAGCAGCACGCCCGTGACGATGATCAGCTTGGCGACCTGCGAGATGCTCGAGTCCTGCAGCGACGTGATGGCCTGCAGGAACGAGATGAGCAGGCCGGAGACCGCGGCGGTGGCGACGGCCGGCAGCGACACCATGAGGCAGATCATGAGCGCGCTCGTTGTCAGGTGGACGATGTTGTCGTAGTCCATGTCATTTGTAGGTGGAGATGAGACCGTGGATCAGCACCGACCAGCCATCCATCGCCACGAAGAGCAGCAGCTTGAACGGAATGGCCACGTTGGTGGGCGTGACCTGCGAGAGGCCCAGCGCCATCAGGATGTTCGCGATCACGAGGTCGATCACGATGAAGACCAGGTACAGCAGAAAGCCGATGCGGAACGCGGCCGCCAGTTCGCTCACGGTGAAGGACGGCGCGAGCACGAGGAGGTCGTCCTGCTTGAGCTTGTCCGCCATCTCCGGCGGCCAGATCTCCTTCGCCGACTTCATGAAGAACGCGCGGTCCCGCTCGGACGTGTGTTTGGTCAGAAACTGCCGGAACGGTTCGCGTGCGGCGTCGAACAGCACGGCGGCATTGCCGTTGTCGACGAGGCTGCCGTTGGACATCCTTTGCGCGGCGTCGTAGGCGGCCTGGCCGACGGGCGCCATCACGAAGCACGACACAATCAGCGCGATCCCGTTCGTCACCATCGACGGCGGCACCTGTTGCGCGCCGAGCGCATTGCGCAGCAGCCCGAGCACGATGACGATCTTCGTGTACGAGGTGACCACCATCGCGATGAAGGGCAGCAGCCCGAGCGCGAGTAGCGTGATCAGCAGCGACGCGACGTTGATGTTAGTGCCCATGGGCCGGCGCTTGCACGGGTTGCACGATGCGAACGCCGAGGTTGTCGCCCACGGCAACCAGTTGTCCGCTCGCCACCGTGTTGCCGCAGCACACGAGCTGGACCACGGCGCCGTCGAGCGGCGCGGGGAGTTCGACGATGCTGCCGGGTTGCAGCGCGGCGATGGCATCGAGCGAGAGTTCGAGCGTCACGAGTTCCACGCGGACCGGGACCGTCATCGGTCCCAGATCGACGGTCGGCGGGCTGGGCTCCGCGCTGGCGGTATCGAAGTCTTGCGTGTCTTGGATCATGGTCAGGGGACTTTGAAGCGTCAGGGTGCTGCCCGCGGCGGACACCGTGGCGTGTGCCTGCACGCCCTGGGCGGTCCCCCAGCGGAGTGACAGGCCTTCCATTCGGGCATCGGGCGTATCGGAGGCGTATGGCGCGCGGAGCGGCCAGCCGAGCAGGACGTCACCGGGGCGGAGGCTTTGCAGCACGTCCAGACGCACCGTGCGGGTAGCGACGTGAAGGCGCCCGCGCAGCGTGCCCGGTATGTGGTCCGGGGTGCGGCCCGGGGTGCGACCCGTGATGGCTGCCGGATCGCTGCCGGTTGCCGATGTCGGGGGGAGGGTGTCTTCGTGATCCCGGGCGAGGGCGTCCACCAGCGATGGGGCGATGGCATCGACCACGCAGGGCATCTCCGCGCCGAGCGTCAGCGACAGGCCTCGGCGCACGCGGTCTGCATCGTCTGCGTCGATCGGCTCGTCGTTGAGGCGATGCGGCACATCGCGGCCGAGGTCTCGCACGACGAGCGCGCCGGTATGGGCGGGCTGCAACGCGGCGAGCCACGGCGCGAGGTACAGGTTGGCCAGTGCGACGCGGCGCGCCGCATCGCGATCCGCGGCGATGCTCTCCAGCGCGGGCGAGCTCGCCAGATCGACGCGCAGCAGCGCGGCACCGGCGTCGGACTCGATCAGCACGCGGGCGGGGTCCACGAAAACGGGTTCGCGTGCGGACACCAGCAGCGACACGTCCAGTTGCGCCTGCCGTGCCATGGCCGGCAGCATGCGCGACAGGCGCGCCATCGCCGGGGCGTGGCGCGGCAGCCGGGTGCGTAGCGGATCGACGTGGACGGTGGGTGCGGACATGATGCGGATGGGTGTCTGCTTGTTTCGGTTATGCGGCTATGCGGTTGTGCGGTCAGGCGTTATCGCTCTCGATATCGCTTTCAATCTCAATCTCAACGGTGCGTCCGGTCCGGCCCGCGAGCCGCGACTTCAACGTATCGCCGTGCAAGCAGAGTAATTCACGGGAACGTGCGGATTCGCTGTGGAACCGAAGCGACAGGGCATCGGGCGAAATCGTCATGGTCAGCCGCGTTTCGGGCAGGACGCGCGGGTCTGGCGTCAGCGTGACCGTGCGCGCCGGGCTATCGGCAGCGAGTTCGCCGGCCCCGCAAAACGCGCCGACATCGCGCTCGAGCTGGGTCACGAAGGCGGGGGGGAACGTGCACGCATTGCGGTCCTGTGCCGCGTTGTCCGGCTGGACCGCCGGCTTCGGCTGCGACATCTCCCGCTCGTCCCGCCGGGGGGCGACGGGCGCGAATGCGGCCTGCGCAGGCAGGGGAGCTTGGGACGTACGCACGAGCGACGGCTGGGCTGGCGCCGGCTGCGTGGCAGTTGGCGCGAGGGCCGGCGCGGCGTCGCTGGCCGCGGGCGCGGAGCGCGCGGTTGGAACGCCATAGGGGACGCCGTTGGGCACACCGCAGGGGACACCCCCGGTAGCGCAGTAAGGGTCGCGACGCGAGGCGCCGTCCGTCGTGCCGGCGCCAGCGTCCATCGCGCGAGGCGATGCGTCCGCGCGCGGGCCAGCCATCGCATCGGGCGACGCGCCGATTGACGCGCCGATTGACGCGCCGATTGACGCGCCGATTGACGCGCAAAATGAAGGCAGCGCGGGTGCCGCCGTCCGTGTCGACTGGCGGTCAAGCAGGCGGCGGAAGCGGCTGCCGGCGTCGGCCGATGGCGCGGCGGCGGGCGTCGTCCCGGTGTCGGTGGCCGGCAGGATCCGTACCGGCGGCATGGGCAGGGGTGTGCGGGTCATGGCGGTCAGAGCGAAAGGCTGCCGACCAGCTGCAGGTCGATCTCGCCGTTGAGTTCCTGGAACGAGTACACGTCGAGCCGTTCGAAGCGCCGCTCGATGAGCCGGCGGAAGTAGCGGCGGATATCGGCGGCGGTGACCACAGCCAGCCGGTCCGGCGGACCCTCGCCGTTGGGACCGTTCGCCAGCCGCTCGAGCCGCTGCAGGATCATTTCGATCACGCGCGGCTCCAGCGTCAGAAAGTTGCCCGCCGGCGTGGGCTTGATCGACTGCCGGATGGTCTGCTCGAGCTCCTGGTCCAGCACGATCGCCGGCAGCTGCCGCGAGCCTCGCGTCGCACGGTGCGCGATCATGCGGCCGAGGTCGCTGCGCACGTACTCCGTCAGCATGACGAGGTCCTTCTCCTTCGGTCCCCACGCCACGAGACTCTCCAGGATCGAGCGGATATCGCGGATCGGAATCTGCTCCTCGAGCAGCCGCCGCAGCACGTCGGCGATTTTCTGCACCGGCAATGCCTTCTGCGCCTCCGAAACAAGCCCTGGATACGTCGCCGTGATGCGTTCAAGAATCCACTGCGCCTCCTGCACGCCGATGAACAGCCGCGCCTCCCGACGCAGCGTCTCCACCGCATGCTCGGCGATGCGCGCCTCCCGTTCTTCCTCCGGCGTCTTGCTGCCGGCCGCGTCCAGGTCGCCCGACGCCACAGGCACGTCATGCACGAGCACGTCGTAGGTCATGCCCGACAAGTGCTCGTCCCCCCAGAACACGATGCCGGGGAAGGGCAGGCCAAGCTCCTCGGCCACGATACGGCGTCCGGTCTCGAACGCCTGGTCGAGCTTCTCGAGGTCCAGCTTGTCGGCCAGCTCGCGCGACAGCTTCACCGCGAGCGGCGCCGCAAAGGCCGGCGCATTGCGCAGAATGCTGCCAGTGTCCTGCTTTGCGCCTTCCCGCTGCAGCGACGACAGCGCTTCATCCGCGTCGTTGTTGCGGCGCAGGGCGGCGCGGCGCACCGCGTGGCCGCCGCCATACAGACCGCCCGCGAGCAGCAGGAAGATCGTCGAAGGGAATCCCGGCACGAGCGCGAACCCGGCCAGCAGCACGGAGGCCGTGGAAAGCGCGCGAGAGCTCGTGGACAGCTGCGCAAGAATCTCCATGCCCAGCGAGCGCGGCTTCTCGTGCTCCTTCGACACGCGCGTGATCATGATGCCGGCGGCCACCGAGATCAGCAGCGACGGAATCTGCGACACCATCGCGTCGCCGATCGACAGCACCGAGAAACGCGACGCCGCCTCGGACGCGCTCATCCCGTGGTAGCTCGTGCCGATGACGATGCCCGCCACGATGTTGACCATGGTGATGACGAGGCCCGCGATGGCATCCCCCTTCACGAACTTCATCGCGCCGTCCATGCCGCCGTGCAGCTGACTCTCGATGGCCAGCATCTCTCGGCGCTCGCGCGCCTCCTCTGCGGTCATGTTACCCGCGCGGACGTCCGCATCGATGCTCATCTGCTTGCCGGGCATGGCGTCGAGCGTGAAGCGCGCGCCGACCTCGGCCACGCGCTCCGAGCCCTTCGCAATCACGATGAACTGCACCGTCGTGATGATCAGAAACACGACGAGGCCCACCACAAGGTTGCCGCCGACCACCAGCTGGCCGAAGCTCTCGATGATGTGTCCTGCGTCCGCCTTGAGCAGAATCGACTTGGTCGATGCGATGTTCAGCGAGAGCCGGAACAGCGTCGTGAACAGCAGCAGCGACGGAAACGCCGACAGGGATGTGGCGCTCGGCACGTACATCGTCGCCGTCAGCAGGATGACGCTGAGCATGATGTTGATGGACAGCAGCGTGTCGATGACGATCGTCGGCAGCGGCAGGATCATCAGCGCGACGATGGCGACGATGAGCGCGGCGATGCTGAATTCGCCCGAGTAGTCGCGGAGGACGGAGTTCGCCGTGGTGGCTTGTGACGCGCGTGGCGTGGACATGTCAGTGGGCCTCGGTTGGGTTGTCGGCCGCCGGGGTCAGCTGGGCGACCCATGCGAGCACTTCGGCGACGGCTTCGAACAGCGGCTCGGGAACGGCCTGCTCGAGCGGTACGGTGTAGAGCGCGCGCGCGAGCGGCGGCGCGGGGACGATCGGCACGCCGCAGGCTTCCGCGCGCTCGCGAATGGCAAGCGCTTCCGCGTCGACGCCTTTTGCGATGACGCGCGGCAGGCCATGCTCCTCGGCCACATAGCGAATGGCCACGGCATAGTGGGTCGGATTGACCACGACGGCGTTGGCCTGTTCCACCTTGGCGGTGGCGCCGCCCATCGCGATCTCCCGGGCGATCGACTTGCGCTTGGACTTGATCTCGGGATTGCCTTCTGACTCCTTGTTTTCGCGCTTGACCTCGTCCTTCGACATGCGGTGTTCGCGGATGAAGAGCCAGTACTGGAGGCCGTAGTCCGCCGCGCCGATCAGCAGGAACAGCACCCCCGCCGCGGCGATGAAGCGCCACAGCAGGATCCAGACGACCGCGACCACGTCCGCGACGGACTGATAGGCGAGGGCGGCCGTGGTGGGGAGCAGCAGCATCGTGAGCTTGATCAGCACGGCGACGAGCACGGCGGCCTTGAGGACCATCTTCACGAGGTCAAGCAGCGCCCGCAGCGAGAACAGCTTCTTGATGCCGGCGGCGGGGTTGATCGCGTCGAGCTTCAGTTCGACCGACTTGAACGACACGTTGAAACCGGTCTGCGCGACCAGCGCGGCGGCTGGCAACAGGATGGCGACGCCAAGCAGCGGCAGCAGGACCCAGCCGGCCTCGATGCTCACGGCGATGAGGAATGCGCCGATATCGAAGCGGGGCGAGGCCGACCGGCCGACATCCAGCGCCACGTTGACGAGGTTGCGCAGATGTTCGCCCATGAAGCCCGCGGCGCCGGACATCGCGGCGCCCGCGCCGATCAGCAGTGCGCCGGCCGCCAGGTCCGTGCTTTTCGGCGATTTGCCTTCGCGCCTGGCATCGTCGAGCTTTTTCTGTGTGGGGGCTTCGGTCTTTTCGTCGGACATGATGCGGGCGATCTGCATCGCTCAGGCTGGCAACGCTGGCGATGGTGCGCGGGCGGGCGCGGCCCTGCACGGACGGACCCGAAGCCGCGCGGCGGCTGGCGAAGCGGGCGCCGGAGCGCGGCGCGGCTTCGCCCCGGGCGTGGTGTCTTCGCATGCGGGGCGGCAGGGGCACGAAGGGCGCGCCACACTCCATTCCCAGATTCCGCCCCGCTGGAGACCATCGTGCTCGACATGACCGAATGCCCGGATTCCCTCGTATCCGCCCTGATCGAACTGCTCGTCACGAGCGTGAACAAGCAGTACAACCACGAGGCGGAGCGCCTGCTGTCGGCATTGCACGTGATGCGGCCGCGCTTCCGCGAGCTGCATATCTACGACGTCTGGCTCATGATGGGCCGCAAGCGCTACGACGACGCCGCGCGTACGTTGCGCGACATGGAGTCGCAGACGCTCCAGGCGCCGTTCAACGCCTATGTGGCCGCGTTGCTGGCCACCTGCCTGTTTTCGCTGCGGGACCCGGGCTGGCAGATGTTCGCCAACCAGGTGCTGGCGGGCGAGGCGGACCCCGAATCCACGCGGCTGGTCAATCTGCTGATGGGCCGCAAGGAAGACGAGGACGTCCCGCGCGCCCTCACGGGCGCGGACCGTTCCGCCGGGCACTCCCCGGAGCGTTCCACCGATCGTTCCCCATACTCCACCACCCACTTCCTGCGCGTGTAAGCGTCCGAGGAGAGCCCAGCATGTCCATGATCGATCCTTCCATCGGTGCCATCCAGGCCATCTCCGCCATCGACGGCCCGTCGCGCGTGGCGCCGGCCGCCGCGGCGAGCGCGTATGGGCCCACACACGGGCCCACACACGGCCCCTTTCCGCCCAGCGGTGTGGGTATGGGCACAGGGGATGCGGCCAGTGTGTCGAACCCCGCCGTGCCGCCTGCCTCGCCGGAGTCCGAGGCGCGCTTTCGCCAGCTGCTGGACCGTGCCGCGTCGGACATGCAGACGCGCAGTCAGGAGGCCAGCCCCGCCCAGCGTCCTTCGGCGATCACGGAGATGGTCGGCGCGCAGGACGACATGTTCAATGACCTGCAGCATCGCGTGCAGGCCTTTCAGCAGGCGGCACCGACGATGGACCAGCGCGAGATGACCGCGCAGATGGTGCAATTGCAGTATCACATGGCGGACGCGATGGCACGGCTCGAACTCGGGGTCGGCTTTGCGCAGGGCGGCAAGAGCGCGGTCCAGAACCTCATGAAGAACCAGTAGCGATCATGACCTCTGTCCGCCCCCGTTTTCCCTTCGGCCTGGTCGTCGGCCTCCTGCTTGCACTGTTGCTGACGGGCTGCAACAAGCAGCTCTACTCGCAGCTGAACGAGAACGAGGTCGACGAGATGATGAGCGTGCTGTTCGACGCCGGATTGCATCCGGACAAGGAGACGCCCGACAGCGGCAAGACCTGGACGGTCACGGTGCCGGGCGACGATTTTCCCGACGCGATGAAGGCGCTGCGCGCGCATGGCCTGCCACGGGAGAAGTATTCCAACCTCGGGGACATGTTCAAGAAGGAGGGGCTGATCTCCACGCCTACCGAAGAACGTGTGAGGTTCATCTACGGGGTGTCGCAGCAGTTGTCGGCGGTGTTGTCGCGGGTGGATGGGGTCTCGTTCGCGAGTGTGCAGATCGTGTTGCCCAACAACGATCCGTTGTCCAATGTGGTCAAGCCTTCCTCGGCGGCGGTGTTCATCAAGTACCGGCCCAACACCGATGTGGCGTCGTTGCTGCCCAGCATCAAGAACCTCGTGATGCATAGCGTGGAGGGCCTCACGTACGAGAACGTCAGCGTGACATTCGTCCCGGCGGAGGTGCAGCGCGCGGTCCGGCACAAGTCGTCGGCGTCGCTGCTCTGGCTCGGCATCGCCGCGGCGGTACTGGTCGCGCTCGGCGTCACGGGCTTCCTGTTCCGCGAACGCATCGCGGAGGCGGTGTCCGACCGCCGGCGCGGGACGCGGCGGGCTGCCAGCGGAGCGGCGTCATGACGGAGGGGATGCCGATGGACTGCGTCACCCAAGGAGGCTCTGACGCGAGCGCCGGGCCCATGCGCGACGGCGCTTCCGGGGACATCGGGCCGGCGGTTCAACGCCGCCCTGACGCCGACATGCTCCTCGTGTCGGGGGGTGCCGGCATCGCCGGAACGCCCGCCGAGCTCGCGATGGCGATGACGGCGTTGCGGGCCTATGCGGCGCGGCTGGAAGAGGGCGTGGCCGCGGCCGGCCTCGGGCGTTCGCGACGCTGGGCCCGCGCGGCGCTGCTGGCCGACGCGGTGCCGGCCGAGGCGTTTCTGCGGCCCGTGGCGAGGCTGTGCGTCGCGGAGCCCGCGCGCCGGCGGCAGGCGCTGGTGCTGCGCGCGCTGTTCGCGCGGCGCTCCGCCCTCCGGCGCTGCATCGATCGCGCGAGCCTCTCGGCGCTGAGCGGGGCAGTCGGTGACGCGGCACTGCTGACCCAACTGCGCGGCGCCGCCGCCGAAGACGGCGAGACCGCCATCGCGCTGCCCCCCACGCTCGACGCCGACGCGCTGGCCCACGACGGCCTCGCCCGCCTCATCGCGGGCGAACCCGCGGCGGGGTCGCTGGCCGTGCTGGCGGGGTATGGCGAGCCACCTTACGAGGTGCACCCAAAGGTGCGCCCAAAGGTGGGCCCAAAGGTGGGCCCAGAGGAGTGTAAAGAGGGGCGCCAAGACGCGAGCCACGCCGCTGGCGCGGACGCGCTGCCGGGCATGCCGGCGGGGCAACCGCAGGCCGGGAGCATCGGCCGGTCGGACGCCGAAGAGCCGGCGAAGGGCTCGCTGTGGCACTGGACCGAAGCCAGCGCGGCGGAAGCCAGCGAGGAAGCCTGCAAGGAAGCGAACAAGAAGGAAAACGCCGCCTTCTTCCACCGCCTGACGCAATGGATGCCGGAGTTGACATGATTGTCTGGCTCGACCGCAAGCAACGTTATCGCGCCGACGTAGGCATCGAGCAGGACGTCCTCCGCGCCGGGGAGTATGCCGCGGTGCTGTCGATCGACGAGGCGATGGCAAGGGCGGAAGCGGAGGCGCGGCGGATCGTGGGCGATGCGCATTCGCATGCCGCGTCGATCCGCGAGTCGGCCATGGCCGAGGCGGCTGCGACCGATGCCGCCGCGCAGGCGCGCTGGGAGGCCGCGGCGGCCGAGGGATATGCCGCGGGACTCCGCAAGGCGCACGACGACGCCAACGCCGTGATGCTGCACGAGGCGCGCGACGCCTACACCGCGATGGCCAGTGCTCAGGCACGGCTCGCGCATCTGGTGATGGCCGCCGTCGAACGCATCGTCTGCGAGAGCGACCGCAATGCGCTATTCGCACGCGTCACGCTGCGGCTACAGCGGTTGATCGACGAAGCGTCCTTCGTCACGCTCACCGTGCACCCGGACGACGTCGCCCGCGCGCGGGAAGCGCTGGGGCTGCTGCGCGACACCGTTGGCCGCCACGCCGCGCTCGACGTGGTGTCCGACGCCAACGCCCCCGTCGGCAGCTGCCGTTGCGAGTGGGACAACGGCGTCTTCGTCACGAGCCTCGACGAAGAGATGGCCTCCCTGCGCCGCCTGCTGGAACGCGAACGCATGGTTGCCCCCGACCCCGCCCCTGCGTACGCTGTCGAGCAGCACGCGGCGCAGCACCCGAACCTCAACGACGCCCCGATCGAAGGCACGATCGAAGGCACGATCGAAGACTACGCCCCCCAGCCCGCCTACGGAGCCGCCGCATGAGCACGATCCTCGAGTTCGCCGAGCGGGTCGATCGGGCGCTGGCGTCCACCGAGGGCGGCGCGCGCTATGGGAAGATCGTGGAGGTCACCGGCACGCTGCTGCACGTCGGCGGCCTCGATGCCTCGCTGGGCGAGATCTGCGAACTGCAATCGCCATCCGGAACAGTGCTACAGCGCGCCGAAGTCGTCGGCTTCAGCCGCCGCATGCTGCTGCTCGCGCCGTTCGGCAACACGGTCGGACTCTCCAGAGCCACCCGCGTGGTCGGCAGCGGCCGCGCGCTGGCCATCGGTGTCGGGCAGGGTCTGCTGGGCCGCGTCATCGACGGCCTTGGCGAGCCCATCGACGGCAGGGGCCCCATCGACGCCACGCACTATGTCCCGGTGTTCGCGAACGCCCCCGACCCCATGCGCCGCAAGCTCATCGACACCGCCATCGCCACCGGAGTCCGCGCCATCGACGGCCTGATGACCCTCGGCGAAGGGCAGCGCCTGGGTATCTTCGCCCCGGCCGGCGTCGGCAAGAGTACGCTCCTCGGCATGCTCGCCCGCGGCACGGACTGCGACATCAGCGTCATTGTGCTGATTGGCGAGCGCGGCCGCGAAGTGCGCGAGTTCATCGAGCTGATTCTCGGCGAGGCCGGCATGCGCCGCACCGTGGTCGTCTGCGCCACGTCGGACCGCTCGTCGATCGAACGCGCGAAGGCCGCCTACGTCGGCACCGCCGTCGCGGAATATTTTCGTGACCAGGGCCTGCGCGTCCTGCTGATGATGGACTCCCTCACGCGATTCGCCCGCGCGCAGCGGGAGATCGGCCTCGCCGCCGGCGAACCGCCCACGCGCCGGGGCTTCCCGCCGTCGATCTTCGCCGAACTCCCGCGCCTGCTCGAACGCGCCGGCACCAGCGACGTCGGCTCGATCACCGCGCTGTACACGGTGCTCGCCGAAGACGAAAGCGGCAGCGACCCCGTGACCGAGGAAGTCCGAGGCATTCTCGACGGCCACCTGATCCTCTCGCGCGAGATCGCCGCCCGCAATCGCTATCCGGCGATCGACATTCTCAACAGCCTGAGCCGCGTGATGCCGCTCGTGGCGACACAGGACCACATGGCCGGAGCAGGCCGCATGCGCAAGCTGCTCGCGCGTTATGCGGAAGTGGAAACGCTGCTCCAGGTCGGCGAATATCAGAGCGGCAATGACGCGCTCGCGGATGAGGCAATCGCCCGGCATGAGGAACTCGAGGCGTTCCTTGGGCAGGGCACGCAGGAACACGCCGAGGCGTTCGAAACCGCCAATATCGTCATGAGCTACGCTGACCAGTGAGTTCACCATTGAGCCCACGAGTGAACAAGCGGATGCCCACCCCCATGCGCCCCCCCGCGCGTGCGGCCATGTACCGCACGCCATGAGCCGCGAACTGCGGGCATGGCGCGCCGTGCTGATCGTCAAGGAGCGCGCCGTCGAGCGCGCCAACGAGGCGTTGCTCGCCCGCCGTGCCGAACTCCGCGAACGGGAGGCCGCGGTCGCCGCCGCCCGCGAAGCCCGCGCCGAAGCGCAGGCCCGGCTCGACGCGGGCCGCAGGGAACTCGCCCGGCTGCTGACCGCGCGCGATATGGCCCCGGCCTCGTACCTCATGCACGTGGCCTACCTGCGCTACCTCGACGATGAGGTGAAGGCCGCCGACCAGGCCATCGAGGTCGCGGAACGGTATCGCGTCTCCGCGCAGCAAAAGGTGGACGCCGCGCAGCGCGTGCTCTCCCGCGCGGAAACGTCGCGCGACACCTGCCAGCAGCGGCTGCAGGCACTGATCGACGCCGCGCAGCGCGCGGCAGAGGCCGCGCTGGACGAAGAGGCCTCGGAGACCGCCGCGGCACGCCTGCACGCCAGAAGCACACGCAACGCGGCGCGGCACGTCTGAACTCAATACTGATCAACCGTACGGAACATCGCGATGGACGCCAACACGATCGGCACGCTGCTTGCGTTCAACGACCAGGCCCACGGCCTGCTGTTCCTGATCGCGCTGTCGGGCATGCGCGTCACGACGATCTTCCTCGTGCTGCCCGCCATGTCGTCGCAGGCCGTACCCGGAGCCGTCCGCGCGGGTGCCTGCTACCTGATGACGTGGTTCATCGCCGCCGGACAATCGCCATCGGCCTTCGAGCATCTCACCGTCCCCGACATGCTGCTGCTGACGATGAAGGAAGCGTTCATCGGCCTGATGATCGGCTACCTCGCGTCGATCATCTTCTGGGTCGCCGAAGCGGCCGGCACGCTGATTGACGACCTCGCCGGCTTCAACAACGTGCAGATGACCAACCCGATGCACGGCGAGCAGAGCACGCCCGTCTCGTCGCTGCTCGTGCAGCTCACGATCACGCTGTTCCATATTTCGGGCGGCATGACGGTATTGCTCGGCGTCCTGTTCGAGTCGTACCACTGGTGGCCGCTGATCTCCGCGGCACCCGATCTCGGTAGTGCGGCGGCATCCCTTGCCATCGACCAGGGCAACGGCATGCTCGCCACCGCGGTGAAGATCTGCGCGCCGATCATGCTCGCGCTGGTGCTGATCGACCTCGGGCTGTCGATTGTCGGACGCGCCGCGGGCAAGCTCGAACCCAACTCGCTGAGCCAGCCCCTGCGCGGACTGATCGGCGTGATTCTCCTCGTCGCAATGATCGGGGCCATCTCCGTGCAGGTCCGCGACGCGATCCACTTCACCGGCTTCTCCGGCCTGCTCGAAAAGCTCCGCCACTGACCAAGCGGGCATCGCTGCGCGAACGAACATCGCGCGAAGAAAATCATCGCGTAAAAATTGAGAATTGCGTGTGAGTTTCTTGAGTTTGATGGGGCCGCTTCTTCGCTATCGTTGTTTCAACTTCTGTTGACACGGAAGTCGCACTCGGCAACGACGCATATCGAAGAGAGGTAAGTCATGGTAAGCGGAATCTATTTCGCGCTGGTCAGCGGCATTGCCGCCCGCGCGCATCTGCCACGCTACGCAAAGGCGGTGTTCGAAGCGGACTGGCAACAGGCCTACGCGCTGGTGGCGGATGCCGCCGATGGCGACGAACGTCAGCTCGGCGTGGGCGCGGTCTCGCGTTTGCAGGCCGTGTCCGACGCGCTCGCCCTGCGCGACCTCGACGAGGAAGCCGAGCAGGGCTACGCGCGCGCGCAGCGCGTATGCCGCGGCGCGGAGCAACTGCGCCTTGTGTCATGCCGCAATACGGGCTGGCAGGCGTTCAAGCGCAACCGCACGAGCCTGGCGCGCAATTGCTTCACGCGCATCATGCACGACGATGCCGCAAGCGGCGCGGAACGGACCGAAGCCGCGATCGCGCTGGCGTTGATCGATCATCAGCTCGGCCATCAGCGCGCCGCGGAACATGCGATTGCCCAGGCTCGCCACAGTGCCGCGCAGGCCGATGACGCGCTATGGGCCCACGTCGTCGAACTGCTCGCGCTCGACATCGGCATCCAGCTCGCCATTCGCTGGTCGCCCGGACTGGCCGACCACGTATTCTGGCAATCGGTGCGGGCGGCCGCGCCCGCTGCCACGCTCGGCGCGACGCTGGGTGCGTCGCCGCAGGACATGGCCGCCGCGGCATCGCTGCGCGGCAATGTGAGGGAGGCCTCGGTTACCGGGGCAGGCGGCAACACCGGCATGTGGCCGGTCACCCTGATGGCCCGCTACGCGGCCTACCTCACCGAACTGGCCGCCACCGCTTCCGGCGATGGCGACGCCGCGCGCATGCTGCCTACGCGCATGGATGCGCTCTCGCTGCCGGAACGCACGGTGGTGCACGCCCATATGCGCATCGACGCGCTGATGGCCGCGCTCGGCGGTGGCTTCTCGCTGCTCACGGATCGGCTCTACAGCACGCTCGACAAGCGCGGCGATACCGCCGGCGCGGTGCGCGGCCATCTCGATCTGCTCTACGCCAGCGGCAAGGTGGCCGCCCTGCGCGGCCAGGTCGCCTCGGCGCTCGACCTGTGGACGATCTATTCGCAAGAGGCCCTCCAGCGCCTGCGCACGGAGGTCATCTCCATGCGCGCGCAGGACCCGCGCGCCGATGCGTCCGCACAGGCGCGCGCCGACGACATCGCCGGGCGGCTGCCGGCGAAATATCGCCGCGCGTATCTCTACATCGTCGAGAACATCGGCCACAGCACGCTGACCACGCGCGAAGTGGCCGCGCATATCGACGTGACGGAGCGCGCGCTGCAGATGGAGTTCAAGCGGTCGCTGGGCATGTCGCCGAGCGCGCTGATTCGCCAGCTCCGCCTCGAAGGCGTGCGCGGCGACCTGCTCGACGACACGCGTACGCATGCCACAGTGCTCGACACCGCCAGCCGCTGGGGCTTCACGAGCCGGTCCTCGCTGCTGAAGAACTATCGCCGCCAATTCCACGAATCGCCGTCCGAGACCATCCATGGCTAACCGCACCCGCAGCAACCCCACCCGCGCCAACGCCCGACGCGCGCGCCGGCCGGTGCGCGCCGCCGCGGTCGGCGCGATCATCGCCCTCCAGACGATGACCTCGATGTTCGCGCCGACTGCACTGGCGGCGCCGATTCCATGGCGGTCGAGCAACATCAGCTACGTGGCCGACCGCAAGGACATCCAGGAAGTGCTGCGCGACGTCAGCGCCAGCGCGGGCGTTGCCGTGCAGATTTCGCCGAAGGTCAAGGGAACGGTAAGCGGGCGCTTCGACACGCGTCCGCAGCTGATGCTCGAGCGCATGGCGGCGACGTTCGGTTTCATCTGGTACTACGACGGCGCGGTCCTGCGCATCTACAGCGCGGACGAGGTGGTCTCGACGACGATCGGGCTCTCCGCCGCCTCGACCGCGGCGCTGCGCCGGTCCCTCGCCAAGCTGCAGATCGAGGATCCGCGCTTCCCGATCCGCTTCGACGACGACGCCCGAACGGCCGTGGTGTCGGGCCCGCCGCGCTACGTGGAGCTCGTGAACGACGTGGCCAGGCTCGTCGACCAGAATCACGTGGACCAGCAGCACGGGCAGGCCGTGCGCGTGTTTCCGTTGCGCTATGCGTGGGCGGCCGATCATACGGTGACCGTCGATGGCCAGTCCATCACGATCCGCGGCGTGGCCAACATGCTGCGCGATCTCTATCAGCCCGATGGCGGGCGCATCGGTTCGCAGACGGCGCCGCAGTCCGATGCGCGCCGCTTGCGCAATGTGTCGGAGACCGATACGGGGTCGCCCGGCGGCGGCAGCCGGTCGCGCCAGCCGGAGTCGCAGAACGGCTGGATCATCGGCTTGCCCGGATTGATGGGCGGTGCGGCGGGCGCGGCCGGTGCGGTAGCGCCGTTGCCGGGGGGCGCCGTGGCCGACGGCGGTGGTGGCGGCGCTGGCGGTGGAGGGATGGCGGCCTCGCGGCGCAATGGCCGCGTGACGGACGTCTATCCGGAAGACCGTCCGATCATCCAGGCCGACCCGCGCACGAACTCCATCCTCGTCCGTGGCAGGCCCGACCGCATGGGTTCGTTTCAGTCGCTGATCGAGTCCCTCGACGTGCGGCCGGCCGTGCTGGAGATCGACGCCAACATCATCGAGATTACCGACAACGCGTTGCAGCAGCTCGGCGTCGACTGGCGCGCGCACAGCGGGCATGTCGATTTCGCCATCGGCAACGGACAGAACGCGCAGGCGGGCTACCCGGGCTCGCTCAATCCGAACGGCTACGGCAATCCGAACGATCGCGACCGTGAAGGGAATTCGCTGCTGCCCACCACGCCGGTGGGCGGCGTGTTCACGGCGGTGCTCGGCGGGGCAGGCAAGTATCTGCTGTCGCGCATCAGCGCGCTGGCCCAGACCGATCAAGCCACGCTCAACGCGAGCCCGAAGGTGGCGACACTGGACAACGTGGAAGCCGTGATGGACAACAAGCAGACGTTCTACGTGCCGGTTTCCGGCTACCAGTCGGCGGACCTGTACGGTATCTCGGCCGGGGTGTCGCTGCGCGTGCTGCCGATGATCGTGCCGGGCTCGGACAATGCCGGCACGCCGTCGCAGATCCGGCTCAACGTGCATATCGAGGATGGCCAGCTGACGTCCCAGACGGTGAGCAACCTGCCGGTCGTGTCGAACAGCACCATCGACACGCAGGCGTTGATCTCGGAAGGGGAGAGCCTGCTGATCGCGGGGTACACCGCGCTGCAGGACCAGCGACAGGAGACCGGTGTGCCGGGCCTTTCGAAGATTCCATGGATCGGCGGCCTGTTCCGCTACCGCAACCATTCGGGCCAGAAGTTCCAGCGCCTGTTCCTGGTCACGCCCCGCATCCTGCGGGCGCCGAGCCCAGCCGACCTCAACGGCGATACCACCAGCGGTCCGACGGGCATCGTGGGCACGTTGCCCGCGGTGCCGACGGTGGCGCGGGACGTCACGGCGGTATCGGGCATCCGCAATATCGCGGCGCAGCGCGCGCCGCTGCCGATGCTGCCCGCGCGGCCGCCGCAGTTGCCGCAGTTGCCGCCGCCGGCGGTTCCGGCAGCGATCGCTGCCGTGCCGGGTGGCTCCTGAACGAACGACGCCCGGCGGTGCCGGGCGTCGTTCGGGCCATGCGGTTGCCCGCGGCGCTACTCGTCGCTATCGGGATCGGGCGGTTTGTTCTTGCGCGCCTGCGCGATGATCATCTGGCCCACCTGCAGCACCAGTTGCGTCATCGCGGAGTTCAGTACGGAGGGGTCCGTGCTGTCGCCCGAGCCGTTATTCTGATTGTTGTTGTTCGTGCCATTGGGGCCGTTGGCGCCATTGCTGCCGTTGGTGCCATTGGTGCCATTGGTGCCGTTGGAACCGTTCGAGCCATTCGAGCCGCCCGTGTGCTGCGGCGGTGGCGGTGGTGGCGGCGGCGAATGGGAACCGCCACTGGAGACTTTTGCCATGGGTGGTTGAAAGGTGACGTGGATGGAGTCCCGACAGTAGGCGCCTCTCGCGCGCGGCGCGAGCGCGCCTGCGAATCGGCGGCGGCAATGGCGAAGCGATTCGCGTGCGGACGCTGCGTTTCGCATCTGGCCCCGCGCGTAGCGGGGCGATTCCCATAATCCTCTCCGAGCCCCGGCACGCGCCGGCGTCATTCACGTCAGCTTATCGAGAGGCAACGATGGACCTTCGAATCACCGCGGAACGCCCCGACGCGAACCTGCCGCCCACCTCGGTGGAAGAACCTCCCGCCGATACCACCGCCATCGACAACCAGGTCGGCGCGCTGTTCCGGTCGCCGCTGGCGCTTGGCACACTGCCCGTGCATACGGGCGTACTGCCCGAAGCGCCGCCGCCGGTCATCAATCTGTCCGAGTACGGTGTGCGTCCCCAGATGCTGCCCGTGTTGCCGGACAAGACCGAGATCGTGCCCAACCTGGACGTGCCCGCCGGGCTGCCGCTGCACGTCACCACGGGCTTCGTGATACATCCGGGCATCCAGACGCCTCAGATTCCGCAGACGCCGATGAAAGTCGACACGGTCGTCGAGCAGCCGCCCGTCGACGCGGCGGAGGCGCCTCCGGATGAGGCGCCACCGGAGCAGACACCGGAGCAGCCTCCCAGGCCCCCGTCGTTCGGCGAAGCGTCGCGCACCGTGTACAACTGGATGTCCACCGACCCGTCGATGCAGGGCAAGAACCTCAGCTATGACGACGTGGTGGCCATCGCGAACGACGAGAATGCGCCGCCCGAACTGCGCGCGGCCGCGCAGGCGCTCACCGCGGATGGCGGCGCCCAGTTCAAGGAGCAGCTCGGCGGCAAGGACAACATCGCGAGCGGCAAGGACTTTGCCAAGTTCATCGCCAACGACGACAGCACGCCGCTGAGCGACGCCGATATCCAGACCGTCGCGGTGCTGGGCCGTCACCAGAAGGACCTGCCGAAGAACGAGAAAGATATCCAGGCCAAGATCGACGATCCGAAGACGCCGGACGATCTGCGCCAGGCGTTGCAGCAGATGCAGAAGAATCCGTCGCTGATGGCGATGATCGATGCGGGCAAGAACGGCAAGGTCGATGGCAAGTTCTCGGGGCAGGACATCGAGCGGCTGACGGAACGCCGCGGCGAGATTCGCGAATTCAACAAGCAGCAGGCCGCCATTTTCGTCGACAACTACATTCCATCGGACGAATCCGACAAGGATGCGAAGCCGCGTCCGATGACGGGCAACGACGCGATGCGCGAGCTGTATCGCTATTCGGACTACCTGCCGAAGAATATCTCGCGCGAGACGCTCGAGGACATCGTCAACGGCACGGGCAACATGGGCAAGATGCCGCCGCAGGTCATCGCGGCGGCGCAATACATGCTCCAGCATCAGGATGCCTGGTCGCAAGTCGCGCCGAACGGCTCGCTATCGCGAGCGCACCTGTGCGACGCCATCGCGCAGGACATCAACCTGAACCCCGACGAACGCGAAACCATCAAGACGCTGCAGGACAATCGCAGCACGTTCTTCGGCGACGGCACGATGAACCGCGACAAGCTCAAGAAGATCGCCAACGATCCGAACGCGAGCGAGGCGGTGAAGAAAGCCGCCAACCAGCTGCTCAACGATCCGATGCTGTTCGGCATGCTCGACAACGGCAAGCGCGGGCACTCGGGCGACCTGATCCATGCCGCCGACGACGGCAAGATCAGCGGCGAAGACCTCGACAAGTTCGTCGGCAAGCTCAAGACCAAGGACCAGCCGCCGCCCGAGATCCCGCCGTCGCACGAGCCCACGACGCCCGAGGCGGAGGCCGCGGCTGGCGCCATGAAAGCGGGCATCCAGGATCAGCCCGAAGAAAAGAAGTCCAAAGGCGGGGGCTTCATGAAGTTCCTGCAAGGCGTGCTCAAGGTGTTCTCCAAGATCGTGGAGATCGTGGGGCAGGTCGTCAGCGCCGTGGTCAAGATCATCCCCGGCGTGGGCAACCTGATCGCGGGCGCGATCTCGGTGGGTTCCAGCTTCATCTCGGGCCAGCTGAAGGTGGCGTCGGTCGCGGCGGGCGGCGGCAGCAAGGACGAGATCCGCGCCGCCGAGAAGGAAGCCGGGCTCGACCTCGCCGGCGCCGCGATCGGCGGCATTGGCGTGCCGGGAGCGGGCGCGTTCGTGAAGGGGGCGGTCCATGTGGCCGAGGATGCGGTCGAGGCCGGCGCGACCCGCACGGTGAAGGAAGTACTGCCCGAAGCCATCAAGGACACCGCGAAGGATCAGGTCACGGACGTGGCTTACAACGAGGCCGACAAGGCCTATCACAAGGCGGTCAACGGCTGATCCGCAGGTATCGCCGGTGTGGGGGGGCCGGGCATTCCCCGGCTCCGGCGGCGACCATCCTTCTTGTATCTTTTCGGAGACAACATCAGGGTGATCCCGGGAATTTGAAGTAAATACGAATCGTTTGCATTTATAATCCGGCGCTCTCGTCATATTGTTACGCCGGATTACAGAATGCCCCTCCGCTGCCGCCCCTGCCGCCGCCCCCGCCGCCGCCTCCGCTTTCACCTCACGCCCGCCGCCCTCGCTTGTGTCTCGGTGTTCGCCACCCACGCCCACGCGGCCGACGAGAACACAGGCGCCGACAGGGCCGTCCTCCCCACGGTCACGGTCAACGCCAACGCCGCCGTCGATACCGATATCGGCTTCGCCACCCGTCGCGCGGCCGGCGTGACGAAGTCGAACGAGTCGGCCGCCGACACCCCGCAGTCGATCACCGTCATCACGCGCGATCTCATGGACAGTCAGCAGTCGCAGACCCTGAGCGACGTGCTGTGGAACTCCGCGGGCGTTTCCGCCAATACCTACGGCCGGCGCGGCTGGGACGACTTCATCATCCGAGGGCAGCGCGCGTCGGAGTCGATCTTCGCGGACGCACTGCTCGTGGATAGCAACAACCGCGTCGCGCAGGAAGTCTTCGGCGCGGAGCGCGTGGAAGTGCTCAAGGGCCCCGCATCGATCCTGTTCGGCCAAGTGCAGCCCGGTGGGCTGGTCAACATCGTCACCAAGCGGCCGCGCCCCGAACTTTTCGGCGAACTCGGCGTGACGGTCGGCAACTACGGCCTGCGGCAGGTGACCGCCGACGTGGGCACGCCGCTCAAGCCGGACAGCAAGGCCGCGTTCCGGCTGACCGCGCTGGCGATGAACAGCGACGACCCGACGGACCACGTCTGGTACCGCAACCGCTATATCGCGCCGTCGCTGACGCTCGACTTCGGCGAGCGAACGGACTTCACGATCCTGCTCAGCCATAACGAGCGCCATTACGTGCGGCAGCAGGGCCTGCCCGTGAATGGCACGATCACGCCCAACGTCAACGGCGTGTTGCCCAACTCGCGCTTCATCGGCGAGCCCGGCGCGCAGCCCTACGATGGCGAGCAGAATCGCGTGGGGTACGCGCTCACGCATCGGTTCGATTCGGGCTGGACCGTCAACCAGAACCTGCGTTACCAGACGTCGTCGCTGACGGGCACGTTCGTCACGGCCGGCACCATGGCGGTCAACAGCCAGACGCTCAACCGCAGCGGCACGCAGCAGGACTTCTCGGGCGATTCGTTCGGCGTGGACACCAATGCCCAGAAGACCTTCGCGTTCGCGGGCCATCAGCACAGCCTGACGTTCGGCGTCGACTATCGGCATACGAAGGAAGACCGCCTGCAGAAGACCTGCCGCGTGGCCGCGCTCAACGTCTACCAGCCCGTCTATGGCGCGGCCATCAACTGCCCGACGAACTTCAGCACGGACAGCACCGACTCCCTGAACGCGCTGGGCCTGTACTTCCGCGATCAGATCCGCATTGCGGATCGCCTCACCGTGACGGGCGGCGTCCGTTACGAAATGGCGCGCTCCGCGAGCGTCAATCACCTTGGCGGCACGCGCACGGACAACGACGACAAGGCGGTCACCGGGAGCGCGGCCGCGATGTATGACCTGACCGGCTGGGCGCGCCCCTACGTCAGCTATTCGACGTCGTTCCTGCCGAACATCGGCACAGACGTGAACAACGCCGCGTTCAAGCCGGAGAAGGGCCGCCAGGTGGAAGTGGGCGTGAAGTTCGACATGCCGGGCAAGACCGGCCTGCTGACGCTGGCGGCGTTCGACCTCACGCGCAAGAACGTGCTGACCTCGGACCCCGTCAACATCGGCTTCAGCACGGCGGTGGGCGAGCAGCGCTCCCGCGGCTTCGAGGCCGAGCTGACGCAGGATCTCGGCAACGGCTTCAGCCTCATTGGCGCGTACGCCTATATCGCGAGCGAAGTCACGGAAGACACGGTGGCAGCCAACGTCGGCAAACCGCTCAACGCAGTGCCGCGCCACAGCTTCTCGCTATGGACCCAGTACCGCTTCCGCGGCGCGCTGGCGGGGTGGTGGGCCGGCGTCGGCGCGCGCGGGGAGAGCGCCAAGCGCGGGTACAGCTTCAACTACACGGTGCCCGGCTATGCCGTGGCGGACCTCGGCGTCGGCTATACGGCCAGCCACTGGCGCGCCGCGTTCAACCTGAAGAACGTCTTCGACAAGGCGTACTACGCGGGGGGTCTCAACAACAATGTGCTGCCGGTCGGCAACCCGCGCGTGGCGATGCTGAACGTCGTGGTCAATTACTGACCACCCCTAACCCGCAAGCATACCCCGCGCATATGCCGTCCCTGTTTCGCGGCAAGCGCGGGGTCCGCTTTTGGAAACAAAATGTAAGAGGATGTTTTTTGGCACTTTCAGGTCGTTTTCACGATTTGCCGTGCCTTCGTTAAATCTTGCACGTCGTTTCGACCTTCGCGTTCCCAATCTGGGGCGTGCGTCATGCAAGTTACTCGCCGTTCCCCGCACGTTAGCGGCAAGTGCCCCGGCATGGGGTGCGCCCCTGCACGCCGCCATCCCTCGTCAATTTACAGTTTTGCAAAAGATGGTGATGAACCGCCCCTGCAAGTTACTTATCATCGGCCTCGCATTTAAGTCTGTGTTTAGCTGTATCGCATCTCACCAACAAAAATGCCGCCATCGCCGTTCTGGTTGACCGGAAGGGTGCGCTCGTAGCGGGGGCGCGGCGGCGTGAGGTTCAACTAGAAGGGGTAATCCTCCGTGAAACTTGCACTGCTCACCCGGAATCAGGCCGTGCGGCAGACCATCGCGGCCTTCTCGACGATGGAAGCCGACTGGAATCCCTCGTACTTCCATGACAGGCTCGACCTGCTGCGTCATCTCGCATCGCGCGAGGCCATCGACGTGGTCGTCATCGACGCCGACTTCGACCTCGAGGCCGTCAGCCGCATCGCATCCTGGCGCGCGTGCCATGCGCGCAGCGACTACGCGATTCTGGTGATCGGGCAGTTTCCGCAGCGCGACGCGATGGCGCGTGCGTTCGCGATGGGCGGGGACGACATCGCGGTGGGACCCTTCCATGTGGAGGAACTGCATGCGCGCACCGCCCATTGCGTGGCGCGGCTGCGCGAGCGGAGCCGGCAGGTGACGCACATCGAGATCGGCGACTATCTGCTCGATCGGCCGTCGCAGACGGCCATGATGCGCGGGCAGAACGTGGGGCTCACGGCGCGGGAGTTCGCGCTGGCATGGCTCTTCTTCTCGTTGCCCGGCGCGTTGCTGACGCGGCCGCGCATCGCCATGGATATCTGGGGTCAGCCGCCCGAGCAGGTCTCGCGCGCCCTGGAACAGCATATCTACAAGGTACGCCGCAAGCTCTGCCTCGATGGCGAGGCGGGTTTCAAGCTCAAGGCCGTCTATGGCGGCGGTTATCGGCTCGACGCGACGCTGAGCGCGCGCGCCCCGGACAGCGCCGGGTCGCTGACGACGCTCGAAGGGCAGCTGGCCATGCAGGCAGCGATGCAGGGCGCATAGGGACGGAACGCAGCAGGGCGCGGCCCCGGCGGCAGCCTACTGCGCCCCCATGTCGTGCCCCCAGCGCCGCAGCACCGCCTGCACCTTGGCCGCATACCCGTCACGCAGCGCGGGCGTCGCCGAATGATAGGCCCCCACGGCCGCCCAGGTGTTGCCATATCGATCCACCTGCTTGCGCAGGTGCCACGCGGCCACATACACGTTCTTGCAAGGTTCCATGAGCGTCGACGCATCGACGCCATACTCGGACAACTTGCGCAGGTGGATCGAGTTCACCTGCATCACCCCGTAATCGATCGAACCGTTCTGGTTCACATTGCGCGCGTCGGGACGATTGCGCGACTCCACCCATGCGATGGCCCGCAGCACATGCGGGTTGACGTGATGGTACGCGGCCGCTTCATCGAAACAGTCCGCGTGCGCGTCCGGGCTCGCGACCAGCGCGACCAGCGCGACCAGCGCGAGCAGCGCGCCGAGCGCGATCGGGGCGACCGGGGCGACCGGGGCGACCGGGGCGACCGGGGGCCGGATCTGGGCAAACCGGAATGGGCGAGGCACGTCGAATCTCCGCAGTCGAAATAGCGCGAGCGTAGTCGGCCCCGCCACGCGCTCCACGGCCACGATTCGCTGTCAGCGCCTCCGCTTCGCAGTGCACGCGGCGCGTGCACGCGCTCTCCCGCGCGATCCGTTTTCGCGCATGCCACGCACCAAAACCTCTCCTTATCCGGCCCTCCCCGAGGGGAAACCCCACTTTTTCTGTTGGCACGATGTGTGCAATATGATTGCTAAACAATACGCAGTAATTGCATTGCAATACTTATAGCGAACATACCGCATGAACACAGACCAGTACCGATCCCTCGATGGCCTCGCCATGGCCGACCTCCTCGAAACGGGCGCCACCACGTCTCTGGAACTCACCCGCCATGCCATCGACCTCGCCGAGGCGTGGAACCCCACGATCAACGCCATTACCTATCCGCGCTACGAGGAGTCGCTGGCGATCGCGGAAGACTGGCAGCCCCGTGGCGCGTTTCGCGGCATCCCGTTCCTGCTCAAGGACTCCGGTTTCGCGCATCGGCGCTTCCCGTCCAGCATTGGCTCGCGCCTGTTCGACGACACGGTATACGCGTTCGATGCCACGGTCGCCGGCCGCTTCGAGGAGGCCGGCCTGATTCCCTTCGCGCGATCGACGGTGTCCGAGCTCTGCATGGGCGCGTCCACCGAGGCGCGCCGCAACGGCGCGCCGACGCGCAACCCGTGGGATCTGAACCGCTCGGTTGGCGGGTCCAGCGGCGGGGCGGCGGCCGCCGTGGCCGCGCGCATCGTCCCGGTCGCACATGGCAGCGATGGCGGCGGCTCGATCCGCATTCCCGCCGCATGCTGCGGCATCTACGGCCTGAAGCCGTCGCGCGGCCGCGTGCCGATGGGACCCGCGCGCGGGGAAGGGTGGGGCGGCATGGCGTCCGACGGCGTGCTCAGCGTGACCGTGCGCGACACGGCCGCCGCGATGGATGCCATCGGCGGATACGAACCGGGCGCGCCTTACGCGGCCCCGCCGCAGCCGGAGCCGTACCTCGACATCGTGCGCCGCGCGCAGCAACTCGACGGCGCCGACGGGAAAGGCGCACGCAAGCTGCGCATCGGCATCCTGCGCGAGGGCTGGAACGGGATCGGCATCGCCCCGGAATGCGATGCGGCCGTGAGCCACGCCGCAAGGCTGCTCGCCTCGCTGGGCCATGACATCGCCGAGGCCCGGCTTCCGACGCTGGACTACTCGGGCTTCGTGATCGCGCACGGCAACATCCTTGCCACCAATGTCGCCCTCGCGGTCGATACCCGACTCAAGGCGCTGGGCCGGACGATGCGCGACGACGATATCGAACCCGTGCTCGCCAAGGCTTACGTCATCGGCAAGGGCCTCGATGCCGCGACCTATGTCGACGCCGTGCAGCGCCTGCACGCAATCGGCCGCGCGTTCGCCACCGCCATGCGCGACTACGACGTGCTGCTGACACCTACGCTGACCACGCTGCCCGCCGAACTCGGCTTTCTCGCGCTCGACGTCGACCTGCCGTTCCGGGAGTTCCGCGAACGCGCGGCGGGGTACGCGACGTTCCTCGCGGTGATCAACGCCGCGGGCTTGCCGGCAGCGAGCCTTCCCCTGTCGTGGACCGATGCGGGGTTGCCTGTCGCCACGCAGCTGATCGGCCATTTCGGGCGCGAAGACATGGTGCTCGCGCTGTCCGCGCAGCTCGAGGCGCTGGCCCCGTGGTCGCAGCGGAGACCGGTACTCGCCGGCTAAGGTCCGGCACTTGCATCGACGCCCCCATCAAACGTTATGGCTACCAAGCTTTTGCTATCAAAGGACACCGGCATGAACCCGTTCACTTCCACTGTCTCCCGCTGGCTGGCGCCGCTCGTGCTGCCCATCGCAACGGCAATGGTCACGGCAATCGCCACGGCACCGGCCGCCACGACCGCGCACGCCCAGTCGCCCACGACCGCGCGCATCGTGCTGCATGCGCCGTTGCGCGTGCTCGACCCCGTGCTCACCAATGCGTACATCACGCGCAATCACGGCTATCTGGTCTATGACACGCTGTTTGCGATGGATGCCGCAGGCAAGCCGCAGCCGCAAATGGTGGAGAGCTGGAAGGTCTCGCCGGACCAGCTGACGTACACCTTCACGCTGCGCAAGGGCCTGAAGTTCCATGACGGTTCGGCGGTGACCGCGGACGACGTGGTGGCTTCGCTCAAGCGCTGGGGCGAGCGCGATCCGATGGGCCAGCGCCTGATGGCGTCGATGGACAAGATGGAAAGCACCGGCGATACCGTGCAGATGCGCCTCAGGCATCCGTTCGGCCTGATGCTCGACGCGCTCGCCAAGCCCGGCTCGCCCGTGCCGTTCATCATGCCGAAGCGCATCGCCTCCGCGCCGTCGTCGCAGGCCATCACGGAAGTCGTTGGCTCGGGCCCGTACAAGTTCGTGGCCGGCGACTTCCAGCCCGGTGTCAAGGCGACCTATGTGAAGTTCGCCGACTACGTGCCGCGCAAGGACGCGCCGTCCGCGTTTGCGGGCGCCAAGCTCGCGCTCGTCGATCGCATCGAGCTGGTCAATATCTCCGACGCACAGACGGCGATCAACGCGCTGCGCAGCGGGGAGGTGGACTTCGTCGAGGACGTGCCGCCGGACCTCATGCCGCAACTGGAGGGCGTCAAGACCGTCGCGCTCAAGCCGTACGGCAAGAACAGCAATGCGTTCACGCTGCGCATGAACTGGCACCAGCCGCCGTTCAACAACGTCAAGGTCCGCCGCGCCGCGCTGGCCGCGCTCAGCGAAGCTGACTACCTCGACGCGCAGATCGGCGACGCCAACGTGTACCAGATCTGCGGCGCGGTGCTCACGTGCGTGTCGCCGTATGCCTCGGAAGAGGGCGCCACGCAGACGAAGAAGCCGGACCTCGCGCGCGCGAAGGCGCTGCTCAAGGAGAGCGGTTATGACGGCACGAAGGTGGTCATCCTGCATCCGACGGACCTGCCGATCCTGTCCAGCTTCGCGTCCGTTACCGCGCAGTCGCTCAAGCAGGTGGGCTTCAACGTGGAGATCCAGTCGATGGACTGGGCCACGCTGCTGTCCCGTCGCACGAAAAAGGAACCCGTGGCGCAGGGCGGCTGGAGCATCTTCCATTCGAGCTTCAGCAGCCTGGATCTGCTGAGCCCCGTTATCAATCCAAACCTCGACGGCCGGGGAGAAGCGGGCTACGTGGGCTGGTCGCGTAACGAAGAGATGGAGAAGCTGCGCGACCAGTTCGCCGGAGAAAGCGACATCGCCAAACGCAGGCAAATCGCCGCGTCCATCCAGAAGCTTAGCTACGACCAGGTCTTCTTCGTGCCGCTGGGCGGGTACTCGAAGTACAAGGGCTACAGCAAGCGCCTGGCCAACATGGTCGACGCGCCGCTGCCGCTGTTCTGGGCCGCGAAGCCCTGACGCCATGGACGCGCGCAGCGAAGGAGGCAGACCATGCTAGACATCGTTATCAAGCGGCTGATCTCGACCATCCCGGTCATGCTGATCGTGGCCACGCTCGTGTTCCTGCTGTTGCGGCTCGCGCCCGGGGATCCCGCGCGCGTGATCGCGGGGGACATGGCCAGCGAGGACACGATCGCGCAGATCCGCACCGAGATGGGGCTCGACCAGTCCGTCGGCACGCAGTACGTGCGCTGGCTGGGCGCGCTCGCGCAGGGCGATCTTGGACATTCGGTACTGTCGAAGCAGCCCGTCGCCACGCTGATCGCCGCCCGGCTCGGCCCGACGTTCTCGCTCGCGGGCGGGGCCATCCTGCTCACGGTGTTGCTGGCGGTTCCGCTCGGGGTGCTGGCCGCATGGCGGCATCGGCGCCTGGCCGACCGCGGCATCATGGCCGGCGCGGTGCTCGCGTTCTCCGTCCCTGCCTTCGTGGTCGGGTATCTGCTGATCCTGATCTTCTCGGTCAAGCTCAACTGGCTGCCCGTGCAGGGCTATACGCCCGTCGCGGAAGGGCTTGGCGACTACCTCGCCCATCTGGTGCTGCCCGTCATTACGCTGGCCACGATCTTCGTGGCGCTGATCACGCGTATCACGCGGGCGAGTCTGCTTGACGTGCTCGGGGAAGACTTCGTCCGCACGGCGCGCGCCAAGGGCGTGACGGAGCGCTTCGTGCTGTTCCGCCATGCCTTGCGAAACGCGGCGATTCCCATCGTCACGGTCGTCGGCGTGGCGCTGACCACGCTGATCAGCGGCGTGGTGGTCACGGAGACGGTCTTCAACATCTCCGGCGTGGGCCGGCTGATCGTCGATGCGGTGCTCTCCCGTGACTATCCGGTCGTGCAGGGCACGATCCTGTTCTTCTCGTTCCTGTATGTGTTCATCAACCTGCTGATCGACATCGCCTACGTGGTGCTCGATCCGCGCATCCGCTACTGAACGTGGTGGACGGAGCCGAATCATGAGTTTCTCCGCGACTCTCGGAACCGCCCGGCGCGCCACGCGTGCCGTGGCCAGCGACCGCGCGATGCTGATCGCACTGGGTTTGCTGCTGTTGCTCGTGGTGGCGTCGGTCTGCGCGCCGTATATCGCGCAGCACGATCCCGCCTCGCTGTCGCCGCGCGCGCGGCTCAAGCCCGCCTCGGCCGAGTACTGGCTCGGCACGGACTCGCTCGGCCGCGACCTGCTGGCCCGCGTGCTCTACGGCGGCCGCCTGTCGATCATGCTGGCCGCGCTGGTCAGCGCGCTGTCGGTGGCCATCGGCCTCGTCATCGGCCTCGCGGCCGGTTTCGTCCGCCGGCTCGATGCGCCGGTCATGCGCGTGATGGACGGCATCATGGCCGTGCCCGGCCTGCTGCTGGCCGTGGCCATGGTCGCGCTCGGCGGGGCCAATCTCGTCACCATGGTGCTGGCCATCGCCATCCCCGAGATTCCCCGCATCGCGCGGCTGGTCCGCAGCGTGGTGCTGTCCGTGCGGGAGGCGCCGTACGTGGAGGCGTCGATCGGCGCGGGCACGCCGCCGCTGACCGTGCTGTGGCGCCACATCATGCCCAGCACCATCAACCCCCTCGTGGTGCAGGCGACGTTCGTCTGCGCGGCCGCGATCCTCACCGAAGCGGTGCTCGGCTTCCTCGGTCTGGGCTTTCCACCGGAGATTCCAAGCCTTGGCACGATCATCGCCGAAGGCCGGCCATACTTTCAGCGCGCGCCGTGGATCGTGCTCTATCCGGGCGTGTTTCTTGCCTTGCTGATCCTTTCCGTCAACGTATTTGGCGACGCCCTGCGCGATCGCCTCGATCCGCGCCTGTCGCGCACCAGAAAGGGCTGACAATGTCGCGAGCCATTGAACAAGACTCTCCGCCGGTCCTCGAGGTCCGTCACCTGACCGTCCGCCTGCCCGATGGCGGCGATCGCCGTCACGCGGTGCAGGACGTGTCGCTGACCGTCCGCCCCCGGGAAACGGTCTGCATCGTGGGCGAATCGGGGTCCGGCAAATCCGTGACATCGAGCGCCGTGATGGGTTTGCTGCCGCGCGACGTGCTGAAGGTCGAATCGGGCCAGATCCTGCTCGCGGGGCAGGACATCACGCGGGCCTCTCCGGCGGAGCTGCAGGTGCTGCGCGGCCACCGCATGGCCATGATCTTCCAGGAGCCGATGACCGCGCTCAACCCGCTGATGCGCATCGGCGACCAGATCGCGGAGGTTTTTACGTTCCACGCGAAGGACATGGATACCGCCGCGCGCGACCGCCGCGTGCTCGCGTTGCTGGCGGACGTGCACCTGCCGCAGCCGGAGACGATTCGCCATGCCTATCCGCACCAGCTGTCCGGCGGGCAGCGCCAGCGCGTGATGATCGCGATGGCGCTGGCCATGGAGCCCGGACTGATCATCGCGGACGAGCCGACCACGGCGCTCGACGTCACGTCGCAGGCGCAGGTGCTGCGGCTGCTCAAGGAGCTGTCCGGTCATCACGACAATGGCGTGCTCTTCATCACGCACGACTTCGACGTGGTCGCCGAGATCGCCGATCGCGTCATCGTCATGCAGTCCGGGCGCATCGTCGAGCAGGGCACCGCCGACGAGGTGCTGAACCGCCCGCGCCATGCGTATACCCAGCGGCTGCTGGACGCCCGCCCCCGTGGGGATTTCCGCGCGCCACCACTGCCCGAGTCCGCGCCCACTGCGTTGGCCGTGCGCGATCTCACGATGCGCTTCGAGACGCGCTCGATGTTCCGCTCGCGGCGCCGCAGCGTGCTCGCGCTCGACGCCGTGTCGCTGTCGGTCCGGCGCGGGGAGACGCTCGGCATCGTCGGCGAGTCGGGCTCGGGCAAGAGCACGCTCGGCCGCTGCATCGCGCGTTTCAATACGCCGACGTCCGGGGACATCGAACTCGACGGCCAGTCCCTGTCGTCGATGGACCGCCATGCCTCGCGCGCGTGGCGCAAGCGCGTGCAGATGGTGTTCCAGGACCCCTTCCGCTCGTTCAATCCGCGCCTGACCATCGGGCGCACGCTGGCCGAAGGGCCGATGAATTTCGCGAAGAACGTCGGTGCGAGCCACGCGGACGTGGAGGCCCGCATGCGCGAGATGCTCCAGCTCGTGAGCATGGACGTCAGCGCGCTGGACCGCTATCCGCACGAGTTCTCCGGCGGCCAGCGGCAACGGCTGTCGATCGCGCGCGCGCTCATGATGGATCCCGAGATCCTGATCGCCGACGAAGCCGTCTCCGCGCTGGACGTCTCCGTGCAGGCGCAGATCCTCGACCTGCTCGAGTCGATTCGCGAGCGGCTCGGCGTGAGCATCGTTTTCATTACGCACGACCTGCGTGTGGCGGCGCGGTTGTGCCATCGCATCGTCGTGATGCAGCGCGGCCAGATCGTGGAGGCGGGCAGCGCGCGGGACGTCTTCCTGCGGCCGCAAAGCGCCTATACGCGCGATCTCGTCGCGGCCATCCCCGGTCAGCAAGGCGCGGAGGCGACGGGCGCCTCCGCCGCCGCGCTGGCCGGTCAACAGCTACCCGCCGGCGGCTCGCCGGCTTTCATGGAGGCACGTCTCGCATGACCCTCGCACCGACCCGTATCGCTTTCATCAGCCAGTCCGCGGCGCTCGACTACTTTGGGCCGCTGATGGCGGACGCGCTGCCGCACGCGGAAGTCTTCGTGTGGCCGGACCCGCGCTGCCTCGAGGCCGATATCGCCGTGTGCTGGACCCCACCGCCGGGCGTCTACGCGCGTATGCCGCGCCTGCGCCTGATCCACGGCATCGCGGCCGGCGTGGATAACATTCTGGATGGCCAGGACACGCGTGGACTGCCCGTCTGCCGCGTGGTCGAGCCGGGTCTGACGCAGGGGATGATCGAATACGTCCGCTGGTCGGTGCTGTACTTCCATCGAGACTTCGACCGCATGGCGATGCAGCAGCGCGAGCGTGTGTGGTCGCGGCTGCCGCTGCGCACGGCGTCCGAGTGTCGGGTCGGTGTCATGGGGCTTGGCGAGCTCGGCGGCGTGGTCGCGCGCACGCTGCGCGACGACGGCTACGACGTCGGTGGCTGGGCGCGATCGCCGCGCGAGATCGACGGGGTCGCGACGTGGCATGGGGACGAAGGGCTTGCGCCTTTTCTTGCGCGCACGGACATCCTGATCTGCCTGCTGCCGCTGACCGACGCCACCCGCGGCATCCTCGGCGCGCGCACGTTCGCGCAGCTGCCGCGCGGCGCGGCGCTCGTGCACTGCGGCCGTGGCGAGCATCTGGTGCCCGATGCGCTTACCGACGCGCTGGCCAGCGGGCATCTGCGCGGCGCCGTCCTCGATGTTTTCCCAGCGGAGCCGCTGCCCGAGGACAGCCCGCTATGGCGAAACCCGGCCGTCGTGGTGACGCCGCACATGGCATCGATGGCGACATCGGCGGAGATCGTGACCCAGGTGGCCGCCAATATCGCGCGGCTGGACGCCGGGGAGCCGCTGCGCAATGCCGTCGATCTCGCGCGCGGCTATTGACGCGGCGCCTGTCCCCAAAACAACTCACCCAGAACAACCGATCAGGACGACTCGTCCGTCCGACCGACACCGGAGTTTCGATGCACCCCGAAGATCCCGCCTTCACCCTGCCCACTGGCGCGCCGGCACCCGTGGACCCGCAGATCCGTGAATTCCTCAAGAAGATGGCGGCCGATGCCGCGAAGTATCCGCGCCGCGATACCGTCTCGATCGCCGAAGGCCGCCGCATCGGCGAGGCCGTTCGCGCGCCGTGGGCGCAGGGCGGCCCGGAGATGGCCGACACGCAGGAGCGATATGTGTCGACGCGGCACGGCCCCGTGCGCATCCGCATTTACACGCCGCGCCAGCGCGCCATGCCGGGCGCGTTCGTCTATATCCATGGCGGCGGCTTCGTGCTCTTCAGCATCGACACGCATGACCGCGTGATGCGTGAGTATGCCGAGCGCGCGGGCATCGTCGTCATCGGCATCGACTACACGCGCGCGCCGGAAGCCAGATTCCCGCAGCCGCTGGAAGAGTGCGTCGATGTCGTGCGCTGGGTCCATGCGGAGGCGGCGACGCTGGGTATCGATCCGAAGCAGCTGTTCGTCGGCGGGGATTCGGCCGGCGGCAACCTCTCGATGGGCACGTGCCTGACATTGCGCGACGAGGGCGACACGGGCCTGCTGCGCGGCGCGGTGCTGAACTATGGCGCGTACAGCAACAACCTGTTCCGCAATTCGGTCGTGCGCTATGGCGCGGGGGACTATGGCCTGTCGCTGCACATGATGATCTGGTTCCGCGGCCTGCATATTGGCCGGGGCGAGGACTTCTACGACCGCCGGTACAACATCCTCGGCGATTCGCTCGAGAACCTGCCGCCATTGTTCATGGTCATCACGGAATGCGATCCGCTGTATGACGACAACATCGAGCTCGACCGCCGCCTGCGCGCGATCGGGGCCGACGTGGAATCGAAGGTCTATCCGGGCACGGTGCACAGCTTCCTGGAGGCGGTGTCGATCGCCGACGTCGCCGTGGAGGCGTTCGACGATACTGCGCGCTGGCTGCGGCGCAAGGCTGGCTGAGGAGGGCGCCATGTACACACCCCCCGCCTATGCCGAGCGTGACGCCGGCGCGCTGCATGCCTTCATGCGCGCCCACAGCTTTGCGTCGCTCATCACGTTCGGCGGCGCGCGCGTCAACGTCACGCATCTGCCGTTCCTGCTCGACACGTCCCGCGAGCCCGTGCTCTATACCCACATGGCGCGGGCCAACGCGCAGCTGGCGGACCTTCGCGCGGGCGCGGAGGCGCTCGTCGTCTTCCAGGGGCCGCATGCGTTCGTCTCGCCGAGCTGGTACGAGAATCGCCACACGTTCCCCACCTGGAATTACACTGCGGTGCATGCGCGCGGCGTGCCGACTGTGCTGGATGAGCCGGAAGCCGTGCTGGATCTCCTCGAACGGACCGTTGCGCGATACGATATGCCTTTGCGCCCCGCAGGCGGCGCGTGGACGCTGGAGGGGATGCCCGCCGAGGTCACGCGCCAGCGAATGGGCGCGATCGCGGGCGTGCGGATTCCCATCGCCACGCTGGAAGGCAAGATGAAGCTCAACCAGGACAAGTCCGTGGCCGATCGCGCTGGCGTGATCGCGGCGCTGGAGGCACTGGGGGAGCCGCAGGGAGTGGCGGTGGCCGCGCTGATGCGCGACCATGCCGATATGCAGACGCAATATCACCAAGCCGTTTCAGACACCGGGAGTAGACCTTGAACCTCGACGATGTGATTGCCACGGTAACTACCGCGCCGCCCGTGGAACCAGACGCGTTTTCCGATCCGCTCGCCGGCCTCAACGAGCCGCAGACCGAAGCCACGGTGCGCCGCGACCTGTCGCTGCTGTACCGGCTGATCGCGCACTTCCGCATGACCGACCTCATCGACACGCACATCAGCGCGCGCGTGCCGGGGAGCGAAGACCACTTCCTGATCAACCGCTACGGCGTGCTGTTCCATGAGATGCGCCCGGAAACGCTGGTCAAGATCGATACCGAGGGCCGTGCCGTCGAGAACGGCGATTCTGCGCTGCAGCGCGTCAATGCGGCGGGCTTCACGATCCATTCGGCGGTGCACATGGCCCGCCACGATCTGGCGTGCGTCATCCACACCCATACGGCCGACGGCATTGCGGTATCCGCCCAGCGCAAAGGCCTGCTGCCGCTGTCCCAGCATTCGCTGCGGTTCTATAACCGGCTGGCGTATCACGAGTACGAGGGCATCGCGCTCGAACTCGAGGAACGCGAGCGGCTGGTGGCGGACCTCGGCAACCACAAGGCGATGATCCTGCGCAACCACGGCCTGCTGGCCGCGGGCAATACGATCCAGGAGGCGTTCGTCAATATCTATTACCTGGAGCGGGCGTGCCAGGCGCAGATCAAGGCGACGTCGGGCGGCGCGGAACTCGTGTATCCCTCGCCGGAAGTCTGCGAGAAAACCGCGCGCCAGTTCGAGCGTCCGACCGCGCCCGAGTATTGTCAGCGCGTGTGGAACGCTGCCATCCGTCTGCTGTAAGGTCTATGACAGACCCGGTTTGCCGCTGAGCGCCTTGGTGCCGCTCATCAGCAGCGGCGCGAAGCGGCGGGCGAAGTCCTCGATGCTCCAGTCCGCCAGCGAGCCGGAGATGTCGATCGCCGCGATCGGACGGCCCTCGTGGTCGAGGATGGCGCTGGCCAGATTGATCTCGCCGAGCATGCTTTCCTCGGCCGCCACCGCGTAACCGTCCGCGCGGCAGCGCCGCACGAGTTCCCGGATGTCGTCCGGGTCGGTGACAGTCTTGCGGGTCAATGGCTCCGAGGTGCTGCGCGCGAGGATGTCATCGACCTGTTCGTCGCTCATGTGGGACATCACCGCGCGGCCGCTCGCCGTATGGATCGTGGCCAGGCGCCGCCCGATCAGCGTGGTCGTGTACGTCTGCCGCTTGGTCTGGCGGCGCAGCGCGAAGATGATCGTCAGGTCGTCGAACAGGCTGAGTTCCACGCGTTCGCCGGACTCCCGCTGCAGGTCGACGATGAGCGGCGTCGCGCGTTCGAGCAGCGGCACGCTGCGCAGATAGTCGAACGTCCGCTCGAGAATCTTCTTCCCCGGCAGAAAGGCCTTGCCGTTGGCGCCGCGTTCCAGATAGCCGAGCGCCACGAGCGTGTGGGCCATCCGCTGAACGGCGCTGCGGTCCATGTCGCAGACGGTGGCCAGCTCGTTCAGCGTCAGCGGTCCCGGGCGGTCGGCGAAGGCCTCCAGCAGGCTCAGGCCCTTGGCCAGCGACTGGACGAATAGCGTGTTGGTGCGTTCGCTCATGGCGGGCAGTATTGAATATCGAATGCTCGGTATCTTATATCAATACCAGCGGGTCTTCCTTACGCGCGCAGGCATTCCAGCAGCGTCTGAAAGGCGGGCGCGATCGCTTCCTCCGGCACACACGCGTAACCGAGCAGCAGGCCGCGCTCGGCCGACGGCCCCATGTAATACCGCGACAGCGGCCGGACCATGATCCCGCGCGCCCCGGCCCGCGCGGCGACGGCGACATCGTCCGCGTTATCCGGCAACCGCATCACGAGATGCAATCCGGCATTGCTGGTATGCGCGTGGAGCGCGCCCGGTCCCAGATACCGCTCGATCAGTCCGGCCAGGATCGCCCGGCGCCGCGCATACAGGGGCCGCATCCGGCGAATGTGCGCGGCATAGTCTCCCGCCTGCATGAACTCCGCCACCGTCGCCTGCGTCATCAGGTGTCCCGCGCGATAGAGCTCGGCATGGGCGGTCTGGAATGCCGGGGCGATGGCGGGCGGCAGCACCATATACCCCATCCGCAGGCCCGGATAGAGCGTCTTGCTGAACGTGCCGATATAGATCACGGGGGCATCGGGCTCCAGTCCCTGCAGCGAGGGAATCGGCTGCCCCGAGAAGCGGAATTCGCTGTCGTAGTCGTCCTCGACGATCCAGCTGCCTTCGCGGCGCGCGAACTCGAGCAGTTCGCGCCGGCGCTTCAGGGTCAGCACCGCGCCGAGCGGGTACTGATGCGAGGGCGTGACGAAGATGAAGCGGGGCGCGGGACGGCGCCAGTAGCCGAAGCGCGCGTCGCCGCTGGCGGGCAGCGTCATGCCTTCGGCATCCACGGGCATCGGCACCATGCCGATGTCGCTCACTTCCAGCACGCCGCGGATGCCCCAGTAGCTGGGCTCTTCCACCCATGCCGTTTCGCCGGGCGTGCCCAGCATGCGCACCACGAGGTCGATCGCCTGATGGATGCCTTCGGTGATGAGCACCTGCGACGCGTCGCAACGCACGGAGCGCGCCACGCGCAGGTGGGCCGCGACGGCTTCGCGCAGTGCGGGGAGGCCGCCACCGTGGCTGTAGCTGAGCCATTCGGGATGCGGCTGGCGCCATAGCCGCGCGGCGATCTGGGCGTAGCGGCGATGCGGAAAGCGGACGAGGTCAGGCACGCCGGGCATGAACGCGCCCCACTGCGTGGGGGAGGCCGATGCATTGGCGATCAGCCGCTGGCCGCGCGGCGACAGGCCTTGCATGGGCGCCGCCGCGTGGGCGTGGGTGGCGTGGGCGGCGGTGGCGTGGGCGGCGGTGGCGTGGGATGTGCCGGCATGCGGCGTGGCGGCGACGCCGGCATGGAGAAACCGCTCCGGCGCGGTATCGGCCACAAAGGTGCCGCTGCCCGTGCGCGCCGTGAGGTAGCCCTCGGCCAGCAACTGCTCGTACGCAAACATCACCGTATTGCGCGAGAGCCCGAGTTCGGCCGCAAGGTCCCGCTGCGGCGGCATGCGCGTGGACGGCGCGAGGCTCCCATCCTGAATCGCGCCGCGCACGCAGGCATACAGCGCGCGGTTGAGCGGCCTCTCCAGCGATGCCACCCCATCGGGGCCCATGCGTTGCAGCAACAGATCGGCGCAGATCGACTTCAATTTGGCACCAGGAGATTTATCAAAGCGGTGCTGGATTGTAGAGCCAAATGGGATTGAAATCTCGCCATCCCCCACGCCATCCCCGCGCCATCCACCCCAACACCTCATCGCCATGAAAAATCTCGATATCGATCAACGCCGTACCCTGGCCACGCCGCGCGGCGTCGGCGTGATGTGCGATTTCTACGCGGACCGCGCGGAGAACGCGACGCTGTGGGACGTCGAAGGCCAGGCCTTCACGGACTTCGCGGCGGGGATTGCCGTGCTGAACACGGGCCATCGGCATCCGCGCGTGGTGGACGCCATTGCCGGGCAGCTTGGCCGCTTCACGCATACGGCCTACCAGATCGTCCCGTATCAGGGTTACGTCGCGCTCGCGGAGCGGATCAATGCGCTGGTGCCGATCGGCGGCGTCAAGAAGACCGCGCTGTTCACGACAGGCGCGGAGGCGGTGGAAAACGCCGTCAAGATCGCCCGCGCGCATACGGGACGTCCGGGCGTGATCGCATTCTCGGGCGCGTTCCATGGCCGCACGCTGCTGGGCATGGCGATGACGGGCAAGGTCGTGCCGTACAAGGTTGGCTTCGGTCCGTTTCCGGCGGACGTCTACCACACGCCGTTCCCGAACACGCTGCGCGGCGTGACGACGGCGCAGGCGCTCGACGATCTGGCCTCGTTGTTCAAGACCGACATCGATCCGTCGCGCGTGGCCGCGATCGTCATCGAACCGGTGCAGGGGGAGGGCGGGTTTCATCCCGCGCCGGCCGATTTCATGCGCGGACTGAGGGCGGTGTGCGACCGCCATGGCATCGTGCTCATCGCCGACGAGGTGCAGACGGGCTTCGCGCGCACGGGCGAGCTGTTCGCGATGTCGCATTACGATGTCGAGCCGGACTTGATCACGATGGCCAAGAGCCTGGCCGGCGGCATGCCGCTGTCGGCGGTATGCGGCCGCGCCGAGATCATGGACGCCCCACAGCCGGGCGGGCTCGGCGGTACCTACGCGGGCAACCCGCTGGCCGTGGCCGCGGCCCACGCGGTGATCGACGTCATCACGGAAGAACGACTGTGCGAGCGGGCCGCGGCATTGGGCACGCAACTGACGGAGCATCTGCTATCGCTCCGCCCGCGCTGCCCGTCGCTCGCGGAGGTCCGGGGCGTCGGCTCGATGATCGCCGCCGAGTTCACCGATCCCGCCACCGGCGCCCCCAGTCCCGACGCCGCCAAACGCGTCCAGACCCGGGCACTGGAAGCCGGCCTGATCCTGCTGACGTGCGGCGTGCATGGCAACGTCATCCGCTTCCTGTACCCGCTGACCATCCCGCAGGCGCAGTTCGACGCGGCACTGGCGATTCTCGAGAAGGCGCTGGTCGAGTAACGCGCTCCGGCTCGTCCGGACTTCGATCGTTTATGCTGCCGCAAAACACCGAAGTCCGGACCAAGGAGACCCCCATGGCAAAAACCGACTCGCCCCTTGCGGCGCCCGCCGCCGAACTTATCGACGCCCGCATTCGAGAACTCGCCGACTGGCGCGGCCAGACCCTGGCCCGCATCCGCAGGATCATCCACACCGCCGCCCCCGACGCCATCGAGGAATGGAAATGGCGCGGCGTCCCGGTCTGGTCCGATCACGGCATGTTGTGCACCGGCGAAACGTACAAATCCGCCGTCAAAATGACCTTCGCCAAGGGCGCCTCCCTCCCGGACCCCACCGGCCTCTTCAACGCCAGCCTGGAGGGCAACACCCGCCGCGCCATCGACATCCACGAGGGCGACGACATCGACGAAGCGGCCCTGCGAGCGCTGATTCGGGCGGCAGTCGAGTTGAACCGGGCGGGCTCTGTTCGCTCGGGACCGTCGGCCACGTAGGCCTTGCTCGCATCCGGCCTACCACTTCTTCGCGTACCGGTCCTTGACGGTCGTCGAGATATACGTGCATAGCCCGCGTCCCTGTGTGGCCAGCTTCTTCATCTGGTCCACGATCGGCTTGCCCGCGCTGAGGTGGTTGTAGAGGTAGTGCGGTTCCGATCCCGACTTGAAGACGACGATGATGCCGTCGTCGGTGATGTCGTAGCACTTGATGTTCGAGGTGCCGCTGAGGTTTCGGTAGGTCTTCATGGCGTCGTCGCTCGTCATGTCCTGAATTCGCCCGTCTTGTCGCCTGTCTGGTCCGGCGCGGCGGGGTTCTTTTTCCAGTCGCCTCGCTCCAGTTCGGCGATCACCTGCGCGCCGAGCAGCAGCAATGCCGCGGCGATTTCCAGGCTCAAGAGGACGATGATGGCGGTGGTGAGCGAGCCATACACGCGGCTGACCTGCGACAGCGACGTGAAGTACCACACCAGCAGATGCCGTGAGATTTCCCAGAGGACCGCGGCAAGCAGGGCGCCCGCGAGCGCGCGGCGCAGGGAGAGGCGGCCCACCGGCATGACCATGTAGATGGACGTCAGCATCATGACCTCGCCGAGGAAGCCAAGCATGTAGAGAAGGCTGGTGGAAAGGCGGTCCAGCGACCATTCATGGCCGAGGACGTCCAGATGGCGTTCGCCGATGGCGAGCAGGCCGCCCGACACCACTGTGACGACCAGCAGTCCGACGCTCAGGACCGCGATGTAGCAGTAGGGCAGCACCGCCGAAACGAGGAAGTGCCGCCGCCGGATGGCCACGCGGTGAATAAAGATGACCGACATGGCGTTTTCGAGCACGGTGAAGGCCAGCGAACTGAAGAACAACATGGTCGCCAGCAACACCCAGCCAGAGGTGCCGCGATGATGCAGAAACGCGGCGAGCTCGCCGATGAGCGCGCGCGATTGCCCCGGTACGACCCACTCGAGATAACGCGCCACCGTCGTCAGCAGCAGATCCGGATCCACGAAATGCGAGACCGCGATGACGAGCAGGATCAGCAGCGGAACGATGGACAGCAGGGCGTAATAGCCCACCGCCCCAGCGAGCAACAACCCCTGGTTCGCACGGAACTGCGCCAGCGTATGCCAGAAGAAGCGCCACGCGCTGCGCAGCAGCACGCGGGCGTCGGGTAACCGCATCGAAACCTCCGAAGGTCGCTCGTGCGGCCATTATGGGACGGCTACCGCGCCATCACCAGACGGCGCAGGCTCAAGGGTCTGTAGGAGTTTCGCCGATTTCCCAACCTCTGCCGGTCCCGTCATAGCGTAGCGCTCCGCCTTCCTATTCCAGCTGCACCTTCGCCTCCCGCACCACCTCGCCCCACTTCCGGATCTCCGACTCCACCAGCGTGCCGAATTTCGCGGGCGAGCTGCCGACGACTTCCACGCCCTGGTCGCGGAAGCGTTTGACCACGTCGGCCTCCGCCAGCGAGCGGACGATTTCCTCGTTGAGTTTCTGGACGATCGGGGCCGGTGTGCCGGCCGGGGCCTGGATGCCGAACCACACGTTGACCTCATAACCGGGGACGCCGGATTCGGCCACCGTTGGCACATCCGGCAGAAGCGGCGATCGCGTCTGCCCCGTCACCGCGATCGCCTTGAACTTGCCTGCCCGCAGTTGCTGAATCACGTTCGGCAGGTTGTCGAACATCAGGTCGGTTTCGCCGCCGAGCAGGGCCACCACCGCGGGGCTGCTGCCCTTGTACGGGATATGCGTCATGCGCGTGCCCGTCATCTTGTTGAACAGCTCCATCGACAGATGGTTGGACGACCCCGCGCCCGTGGAACCGTAGTTGAGCTTGCCCGGTTGCTTCTTCGCGAACTCGATGACGTCCTTCACCGTCGTGAGCCCGAGGTCCGGGCGTGAGACCAACACGTTCTGCGTGCTCGCGGCCCACACCACAGGGGTGAAGTCCTTCGTCGCGTTGTACGGCAGCCGGTTGCCGTATAGCGCCGGCAGCGCGGCGAATGGCAGCGGCGTGATCAGAAGCGTATAGCCGTCCGCCGGGGATTTCGCCACGAGGCTGTTGCCGATCACCGTATTGCCCCCCGGCCGATTGTCCACCACCACGGACTGCTTCCACTTGGCCGTGAGCTTCTCCGCGGTGGTGCGGGCAAGCGTGTCGTTGAACCCGCCGGGCGTGTACGGCACGACGATGCGCATGGGCTTGTCGGGATAGTTGTCGCCCTCCGCGGCGCGGACCGGGGCGGCGGCCACCGCGAGCGCGCCGAGCAGCGCCATCGCCAGCAGCCGGCCGGCGGAGGACATGGGTAACGATGAGGCGGGCAGGCGCGGGTTTGCCACCGCGATGCGAGTCGTGATCATGGTTGTCTCCTTCACCATCTTGTGTGGTTGAGTGGGTTGACGTAGGCGTCAGGTGGAACTTACCATACCAAACTGGTAGTACCAAACAAATATGACCACTTAGCGTTATCCCCTAGAGCGCCCAGAGCGCGAGACCCCAGACGCATGGAATCCGTCCGACAAGGCATGGCTACCGTTATCAGCACGGACCGCATCCACCCCGAGGCCCAGACGCGGTTGCAGCAAGCCTCGAACTTCGACATCCGCCCCTGGCGCGACGGCGCGGCCTACGCCGACGATCTCGCCGATGCCGAAGTGGTGATCGTCCGCAATCGCATCCCATCCGAACTGTTCGATCGCGCACCGAGGCTGCGCGCCGTGATCCGCCATGGCGTCGGGCTCGACATGATTCCCGTCGAAGCCGCCTCCGCCCGAGGCGTGCTCGTGGCGAACGTGCCGGCAGTGAACGCCGTCGCCGTCGCGGAATACGTACTGGGCCAGATGCTCGCGCTTTCCCGGCGGTTCGCGGACATGGACCGGCTCATGCGCTCCGCATCGTGGAGCGAGAGCCGCCTGATCGCCGACCATGGGCAGCAGATCGGCGGCAAGACCGTGGCCATCGTCGGCATGGGCGAGATCGGCCGCCGCGTGGCGGCGATGTGCGCGGCGGGCTTCGGCATGCGCGTGCTCGGCGTGCATCCGAAGCGCACGGGCACGCGCGAGACCCATGCCGAATACGTGCCGATCGACGACGCGCTGTCGCAGGCGGACTACCTCGTCCTCACGTGTCCGCTGACGTCCGAGACGCGCGGCATGATCGGCGCCGCTCAGCTCGCGCGCATGAAGCCGACGGCGTTCCTGATCAACGTGGCCCGCGGTGCGGTCGTCGATCGCCTCGCGCTGTATGACGCCTTGCGATCGTCGCGGATCGCGGGCGCCGCGCTCGACGTGTTCGACACGCAGCCGCTGCCCGCCGGCGATCCGCTGTTCGCATGTCCCACCGCGCGCCTGACACCCCATATGGCGGGCATCTCGGCGCAGAGCCTGCATGCGATGAGCATGGGCGCCGCCGCGCAAGTGCTCGACGTCCTGGCAGGCCGCCTGCCGCCGCATTGGGTCAACCGCGACGCCGAAGCCGCCATCCGGGCGCGATGGACGGCATTGGGCATCGCGCCGCAATAACTTCCAGATTCACAAGGCATCGTCAAAGAGGAGACACCCCAGCATGTCGAAAATCAAATCCATCCAGGCCATCCCGCTGTCGTTCCGCCTGCCCGAAGGCAAGACGGTCAAGCTCGGCATCGGCAGCACCATCAAGCGCGACGCGATCATCGTGCGCGTGGAGACCGAATGCGGCGTGATCGGCTACGGCGAAGCGCATCCGGGCCGCAGCCCCGGCGCCGTCACAAGCCTGATCGCCAATACGATGGCGCCGCTGGCGGTTGGCATGGACGCCTTCGACACCAACGGCGTCTGGAGCCGCATCCACAAGATGCAGCTGGCCAGCCATGGCATGGGTGCGGGTGCATCGCTCGCGCTGTCCGGCATCGACATGGCGCTGTGGGACGTACGCGGCAAGCTCTGCAACCAGCCGCTGTACAAACTGCTCGGCGGCAGCAGCAAGAAGATCAAGGCGTATGCGGGCGGCATCGCGCTGGGCTTTCAGGCGCCGGAGTCGCTGGCGGCGGAAGCCCAGCAGTACGTGGACGCGGGCTATCAGGCGCTGAAACTGCGCCTCGGCGACAACGTGGCCGACGACTGCGCCCGCGTGCTGCACGTCCGCAAGGCGCTCGGCAACGGCATCGACATCCTCACCGACGTCAACGCGGCGTACACGATCGACGAAGTCCGCCGCCTGATGCCCGTTCTCGAGGAAGCCGGCATCGGCTGGCTGGAAGAACCGTTTGCCTGCGACAACTTCGGCGGCTACCGCGCCGCCGGCGCGCTGAGCACGCGCGTGCCCCTCGCGGCCGGAGAGAATCACTACACGCGCTACGACTTCGCCCGCCTGATCGAAGAGCGCGCGGTGCAGGTGTTTCAGCCAGATCTGTCGAAGACCGGCGGCGTGACCGAAGGCATGCGCATCGGCGCGCTGGTCTCCGCCTGGGGCTACAAGGTGCATCCGCACAGCTCGGCCACGGGCCTGAACCATTCGGCCTGCGTGCACATGCTGGCGGCCGTGGACAACCCGGGGTATTTCGAAGCGTGCGTGTCGCACTTCAACCCGTTCCGCGACATGTTCGGCCCCGCGTTCCATGCAGACGGCGACGGCTACGTCCGCCCGCTCGACAAGCCGGGCCTCGGGCTCGACATCGACGAGGGCATCTTCAAGGAATACCCGTTCATCGATGGCCCGGGCTACGTCGTGAAGTTCTGACGCTGCACCCCAAAAACATAACGAAATTGGAGGAGACCGTAGTCATGAAGCTGTTCAGAATCGCCGCCGCAGTGGCATTGGCCGCTACCGCGTGGATGGGCGCATCCGCCCATGCCGCCGATGCCTTTCCGTCGAAGCCCATCACGCTGATCGTCCCGTGGAACGCGGGCGGCTCGGTGGACCTGACGGCGCGCAAGCTGTCCGATATCCTCGGCAAATCAGGCGTGACCGTGGTGGTGGAGAACGTGCCCGGCGCATCGAGCACGATCGGCCTGACCAAGGTGGCCAACGCCGCCCCGGACGGGTACACCGTTGGCCTCGCGACATCGTCGCTGATGGGCGCCGTCGCGCAGGACATGACCCGGCTGCGCGTCGATCAGTTCAAGGCGCTCAATCAGACCACCATCGAGCAGATGATCCTCGTGGTGTCGAAGTCGAGCCCCGTCAACACGATCGAGGAGTTCGTCGCGCTGATGAAGAAGAAGCCCGGCGGCGTGTCGATCGGCACGCCGGGCAACAACAACGTCAACCATACGTTCGCGGCCATGCTCGCGCGCGCCAATGACGTGAGCTTCATCAATGTGCCGTACACGGGTGGCGCCAAAGTGCTGACGGACCTAGCCGGTCACCAGATCGATGGCGCGGTGCTGAAGCCGTCGGAAACGCTGAGCCAGATCAACGGCGGGCTGATTCGTCCGGTGGGCGTGTTCTCGCACGAGCGCGTGTCGATCCTGCCGAAGGTGCCGACGTTCGCGGAAAAGAAGATCGACGTGTTTCCGTTCGGCGCGCTGGAGCAGATGTCGTATCTGGTCGGGCCGAAGGGATTGTCGGCGGAGCGCGCGCAACAGTTGCAGGAACTGTTCGCCAGGGCCATCGCCAGCGACGCGTACCAGTCGTTTGCGCGCGAATACGGCATGAAAGTGTCGGACGTGCGCGGCGACGAGTTGCAAAAGCAGGTCGTGGCGATTCAAAATACGTTCAATACCGTCGCCCCGAAGATATTTACCAAGCAGCAGCAATAGATGCCCAAAGTCAGTCCAAGCACAGAAGAACAGCCAAACGAGAAGCAGGAGCTGACCTCCCGTACGCTCGCGGACATCCTGTCGTTCATCCAGAAGCGCGCCTACGACCCGGGCGAGCGGCTGCCGTCCGAACGGGAATTGTCCGAGCGATTCGGGGTGGGGCGAGGCGTCGTGCGGGAGGCGTTATCCGTGCTGGAAAACCTGCGATATCTGACACGCCGGCCCAACTCCGGCGTGTTCCTGACCGCGACGCCGGAGCGCGTGAGCCTCGAGACGCTGAGCCTGTTCTCCGAGCTCGGCATCTCGCTGACCACGGACAAGTTGCTCGAGGCACTCGAAGTCCGGCGCATCGTCGAGGTGCAGGCCGTGCAGCTGGCCTGCCAGCGGCGCACGGACGAGGATCTCGCCGTCCTGCAGGACATCGTCGAGCGTTTCGAAGTGTCGATCGGCGGCGGTTCAGGTGGGGACTCAGGTGTGGCCTCAGGTGCGGCCCCAGGTGGCGCGGAGGAAAGCACCGCCGACCTCGATTATGACTTCCACATGGCCATCTTCAACGCCGCGCACAACACCGTGCTCACGCAGATGGTGCACCCGTTCTACCTGATGTCCGCGCACCGGCGCGCGACATTCTTCGCCGACAAGACGCGGAGCAAGGCTTCCAACCGCCAGCACCGCGAACTGCTCGACGCCATCCGCCGCCGCGACGAGGCCGCGGCACAGCGGATCATGGGCGAGCATATCGGCCGGGTCGAAACCGCATTGCAGAAGCTTTCCTGACCGCCAGCACCAGCCCGCATCGATTGTTCGGTAATACCAAATACACATTTGGATTATTATCGTTTACCTGTATCTGTGGAGCGCCGAGAATCCAGCCATTGCGATATCGCGCCACAGGAACAGCATCATGGCTGGCCACATCGTTGCGGACAGCGTTCCGGTAGAAGTCGAAGACGTCACCATTGAAGGGCATGCGAAGCGGATCCCGCTGCGCGTGTACGCCCCCGGGTTGCGCCCGGACGCCGGACGTCCCGCCGCGGCGCTTCGCCCGATCGTTGTCTATCTGCACGGCGGCGGCTTCCTGCACGGCAACCTCGATGCCGGCGACGCCGCCGCGCGCGCGATCGCGTTAGCCACCCCGGCCGTCGTCGTCTCGGTCGGCTACTCGCTGCCCCCCGCCTACCCATTCCCCGCGCCGCTCGAAGACGGCTACCTCGCCTGCCGGTGGGCGCGTGAGCACGCGCGCCGCCTGCGCGCGGATGCCGACTGCCTCGGCGTCGCCGGTCACGATGCCGGCGGCAACCTCGCGGCCGGTATCGGCGCGATGGCCCGCGACCGTAAGGAGATTCCCGTGCGTGCGCAGGCGCTGCTGGCGCCACTGCTCGATCCGAGCCTGACACGCGTCTCCCACCTCATCGAATGCCCCAGCGGCGAGCTGTCGGTCACAGCGTGCGCGCACGGATATCGCGCCTATCTGCCCGGATTCCGGCAACTGCTGCATCCCTATGCAGCGCCGCTGGAGTCGCGGCGCCTGGCCGGCCTGCCGCCCACGCTGATTATCAGCGCGGCCCTGGACCTGCTTCATCTCGAGGCCGAAGCCTATGCCGGCGCGTTGATCGCCGCGGGGGTTCCGACCCAGATGCTCCGCATTCCCGACGTATCGCACGCCGCGCTGGCGGCCAACGCCCAGGCGCTGGCCGAAGTGTCGGCGTTCTTCGCGAAACAACTCTCGCCGCGCACCAAAGGCGGGAAAACCTGATTCCAGCAGCAGATCAACAGCAGAACCCAGAGGAAGAATCCAGTGGATACGGAACTACAGCAGACAGGCGCCAAGCCCCTGTCGAGGGGTGGCAATTCGGATACCGGCAGGCAGCGCACGCTACGGCGCACAGCGATCGCGGTTGGCATATTGGTCGCGCTCGCCGCGGTCGGCTGGGGCTTCCAGCAGCGTGGCAAGTCGGCACCCGCCGCCCAGCAGGGCACCGCGCTGCCCGAGGTCACGGTGGCCACGCCGCTCGTGCGCGACCTCGAGGCGCGTCTCGGGGCGCTGGGGCAGTTCTCGGCCGTGCAGCGCGTGGAGTTGCGCGCGCAGGTCGGCGGCCCGCTCGTGGGCATTCATTTCAAGGATGGCGATATCGTCCAGAAGGGCGCCTTGCTGTTCACGATCGAATCGCGGCCCTATGACATCCGCCTCGCGCAGGCCAAGGCCCAGCTGGAAACGGCCAAGGCCCGACTCACGCTCGCCGAGAGCGAGTTCCAGCGCGCGCAGGCGCTCGAACGCACGAGCGCGGGGTCCGTGCAGAACCTCGAGCAGCGCAGCGCGGACCGGCAGGTCGCGCAGGCCGCCGTGGCGGAGGCCCGTTCGGCCGTCGACGACGCGCAGTTCGACGTCGACCGGTGCCGTATCGTCGCGCCGTTCACGGGGCGCATCGGGACCCATCTGGTGTCCATCGGCAACCTGATCTCCGGCAGCCGCGCGGCAACCAGCGCTACCACGCTGCTGGCCACGCTGGTTTCGCTCGATCCCATCTACTTCGACTTCGATATCAGCGAGGCGGACTACCAGCTGCTGTCGAGCTACCGGAGCAAGTCGGACAAGAAGGCCGCGCTGACCAACACGGTGGAGATCGCGCTCGGCACGGAGAAGTCCTACTCCCGGAAGGGCGTGCTCGACTTCATCAACAACGTGCTCGATCGGTCCAGCGGCACGATCCGCGCGCGGGCGACGGTGGCAAACGCGGACTATCGGCTGACGCCGGGCGAGTTCGCGCGCGTGCGCCTTGCACTGGATCAACCCGCGCCGACGATGCTCGTGCCGGACCGTGCGGTGCTGCCGGACCAATCGCAATTCGTGGTGCTGACGGTGACGCCCGACGGCACCGTGGCCCCGAAGATCGTGCAGGTCGGCGACGTGCGCGACGGCATGCGCGTGATTCGCGGCGGCCTCGCGGCCACCGACCGCGTGATCATCGGCGGCATCCCCTATGCGGCCCCCGGTGCGAAAGTGGCGGTGAAAACGGGCGAGATCCGGATTGACGCGAAGGGCGACGGGAATAACGCCGCTACGGGCAGCAAGGGGTAAGTACCGATCATGAGACTCGCCCACTTCTTCATCGACCGTCCGCGCTTCGCCACGGTCGTCAGCTGCTTCCTGACGCTGATCGGCCTCGGCGCGATGTTCGCGCTGCCCGTCGCGCAGTACCCGGAGATCGTGCCGCCGACCGTGCAGGTCACCACGTCGTATCCGGGCGCCTCCGCCGAAACGATCGCCCGCACCGTGGCGACGCCGCTGGAGCAGCAGATCAACGGCGTCGAGGACATGCTGTACCTCAGCAGCCAGTCCACCGGCGACGGCCGCCTCACCATTACCGTGACCTTCCGCATCGGCACGGACCTGAACGTCGCGCAGAACCTCACGCAAAACCGCGTGCAGAACGCGCTGCAACGGTTGCCGGAAGATGTCCAGCGCCTCGGCGTGCAGGTCCGCAAGGCCACGCCGAGCATTCTGCTGGCCGTACACGTGTTCTCGGGCGACCATTCGCGCGACACGCTATACCTGTCGAACTACGCCACGCTGCACATCCGAGACGTGCTCGCGCGGATCGAGGGCGTCGGGGACGTGCAGTTCCAGGGCGGCCGCGAATACGCGATGCGCATCTGGATCGACCCCGACAAGGCAGCGGCCAACAACCTCAACGCCAGCGAAATCCTGACCACGCTGCGCGCGCAGAACCTGCAGGTGTCCGCGGGCGTGCTGAACCAGCCGCCGACGCCTTCCGCGGAGGCGTACCAGATCAACGTGGAAGCACGCGGCAGGCTGGCGACGCCAAAGGAGTTCGAGGACATCGTGCTCAAGGCCGATGCGCAGGGCCGAATCACGCGCGTCCGCGACGTGGGCCGCGTGGAAGTGGGCGCCGCGGACTACGGTTCCACGTCGTTCATGGACCGCGACGACGCCACGGCCATGCTGATCTACGCGCAGCCGGGCGCCAACTCGCTCGACGTCGAGCACAAGGTGCTGGCGGCGATGAAGGAGCTGGAGAAGGATTTCCCGAAGGGCGTCGAGTACAAGATCATCTACGACCCGACGATCTTCATCGGCAAGTCGGTCGACGAAGTGGTCGTGACGATCTTCGAAGCCATCGTCCTCGTGGTCGCCGTGGTGTTCCTGTTCCTGCAGAACTGGCGCGCGACAATCATCCCCGTCGTCGCGATTCCCATCTCGCTGCTCGGCTCGTTCATCGTGCTCTATGCCTCGGGCATATCGCTGAACAACCTGTCGCTATTCGGGCTCGTGCTCGCGGTCGGTATCGTGGTGGACGACGCCATCGTCGTGGTGGAGAACGTCGAGCGGAACATCCAGTCGGGCATGTCCCCATTCGAGGCCGCGCACCGGACGATGGACGAAGTGGGCGGCGCGCTGATCGCCATCGCGCTGACGCTGTGCGCGGTGTTCGTGCCCGCGGCGTTCCTGAGCGGTATCACTGGCCTGTTCTTCCGGCAGTTCGCGGTGACCATCGCCGCGGCGACCGTCATTTCCTGCGTGGTGTCGCTGACGTTGAGTCCGGCATTGTGCGCGGTCCTGTTCAAGCATCATGTGCCGCACGATGCCGCCCACAAGAGTCGCGCGCGCCGCTGGCTCGATGCGGGGTTCGGCCGCTTCAACCGCGCGTTCGACCGCATGTCGTTCGGCTACGGCAACGTCACGCGCCGTCTGGCGCGCGTGCTGGGCCTCGTGCTGGCGGTATATGTGGGCCTGATCGTGCTGACGGGCGTGCAGTTCTCGCGCACGCCGACGGGTTTCATCCCCGAGCAGGACCAGGGCTACCTGATCACGATCGTGCAACTGCCGCCCGGCTCGTCGCTCGAGCGTACGGAGAAAGTCGTGCGCCAGGTCATCGATATCGCGCTGTCCACGCCGGGCATCGAACATGCGGCACCGTTCGTCGGCCTCGACGCCACGACGAGTACCGTCGCTTCGAACTCGGGTACCGTCTTTACCGGCCTGCCGTCGCTATACAACCACCACATCCCCGGTGTTGACGCCAATACCGTGCTGGCCGACCTGCGCAAGCGGCTGTCCGTCATCAAGGATGCCTACGTGCTGACGATTCCGCCGCCGCCGGTGCAGGGTCTCGGCAGCGCGGGGGGCTTCAAGCTGATGCTCGAAGACCGCGGCGGGCTCGGCTCGCAGGCGCTCGTCGATGCGGCCAAGTCGCTCGTCGCCGCCGCGAACAAGGATCCGGCGTTCGCGGGCGCGTTCACGCTGTTCAACGCTGGTTCGCCGTCGTTCTTCGCTGACGTGGACCGCGTCAAGGCGGAGAAGGTCGGCCTCAAGCCGACGGACGTGTTCTCCACGCTGCAGGTGTACCTCGGGTCGCAGTATGTGAACGACTTCAACTACCTGGGCCGGACGTATCAGGTCATCGCCCAGGCCGACGGACCGTTCCGCCGTACCGCGGAGGACATCACGCGGCTGAAGGCACGCAACGTGTTCGGGGACATGGTGCCGATCGGCACGGTGGCCTCGGTCGAGACGACGACGATCCCGTATCGCGTGCCGCGCTACAACCTGTATCCGGCCGCGGAAGTGCAGGGCGCCGCCGCGCCGGGCGTGGCGTCCGGCACCGCGCTGCTGCGCATGGAGCAGCTCGCACGGGAAGTGCTGCCGCGCGGCATCGGCTTCGAGTGGACCGAACTGGCCTTCCAGCAGCAGCAACACGGGACGCCCACCACGCTCGTGTTCGCCGCCGCCGCGCTGTTCTGCTTCCTCGTGCTCGTGGCGCAGTATGAAAGCTGGCGGCTGCCGATGGCCATCATCCTGATCGTGCCGATGTGCATTCTGGCGTCGGTCACGGGGCTGCATCTGCGGGGCATGCCGATCGATATCCTCGCGCAGATCGGCTTCGTGGTGCTCATTGGCCTTGCCGCGAAGAACGCGATCCTGATCGTCGAGTTCGCGCGGCAGAAGGAAGACGAGGGAGAAAGCTCGCCGGTGGAAGCGGCGGTGCACGCGGCACGCACCCGTCTGCGTCCGATCCTGATGACGTCACTCGCGTTCATCCTCGGCGTGGCGCCGCTGACGATCGCATCGGGCGCCGGCGCCGAAATGCGGCAATCGCTCGGTACCGCGGTGTTCTTCGGCATGCTGGGCGTGACCTGCTTCGGCCTGCTGTTCACGCCAGCGTTCTATATCTTCATTCGCAAGTTCGGTCGCCGGAGTCAAGCGTGATGTCCAATTTCTCTCTTACACCGCGCGTTGTGGTCGTGGCCGCCATGATGCTGGCGGGCTGCGCGGTCGGCCCCGACTACGTGAAGCCGCAAACCGACCTCGCACCGTTCCATAACACCGCGCCACGCGTTGCGGACAACGCGGCGCCGGTGAGCCTCGACACCTGGTGGACGGGCTTCGACGACCCGATGCTCGTCACCGTCATCGAGCGCGCATTGGCGCAGAACCTCGACCTCGCGGCCGCGCTGGCAAGGGTCGAGCAGGCGCGCGCCGTGGCGCAGGCCGCCGGCGCGGAGCTGTTGCCGACGTTCGACCTCTCCGCATCGGCCGCCGCGCAGCGGCAGAGCCTGCAAAGCCCGTTCGGTACGCTCGCGCAGACGTTCCCCGGGTTCGACCGCAACCAGCGCCATTACACGGCGGGTGCCGTGGCCAGCTGGGAGATCGACATCGCCGGCGGACTGCGGCGCGGTGCGGCCGCGGCGCGCGCGGAGGCGGAAGCCGCGTCGGCCGATCACGTCGGCACGCGGGTGACCGTCGCCGCCGATGCGGCCGATGCCTATCTGCAGGTGCGCGGGTATCAGTCGCGCCTGGCGGTGGCGCTGGACCAGATCCGCACGGACGAACGGTTGCTCGACCTCGTGCGCGAGCGGCGCCGGTATGGTGCGGCCGACGATCGGCAGGTGGCGCAGGCCGATGCGCTCTTGCGTCAGGCGCGCGCGACCGTGCCGCTGCTGCGCATCGCGCTGGAGGCACAGCTCAACCGGCTCGACGTGCTGATGGGCGTGCAGCCGGGAACGTACGCGGCGGAGCTGGCGGCGCCCGCGCAGGATGCCGTGCGCATTCCGTCGCCGCCGGGCATCGCGGGCGCTACCGAGCCGCTGGAGATGCTGCGCCGTCGCCCGGACGTGCTCGCGGCGGAGCGTCGGCTGGCCGCGTCTAACGAGCGCATCGGCGCGGCGCTGGCCGATTACTACCCGAAGCTGTCGCTGTCCGGCGCGCTGGGCTTCGACAGCATCACGACCAACGGGTTGTTCTCGGCACGGTCGTTCCAGCCGGTCGGCACGGCCGGGCTGCGGTGGCGGCTGTTCGATTTCGGCAAGATCGACGCCGAAGTCAAGCAGGCGCGCGGCGGTTACGCGGAGGCGCTTGCCGGCTACCGGCAATCGATCCTGCGGGCGGCGGAGGACGTCGAGAACGCGATGACGGCCATGGCGCAGACGGCCGAGCGCCGGCAGGAGCTGCAGGCGGAGGTGGCATCGTTGCAGCGCGCCCGCGAACTGTCGGAGCAGGCGTACCGCCTCGGCGCCATCACGCTGACCGATGTGCTGGACGCGGACCGCCAGTTGCTGGTGGCGCGGGATGGGGAGGACGAGGCGCGCACCAATACGAGTCGCGCGGCGGTCACGCTGTTCCGGTCGCTGGGCGGCGGCTGGACGGTGCCGCCGCCAGCATCCGACCCTGTCGCACGCAGTGAACGCGAAGGTGGTACAGTCGCGCATGTGGAAAACGATCGTCATCTAAATAACAATTAACCGGTGACGAAGCACGCGAGGGTGAGGGAAGATGGATCGGTTGCAGGCGATGGAAGTTTTCGCGCGCGTGGTGGAAGCGAACAGCTTCTCGCGCGCTTCCGATTCCCTCGATCTCTCGCGTACGTCGGTCACGACGATCGTGAAGAGCCTGGAGGCGCATCTGCGCACGCCGCTGCTTCAGCGGACCACGCGCAAGCTCAAGCTCACGCCCGAGGGCGCCGAGTACTACGAACATTGCGTGCGCATTCTTGCCGAGATTTCCGAAACCGAGGCGGCGATGGCCGGCGCTGGCAGGGGGCCGCGCGGCAAGCTGCGCGTCGATATGCCCGCCACCATCGGCAAATGGGTCGTGACGCCGCACCTGTACCGCTTTCATGAGTTGTATCCGGACGTCGAGCTGATCGTCGGCTATGGCGACAAGCTCGTCGATCTGATCCAGGACGGCGTGGACTGCGCCATCCGTGTCGGCGAGCTTCAGGACTCGACGCTGATCGCGCGCCGTCTCGCGGACATGCAGACGATTACGGTCGCCAGCCCGCAGTACCTGCATCGCCATGGCCTGCCACGCACCCTCGACGATCTCGAGCGGCATATGGCCATCCACTACATTTCAAGCAAGACCAATCGTGCGATTCCGCTGAGCTTCACGGTCGATGGGCGCATGGTGGAAGTGCAGGTGCCCGGCAAGCTCGGCTTCAACGACGCCGACGCCTACGTCGAATGCGGGCTGACGGGAACCGGCATTCTCCAGCCGCCCCGCTTCATGGTGGGCGAGCACCTGCGCTCTGGCGCGCTCGTCGAGATACTGCCGCAATGGCGCCCGCGCTCGCTACCGATCTCGGCCATCTATCCGCAGAGCCGGCATCTTGCACCGAAAGTGCGCGTGTTCGTCGAGTGGGTGCTGGGCCTGTTCGAGGCGTCGCCGCTCTTCACGCCCGAAGCGGTGCGCCGGGCGGGTGGGGGAGCCTCGACTGCGCAGGCCTCTGTTGCGGGGGCCTCGGACGTGCGGGACGCCAGCGCGCGGGACGGTTCCTACGGCCTGGCGGCGGGTGCGCTGGCGCCGCTGGCGGACTGAGCGCGCTTCCGCTTGCTACTGCTATTGCTGGTGCTGCTGCCGTGCTTCGTGGCACCGGGCTTTGCGCTGCCTGTTCCACTGCTGCCCGCATTCGTGCCCGGATGATTGGTGTCGATGGGCTGCGAACCGGCGCCGCCCGAGCCCTGCATGATCCCCGGACCCGTGCTGTCGGGCGCGGCCGCATTGGCGGCCAGCGCCGTCGAGGCGGCCATCGGCGCAAGCAGCAAGGACGCCGCGATCAGCGATGCGGCAATGATCACCACGCGTGGCTTCATGAAGTTTCTCCCGTGGGTTGTCTTGGTGGGTGAGGTAGGGGAGGTGGATGTCCCTACGGGTGTGCATGCCGGGGGGTGCAAGCCGCATGCCTGCCACATTCCCGCGTGCTGGCGGCCTGCTGGCACCCTCTGTGTGTCAAATTTGCACGCCCACCGTGTAACGCAGGCCGCAATCGGCAATTATTGCCACCCACTCACCGTCGCGCGGGGATGAGACATGGCGCAAGACATGTTTGTGCCATGCAACAACCCATCCATCTTTCCGACGCGGACGCGTCCATGCGCCACTAGCATGAATAGCGGCACATGCAGAAACTGCATTCGCAAATATCTCCCGGAGGATGGTCCATGTCCCGCGCTGTTCCGAACGCGCTCGCGGCGCTGTTCGCGGCCGTCGCCATGCTGGTGGCCGCAGCCAGCGCGAACGCCGAGATTCCGGCGCCGGCGGTGCATGTCGGATTCGGTCGCGATTACTCGCACGACATCAACAAGTACGAGATCGGCTTTCAGTTCGACTCCGGCTTCCACTGGGGCAACCCGCAGGGATGGCAGACCACGCTTTACTGGGAGTTCGATATCGCCCAATGGCAGACGCGTTATGGCACGCCGCGACAGAACGTCGTGGAGGGTGGTGTCTCGCCGCTGTTCCGCCTGCAGAAGCGGGGCGGCGCGTGGGAGCCGTTCATCGAAGGCTCCGTCGGCTTCCGCATCATGAGTCATTCGAGCACATCGCCGCAGCACAACTACAGCACCGCGTTCCGCTTCACGGAGATCGTCGGGGTCGGCGTGGCATTCGGTCCGCGCAACGCGGCCGAGTTCGGATTGCGCTTCCAGCATCTGTCCAACGGCACGATCAAGAAGCCGAACCCCGGCACGGATTTCATCACGGGCTACTTCAATTACCGCTTCTGACAAAAAAAATTCAAAATACTGCACTGCAAAAGTCTGTGCGATGTAACAGGAACTCGCCTGTATCCTGCTTCTCGAATCGTGGAAATACGATACACACGATCGACGATTAGGGAACGCCAGCATGGAAGTCGTAAAACGCTTGATTCTTGAAAACCGCGCGTGGGCCAGCGAGACGTTGGCCCGCGATCCCGAAGGCTTTGCGCGTCTGTCGGCGGGGCAGGCCCCCGCCGTCCTGTGGATCGGCTGTTCCGATAGCCGCGTCCCCGCCGAGCTCATCACCAACGCCGAGCCCGGGGATTTCTTCGTTCACCGCAATATCGCCAACCTGGTGGTCGAGCACGATCCGAGCCTGATGAGCGTGCTGCAATACGCGGTGGAAGTGCTCAAGGTCGACAACATCATCGTGTGCGGCCATCGCGGCTGCGGAGGCGTGCGCGCCGCGCTCGCGCGCGTGCCCGACCTGCCGCACGTCGATGCGCGGCTCGATTCCCTGAGGCAGGTCTATCGACACCATTGCCGCGAACTCGATGCGCTGCCCGATGACGACGCGCGCGTCGAGCGCCTCGTCGAACTCAATGCGGTCGCGCAGGTCGAGCGGCTCGCGGCGCTGCCGCTGATCCGTCAGGCGTGGGACAACGGCCGTCCGCTGCAGCTCCACGCGTGGGTTTACGACCTGCACACCGGACTGCTCGACCAACGGCATTCGATCGCCCCCGCGCCGGCCTCGGCGCTGGCTGCCTAGCGCCAGTTCCGCCACCTTTTTCCGGCCCGCACCGTTCATGCCGCGCGTGTCGCACGACCCGCGCGGGGGAGAGGTGCGTCCGCGATTTCCTTCATCCAAAGCGTCTCACTCAAAGCGCCCTCATGACTCTCAACGCCGACCGAACGGCCCCGCGGACCGCTTCCGCGTGGAAGCCCTACACGCGCCACCTCTCGCATGACATCCCCGCCGGGATCGTCGTCTTCCTCGTGGCACTGCCGCTTTGCCTGGGCATCGCGCTGGCGTCGGGCGTGCCGCTGCTCGCCGGGCTGCTTGCGGGCGTGATAGGCGGACTGCTCGTCGCGGTACTCAGCGGCTCGCAGCTCAGCATCAGCGGTCCCGCCGCCGGTCTTGTCGTCATCGTGATCGAGGCCATTGCATTGCTGGGCGGCTTCGAAGGCTTTCTGACCGCCGTGCTCGTCGCGGGCGTGCTGCAACTCGTCCTCGCCCGTCTGCGTGCGGGCGATCTCGGCGCGTATGTCCCCTCGTCCGTCATCAAGGGCATGCTCGCCGCCATCGGCCTGATGCTGATCGTCAAGCAGGTTCCGGTGGCGCTCGGGCATGCGTCGTTCTCCGCGTTCGATAGCCGCATTCCCGACGATGCCGGGCTGGGCGGCATGCTCGCGCAGGTTGGGGGCGCCATCTCGGGTGGCACGCTGACGGTCGCGGCGGTCTCGCTCGCGCTGCTCGCGATCTGGGAGACGCCCTGGGCGCGCGCGCAGCGCGTGCTGCGCCACGTGCCCGGTCCGCTCGTCGTGGTGGCCTGGGGCGTGCTGTACCAGCTTGTCACGGCGCATGCGGCGCCGGGCGTCGCGCTTGCGGACGAGCACCTCGTGCAACTGCCCCCCATCGACGGGTTGGCGTCGCTGGGCGCGCAACTCGTGCAGCCGGACTTCTCCCAGTTCGCGAATCCCGCGATGTATCGCGTGGCCATTACGCTCGCCATCGTGGCCAGCCTCGAGACCTTGCTGAGCGTCGAGGCCGTCGACAAGCTCGATCCGATGCGCCGCGTGGCGCCGAGCAATCGCGAGCTTTACGCGCAGGGGGCGGGCAATATCGCGGCCGGTCTCGTCGGCGCGCTGCCGCTGACGGCCGTGATCGTGCGCAGCTCGGCGAATATCAACGCGGGCGGGCGCACCAAGGTCTCGGCGATGGTGCATGGCGTGCTGCTGCTGTTGAGTGTGCTGTTCCTGTCGAATGCCCTGCGCTGGATTCCGCTCGCGGCGCTGTCGGCGATCCTGCTTCATGTGGGCTACAAGCTCGCCAGGCCGTCGCTGTTTGCGCAGGCGTGGCGGGAGGGACCGTCGCAGGCGGTGCCGTTCATCGTCACGGTGGCGGCCATTCTCGCGACGGATCTGCTGATCGGCATCGCCATTGGCATGGCGGTCGGCATCGGTTTCACGCTCCGCAGCAACTTCCATAGCGCGCTGTCGCTGACGCGCTACGAAGACTGCTATCTGCTGCGCATGCATAAGGATGTGTCGTTCTTCAACAAGGCGCGGCTGCGGCACCTGCTCGCGCGCGTGGAGCCGGGCAGCAAGCTGATCATCGATGCAAGCCGCTGTGCGTGGATCGACCACGATATCGAGGAGACCATCGCGGACTTCCAGCGCAGCGCGCGCGTGACGAAGATCGACGTGACCTTCCGCCCCATGCCCGCGCGCGGCGTGCCGCCAGCGGTGGCGGCGGCGATCCACACGTAACCGGAGATCGATTGGCGTCGATCGTCGTGAATCGCCGTGAATCGGAGGAGTGCCGCATAGTGCCATTCGGCGATGGGTCGGGGGTTGCGCATTGCAACGGTTAACAGACCAAGTTGCGCCACCTCTGTTAACGTGTGCGAGGGCGCGGCATGCCAGCGTTTGCCGCGCGTTTGAACCGACACCAGGAGTCAATCCCATGCCAACGAACGAACCAGCCCTGTTTTCCGCGACGACGATCGGCGCCATCGAGGTGGCGAACCGCATCGCCATGGCGCCGCTCACGCGGTCGCGCGCGGACATGAACGGTGTGCACTCGGACCTTGCGGTCGAGTATTACCGGCAGCGTGCATCGGCAGGGCTGATCATCAGCGAAGCCACCAATATCTCGCGCCAGGGGCGCGGCTACGCGTTCACGCCGGGCATCTATACCGAGGCGCATGTGGCGGCGTGGCGCCGCGTCACCGACGCGGTGCACGAAGCCGGTGGCAAGATCGTCTGCCAGCTCTGGCACGTCGGCCGCATGTCGCACGCCTCGCTGCAGGAAAACGGCCAGCCGCCGGTAGCGCCCTCGGCCATCCAGGCCGGTGAACTGGTGTTCCTCGAGACCAGCACGCAGGACCGTCCCTCGATGCCGCGCGCGCTCGAAACCTCCGAAATTCCCAAGCTCGTCGATGACTACCGGCACGCCGCGCGGTGCGCGAAAGAGGCGGGCTTCGATGGCGTGGAAGTGCATTCCGCCAACTGCTACCTGCTCGAGCAGTTCCTGCGGGATAGCACGAACAAGCGCACGGACCAATATGGCGGCTCGATCGAGAACCGCACGCGCTTCCCGGTAGAGGCCATCTCCGCCGTGGCGGAAGTGTGGGGACCGGACCGCGTCGGCGTACGCCTGTCGCCGATCACGCGCGCGGTCGGCGACACGCCGCTGGACAGCGATCCGCAGGCGCTCTACGGCTATTACGCGGAGCGGCTCGGCAAGCTCGGCATGGCCTACCTCCATTGCATCGAAGGGCAGACCCGTGGCGACAACGCGGCGAGCGCATTCGACTTCAAGGCCCTGCATGCGTCGTTCGGCGGCAAGTACATCGCCAACAACAGCTATAGCCGCGAGATGGCGATCGAGGCGGTGGATTCCGGCCACGCGGACATGGTGGCCTTCGGCCGACCGTTTATCGCCAACCCGGACCTCGTGGACCGCCTGCGCCGCGACGCCCCGCTGGCATCGCCCGATCCGTCCAAGTTCTATGGCGGCGGGGCGGCGGGGTATACGGATTACGAGACGTTGGAGGGCTGAAACGGTTGGAGGGCTGAAATGTTGGAGGGCTGATCGCCAGCCGGCATGGTCCCCATGGGAGCGCGGCGCGGCGCGCCAGCTTAGGGAAAGTGGCTATATCAAATACTCTGGAATGGATATCCAGAATAACGCCAATCCGCCCTATAGTTGTGCGTCGCTTCTTTCGCCACGCTTTCCCATGGGATTGTTTTCATGACGCAGCCGCAAGACCCGCCGCAAGCCCCGCCGCAAGACCCGCCGCAAGGCCAGCCGCAAGACGGGCTTCACAACCAGCCTCAAAACGAGCCTCAAAACGAGCCTCACGAAGGCCGGGCCGGCGCCTTGTTCGCGGACGCAGTGTTCGCGCGCTCCTGGCCCAAGCTCGACGCGCCGCAGGCCGCCGCGCTGGCCGCGCGGGCGTTCGGCATCTCCGGCGATGCCACGCTGCTCACGAGCGAGCGCGATCAAAACTTCCGCATCGACGGACCGGACAACGCGGCCTACGTGCTGAAGATCACGCATCCGGCCGAGGACGCCGGCGTAACCGACTTTCACACGCAGGCGCAGCTGCACCTCATGCGCGCGGACGCCACGCTCCCGATTCCGCGACTGATCGCCACGCGCGACGGCCAGAGCGTCTACTGGCGCGGCCTCGGCAGCGGGTCCGATGGGAGCGCGCCCACACGGCAGGCCGTGCGGCTGATCACATTCGTTCCGGGCGTCCCCCTTTACAAGGTGGCGCGAAGCGCGGCCCAACGGCGCGCGCTTGGCACGGCGCTCGCGCGCATCGACCTCGCGCTGCATGGATTTACGCACGCGCATGCCAGTCACCGGCTGCTGTGGGACCTCCAGCATCTCGCGCAGTTACGGCCATTGCTGGCCTGTATCGAGGACCCCGCGCGGCAGTCGCTCGTGCGCCGGTACCTCGATCGCTTCGAGGCGCGCGTCGCCCCCGTGTTGCCCACGCTGCGCCGCCAGGTCATCCATAACGACCTCAACCCGTACAACGTTCTCGTCGACGCGGAAGATCACGACCGGGTCGCGGCGGTCTTCGACTTCGGCGACATGGTCGAGGCTCCGCTGGTGAACGAGATCGCCGTCGCGGCCGCTTACCAGCTGGCCGATGCGCCGGATCCGCTCGTCACGGCCGCCGAATGCATCGGCGCCTATCATGCGCGCCTGCCGTTGACCGACACGGAAATCGCGCTGCTGCCCGACCTGATCGCCGCAAGGCTGATGACGACCGTCCTCATCACGTCGTGGCGCGCGCGCGAGCATCCCGAGAACAGCGCGTACATCCTGCGCAACAGCGGGCTGTCGTGGAGCGGGCTCGAACGGCTCGATGCACTGGGCATGGACCAGGCCGTGCGATCCCTTCAACACGCACTGCAACAGGCACTGCCCATGTCGCAACATCACTCTCATCAGCAAGTCGAGGATATTCATGAGTAAGGACAAGGCGATGCTCAATGCGTTCGACCCGTCGCGCGCGAGCGAACTTGCCGAAGCGGATCGCGCGCTCGTCGCGCGGCGCCAGCAACTGCTGTCGCCCGCATATCGCCTGTTCTATGACGAGCCGCTGCATATCGTCCGCGGGGAGGGCGTCTGGCTCTACGACAATACCGGCCGCGCCTACCTGGACGCCTACAACAATGTCGCGTCGGTCGGCCACTGCCGGCCGGAAGTGGTCGAGGCCATCGCCCGGCAGGCCAGCGTGTTGAACACCCATACGCGCTATCTGCACGAGGGTGTCCTCCACTATGCCGAGCGGTTGCTGGCCACCTTCCCGGCACCGCTGTCGCAGGCCATGTTCACGTGCACCGGCAGCGAGGCGAACGACCTCGCGCTGCGCATCGCGCGCCGGCACACGGGCGGAGAGGGCATCATCGTGACGCGCCTCGCCTATCACGGCGTGACGACGGCCATCGCCGAAATCTCGCCATCGCTCGGCAAGGCGGTGCCGCTGTCGCCGGCCGTCCGCGCGGTGCCGCCGCCCGATGCCTATCGCGAAGATGCGGCAACCGTAGGCCAGCGTTTCGCGCAAGCCGTGCGCGATGCCTGCGAGGACCTGCTGCGACATGGCATCCGGCCGGCCGCGCTGATCGTCGATACGCTGTTCACGAGCGATGGCGTGTTCGCCGACCCGGCGGGGTTCCTGCGCGAGGCGGTGGACGTCATTCGGGAGGCGGGCGGCGTCTTTATCGCCGACGAGGTGCAGGCGGGGTTCGCGCGCACGGGCTCCTGCATGTGGGGCTTCCAGCGGCACGATGTGGTTCCGGATATCGTCACCATGGGCAAGCCGATGGGCAACGGGCATCCGATCGCCGGCGTGGTCGCACGTCCCGAGGTCGTCGAGGCGTTCGGCCGCGAAGCCCGTTACTTCAATACCTTCGGTGGCAATCCGGTCTCGTGCGCGGCCGCGCTGGCGGTGCTCGACGTTATCGGGAAGGACGGGCTCCAGGCCAATGCCGCGCGGATCGGCGCGCACCTGCGAGAGGGTTTCAGGGCGCTGGCCCGGCGGCACGACCTGATCGGCGATGTGCGCGGCGATGGGCTCTTCCTCGGTATCGAACTCGTGCGCGACCGTGCCACGCAGGCGCCCGCCACCGAGGAGACCGCGCGCATCGTCAATACGATGCGGCGGAATGGCGTGCTGATCAGCACCACCGGGATGCTCGGCAACGTGCTGAAGATCCGCCCGCTGCTGCCGTTCACGCCGGAGAATGCGGATTTGCTGCTGCAGGTGGCCGACGACGCGCTACGCGGCGTGTGAGCGAGCGGGGTCGGAGATTCAGCGCCGCCCAAGCGTGCGTTCGACGGCTCGCTTGAGCCCATTCACGCCGCGCGCGATATGGTCCTGCGGCACGCCGCCGAAGCCGAGCACCACGGAGCGGCCGTCGATGTCGGGCCGGGCGCCGATAAAGCGCGGCACGCCGAGCACGAGCTTTTCCTCGGCGGCGCGCGCGTGCAGGACCGCCGCGTCCAGCGGCAAGTTGAAACGCATGAACAGATGCAGCCCGGCGCGCGCTTCGGACAGCGTGATGGCATCGCCCAAGGCCCGCGCCAGCGACGTCCGCAGCAACTGCTGCCGTTCGCCGTACTCCACGCGCATGCGGCGGATGTGCTGGGCGAAGTGGCCTTCATCGATATAGTCGGCCAGCGCCGCCTGGATATGGAGCTGGCCCGGGCGATAGATCCGCGCGCTCGCGCTCGCGAACGCCTGCGCGAGGTGTGCGGGCACCACGAGGTACCCCAGCCGGATGCCGGCGAACATCGCCTTGCTGAAGGTGCCTACGTAGATGACGCGTGCGTCGCTGTCGAGTCCCTGCAGCGATGGCAGCGGCGTGCCGTCGTACCGGAACTCGCTGTCGTAGTCGTCCTCCATGACCCACAGGTTGTGATCGCGCGCGCCCTGCAGCAACTCGAGCCGGCGCGCGAGCGGCATTACCACGCCCGTCGGATATTGATGCGAGGGGCTCGTCACCACGAGCCGCGCATGGCGCGGCACATGGCTGGCCGCGAGCGACAGCCCCCCTTCATCGACGACGCCGGCGCCGATTTGCATGCCCGCCGCGGCGAGCACGGTCGGGAATGCCCAGTGGCAGGGATTCTCGATCACCGCCATGTCGCCGGGGTCCGCGAGCATGCGCGCGCACAGATCGATCGACTGGTGCGTGCCGGCCGTGATGATGACCTGCTCCGGATCGCAGACGACCGAGCGCGAGATCTTGAGGTAGCTCGCCACCGCCTGCCGCAATGCGGGCAGGCCGCCGCCGTCGGCGGCATACCCCGCCAGCGCGAGGTCGCCCTTGCCGATATGGCGCGAAACGAGGCGCCGCCACAGATGAAACGGAAACAGCGAGGCGTCCGGCACGCCGGGAACGAACGCGCCATGGAACTGCTGCAGTCCGCCCGGCAGCGTGCCGATCATCGTGCCACGCTGGGACAGCGCCATGGTATGGCGCGCGTGGCTTGCCTCGGACTTGCCGGCCAGCGGCAGGTCCGTGGTCGCCGCGACGAACGTGCCGCTGCCCGTACTGGCCGTGAGGTAGTTCTCGGCGATGAGCCGGTCGTACGCCAGCGAGACCGTGATGCGCGACACGCCGAGCTCCTCCGCGAGCGCGCGCGACGACGGCAGCTTCTGCCCCGCGACGAGCGAATGATCGAGCACCGCGCGACGAATCACGTCGTAGATCTGGCGCTGCATCGGTACGGGATTCGCTTCGGACAATGCCTGCGAGAGCAGGTCGGTCAGGAGGACGGCACGCATCGGGCGTCGGGAGGGCCCGGACAAGTGGCCCTATCAAATTAACATATATGGATATATAGGCTATAGCCACCGGTTGCTATAGTCAATCGCGAGCTCAATCGACACGCCCGGACTCGGGAACACAAACGCATGGCGCACCCGTTACGGGCGCACGGAGGAATAGGGATGGACATCTCGGCAGCAAGGCAGCCTTATCGAGCAGCCGCCGCGGCATTTTTCGGCACCATGATCGAGTGGTACGACTTTTTCATCTATGCGACCGCTTCGGCGCTGGTGTTCGGCGACGTGTTCTTCTCCAACGCCGACCACTTCGTCGGCACGCTGGCCTCCCTCGGCACCTTTGCGGTGGGCTTCGTGGCGCGGCCCGTCGGCGCGATCGTGTTCGGTCACCTTGGCGACAAGGTGGGCCGCAAGCGTTCGCTGATCGTGACCCTTCTGCTGATGGGCATCGCGACGATGGTGATCGGCATGCTGCCGTCGTACCAGTCGATCGGCGTCATGGCACCGATCCTGCTGGTCGTGCTGCGGCTGCTGCAGGGCGTCGCCGTCGGGGGCGAGTGGGGCGGCGCGGTGCTGATCGCGGCCGAGCATGCGCCGCCGAAACTGCGCACGTTCCTCGCCGCGGCCCCGCAATATGGCAGCCCGGTCGGACTCGTCATCGCCACGTCGATGTTCGCCGCGGTGTCGTCGTTGCCCGACGCGGACTTCAAGAGCTGGGGCTGGCGCATTCCATTCCTGTTCAGCGGCGTACTGGTGCTGGCCGCGCTGCTGATTCGCCGCAGCGTAAACGAGAGCCCGGAACTCGAGGCGCATCGTGAGCGCATGGCAAAGGCCCGGCACGTGCAAGAGGTGGCGCCGCTGCGCAACATCTTCGCGCGCTACAAGACGCGCCTGCTGCTGGGCATGGCGCTGTCGATGCTCGGCATCTCGGGCTTCTACTTCATCACCACGCTGATGATCACGTTCACGACGACATACCTCCATGTCGCGCGTCCGGACATCCTGCGTGTCGGTACGTACACCGGCATCGTCGAACTGCTGAGCTTCCCGATCGCGTCGTATATCGCGACGCGCATCGGCGAACGCCGCACGATCGCCATCGTGGCGGGCGCGGCAGCGTTGTGGGCTGCCCCGATGATGATGCTGGTGATGACCGGAAACATCGCCAACATCGCGGTCGGGATCCTTGTGGCAACGGTGTTTATCGGCGCGTATTACGCGGTACTCGCACCGTTCCTGCCCAGGGCATTCCCGATCGACGTGCGCTACACCGGCATCTCGCTGAGCTTCCAGCTATGCGGCGCGCTGTTCGGCGGTACCACGCCGCTGCTCGGGCTGTGGATCGCCGAGCGCTTCGGCTTGCATTGGGGGCCGCTTGCCTTGCTGTTTGCGATCATTGCCGGCGCGACGTTCCTGGGCGCGGTGCTGATTCCGCACGAGGCGCAGGCGGAGGGCGGGGCGGAGTCCGAAGGCAACCTGTCGGCCTCGGGCGCAGCGTCCGGCATGACGGTGCGCAACGCCTGATTGTTTTACGATCCAGTTTTGCTCGGAGCTTCAGCCTCGGATCGTCAACCCCGGATCATCGACCCCGGATCATCCACCCGATGGGGAGTCTCAGCTTGTCAGCAGTCAAACCATTCGCTACGGCGGGCGTGCAGGCGCCCTTGCCACCGCCATTGCCAGCGCCATTGCCCGACGCCCTGCGCGCGCGCATCATCGACGCCGTGGAGCGCGGCTTCGACACGCAAACGGAAATGCTGCGCCAGCTCGTACGTATTCCCTCGCAGCGCGGCGCGGAGGCGGCCTCGCAGGACTACATGGCGGCCGCGTATCGGCAGCGTGGCTACGCAGTCGATCACTGGCGCATCGACGTCGACGCGATCCGGCATCTGCCGGGATTCTCGCCGGTGGCGGTGTCCTATGACAACGCCTACAACGTGGTCGGCACACACCGCGGGCGCACGCAGGCGGGCCGGTCGCTCATCATCAACGGCCATATCGACGTGGTGCCCGTGGGCCCGCTCGACAAATGGACCGTGGACCCGTATGGCGGCGACATCATCGACGGCTGGCTGTATGGCCGCGGATCCGGCGACATGAAAGCTGGTCTGCTGGCCGGTGTGGCGGCGCTGGACGCCCTGCGCGCCATCGGCCTGCAGCCGGCCGGTACGGTTCACCTGCAATCGGTGGTCGAGGAGGAGTGCACCGGCAACGGCGCGCTGGCGTGCCTCGCGCGCGGCTATCGCGCCGATGCGGCGTTTATCCTGGAACCGTTCGAGCCCAAGCTGATGCGCGCGCAGGTCGGGCCGATGTGGTTCCAGGTGCAGGTGGAAGGGGATCCTCAACACGCGTCCGCATTCGCCGGTGCGGGCGCCAATGCGATCGAGAAAGCCATCTTCCTGATCGGCGAACTCAAACAGCTCGAAGTCGAATGGAATGCGCGCAAGACGCAGACGCGGCACTACTGCAACCATCCGCATCCGATCAACTTCAACCTCGGCAAGATCGCTGGCGGGGACTGGGGATCCAGCGTGCCCGCCTGGTGCCACTTCGATATGCGGGTGGCCGTCTATCCGGGCCAGAGCCTCGCTGCCGCGCGCGCCGAGATCGAGGCCTTCATCGCCGCCGCGGCCGCCAGGGATCCGTTTCTCGCCAAGCATCCGCCGCGCGTGGTGTACCACGGCTTTATGGCCGAGGGCTATGCGCTGGAAGATGCGGACGAGGCGGAAGCCGTGCTGCGGTCGAGCCACGAGCGCGTCTTCGGCCGCGCGCTGGAGGAACATTCGACCTCGGCGGCGACCGACGCGCGGTTCTTCGGCCTGTACGCCGACACGCCCGCTATCGTCTATGGCCCGCTGTGCAAAATGCCGCATGGCTTCGACGAAGCCGTCGACCTCGACTCGCTGCGGCGCGTCACGCAGACGCTCGCGCTGTTTATCGCGGGCTGGTGCGGGGTGGAGCCGGTGGAGGGTTGATCGCGGCTCGGTCGCGAGTCAGTCGCGGCTCGGCCGCGCCTACAACACGCCGCGCTCACGCAGCGCGGCGATCTCCGGCCCGCTTAACTTCAGGCAATCCCGCAGGACCTCGTCCGTATGCTGCCCCAACGCGGGCGGCGCATAGCGTAACTGCGTTGGCGTCTCCGAGAATCGCAGCGGACTGGCGGCCGTGCGGATGCGGTCGACCGGGTCGTGCGCGGGCCGCTCCCCGTCGCGATAGCGGCGCTGTTCTACCTCTACGCCTCGATGTCGCACCTGCGCGTCCGCGAACGCCTGCCCGATATCGTTGATCGGGCCGCAGGGTACGGCGTTTGCCTCGAGCACGTCGATCCATGTGGCAGTCGTGCGCGCCCGCGTGATGTCGCTCATCATCGGAATCAGCGTGTCGCGATGGGCGACGCGCGCCGAGTTCGTGCGATAGCGCTCGTCGCGCGCCCAGTCGGTCCCGGCTACCTCGCAGAAGCGCGCAAACTGTCCGTCGTTGCCGATGGCGAGTAGCATCCGGCCATCCTGCGTCGGAAAATCCTGATAGGGTACGACGCTCGGATGGGCATTGCCCTGGCGCTTCGGCACCGATCCCGAGTTCAGATACCCCGCGCCCTGATTGGCCAGCACGGCCATCGCCACATCGAGCAGGGCGATATCGAGGGCCTGGCCCCGGCCCGTATGGTGGCGCGCTTCGAGCGCCCCGAGAATGGCGGTGGTCGCATACATGCCCGTGAATACGTCGATGACCGCCACGCCTACGCGCATCGGCCCCGCGCCGGGATCGCCATCGGCCTGGCCGGTCACGCTCATCAGGCCGCTCATGGCCTGCATCAGCAGGTCGTAGCCTGGGCGCGCGGCATAGGGACCGGTCTGGCCGAAGCCGGTGATCGAGCAGTAGATGAGCCGTGGGTTGAGCGCGCTCAGGGTTTCGTAGTCGAGCCCGTAGCGCGTCAGCCCACCCGTCTTGAAATTCTCGATCACGACGTCGCTCTGGCGCGCGAGTTCCCGAATGAGCGCCTGACCCTCGGGCGTGGCCATATCGACTGTGACCGAACGCTTGTTGCGATTGCAGGCGGCAAAGTAGCTCGCCTGCGAGGTCGGACCGTCGTCGCCTGACAGGTACGGCGGCCCCCAGCGCCGCGTATCGTCTCCCTCGCCGGGCTTCTCGATCTTGATGACGTCCGCCCCCATATCGGCGAGGTTCTGCGTGCACCATGGTCCCGCCAGCACGCGCGACAGGTCCAGCACGCGCACGTGGCTCAGGGCACCGGTCTGCCGGGATGGCGGCGGCAGGCCGTTGGACGCGCCGGCCGGGTGTGCCATGCCGGGCGCCATACCGGATGTCATACCGGATGTCATACCGGATCCCACGAGAACACGTCCGCGGAGCGGTCCATGGGCACGAATGACGCGCGCAGCGCGGGCATGCCGTGCTCCGCGATGAACTCGGGCGTCCAGCCCTCGCCGCGATGCACGGAACGCAGCGGGCGCGGCTGGCTCATCACGAAGATTTCGTTGTTGCGCACGGCAAAGACCTGCGCATTGACCGCCGATGCGGCGTCGGACAGCAGGTAGACCGCAAGCGGCGCGATCTTGGCCGGCGTCATCTGTTGAATCTTCGCCACGCGGGCCTGCTGCTCGGGCGTGTCCGTCGGAATCGAGCCGATCATGCGGCTCCAGGCGAACGGCGCGATGCAGTTGGAGCGCACGTTGAACTTCTGCATATCGAGCGCGATGCTCTTGGACAGCGCGACCAGCCCGAGCTTGGCGGCGCTGTAGTTGGCCTGCCCGAAGTTGCCGATCAGGCCCGATGTCGAGGTCATATGCACGAACGCGCCAGACTCCTGCTCCTTGAAGTGGGGCGCGGCCGCGCGGCTCATATAGTAGCTGCCGTAGAGGTGGACCTGAATCACCGCATCCCACTCGTCGTTCCCCATCTTGTGGAAGAACCGGTCGCGCAGGATGCCGGCGTTGTTCACCACGCCGTCGATGCGGCCGAAGCTGTCGAGCGCGCACTCGATGATGCGCGCCGCGCTGTTCGCGCCCGCCACGCTGTCCGTGCTGACCGCGGCGCGGCCGCCGGCCTCGCGAATCTCACGTGCCACGGACTCCGCGGGGCCCATGTCCTGGCCTTCGCCGCTGGTCGAGGTGCCAAGGTCGTTGACGACCACGCTTGCGCCGGCGGCCGCCATGGCCAGTGCCATGTCGCGGCCGATACCGCCGCCCGCGCCGGTCACGACCACTACCTTGCCTTCCATCATCTGCGCCATGCTTGTCTCCTTGAATGTGTCGTAGCGGGGCCGCGGGGGGCCGCGGGGGCCGCGCGAGGGTCGCCGTCAGGCCGGGGCGAACACCGGCACGGGCGGACCGCCCTCGGTCTCGGCAAAGCGCACGCGGACGCGCTGGCCGATGCGTACGCTGTCGAGGTCCGTATCGACGATATGGGTCATCATCGTGACGCCTTCGTCGAGGCGCACGTATGCGATGCAGTACGGTTGCGGGCCCGCGCGGCGCGTGATGCTGTACGAGTAGACCTCGCCGAGGCCGGAGGCCGGCTTCCACTCGGTGTCGCCGAGGCAGAACGGACACAGCGAGCGCGGATACCAGTGCGGTTTGCCGCAGGCCTTGCAGTGGCGCACGAGCAGCTGGCCCTCGCGCGCGGCCTGCCAGAACGCCTGGTTATCGGGCAGCTCGTCGGGGGCCGCTTGGGCCATGGGAACGTAGGGCGTCGTCATGAGAATCGGTGACCTTGGTTATTCACGTTCGAGAATCAGCGTGGCCGAGCCGTGGCGCGACCCCATGTAGCCGCCCGTGCCCTGCACGAGCGCGAGGTCGCAGTTCGGTACCTGCACCTTGGCGTGCGCCTCGCCGCGCAGCTGGCGCACGGCTTCGATGACCTTGGTGATGCCGCCGCGATTGGCCGGGTGGTTGTTGCACAGGCCGCCGCCATCGGTATTGAACGGGAGCTTGCCCACACCCGAAATCAGGTTGCCGTCCATGACGAACTTTCCGCCTTCGCCCTTTGCGCAAAACCCGAGGTCCTCCAGCTGCATCAGCACCGTGATGGTGAAGCTGTCGTAGATCGAGGCGTACTTGATATCGGAAGGCTTGACGCCGGCTTCCTCGAAAGCGGCCGCGCCCGATACACGCGCGGCGGACCACGACAGGTCCACTTCGCCGCCGAGCTGGCCCTTGACGTGTTCCCCCGCCCCGATGACGCGGATTCTCGGGCGGTTCAGCTTGCGCGCGATCTCCGGGCGCGCGACGATTAGCGCGCCGCCGCCGTCGGACACGACGCAGCAGTCGAGCCGGTGGAGCGGGTCCGAGATCATCGGCGAGTTGAGCACGTCCTCGACGGTCACCACGTCGCGCAGCATGGCGTTGGGATTGTGCTGCGCATGCTGGGATGCGGCGACCTTGATCCATGCGAGCTGCTCGGATGTGGTGCCGTACTCGTACATATGGCGTTGCGCGACCATCGCGTACAGGTTGACCGTCACAGGATTGTAAGGGGCCTCGAATGGCTGGTCGGGCAGGTTGGCGCCCCAGTTGCGTGCCTGCGTGCCGCTCGAACCCTCCGAGCGCGGGCGGCCGGCGAGGGTGATCAGCGCGACGTTGCACTTGCCGGCGGCGATGGCCTGCGCGGCGTGGGAGACATGCGCGATATAAGAGGAGCCGCCCATCTCGGTGGAATCCACATGCCGCGCGCGGATGCCGAGGTAATCGACCATGTTGACCATGCCGAGGCCCGGGGCGTCCCCCGCGCAGAAGTAGCCATCGATGTCGGCGAGCGTCAGCCCCGCGTCCTCCAGCGCGCCTCTGGCGCATTCGGCGTGCAGTTGAGGCACGGTCTTGTCCGGGGCCTTGCGCGTGGGGTGCTCGTAGGCACCGACGATATATGCGTTCGCTTGACTCATCGATTTGGCCTGTGGTTTTGACGCTGTAGTGGCGATGTGGATGCAATGTGGCTCATTCTAGAAGCGTGCGAGGCGCGCTGGTTCAGGTTTGCGGAATCCGGCCTTCATCAACGCGAAATCGGCGCCGGGCCGGAGGCAGCGGGCGATTTCAAGTCTTCGAAGCCCGGCCTTGCGATTTACGAATAGCGCGCCCCTGCCTTTGCGTCCATGCTGCGCGAACCACATCTCGCATCGCAAACGTCCGTGACCACGCAGACACCCCTCGTGCTATCCGATCCTGTGCCACCCGATCCCGCACCATCCGATCCCACGCTGACCGACCCGCAGGCGCTGCCCGCCGTGTCCGGGGGCCGCCCGGCGTGCGGGACCCAATGGTCGGGCCGCATCCACCACCTGCTCGACCACTGGGTCGCGCACGCGCCGGACCGGCCGTTTATCCACCTGTCCGACGGCCGCATCCTGACCTTTGCGGACCTCGACGCGCTGACGACCCAGGCCGAGGCGGAGCTGCGTGCCCGCCGCGTCCGCCCGGGCGACCGCGTCATGGTGGTGGCCGAGAACTGTCCCCAGCACGCGGCGCTGATTCTGGCCTGCAGCCGCGTCGGCGCATGGTCCTGCGGCGTCAACGCGCGCATGGCGCCCGGCGAGGTCGATACATTCGTCACGCGCGCCGACGCGCGCATCGTCTATTTCACGGCTGAAGCTTCGGACGCCGCCGCCGCGCACGCCCGGCGGTTCGGCGCCACGCCTTCGGCCGTGCCCGGTCTGGCACACGGCGCCGTGCGGGAGGATGCCGTGCCCGAGGACGCGCCGCTGCGCGACCAGGTCGCCTCGCTGATCTTCACGTCCGGCACCACTGGCCTTCCAAAGGGCGTGATGCTCACGCACGACGCGCTGATCCACTTCGCGCGCGTCACGCGGCAGGCGCGCGCGATGGACGCAAACGACCGCCTCTACGCGTTCGTACCGATGACCCATATCTTCGGACTCGGCACCGTGCTGCTGAGCGCGCTGCTGGCGGGCGCGCAACTCGTCATGCGTCCGCAGTTCGACCCGGACGATCTGCTGCACGCGCTCGCGCACCATGGCATCTCGCAACTGCAGGGGCCTCCCACGCTGTTCTCGCGCCTGCTCACGCATCTCCAGGCACGCGGAATCCACAAGCCGGTGGCCCCCGCGCTGCGCTATCTGTACACGGGCGCCGGGCCGCTCGATCTTTCCCTCAAGCAGCGGGTGGAGGCGGCGTTCGGCCTTGCGCTTCATCATGGCTACGGCCTGTCCGAATACGCAGGCTCGGTGCACGTGACACGGCTGGGCGAGCATCGCCCCGACACGAGCGCGGGATACGCGGTCGCGGAAGCCGAGGTATGCGTGGTGGATCCGCAAACGGGTCGCACGCTGCCCGCAGGGGAGCGCGGCGAACTCTGGCTGCGGGGCAGGGGGCTCATGCCTGGCTACTTCCGCGATCCCGCGGCGACGCTGGCCGTAATGCGCGAGGGCGGCTGGTATGCCAGCGGCGATCTCGGCGAGATACATGCCGACGGTGCGTTGTTCGTGGTGGGCCGGCTCAAGGAAATGATCATCCGCTCCGGATTCAACGTGTATCCGGCCGAGGTGGAGAACGCCATCAACACCCATCCGAGCATCCAGCGTTCGGCGGTGGTCGGCACACCCGAGCGCGATGGCAATGAGGCGATCGTGGCCTTCGTGGAGCTGCGGCCCGGTGCGCAGCTGGAGGAGTCGGCCCTGCGGCATCACCTCCGCGACCGGCTGGCGCCGTACAAGCGCCCCGCGCGGATCGTCGCGCTCGCGGAGCTGCCGACCAACCATAACGGCAAGGTGCTCAAGCGCGTCCTGCAGGAGCAGGCGGGCGCGATGGCGTGAAATTCCTGTAGACCCGAACTTCTGTAGACCCCGGAACGACCTGACAACCATAAGACCCAAGGAGACGCTGCAATGGAAACCCTCGATACGTTCCCCATGCGAAGGCGGCTACTGGCCGCTGGTGCGCTGAGCCTCGTCGCCAGGCCGCTGTCGGCGTTGGCCGCCGACCCCTGGCCGGCCAAGCCCGTCAAGATGATCGTGCCGTTTCCCGCAGGCGGCCCCGTGGACAGCACGGCGCGCATCATCGGCCAGCGTCTCGGCGAGATCTGGAAGACATCGGTCGTCATCGACAACCGCGCGGGCGCGGGCGGCACGATCGGCGCGGCGATCGCCGCCAAGGAAGCACCCGATGGCTACGGCCTGTTCGTTGGATCGATCCATCACGCGGTCAACGTGACGCTGATGAGCAATCTCCCGTACGACATCGAGCGCGACTTTGCGCCGATCAGCTTCGCGGCGCTCTTCCCGGTGTTCGTGTGCGCGCATCCTTCGGTGCCGGCGAACACGATCCGCGAACTGATCGCCTATGCGAAGAAGAGCGACAAGCCTCTGGCATATGGGTCGTCTGGCAATGGCGGCGGCACGCATCTGGCCGGCGAGCTGTTCAACATGGAGGCGGGAACGAAGCTTCAGCACATTCCGTACAAGGGCAGCGGCCCCGCGATGAACGATCTGCTCGGTGGACAGGTGCAGTTGATGTTCAGCGACGCGCCCACCGCGCTGCAGCATATCAAGTCGGGGCGTATCAAAGTGCTCGGTGTGGCCAGCCGACAGCGTTCGGGCATGTTGCCGGATGTGCCGACGGTCGCGGAGTCGGGCTTGCCGGGCTACGAGGCCTACTCATGGGCCGCGCTGTTCGCGCCGGCCAGCACGCCGAAGCCGGTCCTCGACAAGATCAATGCGGACTTCAACGTCGCGGTGAATGACCCGGCCGTGCGTCAACGCCTGCTCCAGGCGGGCGCCGAGGCCGACCCCGGCACGCAGGAGCAGATGCGCCAGCGGCTGCGCGCCGAGATCGAGAAATGGCGCAAGGTGATCAAGACGGCGGGGATCACCGCCGGTTAGCGTCGATGGTGAGCGCCGCCGGTCAAAGCCGCTACTGTTGCGGCCGCCGGCTAACGCCGCCGATCAACGCCGCCGATCAACGCCGCCGATCAACGCCGCCGATCAACGCCGCCGATCAACCCGCCGATCAACCCGCCGATCAACCCGCCGATTAGCGCCGCAGGCTAACGCCGCCGGTTAAGGCGGACGCTAAGGGGCGGGCGCTAAGGGGCGGGCGCCAAGGGGCGGGCGCTAAGGCGGCTGGTGATTAAGGCGGCTAGTTGTTGCGGCGGCTGGTTAGGGCGCAGACGCCGCGGGCCACTGGAACAACGGTGGCGCCTTCTCCTTGAAGCGACGCACGGCCTCCCGATGGTAGTCGGTGGTGAACGCGATGCCTTGTCCAAGCGACTCCAGTTCCAGCATGGCACGCAGATCGCTATCGAACGACTGCAGCATCGCGCGCTTCGCCAGCCCGAACGCCGTCGGGGATGCGCCGCCGAGCGAGCGGGCCAATGCGTCGGCCTGCGCGTGCAAGGCCTCCTGCGGTGCAATCTCGAGTACGAAGCCGAGCCGCAGCGCCTCTTCCGCGCCGACCTCGCGCGCGCTGAACACGAGTTCCCGCGCGCGCGCCATGCCCACCACGCGCGGCAGCGTGTATAGCGCGCCGCAGTCCGGCACGAGGCCCACCTTCATGAACGGCATGCAAAACCGCGCGCGCGGGGAAGCGACGATCAGGTCCGCGAGTAGCGCGAGGCTGAAGCCCGCGCCATAGGCAACCCCATCGACGGCCGCCACCACGGGACGGTCGAGGTCGGCCAGCTGCGCGATCCAGCCATGCATATCGTCGAGGCGGTCCCGGCCCGCGTCGGCGGCCGTGACGTTCATCGAACGGATATCGCCGCCGGCACAGAAGTCCGTGCCCGCACCGCGCAATACCACCGCACGGATGGCGCGATCCGCGCGAATGCGGTATACGGCCTCGCGTAATGCATCGCGCATCGCCACATTGAGCGCGTTCTTCTGCTGCGGACGATTGAGGGTCAGCGTCGCCACGCCATCGTCAACGTTCATGCGCATCGGCATTATCGAGTCCTGATCGGCCATCATCTCTCCCGCGATTCTCGGAACGTACAGCTTGAACGAAGCGCGCGACCGTGGCAATTTGCCTCTCAAGAGGCAGGTATTCCACCGAGCCGAAGATCGCACGAGAGACCGCGATTTCGGGTAATTGCGAACATCGATGGGGCGGGCTTTCGGGAGATAATCGACGATTATTCAGGAGACGACCGTCATGCGCTTCGATCTGGTGGATCTGAATCTGTTCACGCATATCGCGGAGGCCAGCAGCGTGACCCGCGGTGCAGAACGCTGCCATCTGTCGTTGCCCGCGGCGAGCACCCGGATCAAGAACCTCGAGGAGCAGATCGGCGTCAAGCTATTGAGTCGCAGCAGCCAGGGCGTGAAGGTCACGCCCGCCGGCGAAACGCTGCTCGCGCATGCGCGGCGCGTACTGCGGCAGATCGAGCAGTTGAGCGGTGACCTTCAGGAATTCGCGTCGGGGATCAAGGGCCATATCCGCGTCTTCGCGAACACCACGGCGATGAGCGAGTTCCTGCCGGGTGTGCTGCGTACCTACCTTGTCAACCATCCGAACGTTACCGTGGATATCCGGGAGCGGCTGAGCCCCGACGTCGTGCGCGCCGTGCAGGAGGGGATGGTCGACATCGGCATCGCCGCGGGCGTTATGCCAAACGAGGGGCTAGAGGTCATGCCATATCGCGTGGACCGGCTCGTCCTGGCGACGGCATTGAGCCATCCGCTCGCGCGCGAGAAGCGCGTGCGATTTGCCGATACGCTCGAGTACGACTTCGTCGGCTTGCCCGAGGAGAGCGCGATCCACAATTTTCTGAAGCGCGCGGCATCCGATCTGCAACGAACGCTGCATTGGCGCATACAGGTCAGCAACTTCGAGACGGCGGGGCGCATGATCGAAGCCAATGTCGGTATCGGTGTGCTGCCGGAGAGCACCGCACGGCGTCATGCGCAGACCATGGCGCTCAGCATCGTGCAGTTGCAGGACGACTGGGCCGAGCGCAACCTGCAGATCTGCGTGGCCGATCTTGCCGCGCTGCCGGTGTTCGCGCGCAAACTCGTGGACCTGCTCGTCGAGGACGGGATGCGCGGGCCGGCGTGAGCCTTAGCCTTAGCCTGAGCTTTAGCCTTAGCCAAACCCTTCAAATCATCTCCCGCACCATCGCGCGCAGCTGGTGCTTGTGCAGCTTGCCGCTCGGCGTGGTCGGGATCGCCGCCACGCGAACGATACGCGCGGGCCGCTTGTACGGGGACAATCGCTCCGCCAGATGCGCGTGCAAGGCGGCCTCGTCGAACGTCGCCCCCTCCCGCAACTCCACGAACGCGATCACTTCCTCGTTGCCATCCGCCGTCGCATTGCCCACTACCGCCGACAGCCGCACCGACGGATGCGAGTTGATGACCGACTCGACTTCGATCGGGTAGACGTTGAAGCCCGACCGGATGATCAGATCGCGCGTGCGTCCCACGATAAAGACGGCGCCATCGGGATCGATACGGCCGATGTCGCCGGTATTGAGCCAGCCATCGGGCCGCAGCGCCTCGGCCGTCTGCGTGGGCTCGCGATAGTAGCCCCGCATCACGCCCGGGCCCTTGACCCACAGCTCCCCGGGCGTCCCGGAGGGCACCGGTTCTCCGTGCGCGCCCACGACGCGGAGCTCGGCCCCTTCGACGACCTCGCCGGCCGCGCAGTCGTCGCGCGGGCGATCCATGCGCGTGATGACGAGGGAGCCCGCGTACTCGGTCATGCCGTAGCCATGATGCAGCGGCTGGCCGAACATCGCCTCCACATTGCGCTTGAGCGTAGGCTCGAGCGGACCGCCGCCCGTATAGAGATAACGCAGGCGTGGCGAATGGAGCCGCTCGATGCCCTGCTTGCGCAAATGCGCGAGCATACGGCTGAACATTGCCGGCACGCCTTGCAGGATCGAGATCGCGCCGCGTTGCAGCGCCGCGCAGGCATCGGCGACGTTGAAGCGCGGTACGAGATAGAGACTGCCGCCGGCCTGAAACGTCGCGAGCAGCAGCGTGGCCAGGCCGAAGATATGGGACATCGGCATGACCGCATACGCGCAGTCGCCGGGGTGCATGCGGCGGTTCTCGACCGTGATGCGCGCATAGTGCAGCAGCCCGCGATGGGTGACCATCACCCCTTTGGGCTGTCCTGTCGTACCCGACGTATAGATCAGCGCGGCGACCTCGCGGGCGAGCGCCTCGGGTTCGGCCTGGCTAGCGGTGTCCGTGTCGGCGGCCATCACTGGGCCGAGGCCCTCGGGTTCGATCTCGCGCGCGCGGTAGCGCAGGCCGTGGCGTAATGCGTCGGGCGAGGCGGCATGCGTGAACAGCATCAACCGCGGCGTGCAGTGCGCGCGAATCTCCTCGACCTCGCGCGCAGTCAGGCGCGGGTTGGTCACAACGGGCCATGCGCCGAGCTCGGATAACGCAAAGATGGTCGTGACAACGGCGAGGCAATTCTCCGCGACGATCATGACGCGGTCGCCCCGGCCCACGCCGCGCGACCGCAGGAATTGCTGCGCGTGACCGATGTCCTCCCATAAACGTGCAAACGTGACGGTGCGCTCGCCTTCGAAGGCGGCCACATCGTCCGGCGCGCACGTGGCGCGCTGACGGGGGATGTCGCTGATCCGGGAGTCGCTCATCCGGTCGTCGCTGATCCGGTATTCGCTAGGACGATGCATGGACGGCATCTTGGTAAAGATAGGGATGCGTAGCAGTGTATGGGCGCCGCACCCTCGCGGCAATTCGTCTTCAGGAAAGAGGACCTTCTATCGTGCCGAAGCGCGACCGATGCACGAATAGAGCGCCGGAGGACTCGCCTTTCACTACTCGACCTCGATGTGCGCGGTCTTCACGACGTCCCCCCAGAGTGCGAGTTCCTTCCGGATGCGATCCTGTAGCGCGGCGGGTCCCGTGACATTGAGGTCGTATCCCACGCCCGACATCCGCTCGCGGAAGGTTGCGTCCTGACCGACCGCCTGCTGCGCCTTGACGAGCCGATCGGTAATCTCCGCGGGCATGCCCAGTGGGCCGATCAGGGCGTACCAGCCGGTAATGTCGTATTGCCGGAGGCCAGACTCGACCAGCGTCGGCACGGTCGGCAGCGCGGCGTTGCGCGTTGTCGAGGTCACCGCGAGCGCGCGGACCTTGCCGCCGTTGATATGGCCGATGGCCGTGCCCGTGATGTCGAACATGAACGTGACCTTGCCGCTCATCACGTCGGCCATCGCCGGTGCGTTGCCCTTGTAGGGTACGTGCAGCATCTTCACGCCGCTCATCTGCGCCAGCAGCTCCGCCGACAGGTGATTCGATGCGCCGACGCCCGCCGAGCCATAGCTGACCTCGCCTGGGTGCTTGCGGGCATAGGCAACGAGCTCCTCCACGTTCCGGGCCGGAAAGTCCTTGTTGATCAGCAGCACGTTCGTGTAGTCGGTGATCAGCCCGACATACGTGAAGTCCTGCGCGGGCTTGAACGTGACCGACTTCTGCACGAGAGGCGTCATGGTCATGGTCGGACTCGCGACGAAATAAAGCGTGTAGCCATCCGCCTTCGCATTGGCCGTCATCCCGGCCGCGATGGCGCCGCTGGCGCCGGGGCGGTTATCGACGATCACCGGTTGCTTGAGCACGCGGCCAAGATAGTCGGCATAGATCCGCGCGGCGGTATCCACCGGGCCGCCCGGCGCGTAGCCGACCAGCAGGCGGAGCGGGCGGGATGGGTAGGTGTCGGCCAGCGCCTTCCCGTGAAGCGACGCCAGCATGGCGACGGCTGTCATGAGTTGCAGCAAGTAACGCAACAAGTAACGCAGCAAGTAACGCAGCAAGTGACGCGGTATGTAGTAACGCAGCATGTCTCCTCCTGTTGTCGGCTTTCGCCGTTCTTGTTGAGGAGACTGTGCGACACGCCTGCCGCGCAGGCAATTTTCATTATTGGAAGGTCACCTTCGAGGAAGCGATAAGCGGCGCTGGGCTCCTTTGACCTTCTATGTAGCGTGTGACACGCCATTCCTTCCGCTGTGAACACCTCCGTAGGGTAGGCAGTTCATCGGCGATGCGGCGCGAAAAGACGCGCAAAATCATTGAACTTCGCCCAATTTCACATGGCTCTGGTGCATCGACGTTGCCCGGGTGCCACGCCCTCCACAAATGGGTCACGACACCTCGGCAGCCACCCGCGATAATGGCCGCATCTCACAGCGGAGACGGGCTGCCCCCCGGATGCCGATGCCTGAAGCCAAGCCACCGCCAGCGCCGCTTATTGCTTATCGGGAAGTCTCCCTTGGCACGCGCCCGGGCGAAGAGCATGAGTTTGTCTCGCCGGACGATCCTCAGGCCGACGCCATGCACCGCATCGACGCACTGGCCTTCCGCCGCTATCTGGAACGCGCCTTCTCGCATCCGCAACCGGAGATGCTGCGTTTCGAAGTCCGCGGCTTTGATGTGGTGGCACTGATCGCCCCCGGCGAAGGCGAGGTATGGTTCTCCGAAGCCGCCGTTCCCAAACGCTGGGACTATGTCGCCGTCACGGAAATCAGCATCGCGCTATTCGAACTCGAGCGCGCGAGACTTGCGAGGGAAGGGCACGCGCTGCCTGACGCGATGCGCGCCCTGATCGACCAGACCCTCCCCACGGTGCTGGCTGCGGGGAAGACCGCCTACGACGCCCTCGAATCCCCCGAAGAAATCGCCCAACGCCGCGCGGCGGTCATCGACCGACTCCGAGCCGCCAACGAAAAAGTCCGCGCGGTCGCGAATGCAAGGCAGACGATCGTGAGACGCGCCATGCGGCGGGGACGTTGACGCGGATTGCTATTCGAAAATCTCGTCCAGCATTTCGGAACAGTTCGCAAGGTTTGACGAACGCTTTAAGGTCTTTCGCCCGGAATCTCCAATAAGCTTGTTGATGAGTTTTTCTTCGATCAGTCCTGCCTGCTCACGGCCTCTTGCAGGATGTGAAGAAACATCAAGCCAAACTTGAATGGCGTCCGCCGCCGCAGTGCCAAAGTTGCTGTCCGTCAATGTGATGCTTGAATGGTTATCCGACAATTGCGTCAGGTGACGCTGGTGCATGTCCACCTTTCCACGTATATCCATTGTTGACACGCGTCGCGGTGGGAGATACATTGTATCTACCTATGGACCCCCAGGCGCTCTTGATACGGCGACAAGGAGATCTGGAGGACGTTAGCGAACTGAACCCTGTGGGCTGTCTCGCCCAGCTTTGAGGAAGTCACCAATGGAACTAACCGTGAAGCGTTGGGGAAATAGCCTCGCGCTTCGTATCCCAAGCAAGGTTGCGGACCAAGTTAACCTCACGGAAGACACCGTCGTGCAATTGGACGTCCGGGACGGACGCATCATCGTCGAAAGGAAACCGACTTTCTCGCTCGATGCGCTTCTGGATGAACTCGAAGCTGGTGCGGAGCTGGATCCTTTGGTGGATTGGGGGCAGCCCGTAGGCAAAGAGTTCGGATCTCCGGATGAGACCTGAATCAAGGAACCATCTTGATGCAACGGAAGACTGATGTCGTCGAGGCAGCGCTCACGAGGGCGGCACGAAAGGCGCCCATTCGTGGAGAGGTGTGGTGGGTCAACCTCGATCCCACGAAAGGACACGAGCAGGCAGGAAAGCGGCCGGTCGTCGTGCTGACCCCCGAACGATTCAATCGTGCAACGGATCGCGCCATCGTCGTGCCGATGACAACGAAGTTGGCGACTCCGGGAACGCAGCGCGCAAAGTTGCAGGTCCCCATTACCTCGATGGATGAGCCAAGTGTAGCGTTGCCCGATCAAATCGAGACGATAGATTGGGCAGCTCGCTATGCCGCTTATAGCGGCAAGGACGCCACGGACGATGAGCTCGACGAGATAAAAGCGCGAGTGGACGCGCTCATTGGTTGAGGGCTGCGCCTGCCTCCGCCCGCCTTCCATGGCGTAGCGATCGGCTTGCGGTCGATGCGGGTCGTCAACGTTTGCAAGGTTATCGCCTGCAGAGTCTTTGCCGTCTTCACGCCCACAGTGAAACTGTTCCCCTGCAACACCTGGTGATCTCCCGCCCTGTGTCATGAAACCATTGCCTCATCGAATCCAGAGCAGAGGGCAATGCGTATGTCGGCCGATATCACCATCGTTACGATCGATTTGTCGTTTCACCGGGCCGCGACGGGCCTCGTGCGTGCCACGCTGGAAGACCACGGTGTCACGACGCGGGAACTGCTGGCGCCGCATGAGCGGGCGTTCGAGTTGTTCGCGGCGGGAGAGGCTGACTTGCTCTGCAGCGCGTGGCTGCCATCCAGTCACGAGATCTATCTTGCCCCGATCGCGCAAGAGGTCGAGAAGCTGACGGTGCTCTATCGCCCGTTCGCGTTCTGGGGCGTGCCGGACTACGTGCCGATCGAGTCGGTACGCACGATCGGGGATCTCGCCCATGCGACCGTTGTGGCGCGCATGACGAAGCGATTGCAGGGCATCGGGCCCGGTGCCGGCATCAGCCGATTCTCTCGCGTCGCGCTCGAACGATATGGGCTGGCGCAGCATGGCTACCATTTCGAGAACGGCACGTTGGATGACTGCGTGACCGCCTATGAGCATGCCGTCGCTGCGGGCGAGTGGGTCGTCGTTCCGCTGTGGCAACCGCAATACCTCCACGAGACGCACCGTATCCGTCCGCTCGAGGATCCGCTCGGGATCATGGGAACCGTGGATGACGCGACGCTGGTCGCCCGCAAGGACCGGCTGGGCAAGTTGCCGTCCGCGGCTGTCGAGGCGCTGCGTAAGCTGCGGCCGGGAAATGCGACGATCAGCAAGTTAGACTATCTCGTTTCGCGACAACACCGCGACCCGATCGACGCTGCCCGGGAAGCCGCCGCGCGGTAGCCCATACGATTTCCCGCTGCAGTTTCCGCTGCATTCCGCTCAACCTATCTCAGACTCCAGACAGTTCATCATGCCATCCATCGTCGTCGTTGCCACCATCACCGCAGAACCCGGCTCTGAAACCATCGTCCGCGATGCCCTCACCACCGCCGTCGCGGCGGTCCGGGGCGAGCCCGGCTGCGAGCAATACGACCTGAGCGCCGACCCGCAGCGGCCGGGCACCTACGTCATGGTCGAACGCTGGCACAGCGAGGCCGACCTCGAAGCCCACGCCAAAGCGCCGGCATTCCTCGCATTGGCCAAGGCCATCACGGGCATCGCCCAGTTGTCGATTCTGCGGCTGACGCCGGTCGCCTGAGATCGCATGATGTGCGTTCACGCCGCCACAGCGATCGCGATCTTGCCCTGTAGGCCGTTGTCGCGGCTTTCCAGTCGTGTGTGGGCGGCTGGGATGTCGGCGAGGGTGTAGACCGCGCCGACGTGCGGCCGTAGTTGACCGCGGTCGATCAGCGCGGCGAGTTCGTCGAGCTTGCCGCGGTTCTGGCGGGTGAAGACGTAGTGATAGCTGGCGTTCTTGCCCCAGGCCTGAATCAGGTTTTGCGGCTGTGCCGTGTCGACGATCGAGACGATGCGGCCCAGTTGGGCGAGGGCGTTCGGGCCCCGGGTCAGCGTGTCGCCGCCGATGGTGTCGAAGATGACGTCGACCCCATGGCCTCCGGTTTCGCGCAGGATGGCCTCGACATCGTCCTCCTGCCGGTCGATGACGACATCCGCACCAAGCGCCCTGGCGAACCCGAAGTTGGCCTCGCGCACGGTGGTGAACACCTTCGCGCCCATCGCCTTCGCGAGCTGGATGGCGATATGGCCCACGCCGCCGGCCCCGCCATGCACGAGGATGCTTTCCCCCACGCGCAACGCCGCGCGGCCCACCAGCGCCTCCCATACCGTCCCACCCACGAGACTGAGACTCGCCGCCTCGAGGTGGCTCAGCGACGCAGGCTTCTTTCCGACGATCCCTTCTGCCGCGACGTGATACTCGGCATAGCTGCCGGAGCCATGGAAGATCTGCGGGGTGTACCAGACCTCGTCCCCCGGCGAGAACGCCGTGACACCGGGCCCGACGTCCTCCACGACGCCCGACACATCGTGCCCGGTAATCGCGGGCAACGGCACGTACCCGGCATAGTCGCCGCGCCGCACCTGGTAATCGAGCGGGTTGATCGAGGTCGCATGGACGCGGACCAGCACTTCGCCGGCGCCGGGGATCGGCGTGGGTACGTCGCGCAGCGAGAAGGCGTCGGGGCCGCCGAAGGCGGTCAGGATTTGGGCGAGCATGGGTTAGTCTCCAGTTCGGTAAAAAGGGATATCGGGAAATATCGATATTGAAGGGTGCAATAAGGGTAGAAGAGACAAATGCACAAGGCCGCCGGGATGCGAGCGGGGTAAGGAAGACCGAGCGGCGAAGACCTAAAGTTCCTTGCCGATGGCCGCGGCCAGCGCGCGGATCGCGGCCTCGTTCCGCTTGTAGTACGTCCACTGCCCAATCCGCCGAACCTCCACAAGACCGGCGCGCTGAAGCGTGGCAAGGTAGTCCGACACCGTCGACTGCGACAGCCCGACGCCCTCCTGGATACTGCTGACACACACGCCCACCTCGTGCACATCGCCCTCGTCCTGCGGCGGAAAGTGCTTAACGGGATCCTTCAGTCCGCGCAAAATCTCGAGACGCGTCTTGTTGGAGAGGGCTTTGAAGATATCGAGCAAATCCATGCGGCGGAGTATATCGGGTTTTCCCGATATGTCAATGCGCCGCCCCGGAGCCGGCTTTCAACCGTGGAAACTGGATCTCGAACTCCGTGAACTCGTGTTCCACCGAGCGGCAGGAGATGGACGCGCCCCAGCTCTGGAGGACGTCCCTGCAGAAGGCGAGGCCGATGCCCGTGCCCCGATGGGCGGGGTAGGAGAAGAAGGGCTGGAACATGCGCGCGAGGACCTGGGGCGAGACCCCCGTGGCCGTGTCGCGGAAGAGCACGTAGATGCCATCGGGCCGTCCCTCGCAGCGGATGTGAATGCGGCCCTTGCCCGCGCGCTTGATCGCCTCCAGCGCGTTCTTGGTGAGATTGGTGATGACGAGCTCGAATAGCTGCGCGTTGCCCATCACGTGCACCGGCTCGCACGACTCGACGGTGACGATCCCCTCGAATGCGGGTTCGAAGGGAAAGCGTCCGATGCTGGCGCGGATCGAATCCGCGAGTTCGAAGGCGGCTTGCCTGGCGGACTTGGGGTCCTTCGAGTTCGCCACCAGCAGTTCGATGCTGCCGTTGACATACGCGACGTCCGTCTGCAGTCGCGCCACGGCCTGCAGCAGCGCGTCGCGATAGGCGGAGTTCGCGTCGAGCGCCATCGGCAGGCGGCCCCGAAGGCCGACCGCGGTCATCGCCAGGCTGGTCAGCGGCGTGCGCAGTTCATGCGCGACCGTCGCGAGGGCCACGGCCATGCCGCGCCGCTTCTCCTCGACCAGCAACTGGCGGTCGAGCTTGATGACGATGAGCACCGCGATCACGAAGGCGATGATCGGCAGCTGCAGCAGCAACGGCTCCCACGGAATGCCGGCGAGCGAGTGGCCAGCCAGCAGGAAAAGCCCGAAGGCGCCGGCCGCGCCGGACAGCAGCGATACCGTCGCGAAGACGGAGCTGAAGTGGTAAAGCACCACCACCGCGATGATGACGGACTCTGCCCACACCAGCGATCCGTGATTTTCCAGATAGAGAAAGATGAAGGCGAACGGCATCCCTACGGTGATCGCGAACAGCGCGTACATCGGGAGCCAGCGCTTGTGGGACAGCGCCGAGGCGAACAGCAGCGGAGCGAAGAGGACCGTGCAGATCAGGCGCAGCCACAGGTTTTCGTAGGGCTGCGGAAAAACGTAGGACCAGATGACGTAGTACAGCGGATGCCCGATGACGCCCAGCGCGCCGACCATCTGGATGCGGCGCAGGCGTACGACGCTTTCCTCGTCGAGCAGCGTGGAACGCGATGCCCGCTCGAACAAAGCGCGCCATGTATTTTTTACAAGCCGCACCGCATTGGATTCGCCGCCTGCCTGCTTCCGCGTTGCTTCCATAGCCAGCTTGTACTCCTTGAGGGATTGTGGCGAGGCTCCGGCTGCGGGTCACGATGTGCCGCGGCGCGCCCTGCGCGTCGACGACCATTCATCGAGCCGGACTTCATCCCGGATCGCCGCCAGCACCGCGACAAGCCGCTCCACTTCGGAGGCCGTGAGTTTCGCATGCAGCGTTAGTCGCATCAATGCCCTATTTTTGGGGGTGGCGGGCGAGCAGAACACCGCGCCGAAGATTCCATGGCGTTGTAGCGCATTGCGCAAGGCCATCACCTGCGGCTCCGTTCCCGCTTCGAGCCCGATGATCTGTTCGCTGCCGTCGCTGATGTTGTAGCCCAGCGCGGAGATCGCGGCCCGGACGTCTCGCGTGATGGCATGCAGCTGCTGGCGGCGGTCCTCCGCCTGCGCGATGAAATCCGTGGCCGCGTCGAACCACGCGATCTCGTGCCGCAGCAGGCCGGAACTGAAAATCGCGGGCCGCGCTTCCACCGCGAAGAACTCCTTGAACCGGCTCGAGCAGGTGACAAAGCCCGCGCGGCCCGCGAAGGCCTTGGCCAGCGACGCGGTGCGGAAGTGGACGCGTTCGGACAGGCCGAGCGCCGGCACCAGTCCGCCGCCCCCGGGGCCATGCGTGCCCAGCGAGTGGGACTCGTCCACGACGATCACGCTCTTCGTGGACTCCGCAACCCGGACGAACGCCTCGATCGGCGCCACGCTGCCCGTGGTGCTGTAGACGGAGTCCACCATGATGACGCCGGGGCCGACGCGCTCGATCTGTCGTTCCGCGTGCGCGAAGTCGTTATGGCGGATCGGCACGGCTTGCGCGCCGGCGGCGCTGATGCCCTCCCACAGGGACGCGTGGGCATTCATGTCGATGTATACGGGCACGCCCGGTCCCGCGATGCATTGCACGAGTCCCACGTTCGCCGCCCATCCGGACTGCGCGATGAGGCCATCCTCGGCCTGCATCAGGTCCGCGAGCTTGCGTTCAAGCCGCTGCTGGGGCGTGTCGCCATGCCGGAACACGGACGACATCAGCAGTTCGGGCTGTTCATCGAGCAGGGCCCGCGCCTGGGCCTGTACCAGCGCGGGCTCGCCCAGCAGGCACAGATAGTCGTTGCTGCTCAGGTGCAGCGCATCGGGGTCCGGTGTCCGGCCGTGAAGCAAATGGTCACCGCCCCAGAGTTTTTCCATTCGATCGACGAAATGGGTCTCCATCCGGTCGGCAATCCACGCGGGCAGTGGCGGAGACTGGCAACTGCGGGCGATTGTCGGCGATTCTTTGACATCGGCAAACGGCATGAAGGATTCTCCAGGGGGTATTGGGCGATAAAAGACACAGACACAACGTTCATGAAAGCTGTTCGAGGCCTACTGCCAATATCCGCGGCACCCCCCGTCGGTGGGGAGCGGGCCGCCGCGCGATCTGCACAGGTGAAATGTTGTCACGTCACAACAATGCCCGCGCGCATTGTCGAAGGATTGTCAGCGTTCTGCTTGCGATTGCGCGCGGTGGATGCGCGCTGCCGAACGCTTCGCACGTGATGCTGCCGAAATGCCTGCAAAGGGGGCGGCGCCGGACGGCCGCTCGATGATGGCGGGCCGCGCAGGCCTTGTGAAACAACGGCTACGACGCGACGATGGCTGACATCTACTATATGGCGGCGATGTCGGGGATGGGAGGCGCGTGGTGCGGGCGATCGCGGCCCGAGGCTTCGATGGCGTCGATGGCCCAGGGACGTTACGGTCGAATGTTGGCGCTTTCCGCGCTCAGGCGGCGTGGATCCGGGGTGGATCCTGCCGTGATGTATTGCAGCGTGGCGGATGACGCCACGCTTGCGGGGGACGCGTCAGAGATACTCGACGTTGCCGTCGATGCTGATGGCCTGGCCGGAGACGTTGCGGCCGGCGGGCGAGGCGAGGAACAGCGCCATGGCGGCGACGTCCTCGGCGGTGACCATGCGGCGAAGCGAAATCTTGCCCAGGTATTCGCGCTTCATGTCATCGAAGCCGATGCCGCGCTCCTCCGCGCGCGCGGCGATCACGCGATCCATGCGAGGTCCTTCGACCACGCCGGGGAGGATGGCGTTGACGCGGATGTCGTCGGGACCGAGTTCGATGGCCAGCGACTTCACGAGACCGACGATGGCCCATTTGGTGGCCGCATACGGCGTGCGATAGGCATAGCCGAGGCGTCCCGCGACGGACGACATCGCGATGATCGAAGGGGTGTCGGAGGTAGCCTTGAGCAGGGGGACGGCTTTGCGCAGGAACGAGTGCTGGCTGTTCAGGTTCGTGGTGACGGTCTGCTGCCACTGTTCCGGCGTGATGGCGTCCACCGCGCCGGTCGGCCCCGCGATGCCCGCGTTGTTCACGAGTACGTCGAGCCCGCCTAGCGCGGCATGGGCGGCGTCGATGATGCGGTCCACCTGCGAGGGGTCCGCCACGTCGGCGACGCCCGCGAAGAGGCGCGGATGCCGGCTCGCCGCACGGGCAACGGCCTCGGGGTCGATATCGCAGACGTAGACGGACGCTTCCGCTTCCAGAAACGCATCGGCGATCGCCGCGCCGATGCCCGAGGCGCCGCCCGAGATCAGTACCCGCAGTCCTGCGCGGGGCTTGAGCATGTCGAGGATGGTCATGTGTTGGTCATGTCGTTGAAGGAATGAGAGCCCACCCACAGGGAGTCCACCCAGAGGGAGCCCACCCACAGGGAGCACTCCCACCGGCGCGTTACAACGTCATCCCGCCCGACACCTCGATGACCGCGCCGTTGACATAGCTCGCCTCGTCGCTCGCGAGGAACGCATACACGTTGGCAATCTCCTCCGGCTGGCCGAGGCGTCGCAGCGGGACGTCCGCGCGCATTCTGCCGAGGACGTCCTCGGGAATCGTGCCGAGAATGGGGGTTTCGATGAAGCCCGGGGCCACCGCGTTCACGCGGATGCCTTTGGGCCCGAGTTCGCGGCTCCAGGTCTTGGTGAAACCGATGACGCCGAACTTGGCGGCCGCGTAGTTGGTCTGGCCATAGTTGCCATACACGCCCACCACCGAGCTCGCGTTCAGGATCACGCCCGCGCGTTGATCGATCATTGGATCGACCACCGCCTGCGCCACATGAAAGACCGCGCGCAGGTTCACGTCGATGACGTCGTCGAACTGCTGCGACGTCATCTTCTGCAGCCGCGCATCGCGCGTGATGCCCGCGTTGTTGACGAGCACGTCGATGCGCCGCCAGCGCGCCAGCACGTCCGCCACCATGGCGTCCACCGCATCGCGGTTCGTGACGTCCACGGTGTAACCGTGCGCCTCCACGCCCGCCGCGCGGCAGGCGTCGACGACCGAGGCCACGGCCCCCGGATTCACGTCGCACACGGCCACGGCGGCGCCCTCGCGAGCGAACTTGAGCGCGGTTGCGGCGCCGATGCCCTGGCCCGCGCCCGTGATGATGGCTACCTTGCTGCTGAGTCTCATGAAACAGGATGGTTGTTGTTGTAGGGGAGAACAGATATTACGCTCGCGCGGGCCGATCGCGCGACAGATCGCCCGCGCCGCGGGTGCGACCGGAACCCGTCTCGTTGTCGATGGCCCGCGCCAGCAGGGGCACGATCAGCAGACCGAGCACCGCGGCACCGATGATGACCGCGAAGCCCGATGCGCTGCGCCCCGTGGCGGCCTCGGCCATGCCGAACAGATACGGCCCCGCGAAACCTCCCAGCAGGCCGATCGTGTTGATGAACGCGAGCCCGGCCGCGGCATGAATGCCCTGCAGGCGCTTCATCGCAATGGTCCAGTAGGAAGGCAGCACACCGCCGCCGAAGAACGCCGTGCCCGCGAGCAGGACGATCTGCAGCGTCTGGTTCGACGTGAGCAGAATGCCCGCCGCCGTGAGCGCGGAGCCCGCCGTCAGCACCCACAGGAACTTGCAGTCGGACTGCGTGCGGCGATGAATACGCGGCAGCGTCAGCACGCCGAGCAGAAAGCCGATGCCCACGCTGCCCGATAGCAGGCCAATGACCAGCGGCGACGTGACATGCATCTGCTGGATGATCGCCGGCGTGAAGAAGACGAGGCCGACGAACGCCACCTGGTTCAGGAAGTAGATCAGCCCGATCAGCACCGTGGTGGGCCGCTTGAGCGCCGCCATCCAGTGCGCCGAGGTCAGCCGCGCATGATCCTCGATGACCGCGCGGTCCGTCAGCGCCTGCGCCTCGTCGCGCGACAGCCAGCGCGCGTCCGATGGCCGCTCCGGCAGCTTGTAGTACAGCAGGATGCCGACGAAGATCGTGGGCAGGCCCTCGATCAGGAACATCCACTGCCAGCCATGCAGGCCGCCGATGCCATCCATCTGCATCAGCGCGCCGCCGATCGGATTGCCGATGACGAGCGCGATGGCGGGCGCCGTGTAGATCCAGCCGACGGCAACGGGCCGGTCCTTCGGCGCGAACCACATCGTCACCATGTACATCAGTGCCGGAAACAGACCGGACTCGGCAATGCCCAGCAGCACGCGCAGCACGTAGAAGGACCACTCTCCCTGCACGAACATCATGCCCGCGGACAACGCGCCCCACGTCACCGCGATGCGCGCGATCCAGCGGCGCGGCCCCACGCGATGGGCGATGAGGTTGCTGGGCACTTCGAGCAGCGCATAGCCGATGAAGAAGATACCCGCGCCCAGCCCATAGATCGCGGCCGTGATGCCAAGGTCGTGCGACAGTTGCACCTTTGCGAGCGCGACGTTGGTGCGGTCGAGATACGACATGAAATAGATCGCGCACATCAGCGGGATGAGATACCGCATGGCCTTGCGCGTGGCCTCGTCATGCGTCGCGTCGCTGGCCGATTCGAACGAAGGGGTCACCATGGTTTGTCTCCGGATGGTTATCGTTGTGGCTATCGTTGTGAGGTTCAGAACGTCACGTTGGCCGCGCCCTTGAGCCCGAGCATCTCGCGTGCTTCGTCGGGCGTGGCGATCTCGAACGACAGCTCTTCGAGGATGCGGCGGATCTTGCCGACCTGCTCGGCGTTGCTGCGCGCCTTGACACCCTTGGACAGGTACACGCTGTCTTCGAGTCCCACTCGCACATTGCCGCCAAGGATCGCGGCCATCGTGACGAGCGGCATCTGGTGCCGCCCGGCGCCGAGCACCGAGAAGTGATAGTTCTCGCGGCCGAACAGGCGGTCCGCGGTGTTGCGCATGACGACGAGGTTCTCGGGATCGGGACCGAGGCCGCCGAGAATGCCAAGCACTGTCTGGATGAAGAACGGCGGCTTGACGAGCCCCAGCTGCATGAAATGCGCGAGGTTGTAGAGGTGGCCCACGTCGTAGCACTCGAACTCGAAGCGCGTGCCGTGATCCGCGAACTCGGTGAGGATGTTGCGGATGTCCCGGAAGGTGTTGCGGAAGATCATGTCCTCCATGCCTTCGAGGTATTCCTTCTCCCAGCCAAAGCGCCAGCCGTCCTCGCGCTCGATTTTCGGCGCGATGGGATGCAGCGAGAAGTTCATCGAGCCCATGTTGAGCGAGCACATCTCGGGACGCGCGACGCGCGGGTAAGCGAGGCGCTCGTCCAGCGTCATGCGCGTGCTGCCACCGGTGGTGATGTTGATGACCGCATTCGTCGCGCGCACGATCTCGGGCACGAACTCGCGGAAAACGGCCGGGTCGGGCGTGGGCCGGCCATCGACGGGGTTTCGCGCGTGGAGGTGGAGGATGGCGGCCCCGGCCTGCGCGGCCTCGATGGCCTGCGAGGCGATGTCCGCGGGCGTCAGCGGCAGGTACGGCGACATCGACGGCACGTGCGCGGAGCCGGTGACGGCGCAGGAAATGATGACTTTCCGGGAGTCGGAACGCTTGGGGGAGGGTGTCACGGCAGGTGTCTCGGTATCTGGCTTATAGGGCTCGGGCGAGCTTGTGGAGGGGATGATAGTTCGATAGGATGCCCGGCGTAAGGTCATTTCCGGACACGCTCATGTCCAAATAGGACAGATTTGAGGGGGCGTTGTCCGGGGTGCCAGCCTGAAACAGGAGACACCCGTGCCGCCGAGATTTCCGCTGCACAACGAGCGCATCCATGCGCCGTACAAGATTGCCGCGCTGGTGGAAGTGCTGGCCGAGCAGGGCATCGCGCCCGAAGACAGCCTTCGCGGCACCGGGCTCGCACCGGAGGCTCTGACGGACACGTCGTTGCTGACGTCCGTGCGGCAGTACATCGCGGTGTGCCGCAATGCGCTGGCGTTATCCCACGATCCCGCCACGCCGTTCGTGGTCGGCGGGCGGCTGCATCTGGCGGCCTACGGGATGTATGGGTATGCGCTGATGTCCTGCCTGTCGCTGCGGGATTATTTCCGGCTCGGCGTCAAATACCATAGGCTCGCCACGCCGACGGTGACGATCGAATGGACGGAGTATCCGGACCGCATCGTGTGGACGTTTCCCGATGCGATGGTCGCCATCGCGTCGGACGAACTGCGGCGGTTCCTGATCGAGCAGCAGTTCACGCAGCATGCCACCCATCTGCAGGACGTTGCCGGCCAGCGTTGCCCGCCCGTGCTCGCGCGCTTCGTTCACGCGCCGCCCGCGCATGCGGCGTTGTACGAGCAGTACCTCGGTTGCCCCTGCGAATTCGGGCAGCCTGCGTACGAGCTCATCTACGACAGCGCCATCCTTGGACAGAAGCCGCAGCTCGCGCACCGGCATTCGGCCGCGCTGATTCAGGAAACGTGCGACCGGCTTGTCGGGGAAGCAAAGACGTCGAGCGGGGTATCGGGCGAGGTCTATCAGATCCTGATGCGCGAGCCTGGGGTGTTTCCGGGCATGGATGCCGTGGCGGATGCGCTTGGCATGACGAGCCGCACGCTGCGGCGGCATCTGGCCGCCGAGGATACGTCGTTCGGCGCGATTCTTGACGACGTGCGGTTCTCGCTAGCCACCGAGTATCTGAAGACCACACGTATGAGCACGGACGACATCGCGCTGCTGCTCGGCTTCAGCGATGGCGCGAATTTCCGCCGGGCGTTCAAGCGATGGAAGGAAACCGAGGCCGCCCGCCTCGGTTGACGACTCAGGTCGCCAGCCGCGGCGCCTGCGTCCGCGAGGCGAATGCGAACGCGATCTGCATGGCGCCAACGCACAAGCCCATCGCCGCGCCGACCTTCCATGCCGTGTCGTAGTTGCGCGCAAGCTCGTACAGCCAGCCGCCGCCGAACGCGCCGATGAAGCTGCCGATCTGATGGCTGAAGAAGGCCACGCCGGCGATCATCGCCTGCCAGCGCAGGCCGAACGTCTGCGCGATCCAGCCCTGCACGAGCGGCGACACGCCGAGCCACAGGAAGCCCATCACCGATGCGAAGATCATCGTCGTCTCGGGCGTCGGCGACACGTGGAAGTACCAGACGAAGCCCAGCGAGCGCAGGATGTAGATGCAGCCCAGCAGATGCAGCTTGTTGACGCGGCCGCCGGCCCAGCCGAAGAACAGGCTGCCGAGCACGTTGAAGCCGCCGATCAGACCCAGCGCCTTGGCGGAGAGCATCGGGTCCATGCCGCAGAGATCGAGGTAGGCCGGCAGGTGCGTGGTCAGGAAGACCAGTTGCATGCCGCAGACCGTATAGGCCAGCGCCATGACGACAAACGGCGGATGGCGCAGCGCGCTCGTCAGCGCGTGACGGCCGGATTGTTCGACCGGGGCATGCGTGGGCGTGGCCTGACGCAGGGTATCGACGCGCCCGGCCGTCCACGCCGCGGGCAACATGATCAGCGCGAGGATGACGAACGAAGCGACACCGAGCCGCCAGCCCCATCCCTGCGAGATCGCCTGCCCGAGCGGCGCGGCAATCATCGCGCCGAGCGAGCCGCAGGCCGACACGAAGCCAAGCACGAGGCTGCGGACATGCGGTGGCACCGCATGGGACGCGGCGGCCATCGACATCGCCGTGCCCGTGGTCGCCATGGCGGCGCCGATCAGCAGGCCGGCGCCGAGGATCACGGTCCAGAGTCCCTGCGAGGTCGCCAGCAGGAGCAGGCCGACGAGGTACAGCAGCGACCCGCCGATCATCAACGGCCGAAACCCCACGCGCACGGCGAACGCCCCCGCGAATGGCTGCAGCAAGCCCCACGTGAGGTTCTGCACGGCGACGGCGATCGTGAAGTCGCCCACGGAAATGCCGATGTCGCGCGTGAGCGGCGGGACGAAGATCCCCAGGCTCTGGCGCAATCCCATGGCGAGGGACAGCATGACGGACGCGCCGACGAGGATCGGCAGCGCGGAACGCAAGGGGTTGGACATGTCGTGTCTCGGTGTCGTTATCTGGATGGCCTCTGCGGGCCTCCGAGATTGTAGCCAAGTCAACGAATTTCCACAGAACGACCGTGCGGCGGGGGTGAGGCCGGTGGCTGGCCGTTCTGCAGGGCGGATTGGCGCGCGTCGTCAGGGCCGATACGGCTCGAGCATGGCGTCCTTCATGCCGTAGCCTGCCTCGCCCATCATCGTCTCCGCGCGCTCCACGCGCAGGGTGCCGCGGATCCATACCGTGTCCATCGTGCGCAGACCTTCCAGCGGGCGATTCGTGCGGACGTGAACGACCTGGTTGGCAGGCGGGGGTGGCACATGGATGCAGGCGCCGAAGTACGGCACCAGCAGGAACTCGCGTATGGCTTCGCCCTCTCCGTCGAGGGAGACCACGAACCCCGGCAGCCGTACCGCTGCGCCGTCGAGCGACGGTTCGATGGGTGCGGTTTGCCAGAACTTGCGCGCCTTGTCCATGGCGGCTTCGGCGCGCGGATCGTTGTCTTCCATCTCGTCCAGCTTCAGGCCCTTGAAGGGGGCCATCGGGTCCCAGCCTTTGGGCAGCAGGGCCTGCCAGTCGATGTCCCGGAAGTTGCCCGTGGGCGTGCCGGATGCCGGCGGTGATTCGGGTATCGAGGGTTGCGCGGCGGCCACTGTGGTGGAGGTGGCTGCAGGGGTAGGTCTCTGCGGCGCGGATCGCAGCCAGTACGCGCCGGCCACGACCGCGGCGGTGCACAGGACGATGGCCGCGGTGGCCAGAAGGGGGGCGGACAGGCGCGGGCCTCGGGATGTCATGGGTGTCTCGGGTACTGCGGGCCCTGGCCGCGCATCGCGCGGCGGTGGCACATCAACGGGTATAGGTTTCCACGCTCGCGCCATGCATGGCATAGCCCGCATCGCCCATCGCCGACGTCAACCGTTCGACGCGCAGGGTGCCCGTGACCCACACCGCGCGCATCACGCGGAGCGGCGTGCGGGAGGGTTTGTCGAGCTTTACATGCACGATCTGGTTGGCCGGCGGGGGCGGTACGTGGATGCATGCCCCGAAGTATGGCACCAGCAGGAACTCGCCGATGATGCGCGCGTCGCCGGACATCGGCACGACGTAGCCGGGCAGCCTTGCGCGCACGCCGTCGAGAGAGCGTTCGACCGGCGCGGACTTCCAATAGTCGCGGGCCCGCGCGAGCGCTTCCCGCGCGCGGGGATCGTTGTCCTCGAGACTGTCGAGGTCGAGCCCTTGCAGCGGGGCCTTCGCGTCCCAGCCCGCGGGCAGCAGCGCGGACCACTTGAGCTCGCGCACCGTAGTGTCCGCGCGCGCGGTCGGCAGCAGGCAGGCGCCGCCGAGTGCGGCGAGGGCTTGCAGGGTCAGGCGTCGGGAGGGCATGGTCATGGGTTCAGGAAAGCGCCTTCCCCCGGCCCCGCGGCGGGCCGGAGGTGGGCCATGGGGGGCCGCCATCGGGCATGGGGGTATGGGTCGTACAGTCGGCGCTACAGTCGATTTCATGTATTCGGAGTCAAGCCATCCGCGAGGCTCAGCCGGTATGCGCGCCAGCCCGGCAGCAGCGAGGCCACCGCGCCCGCGGCCACGATTGCGGCGAGCAGCCACAACTCCCTCGCCAGGTCGCTTGCCTGCGGCCAGGCCACCGGCAACGCGATGCCAAGGCTCGCCTGCAACCAGGGCGCGACGGCGACCGACGCCACGGTCACCAGCAGGTATCCGGCAAGCGTGCCGGCGAGCATCAGGCAGAAGCCCTCTGCCGCGAGCAGCCACAGCAGATCCAGCGGCCGCGCGCCCACCGCGCGCAGGATAGCGAGTTCGCGGCGGCGTTCGCCCAGCGCGGCGAGGATGGACGATATCAGTCCCGCGAGTCCCACCGCAATGACGAGCACCGACATCAGCCGCATGCCGGTCTCGGCCACCCCGATCATGTCCCAGAGTTCGTCGAGCGCGACGCCAGGCAGCACGGCCATCAACGGCTCTTGTTTGTCGTCGGCGATCCCGTCGGCAATCTCGCGCTGCATGGCGAACACGCGCGAGCGCAGCTTCAGGCCGACAAGCAGACCCGTTACGTGTCTGGGCGTCAGGTCGAACTTGCGCACGAGCTGCCGGGAAATGCTCATGCCGGGGATCGGGGCGCCAGCCTGCCAGTCGAGGTGGATCGCTTCCATCGCCTCGAGCGTGATGTGCACGGTGCGGTCAACGGGCGTGCCCGTCGGCGCGAGAATGCCCGTCACGACGAACGGCTTGTCCGCATGCGCGTGATGCGCGCCGAGCGGGCCATGGTCGTGCTCATCGCCATCCGCGTCCCCACCCGCGTCTCCATGACTCAGCACGATCCGATCGCCGAGCTTGTAGTGCAGCGCGCGAGCGACCTCCGCGCCGATCACCGCATCGAACAGCCCATCGGACCGCGCATCGAGCGGCTGCCCCTCGGCCAGCCGCAACGCGTGCTGCGCGCCATAACGGTAGTACCGGAAGTAGTCGCCATTGGTCGCCAACACGGGAAATCCGCGATGCGAATCCCCTAGCGACACCGGTATCGTCCAGGCCACAAGCGGATGCGCGGCGATGCGGCGCGCGCTGTCCCAGCTCATGTCGTTGGTCGCGCTGCCGAGGTGGAAGACCGTATAGAGCATCAGCTGCATTGGGCTGCCCCGCGCGCCGACGATCAGGTCCGTGCCCGACACCGATTGAGAAAACCCCGCCCGCACCTGCTGGCGGATGCGCTCCACGCCGAGCAGCAGCGCCGTGGAGAGCGCGATGACCACGATCATCAGCAGCAGGTTGTACCGCCGGTTCCACGCGCTGCGCGCGGCAAGGCCGAACAGCGTCATGCCGTGGCCTCCATCGCCGGCATCGGCATGGCGAATCTCCGGTCGAAATGCCGGTCGAAATGCCGGGCCAGACGTTCATCGTGGCTGACGAAGATGAGGCTTGCGCCCACCGCGCGGCACTCGCGTTGCAGCAGATCCATGAACGCCGCCTGCCGCGCGGCATCGAGCGCGGACGTTGGCTCGTCGGCCAGGATCAGTTGCGGCCGGCCGAGCAGCGCGCGGGCCGCGGCGACCCGTTGTTGCTGCCCCACGGAAAGTTGCGACGCGGGGCGATGCCACAGCGCTTCGGGCAGGTCGAGGCGGCCCAGCAGCATCGCCGCGGCATCGGCGGGGTTGTCCCCTTGTTCCCGCACGCGTTCGCGACGCGCCGCGGAGAACCGGCAGGCGAGCAGGACGTTGTCGAGCACGGACAGGTAGGGAAGCAGATTCAACTGCTGGAAGATGATGCCCATGCGGTCGGCGCGGAAGCGGTCGCGCTGCGCGCCGGATAGCGTGTGCAATGCGGTGCCGCAGACGTCGATCGCGCCTTCGGTCGGGACCAGCACGCCCGCGAGCAGGCCGAGCAGCGTGCTTTTGCCGCTGCCGCTCTCGCCGGAGACGAACACATGCTCGCCTGGGGCGGCGTCGAAACGGTCGATGCGGAGGCAGGCGTCGCGTTGGCCCGGCCATGCGAACACGACCTTCTGCAGGGCGACCGCCTGGGCAGTAACTGGGGCGCGTGGGTGCGGTGACATGGATGGTGCGGGTGATGGGGCAGTCGGCAAGATTAATGCAACTTAGTTGCAATGTCGAATGTTATCTGCTTACAAAACTGCGCTTTGCGCGCGTCGCGGCGGGGTCGTATCGTAGCAATCGATGCACCATGGCAAGGCACAACGGCAGGGCACAACAGCAAGGCACAAAGACAAGGAGAGACGACGTGATACCCAAGAACACGATCTGTTTGTGGTACGACGGCGGCGCGGAAGAGGCGGCCAATTTCTACGCGACAACCTTCCCGGACAGCCGCGTCGTCGCGGTGCACCATGCCCCAAGCGACTATCCCTCGGGCAAGGAGGGCGACGTCATCACCGTCGAATTCACCGTCGCGGGCATTCCCTGCATCGGCCTGAATGGCGGGCCCGAGTTCAAGCATAACGAGTCGTTTTCGTTCCAGATCGCCACCGACGATCAGGCGGAGACGGACCGCCTCTGGAACGCGATCGTCGGGAACGGCGGGCAGGAAAGCGTGTGCGGCTGGTGCAAGGACAAATGGGGCATCTCGTGGCAGATCACGCCGCGCGTGCTGACGGAGGCGTACACGAGCAAGGACCGCGCCGCGGCCAGGCGCGCCTTTACGGCCATGATGTCGATGACAAAGATCGACGTGGCAAAGATCGAGGCCGCGGTGAAGGGCTGAAGGGGCTGATCGACAATAAACGAGGGTAGGGTAATCCCTCGCGGGGGACCGATGTCCCATGCATTCCGGCGCGTTCCGGCCCGATCGCGGCCGGAACCGGGACGCTCGCCTCATGTCCGGGACCGATCGATTTCCGACAATGGCTCCACGGTTTGGCAATCCATGCCAGGCCGCATCCCTTACCGATTGGAGTTTGCGTTGGAGTAGTCGAGATGTATACGAAGCTTGCCAAGACCCTGTTTGTTGTTTCCACGATGACCTTCGGCCTGTCTCAGGCCGCGCACGCCGCATGGAGCGATACCTTCGTTCCGGCCAGTGCGTCCACAAAGCATGTGAGCACCACGTGCAAGCTGGGCGGCTTCGATCCCTACACCGACGGTACCCGCATGGGCCCGCGCGATCCCTATACCGACGGCGGCAACCGTATCGGCATGCGCGATACGTATACCGACGGCGCGCGTGCCATGCCCGTGCGAGGAGAGTGCGCCTCGCATCTGTCCTGATGGCTCGGGCGGCGGTACGCCTTGCATCCTGAAACCCGCAGCCCGACCACCGTTCATCCGCCGGCGTGGCAGCATTCGCCGGCGGATGCGTCGTTAACAGCGCTTCACGCGCATTTCATTTACCGTTGTCACGGAGTCGGAGTAACGTTCAGGCTGGTGCCCGCGCCGATAACCTGCAGGGGAGCAGCGATGACCAGCAAGACGACTGATACGGCAACCGAAGCAGCATCCGAAGCGACCGCCAGCGCGGTGGACCGCGACATTCCGGCCTCGATGTCGTCCCGGCATCATCAGATGTACATGCGGTTCTCGGAGCCCGAGCTCGCCCGCATTGGGCGGTTCGGGACGTTGCGCTGCTATGCGCCGGGCGGGCACCTGGAATGCACGGGCGTGCGGACGGCCGGGATGTTCGTCATTCTCGACGGCACCGTGCAGATCAACCAACGTGACGGGCTCGGCAATACGCGGCCGCTGACGCAGTTCACGCGCGGCGACTTCGCCGCCGAACTGGCCGCGATGTCGGGCAAGCCCTCGCTCGTGGATGCCGTCGCCATCGATCATGTCGAAACGCTGCTCGTTACGCCGCAGGAATTGCGCGCGCTGATCGTCGAAGAGGCGGACCTCGGCGAGCGGCTGATCCGCGCGCTGATCCTGCGCCGCGTGTCCCTGATCGAATGGGGCGAGAGCGGTCCCGTGCTGATCGGGCGTCCCGGATCGGGCGCGCTGTTGCATCTGGAAAGCTTTCTGCGCAGCAATGGCGAGCCGTATCGCGTGGTGGACGCGCGCGAGGATGCCGGTGCCGCCGCACTCATCGAGCAATACGGCGCCGCGGCGGGCGATCCGGTGGCCGTCTGCCCGAGCGGCGCGGTGCTCGTCAATCCGACGGAAACGGAACTGGCCCGCTGCATGGGTATGGTCGATACCGGCGAGCGGAACGAGATCTTCGATGTCGCCGTAGTCGGCGCCGGGCCCGCGGGCCTCGCCACCGCGGTGTACGCCGCGTCCGAAGGCCTGCATGTCGTGGTGCTCGATCGTCGCGCGTATGGCGGGCAGGCCGGCGCCAGTGCCCGCATCGAGAACTACCTGGGCTTTCCGACCGGTATCTCCGGCGCCGCGCTTACCGGCCGCGCCCATGTGCAGGCCGAGAAATTCGGCGCCGAGTTGTGGATTCCGTCCGAGGTGCGCCTGCTCGATTGCGAGCGGACCGGACCCGACAACGTGATGCAGATCGAGCTGACCGATGGCCGCCGCCTGCGCGTGCGCACGGTCGTGATCGCGAGCGGCGCGCGCTATCGCCGGCCCAATGTCCCCATGCTGCCGGACTTCGAGGGACGCGGCGTGTGGTACTGGGCCTCGGCGATCGAGGCGCGCAGCTGCGCGAATGCCGAAGTGGCGCTCGTCGGCGGCGGTAACTCGGCGGGCCAGGCCGCCGTCTTCCTGTCGCAGCACGCGGGCAAGGTGAACATGCTCGTGCGTGGACCGGGACTCGCGGCAACGATGTCGCGCTACCTGATCGATCGCATCGCGGCCACGCCGAACATCGAACTGCTGCCGCATACGGAATTGGTTGCGCTCCACAAGGGCTCGTGCGACGGCCTCGTCGGCGTGACGTGGCAGAACCGGCAGACGGGCGTGGAGACCGAGCGCAATATCCGCAACGTGTTCCTGTTCGTCGGCGCCGAACCCGAAACGCGCTGGTTGGAGGGCTGCGACGTGACCACCGACCGTTCGGGTTTCGTGCGCACCGGTGCGGCCGCCGTGGACGGGCCGGCGGATCGGCTCCCCGCCGCGCTGGAGACCTGCGTGCCCGGCGTGTTTGCGGTGGGCGATGTGCGATCCGGGTCGGTCAAGCGCGTCGGTGGCGCGATTGGCGAGGGCGCTGCTGTCGTCGCGCAGATTCACGAGTTTCTGGCGGCGTCGTCGGCATCCTCGGTGGCGGCATCCGCCAGTGCGGCGGCGGTGGCGTTGGCGCCGGCTACCGTCTGATATCCCCGCTGGCGGCGGGCTACCGTCCCTTCAAGATCGCTTCGATCTTCTCCGCGGTGGCCCGCAGCGCCGGCAGAAAACGCTTCTCGAGAAACGCCTGATCGCGGCTGCCGAGCACCATGCTCAGGCCCACGCCCGCCACGACCTTGCCGGTCTGGTCGTGCAGCGGCACCGAGATGCCCGCGAATCCATCGACGAGTTCGCTGATCAGCGTGCAATGGCCCTGGCGGCGGATCTCCGCGAGCTTGCGGGAAAGGGTTTGTCGCGATGTCACCGTGAAGGGCGTCAGCTTGCGCAGTGCCGCCTGCTTCAGATAGGCGTCGCGCGCGTTGTCGTCGAGCCCGGCCAGCAGCACACGGCCGAGCGAGTGGGCATAGGCCGGCATGCGGCGGCCGATCGCCATGTCTACGCGCAGCAGCTGGTGCGGCTCTTCGCGTGCGACCAGCACCACCGATTCGTGATCGAGCATGCCGATGGAGCAGCTCTCACCCACCTCCGCGCATAGCGCCTGCAGATAGGGGCGCGCGAGTTGCGGCAGGTTCATCGACGCGAAGTACGCGTAGCCGAGGTCCATCACCTTTGGCGTCAGCACGAATTTCCGGCCCTCCTGCACGAGGTATTCGTTGTGCACGAGCGTCAGCAGCAGCCGCCGCGCGGCCGCGCGCGTCACGTCGAGCTGTTCCGCCACCTCCTGCATCGTCAGTCCGTCCACGCCCGTCGCGTACAGCCGCAGCAACGCCAGCCCCTTGGTCAGCGAGTCGAGGAGTTCTTCCTTTTTTGGCGCTTCGTTAGCGCTTTCGTTCTCGGCGTCGATGGCGTCTGCTTTGTCGGCGGGTGCGGCGCGTGGCATAGCGATTCGGCGTGGGTGTGAGGGCAGGGGGGAGTGTTTATCGGGACTTGCATCTGGCGGTGCGATCCGTATGATATTCGTTTTCCGAACAAATGTTCGCAAATTACAAGAATCGGGAGACAGGCGATGAAGGTCATCACGGCCAGCCAGGCGGCGGCGCTCGTCCAGAGCGGATGGACCGTTGCCAGCGCGGGATTCGTCGGCGCGGGCCATGCGGAGGGCGTGACCGAGGCGCTCGAGCGCCGCTTTCTGCAAGGCGGAATGCCGCGCGATCTGACGCTCGTGTATTCCGCGGGGCAGGGCGATCGCGGCGCGCGCGGCGTCAATCACTTCGGTAATGCCGGCATGACGCGCGCGATTGTCGGCGGCCACTGGCGTTCGGCCACGCGCCTCGCGACGCTCGCCATGCAGGAGGCCTGCGAGGGCTACAACCTGCCGCAGGGCGTGATCACGCATCTCTACCGGGCGATCGCGGGCGGCAAGCCCGGTGTGCTGACCAAGGTCGGACTGCATACGTTCGTCGATCCACGCACGAGACACGATGCGCGCTATCACGGTGGCGCCATCAACGCGCGGGCCCGCGACGCGGTGACCGCGGGCACCGCCAATTGGGTGGAGGCCGTCGAGTTCCGTGGCGACGAGTACCTGTTCTATCCGAGCTTCCGCATCGACTGCGCACTGATCCGCTGCACGGCCGCCGATTCGCGCGGCAACCTCAGCACGCATCGCGAAGCATTTCATCACGAACTGCTGGCGATGGCGCAGGCCGCGCACAACTCGGGCGGCATCGTCATCGCGCAGGTCGAGTCGCTCGTCGATCGCCACGAGATCCTGCAGGCGATCCATGTGCCCGGCATTCTCGTCGACTACGTGGTGGTCAGCGAAGCGCCCGAGCATCACCAGATGACCTTCGCGGAGGTCTATAACGAGGCCTACGTGAGGCCCTGGCGTGGCGAAGCCGCGCATGCCGCGGAGGCCGCGAAAGAAGCGGAGGCCTTACCCTCCGCCGCGTCCCCGCTCGATGCGCGCACGATCGTGCAGCGCCGCGCGGTGATGGAACTTGCGGCCCGCGCGCCGCGCGTCGTCAATCTCGGTGTGGGCATGCCCGCGGCTGTCGGGGCGCTCGCCCATCGCGCCGGGCTCGATGGTTTCACGCTGACCGTGGAGGCCGGTCCGATTGGCGGCACGCCCGCCGACGGGCTGAGTTTCGGCGCGTCGGCCTACCCCGAGGCCGTCATCGATCAGCCCGCGCAGTTCGATTTTTACGAGGGCGGCGGTATCGACCTCGCGATTCTCGGGCTTGCCGAACTCGATGGGCACGGCAACGTCAACGTGAGCAAGTTCGGCGAAGGCGAGAACGCGCTCATCGCGGGCGTGGGCGGCTTCATCAACATCACGCAGAGTGCGCGGGCGGTGGTCTTCATGGGCACGCTGACAGCCGGAGGACTCGAGGTTGCCGTCGAGGATGAGCGGCTCGTCATCGCGAAGGAGGGGCGCGTGAAAAAGATCGTGCCCGAGGTATCGCATCTGAGCTTCAACGGGCCGTATGTCGCGTCGCTCGGCATACCGGTGATCTACATCACGGAGCGGGCGGTGTTCGAGATGCGTCCCGACGCGAAGGGCGAGTCGCGCCTGACACTGGTGGAGATCGCGCCGGGCATCGACTTGCAGCGCGATGTGCTCGACCAGTGCGCGACGCCGATCGCCGTGGCGGAGGATCTGCGCCCGATGGATGCGCGGCTGTTCAGGCCGGGTGTCATGAAGCTGAAAAAACAATGAGTAGTCACTGGAGGACACATATGACGTACCGTCACGCACGCGGGACCCTCTTCATGCCAGGCACGCTGGCCATGGCAGCCATGGTGGCCATGGCGGCGGCGACCCCGGCCCTTGCCCAGGCGCCTTTCCCCGCCGACAAGCCCATCCGCCTCGTCGTGCCGTTCCCCGCGGGCGGCCCCACCGATACGGCCGCGCGCATCATCGGCCAGAAGATGGGCGACACGCTGAAGACCACGTTCGTGATCGACAACCGCCCCGGCGCATCGGGAACGATCGGCACGGAGACGGTCGCCAAGGCCGCGCCCGACGGCTACACACTGGTCATGCTCGCCACGCCCACGCTGCTCGCGCCCCATCTGCTGCCGCGCAAGAGCTATGACATCTTCAAGGACTTCGCGCCCGTCGGTAACGCCTACGAGTTGCCGATCGTCATGGTGGTGAACCCCAACGCGCTGCCCGATGTGACGGACCTCCAGCAATACATCGCCAGGGCGAAGGCCGCGCCGGGGCAAACCAACTACACGAGCGCGGGCAATGGCAGCTTCGGCCATCTCTCGACGGAGCTGCTGAAGAACCTCGGTCATTTCGATGTGCAGCACGTGCCGTACAAGGGCAGCGCGCCCGCCATCGCCGATCTGCTGGCCGGGCAGGTGCCGATGATGTTTTCGGACATGATTGCTGCGTTGCCGCATATCAAGGCGGGCAAGCTGCGGCCCATCGCCGTGGGGTCGGGCAAGCGTGTGTCGTTCGCGCCGGACGTCAAGACGGTGGCCGAGCAAGGCTTTCCGGGGTTCGACGCGTCCTCGTGGGGCGGTTTGCTCGTGCCGGCCGGCACGCCGAAGGAGGTCGTGGCGAAGCTGTCGGATGCGCTGAAGGGCGCGCTGGCGGACCCTGCGGTGCAACAGAAGATGCTGGGCGCGGGGACGATCGCCTCCTACCTGCCGCCCGAGCAGCTGACGTCGCGCATGCAGGCGGACTATGCCAGGTGGGGCAAGGTCATCAAGGACAACAACATTCGCAGCGATTGACGTCACCCTCGTTGAAGATGCGCAATGCCGCTCAACGCCATACACTTGCGGGTTGGAGCAGTTTTCGTCGCACGACAGTTCAACGAGGATGACCATGACAACGATCGATGTGAAGGTTCCCCAGCTCTCCGAGTCGGTTTCGGAAGCGACCCTGATCCAATGGAAGAAGAAGGTTGGCGAGGCGGTCGGGCAGGACGAGATCCTCATCGAGATTGAAACGGACAAGGTCACGCTGGAGGTGCCGAGTCCCGCGGCCGGCGTCCTGGCGAAGATCCTGCAGCCCGATGGGGCGACGGTTCGCGCGGACGAGGTGATCGCGGTGGTCGATACCGAGGGCAAGGCCACCGCGGCCGCCCCGGCCGCTGCCGCCGCACCGGCGCCGGCCTCCGCGCCAGTTCCCGCACCTACCGCCTCGGCACCCGCTCCCGCCGCCGGTCCGGGGGTCAGCGCATCGGCCAAGGTTGACTACGACGTCATCGTGATCGGTGGCGGCCCCGGTGGCTATATTGCCGCGATTCGTGCCGCGCAGCTGGGCCGCAATGTGGCATGCGTCGAGGAGTGGATCGACGATGCGGGCAAGCCGCGCCTCGGCGGGACCTGTCTCAATGTCGGCTGCATTCCGAGCAAGGCGCTGCTCGCCTCGTCGGAGAGCTTCGAGGAAGCGCAGCATGGCATGGCCGAGCACGGCGTGCGCGTGCAGGGCGTGACGCTGGATCTGCCGCAGATGCTCAAGCGCAAGGCCGCCATCGTCGACAAGTTCACGGGCGGCGTGGAATTCCTGTTCAAGAAAAACAAGGTCACCTGGCTCAAGGGTCATGGCAAGTTCAACCAGCGCGCGGCGGATGGCGCATTCGTGGTGGATGTGACCGAGGGCGACAAGACCCAATCCTATGCGGCACGCGACGTGATCATCGCCACGGGTTCGAAGGCGCGCCATCTGCCGAACGTGCCCGTGGACAACAAGATCGTCTCCGACAACGAGGGCGCGCTGTCGTTCGACTCGGTGCCGAAGAAGCTCGCGGTGATCGGGGCGGGCGTGATCGGGCTGGAGCTCGGTTCGGTCTGGCGCCGGCTCGGCGCGGAAGTCACGCTGCTGGAAGCGCTGCCGGGTTTCCTGCCCACGGTCGATGAAGGCGTGGCCAGGGAAGCGGCGAAACAGTTCAAGAAGCAGGGCCTGACGATCGAATTGGGTGTGAAAATCGGCGACATCGCCACGTCGGCCAAGGGCGTCAAGATCGCCTATCAGGACAAGGATGGCAAGGACCACAAGCTCGAGGCGGACCGCCTGATCGTGTCGATCGGCCGCGTGCCGAACACGGACAACCTCGGCCTCGACCAGGTCGGGCTCGCGGCCGATGCGCGCGGCTTTATTCCCGTGGACGATCATTGCCGCACGTCGGTGCCGGGCATCTATGCGATTGGCGATGTCGTGCGCGGGCCGATGCTGGCCCACAAGGCGGAAGACGAGGGCGTGCTGGTCGCCGAGGTCATCGACGGCCAGAAGCCGCATATCGACTACAACTGCATTCCGTGGGTCATCTACACCGAACCCGAGATCGCATGGGTCGGCAAGACCGAAGCCCAGCTCAAGGCCGAAGGCCGCGAGTACCGCGCGGGGCAGTTCCCCATGGCGGTCAATGGCCGCGCGCTGGGACTCGGGCACCCCGAAGGCTTCGTCAAGATGATCGCGGACGCGAAGACCGACGAGATCCTCGGCGTGCATATCGTGTCCACGAACGCCTCCGACCTGATCGCCGAAGCGGTCGTCGCGATGGAATTCAAGGCCGCCTCCGAAGACATCGGCATGATCAGCCACGCGCATCCGTCGCTGCCCGAGGCCATGCGGGAGGCGGCGCTCGCGGTGCGGAAGCGCTCTCTCAACATGTAAGCGAGACTGGCGCGGCGCATGCGCGGAATACGGCATCCGGAAGGCGGCATCCGGAAGGCGGCATCCGGAAGGCGGCATCCGGAAGGCGAGCAAAGCGAACATGCGTCGCGCCGGCGCCGAAGCCTACACTCGAATCGCCTTCCTTCGTTTGAAGGCTCCTTTGGTCCTTGAAGTTGGCCCGTCCGCATGACGGGCCTTTTTTCTGTGTGTGGCGGCGGCTTATTGTCTTTGTGCGTGAGGAAAATCGGCGTATGTTCTGGGAACATTCCGACGTAACCTCTAAACATGCCAGATCGCACATATCTACTAACGAGGCTCGCCACCGCCGAAGACAGAATTGCTGCCGGCCGGCGGCAGGTTCGCAAGCAGATCCGGGTCGTCCGGGAACTGCGTTCGTCGGGACAGGACGATGACCTGGGTCTGCGCCTGCTGAGATCCCTCCGCGCATCGGTCGCGATCTGCCGCGGGGTGCGCGACTCGCTGATGGCACAACTGCATCAGGTGGAAGGCGAATTCGCCGGTGCCGGGGAGGGCGACCCGCCTGTGGGCATGGCGCCCGGCCGCATCGGGCTTCGCCACGATTGAACGCATGCATCTCGCCTCATTGCACCGCCAGCACGAGCTTTCCCTGGATGTGGCCGCGCGCGGCGCGTTCGTGAGCCGCTTGGGCGTTGGATAGCGGATAGGTGCTGTCGATGACCGCGCGGATCGTGCCTGCGTCGAGATGCTTCGCGATTTCCGCGAGTTGAGGGCCGTTCGAGCGGACCTGCGTTGTGGACACCGTGATGCCTAGCGCCGCGGCATCGTCGGCGCCCGTGAAGCCGAGCGGGAAGATGGGGTAGAGCGCGCCGCCGCGCCGGATCGCGCGCAGGAACCGACCGGAGGCCGCGCCGCCGACGGCGTCGACGATGAGGTCGGCATCCCGGATGACGTCTTCCGGGGTGGTCCGCGTATAGTCGATAAAGGCGTCGGCGCCCAGGTCCCGCAGCAGGGCTTCGTGCTTGCCCGACGCGATGGCCGTTACGTGCGCGCCCTGCAGCTTCGCGACCTGCACGGCGAAGTGCCCGACGCCGCCGGCGGCGCCGTTGACGACGACGCTTCTGCCGGCCAGCGGGACGGGCACATGCGGCTGTGGCTGTAGCGGATTCGGGGCGTCGTGGCCGGGATCGACGAGGAACTGCCAGGCCGTAAGCAGGGACATCGGGGCGGCGGCCGCGTGCATGTGGCCGATTCCGGCCGGCTTGTGCGCCAGTTGGCTGGCGGGCACGCTCACGTATTCGGCATACGCCTGGCTGCCACCGGCGAGGCCCTCGGGGAATCGGACCATCGCATAGACGCTGTCGCCCACGGCGAACTGCGTCACATCGTCAGCCACCCACGCGACCACACCGGAAATGTCGGTGCCCAAAATGAGCGGCAGCGACAGCTTGGGCTGCCACTCGGGCGGCAACATCCTGTATCCCTCGCGGAGGTACCAGTCGGGTGGATTGATGCCGACCGCATACACGCGAACGATGACCTCGCCGGCGGCGGCCGCCGGCATGGGAGCATCTTCGTAGCGCAATACGTCGGGGCCGCCAAGGGCGTGTTGCCTGACGGCTTTCATGGTGGTGGGTAGCATGACTTTGTCCTTGGACGAATTTCGGATATGCTGCGAGCGGAGCAGTGATCCGAATATATGGAGCGCCGCTCCGTTTGTCAAGGACAGGTATGCGCGCCGACGCTAGAAAAAATTATGACCAGCTGCTGACGACCGCCCGCGAAGTGTTCGCGGAGCAGGGTGCGGATGCGTCCCTGCGCGATATCGCGCGCAAGGCAGAGGTGGGATTGGGGACGCTATATCGTCACTTCCCCACGCGAGAGGCGCTACTGGAGGCGCTGCTGCGTTCGAGTTTCGAGGCGCTTGCGGACCGGGCGCGCGCGTTGGAATCGGCGCGCGATCCCGACGATGCGCTGGTCACGTGGTTGCGCGAGATCATCGCGTTCACGCATGCGCACCGCGGGGTGATCGCGCCAATGATGGGCGCGATCGAAGACCCGGAGTCCGCGCTTCACACATCGTGCGTGGGCCTGCGCGCCGCGGGCGCGTCGCTGCTGGCCAGGGCCCAGCGGGACGGGCATGCCAGGGCCGATCTCGACGGTTCGGAACTCTTCGACCTGATCGCGGCGCTCGCGTGGCTCCGCGAACAACCGTCGCACGCGCCGCGCGCGGACCGGCTGCTCAACGTGATTGCCAGCGCGATCCTGACGCGTCGCATGGCATGACGCCGACCCGGATCCGAACCCCCTGAATCTCGATGCCGCTTCAGTGGAACGGCACCCACATCATCTTCACTTCGACGTTGAGGAAACCCGATTTGACCGTGGGGTCGTCCGTCGCGATGCGTGTGGCCTCGGCGAGGTCTTTTGCCTTGAAGATCGTCATGCCGCCATCGTCGAGCACGACGCGCGAGGAGGTGGCCGGTAGAGGGCCCGCCGGCATAGCACGTATGCCGGCGCGGCATGCTAGCGGATCGCGAGGAGCGGATCCGCCGCGAAGGTCTCCGCGAGGAAGTCGACGAACACGCGCGTCCGCGCGGGCAATCGGCGGCTGCCGGGCCACACGGCGCTGATCGGAAACGGGGCGGGCCGGAAAGTCTCCAGCAGCGGTACCAGCAGGCCTGCCTCGACATCGCGCGCATAGAGCCATCCCGCGTTGTGGCCGATGCCGAGGCCGGCAAGGACGGCCGCGCGCACGTACTCTGCATCGTTGCTGCGCACCGGTCCCATCGGCACATGCTCGACGTCGCCATGCGGCGCGGCGAACGGCCACAGGCGCGGCACATCCCGCGACATCATGGCGATGCAGGCATGCCTGGACAGATCCTCGATGGACGACGGCGTGCCCGCGCGCGCGAGGTAGGCCGGCGAAGCCACGGTCGCGTACTGCGTGCTGCCGATGCGAGTTGCCTGTCTCCACGACGCGAATGAACAATCGCATGACATCGATCCGATCCACTGGGCGCTCCCGTTCGCCATCGCATTGAGAGGTTACCTTAGCACCGATGTGCAGAGGTATGCCCGCATAGCATGCACGGCGATGAAAAAACTCAAGCAAACAGGAAACGCTCCGATATGTGGGGGAGACCCATAACCCCAGATCTTGTCTGCTTTCATCATTCGCCCCCAAATGAATCGCCTGACCCTGCGTAAGAAACTGTGGATTCCACTCGTGCTGGCCTGGCTCGGCCTGCTCTTGCTGACCGTCACGCATGCGTTCCAGACGCGGCAACTGCAGTTGGCCGACCGTCGCGGAGAACTCGCCAGTGTCGTCGATATGTCGATGTCCCTGATCCGTGACTACGCCGAGCAGGCGAAGCAGGGCAAGATCAGCGAGGCAGAAGCCAAGTCGCAGGCGACCGCGCGCATCGCCGCGCAGCGTTATGGCAAGGATGGCTACGTCACCATCGTCGGCGCGGATTCCGCTGTGGTCATGCATCCGACCAACGCGAAGCTGAACGGCAAGAACATGCGCGATTTCAAGGATGCCAAGGGGTATCCGCTGTATGTGGAAATCGCCGCTCGCGGCGAGTCGTCCGAAGGGACCGGGTATCTCGAATACTGGTGGCCGAAGCCCGGCAGCGACGCGCCGAGCCCCAAGATCGGTTACGTGGCGCGCTTCAAGCCGTGGGGCTGGGACCTGGTCGCGGGCACCTACATGGACGACATCGAGTCGCAGTTCCGTAACTCGCTGTATCAATCGCTCGGTCTGCTGGTGCTGCTTGGCATCGCGATCTCCGTGGTGGCGACGCTCGTGATCCGCAGCATCCAGAAATCCGTCGGCGGCGAACCTCCTGTCGCCGCGGCGCTGGCATTGCGCATGGCGGGCGGCGACCTGACGGTACGCGCGGAAACGCAGCCCGATGACCGCAGCAGCCTGATGTACGCCATCGGCCATATGCGCGACCAGCTTGCCGATACGGTGGCCGGCATCCAGCAATCGGCCGATGCGATCAACGCCGCGGCCCAGCAGATCGCGGCGGGCAACACCGACCTGTCGAGCCGTACCGAACAGCAGGCCGCATCGCTGCAGCAAACCGCCGCCAGCCTGGAGCAGATTACCGCCGCCGTGCGCCAGAGCGCGGACAACGCGGCGGAAGCCAGCCGCTACGTCTCGGACGCCGCGCAGATCGCCGAGCGTGGCGGTAGCGTGGCCAGCGAGGTCGTGGACAAGATGCGCGGCATCACGGCCAGCTCGCGCAAGATCAACGACATCATCGGCGTGATCGACGGCATCGCGTTCCAGACGAACATCCTCGCGCTCAACGCCGCGGTGGAAGCCGCCCGCGCGGGCGAACAGGGCCGTGGCTTCGCGGTGGTGGCGGGCGAAGTGCGCAGCCTCGCGCAGCGCAGCGCGGGCGCCGCCAAGGAAATCAAGACGCTGATCCTGGAATCGGTGAACGAGGTCGACAGCGGCTCGCTGCTGGTCGAACAGGCCGGCCAGACCATGGCCGAAATCGTCACCGCGGTCGGTCGCGTGACCGCGATCATGGATGGCATCGCCACGGCCACGGCGGAGCAGCGCACGGGCATCGAGGAAGTCAACCGCGCGGTGTCGCAGATGGATCAGATGACCCAGCAGAACGCCGCATTGGTAGAAGAGGCGAGCGCCGCAGCCGCCTCCCTCGAGGACCAGGCCGGGGCGCTGCATCACGCCGTGTCGGCGTTCCGCGTGGCGGCGTAACGCGCCCGCTTCGGGACGTTACACGACCTCGGGCGACGGCGAAGCCTTTCCGTTCGTCGCGCGTCGGGTTCTTACGGGTTTCTGCACGGCAGCCTCGGCGCGCAATGCGTCGAGGATGGCCTCGCTCTTGTGCATCAGGTGGGTTTTCAGGATGCTCGCCATCGCCGCGGCATCGCGGCGTTGCAGTGCGTTGAGCATGCCTTCGTGCTCCGCCATCGCGCGGGACCAGATCTCTTCGGTCATCGGCGAAGCAAAGCGGATGCGCCGTATGCGCGCGTTCAGTTGCGCGTACTGCGTCTGCAAGATCGGGTTGTGCGTGGCCGCGACGATGGCTTCGTGAATCCGGCGGTTGGCCTCGTAATAGGGGGCCAGATCGCGCGCGCGAAAGGCCGTGCGCAATTCCTCGTGCATCGCCTCCAATGCCGCGAGCGCCTGCGGCTCGATGCGCTTGCAGGCCTGTTCCCCCGCCAACGCTTCCAGCGCGCCGGCCACCGCGAACAGGCCATCCACTTCCTCCAGCGTCAGCACATGCACGCGCGCGCCGCGATTGGGCAGCAGTTCGACGTGGCCTTCCGCCGCCAGCACCTTCAGCGCTTCTCGCAACGGCGTTCGCGACACGCCAAACCGTTCGCATAGCTCGGCTTCCGGGACTTTGGCGCCCGGGGGCACGTCGCCCTGAATGAAGACCTCGCGCAGGCTGTCGAGGAGGGAGTTGTGGACGAATTCTTTGCTCATGACCGCGATTATGCATGCATTTTTACGATTATGTGCGCCGGATATCGGTTAAGGGCCCAGTGTTTACCCGATCATGCATGCAATATCGCTTGACCATGCGCCGTGCTGGCTCCTACAGTGACATGCATTCACTTTGGCAATAAAAGTGGATGTTCAATGCGAATAAATCTGGAGGTAGCGAAAAAATGAATGCATTTCAGCAGGGTATCCATGAGGTCGACGGGTCCACACACGACGAGCAGCGCTACGTCAACGCACTCGGTCCGCGCGGCGTGATCGGCATCATGACGCCGGGGCCGAACGTCAACGTCGAGAACGAGATGATGGACATGCGGCCGCGCGGGGTCATCAATGCGGTGGATCGCTACTACGTGCCGAACCAGAAGATCGTGCAGAACGAGGACTGGTCGATCATCATGCGCAACGTCGCCGCCAACCTCGACGATTCGGTACGCCGGCTGCGCGAGGCGCTGATCGATCATCTGGTGCTTGGCATGTCGTCGCAGAGCTATATGGGCGGCGAGCGTGGCAGCTTTGCGCTGCTCGAGCATCTGCAGAAGATCTCCGGGCTCGACGTGACGATGGGCGCGCAATCCGCGGAGCAGGCGTTCAAGCTGTGCGGCGCCAGGAAAATCGCGCTGCTGACGCCGTACTACCCTGTGATCGAGCAGAACGCGATCGACTACTTCACGGCGCGCGGCTTCGAGGTCGTGCATGTGGAGGGGCTCAAGTGCAAGAGCATCATTCACGTGGCCTCCCAGACGTACGAGGAACTCGCGGCCGCGACGATGCGCTGCGAGGCCGCGAAGCCCGACGCGATCCTTCAGCTCGGCACCAACCTCGCGTATGCGAAGGTGGCGAACGATGCGGAGAAATGGCTGCGCAAGCCGGTGTTTGCGTCGGGTCCGGTCATCTACTGGTCCGCGCTGCGCAAGATGGGCATCAAGGACCAGATCGATGGATTCGGCAGCCTGATGTCGCATCACTGATCGCCAGCCAGCCCGAGGAGACAGGACGTGAAACACATCCAACGGATCGTGCTGGCAGCCGCCCTCGGGCTGCTGACCGGCACGGCGAGTGCGCAGGAGCCCTATCCCGCGAAGCCCATCACGCTACTGGTCGGCTTTGCGCCGAGCGGCGGTACGGACATCATCGCGCGACAGCTGGGACAGAAGCTGGGCGAGAAACTGAAGCAGCCGGTAGTGATCGAGAACCGCGCGGGCGCGAGCGGCACCATTGCCGCCACGGCGGTGGCGCGCGCGAAGCCCGATGGCTACACGCTGCTGCTCGGGCATGTGAGCTCGAACGCGATGGTGCCCGCCATCACGCCGAAGCTTGCCTATGACCCGAACAAGGACTTCACGCCGATCGTGCTGATCGGCACGGTGCCGCAGGTCATCGTGGTACCGGCAAGTTCGCCGGCGAAGACGCTGGCCGAGTTCATCGCACTGTGCAAGACGAAGCAGGGCGCCGTGAATTACGCCTCTTCGGGTGTCGGTACGCAGCAGCATTTTGCGGCGGAACTGTTCCAGTCGGCCACGGGCACGAGCATGACGCACGTGCCGTACAAGGGGAGCGGCGCGGCGCTGACGGACCTGCTGAGCGGACTCGTCGACGTGAACTTCGACACGGTGCCGACGGTGCTGCAGTACATCCGCAGCGGCAAACTGCGCGCGCTGGCCGTCACAACCCCCACGCGCGTCGCCGCGCTCCCCGACATTCCCACGGTCGCGGAAGCCGGCGTCCCGGGTTTCGCCATTAGCGCGTGGTACATGCTGATGGGCCCGGCCAACCTCCCGGACAACATCCGCGACACGCTGAACCAGGCCGTCAACGACGCGCTGAAGTCCCCGGACTTGCGCGATAAACTCAGCGCCCTGAGCACCGAGATCGGCGGAGGCACCCCAGCCGCGGCACGCGACTACCTGAAGTCCGAGGTGGTGCGCTGGCAGCGCGTGGCGTCGGAGAAGAAGATCGTGGCGGAGTGATCGACACGATCCGCGGGGCGGATAGGGGGACCTTGCCGGGATTGGCATAATGGTCCCCATTCCGTCATCGTCATGCGCAGATCGTCCAGATGCGAATTCCGCCAGTCAAGGCCATCGTTGCCTTCGAGAGTGTTGCCCGCAACCGGAGTGTCGGCAAGGCCGCCGAGGAGCTTGGCCTCACCGCGTCGGCCGTGAGCCATCAGCTCGCCAATCTGGAAGATTTCATCGGCCAGTCCCTGTTCTTCCGGCAGGGGCGCGGGCTCGTGCTGACGCCAGTGGGCGAGCAGTATCTGCGCGACGTGACGGGCGTCATCGCGGAACTCCATCGCGCCACCGAGCGCGCGGCCACGCCATCGGCCGTCGATATCCTGCGCGTACATACCAGCCCAAGCTTTGGGCTGATGTGGCTGCTCCCCAGGCTCGAGTCGTTCCAGGCGGACAACGGCGATATCCAGCTCAACCTTTCCTGCTCGTATGAGGATGTGTCGTTCACCGCCGGCTTCTACGACGTCGACGTGCGCCACGGGCACGCGCATTGGCGGGATATCGAGGTCAGGACGCTGCGGCACGAGCGCGTGCTGCCATTGGCGTCGCCGGACTATCTGCGCAAGAACCCGATCCGCGATCCCGCGGATTTGCTGAACTGCCGGCTCATCAATTCCGAAACGCCGCTGGTGAGGTGGCACCAGTGGTTCGCGCGCTTCGGCGTGGCGGCGGTGCATTCCTCGTTCGATTTTTCGTTCGACCGCTCTTACATGTCGCTGGAGACGGCCGCGCTCGGGCTCGGCGTCGCGCTGGAGAGCTCGTTGCTCGCGTCGGTACTGCTGCGCAAGGGTGCGCTGGTGCCCGTGTTCGAGGGCCAGTATGCCGTCGAGGTCGCCAGCCACCACGTCGTCTACCCGGCGCAGCACGCGGACTTGCCGCGCGTGTCGCGATTTCTCGCCTGGCTGGACCGGGAGGTGAACCGCTCCCGCGACGAGGCCTCGCTCTGAGCCCGACCAAGGGTTTCTACCCACCTGCAGCGGGCGATATCTGAAAATTTCTCAACGATAGTTGAGGCCGAATGCATTGATCGGAGGCGACGCAGAGACAACACTCGACCCATCATCAAGTCAAAACCAAGGAGACGAGAATGTTGGTCGAGAACAAGGTAGTGATCGTCACGGGGGCCGCATCGGCGCGCGGTATCGGCAAGGCAACGGCGCGCGTGCTGGCGGCGCAGGGTGCGAAGGTCGTCATCGTGGATCTGCAGCGCGATGCCGCGGAGGCTGCCGCGGCCGAATTGGGCAACGGCCATCTGGGCCTGCGGTGCGACGTCACGGACAAGGCATCGTGCGAGGCTGCCGTACACGACACGATCTCGCGCTATGGCCGCATCGATGGCCTGATCAACAACGCGGGCATCACCCAACCGGTCCGCACGCTGGACATCGGCGCGGCCAATTTCGATGCGGTGATCGACGTGAACCTGCGCGGCACGCTCTACATGTCGCAGGCCGTGCTCCCGCAAATGAAGGAACAGAAGCGGGGGAGCATCGTCTGCATGTCGTCGGTGTCCGCGCAGCGGGGCGGCGGTATCTTCGGCGGTCCGCACTATAGCGCGGCCAAGGCAGGCGTCCTCGGGCTCGCCAAGGCGATGGCGCGCGAGTTCGGCGGCGACCATATCCGCGTGAACTCCGTCACGCCCGGGCTGATCCAGACGGACATCACGGGGGACAAGCTGACCGCCGAGATGCGGGCGGACATCATCAAGGGCATCCCGCTCGGCCGGCTCGGCGAGGCAACGGACGTGGCAAACGCGTGCCTGTTCCTCGTGAGCGATCTTTCCTCGTATCTCACTGGCATCACACTCGACGTCAACGGCGGCATGCTGATCCACTGAATCCCGGCGGCCCGCGGGCCGCGCACACCATGTCAACGCACCCGGGACCACCCGGGGCACCGGCAGGAGACATTCCATGAAGACCAAATACGTAGCGCCGGCCATCGGGGCCGGCGTGAGGATGCCGCGCGCCGAAGAGGCGTCATTCGAATCGCGTACGTACGGCAAGGTCACGCGACGGCTCATTCCGTTCCTGATGCTGTGTTATCTCGGTGCGTACCTGGATCGCGTCAATGTCGGGTTCGCCAAGCTGCAGATGCTTAACGACCTGCAGTTCAGCGAGACCATCTATGGCCTCGGCGCCGGCATCTTCTTCCTCGGGTATTTTCTTTTCGAAGTCCCGAGCAACGTGATCCTGCACAAGGTGGGCGCGCGCAACTGGCTTGCCCGGATCATGCTGACGTGGGCGGTGATCTCCGCGGGCTTTGCCTTCGTGACCACGCCCACACAGTTCTATGTATTGCGCTTTCTGCTCGGCGTGGCGGAAGCAGGCTTTGCACCAGGTGTCATCCTGTACATGACGTATTGGTTTCCGTCCGAGCGACGGGCCAAGGCACTGTCGATGTTCTTCATGGCGATTGCTCTTGCAGGCATCGTGGGTGGCCCGCTCTCGGGGTGGATCATGCATGCGTTCCATGGCGCGCACGATCTGGCGGGATGGAAGTGGCTGTTCCTCATCGAGGCATTGCCCTCGCTGCTGCTCGGCATCGCCATCCTTTCCTACCTCGACAACGGCATCAGGGATGCGAAGTGGCTCAGCGATCAGGAGAAGCAATTGCTCCTGCGCAATGTCGAGGGGGACAACGCGCAGAAGGTGAAGCACATCTCGGTCCGGGCGTTCATGGCGGACCGCCGTCTGTGGCTGATGGCCGCGATTTATTTCTGTGTGGTACTGGGTCAGTACGGTCTCACCTTCTGGCTGCCCACGATCGTTCGCAAGACCGGTGTGGCGGATCCCCTCTGGGTGGGCGTGCTCACCGCGGTGCCTTACCTGTGCGCCATTGTCGCGCTGCCGCTGATCGGGCGCTCCGCGGACCGCAGTCGTGAGCGCCGCCTGCATCTTGCACTGCCGATGCTCGTTGCCGCGGCCGCATTCGCCACGCTGCCGATGCTCGGCAGCATCCCCGCCGCCATCGCATGCCTTTGCGTTGCCGCCGCCGGGATCATCAGTTCCTCCGCGCAGTTCTGGGCGTTGCCTACGGCCATGCTCGGCGGCATGTCGGCGGCCGCGGGCATCGCGGCGGTCAACTGCGTGGCCAACCTCGCTGGCTTTTTCTCGCCAGCGATCGTCGGATGGCTGAACGACCTGACCGGCCGATCGACCGCGGGCCTCGTCTTCATCTCGGCCACGGTCGTGCTGGGCGCCTTGCTGGTCTTCCTCGTACCGGCGCGTACCGTCAACCGCTAAGTACCGGCAGCTTTTCCTTACCTGGAGTCATCATGAGTCGTACCGAACTTGAAGCGCCCGTATCGCTGGCCGAGCGCGCCTACCGTATCCGCCGCAACGCCATCCTGATGGGCGAAGTGCAGGGGCAGGGCTACGTCGGGCAGGCGCTCGATATTGCCGACGTTCTGGCGGTGGCCTACTTCGGCGCCATGAAGTACCGGCCGAACGATCCCGACTGGGAAGGGCGCGACCGCTTTCTGCTGTCCAACGGCCACTACGCGATCGCGCTATACGCCGCATTGCTCGAAGCGGGCATCTTGCCCGCGGAAGAACTCGAAACGTATGGCAGCGATGACAGCCGCCTGCCGATGTCCGGGATGGCCAGCTATACGCCCGGCATGGAGATGTCGGGCGGCTCGCTCGGACAGGGCCTCACGATCGCCGTGGGCCGATGCCTGGGCCTCAAGCGCAAGAAGTCGGATGCGTTCGTCTACACGCTGTTCTCCGATGGCGAGCTGGACGAAGGCGCGGTGTGGGAGGGCATCCTTTCCGCGAGCCATTGGAAGCTGGATAACCTTATCGCGGTGGTCGACGTGAACAATCAGCAGGCCGATGGCCCGTCCACGCAGATCCTCGCATTCGAACCGCTCGTTCCGAAGCTGGAGGCATTTGGCTGGTACGTGCAGCGCGTGGATGGCAACGACATCGATGCGGTGGCGGCGGCGTTCGACAACGCACGCGCGCACACCGCGCCCCAGCCGCGAATGATCGTCTGCGATACGCGCATGGGCTGTGGCGTCCCGTTCCTCGAGCAACGCGAGAAAAATCACTTCATCCGGGTGGAAGCCCACGAATGGCAGATGGCGCTGCAGGCGCTGGAAGCCGGGAGACAAGCATGAGCAATACCAGCACCGGCAAGACGCGCCTGAAGACGTCTGCGATGATTGCCTCCATTGCCGCCGAGGGGCAGGCTACCCGGTCCGCGCCGTTCGGTCATGCGCTGACGGCGTTGGCCGCGGAACGGCCCGACATCGTCGGCATGACCGCGGATCTTGGCAAATACACCGATCTGCATATCTTCGCGAAGGCCTATCCGGAACGCTACTACCAGATGGGCATGGCGGAGCAGTTGCTGATGGGGGCGGCGGCGGGCTTTGCAAAGGAGGGCGCGGTGCCGTTCGTCACGACGTACGCCGTGTTCGCGACGCGGCGCGCGTACGATTTCATGCATCAGACCATCGCCGAGGACGACCTCGACGTGAAGATCGTCTGCGCATTGCCTGGCCTGACCACGGGCTACGGCCCCAGCCATCAGGCGGCCGAGGACCTTGCGCTGATGCGGGCGATGCCGAACATGACGGTGATAGATCCGTGCGACGCCATCGACATCGAGCAGATGGTGCCCGCCATCGCGGCGCACAAGGGGCCTGTTTACGCGCGGCTGCTGCGCGGCAACGTGCCGGTGGTGCTCGATGAGTATGGCTACACCTTCGAACTGGGCAAGGCCAAGCTGCTGCGCGATGGCAACGACGTGCTGATCATTTCATCCGGCATCATGACCATGCGCGCGCTGGAAGTCGCCACCGCGCTGGAGGCGGACCGCGTGGACGTGGCGGTCCTGCACGTGCCAACAATCAAGCCCCTCGACGTCGAAACGATCGCGCGAGAAGCCCGCAAGTCCGGCCGCCTGGTCGTCGTCGCGGAAAACCACACCACCATCGGCGGCCTCGGCGAAGCCGTAGCCGGCGTCCTGCTCCGCGCGGGCATCAGCGTTCCATTCCAGCAGGTCGCCTTGCCCGACGCGTTCCTGGACGCCGGTGCACTGCCGACGCTGCATGACCGGTATGGAATCTCCACAGCGGTGATGCGGGACAACATCAGGCGATGGGTGGGGTGATGGATATGGGTACAGAGTGAGCCGAGACTGCTCGACGGATCTCATCGAGAGAGGCTTGCGGCTAATGCTGCGCGAGCCATTCACTGTACGCGAACGCCGTACGCGCATCGGCGATCAGCCGATCCAGACAACGATTTCAGTTGAAACATCGTTGATGTTATGGTGGTTTTTCGGTCGCTACTCGAACCTGTGCGCCGCCAGTTCCAGCGTTTCCGCCGTTTGCGCCGAGTTCATCTGGAAGCGGACGACGCGGTGGATGTCCGGCGCGTACCACGCCGTGGCGGTGTAGGCGTGGCTCGTGGTGCCGCCCCCGCCGTTGATCGTGCGCTGGACGTAGCCGCGGTACGCGATGCGGATGGTGCGGTAGCGGCCGGCGGGGGTGGAGATTTCGGATTCGCTGCCGGCGTTGCCTTCGATGTCGGTCTGGAATCCCGTGCCGGGCTGGCGGTAAGAGTATTTCCATCGCTGGCCGACGCGGACGCCGTCGGGGACCCAGCCTGTGGGCGGGGAGGCCGCGTCGAAGTCGCCGCCGGCGGGGGTGACGATGCGTTCCAGCATGCCGTTCGTGCGTTCGATGCGGCCGCCCTGGTTGAAGATGACGCGGTCGCCGTCGAGGCGGTCTACGCGGTAGCGGACTTCCGATTGGCGGCGCGTGAGGTTGTCGGTCAGCAGGTATTGCCAGACTTCGCCGACGCGCGGGGAGCCGTCCGTGGCAGGTTGTCCCGCAGCGGTGGTGCCGGGCGCGGCGGATGCCGGCGTGCCGAGACCTGCCGCGCGCAAGACGCCTGTCGTGTCGTTGGCCGACGGCTGGTAGCTCGCCAGCACCGCCGCACCGCGCGTGCCGATGTCGCGTACCCACGCGGCCGGGACCGCGCGCTGGCGCGGGGGCGGGTTGCCCGTGCCGGAGACGAGAATGCCGACAAGCCGGCCCGCGTCGTCGAACACCGCACCGCCGCTGGCGGCTCCGTCCTGCGCCGCCGACAGCTCGATGCTCGCGAGCTTGTTGTCGGCGCCTGCCTGCAGGCCCGTCACCACCGACTCCCGTACGGCGACCGCGCTGCCCGCGGCCGATGCCAGCACCATCTTCTGCCCGAGCGAAGGCGCCGTGTTTCCGGCGGCGAGGGTCGCGCCCGCGCCCGGCAGGTTCGGCACCTTGAGCAGGCACAGGTTACGCTCGACGTCGGGCGCGGCGAGGGTCGCTTCATACGAAACGTTCTCGCGCACGACCGCGATCGTGCGAGCGCCCGCCAGCACGTTGCAGGCGGTGACGATCTGGTTCTGTCCCGTCAACACACCCGAGCCGGTGCCAATGGCGTTCCCTTGCGCACCGACCGCGCGGACGGCGTAGACATTGCCGGTAATCTGATCGAGGCCGATGGCGCTCGCATGCGTGGCGGTGAAGGCGAGGGTGGCGAAGGTGGCGAGCGCAGCGAGTGGCGGGGTGCGATGGGACATGCCGAGGCGATGGGAATAGATGAAGCGTGTCATGGGTTGGGGTTTCAGCGCGCTGGCAGCAGATAGCGGAGGTCGTTGATCGATACCGGGGCCGACGAGGATGGGGCGGTCGTGGCGGCGGTCGTTGCAGAAGGGGCAGGCGTGGGCGTTGCCACCGCCGAGGGCGCCGCCGCGGCCAATGCAGACCCCGCAGCCGGCGCACCGGCCGGATAGTCCGGCGCCGCATCGCCCTTCTTGAGCGCGATGCTCTCGCCCATGACAATGCGAATGACCTCGGGATAGTCGTACGCGGCGCCGCCCGTGGTGTCCACCACGACGCCGATCGCGCCACCGAAGAGTATGTTGCCGAAGACCATGGGCTTGGTGGACGACGTCACTTTGGCGATGCCGTCCGGCATGCCTTCCTTCGTGCAGGTCACGGTGAGGTCCCCATACGCGCGGTGGACGGTGAGCGACCCCGGCGTGGTCACGTGATACGTGCCCTTGCTGTTGGCCATCTCGCAGCTCGCCCCGCTGACCGGCGTCGCGCTCTGGTGCGTCTCCACCGTGATGACTTGCGACGTGCCGTTGACGATGGACGCGCAGCCGCCCGCCAGGCTGGCGCCGGCAATGACCGAAATGACCGATAACCGCATGCTTCCCCGGAATCTTATTATTGGAATCTGGCTCGCCCGCGCTCTGTCGGGTCGGCGGGTAATGTATCAAGCGGCATCGGGGCGAGGCCCCCCACCGACGTGGGGTGGTGGCCATGGCGTTGTCACGGAGCGCATTTGCATCGTCGGAATCCTTCGTGGACCCGTGGCGGCGCGCTGCCTAGACTGGGCGCTTCCATGACTTTGTGCCGCCAACATGAAACGACGCCACGTTCTTGCCACGATTGCCCTCGCGCTCGCCGCGGTTGCCACTACGACGTCTGCCTACGCGCAGCGTGCCGATCGGCCGCTCAAGGTCGGCGTGCGCGGCGGCGTGGATGAGGAGATCTGGGAGGTAGTCACGCGCGTTGCTGAGAAGCAGGGGCTCAAGGTGCAGCCGATCATCATTACCGGCACGGCCAGCCCGAACGAAGCGCTCAACAACGGCGACCTCGACGCCAACGCCTTCCAGCACATCCCGTTCCTGCGCGATCAGATCAAGCAGCGTGGGTACAAGATCGTCGATGTCGGCCATACGCTGATCTCGCCGATCGCGTTCTATTCGAAGAAGTACAAGTCGCTCGACGCGCTCCCCAATGGCGCGCGCATCGGCCTGCCCAACGATCCCAGCAACCAGACCCGCGCGCTCGTGATCCTGCGCGACAAGGGGCTGATCAAGCTGCGCGACGGGTTCGATCCGTTCACCGGCACCGCCGGGCTCGCCGATATCACGGCGAACCCGAGGAAGTTCGAGTTCATCGAGACCGCCGGCGTGGTGCAGCCGCGCGCATTGCCCGACGTCGACGCGGCCGCCATCGTCAACACCTTTGCCTATCAGGCGGGCCTCATCGCCACGCGCGACGGCATTGCGGTGGAAAAGAAGGAGAACAATCCGTACGTCAACGTCATCGCCGTGCGCGAGAAGGACAAGTCGGCGCCGTGGGTCGCGCCGCTCGTCAAGGCCTATCACTCCGGCGAAGTGCGCCAGTTCATCCTGACGAAGTTCCAGGGCTCCGTGATCCCGGCGTTCTGATGCGCGATGACAGACCCTAACCCGAATCGCGCCCACCACGCCCACCACGCGGACGAGGGGCATATCGTCTTCGACCGCATCGGCAAGACGTACCCCGGCGCCGCGGCGCCCGCGCTCACCGACATCTCGTTCAGCGTCGCGCGCGGCGAGATGTTCGGGATCATTGGCCGCAGCGGCGCGGGCAAGTCCACGCTGCTGCGGACCATCAACATGCTGGAGCGTCCCGACACCGGCCGCGTGTCGATCGACGGCCGCGAGATCGGCCAGCTCGATGAAGATGGGCTAGTGGGCCTGCGCCAGCGTATCGGCATGATCTTCCAGCACTTCAACCTGCTGTCGGCCAAGACCGTGTTCGAGAACGTGGCGCTGCCGCTCCGCGTGGCGGGCGTGGCGAAACAGGACATCGCGCCGCGCGTCACCGAGGTGCTGTCGCTGGTCGGCCTCGAGGGCAAGGCACACGTGTATCCGGCCAAGCTGTCGGGCGGCCAGAAGCAGCGCGTGGGCATCGCGCGCGCGCTCGTGCATCACCCCGAGATCCTGCTGTGCGACGAAGCGACGTCCGCGCTCGATCCGGAGACGACCGAACAGATCCTGGCCCTGCTGCGCGATATCCATCGGAAGATCGGCCTCACGGTCGTGCTCATCACGCATGACATGGCCGTGATTCGCGAGGCCTGCGACCGCGTGCTCGTGCTCGACCATGGGCGCATCGTCGAGCAGGGCACGGTGTGGGATGTCTTTACCGAGCCGAAGGCGGAGGCCACCATCGCGTTGCTGCGGCCGTTGCGGCCGCTGCGCCCGCCCGAGCCGCCCGAGCGGACGCCTCAGGCCCGCGCCCCGCACACTTCTGCACCTAATGTTGCGCATCCCTTTGCCACACCGCAACCGGAGACCCCACGCCATGTGGCTGCCAGTGTTTGACAAGTACGTGAAGGCTTTCGGCGAAACGCTGCTGATGACGACCGCCGCCTGCGCGGTGGTGTTCTTGGCGGGCATGGCGCTGGCGCTCGTGCTGACGGTCACGGCGCCGGGTGGGCTGGCCCCGCGCCCACGGCTGCATCGCGTGCTATCGGTGCTCGTGAACATGTTCCGCGCGATACCGTTCATCATCCTGCTCGTTGCGATGCTGCCCGTCACGCGCATGATCGTCGGCACGACAATGGGCACGTGGGCCGCGGTGGTACCGCTGAGCGCCCATCTGATTCCGTTCTTCGCGCGCGTCTCGCAGGTCGCGCTCAACGAAATCGACCCGGGCCTCGTTGAGGCCGCGCGGGCGATGGGCTGCCGCCGCTGGCATATCGTGCGGCACGTGTTGCTGCCGGAGGCCTTGCCCGCGCTGCTGGGCGGCGCGACGGTCACGGTCATCGCGATGATCGGCTCGTCCGCCATGGCTGGCGCCGTCGGCGCGGGCGGGCTGGGAGACCTCGCTATCCGCTATGGATACGAGCGCTACGAGACATCGGTGATGTTCAACGTGATCATCATTCTCGTGGCACTCGTCACGCTGGTGCAGTTCAGCGGCGAACGGCTGGCCCGTCATTTCGATCGCCGCCGCTGACCAATCAGCTGGCCGCCCCGTGCGAAGCGAGCACGGGGTCGCCCTCCAGCGCCACCGACGCGCGTCCGTCGGGACCCACCGGCACATCGCCAACCAGCGTGACGCGATAGAGCTGCCGATCGAAATCAAGGTCGAAGATATCGGTCGGGGCCAGATGGGCCGTGGAGCGGTTGTCCCAGAACGCGACGCTGCCCGGCTCCCACTTGAACCGCACCGTGAACTCGGGGCGGATCGCATGCTCCCATAGCAGCTCCAGGATCTGCTGGCTTTCGCGCGGCGTCAGATCCTTGACCGACTTCAGAAATGACGGGCTCACATATAGCGCGCGCTCTCCGGTTTCCGGATGCACGCGCACGAGCGGATGCTCGCTGACGAGCGACGCGCGGTTGACGAGCGAGTCGAACTCGCGCGTGGCGCTGGCACCGGCCGGCGCCGTGAAGCGATGAATGCCGCGCAACCCATCGACGAATGCCTTCAGGGGCGCCGACAGGGCCTGATAGGCGGCGACGAGATTCGTCCATTGCGTGTCGCCGCCATAGGGCGGAATCGTGACGCCGCGCAGGATCGACGCCGCGGGCGGATTGACGGCCGCCGTGACGTCGGTATGCCAGCCCGTCCACGGCCGCACGTTCGTCTGCCCCTGAAACCGGTTGACCTTGCGGTGCTTGCCGATCGAGTACACCTCGGGATGTCCTTCCACATGGCCGAAGACCGGATGACCGACCGTGAGCTCGCCGAACTGGCGCGCGAAGGCAACCTGCGTCTCGTGGGTCAGCGCCTGGTCGCGGAAGAACACCACTTTCCAGCGCAGCAGCGCGCGGCGGATCGCGGCGACCTGGGCGGCGGGCAGCGGCTGGGTCAGATCCGCGCCGTGGATCTCCGCCCCGATATGGGCGGAAAGCGGCGCGATATGGAGGCCGTTATGCAAGCCGGTGTGGGCCGCGCCGATATCCGCGTTGTCGGCATCGCTGGGCGCGTCGGCCGCGGCGAGTTGAGTTTGTGTCATGGGTGTACCTCGTGTTGGGCTGGGATAGTGGGAGGCAGATCGATATGGCACGCGACCCGATGCCCCGTGCCGATGGCGCGAAGCAAGGGCTTCTCCGCGCGGCAGCGTGCGGTGGCATGCGAACAGCGGGCCTGATAGCGGCAGCCCGCGGGCAATGCCACCGGGGACGGGATCTCCGCGGGCGCGCCACCGCCGGCCGCCGTGTCGACGCGCGTCTCGCTCGCGGCGATCAACGCGCGCGTATATGGATGCGCCGCATGGCGGAGCACTTCGTCGCGTGGTCCGACCTCCATGAACTCGCCGAGATAGAGCACGCCGATCTGGTCGCTCATGTAGGCGACCACGGCCAGGTCATGCGAGATCAAGACGTAGGTCAGCGCCTGCGCGCGCTGGACTTCCTTGAGCAGGTTCAGGATCTGCGCCTGAATGGAAACGTCCAGCGCGGAGACGGGCTCGTCCAGCACGAGCGCGCGTGGAGAAAGGCCCAGTGCGCGGGCGATGGCGACGCGCTGGCGTTGTCCGCCGCTCAACTGGTTCGGATATCTTTCGGCAAGTTCGGGCATCAGTCCCACGGCCTTGAGCAGCGACGCGACGCGCGCGTGGAGCGCCTTGCCGCGATAGAGGCCATGCACGCGCATCGGCTCGGCGACGATCTCGCCGATGCGCATCATCGGGTTCAGCGCGGCGTACGGGTCTTGCAGGACCGGCTGGACGAGGCGGTGAAAGGCCTTGCGTTCGCGCGCGTTGCCGAGCGACAGGGGCGCGCCGTCGATGTGCAGCGTGCCGGCCGTGGCGGGCTCGGCCGCGAGCAGGAGTCTTGCGAGGGTGCTTTTACCCGAGCCGGATTCGCCGACGAGGCCAAAGGTCGTGCCCGCCGGGACGTCGAAGCCGACGCCGCTGACGGCGTGCAGCGTCTGGCTGGCGCCGAAAATGCCGCTGCGGACGCGGTAGGTTTTTTGCAGGGCCTGGGCGGAGAGAAAGGGAGAGGGGGACGGCGAGGTCATGCCACCCTCCGAGCGTGGTCGCTCTCGTGGTCTGGCTCGTGGTTGGGCTCGTGGTCAGTCTCGCGGTTGGGCTCGAAACGCGAAGCCCAGCGTTGCACGCGCTGCACCGTATGCCAGCACGCCACCCGCCGTTGGTCCTCCTGCCACGCGAACCAGTTGGGATAGCGCGCATGGCAGCGCGCATCGGCTTCCGGGCAGCGCGCCGCGAAGCGGCAGCCATCGGCCCACGCCCGCGCCAGCGGTGGCGTGCCGGGAATCGTACGCAGCGCCGCATCGCGGTCATGCAGCGAGGGAATCGCCCGTAACAGTCCCTCGGTATAGGGATGCACGGGCTGTGCAAACACGTCGGCAATGGGCCCTTGCTCCACCACACGTCCCGCATACATGATCGCCACATCGTCGCAGAACTGGGACGCAAGCTGCAAATCGTGCGTGACGAAGACGATCGTCAGCTGCCGCGATGCCTGCAGCGACTTGAGCAGGCCGAGAATCTGCATCTGCACGGTGACGTCGAGCGCGGTAGTGGGCTCGTCGCAGATCAGCAGATCCGGCGCGCAGGCCAGATTGATCGCAATGCAGACACGCTGGCGCATGCCGCCGCTGAACTGGAACGGATAACTGTCCAGCCGTTCGGCCGCCGCGGGAATGCGAACGGCCTCGAGCGCTTCGATGCTGAGGCGCTGGAGCGTGGCACGGTCGGTGATGCCATGGTGCCAGCGAAAGACTTCGGCAATCTGGTCGCCGATCGTGAGCAAGGGGTTGAGCGCGGTCATGGCGTCCTGCAGCACCATGCCGATGCGTTTGCCGCGCAGCGCGCGCAGTTGACGGGGACGCATGCGGACGAGGTCCGCGCCGTCGAACAGCACTTCGCCTTCCACGATCCGGCCATTCGGCGGCAGCAGGCCGAGCAGCGAAGCGCACGTCATGCTCTTGCCGGAGCCGGACTCGCCAACCAGCGCGAGGATCTTGCCACGCCGGACCTTCAGGTTGACATGATCGACGGCGGTCACCGTGCCGTCCTGCGTCACGAGCTGGGTGGTCAGATTGCGGGTTTCGAGGAGGATGTCCATGGCTGTCGCGCCTCTCACCACGTTTCGGGAATGACGGGGTTGAGCGTCTCCCGCAAGATGTCGCCGAGCTGGTTCGCGGCCAGTACCGTGACGATCAGCACCGCGCCCGGCAGCACGCAGATCCACCACGCATTGCTCAGATGGCTGCGCCCCTCGGCGATCATCGAGCCCCACGAGGCGAGCGGCGGCTGCACGCCGAGGCCAAGGAAGCTTAGCGTGGCTTCCAGCACGATCACGCTGCCAAGGTCGAGCGTGGCGAGCACGATCAGGGTGCCCAGCACGTTGGGGACGATATGGCGGCGCAGAATCCAACTGGTGCCCGCGCCGGCCAGCCGCGCGAGCAGCACGAACTCGCGCGTTTTCAGCGACAGGACCTCGCCCCGCGTGACGCGCGCGAAGCGCGCCCAGTTGGCGAGCGTGAGCACGACCACGAGATTGGTCATATCGACGCCGATGACGCCCGCCAGCACGAGCGCGAGAATCACGGCCGGAAAGGCCAGTTGCATATCGGTCAGCCGCATGATCACCGCATCCGCCGCGCCACCGACGTAGCCGGCCACCACGCCGAGCGTCGTGCCAATGACCCCGGCAAGGCCCACGACGATCAGCGCCACTGTCAGCGACACGCGCGCGCCAGCGATCACGCGCGACAGGATGTCGCGGCCGAGGGGATCGGTCCCGATCCAGTGCGCGGCCGATGGCGGCTGGAAGGTATCGGCAAGCGAAATGGCCACGGGATCGAACGGCACGATCCACGGTGCCAGCAGCGCACAGACGCCAATGACGAGCACGGCAACGATCGCGGCCCACTTCTGCACGCGCGCGGCAAGACGGCGCGAACGCGGCGGGGCGGCCGGCACGGCGATCGGTTCGGCGGGAATTTCCCGTATCAGTGGCAGGACATCAGGCATAGCACATCAGGCATAACACATCACGCATAACGGATGCGAGGATCGATCACGGCGTACAGCAGGTCCACCGCCAGATTGACGAGTGCGAACACGACGGCCGCGATGGTCACGGCAGCCTGCACGATCGTGTAGTCGAGGTTGTTGATGGAGTCGAGGATCAACTGGCCGACACCGGGCCACGCGAACACCACCTCGACCGATACCGCGCCGCCCAGCAGCACGCCGAACTGCAGCGAGACAAACGTGATGACCGGCAGGATCGCGTTGCGCAATGCATGCCGGAACACGATCACGGATTCCGGCACACCCTTGATGCGCGCGAACCGGATGTACTCCGAATGCAGCACCGTGGTCATGCTCGACAGCGTGAGCCGGGCGACGCCGGCCGCCGCGTACCACCCGAGCGCGCACATCGGCAGCACCAGATGCGATACGGACCCATAGCCGCCCGTCGGAAACCAGCGGAACTCGAGCGAGAACAGCTTGACGAAGATGAGGCTGAAGAAGAACGGCGGCGCGGCCTGTCCGAGCACGCCGAAGACCTTGGCGAACTGATCGACGACGCCATGCGGCCACAGCGCGGAGGCGATGCCGAGCGGCAGGCCGATGAGCATGGCGACGCCGAGCGCGGCTACCGCGAGGATCAGCGTGGGCAGCAGCGCCTCCGCGACGACGCCCAGCGCGGGACGCGAGAACCGGTACGATGTGCCGAAGTCCCCATGCGCGAGGTCGCCGAGGAAACTGGCGAACTGCACGGGCAGCGGCCGGTCGAGCCCCATCTGCTGGCGCAGGACGACGCGGTCCGCTTCCGTCGCCTCCGGTGGCAGCATCAGGTGCGTGGGATCGCCGATCGCGCGCACGATCGTGAAGATCAGCGCGATGACGAGCAGGACCGTCAGCGCCGATTGCGCGAGCCGCCGGAGAAGGTAGTTGAGCATGGATGAGCCAGCCGCTATCCGTTTACTTCCACGCCGCTTCGCGGAAGTTCAGACTCCAGCCGGCCACCTGCGGCTTCCAGTCGAGCTGCGGATCCTTGACGTAGATGACCTTGGGCTCGGCCAGCAGTACCGCCTGGCCGTCGTCGCGCGTGACCTGCAGGATCTGCCGGAACAGCGCATCGCGCTTCGATTTCTCGGGCTCGCCATCGACCTGCGCCACGAGTTTCTCGACCTCGGGGTTGAAGTAGTCCGACCATGTGCCATCCTTGGTGGCCGCACCGCCGATCACGTGGATGGGATCGTAGATCGCATTGCCAAAGCCCATCACGACGAGCGGACCGCTCTGGTGCGTATTGTTGAGCCGGTTGTAGGCCACCGAGTCGATGACCTTGATTTGCGTGCGGACGCCCACCTGTCCCCAGTACGCGGCCAGCGTCTCGCAGATGACGCGCGGCTGGTTACTCGGGCACGTGAGGCTCGTGTCGAAGCCCTTCGCATAGCCCGCGTCGCCCAGCAGCTGCTTCGCCCTGGCGATGTCGAATGCGAACGGCTTCAGCGACGGATTGCTGCCATACGGATAGCTGGAAGGAATCAGCGAGTTCAGTTCGGCCGCCTGATCGCGCAGCACGCTCTTGATCAGCGCCTTTTTGTCCACCGCATAGTTCAACGCGAGCCGGACGTCACGCTTCGCCAGCGGCGATGCGGGGTCGTTGGAATAGATGCGGATATGCAGCGGGCTGCCACCGTCGACGACTTCGGCGGACAGGCCCTTGTTGGCCTGCAGCCGCTCGAGGTCGGTCGGCAGCACCTCGGTGGCCAGGTCGACTTCCCCCGCGAGCAGGGCGCTGGCGCGGCTGCTCGCCTCGGGCACGACCTTGTAGACGAGGCGCGAGACCGCTGGCCTGGTCCCCCAGAAACCGTCGAAGCGCTCGAAAGCGAGCTCCCGGCCTACCTGATTGCGGACGATCTTCCACGGGCCGGTACCGATCGGCGCCTGCGCGAACGCGTCGGCGTTGGGCAGCGACTGCACGTACTTGTGCGGCACGATATAGAGATAACCGGCCAGCTTGTTCAGGAATGCGCCGTCCTTCTTCTTCAGGCGGAACACCACCGTCTGCGGGTCCTTGACCGTGGTCGATTCGATGATCGGCGCGAAGAACGGGCGGCGCGTGCTCTTGGATTCCGGCTGCAGCACGCGGTCCATCGAAAACTTGACGTCGTCCGCGGTGAACGGGTCGCCGTTCTGGAACTTGACGCCCTTGCGCAGCTTGAAGGTCCAGACGAGGCCATCGCCGCCGATGTCGTATCCCGTGGCGAGCCGCGGTTCGAGGTTGCCCTGGCGGTCGAACCCGTAGAGCGCATCGAAGGCGTTCCAAGCGTACTTGGCCGATTCGACGCTCGGCGGGATCAGCGGGTCGAGGTTGGCCGGCAGCGCGGTGATCGCGACGACGACGGTCTGCTTGTCGACGGCGGGCTTGCCGTCGATGGCGCTGGCGGGACCCGCCACGGCGAGCAGCGCGGCGGCGATGGCGGTGAGGGCAAAGGAGCGATGCGGGGAGGGCAGGGCCAACGTCATGGTGAAAGACTCGTTTGCATTGCGGCGCGCGTTCGCGCCTGGGCTGATCAAAGGGGGACGACAGGGTCGGATACGGGGTGGAACACCCGGACCGAAGGACCGTGCGCGGCATGGCGCGAGGCCGCATGGCGCGCGGCGCGGCGGCCTCCAACAAGGCATTCGGCGAGGTTGCCACCGGCCATATAGAGATGACCGAACGCGCTGCCGAGCTCGCCGGCCGCGTAGAGTCCGTCGATAGCGTTCCCCTCCACATCGATCACACGCTGATTCGCGTCGTGGACGGGACCGCCCTGCGTATTGATGACAAGCGGCCAGACCTGCGCCAGATAGAACGGCGCGCGCGCGATGGGGCGCATCGTCGATGGCGGTCGGCAAAACGCCTCGTCACGCCCCGCCGCGCACGCGTCGTTCCACGCCTGCAGCGTGGCGGCAAGCGTGGGTTCGGGGATATCGCTCAGCGCCGCCAGCGACGTCAGCGACGACGCCTTGCGGAAGATGCCAAGGGTGACTTCCCGCGCGTTGTCATCGCTCCACGCGAACGTCCGCGCGGCGTCGGGGGCGTCAGGCGTGACATGGGCAATGAACCGGCCAAGCCTGTACAGGCGAAAGCCCTCTTCATCGAGCACCATCCACGCCGGCAGGCGCGTATTGCGGCCATGATTGCCGTCGAGATGCGAGAAGTGGCGCACGCCGGTGTCGCCGGGATAGGGCTCGTACTCGTTGGCGAACCGCCTGCCAAGTTGATCGACGAGGATCCACGGCATGACCGGGAGATCGTCGGGGGCATGTCCGGGCGTCCACATCGGCACGCTCTTCGTATAGAGGCCGAATGGGAATGCCGGGTCCGGATGGCGGAATCCGTAGGGACCGTGAAAGTGCCACATGTGCCAGAGGTCGGCGCCGAGGGCCTGGGCCATGCGGATGCCGTCGCCCGTGTTGCCGAGGAAGCTGCCGTTGAGGACCTGGGCCGGTTCGAACCAGGCCTGCTGCATGCGCAGGTCGGCCTCGAAACCGCCGCATGCGAGGATGACGCCGCGCTCGGCGCGTACCGTCAGGGCACCGCTGGCATCCTCGAGCATGGCGCCCCGCACGGGGCCTTCACCGTCGCGCAGCAGCCGCGTGGCCCGTGTCCCGGTGCGGACGGCGATCGGACGGCGCTCGACATGCGCCTGCAGCAGTCCGAAGAATCGCGCGCCAGCCGGCGAGACCGCCGTTACGTGCTCCGGAATGGCATCGTGGAACCCGAGAGCGCCGGGCAGCGCCTGCACCTCGGCATAGCCAAGCGCGTCAAAGCCGAGGAATGGATAGTTTCCGGAGGCCTTGCGCACGACGAGCGTCGCGCCGATGTCATCGGCCAGCGCGCGCAGCCATGCCGGAAAGTCATGCATGCCCTGCGCCAGCACTTGCAGGACGTCGTCGGGCGTGCGGCCGCCGCAGGTTTCGCGGAGGTAGGCGAGGGCCGCATCCGCATCGAATGCCATGCGCGCGCCGCCGGCCGACACCACGGACAGCCCGCCGGGCCAGGGCATTTTCTCGACGAGCAGGACGCGTGCGCCAGCGTCGGCCGCCTCGATCGCGGCCGCGGCGCCCGCGGCGCCGTATCCGATGACGAGCACGTCGCAGGTCAGCGTCCGCATGGTCATCGCTGCCGGGTGGAGTCGAACGCCTGCCCCAGCGCGGCGGCACCGATGGTCTGATGCGTGCGATCGTGACCCACGTGGAGCACGTGCGTATGCAGGTCGCGGATCAGCCGGCCCAGCGGATGATCGTCGAACAGCGCGGTGGACCCGGTCAGGCGGCCCATGGTCTCCGCGGCCAGCATCGCGGCTTGCGCGCACGTGGACTTGGCGGCCATCGACGTCAGCTCGGCGCGCTGCACGTCTCCATCGCGCCATGTCGCGATTGCATGGTCGAGCGAGGCAGCCGCGGCTTGTAGCGCGACCTGTACCTCGCCGACGTGCGCCTGGACGAACGGGTCGGCCACGCGCTCCGGGAATTCCCGGAGCCAGCGTGTCGCCCAGCCGGCGATGCCTTCGCCCATGCCGAGGTAGTTTGCCGCAAAGCCGAGGTGGAACCGCCCCTGCCAGCGGCCACGCACGTAGTCGCCTGGGCGGCCCAGTACATGCGACGCAGGCACGCGCACATCGTCGAGCCGCACCTGCGGACTCTCCGCGACGCGCATGCCCGTCGGCCGATACCAGCCCCCGACCTGCGTGACACCCGCCATCGATGGTTCGACCAGCACCATCTGCTGATTGTGGATCAGACCGTCGGGCCCTTCGATCGATGCAAAGACGAGCCCATAGCCATGCGCGATGCCGTTCGTCGCGTACTGCTTCACGCCGTTGACGCGAAAACCGTCGGCATCGGCAACGGCGGTGGTCTGGTAGCGCGGCGACCCGGGGGCGAGGCCCGGCTCGCTGCCGAGAAAGGCGAACAACGACAGTGCGCCGCGCTGCGGCGCGAGGAACCGCGCGTGCTGGGCGGGCGTGCCGGTCTCCCATACCGTCCATAGCGCGTGGTTGTGCACCTGCAGGCAATGCGCCGTGCCCGGCGACACGCGCGCGATCGTGCGAATCGCGTGCAGATAGGTGCCGGGATCGTCCGTGCCCAGCCGGCTTTCGACGCCGCCGAGCGATGCGGGCAATGTGAGGCGGAGCCATCCACCGTCGTGCAGTTCGCGCAGATTGTCGAGCGGCAGGGCGGCGTGCTCGTGCGACACCGCTTCACGCGCGGCGAACCGCGTCTCCACGAGGTGGCGCAGCGCGGCGAGATCGGGGCGGGAATCGCGGGGATCGACGGTATCGCGGGGATCGGCGGGGAGAGTCTCGGGGGCAACGTTCATCGCCCGCATTTTGCGAACGCGCCCGTTACGGAACAAAGATTCATTTCGTATATGGATGGCGGTCGCGAACCGGTATCGACATGCGGAATTCGCGTTTAGGTTCGTCGCGGGAATTGATTACGCTACAAGGCTTCCTCTGCACCTCCTTCCTCCAGCCATGACTCAACGAAGCGGGCATCTCAGCCTTGGCGCGTTCCTGTATCCCTCCGGGCATCACATCGCCGCGTGGCGCCATCCGGAGGCGCAGGCCGACGGCGGGATCGACTTCCGGTTCTACGCGGACCTCGCGCGCGCCGCGGAGGCCGCGAAGTTCGACCTGATCTTCCTGGCCGACGGCGTCGGCACGCGTGGCGACAATGTTGAAGTCCTCAGCCGTGTCGCCCATAGTTATCAGGCGCAGTTCGAACCGTTGACACTGTTGTCCGCGCTGTCGGCGGTGACGGAGCGCATCGGCCTCGTCGCGACGGCGTCGACGTCTTTCAACGAGCCCTATCACGTGGCGCGAAAATTCGCCTCGCTCGACCATCTGTCTGGCGGCCGCGCGGGGTGGAACGTGGTGACGACCGGCAACGAGCACGAGGCGCGCAACTTCAACCTCGACAAGCACTATGCGCATGCGGACCGCTACGCGCGGGCGCGCGAGTTCGTCGACGTGGTCACCGGCCTGTGGAACAGCTGGGAGGACGATGCCTTTCTGCGCGACAAGGAGCGCGGCCTCTACTACGACGCCGACAAGCGCCATGTGCTCCATCATCGCGGCGAGTTCTTCAAGGTGCAGGGGCCGTTGAGCGTGTCCCGCACCCCGCAGGGACATCCTGTCGTCGTGCAGGCCGGTTCTTCGGAGGCGGGCAAGGAACTGGCGGCGCGCAGCGGCGAGGTCGTGTTCACCGCGCAGCAGACCCTCGAGGAAGCGGTGGCGTTCTACGCCGATCTCAAGGGACGGCTGGCACGCTATGGCCGCACGCACGACGACCTGCGCGTGATGCCCGGTGTGTTCCCGGTCGTTGGCGCAAGCGAGGCCGAGGCGCGCGAGAAGTTCGAGCAGCTACAGGAGCTGATCGATCCCGTGGTGGGCCTGTCGCTGTTGTCGACGATCGCCGGCGGTGTGGATCTGTCGAAGTATCCGCTCGACGGTCCTATCCCCGACTTGCCGGAGACCAACGGCACCAAGAGCCGCCAGCAGCTCGTGATCGATCTCGCGCGGCGCGAGAACCTGACCATCCGGCAGCTCTATCAGCGTGTGGCGGGCGCGCGGGGCCACTGGCAGCTCGTGGGCACGGCGGTGCAGATTGCCGATGAACTCGAGGAACGTTTCCGGCATTACGGCGCCGATGGCTACAACATCATGGCGCCGTATCTGCCGGGCGGATTGCACGACGTTATCGCGCACGTGATTCCCGAACTGCGGCGGCGGGGGTTGTATCGCACCGAGTACACGGGGACGACCTTGCGGGAGCATCTTGGGCTCAAGCGGCCCGCGCATCCCGCGGCGGTCGTTCCGCAGCCGGCGCTGCAGCCGGCTTGATCTGCCCCGAGCCACCCTCCCTATCGTCTATCCCATCCCGATCATCGTGCCAAAAGAAATCCGCATCAACGCGTTCGTCACGTTCGCGCCGAGCCATCTGTCACCGGGGCTGTGGAAGCATCCCCGCGACAAATCGCTGCAGTACCACACGCTCGCCTACTGGACCGAACTCGCGCAGATCGCCGAGCGGGGACTCTACGACGCGCTGTTCTGGGCCGATGGCATCAGCACGTACAGCGTATATGGCAACTCCCACGCACCGGCGATCCGTGGCGCGCTGCAGTTTCCGCGCCTCGATCCGCTCCTGCTGGTCTCGGCCATGGCGCAGGTCACGACGCACCTCGGCTTCGCGGTCACAAGCAGCACCACGTACGAGCCGCCTTACCAGTTCGCGCGCCGCATGTCGACGCTCGACCATCTGACCGGCGGCCGCGTGGGGTGGAATATCGTCACGAGCTTCGGCAGCACGGGCACGAAGGCGGTGGGCCTTGGTGACGCGCGGGGGCATGACGAACGCTACGACGTGGCCGACGAGTACATGGAGTTGCTGTACAAGCTGTGGGAGGGCAGCTGGGAAGACGGCGCCGCCGTGCGCGACAGGGCCGGGCAGGTGTTTGCCGATCCCGGCAAGGTTCACGAAATTCACCACGACGGCAAGTATTTCCAGATGGAAGGTGTCCATTACAGCGAGCCTTCGCCGCAGCGCACGCCGCTGCTGTATCAGGCCGGCGCATCCGCGCGCGGCAAGGACTTCGCCGCGAAGCACGCGGAATGCGTGTTCATCAGCGCGCCGAGCCGCAAGGTCATCCGCGATACGGTGGACGATACGCGCCGCCGCGTGGCCGAGCAGGGCCGCGACCCGGCCTCCGTGCTGTTCTTCATGCTGCTGACCGTGATCGTCGGCCGCACCGAGGAGGAGGCGCGCGCGAAGCTCGCCGACATCGAGCAGCATGTCAGCCTCGAAGGCGCGCTGGCGCTGTTCTCGCGCTGGACGGGTGTAGACCTGGCGGGCAAGGACATCGATGCGCCGTTTACCTACGAGCGCAGCGAGGCGATGCAATCGACGATCGAGGGCTTCACCATCGCCGATCCGGACCGCGTCTGGACCATCGGCGAGCTCGCGCGGCATAACGCGATCGGCGGAAAGGGGCCCGTCCTGGTCGGGTCGCCCGAGCAGGTCGCGGATGCGATGCAGGCCTGGATCGAAGACACCGGTGTCGACGGCTTCAACCTCAGCTACACGATCATGCCGGACTCGCACCGCGACTTCGTAGACCTCGTGGTGCCGGAGTTGCAGCGGCGCGGCGTCTACAAGACGGCGTATCGGCCCGGCACGCTGCGGGAAAAGCTCTACGGCGCCGGTCGCGCGTTGCTCGGCGACGAGCACGTGGCGGCGAGCCATCGGACTCGAGAGGCGGAGACGGTATGAGCACGCATTCCATCCAGACGACGTCGGGGTTGGCATCGGCGCCGGCGCCGCGCATCGCCATCGTCGGCGGCGGCTTTGCGGGCGTGGCGGTGGCGCTGCGCCTGCTGCGACAATCGCCGGTGCCCGTGCATATCGACCTGATCGACCCCGCGGAGACGCCGGGCCTCGGTGTCGCCTATGCCACGACGCTGCCGCATCATCTGATCAATGGCATCAGCAAGATGATCAGCCTGTTCGACGACGAGCCCGGGCACTTCACGGACTGGCTTGCGCGGCAGGTCAGCGCGGGCGTCTGGGCGCCGCCGGAAGGCATCGCGCTCGGCGACAGCCTGCCGCCGCGGCAGCTCTATGGCGCGTACCTGCAAGAGACATGGGCCTTGCATACCGGCGCGCTCCGCGAGGGCTTTGCGCTGGAGCACCTGCGTGCGCGCGCGACGGGGCTGCAGCGCGTCGGCAAGTCGTATGTCGTCACGCTTGGCGACGGGCGCCGGCGGCACGCCGACAAGGTGGTGCTCGCCACCGGGCTGATGCCGCGGCGCGCGGCTGACCTGCCGTTCGCCATCGATGACGCGGCGCTGCGCTCCCCCGCCTACGTGCATGACCAATGGGCGCCCGGCGCGTTCGACGGCATCGAGGGTGGCCAGCGTATCGTCTATCTCGGAGCGGGCCTGAGCGCGCTGGATGGGCTGATTTCTGCCGAACATGCGGGGTTCCGCGGCGAGCATGTGGCCATTTCGCGGCGGGGGCTTGCCGTCAACGAGCGGCGCGCGCTGGAACCCTGGCCCGATTTCCTCGAGATTCCCGAGCAGGGCCTGACGCTGCGGGCGTTGCTGCGCCAGGTTCATCCGCAGCTGCGCCGCCTGCGCGCGGAGGGGCAGGACTGGCAGCGCATCGTGCCGACCTTGCGGCTGCACGTCGACACCCTGTGGGCGCGGGCTTCGGTTGCGGAACGCCGGCGCTTCGTGCGCACGTCGCGTTCGGTATGGGACGTGTCGCTGCATCGCTCCGCGCCGGTCGCGCTGGCATGGCAGACGCGCGTCAAGGCCGATGGCCGCTATCGGCACGAGGCGGGCCAGCTGTTTGCCGTGGAGGCATTGCCAGACGGGCGCCTCGCGGTCCGCTGGCGGGAGCGCGGGGGCACGGCGGTGCATACGCTCGAGGCGGATCGCGTGATCAATTGCCTTGGGTTCGAATACGACTGGCGCCGCAGCGACGATCCGCTCAGCCGCGACGTCCTGGCGCGCGGGCTTGTCCAGCCCGACCCGCTGGGCTTCGGCTTGCAGGCGTCGCGCGACACCTGCGCGCTGCTGGACGCGAACGGGCATCCGCAGGAAGGGCTCCATGCGGTCGGACATCCGCTGCGCGGCGTGTTCTGGGAATCGAACGCGGTGACCGAACATATCCCGCATGTGGGCAAGGTCGCGCGCGCGTTGATCGCGCAGCTGGCGTCCGCATCGCAGGCGACCGGCGCGGAGCGCGCGGCGGCCTGAGCGTGAGGGGCGCGCGGCACATGCGCGCGCGGATCGCGTAACGTCATGCGATCCGTCGCGGCATGTGCGGGTTGCGCCGTCGAACGCATATGGATATCGGCAATGGTTCGTTCCAGCGCATATGGCACCGGTCGTATCCTGCAGTCTGTTTCACAGCGCATGACTGCACGGTATCCATGGCCATCTACCTCGACGACCGACAACGCGAAGAGTTGACGCGTGCCGCCCGGCACTGGCTATGGCGCACGGAGATGCCAACATGGATGCGCGTGGCGGCCGTGTATGGATCGTGGTTCGGGATCGCGGCCAATGCGCAACGGCTCGGTTTGCCGCTGACATGCGTGCTGCTTACGCTCGCTACGACGTGGTACCTCTCGCTGCAGCACGAGCTGCTGCACGGACATCCGACGCGCCTGCCGTGGCTCAACGCGCTGCTTGGCGCGGCGCCGCTTGGCGTCTGGCTGCCGTACAGCCTGTATCGCCGCGCGCATCTGCAGCATCACGACGCCGAACTCACGCATCCGCATGCGGACCCCGAGAGCTATTTCCTGTTTCCGGCGGAATGGCAGCAAGCCGGCCCGCTGCGCCGCTGGCTGTATGCCACGCGCAATACGCTGCTCGGCCGCGTGCTGCTGCAGCCGGCGTTCTCGATCTACGCGATCGCCGCGGAGGCCGTGGGCAAGGTGAGGGCGGGGGACTGGCGCGATGTGCCGGTCTGGCTCGCGCATCTGTCCGCGCTGGCGGCGCTGCTCGCATGGCTCCAGCAGTCCTGCGGCATCCCGGCGTGGCTGCTGCTCTGCGGTGTCGCGTATCCGGCCATGTCGCTGGCGGCGATCCGCTCGTTTCAGGAGCATCGTCCCAGCGATTCGCATCCGGGCCGCAGCATCATCAACGATGCGGGCCTCGGCTGGCGGCTGCTGTTCCTCAACAACAACTATCACCTCGTGCATCACGATCTTCCCTCCGTGCCGTGGTTCGCGCTCGGCTGGGTCTATCGGCGTCGCGCGAGCGACTATCTCGCGCGCAACGATGGTTTCTTCGTGCGGGGCTATCGCGAATGGCTGCGGCGGTATGCGTGGCGCGCGGTGGCGCCCGTGGCGCATCCCATGTTCCAGGGGCCTTCGGACGCTTCGGCCCACCGTCCCCTCCACTGACCGATCATGCCCATACTCGAGCGCTGGGTCGCAGCGCTGCCCATGTACAACGTTTCCGCGTCGCTGCGCGCGGACTGGCTCGAACTGATCGAGCGCGTCGGTGAAGCCCTGGCACGCGATGGCACTGCGAACGGTGCGGCGGGCGGCGGGGCAATCGCGCTGCGGGCCGTCGACCCGGGCGAGGGCCACGATGCCTTGCAGGCGTTCTGGCATCGCGACGATCTGCTGCTGTCGCAGACCTGCGGGCTGCCATTGGTGCGCGGCCTGGCGCCGCATGTACGGCTCATCGGCACGCCGCGGTTCGACGTGCCTGGCTGTCACCGGCAGCGCTATCGCAGCGCGCTGGTGGTACGTGCGGGCGGACCGAGGTCGCTTGCGGATTGCCGCGGCGCGCGCGCGGCATGCAATGGCCCCGACTCGCACAGCGGCATGAACGCGCTCCGCCACGCGGTGGCGCCGCTCGTCAATGCGGATACGCATGGGGGCCGCTTCTTCAGCGAAATCGTCCTGACGGGGTCTCATCTCGCGTCGCTGGCCGCGCTGGGCAACGACGAGGCGGACGTGGCGGCGATCGACTGCGTGACGCTGGCCTTCGCGGCCGAACATCATCCGGAGCTCGTCGCCGGCGTGCGGCAGATCGGATTCACGCGCCCGGTGCCGGGCCTGCCGTTCATCGCGTCCAAGCGCGCGAGCGTGGCGCTGGTGCGCCGCGTGCGCGCGGCACTGCGGAGCGTGCTGCACGAGCGCGCCGATCTCAGCGCGCGGCTCCACCTCGGCGATGTGGTGCGGTCGACCGTGGCCGACTACCTACCCATCGCCTCGATGGAGCGCGAGGCGCAGCTGCGCGGCTATGCGCAGCTGGCCTAGGCGCGACGTTCAGTCGTCGAGGTCAGCGTTGGTATGCGGGAGGATTGAAGCCCGCGAATCGCTGCTGGGTCACGGACTTGAACGCGGCCGACTGGTAGGCCTCGCGAATGTCGGTCACAAACGGCCGGTTGAGATCCGTCGTGCGCACGGCGACGAGGTTCATGTAGTAGTCGGGAATCGCCTCGAGCTTCAGCGCCGACGTCAGCGACAGCCCCGACGCCAGTGCGAAATTGCCATTGACGAAGGCATAGTCGACATCGTCGAGCGAGCGCGGCAGCTGTGCCGCCTCTAGCTGAACGAGCTTGAGCTTGTGCGGATTGCCCTCGATGTCGCGCTCCGACGCGCGTACGGCGTCCGTGCCCGGCTTGAGCGTGACCCAGCCGATCTGCTGCAGGATCGCGATCGCGCGGGCGAGATTGGTCGGATCGTTCGGCAGCGACACCGTCGCGCCGGCCTTCACGTCCTGCAGCGACTTGTGCTTGCGGCTGTAGATGCCGATCGGGGCGGTCGGCACCTTCACGACCTCCGAGAGCTGAAGCTTGCGGTCCGAAGAGAACTTCCTGAGGTAGACCTCGTGCTGGAACGCGTTGGCGTCGATCGCGCCATCGGCCAGCGCGAGGTTAGGCTGCACGTAGTCGCTGAACTCGACGATCGTCACCTTGTAGCCGCGTTGCTCGAGGATCGGCTTGATCCCGTAACGGACCTGGTCCGCGTACGGACCGGCCGTCGCGCCGAAGCGAATCTCCTTCTTGTCCGCGTCGGCGGCGCCTGCGGCATGGACCACGCTGCCCGCGATCAATGCCGCCAGCATGGCCAGCGTGCGCCGGCGAAGGCTCGTTCCTGCTTTCATGTTCACTCCCCTGAGTCTCTGGTTGGTATATGTCCGCTATGCGGATCTGGAACGTTGTGCCGCGCGGTCGCGCGACAGGAAAGGCGGACGCGCGAGCCCGAGGTGCTCCCGCAGCGTCTTGCCGATCAGATGGCGAACTGGAACGCAAGCGGCACGTGTTCGTTCGTGACGGGGATCTCCGGCAGCAGCGGTGGCGCCGCCGCTTCCGAGGGCTTGTCGCCGAACTCGCGCAGTACAGCATCACGGATGCGGGAGAACGCGGGCGCGGAGCGCTCGCGGGGATGCGTCAGGTCGACCGGCACGATGCGCCGGATGCGCCCGGGACGCGGTTCCATCACCACCACACGTTCGCCGAGGTAGACCGCTTCCTCGACGTCATGGGTGACGAGGATCATCGTGATGCCCTCGGCCTGCCAGATACGGTGCAGTTCCTGCTGGAGGTAGGCGCGCGTCAGCGCGTCCAGCGCGCCGAACGGCTCGTCCAGCAGCAGGATGTCCGGACGCGTGACGAGCGCCCGCGCGATGGCGACGCGCTGCGACATGCCGCCGGAGAGCTGGTACGGGTACGCGTGTTCGAAGCCGCCCAGTCCGACCAGGTCGATATGCGACTGCACCGTGCGGAACTTGTCGCCCTCGCTCAGACCGCTGTTCAGCAGCGCCAGCGAGATGTTCTGTTCGACCGTGAGCCAGGGAAACAACCGATGCTCCTGAAACACGATGCCGCGCTGCAGGCTCGTGCCGACGACACGCTTGCCGTCGAGCAGGATCTCGCCGCGATACTCCTCCTCCAGCCCCACGATCAGCCGAAGCAGCGTGGACTTGCCGCAGCCGCTGGTGCCCACGACGCTGACGAACTCTCCGGGCTGGATCGACAGTGTGATGTCGTCCAGCACGGGCAGGGCCGCGCCCTTGACGTCGTACTGCTTGGACAGATGCGAGATATCGAGCGTGCCGGCGTGAGCCATCGGCGTGTCTCCGTGCGAAGGGTAATTGTCAGTGCGCCGCGACCGAGCGGCCGCGCCAGCGCAGCAGCCGGGCCTCGATATGGCCGGCGATCCAGTTGAGCGTGAAGCCGACGAGGCCGACCACGATGACGCCGAACAGCACGAGGTCCATCCAGAAGTTCTCGCGGCCGTCGATCATCGTGTTGCCGATGCCCTTGCCCGAGACGAGCAGATATTCCGCGCCCAGCGTCGCCAGCCATGCATAGATCAGGGCGAGATGGATGCCCGCGAAGATCGAGGGCGATGCGGCGGGCAATACGACACGCCACAGCGTCTGCCCGCGCGTGAACCGGAGCACGCGCGCTACCTCGAGCAGATCGGCCGGCACGCCGCGGATGCCTTCGAACGTATTGAGCACGACGGGAAAGAACGCGGCCAGCGAGAGGAACACGACCTTGGCGGTGTCGCCAAGGCCGAACCAGACCGAGATCAGCGGAATCCACGCGAAGAGCGAGATCTGCTTGACCGTGTGGAACGTGGGGCCAACCATTTTCTCGAACAATCGGGAGAGGCCGAGCGCCGTGCCGAACACGAGGCCCACGGTTGTACCGATGGCAAAGCCCGCGAGGTCGCGCCACAGGCTCGCGGCCAGCGCCGTGAACAGCTTGCCGCTCGCGATCTGTTCGACCGCCGTGTCCCACACCTTCGACGGTGCTACGAGCAACGGCGACTTCGACCACCCGAAGGCGACGGCGGCCCACCAGAGCGCGATCAGCACGGCCGGCAGGACCCAGCCGCGCAGGGCGCGCGGAATGCCCAGATTGCGTCTGGCAGTGCCGCCGCGTGCGAATGTCGACTCGCTCATCCCCGTGTCTCCCTCAGAATCCGGGCTTGCGCCACCGCAGCACGACGCGCTCGGCGCGCGCCAGCAACTGGTCGAGCGTGAAGCCGATCGCCCCGACCACGATGACGGCGGCGATGACCATATCCAGCTGGAACAGCTGCCGTCCGTACACGATCATGTAGCCAAGTCCTTCCGACGACGCGAGCAATTCCACGACGACGAGCGCGAGCCACGCATGCGTGAGTCCGTAGCGAATGCCGTTCCACACAGGCGCGGCGGCGGCGGGAAAGATCACGCGCGACAGCGTCTGCCAGCGCGACAGCCGAAGCACCCGCGCCACCTCGAGGTAGGCGGCCGGCACGTTGCCGATGCCCTTGTACGTATTGATCGCGATGGGCACGAGTGCCGCCTTGGCGATGAGGATGATCTTGAGCGCCTCGTCGATGCCGACGAGCAGCATCAGCAGTGGCAGCCATCCGAGCACGGGCACCTGGCTGAATGCCTTGAACGTCGGATAGACATAGTCGCGGAAGCGCGGCGACAGGCCCATCGCCGTGCCCAGCGACAGTCCGGCGACGAGGCCGATGCCGAACCCGCCCGCCACGCGCAGCGCGCTGACGCGCAGGTTGTCCCAGAGCTCGCCGCTCGCGTGGAGGTCCGCCAGCGTGTGCGCCACGGCCTCGGGCGTCGGCAATACCTGCGGTGGAATCCATTCGAAGCGCGCCGCGACATACCAGATGGCCAGCAGCGCGAGCGGCACGGGCCAGGCCAGCAGCACATCCACGAGATGGCGCCGGTAACCGTCGATGGCGACCGCGGACCGCGGCGCCTCCAGCGCAAGCGAGTCGGTAGCCATTACGCCCCCAGGATCTTGCCGTCCGGCTGGTAGATGGGCCAGTAGGTCTGCAGCTTGAGGTCCTCGAGCGCAGTCCGCAGGTAGCGCTGGTCGATCCACTGGTCGACGTCGAAGCGCGCGCGGCTCAGGCGGAACCGATAGGCCTGCTCGACGGCGTCCTTGTACCGCGCGACCAGGAACGAATCGAAGTTTGGATTGAGGCGGACGCGCAGCGGTTCACCGTCGAAGTCTTCCTTCCAGTGTTCGTACGGCGTGCCCGCGCGCGCCCAGGTGCGGAGCACTTCTTCGCGGTTCTTCTCGTCGGAAGCCCAGCGCGCGGACTCGACGGCGGTGCGCACGAACTGCTGCGTGGCCTCCGGATAGCGGTTGAGGAAATCTTCGGTCACCAGCACGTGGCTCTGACGCGTATAGATCGGCGACTGGCCCTTGCTCGTGTACAGGACGCGCACGGCGCCCTTGTCGCGCAGGCGCAGGATGTCCATGGCGCCGATCGCCGCGTCGATATCGCGCGTGGTCAGCGCCGCGAGGTAGCCCGCGGTGTCGAGGTTCAGCAGCCGCACGTCCTTCTCGGTCAGGCCCTGCGATTCCAGCAGGCGCAGTGCCGGCAGATGCATATTGGTGCCCTTGAACAGCGACACGCGCTTGCCGCGCAGTTCGGCCACCGTCTTGAGCGGCGAATCGGGGGGGACGCCGATATAGATGTTGGTGCGCACGCCGGTGGCCAGCACCAGCCGAGTCCTGAGCCCCGCGGCGCGCGCGACGATCGCCGGGAGGTCTCCCTGCAGCGCGAAGTCCAGTTGCCGGTTGGTCAGCGCCTCGTTGACGGCGGGGCCCGCGCCCTTGAAGAAGTACCACTCGATGCGGGTACCCGCGGGCTTGAACGCCTCTTCGACCCAGCCCTTGGCATGGGCGATGGAAAGCGAGCTGCCAGCGAACGTCGGCGGTGTGCCGGTGGCGGGCTGCGCCACGCCGATACGGATGACCTCGGGGCGCGCTGAGGCGGATGGCGCACTGAATGCGCTGAACGGCGTCAGCGCGGAGAGCGAGGCCAGCGTGGCGGCGGTGCCCAGTCCATGACGGCCGATGGTCCGCAGTGCCCGCCGACGGGCGGGATCGACTTGCGTGTCGGCGTGCGGCAGGTGCGAAGCGTAGGGCAAATCGTTCCGATCGGACATGGGGCGCGTGGTGGGTTGGAGGCCGACACACACGATACGCGGCGGTGCCGCGTCCGGCGAACGAAGGAATTTGCGGAACGATATGGGACCGCACCGCATATGGGCATGCGGGTTTTGCGCGATCAACGGCCTGTTCTGACAGCACGTTGCGCGACTGTCCTACAAAACCCGGGCGGCGCGTTTTCTACACTGTCCAGTGAGCCGCTTCCAACGCGATGCCAAGCGTACATCGGGGAAGCGCCGACGAACTGACCGACAGGAGCGTAATCATGAACAAGGACCAGGTGAAGGGTCGCGTGACCGAGGCCAAGGGCAAGGCGAAGGAACTTGCCGGCAAGCTGACGGGGAAGACGTCCACCGAGATCAAGGGCAAGGCCCAGCAAGTGGCCGGCCGGACGCAGGCGGGCTACGGCGATGCCAAGGAAGACATGAAGAAGAACCCGCGTTAAGCCAGGTCTTCAAGTCTTCCAGAGACGAAGGGAGTGGGGCGCGAGCCCCGCTCCTTTTTATTTGACTTCAGGCAGCAACCGCCCGGGGTTCAGCAGGTTCTTCGGATCCAGCGCCCGCTTGACCTGCCACATGAGTTCCAGCTCGACGGACGATTTGTATTGCAGCAGGTCGTCGCGCTTGGCCACGCCAATCCCGTGCTCGGCCGAGATCGAGCCGTTTTCAGCATGGGCGAGCCCATCCACGAGGTCCGACACGGGCTTGTACCACTGCGTCAGGAAGGACCTGGCATCCCGATCGCGCGGGCGCAGCGGATTGAAGTGGACGTTGCCGTCGCCCATATGGCCATAGATGACCATGCGCGTGGCCGGCTCCAGCGCCAGCACCTCCGCCGACGCCTTCTCGATGAACTGCGCGATGCGCGACACGGGCACAGAGATATCGCACTTGATGCTGCCGCCGGTGCGCGTCTGGGCATCGGAGATTTCCTCCCGAATGCGCCAGAACTGCTGCACATCGGCGAGGCTCGACGCCACGGCCGCATCGACGACGAGCCCGGCCTCGAGACCCGCTTCCAGGATCTCCATCAGCGTGCCGTTGAGCGTTTCCTCGTCGGTGCCCGACGTGAGCTCGATCAGCACCATCCAGTCGTGTCGGCTTTCCAGCGGCGACGGCATGTTGCCGAGGTATTCGAGCACCAGCTCCAGCGCGGGGGCGGAGATCAGTTCGAAGGCCGTCACCGCGCCGCCTGACAGCGCCCGCGCGCGGCCCAGCAACTCGACGGCGGCCTCCGGATTCCGCACCGCGACGAACGCCATGGCGGTCGAACGCGGCTGCGGCATCAGCTTGAGCACGGCGCCGGTGATGATGCCGAGCGTGCCTTCCGCACCGATGAACAGATGCTTGAGGTCGTAGCCCGTGTTGTCCTTGCGCAGTCCTTTCAGCGATGAAAACACGCGGCCGTCGGGCAGCACGACCTCGATACCGAGCACGAGGTCGCGCATATTCCCATAGCGCAGCACCGCGGTACCGCCCGCATTCGTCGAGAGATTGCCGCCGATCTGGCAGGAACCTTCCGAGCCGATGCGGAGCGGAAACAGGCGCCCGGCTTCGTCGGCGGCCGCGCGCGCGGCGGACAGCGTCACGCCGGCTTCCACGGTCATCGTGTCGTTGACCGTATCGATCGCCAGCACGCGATGCATCTTCCTGAGACTGATGACCACCGCGGTGCCGCTGTCGTCGGGCACCGCGCCCCCCATCAACGACGTGTTGCCGCCTTGCGGGACCACGGGCACATCGTGCGCATGGCACCACGCCATGACGCGGCTGACTTGCTCGGTCGTGGCCGGCATGACGACCACGGGCGACTTGCCGCGATAGAGGCGGCGATAGTCCGTGACGTAGGCTTCGGTGTCGGCCTCGGCGGTCAGGCAGCCGCCCGCGCCGACGATGTCCTGCATCGCGGCCAGCAGCGTATCAGGAGTGGGAGGAGTGGAGGGAGTGGGGGAAGCGGTCATCGTGAATCGGAACGCGGTTAGTAGGCGGCGCCGGGCGCGGCAATATTGGCGGCGCGATCCGGCAGGAACTCCGCCGCCAGCCGGCGCGCGGCGTTGGCATAGACCAGCACGTCCACGCCGGTGGCGACAAACGTGCAGCCCAGCTCCAGATAGCGGCGCGCGAGCGCGTTGTCGGAGGTCAGCGTCCCGGCCGCCTTGCCGCTCGCCACGATCGTGCGCATGGCGGATTCTATCTGCGCCTGCACGTCCGGGTGTCCGGGATTGCCGCGATGGCCCATCGACGCGGCCAGGTCGGCGGGGCCGATGAACACGCCATGCACGCCATCCACCGCGCAGATCGCTTCCAGATTCTGCATGGCGGTGACCGTCTCGGCCTGCACCAGCAGGCAGACCTCGTCGTCGGCCACGGCAAGGTAGTCCTTGCGCGCCGACCATTGCGACACGCGCGCCACGGCGCTGCCCACGCCGCGCACGCCGAGCGGCGGGTAGCGCGTCGCGCGCACGAGGCCGGCGGCCTGCTCGGCGGTGTCGACCATCGGAATCAGCAGCGTGCGCGCGCCGATATCGAGCAGTTGCTTGATCAGCGCGGTCTCGCCCGATACCGCGCGGACGACGGCCTGCGAACGGTAGGGGCCGAGGGCCTGCAGCGTCGCGAGGATCGATCGCACGTCATTGGGCGCATGCTCGCCGTCCACCAGCAGCCAGTCGAAGCCCGCGGTGGCGGTGACCTCCGCGAGATAGGACGAGGCGGCGGACATCCAGAGGCCGATCTGCGGTTGGCCGGCGGCCAGCGCGGCCTTGAACGGGTTGTGGGCGGGCATGCGGTCTCCTTGGTGTCGATGCTTTTTGGGTGATGGCGACGGGCTGAACGATGAATTCAACCCAACTGCCCCTGGCACAGATACTTGGTATGCATGTAATCGTCAAGCCCATGGCGCGACCCCTCGCGGCCGTAACCGGACTCCTTCACGCCGCCAAACGGCGCCGCCTCAGACGCGAGCGCCCCCTCGTTGATGCCGACGATCCCGGTCTCCAGCGCCTGTGCCACGCGCCAGATGCGCCGTACATCGTTCGAATAGAAGTATGCAGCCAGCCCAAACGGCGTGTCGTTGGCATCGCGGATCACCTCCTCCTCGTGACTGAAGCGAAAGACCGGCGCGACCGGGCCGAAGGTTTCCTCGCCGGCCAGCGCCATCTCGGGCGTGGCGCGCGTGAGCACCGTGGGCGCGTAGTAGTGCGGGCCATCCTCCGTCCGCACGCGCTCGCCCCCGACCACGACATGGGCGCCTTTTTCGACCGCATCGCGCACGTGCCGGTCGATCTTGGCGACGGCGCGCGCGTTGATCATCGGACCGATTTGCGATGCATCGTCACTGGCGGGTCCCACGCGCAGTGCCGACACGCGCCTGGCCAGCTTGCCGACGAAGATGTCGTGCACGCCCGCCTGCACATAGATGCGGTTCGGGCAGACGCAGGTCTGGCCGCCATTGCGGAACTTGGCGGCCATCAGGCCTTCCACGGCCGCGTCCACGTCCGCATCGTCGAACACGATGAAGGGCGCATTGCCGCCGAGTTCGAGCGAGAGCTTCTTGAGCGTGCCGGCCGACTCGCGCGCGAGGTGCTTGCCCACGGGCGTGGAACCCGTGAACGTGATCTTGCGCACGCGGCTGTCCGCGAGCCACGCGTCGACGACGGCGGGGGTCCGCACGCGCGACGCCGTGACGATATTGAGCACGCCGCGCGGCAGTCCCGCCTGCTCCGCCAGGTAGACGAGCGCCAGCGCGGTCAGAGGTGTGTCCTCGGCGGGCTTGCAGACGACCGCGCAGCCGGCCGCGAGCGCGGGCGCGATCTTGCGCGCGATCATGGCGAGCGGGAAATTCCACGGCGTGATGGCCGCTACCACACCGACCGGCTCCTTCAGGACGATCATCTTGCGGCCAGGCACTGCCTCGGCCACGACATCGCCGCAGATACGCGTCGCTTCCTCCGCGAACCACTCCACGTACGAGGCGCCATAGCGGACTTCGCCCAGGCTCTCGTGCATGGGCTTGCCCTGCTCGGCGGAGATGATGCGCGCGAGGTCCTGCTCGTTGGCGAGGATCAGCGCGTGCCAGCGCTTGATCAGTTGCGCGCGCTCGCGAGCGGTGCGGCGGCTCCAGTCCGGAAAGGCCGCGTGCGCGGCATCGGCCGCCGCCCTCGCGTCGCCGGCATCGCTATCGGGCACACGCGCGATGACCTCCCCCGTGGCGGGGTCGGTCACCTCGAAGCGTTGCGAGGCATCGCGCCATTGTTGGTCGATGAAATTCTGCTGGCGCAGCAGTGCGCGCACGGTGAGGGTAGTCAGCATGATGCGTGGGAGGAAGGTCTGGAGGCGCGGCCGGAGGGCTGGAGGCGGGCGGTCAGCTCACGATGCCGACGTGCCAGGGCACGAATTCATGGTCGCCGAGCCCGAGCAATTCGCTCTTGGTCGGCTCACCCGATGCGGCACGCAGGATGTGTTCGAAGATGCGTTCGCCGAGTTGCGCCACGGACAGTTCGCCGTCGAGCACGACGCCGCAGTTGATGTCCATATCCTCTTCGAGCCGGCGATACATCGGCGTGTTCGAGGCGAGCTTGATCGTCGGCGCGGGCTTGGATCCGAACATGGAGCCCCGGCCCGTGGTAAAGCAGATGAGGTTGGCGCCGCTGGCGATCTGGCCAGTCGCGGCCACGGGGTCGTAGCCGGGCGAGTCCATGAAGACGAAGCCGGCCTTGTCGATCGGCTCGGCGTACTCGTACACGGCCTGCAGCGGGGTGGTGCCGCCCTTCATTGCCGAGCCGAGCGATTTCTCGAAAATGTTGGCCAGGCCACCCTGCTGGTTGCCGTGACCGACCACGCCATTGAACTGTGCGTTATGGCCCGCCGTATACCGTTCCCACCAGGCGAGGCGGTCGAGCAGCTTCTGGCCGACCTCGGGCGTGACCGCGCGGCGCGTGAGCATGTATTCGACGCCATGGATCTCGGGCGTCTCCGACAGGATAGCGGTGCCGCCATGGCGCACAAGGATGTCCATCGCCGCGCCGAGCGCGGGGTTCGCCGTGATGCCGGAGAAGCCATCCGAGCCGCCGCATTCGAGGCCGATCTTGAGATGGCTCGCGCTCACGCGCTCGCGCTGGCAGGCATTGGCGCGCGGCAGCATCGACTCGACCGCGCGGATGCCCGCCTCGATCGTGGCGCGCGTGCCGCCCGTGTCCTGCATGACGAGGGTGTGCAGCTGTTCTCCGGGGGCGAGGCTCGACGCCAGCCCCTGCGATTCGACCAGCCCATTCACCTGATTGCGTTCGCAGCCGAGTCCGACGATCAGCACGCCGGCCAGATTCGCATGCCGGGCATAGCCGGCAATCGTCCGGCGCAGCAGATCGAAATGCTCGCTCGGCGACGACATGCCGCAGCCGCTGCTCTGCGCGAAGGCCACCACCCCGTCGACGTTCGGATAATCCGCCAGCCGTTCGCGCGTGAAATGCGCGGCGATATGCTTGATCACCGTGGCCGAGCAGTTCACCGACGCCAGGATGCCGATGAAATTGCGCGTGCCCACGCGGCCATCGGGCCGCACGTAGCCGAGGAACGTCGCGCGCTCGGACTCGGGCACGTACTCGACCGGCCGCACGTCCTGGCAGAACGCGGGGTCGCGGTAGAAGTCCACGAGCCGCAGGTTGTGGCTGTGGACGTGGTCGCCCGCGGCGATGTCGCGGTCCGCCACGCCGATCACGGTGTCGTACTTGCGCACCTGTTCCCCGCGGGCAATCGCGCGCGCGGCAATCTTGTGGCCGGCGGGCACCTGCGCGCGCATGCGCACGCCGAGTGCGTCGAGGTGCTGGCCCAGCGTGAGATCGCCGCGGGCGATCAGCACGTTGTCGTTGGCATGCAGGCGGATGACGGGGGGCTGGGTCACGGTAGGTTCTTGAGAATGAGGATCAGCTCTGCGCGAGCATCTCCTTGAGTTTGAGGCGCTGGATCAGCTGCGTTTCCTGCTCGTACACCTCGGAGACGTACTTGCGGTAGTCGGGGCCGTCGAGGTACATGATCGGCGCGTCGATGCGCGCGGCCACGGTCTTGAACTCGGGGCTCGCCACGGCCGCGCGGAACGCGTCGCGCAGCTTCTTCTCGATGTCGGCCGGCAGACCCTTCGGCGCGCCGATGCCATTGGGGGCCTCGACCACGACGTTGTAGCCGAGCTCCTTGAGCGTCGGTGCATTGCTGAAGCGCGGCGTGCGTTGCTCGCCCCAGGTGGCCAGCAGGCGCATCTTGCCGGCCTCGACGTGCGGCGCCCACGAACTGGAATCGGCCAGCAGGTCCACCTGGTTGGCCAGCACGTCCTGCAGCGCGGCCGAGCCGCCCTTGTAGGCGATGGCGTTGAACTTGACGCCGGCGGCCAGCGCGAACTGCTCCATGCCGACGTGCGTGGCGCCGCCGATCCCCGCGTGCGCATAGGTGACGCGGCCCGGATGCGCCTTGGCCTCCGCCACCACGTCTGCCAGCGTCTTGAAGCGCGAGCCGTCGGGCACGGCGATGCCGAAGGTCTGGCCCGACGTGCGGGCGAGGTAGGTGAGTTCCTTGCGCGGGTCGAGCTGCAGCATGCCGAGTTGCGAGAACCGCGCGACCGAGATCGGGATCTGGCCAATGGTGTAGCCGTCGGGTGTGGCGCGGGCCAGCGCCTTGGTGCCGATCATGCCCGACGCGCCGGCGCGGTTCTCCACCACGATCGACTGCTTGAGGATGCCCGAGGCCACCTGGCACAGCGCGCGCATCGACTGGTCCGCGGTGCCGCCGACGGGCCATGGGCAGATGAACGTGATAGGACGGTCGGGATACTCGGCGGCGCGGGCGATGCGCGGGGCCAGCAGGCTGGCCGTGCCGGTGGCGGCTGCGGCGGTGGCGGCGGCGCTGCCGAGCAGCAGGCGGCGGCGCATGAGGCTCGCGGGGAGGCGGTCGGTCATGGGGAAGGTCTCCTTGTTCTCGTCGCGGCGGTTCTTGCCGGCGCGATCGTGATGCGATTCTGATCGGTAAAGCCATAACCATCCAATAGATCATTGGCATGGCTTCATAACCTTTCGGTTACATAGCATTACCGGTAGACTCGCGTCCATGGCCCATATCGACCGCGCATTCCGCTCCAACATCAAGCTGCGTCACCTGCAACTGCTCGTTGCGCTGGACGAGTTCCGGCATCTGGGCCGCACGGCGGAATTCCTGTCGGTCAGCCAGCCCGCGATTTCCAAGGTCCTCGCCGAGGTCGAGAAGATGCTCGGCATGACCCTGTTCACGCGCTCCACGCGCGGCACGGAGCCCACGCCGGCCGGCGAGTCGCTGGTGCGCTTCGCGCGCTCGGTGCTCGCGCAATACGACGTGACGCGCGACGAGATCGAGGCCGTGGCCAGCGGCGCCGCGGGCCGTGTGCGGGTGGGATCGATGGGCGCCGCGTTGCCGGTGCTGCTGGCCAATGCGGTGGCGCGGGTCAAGCAACGGTCGCCGCGCGCGACGGTGCTGATCGAGGAAGGCGACCTCACGCATCTGCTGCCGCGGCTGCGATTGTCCGAGCTCGATGTGGTCGTCGGGCGGCTCGAGCCCGCCTATGCGGCGCCCGACCTCGTCACGGAAGCGTTATACGACGAACCGATGGTGGCGATTGTCGCGGCGGGGCATCCGCTGTCGCGCAAGAGACGCGTGGACTGGGGCGATCTGTCGCGGCATCCACTGGTGTTGCCACCGCCGTGGGCGTCGCTGCGCGTCAAGATCGAGCAGGCGTTCGTCCGGCATGGGCAGGACCTGCCGGCCGATCTCATCGAGTCGTCGTCGTACTTCGCCGTGACGACGTTCGTCGCCCAGCGGCAGGCGGTGGGCTTCGTCGCGCGATCGGTGGGGCAGCAGATGCAGGCGGAGGGCCGCTTCCATGTCCTGCCGATGGCGGTGGAGGTGGAACTGCCGCCCATCGGCCTGATGACGCTCCGCGACCGCCGGCCCGCGCCGGGCGCCACCGCGCTCATCGCATGCCTGCACGACGCGGCACGCGACATCGCGCGCGCCAACCGTCCGCCCGGAAAGACGGGCCGGCGCGCGCATTCGGTCGTGTAGGGAAGCGTGTGGGAACGCGGGGGAACGCGCGGGGACGCGCTGACGGTTCAGTATGCCTTGAGCCGCGTGACGGTGATGCCGTTGACCGTCAGTTCCGGCAGGCGCTGCAGCCATTGCTGAACGTACGCGGCCCTGACGTGCTCCTGGAACGCGGTCTCGTCGCGGAATACCTCGTAGAACACGAAACGTCCGGGCGCATCGAGTTGTTCGTGCAGGACGTAGGTGACCACGCCGGCTTCGCCACGCGTGGCGGCGATCAGCGGCACGGTGGCGGCGCGCAGGTCGTTCTCCTTGCCAGGTTTCGCCTGAACGGTAGCCACCGTGACGAGGTGGCCTTCGGCCCGCGTGCCTTTCGCGGCCGTCGCCGGCGGAGACGACGGTGAAGCGCAGGCACCCAGCAGCAGCGCGGCGGCGATCGGAAGGGCGATTGGAAGGGCGGTTGGAAGGGCAATCGGAAGCAGCGATCGGTGGCGGTGATGCACGATGTCGGTCCCCTGGGTGTGGCACGCCTCAACGGTAGTGCCGGGACTCACGCGTCATCGAGTTAAATCTGGTGAAGCGGCGTGAAGCCGTTCAGCCATCGATGTCGCCGAGCATGATCGCATCGAGCCCAGCGCCCGACCGCACCATCGGCCAGACTTTCTCGCCGCCATCGACCTGGAAGTCCACGAACACCGTCCGGTCCTTCAGCCGGAGCGCTTCCCGGATGGCGGGCTCGACGTCCGCCTCGCGCTCCACCCGCAGGCCGACGTGCCCATACGCGCGCGCGAGGATCGTAAAGTCCGGCAACGCTTCCATGTACGACTCGGAGTAGCGCTGGCCATAGTCCACGTGCTGCAGTTGCCGGACCATGCCGAGGTAGCCGTTGTTCAGCGTGAAGATCTTCACGGGCAGGTTGTACTGCGTGCAGGTAGACAGTTCCTGAATGCACATCTGAATCGACCCGTCGCCGGTGATCACGCACACGTCGCTATCCGGAAACGCGCGCTTGACGCCCATTGCGTAAGGCAGTCCCACACCCATCGTCCCCAGCCCGCCCGAGTTGATCCACTTGCGCGGAGACTGAAAGCGGTAATGCTGCGCGGCCCACATCTGGTGCTGGCCGACGTCCGAACAGATATAGGCGTTGTCGCCCGCAATCTCGCTGAGCTTCTCGATCACGTACTGCGGCTTGATGAGCACGCCGTCGCGCTGGTAATCGAGGCAACGCCGCGCGCGCCATTCGTCGACCGAGCGCCACCACGCCTCGCGCGCCGAGGGCGCAACGGCCGGCTGTTCGCGGAGCGCCGCATTCAGCTTCCGCAGCACGCGCCGCGCGTCGCCGACGATCGGCACCGTCGGCTTCACGCGCTTGCCGATGCTCGCCGGATCGATATCGATATGGATGATCTGGCGCGGCACCGCGCAGAAGGCGTCGACCTTGCCGATGACGCGGTCGTCGAAGCGCGCGCCGACCGCGATGAGCACATCGCACGCCTGCATCGCGCGATTGGCCTCGTACGTGCCATGCATCCCCGGCATGCCGAGATACCTCGGCTCGGTCGCCGGCACGAGGCCAAGCGCCATGAGCGTGGTAGTGATCGGCGCATCGACAAGGCGCGCCAGCTCCACGACTTCCGCGCCGGCGTCCGCCATCAACGCACCGCCGCCGACGTAGACGTAGGGCCGCTGCGCGTTCCGCAGCGCCTGCACGGCCTGACGGATCTGCCCGTCGTGCCCCTCGAGCTGCGGACGGTACGAGCGGATATCGATGCGCTCGGGCCACTGGAACGTGCCTTCGGCGAGCGCGACGTCCTTCGGGATATCGACGAGCACTGGACCGGGCCGCCCCGTGCGCGCGATATGGAACGCCTTGCGCAGCGTCAGCGCGAGGTCGTTGACGTCGCGCACGAGAAAGTTGTGCTTGACCACCGGGCGCGTGATGCCGACCGCGTCGCATTCCTGGAACGCGTCCTCGCCGATCATGCTCGTCGGCACGTTGCCGGAGATGACGACCATCGGGATCGAGTCGAAGTACGCGGTGGCGATACCGGTGACGGCATTGGTCACGCCCGGACCCGACGTGACGAGCGCCACGCCGACCTTGCCGGTCGCGCGCGCGTACCCGTCGGCCGCGTGCACGGCCGCCTGCTCGTGCCTGACCAGCAGATGGCGCGGCGCGTCTTCCGCGGCGAGCGCATCGTAGATCGGCAGCACCGCACCGCCCGGATAGCCCCAGATCTCCGATACGCCTTCACGCCGTAGTGCTTCCACGACCATCTCCGCGCCACGCATGGTGACGGTCGGGGCAGCGGCTTTGGCACGAAACTCGGCGATCGGCATGTTCACGGGAAAGGCTCCATTTGGCTCGATTGGACAATGGAAACAGTCTAGGGAGACATGCCCGGTACAAGCTGCCGAATCCGCATGGATTCCCTCACATGACAGCGCAATGTTCCGTCGATCGCCGATTACGCGGCAGGAACTGCGGCATGCCTCACGCGTGTGCCACGCATTGCTTCGTCAACGCGATCAGCCGCTGCGCGATCGGGGAGCGATTGTCGCGCCGCCAGACCAGTTCGAGCGGCAGTTGCAGGTCGAGGTCGTCGAGCTTCAGGAACTTGACCGACGCGCTGGCTTGCGCGGCCGCCTGCTCCGGCAAAATCGCGCAGCCCATGCCCGCCATGACAAGCGTCAGCAGCGAGTTGTTGTCGGTGCCTTCCATCACCACTTTTGGCATGAAGCCGGCCCCATGGAAATGCGCGATGAGCCGGTCGTGGTAGTAGGCCGTGACGCTGCGCGGAATCCACACGAAGTCGCGTCCATTGAGGTCGGCGAGCCGGCGGGGCGGGCGCGCCGTCCATTGCGGTTCGTTGGGCACGGCCAGCGCGAGCCGCTGCGTGGAGATGAGCATGCCGTCGAGCGCGGGATCATCCGCCGGACGGAAGTACAGGAAGCCCGCGTCGAGTTCGCCTGTCCGGATCAGATCGACCTGCGGACCCGAGATGACCTGCCTGACCGATACCGAGACATCGGGCGACTGCTCGCGAAACTGCCGCAGGATCTCGGCCACCACGGGTAACAGCTGATGCAGGATGGTCAGGCCGATGGCCAGATTGCCGAGCCTGCCGCTGGCGGCCTCTACGGCGCGCTGCCTGGCGGCGTCGAGATCTTCGAGGGCTCTTGCCGTGTCGTGGAGGAATTGCGCGCCCGCCGCGGTCAGCGTCATGCCGCGCGGCTGGCGTTCGAACAGTGGCACGCCCAGCTCCTCCTCTAGCCGCTGCAGTTGCTTGGTCAGCGCGGGTTGCGCCAGGCCGTGCGCGCGCGCCGCCTTGTTGATCGATCCTTCCCGCGCGACGCTCGCGAAATACCGTAACTGCCGCAGTTCCATGATGGCTCTCTGATGTATTCCATGAAGTTATTGCTGCGATCTCCGGAATATATATTCGGGAATAGCATGATTTCAAGCATTTGCCTTTCCGCACATTCTTTGTCGCATCGAAGCACGCGTAAGGAAAGAAACGGAAATGTCGATCGTCAACACGCTGGAGGCCCGGCTGCCCGCATTGCGGCAGCTTCGGCAAACGCTGCATGCCACCCCCGAACTTGGCTTTGCCGAGCATCGCACCGGCGACCTCATCGCCGGGGAACTGGAGCGGCTGGGAATCCCGTATCACCGCGGCATCGGCAAGACGGGTCTTGTCGGTGTCATCGAGGGCAGGCGGCAGACGCGCGGGCGCGCGATCGGCCTGCGCGCGGACATGGACGCGCTGCCGCTGCACGAGCAGACGCAGTTGCCCTATGCCTCGTGCTGTCCCGGCCGGATGCATGCATGCGGCCATGACGGCCACGTCACGATGCTGCTTGCCGCGGCCGCGTACCTGAGCGAGACGCGCGCGTTCGACGGCACCGTCTACCTCGTGTTCCAGCCGGGGGAGGAGGGATACGCCGGCGCGCGGGAGATGGTCGAGGACGGACTGTTCGAGCGCTTTCCCGTCGAGCAGGTCTACGCGCTGCACAACTGGCCGACGCTGCCGCTTGGCACGCTGTCGATCGCGCCCGGCCCCGCGATGGCCGCGACCGATCGTATCGAAATCGAGGTCTTCGGGGTCGGCGGACACGGCGGCGTGTCGCCGCACAAGTGCGTGGACCCCGTGCTGGTGGCCGCGCACGTAATTACCGCAGTGCAGAGCATCGTCAGCCGCAACGTGCCAGCACTGGATGCGGCCGTCATCAGCCTGTGCGCGATCCAGGGCGGGCAGATGGACGGCTTCGCGGTGATCCCGGACAGCGTGAAGATCGTCGGTACCGCGCGCTCGCTCACGGCCGCCATGCAGACGCTGCTGGAGACGCGGCTGCACGAGGTGGTGCGGGGCGTCGCCACGGCCTTCGGCGCGCGCGCCACGGTCACCTACGAGCGGCTGTTCCCGATGACCGTCAACGATCCCGAGGCCGCCGCCTTCGCGACCGACGTCGCCGTGGAACTGTTCGGCCGCGAGCAGGTGGTGGCGCGTCCGCAGCCGAGTCTCGGCGGAGAAGACTTCGCATTCATGCTGCAGCGGCGTCCGGGCGCGTACGTGCACTTCGGTACCGGATCGCCGGGCGGCGGAGATCACGGCCTCCATAGCCCCCACTTCGATTTCAACGACGCCGCCATCCCGCTCGGCGGCGCGTACCTCGCGCGCCTCGCGGAACGCGCGCTTCCCATGGCATAGCGCCATTCCCCCAAAAGAACGCAGGAACGCTTCCCCCATGTCCAAGTCCACAACGCACCAGATCGCGGCAGCGGTCATCGGCAATGCTCTCGAGTGGTACGACTTCATCGTCTTCGGATTCATGACGGCAGTCATCTCTGCCGTGTTCTTTCCGGCGGAGAACGCCTATGCCTCGCTGCTGCTGACCACCGCGAGCTTCGGCATTGGCTTCGTGCTGCGACCGATCGGCGGCATCCTCATCGGCGCGTATGCGGACCGCAGGGGCCGGCGTGCCGCGTTGCAGCTGATCATCCTCCTCATGACCGTCGCCACCGCGATGATCGCGTTCGCGCCGCCGTACGCGGCCATCGGCGTGGCAAGTTCGGTCATGATTATCGTGGCCCGCATGCTGCAGGGGCTCGCGACCGGCGGTGAATTTGCGAGCGCCACAGCGTTTCTTGTGGAGATGGCGCCGCCCCATCGCCGCGGCCTCTACGGATCCTGGCAGATGTTCGGGCAGGGGCTAGCCATGTTGCTGGGCGCCGGTGTCGCGGCGCTGATCACGGGTCTGCTGCCGCGCGACAGCCTGCATGCATGGGGGTGGCGCGTTCCCTTTCTCGTAGGATTGCTGATCGCGCCGGTCGGCATCTGGATTCGCCACCATCTCAGCGAGACCGCGGACATCGCCGAGGCCGCCGGCGGTGGCGAGCCGGGGGCGGGCGTTGGAAGCGTCGGCAACGTGGTGGGCCAGACGCTCATGCAGCATCGCCGGGGCCTGCTGGCCAGCTTTCTGCTCACCACGTCGGCGACGATCTCGTTCTACGTGCTGGTCATTTACCTGCCGACGTATGCGAACAAGACGCTCGGCATCGCGCTGGAGAGCGCGTTCATCGCGCAGTGCATCGGCATCGCGGTGATGATCGCGACCATTCCGCTGTGCGGCGCCCTGTCGGACCGTATCGGCCGGCAGACCGTGCTGCGCACCGCGTTGATCCTGTCGGTCCTGCTGATGTATCCGTGCTTCCAGTGGCTTATCGCCAGCCCGGGCTTCGCGCGCTTCATGTGGATGCAGATCCTGCTGTGCGGCATTTTCGGGGCGTTCCTCGGCCCGTTCTCGTCCGCGGTCGCGGAGCAGTTCCCGCAGCGTATCCGCTCCACCGGCATGGCCGTGAGCTACAACGTGGCGGTGATGATCTTCGGCGGCTTCGCGCAGTTCATCCTGACGTGGCTGCTGCACGTGACCGGCTCCCCGATGACCCCCGCGTTCTACCTGCTGTTCGGCGCGTGCGCGGGGTTGATCGGGAGCCTGGCGATGGCGCGGAAGGATAAGGCGTTGCCCTTCAGTTACGCGGGAAATCCTCCTGCAGCACACGCCGAGCCGAGTCGGCAATCATGACGACGGCGCCCGACAGCATCAGCACGTCCTTCAGCACGAGGCGGCCGGCGCCCGACAGGTAGGGGAAGCCGTATTGCGCATCGCCGAGGTTGGCCACCCAGGCTTCCGGCGTGGTGATCAGGAAGGACAGCGTGACCACCGGCGTGAGGAATGCGAGCACCGAACCGACCAGGCCGAGCTTGTTGGAGAACAGGTACGACAGCACGAGCAGCCCGATGACGATTTCCACGATACCGAGGCCGTTGGAGAACGCGTACGTGTGGTTGGCGACCTGCCATGCCCGTTGCGCGAGGTCCAGTTGCCCTTCGTGCGTCAGGTGGGCATGGTACAGCTCGGGATGCGCGTAGAAGAAGCGCATGAACGGGCTGTTGGCCACGAAGGGCGTGATGCTGTCGGCTTCGTAAGGCACGAACTTCAGCGCGCCGATCCACAGGAAAACGATGGCGACGCCGATGCGGATCAGCGGGATGCCGAGGCGGTCGAGCCGGCTGGCGACGGTGAGAAGGTTGCGTGCGTTCATGATGATGACTCCTGGCTGAGATGGGAAAGCGCGATGCGCGCTGGCTTGACTCCATGCTATGCAGTCGCCATGTGACGCGGACGACCGATCGGCTCAGCTTTTGTCTCGATCGTCTCAGTCTTCACCACGATTAACATCCGGCCGCCGGTCGCTTGAATAGGATGGATAGACGCGCGGCGTGGGGCTTCGCTATTCACTGAAGGAGATCGCAGTGAGCAAGGGCAAAGTGCTGATCGTTGGTTCGAATGCCAACAAGGTCGAGATACAGGGTGGCGGCTGGGGCGCCACGGGCCAGTATCTGAACGAAACCGTCGTGCCGGCCATGGCCGTGATCGAGGCGGGCTACGAGGTGGTGCTGGCCACGCCGGACGGTACCAAGATGACGCTCGACGCGGCGTCTGACGCCGCCGCGCATTTCGGCGGCGACGAGGCGGCGTACAAGCGCGCGCGCCAGTTCTGGGACAGCGATCCCGTCATGAACAACGTGCGCACGCTGCAGTCCGTGATCGACGAGGGGCTCGACCGCTATGCCGGCGTCTTCATTCCCGGCGGCCAGGCGCCCGTCGTCGATCTGATGCAGAACGCCGAGCTGAGGACGATCCTTCAGCATTTCCACGAGAAAGCCAAGCCCACCGCGATGCTTTGCCATGGCCCGATCTCCGTCGCGGCGGCGATGCCGCACGCGCGCGAGTTCCGCGCGGCGCTGATCGCCGGCGATCCGGAGAAGGCGAAGGAATGGGCCAGGGGATGGCAGTACGCGGGCTACAAGATGACCGTGTTCTCGGCCACGGAGGAGAAGTACGTCGAGGACAACATCCTCAAGGCGAAGATCTACTTCGACATGCCCTACGCGCTGCGGACCGCGGGCGGCGAGGTAATCATCAATCCGAAGGACTTCGCGCCGCACGTGGTCGAGGATCGTGAACTCATCACTGGGCAGAATCCGGCCTCCGACCATCCGATCGCCGAAAAGCTCGTTGCCGCCCTCAATCGCACCACCGCTTGATACAGAGAAGGAGCCCGACCATGGCGCACCACAAGATCATGGCCATCCTGACCGCCCGGGACGGCAAGTCGGAGGAACTGATGGCGTTGCTCGCGACCATGGTCGCCCCGTCCCGCGCGGAGCCCGGCAACCTGCGCTGGGACATCTGGCGCGACGTAGGGGACGCGAACCGCTTCGTGCTGGACGAGCTCTATGCGGATGCGGCCGCGATCGATCATCACCGCGCCACGCCGCATTTCCAGCACTACCTGTCGCGCGTCAACGATCTGGCGACGCGCATCGCGGTGGTGGCGGAACCCGTGCAGGTCGGGTGACGGCGCCGGACCGATCACTCGACCACCGCGCGCTCAGCCCAGCGCGCGCACGGAGCTGCTGATCGCGCGCGCGCTCTGCAGCAGCGGCGGCGCCAGTCGCCGCTCGGTATCCTCGACGCTCCACCGCGCCGTAGGCGCCACGACGTGGATGGCGCCGAGCGGCCGTCCCTTGCCGCCGACAATCGGCGACGCGATGGTCATGTCGCCCAGAAACAGCTCCTCCGAATTCATCGCATAGCCGCGTACCCGCGCCTTTTGCAGTTCCGCCATGACGTCGTCCACGGACGTGAGCGTGAAGGAGGTATGCGCGATACGCGCGGACTGTTCGACGATGGCGCGCGCTTCGCCGTCAGGCAGCGCGCTGAGATAGGCGCGGCCCGATGCCGTGCAATACATGGGAATCCGGCTGCCGATCGGCATGTGCACCGGCACGAAATGCGCGCTGACGAAACGCGCGAGGTACACCATCTCGTCGCCATCGGGCTCCGTCAGACAGGTCGTCTCCGCGGTGACCTTGGTCAGCTCGGACAGGAACGGATTGGCCACGTCGATCAGCGGATCCGCCGCCAGATAGTTGTAGCCGACCTTCATCACCTGCAGCGTCAGCTGGTAGCGGCGCGTCTGCGGATGCTTGCGCAGATAGCCCAGCTGCTCGAGCGTGAAAACCATCCGCTGCGCCGAACTCTTGTTGATGCCCGCCACCTCGGCGATCTCCGCGATGGTCATCGTGCGGCGGGACGCGCTGAAGGCGGCCAGCACCGCCAGCCCCTTTTCCAGCGACTGGTTGAACAGCTGACTCGATTCCGTCTGAGAAGTTGGCATCACGCGTGACCGGTGGCGAGGAGGTTGAAGAATCGCATATCGATTCGTCTGATGCAACTAATGGTTTTCGCGGATTAAAAAGCGATGGATGTTCATCGACTATTGGCATACAGGTTGCGTAGCAAATGTGCCGCGCACCTTCGCGCGCCCCCGAGAACCCCCTTCACAAGGAGTGTCAGCATGTCCATCGTCAACCGCGCCCGCCGCCACGCACTGCTTCTGTGCCTCGCCGGCACCGTTTCTTCCCTCGCGTGGGCCCAAGGCAGTGCACCGGCTACGTATAACGTCGGCGCGACCGCCACGGGCGTTCCGTTCACGTTCCTCGACGTCAAGACCAACACCATCCAGGGGATGATGGTCGATACGGTGACGGCGGTGGGCAAGGCAGGCGGCTTTCAGGTGAACGTGCAGCAGACCGCGTTCGCGGCCCTGATTCCGTCGCTGACCTCGAACAAGATCGACATCATCTCCGCGGCCATGCTCAAGACGCCCGCGCGCGAGCAGGTGGTGTCGTTCAGCGATCCGGTCTATTCGTACGGCGAAGGCCTGATGGTCAAGGCCGACGATGCCAAGGCGTACACGTCGCTCGACGATCTCAAGGGCGAAGTCGTCGGCGCGCAGGTCGGCACCGTCTTCCTCGACATGCTGAACAAGAAGGGCATCTTCAAGGAGGTGCGCAGCTACGACTCCATCGCCGACATGTCGCGCGATCTCTCGCTCGGCCGCATCAAGGCCGGCCTCGGCGATCAGCCGCTGATCGCCTATCAGATTCGCCAGAACGCGTTTCCAGGCGTGAAGCTCGTCGGCAGCTACAAGTCCGTCAACGTCGGCGACGTCTGCCTCGTCGTGCGGAAGGGCGACACCGAGACGCTCGCGCGCGTGAACAAGGCCATCGCCGCCATCAAGGCCGATGGCACGCTGGCGAAGATCGTGCAGAAGTGGGGCATGTAAGAGGATGGCGCTCGCAACCTTCCTCGAGAACGCGCGCGAGTTCCTGCCCATCCTGCTGAAAGGCGCGGTGGTCACGGTGGAGGTCACCGTGCTGTCGTTCCTGCTGAGCAGCGTGCTGGGGCTGGGCCTCGCGCTGATGAAACTGTCGCCGGTCCGCGCGTTGTCCGTCACCGGCTCCACGATCGTCAACGTGATTCGCGGGCTGCCGATCATCGTGCAGCTGTTCTATATCTATTTCGTGCTGCCCGATGCCGGCATTCACCTGACCGCGTTCCAGGCTGGCGTGATCGGCCTCGGTATCGCGTATTCCGCGTATCAGGCGGAGAACTTCCGCGCGGGCATCGAGGCCGTGGATCCCGGCCAGCGCGAAGCCGCGCAGGCCATGGGCATGCGCGGGCCGCTGATCCTGCGGCGCGTCATCCTCCCGCAGGCGTTCCGCATCGCGCTGCCGCCGTATGGCAACACCCTCGTGATGATGCTCAAGGACTCGTCGCTGGTCTCCACGATCACGGTGGCCGAGATGACGCGCGCCGGTCAGCTCATCGCCTCGTCGACGTTCCAGAACATGACCGTCTACACGCTCGTCGCGCTGCTGTACCTGCTGATGAGTTTGCCGCTCGTCTATGCGCTGCGCCGCGTGGAACACCGCTTTGGCGCCGGAAGGAAGCGACCATGATCGATATCGAGAACCTGCAGAAGCGATTTGGCGACCATCAGGTGCTGCATGGCGTAGACCTGCACGTGGACAAGGGTCAGGTCGTTTGCCTGATCGGTCCGTCGGGATCGGGCAAATCGACCGTACTGCGGTGCATCAACGGCCTCGAGTCCTATGAGGGCGGCGAGATCCGCGCGTTCGGCGAACGCGTGGACCGCGAGGGCCGCGACATTCACCGGCTGCGCAGCCGCATGGGCATGGTGTTCCAGCGCTTCAACCTGTTCCCGCATCGCACGGTGCTGGAGAACGTGATGGAAGGCCCGGTGTACGTGCGCGGGGAGTCGAAGCAGGCCGCACGCGAGCGCGCCATGGCATTGCTCGACAAGGTCGGCCTGGCGGCAAAGGCGGACGCACATCCCGCCCAGTTATCCGGCGGCCAGCAGCAGCGCGTGGCCATCGCGCGCGCGCTCGCCATGCAGCCGGAAGCGATGCTGTTCGACGAACCGACCTCCGCCCTCGACCCCGAACTTGTCGGCGACGTGCTGGAGGTCATGCGCAATCTCGCCAGGGAAGGCATGACGATGATCGTGGTGACGCACGAGATGGGCTTCGCGCGCGAGGTGGCGGACCGTGTCTGCTTTCTGCACGGCGGCAGGATCGTGGAGGAAGGACCGGCCGCGCAGGTGCTAGGCGCCCCGCGGCAGGCCCGCACGCAGGACTTCCTGCGCCGCGTGCTGCAGAAACCGGTGGATGCCGCGGGCGCGGGCGAAACAGAGAGCGTGTCATGACCCATCACACCATGACCGACAGCGCCATGAGCGGGCGCGCGTTGCCGCCGTCCCTGTGGGCCGCCACCGCCATCGAGGCGCCGCCGGCGCCGGCGCTGACGGCATCGGCGCGGGCCGATGTGCTGGTCATCGGCGCGGGGTTCACGGGGCTCTCCACCGCATTGCACCTCGCGGAGCAGGGGGCCGCCGTCCGCGTCGTCGATAGCCATCAGCCGGGCTGGGGCGCGTCCGGCCGCAATGGCGGCCAGGTCAATCCCACGCTCAAGTACGATCCCGACGAACTCGTACGCAAGTTCGGTGCCGCGCGCGCCGAGCCGCTGATCGATGCGATCTCGGGTTCCGCGGACCTCGTGTTCGACCTGATCGCGCGGCACCGCATCGATTGCCAGCCGGTCCGCGCGGGCTGGCTGCAGCTGGGCTACACGGCGAAGGCCGTGGACGGCATGCACGCGCGCGCGCGGCAGTGGGAGCGGCGGGGCGTCAAGGTGGAGATGCTAAACCGCGACGCCGTGGCCCGGCGCGTCGGCACCGATGCGTTCGCCGGCGGCTGGCTCGATGGCCGTGCCGGGGCGATCCAGCCGCTGTCGTATACCCGCGGGCTTGCCAACGCGGCCCAGCGCGCGGGAGCATCGATCCATGGCGACACCGCCGTGGTCTCGCTCGCGCGGCAGGCGGCGTCGGGGCAAGGCCGATGGAAAGCCACGCTCTCCACGGGGGCGACCGTGGAAGCGGAGCATGTAGTCATCGCGACCAATGGCTACACCGGGCCGCTATGGCCGGGCCTGTCCAGCACGCTCCTCACGGCCAACAGCTTTATCGTGGCCACGCGCCGGCTGTCTTCGGCCGCGGCGGACGCCATTCTCGCGCGCGGCGAAACGGCGTCGACGTCGCAGCGCCTGCTGCTGTATTTCCGCAAGGACAGCGAAGGGCGGTTGCTCATGGGCGGCCGAGGCTTCTTTGCCGATCCGCGGAGCCCTGACGATTTCGCGCATCTGGAGCGCTCGCTGGAGCTGCTGTTCCCGCAGCTGGGGCCGCTCGACTATGCATACCGCTGGAGCGGCCGCATCGCGGTCACGCGCGACTTCATGCCGCACGTGCACGAACCCGCCCCCGGCGTCACGGTCGCTGTCGGCTGTAACGGCCGCGGCATCGCGCTGTGCACGAGCTTCGGCAAGCATATTGCCGGACGGCTCACCGGTGAGGGCGCGGGGGCAGGCGACAGCTTCCCGTATCCCATCTCGCCGATCGTGCCGATCCCGATGCATGGCCTCCAGCGCTTCTATGTCGCCGCGGGGGTGGCGTGGTACAGCCTGCTCGATCGGTTCGGCTGAGCACGTTGTAGGAGGGGCGCCGATGGCATTTTGGTACCTCCGATGGAATGATGGGCACCTCTGCTTCGCAAGGGCGATCAAGCCATGTCGATCATCGGCCGTTACCAAGCCGGACGCGCCCCGCGTACCGCGATCTCTTTCGTCGCCCTGGTGGCGCTCGTGGTGCTGTCGGCCATCTGCGGCGCCGTCGTCTGGAACATTGCGGGGGACGACAGGCATATCGAGCGCCGGGTCGATCGCCTCTACAGCCTGGAGGACCCGCAGTTCGCGCATGAACTCGGCGTGCTGCTCGGGCCGCCCGTGGTCGATGGCAACCGCTATCGCGTGCTGCGCAACGGCGACGAAATCTTTCCCGCCATGCTGGAAGCGATCCGGCGCGCGCGGAAGACCATCAACTTCGAGTCCTATATCTACTGGTCCGGCGACATCGGCATGGCGTTCGCCGAAGCGCTGAGCGAACGTGCGCGCCATGGCGTCAAGGTGCAGGTGCTGCTCGATGCCGTCGGCAGCGCCAAGGTCGAGCAGTCTGTGCTGGACACGATGACGAATGCGGGCGTCGACGTCCGCATGTTCCACCCCGTGCGCTGGTACACGCTGAGCAAGCTCAACAACCGCACACACCGCAAGCTGCTGATCGTCGACGGCACCGTCGGCTTTACGGGTGGCGTGGGCATCGCGCCCGAGTGGACCGGCCATGCGCAGGACCCGGACCACTGGCGCGATACGCACTTCGAGGTGGAAGGGCCCGTGGTCGGCCAGATGCAGGCGGTATTCGTCGACAACTGGATCAAGGTGGCGGGCCGCGTCTCGCATGGTCCGGAATACTTCCCGCTGCCGAAGCCGGCCGGGGAAGGGCGCGCGCAGATGTTCAGCAGCTCGCCGACCGGCGGCAGCGAGAGCATGGCGCTCATGTACCAGCTCGCGATCACGGCCGCGAAATCCTCGATCGACCTGTCGGCCGCGTATTTCGTGCCGGACCGCGTCACCGAACATGCGCTGCTCGCCGCCATCGACCGCGGCGTGCGCGTGCGCATCATCGTGCCGGGCGAACACATCGACTCCGAGACTGTGCGCGCCGCATCGCGCCAGCGCTGGGGAGAACTGCTGAAACGCGGCGTTCTCATCGCTGAGTACAAGCCGACGATGTACCACTGCAAGGTGATGATCGTGGATGGGCTGCTGGTGTCCGTCGGCTCCACGAACTTCGACAACCGCTCGTTCCGGCTCAACGACGAGGCCACGCTGAACATCCTCGATCCCAAGTTCGCGGCCGAGCAGACCGCGATTTTCGAGGACGACCTCAAGCGCTCCCAGCCGATTACGTACGACGCGTGGAAGCAGCGCCCGTTGCGGCAGAAGTTTGCGGATGCGCTGTCGTCCCTGATTGGGGCGCAGCTTTGAGCGAGCCGTACCGGTTTGCGTACAGCCACGTGAACTCCGCGCCCAGCAGGAAGATCTGCGCGGAGTAATACACCCAGACCAGCACGATCACCAGCGAGCCGGCGGCCCCGTACCCTGACGCAACGCCGGTCTTGCCGATATACAGGCCGATCAGCACCTTGCCGATCGTGAAAAGGGTCGCCGTCACCAGGGCGCCGAGCCATACGTCCAGCCACCGGACCCTGGCGTGCGGCATGATCTTGTAGATCATCGCGAAGACCACCGTCGTGAGGCCAAAGCTCAGCAGCAGGTCGATACCGTGCGCCACGGCCTCCACCTCGCCATCCGTCGTCCACGCGCGTCCGAGCGCGGACACCGCCGCGCTGGCGACCAGGGAGACGATCAGCAGGAAGCCGATGCCGAGCACCATCCCGAACGACAGCACGCGCGTGCGAATCAGCTCGACGATGCCCGAAGCCTTCTTGCGCTCCGGAACGCGCCATATGCGATCGAGCGCGTCCTGAAGCTCGGCGAAGACCGTCGTCGCGCCAACGAACAGCGTGATGGCTCCGACGATCGCGGTGAGCGTGCCCGCGCCAGGCCGATTCAGCGACACGAGCATCGCCTCGATCGCCTCCGCGCCATCGGTGCCCACCAACCCGCCGATCTGCTGCACCACGGCGCCGCGCGCCGCATCCGCCCCGAACACGAGCCCCGCCACGCTGATGACGATCAGCAGCAGCGGCGCGACGGAGAACACGGTGTAGTAGGCCAGCGCCGCGCCCATGCTCGGCGCATAGTCGTCGAGCCATGCCGAGACCGTGTCTCTGAGCAGGATGAAGAAGTTTCTCGAGTGGGAAAGACCGGTGCGCCAGTTTTGCATGGCTGATGGGGCGCCCTCGGTTGGCGGACGCCGGGGAGTTCGAATGCCCGATGCGGGGCAATATCGATGCCAGCCGGTGCGAATCCTGAATCAGGAGCTACGGGCGTACAAAAACGATGGGCGTAAAAAAACCCCGCTGGGCGGGGTTTTTTATCAGGCGAGCAGCAAGCTTAGATCGCTTCGATCTTCGTTGCGGCCGGGCCCTTTTGGCCAACGCCAGCGACGTAGCGAACCTTCTGGCCTTCTGCGAGCGACTTGAAGCCGCTGCCCTGGATCTCGGAGAAGTGCGCGAACAGGTCGTTACCACCTGCGTCCGGGGTGATGAAGCCAAAGCCCTTTGCGTCGTTGAACCACTTAACGGTACCGGTTTCCATGTTGGATTCCTTAAAAGAGTTTCTCGGCCGGCAAAAACACCGCCGAGGCATGACGATCAAGGAAGCAACAATGAATGACGTAGCACGTCAGGTACTTCGAGCAACAACTTGAGATCCTGCGAGGACTGTTTATACAGAGGCTGGCCGTCCGCGTCAATGTATTTTTTTAGAGTCATCGCAATCGGGCGTGCACGGCGCGGCGCAAAGTGGGCAGCAAAGTGGCCTCGAACCACGGGTTTTGCCGCATCCAGAGCACCACGCGCCACGACGGATGCGGCAGCGGAAACACATTCGGCCCAAATGCCGCGAAATCGGCGACGGCCTCGGCCATCGAGCGCCTGGGCCGCCGAGGGAGGTAGGCGGCCTGCGCGTAACTGCCCACGAGCAGCGTCAGGCGGTCCGCCGGCAGGGCGTCCAGCACGCGCTGATGCCACAGCGGCGCACATTCGCGCCGTGGCGGCAGGTCTCCGCTGCCGCCTTTCCCGGGATAGCAGAACCCCATGGGCATCAGGGCAATTCGCGAGGCATCGTAGAACACCTCCTTGCCGATGCCGAGCCAGTCCCGCAGGCGATCGCCGCTGGCATCGTCGAACGGCACGCCGCTCGCATGCACGCGCGAGCCGGGCGCCTGGCCAACGATCAGGATGCGAGAGGTGGCGCTGAACTGCACCACCGGGCGCGGGCCGGCTTGCAGATGCGCGGCGCAGTGGGTGCATGCGGCGATGTCGCGCCGCAGGAGAGAAATCTTGTCCCGGGGGTGGGCGAGGTCGAGGGACAGCTTGGCTTCGGTATGGGGCACGGGCGCCATTTTACGCGTGTGGAGGCGAGCGCTCGGATCTTCGTTTCCTCGTCTCCAGCGGCGCGTGCGCCATATGCGGGAATAAAATTTCTCTATGCCGGGGATCCATGGCATGGCATTCCTTGAATGAGGTCATCCTTGGGCGATCTTGGAATCCACTTTCCGCGGGCGCGTCGTAGCATGACCGCTTCGTTCAGGAGATTGGAATCATGAGTACCGACACCCAGCGCTACTTCGACTACGCCGCCACCACGCCCGCCGACCTTCGCGTCATGGAGGCAATGTTTGGGTGCCTCGGGGCCGGAGGGGTGTTCGGGAATCCCGCGTCGAGTTCGCATACGGCGGGACTGAAGGCGAAACACCTCGTCGAAACGGCGCGTGCCCAGGTAGCGGATCTGATCGGTGCCGCGCCGTCGGAGATCGTATGGACGTCCGGTGCGACGGAGTCCAACAATCTGGCGCTCAAGGGTTTCTTCGAGGCCGAGCAGGGACGGCGTCATCTCGTGACCAGCAGCCTCGAGCACAAGGCGATTCTGGATACCGCCTCGCACCTCGAGCGGCGCGGGGCGTCGGTGACCTGCCTTGTGCCGGATGCGTCGGGCGAAATCACGGTGGCCGCGGTGGAGGCGGCGATCGGACGCGATACGGGACTTGTATCGCTGATGATGGTCAACAACGAGATCGGCACGCTGACCGACGTCGCCGCCATCTCACGTGTGGTGCATGCCGCCGGCGCGTTGCTGCACGTGGACGCCGCGCAGGCCGCGGGCAAGGTAGAGATCGACGTCAAGGCGATGGGCATCGATCTGCTGTCGATGTCGGCGCACAAGCTCTATGGTCCCAAGGGGATCGGCGCGCTCTATGTGAGCCGCGACGTGGCGCCGCGTATTGCCTGCCAGATGCATGGGGGCGGGCATGAGCAGGGCCTGCGGTCGGGCACGCTTCCCACGCATCAGATCGTCGGCATGGGGACGGCCTGCGAGGTGGCGCGCATGGAGATGGCGGCGGACAACGCCCGTATCGCGTCATTGAGCGCTCGGCTTCTGGCGGGCGTGGGCGCGTTGGAGATCGTGACGCAGAACGCCTGCGACGCGCCGCGCATTCCGCATACGCTGAGCCTGACGGTGGACTCGCCCAACTTCTTTCCGTTCATGCTGGCGGACGAGTTGGCCGTGTCGTCCACGTCGGCATGCAATTCGGCGGCGGGCAAGCCTTCGCACGTGCTGACCGGCATCGGGCTGAGCGCGGAAGCGGCGGAACGGACGGTGCGGTTGAGCCTTGGGCGATTTACCACCGAGGCGGACGTCGATGCCGCGGTCGCATCCTTCGGCAAGGCGATTGCGCAGTGCCGGGCGTTCGACGTGCCGCGGCAGAAGGTGGCGTAAGCCGCTGGCGCAACCCGCAAAAAAAAAACCCGCCGGGGGAGCCGGCGGGGAGCAGGGGGTGATTCGGGGGGTGTTTCAGGATGGGTCAGATCCTGAGTTCCAATGTAGTTCGCCCGAATCGGCCGCGCTGTCGGTGTCTGTCTGATATCGCACGGACGGTACTTTTGTCAGATATAAGCAATATTGGAGTTTCCCGGTAAGAATTGCAACCGTCACATCCGGATGGCCTTCGGCGGGGAATTCCTGCACCCGTTCTCCCCCTACATTGGAGGGGATTCGGAGAGGTGACATGTCATTCGGAGGTCATGCGTCGCGCGTAACCTCGCCGGCATTCGATCGCTTCGCATAGCACGAGGCGAACGCCCTTCACGCAAGGGTTTGACATTCGTAATGCCGGGGAGCTTTGCCATGACCATTCGTCAGCGCATCGTGCTGCTGATCGTCCTGATGTGTCTGGCGTTGACCGCAATAGGCGGTTACGCCGTACTGCAGACACGTTCCAGTGCATCCGAAGTGAAACGAGTCACCGAGGGCGTCGTACCCAGCGCGCTCGCGTCGGCCGACGTCGTGTCGCTCGTGAAGGACGTTCAACTCGCCACCATGGCGCTGGTGTACGCGCCCGATGCCAACCTGCTTTCGCAGGCACAGGATGATCTGAAGGCCCGCGAGGCCGCGTTGCGCGAAGCGCTCGGCAGACAGACGGCCAACGCCGCGACCCATGCGCAGAAGGGCCTCGTCGCGCAGGCCGGCGAAAGCCTTGCCAACTATTTCGACGCCATTCGCGAGACCGCGGAAATGAAGGCCGCGGGCCGCGACGAGATCGCGCAGGCGTTCCTGTTCGCCAACGTCGCGCGGTATCGCGACGAGATGGAGAAGATCGTCGATACCCTCCGCGTGGAAAAGAACCGCGAGAAGGACGACGCCATCGCGATGCTCAACGGCCAGCTTGACAGCGCCGCCGGGACCATCGGCGCGGTCAGCGCTGCCGCCGTGCTGCTGCTGTCGCTGGTCGAATGGATGCTATACCGCCAGATCGCCCGACCGCTCACGCGCATGCAGACGACGATGAGCGAGATCGCCGCAAGCCAGGATTTCACACGGCGCATCGAGGTGGGCCGCATGGACGAGATCGGCCATTCGATCGTCGCGTTCAACCAGATGATCGAGCGCATCCAGGAAGGCGCGTCGCTACTGCGGCAGAAGACCACCGATATCCAGGCGATCCTGCAGAACATGCAGCAGGGCATCCTGACCGTGGTCGATGGCGGCCTCGTCCATCCCGAGTATTCGGCCTATCTGGAACAGATCTTCGACACGCGCGACATCGCGGGCCGCAACTTCATGGCGCTCGTATTCGCCGATGCGGACCTCGGCGCCGATGCCCGCTCGCAGGTGGAGGCCGCCATCGACGCCTGCCTGGGGCAGGACGGCATCAACTTCGTGTTCAACGAACATCTTCTGCCGACCGAAGTCGAGAAGCGCATGGCGGACGGGCAGGTCAAGGTGCTGGACCTGAGCTGGTCCGCGATCACCGACGATGACGACATCATCGTCCGCCTGATGCTCTGCGTGCGCGACGTGACGCAACTGCGGGAGCTCGCGGCCGAAGCCAGCGAGCAGCGCCGCAGCCTGGAGATCATTGGCGAGATCCTGGCGCTCGGCGAAGAGAAGTTCCATCGGTTCATGGACAGCGCGCACGGCTTCGTGCACGAGAACGAGCACATCATCCGCCAGTCCACCGAGGCGGACGATGCCGCCATCGCCGCGCTGTTCCGCAACATGCATACCATCAAGGGCAATGCGCGCACGTACAAGCTGCTGCATTTGACCGACGTCGTGCATGAGGCCGAGCAGCGGCTGGAACTGCTGCGCAGCCTCGAGCGGGAGGCCCACGCGTGGAACCCCGATGCGCTGCTGAAGGACGTCGCGCGCGTGCGTGACACGCTCGCCCGTTATCGCAAGATTCATGAGGAAAAACTGAGCCGCGGAGGCGCCCGCGATGGCCTGGGCGGCGACTGGTCCGCGCGCGCGGCGCACCCGCAGGACGCGGTGGGCCATGTGCGAGAGAGCCTGAGGCTGCTCGAGGGCGCGCGGACGGACAGCCTTGCGGAGCTGGTCTCCATGCGCGCGGCGGTGCATCGCATCCTGCGCGTGCTCGATGCCTCAAGCCTGAGCGAGGTGCTGCAGCCCGTGGTCGAAGCGCTGCCGTCGCTGGCCGCCGAACTCGGCAAGGCCGCGCCGGAAGTCATCATTCAGGACAACGGCTACCGGCTGCGCGCGGAAGTCGCCGGCATGCTGGAGAACGTTTTCACGCATCTGCTGCGCAATGCGATCGACCATGGCATCGAGCCCGTGCAGGCGCGACTCGCGGCCGGCAAGCCCGTCGCGGGAACGATCCGCATCGACGCAGGCGTCGATGGGCAGACGCTGCAGATCACCGTCGCCGACGATGGCCGCGGCCTCGCGCTGGCGAGGATCCGGGCGACGGCGGTCGAACGGGGCTGGGTCGCGGATGACGCGGTGCTCGGCGACGAGGCGATTGCCCAGTTCATCTTCCATCCGGGTTTCTCGACGGCCGATACGGTGACGAAGATCTCCGGCCGCGGTGTGGGCATGGACGCCGTCCGCGAGTTCCTGAGCCGCTCGGGCGGCACCATCGAACTGCGCTTCACTGACAACCACGCGGGTGCGTCGTTCCGCCACTTCCAGACGGTGGTGAGCCTGCCGGGCAAGTTTGCCGTGGATAGCGTGGCGGCCCTGGCGGAGACGCCGGCATCGATGACGCTGCAGGCGCCCTATTGAAGGAAGGAGTAGGCGGGATGATCGAGTATGGAATCGGCATGCTGGCCGGGGCGGCAGCCATGGCCGCGGCCGGTGGCCTTGCATGGCGCCGCCATGCGCGCCGTATGCGGGCACTGGCCGGCATCCAGCGCGACGACGCCGTCGCGCCGCTGGAACAGGCCAATGCGACGCTGCACGCTGACCTGGAACGTTGCGAGCAGGACCTGCAAACGCTGCATGAATCACTGCGCCGCGTGGAGGCCGCCGCCGCCGAAGAGTCCGCGATGCTGGCGCAGCGCGATGCAGAGCGCGCGGAAACCGCCCGGCAGCAGGCGGCGGCGCGGGAACAGGCCCGCCGCATCGCCGAGGAAACACAGCGTCTGCGCGGCCTTGCGCATACATTCGAGCGCTGGCACGAGCAGATGATCTCGCTGATGGCGCGCAATGAGGCGATGCACGCGCAGAACATGGAACTGTCGTCGATCGTGCGGCACGTCGTCATCGTGTCGCTGAACGCCTCGATCGAGGCTGCGCGCGCCGGTGCGGCGGGACGCGGTTTCGGCGTGGTTGCGGGCGAGGTGCGCGCGCTGGCGGCCCGGTCGGAGGCACTGTCGAAAAGCTACGGCGACAGCCTGCATCAAAGCGATCTGACGACGACGGCGACCTTCCAGGATATCCAGGCCGGCGGCAAGATGGTGACGGCCGCGCTGTCCAGCGTCGCGATGATGGCCCAACGGCTCGAGGAGGCTTGCGCGTGCGCGACGGTCTGATCAGCACGCGGGCGCGGCAGAGCCTGGAGACGGTGCTGGAGCGCGCGGTGCGCGCGCGGCTGGTGCTGCGCGAAGGCGATCACTGCACGATCGCACGCGCAGGCGGGCCGGATGCCGGGGGTGTGTTCGACGACAGCGGGGTGGACGACAGCTGGGTGGACGACATCGTGGTCGTCCTGACCATCGCGTCGATGGGCTTCCGCTACATGATGTTCCTGCGGTTCCGCGACGATCCGGCATCGGCGGCTTATTTTTCGGCTTACTTTTCGGATCACTTTTCGGCGGACATCGCGCCGGGCCGCCCGTTGCGCGATGCGTTGCTGGAACTTGGCAATCTCTGCTGCGGGGCGGTCAATCAGGAACTCGGCCGGCATTTCCCCGATCTCGGCATGTCCACGCCCTATGTGCTCGGTGGCCACAGCCTTGCGTATGTCGACAGCCTGCAGCCCGACTATCGCGCCGATCTTGTCGCGTCCATCTCTGTTGCGTCGATCGAAAGCGCGGTGACGGTGGGCGCCACGATGTGCCTGTTTACGCGCGTGCCGATCGACTTCCATGCCGGAGACGACGTGGAGATGGCGGGCAGCGACGGCGCGCTCGAACTGTTTTGATTTTCAGCAGGAGAAGACCTTGGCAAAGATTCTGGTGGTGGACGATTCGAGCGCGGTGCGCGACGAAGTGGCGGGCTTTTTGCGCGGCAATGGCCTCGATGTGCAGATCGCCGTGGATGGCCGGGACGGGCTGTCGCGCCTCAAGGCTGACCCGGGCATCCGCCTGATCATCAGCGACGTCAACATGCCGAACATGGACGGCCTGACGATGGTCGAGAAGATCCGCGGCGAGCTCGGCAACAAGAGCGTCAACGTGGTGATGCTGACCACCGAGAGCAGTCCCGCGATGAAGGAACGCGGCAAGGCGGCCGGCGTGAAGGGCTGGATCGTCAAGCCGTTCAAGGGGGCCGCCGTGCTGGAGGGGCTCAAGAAGCTGGCGATCTGAGGCGGGCTGGCGGCCCCTCAGCGCGCGGACTGGCGCACGTAGTGCGCCAGCGCCGTCGCCAGACGGGCGATCTCGTCGTCGCTCGTGTAGTAGTGGGGCGTCAGCCGCAGCAGCGTGCGCGCATCGGGCGAGCCGAACGCCCACGGCGTGTGCTGAAGCCCCACGGCTGCCGTATGGATCTCCTGCGCGCGCAGCGCCTCACCGAGAATTTCCGCGCCCGATCGAGGCGACGGCGACATCAGGGTCGCCACGTCATAGGTGATGAGCGCACTGTTGTCGGCGCCGGCCGCCTCGCGCGGCAGCCATCCGCAGGCGTCTTCGATGGCCCTGACGACCCGCCCGCGCACCTGCGCGATCGTGCCCGCGATCCGGTCGAGCCCGACCTGCCGCGCATAATCGCTGGCCGCGCGGAACGCGAGCTTGAGGCCGGGATGCATCTCGCTCGGCTCGAAGCGCGTCGCGCCCTCCCGGATATGCATGGTGGCATCGCCCGTCCCGTCCGCGGACCAGAAGGCGCCACGCACGTCGAGCCCATCGGGCAGGTCGAGCCGCCGCAGCGCCCGCGCCGAGTAATGGGCGCCGGCCATGCCGCGCGGCCCGCGCAGCCATTTGCGCGGCGGAAACAGCAGCACGTCGGCGCCGCTTGCGTGGACATCGAACGGCCGCTGGCCGATCAGATGGCTCGCATCGAGCAGGAACAGCCCGTCATGCGCATGCACGAGTTCCGCGACGCCGTCGAGCGCGACGACGGTGCCGAACGTTGCCGACACCGCTGGCACTGATACCACGGGCATCGCACCGCGCGCCACGCCTTGGAGCGCGTGCCGCAACGTTTCGGTCAACGGAATGTCGCGATCGTCCGGCAATACGGTCAACGCAATCCGTCCCTTGCGCAGCGCCACGCGCAGGTATGCCGCGTTGGCCGCGTACTCGCTGGCGGCACTGATCACATGGACGGGCCGCTCGGCCTGCAAGGCGGCGCTCAGCGCCGTTGCCCATGCCGCACTGGCTGAAGGGGCCAATGCAATCGAATCCCCAGGCACGTCGAGCAACCGCGCGATGCTCGCATGCACGTCGCCGAGCGCCTCCGCGTGTTCGGCCAGCGCGCGATGCGGGCCGACGGCGCGTTCTCGGTCAAGCCAGCCGGCCAACGCGTCGAGCACCGGCGCGGGGGCGAGGCTCGCGGAACCGTTATTGAAATGGGCGGTGGCGCCATAGCTGGGGGTCTCGCGTCGGATACGCGCCAGCGCCTCGTCGTCGAGCGCGCGCCATGACCGGTGTCCGGAAGTCTGCATACGATGTCCTCGCCAATGTCTCTCGCATGGTACTAGAACGCTCGGCACGGTCCTTGCGCCGGAGGTCGGATCGGATAACAGGATGGGAGACTGGCATGGCAAAGGCATCGCACGCATCGAAGGTGGCGAAGGGCGATAAGGTTCGCTGGCAAACGTCGCAAGGGCCGACCGAGGGCACCGTCACGCGCAGGGTGACGGCGACCGCCAAGGCCGGCGGCCACACGGCCAAAGCGACGCCATCCGAACCCCAATATGAAGTCAAGAGCGCCCGAAGCGGCAAAAAAGCGATCCACAAGGCAGATGCGCTGAAGAAGATCCGCTGACGCCGGTGCACGCACCTTGCATGTCGGAGGCTTCCGCGTAGAATACTGTATATCCATACAGTATCCGGTTGCAGCCCCATGGAACTGCTGACAAAGCTCGAAATTTTGGCGGATGCCGCCAAGTACGACGCCTCCTGCGCGAGTAGCGGCGCGCCCAAACGCGACTCGAAGGGACGTGAAGGTCTGGGCGCCAGTACGGGCGCGGGGATCTGCCACAGCTTCACCCCGGACGGGCGCTGCGTCTCGCTCCTCAAGATCCTGCTCACCAATTTCTGCCAGTACGATTGCCAATATTGCGTGAACCGGCGGTCCAGCAATGTGCCGCGGGCGCGATTTCTGCCGAGCGAGGTTGTCGACCTGACGCTCGATTTTTATCGCCGCAACTATATCGACGGGCTGTTCCTGAGTTCGGGGATCATCCGCAGCGCCGACTACACGATGGAGCAACTGGTCGAGGTCGCACGCGCGCTGCGCGAGGATCATCAGTTTCGCGGCTACATCCATCTGAAGACGATTCCCGACGCCGATCCGAAGCTGATCGACGCGGCAGGCCGTCATGCCGACCGGCTCAGCGTGAATATCGAACTGCCCACGGATGGCGGGCTGCAGCGGCTTGCGCCCGAGAAGAACGCGCATACGATCAAGCGCGCGATGGGCACGATCCGGCTGGCGCAGGAAGAAGCCGAGCACGAGACACGCGCGCCGCATCACGCGCCGGTGAGGGCGCCGGCGGGGCAGAGCACGCAGATGATCGTCGGCGCGGATGAAGCGGACGACCGGACGATCCTGCAGACGGCGCAGACGCTGTATGGCGCGTACAAGCTCAAGCGTGTCTATTACTCGGCGTTCAGTCCGATTCCGGACAGTCCCAACGGTCTGCCGGCCAAGGCGCCGCCGCTGTTGCGCGAGCATCGGCTGTATCAGGCGGACTTTCTGTTGCGCGGCTATGGGTTTGGGGCCGAGGAACTGTTCCAGAAGGATGGCGACCTGCCGCTCGATATCGACCCCAAGCTGGCCTGGGCGTTGGCGCATCGGGAGTCGTTTCCCGTGGATCTCAATCGCGCGCCGCAGCGGATGATTGCGCGCGTGCCGGGTATCGGCATGCGGAATGCGAAGCGGATCGCGGAGCTTCGTCGGCTGCGCGCGGTGCGATATCAGGATCTCGTGCGGTTGCGGTGCGCGATGGATACGGTCAAGCCGTTCATCGTGGTGCAGGACTACAAGCCTTCTCTGGCGGATCCGACGTCGGAGCAGCTTCGGCGCGCGTTGGGGAAGATCGACAAACACGCGCAGCAGCCGGCGCAGCAGCAGCTCGTCTTGTTATGACCATGGCGACGCGCACGCTCGTCGTCGAGTGCGCGGTCGACGGCGGTTATGGTGCTTGGCGCGAGCAGGCGCTGCGCGCGCTCGCCGCGCGGTGGGCGCCGGAAACGGTCACGTGGATCGAACGCGGGCCCGGCCGGGCGACAGCCATGGAACAACTCGCGCTCGGCGACGCGCCGGCGGCGCTGTGGGATGACGTCAATGCCAACGCCAACGCCCACGCCAACGCCCACGCCAACGCCAACGCCAACGCCGACGCCAACGCCGACGCCGACGCGAAGTCAGACGCTATTGCGGACACGGGCGCACCCGCGCCGCCCGCCCCGCAGGTCCGCATCTCCAAAGCCCTCGCACAACTGCTGCGCGATGCGGCGCGTTTCCGCTCGGCGGAGCGGTGGGCCTTCCTGTACCGCGTGCTCTGGCGCTGGCAGGCAGGCGACCGTGCCGTCGCCTCGGCCGCCGACGAGGACGGCGCACGCCTGCATGCGATGGCGAAATCCGTCCGCCGCGCGATGCACGACATGATCGCGTACGTCCGTTTTCGCGAGGTCGGCGGCCCGCCCCCCGGGCCCGAAGCCGACGCCATCGCCGCGGGCGAAGTCGCGGGCGATCTCCCGCAGTTCGTCGCGTGGTACGAGCCCGACCACGACGTACTCGGGGAAGCCGCCGAGCACTTCGCCAAACGCATGGGCACCGCCTCGTGGTGGATCGGCACGCCACAAGGCGCGGCTTTATGGAACGGCCAGTCGATGCAGCTATCGGCCGCGCCCGAAGACACTGGTGCCTCGAACGCCGCCGCCATGCGCTCCGCCGCAAAAGGAGACCGCGCCGAGCCGCTCTGGCTCGCCTACTACCGCAGCACGTTCAACCCCGCCCGCATCAACGAGGCCGCGCTGCATCAGCACATGCCCGTGCGGTTCTGGAAAGGCCTCCCCGAGGGCGCGCTGATTCCCGGCATGGTCGCCGAAGCCCGCAACGGCGCCCGCCGCGTGGCGCAAGCCAGCACCGTCGGGACGATGCGCGGGAAGCAGGTGGCCGTTGAAGCGGAACAGGCGCTGCCGCAGCGCGCGGCCCCGACGTCGCTCGACCAGTGCCGGCGCTGCGAGCTCTGGGAACATGCGACGCAGGCCGTCGCGGGTCTCGGTCCGGCGTCGGCGCGCATCATGCTCGTGGGCGAGCAGCCCGGCGATCAGGAAGACCTGGCCGGGCGCCCCTTCGTCGGCCCGGCCGGCAAGGTGCTCCACGACGCGATGCGCCGCGCGGGGGTGGCGCCAGAGTCGGTCTTCATGACCAACGCGGTGAAGCACTTCAAATGGGTCGCGAACGGCAAGCGCCGCTTGCACAAGACTCCGGCGCAGCGGGAGGTTGACGCCTGCGCTCATTGGCTCGAGCAGGAGCGCGCGACTGTGCGGCCGGCGGTCATCGTCACGCTGGGCGCCACGGCGCTGCGCGCGATCCTTGGGCACAAGGCGGAACTGCGCGATTACCTCGACACGCCCGTGCGTACGGACGACGGCACGTGGCTTGTGGCCACCTGGCACCCGTCGTATGCGCTGCGCGCGCGCGAACCGGGCGCGCCGGAAAAGATCGCCGCCGCGATCGAAGCCGCCATGGCGTGCGCGCGCCGGCTCGCGGCCGGCTGAGTCATTTCCCCGTCGAATATCTTCGATTACGGAAATAAATTTCCGGAATGCCGGCGGCCCCACCAGAATGGGTATGCGGACAGATGGCGATGGTGGACCCGGATGCTGCCACGAATGCAGGCACCCAAGCACGATTTCACAGGGTTTAACCACGCCGGGCCGTCCGGACTGCTAGCGTCTAGGGTGATACCGATGCGAGCCCCATGTGATCCCCACGAACGAGGAGTCCGGACATGATCGAAGTTGTGCAGGCGTTCGACCGCAAGCCCATCGCGGACATCGAGAGCGACGACGCCGCCGCGCTCGAGCGCAAGCTCGTGACCGCGCGGCGGCTGTTCCGCGACCGCACCGCATGGATTCCCGTGCACGAGCGGATGGCGATCCTGGAACGGCTCGCCGCGCTGATGGCGGCCGAACGCGATGCGTTGGGCATGCAGATCGCGCGGGAGGGCGGCAAGCCGCTGACCGATGCGCTCGTCGAAACCGATCGCGCGATCGACGGCGTACGCAATGGCGTCGACGTGCTGCGCACGAAGGCCGGGCGCGAGATCCCGATGGGCCTGACCCGCGCGAGCGACGCCCGGCGCGCGTTCACGATCGTCGAGCCGATCGGCGTGGTGGCCGCGATCTCCGCGTTCAACCATCCGTTGAACCTTGTCGTGCATCAGATCGTGCCTGCGATCGTCGCGGGGTGCCCCGTCATCATCAAGCCCGCCGGCCCCACGCCGCTCTCGTGCCTGCGCTTTGCCGAGCTCGTGCGCGAGGCGGGCCTGCCCGATGGCTGGTGCCAAACCTTCGTGCCGGAATCCACCGATCTGGCCGAGCGGCTCGTGACCGATCCACGCGTCGCGTTCCTGAGCTTCATCGGCTCCGCCCGCGTGGGCTGGTATCTGCGATCCAAACTCGCCCCGGGCGCGCGATGCGCCCTCGAGCATGGCGGTGTCGCGCCGGCGATCATCGACCGCTCGGCCGATCTCGACAAGATCGTCGAGCCGCTGGTCAAGGGCGGCTATTACCACGCTGGGCAGGTCTGCGTCTCGACCCAGCGCATCTACGTGCATGCCGATCGGGCCGACGCTTTCACCGAACGCTTTGCGGCGCGGGTCGCGCAACTGAAGGTCGGCGATCCGACGCTCGCGGAGACCGAGGTCGGCCCCCTGATCACGCCAAAGGAAGCCGCGCGCGTGCAGAGCTGGATTGCTGAAGCGGTGGCCGGGGGCGCGCGCCAGCTCGGCGGCGGCAGCCTGAGCGAAACGACGCTCAAGCCGTCGGTGCTGGTCGAGCCGCCCCGGCATGCCAAGGTGTCCACGCTCGAAGTCTTCGGCCCGCTGACCTGCATCTATGCGTACAAGGACATCGACGAGGCTATCGAATCGGCCAATTCGCTCCCCGTTGCATTCCAGGCGAGCGTGTTCACGGAAAACCTGCGCGTCGCGCTCGATGCCGCGGAACGCCTCGACGCCTCGGCCGTCATGATCAACGACCACACCGCGTTCCGCACGGACTGGATGCCGTTTGCGGGCCGCCGCGAATCCGGCTACGGCATCGGCGGCATTCCGTGGACCGTCGACGAGATGACCGAAGAGAAGATGATCGTCTTCAAGTCCTGAATTTTCAAAGACTCACGCAGGAGAACCATCGATGTTGAAACACGCTGTGCGGGCGCTGACCGCTCTCGTTCTATGTACCGGACCGCTGGGACCGGCCCACGCGCAACAGGCGGCACCCGTCACCATGGGCCAGATCAACCTGACCTTCTACGTCGCCACGGGCGCCGTGGTGCAGGCCGTGCTCGAAGACCTCGGCCACAAGGTCACCGTGTCCGAAGGCAATCACCCGACGATCTACGAACGGCTCGGCAAGGGCGAGGTCGACATGCTCGTCGCATCGTGGCTGCCGAATGCGCATGGCAGGCTGCAGGCGCCGCTGGCAGACCAGCTCGTGGAGGCGACCACGCTATACGAGAACGCGAAGCTCTACTGGGCCGTGCCCGCGCATGTGCCCGTGTCCGCGGTGCGTTCGGTCGACGACCTGCGCAAGCCCGACGTGGCCGCGCGGATGGACAAGGACATCGTCGGCGTGGGACCGGGATCGGGTCTGATGGTGGGCTCCGGCGAGATCATGAAGCGCTATGGGCTGGAGGCGGCCGGCTACAAGCTCGGCATCGCGCCGGCGCCGGAATGGGCCAGGCGCCTTGGCGATGCGACGGCATCGGGCAAATGGATGGTCATGCCGCTTTGGCAACCGCAGTATCTGAACGCGGTCTATCCGGTGCGCGTCCTGGAGGAGCCGCAAGGCGTGTTCGGCACCGACCGCGCGGTGGTCGTCGTGCGCAAGACGGCCTGGGAAACGTGGCCCGCGCGTACGCGCACGGTGCTGTCGCGCGTGCAGCTCGGCATTCCCGTGGTGACGGAGCTGGAGCGGCAGATCGTCGTGGAGAAGAGGCCGTCCGCGCAGGTCGCGCGCGACTGGATGCGCGCGAACCCGGACATCGTGAAGGCCTGGTTCGCGCAATAAGGGACGCAACCAGGGGCGCAACAAGGGGCGCAACAAGGCGGGGAATAGCCGGTGTCGGCGGTCAGGCGGCGCTGGCGATGGCCGCCTCGAGCGCCTCGGTGGCCGCGGCGCGCGCGCTGCTCACATCGAGCAGCGTCTTGCGGAACGATTCGACGAGCGGCCGCAGGTTCACGCGATGCCATGCCGCCCACAGCGGCGTGCGATAGGAGAACCACGGCAGTTCATGCAGCACCACGCCATCGGGCGCCTGATGACGCAGGCTCTGCTGGATCGTGGTCACGCCAAGGCCTGCCGCCACGAGGCCCAGCGCCGCCAGCGGCTCCGTCGCTTCCATCTTGATCGTCGGCGTAAAGCCCGCCCGCGCGCACGCGGCGATGAACGTGTCGTGCCGCAGCACGCTCTCCTTGTGCATCACGCCGATCCAATCCTGCGCCGCGAGGTCGTCGGGGGTGAACTGCGTTGCATGCGCCAGCGGATGAGAGGCCGGCAGCGCCAGCAGCATCGGATCGTTGAGGACCTGCGCCGCGTCGAGGTCGGCATCGTCGGCGGCAGGGGGTTCGCACACCAGCGCGATATCGAGGCTGCGCTGACGCAGCCCTTCGAGCTGCGCGGAGGACTGCTGGTTATAGAGCGCGATATGCACGGCGGGGCGCGTCTCGCGCAACTGCCGTAACGCATTGGGCAGCACGCCCGAATGCATCGCATATTCGAGGTAGCCGATGCAGAGGCCGCCTTCGTCGCCGCTGCCGAGCCGGCGCGCGAGCGATTCCAGCCGGCTCGCGTGCGTGAGGAAGGCGCGCGCCTCCGCAAGGAACACGCGGCCGTCGCGCGTGAGGCGAATGCGCTGCTGCGCGCGCTCGAACAGCACGAGGCCCAGCTTCTCCTCGAGTTGCGCGATCTGCCGGCTCAGCGGGGACTGGGAAATATGCAGCCGTTCGGCGGCGCGGCCGACGTGCTCGTCCTCGGCGACCGCCACGAAGTAGTGAAGTTGGCGGATATCCAGCATGCGGGTACTCCTGTGTTTCAAGTCCCCTGCATTTTGTCCCGAGCGGCGACGCGCCGCAACTGCATGACGCGCGTGGTGCGCGCAAGTGGCGCAAGCGCGCAGATCAGGCCGCCGCGCAGGAACATCACGGTGCCAACGAACAGCAGGCCGCTGACGATCGTGACCGATTCGCCTAGCGACTGGAATGCGGGAATGCCGGTAAGCGATGCGAGCGAGGCGCCGATGTCGCCGATGCGCGTCTCGAGCGTGACGATAACGAGCGCGCCGAGCACGGGACCCCAACGTGTGCCGATACCACCGAGCAGCGCCATCAGGATGACTGTGCCCGACATCGACCAGTGCACATCGGTCAGCGTCTCGAAGCCGAGTACCAGCACCTTGAGCGATCCGGCAAGACCGGAGATCGCGGCCGACAGCACGAAGGCGATCAGCTTGAAGCGGTCCGCGTCATAGCCCAGGGAGATCGCGCGCGGCTCGTGCTCCTTGATGGCGGCGAGTACGGACCCGAACGGCGAGGCGACGATACGACCAAGCAGTCCGAACGCGGCCGCGACGATCGCCACGACCACGTAATACAGCACGCGGTCGTCGTCGAGCGGCAGCACGCCGAACAGGTTGCCGCGCGGCACACCCTGCAGGCCATCCTCGCCGCCCGTGAACGGCGCCTGCAGGCATACGAAGTACAGCATCTGCGCGAGCGCGAGCGTGATCATCGAAAAGTAGATGCCCTGGCGCCGAATGGCCAGCGCGCCCATGCCGGCGCCCAGCAGCGCGCCCGCAAGCGTACCCACGAGCAACGCCAGCTCCGGGGTGATGCCCCAGTGTTTGAGCGCATGACCCGCGATGTAGCCCGCCCCGCCGAACAGCGCAGCATGGCCGAACGAGAGCAGCCCCGCATAACCGATGAGCAGATTGAACGCGCTCGCGAACAGCGCGAAGCACAGCACCTTGAGCACGAACAGCGGATAGACGCCGGCAAATGGGGCGATCAGGATGACGGCGAGGATCGCCGCGGAAGGGAGATAGGTGAGGGGGGTCTTGTTCACGTTGAGGATCCGGCCTATTTTTCCTTGCCGAACAAGCCGGCGGGTCGAACGAGCAGCACGACGGCCATGATCGCGAATACGACCGTGGCCGACGCCTCGGGATAGAACACCTTGGTCAGGCCCTCGATGACGCCGAGGCCCAGACCCGTGAGAATCGAACCCATGATCGAGCCCATGCCGCCGATCACGACCACCGCGAACACGACGATGATGAGGTTCTGGCCCATCAGCGGCGAGATCTGGATCACCGGCGCGGCGAGCACGCCCGCGAACGCGGCCAGCGCGACGCCGAAGCCATAGGTCAGGGTGACCATCAGCGGCACGTTGATGCCGAAGGCCTCGACCATCTTGGGATTTTCCGTGCCGGCACGCAGATATGCGCCCAGCTTGGTCTTCTCGATCACGTACCACGTGGCGATACAGACGATCAGCGATGCCACCACGACCCACCCGCGGTAGTTCGGCAGGATCATGAAGCCGAGATCGGTCGCGCCCTGCAGCGCTTCCGGCGGCGAGTACGGCAGGCCTGACACACCGTAGATCGAGCGCAGCACGCCTTCGATCACGAGCGTGATGCCGAGTGTCAGCAGCAGGCCGTAGATGTGATCGAGCTTGTAGATCCAGCGCAGCATCGTCTTCTCGATGATCACGCCGAGCGCGCCGACAACGATGGGCGAAAGCAACAGCATCACCCAGTAGCTCAGGCCCGCGTACTCCATGCCGGCCCACGCGAGCACGGCACCGAGCATGAACAGCGCCCCGTGCGCGAAGTTGATCACGTTGAGCAGGCCGAAGATCACGGCGAGCCCGAGACTCAGCATCGCGTAGAACGCGCCATTGACGAGGCCCAGCAGCAGCTGGGACAGCAGCGCGGGCAGCGGGTAACCGAAGACATCCATCGTGTCAGACCCCCAGCAGTTCGTTGAGAATGGGCATCCGGGCCTGGAGCTCGCTGGCCGCGAAGCGCTCGACGATGGCGCCGTGCTCCATCACGTAGAAGCGGTCCGCGAGCGGCGCGGCGAAGCGGAAGTTCTGCTCCACCATCACCACCGTGTAGCCCTTCTTCTTGAGCGTGAGAATCATGCGCGCGAGCGCCTGCACGATGACGGGCGCAAGGCCTTCCGAGATCTCGTCGAGCAGCAGCAGGTTCGCGCCCGTGCGCAGGATGCGGCCGACGGCGAGCATCTGCTGTTCGCCGCCCGAGAGTCGCGTGCCCTGGCTCTGCCGGCGTTCGGCGAGGTTCGGGAACATCTCGTAGATCTCGGCCTCTGTCATGCCCTCCTTGATGCCCTCCTTTATTGCCGCCCGTTGATGGTGCTTCAGTGAGGGCGGCAGTCTCAGGTTCTCCTCGCATGAAAGACTCGAGAAAATGGCCCGTTCTTCGGGGCAGTAGCCGACGCCGTAGTGCGCAATCTTGTGCGTGGGCAGCCCGATGGTCTCGTGGCCGTCGATCCGGATCGAACCCTTGCGCGCACCGGTCAACCCCATGATCGCGCGCATGGTGGTGGTGCGGCCCGCACCGTTGCGGCCCAGCAGCGTAACAACTTCGCCGCGCTGCACGGTGAGATCCACGCCGTGCAGGATGTGCGATTCGCCGTACCAGGCGTGCAAGCCCTGGATCTCGAGGGCGGGGCTAGTGGATGTCATCTCAATGTGCCCCCTGCAGTTCGGCGTCCGCCGTGCCCATGTACGCTTCCATCACGCGCGGGTCCTTCGATACCTCCGCGTACGGTCCCTCGGCGAGAATCGCGCCACGCTGCAGCACGGTGATCTTGTCCGCGATCGATGACACGACGTTCATGTTGTGCTCGACCATCAGGATGGTGCGGCCCACGGAGACCTTCTTGATCAGCTGCGTCACGCGGTCCACGTCTTCGTGGCCCATGCCCTGCGTGGGCTCGTCCAGCAGCATGAGCTCAGGCTCCATCGCGAGCGTGGTGGCGATCTCGAGCGCGCGCTTGCGGCCATACGGCAGGTTCACCGTGACCGTTTCCGCGAACTCGGTGAGGCCCACCTGCTCGAGCAGCGCCATCGCGCGGCCGTTCAGCGCGTCGAGCGAACGCTCGCTGCGCCAGAACTGGAACGCGGTGCCGAGCTGCCGCTGCAGACCGATGCGCACGTTCTCGCGCACCGTGAGGTGCGGGAACACGGCGGAGATCTGGAACGAGCGGATCACGCCGCGGCGCGCGATCTGCGCGGGTTTCTCGCGCGTGATGTCGATGCCGTTGAACAGGATGGTGCCCGTTGTCGGTTCGAGGAACTTCGTCAGCAGGTTGAAACATGTGGTCTTGCCGGCCCCGTTGGGGCCGATCAAGGCATGAATCGAACCACGCTTCACGCGCAGGTTCACGTCGCTGACCGCGGTAAAACCCTTGAACGTCTTGGTCAGCGCGTGCGTCTCGAGTATCAGATCGTCTGGAGTCATGCCGTGTACGAGCCTGAGGCCGGGCTACTTCGAGGCGTTCTTGAAGACCCGGCACTGGCTGCTGCTGGCCGGCAGGAACACGTCGTCGCCGGGCAGCGTCTTCTCCAGGGCATAGAGGTCCCACGGCCCCTTCGACTCCTCGGGGTTCTTCACGCGGAAGTAGTAGTAGTCGTGCACCATGCGGCCATCCGGACGCAGCTTGGGATTGCGCACCACGTCGTCCTGAATCGGCATCTGGTGCATGGCGCGGATGGCGACCTGCGCGTCATCGGACTTGCTCGCCGCCACGGCCTTCAGATAGTGCAGCACGGACGAATAGACCCCCGCGTGCGTCAGCGACGGCGGACCCTTCTTGTAGATGTCCATGAACCGCTTGCTGAAGCGCCGCGTGCCGTCATCGATGTCCCAGTAGAAGCTTTCCGGGAAGCGCAGCCCCTTTGCCTGATCGAGACCGATACCCTTGATCTCGTAGACAGTGGGGAAGAACGCCGCCTGCATCTTCTTGGCGCCCAGCTTGAACTGGCTCGCGGTCTTGATGGCGTTGGCCGAGTCCGCCCCCGAGTTGACATAAGCGATCACATCCGCGTTGGACTGCTGCGCGGCGATGATCTGCGAGGACATGTCGCTGCTGTTGAGCGGATGCTTGGACTCGCCGATGGTCTGTGCGCCCAGTGCCTCCAGCTGCTTGCGCGCCTCGGCGGAGGCCGCGTTGCCGTAGGCGTAGTCCACCGTGATGAAGTACCAGCGCTGCTTGGCCTGCGCGATGCCCTTGATGGCCGCGGCGGTCTGCGAGTAGGTGTCCCACATCCACTGCACCACGTATTCGGGCTGGCAGTCTTCGTTGGTGATACGCACCGGACCGCCCGCGAACAGCGCGGCCTTCTTCTTCTGTACCGCGAGGCTTTCCATGGCCAGGGCCACCGCGGAGTTGACCATGTCGGCGTAGGCATCCACCTTGTTGACGTCGGCCCACTCCCGCGCCTTGGCCAGCGCGATGTCGGTCTTGTTCTGGTGGTCGGCGGACAGCAGCTCGATCTTCAGACCCTTGCACTCCTTGGCGAGACAGTCGTCGATGGCCATCTGCGCGGCCACGACCGAACCCTGGCCGGAGAACTGCGAGAACGCGCCCGACATGTCGGTCAGCAGCCCGATGCGGACCACGCCGTCGGAGATCTCCGCTTGCGCGGCGCCCGGTAAGGCAACGCCAGCGCACAGCAGCGCGGAGGCCGCGATCGATTGGCAAAGCACAGCACTGAAACGATTCTTCATGATTTCCATTCCCCCAAGGAGTGCCAGTGTCACGCGGCTCAGCGCGCGCCGGCTACCATGCCGTCACAGATGTCGGCTTCCACCAGTTCCGGGCTGCGCTCGCGCACATCGCCGTAACCGCCGCCACCGCCCATGAACACCTTCACGCGATCTCCCTTGTTCAGCGTGACCATCGACTTCGACGCCAGCCGCTCGGTCACACCGTTGCGCGTGATCTCGCAGTAGCCGCGCTTGCCTTCCTCGCCGCCGAAGAGCCCCCGTGGTGCATAACGATGACGGTCCGCGTAGATTGCAAATACCACGCCATCCTTGAGGACCGAGTATTCGCGGCTGAAGCCGGCACCGCCACGGTGCTTGCCCGTGCCGAACGAGTCCGCTTCCAGCGCATAACGCTCCAGGCGGAAGAAGTCGTATTCCATGTCGAGCGCTTCCGCCGGCGTGTTCGCGCAGTTGGAGAGCGGAGAGTCCACCGCATCGCAACCGTCGCCGTGTTCCGAGCCGCCGTACCCGCCACCGAAGATTTCAAGATAGACGCTGTAGCTCTCGTCGCGCTGGATGGAGAAGCATGCGGCGGTCAGCGTGTCGAAGCCCGTGGCGATGACCTTCTCCGGGACCACCGTCGACAACGCGCGCATGACGGCGTTGTAGATGCGGTAGTTCGCTTCCAGGCGCGCGCGCACCGGCGACGGCGGGGCCGGGTTCAGGATCGACCCGTACGGCGCCGAGATCCGGACCGCGCGCAGGATGCCGTCGTTGAACGGGATGTCGGGAGAGGTCAGGATGGACTTGACCACCGTCACCGCCGCGGACACCGTGCACGAGTAGGGCGAGTTGAGGTTGCGGCGCACCTGCGGGCTGCTGCCGTCGAAGTCGATATCGATCGAGTCGCCGGCCACGGTGACCTTGGCCTTGATCAGCAGCGGCTCGTCGCTGACGCCGTCGTCGTCGATCACGTCCTCGCCGTAGTACACGCCATCCGGCACCTGCTGGATCGCGGCACGGAAGCGGCGCTCCGAGTAGTTGACCATCTCGGCCATGACTTCCGTGACCATGGCTTCGCCGTACTTGTCGCAGAGCTGCGTGACGCGGGCATTGGCGATGGCGTTGGCGGCGAACATCGCGTTCATGTCGCCGATGGTGAGGTCCGGCACGCGGATGTTGGCGCGTACGAGCTGCTCGAACGGGCCGCCGTCCCAGTCCTTGCTCTTCGACCATTTGGTCAGCGGCAGGCGCAGGCCTTCCTGATAGATGTCGCTCGCACCGGGGTCCAGGCCCGGCGCGCCGCCGCCGAAGTCGATCTGATGGGCCACGCTGGCCGCGAAGCCGATCAGTTTGCCCTGATAGAAGATCGGGCAGAAGATGTACACGTCGGGCAGGTGCTGGCCGCCGGAGTACGGATCGTTCGTGATCATGAAGTCGTCCGGCGTGATCGTCTCCGGCGGATGCTTCTTGAGCAGCGCCTTGAGCGTCATGCCGATGGGACCCAGCTGGATCGGAATCAGCTCGGCCTGCGCGACGATGTCGCCGTGCACGTTAGCAATGGCGGCGGAGCCGTCGCTGGCTTCACGCAGGATGGTGGTATACGCGGAACGGATCAGCTTGACGCCCATCTCGCGGGCGGCTGCGAGCATGCTCTGGCTGATGATTGCGTTGTCGAACGGATTGACCGGCATGCTCAGGCCTCCTTGGAGAGAATCAGGTTGGATTGCGAATCGACGGCGGCTTTCCAGCCAGCGGGTACGAGCACCGTGGTGGTGTAGTCCTCGAGCACGGCGGGGCCCTGCACCGATTGGCCGCCCGTCGCGAGTCCGGTCACGGTACGGCGCGCGCAGGGCGCCCACTGCGTACCGTCGTACAGCGCCGGTTCTCCGGCGGCGGCGGTGGCACTGCCGGTGTTCTGCGAGGTGGCGGCAAGCGGCGGCGCGGTCAGCGTGGCCCCGACGCGCAGCGCGACCACTTCCATCGGGCGCCCCGACTTGTCGCTGTGGAAATAGATACGGTGGTGCGCGTCGATGAACGCCGCTTCCAGACCCGCGCGATCGAGTTTTGCGAGGGCTTCCGCGTCGAGTTCGAGCGGCACTTCGAAGGCCTGGCCTACGTAACGCATTTCGAGCGTGAAGCCGAACGTCAGCGGCTGGTCGAACGACATGCGAAGGAACTGGGCTTCGAGGTCCTGCTTCATGGCCGCGAAGCGCTTTCGCAGTTCCTCGCAGGTATCGTCGGCCACCTGCACGCGGTGCGTCATCGTCTCGTACTTGATAAAGTCCGAGGCGAGCAGGCCGTGAGCGGAGGTGACGCCGGGATTCGGCGGGGCCACCACGGTGTCGATGCCGAGTTCCTCGGCGATCTGCGCCGCCTGCATCGGGCCGGCGCCGCCGAACGGCACGAGCACATAGTCGCGCGGGTCGCGGCCGCGCTCGGTCGAGACCAGCTGGATGGCGCGGACGATGTTCGCATTGGACAGACGCACTGCGTTATACGCGACGGCCTCCACGGGCAGCCTGAAGTGCGCGGCCAGCGCGTCGAAAGCGCGGTGGGCGGCAGCGACGTCGAGCGACATCTGGCCGCCCAGGAACGCTTCCGGGCGCACGGTGCCGAGCACGACGTGCGCATCGGTGATGGTCGGCTGTGTGCCGCCCTTGCCGTAGCAGGCGGGGCCCGGTTGCGCGCCTGCGCTTTCCGGACCCACGCGCAGCATGCCGCCGTCGTCGATCCAGATCAGGCTGCCGCCGCCGGCGCCGACGGACACGATATCGAGCACGGGCGTGCGCACGGGCAGGCCGTCGATCTCGGTTTCCGGCGCGAGCGTCGGCTTGCCGTCCTGCACCAGGCACACGTCGGAACTCGTGCCTCCCATGTCGAACGTGATGATATTGCGATGGCCCGAGCGCACGACCTGGCGCACGGCGCCGACGACGCCCGCCGCGGGACCGGAGAACAGGGCGCTGATGGCGTTCTCGCGCATCGCTTCGGCCGGCAGGCGGCCGCCGTTCGACTGCATCACCGAGAAGCGGCCGCGGAAGCCTTCGCGCGTCAGCGTCTCGGTCAGGCGGCCGAGGTAGCCGGCGATGACGGGCTGCACGAAGGCCGACAGGGTGGCGGTGCTGGCGCGTTCGTATTCGCGGAATTCGCAGGCGACCTGGTGCGAGCAGGTGACCACGATGCCCGGCAGGGCGTCGCGGATCAGTTGCGCGAGGCGCAGTTCGTGTTCGGGATTGCGGTAGGCGTTGAGCAGGCAGATGGCGACCGAATCGTAGGCGCCGGCTTCGAGCAGCGGCAGCACTTCGGCGCGGAAGCGGCCTTCGTCAAGGGCGCGCTCGACCGTGCCGTCGGTCAGGACCCGCTCGCGGGCCTCGAAGCAGGCACGCCGCGCGACCGGCGGTGCGGGCTTCTTGTAGAACAGGTCATAGATCTGACGGCGATCATGACGCTGCAGGAACAGGATGTCGCGGAACCCCTCCGTCGCGACGAAGGCGACCTTGCCGCCCTTGCGCTCGAGGACGGCGTTCGTCGCAACGGTAGAGCCGTGCGCGAAATCCTCGATCTGCGAAAAGTCGATGCCCGCGGCGCGCAACGCATTGACGACGCCGATGTCCGGCGACGAAGGCGTGCTGGGCACCTTGATGACACGTACCTGTCCGCCGCTATGCGCGACGAGGTCCGTGAACGTTCCTCCCACTTCCACTCCGACTTTCATTGCGTTTCCTCATTCCTTGCGGATCGATTGACGGTGCGAGCGGTCGCCGATGTTGCCGATGCACGCTTTGGTGCGGACGCCGGCGCCGTTCTGGTGCGCTTGCACAAAAAAGTGCGACACGGTAATCGCTATGCGATATACTGTGTCTGTGCAGCGATTACGGAAAGTCTACGAAGAAGTCGGCGTTCGGTAAACGCTTATATGCGTTCGCATATCGATTAATTTGTTACGGAAAAAGGGTTGCCACATGGACAGCGATCTCAAGGATTCGCCGATGTTCAACCAGTCGGTCGAGAAGGGACTCGCCGTGCTGGCCGCGTTCGGCGCCCGCAACCGGCATATGAGCCTGGGCCAGATCGCGGAGATGGTGGGCATCACGCGCAGCTCCGCGCAGCGCATCGTGTTCACGCTCGAGGCGCTGGGCTACGTCACGAAGGACCCGCATACGCGGCGATACGAACTGGCCAACAAGGTGATGGAGATTGGCTGCAACTACGTCGCCTCCAATACGCTGATCGACAGCGCGAACCCGTTCCTTTCCGCGATGAACAGCACGTGCGACGAGACGGTGTCGCTCACCGAACCGTGCGGGCTCAACATGGTTTACGTGGCGTCGTTCACGAGCCGCAAGCCGATCGTGGCGCACCAGGCCATCGGCAGCCGCATGCCGATGTATTGCACGGCTGCGGGACGCGCATACCTTGCCGGACTGCCGGACGCCGAGATTCAGTCGCTACTGCGCGAGTCGGACGTCAAGCCACTGACGTCGCACACGAATCTCGATCGCGAGCAGATCTTCAAGCTCGTGCTGGAGGGGCGTGCGCGCGGCTACTCGATCAACTTCGAGGAGTACTACCTCGGACATCTCAACGTCGGCGCGCCGGTCTACAACAAGGATGGCCGCGCGGTGGCGGCGGTGCACGTGGTGGCGCCGGGTAGCCGCTGGACGGCCGAGGAGGTCCTGGGGAAACTGGGGCCCATGGTCCGGGAATGCGCGGGCGCCATCACCAACGCCGTGCGCGCGCACTGATGCGAGCTGAGGACCACTGAGGCCCATTGAGGCCCACTAAGGCGCGCCCGATGTCAGGACGTGAGGGGGGCAGTCGTCACGCGCAGCGGGGATGGTAGCCGTGCGGGCGCGGCGATGGACAGTACGGACGGGGACGCCGGTTCGGGCGCCAGGGGGAGGGTGCCCACGGGTTCGGCGGCGCTCGGTTCGGCGGCAATGGCCATGGCGCTGGTCGCCTCGTCCAGGCGCATCGCGGCGTAGGTGCGCGTGGTGTCGAGCAAGCGTAGCCGCGTGCGCCCATCGACGGTGTTCACCGTCACCAGCGACTTGTCGATCAGGTCGCCGATCGACTCCGCGGCCTCGGCCGTCGTGCACAGGTCGTCCGCCGCGACGGCGACCGCCGCGTCGAGCGAAAACTCGCCAGTGAATACGCTGAGCCGGTACAACACCATGCGATCCCGCACCGGCAGGAGATTGCAGCTCCAGTCGAGCATGGCCTCGACCGTGCGGTGGCGCGGTGCCGCATCGCGCCGTCCCCGCCACCGCAGCGCCAGCTGGTTGCCGAGCAGATCGGCGACGCCCTGTATGCCATACCGCCCGACGCGGCTGGCCACGAGTTCGATGGCCAGCGGATTGCCGTCGAGCCGCCGGCAGATGCCCGCCACCACGGCGGCCTGCTCGTTGCTCAGCGGCGGATGATGGCCGCCTTCCAGTGCCCGTTCCATGAATAGCTGTACGGCCGGCCATGCGAGCGCCTGCCGGGCGGTGAGCCGCCCCGTATGCGGCGGCGACCCGAGCGGCCGCAGCAGATAGACCGACTCTCCATGCACGCGCAGCGCCTCGCGGCTCGTGACGAGCAAACGAGTGGACGGCGCATGCGAGACGAGTTGTTCGACCAGCGATGCCACGGATTCGATCAAATGCTCGCAGTTGTCGAGCACGATCAGCATCCGCCTCCCGGCGAGGAACGCCAGCAACTCCTCGAGCCGGTCGCCGCCCGTGACATGGAGCCCTACGGCGGCGATGACATGGTCGAGCACGAGCACGCCATGTTCCACCATCCCGAGATCGACGAAGCATGTGGCATCGGTACGGTCGTGCATGGCATGCGCGACGAGCACCGCGAGCGTGGTCTTGCCGACACCGCCCGGACCCACCACTGTGACGAAGCCGCGGCTGGCGACCATCTCCGAGAGCTCGGCGAGCTGCTCCTCGCGACCCAGGGCGCGTGCGAGCGGCGGCGGCAGCGGGCGCGGCATGCCGATACGGCGGACCGGCGTGGTGACCCGTTCGGTGGGAATGCATTGCAGAGGCGCGACGAAGCAATAGCCACGCCCCGCGATGCTGGCGATATACCGGATGCCCTCGGTGCCGCAACCGAGCTTGCGACGCAGGTTGGCCATCTGCACACGCACGTTGGAATCCTCGACGACGAGGTCCGGCCACGCAATCGCCATGAGATCTCGATGCGACAGCACCTCGCCGGCCCGATCGACCATGGCCACGAGCATGTCGAACGCGCGGCTCCCCAGCGGGACGTCCGTGCCGTCGCGCTGGAGCACGCGTGCGTGCGGGTAGAGCCGATAGGGCCCGAACACGAAGATGTCGCTCATGATGGGAGTCTCTCGCGACGAAGGGTAGACGGGTGCGAGGCGGCTACGGATGACGAGTGCATGTCATCCGTTTTACCGGACCGTTGACGCGCGCGTGGTTAAGTCGGGTAAATCGCGGTAAATCCTTAGCCGAGGGGCAGCGGCGCGTTCTCCGCCACCAGCCGTTCCGCACGCAGCTCGCGCCAGAAGTCGGCCGGGATGACCTCGGCGAGGGCGGCCACGTCCTCGGCGATGCGTTCAGGCTTGCTCGCGCCCGGAATCACTGCGGCCACCGCGGGATTGGCCAGCGCGAACTGCAGCGCGGCGGCCTTGATGCTCACCCCGTGGCGCAGGGCGACCGACTTGATCCGTTCGACCCTGGCGATGATGTCGGCCGGCGCCTTCTGGTATTCGAAGTGCGCGCCGCCCGCCAGGATGCCGGAACTGTAAGGACCGCCGACGACGATCTCGGTCTGGCGCTCGGCCGCCTTGGGCATCACGCGCTGGAGGGCGCGCTCGTGGTCGAGCAGCGAGTAGCGGCCGGCGAGCAGGAAGCCATCGGGCTGCGCTTCGCCCAGATCCAGCGTCAGTTCGATGGGTTCGACCTTGTTGACGCCGAGGCCCCAGCCCTTGATCACGCCCTCATCGCGCAGACGGGTCAGCGCGCGGAACGCGCCCTTGCGGGCCGCCTCGAAGTACGACAGCCATTCGTCGCCATAGAAATCCTGTGCAATGTCGTGAATCCACACGATATCGAGGCGGTCCGTCTTCATGCGCTCCAGGCTGTCCTCAATGGAGCGCAGCGTGGCGTCGGCCGAGTAGTCGTTGACGATCTTGTTCGGGCGGCCAGCGGCGAACACGCCGCTCTTCTCGCCCAGCGAACGGGCGCTGGCGTCCTCGATCTCGTCCAGGATGATGCGGCCGACCTTCGTGCTCAGCACGTAGTCGTCGCGCTTGTACTGCCCGAGCACTTCGCCAAGACGGATCTCGGCGAGGCCGGCGCCGTAGAACGGCGCGGTGTCGAAGTAACGCACGCCCTGGTTCCAGGCCGCCTCGACGGTGGCCCTGGCTTCCTCTTCGGGAATGGCGCGGAACATATTGCCCAGCGGGGCGGTGCCGAAGCCGAGCACGTGGCCGGCGAGTGTGTTGCGGATACTCATGATGATCTCGTTTCTCGATAAGAAGTGGATGAAGGGCAGTCTAGGTGGGGGACTTGAGCCTGTCCAAGACGGAATGTGGATGAGTTGAGTCTCATCCGGTCTCAATTGACGGCCTTCACGAGGATTAACCCGCCATTCACGCATCGCGCTTCGGTCTGGGCCTAGTATGGCCGTATCGAGGTCAGCCAGAGGGGTTCCCGTGAAAAGTCCTGCCATTGCGATTGATCCATCCCTCGACGAGATGTGCATCGACGATGCCACGGTGCTGATCGTCGATGACGACGCGGGCGTGCGGATCGCGCTCTCCAATCTGCTGCGCTCGGTCGGCCTGCGCTGCCAACTGTTCGCATCCGCCGAAGAAGCGCTGGCCGTCACGCCGCCCGAGAGCCCCGCCTGCATGGTGCTCGACGTTCGCCTGCGCGGGCTCAGCGGCCTCTCGCTGCAATTGAAGCTCGCGCGCACCGAGCGGTCGCTCCCGATCGTCTTCATTTCGGGCTATGCGGATTTCACGATGGGCATCGCGGCGATGAAGGAGGGCGCCATCGATTTCATCGCCAAGCCTTTTCGCGACCAGGACCTGCTCGATGCAATCTACCGGGGCCTCGACGTCGATCGGGAGCGCTACCGTTCGATCTGCCATATGGCCAACCTCCGGGCACGGCTGGATACCCTGACGCCGCGCGAGCGCGAGGTCATGGTGCTGGCGACGCGCGGCTTGCTCAACAAGCAGGTGGCCGAGCGCATCGGCATCAGCGAAGCCACGGTCAAGATGCATCGCAGCCAGGCGATGCGGAAGATGCAGGCGGCCTCGTTCGCGGAACTCGTGCGCATGGTGGATCTGCTCGAGCTCTGTCCGCCGGATGCCGTGGAAGACGAGCGGGAACTCGTTCCCGAACGCTATGGCGCGTTCGCCGCGGCCGCGGCCGCGGCCGCGCGGGCGGCGACATAATCGGCGGCGACATAATCCGCGGTGGCAAAGCCTTCGGTGAAACGCCCCTGCACGGCAGCGAGCAGGGCGAGCGCGTCCGCGCCGCGGCCCTGATCCACCCATAGCCGGGCGAGATCGACCGACGCGCGCAACTCCCATGACAAGGCATGCTGATGACGCGCGAGGTCCACGGCCTGTTGCAGGTGTGCGGCCGCTCCATCGTCGTCCGCATTGCCGCTGCGCAGCAGTTTGCCCTTGACGCGCAGTAGCTCGGGCAGGCACCACCGTTCTCCCGTTCGCGCGGACGATGACAGCGCCTCGTCGATGGCGGCATGCGCCTCGGTGAACCGTTCCGCGTCACCCAGGCCTTCGGCCAGCACGCCGAGGTGGGCCGGGTAGCGCAGCCGGAAGCCGCTGCCCTGGAGCGCATCGAGCCCGCCGCGCATCACGCAAATTCCGGTGACATCGCGCTGACGCAGCCTGAGCATGCCGTCGAGCACCGTGCACAGTGCATTCCAGAACGTGACCGGCTGCCGCGAGAGGTGCTGTGCGAGCGTCGCCTGCGCCTGCCTTGCGGTCTCGAGGTCGCCGACGAGCAGCGCGACCGGGCAGACCGCGTGCACCAGCGCGATCGTCAGCGAGAGCGCGTGGTGCGTGTCGCGCGCGTGGTCCAGCGCGCGGCGCGCCGAGGCCATCGCCTGATCGGGAAACCCCTGCAGCCATAGCACGCTGGACAGCGTGCCGAGCGCCGCGGCGCGCTGGTCCAGCTGGAAGCGCGCGATGTGGGAGCGGTGCACAGGCGGCACGTACTGGCCGAGCATGCGGTCCAGATAGCGCCGCGCGTGCTCGGGCTCGCCGAGATACCGTAAGGCCGTCGCGCTCATGCGATCGACGCTCAGCTGGGCGGCGCGGTCGCCCTGGCCGCCGGCCACCGTGCGAAAGCGTGCCGCCAGGTCGAGCGCGATGCGGTGTTCGCCGACGTATGTGTGATAAACGGACAATCCCCACAGCGCGCGCAACTGGTACTCGCCGTCGCCGAGCTGTTCCGCGAGCGCGAGCGCGCGCGTCCACACGCGGCCGGTCTGTACGGTGGGCCCCTGCACATATAGCAGGGCCGCGCCGAGTGCCGCGTTGAGCTTCATCTCGTCGCTGGCATGCGCGGTGGCGACGGCCAGCGCACGCTCGGCGGCCTGCCGGCATTCGTCGAACAGTGCCAGATGCATCCACAGCGGAATGGCCGCCACGGTGAGCGAGATGCCAAGTTCGGCGTCCCCGTCGGGCGAGAACGCCCAGCGCAGGGCGGCGCGCACGTCATCGATCTTGCCTCCGTAGTCGGCCAGCCATGCGGCGGTGGGGCGCGCTTCCCATTCGGCAGCGGCGCGGATCAGCAGGTTGCGATGGTGTTCCGCATGACGCCGCACGCAGAGGTCGTATTCGCCGAACGCGAGCAGCTTGTGCTGCCCATAGGCGCGCGTGGTATCGAGCTGCCGGTAATACACGTAATGGCCGGTCACGTCCGCCACGAGCAGCGACTTGGCGACGAGGTTGGCCATGGCTTCGACGACGTCGGAGGGGTGGCCGTCGGCCGGCTCCAGCACGCCGAGCGCGGCCGCCGTTTCGCGCGTGAACGGGCCGATGCAGACCGACAGGCGCCGCAACAGCGCCTGCTCCCGCAACGGCAGGTATTCGTAGCTCCAGTCGAGCGCGGCCGCCAGCGTGCGATGGCGGGGCAGCGTGCCGCGGCGGTCCTGATACAGCAGCCGCAGGCGGTCCTCGAGCAGGATCGACAGGTCGTGGATGCTGAACGCATCGAGGCGCGTCGCCGCCAGTTCGATGGCCAGCGCGATGCCGTCGAGCTTGCGGCAGATGTCGGCGACGCCCGGTGCGTCGGCATCGCGCAGTTCGAACCCATCCACGCATTCGGCCGCGCGTTCGACGAACAGCTGCACGGCGGGGTAGGCCAGCGCCTCCGCGGCCGTCAGCGCCGTCGAGACAAGCGAGGGGGGAGAGACTGGAGGGAGTTCGAGCGGCGCCAGCCGGTAGATGACCTCGCCGCGGACGCGCAGCGACTCGCGGCTCGTGGCGAGGATGCGTGCCTCCGGCGCGCCGGACACGATCTGCTCGGCAAACGCTGCGGCGGCGTCGATCACGTGCTCGCAGCTATCTAGCACGATCAGCGTGGGCCGTTCGCGCAGGTACGAGACCAGTGCCGGCAGCGCGTCTTCGCCCTGTACCGAGAGCCCGAGCGCGGCCGCGATGGTGCCGCCCACGAAGTGGCTGTCCGATAACGGCGCGAGGTCGACGAATCGCACCTCGGCAGGGAGGTCGCGTCCGCCGCCGGCAATGACGGCATCGGCTACCGCGAGCGCGACGGTGGTCTTGCCGATGCCGCCGGGGCCCACCACGGTCACGAAACGTCGCTCGCGCAATTGCGTCAGCAGTACGTCGATGGCGTCGGCACGGCCGATGACGCGCGTGGTTACCGCGGGCAGGTTGTGCCGCGGCGGGGCGATGTCTCCGGGCTGCATCGACATCGTGCAGGCAACGGGCGCCACGAAGCGATAGCCGCGTCCGATCACGGTTGCGATATAGCGCTGTCCCGGCTGGCCGTCGCCTAGCGCGCGCCGCAGCGCCGCCATATGGACCTTGAGGTTGCTCTCCTCGACGACCGTGTTGGGCCACGCGCGCGCCATCAGATCGGCCTTGCTGACGAGGTCGCCCGGCCGTTCGACCAGCGCGGCGAGGATTTCCAGCGCGCGTCCCCCGATGCGGACGGGCGTGTCCCCGTCGAGCAGAAGCTGCCGGCCGGGTATCAGACGAAAGCGTCCGAACCCGTACCCTTGGCCGTCCGCGTTCGCCGCACCTTCGTGGGGAGTCGTTTGCGCTTCAGTCACCGTCTCTGGTCAATGTCCGATGGAATCCGGGAAGCCGCGATGATAGCGGATACCTCACATGCATTGGGGTTCACCGGATTTGACGACGCTTAACGCGTGAGGCGCCGCCCGAGCCGATAGCATGATCCGTTGCATTGTTCCTCAAGCATGGGAGAAAACATGTTCGAAGATAGTATCGATCGCATCGCCGGGCGCGTGAATGAGCGCGTGGGTGAGCACGTTAATGAGCACGTTAATGAGCACGGTAATGAGCGCGTGAATGAGCGCCCCGACGGGTGCATCGAAGACAAGGCTCGCGCGCTGCCCAACGCGGGACGCCGCGACCTGCTGCGGGCCGCGGGCCTGGCGTCCGTGGGCGGTATCGCCGGCGCGCTGGCGGCCGGCGCGACCGCTGCAGTGGCGCAGCCGGCCCAGCCGGCTCCGCGCGCGGGGGGGAGCGCGGGGGTGGCCGCCGGGGTAGGCACATCACTGGGCGCGCGGCTACGCGGCGTCCAGCATTTCGGGCTCACGGTCCAGAACATGGATCGCGCGTTCGCGTTCTATACCGAGGTCCTCGGCGGCACCGAGATCCTCCGCGATGGCAACTTCAGCGGGGAAAAGATCCAGAATACGCTGCTGCTGACCGAAGAGATTCGCGCGCGGGAGGCGCACGTCAATCCGCGCGCGATCGGCGTGCCCGACCTGCGCAGCGGCGCGCAACGGCTGGATGTGCGGTTCGTCCAGTTCGACAACGTGGTGCTGGAGCTGCTGCAGTATCGCGATCGCGAGCAGCCGCAGGGCAGTGGAGACAGCTACGCCCCGCCGCATGACCTGACGAGCCCCGCGTATCCGCGCTCGATGCATATCTGCTTCTACATCCGCGACGACGTGGACTTCAATCAGTTCGTGCGCGATCTGGAGGCGGAGTCCGCGCGACGCGGCATGACCAACGTGAAGGCCAACCGCATCGTGACAGCGCGCACGGATCAGGAGCGTCTGGCGCTGCCCGTCGATACCAACACCAACCGCATCACGGAAGGGCCGTCGGACGGCTGGGCGCTGATCTACTGCAAGGGGCCCGAGGGCGAGCAACTGGAGTTTGTACAGGTGCTCGGCCGGGCGAAGCAGACGTTCGGCAACGCGTACGAGACCCGCCGCCGCGCGGTGGGCGATCGGACCTGACCGCCCACTGCGTCGTGCCGGATCGGCGTGGACCTCAGACTGGCCGCGAAGTCTCCGCGGCGGCCTGAGGTTCGGGGACTTCGGGTTCGTGCACTTCGGGTTCGTGCACTTCGGGTTCGTGCACTTCGGGTTCGTCCAGCTCGACGATGCGCGCGGCATCGTCAGCCTCGGGCTGCGGGGCCTCTGGCCGCGCCGCCATGATGGCTTCGCCGATTTCCGCGAGCTGTCGTCCCGCCCCGTCGCGGTCGCCCCGGCGCAATAGCGAGAAGACCAGCGATACGGCATCGGCCATCGTCGTGCCGAGGGGCGTCGCCACGGTGGTATTGGCGATCGAGAGCCCCGCGATGAACTTGCCCCAGGCCTTGTCATCCTTCGCGATCGGATCGCCGAGCGCCGCATTGGCGCCGTAGCAGAACGCCATCACTCCGCTGAAGCCGACCCATTGGGAGAACGCATCCTGCGACTGCTGCACGCTCGCCCCGGGATTGCGGAAAATGGCGCCCATGTGGAACATCGTGAAGGCGTAGTCGATCAGCAGGTCGACGAGCGGAATCGTTTCCGGCCTGGGCTTGATCGCCAGTCCCGTGACCGGAATGATCGGCGCGAACAGCACCGCCGCGCTGATGCCCAGCATGATGCCCTTGCTGACCTTGTCCTCATTGCGGCTGACCAGGCCAGCCGGCTGCTGGACGCCCGCGAGCCGAAGCATATCGTCCTTGAGGTGCTGGAGCCCGCCCAGGACCTGGCTCACATGCCAGTCGGCGGTATTCGTCAGTCTCTGCCCACCCGCCTTGAACGCGCTGCGCGCCTGCTGCAGCGCGTTGTACTGCGACGCGGTGCGCGTCGCCATGCCTTCGAGGAAGTCGCGCGACTCCTGCGATAGATGGGCCGTAAACGCGCCGAGCGAGCCCGGTTTGGCCGCGCCGTGGCGGACGCGTTCGTACTGCGAAGTGGCCGCCGCCGCGCCATAGAACGCCGCCATCAGCGTGACGAAACCCGCCACCCCGACGACGACGTTGTAGGCGACGTTCTCGGACACGGCCTTCGCGCCCTTCGTCGGCACGATGTTGGCGATCAGCAGGACCGCCTGCAGGCTGTTGGCGAGATCGCGGTTCAGCACATGTTGCCCGACGACGCGTCCGTTGGCGGTCGGGTTCATGAACAGCCCCGCCGCGATCAGCCACGTCTTGCAGAGCGACGCGACGATCAGGGCCACGCCATTGCGTTGCCGCTCATGCGACAGCAGCGGCAGCAGCAACGGCAGCGGCGTGAGCAGGAGCCGCGTGGCGGCGAGTCCGATGCTGGCGGCGGCGCTCTTGTCCTGCGTCAGTCCGTCCAGGCTGGTTTCGATACGCGCGATATCGCGCAACACCCTGTTGCGCGCGGCGTCGGGAATGTCGTACCGATATCCAGCCTCGGTGCCCTGGCCCTCGGCGATGTCCTCGCGGATGGCGCGCAGATGCTCGCGCAACTGCGTCGTGAGCGCGGCGCCGGCATGCCCTGCATCGTTCCCCTCGTCCCCCTCGTCCCTGGACTGGTCGATCTGCGCGCGGAACGCGCGGTCCTGACGCGGCGCGAGGGCATTGACGACGTCGACCTGGTGGAACTTCTCCACGGCGTAACTGGCCGTCGCGCTGAGGGCCCGCGCAAGCGGCCGGCGGGGCGGGATGGCGCGGTCGGTCGCGCCGTGACCGGTACGCGCGGGCGGCTGCCCAGGCAAGCCGGTCTCCGCTGCGGCCCGGCGGCGGGACGGCGTGGGGGAGACGGAAGGCGAGGGCGTTTGCCGGTCCTCCGGCAGACGATCGGCGTCAGCGTACGGCACAGTGTGGGCTCGGTCGCGCAGTTCGATGCTTGTCATGGTGTTGACCTCTTCAGGCTCGGTGATAGGAGCGCCAAGCGTAGGTGGCCGGATGTCCGTTCCACGCCGGGCGCGCCGAAGCGATCGATGCCATGGCGAAGCCGTGCTACGAAGCAATTCGCCTATGTAAATCCGGTCGCGGTGAGCTTGCTCAGGCGCTTATCGTCGCATCGGACAGCGAATGTCCCCCGCGGCACATTCCCATACCTTCGCATGGCCGGCGGCTCGCGGTTGGAAACGTTTGTCGCAAACGCCTCACGACGTTTCAGCAAGGCGCCTCATACCAACGGTCGACCCCGCATACACCACGCGTCAATAGTCGCGCCGACGTCCGACTCCTAGCATTTGGGCAATCAAAGCAAGGAGGGGAATCTCATGCGCATGCCAGACTTCAGGAGGCGCAAGCCGGTATGGATCGCGAGGGGCGTGTTGTTCGTGGTGGTGGCGATGGCCGTCGTGTCGGATCTGACGGGCTGCGTCAACTACGCCGGCATCCACGACGACCGCCAGATTGCCGGGCCCGCGCAGTATCCGGCGACGCACAGCCTGCCCGACGAGCATGGGCAGTGGCCGACGCTCGCGTGGGCCGATCAGTTCGGCGATCCGCAGTTGCCCGCGCTCATCGGCGAGGCACTGCGCGGCAGCCCGACGATCGACGCCGCGCAGGCGCGCATCGCCAAGGCGAACGCCTATGTCGGCGAGGCCGACGCCGCGCGCTACCCCAGTATCAGCGGCTCGTATGCCTGGACGCGGGCGCGGTTCTCGGACAACTCGCTCGTGCCGCCGCCGTACCGCGGTTCGTGGCAGACCCTCAACAACGCGTTCGCCCATGCGTCGTGGGACCTCGACCTCTGGGGCAAGCAGCGCGAAGGCTTCAGGCAGGCCGTCTCCGACGAGAAGGCCACAGAGGCGGAGGCCGACGCGGTGCGCATCGCCCTGGCGGCCTCCGTGGCGAGCGCCTATAACCAGCTCGCCCGTCTCTACGCGCTGCACGACATCCAGGCGCGGGAGGCCGGCAATCGGCAGGATATCGGCAGCGTGACCGAGCGGCGCGTGCGCGCGGGGCTCGATACCGATGTCGAGCGGCAGACCGCGCATGGCGAGACCTCCACCACGCTATCGACGGTCAGCGGGCTCGATGGGCAGATCATGGCGGTGCGCTACCAGCTGGCGGCGCTGCTCGGCGCGGGGCCGGACCGCGGCGACCGCATCGCGCGGCCGACCTTTGCGGGGCTCGATACCGGCACCCCGGCGATGATGCTGCCGGACAACCTGCCCGCGGATCTGGTCTCGCGCCGACCGGACATCGTCGCCGCGTACTGGCAGGTCGATGCCGCGCTGCATGGCGTCAAGGTGACGAAGGCCGAGTTCTACCCCGATATCAACCTTTCCGTCGATGCGGGATTGAGCGCCGTCGGCTGGGGCCGCTTCCTGACGACGTCGTCGCGCCAGGTCATCGCCGGCCCGGCTATTCACCTGCCGATCTTCGACGCGGGAGCGCTGCGCGCGCAGCTGAAGGGCGACTACGCGGACTTCGATGGCGCCGTGGCCCATTACGACCGCACGCTGATCGACGCGCTTTCCGACGTCGCCAGCCAGGTCGCGCGCATTCGCGCCGCGGACAAGCAGCTCGTCGATGCCCGGCAGGCACTCGACGCGCAGACCACGGCTTACCGGCTCGCGCTGATCCGTTATCGCGCGGGGCTGATCGAGCAACTGACGCTGCTGCGCGCCGACGACAACCGGCTGGCGGCGGAAGTCGCCGTCGTGAACCTCGAGATGGACCGCCGCGACATGCAGATCGCGCTGATCCATGCGCTCGGCGGCGGCTTCGATAACGCCACTGCCCATACCGACACGCAAGCTCCGAGGAGTGCACCATGAACGCACCAGTCATCGGCGCCGATGCCGCCGCCGAAACCCACACCAACGTCGATACGCCGGCGCCCGACCGCAAGACCCGCGCGCGAAAGCTCGGGCTGACCCTCATCGGCGCGGTCGTCGTTGCGGCAGGCATCGGCTACGGCGTGTATTACGAACGCGTCGCGCGCTTCCACATCGAGACCGACGACGCCTATGTCAACGGCAATATCGTTCCGATCACGCCGCAGATCACGGGCACGGTCATCGGCGTGGATGGCAACAACACGCAGATCGTGGAGAAGGGCAAGCCACTGGTGCGGATCGATCCGGCCGACGCGCGCATCGCGCTGGAGAAGGCCAGGGCCGACCTCGGGCAAACCGTCCGCCGCGTCCATGCCGTTTTCGTTGGCGACGACAAGCTGCGCGCCGATGTCATGCAGCGCCAGACCGATCTCGCGCGCGCCCAGGGTGACCTCCAGCGCCGGCTGGCCACGGGCGGGGCCGGCGCCGTATCCACGGAAGACGTCTCCCACGCGCATGACGCGGTCGCGACGGCGCGGGCCGCACTGGCCGCCGCGCAGCAGGCCCTGCGCGAGAACCGCGCGATGACCGACGACACCTCGGTGGCGCAGCATCCCGACGTGCAGGCGGCCGCCGCACGCGTCCGGGACGCGTACCTTGCCTATGCGCGTACCACGCTGCCCGCGCCGGTCACCGGCTACGTCACGCAGCGCAACGTCCAGGTGGGCCAGCGCGTGGCGCCCGGTACGCCACTGATGTCGCTGGTCCCGCTGGAACAGGCGTGGGTCGATGCCAACTTCAAGGAATGGCAACTGCGCGGCATCCGCGTAGGCCAGCCCGCCACCGTCACCGCCGACGTGTATGGCGACGCCGTGACCTACCATGGCCGCGTGATCGGGCTCGCGCCCGGCACCGGCTCGGCCCTCGCGCTGCTGCCCGCGCAAAATGCAACCGGTAACTGGATCAAGGTGGTCCAGCGCCTGCCCGTGCGGATTGCGATTCCCGTGGAGGAACTGCGGGCGCACCCCCTGCGCGTCGGCCTGTCGATGAACGTCGATATCGATATCCGGCAGGGCAACGATGCCGACAACGCCAGGGCGGTCGCGCAGACCAAGGCGCTGATGGCGACGTCGTTCGCCGACGACCGGACCGATGTTTTCGCGAAGTACGGCGACGAAGCCGATGCCGAGATCGCGCGCATCATCGCCGCGAACGCGCGATGAGCACGCAGAACGACCTTCCGCCGCTGACGGGCGCCCGCATGGTCCTCGGCTCGCTCGGCATCGGGCTGGCCGGCTTCATGACCGTGCTGGACTCGTCGATCGCCAACGTCGCGATTCCCACGATCTCCGGCAATCTCGGCGTGTCCGTCGACGAAGGCACCTGGGTCATCACGGTCTTCGCCGCGGCGAACTCCGTGGCGATTCCGCTCACGGGCTGGCTGACGCAGCGCTTCGGACAGGTGCGGCTGTTCGTCACGTCGATCGTGCTGTTCGTGATGGCCTCGTTCCTGTGCGGTATCGCCCCGTCGCTGCCGCTGCTGCTCGCCGCCCGGGCATTGCAGGGCGCCGTCGCCGGCCCGCTGATCCCGCTGTCGCAGGCGCTGCTGCTGAGTTCCTGGCCGAAGCAGAAAGCGTCTCTCGCGCTGTCGCTGTTCTCGATGATCGTGGTCACGGGCCCGATCGTGGGCCCGTCGCTCGGCGGCTGGGTGACCGACAGCTACAGCTGGTCGTGGATCTTCTTTATCAACGTGCCGGTGGGCCTTTTGTCCGCCACGCTGGTCTGGACGCTCTATCGCAAGCGCGAGACGCCCGCGCGCAAGCTGCCCATCGACACGGTCGGCCTCGCGCTGCTGGTCATCTGGGTGGCCGCGCTCCAGATCATGCTCGACAAGGGCAAGGATCTCGACTGGTTTTCGTCGACCACCATCGTGGTGCTGACCATCGTTGCCGTCATCGCGTTCGCGTTGTTCGTCGTATGGGAGCTGACGGACAACAACCCGATCGTCGATCTCACGCTGTTCAAGCAGCGCAACTTCCTGGGCGGCACGGTCGCGATATCCATTGCGTACGGCATCTTCTTCGGCACGCTGGTGTTGCTGCCGCAGTGGATGCAGGAGTACCTCGGTTATCGCGCGCTCGACTCTGGGCTCGCGACTGCACCGCTCGGCATCTTTGCCGTCATCGGCGCGCCGATCATGGGCCGGCTCCTGCCGAAGACCGACGCGCGCGTGATCGGCACGCTCGCATTCGTGGGCTTTGCCGCGGTGTACTACATGCGGACGAACTTCTACGTCGGCATCGACGAATGGCACATCATCCTGCCCACGCTGCTACAGGGGATTCCGATGGCCTTGTTCTTCGCCCCGCTGACGACGATCATCCTGGCGGGCCAGCCGCCCGAGAAGGTGCCCGCCGCGGCCGGCCTGTCCACTTTCGCGCGCATGTTCTTCGGCGGCGTGGGGACCTCGGTGGCCAACGTGCTGTGGAACAACCGCACCATCCTGCATCACCAGGTGCTGACGGAGCAGTCCAGCGCGAATAATCCGGTGTTCACGGGGCAGCTCGATCGTTACCACGCGACGCTGGGGCTCGGCCACAACGCCGGCTATGCGCTGTTCGACCTCACCGTGCAGTCGCAGGCCGCGATGATGGCGCTCAATGACATCTTCTATGGCGCCGCGATCGCGATGATCGTGATCATTCCGCTGATCTGGATCACGCGCCCCGCGCGAGGCGGCGGAGGCATGGGCGCGGCGGCGCATTGAGTCAGGCGTCGGCCCGAGGCGCGAGCGACACCGCGGCGAGTTCCATGCGGCCGGCGAGCGCGAGAAGCATGCCGCCATAGCGGCGGCTGTCCTCGCGGCCGTGGCCGGTGCGCTGCGGATAGCTGATATTGAGGCCGTAGACCTGGCCATCCACACCCGTGAACGCGGTGCCCACCGCCGCGAGGTGGCCATATTGATAGGGCGCGGCGCAATAGCCCTGCCGCTGCGCCTGCGCGATGCGCCGCAGGATGCCGCTGCCTTCGCGCGCCCAGCGCTCACCCGCGCGCGCCGCGATGCGCGCAAGCAGGTCGTCGCGCACGGCGGCGGTCTGCATCGCCAGCCATGCGAGGCCGATCGTCGCGGCGTCCATCGGCACGCGCGTGCCGGGTGCCACGCGGCGGGTCCGGGAGACGCTGTCGCCGCTATGGCGGATCGACACGACGTACACCATTTCCGTCTGGTCACCGATGGCCAGGCCGACATTGACGCGTTCCGCCTCGGCGAGTTCCTGCATCGCCTGCAATGCCTGCCGCGGCACCGGCGTGGATTGCACGAAGGCGTCGGCCAGGCTCAGGACCACGGGCGCGAGCCGGTAAGCGCGCGTGGCCAGGTCGTAGCGCAGAAAGCCCGCATCGACGAGCGAATGCGTGAGCCGGCTGACGGTGGGCCGTGGCAGTCCCGTACGGGCCGCGAGTTCGGCATTGCTCAGAAATGTCGTCCCCGCGCGGAAGGCGCGCAGCAGCAACAGTCCGCGTTCCAGCGTCTGGCTGCCCGCGCTGTCGCGGGTAAAGCGGCCGGTGTCCTGCGTACGGCGCCGGCTGGACTCGCCTTCTGTCGATGACCGCATTGCAGCAATTTCAACTATTGAAATTCCAGTGTATTCGCCCGCTGGCCTTTGTTGAATACTGAAAAACCACAAGGCCCGTGCGCCGGCAGGAACGCGGGCGAGACCTTGCATGACGAGACAAGGAGCCAACCGCCCATGCCCATCGACGCTGCATCCGAAGCCCACGCCCCGTCCGACGTCATGTCGGACGTGGTGGTCCGCCATCCGACCGACGCGCACGTGGCGCTGATCGAGCTCACACGCCCCCCGCACAACTTCGTCAACGCCGATGTGATGCGGGCGCTCGCCGATGCCTTCGACGACTGCGATGCGGATGACGATTGCCGCGCGGTGGTGCTGGCGTCCGGCCTGCGCACATTCTGCGCGGGTGCCGACTTCAGCGGCAGCGAACGCGGTGAGGTCAATGCCGACCCGGCGCCGTTCTACGCGCAGGCCCTGCGGCTGTTCCGCAATCGCAAGCCGATCGTCGCCGCGATTCAGGGACCGGCGGTCGGCGCGGGCCTGGGGGTCGCGCTGGCCGCGGATTTCCGCGTGACGTGCGAGGAGGCGCGATTCTCAGCGAACTTCAACCGGCTCGGCTTTCATCCCGGTTTCGGCCTGAGCGTGACGCTGCCGAGACTGGTCGGACCGCAGCATGCCGCCCGGTTGTTCTATACGGGCGCCCGTATCGGCGGCGAGGAAGCGGTGGCGATCGGCCTGGCCGATGTGCTCGTGCCTGCCGACGAGGTCCGCTATCGCGCGCTGGCGCTGGCCGGCGAGATCGCGCTGTCGGCACCCCTTGCGGTGGAAAGCACGCGGCAGACGCTGCGGCTGGGGCTTGCCGACCAGATCGTCGCGGTCAACCAGCGTGAACTGGCCGAACAACGCGTGCAGTTCGCCACGGAAGACTTCCGCGAGGGCGTGGCCGCGATGGCCGAGCGTCGCGCACCGAATTTCAAGCGCCGCTGATCGCGCGGCCGGAAGGAGACAAGCATGAAGCAGGACGACGCAGTCGGCCGGACCGCGCTCGCCGGTCCGCTGGACGGCATTCGCGTGCTGGACTTGACGTCCGTGGTGCTCGGGCCGATGGCCACGCAGATCCTCGGCGACCTCGGCGCCGACGTGATAAAGATCGAAGGGCCCGAGGGCGACCTGATGCGCAGCAACGGGGTATCGCGCCATCCGGGACTGAGTTCCATCTACCTCGCGCTGAACCGCAACAAGCGCTCGGTCGTGCTCGACCTGAAAACCGAGGGGGGCAAGGCGGGCCTGCGCGCGCTGATCGCCGATGCCGACGTGCTCGTGCACAACATGCGCGTCTCCGCGATCGAGCGGCTCGGTTTCGGCTACGCCGCGGCCGCGGCCATCAATCCGCGGCTCGTGTATTGCGTGGCCACGGGCTTCGGCCAGGATGGCCCCGATCGCGACAAGCCCGCGTTCGACGACATCATCCAGGCGGCGTGCGGACTGGTGGGATTGCTCACGCCCGAAGGCCAGCGGCCGGAATACGTGCCCAGCCTGATCGCCGACAAGACGGTGGGCATGGCGCTCGCCAATGCCGTGCTCGCGGCGCTGCTCCATCGTGAGCGGCGCGGGGAAGGGCAGCAGGTCGAAGTGCCGATGCTGGAAACCATGGCCAGCTTCGTCATGGCCGAGCATCTCGGCGGGCTGACCTTCGAGCCACCGGCGGGCGGGGCGGGCTACGCACGCCTGTTGCAGGGCGGGCGCCGTCCGGCGAAGACGCGCGATGGCTGGATCTGCGCGCTGCCCTATACCGACCGCCACTGGCGCGCGTTCTTCGAGTCGGCGGGTCGCGGCCATGTGCTCGAGCAGATCGACATCTCGGACCGCGCGCAGCGCAACGCGAACATCCGGATGCTCTATGCGCAGATGGCCGAGATCACGCTCGAACGCACCACGGCCGAGTGGCTGGCGCTGTTTGCTGAACTCGATATCCCCGCCACGCCCATACTCGCGCTCGACGACGTGCCCCGGCACCCGCATCTCGCGGCGGTAGGGCTGTTCCAGGAGACCACGCACCCCACGGCCGGCCCGCTTCGCGAGATGCGGCCCGCCGCGCGTTTCTCGGCCACGCCGCTGTCCCTGCGCCGGCATGCGCCCACGCTGGGCGAGCACACGGATGAAGTGCTGTCGGAGGCCGGCTTCAAGGCCCCGCAATAACAACGGAGACACCGCATGCAATTCGAGATCGATCACGAGCACCAGATGGTGAAGGACCTCGTCGCGCGCTTCGTGCGCGAGCACATGATGCCGCTGGAACCGGCGGTGCTGGCGCGGGAGGCGGAAGGCGGCCACCTGTCGCTGCTGCCCGGGGAAAAGGCGAAGCTCGACGCGATGTCGCGCGAACTCGGCCTCTGGGGCCTCGATGCCCCCGAGTCGATGGGCGGCTCCGATCTGCCGGTGGTCGCGATGGTCGGCGTCAACGAGGAGATCGGCCGGACGATCGTGCCGTACTCGCTGCCGCCCGACACGCCGAACCTGCGCATGCTGCTGGAGGCGGCCAGCGACGCGCAGCGCGATCGCTATCTGGACCCCTACGCGCGCGGGGAGACGGTGTCGGCCATCGCGATCTCGGAGCCCGGCGCGGGCGGCGATCCCGCGATGATGACCGCGCGCGCGGAGCGCGACGGCGATGGGTGGATTCTCAACGGCCGCAAGATCTGGATTAGCCGCGCGGAGCAGGCGGACTGGACCATCGTGATGGCCGTGACGGCGCGCGCGCCGGGCGCGAGGCCGGCGATCTCGGCGTTTATCGTCGACCGCGGCACGCCGGGTTTCAAGATCGAGCGGCGCATTCCGATGCTCGGCGGTCATTCCACCTACGAGATCGTGCTCGAGGATTGCCGTGTGGCGGGCAGCCAGTTGCTGGGCGTGGAAGGCGAAGGCTTCGCGCCGATGCAGACTCGACTGTCTTCGCGCCGCGTGCAGATGGCGGCATGGTGCATCGGCCGTGCGCAGCGGGCGCTCGACATGATCTGCGAGTACGCGCCACAGCGGCGCACGTTCGGCAGCACGCTTGCGGACCGGCAGGCGATTCAGTGGTGGGTGGCCGATGCGGCGACGCGGATCCATGCGTGCCGGCTGATGACCTACGACGCGGCCGCGCGCATCGATGCGGGGCAGCAGGCGCGCACGCAGGTCTCGATGATCAAGGTCTTTGCCACCGAGATGGCGTGGGACGTGATCGACCGCGCGATGCAGACGTTTGGCGCGATGGGCATGACCAAGGAGATGCCGTTGCAGATGATGGCCAACGAGACGCGGCTGATGCGGATCTACGAGGGACCGTCGGAGGTGCATCGCTGGGTCATCGCGCGCGATCTGCTGGGGCTCAAGCGGCAGCAGTAGTTTCGGTCAGGACATCGCGACCGCCGGCACAGGCGGCGCGCCCTCTATCTCGACATGGAAGGAGACACCATGCAGAAGATCCAACGCACTCTCAAGCTCGTATGCCGGCCCGCTGCGCTGGCACTGGCTCTCATCATGCCGTGGCTGGCCGCGCCTTCCGCGGCATCCGCCGCCTCCGACGCCGACTATCCGACGCGCCCGATCCGCTTCGTGGTGCCATTCCCCCCGGGCAGCGGCACCGATTCCACCGCGCGTGTATTCGCCAAGAAAATCACGGACCTGACCGGGCAGGGTGTCGTGGTGGAGAACAAGCCTGGCGGCAATGGCTTTATCGGCGTGCAGACCGTGCTGAGCGCGCCGGCGGACGGGTATACGATCTTTGTCGGGAGCAACTCGACGCTCTCCACCAACGCGGCGGCGTTCCGCAAGCTGCCCTACGATCCGATCGAGGATTTCGCGCCGGTATCGCTTCTGACGCGCGGCCCTTGCCTCGTGCTCGTCCCGCAGAACTCGCGCTACACGACGCTCAGGGCGCTGATCGATTCCGCCCACGAGAAACCGGGTGCGCTCAACTATGGCTCCGGCTCGGTGTCTTACACCCTCTACAGCGAATGGCTCAACGAGCTCGCCAACATGAAGACGACCAACGTGCCTTACAAGGGCGCGGGCGATGCGATCAACGCGGTGGTCGCGGGCAATGTGGACTTTGCCGTGGTCGATGCGTCGGGGGCGATCGAACTGGCCAAGGCCAGCAAGGTCCGCGCGCTGGCCTATACCGCGCCGCGCCGGACGCCGTTGCTGCCCGATGTGCCGACGTCCGCGGAAGCGGGGGTGCCGGACTTCCAGTGCTTCAACTGGGTCGCCGCCGCGTTACCCGTGAAGACGCCGCCGTCTGTCGTGCAGCGGGTGATCGCGTTGTTCAACAAGGCGGGCGCGACGGCCGAGGTGCAGGACTATTACCGGCAGCAGTCCAACCAGTTGATCCTGTCCACGCCTGCCGAGATGCGGCGTTACCAGACCGAGGAGATCGCTCGCTGGAAGCGGTTGATCCAGGTGACGAAGCTCGAACTGCAATAACGGAGGGCCAGCGATGTTTGCGTCGAATCTGTTCGAGGGACAACGTGTCCTGATTACCGGCGGGGGCACGGGCATTGGGGCGAGCATCGGGCGCCGGCTCGTCTCGCTGGGCGCTCGGCTCATCGTCTGTGGGCGGCGGGAGGCGGTGCTGGCCGAGTTTGCCGCGTCCGTCGAGGGCGATGTCACGACCTACGTCTGCGACATTCGAGACCCGGAAGCCGTGGACGGGATGCTGACGTCGATCTGGGACACCGGGCCGCTCGATGCGCTCGTGAACAACGCGGCGGCGAGCTTTATCGCGCGTACGGAACAGCTCTCCGCGCGCGCGGCGGATGCGATCCTCGGCGTGACGATGCATGGCGCGATGTACTGCACGCTGGGGGTGGGCCGCCGCTGGATCGAAGCCGGTCGCGGCGGCACGGTGCTGAGCATCCTCTCGACGTCCATCCGCACCGGCCGGGCGTTCACGGTGCCCTCCGCCATGGCGAAGTCCGCCGTACAGGCGATGACCCGCAGCCTGGCGGTCGAATGGGGCCCGCATGGCATCCGGCTCGTGGGCATCGCACCGGGGCCGTTCCCGACGGCGGGGGCGGGCGCCGGCCTCGACCCCACCGGCAGCCGCGCGACGGCGCGGCTGAATCCGCTGGGCCGCGTCGGCGACCACGACGAACTGGCGAACCTTGCCGCGTACCTGCTGTCGAGGCATGCCGGCTACATCAACGGGGAGGTGATCGCCATCGACGGCGGGCAGCACCTGCGGACGTCGGGCGCGGAGGACCTGCTGCAATGGACCGAGGCCCAATGGCAGGAAGCCGCCGCGCGCCGGGGGCGGCGCGCATAGTCACGTGCGCTCGCGGATGAGGTCGGCGGCCTTCTCGGCGAGCATGATCGTGGGGAGGTTCGTGTTCGCGCTCGGGACCGAGGGCATGATCGAGGCGTCCGCCACGCGCAGGCCATCGATGCCTTGCACGCGGCACTGGGCGTCGACCACCGTGCCGGGATCGTCCGCGCGCCCCATGCGGCAGGTCGAAGTGGGGTGTCCCATGGGTGCGATGGCCCCGAGGATCTCCTCGTCGGTCAGCCGCTGCTGCACGCCCCGATATCCAATCCATCTGCCGGGCTTCAGCGCATTGGCCAAGACCTGCCGCGACACGCGCGCGGGTGCGTTGAGCGCGAGCTTGGCGCCCATCGCCAGGAGCGTGCCCGCAAGGCCCGGCCGGTTGAACTGGTTGGCGGCCATTACCGGCGGAAGGATGAACGCATCGTGATAGCTCTGCTGCATGGCCGGCGACGAGAGCAGCGTTTCCACCATACGCGCCGCCAGCACCATTCGCGGCGCATCGCGTGGGTCGTCGAGCAGCCGAAAGTCGATCGCCGGCGGCGTATCGGGGTCCGGCGTCGCCACGGTCACGGCGCCACGCGAGTAGGGCGCATACAACGCGGCGCTCACCATGGCGAGGTCGGTGCCGAAGCTGCGCGGCCCCACGCGGCCGAGCAGCGAGAGGATCAGATCGCCCTCGGGGCAGTCGGCATGGCCTGACGAATGCCTGATGCCCGCGCAGGCAAATGTCCGCACGGCCGCCGACTGGCGCGCATGACGGGGCAACGTGAGGGCGAATTGCAGATACGGGTGGTTCTGCAACTGCCGCCCGACGCCGGGCAGATGCCAGCGCGCGGCAATGCCGGCCGCCCGCAGCGTATCGCTATCGCCCACACCCGACCGCAACAGGATGGCGGGCGAATGGATGCCGCCCGCACACAGGACGACCTCGTCGGCGTCGAGCCGAAACGAGGAGGACGCGCCGCCCAGGCGATACGTTACGCCCGTGGCCCGCCGTCGCCCGGCTGCGTCGTCGATGTCCACGCGCAGCACGGTAGCGTTCGTCATGATCGTCAGATTCGGCCGCGCGCGGACCGCGGACGTGAGGTAGCACGATACCCCCGACGACCGCCGCCCATCGCGCGCCGCGTAGGGCATCGGAAAGAAACCGCACCCCGGCGCCTCATTGATGTCGTCAACCGTCCCCAACCCCCGCGCATGCGCCGCCGCCTCGACCGCCCGCGCGATTCCCGGCCATTCCGTCCGTGGCGCGCGCCGCAGGGCGAAGGGCCCATCGCTTCCGGGCCGCCTCTCCCGCCCGGCATCGCCCTCGGCCCGCTCGAAGTAGGGTCGCACGCCATCCCACCCCCAACCGTCGGCGCCTGCCTCTACCCACCGCGCATAGTCCGAAGGCAGTCCCCGCAACGTCCACATGCCGTTGATACTGGAGCCACCGCCCAGCACCCGCGCCTGCGGATAGGGAAAATCGTCGCCCCCGACCCGCCGCCGCGCCCGCAACCCCGGCCAGAAGTACGAAGGATTCAGCGAGGCGCTGGGAAACGCATCGTCGATATCGGCGGGTATCGCGTCGGGCCGGACATCGGCGCCGGCCTCGAGCAACACCACCGAGGCAGCGGGATCTTCCGAAAGACGCGCGGCCAGCACTGCCCCGGCCGTGCCGCCTCCCACAATCACATACCGCGCCTTAGCGATTGTCGACACGCTTGTTGAACGGATGGATGTTGACCTGCCGCCAGAGCCCGGCATGGGCAAACGGATCGTTGGCGTTGAACGCCACCACATCCTCCTTGCGATCGGCTTCGACGAGGAAGAACGAACCGATCATCGTCTCGTTGTCGTCCGCGAGCAGCGGCCCGGATACCAGCGTGCGCACGGTCGCCTTGGCGAGATACGCCTTATGGGCTTCGTAGTTGGCCAGCCGTACCGACACGGCATCCGGCTTGTCCAGCGCGTGAATCACGTAAAACATGGGAGAGCTCCTAAGGTTGATAGTCCACCTGATACCGGGCAATGCGCAGATCGCCAAGCTCGCGCTTGACCCGCTGATGCTCGGGGTGCACCGCATACTGCTCCAGCGCGCCCTGGGAATCGAACTCGGAGTAGAGCACGACATCGCACGCATAGTCCACGCGGCTCGAGTCCACGCCGATCTCGAGGTGCAGCAGTCCCGGAATCTTGCCGCGCAGGCTCTCGAACGCGGCCTTGAGCTGCGCCACGGCCGAGCGCTTGTCGTGCTCGCTCTCGCCGCGCAGGTTCCACATCACGATGTGTTTGACGGTCACGCGATTGTCTCCTTGCCGACGGGATTGAGGATGAAGTCGAAGTCGAGCGTATAGAACGGCGTATCGGACGACGCGCCATCGGGCGTTCGCCCCGCCGGATGCGCCACCCAGTCCGCGATCAGCGACGAGCGGACGCCGAATACCGCATCGGAGTCGAGGTACTGGCATCCCTCGCGAAACACATGCGTGACGAGCGTTTCGTACCCGGGCGCCGACACCATGAAGTGCAGATGCGCGGGCCGCCACGGATGCCGTCCCATGGCGTCGAGCATGCGGCCGACCGGCCCGTCGTGCGGAATCGGATAGCTCTCCGCGACGATGGACTTGAAGTGAAAGCGACCCTCGCGATCGGCCAGGAGCCTGCCGCGGCCCTGCGCGGGGCCGCCATCGCGCTGCACGTCGTAGAAGCCCTCGGCATCCGCCTGCCACACCTCCAGCTTCGCGCCGGGAACGATCTCGCCCGTAATGCTCCGCACCTGCCCGCTCACGAAGCAGGGTTCGCCCGCCATGCCATTGCCGACGTCGTCGCCAAGCGCGTAGTCCGGCGCGTCATCGACATAGAACGGCCCGAAGACCGTCGCCTCCGTGCAGCCAGGCGGCTTGCGATGGTTCTGCGCGGTCACGAGCGTGGACAGCCCGAGCGTGTCCGACAGCAGGATGAACTCCTGCCGCGTCGGCGTGCACGTCTGGCCCACCTCGGTCAGGAACTGGATGCCGGCAGCCCATTCCTCCTCGGTCAGCCGGGTCTCCCGGGCAAACGCGTGAAGATGCTGGACCAGGCTCGTCATGATCTCCTTGAGCCGGCTGTCCTTCATGTCGTGATTGCGCGCCAGTACCGCCTGGGTAATGGTCTCCTCATTGAGGTTGCGCATGATGGTTGCTCCTGATGGCTAGTAACGGATTGGAAGGGGGGTTACGCCTTGTCGACGTCTTCCCAACGCGGGCAGGTACGCTTGTCCGCGGGGATGTCCACCGCCTGATAGTTGGTCTTGTCGATCACGGTCGCCGGCAGCACGATCTCCGTCTTCACCGGCTGGTTGCGCAGCTTGCGAATCGCCGTCATCGTGCCGAGGCAGCCCTGGATGAAGCCGTTGTAGTCGCCCGTGGCGAGCAGCGTGCCGGCCTTGATCGCGTCGATCGCTTCCTTGGTGCCGTTGATGCCCGAGACCAGCGCCTTGCGATTCGCGCCCTGCAGCGCCTCGATCGCGCCGATCGCCATCGCATCGTTGGCCGCGAACACCGCATCGATCTGCGGATAAGACTGCATGAGGTTCTCCATCACCTGCAGCGCCTGCAGGCGTTGATAGTTCGCCGGTTGCGACGCCACGAGCTTGATGTTCGGGAACGCCTTCAGCGCGTCGCGCACGCCACGCGTGCGGTCGATGCTCGTCGCCGAGCCTTTCACGCCTTCGAGCAGGATCAGGTTGCCCTTGCCGCCCATGGCCTTGAACAGGTGCGTCGCGGTTTTGAGGCCCAGCTCGTAGTCGCTGGCGCCGACGAACGCGACGAAGTTGCCGACCTCGCTGCGGTCCGTCACGTTGACCACCGGAATGTTGGCCGCATTGATCTTCTTCACGCCCGGTCCCATCGCCTTGTAGTCCACGGGCACGAACACCACCGCATCGGCCTTCTTGATGATCACGTCCTCGATCTGGCTCATCTGCTCGGGAATGCTGTCGGGCTTGGTCGGGATGTAATGCGTGACCTTCGCGTTCAGGTCCTTCGCGGCCGCATCGGCGCCCTGGCGCAGCGCCTGGAAGTACGGGTTGGTCTGGTTCTTGGTAAACACGGCGATGCGTTCGCCATCGGCGTGGGCCGTGGACATCGCGAGCAGCGACAGCGCGGCGGCGGCGGCCATGGAAAGGCTCAGTGAGCAAAAGTGCTTGGGCATGTCTGTCTCCGTTGTAGTCGTGGTGTGAATCGAGGAATCAACGCGTGCCTGTCCGGCGACGCGACAGCGTGTCAAAGAACACCGCCAGCACGACGATCACGCCCGTCACCAGCGGCTGCCAGTTCGCGCTGATTGTCAGCAGGTTCATGCCGTTGAGCACGAGCGTCAGGATGATCGCGCCGATCAGCGTGCCGGACACGCGTCCGACGCCCCCGAACAGCGAGGTCCCGCCGATCAGCACGGCCGCGATCGCGGGCAGCGTCAGCGCCTCGCCGATATCCCCTTCGGCCGAGTTCAGCCGCGCCAGAAAGACGAGACTGGCCAGCCCGGCCATCGCGCCGCTGATGACGTAGACGAGGATCAGGCGACGGCCGACCGGCACGCCCGACAGCCGCGCCGCCACGGGATTGGCCCCGATCGCATAGATTTCCTGCCCGAACGTGGTCTTCTGCGCCACCGCGATCCCGACGAACAGGAACGCGAGCATCAGGAAGACGGGGATGGGCACGCCCCAGAGGTAGCCGCTGCCGATGGCGCGGAACGCGGGCGGGAAACCGTGGATCGTCTCGCCGGCCATGAACCAGTAGGTCAGGCCGTGAAGAACCCACAACATGCCGTATGTCGCGATGAACGGCGGAATGCGCAGCTTGGCGACCAGCAGCCCGTTGGCCAGCCCGATCAACGTGCCACAGCCGAGCCCCACGCCTACGCCCAGCAGCGGCGAACCCGTGGCCTTGATCACGCTGGCCGCGAGGCAGGCGGACATGGCGACGTTGGCGCCCACGGAGAGGTCGAGCCCGCCGGTGAGAATCACCAGCGTCAGCCCGGAAGCCAGCAGGAACAGCAGGCTCGCCTGACGCAACACGTTGATCAGATTGCCCGTCGTCAGGAATGCATCCGAGGCAATCGCCAGCAGGGCGCAGAGCACGCCCAGCGCGGCAAGGCGGTAAGCAAACGATCGCGCATCGGACGACAGCGACAGTGGCGCCCGCGCGCCAGCGGTGGTGAGGGTAGTCATGCGCGCTCCTTGTTCTTGAACGATTCGATCAGCAGCACGAGCAGCACGAGCAGGCCGATCGCCGCGACCTGCACCGCCGACGGCACGCCAAGCAGGTTCAGCCCGTTGCGCAGCACGCCCACGGCGAGCACGCCGAGCACGGTGCCGGGCAGCCAGCCATTGCCGCGATCGAACGTGGTGCCGCCCACGGCCACCGCCGCGATCGCATCGAACTCCATGCCGATGGCGGCCGTCGGATGGCCCGCATTCATGCGCGCCGTCAGCAACAGGGCGGCAATGCCGGCCATCACCCCGCCGAGCACGTAGACGGCAATCAGGTAACGATGGATGCTGACACCCGCGAACTTCAATGCCTCGCCGTTGCCGCCGAGCGCGAAGACATAGGCGCCGAAGCGCGTGCGGTAGAGCAGCCAGTGGAACAGCGCATAGCAAACGACGGCGATGTAGATCGGAATCGGGATGCCCAGCCATTCGCCCGCATAGAGGTCGGGGATTGCATCGGAGATGCCGACCACGCTCTGGCCATCGGTCAGCACGAGCGCAAGGCCCTGCGCGGCGCCTAGCGTGCCCAGCGTGGCCACGAACGGCGGAATGCCGAGGCCAGTGACCAGGCCGCCGTTGACGAGCCCGAAAGCGATGCCGACGCCCAGCGCCGCCAGCAGCGCGAGCGGGACGGAGCCCGTGGAGATGTTGACCATCGCCAGCACCACGCCGCAGAGCGTGAGCACCGCGCCGATCGACAGGTCGAGGCCTTCCGTCATGATGATCAGCGTCATCGGCAGCGCGATCAGCAGCAGGATGGTCGATTGCGTACCGACATTGAGCAGGTTGGCCATGCTCAGGAAACCGGGACCGAACACGCTGAAGGCGGCGATCAGCAACAGCAAGACCCATGCGGCGCCCGGCACGCGGCCAAGCATGCCGCCGCTTGGCAGGAGGGCGGGGGCGCCGCTGGCGGTGGGCTTGGAGACGGGAGTCAGCGTCATGGCATCGGGATGCAGGATGGCTTGTGGAGCGGGGCGGGTATCAGGCATGTCAGGCATCGTTCATCCCCAGTTGCAGAACGCTTTCTTCGGTCATTTGCGTGTAGTCGAGTTCGCCGGCGACCCGGCCCTCGCGCATCACGTACGTGCGATCGCAGACGTTGACGATCTCCGGCAGTTCGGAGCTGATCAACAGCACCGCGGCGCCGTCCTTCACGAGGCCGTCGATTAGCGCGAAGATCTCTGCCTTGGCGCCCACGTCGATCCCGCGCGTCGGCTCGTCGAAGATGAAGAGCTTCGACTCCGCGAGCAGCCATTTGCCGATGACGATCTTCTGCTGGTTGCCGCCCGACAGGTTCTGCGCGAGCTGGTCGCCATTCGGCGTGGCAATACGCAGGCGCTCGATCTCGCGCGCGGACATCACGTCGGCCTTGCGGCCGCTGTACCAGCGCGCCGGAAACGCCCGACCCAGTCCCGCGAGCATCAGGTTGTCGCGGACGGTGCGGATCAGCGCGAGACCTTCCGTCTTGCGGCTCTCCGGAATCAGCGCTGCGCCGAGCGCGCGGGCCTTTTCGGGGCCGCCGGTCATCGGCTTGCCGAAGATGCGGATCTCGCCTTCGCGGATCGCATCGGCGCCGAAGATCGCGCGCGCCACTTCGCTGCGGCCCGAGCCGACCAGCCCCGCCAGACCGACGATCTCGCCGGCACGCACGTTCAGGTCGATGCCTTCGATACCGTTGGCCGCGCTCACGCCGCGGACCTCGAGCGCAAGCTCGCCGGTGGGACCGCCGCGCGTGCGCTGGTAAGTCATGTCGACCTTGCGGCCGACCATGCGGGCGACCAGTTCGTCGGGCGTGGCATCGCCGGGCAAATAGCTGCCGACCTTGCGGCCGTCGCGCATGACCGTAATACGATCGCCGAGCGCGAAGACCTCGGCCATGCGATGCGAGATGTAGATCAGCGACACGCCATCGGCCTTGAGCTTGCCGATGACCTCGAACAGCCGCTCGGTCTCGCGATCGGAGAGCGCGGCGGTCGGCTCGTCGAGCACGAGGATGCGCGCGTTCTGCGAGAGCGCCTTGGCGATCTCGATCATCTGCTGCTGCGCCACGCCGAGTTCGTGCACGAGCGTATGCGTCGGCAGGTCCATGCCCAGCAGGTCGAGCAATCGGCGGGCCTCTGCATGCATCGCCTTGTGATCGACCGATCCCGGCAGCCAGCCGCGCGGCTCGCGGCCAAGGAAGATGTTCTGCGCGATGTTCAGGTAGGGAACGAGCGAGAACTCCTGAAAGATCACCGCGATGCCAAGCCGCATCGTATCGGCGGGGCTGGCCACGGCCACGGGCTGGCCCTTGTAATGGAACTCGCCGGCATCGGCCACATAGACGCCGCACAGCACCTTCATCAGCGACGACTTGCCCGCGCCATTCTCGCCGAGCAGCATATGGACTTCGCCCGGATACACCGAGAAAGACACGTCGTCGAGCGCCTTGACGCCGGGGAACGATTTCGAGATGCCGCGCATCTCCAGTAATGGGGCGCCCGTGGGCGGGGCGTCGCAGATGGCGTTCATGGTCTCCTCCTACTGATGGGTATGGTCCTGCAGCAGCCGTTCACCCGATGCGCGCAGGGTCGCCAGGACGGATGGCAGTCCGTCGGCCAGCAGCGTGCCATGGCGCTTGCGCGCCACGCCGGCCACAAACACGCTGTCGATATTGGCGAGGCTCGCCTGCATCACGACCGCGCTCACGGGGTCGTGTAGCGGGAACATGTTCAGGCGCCGCGCATCGATCATCACGAGGTCCGCCTGCTTGCCCGGCGCGAGCGAGCCGATGCGGTCGGCCAGGCCGAGCATCCGCGCGCCTTCCACGGTGATCCACGACAGGGCATCGGCAACGCTCACGCCGTGCTGGGCGGCAATGCCATCGTGCGTGTTGCGGTACTCGGCGTGATCGAGCGCGCGCTGCACGCCGAGGGCCATGCGCGCAGCGATGAACATCTCGCCGGACAGCCCGGACTCGAGATCGACCCCGAGCGACGGCGCGGCACCCAGCGCGCGCAACCGTCCCGTGATCGGAAAGCCGTGCCCCTGCGTGAGTTCGTTCTCCGGCGTGACCGAGAAGCTCATGCCCGCATCGACGAACCGGGCCAGCTGCGCGTCCGTCAGGTTGTTGCCGTGGACAATGTTGATGTGCGGCCCGAGAAGCCCCGCCGCTTCGAGGCGATCCCAGCCCTCGGGCGTGCGGGCCGCGCCACCGCCCTGATGCATGCTCGCGATCAGGCCGAACTCCTTCGCCAGCCGGAAGTCGTGCAACGCCACATCCATCGTCGAATAATGCGGCCCGAGTATGGCGAGGCCGAGGCTCACCAGCGCGTGGCCCTGCAACCGGCGCGCGATACGTTCGACTTCGGCGCGCGGGTGCGGCGTCTCCCAGAACGGCGCGACGCCCGGCCTGGGATCGGGCTTGGGCGAACCATGGAAGAACGCGGCGCGGATGCCGGACGCTTGCAGCGCATCGATGGCGGCGTCGCTGTGCGCGGGCGTGGGATTGTTGTGGCACCAATCGACGAGCGTCGTCGTGCCGCAATCGAGCTGGTTCCAGGCGCCGGCCAGCGTGGCGATGTGGATGTCTTCCGGTGTAAAGCGCGTCGCGAGCCCGGCATGCATCTGCCGGAAGTATTCGGTCAGCGTCCAGCCTGCGGCGACACCGCGCAAGGCGGTCTGCCACGTGTGCATGTGGGCGTTGATGAAGCCGGGCGTGACGATGAACCCGTCGGCGTCGATGACGGTCGCGCCGCTGGCTTCCGTGGCGGCATCGAGCTTCGCCCCGATGGCCGCGATGCGGTCGCGGTCGACCAGCAGATCGCCGGTCATCACGCCGCACGGGTCGCCATTTCTGGCTTCCATCGTGACGAGCGTTGCCCCGCGGATTAGCGTTCGCGTCATCGTCTTTGTCTCCTCGTCCGGCATCGTGTCGGCCGGTTGGAAAGCAGTCTATACTCCGCGAAACTGAAAAAGAATGAGCGTGGAAGGAAATCTTTCTTCCGCCCAGCGAGAAAATCGCGAGAAAATCCACGGGGAGACAGCGCATGGACCGATGGACCGAAATCGAGCTATTCGTGCAGACGGCGGAGCTCGGCAGCCTGACCCGGGCCGCCGAGAATCTTGAAATGTCGAACGCGGCGGCAAGCCGGTATCTGAACTCGCTCGAACGCCGGTTATCGGCGCGGTTGATCGAGCGCAGCACGCGGCGGCTTTACCTGACGCAGGTGGGAGAACAGTTCTTCCGGCGATGCAAGGAACTGCTCGCGGAGATGAAAGAGGCGGAGGCGGATGTCAGCGCCAACGTGCTGGAGCCCGGCGGGACGCTGACGGTCACCGCCTCGCTGTCGTTCTCGATGATCCATATCGCGCCGCTGCTGCCGGAGTTTACGGCGCGCTATCCGAAGGTCAGCGTCAATATCATCGCCGCCAACCGCTATTACGACATCATGGACAGCGGCATCGACCTCGCGATTCGGACGCGCGAGTTCGAGCCCGACTCGAACCTCACGGTCCGTCGGCTGGCGCAGACGCGGCGCATCCTCGCTGCATCGCCGAAGTACCTCGACCAGCGCGGCATGCCGCGCACGGTGGAGGACCTCGCCAATCACGCGATGCTGATCTATTCGTATGCCAACCGGCCCAACGAGCTGATCTTTACGCGCGGGGGCGAGGAAGATCGGGAAACACGGGTGATCAACGTCCGCAGCACATTCGAGTCGAACGACGGACAGGTGCTGCGCGCGGCCGCGCTGAAGGGCATGGGCATCCTGGTGCAACCCAAGTACATCCTCTACGACGACATCGTCGCGGGCCGGCTGGTGCCCGTGCTGGACGAATGGGACCTGCCGCGGCTGACCGTCAACATTGCCTTCCAGAACAGGGCGCATCTGCCCGCGCGGATCCGCCTGTTCATCGAGTTTCTGGTCGATAACTTCCGCCGCATGGACTACGAGCGGAAGTGGACGAGCTGAAGGTGGCTCATGAAGGCAGCTCCCCTTGGTTCGCTCAACCCGGCAGCCCTGCCGCGCGTGCGGCGGACTTGATCACCGCCGCATAATCGTCCCCGGCGAAACCCTGCGCCGCAGCCCCCTGCAGCATCTGCCCAAGCAGGGCGGTCAGCCCCATCGGCACCCGAAGGTCGGCCCCGGCATCGAGAATCAGGCCCACGTCCTTGAGCATCTGATCGACGGTAAACGTCGGCGTGTAGTCATGCACCGACAACTGCACGGACTTCGCCTTGACGATCGGCGAGGCGACGGCGCTCGCGCCGATCACGTCCCACATGGCCTGCCAGTCGAGTCCGCCTTTCTGGCCGAGCGTCAGCGCTTCCGCGAGCATGCCGGAAGTCAGGCCAATGAGCAGATTGATCACCAGCTTCATCAGGCGCGCCTGCTCGCCATCGCCGAGATAGAACTGCGTCGGGCCGAAGAGGGCGAGCAGCGGTTGCACGCGTTCGTAAGCGCGAGCGGGGCCGGACACCATCGACGTCAGCTTTGCCGCTTCCGCCATATGATTGTTGCCCGACACGGTCACGCGCAGATAGCCGATGTCGCGCGCGGCGAGGGTTTCGGCCGCGACCGCTGAGGCGGTCGGGGAGATCGTGCTCGTATCGATATAGAGGGCGCCCGGCCGCGCGGCGGCCGCGACCTGGGTGGCTACCGCGGCGAAAGCGGCGTCATGCGGCATCGAACTGAAGGTCGCCTCGGCGCCGCCGACGGCCTCCGCGAGCGAGGCCGCGACGGTCAGGCCCGCGGCGCGCGCGGCATCCGTCTGGGCCGGCGCGATATCGAACACCACCACCTCGTGACCGCCGTTGGCCAGATGCCGGGCCATCGGCAATCCCATCTTGCCGGTCCCCACGAATGCAATCTTCATTTGTCTCGCTCCTCTTATGTACTGTTGTGTATCTAGCGTGGCCGGGTGCCGGCATAGGCGGCCTGGATCAGCGCCCGCAACGGCTCGCGTTCGATCGCGCGCGGATTCCAGTACGGATTCGCCAACGCCCGCTCGAGCGCGACGTCGATATCCGCCTCGCCCATCCCGATATCCCGCAAGGCCACGGGCGCGCCATGATGCGCGGCCATGTCGAACAGCCTTGCCGGCACCTCTTCCGCGCTGCCGCCGATAGCCCGCGCGATACGGGCCATCGCCTCCGGGACCGCCACCGCGTTATAGGCGAGCGCATGCGGCAGCACGATCGTATGCGTCTCGGCATGCGGCAGGTCGAAGCTGCCGCCGATCGTATGGCACAACTTGTGGTGCAGGGCCATGCCAACATTGCCGAGCACGGTGCCGCACAACCACGCCCCATACAGGCACTGCGCGCGCCCATCGGCGTCTCGCGGGTTAGCCATCACCGCCGGAATGCCCTCGAACAGCGCCCGGATCCCTTCCTCGGCCATCAGCGACATGACGGGGTTCGCATCGCGGGCATAGAGACCCTCGGCCGCGTGAGCAATAGCATTCAGTCCGCTCGTCACGGTCAGCTGGGCCGGCAGGTCGTAGGTCAGTTCGGGGTCATAGATCACGGTGCGCGCGAGCACGCGCAGGTCGCGCCCGGTCCGCTTCTGGCCGCCTTCGGTCAGCCCATAGATCGGCGTCATCTCGGAGCCGGCGTAGCTGGTCGGGATGGCGATGTACGGCAGACCGGTATCCAGCGCAATGGCCTTGGCGAGCCCGGTCGTCGAACCGCCGCCAATCGCCACCATGCAGTCGGCGCCGGCCGTTTTGGCCTTTGCCACGGCCTGGCGGGCGACTTCGATGGGCACGTGCATGACCGCGCCCGCATGGACGCCGGCACTGCGCTCCCCTAGCCGCGCCGCCACTTGTTCGGCGGCGTCGGCCTGATTGGGCGTGCTCAGGACCAGCGCCCGGGCGCCGCCGAGCCGTTCCACCTCGTCCGCCACCTGGCGCACGCTACCCGCCCCGAACACGACACGTGCCGCATGGGCTTCGTATGTAAAGCTCTGCATGGTTTTGATATCCGCTATGAGTCGTCTGTCTCCGCCTGAGACCTTATATTTCCTGCCGGTGGAAGGAAACAGCGCGAGAGAAAAACAGTCTTCAGGCTGGCGGAAAAATCCCACCCTATCCCATCGCATGATTTCGCTTGCCCGCGCATGTGCCTATGCTTGCGGCCAGAGCCCTCCCAGACCAGATCGCCGCCATGCCGACCAGCACCCCCTCCGTTCCCGTCACGCCCACCGCTTCGGGCTTCGCCGTCCCAGCGTCCGCCATGGGCATCGTGCTCGGCATGGCCGGGCTCGGCAACTGCTGGCGCGTCGCGCATACGCTCTGGGGCGCGAACCCGGTCGTATCCGACGTCATCTTCGCGGTGACGACCGTCATCTGGGGCATCCTCGTCCTGGCGTTCGCCTCCAAATGGCTCACGCACCGCGCGGAAGCGATGGCCGAGGCGCGGCACCCCGTGGCCTGCTGTTTCATCGGGCTGATCCCCGTCGCCACGATGCTGGTCGCCGTCTGGCTCCACGGCTACGTACCGGCGCTCGGCACCGCGCTGATCGTGATCGGCGCGGCGGCCCAGCTCGGGTTCTCGACCTACCGCAGCGGCGGCATGATGCGCGGCGGGCGCAAGCTTGGCGATACCACGGCGGTCATGTATCTCCCGACCGTGGCCGGTAACTTCGTCTCGGCCATCGCCTTGAGCACGCTGGGCTGGGCCGACCTGGCCAAACTGTTTTTCGGCGCCGGGCTGTTTTCCTGGCTGGCGATCGAATCGATCCTGACCTATCGCCTCTATCTCGGCGATGAACTGCCGCCTGCCATCCGTCCGACGCTCGGTATCCAGCTGGCGCCGCCGGTCGTTGGCGCCGTGGCCTATCTGGCCGTGACCGGCGGCACCCTCGACTGGCCGTTCTACGCCATGTTCGGCTACGGGCTACTCCAGTTCCTCTTTCTGGCACGCCTGGCAGGCTGGTTTTCCGCCTCTGGCGCCACGCCGTCCTTCTGGGCGTTCAGTTTCGGCGTCACCGCGCTCGGGCTGGCCTGCCTCCGCGCCGCAACGCTGGCGCCGGCGTCCCTGTTCGCAACCCTGGCATTGCCGCTGTTCATGTTCGTCAACGTGTTCATCGCGGCCCTGTTCCTGATGACCCTGCGCCTGCTCTGGCAAGGCCGCCTGTTCCGCCGGACCGCCTGACCGGGGCTGGCCGGAGCGGACCCGGACGCAAGCCGGTGTCGGACGGGGACCGATGGCGGCCCCGTCCCGGAAGCGTGCACAATGCGCAATGCGCGCCGCTGTCCGGCTGGCGTGCCATCCACGCTCGGGTAGCGCAAGGGGTATTCATGGCCGATTCGACAGGTTCCACGGGCCTGCATCACAAGACGTTCCTGCTTCTGCTCGCCGCCGTTACCATCGCGTTCTTCTGGATCCTGCTGCCGTTCTACGGCGCGGTGTTCTGGGGCGCGGTGCTGGCGATCATCTTCGCGCCACTGCAGCGCTGGCTCGTCGCGCGGTTGAAAGGGCGGGCGAATATCGCGTCGCTGCTTACGTTGCTCCTCGTGCTGTTGCTGGTGATCCTGCCGCTGACGCTGATCTCGATCTCGCTTGTCAACGAGGGGATCAACCTGTACGAGAGCATCAAGTCGGGGCAGATCAACTTCGGCGTCTATTTCCAGCGCGCGGTCGATGCGCTGCCGCCGTATTTCCGGGAGCTGCTGTCGCGCTTCGACGTGCAGAGCCTGTCGGATCTGCAACAGAAACTCAGCGCGAGCGCGATGCAGACCAGCCAGTTCCTCGCGACGCGGGCGCTGAGCATCGGCCAGAACACGGCGCATATGCTGATCGGCTTCGGCATCATGATGTACCTGCTGTTCTTCCTGCTCCGCGACGGGCCGCAACTGTCGCGGCGCGTGCGCATCGCGGTGCCACTGAGCACCGCGCACAAGCAGCATCTGATCAAGAAGTTCACGATGGTCGTGCGCGCGACGGTCAAGGGCAACATCGCGGTGGCGGTGGTGCAGGGGACGCTCGGTGGCGTAATCTTCGCGGTGCTCGGCATCCAGGGGTCGCTGCTCTGGGGCGCCATCATGGCGTTCCTGTCGCTGCTGCCGGCCGTGGGCGCCGCGCTGATCTGGCTGCCCGTGGCCGTGTACTTCCTGCTCACCGGCGATCTTGTGAAGGGATTCGTGCTGATTGGCTTCGGCACGCTTGTCATCGGCATGGTCGATAACGTGCTGCGCCCGATTCTCGTGGGCAAGGACACGCAGATGCCGGACTACGTCGTGCTGATCTCGACGCTGGGCGGCATGGCGCTGTTCGGTCTCAACGGCTTTGTCATCGGACCGCTGGTCGCGGCACTGTTCATTGCCTGCTGGGACCTGCACAGCATTGGCGAGGGCGCGCCGCCCGAGACGCTGCGCGAGGAGGCACGGTCCGGCGCGGCGAGGGAGGAAGCGCGGGAAGCACGGAAAGCGCTGGCGGTGGAGGATCGCACCAGCGACCGCGCCAACGACAGGGCGACGACCGACTGAGCGTCAGGCGCACAGGTCGAGGCAGAAGTCGAGAAACGCCTCGACCGCCGCGGGCGGCAACCGGCGCGAGGGCCGCACGATATAGAGCGGAAACGTCTCGCCCGGCCAGTCCGGAAACAGATCCACGAGCGCGCCGCTGGTCATCAGCGGCTGCACGCTCAGCGCGAGCACCTGCGCGATGCCGGCGCCCGCCAGGCACGCACCGATCAGCGTATCGCCATCCGACAGGGTCAGCCGGCCCTTTGTCTCGACCGTGATGGTCTCCTTGCCGCGCATGAACAGCCATTCGAACGGCTTGCCGCGTTGCGGATCGATGAACTGGATGCAATCGTGCTCGACGAGCTTGCGCGGCGTCTTCGGCTGTCCGTACTGGCGGAGGTAGGCGGGCGATGCCACCGTGAGCACCCGTGTGTCGAGCAGCTTGCGCGACGTCATGCCCGACGATCGCGGCTGGCCGAAGCGCACCGCCATATCGACACCGGCGGCGACGAGGTCGGAGGAGTCGGGCAACGTCACCGTCGTCAGTTCCACTTCCGGGTAGCGCTGCGTGAATCTTCCCAATGCGGGGGCCAGCACGTGCCGCGCGAAGATCGGATTCAGGCTCACACGCAACGCCCCCCGCACGTTCGTGGCGGCGCCGGACACCGCGTTCGCGGCTTCCTCGATACCGGACAGATGCGGCGCGGCCAGTTCGTAGAGGCGCGCGCCTTCGCTCGTCAGATGCAGCGCGCGCGTGGTGCGGTCGAGCAACCGCACGCCGATTCGCTCTTCGAGCCGCGAGACCGCGCGGCTCACCCCCGATGCCGATAGGCCTAGCACCTCGCTTGCCCGCGTGAAGCTGCCGGTCTCGACCACGGCGGCCAGCACGCTCATCCCCGACAACACACCCGCGCGTGGATTCATGACTTTTCGCAAAGATGATTTGAGAGCCCCTATCTTAATCAAAAGTCATCCGAACCCTAATCTTGGCTCCAACGACGCCCGCACCGGGTGCCGGCTTACCGAAACCATTCGCTGGAGCGCAACCATGTCCCATATCCAACGCACGCTGTTCAAAGGCGGCACCGTCCTCACGATGGATGCCAATGTTCCCAATCTCGCCGTGGGCGACGTCCTCGTCGAGGATGACCGCATCGCGATGGTCGGCGAGGAGATCGTCTCGGCCGACGCGCGGGTCATCGACGCCACGGGGACCATCGTCATGCCGGGGCTGATCGACGCGCACCACCATGCGTGGCTTGGCGTCATGCGCCGCCTGATGCCGAACGTGGACGACCTGTTCGCCTATATCGACGTCGCCGCCGAAACGCTCGGCGTGCACTATCGCCCCGAGGACATGTATGCGAGCACGCGGCTGACCGCCGTGGCCTCGCTCGATGCTGGCATCACGACGATCATCGACGCCTGCCACAGTTCGCGCAGCCCGCTGCATACCGATGCCGCGCTCGATGCACTGGAAGCGTCTGGCATCCGCGCGCTGCATATGGTCGGCGCGGCGATGGACAAGCGCGCCTCCAATGCGCATCTGCCGCACGATCTCGAGCGGCTGGCCCGGCGTTGGAACGGGATGGGGAGCCGTGTGCAGGTGGGGCTGTTCGGGCAGTTCAACCTCGAATGGTGGCAGGCCGCGCGGCGGCTCGACATGCGGATCCTGACCGAATTCATCGGCGACCTTGCGAAGCTCGGGCCGGAGTTCGCGGCGCCGGGGGTGCTCGGCGCGCACAACATCTTCAACCACTGCACGCGATTGCCGGCCGAGACATGGCAACTGCTGGCCGCGGCGGGCGTCAACGTGACCATTAATCCGCGGTCGGATGCCTTGTTCGGCTTCGACGACGACCGGTTTGCGTGGCAGCAGGCTGTCGATCTCGGGCTCAAGCCCGCCATTGGCATCGACCTCGATACGGCGTTCGGCAGCGACCTGTTCGGGGAGATGCATGCGCTGTTCGGACAGCAGCGCTCGGCCATGCGCTATCGCCGCTTTCGAGGCGAGGCCGACGTGCCCGCGCCGATCTCGGTGCAGGCCGTGCTGGAATCCGCGACGGTCAACGGCGCGCGGGCGGCGGGCCTGTCCCATGCGATTGGCTCGCTGACGCCGGGGAAGCAGGCGGACATCATCATGGTCCGGACAGACGGGGTCGCCGTGTTCCCCGTGGCGGACGCGGTGGGCACCATCGTGCAGGCGGTCGAACGCTCGGACGTCGATACGGTGATGGTCGCCGGGAAGCTGCGAAAGCAGGGCGGCCGGCTCATCGATGTCGATGTCGCGAAACTCCAATCCGAAGCGATTGCGTCGCGCGATTACCTGCTGGATGCGAGCGGCTACCGGACGTCGCTGTTCGCCAGCGCTTGAGGGGGGAGTCCGTCATGCCGACATCGATCATCGAACCCGCACGCGGCACGGCGCCCGCGGCGGGGCATCTCCGCCGGCCATCCGTGGCCGTCATCGCCGCGCTGTTCGCCGGCTACCTCGCTGTGGGCCTGCCGCTGCCCGTCATGCCGCTGTTCGTGCACGACAAGCTCGGCTTCAGCAACGTCATCGTAGGCCTCGTCATCGGCATTCAGTTTCTCGCCACGGTGCTGACGCGGGGCTACGCGGGCGCGGTCGCGGACCGGAAGGGCGGCAAGCGCGCGGCGCTGCAGGGCGCGGCGTTCTGCGCGTTGGGCGGCCTGCTGTACGCCGCGGCGGCGCTGCCCGCGCTGACCCCGGCCGCGAGCCTCGCGATCATCGCAACCGGCCGGCTCGCGGCGGGGTTCGGCGAGAGCCAGTTCGTCACGGGCTGCGTCTCATGGTCGATCGCCTCGGTCGGCGCGCAGCGCGCGGGCCTGTCGATGTCGTGGACGGGCATCGCGATGTTCGCCGCCCTGGCCATCGGGGCGCCGGCCGGCATGGCGCTCTACCAGCAATGGGGCTTCCAGACCGCAATGGCCGCCTGCGCGGCGGCACCCGCGGTGGCCGCCGCCATCGCCGTCGCCGCACGCCCTTATCACGCGGCCGGCGGCCAGCGCTTGCCATTCCGTCGCGTGATCGCGCAGATCTGGCGCGAAGGGCTGGGTTTGATGCTGCAGGGCGTAGGCCTCGCGGGGCTCACGGCATTCGCGTCGCTGTACTTCGCGGCCCGCCACTGGGGCAATGCGGGCCTCGTCATGACCGCCTTTGGCATCGGCTTCATCGCGGTGCGCCTCGTGGCGGGCCACCTGCCCGACAAGATCGGCGGCTACCGGGTGGCGCTATGCTCGCTCGCCATCGAAGCCGGCGGCCAACTGATGGTGTGGGCCGCCACGCAGGAAGCGATGGCGCTGGCTGGCGCGCTGGTGACGGGGCTCGGCTGCGCGCTGATCTTCCCGGCCCTCGGCGTGGAAGCCCTCAAGCGCGTGCCGCCCGCCAACCGAGGCAGCGCGATGGGCGCGTTCGTCGCGTTCCTCGACATTGCATACGGCGTCTCGGGTCCGCTTGCCGGCATGATCGCGGCCCGAGCAGGCTACGCGGCGGTCTACCTGTGCGGCGCGGCATGCGCGGCGCTAGGCGGCGCGCTCGTCTTCGCCGCCAGCAGGCAGCAGCACTGAGCGCCAGCTAATCTCCATGAATCTGTCTTAGCGAAGGAGCAAAACATGTCCCGCGTCTTCATCTCCGGCTCCTCCACAGGCCTGGGCCTGATGGCCGCCAAAAAACTCGCGGCGGACGGCCATAGCGTGGTCCTCCACGCCCGCGATGCCGCCCGCGCCAAAGACGCCGCCGCCGCGCTGCCATCGGCGGAAGCCGTCGTCACCGGCGACCTGGAAACCATCGCCGGCGCGAGGCACGTCGCCGAGCAGGTCAACGAACACGTCAACGAACGCGGCGCGTTCGACGCGGTGATCCACAATGCCGCCGTCGGCTACCGCGAGCCATACCGAAAGACGTCAGACGGCCTGCCACACCTGTTCGCCATCAACACACTATCGGCCTACATCCTCACCGCGCTGATCCACCGTCCATCGCGCCTCGTCTACCTCAGCTCAGGCATGCACCACGACGCGGACGCCAACCTCGGCGATATCCTGTGGCAGCAGCGCCGCTGGAACGGCGCGACGGCCTACGCGGAAAGCAAGTTGCACGACACGCTACTCGCCTTTGCCATCGCCAAACGCTGGCCCGACGTTCTGTCGAACGCGCTCGAACCCGGCTGGGTGCCCACGCGCATGGGCGGTCCCGGCGCGCCGGACGACATGCAGCAGGCCCATCTGACGCAGGCATGGCTAGCCACAAGCGACGACCCGCGCGCCCGCGTCAGCGGCGAGTACTTCTATCACCTCAAACGCATGGCCGCGAATCCGCAGGCTCACGACCCCGTCCTGCAACGGCGCCTGCTGGAAACGTGCGCCGAACTGTCGGGCGTGGAAGTGCCACCGGCTTGAACGCTCAAGGCCGGAAGGATTCCATGCCGGCCAGCACCTCATCGCGCACTGCCCTTCCAGCGTCGTACGTATAACTAGTGGACAAACACAACGATATCCAATACAGTGTCCACCAACAACAAGCAGTACAAGACGAAGGAGACAAGATGTTGCGCGTGATGAGGGGCATGTTGTGCGTGGCCGCCTTGCTGGCCTTTGGGTCGGCGAGAGCGGCTTATCCCGAGAAGCCGATCGTCCTGATCGTGCCTTTCGCCGCTGGCGGTCCCGCCGATGTCATGGCGCGGACACTGGCGAAATCGATGGGCACGAAGCTCGGGCAGACCATCGTGGTAGAGAACCGCCCCGGTGCGGGCGGCCTCGTCGGGATATCGGGCGTCACACGCGCCGCATCTGACGGTTACACGTTGGGCATGGCCGGCACGGGCGCGATGGTTTACGCGCCATTCATCTCGCCGAAGATGCCGTTCGATCCGCTGAAGGACCTCACGTACCTCACGACGATGGTATCGACGCCGAACCTGCTCGTCGTCAGCGCGAGCTCCCCATTCAAGACCGCCGCCGACCTCATGGCTGCCGCGAAGCGCGAGCCGGAGAAATACACCGTCGCATCCGCCGGCGTGGGGAGCAGTACCCATGTGGTGGGCGCACTGTTCCAGCGAGAGGCCGGTATCAGGCTGCGTCACGTGCCGTACAAGGGCGGGGCGCCCGCCGTGCAGGACCTGATTGGCGGTCAGGTGGACATGTTCATCGCCGAAGTCCCCGCCGTGGCCCATCTGATCAAGGCCGGCAAGCTGCGCGGCCTGATGGTCACCGACAGCAAGCGGCTTGCCGCGTTGCCCGACGTGCCGACCGCGGCCGACGTGGGTCTGCCGAAGGTCCTGGCGGCCGGCGCCTACGGCATCGTGGCGCCGCACGGTCTGCCCAACGATATCGCCGCGAAGATCGTGGACGCGGCTACCGCCGCGCTGCGGACGCCCGATGTCGTGGAGAAATTCGCCGAGCAGGGCGGCATCGCGCAGTCCAGCACGCCCGATGCGTATCGCAATCAGGTCAAAGCCGAACAGGGGCGTTGGGGTCCGATCATCAAGGCGGCCGGCATCACCGCGGAATAGCGTCACACGTTTCTACACGGAAATCCAGAGGGACCGATACATGAGTTTCAAGACGCGCATCACCGAACTGCTCGGGATCCGCTACCCGATCATTCAGGCCGGCATGAGCTGGGCCTCCTCCAGTTCCCGGCTCGCCGGTGAGGTATCGAAGGCCGGCGGCCTGGGCGTGATCGCCGCGGGACCGATGCGTCCAGACGACCTGCGCCAGGCGATCCGCGAAGTGCGCGAGATCACCGACGCGCCGTTCGCGGTCAACGTCGCGTTATACAACAAGCGCGCGGCCGAGCATCTGCAGATCGTGCTCGACGAACGCGTCCCCGTGCTGATCGCCTCTCAGGGCAGCCCGCGCGAGCATGTCGCGCGCTTTCAGGCCGCCGGCGTCAAATGGCTGCATGTCGTCGCCCACCCCGACCACGCGCGGAAGGCCGCCGACGCGGGGGTCGATGGCCTTGTGGTGGTCGGGGGCGAAGCCGGCGGCCACCCGCCGCCGAGCGGCACGAGCACGCTGGTACTCGTGCGCCTGATCGCACGGGCGGTGAACCTGCCGATCGTCGCGGGCGGCGGCATCGCCGACGGCGCCGGTGTCGCGGCCGTACTGTGCCTCGGTGCCGATGCGGCACAGCTGGGGACGCGCTTCCTGCTGACGCCCGAGGCCTCGCTGCACGATGCCTACAAGGACAAGGTCCTTGGCGCGGGCGTCGGCGACACCACGCTCGTGGGCTGGCGCGGCTTGCCCATTCGCGCCGTGCGTAACGCGTTCACGGCCGAATACGAGGCCGCCGAGCGGGAAGGACAACCGCGTGAAGCGCTCGAGGCGCTGTTCGGCAGTCGCACGCTACGCATGGCCGCCGTCGATGGGGACGTGGAACAGGGCAAGGTCGAAGCCGGCCAAAGCGCTGCGCTGATCGACGAACTGGTGCCGGCGGCGACTCTGGTCGAGCGCATCGTGGCGGAGACGCACGAGGCGATGGCGAACATTGCAGGATTATCGAGGTAATCACAATGAACGAACTGCTGATCGAAGACGTAGGTCAGGTCCGCGTGCTGCGCATGAACCGGCCTGAGAAGCGCAATGCGCTCAACAACGCGCTGACCCGCGGGCTCGTCGATGCGCTGGCCGCTGCCGAAGCCGACGACACCGTGCATGTGGTGGTGCTTACCGGCAACGGCGCCGCATTCTGCGCGGGCGCCGATATCACCGAGTTCAAGGATCTGACACCCGACCAGATGTCGCGTGTGGAAGAGCGCGCGGAACTCACGATGCAATTGCACCTGAGCGTATCGCGTATGAGCAAGCCCGTTATCGCGGCGATCAACGGGTTTGCGATGGGGGGCGGCGCGGGCCTGGCCATCGCCTGCGATCTCGCCATCGCGGGCCGCTCGGCGCGCCTCGGCTATCCGGAGGTCAAGCACGGGATCGTCGCGGCCATCGTGCTGCCGAACCTCACGCGCCAGATCGGCCGCAAGGCGGCGTTCCACCTCGTGGCCACGGGCGAGACTATCGATGCGGATCGTGCGCTCGAGCTTGGCATGGTCAACGCGGTCCATGACGATGCCGCGCTGATGGACGAAGCGATGGCAATGGCCACTCGCATGGCCGCCGTCAGCCGTGCCGCGATGGCGACCACCAAGAAGACGTTTCACGAGGTCGTCGATCTGCCGCTTGCGCAGGGCCTCGAAGTGGGTCGGGAAGCCAACAAGCGCATGCGCAGCTTCGTGCGGATGGAACGGTAACGCGCCATGGCCAGGCCACTCGAACACATCACCATTCTCGACCTGTCGCGGGTCCTCGCCTGTCCGTTCGCCTCGATGATTCTCGCCGAGCTCGGCGCGAACGTCATCAAGGTGGAGCAGCCCGGCACAGGGGACGAAACGCGCAGCTTCGAGCCGCGCGTGGCAGGGAAGGACGCCGGCCATCGCGGCAGCGAGAGCGCGTACTACATGGCGTTCAACCGCAGCAAGCAGTCGATCACGGTCAATCTGCGCAGCGAGCAGGGCCAGCAGATCGTGCGCGATCTCGCCGCCGGCGTAGATGTGGTGATCGAGAACTTTCCCGTCGGCACGCTCAAGCGCTACGGCCTCGACGCGGACAGGTTGCGCGAGATCAACCCGAAACTTGTCTACCTGTCATGCACAGGGTTCGGCCAGACTGGGCCCTATGCCTCGCGCAAGGGGTACGACACGGTGTTTCAGGCGATGGGCGGCATCATGAGCCTGACTGGCGAGCGCGAGGGCGGACCGGTCAAGCCGGGCCTGCCCGTCGCGGATCTGACGTCGGGGCTGTGGGCCGCCATCGCGCTGCTGTCGGCGCTGGAGGGGCGCAGCGCGACGGGGCAGGGGTGTCATATCGATCTGTCCATGTTCGACGCGCAGGTCAGCCTGCTCACGCTGGCGGCCGCGCGCTGGTTTGCGCTGAACGAGGTACCGCCGCGCCTGGGCACCGAGCATCCGGGCCGGGTGCCGTCGGCAAGCTTTCAGGCGCAAGGTGGCCGCTGGCTCCATGTCACCGCGAGCGACCAGCACTGGACGCCGTTGTGCGGCGTGCTTGGTATAGAAGCATGGGGCGCCGATCCCGCGTTGCAGACCAATGCGGGCCGCGTGGCGCACCGCGACGAAGTCATGCGGCATCTGACCAAGGCTATCGCCTCGTGGGACCGCGACGCCTTGTGCGATGCGATGGATGCGGCGGGCGTTCCGGCAGGCCCGATCAACGCGGTCGACGAAGTCCTCACCGATCCGCACGTCCAGGCGCGCGGCATGGTCGCGCATTTCGATCACCCGGAGATCGGCACGTTTCCGGCGCTGCCGGTGCCGCTACGGTTCGACGGGTGGGACGACCCCCTCGTTGGGCGGCCGCCGCTGCTTGGCGAGCATACCGAAACCGTGCTGCGCGAGCGGCTGGGTATGGACGCGGAACGCGTGCTCGCCCTGCGCGAGGCGAAGGCAATCTGAGCAGGACATATCATGACCGACACCACCTTATCCGCCGCTGGAGCGCCGCCGGTGCTGTATGCCGTCGATGCCGGCATCGCCACCATCACGCTGAACCGGCCCGAGAACCGCAACGCATTGAACCTCGCCATGTGCGAAGGCCTTCAGCGCGCCGCCGCCACCGCGGCAGCCGACCCCGGCGTACGCGTCGTACTCGTGCGTGGCGCCGGTCCCGCGTTCTGCGCGGGCGCGGACCTCAAGGAACGCAAGACGATGGACGAGGCGCAGGTGCTCGCCCGCCGCATGCGCGGCTTCTTTGCCTATGACGCACTGGAAGCCTTGCGGATGCCAACGATCGCCGTGGTCGAAGGCGCTGCGGCCGGATCGGGCGTGGAGATCACCGCTGCCTGCGACTTTGCCATCGCCACGCCGGATGCCGCGTTCTGGACGCCGGAGGCGCAATGGGGCACCGTGGGCGCGACGCAACGGCTTGCGCGCATCGTCGGCAAGCGGCTGGCGAAGGACATGATGTTCACGGGCCGCCGGCTGACCGCCGCGGACGCACTGGAAGTGGGCCTCGTCACGCGCATCGTCGCGCGCGACGGTATCGAGGCGGAGGTGGCAAGCATGGCCGCCTCCATCGCCAAGGCGCCGCCGCTGGGCATGCGGCTGGCCAAGCGTTGCATCGACCGTGGCATCGAGCTCGGTCCGCGCGGTGCGCTAGCCGAGGAACTGCTGGCCATCGAAGAGAATCTGTCACGCTCCGACTGGCGCTCGGGCATCAGCGGATTCAGCAGTACCGGTCAGTCAGAGGGAGGCAAGGCATGAGCTGGGAACCCCGTACCCTGTCCGCCGTGCTGGCGCTGCAGGCCAGCCAGCGCGGCACGCAGCGCGCGCTCGTCACGCCTTCCGGCGCGACCATGTGGCGCCAGCTGGAGATCCAGGCTCGCCGCGTCGCTCGCGCCTTGCTCGCGCGCGGCATTCGGCGCGGCGACTTTGTCGGGCTGCTGTGCGGCAACGACGAACATTGGGTCGCCAGTTTCTATGGCGCGGCGATGATCGGCGCGGTCACGGTGCCCGTCAACACGCGTTTCAAGGCCGAAGAGATCGGCTATTGCCTGCGGCAATCGGATGTGCGGCTGCTGATTCTGGCCGATCGCTTTCTCAAGATCGACTTCGTGGGGTACCTACGCGAGGCCGAGCCCGCCGTCGATTGCGCGCTGCCGGGCCAGTTGCTGCCGCTGCTCGGCCATGTGGTGGTGATCGGCGACGACGTGCCGCGCGGGGGCCTCGGATGGGAGGCGTTCCTGGCCGATGGCGACGTGGTCTCCGACGACGAACTCGATGCCGCGATGCAGGCCGTGGTTGCCGACGATCTGCTGCTGATCCAGTTCACCTCGGGTACCACCGCGCATCCGAAGGGGGTGATGCTCACGCACGACAATATGCTGCGCAACGCGACGGCGGTAGGCCAGCGCCTCGGCATCGGTCCGGCCGACTGCTATTTCAACTGCCGCCCGTTCTTTCACGTGGCGGGCTCCACGCTGTCGCTGCTGTGTGCGCTCTGCGCGGGCGCGAGCATCGCCACGCTGCCCACGTTTGAGGCGGGCGCCGCGCTGCGGATGCTCGATCAGGCGCGCTGCACGTTTATCTCGGGCAACGAAACGCTGTTCCAGCTGCTGATCTCGCACGAAACCTTCGACCGCTCACGCCTGCATCTGCGCGGCGGCTGGGCCGCGGCAGGTCCCGATACGATGCGGAAGATCATCGACGAGATGGGCATCGCGCGCATCTGCTGGGCTTATGGCCTGTCCGAAGCGTCGCCCAACGTCGTGCTCAACGACTGGCGCGATGACGAGGCATTGCGTGTGGGCGGCTTCGCGCTGCCGCACGACGGCGTGGGCGTGCGTATCGTCGATGACGTTACCGGGGCCGTCTGTGCGACGGACGAGGTGGGGGAGATTCAGGTGAACGGCTGGGGCGTGATGCGCGGCTACTACAAGCAGCCCGAGGCGAACGCCAAGGTATTCACCCACGACGGCTGGCTGCGCACCGGCGACCTGGGTGCGCTGCGTGCCGACGGCCGCCTGCGTCTGGTCGGCCGGCTCAAGGATGTGTTTCGCGTCGGCGGAGAGAACGTCGCGCCGGCCGAGGTGGAGCAGGTGTTGCTGTCGCATCCGGCTGTCGCATCGGCACAGGTCGTCGGCGTGCCGGATGCGCGCCTCGGCGAAGTGCCGGCCGCATTCGTCACGCTCAAGCCGGGCATGACGCTCGATGCCGAGGCATTGCTTGGCTGGTGCAAGCCGCGCATGGCCAATTTCCGGACGCCGCGCTATGCCGATGTCGTGGTGGATTTCGAGCGCATCGGAATGACCGCGAGCGGCAAGGTACAGAAGAACAAGCTGCGCGAGCATGCGATGGCGCGCTTTGGACTTTGATCGAGGCAAGGCCATGACACCAGACATCCATCTGCACGACATCGAAGTCGTCCTTTGCGAATGCTTCGCGCGCGACGGACTCCAGCATGAACCCGACTTCGTGGCCACCGAGACGAAGGCCGGACTGATCGACCGCTTCGCCGCGATCGGGTTTCCGCGCGTGGAAGCCACGTCGTACTCGAACCCGAAGGTCGTGCCGCAGTTCGGTGACGCGACGGCGCTGCTCCGCGCGCTGCCGCGCCGCGATGGCGTCATGTACAAGGCTACCTGCGCCAACGGCCATGCGGTGTCCCGCGCGCTGGCCGACCGCGCGGACGGCATCGGCGCCAACGAGGTGAGCCTGCTCGTCTCGGCCTCGTCCTCGCACTCCGAGCGCAACCTCAAGCGCAGTCGCGACGATCAATGGGAGAACGTTCGCGCGATGGCCGAGGCCGCGCGCGGCAACTTCCGCATGGTTGGCACCATCTCGGTGGCGTTCGGCTGCCCATTCGAGGGTGCGGTAGACCCGCAGCAGGTGCTACGCGATGTGGGCCGCTTCCGCGATCTCGGCGTGACGCTGGTCACGCTCGGCGATACCACGGGCATGGCCACGCCGCAGACGGTGCGCGCCCTGTTTCGCAAGATGCGGCGGGACTTTCCGGACGTCACGCCGATCGCGCATTTTCACGACACGCGCGGGACGGGGCTCGTCAACTATGTGGCGGCGCTGGAGGCGGGCGTGACCCACTTCGATTGCGCGATGGGCGGCGTGGGCGGCCATCCGGCCAAGGTGCAATATGGCGGCGGCCATACGGGCAATGTCTGCACCGAGGATTGGGTCGCGCTGCTCGATGCGATGGGCGTGCGGACCGGCATCGACCTCGACGGCATGCTCGAGGCCGGGCGCGCGTGCGAAACCGTGCTTGGCCGTCAGCTCCACAGTCGCGTGCTGCGCAGCGGGCTCAATCCGCTGCGCGCGGCGTTACAGGCTGCCTGATCCGCCCGGCTCGCCCACGAGCCGGTTCAGCCGCGACACCAGCGAGCGGATCTCGGCAAGATCGAGTTCCGCGCCGCCGCCGGTCTCCACCGGCGTGGTGCCGGCCACCGGTACGGGCGGATCTGCTTCGCGCTCGTCCCTCTCGTCGCTCTCGTCGGTGGCGCCGCCAGCCGCCGCGCGGCGCTCTTCGTCGAGCACATCGCGCGCGCTCGTGGTCAGCACCGCCAGCATCTCCATCAGCATCTTCCTCTGCTCGGGGCTCAACGGCCGCAGCAGCCGTTCGTTGCGCGCGTTCGCGTCGACGATCACCTTGCGATAGAGCGCGTCTCCGGCCTTGGTCAGGCTCAGCAGCACGGCGCGCGCATCGGTATCGCTGCGCTCGCTGACGACCAATCCGCGTTCGATCAACGCCGACACGGTACGGCTTGCATAGCTCTTGTCGAGCGCGGCGCGGCGCGCGAGCTCCTTCAGCGACAACGGCGCGTAAGCGCCCAGCATGCCGATCGACCGCCATTCCAGCAGCGTCAGGCCGAACTTGCGTTGCACGCGCAGCGACGCACTGGCCGCCGAGAGCCCGGCGAGGTTGTGCAGGCGCGAGGAGAGCAGGTCCGTGATGATGCGCGGGGCAGCGACGGGGGCTGCGGCGGTCTTGCTCGCGGACTTGGCGGACTTGGTGGTCTTCGCGGTCTTCGCGGACGTCGTTGCGCTCATGGGGTGCGGCTCCGAATGGTTGTCACTGTCAACAATTCTAACGCCATTGTCGCCGGCGAGACACATGGGCAACCCGAATCCGCAACCATATAGTTTACGTTGTCCATCATGTGGTTTACATTCGAAACCAATTTACAAGGAGGAGACAATGAAGAAGGTTTCGACGCTGGGCATCGTGCTGACGATGGCGGGGGCCGCGCAGGCGCAGTCCCTGATTCCGCAAAGTTCGGTCCAGCTTTACGGGCTGATCGATACGGCCATCGCATTCCAGACCCACCAGATCGCGGCGACCAACGCGGCTGGCCGCGCCACGCGCAGCGGCAGCGCGGTCGGCATCGTGCCGGGCTTTTTCAACGGTTCACGCTGGGGCATGCTCGGTAGCGAGGATCTTGGCGGCGGTACGACGGCGGTGTTCCGGCTGGAGGCCGGCTTCAGCCCCGATACCGGGGTGTCGCTACAGGGTGGCCGTCTGTTCGGCCGGCAGGCATGGGTCGGGCTCAATGCCGACTATGGCCAGATCACGTTCGGACGCCAGTACAGCGTGCCGTTCGATATTCTGCTGCCGTTCGACACGATCGGCTGGGGCAACACGGGCGCGAGCGATGTGTGGGTGCAACTGCTGGAAGGCTCGCGCATGGACAACTCGCTCAAGTACCAGCAGAACGTCGGACCGCTCAAGATCGAAGCGGCGTACACGTTCGGCGAGTTCGCGGGCGGGGCGTCGGCGGGGGCGATCTACTCGGCGGGCCTGAACTACACGAGCGGTCCGCTCGTGCTCGGCGCGGTGGGGCAGCAGGCGCGCGATCCGAACCGGAACAAGCAGACCAACGCCGGTGTGGGCGCGGCGTACGCAATCGGCCCGGTCACGCTGCACGGCTATTACCTGTACACGCGCCGCGACGGCGCATTCGCCCCTTCGGCAAGCCAGGACTTTCTGCCAACCTACGGCACCAATGCGCAGTACTACGCCAATCCGGGCATGACCGGCACGGGCAGCAGCACGGCGCCGCGCACCGACCACGTATTCCAGTTCGGCACCACGTACCAGGCTACGCAGGCATGGGTCCTGAAGGCTGCGGTGATCTACGACGCGGCGCGCGACGTCAACCCCGCGGGCCAGAGCGGCAACAAGCTGTCGGCGTTCCTGATCGGCGATTATTTCTTTTCCAAGCGCACCGATACCTATCTGGCCACTTCCTACAATCGCGTAGGGTCGGCCCTGAGCGGCGCCTACGCCGGCCGCAATGACAGTATCGGCGTGTTCCTCGGGATGCGTCACCGCTTCTGAACTAGGCGGCCACCGTCGACGGCGTGGCGGGCAGGTGCTGAAGGTGGAAATGATCGCGCAGGCGCGGGCCGGCGTAGCGGCGGCGGTAGATGCCGCGACGCTGGAGTTCCGGCACGACCAGCGCGCCGAAGCGGTCCATGGCGTAGGGCAGGAACGGCATGAAGATGTTGAACCCGTCCGCGGCGCCGTCTTCGAACCACCACTGCATGTAGTCGGCGACCTCTTCCGGGTTGCCGACCACGGCCGAGCTCTGCGCGATGGAGGCGTGGATCAGATCGAGGTACGTGATGCGCCGCGCGGGGTCGTCCGCGACGAGGTCGCGCCGTGTCAGCCGGGTGATATACGCAAGGATCTGTCGGCCGCGCTCGCTGGCGCGTGCCGCGAGATCCGCGGGCACCAGCGCATCGTAGGCATTTCCGCGTACGTCGACGCCAAGCATATCGCTGGCAAGCGACAGGTTGCGTCTGGCGCCGCGCCCCATGCCGACGTACTGGAAGTCCGCGGCACTGGCATCGGCCGGGCAGGCACCGTCGGCAGCATGGTCCTCTGGGTCGAGCGTCAGCAGGCGATTCAGCGCGTCGTACGTCGCCACGGCGGCGTCGGTCGTCGGCTCGGCGATGACCGTCAGGCCGGGCACGACCTTCAGGTCGTCGGGGTTGCGGCCATATGCGGCCGCGCGTGCCTTGACCTCGCGATAGAAGTCGCGCGCCACGTCGAACCGCGCATCGCCCGTGAAGATCACGTCCGCATGACGCGCGCCGAAGTCCAGCGAGCGTTCGGAGGTGCCCGCATGCAGGATGATCGGATGATGTTGCGGCGAGCGCGGGAGGGCGGCGCCCCCTGCGCGGATCTGTTGCTTGTGCATCGCTAGCTGCCCGCCATCGTCGGTCAATGCGTCCGGCCCCCAGCTGTCCCACAGCGCGCGCACCTGACGCGTGAAGCTTTCCGCGCGCGCGTATCGGGCCTCGTTGTCCGAATGCGCCGCGCGGCTGAAGTTCAATGCCGCGGCCGGATCGGCACCCGTGACGATGTTCCACGACGCGCGGCCAGCGCTGATGTGGTCGAGCGACGACAGCATGCGCGCCACTGTAAACGGATCGCTGTACGTGGTATTGGTCGTGACCACGATGCCGATGCGCTCGGTGGCGGCCGCGATGGCGCTTGCCGCGATGAACGGCTCCAGCCTGGCCATCTGTCCGGGATTGGTTTTCGCCAGCGCGGGGTCCGCGACGAGGCGGTCGCCGAGAAAGATGAAGTCGAAGCACGATGCCTCGGCATCGCGGCAGATCTGCTGGATGAACGCGATATCGAATGCGCCATCCGCGCGCGCCAGCGGGTGACGCCAGCCTGCCGAATGGGTCCCGGTGGCCCAGAACATCAGGCCGAGGTGGAGTTGACGATGGCGGGTGTCAGGCATGGACGTCCTGTGTCGGGCGGGCCGTGGCGCGATGCGCGGCATGCCGGTTGATGGCGGGAGGCAGGCCGAGGCGCGCGGTCAGCATGGTCGCCGCGGCGGGCGGCTCCGTGAGCCCGAACGGTTCGAGCAGGCGCGCCAGGTAGACGACGTCCCGCGTGAGTGCGGGCGGCGGGGTCAGCCATACGCCATCGATCCCCTGTGCGCGGAGCATATCGACATGCGCCGCCCATTCGGACCATGTGCCCGCGAACGCGTCGTCCCGATCGCCGGGGACGCGCGCGGCCGCGGCATCGTGCGTGTCCCCCACATAGGGCGTCACGCGCCGCAGCGCCAGTGCCGAAGGCGCGGTCCCGATGGTGCCGTCCGGAAGTAGCAGCGGCGGCCGGCCCTGCGGCGATGCCGCGATATTGAGCGGGCCCTTGACCTGAAACGCCGGCCCCTCGTGCCCGACGACGTGCGCGCGGCTCAGGTCGACGAAGTCGCCACTGGCCTTGTCGCGAACGAATGCACCGGGCTCCCACGAGTCGAACAGTTTCTCGACCACGTCGATAAACTCGCGTTGGCGGGCAAGGCGCAGCGCTTCGGTTGCCGGCGCGGCGGCATGGTTTGCAGCGGCGTTTCCGGTTTCATCGGCCACAGCGAGCCATCCCGCACGGCCGTGGCAGACATGGTCGAGCGACGCGATCAGGCGCGCGGCCGCGAACGGTTGCGTGTAATTGGTGTTGACGACGGGAACGAGCCCGATATGACGCGTGGAGACGGCAAGATAGGCCGCGAGCGTAAACGCTTCCAGCGCGAGCGCCGCGTCGCCCGCCGCCACGCCAGCGGTGTCGATGGCCGAGTCCTCGAGCACCACGAAGTCGACGCCGAGCGGTTCGAGCGCTTGCACATGCGCCAGCGTCGCATCGAGCCGGAAAGGGTTGAACGGTAGCGCGGCGTGGTCGCTGGCGCGCAGGGCGGCGAGCGTGACACCCGCGACGAGCGGCCGCCGCCCGCCGGATGAATCAGGAGGATGCTTCATGGTAGGGTCCAGGGGTTCAGGCGGCCTGACGCCCGCCAAGGTAGGCATCGAGCACGGCGGGATCGGCCGCGACGGTAGCGCCGTCGCCCGACAGCACCACGCGCCCCTGCTCGAGGACATAGGCCCGATCCGCCATGGCGAGCGCCTCCCGCGCGTTCTGTTCCACAAGCAGCACCGTGGTGCCTTCGGCGCGGATCTGCTCGATGATCCGAAAGATTTGCGCGATGATCTTCGGCGCGAGTCCCATCGATGGCTCGTCGAGCAGCAGCAGGCGAGGGCGCGCCATGAGCGCGCGTCCGATGGCGAGCATCTGCTGTTCGCCGCCCGATAACGTTCCGGCCAGTTGGCGCCGACGCTCCGCGAGACGCGGAAACAGCGCGTAGAGATGCGCGATGTCGGCCGCCACGTCGGCGTCGCGCCGCAGATAGGCGCCGATCGCGAGGTTCTCGGCGACGGTGAGCTGCGGCACGGTCTGCCGTCCTTCCTGCACGAGGCTGATGCCACGCGCGACACGCCGCTCCACCGCCAGCCCCGCTGCGGGCTCCGTCTGCCCCAGAAAGGACGTGCCGTCGAACTCGATGCTGCCGCTCACCGCCGGAAGCAGCCCCATGATGGCCGACAGGGTCGTGGTCTTGCCGGCACCGTTCGCTCCGACCAGCGCGACAATCTCGCCCTGACGCACCTCCAGCGAGATACCATGCAGGACCGCGCGCTTGCCGTAAGCGGCGGACAGTCCCGATACCGATAGCAGCACGTTCCCCTCACGCGTCATGTCGCACCCCCAGATAGGCTTCGATGACAGCGGGATCGGCCTGTACCGATGCCGGCGTACCGGCTGCGATCTCGCGCCCCGCATTGATGACGATCACGCGATCGCTGATTCCCATGATGAGTTCCATATCGTGTTCAACCAGAAGCACGGTCACGCCTCTGCCGCGCACATCGCGCAGCAGCGCATCGAGTTCGCGCTTCTCGCTCGGGTTCATGCCGGCGGCGGGCTCGTCGAGAATGAGCAGCGAGGGCTCGGCGGCCAGACTGCGCGCGATTTCCAGCCGGCGCTGGTGGCCGTACGGCAGCGCTTCGGCCGGCCATCTGCCGGCATGACTCAGACCCAGCCGCTCCAGCAGTTCCCCGGCACGCTGCGCGGCGCCGCGCCGGCCGCGCCGTTCGGCGCCGAGCAGCACGTTGTCCCGCGCGCTGAGCCCCTGGAACAGCCGAATCTGCTGGAACGTGCGGCCGATGCCGAGCCGGGCGATGCGCGCGGGCGCAAGCCCGCCGATCTCGCGGCCATGGAACCGGATGGCGCCGCTATCGGGACGGTAGAAACCGGTCACCATATTCATCAGGCTCGTCTTGCCGGAGCCGTTCGGCCCGATGACGGAGGTGACGGTGCCCGCGTCCACGCGCAGCGACAGTCCGTCCAGCGCCTGGACGCCGTCGAAGCGTTTGCTGAGCGCGTCGATCTCGAGGAGGTGGGTCATGGGCGCACCTCGGTGTTGATCGGGGCGGTTTCCCCGGCAGGCGCCGCGCGACGCGTCGAGCCCGAGATGCGGCCGAGCGCGCCACGCAGCGGCTGACCGATCGACAGCATGCCGCGCGGCAGGAACACCACGGCCAGCAGCAGGATCGTCGCCATGACGATCTCCCGCGCCTGCGCGGAGAACCGCAGCGCTTCCGGCAGCGCGGTGAAGATCGTCGCGCCGGCGAGCGCGCCCGAGACGTGGCCCAGCCCGCCGAGCACCGCATAGGCGATGGCATCGAGGCTGCGTTGCAGGCCAAAGTCGTTCGGCCCGATGAAACCGTTGAGATGCCCGAGCAACGCACCGCCGAGGCCGCAGACGGCGCCGCTGAACACGAATACGGCGAGCCGCACGCGCGCCACGTCGATGCCCAGCGCCTGGGCGGGCATGTCGTCGAGGCGCGTGGCCTCGAGCACGCGACCGGTCCGGCCACGCCGCGCGATCACGATCACCGCGACGAGCGCGGCCACCGTGGCCGCCAGCAACGGCAGCGTGGTCGCGAGTGGAATGCCGTCCAGTCCGAGCGCGCCTCCGGTCACCGTGTCCCAGTTGAACGCGATGACGCGCATGACTTCGGTGAAGGCCAGCGTCGCGAGCGCAAAGTAGTCGCCTTCGAGCCGCAGCACGGGTGCGCCGAGCAAGAGCGCCATCAGTGCCCCGGCAAGCGTGCCCGCCGCCAGCGCGGCTGGAAACGGCAACGCGGTGTGGAGGGAAACGAGGACGGAGACGTACGCGCCCACCGCGACGAGCCCGCCCGTGGCGAGCGAGAACCGATTGACGCTGAGCATCAGGTAGACGCCGATGCCGAGGATCGCATTGATGCACACCAGCGCGATCACGTTTTCATAAGCCAGCAGGAAGTCCATCATGCGCGCTGCCTTGCGGACGTACCGAAGAAACCCGTGGGACGCACCACGAGCACCAGAAAGATGGCGCCAAATGCGATGGCATCGCGCAGCGACGATTGCAGATAGGCCACGCTGTAGACCTCGGTCAGGCCCAGCACGATCCCGCCAATGGCGGCCCCCGCAACCTGCCCGAGGCCGCCGAGGATCAGCGCGGAGAGCCCCTTGAGCAGGATGTTGTCGCCCATGAACGGCGACACCGCGTTGTACAGCACGCCGAGCTGCACGCCGGCCGCGCCCGCGAGCGCGCCCGTCATGCCATACGTCAGCAGCTTGAGCCGCGTGACGGGAATCCCGACGAGCTGGGCGACGCCCGGCTTGAACGCAATCGTGCGGATGGCGAGTCCGATCCGTGTGCGGCGCAGCGTATACGCCAGCGCGAGCATCAGCAGTACGGCCGAGGCGATCACGATCAGCTGCAGGCTCTGCACGCGGACGCCAAGGACGTCCCATGCATGCTCGGTCCACGCGCTCTGCGGAAAGCGTCGCACCTGCGTGCCGAAGACCTCCTGCACCACCGCGATCAGCAGCCGCGCGAGCGCAAGGCTCGCGACCAGACCCATCCAGCGATTGGCGCCGCGGGCCTCGAGCGGGCGAAACACGAACCACTCGCTGGCCATGGCGGTTAGCGCCGATACCAGCATCGCCGCGAGAAACGCGAAGGGCAGCGGCCAGTCGAGTTCGGTGGTGAGTTCGATGCCCGCGAACGCGCCAACCATAAGGATGGCGCCCTGGGCGAGGTTGAGCACATTGAGTACGCCGAAGAGCAGCGTGAACCCGACGGCGAACACCGCATAGGTGGCGCCGAGCGCGAGCCCGTTGACCGTCTGTTGCAGGAATACCTCCATGATCGCTACCTGCTTACGCTTACTTGTCCGCGCCCTTGCCGTCGAGCGGCACGAACTTGCCCCCGCGCGCGACGAGGATCTTCGGCTCGACCGTCGGCTCGCGATTGGCATCGAAGCCGATCGGACCGAGCACGCCGGGATATCCCTTGATCGCCGTCAGCTCGGCATGGATGCGCGCGCTGTCGCCCGACTGCGCGCGGCGGATCGCCTCGACGAGCAGCGCGGCCGCATCGTGGCCGTAGGCGGCATAGATGTCGGGCCGGCGCTTGTAGCGGGCCTCGTAGTCGCGTACGAAGGACTGGCTGACGGGGTTATCGAGTTCGGGATACCACGCGGTACCGACGATCGTGCCTTCCGCGCCCGCGCCGCCGAGTTCGAAGAACTTGGTCGAGATGGCCGATTGCGTGCCGACGAACAGCACCTGCTGCGGAATGCCGAGTTGCCGCGCCTGCCGCACGATGGCCGCGGCCTCTTCGGCCAGCGCGCCGATGACGATCGCATCGGGATTCTGCGCCTTGATCTTGGTGAGCTGCGCGGCAAAGTCGACATCGCCGCGCTGGAAGGTCTCGGTCGCCACGACGTTCACGCCGTTGTCGGCCAGCGCCTGCTTCTGGACCGTATAGGCCGATTTCGTCAGCTGGTCGTCGATGCCGTAGATCTGCGCCACCCGCTTGATCTTGTTCTGCGCCACCACGCGCTTGATCACGCCCGGCGTGACGATGTCCTCCGGCGGGCTGACGCGGAACAGCCGGTCGCCGATGCGCTGCGTGAGGCCGGCCGCGGTGTTCGACGACGCAATGATCGGAATGCCGGCCTTCTGCGCGAGCGGATCGGCCGCCAATGCGGACGTCGTCAGCGTGGGTCCGAGAATGGCGGAGACCTTGTCCTTGCCGATGAGGCGCTGGAAGATATTGACGGTCTGGTTGCGGTCCGCGCCATCGTCGTAATGGACGAGCTCGATCTTGAGCTTGCCGAGCTTGCCGCTGGCATTGGCTTGCTCCACTACCTGCTCGATGGCGTTCTTCTGCTCGATGCCGTAGAGCGCGGCCGATCCGCCCGTTGTGGTCTGCACCACGCCGACCTTGATCACCTGTGCGACGGCGGTGGGTACGTGGAGGCTGGCCGCCCCGATCAGGGCGAGCGAAGCGATGGTCTTGCCGAAGGATGTCATATGCGTTCTCGATAATAAGGAGTCAGGAGGTATCAGGCCTGCTTGCGCCACGCGGCGTCGCGATCGGCGGTCCATGCGGACGTCGCGCCGGCTTCGGTTTCGCGATCCACGGGCAGATGCGGCAGCACCAGTTCGGCAAAGCGGTAGGCTTCTTCCAGCAAGGGCATGCCCGAGACGATGAGCACGTCGATGCCGGCGTCGCGGTACTCCTGGATGCGCGCGAGCACCTGTTGCGGGCTGCCGACCAGTGCGGTGCCGGGCCCATGCCGCACCAGCCCGATGCCGGACCAGAGGTTGGGCTCGATCTCCAGTTCGCGCAGGTCCTTCGGCTTGCGGCCGCCATGCAGCGCGGACATGCGCTGCTGGCCGACCGAATCGATGCCGGCGACATACGACTGCGCGCCCGCGATCGCGGCATCGTCCATGTGGTCGTACAGATCCTGCGCGGCGGCCCATGCTTCGGCTTCGGTCGGACGCACGATCACGTACAGGCGGATGCCGAATCGAATCTTGTCCGCGCGGCCATGCCGGCGGGCGATCTCGCGCACTTCGCGGATCTTCGCTTCCGCCTGCGACACCGTCTCGCCCCAGGACAGGTAGGTATCGATATGCTTCGCCGCGACCTCGTGCGCGGCGGGCGACGAGCCTCCAAACCACAGTTCGGGCACGCGGCCGCCGTGCGGCTGCAGCGGCAGGCCGGCGTCCACCACATGGATGTACTTGCCCTTGAACGTCACCGATTCCCCGCGCAGCAGCGCGCGCAGCACGGTCAGGTACTCGTCGGTGTACGCATAGCGCTCGTCGTGGCTCAGATGCACGCCGAACTGTGCCATCAGCTTCGCGTCCCCGTTGACGATGTTGATGCGGAGCCGGCCCTTCGAGAACTGATCGAAGGTGGTGATCATCTTGCCCAGCAGCGTCGGCGAGAGCAGCGGCGGATGCGCGGCGATCAGATGCTGGAAGCGATCGGTGTACGGAATCAGGGACGCGCCCTGTACCCACGCGTCGTGCGTGCCGGTGGCCAGCAGCGCGCCGGTGTAGCCGAGGTGGTCCACGGCGCGGGCGAGTTGCTGGAAATAGGGGTAGCTCAGCTGGCGCGCGCCGTCCGCGCGCCAGGGATAACGGCCATCGGGGCCGGTCAGGTACCACAGGACTTCCATTGCGTTTCCTCTGTCAGGCGGCTACCGCCGCGGGGTAGCAGTGGGTCACCGTGTCGTCCACGGCGATGCGTTCGGGAATCAGTTCGAAGCGCGCGAAGATGTCGGCGTGGTGCTGTTGCTCCGCAAGGAAACCGGCATCGGGCAGATGCACGCCCCACGGGCGCGCGGTGATGGCGGCGAGCCAGCCCGCGGCGCCATGCCCGTTGAGGCCCGCGAGCAGCTGGGCGGCGCCCTCCGGGTCGGCGGCGGTCAGTGCATCGGAGTCGCTGAGCGCGTCCACGAGCGCCTGCACGGCTTGCGGATGGTCGCGCAGGACGTCCTGCCGGCCCCAGTACACGGAGCGGTTGGAGAAGGCGGCGCCGGGCCGAGCGAGGATCCGCACCTTCACGGCCGATTCGATCTCGGCAAGCAGCGGGTCCGTCGCGACGATCGCGTCGAGGAGCCCCTGATAGAGAGCATCCCGGGCCGTGGCGGGCAGCAGTTCCACCGCATTGACCTCCCGCCACGCCACGCCTGCCTTGTCCAGCTCGGCGGCGAGAAACTGCGTATGCCAGGAGATCGGCATCAATGCCACGCCGCGGCCGCGCAGATCCGCCAGCGTCTGGTAAGGCGAATCGGCCCGAACGACCAGCCCGCCGCGCTCGTGGCGCGGCTCGGACATGCCGAACACGGCCACATCCAGCCCCTCGGCCTTGGCGAGGATCGGCGGCGTGGCCCCGGTGCCCGCCAGCTGGATGACACCCAGTCGCATCAGCGGGATGGTCGCGGCGCCCGCGCTGTAGACGAAGAAGGCGATGCCCTGCGCGCGCAACGCGGCCACGTGTTCGGGCCGGCGGGCAAGGATCGATAGCGATGGATTCTGTGGGTGGACCCCCACGATTAACGTCATGGCAACTACCGTAGCGAGTGGAAGAGGGTGTCGGTTATGCTGGGTGAACCGCGTATCATGGGTTAAACCCATGACGCAGACCGTATGCCGAGTGTAAGAGGCAACGCGCGGCGCCCAAACCAACGAATTCGGCTATGGATATGCGCAGCCGGCGTCGACTGGGCGCCTCAGGGCGGCGCCAACTGGAGGTAACATGACATCCGACATCGAACGCATCGAGACCATGACCGCAACCATTGATGCCATGCCCACGGAAGTCCACGACGCGCCCGTCACGGCGGAGGCGCTCGCGTTCAAGCTGCGCGGCGGCACGCCAAGCCTGTACCTCGTCGAAACGCTGGGAGAGTGGACCGGCCGCCAGTACGAGCGCGTCTACGATGCCGATCGATGGCAGGAATGGATCGGGCTCGTGAAGCTGCCCGTGCCGGCACGGCGGGCGACGTCGCGCGAGCTGGCGCGCATGCGCGAGCTGCGGCGCGCGATCTACGAGATCGCGCAGGCGGTGCGAACGGGGGTGTTGCCGGAGGCGGGGTATGTGGAGACCGTGAACCGGTTCGCCCGCACGGCGCTGGCGGCGCCACAGTTGTCAGCGGCGGCGGACCGATGGTCGATATCGGATCGCGTCACGCATGCCCAGGTGCTGGCGATGATCGCGCTCGACGCGATTTCGCTGCTCGGCGGGCCGTTGCGCGAACGGATCCGCGTCTGCGCGCGGCCGCGCTGCCCGGTGCTGTTTGTCGATCGCTCCCGGCATGGCGGGCGTATCTGGTGCTCCGCGGCGTGCGGATCTCGGTCCGCCAGCGCGAAGTACCGGCTGCGGCTGGCTGGGAGGGAGCCCGACGAGGACCGCGACTTCTGCGTCAGCCAGCACTGAGCGGGGCTGAACGTCTGCGGCTGAGCGTGACTAATGGCTGCGCATGCCGGCCGCTTCCATCAGCACGCGGATCAGCATTGCCGCCACGCCAAGGGTGGCGACGCTGCCGGCCCAGATGGCGATGAGCCAGCCGACTTGACGCAGGCGTTCGGTAGGACGTGCCATGGCGAGGTTCCAGGTCAGTGATAGCCCTCGCCGAGCCTGACCTTGCCGCGGAATACGTAGTAGGACCAGGTGGTGTAGACGAGGATGAACGGAATCACGAACAGCGCGCCGACGAGCGCAAAGCCCTGGCTCTGCGGCGGCGCGGCCGCGGTCCAGATGGAGATCGACGGCGGAATGATGTTGGGCCACGTGCTGATGGCGAGCCCGCTGTATCCGAGGAAAATCAGGCCCAGCGTGTAGAGGAAGGGCTGCGAATGGACCTCGGCGCGCAGCGAGCGCAATAGCAGGATCGCGCCGAGCGCCACGAGGATCGGCACGGGCGAGAACCAGAGCAGGTTCGGAAAGGTGAACCAGCGCTCCGAGATCCGCGCGTGCGCCATCGGCGTCCAGATGCTGACGGCGACGATGCAGGCGAGCATCACCCAGATCAGTGGCGCGGCCAGATGCTTCATGCGTGCGTGCAGTTCACCTTCGGTCTTCATGATGAGCCACGTCGCCCCCAGCAGCATGTAGGCGACGATCACGCCGACGCCGCAGAACAGCGGGAACGGCGCGAGCCAGCTGAAGGCGTCGCCCGCGTAGGCGCCGTCGCGCACGGGCAGGCCGTCGATGAACGCGCCAAGCGCAATGCCCTGGCAGAACGCGGCGACGAAGGAGCCGCCCGAGAACGCGAGATCCCACACCGGGCGTTCACGGTCGTTGGCCTTGAAGCGGAACTCGAACGCCACGCCGCGGAAGATCAGCCCCAGCAGCATCAGGACCAGCGGCAGATACAACGCGGAGAGCAGCACCGAGTAGGCCAGCGGAAACGCGGCCAGCAACCCCGCGCCGCCCAGCACCAGCCAGGTCTCGTTGCCGTCCCAGACCGGTGCCACGGTGTTCATCATCACGTCCCGGTCGTGGCGGTCCGGCACGAATGGAAAGAGGATGCCGATACCGAGATCGAAGCCGTCCATCACGACGTACATCATCACGCCGAAGAAGATGATGACGATCCAGAGTAGCGAGAGATCGATGCCCATGTATCAGCTCCCTTTGTGTTCGGCGACAACGGCATGGCCGTCGGGAATGGCGGAGAGGGGACGCGCGGGCTTCTGGTGCGCGGCGGGTTCCGGCGGCTCGATCTCGTAGGCATCCCCTTCGTTCGGCTGCGGCCCCTTGCGCACGAGGCGCAGCATGTAGGCGATGCCGACACCGAAGACGAAGATATAGGTCACGATGAACAGCGCCAGAGAAATCGTCAGCTGCCCGACGCTGTGCGGCGACACGGCATCGGCGGTGCGCATCAGGCCGTAGACGACCCAGGGCTGGCGGCCGATCTCGGTGGTGAACCAACCGGCCAGCAGCGCCACCAGCCCCGCCGGCCCCATGAGCAGCGCCATCCGCAGGAAGCCGCGGTGCCGGAATATCCGGCCCTGCCGCCTTAACAGCAGCCCCAGCACGCCCAGCAGGATCATCAGCATGCCGAGGGCGACCATCGTGCGGAACGTCCAGAACAGGATCGTCGCGTTCGGCCGGTCCTGCGGCGGGAAGGCCTTCAGGCCTTTGATGGAGCCGTCGAAGGTATGGGTCAGGATCAGGCTGCCAAGGCGAGGAATCGCGATGGCATAGCGCGTTTCCTCCCGCTGCATGTCCGGCCAGCCAAACACGAGCAGGGGCAGCGGCCCCGGGGCGTCGGCTTCCCAGTGGCCCTCTACCGCGGCAATCTTGGCGGGCTGGTGCTCGAGCGTGTTCAGGCCGTGCGCATCGCCGACCACGGCCTGGATCGGCGCGACGATCAGCACCATCCACATCGCCATCGACAGCATCTTGCGGATGGCCGGGTTGTCGTTGCCGCGCAGAAGGTGCCACGCGGCGGACGCGCCCACGAACAGCGCGGTGGACAGGAACGCGGCGATCACCATATGGCAGAGCCGGTACGGGAAAGACGGGTTGAAGATGACCGCGAACCAGTCCATCGGGACCACGCGGCCATCGATGATCTCGTAGCCCTGCGGCGTATGCATCCAGCTGTTCGATGCCAGGATCCACGTCGAGGAGATCAGCGTGCCGATGCACACCATCGCCGTCGCGAACATGTGCAGGCCCGGGCCGACCTTCTTCCAGCCGAAGAGCATGACCCCCAGGAACCCAGCTTCGAGGAAGAACGCGGTCAGCACCTCGTAGGCGAGCAGCGGGCCGGTGACGCCGCCCGCGAACTCCGAGAAGAAGCTCCAGTTGGTGCCGAACTGGTACGCCATGACGATGCCGGAGACCACCCCCATGCCGAAATTCAGGGCGAAGACCTTGGACCAGAAGTGATAGAGGTCGCGGTAGACCTTGTTGCGGGTGCGCAGCCAGCACGCCTCAAGAACCGCGAGGTACGCCGCCATGCCGATCGTGATGGCGGGGAACACGATATGCACCGAGACCGTGAATGCAAACTGGAATCGCGCGAGATCGAGGGCTTCGAGATTGGGCATCGAGGTCTCTGTTTCTGTCCAGGCGTGCACCCGGGGTGGGGCGCGTGGGGTAAGCGCTATGGATGGGCACGCGCATTCGTGCCCAGCATGGAGCGATCCTAGGCGCCTCCTCGCGCCTGCGCGACGACTCTTTGGTGCGATCGAAACCATACGATGGTTGTGGTGACAACGTATGCACCGCGGCGTATATCGGTCATGGTCGAACTCTACCCGGAAACTGACATGGCAAGCCTGAATATCAATGGTGAGACGCGGAACGTCTCGGTCCCGGACGACATGCCGCTCCTCTGGGTGCTGCGCGACGTGATAGGGCTGACAGGCACGAAGTTCGGATGCGGCATTGCGCAATGCGGCGCGTGCACGGTGCAGGTCGATGGGGTTGCTACCCGTTCGTGCGTGCTGCCTGTCGGCGCGGTACAGGGGCGCAAGGTCACGACCATCGAGGCCGTCGGCGCGACGCCGGCCGGCCGCAAGGTCCAGAACGCGTGGGCGATGCTGGACGTGGTGCAGTGCGGCTACTGCCAGTCGGGACAGGTGGTCGCGGCGGCGGCCTTGCTCGCGTCGAATCCCAATCCGTCGGACGAAGACATCGACGCGGCCATGGCCGGCAACATCTGCCGTTGCGGGACGTACGTGCGCATCCGCGCGGCGATCAAGCAGGCTGCCAACGAGGGCTGACATGTCGCCGAACCACAACCATACGTCCCCCATGTCCCAGGCTTCCTCCGGTTCCACGGCCTCCCCGGATGCCGTCCATGTCAATGCGTCCCGCCGTACCTTCCTGAAGGCCGGCGTGCTCCTTACCACCGGCGCCGGCGGCGGCATGCTGCTCGGCTTCAGCCTGCCCGCGGCGGGCGGCCCGCCGTTGCGCGCCGGGGTCACCGACGAACTCGTCAACGTCGCTTCGCCCCCGCAGGGCGTCTTTGCACCGAATGCGTTCATCCAGATCGGCACGGATGGCCAGGTCACGCTGATCATGTCGAAGGTCGAGATGGGGCAGGGCATCTACACGGCGATTTCGATGCTGATCGCCGAGGAGCTCGAGGTCCCGCTGTCCCGCGTGGTGCTCGCGCACGCGCCGCCGGACGAGAAGCGCTACTTCGATCCCCTGCTCGGCGGGCAGCTCACGGGCGGTTCCACGTCCATCCGCTACGCATGGGACCCGATGCGGCAGGCCGGCGCGACCGCGCGCACCGTGCTCGTCAATGCGGCCGCCGCACGCTGGCAGGTGGACCCGTCCACCTGCAAGGCGGAAGACGGCACGGTGCTGCACGCCGCTTCGGGCCGGCGGCTGGGCTATGGCGACCTCGTGGCCGATGCGGCCAGGCAACCCGTGCCCAAGGACGTCAAGCTCAAGAGTCCCGACCAGTTCCGCGTGATCGGCAAACCCACGAAGCGGCTTGACGGCGTGCCCAAGGGCAACGGCACCGCCGTGTTCGGCATGGACGTGAGGCTGCCGGACATGCAATACGCGATCATCGTCAATTGCCCGGTCTTTGGCGGCAAGGTCGCGAGCGTGGACGATTCGGTGGCGAAGAAGGTGCCCGGCGTGAAGCAGGTGGTCGTGCTCGACGACATCGTCGCCGTGGTCGGCGAGCATACGTGGGCCGCCAAGCGCGGCGCCTCGGCGCTCAAGATCCGCTGGAACGATGGTCCGAACGGCAAGGTCAGCACGCGCGACCTCTTCGACGACATGAAGCGCGCGGCGAAAAAGCAGGGCGCGGTCGCCAAGTCGGTCGGCGATATCCGAGACGGCCTCGACAAGGCGGCGTCGCGGTTCGATGCCGCCTATGAACAGCCGTTCCTCGCGCACGCGCCGATGGAGCCCGTCAACTGCACGCTGCACGTCAAGGCCGACAGCTGCGAGGTCTGGACGGGCACGCAGGTCCCCACCCGCGCCGTCGACGAGGTCAACCGCGCCACGGGCATCCCGAAGGACAAGATCGTGCTGTACAACCACCTGCTCGGCGGCGGCTTCGGCCGGCGGCTGGAGGCGGACATGGTGTACAAGGCCGCGGCCGTCGCCAGGCGCGTGAACGGCCCCGTCAAGGTGATCTGGTCTCGCGAAGAGGACGTCCAGCACGACATCTATCGGCCCTGCTACTACGACGAAGTCGTCGTCGGCCTCGATTCCAAGGGCAAGCCGGTCGCCTGGCACCACAAGGTCATCGGTTCCTCGATCATCGCCCGCTTCGCGCCGCCGTTGTTCAAGGACGGCGTGGACATCGATGCGGTGGAGGTGCTGACCGATCTGCCGTACGCGATCGGCACCCAGCAGATCGAGTACATCCGGCAGGAACCGCGGCATATTCCCACGGGCTGGTGGCGCGGCGTCGGCCCCACGCGGGCGACGTTCGTGGTGGAAAGCCTGATCGACGAGCTGGCCATCCGCGCCAACGCGGACCCCGTGCAGTACCGTCAGAGTCTGCTGGGACAGACGCCGCGCGCGAAGAACGTGCTCGATATCGCGGCCAGGATGGCGAACTGGGGCACGCCGCTGCCCAAGGGCTCGGGCCGCGGCGTGTCGGTGCTCCATGCGTTTGGCAGCTTCATGTGCATGGTGGCCGAAGTTACGGTGGACAAGAACAACGACGTGTTCGTGAAGCGCGTGGCATGCGCGGTGGACGCCGGCATGCTGGTCAACCCGGAAACCGTGGAGGCGCAGATGCAGGGTGGGATCATCTTCGGCATTACGGGCGCGTTGTGGGGCGAGATCACGATCGCCGACGGCAGGGTCCAGCAGACCAACTTCGCCGATTACCGCGTGCTCCGCATCCACGAGACCCCGAAGATCGAGGTGCACCTCGTCAAGAGCGCGGAGGCGCCGGGGGGCATCGGCGAGCCGGGTACCTCCGCGATCGGGGCCGCGCTGGCGAACGCGGTCTATGCCGCCACGGGGCGGCGCCTGCGCGCGCTGCCGCTGGTCCGGCAGCTCAAGACGCCCGCGGGCAAGACAGCCAGCAAGACCGTATAAGGGGAGCCCGCCATGCAAAAACGCCCCCGCAAATTTCCCGTACGGATGGCCGCCATCGCCGGCGCCACGGCGCTGGGCGCGCTCGCGCTCGGCTGGCTCACCCTCGGCGCGCCACCGAGCGTCGCGCAATCCGCCTCATCACCCGTAGCCGCGCCCGCGGCGGGCGGACCCGATGCGGCGCTGATCCAGCGCGGCGAATACCTGGCCAAGGCCGGTGACTGCATCGCCTGCCACACCGCGCCAGGCGGCAAGCCGTTCGCGGGCGGATTCAAGATGGTCACGCCGATGGGCGCGATCTACGCCACGAATATCACGCCCGACCCCGAGACCGGCATCGGCAAGTACACGGAGCAGGACTTCGACCGCGCGGTGCGAGAGGGCGTGGCGAAGGAAGGCCACACGCTGTATCCGGCCATGCCGTTCCCGTCCTATGCCAAGGTCCGGCAGGAAGACATCAAGGCGATGTATGCGTACTTCATGCATGGCGTGGAGCCGGTCAGGCAGGCAAACCTGCAGTCCGAGATACCCTGGCCCCTGAACATGCGCTGGCCGCTCAAGTTCTGGAACATGGTCTTCCTCGACAAGACGCCATACAAGGATGATCCGCAGAAGGACGCGGTCTGGAATCGTGGCGCCTACCTCGTGCAAGGGCTCGGCCATTGCGGGGCGTGCCACACCCCGCGCGGCGTCGGGTTTCAGGAGAAGGCGCTGAGCGAGAAGGGCAAGCCGTACCTGACCGGCGCGGTGGTCGAGCACTGGTTCGCGTCGAACCTGACTGGCGACCCGAACGTCGGGCTGGGCCGCTGGTCGGAGCAGGACGTCGTCGAGTTCATGGGCACGGGCGCGAACAGGCATGCGAGCGCGTTCGGCGGCATGGTCAGCGTGATCAACCACAGCCTGCAGGAGATGACCCCGCAGGACCTGACGGCGATGGCGCGCTACCTGAAGTCGCTGCCTGGCGTCGGCGGGAACGGATCGCCGCCATACGCGTACGATGGCGCCATCACCCAGACATCGCTGCGCAAGCCCGCCGGCAATGCGGGTGCCAAGGTGTATGCGACGTACTGCATGTACTGCCATGGCGCCGATGGCCGCGCGTACTCGCCGCTGTTGTCGCCGCTGGCGGGCAACCCCAACGTGATCGAGAGCAATCCGGTGTCCCTGATCAATGTCACGCTCAATGGCTCCGACGAACTGGTCATCAAGGGCATGCCATCGCCGTATCCGATGCCAAAGTTCGCCGAGGTCCTCAGCGATCAGGAGATCGCCGACGTACTGACGTTCATCCGGCAGGGCTGGAACAACAAGGCGGGTGCCGTCACCGAAAAGGACGTCGCCAAGATCCGGAAGGCGACGGGGCAGGGAGCGGACTGAGGTGTTCCCCGCCCGCGGAACGTTACGTAACGCGTAACGTTCCGCGCGGAGTTCGCCGCCATCCCCGGCGGCGAGTTGGTAGTGTGAAGCCTGAAAAACCGGTGGTGTTGGCTGCCGTTGCCGGTATTTCGCCAACTGCCGGCGGCTGGCACACAGGTTGCGCTCATGGGCATGGAAGCCTCCATGACCACGACGCCCGCTGCCATCATGCCCCTCCGCCACGCCGACACCGGCCCCAGCCGCCCTGACCGCCCCGCCCGCGCCGTCATCACATACGGCACGTTCGACCGGTTCGACTCTGGGCACGCGCGCGAACTGGCGCGCATCTGCGAGATGGGCACCACGATCATCGTCGGCGTCTCGACCGACGAATTCGCCGCGCGCAAGGGCGAACCGCCCATCGCCCGCTACGCGGAGCGGGTGGCGAGGATCCGTACCTTTCCCGGCGTGGATACGGTCATTCCGGAAACCGGCTGGGAGCAGCGGGTCCTGGACCTGCTGGCCTACGATATCGATGTGCTCGTGGTCGGCTTCGGCTGCCGCTCGCGCTGCGACCATCTCGCGGGCCTGTGCGAGATCCGGTATCTCGACGGCAACGCAAGGGCGACAGGGGGCGCCGATGTCAGCGTCACGGCGGTGGCGGCGAACATGATGCCCGCCGGTTACCGTACACCGGAGCCCGTGCGGCTGGCCACTTGGGAACCGCAGTGGCCGCAACCGGCCAAGCCGGTCGCCCACCAGCGGCCTCCCGTCACGCGCGAACGTCTTGCCGCCACCTACGCCGCCTACGCCGGCTGAGCGACCGGCGCGGCGGCCACCTCAACGCTCCATCAGCTTCTCCTTCACGATGGGCAGGTCGCGAATCCGCACGCCCGTGGCGTGGTAGACCGCATTGGCGACCGCGGCCGCCAGCCCCGTAATGCCGATCTCTCCAATCCCGCGCGCCCCGAACTCGTTGAACGCGAGGTCAGGGTAGTCGAGCAGGATCACGTTGATGTCCGGCTGATCGGCATGCACGGGCACCGCATACTCCGCGTAGTTGTTGTTGCCCGGCATCCCGTTGCGCTCGTCATACTCGGTGCCCTCGAACAACGCCATGCCGATGCCCATGACGATGGCGCCTTCGACCTGGTTCTTCGCGGTGACCGGATGGATGACGCGGCCGACGTCGATCACGCTCACCACGCGAGAGACATGCAGCCGCGAGATGCCCGGGTCCCAGCGCACCTCCACGAAATGCGCGCCAAAGGACATGAAGGCCACCTCGTTGGTCGGCGTGCCGCCGGTATGCGCGAAGCCTTCGGCGCTGGCATAGCGCCGCCCCCTGAGGATCTCGCCGTGGTCCATGGCGCGGCTGCCGTCCGTGAGCCGGCCTTCCTTCATCGAGAGCGTGTCGGGCTTGGCGCCCGCGAACGGCGCGCCTTCCTCGGTAGCGTACTTGCGCAGTTCGCCGATCGCCTGCCGCGTGGCTTCCGCCACGGCGGGCAGCACGCTCGCCGTCGCCCACGAGCCGCCGGCCACGGGCGCGGCGGGTGCCGAGGAGTCGCCGATGCGCACGTCGATCTTGTCGAAGGGCAGCCCGGTGAGCTCGCTGATCGTCTGCGCGACGATCGTGTACATGCCCGTGCCGATGTCCTGCACCGCGCACGACACGAGCGCCGTCCCGTCGTCGCGCAGCAGCACGCGCGCCTCGGCGGGCGTGCGCCACGCATCCCAGTTGCAGCCCGCCATGCCGTAGCCGACGAACTCGGTGCCATCGCGCATCGCCCCCGGCCGCGGATCGCGTTCGGCCCAGCCGAACTCGCGCGCGCCCGTCTCGATGGCCTCGCGCAGATGATTGCTCGACCACGGCAGGTCCTGGCTCTCGTCCCGTGTGGAGATGTTCAGCAGGCGGAACTGCACGGGATCCATCTTGCACGCCAGCGCCAGTTCGTCGATGGCCGACTCGAGCGCGAACAATCCGGGCGCCGCGCCGGGCGCGCGCATCGACGTCGGCGCCCCCCGATGCACATTCGTCGTATGGTGCGTCACCGTGACATTGGCGCATCCGTAGGCGCTTTGCGTCATGCTGCCGCACGTTTCCACGTACTGATCGACGAACGACGTCGTATTGACCGATTCGTGCCGCATCGATGTGAGCCTGCCATCGGTGCCGGCGGACAATCGCAGACGTTGGCGCGTTTCCGGCCGCTGGCCCGTCGTGGAAAACATGGCCATGCGCGGCACCACCAGCTTGACCGGCCGGCCCGTCATCTGCGCGGCGGCACTGGCCGCCACCGAATGCGGCCACAGGAACAGCTTCGACCCAAAGCCGGAGCCCAGGAACGCGCAGTCGACTGTGACCTGTTCCGGCAACAGCCCGAAGATCTGCGCGAGCGTGTTGCGATGGCCCGTAGCCCCCTGCGTGGCCTCATGAACGTAGAGATGGCCGTTTTCCCACCATGCCAGCGTCGCATGCAGCTCCATCGGGCTGTGCGCTTCCACGGGGGTGCGATAGAGGGCATCGATGCGCACCGGCGAGGCATCGAACGCCTTGGCGGCGTCGCCGCGCGTGTGGCCGGCGCCGGCATCCTTCAGGCCATTGTTTTCGACGCCGTGCTCGAGGTCGAACACCGCCGTGGCGGCTTCGTAGCTGGCGCGCACGCGGTAAGCGGCCTCGCGCGCGTGCTCGAACGTATCGGCCACGACGAGGGCGATCATCTGCACCCCATAGTGGATGGTCTCGTCCTCGAAGGGGAGCCGGTGCTCGTCCGTGATCGCCGCGGTCAGGATCGTCGCCACGGAGATGGGCTGCTTCGGCGCGCGGTAAAGCCGTGGCACATTGCCGTGATGCAGGATGTCGACGACACCGGGCACACGCCGTGCGTCGTCGAGGTCGAGGCCCGTCAGACGGCCTGCGGCAATCGTGCTGTAGACGCCGTACGCGTGCACCATGCCCGGGCGGTCGTAGTCGGCGGTGTAGCGCGCGGCGCCGGTCAGCTTGAGGCGGCCGTCGATGCGGCGCGGGGAGGTGCCAATGGCGGTGGGATTCACGGCGGTCATGACGGGCTCCCGAGCAGCTTCGACAGATTACGCATCACGGCCTGCTGTCCGAGCAGGATCTTGAAGCCATTCTGCCCATAGGACTTCGCGCCGGTCATGGCCGCGGCGGCTGCCTTCGATAGCAACGCCTCGGACACGGGCTGCCCGCGCAGGACGGCCTCCGCGTCGGGCGATCGCCACGGGCGCGTGGACACGCCGCCGAGCGCGATGCGTGCCTCCCGTATCGTCTTGCCGTCCATCGCGACGATCACCGCGCTGGACGCCAGCGAGAACTGGTAGGACGTGCGGTCACGCAGCTTCAGGTAGGCCGAGCGGCCGTCGGGTATCGGCGCATCGAGCGTGACATGGGTGATGAGCTCCTTGTCGTCGAGGGCCGTCTCCTTCCACGGCGTATCGCCGGGCAACAGATGGAAGCCTTCGAACGGCAGGTCGCGTTTGCCGTTCGGGCCCTGCACGTGTAGGGTCGCGCCGATGGCGATCATGGCCACGCACATGTCCGACGGATGCGTGGCGATGCAATGCTCGCTGCCGCCGAGCACCGCATGCACGTTGCGGTTCAGTCCGTCGATCGCGCTGCATCCCGTGCCCGGCTCGCGCTTGTTGCACGGCGACACGCCGTCGCGGAAATAGCCGCAGCGCACGCGCTGCATGATGTTGCCGGCGGTCGTCGCCTTGTTGCGCAGCTGCGTGCTCGCGCCGGACAGGATCGCCTGCGATAGCGACGGGTGATGCGCGACGATATGCGGATGCCGCGCAAGCTCGGTGTTGGTGACCATCGCACCGATCCGTACGCGGCCATCGTCGAGGACCTCGATGCGGTCGAGGCCGACGCGGTGGATGTCGATGACCTGCACGGGCCGCATGACATCGAGCTTCATCAGGTCCAGCAGCATCGTGCCGCCCGCGAGGAAGACCGTCTCGGCCGGTTGCGCGCTCTGCGCGCGCAGCGCGATGGCCTGGTCGATATCGGCCGCGCGCATATAGTGGAAATTTCGCATCAGGCGTCCCTCCCGGCTTCGGTGGCCACCCTTGCGCGGGCGTCCTGACGTGCTTCCTGTATCGCGGCAACGATGTTCTTGTAGGCGCCGCAGCGGCAGATATTGCCGCTCATCGCCTCGCGCAGCGACGCGTCATCGGCTGGAATGCGCGCATCCCGCAGGACGCAAACCGCGCTCATCATCTGCCCGGCGGTACAGTACCCGCACTGGTAGGCATCGTGATTCCAGAACGCCTCCTGCACGGGATGCAACGCGCCATCCTCGGCGGCGAGGCCTTCGACGGTGGTGATCCGGTCGCCATCGTGCATCACGGACAACGAGAGGCACGCATTGACGGACACACCGTTGACATGGACCGTGCAGGCGCCGCACTGCCCGTGATCGCAGCCTTTCTTGGTGCCCGTAAGCCGCAGCTGATCGCGCAGCGTATCGAGCAAGATCGCGTTGGCCGGGACGGTCACGCGATGAGAGACACCGTTGACGATGAGCGTGACGGCCATGCCGTCGCCCTCCGCTCCGGTGGTGTTGGAGTGGGTCATCATCCCTCCTGCAGAAGGCGGGGATCGCCTTGTGGGGAAACTTCGGGGAAACCGCGCTTAGGGTCGGTGTCAACTTGTCGACGTCACCGCCTTTATGCTGGGCGTTACCAACGAAAGGCGGGGTATCACCAACTAGCGGTCTTTTGCCGCCGCGCTCTTACTGTTGGTCAGAAAATGCGCTTTGGCAAGAACGAAGGAGCAAGTGCCGACGAAAGCGCTCGCTCCATGTTCCCCTGCAGGTCGGGCAATGTCTTAACGTTCGGCCGGCGGATGCAGGACGGCCTTGGGAATCAGCAGGATCAGCACGCAGCTGATCAACAGGCACGCGCCGAGCGCATAGGTCCCGTTGTTAATGTTGCCGGTCATCTCCTTGGCCACGCCCGTGATCATCGAGCCGGTGAAGCCGGACAGGTTGCCCACCGAATTGATCAGGGCGATGCCGGCCGCGGCCGCGGTGCCGGACAGGATCTGTCCGGGAAACGTCCAGTAGATCGGCATCAGCGACAGGATGCCGCAGGTCGCGATCGTCAGCAGCACGATCGACAGCGCAACCTGATGGGCGAAGGCGGCGCTCAGGATCAGGCCCACGCCGCCGATCAGCGCGGGGATGGCGGCGTGCCAGCGGCGCTCCCCGGTCTTGCGCGAATGGGCGGCGTTCCAGAGCATCGCAAAAATCGCAGTGAGGTAAGGAATGGCGGTCAGCACGCCGATATGCAGGGGACTCTGGACGCCGGAAGCCCGGATGATCGACGGCAGCCAGAAGGCAAGGCCGTAGAAGCCCGTATTGAACGTCAGCAGGATGAAGGTCAGCAGCCAGACGCGAGGGCTGCGCAGCGCGGCGCCCACGCTGTGCGACTTGTGCACGGCTTCGCGCTCGAGGTTGCGCGCCAGCACGGCCTTCTCATGGGTGGACAACCACGTTGCCTTGGCCGGACCGTCGCCCATGAAGGCCAGCACGATGAAGGCCACGAGCACCGAGGGCAGACCTTCCAGCAGCAGCATCCATTGCCATCCGCTCATGCCGGACAGGCCGTGCGTTTGTTCCATCAGCCACCCGGACACCACGCTGCCCAGGGTCAGGCTCAGCGGAATCGCGACGAGGAAACCGGACATCGCCACGCTCTGGCGGCGCGCCGGGAACCAGTAGTTCATGTACAGGATGACGCCCGGGAAGAAGCCGGCTTCGCAGATACCGAGCAAAAAGCGCAGCGCGTAGAACATCGTCGATGTCTGCACGTGGAAAAAGTTGGCCAGCGGCACGACGAAGGCCATCGACGACGACACGATGCCCCACGTGATCATGATCCGCGCGATCCAGAACCGGGCGCCGTAGCGATGCAGCAGCAGGTTGCTGGGCATCTCGAACAGGAAGTATCCCCAGAAGAAGATGCTCGCGCCGAGCGCGTACACGCTATCGCTCAGGCTCAGGTCGTCGAGCATCTGCAGTTTCGCGAAGCCGACGTTCACGCGATCCAGATAGGCCACCACGTAGCAGAGCAACAGCAGCGGAAGGATGCGCCGCATGACCTTGCGGTAGAGGGCGTCTTCCGACGCGTCCGCCACGGCCGGCGCGGCAGCGGTCTGGGTAATGGTTGGCATGAGGCGTCTCCTTTTTCTTTCTGTGTCTTGTATGGGGCGGCGAGGATGCTACGAGGTGCTTGCCACCGAAACCATTAGTTACCGATAACATTTCGGCGCCCAAAAAAACGCCGGTGGAGCGGCGCGGCAACCGGTTGGCTCGACGTTGCCCATGGATATGCATGTCAACGTTACCGGTAACAAAAACTAAGGTAGCATGCGGCGTCGCTGCGCTACAAGGCCCGGTATCCGGGTAGTTTCCCTAGTGTCAAGGTCAGGTTCCCCGCTGAGTCGGGCGGGCAGGGCGGGACGGTATGATGTGGGCTTTACAGCTTTTCCGCTCGCGAATCCGATGACCAGCTCCAACGCATCCCGGCATGCCGGACCGCCCCGCATGTCCGATGTCGCCCGTGTGGCGGGGGTGTCCAAGATGACGGTGTCCCGCGTGCTGGCCGGTCATCGCGTCGCCGACAAGACGCGTGAGCGCGTTCGCCAGGCCATTGACAAGCTTGGCTACGTGGCCGACGCGGCGGCGGGCGCGCTGTCTTCCGGCCGTTCGGAGTTCGTCGCGGTGCTGGTGCCTTCGCTGTCGAGTTCCAACTTCTCCGATACCGTGCGCGGGTTGACCACGGCGCTGGAACCGCATGGCCTGCAACTGTTGCTCGGCGATACCGACTACGCGCTCGACCGGGAAGAGCGCCTCGTGCGCTCGCTCCTGCGCCACCAGCCGCGCTGCATCGCGCTGACGGGCGCGCAACATACCGACGCCACACGCAAGCTGCTCGAGCGATCGGGCATTCCGGTGGTCGAGATGTGGGACCTGCCCTCGCAGCCGATCGATACCGCGGTCGGTTTCTCCAACGTCCGCGCCGCCCGCGCGATGGTGCGTCACCTGGCCGACCGCGGTTATCGGCGCATCGGCTTTCTCGGCGGGGCGAGCGCGCTGGACACCCGCGGCCTGGACCGGCTCAAGGGCTACCGCGCGGAAATCAAGGCACTGGGCCTGGGCGAACCCCGCGTCGTGCGCCTCGGCGACTCGCCCATCACCATGAGCCACGGCGCCCCCGCCATGGCGGCGCTGCTCTCGCAATGGCCGGACACGGACGCCGTGATGTGTGTGAGCGACATGTCGGCCTTCGGCGCGATCATGGAATGCCATCGGCGCGGGCTGTCCGTGCCCGGCGACATGGCGGTGGCGGGCTTTGGCAACTTCGAGGTCGCCGCCTGCTGCCATCCCACCATCACGACCGTTTCGGTCGATCCGTACGGCATTGGCCTGCGCACGGGCCAAGCGCTGCTGGCGGCGCTCGAGGCGCGTGACGCGGGCGTGGAGGCCGCGTCGCAAAGCATCCGCATCGACTTCGAAATCGTCGCGCGCGAAAGCGCCTGACGTTTCGCTTCCCCCGTGGAAATCTCCGTGCTACCATCGGCAAACAATGTTACCGGTAACTATCCGGACAAGAGATTCCAGACAGGAGACAGCAACGATGTCGGATACCCCACGCCGCCTGCGCAGTCAGGAATGGTTCGATGACCCCTCGCATGCCGACATGACGGCGCTCTACGTCGAGCGCTTCATGAACTACGGGCTCACGCGCGAAGAACTCCAGTCGGGCAGGCCGATCATCGGCATCGCGCAAACCGGCAGCGATCTCGCGCCGTGCAACCGCCACCATATCGAACTGGCCGCGCGCACGAAGGCGGGCATTCGCGATGCAGGCGGGATTCCGATGGAATTCCCCGTGCACCCGCTGGCGGAGCAGAGCCGCCGCCCGACCGCCGCGCTCGACCGCAATCTCGCGTACCTCGGACTGGTGGAGGTCCTGCACGGCTTTCCCCTTGATGGCGTGGTGCTCACAACCGGCTGCGACAAGACCACGCCGGCCTGCCTCATGGCGGCCGCGACCGTCGATATGCCCGCCATCGTGCTGTCCGGCGGCCCGATGCTCGACGGCTGGCACGAGGGCAAGCGCGTCGGGTCGGGCACCGTGATCTGGCATGCGCGCAATCTGCTTGCCGCGGGCGATATCGACTACGAAGGCTTCATGGCGCTGACCACCGCGTCGTCGCCGTCGATCGGCCACTGCAATACGATGGGCACCGCGTTGTCGATGAACAGCCTGGCCGAAGCGCTGGGCATGTCGCTGCCCGGCTGCGCCAGTATTCCCGCCGCGTATCGGGAGCGCGGGCAGATGGCCTATGCCACGGGCAAGCGCGCCGTCGAACTCGTGCGCGAGGATCTCCGCCCCTCGAAGATCATGACGCGCGCGGCGTTCGAGAACGCCATTGCCGTCGCGTCGGCGCTGGGCGCCTCCAGCAACTGTCCGCCGCACCTGATCGCCATCGCGCGTCACATGGGCGTGGACCTGAGCCTCGAAGACTGGCAGCGCTTTGGCGAGCAGGTGCCGCTGCTCGTCAACTGCATGCCCGCGGGTGAATATCTGGGCGAGAGCTTCCATCGCGCGGGCGGTGTGCCCGCGGTGTTGCGCCAGCTCGATGCCGCGGGTCTGCTGCGCCGAGACTGCATGACGGTATCGGGCCAGCACCTCGGCGACATCGCGGACAAGGCGCCCGAGGCCGATCGTGATGTCATTCGGACGGCCGAGGCGCCGCTCAAGCATGGCGCCGGCTTCATCGTGCTGTCGGGCAATTTCTTCGACAGCGCGATCATGAAGATGTCCGTGGTGGGCGAGGCGTTCCGCAGCACCTACCTGAGCGAGCCCGGCGCCGAGAACACGTTCGAAGCGCGGGCCATCGTCTTCGAGGGCCCCGAGGATTACCACGCGCGGATCAACGATCCCTCGCTGGAGATCGACGAACGGTGCATCCTCGTCATCCGCGGATGCGGGACCGTGGGCTATCCCGGAAGTTCGGAAGTCGTCAACATGGCGCCGCCCGCCGACCTCGTGCGCAAGGGCATCACGTCGCTGCCCTGCATGGGCGATGGACGGCAAAGCGGAACGTCGGCCAGCCCGTCGATTCTCAACATGTCACCCGAGGCGGCCGTCGGCGGGGGACTGGCGCTGCTGCGGACGAACGACCGGATTCGCGTGAATCTCAACGATCGCAGCGTGAACGTGCTCGTGGATGCCGACGAACTGGAACGCCGCCGCCAGACCGCGACCTTCACGGTGCCGCCCGCGCAGACGCCGTGGCAGGAACTGTACCGTCAGACCGTGGGCCAGTTGTCGACGGGCGGCTGCCTCGAGCCCGCGACGCTGTACCTGAAGGTGATCGAGCAGCGCGGCAATCCGCGCCACTCGCATTGACGATCGACGCCAACCTGTAGCGAGCTGACCATGCATCCCATCCCTGTTTCCGATTGCCTGCCGCGGGATCTCGCGCAGGCGCTGCTCATCGGCCGTGTCTGGCGCGACGACGTCGCCCATCCCGGCCCCAGTGTCGTCGCCATCCGCAACGGCGACGTCTTCGATATCACGCGCGAGGCGCCGACCACGGCCGACCTGTTCGATCGCGCCGACGTGGTGGACATCGCGCGTCATGCGCCGGGCGAGCGGCTCGGCCGCGTGGAAGACCTGCTGCAGCCGGCGCTGGATGGCGGCAAGCCGCGCCACGCGCTGCTGGCGCCGTGCGACGTGCAGGCCATCAAGGCGTGCGGCGTCACGTTCGCGGTCAGCTTGATCGAACGCGTGATCGAGGAGCAGGCCGGCGGCGATCCCGCCAGGGCGCGCGACGTGCGCGAGACGATTGCGGCGACCATCGGCACCGACCTGTCCAAGATCGTCCCGGGCTCCGAGGCCGCGCAGCGGCTGAAGGCCGAGCTCGAGCGGCGCGGCGCGTGGTCGCAATACATGGAAGTCGGCATCGGTCCCGACGCCGAGGTGTTCTCCAAATCCCAGCCGATGTCGTCGGTGGGCTTCGGCGCGGATGTGGGGCTCCTGCCGGTCTCCGTCTGGAACAACCCCGAGCCGGAGATCGTGCTGGCCGTCAACAGCGCGGGCGGCATCGTCGGCGCGACGCTGGGCAACGACGTCAACCTGCGGGACATCGAAGGGCGTTCCGCGCTGCTGCTGGGCAAGTGCAAGGACAACAACGCGTCGTGCGCCATCGGCCCGTTCGTGCGGCTGTTCGACGAGACGTTCACGCTGGACAGCGTGCGCGCGGCCAGCCTGACGCTGCGCGTGGACGGCGCCGACGACGGCTTCGTGCTCGACGGCATCAGCCATATGCGCGAAATCAGCCGTGACCCGGCGGATCTGGTGTCGCAGACGTTCGGCGCGCATCATCAGTACCCGGACGGTTTCATGCTGTTCCTCGGCACAATGTTCTCGCCGATCCAGGACCGCGATGCGCCGGGCGCCGGCTTCACCCACCACCTCGGCGACCGTGTCACCATCGCCACCCCGTCGCTGGGCGCGCTCGTGAACACGGTGCGCCTGTGCACGGAGATCGCGCCCTGGACGTTCGGCGTCCGGGCGCTTTACGGCAATCTGGCGGCGCGCGGCTTGCTGACGCGCTAAGTTCTGACGCGCTAATTTCGGGCGCGCTGAACCCGGCGGGCTCAGACCGGAATGGGATTCTCGGCGATGCTCTGGTTGAAGGCGTGCACGAGTTCGTGCTCGCCGAGGCCCGGGTTGTTCCGCATCGCGCGAATCCCTTCGACGAACACCTCCGGCGCGTCCGTGGCGAGCCCGCGCATGGTTTCCTCGATAAACGCATCGAGGGGCATGGCGCGCGGATCGCCACTCTTCCGGATCAGGTCGGTATCCACCCACGGCGGCGCGATTTCCTGCACCGTCACGCTGGTGTCGCGCAGCATGAACCGTTGCGACAGCGCGTAGGAATGCACCGCGGCCTTCGAGGCCGAGTACACCGCGTTCGTGGCGATCGGCACGTAGGCCAGCACGGAGCTGTTGTAGAGGATGGTGGCGCGCGGCTGGGCCTTCAGATGCTCGACGAGCGCCGACGTCATGCGCACCGCGCCGAGGAAGTTCGTATCGAGGATACGGCGCGAACCCGCGTCATCGACGACGGTCGAGGGGTCGTCGAACGGCATGATCCCCGCATTGTTCACCAGCACGTTCAGCGTCGGATACTTCGCGATGAGTTCGGCGGCCACGCGCGCGATGTCATCGGCGTCGGCAATGTCCAGCTCGATGCCGTCGATGCCCGGATGCGCGGCCGAGATCTCCGCGAGCAGCGCCTTGCGCCGTCCCGCGACGATGACCTTGTTGCCGAGTTCGTGGAATGCCCTGGCCAGCGCGAGCCCGATGCCCGACGTCCCGCCCGTGATGAATATCGTATTGCCCGTGAGTTGCATGCTCGGTCTCCTGTCGCTTCCCAGTCGAATATCGCCTCAGCCTTCGTGGACGTCGGCCGACGCATAGCGCGGCGCCGCGACGCGCGACGACAGGTTCGGCAGCATCGCTTCGCGCGCGCGCTCCCATGCCTCCCATTGCGACTCGTCCTGTAGCGACGGAATCGACGCGAACACGCCCGCGTCGAGGTCGAGAAGGGCGGCGTCGACGAGCGTTTCGGGGGTCATCACCCAGCTTTCGGGCAGATTCGACGAAGGCAGTCCGGCGATGTCCCAGAACTCGGTTCCCGTGGCGCCGGGCAACACGACCTGCACGTGGACGCCTTGCTCGGCGAGCTCCTTCTTCAGCGATCGGCTGAAAGCCAGCACGAAGGCCTTGGTGCCGCCGTAGACGCCATTGAGCACTTCGGGCGCGATCGCGGCGATCGATGCGATGTTGACGATCGCGCCGGCGCCGCGGGACGCGAATGCGGGCGCGGCGGCATAGGCGAGGCGCATGACCGCGGTCACGTTCACGCCGATCATTCGCTCCATATCGTCCACCGACGACTGCGCGAGCGTGCCCGCGCCGCCGAAACCGGCATTGTTGACCAGGATGCCGATGCGTTCGTCGCTCGTCAGGCGCGCCTCGACGCGGCGCAGATCGGCGAGCCGGTTCAGATCGGCGACGAGCAGGTCCACCGCAACGCCATGGCGGCGGGACAGCTTGTCGGCCTGCGCGCGCAGGCGTTCTTCATTGCGCGCGACGAGAATCATGTCGTGGCCGCGCGCGGCGAGGCGGTCGGCGTAGACGGCGCCGATACCCGACGACGCGCCGGTGACGAGAGCGGTTACGGCTTGTGCTGGCATGTCTGTCCCTGTTTTTTCGAGAGGTGAGAGAAGTGGTCTGACGAGTGGACCAAGAATAGGGAAATCACCTCGTCGCGGACTGACGTATTCGCGGAGATTCCGGACATCGTGCCGGTAAGCGGCGTCCGTACCGGGGAGCGGCCTTGACGCCATCCGGTGCCGCGAATAAATTGCCCCGGAAGCGTGGCCATTGGTCGGCCCGCTTGCGTAGCGGAATACAACTTATGCGGCAAATCGGTTTGATATTGGAAGAGGGGTTCCAAGTGATCGGTCTCTCGGCGCTATCCGCGTTCGAGCTCGCCAACACGGAACTGGGCGGCGACGGATATCGCATGGCCATCCTCTCGGAGTCCGGCGGCCTCGTACGGTCCACGGTCGGACTCGGCATCGAGACCGTGCCCCTGAGCAGCATGCCGGACACGCTGATGGTCGCGGGCATCCGCATTCCGGGGCCGCTGCCGCCGGGCCTCAAGTCCTATATCCATCGCGCGGGAAGCGAAGCCCGGCGTGTGGCCGGCATCTGCACCGGGGCCTTCGCGCTCGCGGAAGCGGGCCTGCTCGACGGCCGGACCGCGACCACGCACTGGCTGCATGCAAGGCGGTTACAGGAGCGCTATCCGGGCGTCAATGTCGATGAGGACCGCATCTTCGTGCAGGACGGCAACGTGTGGACCTCCGCCGGCATGTCGGCGGCCATGGACCTGGCGCTGGCGTTGATCGAGAACGATCACGGTCCCGCGCTGGCGCGCAACGTTGCCCGCCGCCTCGTCGTCTACTACCGCAGGCCGGGCGGGCAGTCGCAGTTCTCGACGCTGCTGGAACTGGAGCCGCGCAGCGACCGCGTCAAGCGCGCCCTGATCTATGCGAAAGAACATCTGCGCAACGCGCTGACGGTCGAGGAACTCGCGGATGCGGCACGGCTGTCCCCGAGACAGTTCAGCCGGCTCTTTCGCGAGGAGACGGGCCAGTCGCCAGCAAAGGCGGTGGAGATGCTGCGGCTCGAAGCCGCGCGCGCGATGCTGGAAAGCGGACGGCATCCGATGGAAACCGTGGCGCGCGACACGGGTTTTGCCGACCGCGACCGCATGCGGCGCGCGTTCGTGCGCGCCTATGGCCAGCCGCCCAGCAGCCTGCGCCGCAACGACACGGCTGCCGAGCCCGCGTTGAAGCCCTCGCTGGCGACGAACGATGCAGAATGACCGAAAGGTCAGTGTATTTGTCAGGCGCCGGAGGAAGGGCGGCCATACGCTGGAAGGATTCCCATAACAACGAGACGCCTTATGGCCCGATCCTTCGACCTCGACACCCCTCACGGCCGCATCGCCCTGCGCGAAAGCGGTCCGGACGGCGGCATCCCCTTGCTCCTGCTGCAGCGGTTTCGCGGCACGATGGACGACTGGGATCCCGCGTTCATCGAGACGATCTCGGCCGAGCGCCGCGTAATCTGGTTCGATAGCGCGGGCATCGGCCGGTCCGGGGGCAGGGTGCCGGACACCGTCGGCGGCATGGCGGCGATCGCGGGCGGAGTGATCGACGCGGCGATCGGCGCGCTGGGCTTTGCTCAGGCCGATGTCCTCGGCTGGTCCCTCGGTGGCGTGGTCGCCCAGCAACTGGCGCTCGACGCACCGCACCTCGTGCGCCGGCTGATCGTGGCGGGATCGAGTCCGGGCGGCATCACCGACGGACCGCAGCCGCATCCGCGCGTGCCGCAGGTCATGACGCATGCCGTCAACGATGCCGAGGACTTTCTCTTTCTGTTCTATCCGGAGTCGGAGACGGCCGTCGCCGCGGGAAGGGCATCGCTCGCGCGCATCGCCGCGCAACCCGATCGCGGCCCGCGCGTTACGGCCGAAGCCTTCATGGCGCAGGTGAAGGCCATCTCGTCATGGCAGGGCGTCCTGCATCGCGCGGCCGAGCTGCGGCTGCCGATCCTCGTGGCCAACGGGGCGCAGGACGTGATGCTTCCCGCGTACCGGTCGTATGTCCTCTCTCAACAGGCGCCGTATGCAAAGCTGGTGCTGTATCCCGATGCCGGCCACGCATTCCTGTTCCAGGAGATCGAGGACTTCGCGGCGGAGATCGACCGGTTTCTGGCCTGAATTCCGACCGGACTACCGGACGTTGCGCTGCATCCGCGTCGTCACCGACACCGTCTCCGCCGGATGGATCGTCACTGACAACTCGAACGTCTTGCCGTCGGCATCGAGATATCGACGCACGATCCTGAGTACCGCGGCGCCGGGATCGAGGCCGAGGGCGTCCGCAATGCGCGCATCGCGCAGCGTCGACGCGCGGATGTCCTGTTCGATCTCGGCGATCTGCCGCCCATAGCGCGATTCGATCAACGCGCTGACGAGCACGTCCGGCGTGTCGCGCACGATGGGGCCGAGATCCGCGTAGGCCGCGTCGATATAGACATCGGTCCACGCGATGGGCGCGGCGCCGTCCAATCGCACGCTGGAAATCCGTAACACGTTCCCCCCGGCATCGCCGTCACGGCGATCGCAGCGATCCAGCACGGCGGCGATCTCCGCCGGCGGCGTGACGGTTTCCACTGACTGCACCACCCGCCGGTGCTGCCCCCCGAACTGCATCAGGTCCTCGATCGACGCCAGCGTCGGCCGGAACACCGTCTTTGGCCGCGACGCTTCCACGCGCGTCCCCACGTTCTTGCGGCGCGAGACCAGCCCCTTCTCCTGCAGGTCCTGAAGCACCGCGCGAATCGTGTAGCGGCTCGCCCCGAACTGCTCGCACATCTCGAGCTCCGTCGGCAGCAGCGCCCCCACCGGGAAACGTCCCGTCGTAATGCCTTCCAGCAGTTCCGTGCTGATCTCGGCGAAGTTCATCTTGCTCATGGATGCCCTGTCTTCCCGCGCCAAGGGTTAACACCAATTTCTCAAATATGTTCGAACATATTTAATAGCGAATAAGTTCGAACATATACCAGTTCCCGCCCGATTACCAGACCACACGCCATGACCTACACCATTCCCGCCGCCAGCACCGTCGTCGACTCCGCCTTGTTCCGCGATGCCTTCGGCACGAAGAAGATGCGCGAGATTTTCTCCGACGGCGCACTCGTCCAGCGCTATCTCGACGTGGAGATCGCGCTGGCCAGGGCCGAGGCCCGTGTCGGCGTGATCCCGGCGGAGGCCGCCGATGCCATCGCGCGTGCGTCGCGCATCGACCGGATCGACTTCGATCACATGCGCGAGGAAACCGACATTGTCGGGTATCCGATCCTGCCGCTGGTGCACCAGATGGTGAAAATGTGCGGGGAGGCGGGCCGCTACGTGCACTGGGGCGCGACCACGCAGGACATCATGGACACCGCTGTGGCGCTGCAGGTGCGCGACGCGCTCGACAGCGTCGCCGCGGACATTCGCGAGCTGCGCGGGATCCTGGCCGACCTCAGCATCAAGCATCGCGACACGCCGATGGCGGGCCGTACCCACCTCCAGCAGGCGCTGCCGGTGACCTTCGGCTACAAGACGGCCATCTGGCTCGCAATGTTCGATCGTCATCAGCAGCGGATCGCGGAACTGCGTCCGCGCGTGGCCGTGGTGGAGTTCGCCGGCGCGGCCGGCACGCTCGCGTCGCTCGGCGACAAGGGCTTCGAGGTGCAGCGCGCGCTGGCGCAAGAACTGGACCTCGGCGTGCCCGCGACCACCTGGCACGTGGCGCGCGACGGCTTCGCGGAGGCAGTGAACCTGCTGGCCCTCGTCACGGGCTCGCTCGGCAAGATCGCGCTGGACATCATGATCATGGCGTCGACAGAGTTCGCCGAGGTCTACGAACCGTTCGTCAAGGGCCGGGGCGCCAGCAGCACCATGCCGCAGAAGCGCAACCCGATCTCGAGCGAACTGATGCTCGCCGCATCCAAGGCCGTGCGGCAGCACGCCGGTCTGATGGTCGACGCGATGGTGCAGGACTTCGAGCGCGCCACGGGACCGTGGCATGCCGAATGGATCGCGATTCCCGAAAGTTTCATCCTCACGTCCGGCGCGCTGCATCAGGCGAAGTTCGCGCTTGGCGGCCTCATCGTGGATACCGCGCGCATGGCGCATAACCTCGGCATCTCGAAGGGGCTCATCGTCGCGGAAGCCGTGATGATGCGCATGGCCCCGCACATCGGCCGCCAGCAGGCACACGACGTGGTCTACGACGCTTGCCGCACGGTCAACGAACAGGGCGGCACGCTGGCCGAAGCGCTGCTCGCGCTCCCCGAGGTCACGAAGCATTTCGATCGCGCGGCGATCGAGCAGATGGTCGATCCCGCGAACTATCTGGGCCTTTCGCCGCAGATGGTGGACCGCGCCATCGCGCTATCGAAGGAAGTGGCCTGAGCGGACGCCGCTCCGGATGAAGTACCCGTTGAAGGAAACACAGATGCACAGTACAGCCTCCCAACCTCCCACCGTCACCAAGCCAGCGCGGCTGCCCTGGTATCGCCGTCTGGGCATGCAGGTGCTGGTCTCGCTGATCCTCGGTATCGCGGTGGGGTTCGCCTTTCCGCAGTTCGCGGCCAAGCTCAAGCTGCTTGGGGACATGTTCCTCTCGCTGATCAAGGCTGGCGTGGCGCCGCTGGTGTTCCTCACCATCGTCCATGGCATTGCGTCCGCCGGCGATGTCCGCAGCGCGGGGCGCGTGGGCTGGCGTTCGATCCTGTATTTCGAGGTGGTGTCCACCGTCGCGCTGATCCTCGGCATGGTCGCCGGCAATGTGCTCGAGATCGGCAAGGGCATGGCCAGCGTGGGCGCCGCGTCGGCGGCGCCGGTGGCCAAGGCCGCGGCGCCGCAGGGTTTCCTGGAGTTCATGGCGCATATCGTGCCGGACAACTTCGTCGGCGCGTTTGCGAAGGGTGAACTGCTTCAGGTCGTCGTGCTGGCCGTGATGGTCGGCATCGGCATCCTCGCGATTCCCGAGACCCGCCGCGTCAGGATCAACGAGGGCCTCGACAACATCTCCGAGGTGCTGTTCTCCTTCATCAACCTCGTGATGAAGCTCGCGCCGATCGGCACATTCGGCGCGGTCGCGTACTCGGTCGGGAGCAACGGCACGGCGGTGCTGCTCGCGCTGGCCGAGTTCGTGCTGAGCTTCTACGCCGTGGTCATCGTCTTCATTCTCGGCGCGCTCGGTCTGGTCGCGCGGCTCGCGGGCTTCAGCCTGTGGCGCTTTCTGCGGTACATCAAGGACGAGATCCTGATCGTGCTCGGCACGGCGTCGTCGGAGAGCGCGCTGCCGCGGCTGCTCATCAAGCTCCAGCGGCTGGGCTGCGCCAAGCAGACCGTCGGGCTGGTGCTGCCCACGGGCTATGCGTTCAACCTCGACGGCACGTCGATCTTTATGGCGATGGGCGTGATGTTCATCTCCCATGCCTATGGCGTGCCGCTGTCGCTCGACCATCAGATCGGCATCCTGCTGCTGATGCTGCTGACGTCGAAGGGCGCGGCCACGGTGTCGGGCGGCTCGTTTGTCGTCTTCGCGGCGACCGTGAGCTCGACCGGCATCCTGCCCGTGGAAGGGCTTGCCGTGATCTTTGGCGTGTATCGCTTCCTGTCGATGGCGATTTCCACCTGCAACACCATCGGCAACAGCGTGGCCACCGTGGTCGTCGCCAAGTGGTCGGGCACGTTCGACGCCGAGCGCGCCCGCCGGCATCTGTACCCCGAGTTGTATCCGGACGCCGCGGCCGCGGATGCGGCGCTGGACGACGGCAGCCTGCTGGAAGAAGACATCGACGACAGCCGGGCCCATGCGGCCGGCATTCAGGTCAAGCGCGCGTAAGACGCACTGGCCGCAGCCCATAGACACCGCCGAGGAGACAACCCATGCATCCCATCGCCACCCCTGCACGTTTTTTTGGCGCCATGGTCGCCACCGCCACCCTCACCGCCACCATCATGGCAAGCGGCAACGCCCATGCCCAGTCGTACCCGACCAAGCCCATTACGTGGATCGTTCCCTTCGCGGCCGGCGGTCCCACGGATGCGCTCGCACGCAGCATCGCCGAACGCGTCTCGCGCGAGGTCGGGCAGTCGATCGTCATCGACAACTCGCCGGGCGCCGGCGGCACGGTCGGCACGACGAAAGCGGCGCGCGCGGCCAACGACGGCTATACCATGCTGGTCGGCCATATGGGCTACATGGGCGCCGCGCCCGCGCTGTACAAGAAGCTGTCCTATGACCCGGTGAAGGACTTCGCGCCGGTGTTCCGCTTCCCCGATACGCCAATGGTGCTGATGGTGCGCAAGGACCATCCGGCGAAGGACGTGAAGGCGTTCGTCGAATACGGCAGGCAGAATCCGGGCAAGCTGAACCTCAGCAATGCGGGAATGGGGTCCACATCCCACCTGATCGCGGCGATGTTCGCGTCGGCGGCGGGCATGAAGGTGTCGCTGGTGCCATACAAGGGCGCGGGCCCCGCGCTGATCGACGTCATCGGCGGACAGGTCGATGGCATGTTCGACCAGACCAACACGGCCTTGCCGCAGATCACCGAGTCCAAGGTCCGCGCGCTCGCGGTCACGTCGTCCACGCGGGTGGCCCAGCTGAAGGACGTGCCAACCCTGGCGGAAACCGTCGTCCCAGGGTTCGAGGCGGCCACGTGGTACGGCATCTACGCGCCGAAGGGCACGCCGCAGGCGGCCATCGACAAGATGCAGGCCGCCTACCTGAAGGTGATGAGCGACAAGTCATTCACGGACCGGCTGACGGCGCAGGCCATCCAGACACTGCCCGCCGAGAAATACACGGCCGCGGCGCTGGGCAGGCATACGGAATCGGAAGTCGCCCGCTGGAAGGTGCTGGCCGCAAAGGCCAATATCTCGCTGGATTGATAGCCGGGTTCGAGCGCTATCTGGCGGCGCGCGCCTTGCGCGCGCGATGGTCCTGCAGTTGTACGAGCGCCCGGTCGGTCTGCGCCAGCCGGATCTCGCTGGATGCAAACGCAGCGAGGGCCTCGAGCGCCTTCTTCTGATCCGCATCGAGCCATCGCGGCGCGTAATCCATCACGCAGATCGACCCCAGCGCGTAGCCCTCGGGGTCCCGCACCGGCGCGCCCGCATAGAACCGGAAATGCGGCGCGCCCGCGACCGCCGGATTCGAAGCAAAGGCCAGATGCGTCGAAAGGTCGTTCACCACGAACACTTCCCGCTGCAGGACCGTGTGGTTGCAGAAGGCCCAGCTGCGCGGGGATTCGGTCATCTCCAGGCCGTGCCGCGATTTGAACCACTGCCGCGTGGGGGTCAGTACCGTCATCAAGGCGACCGGTGCGGACAGCGTTTGCGCGGCCAGCCACGTAATGCGGTCATAGGCCGTCTCTGGCGCCGTATCCACCAGACCGGACCGTTCCACCGCGAGCAGCCGCCGTGCTTCGTCCGCGGCCACGGGGTAGGCGCCTTCAGCATCGACAGCCGATGTCGTCTCGCCAGCGGGCGTTTCCGGCGTCAACGCTGGCCGCTCCCGCGCGATCAATGCCTGCACTTCCGCACGGAACACGCGCCGATGCCCGCCGGGCGTCTTCCATGACGTCAGCGTGCCGCCCTCGATCAGCAATTGCGCGGTGCGGACCGAGATGCCGAGCATTCTCGCGACCTGCGTGGTGGTCAGAACCGTGTCTTCCATGTGATGCATGCGTATTGCGTGTCGGTCGGTAGTGTACCGGCGCCGGCGTGTTCCCGTCGGCGTCGGCATCCCACCGTGCGTTCCGATAAAATCAATCATACAAAATTGATACTTTCGATGGAATTGAATTTAGACTTCGGGTCATCGTGAACCGCGCAAAAAGGAGTGGAGATGGTCCCGAGTGAAGCGTTGGCCTTTGATTTCATCGTCTGCGGCGCCGGCACGGCCGGCTCGGTCGTAGCCGGGCGGCTGGCCGAAAATCCCGAGGTGCGTGTGCTGCTCATCGAAGCGGGGGGCAGCGACGACGTGCCCGAGGTGGCGAATCCCTCGCAATGGCCCATGAACCTCGGGAGCGTGCGCGACTGGAATTTCTCCGCTCAGCCGAATTCGCACCTCAATGGGCGTTCCATTCCCCTGAACATGGGCAAGGTGCTCGGCGGCGGGTCGAGCGTCAACGTGATGGTGTGGGCGCGGGGCCATCGCAATGACTGGGAAGACTTCGCGGCGGAGACCGGCGATCCGGGCTGGGGGTACGAGTCGGTGCTCAAGATCTACCGGCGCGTGGAAAATTACCAGGGCACGCCGGACCCCGCCCGGCGCGGTATGGACGGCCCGGTGCACGTCACGCCCGCGCGCCAGCCGCAGCCCGTCGCCCAGGCCATGGTGGATGCCGCGCGCGACCTCGGCATCCCGAGCTTCGACAATCCGAACGGATCGATGATGGAAGGGCGGGGCGGCGCCGCGATCAACGACCTGATCGTGCGCGACGGCAAACGGTCGTCGATCTATCGCGCCTATGTGCATCCGAGAATCGGCCAGCCCAACCTCACGGTGCTGCCCAACACGCTGGTGTCCCGGCTGGTGCTGCGCGGCACCACGGTCATTGGCGTGGAAGCCGTCCGCAACGGCGAGCGCTGCGTGTTCCATGCGAACCGGGAAGTCATCCTCTCGATGGGTACCGTCAACACGCCCAAGGTGCTGATGCAATCCGGCATCGGCGACGAGAACGAACTACGGCGGCATCGCGTGCCCGTGGTACAGCATCTGCCTGGCGTCGGGGCGAACCATCAGGACCATGTGTCGTTCGGCGTGATCTTCGAATACCCCACGCCGCAGGCGATTGGTTACGGCGGTTCGGAAGCCACGCTGTACTGGTCGAGCGATGCGGGCATGCATCTGCCCGACATGTTCCACTGCCAGGTCGAATTCCCGGTGCCGAGCGCGGAAACCATGGCGCTCGACGTCCCGCTGCACGGCTGGACGATGTTTGCCGGCCTCGCCCACCCGAAGAGCCGGGGCAGCGTGCGGCTCTCGGGTGCCGATGTGCGCGATGTGCCGATCATCGAGGCCAACACGCTGTCCCATCCGGACGACATGAAGACCGCGCTGGCCAATATCGAACTGGTTCGCGCGCTCGGCGCCCGCCCGGCGTTCCAGGGCCTGGTCACGCGCGAGGCGCTGCCGGGCAAGCGTCACGGCAAGGAACTGGAGGAATACGTGCGCAATGCCGCGGTCACGTACTGGCATCAGTCGTCCACGGCCAAGATGGGGCGCGATGCGATGTCGGTCGTCGACGGCCGCCTGAAGGTCTACGGCATCGAAGGCCTGCGCATTGCGGACGCTTCGGTGATGCCGCATGTCACCAGCGGCAACACGATGGCGCCCTGCGTCATCATCGGCGAACGCGCGGCAGAGCAGATCCGCGCCGCATACGGGATCTAGCGCGGCGACGTTGGGCAGGTGACCGACATGCGCCGGCCGATGGCCGCATCCAGCGCATAGACGCCACCGCCGCGCGCGGCCATATACAGCGCGAGGCATCCCATCAACACCGGAAACTCGATGCCGCGATCGATCCACGGCCACGTGGGACCCAGCGCATAGCTGATGGCCGCCATCTCGAGCGCCACGAGACCGGCAATCCATCGCGTGCCGAGCCCCAGCAACAGCATCAGCGCGCCGGCCGTTTCCAGCAGCATGACGAGAAATGCGAACTCCGGCGCGAACGGCAACCCCATCACGTCCCGGATCAGCCGGACCGACCCCGCCATGGGGTCGGCCATCGACCCATGCGAAGTGCCCAAAGCCTTGGGCAGCCCGTGTGTGAACAGCACCACACCAAAGACCGCGCGGAGCAGGGCATACAGGAGAGGTTCATGGCGCGCGAGGCTTGGCATTGGGATCGAGCGAGGTCGTTAGAGGCAAGAACCATTGTTGACGGTAACGGCGCGCCGATAAACCGGTGAAATCTGTCAGGTGCTTCCGGGAATCGCCAACAATCCATGCGTGCATCCAGGCTTCCCATCCAGGCTTCCCATCCAGGCTTTCGTTAACGGCCGCGATCAGCGGCATGGTCACGGCAGGCCCTCTTTCACGGGAATTAATGTGAATTGTCCGAAGCCGGGTCATACGGTATCTACACGACAACGGATCGCTGGGGGATTGCCATGACGCGCCGCTTGCTGACAACACTGCTAACGGGGGTGGCGCTGGCCGCCGCCGACACCGCGCTGGCCGCGCCGGCCGCATGCCCCAAGCCGGCACGCGCGGGCGCCGCGCAGGCCGTGCCGGTCATCCACTACCGCACCGCGTCGATCGACGGCGTCAACGTGTTCTACCGCGAGGCAGGCCCCGCGAATGGGCCCGTGGTGCTCCTGCTGCATGGCTTCCCGACGTCGTCGCACATGTTCCGCAATCTCATTCCCCTGCTGGCCGACCGGTACCGCGTGATCGCCCCCGATTACCCGGGCTTCGGTCAAAGCGGCATGCCGGACCGCGCGGCGTTCACCTACAGCTTCGCGCACTACGCCGACATCATCGACAAGCTCACGGTCATGTTGCGGGCGCCCCGATACAGCATGTACGTCATGGACTATGGCGCGCCCGTCGGCTACCGACTCGCCATCGCCCACCCCGAGCGCGTGCAGGCGCTGATCGTGCAGAACGGCAACGCGTACACCGAGGGACTCGGCGCCTTCTGGGATCCGATCAAGGCGTACTGGGCGGAGGACACGCCCGCCCGCCGGGATGCACTGGCCGGTCTGGTCACGCTGGAGACGACGAAGTTCCAGTACACCGACGGCATGAGCGACCTGTCCCGCATCAGCCCAGACAACTGGACCATCGATCAGGCGCTACTGGACCGGCCAGGCAATCGGGACATCCAGCTGGACCTGTTCCGCGACTACGGCACCAACGTACCGCTCTACCCGAAATTCCAGGCCTTCTTCCGCGAACGCAAACCCCCGACGTTGATCGTCTGGGGCAAGAACGACAAGATCTTCCCCGAGTCGGGCGCCCACCCATACAAGCGCGATCTGCCGGATGCGGAGATGCACCTGTTCGATACCGGGCACTTCGCGCTGGAAGACAAGCTCGACGTCATGGCCCCGACGATCCGTGGGTTCCTCGACCGGAAGCTCTGCAAGTAGCGGCAGGCTGGCGGTGAAATCGGTAGACTCGCGGGGTGCATGCCTCTCTACCTGACACGACACCGCCATGAAAAAAATCGGCTTCCTTTCCTTTGGCCATTGGGGCAATAGCCCAAGCTCCCGGACGCGGTCGGCAGGCGACGTGCTGCTGCAGTCGATCGAACTGGCGGTGGCGGCCGAGGAGGTGGGGGCGGATGGGGCGTTCTTTCGGGTTCACCACTTCGCCCAGCAACTCTCGTCACCGTTTCCATTGCTCGCGGCGGTCGCCGCGCGAACGCACAGAATCGAGATCGGCACGGGCGTCATCGACATGCGTTACGAGAATCCGCTCTACATGGCGGAGGAGGCCGGCGCCGTCGACCTGATCTCGGGCGGGCGGCTGCAGCTCGGCATCAGCCGCGGATCCGGCGAGCAGGTGGTCGATGGCTGGCGGTACTTCGGGTACGCGCCCAGTGAGGGCGAGACGCATGCCGATCTGGCGCGCGACCATACGGAAGCGTTCTACGAGGTCATCCGGGGCAAGGGCTTCGCGCAGCCGGCCCCTCGGCCGATGTTCGCCAACCCGCCCGGGCTGTTGCGCGTGGAGCCGCACTCGGAAGGCTTGCGCGACCGGATCTGGTGGGGGTCGGGCTCCGACGCCACCGCGCAATGGGCCGCACGATTGGGCATGAACCTGCAGACTTCCACGCTGAAGAACGACGAATCGGGTTTGCCGCTCCACGTCCAGCAGGCCGCGCAGATCCGGGCGTATCGGGAAGCGTGGAAGGAGGCGGGACACACACGGGAGCCGCGCGTCTCGGTCACCCGCAGCATCTTCGCGCTCGTGAACGATCAGGACCGCGCGTATTTCGGCCGTGGAACGCAAGCCTCCGACACGGTCGGCTTTCTCGATGACGACGTCCAGAAGATCTTCGGCCGTAACTACGTCGGCGAGCCCGATGCCCTCATCGAGCAATTGTCGAAAGACGAGGCGATCGCGGCGGCGGATACGCTGCTGCTGACGATTCCCAATCAGCTCGGCGTCGACTATTGCGCCCACGTGCTCGAGGCCATCCTCAAGCACGTCGCGCCCGGACTGGGGTGGCGCTAAATGCGATGCGTCAGCGCGGCAGCGAACGCAGCCAGTTCAGCCACGACTGATCCTCGATCTCGTAGGTACCCCGCGATTCCTTCCAAAGAATCTCGCGCTCCCGCAACGCGTCGATGGCGTTCTGCACCGTCGCGTTGTTCACCGTCGCGCCAGCGGGCAGATAGGTTCGATAGGCCCGCATCGCGGCCTCACCGAATGGCGAGAACTGGCCTTCCTTTAGCGCCATCGCGCGGATGACCGCCTGCTGCAACGGCGACAGCGACGCGAATTCGCTTTCGACCTCGCTCCAAAGGCGTTCCTGCACCAGCCCCGCATCGTCCCGCAGCCGCTGACTGAGATAGGGCGACTCGTTGGCGATGGCGATCGTCGAGGTCAGATGGCGCAGCAGTTCGGGGCGGTGGCCGACCATCTCGAACGCTTCGTAAACGGCATCCGGCTCGAATTGGTTGCCGGACGCCAGCGCCGTATTCACGCTCGCGGTGTACTCGTCCGTGAACTTGCGATCCAGCAAAGGGAAGGGCGTCACCAGCGAGCCGAAGAACGGCATGCGGGCGTTCATGACGAGATGCGCAAGCTTGTCGCGACTGGAGCCCGTGAACACGAGCATCAGGTCGGGGGCTTTGCCCGAAGCATTCATCGCATCGCGCGCGGCCTTCAGGCCGAACATCGCTTCAAGACCTTTATCGGTCGTGAGCGCGTGCTGCGCCTCATCCACGATCAGCATGACCGGGCGTTTGGCGGCCTTGTGCAGGGCAGTGAGGGCCTGAGTCAACGTCACGCCCGCCGGCAACCCCGTGGTCGTCAGGTCCAGCCCCAGCGTGCCCATGACGGTGACCTTCGTCAGCCCCACCGCCTTCGCCGCCTTGCCGACGATGCCCGCGTACTCCGCAAGCTTTTGCTTGATGGCATCGGCAATGAGCTCCCCTGGGTCATGCGCCTTGTTCGACCAAAGGTCCACATAAACCGTCGTCCAACCCCGCGCCTCCGCGGCAGGCACGAGGTCCTCCCGCAGAAACGTCGATTTCCCCACCCGACGGGGCGCCGCCAGAAACAACCCGGAGCGGGCATCGAGCAGGCTATCGCCACTGAGGGCCGCACAAAAACTAGCCGCGAGCTCGGGGCGGCGGAACGTATAACGCGTCGAAGCAGGGGTAGGCTGTGTCATCGCAAGAACCGGCCATTTATCGCAAATTATTGTATTCCGATAAATTATCGCCGTCAAATAATTCACGATAAATGCGCCATGCGTCACCCCAAGATAGCCTGACCGTACCAGAAGTCGTATGCTCCCCGTGCTAACAGGTCCTCGCCCCGATCGGCCCCATCCGCCCATCCCTCTTCACCTGCCAAAAAATGCCCACCACGCCCATCCCCCAACCCGTCTGCAACCCCATTACCCGTTCCGCCATCTTTCTCGTCGCGACGATCAACGAGGGGAGTGAGCATGTCGACACGGTAAAGGCGCTGTGCGGCGATCTGGCCGCGCTGGTGCGATCGGTGGGCAAGCGCGTGCCGCAGGCCTACCTGTCATGTGTCTGCGGCTTCGGTTCGGACGCGTGGGACAGGCTGTTCGGCGCGCCACGTCCGGCCGAGCTGCATCCGTTCCGCGAGTTCGGCGAAGGCAAGCGCCATGCGATCGCCACGCCGGGCGATATGCTCCTCCACATCCGCGCGGACCAGATGGACGTCTGCTTCGAGTTCGCGACGCAGGTCATGAAGCGCCTGGGCGCCGCCGTCACGGTGGTGGACGAGGTCCATGGGTTTCGATATTTCGACATGCGCAGCATGGTCGGTTTCGTCGACGGCACCGAGAACCCGGAGGACCACGAGATGGCCGGGTTCACGATCATCGGCGACGAGGACCCGGAGTTCGCCGGGGGCAGCTATGTCATCGCGCAGAAATACCTGCACGACATGGCGGCGTGGAACGACCTGACCGTGGAGGCCCAGGAACGCGTCATCGGCCGCACGAAGCTGGACGACATCGAACTCGACGACGCCGTCAAACCGTCCAACTCGCACAGCGCGCTGACGACGATCGAGAAAGACGGCAAGGAGATCAAGATCCTCCGCGACAACATGCCCTTCGGCCAGCCGGGCAAGGGCGAGTTCGGCACGTTCTTCATCGGCTACGCCCGTTCGCCCACATCCATCGAAGAGATGCTCGAAAACATGTTCGTCGGCAAACCACCGGGAAACTACGACCGCCTGCTGGATTTCAGTCAGGCGGTAACCGGCGGGCTGTTTTTCGTGCCGTCGGCGGGGTTCCTGGAGGGGGCGGGAGGGTGAGTAGAACCAGTCGGACCAGACGACGCTGGTGAGCGACTGCGCATGCAAGGTTATCTGAAGGACTTCCTCGTCGGCGCAGCAATTGGAGTCGACGAAGCGTGATCACCAACGGCATCTGGATCCGAATTGGTCGCGTCCCTGCACTGTCCCCTAAATGCGCGCCGCCATCGGTACACGGAAGCGCAACGTGCTCCCGTGTCCGATCCGCGACGACGCGTCGAGCGTCCCGCCGTGGGCTTCCATGATGGAGCGGCAGATGGCGAGCCCCATCCCCATGCCGGTGCCTTTCGTCGTGAAGAAGGGATCGAACATGCAGCCTAGGGTGGCCGCGTCGATGCCGCCTCCGCGGTCGGTGACTTCCACGTTGACGTAGCCCCCTTCGACTCCCGATGAGACCGTGAGCTCACGCGAGGCGAGCGGCGTGTCGGCCATGGCTTCGAGGGCATTTGTGATGAGGTTGAGTACGACCTGCTGCAACTGGATGCCATCGCCGACCACCGTCTTGCCCGACGTCGACAGGGCGAGGGTCAGCCTGACTTGCCGCTCTTCGATCTCCCGCCGCATGAGTTCCAGCACACTGACCACGACCTCGTTGATCCCGAGCGGGGCAAGGGAGGCGGGCGCCTGCTTGGCGAGGGATCGAAGCGCGTGGACGATTTCGGCGGTACGTCCCGCGGCATTCGCGATCTGGTCGAAGGCGGCCATGGCCTCGGGGATGTCAGGATGCTCCCGCGCCAGCCATCGACGTCCCGCGCCGCTGCAATTGACGATGGCGGCGAGGGGCTGGTTGATTTCGTGCGCGATGGAAGCCGCCATACCGCCCATGACCGTCAGATGGGCGGTCCGCGCGAGGTCCTCCCTGGCCTTCACCAATGCCGCCTCGGTTTCCGCGCGCCGTTCGTTCTCATCGACCAGTTCCCGGTACAGGCGCGCGGCAGCAAGCGAATTGGCCGCCTGCTGGCCGAGCATCTCGACGAAAGCCGCGCGGTCCTTGGTAAAGGCACCCGCGGCGAGATGGTTCTCCAGGTACAGCGCCCCGACGATCTCGCCTTGCCGCAGCAGCGGCACGCAGATGGCCGAACGCGTCCCTCGGCGGTTGCGTGTGTCCTCGACGATGGGGTCAACCAACGCGGCAGCGTCCGCCAATGCGACGAGCCTGCGGCCACGAATCGCTTTCCCGAGCATGTCGAGCGGAAGCCGTGCCTCGGTCGGGGCGGCGCGCGATGCCTCGACGAGGACTTTCCCAAGCACCACCGTGCCGATGGCTTCGACGATCGGCTCTCCGCCCTTCATCAGCAGCAGTACGCCGTATTGCGCGCCGGCTTGCACGAGCATCGTCTCCACGACTCTTTCGACGAGTTTATCGAGCGATATCTCCTCCGATAACGCCTGAACTGCCCGCATACCCGCCTGCAAATCGATCCCCATGCCATGTCTCCGGTGCAACACGCCAGCCGCCCACTCATCATCGTCTCGACGCATCTGCCCGCCGTGCATGGTCAAGCGCTGCACCTTGGCATGCGCGCCCCATGCGCCATAGCAATAGCGCGCCCGGCTCATGTAATCCCTCGCCGCATCGGCCCCGCGTTGCGATCGTCGATGCGTCGCCGCGAACTCCCATGCGATCGCCTGTACCATGAGTTGTCCGCTGGCATGCGCGGCGGAGGCGGCATCGAAATAGAGACGCGCCGCCGCCTCGTCGTTCCCCCGGAGCCGCGCCAGCTCGGCGCCGATCAGCATCGCCTTGCCGCCGGCGCCGGGAAAAGCACGGCCCCAGCGTTCGAGATTGTCCCGCCGCGCTTCGATGTCGGCGAAGACCGCTGGCGCCACATCCGACGGGTGGCCTCCCGACGGCGCCGATCTCAGCGCGGCAATCGCCCCGAAAAACGTGACGCTTGGCCGGGTATGTTCCGGCGCGGCCGCAGCCAACGCCTCTGCCGCGCGGAGTCGCCGCGCGGCAGCCGGTGCGTCGTCATCGAAGAATGCCGCCAATCCCGCGTAAAGATGCTGGAAGAACTGCGCTTGCCTGAATCGCAGCGGCAGACGGCCTTCGGCCTCGACGTCCGTGGATTGCCAGACAGGAATCGCTTCGCGCGGGGGCGTCTCGTGCCGAAGCCCGCGCACCAGCCGCAACTGCGACGCAACGATGATCTCGGTCGCCCGATCCCGCGTCCGCCGGGCGGCCTCGATGGCGAGCCGTGCTTCCGCGTGAACGCGGCCCAGATGCTCCCCATCGGCGATGCGATGCGCGATCCGATCCGCAAGCAGGTTCGCGACCCGATGGTCCTGCCCTGAGAGACGTTGCGGTCCGATCAGCGCATGGTCTTCCAAGGCAGGGCATCCAGCCGATAGAGGCGGACAGGGCGCCTGACACGATCCTCCCCGCCGTTGAACAACCCAATGCGGTCCAGCTGAGGAACGGGAAGGTACAGGCGTCCGCGGCTATCGAACGCCGGTGCGTCGACCCAATGCAACCGCGAATCGACGATGACGGTTTGCGTATCACCCTCCGGAGATATTCGGATCAGCGCATTCGAGGCAAGATCGGAGTAGACGATGTTTCCGGAAGGGTCCATGACCGAGCCGCCCATTGGCGGCAGATCGCGCCAGGGGAGCACCTTGCCTGCCAGTTGGTCCGCGCTCATCGCCGGATCGTCGAGCCAGCGCGTTTCGATCCTGGACCATGGACCCTCGAGCGGCCCGAAGTAAAGCCACCGGCCATCCGCGCTGACTTCGAGCGGATCGGCGTGAACCCGCAGCGGGCCGCCATCCGCACCCAGCAGGACGCGTCCATCGATGATGATGGGCCGATCCGCCGGCGCGGTCGTGGCCCGCGCGCCGTCCAGCACGCGTCGCGTGGAACCGGTGCGGATATCAAGCACGATGAGCCCCGGGTCGCCAGCATCGGTCAGATAGGCATGCTCGCCGTGGAACCGGATATCGTCGATATAGCTGTGGGTCCGCGCCACGTCCGGGCCGAGTGGAATCACGCGGACGACCCGCCCGGACCCGAGATCGACGACGACCAGCTTGGCCGCGCGCGGCAACACCGTGCCGCCGAAGCCGCTCACGCCTGTATCGACGATCCACAATTGTCCCTTGCCGTCGCGACGCAGGGCATTGACATTGACGAACCGGGTCTCGGTGGGATCGGATGGGCCGTCGGCATTCCATGCGGCATCGGGGAACGGCATGAGCGTCCCATCGCTCGCCACGCTCGCCACGGATGGCCCCCTGGAGCCGGTCCAGCGAGGGCCCGCGACGTAGATGCGGTCGTCGTCATCGACGGCCACCGCGTTCCAGATCATGCTGTCGCTCTCGGCGACGACCTCGAGGACGGGGGCGGCCCAGCTCGCCGTCGTCATGGCGCATGCCATCGTCAGCGCCAACAACACCAACCGTTTCCGTATCATTGTCTTCCGATCCTCATTCGGGGAGGGCTTCGCGGCGAAAACGGCCGGGCGTGATCGCCGTGATCCGCCGGAACTGTTTGATGAAATGCGAGGCATCGCTGAAGCCGCAGCGATGTCCGATCTCCGCGATGCTCAGCGTGCGGAGCGCGGGACTCGCCAGCATGGCTCTGGCCGACTCGATGCGTGTTTGCATCAGGCATTGCGACATCGACGTGCCCAGCGTTGCCAGATGGCGGTGAAGGGTGCGGATCGACATGCCAAGGTCCGTGGCGATATCGGCGGCGGCAAGTCCGCCCTCTCGATGCCTGTCGCGAATGCAGTGAAGGATCTTCTGCATGGGCTCGGGCGGGCGTCGCACCGGCATCTCGCCTGGCGGATTAAGCGCACGCGCGACCAGCGCGCCAAGTTCGTCCGCAAGCATGGCGCCATCGACTGGCGAGGCATACGGGAAATCCACCAGCATCTGGGCCACGAATGCGCATAATACCCGCGACCATCCCCTCGAAGCGTCCATCGGCACCCCGACGTGATCGTCCACCGAGAGGAGCCATCGGTGTGCCCAGGAAGCCGGCAACTCCACGAAGAACCCGCAGGTATCCGCGGGGAGATGCATGACGTGTTCGCGCGCGGAACTTAGCAGCACGGCATCATCGGCGAGCAGATTCACACTGCCTGTCCGGGTCCGTACCGTCCAGGGACCGCATGTCGAGGTGACGAGGTAAAAGCGCTCGCGCAGATCCGCCGCGATAACGTGGCGGCTTCTCCGAACCGTTCGGTCGGCACTGGCCTGCGTCCTGCTGATGGCCAGCGGACCAAGTCCGCCCGACATCAGCGTCGCGCGAAATCCCTCCGATTGCGCAATCTCTATCTCGCACCTTGCGAGCGAGTGGCCGATCGCATCGATCCAGTATGCGCTCCTCAGGTGAGGTTCGACATCATCCGTGGACCATCGCTGGATCGATGTGTTCAGCTCGACCATCTTCGTTTCCGCTCTCGAACGCCGTCAGAAGCCTTCAAGCACCAGCTTTCCCAACGCCTTGTTGCTCTCGATGACCGCGTGCGCGCGACGCAGGTTCTCTGCATTGATGCTGCCGAGGTGTTCGCCCACCGTCGTCCTCAATACGCCTTCATCGATCATCGTTGCCACACGGTCCAGCAGTGCGTGCTGGCGAATCATGTCCGGCGTGCGATACATCGAGCGGGTGAACATGAACTCCCAATGCAAGGATATCGACTTCCGCTTGAGCGGCATCGCGTCCAGCGTCGCGGGGTCGTCGATCAGCGCCAGTTGTCCTTCCGGCTTGAGCAGCTCGACGATCTGCCGGTAGTACGTATCCGTGTGCGTAAGGCTGATGACGTGGTCCGCGGCGGCAATGCCCACCGATGCCAGTTGCGGAAGCAGCGGCGCGCCATGGTCGATGACATGGTGTGCGCCGAGCTCGCGCACCCATGCCTGGCTCTCTGCCCGCGAGGCGGTCCCCACGATCTTGAGGTCCGTCAGCTTGCGCGCAAGCTGTACGAGAATCGAACCGACGCCGCCACCGGCGCCGATCACCAGCAGGGTCTGCCCACTGCCGCCACCTTCCGCGATGCCGAGCCGGTCGAACAGTAGCTCCCACGCGGTGATCGTCGTCAGCGGCAGTGCGGCGGCCTGGGATGCCGTCAGGGACCGGGGGCGTCGGGCGGCCAGCCGCTCGTCCACAAGGCCGTACTCGGCATAAGAGCCTGGTCTTGTAATGTCGCCCGCGTACCAGACCTCATCGCCGACCGCGAACATGTTCACTTCCGCGCCGACGGCTTCCACGACACCCACGGCATCCCATCCCAGCACGCGAGGCACTTCGGGCTAAACGCCGAGGCGAAGCTTGCTATCGACCGGATTGACCGCGATGGCCTGGATCCTCACGAGAAGATCTCGCGCTCCGGGCGTGGGGACGGGGAGCTCCGCTTCGTATAGCGCGGTCGGATCGACAATGGGTAATCCCGCCTTGGCGTAGACAATGGCCTTCATGCTTCTTCCTGATGGGTTGGGACGAGACCAGCCCACGCCCTCGCGTTCGCTACGAACACGGGCGCGCTGGCCGACATTGGATATAGTGCAGCAATCGGTGCGGGTTCGAAACGACATTTATGATGCGGAATTCGGACATGCAGCGATGCCGTCAGCATTTCACCGGCACGATGCCGATGGCCTGCGATGCCCGCACCAGATCGGGCAGGGAAGGGGTGTGCATTTTCCGCATGACCGAGGCACGATGAATCTTCACCGTGACCTCGCTGATGCCTAGGTCGGCCGCGATCCGTTTGTTGAGCGCGCCCGCCACCACGCGCACGAGCACTTCGCGCTCGCGCGTGGTGAGCGTGTTGAACGTGCTCATGGCCGTCTCGCGCGCACGGGCGTCCTCGCGCCGTTTGACATCGAGACTGAGCGCGCCCATGACCGCATCGATGACCTGCTGCTCGGCCATGGGTTTCGTCAGGAAATCGACGGCGCCCGCCTTCATCGCGGTGACGCAGGCATGCACGTCCGTGTGGCCGCTCATGAAAATGATCGGCATCTGGAGGGCGTGACGCTCACGGTGCTGGAACATCAGGCCGCTCTCGCCTCTGAGCCTCACGTCCAGCAGCACACAGCCCGGCGCATCTTCGATGACTTCCGGGTGGAAGTCCTCGGTGCTCTCGAATGCACGAATGCGAAGCCCTACGGAGCGGAGAAGCAGATCGAGCGATGCAAGCATCAGCGGGTCGTCGTCGATGATGTAGACGATCGGCAACGCGCTCTCGGCAGTCGAACTGTGTGTCATGGCAAGGTATGAATTGCAAACGCCGGGCCATCATAAGTGCGATGCGGCATGCCGGATGGTCTCGTTGTGCCGAAGTCATGGTCGGATTCGGCCAACCCCCGGCGCATGGGCGCCAGACTTGTGCATTTTGGAAACGGTGGGCGGCTTTGCGACACGCCGGACCGCAGCGCGCGTGCGGCGCCGTCAGTTCAGCGCGGTGCACCTCAGACGCGGCGGCTCGAATAAACCGAAATGGCGAGATCGATGCCTAGTTCGCCAAGCTGCTTGAGCCGCTTCGCGTCCACCGACCCCGATGCGGCGCCCGCGGCGTACCAGATGACCGACAGCTCGATTTCGCCGCCGCGCTTCCGGAGCTGGCGGAGCGATTGCCGATGCGGCGCGAGATCGCTGCACACTGCGGCCACCGCGTCCTGCAGATCCATGTCACGAAAGTCGAGGGGCACGACACAGAATCCGTTGCCGTGCGGAGGGTCCATCGGCACACCGCACGGCAGGAGATTGGCATCGCGGCAGAGCGCGTTCAGGTCGACATGTTGGCTATAGAGCCGTAGCGAGGCTTCGAACGTTCGCAAGCGTGCCTCCGCGAGCAGGTTGATCGGACATTGATCGCACGGGCAAGTCGAAGCATGCGCTGCGTATGCTGGTGTTCTTGCGGGTCTTATCGGGATCTGTTCGCGCAGCTTAGCAACAAGCGCTAGCCGCAGCAATTTGCGGTCGCGCGGAAAGTGCCCTGTGTTTGTGCCTGCGGCGGGCTTCGCTTGCCCAACTTCGGCGCATCCGGCGGCTGTGCGGATCGTCGTACGCGACCGTCGACGAGACGAGACAGGGCCGCGCGCCGACACATCCTCATTCGGCGTTGCTCACCATAACGATGCATTTCAACGCGCCCGCTCGCGCGTTGAGAAAATTTGCATCGTCGTGTTCATGTCTTTCAATTTGCGCATTGGCATCTCTCCGTAATGATGAGGGCATACGCAACTCACCAAGGCGGCCACATGAACACGCTCCTCAGCCTCAAGGGCATCAAGAAATCTTTCCAGTCGAAAGGACGTTCCGTCGACGTACTCGGTGGCCTGACGTTCGACGTCAACGAGCAGGACTTCGTCAGCATCATCGGTCCGAGCGGATGCGGGAAGACCACCGTCTTCAATATCATCGCGGGCCTGATCGATCCGGACACGGGCGAGATCAGTTACCGTGGCCAGCAGGTGACCGGACTCCGCGGAAAGGTCGGGTACATGATGCAGCGCGACCTGCTGTTTCCCTGGCGCACGGTGCTGGAGAACGTGATGCTCGCGCCCGAACTGCAGAACCTGCCGCTGCGTGAGGCGCGCGAGAACGCGATGGAGTACCTCAATACGTTCGGCCTCGCGGGCTTCGAGAAGGCGTACCCCAAGACGCTGTCGGGCGGCATGCGCCAGCGTGTCGCGCTCATCCGAACGCTGATCTCCGACCCCGATGTGTTGCTGCTCGACGAACCGTTCTCGGCGCTCGACTACCAGACGCGCCTGTATCTGGAAAGCGTGCTGCTGGACGCGGTGGACACGTTCAAGAAGACGGTGATCCTTGTCACGCACGATATCGATGAGGCCGTGGCGCTGTCGAAGCGCGTGGTCGTACTGGCGGGAAAGCCGTCGCACGTCAAGCACGTGTACGACATCGACATCAACGAGAAATCGCCGATCGGCGCGCGCAGCCACGCGAACTTCTCCGGCTACTTCCATCAGCTATGCGCGGAGCTGGATATCCAGACGCGCAAGCACTGATCCCCACACCCTCCAGGAAATCATCATGAGTCGCGCCATGACCAGTACGGTACCGGCCGCCGCCGCGCCCGCCCCAAGCAAGAACACCAAGACCCGCAGCCGCTTCGACAGCGTGTGGGGCCGATCGCTGTTGCAGCTTCTCATCGCGGCCCTCGTGCTGCGCGCGTGGCAGTTCGGCGTCGATGCGGGATGGATCTCCGCCTTCATGGTCGGTTCCCCCGCGGAGATCTGGAAATCCCTCGTACGCGGCGCCGCCGACGGCCAGCTGTGGCAAGACAGCTATTACACGCTGTTCGAGGCCATTCTGGGCTTCGCCATCGGCACCATCGCGGGGTCGGCGCTGGGGCTCGCGCTCTGGTACTCGCCGTTCGTCGCGCGGCTGACCGAGCCGTTCATCATCGCCATCAACAGCATCCCCAAGATCGCCTTCGGCCCGATCGTGATTCTCTGGTTTGGCACCGGGCTCATCTCCAAGGTCGCGCTGGCTGTCTCGCTCACGTCCATCGTCGCGCTGATCGCGGCGTATCAGGCGGCGAAGAACGCCGATCTGGATTTCCAGACGCTGCTCGTCACGCTGGGCGCGGACAAGAGGGCGATCTTCTTCAAGGTCATCGTGCCTTCGTCGCTGCCCGCCATCATCTCGACCTTCCACATCAACATCGGCTTCGGCCTCGTCGGCGCGGTGGTGGGGGAGTTCATCTCCTCGGAACATGGCCTCGGACACATGATCTTCACGGCGTCCGGACTGTATGACCTCAATACCGTGTGGGCCGGCCTGTTCATGCTGATGGTGATCGGCTTCGGCCTCTACTTCGTCGTGGACTACGTCGAGCGAAAGCTGTTGCCGTGGAAGGAAGACACGCACCACGCCACGCTCAACGTCTGACATCAATCATCGGGATCTCATCGTGAAACTATCGTTCAAGCGATTCGCCATCGCCCTGGGTTGCGCGTCGGCACTCATCGCCAGCGTGCCCGCCACGGCACAGACGCAGAAGAAGGTCGTCGTCTCGCAGCTGTTCCAGTCGGTGATGTTCCTGCCGCTGTACGTCGCGCTCGATCAGGGCTTCTTCGACAAGCAAGGCCTCGCGGTGACCAAGCAGACCGCGGGCTCGCCTAATGCCGCGCTATCGGCGGTGATCTCGGGCAGCGCCGACTTTTCCCTGCATGGTCCGGAATGGACCGCGATCGCCGCGTCGAAGGGCGCGGATGTGCAGGTGGTCGCCGGCATCGTCAACCGCGCCGCGGTCTGGATCGCCGCGTCGCCAAAGCTGAGCTACAGCGGCCCGAAGGACTTCGCGGGGCAAACCGTGTCGACAGGGATGATGCCCATCGCCAGCACGTCGCTGTTCAACAAGCTGCTCAACGACAGCGAGGTCGATCCCGCCGCGGCAAAGATCACCATCAAGCAGGTGCAGGCCGGCGCCGAGCTGGGGCCTCTGCTGGCGGGCCAGGCGACCGTTGGCGTGTTCTATCAGCCCGCGCTGGAGCAGGCCGTCGCCAGGGGCTTCAAGGTCGTGCACAGTTTCCCGAAACAGTACGGACCTTATCTGCTCTCCGGCATTACGGCGCGCAAGTCGGTAGATCCGGATACCGCCGAGCGTTTCGTCGCCGCGCTGGAGCTGGCGATGCGCTTCATGGCCAGCCATCCGGCGGAAGCCGTCGCGATCGCGAAGAAGGAGTTTCCGTCAGTCGAACCTCAGGTCGTCGAAGCCGCGGTCAAGCGCATGCTCGACGAACAGGTTTATGCGACCACGGTCGCGATTTCGCCCGACGCGCTACGGGTGGCCATGGCCACGCAGATCGCGCTGGGCAACCTCAAGAGCCAGCCTGCCTACGACACGTTGATCGCGCGCTCGGTCATCGACCGCGCGCTCGTCCGCGCCGGCGCTCGCTGAAGCTCCCGCTCAACCTCCGCACCAGAAGACACAGCCAATTCTCATGAAGACCTATCCGAAATTCAAGGCCGCCGCCTGCCATATTTCCTCCGTATTCTTCGATCAGGACGCCTGCACCGACAAGGCGTGCGACTGGATCGCAGAGGCGGCGCGCAACGGCGCGGAGCTCGTGGTGTTCCCCGAGGCATTCATCTCCGCGTTCCCCGTCTGGGCCGGTGTGTGGGCACCGGTCGATACGCACGAGTTCTTCGCGAAGTTCGCGGCATCCGCCATCACGATCGACGGGCCCGAGATGGCTCGCATTCGCCGGACCGCGCGCGAGCACGGCGTATTCGTATCGATCGGCATCAATGAGGCCACCCCAAACAGCGTCGGCTGCGTCTGGGACACCAACGTGCTGATCGGGGACGACGGCAGCATCCTCAACCGTCACCGCAAGCTCATGCCCACGCATTTCGAGAAACTCGTGTGGACGATGGGCGACGGCAGCGGGTTGCGCGTCGTCGATACGCGCCTGGGCCGTCTCGGCGCGCTGATCTGCGGCGAGAACACCAACGCGCTCGCGCGCTTCGCGCTCATGTCCCAGGGCGAGAACGTGCACATCTCGAGCTTTTCGCCGCGCTTCCCGACCCATCCGGCGGGCCAGCCCGCGTACGACCTGGAAGCTTCGATCCGGCTGCGCGCCGGCGCGCACGCGTTCGAGGGCAAGCTGTTCAACATCGTTTCGTCGAGCTTCCTGCAGCCCGACGTCATCGACATGCTGTCCCGCGGGAATACGGCCGTGCATCGCAATATCGATGAGGCGTCGCGTAGCGTGTCGATGATCCTCGGACCGGATGGCGCGCCGATCAGCGAGGTGATTCGCGACGGGGAGGGCATCGCGTACGCCGAGATCGACGTGGCGAAGTGCGTCGTGCCCAAGCAGTTCCAGGATGTGGTGGGGTACTACAACCGGTTCGACGTCTTCTCTTTCGGCGTGAACCGCAACGCGCACAGCCCGGCCACGTTCAGCAACGGCCCGGCCGAGCCCGAGTACGGTGAGCCGCAGTGGAAGGGCGTCCCCGAGCTCGAGATCGCTGGCTGAGCGTAGCCAGCGCATCGCAATCCCGCTCCGCCCGCCATCGGGCGGGCGCTTCCGCCACGTCAACGCGTATCCCACCCATGCCGATCCAAACGATTCCCTTCCCGCGATCCCGCTCGCCGCGAATCTCCCGAATCTCCCTGCGCGCCCTGCTGCAATGCGCCGCCACCGCGCTGCTGATCCTGACGATGGCGCCCCCCGCCATGGCGGAAAGCAGGAAAGTGGTGCTCGCGCAGCTGTTCCAGTCGATCCAGCTGCTACCGGTCTACGTCGCCATCGACGGCGGCTTCTTCGACAAGGAAGGGCTCGCCGTGACCAAGCAGACCGCCGGATCGGCCAATGCGGCGCTGTCCGCGCTCCTGTCCGGGACTGCCGATTTCTCGCTGCACGGGCCCGAGTGGAGTGCGATCGCGGTGGAGAAGGGCGCATCGGTCCAGGTCATCGCGAGCGTGGTCAGCCGCCCATCGTTCTGGATCGCCGCCGCGCCCGATGCAAAGTTCGAGTCGGTCGGCGACCTCCGGGGCCAGACGGTGGCCACGGGGATGATGCCTACCACCAGCACCTCGATGTTCATGAAGCTGCTGAAGCAGAATGGGCTGAAGGCGGGTGGAGACGTCAAGGTGACGCAGGTGCAGATCGGCTCCGAGCCGGGGCCTTTGCTGGCGGGGCAGACCAAGTTCGCGGTGCTGTACCAGCCGGGGCTCGACCAGGCCGTCGCGCAGGGCATGAAGGTCGTCTACAGTTTCACGAGCATGGCCGATGCCTATACCGTCGCGGCGATCAGCGCGCGCCGCGACGTCGACCCCGATACCGCCGCACGCTTCGTCAAAGGCCTTCAGGCCGCGCTGGTCTATATGCAGCGGGATGTCGCCGGTACCGCGGCGATTGCGCGGCGCCAGTTCCCGACGCTGGATCCGGCCGTGGTCGACGCCGCCGTCAAGCGGATGATCGGCGAGCGCATCTATTCCACATCCGTCGATGTCTCGCCGGAGGCGTTCAGGAACTCGATGGCCACGCAGGTCGAGCTCGGCAATCTCAAGACCATGCCGGCGTACGACGCCATCGTATCGCGCCGCTACATCCGCGCGGCATTGGGAGACCAGCCATGACGGCCCATGCCAGCGTGCCGTCGATCGGCACCTCGCAGGTGCGCCGGGCCATCGTCCCGTTCGAGCAGCCGCTGCGCACGGCGAGCGGCATGATGCACGCCGCGCCGCTTGTGATTCTCGACATCCGCACCAGCGCCGGGATCACCGGGCATGCCTATCTGTTCTGCTACACGCCGACGGTGCTGGAGGCCGCCGCGCGCCTGACGCAAGATGTGGCCAGGGCGCTGGAGGGGCAACCGCTGGCACCGTATGGGGCCATGCAGCAGCTCCGCAGCCAGTTCAGGCTGCTGGGCACGGCGGGGCTGCTCGACATGGTGCTGTCGGCCATCGACATGGCCCTCTGGGATGCCTGGAGCCAGTTCCTCGGGCAGCCGCTCGCCGCATTGCTCGGTGCCGACCTGTCGCGGCCCCGGGACATCCCCGTGTACGCGAGCTTCGGCATGGAGGATGCTGACCAGACGCGCCGCAACGTCGAACAGGCGCTTGGCGAGGGACATCGGCACATCAAGATCAAGATCGGGCATCCGACGCTGGGCGCGGACCTCACGGTCGTCGAGGCGGCGCTCGCGGCGATGGAGGATCGGGCGTCGCTGCTGATCGATTACAACCAGAGTCTGACAGTGGCGGAGGCGCTGGTCCGCTGCAAGGCCCTCGATGCTTACGGGCTGACGTGGATCGAGGAACCGACGCGCTTCGACGACTTTGCGGGGCACGCGGAGATCGCGCGCCATGTCACCACGCCCATTCAGGCGGGCGAGAACCTGTGGGGACCCACACAGGTCGCCGCCAGTCTCGAGGCGGGCGCGTCCGACCTGATGATGCCCGACCTCGGGAAGGTCGGTGGCGTGACGGGCTGGCAGCAGGCCAGCGCCATCTGCGCCGCGCGGCATGTTGCGGTGTCGAATCACTTCTATCAGGAGACAAGCGCGCATCTGATGCTGGTGACACCGGGCGCCCATTTGCTCGAGGTCTTTCGCATGGCGGACCCGATTCTCGAGCATCCGTTGGAGGTGCGCGATGGTCGCGCCCGCGTCCGCGATCTGCCGGGCAGTGGCGTGGCGTGGCGGGAGGACCGGTTGCAACAGTACCTCCGCTGACCGCGTCTTTTTCCTGACTTCCCGCAATCTGTCTTCCATGTCCGCCAAGTCCACTCCTGGTTCGCTCTATCTCCCCGATCGCTTCACGCTCATGCTGGTCGGGGCGCTTGTCCTTGCCCGTCTGTTTCCCGCCACCGGCGCGGCGGAAACCGTCGTCCGGCAGCTCACCGCGGCTGGCGTGGCCGCGATGTTCTTCCTCCATGGCGCACGCCTCTCGCGTGAAGCCATTCTGGCCGGCATCGGTCACTGGCGTCTGCACGGCATGGTGCTGGGCAGCACGTTCCTGTTGTTCCCGTTACTGGGCGTCCTGTTCGAGCCCCTGCTCGCCAGATGGATCGGCCCCGCGCTCTATCTTGGCGTGCTCTACATGTGCATGCTGCCATCGACGGTACAGTCTTCCATCGCGATGGTGTCGATGGCGCGAGGCAACATTCCCGCCGCCGTGTGCAGCGCATCGGCGTCGACGCTGCTGGGCATCGTGGTCACGCCCCTGCTGGTCGGCCTGTTGATGGCGCGGCCGGACGCGACCACGGCCACCGGCAGCTTCGACGCAATCGGCCGCATCACGCTGCAGTTGTTCGTTCCCTTCGCCGCCGGACACTTGCTGCGCCCATGGATCGGGTCCTTCGTTACCGGCAACGCGCGCCTGCTCAAAGCCGTGGATCAGGGTTCCGTGTTGCTCGTCGTCTATGCCGCGTTCAGCGCCGCCGTTGCCGAAGGACTCTGGCGGCAGGTCAGCTGGAGCGAACTGGGCGGTTTGATGGCGATCGACGCCGGGTTGCTGGCCGTGGCGCTATCCCTCACCGTGTGGACCGCACGCCGTCTCGGCTTCAGCAAGGAGGACGAGATCACGATCATGTTCTGTGGGTCGAAGAAGAGCCTGGCCAGTGGCGCGCCGATGGCCAGCATTCTCTTCGCGGGCAGTACGGTGGGTGTGATCCTGCTTCCGGTAATGCTGTTCCATCAGATCCAGCTCATGGTCTGCGCCGTGCTCGCGCGGCGCTATGCGCGCCGCCTCCGCTGAGTTCCGGCGCGCATCATGCGACCGAGGCACGCCGGACCGGCTTCCGGGGCAGCTTGTAACGGCTGGCCGGATCGTACAGGTGGTCCTCGAGCCAGCGAATGAACGCTTCCACTTCAGGGCGCTGGTACGACTCCGGCGTGCACGTGGCGTAGTAGGCGTAGTAGGGCGCGGCCATGATGCTGGGAAACAGCACGGCCAGCCTTCCGCTTTCGATGTGCTCCTCCACCATGCTGGGCCGCACCAGCGCAATGCCAGCCTCATGCGCGGCGGCGTCCGCGAACAACCCCACGTCTGAAAACGAGAAATGGCTTTCGGGCTCGGACCAATCGAGGCCCGCTGCCTGAAACCATGGCCGCCAGGGGTCGATGGAGCAGCGGAGCAGATGGTCCGGACGCAGGTCGGCCACCTTCTTGAACGGGCCGTGCCGCCGCGTGAACTCGGGATGGCATACCGCGACGACTTTCTCGTCCAGCACCTTCACGACCGTGCGTCCTGGGTAGTTGCCATCCCCAAACCGGAAATCGATATCCGCGGGCTCGGCCTTCGCTCCGATCAGCGGCACAGACAGCTGTATATCCACCTCGATGGCGGGGAACTGCTCCCGGATATCCGCAAGTCTGGGAACCAGGATTCGGGCCGCGAACGTGGGCGGCGAGCTGAGGCGCAGCTTCTGCTTGGGCCGGGCGGCGCGGCCGCGCGAGGGAAAATAGCTGAGCGCGTAGAGGGCGCCGCGAACGGTTTCCAGATACGATTGCCCGTCGGGCGTCAGCACGATGTTCCCGTTGACCTTGGTGAACAGGGTCAGGTTCGTGAAGTCTTCCAGTTGCCGGATGCGATGGCTGACGGCGCTCGGCGTAATGTTGAGCTCCTTCGCGACGAGCACGCCGCTCTCGAGCCTTGCGCGGGCTTCGAACGCCAGAAGGCAGTGGATGGGAGGCAGGCGGGAGGAAATGGCGGACATAGGGGACAGATGACTGATCAGGGCTCCCTGCATGTAAGCAGGAGTCGGGCCAGTGGATGATGCCATCGCCAGCGGCATGCGCGCCGCATGGTGATGAGGGCGTTGGTGAATGTTGGAGGAGATATGGGGTTGCAGGTGTCGGGAGTCGTGGGCGTCGGGCGCGGTCCGTTTTCGCTCAGCGTGCCGCGCGGGCAGTGCGTGCTGCTCAGCGGGCCGTCCGGGTCGGGCAAGAGTCTGCTGCTGAGAATGATTGCCGATCTCGATCCCAATGAAGGCGATGTCTTGCTCGACGGTTTGTCTCGACAGGACGTCAGCGCCCCGGAATGGCGGCGGCGGGTCGTCTATGTCCCCGCCGAATCCGGCTGGTGGGAAGACGAAGTCGGGGCGCATATGGCGGACGTCGAGGCGGCGCGCGCCTTGCTCGGGCCGATGTGCCTGCCTCCAGCGATCTTGTCTTCTCCGGTGAGCCGCGTCTCGACCGGGGAGAAGCAGCGGCTCGCGCTGATCCGCGCCCTGGTCCGCAAGCCCGACATGCTGCTGCTCGATGAGCCGACCTCGGGGCTCGATCAGGCTTCCACGCGCGCGGTCGAGGCGGTATTGCGGCAGCGGCTGGAAGCCGGCGCCGGCGTCCTGATGGTGTCGCATCACGACGAGCAGGCGGCCCGGATGGGCAACGCGCACTATCGAATGAGCCCTCATGGACTGGAGACGGTTCGATGACCAGCACCATCGCGCCCGATCCGCTTTCCGTCACGGACCTGGTTCTCGCCAGCGGCTTCGTTGTGGCCAGCGCCGCGGCGTCGTTCATGCTGTCGCTTGGCGTGCATCGCGCCTTGTTATGGGCGGCGGTGCGCATGGTCGCGCAGCTGCTCGTCGTGGGCTTCCTGCTGAGAATCGTGTTTGGGCTGGCATCCCCATGGATCACCGCGCTCACGGTGGCCGTGATGATCGCGGCCGCCGCGCGCGAAGTCGGCGCCCGGCAGGAGCGACGGCTCGCCGGGCCTGTGCACGTGGCGATTGGCGCGGCGTCCGTCTTCATCCCCACGGTGCTCGTCACCGTTCTCGCGCTGACTACTGCCTTGCAGCCGACCCCCTGGTACGACCCGCGCCACGCGATACCGCTCGCGGGCATCGTGCTCGGCAACGTCATGAACGCCGCGAGCCTGACGCTCGGCGCCACCTTCAACGCGGTATGGCATCAGCGCGCGGCCATCGAAGCGCGACTGGCACTCGGCGACGATCGGTTCACGGCGCTGCGCGGTGTGGTGAAGCAGGGCGTCAGGACGGGATTGATGCCGACGCTCAACACGATGGCGGCGGCCGGCATCATCACGATGCCGGGCATCATGACAGGCCAGATCCTGGCGGGCATGGACCCCATCGCCGCGGCCCAGTATCAGATCCTGCTGATGTTCCTGCTGGCCGGCGGCAGCATGATCGGCGTCACGGTGGCGGCGCTGCTGGCGATGCGGCGGTTGACCGACGACCGGCATCGGCTGCGGCTGGACCGGCTGGTGCGTCGTTGAGCATTGCCGCTTTCATCGCTTTCCCTGAGGCTTCGGCACAGCATCGACCATTGCGCCGACATATGCCGCATCGGTCAACGTGCGCAGGAACGCCACGATGTCATCGATTTCATCTTCCGTGAGCGCGGCCGGCATACCGGGCTTGCGGTTCATCGGCGGAGAGTTGACGTTGATGTTGTCGCGATACGCGGCCGGGACGTCGTCGAAAACCTTTCCACCCGCGTACCACTTGCCGGGATCGATCGTCCGCGTGTTGTAGAACGCGACGGCGTCACGCAGCGTGGTGAACACGCCGTTATGCATGAATCGCTGGCGTACCGCGACATTGCGGAGACCGGGCGTGCGAAGGTACCCACACCATTGCTCGGGTTCCGGCCATCGCAACCGCCGCGCGGTATCGCACAGGCCGTTATCGAAGTGTTGGGGGTCGCGGTTCGCGGGCAGCGCACGGTTACGCGGCACGGCGATGGCATCGTAGCCGAAGTCGGTGAACAGGGAGCGCTCCGGTCGGCTCGCCGTATCGGACAACGTATGGCAACTCATGCAGTTGCCCTTGTCCGGGTTCTTGAACAGCGCAAGACCGCGGGTTTCCTGTGGCGTCAGCGGCGTGCGATGGCGGAGGTAGTCGTCGAACCGAGAGGTGAACGGCGCCATCTCGTCGCTCTGCATGTACGCCTGCAGGGCGGCACCCAGCGCGCGCAGCATCGCTTCGGGATCCTTGCGTACCGCGGGGCCGAACTGCGCGGCGAGGGCAGGGGCAAGCTCGGTGGCGTTGACATTGCGTAGCAGCCGGTCAGGCGAGCCGTTGTTCATCTCGTTCGGGTCGAGCAGCGGGCCGCGAACCTGCTCGGCCAGCGTGTCGGCACGGCCATCGGCGAAGAGCCCGCCGAAAGGCGAGGCAGCCGGGGCATCGTCGTCCTGATAGAAATGCCTGCGCGGGACATAGCGCACGTATAGCAGCGATGGAGGATTTCGCAGGCTGAAGTGCCCGGGGCGGCTGCCCTGCGTCACGCCCGGCGTATCGTGAGGCAGCGTGGCCGAGAACGCCCGGGCGGGATCGTGGCAGCTGGCGCACGATTGCCCGCGTGGCATCGACAGGCGGACATCGAAGAACGCGCGCCTGCCAAGGGCCACCAGCGTTGGGTCCGGGCGGAACACCGCGGCGGTGGCGTCCACCTTGGCGGTGACCTTCGGTGTGCCGTTGCCGATCGTCGCGATCACCGTAGCCGGCGGCGCGCCGGGGAGCAGCACCGCTTGCTTGGCCGTTGCAGCGACAGCGGGCAGGGCGGCCGCCCAGGAGAGCAGGGCGGCGCCGAAAGCAAGCCAGGGAGAAGCCAACCGCATCAAGGCGTCAGGAAACCGGTCTTGTCGCAGGTGAGCGTGCTGCCGGTCTGGTCGCAGGTGGCCAGCAGCTCGCCGGCCTTGGTGTAGGCCTTGAACTGCCAGCCGGTGGCCGGCGATGCATGACGGTCCATCACGAGGAAGCCGAAGCTCGCATGATGCGTGATGCGATCGATGGTCGTGCCGGTTGCCGGAACGCTGCCGGCGGGCAGCGGATCGGGCAGGGCGACATCGAGGTTGTCGCCACCGTTGCCGGAAACGATCGTGGCGGGATGCGCCGAGGCAAAGTTGATGGCCTGGAAGTCGTGCACGTGGCCATGCAGCGCGAGCTGGATGCCGGTCGGATAGTAGGCCTGCGCGTTGAGGCTGGACATCACCGATTGCAGCGCGAGGTTACCGGGCGCGGGGTTGGCGCCGGCGACCGGCGCGAAGCCGAGAATCGGATGGTGATTCGTGAAGATCGTCGTGGTCATGCCGGTCTTCGCCGCCAGCGTTGCAACGGTCTGGAACTGCTTCTGATAGGCGATAAACTGCGGATCGTTGGTGGCGAGGGCGGTCTTGCCGGCCTTGGCGGAGTCGAACACGATCACCTGCGAACCGCCGCCGAGCGACACCGCATAGGGATCCGCATAGTTGGCGACGGCATCGTTGGCGGGGTCGTCGCACGAACGCGTGGCGTCATACGGACGCGTATCGAGGAACCGCGCCCAACCCTGACCGGCACGCGCGCACTCCTCGTGATTGCCCCGCACGACGATCCACGGCGCCTTGGCGAGCAGCGGTGCGGCCGGCTTGAACAGATCGGCCTGCCAGGTATCCCAGCCATAGCCCCACGGGCTGCCCTGGCAACCGGCGATATCGGGAGGACAGGCGTTCTCGCGATAGTGGTAGTCACCGATATGGAGCACGAGATCGGGATTGAAGCCGGCTGCCGTCGTAGCCAGCGCAGCCAGCGGCCAGGCCTCGGTATCGGAGCAGGCCTGCCATGCATTGTCAGCCTTCTTCAGCCGGCAACCGGTATCGGCGAGCACGACGATGCGCTGCGGCGTGGCTTTGGGCAGCGGCAAAGGCTGCGCGCCGACCGCGGCGCTGGAGGCAGTGGCCGGCAGCGTGGCTTCGCAAACCGAAACCGGAAACTCCGAAGCCTTCGAATCGGCCGCCGCGCTGGCGGTGGTACGCAGCGGCACCGTCGCGGGCCCCACGCGCAACGTCATACGCGCCGCGGCGCCATCGACCGTCAACAACGGACACGCCGCATTGGCCCCCGCGCCAGCCTCGGCCACATAACGCGTCACCACCCGCGCGATCGCCCGGTTCCCATCCCCAATCTCCACCCACGCGGCCTGAATATTCGCACTGGCTGTAGCCGCATCCGGCGCGGGAGCCGCCGGCGCCGAAGCAGGCGGCACATTGCCGCCGCCACTGTTATTGTCATCACTCCCACAGCCATGCAGCGCAACCATTGCGGCGATGGCCGCTGTACCTGCAAGCCAGATGAAAGCGTTCTTCTTTTGTAGGCTCATATCGTTCTCGTTCTTCCCGGTGTCGGGTGGGGACGTTATATGAGCGATGTGAAACGGGCGTGACGGGCGGAAGGATGGGGCCTTACGTGGTGCTTCACGTATTTAACATAAGATGGATTATACGAGTGGTGGGTGTTGGCGTTAAGTTGTCCACCCACGGTCCGTTAGCCGCGCAACCGCGCGCCTGCCTCGGCGAGCTCGTTCAGATCGACGGCAGCGACCATGCATGGTTCGAGGACCGTTCGCCGGCGTGCACGCTGCTGGTTTTCGTCGATGATGCGACTGGCCAGCTGATGCAGCTGCTGTTCGCGCCGACCGAATCGACGCTCGCGTATTTCACCGCCACGCGTGCCTATATCGAGCGACACGGCAAGCCGCTGGCGTTCTACAGCGACAAAGCTGGCATCTTCCGCGCAAACCGCCAGCAAACGCCCGAGGGCCGCGGCTATACGCAGCTCGGCCGAGCGCTGTTCGAACTCGATATCGACATCCTGTGCGCCAATACGAGCCAGGCCAAGGGCCGAGTCGAACGGATGAATGGCACGCTGGACAACCGGTTGGTGAAGGAGCTGCGCCTGCGCGGCATCAGCTCGATGGCCAACGCCAACGCGTATGCGCCCGCCTTCATCGCCGACTTCAACGCCCGGTTCGCTAAGGTGCCACGCAGCGATTTCAACGCCCATCGGCCGCTACACAACCATGAGGACTTACGGCGCATCTGTTGGCGCGAATGGCGCAAGGTCACCCATAGCCTGAGCCTCCAGTACGACAAGACGTTGTACCTGCTCGAGGACCTTTCGGGGCACCGGCAGCTGATCCATCGCTACATCGAGGTGGCCGAATATCCCTACGGCGCAATCGAGCTATGGGCCGACGACACCTCCCTGCCCTACACCACCCACTATCGCTATCCAGAGGTCGACCAGGCCGCGATCGTCGAGAACAAGCGGCTGGGCCATGTACTGGGGATTGCGCAGAAGGTGCAGGCGCTACGCGACAATCGGCACTACGAGGGGCCGTCGCGCACCATGTCAGGCGTGCCGCCAGGCCCTCAGCCTGTCACACCGGGCGCGCGACGCCAGCGACAAATCAACCGCCTCGATCTGGAGCGCGCGATGCGGCAAAGTCCGCTGGCCGCAGTGTCGGACGATGACCCGACTCAGGGCGTACCGCATGTCGAATGACCGGCGGCTTCCGACCCCTCTGAGACATCCAACTGTTGCGAGGTGGACGGCCCTATTACACCGATGAGCCGTCATTCCCCTCGAAATGCGACGTATGCAACGTGTAAGATAGAGCGTCGCGCCGCAAGCTTAAAATCAGAGGCTTGTAAGGTACGACTTCAAAATGATCATATCGGTCGAAGTCGCCTAGCTAAGCAAGCCCTCGCACGATGCCGGATCGCTAAGTCCGAACATCTGCGCCTTGAGACAATAAGACTGGCAACAGGACCGCCCGGTGCGAATTGAGCTCGCAACTGCTGATTTTTGCTGTGAGCAAACAACAATTCAATAAGAGCACAGATGGATAACAGTAACAAGCACCTTCGGTGGCTACATATTAGCGATTTGCATGCGGGTCAGGATACGCAGGACTGGCTGTGGCCGACGTTGCAGACCAATTTTTTCGATGATCTGGATCGTATCATTCCGTCGATGGGCGGCGTGGATCTAGTCATTTTCTCGGGTGATCTTACTCAGCGTGGGACATCCGTCAACTTTGACACGTTAGAGCGATTGCTTGGTCGCCTGTGGGAGCAGTTCGACAAATATGGCTGCAAACCTTCGCTGTTCATGGTCCCCGGAAACCATGACCTAGTCCGGCCCGATCCATACGATCCAATTACGGCTGCGCTGCGCTCATGGTGGGAGAACGGGAACGTCAAGGAGGCCTTCTGGAAGTCGCAGGAAAATTCCTATCGCACCTTCATCAATAACGCCTTTTCGAACTACACGTGTTTTCGCCGCCGTCTCATCGACAGCGGATTTCCGCTATGCACTGGGACCGAAGGTGCCCTTCCCGGGGACACTTCGTGTGTCCTCGTTAAGGACGAGTTGCGCCTTGGGCTGGTCGGACTGAATTCCACGTATTTGCAACTGTTCGATGCTGACGGGCCCAAGCTGGATCTTGACGTTCGGCAGCTCCTTGCGGTAACGGGAGGGGATCCAGACGCTTGGTGTCGTGCAAACCATATCAATCTCTTGATCACGCATCACCCGGAGAGCTGGCTTGCGGAGCCTGCCTTGCGACACCTTCATGGTGAGATTTATCCGCCCGGTCGATTCACCGCCCATCTCTACGGGCACATGCATGAGCCGTCAATTCAAAGTAGAAGAGACGGGGGGAGTGCGGAACGAAATTCATTCCAGGCTGCTTCGTTGTACGGCCTGCGCAAGTACGGCGCCGGGAAAATCGATAGAGTTCATGGCTACACTGGCGCAAGGCTAGAACTCGATGCGGGGCGGATCCGGGTCTGGCCGCGCATCGATACCGTGGTCGGTTCCGGAGCCCGTCGCTTCGCGCCCGACATCAGTTTTGACCTCAGCGAACAGAACAACTTCGAACTGGGCCTTGGCAACCTTGCCGGTCTGCAGGGGAGTGCAGGGCTGGGGGTCGTACCGCCGACAAGGAGCTTTGGCAATCCACAGCAGGAAGCCGCGATGGCAGCCCAAGGAGCGGCGCCGGAAATGAGGAGCCATCCGCTTAGATCCGCCATCCAGCATGCGGCCGTTCGCAGAATCGAACAACGCAAGCTCAAAGCCGCCATTGAGGCGCGTCGCGTGGCTTGGCTCTCGGCAGACTGGGGGTATGCTGCCGATGATTTCATCTCGTCGGTCCTTGCGACGCTGCCCTCGCCGATGACCGCGACCTACCGTCTCGACCTGCAGGACTACACGGATCGGGAATCGTTCTTTGCCAAGTTCGCACTGCAAACAGGGTACAGTTTCCAAGAGTTCTGCAAGTCTATCTCTGGCGTCGATCGAGTCTTGCTGCTGTTGGAGGACGTCCCTGTTTCACGTTCGACGGCGCCCGAAAGCGCCGCTTGGGAAGAAGAAATCAGCGGCATTGTAAATGCGACGCTGGAGTACTGTACCAACAGCGTGGTCATCCTTGTCTCGCGACAACTTCCGAATTCTGTAGGCTTCGCTACCGTTGAGATAAAGCCGTTGGACGAGGCCGATGTCCAGGCCTATCTGCTCAATCACCCACAGGGCGGAGCCAGTTTAGCTGGCCCGAACGAAGTCAGCGAAATTCTGCGCTTGACGGGCGGTCTGCCGGTCGAGATTGATTCGATCCTTCGGGAGTTGGAGTTTATTTCGTTACCTGAACTAGTGGAGCTGAGGCTGACCAGCCCTCGGCCCGCTGCAGGTGCAATCGTCGGCCATGACGGGCTGTTACCTGTCATTGAGAGCCTGAGAAATTCGCCGAACCCCGACGTCGCGCGAGCATTCGGCCTACTGGTGGCCCTCTCCGCTTTTCCATACGGAGAGACGCTTGCCAGAGTCAAACGCTTTGATCCGCAGTTCCCGTTCTATCCATTGCAGGCCGCCATATTGGCGGATCGGGGCTTGATAGAACCCGTTGTCAGCGCGCTGGCGCTGGAGGGTAAGTATCCTGGCGCGAACGTCGGTCGGAAGCTGGTGGCGAAGCAGGTCGTCAGACAGACGGTCGAGTCTATCCTGTCGCCGGTGGAAATTGATCTGCGCAATGGCCGCGCTGCTGCCATTTATTTTGGCGACAAATGGAATGTGGGCGAACCGCGGAGCATCCGATCGGAAGATCTAAAGAAGGCGTTAGGCGGCGATGGCGGACTCGGCAATCCGCACGCGGTCATCAACGCCCTTCTGCAGCGGGCGGTGGAAGTGGATGATTCGACGCGCTTGAGCCGCGCGGTCCTACTTGCTAGATTGTTCATTGCCAATCTTAGCAGCGGCGACAACTATCGGAGTAGCGTGACCGCTTGCCTGGATTTCCTGAAGCTCATTCCCGATACGGGCACTTATGCGGACGATCGCAATTGGCTTAAATACAATCTCTCGCGTTGTCAGCGCATGCTTGGCCAGAGGGACTTGGCCATCAATCTGTATGAAGAACTTGAAAATGTCAAACTCGAGCGACGAACCAAGCAACGGCTGCTCCTGAACTGGGCCTTGGCATTGCAGCATACCAACCAAGCCAAGGCGAAGGAGATTGCGGGGAAAGTCGTCTCTCTGGGCAAAGCAACGTTTTCGGCCATGCAGGCCGAATCTCTGATACTTCAATTGAGTTCGGAGGACCCAAACCGTTTCCAGAAGCTCAGAGATCTTGAAGCGCGTGCTCGAGGCAAAAAGGCTGTTACAACAGCGAACACGATCGCTTTCTTTCTCGCGAACAACAGCAACGGCCCCGTCGGCGAACGACGCGCCAAGTTACTTACCATTGCCGCAAGCGCTAAGCGGAATAACGATCCATATAGTGCAGCACAAGCCATTGTGGAGATCGCTGGGCTGGTCAAGAACGGCGCTGAAGGCCTGACTCCGGACGAGCTTTCTGGCCTTATCGAAGCGTATCACTATCTTTACAACGAGCGCATTGGCACACTGTTTCACCGATGCCATGACGGACTTTGGCGGCACTTCTACGAAAGGTCCGACGTGGAGAACTTGCTCAGACTGTTCCGTCATAGTTCCTTTATCTGGCGGATCTACGGCGAAGATTCGCGTGAGCAGTCGTATATCGAACAGTTGGCGAGTTTGTTGTCCCGCGGAATGCCAACGGAGAGCGCCGAAGGGACCTACCTTATGGTGCGGGCGGAGCGGTTGCAAATCACCTTGGAGGCCTAGTCCGTGCTTCACTTTGCCGTGCCGGTTAGCGGCGTGTTGTGAACCACTCTGTGCCGCAACGTATAGGATACAGTTCCCACCTCGGTGGGGATTCGGGGTGCCAACATTCTGCGAATTAGGTTTTGCGGACCCCCGTCAGCGGGTGTTGGGGACTGCGGCTATCCCGGCTCCCAATGGGGCGGACGATTTGCATGCGACCCGATGCCATGGCCAATGAATCGCTTCGCCCAGGACGGGATCCGTGTAGGGCAGAAGGCAACTCGAAAGGCGACATAGCCGCAACGGATGCCTAATGTCAGCAAATGGCCGGTCTCTGACGTCCGCCAATTCCCGTATGAGGCCCCTCGAGCTGGAATTTTGCGGGACACCTGCCCGGGGACATGGCGATCGAGATCCGCTCGCGCGACGAGACAGTGCTGTTCGTTGGTGACGTCATAACACAGCAGGTGCAGGTACACCCCATCCTCACGTGGGGCGTCAACGTTACCGATGCTACCGTTGCCCCGCTACAAGGTCTCTATTCTTGCGACCGGACTCCCTTACCGCTAACATCCCGCGGTTCATGGCCGAACGACTTGCGTTCTTGAACCTGACCGTCAGGGCCATGAATCCACAGTGGGACACCTTCGTTCTTGGCGCGATCGGTACCGGCGGCGACCGCCTGTTCCTCCGTCCGGAAATACGTGCGGTTGCCTGTTCCCGTTGCAACGACAGCCCAGCCGTCGCCATGCGCTATTACATGGATGTTGAAAGTCATACGTGGTCTCCGGCGAAGGAAGTTGATCTTGTTACAAACGCTACCGGGCTTTGTCTGCCGGCCAGTCATACAGTCTTGCTATATTCCGAGACGAAGATGGGAAAGCGGAACTGTCATATTCGCATCGCCCACGGGATCGGAGCGAAAACTATGGCGTCGCGGAACTGTGGTGAGGACCTTGCTGCTCTTGAAATGGCTATCCTAAGACAGGAGGCCGTTTTGCATGCAATTGAGTCGCGGATACAGGCAGAGGAGGAGGCGGCTTTGCCCCATGATGCCGCTGCAATGGCGGAAGCAATCCGACTGCGTCAAGCTGTCTACGTGCTTAAGTCCCGGAGGGCCGCGCTCGCTGCTGAGGCATTGAAAGCGCTTCGTCGCGGCTGAGGTCTGTCTTGCGCCTTGCGACTGCGGGGCGTGCATCGAAACCCTGGTTCCGGTCTGCCGAGCGCACTGGAGCCCTACAGACCGACGTTCATCTCCATGAGCTTGGATTCGAAGGCTGGGAATCGCCCCGACTTCTAGCGACAAAAGGCGACCGCGGCCGCGAGATCGCCGCGAGTACATCAGCTCTGTAGTGGCTTGCGATTCGCGCAGCCGTTGAGCGCTTGGCCGGCGCCCCACCCTGCTCGTGGACTCAGCCACTGCCGGCCAGCGACACCGCCCGATCAAAGGCCCAACGAAGCATCCAACCGCGCACAAACCGCACGCCCGTGCCGACATTTGAATCTAGCGGGCACCGCGACATCTGAGATCGCCCTAGACAGTGGGTATTGGCGTTAAGTTGTCCACCCACGGTCCATCAGCCCGCGCAACCGCCGCGCCTGCCTCGGCGAGCTCGTGCAGATCGACGGCAGCGACCATGCCTGGTTCGAGGAGCGTGCGCCGGCGTGCACGCTGCTGGTCTATGTCGATGACGCAACTGGCCAGCTGATGCAGCTGCTATTTGCGCCAACCGAATCGACGCTCGCATATTTCACCGCCACGCGTGCCCATATCGAGCGACACGGCAAGCCGCTGGCGTTCTACAGCGACAAGGCTGGCATCTTCCGCGCAAACCGCCAGCAGACGCCCGAGGGCCGCGGCTATACGCAGTTCGGCCGTGCTCTCTTCGAGCTCAACATCGACATCCTGTGCGCCAATTCAAGCCAGGCCAAGGGCCGTGTCGAACGGATGAATGGCACGCTGCAGGATCGGCTGGTGAAGGAGCTGCGCCTGCGCGGCATCAGCTTCGATGGCCGACGCCAACGCGTATGCGCCCGCCTTCATCGCCGACTTCAACGCCCGGTTCGCTAAGGTTCCACGCAGCGATTTCAACGCTCATCTGCCGATACACGACCATGAGGACTTACGGCGCATCTTTTGCTGGCGCGAATGGCGCAAGGTCACCCACAGTCTGAGCCTCCAGTACGACAAGACGTTGTATCTGCTCGAGGACCTTCCGGAGCACCGGCAACTGATCCATCGCTACATCGAGGTGGCCGAATATCCCGACGGCGCAATCGAGCTATGGGCCGACGACACCTCCCTGCCCTACACCACTCACTATCGCTATCCAGACGTCGACCAGGCCGCGATCGTCGAGAACAAGCGGCTGGGCCATGTACTGGGAATTGCGCAGAAGGTGCAGGTGCTACGCGACAATCGGCACTACGCGGGGCCGTCGCGCACCATGTCAGGCGTGCCGCCAGGCCCTCAGCCTGTCACACCGGGCGCGCGACGCCAGCGACAAATCAACCGCCTCGATCTGGAGCGCGCGATCCGGCAAAGTCCTTTGGCCACGGTGTCGGACGATGACCCGAATCAGGTCGTACCGCATGTCGAATGACCGGCGGCTTCCGACCCTTTCCGGCCTGTCAGCGTTCCCCTTATTCTGTCCGTTCTTGGGGGCAGATCGGCCATAGCGCAACGCGCGGCGCCAGTGTCGATCCGGTGATGTCAATTGGGGTCCGCTGGCATCGCTTCGAGAGTCCAAGAAGGACGAGAGTATCGAAAGTCTTCTTGATTCGGACAGTCAGGGCCGCTTCCGGGACCACGTTCCGAGGCCGCGTTCGTGATCGTTGGACTAATGTGTGCCAGAACTCGATGAAGCAACGATACTCGCAAGCTTCGCGCAAACGGCACCGATGTTGTCGGGGTGCACGTTCGTCGCGCTGAGTATCAAGCCACCTTGCGCGTGACTGCGGCGAAGGTACCAGGCAGAGAGGGCCGAAGGCGCGAGGCCGTGTGCGCGGGCGATGCCGACGATGACGCGGTCGTCGGCGGATTGTGGGAGCGGTGCGATTACTCCAAGGCCCGCCATCAGCGTGCCTGGCAAAAATTCCCTTACATGCGTTAATGTGAGGCGGCGGCGCTCGGCGTAGAGAGCCTTCATCTGGCGCAGGTGCCGCAGGTAGTGCCCATCCCGCAGAAACTCTGTCACCGCCAATTGGGTTGTCCGGTTCGGAGCTGGGGCCAGCACGGCGGAGACCTCCACCAGGCGCTCCGTCGCTGAACGTGGGGCGACGACGAACCCGAGGCCCAGCGCCGGGCTGATCGTCTTGCTGAACGCTCCGATGTGAACTACGTGTTCGGCACCTTCGCCAGCCGCAAGGGCCGGTGCGGCTCGTCCGTCGAGCTGTATTTCTCCGAGATAGTCGTCCTCGATGATCCAGGCACCCCGTGCCGCCGCCCAGTCAAGCAGCGCGCGCCTTCGTTCAGGCGACATGGTCACGCCCAGCGGTGCATGCTGGCCCGGCGTGACCAGCGCCAGCAAGGCGTCTGGCGCGCTGGCGACGCCAGCTTCCACGCGCAAGCCCTCGGCATCAACGGGTACGGGTACGACCTCGGCTCCAATCACCTCCAGCGCGCGTCTTCCCAGCGGATACCCTGGCTCCTCGAGCCACGCCTTGCGTCCATGCGCGCGCAGTGCGGTGAGTGCAAGCATCAGGCCCTGCCGGTATCCGCTGGTGACGAGGATCTGGTCGGGATGACACTGCATCTGTCGGCTTACGGCTAGGTGGCTCGCTATCTGAGCCCGCAGGGCAGGTTCGCCGCGTGGATCGCCATAGGCCGTGTAAGCGATAGCATCGGCACGTACGGCGCGCGTCCGCATGCGAGCCCAGAGCTTGGCGGGAAACGCGTCCTGGGCAGGTACGCCCATTTGAAACGGAAGCGGCGCGCTCGAAAATGGGCGGTTGAAATCCGCCAGAGGCCCGTCGAGCGAAGCTTCGCGGCCTGCTCTCCCGACGTCCAGCCGCGAGCATACGTGTGTGCCCGAAGAGCCTGCGCCGAACACCAGATTCTCGGCGACCAGACGGTCGTAGACCACGCGAATGGTGCCGCGGGCGACACCAAGCTGCGCAGCGAGGTCTCGACCGGAAGGAAGACGCTGTCCAGGTGCAAGCCGACCCTCGACGATTGCCTGTCGCAAGCTCGCATGGATCTGATCGCCGATCGGCATGGCAGTGGCACGGTCCACCAGGATGGACAGCGCAGCGGGCGAGTTCGGGTGAGTCATTTTGGGCCAGTCGTTTCTCCACTTTTTGGGCCTGTATCTTCAATGCCTGGCGGAGTAACTTTGCGTTATGACACGAATCGCGGCCCAAGTCGATAGGCGGCTCGGGCGCGCTGACCGCGACGCTGGACCGAATCACCAACAGGAAAGGACCGAGATGACCCGCTTGAACTGGCAAGAGATAGCGCCTGACGGCGCGAAGGCGCTTTTTGGTATCCACCACTACGTCACGAAGAAGACGGATCTCCCCGAGGAGCTTGTCCACCTCGTGTTCCTCCGCGTCTCCCAGATCAACGGATGCGCGCATTGCATTGACATGCATAGTCGCGATCTCAGAAAGACCATGTCGGTCGACAAGATCACGCTGGTTCCGGTGTGGGATGAAGTTCCGCACCTATTCGCCGAGCAAGAGCGGGCCGCATTGGCCTGGGCGGAGGAAGTGACGCGCGTCAGTGAGACGCATGCCTCAGACGAAGCCTATGCGGCCGCATCGGCAGCATTTTCGCCCAAGGACCTCGTTGATCTCACGATAACGATTGCCGCCATGAACGCATTCAATCGTCTCGGCGCCCCGTTTCGGCTTCCAGTTGCGGCAAAGGCGTAATCCAGGCACGCAATCCACCCGCATGCATTCAGCCGGTTAGCCCAGACAATTGAACACTGATCCTTCAACACTCCTTTGTCGACCGAGGAGTGCTCGAAGAGCAGGCCGCCATTTTCCGTTCCCAATCAGCCGATCATCCGAATGAGAGCCGGATCTTTGGAGGTAGATCGGGCTAATCATTTCTATTGCTACTTGAGGGTTCAAGGTATGGATCGAGGCCGGTGCTTCCGACGGACACTCTCCGGCATTGCCCACGTGCGCGCGCCGTCGTATGGACATCACGCGTACGCCGAAAAGTCTCAGTATGGGGTGCTTGTCAACCATCTGGGCTGCACCGGTACGAAGGTCTCAGCGCATCTCCAGATGGGAGCCCGAGAAAAGTCATTGAAGCAATCATGTGCTCGGGCGTGGCGGGAGCTATCGACGTTGGCATCGACCATCCCTCCACGCTTTATCCCCGATACTACTTCTTCACAAAGGCCAGCAGATCCGGATTGATGACGCCCGCATGCGTGGTGCACATGCCGTGCGGGAATTTCTCATACACCTTGAGCATGCCGTTCCTCAGCAGCTTGACCGACAGCAGCGCCGAGTCCGCAATCGGTACGATCTGATCGTCGTCACCGTGCATGACCAGTGTCGGTACTTCCACCGCTTTGAGATCTTCGGTGAAGTCGGTTTCGGAGAAGGCCTTGATACCGTCATAATGAGCCTTGGCACCGCCCATCATGCCCTGTCGCCACCAGTTTTGAATCACCGGCTGTATCGGTGTCACGCCCGGCCGGTTGAAGCCGTAGAAGGGTCCCGTCGGCAGATCGACGTAGAACTTCGAGCGATTGTCCGCCAAAGACTTGCGCAGTCCGTCGAACGCCTCGATGGGCAGGCCGCCAGGATTGCTCGCGGTCTTGACCATCAACGGCGGAACCGCCCCGATCAACACCAGCTTTGCCACCCGCTTCTGCGGTTGGCCGTGACGAACCACATAGTGCAGCGCCTCCCCTCCACCCGTCGAATGACCAATGTGCACGGCATTCTTGAGGTTGAGATGCTCGACCACAGCGGCGACGTCCGCTGCATAATGGTCCATGTCATGCCCTTCGCTGACCTGAGTGGAACGACCATGCCCGCGCCGATCGTGTGCCACCACGCGATAGCCGTTTTGCAGAAAGAACAGCATCTGGTTATCCCAGTCATCGGCCGACAGCGGCCAACCGTGGTGGAACACGATGGGCTGAGCTGTCTTGGGCCCCCAGTCCTTATAGAAAATCTCAACGCCGTCGCGCGTAGTAACAGAGCTCATCGTCGTACTTCCCTGAGAGGTTGGAACTCGAGTTGTGGATTGGGCAATTGCCGGCATGGCCGGAAGCATCGCGAAGGACAACGTCCCTAAGCCGAGTGCGAGCAGGTCCCGCCGTGCGGAATTAACCTGCATGGCGTTATCGATATCGGTCATCAAAGATAGATCCTCGTTAATGTTTGATACGTGCCGAATGCACGGCAACAATGGCGTATGCCTATTGCATTTTAGATCCAATTCTTGATTATCAGGCGCAACCGGAATTGCAACTTGGTATGGTGATGCATACCTTTGAATCAGGCCGATGGCCGTAGCGGGGCACGTGCCAGTAGTATTAATTGATCCTGTGCTCCTGCGATTGCGACAATGTGGATGGAGTTGCCCCTGTAACTCAGGACACGCGGACACCGTTAGGTTGATGATGCCGCAGCCCGCCTGAACTCGCGGGGCGAGCGGTATTTCAGGGCTTTGTGCGGGTGACGCTCGTTGTAATGCTCAAATGCAACAGCCAGACGCGAGAGCGCCGTGGGCGCGTCGGGCTTGTCCATATATGCGACGTAATTGTGTTTCATGGTCTTCACGAACGACTCGGCCATGCCATTGCTCTGCGGCGAACGCACAGGCGTGGTCAGCGGCTCCAGGCCCAGCTCGCGCGCGCGTGCGATGGTCGATATAGGTCGAGCCGTTATCCGTCAGCCATTCGATGGGCTGTGCCGTTTGCGTGGTACCGAAGCGCTGCTCGACGGCGGCCAACATCACGTCGCGCACCACTTCGCCGCTATGCCCGCCGGTCGTTGCTGCCCAGCTAATTGCTTCCCGGTCGCAGCAGTCCAGCGCAAATGTCACACGCAGCGGCGTGCCGTCATCGCATCGGAATTCGAAGCCATCGGAGCACCAGCGCGTATTACTTCGGTCCACGGCCACACGGCCATCGTGCCGCCGCTTGTCTCGCCGCACGCCGGGACGGCGCAGTAGCAACTGGTGCTCGCGCAAGACGCGATGCACGCGTTTGTGGTTGATGCACGGCGCGCCGACCATCTCGCTACTGCGACGCAGCAGCGCCCAGATGCGCCGATAACCGTAGGTTGGTAGGTGCGCTACGTGGGCCTGGATTTCCTTGACCAGTTCCGTGTCGTCAGTCGCTCTAGCGCCGCGGCCGTCTTGCCAATCTGACGAGCGAGTCCGCTTCACCGCCACACCGGAGCGCGCCACACCGAGAACTTCGCAGACCGTTTTCAACGGTCGTCCCCCGGCAGCAAGGGCGAGCGCGCAATCAGGTTTTTTGAGCGGCCCCACTCGACAGCCTCCTTCAGGATTTCGACTTCCATCGTCTTTTTCCCAAGCAGGCGCTGCAGTTCCTTGATTTCCTTGATGGCGGCGGCCAGCTCCGATGCCGGGACTACAGTTTCGCCAGCTTGCACCGCTGCCAGACTGCCTTCCTGGTATTGCTTGCGCCAGCCGAACACCTGGTTCGGGTTCACGCCGTGCCGCCGCGCTACGGCCGACACCGATGCGCCTGGTGCCAGCGTTTCCTGCACGATGGCGATTTTTTCCGGGGCCGTGCGCCGACGACGACGTTCCGGCTCGGTCAGAATTTCGATGGGTTCCACGTAATGACTAGGCTTACTGATAGGCACAAGACTATCCCTTATTTTAAGGGAGTCCTCGTGTCCTCAGATACGTGGGGCCGCTCCAGTGGACGCTACCTCTAATACCGGATGGATCCAGTTTTTCACCATAAATGAACAAAAGTTCGTCGACAGTCAGAGGGAATTCCAGCATGCCTCTTGCCGTAGGCCAGGACTTGCAACGGGCTTCTCCCGTCCGGCAACTGATGCGACAAACGTCTTGAATGTTCCCGAAGTACGATGCGTAAAGTCTCGATAGATCCGATACGATACTCACTCGTTCCGAGTCTGACACACCTCGCTCCAGCGTGACGACAATATTGAGATGCTCAGCCATAGGGACGTTATTCGAGGTTCACGCCCCCACCAGACGATGGCATCTTGAAGTGAACGCCACACACTTCATTTTCGGATTGCAGCTCCAGCCGTGGCGAAGCATTGTCGACATATGTCACGGCCGGGATGCCGTCCGGCATGTGGCGCGGCAAGACGGCGATTTCCACGAGTTCCTTCATTCTCACCAGTTCCGCGAACGAACCGGCGGTCATCTTTCGCATGACCTGACGACGGTGAATCTTCACCGTGACGACGCTCAGTCCTAGGCGATCCGCCACCTGCTTGTTCAGCAGTCCGCAGGTGACCAGCGCCATGACGTCCCTTTCGCGGGGCGTCAATGACACGTACTTCTGCCGCAGGTCGTCCGCCGCCCGCAGGCGCTTGTAACGCGCGATGTCGATCTTCAGAGCTTCACGGACTGCCTCCAGCATCTCTTGATCGCGAAAAGGCTTCTCGATAAAGTCCACGGCACCCGCCTTCATTGCCCCGACGGCCATCGGAACATCCGCATATCCGGAGATGAAAATGATCGGCAGCGCGCGCCGTCCCTGCACAAGAATCGACTGCAATGCCAGGCCACTGAGCCCCTTGAGCCGAACGTCCAGCACGAGGCACGTTGGCCCCTCGGGCGGCGTTATCGCGAGCAGTTCCTCTGCTGACGCGAACAGAAGCACACGCAAATCGACCGAGCGGAGCAGGTTCGAGAGAGCCAGACGGGCGCCCACATCATCGTCGACGATCAAGACCGTTTCTATCGGCTCGAGTGAGCTGTGCATGGGTAATCCTTCCTGCGACTGCCGATAGGTGCGCAGATTCCGTTGAGGCGATTGATTTCATTCTCGACCCATCGATGTTATGTGACTTCGATGACGCAGTTCAAGCGAGCCTATCAGCGGATGGTCTGTTTAATAAGACCAAATCTTGCCATATTCAGCAGCTTGGACTGGTCCATGGTCGATGAAGATTCGTTCCATTTTGGTGCGTTGCCGGTAACCGCGTTGCGTCACCATGTTGGCCGACCGCGACAAGAATCCACTACCGGGACCAACGGAATCCAGCGTAGTTATGGCACAGATGGTCCACTCAGTTATGCTGTCAGTGCGCCTAGCAAACGTTGGTCAACCTATACGACACTGCGAACGGCGGCACTGCGGATGGATACCATCGTTGCTGCACGAGGAACAAACCAGGGCGTCGTGCTCAGCTTACTGGCGAAAGAACGAAAACAATCACACATAAGAATCTGCCAGAAGAATGGTGGATTGCGGATGAAATATTAAAATTGTTTGTTTTTCTTCTGTTCGGTGCTTTTAGTAATTGATATGCTGTTAAACAAGCAATTTGATTTGGATCGCAAGGATTACGAACTGTCTTATCCGGTCACAACGCTTCACGATCAAATCTATGAACGGTTTCGATCGCAAATCGAGCAGGGCCGTCTCCGGCCCGGTCAGCGCGTTGCCTCACTGAGGGCGATGGCCATGGAGCTCGGCGTCGCGCGTGGCACCGTTCAGGTCGCCTACGACCGGCTTGTGGGTGAGGGATATTTGGTGGCCCGAGGGCCCGCCGGCACGTTCGTGTCCGACTCTACGCCGCTCCTCCGCCAGCGGCCTAGCCGCGATGGCGCGGATGGCGCGGCCGGCAACACCGCGACCATGGCATGCTTCCGAGCGATGGAGCACGACGAGAGTCTGGCGCTCGGCGCCACCGGCGTACCGCCGACCATCCTGCAGCCGGGATACCCCGCCCTGGATGAGTTCCCGCATAAGGTTTGGGCCAGACTGATAGGGCGTCAGGCCCGACGTATCACCACGCTGCTCAAGCCAGCATTGCACGGCTATGCGCCACTGCGAGACGCCCTGGCTGGACACCTGAATCGTGCGCGCGGCCTCGATGTCGAGCCATCACAGGTGTTCGTGGTGCCTTGCTATGCGTCTGGACTCGAGCTGGCGTTCACGGCGCTGAAACTGGCCGGGGAAATAGGCCGTGAGAGCCCTTCGGACGTGTGGGTCGAGTGCCCCGGGTTCCCTACCACCGCAGTAATGGTGGAGCGCCTGAACGCTCGGCCCTGCCATGTGCCGGTCGATCAGCAAGGCATCAACGTCGGCATGGCCGCCCAGTCGTTCCGAAGTGCAAGGGTCGCGATCGTGACCCCCTCGCATCAGAGTCCCACCGGCGTGTCGCTGGCGCTGCCGCGCAGGGTGGCATTGCTCAATTGGGCAAGGACCAACAGGGCGTGGATTTTCGAAGACGATTACGATGGCGAGTATCGCTTCCGCGGACACCCGCTTCCCGCGCTCAAGGCGCTGGACAATGCGGATCGCGTGATCTACGCCGGGACCATGTCGAAAGTCATGTTTCCGGGGATGCGTATTGCCTATATCGTGGCACCCAAGGCGCTCGTCACGGCGTTCGCGCAGGCCAGCCAGCGCGCGGTATACGGCGGTTGCCCCGAACTGATGCAAGCCGCGCTTGCTGAGTTTATCGAACAGGGTCACTTCTCGCGCCACATCAAGCGCATGCGGGCGCTATACGCACGGCGGCGCACGCTGCTGGTCCAGGCGCTGCGGCGCCATTCGGACAAGGGCTACTCGGTCACGCTGGAAAGCGGCGGCATGAATCTGCTGCTGGATGTCCCGGAAGGCGAGGACGACGTAGAACTCGCCCATCGGGCTCGGAAAGCAGGCATTGAGGTATTCTCGCTCACGGCCTGGCGCAAAGGAAAGGCCGGCCGGCGCGCGCTGCTGCTTGGATACACCAATATCACCTCCGCCGAACAGGCCGAGGCGCAGGTCACCGCGTTAATGCGTGCCCTGCAGCCCGCCGCGTAGCTGGACCGCCTAGTCCGATTAAACGATACACGTGAGCTCAGATAGTCGGCTGCTCCAACTGCCGCAATAACTCACGACCCGTGGGCTGGGGCCTTGCCGGCGCGTCCGTAAGCGGCGACGTCTAGCTGCCGCTCAAAGGCTCCGATCGGCTACCTGATGGCCGATCCTAAGCACACACCGGCTGCTTGGGTGCCACAATGAAATGACTCCTCTTGGCCGATCTGGGACATCCACGGACGGGGTATGCTCACGGTACGCCGCCGCTAACCCGCCGGCAGCAATCGGCCAGAAGCTGCCTTTGAGAACCCGGACCTCGATTGTGTGCAATAACCGCGAAAGTTAGGCTCCAGAGCGGCTACTCGTCCGTGCCCGATCATTTCGATCGGAGCCGGGAGTGTTCGCTTTGGAGCTGCGCATCAGCGCTCCTATCGGTTGACTCTCGTCGATGACGGCCAACGTGTCGGCCGATCGATGACCGAATGCGAATGTCCACCCCTTCTGGTGAGGGGTGCCACCCTGCAGAAGCTCTGTCGCAAAATCCGCTGCCAGATTATTACTTCGAGTTTCTCATACGGGCGACGAATGAAAATCAGAAAGACTGAAGCGCGCATCCTCAAGCGAACGGGGGTGCTGGCTTCGGCGCTAGCGATGACCGGGTGTGCGTCGGGCTTGTATCAGGACGCATCAGGTTCGGATACCGCGAAGCTTCGCATCAAGCTGGAGCCCCCGGTGGTTTCAAATCTTCTTGTAGCGTCTGTGGACGTGGAGAGGTGCCAGCAAGCGGCCATCCTTGCCTGGATCGCTGGCGGCAGGGAAGATTTTTACGAGAAACGTGTTGAGATGCTGGCCCCGCTCCCGCTTGGGCAGGAGGGCGCAGTTGAGTTTGTAATACCGGCTGGTAAGCCAATGGCGGCACGCCAGATCATCCATGTCGCGAAACTGAACTTCGCGGAAGTATTGTTTGCCTTGAATCCTGCGATGGGCAATCAAATCCTCGACAAACAGCCGGGGAAGTGCCGTGCTCCAGTATTGGTTCCTAAAGCTGGCGAACAGTATGAGATTACGTATGCCGTCAACCCAGGATCTTGCACCACCAGGATTTTTCAGCTAGCGCAGAGCAAGGACGGAATTGCTCGTACCGACATCACCGATGTCGCTCAACTTGAAGTTGTTGATAAGTCCGCCAGCGAGATTGTCTGCATCAGACCTAGCTTTTGACGAGACGGAAAGGATCGCTACCAAAGAAACCAAAGTGGAGTAATGATTGGCATGCCTGAACCGCTGCTCATGGTGATGCCAATGGTCTTGTATGGATCGGATGCCTGTCCTCGTGCCGACGCGCTCAGCTATATCTCGGCGCCTGCGGCGGAATGACCGCTGGCGGAGAATCTGAGGGGCCGAGTAGGGTCGTTTTGCGACCGTCGCGACTGCGGGGCAAGACCGGCACCTGTTGCTCCGCCAAGACTCGATAGTGGGCAGCTTCCCCTCTAACACGCCGCCGCGGGGGCAATCGGCGCGCGCGCTACCCTGCACGGAAAGCCAGCCGCTACCGGCCAGCACCACCGCCCGACGCAAAAGCCCCAGAAGCACAGCAAAGAAGAGGACCACCACACTGAATGGTCAGATTCGGGAGCGCACGTTCGGCCACGACCTCACGCCACGTTAAGGGCTAAGCCCATCATCAGTGCGAGCCGCACGTCGGCGCGAGCTGATGCATTAATTCGACGACGGGTAGGGCCTGGTCAGATATCCCGATACCTAAAATACCATCCGGAATCCCGCCGTGCCGCTCGCAGCGTAGCTGCCAGAGAAATCAGTGTCCGCTCCGACCTCCCCATACACGGCATAGCGCTCACTCCAGGCGTAGTTCCAGCCAATGCCCGCGCCACCCCAGGTGCTACCGAGGCGGCTGCCCACCGGCACGCCCGATATCCGGACTTGTGTTCCGTCGAGGAATTCATGCTTGACGTTGAGCACTCCGTAGAAGCTGGCCTGCTGCGTCTTGCCCGCGGCGCTGGTCCACTTCTGCTTGTAGTCAAGTGCTACACCGATGCGTCCGAGGATGCTTTTATCTCTATCACTGTCGATTTCCGCGCCGAACCTGTCATGGATGGCATTGAAGCTCGCGGCAACGTAGCTGAACTGGACCTGTGGGACGACGGCCAACCCTGCGCTCACAGGCACCGACTTGCCGGCTTCGACGCTCACAGAATAGCTATGCGCGTTCTGGCCTTTTGCCAGACGCCCGGCCAGGCTTGAGTTCAGGTCGCTGTCGAACCATGTAGCGTACCCTTGCACATCGAGGTACGCGCCGTCAGCGCTGTACCACGTCAGAGTGGGCCCGAGACCAAGGGCCGTGGTGTCGATATTGCCGCCGCCAAACACTGACTGCAGATGGGTATTGGCCGTGCCGTATTGGGCAGTCAGTCCGCCAACGAGCCGCGACGCTCGCTCGTCCCCGGACAAGATGCGATCAACGCCGAACTGTGCTTTCCAGCTATTGATGCTCTGCTGCACGCCGGTAGTCGAAGTCGATGGTTCAAGACGTCGGCGGGCACCTTCGACGCGCGCCCATATGCCATCGGCTCGGACATCTGCCGTGTCGTACTGACGATTGCCGACCCGTTGGCGCAGGGTTGGCACCTGACTCAGTGACTGCAGCGTATTTGCGTAGGCCTCGTAGACCGGTGCACCCGGCTGATACAAGCGACCGCCGTCGTCTCCGGCGACCGGCGGGCTGTCTCCCGGCGGTTCAGCCGGTGGCGCGGCAACGGCGTCTCGCAAGGAGGAGCTCAGGTACCAGTTGCCATCGGTCTGCCCCTTGCGCAGTACATATCCGTAAGCCCCCGCAACAATCGCAGGCTGACCAGCTATCACGTAATCCCCATTCGCCAGCGTGAACGCTCCCGCGGACGCACCATTTACCTGTACTACCTGGATGCCCTTCTGGGTCTGGGCGCCGACGCCTCCCACATTAATGATCTTTATCGGCGTCTGGCCGGAAGTGTCGCCCTTGATGACAAGGCGGTCCGTCGGAGAACTGTCGTCTCCAAGCTGTGTCCTGACCTCGAGGCTGCCACCTGAAGAAGCGTAGTTGCCCGCTACCGTGAGCGTTCCAAAAGGGGCCGCGCCGCCAGGCGCGATGACGCCGCGGTTAGTGGTTGTGCCCACCACACCGGTACCTGTCAATCTCCCGCTTAAAGAGACGTTGGTCGGACCGCCCAGGACACCGTCTACCCGCAACGTCCCCGCCAAGACTTCCGTATTTCCGGTGAAGCCAGCGCTATTGCCAGTCAGTGACAGCGTGCCGAGGCCCAACTTGTTGAGAGTCGACGTGCCAGAGAAAGCCGTACTGACGCCAACGTCGTGTGCATTCGTATCGAACCATGCGCCCTCGCCCCCTACAGTCAGCGTCGTAAAGCCGTTGAGGAAATTCGGCTCGTTACGGTTGGCGCGGAGAATGCCGCCGTCAAGATTCAGCGTGGCCAGTCCGGCGTCTCGGATGACTGAACCGGTTTCCACGATGCCACGCCCGCTAGCGTCGCCCGTGAGGTTCAGCGTGCCGCTCGACGTGCTGCTGCCAGCGATATGAACGTCGGAGCCGGCACTGACCACCCCACCCTTCGCGACGTTTAACGTACCGGCTCCATCGACCCCTACGCTGATCCGATCCGTAGCCGACAGTCTTGACGCGGCGGCGCCAGTACCCGAAATGGTTACCGTGCCATCGCTTCCCGCCCCATAGCCGATATAAATACTCGCCGCCGACGTCGGTCCCGCAGGTCCTGCAGTGCTTACCGTCGCGCCATTCTGGACGTTCAGCTCGCCGGTCCCCGCGAAACCTACATAGATGTTACCCACCGGATCCCACAGCGAATTAGGATCCGAGACCGTGACATGCCCAACGCTTCCGCTTTCAGAAGCTATGATGCCTTGCCCACTATGCATGACTCCGCCATCCCGGATCTGCAACGAGCCGGTGCCGCCAAAGCCGACATAAATTTGGGCGGCGCTGTTCCAGGTGGAGGCATGACCATTGCCATCATGGCCCGTTATGGTGACCGCTCCGGTAGCGACGGCGCCTATCGCTCCGCTGTTGAGCCCGATGACAGTGATTCCGCTGTTGACGACACCGCCGCCGTCCACCAGCACCGTCCCAAGGCCGTCATACCCGATATTCACTTGGCCCGAACTTGTCCACGTGGAGGCCTGCCCGCCGCTGTCACGCCCAGAAACCGTGATGCTGCCCTGCCCTGTGCTCGCCACGCCCACATAACTGTCGGTATTGCCGACCGTGGCGCCTCCTGTAATGGATAGTGCGCCGCTCGCCGAGTCTCCGACAATCAGCTCGCTACCGACATTCCAGTTCGGGGTCTGGACCGGTGCCGGAATCAATTCGCCGGTGCCTGTCACCAGTTGCGCACTGGCCGGCCTTGAACAGACAATGGTCCAGACGAGGGTCATCGCGGCGGCTGAGAGGACCGAGCGACGGAAGAAGGCCGCGGAAAAGGCTCTGGAGTAGCCGACGAGGGCTGAATTGCAGACGAACTTCTTGTCGCGTGCCATCATTTTCGCTCCATTGAACGGCAGCTGGGCCTACGTTGCTTGAACTAACGGCATCAACGTTGCGGGACTTGAGGAGAAGCCGCGTCGGCGTCAATCACGATACGGTGTACGTGAGTGCGATCTTCCGCGCGGTAGGCGTTCACGGAGAAAGAACCGCGCTCTTTGCTCATGCTTTCGGCGGCCGGGAACCCAGCGGTGCGCGAACGCACCCAACGGTTAGGCTTCGATCTGCGCGGCCAACGCGTTCTGCGGCAGGAAACGTGGACATGGTCCCGCTGTGGACCTGGATCGTCGAGAATGCGGACCGCTTCCGACAAGCGAGGCAGAATTTCGACAGGCAGCACCGCGACGCAAATTCAGAGCCTGCCGAGGGTGCAGGTCTGGCATGAAGCCGGGTCTATTCACCGAGCGCGAGAAAACCGCTCTGGCTTGGGCCGAAACCGTGACACGCGTCGCCGATACCCACGTGCCCGACGAAACATTTGCAGCGGCAGCCGCGATCTTCGAAGAGAAAGAGCTGGCAGACCTGACAATCGCGATCGGCCTGATGAACGCGTTCAATCGACTCGCCATCAGCTTACGGCGTGCGCCAGCGCATGCCGCGTAACGACGAAATGCCGACGCCCGCCGCATTGCGACGGGCGTCGGAGCAACGGCGCGAAGCCTTACTTTGACGGCGCTGCCAGCGGCGCGCCCTTCTTCACGATGTACGTCGCCAGCTCCGATGATTTGCCGCTCCCCACGTTGCGAGCGGAATGTGCCATGCCTGCCGGAATGAACAGCGCCTGACCGGTCTTGAGCGTCACGGGCGGACTATCGCCAAGCTGGTACTCCAGCGTGCCCTCCAGCACGTAGGCGATTTCTTCGCCCGGATGGGCGTGTTTGGGTGCAAATGCGCCAGGTTCAAAGTCCACGCGGACCTGTACCCCTTCGAGATGGGGCGTGCTCAAATCGTTCTTGATCAGATCCGTGCGATGGATCCCAGGCGCCTGCGCCTGAGCGGTCGAGAACGCCATCGCTCCAGTGACAGCAAGCGCTGCAAGTGAAAGAGTCTTGTCCATGATCTTCTTCAGTGGAGGGGATATGCGATGCGGCACCACTGGTCAGATGACCCGTATCTCCACATTGATGTTGCCGCGCAAGGCTTTCGAGTACGGGCAGATCTGATGCGCGCGCGCCGCTAGGGAGCGTGCAAGACCGGCATCGATACCGGGCAGGGACACGTTGAGGCGAGCCGCCAGCAGGAACGCGTCGCCGGCACGGCACAGATCGATTTCCGCTTCGACCGCCGCATCCGCAGGCAGGGCGATATCGGCAGCCTGCGCGGCCTTGCCGATCGCGCCGAGGAAACAGGCAGACCAGCCGGCACCCAGCAGTTGCTCTGGATTCGTGCCGGGACCGTTGCTGCCCGGTCCGGAGAGCTCGACCGCCAGGCGGTCATCAGAACTGCGGGAATGGCCGTTCCGACCTCCCGTGGTGCGGGTCTTGCCGGTGTAGATCACGGTATCAATAGCTTGCGTCATGAGTTTCCGGGATTTCAGAAGTGTTCGCCACGTGTGGAATGCGACGGGCCATGGTGGCGACACGGGCCGCGCGAGGTACCTCAAGAACCGAAGGCGCCGCGGACTTCGTCGATGGTTTCGCTTGGACGCTGGAGGTGCGGGTAATGGCCCGTGGCAGGCAACAGCCGCAATGGCGCGGCGGTCCTGCGCGAGAACTCGACACCCATCTCCTTGTTGATATAGATGTCCTGTTCACCCCAGACAACCCGCACAGGCGTGCTCAGCTTCGGCAGCAGCGCCTCCAGTACATGCTGGTCTCGCGTGAACTGCGCGTAGTAGTACGCAAACGCATCGGCGGACGAAAGGTGTCCGTTCTCCCAGCCGCGTGCCATGTCAGCCTGATACTCAGCATCGAGCGCATAGCGTTGCGCTTCCGGCAATCCGCGCGTGAATGCGTTCTTCAGTATCTCGTCGCGCGAGGCATTGAAGGCCTTTCGCACTGCTTCAGCAGACGCAGGCTCCTTCAGCGCCTGCAGGCGCTCTTGCATGTATTGCGGCCGGTCGAAAGGTGCGAAATCTCCGACAACGACCGTGCGGGCGATATCCGGCTGATCGATTGCAGCGAGCAGCGCTGGCAAGGCGCCGATATCGGTCGCGTAGATCAACAGTCGGCCACCTCCGATGCCTGTCGTGTCGATATAACGCGTGAGGACCGTGGCGTAGTCGCGAGGCGAGTAGCCGAAACTCTCCACAGGCGGACGCGAGGATTCGCCGAATCCGGGCCAGTCGAAAGCATGAACTTCGAAATCCCGGCCGAGCGTCCTGGCAATCTCTTTCCAGGCGAACATGGTCTCGGGAAAGCCGTGCAGGAAAAGCACGGTGCCCTTGGGTGCTGACGGCCTGACCACCATGTGTCGCAAATGCAGATCGGCGCCAACTTCCACATTGCCGACTTCGAATACCACGTCGGCAACGTCATGTGACGCAGTCATGGCGGTGGAGGTGCTGCTCATCAGCCCTCCCGACACGCTGGCAATAGTCGCAATCACGCAGGCTGACCGACCCATTGCTGATCTCGTATCCATTTCCATTCCCCTTGGCACCAGTGAGCTGGCGCAGTATGTGTTGCATATGCAGCATTAGAGCGAGGCGATGTATCTCTCTTGTGAGGGTGAACCCGCCAAACGTATCGTTATGTGTGCACGACTCAGGTGGATACATACCTGTACAAAAAGCCCGCGCGTCTACTGTGGCTTCAGGCATCATCGGCGCCCGTTGGAGTTCGCCTGTTGGAGTTTTAACCGTTTCAGGAGTCAGCCATGAGAGCGCTCGCCCCCTTATTTGCTGCCGTTTTCCTCGCGGCCGTGCCAATCCATACCATCGCGCAAAATGCTGCTGACGACGCGCTTCGTCCACCGGCGGTCTTGCCACTGGATGCCGAGCCGGCGCCACGGATCGTGGCGTACTCAGCGTTGCCGGAACCACTCGCAAGGGGTGTCGTGATCTTGCAGTTCCGGACCGAGAATTTTCGTGTGATGCCGGTGTTCGGCAAGGGGGCTACGCAGGTCTCGCCGCGCGTTGGCCATCTGCATGTGACCGTTGACGATGGTCCGGCCACATGGGCGCACACCAGCGAGGACCCCATCATCGTGGTGGGATTGCCACCGGGACCGCATCAAGTGCGCCTGGAGCTGGCCGACCCGACACACAAGATTCTGGCAACGGAAACGGTTGCCGTGACCGTTCCCAATACACGGTCGCCGAACACTAGCGCGGCACAGCCAGCACATCGGCACTGAATACTGTACGCTGGCGGTACATCCCTGCGTCACACATGGCATGACTCCCGGAAAACGTTCACTGTCTGGCACCACAGGCTCCGATATCTTCCAGCACTGCGTGATGACACGCGCCCGGCAAATCTCGCGCGTGCTGACCGCCCCCTATGAACAGGCGTTGCGGCCATTCGGCATCAACGCCACGCAGTTCACGCTGCTGGTGCTCGTTCATGAACTGGGTCCGATCAGCCGCGCCGATCTGGGACGGCGAAATCATCACGATCGATCCACACTGACGCGCAACCTGCAGCCCCTGCTGACGGAAGGATGGATTGCCGAGGGCGTGGCAGACGCCGCGGATGGCCGGTCGCGCCCGCTCTCAGTGACCCGCGCCGGGAAAAAGGTGCTGAACGACGCTGGCCCGGCGTGGGCGGAAGCACAGGCGATGGCTACCGCGCTCATCGGTGACGACGGCGTCGCGGCCATCATGGGGATTGCAAAGAGGTTGCCGAAGCGAGCCGGATAATCCGCATCAGAACAAAAGAGCGTGCTGCCTATACTCCACGGACACTACGTGGTCGCCTAGGTTTTCTAAAAATGGCTGCGCTCGAAGATCGACGTCTGCAATCGGCCACGGTCTGCCGCTCCTGAACCTTGGCCACTGGCCGCCAGAGTTTTCATTTGGGCCCAGTCGAACCGTGACCGCTGCGTGTCATGGCACCGCAGTGGGTGCTTTCTCGTTGCACCCGGTCCGGAATCAATGAGAGCCGCTAGCCTGGCACGCTCGGCAGCATTACGTATCAGGTGACAATATGCCCCGGGGACGGGTATGTCCGGCGGACGCATGCCGGCTTTGGCAATCTACGACGTTGGGTCGTCCGGCCTCAAAAGCTCTCTCGAGCAAAAAGGCCTCGACATAGCTCGATACAACGTTGCGTGCAGTCCTCGAATATAACGAGTGGTCCAACTGCTCCAGAACTGTCGCCGTAACGTACTCGAGCTCTTCAAAGTAACTCGCCTTCGGGACTTCATCGAGCCCAGCATCAAGCGGTCCGTACACCAATGATGTTGGCACGTGCCTTTTCTCTAGCGCCATGAGCAGTCGGCGGACGGAGGAACGCTCGCACCAGCGACGCACCAAACTCACTGCGATTCTGCGCAGATCCGACCGGCCAGTCAGCAGTAAAAGCCATTTACGGGGATCACGGACGGAGCGCATGTACACCTGACTGGGAGCGCGTGAGTTCCTCCTCGGCGCACCCCAGAAGAAAAAGGGCAGGTTGACGGATATGCAGCCAACCACAGCAGGATGCTTTAGCGTTGTGTGGACGCTGACGTATGCACCCGCGCACACGCCGAACATCACAACCCCGGAATGTCCAGCCGCGATCAGTCGCTCCACCCCTGCTGTCGCATCTGCAATCGAGTGTCGCGCGTACACGCCCTCGATGTTTGGCTTATCGTCGTGATATGAACTATCTCCAACGCCGCCCAAATCCATGCGTAACGATGTAATTCCCTGTGCCGCAAGCCGTCGAGCCATCAACACGGAGTGCCTTGCGCAGCCAACGCGATGAACCCCTGCGGTGTTCATGATCAATACAGCCGGGGCGTGTTCGTTTGCGTTGCGAGGCTTGCACATTACGCCAACATAGCGCCCGCTCCCAAACACTACGGGGGTTTCATGACCACCTGCGAAGTCTATCCGCGCATGCGCGGACGGTTGCAGAATCTCAGCGGCAGCCAGTTCCGAAGTGCCGCCCCTAGAGCCGAGCCACTCAAGCACGCTATCGAAGGCACCTCGCGGCGGCACGCAGAACGTCGGATCGGGGAGCAAAAAACTGTCGTACTCTGGGAAAATCCGTACGTCTGCACTCGCACCGTGACCACGGAAGCACTCAACAAGCTTGTTCAGAGACTCGCTGACCGAGATATCGTGCAGTAGCACGCGTGGCGCCGGAGACCTCAGTCGCTTTGTGAGGTCGATTGACGCAAGTTTCTCGAGCGCGTCGGCATACAGATCGAACCCTAGCGCGCCTACTCCTTGCACCGCCTCGCGCGACTGCGCTGCTTCTTGGTCTGCCAAGGCCTTGATGCAGCTCTGATGCTGCATGCGCAGTTCCCGGATATAGCGCTTGCCAACGATGACCGGCGCCATCAAGACCACGCCCTCCACGTCGGCAAGCTCTTCGGCGGCCAAGACGGCTAACGTCGCGCCCAAGCGCAAGCCGCAGAGCACAATCCGTGTCACACCAGTGACGGTCCGCAGGTACTCCGTGGCAGCTTTGATGCTGTCGACCCATGCGCAAAAGCGCGCGGGGTCTTCCTCGACGCCCTCGGAGTCGCCAGTCCCCGGATAATCGAAGCGCAGGACGGCCATGCCACAGGCCACCGTCACCGATTCCGCGAAGTCGCGCCAGCCGCGGTGCACACATAGCGCCTCATTGCCGAACGGGTTGCACAGCACCACGCCGGTAGCGGCTCGGTCTACCGCAGGCAAATGCAGCCACCCGAAACAGCCATTGAAGGTGACCGGCCTCGTTGTAGGGTTGGTATTCATGGTGGGCCCCTTACTGTGAAATACGGCGAGTCGCTATCAATCGCTTGGCATGAGAGGGGCGAGAGAGCTTGCCAGCGAATCGATACAGAGAAACAAATCGAATGAAATAAGGTCTCCAGGTATTTCTATACCGAAGGCGTCTTCGACTGCTAGCATCACGCGGACCGTACCGAGCGAGGACAGGCCAGCGTCATACAAGCTATCGCTATCGGTCAATGTTTCGACCGGGACATGAAGGCATCCATTCTCCGAAAGAATACTGCGCAGAGCGGCTTTCAATCACTCTCTCCCGTCTAGAATAGCCATCCACGCGCCCGTGGCGTGGCTCATTTATATTGCTTGGGGATGGTGTCTACGTCATGCAGGAATCATCGTGCGTGCGCACTGCTCAACCAGAGCTTTCCTGTCAATTTTTCCATTCGCGTTAAGCGGCATCGCGTCGAGTGACACAATCCGCTGGGGTGCCGCGTAGTCGGGCAAGCGCTGCCGACACGCATGTAAGACCGCCTCGGTGTCTACTCGAGGATTTGTCACGAAGGCTACGAGCCCAGCCGCCCGTCCCACCTCATCGAGGGGCCATGCAATCACCGCGCAGAGCGCGGCACCGCTGCTCGCGTGGACGATATGCTCGACTTCCTCCAGTTCGACACGGTTGCCGCGAACTTTGACCTGCGTATCCACGCGCCCGTGAAACACAATGCCAAATTCTCCAGTCGTACGAACGATATCGCCGGTCCGATACCAGCGCTGCGCAAGTCGGCCTGGAAAACTCTTCGAGACAAACCTGTCATTGCCAAGTCGGGAGTCCGCCGACAAATAGCCCTCCGTGATCTGTGGACCCGCGATTAGCAACTCGCCCGTCTGCTCGGCTGCGACAGGTCGGAGGTCAGCGTCAACGATCATGAGCTCTACCCCCGGAAGCGCCCTCCCGAGTGGGATGACCGTGTGCTGCGGAGTATCGATGAAATCGGCGCTCACTTCGAAGCAAGTCGAAGCGATGGTCGCTTCCGTCGGCCCGTACATGTTGAACAGCTTGCTATGCGGTGCGGCGCGCATCCACGCCAGCGCCAGTGAGCGAGGCAACTGCTCACCGCCAAACATCGAGACCCTAAGACTCGGGAAGGCACCGGGTGTCAGCTTTCTCATTTGCTGCATGAAGCCGACCACGGACGGTACGCTACTCCAATGCGTAATGCCATAACGCCTAATGAAATCGGCGTTGTACACAGGATCGACAGTCTCGGGCACGTACAGGCACCCGCCAGTGGCCCAACATACGAACATGTCGTGCACGGATGGATCAAAGCTCAATTCACAGAGCTGGATATGACGTGCATCGTCCGTCCGCTCATGCAGTTGCAGTTGCCCTTTCACATATGCGTTGGCATTAGCATGTGTAATCGGGACGCCCTTCGGCGTACCCGTCGATCCAGAGGTGAAGAGTATGTAAGCTACGTCGTGCTCAGTGCCTGGCCGTCGCACATAGGGCACGGAAGGCAGCGTGGTCAGGGTGGACGCAAAGGAAGGCAGAGGCGTACCGGACGCGTCGTCGTCGATGAGAAAAATCTGCGGGGGAGCGTCGAGCAATGCCAGTACATCCTCGAGCCCACTCGCGCAACGACGATCGACCAGCATCAATGGCGCACCGGACTGCGCGATGATCGTCGCCATACGTGAAGGCGGGGCCTTCGGGCTCAGAGGCACATAGGCCATGCCCGCATCGAGAATGCCCAGCACGCCGGCATAGGCCTCGACGCTACGATATGCAAATAGCAAACATCGTCTAATGTCGTTACGCTGCCCGATTGCTGTCAGACCCGCAGAAATGCGACGTGCGCGTGTTTGAATATCGCCGTAGCTGTATAGACGATCTTTGACCCACAGCGCTGGACTGTCGATGCAGCTTGCAGCGGTTTCGAAAAAGTGAGAATGCAACATCCGTATCCTCGCGCATGGAACTGGTTAATCGCCGAAAACACGGCACCAGGTGTCTGCAGCATCCAGCCTTGCTGGGATTCCGCTTGCGACGAAGAATAGACATTGGAATGAGGGGCTTCTGTGCGATAGCGCTCGGAAACGAATACCGCCGGAATGCCACGATCGGGCTCCGTGTTGCATCGCCGCCCACAGCAGAACCTTTAATCGGCGCGGCTTGCCTCCGTTCATATTGAGCGGTAGCTACTGAGCAAACTGAAGCCTCCAGCGAAATTGAGCTTTCTGACGCTCTGGAGGCCTCTTGCCGCGCCAGCAAGCACCATGGCAGGCATGGACCACATAACGCGGCGGCGCTCCGGTGGATCGCTCCTTTCATGCATGAAGTTCGCGGCGCTTTTTCGTCGGTTGGTTGCGTTTTTTAGAATTTCCCGCTCCCGCAGACGTCACGAAAGTGGTCAATCCCCTTGCTGGCCCCCCAGTTGTGGGAGAAACAGCCATACCGGGTGTGACTGCTGTAAAAGAGTTTGACAATGACGGGGTCTTTGGTAGGGTCCACTGCTGTTTTACTTTTGTAAGGAGGTGGTAGGCCAGCAAGCCGGCCAACGGCTCTTGCTGCAGCATGTTCGGTCATTGGATCAGCACATCAGGAATGACGGTAGTTGGCCGACAACTGTCTGTCGGGCAAGGGCCCCGCCAGCTCCCCGGCAGCCGATGGACGCTGTCTCAGTTCGGAAAACTGCAGATGCTCGGTTACCTAGAACGATCTAGCCGGCGCGCAGATTTTCCGCCTCAGGTCTGCTTCCCTCTTCTCCCATCCTCCCGAGAGACATCCGCTCGCCGACTTGACAAAGTCTCAGTTAAATTCTTTAATTTCTGTAACGACAGAAATAAGAGAACTATGTCACTGAGCCCAAGCACGCAAAAGCTAATCCTGCACTGGGGAGAAATGGGTAGCCGCTGGGGCGTCAATCGTACGGTGGCACAGATCCATGCATTGATCTTCTGCAGCCCCCATCCGATCCATGCGGAATACATCGCCGCCACGCTGGGCGTAGCCCGATCCAATGTCAGCAACAGCCTCAAAGAACTTCAGTCCTGGAACCTTGTTCGGGTGACGCACATCGCCGGTGACCGGCGCGATCACTTCGCCGCGCACCAGGATATCTGGGAGATCTTTCGCGTGGTCATGGACGAACGCAAGAAGCGCGAACTGGACCCGACCCTCTCGGTGCTGCGCGAATGCGTAGCCGAGGCCGAGGACGACCCGGTGCTGGATGGTTCCACCAAGGCCAAGATGAACGACATGCTGGAATTCATGGAGATCTTCATGCGCGCCTACGACGACTTCCAGCATCTGCCAACGCCGACCATCAAGAAGCTTCTAAAGACCGGAGGACGCATCGCCCAGTTTCTCGGTCCTGACAAGAAAAAGGATGCCAGGTCATGAATTCCGCATTACTGGAGCTCTACTTTGACGGCAAGTGCGGGTTTTGCGCGACGGAAATGCGTCGCCTGAGCGAATGGGACACCGAGCGCCGACTGTCCTTCGTGGACATTGCCCAACCGGGATTTGACTGCGCGCCCCTTGGCGTTGACATGGCAGCGTTGAATCGCGCGTTGCATGGTCGCGCATCGGATGGCCGCATGTTGGTGGGCATCGATTGCATGCTCGCTGCGTACACTCTGGTCGGTCGAGGCGGGCTGGTCTGGCCCCTGCGGGTACCGGGCCTCCGTCGGGTGCTGGCTGCGATGTACCGTGCTTTCGCACGCAACCGCTATGCGTTCTCGCGCTGGCTCGGCTATCGCGCCCCGCCGGCGTGTGGCGGCGGCACCTGCCACGTGGGCAACCCCTTCCTCACGGACGAACGCCCTCACGATTCGCACTGATACCTCCTCACCATGAACCAATCTTCGAGTTTCAGCCAGCGCCGATGGGTCGTTGGATGGATGTACGCAGCAGCCATTGCACATCTGCTTGCCGGCGCAGCACTGCTCTGGGTGACGGACACTTCGGTCCTGGACGGTTACCACCGGGGCATCGAGCGGCATTTCTGGGCTGGACTGGCGCCGGTCGCAGCCAGAGCCCAGCAGACATGGTGGATGGCCCTGTTCGGCGCCACCCTGCAATGTTCGGCGATCTGGATGCTGGCGCTCGTCCATCTGGGCAACCAGACCCGTCATCGCGCGGCCTGGGGTGGGCTGCTGGTCGGCCTGCTGGTATGGGCGCCGCAGGACGTGCTGGTTTCATTGCAGGCCGGTGTGTGGCTGCACGCGATAATCGACGGCGCGGCCCTACTGATGATGATTCCCCCACTGCTCTGGTTGTGGAGGGAAGACGCATGACCTCCCTGCCCGCCTTCGACTGGGCGATCAACCTGCTGGTCATACAGGGAATGATGGGAGCGTTCGACACCCTCTACCACCACGAGCTGACTCAAAAGCTGCCCTGCAGTCCGCGAGCCCGGCGAGAGTTGTCCATTCACGCGATTCGTGCCGTGCTGTACGGTCTCGTTTTTGCCGCAATGGCCAATCTCAAATTCCTCGGCGCATGGACGCTTGCCATCGCCGCGCTGGTACTCGTGGAGGTGGCACTGACCTTATGGGATTTCGTTGAGGAGGATCGGAGCCGAAAGCTGCCGGCCACCGAGCGTGTTCTGCACACCCTGCTGGCGATCAACGGCGGAGCGCTATTCGGGCTGTATGCGCTGCAACTCGCGGCCTGGTCCCAGGCACCCACCGCACTCGCCGCGACTGATCTGGGGTGGCGCGGCTGGCTGCTGAGCCTGTTTGCCGTCGGCGTGACAGCCTCCGGGATTCGCGATGGACTGGCAGCGTACCAGATAGGCCGGCGCACACACGCCGAGAACCCGTTTGCGAGACAGCCCCATCTCAACGTCCTGGTAACCGGCGGCACCGGATTCATTGGTGAGGCGCTTGTCACGCATCTGCTTGACGCCGGCCATGCAGTCACCATCCTGACGCGTGAGCCGCTGCGCGCGGCCTATCAGTTCAACGCACGCGTGCGCTGCGTGACCGCGGTCGATCAACTACATCGCGAGGAACGCTTCGACACCGTGATCAATCTCGCTGGTGCGCCTGTTCTGGGCCCACGCTGGAGCGCACGACGACAGGCGCAGCTTCTGGCGAGCCGCGTCGGCGTGAGCGAAGCACTGCTGCGATGGGCAGAGTCCACCGCAGACCGGCCCACAACATGGATTCAGGCATCGGCCATCGGCTATTACGGCAGCCGGCCCGCTGACGAACAACTGACCGAGAGCAGTGCCGAGGGCGGCGGCTTCATGTCCGAACTGTGCCAGAAGTGGGAGGCTTCCGTCCGGCCGCTGGACGGCCTAGGCGTCCGAACCGTGGTGCTGCGCCTAGGCGTGGTGTTCGGTCCTGGCGGCGCCCTTCCCCCTATGCTGCTCCCCTACCATCTAGGCATGGGTGGCCGCCTGGGAAATGGCAAACAGGTGATGAGCTGGATTCATCGCGAAGATGTATTACGCATCATTGCGCGCGCGATATTCAGATCGGACATGCAAGGTGTCTACAACGCGACCGCCCCCGCCTCTCTGACGCAAGCTGAGTTCGCCCACATATTGGGAAGAGTGCTGCACCGTCCCGTCTGGCTTCACCTGCCTGCGGAACCCTTGCGCTGGGCTCTTGGTGAAATGAGCGAACTGCTGCTCGCGGGCCAGCGAGTATTCCCGGCTCGGCTGCTGCAAGAGGGCTTCGAGTTTCGATTTGCGAAAGTGGAGCCGGCTCTTAGGGCTCTGATAAAAAACTGACAGGAATAGAGCTGCCCTTCAGCAAGGGATATGGTCATGTAATTCCTTACCGAGATCCAGAGTGCTTGGGGATGGACCGGCATCCAACCGGTGGAACTGATAGCTGAAAACGACTTCGGCAATCTGATCGTCAAGGACGTGCATGAGCGCTACCGGCGACTTTGCGTTTTCATAGTCCGCAGAGCTACCCGGTGACCGGCACCAAGACCGACGCAGCCTGCGCACGCGCCTCAGATATTTATGAAGTTCCCATACCCAGGACATGAATCTGACAAAGACGATCGTCATCGGAAATTCGGGCTCGGGAAAGAGCTGGCTGGCCGAGCGCCTTGCCAGTCAACTCAACGCCCAATGGGTCGATCTCGACGCGATTCACTGGGAGCCAGGCGGGTACGACGTCGCGCGTAACCGAGACGATGCCATCGCACTCGCCAGACGCGCGGCGGCCTCAGATAGCTGGGTTATCGAGGGCATCTACGGATGGCTTGTGGGTGAGGTTGTGTCGAACGCAACGGCGCTCGTCTGGCTATGCATCGATGAAGCCGAATGCGTTGCCAATATCAAGAGCCGCGGAGTGCGGCGCGGTGGAAGCCAGCAGTCGTTCGACGCGCTATTGAGCTGGGCAGGAACCTATAGAACGCGTAGTGGTTCGAGTTCATACTCGGCGCACGAAGACATCTTCAACAGGTTCTCCGGTGCGAAAGCGTGCTTGCGTAGCAAGCGCGAAGTAACAGCGTTTGCGAACCTCAGCTGGCTGCGTACGCGTTGAACGAACGGTCTGGTTGTCAGAGTTCAACAAGCGACACAGCCAACAGCCGGTGCTGGCGATGTAATCAACCTTTGTGCCGCCGGAACTTGTTCCGCCACGAAACTAGCAGCGATTTCGGTATTGCTGGTTGCGGACTTCGCGATGCCGCTCTCTCAGCCAGTCAGTCGAGTTTTGTCGCATCTGCGCCTCCAACCGAGTCGCTTCATCCGCTAGCCCGCTACACAGTGCGCTCTTGCCATCGCTCGCGGGGCGGTTCCACACCGTAACGGTCTCGGTCGTCACGACGTTCGACTCTTCAAACCGCTTTTGCTCCTGCTCAGCCCGTCGCCTGTCTCGCGCGGCACTCTCCTGCACCAGAATCTCCGGGCTCTTTCCGATAATAGAAACGTTACCCAACACATCCCCACTGACGAGCGTATAGCCCGCTGGGCAAACCGCTTCCTGCGTGTACAGGATCAGCTTGCTGTTGCGGCACTTCGTCGCGGCATGAACAGATCCAGCTGCCAGCAGCATGGCGGCGAGAAGGAATAGCTTCCGCATTGGGGCTCCGGTGAAGGGATTCAACTTAGCATTGCTTGGGGGCGGTTGGGTTCCCGACGTTGGGGGGATTGCACTACGCCCAGCAGAGCGTTGAAGGGTGCCCAACGAATCCGTATGCGGCGACCAACACCCCTCTTCATAGCGCTTCTTTTCAGAAAACCCTTCTGTTAGCCTCTCTCCGCAGCGCGCGCACTAGGCGCGTTTCTGACCGGAAGCTAGGAGTCGAAGCGCGGGCCTAGAAATGTCGCTGCGATATTTGACCTTGTTGTCAACGCACGCCACAGGGGCCTGGCAGAGTTCCGGAGCTGCCGAACAGCCTTGCAAGAATGAAATGGACACTCCTCCCAAAGGCGACAGCGGTGCGCCATCGTGGCTCAAGAAGGGCCTAACCCTACTCCACCGTATCCTGTGTGCACTCTTGATACTTGGCGTATTTGTCCTCGTCCTGGCTCACGTGTTCGAGATCTCGATCAACATCAGTCCGATTCGGCTGTTCCAGCTTGGCTCCCTTACCATCGGACTTTTCTCGGTCACAGACACATGGCGCACTTGGCTGTTGCGCCTACCGGTCAGCTCGCGATTCTCCCCACCAGTCCCTTATGGTTACCCAGGACGGCGCAGCATTCTGCAATCTCACCTTGCTGCGGGAGTCGTCCTCATCGTATTCGGCGCGTCCCTCTCACTGCTTTGAGCCGCACGAGCCTATTGGCGTCACGGCCGCACGCGTGCGCTGGAGGTCGCGAAGTACCTGATCGTTTATCTGCGCCGCGCCGGCGGACAGTCGCAGTTCAGTCCGCTACTGGATTCGATGGCGGCGCCCGAGTCCCAGTCCGCCGCCATCCAGCAGCACCTGCTCGGGACGTCCAAGGCCAGGCGTGCGTAGTGCGCGTCGTCGGATTGACGACGCGATCAAGCTACCGGCTTTGGCCGGCGCGACGTACCCCCTGGGGGGCGTCGCGCTAAGCCGTGAATCGCGTTCACCGTCCCGCCCATCACTACCCACTCCTTAGCTTTCCCATCCCGACGCAAGTTGCGCAGGCGCGACGCGTGGCATTACTGCGGACTAATCACATTGACCGTTAGGATCGTTGCAAATGATAATCGCTCTCAATTTCAATTATTACAACGCATTACACCAGGGAAATGAGCCGTTATCTTCACACTCACCATGTTGCCCGGTCGCTGGCAGCTTGTCCTGTCCTTCTTGTCGGCCTGGTGCAAGCCCAGGAGCCGCCGGCGCCCCAAAGCCTGCCACCGGTCACCGTCAAGGCAGATGTCAGCAAGGAACTGGGCGCGGGGTATAACCCGCCCAACGCGATCAGCGCCACCAAAACCGAGGCCCCGCTGCGCGATATTCCGCAGACCGTCAACGTTGTGACAGCCGAGGTGATGCAGGACCAGCACGCCACCTCGATGCAGGACGTGCTGAAGAATGTGCCGGGCGTGAGCTTCTCCTCGGGCGACGGCCAGCGCGACCAGGTATCGATTCGTGGCTTTTCGGCGATTGCCGATCAATTCGTCGATGGCATCCGCGACGACGCGCTGTACTTCCGCGATTTGTCCAACGTCGATCGCGTCGAGGTCATTAAGGGTCCGGCCGCCGTGCTGTATGGCCGGGGTTCCTCGGGAGGACTGATCAACCGCGTGACCAAGAAGCCCGGACTCGACGTGACGGACTTCGCGCTGAGCTATGGCATGTGGGCCGACCGCCGCGTCGAAGGCGATGTCGGACGCGTGTTTGCCGACGGCGCCGCGGCCTTCCGCATTACCGCTGCACACGAGGAAGCCAACAGCTATCGCTCGCAGCAGTTCTTGAACCGCACGGCCGTGGCGCCGTCGCTGGAGCTGCGCCTGGCGCCGCAGACGACGGTATTGCTGCAGGCCGACTATCTGCAAGACCGGCGTGTGACGGACTTCGGCATTCCGGCTTACAAGGGTCGGCCGGTGGCGGTGGACCCGTCCACGTACTACGGCGCCGCCAACGCCCGCGATTCGGATTACAGCCAGAGTCGCGTGTACTCGGGTACGGCAACCGTGAACCATCGCTTCGACGAAAACTGGTCGATCCGCAATGCCACCCGCTACTACCACTACTCGCTGGAGCGGAACAACACGCTGGTGGGCTCGGTCAACGAGTCCACGCTGCGGGCATCGCTGACGCACGGCAACGTCTACCGCGAGGAACGCGGCTGGTTCAACCAGACCGACCTGACCCAGAAGGCGCAATTCCTCGGCATGAAGCATGAACTGCTGTACGGCGTGGAAGTGGGCCAGCAGAATAAGGATCTGGTCAATTATTCGCGCGCCAACGTGGCGTCGGTTGACCTGTTCAATCCTGTACTTCCCACGCTGCCGCGCCTCGTCGGCGGCACCCCCGCCACAAGCAACCTGGGCGTCTTCAAGACGCTGGGGCTCTACACGCAGGACATGATCCAGTTCTCTGAGCAATGGAAGGCGCTGGTGGGCGTGCGCTACGATCGCTTCGAGCAGGAGACCATCCAGCGCCTGCCGGGCCAGCCAAACCTGGCCCGCACGGACAACGCCTGGAGCCCGCGCGCCGGCCTGGTCTGGCAGCCGTCGAAGCAACAGTCGTATTACCTGTCGTGGAGCCGATCGTTTCAGCCATCTGGCGAAGCCTTCTCGCTGGCCGCGAACAACGCCCAGCTGGCGCCGGAGACCACCCGCAATACCGAGGTGGGCGCCAAGTATGACTTCCTCGACGGCAAGGCCAGCACCACGGTGTCGCTGTTCCGTATCGAACGCACCAACATCAAGGTTGCCAACGCCACCGGCACCGCGCTGATCCCCATCGGCGAGCAGCGCACCGACGGGCTTGAGCTGAGCGGCGCCGCGCAGCTCGGGGGCGGCTGGCGCATGCTGGCGGGCTATGCCTATCTGGATGCCTTGGTCACTCAGTCGACACCCGCGCTGCAAGGCAAGCAGGCCACGCTGACGCCGCGCCATTCCGGCAATGTCTGGATCACGAAGGACCTGGGCCACGGGTTCGGCCTGGGCGGGGGCCTGAACCTGGTGGGCGCTCGGCAGGCCGATCCGGCCAATACCGTGACGCTGCCGGGCTATGTCACCGCCGACATGGTCGCCTGGTACCGGCGCGGCAAGTTCGAGGCCCAGCTAAACGTGTATAACCTGTTCAACCAAGGCTACATCGTCTCCGGGCATGGGTCGAGTCCCAACCTGAACCTGCCCGGTGCACCGCGCAGCGTGATGGGGACAGTGCGCTATCGTATGTGAGGGCTATCGGCGATCCATGCGGAGCGGTCGCGGCAGGCGGCTCGGCGATGTGTGGGAGGGCTGGATACGTGCGGTTCCCCACATAAGCCGCCTGTGATTGATGTCAAGCTGACATGCGCGTGATCAGTGCACGAAGGCAACAACAACACGCAGCGGCTTTGCATCGATCATTGCCGTCATCCGGGTCGATTACATCACCGACATGGGAGCCGGTAATGACCCTGATGATTTCAGTTGTCACCATCAACTACAACAATCGCGATGGTCTGCAACGGACCATGGACAGCGTGGTGCAGCAGCACACCGACGTGTGCGCGCTGCAATATGTCGTGATCGATGGCGGATCGACGGACGGATCCGTCGAGCTTGCCCTGGGTCGCGCCAAAGAGATCGACGTCTTTGTCAGCGAGCCCGACGATGGCATCTATGCGGCGATGAACAAGGGGCTGAACCGCGTGACCGGCGAATGGGTCGTCTTCATGAACTCCGGCGACTGCTTCGCCGGCCCGGAAGCCCTCTCGACCATTGCGCGTACCGCCGGCGAACAGGGCGGCACCTGGGTCATCTACGGCGACAACATCAGCCCACGCGGACTGGAACCCGCTGCACCGCTGCACCGTCTTCGCGCGGGGGTGATCCACGCTTGCCACCAGGCCATGGCATTTCGCGTCTGCGACGTGCGCTACAACGAAAAATGGCGCATCTATAGTGACCTCGACTTCGTGCTGCAGTACTACAAGCGTTTCAAGGCCAAGGCATTCCGCCATGTGGCCGAGCCATTGTCGATCATCGAGGAAAGCGGTCTCAGCGCGAGGTTCCCAGGTGCCAAACGCAAGGAGAAGTTTGGCATCGTCTATGAGCGCTTTGGATTGCCCGGCCTGATGTTCGCCGTGGCCGCGTCGGTGCTCGCCGCTGTCGACCTGCTCTGACGGAAGCGCGGGAACCGCGTCACGCTGCCGGCTTCACGGCCGTGGGCAAACGCCATTCCTTGCGCACAAAGTGGCAGGTGTAGCCGTTGGGAATCCGTTCCAGATAATCCTGGTGCTCCGGCTCGGCTTCCCAGAACGGGCCAGCGGGCGCAAGTTCGGTCACCACCTTGCCCGGCCACAGACCTGACGCATCGACGTCCCGGATGGTCTGTTCGGCGATCGTCTTCTGCTCGTCGCTCGTATAGAAGATTGCCGACCGATAGCTCAGGCCGCGATCGTTGCCCTGGCGATTCAGCGTGCTCGGATCGTGGATCTGGAAAAAGAACTCCAGGATCTGACGGAAGCTGATCTTGTCCGGGTCGAACAGAATCTCGATCGCCTCGGCATGCGTGCCGTGATTACGGTAGGTGGCATTCGGAACGTCGCCACCGCTATAGCCCACGCGCGTCGAGATCACGCCCGGGTAACGGCGGATCAGGTCCTGCATACCCCAAAAGCAGCCGCCGGCGAGGATCGCTTTTTCCGGATGGGTGGTCATTTCGTGGTCCTTCGTCTGATGATGGAGACCGATATGCTCTCATGGTCGGGGAAAGCTTGCAGCCATGGCTGCGAGATTCGGTATTGGCGCATTGCGTTCGGTATCGGTCCGCGCGCGATGTCCCGCTGCCATACGCTTTTAGCCAGCGCGGTGCCACACCCGCTTTCGAGGGTCGCCTGCCACGCGCAATGAAACTCCCGCCTCAACCATGCCGCACCTGATGAGAACACGATGATGAGAATCGACCGTAGTGCCCAGACTGAATTGTCTTTCGCGAGCCAGGGGAACGGCGCGCCGAATGCCGGTGGTACCGCCAATGGCGGCCGCGCGTCGCAGCGTGCCAGCAACGCATTTCTCGATGGCGTACCTAGCGCCAACCAGCCCGCGCCGCGCGAACAGCGCCCGCTGCGTCGCATTCGCAACCGCATTCCCAGCGTGCCTCCCGGACCGGAGGGGATCGTCCTGCCGAACCGTGGCACCCAGACGATGATGCATGACATCCACAACCACTCGATCGGCCCCGGCTATGCCGCCACGCAAATCGTGGACATGACACTGACGCTCGCTGAGAACGCACGCGAGCAGATCGCGTTGTTCGACAAGGCTGGCGTCGACAAATTCGTATGGGCGCCGATCCCGTCCGTGATCATTCAAGGCAACGCGGTAGCGGCGGGTTGCTGCGGCAACGATGAACACCCGATCACGCCCGGGCACACGAGCCTGCCCGCGAATGCGCCGAGCGCCGAGCGGCAGACCTACTACATGCCTGAAGCCTACCGTAACGGCGCACCGATGACCGGCGAAGCGTTCGATCAGATTACCGCGATCGGCCGCCAGCACTACAACACCAGCGTGGACTGGCAGGTCGGCAAGGCGTACCAGGAGATTCGTCTTTCGGACCTGGGGAAGCCTGCGCATGAACAGATCGCACCCCGAATCTTCCCCGCGATCACCGGCATCAACCTTGGCGATGCCAACGCCGTGACTTCAATGTTGCGGCTCAAGAAAGAGTATCCCGATACGTTCCACATCATCGGGGAGATCACCATGCATAAGGAGTTCGTGGATAAGCAGAACCTCGACTATCAGCCGGACTTCTCCGAAAACGCGCCGATCAACGACATCCTCAAGTTTGCGGCGCGCTCAGGCATGCCGGTGGTCCTGCACTGCGACTCGAGCGACGCCGAAGCGGCCATCCGGAGCGGGGCCGCGGGCCAGGGCGAATACTTCCGAGGCATCGAGGATCTGGTGGCGCGACATCCAGATACCACGATCGTGCATGCTCATATGGGCGGCATCGGCAAGTTTGCTCGCCCTGGGGAAAATCACGTTGCAAAGCTGCGCGAACTGCTGACCCGGTATCCGAATTACAACATCGACATGTCGTGGGATGTGGTCGCGGAAAATTACTCACCGCACTCGGCGGAGACCGACCCCACGCTCAAGGCGGCCGATGAAGCAGCACGTAGTGCGCGCATCCAGCAAATGGCGGCGCTGATCCGGGAGTTCCCCAAGCGCTTCATCATGGGCAGCGATGCGCTAATCTCGCGCAACGAGAACTCGATTAGCGCCACCCACGAACTGTATTCGGGCGCGAAGAGGAACGCCGAGGGCAACTTCGAGCGGAAGACGGGCCTGTTCGACCACCTTGACACCGCCCTGCCCAACGTGCTGTCGGAAAACTTTGATGCGTTGCTGAACGACGCCAAGGTAAAGAGCAGCGCCTATGAAAACGGCATGATGAAGGAGGATCTGAAGGCACTGCAGGCCGCGGCAGTGAACAACGGACGTACGCCGAACGTTTGGCCGGCCACGACCTGATTCGGATCTTACCGAAAGCCGGCCCGCCAGGTCCGGCGCGGTCGATTGCCTGTTGCCGGCGATCGACCGCCGCGCGCCCCGCAGCCGTGCGCATGGCCACCGGCATCTCACGTGCCGGAGTTGTCGGCAAATCCTGACGTCCCCGACACCCTCCGGATCTCCTCCGCCACGATGTCGATCAGCGCCTCTGCCGCCGTGCTCAGCGGGCGCAGCGGATGGCTGACGCACACCAGATGGCGCACGATGCGCGGTGCCAGAATCGGGTACATGCGCAACCTGCCCTCAGCCACCGCCCGCTGCACGACGATGCGCGGCAACACTGTGGCGAAGCGCGTGGCCTCGACGAACTGGACGATGGTGCCGAGGATGTCGATCTCGAATTTTGGCTGCAGCGTGACATCTTCGATCTGCGTTGCGGCGTCCAGCACGCCGCGCAGGCCATGCCGTTTGGTGGGCAACACGAGTTCCAGTCCAGGCAGCCTGGCGAGCTCGACCGCAGGCGGCAGGTCCACGCCATGCTCGGCGCTGGTGACCAGCACCATCTCCTCGTCGTGCAACGTTTGCACGTGGAGGGAGAGCTTGCCACGGGGTTTATGTACCACCGCCGCATCGAGCTGGCCGGCGGAGACCAGGTCGATCAGCGTGGCGCTGAAACCGTCCGCGACGGATACCTCCATGTTTGGATAGCGCGCGTTGAAGCGCGCCAGCGATCCCACCAGCACGCTTTCGGTTTCCGAGGCCACCATGCCAATGGAGATGGTGCCGGCGGCCTGCTCTTCCCGTTGCATCAGTTGCTGCCGCGCATTGGCGACGTCCCGCGTGATCGGCAGGAACAGCCGGTACATCATGCGGCCGGCCGCGGTGGGGACCATCCCGTGCGGAATGCGATCGAACAGTTTCTGGCCGAACTCTTCCTCCAGCTTGGCGATCTGCATGCTCAGGGCCGGCTGCACGATATTGAGCCGCTTGGCCGCGCGGGTGACCGAGCCGTCTTCGAACAGCGCGATGAAGTACTGAATCTGCTTGAGGTCCATGCCGGCCATCCCATCAGTTCCAATGATGGACCTGATCAAAAAACAATATTATAACTAATATCAGATTCTCACTAAGCTCCTGTTCACGGCTGCAGGAACGGCGGATTCGTCTGCCGGATCCTGCGGACAGACCGGAGACAGGCATGAGAATCAAAGATGCTGGCGACATGACCAGCAAGGCACAGGAGACAACGGCGGCGGTCTCGCGCCAGCGGCATCGGGGCCAACCGTATGTGGGCCAACCGATGAAGCGGCTCGAGGACGCCGCGATCCTCACAGGCCGTGGCCGATACGGGGACGATCTGGGCGTGAAGCCCGGCACCCTGCACGCCGCCATCGTGCGTTCCCCGCATGCGCACGCCGAACTCGGCCGCATCGATGCCACCGCCGCGCTCGACGCGCCGGGCGTCCACGCCGTGCTGACCGGCGCGGATCTCGTAGCGTGGTCGCGTCCCTTCGTGGTCGCGGTGAAAGCCCCCATGGAGCAATGGGCGCTGGCCATGGACCGCGTGCGCTATGTGGGCGAGCCAGTGGCCGTGGTCGTAGCCGAAAGCCGCGCCCTGGCCGAAGACGCGCTCGACCTCGTGCGCGTGACATACCGCGTGCTGCCACCGGTGGTGTCGATCGAATCGGCCCTCGACGAGGATGCCGCCATCCTGCATCCCGGCGTCGGCGCCAATGTCGTCAGCGATCGCCGCTTCCGCTACGGCGAGCCCGAAGCCGCCTTCGCAGCGGCCCCCCACCGGGTCACGCTGACCGCCCACTATCCACGCAACACCTGCACGCCGATCGAATGCGGCGTGGTCATTGCGGAGTTCCTGCCCGGCGACGAAGGCTACGACGTCACCTCCAATTTCATGGGGCCGTTCTCGCTGCATGCGGTGATGGCGATGGCGCTGAAGGTGCCCGCCAACCGGCTGCGCCACAAAGCGCCGCGCGATTCCGGCGGGAGCTTCGGCGTGAAGCAGGCGGTGTTTCCCTACGCGGTGCTGATGTGCCTGGCGTCCCGCAAGGCCGGCGCGCCGGTGAAGTGGGTGGAAGACCGGCTCGAACATCTCAGCGCCGCGACGTCCGCCACCGCGCGGCTGTCCACGCTGGAAGCCGCCGTGAACGCCGAGGGCCGCATCCTCGCGCTCTCCTATGACCAGATCGAAGACTGCGGTGGCTACCTGCGCGCGCCGGAGCCCGCGACCTTCTATCGCATGCACGGCTGCCTGACCGGCGCCTACGACATCCCCAACCTGCTGGTGCGCAATCGGGTGGTGATGACCAACAAGACCCCCACCGGCCTGGTGCGGGGCTTTGGCGGTCCGCAGGTGTATTTCGCACTGGAGCGGCTGGTCCAGCGCATCGCAACGCAGCTCGGCCTCGATCCGCTCGACGTCTATCGCCGCAACTTCGTTGCTGCCGATGCCTTCCCCTATCGCGCGGCGGCGGGGGCGTTACTGGATTCCGGCAACTACCAGCTCGCGCTCACGCGCGCGCTCGCAGACGGCGGCTACGATGAGCTGAAACGCCGCCGCGACGCCGCGCGCGCCGAGGGGCGGCTGTATGGCATCGGCTTTGCCGCCATCGTCGAGCCATCCGTCTCCAACATGGGCTACATCACCACCGCCATGCCGGCCGAGGCGCGGAAGAAGGCGGGGCCGAAGAATGGCGCCATCGCCAGCGCCACGGTGAGTGTCGATCTGCTCGGCGGCGTGGTGGTCACCATTGCCTCGACGCCGGCCGGACAGGGCCACATGACCGTGTGCGCGCAGGTCGTGGCCGATGTGCTTGGCGTGAACCCCGCCGACGTGGTGGTGAACGTCGAGTTCGATACGCACAAGGATGCGTGGTCGGTGGCCGCCGGCAATTACTCGAGCCGCTTCGCCGGCGCGGTGGCCGGCACCGTGCATCTGGCCGCGCTGCGCGTGCGCGACAAGCTGGCGCGCATCGCGGCGTCGCAGTTCGGCTGCACGCCGACCGAGGTCGAATTCGCCGACGGCCGCATCGCCCGCCACGGCGCACCGGAAGTCGCCCTGCCCTTTGCGCGTGTCGCCAGCAACGCGCCTCACTGGTCGCCACAGCAATTGCCGGCGGGAGAAGAGCCGGGCCTGCGAGAAACGGTGTTCTGGTCGCCGCCAAATCTGGAAGCGCCGGATGAGAACGACCGCATCAACACCTCGGCCGCCTATGGCTTTGCGTTCGACATGTGCGGCGTGGAGATCGACCGCGCCACGGGTCGCGTTCGCATCGATCGCTACGTCACCGCGCACGACGCCGGCACGCTGCTCAATCCGGCGCTGGCCGATGGCCAGATACGCGGCGCCTTCGCGCAGGGGCTGGGCGCGGCGTTGATGGAGGAGTTCCGCTACGGCGCCGACGGCAGCTTTCAGTCCGGCACGCTGGCCGACTACCTGATGCCCACCACCTGCGAGGTCCCCGATCCGGTGATCGTTCATCTGGAAACGCCGAGCCCGTTCACGCCACTCGGCGCCAAGGGCCTTGGCGAGGGCAACAACATGAGCACGCCACCCTGCATCGCCAATGCGGTAGCGGATGCGCTCGGCGTCCAGGACATCCGGCTGCCGCTGACCCCGGCCAGAGTGATGGCCATGGTGGGCTTCGACGATCCGCCACCGTCGCGCCCCGAATTGCTCGATGCCATGCGCGACGCCACCGTGCCCGCCTCCCATAAAGACCGTGGCAGGGACGGTGGCAAGGGCGGCGGCAAGGCGCTCACCGCGCGCCGTACGGTGGAGCTCGACGCAACGCCCGAAGCCGTGTTCGCCGTGCTGCTGGACCCGGAAGCACTGGCCAAGGTCGTGCCCGGCTGCCACGCGCTCGAGCGTACGGCCGAGAACCATTATCGCGCCGACGTCACCGTCGGGGTCGGGATGATCAAGGCGCGCTTCGAGGCGGAGATTGCCCTCTCGGACCTCGATCCCCCGCGCCGATTACGGCTGGCGGGCGCCGGCATGTCTTCGCTGGGCAGCGCGCGCGGCGCGGGCCTCGTGGAACTGGTGCCGCATGGCGGCGGCACGCGCCTCATTTACGACTACGAGGCCGAGGTCACCGGCAAGGTCGCGGCCGTGGGCGGCCGCATGCTGGAAGGCGCCGCCAACGTGGTGCTTCGCCAGTTATTCGAGTCGCTCGGCCGGCAAGCCGCCGGCAAGCCTGCACGCCCGCAAGCCGGGGTTGCCCGCTTTTTTCCCCACGTTTTTGCCCGCCTTTTTGCCCGCTTTTTTGCCCGCTCGAGAGGTCGCCGATGAAACCATCCGCATTCGATTACCTGCGCGCGGAATCCACGCAGCACGCGCTCGATGCGCTCGCCCGCGGTGGCGAGGGCGCGCGCGTGCTGGCCGGTGGCCAGTCGCTGATGGCGGTTCTCAACATGCGCCTCGCGCAGCCCGAACTGCTCATCGATATCTCGCGCACCGCCGAGCTGAACACGGTGCGGGTGGAAGGCGGTCACCTGACGGTAGGTGCCGCGGCAACCCAGGCCAGCGTCGAATGGCGCGCCACGCTAACCGACGAGGTGCCTCTGCTGGCGATGGCCTTCCCTTACATCTCGCATTTCCAGATTCGCAACCGGGGCACGGTGTGCGGCTCCGTGGCGCATGCCGATCCGAGCGCGGAGTTGCCGCTGGTGCTGACGGCACTGGGCGGCGAGGTGGTGCTGCGCGCCGCGCGGCGGCGCCGCGTATTGCCGGCGGCCAGTTTCTTCCAGGGCATGTTGATGACGGCACGCGAGCCCGACGAGCTGGTGGAGGCGGTGCGCTTTCCGCTACGGCGCCCCGGGGCCCGCTACGGCTTTGCCGAATTCTCCGCGCGCCACGGCGATTTTGCGCTCGTGGCGTGCGCGGCCACCGTGACCGATGACGCCATCGCGCTGGCCGTTGGCGGCGTGGCGGACCGGCCGGTGCTGGAGATCTGGCCACGTCTGCGGGGCAAGGATCTGGAGGCGGCCATCAACGATTTCAGTTGGAAACTGGGCGCGCAAGACGACGCCCATATCAGCGCGCAGTACCGCAGGCATCTGGTGCGGCAACTGGGCAAGCGTGTGATCGAGGAGGCAAAATGAGCAAGACCATCCAGGGCGCCGCATCCGGCAAGCCCGTTGAGGTGATGCAGCGCAACGCGCAGCGCCGCATCACCCTGACCCTGAACGGCCGCAAGCGCAGCGGCCATTGCGAGCCGCGCGAGTTGCTGTCGGACTTCCTGCGTCACGAGCTCGGTGCTACGGGCACGCATGTAGGCTGCGAACACGGCGTCTGCGGCGCATGCACGGTACGCGTCGACGGCGTTGCCGCGCGCTCGTGCCTGATGCTGGCGGTGCAGGCCGAGGACCGGGACATCGATACCGTCGAGGGACTGGCGCCCGCCGGGGAACTGGGCGACCTGCAGGAAGCCTTCCGCCGCCACCACGCGTTGCAATGCGGCTTCTGCACTGCCGGCATCCTGATGTCGTGCGCGGACTATCTGGCGCGCGTGCCGGAACCCAACGAGGCGCAGGTGCGGGACATGCTGTCCGGCCACCTGTGCCGTTGTACCGGCTATACGCCGATCGTGGCGGCGGTGCTCGACGTGGCGGCGTCCAGGGCGGCGTCGGGGGCGGGGTCCGATACGCGCGCGCGCGAGGATGCCATCGGCGGCGCTACGCGCCAGGAGGCCCGCGATGCTTGATCTGGGCCGCACCTTCCTGCAAAGCGTGGAGCGCAGCCCGCACACGCCCGCCATCGTCGACGGCGATCTGATGCTGACGTATGCGCAATGGTACGAGCGCATCCGGTGCGTCGCGTCCGGATTGCGCAAGATCGGCCTGGCGCCGGGCGACCGCTTGCTGGCTGTGCTGCAGAACCGCTGGGAAATGGCCACGCTGCACTGGGCCTGCCAGTTTGCCTCGATCGTAATGGTGCCCCTGAACTGGCGCGCCAAGCCGGAGGAACTCGAATACTGCGTGCAGGATGCCGGCGTCAAGGCGCTGGTATTCGAGCCGGTCAGCGCCGATGCGGTGCTGGGCAGCCCCGCCGCACAGGCCGTGCCCCGCGTTGCGCTGGATGACGCGGCGGGCGGCTCGATGTCCTTCGCTGCGCTGCTGGACAGCGCAGCGTCGCATGGCGGACCGGTGGCCGAGGCGGGCGACCTCTCGCTCATGCTCTACACCTCCGGCACCACCGGCAAGCCAAAAGGCGTGCCCCGCCGCCACCGTCAGGAGCGCGCCGCGGCGCTGGCGCACGTCGCGCAGAACCTGTATCGGCGCGGGGAGCGCACCCTCGGCGTCATGCCGCTGTACCACACCATGGGCGTGCGTTCGCTGCTGGCCATGGCGCTGGTGGACGGCCTGTTCGTCTGCGTGCGGCGCTGGAACGCCGGGCTGGCGCTCAGGGAGATCGCCACCCACCGGATCACCTGCTTGTATCTGGTGCCGACGCTGTACCACGACCTGCTGGCCGATCCCGGCTTCGATGCCACGCTTGTGCGAAGCGCCACCAAGCTCGGCTTTGCGGGCGCCTCGATGAGCGACGACCTGCTGCGCCGCCTCGCGATGGCCTTCGAGCCGGAACTGTTCGTGAACCACTACGGCTCGTCGGAGGTGTACACCTTCAGCGTGGACCAGCGCGCGACCCGCAAGCCGGGTAGCGCCGGACGTGCCGGCCTCAACACGCGCCTGCGCGTGGTGCGCCTGGATGCCCGTTCGCCCGACGATCTCGTCGCGCGTGGCGAGGAAGGCCAGATCATCGCCGATCTGCGGGGCGACGAGGCATTCGAAGGCTACTGGAACCGCGACGACGCCAACGCCAGATCGCTGCGCGACGGGTGGTACTTCACCGGCGACACCGGCTACTTCGATGCCGAGGGCGACCTCTTCGTCAGCGGCCGGGTGGACGACATGATCATCAGCGGCGGCGAGAATGTGTCACCGGTCGATATCGAATCGGTGCTGTCGCTGCATCCGGCGGTGGACGAGGTGGCGGTGGCCGGCGTGCCGGACCCGCGCTGGGGGCAGAAGGTGGTCGCCTTCGTCAAGCCGCGCGCCAGCATCGACGCGCAAGCCCTCGATACCTACTGCCGCGGCTCGGACCTCGTGAACTTCAAGCGTCCGCGCGACTACGTCTTCGTGAAGGAGATTCCCAAGTCGCCGGTCGGCAAGATTCTGCGCCGCAAGCTCTCCGCAGGCGAGTACGAGCCCGCCTCCCCCGCTCCCTCTTCTGGCAACCCTACCCTCAACCCCACCCTCAATCAGGCAGCGGTCGCAACGCCTGTCGACACAATCAAGGAGTAAGACATGACCCAGGTAACCGAGCTGATCCATCCCGACCAGCAACGTCTGCAACAGCTCGACGGCTTCTTCGTGGAAGTCGATGCCGCGCGTGAGCGCGCGGACATCATCCTGCACCGTCCGCCCTACAACGTGATTGCCATGGCGGCGCGCGACCAGTTGCGTGCCGTCATCGAAGCACTCGATGCCGACGAGCGCGTGCGCGTCATCGTGCTGCGCTCGCAGGGCGAGCATTTCTCCAGCGGCGGCGACATCAAGGGTTTTCTGGAGGCATCGCCCGAGCACGTCGCGCAGCTGGCGTGGAACGTCGCCGCGCCCGCGCGCTGCAGCAAGCCGGTGATTGCGGCCAACCGTGGCTATTGCTTTGGCGTGGGGTTCGAACTGTCGCTGGCCTGCGATTTCCGCATCGCCACCGAGACCACGCAGTACGCGCTGCCGGAGCAGAAGCTCGGTCAGATTCCGGGTTCGGGCGGCTCCGCGCGCCTGCAGAAGATGGTGGGCATCGGCCGCACCAAGGACATTGTGATGCGCTCGCGCCGTATCTCCGGCAAGCAGGCCTATGAGTGGGGCATCGCGGTCGACTGCGTGGCCGACGCAGAACTGGAAGCCGCCACCGACGCGCTGGTCGAAGAACTGCGCGGCTTCTCCCCGCTGGCGCAGCGCACCGCCAAGAAGCTGCTCAACGACACCGAAGACGCACCGCTGTCCATCGCCATCGAGCTCGAAGGACATTGCTATAGCCGCCTCCGCAGCTCGGACGATTTCCGCGAAGGCGTGGAAGCGTTCCACGGCAAGCGCAAGCCGGCGTTCGTCGGCAGCTGACGCAATTGGCGGGCGCCTGGCGGCAACGAACCGCCATGCGCCACCCGCTGCCGTGGCGATCCACGCAGCGTTCCAAATCCAAGGAGACAGACAATCATGGAAGCCGTAGCGAAAACACATACAGACACGATCGGCGATACGCTGCCAGCGGCGAGCAATCGCCAGGTGCTCGGTGCCGTCACGGCGTCATGCATGGGATGGGCGCTGGACCTGTTCGACCTGTTCATTCTGCTGTTCGTGGCGCCGGTGATCGGCAGGCTGTTTTTCCCGTCCGAGCACGCCATGCTGTCGCTGGCGGCAGTGTATGCGTCGTTTGCGGTCACGCTGCTGATGCGTCCGCTCGGCTCCGCGATTTTCGGATCGTATGCCGATCGCCGCGGTCGCAAGGGCGCGATGGTGGTGGCGGTGACCGGCGTCGGTTTGTCGACGGCGGCGTTTGGGCTGCTACCCACGGTGGCGCAGGTGGGCCTGCTTGCGCCCCTCTTGTTCATCCTGCTGCGGCTGATACAGGGCATCTTTGTCGGGGGCGTGGTGGCATCCACCCACACCATCGGCACGGAATCGGTGCCGCCGTCCTGGCGCGGCGCCGTCTCGGGGCTGGTCGGCGGCGGTGGAGCGGGTATCGGGGCGCTGCTGGCTTCCATCACCTATATGGCAATGACCGCGCTGTTCCCCGGCGATGCGTTCGACGTCTGGGGTTGGCGCTGTATGTTCTTCGCCGGCATCATCAGTGCGGTGCTCGGCCTGATCATCTTCAACTCGCTCGAGGAGTCGCCGCTGTGGAAACAGTTGCAGGCGGCCAAGGGACATGCCACGCCGGTCGAGAACCCGGTCCGGGTCCTGTTCTCCGGCAAATACCGCGGCGTCCTGGTCGTCAACATCCTGCTCACGCTCGGCGGCGGCAGCGCTTACTACCTGACCTCGGGCTATCTGCCATCCTTCCTCAAGATCGTGGTGAAAGCACCGGCGGGCGCATCCGCCGCGATCCTGATGGCCAGCAGTGCCGGCGTGATCGTGGCATCGATCTTTGCCGGTCACCTCAGCACGCTCATTGGCCGCAAGCGATGCTTCCTGCTGATCGGCACCCTGAACCTCGTGCTGCTGCCGTTGATCTACCAACGGATGCCCGCCGCGCAGGATGTCTTCACGCTGGGCATGTATGCCACAGCGCTGGCGATGCTGGGCTGCATGGGTTTTTCCCCGATCCTCATCTTCCTGAACGAGCGCTTCCCCACCAGCATTCGCGCCACGGGAACTGGCCTCTCGTGGAACATCGGCTTTGCGATCGGCGGCATGATGCCAACGTTTGCATCGCTGTGCGCGAGCACGCCCGCCGACCTGCCGAGCGTGCTGGGAATCTTTGCCGGTGTCGTCACTGCCATCTACCTCGCCGCTGCGGCGATCGTGCCGGAGACGATCGGGCGCCTGGGAGAAAATTGAGGCGACCGCGCGGGCCGGTCGGCGCCAGCCTCAGAACGTCCGCTTCCCGAACCTGCCCGGATAGCGCCTGCTTTCATCCTCCGTCCGTGGTATCTCGCTCGCTGCGTGGATGCACCCGATGCCGCGCAGCGTCGCTTCGATGGCCTCATCCAGCGGCGTGTGCGGTTCCTCCCCGAGGACAGATTTGAGCTTGTCGTTCCTGAGGCGAACCGGCACTTGCCACAGATAACGCATCTCCCGCATCTCGCGGAGTGTGGCGACGAAGGGCGAGGCCAGCATGAGCCATCGCCATGGGAAGGACCGCAGTTTGGGCGCACGGCCGCCGCGACGCACCACGACGCGGCGGATGGCTTCGGCCATCTGCCCGCCGTCCGCGTCCCAATGGCCCGCCATGTGGAACACCGCAAACGGCGCCAGTGTTGCTCGCCGCGCGAGCAATGCCACCATCGTGCGGGCCACGTCCGGCAGATAGGCCCACTGATGGCCGACGCCCATACGGCCCGGAAGATTGACGACGTCGACAGGGCGGCCGGGCTTGACCAACCCTTGCGAGAACCAGTTATTGCCAGCCTTCGGGCCGAAGAAGTCCCCCGCGCGGACCACGATCGCGCGCACGCCGCTGGCAGTGGCCGCGCGCAGACGGCTTTCCAGCTCGACCCGGATGCCTCCCTTGCGTGTTCGCGGATGCTGGGGCGAGTCTTCCCGCAGTTCCGGGAAGGCGTCCGGTCCGAAGTTATACACGGTGCCCGGCAGCACGATGGTGGCGCGTTGCGCTGTCGCCGCGGCGATCGTGTTATCGAGCATGGGCAGCACCAGTTCGTCCCAGCGGCGATAGCCCGGTGGATTTACCGCATGCACGATGACCGAGCAACCCTCGGCAGCCGCCATGACATGGTTCCGGCGCATGGCATCGCCCGCGATCCACGTGATGCCATCCTCCATGGCGGCGGGATGCTGGCCGCGCGCGAGCCCGCGCACGCTCCATCCCGCGTCCCGAAGCTGTCGAGCGACTTCGCCGCCGATACCGCCTGTCGCGCCAAGAACCAAGGCTGCCTTGCTGGTCTGCATGTCGAATCTCCCCTGAACTCCCTTGAACATGCGAGCATTTTCAATGCGCCGGCGTTCGAATAAAATTGGCTAATCTCGTATATCCGTTATAGATTTTTGTATGGCTACCGAACCTAGCTGGGAACTCTATCGCTCATATCTGAGCGTGCTGCAGGAGGGTTCGCTTTCGGGTGCCGCGCGCGCGCTGGGGCTCGCGCAACCGACGGTGGGCCGCCATGTCGAAGCACTGGAAACGTCCCTCGGGCTCAATCTTTTCACGCGCTCCCAGACAGGACTGCTGCCCACGCCGGCCGCTCTGGAACTCAAGCCCTACGCCGAGGCCATGCACAGTTCTGCAGCCGCCCTGATGCGCGCCGCCGAAAGTCAGGGCGACGTCAGGGGGACCGTGCGCATCAGCGCGAGCGAGATGATCGGCGCGGAGGTGTTGCCACCGATCGTGGCGGAACTGCAGGCTGCGCACCGGGGCCTCAAGGTCGAACTTGCGTTGACGAACCGCGTCGAGGATCTGTTGCTGCGCGAAGCCGACATTGCCGTTCGCATGGTGCGACCGAGTCAGGACGCCTTGCTGGCCCGGCGCATTGGCGTCGTCGAACTGGGCCTGTATGCCCACCGGGAGTATTTGCGCAAACGCGGAACACCGGAAAAAACCGCCGACCTGGCAAAGCATGCATTGATCGGCTTCGACGAGGAGACGCCCTTCCTGCGAGCCGGGAGCAAGTCGCTGCCCGGCTGGCGTCGCGACGCCTTTGCGATGCGCACGGACAGCGACCTTGCGCAATTCGCACTGATCCGCGCGGGGGCGGGCATCGGCGTTTGCCAGGTGGCACTGGCCCGGCGCTATCCGGACCTCGTGCGGGTCATGGGCGACGATTTTATGTTTCCGCTCGAGATGTGGGTCGCGATGCATGAAGACCTGCGTCACAGCGCGCGTTGCAAGGTTCCATTCGATGCCCTGTGCGTGGGTCTGGAGCACCACGTGGCATAAGCGCTGTCCGCGCAAGGGGGCGTGAAAAGCGCTATCAAGGACGACGCCTGACGAAGCGCTGCTCCCATACCTCCTTGCCCCACTGCGTGCCTGGCTTCTCCTCCGCAAGAGCGAAGCCTCGTGTCTCGTAGAGATGACGTGCCGCACGCAATCCGGCGAATGTCCAGAGATGCGTTTCCTGGAACCCTCTTTCGTCAACGAACGCTAACGCGGCATCCAGAAGCGTCTTCCCGATGCCCGCGCCACGCACACCGTCATCGATGATGAACCAGCGCAGGTGCGCCACGTCGTCTCCCATGTCCTCGCCATCGATCGCTATCGAGCCGACGACCTGCCCGTCCTGTCTCGCGGTCCAGATGGCGTTGCGCGGATTCTCCAGGCGGTTGCAGAACTCCGCGAGACCGCCCGCGACGACGGACTCGAAACGCTGACCGAAGCCCGATTCGCGCGCGTAGTAGCGCGCGTGCATTTCGGCGATGCGCCCCATGATGCCGGGGCAGTAACCTCGGACGACATGGATCGGCGAACCGCCGTGGGATGTCTCAGCACCAGCAAGCGCACGCGCGTAAAGTCGCATCCCATGCAAGGCGGCACGCGTCTCGCCGGGCGCGAGGCGCTTGAGGGCTTCGGCGACCTGCGATCGTGCAAAGGCATGGATCCCCTCCACACGATGCCTGCCTGCATCGGTGAGAGAAAGACGCTTCACCCGGCCATCGCTCTCCTCCGCCACATCGCCGGCTTCGATCAGCCGCCGCAGCATCCGGCTGACGCTCGATTTCTCGAGCCGTAGCAGCGGACCGAGATCTCGGGCCGTGACACCGCCCTTCTCGATCTCGATGAGTGCATGCACGGCCGAGGGAGAAAGATCCGTGCCGGCAAAATCGCCGCCCATGAACCCGAGCTCACGCACCATTTGCCGCGAGACGTCGCGTAATTGCTCAACGAGCGTTGGCTCGACGCGGGATTGTTCAACCGATGCGGGGTCCGGGCTCATCATCGTCCTCCATGGCGTAGCGTCACCAAAGTTGTATCCTACAACCTTAGAGTTGTATTCTGCAACAGTGATGCGTCGCGGCGGTGACCTGGGCTCGTTACTTCACATGCAGGATCGCAATGCCTTCCGAGATGGTGGCTGCGCTCGCGCCGAGGCGACCGGTGCCAGTCACCTACGACGCCACCTTGAAGATAAAGTCCACCTCTACCGAAGCGCCCTTCGGCAACTGCAGCACGCCGATGGACGAACGCGTGTGGATGCCGACGTCGCCGAGCACCGAATACAAGACGTCGGATGCCCCGTCCGCGACTTCGCTTTGCATCGTGAAGTCTGGCGCGCTACGAATGAACACGTTGATGCGCGGCACCGCCTGAATCGCATCTAGCGTGCCGCGGGCTTTTTTGATGAGCGCAAGCGCCCGGAGCGTCGAGATGCCTGCCGCGCGCCGCGCCTCTTCGAGCGAGATGGATTCGCCCACGACACCGATGAAACGTACTTCATCTCCGACGCGCGGGATCTGTCCGGCGATATAGGCGAGGTTCCCATCGATCAGGACCGGCGTGTACTTTCCACCGATCTTGATCTCTTCATTCGGATCGAATCCAAACTCCGCCGCGATACGTTGCAGCTTCTGGTCTCTTGTCTGGTCGCTTGTCTCGTCGCTTGTCTGGTCGCTTGTCATCGGCACCTTCACGCACGCTGTCGGAAAAACGTAGAGCGTAATCCATTGCTGCGGGTTTGTCCGACACGAAGGCGAACGCGCGACGGATCAGTCCTCCGCCCCCTGTTCCCCGACATTGCCTACGACAACAGCCTTCAGCCCGTCACGCAATGCCGTCGCCTGGGCCGCGCCGTTCAATTGCTCGAACTCCCGTTGCGCATTCCGCCAGAGCGGAGCGGCCTTGTCATGCAGCCGCTGCCCTTCTTTCGTGAGCGCGATCAGCCGGCTTCGGCCGTCCGTTGGCGACGGCGTGATCGTCACGTAGCCATCGCGTTCGAGGAAGCCGACCATCTTTCCCATCGCCGTGCGTTCGATGTCGAGCCGCTCGGCCAGCGCGTTGATCGGCGCACTGCCTACCTCGTTCAGTACCGCGAGCGTCATGAACTGGGTAATGCGCAGTCCCGCCGGTTCGAGGTGGCTGTCGTAGAGGCGCGAGATCTGTCGGCTAGCCTTCCTCGCGGCAAAGCAATTGCACGCGTCGATGCCAAGCGGCTCGTTCAACGGCGACATCTCGATTTCCCTCCTCTTTCGGTTGCTACACGCCCTCTGGCGGCTCGATATAGCCCGGCACTTCGGCCGCGAGGGTGCTCTTCAGCACGGCCGTTCCCTTGTCGGCCATGACTTCGTTCTTGCCAGCGGCGAGCGCGTCATAGGTCTGCCGTACGACATCGTCCGGACTGGATTTCGGTACATCGATGCCCTTCGTCAAGTCGGTGTCGACGAAGCCGACGTGCAGGCCGAGGACGTGGATGTTACGCGCTTTCAGATGGAAGCGAAGCTGATTCGTGAAGCTCCACGCCGCAGCCTTCGACGCGGCATAGGGCGTCAGAATGGGGCGCGGCAGCCAGACGATGTCCGACAGGACGTTGATGATCGCCGCCTGCGGCTTGTCTGTCAGTACCGCTTCGAAGGCCTGCGAGACGCGCACCACGCCGTAGTAGTTGGTCTCGAACATCTGCTTCGACTGGGCTTCGGCATCGCCCGCGAGCGGCCCTTCGATCAGGGCGGCGATACCAGCGTTGTTGATCAGCAGCGTCGTGTCCGCGGCAATTTTCGCGGCAGCCGCGATCGAGGCTTTATCGGTGACGTCGATCTTCACCGGCACGATGCCCGGTTCCTTGAATCCATCGGTATTGCGCATGCCCGCGTACACCTTCGCCGCACCGCGACGAACAGCCTCGCGTGCGAACGCCAGGCCTAGGCCGCGGCTGGCGCCGGTGATGAAGACAGTTGCGTTTTTCACGTCCATGACAAGCTCCTGGGTTTCGTATAAGAGCATATGCTCTCTTCGGACGCAGAATAGGAGCATATGCACGTAGTGTCAAGGATGAAGCCGCGGCAATAGGGAGCATGTAGAGATCTCTACACCATTGAAGAAGCCTATGCACCCCGCTAATCTGGCGGGATGAACCTGTCCCCGCCCTCACCCGAAACCGCCTGGCTCCTGCTTGTCGTGAGCCTACCGACTTCGGCCTCCGCGGCCCGCATGCGCTTATGGCGCGGGATCAAGGCGCTTGGCGCGGCGGCGCTTCGGGACGGGGCGTACCTCCTGCCCGATCTGCCCGGACAGCGGGCCGCGCTGGAGGCATTGGCCGCCGACGCGGCTGGCGCGACCGACAATGACGGCAAGTACGGGAACGTGTGGGTGCTATCGGTTCACGCGACCGGCGCGCTACAACACGCGGAATATCGGGCGTTGTTTGCCCGGAGCAGCGAATACGCGGCGTGGATGGCCGAGGTCTCCGCCACCCGCGCGACGCTCTCGACGCTGGACGAGGCTGCGTTGCTGCGCGCCGCACGCCGGCACGGCCGCGCCTTCGAGGCGGTTCGAAAGATCGATTTCTTTCCTGACGAGGCGTCCGCCCGTGCCGAAACGCAGTGGCGCGACTTCAACGCGGCGGTGGACATCCTGCTTTCGCCGGGCGAGCCGCGCGCCGCGGCGGGCAACATTCCACGGCGGGATCCGACCCAGTATCAGGCGCGTCAATGGGCAACGCGCCGCCATTTATGGGTGGACCGGGTGGCCTGCGCCTGGCTGATCCGCCGCTTCATCGACCCTCACGCCGCGTTCCTGTGGCTCGACGATGTCCGTCAGTGCCCCGACTTCGCACTCGGGTTCGACTTCGATGGCGCGACGTTCACGCATGTCGGCGACCGCGTGTCGTTCGAGGTGTTGCTCGCCAGCTTCGGGCTGGAAGAGGACAAAGGGCTCGCGCGTATCGGCCAGATGGTCCACGTGCTGGATATCGGCGGGACGCCCGTCGCGGAAGCGAGCGGCTTCGAGGCGGTGCTTGCGGGCGCGCGGGAGCGGCTACCGAGCGATGACGCCTTGCTCGAGGAAGCCAGTCGCGTCCTCGATTCGCTCTATACGCACTTCTCCGGCGCACGCAAGCGCGCAACCCAGCCACCCGTATGAAGCCCACCTATACACTCCGCCAGCTGGTCGTCTATTTCCTGCGACTCGGCACGTTCGGCTTCGGCGGCCCCGTGGCCCTCGCCGGCTATATGCATCGGGACCTGGTCGAATCACGACAGTGGATCACCGATGCGGACTACAAGGAGGGCCTCGCCCTCGCGCAGCTCGCGCCGGGGCCGCTGGCCGCGCAGCTCGCGATTTATCTGGGATATGTCCATTACCGCATCGCCGGCGCGACCCTTGTTGGCATCGCTTTCGTATTGCCTTCCTTCCTGATGGTGCTGGCGCTCGGCTGGGCATACGTCCGATTTGGTGGCCTGACGTGGATGCAGTCGGTCTTCTACGGCGTAGGCGCCGCGGTGATCGGCATCATCGCCATCAGCGCCCACAAGCTGACCAAAAAGAGCGTGGGCAAGGACAAGCTGCTGTGGTTCATCTATCTGGTGCTCCTGGCCGTGACAGTCGTCACCGAATCGGAGGAGGCATGGCTGTTTCTGGCGGCGGGCGTGCTCGTCTGGTTTCGGCGCGCCCCGCCGAAATGGCTGCAACAGGGCAAGCTGAATGCGTTGGCCGGCGCCCCGCTGCCCGCGGCGGGCGGCTGGATGAGTACGCTCGACTGGCCGCTTCTGTCGCAGTTGGGCGTGTTCTTCGCCAAGGCCGGCGCATTCGTGTTCGGATCGGGGCTGGCGATCGTGCCGTTCCTGTATGGCGGGGTGGTGACGGAGCACCACTGGCTGAACGACAAGCAGTTCGTGGACGCCGTGGCGGTCGCGATGATCACCCCGGGCCCCGTTGTCATTACCGTCGGTTTTATCGGCTACCTCGTGGCGGGACTGCCGGGCGCATGCGTCGCGGCGGGTGCCACCTTCCTGCCGTGCTACTTGTTCACCATTGTGCCGGCGCCGTACTTCAAGAAATACGGCAGATTGCCAGCGATCCTGGCGTTCGTGGATGGCGTCACGGCGGCCGCCATCGGCGCCATCAGCGGTGCGGTGATCGTGTTGGCCAAGCGTTCGATCGTTGACCTGCCAACCGCGTTGATCGCGCTCGTCACCGTTGCGTTGCTGCTGAAGTTCAGGAAGCTGACCGAGCCCACGATCGTGGCTGGCGCGGCACTGATCGGCCTGATCGCCTATCCGCTCCTGCATCGGTAAGGACGACGGCGCTACGGCACAAAAGAAGACGCTCGGCCCCTGGGGGACGAGCGTCGAGTGAGTACTGCTGTTCCCCCAAGCTGGCGCACATGAGGGACCTCAATTTTATGAGCATGCACGCGCGCGCGGGCAGCTAGCGGTATGTACGTAATGCGGTCCTTTCGACCACTCAAGTGAGGGTGCCTTCAGCCGTCCGAAAGCACCTTCAACGCAAGCGGATTCGTGGCGGCCGTCTTCACCGAACCGATGGCGACGACGCTGTAATTGGTGCCGGCATTGATCGTCAGATTGGCTTGAATCGCGGTGGTGGACGTGCCAGCCAGATTCACTTGAACGAGATAGCTCCCCGCGCTCAGGTTCAGGTAGTCGCTGATGGCGGCGAACGGCACGTTCGCGAGCACCTTCTGACCGTTGACGAGAACATCCACGGCGCCGGCATCGGGCGCGGCATGTACCACCCGAACACTCGCCTGACCCGCCGGTGGCGGGGTCGTCCGGTCCGTCGCCAGCAGCAGTTGAATGCTGGCCACGAAGTTGGCCGCAATCGCCGTGTAGGTTGCGCCGCCATTCAACGTCGGCGATACATCGATGACCGTCTTGCTCGTGCCGGCCGCATTCACCGTGATGCGGTGAGACCCGGCCGGGACATTCAGGTAATTGGAAACGGCTGGATACGGCACATCGGCGAGCACTTTGCTGCCATCGACAAATACATCGACATTCGGCGCATCGGGGGATGCATGAAGCACCCGCAGCCGCGCGTTCGACGGGCCATCGTCGTCACCGCCGCACGCGCTCAGCACCACCGCGGAAACCATCGCCAGGACAAGACTCAACAGGATTCGCATAGTCACCTCCGTATCCGTATCGGCATTACCGGTCACTCACCAGCGAAGCCAGCCCGCCTCGAGGGTGCTTCGCTACTGATTGGTAGCAATCTATACGACGGAGTAGCGAAGGGCAAGGAATCTGCGGAGTCAGTCCAGCGCGATCTCAGGCCGCGGCCTGCCCCAGCGGGGGCATGACGTCTGCCGGGATGGGACACACGTAAGGCTTGCCGCCCAGACGCTGGTCCAGTTCCTGCCGTGCGGCGGCGAGCAAGGCGGGCTTCTGGAAGAGTTCCATGGCTGTGCCCGCCATCGTCTTGGCCGCGAGCAGCATGCCCTTGTGCGCGATGGAGCTTTTGCCTTGTGCCACCCACTGCCATGAGTGTGGCGACGTTCCGAACGCGAAACACGCGGTCATGCACTGGGCGGTCGGTGTGACCCAGCTGACGTCGCCGACGTCCGTGGACGCGTGCATGCGCATCGGCCGCGCGCTGTCCAGGGCTTCCACGCCGTCGTACAAGGGCTTCGGGTCCTTCCACGCGTTCTGCAGCATGCGGCCGGCCATCTCGATTTCTTCGGGACGCGTGGTGCCGTGCATCGATGCGGCGAAGCCGAGCTCGGCCTGCTCATAGGACGGCGCCCCGAAATGCGCGAGTTGCGCGTGCATGGCGCGGTTGAGCACATCGTTCAGCATGATGTTGGAGCACGCGGAATGCATCTGGATCTGCAACTCGCATCCCGTCATCAGCGCGGCGCCGCGCGCGATGTCGCACACGCGGGCGTAGACCTCCGATGCGTCGGCGTTGCGCGGCGCGCGGATCATGTAGAGCGCTTCCGCCCGGGGCTGCACGACATTCGGCGCGACGCCGCCAGCGTCCGTGATCGCGTAATGGACGCGCGCGTCCGGAATCATGTGTTCACGCAGGAAATTGGTGCCCACGTTCATCAGCTCTAGCGCATCGAGCGCGCTCCGCCCGAGGTGCGGTGAGGCGCCGGCATGCGCCGATATCCCCGTGAAGCGGAAGTACGCCTGCACGACGGCGAGCGATTCGAGGTTCATGATGCCGTTGAACACGCCCGGGTGCCACGTCAGCGCGGCGCCCAGATCGTCGAACAGGCCTGCCCGCGCCATATACGTCTTGCCCCAGCCGCCTTCCTCGGCTGGGCACCCATAGAATCGCACCCGCCCCTGCAGCCCGGCGTCGTCCAGCATCTGCTTGACGGCGACGGCCGCGAGGTGTGCGCTCGTGCCCAGCAGATGGTGGCCACAGCCATGTCCATTGCCATTGGCGATTTCCGAAGACGGCTGGCAGCTCAGCGCCAGGCTTTCCTGACTGAGGCCGGACAGCGCGTCGAACTCGCCCAGAATCCCGATCACAGGGCCGCCCTCGCCCGCTTCCGCGACAAACGCTGTGGGGATGCCGGCCACGCCCTCGCGCACGGCGAAGCCTGCCTCTTTCAGGTAATCGATATGCAGACGCGCCGAATCGCGCTCCTGATAGCCGAGTTCCGCATACCGCCAGATCTCGTCGGACAGTTTCGCGTAACGCTGTCCGTGTTCGTCGACGAAGCTGCCGATTTTTGGGCCGATGTTTGAGCCGATGTTTGAGCCGATGTTTGGGCCGATGTTCGCTGCGTGCATTGGGTGAATTCCTTGTGTCGTTGCAGGGGAAAAGGCGGGAATGCTTTCAGAAGTGGTGGGTGATGCCGACCGTCACGCTGGTCACCGTGCGGCCCGGCGCGCCGATGAACGCGCCGCTGTCGTAGTTGTAGGTAAGGCTCGCTTCGGGCCCATTGCGCATCAGGCCGGCGCGACCGTAAAAGGCGGTCCGCTTCGACAGGAAATGGTCGATGCCCACGGTGCTGCCGTAGCTGTAGTTGCCGTCACGCGACGTGCGCCGATAGCCGAGCGACATGCGCAGCAGGTTGTTGCGCCAGATCTTTTGCAGTCCCAGCAGATAGAGGTTCGAGATATCGCTGCCGTCGTGCTTCGGGACAATGCGGATGTAGGCCGCCTGGCCGATCAGCGGGCCGAAGTCATACATCGCGCTGGCCAGATAGGTATCGGTACGCTGGGACGCCGCTTCGATGGCGTTACCGTTGCAGCTTCCCTTGACACTCGGATCGCACCAGCTCTGGCCGAATGCCATCGTTGCCGCAAAGCGGTCGCCGTAGTAGGACCCCATGGCGGTCCGCGCCAACACCGCGGGGCCGACGGTTTGATCCGACTTGAACGAGTAACTGACGTCGCCTGCAAACGGACCGAACCGCGGTGACGCGTAGCGGATGGTCTTGTTCAACCGTGCGAGGGCATCGCCGCTTGCACCCATGCCGAGGTCGGCGACGCCGCCGAGGTATGAATAGACCGATTCGTGCGCGGTCGCGAGGAACGGATCGGCATAGAGCGCCGCCGCGCCCAGTGACGTGTACTGGCGGCCCAGCATCAGCTGCCCGAATTGCCGGTGATGCAGGCCGATATACGAGGCACGGTTGAACAGCGTGCTGCTGTCCTGCAACGACCCCGAGTCCGACAGGAAGCCGTTCTCGATGCGGAAGAACGCCGTCCACCCCGCGCCAAGCGCCTCTTGCCCGTAGATGCCGAACTTGGACGTGTACGCCCCTCCGCTCTCCAGGCGGGCCACGCCCTTGCTGCCGGAGCGTGTGTAGTTGAAGCCGATATCCAGGGTGCCGTACAGGGACAGCAGCGATTGCTGCGGCGCCACGCCGATGGATCGCGGGCCCAGGCCCACTGCCAGATAGGAAACCAGCTGTTCGTACTGGGTCGGCGCCGCGTTGGCGGACCCCATAGCGCTGACGAGTACCGCGACACCTGCAAGAGATTTCCTGAACATTGATGCGCTCTGAAGAATGCGTGATGCGTGAATGGGCATGTCGAAAGGCAAAACGGGTCCCCCGGGCACGCCGGCGGCGTGCCTGATGCAAACATCCGGGGAAATACGCGTCAGGCGGCGCGGCGCGACTGTGCGGCGAAGCCCTGTAGCAAGGCGTTGTGTAGCCGTTCCGCGGGGCCCGTCAGAACATGGTGGTTGTGCCGCAGCAGGCAGATTGGCTGGGCAGGCTGAGGTTCGGCGATGTCGAGGAACGCCACGCGTTGGCTGAGGAATTCACTGCGCATCGACTCGCTCGACAGGACCAGCAGCAGATTGGCGCGCCAGCAGAGTTCCATGGCGAGGTGGATCGACGCGCATTCCGTCACGCGCAGCGGCGGCTCCAGACCGTTTTCGGAGAACAACCGGCTGAAGGACGACTGCCGGTCGGGCAGAGGATCGAGCGATATCCAGTCGGCCTGGCGCAGGACACGCAAGGAACGGGCATTGCGCAGCGGGTGCTCGGGCCTGGCGACGATGACGCTCGACAGCCGACTCACCTCGATCGATTGGAAGAATCGATCCGGCGATTGCAGGTGCGACGAGACGGCCATGTCGATAGCGCCCTGACGCAACTGCTCCACCAACTGGTTGGGGCGCATTTCCAGGACGCGCAGCCGAACATCCGGATAGGCCGCGCGGAAGCCATCCAGCGTGTCGATCATCGGCTGCAGCATGGCGGTCAGCGGCGTGGTGCCAATCGTGACCGTGCCACCCGCCCCGTCCTGCATGTCGTCAAGGTCCGTCTTCGCGTGCTGCACGCTCTCCATGATCAGTCGTGCGTGCGCGAGTAGCCGGTGTCCCGCCGGCGTGAGCCGCGTTCCTGTGCTCGACCGTTCCAGCAGCGTGGCGCCGACACTCGACTCCAGCTCCTGCACGGTCTTGCTCAGGGCGGGCTGCGTCACGTGGAGCTGACGGGCCGCTTCGTGGATACTCTGGCATTCGGCGATGGTGATCAACGCGCGCAACTGGTTCAATTTCATCTCAGCGCCCCGTTTCCCGGATGCTCGACAGCGCGAACAACGTCACCACGCCGCACGCCATCATGTAGAGCGCAGGGGCCATCGGGTTGCCCGTGACGCCGATCAGCCAGGTCACCACAGCCTGCGACGAGCCGCCGAAGATCGTGACGCCGATGCTGTAGATCACGGACAGACCGCTGGCACGGACCCCGGCGGGCAGCATTTCCATGATCAGCAGCAGCATGGGCGCCGAACCGATATTGCCGAGCGCGGTCAAGGTGGCCGTCACCGCAAGCACCAGCGGTACGCTCGGATAGGTATTGATCAGCCAGAATGCCGGATAGATCAGCGTCGTCGTGGCGAGCAGCGCCGCCAGCGCGATGGGCTTGCGGCGCACCAGACGGTCGGCGATGCGCCCGGCCAGCAGCGAGGAGACGATCATCGTCGCGCCGGCCACGCAACCAGACAACAGCGACAGCGACGACGGCATGCCCAGCACGCGAATCATGTACGTCGGCATGTAGAACACCACCAGGTACATGGCGACGGTACCCGCCGTGATGGAAAGCACCCCCTGGAGCACGCTCAGGCCGTGCTCGCGGAACAGCGTCCGCAGCGGGCTCGCCTCATAGGCGTGCTCGGGCAACGTCTCGTCGAGGTTGGCCCGGATATACAGCCCCACGGGCGCGATCAGCAGGCCGAGCAGGAACGGCAGGCGCCAGCCCCACGCCTCCAGCGATTCGGCGGGCATCAGGGCATAGAGCGCCGTGCCGGTGGCGGCCCCGAGCAGCGCCGCGGCGCCCTGGCTCGCGGCCTGCCAACTGATGCGATAGCCGCGACGCTGCACGCCGCCTGCTTCCATCAGCATCGATGTGGACGCGCCGATTTCGCCACCCAGCGAGAAGCCCTGCAGCAGCCGCCCCGCCACGATGATGGCGGGCCCCCAGGCGCCCGCCATCGCATAGGTCGGCGCACACGCGATGCACAGCGTTCCCACGACCATCAGGCCGATGGTCAGGGTCATGGCGGCCTTGCGGCCGCTGCGGTCGGCGTAGCTGCCGATCACGAAACTTCCGAGCGGGCGCATCACGAACCCGATGCCGAACGTCGCGACGGCCAGCAGCAGCGACGCATAGGGGCTGGTGGCGGGAAAGAACAACTTGCCGATCATGACGGCAAAGAAGCTGTAGACGGTGAAGTCGTACATTTCCAGCGCATTACCGACCGAACACGCGGCGATCACGCGCGACTGGTTGGACGTGAGGGACGGTGCGCGTGCGAGGGTAGCCGGGGCGCCAAGGGTTGCGTCATTCATGAGAATTGTCGAGAGCAGGTAAATGAACCACTGATACGATCCACCGATGCGAACCGCTGAAACGCATCGCGCGTCCAGCGGACGGGCCACTTCATCTAGCAAGGCGCGTACCGCTGCGTCCTTGGGCACAGTATTCGTGGATTCCACACCCGTGCAAAATCGATAATTCTCATCGCGAAAACCTTTGGTTATCGCGAGCCCGATGCGGGCAAATCGAGCTGTCGCACGCACCATCGTCGTGCCCGGGTCACCAATGGCAGGCAGCAAATCCGGGCCATTCCCACGGACGGGGCATCACAACCGTTCCACACATCCGCGAACATTCACGAACGCGAAACACTCCGTCGCTACATTCGTCCCTTTTTCCATACGCGGATCCTTGTGCCGCGTTCTTGTGAGACTGGGGAACGGATATGTCTTTCCAAAGACGAGCCATCGCGGGCGCTTGCGCGATGTTTCTGGTGAGCGCCTGCGGTGGCGGCGATGACAATGGCAATGCGAGCGCGCCCGCGACGACGCCGTTGGCCGTGCCGGCACCCCCGGCGGATGCCGGGTTCGTGGATAGCGCGCCCGTGCGGGCGTCCGCGGTGCCCTTCGTGGACACGGCCGCGACCAACCAGCGTGGCGATGCGCGTTATGCGACCGTGGATACCAACGCGGGCGTGCGAGTCGTGCGGGGCTTCCTCGATGTCTGGGAGCCGCTGACGCGTCTGGTCGATGCCGGCGCGCCCGCGCCGGCGAACGGCTCGTTCCCTGCCGTCGTGGCATCCACGTGGACCGGCCTGCCGAATGACGGCACCGCCGGCGGCTCGGTGACCAACGCGGTGGCGCACAATGCGAACATCCAGTACGTCATCGACGCCACCACCCGGCGTACGGCCGCGCAGGCGGAGGCCGCCTACTACGATGACCGCCGAGGCAAGAACTACAGCGTGACGGACGGCATGGGTCCGCTGACGGCCGCATGGCGAGCCGCGGCCCTGCAGACCACGACGATCACGAGCATTCCGGCCGATGCCACCACGGTCAAGTACGACGACGGCGGCAACAATACCGGTGTGGCGGGTGCCAGCAACCCGACGTTCGGTGACGTCATCACGATGGTGAACAAGGTCGGCGACAATGCCTCGACCGAGCCGGCCAAACGGTTCTACAAATACGCGCGGCCGTATCGCTGGAGCACCAGCGTGATCCTGGCGCCGACCCTCGTGCCCGCCATCAGCCCGGATCCGACGACCGATGGCGGCTTTATCAGCGGCCATACGGCCGAAGCGCTGCGCAATGCCGTGGTCATGGCCTACCTCGTGCCCGAGCGGTTCCAGGAAATGCTGAGCCGCGGCATGGAGCTGGGCGAGAACCGCATTCTGGCGGGCATGCATTCGCCGATGGACGTCATCGGCGGCCGGATGCTCGGCATTGCCTCCGCTGCCGCCAACCTTAACGCGCCCGCCAATGCGGCGCTCAAGCTATCGGCCTATAACCAGGCGCATACGGCGCTGATGGCGGCGACAGGCACGACGGCGGCAACGTTCCGCGCCTTCGCGCAGTCGGGCAACGCCTCCAACGACCGGTTTGCCGACTACGCGGCGAACAAGGCCAACTTCCTGCGCCGCATGACGTTCGGCCTGCCGAAGATCGCCTCGGCCACGGCGGAGCCAGTCGTGCCCAAGGGGGCCGAGGTCATGCTGGAGACACGCTTCCCGTACCTGAGCGCCGACCAGCGCCGCGTGGTATTGAAGACCACGGAAATCGCTTCGGGCTACCCGGTCATGGACGACGCCGAAGGCTGGGGGCGCCTGAATCTTTTCGCCGCTGGCGATGGCTATGGCGCCTTTAACGGCAACGTGGTGGTCGCGATGGACGCCAGCAAGGGCGGCTTCCATGCCAGCGACGCGTGGCGCAACGATATCGGTGGCGCGGGCAATCTCACGCTGAGCGGCACGGGTACCCTGAAGCTCGGCGGCGCGAACACCTATTCGGGCGGCACGAAGGTGGCGGGCGGCGTGCTCGAGGCCGCATCGTCGAAGGCCTTCGGTACCGGCGACGTGTACCTCGGTGCGGGCTCGGTCGTGATCAACGCGCCGGAGAGCGTCGCGATCGCGGGCAAGTACACGATGCTGGCCAACACCACGCTCGATCTGCGGATTGGGCCGAACGGTCAGGGGCGCATGACGGTCGCGGGCCTGACCACGATTGTTGGCGGCACGCTGCATATCGCGTTTGCCGACGGCTACAAGCCTCGGGCCGGCGACACCATCGCCGTGATGACCGGCAGCAGCATCAAGGGCCAGTTCACCACGGTCGCGGTGGATGGCTACCAGGCGACGCCGATCTACTCTGCTAACGGCGTGCAGATCCGTATCGACGGTTGAGCCACGGAGGGTTGAGCCGCCGAGGGTTGGGCCCGCCCTTCCGCTGGGAGGGCGGCACCGGGCGCATTGCCTCCCTACTCTCCCAGCGCGCGCTTTATCGCTGGACCGGCTCCTCCGGTTCCACGGGCCCTCCCAGCGCCGCCGGTTCAGGATCGGCAGTCTTGTCATCGGCGATGGCGCGCAGGATATCGCGCCAGCTTACGATCCCCACGGGCTCGAACGTGGGCACGACGATGGGAATGCACGAGATGTTGTTGGCGAGGAATAGCGCAATGGCATCCGAGATCGTGGCTTCCGGCGGCAGCGTCAATGGCTGACGCGACATGATCTGATGCACGCGCTTGTTCAGCGTGGCGAGATCCCGGGCATTCTCGACATTGCTGCCGATGAATGGGCTCATGGCGCGCAACAGGTCCCGGTCCGACACCACCCCGCGGAGCTTGCCGTCCTCCACCACCAGCAGGTGGTGGAAGTTCGCCTGATCGAAAATTTCCTTGACGGTCGTCAGCGTGTCGTCGAATCCGACCGTGGCGAGGCGCCGGGACATGATGCTCTCTACGTTCACTTCTTGCTCCATACACGTTAGGCGGCCGATTTCATGTCCGCGATGCAGGCGTCTTCGCAGCGCACGCTGCGCCAGATGACGCGGTTTCGGCCTTCTCTCTTGGCCTGATAGAGGGCGTCGTCCGCGGATCGGGTCAGGTTGTCGATGGAGCCGGACGAGGACCCGCGCGTGGTGGCGCCCCCTATGCTGACGGTGAACGGCGGGAGCGCCGAAGCGCGATGATGCTCCACGTCATGGCGGATGGCTTCCGCGATGCGCAACCCGTCGGATGCGCCGGTGTCCGGGAGGACCACCACGAACTCCTCTCCCCCATAGCGGGCGGCCAGGCCATTGTGTTGTCTGGCATGGCGCAGGAGGTGGGACGCGAGCAGCCTGAGAGCGTCGTCCCCGGTCGCGTGGCCGAACCGGTCGTTGTAGTCTTTGAAGTTGTCCGCATCGACAAAAATCACCGACAGATACCCGTCGTCACGCTGCAGTCGCGCCCATTCGCTTTCCAGCGCGGTCGACAGTGCCCGGCGATTCCTGAGGCCCGTGAGGGAATCCGTCTGCGTGAGTTCCATCAGGTGGTCCTGCGCCCGAACACGGTCTCTGAGCGCGAACGAGAGCAACCAGACCACGGTGCAGAAGGCCACGCTGATGGCGAATGACGCGCTGCCGACGCCCCAGCAAAGCCGCGCCCAGGACGCCAGTGCCTCCTCCTTGGCGGGCGCCACCACCGCGATGAAGGGCGTCCCTGGCACGCGTCGATACGTGTAGAGCCGCACCACGCCGTCGATCGGCGAACGGGCCTCGTAGAAGCCGGATGGCTCGTTGACCATTCGCGGGAATGTCGGCGACTGCCTGAGGTTGGACGCCGGCACGACGGCCGAGGAAGGGTTCCGGGCGATCACGCTCCCGTCGGTACGCACGATCGCCGTCACGCCGCTGCGCCCGACATCGAGCTGGGCAAGGAGCTGGCGGAAGTAATCGACGTCGATCGCCAGGACGGCCACGCCTGCAAAGGCGCCGTCGTCGCGGTCGATTCGCCGGCTCAGGGCGATCGCTTCGACACCGCCGCGCGAACGTGCGCGGTAGGCGGCGGACACGTATAGGCCCACATCGCGCGCGGCTCGATGGATCCGGAAATAGTCCCGATCGCTGAAGTCCCACTTGTGCGTGCTGGAGCAGCAGCCATCGATCAGTTGCCCCCGATCGTCCGTCACCCCCATGCCGGTGACGTACCTCGCCGCCGCCGTCCCATTGAACAGCACTTCATGACGGGTCGTCGGGTCCATGGCCCGGATGCCCGCCCGGGCCAATGCCGCGATCAGCATCTGCAGCGACTGATTCGACGAGTCCATGGTCCGGGCAATGTCGTTGACCAGCACCGCCGCAACGTTTCTCGACGTCTCGTGGGCATGTACCAGCGCGGTGTCGCGGGCGGACCAGAGCGTGAGCACCGAGATGCCGAACGCGACGAGCGTCAGCAAGGTACCGAGGACACCGACGATCACCGGATGGCGACCGACCCAAGGGGCAACTGCCTTAGCGTGAATGCGAGATAACACGATGAAGAGTCAGGACAGCTCGTAACATGCCCGCCAAACAGCCATCCTCCCACGGGAAAAACACCTCCGGCGCATGCACTCGCCATGCGGGAGGATAGCCAACCTTCAAGTTAACGGCGGCGAACGACAAAGATGAAGCCGACGGGGCAAGAAAGCAGACCGGGCCACCCTAGCGGTGCCGGCTTCTGCGGCGGAACAGATAGGCCACGCCCACGACGGCGCCCGCGACCGCGATCTTCATCAGGAAACGCGGGCGATTATATTTCCATTCCGCGGCCCATCCCATCTCCGCGAAGATGTTCGGGATGTGCCCGGTGCTCAGATCGCCAGCGATTCCCTCCACGACGTTGATGCGATCGGCGAACATCAGGAGCAGCCAGTGCCGGACGTCGTTCTCGCTGAGCTGGAAGGCGGCATGGCGTAGCGCGCCGCTGATGCCCGTCGGCGGCGCCGAGGTCCCGAAGATCGGGGTGATTCCCGGGCGCTCGGCGGAATGGTGCACGACGATGCGTCGCGGCTGCGGCACCAGTTCGTCGAGCGGTGGGCCCTCCACCCGAGGCGGCGTGCGCTCGCGCGGATAGCCAGGGCGGTCTTTCGGATCGAGATCCGCGCCCCATCCGAGCACATCGGACAGGTCTCGCGCGTTGTGCACGGGATTGGCCGGTAACACAAAGACCTTGCCGGCATCTTGCGGCGGTGTCGACTCTCGCGCATCAGCGCCCGTGGGTACCAGATCGTCAGCCATTGTCTTGTCTCCGTAGCGGGTTGCGGTGAGCGATCATGCCCGGGCGCGCGGTGGAATGAGGACCGTCTTGATGCATTCGTCAAGCTTCGACGAAAACATGTGATAAGCGTCGGATGCATCCTCCAGCGGTATGCGATGCGTGATGATCGCCTTCGGGTTGAGCCGGCCCGCGCGGATGTGTTCGATCAATCGCGGCACGTAGCGCCTGACGCTCGCCTGGTTCATGCGGAGCGTCAGGCCCTTGTTCAGCGCATTGCCAATGGGCACGGCATTGAACGTGGGGCCGTAGACACCGACGATCGATATCTTGCCGCCCTTGCGCACCGAATTGATGGCCCAGTGAAGCGCGGTGGCAGTCCCCGCCTGCAGTTTCAGAAATCTGCCTGTGAGCCGCTGCACCGCGCTGCCGGCCGCCTCGCAGCCGACGGCATCGATACAGACATCGGCACCCACCCAGTCCGTCATGCGCTTGATATGCACGGCCATGTCGCGCACATACCTGAAGTTGACGACCTCGCATTGCGCGAACTTGCGGACGAAGTCCAGGCGGTAATCGACATGGTCGACCACGATGACCCGGCCGGCACCGAGCAGCCATGCCGACTTGGCCGCGAAGATGCCGACGGGCCCCGCGCCAAACACCACGACGGTCTCGCCTTGCTGGATGTCGCCCATCTCGGCGGCCTGATATCCCGTGGGACAAGCGTCCGTCAGCAGGACGGCATCGTCGGGATCGATGTCGGGCGGGATGACCATCGGGCCCACATCCGCCATGGGGACGCGGACATACTCGGCCTGTCCGCCATCGTATCCGCCGGTGGTATGGGAATAGCCGTAGATGCCGCCCACCGCGGTGGCGCATGGGTTCGTGTTGTGGCAGTTGCTGTACAACTCCTTCTGGCAGAAGTAGCAGCTGCCGCAGAAGATGTTGAACGGCACGAGCACATGGTCGCCAGGCTTGAGCGTGGTGATCGCGGAGCCCACCTCCTCCACCACCCCCGTGAACTCGTGCCCGAAGGTCGTGCCCACGCGGGTGTCGGGGACGAGGCCATGGTAAAGGTGAAGGTCGGACCCGCAGATGCACGCCCGTGTGACACGCACGATCGCGTCATGGGGATGTTCGATCGGCGGCTCCTGCTTGTGGGCCACACGAACGCGATACGGTCCTCGGTAGTTCAACGCTAGCATTACGTCTCCCGTTGCGAGGAGCGCAACAGACGATGGCTCCCCTGCGCCAGCCGGGATTGGCATGGCGAACCCTGATGTTGCTGAAGTCTATGCACCGAGGCCGATACCTGTGCGGGCAGACACTGGTCCTGATAGGGGGCATTCCGCACATCGTCCGGATGGCGCCGTCAGCATATACGGGCCATCGCATTGGATTTAAAACCAGAGCATGCCGTTCGTGGAGGGTCGTGCTGCGGGCGGCGTCGTTATAATCGTCGTTTCGATTGATTGAAACTGCGTGATATGGCGCCCCCGGCCACACTCAAAACGCCCCTCGGCACCATTCAGGCGCTGCGGGGTATCGCGGCTCTGCTCGTTGTGGCAAGCCACGGCGCTTTCGTCCTGGGACCGCTGGATTCCCACCTTTATCTACGGAATTTCCTCGAATCCGGGGCGATTGGGGTAGACCTCTTTTTCATGATCAGCGGTTTCATCATGATCTACTCCACATGGGGAGCGGGGTCTGGCCGGGATGTTCTCGATTTTCTGATCAAACGGTTTTGTCGGATTTGGCCGGCATATCTGGTTTGGACGCTGGTGTGGTTAATGATTCGGGATGGTGGAATATCGGGTGGACCAGCGGTCGATATTGTAAAAAGTATATTCTTCCTGCCGCTTTCGATTATTTCCCCGCCCTTTTATGGATACGCGGCGTTGAATGTCGGATGGACGCTGAACTACGAAATCCAGTTCTATCTGCTGTTCGCCGCCTCGATGCTGTTTGGGAGGGCCCGCTGGTGGATGCTGGCTGGCGCCTTCGCCGTGTTGCTGGTTCTGGTGCCCATGGCCAACGGGGTAGCACCGGCCCTGAACCCCTACCGAGCCGCGATATTCGGCAGCGCCCTCGCCGACATGGCCACGAACCCCATCATCCTGGAGTTCGGCTTCGGCGTCGTGGTCGGATGGCTCTACCTCCGGGAGCACCCTGCGCCGCCATGGAGACTGAGCGCCATGGTCATGGGGATCGTCTCGGCGGTCGTGGTCTGGCAACTCGCCAGCCACGTTAAATTCGGCCACGGCTTCACGGGCTGGGGCATGACACTGGCGCCGCTGTTCGTCGCGGCGGCCCTGTTCGAAAAGGCTCTGCGCCCGCGGATTGCGCGTTGGCTGCTGTGGCTTGGCGAGATTTCGTTCTCGCTATACCTGTCCCACAAGATCGTCTTTTTCCTCTGCGCGCGATTCGCCCCGCGCTTCGAGATGCTGCGCGCACTACCAGGCGGCGTCCTGCTGGCGATCTACGTGACGATCGCGCTGGTCGTGGCTTCGCTATCGACGTCCATCCTCGAGAAACGGGTATCCGAGCGGCTGCGCGCGTGGGCGCTCAACCGCGGTCCTCACTCAGGCCTCTCGCGCAGGGTGAGTTCGGCCCGGTAGGCGCTCAGCTGGTGAGCCGTGGTGACCTCCTGAGCCACCGCCGCGTTGAGCAGATAGTTGACACCCGCCTCGGTGCGCTCGCCGTTGATCTCGTTGACGTAGAGAAACCGGGGACCCCAGCTTTCCTCGTTCCCGACCAGTGTGTCGAGCTCACCGCGCAGTTCGGCGCGGCGTGTGTCGCGCTGATCCGGTGGGAGGGCGTCGGCATAGGCGAACGCTGCCAGCAGCTCGTCTATCCGCGCGCGGGCGTCGGGCTGCATCACGATCCGCTCGGCGAGTACCAGTTGACCGGTCGCGGCGTTGTCCATTGCGCGCTGCAGGTACGCGTCGAGGCGTTCCTCGGGCGTGAGTGCCTCCTTGCCGGCGTCGTCGGCTTCGGTACGTGTCCAGCGCAACCATTCGCCGCGCCGGCTGTCTGCGTACCGCTTGAAGTCGTCTGGCCGCGCGAACTCGGTATCGTAGGCCGTGGTCGACGCCACCTTGCCGTTGTCCATCGAGAAGCGCAGCGTGCCGCCGCGCGACATCGGGAACGTGATGGCGGAAGCGCTGAGCAGGTTGACAGGCGTGAACGCGGCGCTGCCCCGTTTGCTGCCGCCAGGAAAACTCAGGCTCAAGTTGACGGACGCATTGGTGTTCGTATTCGACGTCTGGTTGACCACGCGCGTTTGCAGCGCACCGTTGTCGTCATTCACCGTGCGCCGCGTGAGCCAGTTCACGGTCTGCGTCACGCTCAGACCAGGGCCGCCCCGTGTCGTGTTACTGGTCTTCGGACTCTTGAAGCGTCCCGCGGCGCTGACCGTGAGCGCTGAGCCGATGTTGACGCTGCTGCCGGACACCCGCCCAAGCGACAGATCGGGGGCCTTGGCGTGCGTCGAGGCCAGATTGTCGAGCAACGCCCGGGCGTCTGCTGGCCGCCGGATCTCCGGCGCGCCACCCGGCTCGGCCGGCACCCTCACGCCGTACATCGAATCGAAGGCTTCCAGCAGCGTGGTGCGCCACGACTCGGTATCTGGCGGCGGCCGTAAGCGGGTGCGTATGGCTGCCCCCTCGATGCTTGCGCGCTCGCCCGTCACCCCTAGTAACGTCGCGGAGGCGGACCCGCCAAACCACTTCGTCGGGGACCATGAGAAGACAGCGGAACCCCCTAAGGCGCCGGTCAATCCCCGTTGCGTGGTCATCTCCAGCGCGCCGGCCAACGCGGTGGAACCGGCGTAGACGTCGGCGCCGACACGGCGCGTGGCGCGGAATGCGGGTCCCGCGAGTATCACCGGTGTCTTGCTCCGGTTGGCGACCCAGTTCATGGCGAAGTTGATGCCGAGGTCCCGCCGCTCGTTGCTCCGCACGCCGTACGTCATGCGCGACAGGGCGATAGACCGGCGGACGGCCATGAGGTAATCGTTGGCGCTGGCGTGGGCAGGGAAAATGTCGCCGCGGTTTTGCATGTGTTCGACGTGAGCCAGCCCGGCTTCCATCAGCCTGGCCTCTTCCTCACTCCCCTCCGGCAATGCCTCGGCCGCCCAATTGCGCAGCAGTTCGGGCGTCATCACGATGTTCGCACCGAGCTCCGCCGTGGCGCGCCGGCGCATCGCGGCCACGCTATCCGCATCGAGGTGCAGGATTTCGCCGACCCGGGCCATGACGGGAGAGTCCGCTTTCAGCGAGACCTTGGTGCGGTCGCGCCAGTGACTCTCGCCGATCTGCTTGACCCATTGATCGAGGATGGCGACGCGCACGGTCTTCCGGAAATCGGCTAGCGAGGTGTCCGTGCCGGCCGGATGCCCCGCCATGGATGCCGCGAGGGCGTCGGTTACCCTGCCGACAGCGGCGGCGACGCCGTCGAAGTCGGGCTCGGGTTCGCGCAGAAGCTGCCCACCCGTCCCGCCGCTCAACGCGGCCAGCGGGTTCTTGCCCTTGCCCGTGATGGCGTCGCGGGCCTGCGCCGTTGGACCGGCGGCGGCGCGATCGGCGTATTCGAGCATCTTGAACAGCCGGTCGCCGATTTCTTGGAGCGTGTGTTCGTCATAGATCTGGTTGCGCGCGGCAAGATACGGCAGGGCCAGCTCCGCATGGGCGCCCTGAAGCGCCATGCCCGGATTCTTGCGTAGCATCACGCCGGCCAGCAGGGCCTTCATGGCCAGCGGTTCGTCCGCCAGCCCGCTGTTGACGAGTTCCCGGACCAGTCGGATTTCGTCGGTATTGTCGACGAGGCTGGACGTCTCTTCCATCTCCGCCCTGCGCTGGAAATCGTCGCGCAAATCGCCGTGGAGATCGTCCGTGTACAGCCGCCCGGTCAGCGCGTTGCAGACATGCGCAAGCTCATCGAGCGAGTTCGGTCGCGAGACGTTATGCGGCCAGACGGCAAGCAGGCGCTCGGCGGCCTGATGCGCGGTCATGTCGGCCTGCATCTGAATGGCCGCATGTTCCTCGGACAGCGCCGGCGCCTTCGACGACGATGGCTGACTCGCGCGCAGGCTCTGCAGGATATCGAGGCCAACGCCCGTCGCGCTGAGGCGGCAGGCGGCGGCGAAAGCATCGGCCTGGGCACGCTCGTCTGTGCTCGCGGCGCTGCCGCTGCGAAGCACCGTAAAGGCTTGCCGCGCGCGATTGGCGTCGCCTTCGCAGGCGGCCGCCAGCGCCATGCCGGCAATCGCACCGGCATGGCCATGCAGATGCGTCTGGAGTTCTCTTTGCAAACGACCTCGCGCCTCGGCATTGGACATGGCGGATGGCGTCGGTGTCGGCACATTCGCCGCTCTTCGCGATGCGCGGCGCCCCGGCTTTGCCGTGACAGGCGCATCGGGGAAAAATGGGGTGACGTCGAACACCGTGCCCGGTCCATCCGCGTGCGCGGCGGGATGATTCTCGGTGAGACCCGCCGGGATCGTTGCCAGCGTTTTGCGGCGGTGCCCCACGGTGAGGGGCGGGGCGCTCGCGGTGTCGTCGTGTTGCCGGCCGGTGGGGTCCACCCATGCATGCGCCTCGGTCGGCCTGACCGACGTCCGGCTGTACACGCTGAGCGCCGTGGCCGGACCCGGCCGCGGCTGCAGGACCGCGAGCGCGCCATTGGCTGGCGTCCGGCTAGTGCGCGGCCGTTCATGCGTACCGATCGCCGGCGCCGTGCCAGAAGACGGACCGGGTCGATTCAGGTCCTGCATCGGTACGTGAGTCGTCGAATCGACAGAATTCCTGCCCATGGCATCCCCGCTAAAAGAGAAAAGTCTCTATGACGGGAAAATGATGCGGGTCGAATCGGCTGCCATCGCAGCCAGATACGAAACGTTCGCTCGCGGGCCGAAAGTTAGCCGTCGGCAGGTATCGCCGCCCCCTTACTTTTTCGCCACCGGCACGAGGCCCGTTTCCGCGATGGTCGCCGCGTTGGCGGGCGCCGCCAGGAAGTTGATAAAGGCCTTCGAGGCTGCCGGATGTTTGCTGTGCTTGACCACGGCCGCCGCATAAGGCGTGACACGTTGCAGCTCGTCCGGCAGCTCGCCCACGATGTCGATGCCATGGACGGGCTGGAGTTCGCTGTGCTGCTGGCAGCCGAATGCGGCTTCACCCCGGGCCAGGATCTCGCCGACGGGCGTGGCAGGAATCTGCCGGCCCTTCTTCTTGACCTCCGCTTCGATGCCAAGCCGGGCGAGCATCTCGTGCTGGATGTATTCGCCGCTGGCGCTGTCCGACCATGCGATGGAAGGCGCATCGAGGAAGGCCTGCCGGACCGAGGCAACGGTGCGCAAGTCGGGCTTCGGTTTGCCCTGAGGCACCGCGCAGGCGATGCGGGAGTTGGCCAGCACCACCTTGCTTCCCGGCTCCAGCTGTCCGCTTTCCATCAGCTTGTCGAGCGCGCCGCCCACCATGATCACGACGTCGACGGTCTCCCCTCGTGCGAGGCGCGCGGGGATCGCGTTGGCGGTCTTCCCCATCGAGGGTCCGAACGACGTTTCCACCTTCGTGCCGGTGTTGCCCGCGTTGTACCGCGCCGAGAGGGTCTTGAAGGCTTCGGCGAAGCCGCCGGACGATACCGCCGTGATGGTTTGCGCGTGCACGGCGCTCGACGCGAGCAGGCCAAGCGCGATCGCGGCGACGCCGAGGCACTTCGGCATGGTGCGGAAAGTGGAGAATGCGAGGATCGAGTTGGATGTCATCGTGGACTTGCAGTCAAAAAAACGCCCTATACTCGCCCGACCCACATGGTTTGACAATTGCAATGTTCGGAAGGATCGTTTCATGAAACAGAATGGTCTCGATCTGGATCAGCTGCGGGCTTTTCTGGCGGTCGCCGACAAGGCGAGCTTTCGTCGCGCGGCGGAAGCGTTGTTTCTCTCCGCGCCCGCGCTGAGTCGAAGGGTCGAACTGCTGGAGGAGCGGCTTGGCGCCCGCCTGCTCGAACGCACGTCGCGCACCGTGCGCCTGACCAGCATTGGCGCATCCTTCCGCGAGCGCGCGCAGGCCGCGCTCGACGATCTCGATGCGGCGGCGTTCGATGTCGCGCGCCTCAACGCGCGATTCGCCGGTCGCGTTACCGTGTCATGCATACCGTCGGTCGCTCTGGGCATCGTCCCGGCCGCCATGAAGGCCATCGCGCCGGAATTGCCCAACGTCAGGATTCATGTCCTCGACGAATCGGCCGCGGTGACGGTTGCCAAGGTACGGGATGGGGAAGCCGACTTCGGGATTGCGTTTCTCGCCGAGCCGGCGCAGGGTCTCGTGTTCGATCCTGTCGTCGAGGACCCGTTCGTGCTGGTCGCCCCGAAGTCTCATCGGCTTGCCGCGCGACGACGTGTCAAGCTGGCGTCGCTCGTCGAGGAAACATGGCTGGCGCTCAGCCGGACCAGCGGTAATCGTCTGCTGTTGAACCGGGCGTTGGCGGACCGGGGCATCCAGCTGACGCATGCGCACGAGGCGGCGCACATCTCGTCGCTGCTGGCGATGGTGGACGCTGGACTCGGCCTCGCGCTGCTCCCCAGCCTTGCGGTCGCGCGCAGTTCCTCGACCATCGCTACGGTCAGGCTGTCCGATTTCGCGCTGTCGAGATCGATCGGGATCGTCAGCAACCCATCCCGCCGTCTGCCCCGGCCGGCCACGGTTTTCCGTCAGGCCGTCGAACGCGCGCTGAGAGCTTCCGTGGCGGCCAATATCCGCGTCCAGTAGACGGGTGAAGGCGCTGGCTTTTTCGCTTCACCCTTCGCGCCACCCTTCTATCCGGCCCGTATCGAGCCCGAACTGGTCCAGCGCGCGGCTTACCGAGTGGTCGACCATCTCTTCGAGGCTTGCCGGCTTCGCGTAGAACGCGGGGACCGGCGGAAACACCGTGGCGCCGGCCTCCGTCAGCGTCGTCAGGTTGCGCAGATGGATGAGGTTCAGCGGCGTCTCTCGCACCATGAGCACGAGCGGGAGGCGCTCCTTGAGAACGACATCTGCCGCGCGCGTCAGGAGCGTGCTGGTGACACCCGATGCGATCTCGCCGACCGTGCGCATCGAGCAAGGCGCCACGAGCATGCCGAGCGTCCGAAACGACCCCGATGCAATCGAAGCGCCGACGTCGGCGATCGGATACACATGGTCCGCGAGCGCATGCACCGCGTCGCGCGACAGGGACGACTCGTATTCCCGCGTCAGTTCCGCGGCGCGCGACATCACCAAATGGGTCTCGACCTCCATCTCCCGCAGCAAACGCAGCGCGCGTTCCGCGTAGATGAACCCCGTCGCCCCGGTGACACCGACGATCAGGCGACGACGCCCATGACGTGCGCGCTTAGACATGATCGTCCTCCTCCGGGAACAAGTGCGGGGCGAACGGGCGCGGATCGACTTCCTTGAACTGGGCGCGTTCGAACTCTTCGCGCATGTGGAAAGGCGCCGTGCAATCGAAGACGGTCTTGCAGGTGACACCGCGGGCGGGCAGCGCCGGGTTGAAGGCGGGCGTCTGCGAAGGGTCCAGCACGTGACCGTTGATCTTCGGGAGGAACATCGTCGACGTGTCGCCCTGATAGCGCGTGGTCATGGCCCACATGACGTCGTCGGTGTCGAAGGGGTCGACATCGGTGTCGACCAGGATAATGTGCTTCAGCTCCGAATACACGCCCAGCGCGATGATCGCGGCCTGGCGCGCGCGGCCGTCGTCGTAGGCGGACCGCTTGTTGACCTGAAGCACCGCGAGCAGCTTGCCGCCACCCGCCGTATGCGCGTACACCTGCCTGAGAAATCCCGGCATCGCGGCTTCCACCGCGTTATAAATGCTGGCTTCGGTCGGAATACCGGCCAGGCTCGTGTGCTCCTCGCCGGGGCCGACGAGCGTCTGCATGATGGCGCCGCGGCGCATCGTCACCGCTTTCACCTTGATGACGGGCAACGATGGATTGGCGGGACCGTTGTAGCCGGGGAATTCCGGCATGGCGTGGCCGGTCCCCGTGTTCTGGTCTTCGACGACGCGTACGTTCGGCAGGATCTCCCCCTCGATCACGATCTCGGCCCGCGCGATGGACTTCTGGCCGATGCTCACGCAGTCGACGAGTTCGACGGGTTTTCCCCGCAGACCGCCGGCAATCGACAGCTCGTCGAAACCAAGCGGTGTGGTCGGGGCTTCGAAGCAGGCGCCGATATGGATGGCGGGATCGAGTCCCATGTTGATCGAGACAGGAAGGGCCTCCCCGCGCGCCTCGGCCTTCTGGCGGAAGGCGTCGATATGGCGGCCCGGCGCAAAGAAGATCGAGAGCTCATCGCGGCCCTGTACGCACAGCCGGTGGATCGTGACGTCCGCGTGGCCGGTCTCCGTGTCGCTGCCGAGCACCAGGCCAAGACAGAGGAACGGGCCGGCATCGCTTTCGGTATTCGTCGGCGCGGGGATCAGCTTGCGCAGGTCGAAATCCGCATCGGTGGCGCGATAAACGACTTCCTGGCAAGGCGCGCGATCGCGCTCGACGGTCACGGGGGCAATGGCGTGTCGCACGGCGTCGCCCATACGCTGCGTGAGCGCCGTCGGCGTGGTATCGAGCAGCCGCGCCACACGTTCGCGGCTCGCCATCAGCCCCACTAGCACGCGGCTCTCCGGGTAGCCCTTGATCGTATTGAAGATCATCGCCGGGCCCAGCCGGGTAGGACGTTGCACCGTGCCGCCCGCGCCGATCCGCTTGTACACGCCAGCGAGTTCCGCATGGGGGTCCACCTCGCGATCCGTTTCGAGCAGTTGTCCGGGCACTGTGGCAAGGCGGGCGAGCGCGGAGCGGAGATCGTTCACGGGGATGTCGGCTGCACGCGCGGGACGCACATCGCTGTCGCTGTCGCTGTGGTTGTTGTGATGGTTGTCGCTTCGTTCGCTTCGTTGCATGGCTTGCCTCGGGTCAGGGAAGCCTCTATTGGACGCCCGCGCAACGATGCAATCAATCAATCAACCACCGCGATTTTGATAAGATAAACTTATTGATTCATTGGAACCGCCATGGAACTGCGTTACTTCCGCACCTTCGTCATCGCGGCCGAGCAATTGCATTTCGGCCGTACGGCCGAGATACTCGGCATCGCGCAGCCCGCCGTCACGCAGCAGATCAAGGCGCTGGAGGCGCGGCTCGAATTCAAGGTGTTCAAGCGCGTGCGCCGCGGTATCGAACTGACGGATGCCGGCGCGGTGTTCCTGACGCATGCGCGCCAGGCCCTCGCGCACGCCGAGACCGCCGTCCTCGCGGGCCGGCGGGCCAGCCGGGGCGAACTCGGCAAGCTGAGCATCGCGTACGCCAGCTCCGTGGCGCTCGAGCCCGAACTGCCTGCCCTGCTGAGACGGTTCGCGCAGGCACGCCCCGACGTCGAGCTGGAATTACGCGGCATTCCTGTCCAGGACCAGATGCACGCGCTCGCCGATGAACGCATCGACGTGGCGTTCCTCCGGTCGCCTCCCGGTCCGCTCGACAGCGCGATACGCTTGACGCCATTCTCCCGAACCCAACTGGACGTCGTGCTGGCGAGCGATCATCGCAGCGCTAAAAAAAAGCACATGACCTTGCGCGATATCGGCGACGACGTCTTTATCGTGGTCGATGACCCACCCGGCGTCGGCCTCGGTCATCGCATCCAGGAGTTATGTCTCGAGGCCGGCTTCGAGCCGACCCGCACGATCCGCACATCCGACTCCGTCGGCGTCACAAGCTTCGCCGCCGCGGGCCTCGGTATCGGCGTGGTCCCGCGCACCCTGTCCCGCTATGCCGTCGCAGGCGCGGTATTCAAGCCGCTCGAGATGGCCAACGCCTACAGCGAAGTTGTCATCGCCACCCGCACCTACGACCATTCGGCGGCAACGCGGGCGCTGTTGCGGATGGCGGCGGAGGGCTGAGGTGCGGCGGGAAACGTAGCACTCACTCGATCTTCGCCCCGGACTCCCGAATGACGCGGGCCCAGCGGGTAGACTCGCTTTTCATGTATTCGGTGTATTGCTGCGGGGTTCCGCCGAGGATTTCGGAGCCCTGGTCCTGCAGCTTCGCGCGGACCGCCTTGTCTTGCAATGCCTGGGCCGTGGCGTCGCGTAGTTGCGCGACGATCGCGTCGGGGGTGCCCTTCGGGACCAGGATGCCCTGCCATGCGCCCATGACGAGCGAGTCCAGACCGGTTGCTTCCTTGATCGTGGGAACGTCCGGAAGGATCGATGTGCGCTTGTTGCCCGTGAGCGCAAGTGCTTTCAGCTTGCCGGCCTTGATATGCGGCGTCGCCTCGTTGAGCGGCAGGAACATGAACTGGGTGGCGCCGGCGATCAGGTCCGTGATGGCGGGGGCGCTGCCCTTGTAGGCGACGTGCGTGACCTGAATGCCCATTTCCTTGGCGAACAGCGCCCCGCCCAGGTGCAGCAGCGCGCCGGAGCCCGACGAAGCGTAGTTGAGCTTGCCGGGGTTGGCCTTCGCGTGAGCAACCAGTTCCCTGACATTGTTCACGGGCAGGTTCGGCGTCGTGACCAGGACCAGCGGAATGTTGGCGGTCAGGCTGATCGGCACGAAATCCGTGAACGCATCGAACTGGACGTTCTGGTACAGCGACGGCGCCAGCACGATGGCCGACGTGCTATAGAAAATGGTGTAGCCATCCGGCGCCGCGCGCTTGGCCTCGGTGGCTGCGATGTTGCCGCCGGCGCCGGGCTTGTTGTCCGGCACGATCGATGTGGACAGCTGCGATGCCAGTCCCTGCGCGACGATCCGCGCGTTGATGTCCGCGGAACCGCCGGGCGGAAAGCCCACCAGCATGCGCACGGGCTTGCTGGGGTACTTGTCCGCGGCGGACACCGGCGGCACCGCGAACGTCGTGGCAAAGATCGCTGCTGCCGCAGCGAGATAGAGGGTACGCATGTCCTGTCTCCGGAATTTTTTTGTCTAGGTAAGCCTTGTTTCGCTCGTGTCACTCGTCTCACGCGTGTCGCTTGCGTGTGTCTTGTGTCGTTATGACGTCTGCCTGAGCAACCACTGCAGCGCGTCCTCGAGCGAGGGGTTCTCTCCGACCGGACTGGCTTCGATCGCCGCCGATGTCCTGGCGAAGCGGGCTTCCACACCGGGCAGCACGAGCGATGTCAGTCCCGCCCCGCGCAGTTCCTTCTGGGCTTCCGCCACCTCGTGCGTCCGGCGTCGCGCGTGGATCGTGTGGGTGCGCACGAGCATGTTGATGAAGTCCTCGAGCGGACTGTCGTCGATGTCCTTCAAGACGCCATACAGCTTCGCGCGCACGCCCTGCTTCTCCGCCGCCATGAGCAGTTCTACCGCGAGCGCCTCCATGCCCTTGGTGAACACGCTGCGCAGCACCTTGAGCGAGATGGCATCGCCCGCGGTACCGCCTTCGACCACGCGCGCATTGCCGCCGGCACGCGCGATCAGCGCCGCGAAATCGTCAGCGCCATCGCCCGCGCACAGAAGCGGTGTCTTCGCCCGCGCCAGCGAAATCGCCCCCATGACGGCGACGTCCGCGTAACCGATGCCCCTCGCCTTCGCGCGCACGCCCGCCACACGCTTGTCGGCTGGGCTCGCTGTCGTCAGGTCGGCATAGCGCGCGCCGAGTTTCATCTGGTCGAAGCACTGCCCAGCCACGTCGAGCGCCACGGCGCCGAATACGCAGGACAGCACCCAGTCTGCATCGGCGAGCCAGGGTCCGATTCGATCGTGAACGGTGAGGTCGAACTGCGCGGCGAGGTCACGGCCAGCCTGCGACAAATGCGTGTCGCAGAACTGAAAGGTGGTGCCCGGAATGGTGGCGAGCGCGCTGACGTAGCAGCGGCCCACTTCGCCCAGGCCGATGATTGCGATGTTCAAGACTGCCTCCTTGCTAATGAAGCCAAAGAGTACAAAATAAATACAGTCGGAACAACGAAAAAGCGAGAGTTGCAGGGTAAACGTGGGGGATTTACCCAATGTCTCCCGCGCCAGCCGGTGGGTGACGCGGAGATTTGTTCTATTTTTGTACGCTAGAAGGCGTGTCGAAGTTGTCCAGCCGCCGGCTCATAAACCGTTGATTGGACACCAGCAGATGGACGGACATGAGCTGCTCGGCAAGATCGCCGTCATGCAGTTCGACCGCCATGGCGATGTCGCGGTGGTGTTGGAGGCTACGCAGCAGATCGGCGTACTCGTAAAGGAAGAACGAACGCGTGATGATCGGCATGTCGATCATGGTCTCGAGGATCGTCTTCAGGCGTTGGGATCCCGCGGCATCCAGCAACAGACGATGAAAGCGGCTGTTGGCGGCCTGCACGGCCTCGATGCCGCTCTCCGAATCGCGCGCGCCTTCGATGGCGCCAGCCATTTCCTGATTGCATTGCTTGAGCCGCGCAATGACGGCCGCGTCGGCCCGCTCCGCCGCAAGCCGGGCGGCAAACGGCTCCAGGCGAATGCGCAGACGGAACATGTCTTCGATGTCCCAGCGCGTGAAACCGGCGACGAACACACCGCGTCCGCTCTCCTGCACCGCGAGGCCATCGTCGATCAAACGCTTGAGGGCAGCGCGCACGGGCGTGCGGCTCACGCCGATGTCCTCGGCGATGTGCTCCTCCTTGAGCTGGGTGCCCGCCGTGTAGTGCCCTGCCACGATTCGCTTCTTCAGCACTTCGTAGGTCTGTTCGCTGCCCTTTTTCATCGCTTTTCTGGTTTTCCTGACGCGCGTTGCGGGGTCGCTTCCCCAACCGGGCCGCATGGGGCGGTTCCCGCCGCAATGCTACCAAATGCGGGGAGCCGCTGAGGCAGAGCTGTCGTGTGTATTTTTAATGTACGACTCTGGACCATGCATCGGTCGAAGATTGACGTTTACCCGCATCCGCGCACATTACCCTTGAGCACTATTGTTTTTATTTTGTACTATTCGCTCATCGGCCGCACGGCAATCACTCAACACGGAGACCACATGTCCGCACAGCACCTCGAACGCCTCAAAGCCTTGGGCACCGCCACCATCCATGAAGCCCAGGGGCAGAAAGGCGCGCTCGACGCGGGGCTCAAGCCTCTGGACCCCACGCTCCGCATGGCGGGTCCAGCGGTCACCGTGGATATCCGTCCCGGCGATAACCTGATGATCCACTACGCGTTGACCAAGACGAAGCCCGGCGATGTACTCGTCGTCGATGCGAAGGGCTTCCTCGAAGCGGGCCCGTGGGGTGACATCCTGACGCTCGCCGCGCTGGAACTCGGCCTGGCGGGACTCGTCGTGAACGGCTCGGTGCGCGATGGGAATGCCATCATCGAGATGGGTTTCCCGGTGTTTTGCCGCGGCCTGTCCATCAAGGGCACCGGCAAGAATCAGCCCGGCAAGGTCAATGTACCGTTGCAGTTCGGCGGCGTGCAGATTCACGCGGGCGACATCGTCGTCGGCGACCGTGACGGTCTGGTCGTGGTATCCCCCAGCGAGGTCGAGAGCGTGATCGACAAGAGCATCGAACGCGAGGAGAAAGAAGAAGCGATGCGCATGGCGCTCAAGGAAGGCAAGACGATGGTGGAACTGCTCAAGCTTGGCGAAACGCTGGAGCGCTTCGGCCTGCGTTGATGTCGCTGCGCCCCAAAGGGCGCGCGTCTCGTTGATGTCTGGAGCGCTCACAGAAGCGCCTTTCCCAAACCCGGAGACATTCATGCACATTCTCACGCGCATGCTGGTAGCGCTCGCCCTGAGCACTACCGTATCGACCGCCGCGCATGCCGCGGAGTACAACGGCCCCGTCCGCATCGTCGTACCGTTCGCGGCGGGAGGCGCCACGGACGCGCTGGCTCGCCTGCTCGCCCCCGGCCTGGCCAAGGAACTGGGCCACACCGTGGTCGTGGAAAACCGCCCCGGCGCCAGTGGCCAGATCGGTACCGCCTACGTGAAGAACGCACCGGCCGACGGCTCGGTATACCTGCTCGCCCTCGATCATTCCGTCGTGATCGTGCCGTTGATCACCCCAACGGCGGGGTATGACGCCTTGCGCGACTTCACGCCCGTTGGCACCGTGGCCCGCTTCCAGTGGGTGCTGTCCGTGCCTGTCACAAGCCCTGCCACGACCCTGCAACAGTTTATGGAGATTGCCAGAACCGACCCGGGCAAACGCAACTACGGTGTCCCGCTGATGGGCGGAATGCCCGACCTGATCGGCAGCAGCGTGGGTAAGAAGGCGGGCGTCGCGATCGAAGCCATTCCCTTTAACGGTTCCGCGCTAATGATGCCGCAACTCATCGGAGGCCAGCTCGCCTCCGGGGTTACCGGTTCTCCGGAAGCCGTGACCATGTCGCGCGCGAAGAAGGTGCGCCTGCTCGCGGTGACGGGCGACAGGCGCTCGCCCCTGTTGCCTGATGTGCCGACCTTCGCGGAGAGCGGCGTGCCGGACCTGAACCTCAATAGCTTCAACGCCTTCTTCGCGCCAAAAAATCTGCCACCGGCGATCGCGGACAAGTTCAACGCGGCGCTCCGGAAGACGCTTGCCGATGCGGATGTTCGCCGGCAGGTCAGCGATATGTCGCTGGACCTGGTGGAGTCCTCATCGATGCCCGAGGCGAAGTCGGAACTCGAACGCACCTATCGGTTCTGGAACCGCTCGGTGGCGGCCAAACGCTGAACACCCAACGACTCAGGAGGCGTCGCGCCATGACGGACCGCGTTCCTCACTCCTCGGGCACGGACGCGCCGGCGTTCCCCCTGCCCAGCGACGCATGTGACTGCCACATGCATATATTCGATCCGGCACTGCCCTTCGCGCGCAACGCGGTGCTGACGCATGGTGCCGCGACGCCCGCGCAGTATGACCAGCTTCGCGCGCGCCTCGGCCTGCGCCGCAACGTGATCGTGCAGCCCTCGTCGTATGGCGGCGACCATCGGGCGCTGCTGGCCGCATTGAAGCATTTCGGTGCATCGGCGCGCGGCGTCGCCGTGATAACGCCGGAAACCGCCGATGAGGAACTGGACCAGCTTGCGGCGGCGGGCGTGGTGGGTGCCCGCCTTAACCTCGTGCAACGGGGCGCGACCGATATCGCGATGGCGAAACCGCTTGCCGCCCGGCTCCGCCACCTTGGCTGGCATCTGGAGGTCCATATGCTGCCGGTTGACTTCTTGCAGGCGGTCGATCAGCTGGTCGGACTGGGCGTCGATATCGTTGTCGATCATTTCGCCCGCGCGTGCACGGAGCCCGCCCTCGCGCCACTGATGACGCGAGCGGTCAACAAGCTGCTGGACAGCGGCCACGGCTGGCTGAAATTGTCCGGCGCATATATGGCGGTGCCGCACGGCAGCGGCGACCTGCGAGGCCCCGCGCTGCAACAGCTCGATGACTTCGTGACCAGCCTCGCCGACAGATTTTCCTCACGGCTCGTGTGGGGCACGGACTGGCCCCACGCGACGGAGTCGGTCAAGCCCGACGACGCGGCGCTCGCGGACCTGCTCGCGCGCTGGTTCCCGCCGCCGGTGCGGGACGCCATCCTCGTCACAAACCCTGCCGTGCTTTACCGCTTCAACGGCCGCGACGATCAACGCGCCTTGGTGTCGGGCGGCGTCACCTGATCGATGGACGCGCCGCCCGTGCCCTTGCGGGGGCTGCCGCTCAGACCCGAGGTCGGGCCCTTGCCGGCGGATTCGGAGGGAGGCTTGTTGGCGCCCGCGGCGCCCGGCAGGCCGGCACCGCTCCTCGGTTCTTCCGGCATGTCCGCGGGTCCTTTGCCCAGGCCGCCGGGGTTGTTCGCGCCCTTGGCGGCGGGTGCGCTGCCCGGTGCCATGGGTCCGACGATGCGGCTGTCGCGCGAGCCGTGGTCGGCGCGGTTGCCGGGAGTCTGGGCCATGGCCGTGGGAACCAGGTTCGGCACCATAGAGGCCACGACGGTGAGGGCCGCTGTGGCCGCGATCGTCATGCCTGACAGTGAGGTTGAGCGCTGTGACATGCCGCGTCTCCCGAGATTCGATGTCTCAGTGTGGACGCACGCGGCAGGCGGGCGCCATCGGCCCATGTCCTACAGCCGTCACCACTGGGAACGGTGGACAATTCCAGATATATCACATATCTTGGTCGCATCCCCGGACCGTGAGCCCGCCAGCCATGACCACGACGATCGTTTATACCCACGCCGCTTGTCTCGAGCACCGGCCCGGCCCGCATCATCCGGAGTCGCCCGAGCGCCTCAAGGCAGTTGTCGATGCGCTGCGCACGCCCGCGTTCGCTGACCTGGAGTGGCGCGATGCCCCGATGGGGACCGTCGAGCAGGTGCAGCTGATTCACGAGGCGGACTACATCGACGACATTGCCGAGCATGCGCCCAGCCGGGGTTACGTGCCGCTGGACGCCGGCGATACGATCATGTCGCCGGGTTCGTGGGAAGCGGTCATGCGCTGCGTCGGAGCGGCCTGCGCGGGCGTCGATGCGGTCGTCTCGGGGCAGGCGCGCAACGTGTTCTGCGCGACGCGCCCATGCGGCCATCATGCGGAACCTGCCAAGGCCATGGGATTCTGCATCTTCAACCAGGCGGCAATCGCCGCGGCGTACGCCAACGCGGTCCACAAGCTAGAACGCGTCGCGGTCGTGGACTTCGATGTGCACCACGGCAACGGCACGCAGGACGCGTTCTACAACCGCCCCGAGTTGTTCTATGCCTCCAGCCACCAGTCGCCCTTCTATCCCGGTACGGGCGCGCGTTCGGAGACGGGCGTAGACCACAACATCGTCAACGTGCCACTGCCGCGTGGGTGCGACTCCGCGCAGTTCCGCGCCGCCATTTCCACGCTGATGCTGCCCGCGGTGGAGGCCTTCGCGCCGCAGCTCATCATCGTCTCCGCCGGATTCGACGCCCACCGCCTCGATCCCCTCGCGGGCATGAACCTCGAGGACAGCGATTTCGACTGGATCACGCGGGAATTGATGCGGATTGCCGACCGGACGTGCGAGGGCCGCATCGTGTCGATTCTGGAAGGGGGCTATAGCCTCGAAGCGCTCGCCTCGAGTACGGTGGCGCATGTGGGCGCATTAATAAACGGTCCCGGCCCGCTTCCTTCGTAGCCATCGACCCATCAGGCCGCGGAGCGCAGCGCTTCGCGGTCTTGTTGCGCGGTTTCGGGGGGCCGGCTCGCTTCGCCCGACGCCGGCGATGGCGATGGCGATGCATCCGCCACCAGATCCCCCAGACCGATCGTCACGGTGATATTCGGCGTCCAGTTCTTGCGATCGGCGCTGACGTCGGCAAACGTGCTGACCGTCGCGGTATAGCCCTGCGACCGAAGGTCGTCCGCCAGTCGTTGCACGCGGGGTCCCAGCGCGGCCTGTGGATGCTCTTCGTTGATATCGAGGACCAGCGTGGTCTCGAATTCCTCCTTGCCCTTCTGGATGGCCGCCTGCATCGCCTTGAGCTGCTTGTTCGCGAGGGCGACGAGCTTGTTGTACTTCGATTCTTCCTGGCTGGCGCGCAGGGCCTTGGCGGCGTTGATGATTTCGATGCGGTCCACGAACATGATTGCCTTTCGAGCTTGCGGGAGGGAGGATTGACGCGATGCGCGGGGCGCCGCGACTACTGTATAAATATACAGTGCCTCGTGGCTCACCCGCAAGAGGTCTCTATCGGACCGTCTCTATCGGACCGTCTCTGTTGGACCTCCGCGGCGGCATCGCGCCCCGTCGATACCTCCCCCTTCCCCTACCGCATCAAGGCAGCGTGATCTTGCGGATGGTGTTGCGGTTCAGCTCGGTCACGTAGAGGTTACGCGCGCTGTCGATCGAGACCGACAGCGGCGCGTCGAACTGCGCCGTCGAACCGTTGCCATTCGCGGACCCCGCCGTGCCCGAACCGGCGATGGTCGTGACGACGCCGGCCGGCGTGATCTTGCGGATGGTGTTGCCGTTGCGGTCCGCCACGTAGAGGTTGTCGTCCGCGTCGATGGCGAGACCGTTCGGGCCATTGAACTGCGCCGCCGTGCCTGTGCCGTCGACGACCGCCGCCACACCGGAGCCCGCGAACGTCGTGACGACGCCCGCCGCCGTGACCTTGCGGATCTTGTTGGCGGAAATGTCCACGACGAAGAAGTCCCCATGCGAGTCCATCTTGATGGCGATCGGCGAAATAAAGGTCGCTGCGGTGCCTGTACCGTCCACCGAGCCCGTCGCCCCGCTGCCGGCCAGCGTCGTGACCACGCCCGCCGGCGTGACGCGGCGAATGACGTGGTTGCTGAAATCGGTCACATACAGGTTGCCGCCCGCATCCATTGCGGCGCTCACGGGACTACTGAACCTGGCGGCGGCACCTGTGCCCTCCGTATAGCCCGCGGTGCCGGCTGCCGATCCGGCCAGGGTCGACACCGTGGTGCCGTCGAACAGGCGAATGGCGTTGTTGCCCTGGTCGAGGATGTACATGTCGCCGCTCGCATTGAAGAGCGTCTCGCTCGGATAACGGAAGCGTGCCGATGCCGCCGGACCATTCACGAAGCCCACCGTATTGGTGCCCGCCACGGTGCTCACGAGGCCGCCGGGCGTGATCCTGCGGATCGCGCTGTTCCCCGTGTCGGTAACGTACATGTTGCCGCTCGCGTCGAACACGATGCCCTGCGGCGACAGGAACGTCGCGGTCGCGATCGGGCCGTCGGTAAAGCCGCCCGTTGCCGAACCGGCAAAGGCGGTGACCTGCGCTTCGGGCGCGGGATTGTTCACGCACGACACCGCGACATCGGTCACGTTGGCCGTTGCCGTACCCGAGCCATGCGTCACGGTACAGGTCTGCCCCGTCGGCTGCGTCGAAACGGTGACCGCGTACGCGCCCTCGACCGCCGTGGCGAAGGTAAAGCTGCCGCTGACGCCGATGGACAGCGCGTCGACGCCGTTGTTCTGCAGCACGACGGACTGGCTGGACCCGAGGCCGGTGACCGTGCCCGATCGTGTAGGTCTTGGCTGCCGGCACGGAAGGCACCGTAACCGGTGTGTCGGTGGGTGTATTGGCCGCGGGCGCGCTAGCGGACTGGCCGCCGTTGTTGTCGCCGCCGCAGCCGCCGATTGTCAGGCCGATCAGCAACAACGATGCGGCCGTAACCTGAGTGATACGGTAATACGAGTCTGGGTTTGCATGCGCAAGAGTCAGGTTGAAGAGCCGATTGCTCTGCTTTTTTGTATCGGCACCACTTGTTAACCCTTGAGTCAGCTAATTCGCGCCCTTCGCGCGGTCCCCGCGTCGCCCCCGTTGCACAATATTGGTGATATATTACATATCACCACGTCGCCGAGGCATCGTTTCCCCCATGCTTGATCCCTCTCTGCTTGGCCGGATGACCTACTCCCCTGTCGAACCGTCGCTGCCCCGCCTCCCGCCGGGTCGCCACCGGCTTGGCATCGCCGATGAACGCGACGCTGTCCTCTATGTGCCCGACGGGCTGGCGGAAGGAGCGGTCCCCTTGCTGGTCATGTTCCACGGCGCGGGGGGATTCCCGGAGAAGGTACTGCCCTTCATCGAGCCGCATGCCGACGCGCACGGCGTTCTCGTGCTCGCGCCGCATTCGACGTTTCCGACCTGGGACATCGTCATCGGGGGCAACGGCCCCGACCTCCAGCGCTTGCAGCAGGCGCTGGCGGCCGTCTCCGCGCGTTACCGGATACGGCCCGATCGGCTCGCGTTCGCGGGCTTTTCCGATGGCGCGAGCTACGCGCTGTCGATCGGGATCACCAACGGCGATATCGCCAGCCACGTCATCGCGTTCTCGGGCGGGTTCATGTCCGTCTTCATGCAGGAAGGCACGCCGAAAGTTTTCATCGCGCATGGGCTCGTGGACGAGCAGTTGCCCGTGCAGACGAGCGGCCGCGCCAATGCCACCAAGCTGCGGGCCGCCGGGTACGATGTCGAGTATGTCGAGTTCAACGGCAGGCATGCGATCCAGCCGCCGATCGTCACCGAAGCCATCCGCTTTTTCCTCGCATAGCGCGCCCTCGTGTGGGCCCTCGGACTTGCCGCCAACGGAGTGCAACCCATGAATTTCGAGATCCCGCAGTCCCTGATCCACCCGCTGCTCGCCATGGTCGATGCCGAGTCGCCGCTGGCCCGGCAACTCAAGGAACATGGCATCTGTCATGGCAGCATGTCCGTGTCGGCGCGCCTGTTCGACGCGCAATCGCTCAATTCTCTGTACGCGCTGAGCAAGGCGCAAAACGAACGGGAGCTGCTGTTCCAGATGCTCGCGCTCGACAATATCTACAACGCCCCGCAGGCACGGACCATTCCCGGACTGGAACTGCTCGTGGCCGGATTGGTAGCCTATCTGTCGCGCGACGTCATCGACGGCTGGCTTTATCAGCGCAGCCGCGATGGCGTCCTTCTGCCATGGCTGGTCCAGCGCATCCGCCACGTCGAGCCCGAACAGGGCATGCCCTACGTGGCCATCGATCTGCTGGCGAACACCATGCTGTCAGCCAATTCGTCGCTGACCGATCCCACGCGCCGCCGGTCGGGCATGACGACGTCGATCGTCGTCACGCGTGACGAGATCGTCGACAAAACCATCCCGCAGCTGCTCGCGGAGTTCGGCTTCTTCAAGGAATGCGCGGAATTCAGGCAGGAGTACGAACGGCACGCGAAACTCTTCGTTCGGTATCAACGCGGCTTCGGCGCGCAGTACATCGCCACCGGCTCCGCGTTTACCGTCGAAGCGAAAGGCGCCGTCGCGCTCGCGCGTCTCGGCGACGGGGTGGCCGCCCGCTGCATCAACGACGAAGAGCGGCTCGAGCGCCGTTTCGAAGTGACATGCGATGCCGAGTTCTGGCGCAGGGCCGGCGTTCCCACCGCGTTCGAGAAGATGCCGCTGCATGGCTACGTGCATCTGTTCCACCTCGAATGGCATCGGAACATCTGGGTACACGTGCAGCACCTGACCGAATACCGATATCGACCGGAGCTCCGGGAGAAGCTCGTGCTGCCGGATCAGCATCGCGATCTCATCGACATTCTGACGTCGCACATGGATGTGCTCGTGCAGGATTTCGTGGCTGGCAAATCGGGCGGGACGACGATCCTCTGCCAGGGGGCGCCGGGGCTCGGCAAGACGCTGACCGCCGAGGTGTATGCGGAGGTCGTCGGCAAACCTCTGTATCGTGTGCATTCGGGGCAGCTGGGCACGACCGCCGCGTCCGTGGGCGCAAACCTGATGGAGATACTGCGGCGGGCCATGCGATGGAACGCGGTGCTGCTGCTCGACGAGGCCGACGTCTACATTCGCCGGCGCGGCAACGACCTGGAGCACAACGCGATCGTCGCCGAGTTCCTTCGCACGCTCGAGTATTTCAGCGGTCTGCTGTTCATGACCACGAACCGTACCGGCGACGTCGATGACGCCATCCTGTCGCGCTGCATTGCCACCATCCATTACGAGACGCCGCGCAGGGAAGATGCGGCGCGGTTGTGGCGCCTGCAGGCCGAACAGTGCGGCGCCGAGCTTGACGACCGGCTCCTCGACGCCTTGACGGCGGCTTATCCGAAGGCGAGCGGCCGCGACATCAAGGAACTCATGAAGCTTGCCACGCGCTATGCCAGGGCAAAGCAGATGGCCTTGTCCGAGGACGTGTTCCGGCTTTGCGCGCAGTTCCGGGCGGTCGGCTCGCTCGCATGATGCCTCGGCGTGCGAAGGTGGGTGGCGCGCCTGCTTCAGCCCCCGGCAATCGCCACCGCGTCGGCCCCGGCCGGGATCCGCATCGGCGCCCCCGGATCGGTCACTGCTCGCCATACGGCTTCGGCGACGTCCGATGCATGCGTGACGGGCGTGGTCGTATCGCGCACCGCCGCGAAGACCTGGTCGCGGAATGCCACATAGGGCTCGGGCACCGTGTCGCCCATGAGCACGCGCGCGTTGTCGCCGAAACGGGTTTCCGGCGACCGTCCCGGCAGGACGATGCGCGCGCGGACATCGAACGGGGCAAGCTCCAGCGCGAGGCACTCGGTGAAGGCGTTGACCGCGGCCTTGCTTGCGGTGTAGACCGCGAGCAACGGTAACGGCCGCAGCGTGACGGACGAGGTCACGTTGACGATGACCCCTGCCCGCCGTTCACGGAATTGCGGCAGGAAGGCCTGCGTCATGGCGATGGTGCCCAGCGTATTGGTATCGAACAGCGTGCGGAGATTGTCCGGTGCGATGCCCTCCACCGGGGCCAGCAGGCCGACGCCCGCATTGTTGACGAGGGCATCGATCGGGCCAGCTTCGTCGAGGCATCGTTGAATGCTCGCGGGGTCGGTGACGTCGAGCGGCAGCACGCGGCGGCGCTCGGAACGTGGCAGCAGATCGGGCCTGGGCGTACGCATGGTCGCAATGACATGCCAGCCCTGGTTCACGAAGTACTGGGCGGTCTCGAGGCCGAAGCCCGATGAACAACCGGTGATCAGGACGGTCTGCGACGACATGGTGTGAACTCCTTTGCTTTGCATGTGAGGGAACGTGTCGCCAAAGATAGAATCCCCGCGCTGGACTGGCTATACTCGGGAGTCCTTTCTTTTGTAGAGATCGTCCACCATGGCGGACCCGCTTGCGGAGATCGTCGCGTTACTGCGGCCGAGTACGCCGTTCTCGAAGCTCGTCGTCGCGAGCGCGCCGTGGGCGGTGCGGCGCACCGAGACGGGACGACCGTTCTACTTTGTCGTGCTCGAGGGCGGCTGCCATCTGGCGATCGATGGCCCGACGTCGAGCCATATGCTGACGCTGCGGGAAGGCGATTTCGTGCTCATTCCCACCGCGCGCAATTTCGCCACGTCGAGCCTCGATCGGCAGCCGCCGACCGCCGATGAAGCCGTCACGACGGTCATTACGCCGATGCCCGGTGGCGCGCGAGTCGGCGATCCGGATGGCGCCGTGGACGCACGCATGCTGGTCGGCAATTGCGTGTTCGGCTCGGCCGACTCGGCCTTGCTGGTTTCGTTGTTGCCCCAGTGGGTGCACGTCCGCGGGGAGCGCCGGTTGTCGACGCTGGTCCAGCTCGTCAGCGACGAAGCCCGCGCGGACCGCCCGGCACGCGACATCGTCCTCGAGCGTCTGCTGGAAGTGCTGCTGATCGAAGCGCTGCGGTCGACGGCGAGCATGGCCGCGTCGCCCGGTCTCGTGCGCGGGCTGGCCGACCCGCAGTTGGCGCGGGCGCTGCGCGGCATGCATGAGCGCCCTGCCGACTCATGGACCGTTGCGCAACTCGCGCGGGAAGCATCGATGTCTCGCTCGTCGTTCTTCAACCGGTTCAGCGATGCCATCGGCGTGGCGCCGATGGAATACCTGCTGACCTGGCGCATGGCCATTGCCAGTCAACTACTGCGCGAGCGCGCCTTGGCCATCGCGGAGATCGCGGCGCGTGTGGGCTATGGCTCCGTTTCCGCGTTTGGCGTGGCCTTCACGCGCCACGTCGGCGTGCCGCCGGGGCGTTATGCGCGGGACCATTCGGCCGCCATGCCCCTGGCCGACGCCCCGACGGCGATTGAACTTACAGCGCCAGCATGACGATCACGCCTGCCGCGAGCAGGATCAGTGCGAGGCCCGACAAGCGTTCCACCCAGGGCAGCGCACGCGCGAAACGGTGCAGCACGGTCTTGTGCCCGATCGTGGCGGCGATCGCCAGGTCCCAGAGCAGTACGGCGCCGAACATCCACGTGCCATAGAGCGTCTTCCATCCCGCGCTGGAATGCGGGCCCGTCAGCATCGCCGCGAGGCTGGCGTAGAACAGCGCGTTCTTCGGGTTGAGAATGCCGGACAGAAAGCCCATGGCGGCCGCGCGGCGCCACGCGACGGGTGGCGCCGTGGCGTGCGCGCTCCCGCCGCGGGACGCTGACACGGCCCCCGCGTTGAGGTCCTGACTGCCGGCATGGCGGATGAACAGCGCGCCGATATACAGCAGGTACGCGCAGCCGGCCAGCTGCAGGATAACGAACGGCGTCGTGTCGGGCCGCAGCGCCGTCGTCCCCGCGAACGCGGCCACGATGAACACACCGTTGGCCAGGGCGATGCCCAGGCAGGCACCGCTCGCGATACGCGGGCCGGCGGACAGGGAGGTTCTGGCGATGAGGAAGAAATCGGGGCCGGGAGACAGCAACGCCAGGAAATGCGCCGCGGCGATCATCAGGAACTGCTGCATTGGATTCACACATGCGATGTTTTGCGCAGTGTGCCGACCGCGGCCCCGACTGTATTGAAGGAAATTGCAGACGCGCGTGCCCGCTATGACGCGCGGAAGCGTCCCGGCGTGACGCCCGCATGCGCCTTGAACACGCGCTGAAAATGCGCCTGATCGGCAAAGCCAAGATGTAGCGCCAGCTCCGCGATGCGATCACCCTCCCGGATCCGCTCGCGCGCGATGTTGATCCGCTGATTCAGGTGCCACGCATGCGGCGTCATGCCCGTGACGGCACGGAACGCACGAATGACCTGATAGCGGCTCATGCGCGTGAGATGCGCCAGTTCGTCGAGCAAGACGCTGGCACCGGGCGACGCGACCAGGCAATCCACTGCCGGCTGAATCTGCCGGGCGAGGTCCGACGGAACGTCAGGCGCTTCGATGCGCAAACCGTGACGCGTGTCGCAGTCGCCTACGAACTCGATCAACGCCCCTGCCTTTTCGTTCGCTTCTTTGTCGATGGCTTCCCTGTCGTACGGGTCCGTTCCGGAAAACAGCAATGCATTGAGCGCGCAGAAACGCGCATAGAGGGTTGGATCCGTCACCACGTGAATCGGCTCCGCATCCATCGACCCCGCGTCCGCGTATTCGCCTCGGACAGCCTGCAGCCACGCGGCATCCAGATGCAGCATCTGGTAACTCCATTCGGTGTCGGGCGCGGGATTGCAGGCGTGCACACGCATGGCGGGCACGAACACGAGCGTGCCGGGCGCCAACGCTACCGGGCCATCTGCCGTGCCGATGAACACACTCCTCCCAGCATCGACGGCCGCGATGGAATACGTCGGATGGTGATGCGGCTTATAGCAAGCCCGGCTATGGCACGCCCGCCGACTCTCGACAAAAGGCAGCGCGGAATCGCGCCAGAACGCTTGTGAGGCGCTGCGGGTCACTGCGGCGTATGACGACGGTTGGGCTGGCATCCAATGCTTCTCGATCGACAAGGCGGGAGTGGCGAGTCTACCAACACGCGATGTCCGCGGGTACGGGCGCAGCAGCCACCACATGACCGTAGCACCTGACGGTGTTACGCTTAGTGCTCGGGAATGGAGGAACACATATGGGCGAGGCACCACGGACACCGTCCTTCGCGAGCACAGGCGTTACCGGGCTTGACGATATCCTCAACGGCGGGTTCAAGGAGGGAAATCTTTTTCTGCTGGAGGGTACCCCTGGCACCGGCAAGACGACGATTGCCATCAGCTTCCTGATGGCTGGGGCCGAGAACGGTGAGCGGGGGCTGTATATCACGCTCTCCGAAACAGCAGAGGAGTTGCGGGACGGGATGGCCTCCCATGGGTGGGAGATGCACGACCTGATCTCGATTTTCGAGGTAACGCCACCCGAAGCGCTGCTGGAGGCCGATCAGCAGCAGAGCCTGCTCTACTCTTCGGATCTGGAGCTCGGTGAGACGACCACCGCTATCCTCGGCGAATTCGCGCGGGTCCAGCCTAAGCGGGTCGTGATCGACAGTCTTTCGGAGATTCGCCTGCTTGCCCAGAGTTCGCTGCGGTACCGGCGTCAGATCCTGGCCTTCAAGCATTACTTCGCCCGACACAATGCCACCGTGCTGATGCTCGATGACCGCACCGCGGAGGTCGAGGACAAGACGGTGCATAGCGTGGCGCATGGCGTGGTGAAGCTGGAAGAACTGTCGCCCAACTACGGCGCGGAGCGTCGCCGGCTGAAGATCGCGAAGTATCGCGGCCAGTCGTTCCGCGGCGGCTACCACGATTTCACGATCCGCACCGGGGGCGTGACGGTATACCCGCGCCTGGTCGCGCTGGAGCACCGCACCGAGTTCAGCCGCAAGCAGCGCACGAGCGGCGTGCCCGGGCTCGACAAGCTGCTTGGCGGCGGCGTCGAGCAAGGATCCAGCGTGCTGATTCTCGGGCCGTCGGGCACCGGCAAGAGCCTGTACGCGCTCCAGTTCATCACCGCCGCGATCGCGCGCGGCGAGAAGGCGGCGCTATTCGTGTTCGACGAAGAACTGGGCCTGCTCTTCGGTCGCGTCCGCGCCATGGGCATCGACCTCGAAGCCATGCGGGCTTCTGGCAGCCTGCATGTCGAGCAGGTCGACGCCGCGGAACTGTCGCCCGGAGAGTTCGCGCATCGCGTCAGGACGAGCGTGGACGAGCTGCAGGCGAAGACGGTCGTCATCGACAGCATCAACGGCTATCAGGCGGCAATGCCGGAAGAAAACGCATTGACGCTGCATATCCACGAACTGCTCCAGTATCTGAACCGGCAGGGAGCGAACACGTTCCTGACGGTAGCGCAGCACGGCCTCGTCGGCGACATGAAGGCGCCCGTCGACGTCACGTACCTGGCCGATACCGTGATCCTGCTCCGCTATTTCGAAGCGTTCGGCCGCGTACGCCGCGCGGTGTCGGTCATCAAGAAGCGGACCGGCGCCCATGAGGAATCGATCCGCGAATATCGGCTGGGCAGCACGGGGCTCATGGTCGGCGAGCCGCTGGAAGATTTTCAGGGCGTGCTGCGGGGCGTGCCCACATTCGCGGGCAACGCCGGACCGCTGCTGAACGGTGACCTTTCCGGCGATGAATGATTGTCCCGCCCTGATCCTGGCACCTGCCGGCCGCGATGCGGCCGTTGCCGCGGCGCTGCTGGCGAGGGCACAAACTCCGGCGCGAATTTGCGCGGACCTGCAATCGGTGGCAAGCGCTCTCGACGATGCGGTGTGCTGCGTCGTCGTGACCGAGGAAGAACTGCGCGGGGATCTGCGCCCCCTGTCGGCATGGGTCGCCTCACAGCCGCCATGGTCCGACCTGCCCTTCATCGTGCTCACCCGGCGCGTGGCGGACGGCGGCGATCGGTCTGACGAAGTTGCGCGCATGACCGAGAGCCTGGGCAACGTCACGTTCGTCGAACGCCCGTTCCACCCTACCACCTTCGTCAGCGTGATTGGCGCGGCCGTGCGCGCGCGGCAACGGCAGTTCCAGGCCCGCAAGAGCCTGGAAGCCCTGCATGAAGGCGAGGAGCGCCTCCGCACCGCGCTGACCGCCGGGCATCTTGGCTCGTGGGAACTCGATGTGCCAACGGAGATCCTCACCGCCTCCGCAACGTGCAAGGCGATTTTCGGGCGCGCGGAGGATGAGGACTTCACCTACGCCGACGCATTGGCCACCACCCATCCGGACGACCGCCAGCACATCATGGCGGCGCTCGCGCGCAGCATTGAGACCGGCGCCGACTACGCGCTCGAACACCGCCTGATCTGGCCCGATGGCAGTGTGCGCACCGTTGACGCGCGCGCGCGGTACCTGCGCGGCGGAGCGAGCGGCACGGGACATTTCGTCGGCGTGTGCCTCGATGTCACGGACCGCGTCGCGGCGGAGGAGCAGCTGCGACGCGCCAACGAATCGCTCGAAAAAAAGGTGCGGGAGCGTACCGCGGAACTGGAAGCCTCCCATCGCGGCATGCTCGAAGAAATCCGGCGCCGCGAGCAGACGGAAGACAAGCTGCGTCATGTGCAGAAGCTGGAACTGATCGGCCAGCTCTCCGGCGGCATTGCGCACGATTTCAACAATCTCCTCGCGGCCATCCTCGGAAATCTCGAACTGGCGCGCAAGGAGGCAGCGTCCAACCTCAAGCTCATCCGGCTGATCGACGGCGCGCAGCAAGGCGCGCGACGCGGTGCCGCGCTGACGCAGCGCCTGCTGGCCGCCGCCAGGCAACAGGACCTCAACGTGGCCCCGACGAGCCTGGCCCGACTCGTCCGCGGCATGGAAGAGCTGATCACGCGGTCCATCGGCCCCGCCTTCGATCTGCGCATCGACGCGCCCGACAGCGCCCCGCCGGCGCTCGTGGATGCAAACCAGATCGAACTCGCGCTGCTGAACCTCGTGGTGAATTCGCGCGACGCGATGCCGCGCGGTGGCCGCATCACCATCGCGGTCGACACGCGAGAAACGGCAGGCGATCCCGAATTGCCGGCCGGCGAGTATGTCCGCGTCACGGTGAGCGATCAAGGCGTCGGCATGGACGCGGCAACGCTGGCCAAGGCCGGCGAGCCCTTCTTCACGACGAAGGAAATCGGCAAGGGGACCGGGCTCGGGCTGTCCATGATTCGCGGTCTCGCCCGGCAACTGAAGGGTGCGCTCCGGCTGGAGAGCGAGCCCGGCCGCGGCACCCGGGCGACGCTGTGGCTTCCGGCGCTGGCGAAGGAGGCCATCCGGGCGTGGGAAAACACCGCGCGGCCGGTTGCCCCGGCGCACGCAACTGTCGCACCGGTCGCGCAGGCCGATGCCATTGGCAGAATTCTGGTCGTCGACGACGATTCGCTCGTGGCGACAAGCACCGCCCTGCTGCTGGAGGACGCCGGCCACGAAGTCGTCTCCGCCGACTCCGGCGACGCCGCGCTCGAACTGCTGGCAAGCGATATGGACTTCGACGTCCTGCTGACGGACTACTCGATGCCCCAGATGACGGGCACCGAACTGGCCAGCGCCGCGCGGCTGCTGCGTCCCGGCTTGTCGATCATTCTCGCCACCGGTTATGCGGAGGTGCCGGACACGGACACGAGCGTCCTCCATTTGCGGAAACCGTTTCGACTCGATCAACTGGTGACACAGGTCAATCTGGCAATCCGGTACGCGCGCCGTAGCTGAATCGCCTCCAAAGACGGGTCGAAAACAACAGCCGGGCGATTTCGTTTGTGAATGCGAATTACTATCATTTATACTTAGCGCCGTCGATCGTTCCCTGATGTTGCTCTGGCCGTGCTGCGCGACCCCGCCCACCCTCCGCTGTTCGCTGCATTGCTCCGCCACTACGATGAACTCGTCGACCACATCCGTCGCCGTTTCGGCGATCCGCACCTGGCGCGGGACGTGCTGCAGGACGTCTGCGTGCAGTTGCTCGAGCGTCCGCCAGCCGGTCAGGTCACGAAGCCTCTCGCCTTTCTGCGCCATGTATCCACCCATCGCGCGATCGACCGCCATCGCGCGGAGTCGACGCGGCAGACCCACACCGACGCATGGCACGCGGACATGGGCGACATCGACGCCAGCCCCGACGTGGCCGATGCCATCGCGCACCGGCAGACGGTCGACCGGCTCGAACGAAGCATCGCGGCCTTGCCGCCCCGCTGTCAGGAAGTGTTCATCCTTCATCGGCTGCATGACCTGCCGCAGCAGGAAGTCGCGGTAAGATTGGGCATCTCGCGCGGCATGGTGGCGCGCCATCTGGCGCGCGCCCTGACGCTGCTCGCACCGGAACTGGCGGCACTCGGCGAACCGGGCGCCGTCACGACCGGCCCGCGGGAAACGTCGTCGTGAGTCCCACTGCGGTTTCATCCATGACAGACTCTTCCGAGCGGACGCACGATCCGCTTTCTCCCTATCAGCACGCGCTGCGCGACCGCTTTCCGTCGGTGGAGGCCATTACCGCCGCCGCGCACGCGCGCCGGCGCAAACGGCGTCGTCAGTACACGGCCGCCACCATGGCAGTGTTCCTCGCGGCCGTGGCAACGTGGCTCGCCGATCCCGTCTACCGCACGGAGCAGTTCACCGCCGGATCCGCCTCGCAAACCGTGCCTCTCGCCGACGGCAGCATCGCCACGCTCGACAAGGACACCCAGCTCACCGTGCATTGGGCGCTGCGCTCCCGCACGCTTTCGCTCGACCGTGGCGAAGCCGTCTTTACCGTCGCGCATGGCCTGCGAAGCTTCGTCGTGACGGCTGGCGATACCCGTGTCCGCGACATCGGCACGGTCTTCGACGTCCAGCGATTGCCGCGCCGCACGCGCGTTACCGTGCTCGAGGGCGCGGTGGAGGTCGAGGCCGGAGGCCATACGCGAACGCTGCGCGCCAGCCAGCGCGTGGATGTCGAGGCCGGTGGCCGACCCGGGAACACCGTGAGCGTGAACCCGGAACGGGCCCTGGCGTGGCAGCGCGACAAGTTCTCTTTCGATGGCGCGACGCTTGCCGACGCGATCGCGGAAATGCAGCCGCACGCGCCCTCGCCCATCGTGATCGACGACCCCCGCGTGGCGCAGCTACGCCTCTCCGGCGAGTTCGACCGCGACCAGGTCGAGGCGATCCTGCGCCTGCTGCCCGGCATCCTGCCCGTCTCCGTGCGCGGCGACGCTGACGGCAGCGTGCATCTTTCCGCAAGACCGCGTCCCTGATGTGAAAATTTTTTCGCGCGGCAGGTGTACAGGGCGGTGCCGGCGCACGGCAACTCCATGAACAGGCCGAACGGTTCGGCCACACATCAGGGAGTCTTCGTGAAGTCCACCGTCTGCCGCCGGCGCGCCGCCCGCGCTTCCCGTCTTGCCGTCTGCCCGCCGATGGTGCTCGTCCGGCGGGTCGTCCCGATACTCGTCCCGAAGTTGATTCCAGCCCTCGCGGGGATGCTCGCCGCCGGCGCTATCGCGCAGGGCGTGGCCCGGGCCATCGACATTCCCGCCCAGCCGCTGGCGCAATCGCTCGCGGCCCTCGCGCGCCAGTCCGACACGCAGATCCTGTTTGCGACCGCACTGGCGGATGGCCTCAGCGCGCCCGCCGTCCGTGGCACGCTGACCGTCGAAGACGCGCTTTCCCGCATGCTGGCCGGCTCCGGCCTGCGCGTGGTCAACAACGGCCCGCGCACATTCACCGTGGTGCAGGCGCCCGCGGACATGCGCGCCGCCACGCTGCCGACGGTCACGGTGAGCGCCAGCACGGCCGACATGTCGGGCAATGCGGATGGCGTGGTGCCTCACCGCGCCAGCGGCGCGAAGACGAGCACACCGCTGATCGACACGCCGCAAACCATCAATGTGGTCACGCGCGAGCAGATGGATGAACAAGGCGTGCAGAGCGTCATGCAGGCGCTGCAGTACACGCCGGGCGTGGTCAACCAGTATGGCGATACCGATCTGCGCTACGACTGGCTGGCGGTCCGCGGGTTCGTCCCGCTGCGTTACCTCGATGGCCTGCGCCTGCCGTATGGCGCGCGCGGCTACTCCCAGCCACGGATCGACCCCTATGCGCTGGAAAGCGTCGAGGTGCTCAAGGGGCCGGCATCGGTCCTGTATGGCCAGAGTTCGCCGGGCGGATTGCTCAATCTCGTGAGCAAGCTGCCGCAGGCACAGGCCTCGCGTGAAGTGGTGCTGCAAACCGGCAGCCATGACCGCGCCCAGGGCGCGTTCGACTTCACCGGGCCCATCGACGAGGACGGCAAGCTACTGTATCGCGTGGTGGCGCTGGCGCGCGACACCAATACCGAGATCGACTATCTGAACGAGCGCCGCGTGATGGTGGCCCCTAGCCTGACGTGGCGCCCCAGCACCGATACCTCGCTGACGCTGATGGCGCAGTACCAGAAGATCCGCTCCGATGGCGGCGGCGCGCCGCCCGCGCTGCCCGCGGCTGGTACGCTGCTGCCGAATCCGAATGGCAGCATTCCCACCAATCGGTTCATCGGCGAACCCGCCTACGACAAGTTCGAAAGCGAGCAGATGCTGTTCGGCTACAAGTTCGAGCATCGCGCGAACGAGACGTGGCAGTTCCGGCAAAACGCGCGCTACAGCTACATCGATACGGATTCGCAGCGCGTGCAGGGTCTGGCGATCAACCCCGACCTCCGCACCGAAAGCCGATATGGCTGGGCGTTCCCGGAACGCAGCGGTGTGTTTGCCATCGACAATCAGGCCGAAGCCAATTTCCGGACCGGCCCCGTGCAACACACGCTGTTACTGGGCGCGGATTACCAGTACGAAGGCGCGCGCTACGAGGAGTCCCAACTGGTCGCCGTTCGCGCCCTCGACCTGTTCAATCCCGTCTATGGCGCGCCGGTCAGCCGGCCGCCGCTGGGGACACGCGTCGACCAGTCGCGCCATCAGGTGGGCGGCTATGTGCAGGACAGCCTGTCGATCGATCGCTGGACACTGCTGCTGAGCGGCCGCTACGACTGGGCGGGCAGCGATACCGACACCTTTACCGCGCAAACCGGTAACACGGTGAGCACGCGGCAGAGCGATAACGCGTTCACCGGACGCGCCGGGCTGACGTACCGATTCGACAGCGGCTTTGCGCCATACGCAAGCTTCGCGACCTCGTTCCAGCCACAGGCCGGTATCGGCCGGACGGGCTCGCCGTTCGAGCCGACGCGCGGCCGCCAGACCGAGGTGGGCGTGAAGTACGCGCCCAGGGGCGTCAATGCCTTCGTCACGCTGTCCGCGTTCGACCTGCGGCAAACCAACGTGCTGACGCCCGATCCGCTGAACATCAACTTCAACACGCAAAGCGGCGAGGCGCGCGTCCGCGGCGTGGAACTCGAAGGCAAGGCGAGCCTTTCGCGCGGGCTGGACGTGGTGGCGTCCTACGCGTACTCGAACACCGAGGTGCTGAAGGCCAATGCCAATGCGCGCGGCGTGACCACCCAAGGCAACGCATTGCCGTTCGTGCCGGTGCATCAGGCCTCGCTGTGGATGTACTACACCTTCCACCAGACGGTGTTCCAGGGGCTGGGACTGGGCGCGGGGGTGCGATATATCGGACGGTCCTACGGCGATGCGGCGAATGCGTTCCGCGTGCCGGCCGCCACCGTGTTCGACGCGGCGCTGAGCTACGACCTCGGGAAGTCCTTCATGCAACTGCGCGGCGTCCGGCTCGCGGTCAACGCGACCAATCTTTTCGATCGACGCTACGTCAGCACCTGCATCTCCTCCACGGGCTGCTATTTCGGCAGCCGCCGCACGGTACTGGGGACGGTCAGCTACAAGTTCTGAGCGGACCATTGTCAACCGACGCTTGAATCTCCTTTCATCCTCGGGCGCTGTTTCTCCCTCGGCCGGCGCACTACAGTTGGCGGGTCGCATCGATTCCGAGGGAAACACCATGCAATACAAGCAGCTTGGCAATACGGGACTTCTCGTCTCACAGCTCTGCCTGGGGACCATGACCTTCAGCAGCGGTCAAGGCATCTACAAGCATATCGGCAATGTCGGCCAGGACGTGGCCGATACGCTCGTCAAGGCGAGCCTCGACGCCGGGATCAACTTCTTCGATACTGCGGATGTCTACTCGGGCGGGGAAAGCGAAACGACGCTCGGGCAGGCGTTCAGGAATCTGGGCGTGCCGCGCACGGCGTATGTGCTGGCCACCAAGGGCTACAGCCGCATGGGCCCTGGGCGCAACGACGTGGGCGCGTCGCGCGGCCATCTGATGGACGCGGTGCATGCCAGCCTGCGGCGCCTGGCCACCGACCATATCGACCTGTACCAGATCCATGCCACCGACACGGTGACGCCGATCGAGGAAACGCTGCGCGCGCTCGACGATCTGGTCACGCAGGGCAAAGTGCGGTACATCGGCGTCTCCAACTGGGCCGCATGGCGAATCGCCACCGCGCTGGGCATCTCGAACGCGAAGAACTATGCGCGGTTCGCGACCGTGCAGGCGTACTACTCGGTGGCGGGCCGAGACCTCGAGCGGGAGCTCGTTCCGCTGATGCAGCACGAGAAACTCGGCCTCATGGTCTGGAGTCCGCTTGCCGGCGGCCTGCTGTCGGGCCGTTTCAGCCGCGACAATCAGAACCCCGAGGGTTCGCGCCGTTCGGACTTCGATTTCCCGATCGTCGACAAGGCGCGCGCGTGGGATGTGCTCGACGTGCTGGCCCCGATCGCCAGGGCTCACGAATGCAGCGTGGCGCGGATCGCGCTGGCGTGGCTGCTTTCGCGCGAAGTCGTGACCAGCGTGATCGTCGGCGCGAAGCGGCTCGACCAGCTGACCGATAACCTCGAAGCTACGAAGATCGAACTGTCGCGCGACGAGATCGCGGCCATCGACGCCGTCAGCGTGCTGCCGCGCGAGTACCCGGGCTGGATGCTCGAAACGCAGGGTGCGGACCGCCTCGGGCCGGTCGACCTGTGGGCGGGGGCGACGGCGTCCTGACGGCCTCGGGGATAGCAGGTTCCGTTATTTCGGGAAATGCGCCACGAGAAAATCGATCAGGCTCGACAGCTTGCGCGTCATCAGCCGGTCCTGCATGTAGACGATATGCAGCGGGCGGTCGGGCGCGCCGAATGCCTCCAGTAACGGTATCAGGCGCCCTTCGCGGATATCGGCGTCCGCCAGATCGCGCGGCAGCATGGCGATGCCGAGTCCCGCGAGCGTGGCCGTTCGCAGGGCCGGCATGTTGTTGGTACTGAACCGTCCCTTGGTGGCGACGCACGTGGGGTCGCCACCGCCGAACTTCCATTGCCATTGCGCGACGGTGTTGTGGAAGGCCAGGCAGGTGTGTCCCTGCAGGTCGGCGAGGGATTCCGGCACGCCGTGGCTGTCGAGATACGCAGGTGCGGCGCATGGAACCAGACGGGTCCTGCCCAGCTCGCGCGCGACGAGTCCGCTATCCGGCAGGTCGCCGTAGCGGATACCCGCGTCGAACCCGCCCTCGATCAGGTTCACGACCTCGTCGCTGAAGATCAGTTCGACCTCCACTTCCGGATAGGTCTCGATATATTGGGCGATCAGCGGCACGAGCGTATGCGCGCTGAGGCTGACGACCGCGCTGATTCGCAGCAGACCTTTCGGATTCGCACGCTGTTCGCGCGCGCTCGTCTCGGCAAGTTCTATCCGCGACAGGATGTCGACACACTGCTCGTAATACGCGCGGCCGATGTCGGTCAGGCTCTGCCTCCGGGTGGTCCGGTGCAGCAGCTTGGCGCCTAGCCGCGTCTCCAGCCCGCGGATATGGTTGCTGACCATCGTGGTGGAAATGCCCAGTTGGTCCGCGGCCGTGGTGAAGTTCTCGCAAGCGACGACGCGGACGAAGACCGTCATGCTGTTCAGCAGATCCATGGCGAAGGCTTGTTTGAGGTCGTTTGAGGGTCCTGTGCGGCGAATCTTCCACACGAATGATAATGGAAAGATAATGGAGCCCCTCGCAGTCTCGCTTTGACACTTCATGACGCCCCTGGATCTACAACTGCTGCTGACGGCCCTCGTCAGCGTGCTCCTGCTCGTTGCCCTTATCGTGTCGCGGATCAAGATGCATCCGCTCCTTGCACTGCTCATCGTTTCCGTCGGGGTCGGGTTCGCGACCGGCATGGCGCCGGAAAGCATCGTCAAGCATCTGGTCGATGGGGCCGGCAAGACGCTCGGGGCAGTAGGCGTGGTGATCGCGCTCGGGGCGATGCTGGGCAAGATCCTTGCCGATGCGGGCACCACGGAGCAGATCGCCGATGCGATCCTGAAGCGTGCCTCCGATCGGATGATCCCGTGGGCGATGACGCTCGTGGCGTTCGTGGTCGGGATTCCGATGTTCTTCGAAGTCGGGCTGGTCGTGATGCTGCCGCTGATCTTCAGCGTGGCCCGGAAGCTCGAGAGCAAGGGGCGCTTCAAGGGGTCGGCCTATGTGTATGTGGGCATCCCCGTCATTTCCGCGCTGGCCGCGATGCATGGCATGGTGCCGCCGCACCCCGGTCCGCTCACCGCGATCGCGAGCCTGAAGACGTCCGTGGGTCCCACGATGCTGTACGGTTTTCTCGCCGCCATTCCGGCCATGATTCTTGGCGGTCCGCTTTACGGCGCCTTCATGTCGCCGCGCATGAGCACCCGGCCCGATCAGGCTCTGCTCGACCAGTTCACCCTGACCGAGAAAGCGAGCGAAAAAGCGGATGCGGGCCGGCGGCCGGGCGTCGGGACCGGCGTGCTGGCGGCATTGCTGCCCGCGATCCTGATGCTCGTGCATGCCATTGCCGAGACGGTGCTGCCCAAGGGAAGCGCCGCGCTGCATGTGGCGAGTTTCCTCGGCAATCCGCTGATTGCCATGTTGCTCGGCGTGCTGTTTGCGATCGTGGCGCTGGTGATCTCTCGCGGCGGCGACGCGGAGAAGCTGCGTGGCGCGCTCGGTAACAGCCTCAAGCCCATTGCGTCGATCATCATGATCATCGCGGGGGGCGGCGCGTTTCAGCAGATGCTCACGAGCGCGAAGGTCGGCGACGCCATCGTGCATCTGACCCAGCAGCTCGCGTTTCCGCCGCTGATCCTGGGGTGGCTGATCGCGATGCTGCTATCCGTATCCACGGGGTCGGCGACGGTGGGCATCGTCGGTGCGGCAGGTTTGCTGGCGCCGCTCGCCGGCAGCGATCCGAACCTCAATCTGCCGCTGCTCGCGCTGTCGATCGGCTGCGGGTCGCTGTTCTTCAACTACGCCAACCATGCCGGGTTCTGGATGGTCAAGGAGTCGTTCGGCATGACCATGAGCGAAGCGACCAAGACCATCTCGGTGGTCCAGTCGATCGTGGCCGTCGTCGGGCTGATCATGGTGCTGATCTTCAACGCGGCGATGCCTGTGGGCTGAGGCGTCTGTGGGAATGCTATTGGGACGCGTCGTCGGCGTCCTGCAGCAGATGCCCGTACTGCGCGACCTCCGCCTGCACGCGCGCTTCGCTGGCGGCGATGACCTCGGGCGTGATGTCGCCATCGACGAACTCGACGGACACGCGCCGCACTCGCTTGTCGTCCCCGACGATCTGCTGCAGGACCTTGTCGAAGAAGCGCTCGCCGGCCTTGAGTCCCAGCGCGCGTGGGACCAGTACCTTGACGAGCAGGATCTCATCCTCGGGGCCTTCCGCCGCCAAGTTGCCGATGGTGGTCCTCAGGTGCGACTTCAGCTTGAGAACGCTCAGCGTGCCCGGTACCGCGACGTGCGACACGCGAATCGGTTTATCGCTCATGCTTCGTGGATGCCCAAGGGGGCGATGCCTGTTTGACAGGCCGTGACTATAGCAGGCGATTCCCGGAGCGAGCCCTCGGGGGCTTTCATGCGCCTTCGGCTACCAGCCGCTCCCGGATGTATTTCAGGAAAGCCAGTGTGCCTTCCGGGAGAACGCGGCCGGCCAGCGTCTGGAGTTCGATGACGCGGCTGTTCATGCCGCGTTCGCGGATCGTGGCAGGATGGATTTCTCCCCGGCGGACGCGGTCGCCGACGGTGACGGCGCCCGAGATCGACAGGCCGCCGCCGTGCAGGACGAAGCTCGTCAACGTTTCGAAATGATTGGTCACCAGCACCGGTTCGAAGACGATGCCGCGCTCGCTGCAGGCGATGTCGAAGAGCTGCCGCACGGTGTTGTCGCCCTCCGGCAAGGCGATCGGATGCGCCTGCATCTGGGCCAGCGTGATGCTGCGGAAGCGTGCGAGCGGATGATCGGGCCGCATGATCGCGATCACCGGCGCCGGCTGGCGGTGCTCGACGCGGATGCCGTGCCCGGCCGCTCGGCTATAGGTGATGCCGATATCCGCATCGCCGCGAAGCACCACGCTCGTGACTTCCGCCGGCGGCGACACCCGCACATGGAAATGGAGCCCCGGATAGTTCGTCCGGAACTCGGCGATCGCCCGTGGGAGGAAGTCGATGGCAAAGCCAGCGGACGAGGCGACCCGGACCCGGCCGCGACGCAAGCCCTGCAGGGCCGCGATTTCCGTCACGACCCGGTCCGCGTCGAGCGCCCCGCGCAGCGCGAAGGCGGCCAGCAGTTCGCCCGCGGCGCTGGCCACCATCCCGCGGGGACGGCGGTCGAACAGCGGTACGCCGAGCGCTTCCTCCAGCACGGCGACCTGCCGGCTGACCGCGGACACCGTGACATTGAGCCGCCTGGCCGCATCGGTCAGCGATCCGCAGCGCACGACTTCCAGGAAATAACGTAGCGAGGTGTCCTGCAGGCGATGCGACAGCACGATCGGGGTTTCTCCGGTTTGCGTTTTACGCAAGGATATCTGGAAAAATCATCGATTGTCGAAAAGGCACGCCCACTCGTATGCTGTTTCCGAAGCGACCCCGACACGAGATTTCATGACACTGCAATCGTCCGCCGCGACTTCCATCGTCGAACTCGACGCCACCGACCTGTCGCAAGCGATCCATGCGCGCGACATCTCCTGCGTGGAGGTGCTCGATGCCTTTCTGGCCCAGATCGACCGCCACAATCCCGAGGTGAACGCAATCGTCGCGCCGACCGACCGCGATGCCCTGCATACGCTGGCACGCGAGCGCGACGCGGAACTGGCGCGTGGCCACAGCCGCGGCCCGCTGCATGGATTCCCGCAGGCGCCCAAGGACATCATGCCGGCAGCCGGCATGGTCACCACCAAAGGCTCGCCGATCTTCGCCGGCCAGGTCTCCCGCACGGATGCCGTGATCTTCGAGCGCATGCGCGCGGGCGGCGCCCTGTTCGTCGGCCGCACCAACTCCCCCGAGTTCGGGCTCGGCGGCCACACGTACAACCCGGTCTACGGCACCACCCGCAACGCATGGGACCCGTCGCGCTCGGCCGGCGGCAGCAGCGGCGGCGCGGCAGTGGCCGTGGCGCTCCACATGCTGCCGGTGGCGGACGGCTCGGACATGATGGGGTCGCTGCGCACGCCGGCCGCGTTCAACCACGTGTATGGGCTGCGCACATCCGTCGGCTGCGTACCGCATGGACCGACGGACGAAGTCTTCTTCCAGCAGTTCAGCGTGGCCGGGCCGATGGCGCGCAACATACCGGACCTCGCGATGCTGCTGTCCGTGCAGGCGGGCTTCGACGCGCGTCTGCCGCTGACACGCCATGCCGAACCGCACGGCAGCTTCACCCTGCCGCCCGCGCGCGACTGGTCGGGCGTCCGCGTCGGCTGGCTCGGCAATCTCGGCGGTCAGTTGCCGACCGAGCCGGGCCTGCTGGACACCTGCGAGGCATCGCTCGCGCATCTGCGCGCGATCGGCTGCACGGTGGAGCCCGCGCTGCCCGCGTTCGATCTCGAACAACTGTGGATGGCGTGGATCGATCTGCGCAGTTTCGCGGTGGCCGGCGCGAACAAGGCGCTGTGGGAAGACCCCGCCAGGCGGGCGCAGCTGAAACCCGAAGCCGTGTGGGAAATCGAGCGCGGACGCGCGTTGTCCGGTAACCGCGTGTTCGAGGCAATGTGCGTGCGCAGTGCGTGGTATCAGGCCCTGCGGACCCTGTTCGAGCGTTACGACTACCTCGTCATGCCGTCCACGCAGGTATTCCCGTTCCCCGCGGAATGGGATTGGCCGCACGCGATCGATGGCCGCGACATGGACACCTATCATAGGTGGATGCAGACCGTGGTGCCCGCCACGATGGCCGGGCTTCCCGCCCTCGCGGCGCCGGCGGGATTCGGCGCGAATGGCCTGCCTGCCGGCATCCAGATCATCGGCCCCGCGCAAAGCGACGCGGCGGTGCTCCAGCTCGGCCATGCCTATGACGAGGCTGGCGGATTCTCTCGCCATCGGAGTCCCCTGCTTGGCTGAACCTGGCTGAACGCCTCCCAGATTGCCCTTCCCCCATTGTTATCAGGAATCGACGCGATGACCCCGAATCCCCTGAAGCTGCTGCTCGCCTGCGGCACACTGACCCTGATGCTGGCCGCACCGCAGGCCTTCGCGCAGTCCACGTCCTATCCCGACCGCCCCATTCGGCTTGTGGTGCCATTCGCGGCGGGCGGCGCGACGGACGTGCTGGGCCGGCTGCTCGCGGTAGGACTCGGCGAGAAGCTCGGCCAGTCCGTGGTCGTCGAGAACAAGCCCGGCGCCGGCACGGTCGTGGGCGCGACGCAGGTCGCGAAGGCCGCGCCCGACGGCTACACGCTGCTGCTCGCGTCGAACAGCACGCTGACGCTGAACCCCGCCATTCGCCAGAACCTCGCGTACGACGCGAACAAAAGCTTTACCGCGCTGGGACAGGTCGCGGACATGGCGCTCGTGCTCGTGGCCAACAACGACACGCATATCGCCTCATTGAAGGACCTCGTCGCACAGGCGAAGGCCCAGCCCGACAAATTCTCCTATGGCTCGTTCGGCGCGGGATCGTCCGTGCATTTCGGTGCCGAGATGCTCAAGTCCACGACCGGCATCCGCATGGTGCACGTGCCGTTCAACGGCAGCGCGCCCAGCCTGACGGCGCTGGTCGGCGGTCAGGTGCCCGTGTCCGTCGACACGGTCGTGGCCAGCCAGCCGCTGATCAAGTCGGGCAAGATCAAGCCGCTGGCGGTGCTTTCGGCCCAGCGCCAGCGTGCCCTGCCGCAGGTGCCGACGGTCGCGGAAAGCGGGTATCCGGGTTTCGAAATGGGCAGCTGGTTCGCGCTGATGGCGCCGGCGGGACTGCCCGCGCCGGTGCAGCAGAAGCTGGAAAAGGCGCTGGCGGACGTCGCCACCGCGCCCGCAACGCAGGCGCGCATGGTGGAACTCGGGCTAACGCCGGCTTACGGCAACGGCGCGACCGTGCAGGCGCGGATCGAGAAGGAACTGCCGGCCATGCGCGCGGTAGCGGCACGCGCGGAGATCAAGGCGGACTGACGTCCGCCCCTCAACCCTTCAATTCGAAAATGCTGTCGATCTCGACAGGAATGCCCATCGGCAGCGTATGAACGCCGAGCGCGCTGCGTGCCGGCAGCTTGTCCTCGCCGAATAGCGTCAGCAGGATATCGCTGGCGCCGTTGGCCACCTGCGGATGCTGGGTGAACGACGCTGCCGCGCGCACGTAGACGGTCAGCCGGCTGCATCGCTCGACGTTGTCCAGTCCGCATGCCTCGTCGATGCACGACAGAATCATCAGCATGGTGAGGTGCGCCGCGCGTTGGGCCGCCTCCAGCGACATGTCGTCGCCGACGACACCGACGATCGGCTTGCCGTCCTCGAACGGTCCGAGGCCGGAGACGTAGAGCTGTTTCCCCGACACAGAGACTGTACGGTACGAACCGAGCGGACGGATGGGCGGAGGCAGCGTGAGGCCCGCCTGGGACAGGCGATCGACGAGGATCATGGTCGGCTCCAGTCAACGCCCTGCCATGCCGTATCCCGGTCCAGCGGAAACACGGGCCGGTCTACCTTGCGAAACGGAAACTTCTCGTAGCGGGAACTCGTCACGCCTTCGCCGTCGCATTCCACGACGGCTTTCGCGATGGGTACGAAGACCGGACGGCAGTACATGCGCGACTTTAGCAGCAGGAAACGCGCGGCGTGCGGGTCGACGCCGATGTGGGTAAAGATGCCGAGATCCCAATGCTCCTGCGGCGTCTCGGTCACGATGACTTGTGCCGCGCCCGTATCGAGCAGCACGGTTCGGCCCATCCGGATGCGCTGGCCCGTATAGGTGGGGCCGGAAATCACATACTCGCCGTCGCTGATCGCAGCCACGGTGCCGGACAGCGGGCGGGGTTCCGGGAATACGCCGAGCTGGGGCATGGCCACCTTGTCGCCGACGGGCAGCGTCACGGCCGCCCCCACACCCGCCGCGATGAGCGCCGCGACCGCCTCGGGGTCGCACACGGGACCGACCGCGATGCCGTCGAGGCCCCGCGCGAGGGCCGCATGCAGGACCGCCATGTTGTCGCAGGTGCCGCCGGACATGCAGTTGTCGCCATGGTCAAGCAGCAGCACGGGACGGCGCGCGCTCCCCTTCCCCTCCTCCCCGTCCTCCCCCTGCGCAGCCCGCGCTGCCTCGGCGATCGATACCTCCAGCGGCGCGGACGTGTAGACGAAGCCCTCGCGTTCTTCCCAGATCTGTGCCGCGATGCGATCCGCCACGGCTTCCGCGGCCTGCTGGTCGCCATTGCCGACGACGATCACGCACAGGCACGGCGCGGCAATATCGGCCAGCCCGAACCCGGCCAGCACCGATACCGCAAGCATGCCATCGCGCTCGGCCGCCTTCGCGCTGGCCACCGCGCGCGCCATGGCGCCTTCGTCGGTGCGGCTACACAGGGTGTGCGTCATCAACGGCGGCCGCCGCCAGGCGATGACAGGCCGGATGCGTTTCGCCGCCATCTCGAACAGCAGCCGTCCGGCGTGCTCTCCGGTCTCGTACATGTCGATGTGCGGATAGGTCTTGAAACTGATCGCGATGTCCGCGTGATCGATCAGCGCTTGCGTGATGTTGCCGTGAAGATCCAGCGCCACGGCAATCGGTGCGACGGGCAGGATCTGACGCAGGCGGGCGAGCAGATCGCCCTCCCCGTCGTCGCTGTTCTCCGCGACCATCGCGCCATGCAGGTCGAGCAACACCGCATCGCATCCCACCGCCGCCTCGACGATCGTATCGGTCAGGTGCGTATACGCCGCGGCCGCCACGCGTCCGCTGGGATTGGCGCCCGCGATGACAGGGACGACGATCTCCGCGCCGGCGGCCTCGGCAAGGTCGATGAACGCGCCGGCGGCGGTACGCGAGCCCCTGGCTGCGCGGTAGCCGTCGGCACCGTATTGCGGATCGAACGATGCCAGCGGCGTGGCGACCGGCGAGAAGGTGTTGGTTTCGTGGTTGAGCCTGGCAATCAGAACTTTCATGAACTCCTCGGCTTGTCGGACATGGTCGCCATGGGGGATGCGGCGGCGCGCCCCCGCATCATCGCATGCCATGCACGATACCGACGAGGTCACTCAGACCGGAAGACCTTTCGCGCGCAGCACTGCATCGAACCGTTCGGGATCCGCGGTGCCCGTGCGATTGGTCTCGCGGATCGCGGCTTCGCGTTCGAGGTGCGCCCGCGTGCGGCGCAGCACGTCCTCTGCCTCGGCCGCGGGTACCGCGATGACGCCATCGGCATCCCCGACGATCAGGTCGCCGGGCAGGACGGCCATGCCCGCGCAAGAGATCGGGATGTTGATCTCCCCGGGGCCGTCCTTGCTCGGCCCGCGATGCGTATGGCCGCGCGCGAAGATCGGCATGCCCTCTTCGGCCCATTCCACCAGATCGCGCACGGCGCCGTCGATCACCAGGCCGCCGAGTTGCTTCGCGATACAGGTCGTGCGCATGAGTCCGCCGACCAATGCCTGCGTCACGTCCGCGCCGCCATCGATGACGAGCACGTCGCCGGGTTGCACCATCATGAGCGCCTTGTGGATCATCAGGTTGTCGCCCGGGCGCACGCGGACGGTCACGGCCGGCCCGCACAGGACGGTGTCCAGCCGCGCGTGGTACTGGCGCAGTCCGTACGTGCCGATGTTGCGGCTCATCGCATCGCCGATGGCGGCGACGGGCATGCTGCGGAACGCCGCGACGATGGCGGGCGGCGGACCGTCCGCGCGCGGATTGATGCGGTAGCCCGGAGGCCATGCCTTGGAGGGCGTTGCAGATGCTGGCTGGGTCGTCATGTTTCGCCTTGTCGAATCGAATGCGCGGTGATCAGCGCAACATTTCGCACGCCGCGCGCAAACGCGCAAGCCCCGCGTCGAGCTTTTCCATCGACGTCGCGAACGAGATGCGGAAGAACGGCGACACGCCATAGGCCCCGCCCTGGAGCACCGCTAGGTTCTGCGCCTCCAGCAGATAGAGCACGAAGTCCTCGTCCGTCTCGATGCGCTGTCCCGTCGGCGTGACCTTGCCGATGGCATCCGCGCAGGAGGGGAAGACGTAGAACGCCCCCTCGGGCGAATGGCAGCGGATGCCCGGAATGCGGTTGAGCTGGCTCACCACCGCATCGCGGCGCGTCTGAAAAATGCGCGTGCGCTCCGCGATGAAGTCCTGCGGCCCGCTGAGCGCTTCGAGGGCGGCCGCCTGGCTGATCGAGGACGGGTTGGACGTGCTCTGCGATTGCAGCTTGACCATCGCCTTGACGAGCGCCGCCGGCGCGCCGCCGTAGCCGATGCGCCATCCCGTCATCGCATACGCCTTCGAGACGCCGTTGATCGTCAGCGTCCGGTCCTTGAGCGCGGGCTCCACCTGCGCGATCGTCGCGAAGCTGCGGCCATCGTACAGGATGTGCTCGTAGATGTCGTCCGTCATCACCCACACGTGCGGATGCCGCATCAGGACCTCCGCCAATGCCTTCAGCTCGTCGTGCGAATACGCGGCGCCGCTCGGATTGTTCGGCGCGTTGAGCACGAGCCAGCGCGTGCGCGGCGTGATCGCGCGCTCGAGGTCTTCCGGCGCGAGCTTGAAGCCGTTCGCAGGCAGGCAGTCGACGAACACGGGCTTGCCTTCGGCCAGCAGCACGATGTCCGGATATGACACCCAGTACGGCGTGGGCACGATGACCTCATCGCCCGACTCGATCGTGCACATGAACGCGTTGAAGATGATCTGCTTGCCGCCCGTGCCGACGATCAGTTCATTGGGCGCGTAGTCGAGCTGGTTGTCGCGGCGGAACTTGTCCGCGATGGCCGCGCGCAGTTCGGGCGTGCCGCCGACGTCGGTGTACTTGGTCTGTGACCGCGACATGGCCCGCGCGGCTGCTTCGCAGATATGGGCGGGCGTGTCGAAGTCCGGCTCGCCGGAGGTCAGCCCGATGATGTCGCGGCCGGCGGCGCGGAGTTCCCGCGCGCGCTGACCGGCCATGGAACTCGGCGATGGTTTGATGCGATTGAGGCGTGCTGCGATCAGGCTCATGATGGTCGTGGACGGGTGTGAGGGTTCAGGTGGGTTCGCCGAAGAGGGCTATGCAAGCGTCCGGTGGCGGCGCAGATAAGGAACGAGTCCGCCGGCTTCGCGGAGTTTCAGCACGATCTCCGGTACGGGCTCGCAGGGAATGACACGGCGCGCATCGGCCCCGACGCGCAGTTCGGCCCGCGAACCGGAGAGGTGAAGCGCAACGACCTCCCCTTCGCGCACGAGCTCGCACAGGTCGTCGACCGGCGCGGTAATCAGCAGCAAACCGTTGTTGATGGCATTGCGCCAATACGTGCGCGCGAAGCTTCGCGCGACGACCACGCGGATGCCCGCGGCCAGCACCACGGTGACGGCGACTTCCATCGCGGAGCCGCAGCCGAAGTTGTGGCCCGCCACGAGGATGTCGCCCTCCTGCACGGAGGCGGCAAAGTCCGGATCGAGGTCTTCGAGCAGGTAGCCGCGCAGCACGAGGGGATCGACACTGTCCTTCTTGCGGCTCGAGGAGATGATGTAGTCGGTGTTGATGTCGTCGCCGAGCAGGCGCGCGCGGCCGGGGATCACCGTCAGGCTCGCCGTGGAGGAGGCAGATGCTTCCATCGTCATGGGCCCTCGCGCGGATCGGTCAGGCGGCCCGTCACGGCGGCCGTCGCGCACGCGCGCGGCGACGCGAGGAAAATCTGCGCCTGGCGATTGCCCATGCGCCCCTTGAAGTTGCGGTTGGCGGTGGACAACACGCGTTCGCCATCGGCCGGCACGCTGCCGCACGTTCCGCAGCAGGAGCCGCAGCCCGGTGGCTGGAGTTCGGCGCCCAGCGCGTAGAACTCGGCCAGCATGCCGCTGTCTTCGAGCTCCGCCTGAATGGCGGCCGACGCCGGCGTGACGATCAGCCGCACGCCGGGGGCGACGCCGCCGCCTTGCCTGAGCACGTCGAGCGCTTCCCGGTAGTCCTTGGTCCGGCCGCCGGTGCACGTGCCGAGGTACACCATGTCGATCGCGGTGTGGCCGGCGGCATCGATATCCACGACGTTGTCCACGCGATGCGGCAGCGCCACCTGCGGCGCGATGGCATCGAGGTCGAACGTCAGCGTCTGGACATAGACCGCATCGGCATCGGCCTCCGCGGGGTCGAACGGCGCATCGGTGCGCGTGTCCAGCCAGGCGCCCGTGCACGTGTCGTACGGGAAAAGGCCCGCTTTGGCGCCCATCTCCACGGACATGTTGGCCAGCACGATGCGGTCGTCCATGTCGAGCGCGGCCACGCCGGGCCCCGCGAATTCCAGCGCGAGATAGTTGGCCCCGCCCGCGCCGAGCCGCCGCGCCATCGTCAGTGCGAGATCCTTCGCCGATGCATACGGCGGCAGCTTGCCGGTCAGCACGATGCGGACCGATCCCGGCACCTTGAGCCAAAGCTGGCCGCATTGCAGGATGCCCGCGAAATCGGACGAGCCGATGCCCGAGCCGAACGCGTTGAGCGCGCCGTATGACACCGCATGGGAATCGGCGCCGACCGCCAGCTGCCCCGGCAATACGCGGCCACGCTCGAGCATCAGCTGATGGCCGATGCCCTCGCCGACCTCGAAGGTGCAGATGCCGTGCGCCTGCGCATAGTCGCGGGCGCGCTGCTGGAGGGCCATCGCGCGTTCACCGGACACCGGGCCGTAATGGTCGAGCGCGAACACGAGCCGCTCGGCTCGGGCCGGTGCGGGCAGCGTGCCGTCCGGCTGCATGTCGCGAAAATAGTCGAGCGCCATTGGGATGGAGCCGTCGGTCCCCATGGCCGCGTCGGGCGCGCAGATCGCGAGGTCTCCGGCGTAGACCGTCCGCCCGGCAGCGCGCGAGAGCAGCTTTTCGGCGAGGGTCTGGGCACGCGTGGTGGCGGTCTTGGAGGCGTGGATCATGTAACGATCCTGTCTCAGTTGAGCTTGATATCGGCGGTCCTGATGACCGTGCCCCACTTGTCGTGCTCGGTCTGGATCAGCTTCGCGAAATCCTCGGGCGTGCCGCCGACCGGCTCCACACCGAGCTGCACGAGCTTCGCCCGGACGTCGTCGGACTTCAGGATCTGGTCGATGGCTCGATTGAGCTTCATCACGATGGGCCGGGGCGTGGCGGCGGGTGCCACCACGCCGCTCCACGACAGCGATTCGTAGCCCTTGATGCCCGCTTCATCGAGTGTCGGCACGTTGGGCAGACCCGGAATGCGCTTGCGGCTGGTAACCGCCAACGCGCGCAGTTTTCCCTGCTGGACGAAGCCGATGGACGACGGCGCGTTGTCGAACAGCATCGACACGTTGCCGCCAAGCAGGTCGGTCAGTGCCGCGGAGCTGCCCTTGTATGGCACGTGCAGCAGGTTGACGCCGGCCATCGACTTGAACAGTTCGCCGGAAAGATGCGTCGAGCTGCCGGGCCCGGAGGACGCGAAGCTCAGCGTGCCGGGCTGCGTCTTGGCCAGCGAGACCAGCGACGGCACGTCCTTGACGGGCAAGGTCGGCGACACCACCAGGATGTTGGCGTTCTCGGTGGCGTAGGCGACCGGGGCGAAGTCCTTCTGCGCGTTGTAGTTGAGCTTGCCGTAGAGGTGGTCGTTGATCGACAGGATGCCCGTGGCGCCCATCAGCAACGTATAGCCGTCGGCCGGGGACTTGGCGACCAGCTCGGCGCCGATATTGCCGCTGGCGCCGGCGCGGTTGTCCACGACGAAGGGCTGCTTGAACTGGGCCTGGAGTTTCTCGGCGAGGATGCGCGCGACCACGTCGGTGGAGCCGCCCGCCGCGAACGGCACGACGATGCGTACGGCCTTGTCGGGATACGTGTCCTCGGGGCCGGCGAGCGCGAGCATTGGCAGCGTGGCAAGGAGAACGGCGGCAACACCAGTCAGGGTCTTCATGGGGGTCCTGGGCAGAAGGTCGATCGTTGGGGGGCGAATCGGTCAGCACGATGGCTGCGGAGAAAGTCTAAGGACGGCCATTTGTCTGGACAAACGAATTTTTTCCGCCGACTATTACGAAAATCCGATAAATCCGGGGCGGCGCCTCTTGCCGAGCTTTCCGCCCAGGCCCCGCACCCCCTTGCCCCGCCATGCGTCACAACGTCACCCTCAAGCAGTTGCGCTGCTTCCTCGCCGTGGCCGAGACGAACTCGTTCACCGTCGCCGCCGGCCGCTTATGCATGACCCAGTCCGCGCTGACGGCGACGATCCAGCAGATGGAGGAGGCGGTGGGCCTCAAGATGTTCGATCGCACCACGCGGCGCGTCGTGCTGACCGGGCACGCCGCGCGCTTCATGGCGGAGGCCGAGCGCGTGGTGAATGGCTTCGACAGCGCGGTGTCGGACCTGCTGGCGCTGGCGCAGGGCGAGCGTGGCCATATCCGTATCGGCGCGGCCTCCTCGGTCATCAGCCAGTTCCTGGTGCCCGCGTTGCCGGTCTTTCGCGAGGCGTATCCCGGCATCACCATCTCGCTGCGGAATCCGGCCGCGCAGCAGACGGAACGGCTGGTGCTGGAGGGCGAGGTCGACTTCGCCATCGACAGCAAATACCGCGGTCACGAGGACCTCGACTACACGCCGCTCGTGCGCGACTGCTATGGCGTCGTGTGCCACCGCGACTCTCCCGTTGCGGCGCTGGACAGGCCCGTGACATGGGACGACCTGACCCGCGCGTCCGATGCGCGCTATGTCGGCTTCTCGCCCGACACGGGCATCGGCCAGTTCCTGCTGACCCATGCGGCGCACTGGCCCGTGCTCGGCGGCGAGCACGACGAGGTCGAGAGCACTACCTATCTGTTCGCGATGCTGGCGCGGGGCAACTACTACTCGGTGCTCCCCGCGCTTGCGTTCCAGCGCAACGAGTTCGAGAGCCTGACGTTCCGCGAACTGCATGGGCCGCGGTTATCGCGCGAGTTATGCGTGATCACGCGGCAGTTGCGGTCGATTTCGCCTAGCGCGCAGCGGTTGCTTGGGATCCTGCGGACGACGCTCGCGGCGCAGGTCATGCCGGAGGGGGTGTCATTGATGGCGGGCCAGCAGCCACTGTCGGCATCATGAGGCGCCCCGCCTGAACTTCGCGGATTACTTCGCCGCCACTCCGGCTCGTTTCCGATGGGGCGACGGCGCGCGGTCCGGCTGTATCAGTCCGCGGGCCGTGATGGTGCTGGCCGCAAACTCGATGAAGGCCGATACGGCCCGCGGCAATTGACGACGGCTGTGATAGACCAGATGGACACCGATGACGCCGGAGGAGAACTCGGGTAGCACCCGGCGCAGGCGCCCGCTCTCGACGAGCGGCACGGTCAGAGCGGCAGGCAGCAACGCGATTCCCATGCCAGCCATCGCCCCGGCGAGCTGCGCGGACGAAGTGTTCGCCTGGAACGGCCCATCGACTTCCACCGAAGACATGGCCCTGCCCCGCGCACCGAGCCGCCATGTGGTGCGCGGCCCCCCGCGCGAGGGCGACGTAATGCAATCATGCTTTGCAAGATCCCGAAGCTCGGCCGGACGTCCACGCCGCGCGAGGTAGTCCGGGCTCGCCACGAGGATGGCCGAACTCGTTCCGAGCTTGCGCGCGAACAGCGAGGGATCCTGATCGCCCCCGCGTAGCGCGACATCGATGCCGTCACCGAGCAGGTCCACTCGCGCGTCGTTGAGTTCGAACTCGAAGCGCACGCGAGGATTCGCCGCGGCGAATTTCGCAAGCGCATCGGCTGGAAACCACTCGAAGAAGTCCGCTGGTACGGCTACGCGTACCCGCCCCGCAATGTCGTTGGCGTCCTCGGCCACCCGCCCCGCCGCGCGCATCAGCGCATCGATCCGATCCGCGGATTCGGCAAAGAAGTTACGGCCTGCGTCCGTGAGTGCCAGCCGCCGCGTCGTGCGCTGCATCAACCGCGTGCCCAGCGCCGCTTCCAGCGACTGCACACGGCGGCTTGCAGTACTCGGCGGCATGCCCAGCCGCCGGCCCGCTTCCGCGAAGCTGCCTGCCCTGACGACATGGACGAAGAGCGCGATATCGTTGAGATCCATTGGATTACCCACAAAAATGCACGAGTGCATCTCATTGTGCCGGATTTTTCCGTAGAGAGCATTTTCATACATTGGGCTCCAGGCGCACCGCAGCGCCACATGCCAACCAAAGGAGCCCAGCATGACCAACGTATCCGTAATCATCGGCAGCACCCGCGAGCATCGCTTCTCCGACGCACCGGCGCGTTGGATCAAGGCGCATCTGGATCGGCGTGAAGGCGTTTCGGCGCGCCTCCTCGACCTTCGCGACTTCGGGCTGCCGTTCTTCGATAGCGCCATGCTGCCCGGCATCCCGGGCCGCCCGCCATACGACCACGAGGCTGTGCGGCGATGGACCGAGGCCATCGGTACGTCCGACGCCTTTATCGTCGCGACACCCGAGTACAACTTCGCACCGCCGGCCGTCCTGAAGAATGCACTGGACTGGGTGTATGCCGAGTGGCAACGGAAGCCGATCGGCTTCGTGAGCTGGGGCAGCGTGGGCGGCGCGCGTGCGGTCCAACAGTTGCGCGAGATTTCCATCGAACTGCAGATGGCCCCGATCCGGCATGCGGTTCACCTGCCCGTCGATGCCGTGTTTGCCCACTTCCAGGGCAACACGGAGCAGATTGCCGCCACCCTTAAGGCAAAGGACGAGCACGCCACCGCGATGGTGGACGACCTGCTGTGGTGGAGCACCGCGCTAAAGACCGCGCGCCTTGCAGCGTAAGGAGATCGCCATCATGTCACTCACCGCTGAAGCGCACCACGTACAACGCCGTGCCATCGCGCATCGCACGCATGGCCGAAAGAATGGACCGGCGGTTCGCCTGATGAGCCCGTCGGACCTGGGGCAGTTCCTGAAGCCTTTCGTGTTTCTGGATTTCTTCGACATGCAGGGGCCGCCATTCGTCGGGCCGCTGCATCCTCATTCGGGTATCGCCACGCTGTCGTTCCTGATCGACGGACGCATGGACCTCATCGATCCCGATGGCAATACGGTGGTATTGCCCAGCGGTGGCATCGAATGGATGCAGGCAGGCAAGGGCATGTGGCACGGTGGCAGCGTGGGCGACTCCGATCACGGCCGCGTGCGCGGATACCAACTCTGGGTGGCGCTGCCGCCGAACCTCGAGCTCGGCCCCACGGTTGCAGCGTTTCAGGGGACCGGCGATATCGCCGGCGAGGGACCGGCGCGTGTGTTGCTGGGCAGCTACGGCCATGCGCATAGCGCCATCGCCGCGCCGTCGCCGATGAACGTGCTTGCCGTGACGCTGAAGGCCGGAGAGCGTTGGACTTATCAGCCGCCACCCGGACAAACTGTCCTGTGGGTATCGCCGGCCGAAGGACAGTTGCTCGCTAACGGTGAGGCGCTGTATGCGGAAGAACTGATCGCCTTTGAACGGTCGCATTGGAAGGTGGACTTCGAAGCCCTCACCGATACGCAGTTCATTCTCGGCTCCGCCGTGCCGCACGAATTCCCGCTGTCCCTCGGCTATTACTCCGTGCACACCTCGCCATCCGCGCTGCGCATCGGCGAGGATCATATCGACGCCATTGGCCGCCGCCTGCTTCGGGAAGGCCGAATCGGCAAAATGTAAGGAGACCAGTCATGTCCGCCCGCCAACCACTGTCCCCTTCCACCCTTGCACAACTGTTCACGGACGCAAGATCCCATCATCACTGGACCGACCGCATGGTGGCCGACGACACATTGCGTCACCTCTACGAGCTGATCAAGTGGGGACCCACAAGCGGTAACCTCCAACCCGCGCGCCTCGTCTTCGTTCGCTCCGAGGCGGGACGCCGGAAGCTCTATCCCGCGCTGGAAGGGATGGGCAGCAACCGTCGCCAGGTCGAGGAGGCGCCGGTGACCGTGATCGTCGCGCAGGACGAACGCTTCTTCGACGACGCGCCCCGATTGTTCCCTCGCATGAACGTCAAGCCGATGTTCGACGCCGATGCCGCGTTTGCCGAGTCCATCGCGTACCGCAGCAGTTCCCTGACGGGCGCCTATCTCATGCTAGCGGCACGCGGGCTGGGCCTCGATGTCTGTCCCATGTCCGGCTTCCACAACGCCCTGCTTGACGCGGCGTTTTTCAACGGGACCACGTGGAAGGCGAATTTCATCTGCACGCTCGAGTATGGCGACGATCCGAAGCTTCATCCGCGCGACCCGCGGCTGACGTTCGAAGAGGCATGCCAGCTCGCATAGCGGTCAGTTGCCGTGCTCGACCAGCCATCGTCCCCACAGTCGGATGGATCAGGCGCTGGCACCCGTTCACGAATAACGCTGGAAGACCTTCGAGATAATCTTCCATTGACCGTCAATCTTGAGAAGAGACAGATAGTCATGGAAACTCGCGCCGATAACGTCATTCTCCATGTCCACACGCACGACCGCGACCGTGGGATCAATAGCCAAGATATCCACGCGACTGCGGACCTCAGGCGAGCCACCGAGCGATCCGAAGAAGCTGGCGAAGGTTGGCACAGCGGCGCCCTGAATGAGTTCGTTGCCACTGTAGCCCCACATGATCGACTCCTTATGAAACGCGCGCTCGATCGCTGCGATGTCGCCGGTCCGGTATCCGTCCACATAGCCTTGCGCAGCGTCGATTACCGCTTCGTACTCGCTGGTCGGTACTGGCTTGAGGTGAGAGATCATTGTTGCTCCTTTGGTGATGCCAAGCATTAGTCCGCCATCCGTCGCAGACTCTGCGGTGGATGTCCCGTGATTCGGATGAATGCCCTGCGCATGCGCTCAGGGTCCGCGAATCCCACTGCCTCGGCGATCTTTTCAATCGGTTCGGCACTCCGCTCCACGCGGTGACGCGCCACCTCGACGCGCAGCCGCTCGACAGCCTTCGCGGGGGTCTCGCCGGTTTCGGCGAGAAACGTTCGTCCGAACTGGCGCGGACTGAGGCAGGCAATCGACGCCAGCGTTTCCGTAGACAAGGACGCATTGAGGTTCTCGCGCATATAGCTCAGTACCTCCCGCATCCTGTCCGACTCCGGTTCCATGTCCGCCAGCGCGGAAAATTGAGACTGCCCACCCGGCCGACGGTGATAGACCACGAGGTGGCGGGCCACCGACAGGGACTCGGCGTGGCCAAGGTCCTCCTCGATGAGCGCGAGCGCAAGGTCGATGCCCGCGGTCACCCCGGCCGACGTCCAGATATTGCCGTCCTTGATGTAAATGCGGTCCGATTCCACTCGGGTGCCGGGGAACATCCGTTGCAACTGACGCGAGTGCTTCCAGTGCGTCGTCGCGCGACGCCCCTCGAGCAGCCCCGCCCTGGCCAGAATGAACGCCCCCGTGCAAACGCTGCCGATGCGCCGCGTACCGTTCTGGAGCGCGGTCGCAAGATGTGCGTCGATGGCGGGCAACGTGGCCGGATCGTCGGACACCTCCCCGCCCACGACGAGCAGCGTATCCAGCGTAGATGGCATCAACGAAGTCATGATCCGCAAACCGCCGGAGCTGGCAACGTCTCCGCCGGCATGGGACACCACGTGGCAACGGTATGGCGGCGCGCCGGCGCCGGACCCCGCCAATTCGAAGGCCGCGAGCGGACCGCCGAGGTCCTGTATTTGAAAGCCTGGATAAACGAAAAAGCCGATATGCCGAAGCGCGAGCGAAGGGTTCATACTCGACACGGGCTCTGCTCATGCTGGCTTTGCCACGGCCAACATGGCAATGCATGCGAATCCCGCGACCAGCCACGGACCCAGCCGCCAACGCGTCGCCTCGGCGCCGCCTGCCAACCGGCGAAGTCTTGCGACCTGCATCCCATGCGCGGCGGCGACGAGCAGCGCAATGGCAAGCTTTCCATGTAGCCACGGCGCGCCAAACCAGCCGCCAGATCGAACGAGAACGAACCCCAGTACCACCACGAGCAGCATCGATGGTGTGGTGACCGCCCTGTCCCATCGACGAAGCACGCCCGCCATCGACGCGACGTCTGCCGCGGCTTTGCCAGCGGCCCACAGAAACGCCGCCACGGCTATCACGCCTGCGGTAAACATCAGCGACGCGGCGACATGTAACGCCTTGATCCAGGGGTATAGCGCGAAGGCACTCATTGGGCCTGCCCCTTTTCTATCGTGACGATCTTGCGGGCAATGAATGTCGCGTTGAAGAAGCCGCCAAGCGGGAGCACCGCGAGCAGAAACACCCGTAGCAATTCGCCGCGCGGCCACCCCGCGCCGGAGACGGCCTGTATAGCGATCCACAGGTAAATCAACAGCGCGAGGCCATGCAACGGGCCCAGAATCTGTACGCCGATCGGCCACCCGCCCAGATGCTTCAACGGCACGGCGATGCCAAGCAGAAGAACAAGCGTGGTGCCCTCGATCACGGAGGCGATTTCGAGATGACGAAGTATGGACGGCGACTGCATAGCGTAAAGCCCCCGGTCTGAAGAATCGAAACCGTAGCTTTATATCGCGCACTCGGACCAGGACGTGAGTGGCAGAAATGACTATTTACGATCATTTACTGCCACAGCCATCGCATGACCAGAAACGAGGGAAGTTCGTCCTTTCTCCGTTAGCCGCACGGTGGTGAAAATGCGGATCGACCTGGCAACCATCGATCGACGATTGGATGAACACTCACACCAAACTTGATGAACACGCCGTATCGGGCTCCCGGCCACGCACGTCACTGTGGCGAACGGCAGGAACGGCTGGCATCGCCCTGGCTCTCCTGGGCATTGCCTTTCTCGCATCCGTTAGAAAGGCCCCCGTCGCCAACGCGGCGATGACGCCCCCGACGGTGTCGACGTCGATCCCACTCTCACGGCAAATCAACGAATGGGACACCTACATCGGCCGATTCGAACCCAGTCGCACGGTAGACATTCGCCCTCGGGTTTCAGGGCAGATCGTGGCGGTGCACTTCACGGACGGCGCGACCGTGCGCCGCGGCGAACTGCTGTTCACCATCGACCGACGGCCATTCGCGGCCGCCCTTGCCGAAGCCAACGCCAACCTGGCTAGCGCGCGCAGCGAACTCGCATTGGCCCGCGCGGATGCACAACGCGCAGACAATCTGGTCGGCGACGAGGCCGTCTCCAAAAGCGAGCTCGACCGCCTCCACGCACGCGTTCAGGCCGGCATTGCCGCCGTCGCTGCAGCGCAAGCGCGCGTCAGCGCGCGCTTGCTGGAACTGGATTTCACCGAAGTCCGCGCGCCGATCGCCGGCAGGGTGTCGTACCGGCGCGTTGACCCGGGCAACCTCGTCGCCACCGGCGAAGGCACAAGCGGCACCCTGCTGACGACGATCAACGCTCTCGACCCAATCTACTTCGTGTTCGAGGCGTCCGAAGCGCTCTACCTCAAGGCCCTACGCGCAAAACAAGATGGCGCAAAGACGTCAGCGATTGAAGTCCGCCTTCAAGACGAAGCGGATTACCGCTGGCACGGCGCGCTCGACTTTACCGACAACGGTCTCGATCCACGGTCGGGGACCATCCGGCTCCGCGCGGTCGTGCCCAACCGAGATCTGTTCCTGACACCCGGCATGTTCGGCAACATGCGTCTGGCCAGCAGCGGCACCACGACAGCCCTGCTCGTTCCAGACGCTGCTATCCAGACTGACCAGGCGCGCAAGGTCGTGCTGACGGTGACGAAGGCAGGCATTGTGGAAGCCAAACCCGTCGTACTGGGCCCCGTGGTCGACGGCCTCCGCATCGTGCGGTCGGGTCTTGCCCCGAGCGACGCCGTCGTTGTCGGCGGTATCCAGATGGCGACCCCGGGCAGCAAGGTACTGACGAAGCCGACACGCATCGAGCCCGCGGCGCCCGCTCGTCCCGCGCCGGCCCCGGCGATATCCGGCGAAGCCACGTTCGCATCCTGATGGCGGCCTGATTGGCCATTTCCCTAGGAAAGCACCCATGCGCCTGTCGCGCTTCTTCATTACACGGCCGATCTTTGCCGCAGTCCTGGCGGTCGTGATTACCATTGTCGGCGCCATCGCCTACTTCCGACTACCGGTCTCCCAGTATCCGGACATCATTCCACCGACTGTTGTCGTGTCCGCGACATATCCCGGCGCTTCGGCGGAGACCGTGGCAGAAACCGTCGCGGCGCCGATCGAGCAGGAGATCAATGGCGTCGACAACATGCTCTACATCTCGAGCCAATCGACTGGCGACGGCAAGGTAGCGATCTCTGTGACATTCAAGGTCGGCACCAACCTCGACGCGGCGCAAATGCTCGTGCAGAACCGCGTCGCCACCGCGACACCGCGATTGCCCGAAGCCGTGCAGCGCCTCGGTGTCACCACCCGCAAGACGGCGCCTAGCGCGCTGATGGCGGTAAACCTCGTGTCGCCGGATGGCATCTTCGATCAGGATTACATCTCGAACTACGCCCTCACGCAGGTACGCGACCGGCTCAGCCGGATCGATGGCGTCGGAGACGCCATCATCTTCGGCAGCCGCGAATTCGCGATGCGTGTATGGATCGACCCGGACCGGGCAGCCTCGCTCAACCTGACCGCCGGCGAGGTCGTGGCCGCGCTGCGCGCGCAGAACGTACAGGTCGCCGCCGGCGCGCTCGGACAACCACCGAGCGCATCCGCCGATGCGTTCCAGCTGAACGTGCGTACGCAAGGCCGATTCTCCGAACCGAACCAGTTCGCCGACGTCATCGTCCGGACCGACGCGGATGGCCGGCAAATTCGAGTGCGAGATGTAGCCCGCGTCGAGCTTGGCGCCGCGGACTACAGCACGAATGCCTATCTCTCCGGCAAGGCGTCAATCATGATCGGCATCTTCCAGCGACCGGGCACGAACGCCCTCGAGACGGGGGAAACCGTCGAGCGCGTGATGCAGGAGGCCGCGAAGTCGTTTCCCCATGGGCTCGAATACCGCATCATGTGGAATTCCACAAAGTTCATCGCGCAATCTATCGCCGCAGTCCGTAACACCCTGCTGGAGGCGGCGGCGCTCGTGGTGCTTGTCATCTTCCTCTTCCTGCAACGCTGGCGCGCGGCAATCATTCCCGTCGTGGCGATCCCGGTGTCGCTCATCGGCACTTTCGCCCTCCTCGCTGTCGCCGGCTACAGTCTCAACAGTTTGTCCCTGTTCGGCCTTGTGCTCGCCATCGGCATCGTTGTCGATGACGCTATCGTGGTGGTCGAGAACGTCGAGCGCAATCTCGCGCTCGGGCTCAGTCCGCTCGAGGCCGCGCGCAGATCAATGGACGAAGTTTCGGTCGCATTGGTCGCCATCGTGCTGGTCCTTTGCGCGGTGTTCATTCCCACGCTATTCCTCAACGGCCTGTCAGGCGCGTTCTACAAGCAGTTCGCATTGACCATATCGGGCGCGACGATCATCTCGCTGATCCTCTCGCTCACACTGTCGCCCGCTCTCGCGGCGCAGCTGCTGCGCACCCATGAGACAAAGGGCGCCGATCACCGGGTTGTCCGCGCGCTGCACCGTGCGGGCGATGCGTTCAACCGATGCTTCGACACCTTCAGCGCCGCATACGGACGGCTGACCGCATGGATGGTCGCCCGGCCCAGGCGGGTCATGTTGTCCTATTGCGCGCTCATCATGGCCACCCTCGGGCTGTTCTGGGTGACACCGACCGGCTTCGTTCCGCCGCAGGACCAGAGCTATCTGATCACGGTGGTGCAATTGCCGCCAGGGGCGTCGCTGTCCCGGACGGACGCCGTGCTGCAGGACGTGTCGCGTCGGCTCCTGACGATCGAGGGCGTGCGGGGCACGATCATGCTCCCCGGCTACGATGCGGCCTCGAATACCAACTCACCGAACGCTGCCACGGCGTTTATCCCCCTCAAGCCATTCGAGGAGCGGGAGCGTCATGCCGATGCCATTCTCGCGGAAGCGCGAAAAGTCACCTCGGATATCGATGGCGCGCGTGTCATGGTCATTCCGCCCCCGTTGATCGATGGCATTGGCTCTGCGGGCGGCTATCGGATGATGGTGCAGGATCGCAGCGACCACGGCTATCAGGAGCTCGGCAGCGAAACCGGAAAACTCATCGCAAAAGCCAATGCAACCGCGGGCCTGTCGCAGGTGTACACCTTCTTCAATACGCTGACGCCGCGGATCTTCGCGGATATCGACCGGCGCAAGGCCGAGATGCTGGGCGTGTCATCAGAGCGTGTGTTCGAAGCGCTTCAGATCTATCTCGGATCGGCCTACGTGAACGATTTCAATCTGCTCGGCCGCACGTTCCGCGTCACGGCGCAGGCCGACCAGGCGCATCGCGCCACCACGGCCGATATTGCCAACCTCAAGACACGGTCGTCGGCAGGCGCGATGGTGCCCGTCGGCTCGGTTGCCACGTTCCATGACGAAACGGGACCATATCGCGTTGTCCGCTACAACCTGTTCCCCGCGGTAGAGGTCGACGGCGACACCGCGCCCGGTTCCTCCACCGGACGCTCACTCGCCACCATGGAGCGCCTGGCCACGGAGACGCTTCCGGCCGGGTACGGCACAGAATGGACGGGCATCGCGTATCAGCAGAAGATCGCCGGCAACACGGCTGCGCTCGTCTTCGCGCTCGCTGTCGTGCTGGTGTTTCTCGTGCTGGCCGCGCAGTACGAAAGCCTGACGCTCCCGCTGGCCATCATCCTGATCGTTCCGATGTGTCTGCTTGCGGCGATGATCGGCATCCAGCTCTGCGGCATGGACAACAACGTGCTGACACAGATTGGCCTCGTGGTACTGATCGCCCTTGCGGCCAAAAATGCAATCCTGGTCGTCGAGTTTGCCCGCCAGGCGGAAGAACAGGAGGGCCTGACACCCGTTGCCGCAGCCGTACGTGCGGCGCAAACGCGCCTCCGGCCAATCCTCATGACGAGCTTCGCATTCATTCTCGGCGCGGTGCCATTGCTGGTTGCCAAGGGTGCCGGCGCCGAGCTTCGGCAGGCGTTGGGGACCGCGGTGTTCTTTGGCATGCTGGGTGTCACCGGATTCGGGCTGCTCTATACGCCGACCTTCTACGTCGTATGCCGCGCCCTTGGCGCACGTCTGTCCCCCAGCCGCCGGATAGCGGTGCCCACGCCAGTGCAGCATGCCGATTGAGGTGCATCCATGAAACAACTCAAGCCACTGCTCTGCCTGCTCGCCCTTGCCCTGACCGGATGCGCCGTCGGTCCCGACTATGTTTCCCCAGCCGTGCCGGTTAACGCCGAGGGCGCCTTCACCGCCGGCGATGCGCCTTCTCTCTATGACCAGAACCCAGCCCGTGACGACTGGTGGCGACTCTATCGCGACCCCGTCCTCGATCGACTGATCGAAGACGCGTTAGCTGCGAACATCGATGTCCGGGTTGCCGTCGCCCGGTTGGAACGCGCGCGTGCGATGTTGCGCGATGCCGGCGCGGATCGCTATCCGGGCACGGAATTCGATGCGACGGCCAGCCGCCAGAGACAGGCGGCCGTCCAGGCGCTACCCGGACAGGATCGTCAACACACGCTCGTCGACGCGGGCTTTGGCATCGCCTATGAAATCGATCTGTTCGGCCGGGTGAGGCGTGGGGTCGAATCCGCACGCGGCGACTTCGAAGCCGCGCAAGCCGACCGGGATGCCGTCAAGGTCGCCATCGTGGCGGACACTACGCGCGCGTACCTCAACGCGGCCGGTGCTGCGCAGCGTCTTGCCGTTGCGCAGCGGATCGTCGCGCTACTGGATCGCTCACTGCGCGTCATGAGCGGGCGCGAGAGAGCGGGAATGGCGACATCGCTGGATACCGCCCGAATCGCCGCGCTACGGGAACAGCGACATTCGAACATCCCCGTCATCGCGGCCGAGCGGCAGGCGGCGCTCTTCCGGCTCGCCGTCCTGACCGGTCGCGCGCCGGGAGAGTTGCCCGCCGACGCAGCAGACCTCAATGCTTTACCGACACTCGATATGCCCATTCCCGTCGGCGACGGCCGATCGATGCTCGCCCGGCGGCCCGATGTCCGCGCCGCGGAGCGGAGACTGGCCGCCGCGACCGCACGGATCGGCGTAGCGACGGCCGACCTGTATCCGCGCATATCGTTTGGCGCGACGATCGGATCGACAGGGTTCGGCGCAGGGGACTTCTTCGGGGCCGGCCCGCTTCGATGGCTCGCGGGACCTAGCATCTCGTGGTCGTTCCCGAATCAGGAACGCATCCGAGCGCGCATCTCGGCCGCCGAGGCAGACAGCGCGGGCGCGCTTGCGACATTCGATGGCAGCGTGCTTCAGGCGTTGGCCGAGACGGAAACCGCACTATCGAACTATGCCCGTGCCGTCGACCAGCGCACCGCCCTCGCTGCCGCGCGCGAGCAAGCCGATCGCGCCGCACGCATTGTCCGCGCACAACAGCGCGAGGGACGCAGCGACAGCCTCGCCCTGCTCGATGCGGAGCGCACATTCGCTGACGCGCAAGCGCAGGTCGCGGATGCAGAGGAACGCATCGCCAACGCCCAGGTGGACCTGTTCCGGGCGCTGGGGGGTGGATGGGCGTCTGAGCCGCTGCGTACAATGTAGAACGTTGCCGGTACTATCCAGGGAGATGCTTTGATAACCGTCGCCGTGCTGGCCCTTCAAGGCGTCGTGCCATTCGACCTCGGCATCGCCTGCGATGTGTTCTCTCGCGTGGTGCTTGCCCATGGCAAGCCCGCATACCGCGTGATGGTATGCGGCGAAACGACGCGGGTGGATGCCGGCGGGCATTTCGATATCCGGGCGCCGTGGAAGCTGGAAGACGCACTAGCCGCGGATCGCATCATTGTGCCCGGCGTGGAAGATATCGATCGGCGAATCTCCTCAGGTGCCTCCAGGACGTTAAGGAACGCGCTCGAGGGCGGTGCACAGGTGGCATCGATCTGCACCGGTGCTTTCGTGCTCGCCGAAGCAGGACTGCTGGATGGCCATCGCGCGACAACGCACTGGGCGGCGGCGGGAGAACTGGCACGACGTTATCCCGCCCTCACGGTGGACACGGATGTCCTGTTCGTCGACGAGGGCAACATCGTAACGTCGGCAGGCAGCTCGGCGGGGCTGGACATGTGCCTGCATCTGGTCGGGCGTGATTATGGCCAGGCAATGGCCGTGCAGGCGGCAAGGCTCGCGGTCGCGCCGCTCCATCGCGATGGCGGACAGGCCGCGTTCATCCGGCAGCCGGTGGTCGACAATGCGTCGAGCCTCTCTCCGCTCTGCGACTGGATGCTCAAAAATCTTCACAAGCCCATCGACGTCCCCACGCTCGCGGCCAGGGCGAGGATGACGCCGCGGACCTTCGCGCGCCGCTTTCATGACCAAACGGGGACCACGCCCATCCAGTGGCTGATCCGGCAACGCATCCGCCGCGCCCAGGAGTTACTGGAGACTAGCGACGCCAGCGTCGATCAGGTGGCCTCAGCATCCGGCTTCGACTCCGCCATCACGTTCCGCGCTCGCTTCCAGCGCGTAGTCGGACTGACACCTTCGGCCTATAGGAAGCGATTCAGGCAACCGTAACGCCGGCGCAATCCTGCTCTTCCCCTCTCGCTGCTCCGCGACAATCAGCTACGACTGTCGCTTGTAGCGTTGACGGCGTGTGGTGATCTATACCCGCGGCTCCGAAAGTAGCGAGAGGATGCGCGGGTCATGCTCGACGCGCTCGGCTTCAAGGATGCGAGCCTTCTCCGCATCGGGATGCGATGGGTTAAAAACGTAGTTCGATGCATATGGCACCAACACGCTCGGCACCTTCAGGAGCAGACTGGATCGGACGGACAGCCATTCCGTGCCGGCATTCCTGGACCAGCCGGCGTTCTGCTTCCAGTCTGCCGGCAGGTCGGCAATGCTGGCGACCGCGACCGCGTCATCGACGTCGACTTTCAAGAGCTGGTAGTTTCTCGGCAGATCCTCGATTCTCGACACTTCGTGGTGAACTAGCACGTCTAGAAGCGCCAGCGCAGGGTGCTCCGCCAGATATACAACGGGTTGACCGGGAAAATGCCATCGTCCGCCTGCGCGCAGCCCCCCGATGCCTTTGAGATCCGCGTAGTTGCTGATTCGCCAAAGGATCATCAGGCAAAGTACCCCTCGTCGATTTGCGCCAACTGCTCTTCAACGAGATGAGCGCCCTGCTCCGTCCCTGCAACTGACAATGGCGTAAGCCCACCGAGCCGCTGCTGCTTCTGCCGCAACCAGTTGAGTCCGCGCTCGACGTCTCCAAAGGTATTCACGGCTTGGGCCAGGATCCGGGCAAGCCGAATGGCCTTGTCCGACTCGTCCACGGTCAGCGGTTGTCCCTTTTCCCGGCGATGACTGAGCGTGCGGCGCGGGATGATGAAGGCCACTTCATCCCACGAGAGCCCCGCCTCGAGCAGGCGCTCGAGTGTCTCCACCGGTAGCCTCTCGCTCGCCAGCGTCGCGAGGTCGGCGCCACCGCGTACCTTGATATGCAGATAGCCGCTCAATTCATCGAGGTAGCGCTCGTATGGGGCGGGTGCCCCTGAGGGATGGAAAGCGATTGTTGGCATCACACGTTCCGGCAATTTGCACATACGTTAGCGGCAAATTGCCAAGTTAGCAACCGACCTCGTCTTTCAACAAAGCGCATGCCGGAAGAGCTGCTAATTCACCACAATGTAATCTTGCATTTTGCTATTTGCAAGATTACGATTCGCGCATGACTTCTCCCGATTTCAAGGCCAGCACCGCCCGCACGATGGGCGCACGCATCCGCGCAGCACGCGAAACACGTGGTCTCACCCAGCACCAGCTCTCCGATGCAGTCGGTTTCGCCGATCGTCAGACGATGTCGACGATCGAAACCGGGGAGCGGAAGGTGCAGCCAGCTGAACTGGTCAAGCTGAGCCAAATCCTCGCGCGCCCACTCGACTGGTTCATCGATCCCTTCGTCATCGAAGGCGAGGCACAGTTTTCCTGGCGCGTCTCGCGGTCGGTCACCGATAGCTCGCTGGCTGAATACGAAGCAAAGATCGGGCAGATCGTCGGACTGTTCCGGCACCTGAATATCGCGCTGAATGGCCCATCGAAAGCTCTCGGGCAATTCCTGCGGATGCCGCCCAACCCCGCCTTCGAGGACGCCTGGCGCTGGGGCGAAGCCGTGGCGCAGGAACTCGACCTCGGGACGATTCCATCTGAAGTCCTGGCTGAACGCATCGAGACCAGGCTCGACATTGCGGTGCTGCATATCGATGCGGATATCTGCACCAACGGCACCCACTCCATCTCAGGCGCAATGTGCCGCCTCCCCGATCTCGGCGTCATCGTGATCAATAGACAAGAGTCCAGAGTCCGGCGCAACTTCGATGTCGCACACGAGCTATTTCACGCCCTGACTTGGGATGCGTTGACACCTGAGCACCGCGAAGACACTGACGCAAAGCCGGTCAAGCGAAGCCGGAGAATCGAACAGCTGGCCGACAACTTCGCCGCCGCGGTCTTAATGCCAACGGCGACCCTGTCTCAACTCATCGATCCTGCAGGCTTCAGCAACACGCAACATCTCGCGGAGGTTGCCAAGCAATTGGAGGTCTCTACACATGCGCTGGCTTTCCGGCTATTCAACGCGAAGATGATCGACAAACTCACGTGTCTGGCCTTGTGCGAGCAACCACCGCTCGTGCCGCGATGCGCTTCAACGCCACCGAAACTGCTGTCCGCGTCCTTCGTCAAACTATTGCACGACGGCATCGCCCGCGGCCACGTCTCGACCCGAAAGGCCGCCAAGGCCCTCTCGATGACGCTTGAAGGTCTTGCTGAACTGATGCGGGACTATGGAAAGTCGGTGCCCTTTGCGATCTAGGCGATCAAATGACGAAGCAACGGGTGCTGTTGGATACGTGCGTCATCATCGAAGCGCACCGAATCAGCTGTTGGAAGGCGCTATGTCAATCTTTCGATGTTGAGACGGTGCAGTGCTGCGTCGACGAGTGCTGTGCTGGTGATCCATTGAAACCTGGCCGCGTCCCGATCAAGCGCGAAGATCTTCTTGCCGGGATGGCTAGAGTCCATGATGTCACCGACATCATGTTGGCGACGCTCGCCATCGAGCAAGATGACCTACCCGCTCTCGATGATGGCGAATTGCATCTGATGGCGTGGCTCCACGCCAACCCAACCGAGGCTGTGCTCACCGTGATATCTACCTCTGATCGCGCCGCCTTGCGTGCGGCGCATGTTCTTCGCCTGGTGGATCGGGTGACGTCGCTACAGGAGCTTGGCAGAGGCGCCGGTGTTGGACGCAAGCAGTTGGAAAAATTGGAGCATCACTTCAGCGAGGATTGGCTTGGGGCGGTACGGATGCAGTTGCGTATGAATATGCTGTGATGGCTTTGATTGGCGTGTGGGGCCATTTAATGCACGCGACACCTGCCCTATCGCTTTTATTGCCTAGTAGCGCAGCCTATCGCGGGAACCCGGCAGGTCCGGCGTCTGGTCGAGCGCTGGCGCATGGATGGCCCGATAGGCCTGGTGTCGCATCAGCGCGGTCAGCCCGGGCACCCCTAGTTTCCGAGGCTGCTCGAAGCACAGGCGCGGTCGCTGGCTCGAAGCACAGGCCCGTTCGCTGATATCACGCCATTACGCCGACTTCGGCCCGGCTCTCCCGGCTGAGAAGCTACGCGAGTGCCACGGGCTCGATCTGGTCAAGGAGACGGTCAGGCGGATCATGATCGACGCCGGCTTCTGAGTACCCCGGCGCCAGCCCACCTAGACTGCACCAGCCAAGAAGCCGCCGTGCCTGTCTGGGCGAACTGGTGCAGATCGACGGAGCGACCAAGCATGGTTCGAGCACCGCGCGCCGGCGTGCACGCTGCTGGTCTACGTCGATGATGCCACCGGACGGCTAATGCGGCTGCTGTTCGTGCCGACCGAGACCACCTTTGGGTACTTCGCCGCGACGCTGCCCTATCTCAAGCGCCACGGCAAGCCGGTGGCGTTCTACAGCGACAAGGCCGGCATCTTCCGCGTCCACGCCCGGGGTGCGAGAGCATCTGCGCCAACACGAGTCGGGCCAAGGGCCGTGTGGAACGGATGAACCGCACGCTGCAGGGACCGGCTCGTGAAGGAGCTGCGCCTGCGCAATATCAGCACCCTGGAGGACGCCAACGCCCGGCGTGGAACGTTGGTGGCTGGAGGTCCGCGGCAAGGGCGGCAAAATTGCGGCTGGTGCATGCCACCGAGAGCCTGATGGCGGAACTGCGCCGCTACCGCAACGAAACGCGATCCCTGTTGCTTCCGTCAGTGGCCAGGAACGGCCATGTCGCGTGGAATCCGTCACCTCTTTCTCAAAGAGACTTCTGCGCGCACCCTTTCGAACCTGCGTGCCCAAGGCGCCGATTTCGATTCGCGGGCCGCGTTGCTTGAGAAGGCATCGGCCCACTGGTTGCGCCACACCGCAGGTTCACACACGGCAAACGGCGACGTCGATCTGCGCTATGTACGCGACAATCTCATGCGGAAGACGCCGCCCCTCCATGACCCCACCCAACTGCACCACAAACTCGACTGGTATTATCGAGACCATGCTGCATGCTCGCCCCTCTCTTCTTTTGCCGGATTCCCATTGCATGCAATTTTCCGATAAGTCGAGAGGTTACGTGGTAGAGGTTCCGAAGGACACAGCGTCGCGGGTAACGCGTGGGTTGCCCGTACTAACCCGCACTGGAGCGAGACATAGTTCCGCCCTATTTCCTACGACCTGCGACAAACAACGCATTCTTCAATGTATGGTGCCACATGCCGGATAAACTGATTCAACGATATCATCGTTGCTATATTTCGGCGCCTTTCGGCCTTGACCTGGGGCGTCTTCCAGAACTCCTGGCAGATCGCCAAATATCCTGGGAATGGGCAAAGAGCGGTGTCCATGAACGCTACGATGCGATGGCCGGTATTAAAGACGCCGACTTCGCCCTCGTAGTAATGAACGGCACCAACGCGGACATTCACGGTGCGTTTGATACGGGAATCGCTATGGGTCTCGGTAAGCCCGTCTTCCTGATCAAAACCGGTGCTGGACCGCTTCCGATCGACCTCAATCACCTCCTCATTGTGGAATCGGGACTCGAAAACGCGGATGCACTCGGCTTCCATCTCGATGCTTTTTTGGCAACGCCGCCAACGCCCGCCTCGCCACTGGCGACCGAAGACATTGAACGATCCAAACTTCAGCTATGGCATCGCACGACGAAATTGCGACTGCCGCAACTTCATGGCGACGCTGGAACAGCACTAGAGAAACGTGTCTTCGATGCCGTAACCGCTGCGGGTGGGTCTCCGATCTCAGAACCGACGCATCATGCGGGCAATATGCTTGGCTCAAAGTTTCGGCCCGACTTCCTTGCATGGCTGGGGCATGTCGAACCGGAACTGTTGAATCCTGTCGTGATCGAAGTGAAAATCCGATTTGATCCGCAACGAGGGCGGCAACTAGAGGAACAATTGTTGACTTTCATGCAGGCATCACGCCTTCGCATGGCGTTAGTCGTAACAGAGGTCCCACCTCCGCATCGGGAGCAGCAACTTTCGCCCAACATCCTGTGGCTGCCGATTGCCGATTTCGAGGCGCTACTTAGCTCCGGAGAGCTTGGCACCTATGTGCGAGAAACGCGCGCGCGCATCGCACATGGAGCGCGCTAATGGCGATGATCGACCATATGGACATTGCCGCTCGGCTTGCAGCCGGCGATGCGGGCAACACAGCGATAAAGGGTGAAGCCCTTGAGACGGTGGTCGCCTCGACATTTTGCCGGCTTGACGGTGTTGGGCTCATCAAAAGAAATATTGTTGACAATGCAGGTTCCCTCGAGATCGACATACTGCTCTACAACCTGCGGCATCCGGCTGGGCTGCCTTTCCTTCCCAATCATCTGATCGTCGAATGCAAAAACTGGCAAGCCCCGGTGAATGCTGCGACCCTGACGGTCTTCACGGGGAAGCTGCATAAATTCCGGGTTGACGTTGGCATCCTAGTGGCTGCAAACGGCATCACCGGTGACGCAAACGACCGCACCGCGGCACACGCTCACCTACGAAGCGTTTTCGATCGCGACGGGCTGAAAGTCATTGTGATTACCCGGGGCGAGCTTGAGGGGCTGCGCGACACCGACGACCTTAGCGTACTCATGCGGGATAAATACGGCGATTGCATTATGGGTGCTGATCAGTTCTAGTCTGCTGGAAGCCGGCCAGCCATCGAAATTACACCCCCGTTCAGGAAAGTCCCGTGAAGTTTTCCTTTCGCGACTTTCGTGAGTTGCTAAGGGAACTACTCCTTGCCAGAACGCCTGCCGTCACACGGGGGCATCCCCCAACACCTGCAAGGTGACCAAGCCTCGCTCTTGGGGCAGGTGCTGCCGTGGCAGGCGGGATCTAAGACCGGCGCATCGAGTACGACACCGAGCGGCCTCATACCTCGCTCGGCTACCTGACCCCTGAGCAATTTGCCCAGGGACAGGCAAAGTTTTTAACCCCCGGACTCTAATCGCATGCCGTGGCGCGACGCAGGAACGCGCGATTGTCCGCGTGGGCGACGTCGAGCTGCTGAAGCGCGCGCGTGATGGCGAGCAGTCCCGCGTCGGCAAAAGCGGTGGGCGTACGGGGCCAAATAGACGTAAGCTAGGACGCCGATAGTGCCTCCTTTTCAGAACGATTAGCCGCATCAGTAATCGGTAGGATTTGTCATTATCTCAATAATGACGACGCTTTCCCCTGGGGAGGTCATTGGCATAGTGGGACGGAGCGACGCTATCCCAGATGAGGCCGGGTCAGAACGGAATCTCGACTTCCAAGCCATTTGCCAGATCGACGAGATAGATGATCTGGGATGCACAAACAGCTAGCAGATACTCGGTAAGCTCGGGCGTCGCTTTACCGCCGGTTCCGCCGCCATGCCCTATCCCGTCGCCTCCACTACGGAATGCATAGACGCCAGTCAGCGTTTGGCAGATCGCCTTCGGTACCGCAACCTCTGTCGCCGAACCGAGCCATTTGGTGAGCTCGCCCAATGTCGAAGCTTTCGCCGCGGGAAATAATGCCTTACCGGCTGCCTCAACCGCACACACCGCCTCCTTCACGGCGTTTTCATAATCAGGACGCGTAGGATGCCGGAAAAACTGCAGGGACTTATCAAAGTGCCTGCGTGCGCTCAATAAGCGGCTGTCACCTAGCACTACCTGCGATCTTGCTGTTCGTTCAACGGTGTGCTTTCTCCCGCGGCGCAGAACGGCGCCCTCTATGAATTCATAGGCAAGACTTTCCTCGTGGAAAAGTCGCTGAAGCTCGGTTGCGATGTATGCCTGAACGTCGCCTCGTGAGACGTCCACGACATACTGTGCGAAGCCTTCTTCGTGGCCGACTTCCTGCGGGAGATGGTTGTGCAAACGTTCACAGAAATCAAAAACCTTTTCCCACGACAGCTGCTGTTCGAGGGTGAATTTCGCGTCTTCCTTTGCCTCGTTGCAGCTATCGACTCTGGAAGCGTCGTATGCAACGGGGGAACGGCGCGCGATTCGATTCAACTCACGAGCTATCACTGTCCAATCAGGAACATACGCTCGCTCAACCAGATCGAAAAGTAGATGCAGCAGGCCCGTTCGCGCCGATGCAGGAAAATCGCCATCGACTTGCATATGTAACTCTCTCGCTCGTGATGAGAATGGCGGCTTGATCAAGGATTTCATGGTGTTTTGCTATCGATGTTGCGCGGATGAAGAATCGTCTACGATCAGACATTGCGCCGAGCGTCCTCGCAGAAGGCATGCTCAAGTTACCCTACGTAAGCTGGCGCCGGCCACACCGCGTCCAGTGCGCTCCGGCAGGTTCTTCAAACCATTCGGTTCCTCCATCTCCCTCACGGGCCGGGGCACGGCCTCTGAAGAGAGTTTGTGTAGAACTTTCTCGCCTCGGTAGCATGCCTCGCGACTACCCGCCGCAACGAAGGACTTCGTGAAATCTACGGGTTCAGCGAAGACGACGGCGCGAGCGTGGAAGTCATTGGCGACACCAATCTTCATAAAGGGCTCCGACCGGTGCATCAAGAGATAAAGCCAGCAGTCTCTCTCTTCAAACATCGAACTTCCTTTCGTGCATACCGGAAATCTTGTCGGCCAACACACCGCCTCCGTGACTTCGCCGAGCGGTATTCTCCAAAGGGACGGGACCAGACAACTCACGCCACATTTGCGATTCCAAGCTGTTGCGCGACCGCATTGTTGAGTCGATCTCGTCTTGATACGTCTTAATAGAGACCACCAAAAGCTGTACTTCACGTACGCTATCGAAAACATCCGGCCCCGGGACGCGTTCTCGACCAGCCGGGGGCTGGATATACCCCATGCCCCCCGACTGGCTAGCTCCGCCGCCGTCTAGATGCAGAGATGCACGGTGACGCTGGCGTTCTCCACGATATCAGTTGGGATCTGCGGTATTCAAGGCGTCGTCATCGTCATACTGTGCCACCGCATTCACCCGCGCAACGAAGTCGTCGATTGTCATATCAAGGGTCGTTGTACGCCAAAGCTCACGCGATGAGACGGTAGCGGTCGCTGATCTGCCTGCCGGCAGCCTCGCCCCACGTTTCGACACAAGGGATTCCCGCGTAGTCGACTCGTTTGACAAACGCTTAGGGTGATTCTGACGAAGCCTATGGTCTATGGTGTTCGATTTTTGTCCGCTCCGCTACCAAATCTCTTCGGAACTCTTGCTTTAGTTTCCGCGCCGCTGAGGCCACACGGTTTTTCACAGCGAAAGTCCGAAGCTTATCCGCCCCCCAATGTGCCGCGATCGCCAGCCACCTCGACAGAAGTTTCCACGACTTCATAGAAATCGCTTGTCTTGATAATCCTGATTATCTCTACCGATACTTTAAGAACGGAAAAATGCACCGCGAAACCAGAGCAAAACGAAATCATGGCGCATCGAACGACGCCGCCGTCTCGGACGGCTGCCCTCGCGCGCTGAGGGCGAGGAGCAGGATGGCGGCCGCCGCGAGCAGGCCGCCGCATAACGCAAAAGCGAGGTGGAAGCGCCCTGTCGCCGCCACGATGTACCCCGTGACGATTGGCGACAGCAGCCCGAAGACATTCCCGACCGCGCTGACGAAGCCGACCGCGAGACCGACGTCGCGCGCATCTGTCGTCAGGTCGTTGATGAGCGTGAGATTCAGCGACACGGCCGACGCGCATGCCGCCAGCGACAGCGTGATCACGAGCACGATGGCGTACAGATGGTCGAGCAGCGGCACGCTCGCCACGATGCCGGCGGCGAACAGTGCGGCGGCTACCCAGAACCTGCGCGTGCCGCGCGTCAGATCCGCCGGCATGCAGGCGTCGCTGAGCTTGAGCACCAGCAGTACGATCATGCCGGCGCATAGGTAGGCGCCGCCAAGCAGCAGCCCTGTCTCGGTGATCGACAGCGATTGCTCCATCTGCAGGTAGCCCGGCAACCACGCGACGAACAACTGGGTCGAGAACCCTGCCCCGCCGTGGGCGACGGCGATCGCGCGGAGGTTTGGCGACCGCACCACGGACAGTAGTCCCGCCGGCCTGCTCGGCCGCGCCCGCGATGGATCGGCGTCCGGGGGCTGCCGGGGCGGAACGCCTTGCACGCCATGCTGACGATGCCAGCCCACCCACAACGCGAGCCAGATAAAACCGATGAGCCCCGTCGCGACGAAAGCCATACGCCACGAGAACGCGTGAATCATCCACGTGAGCGCCACCGCGCCAATGGCTGGACCGAAGAGGCTGCCGCTATGCAGCACGCCGGTCGCAAAGCCCCATCGCGTGTCGCCAACGTAGTCGCGGATCGTGCGCGTCCCGGTCGGATAGGTCACGGCGGCGCAGAGTCCGGCAGCCATGCGGCCTACGAGGATCGACCCGAAACTCCACGCCAGGGCAAGGGAGGCGCTGGCGACCGACAGCAGCCCGATCCCCACGCCGCCGACCCGGTATGCCCCGAGACGCCCGACAAGTCCCCCGATGGGGATCAACGCGAGGAAGTACAGCCAACCGAACGACGAGAGCAGATAACCCATCGCCACGGGCGACAGGTCGAACTCGCGGGCGACCGCCGCGGCCGCCAGCGGAAGCGCGGCGCGATCCACGTAGAGGATCGCGGTCAAAGCGAATAACAGGAAGTAAATTCGCATGGGGCACCGCCAGGGATAGTGGCCGCTATATTGCCATCGGGTATCCAACCCCGTGCGGGAGAATATTCCGCGGTGGGGCGCCACGCATGCTGGTGTCCGAACGCTGGTGTGCGAATGCGAAATCCTGTCGCATGTAGCGCAACCCGACCCCGAAAGCCGCCGCCATCATGACGTGAACAGATAGACAGGTGGACAGGCAGGAATCGTGAAGAACTCCGATCGCGGGTCGTCGCCCGAGCGCTTTGTGCGCGCGCGGCTGCAGGGCATTCTTAGCGCGGTGGAAGTCGTGGGCCTGATGGTGATCGGCCTGGCCACCATCCTCGCGATGGCGCAGGAAGGATGGAAAATCATCGGGCAGGGCGAGGTGTCGATCACCGACCTGCTGCTGATGTTCCTGTACCTCGAGGTGCTTGCCATGGTGGGCCGGTATCTCAAGCTGGGGGAACTGCCCGTGCGGTTTCCGCTGTATATCGCGATGGTGTCGCTCGCGCGCGATCTGATCCTGCGCTTCGGCGAGGTCACCGAATTCCATCTGCTGGCCCTCTGCGCGGGCATCGTGATGCTGGCCTGCGGCGTGCTGATCCTCCGCTTCAGCCAGACGCGCTTTCCGCTGCCCGACGACAACGATGCGGGGCATGCGGACCAGAATGGCGGGCCTTGAAGCCGTTAGGGCCGAGCTGCCTGCGCACCGGGGTCCGCCAACGCCCTGACGAGGGCGTCGAAAATTACCCTCACACGCTTTGGCACGGGGCCGGTCTGCGGCCGATACACGCACAGGTCCCACGGCTCCGGCGCAAACGGCTGCAATACCGGCACCAGCTCGCCGGCGGCGATATGCCTGTCGGCCAGGAACCCCGCGATCTGCCCGAACGCCAGTCCCGATAACACGGCATCGCGTTCGGCCTCCGAGTCGTTGCTCGAGAAGACCGGCTGCGCGGGCGTAAAGCGCTGGCCGCCCTTGAAGAGCCACGGCCACGGCCGCCCCGTCGTGACGTCGTGCATGACCGTCGTCGGCAGGACGGCAAGGTCGCGCACATGCGTGGGCAGTCCGACCCGCTCGATCAACGCCGGCGTGCCCACCACATGAAACGCATGCTTGGCGACCTTCCGCGCCACGAAGCGGCTATCGCGCAGCAGGCCGAACCGCACGCCGATATCGATGCGCTCGTCGATGACATGCGCGGGGGTGTCGCTCAGATCGAGGTCGATCCGCAGCCCGGGATGCCGCATGGCGACGTCGGCCACGATGGGCACCATCCCGATGCGGCCCAGCGCCTTCGGGGCCGTCAGATGGACCACCCCCTCGAACTCCGCGTTCTGCCGCTGGCCCTGTGGCGCGAAGAGCAGATCGACCTGCCGCAGGCTCTCTCCCGCGCGGCTGGCCAGTTGCTCGCCGAAGTCCGTGATGCGGATCTGACGGGTATTGCGGTGGAAGAGCATTTCCCCTTGCAGCCGCTCGAGTTCCTGAATCGCGCGTGTGACCGCCTGCGGCGAAATGCCGAGGTGGATCGCGGCCTGCTTGAAGCTGCCGGTCTCCGCGGCAGCCATGAAGATGCGGAGCATTTCCAGGCGATTGAGCATGACGATCTCGATTCCATTTTTTGGAATTATGAAATCTCAACGTTTCCATTTCAAGAAATAGTCGCCGCACCAATACTAGGCTCCATCGCAACGATGAATTCCCTTCAGGAGCCGAACATGAGCAGCAACAACATCGCAGGAAAAGTCGTCGTCATCACCGGCGCCAGCAGCGGCCTGGGCGAAGCGACCGCCCGTCACCTGTCCGCGCTCGGCGCGACCGTCGTGCTCGCGGCGCGCCGCGTGGAACGGCTGGCGAGCATCGCGGCGGATATCCGCGCGGCGGGCGGCTTCGTCGAGGTCGTGCCCACGGACGTCACGAAACAGGCCGATGTGCGCCTGCTGATCGAGACCGCCGTGAAGGCATTCGGCAAGGTGGACGTGCTGATCAACAACGCCGGGCTGATGTCGATCGCCCCGATGAGCGAGGTCAAGGTCGACGAGTGGGACCGCATGATCGACATCAACGTCAAGGGCGTGCTCTACGGCATCGCCGCCGCGCTCCCGGTGTTCCAGAAGCAGGGGCATGGGCACTTCATCAACATCGCGTCGGTGGCCGGCGTCAAGGTCTTCAGCCCCGGCGGGACGGTCTACAGCGGCACCAAATTCGCGGTGCGCGCGATTTCCGAAGGCCTGCGGCACGAGGTAGGCGCATCGATCCGCACGACGACGATCGAGCCGGGCGCGGTGGATTCGGAGCTCCAGCACGGCAGCTCCCACGAGGAGAGCGCGAAGTTCGTCAAGGACTTCTACAAGCTCGCCATCCCCTCGTCCGCCGTGGCGCGCGCGATCGCCTATGCCATCGAACAGCCCGCCGATGTCGACATCAACGAGATCGTGCTGCGCCCGACCGCGCAGGAGTTCTGATAGCGGTCACCGGCCGAGTGCCTCCGGCCGGATCAGTTCGAGCCCGCGCGCGGCGTTGAAGCCGTGGATCTCCTTGACGTCGAGCTTGCGCATGAACGCGATGGTCTCGGGCGTAATGACCTGTCCCGGCACCATGATCGGGAAGCCGGGGGGATAGGGAATGACGAACTTGGCGGACACGAGCTCCGGCCCCTCGGCCAGCCGCTGGTCGATGCGCGGATCGTCCAGCCGGATGCATTCGCAGCATTCCGGGCGGTATGCGAGGTAGTACGCGGTCCGCATATCGCCCTCCGGCGTGCTGCTGCGCGGATCGCCGCGCAGCGCGTCGTGGAAGCGGCTGAAATTGGGCAGGTCGGGAACATCCTCGACCAGCGCCTTCACGCGCGCGGCAAACGCCGCGCGCTCGCCTTCCCCGCCCTCGTTCAACCGCCGGTCGATGTCGCGCGACAGATCCGTCAGCGCCTTGACCAGATGCGCAAGATCGCTGCGCGTGTTGTTGATGTTGATCTGCACGAGCACGCTGTTACGGGATGTCTTGTTGATCTGGATGTCGAACTTCTCCGCTAGCAGGCCCTTGAACTGCGTACCGTCGTAGCCCGCGCCGCCGCACAGCAGCGTGACGCGCGTGGGATCGAGAAAGAACTCGTCGTCGCGGAGCGCCTGCGCGGTGTCGGCGACGGTCTTGCCCGGCGCGGCATAGTCCGCGAAGCCGGAAAGCCGGTACTCCTCCGGAATCATTTCCGCCGGCGTCGCGGCCCGGAAGTACTTCGAGATCAGCGGATGCTGGTTGATCTCCTGCCGCAGCTCGATGGCCAGTTGCAGCGCGCGCTGCACGAGTTCATATCCCTCCAGTTCCATCTGCCGCCGCGCGAGATCGATCGACGCGATGATCTGCAGGTTTGGCGACGTGGAGGTATGCGTGAAGAAGGCCTCCTTGAACGGCGCCTCCACCCTGTGGAAGTCCTGATCGGCAACGACGATGATGGAACCCTGCCGGAGGGCCGACATCGACTTGTGCACGGAGTCGGTCTCGTAGACACGCACACGTGTGCGGTCCGGGTCCGGCAGCTGCTCCATGTCCAGACGGCGCGGATCGCTGTCCGGTATGTCGCGCACCGATGCCTTGAAGGAGGCGTAGCGATCGCGGTACGCGGGGTCCGCCAACATCGCGCGCACGTCGGCGGCGGCGCCCATGGCCGTGCGCATGCGCAGGAACGGCGAGAAGCGCGCATAGCCGAACCAGGCCTCGTCCCACAGGAAGATCAGATCCGGCTTGATGGCGAGGCATTCGAGCATCGTGCGGCGAACGTTGGCGATATGCCCGTCGAACGTGCAATTGGTGAGCACCAGCATCCTCGCGCGGTCGAGCTTGCCCTCGGCCTTGAGCGCGAGCAACGCCTGCTTGATGGGGCGAATGGCGAGGCTGCCGTACATCGAATACTGCGTCAGCGGGTAGGCATCGATATACAGCGGCTGCGCGCCCGCCAGCACCACGCCGTAGTGGTGCGACTTGTGGCAGTCGCGATCGATCAGCACGATGTCTCCCGGCGACAGCAGCGCCTGATGCACGATCTTGTTCGCGGTGGACGTGCCATTGGTCACGAAGAAGCTGCGATCGCCACCGAACGCGCGCGCGGCCTTGTCCTGCGCGACCTTGATGTTGCCGGTCGGCTCGAGCAGGCTATCGAGCCCGCCCGTCGTCGCGGAGGACTCGGCGAGGAACAGGTTGGCGCCATAGAACTCGCCCATGTCGCGGATCCAGTTCGACTTGAAGATCGATTTGCCGCGGGCCACGGGCAATGCGTGGAACGTGCCGATCGGCCGCTGCGCATAGCGCTTGAGGTTGTCGAAATACGGGGTCTCGTAGCGGTCTTTCACGCCGTCCAGCACGGCCAGATGGACTTCCATCGGCTCTTCCACGCCATAGAAGATGCGGCGCAGCGGCGCCGCGGCATCGGACCCCGCAAGGTGCCCCACGTCGCGATCGGTAGATAGATAGACGTCGAGCTCCGGACGGAGGCGGCGCAGCAATCGCGCCAGGGATACGCCGTTGTCGTCGACACCCTGTTGCGTCCCCACGGGCGTGTTGCGCGTGATGATCTCGCGCAATTCGGGCGACGTATGGGCGGAAGCAAATGGGAAGCCGTCGACGATGACCACGGCCTGCAGGTTGAAGTTGAAGATCGTGGCGAGCAGCGCGTCTTCGAACGAACCCGTCACCACGGGCTCGTACACAAAGGGGTCGTCGTCGCGGCGCAGCAACCGGAACGAAGCGCACAGGTCCTCCCACGCCGTACGCTCGCCGGGGGAGACGATCAGCACTTCGAAGTACGGCTTGCGGCTCTGTCCGTGGCCGATCGAGGGCGGCAGGAAGTCGGGCAGCCGCGCCTCGCCTTCTTCGTCGGCGAGCCACGCATCGCGCTGATCCCGATAGCTATTGGAGAGCAGCGCGTTGCTGATGCGTCCCACCAGGCGCGTCAACGCACTCCAGTCCTGCTGCGCGAGCCGCGCTTCCACCTGCGCGAAAAGCCGCGGTCCCGGGTAGCCGTTGAGCTGCTCCAGCGGGCGAAGTTCGTCGAGCAATGCCCGTGCCTGGGCGAGACAATCGTCAGCGGCCGCGGTGCCGTTCCCCATCGCGCGACTGACGCGGTGCAACGTGCGCCAGCGATCGATGCGGCCTTCCGATGCGGCAAGAAACTGATGCAGCCCGCGCGCCTCCGGGCGTACCCGATCCTGTTCCATGAATGGCCTCCTGTGCAAGGGGTTCCGATTCCCAAAGGAATCCGGTTTCGGATACCCACCATCACTTTGGATCGCTTTTGGGGCATTGCCATTGGACTTTGGACCCGTCTTCCGTCCCGATAGCCCTTTCGGCCAATTGAGCGTCACGCCGCCGCGACCTACGTTGAGTATCGGGAACATGACCGGAGACGCGCAATGAACAAGCGAGATACTTCAGAACTGGCGAGCCTGTCGCCGTTCGAACTCAAGGACGAACTGATCAAGCTGGCCGGCAGTGCATCGAACCGGCTCATGCTCAATGCCGGCCGCGGCAATCCGAACTTCCTTGCGACCGTGCCGCGCCACGGTTTCTGGCAGCTCGGCCTGTTCGCGATGATCGAATCGGAGCGGTCGTTCTCCTATTTGTCCTCGGGGGTCGGCGGATTCCCGCGGCGCGCCGGCATCGAAGAACGCTTCGACCTGTTCCTGCGCGCGCATCACGACGTGCCCGGCGTGTCGTTCCTCGCGGGGGCCGTGTCGTATGTGCGAGACCAGCTGGGGCTGGATGGCGGCGATTTCCTCTACGAGATGTGCGAGGGCATCCTGGCCTGCAACTATCCCGTGCCGGACCGCATGCTTCGGCTGACGGAAAAGATCGTCAAGCAGTACATCCGGCGCGAGATGATCGGGAAACATCCGTTCGTCGGCGACTTCGACCTCTATGCGGTCGAGGGCGGCACGGCGGCGATGACGTACCTGTTCTCCTCGATGCGCACGAATCATCTGCTCAATCCGGGCGACACGATCGCCCTAGGCAAGCCGATCTTCACGCCTTACATCGAGATTCCGGAACTTGCGGAGTACCAGTTGCACGAGATCGCGATCGATGCGGATCCGGCCGGCGGCTGGCAGTACCCGAAGCAGGAACTCGACAAGCTGCGCGACCCCAAGGTCAAGGCGTTCTTCCTCGTCAACCCGAGCAATCCGCCATCGGTCCGCGTGAGCGACGAGAGCCTCGCCTACATCGCGGAGATCGTGAAGGAGCGGCCGGACCTGATCATCCTGACCGACGACGTCTACGGGACCTTTGCCGACAACTTCGTCTCGCTCTTTGCCATGTGCCCGTACAACACGATTCTCGTGTACTCGTACTCGAAGTACTTCGGCGCCACGGGCTGGCGGCTCGGCGTCATTGCCACGCACAAGACGAACCTGCTCGACCATGCGATCGCGAAGCATCCAAAGGATATCGCGGGCGCCCTGAACACCCGCTACGCGTCTATTACCACCACGCCCGAGAAGCTGCTGTTCATCGACCGCGTCGTCGCGGACAGCCGCACCGTGGCGCTCAACCACACCGCGGGCCTGTCCACGCCGCAGCAGGTGCAGATGGTGCTCTTCTCCCTGTTCTCGCTCATGGACACGGCCGAGACGTACAAGAACACCATGAAGCAGCTGATCCGCAGCCGCAAGGCGGCCCTCTACCGCGGCATGGGCGCGGCGCTCGAGGCACCCGACGCGAATGTCGTCGATTACTACACGCTGCTGGATGTGGAACAGATGAGTCGCGAGGTCGGCCCGGAGTTCGTCGCGTGGCTGCTCGAATCGATCCAGCCGCATGAATTGCTGTTCCGGCTGGCCGAGGAAGCGGGGGTGGTACTGCTCCCCGGTGGCGGCTTCGGGACGCGACATCCGTCGGGGCGCGTGTCGCTGGCGAATCTCAACGAGGAGGACTACGTCAAGATCGGGCGCTCGGTACGGAAACTGCGGGACGAGTATCTCGAGCGCTATCGGGCGTCGAATGGAAAGGGGTCGAAGGCCAGAAAAACCTGAGCAAGGACGCGGAGCCGCCCCAAGAAAAGCACAACGACAACAACGATGAGGTGAGATCATGACCTGGTTCGTCAACACGCTGCGGGCCTACCCCGAGATTGCCATCTTCCTGGCGCTCGGCCTCGGCTACTGGATCGGCGGCAAGAGCTTCAAGGGGTTCAGTCTGGGCGCGGTCACGTCCACGCTGCTTGTCGCCATCGCGATCGGCATCCTCGGCGTCAAGATCTCCGCGAACGTGAAGTCGGTCTTCTTCCTGATGTTCCTGTTCGCGGTGGGCTATGGCGTGGGCCCGCAGTTCGTTCGCGGCATCGCGCGGGATGGCGTGCCGCAGGCCATTTTCGCGGTGGTGATGGCGCTGCTGTCGCTCGGCGCGGCCCTCGCCGCCGCGCTGATGGCGGGATACGACCTGGGCTCCGCCGCAGGCCTGTTCGCCGGCTCGCAGACCATCTCCGCATCGATGGGCCTCGCCACGGACGCCATCAATCGCCTGGGACTGACGCCCGAGGAGACCAAGGCGATGCTCGATGGCATGCCCATCGCCTACGCGGTGAGCTATATCTTCGGGACGGTCGGTTCAGCCATCATCCTCGCGCAGATCGGGCCGAAGCTGCTCGGCATCGATCTGCCGGCGGCCTGCAGGGAGTACGAGAAGATGCTCGGCGCTGGCGGCTCCGGCGGCGAGGCGGGAACGGAGTGGCACGAGTTCGAGGTCCGGGCCTATTCCGTGGCGCCGGACAGCGTCTTCATCGGCAAGCCGATCGGCGAGCTCGAGGCGGGCACGCGCGACGGCGTGCGGGCGTTCGTCGAACGCATCCGGCGCGACGGCAAGATCATCGAGGTGGAACAGGACACGCGCATCCAGGCCAACGACATCGTGGCCATCGGGGGCAAGCGCGACCAACTGATCCTGCGGCTCGGCCCCAGCGGCCGCGAGGTGCAGGACGCGGAGCTGCTCGACATCCCCACCGAGGGCGTCGACATCTACATCACTAACAAGTCGGTCGACGGCAAGGCGCTCGAGGAACTCGCGCGCTGGCCGGGGGCGCGCGGCGTGTTCCTCCGCAAGATCAAGCGCGGCCCCACCGAGACCGTGATCCCGGTGCTCCCGAAGACCAGGCTGTATCGCGGCGACGTGATCACGGTGGTGGGCCGTACGCAGGACATCAACGCCGCGGCACGCAACCTCGGATATGTCGATCGCCCCACCACGGTGACGGATGTCGCATTCGTGTCGCTGGCGATCTTCGTCGGCGCGCTGATCGGCGCCGTGGTGATCAACGTCGCCGATATCCCGCTGACGATCTCCACGGCGGGCGGCGCGCTGATCGCGGGCATCATCTTCGGCTGGTTCCGCGCCATTCATCCCACGTTCGGCCGTATTCCGGAGCCCACGCTATGGTTCATGAACTCCGTGGGCCTCAACATGTTCATTGCCGTGGTCGGCATTTCGGCGGGGCCTGGCTTCGTCGCGGGTCTGCAGAAACTCGGCATCAGCCTCTTCCTGTGGGGCATCTTCGCCACCGCCGTGCCGCTCGTGCTGGGCATGCTGATCGCCAAGTACGTGTTCCGCTTCCACCCCGCGCTGATCCTCGGCATCTGCGCGGGCGCGCGCACGACCACGGCCGCGCTGGGCATGGTCTGCGACGCGGCCAGGAGCCAGGTGCCGGGCCTCGGGTATACCGTGACCTACGCGGTAGGCAACACGCTGCTGACGATCTGGGGGATGGTCATCATCATGATTCTCGCGTGAGCGCCCGTCCGGCGGCGGGCGTCTGCTCGTCCGCGGGCGGCACGTCTTCCACCCGCACCTCGTCGACCCATTGCCAGAACAGCTGATAGGCGACGGCGAGCGCCACCGGGCCGACGAACAGGCCGATGACGCCGCCGCTGATCATGCCCCCCAGCGCGCCGATCAGCACCACCGGCATCGGCACCGCGACACCCCGGCCCAGCACCATCGGCTTGAGCACGTTGTCGACGAGTCCGGCGACGAAGATATACACGGCGAACGCGACGTTGCCCGTGCTCGCGCCGTCGGTGGCGAACACAAAGATGATCACCGGAATGGTCACCAGCGAGGCCGGCAGCTGCATGATGCCGAGCAGCAGGACGGCCAGCGCGAGCAGGCCGGCACCGGGCACGCCCTTGATCACGAAGCCGATGCCGATGAGCAGCATCTGGATGAATGCGATGCCGATCACGCCCTGCGCTACCGCGCGAATGGTCGCCGTGCACAGCGCGAGGATGACGGGCCCGCGCTCCGGTCCCGAGATCCGTGATGCGATTCGAGACGCGGCCTGTGCACCGCCCTCTCCATAGGCCATGAAGATGCCCGCGACGACGAGCGCGCCGACGAACACCATCAATCCCGCCCCAAGGCCGCCTACCGCGCCGATCACGGTGACGCCGAGCGCCTTGATCTGCGGCGTGAGCTTCTGCATGACCGCCGTGGCATCCGTGGACGCAAGCAGCCAGAAGTCATAGATGCGCTGGCCGACCACCGGCCACTGCGCCACCGACTCCGAGGGCGGCGGGATGCGAAGCTCGCCACTGCGGGCGATCGCCATCGCGTGCTCGCCCGACTCGATCAGCGCGGTCCCGAGCAGATAGGTCGGTACCAGCACTACCGCGATGACCAGCACGATCAGCAGCGTCGCGGTGCGTCCATGCCCGGCAAGGATCCGGCGTTGCAGGCGCCGATGCAGGGGATACAGCGTGATCGCCAGGATGACGGACCAGACGATGAGGTCGAGGAATGGCCGGAAGATCTCAAAACAGAACACGGCCAGCAGCGCGATGAGGCTGAAGCGGATATAAACGTCGATCAGCGTGCGCGATACGCGCGCGACAGGAAACATTGACCGCGACATGGCCGCCCCCCTTGCTCACTGACTTGCTCACTGGCTTGCTCACTGGCTAACTCGATCGCTCGCTGGCGCAATCGCCGGCTCAGGAATGCGCATGACGCCGCCAGCGCGCGGCCGCCATCATTATCGCGCCGATCAGTGCCAGTGCAAGGCAGCCCAGCAGCCAGTCGTACGCCGGCACGTTGACGAGGTAACGCGTTGGCGCCTCGGACAGCCGGATCATCTGCACTTCCAGATCGAGCGCGACGCGTATCAGGTTGATCCGCTCCGGCATGCGGCCGCTCGGCTCGCTGAAGAACACGCCGAGTGCCGCCAGCCCGCATGCCGCGCCGATGAACCACAGTCCGATCCTGTACATGGCGCGCCGTCAGTCCTTGAGCAGGGTCTTCTTCCAGCTGCCATCCGCCTGCAGGCAGTACCAGCCGCGCCACCGTTCCGGCTGCCGGCCCGCCTGCTTCAGTTCCGTCCGCACCTGTCTGCAGCGCTGCCCCGACTCCATGCGCGTCTTCAGCGGCGTGATGGTGCCTTCCGTGACCTTGCCGGCGTCGTTGGGCGGCAGCTTGATCGGCACCGAGGTACCGTCCTGCGAATCGTTCATCACGCGCCCGAACGTGCTCGTCAGCTCGTCGGTACCGGCCTTGCCCAGCGTGCCGACGATGGTGCCGTTCAGGAAATGATCGAAGTACGCGTGCGCCGGCGCCGCGGTCCCCAGGGCGGCCGCGACCGCGGCCAACACGATAACGCGCTGCTTCACGATTGGCTCCCTCTTCCGTCCACCGCTATTTCCCGGTGCCCGGCTCCACCTTGATGGCGACCGCCTCGGTATAGACAGCCTGCACGCGGTCGCCCTGCTTGACGTCCTGCAACTGCGCGGGATCGGACACGTGGAGGTCCATCACGCGCCCGCGCGGCCCCTTGACCGTAACCGTCTGCGCCGACGGGTTGACCGCCACGACCTGCGCGACAACCGTGACCTCACGGCCCATCGTGCCGCCAGGCTTGGCGCCCGGCTCCGACCGTTCCGAAATCTCGCGTTCCTTCATGCTCGCATCGCCCGCGCCCTTCTTGAGGCTCACGGTCAACGCTTCCTGATAGGACACGGTGACCTTGTCGCCGACGCGGAGCTGCTCGAAGTTGCGTGCTTCGGGACCGACCGTCATATCCAGGACGCGTCCCTGCGGCGTCTTCAGCGTGAGGTGCCGCTTCGGCGCGTCGATCGCGGTGATGGTGGCCACGGCGGTAGCCGTCGCGGTCGCCGTCGCCTGCCCTGGCGAGCGCGTCACGTCGCTTTTGACATCGGGCTGCGCGATCGCCGCGGACCAGACCGCCGCCGCCAGCAGCGGCACCATGAAGCGCAGACCACGTCGTGGGTCGTGTCGTGTTGGCATGTGACCTCCTTGTCGAAAACGTAAGACATCGTGGCGCCGCCGGCCCCGCCGGTCAGCGTATCGAATAGCCTCGCCCCTCCATGCAGGCGCCGTACGCGCGGTAATACGTGTCCATGGCGCCGGCCGACTGCGCCTGCGCGTTGGCCTCGGCATTGCGCTTGTTCTGGCGGGCCCGCGCGCCGCCGGCCATGGTGCCGACCGCCGCGCCGGCCGCGGCGCCCTTGCCCGCATCGCCCGCGATGCCGCCGATCACGGCGCCGCCGAGGGCACCGCGCGCGGCGCCGCCCACCCGTTCGCCGCCGCCGACCGCGGGGCCGCCCTGCGGCGGCGGTGCGGTATTGGCCACGGCGGGGTCGATGCCCGTGTTCGACTTTGCCCACGCATAACAGGCGCCGTCGTCCTTCTGCTGTTGCTGCGCGCTCTGGCCCTTGGCCGGGTAGGCGACGGGCCGCTGCTGCGCCATGGCCGGTCCGCTAGCCATCATGGTCACCACCCACGAAACGGCCGTCATGCCAACGGCCAGTGTCCTTGCCTTCGATTTGTCCATGACTCACTCCTTGACGGCGGCCGTGGTGGCCTCGATGCCAGCCTGCGCGCCCGTGCCGGTGGGCCAGCCACCGCCGAGCGCCTTGTAGAGCTGGATCAGCTGGCCGAATTCGGCCCCCCGCAGGCTCGACTGGTCGAGCTGCGCGGCAAACAGCGCGCGTTCGGAATCGAGTACCTCGAGGTAGCTCGTGTACCCGCCTTCGTAACGATCGCGCGCGAGCAAGGCGTAGCGCGAGAGCGCATTCACCTGTTCGTTCTTCGCGTCCAGTTGCCCTTGTGTGCGCTGCACGCTCACCAGCGCGTCGGCCACCTCGCGGAAGGCCGTCTGGATGGCCTGGCGATAGGCATGCAGCGCCTGCGCCTGCCGCGCTTCGGCCTGCCGGACATCGCCCGCGATCGCACCGGCCGTGAAGATCGGCACGCTGACGACGCCGCCGAACGACCACATCTGCGCCGAACCTACCCATAACCCGGACAGCGCGGTACTCGCCGCGCCGAACAGCCCCGTCAGCGAGATGGTCGGAAAATATTGCGCGCGGGCGGCGCCGATCCGCGCATTGGCGGCGACCAGACTCTGCTCCGCCTGCACGAGGTCGGGCCGCTGCGCGAGCAACGCAGAAGGCAATCCCATCGGTACCGTGGGGAGCACCAGTTCGCCGATCTCCTTGCCACGCGGGATGTCGCGCGGATTGTCGCCGAGCAGGAAGGCCAGCAGGTTTTCCTGCAACGCGACCTGCTGACGGAACTGCTCGACCGAGACCTGTGCCGACGCATACTCCGAGCGCGATTGCGAGAACTCGACTTCCGACACCACGCCGCCCTGAAAGCGGTCGCGGAACACGTTGAGCGCGCCTTCGCGGCTGACCAGGGTCTCCCGCGCGATGCGCAGGCGGTTGTCGAGGTCGCGCAGCGTGATATACGCACTGGCCACGGCCGCCGCGACGCTGACCTCGGTCGCGCGCCGCCCCTGTTCGCTCGCGGCCCATTCCGCGCGGGCGGCTTCCGTGAGGCGGCGGATGCGGCCGAAGAGATCGATCTCCCAGGAGGCGTAGACATCGGCGCGCACCTGGTTGAAGGGATTGTCGATCGGGATGACGCTGCCACCGTTATTGCTGAGCCGCTGACGGCCGCCGCCGAACTCGGCGCCGACCTGCGGGAACAGGCCCGCGCGCGCCGCCATCACGCGGCCGTAGTACTCCTCCACGCGCGCGGTGGCGATCAGCAGGTCCTGATTGCGGGAGAGCGCGACCACGATGAGTTCATCGAGCGTGGGATCGCCGATCTGCGACCACCAGTACTCGTCCGAGGCGGGCGCCACCACGGGGGTTTCCGCTGCCGTCACATTTACCGTGGCCACTGATTCCTCGGCGAACCGATAGCGCTCCGGCAGGTCCATCGGCGGCCGCTCGTAGTCCGGGCCGACCGCGCAGCCGCCAAGCGCCATCGCCGCCCCGCAGCCCCACGCGATGCCATGCGCGCGCGCGTTCATACGCTGCCTCCGGTCGGCGCCGCGGAATCTGTGCCGGCGGGCTCCGCCGGCTTCTTCGCCATCTTCTTCTCCGACGCGCGCTCCAGCCCCCAGAAGAACATCGGGATGAAGAACACCGCGATCACCGTTGCCCCCAGCATCCCACCGATCACGCCCGTCCCCAGCGACTGGCGGCTGGCCGCCGACGCGCCGCTGGCAATGGCGAGCGGAATACAACCGAGGATGAAGGCCAGGGACGTCATGATGATCGGCCGCAGCCTTAGCTTGGCCGCCTTCACTGCGGCGTCGTAGGGACTCAGCCCTTCCTTCACGCGCATTTCCACCGCGAACTCGAAGATCAGGATTGCGTTCTTGGCCGCCAGCGCGATCAGCACCGTCAGGCCAATCTGGAAGTAGACGTCGTTCTCCATGCCGCGCATGAGGATGCCGAGCAGCGCGCCGAACAACGCGAAAGGCACGGCCATCAGCACGCCGAACGGCAGCGACCATTTCTCGTATTGCGCGGCGAGGATGAGGAATACCATCAGCAGCGCGAAAGCAAACACCATCGCCGCCGTGGAGCCGGCCTTCTTCTCCTCGTAGGCCTGGCCGCTCCATGCATAGGCGTAGCCGGGCCCGAGCACCTGCGCGGCCACCTCCTCCATCGCCTGCAGCGCCTGACCCGAGCTGTAACCTGGCGCCGCATCGCCCGTGATCTTGGCCGCGGGGAAATTGTTGAAGCGCGTCACCAGGTCCGCGCCGGCTACCCAGCGCGCCGTGGTGACGGCCTTGATCGGCACCATCTCCCCGCGCGCGTTGCGGACGTACACGCGGTCGAGGTCTTCGGGACGCGACCGGTATTCCGGCTCCGCCTGCAGGATGACCTGGAACAGGCGGCTGTTCTTCGGGAACTGGCTCACATATAGCGAGCCAAACATCGTCTGCAGGGCCGAGTACACCTGTTCCACCGGCACGCCCTGCGTTTCCGCGCGCTCGCGGTCGAGGTCCACGAGCAACTGCCGCGACTTCGTGTTGATGGTGGTGCTGATGCCGCGCAGTTCCGGCCGCTGCCGCGCCGCCGCGATGAACGCGCGCGCGCGCTCCTCCAGTTGCTGGTAGGTGCCGTCCCCGGTGCTCTGCAGCCAGAACTCGAACCCGCCCGTGGTGCCGAGGCCGGGGATGGAAGGCGGATTGACCGGTATCACGAGTCCCTCCCGATAGGTCGAGAACTCGCGGTTAGCCTTCGCGATCAGGTTCGCGGCGCTCTCTTCGGGGCCCCGCTCGTGGAAGCTCTTCAGCGTGACGAACAGCGTGCCGGCATTCGCCTTGTTCTGCGAATCGATCAGGCTGTAGCCGTCCGGCGAAGCCACCGACTTGACGCCGGGCTGCTTCGCGAACCACGCCTCGGCGCGCTTCGACAGCTCGCCCGTGCGATCCAGGCTGGCTGCATCGGGCAGGATGACCGCGCCCAGCAGATAGCCCTGATCCTCTACGGGCAGGAACGACGACGGAATACGCGCGAACATCAGCACACTCACCGCCACGAGCGCGGCGACCAATGCCAGCGAGATGACGGCGCGCCGGATCAGCGCCTGCACAGCGCTGCCATAGCCCTCCACCATGCGATCGAAGCTGCGGTTGAACCAGCGGAAGAACCGGTTCTTCTCGTGGCTGCCCGGCTTCAGCAGGATGGCCGCGAGCGCCGGCGACAGCGTAAGCGCGACCACGCCGGAAAGCAGCACCGACACGGCCAGCGTAATGGCGAACTGCTTGTACAACTGCCCCGTGATGCCGGACAGGAAGGCAACGGGTATGAAAACGGCCAGCAGCACGAGCACGATGGCGATCACGGGGCCGCCCACCTCATCCATGGCGGCCTTGGCCGCCTGCCGCGGCGGCATATGGAACTCCATCATGTTGCGCTCGACGTTCTCGATCACCACGATCGCATCGTCCACGACGATGCCGATGGCCAGCACCATGCCGAACAAGGTCAGCATGTTCACGGAGAAGCCGAAGGCCGACATGGCCATGAACGTCCCGATGATCGAGACGGGCACGGCGAGAATCGGCACCAGCGTCGCACGGAAGCTCTGCAGGAACAGATACACGACCAATATCACGAGGATGACCGCGTCGCGCAGCGTGTGGACCACCTCGTTGATGGACTCGTGCACGAACTCGGTCGTATCGAGGGCAATTTCATACTCCATGCCCGGCGGAAAGGTCTTGCGCGCTTCGGCCAGCGTATTGCGGACCTGCTCGGCCACCGCGAGCGCGTTGGCGCCCGGCTGCTGATACACGGCCAGCAGCGTCGCGGTCTTCCCCTTGAAACGGCTGCGCAGCGAATAATCCTTCGAACCGAGCTCCGCACGGCCGATGTCCTTGAGCCTCACCAGCGCGGCATCGCCGGATGCCGCGCGAAGGATGATGTTCTCGAACTCCTTCGGCTCCGTCATGCGGCCCTTCGTCGTGACGGGGAACGTCTGCTTGACGGGCCCGGCGGTCGGAGACTGGCCAATGCGCCCGGCGGAGAACTGCTCGTTCTGGTTGGATACCGCGCTCTTCACGTCCTCTGCCGTGATGCCCAGCTGCGCCATGCGGTCCGGCCGCAGCCAGAGGCGCATCGCGTAGTCAGGTGTGCCGAAGATGGCAGACTGATTGGCGCCCGGGATGCGCTTGAGCGCGTCGAGGATGTAGATGCTCGTGTAGTTATCGACGAAGGTCTGCGGATAGCTGTCGTCCGGCGAGTAGACGGCGATGACCATCATGAAGGCTTGCGAGCGCTTTTCCACCGTGACGCCCTGCCGCGTGACGGCATCCGGCAACGTGGGCAACGCGAGGTTGACGCGGTTCTGCACGTCCACCTGCGCAAGCGACGGATCCGTGCCGATCTCGAAGTACACGGTCAGGGTCATGTTGCCGGTGGACGAACTCGTCGAGGACATGTAAAGCATGTTGTCCGCGCCGTTCACCTCCTGCTCGATGGGCGCCGCCACATTCTGCGCGACGACCTCGGAGCTTGCGCCGGGATAGGTCGTGGATACGGTAATGCTTGGCGGCGTGATGTCCGGAAACTGCGCGATGGGCAGGTTGAAGACGGCCACGAGGCCGCCCACCACGATGATGATGGACAGCACCGATGCGAAGATCGGCCGATCGATGAAAAAGTGCGACAGCTTCATGATGGCTGTCCCTTGCGGGCCACCGCGGCGGGAGCCGATGCGGCGCCGGGCGCGCCTTCCGCCGTGGCCGTGCCGCTGCCGGCGTCCACCGGCTTGACCTTCGCGCCCGGCACAAGCCGCACCGAGCCGTCCACCACCACGGTGTCGCCTTCGCGCAGGCCAGCGCGGACGACCCAGTTGCCCTGCGACCATTCGCCAACGTCGATCACGCGCGACTCGACCTTGTCGTCCTTGCCCACGGTCCACACCGACTGGCCGCGCTCGCCCTGCACGACGGCCTCCTGCGGCACCGTGATGGCGCGCGTGCGCGTGGCGCCCATCACGTAGACCCGCACGAACTGCCCGGGACGCAGCGTGCCGTCGGGGTTCGGCAGTTCCGCGCGGATCAGGTAGGTGCCCGTTTCGGAATTGAACGCGGCATCGGCGAACGCGATACGGCCCCGATGCCTGTACTTCGTCCCATCGGCAAGCACGACCTCCACCTCCATGCTGCCGCGGGCCGGCATCTTGAGCTCGCCGGATGCCTGCTGCGCCTGATTCTTGAGCACCTCATTCTCCGAGAGGCTGAAGTTGACCCAGATGGGGTCCAGCTTGGCCACGTACGTGAGGAGGCTGTTGGTGGCGTCGATGTACGAGCCAACCTGCTTCTTCGCGTAGCTCGACAGGCCCGCCACGGGGGACGCGATGGTCGTGTAGCCGAGGTTCAGCTTCGCGTTGGTCACGTTGGCCTTGGCCTGCTCCACCGCGGCGGCGGCCGCCTGCTCGTTGCCCGTCGCGTCGTCGAGGTCCTTCTGGCTCAAGGCATTGCGCGCCGCGAGCGGGCGCACGCGCGCGAGATTGGACCGCGCGGTGGTCAGTCGCGCCTGTTGTTGCGCAAGCTCTGCCTGGGCTGCATCGAGCGCGGCCTTGAACGGCTTCTGGTCCATCCGGAACAGCAGCTGGCCGGCCTTGACCAGGGCGCCTTCCGTGTACAGGCGTTCTTCGAGGAAGCCATTGACGCGGGCCCGAATCTCCACCTGCTGCGAGCTCTGCGTCTCGCCCACGAACTCGTACGTCAATGGCACATCGCGCAATGCCACGCGTATCACGCCCACCTCGGCCACCGGCGCGGCGGCCGGCGCCTTGGCCTCCTGCTTCTGGCATGCCGCAAGCAGCACGATGGCCGTCAGCAGCGCGATGCGCGCGCCGGGCGCAAGTCCGGAATCCAGTCGAATATCCATCGTCCGCCCCTTGCTAGCGGGACCGCATGATCAGCGGCATCTTCTGCTCCCTCTCGGTGCTGATATGAGTGTGCGCCGTGCCATCCATTTCGCAATTGGACCAAGGACCAAACCGCGCCGCGGCGCTAGGCCATCGCCTCCCGGACGAGTTCGATTAGCTGGCGTCCGTCGAACGGTTTGCGGAGATAGCCGATGGCGCCCGCGGACAGGGCCCTGTCGCGCGCTTCCGGAAGGTCGTGGGCGGTGATGAAGATGACGGCGGGGGCGCGGCCCGAGAGATGGCCCTGCACTTCGAGGCCGTCCATCTCGGGCATGCAGACGTCGAGGATGACGCAGGCCGGACGGTAGTCAGGTTGTGCCGCCATTCGCGCCAGCAGCGCGGTACCGGTCGTAAAGGTATCGACCGCGATGCTCGCGGAGCGCAGCAGGCGCGCAGTGGCCCGCGCGACCGATGCGTCGTCGTCCACCACTACCGCGAAGCGAGGGATAGGCCCTAACATTCACAGGATGCCCGTTACCAAGTTAGATACTCTCAAGGCTAAGTAACAGTGCGGCGCTGCGATATTGGCCCATGGTCCACCGATCAGCCCATCCTGGGTCCTGGCCTTGGCCACGGCGATTCGCGGCGCGCCGCGCAAAGCCCCATCCGGTCCGCGATGCGCACGAGCGCGGGCAACGAGTCGACCTCCAGCTTTTGCATGACATGCGCGCGATGGACCTTGATGGTCTTCTCGACGGTGCCGAGTTCGCTGGCGACCTGCTTGTTACGGATGCCCGTGACGACCCAGGTCAGCACCTCGCGCTCGCGCGGCGTGAGCCGATCGATCTTCTCGCGCAGGATCCTGAGTTCGCGCTCCCGCGCGAACAGGTCCGCCGCGCAGACGCAACCCTTCTCCACCGCGGCGAGGAGATCGGTGTCGGACACGGGTTTCTCCAGGAACTCGATGGCGCCGGCCTGCATGGCCTGCACGGCGCGCGTCACGTCCCCATGGCCGCTGAGGAAGATCACTGGGACCCGGCGCTGGAGGACCCGCTGCAGCATGAGCCCATCCATGCCTGGCATCATCAGGTCGAGCAGCACACAGGCCGGGCCCGCATCGAGGTCGGCCTCCTCGAGAAAAGCCTGCGCGGATCCGAACGTTGACACCATGTGTCCATGGGCCGTCAAGATCCTGCCCAATGCACGCCGTACGCTATCGTCGTCATCCACGATATGAACTGTCGCCCTCGCATGCATACCCTCACCTCCATTGGAACACCGCGGTGCCGGTGGTCCGGTGACAAAGCGTCAGTGCTTCCTGCGGCAGGACGCATTCGAACGTCATGCCGCCGCCGCTATTGCGAATGGCCTGGATATGGCCGCCGTTGCGCTCCATCAGCGCGCGGCTGAGCGACAGGCCCACCCCCATGCCCTTCGGCTTCGAGGAATAGAAAGGGCGAAAGATCTTGTCGAGATCGTCGGCCGCGACGCCGGCCCCGTTGTCCTGCACGGCCATCCTGACTTCATGGTCCAACGCCCTGGCCCGTACCGTGATCCGGCGATCGTGGCTCGAGCGTCCCGATGCGACGGCGTCCAGTGCATTGACCAGAAGGTTCAGCAGCACGAGCCGGATCTCCACCGGATCGCCTACGGCACGCGGCAGCGCCTCCGGGATGTCGCGCTCGATCGCCACGCAGCGCGCGGTTGCGTTGGCCCGTGCCAGATCCAGGGCCTGCTCCACCACGTCCGCCACGTTGAACGGCACCATGCGCGGTGCCTCGCCGAGCACGAGCGCCCGTACGCCTCGCACGATGTCGCTCGCGCGCGAGGCGTCATCGACCATGTCGTCGACGATCTCCTTGAGCAACTCCTTGTTGAACTCGCTAGCGGCAAGAAACTCGCGCGCCGCATGCGCGTTGCTGGTGATCGCGGTCAGCGGCTGGTTGAGTTCGTGCGCGAGAGATCCCGCGAGTTCGGCAATGCCGGATTGCGGCAGCATCTCGGCCAGCGGGCCGCGCAATGTCATCCGGACCGGTTCCCTCGGGCGCCAGGGCTCCCGTGGCATGCCTTCCCGTGGCACCCGGCGTCCGGCGCGCGGCGGCTGCATCAGGATCGCGCAGCCGGCGCCCAGGACTGCGGCGATGTAGAGCATCCACGCCGATGATCGTCGCATGGCGGACCCGCGTCAGATGCCCGGCTTCCCGAACTTGCTGGCTTCGGGCGACAGGTCCGCCATGGGACCGGCATGGGTAAGGACGAACGCGATGACTGGTGCCATGATGCCTCCCGTGTGCAGAATCACTGCCTTTTTCGGACAAGCGGGCAAGGCCCGCACGGGGGCGAAGATATGGATCCATGACTCTCAACGAGAGCGCGCGCCGCTGCACCGCGTCATGGAAGCCCGACGAGATGCCGCACCACCCCTGAATGGTGACTAAGCCTGCCTGCGATGGTTATGTATTGTTCTGGCGTTTGTGACATACAAGCTAGGTCGACCATATACGCATTGCAAACTTTACTTTTTTCGAGCCAGTTCAAATTAAAAGTCTGATTAAGAAATATCGTTTATTCCGACCGATAAACCATGGGCGCTCATTGCCTGCGCCGGAAAGAATCGAATTGTATTCCATCTGCGACTTAAATAAATTCGAAAAAAAGTACGCTGAAAAGACTATGGCTGCAACGCGGCGGCCTGAGCGGAAACCTCGCTCCAGCCGCGCCCGGGATCGAACGTCTCGATTGCGGCCGCCCGCGCGGCGGTATCGGGACCCATGTCGCGCTCGTATACCTTGCCGTCGTGGCTCACCATGAAACTCTTGATGCCTGTGTCGCCATAGCGCGCGGGCCAGGCGAGCACCGCGAAGCCTCCGAACAGCTGGCCGTTGACAAGATACGCATAGGCGCCTCCGTTCGCGGATGGACCCTGGGCGGTCAGCAGCTTGTAGCGATAGCCGTTATAGCCATCGCCACCGCGGTGCCTCGTCACGGCGTCGATAAAGGCGGGGCCCAGCGGGCTCTCTGGCTCGCCGGGTTGCGTGGGCCAGTAGAGGCCGTCTATTTTTCCGGGGCTGCTGACCAGCTTGCGCGCGTAAACGGACATGCCGTTGGGCCCGTGATTGGCATCGGCATATTCCCGCTGCGCATCGTAGATGGCGAGCATCGTCTGGATCGTGGCGAGCTCGTTGCGGCCGATTCGCCGGAAGCGCATCTCCTCCAGCCCGGCGGGCATGTCGAAGCGCCATTTGCCGTGGGACTGCACGAGGGGCACTGGCAGCGTCCAGCCATCGTTCCCCACCGCCACGCGTGCATTGGCGGTGCCTTCCGGCACGATGCGGTGCGACTGGCTCCATGCCGCGAGAAATCGATAACGTAAATCGGCACCGAGCGGTGGAATAACATCGCGGGATATCGGACCGAGCAGACTCTGCAATGCGGTGTCATCGCTTGTTGCAATGGCATCGCCAAATGCGTTCATTGCGGCTTCCGGGGTATCGAATCCGCGCTGGCCGTATGCGGCGACGGGGCCGATCCACAGCATTGCACAGACCAGCCATGCGCTAGCGGCGTATCGGTTTGGCATGGCAGTTCGTCTTGGCGTTGACGAGGGGCGCAGGTCGGGCGTGGTCATGTTTGCGATGTTCCGGTGACTTGAGGGGGCATGCGGGCGGGGTCTTGCCGCGGACTGTTCTGTTATCGACGGCCGCCTCGGCCGCCGCCACCGCCGCGACCGCCGGCAAAACCGCCTCCGCCGCCGCCGCGTGCGCCGGCGCTGAAACCGCCGCCGCCGCCGCCTCCGCCGCCGCTGAAGCCACCGCCACCGCCGCGCTGTG
>NZ_CAJPUX010000003.1 GCF_905397285.1 Cupriavidus plantarum
GACCTCCTCAGCGTGACAACCCCTTATGCCTGGTGACCATAGCGAGTTGGAACCACCCCTTCCCATCCCGAACAGGACCGTGAAACAACTCCGCGCCGATGATAGTGCGGATTACCCGTGTGAAAGTAGGTCATCGCCAGGCTCTTATGCTCAGAACCCCTCAGCGCACTCCGCTGAGGGGTTTTGTTTTTTGGGCTTTTGTTTTTTCGCAACGCGAATTTCCGGTCAGGGTACCGGAGCATTCCTGGCTCAATCCCCATCTGATATCTTCACCTTCAAGTTCTGCGCATTGTCGTGGAACGATGCAGTCAGCAACAGCAAAGCCGTGGTGCCAAGTTGAAGCATTGACATAGCGCCGTAGCGGCAAAGAAAGATTTGGGTGGGGGAAAGTCATGGGGGCCAAGATGTTTCGGCCAGCGGGTTGGGCTGGTGCGGCGGGCTTGCTGCTGCTTGCAGGATGCGCATCGACAGCACATCCCCCCGAGGACCCTGCCAGTCTTGCCGCCGCCTCTGCGGTCGATTGCAAGACGTTCGCCGCAAAAGCCGCCATGAAGGCGGCAGTCACTGCCCCGCTGCTTCCCACGCTCGATCCCCTGGAACTCGCCAACCGCGCCGGCAATCCGGAAGCGGATGCGGGTACCGGCGCGGGCGCGGTGGATGGCGAAGGCGAGATTGATGCCGTCATCGCGCCGCCATTGGCGACGCTGCCGCTGTTCTCCACCGCTGCGGGTCCCGCAAAGACGCCCGCTGGCTGGCAGCCCTGGACCATCAATCGGAACAAGACGCCGACGCGCTACGCGCTGACCCAGGTCGACGAGCGCGTGGTACTGCATGCGGAGGCCGACAATTCGGCGTCGGGCCTGTACGTGCCGCTCGAGCAGCGCGCTGCCGGGACGATTCGCTGGACGTGGAAGACGCGCGACGTTATCCGCGGCGCGGACAATGCCGAGAAGCAGCGCGAGGATGCGCCACTGCGTTTGTTCGTTGCGTTCGACGGCGACCATTCGACGCTGTCGCTGCGAGACCAGCTGATGTTCGAGATGGCCCGCATCACCACCGGGCGCGAGATGCCCTATGCCACGCTGATGTATATCTGGGGCGGGCGCCGTGGCGAAGGCACCGTGCTGTCCAACCCCCATACCGATCGCGTGCGCATGATCGTCGTCGACTCCGGCACGCGTCATGCCAACGAATGGCGCTGCCATGAGCGCGATTTGCGCGCGGACTACAAGAAAGCGTTCGGCACCGACCCCGGCAAGGTCATCGCCGTCGGCCTGATGACCGATACCGACAATACCAAGACGCGCGCCGAGGCCTGGTACGGCGATATCGCCCTGGACTGAACAGGGCGAGCCGATTAGATGGAGCAGACGAGCGGTTCGGACCGGTCGGCGAGCGCGAGCATTGCGAAGGTAGCGAGCCAGTGCGTGGCCACGTAGTGGCCATCCACGGCTTGCGACAGCGATGCCTCGAGGTGCGCCGACCAGGCTCGGACCGCGTGCGCCTGCATCGGTTCGGGAAGGGCGGGAGCGAGAAGCTTCCAGCACCACGCGCGCGACAAGTTCAGGCCGTCGAGGTGCGATAGCTTCGGATCCGAACGGTCGCTGACCATGACCGGCGTCATCCACGTGGCGAGATCCGCCTGCGTAGGGGCGAACATTTCCCACCATTCGTCGAAGTCGCAGCCGTCGAGCACGTAGCGCATCAGCACGGCTTCGGTCATGCCGCCCGAGAGAAATTCGTCGCCGCCCGGCTCATAGCGGGCCGGATAGCGTTGATCGTGACCGAACCAGCGATGGGCGCGGCGCACGATCGCGCGTTTCAGCGCCGGATGCGAGTCCGTGTTCGCGTACGACAGCGCCATGATCAGCGCGAAGGCGCTGTTGGCGTGCGTGCCCGTGCGAATCGGAAAATCCGCGATATCGAGATAGTCGATGAGACGTTGAGCGAGATAACCGGCCAGCGGCGCGCATGTGTTGGCCCAGCGTTTGGCCTGCGAGTCCGTGGCAGCGAGCGTGTGCAATTCCGCCTGCAGGCGCAATACCCACGCCCAGCCGTAGGGACGTTCGAACGTCCTGGAACCGGCGTGCTCGAAGTACGCAAGCTCCGTCGCGATGGCGTCGGGCTGCAGCTGCTTGTCGAGCGTGGCGCGGATCTCCGCGGCGATCTCGAGCGAGGGGCGCTGGGCCAGCACGCGCACCAGCAGCCAGTGCATGTGCACGCTCGAGTGCCAGTCGTAGCTGCCGTAGAACACCGGATGCATCGTGATGGGCTCGCCGATATCGTCCGGGCCCGTCATCAGGTGATCGACCTTGTACGGATATTTCCGGACGATGTTGTCGAGGGCGACGCGTGCAAAGCGCGTGCTTGTGGCGTCGTCCAGCAGCATAGACGTCATGAGGTCACGCCGGGGCGAGCCACTTTTCCACGAGCTTGACGAAGAACGTCGAGCCCACGGGCAGCAGTTCGTCGTTGAAGTCGTAGCTGGGGTTGTGCAGCATGCACGGGCCCATGCCATGGCCGGACTCGCGGTGCTTGCCTTCGCCATTGCCGATGAACAGGTAGCAGCCGGGCTTCTCCCGCAGCATGAACGAGAAGTCTTCGGCGCCCATCGTCGGCTCGTAGTGGCCATCGACGTTGCTCGCGCCGACGAGTTCGCTGGCGACGCCTACCGCGAACTCCGTTTCGGCCGGAGTGTTGATGGTCGGCGGATAGTTGCGGTGGAACGTGAATTCCACGGTGCAATCGAACGCCTGCGCCACCGCGCGGGACACCTCTTCCATGCGACGTTCGATCAGGTCCAGCACGGGCACCGTGAACGTGCGCACCGTACCGCCGAGCCACGCTTCGTTCGGCACGATGTTCGTGGCGTCGCCGGCGTGGAACTGCGTGACCGAGATCACCGCCGTGTCGATCGGGCGCTTGTTGCGCGTGATGATGCCCTGCAGTGCCGAGACGATTTGCGCGCCGACGAATACGGGATCCGCGCCGTTGTGCGGCATGGCCGCATGCGCGCCCTTGCCGCGCACGACGATCTTGAATTCGTTGCTGGACGCCATGAAGGGGCCGGCGGTGGTGCCGAACGAGCCGGCGGGCATGCCCGGCCAGTTGTGCATGCCGAAGACCGCGTCGCACGGGAAGCGCTCGAACAGGCCGTCCTTGATCATCTCACGCGCGCCGCCGCCGCCTTCTTCGGCCGGCTGGAAGATCAGGTTCACGGTGCCGTCGAACGAGCGGTGCTGCGCCAGATAGCGCGCGGCGCCAAGCAGCATCGCGGTGTGGCCGTCATGCCCGCATGCATGCATCTTGCCCTTGTGCTGCGAGGCATGGCCGAAGGTGTTGGCTTCCTGCAGGGGCAGGGCGTCCATGTCGGCGCGCAGGCCGATGGTCCGGTTGCTGCCGCCATTGCGGATCACGCCCACGAGGCCCGTGGTGCCGAGGCCGCGGTGCACCTCGATGCCCCACGATTCGAGCGTGCTGGCGACGAGGTCCGCCGTGCGCTGCTCTTCGAAGCACAGCTCCGGATGCGCGTGGATGTCTCGTCGGATCTTCTGGATTTCGGCTTGCGCCTGGAGGATTTCGGGGAGGAGTTTCATGATGCCGGTGGGTACTGGCGAATGGGGACACCCCAAGATCATACGACGACCGTCATCAAAGCGCCAAAGCATGCACTTGCGATCACGTTCGGGAGGCCACGCAGTCTCGCACGTGCCGCCACCACCCGCGCGGGTGGGTTTTCACGCATGGCGTGGAGGGGTTACTGCTGGAACAGTTCATGCTTGAAGTGCCCGGCCAGCCGCGCGAGATTCCACGATGCGTAACACGCCGCACCAAAACGGCGCGACGCGGCGATGCGGCTGATTGATCGATGGTCAGTTCATACAGATTCCGATACCGATAGGGGGATTCGCGCGATGTTCCTTCGCCATGCCAAGAAGGCGGCTCGACAGCTTTGCGGTGCAGCGCTGCTTACCGGGGCCCTCGGCCTCGCGGCAGCCGCACCGGTCCACGCAGCGGACCTGCGGATTGCCATGAGTTCGCCGCCGACCTCGATGGATCCGCATTTCTATAACCTGTTTTCGAATATCAACGTCTCGGAGCACGTCTTCGACACGCTGATCAAGCTGGATCCAGACAGCCGCGTGATCCCGGGCCTGGCCGAGTCCTGGAAGCTGGTCAACGACACCACGTGGGAATTCAAGATCCGTAAGGGCGTGAAGTGGCATGACGGCTCGGAACTGACCACCGAGGACGTGGTGTGGGCGCTTGACCGTCCGGCGACCATCCAGAACAGCCCGGGCAAGTTCGACGTCTACACGAAGGCGATCGTCAGCAAGAAGGTCATCGACAAGTACACGATCCAGCTGGTCACGGCCCAGCCGTATCCGCTGATGCTGAATGACCTGACTTCGGTCTTCATTGTGCAGAAAAAGGCGACGCAAGGTCTGTCGTCGGACGACTTCGCACAGGGCAAGGGCATGATCGGCACCGGCCCGTTCAAGTTCGTGAGCTACGCGCGCGACGATCGGGTCGAACTGGTGCGCAACCCCGACTACTGGGGCCCGAAGCCGGCGTGGGACAAGGTAACGCTGCGCTTCATCCCGAACCCCGCCACCCGGCTGGCCGCGCTGCTGTCGGGCGACGTGCAGGCGATCGAGAATGTGCCGACGCCTGACCTGCCCAAGGTGCGCCAGGATCCGAAGCTGAATTTCTTCTCCAAGATCTCGCACCGCGTGATCTACCTGTACTTCGATACCAAGCGCGACAAGTCGCCGTTCGTCACGACGAAGGACGGTCAGCCGATGGACAAGAACCCGCTGAAGGACGCGCGCGTGCGCATTGCCATCAGCACGGCCATCAACCGCCAGGGCATCAAGGACCGCCTGATGGAAGGCCTGTCCGAGCCCACCAACAACCTCGTGCCGTCGACGCTGTTCGGCTACAACCCGGAACTGAAGACGCTCAAGTACGATCCGGAAGCCGCCAAGAAGATGCTGGCGGACGCGGGCTACCCGCAGGGCTTCGGCCTGACGCTGCATACGCCGAACAACCGTTACGTCAACGACGAGCGCATCGCGCAGACGATCGCGCAGAACCTGACGCGCGTCGGTATCGTGACCAAGGTGGAAGGCATGCCGATGGCCACGTATGCGTCGAAGGGCGGCAAGCACGAATGGTCGTTCGGCCTGGTGGGCTGGGGCGCGCAGACGGGTGAAGTGAGCTCGCCGCTGCGCGCGCTGCTTGCCTGCGAAGACTCGAAGAAGGGCTTCGGTACGGTGAACTGGGGCGAGTACTGCAATCCGAAGATGGACACGGTGCTCGAGAAGGCCCTGGCAACCGTGGACGATAACGAGCGCTCGAAGCTGCTGCAGGAAGCGACGGCGATCGGCATCCTCGATGGCGGTATCATCCCGATCCACCATCAGGTGACGACGTGGGCGACGGTCAAGGGCATCTCCTATGTGCCGCGTACCGACGAACGCACCTACGCGCATAACTTCAAGCCGCAGTAACGTGGCCGGCCAAGCCGCCATCATGGCGGCTTGACGCGGGACTGGCCGATGGTCTGGTCGGCCGGTCTCGCGAAAGGATAGTGTCCCCAACATGCTGGTCTTCATCATCCGGCGCCTGATGCAGAGCATTGTCGTGCTGCTGGTCATGTCGCTGCTCGTGTTCCTCGGCGTATTCGCCATCGGCAACCCGGTCGACATCCTGATCAGTCCGCAGGCGGACCAGGAAGACATCAAGCGCACCATCGCGGCGCTGGGTCTCGACAAGCCCTTGTGGGAGCAGTACTGGATCTTCCTGCAGAACGCGCTGCACGGTAATCTCGGCACCTCGTTCGCGCACGGAACGCCCGCGCTCAAGCTGATTTTCGAACGCATGCCCGCGACGATGGAACTCGCGGTCTGCGCAATCCTGCTGGCCATCGTGCTCGGCATTCCGCTGGGCCTGATCGCGGGCCTGCGGCCGAACAGCGTTGCGGCCAAGTCGATCATGACGATCTCGATCCTCGGCTTTTCGCTGCCGACGTTCTGGGTTGGGCTGATGCTCATCGTCGTCTTCGCCGTGCAGCTTGGGTGGCTGCCTTCCAACGGGCGGGGCGAGACCGTGTCCGTGCTCGGCGTGCCTTTGAGCTTCCTGACGATGGACGGGATCCGGCATCTGATCCTGCCGGCCATCACGCTGTCGCTGCTCAATATCGCGATGGTGATCCGCCTTACGCGCGCGGGCACGCAGGAAGCGATGCTGCAGGACTACGTGAAGTTCGCGCGCGCGAAGGGCCTGTCGAGCTCCCGCATCGTTGGCGTGCACGTTCTCAAGAACATCATGATTCCGATCGTCACGGTGATCGCGCTACAGTTCGGCTCGATCATCGCGTTCGCGATCGTTACCGAGTCGATCTATGCGTGGCCCGGCATGGGCAAGCTGATCATCGACTCCATTCAACTGCTGGACCGGCCCGTGATCGTCGCGTACCTGATGGTGGTCGTGACGCTGTTCATCCTGATCAACCTCGTGGTCGACATCGTGTACAGCATGCTCGACCCGCGTGTTCGCATCGCCGACAACAAGGGCTGACGTCATGAGTCTTACTACCGCACCTCAAGGGACGCCAGCCGCCGCGGCCAGGCCGCAGCGCGAGCAGACGCCGTGGCGCCGCTTCGTCGGGCAGTTCGTGGCGAGCAAGCTGGCCGTTACCGGGCTGGTCGTACTGGCGCTGATTCTGCTGGTGGCGATCTTCGCGCCGCTGCTGTCCCCGCAAAATCCGTACGACCTCTCGTCGGTCAACATCCTCGACAACTTCCGCCTGCCGGGCGAGCGCGGCGACGATGGCATGCTGTTCGTGCTGGGCACGGACGAGCAGGGCCGCGACGTGCTGTCGGCGGTGATGTACGGGCTGCGCATCAGCATTGCCGTGGGCGTGGTCAGCACCATCATCGCGCTGATCGTCGGGGCGACGCTTGGCCTGCTGGCTGGTTTTCTCGGTGGCCGCACGGAGGCGATCGTCATGCGCGTGGCCGATCTGCAGCTGTCGTTTCCGCCGATCCTGCTCGCGCTGATCCTGCTGGCGCTGCTCGGCCGCGGCATCGGCAATATCGTGATCGCGCTGGTCGCGGTGCAATGGGCGTATTACGCGCGGACCACGCGCAGCGCGGCGCTCGTCGAGCGGCGCAAGGAATATATCGAGGCCGCGACGTGCCTCGGGCTGCCGGCGGGACGCATCATGTTCCGCCATCTGCTGCCGAACTGCCTGCCGCCGCTGATCGTGATCGCGGCGCTGCAGGTCGCCTCGGCCATCACGCTGGAGGCGACGCTGTCATTCCTCGGCCTCGGCGTGCCGGTGACCGAGCCGTCGCTGGGCTCGCTGATCGCCAACGGGCAGCAGTTCCTGCTGTCGGGCAAGTACTGGATCAGCTTCTTCCCGGGCATCGCGCTGGTCACCACGATCGTGGCCATGAACCTCGTCGCGGACCAGTTGCGCGACGTGCTGAATCCGCGTCTGCAGACGCAATAAACCAGGGAGCGCACGATGAGTCAGCCGACCTTGGTTGTCGAGCATCTCAAGACGCAGTTCTTTACGCGCGCGGGCGTTGCCCGCGCGGTCGACGACGTATCGTTCACGGTGCGCCGGGGCGAGATCATGGGCCTGGTCGGCGAGTCCGGGTCCGGCAAGTCGATGACGGGCTATTCGATCATGGGATTGATCGATCCGCCTGGCAAGGTCGTGGATGGGCGCATCGCGCTCACGAGCCGCGATGGCGTGACGCGCGACCTGCGCGCGCTGACCCCCGCGCAACAGCGCGATGTGCGCGGCAATCGGATCGCGATGATCTTCCAGGATCCGATGATGACGCTGAACCCCGTGCTGCGCATCGATACGCAGATGATCGAGGCGGTGCTCGCGCACGAGAACGTGAGCAAGGCGGTGGCACGCGAACGGGCCCGCAATGCGCTCGCACGTGTGGGCATTCCTTCGCCGGACGAGCGGTTGCAGTCGTATCCCCATCAGTTTTCGGGGGGCATGCGGCAGCGCGTGGCGATCGCCATCGCGCTGCTCAACAAGCCGGACCTGATCATTGCGGACGAGCCGACCACCGCGCTCGACGTAACCATTCAGGGCCAGATCCTCTACGAGATGCAGACATTGTGCCGCGAGTCCGGGACCGCCCTGATCTGGATCACGCACGACCTGTCCGTGGTGGCGGGGCTCGCCGATAGCGTGTGCGTGATGTATGCGGGCAAGATCGTGGAGTCGGGCAGCGTGCAGCAGGTGCTCGAGCGTCCGGAGCATCCGTACACGCATGGTCTGATCAGCTCGGCGCCATCGCGCAATCCGCGCGGCGCGCCGCTGCGCCAGATTCCGGGCATGACGCCGTCGCTGCTGAACCTGCCGGGCGGCTGTTCGTTCCGCGAGCGTTGCCCCTATGCGACCGATATCTGCAAGACCGAGCCGCCGCTCGCGCAGATGGCCGATGGCCGCGGCCTGCGTTGTTTCCACCCGGTCGTTGCGCAAGAGGAGGCCGCATGAGCGCACCTGTGATCGATTCCGCCCGCGTGCCGGGTCCCGCGGCGGCCGCCACGGCTGCGGGCGTCACCGAAGGCACGCCGATGGCGCCGCTGCTCGAGCTGCGTCAGGTGTCGAAGCGCTTCGTCAAGTCGCTCGACACGGCCGCCAAGATCGCCAACGTGCTCGGCGCGCGCATGCGCGAGGAGGTCGTGCACGCGGTGGATCGCGTCGACCTGTCGATTCGCTCGGGCGAGGTAGTCGGGCTCGTCGGCGAGTCGGGCTGTGGAAAGTCGACGCTCGGCCGTATGGCGGTGGGGCTGCATTCGCTCACCGAGGGCGAGCGGTATTGGCGCGGCACCGATCTCGATCGGCTGCCGCCTGAGAAGCGCCGCGAGCGGCAGCTTGCGATCCAGATGATCTTTCAGGATCCGTATGCCTCGCTGAATCCGCGGCTGCGCGTGCTCGATATCGTCGGCGAGGCGCCGGTGGTGCATGGCATCGTGCCGAAGGCGGAGCAGCGCGCGTACGTCGACGACATGCTTGTGCGCGTGGGGCTCGATCCCACGGTGCTGCGGCGTTTTCCGCATCAGTTCTCGGGCGGGCAACGCGCGCGGATCGGCATCGCGCGGGCGCTGGCGGTGCGGCCCGAGTTTCTCGTTTGCGATGAATCGGTGGCGGCGCTCGACGTTTCGATCCAGGCGCAGGTGCTGAACCTGTTCATGCGCCTGCGCGAAGAGCTGAACCTCACGTACCTGTTCATCTCCCACGACCTCGGTGTGGTGAAGCACATCAGCGATCGCGTGGTGATCATGTACCTTGGGCGCGTGGTCGAGTCGGCACCGACGGAGGACGTGTTCGCGTCGCCGAACCATCCGTACACGCAGGCCCTGCTGGCCGAGGCGCCGAAGCTCGAGGTGGGCAAGAAAACCTACGTAGCCATTCGTGGCGAGATTCCTTCGCCGCTGAATCCGCCCACGGGGTGCCATTTCCATCCGCGGTGCCCGCATGCGATGGAGCGTTGCCGCGTGGAGCAGCCGGCCTTGAAGGAGATTGCGCCGATGCGGTTTTCGGCGTGCCATCTCAACGATATGGCATGAGGGAGGCCCTCTCCTTTTTTGAAAAGGAGAGGACGACAGGACGGCTTAGCGGATGACCACGCCGCGCGAGTTGATGATCGTCATCTCGACGAATCGGGAGCCGACGTGGTTGTCGGGCCCGAACTGGACGATGAAGCCGCCGAGGTCCACGTTGCGCATGCCCTCGAGTGTCGTGACAAATTTCTCGCGCGTCAGGTCGCGGCCCGTGCGGCGCAGCCCTTCGACGAAGGCCTTCGCGGCGATGAAGCCCTCGATACTCGCGTAGTCGAAGTCGTTCTGGCGGCCCGCCGCCTGCAGCATGCGCAGGTATTCGCGTACCACCGGCAGCGTCGCGTTGCCGGGATGCGGCATCACCTGCGAGATGATCACGCCGCTGCCCTGCGGACCCACTTCCCTGGCGAGCGCCTGCGTGCCCACGAACGACACGTTGTAGAACTGGCCCGTATAGCCGCGGCGCAGCGCTTCCTTGACGAAGGCGCCGACGGTCCGGTACGCGCTGACGAGCACGACGGCATCGGGCTTGGCCTTCATGGTTTCCTGCATCGCGTCGCCGATCTCGACGGTGTTGCGGACCACGTTCGCGCGGGAGACGAGCTGCACGCCGCTGTCGGCCGGGAGTGCCTTGATCGCGTGTTCGACGCCGTCCAGGCCGGACTTGCCGTACGCATCGTCGTTGTAGACGACGGCCACGCGCTTGAGGCCGGTCGTGCGAATCTGCCGCACGATGGCCAGGGTTTCCTCGTCGTAGCCGGCGCGCACGTGGAACACGTAGCGGCTGCGCGGTTCGCGCAGCGACTGGGCGCCACTGAGCGGCGCGAAGAATGGGACGCGGGCCTGGTTCGCGAGCGGCACGGCCGCCTGGGAGGTCGGTGTGCCGACATAGCCGAACAGCGCGAATACCCGGCTTTCCTCGATCAGCTTCTTCGTATTCTTGATGGCCTCGTCTGGCTCGTAACCGTCATCGAGCGCCTGCAGTTCGATGCGGCGGCCGAACACGCCGCCCTGCTGGTTGATCGCGTCGAAGTACAGCCGCGCGCCCGCGTTCATCTGCTTGCCTAGCGCGGCGGTGGGACCGGTGAGCGCGGCGGACTGGCCGATGAGAATCGTATCGGCGGTGACGCCGACTTCCGCTGGCGAGGTGTTCGCCGCGAGCGCGGCGCCGGAGAGGCCGAAACCTGTTGCCATGGCGGCGGCGCACGCCACCAGCACGCCGGCGAGGCGCCGGCGCTTGACCCTTGATTGCAAAACCATTGTGATAGCCCCGTCAATCCAACAATTCGTGCTTGCTGCGTGCGCGGCCGCCGGTCTGTCGCCGGGCTGTTGCTAGCGCCCGGACATCATAATCCAAGAGTGTGAATTGCAACGGAAATATGACGGTTCCGGCTGTTCGGGCGAGGCAGCCGCGCCACAGCCGGGGCTACCGGATGGCCTGTCCGCGGGCGTTGAGGACGGCGAGCTCAACGAATTTCGAGCCGACGTGATCGTCGGGCGAGAACTGCAGATGGAAGCCGCCGAGATCGGTCGCGCGCATGCCTTCGATCGCGGCGATGAACTTGTCGCGGGTCGGATCGCGGCCGGCGCGGCGCAGGCCCTCCGCGAAGGCGAGCGCGGCGATGAAGCCTTCGAGGCTGGTGTCGCTGTAGGCGCCGTCCTTGCCCGCGGCCTTGAGCAGCCGGTGATAGTCGCGGACGAGCGGCAGCTTGGCGTTGCTTGGGCTCGGCATGACCTGCGAGACGACGACGCCCGCGGCCTGCGCGCCAAGGGCTCGGGCGAGCGAGAGGGCGCCTACCGAGGAGAGACAATAGAACTGGCCCGCGTATCCGCGCCGCAGCGCCTCGCGGATGATGGCCGCGGCGGTGCCGTAGGCACCGATGACTACGATGGAATCGGGCTCCTGCTGGAGCACGGCGGCCGCCGTAGCGCTGACATCCAGCGTATTCCGCGCCACAGTGTGCCGGCCGGTGATGCGGAGGTGGTCCGGCGTGCTGGCCTGCACCGCGCGCGCGATGCCATCGAGTCCTTCCTGTCCGAAGGTGTCGTCGTAATGGACCACCGCCAGCCGGCGCAGGCCGGATGACGCGATCTGGCGCACGATCGCCGCGGTTTCGCGGTCATAACCCGCGCGGACGTGAAATACCTGCCGGCTGCCCGGTTCGCGCAGCGTGCGGCTGCCCGTGAACGGCGCGAACAAGGGGATGCGCGCCTGCTCCATGAGCGGCAGCGCGGCCAGTGTCGTACTCGTGCCGACGTAACCGAACAGCGCGAACGTCCCGTCCACGATGAGCTTGCGCGTGTTGCGCAGGGCTTCGTCGGGCACGTAGGCGTCGTCGAGCGCGTGCAATTCGATCGTGCGGCCGAGAATGCCGCCTTGCCGGTTGATCTGGTCGAAGCAGAGCCGCGCACCGAGATTCAGCTGGGTGCCGAGTTCGGCCGCGGGTCCCGTGAAGGGCGCCGACTGGCCGATGACGATGGCGTTCGGCGTGACGCCGGGTTCCGGCCGGCTGCCCGGGCGGCTATCGGGTCGGCTATCGGGGCGGCTATCGGCGGGCCGCATCTCGGTGCGTGGCTCCGCCGCGCCGGCGGGGCGTCCGAGGGGGAACGGAGCGGCGAGCGCCGGCAGCATGCGGGTCAGGCGGGCGCAGAAGCGCCTGCGCCCGTCTCCGGAGGATCGGTTCATATCGAAGTTTCGCGAAATTATGTGGGGCGGGAAGCGTAAGACGGACGGGTGCGGCGGCGCGGGATTCGAATACAATCTTTAGAAATTCCCGCCGCCGTGCCTCGCGCCGTGCCTCGTGCCGTGCGTTGATTCGCGCGAGCCGGTCGTCTGTCCCCCGATTTCGTTTTTCGTCCCCCATGGCCACCAGCATCGTCCGCGCCGCCTGCCCCCACGATTGTCCCGATACCTGTGCCTTGCACGTCACCGTCGAGGACGGCCGCGCGATCAAGGTTGTGGGCGACCCCGATCACCCCGCCACCCGTGGCGTCCTGTGCACGAAGGTATCGCGCTATACGGAACGCACGTACCACCGGGACCGCCTGCTGACGCCGCTGCGGCGCGTGGGCAAGAAGGGCGAAGGGCGCTTCGAGCCGATTTCCTGGGACGCGGCGCTGACCGAGATCGCCAACCGGCTGTCCGACATCGCCGGGCGCGATCCGCAGGCGATCGTGCCCTATAGCTATGCAGGCACGATGGGCCTTGTGCAGGGCGAGAGCATGGCGGCCCGGTTCTTCCACAAGATCGGCGCGTCGCTGCTGGACCGGACGATTTGTGCCAACGCGGGCGCGACCGCGCTGCGCTATACGTTCGGCGCGTCGGTCGGCATGGACATCGAGTATGTGTCCGACGCAAAGCTCGTGATCATCTGGGGTGGCAATCCGATTGCCTCGAACCTCCATTTCTGGACGCGCGTGCAGGAGGCGAAGCGGCGCGGTGCGACGCTCGTGGCGATCGACCCGTATCGCTCGCTGACGGCCGAGAAGTGCCACCGCCATATCGCGCCGATGCCGGGCACGGACGGCGCACTGGCGCTGGCCATCATGCACGTGCTGATTCGCGACGATCTGCTGGATCACGACTACATCGCGCGGCATACGGTCGGTTTCGACGCGCTGCGCGAGCGCGCGGCCGCGTTCACGCCCGCGCGGGCGGCCGACATCTGCGGCGTGCCCGTCGACGACATCGAATGGCTCGCCGGTCTCTATGGCCGCACCGCGGTGCGGGAGCGCCAGCCGGTGGCCATCCGCCTGAACTACGGCATGCAGCGCGCCCATGGCGGCGGCCAGGCCGTGCGCGCGGTGGCGTGCCTGCCGGCGCTCGTCGGTGCGTGGCGCCATGCGGCGGGCGGCATGCAACTTTCGACGTCGGGCTTCTTCCCGGTCGACAACGTGGCGCTGCAACGGCCCGACCTGCTGCCGGACTGGCCTCGCGTGCCGCGCACGGTGAACATGAGCACGATCGGCGATGCGCTGCTCGACGACGGGCGAAGCGGCAACGGCCCGAAGATCGAGGCGGTGGTCGTCTACAACAGCAACCCTGTGGCGGTGGCGCCGGAATCCGCGAAAGTGGCGGCCGGTTTCGCGCGCGAGGATCTGTTCACGGTGGTGCTCGAACACTTTCAGACCGATACGGCGGACTATGCCGACATCGTGCTGCCCGCGACGACGCAGCTGGAGCACGTGGACGTGCACAAGGCCTATGGCCACACGTACTTCCTCGCCAACAACCAGGCCATCGCGCCGATCGGCGAATCGCTCCCGAATACCGAGATTTTCCGGCGGCTGGCCGCGCGCATGGGCTTCACCGAACCGTGCTTCCAGGACAGCGACGAGACGATCGCCGCGCAGGCTATCGACCGCAACGACGCGCGCGCCCAAGGCATCGACTGGGACACGCTGAAGGCCGAGGGCTGGCGCAAGCTCAACGTGCCAGCGGCGCCGTTCGCCGAAGGCAATTTCCCGTCGCCGTCGGGGAAGTGCATGTTCTATTCGGAAGCGATGGCGCGCGACGGGTTCGATCCGCTGCCCGCCTACGTGCCGCCCTACGAGTCACCGGCCACGGCAACCGAACTGGCCTCACGGTATCCGCTGGCGATGATCTCGCCGCCCGCCCGGAACTTCCTGAACAGCTCCTTCGTGAATGTCGATAGCCTGCGTGCGACCGAGGGCGAGCCGCATCTGGACATCCATCCGCGGGACGCGGCCGCCCGCGGCATCGCCGACGGCGCGATCGTGCGCGCGTTCAACGACCGCGGCAGCATGCGGGCGCGCGCGCGCGTGACCGAGCGTGCGCGGCAGGGCCTCGTCGTAGGGCTGTCGATCTGGTGGAAGAAGCTCGCGCCGGACGGCAAGAACGCCAACGAACTGACGAGCCAGCGCCTGACCGACCTGGGCCGCGCGCCGGTTTTCTACGACTGCCTCGTGGAAGTGGAGGCGGCGAACGAGACCGAAACCGAGGTTATCGCGCCATGATCGGGCGGCCGGCCAGCCGGCGCGTGGCGGGTGCGATCGTCGCACTCGCTGCCGCCTTGCTCCTGGCCGGCTGCGACACGCTGGGGTATTACTACCAGTCCATCGGCGGCCACCTCGGCGTGATGGCGCAGGCGCGGTCGCTCGACGATGCGATCGCCAATGCGAAGGACGCCAACGACGCGCGCCTCGCGCAGCGGCTGGCACTGGCCGGCAGGATGCGCGACTTCGCTTCACGGGAATTGCTGCTGCCGGACAACGGCAGCTATCGCCGTTATGCGAACCTGCATCGGCCCTATGTGGTGTGGAGCGTGTTCGCCACGCCCGAACTCTCGATGGACCTGCACAAGTGGTGCTTTCCGATTGTCGGTTGCATCACGTACCGCGGTTACTACGCGCAGGAGGATGCCGAACGCTACGCGGCGGATCTGCGCAAGGAGGGCTACGACGCCTACGTGGCCGGCATTCCCGCCTACTCAACGCTCGGCTATTTCGACGACCCGCTCCTGAACACGTTCGTATACCTGCCGGAAGGCGAACTCGCGCGGATGATCTTCCACGAACTCGCGCATCAGGTCGTTTACGTGCGCAACGACACCGCGTTCAACGAATCGTTTGCCACGGCCGTGGAGACCGCTGGCGTGGAGCGATGGTTAGCCGAGGACGCGTCGCCGGACGCGCGCGCGAGCTACCGTCTCTACGACGAGCGCCGCGTGCAGTTCCGCGCGATGCTGCTGCGTACGCGCGACCGGCTCGTCGCGCTCTATCGGTCCGATCAGGATGCGGATGCCAAGCGGCGCGCAAAGGCGCAGATCTTCACGGACCTGCGCACCGAGTATGAAACGCTGAAGACCTCGTGGGGCGGCTACAGCGGGTATGACCGCTGGTTCGACCGGCCGCTGACCAACGCGCAGCTGGCGGCGGTGGCTACGTACCAGCAATGGGTGCCTGCCTTCACTGCGTTGCTCGCGCAATGCCACGGCGACTGGAAGTGCTTCTATGCTGCGGCGGGGCGAATTGGCGACCTGCCCGCGAAGGAGCGCGATGCGGCGCTGCGCAAGCTCGCGCCGCCCGCCACGCAGGTCGAGCCGCTGCAGGCGGACCGCGCGGGACGGTGATCGCCAGCACCGGCGAATCTGAATCGTCCTAGTCCGGGCGCGCACATGCGAGAATTGCGCACCATGTCACACGCCCCAAAGAAGACTCATACCGGACCGCGCGCCGCCGAGGCGCTGACGCTTGCGGAAGACGGGCCGGCGCGCGCCCATGTGGCCGAACGGCAGGAAGCGCGGCGGCGGCAGATCCTCGATGCCGCGGCGCAGCTCTTCTATACGAAGGGCTATCCCGGCATGACGATGAACGACCTGTGCCGCGCGCTGGGCGTGACCAAGCCCGCCGTCTACTATTACTTCACCGACAAGTACGAGATCTTCGACATCCTGTGCCGGGAGTCCGCGCAGACGTGCCTGCCCGTGATTCGCGAGACGGCCGACGCGTCGCTGCCCGTGCGAGAGCGGCTGCAGGCCTGCCTGCTCGAGCTCGCGCGCCGATGCGTGCGCTGCCATATCGCGGCCACGCTGAGCTTTCGCGACAACCAGTACCTGAAGCCGGATACCGTGGCATGGCTCGAGCGCATGGCGCGCGATTTCTATGGCGACCTGTACGCGCTGCTGGAGGAGGGCCGCGCGGCCGGCGTGCTGGCGTTCGGCGATGCGCGCGTGACCGCGCATGCGATCGGCAGCATCATCGGCTTCATGTACACGTGGCACCAGCCGGGGCGCATGGACGACGAGCTGCTCTCGCGCGAACTGGCCGCAAACATGATGAAACTGGTGCTGCCCTGATAGGGGTAATCCCTCGCTGCCGATGTTCCGGTGTCGCATAATTCACGATTTCGATGAATCGTGATGTCGAGGACTTCGTCTAACGTGTTGTCTTAGGCGGGGCGCACGTTTAGGATTCCCCAAAAAAGCGAACGACCATTCAGAAATTCAGGAGACCGGCGTATGGAAAAACTGTGGCTGAAACAATATCCGGCAGGCGTCCCCGCGGAGATCGATGCCAGTCCGTATCGTTCGCTGGCCCAGTTGCTCGAGGAATCGTTCCGTACCTACGCGGCCAAGCGGGCATTCGTGTGCATGGACGCGTCCATCACGTATGGCGAACTTGACCGGCTCTCGCGGCAGTTCGGCGCATGGCTGCAGTCGCGCGGCCTGAAGCCTGGCACGCGCGTGGCCATCATGATGCCGAACGTCCTGCAGTATCCGGTAGTGCTGGCGGGCGTGCTGCGCGCCGGCCTCGTCGTGGTCAACGTCAACCCGCTGTACACGCCGCGTGAGCTCGAGCATCAGCTGAAGGACAGCGGCGCCGAGGCGATCGTCATTCTCGAGAATTTCGCGGCGACGCTGCAGGCGGTGCTGCCGAACACGCCGGTGCGTCACGTGGTGGTCGCCAGCATGGGCGACATGCTGGGCACGGTGAAGGGCGCGATCGTCAATTTCGTCGTGCGCAACGTCAAGAAGATGGTGCCCGAGTGGCAGTTGCCGAACTGCGTGCGCTTCAACGACGTCCTGCGCGAATCTCGCCAGATGATGCTGGCGCCGGTGAACACGGGGCCGGACGACATCGCGTTCCTGCAATACACGGGCGGTACCACGGGCGTCTCGAAGGGCGCCGTGCTGCTGCATCGGAATATCGTGGCCAATGTGCTGCAGTCCGAGGCATGGATGCAGCCCGCGCTCGACAAGGGCGCGAAGATCGACCAGGTGATCACGATCACGGCGCTGCCGCTGTATCACATCTTCGCGCTCACGGTCTGCTGCCTGCTGGGCATGCGCAATGGCGGCCTGTCGGTGCTGATCCCGAATCCGCGCGACATTCCGGGCTTTATCAAGGAGCTGCAGAAGTATCGCTTCAACATGTTCCCCGCCGTGAATACGCTCTACAACGCGTTGCTGAACCATCCGGACTTCGACAAGATCGACTTCTCGGGGCTGCGCGTCGCGAATGGCGGCGGCATGGCCGTGCAGGAGGCGGTGGCAAAGAAGTGGCTGGCGCGGACACGTTGCCCGATCATCGAGGGCTACGGCTTGTCCGAGACCTCGCCGTCGGCCACGTGCAATCCGACCGATACCGATGCGTTCTCGGGGACCATCGGATTGCCGCTTCCATCGACCGAACTCGCGATCCGCGACGACGATGGCAACGACGTGCCGCTGGGCCAGCCCGGCGAGATCTGCCTGCGCGGGCCGCAGGTGATGGCCGGCTACTGGAATCGTCCCGACGAGACCGCCAAGGTCATGACGCCGGATGGGTACTTCAAGACGGGCGACATCGGCGTGATGGATGAGCGCGGCTATACGAAGATCGTCGACCGCAAGAAGGACATGATCCTGGTGTCGGGCTTCAACGTGTATCCGAACGAGGTGGAAGGCGTCGTGGCCGAATGCCCGGGCGTGCTCGAAGTGGCCGCGGTGGGCGTGCCCGACGTGCATTCGGGCGAGGTCGTGAAGCTGTTTATCGTCCGCAAGGATCCCGCGCTGTCGGAGGAGTCCGTGATCGCGTTCTGCAAGGAGCGGCTCACGGGATACAAGCGTCCGAAGTACGTCGAATTCCGTACCGAACTGCCGAAGACCAACGTCGGCAAGATCCTGCGTCGCGAGCTACGCGACAGCCGTCAGGCGGCCTGACGCATCCCTGCACTTTCCCACGAAGTGCCCGCTCAACACTCGTTGGACGGGCCCATCTGCGGCTGCTGCGAGCCATCGACGTAGGTCAGCCGCACGCAGGTGCCGACGTCGAGCCCCGGCGCCGCAGGCGCATTGACGGACGCGACGGCGCCGTCCTGCGTGCGCACCTTGTACTGGAACAGGTCCACCTGTTGCGGCGGTGGCTGCTTGTTGAACAGCCGCGACAGGTCGAACGCGAAGCCGACCCCCACGCCACCGCCCCCGCCACCGCTGAACCCGCCCGCGCCCACGCCCACCCCTGTGCCGCCATAGGACGGCGCCTGCGTGACATCGACGCGTGAAAGATAGGTCTTCTCGGTAACCTGGCCGAGCTTGACGGTGGCGTTGATGGGCGTGACCTGCGGTGGCTGCGGCTGGCTGGCGCAGCCGGCGAGCGCCGCAATCAGCAAGCCACATATCGCGGAGGAAGCTGTAGCCCGCAACGATGACGGAAATGCGGGACCCGCTAAAGCGGAACCGGTTCGGTGGATGCGGTCGAGTGTCATGGCGTGGTCAGGCTGGTTTTGAGGGTGCCGAGCAGTCGGAACAGCGCGTCCCGATCGGCTTCGGCGAGCCCCGCGAATAAACGTTCGACCCACGCTTCATGCGCAAGTGCCATGCGCGAGAAGGCTTCGCGTCCGGCGGGCGTCAGCCGGATCAGATAGGCGCGCCGATCGTTGGGCAATGACTCTCGCGAGACGAGGCCCTCCTGCTGCAGCTGATCGGTGATGCCGGTGACGTTGCCACCCGTGACCATCATGCGGCGCGACAGCTCTCCCATCTTCAGGCCTTCGGGATGACGGTCCAGCTGCGACATGAGGTCGAACCGCGGTAGCGTGACCGAGAACTGCTGGCGCAGGCGAGAGCGGATATCGGTTTCGACCAGCGTGGTGCAGGTCAGCAGCCGCAGCCAGAGGCGCAGCGCCGCGTGGCCGCCCTCGCCGACGCGCGTCTCCAGATCCAGCGAGACGAGATCGGCGGGCGCCGGATCGTCGGGCGCCGCATGGGAGGCGGCACCGGTTGCGACGACATCCGGGTCGGTAACGGGTCGTGCGAGGGGCCTGGGCATGGCGAAGCGGCGGGCATTTGTTGATGCTTCAAGTATATGCCCATGGCCGCCACGCCCGGCGGGAGAGACTCAGTCGACCTTGGCGCCCGAGTCCTTCACGACCTTCGCCCATTTGACGTGCTCGGACTTGATCAGCGCGGCGAACTGCTCTGGCGTGTTTCCGCTCGGGTCCGCGCCCTGCGCGAGCATGCGTTCGCGCACGGCGGGCGTGGCCAGGCTCTTGGCGACTTCCTGCTGGATCTTCTGGATGATGTCGGGCGGCGTGCCGGCAGGGGCGAGCAGGCCAAACCACGAGCTCGCTTCGTAGTTCGGTAGCTTGGCCGCCTGCGCGACGGTGGGCAGGTCCGGCAGCGCCGGCGAGGGCTTGGCGCTCGTCACGGCCAGCGCCTTGATCTTGCCGCCCTTGATCAGCGCCATCGACGACGGCAGGTTGTCGAACATGACCTGCATGGTGCCGCCGGACAGGTCCGTGAGCGCCGGACCGCTGCCGCGGTACGGGAAGTGGACCATGTAGGTCTTGGTCTGCGTCTTGAAGAGTTCGCCGGCCAGGTGGATCGAGGTGCCATTGCCGCTCGAGGCCATGTTCAGCTTGCCGGGGTTGGCGCGCGCGTAGGCGATGAGGTCGTTGACGCTGTTGATGTGGTTCTGCTGCGCGAACGCGGGGTTCACCACGAGCACGTTGGGCACCGAGGCCACCAGGGTGATCGGCGCGAAGTCCTTGATCGGATCGAACGGCAGCTTCCCGTACAGCGACTGGTTGATGCCATGCGTGCCGACGGTGCCCATCAGCAGCGTGTAGCCGTCGGGCGCGGACTTGGCCACCATGTCCGCACCGATGTTTCCGCCCGCGCCGGGACGGTTATCGACCACGACGTTCCAGCCGGCCACCTTGGAGAGCTCCGCCGAGACGGCGCGGGCGAGGATGTCGGTGGTGCCGCCGGCCGCGAACGGCACGACGAGGCGGATCGGCTTGGTGGGGTAGGGGTCAGCGGCGTGCGCGGCAGGGAAGGCGAAGGGCAGCACGGCGCTGGACAGCAGCAGCGCGATGGCGCGGCGGCGAGGTTGTTGCATGGCGATGTCTCCGGAATGGGGCCGGGATGGGTCCGGTCTCGCCGCCCATTCTAGTTGCATGTGGCGCACATCGTGGATGAGGGAAATCCCACCGTTGGCGCTGGGGCCTTCGGCGGTGGGATTCCCTTGCGCCGGAGAATCAGAACTTGTGCCGCACGCCGACCGCCACGCCGATCATCGTGTTCTTGCCCTGTTGCGGGAAGTAGCCATTGGCGAAGCTGACCGCCGACGTGTCGAAGTTCAGGCCCGAGTTCTTGGAGAAGCCCGTGGTCAGGTACACGTCGGTGCGTTTCGAGAAGTTGTAGTCCGCCACGAAGCTGATCTGCCACGGGTTTGCCGGATTGTTCGACGGCGAGGCCAGCGTGGGGCGCAGTTGCTTCAGGTCCTGATAGAAGTACGCCAGCGTGAGGCTGAGCGGCGCGTTCACCTGATAGTTCAGACCGGCCCAGTAGTAGTTGTCCCGCTGGAGCTCGCTGCCATCGGGCGCGGAGATGCGGCCCCAGCGGTAACCGGCCATCAGCTTCGCGGGCCCGTACGTGTAGCTGGCAGCGGCGCCGATCTTCCGCGAGCGGCCCGGATCGTTGATCGTCGCGGTCGGGCGCCATTCGTCGTAAGCGATAGCCAGGCCAAGGGGGCCGGACATGTATAGCAGGCCCGCACCGCCGCCCGCGTTGTTGTCGAAGTTGCCGGGGGTTTCGCCCGCGCCGCCGTTCGCGAGCGGATTCAGGCCGATGGCCGCGACGCCCGTGCCGAAGCTCCAATGCGCTTCCGCGGTGAGCGCGCCGAACACGGCCGTGTACTTCACGGTGTTGTCGGAGCGGAAATTGGTGCCCAGCTGCGCGACCACGGGCTCGTAGATGGTGGCGTAACCGGTCGGCGAGAAGTTCGCGAACATGTCGAACATCGTCGTGTACTGGCGGCCGAAGGTCAGCCGTCCCAGCGAGTCGTTCTGCATGCCAACGTACGCCTGACGGCCGAACAGGCGGCCGCCTTGCTGCGATCGGCCGTCATCGACGCCGAAGCCCGACTCGAGCACGAACAGCGCCTTGGTGCCGCCGCCGAGATCTTCGGTACCGCGCAGGCCCCAGCGCGATCCGGACAGGCCGCCGCCCGTCTGCAGCCCGACGCGGCTGCCGCCGCCCGGTTGGTTGAAGCCGGGTGCAAGATGGTTGTTGTACTCGATCGGCAGATCGACCACGCCGTAGAGGATCACGCTGGACTGAGCGGTCGCCACGCCGGAGAACAAGCTTAATGACGCAAGCGCGAGAAGTGATTTCTTCATGCTCGGTTATCTCCATATAAGAATTATGTGGAGCGCGGAAGAATCTCCTTGCTGCCTCTCTCTCTCATTCGACCGCGCCCGGCTTCCTTGCGAAGCCGGAGAACACTCTAGCGCAGGGAGTCATGCTGTTGACCCTGAGGTAAACGTCTTGTCTGCTTTTCACAACTAAGGGTTTGTGGGGACGGAAGCCAGCACTGGCGCGGCATTGCGGGAGGCGTACACCGACGGCCGGAGTACAATGCGGGAAATCCCGGACCGGCGGCGCCGCGTTTTCGCATGACGACGAGGCCTGCTGGAAACTCCTCATTGCCTATCCATCGACATACATGGACTCCCTGATTCGAGAATTCGACGTGGCATTGCGCGCGATCGCGGGCGTGACCCGCGCGGGCCGCGAGAATCCCGCGAACCGTCTCGCGCCCGATACCGAACCGTTGTCGGCCGCCGAGCGCCAGCACGTGGCCGGGCTCATGCGAATCAACCATGTGGGAGAGGTTTGCGCGCAGGCCCTGTACCAGGCGCAGAAGCTCACGGCGCACAGCGCGCCGGTACGCGCGCAGATGGATCAGGCCGCGCGCGAAGAGGAAGACCATCTGTCGTGGTGCGCGGACCGGCTGCGCGAGCTCGGTTCGCGACCGAGCCTGCTCAACCCCGTGTGGTACGCCGGAGCGTTCGCGATCGGCTGGCTCGCGGGCCGCGCGGGCGATCGCGTGAGCCTCGGTTTCGTCGCCGAGACGGAGCGGCAGGTCGAGCATCATCTGACGAGCCATCTCGACAAGCTGCCGGCAGCCGATGGCCGCTCGCGCGCGATCCTCGAACAGATGCGCGACGACGAGATCCGTCATGGCGATGCCGCGCGAGACGCGGGCGGCGTGCCGCTGCCCAATCCGATCCGCGCGCTCATGCGTGGTGCATCGCGCGTGATGACCACTACCGCGTATCGCGTCTGAGCGCTGTCGGGCGCGGTCCGATCGCGGGCATTTTCAACGGCCTTTTCGCGCTGCCCGCGGGACCTGTGGAAAACCCGCGCGAGCCCTTGCGCGAGCGGGCCGCGCGGCAAAACGTTGTATCCTTCGCAACGGCGCAAATTCGCGTCGATCGCCCGCGCCAGCGGGGTGTCGTCGAGCCGTTCTCAGGTGGTTTCTCCGGTTTACTCCCTAAGATCTTCATTTCATTGATATTTCACTGTCATGGTGCGTGAAGTTGGCGCGCTAAGTCTTTGTTCTGATTCGAAAAACCCCCTTTTCTCTCCCCTTACACAGCCTTGACCGGCCAAAGTGCTTACTCTAAAGTGGGAAATTGTGTGAGCAAGTGTGTTTTTGTGTGATTTGGGGGTGCATTGCTGCGATCATTCCGGGAAGCTAACGGATTTGCAGCGAGGTCGGTCGCAAAAACGAGGGCAAGACGCGGGGGGAGAGTTTGTTCCAGGGAGCTTCGGCGCTGTCGCTGGATGCCAAGGGCCGGATGTCCATTCCGGCAAGGCATCGCGAGGCGCTGCATCAGCAGGCCGAGGGCCGGGTGACGCTGACCAAGCACCCGGATGGCTGCCTGTTGCTGTTTCCCCGACCCGAATGGGAATCCTTCCGTAGCCGAATCGCGGCTCTGCCGATGGACGCGCACTGGTGGAAGCGCATCTTTCTGGGCAATGCCGCCGACGTGGACATGGACGGCGCCGGCCGTGTGCTGATCGCACCGGAGCTGCGCAGTGCCGCCACGCTCGACAAAGAGGTCATGCTGCTCGGCATGGGCAGTCATTTCGAAATCTGGGATGCCGCGACGTACACCGCCAAGGAACAACAGGCGATGGCGCAGGGCATGCCGGACGCGTTGAAGCAATTCTCTTTCTGAAGAGGTCATGAGCCCTACCGGAACGCCGGGGACCACCGCCCTGCGCCATCGCACCGTGTTGCTGGACGAGGCCGTCGAGGCGCTCGTCTGGCGGCCCGACGGCGCCTACGTGGACGGCACCTTCGGCCGGGGCGGGCACAGCCGCGCCATCCTCGCGCGGCTGGGGCCGGCCGGAGCGCTCGTCGCGTTCGACAAGGATCCGGCAGCAATCGCAGAAGCGGGCACCATCCAGGATGCCCGCTTCTCCATTGAGCACGCGAGCTTCGGCACGATGGGCGAACGCCTGACCGGCCGCGCGCCGCTCGCGGGAGTGTTGCTCGACCTGGGGATCAGTTCGCCCCAGATCGACGAGGCGGCGAGGGGATTCTCCTTTCGTTTCGATGGCCCGCTGGACATGCGCATGGACACCACGCGCGGCATGACCGCGGCCGAATGGCTCGCGCAGGCGGACGAGCAGGACATTGCCAGGGTGATACGAGACTATGGGGAAGAACGGTTTGCTGTACAGATTGCAAAGGCGATTGTTGCTCGCCGGCGCGAACCCGGCGATGGCGGCCCCATCGCCACTACTGCCGACCTTGCCGCGCTCGTGGCGAAAGCCGTCAAAACACGCGAGAAGGGTCAGGACCCTGCGACCCGCACCTTTCAGGCTCTACGGATTTTCGTCAATCAAGAGCTTGAGGACCTCGAAAGAGGTCTGAAGGCGGCGTACGAACTGCTCCAGGTCGGAGGCCGCCTCGTGGTGATCAGCTTTCACTCGCTCGAGGACCGCATCGTCAAGCGGTTCATGCAGGCGCACGCGCGTCCGCAGATGGGGGCCGACCCCGCGCTACGCCGTGCGCCGCTGCGCGCGGCCGACCTGCCGCAGCCCACACTGAAGCTTCTTGGCCGCCTGAAGCCGAGCGACCAGGAGGTGGCCGATAACCCGCGCGCGCGCTCCGCCGTGATGCGCGTGGCCGAGAAATTGTCTTCAGGATCGGTGACGGCATGAACCGACTGACCTTCTTCCTGCTCGCCGCGCTGGTGTTCTGCGCGCTGTCCCTCGTCGGTGCCCAGCACCAGGCGCGGACGCTGTTCGTCGCCCTCGAGCGCGCGCAGGCGGAGGAGAAGCAGCTCGACATCGACTGGTCTCGCCTGCAATACCAGCAGAGCGCGCTCGGCAAGAGCGCGCGCATCGCCGACGCGGCCCGCACGCAGTTGAAGATGGCGTCCGTGATGCCGGGCAAGACCCAGTATCTGGCCGGCATCGCGCTGCCCGCGGCGGCGCCGGTCGCGAGCGCTCCGGCGCCGGAGGCAAGCAAATGAGCCTGGCCCGTCCGAGCCTCGGCGCGCGCGCGCGCGGCAACACGCGCAACAACGGCGCGGCGCGCCAGCAGGCGCAGCCGCAGTCGCGCCCGCGCACCGGTCAGTTCTCCGCGAGCCCGGTGCTGGGCCTGCGGCTGCCGATGTGGCGCTCCAAGTTCGTCGTGTTCCTGATGTTCGCGGCGTTCGCGGCGCTGGGCGCCCGCGCGCTGTGGATCCAGGGGCCCGGCAATCAGTTCTACGAAGCCGAAGGCAAGAAGCGCTTCCAGCGCACGCTGGAGCTGCCCGCCACGCGCGGCAAGATCCTCGACCGCAACGGGCTGGTGCTCGCAACGAGCCTGCCGGTGAAGGCCGTGTGGGCGGTGCCCGAGGACGTACCCAACGATATCGCGGCGGCGGACAGGCGCCAGCTCGCGAAGCTGCTCGACATGTCCGAGAAGGACCTGCAGCGCAAGTTCGACGAGGACAAGAGCTTCGTCTACCTCAAGCGCCAGGTGCTGCCGGACGCGGCCGACAAGATCGCCGCGCTCAAGATCGACGGTATCCACCAGACGCGGGAGTACAAGCGCTTCTATCCGGAAGGCGAGGCGATGGCGCACATCGTCGGCTTCAATAACGTCGAGGACAAGGGCCAGGAAGGCGTGGAACTCGCGCGCGAGGAACTGCTGGCCGGCAAACCGGGCGCGCGCCAGGTCATCAAGGACCGTCTCGGCCGCGTGGTCGAGGACGTTGGCATCCTGAAGACGCCGCGCGATGGCCGCGACATGCAGCTGTCGATCGACGCGAAGATCCAGTACCTGGCGTTCAACGAAGTGAAGGCCGCCGCCGAGCGCAGCAAGGCCAAGGCCGTAAGCGCCGTCGTGCTCGACGCGCAGACCGGAGAAGTGCTCGCGCTGGCCAACTGGCCGACGTACAACCCGAACGACCGCTCGCGCCTGACGGGCGAGCAACTGCGCAACCGCGTGCTGACCGATACGTTCGAGCCGGGTTCGATGATGAAGCCGATTACGATCGGCCTTGCGCTGCAGCTCAAGCGCGTGACGCCGTCGACGGTGGTCCAGACCACAGGCAAGTACAACTTCGAAGGCGCGACCATCACCGATACGCATAACTACGGCGCGTTGACGGTCGGCGGCGTGATCCAGAAGTCGAGCAACATCGGCACGACCAAGATCGCGATGATGCTCAAGCCGCAGGAAATGTGGGACATGTTCACCAGCGTCGGCCTCGGCCAGGCGCCGAAGATCGGCTTCCCTGGCGCGGTGGCCGGGCGCGTCCGGCCGTTCAAGAGCTGGCGCCCGATCGAGCAGGCGACGATGTCGTACGGCTACGGCCTGTCGGTGTCGCTGTTCCAGATCGCGCATGCCTATACGATCTTCGCGCACGATGGCGAGATCATTCCCGTATCGATGTTCAAGACCAACGGCCCCGCCACCGGCGAGCGCGTGCTGTCGCCGCAGGTGGCGCGCGACGTGCGCGCGATGCTCGAGACCGTGACCGCGCCCGGCGGCACCGCGCCCGAGGCGCAGGTGATGGGCTATCGCGTCGGCGGCAAGACCGGTACCGCGTACAAGCACGTGGGCCGCGGCTATGACCGCAGCAAGTATCGCGCGTCCTTCATTGGCCTGGCGCCGATGTCGAACCCGCGCGTGATCGTGGCGGTGAGCGTGGACGAGCCGACCGCCGGCAGCCACTACGGTGGCGCCGCGGCGGGCCCGGTGTTCTCGCAGATCATGGGCGGCACGCTTCGCGCGCTGAATGTCCAGCCCGATTCGCCGATCCGCCAGCTCATGGTTAGCGACAAGGTGCAGGAGAGCGAGCCATGGACGGGGACCCAATGACGGCCAAGCCGATGCTCCCCTCCGAAGTCTCCGCACAGGCCAGCGACGCGCTGGCCTGGCTGCATGCGCGGGTGCCCGCGGGCGCGCGCCTGACCGGCGATACGCGCCGGCTTGCGCCGAACGACGTTTTCTTCGCCTATGTGCTCGGGAACGCGCGCCTGTCGACGGATGGCCGACCGCATATCGCGAGCGCCATCGCCGCGGGCGCGTCGGCGGTCGTGTACGAAGCCGACGGTTACGCATGGAAGGACGGCGATGCCGCGCCGCATCTGGCCGTCAGCGGGCTGCACCGGCTTGCCGGGCCGATCGCCGCCGGCTGGTATCGCATTGCGGAGCGCGATCTCGCCGTGACGGGCATCACCGGCACCAACGGCAAGACTTCGTGCGCGCAGTGGCTCGCGCGCGTGCTGCAGGCCGCCGGTACGCCCTGCGCGACCATCGGCACGCTCGGCACGGGCTTTCCCGATGCGCTGCACATGACGGGCTTCACCACGCCCGATGCGGTCCAGCTGCAGCAGAGCCTCGCCGACCTGAACGATGCGGGCGCGCGCGCGGTGGCGATGGAAGTGTCGTCGCACGGGCTCGAGCAGGGCCGCGTGGCGGGGACGCGCTTCGCCGTCGCGGTGCTGACCAACCTGACGCAGGATCACCTCGACTATCACGGCACGATGGCCGAATACGAGGCCGCCAAGCGGTTGCTGTTCCAGTGGGATGGCCTGGGCTGCGCGGTGATCAACCGTGACGATGCGATGGGCCAGCGCCTGCTGGCGAACGATGCCGCCGGCACGACCGCGCCACGCGTGATCGAGTACGGCATCGATGGCGATGCGTCGCCGTCGGCGGCGCGTGCCGAGTGGCTGCGCGCGACGGACGTGCGCGCGACCGCGACCGGCACCGCATTCCATATCGACGGCAGCTTCGGCAGCGTGGACGTGACGACACCGATGATCGGCGCGTTCAACGTCAGCAACCTGCTGGCCGTGCTTGCCGCCGCGCTCGCCAACGGCGTGGCATGGGATGCCGCGATCGCCGCGCTGCGCGCGCTTGCGCCCGTGGATGGCCGCATGGAACTGTTCGGCGGCCACGAGGCGCCGCTCGCCGTGGTGGACTACGCCCACACGCCCGATGCGCTGGCCAAGACGCTGGACGCGCTGCGCCCGGTGGCCGCCGCGCGGCAGGGCCGCTTGTGGTGCGTGTTCGGCTGCGGCGGCGACCGTGACGCGACCAAGCGCCCGCTGATGGGCGAAGTCGCCGAGCGGCTGGCCGATGAGGTCGTGCTGACGAGCGACAACCCGCGCAGCGAGGACCCGCAGGACATCCTGGACGCGATCGCCGACGGCATGCACGACCGTGCGCGTGCGCGCCAGATCGAGGATCGCGCGGCCGCGATCCTTTACGCCATCAAGCATGCGGCATCCGCCGACGTGGTGCTCGTGGCCGGCAAGGGCCATGAAGCGACGCAGGAGATCCAGGGGCGCAAGCGTCCGTTCTCCGATCGCGAGCACGTGCGGCTGACGCTCGGTACCCGCGGGGTGTCCGCATGACCTCCGCAACGAACTCCACAATGAACGCATCGAGCAACATGATGACCACGCTGCAGCAGGCCGCGAGCTGGATCGACGGCGCGCGCGTGTCGGGCGATGGCGCCTGTGCGTTCTCGCGTGTGCATACCGACAGCCGGACCGTGGCGCCCGGCGACCTGTTCGTCGCGCTGCGCGGCGAACGGTTCGACGCGCACGACTTCCTTGCCGATGTGGTGGCGCGTGGCGCGGCCGCGGTGCTGGTCAGCAAAGACGTCAGCGTGGGCGTGCCGGCGATCGTCGCACCCGATACGCGCATCGCGCTGGGCGACCTCGCGGCCGGCTGGCGCCGCACCTTCACGCCGCCGACGGTGGCCGTGACGGGCAGCAACGGCAAGACCACGGTCAAGGAAATGATCGCCGCGATCTTCGCGGCGGCCGTCGGCGAAGCCGACCGCCTCGCCACGGGCGGCAATCTGAACAACGACATCGGTCTGCCGCTGACGGTGCTGCGCCTGCGCGCGCATCACAAGCTGGCCGTGCTCGAACTGGGGATGAATCATCCCGGCGAGACGATCTATCTGGCGCGTATCGCGCAGCCGACCGTTGCGGTCATCACTAACGCCCAGCGCGAGCACCAGGAATTCATGGTGAGCGTGGAGGCGGTGGCACAGGAACACGCGCATGCGATCGACGCGCTGCCGGCCGATGGCACGGCGGTGTTTCCCATCGATGCCGAAAGCGGTGGCGCCCATGCGGAAGTCTGGCGCAAGGCCGCGGGCCATCGCCCCGTACTGTCGTTCGGCACCGATGCGGGGGCCGACGTCCGTGCGACGGTGACGCTCGACGATGGCGTGCAGGTGCTGCACGTGACGGCGCCGGGCAAGACGTTCGACGTCCGGCTGCAACTGCTGGGCACGCACAACGTGCGCAACGCGCTCGCCGCGACGGCCTGCGCGCTCGCGGCCGGTGTCGACGTGGCGGCGATTCAGGCGGGACTGGCCGGTTTTGCGGCGGTCAAGGGCCGCCTGCAGGTCAAGCACACGCCCGCGGGCGCGGTGGTGATCGACGACAGCTACAACGCCAATCCGGATTCGATGCGCGCCGCGATCGACGTGCTCGCGGGGTTTGCCGCACCGCGCGTGCTGGTGCTCGGCGACATGGGCGAGGTGGGCGATCAGGGCCCGGCGTTCCATACCGAGATTGGCGCGTACGCGCGCGAGCGCGGTATCGACACGTTATGGGCGACCGGCGAGCTTGCCGTGCATACGGTGCATGCGTTCGGTCAGGGCGCCACGCACGTGGCGACCGCGGAAGCGCTGATACAAGCCCTGATACAAGCGCTGCGGGACGACAAGGGAGGGACGGCGGCCGATGCGGGCGCCGTGCTGGTGAAGGGATCGCGCTTCATGCGCATGGAACGGATCGTCGATGCGCTGGTCGCACCCACTTCCGTTCAATCACGTAAAGACTAACGATGTTATTGGCTCTGGCCCAGTGGCTGCAAAACGATTACAGCTTCCTGCGGGTCGTCAACTACCTGACATTCCGCGCGGTGATGGCCAACCTCACCGCGCTGGTGATCGGCCTTGGCTTCGGTCCGTGGGTCATCCGCCGCCTGACCGAAATGAAGATCGGCCAGGCCGTGCGCACGATCGGCCCGCAGACGCACCTGGTCAAGTCCGGTACGCCGACGATGGGCGGCGTGCTCGTGCTGATCTCGATCGCGATCTCCACGCTGCTGTGGTGCGACTGGGGCAACCGGTTCATCTGGGTGGTGATGCTGGTCACGCTGGGCTATGGCGCGGTGGGCTGGGTCGATGACTACCGCAAGGTGGTCTATCGCGATCCGCGCGGCATGTCGAGCCGCGAGAAGTTTTTCTGGCAGACGCTGATCGGCCTCGTGGCGGCGACGTACCTCGCGTTCTCGGTGTCGGAAGCGAGCAACGTGCGCGTGTGGACGCTGTTCCTCAGCTGGATCGAGGGCGGCTTTCTGGCGGACGTGCCGTACAAGACGAACCTGATCGTGCCTTTCTTCAAGGAGGTCAGCTATCCGCTGGGCGTGGCCGGCTTCATCGTGCTGTCGTACTTCGTGATCGTCGGCTCCAGCAACGCGGTGAACCTGACCGACGGGCTCGACGGCCTCGTGATCATGCCCGTGGTGCTCGTCGGCGGCGGGCTCGGCGTGTTCGCGTACGTGATGGGCAGCTCGGTGTACAGCAAGTACCTGCTGTTCCCGCATATCCCGGGCGCGGGGGAATTGCTCATCTTCTGCTCGGCGATGGCTGGCGCGGGGCTCGCGTTCCTCTGGTTCAACGCGCACCCGGCCAAGGTTTTCATGGGCGACGTGGGCGCGCTGGCGCTTGGCGGCGCGCTGGGCACGATCGCGATCATCGTGCGCCAGGAGATCGTGCTGTTCGTGATGGGCGGCATCTTCGTGGTGGAAACGCTGTCGGTGATGCTGCAGGTCACGTGGTTCAAGTTCACCAAGCGCCGTTACGGCGAGGGCCGGCGGCTGTTCCGCATGGCGCCGCTGCATCACCACTTCGAGTTGAGCGGCTGGAAGGAGACGCAGGTGACGGTGCGCTTCTGGATCATCACGATGCTGCTCGTGCTCATCGGGCTGTCGTCGCTGAAGCTGCGGTAATCGAACGTATCAACAAATCCATCGGATAGAAGGCGGGAATACGAAGTGTTTGGCGCGTTGCAGAAACCTCATGTGCTGGTATTGGGCCTCGGCGAGTCGGGGCTGGCCATGGCACGCTGGTGCGGCCGGAACGGCTGCCGCGTGCGCGTGGCCGACACGCGAGAGGCGCCTGCCAACCTGACCGCGCTGCAGGCCGAGGTGTCGAACGCCGCGTTTGCGGGAGGCGCCTTCACCGACGCCCTGCTGGAAGACGTGACGCTCGTGGCGATCAGCCCGGGCCTGTCGCCGAACGAGCCGGCCACGCGCGCGCTGCTCGACGCGGCGCAGGCACGCGGCATCCCGGTCTGGGGCGAGATCGAACTGTTCGCGCAGGCGCTCGGCTATCTGGAGGGCGTGTCCGGCTACGCGCCGCGCGTGCTGGCGATCACCGGTACGAACGGCAAGACCACCACCACCGCGCTGGCGGGGCGGCTTGTCGAACGCGCGGGCAAGACCGTCGCGGTGGCGGGCAATATCAGCCCATCCGCGCTGGACAAGCTGTCGGCGTGCATCGACAGCGCCACGCTGCCCGACGTCTGGGTGCTGGAGCTGTCGAGCTTCCAGCTCGAATACACGTTCTCGCTGGCCCCGCATGCGGCCACGGTGCTGAACGTCACGCAGGATCACCTCGACTGGCACGGCACGATGGAAGCGTATGCGGCCGCCAAGGCGCGCATCTTCGGGCCGGCCGAAAAGGGCTGCGTGCAGGTGCTGAACCGCAACGACCGCCTGACGATGGACATGGCGCGCAAGGGCGCGACACCCGTGACCTTCGGCACGGACCTGCCCGAACACGCCGGCAGCTATGGCGTGTTGCGAGAAGGCGGCATGCCGTGGATCGTGCTGGCTGAGCCCGATAGCGAGGCCGATGGCGAGCAGAAACCGCGCCGCCGCAGGCAGGCGGAGGCCGTCGAGGAAGCGGTGCCCGTGCGCCATAAGCGCCTGATGCCGGCGGACGCGCTGCATATCCGCGGGCTGCACAACGCGACGAACGCGATGGCCGCGCTCGCCCTGTGCCGCGCGATCGACCTGCCGATGTCGGCGCTATTGCATGGCCTGCGCGAATACCGCGGCGAGCCGCACCGCGTGGAGTGGGTAGCGACGATCGACGAGGTCGAGTACTTCGACGACAGCAAGGGCACCAATGTCGGTGCGACGGTGGCGGCGCTCAACGGGCTGGACAAGCGCGTCGTGCTGATCGCGGGTGGCGAAGGCAAGGGCCAGGATTTCTCGCCGCTGGCGGCGCCGGTTGCGCAGTACGCGCGCGCGGTGGTGCTCATCGGCAAGGACGCGGGCGAATTGCGCGCGGCGCTGGAGGCCACCGGCGCGAACCTCGTGGACGCGGCATCGCTCGAGGCGGCCGTGATCCAGTCGGCCGGGCTTGCTCACGCCGGTGACGTGGTGCTGCTGTCGCCGGCCTGCGCGAGTCTCGACATGTTCCGCAATTACGTGCATCGCGCCGAGGTGTTCCGCGGCGCGGTGGAAGAACTGGCACTGTCCCGGGGGATCCTGCCATGAGCGACACACAGGTCAAGCGCAGCGGTTTCATCGGCGCCACCATCGGCAACGCGTGGGGTGGCCTGCGCGATGCCGTCTCGGGGGTCAAGCCGACGCGTTCCCGCATGATGGAGTACGACCAGCCCCTGCTGTGGGTGTCGATCGTGCTGCTGGCGTTCGGCCTGGTAATGGTCTATTCGGCATCGATCGCGCTGCCCGACTCGCCGCGCTACGCCAACTATCGCGAGAGCCATTTCCTCGTGCGCCATGCGTTCGCGCTGCTCATCGGCCTTTCCGCGGCGCTCGTCGCGTTCCAGATTCCCGTCAAGGTGTGGGATCGCTACGCGCCCAAGCTGTTCGTGATCGCGCTGCTGCTGCTGATCGTGGTCCTCGTGCCGTTCGTCGGCAAGGGCGTGAACGGCGCGCGGCGCTGGATTCCGCTCGGTGTGATGAACTTCCAGCCATCCGAGCTCATGAAGCTCGCGGTGGTGCTGTACGCGGCCAACTACACGGTCCGCAAGCAGGAGTGGATGCAGACGGTGTCGAAGGGCTTCCTGCCGATGGGCGTGGCGGTGGTGGTGGTGGGTCTGCTGCTGCTGCTTGAGCCGGACATGGGCGCGTTCCTCGTGATCGCGGCCGTCGCTATGGGCATCCTGTTCCTCGGCGGCATCAACGGCAAGCTGTTTGCCGGCCTCGTCGGCGTGGCGGTGGGCGCGTTCGCGCTGCTGATCACCGCTTCGCCCTGGCGGCGCGAGCGGATCTTCGCGTACCTGAATCCATGGGAAGAAAGCAACGCGCTGGGCAAGGCGTACCAGCTCACGCACTCGTTGATCGCGTTCGGGCGCGGCGAATGGACCGGCGTTGGGCTGGGCGGCAGCATCGAGAAGCTGCACTACCTGCCTGAAGCGCACACCGACTTCATCCTCGCCGTAATCGGCGAGGAATTCGGCTTCATCGGCGTGCTCGTGATGATCGTGCTGTTCTACTGGCTCGTGCGCCGCGCGTTCGGCATCGGCCGCACCGCGCTCCAGCTCGACCGCACGTTCGCGGGCCTTGTCGCCAAGGGCATCGGCGTGTGGATCGGCTGGCAGACCTTCATCAACATGGGCGTGAACCTCGGGCTGTTGCCGACGAAGGGGCTGACGCTGCCGCTGGTCAGCTATGGCGGGTCCGGCATCCTGATGAACTGCATCGCGCTGGCGATCCTTCTTCGCATTGATTATGAGAACCGGGTGTTGATGCGCGGAGGAAAGGTATGACGGATCGCACGCTGCTCGTGATGGCTGGCGGCACCGGGGGGCATGTGTTCCCGGGGCTGGCGGTCGCGCGTGCGTTGCGCGAGGAAGGTTGGCGCGTGGTCTGGCTCGGCAATCGCACGGGCATGGAAGCGACGCTGGTGCCGAAGTACGACATCCCGATGGAGTTCATTCAGTTCGGCGGTCTGCGCGGCAAGGGTCTTGTGACCAAGCTGCTGTTGCCGCTGAACCTGCTGCGCGCGTTCGCGCAGAGCATCGGCGCGCTGCGGCGCGTGCGGCCGGACGTAGTGCTCGGCATGGGGGGCTACATCACCTTCCCGGCCGGGATGATGGCCTCGCTGCTCGGCCGTCCGCTCGTGCTGCACGAGCAGAACTCCGTGGCGGGCCTCGCGAACAAGGTGCTGGCGAAAGTCGCGGACCGCGTGCTGTGCGCGTTCCCGGACGCGCTGCCGAACAGCGAATGGACGGGCAACCCCGTCCGCGAGGAGGTCGCGCATCTGGCGACGCCCGAGCAGCGCTACGACGATCGCACCGGTCCGCTGCGCGTGCTGGTCGTGGGCGGCAGCCTGGGCGCGGCCGCGCTGAACGACGTGGTCCCGAAAGCCATCGCGCTGCTGCCCGAGGCGGCACGCCCCGTGGTCCGGCATCAGGCGGGCGCGAAGCAGATCGACCAGCTGCGCGCCAACTACGCCGCGGCGGGCGTGCAGGGCGAGTGTCTGCCGTTCATCGACGACATGGCCGCGGCGTATGCCGAGGCCGATCTGGTCATCTGCCGCGCGGGCGCGATGACGGTATCGGAAGTGGCGGCCGCCGGTGTGGCGGCACTGTTCGTACCGTTTCCGCACGCGGTGGACGACCATCAGACCACCAACGGCGCCTTCCTGTCGAAACAGGGCGCGGCGCTGCTGGTGCCACAACATGAACTGACCGCGCAGGGGCTGGCACAGACGCTGGCCAACCTGTCGCGGCCGCAATTGAAAGACATGGCGCGCCTTGCGCGCGGCCTGGCCAAACCGGAGGCAACCCGGCGCGTCGCCGAGATTTGCCGCCAGATGGCGGGTGCATGACAGAACGGAATCGATGAAGCATATCGTCAAGAACATCCACTTCGTAGGAATCGGCGGCGCCGGCATGAGCGGCATCGCGGAGGTCCTGTTGAACCTGGGCTACAAGGTCTCGGGTTCTGACGTGGGCAGCAACGCGGCCACCAAGCGCCTGGCTTCGCTCGGCGCGCGCGTGGCCCATGGGCACGACGCCGCGAACGTGGAGGGCGCCAACGCGGTGGTCGTGTCGACCGCCGTCACGAACGACAACCCCGAGGTGCTGGCCGCGCGCGCGCGCCGCATCCCGGTGGTGCCGCGCGCGGTCATGCTGGCCGAACTGATGCGCCTGAAGCAGGGCGTGGCGATCGCCGGCACGCACGGCAAGACCACGACCACGAGCCTCGTGGCCTCCGTGCTGGCCGAGGGCGGACTCGATCCGACCTTCGTGATCGGCGGCCGCCTGAACTCGGCGGGCGCCAACGCGCGGCTGGGCACGGGCGACTTCATCGTGGCCGAGGCCGACGAATCGGACGCGTCGTTCCTGAACCTGTTCCCGGTGATGGAAGTCATCACGAACATCGACGCGGACCACATGGACACCTATGGGCACGACTTCGCGCGGCTCAAGCAGGCGTTCATCGAGTTCACGCAGCGCCTGCCGTTCTACGGCATCGCCGTGCTGTGCGTCGATGATCCAAACGTGCGCGAGATCCTGCCGTTCGTGTCGAAGCCCGTCGTGCGCTACGGCTTTGCCGAGGATGCGCAGGTGCGCGCGGTGAACCCGCGTGCCGTCGATGGCCAGATGCACTTCACGGTTCTGCGCCAGCTCAACGGCCATACGGAGCCGCCGCTCGACGTGGTGCTGAACCTGCCGGGCCTGCACAACATCCAGAACGCGCTGGCGGCGATCGCGATCGCCAGTGAGCTCGAGGTACCCGACGCGGCCATCGTCAAGGCACTGCGCGAGTTCCACGGCGTGGGCCGTCGCTTCCAGCGCTACGGCGAGGTCGCGACGCCCGACGGCGCGGGCACCTTCACGCTCGTCGACGACTACGGTCACCACCCGGTGGAAATGGCCGCGACGCTAGCCGCGGCACGCGGCGCGTTCCCGGACCGCCGGCTGGTGCTGGCCTTCCAGCCGCACCGCTTTACCCGCACGCGCGACTGCTTCGAGGACTTCGTCAAGGTGCTGGGCACGGTGGATGCGCTGCTGCTGGCCGAGGTCTACGCGGCCGGCGAGCAGCCGATCGTCGCGGCCGATGGCCGTGCGCTGACGCGCGCGCTGCGCGTGGCCAACAAGGTGGAGCCCGTGTTCGTGGAGCAGATGGACGAGATGGCGCAGGCGATCCTGACCGCGGTCCGCCCCGGCGACGTGGTCGTGACAATGGGCGCCGGCTCGATCGGCGGCATTCCGGGACAACTGGTGTCCCATCGGCAACAGGCAGGAGGCCAGGCATGAGCTTCGTCGCCCATCCCAACATCGACCCGGCATCGCTGGGCAAGGTCGGCGTGCTGTTCGGCGGCCGTTCGGCAGAGCGCGAGATTTCCCTGCTGTCCGGCAACGGCGTGCTGGCCGCGCTTCAGGCGAGGGGCGTGGATGCCCATGGCTTCGATCCGGCCCTGCGCCCGCTGACGGACCTCGTCGCCGAGAAATTCGACCGCGTCTTTATCGCGCTGCATGGCCGCTACGGCGAAGACGGCACGATGCAGGGGCTGCTCGAGCAGTTCGGCATTCCCTATACGGGTAGCGGCGTGCTCGCGTCCGCGCTCGCGATGGACAAGCAGGCGACCAAGCGCCTCTGGATCACGCACAACCTGCCGACGCCGCGCTTCGCAATGCTACGCGCGGATACCGATTTCGCCGCAGTGGTGGCGGATCTCGGCCTGCCGCTGATCGTCAAGCCCGCGCGCGAAGGCTCGTCGATCGGCCTGACCAAGGTCACCGCCGCGGACCAGATGCGGGCCGCTTACGAGAAGGCAGCCTCGCTGGACCTGGACGTCATTGCCGAGTCGTTCATCGACGGCGACGAGCTCACCTGCCCCGTGGTAGGGGAGGGCGCCACCGCGGAAGCGCTGCCGGTCATCAAGATTGTCGCGCCCGAGTCGAACTACGACTATCAAAATAAATACTTCACTGACGCTACCCAATACTTGTGCCCGTCGGGCCTGCCTCCCGAGGTGGAAGCCGAGGTGCGCAAGCTCGTGGTCGACGCGTTCCGCGTGCTCGGCTGCCGCGGATGGGCGCGTGCCGACGTCATGCTCACGCGCACCGGCAAGCCTTACCTGCTCGAAATGAATACCTCGCCCGGCATGACCGGCCATTCGCTCGTGCCGATGTCGGCGCGCGCGGCCGGCATCAGCTACGAGGACTTCGTGCTGCAGGTGGTTGCCCAGGCCACGCTGGAGCTGCATCCGAACGAACACTGGAAACCAGAGTAACTCAAGTCACGCGAATCCGAACGAACGATATGTGGCATAACGCACGCCTGCTCAACATCATCGCCTCCGCGCTCTATGCGCTGGTGGCGCTGATGGCGCTCGCGGCCGGCCTGTTGTGGCTGGCCCAGCGGCCGGTGTTCGCCATTACCCATGTCGATCTGTCCTCGATGGACGGCGCCGCGCTCCGTCACGTGAACGGGCCGAGCGTGCGCGCCAACGCGCTGGGCAAGCTGTCGGGCAACTTCTTCACGCTCGACCTCAATGCCGCGCGGCAGGTGTTCGAGTCGGTGCCGTGGGTACGGCGCGCGAGCGTGCGCCGCGAATGGCCGAACGGCCTCGCGGTGGAAGTGGAAGAGCACGAGGCGCTCGGCACGTGGGGCGGCGCGGACAGCGGGCGCCTGATCAACACGTATGGCGAGGTGTTCGTCGCGAATACCGCCGAGGCGGAAGAAGATGCCCAGCTGCTGGCGCTCGACGGGCCGCCGGACAGCGAGGGCGACGTGGTCGAGAAGCTCGAGGTCATGCGTGAGTGGTTCAAGCCGTTGAAGGCGGAGCCGCTCGCCGTCGCGTTGTCGTCGCGCTATGCGTGGCGCGCGCGGCTGTCCAACGGCATGGTCGTCGAACTCGGCCGAGAGCAGACCGACGAGGACCGGGCCGCGATGGAAGCCCGGGTCAAGCGGTTCGTCACCGCGTGGCCGCAGGTCACCGAGCAGTGGGGCCGGCAGATCGAGTACGCGGATCTGCGCTATCCCAACGGCTTTGCGATCCGCGCGGCCAGCGTGCGCTTCCTGACCGATGCGCAGGCGGCGGCAGCGGCGAAGGCCGCCGCGGCAGGTAACAGTCCCAACAACAATCCGACGCGACTCAAGAGCAAGAACGCGGAGAAAACTCGATGAGCAAGGAATACAAGGACCTTCTGGTTGGTCTGGACATCGGCACCTCGAAGGTGGCGGCGGTGGTCGCGGAACTGCGCCCCGACGGCAGCTACGAAGTGATCGGGATGGGCCAATCCGAGTCCAAGGGGCTGAAGAAGGGGGTTGTGGTCAATATCGAGGCCACCGTGCAGTCGATCCAGCGCGCGCTCGAGGAAGCGGAGCTGATGGCCGACTGCAAGATCTCGGAAGTCTTCACGGGCATCGCTGGCAGCCATATCCGCAGCTTCAACTCGAGCGGGATGGTGGCGATCAAGGACAAGGAAGTCACGCAGACCGACGTGGCGCGCGTGATCGAGACCGCCAAGGCGGTCAACATCCCGACCGATCAGCAGATCCTGCACATCCTTACGCAGGAATTCATCATCGACGGGCAGGAGGACGTGCGCGAGCCGATCGGCATGAGCGGCATCCGCCTCGAGGTGAAGGTGCATATCGTGACGGGCGCGGTCAGCGCGGCGCAGAACATCGTCAAGTGCGTGCGCCGCTGCGGCCTCGAAGTGCACGACCTCATCCTGCAGCCGCTCGCCTCGAGCCTCGCGGTGCTGACCGAGGACGAGAAGGAGCTCGGCGTGGTGCTCGTCGATATCGGCGGCGGCACGACGGACATCGCCATCTTCAGCGAAGGCGCGATCCGCCATACGGCGGTGATCCCCATCGCGGGCGACCAGATCACGAACGACATCGCGATGGCCCTGCGCACACCGACGCCCGATGCCGAGGACATCAAGATCCAGTACGGCATCGCCAAGCAGGCGATCGCCGATCCGGAAGACATGATCGAAGTGCCCGGCGTGGGCGATCGCGGCACGCGCACGCTGTCGCGCCAGGCACTGGCCGCGGTGATCGAACCGCGTATCGAAGAGCTGTACTCGCTCGTGCACCAGGTGGTGCGCGAGTCGGGCTACGAAGAACTGCTGTCGTCGGGCGTGGTCATCACGGGCGGTACCGCGATGATGCCCGGCATGGTGGAACTGGGCGAGGACATCTTCCTGAAACCCGTGCGCGTGGGCGTGCCCGAGTATCGCGGCAACCTGCACGAGGTGGTGAAGAGCCCGCGCTATTCCACGGTCATGGGCCTGCTGCTGGAAGGCCGTGTGCAACGGATGCGCGGCCGCAAGGTGGCCGTGCAGAGCGGTTCGGTGAAGCAGGTGTGGACACGCATGAAGGAATGGTTCGTCGGTAACTTCTGACCCACCTTTCCTGGACGCTTGTTTTTCGTTTTTTTTAACTCGTTATTTTTGTTTTTTTGTTCAGAAACCAAGGGTTGCGGCGGGGAGGCTGCAGCGTTTGGGGACTGATTCTTCTCGGAGGCAGTGATGGACTTTGACATGATCGAATCGGAGATGCAGGACGGCACCATCATCAAAGTGGTCGGCGTGGGTGGCGCGGGCGGTAACGCCGTGCAGCACATGATCAGCCGCGGCGTGCAGGGTGTGGAATTCATCTGCATGAACACCGACGCGCAGGCGCTGAAGCGTTCGACCGCTTCGCGCGTGCTGCAACTCGGCAATACGGGCCTGGGCGCTGGTGCCAAGCCGGAAGTCGGCCGCAACTGCGCCGAGCAGGCGCGGGAGCAGATCGCCGACGCGCTGCGCGGTGCGCACATGGTCTTCATCACTGCCGGCATGGGCGGCGGTACCGGTACGGGTGCGGCGCCGATCGTGGCGCAGGTGGCCAAGGACATGGGCATCCTGACGGTGGGCGTGGTCAGCAAGCCCTTCGAGTTCGAAGGCGCGCGCCGCGCGAAGGTCGCCGAGCACGGCTCGAGCGAGCTGGAGTCGTCGGTGGACTCGCTGATCGTTGTGCTCAACGAGAAGCTGTTCGAAGTGATGGGCGACGACGCCGAGATGGACAAGTGCTTCCAGTGCGCGGACGACGTGCTGCACAACGCCGTGGCCGGCATCGCCGAGATCATCAATGTCGATGGTCTGGTGAACGTCGACTTCGAAGACGTGAAGACGGTGATGGGCGAGCAGGGCAAGGCCATGATGGGCACGGCCACCGTGTCCGGCGTGGACCGCGCGCGCCTGGCCGCCGAGCAGGCCGTGGCCAGCCCGCTGCTGGAAGGCGTGGACCTGTCGGGCGCCCGTGGCGTGCTTGTGAACATCACGGCCAGCCGCTCGCTGAAGCTGTCGGAAACCAAGGAAGTCATGAACACCATCCGCAGCTACGCCGCGGAAGATGCGACCGTGATCTTCGGTACGGTGTACGACGACTCGATGAGCGACGCGCTGCGCGTGACCGTGGTGGCGACGGGGCTGGGCCGCTCGGCCAAGAAGCAGCAGCCGATGACGCTGCTGAAGACCGGTACCGACAATAATCCGGTGCAGATGATGGCCGGTATGGTGGCGGCGCCGACGCATGCCTCGCCGGACTACAGCGGTCTGGATACGCCGGCGGTGTGGCGTTCGTCGCGCGAATCCGCATCGGCCCACGTGGCCGCGCTGCAGGAGAAGGGCGTCGATACGTACGACATTCCCGCGTTCCTGCGCAAGCAGGCGGATTGAGTCCCTCCGGCGGTGCCGCGCCGCGGCCGCGCCAGACCGGACGAGCCGCGCCCCACGCGCGTGACATGAGCGCTCCCCATCCGCTCTTGCCACGCGGGGCCTGACTCGTCCCGACCCTGGCGGGCCGTCACGCGACGCCGCGCAGGAAAGCCTCCGCCCGCATCCCGTTGCCGGGTCAGGCGTGCCAGTGGCCGCCTCCCCGGACTGTTGCCCGCCCTGCCCGGCGGCGGGATGCCGTCGTCCGCCCTGCAGTCGGCCTGCGCTATCGAAATGCGCGGGTGGACTGCAGGGCGGACGGCATTTCGGAAAACGTGTTTCAATTGCCACCCGCATGGCCGCCCGCATGTCCATTCATTGGACCGGGGCCGGATCGGCCCCTATGATGCAGGCAGGCTTCAACCGAAAGGACACCCAGCATGATCGCCGTTGGAAACCGCGTGCCCGACGCCACGCTCTATGAATTCTTCGAGGTCGAGGCCGGTGGCTGCGCGCTCGGTCCCAATGCGTTTCCGGTGTCCGAACTGGTGAAGGGCCGCAAGGTGGTGGTGTTTGGCCTGCCCGGCGCCTTCACGCCGACCTGCTCGGCCAAGCATGTGCCCGGTTACGTGGCGCTGGCCGACGCGCTGCGCGCGGCCGGTGTAGACGAGATCTGGTGCCATTCGGTCAACGACGCCTTCGTGATGGGCGCGTGGGGCCGCGAGCAGCAGACCGGCGGCAAGGTCCGCATGATGGCCGACGGCGCCGCGGAATGGGCAAGGGCGCTCGGTCTCGATCAGGACCTCGGCGGCCGTGGCCTCGGCGTGCGCGCCAAGCGCTATGCCATGGTGATCGACGACGGTGTGGTGACCCACCTTGCCGTGGAAGCGCCGGGTGAGTTCAAGGTCAGCAGTGCCGAATCGGTCCTTGCAGCGTTGCGCGGCTGATACGGCTGCACCTTCACATTGTGATCTTTTCGCTATATATGACGGTTTTGCTAACACCCCGAAACAAAGTGGTGCAGCGCAATACACAGGGCGGTGGTAGTATGGCGTTATTGAAAAGAGACGCCCATAGCTTTAAGCAATAGTAGCGACGTAGCACAAGGCGAGGCGGAACCATTGAGGCGGTCATGCTCAAACAGCGCACTATCAAATCTCTCGTGAAGACGGTTGGCATCGGGTTGCACTCGGGCCGCAAGGTGACCCTGTCCCTGCGTCCCGCGCCCGCGGATGCCGGCATCGTCTTCACCCGCGTCGACCTGCCCGAGCCGGTCGAGATCCCCGTGGCCGCATCGGCCATCGGCGACACGCGTCTGGCATCCGTGCTGCAGAAGAACGGCGCGCGCGTCTCGACGGTCGAGCACCTGATGTCCGCCTGCGCGGGCCTCGGCATCGACAATCTCTACGTTGACGTGGACGCCGAGGAAATTCCGATCATGGACGGCAGTGCCGCATCCTTCGTGTTCCTGCTCCAGTCGGCAGGGATCGAGGAGCAATCGGCCGCCAAGCGTTTCATCCGCGTCAAGAAGGCGGTGGAAGTGCGCGAAGGCGACAAGCTCGCGCGCCTCGAGCCGTTCTTCGGCTTCAAGCTCGCGTTCACGATCGACTTCCGTCATCCGGCCGTGGACAAGACGGGCCAGACGTTCTCGATCGACTTCGCCGATACCAGCTATGTGCGCGAAATCGCGCGCGCCCGCACGTTCGGCTTCGCGCATGAAGTAGAAGCGCTGCGCGAGATGGGCCTGGCGCGTGGCGGCAGCCTCGACAATGCGATCGTGCTCGACGAGCACCGCATGCTGAACAACGAGGAACTGCGGTACGGCGACGAGTTTGTCCGTCACAAGATCCTCGACGCGATCGGCGACCTCTATGTCGTGGGCCATCCGCTGATCGGTTCCTATGTCGCGCACAAGTCGGGCCACGGCCTGAACAACCAGCTGCTGCGCGCGCTGCTCGCGGACCAGGAAGCGTACGAGATCGTGACGTTCGACAAGGTGGAGGACGCACCTGTGGCGTTCCTGCCGCAGATCCAGCCGGCCATCGCCTGAGTCCGATTCCGCGGGTTCCAGACGCCGGTTCCATCGTTAACGCGCTGAGAAAAGCCCTCGCTACGAGGGCTTTTTTTTTGCCCGGCCGTTCCCGCACGCGTTTGCCGCCCATACACGCCGACACAAACCGGCGATGCGAATCGCGCCAATGCGGGCGTTTGCGCGCGAAGCGCCGCGGGGCGCCTGTCACGCTAGGGTATTCGCGACGTATTTGCGACATATCACAGGACTCCGCATGCATGCCCACCTCCCCGACACCACGCTGTTCTATGACATCGACGGCGCGGAGTACGACCCCGGCAGCGGCGAACTGCTGCGCAAGCCCGTGCTCGTGGTGCTGCACGGCGGTCTCGGTTTCGACCACGCGTATCTGAAACCCGGCCTCGGCCCGCTGCGCGACCACGCGCAGCTGCTCTATGTGGATCTGCGAGGGCAGGGCCGGTCGGGCCGTCCGCCGCTCGAGACCTGCACGCTCGAGCAGATGGCGGACGACGTGGCGGCGCTGTGCGCGTCGCTGGGACTGCCGCACGTGCATGTGTTCGGGCATTCGGCCGGCGGCTTCGTTGCCTTGCATCTGGCATTGCGGCATCCCGCGCTGGTCGCCGGATTGATCCTGTGCGGCAGTTCGCCGACGGTGCGGCCGATCATCGAGGACGAGGCGGCCGAGCCCGCGCCGTCGCTGGCATCGCGGGCCGGTCCCGAGACGCTGGCGGTGGCCGGCCGCGTTTTCGGTGGCGACATCACCGAGGAGAGCGTGGACGACTTCTTCCGGGAGGTGGGGCCGTTCTATGCGGCGCCCGCGCACATGCATGTCCCGCCCCGGCTGACCGCCCTCAGCACCATGGATGTCGCGATGATGCGGCATTTCATGACGGCGATCGCGCCAGGCTACGACCTGCGGCCGCGTCTCGGCGGCATTGCGGCGCGTACGCTCGTGATTGTCGGAAGGGAAGACTGGGTATGTCCGCCGCGCGCGAGCCGGGCGCTGGCGCGCGGCATCCCGGGCGCGCGGCTCGTCGTGCTCGACGACGCGGGGCATTTCACGTTCTCGGAGACGCCGGCGGCGTTTCTCGATGCGGTCCTCGGGTTCCTGCCGCCCGCCGCTCCCGTGTAGGCGGACGAGGCGGACGAGGCGGACGAGGCGGACGAGGCGGACGAGGGGGGGCGAAGCGGGCGGACTATCGAACTATCGCCGCCCGTGCCGCGCCAGCAGCGCGTCCACGGCCGCCTTCAGCGGCGAGTCCGGCAGACTGCGCGACAGCTGGTCCATGCTGGAGAGCCCCAGCGGCGTCATGTCGCGCCGGCGCTGCCGCACGACAGGGCCGGTGTCCCAGTCCCCGCGCCCGGCCTCCGGTTGTACCCGTACACGGATTGCGGTAACCTGCGAGCCCCGCTGCTGCAGCCGGGAAAGCAACGTCGGCGCCACCTGACGCACACGCGCCGCCGCGGCGCCGTGGGCGGCCAGCAGCAGCAAGGTGTGCTCCGACTGCGGACCACGATTGTCGTGCTTGATGCCGGCGACCGAGATGCCCGACCGCAGGCCCTGCAGGCCTTGTGGCAGCAGCGACAGGACTTCCGCTTCCAGAGACGCCAGATCCCGCGCCGTCCGCATCAGGGACGACACCGGACCGGCCTTTTCCAGCCAGTCGTTCAGCGGCTTGGCGGCCTGCGTCTGGAGCGCGTGGTGTGTGAACATTCGCATGCCGTGAATTCTAGCGTGCAATCCCGCGCCCACGAGAGCGCTGGAGCATGCCGGCATGCATGCCCGGTCGCCGGGCCTTGGTCGGAAGGGGTATGTCATGCAGGTCATCATGGTGCATCCGCGCGGCACGCGCGTGCTGCGGTTCGAACTCACGCGCCTGCGCGTCGCGCTGGCGGTCGTGCTGATATGCGCGGTCGTCGCGGGCGCCTCCTCGGCGCTGACGTGGCTGTTCGCGAGCCGGCTCGCCGGCAGCGCCGCCGTCGCGCGCGACAACGACTACCTGCGCGAGAACCTCGCGGTGATGGCGACCCGCGTGGGCGAGCTGCAGGCGCGGATGGTCCGCCTCGACGCGCTTGGCGAACGCGTATCCGGCCTGGCCGGCATCTCCCCGCAGGACTTCGACTTCCGGCACGTGCCGCCTCGCGGCGGTCCGGAAAAGCCCGCCCGATCGTCCGATCTGACGCTTCCCGACCTGGAGGCCGCGCTGCGCCAGCTCGGCGAGGACGCCGACCACCGCGCCGATTACTTCAACGTCGTCGAAACCACGTTGCAGGACCGTCAGCTCAGCGACAAACGCCTCCCGCGCGTGATGCCGGTCGCCACGGGTTACAACGCCTCCAGCTTCGGCGCCCGCATCGATCCGTTTTCGGGACGCCGCGTCCAGCACGACGGCGTGGACTTCGCGGCCCCCGCCGGCACGCCGATCGTCGCGGCCGCGGGCGGCGTCGTGGTGGCGCAGGAATGGCACCACGAGTACGGCAACATGATCGACATCGACCACGGCAACGGTCTCAGGACGCGCTATGCGCACGTGTCCCGCTCGCTGGTCCGCAACGGCGACCTCGTGCGCGCGGGCCAGAATATCGCCCAGGTGGGCAGCACCGGCCGCTCGACGGGCGCCCATCTGCACTTCGAGGTGCACGTCGATGGTCAGGCGCGGAATCCGGCAGGATTTCTGATGACCGCGACGGCCCCCGCGCCTACGGACCGCGCCGCCATTCGCTAGTAATGAACCCGGCTCCCGGGGTGGCGTCAAACCGGGGGTGGCAAGGGCCGGGCCGCACCACGCCCGCGTGATAAACTCGGCGTTTCGCGCCAGTTTTTTCCCGCGCCAACGTTTCCAATGTTCTCGCGCCGCGGCCCCAGATCCGTACGTTCCGAATCCGGCCGCGCGCAGGTGAAAGCACTCGATGATCACGGGCCTTCTCAAGAAAGTCTTCGGCAGCCGCAACGAACGGCTGATCAAACAATATCGCCGCACGGTCGCGCAGATCAACGCGCTCGAGCCGAAGTTCGAGAAGCTCTCGGACGACGAACTGCGCGGCATGACCGAGGCCTTCCGTCAGCGTCACGCCGGTGGCGAATCGCTGCAGGCGCTGCTGCCCGAAGCCTTCGCAGTCTGCCGCGAGGCAAGCAAGCGCGTCATGAAGATGCGGCACTTCGACGTGCAGATGATCGGCGGCATGGTGCTGAACGACAACAAGATCGCCGAAATGCGCACCGGCGAGGGCAAGACCCTGACCGCGACGCTGGCCGTCTATCTGAATGCCATCACGGGCAAGGGCGTGCACGTCGTGACCGTGAACGACTACCTCGCGCAGCGCGATGCCGAGTGGATGGGCCGCCTGTACAACTTCCTGGGCCTGTCGGTGGGCGTGAACCTGTCGCAGATGCCGCACGACCTGAAGCAGGCCGCCTACGCCGCCGACATCACGTACGGCACCAACAACGAGTTCGGCTTCGACTACCTGCGCGACAACATGGTCTACGACCCGTCGCAGCGCGTGCAGCGTCCGCTGAACTACGCGATCGTCGATGAAGTGGACTCGATCCTGATCGACGAAGCGCGCACGCCGCTGATCATTTCCGGCCAGGCCGAGAATCAGACGGATCTGTACCAGCGCATGAACGGCATTCCGAAGCTGCTCGAGCGCCAGATCGGCGAGGAGAAGGCGGACGGTACCGGCGTGGAGAAGCCTGGCGACTACTACGTCGACGAGAAGGGCCATCAGGTCTACCTGACCGAGGCCGGCCACGAAAAGGCCGAGCAGATTCTCGCGCAGCAGGGCCTGATCGCCGAAGGCGAATCGCTCTACGCGCCGCAGAACATCACGCTGATGCACCACCTGTATGCCGCGCTGCGCGCCTATAGCCTGTTCCATCGCGACCAGCATTATGTGGTGCAGAACGACGAAGTGATCATCGTCGACGAATTCACGGGCCGTCTGATGACGGGCCGCCGCTGGTCGGACGGCCTGCACCAGGCCGTGGAGGCCAAGGAAGGCGTGACGGTCCAGCAGGAAAACCAGACGCTGGCGACGATCACGTTCCAGAACTACTTCCGGATGTACGAGAAGCTGGCCGGCATGACCGGTACGGCCGACACGGAGGCGTACGAATTCCAGGAGATCTACGGCCTCGAGGTCGTCGTGATTCCGACCAACCGCCAGGCGCAGCGGAAGGATCTGCAGGATCAGATCTACAAGACGTCGAAGGAACGTTACGACGCCGTGGTGCGCGACATCCGCGACTGCTACGAGCGTGGCCAGCCGGTGCTGGTGGGCACGACGTCGATCGAAACGTCGGAGTACCTGTCCGACCTGCTGAACAAGGAAAAGCTGCCGCACCAGGTGCTCAACGCCAAGCAGCATGCCCGCGAGGCGGAGATCGTCGCGCAGGCGGGCCGTCCGAAGATGATCACCATCGCGACGAACATGGCCGGCCGCGGTACCGACATCGTGCTCGGCGGCAATGTGGAAAAGCAGGCGGGCTTCATCGAGGCGGACGTCAACCTGTCCGACGAAGAGAAGGCCGTGCGCATCGCGCAACTGAAGGACGAGTGGCAGTCGCTGCATGACGCGGTCAAGGCGGCCGGCGGCCTGCATATCGTCGGCACCGAGCGTCACGAGTCGCGCCGGATCGACAACCAGCTGCGTGGCCGTGCCGGCCGCCAGGGCGACCCGGGCTCCTCGCGCTTCTACCTGTCGCTCGACGACCAGCTGCTGCGCATCTTCGCGGGCGACCGCGTGCGCGCGATCATGGAACGCCTGAAGATGCCCGAGGGCGAGCCGATCGAAGCCGGCATCGTCACGCGTTCGATCGAGTCCGCGCAGCGCAAGGTGGAAGGCCGCAACTTCGACATCCGCAAGCAACTGCTGCAGTACGACGACGTCGCCAACGACCAGCGCAAGGAGATCTACAAGCTTCGTAACGACGTGCTTGAGGCGAAGGACGTCGGCGAGATGGTCGGCAACCTGCGCGAGAGCGAGCTCGTGGAAATGTTCCGCGAGCACGTGCCGGCGGAGTCGATGGAAGAGCAGTGGGACATCGCGGGCCTCGAGCAGCGCCTGCGCGACGACTGGAACCTGACGGTGCCCCTGGCCGCGACCATCGAGAGCGCGCAGAGCATCGAGGACGAGGAACTGCTGAACCTGATCATGACGGCGGCGCGCGAGCAGTACGACGCCAAGGTGAACCAGGTGGGCCGCGAATCGTTCGCGGGCTTCGAACGCTCGGTCATGCTGCAGAGCATCGACACGCACTGGCGCGAGCATCTGGCCGCGCTGGACCATCTGCGCCAGGGCATCCATCTGCGCGGCTATGCGCAGAAGGATCCGAAGCAGGAATACAAGCGCGAGTCGTTCGAACTGTTCGCGCGTCTGCTGGACGTGATTCGCGCCGAAGTGACGCGCGTGATCTTCAACGTCCAGATCCAGTCGCCGGAGCAGCTCGAGCAGGCGTCCGAGCAGATCGAGGAAGGCCTGGCCCATCTCGAGAACGTGCAGTACAAGCATGACGAGTTCGCGGAGGGCGCCGAGCCCGTCGAGGACGCTTCGCTGGCACGCCGCGGCACGGCCGCTGCCGCCGCGGTCGCGATGGGTGGCGACGTGGCGCTGGCGGGCATGCCGAAGGTCGGTCGCAACGATCCGTGCCCGTGCGGCTCGGGCAAGAAGTTCAAGCAGTGCCACGGCCGTCTGAGCTGATCTTGCTCTAACCGCCGGTTGTCTCGTTGATTCCGTTCATGCCCGCGCGATGCGGGCATGTTCGTCAGTAGGACCCCAATTCATTTCGCAGAGGTATCGCACATGGCCGTCAACCTTCCGCTGCCGAAGGCAGAGAACCTGAAATCCGTGGCCGGCGTCGAGCTGGGCTGGGCCGAGGCGGGCATCCGCAAGGCCAACCGCAAGGACGTGCTCGTGGTCCGCGTGGCCGAGGGCAGCACGGTGGCGGGCGTGTTCACGCAGAACCGTTTCTGCGCGGCGCCCGTGCAGGTGTGCCGCGAGCATCTGGCGGCCGGCAAGGGGATTCGCGCGCTGGTCGTGAACACGGGCAATGCGAACGCAGGCACCGGCGAGCCGGGCCTCGTGGCCGCGCGCGCGACGTGCGATGCGGTGGCCGCCAAACTCGGCATTGCCGCGGACCAGGTGCTGCCGTTCTCGACGGGCGTCATCCTCGAACCGCTGCCCGTGGATCGCCTGACCGCCGGCCTGCCGGCCGCGATCGCCAATGCCAGGCCCGACAACTGGCTCGCCGCCGCCGAGGCGATCATGACCACCGACACGCAGCCGAAGGCCGCCTCGCGCACGGTGCAGATCGACGGCAAGACCGTGACGCTGAGCGGCATCAGCAAGGGCGCGGGCATGATCCGCCCGAACATGGCCACGATGCTCGGCTTCATCGCGATGGACGCGGGCGTGGCGCAGCCGGTGCTGCAGAAGCTCGTGGCGCATGCGGCCGACCACTCGTTCAACAGCATCACGATCGACGGCGATACCTCGACCAACGACTCGTTCGTGCTGATCGCCACCGGCAAGTCGGGCCTTACGGTCGACCGCGCCGAAGGCCCGGCGTTCGACGCGCTGCGCGAAGCGGTGACCTCGCTCGCGCAGGAACTCGCGCAAATGATCGTGCGCGACGGCGAAGGCGCCACCAAGCTGATGACGATTCGCGTCGAAGGCGGCAACAGCGTGGCCGAGTGCCGCCAGATCGCGTACGCGGTTGCCCACTCGCCGCTGGTCAAGACCGCGTTCTTTGCATCGGACCCCAACCTCGGCCGCATCCTCGCCGCGATCGGCTATGCCGGCGTGAACGACCTCGACGTGAACCGCGTCAACCTGTGGCTCGACGACGTCTGGGTCGCGCGCGATGGCGGCCGCAACCCCGAGTATCGTGAGGAAGACGGCCAGCGCGTGATGAAGCAGGCCGAGATCACGGTGCGCGTGGCGCTGGGCCGCGGCAACGCGGAGGCCACGGTATGGACGTGCGACCTGTCGCACGACTACGTGTCCATCAACGCCGACTATCGTTCGTAATCCCTCAAGCCGCAGTCAACCGCAGCAGAACTCGCCCCGCCATGTCTGATCTTGCCAATCGCCTCGATGCCTTTCTTGCCCGACTCGAACAATGGTTGCCGCCGCAGCTGACTGATGCGGACTGGCAGGAGGCGGTAGCGTTCCGCTGGCGCAAGCGCCAGAGCCTGTTCGGCAACATCGGATACCTGCAGGCGATCAAGCAGCTTCCCCCGATCCATCTGGACGACCTCAAGAACATCGAGCGCCAGAAGGACGCGATCGTCGCCAATACGCGCCAGTTCGTGAACCGGCTGCCGGCGAACAACGTGCTGCTGACGGGCGCGCGCGGCACGGGCAAGTCCTCGCTGATCAAGGCTTGCCTGAACGCTTACGTGAAGGACGGCCTGCGCCTCGTCGAAGTCGACAAGGACGACCTCGGCGACCTCGGCGATATCGTCGAGCAGCTGTCCCAGCGCCCCGAGCGCTTCGTGATCTTCTGCGACGACCTGTCGTTCGAGGATGGCGAGTCCGGCTACAAGTCGCTGAAGTCGGCGCTCGACGGCTCCGTGGCCGCGCAGTCGGACAACGTGCTGATCTACGCGACGTCCAACCGCCGGCACCTGCTGCCCGAGTACATGAAGGACAACGAGACCTATCGGCACACCGACGATGGCGAGATCCATCCCGGTGAAGTCGTCGAGGAAAAGATCTCGCTGTCGGAGCGCTTCGGCCTGTGGCTGTCGTTCTACCCGCCCAAGCAGGACGAGTACCTCGCCATCGTCGGCCACTGGCTGTCGCACTTCGGCTGCACCGAAGAGGACATTGCCGCGGCGCGCGGCGATGCGCTCGTCTGGGCGCTCGAGCGCGGTTCGCGGTCGGGCCGCGTGGCGTGGCAGTTCGCGCGCGACTGGGGCGGCAAGCACGGCAAGCCGTACGCATGAGCGAGGCACGTATCGATACCGGCCTCGGCGCCGACGGCCAGCCGCGCAAGGTCACCGAAGTCGCCGTCGGCGTGATGGTGCAGCCCGACGGCCGTTTCCTGCTCGCGCAGCGTCCGGCCGGCAAGCCATACGAAGGCTACTGGGAATTCCCGGGCGGCAAGCTCGAGCCAGGCGAATCGGTGGAAGCGGCACTGGCCCGCGAGCTGCATGAAGAGCTCGGCCTCGACGTGCTGCGAAGCGAGCGCTGGCGCGTGCTCGAACACGACTATCCGCACGCGTATGTGCGGCTGTTTTTCTGCAAGGTCACGGCATGGCGGGGGGAGCCCGTCGGTCGTGAAGGCCAGGCGTTCGCGTGGCAGGCTGTACCCGTGGACGTTGCGCCGCTGTTGCCGGCCACGATTCCCGTGGTCGAATGGCTGGCGGAGGAAGCTGCAAGTCGTTGAAACGCGCCGGGCAGAGCGCGCTTTCCCACTACCAACGGAGTGTCCGCATGCAGCGTCTCGAACGTGTTGCCGACGATATTTCCCTGCCTGAACTGACCTTGCGCGGCGTCATCCTCGGCGCGCTCATCACGGTGGTCTTCACGGCCTCCAACATCTACCTGGGCCTCAAGGTCGGCCTGACCTTTTCCTCGGCGATTCCCGCAGCCGTCATCTCGATGGCAGTGCTGCGGCTATTCCCCGGCGCCAATATCCTCGAGAACAACATGGTGCAGACGCAGGCTTCCGCCGCGGGCACGTTGTCCTCGATCATCTTCATCCTGCCCGGCCTGGTCATGCTGGGGCATTGGCAGGGCTTTCCGTTCTGGCAGACGCTCGCGGTTTGCGGGGCTGGCGGCATGCTCGGCGTTATCTTCAGCATTCCGCTGCGCCATGCGATGGTCGTCAACAGCGACCTGCCGTATCCCGAAGGCGTGGCCGCGGCCGAGATCCTGCGCGTGGGCAGCGCCTCGCAAGCCGAGGGTGCTCATGCATCCACGGGGCTGGCGGACCTCGTGGCGGGCGGCCTCGCGGCGGGGCTGTTCAGCTTTGCCGCGGGCGGCTTGCGCGTGCTGGCCGAAGGCGCCAATGCATGGCTCGCCGCGGGCGCGTCGATCGTGCGACTGTCGATGGGCTTCTCACTGGCGCTCGTCGGCGCGGGTTATCTCGTCGGCATCGTCGGCGGGCTCGCCATGCTATTGGGCCTGATTCTCACGTGGGGCATCGCGGTGCCCTGGCTCACGGCGATCACGCCAATGCCGGCGGATGCGACGCTTGCCAGCTTCGGCACGAAGATCTGGAGTACGCAGGCACGCTTCATCGGTGCCGGGACGATCGCGATTGCCGCGATCTGGACGCTCGCCACGCTGTTCAAGCCGATGGTGGAGGGCGTGCGTGCGTCGATGGGGGCTTCCTTGGGTGCGCTCCGTGGAGCGGGAACACATGGGGGCGCCAGCATGGAGATTCCCCGCACGCAGCGCGACATGCCCGCCAGGTGGATCGGCGCGCTGACGCTGTTGCTCGTGGCGGTGCTGGCCATCACGTTCGGCATGTTCCTCGCCCCCGCGCCGCTCGCGGCGGGCCCGACGTGGAGGCTGGTCGCCTGCGCGGTGCTGTTCGCGTTCGTGTTCGGTTTTCTCGTGGCGGCCGCATGCGGCTACATGGCCGGGCTGGTCGGGTCGTCCGCAAGCCCGATTTCGGGCATCGGCATCATCGCGGTGATCCTCGTGTCGCTGTTGATCCTCGGCGTGGGCACGCTCGACGGATTGCTCGGTACGCCCGAAGGCGGCAAGTTCGCCATCGCGCTGGCCATCTTCACGACGTCCGCGGTGGTCGCCGTGGCATCGATCTCCAACGACAACCTGCAGGACCTGAAGACGGGCTGGCTCGTCGGCGCCACGCCGTGGCGCCAGCAGGTGGCGCTGCTGATCGGCTGCGTGGTGGGGGCCGCGGTGATCCCGCCCTTGCTGGAACTGCTGTATCACGCGTACGGCTTCGCGGGCGCGCTGCCGCGTCCGGATATGGATCCGAACCAGGCGCTGGCCGCGCCGCAGGCCACGCTGATGACCGCAATCGCCACCGGCATTTTCACGCATCAGCTCAACTGGACAATGATCCTGATCGGTGTCGCGCTCGGTGTGGTATTGATCGCGATCGACGAGGGGCTGCGGCGCCGGGGCGGCGTGGCGCGGCTGCCCGTGCTCGCGGTCGGTATTGGCATCTACCTCCCGCCGACCATCAGCTCCGCGCTCGTGGTGGGCGCGGTGTTGTCATGGTGGCTGCGGCGCGCGGAACGGCGCCGTGCCGAGGCGCACGGAGACGACGTGGCGCTCGCGCTAGAACACGCGGACCGGCGCGGGACGCTCCTTGCTTCGGGTCTGATCGTCGGGGAAAGTCTGGTAGGCGTGGCGCTGGCCGCGGTGATCGGCCTGTCAGGCCGCGAGGCGCCGCTCGCGCTCGTCGGCGAGGGGTTTGCGCCCACGGCCCAATGGCTGGGGCTCGTGGCGTTCGTGCTGGTATGCGTGGCGTTCTGCCGCCGCGTGCTGGCTGCGGCGAGGTAGCAGGCGAGGCAGGAGACGCGGCAGGAGACGCGGCTTCAGTCTTCGGGATCTTCCGGCAGGTCCGGCGAGGGCGTCTCGCCGGGCTTGCCGCCGATCACGTACTTCTCGGCGGCCCAGGCGCCAAGGTCGATCTGCTTGCATCGATTGGAGCAGAAGGGCCGGAACTTGTTCTCGGGCACCCATACGACATCGGTGCCGCAGGTGGGGCATTTGACAACGGCAGGCATCAGGGTTCTTGCGTCTGCAACTTCAGAAATTGCACAGTTTGAGCAGGAAGGGGATGTCGGCATCGACCGAGCGCGGCCGCATATCGCCGTCCTGCTGGGTAAAGCGGACCCAGAGCATGTACTTGTTAGCACTCATCTCGGGGATGAACGCCAGCAGCGATTCGTCGAGGTAGACCTGCATCAGCTGGTAGCTGCGGCCCGATAGCATCTGCTGATAGCTGCCGCCCGTCGCGATGACCTTGCCGCTCTGGCCCGACTCGCGCAGCAGGCGCAGCACGATCGATGCGCCCATGCGCAGCGACGCCAGGGGACGCGCCCATTTGAGGATGTCGCTGCGGCGGTCTTCCACCGGGCGGTGCTGCCACGCGTAGTAGGCGGGCAGGTCGAATTCGCAGGTGCCGCCGGGAATGATCGCGCGGCTGCGGATGCTGGTCAGCCATTCGTTCTCGGTCAGCAGCTGGCCGGCCTTGCCGAAGGTCTGGTTCAGCGCGGCGATGCCCTGTTCGATCTCGGAGATCACGGCCACCAGCGCATCCTGATCGATCTGCGGGTTCGCGCGCAGCGGCGCCAACGCCTGGCGCTGCCGCTCGAGTTCCTTGATCAGGTCCGTCTTGAGGTCGGCGCGGCCCGCCACGTCGATGATCTCGAACAGCGTCGTGATCGCGACATGGTGCTGCAGGGCGTGTTCCTGCGCGAGGAAATAATCCAGCCGATCGAACAGGTCTTCCAGCCGCAGAAGCGTCCTGATTCGCTCGTTGAAAGGATATTCGTACAGGATCAAGTCGTTGTCCGTGCTGCAGGCCGCTTGCGCCGTGTGGCGCCGAGTGGCGATGGTCTGGCCAGATGCGGCAGTTGGGTCCCGCGTCGCTTGCGGGCACTTACACCGTTCGGCGAGCCGAACTTCGGTGATTTGTGATTTTTCCCGCTTGTTTTCAGCGCATTCTATGCGAGTCAGGGCCTGACGACAAATCCAATTGTTACGAAATTTGGATCGCCCCGCGCCTCATCGCGCTCCATCGCGCATCATCGCGCCGCGATTCCCCCACGAGTGGCGCGGTACAGCGCATCGAGGCGTTCCACCTGTGGCGGCAGTGCCTCGGGCGGCCCGTCGTTGTCGATCACATCGTCCGCGCAGGCCAGCCGGTCCGCGCGCGTGGCCTGCCGGCGCATGATGGCTTCCACCTGCTCGCGCGTGAATCCATTGCGCGCCATCACGCGCGCGACCTGGGTTTCCTCGCGGCAATCGACCACGAGCACGCGGCCCACGCGCTCGCGCCACGTGCCGGACTCCACGAGCAGCGGCACCACATAGATCAGATATGGATGCGCTCCGGCCGCGCGAATCGCGTCGGCGCGCGCCACCGTCAGCGAGCGAATGAGGGGATGCGTGATGGATTCGAGCGTGCGTTTGGCTGACGGGTCCGAGAACACGCGCGCGCGCATCGCGTCGCGATCCATCGCGCCGTCCGGACGCAGGCAGGCGGCCCCGAAGGCCTCCACGAGCAAAGGAATGGCCGCGCCGCCCGGCGCCGTGATCTCGTGCGCGAGCAGGTCGGTGTCGATCAGCGCGGCGCCCCGCGCGGCGAACAGGTCGGCCACCCGGGTCTTGCCGGAGCCGATACCGCCGGTCAGTCCGATTTCGAGCATGCGTGCGGCAGGGAGGAAGTCGTCGATGCCGCAACGATACAGCAATCGCGGGACGCCTCCGCCCGGCGCGCGCGCGGCCTGGGTAAAAGGTCAGTGTATGCCGAGGTCCAGCGGCAGCAGGTCCGCGCCGAAGAACAGCACGAGCAGCCCCGCGCCCGCGATGAACGGACCGAACGGGAAGGGCGTTTCCCGCCCCTGCCGGCGCACCACGAGCATCAGGATGCCGAAGACCGCGCCGACCACCGAGGACAGCAGCACGAGCGCTGGCAGCGCCTGCCAGCCGAACCACGCGCCGAGCGCGCCCATCAGCTTGAAGTCGCCATAGCCCATGCCTTCCTTGCCACGCACGAGCTTGAACAGCCAGTACGCCGACCACAGCACGAGGTAGCCCGCGGCCGCGCCGATCACGGCATCGGCCAGCGGCACGAAGACGCCTTTGAGGTTCAGCAGCAAACCAAGCCACAGCAGCGGCAGCGTGATCTGGTCGGGCAGCAGCTGCGTGTCGGCATCGATCATCGTGGCGGCGATCAGCGCCCAGATCATGACCAGGGCCGCGAGCGCCTGCACGGTCGGACCGTAGTGCCACATCGCCAGCGCGCTGAGCACGGCGCTGGTCAACTCCACGAGCGGGTAGCGCACGCTGATCCGCGTCTTGCACCCCGCGCAGCGGCCCCGCAGGAACAGATAGCTGACGATGGGGATGTTCTCCCATGCGGCAATCTGGTGCCCGCAGTGCGGGCACGCCGAGCGGGGCACCACGAGGTTGTAGCGCTCGGGATGGGGCAGCGGTTCCCCGCGCAACTCGGCGATGTAGTTGGCCTCGTCGTGCTCCATCATGCGCGGTACCCGGTGGATCACCACGTTGAGGAAGCTGCCGACCATCAGGCCGATGAGTCCGGCCGCGAAGACGAGAAAGGCCGGCGGCAGCGCCGCCAGCTCCGATACCTGCAGCATGCGTTACACCACCTGTCCCAGCTTGAAGATTGGCAGATACATTGCCACGACCATGCCGCCGATCAGCACGCCGAGGATCACGATGATCAGCGGTTCGATCAGGCTCGAGATCGCGGCCACGGCGTCATCGACCTCACGCTCGTAGAACTCGGCGACCTTGAGCAGCATGTTGTCGAGCGCACCGGATTCCTCACCGATCTGCGTCATCTGCAGCACCATGTTGTCGAACACGTGCGTGGCCTGCATCGCGTTGGTCAGGCTGGTACCGATGCGGACGGCCTGTTCGATCTCGCGCGTGGCATCGTAATACAGCCAGTTGCCCGCGGCGCCAGCGACCGATTCCATTGACTCCACGAGCGGCGTACCGGCTGCGAACATGGTGGCCAGCGTCCGCGTCCATCGCGCAATCACGGCCTTGCGGAACAGGCTGCCGAAGATCGGCAGCTTCAGCAGCGCGCGGTCGTGAAACCGCTGGACCTTCTCCGATTTACTGCGCGCCCGGAAATAGCCGACGATCGCCACCATTGGCGCGAACACGATAAAGTACCAGTTGCTGACAAAGAAGTCCGAGATGCCGATGACGACCAGCGTCGGCGCCGGCAGGGCCGCGCCGAAGCTCGAGAACACGCCCTTGAAGGCCGGTATCACGAACAGCATCAGGATCACGGTCACCGCAAAGGCCACGGTCAGCACCGCGATCGGATAGATCATCGCGGACTTGATCTGGCTCTTCAGCGCAATGGACTTCTCCATGTACAGCGACAGCCGTTCGAGCAGCGCATCGAGGATACCGCCCTGTTCGCCGGCGTCGATGAGGTTGCAGTACAGCGTGTCGAAGTACTTCGGATGGCGGCGGAACGCCATCGCCATGCTGCTGCCGGCCTCGATGTCGAAGCGGATGTCGGACAGCAGTTGCGTGAAGTTCGGGTTCGCATGGCCGCGCGCGATGATGTCGATCGATTGCAGCAGCGGAATGCCGGCCTTGAGCATCGTCGACAGCTGGCGCGTGAAGTACGCGATGTCCTTCTCGGTAATCTTGCGGCCGCGCGCGGCCTTGCGCTTCTTGAGCTTGACGACCGTCAGGCCCTGCTTGCGTAGCGTGGCGGTGACCTCCGCCGCGCTCTCCGCGCGTTGCTCGCCGGTGAAGGTCTTGCCCTTGCGGTCCTTGCCTTCCCACTCGAAGATGTACTGCGTGGGCGCCTTCCGCCCTTTGGTTGAACCCGTTGTACCCGTTGCCCGGGACGATGCCGCTGTCCGGGCGCCCGCCGCTGGTGCGCGCGTCGCCATGTTGTGACCCCCGACAAAAATTTCTTATTGGACTGCTACGTCGTTACGTATTCGTGGTGGCCAGCACTTCTTCGAGTGACGTGACCCCCTGCTTGACCTTCAGCAGGCCAGCCTCGCGCAACGATAGCACGCCATCGCGGCGCGCCTGCTCGGCGATTTGCAGCGCCGTGCCGTGCGAAAGGATGATCTGCTGCATGGCTTCCGTGATGGGCATCACCTGATAGATGCCGCACCGTCCCTTGTACCCGCTGCCATTGCAGCGCTCGCACCCGACCGGGTGATACGGCTGCCAGGAGCCGTCGACATCGGCCTCCCGGAATCCCGCGTCCAGCAACACGTCGCGCGACAGGTCGCCCGCGCGCTTGCACGTGCACAGCCGTCGCGCGAGACGCTGCGCGGTAATCAGCAGCACGCTCGATGCGATGTTGAAGGGCGCCACGCCCATGTTCATCAACCGTGTGAGCGTGGTGGGCGCGTCGTTCGTATGCAGCGTGGACAGGACCAGGTGGCCCGTCTGCGCGGCCTTGATGGAGATATCCGCGGTTTCGAGGTCGCGGATTTCGCCGACCATGATGATGTCCGGATCCTGCCGCAGGAACGACTTGAGCGCGGCCGCAAACGTCAGGCCGGCCTTGTCGTTGACGTTGACCTGGTTGATGCCGGGCAGCTGGATTTCCGCCGGATCCTCGGCGGTGGAGATATTGATGTCGCCCTGGTTCAGCAGGTTCAGGAACGTATAGAGCGACACGGTCTTGCCGCTGCCGGTCGGGCCCGTGACGAGCACCATGCCGTAGGGGCGCTTGATCACGTCGAGAAGCAGGGCCTTCTGGTCGGGCTCGTAGCCGAGCTGGTCGATATCGAGCTTGTCGGACGAAGACTCCAGAATCCGCATCACGATCTTCTCGCCGAACAGCGTGGGCAGCGTGGAGACGCGGAAGTCGATCGCCTTCTCGATCGTTTCCTTGCCGTCCTTGTCCTTCGGCAGTGTAAGCAGTAGCTTCATGCGGCCGTCCTGCGGCACGCGCTTCTCCGAGATATCGAGGCGCGACAGCACCTTGATCCGCGTCGCGATCTTGTCGCGGATATCGAGCGGCGGCCGCGCGACCTCCTGCAGCACGCCGTCCACGCGGAAGCGAATGCGATAGAAGAACTCGAACGGTTCGAAGTGGAGGTCCGACGCGCCGCGCTGGAAGGCTTCCGTGAGCAGCTTCTGGAGGAAGCGCACGACCGGCGCGTCGTCGATCTCGTTGCCGGTGCCCTTGCGCGCGCCCGCCGCGGCGACGGGATCGTAGTCGATCATCTTCGTCGGCGTGGCGCCGATCCCGGGCGAAATGTTCTTGAGCGTGCCCGGCGCCTCGCCGGCCGACCGCACCTGCTTCATCAGCTTGTCGTGTTCGACCACGACCGTTTCCACGGGCAGGTTGAACTTCTGCTTGATGGCGTCGATACCGGCCTGGTTCGCGGGATCGGACATCGCGACGATCAGGCGGTTCTCGCGGCGGCCGAGCGGCAGCAGCCGATGCGCATGGAAGTCGCGGTTGCCCGCGAGCGCGGGCGGCACGCGCGCGAGGTTGTACTGCGCGAGGTCGAGCAACGGGAGCTGATACTTGTCCGCGGCAAAGATCGCGACGTCGTGCGCGCTCATCGTGCCGCTCGCGATGATCTCGTCGATCAGCTGCGTTTTCTTCTCACGCGCCGTCTGTTCCAGCTGGGCAAGCAACGCGGGCGCGATCCGCCGGCTCTGCGCCAGGGCGAGGCCTAGTGTCATGGCAATACGATGCGTATGAACGCGCCGCCCAGTGCGCCGGCAAAACAGCCCGGGGCCACGGCAACGCGCATGGTTGACTACGGCGGGAGCGGCGGGGCGAACGTCCCGGATTCGGGCCAGTTTGCCGGTGGGGTCACTTTTTGTAAAGCGAGGCGGGAGGCGGTGTTGGCGTTTGCGCGACAGTCCGCAACCCTACTTGCGCGGGGCTGTCACAAGTCAATGTGCAACGGGAGATTTGGTCGGGCGGGAAAAGGATCAGAATGGATCGGAAAAGCGCCCGGAAAGCAAAAAAGCCGCACATTGCTGTGCGGCTTTTTCTTTGAAATCTGGTCGGGGTGAGAGGATTCGAACCTCCGGCCTCTACGTCCCGAACGTAGCGCTCTACCAGGCTAAGCTACACCCCGATTTCGTTTTTTCTTCGCTGTGGTTTACTGCGCGTCGGGCGTTGTGTGTTACGACTGACGTTGCAGCGAGAAAGCACACAAGTCTATCAGCGTTTCTTTCAGTTGGGAAGGGGGAAATTGCATTGCCGCTTTTTCCGCGGCTTCCGCCTCGCGTTGCGCGGCCGCGAACGTCACGTCGAGCGCGCCGCTTGCGTGGATGGCCGCGAAAACCGCGTCGAAGTGTTCGGTGCCGCCCTGGACGATCGCGTCGCGCGCGAGTTCGCGTTGTTCCGACGTGCCGTGCTCGAGCAGATGCAGCAGCGGCAGCGTGGGCTTGCCCTCGCGTAGGTCGTCGCCGGCGTTCTTGCCCATCTGCTCCGCGCTTGCGGTGTAGTCCAGCATGTCGTCGATCAGCTGGAACGCGGTGCCGATGCGGCGGCCGTATTCGGCGGCCGCTTCTTCCATGGCCGCGTCCGCGCCCGCGAGTACCGCGCCGAGTTGCGCGGAGGCTTCGAAGAGCTTGGCGGTCTTGTAGCGGATGACCTGCAGGTACCGTTCGACGGTCACCTCGGGGTCATGCATGTTGAGCAGCTGGAGGACTTCCCCTTCCGCGATCACGTTGGTCGCGTTGGAGAGGATCTCCATGATGCGCATGCTGCCGGCGTCGACCATCATCTGGAACGCGCGCGAATAGAGGAAGTCGCCCACGAGCACGCTCGCGGCATTGCCGAACACCGCGTTGGCGGTCTCGCGGCCGCGGCGCAGTTCCGATTCGTCGACGACGTCGTCGTGTAGCAGCGTGGCGGTGTGGATGAACTCGACGACAGCCGCCAGTTCGTGGTGGCGATGGCCGTCGTAGCCGAAGGCGCGGGCCGACAGCAGCAGGATCACGGGACGCAGGCGCTTGCCGCCCGCGCCGATGATGTATTCGCCGATCTGCTCGATCAGCGGCACTTCCGATGCCAGTCGATGACGAATGACGGCGTCAACGGCGCGCATGTCGGCAGCGACCGGGGCAAGCAAGGCAGTGGCGGAAGACTGGGACAAGATGATCACCGTTACGCAAAACCGGTGGATTATATGCGAACCATGTGAGGGAATGGCTGCCGCGCGGCGCGGGTCCTATAATGCGCGCATGGACAAGACCCGCGCATCCCGCCGGCAGTCGCGACGCACCGTGTGGTGGATCGCCTTTGCCGCGCTGGCCGGCTTTCTGCTGGCCGATCTGACCTGACGCCCCGCGCCCGGCAAGTGCCTGAGCCGCCGCTGGCGGCCCGAGGCTGGCTATCTATTTGTTTCCTTTGCGCTTTTCCGCAAGCTGGTATAGAATTGCCGGTTCCTTCGGTCTGTCTCGGCTGTTCTGCCCAGGCATTTCGGAGTCAGGGGCGTAAGAAGCGGCGCCCGCCCGTGAGGGATTGGCCAACCTGGTTGGCTTGCCGGGCAGCATTTTTCGCTTCATTCACATCGAGAGGTTCGACAATGTACGCGGTCGTAAAAACCGGCGGCAAGCAATACAAGGTTGCTGCTGGCGAAAAACTTAAAGTAGAACAGATACCGGCAGACATTGGCGCAGAAATCACGCTGGACCAGGTGCTCGCAGTGGGCGCCGGCGACCAAATCAAGTTTGGTACGCCGCTGGTGAGCGGGGCTTCCGTCAAGGCTACCGTGATCTCCCAAGGTCGTCACGACAAGGTGAAGATCTTCAAGATGCGCCGTCGCAAGCACTATCAAAAGCGTCAGGGCCATCGTCAGAATTACACCGAGCTGCGCATCGACACGATCGTTGCCTAAGCGAAATTCGGCCTAGACAGGAGTAAGACATGGCACAGAAAAAAGGCGGCGGTTCCACGCGGAACGGCCGTGATTCGGAATCGAAGCGCCTGGGCGTGAAGGTGTACGGTGGCCAGGCCATCAACGCCGGCGGCATCATCGTTCGTCAACGCGGTACGCGCGTGCATGCTGGCGAAAACGTCGGCATCGGCAAGGACCACACGCTGTTCGCGCTGGTTGACGGTCACGTGCAGTTCGCCGTCAAGGGCGCTGCCAAGAAGCAGCAAGTCAGCGTCGTTCCGGCGGCCTGATAAGAGCCTTTGCAGCACGAAGGCCCCGCAACGCTTGCGGGGCTTTTTCATTTCTGGCGACAATGTTGAGGCCGCCAGCCGAAGCCCATACGGAAAATCATCATGAAGTTCATCGACGAAGCCCGAATCGAAGCGATTGCCGGCAATGGCGGCAACGGGAGCGCGTCGTTCCGGCGCGAGAAGTTTGTGCCGTTTGGTGGCCCCGATGGCGGTGACGGCGGCCGCGGCGGCAGCGTATTCGCGCAGGCCGACCGCAACATCAACACGCTGATCGACTTCCGCTACGCGAAGAAGCACGTGGCGAAGAATGGCGAGAACGGCCGGGGTTCCGACTGCTATGGCGCCGCCGGCGAAGATGTCACGCTGCGCATGCCCGTCGGCACGCTGATCACGGACATGGATACCGGCGAGATCGTCGCCGACCTGACCGAGCACGGCCAGACCGTCTGCCTTGCCGAAGGCGGCATGGGCGGCTGGGGCAACCTGCATTTCAAGTCGAGTACCAACCGCGCGCCGCGCCAGCAGGTGGACGGCAAGCCGGGCGAGCGCCGCATGCTCAAGCTCGAGCTCAAGGTCCTGGCCGACGTGGGTCTGCTCGGCATGCCCAACGCGGGCAAGTCGACGTTCATCTCGCATATCTCGAATGCGCGGCCGAAGGTGGCCGACTATCCGTTCACGACGCTCCACCCGAATCTGGGCGTGGTCCGCGTCGACCACGAGCAGTCGTTCGTGGTGGCCGACATTCCGGGCCTGATCGAAGGCGCGGCCGAAGGGGCGGGCCTGGGCCATCAGTTCCTGCGCCATCTGCAGCGGACCGGTCTGCTGCTGCATATCGTGGATCTCGCGCCGTTCGACGAGAACGTCGATCCGGTGGCCGAGGCGCGCGCGATCGTCAACGAGCTGAAGAAGTACGACGAGGAGCTGTACGCCAAGCCGCGCTGGCTCGTGCTCAACAAGCTCGACATGGTGCCCGAGGAAGAGCGCGCCGCGCGCGTGAAGGACTTCGTCAAGCGCTACAAGTGGAAGGGTCCGGTGTTCCAGATCTCCGCGCTGGCCGGTGATGGCTGCCGCGAACTGATCTACGCCATCAAGGACCATCTGGAGGCGATCAAGGCCGCGGAAGCCGCGGCGCTCGCCGATCCCGATATCCGGCTCGACGATCGCCTGCACAATGTGGACCGCGGCGACGGCGAATCCTGATCGCTCCCCGATCTTCAATTTTTTCGGTACCCCACCATGCAATCGGTCATCGCGCAGGCAAAACGCATCGTCGTCAAGGTGGGGTCGAGCCTTGTCACCAACGACGGCAAGGGACTCGATCACGACGCGATCGCGCGCTGGGCCGCGCAGATCGCCAAGCTGCGCGCGGCCGGCAAGGAAGTGGTGCTGGTCAGCTCGGGCGCCATCGCCGAAGGGATGCAGCGCCTCGGCTGGACGCGGCGTCCGCGCGAAATCCACGAGCTGCAGGCCGCCGCCGCCGTCGGGCAGATGGGGCTGGCGCAGGTCTATGAAACGCAGTTCGGCCGCTATGGCATCCGCACCGCGCAGGTGCTGCTGACCCATGCCGACCTGGCCGACCGGGAGCGCTACCTCAATGCCCGCTCGACGCTGCTGACGCTGTTGTCGCTCGGCGTCGTCCCGATCATCAACGAGAACGACACGGTCGTCACCGACGAAATCAAGTTCGGCGACAACGACACGCTCGGCGCGCTCGTGACGAACCTGATCGAAGGGGATGCGCTGGTCATCCTCACCGATCAGCGCGGCCTCTACACGGCCGATCCGCGCAAGGACCCGAACGCCGAGTTCGTGCACGAGGCCATGGCTGGCACGCTCGAGCTCGAGGCGATGGCCGGCGGCGCGGGCAGCGCGATCGGCCGCGGCGGCATGCTGACCAAGATTCTCGCGGCCAAGCGCGCGGCCAAGTCGGGCGCGCACACGACGATCGCGTCGGGCCGCGAAGCCAATGTGCTGGAGCGTCTGGCCGAGGGCGAAGCCATCGGCACGCAGTTGCTCGCGCCGACGGGCCGGCTGACCGCGCGCAAGCAGTGGATGGCGGACCATCTGCAGCTGCGCGGGCGCGTGATCATCGACGCTGGCGCGGTGGAAAAGCTGACGGGCGGCGGCAAGTCGCTGCTGCCGATCGGCGTGGTGGAAGTGCAGGGGGAATTCGCGCGCGGCGAGGTCATCGCGTGCGTGGATCCGGCGGGACTCGAAGTCGCGCGCGGCATCACCAACTATTCGAGCGCCGAGGCCCGCCTGATCGCGCGCAAGCCGTCATCGGAGATCGAGACGGTGCTGGGCCATCTGAACGAGCCCGAGCTCATCCATCGCGACAACCTGGTGCTGGTGTAAGGCGATGCGGTGCCGCGCGGGAGCGCGGCACCGCTCCGGATTACTTGCGGAAGGTCGGGGCGTACGCGCGCAGGTCGCGCACGAGCTTTTCCGGCTTGCCGGCGACGGTGCGGCCGTCGCAGAAATAATCGGTGGCAAGCGTCGACGCATAGCTGTTGCGCTGGCGCGTCGCCATCCGCTGCCAGTCGTCCATGCCGCGGTTCGAAATCCAGTCCTTGCTGCCGGTCGGCATCGTCGCGTAGATCTTGCGCTCGAACGCGTCGCAGCGCATGCCTTCATAGCTCACGTTCCGCGCGCCGGTCTTGCTCGTGATGACCACCGTGTAGCGCACGACGTTGTCGGCGCCCACGCTGACGGACTTGGCATCGACCGCGAAGTCGAAGTTGCCCGAGTCGTTGACGGAGAACGGAATCAGATCGGCGTCCTGCGGCGGGGCCGGCAACACCGTTTCGCCTTCCTTGAAGGGCTTGGTGTCGAACGGATCGAGCCAGGCGACCTCGCCGTCGTCGTGTTGCTTGCTATTGGTCTTGCAACCTCCCAGCACGAGGCAGGCTGCAACAAGCAGCAGCCCGGCGCGAGCGGCCGGGCCGGTAAAGCGTTTCATCAGGACTCCGTTTGGTCAGTAGGCGCCGGATCGGCCGGCGCGGCAGGTTCGGCCGCCATTGTCGCAGAGTGAGCGGGCGCGGCCGCAGCGGGCGCGCACGACGAGACCGCCGGGCGCTGTCCGCCTTGCCGGCCGTGGCCGCCATGATGGTTGCCGTACGGGCTCAGCGGCACGCGGCTGCGATGCAGGAAGCGCGACAACTCGGTCAGCGCCATCTGGTAGACGTCGCGCTTGAACTCGATGACGGCATCCAGCGGCACCCAGTACTGGCTCCAGCGCCACGCATCGAATTCCGGATGGTCGCTGGCGCGCAGCTGGATGTCGCAGTCGCGACAGACCATGCGCAGCAGGAACCAGATCTGCTTCTGGCCCCTGTAATGGCCGCGGATTTCGCGGCGAATGAACTTGTCCGGCACCTCATAACGCAGCCAGTCGCGCGTGCGACCGACAATCCTGACGTGCTCCGGAAGCAGGCCGACTTCTTCTTGCAGCTCGCGGTACATGGCCTGTTCCGGCGTCTCGCCGTACTTGATGCCACCTTGCGGAAACTGCCAGGAATGTTCGCCGATTCGCTTGCCCCAGAAGACCTCGTTGCGTGCGTTGATGAGGATGATGCCGACGTTCGGGCGAAAGCCTTCACGATCGAGCATGACTGCACCTCGAATCCTTTAGAATTACGTCGATTATAAAGGAAGCGCGCGGGTCGGCCCGGCGAGGGGAATGCTGGTTTTCCCCGAGCGGCAAGGGCAGTTTCAGGCGCGTCTGCCTGGACGTCGCGCACCCCCGTCTCGCCCACCGAACGAACTTACGCAGAGATCGCAGAGAAATCAACGGATGAAAGCCTCGCAATTCTTCATTTCCACGCTCAAGGAAGCGCCCGCCGACGCGGAAATCGTGTCGCACAAACTGATGATGCGTGCCGGCATGATCAAGAAGCTCGGCGCCGGCATCTATAACTACATGCCAGTGGGCCTGCGCGTGATCCGCAAGGTGGAGAACATCGTCCGCGAGGAAATGAACCGTGCCGGGGCGGTGGAGCTGTCCATGCCGGTGATCCAGCCGGCGGAGCTGTGGCAGGAAACGGGCCGCTGGGACAAGATGGGCCCGGAGCTGCTGCGCCTGAAGGACCGCCATGAACGCGATTTCGCCGTCCAGCCGACCTCGGAGGAGGTGGTGACGGACATCGCGCGCAGCGAAATCCGCAGCTACAAGCAGCTGCCGGTGAATTTCTATCAGATTCAGACGAAATTCCGCGACGAGCGCCGTCCGCGCTTCGGCATCATGCGCGGCCGCGAATTCACGATGAAGGATGCGTACTCGTTCGACCGCGACGTCGAAGGGCTAAAGGTCTCGTACAAGTCGATGTATGACGCGTACGTGCGCATCTTCCAGCGGTTCGGTCTCGAATTTCGCGCGGTGGCCGCCGACAACGGCGCGATCGGCGGCTCGGGCTCGCACGAGTTCCACGTGATCGCCGACACCGGCGAGGACGCCATCGTGTACTGCCCGACTTCGGACTACGCGGCCAACATGGAGGCGGCAGAGGCGCTGCCGCTGATCGCCAGCCGGGCCGCGCCCACGGAGGCGATGGTCAAGGCCTCGACGCCCGGCAAGGCCAAGTGCGAGCACGTGGCCGAGTTCCTCGGCATGCCGCTCGAACGTACGATCAAGTCGATCGTGCTGGCCAAGGACGCCGCGGAAGGTGCCAATACGGGCGCCGAGATCTGGCTGCTGCTGTTGCGCGGCGACCACGAACTGAACGAGGTCAAGGCCTCGAAGGTGCCGGGGTTGCTGGACTTCCGTTTCGCAACGGAAGCCGAGATCGTCGAGACGTTCGGCACGCCGCCGGGCTACCTCGGTCCCGTCGGCACGAAGAAGCCCGTCAAGGTCGTTGCCGATCGCACGGTCGCGAACATGAGCGACTTCTGCGTTGGCGCGAACGAGCGCGACTATCACCTGACGGGCGTGAACTGGGGCCGCGACCTGCCCGAGCCGATCGTCGCGGATATCCGCAACGTGGTGGCGGGCGACGCCTCGCCGGACGGCAAGGGCGTGCTGGACATCTGCCGCGGCATCGAAGTCGGCCACGTGTTCATGCTCGGCACGCGGTATTCGGAATCGATGAACGCGACGTACCTGGACCAGAACGGCAAGACGCAGCCGATGCAGATGGGCTGCTACGGCATTGGCGTGACGCGGATCCTGGGCGCGGCGATCGAACAGAACTTCGACGAGCGCGGCATCATCTGGCCGGCTGCGATCGCGCCGTTCGCCGTGGTGATCTGCCCGCTGGGCTACGACCGCTCGGAAGGCGTGAAGGCCGAGGCCGACCGCATCCACGCGGAGCTGCTCGCAGCCGGCGTGGACGTGATCATCGACGATCGCGGCGAGCGTCCGGGCGTAATGTTCGCCGACTGGGAACTGATCGGCGTACCGCATCGCGTGGTGGTCGGCGACCGTGGCCTGAAGGAAGGCAAGGTCGAGTACCAGGGCCGTCGCGATACCGAGGCAACGCAGGTCGCCGTGGCCGATATCGTCGCGCACGTGCGCGGCAAGCTCGCGAACTGAGTGCCATGAACGCCCGGCCGCACCGCTCCGCTACGCGCCTTCGTCCGCTGCATCGGCTGATGCGCGCGGGCGGTCTGGTGCTCACGCTGGGGCTGACGCTGACGGCAGGCGCGGCGTATGCCGGCGCGCAGAAGGAGGAGGCGCTGGCCGACTCCGTGCGCGGCGCGCTGGCCGCGGCGATCGCCGACAACCGGCCCGTGCGGCCCGCGTTCGCGAGCGGCACGGAGCGGCTTGGCTACCTGAAGTGGCTCGGCGAGATGTCGCGCCGCCTCGAGGCGAAGATCCCGGAGCCGCAGGTGCGCGTGGAGCTGATCGAGACCGTGTATTACGAGGCCAAGCGCGCGGGGCTCGAACCGGCGCTCGTGCTCGGTCTCGTCCAGGTCGAAAGCGGATTTCGCAAATACGCGATCAGCTCGGCCGATGCGCGCGGCCTGATGCAGGTCATGCCGTTCTGGGTGCGCGCGATCGGCGATGGCGACACGCGCAAGCTCTTCCACCTGCAGAGCAACCTGCGGTACGGCTGCACGATCCTGCGCCACTACCTCGACCGCGAGAGCGGCGACCTGTTCCTGGCGCTCGGCCGGTACAACGGCAGCCGGGGCCGGCCCGAATATCCGAACGCGGTGCTGGCGGCGTGGAAGCGCTGGCAGTATTCTGAAGCGACGGTGACCATGGCCGGCGACCCGGAGCCCGCGGCGCCCGCGCGGCGCGCATTGCCGCCGGAAGCGCCCGCGCGCAATCCTTTCTCGCCGCAGCGGATCACCAATCCATCCTGACGTAACGCGATCATGACCATCGAGACGAAGGGCGGCTATTGCTCCTCCTCGCCCGAGCTGGAGCACTGGCTGGCGCGACATATCGAACAGGGATTCGGCGCCGAGGCGCTGGTTCGCTCGATGCTGCGCTCGGGCTACGACGCGGCATTCGCGCGCGACACCGTGGCGGCCGCATTGGGACTGCCGATGCCGCCGACGGCCGCGGCGCCGATGCGTACGCCGATGATGGCGCCCGCATCCGTGGGGTTGTCGGCCGTGTCGGCGCAGCAGCCGGCGGGCAGCGACGTCGCGCAACAGCCGGGCGGCAACGCGTTCCGGCATCTCGGTCATACGATTCCCATCCTGTTCGCGCTGGAAGCCCCGCGGATTCTGCTGCTGCAGAACCTGCTGACCGATGCCGAGTGCGACGCGCTGGTCGCGTTGTCGCGGGGCAGGCTCGAGCGTTCGCCCGTGGTGAATCCCGATACCGGCGACGAGAATCTGATCGACGCGCGCACGAGCATGGGCGCGATGTTCCAGGTGGGCGAGCACGCGCTGATCGAACGCATCGAGGCGCGCATCGCGGCGGTCACGGGGCTTCCCGTCGAGCATGGCGAAGGCCTGCAGATCCTGAACTACAAGCCCGGCGGCGAGTACCAGCCGCACTTCGACTTCTTCAATCCGCAGCGCCCAGGCGAGGCACGCCAGTTACGCGTCGGCGGCCAGCGCGTGGCCACGCTCGTCATTTACCTCAACAGCCCGCCTGCCGGTGGCGCCACGGCGTTCCCGAAGCTCGGGCTCGAGGTGGCGCCGGTCAAGGGCAATGCGGTGTTCTTCAGCTATCAGTTGCCCGATGGCGGCCTCGACGATCGCACCCTGCACGCCGGGTTGCCGGTGGAGTCGGGCGAGAAATGGATCGCCACCAAGTGGCTGCGCGAACATCCGTACCGGAGCGCGATCTGACGCGTACCGGCACCTTTTAGCTAAACCGTACCGGTACTGTATAGGCGGAGCCGCCTAGACTTGGGTGTTCCATCGTTACCCGTTTCTGGAATTCCCATGGCTCTCGGTCAGCTTCTTGCCGGCTCCGGCATGTTCGCAGCGTTCTGCGCGTTCGCGCTCGTTTCCTCGATCACCCCCGGTCCGAACAACACGATGGTGCTGGCCTCGGGCGTGAACTTCGGCTTTGCGCGCACGGTGCCGCATCTGCTGGGCATCAGCATCGGTTTCTCGCTGATGGTGGCGCTGGTCGGATTGGGTCTGGGTTCGGTGTTCACCGCGCTGCCGTGGACATGGCACGTGCTGCGCGCGGTCGCCGCCGTCTATCTGGTCTGGCTCGCGTGGAAGCTGGCGACGTCGGGCGGCGTGCAGGACCGCGACGTCGCGCGGCCGATGACGTTCCTCCGCGCGGCGGCGTTCCAGTGGGTGAATCCGAAGGCGTGGGTGATGGCGGTGGGCGCGTGCAGCACCTACGTGCTGCACGGCAATGTCTGGCTCAACGTGCTGCTGATGGCGGGCGTCTTCGCGGTAATCAACCTGCCGAGCGTGGCGATGTGGGCGGTGTTCGGATCCGCGCTGCGCCGCTGGCTTGCGTCGCCACGCGTGCTGCGCGCGTTCAACGTGACGATGGCGCTGTTGCTGCTGGCGTCGCTGTGGCCGATCCTGGCCGGCCACCACGCCTGACCTTCATTCCCCTCGGCACTCTCCTCAGAGCAGCGCGCGAATCGTGCCGAGGTTGCGCCAGTAGCCCTTGGCGTCCATGCCGCAGCCGAACACGTAACGGTCCGGCACCTTGAAGCCGCAGAAGTCCGGATGCATGGGCTTCGGCTTCGACAGCGTCTTCTCGCACAACACGGCCGCGTGGAACTCCTTCGCGCCCATGTCCATGATGCGCTCGCGGATCGCGGCCATCGTCTCGCCTTCGTCGAGGATGTCGTCGAGCACGAGCACGATGCGGTCCTTGACCGATTCGCGCGGCGCCACGCGCCACTGCATCTCGCCACCCACCGTCTTGTTGTTGTAGCGCGAGAGGTGAATGTAGTCGAACTCCAGCGGAAACTGCAGCTTTGGCAGCAGCATGCCCGTGAAGACGACGGCGCCTCCCATCACGGACAGCACGAGCGGAAAGGCGTCACCCATGCGGGCGGTGATCTCGCCCGCCATGCGGTCCAGCGACGCTTCCACTTCCGCGGCGCTGACGATTTCCTCGGAGCTGGACCAGAGTTCGCGAGCCTGTTCTGCGGTCAACATGATCGATATCCTAGTTTGTGGAGGCTCAGCGGTTGAAGAGGCCCTTCATGCCGCCCTTCATCGCGCCCATCTGGCGCATCATCTTCATCATGCCGCCGCCCTTGAGCTTTTTCATCATGCCCTGCATCTGGTCGAACTGGTTCAGCAGCCGGTTGACTTCCTGCACCGGCACGCCGGCGCCCGCCGCGATGCGGCGCTTGCGGCTGGCCTTGATCAGTTCCGGCTTGGCGCGTTCCTGCGGCGTCATGCTGTTGATGATGCCTTCCATCCGGCGCACCTGCTTCTCCGCCTGATCCATGTTGGCGCCCTGCGCCTGCTGGGCGAACTGCGCGGGCAGCTTGTCCACGAGGCTGCCGATCCCACCCATCTTCTTCATCTGGCCAATCTGCGCCTTGAAGTCCTCGAGGTCGAAACCGCCGGTCTTCTTGATCTTCTTGGCGAGCTTCTCGGCGGCGTCCATGTCCACGCCGCGCTGCGCTTCCTCGACCAGCGCGAGGATGTCGCCCATGCCAAGAATCCGCTGGGCCATGCGGTCCGGATAGAACGGCTCTAGTCCGTCCAGCTTTTCGCCGACGCCGACGAACTTGATGGGGCGGCCCGTCACGTGGCGGACGGAGAGGGCGGCACCGCCGCGCGCATCGCCATCCAGCTTGGTCAGCACGACGCCCGTCAGCGGGAGCGTGTCGTTGAACGCCTTGGCCGTGTTGACCGCGTCCTGGCCGAGCATCGCGTCCACGACGAACAGCGTTTCGGCGGGCTTGAGTTCGGCGTGCAGCGCGGCGATTTCTTTCATCATCGCCTCGTCGATACCGAGCCGGCCGGCCGTATCGACGATCAGCACATCGTGATAATGCTTGCGCGCCCAGTCCACCGCGGCGCGCGCGATGTCCACCGGCTTCTGGTCCGGCTGCGACGGGAAGAAGTCCGCGCCGACCTGCTCGGACACGGTTTTCAGCTGGGCGATAGCGGCGGGACGATACACGTCGCACGACACGGTCAGCACCTTCTTCTTCTTCGTTTCCTTGAGCCACTTCGACAGCTTGCCGACCGTGGTCGTTTTGCCGGCGCCCTGGAGGCCCGCCATCAGGATGATCGCGGGCGGCTGGACGTTGAGGTTCAGCTCGCCGGCCTTGTTGCCGGCGGTGACGGCTTCCTCGCCGCCGATGACCGAGGTCAGCTCGCGCTGGACCACGCCGACCAGCGCCTGGCCGGGGGTCAGGCTCGAGACGACGTCTTCGCCGAGCGCCTTTTCCTTGACGCGGGCGATGAATTCACGGACCACCGGGAGGGCGACGTCGGCCTCGAGCATGGCAAGGCGCACTTCGCGCAGCATCTCGGCGGTATTGGCCTCGGTCAGTCGGGCCTCGCCGCGCATGGTCTTGACGACCCGCGCCAGGCGTTGTGTGAGGTTGTCCAGCATGGCAGAAAAGGGGGAAGTTCCGGCTAGGGTGAGGCGCCTGTGCGACGCTCGTCCACGGTCGTTGCAGGAGCTTGCGCCTGCGGGAGCCGCCGACAAGGGCACTAAGGTAAACTGCGCAAATGGTCATTGTACTGTATGCCCTGACGGCACTTCTCTATTGCGGCCTGGCCTTTCACGGCTGGTCGACACGGCACCCCCGGCTCGCGGCCGCCGGAGGCATGCCGCTGGGCCAGCCCGGCGCGGCTTCTGCGGCCCTCTCGTCCCCCGGGCCGCTCGGCGTGCCCCCGGGCGGCGGCCGCTCGGACAGCCAGCCGGCGTGGTGGCATCTGCTGATGCTGGCGGCGCTGGCGAGCCATGGCCTGCTGCTTCACGAGACGATCTTTCCGGCCGACCGCATGGTGTTCGGCTTCGCGTTCGCCCTGTCGGCGATGCTCTGGCTCGGTATCGGCATCTACTGGATCGAAAGCTTCTTCTTTTCGCTCGCGGGTCTCGGGCTGATCGTCGTGCCGGTGGCGATGATCGCGAGCCTGATGCCGCTGGCGTTCCCGGGCGCGCAGATCCTCGGCTATGCCGCGCGGCCGCTGTTCAAGCTGCATTTCATCATCGCCAACGTGGCATACGGCCTGTTCACGCTCGCCGCCTTCCACGCGTTCCTGATGTTGCTGGCCGAGCGCCGGCTTCATGGTTTCCAGGGGTCGCCGACGCACGAGCGCGTGCAGGGGCAGTGGCTGGGCCGCTGGCTGGACCTGTTGCCGCCGTTGCTGACGCTCGAGAAACTGCTGTTCCGGCTGATCGGCGCGGGCTTCCTGCTGCTGACGATGACGATCGCGTCAGGCTTCCTGTTCTCCGAGGAACTGTTCGGCCGCGCCTTCCGCATGGACCACAAGACCGTGTTCGCGATCATCTCGTGGGCCATGTTCGGCGGTATCCTGATCGGCCGGCATTTCCGCGGCTGGCGCGGCCGTACCGCGCTGCGCTGGGTCATCGCCTCGTTCGGCATCCTGCTGCTCGCGTATGTGGGCAGCCGCTTCGTGCTCGAAGTCATCCTGCATCGCCTCACCTGAGCGCCGCCTCATGGCAAGAATCCTGATCCTGCTGGCCGTCGTGCTTGGCATCCTGTGGTGGCTGCGCGGCCGTGGCGAGACGCGGCAGGTGCCGCCGCGCGGCAAGGACCGGCCCGCTGCACGGCCGGAAGGTCGCACGGAGGGTCGGACGGAAGGTCGGACAAACGACGGATCGGCCGATGCCATGGAGCCGATGGTCCAGTGCGCGCAATGCGGCGTGCATCTGCCGCGCAGCGAGGCGCTCGGCTGGCAGGGGCTCCATTACTGCCGGCGCAGCCATTTGCCCGATCACACAGAACCGGGCGGCACGCGCTCATGAGCACGCACCCGACGGGCGGCACCCCGCGCGCGGGCAAGACGGCGTCGCGGTCTTCGACGGGGGCCGGGCAGAAGGGCTCACAGACCGGCGCACAGACCGGCGCACAGACCGGCTCACAGACCGGCTCGCAGAAAGCCACGCAGAAGGGATCGCAGACGGGATCGCAAAAGGGATCCCAGAAGGCCGCCTACCGGCATGCGCCCAATCTGCTCGACAAGGGCACGCCGTTCACCAGCGGCAGCGTGTTGCGCCAGTTGTGGCGGCAGCCCGAGCCGCCGGAATTCCACTGGCGGCTGCTGCGCTATTTCTGCTGGACCCGGCTCGCCGTGGCCCTGCTGCTGCTCGGCTATGCGTGGCTGCCGCTCGATCGCGCCCCGCGCGTGCTGGTGGCCACCGAGGGCATGCGCGTGGTCCACGCCATGCCCGCGATCGTGCCTTACCTCGTCATCGCCATCCTGCTGGCGGGCGCCGCGTTCTGGCGGCGGCGGTTCCAGTTGCGGGTGCGCGTCGAGGTCCTGCTCGACCTGCTCATGCTGGCGGCGATCTTCCTCGTGGTGACCAAGGGCAGTCACGGCGAAGGCGTCGCAATGATCTTCCTGCTGCCCGCGCTCGAAGCGGGCGCGCTGACGAGCCTGCCGTTCGCGCTGTTCACGGCCGCGATGTCGGCGCTGGTCGTCATGAGCGAACCCTTCGTGCATACGCTGCTGTCGCGGCAGCCGGACGCGGATCTGCTCGGCTCCGGACTGTTCAGCCTGGTGTTCATGATCGCCGCGTTCGTCATGCATATGCTGGCCAACCGGCAGATCGCGCAGGAACAGCTGGCGCTCGCGCGCGAGCATGAACTGCGCATGCAGCAGCTGGTCAACCGCTTGCTCGTCAACGACATGCAGGATGGCGTGATGCTGGTGCGCGCGAACGGCGCGGTGGTCGCGGCCAATCCGGCGGCCGTGGTGCTGCTGGGGGTGCAGCCGCACGAGCGGATTCGCGAAGGGCAGATCCGCGCTGGCGAACGCGAGGGCGCGCTGTTCGACCTGCGCCGCATTCCGCGGCTGCAGCCGCTGATGGAGATGCTGCGCGACTGGCTGCGCACGAAGGACGACGTGCCCCGCATCCTGCAACTGCTGCCGCTGCCGGCGCAGCCGACCGCGGGCGGGCCGATGCTCCATACGCGGCTGCGCCTGCGTTTCGTGCTGCCGGGGCTTGCGGGTGTGCGTTCGACGCTGTCGCAGGCGTACACAGTGCCGACCTCCATCGATACCGAGGGCTGGAGCGACATGTCGCCGGAGACCGCGGCGCGCATGCGGCTGGCCATCGCGCAGAACGAGGCCATGGCGTGGAGCGCCGAGGACGAAGCGCTGTTGCGCAGCGAGATGCGGGACACGCTGCTCGTGCATATCGAGAGCTGGGAGCGGATCGCCGAACAGGTGCAGCAGGAAAAGCTGGCCGCGATGGGCCGCCTCGTGGCCAGCGTGGCGCATCAGATCCGCAATCCGCTCGCGGCGATCAGCCAGGCCAACGAGCTGCTGGCAGACTCGGTCCGCTCGGAGGGCATGCGGGCGGAGGCGGGTGCCGGATCGGATGCGGGCGGCGCGGGCATGGGACATCCGGCCGGCGGCGATGTCGACGCGCGGCTGCTGCGGATCATCAGCGACAACGTGCGGCGGCTCGACCAGGTGGTTTCCGACGTGCTGCAGCTGTCGCGCCGGCCCCGCACGGAGCATAGCTCGGTGAAGCTCGCGCAGGCGCTGCCCGAGATCGTGGACCGATGGCGGCTGGAAATGCGGTCGCGCGCGGGCACGCGCGCGGATGTCAATGCGAACGCCATTCGCATTACCGTGGACCTCGCCCAGCCACTGATCTTCGACGCCTCGCAGCTGCAGCAGGTGCTCGGCAATCTGCTGGACAACGCGTGGCGGTACTGCAGCCGGCTGCCGGGTTCGATCCGCCTGCTGGCGCATGCGTTGGATCAGCACCACGCCGAACTCATCGTCTGGAACGACGGCGCGGAGGTATCGCGCGAGCATCAGCGCAGCCTGTTCGAGCCGTTTTTCACCAGCAACGCCCAGGGGACGGGCCTCGGGCTGTTCATGGCGCGCGAGCTCTGCGGCGCCAACGATGCGCAGGTGCGCTACGGCACCATCGCGCTCGAAACGTTGCTGGATCGCACAGGGATGCTCGCGCCGGGCGCTCGCGATACACTCCCGGCCAAAGCCTTCGTGCTGACGATGCGCATCGATACGCCTGACGCGGCCGCCGGCCATTGAATGCCGAACGACCGAACGGCCCGAACAACGAGTACCCTCCTGCCCACCATGCCCGCCCGACCTCCCACCCTCGATCCGATTCTCGTTATCGACGACGAGGCCGATCTGCGCGAGCTGCTCGAGATATCGCTGCGCCGGATGGGGCATGACGTCGTCATGGCGGGCTCGCTCGCGGAGGCGCGCCAGCGGCTCGCCGAGCGGCGCTACAGCCTGGTGCTGACCGACATGCGGCTCGGCGACGGGCTCGGGATCGAGATCGTGCGGCAGCTGTCCGCCGCGCCGGAGCGCGTGCCCGTGGCGGTGATCACGGCCTATGGCAGCGCCGACAACGCGGTGGACGCGCTCAAGGCCGGCGCGTTCGACTACATCGCCAAGCCGGTCTCGCTCGACCAGCTGCGCACGCTCATCCTGAACGCGCTCGGGCGCAAGCAGAGCGATGGCGCCGCGGGAACGCCTTCCGACAGCGCCGAGGCGAAGGAGCTCGGCGAACGCATGATGGGACTGCTGCCCGGCCTCTCGCCGGCCATGCAGGAGGTACGCCGTTCGCTGTCGCGCCTTGCGCGAAGCATGGCGCCAGTAGTCATCAGCGGGGAGTCCGGCAGCGGCAAGGAGCGCGCGGCGCGGGCGATCCACGCGGTGAGCGCGCGCGCCGCGCATCCGTTCGTCGCGGTCAACTGCGGCGCGATTCCCGAGTCGCTGATGGAATCGGAATTCTTCGGCTACGTGAAGGGCGCTTTCACGGGCGCGGACGCCGAGCGCGGCGGTTTCTTTCAGGCGGCCAACGGCGGCACGCTGCTGCTCGACGAGGTGGCCGACCTGCCGCTGGCGATGCAGGTGAAGCTGCTGCGCGCGCTGCAGGAGCGGCGCGTGCGCAAGATCGGCGCGAACAAGGAAGACGTGGTGGACGTGCGCGTCATGTGCGCGAGCCACAAGGATTTGGCGGCGATGGTCGCGACGGGAGCGTTCAGGCAGGACTTGTATTACCGGCTGAACGTGCTGGAGCTGCGCATGCCGACGCTGCGCGAGCGCGCCGAGGACGTGCCCGTGCTGGCGCGCGCGATTCTGGAGCATCTGGCCGTGCGCTATGGCGATGCCCATCCGCGCCGCCTGTCCGGCCCGGCGCTGGCGCGGCTGACCGCGTATCCGTTCCCGGGCAACGTGCGCGAGCTCGAGAACCTGCTCGAACGCGCCTATGCGTTCGCGGAGGGCGAGGAGATCGACGTGGCGGACCTCGGGCCGCTCGAGGCTGGCATGGAGCGCGCGACAATGCTGCAGCCGCCGCCGTTGCCGCCCGTGGTGTCGAACACGGCGCCGGTGTGGGGCACGATGGGGGGCTGGTCCCCGACGCCAGCGGGCGCGCTATCACCCACCCACGTGCCCACCCACGTGCCTACCCATGCGCCCGTAGCCACCCACGTGGCTGAACCCGCGCCGGAGGCCGAGCCCGCGTCCGTCGCGGTGGATCCGCTCGCCCAGGCGCTTGGCGACGTCAGTTTTCCGATCGACCTGCCCGCGCGGCTGGAGGCCATCGAACGCGAGCTGATCCTGCGCGCGCTGCGGCAGACCGGGTTCAACCGCACGGCGGCCGCGCCGCTGCTCGGCCTGAACTTCCGGCAGCTGCGCTATCGCATCCAGCAGCTCGAGATCCGGGACGAGCGCGAGGGGCGCGACGTGGGGGTGGAGATCCCGGTCGACACCCTGCCCGAAATCCTGCGGGAGGGGGAGGGCAGCGATGGCTGATCGGGCCGCTAAAACCGCTGACGCCGCTGACGCCGCTGACGCTTCGCACGCTGCCCACGCCGCATCGGACGCGGACTTCGTGCCGAACGCTGACGGGTGGGTGCCCGCCGCGCGCCACCTGCCGTCCCCGAACTACGACGCACGGCCGGCCGACCTGCCGACCGACCTCGTGGTGATCCACAACATCAGCCTCCCGCCGGGGCAGTTCGGCACCGGCGATATCGAGGCGTTTTTCCAGAACCGGCTCGATATCTCGCGCGATCCGTTCTACGAGCAGATTCGCGACGTCCGCGTTTCCGCGCACTTTCTGATCGCACGCGATGGGGCGCTCATGCAGTTTGTCGCGTGCACGCAACGAGCCTGGCATGCCGGGCAATCCGAATTTCTCGGTCGCCCGCGCTGCAACGATTTCTCGATCGGCATCGAGATCGAGGGGACCGACGATGTGCCGTTCACCGCGGCGCAATATCGGACGGCGGCCGCGCTCGTGCGCGCGTTGCGGCTCGCCTACCCGATCGACGCCGTGGCCGGGCACAGCGATATCGCGCCGGGCCGCAAGACCGACCCCGGTCCGCACTTCGATTGGGATCGGCTCGCCAAACTGGCGCAACTGCCCCCCGCGCTGCTGCCATATCGTGCATGAGGCACCTGCCTCGTCACCAGCGTTGTCCCCGCTCCCTGTAGGCCTATCGTCGCCTTTTCGCCATAGAAATAAATTTAAAGGTATGTGCGGAAGCCCGCATCCCTTGGCGCATCGGGGCTGGCGGGAATGTGGCGCTGCCGCATCCGGAAAACAGAGGGCAAATCACCCTTGTCAAGTCTGTTCATTCGCGGCCGATTCACTATACTTAGCCCAGTTTTTCGAGGCGACCACAATATCTAGTGGTCCCCTCCAGGGACCGACCCCAATGTGAGGCGTGCGGCGGCATGGGATGTGCTGCCGGCGCCGCAGCAGCGGAGCGGGTCGGGGCAATACCAGAGTCCCTAGCAGAATGATCGCCAGTGCAGTGGGGTTCTCGCCCGGCAAAGCCGGAACCGAGAGTGTCTTCTGAAGCGCATTTTGCTAGGGACTTTGTCACTTCCAAATACAAGGGGAACTACCTCATGCAAACGGCCCAGAACGAACTCGCCACTGGCGTATCGAGCGCTGTCGGTGCAGCCGGCACGTCGCAGTCCACCTCCGCCGCTGCGGGAACGGGTTATCAGGACTACAAGATCATTCGCCGCAATGGCGCCGTCGTGGCGTTCGAGCCGAGCAAGATTTCCGTCGCCGTGACCAAGGCCTTCCTGGCCGTCAACGGTGGCACGGGTGCCGCCTCCGCGCGTGTGCGCGAACTGGTGGAACAACTGACGCAGTCGGTCGTGCGCGCGCTGCTGCGCAGCCGCCCGAACGGCGGCACGTTCCATATCGAGGACGTGCAGGATCACGTGGAACTGGCGCTGATGCGTTCGGGCGAGCATGAGGTGGCCCGTGCATACGTGCTGTATCGCGAGAAGCGTTCGCAGGAACGCGCGCAGGCCAATGCGCAGGCTGTGGCCCGCGTGCAGGAAGCCGGCGGCGTGGCCGTCAACGTGCTGGACGCCGGCGTCGTGCGTCCGCTGGACCTCGTGGCGCTGCACGAGCTCATCGACACGGCCTGCAGCGGTCTGGGCGAAGGCGTGAGCGCCGAGCCGATCCTGAAGGAAACGCTCAAGAACCTGTACGATGGCGTGCCGCTGACGCAGGTCTACGACTCGGCCATCCTGGCCGCCCGTACGCTGATCGAGAAGGATCCGGCGTACAGCCAGGTCACGGCCCGCATCCTGCTGCACACGATCCGCAAGGAAATCCTTGGCGCCGAAGTGACGCAGTCGGAAATGTCGGTGCGCTACGCCGAGTACTTCCCGAAATTCATCGCGCGCGGTATCGAAGCCGAACTGCTCGACGAGAAGCTGGCCACGTACGACCTGGCCCGTCTGGGCGCGGCGCTGGACGCCTCGCGGGACTTCCAGTTCAACTACCTCGGCCTGCAGACGCTGTACGACCGCTACTTCCTGCATATCGACGAGACGCGCATCGAAATGCCGCAGGCATTCTTCATGCGCGTGGCCATGGGCCTGGCGCTCGAAGAGAAGGACCGTGAAGCGCGCGCGATCGAGTTCTATCAACTGCTGTCGTCGTTCGACTTCATGTCGTCCACGCCGACGCTGTTCAACTCGGGCACGCGCCGTTCGCAGCTGTCCTCGTGCTACCTGACCACGGTGTCGGACGACCTCGAGGGCATCTATGAGGCGCTCAAGGAAAACGCGCTGCTGTCGAAGTTCGCGGGCGGCCTGGGCAACGACTGGACCAATGTGCGCGCGCTGGGTTCGCACATCAAGGGCACCAACGGCAAGAGCCAGGGCGTGGTGCCGTTCCTGAAGGTGGTGAACGACACGGCCGTGGCCGTAAACCAGGGCGGCAAGCGCAAGGGCGCGGTGTGCGCGTACCTGGAGACGTGGCACCTGGACATCGAGGAATTCCTCGAGCTGCGCAAGAACACCGGTGACGACCGTCGCCGCACGCACGACATGAACACGGCCAACTGGATTCCGGACCTGTTCATGAAGCGCGTGATGGAAGGCGGCGAGTGGACGCTGTTCTCGCCGGCGACCTGCCCGGACCTGCACGACAAGGTCGGCAAGGCTTTCGAGACCGCCTACCTCGGCTATGAAGCCAAGGCCGCCAGCGGCGAGCTCAAGCTGTTCAAGAAGATCCCGGCCGTGCAGCTGTGGCGCAAGATGCTGGGCATGCTGTTCGAGACCGGTCATCCGTGGATCACGTTCAAGGATCCCTGCAACATCCGCAGCCCGCAGCAGCACGTGGGCGTGGTGCACAGCTCGAACCTCTGCACGGAAATCACGCTGAACACGAACGACAGCGAGATCGCCGTCTGCAACCTGGGCTCGGTCAACCTCGTCGCGCACCTGAAGCAACTGGCCGACGGTTCGCACGTGCTCGACCACGAGAAGCTGCAGAAGACCATCCGCACCGCGATGCGCATGCTCGACAACGTGATCGACATCAACTACTACGCCGTGGACAAGGCGCGCAATTCGAACCTGCGCCATCGTCCGGTCGGCATGGGCATCATGGGCTTCCAGGACTGCCTGCACGTGCAGCGCGTGCCGTACGCCAGCGATGCCGCGGTGAAGTTCGCCGACACGTCGATGGAAGCGGTGTGCTACTACGCGTACCAGGCATCGACCGAACTGGCTGAAGAGCGCGGCCGCTACAGCACGTACGAGGGCTCGCTGTGGGATCGCGGCATCCTGCCGCAGGACTCGCTGAAGCTGCTGGCCGAAGAGCGTGGCGGTTACCTCGACGTGGATTACTCTTCGACGATGGACTGGGATGCCCTGCGCGCCCGCATCAAGCAGCACGGCATGCGCAACTCGAACTGCATCGCGATCGCGCCGACGGCGACGATCTCGAACATCATCGGCGTGTCCGCGTGCATCGAGCCGACGTTCCAGAACCTGTATGTGAAGTCGAACCTGTCGGGCGAGTTCACGGTGGTCAACGACTACCTCGTGCGTGACCTGAAGGCCCGTGGCCTGTGGGACGAGGTGATGGTTGCCGACCTGAAGTACTTCGACGGTTCGCTGGCCCGTATCGACCGCATTCCGCAGGACCTGCGCGACATCTACGCCACCGCGTTCGAAGTCGAGCCGACGTGGCTCGTGGAAGCCGCCAGCCGCCGCCAGAAGTGGATCGATCAGGCACAGTCGCTGAACATCTATATGGCCGGCGCGTCGGGCAAGAAGCTGGACGACACGTACAAGCTTGCATGGACGCGCGGTCTCAAGACCACGTACTACCTGCGCACGATCGCCGCCACCCACGTGGAGAAGTCCACGGTGTCGCGCGGTTCGCTGAACGCGGTGTCGTCGGGCGCGGACAACGGCGGTGTTTCGGCGCTGGACAAGGCGGCCGCCGCGGCGCCCGTGATGCCGGAAGCCGAGGGCGCGGTCTGCACGATGCGTCCGGGCGATCCTGGCTTCGACGAGTGCGAAGCCTGCCAGTAAGCATTGCCATGCCGGGCCGCGTTCATGACGGCCCGGTAGCGACCCAATCAATCGGAGAAACACTATGCTGAGCTGGGAAGACGACGCTCAAGCTGCATCCCAACCGCAGGCTGCACCGCAACCCGCGTTGCAACCCGCATTGCGCACTGCCGACGAGCAGGGCGCGCTGCCGCCGGCCGCCACGCAGCCCGCGGGCATTCTTGGCAATCTGCCGGCGTCTGGCGATCAGGCCTCGCGCCGTGTGAACGCCGCCGACAAGCGCGTGATCAACGGTTCCACCGACGTCAACCAGCTGGTGCCGTTCAAGTACAAGTGGGCGTGGGAAAAGTACCTCGCCGGCTGCGCGAACCACTGGATGCCGCAGGAAATCAACATGTCGCGGGACATCGCGCTGTGGAAGGATCCGAACGGCCTGACCGAGGACGAGCGCCGCATCATCAAGCGTAATTTAGGCTTCTTCGTCACGGCCGATTCGCTGGCCGCGAACAACATCGTGCTGGGCACCTACCGCCAGATCACGGCGCCGGAATGCCGTCAGTACCTGCTGCGCCAGGCCTTCGAAGAGGCCATCCACACGCACGCCTACCAGTACATCGTGGAGTCGCTCGGCCTCAATGAAGCCGAGATCTTCAACGCGTATCACGAAGTGCAGTCGATTCGCGACAAGGACGAGTTCCTGATTCCGTTCATCGACACGCTGACCGATCCGTCGTTCAAGACCGGCACGCCGGAGAACGACCAGAAGCTGCTGAAGTCGCTGATCGTGTTCGCCTGCATCATGGAGGGCCTGTTCTTCTACGTGGGCTTCACGCAGATCCTCGCGATGGGCCGCCAGAACAAGATGACGGGTGCCGCCGAGCAGTACCAGTACATCCTGCGCGACGAGTCGCTGCACTGCAATTTCGGTATCGACCTGATCAACCAGATCAAGCTCGAGAACCCGCACCTGTGGACCGCCGAGTTCAAGGCCGAGATCACCGAACTGTTCAAGAAGGCCGTGGACCTCGAGTACCGCTACGCCGAGGACACGATGCCGCGCGGCGTGCTGGGTCTGAACGCGCCGATGTTCAAGTCGTACCTGCGTTTCATCTGCAACCGCCGCTGCCAGCAGATCGGCCTCGAGCAGCTGTTCCCGAACGAGGAAAACCCGTTCCCGTGGATGAGCGAGATGATCGACCTGAAGAAGGAACGCAACTTTTTCGAAACCCGCGTGATCGAGTATCAGACGGGTGGGGCGCTGTCCTGGGACTAATGGAATCGTGAGACTTCCTGAAGTCAAAGCTTGAAAGCATAAAACAGGCGACGCACTTAGCGTCGCCTGTTCCGTTTTGTGGGCGTCACAGTACTAAACGCGGGTCAGTCCGCTAGCGGTCCAGACGTTGGTGACCGAACTAGACTCGTAGTGGCAGAGATGAGACAACTGCCCCGTGAAGGTGCTCATTGTCTCCATTACGCCAGCTGTTGCGGGACACAGCAGTCTCCCCACCTGAACGATGAGATCGTGCGCCACAGGTAGATTGAGATGGAAGATCGGCTCGTGATGTGCCACCCGATTGCGCAGCTGGCGGAGTTCTTCCAACTGCAGCTTTAGCCGGGCGCGCTTAGGGGCTTTTTGCGGCTTGAAGGCCCGATGCAGGCATGGTGTCCAAAGCGAATGTTCCAGACGGGGGGCCAGTAGGCGCGGCCAAAAGCCGAATGGGAGCTCAGCAATGATCTTTCCGGGCGGTATCGCGACGTCGCGTGGCCAATGCTTAGTCGAGCTTCGCTGAGCTTGGACAAGCTGAGCTCGCATTTGAACGTCCATCAGGGCGAGAAACTTAGTCACCTTGAACCAATCGCCGCCGTATTGCGCTGCCAGCTCGGCATCGAATTTGTTGCGTAGGGCGATCTCGACGTAGTGCAAGTCGGTCATGATCGCTGCGCTGATCTTTGCGTTTGCTACATACAGCCGCACTGCATGCGACAGGTCCTGTTTTGCTGCGCCGAGGTATTTACCTAGCCTATGACGGGTCAGCGTGGAGACGACACATTCCAGCCGCTCGCCGTCCAGTTGCAGTACCGTATCAATTGCTTCCATCGTCGTATTCCGAAATTGGTGGCAGCGGTAGCTAAGGGGCTTGCGTCTCCTTCCCAGAGAGGCGTACGATTCGCCGCTACGGAAGCCCCCGGTGTGACCTCTGCGAAAGCATGCCCCCGGGGGCAATTTCATTTGCGCGCAGCATGTTTGCTCACGAGCGCGCGGGCCGCACGGGCCGTAGCGGCATGGATTACTTCCCCCTCGTGTGAATCCAATCGATAGATTCTGTGTCGCGGCGTCCATCGCGGATATGGGATGATTCTCAATTTCGATACCTAGATGCTCATGGCCTGCGATAGGTAGTCCTTGAACTCATGGAGGACATTCGCGAAGCCAAGGAGTCGTCGGAACATACGCTTTTAGCCGTCTATGCACTTGAGACGATCCGGCAAATCGTCGAGACGGATCGGCAAGGGCCCGGTGCGGTGGGCGCCTAGACTGAAGTCATCGATCGCCGTGGTCGCAAGCCGTCAGCGACGCGATGCGATCTGTAATGGATCGATGTCTTCAGGAGCCCATCATGCAAACCCATACCTTCCGCGCTTCCACGCGGTTGCGCACGCTTGCCACGGTTGTTGCCTTTGCCGCCGCCACGGCGGTCTCGTTTTCGGCGCACGCGGCTGACGCTGCCGCCGGCCCTGTTACGCATGCCAGTCTGATGAAGGAGCTGTCGGAGCTGCGGGCGGTGGGCTATGACCTGTTCGATGACAATTTTCCCGAATCGCTGCAGCGGGCCGAGCGGAAGCTCGAGGCGAAGCGGCGGGCGCAGGAGCAGGGGATTGCCGTGCAGGGTTCGTCGGCGAGTTAAGTGTTATTTTATCCGGGTGCAATTGACATCTGATATTTCACCCGGATAGAATTCGCGCATCATTCATGCGTGGAGACACCGATGTCATCCCTCCAACAAGCCACCGCCTTTGCTGGCGATCAGCGGCTGGCTAGTGGTTCTTATCTGGAGGTTGCGCTAGCGATCCGCGACGCTGTGGCGTCAGGGTCCGACGCGACAGTTCTCGCTTTTGACGACGCCACCGGTCGCCAGATCGATTTCGATCTTCGGGGCACGGATGCGGATATTGCAGCGCGGCTGGCTGCGCCCGAGGCGCCCAATGCAACCAACGCAGGCGGCGAACGCAAGCGCGCCGGACGCCCTTCGCTCGGCGTCGCGGCGCGAGAGGTCACGCTGTTGCCGCGCCATTGGGAATGGCTGGGCGACCAGCCCGGTGGCGCGTCCGCGACCCTGCGCCGGCTCGTCGATGCCGCAAGCACCTCGCCGGAGGCCGACATGCGCCGCGCGCAGCAGACGGCAGACCGCTTCATGTCGGTGATGCTCGGCAACCAGCCCGGCTACGAAGAAGCCTCCCGCGCCCTCTACGCCGCGGACCGCGAACGCTTCATGACGCTGAGCCGCAAATGGCCCAAGGACCTGCGCGAGCACGCGCGCAAGCTCGCGGCGGGGGCGTTTGCAGGGTGAATGTGGTTAGCGACGAGGCCAGTCTGAGAACGCTACCCGTGTCAGGAGAACTTCCCCGTCAAGCCGCCATCGACCAGCAGTTCCGTGCCCGTGACGTAGGCGGCGGCGTCTGAAGCCAGAAAGGCGCAGGCGTTGGCGATGTCCCAGGCGGTGCCCATTCGTCCGAGGGGGACCTGTCTGGCGCGAGCCGTGCGGGCGTCATCGAGGCTTGTTTCGGAGAACATTTTGGCCACCGTGTTCGCGATACGTGGGGTGTCGATGAGGCCGGGGACGACCGTGTTCGCGCGGATGCCATTGGCGGCGTATTGCTGCGCCAGCATGCGGGTGAACTGGATCACCGCGGCCTTCGTCACGCAGTACGACAGGTGCGGGTAGCCGAGGTAGCGCATGCCCGCGACCGACGAGATCGTGATGAGCGCGCCGCGGCCTTGTTCGATCATGTCCGGGAGCACCTGGCGCGACGCCAGCAGCAGGCTTCTGACGTTGACCGATTGCGCCTGGTCGAAGTCCTCCAGCTTCGTGTCCAGCGGCCCGCCGGTTTTGCCGATGCCGACGTTGTGGTGCAGGACGTCGATCACGCCGAAGCGTGCTTTGGCCTCGGCGAACAGCCGGGCGACGTCGGCTTCGTCCGCCACGTCGCCGATGAAGGTGTCTGCCGTGCCGCCTTCATCGCGGATGAGCCGCGTGGTCTCCTCGGCCGACGCCCGGTCGCGGTCCGCGACGCAGACGCGGGCGCCCAGGCGCGCGTACGTGACGCACGCCGCCCGGCCGATGCTCCAGCCGGGACCCGCCGAGCCGCCGCCGGCGACGAAGATGGTGCGGTTGGCGAGACTCAGGGGGACTGCCGGCGAAGCAGCGGTGGTCGTCATCAGCCATGCTCCGTGTTTTTGCCGCCCTTGCCGCCCTCACCGACATACGGGATCGCATGCTCCACCGTATCCCAGATGAACCGCCCCGACGGACTCTGCTGTTCCTCGACGATATGGGCGACGAGCCCCGCCGCGCGCGAGATGACCGCGAAGCCGCGCATGACGGCCGTCGGCACGCCGATCTCGCCGAGCAGGGCAGCCACCGCGCCCGTGGCATTGATCGTGATCGGGCGGCCGGCGACCTCGTCCACCGCGGTGGACAAGCGTTCCAGCGCGCGGATATGCCGGCCGTCGAGTTCCGATTCCGCGCGGCCGAGCTCGAGCAGCTTGTACGCGCGCGGATCCACCGGTTTGTGCAGATGGTGGCCAAAGCCCGGCACCGGGCTTTTCAGGCCCTTGTAGTGGCGCGCAATCGCCAATGCCTCGGCATCCGGATCGTCGGCGGCGAGAATGCGATCGAGCAGCTGCGAGCAATTCTCCATCGTGCCGACGAACGAGCTACCCACTGCCAGCAATCCCGCAGACACAGCCCCTTGCAGGTTCTCCGGCGCGCTCATGTAGATGAGCCGCGTGGCAATCGCGCTCGGGGTCAGGCCATGCTCCATGAGCACGATGAGCACGACATCGGTGATGCGCATATCGACCGCGCGCGGTTCGCGGCCGAGGATCTGCATCAGCATGACCTCGGTGAAGGTCTTTTTGCCAAGCAGGTCTTCGACGAGATCGGCATCGCGGTAATGCAGGCTCGTGAGCGTGTGGGTGCAAAGGCGGGTGACGGGCGGTTCGTTGTGAGCCATGATGCTTGTCTCCTTCAGGCTGCGTGTTGCGAGAGCGCGAGCTCGCGCACGGATGTCTTGAGTACCTTGCCAACGGTCGACCGCGGCAGGCTGGTATGGAAGTGGATGCGCTTGGGCGTCTGCACGGGTCCGAGCCGCCCGCGCACGAAGGCGATCAACTCCTCCTCGGTCGCGGTGCAGCCCTCCCGCAGTTGCACGGCCGCGTGCACGGCCTCTCCCCACTTGTCGTCCGGAATCCCGAAGACCGCGCTTTCGTGCACGGCCGGGTGCTGGCCCAGCGCGTTCTCCACGTCGATCGGATATACGTTGAAGCCGCCCGTGATGACGACATCGCGCAGCCGGTCCTTCAGGTAGAGATAGCCGCGTTCATCGATGAGCCCGCGATCGCCCGTATGGAGCCAGCCATCGACGATCGTCTTCGCGGTCAGCTCGGGCAGGCGCCAATAGCCGGTCATGACGAGATCGCCGCGCGCGACCACCTCGCCGACCTCGCCAGTGGGCAATATCGCGCCCTCGGGCGACATGATCGCGACATCGCTGAACCACGTCGTGCGCCCCACGGAAGCCAGATTTGAAGGGTCTTCGAAATCCTCGGGCCGCATCACGGTGAGCAGTTGCGGCGCTTCGGTCTGGCCATAGGTGGTGGCCATCACGGGGCCGAAGAACTCGCGCGCGACGCGCAGTTTTTCCGCGGGCATCGGCGCGCCGCCATAGATCAGCCGTCGCAGGCGCGGATAGTCCGCGCGCGATGCACCCGGCAATGCCATCAGCATGTAGATCAGCGTCGGCGGCATGAACGCGATGGAGCCGCCGCGCTCGCGGAACGCCGTCCGCACCGCTTCCGCGCCGCTGCCATCCATGATGACGTGACAGCCACCCTGCGCGAGAATCGGCACGACATACGTTGACGTGCCATGCGTGACGGGTGCGGCCACGACGTAACGATCGTGCTCGTCGAAGCCCCACACGTGAATCTGGTTGACGATGTTCGCCACCCACGCGCGGTACGGCTGCATGACGCCCTTGGGCGCACCCGTCGTGCCGCCCGTGAACTTGATCGCCTGTGTCGCATCGCGATCGAGCGACAGCGTGGGACGCGGCGCGCCCGCATACCTCAGGATCTCGGCATCGAGCGCGCGCGTCGTTACGTGTTGTCCCGGCGCACCGTCCAGCAGCGCGGCAATGTCCTCGTCGAACACGAGGATCGACGGCTCGGTGGCATCGACGATCCGGCGCAGTTCGAACTGCGTGCTCTTGGGGTTGAGCGGCACCCAGATCTTGCCACTCGCGAGTACCGCGAGCAGTGCGGTCAGATGCGCGGTGGAGTTGCCCGCGCAGATGCCCACACGGCTCTGCGGCGCCGGGTCACGCGCCTGGAGCGCGGTGGCCAGCGCGGCCACGCGTTCGGCGAGCACGCGGTAGGTGACGGTGCCGTCCGGCGCATCGATGGCGATGTTGTCGGGCCAGCGGTCCGCGGCGCGCCAGAAGAAATCGATCGGTAGCATGGGGTTCCTTCGGAGACGAATACTCAGTTGACGCGCGCGCCCGATTCCTGCACGACGTCGCGCCAGCGCCTGATCTCGGAGAGGGCGAATGCGCGGCATTGCTCGGGCGTGCCGGGCTCCGGCGTGGCGACGAGTTCCTGCATGCGCTGGCGCACGTCCGGCGCGGCCAGCGACTTGTTGAGGGCGGCATTGATCTTGTCGACGATGGGCCGCGGCGTGCCGGCGGGCGCGGCGATGGCGAACCACGACTGGACGTCGAAGCCCGGGAAGCCGGACTCGGCAACGGTGGGGACCTCGGGCAGAAGGGACGAGCGTTGCGCGCTGGTGATGGCGATCGCGCGCAGGCGGCCCGCCTTGATGTGCGGCATGGCGGAGGGCGTGTTGTCGAACATCGACTGCACCTGGCCGCCGAGCAGATCGGTCACGGCGGGCGCGCTGCCCCGATACGGCACGTGCAGCATGTTGCTGCCGCTGCGCATGCGGAAGATTTCGCCCGACAGGTGGATCGACGAGCCCGATCCCGAGGACGCGAACGTGACGCCGTTCGGCGACTCCTTGGCGAAGCGGATGTACTCGGCCACGGTATGCACGGGCAGCTTCGGATTGACCACGAGCACATTGGGAATCTTGGCGATCATGCCCGCGAGCTCGAAATCCCTGACGGGGTCGTAGCCAAGCTTGTCGTAAAGGGAGGCGTTGATCGTATTGGCAATGGTGTACACATACAGCGTGTAGCCATCGGGCGGCGCCTTGGCGACGACCTCGGCGCCCACGTTGCTGTTGGCGCCCGCGCGGTTATCGATGACCACCGGCTGGTCAAGGTTCTCGCCGAGCTTCACGGCGACCAGACGCGCGAGCACGTCGGTGGCCCCGCCCGCGGCGTAACCGACCACGAGGCGCACGGGTTTGGTGGGCCACGCGGCGGGCTGCGCGTGGGCGGCCTTCGGGGCGATAAGGAGGGCGCCGAACAGGGTGCCGAATATGGTGCCGAATACCGCGGCGGCGGCCAGCAGGGCAGGGGCGGCCGACAGGCGTGTCAGCGTCGTCCGGACGGATGGGAAGGTCATGGTTGTCTCCTGGATGGAATGCCAGTCGCGCGCGTCCGTCTTGGTGGTTTTTGTGCCGCGCCGTGAGGCTGCGGCATACTGCGGACTGCATCGTCGACGTGGAAATTCTTTCCCATGAGTTCCCGAGCTGCCACCAGAAACGTCCGCCAGACGGACGATTCATCCCACATCAGGGCGACCCCGCAGTCGGCCGCGGCCGATTCGCCGGAGGCGGGCGCACGCGCATTGCGGCGCGGACTGGCGTTGCTCGACGCGATTCTTGCGGGCGGCCGGGAAGGCCTGCGGGTGGTCGATCTGTGCCGCGTGGCGGGCCTGGAACGGCCCACGGTCTATCGTTTGCTGGCAACGCTGATCGAGAGCGGCTACGTGGCGCCGCGCGGGCGTTTTCGCTATGTCACGGGACCGCGGCTCGCGGCGATGCCCCAGCGGCAGGCCTCGACGGACGTCGCCGAGCGCATCAGGCCCGTGCTGTCGCGTGTGAGCCAGGCCTGCGGCGATGCCGCGTTCGCGATCGTGCGCGACGGGCCGCTATCCCAGTGCGTGGCGCGGCATGTCGGCACGCATCCCGTGCAGGTGCTCGTGATTCAGGTGGGCACCCGGCAACCGCTCGGCGTGGGCGCGGCGGGACTCGCGTTGCTCGCGGCGCTGCCCGATGCCACCGTCGGCGAGATCATCGCGGCGAATGCCGAATCGCTCGGCCAGTACAACGGCATGACGCCCGACCGCATGCGCATTCTCGTGCGGGCAACGCGCGAGCGCGGATGGTCGGTCATCGGCAATCACGCGACGCGCAACGTGCTGGCGGTAGGCATGGCCGTCTCCAATGCGGACGGCGAGCCCGTGGCGGGCATCAGCGTGGCGACGACGCTCGCGCGCATGCCGCGCGAGCGTCAGCAGCTGATCGCGCGCGTCATGCGCGAGTCCGTGGGCGCCCTGCTGCCTCGCGGGCTGTAGGGCGCGGTTTGCGCTTGGGCTTGACCGTGCCCGCCCGCAACGGCAGTTCGGGGCGGCCGATCTCCGCCTGCAGGAAGTCGATGAACACGCGCAGCTTCATCGGCATCGCGGCACGGTTGTAGTAGTAGAGGTACAGCGCCGCGGGCGAGGTCCAGCCGTGCAGCACTTCGACGAGCCGGCCCTCCGCGAGCGCGGCGGCCGCGGACTCGCGCGCGAGGTAGGCAAAGCCGAAACCGTCGCAGGCCGCGCGCAGCAGCAGGCCGGTATCGTTGGACGACACGCGGCCCGTTACGGCCAGGCGCAGCGGCTTCCCTTTCTCCTGCCCTTTGACGCCGCCCTTCTTGCGGCCCGGCGCTTCGTCCCTCTCTTCGAACTCCCACTTGTAGAGCGCGCCGCTGTCGGCGCTGCGGTAGTTGATGCACTCGTGCTTGAGCAGGTCGCGCGGATGTCGGGGTGTGCCCCGCGCGGCCACGTATTCGGGCGAGGCGGCGACGATGAACGGCACGGACGCGATCAGCGGAATGGCCACCATGTCGTCGCCTAGCACGCTGTCGAAGCGAATGCCCGCATCGTAGCCCTTGGTGACGATGTCGACGAGGCTGTTGTCCACCGCTACGTCGAGGCTGATGTTCGGATGCGCGGCGAGAAACCGGCGGAGCAGCGGCTCGATGATCAGGCGGCTCGCGGTGGACGGAATGTTCAGGCGCAGCGTGCCCATCGCCACGTTCGACGCGACGGAGACATCGTGCATCGCGAGTTGCAGTTCCTCGAGCAGCGGCGCCACGCGATCCATGAACGCGCCGCCCGCTTCAGTCAGGCTGACGCTGCGCGTGGTGCGGTTGAACAGGCGCGCGCCGAGCTGCGCCTCGAGCGTGCGCACCGCATAGCTCGCGGCCGAGACGGAGATGCCCGAGGCGTCGGCGGCGGCAGTGAAACTCTGAGTCTCCGCCACGCGCATGAACAGGCGTAGCGACTGGAAATCCGGCTCGCTCATTGTGAAAATCCATTTCAAGAAGCTAGCCGATTATCGTCGTTTTCAGCAGAAAGCGTGCGGGGCTCGCAATTGCCTCAAAACGTCGCGGACGTTTTCAGAATCGGCTCACACACACACGGGCGCCGTGTTTCTACGATCGTGGACTTCGACCTGTCTGGAGTGTCCGCGATGCTTGCCGCCGTTCTTCACCGCCTGGGAGATGTTCCCCGTCTCGATGCCTTCGCCGAACCCGCGCTTGCCCCCGGCGAGGTACGCGTTCGCGTGGCCGCCGCCACGATCAAGCCGCTCGACGTGGCCATCGCCCGCGGGCATCACCACCGCAGCCCGCTCGTGCTGCCCGCCATCTGCGGCACGGACGGCGTGGGGTACCTGGATACGGGCGAGCGTGTGTACTTCACCGGCGTGCGCGCCCCCTATGGCGCGATGGCGACCTTCGCGCCCGCGCAATGCGTGGCGATGATTCCGGACGATGTCGATAACGTGACGGCCGCGGTGGTCGTGGACCGCGCGCTCATGGCGTGGCTGCCGCTGCGGTGGCGCGCGCGCGTGCAGCCCGGCGAGACCGTGCTGGTGGTGGGCGCGACGGGACTGCTGGGGCGCATGACGGTGCAGGCCGCGCGGCTGCTTGGCGCGGGACGCGTGATCGCGGCGGGCCGCAAGACGAGCGAGCTGGAAGCCCTCGGCGCGGATGGGGTAATCGATCTTCGCCTGCCGCCGACGCAACTCCATGCGGCGTTCGCGAGTCATGCCGCGGGCGGCATTGACGTGGTGATCGATTTCATCTGGGGGCCGATATCGGAGGTGCTGATCGCCGCGCTCTCGATGACGTCGGGACACGGCGAGCGCGGCGTGCGCATCGTGTCGACGGGCGAGGTCACGGAAGGGCCGATCGAACTGGCGGGCGCGCATTTGCGCGACGCGCCGGTACTGCTGATGGGGAACGGTCCCGGCAATCGCCCGTCGCCGCGCGAACTCGAGGCGATGATCGAGGAGATTCTCGGCCATGCCGCGGGCGGCGCCTTTCGCGCCGATGCGGAATTGCTGCTGCTGGCCGATATCGCGCAGGCATGGGAGCGTGCGCGCGCGTGCGAAAAGGCACGCGCGGTCGTGGTAAGGGTGGGATAGGGTAGTGCCCGCCCTCAGGCGGCCTTGCGTTCCTCGACCTGACGCTCCCCGCCGAGCGCGTCGGTGATGTCGCCGAGCATCTGCGCGAGTTCGCCGGCCATCAGCGCGAAATCGGCGTCGAAGCGCTCGTCCTCGTCATGCGCGGTGGCGTCGTTCTGTTCCTTGATGACGTCGAGCGGCGCCACGCGTTTGATGGCGAGCGATTCGGTCATGACGAAGGACACGCGATCGTTCCACGTCATGGCCAGGCGCGTGCAGCGCTTGCCAGCCGCGATATGGCGTTGCAGGTCCTCGGGGTCGAGCGGATGGCGCACGTAACGCACGGTGGCCTTGCTCTCGGCGCTCGATTGCAGCTCGATTTCCTGATCGATGCTGAACCCCGCGGGCGCGGTGTCCGAGGACAGCCATTCCGTCATCGCGGCCACCGGCGACTGGTTCACGTGCAGGCCGACGACCGGCAGTGGATCGATCGCCTTGAACAGCATGCCGCGCACTTCGTCGGCCTTGGCGGTACCGGCCGCGTCGATCGCGAGCCAGCCGTTGACGGGGTCGATCCATACGCGCGTGTCGCGGCGGATGCTGAACGCGCGCGGCAGCAGTTCGTCGGTGACCTGCTCCTTCAGTTCCTTGAGTTGCTTGCGGCCGGGCTTGAAGCCCTGTTGCTCCTCAAGCTCCGCCGCGCGCGCCTTCGTGACCTGATTGACGACGGTCGCGGGCAGCAGTTTTTTCTCGGTGCGCAGCAGCAGGAGCATCTGCTTGTTGACGCAATGGACGAGCGGGCCATTATCGCGGGGCGCTGCCCAGCCCTGCGTCTGGGGCTCGAGGCTCGTGCCGGGGAAGAACGCGTGCTTGGCGAGGCAGGCTTCCACCTCTTCCGCGCTCAGCGTCCACGGGGCGGAGAAGCGGTGCAGCTGAAGATTCTTGAACCACATGTGAATTCGGCGCCGGTCTCTGGCGAAAGGAGAAAGGGTCGAATTCTATCCGCTCGCGCGGCCGAGTCCGAAAAGCGCGCGAAAAAAAAAACGGGACGTCGCGGTGTGTCCGCGAGGTCCCGTCTTGCCGGCGTTTAGCCGAATCGTCGGTCAGATGTCGAGCTTCGAGATCTTCGTGCCTTCCAGGCTCAGGCCGGCCATCAGGCCCGCATTGGTCAGCGCGAAACCGACGATCGGCTGCTGGGCCGTGTTGGTGTCGAGCTGGCCGTTGGCGCCGATTGTCGCCAGCGCCACGGTGGCATCCGCGCCCGCGGTCCAGCCGCTGCTGTTGACGAATTTGTTGTACGCGTCCTGCGTCATGAACATCAGGACGAAGGCCTTGGACTGCGCACCGATCTGCCAGCCGATCGAGCCGGAGATCGCGCGGTAGTAGCCACGGTTGGCGCCGCCCGAGCGCAGCACGCCATCGCCGTACTCGCCGCCGACCACGAAGCCAGCCGACAGCAGTTTCGGGAACACGAGAATGCCGCGCGCGCGGTTGCCGAGCTCCTGGGAGCCACGCACGGAGCTGTACAGCCGGTTGAGCGTATCCGTGGCGCCCGCGTCGATCTCGCGCCGTTTGGCGGCCTTGTCGGACGTCGCGTCCGGACCGGTGGTGGTGCACCCAGCGAGCGACAGAGCGCCGAGGGACAGGCCGGAGATGCCCACGAGGCCGGCGCCGCCGGCGGACAGGAATGTTCTACGTTTCATTGGTTCCTCCAGGAGGGGTTCGTGTGTTGCAACCGCCTCTACAGCATAGGCGTACAACGCACATTCGCCAATGCGATGTTGTCTGACACGGAGGGGGTTCGCATCTGACAAGCACAGACATACTTTCTTGCAATTACTTGCAAAAAACCCGCGTCGGTTTGAAACAATGCAGCCTGTAGACCATCATTCAACCTCATGACGATCATCGAGATCGCTCTCTCAAACGCCCCCATGACGACATCTCACGCCGTGACTCGCTCCCTCCTGACTCGCCTCTCCTTCGCACCGCTCGCATCGCTGGCCGCCGCCGCGGTGCTGTCGCTCGCCGCCTGCTCTTCCTCGCAGCCGCCGGGCGACAGCGCGCAAGCCGCCAGCGCCGAAGCCGCCGCCGCCGCGCCCGGCCCGACGACCGCGGCGGGAGCCGATGCGGCCTGGCTGAAGCAGCGCGTCAAGTACATGGATTGCGTGCAGGAACGCGCGAAGGCCAACCTGGCCGCGAAGGGCACGTCCAAGGATGTCGCGGCGAGTGCGATCGACGCGTGCAAATCGCAGCTGTCCACCATGCACGACGCGTTCCAGGATTACCTTTCGGCGCAGATGTCGTCGTCGCATGGCAAGGCGAGCGCGCGGCAGGCCGCCGATCGCGTGACCAACGACACGCGCGAGAAGGCGCGGTCTTACCTGACCCAGTACGTCGAGCGCCAGCGCTACGAAGCCGGGCAGCGCTGAGCCCCCCGCTGAGCCCCCTTATAGCATCGCCAGCGGCTCTGGCCCGCGTGGCGGTGGAAAGATGCGGTCGAGTTCCGTCAGCTGCTGCGGCGTGAACGCGACCTCCAGCGCGCGCACGTTCTCGCGCAGCCGGTCGCGATGGCTGGTCTTCGGAATCGCGATGATGTCGTCGGACTGCAGCAGCCAACCGAGCGCGGCCTGCGCCGGCGTCATGCCGTAGCGCTCCGCGAAGGCGCGCAGCGCGGGCTGGCGCAGCAGGCGCGCCTGCTCGATCGGCGAGTACGCCATGACCGGCACGCCATGCTCGCGGAGCCAGGGCAGCAGGTCGTACTCGATGCCGCGGCGGCTCAGGTTGTAGAGCAGCTGGTTCACCGCGATACCATTGCCGCCCAGCACTTCCCAGAGTTCTTCCATGTCGGCGAGGTCGAGGTTGCTCACGCCGAAATGCCGGATCTTGCCAGCGGCCTGCAGGCGAAGAAACGCCTCGATGGTTTCCTCGAACGGCACACCGCCGCGCCAGTGCAGCAGGTAGAGGTCGAGCCGGTCCGTGCCGAGCCGGCGCAGGCTGCGTTCGCAGGCGGCGACCGCGCCCTCGAGGCCCGCGTTGTGCGGATACACCTTGCTGACGAGGAACACGTCGTCGCGCCGGCCGCCGATGGCTTCTCCCACCAGCGATTCGGACGCGCCCTCGCCGTACATCTCGGCGGTATCGATCAGCCGCAGACCGAGGTCGAGCCCGAGCCGCAGCGTGGCGATTTCCTCGGCGCGCGTGCGCGCGCTATCGCCGACGTTCCATGTCCCCATGCCAAGCGCGGGTACCGGCTCGCCGCCGGGCAGCATGACCGATTTCATGTGCAACCTCCGTCGATGTTCCGGTCAGACCAGACCGGTCGCGTAGTACACCGTGATAACGAAGAATACCGCCAGTGTCTTGATCACCGTCACCGCGAATATATCGCGATAGGACTCGCGGTGCGTCAGGCCCGTGACCGCGAGCAGCGTGATCACGGCGCCGTTGTGCGGTAGCGTGTCCATGCCGCCGCTGGCCATCGACACCACGCGATGCAGCACCTCGAGCGGGATGTGCGCGGCCTGCGCGCCCTGGATGAACGCGTCCGACATGGCCGCAAGCGCGATGCTCATGCCGCCCGAGGCCGAACCCGTGATGCCCGCCAGCGTGCTGACCGATACCGCCGCGTTGACGAGCGGATTTGGGATGCTGCGCAGCGCGTCGCTCACGACGAGGAACCCCGGCAGGGCCGCGATGACGCCACCGAACCCGTACTCCGAAGCGGTGTTGAGCGAGGCCAGCAATGCGCCGCCCACCGCCGCCTTGGTGCCGTCGGCGAAGCGCGTGCGGACGGCGCCGAACGCGGTAACCAGCACGACCAGAATGCCGAGCAGCAGGGCACCCTCGACGGCCCAGATGGCCGTCACGCCCGCGATCTTGGTTTCGATGGGATGCGGCAGGCCGGGCAGCGTCACGCTGTTCGACTCGCCGTACCAGCGCGGGATCATGCGCGTGAGCCAGAAGTTGGCCACACCCACCACGACCAGCGGTAGCAGAGCGAGCAGCGGCGGCGGCAGCTTGCCGCCTTCGCTGTGCTGCGGCTCGTTGAGCAGGTTGGTGCCGTAGCCCTCGCCACGCGCCATCGCGGCGCGGCGGCGCCATTCCAGATACGACAGCCCCACGATGATGATGAACAGCGATCCCACGACGCCGAGGATCGGCGCCGCCCATGACGTGGTCTTGAAGAACGTGGTCGGGATGATGTTCTGGATCTGCGGCGTGCCGGGCAGCGAATCCATCGTGAACGAGAACGCGCCCAGCGCGATCGCGCCCGGCATCAGGCGCTTGGGGATATTGCTCTGGCGATAGAGCTCCGCGGCGAACGGGTAGACCGCGAACACGACCACGAACAGCGACACGCCGCCATAGGTCAGCAGTGCGCAGACGGCGACGATCACCGCGTTGGCGCGCGAGCGGCCGATGTATCGGATCGCGGCGGCGACGATCGACTCCGAAAACCCGGAGAGTTCGACGACCTTGCCGAACACCGCGCCGAGCAGGAACACGGGGAAGTACAGTTTGACGAAGCCGACCATCTTCTCCATGAAGATGCCCGAGAACACCGGCGCCACGGCCGAGGGGTCCGTCAGCAGCACGGCGCCGAGCGCCGCGATGGGCGCGAACAGAATCACGCTGTAGCCGCGGTAGGCGGCAAACATCAGGAAGGCGAGCGCCGCCAACACGATGAGGAACGACATGAGGTCTCCAGATATGGGAATTTCAGCCCGGGCACTCTGCCACAGGTTTGCCGATTGCGTCGGCCACAGGCGCCGTAACAATTTGTGATGGGCGCTGGTAAGGCAAGCGGCCCGCTCGAGGCGGGCCGCAGTGCTTCTATATATAGAAGCAGAAACTATTCTCTGCATCGTGCGGGGGCCGATGGGGCGACGGCCGCGATGCGGGTTTGCCCGCATGCGTTGTCGCACGCCCGGCGCGCGACTCCCCGCGCTACTGATCGCGCTACTGATCGCGCTCCCAGGTCTGGGTGCGGCCGATCAGGCTGATGCCGATGAAGCCGCGTACGTTGAGTTTCCTGCCATCGTCGGCGAGCGACATCTTGCACTTATAGAGCTTGCCCGTTTCCGGATCGAGGATCTCGCCGCCCGACCAGTCGTTGTCGCCGGTCTTCCGCAGACCCGTCAGCAGCGTCATGCCCATGATGGGCTGGTCCTTACGCGAGTCGGTGCACTTGTCGCAGACCTTCACCTTGGTGTCGGTGCTCTCCACGAGGCTGCGTACGAGCTTGCCGCTGTACACGCCATCCTTCTCGGTGATCTCGATCAGGCCGCGCGGCTTGCCGGTGGCATCGTCGATGGTCTTCCACATGCCGGCCGGTGTCGCCTGCGCGAACGCGGCGGTGCTGGTGGCGAGCGCGAGCGTGAACAGGCTCGCGCGCAGAAGGGCTCGGGGTGTCAGGGTGCGCATGGCGATCTCCTTTGGTTTCTCTGGCGACGCCAATCTACTGGCGCGCGGCGTTCCCTGCAATCACCAACGATCGTTTGCGTACGCACCAGCACGTCAGTGGATGCCCCCCGCGAACGCAGCGTCCATGCGGGAAGTGCCGATTTTTGTCATGCAACAAACCGCGAGCCGAAGCATTCCTCTAGCGCTGCCCGCATGCGTGTTCGCACGATGCCGAACGCGTCGTCGATGCCGAGCGGAAGCGAAACGCCGACGCACGCCGTCGGTCGGTGCCAGCCTGTTCGTCGCGCCTCGCGCGACGGGTCCAACGTCGGTGGCGACGGCAACGGCAACGCCGATGGCAATGGCAACGTGTGGATGTCGGCGGATCGCTGGCAACGATCGAAGTCTGACCTCGCAAATGCCAGCGTCGCGCGTCGCGAAGACGAGGTCGACCGATGGTGGAGGGTGTCCGATCGCACGAACGCGGCATCGTGTCGTGACAAACCGTTGCGTTGGCGCATCACTCATCCGCGACGCGCGCGAGCGAGATCGCACGCGCGTCGTCGCGATTGGCGGACGCGTGCGCGCGCATCGTGCGCGACGTGTCGTCATGCCGCGCGCGCAACGGTCTTCGACGCGCGCGATGGCGGTCCGACACCGCCCCACCACGCGTGCCGCGATGGTGCGCCACGCCTGCGCGCGCGATCTTCACGTTTGCCGCAAACGTCCTATTCATGCGGGTTTGGAGCAGACGCATCGCAATGTAGCGAGGGCATGTCGAGGGTGTCTCGCACCATTCACGCGACGTCGCGCGCGGTCGTCGCACGCTGCGCCGACAACGTTCGCGACGGTGGAAATCGCGCGCTGCCGAGAAGTGAAATCGAGAGAGGAAAGGAACTTCGACGCGTAGATCGAAGTCGAGAGCAAGAGGACGTTCGATGATGCCGATGCATCGACGCGATGCGAGATCTAGTTGGAGTCGTTCGCACGCGCAAGTTTTTTTGCACTTTTTTCTTAACATCATCGAACAAACGAATTATGATTCGCCTTGACAAGCGTCTCACTTCATTGCAGCGCGCATCGAGACACGAAGCAAGAAGCAAGAAGTCACGATGAAGGGTTGCAGCGAGGCGATGGCAGCGAGGGTGGCAAGACGAGGTAGCAGTGGATCGATGCAGTCGATCAACGCAGCCACCCACGTAACAAGCCGAGGCCAACGCCGCAGCGCGTGAGACGCAGGCAGTTGAGCGGGTAGTCGAACGGGTAGCCAAGGAGCACCAGAACTTTGACGCAGAACAAGCCGAGCTGGCTTTTAAAAACGCGTGCAGTGTCCTGTAGCCCATTAACGGGGTGGGCGAGCTACCCCCTGACGATTGCCATCCGCCGTGCGCGAGGCCTTGCCCGCACCGTGGAACCGCTGACAGATATCTCCTCTTTCCGGACCGTGCGCCCAAGAGATGCGCGACGCGGACCGATCGAATTTTCCAGGGCACGGCTTGCCCGGGAGACGCGCGTGAAGACTGCCAATGCGGTCTTCGGCGATATTCCCCGCAGCCGTTTTCGCACCGCGGGTCGCGGTGTCCCTGCCACCGAATTCATTAGCGTGCGGCCAACGTTTTTCACGTGTTGCCGTGCGCCGATGAATCGCTCGCTCGACTGGGGTCAGGCTGTATCGCACCTCGGGTCGGTCGGGTCGCCAACTTAGGTCATTCGATATTCACGTTAGTGAAGGAGTTATCCATGGCAACTGCTGCAAAGAAAAAGCCGGCGGCTAAGAAGGCCGCCAAGCCGGCCGCCAAGAAGGCCGCCGTGAAGAAGGTCGCCGCCAAGAAGGCCGCTCCGGCCAAGAAGGCTGCCGCCAAGAAAGTCGCAACCAAGAAGGTAGCGGCCAAGAAGGTTGCAACCAAGAAGGTAGCTGCGAAGAAGGTTGCAGCGAAGAAGGTCGCGACCAAGAAGGTAGCGGCGAAGAAGGTCGCAACCAAGAAGGTTGCCGCCAAGAAGGCGCCCGCCAAGAAGGCCGCGGTCAAGAAGGTTGCCGCCAAGAAGGTAGCGACCAAGAAGACCGCCGCCAAGAAGGCTGCACCGGCCAAGAAGGCTGCTGCCAAGAAGACCGCCGCCAAGAAGCCGGCTGCGAAGAAGGCTGCTGCCAAGAAGCCTGCCGCGAAGAAGGCTGCCTCCAAGAAGGCTGCCCCTGCCGCGAAGCCTGCCGCTGCCCCTGCTGTTGCCCCCGCTGTCGTCGCCAAGACCGCGCTGAACCCGGCAGCGGCCTGGCCGTTCCCGACGGGCAACCGTCCGTAATCGTTTCGCCTTGCGCGAACGATCACGACAAGGAAGTACCTGCGCACGCCCTGTGCGTCGCAAAGACCGGATACCGCGTATCCGGTCGGCATGACGGAAGTCCTGCAGACCCGCCGAAGCGCTTGCCCGGCGGGTTTTTTCTTTGGGGCTTTCGTGAGCGGATATCGTCCACCAAAGAAAAACGCCGTGGCCTTGCGGCTCACGGCGTATCGGGTAGGCGTATCGGGTAGGTGTATCGGGGAGCGCGCGGTATCGAGCCGATACCGGACTTCCGGACCTCAGTGCGTGACGCGCGTGGTGCCGCCCGATGACAGCAGTCGTACGCGCTCGCCGGGGCGGAATACCTCGTCCGCTTCCTGCGTGATCGCGCGCATCTCGCCGTTGTCCAGGCGCACCGTGATCTCGAGCCCGCGGCGCTGCTGCAGCTTGTTCTCGGCCGCGCTGCCGGCGAGACCGCCGATCACCGCGCCGAGCAGGCCCGCCGCCACCGAACCACCGCCACTGCCGATCGTGCTGCCCGCCGCCACGCCGCCGAGCGCGCCGCCGGCGATGGTTCCGGCGCCCGTCTGCGGGCCCTGTATCAGCACTTCGCGCACGCCCTCGACCACGCCATAGCGGACCGTCTGCTCGCGTCCTGCCTGGCCGGTCGCGTAGACGCTGTTGGAGTTCGACCAGCTCGCGCAGCCGGACATCAGCGTGGCCGCCGCCAGCGCGGCGACCATCGCGATCCGTCCGCCATGCGTCGTGTGATGAGTGGAGTGGTTCATGGTGTTTCCCGTAAAAAAACAGACCCGAATGACGGACGGCCTGAGCGGTGACGCGCGCTACTGTGACCCTGTCAGCCGTAACGCTTATCAGCCGTAACGGTAACCGAATGCCGACTGGAAGCGGTTGCCGATCTCTTCGCGCGACAGCCAATGGTTCTGCGGACCCTGTTGCGCGATCTTGAGCGCGCCCATCAGCGAGGCAAGCCGGCCGGTGGTTTCCCAGTCCAGGCCATTCTCGATGCCGTAGAGCAGGCCACCGCGGAAGGCGTCGCCGCAGCCCGTGGGATCGACGACGCGCTCGGCCGGAACGGCCGGGATCGCGATCTGCTTGCCATCGGCAAAGACGCTCGCGCCGCGTTCGCCGTGCGTCACGATGAACGCGCGCACCTTGGCGGCGACTTCCGCGCTGGTCCACGCCGTACGCGACAGCAGTACCTGCGCCTCGTAGTCATTGACCGTCACGTAGCTGGCGAGTTCAATGAACTGCCGCAGGTCCTCGCCGTTGAACAGCGGCATGGCCTGGCCCAGATCGAAGATGAACGGAATGTCCGCTTCCGCGAACTGGCGCGCGTGGTGGAGCATGCCTTCGCGGCTGTCCGGCGCGACGATGCCGATGGCCGGGCGCTTGCCCGCCGCGAGCGCGTCGTTCACGTGCGTCTGCTGCGACTCGCTCATCGCGCCCGGGTGGAACGCGGTGATCTGGTTGTTGTCGAGGTCGGTCGTGATCATCGCCTGCGCGGTGAAGAGCTCCGGCAGCGTGCGAATGAAATCGGTGCCGATGCCGAGGTCGCGCAGGTACTGGAGATAAGGACCGGCATCCTGGCCGACGGTGCCCATCACGATCGGATCGCCGCCGAGCATCTTCAGCGTGTACGCGATATTGCCCGCGCAACCGCCGAACTCGCGCCGCATGCCGGGCACGAGGAACGAGACGTTCAGCATGTGAATCTGATCGGGCAGGATGTGTTCGCGGAAGCGTCCGTCGAACGTCATGATGGTGTCGTAAGCGACGGAGCCGCAAATCAGGCTGGCCATTCTTTCTCCAGATTTGCCCGGCCGTGCCGGGCGGTCAACATTGCAATAAAAAGAAGCCGATTACTTCAGTGCGGCAAGCGCGGCGTCGTAGTTTGGCTCTTCCTTGATCTCGGGCACGAGCTGGCTGTACGTGACGGTGTTGTTCTCGTCGAGCACCACCACCGCGCGCGCGGTCACGCCGGCGAGCGGGCCGGTCTTGATATCCACGCCGTACTGCGACTTGAAGTCGCCGCCGCGCATCAGCGACAGCGGCACCACGTTGGCCAGGCCTTCCGTCGTGCAGAAGCGGCCCATCGCGAACGGCAGGTCCGCGGAGATGGTCAGCACCACGGTGTTGTCGAGGCCGCTCGCGGCGGTGTTGAACTTGCGTGCGGAAGCCTGGCAGACGGGCGTGTCGAGGCTCGGCACGATGTTCAGGACCTTGCGCTTGCCCGCGAAGTCCGCGAGCGTGACGTCCTTCAGATCCTTGCCGACGAGTTTGAAGTCGGCGGCCTTGTCGCCGGCCTGCGGGAACTTGCCTGCGACTTCGATCGGGTTGCCGCCGAGGGTAACGTTGCTCATGGTGTGCTCCTGTGCTGATGTTGGAATCGGGATGCAATACGGGGACGGCTACGCGCGCTTTCGCGCGTTCACACGTTCGCACGGGCGCGCATTGGCGCACGCGGGATGCCTGCGAACAGGGTATCTCAGGCGTATCTCAAAGGTAGAAAATCAGGGGTAGAAAATCAGCACGCGGTAGTTGGCGGCCGCCTGCTGTGTCCGGAATCGTACCCGAACCGGCAGCTCGCTGCCCGCGCGCAGGCCGCTTGTCGCGAACCCGCGCTGCGCGGGTTCCAGATACTCGGCTGGCTGCAGCACGCGGCGCAGCAGCAACTGATCCTGCAGATCGGTCATCACGAGTTCGATGGCGGGCAGGGCGGTGGTCGCGCGGCCCTGGTTGCGCATCGTGACGGCGAGCTGATAGACGTCGGTGGATTCGTCCTGCTTCTGCAGTTGCGAGCTGTCGATGCGCAGCGCTTCCAGGTCGCGCCAGGGCGGCACCACGCAGTGCAGCGGCGCGCATGCGGCTTCCAGCGCGGGACGCAGCGCGGGGAAAGTGCCGGCCAGCTGGCTGCGTGCGAGATACGTCGCCTCCATCAGCGCGGCGATCGCGAGCATCGCGACTGCCACGCGCGCGAGCGTGCGCTTGCTCGTGGGCAGCGTGACCTTGTGCTCGCGCTGCCGCTGCGGGCCGCGGGTGTGGCGCAGGAAGTCGGGGGCGAAGGCGGGGGTGCGGGGCTTGTCCCGATCTTCGCTCGCGCGGCGGTCGCCTTCGCTGGTGCCTTCGTGCGTCCCTTCGCTATCTGTGCCCGCTGCCTTATCGTCCTGGTCCTCGCGGTGGCGGCGGCCCAGCCAGTGCTGAGCGGTCGACGCGTGGGCGGCGGCCGGTGCCGCCGCAGTCGAGTATGCGTCGGCGTCGGAGCGGGCGGTCTCGGAGGCGGCGGCCGCGCCGCCGGGGTCGGCGGCGCTTGCTGAACGATCGGCATCCGCGGCGCGGGCTTCGGCGGTCTCCGTACGCAGGAATCCGCTTGCGCTCGGAATCACCGGTGCCCCAAACGGATCGCTCGCGGTGGCTGGCCCGGCGCTATAGGCCCCCGCCGCGGGGATGCCTGCCGGCGGTGGTGTGCGCGCTGGCGCGGGGTCGTCGCCGAACGCGCCATGATCGAGCGCCGGCCAGGGGTCGGGCGGCGGTAAGGCCGGTTCGGCGGCTTCGGGCGGCTCCTGCGCGGTTCGCGCGTCGCGCGCTTGCGCTACCTCGGTATCGAGCCTGGCCTCGGCACGGACCTCAGCGTTATCGCGAACCTCGGCGTCGGCACGGGCCTCTGCGTCATCGCGGGCCTTGGCGTCTGCACGGGCCTCGGCGTCATCGCGGGCCTTGGCGTCTGCACGGGCCTCGGCGTCGGCACGGGCCTCAGCGTCATCGTGGGCCTCGGCATCGGTACGGGCCGCGGCGTCGTCGCGGGCCTCGGTGCTCTGCGCGGTCTCGCGTCCGGGCGCCGCTTGTTCTTCAGCCGCGCGCGCGGTGGCCGAGGCTTCGTCCGCCTTCGGCTTGGGCCCGGTCGCGGGCTCGTCGTAGCCGCCGAGCGTCTCGGACTCGGCCATCATCATCGTGGGCGAGTCGAGGGCGGGGACTTCGTAGCCGGGGTCGTAGCCCGGGTCGAACGGCTGCGACGCCTCGTGCGCGCGGGCTTCGGCCTGGCGTTGCTCGGCATGCGCGAGCGCGGCCTCCACCGTCAGCCCGGCAGCGCCGGGCGTGGGCGCAATCGATGGCGCGGGGCGCGACTCAGGCGGGGCGGAGGCTCCTGACGTACCGCTCGACGATTCGGGCGACGTACCGACCGACGTACCGTCCGAACCACCGCCCGAACCACCGCCCGAACCACCGCCCGACACGGGGGACGTGGAGGACGCGGAGGGGGACGAGGAGGACGAACGCGGCGACGCGGGCACCTCGATCAGGTGTTCGCGCGCGTCGAAGACGGTTTCACACTGGCCGCACCGCACCAACCCCTGCCGCAGCCGCAACTGATCCGCCACGAGCCGGAACGCGGTACGGCAGGCCGGGCAGCGCGTGACGAGCTTGACGGCGGCCATGGGTGGGCCTCAGGCAGACTGGGAAACCGAGGTCACGGGGCGGGTGCCGTGCAGGCAGACCCAGCCTTCCTCGCTGCGCCAGACCGTCATCGGCAGCCATGGCGCATAGGCGGCGGCCACTTCGTCGGCCTGCCGCTCGAGCACGCCCGAAAGCACGAGACGGCCACCGGGGCGCACGCGCGCACTCAGCATCGCCGCCATCAGCTTGAGCGGATTGGACAGAATATTGGCGACCACGAGGTCGTGGGTCGCTTCGGATACCGACTCGGGCAGCGCAAACTCGGCGGCGACGCGGTTGCGTTCGGCGTTGTAGCGCGACGCTTCCACCGCGTTGGGATCGATGTCGATGCCCAGGGTGTCGCCGGCACCCAGCTTCTTCGCGACGATCGCGAGGATACCGGAGCCGCAACCATAATCGAGCACGGTCTCGCCGCGATGCAGATGCTGTTCCAGCCATTGCATGCAGAGACGCGTGGTGGGATGACTCCCGGTGCCGAACGCCAGCCCCGGATCCAGTTCCAGGACCACCGCATCGGGCTCCGGTGCGTCGTGCCACGACGGCACCACCCATAACTTCTCGCCGACGCGAATCGGCTCGAACTGGGATTGCGTCAGGCGCACCCAGTCCTGATCCTCCACCGCGCGCAGCGCATGCGCGGGCACGGGACTCACGCCGAGCGCATTGGCGGCCGCCGCGAGGGCGAGCGCGGGATCGACGTCGTCACCAAACAGCGCGACCACCCGCGACCGGTCCCACGCAAGACGCGTGGGTTCCAGCCCCGGTTCGCCGAACAGCGGCTTTTCATCGGGCGTGTCGGCATCGGCGTCTTCCACCGACACGGACAACGCGCCCAGATCGAACAGGGCGTCGGACCAGGCCTCGGCCTGATCCTGCGCAACCTCGATCACACATTCCTGAAAAGCCACGGCTCTCCCTTGTTGCGATGCCTGCGAACTTCAGGCCTCTGGCCCTCAGGCCTTCTCGCCCTTGGCCACGGCCTTCTGCGCCAGGCGGTGTTCCAGATAATGGATGCTGGTGCCGCCTTCGACGAAGTTGGCGTCCAGCATCAGGTCACGGTGCAACGGCACGTTGGTCAGAATGCCGTCCACGACCATCTCCGACAGCGCGATGCGCATGCGGGCAATGGCCTGCTCCCGCGTGGCGCCGTACGTGATGATCTTGCCGATCATCGAGTCGTAGTTGGGCGGCACGAAGTAGCCATCATACGCGTGCGAGTCGACGCGCACACCGGGGCCGCCCGGCATATGCCATGCGGTGATGCGTCCCGGCGACGGCGTGAACTTGAACGGGTCCTCGGCGTTGATCCGGCATTCGATCGCATGGCCGCGCAGCTGCACGTCCTTCTGGCGGAAGCGGAGCTTTTCGCCAAACGCGATGCGAATCTGTTCCTGCACGATGTCGATGCCGGTGATCAGCTCCGTGACCGGATGCTCCACCTGCACGCGCGTGTTCATTTCGATGAAATAGAACTCGTTGTTCTCGTACAGGAATTCGAACGTGCCGGCGCCACGATAGCCGATCTTCTTGCAGGCCTCGGCGCAACGATCGCCGATGCGCTCGATCAGCCGGCGCGGGATGTGCGGCGCGGGCGCTTCCTCGATGACCTTCTGGTGGCGCCGCTGCATCGAGCAGTCGCGTTCGCCCAGCCAGATGGCCTGCCTGTGCTCGTCGGCCAGAATCTGGATCTCGACGTGACGCGGGTTCTCGAGGAACTTCTCCATGTACACCTCGGGGTTGCCGAACGCGCGTCCGGCTTCCTCGCGGGTCATGTTGACCGCATTGATCAGCGCGGCCTCGGTGTGCACCACGCGCATGCCGCGGCCACCGCCGCCGCCCGCCGCCTTGATGATCACAGGGTAGCCCACGCGACGCGCGGTCGCGAGAATCTCCTTCGGATCGTCGGGCAGGGCGCCGTCGGAGCCCGGTACGCAGGGCACGCCGGACTTGATCATCGCCTGCTTGGCCGAGACCTTGTCGCCCATCAGGCGAATGCTCTCGGACGTCGGGCCGATGAACACGAAGCCCGATTTCTCGACGCGCTCGGCGAAGTCCGCATTTTCGGACAGGAAGCCGTAGCCCGGGTGGATGGCCTGGGCGTCCGTGACTTCGGCCGCCGAGATGATGGCGGGCATGTTCAGGTAGGACAGCGGCGAAGGTGCCGGGCCGATGCAGACGGCCTCGTCGGCAAGCTTGACGTACTTGGCTTCCTTGTCGGCTTCCGAGTACACCACCACGGTCTTGATGCCCAGCTCGCGGCAGGCGCGCTGGATGCGAAGCGCGATTTCGCCGCGGTTCGCGATCAGAATTTTTTCAAACATGGTCTCTCTCTGCGAGAACAGAAGCGAGCCCGCGCGTGGCCGGGGGCGGCGCGGGAGGGGCTCGCGGCCGGCGGCGCCGGCCCGATGCGCATCAGCCGATGACGAACAGCGGCTGGCCGTATTCCACGGCCTGGCCGTTCTCGACCAGGATTTCCTTGATCACGCCAGCCTTGTCGCACTCGATTTCGTTGAGCAGCTTCATGGCTTCGATGATGCAGACGGTCTGGCCTTCCTTGACCGCGTCGCCGACATTGACGAACGCCGAAGCGCCCGGGGACGGCGCACGATAGAACGTGCCGACCATCGGCGACGTGACCACGTGGCCAGCCGGCAGTTGCGGCGCGGCGGGAGCGGCTTCGGCGGCCGGCGCGGCAGCTGCCGCGGGCGCGCCCGGCGCGGCGGGCAGCGCCTGTACTTGCGGCATGGCGATCGGTGCCACGACCTGCGGCGGTGCCTTCACGATGCGCACCTTGCCGTCGCCTTCGGTCACTTCCAGCTCCGAGATGCCGGATTCGGCCACCAGGTCGATCAGCGTCTTAAGCTTGCGCAAGTCCATCTTTTGTCCTCCAGAATCGGGTTGTCCGGTCACCATTGCGCGGATCGCGCGCACGGCGGCGGGGAATCGTTCATGACAAAGGCGCCTGGCGGTCGCCATGGCGCCTTGTCGTCAATCGGGTCGTCGGGCTAGCCGTTCGGCGCGGCTTCCTGTGCGAGCACATACTCGAGCGCCAGCAGGTATCCCTGCCAGCCCAGTCCGCAAATCACGCCTACCGCCTGATCGGAGAAATAGGAGTGATGACGGAACGGCTCGCGGCGATGCACGTTCGACAGGTGGACCTCGACGAACGGAATCGCCACCCCGGCCAGCGCGTCGCGCAGTGCCACGCTCGTATGCGTGTACGCGGCCGGGTTGATGATGATGAAGTCCACACCTTCGACGCGGGCCGCATGAATGCGGTCCACGAGCGCGCCTTCGTGGTTGGACTGGAACGTGTCCAGCGCCAATCCGGTCTCGGCGGCACGCTTGGCCAGCGCTTCGTCGATGTCGGCCAGTGTCGTGTGCCCGTACGTCTCCGGCTCGCGCGTTCCCAGCAAGTTCAGGTTCGGTCCATGGAGGACGAGCACCTTGCCGTAGCGGGCGGCGCGGCTAGCGGAGCGGTTTGCGGACACGTTCAGGGTCACAGTGACTCGACCAGATCAACGAAATTGCGCGGAGATTACCGTAGCTTAGAGGGATTTGTCTAGCGGGGGATACAGCGCGCACCACGGTGCAAGGCGCCTCTTCGGCCACTTTTCTGCATTTTGCGCGCCCGCCAGCGCTTGTGGGGCCTGAATTCTGCGGGATCGACGGGGATCGCCGTCAATTATCGGAATTTAGCGACGAGATCGCGTTTTACGCCCCGTCGCAAATCGCCGTCAGGTCCTGGGCCCGTCAGGTCTTAGGCAATACGGCGCGCAGTTCTTCCATGTGGACGCGCCCCAGTTTGGAGAACTTCACGGCGCCGTCGGGCGCGATCACCAGTGTGTAGGGCAGGCCGCCCTGCGCATTGCCAAGGCTGCGCGCCAGTTCGGTGCCCGCGAAACCGGCGACCGCGAGCGGATAGGCCACGGGCACCTTCTGCAGGAATTGTTCGATGTTCCTGGCGGAATCGATGCCAATGCCGATGAATTCTACATTGCGGGCGGTGTATTCCTTGTGGAGCGCCGTCAGTTCGGGCATTTCCTCCACGCAGGGGCCGCACCACGGCGCCCAGAAATTCACGACCAGCGTCCTGCCGCGCAGTTTGCTCAGATCGACCTCGCTGCCGTTCGGCGAGGGAAGTTTTGCCTGATACAGGGCCTCCACCGCGCCATCCGCGGCGGGCTTCGGCGAGAACACCGAATGGCTCGCGTAAACGCCGGCGGCAGCGGCGATCACGGCGAGCAATATCCACAGCCAGAGGCTGCGGCGGCGGGGCGATGGGCTTGGGGAGGTGGTCATGTTGGGTGCCGGAGGGCGTCTCTCTCTATATATATACGTTGAGATGTGATGTCGGGAGGCTCACGCGTCGAGCATGGCGCGCACCGCCGTCAGGTCGGCGCGCGCCACCCGGCCGCTGGCGTCGGCCCGCACGGCGCCGCGCTCGTCGTCCGCGTCATAGAGGGCGATATGCAGGCCCAGCGGGGCGCCCAGTACCTCGCGCACCTCGGCCGCCAGGAGCCGGGCCTCGCGGTGCGCCGGCCATTGCCCGCGCCATAGGAAGCTGAGCGTCTCCACGTCGGCGCGCCCGCCGAAGTGCCGAGACTCGCTGGTCTCGAAGTCGAGGCCGGCGTTGAGCAGGTGCAGCGCGACATCCTTGGGACTATCGCAGAAGCATTGCAGATAGATATCGGAGTGCTCGGTCGCCGTGCCGTTGAGGACCGCGCCAACCAGATAGGGCCGGAACGCGGCGAGATCTTCCATCGCCAGCACGGCGACCCGCCGCATCAGTTCGAGGATGCGTGGCTGGCTCTCGCCGTGGAACAGCGCCTGGTAGGCCCGCACTTCGGCCTCGATGGTCTCGTTATCGGGCAGCCACTCGCCCGCGACGCGGACGTCGCCGAGCAACTGGCGCGCGGCCTTGCGCTTGGCGGTGGCGTAGTCGGCGCCATCCTCGGCAATCATGCGCGCGGCGGCCTGCGCGATTTCTTCGCGCAGACGGGTGAGATCGGTAGGGGCATGTCGGGACATGCCGAAATGATACCGGACCCGTCCGCGGCCGTTGCTGCGGCATGTAAGCGCAAGTGACGGCGTGCGTTGGGGCGTACCCCCTCGGGTACAATCGACCGCTCCCTGCCCGGGCGCGCGCGAATGGTCCCCGGGCTTCAAGATTTCCCCCGACGCACCATGCATATTCATATCCTCGGCATCTGCGGCACGTTCATGGGCGGCCTCGCGGTACTCGCCCGTCAGGCGGGCCACCGCGTCACCGGCTGCGATGCCAATGTCTACCCGCCCATGAGCACGCAGCTCGAGGCGCAGGGTATCGAACTGATCGAAGGGTTCGACCCGTCCCAGATTTCGCTCGAGCCGGACCTGTTCGTGATCGGCAACGTGGTCTCCCGCGGGAATCCGCTGATGGAGGCGATCCTCGATCGCAATTTGCCGTACACGTCCGGCCCGCAATGGCTCGGCGAGCATGTGCTCGCGGGCAAGTGGGTGCTCGCGGTGGCCGGCACCCACGGCAAGACCACGACCACGTCGATGCTGAGCTGGATTCTCGAAGACGCCGGTTACGAGCCGGGCTTCCTCGTGGGCGGCGTGCCCCAGAACTTCGGCATTTCCGCGCGGCTGACGGCATCTGACTTCTTCGTCATCGAGGCGGACGAATACGACACCGCCTTTTTCGACAAGCGCAGCAAGTTCGTCCATTACCGTCCGCGCACGGCGATCCTGAACAACCTCGAATACGATCACGCCGACATCTTCCCGGATCTCGCGGCGATCGAGACCCAGTTCCACCACCTCGTGCGCACGGTGCCCCGTCAGGGCCGCCTCCTCGTCAACGGCAACGAACCGAGTCTCGCGCGCGTGCTCGAGCGCGGCTGCTGGAGCGAAGTCGAGCAGTTCGGCATGGGCAACTGGCGCGAGGGCAATGCCGCCACGCCGGTGCCAGAGGGCAAGGACGGCTTCGATGTCTGGTTCGATGACAAGGGACAGGAAGCGCTGCAAGGCACGGTGATCTGGGACCTGCAGGGCACGCACAACCGCATGAATGCGCTCGCCGCCATCGCCGCGGCGCGTCACGTGGGCGTGCCGCCCGCGCGCGCGATCGAGTCGCTGAGCCGCTTCGCCAATGTCAAGCGGCGCATGGAAGTGCGCGGCGTGGCGAACGGCGTCACCGTGTACGACGATTTCGCGCACCATCCCACCGCGATCCAGACCACGCTCGACGGCCTGCGCCGCAGGGTGGGGGAGGCGCGCATCCTTGCCGTGCTGGAGCCGCGTTCCAACACGATGAAGCTTGGCGTGATGAAGGCCCAGCTGCCCGCGAGCCTCGAAGGCGCGGACCTCGTGTTCGGCTATGGCGCGCCCGGCGGCAAGGACGCGCTGGGCTGGGATCTCGCCGAATCGCTTGCACCGCTCGGCGACAAGGCCGCGGCATTCCAGGACATCGGCGCGCTGGTGGCCGCCGTGCGCGCGGCCGCGAAGCCCGGCGATCATGTGCTGGTCATGAGCAACGGCGGCTTCGGCGACGTCCACCGCAAGCTGCTCGACGCGCTCGCTGCGCCGCTGGCGTAAAGGGAGCCACGATGCTGCTGTATCTGCACGGCTTCCGCTCGTCGCCGCAGTCGTTCAAGGCGCGGCTCGTGCAGGAGCGCATGCGCGAGTGGGGCGTGGGCAAGGCCTACGCCTGCCCGATGCTCGATGTGTCGCCGGCCGCCGCGATCGAACGGGCCGAGGCGGCCATCGCCGGTGCGCGGGCCGGGGGCGATACCGAAATCGCGATCGTCGGCTCGTCGCTCGGTGGTTTCTACGCGCGCTGGCTCGGCGAACGTCATGGCTGCCGGACGGTGTTGCTCAATCCGGCCATCCACCCGTGGACCGATCTCGAGAAGTATCTTGGCGATCAGCCGCTATGGCATGGCGGCGGCTCCGTGCGCGTGGAGCGCGCGCACCTGCAGGAACTGCTCGACTTGCGGGTCGAGGCCATCACCGATCCCGCGCGTTATTACCTGATTGCCGCGACCGGCGACGAGGTGCTCGACTATCGCGAGATGGTGGCGGCGTACCCGGGCGCGCACGTCCGCGTGATCGAGGGCAGCGACCATGGCATCAGCGAATTTGCCGACTACGTTGACGATGTGCTGAGCTTCTGCGGCTATCGCCCCGCCGCATGACGGGCCCACTCCACAGGCATGCCGGTGTTGCGCGGGCGCGCGGCGGCGGCGCGTGGCAGGCCCATCTGCCCTACGATGCGACCATTTCGCCGAACCTGCGCCGCTGGGTGACCGGCGACGCGGGCTCGCTGACCGCGCGGCTGATCTCCGCATCGGCGCAGTTCCGCGTGGCACGCCTCGCGCAACGGCTGGCCATGCCCTATGCCGACGAGTGGCGGGCGCTCGGCCTGCCCGCGCCGGCGCCCGTGCTCACGCGCGAAGTCATGCTGATCTGCGACGAGGTGACCGCCATTTATGCCCATACGATCGTGATCGCGCGCCATGCGCGGCGCGACTGGCCGTTCCTCCGCGGGCTGGGCGAGCGTCCGCTAGGCGGCCGGCTGTTCGTCGATCCGCGTGTCTCGCGCACGCCGTTCGAGTTCGCGCGGCTGCGGCCCGATCATCCGATGCGCGTGGCCATGCGGCGTGTGCTGCCGGACCTCGCGCGCGCGCCGATGCTGCCCGCGCGGCGGTCCGTGTTCCATCGCGGCGGCGGCGCCATGCTCGTCACCGAAGTCTTCCTGCCCGACCTCCAGTCGCGGCCCGCGCCCGTGCGCCGGCCGTGACCGGCGGGTCCGCTTCTTCCCGTCCCGAACCCGGCCGGGGCACCATTGCGGGGCCGCGGCGACGGCGGTGCGGTATCATGCCCGCTCCCCCCTCGTCGTCGAGCCCGGTGCGGTGTCCCGGCATTTCTGAAAGTACCGATCCATGCAGTTGTTGTTCGAAGAAGGCGGCGAAATTCGCGCCGGCACCGTGCTCGCCCAGCAGGGCGAGGCCTATCAGGTCGAATTGCCCGCGGGCAAGCGCACCAAGGTCAAGTCGCGCGACGTGCTGTTGCAGTTTGCCCAGCCGTCGGCGATCGAACTCGTGCGGCAGACCGGCGACCTGACGGCGGAGATCGATCTCGACTTCCTCTGGGAATGCGCGCCGGCCGACGAATTCGGCTTCGCGGACCTTGCCGGCGAGTACTACGGCGCCGGCGCCGATGTCGTGAAGCAGGCCGCGCTCGCCATGGCCCTCCATGGCAATCCGGTCTACTTCCGCCGCAAGGGGCGCGGCCGCTATCAGCGCGCGCCCGAAGACCAGTTGAAGGCCGCGCTCGCCGCGCTCGAACGCAAGAAGCAGCAGGCGCTGGTGCAGGCCGAGTATGAGGCCCAGCTCAAGGCGATGACGCTGCCGGAATCCTTCCGCGGCAAGGTCCTGCAGCTGCTGTTCCGCCCCGACAAGAACAGCCTCGAATACAAGGCGATGGACGCCGCGTGCACGGCGCTCGGCATGACACCGATGCGGCTGATGGTCGCCGTGGGCGGCATCGCGAGTCCGCGCGCGCTGCATGAGGCCAAGTTCCTGGCCGAATGCTTCCCGAAGGGCATCGGCTTCCCCGACGTGACGGTGCCCGAGCCCGCCGGCGACCTGCCGCTGGCCGACGTGCAGGCGTTCTCGATCGACGACGTGACCACGACCGAGATCGACGACGCGCTGTCCGTGACCACGCTGCCCGACGGCAAGCTGCGTATCGGCGTGCATATCGCCGCGCCGGCGCTTGGCATCCAGCGTGGCGACGCGCTCGACGCCATCGCGCGCCAGCGTCTGTCCACGGTCTATTTCCCGGGCGACAAGATCACGATGCTGCCCGATGCGGTCGTCGAGCGTTACACGCTGCAGGAAGGCCGCACGTGCCCGGCGGTGTCGCTGTATGTCACGGTCGATATGCAGGGCGCCGAGGGCGGCCAGCCGCTGATCGTCGGCAGCGAGACGCGCGCGGAGCGCGTGCCCATCGCCGCCAACCTGCGCCACAACCTGCTGGAGGACGTGGTGACGGAGGCCGCGCTGGCCGCGGGCACGGGCGACTATCCGTTCCGCGAAGCGCTCACGCAGCTGTACCACTTTGCCGGTTTCCTTTACGACGAGCGCCAGAAGGCGCGCCTCGCGAGCGGCTTGCGTCCAGAGTCCCACAATCGCGCGGACTACAGCTTCTATATCGACACGCTCGACGACGGCAGCGAACGCGTCCGCATCGAGCAGCGCAAGCGCGGTTCGCCGCTCGACAAGATCGTCGCCGAACTGATGATTCTCGCCAACAGCACCTGGGGCAAGCTGCTGGCCGACCACGGCGTGCCGGGCATCTATCGCACGCAGAAGGCGTGGGGCATGCATCGCACGCGCATGCAGACCTATCCGGCCCCGCATGAAGGGCTCGGCGTGGCGCAGTACGCGTGGAGCACGTCGCCGCTGCGCCGCTATGTCGATCTGGTGAACCAGTGGCAGATCATCGCGGTGGCGCAGCATGGCGTGACCGCCAAGCTCGTGGCGCCGTTCAAGCCCAAGGATGCCGACCTGCTCGCGGCCGTTGCCGATTTCGAAGGCACGTACGCGGCCTACGCCGACCATCAATCGACGATGGAACGCTACTGGTGCCTGCGCTGGCTCGGACAGGAGACGCGCGACCGCATGCTGGCCGCGGTGCTCAAGGAAGGCGCGGTGCGCTTTGCCGAGATTCCGCTCGTCACGCGCGTGCCCGAACTCGCGCAGGCGTCGCGCGGCACGCAGGTCATGCTGGAGATCGCGAGCACCGACGAGATTTCGCTCGACGTGTCCTGCCGCGTGCTGGAAGTGTTTGCCGGCGACGCGGTGCCCGAGGACGACCTCGAGCCCGATGAAGAGACCGCCGAGGAGTCCGCCGAGGACGCCGCGGAAGCGGCTGCTCAGGAAGCGGCGGAGGCCGCGGCGGAACGCGGTACCGAGGGTGGGGCCGACGGCAGCGATAGCGCCGGCGCCGGCGAGGAGACGGCCGGTTTGCGAGACGCGTCGAAAGTGCAGGGCGAGGCAGCCGAAGGCGATGACGCGGAGGCGTCGGCGGCGCGCGACATCCCCCCTTCGCCCGCGCCCTGATCGCTTCGGAAAAGCGGTTGGCTCCCTTACAATCCAGTCTGCCCGCCAACCGCTTCCAGCCAACCGTCTCAGACCGTGACCGCCACCCTCGCCGCTCCCCGCCCAAAGCGTACGTCGGGTCCATTGGGTCCGTCAGGTCCCTCAGGTCCCTCAGGTCCCTTAGGTCCATTAAGTCCGCTGCGCCAACGGTGGCGATCGAGCAGTACGCTGGTGAAGGCGCTGGTGGTCTCGCTGCTGATCCATGGCGTGCTGCTGACGGTGCGGATCGCCGCGCCGGAAGTGTTCGAGATCAAGCGTTCGGACCCGATGCTCGACGTCGTGCTCGTCAATTCGAAGTCGGCCGACAAGCCGCGCAATCCGACGGTGCTGGCGCAGGCCAACCTCGATGGCGGCGGCGACCATGACGTACAGCGCGCCACCACGCCGCTGCCCGCGCAAACCGAATCCAAGGATGGCGACCTCGTGCGGCAGGTGCAGCGCCGCGTCGAGCAGCTGGAGCAGGAACAGCAGCGGCTGATGACGCAGGCGCGCGAGGCCGTGCCGTCCGTGCGCAGCCAGCCCATCAAGCCCGGCGAGCAGCGCGTGGATCCGCTCCAGCGCGGCCAGGACGACCGCACGAGCATCGATGAAATGGCCAAGCTCGAGGCCGAGATCGGCAAGAACCTCGAGCACTACGCCAAGCGTCCCAAGCGCATGCAGCTGACCGCGACGAGCGCGCAGGGCGTGGAGTACGCCCAGTATTACGACCGCCTGCGCCGCAAGATCGAGGCACGCGGCACGAGCGATTTCCCGCAGCGCAACGGCAAGCCCCTGTACGGCCAGCTGATCCTCGTGATCAACGTCAACCGGACGGGCAAGCTAGGCTACAACCGTGACGGCTACAACGTCGAGGCGATCGACGTGGCCAAGAGCTCGGGGGATCCCGCGCTGGACCGCCAGGCCGTGGCCATCGTGCGGGCGGCGGCGCCGTTCGGCCAGTTCTCTCCGGAAATGCAGGCTCGCCAGGACATCCTCGAGGTCATTTCCACCTTCAAGTTTTCGCGCAGCGGACTCGACGTCCGGCTGCAGCCGCGCTGATGAAAGAAACCCAGAATCAGGCCGACCGCTACGTGGTGATCGGCAATCCGGTGGCGCATAGCCGCTCGCCGGCCATCCACGCCGCCTTTGCCCGCCAGACCGGCGAAGCGGTGCAGTACGACCGCCTGCTCGCGCCGCTCGACGGGTTTGCCGACACCGTGCGCCAGTTCTTCGCCGAGGGCGGCTACGGCTGCAACGTGACCACGCCGTTCAAGCTCGAGGCCTACGACATGTCTGACCGCCTCACCGATCGCGCGGAAGCCGCGGGCGCGGTGAATACGATGTGGATCGAGGATGGTCTGATCCACGGCGACAATACTGACGGCATTGGCCTCGTGCGCGATATCCAGGACAACCTCGACACGCTGCTCGAAGGCCGCCGCATCCTGCTGCTCGGCGCCGGTGGCGCCGCCATGGGCGCGATGCTGCCGCTGATCGAATGCCGTCCGGACCGGATCGTCGTGGCCAACCGCACGGCAGCGCGCGCGAGCGACATGCTCGAGGCGTTTGCCGAGGCCGGCAACCAGTACAACGTGGAACTCTGGGGCGGCGGCCTCGATGCGCTCGAGGGCCTGTCCGAGGACGAAGCGTGCGACGTCGTCATCAACGCTTCCGCCAGCAGCCTGCAGGGCGAGGTGCCGCCCGTGCCCGGGTTCCTGCTCGGACCGGACGTGCTGGCCTACGACATGATGTACGGCGCGGTGCCGACCGTGTTCCTCGCGTATGCGGCCCAATGCGGCGCGCGTACCAGCGACGGCCTGGGCATGCTCGTCGAGCAGGCCGCCGAGGCGTTCTATAACTGGCGCGGCGTGCGGCCTAAGACCGCGCCCGTGCTGGCCGAGTTGCGCGCCGCGCTGGAAGCGGAAGCGCGGGCCGGCAACTGACCATAGGCCATGCGCTGGCTTGGCTATGTGTGCGGATGCCTGCTGGCGGGCGTGCTCGCGATGCAGCTGTATTTCTTCCTGCAAATCGCGAGCTGGCAGTACATCGATCCGTCGTCGTCGTCGTTCATGCGCGCCGAGCACTGGCGCCTGTGCGGCGTCAACTTCTGGAGCTGTTCGCTCGACCATCGATGGGTCCGCTACGACGATATCTCGCGCAACCTCAAGCGCGCGGTGATCGCGAGCGAGGACGCGGACTTCGTCAATCATCCCGGTTATGAACTCGATGCGATGCTCGATGCCTGGGAGCGCAACAAGCAGCGCGGGCATATCGTGCGCGGCGGGTCGACCATCACGCAGCAGCTGGCCAAGAACCTGTTCCTGTCGTCCGAGCAGAACTACCTGCGCAAGGGGCAGGAACTCGCCATTTCGTGGATGCTCGAGTTCTGGCTCGACAAGCAGCGCATCTTCGAGATCTACCTGAATTCGGTGGAGTGGGGCGAGGGGGTGTTCGGCGCGGAGGCGGCCGCGCAGCATTACTTCAAGACGAGCGCGTCGAAGCTCGGCGTCGGCCAGGCCGCGCGGCTCGCGGCGGCATTGCCAGCGCCAAAGTGTTTCGACAAGAAGGCCTACTGCGCCAATGTGCGCGTGAACTTCCGCGTGAAGGCCGGCATCATCGCGCGCCGCATGGGCGCGGCGACCCTACCGGACTAATCGCGCTAGCCCAGCCACCCTTTCCTGCGGAAGTAGATGAGGGGCACCGCCGCGGACACCGCCATCAACCCGAGCGCCCACGGATACCCCGCGGCCCAGTCGAGTTCCGGCATGACCTTGAAGTTCATGCCGTAGATGCTCGCGATCAGCGTGGGCGGCATCAGCGCCACCGACACCACCGAGAACAGCTTGATGATCTTGTTCTGGTTGATGTTGATGAAACCGACGGTCGCATCCATCAGAAAGTTTATCTTGTCGAACAGGAACGCGGTGTGGTTCTCGATGGAGTCGATGTCGCGCAGGATCTGCCGCGCCTCGTCCTGCTGCTCGGCCGACAGCATCTGACTGCGCATGAGGAAGGACACCGCGCGGCGCGTGTCCATGACGTTGCGGCGGATGCGGCCGTTCAAGTCTTCCTCGCGCGCGATCATTTCCAGCACGTCGGCGGCCGCGGCGTCGGTGACATTCTCCGCGAGCACGCGGCGGCTCGCTTCCTCCAGCCGCTCGTAGATCTCCTCGATCGAGTCCGCCGAATATTCGGCGTCCGTCGCGTAGAGATCCATCAGCACGTCCTTGGCATTGCGTACCGAACCGGGCCGCATGCGCGCGCGCAGCCGCACCAGGCGGAACACGGGCAGGTCTTCGTCGTGAATCGAAAAGACGACGTCGCGCGTCAGTACGAACGCGACGCGCACGTTGCGCGAAGTGCCTTCCTCGTCAAGGAGGAAGTCCGTGCGGATATGGATGTTTTCGTCCTCGCCTTCGAAATACCGGGCGGACGCCTCGAGGTCGCCGAGGTCTTCAAGCTCGGGCAGCACCACGCCATAAGCTTCCTTGATCCACGCCAGCTCTTCGTCGTCGGGACTGACGACGTCGATCCAGATCGGCTTGTGCTGCAGCAGCTCGTTGCGTTCGTCGACCTGCTCCTGGGCAAGCCGTCCTTTCTGGAGGACGAACAGGTTGATCATCCGCGATTCCTTGTGACTGATGACGCTGTGTCGGCTGCCTAGTCGGGAAGGGACTTCCCGGGATTCTGATGGCCGCGAGTGTAGCCCAACGCAGGGGGGCTTGTTAAGCGAAATATGGCCGATTTTCGCGTTAGTGGCGGCGGCGCAGCGATGGGCCCAGCATCACGCTCGACAGTGCGGCGAACATGAGCACGATGGCCGCGTAATCCTGCCAATGGGGGCGCTCGCCGAGCAGCAGCATGCCCGAAAACACGCCCACCACGGGGATGAACATGATCGACAGGCTGGATACCACGGGCGGCAGGCTGCGTGCCAGCGCGAACCACACCAGATGGCAATAGGCGAACACCACCACGGCGTTGTAGCCGATAGCGGCCCATTCGATCCCGTTGGGCATGCGCCATCCCGATTCCAGCAGCAGCGAGCCGAGCAGCAGGAACGGTAGCGCCACCACGAGCATCCAGAAGGTCAACGCGCCGATCGGCACGTCGATCTGCGTGCGTTTCATCAACTGCGTGCCGAAGCCCCAGCCCGCCGCCGCGCCGAGCATCAGCAGCGTACCCGTGGGGCTGCCGGTGATCGCGGCGATTTCGCCCGATAGCAACAGGATCGTACCGACCAGCGCGCAGCCCATGCCGATCCACGCCGATAGCGCGATGCGCTCGCGAAACAGCAGCAGGCCCCACACGACGGCCCAGATCGGCATCGTGTAGCCGAGGATGGCCGCGCGGCCCGAGGACAGCATCTTGACCGCGCAGATCGCCAGCAGGTGCCACACGACCATGTTCGGGATGGCGAGCTTGACCACGGTGCCCCAGGCGGCGCGCGGTACCGCGAGCGAATCGCCGCGCAGCCGCAGCGCCACGCCCAGCGCCACGACGCCGCCGGCCATGCAGAGCAGGCGAAAACCGAGCGCCGGGAAATGGGCCACGCCGATTTTCATGACGGGCCAGTTGATGCCCCAGGCGAGTGTGAGAATGACGAGCAGGATGAGACCGCGGCGGTCCAGAGTCATGGGTGGGCGGGCGCTTGGCGGCATGCCGCGCTTGCGCTTGTCTTGTTATCGAGGAAGGAGGGACGATTGTGCGAGATCACGCCAACGATGCCCGCGGATCACGCCAACCATAGCATGCGGCGGTAGAATTGGCGCCAACGACCCTGGCGTCATCCTGATATCGAGCTTCCCATGACCTTCACCGAGCAGCTGTCCGCCGCCTGGCAGCGCAACGATTCCCTGCTATGCGTCGGCCTGGACCCGGATCCCGCCAAGCTGCCCATGTCGATGACCGGCACGGGCGGGGCCATTTTCTCGTTCTGCCGTGAAATCGTCGATGCCACGGCGGATCTCGTCTGCGCGTACAAGCCGCAGATCGCCTACTTCCATTCGCAGCGCGCGGAGGACCAGCTCGAGCAGCTGATCGAATATATCCACGACGCGCATCCCGGGATTCCGGTGGTGCTGGATGCCAAGCGCGGCGATATCGGCTCGACGGCCGAGCATTACGCCATCGAGGCGTTCGAGCGCTACAAGGCGGATGCGGTGACGGTGAGCCCGTACATGGGCTTCGATTCGATGGAGCCGTACCTGGCGTATCCCGGCCGCGGCGTGATCGTGCTGTGCCGCACGTCGAACGCGGGCGGCTCGGACGTGCAGTTCCTGCCGGTGGATGGCAAACCCGTGTACCAGGTCGTGGCCGAGGCCGCGCGCGAGCGGTGGAACACCAACGGCCAGATGGGGCTCGTGGTGGGCGCCACCTTCCCGGCGGAAATCGCCCGCGTCCGGCAGATCGTCGGCGACATGCCGCTGCTGATTCCGGGCATCGGCGCCCAGGGCGGCGACATCGAAGCCACGGTCAAGGCAGGCCGCACGGCCGACGGCACCGGCATGATGATCAATTCGTCCCGCGCCATCCTCTACGCCAGCCGCGACAAGGACTTTGCCGCCGCGGCCCGCAAGGTCGCCACGCAGACGCGCGACGCGATCAACCGTTACCGGCACGGTTGAGCAGGGGGGCGTTCCCCTACGTCCCCTACGTCCCCTACGTCCCCTACGTCCCCTACGTCCCTTACGTCCCTTACGCCTCGTTCCGAATCAGCTCCAGCAAACCCCGCAAGGCATGCTCCGCCGCCTGCCGGCGGATCTGCGCGCGGTCGCCGCGGAAGCGCTGGGTGCTGGTGAGCGTGGTGATACGGTTGCTCCAGCCGAAGCAGACCATGCCGACAGGTTTCTCGGCAGTCCCGCCGCCAGGCCCGGCGACCCCGGTGATCGACAGCGACACCTGCGCCCGGCTGTTGAGGAGCGCGCCTTCCGCCATGGCATGCGCCACTTCCTCGCTGACCGCGCCATGATCGCGAATGAGCTTGGCGGGCACGCCGATCATCGTGCTTTTGGCCTCGTTCGAGTAGGTCACGAAGCCGCGCTCGAACCAGCCCGACGAGCCCGAGATATCGGTAATGGCGGCCGACACCAGCCCACCCGTGCAGGATTCGGCGGTGGCAAGCATCAGCGAGCGCTCGGAGAGCGCCACGCCGATCTGGACGGCAAGTTGGTCGAGCAGGCGACTGACGGACATGATCGTGGGATCGGCAGGGGATCGGCTGGGGATAGAAACCGGGTACGCGTCTTAGAACGAACGCCACAACGCGAACACGAGCAACGTGTAGAAGGCCGCGAGCAGGTCGTCGAACATCACGCCGAACGCGCCCATCAGGCCGGGACCCTTCATCGTGCGGTCGTAATAGCGGATCGGCGCGGGCTTGGCGATATCGAACAGCCGGAACCACAGAAAGGCCGCAAGCTGGCCCCAGAAACCGGTCGGCGTGACGAACAGCATCACGATCCAGAACGCGACGATCTCGTCCCAGACCATGCTGCCATGGTCGAAAACGCCCATATCGCGGGCCGTTCGCGCGCAGGCCCACAGGCCCACGAGGAAACTGCCCGCAATGACCCACAGCCACGTCGTGGGTTCGATCCACATCGAGATGACGACGAACGACAGCCAGCCATACAGCGTGCCGACGGTACCCGGGCCGACGGGCGAGAGCCCCGACCCGAAGCCGTAGGCGATCAGGCGCGCGGGATGGCCGAACATGAAGCGCGCGGTCGGCCGGGTGATACGCACGGTCTGGCCGGCTTCAAGCGTGACGGGGTCGGCGGCGTTGCCTTGGGCGGCGCCGGGAGGATAGGCGGACATCGGATGAATCGGCTCGGGTATCTATGTTCTTGTCAGTCGGCGCTCGCTCGAGCGCCGCGCATGCCGGCATCATGACATGGCTTGTGGCGCCCCGTCATGCAGTAACGTCGCGGGGGCATCGCGGCGGGTACGTTGGTTGGCACACGCGCCAGGACGGTCAAGGCGACGCGAAATGATCGAACGCCGCACCGTCGAACCGGCACGGATTGCCCTCGCGATCGACGAGTCGCAGGCCGGCTTCCGGGGTGATCGCCCCGACGCGCGTGAGCGGCAGTGCTAGCCGCGTGGCGATGCCTGCGAGTGTCTCCCGCGCATCGGCCGGCGCGGTAAAGCAGAGCTCGTAGTCGTCGCCGCCGGTCAGCGTGCACAGGCGCTGACACTCTTCGGGCTGCCTGGCGAGGATTTCCGAACGCGGCAGCGCATCGACATCGAGCCATGCGCCGACGGCCGAACGGGCCAGGATATGGCCAAGATCGCCCACCAGGCCGTCGGAAATATCGAGTGTCGCATGCGCCACGCCGCGCAGCGCCATGCCCAGCGCGACGCGCGGCGTCGGCGTATCCATGCGCGGCCGGACGGCGGTGAAGTCGGGTTCTGGCAGCAGCCATTCGCCTCGGAAATCGCCTAGCGCAAGCCGCGCATCGCCCAGCGTGCCCGAGATCCAGATGTCGTCGCCGGGCCGGGCGGCATCGCGGCGCAGCGCCTGGCGCGGCGGCACGTCGCCGAACACGGTGATCGACAGCGTCAGCGGCCCGCGCGTCGTGTCGCCGCCAATCAGCTCGCAACCGTGCAAATCGGCAAGTTCCAGCATGCCCGCCGCGAGTTCCGCGAGCCACGGCGCCTCGGCACTGGGCAGGGCGAGCGCGAGCGTGAACGCGCGCGGCTCCGCGCCCATCGCGGCGAGGTCGGACAGATTCACCGCAAGCGCCTTGTGGCCGAGCGAGCGGGGCGGGACGTCCGGAAAGAAGTGGCGGCCGGAGACGAGCATGTCCGTGCTGATGGCCAGCTGATGGCCGGGCCGCCCCTCGATCAGCGCGCAGTCGTCGCCGACGCCGAGCGCGGCCTTGTGGACCGGGCGCGTGAAATAGCGGCGGATCAGGTCGAACTCGGATAAAGGTTCAGGCATCGGCGGGCGGGACGGGGCACGGAAGGTGCGGGAGAGGTGCGGGAAAGGTGCGTGAGATCGGCGGCGGAAAGGCGTTCCAGGCGGGAGGGAAGCCGTGGAGAATACGGCTGGTCAAGCCCGGCGGCATGCGGCATATTGTACCGAAACGCAAAGCTGCCCCGCGTAAAACGCTTATTGTGAAATAATATTTCACAATATAAAATGCGAGGCTCTTATACAGAGAGACAGCGGGTACGGAGCCGGCCCGCTTCGGTCCCCGTCACATTCACGTGCGGCTCCACCGATCGGAAGATGCGCAGATGACAAGTCCTCAGCAGTCCCCGTCCCAAGACGACCTGAAACAACAGCAGCGTGAGGCGCTGCGCAAGGCCGCACTCGAATATCACGAGTTTCCGACGCCGGGCAAGATTTCCGTAACTCCCACCAAGCCGCTTTCGAACCAGCGCGATCTGGCGCTGGCTTACTCGCCGGGCGTCGCCGCCGCGTGCGAGGAGATCGTCGCCGATCCGGCCAACTCCTTCCGCTACACCGCGCGCGGCAACCTCGTGGCCGTGATCACCAACGGCACCGCCGTGCTCGGTCTCGGCGACATCGGCGCCGCGGCATCGAAGCCCGTGATGGAAGGCAAGGGCGGCCTGTTCAAGAAGTTCGCCGGTATCGATGTGTTCGACATCGAGATCGACGAGAAGGATCCGGAAAAGCTCGTCGACATCATCGCCTCGCTCGAGCCGACGTTCGGCGGCATCAACCTCGAGGACATCAAGGCGCCCGAGTGCTTCTACGTCGAGCGCAAGCTGCGCGAGCGCATGAAGATTCCCGTCTTCCACGATGACCAGCACGGTACCGCGATCGTCGTGGGCGCGGCCGTCATCAACGGCCTGAAGGTCGTGGGCAAGGACATCTCCGAGGTGAAGCTGGTGGCCTCCGGCGCCGGCGCGGCCGCGCTGGCCTGCCTGGACCTGCTCGTGGACATGGGCCTGAAGCTCGAGAACATCTGGGTCACGGACATCGCCGGCGTGGTGTACGAAGGCCGTACGGAACTGATGGATCCCGAGAAGTCGCGCTTCGCGCAGAAGACCGACAAGCGCAAGCTGGCCGAGGTCATCGAAGGCGCCGACATCTTCCTGGGCCTGTCCGCCGCCGGTGTGCTCAAGCCCGAGATGGTCAAGGGCATGGCCAAGGACCCGCTCGTGCTGGCCCTCGCCAACCCGAATCCGGAAATCATGCCGGAGCTGTGCAAGGAAGTCCGTCCGGACGCGATCATCGCGACGGGCCGCACCGACTATCCGAACCAGGTCAACAACGTCCTTTGCTTCCCGTTCATCTTCCGCGGCGCGCTGGACTGCGGCGCCACGACGATCACGCGTGAAATGGAAATCGCCGCCGCCAACGCGGTGGCCGAGCTCGCGCGTCAGGAACAAAGCGACGTCGTGGCGACGGCGTACGGCATCCAGGACCTGTCGTTCGGTCCCGAGTATCTGATTCCGAAGCCGTTCGACCCGCGCCTGATCGTGACGATCGCGCCGGCTGTGGCGGAGGCCGCCGCCAAGGGTGGCGTGGCCGCGCGTCCGATCGAGGACATGGACGCGTACAAGCTGCAGCTGCAACAGTTCGTGTACCACTCGGGCACGCTGATGAAGCCGATCTACGCGGCCGCGCGCAAGGTGGAGATGGACCGCAAGCGCATCGTCTTCGCCGAGGGCGAAGAAGAGCGCGTGCTGCGCGCAGTGCAGGTGATCGTCGATGAGAAGCTGGCCAACCCGATCCTGATCGGCCGTCCGGCCGTGCTGACGCACCGCATCGAACGCTTCGGCCTGCGCCTGCGCATGGGCGTCGACTTCACCGTGGTGAACCCCGAGCACGACGAACGTTTCCGCGATTACTCGGACACGTATTACAAGATGATGGCGCGCGAAGGCATCACGCCGCAGTACGCCAAGCTGGAGATGCGCCGCCGCACCACGCTGATAGGCGCGATGCTGATCAAGAAGGGCGAGGCGGACGGCATGATCTGCGGTACCGTGAGCAACACGGCCGCGCATCTGCGCTACATCGACCAGGTGCTGGGCGGCACGCATTGCGTGTACGCGGCGATGAACGGCCTGGTGCTGCCGGGCCGCCAGATCTTCCTGGTGGACACGCACGTCAACATCGACCCGACGCCGAACCAGCTCGCCGAGATCACGATCATGGCGGCGGAAGAACTCAAGCGCTTCGGCATCGAACCCAAGGTCGCGCTGCTGTCGCACTCGAACTTCGGTTCGTCGGACTCGCCTTCGGCGATCAAGATGCGCGAGACGCTCAAGATCCTGCGCGACCGCGCGCCGGACCTCGAGGTCGATGGCGAAATGCACGGCGACAGCGCGCTGGACCAGAAGCTGCGCGACTCGCTGGTGCCGGACGGCGCGCTGGTCGGCGAAGCCAACCTGCTCGTGTGCCCGAATATCGACGCCGCCAACATCTCGTACAACCTGCTCAAGGTCGCCGCGGGCAACAACGTGGCGATCGGCCCGATCCTGCTCGGTGTGAACGGTCCGGTACATATTCTGACGCCGTCGGCCACGGTGCGCCGTATCGTCAACATGACGTCCCTCGTGGTCGTCGATGCCGCCGCCAAGCGCTAAGCCAGGCTTTCCGCACGCGTGTATGAAAAAGCCGGGTTTGCCCGGCTTTTTCATTGTGTAATGGTTGCAATGTAAGTGTGTGCACACATATCAATAACATATTGAAACAATTGAAGAATTCCCGCGCCCACCCCCGCAGGGATTGATTAATCCGCGCCGGACGCGTAACCTTACGCCTTTGAATACAGGCGGAGTCCCCACGATGGCGAGTAGGCTGGCCCAGGCATGGAAGGGGTTGGTGCTGAGCGCGTCGGTGGTGGCGTCGGTAGCTGCATCGGTGGCGACGTCGGTGGCTGTGGCGGGTACGGCGGGAACCATCGCCGTGCAGCAGTTGCCCAACGAGGCGCAGCGCACGCTAGAGCGCATCGAGTCCGGCGGACCGTTCCCGTATGACAAGGATGGATCGCGCTTCGGCAACTACGAGCGCATCCTGCCCCAGCAACCGCGCGGGTACTACCGCGAGTACACCGTCAAGACCAACAGCCGGAACCGGGGAGCGAAGCGGATCGTATGCGGTGGTGATCAACGCGCCGCCAACGATTGCTATTACACGGAAGACCACTACAACAGCTTCAAACGGATAACCAAATGACGACTGACATTTTCGGATTGGGCGACGCCCTTGCCGCCCGCGAAGAGCGCGGCGCCGGAGATGGCTGGCATCGGGCCCAGCATCAGGCCCAGAACCTCTACGACAATGTGCTGATGATGCCCCGACAAGAGCTCACGCACGGACTACCGCCCGCATGCGCGCCGATCGTGGTGCCCGGGTCCGAAGACGGCACCAACGAGGGAGCCATGAACCTGTTCAAGACGGTGCGCCCGAACATCGTCCAGTCGATTCGCGCGTTCCGCGTGCCGGAGCTGGCCCAGGCGGCCGCTGCGCTTAACCAGCATTTCCTGTACGCGAATTGCGCGAACTGCCAGAGCAAGGCGGAGATCCTGGAGACGATCGCCACCGAGTTCATGTTCCCGAAGCATTTCGGCAAGAACTTCGATGCGCTGTCCGATTGCCTGACCGACATGATCCACAAGGCGGGCCCGCAGCCGGGCTTCGTGATCGTGCTGGAAGGCCTGCCGATCGCGCAGAAGTTCGACAAGGAAGCGCGCGAGGTCCTGCTAGACGTTTTCCGCGACGCGGCCGAGTTCTGGGCCGAGCGAAAGGTGCAGTTCCGCGTGTTCTACTCGTTCGCCTGATACCGCCCCGGACACAGACCGTTTCGCTGCATATCAAAACGCCCGCCGGAAGCGGGCGTTTTGTTTTGGCGGCGCTCAGGCGTCGGGAACCCGGCCATCGGGCGTGAGCCGGTCGATCAGTTCCGGCAGCCCCGCGCTGAGGCTGGCCGCGACGTCGTCATGCGACATCCCCGTGGTCTCGGCGAGCGACTGCAGCGCGCCACTGCCGCCGAGCGCGTTCGACAGCTCGGTCGGACTGACCGGTTCGTTGTTGCCCGTGCCGATCCACGAATCCACCTGATGGCCCAGTCCCGCCTGCGCGAGCACGTCGCGCAGCGCGCCGATGCCGCCCGCCGCGGCACCCATGGCCTGCGCGCTCCCGGCCGCCTCGCCCTGACCGCCGAGCAGTCCGCCGAGCAGCGAGCCGAGGTCCAGTCCGCCCGGCGCCGGCGCGCTGCCGCCGCCGAGCATGCCGCCCAGCACTCCGCCGAGGCCACCGCCAAGCATGCCGCCCAGTCCGCCGGCGCCACCGGGTTCCGCCCCCGTGCCGTCGGCCTGTCCGCCCTTGTTGCGCATGGCCAGCATCGCCAGCAGCCCCAGCGCCATCATGATCTTTGGATCGAGGCCGCCGGCCCCCTGGCCGCCCGGGTGTTGCGCGTTGCCGCCCAGCACACCGCCCAGTACGCTATCGAGTAGTCCCATGATCGACTCCTTGCAGTGATTAACGGAGAGGCCGTCAAAATCCGCCGAGCACGGCGTTCAGCGTTGCCAGGCAGGCCAGCCCGGCGGTTTCGGTGCGCAGGATGCGCGGTCCCAGAGATACCGCGGTGAAGCCCGCGCGCAGTGCCATGTCTTCTTCCTCGGGCGCCAGCCCGCCTTCCGGGCCGATCAGCAGCGTCACGCCGCTGGCCAGCCACGCCGCGCGTTCGGCCGCAGCGAGCGTGGGCAGCGATGCCGTGGCGCGCGGCGACACCAGCAACCGGGCGCCAGCCGGAGCCGAGGGCGGCGCCGCGAGCCATGCTTCCACGGTAGCCACCGGCGCGAGCGCCGGCAAGCGGTTGCGGCCGCATTGTTCGCAGGCGGCGGCGATCAGCGCCTGCCAGTGGGCTTCGCGCTTTGCGGCGCGCTCGCCGCTGAGCCGCACCACCGAGCGGTGCGCCTGCAGCGGCTGGATCGCGGACACGCCGAGTTCCACGGCCTTCTCGATCAGCCAGTCCATCTTGTCGCCGCCGGCGAGCCCCTGCGCGAGCGTGACGCGAAACGGCAGTTCGGCTTCGGCCGCGTCGTGCGGACCTACCTGTACGACGGCGCGGCGCTTGCCGAGTTCGACCAGCGTGGCCGGATGGCTGCCGCCGCGTCCGTCAAAGAGGGTCACGGCGTCGCCGGGCGCGAGGCGCAGCACCTGCGCGTGGCGGACGACGGTGTCGGGCAGTTCCAGCGTGGCGTCGGCGGCGAGCGCCGCTTCGACGTAAAAACGGGGAGGCATCAGGGCGTATCGGAGTTGTCGCGGGGAGTTTCGCTGGCAGTGTCAGGTTGGCCGAGGTGTTTGCCGAAGCCCCACCGGTAGCCGTCCGGATCTTCGACCATGCAGTAACGGTCGCCCCAGAACTGGTCCGCGGGCGGCATGACGCTGATTGCGCCCGCGCCGATCGCGCGCGCGAACATCGCGTCGACGTCCTCGCAGTACACGTAGAAGGTCTGCGACGCTTCCACGCCGAGCGAGCGAGGCGTGCGCGCGGTGCTGCCCCACGCGCCCTCGGGCGCGAACATCACCACGAGCTGGCCCTGGTAATGCATTTCGGCATGGGTCGGCACGCCGTTCTCGTCGAGGACGTTGTGGACCGTGAAGCCGAACGCACGGCTGTAGAAATCGAGCGCGGCACGTCCGCTGGCGACCGTCAGGTAAGGCGTGAGCCAGGGCGTGTTGGGCGGTCTGGGCATGATGGGCTCCGGATGGTCTCCTCATTGGGGCAGGCACATGTTACGCGGGCGCGCCGCCGCTGTCGCGCCCGCCGGGCGGGAGGGCGCGCGGATGACAACTCTGCACTTGCCCCCGCGGTATGCGCGGAACCGTCCGGAAACCGCCCGGAACCGCTGGCGGGCGGTCTGGCAAGACGCGTCCTTCTGCTAAAATTGCGGTTTTCCCGCCGCCAGGTTTCCGCCCGCATGTCTGCCCTCGCACATCCCGCCACTAGTCCCTATGCTTCCCAGCCCGCACAGCTGATGGCCAACGCAATCCGCGTGCTGGCCATGGATGCCGTGCAGCAGGCCAATTCCGGCCACCCCGGCATGCCGATGGGCATGGCAGACATCGCCGTGGCGCTCTGGAGCCGCCACCTGAAGCATAATCCGGCGAACCCGCACTGGGCCGATCGCGATCGCTTCGTGCTCTCCAACGGCCACGGCTCGATGCTGCTCTACGCGCTGCTGCACCTGACAGGCTACGACCTGCCCGTGAGCGAGCTGAAGAACTTCCGCCAGTTGCACAGCAAGACGGCCGGTCACCCCGAATACGGCATCACCCCGGGTGTCGAGACCACGACGGGCCCGCTTGGCCAGGGCATTACCAACGCGGTCGGCATGGCGCTGGCCGAGCGTCTGCTCGCCGAAGAATTCAATCGCCCCGGTTTCGACCTCGTCAATCACCACACCTACGTGTTCCTCGGCGACGGCTGCCTGATGGAAGGCATCAGCCACGAAGCCTGCTCGCTGGCCGGCACGCTCAAGCTGAACAAGCTGGTCGCGCTGTGGGATGACAACGGCATCTCGATCGACGGCGACGTGGTGCACTGGTTCAACGACGATACCCCGAAGCGTTTCGAGGCCTATGGCTGGAACGTGATCCGCGCGGTCGATGGCCACGACGCGGCCGCCGTCGATGCGGCGATCACGCAGGCCAAGAGCAGCGACAAGCCGACGCTGATCTGCTGCCGTACCGTGATCGGCAAGGGCTCGCCGAACAAGGCCGGTGGCCACGACGTCCACGGCGCGCCGCTGGGCGGCCAGGAAATCCTGGCCACGCGTGAGGCGCTGGGCTGGGCCCATGCCCCGTTCGAGCTGCCGGAAGAGGTCTACGCCGCATGGGACGCCAAGGCGACCGGCGGCGCGCTGGAGAAGGCCTGGAACGCACTGTTCGACGCCTACGCCGAAGTGCATCCGTACGAAGCCGGCGAATTCAGCCGCCGCATGCGAGGCGAACTGCCGGAGGGCTTCGACGCCGCGGTGGACGCATTCATCGCCAAGTGCGAAGAGAAGGCCGAGACGATCGCCACGCGCAAGGCGAGCCAGAACACGATCGAGGCCATCGGCCCCGTGCTGCCGGAATTCCTCGGCGGTTCGGCCGACCTGACGGGCTCGAACCTGACCAACTGGTCCGGCAGCAAGGCCGTCCGCGCCGATGCATGGGGCAACCACATCAACTATGGTGTGCGCGAGTTCGGCATGAGCGCGATCATGAATGGCGTGGCGCTGCACGGCGGGTATATCCCCTACGGCGGCACGTTCCTCACGTTCTCCGACTACAGCCGCAACGCGCTGCGCATGGCGGCGCTGATGAAGATCCGCACGCTGTTCGTGTTCACGCACGACTCGATCGGCCTCGGCGAAGATGGCCCGACTCACCAGTCGGTGGAGCACGTGGCCAGCCTGCGGCTGATCCCCAACATGGATGTCTGGCGTACCGCCGACACGACCGAAACGGCCGTGGCATGGGCGCAAGCGCTGCGCCGCGAGAACGGCCCGAGCTGCCTGATCTTCAGCCGTCAGAACCTGCCGTTCCAGAAGCGTGATGACGCCACGCGCGCCAACATCGCGCGCGGCGGCTACGTGCTGCGCGACGGCACCAACCCGCGCACGAAGCGTCCGGACGCCGTGATCCTGGCCACGGGCTCGGAAGTCGGACTCGCGGTCGGCGCGGCGGAACAGCTCGCGATCGACGGCCTGCATGTGCGCGTGGTGTCGGTTCCCGCCACCACCGTGTTCGACAAGCAGGATGCCGCGTACAAGGCCAGCGTGCTGCCCGCGGGCGTGCCGCGCGTGGCGGTGGAAGCCGGCGTGACGGACTTCTGGTGGAAGTACCAGGTCCAGGCCGTGGTCGGTATCGACACCTTCGGCGAGTCGGCGCCTGCCGGCGTGCTGTTCAAGCATTTCGGGTTCACCGTGGAGAACGTCGCCGATACGGTGCGCGCCACGCTGGCCCAGTAAGCTTTCATCGATTCAACAGGAGATAGACATGACCATCAAGATCGGCATCAACGGCTTCGGCCGTATCGGACGCATGGTATTCCGCGCCGCTGTCGCCAACTTCAAGGACGTCGAAGTCGTCGGCATCAACGACCTGCTGGAGCCGGACTACCTGGCGTACATGCTGAAGTACGACTCGGTGCACGGCCGCTTCGACGGTGAAGTGTCGGTCGATGGCAACACGCTGGTCGTCAATGGCAAGAAGATCCGCCTGACCGCCGTCAAGGATCCCGCCGAGCTGAAGTGGGGCGAGATCGGTGCCGACGTGGTGGTCGAGTCGACCGGCATCTTCCTGACGAAGGAAGGCGCGCAGAAGCACATCGACGCGGGCGCCAAGAAGGTCATCATGTCGGCGCCGTCGAAGGACGACACCCCGATGTTCGTGTACGGCGTGAACCACGAATCGTACGCCGGCGAAGCGATCATCTCGAACGCCAGCTGCACGACGAACTGCCTGGCCCCGATCGCCAAGGTGCTGAACGACAAGTGGGGCATCAAGCGCGGCCTGATGACCACCGTGCACGCCACCACCGCCACGCAGAAGACCGTGGACGGCCCGTCGAACAAGGACTGGCGCGGTGGCCGCGGCATCCTGGAAAACATCATCCCGTCGTCGACGGGCGCGGCCAAGGCCGTGGGCAAGGTGATTCCGGTGCTGAACAAGAAGCTGACCGGTATGTCGTTCCGCGTGCCGACGTCGGACGTGTCGGTGGTCGACCTGACCGTCGAACTCGAAAAGCCGGCCACGTACGAAGAAATCTGCGCCGAGATGAAGTCGCAGAGCGCTGGCGCGCTGAAGGGCGTGCTGGGTTACACGGAAGACAAGGTCGTGGCGACCGACTTCCGCGGTGACGCCCGTACGTCTATCTTCGACGCCGAAGCCGGTATCGCGCTGGACTCGACCTTCATCAAGGTCGTGAGCTGGTACGACAACGAGTGGGGCTACTCGAACAAGGTGCTCGAGATGGCTCGCGTGGTGGCGAAGTAATCGTCGTCATCCAATGAAAAAGGCGCGGACGCTTCCGCGCCTTTTTTTATGGCCGCGCCGATGGGTTCGGGACCAGCGGCCGGGCATCGACCGCGTCGCCATCGACGATGAAATGCCCGCCGGCCACATGATGGATCGTGCGCAGGGCGTCCTGACCGTCGAAATGCCACCGTCCATTGCTGAACACGCGCGTGTCCGCATGGGCCGCAATGACTTCGCCGAGGAACAGATCGTAGGTTTGCTGGATCGATGCCTCGGGCAGCAGCCGGCATTCGAGCCACGCCGCGCAGCCTTCAAGCAGCGGTGCATCGATCACATCTCCCTGAAAGGTCTGCAACCGATAAGCGGCAAACTTGTCAGTCTGCTGCGCGGCGAGCGCCTGTCCCGAACTGGAACCGAGCGCTTCCGTCAGATCGACCTGCGAGACCGTTGGCACCTGGAGCGCGAACGTGCCGCTGGCTTCGAGCAGGTGCCGCGTCCACGTGGATTTATCCACCACGACGGCGACCTTGGGTGGCGCGAAGTCGAGCGGCATGGCCCAGGCGGCCGCCATGATGTTGCGCTGCCCGCCGTGCGCGGCGCTGACCAGAACGGTCGGGCCATGGTTGAGCAGACGGTAGGCCTTGGCGAGTTCGACGGGGGCGCGGAAGCTGGACATGAGGAAAACGGCTAAAGCCGTAGTGCGGACCCTGGTGTGGGCATTAGGGCATCTACTATAGCCACAAGGCAAAAACCGCGTCATAAAGTCAGAGATCGACATAATCTGTCGCGATCATGTCAAAGGCGGATCAAAAAGCCCGGATCGAGAGTGCAAGAAATGCTGAATTTGCTTTCCGAGGCAGTTTTTTCCTCTTACACTAGAAGAATCTGTTGACATCTGATGTGCAACCCGAGCAAGTGGCGGGGCCATCGACGAAGCGAACGTCGCCGAATAACGTACCGAGCATGGACCGGGCCTGATCATGGTGAACGTTGATACCAAGCTGCTCGTGATTTTCACCGAGCTGCTAAGCAAACGAAACGCCACATATGTGGCGGAAAAAATGCACATGACCGCGCCGGCCGTGTCGCATTCGCTCGGGCGCCTGCGCGAGATCTTCGACGATCCGCTCTTCATCCGCGTCCCGCACGGCCTGACGCCGACCCCGCGTGCGCTGGAACTCGGGCCCAAGATCCGGGACATGCTGGACCTCTGGTCGTCGATCAACGAGGGCGACGCCGACAATTTCGATCCGGCCGTGGCCACCGGCACGCTGAGCATCGGGTTTGCCGCCGAACTGGGCGACACCGTTTTCAACCGCTTTGTGCTCCGCATCAAGCAGCTCGCTCCCGACCTCCACATCCGCCTCGTCGAATCCCATTCCTGGGAAGCCGACGTAGCCTCGATGCGCGCGAACGAACTCGACGTCGCGTTTTCGCCGTTCCCGACGCGCCATCCCGAGATCGTCGAGGAAATGGTCACGTCGCTGAACCTGTGGGTCTGCGCGCGCAAGAACCATCCGGTGCTGAAGTCCGAATGCACGCTCGAGCAATATCTGGACTGCAGCCATATCTTCATGGCCCATTCGGGTGGCGCGGGCCGGCCGGCCCCGGCGCTGATCCCGCTCGACTACGCGCTGCAGCAGCGCGGGCTCAAGCGCAACGCCACGCTGACCGTCCATTCGTGGCGCGCGCAGGCCGAAATGGCGGCGCAGACCGACATGATCTTCACGGTCAACGCGCTGACGAAGGACATGGCGTGCGAGACCTACGGCCTCAAGGCGTTTCCGCTACCGGCCGAGCTCAATACGATGCTGGGCCTGAACATGTTCTGGCACCGCAGCCGCAACACGCATCCGATGCTCGTGTGGGCGCGCGGACTGTTCCGTCAGGTGGTGGGCGAGTTCGTGGGCCTGCCGCAGGTCTCGCGCGCACAACGCGCGGTGCTGGAGCAGGACATCGCGCAGGAACCGTAAGCGCGACACTCCTGACGGAAGCATAAAAAAACCGGCGCCTGGCGCCGGTTTTTTCGTCGCGAGACGTCCGGTCATGGCCGGCGCCGCCGCTTATCGTTTGGGTTTGTGGGGGCAATCGTTCTTCGTGCAGTTGCCGTAGAGCGACAACGCGTGTTCCTGCAGTGCAAAGCCACGCTCGCGCGCGATGCTCTGCTGGCGCTTCTCGATTTCGGAGTCGAAGAATTCTTCGACGCGGCCGCAATCGATGCACACCAGGTGATCGTGATGCTTACCTTCGTTCAGTTCAAAGATGGCCTTGCCCGATTCGAAGTTGTTGCGCGACAGCAAGCCGGCTTGTTCGAACTGGGTCAGGACGCGATAGACCGTGGCGAGACCGATATCCATATGCTCGTTGAGCAGGATGCGGTAGACGTCTTCCGCGCTCAGATGGCGTTGTTCGCTGGTCTGGAAGATTTCAAGGATCTTCAGGCGGGGGACGGTCGCCTTCAGGCCGATATTTTTGAGGTCCGCCGGACTCGGCATGGGCGTGACTCCCTAGAGTACAATGTCTGGATAGCTGAATCATAAGGGTTTTGGCGACAAAAGTCGCCTCGGTGCCCAGACCGCCACCGGTCATGGCGCGCCGTGCCGGGCCCGCCGCATCCGCGGCGCGCGCCCAGGTCACACGGCCCACCCCTCCTTTTTTGAAGCGAGAGACATGCGTTCAAACCGTTCGACCGCCATGCGACCGACGCTGGTGACTTCCCTGCTGGCCGCCACGATGCTGGTGGGTGCCTGCTCGGCATATGACAGCACCTCGCGCAAGGTGGCCAACGCCATCACGCCGTACCGTATCAATATCGTCCAGGGCAACTTTGTGTCTCGCGAAGCCGCCTCGCAATTGCGAGAAGGCATGACGCGCGACCAGGTGCGCTTCCTGCTCGGCACGCCGCTGCTGACGGACGTGTTCCATGGCAATCGCTGGGATTACGTCTTCTCGTTCCGCCGCGGCAGCACGCCGGTCGTGCAGCAGCGCCGCTACACCGTGTACTTCCAGGACGACAAGCTCGTGAAGTTCGGCGGCGACGAACTGCCGTCGGAATACGAGCTCATCGCGGAAATCGACGGCTTCAAGGCCGTGCAGAAGAATCAGACCGTTACGAAGATCCTGACCGGCACCAATACGGACGCTCCCGTGGGCCCGAAGGGCGCCCCGGCGCCGCCCGCGGATGCCGCGAATCCGGTCCCCGCCACGGAGGCACCTGCCACCGCGCCCGCCGCCCCCGCCGCTGCATCGCCGCAGGCCTCCGAAGCACCGGCCGCCGCCGCCAACGGCGTGGTCGTCAAACCGGTCAATTGATACACGGGCCGGCGACACACAGGCCGACGTCCGGGTGGACGGAGCCCGGTGCACAAAGCGGCCCGCCGGCGCTCCGTCCCGTACGCATTCCCCAGAGCCGGTCCCTGCGGACCGGCGCGCATTCCCTACCGCCCCCACTTACTGATACCGCCATGAATATCGCCATTGCAGGCGCTTCCGGCCGCATGGGCCGCATGCTGATCGAACATGTCCTCGACACCGAGGGCGTCACGCTGTCGGGCGCGCTCGATGTGCCGGGCTCGCCGGCGCTGGGCCAGGACGCGGGCCTGCTGCTGGGCCGCGAAACCGGCGTGAAACTGACATCTGACATCGAAGCCGGCCTCAAGGGCGCGGACTGCCTGATCGACTTCACGCGTCCGGCGGGCACGCTCGCGCATCTGGAAGCCGCGCGCCGGCTGGGCGTGAAGATGGTGATCGGCACGACGGGCTTCGACGCCGCGGGCAAGGCCGCGCTGGCGGAGGCCGCAAAGGATATTGGGGTGGTATTCGCCTCGAACATGAGCGTGGGCGTCAATGTCACGTTCAAGCTGCTGGAGGCGGCAGCCAGGCTGCTGTCCACGGGCTATGACATCGAGATCATCGAGGCGCATCACCGTCACAAGGTCGATGCGCCCTCGGGCACGGCGCTGAGCATGGGCGAAGTCATCGCCGACGCGCTCGGCCGCGACCTGTCGAAGGTGGCCGTGTACGCCCGGGAAGGCCACACCGGCGAGCGCGATCCGGAGTCGATCGGTTTCGCGACGGTGCGCGGCGGCGATATCGTCGGCGATCACACCGTGATGTTCGCGGGCATCGGCGAACGCATCGAGATCAGCCACAAGTCGTCGAGCCGCCGCTCGTATGCCGACGGCGCGGTGCGCGCGGCGCGTTTCCTCGCGGACAAGCCCAACGGCCTGTTCGACATGCAGGACGTGCTGGGCCTGAAGGCGCGGTCGTAACTGCCCCCGCAAACGTATAATCGTTGTTTTTGCCGCACCTCTGACCCACCCATCATGCAAGACAAATACCTTCCGTCCGCCGTTGAAGAAGCCGCCCAGCAGCACTGGCAGGCGACCGATGCCTACCGGGTGTCGGAACATGCGACGGCGCCCGACGGCAAGGAGCGCGCCAAGTTCTACGCCTGCTCGATGCTGCCGTACCCCTCGGGCAAGCTGCATATGGGCCACGTGCGCAACTACACGATCAACGACGTGATGGCGCGCTACCTGCGCATGAACGGCCATAACGTGCTGATGCCGATGGGCTGGGATGCGTTCGGCATGCCCGCCGAGAACGCCGCACTCAACAACGGCGTGGCGCCGGCCGCCTGGACCTACGACAACATCGCTTACATGAAGAAGCAGATGCAGTCGATGGGCCTCGCGATCGACTGGTCGCGCGAAGTGGCGACGTGCAGCCCGGACTATTACCGCTGGAACCAGTGGCTGTTCCTGAAGATGCTGGAGCGCGGCATCGCGTATCGCAAGACCGGTACCGTGAACTGGGACCCGGTGGATCAGACGGTGCTCGCGAACGAGCAGGTGATCGACGGCCGCGGCTGGCGTTCGGGCGCGGTGGTCGAGAAGCGCGAAATCCCGATGTACTACCTGCGCATCACCGACTACGCCGAGGAACTGCTCGGCGACCTCGACGGCCTGGGCTGGCCCGAGCGCGTCAAGGTGATGCAGCAGAACTGGATCGGCAAGAGCGTGGGCGTGCGTTTCGCGTTCCCGCACAAGATCGCGGGTGCTAACGGCGAACTGATCCAGGACGGCAGGCTGTACGTGTTCACGACGCGTGCCGACACGATCATGGGCGTGACGTTCTGCGCCGTGGCGGCGGAGCATCCGCTGGCCGCGCATGCGGCCGCGACGAATCCGGAACTCGCCGCATTCATCGAGGAATGCAAGATGGGTTCGGTCATGGAAGCCGACATGGCGACCATGGAAAAGAAGGGCATGCCGACGGGTCTCAAGGTCACGCATCCGCTGACCGGCGACGAAGTCGAAGTCTGGGTCGGCAACTACGTGCTGATGAGCTACGGCGACGGCGCCGTGATGGGCGTGCCCGCGCACGACGAGCGCGACTTCGCGTTCGCGCGCAAGTACGGTCTGCCGATCCGTCAGGTCGTGGACGTCAAGGGCCAGGAATACTCCACCGAAGCGTGGCAGGAGTGGTACGGCGACAAGGAACACGGCACGCTCATTCATAGCGGCAAGTACGACGGACTGGGTTATCGCGCCGCGGTGGAGGCGATCGCCGCCGATATCGCCGCGCTGGGCCTCGGCGAAAAGAAGACGACGTGGCGCCTGCGCGACTGGGGTATCTCGCGCCAGCGCTACTGGGGCACGCCGATTCCGCTCATCCATTGCGACAGCTGCGGCGTGGTCCCCGTGCCCGAAAACGATCTGCCCGTCGTGCTGCCGGAAGACCTCGTGCCGGACGGTACGGGCAATCCGCTCGCGAAGGACCAACGCTTCCTCGCGTGCACGTGCCCGTCGTGCGGCAAGCCCGCGCGCCGCGAGACCGACACGATGGATACGTTCATCGACTCGTGCTGGTACTACATGCGCTACACGTGCCCGGACGCGCCCACGATGGTCGATGCGCGCAACGATTACTGGATGCCGATGGACCAGTACATCGGCGGTATCGAACACGCGATCCTGCATTTGCTCTACGCGCGCTTCTGGACCAAGGTCATGCGCGACCTGGGGCTCGTGAAGTTCGACGAGCCGTTCACCAACCTGCTCACGCAGGGCATGGTGCTGAACGAGACGTATTACCGCGAAGACGCGAGCGGCAAGAAGACCTGGTACAACCCGGCCGACGTGGATGTGAAGCTCGACGAGCGCGGCCGTCCGATCGGCGCGACGCTCAAGGCCGATGGCCAGCCCGTGGTGATCGGCGGCGTGGAGAAGATGTCGAAGTCGAAGAACAACGGCATCGACCCGCAGGCGCTGATCGACCAGTACGGCGCGGATACCGCACGCCTGTTCGTGATGTTCGCCGCGCCGCCCGAGCAGCAGCTCGAGTGGAGCGGTTCGGGGGTGGAAGGCGCGTCGCGCTTCCTGCGCCGCGTATGGGCGTTCGGCCATGCCAATGCCGAGGCCATCCGCGCGGCGAAGGGCGCCGCGCCCACGGCCGACGATGCCGACCTGCGCCGCGAGATCCATGGCGTGCTCAAGCAGGCCAACTACGACTACCAGCGCATCCAGTACAACACCGTGGTCTCCGCGACCATGAAGATGCTGAACGCGCTCGAAGATGCCAAGGGCGCGTCGCCGGGCGCGCGCCGCGAAGGCTTCGGCATCCTGCTGCGCGTGCTGTACCCGGTGGTGCCGCACATCGCGCATGCCTTGTGGGAGGAGCTCGGCTACGCGGGCGAAGCCGGCGAGCTGCTCGACGCCGCCTGGCCGCAGGTCGATGAAGCCGCGCTGGTGCGCAGCGAGATCGAACTCGTGCTGCAGGTCAACGGCAAGGTGCGTGGCAGCATCACGGTGCCCGCCGATGCCGACCGCGCCGCCATCGAGGCGGTGGCCGCCGCCAGCGAGATCGTCGCGAAGTTCGCCGCGGGCGCCACGCCGAAGAAGATCGTGGTCGTGCCGGGCCGCCTCGTGAACGTGGTGCTGTAACGGCCGTCGCCGCTCATTGAAGGAATCCGCCAAGCCATGACTCGACCGAACCTGCGCCGCCGTGCGTTTCTTGCCACGACACTCGCTACCGCGATGGCCGCCGGTCTGGCGGGCTGCGGTTTCCACATGCGCGGCACCGCCGACTTCGCGTTCAAGAAGCTGTACGTCGGCATTCCGGCGAACTCGCCGATGGGCGCGGACCTGCGGCGCACGATCCTCGGCGGGTCCGACACGATTGTCGTGGACGATCCCAAGCAGGCCGATGCGCTGCTCGACGTGCTGGGCGACACCCGCGGCCGTTCGATCCTCTCGATCACGACCGAAGGCGTGGTGCGCGAATACCGGCTGAGCCAGCGCTTCAGCTTCCGGCTGCGCGATCAGGCGGGCAAGGAGCTGATTCCGCCGTCGACGATCCTGCTGACGCGCGACATCACATACAACGAATCCGCCGTGCTGGCGAAGGACTACGAAGAGCAGCAGCTCTATCGGGACATGCAGCGCGACATCGTGCAGCAGCTGATGCGCCGTCTGGCGGCGGTCAAGGCCGTCTGACCGTTTCGCGATGCAACTTAGGCTCGACGGTCTCGACGCCCATCTGAAGCAGGCCCAGGCCAAGGGCCTGTCGCCGCTTTACGTGGTGCATGGCGACGAGCATCTGCTCGTGCTGGAGGCCGTGGACCGGCTGCGCCGCGCGGCGCGCGACTCGGGTTATACCGAACGCGACGTGCTCGTGGCGGAGCGCGGCTTCCACTGGAGCCAGCTCGTCGAGGCGCAGCAGTCGATGTCGCTGTTCGGTGACCGCAAGATCGTCGAACTCCGCATTCCTTCGGGCAAGCCCGGCAAGGATGGTGGCGAGGCGTTACGCGCCGTGGCCGCGCAGCCGTCACCCGACGTGCTGATGCTTGTCACGCTGCCGCGCCTCGATTTCGCGACATCCAAGTCCGCGTGGTTCCAGGCGCTGGAAGGAGCGGGGGTGTCGATCAAGGTCGATACCGTCGATCGCACGCGGCTGCCGACCTGGGTCGGCGAGCGGCTCGCCTTGCAGCAGCAGCGCGTGGAGGGCGGCGAGCCCGGACGCCGCGCCCTGCAGTTCATCGCCGACAAGGTGGAGGGTAACCTGCTCGCGGCCCATCAGGAAATCCAGAAACTCGGACTGCTCTATCCCCCCGGCGAACTGAAATTCGACCAGGTCCACGACGCGGTGCTCAACGTGGCCCGCTACGACGTGTTCAAGCTGTCGGAGGCGATGCTCGCGGGCGATGTGCCACGGCTCGTGCGGATGCTCGAAGGGCTGCGCGGAGAGGGCGAGGCCACGGTGCTGGTGCTCTGGGCGCTGACCGAGGAAATTCGCGTATTATCCAAGGTCCGGCAAGGGCTGGCGGCCGGCAAGCCCGCCGCGGTGCTGATGCGCGAACTGCGTGTCTGGGGCCCGCGCGAGCGGCTGGTGCCGCAGGCGGCGCAGCGGTTGTCGATGCCGCAGCTCGAGGCCGCGCTGGCGCTGGCCGCGCGGCTCGATCGGCAGGTGAAAGGGTTGTCCGACCTGCCGCCGGGCGCCGCGGCCAGTCTGCCGGCAGAGCCATGGGATGGCCTGCAACAGCTGGCGTTGCTGATTGCCCGCTGAGGGCGGTTTGCCGAACCGTTGCGGTTGCGCCCCTGGGCGGATGCATCCGTAGCCCATCCCTGCCGCACCCCACAAGATTGCACGACCGCCGGGACAGGACCCGGCCACGATCATGACCGAGTTCGATCTCAACCAGTATATGGACCGCGTCGGCCAGCAGGCCCGCGCCGCGTCGCGCGCGATGGCGCGTGCCTCCACCGCCGACAAGAACCGCGCGCTCTTGACCATCGCGGCGGCGATCCGGCGCGATGCCGACAAGCTCAAGGCGATCAACGCGCGCGACGTCGAGCGCGCGCGCGCGAATGGGCAGGACGCGGCGTTCGTCGACCGGCTCACGCTGTCGGACAAGGCCATCACGACGATGGCGGCCGGCCTCGAGCAGATCGCCGCGCTGGCCGATCCGATCGGCGAGATCTCCAACATGAAGTTCCGCCCGACGGGCATCCAGGTGGGCCAGATGCGCGTGCCGCTCGGGGTGATCGGCATCATCTACGAATCGCGTCCGAACGTGACCATCGATGCGGCGGCGCTGTGCCTGAAGTCCGGCAACGCGACGATCCTGCGCGGCGGATCGGAAGCCATCGAATCGAATACCGCGCTGGCCGCGCTGGTGGCGGAGGGCCTCTCCGCCGCGGGACTGCCGGCGGAAGCGGTGCAGGTCATCGAGACCACGGACCGTGCGGCCGTGGGCCGCCTCATCACGATGACGGAATACGTGGACGTGATCGTGCCGCGCGGCGGCAAGAGCCTGATCGCGCGGCTGATGGAAGAAGCGCGCGTGCCGATGATCAAGCATCTGGACGGCATCTGCCATGTCTACGTCGATGACGACGCGGACGTGGAGAAGGCCGTGCGCGTGTGCGACAACGCCAAGACGCAGCGCTACGCCCCCTGCAACACGATGGAGACGCTGCTGGTCGCGCGCGGCATCGCCGCCACGGTGCTGCCGCCGCTGTGCCGCATCTATCAGGACAAGGGCGTGGAGCTGCGCGTGTGCGCGGACACGCGCGCGACGCTGGAAGCCGCCGGCTTCACGGGCCTCGTGGATGCGACCGAGGAAGACTGGCGCCTCGAATACCTGGCGCCGGTGCTCGCCATCCGTACCGTGGACGGGCTCGATGCCGCCATTGCCCATATCAACACCTACGGCTCGGCGCACACGGACTCGATCATCACCGAGAACTACAGCACGGGCATGCGCTTCCTCCGCGAGGTGGACTCCGCGAGCGTGATGATCAACGCCTCGACCCGCTTCGCCGACGGCTTCGAGTACGGCCTCGGCGCGGAGATCGGTATCTCGAACGACAAGCTGCATGCGCGCGGCCCGGTGGGTCTGGAAGGGCTGACTTCGCTCAAGTACGTGGTCTTTGGCCACGGCGAGATCCGGAGCTGACGCCCATGCTCTGGATCAAGTCGTTCCATATCCTGTTCGTGATCTCGTGGTTCGCCGGGTTGTTCTATCTGCCGCGGATCTTTGTCAATCTGGCGATGGAAACCGATGCCGCGGCCACGCAGCGGCTGCTGCTGATGGCGCGCAAGCTGTTCCGCTTCATGACGATTCTGGCCGTGCCCGCCGTGGTGTTCGGGCTGTGGCTGTTCCTCGGCTACGGCATTGGACGCGGACCCGGGCAGGGGTGGATGCATGCCAAGCTGGCGCTGGTGGTCGTGCTGATCGGCTATCACCATGGCTGCGGTGTGTTGCTGCGCAAGTTCGAGGCGGGCCGCAATACGCGGTCGCATACGTTTTATCGCTGGTTCAACGAATTGCCGGTGCTCGTGCTGCTGGCGATCGTCATCCTGGTCGTGGTCAAGCCCTTTTGAACTGAGGACATGATGAGCAAGCAGGTCGAGTATTTCATGGCGCCACAGTCGCCGTTCGTCTATCTGGGGCATGCGCGCTTCGTCGAGATTGCCGCGCGCCACAAGGCGCAGGTCGTGCTCAAGCCGTGCGACCTCGGCAAGGTCTTCTCGGTGTCCGGCGGACTGCCGCTGGCGCAGCGTCCGCCGCAGCGCCAGGCGTACCGCCTCGTCGAAATCCAGCGGTGGGCGGAATTCCTCGGCATGCCCGTGAACCCGCATCCGACGTTCTTCCCCGTGTCCGGCGATCCGGCCGCGAAGGTCATCATCGCGGCGCAACTTGCCCATGGCACCGCGCGCGCGCTCGAACTGGCCGGCGCCTACTGCCGCGCGGTGTGGGCGGAGCAGCGCAATATCGCGGACCCCGCCACGCTGGCGCAGATCGCCGATGCGCTCGAGTTCGACGGCGCCGGCCTGCTCAAGGCCAGCGAGGCGCAGGCCGTGCAGGCCGCCTACGCGCAGAACACCCAGGACGCAATTTCGGCGGGCGCTTTTGGCGTGCCGTGGTTCGTGCTGGACGGTCAGCCCTATTGGGGCCAGGACCGCCTCGAATTTCTCGACCGCGCGTTGGCTGCCGGTTGAGGTTGTTTTTGTCTTGAGTCACGTATGTCCATGAACGAACGGTCGCAGACCGAAAGCTTCTTCGCCCCCTGCCCGCGCGGTCTGGAAGCCGCACTGGCCGAGGAGCTGCGCGAGATCGCGCAGATGCCGGCCGTGGCCGCCACGGCGCCGTTCGCCGTGCACAAGGAAATGCCCGGCGGCGTGCCGTTCTCGGGTCCGCTGGCGGCCGCGTATGCGGTGAACCTGCACTCGCGCATCGCCAGCCGCGTGCTGCTGCGCGTGGCGCAGAAGCGCTATCGCCACGAAGACGATGTGTACGCGCTGGCGCGCGCGCAGCGCTGGGAGAACTGGTTCTCGCCGGATGAGACGCTGCGCGTCGACATCACCGCGCACAAGTCGCCGCTGCAGAGCCTGAATTTCGTCGGACTGCGCGTCAAGGACGGCATCTGCGATGCCATGCGCGACCGCCTGGGCGCGCGGCCCAGCGTCGATACCGTGAGCCCGGACGTGCGCGTCTACGCGCATCTGACCGAGTTCGACTGCACGATCTACCTCGATACCACGGGTGAGCCGCTGTTCAAGCGGGGCTGGCGCATGGAGAAGGGCGAGGCGCCGCTCAAGGAGAACCTTGCGGCTGGAATCCTGCGTCTGGCCGGCTGGGTGCCGGGTCAGACCGCACGACCGTTCTACGACCCGATGTGCGGCAGCGGCACGTTCCTCGTCGAGGCCGCGCAGGTCGCGCTCGGGCTGGCACCGGGCGCGGCTCGCACCTTCGCGTTCGAATGGCTCAAGGGCGCCGATACCCGCGCCTGGGAGGCGCTGCGCGCCGACGCCCAGCGCGCGCGCGAGGCGGCGCAGCGCATCGATCCCGCCACGCTACGCGTGGTCGGTTCGGATATCTCCACGGGAATGCTCGGCATGGCCGAGGCCAACTGGGAACGCGCGGGCTTGCCCGGTGCGGCGCAACTGAAGCAAGTGGACGCTCGCTTTGTACAGCCGCCTTTTGCGGAGCCCGGTATGCTGCTTATGAACCCGCCATACGGTGAGCGGATTGCCGTGCGCGGCGAGCGCCGTCAGCCGGCCGACGAGCCGCCGCGCGACGAGGCCGAGGAAGCCGCCGCGAACCAGTTCGCGAGCGCGTTCGCGACGACGCTCAAGCAGCAGTTCGCGGGATGGCAGGCTTGGGTGTTCACGGGCGACATGTCGATGCCCAAGCGCATGCGGCTGAAGGAATCGCGCCGCACGCCGCTGTTCAACGGCAACATCGAATGCCGGCTCTTCCGGTTCGATATGGTGCGGGGCGGCAATCGCGCGGCCGCGGAAGACAAGCCGCAGTAGGTTCTGCGAGGCCTGGGCCGATCGTTCTGGCCGCTAGGCCTTGCGGTGCGTCAGCGCTTCGGGGTTGCGCGCGAACTCGGCCAGGAAGCTCTGGAGGCTCACGACGGGCTCCTGCAGCAGATGGCGCGGCAGGTCGAACAGGGCGTAGAAATATTCTTCTCGCCCTTCGCAGCGCTCCGCCGGCAGGCAGTACTGCTCCCAATCCACGCATGCCGGCGTGTACATGCCGTTGCCGGGCCAGAAGAACGGCACGATGCGGCCTTCCCGCAGGCCCTCGATCAGCGCGGCCGGCGCTTCGTACGCCTCCGCCGACTCCACCTGGCTCATCAGCCCCGCGCGCGTCTCGATGACCATCAGCGTCGCATGGCCCTGCGCGGTCAGCAGCAGGATGCCGACCGGGTTCGGATACAGGTAGTACTCGACGAAGTTGTAACGGGCGACGGTCTGCCGCACGCGCTCGGCCATGACCGGATCGGACAGGAACGAATACGAATGCCGCGTCAGCAGTTCGCGCAGCGTGCGCGACAGCGTGGCGAAGTACTGTTGCTGCAGCGCCTCGATCTCCTGATCGAGCCGCGCGACCATATTCGGGTCGTGCTTCTTGACGTAGCGGTCGATCAGGCCGTTGTTGAAGCCCTGGATCGCAATGCTCTCGTCGGCGGTGCCCGTCAGCAGGATGGTCTTGCACGGCAGGTCGGAGAGCGCCTGGCAGAACTCGAGCCCGTCCATCTGCGGCATCGAGTAGTCGACGACGATCACCCCGGGCTGCAGGAAGCGATGCACGTCGTGAATCTGCCGGTGGATGCGGTCGACGTCGAGCTGCACGGTACGCCGTTCGCTGAGGAACGTCAGGTCGTCGTGCGTGACACGTACGGGCAGGAAGCCCGGGTAGCGCGTGTCGTACGACTCGCGGATCCATGCCAGCGCCTCGCGCGGATCGGTGAAGCTGACCACCGCACGCGATGCATCCATCTGAAAGGCCAGACTGTCGATGAACGACTTGCTGTCGTCAACGAGTACGGTCAGGACTGGGTGATGGAAGACCGACAGGTTTCTGTCGTGCGGGTTGAAAGTCATGGTGCGATAGATGTCGGCTGACGGCGGCGGGCTGGAGCGAAGGCCAGTATAGCGCGCCAGCAGGTCCGTGCAACCTGCGCACCGCAAAGCATGCGGCCGGCGTTGTCAGCCGGCCGCATGACTTCGATAACGTTGATTTCAGGTCTTCACGACTCTTTAATCTGAAGACCCGTTCGCGTGGAAAACCGCACGATCATTCGACGGCCTTGACCATGTCCTCCACGACCTTCTTGGCATCGCCGAACACCATCATCGTCTTGTCCATGTAGAACAATTCGTTGTCGAGGCCGGCGTAGCCCGCCGCCATCGAACGCTTGTTGACGATGATCGTCTTGGCCTTGTACGCCTCGAGGATCGGCATGCCCGCGATCGGCGACTTCGGATCGGTCTTGGCCGCCGGGTTGACCACGTCGTTGGCGCCCAGCACCAGCACCACGTCGGCCTGCCCGAACTCGCCGTTGATGTCCTCCATCTCGAACACCTGATCGTACGGCACCTCGGCTTCCGCCAGCAGCACGTTCATGTGGCCGGGCATGCGGCCCGCCACGGGGTGGATCGCGTACTTCACCGTCACCCCGTGCTCGGTGAGCTTGGCGGTCAGTTCCTTGAGCGCGTGCTGCGCGCGGGCGACGGCCAGGCCGTAGCCCGGGACGATGATCACGGTCTCCGCATTGCTCATCAGGAACGAAGCGTCGTCGGCCGAACCGGACTTGACCGGACGCTGCTCCTGCTTGCCCGCGCTCGCGCCGCCGGCTTCGCCGCCGAAGCCGCCCAGAATCACGTTGAAGAACGACCGGTTCATCGCCTTGCACATGATGTACGAGAGGATGGCGCCGGAGGAGCCGACCAGCGAGCCGGCGATGATCAGCATCGGGTTGTTCAGCGAGAAGCCGATGCCCGCCGCCGCCCAACCCGAGTACGAGTTCAGCATCGACACGACCACGGGCATGTCCGCGCCGCCGATCGGGATGATGATCAGCACGCCGAGCACGAACGCGATCGCGAGCATGATCAGGAACGGCAGCCATGCCTGCGACAGGAAGAAGATGATGCCGAAGCCGATCATCGCGATGGCCAGCAGCAGGTTCAGCCAGTGCTGGCCCGGGAACACGACGGGCGCACCCTGGAACAGCCGGAACTTGTAGCGGCCCGCGAGCTTGCCGAACGCGATGACCGAACCGGAGAACGTGATCGCGCCGACGAAGCAGCCGATGAACAGTTCGACGCGGTTGCCCGTCGGGATCAGGTGCGAGCCCGGCGCGGTGATGCCGAACGCAGCCGGCTCCGCCACGGCCGCCACGGCGATGAACACCGCGGCGAGGCCGATCAGCGAGTGCATGGCCGCGACAAGCTCGGGCATCTTGGTCATCTCGACCTTGCGCGCCACGTAGGCGCCGATGCCGCCGCCGACGACGAGCGCCGCGAAGATCAGGCCGATGCCGGTGCCGACCGAATGCTGCGCCGCGCCCGCCGCGAGGAATTCATTCTTGAGCTTGACGATGAGGACCAGCGTGGTCACGGCGGCGATGGTCATGCCGGCCATGCCGAACGCGTTGCCGCGCCGCGCGGTGCCCGGGGACGACAGGCCCTTGAGCGCCTGGATGAAGCAGACCGACGCGACGAGGTACAGCAGCGTGACGAGGTTCATGCTGATGAGTTCCATCACGCGCCCTCCTTGCCGGCTCCCGCCTTCGCCTTCGGTTCCTTCTTCTTGAACATCTCCAGCATGCGCTGGGTCACGAGGAAGCCGCCGAACACGTTCACCGCGGCAAGCGCCACCGCGAGCGTGCCCATCACGCGGCCCACACCGCCTTCGGTCAGGCCGGCGGCGAGCATGGCGCCGACGATGATGATGGCCGAGATCGCATTGGTCACGGCCATCAGCGGGGTATGCAGCGCGGGCGTGACGGTCCAGACGACGTGGTAGCCCACGTAGATCGCCAGCACGAAGATGATCAGGTTGATCACCGTATGGTTCACCATCTCCATCGACTTCTCCCTCCGTTTGCTTGAATTCTTCAGAATGCGGAAAACCGGGTCGACTTCTGTTGCTGCGGACTACGCAGGCGGGGCATCCTGGCTCGGGATGCCCCCGCCTTCAGGTCAGACCTGCTTGATTTCCTTGATGCCGTTCTTCTCGTTGACGAGAATCACCTTCGGCTTGTACGTGCGGATTTCCTCGTCGGTCATCGGTGCATAGGTGCAGATGATCAGATGGTCGCCGAGGTGCGCGCGGCGCGCCGCGGCTCCATTGAGCGAGATCTCGCCGGTACCGCGCGCGCCCTTGATGATGTAGGTGGAAAAGCGTTCGCCGTTGTTCACGTTGTACAGCTCGATCTTCTCGAACTCTTTCATGTCGGCGGCTTCGAGGAGATCTTCGTCGATTCCGCACGAGCCCTCGTAATTGAGGTCCGCCTGCGTCACGGTGACGCGGTGGAGCTTGGCGCGGAGCATGATGCGTTGCATGGGTAATACGTCCTTCAGGAGTGAAACATGCGGCGCCGGTCCATGCCGGCGCCGTCGGTGGGTAAAGCGGGGTCAGGCGGCCTGTCGGACAAGCTGGCCGTCGCGGCACATCAGGCAGGCCGCGACGATGTCGTCTTCGAGGTTCAGCGTGTAGCGGCCATCCTTGTCGATGACCAGCTTGAGAAAATCGAGCACGTTGCGCGCGTAGAGCGCGGACGCGTCGGCGGCCACCATGCTGGCCAGGTTGGTATGGCCGACGAGGATCACGCCGTGGCGTTCCACGACTTCATCGGCCACGGTCAGCGGGCAGTTGCCACCCTGCGCGGCGGCGAGGTCGACCACGACCGAGCCGGGCTTCATCTGCTGGACGGTTTCTTCCTTCAGCAGTACCGGCGCCTTGCGGCCCGGAATCAGCGCGGTGGTGATGACGATGTCCGCCTGGCGCGCGCGTTCGTGCACGAGCTCGGCCTGGCGGCGCATCCAGTCGGCGGGCATCGGGCGCGCGTAGCCGCCCACGCCCTGCGCGATCTCGCGCTCCTCGTCCGTCAGGAACGGCACGTCGAGGAACTTGGCGCCGAGCGATTCGATCTGCTCCTTCACGGCGGGCCGCACGTCGGACGCTTCGATCACCGCGCCGAGGCGCTTGGCCGTCGCGATGGCCTGCAGTCCCGCGACGCCGGCGCCGAGGATCAGCACGCGCGCCGCCTTCACGGTACCGGCCGCGGTCATCAGCATCGGCATGAAGCGCTGGTAATGATGGGCGGCGATCAGCACGGCCTTGTAGCCGGCGATGTTGGCCTGCGACGACAGCACGTCCATGCTCTGCGCCCGCGTGGTGCGGGGCGCGGCCTCGAGCGCGAACGCCGTGATCGAGGCCGCCGTCATGCGCGCGTTGTTTTCGATGTCGAAGGGATTGAGCATGCCGATGAGCACCGTGCCGGGCTTCATCAGCGCGCGCTCCGCGTCGTCGGGCGCGCGCACCTTGAGCACGATCTCCGCGCCGTAGGCCTCGGCCGCCGAGCCGATACGGGCGCCGACGGCCTCGTACGCGCCGTCGGGCTGGCTCGCCCTGACGCCCGCGCCGGTCTGCACCGTGACCTGGTGCCCCTGCGCCACGTACTTCTTGACGGTCTCCGGGGTGGCGGCGACACGAGTTTCGCCTGCCCGCGTCTCCAGCGGGATACCGATGTGCATCGTCAATTTCTCCTTATGAGATATCAATCCGATACCGCAGTTTTTGCGCAGCTTACCCGAATATGCGTGGGGATGGTGACCGAGCTGTCGGATTTTTGTCGGATCGCCACGACCCATTTTGTCTTCGCATCAAACCGGCGAATTGATGCGGTTTAGCGCGGACGCGGTCGCCTTTTGACACCGAATTGATACGTGGCTCCGTATCGTGCGGGTCACGCCGCCCGGGGACCCTCGGGCGCGCGCACCTCCAACTCGTCTTTCATCGTCATGATCGCCTCGCGTCTGTTTACCGCCGTTCCCTCCACCGTCATCCTGACTGCCGCGCTCGCCGTGCCCCTCGCGATGCCAGTCTCTTCCGCCATCGCGCAGGAGGCCTCGGCCGCGGAGACGGCCGGCGAAGTCTCTCCCCACACGTTCACCGCGAACGTGACGCTCGCCAGCGAATACCGCTATCGCGGCCTCATGCAGACCGACCGCCGCCCCGCGATCCAGGGCGGCTTCGACTATGCGCATTCGAGCGGGCTGTACGTGGGCAACTGGAACTCGAACATCAGCTGGCTTTCGGACAGCAACGCCGAAGTCTCGGCGCCCATCGAGATGGACTTCTACGGCGGCTTCCGCAACAGCGTGAACGTGGCCGGCGCGGACATCGCCTACGACGTCGGCGTGCTCGAGTACTACTACCCGGGGGACTATCCCTCGGGCTTCACGCGTCCGTACACCACCGAGGTGTATGCGAGCGTCGGCTACGGTCCCGTCACGCTGAAGTACTCGCATGCGCTGACCAACCTGTTCGGCTTCGCGGACAGCAAGAACAGCTATTACGTGGACCTCTCGGCCAACGTGCCGCTCAACGTCTGGGACCTCACGTTCAACGCGCACGTCGGCTACCAGAAGGTCCGCAACGTCGTGGATGCCTCGTACACGGACTGGAAGGTCGGCCTGACGAAGGACTTCGGCAAGGGCCTCTCGGTCGCGGTGGCGTACCTCGATACCAACGCGGCGCGCGGCGTCTATACGAACACCCAGGGCCGCTACATGGGCCGCGCCACGGCGTTCGCGTCGATCACCAAGACGTTTTGACGCGTTTTTGACGCGGGGTCGCCGCATTGCTGCATCAAATTGAGGTGCGCGTCCCTAGCATGGAAGCATGTTCAACAGACGACTCGCGAAGCGCGCGGGTCAACGTCCATGCGACAGACCAGCCTTGCCATCGCCTTTGCCTCCGTGCCGCGACGCCGTCCGGCGCCGGCCCAACGTGCCCTGCGCACCGACGGCGATGGTCAAAGGATCCGCATTCGCCTTGCGGTGGCTTCCGCCCAGGTGTTCGCGCTGCGGCAAACGCTGCATCGCGCGATCGGCGAGCTGGCGCGTGTCTACGTCGTGGAGGTCGATCACCGCCACGACGAGACCACGCTGCATGTGGAAGTGGAGCGGGGCGGCCGCGACGCGGCAATGCACGCGATCATGGCCGCGCTGCCGGCCGCGGAGTTCGGTGTGACCTCGGTCCTGGGGAACGATCATGCCGCGCACTGATGGCGCCGATGGCGCCCTGCATGGCGGCCTCTGGCTGCCGATGATCACGCCGATGCGCGACGGCGAGCTCGACCTCGATGCCGCGCAGCGGCTCGCCGCATGGTATGCGGCGGAGGGCGTCGATGGCCTGATTGTGCTCGGCACGACGGGCGAGGGCGGCCTGCTCTCCGATGCCGAGCGGCTGTCGCTGACGGAAGCGGTCTGCGAGGCCGTGCGCGGCGTTGTGCCCGTGATGGCGGGCGTGGGCGCGGTCGATACGCGGGCCGTGTGCGAGCAGGTGCGCCGGCTCGAGCGGTTCGACCTTGCCGGGTACCTCGTGCCGCCGCCGTATTACCTGCGCGTGTCCGACGAAGGCATCGCCTGGCACGTGCGCCGCGTGGCCAGCCAGACGCCGCGCGCGCTGATGCTCTACAACGTGCCCAAGCGGACGGGCGCATCGATTTCCCCCGCGCTCGCGCTGCGGCTGGCCGCGCATGGACAGGTCCGCGCGATCAAGGAGTGCGATCCCTCGCATATGCAGGCGCTGGCCGCGCACGATGGCATCGACGTGTATTGCGGCGAGGATGCCGCGATACTCGATCACCTGCTGGCCGGCGGCGCCGGCGCGGTGCCCGCCGCCGCGCATGTCCGCCCCGACCTCTTTGTGCAATTGCTGCGTCTTGCGCGCGCGGGCGATGAAGCCGGTGCGCGCGCCTTGTTCGCGCGGCTGTCCCCGCTGATCGCATTGCTGTTCTCGGCGCCCAACCCGTCGCCGGTCAAGGCTGCCCTCGCATTGACGGGCCATGCGCGCGACGAAGTGCGGCTGCCGCTGACGCCCGTCGATCCGGTGCTGCTGCGCCGCCTGGAGGCCGCGCTTGCCCAGTTGCCGCCGCGGCAAACGGTGCACGCCCACGCGGCCTGACCGACGAGACACTCGGTGCACGATCCCCCGGCAGCCGGTAAAATGCCGGATTGCTTAAAAATTGTGCATCATGTCACGTGACTGGAACGCCAGTGTCACGGTTGCCGCAGTCATCGAGCGCGGCGGCCGGTTCCTGCTGGTCGAAGAGGAAACCCCCGCGGGCCTGCAGCTCAACCAGCCAGCCGGCCACCTCGAACCGGGCGAAAGCCTGATCAACGCCGTCATCCGCGAGACGCTGGAGGAGACCGCGCATACGTTCGAACCGCGCGCGCTGATCGGCTGCTATATGAGCCGCGGCAAATCGTCCCGCGACCAGGGCGATACCACCTATATCCGCTTCGCGTTCACGGGCGACCTCGGCTCGCTCGACGCGGGCCGCCAGCTTGACACCGGCATCGTGCGCACCGTGTGGATGAGCATCGACGAACTGCGCGCCTGCCGCGAACGGCATCGCTCGCCGTTGCTGATGGCCTGCGTGGAGGACTACGTCGCGGGCAAGCGCTTCGCGCTCGACGTGCTTTATACGCATCCGACGGCGGTCGCCACGGAGGTGGCGCCATGAGCGGACGCCGTGTCGTGGTGGGCATGTCCGGCGGCGTCGATTCGTCGGTCACCGCGTGGCTGCTCAAGCAGCAGGGATACGAGGTCATCGGCCTGTTCATGAAGAACTGGGAGGACGATGACGACAGCGAGTACTGCTCCACGCGGCAGGACTGGCTCGACGTCGCGTCCGTCGCGGACGTGATCGGCGTGGATGTGGAGGCCGTGAACTTCGCCGCCGAGTACAAGGACCGCGTGTTCGCGGATTTCCTGCGGGAATACTCGGCGGGCCGCACGCCGAACCCGGACGTGCTGTGCAACGCCGAGATCAAGTTCAAGGCGTTTCTCGACCATGCGATGTCGCTGGGCGCGGACCTCATCGCGACGGGTCACTACGCGCGCGTGCGGCAGGCCGATAGCGGCCGGTTCGAGCTGCTGAAGGCGTTCGACCATACCAAGGACCAGAGCTACTTCCTGCACCGGCTCAATCAGGCGCAGCTGTCGCGCACGCTGTTTCCGCTGGGGGAGATACCGAAGACGCGCGTGCGGGAAATCGCGGCCGACATCGGGTTGCCCAATGCGAAGAAGAAGGACTCGACCGGCATCTGCTTTATCGGCGAGCGGCCGTTCCGCGATTTCCTGAATCGCTACCTGCCGACGAAGCCCGGACCGATGAAGACCGACGACGGCAAGGTGGTGGGCGAGCATATCGGGCTGGCGTTCTACACGCTGGGCCAGCGCAAGGGCATCGGCCTCGGCGGGAGCCGCGATGGCAGCGGCGACGCATGGTATGTCGCGCGCAAGGATATGGCCAGTAACACGCTGTATGTCGTGCAGGGGCACGACCATCCGTGGCTGCTGAGCGCGAGGCTCGATGCGGCGGACCTGTCGTGGGTCGCTGGCGAGGCGCCGGCGAGCGGGCTGGAGATCGCCGCCAAGACGCGTTACCGGCAGAGCGACGCGCCGTGCACGGTGGCGGCGGCAAGCGGCGACGCGTTGCAGCTCGCGTTCGCCGAGGCGCAATGGGCGGTGACGCCGGGACAGTCCGCCGTGTTGTATGACGGCGACGTCTGCCTCGGCGGCGGCATCATCCAGTGACGGCTGTATCAGGACGATTCTGGCGTCGTTGCGCGGCCTTGCCGTACCGTTTGTACTGTCTGCGGCCGCGCGCCTAGCCAGAACCGCTGCGCTTCGCCCTGATGCAGCCTTGAAGCGTCAGGACGATTCTGGCGTCGTTGCGCTTCGCCCTGATACAGCCCTGGAGCGTCAGGCCGAGGGCGGCTGCGTGTCGAGGAACGACTGCCGCTTCTCGATCTTTTCCTGAAACGCGGCGAGGGTCGGATGGCGTTCGCGCCAGGGGATCTCCGGAAAGCGGAAGTCCAGATAGGCGAGCGCGCAGCCCACGGCCACGTCGGCGAGCGAGTAGTGGATGCCCGTGCACCACGGGCGATCGCCCAGGCCGCTGGCCATCGCCACGAGCGCCGCGTCGATCTTGCCGCGCTGGCGCGCGACCCACGTTTCGCTGCGTTGCGCTTCCGTGCGCTGCGTGCTTTCCACGCGCACGAGCAGCGCGGCGTCCAGCAGGCCATCGGCCAGCGCCTCCCAGCAACGGACCTCGAGCCGCTCGCGGCTGCCCTGCGGAATCAGGCGGCTGACCGGCGACAGCGTGTCCGCGTACTCGACGATCACGCGCGAATCGAATACCGCGCCACCGTCTTCCATGATCAGGCACGGCACCTTGCCGAGCGGATTGAACTGGCCGATCGTGGTGTGCGGCGACCAGACGTCCTCCTCGATCATCTGGTAGTCGATCTTCTTCTCCGCCAGCACTACGCGCACCTTGCGCGCGTAGGGACTGGTCCGGGATCCATACAGCTTCATTCTTCTCCCCTTGAGCTTGTTATGAAGTGCATCGGCGCTCCATGGCAGGCAGATGGCAGTCTTTCCCGCCCAATGCACTTCATAACAGGCTACCGGAGCGGCGTGCGCGAGTATACCCGCGCGCGCCCCGGAATGACGCACCATTGCGGCCTGCCGCACGCTGGCGTGCACGACTCCTGTGCGGCCATCGCACGGTAACGGTCACGATGGTAAAATCCCGCGTCGCGCGATGCCGCGCCGGCCCCCACGCGATGCCGAACAGGCTTTCTCGTGCGGCGCATCGGTCGCTTCCTTCCGCGCCCCGCCCCTTATTCCTCCGTTATTTCCTCCGGTAGCCCGCATGTCCACGTCTTCGCTTTCGCCACTCACCGCCCTGTCTCCCATCGATGGACGCTACGCCGCCAAGGCCGATGCGCTGCGTGAATGGCTGTCCGAAGCCGCCTTCATGCGCAACCGCGTCAAGGTCGAGGTTCACTGGCTGATCGCGCTGTCGCAGGCCGGGCTGCCCGACGTGCCGAAGTTCTCGGCGGACTCCGAAGCGAAGCTGCTCGCGCTGGTGGAAAACTTCACCGAGGCCGATGCCGCCCGCATCAAGGACATCGAGGCCGTGACGAACCACGACGTCAAGGCCGTGGAGTACTGGCTCAAGGAACAGGTCAAGGGCAACGCCGAGCTCGAGGCCGCCAGCGAATTCATCCATTTCGCCTGCACGTCCGAAGACATCAACAACACCTCGCACGGCATGATGCTGAAGGGCGCGCGCGACGGCGTGGTGGTGCCTACGCTGCGCCGCGTGCAGGCGCGTCTGGTGGAGCTGGCCAAGCTCAACGCGAGCCAGCCGATGTTGTCGCGCACGCACGGCCAGCCCGCGAGCCCGACCACGCTCGGCAAGGAAATGGCCAACGTGGCGGCGCGTCTGGAACGCGCGATCGTGCGCATCGAGCGCGTGGAACTGCTGGGCAAGATGAACGGTGCCGTGGGCAACTACAACGCGCACCTGTCGGCCTATCCGGCGTTCGACTGGGAGTCGTTCTCGAAGTCGGTGATCGAGCAGCGCCTCGGGCTGACGTTCAACCCGTACACGATCCAGATCGAGCCGCACGACTACATGGCCGAGCTGTTCGACGCCGTCGCGCGCGCCAACACGATCCTGCTGGACCTCGACCGCGACGTGTGGGGCTACATCTCGCTGGGCTACTTCAAGCAGAAGACCAAGGCCGGTGAAATCGGTTCGTCCACGATGCCGCACAAGGTCAACCCGATCGACTTCGAGAACTCGGAAGGCAACCTCGGCCTCGCCAACGCGGTGCTGCGCCACCTGTCCGAGAAGCTGCCCGTCTCGCGCTGGCAGCGCGACCTCACGGACTCGACCGTACTGCGCAATATCGGCGTGGCATTCGGCTACAGCCTGCTGGCCTACGAGGCCTGCCTGCGTGGCCTTGGCAAGCTCGAGACGAACCCCGAGCGCCTGAACGAAGACCTCGACAACTGCTGGGAAGTGCTGGCCGAGCCCGTGCAGACCGTGATGCGCCGCTTCGGCGTGCCCAACCCGTACGAACAGCTCAAGGAGCTCACGCGCGGCAAGGGCATCTCGCGCGAAGCGCTGCAGACGTTCGTCGCGGGCCTCGCGATTCCGGACGATGCCAAGAAGCTGCTGCTCGAGATGACGCCAGGCAGCTACATCGGCAAGGCCGTGGAACTGGCCAACAAGATCTGACGCCGTCCCGCATCTACGCCGTCCCGCACTACGACGACGTCTGACTGCGGTGGCCCGGGGCGGGAGGCAACTCCGCCTCGAGCACTGTGCCGCTGGCCGATTCGGTCAGCACGAGGCGATGGGTGCCGGGCCGGAACGCGATGTTGGTCACGGTACCGCCCGCATGGCCCATGGGGCTGCGGATGAAATGCGTGCACCAGCCATGCGCGTCCAGCACGAAGGCGCCGCCGAGGCTCGCGTGGGCCACCACGAGGCGCCCGTGCGCATCCATGGCGAGGCCATCGGGGCCACTGGTGCCGAAGAACGTCTGAAACGCGCCCGCCTTCGACACCGAGCCATCGGGCAGCAATGGCATGCGCCATACCGCATTGGCGCGCGTCGCGGCCACATACAGGAAGCGTTCCGTCGGATCGAGCGCGATGCCATTCGGACTCGGCACGTTCGCCAGCAGCAGGTCCATCTGGCCTGACGGCCGCAGGCGATAGACGCGGCCCGTCGGATCGTGGAGGCCCGTCTGGCCCTGGTCCGTGAAATAGAGATTGCCCTCTTTATCGAACGTGAGGTCGTTGACGCCGCGAAAGCTCTCCGAGTTGCGATGCCCGCGCACGACCTCGACGTCGCCCTGCGACGGATCCACCCGCAGAATGCCGCAGCGATAGTCGGCGACCCACAGGCTGCCGTCGCGATGCAGCGCGATGCCATTGGGCCAGCCTGCTGTTTCGGCGAACACTTCCCACCGCAGATTTGGCCCGATGCGGAAAATGCGGCCGTGCGGAATGTCGGTGACGAACAGATTGCCCTCGCGGTCGAACGTCGGGCCTTCGAGAAAGCTGTCGACGATCTGTCCGGGTTTGTTGGCGTCCGCCCATTCGCTGCGGCGCGCGATGCGGAGGTCGTCGGGCATGCGCGTGAGCACGCGTGCCTCGATGATCTGCGGGGGCGTAAAGTTGACGTTCCACATGTCGTCCTGCTCCTGATCTCGTTACCGTTGACTCAATCCGGCTTGATATTTGCCGCCTTGATCACCGCGCCCCAGCGCTGGATCTCGTCGTTCAGCAGCTTCGTGGCCTCCGCGGGCGTGCTGCCCACCGCGTCGAGCCCCTGCTCCTGCAGGCTCTTCCGCACCTCCGGCGTATTCACGGCGTCCACCATCTCTCTGTTCAGCTTGTCGATGACGGGTTGCGGCGTGCCGGCCGGCACCGAGAAGCCGACCCAGAACTTCATGACCATCTTCGGCAGGCCGACCTCGGGCGCGGCGGGCACGTCGGGCAGCACGGGCGAGCGCGTGTCGTTCGCCAGCATCAGCGCGCGGACCTTGCCGCTCTTGATATAGGGCAGGGCGGTGGGCAGCGAGGTGATCAGCGCCTGTACCTGTCCGCCCATGAGGTCCTGCAGCGCGGCGCCCGCGCCGCGGTAAGGCACGTGCACGAGGTTGACGCCGGCGAGGCTGTTGAACAGCGCGCCGCCCATATGCGTGTTGGTGCCGTTGCCGCCGGAGCCGTAGTAATACTTGCCCGGATTGGCCTTGGCCAGCGCGATGAACTCCTGCACCGTCTTCGCCGGCACGCCCGGATGGACCACGAGCACATGGGGCATGGCCGCGGCCACGGTCACCATCCTGATGGCCTTGTGCGGATCGAAGGGCAGCTTCGGCAGCAGCGTGGCGGCGATCGCATACGACATCTCCGTCGTGAGCATCGTGTAGCCGTCCGGCGCCGCGCGCGCGACCGTACCCCATCCGATGACACCGCCCCCGCCCGTACGGTTATCGACGAGCGCGCTGGTGCCGCGCGCGCTCATGCCTGTGGCAACGAGCCGCGCGACGAGGTCGGTGGAGCCGCCCACCGAAAACGGCACGATGATGGTGATCGGCTTGGACGGAAACGCGTCCGCCGCGAGCGCGGCGGACGCGGTCATGGATGCGACGGCCAGCGCGGCGCAGGCGCGGAGCCAGGTGCGACGGCGGTGGTGACGGTGATGGTGACCCTCGTGGGGCCGGCGCGGATGGGCGGGCATGTTGTCTCCTGAAGCACGGTGTCCTGCTCGACATGCTCTGCGGCATGTGCGTCGATGCGCTACGGCGCGGGTTTCGCAGTGTTCTGTTAGTTGGAACGTCGTTCGAATTATCTTCCGACTCGGCCTCGTGCGTGTCAAGACGGGCCGACGACAGTGACGCCGCAACGTGGAGATAACGCGGAGACGCCGTGGGGCCAACGCTGGCGGCCGCGCGGGTGGCGGCTGCGACATCCCGTCACATCAAATCATTTGAACAACTTAATGAAGTTCGGACTTTCAAGCTGCACGCCGGTCCCCCAATAATGCGAGAATCGCTGGCGCAGTACGTGGCCAGTCAGAACAACAAGACCCCCTCGATCCGAAAGGGAAGCATTCATGAATTCGACGAAGGTGCTACAGGCGTCCGCGACGCCGGCCCCTGCGACCCGTTACACCGCGACCGCGATCGGCTTCCACTGGCTGATCGCCTTCGGCATCTTCGCGGCGTTCGGCCTTGGCCTGTACATGACGAGCATCCACGGTTTCACGCCGACCAAGCTCAAGCTGTTCTCGTGGCACAAGTGGCTGGGCGTGACGATCTTCGCGCTGGCCGTCCTGCGCGTGTTGTGGCGCGCCACCCATGCCGCGCCGCCGGTGGCCGCGAACACGCCCGCATGGCAGGCGCGCGCCGCCGCGGGCGCGCACCATCTGCTCTATCTCCTGATCCTCGTCGTTCCGGTCACGGGCTATCTCTATAGCTGCGCCGCCGGCGTGCCCGTGGTGTATCTCGGCCTGTGGAAACTGCCGATGCTGGTCGAGCCCTCGGAGACGACGGCCGCCTTGCTCAAGGTCACGCACATCTGGCTCAATTACACGATGGCGGCGATCGTCGTCGTCCATGCGCTGGCCGCCGTCAAGCATCAAGTCATCGACCGCGATGGCACGCTGGCCCGCATGCTGCCGTTTTTGCGCTGATATTTCCGTCAGCGTTATTCCAAGCAAGGAGTTGCAGATGACAAGCATCACCCGCCGCGGCCTGCGTCCGCTCGTCACCGGTGTGGCAGGCCTGGCGGCCGCCGCATCGCTCGCCTCGGTCGCCAGCCTCGCATGGGCGCAGGTGGATACGGCGAAGAGCGCCGTCACCGCGACCGCGCGCCAGATCGGCGTGCCGATGGAAGGCAAGTTCAGGAAATTCGACGCGACCGTCGACTTCGATCCCAACAAGCTCGCAACCTCGTCGGCCAAGATCGAGATCGACGTGTCGAGCTTCGAGATCGGCGACGCCGAGACCAGCAAGGAGGTCAAGGGACGCGAGTGGTTCGACGCCGCGAAATATCCGAAGGCGACGTTCCAGTCGACGAGCATCAAGAGCAGCGGGGCGGGCAAGCTCGACGTGGCGGGCAAGCTGACCATCAAGGGCAAGACCGTTGACGTGGTCGTACCGGCGACCTATCGCCAGGACGCCGCGGGGCAAGTGTTCGATGGCGTGCTGCCGATCAAGCGCACCGCCTTCAACATCGGCGAGGGCGAGTGGAAGGACACTTCCGTCGTCGCCGACGATGTACAAATCAAGTTCCATATCGTGACGGCGAAGAAGGGTTGACCCTTCGCGCCGCCGTTACCCTCGATCGATCCACCAACCTTCTCACCTTATTCGGGAATTTTCCATGCAAATGCGTACCCTCTCGCGTGCCCTGACCGCCGGCGTCGTTGCCGTGGCGGCCGCTTCCGCGACCTTCGTGGCCTCGGCCGCGCCGACCACCTACAACCTCGATCCGACACACACGTATCCGAGCTTCGAGACCGACCACTTCGGCGGCCTGTCCGTGTGGCGCGGCAAGTTCGACAAGTCGAGCGGCGTCGTGACGCTGGACCGCGCGGCCAAGGCCGGTACCGTCGAAGTCAAGATCGACGCCGCGTCGGTGGACCTCGGCAATGCCAAGCTGAACGAGCATGTGAAGGGCCCCGAGATGTTCGACGTGCAGGCGTTCCCGGACGCGACCTACAAGGGCAAGTTCACGAAGTTCAAGGGCGACGTGCCGACCGAGATCGACGGCGTGCTGACGCTGCGCGGCGTGTCGAAGCCCGTGAAGCTGGAAATCCGCCAGTTCAAGTGCATGGAGCACCCGATGCTCAAGCGCGAAGTGTGCGGCGCCGATGCGTCCGGCACCTTCAACCGCGCCGACTTCGGCGTGGACTACGGCGCGAAGTACGGCTTCAAGCAGGACATCAAGCTCGCCATCCAGGTCGAAGGCGTGAAGGCCGACTAAGCGTCCGGCCCGCAATTATCTGCCTCACACCGCGCGGGCTCCCGCGCGGTGCCCCGCGGCACCGATCGGGCGCGTTCTCCCCGCGCCCCGATCGAATGCCCATCTCCGGTGCGTCGCCACCCCTTTTCCATACCCCACGAATTACGGTATCCGCGCGGTTGTACGTAGGACGACAGCCACAGTACAATGGGTCGCCGCAGTCTCACCCGGGGAGCGTGTCCATCGGTATGGACGTCAACCCGATTCGCATCCTAACCGCATAGCAACCGGTCACGCGCATACGACATGAGCCTTGGCTGCATTCCCTGATTCCGGTCACCCGCCGCGAGACCTCTTGCCCGAGCTGTACCCGGCCTGCCGTTCACGGCGCCCTGGCGCGCAGCGTTTTTCGGATTTCCCTGGCGCGATACCGTGTACTCCAAAACGCAAATCGATCCGGTAGTTAGCTTCCGCAACTCGCAGGGCGAGCAGGTGCGCGGAACGATCATCAATCTCCAGAGAAAGTCTCTGGTGATGGAAATCTATAACCCATACTCGATCGTGCAGGTCAGCGAGGTGCTGAGCGAGCTCAGCGTCCGCATGGGCACGAAGAACGCGTACCTCGGCAAGGCCGTGGTCATGAGTCTCGTGAATACGGGCCTGACCGCGGTGGTGTCGCTGACGCTGATCGACGAGTGGCGCGAACTCACCGACGTCAACAACGAGCCCAAGTCCGTGGCTCGCGAGGCCGAGATGTTCGTGCAGGACTGGGACACGCGCTTCAACATCCGCCGCGACTATCAGATCGTGGTCAATGAAATGCGCGCGTATCTGTCCGAAGTGTCGCGCTGGGTGGAGCAGGTCGACCTGACCGAGTCGCTGCCCAAGGTCGAGGGACGCCTGCGCGAGGACGTGTTCTACGAACTCGCCACGCCGCTGATGACGAAGGTCAAGACGTACCTCGACTGGCTCGAGGGCGAAGCGCAGCGCGTGGACCCCGAGATCGCGCCCGTGCACCGGACCTACGCGCAGGCCGCGCTGCACCCGCTGCTGCTGCGCGCGCCGTTCGTGTATCGCACCTTCACCAAGCCGCTCGGCTATGCGGGCGACTACGAGATGGTGAACCAGATCCTCAGCGATCCGCAGCAGGGTCCGACCACGTACTTCCAGATCGTCAACACGGCGTTCCTGAAGGCGGCGGTGGCCACCGCGCACCGCAACCGCATCGATCTGCTCGTGGACTTTCTCACGCGACAGGCCGAACGCGCGCGCGCCGCGGGCCGGCCGTTCCGCGTGCTGAACGTCGGCTGCGGGCCCGCGTTCGAGATCCAGCGATTCGTGCGCGAGTATCCGAATCCGGAACTGCTGTCGTTCCAGCTCGTGGACTTTAGCGAGGAAACGCTCGAGTACACGAAAAGCTCGATCGAGCGCTCGGCCGCTTCGGCCGGCCGCAAGGCCTCGGTGGAGATGGTCCATCAGTCGGTGCACGAACTGCTCAAGCGGCGGATCGCGACGGACGAGCCGGACTGGCGCGCCTTCGAGGCGGTTTACTGCGCGGGCCTGTTCGACTACCTGTCCGACAAGGTCTGCGCGCGGCTGCTGACGTATTTCGCCTCGCGCACCAAGCAGGGTGGCGAGCTGCTGGTGACCAACGTCCATTCCGATAATCCCGAGAAATTCGGCATGGAGCATTTGCTCGAGTGGTATCTGATCTATCGCAACGAGGCCGGTATGACCTCGCTGTTGCCGGAGAACTCGCATGCACACCGACTCTATGTCGATGAAACCGGGGTCAATGTCTTCGCCGAAGCCACCATCCAGTGACAGCGAGGCCGAGCTTCCCGCCCCGAACATGAGTGCCAATCAACTGTACGCCGGCTATCAGACCGAGCTGGCGGAGTTCCGTCTCGCGTTCTCGCGCGGGGGCGCCTACACGGCCATCGCGCTCGTGATGCTGGGCGTCGGGCTCGACTATGGCCAGTATCCGGAGCAGCAACTGCCGTTCGCGATCGCGCGCGTGCTCGTGTCGCTGCTGATCGCCGGCGTGGTTGTCGCGCTGTACCGCGAGACCGGCCGCCGCTTTGCGCCGTGGCTCACGCTCACGTGGCTGCTGCTGCCGCAGATCATGATCGCGTGGATGATCTCGCAGACCGAGGGCGTGCAGTCGCCTTACTACGTGGGCCTGAACCTCGCGATCTTCGCGTCGGGCATCGCGCTGCCCTTCGGGCTGTGGCAGAACGTCGTGTTTGGCATCCTGTCGTACCTGCTCTATGCGGCCGCGTGTTTCATCCATCCGGGCGGCATCGAGCCCGTGGGGACGTTTATCGTCAACTCGCTGTTCCTGTTGTTCGCCGCGGCCGCCAGCGGGGTGTACACGTTCTTCAACGAACGCGCGCGCTTCATGCTGTTCCGACTGAAGGCCGAGGTGGCGGAGAAGAACGTCGAGCTTGAGGACATCAACCGCCAGCTTGTCGACATCAAGGGTCAGATGCTCCAGCAGGAGAAGATGGCCGCGATCGGTACGCTGGCGGCCGGCCTGCTGCACGAGGTGAACAACCCCGTGAATTTCTGCCTGATGGCGATCGAGGTCGCCATGGAAGAGCCCGTGACGAAGAAGGAACCGATGCTCGAGGAATGCCTGGTCGATGCCAAGCAGGGCATGCAGCGCATCCAGCATATCGTGTCCGACCTCAAGACCTTTGCGTACCGCAAGCCGGGCGCCGAGGTCGAGGGCACGCCGTTCCTGTTCGAGAAGGCGCTCGACTCCTCCGTGCGGCTGACCGCCCACGAACTGCGCGGCGTGAAGATGACGCGCGAGATGCCCGACGACACGCTCGTGTTCGGCGACGAGGCGGCGATCATCGGCGTGCTGATCAACCTGTTCTCGAACGCCGCGCTGGCGATGCGCAAGGCGGGCACGCAGGGTCCCGCGATCCATACCACCGTGCGCTGGCTCGACGGCCGCCTGCACGTACGGGTCCAGGACAACGGCCCGGGCATCGCGCCCGAGCATCTGGCGCGCGTGTTCGAGCCGTTCTTCACCACGCGCGAAGTGGGGCAGGGCCTGGGCCTCGGCCTCTCGATCAGCTATGCGGTGGTCGAGCGCCACGGCGGCGTGCTGTTCGCGGAGAGCGAAGTCGGCCAGTGGGCGGCGTTCGCGTTCGATCTGCCGCGCGCGGAATGAGAGTGGGGCTGTCATGAGCGATATTCCTCAGGTCCGGCCGACCGTCCTCTATGTCGACGACGAGGAGATGGCTTGCAAGTACTTCGCGCGTGCCGTTGGCGGCGAGTACGACGTGCTGGTCGCCACGAGCGCGGACGAGGCCACTGGGATCCTGCGCACGCAGGCCGCGCGCATTTCCGTGCTGGTCACGGACTTCCGCATGCCCGGCCGCGACGGCGGTTCGTTGCTGCGGCAGGTCGCCCAGGACTATCCGGCGATCGTGCGCATCCTCGTGACCGCTTATGCGGATAAGGATATGTTGCTCGAGACCGTTAACAACGGTGAGGTGTTCCGCATCCTCGAAAAGCCGATTGCCGTGAACGGCGTGCGGGAGGTGCTGCGCCTGGCGCTGGAGCGGCATCGGGAGCGCGCGGTCCGCCAGCAGCGGCTGATGGCGATCGACGAAACGCTGGCGTTCCTGGCGCACGAACTGAACACGCCGCTCGCGGCGATCGCCAACTTCGCGCGCGGCATCGAGGCGCGCGTGAGCGGCGACGATGGCGCCCAGCGGCTCGGCGAGATCGGGCAGGCGGCGGGCAAGATGCATGACAACGCGCAGTATTGCCTCGCGGTGCTGTCGTCGTTCCTGCAGTCGGTGCGGAACAGCGCCGGCATGTCGGCCGCGCAGGGGACGCGATCCGCGACGTCGGGAGAGCCGGTTTCCGCGGGCTCGCTCGTGGCGTCGCTGCTGGACACCTATCCGTTCGCGGACGCACAGCGCGACTGGGTCCAGGTGGAAGTACACGGCGATTTCCCGGTGCCGACGCTGCCGAACTGCGTGGCGCTGGTGTTGTCGTCGGTAATGAGCAATGGCTTGCGCGCGCTGGCCGATGTACGCGGCCCCGTGTTGCGCTTCGTGGTCGTGGCTGGCGAGCATCCCGAAATTCGCATTTCCGACAACGGGCCCGGCATTCCGCCCGAAGTCATGGAGCGGCTGCTTGTCGACCCCGTCACGACGCATGCGGGTGCCGGTGGCAGCGGGCTCGGCATGATCTTCTGTAACCGCGTCATGCAGTCTTTCGGTGGCGGCATCCGGATTGCTTCGGCATCCGGCGCCGGCACGACCGTGACGCTGGACTTCCCCAATTTCAAGAATCGTATGCACAGGAGTGATCGATGAGCGAACTGAATACAACGCAGGCACCCCCCGCGATTCTGTTCGTGGATGACGAGGCGACCGCCGTCAAGTACTTCCAGCGCGCCATCGGGCAGCTGGCGCCCGTGGTCACGGGCGGATCGGTGGAGGAGGGCAAGGCGCTGCTCGACGCGCATGGCGACAGTCTCGCCGTGCTGGTGTCGGACCAGCGCATGCCCGGCGAGTACGGGAACGAGTTGCTGCGTTACGCGCGCGAGCGGTATCCGCATATCGTGCGGATCCTGACCACGGCGTACTCCGAACTCGACCAGACCGTCGAGGCCGTGAACCAGGGTCAGATCCACCGCTATATCAAGAAGCCGTGGGACATCACCGCGCTGCGCATGGAGCTCAAGCAGGCGCTGGAGCTGTCGGGTCTGCGGCGTGAGCGCGACCAGCTGATCCGCGAAAAGCTGTCGGTCATGCAGAAGCAGACCGTCGCCGCGCGCATCGGCATGGTGCAGGCGCTGAGCGTGAGCCTGATCGGCCCGGGCCGCTTCCAGCCCGTGGAGACTTACCTGGCCGGCGCCAATCTGGCCGGCGCGAAACATCCGGAACCGGACTGGAACCGCATGGACTACGCCGACCTCGTCGGCGCGGAGAGCCAGCGCAGCGGTGCCTTCGGCCATGCGGTGAGCGTGAAGCTGGCGGAACTGCGGGCGCGTCTGTCGGGCCGCGGTGCCGCCGATGCGGTGGCGGTGCTGGCAGAGGTGGTCGGCGGGGCGGGGACCGGGACGGGAGCCGACAGTGCGGTGCGCCGCGATGGCGACGCCGTCACGTGGACCGCGCCGGCGCTGCTGTCCGAGTTCATCGAGAAGCCGGTTGATGAGGCCGTCTCCGCCGCCCATGCGGGCTGGCTCGCCGCGCTCCTGTGGCTGGAGGAAGCCGGTGGCGCCCTGCAGCTCGTGCGCGAGGGCGATGCGATTATCGCGCGGGCCGGCGCGCGGGGCGAGTCGTTTGCGTCGGACCGGCTGGCGGTGTGGATCGAGAAATTGTCCGAGACCGAATAAGCCGCTAACGACGACGAAAAAAGCCCGGGAGATCCCGGGCTTTTTTGTGGGCACCGACCGTCAGGCCTGTGCGCTAGGCCTGTGCTCCAAAGTTCGGATCGTTCCGATCCGAATTCTCGCCACCCTTCTTCTCGCCCTTGACGAGGTCCTCGCGCTTGACGCCGAGCCACATCGCGAGGGCCGCGGCCACGAACACCGACGAGTAGATACCGAACAGGATACCGACCGTCAGCGCGAGCGCGAAGTAGTGCAGCGTGGGGCCGCCGAAGAAGAACATCGACAGCACCATCATTTCGGTCGAGCCGTGGGTGATGATGGTCCGCGAGATCGTGCTCGTAATCGCGTTGTCGATGATCTCGTGCGTCGTCATCTTGCGGTACTTCCGGAAGTTCTCGCGAATCCGGTCGAAGATCACGACCGACTCGTTCACGGAGTAGCCGAGCACCGCGAGAATCGCCGCGAGCACCGACAGCGAGAATTCCCACTGGAAGAACGCGAAGAAGCCCAGGATGATCACCACGTCGTGCAGGTTCGCGATGATGCCCGCGACCGCGAATTTCCATTCGAAGCGGAACGACAGGTAGATCACGATACCGATCACCACGCAGAGCAGGGCGAGCAGACCGTCGGTGGCGAGTTCCTTGCCCACCTGCGGGCCGACGAACTCGACGCGCTGGAGCTTGACGTCGGGCGTGGCGGCCTGCAGCGAGGTCATGACCTGCTGGCTCTGCTGCGCCGAGCTGACGGGCTTGCCGTCCGGGCCCTTCTGCACCGGCAGGCGGATCATCACGTCGCGCGAGGTGCCGAAGTTCTGCACCTGCACGTCGGTATAACCGAGCTTGCCGACCTGGCCGCGAATCTGCTCCAGGTTGGCCGCCTGCTGATAGTTGACCTCCATCACGGTACCGCCCGTGAATTCGATCGACAGGTGCAGGCCCTTGTGGAAGAGGAAGAAGACGGCTGCGGCAAACGTCAGGAAGGACACCACGTTGAAGACCAACGCGTGCTTCATGAACGGAATGTCGCGCTTGATGCGGAAGAATTCCATGATGTTGTCCTCGGTGTCCGCTTACTTGGCTGCGGGCGGCTTGGCGGCCGGCTTGGTGGCGGGAGTTTCCGCGCCCGGCTTCCAGATCTGGCCGATCGACACGCTTTGCAGCTTCTTCTTGCGCCCGTACCAGAGGTTCACGAGACCGCGGTTGAAGAAGACCGCCGAGAACATCGACGTGAGAATACCCAGGCAGTGCACGACGGCGAAGCCGCGCACAGGGCCCGAGCCGAATGCGAGCAGCGCGAGGCCCGCGATCAGCGTGGTGACGTTGGAGTCGAGAATCGTGGCCCACGCGCGGTCGAAACCGATCGAGATAGCCATCTGCGGCGAAGCGCCGGCACGCAGTTCTTCCCGGATCCGTTCGTTGATCAGCACGTTCGCATCGATGGCCATGCCGAGCACCAGCGCGATAGCGGCGATGCCGGGCAGCGTCAGCGTGGCCTGCAGCATCGACAGCACCGCGATCAGCAGCAGCAGGTTGACGGCCAGCGCGGCGACGGAGAACACGCCGAACAGCATGTAGTACAGCACCATGAACACGGCCATTGCGCCGAAGCCGTAGGCGACGGAGTCGAAGCCCTTCTGGATGTTGTCGGCGCCGAGCGACGGGCCGATCGTGCGTTCCTCGATGATGTCCATCGGCGCGGCCAGCGAGCCGGCGCGCAGCAGCAGCGCGAGGTCGTTCGCGGCTTCGGTGGAGTAGGAACCCGTGATCTGGAAGCTCGAGCCCAGTTCGGACTGGATCGTCGCCACGGTCAGCACTTCGCCCTTGCCCTTTTCGAACAGCACGATGCCCATCGGCTTGCCGATGTTCTCGCGCGACACGTCGCGCAGCACGCGGCCGCCCTGGGCGTCCAGCTTGATATTGACCGACGGACGCTGGTTCTGGTCGAAGCCCGCGGAGGCGCTCTCGATGCGGTCGCCGGTGAAGATCACCTGCTTGCGCAGGATGACCGGCGCGCCGTTGCCCTGCGTGAACAGCTCGTCGCCGAACGGCACGGGGTCGCCCGGACGCGGGTTGCGCGGCGCGTCCGGATCCGCCAGGCGGGCCTCGAGCGTCGCGGTCCGGCCGATGATGTCCTTGGCCTTCGCGGTGTCCTGCACGCCGGGCAGCTGCACGACGATGCGGTCCGCGCCCTGTTGCTGGATCACGGGCTCGGCCACGCCGAGTTCGTTCACCCGGTTGTGCAGCGTGGTGATGTTCTGCTTGACGGCGGCGTCCTGCACGGCGCGGCGCGCGGCTTCCGTGAACGTGCCGACGATGTTGTTGCCGTCGTTCGTGAACGCCAGTTCGCGCAGGTTGTCCGCGAGCAGGCCGCGCGCGCGGTCGGCGTCGGCGGCGTTGCTGAAGCGCACGGTCAGGCGCTCGCCATCGCGCTCGATGCCACCGTGGCGGATGTTCTTGTCACGCAGCAGCGTGCGCGCGTCGCCGGAGAGGCTGTCGAGCTTCTTGTCGACGGCGCCTTTCATGTCCACCTGCAGCAGGAAGTGCACGCCGCCGCGCAGATCCAGGCCCAGGTACATCGGCAGCGCATGCAGCGAGGTCAGCCATTGCGGCGAGCCCGACAGCAGGTTCAGCGCAACCACGTAGGTCGGGTCGTTCGCGTCCGGGTTCAGCGCGTGCGACAGAACGTCCTTGGCCTTCAGCTGATCGTCGGTGGTGCGGAAGCGCGCCTTGATCGAGCCGGAGCCCGCGACGTCGAAGAACACGCCGTCCGGCTGCAGCTGGCTCTGCGCCAGCACGTCCTCCACGCGTTTCTGCATGGACAGGTCGACCTTGACCGTGGCCTTGCCCGAGGAAACCTGGACCGCGGGGGCCTCGCCGAAGAAGTTCGGCAGCGTGTAGATGATGCCGATGGCAAGCGCCACCAGGATCACGATGTATTTCCAAAGCGGATAACGATTCATCTTTGGCCAGTCGTTGCGATCGGGCCCGCCGGGGCCGCCGCGGAAAGCGGCGCGGCGTGGCCGGACCGGTTGGCAAACAGCCGCCTGGCAGTCCTGACGGGACCTCGCGGACCCATCTGGCTGGTACAGGCGGCTGCGGGGGCGTGCGTGTGACGACGAAACGTCAACGCACGCCGGTTTGGTTTGCCGGGGAAGACGCGCCGCTCAGAGCGACTTCAGCGAACCCTTGGGCAGCACCGTGGTGACGGCGTTCTTCTGGACCGTGATCTCGGTACCTTCCGAGATTTCCAGCGTCACGTAGTTTTCGTTCACCTTGGTGACGCGACCGAGGATGCCGCCAGCCGTCACGACTTCGTCGTTCTTCGCCAGTGCTTCCAGCATCGCCTTGGATTCCTTCTGACGCTTCATCTGCGGGCGGATCATGATGAACCACAGAACCGCGAACATCAGGATGATGGGCAGGAAGCTCATCAGGCCACCTGCCGCGCCACCGGCGCTGGCAGTCTGGGCAAAGGCGTTCGAAATCAGCACGTTACTTCTCCGTCACAAATATCAATCAGGGAATCGGGCATTCTATCACCCGGTCTATGTCCCGCTAGTGCATTCTAGGGCGATTTGCGGGTTTGTTTGGGCCCCCGGATTCGACAGCGGGGCACCGAAAAGTTCGCGCTATTGCGTGCCGCGCGCGCGATCCTCGGCGAAGCGGCGGCGGAACGCCTCGAAGCGGTGCTCCTCGATGGCTTCGCGCATTTCGGCCATCAGTTCGAGGTAGTAATAGAGGTTGTGAATCGTGTTCAGGCGCGCGCCCAGGATCTCGCCCAGGCGGTACAGGTGGTGCAGGTACGCGCGCGAGAAGTTGCGGCACGTGTAGCAGCCGCATTGCTCGTCGAGCGGGCGCTGGTCGCTGCGGTGGACCGCGTTGCGGATCTTGACGTCGCCGAAGCGTGTGAACAGCCAGCCGTTGCGCGCGTTGCGCGTCGGCATCACGCAGTCGAACATGTCCACGCCGGCCGCCACGCCCGCCACGAGGTCCTCCGGCGTGCCCACGCCCATCAGGTAGTGCGGCTTGTTCGCGGGCAGGCGCGGCCCCACGTGCGCGAGCACGCGCATCATGTCTTCCTTCGGCTCGCCGACCGACAGGCCGCCGATCGCATAGCCGTGGAAGTCGAGGTCGGACAGCCCGGCGAGCGACTCGTCGCGCAGGTCCTCGAACATCCCGCCCTGCACGATCCCGAACAGCGCGTTGGGGTTGGGGCCGAGCTTGCCGCCATCGAATTCGTCGCGGGAGCGCCTGGCCCAACGCAGGCTCATGCGCATGGAGCGCGCGGCCTCTTCGTGCGTGGCGGGGCGGCCGTCGATCTCGTACGGCGTGCATTCGTCGAACTGCATCACGATGTCCGAGTTCAGCGTGCGCTGGATCTGCATCGAGATCTCTGGGGACAGGAACAGCTTGTCGCCGTTGATTGGCGACGCGAACGTGACGCCTTCCTCGGTGATCTTCCGCAGGTCGCCGAGCGAGAACACCTGGAAGCCGCCCGAGTCGGTCAGGATCGGCTTGTCCCAGCCGATGAAGCGATGCAGGCCGTCATGCGCGCCGACGACGTCGAGTCCCGGGCGCAGCCACAGGTGGAACGTGTTGCCGAGGATGATCTGCGCGCCGATCTCGTTGAGCTCGAGCGGCGACATCGCCTTGACCGAGCCATAGGTGCCCACGGGCATGAAGATCGGCGTCTCCACGACGCCGTGGTTCAGGGTGACGCGGCCGCGCCGCGCGGCGCCGTCGGTCGTGATCAGTTCGAAATTGAGCATGGGGGAATCCGTGTATCGGGGCCTTCAGGGCCGGCGGGTCAGCAGCATCGCGTCGCCGTAGCTGAAAAAGCGGTAGCGCGCGTCCACCGCGTGGCGGTAGGCGGCGCGGATCGCTTCCACGCCGGCGAGCGCGGAGACCAGCATCAACAGCGTCGACTTCGGCAGGTGGAAATTGGTGATCAGCGCGTCGATCATGCGGAAGCGGTAGCCGGGCGTGATGAAGATGTCCGTATCGCCGCTGCCGGCCGCGAGGGTGCCGTCTTCGGCCGTGGCGGCCTCCAGCGCGCGCAGCGAGGTGGTCCCCACGGCGATCACGCGGCCGCCGCGCGCGCGCGTCTCCCGCACGGCCTGCGCGAGTTCCTCGGAGATGGCGTACCACTCGGCGTGCATCTTGTGTTCGGCGAGATTCTCGGTACGCACGGGCTGGAACGTGCCCGCGCCGACATGCAGCGTCAGAAACGCGCGGCGCACGCCATGCGCGTCCAGCCGCGCGAACAGCGCGTCGTCGAAGTGCAGGCCCGCCGTCGGGGCGGCCACCGCGCCGGGATTCCGTGCGTAGACGGTCTGGTAACGCGACTCGTCGTAGGCGTCGGGGTCGTGCGTGATGTACGGCGGTAGCGGCAGCCGGCCATACTGCTCGATCAGGTCCAGCGCGGGCGCGGGAAAGCGCAGCGTGAAGAACTGATCGACGCGCGGGCCCACGGTCACCGTGAAGGCGCCATCGGCCAGTTCCAGCGCGCTGCCCTCGGCGGGCGTCTTGGAGGCGCGGACCTGCGCGAGCACCGTATCAGTGTCCACCACGCGCTCGACGAGCACCTCCACCTTGCCGCCGCTGGGCTTCTGCCCGAAGAAACGCGCCTTGATCACGCGCGTGTCGTTGAAGACGAGCAGATCGTCCGGACGCAGGTATTCGACGATGTCGCTGAACGCGCGATCGAGCATGCGCACGGCCTCGGCCGTGTCTTCGGGCGCGGTCCGGTCGACCACGAGCAGCCGGCTGGCGCTGCGGTCGGGCAGGGCGGACTGCGCGATCAGTTCGGGCGGCAGCGGGAAATCGAAGTCGGAAAGCGTCAGGGACGTCGGCATGGAGGACGGGAGTGCCGCAGGCGGCATGGGTACAATCGGCGGGTCCGACATTGTACATACACCCCCGTATCCGCTCTCGATGCCCGCCGCCACCGACGCCGCCGAACCGACGCAGGAAGCCAGCCCGAAGCCAAAGGCGGCCGCCAAGCCGTCCACTGCCGCCGCGCGGCTGGCCAAGCTCGGGCTGCGCCGCAGCGTGGACCTCGTGCTGCATCTGCCGATGCGCTACGAGGACGAGACGTCGATTCTGACGATCCGCGACGCCATCGCGCGCGCGGGCGCGGGCATGGCGGCGCAGGTCGAAGGGGTGGTGACCTCCAACGAGGTCACGTTCCGGCCGCGCCGCCAGCTCGTGGTCAAGATCGCCGACGAAACGGGCGAGCTCACGCTGCGTTTCCTCAACTTCTATGGCAGCCAGACCAAGCAGATGGCCGAAGGCGCGCGCCTTCGCGTGCGCGGCGACGTGCGCGGCGGTTTCTTCGGGGCGGAAATGGTCCACCCCACCGTGCGGCCCGTGGCGGAAGGCGAGGGGCTGCCGGACCGCCTGACGCCAGTGTATCCGGCCACGGCGGGCATTTCGCAGGCCTACCTGCGCAAGGCCATCGGCGGCGCGCTGCAACGGACGCCGATGCCCGAGACGCTGCCGCAGCCGTTGCTGCGCGGCCCGCTCGCCAGGCTCCGGCTCGCGCCGCTCGCGGAATGCCTGCGGCTGCTGCACAACCCGCCGCAGGGCGAGAGCGAGGCCGCGCTCGCCGACCGGTCGCACCCGGCATGGCAACGCATCAAGTTCGACGAACTGCTGGCCCAGCAGATCTCGCTCCGCCGCTCGCAGGCGGCGCGGCGCGAAAAGACCGCGCCCTCCATGCCGCGCGTGCAGGGCAAGCTGCTGACGCGCTTCCTTGGCGCGCTGCCGTTCGGGCTGACGGGCGCGCAGCAGCGCGTGGTGGAAGAGATTGCCGCGGACATGACGCGGCCGCATCCCATGCACCGGCTGCTGCAGGGCGACGTCGGCAGCGGCAAGACCGTGGTGGCCGCGCTGGCCGCGTGCCAGGCGATCGACGCGGGTTATCAGGCCGCGCTGATGGCGCCCACCGAGATCCTCGCGGAACAGCACTACCGCAAGCTCTCGGCGTGGCTCGCGCCGCTCGGCGTGCCCGTCGTCTGGCTGGCGGGCAGCCTCAAGGCGCGCGAGAAGCGCGAGGCCGCCGCGCGCGTGGAATCGGGCGAGGCGCAGCTCGTCATCGGTACGCACGCGCTGATCCAGGACACCGTGCGGTTCGCGCGGCTCGGCCTGTCGGTCGTCGACGAGCAGCACCGCTTTGGCGTGGCGCAGCGGCTGGCGCTGCGTGGCAAGGCTTCGGAGACCGAGGCGAGCGCCGTCGCCGACGAACGTGTGCCGCACCAGCTGATGATGTCCGCCACGCCGATCCCGCGGACGCTCGCCATGACGTACTACGCGGATCTCGACGTGTCCGTGATCGACGAACTGCCGCCGGGCCGCACGCCGATCGTCACGCGGCTCGTCAACGACGCGCGCCGCGACGAGGTGATCGACCGCGTCCATCATGCCGCCGCGGAAGGCCGGCAGGTCTACTGGGTGTGCCCGCTGATCGAGGAAAGCGAGGCGCTCCAGTTGCAAACCGCGGTAGAGACGTATGAAACGCTCGTTGCGGCGCTGCCGGACTTGCGCGTGGGGCTCGTCCATGGCCGCCTGCCGCCCGCCGAGAAGGCGGCCGTGATGGACGACTTCAGCGCGGGCCGGTTGCAGGTGCTCGTGGCGACGACGGTGATCGAAGTCGGTGTGGATGTGCCCAATGCCTCGCTCATGGTGATCGAGCACGCCGAGCGCTTCGGTCTGGCGCAGCTGCACCAGTTGCGCGGCCGTGTCGGACGCGGCACCGCGGAGTCCGTCTGCCTGCTGATGTACCAGGCGCCGCTGTCCCCCACGGCGCGCGAGCGGCTGGCGACGATGCGCGAAACCACGGACGGCTTCGAGATCGCGCGGCGCGACCTGCAGATTCGCGGTCCCGGTGAATTTCTCGGCGCGCGGCAGTCCGGCGAAGCGATGCTGCGGTTCGCCGACCTCGAAACCGATGCATGGCTCGTGGAATACGCGCAGGAAGCGGCCGAGGCCATGCTGGCGCACTTTCCCGAGGCCGTGGAGGCGCATCTGACGCGCTGGCTGGGCGGCCGCGAGCATTTCCTGAAGGCCTGATCCATGTGATGCGGGAAGGACTTTCGCGCGCGGGTCTGACAGCGGCGGCAATAGAAGCTAAAATCTATCGCTTAACCGAACCTGATAAGTCATGACGCTCACCGAACTCAAGTACATCGTCGCCGTCGCTCGCGAACGCCACTTCGGGCGCGCGGCGGAAGCGTGCTTCGTGTCGCAGCCGACCCTCTCGGTGGCGATCAAGAAACTCGAGGACGAGCTGAACGTTCAGATCTTCGAGCGTGGCACATCGGAAGTCTCGGTGACCGCGATTGGCGAGCAGATCGTGGCGCAGGCCCAGCGCGTGCTGGAGCAGACCATGGCGATCCGCGAAATTGCCAAGCAGGGCAAGGATCCGCTGGCCGGGCCCCTACGCGTGGGGGTGATCTACACGATCGGGCCGTATCTTCTGCCCATGCTGGTCAAGCAGATGATCGAGACCGTTCCGCAGATGCCGCTGATGCTGCAGGAAAACTACACGAACAAGCTTATCGAACTGCTCAAGCAGGGCGAGATCGACTGCGCGATCATGGCGGAGCCGTTCCCCGACTCCGGCCTGACGGTGCGGCCGCTCTACGACGAGCCGTTCGTCGTCGCCGTGCCGCGTGGCCACCAACTGGCCCAGCAGAACCAGGTCGATCCGGACGAGCTCAAACAGCAGACCATGCTGTTGCTCGGCAGCGGGCATTGCTTCCGTGACCATGTGCTGGGCGTCTGCCCGGAGCTGTCGCGCTTCTCGCAGGCGGCGGACGGTATCCAGAAGACCTTCGAAGGCTCGTCGCTCGAGACCATTCGCCATATGGTCGCAAGCGGCGTCGGCATCACGGTGCTGCCGCGGACCTCGGTGCCGGACCTCAAGCCGCGTAACGACATGCTCGCTTATGTTCCGTTCGCCGATCCCGTACCGGATCGCCGCGTGGTGCTGGCGTGGCGCAAGAGCTTCACACGCCTCCCCGCGATGGAAGCGCTCGCCACTGCAGTGGCCGCTTGCGACCTGCCGGGGATTCGTCGCATCTCGGATAGCGCGCTGGAGGAGCCGGTCGCTGCATAGCCCATGACTATTCGATAGTTAGAAATAATCAAATTCTGACTGTCGATAGTGTTATGTACACTTCCCTCATCGATGCCATCGCATTGCGTAACAGATAGGGGAAGTCATCATGGTCAGGCAATTCATGCAGGAATACGCCACGCTCCGCCAGGACGCGGCCCAGGCCCCGCGCGCGCAGGAAGCCGCGCGGCTCCGCCTCAAGCTCCACCGCAAGGAAATCGGCATGGCCGTCGTTGCGCTGGGCGCGATGGCGATGTTCCTGGACGCCGCCCGCGCGTTCGCGGCACTGGCTACCTGACACCCACCCACGGTTAGTACCGGCGGATAGTGGTGTGTGTGCAACATCCAATGCGATAATGGATCAACCCCGCGAGGAAGAATCTCCTTGTGGCATGACTCGCATTTGACCGAACGGAGCTGACCTACCATGGCAAAGAAAAACGAGATGAGCGTGAACATCGGTATTTCCGACAAGGACCGCAAGAAGATCGCTGAAGGGCTGTCGAAGCTGCTCGCGGACACGTACACCCTCTACCTCAAGACCCACAACTTTCACTGGAACGTGACGGGTCCCATGTTCAACACGCTGCATCTGATGTTCGAGACGCAGTACACGGAACTGGCCCTGGCCGTGGACGCCATCGCCGAGCGCATTCGCGCGCTGGGCTACCCGGCGCCGGGCACGTACAAGGAGTACGCGAAGCTGTCGTCGATTCCCGAGGAAGATGGCGTGCCTGAAGCCACCGAGATGATCCGCAAGCTGGTCGAAGGCCAGGAAGCCGTCGTGCGCACCGCGCGCTCGCTGTTCCCCGCGATCGACGCGGCCGGCGACGAGCCCTCGGCCGACCTGCTGACGCAACGCATGCAGACGCACGAAAAGACCGCATGGATGCTGCGCGCAATGCTGGCCTGATGGGCTGAAGCGCGTCCGCGCGCGGATGTCATGAAACGCGCCCCGGCTTACAATGCCGGGGCGCGTTTTTTCTTTCGCCTCCCGAATTCATATGTCCCAACCCGCCGCCGCCCCCCATCAGCCCAGCCGCCTCGCGCTCTATGCCCGCCTGATCCGCATCGACAAGCCCATCGGCACGTTGCTGCTGCTGTGGCCGACGCTGTGGGCGCTGTGGATGGCCTCGGACGGCGTGCCGGACATGGGCATCTTCGCGATCTTCTTCCTTGGCACGTTTCTGATGCGTTCGGCGGGCTGCGCGATGAACGACTGGGCCGATCGCGACTTCGACAAGCACGTCAAGCGCACGAAGGAGCGTCCGCTGACGGCCGGCCTCATCGCGGGATGGGAAGCGCTGGCCATCGCCGCCGCGCTCGCGCTCGTGGCGTTCGCGCTGATCCAGCCCCTCAACGCGCTGACCAAATGGCTGTCGGTGATCGCGGTGGTGCTCGCGGGCAGCTATCCGTTCTTCAAGCGTTTCTTTGCGATTCCGCAGGCGTACCTCGGCATCGCATTCGGGTTTGGCATGCCGATGGCCTACGCGGCCGTACAGGGTTCGGTGCCGCCCGTGGCGTGGATCATGCTGGCCGCCAACGCGTTCTGGTCGGTGGCCTACGACACGGCCTACGCGATGGTCGATCGCGACGATGACCTGCTGATCGGCATCAAGACGTCGGCGATCACGTTCGGCCGTTACGACGTGGCCGCGATCATGCTTTGCTACGCGGTGTTCCTGATCACGATGGCGTGGGTCGGCGTGGAACTGTCGCTCGGCTGGCCGTATCAGCTTGGCGTGCTCGCCGCGGTGGGCTGCGCGATCTATCACTACACGCTGATTCGCGGGCGCGACCGCATGCGGTGCATGACCGCGTTTCGCCATAACAACTGGCTCGGTGCCTGCCTCTTTGCGGGCACCGCGCTGGCCTACGCTCTTAAATAAGCGCCGGAATCACGCTTAATCCCGACCGAACTCCGCGCCCATTTCCCTGCCGCGCGCGGCAGCCGCATGCATCGCGCGGACGAACGCGTCCGCGATGCCGCCCGCATCCATCGTCGTCAACGCCGCATACGTGGTGCCGCCCTTCGACGTGACGCGCTCGCGCAGCGTCGCCACGGGCTCCGTGGACTCGCCGGCGAGTGTCGCGGCGCCGCGGAAAGTTTCCACCGCCAGCTTGCGGCCCTGTTCGGCGGACAGGCCGAGTTCGGTCGCCGCGCGCTCCATCGCTTCGATGAAATAGAACACGTAGGCCGGGCCGCTGCCCGAGATCGCGGTGACCGCATCGATCTGGGCATCGCCCTCGACCCACACGCACTGCCCAACGGCTTCCGCCACGGCGGTCGCGATCTCGCGGTCCCGCGCGGAGAGGCCGTCCACGGCGGCCAGACCCGTCATGCCCATGCCCGCAAGCGCCGGCGTGTTGGGCATCGCGCGGACCAGCCGCTTGTGACCGCCAAACCAGCGTTGCATGTCCTCCAGGCGGATGCCGGCCGCCACGCTGATCACGAGGCCGCCGCCGCCCTGACGCGCGGCCATATGCGGGGCGAGTTGCGCCGCGGCTTCACGGAATTGTTGCGGCTTGATGGCAAGCACCAGCACGTCGCTGCCGCCGAATGCCGCATCGGGCGTCTCCAGCGTCTGCACACCGAAGACGCGCGTGAGGCGCTCGCGCGCATCGGCGAACGGATCGACCACGCGGATCGCGGAGGCCGGCACGCCGCGCGCGATCAGCCCGCCGATCAGCGCGGACGCCATGTTGCCGCCGCCGAGGAAGCCGAAGGTGAGGGTGTCGAGCATGCTGTCTGGTCCTTGGTAAAAGTTGGCGGGCGGGCGGCGATGCCCGCGCCGGTGTCAGTTCTTCGCGGCGCGCGCGCCAAAGATCGCCGTGCCGATGCGCACCATCGTGGCACCCTCGGCGATCGCGGCGTCCATATCGCCCGACATGCCCATCGAGAGCGTGTCCACATCGAGCCCGGCCTGGCGCAGCGTGCCGAGCAACGCGCGCATCGCCGCAAACGGGCGGCGTTGCGCATCGGGATCCTCCTCGGGTTCGGGAATCGCCATCAGCCCGCGCAGGCGGAGCCGGGGCAGGCCGGCGACTTCGCGCGCGAGCGCGAGGACCTCGTCCGGCGCGACGCCGCTCTTGCTGTCCTCGCCGCTGATATTGACCTGCAGGCAGACGTGCAGCGGCGGCAGACCGTCCGGACGCTGGTCGGAAAGCCGTTGCGCGATCTTCAGCCGGTCGATGGCATGCACCCAGTCGAATTGCTCGGCGACGGGGCGCGTCTTGTTACTTTGCAGGGGGCCGATGAAATGCCATTGCAGGCGGGCGCGTAAATCGTCCAGCGCGGCAATCTTGTCCAGCCCTTCCTGGACGTAATTCTCGCCGAAAGCGGTTTGTCCGGCGTTGAAGGCGGCCCGTACGTCAGCAGGCGAAACGGTCTTGGAAACGGCCAGCAGCTTGACCTGCGAGGGGTCTCTGCCAGCCTGTTGTGTGGCCGCCGCGATGCGATTTGTCACGGCTTGCAAGTTGGCGGCGATTACAGACATAATCCGGCGAACATACCAAAGTAGTACACAACAACAAGTCGTAATTTTTGGGTGGGGTCATTATAGATGGACATCGCGCAGCTATTGGCTTTCGCCGTCAAGAACAAGGCGTCCGATCTCCACCTCTCGGCAGACATGCCGCCGATGGTGCGTATCCACGGCGACATGCGTCGTATCAACGTTGCGGCAATGGGGCACAAGGATGTCCACGCCATGGTGTACGACATCATGAGCGACTCGCAGCGCAAATCCTATGAAGAACGGCTCGAGGTCGACTTCTCGTTCGAGATCGGCGGCCTCTCGCGTTTCCGCGTCAATGCGTACAACACGCAGCGCGGCGCGGCGGCGGTATTCCGAACCATTCCCTCGAAGGTGCTTACGCTCGACGACCTGCACGCGCCCGCGGTCTTCGCGGACCTGTGCATGAAACCGCGCGGTCTCGTGCTCGTGACGGGGCCGACCGGCTCGGGCAAGTCGACGACGCTCGCGGCGATGGTCGATCACCGCAACGACAACGATATGGGTCACATCCTCACGGTCGAGGACCCGATCGAATTTGTGCACAGCTCGAAGAAGAGCCTCATCAACCAGCGCGAGCTGGGTCCGCACACGCATTCGTTCTCCAATGCGCTGCGCTCCGCGCTGCGCGAGGATCCGGACGTGATCCTCGTTGGCGAATTGCGCGACCTCGAAACCATCCGCCTGGCGCTGACCGCCGCGGAAACGGGCCACCTGGTCTTCGCGACGCTGCACACGAGCTCCGCCGCCAAGACGATCGACCGGGTCGTGGACGTGTTTCCGCCCGAGGAAAAGGACATGGTCCGCACGATGTTGTCGGAATCGCTGGAGGCGGTGATCTCGCAGACGCTGTTGAAGACGCGCGACGGCAATGGCCGGACGGCGGCGCACGAGATCATGATCGCGACGCCCGCCATCCGCCACCTGATCCGCGAGAACAAGATCGCGCAGATGTATTCGATGATGCAGACGAGCAGCGGGCTCGGCATGCAGACGCTCGACCAGTGCCTGTCGGACCTGATCAAGCGCGGCATGATCAACTACAACGACGCGCGGGCGATTGCGAAGAACCCCGACGCCTTCATGGGCTGAGGAGGGCATGGCCATGCTCGATCGAGATTCCGCTTCCAAGTACATCAACGACCTGCTGGAACTGATGGTCAACAACCGCGGCTCGGACCTGTTCATCACGTCCGATTTCCCGCCGGCCATCAAGGTCGATGGCAAGATCACGCCCGTCTCGCAGCAGCCGCTCAATCCGGCGCAGGCGCTCGGCCTCGTGCGTTCGATCATGAACGAGCGGCAGATGCAGGAGTTCGACAACTCGAGCGAGTGCAACTTCGCGATCACGGCGCCGAATGCGGGCCGTTTCCGCGTGTCGGCCTTCGTGCAGCAGGGCAAGGCGGGCATGGTCGTGCGAACGATCAACACACGCATCCCGTCCGTGGAGGACCTCGACCTGCCGCCGTCGCTGCACGACATCGTGATGGCCAAGCGCGGCCTCGTGATCGTGACGGGCGCGACGGGCTCGGGCAAGTCGACGTCGCTCGCGGCGATGCTCGACTACCGCAACGCACATTCGTACGGCCACATCATCACGATCGAAGACCCGATCGAATACGTGCACGCCCATCAGAACTGCATCGTCACGCAGCGGGAAGTGGGCATCGATACCGAGTCGTGGCATGTGGCGCTGAAGAACACGCTGCGGCAGGCGCCCGACGTGATCCTGATCGGCGAAATCCGCGATCGCGACACGATGGAATACGCGATGCAGTACGCGGAAACGGGCCACCTGTGCCTGGCCACGCTGCACGCCAACAATGCGAACCAGGCGATCGACCGCATCGTCAACTTCTTCCCCGAGGAAAAGCGCCAGCAGCTGCTGATCGACCTGTCGCTGAACCTCAAGGCGATGATCTCGCAGCGGCTGCTGCCGCGCGCGGGGCAGAAGGGCCGCGTGCCCGCCGTGGAAATCATGATCGGCACCCCGATGGTGGCGGACCTGATCTTCAAGGGAGAGATCCACGAGCTCAAGGAAGTCATCAAGAAATCGCGCGAGCAGGGCATGATCTCGTTCGACCAGGCGCTGTTCGAACTCTACGAGGCGGAGAAGATCTCCTACGAGGATGCGCTCAAGAACGCGGACTCGCTCAACGACTTGCGGCTCATGATCAAGCTCCGCAGCAAGCGGCATCGCGATACCGATATCGCCGCGGGCACGGAACACCTCAACGTGATCTGATCAATGCGGTATGCTGGCGGCTCCTTTCCAGGAGCCAGCCCCATGAGCAACGATATTCGTAACGTCTACCAGTTCGAGGCGAACGCGCTGACGGGCGAGCCCGTCTCGCTCTCGGCATTCCGCGGCAAGGTCCTGCTGATCGTCAACACCGCCAGTGAATGCGGCTTCACGCCCCAATACACGGGCCTGCAAACGCTGCATGACGTGTACGGCGAGCGCGGCTTCGAAGTGCTGGGCTTTCCATGCAACCAGTTCGGCAAGCAGGAGCCCGGCGACGCGGCGCAGATCGGCGCGTTCTGCGAGTCGCGCTTCCAGGTCACGTTTCCGCTGTTCGCCAAGATCGATGTCAATGGCGCCGAGGCGCATCCGCTCTATCGCTGGCTGACGGTCGAGAAACCCGGCGTGCTCGGCACGCAGGCCATCAAGTGGAACTTCACAAAGTTCCTCGTGCGCCGGGACGGCACCGTCTTCAAGCGCTACGCTCCGACCACCAAGCCCGAGGACATCCGCGGCGATATCGAGACGCTGCTCGCGGACCCCGGCGCCTGACGCGCTGGGGTTCGTGTCACCCAAGCATCCGATCGACCAGCTCCACCCAGTGCATGACCGGTGTATCCGTGCCGCTTTGCAGATGCGTGATGCAACCGATGTTGGCGGACACGATGGTCTCCGGCGATGTCGCTTGCAGCTTGGCCAGCTTGTCGTCGCGTAACCGATAGGACAGCTCGGGCTGCAGCACCGAGTACGTGCCGGCCGAGCCGCAGCACAGATGATTGTCGGCGCAGAGCTTGACCTCGATGCCGAGGCCCGTGAGCAGGCTCTCCACCTTGCCGCGGATTTGCTGGCCGTGTTGCAGCGTGCACGGCGGATGCCATGCGATACGGCGGCTGCTGCGCGGCACCGCGCCGGCGAGCCGATGCAGCTCGTCCGAGAACGCGGGCAGAATTTCCGAGATGTCTCGCGTGAGCGCCGACACGCGCGCCGCGCGCTCGGCATAGGCAGGGTCGTCACGCAGCAGATGGCCGTAGTCCTTCACCATCGCGCCGCATCCCGACGCATTCATCACGATCGCTTCCACGCCCTCCTGGATGTATGGCCACCAGGCGTCGATATTGGCGCGCATGTTGTCGAGGCCGCCTGCGTGATCGCCGGTATGGAACCGGATGGCGCCACAGCAGCCCGCTTCGCGCGCAACCACGGTCTGCACGCCAAGACGGTCCAGCACGCGCGCCGTGGCGGGATTGATGTTGGGCGACATCGCCGGCTGCACGCAGCCTTCCAGCAGCAGCATCTTGCGCGCATGCGCGGTCGTGGGCCACTTGCCCGGCGCGGCCATCTTCTCGGCAGCCGGAACCTTGTTACGCAGCGTCCGCGGCAGGAACGGGCGCACGAGCTGGCCCATACGCAGCGCGGGACGGAACAGCGCTGGGCGCGTGAGACTTTCGCGCAGGGCCCATCGTTTGAAGCGCTCGTTCGCGGGGCGCTCGATGCCGGCATCGGCGAGTACGTCATCGACGACCTTGCGGCCGATATCCACGAGGCGGCCATAGCGCACGCCGGACGGGCATGTGGATTCGCAGTTGCGGCAGGTCAGGCAGCGATCGAGGTGCAGGCGCGTGGATTCGGTCACGGGCTGACCTTCCAGCATCTGCTTCATCAGGTAGATGCGGCCGCGCGGGCCGTCGAGTTCGTCGCCGAGCAGCTGGTACGTGGGGCAGGTGGCCGTGCAGAAACCGCAGTGCACGCATTTGCCGACGATCGATTTGGCTTCCTCGCCCTCGGGCGTGTTGCGCAGGAATTCGGCCAGGGTGGTTTGCATGGTGAGGACCTTGGCGTAGCGGTTCAGAGACCGGGATACATGCGTTGCGGATTGAAGATGCCGGCGGGATCGAACGTGGCCTTGAGCCGTTGATGGATGGCCATCAGCGGCGATGCGAGCGGCGTGAACACGCCCACGTCCTTGTCGCCGTTGCGGAACAGCGTCGCATGGCCGCCGACGGCCCGCGCGGCCGCGCGTACGGCCTCTGCGGCGCTGTCATCGGCCTCGGCGGGCGCGAGCCACCAGCGCTGGCCGCCGCCCCATTCGACGAGTTGCGCGCCGGGCAGCGGCAGCACGGGCGCCGTGGTCGGCGTGGCGATGCGCCAGAGCGCCGCCCCCATCGGTCCGGATGGGGTGGCGGACTGAGGCGCGAACGCGGGAGCAAAGAAGTCATGAGATTGCTCGCGCAGGCTGTGCCACAGCGCGACGGCCTCGGCCTCGTGCACGCGTTCGCCGCCGAGTTTCTCGCAGGCGGAACGGATCGCGGCGGTGGCGCCGGACAGGCGCACATGCAACACGCCGTCGTGCCATGCGGATGCGGCCAGTGGCAGCGGCTGCCCGCCCCATGTATTCAGGCGGTCGAGGGCCTCTTCCTGCGACACCTCAAAGCGCAGCGTGGCGTCGCCGAACGGCACGGGCATGACCTTCAGGGATACCTCCAGCACGATGCCCAGCGTGCCGAGCGACCCGGCGAGCAGGCGCGACACGTCATAGCCCGCGACGTTCTTCATGACCTGTCCGCCGAAGCTCATCACCTCGCCATGGCCGTCCATCAACTGTGCGCCGAGCACGAAGTCGCGCAGCGCGCCTGCCGATTGCCGGCGCGGGCCAGACAGTCCGGCCGCCACGGCGCCACCGAGCGTGGCGAGGCCGGGCGCGCAGAAGTGGGGCGGTTCGAAGGCGAGCATCTGCCGGCAGTCGGCCAGGGCGGCCTCGATCTCCGTCAGCGGCGTGCCGCAGCGCGCGGTGATCACGAGTTCGGCCGGATCGTAGTCAACGATGCCCCGGTAGGCGGTGGTGTCGAGCACGTTGCCAGTCAGCGCCTGACCATAGAAGTCCTTGCTGCCGCCGCCGCGCAGCCGCAATGGCATACGGGTTTCGTTGGCCGCGCGAATGGCCGCGCGAAAATCGTCGAGAATCGCTTCCATGAAGACTGTGGGGGTTGTCTCGTTGTCGTCGCTATCGTTATCGGTGCTTCAGTATCTTCAGGGCCTTCAGAGGCACTAAAAGCGCGGCAGATCAGGGTGGGGCAACAGTCCGCGCTTCACATGCATCTTCCCGTATTCGGCGCAGCGCGCGAGCGTGGGAATCGCCTTGTCCGGATTGAGCAGGCGCGCGGGATCGAACGCGGCCTTCACGCCGAAGAACGCCTCGCGCTCCGACGGCGAGAACTGCACGCACATCGAGTTGAGCTTCTCGACGCCCACGCCATGCTCGCCCGTGACCGTGCCGCCGAGCTCGACGCACGACTCGAGGATATCGGCGCCGAAGAGCTCCGCGCGGTGCCACTCGTCCTGGTCCTCGCCGTTGAACAGGATCAGCGGATGCATGTTGCCGTCGCCCGCGTGGAAAACGTTGATGCACCGCAGGCCGTACTTGTGCTCCATCTGCTCGATGCGCTTGAGCAGGGTGCCGATGTGCTTGCGCGGAATCGTGCCGTCCATGCAGTAGTAGTCGGGCGAGATGCGCCCCGCGGCCGGGAACGCGTTCTTGCGGCCGCTCCAGAAGCGCAACCGCTCGGCCTCGCTCTGCGACACCGTGATGCGCGTGGCGCCGGAGGCGCGCAGCACCTCGCTCATCCGTTCGATTTCCTCGGCCACCTCTTCGGGCGTGCCATCGGACTCGCAGAGCAGGATGGCGGCGGCGTCGATGTCGTAGCCCGCGTGCACGAATTCTTCCACGGCGGCCGTGGCGGGACGGTCCATCATCTCGAGGCCCGCGGGGATGATGCCGGCCGCGATCACGTCGGCCACGGCATTGCCGCCTTTCTCGACGTCGTCGAAGCTGGCCATGATCACTTGCGCGAGCTGCGGCTTGGGAATCAACCGCACCGTGACCTCCGTCACCACGGCGAGCATGCCCTCTGAGCCGATAACGGTGGCAAGCAGGTCGAGGCCGGGCGCATCGGGCGCCTCGGAGCCGAACACGACGACGTCGCCTTCCATCGTCACCCCGCGCACGCGCAGCACGTTATGGACCGTCAGGCCGTACTTGAGGCAGTGGACGCCGCCCGAGTTCTCGCTGACGTTGCCCCCGATCGAGCAGGCGATCTGCGACGAAGGATCGGGCGCGTAATAGAGGTTGTAGGGCGCGGCCGCCTCGGAGATCGCGAGGTTGCGGACACCGGGCTGGACCACGGCCGTGCGCGAGCGCGCATCGACGTCGAGGATGCGCTTGAACCTGGCGAGCGACAGCACGAGACCGCCGGCAATCGGCATCGCGCCGCCGGACAGGCTGGTGCCCGAGCCGCGCGGCACCACGGGCACGCCCAGCGAATGGCACAGGCGCAGGATTTCACAGACCTGGTTTTCGGTATCGGGCAGCACCACGGCATCGGGCACCTGCCGATAGGCCGCGAGTCCGTCGCATTCGTAAGGCACGGTGTCTTCGGCTTTCCACAGGATCGCCGTGTCCGGCAGGATGCGCGCGAGGCCGGCCAGCAGCGCGTCGCGGCGCCGATCGAGGGCGGGGTCGCGCGCGGGCTGTGCGGGGTGGGCGAGGGACGGGTCGTCGTGCGGGGCGTTCATGGCAACTCCAATGGCAACCTCCCGGAGCCGGAAAACGGGCCGGCCGGGTGGGCTGACTATAGCGCAGGCCCCCCGCCGCGGGCGCGATTGCCACGTGAATTCGGCGTGGCGGACCGATCAAAACTGCTCATGCCACGCGCGGCGCGAGTCCGGTATGTCTGCCTCCAGCTTAGTGCGCCTGCACGAGGGCAACTACCAGTCAAGGCCCAGCAGCCAGTCCACGAAATAGCGCGCTTCGGGCTTGAGCGGCGCCTGTTCCCGCTCGACGATGTAATAGCCATGCGGCGACACCGATTCGATATCGAGCAGCTTCACCATCTGGCCGGCCGCGAGCCACTGGCGCGCCATGCGCTGCCGCACGAGCGCCACGCCCTGGTTGGACGCAATGGCCTCGAGCAGCAGGCCGATGTCATTGAACTGCGGGCCGGTCTGGGGCTCGGGCCAGTCGAGGCCGGCCGTCTCGAACCACGGCCGCCACGGTTCCAGCGGGCTGCGCAGCAGCACGAGGTTGTGCAGGTCCGCGGGCTTCGTGATCGAACTGCCGTTGATGCGGTCGTAATACTCGCGTCCGCAGGCCGGAAACACTGGCTCAACGAGGAGTTTGGTGGTGCGCAGGTCCGGATAACGCCCCGTGCCGTAGCGCACCTCGACGTCGGTATCCTCGGCCTTCACGTCGAGGAACGGAATGGCGAGATGCAGTTCGAGGTCGATATGCGGGTACAGCGCGCCGAACTCGGGCAGGCGTGGTACCAGGTGCTGGCGTCCGAACGTGGGCGGAATGGCCACGCGCAGGCGTGTGCGCAGCTTGTTGTATTCGGGCCGCGCGAGCTCGTTGAGCGACTTGAGCGCGTCCTGCACGTTGCGCTGGTAGCGCGTGCCCGCCGCGGTGAGGCGCAGCGCCGCGTTGGAGCGCACGAACAGATCCTCGCCCCAGAGCTCCTCGAGGTTCTTGATGCGGTGCGACACGGCGCTGGGCGTCACCGAGAGCTCTTCGGCCGCGCGGGCAAAGCTGCCCAGCCGCGCGGCGGCCTCGAAGGCGATGAGCAGGTGCAGCGGCGGGACGCGATGGAAGACCGAGGCCATGGTTCGGCGCCCCGCTCAGCGCGATGCGCTGAAGATCTTGCCGGGGTTGAGGATATGGTTCGGGTCGAGCGCGTCCTTGATGGCGCGCATCAGGTCCAGCGCGTCCTCGCCATGTTCCTGCACGAGGAACGCCTTCTTGTGCAGCCCCACGCCATGCTCGCCGGTGCAGGTGCCGCCCATGGCCAGCGCGCGCTCGACGATGCGGCGGTTGATGGCCTCCGCCTCCGCCATTTCTTCGCGGTTCGCCGGATCGACGAGGATCGCCACGTGGAAGTTGCCGTCCCCGACATGGCCCACGATCGGGCAGGGCAGGGCCGAGGCATTGAGGTCGCGCTCCGTCTCCGTCACGCACTCGGCCAGCCGCGAGATCGGCACGCAGACGTCCGTGGTAACCGACTTGCAGCCCGGCTTGAGCTGCAGCATCGCGAAGAACGCGGTGTGGCGCGCGTTCCAGAGCCGGCTGCGGTCCTCCGGGCGCGTGGCCCATTCGAAGCCCTGCCCGCCATGCTCGGCGGCGATCTGCTGCACGGTCTCGGCCTGCTCGCGCACGCCGGCTTCGGTGCCGTGGAATTCGAAGAACAGATGCGGCGTCTCCGCCATCGTCATGTTGTCGTGACGATTGATGGCGCGGATGGCGAGCGCATCGACGAACTCCACACGCGCCACGGGCACGCCAAGCTGGATCGTCTCGATGGTGGCGCGCACGGCGTCGCCCATGCTCGGGAACGCGCAGACCGCGGCGGAGATAGCCTCCGGCTGCGGGTACAGGCGCACGGTCACCTCGGTGATGATGCCGAGCGTGCCTTCGCTGCCGACGAACAGGCGGGTCAGGTCGTAACCGGCCGAGGACTTCCGGGCGTGTGTACCGGTGCGGATCACGCGGCCATCGGCCGTCACGACAGTCAGCGCCAGCACGTTCTCGCGCATCGTGCCGTAGCGCACGGCGTTGGTGCCGGACGCGCGCGTGGCGCTCATGCCGCCGATCGAGGCATCCGCGCCCGGATCGATCGGGAAGAACAGGCCGGTGTCCTTGATTTCCTGGTTCAGCTGTTTGCGCAGCACGCCCGTCTGCACGGTCGCGGTCAGGTCTTCCGCATGAACCGCGAGCACGCGGTTCATCTGCGACAGGTCCAGGCTGATGCCGCCGGCCACGGCCAGCAAATGGCCTTCGAGCGACGAACCAGCGCCGTACGGGATCAGCGGCACCGCATGTTCGTTGCACAGGCGCGCCACCTCGGCGACTTCCTCGGTCGTGTGGGCGAAGACCACGGCATCGGGCGGCTCGGGCGGGAACGGCGACTCGTCGCGGCCATGATGCTCACGCACGCCGGCGGAAGTGGTGAAGCGGTCGCCGAAGCGCGCCGCCAGCGTCTGCGCGACGATGTCCGGCAGCGGCCGGCGGGCAAGCGCGGAGGCAGGGGTGGGGTGATTCATGATGGGGCGTCTCCGGCAATATTCTCGAATGCCGACATTCTACGCCCGCGGCTTCCTGCGCTTCCCCTCCGGGCCCATAATGCGCGCATTCCTCATCGACACCGCATCGGACAACAAGGAGACCGCATGGGCAATCGCCTGTCGAAGATCGCCACGCGTACCGGCGACGCCGGGACCACGGGCCTGGGCGACGGCAGCCGCACCGGCAAGAACAGTCAGCGCATCGCCGCTATCGGGGACGTGGACGAGCTCAACTCGCATATCGGCGTGCTGCTGACCGAATCCGGCGTGCCGGACGACGTCCACGACCTGCTGGTCGCCGTGCAACACGACCTGTTCGACCTGGGCGGCGAACTGTCGATTCCCGGCTACACGTTGCTGCAGACCGAGCAGGTCGCGCAACTGGACACGTGGCTGGAACATTACAATGGCGCGCTGCCGCGCCTGGCCGAGTTCATCCTGCCGGGCGGTTCGCGCGCGGCAGCCACCGCGCACGTCTGCCGGACGGTCTGCCGGCGCGCGGAGCGGGCGCTGGTGGGGCTCGGCGCGACGGAGGCGCTCAACGAGGCGCCGCGCCAGTATCTGAACCGGCTGTCCGACCTGCTGTTCGTGCTCGCTCGCGTGCTGAACCGGGAGGCGGGCTGCGGCGACGTTCTGTGGCAGCGCGAACGGAAAAGTTCATAATAAGCCGCTTCAATGGGCTAGTAGAGGTGCGTGTGGCGAGCCACGGCCACGGGCTGGCGGGTCGGACGGCATAACCGAGAAATTTACTCGGAAATGTCATTTTGACCCTTGAAAAGCCCTCGGACGGCCACATTTCGCACTCAGGTTGAATTGCAGCCCCCCAAGAGCGCGGGGCTCAATAGGAGAGAATACAAATGGGTAAGATCATCGGTATCGACTTGGGTACCACCAATAGCTGCGTTTCGGTACTGGAAGGCAACACGCCGAAGGTTATCGAGAACTCCGAAGGCGCCCGCACGACGCCTTCCATCATCGCCTACATGGAAGACGGCGAAATCCTGGTCGGCGCGCCGGCCAAACGTCAGGCGGTGACCAATCCGCGCAACACGCTGTATGCCGTGAAGCGCCTGATCGGCCGCAAGTTCGAAGAGAAGGAAGTCCAGAAGGACATCGGCCTGATGCCGTATGCCATCGTCAAGGCCGACAACGGCGACGCATGGGTCGGCGTGCGCGACCAGAAGCTGGCACCGCCGCAGGTGTCCGCCGAAGTCCTGCGCAAGATGAAGAAGACCGCCGAGGACTACCTGGGCGAGCCGGTGACCGAGGCCGTGATCACGGTGCCCGCGTACTTCAACGACTCGCAGCGCCAGGCGACCAAGGACGCCGGCCGTATCGCGGGTCTCGACGTCAAGCGCATCATCAACGAGCCGACCGCGGCCGCGCTGGCGTTCGGCATGGACAAGAACGAGAAGGGCGACCGCAAGATTGCCGTATATGACCTCGGTGGCGGTACGTTCGACATCTCGATCATCGAGATCGCGGACGTGGACGGCGAGAAGCAGTTCGAAGTGCTGTCGACCAACGGCGATACGTTCCTCGGCGGTGAAGACTTCGACCAGCGCCTGATCGACTACATCATCGGCGAGTTCAAGAAGGAACAGGGCGTCGATCTGTCGAAGGACGTGCTCGCGCTGCAGCGCCTGAAGGAAGCCGCCGAAAAGGCCAAGATCGAACTGTCGAGCTCGCAGCAGACCGAAATCAACCTGCCGTACATCACGGCGGATGCCTCGGGTCCGAAGCACTTGAACCTGAAGATCACGCGCGCCAAGTTCGAAGCGCTGGTCGAGGAACTGATCGCCCGCACGATCGAGCCCTGCCGCATCGCGATCAAGGACGCCGGCGTGCGCGTGAGCGACATCGACGACGTGATCCTGGTCGGCGGCATGACCCGCATGCCCAAGGTGCAGGAACAGGTCAAGGAGTTCTTTGGCAAGGAAGCGCGCAAGGACGTGAACCCCGATGAAGCCGTGGCCGTCGGTGCCGCGATCCAGGGTGCCGTGCTGTCGGGCGACCGCAAGGACGTGCTGCTGCTGGACGTGTCGCCGCTGTCGCTGGGTATTGAGACCCTTGGCGGTGTCATGACCAAGATGATCGCGAAGAACACGACCATCCCGACCAAGCATGCGCAGGTGTTCTCGACCGCCGACGACAATCAGCCCGCGGTGACCATCAAGGTCTACCAAGGCGAGCGTGAAATGGCGACCGGCAACAAGCTGCTGGGCGAGTTCAACCTCGAAGGCATTGCGCCGGCGCCGCGCGGCACGCCGCAGATCGAAGTGTCGTTCGATATCGACGCGAACGGCATCCTGCACGTGGGCGCCAAGGACAAGGCAACCGGCAAGGAAAACCGGATCACCATCAAGGCGAACTCCGGTCTGTCGGAAGACGAGATCCAGCGCATGGTGAAGGACGCCGAGGCCAACGCCGAGGAAGACAAGAAGGCCCGCGAGCTGGCCGACGCGCGTAACCAGGCTGACGGTCTGATCCATTCGACCCGCAAGGCGCTGACCGAGCATGGCGACAAGCTCGAAGCCGGCGAGAAGGAAAAGATCGAAGCCGCGATCCGCGAACTCGAAGAAGCGGCGCGTGGCGGCGACAAGGCGGAGATCGACGCCAAGGTAACGGCGCTGTCGGAAGCCGCGCAGAAGCTGGGCGAGAAGGTCTACGCCGACATGCAGGCGCAGGCCGGTGCGGCGGGCGCCGCGGGCGATGCGGGTGCGGCCGGTGGCGCGCATCAGCAGCAGCAACCGCAGGACGACAACGTCGTGGATGCCGAGTTCAAGGAAGTCAACGACAAGAAGTAATGCGGGAACGGGCGGCGGCGCGGGGAATGCCGGCGCCGCCCCCGACCCGACGCCGGGCGACGGAGATCCGATTGCGGTGAGTACCGCACCCGGATGCCGCGCTCGGCTTTTTTGCTTATTCATCAGGTAAGAGCCACCATGGCAAAACGTGATTACTACGAAGTGCTCGGGGTCGGCAAGAACGCGAGCGACGACGAAATCAAGAAGGCTTATCGCAAGCTCGCGATGAAGTACCACCCGGACCGCAATCCGGACAACAAGGACGCCGAGGACAAGTTCAAGGAGGCCAAGGAGGCCTACGAGATGCTGTCCGACGCCGACAAGAAGGCTGCGTACGACCAGTATGGTCACGCCGGCGTGGACCCCAACATGGCCGGCGGCTTCGGCGGCCAGCAGGGGTACGGCGGCTTTGCGGAAGCCTTCGGCGATATCTTCGGCGACATCTTCGGCCAGCAGGCGGGCGGCCGCCGCGGCAACGGTCCGCAGGTGTATCGCGGGACCGATCTGCGCTACAGCATGGAGATCACGCTCGAGCAGGCCGCGCATGGCCACGAGGCGCAGATCCGCGTGCCGCACTGGGACGAATGCGACCACTGCCACGGCAATGGCGCGGAACCGGGCTCGTCCGTCGAGACCTGCCCGACGTGTAACGGCGTCGGCCAGGTGCGTGTGTCGCAGGGCTTCTTCACGATGCAGCAGACCTGCCCGAAGTGCCACGGCAGCGGCAAGTTCATCCCGAAGCCATGCACCAAGTGCCATGGCCAGGGCAAGCTGAAGTCGCAGAAGACGCTCGAGGTAAAGATTCCGGCCGGGATCGACGAGGGCATGCGTATCCGTTCGTCGGGCAATGGCGAGCCGGGCATCAACGGCGGTCCTCCGGGCGACCTGTACGTCGAGGTCCACATCAAGCCGCATCCGGTGTTCGAGCGCGATGGCGACGACCTGCACTGCCAGATGCCGATTTCGTTCGCGACCGCGGCGCTGGGCGGCGATATCGAGGTGCCCACGCTGAACGGCCGTGCGTCGTTCCCGGTGCCCGAGGGGACGCAGGCGGGCAAGACGTTCCGCTTGCGTGGCAAGGGCATCAAGGGTGTGCGTTCCGGCTATCCGGGCGACCTCTACGTGCACGTGGCCGTCGAGACGCCGGTCAAGCTGACCGAGTCGCAGAAGGAACTGCTGCGCCAGTTCGATCGCTCGGTCCATGAAGGCGGTTCGCGCCATAGTCCGCAGGAGCAGTCCTGGCTGGACAAGGTGAAGAGCTTCTTTAGCTGATCTATTGCCGAGTGCAAGGTCGAGTGAAAGGCCGGACGCGAGTCCGGCCTTTTTCGTTTCCGGGAGCGATGCGCGATAATGCGGACGTCTCGCGTCCTGCCTTGCCTGCCCCTTGCCGTCTCCCGTCCCTTTCTCCCCTCGCTCGCCTTTCGTCCTGCTCGACGACGCCACGGCCGCGCCGGACAATGCCGCCTCGCGCCTTTACACCGACTTCGCGCGCGAGGACGTCATCCCATGCGGCGGCGATGGGCGTGCGCCAGAGGCGCTCGATGCGCTGCTGAGCGCTGGCTGGGCGGAGAATCTGCACGCGACGCTGTTCGCCCCCTACGAGTTCGGCGGGGCGCTCGTGGATGCACCGGTGCACGTCGAGCCGGTGCACGTCAGGAATACGCTGCCGTTCCACGATGGCGCGCTGCGGTTGCTCTGGTTCCGTACGCTCCACCACATGACCGCGCCCGACGTCGGCGCATGGCTCGCATCGGTGGCGAGCCCCGAGCCGGCCGGTGCGATCGATGTCCACAGCGACACGCCATGGCCCGCGTACGAAGCAGCCATCGCGCGCATTCACGACTGGATCGAGGCGGGCGATACCTATCAGGTCAACTTCACGCAACGCCTGCGGTTCTCGATGTTCGGCGACCCCGTGACGTTGCACGCCGGGCTGCGCGCCGCGCAGCCGGTGCCCTACGGTGTGCTCGCGCATCTGCCCGGCGATCGCTGGGTCTCGTCGCTCTCGCCCGAGCTGTTTGTGGCGCACGATGGCCACGGCCATCTGCTTGCGCGTCCGATGAAGGGCACCGCGCCACGCGCCGCCGATGGTGACGCCAACCCCGACGCCGATGCGGAGATCGCCCGGGCGCTTGCCGCGGACCCCAAGAACCGCGCCGAGAACGTGATGATCGTCGATCTATTGCGCAACGACCTCGGCCGTGTCGCGGTGCCGGGCAGCGTGAAGGTGCCGGACTTGTTCGCCGTCACGCCCTTCGGCCGTGTGTGGCAGATGACCTCGACCGTTACGGCCGACGCGCGCGCGGGCACGGGCTTCGGTGACCTGATGGGTGCGCTGTTTCCGTGCGGATCGATCACCGGGGCGCCCAAGCGGCGCACCATGGAAATCATCGCGGCGCTGGAGTCGTCGCCGCGAGGCCTGTACACGGGGGCGGTCGGCTGGCTCGATGCCGACGGCGCGTTCGCCATGTCCGTGGCCATCCGCACGCTCGTGCTCGATGCGCGGGGGCGCGATGGATTGCGGCGGGGAGAGATGGGCGTCGGCGGCGGCATCGTGCACGACAGCGTGGCGCATGACGAGTATGTGGAATGCGCGTGGAAAGCCCGCTTCCTGACCGCGCACGATCCCGGCTTCACGCTCTTCGAGACGATGCATGCGCGGGATGGCGTATGCCTCGAACAATCGCGCCACCTCGCAAGGTTGTCGCAAGCGGGGGCGGCGTTCGGGTTTGCGTTCGATGCGGACGCGGCGGCGCGGGCGGTGGCGGCCGAGGCGGCCGGCCTGGGCGACGGCGACTGGCGGTTGCGCGTGAGCGTGAACAAGATCGGCACGCTCGCCTTCGCGAGCGGCGCGCTGGTACCGCTCACCGAACCGGTGTTCGTGGACTGCGCGGCCGAACCGTTGCCCGATGCCGATCCGCTACGGCGCTACAAGACCAGCGCCCGCGCGGTCTACGATGCGGGCTGGCAGTCCGCCGAACAGCGCGGCGCGTTCGACCGGCTGTTCTTCAACACGCGCGGGGAGCTACTCGAAGGGGGCCGCACCTCGGTGTTCGCAAGGATCGACGGCGAATGGCTCACGCCACCGCTGTCGTCGGACATCCTCCCGGGCGTCATGCGGGCGGTCATGCTCGAGCAGGGCCACCCACTGCTGACGACCCCGGCCCGCGAGGCCCCCATCACGCGCGCCATGCTCACCCGCGCGCAGCAGATCGTGGTGTGCAACGCGCTCCGCGGGGCGATGGTGGCGGTACTGAAGGACTAGACGAAGGGGGCAGGCGAGAGGCGGGCGAGGTGAGACGGCCGTCCTTTACACGCTGAACGTATGCTCGGGCGCCGGGAAACTCCCATCCTTCACCGCCGCCACATAGGCCCTCACCGCCCCCTCGATCGACGTCTGTCCCTCCATGAAGTTGCGCACGAACTTCGCCTTGCGCCCCGGGTAGACGTTGATCATGTCCTGCAGCACGAGCACCTGGCCCGTGCAATCCACGCCAGCGCCGATGCCGATCGTCGGCACCTTGAGCAGCGAGGTCACCGTTGCGGCCAGCGTGGCCGGCACAGCCTCCATCAGCACGATCTGCGCGCCAGCGTCCTGCAATGACACCGCATCGCGCTTGAGTTGCGCCGCGCTCTCGTCGGTCTTGCCCTGCACCTTGAACCCGCCCAGCGCATGCACCGACTGTGGCGTGAGCCCAATATGCGCGCAAACCGGAATGCTGCGCTCGACCAGAAAACGTACCGTCGGCGCCAGCCATTCGCCGCCTTCGATCTTGACCATCTGCGCGCCCGCGCGCATTAGCTCCACCGCGCTGGCATAGGCCATCTCCGGCGTAGCATAGGTACCGAACGGCAGGTCCGACATCAGCAATGCGGTCTGATTGCCGCGCGCCACGCATTCGGTGTGGTAGACCATGTGCGCGAGCGTGACGGGCAGCGTCGTCTGCTGGCCCTGCATGACGTTGCCGAGCGAATCGCCGACGAGGATCACCTCGACGCCGCAGAAATCGAGCAGCGCGGAGAAGCTCGAGTCGTAAGCGGTCAGCATGACGATCTTTTCGCCGGCATCGCGCATCGCCTGCAGCCTGGGGATGGTGACGGTCTTGCGGGAGGGGTCGAGGAGGTAGCTCATGGGAATCCGTATCGTTATCGCGCGGCGAAATTCAGGAAGGCTCTGCGGCCCCGCATCGTTTCGATGCGCGACATCAGTGTACGGAAATCGTCGTCATTGTCTACCGGGTTGAAATGCGCGGTATCCACGATCATGACCGGCGCCTCGTCATAGCGATGGAACAGCTCGCCGTAGGCATCGGAAAGTCGCTGCAGATAGGCCTCGTCGACATGAGACTCGCCCGGCAGCCCGCGCCGCGCGATGCGCTCGCGCAGAAGGGATGGCGTCGCCTGCAGCATGATAACGAGGTCCGCCCGTTGCGGCCGCGGCGTCATGCGCGCGGCGAGCGCGTCATAGAGCGCGAGCTCATCCGCCTCGAGCGTGAGTGCCGCGTACAACCGATCGCGTTCGTAGAGGAAGTTGGTGACCATGCGCTGCGTGGCGAGCAGCGCCGCGTGCCAGTGTTCGAGCTGCTGGACGCGCGCATTGAGGCACGACAGCTGCATCGGCAGCGCATAACGCTGCGGCTCCCGATAGAAACGTTCGAGAAACGGACTGCGCCGCGCGCCGTCCGGCAGTTCGCCGGCCTGGAGCGTGCGCGCGAGGCGCTGGGCCAGCGCGCTCTTGCCGGAACCCACGGGACCTTCGATGACGATGCGGCGGAGATGATCGAGCATGAGTCAGCGCGCGTGGAATCGAAAGAAAAGGCCAAAACACGACGCTGAGCCGAAGCCCGCGGCGCGGACCGGGCTCAGAACGCGGCCTTACCCTGTTGCGCAAGCCGCGGACACTTGCATGAGGAAAACTTCTCGATGCGCTGGTCGCGTACGCCGGGCAGGTGATCGGCCGCGCGGCCGCGGCCCGGAATCACGAGTTCGGCGTCGAGTTCGACCAGCGGCACCAGCACGAACGCGCGCTCGGTGATGCGCGGATGCGGCACCGTGAGCGGCTCGCTGTCGATGATGTCGGTACCGAACAGCAGCAGATCGAGGTCGAGCGTGCGCGGCGCGTTGCGGAACGGCCGCTCGCGCCCGAATTGGTCCTCGATGTGATGGCAGATGCGAAGCAGCTGTGACGCCGTGAACGGCGTCTCCACCTTCACCACGGCGTTGAAATAGTCGTCACCGCCGGCATCGACCGGCGCGGTGCGATAAAACGAGGATTTCGCCACCACGGTGATCCCGACCTGCTGGGCCAGGCACACGATGGCATCCTTCAGTGCCTGGCGGGCATCGCCAATGTTGGCGCCGATGCCGATATAGGCAAGTGTCATTTATGAGTCCTCCGGCTGGGCGCGGCCGGACCCTGTTGCTGCGGCCTGACCCCCATCCGCCGCGTCCGTGTCGCTCCGCGAGGCAACTTTATCCGATTTCCGCGGGCCGCGCCGACGACGCTTTTTCTTCACGCCGCCGCCTTCGCCAGTTCCCTCTCCGCTCGGACCCGCGCCCGCGTCGCCCTGCGGGCCGTGACCCGCCGCGCGCGCGTTACGCGAAGGCCGCACCGAGGCGATCAGATCTTCGCGCTGGTCGGGCGGCGCGTTCTGGAAATCGGCCCACCATTGCGCGAGCTCGGCGGGCTGCTCGCCCGATTCGCACCGCAGCACCAGGAAGTCGAAGCCGGCGCGGAAGCGCGGCGACTCCAGCAGGCGGAACGGCATGCGGCCCACGCGCTTCTCGAAGCGCGGCTGCATGCCCCAGATGTCGCGCATGTCGGTGACGAACCGGCGCTGGATTGCGAGCTGTCCGGTCTGCTTCTCGAGCACCATGTCCATCGCGGTATTGAGCGCGGCGATCGGATGCTCGCCTTCCTCGCGCAGGCGCTCCCAGCGCTGCAGCACGTGGTGCCACAGTAACGATGCGAAGAGGAAGCCCGGCGACACCGGCTTGCCGGCCTGCACGCGGCGGTCCGTGTTGTCGAGCGCCAGTTGCACGAAGCGCTGGCCCATCGGCTGTTCGATGGCGACGTCGAGCAGCGGCAGCAGGCCCTTGTGCAGGCCCGCCTTGCGCAGTTCCTGCAGAGACGCCCACGCGTGGCCCGACATCAGCAGCTTGAGCATCTCGTCGAACAGGCGCGCGCTCGGCACGTTGTGGATCAGCGAGGCGAGCCCCGCAATCGGTTCGCGCGTGTGTTCGTCGATCGTGAAACCGGTCTTGGCCGCGAAACGGACCACGCGCAGCATGCGCACGGGGTCTTCGCGATAGCGCGTGACGGGATCGCCGATCATGCGCAGCGTGCGCGCGCGAATGTCCTCCATGCCGTGATGGTAGTCATGCACGGTCTGGGCGGCCGGATCGTAGTACATCGCGTTGATCGTGAAGTCGCGGCGCTCCGCGTCTTCCGCCTGCGAGCCCCAGACGTTATCGCGCAGCACGCGGCCCGACGCGTCGATCGCATGCGTCTTGCTGTCGAGCTCGCTGCGCTTGAGGCGGCGCCCCTCGGGCAGCGTCTCGCTGGCCACGGCGTCCACGAGGGCCCGGAACGTCGACACCTCGATGATCTCCTGCTCGCGCCCGCCGTAGAACGTCACGTGCACGATCTGGAAGCGCCGGCCGATGATGCGCGAACGGCGGAACAGCGCCTGGACCTGGTCCGGCGTGGCGTTGGTCGCCACGTCGAAGTCCTTTGGCTTGATGCCGAGCAGCAGGTCGCGCACGGCGCCACCGACGATGAAGGCCTGGTAGCCGGCCTGCTGCAGCGTCGAGGTAACCTTGACCGCGTTGCGCGAAATCAGCGAGGGATCGATGCGGTGTTCGTCCACGCCGACGATACGCGGCGTGTGCGCGCGGCCGAGCAGGCGCTGTTTGGGCCCTGGCTTGCCCAGCAGCCGGTTGATGAGCTTCTTGATCACGTCAGAACAGGTCCATGATGCGCCAGCCGGCCGCGGCGGCGTGATGGCGCAGGCGGTCGTCCGGGTTGGCCGCGATCGGGTCGCTGACCTTCTCGAGCAACGGCAGGTCGTTGGCGGAGTCGCTGTAGAACGTCGTGGTGCCAAAGTCTTCCCAGCGCGCACCCAGGCTCTTGAGCCACGATTCGACGCGCGTGATCTTGCCCTCCCGGAAACTCGGCACGCCTTCCACTTCGCCGGTAAAGGCGCTCTCCGGCTTGCCATCCACGGTCGCGGGTTCGGTCGCGATCAGGTGCTTGATGCCGAAGGCGGCCGTGATCGGCGCGGTAACGAAGCTGTTCGTGGCGGTGACCACGGCGCACAGGTCGCCGGCTTCGAGGTGCTTGTACACGAGCGCGCGGGCCTGCGGCGTGATGACGGGGTCGATGACCTCGCGCATGAAGCGGCCGCGCCAGTCGTCGAGGCGGTCGCGCGGGTTCGCGGCCAGCGGCGCGAGCGCAAATCGCAGGAACGCCTGGATGTCGAGCGTGCCCGCCTTGTATTGCGCATAGAACTCGTCGTTCTTGCGGCGATAGGATTCCTCATCGACCACGCCCATGCGGACGAGGAAGCGGCCCCATTCGTGGTCGCTATCGGTCGGGATCAAGGTGTGGTCGAGGTCAAACAGTGCCAGATTCATGGGCGGCGATTTTACCTTAAGGTGCATGAGCCGGTCGGTTGCGGCGTTTTAAGGCGAGCGGGCGGACCGAGGGTCATTCCCGCCGCTGTGCATTCCCGCTGTTCATTCCCTCAACTCGGCGAACATCTCGCGCAGCAGCGGCAGGGTTACCGCGCGCTTGCGTTCGAGGGAGTAGGTGTCCAGCGCGTCGAGCAGGGCCATCAGGCTGGGCATGTCGCGATAGTGCCGCGTGACGAGCCAGTGCGGAATCTCGGGGGAGAGCTGCAGGCCGCGCTCGCGGGCGGCCTGGATCAGCGCGGCCATCTTGTCCTCGTCGGACAGCGACGCGACCTGGTAGACGAGACCCCAGCCCAGTCGTGTGCGCAGATCTTCACGTACAGGCATCGCGCGGGGCGCGGCGCCCCCCGCCACGACGAGCGCTGTACGAACGTGGGCGCGCACTTCGTTATAGAGCGAAAACACGGCGATCTGGCGCGCCTCGTCGAGCAGTTCGACGTCATCGACCGTATAAAGCTGGCAGGACGGGTCGAAGATGAAATCCGCGAGCGCGTGGTGCGGGCTCAGGTAGCGGCAGTTCAGGCCCGCATGGAAGCCGGCGTCGCACAGCGCGTGTAGCAGATGCGTCCGGCCCGAGCCAACTTCGCCCCACAGGTAGATCAGGCGGTCGTCGGCATGCTCGGCCGCAATGGCCCCCGGCAGTTCGCGCAGGCGCTGCAGGGGCTCGCGGTTCGACGCCACGACGAAGTTCTCGAACGTGGACGGCGGCGGATGGCCTAGTTCGAGCGATAGCTGCTTGGGACGCGATGACATGACGGTTGAAGGCTCTGTTTCGACGCGAGGGCGGCTCGGTTCTGTCATTAGTTGCGATACAGGTCGCTCGCGATATACACACGCCGGACCTGCCGCGCCGCGACCAGCAGCACCGCGCAGGTGGGCAGTGCCAGCAGCACGCCGAAGAACCCGAACAGCTGTCCGAACGCCAGCAGCGCGAAGATGACCACGAGCGGGTGCAGCCCGATGCGCTCGCCCACTAGCCGCGGCGTCAGGTAGAAGCTTTCCACGAATTGACCGATTCCGTATACCACCGCGACGGCGCCAATGCCGTACCAGTTGCCGAATTGCAGCAGCGCCGCAAGGATCGCGAGCACCAGCCCGAGTCCGAAGCCGATATACGGGATAAACACGGCCAGGCCCGTGAAGATGCCGACAGGCACGCCCACGTCGAAGCCGGCGACCGACAGGCCGATCGAATAGATCGCGGCCAGGATGACCATGACGAGGATCTGGCCGCGCAGGTACTGGGACAGCAGCGCATCGGTCTCGTTGGACAGTTCTCGCACCTTCGGCACCCAGCGCCGGGGCACGAGGCGCTCGATACGGCGCATGACCATGTGCCAGTCCATCATCAGGTAGAACATGACGATCGGGATGATGAACAGCATGCCGCCGATCGTCAGCAGCGCGGAACCGGAGACCCGCACGTAGTTGAGCATGATCGTCAGCAGGTCTTCCGGGCTGGCCGAAAAGCGGTCCGACAGCATGCTGCGCAGGCCCGGAAAGTCGAAGCGGACCCGCACGCCCAGTTCCGCCAGGCGCGGCGCGACCACGTTGTTGAGCTTGTGCAGCAGCGCGGGCAGCTGTTCGCGCAGCTGGGGAATTTCCCGCTGCAGCACGGCGATCAGCAGCAGCACCAGCAGCACGAGGATCACCGCGAGGAGGCCGATCATCAGCGTCACGCCGATGAAACGGGGCACGCGCCGGCGTTGCAGCCAGTCCACACCCGGATTGAGGATGTACGCGAAGATGAACGCGAACAGAAACGGCGTCAGGACGGGCGCCAGCGCCAGCACGGCGGCGAAAAGCGCGGCCGCCGCGGCGATCCAGACGAGGATCCGCTTGACGTCTTGCGAGAGCAGGGGGGCGTTCATCGGTGAGGCAATGGGCGAAGCGGGCGGGCAGGCATTCGGACTGGCTTCTGACTGGCCATCGGCGACGCATTCGGCGACGCAATCGGGCAGTACTGGAAGCCGGGTGCCGGTATCCGTTAAAATCGCGATTCTACTGGACTCTTGCCTGCTTCCCGCGTCACACGGGACCGGGGGAGCCGGTCCGGACCACCTATTCCAAGTCAAGCAGGACTCTCATGAGCGCATCTTCGCCCACCGGCCAGGCAGGCCTTTCCTACCGCGACGCCGGTGTTGACATCGATGCCGGCGACGCGCTGGTCGACCGCATCAAGCCGTTTGCCAAGCGCACGATGCGCGAAGGCGTGATGGCTGGCATCGGCGGCTTCGGCGCGCTGTTCGAGCTGTCGAAGAAATACCAGGAGCCTGTGCTCGTTTCCGGCACCGATGGCGTGGGCACCAAGCTCAAGCTCGCATTCCAGCTGAACCGCCACGACACCGTGGGCCAGGATCTGGTCGCCATGAGCGTCAACGACATCCTCGTGCAGGGCGCCGAGCCGCTGTTCTTCCTCGACTATTTCGCCTGCGGCAAGCTGGACGTGGACACGGCCGCGACGGTCATCCAGGGCATCGCCCACGGTTGCGAACTGTCGGGCTGCGCGCTGATCGGCGGCGAGACCGCCGAAATGCCGAGCATGTACCCGGACGGCGAGTACGACCTGGCCGGCTTTGCGGTCGGCGCGGTGGAAAAGCGCAAGATCATCGACGGCACCACGATCGCCCCGGGCGACGTCGTGCTGGGCCTCGCTTCGTCGGGCGCGCATTCGAACGGCTACTCGCTCGTGCGCAAGATCATCGAGGTGTCCCGTCCCGACCTCAATGCGGACTTCCATGGCCAGCGCCTCCAGGACGCCATCATGGCGCCGACGCGTATCTACGTGAAGCCGCTGCTGTCGCTGATCGACACGCTGCCGGTCAAGGGCATGGCCCACATCACCGGTGGCGGCCTGACCGAGAACGTGCCGCGCGTGCTGGCCGACAACCTGACCGCCGTGATCCAGAAGGATGCATGGACGCTGCCGCCGCTGTTCCAGTGGCTCCAGGCGCAGGGCAACGTGGCCGACGCCGAAATGCATCGCGTGTTCAACTGCGGCATCGGCATGGTCGTGATCGTGTCGAAGGACGACGCCGACCGCGCGATCCGTCATCTGCAGGCCGCCGGTGAAGCGGTGTACCAGATCGGCGAGATCCGCGAGCGTGCCGAAGGCCAGGCGCAGACCGTGGTGGTCTGAACCACCGACTGAGCCCGACGCATTCGCGTAGAAGAAAAGCCGGCGCAAGCCGGCTTTTTTTATCGCCCGCTCACGCCCCGCTCCATGCCTCCTCGCTGATGCGCGCGGCAAGCGGCCGGCGCGGTTCGCGCGTGCGTGCAAGGTGTTCGAGCGCGGGTTCGATGACTTCGGCGAGCTTGCGGAAAGCGGGCGCGATCTCGGCCTCCGGCACGCATGCATAGCCAAGCAGCAAGCCCTGCTGCGCGCGCGTGTCGTCCGTGTAGTAGCGCGACAGCGGCCGCGCCGACAGCCCCTGGGTGCGCGCGGCCATGCTGATGCCGAGGTCGTCCGCGCCCGGCGGCAAGTGCATCACCATGTGCAGGCCCGCCTCGTGCGTGGATGTGGGCCAGTCCGCGCCGAATCGGGCGGCAATGGCTTCGCGCAGCAGCGCCTGCCGTTGCGCATATCGCTGCCGCATGCGCCGGATATGCGTGGCGTAGTGGCCTTCCTCGATGAAGTCCGCGAGCACGGCCTGCTGCACGAGCTGACCTTCGCGATACAGCTCGGAGAGCGCGAGCGCGAAATGCGGCGCGAGCGGTTTGGGCAGGACCATGAAGCCCATGCGCAGTCCCGGAAACAGCGTCTTCGAGAACGTGCCCATGTAGATCACGCGGTCGTGTTCGTCGAGGCCCTGCAGCGACGCCACGGGACGGCCCTCGAAACGGAACTCGCTGTCGTAGTCGTCCTCGATGATCCACGCGCCGCGCTGCCGCGCATACTCGAGCAGCATGCGCCGGCGCGACAGGCTCATCATCATGCCGAGCGGATACTGGTGCGACGGTGTGACGAAGATGAAGCGCGGCGGATCCTGCAGCGCCGCGGCCTGCGGCGCGATGCCTTCCTCGTCGACGGGCACCGGAATCGGCTCCACACCCGCGCTATGCAGCAGGCTGCGCGTGCCCCAGTAGCCTGGGTCTTCCATCCACGCGCGATCGCCGGGGTCCGCGAGCAGCCGCGCGATCAGATCGACGGCCTGGTGGATGCCCGTGGTCACGACGATCTGGTCGGGCTCGCAACGCACCGAACGCACCACGCGCAGATGCTCGGCGAGCTGCTGCTTGAGCGGCGCGTGGCCGCCGTGATGCGCATAGGTAAGCAGCTGCGGACTCGGATGCCGCCAGTGCTTGTTCAGCAGTCGCGACCACACGCCATGCGGAAACAGCGAGACGTCCGGCACGCCCGCGACGAATGCGCCCCACTGGCGATCCGATGCGCTCGCGTGGGAGACCAGATGCTGGCCCCGCCGCGAGAGCGCGGAGCGGCTCGCGTGTGGATGCATACCCGGCTGCGGGGCGGGCACATGGATGGTGCCATTGTGCGCACCGCCGTTGTGCAATGCACGATGGTCGGGAACGGTATGCGACACGAAGGTGCCACTTCCGCTCGACGCGGTGACGTAGCCCTCCGCGAGCAGCTGCTCGTACGCATATAGCACCGTGTTCCGCGACACGCCGATGTCCTTCGCGAGCGCGCGCGACGCAGGCAGCTTGCTGCCCGCAGGCACAGCACCAGCAAGGATCTCCGCGCGGATGATCGCGTACAGCTGGCGATTCATGTGCTCGTTCGACTTGCCCGTCAATGCGCCACCGGGACGCTCGAGCCGTTGCAGCAGCAATTCCGAAAGCAGTGTCTCTTTCAAAGTGGCCCCGCGCAAAATTAAAGACATGGACCTACCGATGGTACCAACCATCGGCTAATTTTCCATCCATGCCGATGTTGTTTTTCCGGGAGTGCTCATGACGCAAAGCGCGGTTGCTACGAACCCAGCGACAAAATCAGCGACGAACCTGACGAAGTCCTCCATCGCGGAGGCCGTTCGCGAACTCGTGCCGTACATGGTGGAGACGCTGTCCGATCTCGTGGCCGCGCCGAGTCCGTCGGGCAACGAGCAACCCGCCGTCGACGTCATGGAGCGCGCGCTGCAGGACCTCGGCCTGCCGTCGGAACACATCGTGCTGAACACCGCCGCGCTGAAGGACCTCCCGTTGTACTCGCCGTCGTGCTGTCCCGATGGCGGCCGCTACAACCTGCTGGCCACGCATCGTCCCGCCACGCGCGGCGGCCGCTCGGTTCTGTTCAACGGCCACCTCGATGTCGTGCCCACGGGGCCCGCGTCGATGTGGCGCCGCGATCCGTTCGCGCCCTATGTCGAAGACGGCTGGCTCTTCGGCCGCGGCGCCGGCGACATGAAAGCGGGCATCGTCTGCGCGCTGGCCGCGTTCAAGGCGCTGAAGGCGCTCGGCGTGCAGCCCGCCGGCGCGGTCGGCTTCAACGCGGTGCTCGAGGAAGAAAACACCGGCAACGGCGCGCTCGCGACGGTCGCCGCATTGCGCAGCGCGGTGGGCGCGGGCAAGCTCGCGTCGTTCGACACGGTGCTGATTCCCGAACCGCTCGGGGAAGGACTCATGAGCGCGCAGATGGGCGTGTTCTGGATGTTCGTCGAACTCACGGGCCGTCCCGCGCATGCCGCGTACATGACGACCGGCGTCAATCCGATCGAAGCGGGCATCGCGGTGATGGCGGACCTGCGCAAGCTCGAGGCGCAGTGGAACCTGCCCGAGAACCGGCCTGCCGTGTATCGCGATCACGCGCATCCGATCAACTTCAATCTCGGGCAGATCCAGGGCGGTGAGTGGAATTCGTCGGTGCCCTGCACGTGTACGCTCGGCGTGCGCATCGGCTTCTATCCGCAGATGAACGTCGACGACGCGAAGGCGCAGGTCGCCGCTTGCGTGCGCGATACGGTTGCACGGCTCGCGAGCAATCTCACGCTGAATATCCGCTACGAAGGCTTCCATGCGCCGGGGTGCGAGTTCGATCTCGACAATGCCCCCATGCAGGCGCTCGCGCGCGCGCATGAACAAGTCCATGGCACGCCGCCCGCACGGCAGGCGACCACCGCGACCACGGATGCCCGTCACTTCCGGCTGACGCTCGACACGCCGGTCACGTGCTACGGACCGGAGGCTCGCAATATCCACGGGATCGACGAATCGGTGTCGATCGACAGCATGGTGCGCGTGGCGACCACGTTCGCACTGTTCCTGCACGACTGGTGTGGCGTGGAGCCCGCCGTGGACTGACCGCACCGCGCATTCCTTTTCCACCCCTGAAGTCCTTCCCGGCTGACGCCCGCGCAAGCGAACGCGGCCGGTTGCCCTCACTCGTCCATATCACTCGTCAGAAAAAAAGGATTCGACCGATGGAACGCACCATGAAACCACTCGGCAGCACGACGCGCACGCACATCAGGGGGAGCCTGATGTCGATGGTCATCGCCGCGGCGGCGGTAGTCGCGGGCTTCGCCAGCGCCAGCGCCTTCGCCCAGACCGCGGGCGGCACGCTGTCCGGCATCGTTCAGCCCGAGCCACCGATTCTCGTGAGCGCGCTGAACTCGCAAGCGCCCACGCAGTACATTGCCGGCAAGATCTATCAGGGCCTGCTGACGTACTCGCCGGATCTGAAGCCGCAGCCGGAACTCGCCAAGTCGTGGAAGATCTCGCCGGACGGCCTGACCTACACGTTCGAGCTGCAGAGCGGCGTCAAGTGGCACGACGGCAAGCCGTTCACCTCGGCGGATGTGGTGTTCTCGATCGACAAGCTGCTGCGCGAGGTGCACGTGCGCACGCGCGCCGTCATCAACAAGTACATGGCGTCGATCCGCGCGGTCAACGACTCGACGGTCGAGATCAAGCTCAAGGAGCCGTTCCCGCCGTTCATCTCGATGTTCGAGACGGGCACGATGCCGATGATGCCGAAGCATCTGTACGAGGGCACGGACTATCGCAACAACCCGGCCAACCAGAAGCCCATCGGCACGGGACCCTTCATGTTCAAGGAATGGAAGAAGGGCGCGTACATCAAGCTCGCCAAGAACCCGAACTACTGGAAGAAAGGCAAGCCTTACCTCGACGAGCTCGTGTTCTATGTCATCCCGGATTCCGCCTCGCGCGCGGTCGCGTTCGAGAAGGGCGACGTGCAGGTGCTGCGCGGCGGCGACGTGGACAACGTGGACGTCAAGCGCCTGCGCGCGCTGCCTAACGTCGAGTACACGACCAAGGGCTGGGAGATGTTCGCGCCGATGGCGAGCATGCTGCTCAACGAACGCAAGCCGCCGTTCAACAACGTGAAGGTGCGCCAGGCCGTGATGCATGCGCTCAACCGCAAGCTGATCGTCGACAACATCTTCTTCGGCATGGGCAAGCCCGCGGTGAGCCCGTTCGCGTCGAGCACGCTGTTCTTCGACAAGAACATTCCGCAGTTCGAGTTCAACCTCAAGAAGGCCCGCGAGGAGATCAAGGCATCGGGCGTGGACGTCGGCCAGTATCCGGTCAAGATCCTTGCGACGTCGTACGGCGCCAACTGGGACCGCCTGGACGAGTACGTGAAGCAGATGCTCGAGCCGCTGGGCTTCAAGGTCAGCATCGAGTCCGCCGACGCGGGCACGTGGGCCGCGCGCGTGGGCAACTGGGACTTCGACATGACCATCACGTACACGTACCAGTACGGCGATCCCGCGCTGGGCGTGGAGCGTCTGTACGTGGCGCGCAACATCGTCAAGGGCACGCCGTTTGCGAACGTGCAGGGCTACAACAATCCGCAGGCGGACGAGCTGTGGACCAAGGCGGGCATCACGATGGATCCGGCCGAGCGCCAGAAGCTCTATAGCGAAGTGCAGCGGATTCTCATGAACGACGTGGCCAACGCCAACCTGTTCGAGATCGAGTTCCCCACGCTCTATCGCAAGAACGTCAAGAACCTCGTGACGACCGCCATCGGTCTCAACGAGTCGTTCGACAACGTATCGATCGAGAAGAACTAGCCCCGGCAACCGTCGCCGCTGTCCCGGCAAGGGGCGGCGGCGACGGCTGCGATGCGCAGATTCCACGCGGAGCGTTCGCCGTGAATTTCCTGTCCTTCTTCCTGTCCCGGCTCGGCAAGGCGCTCGTCGTCGTGCTGGGCGTGGTGATCATCAACTTCTTCCTGATCCGCCTGGCGCCGGGCGACCCCGCCACCGTGATGGCGGGCGAGGCCGGTGCCGGCGATGCCGCCTACGTGGCGCAGTTGAGGGAGCAATTCGGCCTCGACAAGCCGGTCGTCACGCAGCTTGCGATCTACCTGAAGGGGGTGGCGCACCTCGACCTCGGCTACTCGTACCGCAATCACCTGCCCGTGCTCGATCTGATTCTGGACCGCCTGCCGGCGACGTTCCTGCTGATGAGCGGGGCGTTCCTGTTCTCGATCGTGCTGGGGGTGCTGCTCGGCGTGATCGCCGCGCGAACGCGATACGAGAACCGGCGGCGCTGGATCGACAGCGCCGTGATGTCCGGGGCGCTGCTGCTCTACGCCACGCCGCTGTTCTGGCTGTCCCTGATGGCGATCATCCTCTTCTCCGTGGTGCTCGGCTGGCTGCCCGCGTTCGGCATGGAGTCGGTGGGCGCGGGCTATACGGGCCTCGCGCGCGTGCAGGACATCGCGCTGCATATGGTGCTTCCGACCGTCTCGCTCGGCTGCTTCTTCATGGCCGTGTATGTGCGGCTGACGCGCGCCTCGATGCTCGAGGTCATGGGCATGGACTTCGTGAAGACCGCGCGCGCGAAAGGTGTGCCCGCCCGGCGTGTGATTCGCGTGCACGTGCTGCGCAACGCGCTGCTGCCCGTCATCACGTTCGCGGGTATACAGCTGGGCCAGATGGCCGGGGGCGCGGTGCTGACGGAGACGGTGTTCTCGTGGCCCGGCATTGGCCGGCTGATGTTCGACGCGCTGCTGCAGCGCGACTATCAGCTGCTGCTGGGCATTTTCTTCGTGACGTCGGCGCTCGTGGTCGTCTTCAACCTCGCCACCGACATTCTCTATCGCTTCATCGACCCGCGCATCGCCGTCGGGGGCAGGGAGGCCGCCGCATGACATCGTTCTTTCGACGCTATTGCCGCAACGCCGGCGCCGTGGCGGGCCTGCTCGTGCTGCTCGCCGTGGTGGCGGTGTCTTTCCTGGCTCCGCTGCTGTACGAAGAGTCCCCGTGGATGATGGTGGCGGACCCGCTGATCCATCCCTTCGCCGACATGGCGTATCCGTTCGGTACCGACATGCTCGGACGCGACATCACCGCAGGCTTGCTCTATGGCGCGCGCGTGTCGCTGCTGGTCGGCGTGATCTCGACCGCGGTCGCGCTCGTGTTCGGCGTGCTCATCGGCGCGGTAGCCGGGTATTGCGGCGGCCGCATCGACGACGCGCTGATGCGGTTCACGGAATTCTTCCAGACCATCCCGCAGCTCGCGATGGCCGTCGTCATCGTCGCGATCTTCAACCCGTCGATCTATTCGATTGTCGGCGCGATCTCGGTGGTGTCGTGGCCGCCCGTCGCGCGGCTCGTGCGCGGCGAGTTCCTCACGCTCAAGCAGCGCGAGTTCGTGCAGGCGGCCGTCGTGATCGGGCAGCGTCCGTTACGGATCATCGTCACGCAGATTCTGCCCAACGCGATGTCGCCGATCATCGTATCCGCCTCGTTCATGGTGGCGACGGCGATCCTGACCGAGTCGGCGCTGTCGTTTCTCGGTCTCGGCGACCGCAACATGATGAGCTGGGGATTCATGATCGGCGCCGCGCGCACGATGATCCGCGAGGCGTGGTGGATGAGCGTCTGGCCCGGCGTGGCGATCCTGCTCACGGTGCTGGCGATCAACCTGATCGGGGAGGGGCTCAACGATGCCATGAATCCCCAGTTGCGCCGCCGGGGCGAATGAGCGAGCGAGTACATAAGCGATGAGCGAAACGAAGCCCATGACAATTCTTCACGCCGAGCCCCTGCTCTCGATCCGCGACCTGTCCATCGCCTTGCCCGCCGGCGGGGATCGGCCCTACGCGGTACGCGATATCTCCTACGACCTGCATGCCGGCGAGATCCTGTGCATCGTCGGCGAATCCGGTTCCGGCAAGTCGATGAGCGCGAACGCGATCATGGGCCTGTTGCCGCCGTATCTGAAGCCCGAGCGCGGCCAGATCCTGTTCCGGGGCCGCGACTTGCTCGCGCAGGACGAGAACACGCTGCTCGGCATGCGCGGCAAGGACATCGCGATGGTGTTCCAGGAGCCGCTGTCCGCGCTGAATCCCGTCATGACGATTGGCGACCAGATCGCGGAAGTCATGCGCGTGCATCGCGAGTATCCGGGCGAGGCCCGCGCGCGCCGCGTGCTCGAGTTGCTGGCATTCGTGGGCTTACCGGACCCGGCCACGATCGTGCACAGCTATCCGTTCCGCTTGTCGGGCGGCCAGCGCCAGCGCGTGGTCATCGCGATGGCGCTGGCGCTGGAGCCGGCGTTGCTCATCGCTGACGAGCCCACCACCGCCCTCGACGTCACCACGCAGGCGCAGATCCTCGCGTTGATCCGCCGCATTCAGGCTGAGAAGGGCATGGGTGTGATGTTCGTCACGCACGACTTCGGCGTGGTGGCGGAAATCGCGGATCGCGTCGCGGTGATGGAGAAGGGCGTGCTCGTCGAACTCGGCACCGCGGAGCAGGTGCTTAACGACCCCCGGCATCCCTACACGCGCCGCCTGATCGGCGCGGTGCCGCACGGCCGCGCGCGCGACGGCGCCCATGCGGACGATGGCACGGTGCTGGAAGTGCGCAACCTACGCAAGACATATGTTTCCGGCGGCGGGCTGTTCGCGAAGAAACGCGTGACCCATGCCGTCGACGACGTGAGCTTCCGGGTGCGCCGCGGCGAGACGCTCGGCATCGTCGGCGAATCGGGCTCGGGCAAATCGACCATCGGCAAGTGCCTGCTCAAGCTGACCGGCGTCGATGCGGGGGAAATTCTCTTCGACGGACACGACCTTGCGCGATTGTCGGAGCGCCAGTTCCGGCCAATGCGCCGCGCGGTGCAGATGATCTTCCAGGACCCGTTCGCCTCGCTGAATCCGCGCCACACCGTGGGACGCATCATCGCCGACGGTCCGATCGCCAGCGGCGTGCCGCGCGAGACGGCCTATGCGCGGACGCGCGAACTGCTCGAACTGGTGGGACTGGAGGCCTCGGCCTTCGACCGGTATCCGAACCAGTTTTCGGGCGGGCAGCGCCAGCGTATCGGCATCGCGCGCGCGCTGGCGCTGGAGCCGCGCGTCCTCGTCGCCGACGAATCGGTGTCCGCGCTCGACGTGTCCGTGCAGGCGCAGGTGCTCGCGCTGCTCGCCGACCTGCAGAAGCGGCTCGATATCGCGCTGATTTTCATCACGCACGACCTCCGCGTGGCGGCGCAGATCTGCCACGAGGTCATCGTCATGCATCGCGGACGCGTGGTCGAGTCAGGGCCGCCCGGGCAGATCTTCGATGCGCCGCGCCATGACTACACGCGCCGGCTGATCGACGCGATTCCCGGCAAGGAATGGGATCCGACGCGCGTCCGCGCCGCCGCCTGATACATCACAACGCCACATACAACAACGCGACACACCCTCATATCTGGAGCGACCATACATGAAGAACGCCGAACTGCTGCGCCGCAAGGATGCCGCCACCCCACGCGGGGTAGGGGTCATGTGCAACTTCTACGCCGAGCGTGCCGAGAATGCGGAGATCTGGGACGTCGAAGGCAAGCGGTATATCGATTTCGCGGCCGGTATCGCGGTGCTGAACACGGGTCATCGTCATCCTAAGCTCGTGGCCGCATTGCAGGCGCAGCTCGAACGCTTTACACATACGGCCTATCAGATCGTGCCGTACGCGAGCTACGTGGAACTGGCCGAACGCATCAACCAGCGCGCGCCGGGCCGCTCGGCACGCAAGACGGCCTTCTTCACCACGGGCGCGGAAGCGGTCGAGAACGCGATCAAGATCGCGCGCGCGGCAACGGGCCGCCCCGGGGTGATCGCGTTCTCGGGCGGCTTCCATGGCCGCACGATGATGGGCATGGCACTCACGGGCAAGGTGGCGCCCTACAAGGTGGGCTTCGGTCCGTTCCCGGGCGAGGTCTATCACGCGCCGTTTCCGTCGCCGCTCCAGGGCGTGACCGTGGAGGATGCCAGCAAGGCGCTTCAGCATCTGTTCAAGGCCGATATCGATCCACGGCGCGTCGCCGCGATCATTTTCGAACCGGTGCAGGGCGAAGGCGGCTTCAACGTGGCGCCGCCCGAGTTCGTGCGCATGCTGCGCGCCGTCTGCGACGAGCACGGCATCCTGCTGATCGCCGATGAAGTGCAGACAGGCTTTGGCCGCACTGGCAAGCTGTTCGCGATGGAGCATTACGACGTGGCGCCCGACCTCACGACGATGGCGAAGAGCCTCGCGGGCGGCATGCCCTTGTCGGCAGTATGCGGGCGCGCGGAAGTCATGGACGCCCCCGCGCCCGGCGGGCTCGGCGGCACCTACGCGGGCAATCCGCTTGCCGTCGCCGCGGCGCTGGCCGTGCTCGACGTGCTCGAGTCCGAACAACTGATTCCGCGCGGCGCGGCGCTGGGCGAGCGGCTCGTGACGCGACTCAAGAGCCTGAAGCCGCGCGTGCCGCAGATGGCCGAGGTCCGTGGCATCGGCGCCATGGTTGCCGTGGAGTTCCGCCGCGCCGATGGCAGCCCCGATCCCGAGTTCACGCGCGAGGTCCAGAACCGTGCGCTCGAGCGCGGCCTGCTGCTGCTCTCGTGCGGCGTGTACGGCAACGTCATCCGCTTCCTGTTCCCGCTGACGATTCCGGACGCCGTGATGAACGAGGGCCTCGACATCCTCGAAGACGTTCTTACACGATAACTCCACACCGAGACAACGATGACCCGACCCCAGGCAGTCCCGACCGTGCAGGTCGACAACGAACGCGTGATCGTCACCGAATGGCGCTTCGCGCGCGGCGCGGAAACGGGCCACCACCGCCATGGCTACGACTACGTGGTCGTGCCGATGACGACCGGCCCGCTGCTGCTGGAAACGCCCGCGGGGCAGGTCACGAGCGAGCTCGTCGCGGGCCGCGCGTACTACCGGTCAGCGGGCGTGGAACACAACGTGATCAACGGCCACGATGGCGAATGCGTGTTCGTCGAAATCGAGTTCAAGACCGCGCCCGGCGCCTGACGACCGCACACCAACCTACTATGCCACCGACCATGCGCGCCTTCTTCTCGGATGACCAGTTATCGCACCAGCCCCGGCAATTCATGCGCGTCGGCCGGCTGTGCGAGCCCACCGACGTCCCCGCGCGCGCGGCGGCGCTGCAACGCGCGCTGGCCGCGCGGGCGATCGCCGTCACCGCGCCGCCGGACTACGGACGCGCGCCGCTCGAGACGGTCCACAGTCCCGCCTATCTCGACTTCCTGTCCACGGCCTATGCGCGCTGGACCGCGCTTGCCTCGCCGACGCTCGATCCCGGCATCGAGGTGCTGCCGAACCTGTCGCCGTACCACAGCGGCCGCATCGACCAGACGCGCCGAGCGCCGTGCCCCTCCGACAGCATCATCGCGCAGACCGGCTATTACCTCGGCGACCTCAGCTGTCCGCTGGGTCCCCATAGCTGGCGGTCCATCGAGCGGTCCGCCCACAGCGCGGTGGCCGCGGCGCGGCATGTCTCCGCGCCGGACGCGGGCGGGCTTGCCTACGCGTTATGCCGCCCATCCGGCCATCACGCCCACACGGATCGCGCGAGCGGGTTCTGCTACGTCAACAACTCGGCCATCGCCGCGCAGACGTTGCTCGAACGCTTCGACAAGGTCGCCGTGCTCGACGTCGACGCCCATCATGGCGACGGCACGCAGCAGATCTTCTATCAGCGCTCCGACGTGATGACGATTTCGCTGCATGCGGACCCCAACGGCTACTACCCGTTCTACACGGGCTATGCCACGGAACGCGGCCACGGCGCGGGCTACGGCTATAACCTCAATTTTCCGCTGGCGCATGGCACGGCGGATGCGGGGTTCCTCTCGGCGCTCGACAGCGCGCTGGACGCGCTGCGCGACTATCGTCCGCAGGCCCTCGTGCTCGCGCTCGGCTTCGATACCTACGAGCACGACCCCATCAGCGTGCTGCGCGTGGGTCTCGATGCCTATCGCGGCATCGGCGAACGCATCCATGCGCTGGGCGTGCCGACCGTGGTCGTGCAGGAGGGCGGCTACGAGGTCGATGCCATCGGCCTCGCGCTCGAGGCGTTCCTTGCCGGCTTCGTGCCGGCCACCGTCTGATCGAACGAGGAGCAAGATATGACGACGATGCGGATCGATGGCGACCGGTTGTGGCAATCGCTGATGGCCCTCGCGGAAATCGGGGCCACACCGAAGGGCGGCAACGCGCGGCTCGCGCTGACCGCGCTCGATGGGCAGGGGCGGGACCTCGTTACGCGCTGGATGCGCGAGGCGGGGCTGACCGTGACGGTCGACCAGGTCGGCAACATCTTCGGCCGCCGCGCCGGTCGCAACGACAGCCTGCCGCCGGTCATGACCGGCAGCCATATCGACACGCAGCCCACGGGGGGCAAGTTCGACGGCTGCTTCGGCGTGCTGGCGGGGCTCGAGGTGATGCGCACGCTCAACGACCGTGGCGTGACGACCGAAGCGCCACTCGAGCTTGCGATCTGGACGAACGAAGAGGGCACGCGCTTCGTACCCGTGATGATGGGTTCGGGCGTGTTTGCCGGCAAGTTCCCGCTCGAGGTGGCGCTGTCCGCCACCGACGTGGCGGGCAAGCGGGTGGCGGACGAGCTGCGTGCGATCGGGTATGCGGGCGAACTGCCGGTGGGTGGCCGCGCGATCGGCGCCTACTTCGAAGCGCATATCGAGCAGGGCCCCATCCTGGAAGCCGAAGACAACGTGATCGGCGTCGTCACGGGCTCGCTTGGCCTGCGCTGGTACGACGTGACGGTGACGGGCATGGAGGCGCACGCGGGCCCCACGCCGATGCCGCTGCGGCGCGATGCGCTGTACGGCGCCACGTTCCTGATGCAGGAGGTCATCCGCATTGCGAATGACTTCGCGCCGCATGGCCGCGGCACGGTGGGCGTGGTGGACGTTCATCCGTCGTCGCGCAACGTCATTCCGGGCGCGGTCACGTTCTCGGTCGATCTGCGCCATCAGGACGCGGCCCAACTCGCCGCGATGGATGCGCGCTTCCGCGACGCCTGCGCGCGGCTGCAATCGGGAGCGACCACGGGCACCGCGCTCGACGTGAAGATCGTCGATGTCCAGTACTTCCCGCCGACACCGTTCGCGGACGCGCTCGTCGCGCGCGTGCGGGAAGAAGCGGCCCTGCGCGGCTACACGCATCAGGATATCGTGACGGGCGCGGGGCACGATGCGGTGTACATCGCGAGCGTGGCGCCGACGGCGATGATCTTCGTGCCGTGCAAGGACGGCATCAGCCATAACGAGATCGAGGACGCGCGTCCCGAGCATCTCGCGGCGGGCGCGAACGTGCTGCTCGGCGCGATGCTGGCGCGGGCGGGTCGGTGAGACCGCCCCGGTGATGTCCTAAGCGGACCCGAGCCGCGTGAGCGCGTCGCCGGTCACGCGGCAGATGCGCCAGTCGGGCATCACGTCCGCGCCCATCGCCTCGTAGAAGTCGATCGACGGCTGGTTCCAGTCGAGCACCGACCACTCGAAGCGGCCGCATCCGCGCGCGACGGCGAGCGACGCGAGATGGCGCAGCAACGCCTTGCCGATGCCATGGCCACGCCATGCGGGCTCGACGAACAGATCCTCGAGGTAGAGCCCCGGCTTGGCGAGGAACGTCGAGAAGTTATGGAAGAACAGCGCGAAGCCGACCGCCTGCCCGCCTTCGACCTCTGCGATAACGGCCTCGGCATGGGGCCGCTCGCCGAACAGCGCCTGTTCGATCTTCTCGGGCGTCGCCTCGACGAGATGCGTGAGCTTCTCGTACTCGGCCAGCGCCGAGATCAGGCGGAACAGCGTTGCGCTATCGGCGGCGGTGGCGGGGCGCAGCGTGCAGGAAGTCGTACCGTTGTGAGCCATGTCGGTCATGTCGGCCTTGGGAAGGGGTTCAGAGAGTCGTCATGCAAACGCGATATCGGCAACCTGCCGCACATAATCGCCCGCAAGGCAGTCCACCGTCACGCGCTCGGGCGTGCTCCGCAGCCACGTAATCTGCCGCTTGCAGAGTTGCCGCGTGGCGACGATGCCGCGCTCGCGCATCGTGTCGTAGTCGCACTCGCCATCGAGGTACTCCCACACCTGCCGATAGCCCACGCAGCGAAGCGACGGCAGCCCCGGATGCAGATCGCCGCGCGCGCGCAGGCGCTTGACTTCGTCGATCAGCCCCAGTTCGAGCATCGCATCGAAGCGCGCGGCGATGCGCGCATGCAGTACGGCGCGGTCCGACGGTTCCAGCGCAATGACGCGAAAGCGCGCATCGGCACTGCCCGTGAACGTGCGTGCGGCGGCTTCTCGCGCGAGCAGCGCGGACATCGGTTGTCCCGTCAGGCGATGGATCTCGAGGGCGCGCTGAATGCGCTGCGCGTCGTTGGGCGCGAGCCGCGCCGCCGTGACGGGATCGACCTCCGCGAGCATCGCGTGCAGCGCGGGCCAGCCACGCGCGGCCGCGAGCGCATCGAGCTCGGCGCGGATCGCGGCATCGGCGCGCGGCAGATCGTTGAGCCCCTGTGTCAGCGCCTTGTAGTAAAGCATCGTGCCGCCCACGATCAGCGGCAGGCGGCCACGCGCGCGAATGTCTTCGATCAGCCGTTGGGCATCCTCGACAAACTGCGCGGCGGAATAGCTGTCGGCGGGATCGACGATATCGATCAGGTGATGGGGCGCCGCATCGAGCTCGGCGCGCGTCGGCTTGGCCGTGCCGATGTCCATCTCGCGATAGACCAGTGCGGAGTCGAGGCTGATGATCTCGATCGGCGCGCGTTGGGCAAGGGCCAGCGCGGCGGCGGTCTTGCCGGACGCGGTGGGGCCGAGCAGGCAAACGATCGGAGGGTGTTGCACGGGTGCGCTCACTGGCCGCGCAGGAATAGCCGATCGAGCTCCGCGACCGATAACTGCACCCAGGTGGGCCGGCCGTGATTGCACTGATCGGCGCGCTCGGTCTGCTCCATCTCCCGCAGCAACGCGTTCATTTCCTCGACCGTAAGCTTGCGGTTCGCCCGTACGGCACTGTGGCATGCCAGCGTGGCCAGTAATTCGTTCTGCCGTTCGACGAGCACGCGCGAGCCGCCGTAGGCATGAAGGTCGCGCAGTACGTCGCGCGCCAGCGCCTCGGCATCGGCCTGCTTGAGCAGCGCGGGGATCGCGCGCACGGCGAGTGTGGTCGGCGAGACCGGCGCGATATCGAAGCCCAGCTGGCGCAGCGTGTCCTGATGCTCCTCGGCGGCGCCGATTTCCACCGCGCTCGCTGGCAGCGTCACGGGAATCAGCAGCGGCTGCACCGCCAGCTCGCGCTCATCGAGCGCCGTCTTGATCTGCTCGTACAGGATGCGCTCGTGGGCGGCATGCATATCGACGAGCACAAGCCCGCGCGCGTTCTGCGCGAGCACGTAGATGCCGTGCAGTTGCGCGATCGCGTAGCCGAGCGGATGCGCGTCATCCGCGCCTGCGCCGTCCTCCACGCCGAAGCCGGGTGCGCGGCCGGGTCCCGAGACGCGTCCCATGCCGTCGAGCAGCCCGGGCGGATCGTCCGCGCGCGCGGCCTGCGCATCGGCCAGCCATGCCGGCGGGCGCGACGCGGGCAGATACCCGCCCGCGCCCACTTCGGAAACGGCTCCGCCGTTGCCCGCGTAGCCACGGCCGCCGCCCGTGGCGTCACGGACCATGCCGAGGTACGCCTGGCGCGGCTGCGCGATGCCGAGCTCGGTCTGGCGGCCCGCGGAGTAGTTGATCCACTGCGGCGCAGCGCCGGCACCCGGTCCGGCGCCGCCGATCGGCCGCGCCGCGGGCATCGGCATCCCGCCCGCAAGACCGTCCGCTCCCGCATCGGTATGCAGGCTGTCGCCCTGTTCGCCAGCCTGCCGCGCCAGGCAGCGCTGCACCGCGTGATAGACGAACTGATGCACCGCGCGCGATTCGCGGAAGCGCACCTCGATCTTGGACGGGTGCACGTTCACATCCACCATCTCGGGCGGCAGGTCGAGGCACAGCACGTACGACGGAAACCGGTCGCCATGCAGCACGTCCTGATAGGCGCTGCGCACCGCATGGTTCAACAGCTTGTCCCGTACGAAACGGCCATTGACGAAGAAGTACTGCTGGTCCGGCCTGCCGCGCGAGGCGGTAGGCAGGCCCGCAAAGCCGTACAGATGCAGCGTGCCGGCTTCCTCGTCCAGCGGCAGGCGCGCCCGCGCGAACTCGTCGCCGAGCACCTGTGCCGTGCGCGTGGCCACGTCGCCCGCGTTCCAGTGTTCGAGCGGCTTGCCGTTGTGGTGGACAGAAATCGTGACGTCGGGCCGCGCCAGCGCGACGCGCCGGACCATCTCGAGGCAGTGGCCAAGCTCCGTTTGTTCCGATTTGAGGAACTTTCTGCGCGCTGGCGTGTTGAAGTACAGGTGCTGCACGTCGACCATCGTGCCGACACCGCCCGACGCCGGTTGTAATTGTCCGGAGTCGGCGCTGACCTGCGATGCATGCGGCGCGTCCGCGGTGCGGCTGGTCAGCACGAGGTGGGAGACGGATGCGATCGAGGCCAGCGCCTCGCCGCGGAAGCCGAGCGTCAGCACGGCCTCGAGTTCGTCGAGGGAGGCGATCTTGCTCGTGGCGTGGCGCATCAGCGCCACCGGCAGTTCGTCGGCCGGGATGCCGCAGCCGTTGTCCGTGATGACGATGCGCCGGACGCCGCCTTCCTCGAGCCGGATGCCGAGCTGGCTCGTGCCCGCGTCGAGCGCGTTTTCGAGCAGTTCCTTGACCACGGAGGCCGGCCGCTCCACGACTTCGCCGGCGGCGATCTGGCTGATCAGCTGGTCGGGTAAGGGCCGGATGGGCCGCGCAGGCTGGGCGCGTTGGGCGGATGGGGAGGCGTCGGCTGGCATGCGGGCAATTATACGTGCGCGTCCGAACATTCTTGGGCAGCGCCACCGCGCGCGGCAGGGTCGCAAGTGCGCTGGCGGCCCGGCCGCTCTTGTATGATGGGCACCTTCATCTGGAGTGAGGACTGATTTGGATACCGTACTGCAACTGCTCGACATGGTGCTCCACGTCGATAAATTCCTGGGCCAGTTCGTCCAGGACTACGGCGTCTGGGTGTACGGCATCCTGTTCGCGATCGTGTTCGCCGAAACCGGCCTGGTCGTGCTGCCGTTCCTTCCCGGCGATTCGCTGCTGTTTATCGCGGGCGCGATGTGCGCCACCGGCGCGATGAACGAATGGGTATTGTCGGGGCTGCTGCTCGTGGCCGCCATCAGCGGCAATACGGTCAACTACATGGTCGGCAGCTGGATCGGGCCCAAGGTGTTCGAGCATGAATGGCGGTTCCTTGACCAGAAGGCGCTGCGCCGCACGCACGATTTCTACGAACGCCACGGCGGCAAGACGCTCGTGATGGCGCGCTTCATCCCGATCGTGCGCACGTTCGCGCCGTTCGTGGCCGGGGTGTCGCAGATGACGTTCGCGCGCTTCCAGCTGTTCAACGTGCTGGGCGCGCTGCTGTGGGTGGTGGGCCTGGTGTTCGCGGGCTACTTCTTCGGCAACCTGCCGTTCATCAAGCAGTACCTGAACCTGATCGTGCTCGCCGGTATCGGCGCCGCCGTCGTGCCGCTGGTGCTCGGCGGCCTGTGGCGCCTGGTGCGCGGCAACAAGCGCCGCGCCTCCGCGGACCGCTAAAGAGAACGGGGCCATCGGCCCCGTTTTTTAGCTCAGGCTTCGGCTCATCATCCGAAGCGCCGGCATGCGATCGCGGATCTGCGTGGTGTCGGCCGCGTCGGGCCGCGCCTGCACATACGCTTCCAGGTCTTCGAGCGCGGGCCGAAAGCATTCCAGATTCGCATAAGCGAGCCCGCGGTCGCGCACTTCCTCGATCGAATTCGGCAGCAGGATCACCAGACGGTTCTGCACGGCCAGCAATCGCTGCCAGCGCGACTCCTGCAGATAGATCGCCTTCAGATTGCGCAGCATGCGCGCGATGATCTCCCGATGGCTCGCCACCTGCAGGAACAGGCCGAGCGGGACCTGATTGGGATCGCCAATACCCTCCCGTTCGAGGTAGGGGTCGAGCATCTCCTGCAACTGCTCCTTCGACAGCGTCTCCCCCGTCAGCGGGTCCAGCACCACCTCGCCCGCCGGAATCGTCATCCGGACGAGGAAATGGTTCGGGAACGACACCCCCTTGAGCGGCAGACCGATCTGCTGCCCCAGTTCCATGAACAGCACGGCGAGCGAGATCGGAATCCCGCGCCGCTGTTTCATGACGACGTTGAGGTAGGAGTTGTCCGGATCGTAGTAGTCGTTCGCATTCGCGCCGAAACCGAGATCCCGATAGAAGAAATGATTGAGCAGCCGCAGGCGCTGGATGGCCGGGGTGCCGTCGGCGATCCGTCGTTTGAGCCGCACCGCGAGCATGTCCAGGGCGGCCAGTTCGGCCTGCAGGTCCAGATCGGGGTACGCGTCCTGGGCAATCGAGAGCGCGGTCTCCGTAAGCGGAATGCCATGCTCGTCCGCCACGAGACTGGCGAAGTAATCCAGGACTTTCGTGGATGTCATTGCGGGTTCCTGATGGCGGTGTCCGTGGTCTTCCGCCGGAACGCGGAATACCTCAGCCCCATGAGCCACAGTGTACCGAAGTAGACCACCGCTGCAAGTACCAGGCACGATGCCATCAGCGCGATCCGCAACCCGGGCGTCGCGCCCAGCGCGATCCAGTCGAACGTGCGGGTAAACCAGAGCAGCATGCCGGCAAGAATCAACACGGCCGCGAGCAGTTGCAGCAGGAACATGCCCCAGCCCGGCGCCGGCCGGTAGAAGCCGCGGCGGCGGAGGCCGAAGAACAGCAGCAACGCATTGACGGTGGCGCCGAAGCTGATCGAGAGCGCCAGGCCGGCGTGCCCGAACTGCGGCACGAACACCGCGTTCGATGCCTGCGTGATGACCAGCACGAGCAGCGCGATCTTCACGGGCGTGCGGATGTCCTGCCGCGCATAGAATCCCGGCGTCAGGATCTTGATGAGGATGAGCGCGAGCAGACCCGTACCGTACGAGACCAGCGCCTGCCGCGTCATCTCCACCGCGTGCGCGTCGAAGCGGCCGTAGTGGAACAGCACCGCGGTCAGCGGCGTGCCGAACACGAAGAGCCCCACGGCGCAGGGCACCGCGAGCAGGAACGTGAGCCGCAGGCCCCAGTCGAGCAGGCCCGAGTATTCCTCGCGATCGTCCTCGGCACTGGCACGGGACAGGCTCGGCAACAGGATGGTGCCCAGCGCCACGCCGAGCAGCGCCGTCGGAAACTCCATCAGCCGGTCGGCGTACGTCAGGTACGACACGCTGCCCGCCGCGAGATGCGAGGCGATATTGGTGTTGATGATCAGGCTAATCTGCGCCACCGACACTGCCAGCAGCGCCGGCAGCATCTGCCTGATGACGCGCCGCACGCCATCGTTGGCCCACGCCTTGCGCACACTGAACGACAGCCGCGGCATCACGCCGAGCTTCCGCAGTGCGGGAATCTGGATCGCGAGCTGCAGCACGCCGCCCGCCAGCACGCCCCACGCCTGCGCATAGATCGGCTGGGCCATGTGCGGGCCGACGAACAGCGCCGCAAAGATCAGGCAGAGGTTCAGCAGGACCGGCGTGAACGCGGGCACGCCGAAGTTGCGCCAGGTATTGAGGATGCCCGAGGCCAGCGCGACCATCGAGATCAGCCCGATGTACGGGAACATCACGCGCGTCATGAACACGGCGGCGTCGTAGGTCTCGCTCTGGCCGCGGAAACCCGTGGCCACGGCGGTCATGACGAGCGGGGCGCCGATCACGCCGAGCGCGGACACCGCCACGAGCACCCACGTCATGATCGTGGACACGGCATCGATCAGGGAACGGGTGTCATCGAGCCCGCGCCGGCCGTGGTACTCGTTGAGAATGGGCACGAAGGCCTGCGAGAACGCACCCTCGGCGAACACGCGGCGCAGCAGGTTGGGAATACGGAACGCGACGTTGAACGCATCGGTCATGTCCGAGGCGCCGAATGCGCGGGCAATCAGGATTTCGCGCATCAGGCCGGTGATGCGGGAGAGCATCGTCAGACTGCTGATGGTGGCGAGCGCTTTGAGCAGGTTCAAGATGGATCGGGAACGATAGGAGCCGGCGGGACGCGAGTCTGACGCGCGCGGCGCCACAAAGTTGCCATGACGCCACGGTGGACGGGCACGATGTGACGCAATCGATGCGCTATGGCGCGATGTGGCGCCTATTATACGGACGGTGTTGCGCGCGACTGTCGGCTGGGACACCATCCTCACTTCGATCTTGCCTCGGCGTCGGCCGTGTGTGTATAATCGCCGATTCGCAAGGACAGTCGCGTTCCGGATTCGTAGAGGGAAGCCCGCAGGGCAGCACCGCGAGAATATCCCGGGTCGCACGATGTGACTTCACGGTTGCGTCCGAGGCGTCCCAATACGTTATTCGCGTTGCCCCGGGGCACGCATTCTGAATTCAGGAAAAGAGATCAAATGGCAAATTCCGCACAAGCTCGCAAGCGCGCGCGTCAAGCCGTCGCTCAGAACGCCCACAACTCCAGCCTGCGCTCGCGTCTGCGCACCGCCGTCAAGGCCGTTCGCAAGGCCATCGACGCCGGCGACAAGGCTGCTGCTGCTGAAATCTTCAAGCAGTCGCAGACCGTGATCGACAGCATCGCCGACAAGAAGATCGTGCACAAGAACAAGGCTGCACGTCACAAGTCGCGTCTGTCGGCTGCTATCAAGGCCATGGCTGCCTGATAGCGGTTCGCAGTCCTTGCCGAGGCTTCCCCGGGAGCCCGGCATAAAAAAAGCTCGTCATACGACGAGCTTTTTTGTTTTGTCTTTTCTCTTCTTTCCGCGGTTTCGATCGGCGGTTCTGTCGGCGCCGGCCTGGCGCTATCGGTTCAATCGATGTAGCAGGCTTCCACGAGCTGGAGGTCGTTATCGCGCGCGAAGTTCAGCACGAAGTCGAGCGCCTTGGGTTCGATATCGCGCAGCCGCACATCGACCACCACATTCTTGATCCCGCCGATGATCACCGGACGCACGTACGGCGAGTACGTGTAGCGCGGATCGCCGGAGTCGCCCTCCGGCCGGAACTGTGCCATCACGCCGCACAGCCGCTCCGCCCAGTCGCTTGGACGAAAGGTCTTGCCTTCCTTGGTGATGCCTTGGATGAAATATTCGCGAACGTTGGAAGTCATGGGACTGCGGGGCGTCGGTGTCTTTGGGGCACTTTTGGTGCCGGGGCGGGCGGTGGCGCTGGTGTGCCAAGCCCCGCGTGAATCAGCGAGTATTATATCTTATATAAGAGTTACGCATAAGAGCTTCGGTTCCCCGGAGCCCCCCGTCATGGGGTGACTCCGGGCTCGCCAAAGCCTGAATAATCCCTTATGATCTTTGCAGTTAAATTGCGTAAGCGACGGAAAAGGCGGCTCTCCGACGGGCCGCCTTAATTGTTTTATGAGCTCAACCCCGATCAAGCATTACCTGCAGTTCAACGACCTCTCTGCCGAAGAGTACGAGTACCTGCTGGACCGCGCGCAGATCCTCAAGGCGAAGTTCAAGAACTACGAGACCTGGCACCCGCTGCACGACCGCACGCTGGCCATGATCTTCGAGAAGAATTCCACGCGTACGCGCCTCTCGTTCGAGGCAGGCATCCATCAGCTCGGTGGGCACGCGGTCTTCCTCAACACGCGCGATTCCCAGCTGGGCCGTGGCGAGCCGATCGAGGATGCGGCACAGGTGATCTCCCGCATGGTAGACATCATCATGATCCGAACGTTCGGTCAGGAGATCATCGAACGCTTTGCCGCGCATTCGCGCGTGCCGGTGATCAACGGGCTCACGAACGAATATCACCCGTGCCAGGTGCTGGCTGACGTCTTCACGTACATCGAGCAGCGCGGCAGCATCCGCGGCAAGGTCGTCGCGTGGATCGGCGATGCCAACAACATGGCCTATACGTGGATCCAGGCCGCCGAGCGGCTCGGCTTCACCTTCCATTTTTCGGCGCCGCCGGGCTATCAGCTCGATCCGGCGATGGTGCCCGCGTCGGCCGCCAGCCTCGTCAAGGTGTTCGACAACCCGCTGGACGCCTGCGACGGCGCGCATCTGGTGACCACGGACGTGTGGACCAGCATGGGATTCGAGGCGGAGAACGAGGCGCGCAAGCGTGCGTTCAAGGACTGGATGGTCACGACGGCCATGATGGACCGCGCCGCCCCGGACGCGTTGTTCATGCACTGCCTGCCCGCCCACCGCGGCGAGGAAGTCGAGGCCGCGGTCATCGACGGCCCGCGCAGCGTCGTGTGGGAAGAGGCCGAGAACCGTCTGCACGTGCAGAAGGCGCTCATGGAATACCTGCTCTGCGGCAGGTATTGAGCGCGGGCTCCTCAGTCATCCACTATTCAAACAAGCAGGAATCGGTAATGAGCGAAACCCAGGCGAGCGATAGCCAGGCGCAGTTCGACAACGTGAGCGTGGTCAAGAAGGCCAATCTGTATTTTGACGGCAAGTGCGTGAGCCACACGGTGGTGTTCCCCGATGGCACGCGCAAGACGCTGGGCGTGATCTTTCCCGCCGCGCTGACGTTCGGGACGGGCGCGCCCGAGATCATGGAAATCAACGCGGGGTCGTGCCGCGTGCGCCTGCAGGGCGCGACCGAATGGCAGACTTATGGCGCGGGCCAGCAGTTCAGCGTGCCCGGCGACAGCAAGTTCGACATCGAAGTCACCGAGACGCTCGACTACGTTTGCCATTTCGGTTGAAACCGCGGCCGGAGCCGATCGTCAGACGATGACCGGTTCCGCTTCGATTCTTACGCCGAACCGTTCCTCGACGGTATCGGCGATGCGGCCGGCAAGCGCCAGCAAGTCCCGCGCGCTGCCGCCGCCATGGTGTACCAGCACCAGCGCCTGCTTGCCATAGACGCCCACCGGGCCGTCGTTCACGCCCTTGAATCCGCATTGATCGATCAGCCAGCCGGCGGCCAGCTTGTAGCGGCCATCCGGCTGGCGATAGCTGACGAGCGTCGGATGGCCGGCGGCGAGCGCGTCGCGCTGGGCCGCCTCGACGATCGGATTCTTGAAGAAGCTTCCCGCATTGCCGATGACGGCGGGGTCCGGCAGCTTGCGCGAGCGGATCGCCACCACGGCATCGCGGATGCGGCCGGCCTCGGGGGGCGCGACACCTTCCAGTTCGCGCGCGAGTTCGGCGTAGCCCAGCGCGGGCTGCCACGGGCGCGGCAGGCGCAGCGTCACGGCGGTGATGATGTAGCGGTCGCGGCCCGCATGCTTGAAGACGCTGTCGCGGTAACCGAACGCGCACTGTGCGGCATCGAGCTCGACAAAGGCGCGGGTTTGCCGGTCGTAGGCACGCACGCTGGCGAAGCGTTCGCAGAGCTCCACGCCATACGCGCCGATGTTCTGAATCGGCGCGGCCCCCACGGTACCGGGGATCAGCGCAAGGTTCTCCAGGCCGGGCAGGCCGTCATCGATCGTGCGGCAGACGAGGCCATGCCAGTTTTCGCCCGCGCCGGCGGTAACATGTACGTCTGCGCCGGTTGCATCCACGCGATATCCGGGGATCTCCATCAGCAGTACGAGCGCGTCGAGATCGCCCGACAGCACGACGTTGCTGCCGCCGCCGAGCACCACGACCGGCAGGTCCCGCGCGCGCGGGTCGTCGAGGGCCTCGACAAGGTCCTGTTCGCTGCGGACATGCACGGCGAGGCGCGCCCGGACATCGAATCCGAATGTATTGTGGCGGCGCAGGGGATAAAATTCTTGGAAATCTGCCATGCAAGTGAGCCCGTGTCGTGGGCAGGATTGGTGGGCAGGATTATACGTAACCGGTCGCGCGCGCCCAGCGTGCGCGAGACCCAGGAGAAAGAAGATGCCGTCGTTCGACGTAGTATGTGAAGCAAATATGGTGGAAGTGAAGAACGCCGTGGAGCAGTCCAACAAGGAGATCTCCACGCGTTTCGACTTCAAGGGTTCCGACGCGCGCGTCGAGCAGAAGGAGGGCGAACTGACCGCCTATGCCGATGACGACTTCAAGCTCGACCAGGTGAAGGACGTGCTGATCGGCAAGATGGCCAAGCGCAATGTGGACACGCGCTTCCTCGATCAGGGCAAGGTCGAGAAGATCAGCGGCGACAAGGTCAAGCAGGTCATCACGATCAAGAAGGGCGTGACGGGCGACCTCGCCAAGAAGATCGTGCGCATGATCAAGGACAGCAAGATCAAGGTGCAGGCGAGTATCCAGGGCGACGCGGTACGCGTGTCGGGCACCAAGCGCGACGACCTTCAGTCCGTGATCGCGCTGCTGCGCAAGGAAGTCACCGAAGCCCCGCTGGACTTCAACAACTTCCGGGACTGAGCATGGCGCCCGCGCTGAAGTACGCCGCGCTTACTTGAGCGCGGGCAGCCCGCCGATCTTCGCGCCGGGCTTGATGCCCTTCTGCGCGAACCACCCCTTGTTCATCTCGAGCGCATAGCGCACCGCCGCGCGCGGGCAGTGGTTGTCCTCGGTTTGCGGAGCCATGTCCTCGATATTCACGATGCTGCCGTCATCGGCCAGGAAGGCGATCGACAGCGGCAGGTTCGTGTTCTTCATCCAGAAGCAGTGCCCCGCCTTGTCTTCGAACACGAACAGCATGCCGGCGTTGGCCGGCATGTTCTGGCGATACATCAGGCCACGTTCGCGCGCGGCGGGGTTATCGGCCACCTCGGCGTGGATCGCGTACATGCCCGCGTTCAGGTTGATCGTGGGCAGCGCGCTCTGGGCATGCGCCAGGGGGGCGAGGGCGGTCAGCGCGAGGGCGCAGGCAGCCAGCGAGGTCTTGAGCACGGAAGGCATGGCGGGAACGTTCGATAGGTTCGACGGCAGACCGTGAGCATAGCGCAGCACGGGCGCGCCGGGGTGGCGCCGGGCGGGTATCGGAGGATGGATAACAAAAAGGCAGGCCGCCTGAGCGAGCCTGCCTTCGGTTCACGCGGGCGGTGACGCCCCCGTGACAAAGCCAGTGCGCCAGCTTACGCAGCCGGTGCCGAAGCCGCGGCCTTCTTGGCGTGCTTCTTGTGCGAGGTCTTCTTCTTGGCGGACTTGGTGGTCTTCGAGGCAGCAGCGGGCGCGGCGGCATCGGCGGCAGGTGCCGAAGCTTGTGCGAAAGCGCCGGTAGCGAACAGGCCGACAACCAGGGCAGCGATCAGTTTTTTCATTTGCGAGTACCTCGAATGGAATGCAGTCTGGGAAAGATGACGCGCTGGTCAGCGTGTCTGCCTCCAAAACGAGACCGTCTCTCCGCACGTTGACCACAGAAATGTACCTATTTGTAACGCCGTCTTACGGGGCGGGACGGTGTTGAGGGCGGCCGGGGCGCGCGCGGCGCGGCCTGCGGCAGGCCGAGGGCCGAGGGCTGGACCTCGCGGGACTGCCCCGGCAACAGGCCCAGATCGGCGAGCCGCAGCGCGCCGATGGCCACGCGTACGAGGCGCAGCGTCGGGTGACCGACGGCCGCGGTCATGCGCCGGACCTGCCGGTTCTTGCCCTCGCGGATTTCGATTTCGACCCATGTGGTCGGGATGGCCGCGCGGAAACGGATTGGCGGATCGCGCGTCCATAGCCAGTCCGGCTCGCCCACGATGCGCGCGCGGGCGGGCTGCGTGGTGAAGTCGCCAAGATCCACGCCACGGCGCAGCCGCGCAAGGGCGCCCTCGTCGGGCACGCCTTCCAGCTGCGCCAGATAGACCTTGGCGAGCTTGTGCCCGGGATCGGCGATGCGCGCCTGCAGCACGCCGTCGTCGGTCAGCAGCAGCAGACCCTCGCTGTCGGCGTCCAGCCGGCCGGCAGGATAGACATCGGGCGTATGCACCCAGTCCGCCAGCGTGGGCCGCGACGGGTGCGGCGAGAACTGGCTCATGGTGTTGAAGGGTTTGTTGAGGGCGATCAGCGTCATGGGCGCAGATTATGGCGGCATGGCGCGGATTGCTGCAAAATGCCTCGCGACGCAAATGAGGAGACGCTCATGTACCAGCACATCACGATTCCCGCCGGCGAGAAGATCACGGTCAACGCGGATGGCACGCTCAACGTGCCGGACACTCCCATCATTCCGTACATCGAAGGGGATGGCACCGGGATCGATATCACACCAGTGATGCTGCGCGTGGTCGATGCGGCCGTGGCGAAATGCTATGGCGACAAGCGCCGCATCGCATGGATGGAAGTCTATGCGGGCGAGAAGTCGACGCGCGTGTACGGTCCCGACGTGTGGCTGCCCGACGAGACGCTCGACGCGGTAAAAGAGTATGTCGTGTCGATCAAGGGCCCGCTGACCACGCCCGTCGGCGGCGGCATCCGCTCGCTCAACGTCGCGCTGCGCCAGCAGCTCGATCTCTACGTCTGCCTGCGCCCGGTGCGCTATTTCAAGGGCGTGCCGTCGCCCGTGCGCGAGCCGGAGAAGACGAACATGGTGATCTTCCGCGAGAACTCGGAAGACATTTACGCGGGCCTCGAGTGGGAAGCCGAAAGTGCGAACGCGAAAAAACTGATCGCATTCCTGCAGAACGAGATGGGCGTGAAGAAGATCCGCTTCCCCGAGACGTCGGGCATCGGCATCAAGCCCGTTTCGCGCGAAGGCACGCAGCGTCTGGTGCGCAAGGCCATCCAGTACGCGATCGACAACGACCGCCCGTCGGTGACGCTCGTGCACAAGGGCAACATCATGAAGTTCACCGAGGGCGCGTTCCGCGACTGGGGCTACGAGCTCGCGCAGCAGGAATTCGGCGCGGAACTCGTGGATGGCGGCCCCTGGTGCAAGCTGCGCAATCCGCGCACGGGCCGCGACATCGTGATCAAGGACGCGATTGCGGACGCGTTCCTGCAGCAAATCCTGCTGCGTCCCGCCGAGTATTCGGTCATCGCCACGCTGAACCTCAATGGCGACTACATCTCCGACGCGCTGGCGGCGCAGGTGGGCGGCATCGGCATCGCGCCGGGCGCCAACATGTCCGACTCCGTCGCGATGTTCGAGGCCACGCACGGCACCGCGCCCAAGTATGCGGGCAAGGACTACGTGAACCCCGGTTCGGAGATCCTGTCGGCGGAAATGATGCTGCGCCACATGGGCTGGACCGAAGCGGCCGACCTCATCATCGCCTCGATGGAGCGCGCGATCCTGTCGAAGAAGGTCACATACGACTTCGCGCGCCAGCTCGAAGGCGCCACGCAGGTCTCGTGCTCAGGCTTCGGCCAGGTCATGATCGACAACATGTGAGCGGCGCCGCCGCTCACAACCGGTCCCATCTCAGTCCTCGACCGCGCGGTCGTTCCGCTGCTGCACGGGCCGCGCGTTCATCGGGTACAGCTGGCGGAACGCCGCCAGCTGCGCCGCAGAGATCTGCACGGGTTCCTTGAGGACGCGCCATTGCACGCCTTCGCTGCAGGGCGGCGTGGTCAGCGAGCCGACGAACGCATAGAATGCGCGATCGGTCGGCAGGAACGCCGAGGCGTCGAGCGGATGCGGCAGCTTCGCTGTCCTGCCGGCGCGCTTTGGCATGGCCGCGAACACGTCCGCCAGCGCCGCGTTCTCCTGCCCCTCCTCGAACATCACCGCCACCACGGCAAGATTGCCCGCGTTGTCGCGATGGACGAGGTGAGCGGCCATCGGATACACCTTGCCATCGAAGCGCTCTTCGCTGGGCGTGTGGAAATGGACGTTCGACAGCTGGTAGGTCACCGCATCCACGCGGACGCTGCCGCCGTCCTCGACATCGAATTCGACCGTATGGCCGTTGTTGACGGCGGAGGTCGCCCCCGCGCGATAGGCGAAGGCGAGGGGCATGTGCTTGCCCGGCGAGGTGTCGCGGATATCGATCGGGGACTGCGCGTGCCCGCGCTGGCACGCGGCATACGCGGGATCAAGTTCGGCCCAGTGCTCGGGTCCGGTCTTGCCGCTATAGCTCCAGTGCGCGGAGCCCGCGCTTTCGCGGCCCTGGGTGGTGCCGAGCCAGGCGGCCGAGCCGACCAGCGCGACGGCGAGGAGGGTGCGTTTGATCATGACAGTGCAAATGGAAAAAAATACGACCCGACACTGTCTCGAAAGGCGTGTCGTCCGATCTTGCGTTTGCGCAAGCGCTTGTCATCTTTCGGAAAAGTACGATCTACACGCAGGTGTTATAGCAGCGGGCGCGCGCGAGCGCGGTCAGAAGCCGGCACCCCAGAAATACGCGTCGCACAAAACAAAAAGCCCGGAAAATCCGGGCTTTCTGCTGGATGCTTGGCTGGCTTGCGACTGACTCGCGATTGCTTGTGACGGCTTGCGAGACGGATCCCGTTCCGGAAGCGTACCCGCCTCCAGCATCCGTGGACCGTCGAGCTCTATGGCCGGTACGGTCTGCGCATTTCCTTAAGCGGCGTCCTGAATGTTCGTGGCCTGCTTGCCCTTCGGGCCCTGGACCACTTCAAACGAAACGCGCTGGCCTTCCTTCAGCGTCTTGAAACCTGCCATCTGGATGGCCGAAAAGTGCGCAAACAGTTCTTCTTCGCCGTCGTCCGGCTTGATGAACCCAAAGCCCTTGGCGTCATTGAACCATTTGACGATACCGCTTGCCATAAACTCCCCCAACGAAATAACAGTTTCAAGCGGGGGAACGGTTCGGGCGCGGGAATGCGCAAGGGCGCCGGGAAAACCAGCGCGCCACCGATGCCGCAAGCCTCCCGCTCACGGATCCATCCGGGCCGGACTTGTCTGCGTGGCTCGCCGACCGTGCCCGAATGTGCGACCGATTTTTCTGGCAAACCCCAAGGCTGTCAAGCTGGCAGATTCCCCACTCGGCGTAGGGTGTGGTGGGATTGAAACGGCTGGCAATGGTACCGTGGAGGGCGCGCACCAGACCGTGTCAGGCTTGACGGACCGGCCGGCGCCGCGGCGGTGCGGCTGCACCACGGACGTGCGCGAGGCCGACTTCGGGCGGCGTTCAGTGCGCCGGCGCACGCAGGATTTTTCGCAGCGGCGGGCTCTTGAATCCCGCGTCTTTTCCCCAAATTGCAGACTTGTGAGTAAGGGTTAGAATAAGGCCATGGTTACACGGCTGGCGAATACCCCACAACGCGAAGCAGGCACCGTCATCGAACGGCGAGAGCAGCAGCTCAAGCCCCCGGCGATGTACAAGGTGGTCCTGCTTAATGACGACTACACTCCAATGGAGTTCGTCGTGATGATCCTGCAACAGTATTTCAGCAGGGACCGGGAGACGGCGACGCAGATCATGCTCACCGTCCATCGGGAAGGCAAGGGCGTCTGCGGCATCTACACGAGAGATATCGCGGCGACCAAGGTGGAATTAGTGTCAACCCATGCGCGGCAGGCGGGGCATCCCCTGCAGTGCGTGATGGAGGAAGCATGATTGCGCAAGAATTGGAAGTAAGCCTGCATATGGCTTTCGTCGAGGCCCGCCAGGCCCGCCACGAGTTCATTACCGTGGAGCACCTGCTGCTGGCGCTGCTCGACAATCCCACGGCGGCCGAGGTGCTCCGCGCCTGCGCCGCCAACATCGAGGACTTGCGCACCAGCCTCAAGAACTTCATCGCCGACAACACGCCGGTGGTGCCAGGTACGGACGAGGTAGACACGCAGCCGACGCTGGGTTTCCAGCGCGTGATCCAGCGCGCCATCATGCACGTGCAGTCGACTTCCAACGGCAAGAAGGAAGTGACCGGCGCCAACGTGCTCGTGGCGATCTTCGGCGAAAAGGACTCCCACGCGGTGTACTACCTGCAGCAGCAGGGCGTCACGCGCCTGGATGTCGTCAACTTCATCAGCCACGGTATCCGCAAGGACCAGGCCGAGCCGGCGAAGCACGGCGAGGGCAATGCCGAGGGCGAGGGCGGTGACGGCAAGGAAAGCCCGCTCGAGCAATATACGCAGAACCTGAACGCGCTGGCCAAAGCCGGCAAGATCGACCCGCTGATCGGCCGCGAGAGCGAAGTCGAGCGCGTGGTGCAGGTCCTGTGCCGCCGCCGCAAGAACAATCCGCTGCTCGTGGGCGAGGCCGGCGTGGGCAAGACCGCGATCGCGGAAGGCCTCGCATGGCGCATCACCAAGAACGAAGTGCCCGACATCCTCGAAAAGGCGGTCGTGTATTCGCTGGACATGGGCGCGCTGCTGGCCGGCACCAAGTACCGCGGCGATTTCGAGCAGCGCCTGAAGGGCGTGCTGAAGTCGCTCAAGGACAATCCGAACGCGATCCTGTTCATCGACGAGATTCACACGCTGATCGGCGCGGGCGCCGCGTCGGGCGGCACGCTGGACGCGAGCAACCTGCTCAAGCCGGCGCTGTCGTCGGGCCAGCTCAAGTGCATCGGCGCGACGACCTTCACCGAGTATCGCGGCATCTTCGAGAAGGACGCGGCACTGTCGCGGCGCTTCCAGAAGATCGACGTCATCGAGCCGTCGGTGGACCAGACCGTGCAGATTCTGCGCGGCCTGAAGTCGCGCTTCGAGGAACATCACGGCGTGAAGTACGCAGCGTCGGCGCTGACCGCCGCGGCAGAGCTGTCGGCACGCTTCATCACCGACCGCCATCTGCCGGACAAGGCCATCGATGTGATCGATGAGGCTGGTGCGGCGCAACGCATCCTGCCGAAGTCGAAGCAGAAGAAGACCATCGGCAAGACCGAAATCGAAGACATCGTTTCCCGCATCGCGCGCATCCCGCCGCAAAGCGTGAACCAGGACGACCGCAGCAAGCTGCAGACGCTCGAGCGCGACCTGAAGTCGGTGGTGTTCGGGCAGGATCCGGCGATCGAGGCGCTGTCGTCGGCGATCAAGATGTCCCGCGCGGGTCTGGGCAAGACGGACAAGCCGATCGGCTCGTTCCTGTTCTCGGGCCCGACCGGTGTCGGCAAGACCGAAGTGGCCAAGCAGCTCGCGTTCATCATGGGCATCGAACTGCTGCGCTTCGACATGTCGGAATACATGGAGCGCCATGCGGTCAGCCGTCTGATCGGCGCGCCGCCGGGATACGTCGGGTTCGACCAGGGCGGGTTATTGACCGAGGCCGTGACGAAGAAGCCGCATTGCGTGCTGCTGCTCGACGAAATCGAGAAGGCGCACCCGGACATCTTCAACATCCTGCTGCAGGTCATGGACCATGGCTCGCTGACCGACAACAACGGCCGGCGCGCGGATTTCCGCAACGTGATCATCATCATGACCACGAATGCGGGCGCGGAAACCATGAATCGGGCGACGATCGGCTTTACGACGGCGCGCGAACAGGGCGACGAGATGGCCGACATCAAGCGCATGTTCACGCCGGAGTTCCGCAACCGTCTGGATGCCACCATCAGCTTCCGCGCGCTCGACGAGGAAATCATCCTGCGCGTCGTGGACAAGTTCCTGATGCAGCTGGAAGAGCAGTTGCACGAGAAGAAGGTGGAAGCCAGCTTCACCGAGAAACTGCGCAAGTTCCTGGCGAAGAAGGGCTTCGATCCGCTGATGGGCGCGCGGCCGATGCAGCGCCTGATCCAGGACATGATTCGCAAGGCGCTGGCGGACGAGCTGCTGTTCGGCCGTCTGGTGTCCGGCGGCAAGGTGGCCGTGGATCTGGACGACGAGGATCAGATCAAGCTGACCTTCTCCGAGGCCGATCCGGAACCGCCGGAGGCCCCGGAAAGCGAGCAGCGTGCGGAGGCCTGATCGGCGGGAATAGGCAGGGTCGCCCGGCATTTATGGGCGATAGACGGGCGCGATGCCTGCAAAATGCATATTCCTCGTGCAAAATACAGGGCGGCGGCATGCCGCCCTTTTTCTTTTTTGCTTGTTGCGGTCCCCGGATCGCACTGCCGAGTCTCCGATGTCCTCTCCCGAACGCACGCGGCTGCGCCGCCTGCTGCTGAAATCCCTGCCCGTCGGCACCTCGTCGATTGCGCTCGGATCGCTCTCGTCCCTCGCATCGCTCGCGCACGCGGAAGGCCCGGCCAATCCGGCCAGCAACCGTCCCATCTCGATGGTCCTGCCGTTTCCACCTGGCGGGAGCGTGGACATCGTGGCGCGCCAGCTTCAGCCCGGCCTCAAGACGGCGCTCGGTCAGACAGTGGTCGTCGACAACAAGCCCGGCGCAGGCGGCCTGATCGCGAGCAACGCCGTGGCGCGCGCCAAGCCTGACGGCAATACGCTGCTGATGGCGTTCGATACGCACGCGATCAATCCTTTTGCGTACAAGAACCTGCCTTACGACACCTTCAAGGATTTCACGCCGGTCTCGCAGTTGGTGCGTTTTCCGCTTGTGATCGCGGCCAATCCGGCCGTGATGGCGACCAATGTGCGCGAACTCGTCGAACTGGCGAAGGCCCGCCCGGAAGGCATCCGCTATGCGTCGTCCGGCATCGGTAGCCTGAACCAGCTGGCGGCCGAAGCGCTCGCCACGGACGCCGGTGTGCACTTTCTCCATGTTCCCTACAAGGGCGGCGGCCCGGCGGTGCAGGCCGTGCTGGCGGGGGAAGTCGATATCTTCTTTAGCAGCTACGCCGCGGTGCAGGCGCATATCGCCGCGAAGACCATCAAGGTGCTCGGCGTGACCGGCACCTCGCGCCTGCGCCAGCTGCCGCAGGTGCCGACCGTGGCGGAGCAGGGGTTCAAGGGCTTCGAGGCATATTCGTGGATTGGCGTATTCGGTCCGGCCAATCTGCCGGCCGACACGGTCGCGCGCCTGCACGACGCGCTGGCGGGGTCGATTCGTCAGCCGCGCGTGGTCGAGGCGCTGCAGGCGCAGGGCTTCGAGATTGCCGTGGGCACGCCCGCGGAACTGGGCAACCTCGTTCGCCACGAGCATGACAAGTGGCAGGCGGTCGCCCGCAAGGCGAATATCCAGTTCGATTGATGCGCCCCTTTTGACCGGTCCCATGTCCTTACTCGAACCGTACGATCACGCCGTCATCGTCTGCCAGAACCTCGATGCGGCGGTCGGGCAATGGAAGCGGCTCGGTTTCACGCTGACGCCGCGAGGCTATCACACGCTGGGCTCGCAGAACCACTGCATCATGTTCGCGCGCGACTACCTGGAACTGTTGCATGTGACCGCGCCGACCCCGAGCCGGCAGTATTACTGGGACGCGCAGCAGCGTGGCGGCGGTTGCGCGGCGACGTCGTGCAAGAGCCGCGATGCCTTCGCCACCGCCGAGCGCCTGCGCGCGGCCGGCATCGAACGGTCCGATCCGATCGAATTCTCGCGGCCGGTCCGCCTCGAGGACGGCAGCGAGCACGCGGCGACGTTCCGCGTGACGGCGGTCGATGGCGCGCCCGGCGCGCGGTACTTCGTCTGCGAGCACCGGACGCCCGAGCTGCTCTGGCGTCCCGAGTGGATGTCGCATGCCAACGGGGCCACGGCCGTTGCCGCGATGTACCTCGTGGTGCCGGCGGCCGAGGTCGAGTCGGCGGGACGCGTCTATGCGGAAATGACAGGAGGCGAGGCCTCGCCGCTGAAGGATGGGGCCGTGCGCATCGCCATCGATGGGGCCGACCTGGTGGTGACGTCGGCCGCGAATCTGGCTGCCCAGACGGGGACGGACGAGATCGTGCGCGAGGAGAACGGCTATGCCGCCATCCGGCTGCGTACGTCGGATATCGATGCGGCACGCGCGCACTGGCGCAATGCCGGTATCGCGGCGCGCGACCTTGGGCCCCGCGACACGCTGATTCCGGCCCACGCCGCGAACGGCGTGGCACTGCTGTTTACGCAGGCGGGCTGATCAGCCCTTGGCGTGCGACACGCCGGTCGAACCGAAGCCGCCCGCGCCGCGGGCGCTGTCCGCCGAGAATTCCGTCACCGTGGTGAAGACCGGGCGCAGCACCGGCACGAACATCATCTGAGCGATGCGCTCGCCGGGCTGGATCACGATCGGCTCGGTGCCGGGCGCATTGCGATTCCACACGCTCACCATAATCTGCCCCTGGTAATCGGCGTCGATCACGCCGATCGAGTTCCCGAGCACGAGGCCCTTCTTGTGGCCAAGCCCCGAGCGCGGCACGATCGTCGCCGCCATGTACGGGTTGCCCATATGCACGGCGATGCCCGCGGGAACCAGTTGCGCGGGCGTGCCCGCCTCGATCGTGACCGGGCCGTCCACGCAGGCGTGGAGGTCGATGGCGGCGGCCATGTCGCTCTGGTAGGCCGGCAGGCCCCATTCGTTCAGGCGCGTGTCGAGGACCTTGATTTCGACGGTCGGGTTCAGTGCAGCGGTCATGATGTCCGGAATTTGAAGCAAAGACGCGATGTTAGCGCAGTCGCGCTGGCTATCCCTCACGTATCGAGTTCGAACGCCTCGGCCAGCAACTGATACGTGCGCTGCCGCGCCGCGTAGCTCGCGGTCACGCTGAGCACGACGAGCTCGTCCGCCGCGAATCGCTCCCGAAGCGCCAGCATCTGCTCGGTGACGATCTCTGGCGTGCCGCAGATCGTGCGCGGCCGTTCGCGTTCGATGATCATGCGGTCCCGCTCGGTCGGCGAAAAGTCGCGCGCCTGGGCGAGGGAAGGAATCGGGGCATTGATACCGTAGGCCATCTGCACGCGGCGGATATCGACCGCGCGCATGAGTTCGTCCGCTTCGTGCTGCGTATCGGCGCAGATCACGAACACGGCTGCGGCGCTGTACGGGGTTTGCTCGTAGCCCGCCTCGAACCTTTCGCGATACTGCGTTGCCACGGCGTGCCCATAGTGCGCGTTGATGAAATGCGCAAAGGCAAAGCGCACGCCGAGCTTCGCGGCCAGCGCGCCGCCGAAATCGCTCGAGCCGAGTACCCAGATCTCGGGGCGCGTATCGATGGCCGGCTGCAGCAGCACGCCCTCGGCGATATGGCCGGGCGGCACCTCGCCGCTCAGCAGCCACGCCAGGTCGCGCACCTGCTCCGCAAACTGGTCGCCACGGTTGTAGTCGCCCATGGCGACGGCCTGCGCGGTCCGCATGTCGCCGCCGGGCGCGCGGCCCACGCCGAGGTCGATGCGATTAGGAAACAGGCCCTCCAGCATGCGGAACTGCTCGGCCACCTTGAACGGGCTGTAATAGGGCAGCATGACGCCGCCCGATCCCAGGCGGATGCGCCGCGTCACGCTGCCGAGTCGCGCAAGCATGACCTCGGGCGCGGGATTACACACGCCCTGCAAGCCATGGTGTTCCGCGCACCAGTAACGCGTATAGCCGAGGTCGTCGGCCATCTGGGCCAGATCGACCGTGGCGGCCAGCGCGTCGCGGGCCGTATGGCCGGCGATCACCGGGCTTTGGTCGAGGACGGATAGCCGCATGCGCGGCCGGTCGTTCTGCGTGGCGGTCATGCAGGGCTCCCGGAGTGGTGTCGGATAGGAGAGCGTCGCGGAGGCGCGTCGGCCGGGACGACGGCGATGGCGTAGGCGATGAAAGTCAGGGCAGGCGTCGCGGCAGCCGGTCCGCGATCGCGCCCACGAGCTGGCGCGCGAGGGCAAGCTTGTCCGCGCGTGGCAGGCGCGTCATGCCGTTGGCATCGAACAGTACGATCTCGTTATCGTCCATGCCGAACGTGTGATGACCGATATTGCCCACGAGCAGCGGCACCCCCTTGCGGCGGCGCTTCTCCTCGCCGTACTGCGCGAGGTTCTCGCTCTCGGCCGCGAAGCCGACGCAGAACGGCGCGTCGGCGCGCGCGGCGACGGCGGCGAGGATGTCGGGGTTCTGCACGAACTGCAGCGTGGGTGTGTCGGTGTCGTTGGCCTTCTTCAGCTTCTGGTCCGAGACGGAAGCAGGGCGCCAGTCCGCGACTGCGGCCACCGCGACGAACACATCCACGTCGCGCAATTGCGCCAGCACGGCGTCATGCATCTGCTGCGCGCTACGCACGTCGGTGCGTGCCACGCCGCGCGGCGTGGGCAGGGCAGTCGGGCCGGCGACGAGCAACACATCCGCGCCGGCCTCGCGCGCGGCACGTGCGATGGAGAAGCCCATCTTGCCCGACGAGAGGTTGGTAATGCCACGGACCGGGTCGATGGCCTCGAACGTGGGGCCCGCCGTGATCAGCACGCGCTTGCCGGCGAGCGGCTTCGGCTGGAAGAACGCAATCAGGTCCTCGACGATTTCCTCGGGCTCGAGCATGCGGCCATCGCCAATCTCGCCGCACGCCTGGTCGCCGCTGCCCGGGCCGAGAATGGCAACGCCATCGGCGCGCAGTTGCGCCGCGTTGCGCTGCGTCGCCGGCGCCGCCCACATCTGGCGGTTCATGGCCGGGGCGAGCAGCAGCGGGCAATCGCGCGCGATGCACAGCGTGGTGAGCAGGTCGTCGCACAGCCCGTGGGCGAGCCGCGCCATGAGGTCGGTGGAAGCGGGAGCGATGAGGATGGCATCGGCCTCGCGCGACAGGTCGATGTGCGCCATGTTGTTGTCGACGCGCGCATCCCACTGAGAGGTATAGACCGGGCGCCCGGACAGCGCCTGCATGGTGACGGGCGTGATGAAATGCGTCGCCGCCTCGGTCATGGCCACCTGCACGGTGGCGCCGGCCTTGGTGAGCAGGCGGACCAGTTCCGCCGACTTGTAGCAGGCGATGCCGCCAGACAGGCCGAGGACGATATGCTTGCCGCGCAGATCCATGGAAAAGCTCTGTGGGAACGATGATGGCGCATGATACCGCCACCCCGTCCCACGTGCTTCAGTGACGGTTCAGTGCCGGCGCACCCGCCGCAGCTCGTCGACGATCAGCAGCACCGCGCCAACCGTGATCGCGCAATCGGCGACGTTGAACGCCGGGAAGTGCGTGTTGCGCAGATGGAAGTCGAGAAAGTCGATCACGTGGCCATGGACCACGCGATCGATCACGTTGCCGATGGCGCCGCCGAGGATCATCGAAATCGCCAGGCAGAACATCTTCTGCCCGTTATGGCGATACAGCAGCCAGACGATGAAGCCGGCCACGACCACGGCCAGCGCCGTGAAGAACCAGCGCTGCCAGCCGCCGGCATCCGCGAGGAAGCTGAACGCCGCGCCCTTGTTCCACACCAGTACGAGGTTGAAGAAGCTCGTGACCGGACGCGATTCGCCGTACACGAAGGTGCGGCTGATCACGATCTTGAAGAACTGGTCGAGAATCACTACCAGCACGGCAAACGCCATCCACAGCAGCGGCGTGGTGCTGCTGCCGCGGCCGGCCTTGCTGTTGCCGCTGCCCTTGCGGCCGGCGGGACGCGCGCGCGAGGAGGACGAAGAGGAAGACGAGGCCATCAGGCGTGGCTCCTGTGTTCACCGGCGCCGAACAGGTTACTGTCGCAGCGGCCGCAGAGGGTGGGGTGAGCCGGGTCGTGGCCCACGTCGGCGCGGTAGTGCCAGCAGCGCTCGCACTTGGCGTGCGCGGACGGCGTGACCGTCACGAGCAGATCGCCGCCTTCCGGCGCGGGCTCGACCTTGGCCGCCGACGTCAGCAGCACGAAGCGCAGGTCGTCGTCGAGGCTCTGCAACGCGGCCAGCACCGGACCGCCCGCGGCGATCGTGACTTCCGCCTGCAGCGACGAGCCGATCTCGCCCTCGACGCGCACGGCCTCGAGTTGCTTCGTCACCTCAGCACGCACAGCGCGGATCTCGTGCCATTTCTGCAGCAGGTCATCGGCGTTGTCCACGGCCGGCACGTCGTAATACGTGCTGGTGAAGATCGTGTCGGTGTGCTCGGTGCCATGCGCGAAGATCTGCCACGCTTCCTCGGCCGTGAACGACAGGAACGGCGCCATCCAGTGCAGCATCGCCTGCGTGATGTGATACAGGGCGTTCTGCGCGGCGCGGCGCGCCTGCGAGTTCGGCGCCGTCGTGTACAGGCGGTCCTTCAGCACGTCGAGGTAGAAGCCGCCGAGGTCTTCGGAACAGAACGTCTGGAGCTTGGCGACGACAGGATGGAACTCGTACGCCTGGTAGTGCGACAGCACTTCCTTCTGCAGGCGGTCGGTCAGCGCCACGGCGTAGCGGTCGATCTCGAGCCATTCCGACGCGGGCAGCGCGTGCTGCGCGTGGTCGTAGTCGGTGAGGTTCGACAGCAGGAAACGCAGCGTGTTGCGGATACGGCGATAGCCTTCCACCACGCGCTTGAGGATCTCGTCCGAGATCGACAGTTCGCCCGAGTAGTCGGTCGAGGCCACCCAAAGACGGATGATCTCGGCGCCCATCTTGTTCGCGATGTCCTGCGGCGACACGGTGTTGCCGACGGACTTCGACATCTTGCGGCCCTCGCCGTCGACCGTGAAGCCGTGCGTGAGCAGCGCCTTGTACGGCGGCTTGCCATAGAGCATCGACGCCGTCAGCAGCGACGAGTGGAACCAGCCGCGATGCTGGTCGGATCCTTCGAGGTACAGGTCGGCGAGGCGGCCATCGGGTTCGTCGGCCGACGGATCGTAAAGGTCCTCGCGGTGCGAGCCGCGGATCACGGTCCAGTGCGTGGTGCCCGAGTCGAACCACACGTCGAGCGTGTCGCGGTTCTTCTCGTACAGCGCGGCTTCCTCACCGAGGAGGTCCTTCGGGTCGAGCGTCTGCCACGCCTCGATGCCATGCTGCTCCACACGTCTGGCGACTTCCTCGAGCAGCTCGGGCGTGCGCGGATGCAGCGCGCCCGTTTCCTTGTGCAGGAAGAAGGCCATCGGCACGCCCCACTGCCGCTGGCGCGACAGCGTCCAGTCCGGACGGTGCGCGATCATATTGTGCAGGCGCTGCTTGCCCCAGGCGGGGTAGAACTCGGTGGCCTCGATGCCCGCGAGCGCGGTCTCGCGCAGCGTGGGGCCGTCATTGGCCGGCACGACGTCCATGCCCGCGAACCATTGCGACGTGGCGCGGTAGATGATCGGCGTCTTGTGACGCCAGCAGTGCATGTAGCTGTGCTCGTACTTGTGTGAGTTGAACAGGTTGCCCGATTGCTCGAGCACCGCCACGATCTTCGGATTGGCATCCCAGATCATCTGGCCGCCGAACAGCGGCAGCGTGCTGGCATAGACACCATCGCCCATCACGGGGCTGATAATGTCCGCGTCCGGCATGCCGTGCGCCTTGCACGACTGGAAATCTTCCACGCCATACGCCGGGGCCGAGTGCACGATGCCCGAACCGGTATCGGTGGTCACGTAGTCGCCGAGGTAGATCGGCGACAGGCGGTCATAGCCGGCGTCCATCTTCGCGAGCGGATGGTGGAAGCGGATCTCCGACAGCGCCTCGCCGCGGGTCGTGGCCACGACCTTGCCTTCGAGGCCGTACGTCTTGAGCTGTTCTTCCACGCGCTCGGTCGCCAGGATCAGGTAGCCGCGCGGCGTATCGACGAGCGCGTACTCGACTTCCGGATGTACGTTGAGCGCCTGGTTCGACGGGATCGTCCACGGCGTGGTCGTCCAGATGACGATCCAGCCCGGCTTGGCTTCGAGCTGGGCCAGCGGCACATGGAAGGCGTGCGCCAGCTTGTCGGTCTCCGCGAACGGAAAGCCGACGTCGATCGACAGGTCGACCTTGTCCTTGTATTCGACCTCTGCCTCGGCCAGCGCCGAGCCGCAGTCGAAGCACCAGTTCACGGGCTTCAGGCCGCGGAACACGTAACCCTTCTCCATGATCTTGCCGAGCGCGCGCAGTTCGTCGGCCTCGTTGCTGAAGTTCATGGTCAGGTACGGATTCGCCCAGTCGCCGAGCACGCCGAGGCGCTCGAAGTCCTTGCGCTGGCGCGCGATCTGCTCCGTCGCGTAGGCGCGGGCCTTCGACTGGACTTCCTGCACGGGCAGGCCCTTGCCGAACTGCTTTTCGATCTGGATCTCGATCGGCATGCCGTGGCAGTCCCAGCCCGGCACGTACACGGCGTCGAGGCCCGTCAGGCCGCGCGCCTTCACGATCATGTCCTTCAGCACCTTGTTGACCGCGTGGCCGATGTGGATGTCGCCGTTCGCGTACGGGGGGCCGTCGTGCAGCACGAACTTCTTCGCGCCCTTGCGGGCCGCGCGGATCTTCTTGTACAGCTGCTTGTCCTGCCATTGCTTCACCCACAGCGGCTCGCGCTTGGGCAGGTCGCCCCGCATGGGGAACGGCGTATCCAGCAGGTTGACCGGATACTTGCTTTTCTCGGGCTTGGCGCGTTTGTCGTCGGACATGTCTTGATTCTCGGGATACGGTCGGGCGCGGCGGTGGTTCGATGTCGCCGCGCGATCATTCGGATAACTGGCGGTGAGGCGGAGGGTGGCGGGCCACCGGCGCCGCGGTACGAGGTACCGCGCGCCGGCTCCGCTACCTAATTCGGTCGGTCGCCGACGTCGCGTCCGGCGCGGTCAGGCCAAAAAACGCCCGCGCATCGGCACTGTCCTTCGCGATGGCGGCGGTCAGTTCTTCGAGGCTGTCGAAGCGCGCCTCGTCACGCAGCTTCTTCATGAACTCCACGCGCACGATCTTGCCGTAGAGGTTGGCGTTGAAATCGAACAGATGCACTTCCAGCAGCACGCGGCCCGCGTCCTCGATAGTGGGACGCACGCCGATGCTGGCCACGCCGGGAAGTGGCCGGTCGGCCAGCCCATGGACCTGCACCACGAAGATGCCATTGACCGCGGGGCGCTTGTGGGAGATGCGGAGGTTCAGCGTCGGAAAGCCAAGATCGCGGCCCAGCTTGCGGCCATGGATCACGTGGCCGCTGATCGCATAGCCATGGCCGAGCAGGCGCCGCGCGTGTTCCAGATCGCCGTCTTCCAGCGCCTGGCGCACCGCCGAGCTCGAGATCCGCACGCCGCCTTCGGACACGGAGCCCATCTGCTCGACGTCGAAGCCATACTGCTGGCCCGCTTCGCGCAGGAAGTCCACGTCGCCGGCGCGCCGCGCGCCGAAGCGGAAGTCGTCGCCGACCAGCACCCAGCGCGCGTGCAGGCCGTGCCAGAGCACGTTTTCAACGAACGCCCGCGGCGACTGCGCGGCAAAGTGGGCATTGAAGTGTTCCACCACCACACGGTCCACGCCATTGGCGCGCAGCGCGTCGAGCTTGTCACGCAGGAGCGCGATGCGCTTCGGGGCGCGATCGGGCGTGAAGAATTCGCGGGGGTGCGGCTCGAAGGTCATGACGCACAGCGGCAGGCCGCGCGCGTCGGCGGCCGCGCGGGCGCGCGCGAGCAGCGACTGGTGGCCGCGGTGCACACCGTCGAAATTGCCGATGGTGAGCGCGCAGGGCGCCCGGCTTTCGGCGTTGGGCAGGCCGCGGAAGACTTTCACGAGGACGGCGACAAAGCAATTCGGGGAAAACGGGCATTATAAGGCGAATGGCCCCGTCTGCCCCATTTGGCGGCGCGCCGGCCCCCTTTGTGGCCGATGCGGCGCCGAAACATGGCGCGGCGCCGCAAAAGGCGGCATGATATGCGCCACTCGGAATACCAATCGCGCGACACATGCAATGACCGGCGCGCCCTGCGCATTCTGTCGTTTCTGGCAGATTTCGGCGGGTCGGGCGGCGCCGCGGTGTCAGCGTCAGATGTCAGGGTCAACTCTTGAACGCGCTGCTCAACAAGTTACTGCCCCCGCCCGGGCCGCCGCTCGACACCGAGACGCGCGCAAAACTGCTTGCCACGGTGCACCGCGTGTCCCCGACGGGCATCGGCGCGTCGCTCATCCTGCCCGGCATGACGGCCGCCGCGTTCTGGAACGAGGCGCAGCACGTGGCGCTGCTCGTGTGGTGCGGGGCGATGCTGGTGCTGACCGCGACGGTCGCGTGGTTCTACTTCGGCTACAAGCGCGACGGCGGCCGCATGAGCCGCTCCGCCCACACGCGCAAGTGGTGGAACAACATGCGCATGTACGCGTTCGTCACGGGCCTCACGTGGGGCAGTTCGGCGCTGCTGCATCTCTACACGGACTCGAGCGTGTTTTCGGCGGTCCTGTATCTGCTGACCCTCGGCGTGCTGGCGGGCGGCGCCACCTCGCAATCGCCGGTGCCGTCGAACCTCGTCTTCGCGGGCGTGCCCATCCTCGTCCCCAACGTGCTGCTCGCCGATTTCGCGTTTCCGGGGCATGGCGGCTACGTGCAGGTGTTGCTGATCGTCTACGCGCTGATGCTCGCGCGCCATGCGCTGAACCTCCAGCAAACGCTCGTGCGGGCGATCCAGCTGGAGAGCGGGAGCCGCCGGCTCGCCAAGCAGTTCCAGGAAGAGAAAGAACGCGCGCTCCACGCAAGCGAGGAGAAGTCGCGCTTCCTCGCCGCGGCCAGCCATGACCTCAGGCAGCCCGTGCATGCGCTCGTGATGCTCGTGGAAGCGTTGCGCGCGCGCAACCAGTCGAGCTCGCTGCATCCGCTTGTCGAGCAGGTCGCGGCCGGCACGCAGACCATCGACCTGCTGTTCCGCTCGCTGCTCGACCTGTCGAAGCTCGAGGGCCGCAAGGTGCTGCCGACGCTGGAACCGTGCGACCTCAACGGGCTGATCCACGACGTGATGAGCCAGTTCGCGGCCGATGCGCGCGAGAGCGGCCTGTCGCTGAACCCGCGCGTGCCAGACGAAATCTATGCGATGGCGGAGCCCGTCCTCCTGCGGCGCGCGTTGTTCAACCTGGTGCAGAACGCGCTGCGCTACACGAAGCGCGGCGGCATCCTCGTCACGGCCCGGCAGCGCCGCAAGCACATCCGGCTCGAAGTGTGGGACACGGGCGCGGGTATCACGCCCGAGCATCTGCCGGACATCTTCTCGCCGTACTATCAGGTCCACAACCCGCAGCGCGATCCGTCGCAGGGGCTGGGACTCGGCCTCGCGATCTTCAAGGAGTGCGTACGGCTGATGCGCGGCACCTATGGCGTGCGTTCCGTGCCGGGCAAGGGGTCCGTGTTCTGGTTCGCGCTCGCGCCGGCGCCGACCGAGTCCATCGCGAGCATCCGCGCCATGCGCGCCAATGCGCGCGCGGAGGAGGCGAGGCCCGAGCCGATGCGCGGCACCGTGCTCGTAGTCGACGATGACAATCAGATCCGCAAGGCGTGGATCGCGCTGATGGAAGCGTGGGGGATTCGCGTCGCCTGCGCGGCGCATGGCGCCGAGGCCGACAGCCTGTTCCGCAAGGGGTTGAAGCCGGACATCATCTTCTGCGATCTGCGCCTGCCGGGCAGCGAGAATGGGCTCGATCTGCTCGAGCGGTGGCAAACCACGCAACCGCAGGCACGCAGCGCGCTGCTGACGGGCGATCTGAAATCCGACGCGCTGGTGGCGGCGGAAGAGGCGGGGTACTTCGTGCTGCCGAAACCGGTCGATCCGGCGGCATTGCGCATGCTGCTGCGCCGTTGGCTGCATCCGGCCTGACCCTGATCCGGGCGCTACCCGAGGGTTGCCCGAGTCAGGCCTGAATCGGCCGGGCGCTTTACTGGCGCAGGCGGAAACGCTCCATGCGCGACATCACCTGCATGCGGGTGCGCACGCCGAGCCGCTGCAGGATCGCGGAGACGTGCTCCTTGACCGTGTTCTCGGTCAGGCCGAGCTTGCGCGCGATGACCTTGTTCGGAAGACCTTCCAGCACGAGCGCGAGCACCGAACCCTGACGCGGCGTCAGACCCAGTTCCGCCGGGGTGACCGGAATGCCGTGCGCGGGGCCGAACTGCTGGGAGCGGCCGCTGAGCGCTTCGTCGGTCGGAAAGCTCGTATCGCCGGCCAGCACCTTGCGGACCGCGGCGGTGAACGCGTTGGCATCGAGGTGCTTGCCCACGAAGCCGCATGCGGAGAGGGCGCGGGCCCGGCCCACGATCTCCGGCGTCGCTTCCGCAGACATGAAGATGAATCGCGCGCCGGGGATCACGGTCTTGAACGACTGCATGGCATCGAAGCCCGTGCCGTCGTTGAGCCAGATATCGAGCAGCACGATATCGGGACGCAATCCCTGTTGCAGCGAGTTGAGCGCCTCTTTGGCACTGCCGGCCGCGTGAACCGCGACGTCCGGCATGACTTCCGCGAGAAACGCGGTCGTGCCTGATAGGGCCATAGGATGATCATCGACCACCAACAGAGTCGGTGCAGTGTTCGACATGCGTATTCCCGTCTAATTTCCCAGCTCGTCCTTGTTGTCACCTCGCCTTGCCTAAGGGGGCGCGTGGACGTAACGGCCACTCTAACAGAGCGAGTGAGGCGTCACAATCCATCCATCGCAAGTAATTTCCGCCATCTCGCCATGGGAATTTGCCGATGGATGCAAATTTCCCGTGAATTAAGCACCTAATACGCTCGCTTTGCGAGAGTTTAAGCTTTGACTTGGTAGAATTGCGCGATGAAAAATATTGTGATCCTCATCTCGGGGCGTGGCACAAACATGGAAGCCATCGTTCGTGCCTGCGAATCCGAGCGCTGGCCTGCCCGAGTTGCGGCTATTCTGTCGAACCGCGCGGATGCTCCAGGCCTGCAGTTCGCCGCCGAGCATGGTATCCCCACGGTCGTTATCGACCATCAGCATTATCCCGACCGTACCGCTTTCGATACGGCTATGCGCGACGCGATCGATGCCCATGCGCCGGATCTGGTAGTTCTTGCGGGGTTCATGCGCATTCTCACGCCGGCTTTCGTCGATCATTACGCGGGCCGCATGTTGAATATTCACCCGTCGCTGTTGCCGAGTTTTCCTGGCCTCAGGACGCATCGGCAGGCGCTCGATGCGGGCGTCAAGCTGCATGGCGCGACGGTGCATTTCGTGACTCCTGAGCTCGATCATGGTCCGATCGTGATGCAGGGGGCACTCGATGTTCAGCCTGGCGACACACCCGAGTCGCTGGCGGAGCGTCTGCTCGCGTGCGAGCACATCATCTATCCGCGTGCCGTACGCTGGTTCGTCGAGAACCGGCTGCGCGTGCAGGACGGCATCGTTCACGTTCACCCGGCCGAACCGCAGTGGTTCCTGGCCCTTTCAGCCAACGCCGGCGTGGCAGGTATCCCATCATGACAATCAGTCGTAATCACGCAACACCTCAGCAAGACCGACCGCGCAATCGCAGCAAGGGCAAGTCGAGCCCGATCCGCAAAGCGGGCGCCAAGCCCACCGGCACCGACGGCGCGTTCGCGCGCAACAGCAGCGGCCTGCAGGCGTTCCATCTGCAGCATATCGACCGTCTGCTCGGCAAGGTGCTGCTGTTCGCGCGCCCGGCCGATGCCGTGGTGAGTCATTATTTCCGCGAGAACAGCAAGCTGGGCCATCGCGAGCGCGGCATCATCGCGGAGGCCATCTTCGCGGTGTTGCGCCGACGCGTCGAATTCGGCCAGTTTGCCGAAAGCGGCACGGGTTCCGCGACACGCCGTCTGGGTCTGCTGGGCCTTGCCGCCACGCTGGGCCGCGACGCGCTCACGCCGTTTCTTTATCCCGACGAAGCCGAGTGGCTCGACCGTCTGACCACGATCGAGCGCGCGAGCCTCGCGCCGCGCGTGCGGGCGAACCTGCCCGAGTGGCTGTACGACGATCTCGTCGCGCGCCATGGCGAGGCCTTCACGGCCGCGCTCGGCGATGCGTGGCTGCGCCCCGCGCCGCTGGACCTGCGCGCCAATCTGACCAAGGTGTCGCGCGAACAGGCCATCGAGGAACTCGAGACCGCGGGCATTGGCGCCGCGCCCACGCCGATGGCGCCGGCCGGTATCCGCCTGACGGGCAAGCCCGCGCTGAATCAACTCCCGCTGTTCATCAACGGCGGCGTGGAAGTGCAGGACGAAGGCAGCCAGTTGCTGTGTCACCTCGTGGCGCCCAAGCGCGGCGAGATGGTCGTGGACTTCTGCGCGGGCGCGGGCGGCAAGACGCTGGCGCTTGGCGTGGCGATGCGCTCGACCGGTCGTCTGTATGCATTCGACGTGTCGGAAAAGCGGTTGTCGAACCTGAAGCCGCGGCTGGCGCGCAGCGGGCTGTCCAACGTTCATCCGGTGCTGATCGACTCCGAGCGCGACGCGAAGGTCAAACGTCTGGCCGGCAAGATCGACCGCGTCCTCGTGGACGCGCCGTGCAGCGGGCTCGGCACGCTGCGCCGCAATCCGGACCTCAAATGGCGTCAGACGCCGGAGTCCGTGGTCGAGCTGACGGAAAAGCAGCGCGCGATTCTCGATTCCGCCGCGCGCCTCGTCAAAGGCGGCGGCCGCGTCGTTTATGCGACGTGCAGCGTGCTGGAAGCCGAGAACGAAGCGATCGTGCGCGATTTCCTCGCAACCCACGAGAACTTCCGGCTGGTTCCGGTGCAGGAAGTGCTGGCGGAACAGAAGATCGAAGTCCCCAATTTGTCCGCGGATAGCGGCATGTTGGCGCTGTTTCCGCATATCCACCAGACCGACGGATTCTTCGCGGCGGTCCTGGAACGGACGCGCTGATGCCCGAGGCGGCTGTTGCGGCGTCCGAACATCCCCCGTTCGGACGCATGCTCGATGACCTGATCCGCGATGCAGGCGGTCAAGCGTTCTTCTGGCAGATCGGGGTGCTGGCGGGCTGCCTCGTGGTGGCGTGGTTTCTCGCGCGTCATGTCGTGAAGCGGCTGGATGCCCGGCATGCCACGTCCAGCTTCGCGCTGCGCTTTGCCGCCACCAGCCTCGAGCGGGCGATGTTCCCGCTCTTCGGATGGCTGCTCGTCCTGGGCGCCCGCTACGCGCTGGCGCCGTTCTGGTCGGTGAGCGTGTTGCGGCTTGCGCTGGTGCCGCTGTTCGGCATCACGTTCCTGTATTTCGCGTTCTATATCCTGCGGCGCGTGATGTCCGGCAACGGCCAGCTGCAGGGGATGCTCGTCCTCGTCGAGAAGGTGCTGACGACGCTCGTGTGGCTCGGCATGGGACTGTACGTGCTCGGCCTGCTCTGGGACGTCATTGGCTGGATGCAGGCGGTGCGGTTCTCGGTAGGCGGCAAGCATGACGTGAGCCTCGCCAGCACGCTGCTCGGCGCGGTCTGGATCCTGCTGACCGTGCTGGTCGCGATGTGGTTCGGCTCGTGGCTCGAGGACCGGCTGATGCGCGCGCCGAGTCTCGACACCAACCTCAAGGTCGTGCTCACGCGCATCGCCAAGGCATTGCTGCTGGTGGTGGCGCTGCTGCTGAGCCTGTCGCTGGTCGGGATCGACCTGACCGTACTGTCCGTGTTCGGCGGCGCGCTGGGCGTGGGCCTCGGTCTGGGCTTGCAGAAGATCGCGAGCAACTATATTTCGGGATTCATCATCCTGCTGGACCGCTCGGTCAAGCTCGGCGACCAGATTACCGTGGACAAGTACACGGGCATCGTTGCGCAGATTCGTACGCGTTACACGGTCATCCGCAATGGCGACGGCGAGACGCTGGTGCCGAACGAGCAGCTTGTGGCGCAGTCGGTACAGAACCATTCCTTTACGAACAACGTGCGCGTGGCAACCCGCGTCCAGGCGGATTACGCCGCAGACCCGGACCACGTGATTGCGCTGCTCGAGGAATGTGTGCGCGATCTGCCACGTGTGCTGGCCGATCCGAAGCCGGCAGCGTTCCTCGTGACGTTCGCCGAAAGCGGCATCGAGTACGAAATTGCCGTCAACATCGCCGATCCGGAGAAGGGCAAGCTCGGTGTGCAATCGGCGATGAACCGCGCGATCTGGCGCACGTTCCAGGCGCATGGCATCTCGATACCCTATCCGCAGCGCGAGATTCGTGCGATGCCGGGGTCACACGCGGAACCAACGCCGCAGGGGGCGCTCCAAGTCGGGGAAAAAGCGGATGTTCCGCCTGCCACGATCCGGTAGAATAGGGGGTTGTCGCGGGTAAGAGTTTCGGCTGTGCAGAAAGACTGTGAACGCAACTGGAACCAGCCGCGCGCCCCACACCATACAGCCGCCAGATTGCAGCGGCTCGTACCGCGAACCGCCCGGGCCCTTGAAGTCGCGCCGGGTGCGTCGAGATAGCTATCGCAATCGATGATTCTTTCGCAGACGTTTTGCTGCGCACTGAGTGGGCTGGCACGACCCGTGCTGGACTACAGACCTGTTTAATCGACGGAGAACAGTTTGTTCGACACAATTCTTGACTGGGCCGCCAATGGCCTTGCCAACTGGACCTGGTGGGAGATCACCCTTTACACGCTGGTGATGACCCATATCACCATCGCGGGCGTCACCATCTTCCTGCACCGCTGCATGGCGCACCGGTCGCTGGACCTGCATCCCATCGCCCAGCATTTCTTCCGTTTCTGGCTGTGGATGACCACGGGCATGGTGACGAAGGAATGGACCGCCATCCACCGCAAGCACCACGCCAAGTGCGAAACCGAGGACGATCCGCACAGCCCGCAGACCCGTGGCATCCGCAAGGTGCTGCTGGAAGGCGCCGAGCTGTATCGCGAGGAAGCCAAGAACAAGGAAACCATCGCCAAGTTCGGCCACGGCACGCCTGACGACTGGATCGAGCGGAACGTTTACTCCCGCTTTGGCTGGCAGGGCGTCGGCCTGATGCTGATCATCGACGTCGCGCTGTTCGGCGTGATCGGCCTGACCGTGTGGGCCGTGCAGATGCTGTGGATCCCGATCCACGCCGCAGGCGTCATCAACGGCCTGGGCCACTGGTGGGGTTATCGCAATTACGATTGCGAGGACGCCTCGACCAACGTGTCGCCGTGGGGGCTGATCATCGGTGGCGAAGAGCTGCACAACAACCACCACACGTACCCGACCTCGGCCAAGTTCTCGATCAAGTGGTACGAGTTCGATGTGGGCTGGGGCTACATCCGCGCGATGCAGGCCGTGGGCCTGGCCAAGGTCAAGAAGGTCCCGCCCAAGGCTCGCCTCGTCGAGGCCCGTCCGGTCGATCACAACACGCTGGAGGCGATCATCGCCAACCGCTATGACGTGATGGCCCGCTATGCCAAGGCCGTGAAGGGCGCGTTCCGCCAGGAACTGGACAAGCTGAAGGAAGGCCGTGTGGCCGAGTACAGCAGCCTGAAGCCCGCGCGCAAGTGGTTCCACCGCGAGGAAACCAAGCTCGCCGCGACGCAGCGCCAGCAACTGGCCAGCATCGTCGAGCAGAACAAGGCGCTGCATACGTTCGTGGAAATGCGCCGCGAGCTCGCCGTGATCTGGGGCCGCTCGAACATGACGCGAGAGCAGCTGCTGCAGGCGCTGCAGGCCTGGTGTCACCGCGCCGAGGCCAGCGGCATCGAAGCGCTGCAGGATTTCTCGCTGCGCCTGCGCCGATACGCCTGATACAATCGGCCGCACCACGAAGGAAGCCCCGCACCTCGCGGGGCTTTTTTTATGGTTAAACTCTTTTCCGTGTTCGATAAAGGGCGCCGCAAGTACGGCGCCGTGCGGGTGGCAGAGGAGTACCGCAAGACATGACCCCACAAACATCCCCCCCACAAGCATCCCCATCGACGACCTCGATCAAGACCGTCGAGTTCGAAAAGCCGAACCTGACGGACGCCGATATGGGTGCCGGCACGAGTTGCGTGGCCCATGCCTGGGCCAAGGTGCCGCCGGTGCTGTCGCAGGACGAGCGCGCGGCGCTCAAGGATCGCATCCGACGCCTGCTCAAGGCGCGCAATGCGGTGCTCGTCGCGCATTACTACGTCGATGCCGATCTGCAGGACCTCGCCGAGGAAACCGGCGGTTGCGTATCCGACTCGCTCGAGATGGCGCGCTTCGGGCGCGAGCATCCGGCCACCACGCTGGTCGTGGCCGGTGTGCGCTTCATGGGCGAGACCGCGAAGATCCTCAGCCCCGAGAAAACCATCCTGATGCCCGATCTCGACGCGACCTGCTCGCTCGACCTCGGCTGTCCGGCGGACGACTTCGCGGCCTTTTGCGATGCGCACCCGGATCGGACCGTGGTGGTCTATGCGAACACCAGTGCGGCCGTGAAGGCGCGCGCGGACTGGATGGTGACGTCGAGCATCGGCCTGAAGATCGTCGAGCACCTCCATGCGCGCGGGGAGAAGATTCTTTGGGCGCCGGACAAGCATCTCGGCGGCTTCATCCAGAAGCAGACCGGCGCGGACATGCTGTTGTGGCAGGGCTCATGCCTCGTGCATGACGAGTTCAAGGGCATCGAGCTCGATCTGCTGCGCAAAGAGCATCCGAACGCGAAGATCCTCGTGCATCCGGAGTCTCCGGCCAACGTGGTGGCGCTGGCCGACGTGGTCGGCTCGACGACGCAGCTGATTACCGCCGCGCAGCAGCTCGATGCGACGGAATTCATCGTGGCCACGGACAACGGCATCCTGCACAAGATGCGGATGGCGGCTCCGGGCAAGCATTTCATCGAGGCGCCGACCGCCGGCAACAGCGCGACGTGCAAGAGCTGCGCGCATTGCCCGTGGATGGCGATGAACGCGCTTTCAAATCTCGCCGAGGTGCTCGAGAAGGGCCACAACGAGATTCACGTCGATCCCGAGATCGGCCGCCAGGCTTATACATGCATCGACCGCATGCTGGATTTCGCCGCCAGGCAGAAAGCCAACGTGCGCCCGTCCTCCGATCTCGCGCGCGAATCGCAACTGTTCCAGGGAGTGGGTCCGGCATGAGCGTCAATCCGGTATTCGACAGCTACGGTCCCGCGCTGCGCACGGCGCTCGCCGCCAACGTCGGCGATGCGATCGACGAGGATGTCGGCAGTGGCGACCTGACAGGCCTGCTCGTGCCGGCCGACAAGATCGCCCACGCGCGCGTGATCGTGCGCGAGTCGGCGGTGCTCTGCGGACGCCCGTGGTTCGAGGCCTGCATGAAGGCCGTGGACGAGCGGCTCGAGGTGCGCTGGTTCAAGGAAGAGGGCGCGCGCATGGCGCCCGACGACGTGGTGTGCGAGATCACCGGTCCCGCGCGCGCGTTGCTCACCGCGGAGCGGCCGTCGCTGAATTTCCTGCAACTGCTGTCGGGCGTGGCGACGGCCACGCGGCGATACGCGGACCTGATCGAAGGCACGCGCGCCCGCGTGCTGGACACGCGCAAGACACTGCCGGGTCTGCGCCTTGCGCAGAAGTACGCGGTGAAGATAGGTGGCGGCGAGAACCAGCGGCTGGCGCTGTATGACGGCATCCTGATCAAGGAAAATCACATTGCGGCGGCGGGCAGCATTACCGCCGCGATGCAGGCCGCGCTGGCGCTTGGCGCCGATGCCACGATCCAGATCGAGGTGGAGTCGATCGCCGAACTCCAGGAGGCGCTGGCCGCAGGGGCAACGTCGGTGCTGATCGACAACTTCACCGTGCCGATGATGCACGAGGCCGTGCGGGTCAACGCGGGCCGTGCGCTGCTCGAAGTGTCCGGCAATGTGAATGCCGAGACGATCCGCACGTACGCCGAGACCGGCGTCGATCGCATCTCCGTCGGCGCGCTCACGAAGGATGTGCGCGCGACCGACTACTCGCTGCGGATTATCGGCTGAGGTTTTTCTGTTTGCCGTTGCGGTGCGCTTCCGCGCGCCGCGTCATCGGCTGCAGCACGGTCGGCAACGCCTTCGGCAACGTATCGGGATAGTCGCGGCTGAAATGGAGGCCGCGGCTCTCGTGCCGCGAGTAGGCGCTGTCCACGATCAGCGACGCCACCTCGACGAGGTTGCGCAGCTCGAGCAGATCGCGGGTGACGCGGAAGTTCGCGTAGTACTCCGCGATCTCCTCGCGCAACAGGCCGATGCGGTGCTGCGCGCGCTCGAGGCGCTTGTCCGTGCGCACGATCCCCACGTAGTTCCACATCATGCGCCGCAGTTCGTCCCAGTTGTGGGAGACGACGACTTCCTCGTCGGCATCGGACACGCGGCTCTCGTCCCAGGCGGGCAACTGGATGTCCGGCGCGCCGGCCTTGCTCTGCGAAGCGATGTCGGCCGCTGCCGCGCGGCCGATCACGATGCATTCCAGCAACGAATTCGAAGCGAGCCGGTTTGCGCCGTGCAGGCCCGTACAGGCCGTCTCGCCGACCGCGTAGAGGTTCGACAGATCGGTACGTCCCGACGTGTCCGTCACCACGCCGCCGCAGGTGTAATGCGCGGCGGGCACCACGGGGATGGGCTCGCGCGTGATGTCGATGCCGAGCTCGAGGCAGCGCGCGTGAATCGTCGGGAAATGTTCCTTCAGGAATTCCGGCGGCTGGTGCGTAATGTCGAGGTACACGCAGTCGAGGCCGCGCTTCTTCATCTCGAAGTCGATCGCGCGCGCCACCACGTCGCGGGGCGCGAGTTCCGCGCGCGAATCGTGGTCCGGCATGAACCGCGTGCCGTCGGGCAGCTTGAGCAGGCCGCCTTCGCCGCGCACGGCTTCCGAAATCAGGAACGACTTGGCGTAGGGGTGGTAGAGGCAGGTCGGATGGAACTGGATGAATTCCATGTTGGCGACGCGGGAGCCCGCGCGCCATGCCATCGCGATACCGTCGCCGGTCGCGGTATCGGGATTGGTGGTGTACAGGTACACCTTGCCCGCGCCGCCGGCCGCGAGGACCGTGTGCGTGGCGGTGATGGTGCGCACCTCGCCGGTTGTGTCGTCGAGCACGTACAGGCCGTAACACTTGTTGCCGGGCAGGCCCAGCTTCTCCGCGGTGATCAGATCGATCGCGAACTGGTCCTCGATGATGGTGATGTTCGGATGCCGGCGCGCCTGCTCGGCAAGCGTGGTGACCACGGCGTGGCCTGTCGCGTCGGCCGCGTGGATGATGCGGCGATGGCTGTGGCCGCCTTCACGCGTGAGGTGAAAACCGAGCTCGGCCTGATCGTCGCGCGTGAACGGCACGCTGCGGTCGATCAGCCACTGGATGGCGTCGCGGCCATGCTCCACGATGAAGCGCGTCGCACCTTCATCGCACAGCCCGGCACCGGCAACCAGCGTGTCCTGCGTGTGTTCGTCGTAGCTGTCGCCTGAATCGAGCACCGCGGCGATGCCGCCCTGTGCCCAATCGCTTGCCCCCTGCGTCATCGCGCGCTTGGTGAGCATCGCCACGCGGTGTGTCTCGGCCAGTTGGAGGGCGACGGTCAGACCGGCCAGTCCGCTCCCGACGATCGCGACGTCGTAGTTCATGGTGCAGGAATCGCGCGGGCGGGCGCGTGGCATGAGGGAAAGCTCGGAAGTGTACACCCACGCCAAAACAAAAAACCCCGCTTGGAGCGGGGTTCTTCGTGAAAATCAGGACCAATTACTTGATCTTGGTTTCCTTGTAAGCGACGTGCTTGCGGGCGACGGGATCGAACTTCATGATCTCCATCTTTTCCGGCATGGTGCGCTTGTTCTTGGTCGTCGTGTAGAAATGACCCGTACCTGCGGTCGATTCCAGCTTGATCTTGTCGCGTCCGCCTTTGCTGGCCATGGTGTACTCCTAATTAGACTTCGCCACGTGCGCGCAGATCTGCGAGCACGGCGTCGATGCCTTTCTTGTCGATCAGGCGCAGACCGGCGTTCGAGACGCGCAGGCTCACCCAGCGGTTTTCCGATTCAACGAAGAAGCGGCGGTTCTGCAGGTTGGGCAGAAAACGGCGCTTGGTCTTGTTGTTTGCGTGGGAAACGTTGTTGCCGACCATCGGCGCTTTCCCGGTCACTTGACAGACGCGTGCCATGAAGCACTCCTAAATCTTTTTCGTGGACAATGTTCGCAACAGATCAACAAAAGGCGCGCGGCCCGGACTGCAGCGGTTGAGACTTCAGCAAAACGAGCATTATAGACCGGAAGCGCAAGGGGAATCAACGTCTTCCGCGCTTTTCGGTCAGGGAGTGTGGTGCCGTGCACTGGGCGGCACTTCCGGGGCGGGCATCAGATCGTGCTCGGCGAAGGAGTACACGGCGTTGCCCGCCACGATGTAGTGGTCGAGGAGATCGATGTCGAGCGTGCCGAGCGCGCGGGCCAGGCGGCGCGTGGTCGCAACGTCGCCGCGGCTCGGTTCGGCGGCGCCGCCCGGATGGTTATGGGCGACGATCACGCCAGCCGCATTATGGAACAATGCCTGGCGCGCGACCTCGCGCGGATAGACGCGGGTCTGCCGCAGCGAGCCGCGGAACAGTTCCTCGCTGGCGATGAGGCGGTGGTGGGTGTCCAGATAGAGGCAGTGGAAGGTCTCGTGGGACAACTGCGACAGCGTGAGGCGCAGGTAGTCGCGCACGGCGCGGGACGTGCCGAGCGGGCGGGGGGTACGTAGCGATTCGGCGAGCGCGCGGCGCGCGAGTTCGGGCACGACCAGCAACTGCGCGAACTTGGCCTGTCCCATGCCCTTGACTTCGGCGAGGCGGGCCGGATCGGCGGCGAACAGCTGCGTCAGCGAACCGAAGCTGCCGATCAGTTCGCGGGAGAGGTCGAGCGCGGTCTTGCCGGCGGCGCCGACGCGCAGGAACACGGCAAGCAATTCGGCGTCGGACAGCGTGGCGGCACCCGCCTGCAACAGCTTTTCGCGGGGTCGTTCGCTGACGGGCCAGTCGGTTATCGGCATGATTCGGCTCCTCGCCGGGTTGCCGGCAGGCGCGCCGGTCGGCGTCAGTTGGTCCAGTCGCATACAATACGGGTTGTTGACCGGTTGATCACCCATGAATTTGCAAAACTTTGCGTCGGAAGCGGAGGGCGGCCCGGCGGGCCGCAAGACCGTACAGGCGGACTCCTTCCTGACCCTGCACTACAGTGTTTCCCTTGAGAACGGCACCGAAGTGGTAAGCACCTTCGAAGAGAAGCCCGCCACGCTGCTGCTCGGACAAGGCCAACTGGCGCCGATGCTGGAACAGGCGCTGCTCGGCATGCCCGAAGGGGAGCGCATGACATACCGGCTTGCGCCGGAACTTGCGTTCGGCCCGCGCAATCCGGAACTGCTGCAGTGGGTCTCGCTGGCGACGCTGCGCGAGAACAGCTCGTTCGACGAGGATTACTCGCCGGGCGATCTCGTGGAATTCAATGCGCCGGGCGGTGGCAGTTACGCCGGCGTGCTCAAGGAGTTCGGCGAGACCGCCGCGCTCTTCGACTTCAATCACCCGCTGGCCGGACAGACGATCCTGTTCGATGTCCAGCTGATCGGAATTCTCTGATGTCCACCGTTGCGGAACGTTCCATGCTCGACAATCAGCCCGCCCTCGATGCGGAGATCCTGCTCGCTCAGCCGCGTGGTTTCTGCGCCGGCGTCGACCGTGCCATCGAGATCGTCGAGCGCGCGCTCGAGCGATTCGGTTCGCCGATCTACGTGCGTCACGAGATCGTGCACAACGCCTACGTCGTGGAGAACCTGCGCCAGAAGGGTGCGGTCTTCGTCGACGAGCTCGATGAAGTGCCGTCCGGTTCAACGGTCATCTTCAGCGCGCACGGCGTTTCCAAGGAAGTGCGCGCGGACGCCGTGGAGCGCGGCCTGACCGTGTTCGACGCGACGTGCCCGCTCGTGACCAAGGTGCACGTGGAAGTCGGCAAGATGCGCGCCGAGGGCTGCGAGATCATCATGATCGGCCATCGCGGCCACCCCGAGGTGGAAGGCACGATGGGCCAGTCGGAGCAAGGCATGCTCCTCGTGGAATCCGTCGAGGACGTGAAGCGCCTGGAAGTCGCGGACCCCTCCCAGCTGGCGTACGTCACGCAGACCACGCTGTCGGTCGACGAGACCGCCGAGATCGTGGCCGCGCTCAAGGCGCGTTTCCCCGAGATCCGCGAGCCCAAGAAGCAGGACATCTGCTACGCCACGCAGAACCGCCAGGACGCCGTGAAGTTCATGGTGCCGCAGGTGGAAGTCGTGATCGTCGTGGGCAGCCCCAACAGCTCGAACTCCAACCGCCTGCGCGAACTGGCGGACCGCCTCGGCGTGCCGGCATACATGGTCGATGATCCCGCGCAACTGCAACCCGAGTGGGTCGCGGGCAAGCGCCGCATCGGCCTGACCGCGGGCGCCTCCGCTCCCGAGGCGCTGGCACAGGCGATCGTCGAGCGCCTGCGCGCGCTGGGCGCGCGATCGGTGCGCGCGCTGGAAGGCGTGGAAGAAAACATGTCCTTCCCGCTGCCGCGGGGACTGGCGAGCGTTTCGGTCTGACCCGCCCGCTGCAATGAAGAAACGGCACCTTGATGGTGCCGTTTTTTTTCGCCTCGTTTTTGCGAACGCTTATGTGAATGTGCCGACAGCCAGACAATATCAGGGTAATCCCGCAATCACGGGTTTTCCCTATTATGGTGCGCCCAGACATTATGCACATTGGAGAGGCATTGCTGAATTAGAAATAAATGCCTATTTAAAACCGTGTCTATTATGCGCTGTGCGGCGCGCGGCTTTAATGCCACTTTTGGAGATGTGGGCACGATTCTTGATAGGGTTAGCGACGGGTCCATCGGGTGGGCTTAGATTGCCCCAATCTGTGCATTGGGGAAATTCCCTAGCGCAATTGATGGGAAAACGGTTCAGGTTGTTGCGTCGCATATTGCGTCCGCAAAAAATCGGGATACAATGCGCGGCGTTTCAAATTGAAACTAAACAAAGGCGGTACAGGGGAGCGTTCGGGAGGGTCCAGTTCTCCCCTGTTTTTGTGAATCCTAGGAGATCACTCATGCAATTCACGTTTGCCAAGATTCTGCCGATCGCGGCTGCAGTGGCGCTGGTCGCAGCCTGCGGCAAGAAGGAAGAAAAGCCTGCCGATGCCGCCGCATCGGCGCCTGCCGCGGCCGCAGCGCCCGCAGCCGGTGGCGGCGAAGTCGTCGTCAAGATCGGCCACGCGGCACCGCTGACGGGCGGCATCGCCCACCTTGGCAAGGACAACGAGAACGGCGCGCGCCTGGCCGTCGAGGAAGCCAACAAGGCCGGCCTCGAGATCGGCGGCAAGAAGATCAAGCTGGAACTGGTGGGCGAAGACGACGCCGCCGATCCGAAGACCGGTACCGCCGTGGCCCAGAAGCTGGTGGACGCCAAGGTCGTGGCCGTGGTCGGTCACCTGAACTCGGGCGTGTCGATTCCCGCCTCGAAGATCTACAGCGATGCCGGCATCGTGCAGATCTCGCCGTCCTCGACGAACCCCGACTACACGAAGCAAGGCTTCAAGACCACGTACCGCGTGGTCGCGACCGACGCCCAGCAGGGCCCGGCGCTGGCGAACTACGCCGCCAAGAGCCTGCAAGCCAAGAGCGTGGCCATCGTTGACGATGCCACCGCCTATGGCAAGGGCCTGGCCGACGAGTTCGAGAAGACCGCGAAGGCGTCTGGCGTGAACGTCGTGGCACGTGAAGCCACGAACGACAAGGCCACCGACTTCAAGGCCATTCTGACCAAGATCAAGGGCAAGAAGCCGGACGTCATCATGTACGGCGGCATGGACGCCACCGGCGGTCCGTTCGCCAAGCAGGCCAAGGAACTCGGCATCGCGTCGAAGATCGTTGGCGGCGACGGCGTGTGTACCGACAAGGTGGCCGAGCTGGCTGGCGATGCCGTGCAGAACATCATCTGCTCGGAAGCCGGTCTGGCCCTGTCGAAGATGGAAACCGGCGCGGACTTCGAGAAGCGTTACCAGGCGCGTTTCAACGCCCCGGTGCAAATCTACGCCCCGTTCACGTATGACGCCGTCAACGTGATCGTGGACGCCATGAAGCGCGCCAACTCGGTCGAGCCGGCCGCCATCCTGGCCGAAATGCCCAAGACGAACTACAAGGGCGTGATCGGCAACATCGCCTTCGACGAGAAGGGCGACATGAAGGAAGGCACCATCACGCTGTACGAGTACAAGGACAAGAAGAAGTCCGTCCTCGACGTCGTGAAGATGTAATACCGGGCTTACCGGCCCTGACGAACGGCACCGTGAGTACCTTGCGGTGCCGTTCTTTTTAGTCCGTCGTACGCGATTGGCATCCTTACAAGGATGGGAGCGGACGGGCGCAGCACACCCGCCTATATTTACACCACACCCATCATCGACGACCTCCTCGTCCGGGGCATGCAAACCATGCTTGCCGGACCGGAGCTGAAGCAGGAGTTTTCATGGATATCTTTATCCAGCAGATCGTGAACGGTCTGGTGCTCGGCAGCATCTACGCGCTGATCGCACTGGGCTACACCATGGTCTACGGCATTCTGGGCATCATCAACTTCGCGCATGGCGATGTCCTGATGATTGGCGCGCTGACCGCGCTTTCCGCCATCCTCGGGCTGCAGAAGTTCGCGCCCGGACTGCCCGAATGGCTGACGCTGGTGATCGCCACGCTGATCGCCATGCCCGTGTGCGCGGTACTCTCGTACACCATCGAACGGGTCGCCTATCGACCGTTGCGCAATGCGCCGCGCCTCGCGCCGCTCATCACCGCGATCGGGGTCTCGATCATTCTGCAAACCATGGGGATGCTGATCTGGTCGCGTAACCCGCTGACCTTCCCGCAGCTGCTGCCTTCCGAGCCGATCGACATCGGTTCCACCGGCGCCACGATCACCGGCAAGGAAATGGTGATCATCGGCATGGCCGTCATGGTCATGTCCGGCCTGCTCGCCCTCGTCAACCGCACCAAGCTCGGCCGCGCGATGCGCGCTACCGCCGAGAACCAGAAGGTGGCGGGCCTGATGGGCGTGAACCCCAACTTCGTGATCTCGGCCACGTTCATGATCGGCGCCGCGCTCGCAGCGCTGGCCGGCGTGATGATGGCCACCAACTACGGCAACGCGCACTTCTACATGGGCTTTATCCCGGGCCTGAAGGCGTTCACGGCGGCCGTGCTTGGCGGCATCGGCAACCTCGCCGGCGCCATGGTCGGCGGCATGCTGCTCGGTCTGATCGAAGCGCTTGGCGCCGGCTACATCGGCGACCTGACCAATGGTGTGTTCGGCTCGAACTACCAGGACGTCTTTGCATTCATCGTGCTGATTATCGTGCTCGTGTTCCGTCCGTCCGGCATCATGGGCGAACGTGTCGCGGACCGTGCCTGAGGAGAGCGAATCCATGAATACCCCGATTCCATCCACGGCCGTCGCCGCGCCGTCGAAAGTTCCGGCGAAGACCCTGGCCGCGCTGCTCGGCTTCCTCGTGATCGCCCTGTGCGCGCCGTTCTTCGTGCAGTCGTTCGGCGGCAACTACTGGGTGCGCGTGCTCGACTTCGCGCTGCTCTACATCATGCTGGCGCTGGGCCTGAACATCGTGGTGGGCTTTGCCGGCCTGCTTGACCTGGGCTATATCGCGTTCTACGCGGTGGGCGCCTATTGCATGGCGCTGCTGGGCTCGCCCCACCTCGCCAACCAGTTCGAGGCGATCCAGGCGCTGTTCCCGACCGGTATCCACCTGACGATGTGGCTCGTCTTGCCGATTGCCGTGGCGGTGGCCGCGACATTTGGCGTGCTGCTGGGTGCGCCGACGCTGAAGCTGCGCGGCGACTACCTGGCCATCGTGACGCTGGGCTTCGGCGAGATCATCCGGATCTTCATGAACAACCTGGACCGTCCGGTGAACATCACCAACGGCCCCAAGGGCATCACCGGCGTGGACCCGGTACATATCTTCGGCTTCGACTTCTCCAAGTCCCACGAGATCTTCGGGATGAAGTTCACGCCGGTGTTCATGTACTACTACCTGCTGGTGTTCCTGGTCATCGTGATCGTGTTCATCTGCCTGCGTCTGCAGAACTCGCGTATTGGCCGCGCATGGGTGGCGATTCGCGAAGACGAGATCGCGGCCAAGGCGATGGGCATCAACACGCGCAACATGAAGCTGCTCGCATTCGCCATGGGCGCATCGTTCGGCGGCGCCTCGGGCGCGGTGTTCGGCGCGTTCCAGGGCTTCGTGTCGCCGGAATCGTTCACGCTGTGGGAGTCGATCTACATCCTCGCGATCGTGGTGCTCGGCGGCATGGGCCATATCCCGGGCGTGATCCTGGGCGGCATCCTGTTGGTCGGCTTCCAGGAACTGCTGCGCGTCGTGGCGGAACCGCTGCAGACGGGCCTGTTCGGCCACGTGATCGTGGACGCGGAAGTCCTGCGTCAGCTGCTGTTCGGCGTGGCCCTCGTGGCGGTGATGCTGTTCCGCCCGGCCGGTATCTGGCCGTCGCCGCGCAAGGAAGATCGCCCCGTGGTGCGCCGCGCCGGCAGCATCGGCCGTCTGTGAACGAAGGAGGAACAGGTATGAGCAACAACGATTTCCTCCTGTCCGTACAGGGGGTCAACAAGCGATTCGGCGGCCTGCAGGCGCTGTCCGAAGTGGGCCTGCAGATCAAGCCGGGCGAGATCTATGGCCTGATCGGGCCGAACGGCGCGGGCAAGACCACGTTCTTCAACGTGATCACCGGTCTGTACACGCCGGACTCGGGCGAATTCGTGCTGGGCGGCCAGCCGTACCAGCCGACGGCTGTGCATGAAGTGGCCAAGGCCGGCATTGCGCGCACGTTCCAGAACATCCGCCTGTTCGGCGACATGACCGCGCTGGAGAACGTGATGGTCGGTCGCCACGTGCGGTCGAAGGCCGGCATCCTCGGCGCCGTGTTTCGTCCGCCTTCGGTGCGGCGCGAGGAAGAGGGCATCGAGGACATGGCGCACGACCTGCTCGACTACGTCGGCATCGGCAAGTACGCCAACTTCACGTCGCGCAACCTGTCGTACGGTCACCAGCGCCGCCTGGAGATCGCGCGCGCGCTGGCCACCGAGCCGAAGCTGCTGGCGCTCGACGAACCGGCGGCGGGCATGAACGCCACCGAGAAGGTCGAACTGCGCGGCCTGCTCGACAAGATCCGCGGCGATGGCAAGACCATTCTGCTGATCGAGCACGACGTGAAGCTCGTGATGGGGCTGTGCAACCGCCTGACCGTGCTCGACTACGGCAAGGTGATCGCACAGGGTCTGCCGCAGGAAGTGCAGAACAACCCCGCGGTGATCGAGGCCTACCTCGGCGCGTCGGCGCACTGATCCGGGAGGCGAATCGAGATGAAACAGACAATCCTGAAGATTTCCGGCCTGAAGGTCGCGTACGGCGGCATCCAGGCCGTCAAGGGCGTGGACCTCGAGATCCACGACGGCGAGCTCGTCACGCTGATCGGGGCCAACGGCGCGGGCAAGACCACGACCATGAAGGCCATCACGGGCCTGCAGGGCTGGGCCGGCGGCGACGTGGAGTACATGGGCAAGTCCATCAAGGGCGTGCCCAGCTACACGCTGCTCAAGCAGGGCCTGGCGATGGTGCCGGAAGGGCGCGGCGTGTTCGCGCGCATGACTATCACCGAGAACCTGCAGATGGGCGCGTACACGCGCAGCGACGAGGCCGGCATCAAGGCCGACATCGATCGCATGTTCGAAACGTTCCCGCGCCTGAAGGAGCGTGCCAACCAGCTGGCCGGCACGATGTCCGGCGGCGAGCAGCAGATGCTGGCGATGGCGCGCGCGCTGATGAGTCAGCCCAAGCTGCTGCTGCTCGACGAGCCGTCGATGGGTCTCTCGCCGATCATGGTCGAGAAGATCTTCGAGGTCGTCCGGACGGTATCGGGGCAGGGCGTGACGATCCTGCTCGTCGAGCAGAACGCGCGCCTGGCGCTGCAGGCCGCGCACCGCGGTTACGTGATGGAGTCCGGTCTCGTGACGATGAGCGGCGACGCGCGGCAGATGCTGGACGACCCGAAGGTGCGTGCCGCTTATCTGGGTGAATAACCCTTGAGCGGATGTATGCCAGCATGAAAAAAGCCCCGCATTGCGGGGCTTTTTCGTGGCCCGCGAAGGGTCAGGCCAGCTTCTTCAGCAGCGTGCGCAGCATGCCGATCATCTGGTCGATCTCCTCGCGCGTGACGTTCAGCGCCGGCATGAAGCGCAGCAGGTTCGGCCGCGGCGAGTTCAGCAGCAGGCCTTCCGGACCCATGTCGCGCGCCTCTTCCACGATCTGCGGGCCGATGTCCTTGCCGAGCATCAGCGCGCGCAGCAGGCCGTCGCCGCGCTCGCCCGCGAGGCCGAATTCGGCGGTCAGGGCCAGCAACTGCTCGCGCAGGTAGTCGGCCTTCGCGCGCACGTCCTCGAGGAAGCCCGGGGCCACCAGTTGCTCGATGACGGCGGCGCCGACCGCGGTCATCAGCGGGTTGCCGTTGTAGGTACCGCCCTGGTCGCCGGCCTCGAAGCTCGCGACGTCGCCCTTGCACAGCAGCGCGGCCAGCGGCACGCCGCCGCCGATGCCCTTGCCGAGCGTCATGATGTCCGGCTCCACGCCCGACAGTTCGTACGCGAACAGCGTGCCGCAGCGGCCGCAGCCCGTTTGCACTTCATCGACGATGAACAGCACCTTGTGCTTGTCGGCCAGCGCGCGCAGGCCCTGCATGAATTCGCGCGTGGCCGGAATCACGCCGCCCTCGCCCTGCACGGGTTCGAGCATGATGCCCACGGTCTTGTCGTTGATCAGCGCTTCCACCGACGCCAGGTCGTTGAGCTCGGCCTTCGGAAAGCCCGGCACTTGCGGCGCGAAGATCTTGTCCCAGCCAGCCTTGCCCGACGCGCTCATCGTGGCGAGCGTGCGGCCATGGAAGCTGTGGTTCATCGTGATGATCTCGAACGCGCCGTTCTTGTGCTTCTGGCCCCATTTGCGCGCGAGCTTGATCGCGCCTTCGTTGGCTTCCGCGCCGCTGTTGGCGAAGAACACCTTGTCGAAGCAGCTGTTGTCTGTGAGCAGCTTCGCCAGCGCGAGCATCGGCTCGTTGTAGAACGCCGGGCTGGGGTTCAGCAGCTTGCGCGCCTGCTTCTCCAGCGCCGCGATCATGCCTTCGTTCGAATGGCCGAGGCTGTTCACGGCCCAGCCCTGCACGAAATCCAGATAGCGCTTGCCGTTGTGATCCGTCAGCCACGACCCCTTGCCTTCGGTGAAGACCAGCTCGGGGCGGTTGGTGATGTACATCAGGGATTGGACGGGATACTCAGCAAATGCCATGGCGGACTCCTGGGGTCGGCATGAAACGATGAACGGAATGTGAAGGGTGCGCGGAAAACAAAAAGCCACGGGGGCTGCCCGTGGCTCGTTGACCTGAACTAACGCTGTCGACGATCAGCCGCGTGGCACCCCGGAGAGGGGCAACGTACGGGATTGGCGTCGGATGTGGCGTTGGTTCATGGCGGCCAATATAAGGCGCATGCGTCCCGGTGTCAAAACGAAATTTGTCGGACCCCGGTGGCATCGTTGTGTCGGCGGAACGGCCTGGGGCCAGATCCGGGCCGAGTCAGGCCGCGCCGGAGGCGTGCAGATCGGCCTCCGAGGTGAACGAATCGGCGAAGAACGCGTCCTCGTGCAGCCGGCACTGGGCCGTGAAATCCTGTCGCGCGGCGTTGACCATGACGGGCGCGCCGCACGCGTAGACCTCGTGGCCGGACAGGTCCGGATGGTCGGCGATCACGGCCTGGTGCACGAAGCCCGTGCGGCCCGTCCACTGGTCCTCGTCGGCGGCGTTGGACACGACCGGCACATAGCGGAAGTTCGGCAGCTCGCGCGCCCACTGCTCGCAGAGCGCGTGCATGTAGAGGTCGCGCGGACGGCGGCCGCCCCAGTACAGCGTCATCGGACGCTCGATGCCCGTGTACTTCGCGTGCTCGACGATGGCCTTGATCGGCGCGAAGCCGGTGCCCGACGCCAGCAGGATGATCGGCTTGTCCGAGTCCTCGCGCAGGAAGAAGCTGCCAAGCGGGCCTTCGAAGCGCAGGATGTCGCGTTCCTTCATCGCCGGTGCGCCTTCCTTCGCCCCGAACACGTAGTCCGTGAACGCGCCGCCGGGCATATGGCGGATATGCAGTTCGATCGGGCCTTCCTCGTGCGGCGCGGTGGCGATGGAATAGCTGCGGCGCTTGCCGTCGCGGAGCAGAAACTCGACGTACTGGCCAGCCAGGAACTGCATGCGCTCCGTGGCGGGCAGTTGCAGGCGGACGGACACGACGTCGTCGGCCAGGCGCTCGATGGTCTGCACGCGGCAGGGAATCTTCTTGATGGGGATGTCGCCGGCGCCATGCACCTCGCGGCATTCGATCGTGATGTCCGACGTGGCATTCGCGCAGCAGAACAGCGCGCGGCCTTCGGTTTTCTCCTGCGCCGTCAGTGCCGAAGCGGCATGATCGCCCTGCACGAAGGTGCCGTCGATCACGCGCCCCTTGCAGGAGCCGCACGCACCGTTCTTGCAGCCGTACGGCATGCCGATGCTGTGGCGGAGGGCGCCGCCGAGGATAGTTTCGTCAGCGGCCACTTCAAACTTGTGGCCACTGGGCATGACGGTAACTTGATAAGCCATAATCGGGTCTATGAGCCAAACTCTGTCGCCGCTCGCGGCAACGCTTCCTGTGACACGTGCTGTGACACCTGCTGTGTTCCTGTCGCCCACCGCGTCTTCCCCGCGGGCCAGCGCACCTCGCCGGCTCGGCCGTCCGCGCCTGCTGATCGTCGGCTGCGGAGACGTGGGCACGCGCTGCCTGCGACTTCTGGCGGCACGCATGCGCGTGTTCGCGGTGACATCGCAGCCCGCGCGGCGGGACGCGTTGCGCAACGCGGGCGCCGTGCCGATCGTGGCCGACCTCGACCGGCCCGCCACGCTCGCGCGGCTGCGCGGGCTCGCGGACCGCGTGCTCGACCTCGCGCCGCCACCCGGGCAGGGTGAGGGCGATCCGCGCACACGGGCCTTGCTGGCCGCGCTGCGCCGGACCGCCTGGCGCCAGCGGAGGTCGCAACTGAGATTGCAACCGAGGTCGCAACCCACGGGCGCTGCGTCCGTCTGGCGGCACGGCGACGAGCCCGTCATTCTACCCGAGCGGGGCTGGCATCGGGCGACCTTGCCCGCCCCGGCGAATACGCCGGCCGGCGTGTTCGTCTACGCCAGCACGACGGGCGTGTATGGCGATCGTGGCGGCGCGCGGGTCCAGGAGTTTCATACGGTGCGGCCGCAAACCGCGCGGGCGCGCCGCCGCGTGGCCGCCGAAGGCCTCGTGCGCGCGTTCGGCAGCGAAGCCGGGTGGCGCGCGAGCATCGTGCGCATTCCGGGCATCTATGCCGAGGACCGGCTGCCCATCGCGCGCCTGCACAAGCGCACGCCCGCGCTCGCGCCGCAGGACGATGTGTACACGAGCCATATCCACGCCGACGACCTTGCCCGCACCATGATCGCCGCGTTATGGCGCGGCCGGCCGCAACGCGTGGTGCATGCCAGCGACGATACCGAGTTGCGCATGGCCGACTACTTCGACCTCGTGGCGGACCAGCGCGGCCTGCCGCGCCCGCCGCGCATCACGCGCCAGCATGCGCGCGAGGTCATCGATCCGACCCTGCTGAGCTTCATGAGCGAGTCGCGGCGGCTCGACAACCGGCGGCTCAAGCGCGAACTCCGCGTGCGGCTGCGGTTTCCCACGGTGCGCTCGTTCTTCGAGGCTTGATCCCGAACTAACCCTCCTGGGTGCTTCGGTGGTGGCATGGCGTTTGCGTAAGGGTCGGCTTGTCTATACAGCGTGCCTGTCCCGCGCCTCCTTTTGGTGCGTACGCGGCGCAAGCCGCGTCGGGCTCGGTGCAAACCCTCCATTGACTTGTATAGACAGGTGCCGCTAGATTTCCATCACCCGTCCTACAAGGAGTCGATAGCAATGATCCGAGCAATGCTTGCCACCGCTTTGGGAGCCACGGCGCTGGCCGCCGGCGCCGTTCAGGCGCAGAACGTGCCCGTGACGCTCGGCATGAGCGGATGGACGGGGTTTGCGCCGCTGACGCTCGCGGACAAGGCCGGCATCTTCAAGAAGAACGGGGTGGATGTCGAGATCAAGATGATCCCGCAGAAGGACCGGCACCTCGCGCTGGCGTCGGGCGCGATCCAGTGCGCCGCCACGACGGTGGAGACGCACGTCGCGTGGAACGCCAACGGCGTGCCCATCACGCAGATCGTCCAGCTCGACAAGTCCTACGGCGCCGATGGCCTGGCCGTGCGCGCCGACGTGAAGTCGTTCGCCGATCTCAAGGGCAAGACCGTCGGCGTGGATGCGCCGGGCACCGCACCGTACTTCGGGCTCGCGTGGATGCTCAAGAAGAACGGCATGACGCTCAAGGACGTCAAGACCACGACGCTGTCGCCGCAGGCCGCCGCGCAGGCCTTCGTCGCGGGACAGAACGATGCGGCGATGACGTACGAGCCGTACCTGTCGACGGTGCGCGCCAATCCGGACAAGGGCCGCATTATCGCGACCACGCTCGACTACCCGATGGTCACGGATACGCTCGGCTGCGCGCCAAAATGGCTCAAGGACAATCCGAAGGCGGCGCAGGCGCTGGTCGACAGCTACTTCGAGGCGATCGACATGATCCGCCGCGATCCGGCGAAGTCGAACGAGATCATGGGGGCCGCGGTCAAGCAGACCGGCGAGCAGTTCGCGAAGTCCTCGGCGTACCTGCGCTGGCAGGACAAGGAAGCGAACCGCGCGTTCTTCGGCGGCGAGCTCGCGAGCTTCAGCAAGGAGGCCGCGGCGCTGCTGCTCGAGATCGGCGTGATCCGGCAGGTGCCGGACGTGACCACGCTGTATGACGCGCGCTTCCTGAAGTAAGCCGCCGCGCATGGAGACGTTGGCATGAGTTCCTCGACACACGCTTCTTCCCCCGCCACGGGCTCTGCGGGCAGCACAGGCACCATGGGCACCACAGGCACCGGCGCGGCACCGGCGGCGCTGGCCTCGCCCGCGGCGTCGACCGCGCGCCGGCATCCCTGGCGGCTGCCGCTCGAGCCCGTGTCCCCGCGCGCGCGCTGGCTGCTCGGGCTGTCGTTCTTCGTTCTGTTCTTCGCGGTCTGGGCCGCCGTGACGTTCGGCGGCCTGGTGCCGAAGACCTTCCTCGCGGATCCGTTGACGATGGCGCGCGAGGGCGTGATGCTGTTCACGCAGTACGGCTTCATCGGCGATATCGGCATGACGGTCTGGCGCGTGATTGGCGGCTTCGTGCTCGCCGCGGTGCTGGCCGTGCCGCTCGGTATCGCGATGGGCGCGTACAAGGCGGCCGAGGCGTTCTTCGAGCCGTTCATCTCGTTCTGCCGCTATCTGCCCGCGTCCGCGTTCATCCCGCTGCTGATCCTGTGGGCGGGCATCGGCGAGACGCAGAAGCTGCTGGTGATCTTCATCGGCTCGTTCTTCCAGATCGTGCTGATGGTGGCCGTCACGGTCGGCGGCGCGCGCCGTGACCTCGTCGAAGCGGCCTACACGCTGGGCGCCACGCCGCGCGGCATCGTGCGGCGCGTGCTGATTCCCGGTGCGGCGCCCGAGATTGCGGAAATCCTGCGGCTGGTGCTCGGCTGGGCCTGGACCTACGTCATCGTGGCCGAGCTCATCGGTTCGTCGTCGGGCATCGGCCACATGATCACCGACAGCCAGGCGCTGCTGAATACCGGGCAGATCATCTTCGGCATCATCGTGATCGGCTGCATTGGGCTGGTGTCCGATCTCGTCTTCAAGCTGGCCAATCGCCGGTTGTTTCCGTGGAGTGCTATCCGGTAAATGACAAGATGAGCGCACTATCCATCCAGCAGGTATCCCGCACCTTCGTCAGTCCCAATGGCGGCGAGACGCAGGCATTGCAGCCCGTGGACTTCGAGGTCCGCGACAACGACTTCGTGACGATCCTCGGGCCGTCGGGTTGTGGCAAATCGACATTGCTCCGGATCGTGGCGGGACTCGACCGGCCGACCGGCGGGCGCGTGCTTCTCGACGGGCAGCCCGTGTTCGGCCCCGGCGCCGACCGCGGCATGGTGTTCCAGTCATACACGCTGTTCCCGTGGCTGACGATCGAGCAGAACGTGCGCTTCGGTCTGCGCGAGCGTGGCATGAGCGCGGCCGAGCAGCGCGAGCGCAGCGATTTCTTTATCGCCCGCGTGGGCCTCCGCGGGTTCGAGCAGCATCTTCCGAAGCAGCTGTCGGGCGGCATGCAGCAGCGCACGGCGATCGCGCGCGCCCTGGCGAACGATCCGAAGATCCTGTTGCTCGACGAACCGTTCGGTGCGCTGGACAACCAGACGCGCGTGCTCATGCAGGAGCTGCTGCTCGGCATCTGGGAGTCCGCGCGCAAGACGGTATTATTCGTCACGCACGATATCGACGAAGCCATCTTCATGGCGAACCGCGTCGCGGTGTTTTCCGCGCGCCCGGGTCGGATCAAGAGCGAGATCGCGGTGGATTTTGCCCATCCGCGCCATTACACGATCAAGACTTCTTCCGAGTTTTCCGCCCTGAAAGCGCGGCTGACAGAGGAAATCCGGGAGGAGATTCGCGCCGGGGCGACGACCGCGGACGCGCACTGAATGCCATGAACCACGCAGCCAGCCCGGCGTCCCAGACCGGCGCCCCCAACGCTCCCGCCGCGCTCTACCAGCAGGTGAAGGACTATATCGCGCGCGAGATCCAGAGCGGCGCGTGGCGTCCGGGCGATCGCGTGCCATCTGAACAAGAGCTGGTGACGCGCTTCTCGGTGTCTCGCATGACGGTCAACCGTGCGTTACGGGAGCTGGCGGAACAGGGCAGGGTGGTACGCGTGGCCGGGGTCGGGACCTTCGTGGCCGAGCACAAGCCGCAATCGACGCTGCTGTCCGTGGTCAATCTGCAGGACGAGATCCGTATGCGCGGGCACGACTATGCCTGCGACGTGATCCTCGTGGAGCGCGTGGCGGCGTCGATCGAGGTGGCGGCCGCGCTGGACCTGCATACGGGCGAGTCCGTGTTCCATTCGGTGTGCGTGCATCGCGACGATGGCGTGCCCATTCAGCTGGAGGACCGCTACGTCAATCCGCGCGTGGCGCCTGACTTCATTACGCAGGATTTTCGCAATACGCAGCCCGGCGAGTACCTGCTGCGCAACGTGCCGTACGACCAGGTGGAGCACGTCGTGGACGCAATCTCGGCGACGGCCGAGCAGGCGGCGCAGCTCGAAATGCCAGCAACGCAGCCATGCCTGCTGCTGACGCGGCGGACGTGGACGGCGGGTGTGCCGGTGACCTTCGTGCGATGTCTGCATCCCGGCAACCGGTACCGGCTGGGCAGCCGCTTCCGCGCGGACGGCAATCCCGCGTTCGGTTAGGCCGGCAAGCATCGCCGGCGTGGGTTTGGGTTTTCAATCCGCGGATTTTAAGCTAACCTGTATAGACAGGCTTATACAAGAGATTCGAGCGAGACATGACGACGACACATTCGAACGACGCACGGCCCTTGCTGGTGCTGACGCCCGGCGAGGTCACGCTGAGCGACCTGCGCCGGATTTATCGCGGCGAGGTGCGGATTGCCATGGACGACGCGGCGTGGGCCGGCGTCACCGCGGCGCAGTCCACGGTGCAGGACATCATCGACGCCGACGCGGTCGTGTACGGCATCAATACGGGCTTCGGCAAGCTCGCGCAGTCGCGCATTCCCCATGACAAGCTCGCGGAACTGCAAAGGAACCTCGTGCTGTCGCACAGCGTGGGTACCGGTCCGGATCTGCCAGCCGATACCGTGCGCCTGATCCTCGCGATCAAGGCGATCAGCCTCGCGCGCGGGCATTCGGGCGTGCGGCCCGCCATCATCGACGCGCTGCTGGCGCTGGCCAACCATGAGGTGACGCCGTGTATTCCGGCAAAGGGGTCGGTCGGCGCCTCGGGCGACCTCGCGCCGCTCGCGCACATGTCCTGCACGCTGATCGGCGTGGGGGACGTGATGGTCGGCGGACAACGGGTGTCGGCGCGCGAGGGGCTCGCCCATGCCGGGCTCGACGTGTTCACGCTGGGTCCCAAGGAAGGACTGGCCCTGCTGAACGGCACGCAGGTTTCCACCGCGCTGGCGCTGGCCGGCCTGTTCGCGGCCGAGGATGCGTTCGCGGCCGGCATCGTGGCCGGGGCGCTGTCGCTCGAGGCGATCAAGGGGTCGGTCAAGCCATTCGACGCGCGCATTCATGCCGCGCGCGGGCAGACCGGGCAGATCGCCGTGGCCGCCGCCGTGCGCGCGATGCTGGACGGCAGCGAGATCGTAGATTCGCACAAGGCGTGCGGCCGTGTGCAGGATCCTTACTCGATCCGCTGCCAGCCGCAGGTGATGGGTGCCTGCCTCGACAACCTGACGCACGCCGCGCGCGTGCTGCGCATCGAGGCGAACGCGGCATCCGACAATCCGCTCGTGTTCGCCGGAGAGGGGGACGAAATGGGCGATGTCGTGTCGGGCGGCAACTTCCATGCGGAGCCTGTTGCGTTCGCGGCGGACATTATCGCGCTGGCGATTGCCGAGATCGGCGCGATTTCCGAGCGGCGGCTCGCGCTGCTGCTGGACACGGGGCTTTCCGGTTTGCCGCCGTTCCTCGTGCGCGATGGCGGGCTCAACTCGGGCTTCATGATCGCGCAGGTCACAGCGGCCGCGCTGGCCTCCGAGAACAAGGCGCTGTCGCATCCGTCGAGCGTGGACAGCCTGCCGACCTCGGCCAACCAGGAAGACCACGTGTCGATGGCCACCTATGGCGCGCGCCGGCTCGGCGAGATGGCCACGAATACGGCCGTGATCGTGGGCATCGAGGCGATGGCCGCCGCGCAGGGCATCGAATTCCATCGGCCGCTGAAGTCCTCGCCGCTGATCGAGAGCGAACTGGCACGCATTCGCGCGCGTGTCTCGTTCGTGGAATCCGACCGTTACCTCGCGCCCGATATCGAGTCCATGAAGCAATGGGTGCAGCAGGGCGATGCGGGGGCCGGCTGGCCCGCCGCCGTGCGCGATCTGCTGCCAACCAATGTCTGAACCGCGCCCAAGCCGTTGCTGAACCCGGCGCGCGACCCCACGCACACGTTACACAGGATCTTCCGACCATGAACGCCAACGAACATCAATTCGCCCAGACGGCCGCCACCCCGCAACGCGGTCCGCGCGAGGTCCGCGCGCCGCGCGGCAATACGCTGCATTGCAAGAACTGGCTGATCGAGGCCGCGTATCGCATGATCCAGAACAACCTCGACCCCGAGGTGGCCGAGCGTCCGCAGGACCTCGTGGTGTATGGCGGCATCGGCAAGGCGGCGCGTAACTGGGAATGCTTCGACGCGATTCTGGACAGCCTGCGCCGCCTGGGCGAGGATGAGTCGCTGCTGGTGCAGTCGGGCAAGCCGGTGGGCATCTTCCGCACGCATGCCGATGCGCCGCGCGTGCTGATCGCGAACTCGAACCTCGTACCGCACTGGGCCAATTGGGACAAGTTCAACGAGCTCGATCGCGCGGGCCTGATGATGTACGGCCAGATGACGGCGGGGTCGTGGATCTACATCGGCACGCAGGGCATCGTGCAGGGCACGTTCGAGACGTTCGTCGAAGCGGGGAATCAACACTATGGCGGCGACCTCTCCGGCAAGTGGATCCTGACGGCGGGTTTGGGGGGCATGGGCGGCGCGCAGCCGCTCGCAGGGGTTCTGGCGGGCGCATGCGTGTTAGCGATCGAGTGCCAGGAGTCGCGCATCGACTTCCGCTTACGCACGCGCTATCTCGACAAAAAGGCGACGACGATCGATGAGGCGCTGGCCATGATCGACGAGGCCACGCGGAACAAGCAGGCCATCTCGGTGGGTCTGCTGGGCAATGCGGCCGAAATCGTGCCGGAACTCGTGCGCCGCGCGCAGGCGGGCGGCATGCGGCCGGACATCGTGACCGACCAGACCTCCGCGCACGACATCGTGAACGGCTATCTGCCGGAAGGCTGGACCGTCGAGCAATGGGAAGACGCGCGCAAGCACGACCCGAAGTCGGTGGAAGCGGCCGCGCGGCCGTCGATCGTGAAGCATGTGCAGGCGATGCTGGCCTTCCAGAAAATGGGCGTGCCCACGCTGGACTATGGCAACAACATCCGTCAGGTCGCGTTCGACGAGGGCGTGACCAATGCATTCGATTTCCCGGGCTTCGTGCCCGCGTATATCCGTCCGCTGTTCTGCCGCGGCAAGGGACCGTTCCGCTGGGTGGCGCTGTCGGGCGACCCGGAGGATATCTACAAGACCGACGCGAAGATGAAGGAACTGTTTCCCGACGACAAGCCGCTGCACCGCTGGCTCGACATGGCGCGCGACCGCATCGCGTTCCAGGGCTTGCCCTCGCGCATTTGCTGGGTGGGACTCGACGAGCGTCATCGCGCCGGCCTGGCGTTCAACGAGATGGTGAAGTCGGGCGAGCTCAAGGCGCCTGTCGTGATCGGGCGCGACCACCTCGACTGCGGCTCCGTGGCGTCGCCGAACCGCGAGACCGAGGCGATGCGCGATGGCTCGGACGCGGTGTCGGACTGGCCGCTGCTCAATGCGCTGCTCAACACCGCGGGCGGCGCCACGTGGGTGAGCCTCCATCATGGCGGCGGCGTGGGCATGGGTTTCTCGCAACATGCGGGCGTGGTGATCGTGTGCGATGGCACCGATGCGGCCGCCAGGCGCATCGAGCGCGTGCTGTGGAACGATCCGGCGACCGGCGTCATGCGTCATGCCGATGCGGGCTACGAGACCGCGATCGAATGCGCGCATGAGAAGGGTCTCGATCTGCCGATGGTGAAGGGCGCATGAGCGTGCCGGGCGTGCGGCGCTTCTCGCTGGCGACGATCGCGCCGATGCCGTGGAAGAACGGTGGCGGCACTACACGAGAGATCGCGGTGTCGCCTGCGGGCGCCGGCATGGACGACTTTGCGTGGCGCATCAGCGTGGCGGATATCGCCGCCGATGGGCCGTTTTCCGCGTTTGCCGGCATCGACCGGCAGATCGTACTACTCGACGGCGCGGGTGTGGTGTTGCGGTCGCGGGAGGAGCGGGCGCGGGAAGATGGATTCGTACATCGGCTCGACCGCGTGGGGGAGCCGTTCGCGTTCGCGGGCGATGTCGCGGTGGATGCGACGTTGATCGACGGGCCGACGCGCGACTTCAACGTGATGACGCGGCGCGGCCGGTGCCGTGCCGTCGTCGAGGCGATGCGGACGCCCGTGCGGATCGACGGGACCGGTGCGACGCTGGTGCTTGTCATCGCTGGCCACTGGCGCGATGGGGACGGCGAGCCGCTCGCGGCCGGTGACGGTATGCTGTGGACCGACGCGCCCGGTGTTGGACCCGGTATCGAGCCCGGCGTAGCGTCCGTCGCGCGTACCACGCTGACCCCCCAGGACGATGCCGCGCTGTGCCTGCGGGTCGCCATTGATGGAGAGCCGAGATGACGAAGTTTGGAACCGCCGCGGACGGCATCTGGCACAACGGCCACCTGCTGCCCGATGGCGATCCTGCCCATGCCATTCGCGACGGAGCGCTGGTCGTTGCCGATGGCCGCATCGTGTGGATGGGCGCCCATGCCGCGCTGCCGGCGGTGTATGCCGCGACATCGATACCCCGGCACGATGCCGCGGGGGGATGGATCACGCCCGGACTCGTCGATTGCCACACGCACCTCGTGTACGGCGGGCAGCGCGCCGACGAATTCGCGATGCGGCTCGCGGGCGCCAGCTATGAGGACATCGCGCGCGCGGGAGGCGGCATCGTGTCCACGGTGCGCGCCACGCGTGAAGCCAGCGACGATGCGCTCTTCGCGCAGGCGGCGGCGCGGTTGCAGCCGCTGCTTGCCGAGGGGGTGACGGCCATCGAGATCAAGTCCGGCTACGGCCTGTCGCTCGATGCCGAACGGCGCCAGTTGCGCGTGGCGCGGCGGCTGGGCGACGCGTATGGGGTGGCGGTGCATACGACATTCCTCGGCGCGCATGCACTGCCGCCCGAGTATGCGGGACGCGCCGACGATTACATTGCGCTGGTATGCGAGACCATGCTGCCGGCGCTTGCCGAAGAAGGTCTCGTCGATGCCGTCGATGCGTTTTGCGAGTCGATCGGTTTCTCCGCGGCGCAGACCACGCGCGTCTTCGAGGCGGCCGCGCGCCATGGCCTGCCCGTCAAGCTGCATGCGGAGCAATTGAGCAATCTCGGTGGCGCCGCGCTGGCGGCGCGTCATCGTGCGTTGTCGGCCGACCATCTCGAGCATCTCGACGAGGCGGGCGTCATGGCGATGGCGGCCGCCGGTACGGTCGCGGTGCTCCTGCCCGGCGCCTATTACTTTCTGCGCGACACCCATCTGCCGCCAATCGCGCTGTTGCGCGAGCATGGCGTGCCGATCGCGATCGCGACTGACCACAATCCGGGCACATCGCCCACGACGTCGCTGCTGCTGATGCTGAACATGGCCGCGACGCTGTTCCGCATGACCGTTCCGGAGGCGCTGCGAGGCGTGACCGTGCATGCGGCACGCGCCCTCGGCGCGGCGGACCGGCATGGCGTGCTGGCCGCCGGGCGCGATGCGAACTTCGTGTTGTGGAACGTCGCCTCGCCGGCCGAGCTGGTCTATTGGTTCGGCCGCAATCCGGCCGCGCTGGTCGTGAGGCAGGGGAACGTCTATCGGGGAGCCGGGGCATGAGCGTCGCAAGCCAATTGTTCGCGCGGCAGGCGCTTTTGCCGGGAGGGTGGGCCCGCGACGTGCTGCTGGGCTGGGACGCATCGGGCCGATTGACCGCCGTGACGCCGGAGGCGACACCGGAGGATGGCATCGCCCGCGCAGCGGGGCCCGTGGTGCCGGGCATGCCGAACCTGCATTCGCATGCGTTCCAGCGCGGCTTTGCGGGGCTGACCGAGATGCGGAGTGCGTCGGACGGCGACGATCCGGCCGGTGGCGACTCGTTCTGGAGCTGGCGCACGCTGATGTATCGCTTCGCACTGCGGCTGTCGCCCGACACGCTCGAGGCAATCGCCACGCAGCTGTACGTGGAGATGCTGCGCGCGGGCTACACCAGCGTGTGCGAATTCCATTACGTGCACCACGACACGGATGGCAAGCCGTATGCGGATGGCGCGGAGATGTCGCTGCGCCTGCTGCGCGCGGCGCGGCGGGCAGGCATCGGCATGACGCTGCTGCCCGTGCTGTACCAAACCGCTGGATTCGGCGGCAAGCCCGCACAGCAGGATCAGCGCCGTTTCCTGCATCGCACCGAGGCGATGCTGTCGCTATTGCAGCGACTGGCGCCCGAATGCGCGGCCCATGGCGCGAGGCTGGGTCTCGCGCCGCATTCCCTGCGCGCGGTGCCGCCGGACAGCCTGCGCGATGCGGTGGCGGGGCTGCATGCGATGGACCCCGGTGCTCCCGTGCATATCCATATCGCGGAACAGCAGCGCGAGGTCGATGACTGCCTCGCGCAGACCGGCACGCGGCCCGTGGCATGGCTGCTCGACCATGCCGAGGTCGATGCGCGCTGGTGCCTCGTGCATGCCACGCATATGGATTGGGACGAACGGCGCCGCCTCGCGGAGAGCGGGGCGGTGGCGGGCATCTGCCCGACCACCGAGGCGAATCTCGGCGATGGCGTGTTCGAGGCCGCGCCGTATCTCGCGCGGCAGGGCGCGTGGGGGATCGGGTCGGACAGCCATGCGAGCGTCAGCGTGGCCGAGGAACTGCGCACGTTTGAATATGGGCAGCGCCTCGGCTTGCAGCGGCGCAACGTGCTGGCGTCCGACGCGCATCCGCAAGTGGCGGACCGGCTGTGGCTCGAGGCGGTGGCCGGGGGCGCGCGGGCGGCTGGCCGTCCCGTGGCAGGTCTGGCAGTCGGCAATCAGGCCGACTTCGCGGTGCTCGATGGGGCCAGCGTCGCGCTGGCGGGCCTCGATGGACCGCGCGCGCTGGCCGTTCATGTGTTCGCCAGCCACGGGCATGAGACACTAGCGGAAGTTCGCACCGCCGGCGTCTGCCGCGTGCAGCACGGCAGGCACCCCCTCGAGGCGGAAGCCGGCCCGCTGTTCACGGCCGCGCGCGCCCGGCTGCTGGCCGATTGATTTCGTTATACGCCCCACACGTCTACCTTCGATGTCCTTCTCCACCGATACCCCCGCTTTCACGCTGCATCGCGGCACGCGCCCGTTGCTGGTGTCCATGCCGCATGTCGGCACCTATCTGCCGCCGTCCGTGGCTTCGCGCCTGACCGACGAGGCGCGTACCGTGCCCGATACGGACTGGCACATGGACCGGCTGTACGACTTCGCGCGCGAGCTTGGCGCGTCGATTCTCATGGCAACGCACTCGCGCTACGTGATCGACCTGAACCGCCCGCCCGATAACGCGAACCTGTATCCGGGGCAGGACACCACGGGCCTTTGCCCCGTCGATACGTTCGACAAGACGCCGATCTATGCCGATGGCACGAACGGTCCCGACGACGCGGAGATCGCGCTGCGCCGCGACAAGATCTGGCATCCGTATCACACCGCGCTGCAGCAGGAACTGGCGCGGCTGCGCGCCGAGCACGGCACGATCGGCCTGTGGGATGCGCATTCGATTCGGTCGGTACTGCCGCGCTTCTTCGAAGGCAAGCTGACCGACTTCAACCTCGGGTCGGCGAACGGCGCCAGTAGCGATGCGGGACTGGCCGCGCGCATGCTCGAGATCGCGAATCTCGTGCCGGGCCATACGGCGGTGCTCAATGGCCGGTTCAAGGGCGGCTATATCACGCGCCAGTACGGCAATCCGGCCGGCGGCGTGCATGCGATCCAGCTGGAGCTGGCGCAGAGCGCGTACATGATCGAGAGCTACCCGTTCGACTACGACGTGTCGCGCGCCTCGCGCGTGCGGCCGGCGATCCGCAAGATGCTGGAGACCATGCTGCAGTTCGTGGAATCGAAGGTGTAAGGAGAGGGGGGGCAGCCCCCCGTCTTTCATTCTTTTCGTCTTGATTAGCCTTATTTTTTCACCACGTTCTTGTCCGCCTTGTTGCCGGTCGCCTGGTTGTACTTCTCCACGTACTCCTCGAACAGCTTGCGGATCGAGCGGCCGATTTTCACGTAGTCCGACTCATTCAGGTTCGCCAGCGACACGCGCCCAGACGGATGCCGCGTGCCGAACCCACGCCCCGGCAGCAGCACGACGCCCGCTTCCTCCGCGAGCCGGAACAGCAGTTCCACGGGCTCCTGCGAACTCAATACCCATTTCACGAATTCCGGACCGATGGCCTTGCCGCCAAGCTGTTCGATATCGAGCAGCGTGTAGTAATCGACGATGTTCGGATCGCCGTCCTCGGGCGCGATGCCGATCTCGCGGAACAGCGCGGCCTTGCGCTTGCGGATCAGCCGCTTCATTGCCTGCTTGTACGCGTCCGGCGTGTCCATGAGCGAGAACAGCGAGAACAGCACCATTTGCACCTGCTGCGGCGTCGATAGCCCCGCGGTGTGATTCAGCGCGACGGTACGGCTGTCGGCCACCACGCGGTCGATGAACTTGAGCGTGTCGGGCGTGGTCGTGATCGAGTTATACCGCTTGTGCAAGGACTGGCGCTGGGCCTCGGGTAGCGACCTGAGCCGTTCGTCGAAGATATTCTCGCGATGGGTGGCGATGACGCCGAGCCGCCAGCCCGTGGCGCCGAAGTATTTCGAGAACGAGTAGACGAGAATCGTGTTGCGCGGGCATAGCGCGAACAGCGACGTGAAATCGTCGGCGAAGGTGCCGTACACGTCGTCGGTAAGGATGATCAGGTCGGGACGCTCCTCGATGATCGAGGCGAGATACTCGAGGCTCTCGTCGCTCATGCGCACGGACGGCGGGTTGCTCGGATTGACGAGGAAGAATGCCTTGACCTTGGGATCGCGCAGCTTGTCGAGCTCCTTGTTCGGATACTGCCAGCGCGCTTCGGGGTCCGCGTTGATATTGAGCTCGACGAGCTGGTAGTCGTTGAGCTCCGGAATCTCGATATACGGCGTGAAAATGGGCATGCCCAGCGCGATGGTGTCGCCGGCCTGGAGAAGATGGTTCTCGCGCATCGAGTTGAACAGGTACGTCATCGCGGCGGTGCCGCCTTCCACCGCGAACAGATCGAACTCGCCGATGAACGGATGGCTGCCGATCATCTCCTTGCGGATGTACTGGCCGACGATGACCTCGGAGAGCCGTAGCATGCGGTCCGGTACCGGGTAGTTGCACGCGAGGATGCCCTCGCACATCTCGTACAGGAAATCGCCGGCGTCGAGGCCGAGCTGATCGCGCACGTAGGACACCGCGCCCGCGAGAAACTTCACGCCCGGCGTGTCCCCGCATTCACGCGCGAACAGGTCGAAGCGCTCCTCGATGCCTTCCCGCCGCGGAAAGCCGCCCACGCCTTCCGGCATGTACGAGAACGAGCGCTCGGACTCGCGCATCGCGAACAGGCCGAGCTGCCAGAAGCCGTGCCGCGGCACGGTGGCGAGAAAGTTCGGATTGCCGCGCCCCGCGTTGAGCATCAGGCAGTCGCTGCGGCTGCTGGCGAGCTTGATGAGTTCGTCCTTGAGTTCGAACGGCGACAGGCTGGACAGGGTGGACAGATCGGGTTTGCTCATGGTTTCGCTCCTCTTAGACGAGACCCACGACCAGCGGGCCGAGCAGGGTCAGCAATACGTTGGCGATGGCATAGGTGATGGCGAACGGCACGGTCGGCACGGGGCTCTCGGCCTTGTCGAGAATGCCGCCGAAGGCGGGATTGGCGCTCCGCGATCCGGACAGCGCGCCCGCCAGCAGCGCGGCGTTGTCGTAGCGCAGCACGTAGCGGCCGAACAGCATCGTGAGGAACAGGGGCAGCAGCGTGACGACGGCGCCGAGGATGAAGATCGTCAGCCCCGACTCCTTCAGCGTGGAAACCGCCTGGAGGCCCGAGTTGATGCCGACGATCGCGACGAACGCGGCGAGCCCGAAGTCCTTGAGCAACTGGCATGCGGCGGTCGGCATGGCGCCGTACATCGGATGCTTGGAACGCGCCCAGCCGAACACGAGTCCCGACAGCAGCGCGCCGCCGCCCGAGCCGAGCGTGAGCGGGATCGAGCCGATGCGCACGACCAGCAGGCCGATCAGCAGGCCGACGAGCACGCCGGCGCCGAAGTAGACGAAGTCGGTCTTCTCGCTCGGCTGCAGTTCGTAGCCCGCGCGCTGCGCGGCGCGCCTGGTGTCTGCGGGGGTGCCGTAGAACGTGATGATGTCGCCGTGCTGCAAATGAACGTCGGGCAGCAGCGGCAGCGGATGATCGTTGCGCTCGATGCGTTCGAGGTACACGCCATGACGCATCTCGCGGCTGACGTTGGCCACGATCTCGCCGAGCGTCTTGTCATTCATGCCCTTGAGCGTGAAGACCGCGCGGCGCGTCTGCATAACGGTGCCCATGCCGTCCGCGTCGGCCACTTCCTCGCCGATCGTCAGCGCGGTGGGAACCATCGCGTCCCGCCGGCCGACCATCAGCACGAGGTCGCCGGTCTGGAGCACCGTGTCTTGCTGGACATCGACAGGTTTGCCCGCCCGCTGGATCTTCTCGACGGTGACGAGGTCATCCCCGCCCATCTCGATCTGCGACACGGTCTTGCCCGCGGCACCCGTCACGCGGAACAGGCGGCCGACGAGGCGCGGCAGTGCGCCAGCCTGGCCCGGGCCGTATTGCGGCAGGCCGCCGTGCATGGCGGCTTCGACCTTCTTCGAATCGGTCTTGAGGTCCGATCCCATGAAGCGGGGCAGGATGTTGACGCAGACGATGATGGCGCCGAGCGATCCGAACACGTATGTCACGGCATAGCCGATGGCGACGTTGGCCTGCAGCGTCTTGACCTGGTCGGGCGGCAGGCCGAGCTTCGTGATGGCGTCGCCCGCGGTGCCGATGATCGCGGACTGCGTCATGCCGCCGGCGGCGAGTCCGGCGGCCAGCCCCTTGTCGAGATGGAATAGCTTGGCGAGCACGACCACCGTGATAAGGCCGGCGACGGCCATGAACACCGCCATCGCGATCTCGCGCAGCGAGCTTCGGTTGAGCGAGTTGAAAAACTGCGGGCCGCTTTCATAGCCCACGGCGTAGATGAACACCGCGAACATCACGGCCTTCACGCCGTTGTCGATCTCCACGCCCACCTGACTGATCACGACGGCGGCCAGCAGCGAGCCGGCCACGCCGCCCAGCTGGAACTTGCCGAATGTGAGCTTGCCGATGGCGTAACCCACCGCCAGCGACAAGAACAGCGCGGATTCGGGGGATTTCTGGAAGATGTTGTGCAGCCATTCCATGTAGACCTCCTCTTGCTGTGAAGCGATGCAAACCGGGGGCCGGCGGGGCGGTTGGCCGCGCCGTGCGTGATGCAGGATGTCGATGCGCGTCTTCACGCGCGTGCATGCTCGATGCGTTGCCGCCGGCTTCAGCGTGCGGCGATGGATGCGGCCATCGTTACGGCAATGGGTCCCAGCAATGGCAGCAGCACGTTGGAGATGGCATAGGTGATCGTGTAGCCGATCACGGGCGTGCCGTTTCCGGCGGCATTGGTCAGCGCCATGATCGTGGGGGTACTGCAATGCTGGCCGGCTACCGCGCCCAGGAGGATGGGCAGATCGAGCCGTAGCCAGCGGCGGCCGATGAACAGCGAGATCGCGGCGGGGATCACGGAGATCAGCACGCCAGCGATCGGCAGGACCAGGCCGTATTCGGCGATGAGGCGCAGCGCGTCGGGTCCCGCGCTCAGTCCCACGGCCGCGATGAACGTAGCCAGGCCGAAGTCCTTGAGGATCTCCGCGGCGGGACCTGGCAGCGACCCCATCACCAGCAGGCGCGCGCGCAGCCATCCGAAGGCGAGGCCCGCGACGAGGCAGCCGCCGCCGGTGCCGAGCGTGAGATGCGCCTTGCCCAGATCGATGGACAGCGAGCCGACCCACATGCCGAGCAGAATGCCGATGCCGAGGAATACGAAGTCCGTGCGAATCGTGGGCACGACGGCGTAGCCGAGCTCGGGTACCGCGTGCCGCACGGCGTCGCGCGGGCCGGAGAGGGTGAGCACGTCGGCGCGCTGGAGCACCGTCTCCGGCAGCAGTGGCACGCGGTGCTGCATGCGCGTGAGGTTGGCGAGATACACGCCGCGGCCGGCGCCCACGTCGGCCATTTCGCGGAGGCGGGCGAGCGACACGCCGACGACCTCGCGGCGGGTCAGCAGCACGCTCTGCTCGCACTGAATCACGTTGTCAAATTCGGCGGTGAGCGCGGCATTGCCGCCGACCTCTGTGCCCACCTCTGCGCGCCAAACCGTCGCGCGAACGCGACCATCGCATCGCGGCGGCCGACCGCGAGCACGATGTCGCCCGCGCGCAGGATGTCATCGGGCGCGGGCTTCAGCGTCTCTCCTTCGCGCAGGATGCGGCGGATCGTGACGCCCATCGCGACGCCGCGTTCCACGTCGATGACCGTCTTGCCTTCCTGTGCAGCGTCTACGCGCAGGACGCGGGAAACGATGCGTGGCAATGCGTCGAGCTGGCCGTCTGGCCTGTCGTCCTGTCCGCCGAGCTTCTGCCAGAGGCGCTGCGCGGATTCGCGCAGGTTCTCGCGCAGCAGCCATGGCGCGAGCTGGCTCGTGAACAGGACGATCGATATCAGGCCGAACAGGTACGTCACGCTGTACGCCGTGACGATATGGCTCTGGAGCACGCGTGTTTGCTCGGGGTCGGTGCTCAGGTGCGCGACGGCCTCCGAGGCGGTGCCGATGACCGCGGATTCGGTGGCGGCGCCGGCGAGCAGGCCCGCGGCGGTGCCGGGGTCGAGCCGCAGCAGCGGTACCGCGATGGCCAGCAGCGCGAGCAGGACGAAGACTTCGACCAGCGACAGCAGGCCGATGCGCCATTCCTTCGCCACGTTGGCGAAGAACTGAGGGCCGCCCGTGAAGCCAAGCGCGAAGATGAACAGCGCGAACGCGACGTTGCGCACGTCGTCGTCGAGCCGCACGCCGGCCTGTCCGATCACGAGCGCGGCGATGAGCGTGCCGCAGATGCCGCCGAGCTGGAATGGGCCGAAGCGGATCGCGCCTACCGCGTGGCCGACCGCCAACGCCAGAAAAAGCGCGATCTCGGGGTTGCCGGCGAGCAGGGCGAGGGCGTGGTCCATGACGCGAATGCGGGCTCCAGGTCGTCCTTGCAGACGCGACGGCAGTCGGTGTCTGCAACGGTGTGGAGGATTATCCGCCCCGGGTTACGCGTCAGGAATTGAAACGTTTCGTGGGTGATTTAAACGACTTCAACATCGCCAGGCCGCGAACGGAACCGTCGCGGCCTTTCGCGTGCGGTTACTTGCCGCTATTGAGACGGTCCTGGATATGCTGGGCGCGCGCGGCCGAGCCGGGATGCGAGCTCAGCAGGCTCGAGCTGCCGCCATCGAGCTTGGCGAGCTTCTGGAACGCGGTGACGAGCGCCTGGCGGTTCTGTCCGTTCTTGGTCAGCAGATCGTACGAGTAATCGTCCGCGGCGCTTTCCTGCCGCTGCGAGAACTGCGCGTTGACGAAGGTCTCGCCGAGGTCGCCGATCTGCGACGACGACAACGCGGTGAGCGTCGTGTTGCCGAGCGATCCGAGCAGCCCGCGCGCCGCCGCGGTGGAGTAGGCCACCTGCATCGCGGCCTTGGTATGGCCGAGTGCCACGTGCCCGATCTCGTGGCCGAGCACGCCACGCACTTCGTCGTCGCTCATCAGGTCCATGAGGCCGCTATAGACACGCACGCAACCGTTGGCCATCGCCCATGCGTTGACATCCTTGGTCATGTAGACCTTGGCATCGAGCGGCAGCCCCGTGTTCTTGAGCCCGGCCATGATGTTGGTCAACCGCTTGGCATAGGTACTGTCGGCGGTGGCGACGGTGTTTTTCTTGTCCATCTCCGCACAGGACTGATCGGAGAGCTGCTTCACGTTGGCGTCGGACAGCGACGCGGCGGAGAAGAGGCTACCGCCCGCCTGCGTCAGCCCATCGTAGTTCGTGCCGGCACACCCGGCCATCAAAAGCGCGCAGCCAAAAGCCGCCGCCGTCGCGGAGATGCGAGTCATGGTCGTTCCCTGGAGTTCATGTTGTCATGTTGGCGGCACGCGCTACTGCGATGGCAGGCCGCATCCCGCAGGATAGACCGCCACCCCCGACGCGTGAAGTAGGCGAAGTCTTACAAACACGCGTGCGGTTTCAGAGTCGTCTCATTGGAAACCGCAGCACCTTTTGCGCACGCTTGCCGCTTAGCGTCGCCCTGTTTGCATGAGCAGGCCATGCGATCGGCGCGGCTTGGCAAGGTGTGAATTAAAAGTTACGATGTGGGACAGTCCGAAATCGAAGTGGTGTTGTACCGGCGCGATGACGGGTTCGAACCGGTAACCGACTGGCTCGCCTCGGTTCGCGACAAGCGTGCCGCGGCGCGGATGCGCATTCGCATGTACCGCCTGACACAAGGGCTGTTCGGCGACGTGAGACCGGTGGGCGGCGGCATACTGGAATTGAGGGAAGACGTGGGCCCCGGATATCGGCTGTACGTCGCGCGGCACAGCACGGCATTGGTCGTGCTGCTTTGCGCGGGAAGCAAGCAGACGCAGGCTGCCGATATTCAACTCGCACAGGTCTACTGGACCGAATGGAAGCGGAGTAATGCATGAACAAGAGCATGAGCGTGAGCAAAAGCGTGAGCAAGAGCAAAGCACCTCGCAAACCTGCAACCGGAGGGCCGGCAAGATATGCCGCGTCCGTGCCGCTGAGCGAGGCCACCATCGAAGCCCTTGGCCAGGATCGTGAGCTGGCCGTGGAGTTTCTCAGGGCCGCAATGGAAGAGCTCGACGATCCGGAGAACCGCGCGGTGGGTCTGCTGGCATTGCGTGACATCGCCGAGGCCTACGGCGGTATGACCGCAGTGGCCCAGGAGGCTGGAATCACGCGAGAGGCCCTCTATCGCGCGCTGTCTCCTAGCGGCAACCCCACGCTCAAGACGATCGTGGCGGTGCTGCGTGCCGTCGGCATGCGCCTCTCCGTCGTGCCCGCATGATCCCGCCGGGGTCGGCGACGCGTGCCTGTGCGTTGGCACGGCCGTCCCGCAGGGCAAGTCCCGCAAGACGGTCATTGGCCAGCAGCGCGGCCGGCGGGGATGGCGTTGCAACGCGCGTGCGCACGCGATGAAAAGCTGACACGCTCTGGTTCACACGCCATCGTGCCGCACGCTATTCCGGTTCAGCCTTCCCGCCCATGCCGCCGCAGCAGCCACGCCGCCGCCACGAACAGCGTGGCGCCCGCCGCGACCATGCCGACCGCCGGCACACGGCTGCGATCCCGCCAGCCGCCGTCGATCGACATGTTGCCGGTACTGGGCCGGAACAAGTTGCCATCGGTCTTCGGCGCGGGCGGCGCGCCCCGCAGATAGCCGCGCACGAATAACGACGATCCGAGGCGCAGCAGGGTCGGGGAGACGATGTTGCCGATGCGGGACAGCGTTGCCATCACGCCGACGGCTGTCGATCGGCGGTGCGGGGAGTGGGCCGCGTGGACGATGGCGCGGGCCACGGCGCGGGGATCGGCCCGTGGCGGCGGTGGCTTGATGACCTTGCCCGTGTAGTTGGCGCCGTGCGCGAAGCCGGGGCTATCGACGACCATCGGGAAGATGTCGCACACGTGAATATGCGGCCACGGCGCGAGTTCGAGCCGCAGCGCCTCCGAGAACCCCCTCAGCCCGTACTTGCTCGCGGTATAGGACGTGGCCATCGGCGTCGGCGACCACGCGCCGAGCGACAGCACCTGGATCAACGTGCCTTTGCCGGCTTTCTTGAAATATGGCACGACCGCGCGCGCGCCCAACAGATAGCCGAGCAGGTTCGTGCGAATGATCTGCTCGTGCGCCGCGGCGGGCGTGTCCTCGATGGCGCCGGCCGCGCCGACGCCCGCATTGCTGACCCATACGTCTATCTGACCGCCGTGCGAGGCAGCGAACGCCGCCGCGCGGTCCGCGAGGTCCTGCATGTCGCGGGGATCGGTGACGTCGGTGGGGACGCCGATGACCTGCGCGCCGAGCCGCCGGCATTCGGCACAGACGACCTCGAGGGCCGCCTCGCCCCGCGATGCCAGCACGAGCCGCGCGCCCTGGCGGGCGAACCGTTCGGCGGTGGCGCGCCCGATGCCGCTGGAAGCGCCCGTGATCACTACGGTAGGGGAAGCGGTGGCACGCATGGGGTCTCCTGTCGTCCTGATGGTCCTGATGATGCTGCTAGTCCTGTTCGCCGAGGTGGAGTCTGTCGGCGACGCATCGTTCATGCCATCGGCCCCGTCGTGGCGGGCAACAGGCGTGAGAACGGCGCTAACGTTGCTTGCCGGCGCTTACCGGCGATGCGGGACGTGCGAGCGGGACGGACCCGGAATGCGAGGGCGGAAGCTGGAAAAAGAAACCCGGAAAAATTGACGCGTCGAAGCTGCTGACCGAAGTCACTGAAGATGGTGCCCGGGGTCGGACTCGAACCGACACGCCTTGCGGCGGGGGATTTTGAGTCCCCTGCGTCTACCTGTTTCACCACCCGGGCATTGGGTGAGGCACTGCCGATGCAGCACCTGCGATGAATCGGGGATTATGCCGGAAATCGGAAGGCGGAACAACGGGGCGGCAACTATCGGCCACGTCTCGCGTTGGTGGTGCGGTTGCGGTCGTAGAAGCCCGGCGGCTTGCGGGCGACCCAGCGGATGAAGGTGGCGATCACCGGATGGGCCCGCAGCGTTGGCCAGTCGTGATAGGTGGCCGCGAGTTCGGATTCCGTAAAGACCGAGTGGATCTTCTGGTGGCAGATACGGTGCATGGGCACGACCTCGCGGCCGCCCTGGCTTTTTGGGATCGGGTGGTGCAAATCGGTGCTGGCGTCTTCGAGCAGTGGACGGCCGCATAGCGGGCAGCGCGCGTTGGCCGCCACCGGGATAGCGGGCGGGCCGAGTTGATCGTGTGCGTTGGCGCGGAGCCGGCGTTTGACGACCATGGCGGTGTCCATGGAAAGGGTTCGAGCGAGTACGTTATCAGATCGTGTAGCATCACAGCGCCACCCTCGTGATCCCATGACGAACGGAACCGCCATGTCAGCCCATCCCACCCTGGCCAGTCTTGCCGAGCTGCCCTCGCAGGATCCCGCCTTCTACACGCAGGCCTACAATAACCGCGCGCTCGTGCCCGACCATCCCGTCCACATGGCGCGATGGGCCGCGGACTCCGCGCTCGTCCGCGCGCGCGTCACGTTCCGCGAGGGGCTCAGTTATGGCGCGTCCGACTCGCCGTACGCCTACGCCGAAACGCTCGATTATTTTCCCGCGGTGACCAGCGTCGACTTCGCGCTTCCGCCGCTGCTCGTGTTCATCCACGGCGGCTACTTCCGCTCGTTCGACAAGAGCGACCACAGTTTCGTTGCCACCCAGTTGCCGCGCAAGGGCGTGTCGGTGGCGGTAGTCAACTACGCGCTATGCCCGGAAGTGAGCGTCGAGGCGATCGTGCGGCAGGTGCTGCAGAGCGTCGCATGGCTCTATCGCCAGGCCGATGAACTCGGCCACGATCGCGATCGTATTTATCTGGCCGGCCATTCCGTCGGCGGCCACCTCGTGGCGATGCTGATGGCGGCGCTCTGGCCGCAGTTCGGCGCCGATCTGCCGGCCGATCTCGTCAAGGGCGGGGTATCGATCAGCGGGCTCTACGACCTCGAGCCGCTGCGCCGCGCGGAATTCCTGCAGGCCGACCTGCAGCTGACCGAGGCCGACGTCGCGCGCCTGTCGCCGGCCTTCCTGACGCCGGCGACGGACGCGCCCTTCATCACCGCGGTGGGTGAGCTCGAGTCGAGCGAATTCCATCGCCAGAAGGCGCTGATCCGCGCCGCATGGCCCAACAACGTGCGCGAGGATATCCCGCTGCCGGGCAAGCACCATTTCAATGTGATGGACGACCTCACGCGCGAGGGCACGCCGTTGCTGCGTGCCATCCTTGCCATGGTCGGCGCGGTGTAGTTACTTCCCGTCGCCTTCGAGCACGCGCAGCAGCGACGACGTATCGTCCTTGCCCCAGCCGTTTTCGATGAGCTTGTCGAGCTGGGCCGCGGTCGCGCGCATCGCGGGCAGGGGCAGGCCAAGCTCGTCGGCGATGCCGTTGGCGAGCCCGAAGTCCTTGTAGTGCAGCCGCGCCTCCATTCCCGGCGCGAAGTCGCGCGACACCATCTTGGGGCCGAGCAGATCGAGCATGCGGCTTCCGGCGAAGCCGCTCGCCATGGCGTTGAACACGCGCTGCGTGTCGACGCCCTGCGCGCCCGCGAAGCGCATCGCTTCCGCGATGCCCTCGATGTTGACGACCTGCGCGATCTGATTGCACAGCTTGGCTACCTGACCCGCGCCATGATCGCCGATGTAATTGATGTGCTTGCCGAGCACGGCCAGCAGCGGGCGCACGCGTTCGAGCGCGGCTTCGCTGCCGCCCACCATGATCGTCAGCGTGGCCGCCCGCGCGCCGATCGCACCGCCCGACACGGGGCAGTCGAGCATCTCGATGCCGCGCTCGGCCAGCGCCGCCGCGATCTCGCGCGTGACGATCGGCGAGATCGTGCTGTGGTCGATGCAGATCGTGCCCGGCGCCGCGCCGTCCGCCACGCCGTGCTTGCCCAGCAGCACCTCACGCACGTCTTCGGACGACGTCACGTTGGTGAACACGACCTCGGCGCCGCGCGCCGCTTCGGCATGCGTGAAGAACGGTTCGGCGCCGAGCTTGCGCGCCGCGTCGGCGGCTTCCGGCCGGCGGACCGAGGCCCGCACGGTATGGCCGGCGGCGATCAGGTGGCCCACCATGGGCGCGCCCATCACGCCCAGGCCGATGAATGCAACGGTAGTCATGAAACGCTCTCCATGGTCTAGACTTTGGCGCGCAGTTTCCAGAGCGACGTCACTTCGGCCACGCGCGCGGCGTGCAGCGGATCGTCGGCGTCGGCGGCCTTCGGGTGGCGCGGGCGGATATCCGAGCGGCCCGCCACGACCAGCCCCGCTGCCTCGATCCAGCCCAGCAGTTCCTCGCGTGTGCGCAGGCCCAGGTGCTCGGCGAAGTCAGACAGCAGCAGCCAGCCTTCGCCATCGGGTTCAAGATGCGCGGCGAGGCCGGACAAGAAGCCGCGCAGCATGCGGCTCTCGGGATCGAACACCGCATGCTCGATCGGCGATGACGGCCGGGCGGGCACCCACGGCGGGTTGCACACGACGAGCGGCGCGCGGCCGGCGGGGAACAGATCGGCCTCGGTGACCTCGACGCTGTTCGCATACCCCAGTTGCGCGAGGTTCGCGCGCGCGCACGCGAGCGCGCGCGGATCCTGATCGGTGGCCACCACGCGTTTCACGCCCCGGCGCGCGAGCACCGCGGCGATCACGCCCGTTCCGGTGCCGATATCGAACGCCAGCGATGACTTCGCAAGCCCGGCAGGCAGCGGCTCGGCGGCCACGAGGTCGAGGTACTCGCCACGCACGGGCGAGAACACGCCGTACCACGGGTGGATGCGGTCTTCGAGCGCGGGAATTTCCACGCCCTTGCGGCGCCATTCGTAGGCGCCGATCATGCCGAGCAGTTCGCGCAGCGACGCCACATAGGGGGCATCGGTCTCGCCATGCACCTGCACGCAGGCCTCGTGCACGTCCGGCGCGCGGCGCAGCGGCACCACATGGTCCGCATCGAAGGGAATCAGCAGCATGCCGAGCGTGCGCGCGCGCTGGGACTGCGCAAGCCGATGCAGGTGGAAGGCTTCGGTCACGCTGGCCGGTGCCTTGGCCCCCTTCGCCGGGCGCCTGGGTTTGCGGTCCGTGCGGCGGGCCATGGCCTGCAGCAGCTGACGCGCGTTCTGGAAGTCGCCGCGCCACAACAGCGCGGTGCCCTCGCAGGCGAGCCGGTAGGCGGTATCGGCCGAGGTCGTGTCGTCGGCGATCACCACGCGCCTGGGCGCGGGCACGCCGGCCTCGGAACGCCAGCGCGCGCTGCGCTCGGCGCCGTCCTCGGTCCAGTGGATGGTGGGTTCGGGAGAATTTGCGGACATACGTAGAGAGAGCAGGCCGGTCAGAGCTCGTAGGCTTCGTGGTCGCCGGACATCGCCTGTTCGACCAGCTTGCGGTTCAGTGTGGGCGAGAACAGTTCGATGAACGTATAGACGAAGCTGCGCAGGTAAGCGCCTTGCTTGACGGCCAGATGGGTCACATTGGTGCCGAACAGGTGGCCGGCCGGGATGCCACGCAGGTTGCGGTCGCGTTCGGGATCGAAGGCCACGCCGGCGACGATGCCGACGCCGAGGCCGATCTCGACATAGGTCTTGATGACGTCGGCATCGACGGCCTCTAGCACGATGTCGGGCTGCAACTGGCGCAGCTCGAACGCCTTGTCGATCTTGGGCCGGCCCGCGAAGTTCGGGTCGTAAGTAATCAGCGGATACGCCATCAGGTCCTCGAGCGTCAGGTGCTTGCGTTCGAGCAGCGGATGGTCGAGTGGCGTCACCACCACATGTTGCCATTGATAACCGGGCAGCGAGACCAGCCCACGGTCGCGGGAAATACCCTCCGTGGCGATCGCGATGTCGGCCTGGTCGTGCAGCACCATGTCGGCGATCTGCGCGGGGTTGCCCTGCTGGATGGACAGCCGGACCTTCGGGTAGCGCTTGGTGAACTCGCCGACGACGCGGGGCAGCGCGTAACGCGCCTGCGTGTGGGTGGTGGCGATGGTGAAATTGCCCTGATCCTGTGCCGCATAATCCTTGCCGACCCGCTTGAGGCTCTCGACCTCCTGAAGGATCTTCTCGACGGAGGTCAGGATACGGCGCCCGGGCTCGGTCAGACTGCGGATGCGCTTGCCGTGGCGGGTGAAGATATCGACACCCAGCTCCTCTTCCAGCTCGATAATCGCCTTCGAGACGCCCGGTTGTGACGTATAAAGCGCTTTTGCCGCTTCGGTCAGATTGAAATTCTGACGGACGGCCTCACGGACGAATCGGAACTGATGCAGGTTCATATAACTTCGGTCGTATAAACAAACAACTTCTTATTAGTTTGAGATATGAGGCCAGTTTATTACGATTTGCGAACTTTGTTAATGAATGGCCCAGTGTCTTCGCGCGCCGCCCCCGCAGGCGCCCGACCCGCCCGGCAGGGGCCCTTCGTTATCGCCTTGTAGAGCGCCTGTATGTCCCTTGCCTATACCGTTTCCGGTCTGCTGGTCGGTGTCCTCGTCGGTTTGACCGGCGTGGGTGGGGGTTCGCTCATGACGCCGCTGCTCACGCTGCTGTTCGGCTTCTCGCCGGCCACGGCGGTCGGCACCGACCTCGCATTCGCGGCAATCACCAAGGGTTTCGGCACGATAGCGCACCGCGCGCACGGCCACGTGCAATGGCAGGTGGTACGCCGCCTGTGCCTCGGCAGCCTGCCCGCCGCCGTCGCCGCCATTCTCGTCCTCAAGAGCGCCGGCGAACTGGACGCCCAATGGCTGCACGCGATTCGCATGACCATCGGCATCTCCGTGCTGCTGACGGTGGCTTCGCTGCTGTTCCGCAAGCAGATGCTCGACTGGCTCGCGCGCCATCCCCGTTTCCAGCTCGAAGGCCGCGCGCAGACGATTGCCACGGTCATCGTCGGCGCCGTCATCGGCGTGCTCGTGACCGTGTCGTCGATCGGCGCGGGCGCGGTCGGCGCGACGCTGATCCTGCTGCTGTATCCCCGCATGAAGCCGGCCGAAGTGGCTGGCACCGACATCGCCTACGCGGTGCCGCTTACCGCGTTGGCCGGCCTCGGCCACGTGTGGCTCGGCACCGTGCACTGGAACCTGCTCCTCGCGCTGCTGGTGGGCTCGATCCCCGGCATCTGGCTCGGCGCGCAACTGTCGCGGGCATTGCCCGAACGGCTCGTGCGCGCGGCCCTGGCCACGACCTTGACGCTCGTCGCGATCAAGCTCGTCTCCTGAGCGCCCCCGATTAAACGACGAATACTGAACGGACCCACACCATGTATCAGTACGACCAATATGACCAACGCATCGTCAACGAACGCGTTGCCCAGTTCCGTGACCAGGTGCAGCGCCGTCTCTCCGGCGAACTGACCGAGGAAGAATTCCTGCCGCTGCGGCTGCAGAACGGCCTTTACATGCAGCGCCATGCGTACATGCTGCGCGTGGCGATTCCGTACGGCCTGCTGTCGTCGAAGCAACTGCGCATGCTCGCGCATATCGCGCGCACGTACGACCGCGGCTACGGCCACTTTTCGACGCGCCAGAACATCCAGTACAACTGGATGGACCTCGAGCGCGTGCCCGACGTCCTGGCCGACCTCGCCAGCGTGGAAATGCACGGCATCCAGACCTCGGGCAACTGCGTGCGCAACATCACGACCGACCACTTCGCCGGCGTGGCGCCGGACGAGTACGTCGATCCGCGCGTGCTGGCGGAACTGCTGCGCCAGTGGAGCACGTTCCAGCCGGAATTCGCGTTCCTGCCGCGCAAGTTCAAGATCGCGATCAACGCGTCGGCCAACGACCGCGCCGTGATCCAGATGCACGATATCGGCATCGAGGCCTATCGCAACGCTGAAGGCGAGACGCGCCTGCGCATCTGGGCCGGTGGCGGCCTGGGCCGCACGCCGATCCTGGGCACCGTGATCAAGGAAGACCTGCCGTGGCAGCACCTGCTGTCGTACGTCGAGTCCGCCATTCGCGTGTACAACCGCTATGGCCGCCGCGACAACAAATACAAGGCCCGTATCAAGATCCTCGTGAAGGCGATCGGCGCGGAGAAGTTCGCGCAGGAAGTCGAGGAGGAATGGCAGTTCAGCAAGGACGGTCCCGGCACGCTGACGCAGGAAGAGTTCGACCGCGTGGCGCAGTACTTTGCCCCGCCGGCCTACGAGAAGCTGCCCGATACCGATGCGTCGTACGAGAAGCACCTGCTCGAGGACAAGGCGTTCGCGCGCTGGGTCAGCCGTAACGTGCACGGCCACAAGGTGGCGGGCTACGCGGCCGTCACGCTGTCGACCAAGCCCGGTCCCGCATCGCCCCCGGGCGACGCCACCGACGTGCAGATGGACACGGTGGCCGACCTGGCCGACCGCTTCGGCTTCGGCGAACTGCGCGTGGCGCACGAGCAGAACCTGATCCTGCCGGACGTGAAGAAGCGCGACCTGTTCGAGCTGTGGCAGCTCGCGAAGAAGGCCGGCTTGGCCACCGCGAACATCGGCCTGCTGACCGACATCATCGCTTGCCCGGGCGGCGACTTCTGCTCGCTGGCCAACGCCAAGTCGCTGCCGATCGCGGCGGCGATCCAGGAGCGTTTCGAGGATCTCGACTACGTGTACGACCTCGGCGAAATCTCGCTGAATATCTCGGGCTGCATCAACGCCTGCGGGCATCACCACGTGGGCAACATCGGTGTGCTCGGCGTCGACAAGGACGGTTCCGAGTGGTACCAGGTCACGCTCGGCGGTGCGCAGGGCAATGACGCGTCGCTCGGCAAGGTGATCGGCCCGTCGTTCAGCGCCGAGGAAATGCCGGATGTGGTCAGCCGCATCATCGACACCTTCGTGGCGAACCGCATCGAGGACGAAGCCTTCATGCAGACACTGTCGCGCATCGGCATCGCGCCGTTCAAGGAACGCGTGTACGCCGACAAGCAACGCGAGCGCGCGGAAGCCTGAAGACCGGGAGAAAACGAACATGGCAAAGATCATTCAACTGCAACGCAGCGCCGCCGAAGTGCGTCCGGTCATCGTGGAAGACAACTGGACCGTGCTGCGCGCGACCGAAGCCGAACCGCTCGACGACGCGCGCATTGCCGCCGCCGTGCAATCGAAGGACGCGGTGCTGTTTCCGCTGAGCGTGTGGAAGGCCAGCGCAGCGCTGCTGGCCGGCCGTGACAAGGCCATCACCGGCGTGTGGCTGGCCCCGGAAGACGAGCCGGCCGATGCGGAAGCATTGTTCCCGCAGGTCTCCGTCGTCGCGGTGGACTTCCCGGTGTTCCGCGATGGCCGCGGCTTCTCGACGGCCTATCTGCTGCGCACGCGCTATCACTGGGCGGGCCAGCTGCGCGCCATCGGCGACGTGCTGCGCGACCAGCTCAACTTCATGAAGCGTTGCGGCTTCGATGCGTTCGCGGTGCGCGCGGACAAGAACATCGAGGACGCCATCAAGGGCTTCACCGAATTCACCGTGGCCTATCAGGCTTCGGTCGATGAACCGCTGCCGCTGTTCCGCCGCGCTCGCGCGGAGGTGACGGCGGGAAGTGGGGCGCAATGAGCGTCGTGCTGTCAGACATCCCCGTGGTCGATGCCTCCGCGGAGGTGTCGTCCCTGCGCCCCCCAGCGCTGTGGACGATGCCGCTGTACACAGGCTCGATCGAGGCCCTCGAGGCCAAGGAACAGGCGTTGGCCGAACGGCTGACGGGCATCGCGTCGCGCTTTTTCCGCGCGCGCTTCGCCACGAGCCTGGCCGCCGAGGACATGGTGCTGACGGACGCGATCCTGCGTGGCAACGAAGGCGTGCGCGCCGGCATCCGCGTGTTCACGCTGAACACGGGCCGCCTGCATGCGGAAACGCTGGCGGTGCTGGACAAGGTGCACGCGCACTACGGCTACGTGATCGAGCAGTTCACGCCCGATGCGGAAGCGATCGAGAACTACGTCAGGCGCAATGGCGAGAACGCGTTCTATGACAGCGTCGACCTGCGCAAGACCTGCTGCGGCATTCGCAAGGTCGAGCCGCTCAACCGCGCGCTGTCGCACGCCGATGCGTGGATGACGGGCCAGCGCCGCGAGCAGGCGGTGACGCGTTCGGAGCTGCCGTTCGAGGAAATGGACGACGCGCGCGGCATCCCGAAGTTCAACCCGCTCGCAGACTGGACCGAGGCGGAAGTCTGGGCCTACCTGACGCGCCACAACGTGCCGATCAACGCGCTGCATGCCAAGGGCTATCCGAGCATCGGCTGCGAACCGTGTACGCGCGCGACCAAGGCTGGCGAAGACGTTCGCGCTGGCCGCTGGTGGTGGGAGTCGAAGGACTCCAAGGAGTGCGGGTTGCACGAACAGAACATCAAGCATTAAACGAGGCCACACGACATGGGCATCATGACCGAAATCGCCGAAGCAGACGTGACAAGCAACGTTGCCAGCAACGTCGAGCACCTGCTGCAGGTACAGAACGACCACCTCGACCGGCTGGAAGCCGAGTCGATCTACATCATCCGCGAGGTGGTGGCCGAGTGCCGCAATCCCGCGCTGCTGTTCTCGGGCGGCAAGGATTCGATCGTGATGCTGCACCTGGCGCTCAAGGCGTTCCGGCTCGGCGATCGCAAGACCGAACTGCCGTTCCCGCTGGTGCATATCGATACCGGCCACAACTATCCCGAGGTCATCACGTTCCGCGACAAGCGCGTGGCCGAGATCGGCGCGCGCCTCGTGGTGGGCCATGTCGAGGATTCGATCAAGCGCGGTACCGTACGTCTGCGCAAGGAAACCGATTCGCGCAACGCCGCGCAGGCCGTGACGCTGCTGGAGACCATCGAGGCGAACAAGTACGACGCGCTGATGGGCGGCGCGCGCCGCGATGAAGAGAAGGCGCGCGCGAAGGAACGCATCTTCTCGTTCCGCGACGAGTTCGGCCAGTGGGATCCGAAGGCGCAGCGTCCGGAACTGTGGAGCCTCTACAACGCGCGCATGGCGCCGGGCGAACAGATGCGCGTGTTCCCGATATCGAACTGGACCGAGCTGGACGTGTGGCAATACATCGCCCGCGAGAAGCTCGAACTGCCGCCGATCTACTACGCGCACCAGCGCGAGGTCGTGCGCAAGAATGGCCTGCTCGTTCCCGTGACGCCGATCACGCCGAAGCAGGATGGCGACGAGAGCGAAGTGCTGTCGGTCCGCTTCCGTACCGTGGGCGATATCAGCTGCACGTGCCCGGTCGCGAGCACGGCTGCCTCCCCGGTGGAGATCATCGCGGAAACCGCGGTGACGGAGATCACCGAGCGTGGGGCGACGCGCATGGACGACCAGACGAGCGAGGCGTCGATGGAGCGCAGAAAGAAAGAAGGTTACTTCTGATCGCCGCCTCGCACGTTACGGACAAGGATTACCCATGAGCACCCAATCGAATCATCAAGGCCTGCTGCGATTCATCACCGCGGGCTCCGTCGACGACGGCAAGAGCACGCTGATCGGCCGCCTGCTGTACGACAGCAAGGCGGTTCTGTCGGACCAGTTGACCGCGCTGGCGAACGCCAAGAACAAGCGCACCGCCGGCGAGCAGATCGACTTCTCGCTGCTGACCGACGGCCTCGAGGCCGAGCGCGAGCAGGGCATCACGATCGACGTAGCCTACCGCTACTTCTCGACCGCGCGCCGCAAGTTCATCATCGCGGACACGCCGGGCCACGAGCAGTACACCCGCAATATGGTCACGGGCGCGTCGACGGCCCACGCCGCGATCGTGCTCGTCGATGCGACCCGCGTGACGGTCACGAACGGCCGCGCCGAGCTGCTCGCGCAGACCAAGCGCCATTCCGCGATCCTCAAGCTGCTGGAACTGCAGCACGTGATCGTGGCGGTCAACAAGATGGACCTCGTCGAATTCAGCGAGCAGCGCTTCAACGAGATCCGCACCGCCTACGCCGAACTGGCCGAGCAACTGGGCCTGAAGGACGTGCAGTATGTGCCCGTGTCCGCGCTGCGCGGCGACAACATCGTGCACGAGAGCGAAGCCATGCCGTGGTATCAGGGCGAGCCACTGCTGCCGCTGCTGGAAGCGCTTCCCGTGGTGGACGCCGCCCCGACGGGCGACGCCGCGCTGCGCTTTCCGGTCCAGCTCGTCATCCGTCAGGACGGCGCGCAATCGGACGACTTCCGCGGCTACGCGGGCCGCGTGGAAGCGGGTACCGTGCGCGTGGGCCAGAAACTCCGCGTGCTGCCGGCCAACCGCGAAGCCGTGGTGGCCGAAGTGCTGACGCCTAACGGCAGCGCGGACTCGGCGAATGCCGGCGACACGGTGACTGTACGCCTCGCCGAGGACGTCGATGTGTCGCGCGGTGATATGTTTGTGTCGGCGGAGACGGCAGCGGTGGCCGCGAAGAAGCTGCAGGCGGACCTGTGCTGGTTCGACGACGAATCGCTGAACCCCGCGCGCAAGTACGTGCTCAAGCACACGACGGCCAGCGTGTTCGCGCGCGTGTCGGCAGTGGATCGCGTGCTGGACGTCCATACGCTCTCGCACGAAACCGGCCGGCATGATATCCGTCTGAACGATATTGGCGCGGTACAGATCTCGCTGCAAAAGCCGATCGTGTGCGATGCCTATGGCGACAACCCCGCCACGGGCGCATTCGTGCTGATCGACGAAGCGACGAACCATACGGTGGCGGCGGGTATGATCCGTGCTTATGCCTGACCGGTAGAGGCCGTCAGGCCCATAGAGACAGGCAGTCAACGATGAACACCCCACAAGACAAGGCGCGGCGGCCCACCCCCGGCAAGGTGTACCTGATTGGTGCAGGCCCCGGCGCGGCCGATCTCATTACAGTGCGCGGCGCACGGTTGCTGGGCGAAGCCGAGGTCGTGCTGCACGACGCGCTGGTCTCGCCCGAGATGCTCGCGTGGTGTCCGCAGGCCGAGCTGATCGAAGTGGGGAAGCGCTGCGGCCAGCGTTCCACGGCGCAGTTGTTCATCAACCGCCAGATCGTCGATCTGGCGAACAAATACGAGCGCGTGGTGCGCCTCAAGGGCGGGGATCCGATGCTGTTCGGCCGCGCCGACGAGGAACTCCAGGCGCTGGAGGCCGCCGGCATCGCATACGAAGTGGTGCCCGGCATCACCGCGGCGCTCGCGGCGGCCAGCGCCATCGCGCGCCCGCTGACCAAGCGTGGCGTGTCGCGCAGCGTGGCATTTGCCACGCAGGCCAAGGCCGCGGATGCGGTGGACGTCGATGCGGACGTCAAGGCCGATACCATCATCTACTACATGGGACGCGATCAGGCGGCCCGTATCGCCGCTCAGCTGATTGCGCGCGGCAAGCCCGCTACCACCCCCGCATGGGTCGTTGAAGCGGCCACCACGACGCGCCAGCGCAGCCATCAGTTCACGCTGCGCGAGATGGCGGATGGCGACGCGGCGGCCTGGATGGATCCGGTGCAGCCGAGTCTGCTGATGATTGGGGAAGCGTTGGGGGCACGGGACACGGAGTTGTCGTCCGCGTTGTCGTCGCACCCCGGCGACGCAGCGACCTTCCGCGCTGCCTGAGCTGCTACAAGCCGAGGCTGAGCCGCTGAACGCCTAGGCGCTCAACGACGCCGCGCAATACGCGGCAATCGCATCCAGCACGCTGTCGGACTCTCCGACGGCGGTCGCCGTCTCGATCCGCATTGCCGGATACTGCTGACGGCACTGGTCCACGAGAGCCGGAAAATCGCGCCGCAAATGGCCGCCCTGGCCAAAGAACACCGGCACGATCGTCACCTTCGACGTCCCCCGCGCCGCGAGTTCCGCGAGCGCGTCGGGCAATTCCGGCGTCATCAATTCCAGAAACGCGAGCCGCACCTCGCAGTGCGGCAGCAGCGCCGCGAGCTTGGCGTGGAGCCGGTCGAACGGCTCGCGCCAGCGCGCATCGCGCGCGCCGTGCGCGAACAGGACCAGCGCCTCGACGGCTGGGGAAGCAGGGGAGGGTGTATCGGGCATGCCAGTCTCAGTGTCGATCCACCCAGCGCAACGCGGTCAGCCCAACGAGCAGGTAGAGCGTTCCGGGCACCAGCGCGGAAATGATCGGCGGCCACGTGTGCAGCAGGCCCACGTGCGAGAACAGCGTGTTGGCCAGGTGGAACGACAGGCCAAGCATGATGCCGCCGAACACCTTGACACCCACCGCGCCGGCCCGCGCGTGCAGGTACGCGAACGGCAGCGCCAGCGCGACCATCACGAACAGCGTGAGCGGGTAGACCACTTTCTTCCAGAACGCGATCTCGTAGCGCTGCGTGTCCTGCTTGTTGTCGCGCAAATGGCGGATGTAGCGGAACAGGTCCACCGTGGACATCCGTTCCGGGGTCACCAGCAGCACCGACAGAATCTGAGGCGTGAGCTCCGAATGCATGACCATGTTCGGGAACTTGGCCTGCTCGGCGCGGAAGTCCGGGGCGAGCGCGTCGCGGCGCGCGCCTTCCTCATGCGGCAGTTCGATGAACCGCGTCTCGTTGACCTGGTTCAGTTGCCAGGACTGGCCGCCCTGATAGCGGCCTTCCTGCGCCACGCGAATCACGCGCAGCCGGTAGGTGCTGTCGAATTCGTAGATCGTGATGCCGTTGATGCTCTGGTCCGCCTTGAGGCCCTGCACGTTGACGAAACGCGTCACCTCGCCGCCGGCGCTGCCGGACGTGGTGTCCTTGTCACGGTCCTTGACCCAGACGCCCGAGCGGAAGCCCGACGACACGGTCGCGCCGATCGCCTGAAGCTTGATCTTCTGCGCGTATTGCTCGGCCGCGGGGCCGATGAACTCGCCAAAGATGAACGTCGTGAGCGCGAGCGGCACCGCGAGCTTGAACAGCGAGAACAGCGCGCGCCGCGTGTTGAGGCCCGCCACGCGGAAGATCGTGTACTCGGACTGGCTCGCCAGCTGGGAGAACACGTAGATCGCGCTGATCAGCACCGCGATCGGCAGCACCTCGTACACGCGCGTCGGCGCCTCGAGCATCACGTGGAAGAACGCGATCAGCGACGTATAGCCGCCCTGCACGCTTTCCAGCTCGTTGAGCATGTCGAAGAACACGAACAGCGCGAGCACCGCGAACAGGATGAAGAAGAAGACCCCGTAGATCAGCCGCGCGAAATACCGCTCGTAGGTGTGGAGGATCCTCATGCGCGGCCTCCGTCCGCCTTGCGGCGGCCCAGACCGAACACGGCACGCCAGCCGCCGAGGCTCCGGTTCTGACGGTAACGGAACATCATCACCGCGCCGAAAAGGACGGCGAGGTGGATCGGCACGAGCGCCGTCCAGAACGAGAGCGCGCCCGACCGGACCCAGGCCTGGGCCAGGTTGATCACGTTACTGTAGGTCAGGTAGATGAGCACCGCGAACACCAGCGGCGTGTATCGGCCGAGGCGCGGGTTCACGTACGCGAGCGGAATCGCGATCATCACGAAGTTGAACGCGAGGATCGGCAGCGAAACGCGCCACAGCAGCTCGCCCATGTTCTCGCGCGTGGGATTCCGCAGCAGATCCATGGTGAGGCGGCTCTTGGCGGGCAGGTCCGCCTCGGTCTCGGGCGGTTTGGTATCGACCTTGACGGCATAGCGCTCGAATTCGAGGATGCGGTAGTCGAGCTGGCCCGGCGTGCCGGCGTAGCGGCGGCCGTGCTCCATCACGACGAGGCGGTCGCCGTTGGGCATCGTCTCGAAGTGCCCCTGATGGGACAGCGCCACGCCGACCTTGTTGGCTTCGGCGTTGGCGACGAACACGTTCTGCGCATTCTTCATCTGCGCGTCGATGCCTTCGATGAACAGCACGTAGTTGCCGTTCGCGGGCTCGATGAAACGGCCCGACGCGATCATGGACAGGACGCCGCGCTGCTGGAAGCGGTCGCGAAACAGCGCACTCTGCTGGTTGGCCCACGGCCACGCGAACATGCCCAGCAGCAGGGACATGATGATGAACGGCGTGGCGAACTGCAACACCGGTTTCACAAAGTCACGAAGCGAGATGCCGGCGGAGAACCACACGACCATCTCCGAGTCCTTGTACCAGCGCGTCAGGACGATCAGCGTCGAGATGAACAGCGTGGCGGATAGCAGGATGGACAGGTAACCGATGGTCGCCAGGCCAATCAGCATCAGCACGTCGTTGGGGCTGGCCTTGCCGTTGGCGGCGAGCCCCAGGATGCGGATGACGAGCGACGTGAGCATGAAGGTCAGCATGACCAGGAACACCGCACCGGCGGTGTACGCGAGCTCGCGTCGCAAAGCTTGTTGAAAGATCATGCGGAGTCGGTTCCGGGCTGCCGGCCGGAGCGGGCGATGTACCGGGGCGCCGAGGAAGCTGGCAGGACCGCGGGGCTGTCAGCGTGGCGTGTCGGCGGCGGCGAGTCGCGGATGAAAATCGCGGATAATGGGGGCTTTCTTTTCGACGAGCCCCTGGAAGGAAGCGCGATGGAATTTAGCACAAAAGCCCTGGATTGGAGCAAGGCCGGCCAAAATGGTTTCCTGGCGACCAAGACCGACTGCCTGGTGGTCGGCCTGTTCGAAGGCCAGAATCTGGCCGGCGTGGCCAAGGCGCTGGATGTAGCCACCAAGGGGCTGGTGGCACGTCTGGTCAAGCAGGGCGACTTCGAAGGCAAGCGCGGCACGCACCTGATGCTGCACGAAGTGCCCGGTATCGGCGCGGCCCGCGTGCTGCTCGTGGGATTGGGCAAGGAACCCGACTTCCACGACAAGGCGTTCGCGGAATCCGTGCGCACGGCGATTCGTGCGCTGGCCGGCACGCGCGCCACCACGGCGCTGTGGGCGCTGGCGCCGCAGTCGCCGATCCAGCGCGACGTGGCCTGGTCGGTGATCACCACCATCACGCTGGTGCGCGACGCCGGCTACCGGCTGCTGGAACGCCATCCCGAGCTCAAGCGCGCGCCGCGCGGCGCCAACGGCGCCGACCGCCCGTCGCTGCGCAAGATCGTGCTGGCCGTGGATACCGCGGACGCCAAGGCGGCGACGCAGGCCGTGGTGCGCGGCACCGCGATCGCCAACGGCATGGACCTGGCCCGCGACCTCGGCAACCTGCCGTCGAACATCTGCACGCCGACCTACCTGGCGGACGCCGCGCGCGGCATTGCCAAGCGCCACAAGCTCAAGGCCGAGATCCTGGGCCGCAAGCAGATCGAAGCCCTGAAGATGGGCGCGTTCCTGGCCGTGACCAAGGGCAGCGTCGAGCCGCCGCAGTTCATCGTGCTGCGCTACGACGGCGCGGGCGCCAAGCAGGCCCCGGTCGTGCTGGTGGGCAAGGGCATCACCTTCGATACGGGCGGCATCTCGCTGAAGCCGGGCGAGGGCATGGATGAAATGAAGTACGACATGTGCGGCGCCGCCTCGGTGCTGGGCACGATCCAGGCCGTGGCCGAGATGGGCCTGCGGCTGAACGTGATCGCCGTGGTGCCGACCTGCGAGAACATGCCCAGCGGCGTGGCGACCAAGCCGGGCGACGTGGTGACGAGCATGTCGGGCCAGACCATCGAAATCCTGAATACGGACGCCGAAGGCCGCCTGATCCTGTGCGACGCGCTGACCTACGTCGAGCGTTTCAAGCCGGCCGCGGTGGTGGACGTCGCCACGTTGACGGGCGCGTGCATCATCGCGCTCGGCCACGTGAACAGCGGCCTGTACGCGCGCAACGACCTGCTGGCCGACCAACTGCTGGACGCGGGCAAGAAGGCGATGGATACCGCATGGCGCCTGCCGCTGGACGACGAGTACCAGGACCAGCTCAAGTCCAATTTCGCCGACATGGCGAACATCGGCGGCCGTCCCGCGGGCAGCGTGACGGCGGCGTGCTTCCTCGCGCGTTACACCGAGAAGTACGACTGGGCCCACCTGGACATCGCCGGCACCGCGTGGAAGAGCGGCGCGGCCAAGGGCGCTACGGGCCGCCCGGTGCCGCTGCTCGCGCGCTTCCTGATGGACCGCGCGGGCTGACGGGCCGCGGAGCCGCACGATGACGCGCATCGACTTCCACAGCAACGTGCCCGACACGCTCGGTTATGTCTGCCGGCTGGTCCGCAAGGCCTACGGCGCCGGGCAGAAGATGGTGGTGCACGGCTCGCCGCAGCAGCTGTCGCAGCTGGACCAGCGGCTGTGGACGTTCTCCGCGCTCGACTTCCTGCCGCATTGCGGGCTCGACAGCCCACAGGCGGCGGTGACGCCGATCGTGCTGGCCGCGACGCTCGAAGGGGTGCCGCACCACCAGATCCTGATCAACCTCGAGGGGGAAGCACCCGCGGAGTTCGCACGGTTCGAACGAATGATCGAAGTGGTTGGCGCCTCGCCGGAGGCGCGAGAGGCCGGCCGCGCCCGCTATCGTTTTTACCGCGAGCGCGGTTATCCTCTTGCGCATCACGACATCGGGCAATCCGCCAAAGGAGAGTCGGCATGAGCGAGCGCACCACATCGCGGGTGATTCCGCGGCTCGGACCCCACGACAGCATTCCTCTGCTGACCGAGGTCATCGACCTGCCCGCCACGCAGGAACCCGCGGATCCCGCCCTCGGCGCGGCGTCGGCGGACGGCGTGATCGATACCGCGGACATGCCCGTCTCGGGTGTGGTGACGCAGGTCGGCAACGTTGGCGAGGATAGCGAGGGGCATGCCGGCAGGTTGAGCGACCTGAATGACATGAGCGACCTGAGCGATGTCGTGGCGTTGCACGACGTCGTGGAGCTGAACGATGTGGTGGAACTCGACGACGACCGCGATCCGCCGATCCTCGATGCAACGCCCTATTTATCGGGCGAGGATGACCTGCGCGCGGTCCGCAGCGAGTTGCTGACCCGCGTGATGATGCGTTTCCGCACAGAATGGCCGCAGGTCGTGGAGGCGCATACCGAGGCGACGCTGCAATCGCGCCTGGCGCCGCTGACGGCGCAACTGGCCGCGGAGCTCACGCGGGCGCTGGAGGCGCGGCTCGTCGAGTGGCTCGACGCCACGCTCGAAGAGATTGAGCGTGACCCCATCGAGCGCGACCCCATCGAGCGCGACCCCATTTCACGCGACCCCGGCCGCCTGTAAGCGCAACGTCAGGCGCGCGCCGTATCCCTGGCCCCGCCCGCGCGGCGGTACGCCCACACCATCATGATCACGCCCGCCAGGATCATCGGCAGGCTCAGCCACTGGCCCATCGAGAAGTTCAGCGCCAGCAGGCCAAGGAAGTTATCCGGCTCGCGCGTGAATTCGGCGAGGAAGCGGAACACCCCGTAGCCGAGCAGGAACGCACCGGACACCGCCGCCGTGGGCCGCGGCTTGCGCGAGTAGAACCACAGGATGATGAACAGCGCGACGCCTTCGCCCGCGAATTGATACAGCTGCGAAGGATGGCGCGGGATGTTGTCGCCCGCCTGCGGGAAGATCATGCCCCACGGCAGGTCGGTCGGGCGGCCCCACAGCTCGCCGTTGATGAAATTGCCGATGCGGCCGGCCGCGAGTCCGCACGGGATCAGCGGCGCGATGAAGTCGGTGACCTCGAACCAGCGGCGGTTGCGCAGCCGCGCGAACACCCAGACCGCGACGAGCACGCCCAGGAAGCCGCCATGGAAGGCCATGCCGCCTTCCCATACCTTGAAGATTTCCAGCGGATGGGAGAGGTAGTACGTCGGCTTGTAGAACAGCACGTAGCCGAGCCGCCCGCCGAGAATCACGCCGAGCACGCCAAAGAACAGCAGGTCGTCCAGGTCGCGCGTGGTCCAGCCGCGCAGGAAGTTATGCGGCTGGCGGACGCGCAGGCGGCCGAACCACAGGAACATGATGAAGCCGGCCAGGTACATGAGACCGTACCAGCGGATGGCCAGCGGTCCCAGGTGGATGGCGACCGGATCGAATTGCGGGTGAACGAGCATGGATTCGGAGAGAGTGATTGGGAGGCTAGGCGCCTGTTATGTTTATCTGCATCATGCCGACCTGGTGCGTCAGTGCGGTGTCAGCGCGGCGTCAGCGCGATGCCGCCGGCGATATCGATGAACGACTTCAACACCGGCGCCACGCCCGCCGCGCCCTCGCGCCAGACGAGACCGGTCTCGATATCGGGTCCCGCTTCCCGCAGCGCGAGGTAAGAGACCCCGGTCCGCCTCAGATTGCATAGCGAGGCAGGCACGAGCGCCACGCCCATGCCGGCCGACACCAGACTGACGATGGTCTGCATCTGGATCGCTTCCTGCGCGACCGTGGGCGTCAGGCCCTCGCGCGCATAGTAGCCCGTAATGATGTCATAAAACGCTGGCGCGCTTCGCCGCGGGAAGATGATCAGCGGTTCATGCGCGGCATCGCGCAGCGAGATGGCATCCCCCGTGGAGCGCCAGCCGTCGGGCACGGCCAGCACGAGCGGCTCGCGCACGAGCGGCAGGTACGAGAGCCCCTGCGGCATCGCGGGCAACTGCGGACGGATCACAAGGCCCGCGTCGATGCCGCCATCCATCAACGCTTCGAACTGGACGTCGCTCGTGGCTTCGCGCAGGTGGAGCTGCACGTCGGGATGTCTTGCGCGGAACTGCCGGAGCAGATCGGGCAGGATGCCATAGTCAGCCGTGCTGACGAAGGCGAGCGTCAGCGAACCGATCTCGCCGCGCGCAAACCGCTGGGCAAGCGCGGGCAGCGCGCCCGCGTCGGCGAGCACCCGGCGCACCTCCGGCAGCCATTGCTGCCCCGCGGGCGTGAGCATGACCGAGCGCCGCGTGCGTGCGAATAGCCGGACCCCGATTTCCTCCTCGAGCGCCTGGATCTGCTGCGACAGCGGCGGCTGGGTCATGGCCAGCCGCTGGGCCGCGCGGCCAAAGTGCAGTTCCTCCGCGACGGTGACAAAGTACCGCAGTTGCCGCAAATCCACGGCGGCCTCCCTTTGTGCTGGTGATATGTTTTTCGACTCAATAAGGCTCAAATAATATATTTGACACGCCAAGCTGCAAAGGGTCATGCTGTCGTCCACAGAAAACGACAAACGGGCCTCGCGCGCCGCGGCGGCCTGAAACCCCTGGAGATCCCCACCATGGCATTCAACAAGCGGTCCCGGCACATCACGCAGGGCGTGGCCCGTTCCCCCAACCGTTCGATGTACTACGCGCTCGGTTACGAGAAGGAAGACTTCGACAAGCCGATGATCGGTATCGCCAACGGGCATTCGACGATCACGCCGTGCAATTCGGGCCTGCAGCGCCTGGCGGATGCCGCGGTGAACGCGGTGAAGGAAGCCGGTGCGAATCCGCAGATCTTCGGCACGCCGACGATCTCCGACGGCATGTCGATGGGAACGGAAGGCATGAAGTTCTCGCTGATCTCCCGCGAAGTCATCGCGGACTGCATCGAGACCGCGGTGCAGGGCCAGTGGATGGACGGCGTGGTCGTGATCGGCGGCTGCGACAAGAACATGCCGGGCGGCATGATCGCGCTCGCGCGCACCAACGTGCCCGGCATCTACGTTTATGGCGGCACGATCAAGCCCGGCAACTGGAAGGGCAAGGACCTGACGATCGTTTCGGCCTTCGAAGCCGTGGGCGAATTCACGGCCGGCCGCATGAGCGAGGAAGACTTCGAGGGCGTGGAGCGCAATGCGTGCCCGACCTCGGGCTCCTGCGGCGGCATGTACACGGCCAACACGATGAGCTCGTCCTTCGAAGCGCTTGGCATGTCGCTCATGTACTCATCGACGATGGCGAACCCCGACGACGAGAAAGTCGGGAGCGCGGCCGAGTCGGCGCGCGTGTTGTACGAGGCGATCAAGAAGGACATCAAGCCGCGCGACATCATCACCAAGAAGTCGATCGAGAACGCGGTGTCGCTGATCATGGCGACGGGCGGCTCGACCAACGCGGTGCTCCACTACCTGGCGATCGCGCATTCGGCCGAGGTCGAATGGACCATCGACGATTTCGAACGCATCCGCCGCAAGGTCCCGGTGATCTGCAACCTCAAGCCGTCGGGCCAATACGTGGCCACGGACCTGCATCGCGCGGGCGGCATTCCGCAGGTGCTCAAGATCCTGCTGAACGCGGGCCTGCTGCACGGCGACTGCCTGACGATCACGGGCCGCACGCTGGCCGAGGAACTCGAGCACGTGCCCGACCAGCCGCGCGCGGACCAGGACGTCATCCTGCCGATCGAGAAGGCCCTGTACAAGCAGGGGCACCTCGCGATCCTGAAGGGCAACCTCGCGGAAGAGGGCGCCGTGGCCAAGATCACGGGCCTCAAGAACCCGGTCATCACGGGGCCCGCGCGCGTGTTCGACGACGAGCAGAGCGCGATGGACGCGATTCTTGCCGACCGCATCCAGGCCGGCGACGTGCTCGTGCTGCGCTATCTGGGCCCGAAGGGCGGCCCCGGCATGCCCGAGATGCTCGCGCCGACGTCCGCGATCATCGGCAAGGGCCTTGGCGAATCCGTGGGCTTCATCACCGACGGACGCTTCTCGGGCGGGACGTGGGGCATGGTGGTGGGGCACGTGGCGCCGGAGGCGTTCGTGGGCGGCACCATCGCGCTCGTGCAGGAGGGCGACTCCATCACCATCGACGCGCATCAGCTCAAGCTGCAGCTGAACGTTGACGACGCCGAACTCGCGCGCCGCCGCGCTGCGTGGAAGGCGCCGGCGCCGCGTTACACGCGCGGCGTGCTGGCCAAGTTTTCGAAGCTGGCGTCGACGGCAAGCAAGGGTGCCGTGACGGACTGACCACGTGGTTGCCGCCACATGGCCGAAAGGGCTCGCCGGAGGCGGGCCCTTTATGTTTTTCGTAGAAATGCGATTTTGTCGGAGGCTGACGTTGCACAGAATGCAGACATCTCAATCGTCCAGCTGGTTTGTCTCATCATGTGCCGTGCTCCGTCACCCTCTGCTTCCGTCCGGCTTCGCGCCGTGCGCGCCACCGTCCCCGCCCTGATGGCGTTAGCCGGGATGGCCGCGGGCCTCCTTCCCACCGTCGCGGTGGCGAGCGACACCGTCCCGTTCTCGATTGGCGCGAGCATCGTGCCGACGTCCTGCAATGTCTCGCTGTCGCAGGCAACGCTCGACTTCGGCACGATCCCCGCCGCGGCGCTGAGCGAATCCGCCGCGACGAAGCTGCCGTCGCGCGACGTCACGGTGACGGTCGCGTGCGATGCGGCCGCTTCGGTGGCGCTGGCGATGACCGACAACCGGCAGGGCAGCGAATCGCGCGACAGCGGCAATCCGACGTTGTTCGGCGTCGGCCTCGTCAACAACAAGACGGTCGGGAATTTCACGCTGGCCACCGGCAATGCGGTGGGCGACGGTAACGTGACCGATCCCATCGTGCGCAACGGCGGTGGCGCCTGGTCGCGGCTCAGTGGCGATCTGTCGGGCGCATCGGACTATCAGTTGTCGTGGGCGCCGAAAGGCAATGTCGCGCCGGGCACCTACAAGACCATGCAGCAGACCTTCGCGGTCTCGCTCGAAATCGCCGCGAAGAACAATCTGCCGCCGCTGAGCCAGGGCGTTCCGATCGATGGCTCGATGACTTTCTCGGTCGTCTATCTCTGATTTGTCTTAACGCGCCGCTTCGCTAACGAGCCGCTTTGCTAACGCGCCGCCTCGCGAATTGCCTCGATCCGCTCGCGGGTGAGCGGATGCGAGGCGAAGAAATCGCTTCCCTCGTCGTTCTTCTTTTCTGCTCCGGTCTCTACGCCGTTCTCTGCTTGTTTTGCCTTCCCGCCTCGCCGTGCGTGCGCATCTTCCAGCTGCTGCAGGACATCGGCCAGCGCCGTGACCGGTAGCCGGTTCGCGCGCAGCACGTCAATCGCAAATGCATCGGCCTCGCGCTCGTGCTCGCGCGAATAGCGCATCGTCAGCATCGCCGCGGGCACGCCCGCGAGAATCGTCGAAAAATCTCCGAATACATACACGGCGGCCGCGCCGATGGCCGAAGCCTGGATCACCTGCTGCAGGCCATGGCGCTGTGCGACGTGGCCCGCCTCGTGCGCGAGCACGCCCATCATGCCGGCCCCCGTGCCAGCGAGGGCCACCAGCTCGTCGGTGACCACGATGGTCCCGCCGGGGAGCGCCAGCGCATTGGGGCCGATGCGCGCGCCCTTGCGGAACTGGATGTCGTAGCGATGGCCGGGGTCCGCAGGCAGCTTGAGCGCCGCGAAGTTGTCGCGGATTCTGCGTTGATCGGCTTCCGATAGTTTCGTCGCTTCCACCATCCGCGCGTCGAGCGCGTCGAGCGTCGCCTGTCCCAGTTGCGCCTCGACGGACGCCGGCACCGCGTCGGCCAGGATGCGAGCCCCCCATGGCAGTACGACGTAATAACAGACCGCGCACGCGGCGACGAGTCCGGCGGCGGCGATGCCGACGAGCCGCCAGCTGTTTTGCGCGCGCGACACCCAGCCCTCGCGATGGCCGGTTGCCGCCAGCAGCGCGTCAAACGCGGCATGATCGGTGATCTCGCAATAGGCGCCATCGCTGAACGTCACGAGGCGCGGTGCGCGTCGCGTACGTTCGGACACGCGGAGCGAGGCCAGCGGCGCGCGCCTCATCTCGTGTCCGCGCTCGTCGCGCAGGATGGCGTTGCCGCCCATGACATCGAGCGTGACCGCGTGCGCGCGTGAGGAGCGGGTGTCGTAGTACGAGGCGGCAACCATGGCGGTTATCGGTCAGAGCGCGATATCGATGTCATACCACTCTGCTGCGGCGTCGCCCAGCGCGCCGACCTGATCGATTTCGGCCGCGATGAAGTGGTCGAGCGGACCGGCCGCGAGGAGGGTCATCGATTCCACGCAGTAGCGGGTGGTGCGGACGCGGGCGAAGGGCAGGAACAGGCCGAGTGTCAGCATGATGAGGATCACGTTGGTCAGCATGACGAAGAACAGGCGGCCGGTGCGTACGGTGCTGCGGAAGCGGTGATCCGCGAGCGTCGTGGCGCTCCAGACCGTGTTCTGCAGCCGCGCGCGATATAACGGCGCCGCGAGCATGAAGGAGAGCCACAGGCCCACGCTGGCGCCGGCAATGGTGGCTGCCGCAGTTGAGCCCGCCGCCGCGCCAAGGAGGGTGCCGAACAGCGCGCCGAGCACGGCACCGCCGCCCGCCAGCAGAATGCCCATGAGCGACACGGCGAGGTACACGCGATAGAACGCGCGCACGGGTGCGTGAAACGCAAATGGCGCGGTACCGAAGCGCGCGCGGCCATGCTGGAACTGCTTGAGGCGTTGATGCGCGAAGGGCGTCAGGATGCCGAGCGTCAGGACCGCCAGCAGCGGGTAGAGCAAAAACACCTTGTACCCTTCACCATCCTCCCCCCGAAACGCAAACCGAAGCCCGCGATAGCTCGAGTTGGCCAGCCGGAAACGCAGCGAACGCACGAGCAGGAACGGCATGACCGCGGCGACGATCAGCACGACGACGAGCGGCAGGGCGAGGTGGATCTCGCCGGACAGCTGCAACGCGCCGAACAGCACGAGCGCGATGATGCGGCCCTTGAGGATCGCCAGCGGCTTGCCGTGGTAGTCGAACGTGGCGTTGTCCACGCGGGTATTGCGGTAGAAGTACTGCAGCGTCCGCACCTTCGCCCAGGCCGAGTAGATGCCGAACGTCACCATCGTGAGCAGCGTGTTGACGATCCAGATCCGAAAGTATTCCGAGCCCGACCCCGTGAACGTGAACGGCAATTCGCGCGACGGTGCCGCGTTGTGTTCCCCTTGCATGCTGACCTCTCCGTTTTTGTTGTTTCATCGATGCAACCGTTCCGGCCGGTGCGCCGGTGCCCGCCGAAAGCGCAGGCGACCGCATTGTCGCACTCGCGCGACGGGCTGACGTGACAGATACCCGACAAATGGGCGCGTGATGCGTGCCGGCAACGCTGCGGTAACGGTGCGACCGCGTCCTCCGGCCGTAACGGGCGAGCAACATTCTGTTACATCGAGCGTCATATGTAACAAGTTCTCGATCGTCACCATCTATGAAATCAACGAGTTAGGTCGTGTGGCACGGTCTTCGCTATGTCATTTGTTACAAGACACCAACGTAGAACGGGAAATCGGTGCGGGAGAATCGGTGCCGGACAGCATCGGCACTTGCAGGGGGAGGCGTGGGACTGGCGCCGGTCGAATCAATCTGGTCCACGTGTGGCTGGCACATCGCCGGTCCGCGATGAGACGCTACGCGGCATCTTTCAGGCGCGGACGACTGTCCTCAGGGAGGGCGACGGTCGTCCGCCGCACCTCGTTCTCTATCCCTTTTCTTCACCCCTTTTGGCCAACTTCTGGTTTTCCCTCGTTCGGGAAGACACCGGGTTGTCACCCTCGGTCGGCCGCCCATAATTATGAATTATTGCGGCTTGGAGGCGACATGCGAATCGTCCAGCAGGCGCTGTATCTCGAGGTGGCGGACCGGTTGCGGGCGATGATCGACGATCATGCGCTGATGCCCGGCGCATGGATCGACGAGGTCGCGCTGGCCGCGTCGCTGGGTATCTCCCGTACGCCGCTGCGAGAGGCGTTGAAAGTGCTTGCGGCCGAAGGGCTCGTGCGGCTGGAGCCGAGGCGCGGCTGCTTCGTCAACGAGCTGACCGAACAGGACCTCGACGAGATCTTTCCGTTGATGGCGTTGCTCGAGGGCCGTTGCGCCTATGAGGCCGCGCGCAATGTCACGCAGGACGACCTCGACGCGCTGGAGACGCTGCACGCCGAACTCGCGCGGCACGCGGCCGACGAGCAGATCGACGCGTACTACGAGACGAACTACCAGATCCACGAGGCGATCCAGCGGCTGGCCGGCAACCGCTGGCTGTCTGGCGTGGTGAGCGACCTGCGCAAGGTGCTGCGCTTGTCGCGCCACAAGAGCCTGAAGCTCGAGGGCCGCGTGCACGAGTCGTGCGCCGAGCATTTGTCGGTGTTCTCGGCGCTGAAGGCGCGCGATTCCGAAGGGGCCGAGGCGCTGATGAAGACGCATGTGCTGCGCCAGCGCGCGGCGTTGCGCATGCTGGATGGCGCGGAGCGCTCGAACGTCGTGCGCATGCCTCTTTCTTCCCCCGCACCGGAGACGCCATGACCCTCGATACGACCGAACAGAAAGTCAGCGCGCCGCTCGAGAACGAGCGCGCCGGCGATACGCTGCTCGCGCGATTTGGCCGGTGGTGGGGCAGGAAAGGCGACGATGCGAATGAAGGCGCCCCATCTGCCGCCGCCAGTGCCGCCACCGCCCAGCTCTCCGCGCTTCCCGTGCTTTCGGCGCGCGTGCAGCGCCGCCATCGCGAGCAACTGCGGCAATGCTTCGACGCGCGGCTGACCGACGGCGCTGCCAATACCGCCGCGCAGGCCTGGCGGCAGGAGTACGAGACGGCCCCCGAGCCCGTACGCCAGGCGATGCTGGAGGTGCTGGCGGAGGTCGCGGCCTCGGGCAGCGATGCGGCAGCCACGCACGCCAGTCCATCCAGCCTGTCGCAGGCGCTGTCCAATGCGCGCATCCGTTTTTTCAAGCGGCTGGCGGCGCTCCATGGCCAGCACGGCGGCAGCGCCTGCGGCCTGCATTTCCTCATTCATCTGCGCGCGGACATGCTGCGCTGGCACAAGCGCATTCCGGGCCTGCGCGTGCTTGACGACGACCTCGAGGCGCTGTTCTCCAACTGGTTCGACGTCGGTCTGCTGGAGCTGCAGCCGATCACGTGGGACTCGCCCGCGTCGCTGCTGGAGAAACTGATCCGCTACGAGGCCGTGCACGAGATTTCGTCGTGGACCGATCTGCGCAACCGCCTCGACTCCGATCGCCGCTGCTATGCGTTCTTTCACCCGCGCATGCCGCGCGAGCCGCTGATCTTCGTCGAGGTGGCGTTCGTGCCCGAGATGGCCGCCAATGTGCAGGCGCTGCTCGACGAAGCCGCCCCGCTCGAGGATCTGAGACGCGTGAAGTGGGCGATCTTCTATTCGATCTCCAACACGCAGGCCGGGTTGCGCGGCGTGAGCTTCGGCAACTTCCTGCTCAAGCGCGTGATCGAGGAGCTGCAGCGCGAATTTCCCAAGCTCAAGCAATTCGCGACCCTGTCCCCGATTCCCGGGTTTGCCGACTGGCTGCGCCGGCAGGATGCCGCCGCCATTGCGGGCGTGCTCGGCGAAAAGCGCGTGGCACGCTGGACTGAACGGCACGGCGATGCCCCCGCCGACGGCGCGGCGTGGCTTGCCGCGCTCGCGCCCGACAGCACCGACGCGGCGATACGGGATACCGCGCTGACGCTGGCCGCGCATTACCTCGTGCGCGAGCAGAAAGACGGGCTGCCCGCCGATGCGGTCGCTCGCTTTCACCTGGGGAACGGTGCCTGCGTGGAACGGCTCAACTGGGGCGCGGATCTGTCGCGAAAAGGCCGCGCGCAGGGGTGCGGCATGATGGTGAATTACCTTTACGCGCCTGATGCGCTGGATGACAATCTGGCACGCCTTGGCGCAGGGAATCCGCGCGTCAGCCGCGCGGTGGGCAAGCTGCTGTGATCGATTGACTTTCCGTTTGAGAGAGAGAGGAGACAGTGCAATGGTTTTCCATCTGAAAGCGTGCGCGCGGGTGCTAGGGGTAACGGCCGCGGCGATATTGAGCGCGGCGCCCGCGCTGGCCGATACGTGGCCGAGCAAGCCGGTCACGGTGATCGTGCCATTCCCGGCCGGCGGCGGCACCGACGCGTTCGCGCGGCCCCTGACGGCCCAGCTGTCGAAGCAGCTCGGCAAGCAGTTCGTGATCGACAACCGCGGCGGCGCGGGCGGCACGGTCGGCGCGAGCATCGCCGCGAAGGCGGCGCCGGACGGCTATACCGTCTTCATCGGCGGTGCGCACCATGCGATCGCGCCGTCGTTCTATCCCAAGCTCGACTACGACATCGAGAAGGACTTCATCCCCATCACGGTGATCGCGCAGCCGCCGCAGGTGGTCGTGGTCAATCCGAAGGTGCAGGCCAAGACGCTGCAGGAACTCATCGCCTATGCGAAGGCGAACCCGGGCAAGCTCAACTACGGTTCCGCCGGTAACGGATCGTCGCATCATCTGGCTGGCGAACTGTTCAAGCTCGAAACCAAGACGTTCATCACGCATATCCCGTACAAGGGTGCCGGTCCCGCGCTGTCGGACCTGATCGCGGGTCAGGTCGATATTGTGTTCGATGGACTGGGATCGTCCGCGCAGCACATTCGCGGCGGCCGCATCAATGCGCTCGCGGTGGCGGCAACCAAGCGCTCGCCGGCCTTCCCGAACGTGCCGACCGCGGCCGAGGCCGGCGTGAAGAACTTCGAGGTGTCCACGTGGTATGCGATGTGGGTGCCGAAGAATACGCCGAAGGAGATTGTCGACAGGCTTTATGCCGAAACCCGCAAGGCGCTGGACTCGGCCGAGATGAAGGCCATCTGGCTCAACAACGGTTCCGAGATCCCGAACTTCACGCCCGATCAGTTCGCGCAGTTCCAGCGCGCGGAGATCAAGCGCTGGGCGGAAGTGGTGCAGCGCTCGGGCGCGAAGATCGACTGATGAGCGGCACGGTTTCGATCACGCGCGAAGGCGCGGTTGCCACCGTCACGCTGGCGCACGCGGGCAAGCTCAATGCGATCTCGGTGGACATGTGGCACGCGCTCGCGCGCGGGTTTGCCGAACTGTCCGCCGATGCCTCGTTGCGATGCGTGGTGATTCGCGGCGCCGACGGCAACTTTGCCGCGGGCGCCGACATCGCGGAGTTTCCCGAGGTGCGCGGCAACGAAGCCTCGCTGCGGCAATATCACATGGAGACGATCGCGCCCGCGCTCGCGGCCATCAGCGGTTGCGTGCATCCGACCCTCGCCATGATCGAAGGCGTTTGTGTCGGTGGCGGGCTCGAGATCGCCTGCAATTGCGATCTGCGCATCGCGGCGGACGACAGCCGCTTCGGCGTGCCGATCAACCGTCTGGGCTTTCCGATGGCGCCGGGCGAACTGCGCGGGCTGCTGGCCCTCGCGGGACGCGCGGTGACGCTGGAGATCCTGCTCGAGGGCCGTGTCTTTGGCGCGGCCGAAGCCGAGCGCAAAGGCTTGCTCACGCGCGTGGTACCCCATGCCGCGCTCGCGGAAGAACTGCATGCCACGGTGTCCCGGCTCTGTGCCGGCGCGCCGCTGGCCGCGCGCATCAACAAGACGACGATCGCGCGCCTGGCCCCCGCGCCGGAGCCGCTGACCCAGGCGGAACTGGACGCCCATTTCGCCTACGCGCGCAGCCGCGACCATGCCGAAGGCGTGTCCGCGTTTCTCGCGCGCCGGCCATCTGCTTTCACCGGGGAGTAAGATGTCGGCCGGCCGATCCCGCGCCGCGGCTGCGAGCCGCGCGTCGGCCCCGGTTTCGTGTGCTTCGTGCCGCCTGCTCCCGTTCTTATCGATCCACAATTCATGAACGCCAATCTGTTCGCCCTGTTCGAATCCCGCTTTCCGGCCGACCGTACGGCCTGCTGCATCGAAACCCATGACGGTCTCTACTACACGTGGGACGACCTCGATCGCGCCACGGCCAAGCTGGCCAACCTGCTGGTCGCGCTGAAGCTGCCCGCTGGCGCGCGCATCGCCGTGCAGGTGGAGAAGTCGCCGGAAGCGCTGTTCCTGTACCTGGCCACGCTGCGCGCGGGCTATGTGTATCTGCCGCTGAACACCGCGTACCAGGAAGCCGAGATCGACTACTTCGTCGGCAATGCCGAACCGTCGGTGGTCGTGTGCAGCAGCGGGAATTTCAACTGGGTGTCGAAGGTGGCGTTCCGTCATGGCACCGAACATGTGTTCACGCTCGATGACGACCGCTCGGGCTCGCTGCTCGCGCGCGCGGCCGCGCATCCGGACAAGTTCGAGACCGTGGCGCGCGAGGACGACGACCTCGCCGCGATCCTGTACACCTCGGGTACGACGGGCCGCAGCAAGGGCGCGATGCTCACGCACCGCAACCTCGCCGCCAATGCGCTGACGCTGCATGAGTACTGGGGCTGGCGCAGCGACGACGTGCTGCTGCACATGCTGCCGATTTTCCACGTGCACGGTCTGTTCGTGGCGTCCCATGGCGCGCTGCTGGCGGGCGCGAAAATGATCTGGGCGCCGAAGCTCGACATGGCGCAGATCCTGAAATTCCTGCCGCGCTCGACCGTGATGATGGGCGTGCCGACGTATTACGTCCGCATGCTGCAGGAGCCGCGCTTCGACGACGATACCTGCCGCCGCATGCGCCTGTTCGTGTCGGGCTCCGCGCCGCTGCTGCTGGAAACCTTCGACGCGTTCCGCGCACGCACGGGCCACACGATCCTCGAGCGCTACGGCATGAGCGAGACCGTGATGCTGGTGTCGAACCCATACGACAGCGCGCTGGGCGAGCGGATCGGCGGCACCGTCGGCATGCCGCTGCCGGGCGTGTCCGTGCGCGTGGTGGACGGTGATCAGAAGCCGTGCGCGCCGGGCGAGATCGGCAACATCGAGGTCAAGGGCCCCAACGTGTTCAAGGGCTACTGGCGCATGCCCGAGAAGACGGCCGAGGAATTCACGGCGGATGGCTGGTTCCGTACCGGGGACGTGGGCCGTTTCGGTGGCGCGATCGTCAGCCATGCCGGCGAGCGCAAGGTGCCCGACAACTACGTCACGATCGTGGGCCGCAGCAAGGACCTGATCATCTCCGGCGGCTACAACGTGTACCCGAAGGAGATCGAGAGCTTTATCGACGAGATGCCGGGCGTGGCGGAGTCGGCCGTGATCGGCGTGCCGCACAAGGACTTCGGCGAGGCCGTGGTGGCGGTGGTGGTGCGCAAGCCGGGAAGCGAATTCGACGAGGCGGGGCTTATCGGTACGCTGAAGACGCGCATCGCCAACTTCAAGGTGCCCAAGCGCGTGCACGTGGTGGACGAGCTGCCGCGCAATACCATGGGGAAGGTGCAGAAAAACGTGCTGCGGCAGCAGTTCGGCGCGCTGTAAGCGCGCCCCCCACTCCGCCGGCATCGGGGGAGGGGGAGAGCGGACAGGTGGGGGCGGGGCTTACTTCAACATCTGCACGGAGCCGTTCACGGACACCGTGACCTGGGCCTTGCCACCCTCGACGGGCACCGGCACCGCCGCATCGGCGGACATCGCCTTGGCCGCATACATGCGCGGCATCGGCGGCATCACGCCGCCGCTTTCGTTCACCGACACCTCGCGGATCGTGTAGCTGCCATAGCCGAACAGCTTCGTGGTCTGTTGCGCCTTGTCGCGGAACGAAGCCACGGCTTCTTCGGCGAGCTTGCTTTCAGCCGCCACGCGCGCCTCGCGCGAGAGCGAGAACGCGATGTTCTGCACCTGCATCTGGCTGGCGAGGTCGCCGGCAAGCTTCGATACCGCGGCGAAGTCGCGCGACTTGAGGACGACCTCCGAGCGGCCGCGCCACGTCGTGATGCGGCCGTTGCGATCGGTGGTCGGCTGGATCGTGAAGCCGCCCGATTGCGCTTCCACGCCCGAGACGCGCTTGGCCTGCGCGAGCACCGCGGCGGTCTTCGACGACAGTGCCGACGAGATCGCGCCCGGTTCCGCGCCTTCCTGCTCGGCGGCTACCGTTACCTGCACCACGTCCGTGGGCACTTCCGTCACGGCCTGCGCGGCCAGCGACAACACACCCGAGGGCGGCGGTACCGTCTGCGCGGAGGCCCCGGTGGAGGCGAGCGCGGCGGTACCGAGCAGCGTGGCGGCAAGCATGTTCTTCATATTGTTCTCCCGATCGAAATGTGGTGGCATTCAGACGCACCGGCGCGCGCTTCGTTCCGTAGGACAGGACTCCAGCGCGGGCGACAGTGTTTCGAGATGTATCACTTCATGAGCGTTTCGGTGATAAAGCGCCATTCGGCCGGCGTCACCGGCGTGATGGACAGGCGGTTGCCGCGGCGGAGCACGACCATGTCGGCGAGGGCGTCGTGCTCGCGCAGCGCGGGCAGCGAGATGAGCGGCGACTTCTTCACGAAGCGCACGTCGACGAGCGTCCAGCGCGGGTCTTCCGGCTTCGACGCCTTGTCGTAGTAATCGCTCTTCGGATCGAACTGCGTCGGGTCGGGGTAGGGCGCGGAGCAGACCTCCGCGAGTCCCGCGATGCCGGGCTCGGGACAAGACGAGTGGTAGAACAGCACGCCGTCGCCCAGGCGCATCGCGTCGCGCATGAAGTTGCGCGCCTGATAGTTGCGGACACCGGTCCAGGGCAGCGTGCCCTGTCTGGCGAGGTCGTCGATGCTGGCTTCGTCGGGTTCCGACTTCATGAGCCAGTATTGGCGGGCACGTGTGGTCACGGGAGGTTCCGCAAAAGGAAAAGGCAGTGGTTTCGTGAAAAACCACCGCCTTTTTTGGGGTCCCCGCCTCGGCCGCTAGATCGGCATCCTGAACCCAAGTGAGGTTCAGAGTGGCTGCGGAAGTCGTATTTTGGGTACATCACCCACTCAGGGAGTCCAGGCTTGGCCCAGACTATGAATGCAGCGACGCGCTCGCCCACACGACATGATCCCGCACCATGCAATGCATATCGGTTCAAGGAATTATGACCTTCACGAACCAGGCAGGGAAACTGTCAAACGTCTGACTTGTCATGGCTGTCATCTTTGATGATTACACCATTGTCAGACGTTTGCCGTTTCTTCAAGGATGGGATGAGAACGGCGGCCCGGCACGATAACCTGGCCATTGTCTGCTCCTTGCATCCACCGCTTTACATCTTAGCGCTGGGGTGCGGCGAACAGTGGCTCCACTATACACCGCGCTGCGAACCATACCAAGTCCGTCCTGCCGTATGGTTACATTTTCCACCGCGCTGTACACCCAACCACACTCAGGATATCGGTACGGCGCGATGGACTTCAAGGCTCACATGCGAAAAAATTTCAGCGCGCGTCCGTGCCCACATGCGCGTACTGCCGCAGCGCTTCGTCCGCGCGCTCGTTGAGTTCGCGAATCCGCGCGCGGACCGCGTCCACCGGAATCGCGCCGTCCTCTTCCTGCTTGCGGCGCAGCGCGAGCAGGTCCGATGCGATGCTGATCGCGGCCATCACCGCGACGCGTTCGACGCCCTTCGCGGACACATTGCCCTTCAGCTTGTTCATCTGCCCATCGACGAGGGCCACCGCTTCCAGCAGCGCGGCTTCGTTGTCCGGGGCGATCGCAAACCGGTAGGGCTGGCCCGCGATGGTGAGTTCCACTTGCTTGTTGCTCATGCGTGTTCTCCGGGAGCCGGGTGAGTGCCCGTCGCCGCGGCGGCCGCGCCGGGCTCGCCGAGCAGGTCCAGCTGACGCGCGTCGCTCGCGGTCGGCAGCTTGTCGAGAATCGACTGGATGCGCAGCTGGGCTTCTTCGATCTTGATGTTGAGCAGTTCGCGATCGGCCGCCATTGCTTCGCGTTCGCCGCGCAGTTGTGTCGCTTCGGCCTGCAGGCGGTCGATCTCCGCGCGCAGTCGCTGATTCTCCGCCGCCAGCGTATCCGCGTGATGGAGCACGCGCCCGATCTTGGCAGCCAGTTGTTCAAGTTCAGTAAGCATAGTTGCCTGTCCTGGTGTCGCCTGATGTCCGGTTTGAAGTCGGGTTTTCCGGATTCTAGCCGATGCGGAAGCGCGTACCGCCTTCGCCACCGATTCGGCCAAGCCGGTTCTGACCCGCATCGTGCGCGGAAGTTGCATCGGATGCGGGGAATTCCCCGGTTAACGGCGGCCATCGCGCCGCATTGACTGCATCTGTGAAACTCCCTACACTCGCGCACGTTCCAGGTGCTCGCCCGGCCGATTCGATGCGGCCAGGCAGTTCAACGGGAAACAGGGAGCCAGCGCCGGCAGCCAGCCGGAGCCAGCCAACCTGTGCTGCCCCCGCAACGGTAAGCGACCGCGAACGCGCGATGTCCCGGCCCCGGTCTGTCGACCCCGGCCCAGGCCGACGCGCCGCTTCGCAGGGCTGTCCGGAAGCCACTGCATGCGCCATGCATGCGGGAAGGCGGCCGGCCTGATGTCGTCAGCCCGGATACCGGCCTGAACGCGGGCGCGCGCGCAAGCGCCGCCACTTCGCCATACGGTCCGCGGGGGAACGGGCCTGGCACATCCACATCCCATCCTAGCAATGCGTGTAACGCTTCAACGGACCGCCGCGGCTCCCATGCCCCGGGTACGTCCAACCCTACGTCCCTCCCTGCGTCCGACCCTACGTCCCTCTCTGCGTCCGTCCGCGGCCGCCTGCAAGGGCGCGCTGGTCTCCATCGCGATCGGCTCGCTCGGCGCAACCGCGGCCCATGCGCAGACCGCCGACGGCGGCGCGTCGCGCCAGCTCGATCCCATCGTCGTGACCGCGTCGCGTACCGCGCAGGCCGTTTCCGACGCGCTGCCCCACACTACAGTCGTGACGCAGGAAGACATCGTGAACGCGCAGGCGCCCGACCTGCGCAGCCTCCTGCGCAACCAGGCGGGCGTCGAGTTCGCGACCAACGGCGGTCTTGGCGCGAACACCACGCTGTTCATGCGCGGCGCGAACTCGAATCAGGTGCTCATCCTGATCGACGGTGTGCGCGTGGCCGGTGTCAGCGGCGGCACCGCACAGCTCGCCAACATCCTGCCGGACCAGATCGATCATATCGAGGTGGTGCGCGGCAACGTGTCCGCGCTGTACGGGTCCGACGCGATCGGTGGCGTGGTGCAGATCTTCACGAAGAGCGGCGCGGGCCAGGCGCCTGCCGGCAATGCGTCGGTGGAATACGGCACGTACAAGACGCGGCAGGCGACGGCGGGCTATGGCGGACAGATCGGGGACACCTCGTTCAACGTGACGGGGTCGATCATCAAGACGGACGGCTTCTCGTCGGTCAACGTCGACCAGTGGCGCCGCGACAATCCGCGCGTGCCCGCCACGCGCGGTCCGAACCCGAACGACAATCCGTACGAGAACCGGAGCGTGTCCGGCCAGCTGCGGCACAAGTTCAGCGCGGACTGGGATGCCGGTGTGGCAGCGTACTACTCGAACAGCCAGCTGTCTTATGACAGCACGAGCACGACGGGCCTCTCGACCGACGACCTGCGCATGGACAGCGAGCTCTACACGCTATCCGCGTTCGTCAACGGCCGCGTGCTGCCGGACTGGACCACGCACATCAAGGTCGCGCAGAGCCAGGATCGCAGCGAGGGCACGAAGAACGGGCTGTTCGACAGCCTGTTCAACACGCGCACGCGCCAGGTCAACTGGCAGAACGAGTACGCGCTCGCGGCCGGGCACAAGCTGTTGTTCGGCACCGACTACCTGCAGCAGACGCTGGCGTCCAGCGCCTATGCCGCGCCGTCGCGCAACGTGTTCTCCGTGTATGGCGGGTATGAGGGCCGGATCGGCCGCAACCAGATCCAGCTGAATGTCCGCAACGACCATTACTCGGACTTCGGCAATCAGGCGAGCGGCTTCGCGGGCTATGGCTTCAATGTGACCGACGCGCTGAAGCTGATCGCCAACATCAGCAACGCCTTCCGCGCGCCGACGTTCAACGAACTGTATTACCCGGGCTTCGGCCAGCCGAACCTGAGCCCCGAGCGCGCGAAGTCTGCCGAGGTGGGCGTGCAGTACGACAGCGAGCAGACCGGTCTGCTGCGCGTGACGGCATTCGAGACGCGTTACGACAACCTGATCGTATCGACGGCCGTGGGCAACGGCCTGTTCCTCGCACAGAACGTCAACAGCGCGAAGGTGCAGGGCGTGGAAGCATCGTGGCGCGCCACGATCTGGGGCACCGATCTCGGCGCGGCCGTGACGTTCCAGAATCCGACCGACGAGACGAACCACACGCAGCTCGTGCGCCGCGCGCGCCGGCACGCGTCGGTGGACATCGGGCGCAATATCGGCCCGGTGCGTGTGGGCGGCGAATGGCTGGTGTCGTCGTCGCGGCTCGACAATGGGTCGCGCACGCTCGGCGGATACGGTATCGTCAACCTCACTGCCCGCTATAACATCACCAAGGAATGGTTCGTCGCCGCCCGTGTGGAAAACCTGTTCGACAAGAACTACCAGCTCGCGTATCCGTACAACACGCAGGGCAGGGCGGGCTACATCACGCTCGGCTGGCGGCAGAAATGACGGGACGCCATGGCTGAGTTCCGGCGCGCGCTCGCGATCTGGCTGATCCTCGCCATGGCGGGGCTCGGCGTGTTCGCGCTCTCGCTCGCGCTCGGTAGTGTCTCCCTCGATGCCACGCGGCTGTGGTCCGCGCTCACCGGCGCGGATCAGGGCACGGCCGGAGCCATCGTGCGCGAACTGCGGCTGCCTCGTGCGATCGCCGCGTTTGCCTGCGGCGGCCTGCTCGCGCTCTCCGGCGCGCTGATGCAGGTGCTGCTGCGCAATCCGCTTGCCGAGCCGTACGTGCTCGGCGTGTCGGGCGGGGCGTCCACCGGCGCGCTGCTGGCGATGCTCACGATGGCGCCGCTGTGGACCGTGCAGGTCGGCGCGGCCGGCGGCGCGCTTTGCTCGATGGTGCTCGTGGCGACCCTCGCGCGACGCGACCTGCTGCATCCGCAGGTGCAAGGCGGTCATCACGAGGCCGGCGCGCGGCTGCTGCTGACCGGCGTGATCATCGCCGCGGGCTGGGGCGCGCTGATTACCCTGATTCTTGCCGTCGCGCCCGAATCGCGGCTGCGCGGCATGCTGTTCTGGCTGACGGGCGATCTTGGCGGCACCGCCAGCTATGGGGCCGCGCTTGGGACGCTGTTGCTCGCGCTCGCCGTGGTGATGCCGATGGCGCGATCGCTCAACGTGATGCTGCTCGGCGAGACCGTGGCGCAGGCGCTGGGCGTGCAGGTGGGCCGCGTGCGGCTGGTCACATTCCTCGTGGCGTCGTTCGCCATTGCCGCGGCCATTACCACCGCGGGCTCCATTGGCTTCGTGGGGCTCGTCGTGCCCCATCTGGTGCGGCTGGCCTGGGGCAACGACCAGCGATTCCTGCTACCGGCTTCGGTACTGCTTGGCGGCACGTTGCTGATGGCCGCCGACCTGATTGCCCGCACGGTGATCGCGCCCGCGCAGTTGCCCGTCGGCGTCATCACGGCATTGCTGGGGGTGCCGACGTTCCTGTATCTGTTGCTGCGGAGGCCGCGATGACTGTCACGATGACTGCCTCGCCGGACTGGATGCGGCCGCGCGCGGAATGCCCGCGCCTCGTGTTGCATGACGTGAAGCTCCGCGCGGGCGAGCGCGTGCTTGTCGAGGGGCTTGGGCTGACCGTCGGCGCCGGTGAACTGTGGGTCGTGGTCGGCCCCAATGGCGTGGGCAAGTCCACGCTGATGGGCGTGCTGGCCGGCCTGCGTCAGGCCGATGGTGGCGAGGTACGGCTCGACGACGTGCCGCTGGCGCGCATCGCGCCGCCCGCGCTGGCGCTGCGACGCGCGTATCTGCCTCAGGCGATCCACGATACATTCTCGATGTCCGTGACCGATGCGGTGCGCGTCGGCCGGCATCCGCATCTGTCCGGATGGGGATGGAGCCGACGCGAGGACGATACGATCGTCGCCGATGCGATGACCGCCCTCGACCTCGATGGCTTTGCCCGGCGCGACGTGATGACGCTCTCCGGCGGCGAACGCCAGCGCGTGGCGCTGGCCGCGACGCTCGCGCAGCAGGCGCCGTTGCTGCTGCTGGACGAACCGGTGGCGCACCTCGACCTGCGCCATCAGATCCTCGTGCTCGATCTGCTGATGCGCCTCGTGCGCGCGGGCCGCCATGCGGCGGTGGTGATCGTGCACGACCTCAACCTTGCGCGCCGCTACGCGACCCATGCGCTGTTGATGGCCGAGGACGGCCACGCGCTGCATGGGCCCGCGGGCGACGTGCTCACGCCCGAACGATGCTCGCGCGCGCTGCGCACGCCGATCATCAGTGTCACCGATGGCACGCAATGGGCGCTGATTCCCGATGGAACCCCTCATGACGACCGATAATTCCCCGAACTCCGAAGACGGCGCGGCTGACGACGGCCGCGACGACCGCCACAAGGCGCGCATGGTGCGCAAGAAGGACGTCGTCGATCAGAAGATCGCGGCGGCGCAGATCGAGCGTGGCGTGATCGTCATCACCACCGGCAATGGCAAGGGCAAGTCGAGCTCGGGCTTCGGCATGGTGGTGCGCGCGATGGGGCACGGCATGAAGACCGCCGTGGTGCAGTTCATCAAGGGCGCGATTCCAAGCGGCGAGGAACAGTTTCTGCGGCGCTTTCCGGAGGAGTGCGCGTTTCACGTGATGGGCGAAGGCTATACGTGGGAGACGCAGGATCGCTCGCGCGATGTGGCGAAGGCAGAGGCCGCGTGGGACGTCGCGCGCGGACTGCTGTCCGATCCGACGGTGTCGCTGGTGCTGCTCGACGAACTGAACATCGCGCTGAAGCTGCATTACCTCGACGTGGACCGTGTCATTGCCGATTTGCGCGCGCGGCCGCCGATGCAGCATGTCGTCATCACGGGCCGTGGCGCGCCCCAGGCGCTGATCGACGCCGCCGATACGGTCACCGACATGACGCTGGTCAAGCACGCCTTCAAGGCGGGCGTGAAGGCGCAGCGCGGCGTCGAGATGTAGAGCAGTCTACAGTTACGAATATCTGGTCACCTACACGGTTGTTGCAACATGTCTTCGCTTCTCTCCTCCCTGTCCGATTATTCGCTTCCGCTGCCGCCGATCGAGGCGCCCGACGCCGCGCTACGGCCCGTGCTGCAGGCCGCCATCGACGACAAGACGAAGCCGCTCGGCGCGCTGGGCAAGCTCGAGGCGCTGGCATTGCGGATCGGCATGGTGCTGGGGACCACGAAGCCCGAGCTGAAGCGGCCGGCGGTGATCGTGTTCGCGGGCGACCATGGAATTGCCGATGCGGGCGTGAGCGCGTATCCGGCCGAGGTTACCGCGCAGATGGTGCTGAACTTCCTCAACGGCGGGGCCGCGATCAACGTGTTTTCGCGGCTGCATGGCATGACGCTCGAGGTGGTGGATGCGGGCGTGCGCGCACCGTTGCCCGCGTCTGCCGGCCTCGTGAATTGCCGCATTGCCGCCGGGACGCGCAATTTTCTGGAGGGGCCGGCGATGACCCCGGATCAGACCGTTGCCGCGCTGCAGGCGGGCATCGCGCGCGTGTTGCGGCATGCGCAGCAGGGCACCAATGTGATCGGGTTTGGCGAGATGGGCATTGCGAATACGTCTGCCGCGGCTTGCGTGATGAGCCGGCTGACGGGATTGCCGATCGAGGCGTGCACGGGGCGTGGCACCGGGCTCGACGATGCGGGGCTGTCGCATAAGCGCGAGGTCTTGTCGCGCGCGCTGGCGCTGCATGCCGATGCCACGGCGCCGCTCGATGTGCTGGCAGCGTTCGGCGGCTTCGAGATCGCGATGATGACGGGTGCCTTCCTTGCGGCGGCCGCGAGCCGGATGGTCATTCTGGTCGATGGGTTCATTGCCAGCGCGGCGCTACTCGTCGCCGCGCGTATTGCGCCGGCGGTGCTCGACTATTGCGTGTTCTCGCATTGCTCGCATGAGCAGGGGCATCGGGCGCTGCTGGCTGCGTTTGACGCCGAGCCGGTGCTCGCGCTCGATCTGCGGCTGGGCGAGGGCACGGGGGCGGCGCTGGCGTGGCCGCTGGTCAATGCGGCGGCGGCGTTCCTGCGCGAGATGGCGACGTTCAGCGGCGCGGGCGTCAGTACCGCGAGCGCCTGACCTCAAACGACAACACCCATGCGCGCCGCTGACGAACTCCGATTCTTCCTCACGGCGCTCGGCTATTTCACGCGTGTGCCGTTGCCCTCTGGGCTTGCGCGCTGGGTCGGCTTCACGCCCGAGCAGCTCAACGCGGCCGCGCGGTACTTTCCTCTGGTCGGCCTGCTCGTTGGCGTGATTGGCGCAATGGCGACGTGGGCGGCCGCGCATCTGTGGTCGCCTTCCGTTGCCGTGCTCGTCGGCATGGCCGCTACGCTGCTGCTGACCGGCGCGTTCCACGAAGACGGCCTTGCCGATTGCGTCGATGCCTTTGGCGGCGGCTATACGCGTGAGGACGTCCTGCGCATCATGCATGACTCGCGCGTGGGGGCGTTTGGCGCGATCGCCGTGGTTATCGCGCTGCTGCTCAAGTGGCAACTGTTGCTGCAGATCGGCACGACGGGTGGCGTGGCCGTATTGGTGGCCACGATCGTCGTCGCGCACGGCGCTAGCCGCGCGATGGCCATCACCTATCTCTCCACGCACGACTATGTCCGCGACGAGGGCAAGGCGCGGCCGGTCGCGCATCGGTTGCGGGGTGCCGGTTTGCTCTTTGCGCTGGTCTGCGGCGTGGTGCCGCTGGTGTGGATGTCCATGGGCGGGTTTCTGCCCGGGGGCGATGGCATTGGCGTCGCAGGCGCGCTGCCGTTTGCGCTGGTGACGCTGGTTGCGCTGTTGTTATTGCGGCTTGCACTCGGGGCCTACTTCGTGCGGCGTATCGGCGGTTACACGGGCGATTGCCTCGGCTTCGCACAGCAGCTTGCGGAGCTGCTTGTGTACTTCGTCGCCGCGGCATGGACGTGGTACTGACATGGACCTCATTCTGATTCGCCATGCGCGGCCGGCGTTGCCCGGGGACCCGTCATCGATCGGCGCATCGATCTGCTACGGCCGGCTCGACCTGGCGTTGGCCGCGCCATGTTCGCCGGCGTTGGCCGACATCGCCGCGCCGCTGCGCGGCTTCATGCCGTCGCGCATCGTCACGAGTCCCGCCTTGCGGGCGCGGGACACGGCGGAGGGGCTCGCTCGCACGCTAGCCGTCCCGGTGCCGTGCGAGATCGAACCGCGATTGCAGGAGCTGGACTTCGGCGCATGGGAGGGCATGGTCTGGGACGACGTTCCACGGGCCGACCTCGATGCATGGGCGGCCGATCTGATGCACGCTCGTCCGCATGGCGGGGAGAGCGCGGCGCAGGGGATGGCGCGGGTGAGCGAATGGGTTGGCGAGCGGGCTAGCGAGTGGGCTAGCGAGTGGAGCGGTGAGCGGGGTGGAGAGCCGACGAAGGTTGCGCCGGCATCGGGCGAGGCATGCTGGTGGGTAGTGGCCCATGCGGGGCCGATTCGCATGCTCGCCGCGCACTGGCTTGGCGTGCCGCTGGCGCGGACGCTGCAATGGTCGCTTGGATTTGGCGCGTCTTGTTGCCTGCGGTTGCAGGGGGGGCAGGCGCAACTGATCTGGTGGAATCGGACCGTCGATTGAGGCGTGACGGAAGGTTGCGCCGACCCGTCACGCGATGACCTCGCCGCGCCCCCCGCGATGCGCGTGGATCGCGGGCGGCATACCGGGGCGTATCGGGCTATCGGGAATATCGGGCGTATCGAGCGTATCGGACGTATCCGGCCGATCCAGCCTCGATTCAACGCGGCCGCCGCGAGCGGGCGATGTCGATGTCCTTGCAGATTTCCTCCGCGCCGCGCGCCACGCGCGGGCCCGCGCGATTGACGAGGTCGCCGTCGACGATGAACAGATTGTTGCGCGCGACGGCCGTGACCTGCTTCCATTTCTCCCACATCGTAAAGTCCGCGAGCGGCCGGTCGGGCCGCGTGGCGCCCATGCCGGCGGTGAGCATCACCTCGGGATTGCCGGCGACCACCGCTTCGGTGGAGACCGTCGGCACGAGCGGCGTCTCGTTCGCGAACAGATTGCGGCCGCCGCATAACGCCAGCATGTCGCTGATGAGGTGCTGGCCGTTGAGCGTCATCAGCGGCTGCTGCCAGACCTGATAGAACACCGTGACCGGCGGGCGGGAGGCGTAGGTCTTGCGCAATGTATCGATCTGCTGCCGGAAGTCCGCGGCGGCGCGGTTGGCCACTGTGCTGGTGCCCATCAGCGTGCCGAGCTTTTCGAGATTTTCCGGGATGGATTCGAGCCGGCGCGGCTCGCTGAAGAACAGCGGCATGCCGAGCGCGCGCAGGCGGTCGGTCTGCTTCTGCGCGTTGCCATGACGCCAGACGACGATGAGGTCCGGCTTGAGTGCGGCAATCCGCTCGAGATCGAGCGACTTGTTGTCGCCGACGCGCGGGATGTCCCTGGCTTCGTGCGGGTAGTCGCTGTAGGTCACCGTGCCGACGATCCGGTCGCCGCCGCCGGCCGCGTAGATGAGCTCGGTCACGTGCGGGGCGAGCGAGACGATGCGGCGGGCCGGTTGCGCGAGCGTGACGGCCTGGCCGGCGTCGTCGGTGGCCGTGACGGCGGCCTGGGCGGGCAGGGCCGTGAGGCTCGCGCCGAGCAGGAGTGAGGCAGCGAGCAGGGCTTGGATGGGCGGCATAGGGTGGGGCCCGGCGGGCGGTTCGGGGCGGTCTGGGGTGTTGGATAGTCGTGAGCGGCCAGCATGGTTTGCGCGGCCATCACGGCCATCACGGCCATCACGGCCATCACGGCCATCACGGCCAGCAGGGCCAGCAGGGCCAGCAGGGCCAGCAGGGCCAGCAGGGCCAGCGCGGCCAGCGCGGTCAGCGAGGTGAGAGGAGCTGGGCGTGGCGGTCATGGGCGCTGATGGGCGGTCAGGGGCGTTCAAAAGTCTTCAGGGGCGCTCAGGGGCGTTCAGGGGGGCGGCGCGGGTCAGCCAGCGGCCTGGGGCGCGGTACGTCGTGCCCCCGCGCTATCGCCAAGCGCGGCCTCGAGCCGTTGCCAGCTTTCATCGCGATTGGGTGGCAGGCCGAATCGCAGGCTCGCCGGGCAATCGCCCGCGGCCTCGAACAGCCGCGTCCACACGCCGGCCCGCGCAAGCCCGTCATGCAGCGCGGGCGCGTTGGCATCGGGCACCCAGCAGAACAGCGGCTGCGTCACCGTGGCCAGTCCGTGGCCGCGCAGGAGCGTGGCGAGCCGCTCGCCCTGTCGCGCGAGGAGAGACCGGGTGGCGGATTGCCACCCGCGATCGGCCAGCGCGTCGCGTGCGATCGCGCGGGCGGGTCCGGAGACGGTCCAATGGCCAAGGGCGTCGCGCAATGGGTCGAGTATCGCGCTTTCCGCGAGCACGAAGCCGCAACGCACGCCGGCCAGTCCGTAGAACTTGCCGAGCGAGCGCAGCACCACGAGCCCCGGCAGATGCGCGCTTGCCGCGAGCGATTGCCCCGGATGGCAGTCGATGAACGCCTCGTCGAGCAGCAGCGTACCCCCGCGCGACGACAGTTCGCCGTGCCAGCGCGCGAGCGTGGAGGCGGGGATCAGCCGTGCGGTGGGGTTGTTCGGATTGACCACCACGAGGTGGTCCAGCGCGAGCGTCGATGCCTGCGCGAGATCGGGGCGTGCAAAGTCCGCCTCGTTCAATGGGACCACGGTGTGCCCGGCCCGCGCGAAGGCGGGCGCGTACTCGCTATAGCCCAGCGCGGCGATGCCCACCCGGCCCGGCTTCAGCAGCGTGGGCAGCGTGCGAATCGCGGCCTGCGAGCCAGCGACGGGGAGGGCTTGCACGGCACCGTACGCGAGCGCGGCGGCTTCGGCGAGCCCGTCGTCGTCCTGCGGCAGGCGTTGCCATGCGTCGGCGGGTAGCGGCGGCACGGGGTAGCCGTCCGGGTTGATGCCCGTGGAAAGATCGAGCCAGTCGCCGGCGGCACGGCCATAGCGCCGCACCGCCGCGAGCAGGTCGCCGCCGTGGCGGATGGCGTGAAGGGAGTTGCTCATACGGGAACGCTATCCGGTGTGTCGCGCCGGGAGCGGGCAATGCCGCGTAGCGCAAGCCCGGTCATGCGAGGGCTCCGCGCAGGGCGAGGGGCAGGGTGAAGGGTAGGGTGAGGGGCACGCTGGCGGCTGCCAGCGCGAGCCATAGCCATAGCGTGCGGCGCACGAGCTGGAGGCACGCGCGGACGTGGCGGGCGTCGGGGGCTTCGCCGAAGCCCAGTGGCGGGCGGACTTCCCATTCACCGTGGTAACGCGCCCCGCCACCGAGCGCGACGCCGACCGCGCCCGCGCCCGCGGCCATGACCGGGCCCGCGTTCGGGCTCGACCATGCACGCGCCTGTGTGCGCCAGCACCGCAGCGCAGGCAGCGTCTTGCCGAGCAGCGCATAGGACAGCGCGGTCAGCCGCGCGGGAATCAGGTTGAGCCCGTCGTCGATGCGCGCCGCGGCCCAGCCGAAATGCATCAGCCTGGGCGTGCGATAGCCCCACATCGCATCGAGCGTGTTGGCGAGCCGGAATGCAATGACCGCCGGCGCGCCGCCGACGAGGAACCAGAACAGCGCCCCGAAAATCGCATCGTTGCCGTTCTCGAGCGCGGACTCGCAGGCGGCGCGGGCCAGGGCCTCGGTATCGGCATCGGCGGTGTCGCGCGACACGATGCGCGACGTCAGCATGCGCGCCGCGGGCAGGTCGCCAGCGGCGAGGGCGTCAGCGATCGGTGCGATATGTTCGGCAAGGCTGCGCGCCCCCAGCGCAAAGTACAGCGCCACCGCATGCAGCAGCCACGCGAGCCACGGCGCATACGGCGTCAGTTCCCCCAGTACGGCCCACGCCACCACGGAGGGGCCCAGCACGAGCACGGACCATGCGCACAGGCCAAACGCGCGTTGGGTCCATTTGGGACGGGACGGTCGATTGAAACGGCGTTCGCAGGCAGCGGCCAGCTTGCCGAAGCCCACCAGCGGATGCCACCGGCGTACCTCGCCGAAACCGCGGTCCAGCAGCACGCCGGCCAGCGCGGCAGCCACCGTGGCCGCCCAGGACAGCATGACCATGCGCGTTCAGCCCTTCACATTCACCGGGAGGCCCGCGACGATCAGGCGCACGCGGTCCGCGGCGGCGGCGAGCTTCTGGTTGAGGCGGCCGAGTTCATCGACGTAGAAGCGCGTGATCGAGCCCGTCGGCACGACGCCGAAGCCGATCTCGTTGGTCACGAGGATCACGTTGCCCGGGGTGGTGGGCAGCGCGGCGAGCAGCGCATCGATTTCTTCGGTGAACGCCGGCGGCGGCGTGATCACGCCGTGCTCGGGGTAGGAGCGGTTCTCGTCGAAGATCAGATTGTTGAGCCACAGCGTGATGCAGTCCACGAGGATGCAGCCCCCGTGGCGTGCGTTGGCATAGATCGCGTCGGCGAGGTGCACGGGCTCCTCGACGAGCGCCCAGTCGACGGGGCGCCGCGCGCGGTGCAGCGCGATGCGGAGCTCCATTTCCTCGTCGGGCGGGTCGGCGTCGTGTCGCGCGGTGGCGATGTAGGTCACGGGGCCGCCGGTGGCGGTCGCATGATCGGTCGCGAGCTGCTCCGCGAAGTGGCTCTTGCCGGAACGCGCGCCGCCAATCACGAGCGTCAGCTCGCGCGGCGCGACGCCGAGTGCGGCTTCGAGCGGCGCGGTGGCGACGACGGGCTCGCTCGCGCCAGCGGTGGCTAGGGCGTCGGTGGCGACGGTGGAGGAAATGCCGAGGGCCTTGGTATCCATCCGGCGTATTGTAGCGGTCGCATCGGGCACTCGCATGCATGGATATTGCAGACGCCGCCTCCCCGAACCGGAGAACGGAGCAAACCGTCCGCATGCGGCGATAATTGCCGCATGACCGCCCACACCCTCATCCCGTCCCTCCCGCCCTTCCCATACCCCGCAAGCGCCCTGGGCGGCACCCTGATGGTGCAGGGCACGACGTCCGACGCCGGCAAGAGTACCGTCGTCGCGGGCCTCTGCCGCGTGCTGGCGCGCGCCGGCGTGAAGGTTGCGCCGTTCAAGCCGCAGAACATGGCGCTCAACAGTGCCGTCACCGTCGACGGCGGAGAAATTGGCCGTGCGCAGGCGCTGCAGGCGCAGGCTGCCCGCATCGCGCCGCACACCGACATGAACCCCGTGCTGCTGAAACCGAGCAGCGACATTGGCGCGCAGGTCATCATCCATGGCCGTGCGCGCATGGACCTCGATGCGCGCGCCTATCACGCGTACAAGCCCACGGCCATGGCCGCCGTGCTGGAAAGCCATGCGCGGCTGCGCGAGGCGTATGGCGTCGTCATGGTCGAGGGGGCGGGTAGCCCCGCCGAGATCAACCTGCGCGCCCGCGATATTGCGAACATGGGGTTTGCCGAGCGCGTCGATTGCCCCGTCGTGCTCGTGGCCGATATCGATCGTGGCGGCGTGTTCGCGCATTTGCTCGGCACGCTCGACTGCCTGTCGGAAAGCGAACGCGCGCGCGTGACCGGATTCATCATCAACCGCTTCCGTGGCGATATCGCGCTGCTGCAACCGGGGCTCGACTGGCTGACCGAGCGGACCGGCAAGCCTGTGTTCGGCGTGCTGCCTTACCTGCATGGCCTGCACCTCGATGCCGAGGACGCCGTGGTGGCGACCCAGGGTGCCAAGCATGGCGATACGCTGTTGCGCGTGATCGTGCCCGTGCTGCCGCGGATTTCCAACCATACGGACTTCGACGCTCTGCGGGCGCATCCGGGGGTCGATCTGCGGTTCGTCGGGCCGGGGATGCCCATTCCCCCCGCGGACCTCGTGATCCTGCCGGGCAGCAAGAGCGTGCGGGCGGATCTGGCCTTCCTGCGCGCGAACGGATGGACGCAGGCGTTGGCGCGGCACCTGCGGTATGGCGGGAAGCTTGTCGGCATCTGTGGCGGCATGCAGATGCTGGGTCGGCGCGTGCATGACCCGGACGGCCGGGAAGGGCCTGCCGGGACCAGCGATGGACTCGGCCTGCTGGACTTCGACACCACGCTCGCGCCCGAAAAACAGTTGCGGCAAGTGAGTGGCCACCTTGCATTGGAGGACGGTACGGCGGCGGTGAAGGGCTACGAGATCCATCTTGGCGTGACCGAGGGGCCCGCGTTGGCGCGGCCCGCGTTGTGGATCGGGGAGGAGGCCTGCGTCGGTCGGGCGCGGCCCGATGGGGCGGTGTCCGAGGACGGTCAGGTGCTGGCGACCTATGTGCATGGGTTATTCGATGACCCGGCCGCCTGCGGGGCGCTGTTGCGATGGGCGGGGCTTGGCGGCGCCGCGGGCGTGGACCTCGACGCGTTGCGCGAGGCGTCGATCGAGCGGCTGGCGGACAGCATGGCGACGCATCTGGACCTGCGGACGATGCTCGCGCCGCTAGCCACAGCGTCGGATGGCGCACGGTGAAGGGCCGAAGCCGGTCCGAAAAGCCATGAGATCCCGCTACACTAACGCGTGGCTTCGGACCGGGCATGGCACGCGTTGACCGGCCCGCCCGGACCCACGCGGCCCGAAGCTGTTCCACTTTCGCGGTACGCTTTGCAGCACCCCTAGGCAGCACTCTCGGACAATGGAGGACATTCATGCCGGTAGTCGTGATCGCCAATCCCAAGGGCGGTGTGGGCAAGACCACGCTGGCGACCAATCTCGCCGGTTACTTTGCGAGCCAGGGGCACGCGGTGATGCTCGGCGATACCGATCGCCAGCAGTCGTCGCGTGCATGGCTGGGGCTGAGGCCGCCGTCGGCGCCGCCCATCCGTAGCTGGGACATCGACGGCGACCATATCGCGCGTCCGCCGAAGGGCACCACGCACGTGGTGCTCGACACGCCGGCCGGCCTGCATGGCTGGCGATTCCAGGACATCATGAAGCTCGCGCACCGCATCGTGGTGCCGCTGCAGCCATCGATGTTCGACATCCTCGCCACGCAGGACTTTCTCGCCAGACTGGCCGACGAGCGCCGCGTGCGCCATGGCGAGGTCGCCGTCGGCGTGATCGGCATGCGCGTGGACAGCCGCACGCGCGCGGCGGAGCAACTGCAACGCTTCGTCGAGGGCGTCGGGTTGCCGGTGCCCGGTTACCTGCGCGATACGCAGAACTACGTCCAGCTGGCCGCGCACGGGCTCACGCTATGGGACGTCGCGCCCTCGCGCGTGGCCCGTGATCGCGAGCAATGGCAGCCTGTCGTGCGGTGGGTGGAGACAGGCAGGGTGGAGACGGGCACGGAGGACGCGAGCCCGGTGCGGGCCGCCGCGGCCCATCGCCCGCCGCCCCAGCCCCCTTCGCACCCTACGCGCGCGACCCCCCACTAAGCTTTGCCAGTAGCGCCTCCGGATCCTGCCAGGTGACCCGCCGCACGAGCACCATATGGTCGGTGCCCGGAAACGGGTCCTCGAAGGCGGGCGCTTCCTCGCCGCCCAGCGCGCGGTAGAACGCGCGCGCCTGTGTGTTGCCGTCGAGCACATACAGGAACAGCGGCTTGCCGGGCCATTGCTCGATCGTGCGTCGCACGCAATGGGCCATCAGCCGCTTACCATAACCGCCGCCGTGATAGGCCGGCATGACGTGCAGGTTATCGAGATAGACGCCGTAACCGGGTTCGGCCAGCGGCATGAGGCAGCAGAAGCCCGCGGGCTCGCCATCGACACGCAGGATGGTGACTTCGATGGGCGCCTCCGCGCCCTCGAGCATGCGCGCGCGCCAGGTGGCCAGCCGCTCGGCCGGCGCGTGGGATTCCAGATAGGTGGCCGGGATCAGCCCGGCATAGGCATGGCGCCAGCTATCGCTGTGCAGCCGGGCCAGCAGGTCGGCGTCCGCGGGCAGGGCGGCGTCGAGTGTGATGCGGTGTGACGTGGGCATGACGTAAACGTGGAGATAAGGCGTAAAGCGAACTGCACCGCGCGGATCATACGGTACTGCTAGAATCGCGAATCCTTCGCATTTGCATTTCCGGATCGCCAATACCGGCATCCTACGCCCACCCCGTTCCGCCGATAGCTTTCGCCCCCATGGTTTCCGGTCGCCTGCGCACAGTTCTCATCAAGGTTCACCTGTATATCGGCCTGTCCTTCGGGCTGTTGTTCGTGCTGCTGGGCCTGACGGGCACCGCCATCGCCTGGCGCGACGAACTCGACGCGGCCCTCAATCCGGACCTGCTCGTCTCGTCGGCGCCCGCCCGCATCCCCGTCGGTGGTCCCTCGATTGATGCCATCTATCGAAAGCTCACCGCCGATCCGCACTACGGGCGTCCCAACACGCTGATGCTGCCGATGCACGAGGAAGGCGTGTTTATCGCGGCCTATCCGATCAAGGGGCCGTCGGCCGGTCCGGGGCGCTCGCGGCAGGTCATGATCGACCCGATCACGCTGGAGGTGAAGGGCGAGCGGCTATGGGGCGTGCCGGGGCTGTCGCGCCAGCAACTGCTGCCGACGCTGTTCCATCTGCACCGCTATCTGCTGACCGGCGACACGGGCAAGACCATCATCGGCATCACGGGGATGGTGGTCCTGATCACGGTCTTCGTGGGTCTGGCGCTGTGGTGGCCGAAGCGGAACCGGCGCTCGTGGCTGCAGGCGGTGCGCATCACGCACGGCGGCTCGTGGTCGCGCTTCAATTTCTCGCTGCACCGCGCGGGGGGCCTCTTCATCGCGCCCGTGATGCTGGTGAGCGCGTTCTCGGGCTGGTATCTGAATCTGCCGAAATGGGTGACGCCGATCATCTCCAGCGTGATGACCGTGTCGCCGCCGGTGAAGCATCACTCGGCGCCGGCCGCGCCCGATGCGGAGACGCTGTCGCCCGCGCTGGCCGTGGCGGCCGCGGAACGAGAGTTTCCCGGCGCGCTGGTCACGCGCGTGAGCCTGCCGCGCAAGGCGGGCGATACCTACGAGATCCGCCTGCGCCAGCCCGGCGAGATTCGTCAGGATTCAGGCGCCACGCGCCTCTGGCTCGATGCCCACACCGGGCAGCGCGTCGCCGTGCGGGACCCGAAGCAGGCCGCGTCCGGCGATACGTTCATCAACTGGCTGTTCCCGTTGCACACGGGCGAGGCGTTCGGGGTTCCCGGGCGCGCCTTCATGACGCTCTACGGCCTGACGCCGCTGGCGTTCGCGCTCACGGGCATCCTGATCTGGTGGAAGCGCCGCACCGGCCATCGCCGGCACCTGCAGCGCGAAGCGGAGCGCGCGCGCGGCAAGCTCAAGCGCGCGTGATGGGAGGCGTCAGTCTGCGGGGCAGGCTGGCCCGGCCGCTCAGATCTCGAGGTTGTCGATCAGACGGGTCGGACCGAGCTTGGCCGCGGTGAGCACCACGAGCGGCTCGCCCGCGAGGAATTCTTCCTGCGTCGGCGCCTGAAGGTTGTTGCGCTTGCGGATGGACACGTAGTCCGGCTTCCAGCCACGGTCGGCCAGACGCTTGACCGCATCGGCTTCCACATCGAGCAGATTCACGCTGCCGCCCAGCACGGTGTCGCGCACCTCGTGCAGCGTGCGATAGAGCACCGGCGCCTCGGTCCGCTCGTCCGCGCTCAGATAGCGGTTGCGGGAGGACAACGCGAGGCCATCGTCGGCGCGCACCGTTTCCGCGGGAACGATATCGATCGGCAGCGCGAACTGCTGCACCATGCGACGCACGATCATGAGCTGCTGGTAGTCCTTCTTGCCGAACACGGCCACGCGCGGCTGCGCGCACGAGAACAGCTTCATCACCACCGTGCAGACGCCCTTGAAGAAACCGGGGCGGAACTCGCCTTCGAGGATGTCGCCGAGGTCGTGCGGCGGCTCCACGCGATATTCCTGCGGCACGGGGTACATGTCCGACTCGGTCGGCGCGAACAGGACGTACACGCCTTCCTTCTGCAGCTTCTCGATGTCGTCCTGCAGCGTGCGCGGATATTTGTCGAAGTCCTCGTTCGGGCCGAACTGCAGGCGGTTCACGAAGATCGAGGCGACCACCGGATCGCCATGCTGGCGCGCCAGCCGCATCAGCGACAGGTGGCCCTCATGGAGGTTGCCCATGGTCGGCACGAACGCCACGCGATTCTGCCCGCGCAGCTGGTCCCGCAGCTCTTGGATGGAGGAAATGACTTTCATGAATATCGTGTGCTGTCGTGAAGGGAGCCCGGGAGTGCGGGCCGCGCCGGGTTGGTGCATTGCCAGCCGGCTGTCGGCGGATTGTAGAACATGCGGGGCGCCGCCGGGCATTGCCGGGGTGCGATGGCTGCCCAAGGCAGCGCGAATTCAGGTCGGCGTGTACGCCAATCGCACATAAATTGGCGCGAACGGCTCGGCCTGCGTGATCTCGACCAGCGACTCGCGCGACAGCTCGAGCATCGCGATGAAGTTCACGACGACCACGGGCACGCCCTTGCCGGAGCGGATCGCTTCGTCGAACAGCTCCGTGAATTCCATGAACCGCGCATGCTGGAGCCGGCGCAGGATCTGGCTCATGTGCTCGCGCACGGACAGTTCCTCGCGCGAGATCTTGTGGTGCTGGTTGAGCTTGGCGCGCTTGAGCACGTCCGCCCATGCGGACTGCAGGTCGATCGTCTCGACCTCGGGGAAGCGCGGCGCCAGGCTTTGCTCGATGAACACCTGCGAGCGCAGGAAGTCGCGGCCGAGCTGCGGCACGTGGTCGAGGCGCTGCGCGGCGAGTTTCATCTGCTCGTACTCGAGCAGGCGGCGCACGAGTTCCGCGCGCGGATCCTCGGCTTCCTCGTCGCTGTCGGCCTTCTTGACCGGCAGCAGCATGCGCGACTTGATCTCGATGAGCATCGCGGCCATCAGCAGATACTCGGCCGCGAGTTCGAGGTTGCTCTTGCGGATTTCGTCGACGTACAGAAGATACTGCCGCGTCACCTGGGACATTGGAATGTCCAGGACGTTGAAGTTCTGCTTGCGGATCAGGTACAGCAGCAGGTCGAGCGGACCTTCGAATGCCTCGAGAAAGATCTCGAGCGCATCGGGCGGGATGTACAGGTCCTGCGGCAGCTTGAACAGCGGCTCGCCATAGAGGCGCGCGAACGCGAGCCCATCGACCATCTCGGCCGGGCCCGCTGTGCCGCCGGAACCGGGAGCCACGCTGGGCAGCTCCACCGGCAGGGTCAGCTTTTCCTGAGACAACTCAGTTGTCGAGCGAGTAGACGTACGGCTTCTGGGCCACGCGCGACTCGGCGGCGCGCTCGCGCTCCTCGAGATCGATCGGCGACTTGTCCCACAGCAGGGAACGGCCTTCACGTTGTTCCGACTCGAGCGCGGGACGCTCCTTCTTGAGGGTCTTGAGGAACTGGGTGATGTCCGATTCGTACATGGCCATGATGAAACCTGTGCCCGGCGGGGGCGAGTTGGTGTGGTGGGGCTGGATTTTACCGTATCGGCGCCGTTCGCTGACGAAATTGCGCGGAATCGGCATCCGGCGCCCGCCGTCGCCCTGAAAGCCGCCTCCGTGGCCGATTTGTCGCAGTCGCGGGGCGCCGGGTGTGGTCAAATAGCGACTTCGCTGGTTCGATCTGACGGATGACGAGAGACCGGGGCCGCCGCGCCGCCACGACCCTTCTTCTACGCTTGTTACGGCCCCCCCGGGCCGCATCGTTCCCACGCGCGGCGCTCGTGCTGCTATGCGCGTGCGCATTGCACGCGGCGCCCGCCGCCGCGACCTACAAGGTGGAAGTGGACGCGCCGAAGCCGCTCGAGGACATCCTCAAGGAGCATCTGGACCTGGCCCGGTACGCCAGCCGCACGGACCTGTCCGATGACCAGTTCCAGTACATGGTGGAAACCGTCGGCGACCAGGTGCGCCAGTTCGCGTCCACCGAGGGCTGGTTCGACCCGACCACGACCGCGCGCGTGGAGGGCGAGGGGAACAGCCGCGTCGTCCATGTGACAGTCGATGCCGGGGCCCGCACGCTGATCCGCAGCGTCGATGTGTCGGTAACCGGCCCGGCCGCCACGCAATCGCCGGAGCAGGTGGCCGAGATGCGCGCCAAATGGGGGCTGCCCGTCGGCGACCCGTTCCGGCAGTCCGACTGGGACAAGGCAAAGGAAGACGCGCTGCTGACGCTGCAGAGCAAAAGCTACTACGGGGCGAAGCTCGCGTCCTCCCGCGCGCGGGTGGAAGCGGACGAGCATGCGGCGGACCTGACCGCAAAGTACGACAGCGGTCCGGCCTATATCCTCGGCCCCGTCAGGATTTCGGGGACGCGCCGCTATCCCGAGCAGATCATCCGCAACGTCAATCCGTTGTCCGAGGGCGAGCCCTATCGCGTGGAGCGGCTGCTGGAGCTCCAGCGCGCGATCCAGAACCAGCCGTACTTCTCCAACGCGCAGGTGGACCTCGAGGATCCGGAGCCCGACGCGGACAAGCCGGGCACCGTGATCGCGCCCGTGAGCGTGCGCGTGCGCGAGTATCCGGTGCACCGGCTCACCTCCGGTGTCGGTTTCACGACGGACACCGGCGCGCAGGTGGAAGGGCGCTACTCCTACTACAACCTGTTCAACCGCGCGTGGGTCTTCGACTCGCAGGCGCGGATCGAACAGAAGCGCCAGTATGCGTTTCTGGAGACGGCGATGCCGCCGGACTCGCACACCTACCGCAACAGCCTGTACGGCAGCTACGAACGCACGATCGACATCGAGAGCACCGACCTGACGAGCTGGCGTACCGGCCTCAAGCGCTCGCGATCGCGCGAGAAGTACGACACCACGTGGTCGCTTGACTTCTATTACGACAACCTGCTGCCGTATGGGCAGGAGGCGCAGATCTCCAAGGCGCTGGTGCCCGCATTCGCGTGGACGCGCCGCGATGTGGACAACCCCGTGTTCCCGCGCCGGGGCAACGTGATCAACACGCAGGTCGGCGTGGCGGCCAAGCATGTGCTGTCGGATGCCACGTTCCTGCGGCTCTATGGCCGCATCCGCCAGTACGTGCCCGTGGGCACGCGCGACCTGTTCATCGCGCGGCTCGAACTTGGCGCGGACCTGACCTCGTCCGATCCGGCCAAGGTGCCCGCCTCGCTGCGGTTCCGCGCGGGCGGCACCGATTCGATCCGCGGCTACAGCTATCAGTCCATCGGCACGCCGAACGGCGCGAGCGTGCTCCCCGCCCGCTATCTCGGCACCGGCAGTCTCGAGTACCAGTACTGGTTCAAGCCCGACTGGGGCGTAGCGGTATTCTGGGACGTGGGCACGGCGACCAATTCGATACAGGGCATCACGCTGTACAACGGCGTGGGGGTCGGCGCGCGCTGGCGCAGCCCGGTGGGTCCGCTGCAGCTCGATCTCGGCTACGGTATCCAGCAGAACCAATTCCGGCCGCATATCTCGCTGGGGGTGGCGTTCTGATGAACATGCCGGACATGCCGCCCGTGCCGCGTCCCGACGACGACGCCCCGCGCCCCACGCGCAAGCCCCGGAGGCGGGTCTGGCGCGTGCTCGCATGGATCGGCCTGATCCTCCTGCTGCTGGTGGTGCTGGCGATCGGCGCCCTGGTGCTCGCGCTGCGCACCGAAGGCGGCACGCGCCAGCTGTGGTCGGTGGCCACGCGACTCTCCGCGGGGATGCTCGCGGGCGAGTACGAGGGCGGCACCGTGGCGACGGGCCTGCGGTTGCGCAACCTGGTGTACGCGAGCGGCGAAGGCGACGCCACGACGCGCGTGACGATCGATCGCATCGATGGCACATGGTCGTTCGTGTGGTCCCCGGCGCGGCTGCATGTGCAGGACCTGCGCATCGGCAACGTGGACGCGAAGCTGCCGCCCGCCGCCCCCGAGCCTGCCGACCGCACGCCGGCACGCATGCCGGACTCGCTGTCGCTTCCGCTCGCCATCGATGTCGATACGCTGACGCTCGCGCAGCTGTCGGTGACGCAGGGGAACGCGCCGACCGCCACGCCGCTGGTGTTCAAGGACCTTTCGGCCGCGCTGCATTCGGATGGCGCGCGCCACCGGCTGACCGTCGATCGGCTCGTCACGCCCTACGGCAAGCTGCAGGCCAACGCGCAGCTTGCCGGTCCCCGGCCTTACCCGCTTACGGCAGAAGCGCTGCTCGAAGGCGAGTGGCAGAAGGAAACCTTTGCCTTGTCCGCCACGGTGACGGGCTCGCTCGATGCACTGCGCGCGCAGGTGGAGGCGACGGGCGACCGGATCCGCGGCCGTGCCACCGCGGAGGTCACGCCGTTCGGCCCCGTGCCCTTCACGCATCTGCTCGTCGATGGCGAACGCATCAACCCGCGGCTGTTCAGCCCCGGCGCACCGCAGGCCAACCTCACCGTGCACGCGGAGCTGCGGCCCGTCGAGGCCGTGGCGCCGCCGCCCGTGATCGCGCGGCCGCAGCCGGGCCAGACGGCCGCCAGCGCGGTGGCCGCGGCATCGGCGGCCTCGGCTTCCGCGCCGGTGCCGACGCCCCTTGCTCCCGGTACACCCGGTACGCCCGCATCGGCCACGCGGCCGCTGGCCGTCGCCGGCGAGCTTACCGTGCGCAATCTCGAGCCGGGCCCGATCGACAAGGAGCGGCTGCCCGTGGAATCGGTGCGCGCGCGCGTCGAACTCAGCGAGACCGCGCAGAGCGTGCGGGACCTGCGCATCGCGCTGCTGGGCAAGGGCGAGATTCTCGGGCAGGGCATGCTGCGGGAGGGGCGCGGCGGTTTCGATCTCGACGTGCGGCGGCTCGACGTGGCCGCGCTGCACACCGCGCTCGTGCCCACGCGGCTCGCGGGCCCGGTGATCCTGCGGCTCGAGCCGGGCCGGCAGAGCGTGGCGCTCGACCTCGCCGGTGGCGAACTCAAGCTGTTCGCCGATGCGCGTGTCGACGAGGAAGCGGTGACGCTCACGGCGCTGCGCGCGGGTATCGGTGCCGGCACGCTGACGGCCGACGGCAAGCTCGCGCTCAAGGACGAGCAGGCGTTCCAGTTCAAGGGCAAGCTCGCCAATTTCGATCCCGCGCGCGTGGCCAGGGTGGCGCCCGGCCGGATCAATGCGGACTTCTCCACCACGGGCTCGCTGGCAGCGGGGTCGGCGAAGGACCTGCTCCGCGTGGCGGTCGACTTCGCGTTGCGCGAGAGCGAGTACGCGGGGCTGCCGATGACCGGCAACGGCAAGATCCGCCTCGAGGGCGAGCGGCTGCTGCCGAGCGAAGCGTCGCTAAGCATGGCGGGCAATCAGGTGAACCTGCGCGGCAGCTTCGGCGCGCGCGGAGACCGGCTCAAGGTGGCCATCGATGCGCCGCAGCTGGACCGCCTCAAGTTCGGTGTGGCGGGGCGCGCGAAGGTCGATGCGGAGATCACGGGCACGATGAAGCGACCTGAGGTCGTCGGCGACTACAGCGCGCAGGGACTCGTCTTCGGTCCGCACAAGGTGGCGAGCGCCAGCGGGCATGCCGAGTTACGCGGCGGACTGGACGGCACGCTGTCCGCGCAACTGACCGCGCGCGACTATCAGGGGCCCGACGCGGCGATCCGCACGCTCGACGCGAACCTTGCCGGCACGCAGGCGAACCACACGTTCGACGCAAAGGCCGTGGGCACCGTGCGGCGCAAGCCGGTGCAGCTGAACCTCGCGGGGCAGGGGGCGTGGCAGGGCGGCAATCGAAACGGCGGGGGATGGAACGGCACCATCCGCACGCTCGAAGAGCGCGGCACCGTCAATCTCCGCCTGACCGCGCCCACGACGCTGCTGGTGGCGGACCAGCACATCAAGCTCGGCGCGGCACGATTCGCCTTCGATCAGGCCACGCTCGCCGTCGATGGGCTCGACTGGGACCATGGCCGCATCCGCACCGCGGGGGCGATCGACGGCGTGCGCGTGGCGCATGTGCTCGAGCTCGCGGCGCTATTCAGCGGCGAGGCGCCGCCCGTGCGGTCCGACCTCGTGCTCGACGGCAAGTGGAACCTCGCGCTCGCGGAGACGGCGTCCGGGTTTGCCGAAATCCGCCGGCGGTCCGGCGATGCGTCGATCAATGCGGGACGCGGATGGACGGCGCTCGGCCTGGGCGAGACGAAGCTGCGCGCCGATATCGCGGGCAACCGCATCGCGCTGCGCGGCGGTACCGTGGCGGAACGCATCGGGCGGATCGTCGTCGACGCGTCGGCGGGCCTTGTCACCGAGCAGGGGCTGCAAACCGTCGGGCCGCCCTCGACGCTCGATGGCACGGTGGCGTTCGATATCCCGCGCTTGAAGTCGCTCGAATCGTTCACCGGGCCGCAGTACGCGCTCGAAGGCAAGCTCGCCGCGAACCTCAGGCTTGCCGGCACGGTTGGCAAGCCACTGCTGACCGGGAATGTCGATGGCAGCGGCATCGGCGTGACGCTGTACGACCTGGGCATTCGCCTGACCGATGGCGTCGTGCAGGTCGTGCTCGACCAGAACACCGTGGAACTGAAGCAGGTGCGCTTCCGCGGGGGCGACGGCACGCTTACCGCGACGGGAGCGGTCAAGTTTGGCGAGTCCGACCCCAACATCACGGGCAAGATCGTCGCGGACAAGCTGCAACTGTTCGCGAGCCCGGAGCGCACGCTGATCGTCTCCGGCGAGGCGGGCATCGCGAACGAGGACCGCAAGCTCACGATCCGCGGCAAGTTCCGCGTCGATCGCGGGCTGTTCGATCTGCCGAAGGCGGGCGCGCCGGAGCTTGGCGACGACGTCGTGGTCATTCGCCGCCGGGACCAGCGCGAATTGCCCACGGCGAATGCGCCGGTGCCCGAGGACAAGCCGACGAGCCAGTTCAGCCCGGTGATCGACGTCGCGATCGACCTCGGCAACAACTTCCGCTTCCGCGGTGCAGGCGCGGACCTGCTGCTTGCTGGGCAACTGGGTATCGCGAGCGCGCCGCTCACGCCGATGCGCGCGACAGGCACGGTCCGCGTGGTCGATGGCACGTACGAGGCGTTCGGGCGCAAGCTCAACATCGAACGCGGCATCGTGAACTTCAACGGGCCGATCGGCAATCCGAACATCAATATCCGCGCGATGCGCCGCAATCAGGAAGTCGAGGCCGGCGTCGAGGTGACGGGCACCGTGCGGCTGCCGCGGGTGCGGCTGGTGTCGGAGCCCAACGTGCCCGACGAGGACAAGCTGTCGTGGCTGATGTTCGGCTACGGGGCCGAGAGCGCGGGCGCCGGGCAGCAACGGCAGCTCAGCGGCGGGGCGCTTGGCGGTGCGGCGCTCGGCATGATCGGCGGGCGCGCGGGCAAGGGAATCGTCCAGCATTTCGGCATCGACGAGTTCTCGATCGGGCCGAGTACGGCGGGCCTGAACGACCAGCAGGTGGTGAGCGTGGGCAAGGCCGTGACGGAGCAGATCTCGGTGGGCTACGAGCAGAGCCTGACGTCGGCGTCCAACATCGTGAAGCTGACGTGGGCGTTCTCGCGGCGGTGGTCGCTGATTGCCAAGGGCGGGTCGATCAACGGGCTGTCCGTGCTGTTCAACCGCCGGTTCAACAACTGGAGTACGCTGTTCTCGGGCAGTACCAACCGACGGACGACCGACGTGGATCCGGACCTGACGCCCGATGGCCGGCCGGCCAGCGAGCCCGCGGGCGATCCGGTCGAGGCGATCAAGCGTTGATTGCCCACAGGAGCCGATATGCGAAATTCTGACGCGTCAGCACGACGCCTTGCCGCCATGGGAATGTTTGCCGCCTTGCTTGGACTGTTTGGCTGCGACCAGCAGAAGGTCGATGAAGCGATGAAGAAAGCGGGCGATACCGCGCGGGGCGTGTGGAACAGCGTCAAGCCGGACAGCCAGCTGTTCAAGGGCATCGAGATCGGCCGGTCGACCGAGGACGATATCCGCCGGCAGGCGGGCAAGCCTGAGATCGTCTGGGAGGAATCCGATGGCGGCCGCCGGCTGGAGTATCCGCGGGGGCCGGAGGGCGGGACGACGTGGATGGTGACGATCGGCCCCGACAATACGGTCCGCAGCATCGAGCAGGTGCTCACCGCGGAGAACTTCGCGCGGGTACGGCCGGGGATCAGTCAGGATGCGGTGCGGCGCATGCTCGGCAAGCCGACCAGGATCGAGAAATTCGCGCTGAAGCAGGAGGAGGTGTGGGGCTATCGGTGGCACGAAACGCCCACGGACCGGGCGTTCTTCAACGTGCATTTCAACCCGCAGGGGACGGTGACGACGACATCGCGGAGCGATGATCCTTCCCGGCAGCAGGGAGGTTGAGGGCGGGAGCCCCCAACCGTACAAAGCTCAGCGGATGCGCATGCCCGGGACCGCGCCTTCGTGCGGTTCCAGGATCCAGAGGCCCGGGGTGGCCTTCTCGTCCGCCGCGCTGGCGGCCAGCACCATGCCCTCCGACACGCCGAACTTCATCTTGCGCGGCGCCAGGTTCGCCACCATGACCGTGAGCTTGCCCACGAGCTGCTCGGGCGAGTAAGCCGACTGGATTCCCGAAAACACGTTGCGCGTCTTGCCCTCGCCGAGGTCCAGCGTGAGCTGCAGCAGCTTGTTCGAGCCCTCCACCTTCTGGCAGTCCACGATCCTGGCCACGCGCAGGTCCACCTTTGCGAAGTCGTCGATCGTGATGGTCTCGGCAATCGGTTCGATCGCGGTGGCACCTTCGGTCGCCGCCGGTGCCGCGGCCTGCAGCGATTCGCGGTTGGCCGCGAGCAGCGCTTCCACCTGCTTGCCATCGACGCGCGTCATCAGGTGCGAGTACGGCTGCACCGGACGCGACGACGACAGCTGCGTATCGATCGCGCGCCAGTCGAGCGGCTCGACGTTCAGGAAGCGTTCCACATTGGCCGCCATCGTCGGCAGCACGGGCTTCAGGTACACGGTCAGCAGACGGAACGCCTCCAGGCACACCGAGCACGCCGCCTGCAGCGCCCCGCGCTTCGACTCGTCCTTCGCCAGTTCCCACGGCTTCTCGGTATCGACGAACGCATTCACGTTGTCAGTGAGCTCCATGACGAGGCGCAGCGCCTTGCTGTATTCCCGCGCTTCATAGAGCGCCGCGATCTGCGGAGCGGCCTCGCGCAGTTGCAGCAGCAGCGGATGCGCCAGCGCGCCGTCATCGACCTTGCCGTCGAAACGCTTGACGAGGAAGCCCGCCGCGCGGCTCGCGATATTGACGTACTTGCCCACGAGGTCGCTGTTCACGCGCGCGATGAAGTCGTCGAGGTTCAGGTCGAGGTCTTCCATGCTCGCGTTGAGCTTGGCGGCGAAGTAATAGCGCAGCCACTCCGGGTTCATGCCCGTGTCGATATAGCTCTGCGCGGTAATGAACGTGCCGCGCGACTTGCTCATCTTGGCGCCATCGACGGTCAGGAAGCCATGCGCGAAGACGTTGGTCGGCGTGCGATGGCCGGAGAAACGCAGCATCGCGGGCCAGAACAGCGTGTGGAAGTACAGGATGTCCTTGCCGATGAAGTGATACTGCTCGGCGGTCGAGTGCGGACCCACCCAGGCGTCGAAGTCGATGCCGCGCTGGTCGCACAGGTTCTTGAAGCTCGCGTAGTAGCCGATCGGGGCGTCGAGCCACACATAGAAGTACTTGCCCGGCGCGCCGGGAATCTCGAAGCCGAAATACGGCGCGTCGCGCGAGATGTCCCAGTCGGAGAGCGTCGACGCCTCGCCGTCGGCGCCGAGCCATTCCTGCATCTTGTTGGTGGCCTCGGGCTGCGCGAGGTCCGCCACCCATTCGCGCAGGAACGTCTCGCAGCGCGGATCGGACAGCTTGAAGAAGTAGTGCGTCGACGACTTGCGCACGGGCGTCGCGCCCGAGACGGTCGAGTACGGGTTGATCAGGTCGGTCGGCGCGTACGTCGTGCCGCAGACCTCGCACGAATCGCCGTACTGGTCCTTCGCATGGCACTTCGGGCACTCGCCCTTGATGAAGCGGTCCGGCAGGAACATTTCCTTCACCGGATCGTAGAACTGCTCGACATCGCGCGCATCGATCAGGTTCTCGGCCTTCAGCGCGAGGTAGATCTTCTCGCTCAGCACGCGGTTCTCGTCCGAGTCGGTGCTGTAGTAGTTGTCGAACGAGACCAGGAAGCTGTCGAAGTCGCGCTTGTGCTCGGCCCAGACGCGGTCGATCAGCTGCCTGGGCGTGATGCCTTCCTTCTCCGCGCGGAGCATGACGGGCGTGCCGTGCGTGTCATCGGCGCCGACGTAGTACACCTCGTTGCCCATCATGCGCTGGAAGCGCACCCAGATGTCGGTCTGGATGTACTCGACCAGGTGGCCGATGTGAATCTGGCCGTTGGCGTAGGGGAGGGCTGACGTGACGAGGATGCGACGGGCGGTCATAGGGGAGCCGATGGGTAATGCGAAGAGGGAAACGGCTATTCTAGCGGAAGCGCCGACGGTGGCGGCGTCGGGTGGGGACGGCGGTTGGAGATTGGAGCGCCGGGCAAAAAAAAAGCGCCGGTCGATACCGGCGCAGCTTTCCACAACGGAAAAGGAGGAGAAATCAGGCACCGCCCGGGAGGTCAGCCACCTATCGCGAGCCAGCAATCGGTAGCAAGCGGCACCTGAACTCTATGACTCGCTTATCCCTGAATTGGTTTCAAAAATATTTCGACCCGGCGATTCTGGGCGCGTCCGGCTTCGGTGGCGTTGTCCGCCACGGGCTGCGTCTGGCCCCGGCCTTCGGCGGTCAGGCGGTTGCGCGCGACGCCGCGATCACCCAGATACGACGCCACGCTCTGGGCGCGGCGCTGCGAAAGCTGCATGTTGTATTGGGCGTTGCCCGTGCTGTCCGTATGGCCGACGACGTTCGCGGTCACGTCCTGATGCTGGCCCAGCGTCTGCGCCACCTGGTCCAGCACGCTGCGGAACGACGGCTTGATCGAGGCGCTGTCCGTATCGAACGTCACCTGGCTCGGAATGTTCACCTTGAGCGAACCGTCCGGCTGCTCGGTGATCTGGGTGCCCGTACCGGCCGTGTCCTTGCTAAGCTTGCCCCGGATGGCGTTCCAGTTGTAGCCCGTCGCGCCGCCCAGGGCGCCGCCCACGGCGGCGCCGACCAGCGTACCGGTCGTATTGCCACCAATCAGGTTACCAAGCCCGGCGCCGACGGCGGCGCCCACGCCGGTCCCAACGGCGGTGTGGGTCTGCTGTTCCGTGGCGCAGCCGGCCACCAGAAGCGTGGCGACTAGCGGGACGATGGCGAACTTCGCGTGCATGCTTTCTCCTTCTGAGGTTTCCCTTGAATGTCTTACCGACGGCATACCGCATGGTAACGGCCTTTGCGCAGATTCGGCTGTCAGCGTTCGTCCGTATCTCATGCTGTGCAAGCGTACGGATGCAGCGGTGACAGGCGCACTACAATAGGCATATGCCGCGCGGTGCACAAGCGCCAGACTGTGAGAGATGTAAATGTCTGTAATCGCACACTCACTGTTAAGCTGGCCCCTGTCCGGGGCACCGCGCCTCGTTTGCGACTAATTGATCCCCTACAAAGCGGAGACCGTCTTGAGCCTCACCATTGAGCAGGTAACCGAAGCCCTGCGTTCCGTCATCGATCCCAACACCGGCCGCGACCTCGTGTCTTCGCGTTCGGCCCGCAATATCCGTGTGGACGGTGCGGATATCTCCCTGGAAGTGGAGCTTGGTTATCCTGGCAAGAGCCAGATCGAACCGATCCGCCAGCTCGTGATCGGCGCCCTGCGCAAGCTGCCGGGCGTCGGCAACGTGAGCGCGGCGGTGACGATGAAGATCGTCGCGCATGCGGTGCAGCGTGGCGTGAAACTGCTGCCCGGCGTCAAGAACGTGATCGCCGTGGCGTCCGGCAAGGGCGGCGTGGGCAAATCGACCACAGCCGTGAACCTGGCGCTGGCGCTGGCCGCCGAAGGCGCCCGGGTGGGCATGCTGGATGCGGACATCTACGGCCCGAGCCTGCCGATGATGCTCGGCATCAGCGGCCGTCCGGAGTCCACCGACGGCCAGACCATGGCGCCGCTCGAGGGCCATGGCATCCAGGCCAACTCGATCGGTTTCCTGATCGAGCAGGACAACCCCATGGTGTGGCGCGGCCCGATGGTGACCTCGGCGCTGGAACAGCTGCTGCGCCAGACCAACTGGAGCGATCTCGACTACCTGATCGTCGACATGCCGCCGGGCACCGGGGACATCCAGCTGACGCTGTCGCAGAAGGTCCCGGTGACGGGCGCCGTGATCGTGACCACGCCGCAGGACATCGCGCTGCTGGACGCCAAGAAGGGCCTCAAGATGTTCGAGAAGGTGGGCATTCCCATCCTCGGCATCGTCGAAAACATGGCGGTGTACTGCTGCCCGAACTGCGGTCACGTCGAGCATATCTTCGGCGAAGGCGGCGGCAAGCGCATGAGCGCCGAGTACCACGTGGACATGCTGGGCAGCCTGCCGCTGAACCTGTCGATCCGCGAGCAGGCAGACGCCGGCCGTCCGACTGTCGTGGCCGAGCCTGATGGCGCGATCGCGGCGATCTACCGCGAAGTCGCGCGCAAGGTGGCGATCAAGGTCGCGGACAAGGCGAAGGACATGACCAACAAGTTCCCGAGCATCGTCGTGCAGAACACCTGAGAACCGTGCGAGCCGTGATGTCGTCATCACGAAGCCGCCCATAAGCCAGCGATAAAATCGCGGCCACATTCACCGTGAGGAGGTTTGTATGAAACGTGTACTTTTCGGTTTGGCAATCGGCGCGGCCGCGGCAGCTATCGCGGGCTGCGGCATGATGGGCGACCAGCGCAGCGGCGAGACCGCCAGCGCGGCGGCACCGGCGGGCGGCGGCGCGAAGGCCGCGGCCCCGCTGGTCGCCAAGAGCGGGACCAATACCGGAGGGCGCGTCACGTTCGAGCAGCAATCGGGCGGTACCCTCGTCACGGTGTCCGTGACGGGCCTCGCGCCGGGCTCTGTGCATGGGTTCCATGTCCACGAGAAGGGCGATTGCTCGGCGCCCGACGCGATGAGCGCCGGCGGCCATTTCAACCCGACCGCGAAGCCGCACGGACAGATGGCGATGGGCGACCATCACGCCGGCGACATGAACAACCTGACCGCCGACGCCAACGGCAACGTGCGCGTGCAGTTCGTGATGAAGGACGTCACGGTGGCACCGGGCGCGTCGAGCGTGATCGGCCGCGCCGTGGTCGTGCACAAGGATCCGGACGACTACCGGACCCAGCCCACCGGCAATTCGGGCGGCCGCATCGCCTGCGGGGTGGTCGCGGCGATCTGATCGGCGGACCGGGGTCGGACCGATGCCGTAGCCGGCCGGCGGATGCCTGTACAATCCGGCCTCATCGCGCGGCAGGGGCCGCCGGCCCCTTTTTACATCCTATGAGCATCAAGTCCGACAAGTGGATCCGCCGCATGGCGGAGCAGCAAGGCATGATCGAGCCGTTCGAGCCGGGCCAGGTCCGCGAGCAGGACGGCCGCAAGATCGTGTCCTACGGCACGTCCAGCTACGGCTACGACATTCGCTGTGCCGACGAATTCAAGATCTTCACCAATATCAACAGCACCATCGTCGATCCGAAGAACTTCGACGAGAAGTCGTTTGTCGACTTCAAGGGCGATGTTTGCATCATCCCGCCGAACTCGTTCGCGCTGGCGCGCACGATGGAATATTTCCGGATTCCGCGCAGCGTGCTCACCATCTGCCTGGGCAAGAGCACGTATGCCCGCTGCGGCATCATCGTCAACGTGACACCGTTCGAGCCCGAATGGGAAGGCTACGTGACGCTCGAGTTCTCCAATACCACGCCGCTGCCCGCGAAGATCTACGCGGGCGAAGGCTGCGCACAGGTGCTGTTCTTCGAGAGCGACGAGGTCTGCGAGACCTCGTACCGCGACCGTGGCGGCAAGTACCAGGGTCAGCACGGTGTCACATTGCCGAAGACCTGACCGCATCATAATGCGGCCTGCTTTAAGTCCAATTTTCTCCGAGGACGCCCGATGAAATTCCGCTTTCCCGTCATCATCATCGATGAAGACTTCCGCTCCGAGAACATTTCCGGCTCGGGCATCCGCGCGCTCGCGCAGGCCATCGAGGCCGAGGGCATGGAGGTGATGGGCCTGACCAGTTACGGCGATCTGACGTCGTTCGCCCAGCAGGCCAGCCGGGCGTCCACGTTCATCGTGTCGATCGACGATGACGAGTTCGTGCGCGCCGACGACCAGCCCGAAGCGGCCGCGATCGAGAAGCTGCGCGCGTTCGTCAACGAAGTGCGCCGCCGCAATTCGGACCTGCCGATCTTCCTGTACGGCGAGACTCGCACGTCGCGGCATATTCCGAACGACATCCTGCGCGAACTGCATGGTTTCATCCATATGTTCGAGGACACGCCGGAATTCGTGGCGCGGCACATCATCCGCGAAGCGAAGGTGTACCTCGATTCGCTGGCGCCGCCGTTCTTCAAGGCGCTGATCGACTACGCGCAGGACAGCTCGTATTCGTGGCACTGCCCGGGCCACTCGGGCGGCGTGGCGTTTCTGAAGAGCCCCGTGGGCCAGGTGTTCCACCAGTTCTTCGGCGAGAACATGCTGCGCGCCGACGTCTGCAACGCCGTGGACGAGCTGGGCCAGCTGCTTGACCACACGGGTCCGGTTGCCGCATCCGAGCGCAACGCCGCGCGGATCTTCAACTCGGATCACATGTACTTCGTGACCAACGGCACGTCCACGTCGAACAAGATGGTGTGGCACGCGAACGTGGCCCCCGGCGATATCGTCGTGGTGGACCGCAACTGCCACAAGTCGATCCTGCACGCGATCATGATGACGGGCGCGATTCCGGTGTTCCTGATGCCGACGCGCAATCACTACGGCATCATCGGCCCGATTCCGAAGAGCGAGTTCGACCCCGAGACGATTCGACGCAAGATCGCCGCGCACCCGTTCGCGAGCAAGGCCGCGAACCAGAAGCCGCGCATCCTGACGCTGACGCAGGGCACGTACGACGGCGTGCTGTACAACGCCGAGCAGATCAAGGAGATGCTGGCGACCGAAATCGACACGCTGCATTTCGATGAAGCGTGGCTGCCGCATGCGTCGTTCCACGACTTCTATCACAACATGCACGCGATCGGCCGCGGCCGTCCGCGCAGCAAGGACGCGCTCGTGTTCGCGACGCAGTCCACGCACAAGCTGCTGGCAGGCCTGTCGCAGGCGTCGCAGATCCTCGTGCAGGACTCCGAGACGCGCAAGCTGGACCGCTACCGGTTCAACGAGGCGTACCTGATGCACACCTCGACGAGTCCGCAGTACTCGATCATCGCGTCGTGCGACGTGGCGGCGGCGATGATGGAAGCGCCGGGCGGCACCGCGCTGGTGGAAGAAAGCATTCAGGAAGCGCTGGACTTCCGCCGCGCGATGCGCAAGGTGGAAGGCGACTACGTGGCCGACAACGGCGACTGGTGGTTCAAGGTGTGGGGCCCGGACGCGCTGGCCGAGGATGGCATGGCGGACCGCGAGGAGTGGATGCTCAAGGCCAACGAGCGCTGGCACGGCTTCGGCGACCTCGCCGACGGCTTCAACCTGCTCGACCCGATCAAGGCCACGATCATCACGCCGGGGCTCGACGTGGACGGCGAGTTCAGCGACCGCGGCATTCCGGCGGCGATCGTCACCAAGTACCTGGCCGAGCACGGCATCATCATCGAGAAGACGGGCCTGTACTCGTTCTTCATCATGTTCACGATCGGCATCACCAAGGGCCGCTGGAACTCGCTCGTGACCGAGCTGCAGCAGTTCAAGGACGACTACGACCAGAACCAGCCGCTGTGGCGCGTGCTGCCCGAGTTCGTGGCGCGGCATCCGCAATACGAGCGCATGGGCCTGCGCGACCTCTGCGATGCGATCCACAGCGTCTACAAGGCGAACGACGTCGCGCGCGTGACCACCGAGATGTACCTCTCGGACATGGAACCCGCGATGAAGCCGTCCGACGCGTGGGCGATGATGGCGCACCGCGAGATCGAGCGCGTGCCCGTGGACGAACTCGAGGGCCGCGTGACCGCGATCCTGCTGACGCCGTACCCCCCGGGCATTCCGCTCCTGATTCCGGGCGAGCGCTTCAATCGCACGATCGTCCAGTACCTGAAGTTCGCGCGCGAGTTCAACAAGCTGTTCCCGGGATTCGAGACCGACATCCATGGGCTCGTCGAAGACGAGATCGATGGCCAGAAGGCCTACTTCGTGGATTGCGTGAAGCAATAACTTCCGGCGCGCCACTGCCATGAAAAACGCCCCTTGCGGGGCGTTTTTCTTTTGGGGCTTCGCGTGCCCGAGGCTCAGTTCTTCTTCTCGAACTCGAACTGGGGCGCGGCCGGTTCGCTCTCGCTCTGCTGGGGCACGTTGAGGTCCAGCGAGCCGGAGTTGGAACCCGGCGCCGATGCCGGCGCTGTCGGCGGCGGCACGTTCTCCGCTCCCCCGCCACCTCCAAGCGGAATACTGATCTCCGCCGAGTTGCTGTGTTTCAGCGATCCCTTGTCGAGGAACATGGTCACCATCCCCGGCCAGAACATCACCAGCAGCACCATGACCATCTGCAGGCCGACCCACGGCAGGGCGCCCCAGTAAATGTCCGAGCTCTTCACTTCCTTCGGCGCGATGCCGCGCAGATAGAACAGCGCGAAGCCGAACGGCGGGTGCATGAACGACGTCTGCATGTTCACGCACAGCATCACGCCGAACCAGACCAGCGCGGCCGTGGCCGCCGCCTCGGGATTGCCGCCCATCGAGTCCGCGACCACCGGCGCCAGCACCTTGACGGCGACCGGCGCGAGCATCGGCACGACGATGAACGCGATCTCGAAGAAGTCGAGGAAGAACGCGAGGAAGAAGATGAACAGGTTCACCACGATCAGGAAGCCGATCCAGCCGCCTGGCAGCGAGGTGAACAGATGCTCGACCCACGCACCGCCATCGACGCCCTGGAACACCACCGAGAAGCAGGTTGAGCCGATGAGGATGAACACGACCATTGCGGTGATGCGCGCCGTGGACTGGTAGGCATCGACGATCAGCAGGCGCAGGTCGGTGAGTTGGCCCGCGCGCAGCAGCAGCCAGACGACCACGAGGTAGGCGACGGCGAGCGGGATGCGGAACGCGTGCGAGCCGAACGCGAATACGCCGATTGCGGCGGCCACGAGCGTGGCGGCGATACCGACACGGTAGACGTTGCGGTCGATGCGGTTGAAGCCCTTGTCGCGGATCACGGCCAGCACGAGCGCGCCGACGGCGCCCATCGCGCCCGATTCCGTCGGCGTGGCGATGCCGAGCATGATCGTGCCGAGCACGAGGAAGATCAGCACCGCGCAGGGGACGATGCCGCGCAGGCATTTTGCCCACAGCGCCCAGCCGCGCAGCGTGCGCGCTTCCGCGGGCACGGGCGGCAGCCAGTCCGGCTTGATGCGCGTGAGCACGAAGGTGTAGAGCGCGAACAGCGCGATCTGCACGACCGACGGGCCCCATGCGCCGAGGTACATGCTGCCCACGTCGGCACTGCCGGCCGGCGTCTTGAGCTGGTCGGCCAGCACCACGAGCACGAGCGACGGCGGCACCAGCTGCGTGATCGTGCCCGACGCGGCCAGCACGCCGGTGGCGTACTTCATGTTGTAGCGGTAGCGCATCATCACGGGCAGCGAGATCATCGCCATCGCAATGACCTGCGCGGCCACCGTTCCGGTAATCGCGCCGAGGATGAAGCCGACGATGATCACCGAATAGCCGAGACCGCCGCGCACGGGGCCGAACAGCTGACCCATCGAGTCGAGCATGTCCTCGGCGAGCCCGCATTTTTCGAGAATCGCCCCCATGAACGTGAAGAACGGGATCGCCAGCAGCAGTTCGTTGGCCAGCACGCTGCCGAACACGCGCGTGGGCACCGCCTGCAGGAACTGGATCGGAAAGTAGCCCCATTCGATGGCAAGGAAGCCGAACGCCAGACCGACGGCCGACAGCGAGAACGCCACCGGGAAGCCGATCAGCATGAACAGGACCAGGCCGCCGAACATGAGCGGCGGCATGTACTCCAATGGGATCATTGAACGGGCCTCTCGTATTTCGATTCGATGCGCACGAGGCCCTTGAGGGCGGCAAAGCGCTTGATGAGTTCGGAAATGCCTTGCAGGGTGAGGAAGGCGAAGCCTAGCGGTACGACGAGCTTGATCGGGTAGCGGGGGAGCCCACCCGAATTACCCGACTGCTCGAGGATGCGCCACGAGGGCAGGAACAGCGAATCCCACGACAGCCACGTGAACAGGATCGTCGAAGGCAGGAGGAACACGACGATGCCGAAGATGTCGATCCAGTGCTGGGCGCGTTCGGAGACGTTGCCGTAGATCAGGTCCACGCGCACATGCTCGTTGCGCTGGAACGTGTAAGACGCGCCGAACATCACGGCCACGGCGAACATGTACCACTGCAGTTCGAGCGGCCAGTTGTCGCTGAGGTTGAAGCCGTAGCGGAGCAGGGCGTTTCCTGCGCTGATCAGGCACGACAGCAGGATCATGATGTTTGCAAGCCTGCCCGTGTGCTGATTCAACCTGTCGATCTGCCGTGACAGACCAAGCAAGTAGTTCATGGGTTGTCTCCCCCGTATTTTGCGGCGCCTAGTGTATCTGTAACAAAATGCTGCGGCGCTCCGTAGTTGTACCTATCGATGGCGCGCGCGCAACGTACAGACGTAAAAAAGCCGCCGGGCGAATGCCTCGGCGGCTTTTTTGTTGCGCAGACTTACGTGAAACTTACAGGGCAGCGCGTGCGTTGCTGATCGCTGCGCGAACCTGATCGGGCGCGGTGCCGCCGATGTGGTTGCGCGAGGCAACCGAGCCTTCGAGCGTCAGTACGGCATGCACGTCGTCACCGATGAGCGAGGCCTTGTCGCCGAGGCCCGACGCGTCGCGCAGTTCGGCCACGGTGAGGTCGGCCAGATCGCACTGGCGCACGTCGCAGGCGCGCACGGCATGGGCCACGGCCTCGTGCGCATCGCGGAAGGGCAGGCCGCGCTTGACCAGGTAGTCGGCAAGGTCGGTCGCGGTGGCGTAGCCCTGCAGCGCGGCGGCGCGCATCGCGTCCGGCTTGACCGTGATGCCGGGCACCATGTCCGCGAAGATGCGCAGCGTGTCGACGACCGTATCGACGGTGTCGAACAGCGGCTCCTTGTCTTCCTGGTTGTCCTTGTTGTACGCGAGCGGCTGGCCCTTCATCAGCGTCAGCAGGCCGATCAGGTGGCCGTTGACGCGGCCGGTCTTGCCGCGCGCGAGTTCGGGCACGTCCGGGTTCTTCTTCTGCGGCATGATCGAGCTGCCCGTGCAGAAACGGTCGGCGATGTCGATGAAGCCGACGCGCGGGCTCATCCACAGCACGAGTTCTTCCGAGAAGCGCGACACGTGCGTCATCACGAGCGCGGCGGCGGCGCAGAATTCGATGGCGAAGTCACGATCGGAAACGGCGTCGAGCGAGTTGCGGCACACGCCGTCGAAGCCGAGCTGGCTCGCGACAAATTCGCGATCGATCGGGTAGCTGGTACCGGCCAGCGCGGCGGCGCCCAGCGGCAGGCGGTTGACGCGCTTGCGGCAGTCGGCCATGCGCTCGGTGTCGCGCGTGAACATCTCCACGTAGGCCAGCAGATGGTGGCCGAACGTCACGGGCTGGGCGACCTGGAGGTGGGTGAAGCCCGGCAGGATCGTGTCGGCGTGCTGCTCGGCAAGGTCCAGCAGCGCGCCGCGCAGGGCGCCGAGCAGGCCGATGATGTTGTCGATCTCGCTGCGCAGCCACAGGCGGATGTCGGTGGCCACCTGGTCGTTACGCGAGCGGCCCGTATGCAGGCGCTTGCCGGCGTCTCCGACCAGCGCGGTCAGGCGCGCCTCGATGTTCAGATGGACGTCTTCGAGGTCGAGCTTCCACTCGAAGCCGCCGGCTTCGATCTCGCCACGGATCTGCGTCATGCCGCGCTCGATCTCGGCACGGTCGGCTTCGGCGATGATGCCCTGCTTCGCCAGCATGGCCGCGTGGGCCAGCGAGCCCTGGATATCGAACAGCGCGAGGCGCTTGTCGAAGAAGACCGAGGCGGTATAACGCTTCACGAGGTCGGAGACCGGCTCGGTGAAGCGGGCGGACCAGGCTTCGCCTTTCTTGGCAAGTTGGGAAGTCATGACGGCAGGGCGCAAAAACGGGAAACCGCGATTATATGCCGACCCGTGCGCGGCAGCCGCCCTATGCGCCGCGGATGTGGCGCGCGCGTCGCCTCAGAAGACGATCCTCAGCGGGAATCGTCATCTCAGGCGTCGTCATCAGGTTTCGAAATACGTCGCCCCGTCGCGGACGAGTTTCCTCAGCGTCCGCAACGCGCCAAGCATCTCCACACAGTCCGGGCAATCCTCGAGATGATGCTCGAGCCGGACACTGTCCCCCGCGCCGAGCTCACCGTCGGCGCAAACCTCGAGCAACTGGCGGGCATCGTTGCAGTTCATGTCGGAGACCTCAGGGCGTGGACGAGCGAAGGAGCACGATGGTCGCGGCGAGTTGACGCCGCGCGCGGGACAGCGTGGCCTGCACGGCCTCGCGGGACGTATCGGTGATGGCCGCAATGTCGCGATAGTGCAGCCCCTCGAGCTCGCGCAGCACGATGGCGACGCGCCCGGCCGTCGGCAACCGTTCGAGCGCCGCCTGCACGAGGTGCACGTCCTGCTCGTGCAGCCGCAGCATCGGGTCGCCGGCACTGGGCATGCCGGGGTCCAGCATGTCGCGCTGCGGCGTGCCCGGCGGCTGCTGCGCGCGCCATGTCGCGTGGACCAGCCCGAGCAGCCATGTGCGCGGCCGCTCGCCGTGGAAGCCGTCGATGGCCGCTTCGGCCTGACGCATCGATGCCTGCGCGAGGGCGTCGGCATCGCGTGCGTTGCCGCACAGCCAGCGCGCGAGGTTGTGCGCGGCGTCCGCATGTGGCTGCAGCGGCGTGGCCCGCGGCGCGTCGGGGTGCCGTGCCGCCGCATGGCGATCGTCGCCGTCGCGCGACGACAGCATGGTCGTTCGCGACGCGGCGGACACGTTGAACGGGGTGGACCACAGCCTCATGCGCTAACCCTCCCACCATCGTGATGACGGCGGACCTAGTGTAGCGTCGGCGTTGCCATCGCGCTCGACTTTCTGTGATGCGCCTGCCGCATCAATCGTGGCGCGATTCCGCGAGCGGGCGCTCGCGCGGCGCGCGCGGCGATGCTGCACTGCCGCGAGCACGTGCGGCCTTGCGGCGCACGTACCAGTAATGCGCGCGATCGAGGTACAGGTAAACCACAGGTGTCGTGAACAGCGTCAGCAGCTGCGACACGAGCAATCCGCCGACCATCGCATAACCGAGCGGGCGGCGCAGTTCCGATCCCGCGCCATGGCCGAGCATCAGCGGCAGGCCCGCGAGCAACGCGCACATCGTCGTCATCATGATCGGGCGGAAACGCAGCAGGCACGCTTCGTAGATGGCCTCCTGCGGGGACAACCCGCGTTCACGCTCCGCCTGCAGCGCGAAGTCGACCATCATGATCCCGTTCTTCTTGACGATGCCGATCAGCAGGATCACGCCGATCAGCGCGATGACCGTGAAGTCGTAGCCGCCGAGCAGCAGCACGAGCACCGCGCCGACGCCCGCGGACGGCAGCGTCGAGAGAATCGTCAGCGGATGGATATAGCTCTCGTACAGCAGTCCAAGCACGATGTACACGGCGATCAGCGCGGCCGCGATGAGATACGGCTGCGAGGCGAGCGAGGCGCCGAAAGCCTGCGCGGTCCCCTGAAACGCGCCCGACAGCGCCGCGGGCTTGCCCATCGCCGCGAGCGTCTGGTTGATGGCGTTCACCGCATCGCCGAGCGACGTGCCCTGCGACAGGTTGAACGAGATCGTCACGGCGGGAAATTGCCCCTGATGGCTGATGGACAGGTACGACGTGCGGTTCGTGTCGATGCCGACGAACGCGGACAGCGGCACCTGCTGGCCCGTGATCGGCGACGTCACGTAGAGCTTGTCGAAGAGGCGCGGATCTTCCTGCAGCTTCGGCGTGGCTTCGAGGATGACGTGATAGCTGTTGATTTGCGTGAAGTACTGCGCCACCTGCCGTTGTCCGATGGCGTCATACAGCGTGGCGTCGATCAGCGCGGGCGTGATGCCGAAGCTGGACGCGCGCGCGCGGTCGATGGTGATCATCGCGGCGGCCGCGGCGTTCTGCTGGTCGGACGCGACGTCCGCGAGTTCCGGCAATTGACGGAATCGCTGCAAAATGCGTGGCGCCCAGTCGTTGAGCTCGGCGAGGTTCGCGTCCGTCAGCGTGAACTGGTATTGCGTGCGCGATAGCCGGCCGCCGACGTTGATGTCCTGCCCCGCCTGCAGGAACAGGTTGGCGCCCTCGACCTTCGCGAGCTTTGGGCGAAGGCGCGCGATGACCTCGTCGGCGGTGGCGGTGCGTCCTTCGTCTTTCGGCTTCAGCGAGATGAAGAAATTGCCGGTGTTGACCGTGTTCTGTCCGCCGGTCATGCCGACCGCGGTCACATCGGGGTCCGCGCGCACGACATCGGCGAGCGCGACCATGCGCGCGTTCATCGACTTGAACGACGCGTCCTGCGCGGACTCGGCGAAGCCGAACAGGAAGCCTGTGTCCTGTTGGGGAAAGAAGCCCTTGGGGATGTACAGGAACAGCGCCACCGTCGCGGCCACGGTCAGGAGGAACGCGCACAGCGTGAGGAACTGATGGCGCATCACGCGATCGAGCCCGTGGCGGTAGGCGTCGAGCATCGCGCCGAAGCCGCGTTCGAACAGCTGGAACAGCTTGCCATGATGCCCGGCGTGCGCGGGGTCGTGCGGTTTGAGGAAGCGCGAGCACAGCATCGGCGTCAGCGTCAGCGACACGATGACCGAGACCGCGATCGTCAGCGTGACCGTGACCGCGAACTCGCGGAAGAGCCGGCCGACGATGCCGCCCATCAGCAGCAGCGGGATGAACACGGCGACGAGCGACACCGAGATCGAGATGATCGTGAAGCCGATCTCGGCGGCGCCCTTGAGCGCGGCGTCCATCGGCGTCATGCCGTCCTCGACGTGGCGGTAGATGTTCTCGAGCATCACGATCGCGTCGTCCACGACGAAGCCGACGGCGATGGTCAGCGCCATCAGCGACAGGTTGTCGCGCGAGTAGCCGAGCATGTACATGCCCCCGGCGGTGCCGAGCAGCGCGAGCGGCACGGTGACACTCGGGATCAGCGTGGCGGGCAGGTTGCGCAGGAACATGAAGATGATCATCACGACGAGCGCGATGGTCAGTACGAGCGTGAATTCGACATCGGCCTCCGATGCGCGGATGTTCTGCGTGCGGTCCGCGAGGACGTTGACCTGCACGGATGCCGGGATCGATGCGCGCAGCTTCGGCAGCGCGGCCTGGATGGCATCGACAGTGGCGATGACGTTGGCGCCCGGCTGCTTGGTCACCGCGAGGATGATGGCGCGGCCGTTGCGAATGGTGCTGTCCTCGGGCGCGGCTTTGCCCGCGAAGCCCCAACCCGCGAGTCTGGCGTTCTCCGGACCGTCGATGGCCACGCCGACGTCGCGTACGCGCACGGGTGCGCCGTTGCGATAGGCGAGCACCATGTCGTTCCACGCGGCGGCCTTGGTGAGCTGGTCGTTGGTGTAGACGTTGAACGCCTTGCTGGGGCCGTCGGTGCTGCCGGTGGGCGCGTTGACCGTGGTGGAGGCGATGACGCCCCGGATGTCTTCGAGGCTAATGCCCAGCGCGGAGATCTTGCCGGGATCCACCTGGATGCGCACCGCCGGCTTCTGTTGCCCGCCGATGTTGACGAGGCCGACGCCCGAAATCTGCGAGATCTGCTGCGCAAGGATGTTGTCGGCATAGTCGTTGACGGCCGTGAGCGGCAGCGCGTCGGACTGCACCGCCATCACGAGGATCGGCGAGTCGGCCGGATTGATCTTGCGGAACGAGGGCGGGCTCGGCAGGTTCGTCGGCAGTTGTCCGCCGGCGGCGTTGATCGCGGCCTGCACGTCGACGGCGGCGGCGTCGATGCTGCGGTTGAGATCGAACTGCAGCGTGATCTGCGTCGAGCCCTGCGCGCTTTGCGACGTCATCTGCGAGAGGCCCGCGATGAGCGAGAACTGTCGCTCGAGCGGCTGCGCGACGTTGGACGCCATGGTTTCCGGGTTGGCGCCGGGTAGGCTGGCCGTGACCTGGATGGTCGGGAAGTCGACCTGCGGCAACGGGGCGATCGGCAGCAGGGGCCATGCGGCCACGCCGACGAGCAGCAGCGCGACGGCGAGCAGCGAGGTGCCGATCGGGCGCTTGATGAAGGCGGCGGAAATGCTCATGAGCGGGCGCCTGCCGTTTCCACGATTTTCGCGCCGGCGCGCAGCTTGTACTGACCCTCCGACACGACGCGGTCCCCAGCCGCGAGCCCCTTGCCGATGACGGCACGGTTACCCTGCAACTCCGCCACGGTAACGGGCTTCATGGCCACGGTGTTGTCGGGCTGCACGGTGTAGACGTACGTGCCCGCATCGTTGCGCTGGATCGCCGACGACGGCACCGTGATCGCCCGCGCGCGTCGGCCGAGCACGAGCCGGGCATCGACGTACTGGCCGGGCCAGAGGGCGTGCGTGGGGTTCGGGAAGCGCGCCTTGAGCTGGATCGTCCCGCTCGTGGTGTCGATGGTGTTGTTGACCAGAATCAGCTTGCCTTCGCCGAGCCGCTTGCCGGACTCGCGTTCATTGGCGTCGACGATCAGCTGCGCGCCGTCGGTTGTGGCCCCGTGGATCTGGGAGACCGCTTCTTCCGGCAGGGTGAAGACAACGTCGATCGGATCGATCTGGCGGATGACGACAAGACCCGTGGTGTCGGTCGCGTGCACGATATTGCCGGGATCGACGAGGCGGGCGCCGACGCGGCCCGCGAGCGGGGCGGTGATCGTCGTGAAGTCGAGCTGCACGCGGGCGAGGGCGATCTGCGCGTCGTCGGTGCGCACGGACGCCTCCAGCTGGGCGACTGTGGCGCGCTGGGTGTCGAGCGTCTGTTGCGTGGTGGCGTTCTCCTTGATCAGGCCCTGAAAGCGCGTCAGGTCGAGCCTGGCGTTGGCGAGGGTGGCTTCGTCACGCGCCCGCGTGGCCTGGGCCTGCTGCAGTTGGGCTTCGAACGTTCGCGGATCGATGCGCGCGAGCACCTGACCCAGCTTCACGTCCTGTCCCTCGACGAAGCCCACGCTGACGAGCTGGCCATCGATGCGCGGCGTAACGGTGACGGTCTGCATCGCCTGCACGGTGCCCACGCCGACGAGGCCGATATCGACATCCTGCGCTTGAGCGAGCGCCGTGGTCACGCCGACTGGCGGCGTGGGCGCTTTGACGGGCTTCGGCGCCAGCACGCGCCAGACGACGTAGCCGCCAACGCACGCAACGATAATCGCCGCGATGGCGATGCGGCCGAGTCGGCGTGGGTGGGGGCGGGAGGTCGGGGTCATGGTCGTGTCGGTAGCGTGCTGGGGGTGGGGCGGCAGGGGTGGGACGGCATCGGCGGAACGCCTCGGTCGGGCGTGGACCGGCGTCAGCGCTCGGGCCCAGCGGTCATGGCGGAGCGGATGGGCGCGTTCGCGCGCGTTTCGGGGTGGCCGGGCGGGCCGACCACGTCAGTGGTCGCGACGGTGGCGGTGGCGGTGGCGGTGGCCGGCGCCTTTGTGTCGCCGACCGCCGCGAGCGGGGCGTCGTGCGTGGTCATCGGGGGCGGCGATTGCAAGGCGCTGGACTGCCAGCCGCCGCCCGTGGCCTTGACGAGCGCGACGCTTGCCGCGAAGGCGCGGCCGCGCAACGTGATGGCCGTGCGCGCATTGGTCAGCGCGAGCTGCTGCGCCGTGATGACGCTCAGGTATTGCGCGGTGCCGGCGCGATACTGGGCCAGCGACACACGTTCGGCGCGCCGCGCGGCGTCCACCGCCCGGTCCTGCACGACCACCTCCCGATCGAGCACGCGCAGTGCCGAGAGGCTGTCTTCGACCTCCTGCAAGCCGGAAAGCACCGTCTGTCGATACGCCGCGGCACTCTGGTCGTAGGCCGCGACGGCCTGATCGTTACGTCCGCTCCGCAGGCCCCCATCGAAGATCGTCTGCGCGAGCCCCGCGCCGAGCGCCCACACGCGGCCCGGTGCGATGAACCAGTTGGCAAGATTCGCGCTGCTGCCGCCGCCCGACGCGGACAGCGTCAACTGCGGGTAATACGCCGCGCGCGCCACGCCGATCTCCGCATTCGCGGCGGCCATCCGCCGCTCCGCGGCGGCGATGTCCGGGCGGCGTTCGAGCAGCGTGGAGGGAAGGCCCGGCGGGATGGCGAGCAGGCGCATGGGGAACGACGCGCCCCCGGCACGCCCGGTGTCGGCATCCGCGCCGGCACCCGCTGGTGTGTCCTGCGGCGACGGCAGGCGCGCCAGCGCGAACGCACCGGGGGCTTGTCCCGTCAGCACGGCAATCGCATGCTCGAGCTGCGTCCGCTGGACATCGAGATCGATCCCCTGCGCGCGTGCGGACTCGAGCGTGACCTGCGCGAGCGAGACATCGGCATCGGTGGCAATGCCCGCGCGAAACTGGCTCTGCGTGAGCTTCAGCGACTCCTCGTCCGCCGCCACGGTGCGATCGAACAGATCCTTGAGCACGTCCGTGATCCGCAGCTGGATGTAGTCCTGCGCGACTTCGGCCTGAATCGACAATCGCGCCGCGGCAAGGTCGGCCGCGGTCGCCTGCTCGGTATCGCGCGCCGCCTCCACCGCGCGGCGCACGAGCCCCCACAGATCGACTTCCCAGCTCGCATCGAGCAGCGCCGCGTGGTTGTTGGAGACCGACGGCACCCCGTTCGACACCGCGCGGCTGCGGCCCGTCGACACTTCGGCACCCAGCGTCGGAAACAGTCCGGCGCGTGCCTGCCGCGTGAGCGCTCGGGCTTGCCGATAACTGGCCTCCGCCTGCCGCAAGGTCTGATTGGCCGCCATCGCCGCATCGACGAGCCCATCGAGCGTCGTGTCGCCATACGCCGTCCACCAGTCCTGTCCCGCATCGATGCTGGCCGGCTGCGCGACCTTCCAGTCCGGGTCAGGCGGCGGCTGCTCCCGCCAGTTCGCCGGTAATTGCCGGTCGGAGAGCGTAGGCTTGACGTAGTCGGGACCGACCGTGCATCCGGAAAGCAACGCCAGCGCGGCAAGCGCGATCGTGGTGACGGCGGCAGTGACAACGGTGCGCGCGGCACCGGGTGGGACGGCGGTCGGGGGGACGCTCGGGGGGGCGCTCGGGGTGACGCTCGGGGGGGCGCTCGGGGGGGCGCTCGGGGTGACGCTCATGGGCGGACTCTGTCGGCAAGCTCAGGCGCGACGGTCTGCTTACGCAGCCATCGCATGCCATGCCACTCTAAGCCGCGGGAGGGTGCCGCCATATGTCGGGTTACACGTGGCGTATTACGGCGTGTTTCTCTACATTACGCAATGTTTCGAGAGTCGTACCAAGTCGCCTTCACCGCGCATCCGACGCGGGTCCGCACGCCATCATGGGGTCTTGAGGAGACATGACAATGGCAACACTGCACGACCATCGCTATCCGAACGAATCGGCCGAATACCGCGACGCGCGCAATGCGCTGCTCGAGGCCGAAATCGCGCTGCGCCGCCAGACCGAAGCGGTCGCGGCCATGCGCCGCGCGCTGCCACCGGGCGGCCGCGTGGAGGAAGACTATCTGTTCGAGCAAGCTATGCCAGGCCAGCCCGCGCAGGTCCGGCTCTCCGAGCTGTTCTCGCCGGGACAGGACACGCTCGTGCTGTACAACTTCATGTACGGGCCGAACATGAAACAGGCCTGCCCGTCGTGCACGTCGATCCTCGACGCGATCGACGACGTCGTGCCGCACGCGCGCCAGCGCATCGGTTTCGCGGCGGTCGCGCGCTCGCCGTTGGAACGCCTGCTCGCCTACGCGCAGCAGCGCGGCTGGCGTCACCTTCGGCTGCTGTCGTCGGCCAATAACGCCTACAACGCTGATTACCACGGCGAAACCGCCGAAGGCAGCCAGATGCCGATGCTCAACGTCTTCACCCGCCGCGACGGGGAACTGCGGCACTTCTACGGCACCGAACTCATGTTCACGAAGGGCGAAGACGGTCAGGATCCGCGCCACGTCGATCCGATCTGGCCGCTCTGGCACCTCCTGGACTACACCCCGGAAGGCCGCGGCGACTGGCGGCCGGCGCTCAGCTATTGAATTTTTTGCTCGTATCAGGGAAAACCCTTATCAAGTTCCTGCCTTGAAAAGGAAATACCCCGTCCCTATAATTAGCACTCGTCGGGGTTGAGTGCTAACAGCACGGTCCCGCGGGTGCGTCGAGTCGCTCGAACCGCGCCACCACTTCCGATGGAAACCTGATGGTCGTCCGGATGTTCTGGAATGAACGGCAATCCGAACGGCCATTTGTGAATCGAAACTCACTTTTTTGTATTAGGAGTCCGTATGAATCTGCGTCCCTTGCACGACCGCGTGATCGTGAAGCGTCTGGACAACGAAACCAAGACCGCGTCCGGCATCGTGATTCCCGACAACGCCGCGGAAAAGCCTGATCAAGGCGAAGTGCTGGCCGTGGGCCCCGGCAAGAAGGATGACAAGGGCAACTCGATCGCCCTCGACGTGAAGGTGGGTGACCGCGTGCTGTTCGGCAAGTACGCCGGCCAGGGCGTGAAGGTGGATGGCCAGGAACTGCTGGTCATGCGCGAAGAAGACATCATGGCCGTGGTCCAGAAGTAATCCGCGCCCACCCCGTACAGCATTCAGGAGAATCAGAACATGGCAGCAAAAGACGTAGTGTTCGGCGACGCCGCCCGTGCCAAGATGGTCGAAGGCGTGAACATCCTCGCCAACGCAGTGAAGGTGACGCTGGGCCCGAAGGGTCGTAACGTGGTGCTGGAGCGCAGCTTCGGCGGCCCGACCGTGACCAAGGACGGTGTGTCCGTGGCCAAGGAAATCGAACTGAAGGACAAGCTCCAGAACATGGGCGCGCAGATGGTCAAGGAAGTGGCTTCCAAGACCAGCGACAACGCCGGTGACGGTACCACCACCGCAACCGTGCTGGCCCAGTCGATCGTGCGCGAAGGCATGAAGTTCGTGGCCGCCGGCATGAACCCGATGGACCTGAAGCGCGGTATCGACAAGGCTGTCGGCGCCGCCGTGGAAGAGCTCAAGAAGCTGAGCAAGCCCACGACGACCAGCAAGGAAATCGCTCAGGTTGGCGCCATTTCGGCCAACAGCGATGCCTCGATCGGCGAGCGTATCGCTGAAGCGATGGACAAGGTCGGCAAGGAAGGCGTGATTACCGTGGAAGACGGCAAGTCGCTGGCCGACGAGCTGGAAGTCGTGGAAGGCATGCAGTTCGACCGCGGCTACCTGTCGCCGTACTTCATCAACAACCCGGAAAAGCAGGTTGTTGCCCTGGACTCCCCGTTCGTGCTGCTGTTCGACAAGAAGGTGTCGAACATTCGCGACCTGCTGCCGGTGCTGGAACAAGTGGCCAAGGCTGGCCGTCCGCTGCTGATCATCGCTGAAGACGTCGAAGGCGAAGCCCTGGCGACCCTGGTGGTGAACAACATCCGTGGCATCCTGAAGACCGCCGCCGTGAAGGCTCCGGGCTTTGGCGACCGCCGCAAGGCCATGCTGGAAGATATCGCCATCCTGACGGGCGGTACGGTCATCGCCGAAGAAATCGGCCTGACGCTCGAGAAGGCTACGCTGCAGGACCTGGGCCAGGCCAAGCGCATCGAGATCGGCAAGGAAAACACCATCATCATCGACGGCGCCGGCGACGCATCGGCGATCGAAGGCCGCGTGAAGCAAATCCGCGCCCAGATCGAAGAAGCGACCTCGGACTACGACCGTGAGAAGCTGCAAGAGCGCGTGGCCAAGCTGGCCGGCGGTGTTGCCGTGATCAAGGTTGGCGCTGCGACCGAAGTCGAAATGAAGGAAAAGAAGGCACGCGTGGAAGACGCGCTGCACGCTACCCGCGCTGCCGTGGAAGAAGGCATCGTCCCGGGCGGCGGCGTGGCACTGCTGCGCGCGCGCGCCGCGATCTCGAACCTGGCGGGCGACAACCCCGACCAGAACGCCGGTATCAAGATCGTGCTGCGCGCGATGGAAGAGCCGCTGCGTCAGATCGTGCTGAACGCCGGTGAAGAAGCCTCGGTCGTCGTGGCCAAGGTCATCGAAGGCAAGGGCAACTACGGCTACAACGCGGCCTCCGGCGAGTACGGCGACCTCGTGGAAATGGGCGTGCTGGACCCGACCAAGGTGACCCGCACCGCGCTGCAGAACGCCGCTTCGGTGGCTTCGCTGATGCTGACGACCGACTGCGCCGTGGCGGAAACGCCGAAGGAAGAGTCGGCGCCGGCAATGCCGGGCGGCATGGGTGGCATGGGCGGCATGGAAGGCATGATGTAATTTGCCTTCGCTGTCGCGGCGTTAGCCGCTACGCAAGCTGTACGAAAAAACCCCGCGGGTGCGAGCCCGCGGGGTTTTTTCATGCCTGCCTGTTTCATGGCCTCACAGTTGCTGAAGCTGGACCGGCGCGCCGGGCTTGCCGTCCGCTTGCGGCGCGATGATCAGATAGCGGCGCTGGTCCGTCGCGGCGTTCTCCGGTGTCACGACCTGCCGGATCGGTCCGATCGAATTGACGATCGCCGAGCCCGCCGGGTTGGTCATGAAAGCGGCGAGCGGTTGCAGGTTGCCGCTGCCGTCCGGGCGCTCGGCCAGGGCCAGCACATATGGCGCCTTGGGTTGCAGTCCCGTGACGGAGGCCTGCAAGACCTGCACGAGACCCTGATCGAAGAGCGACACGCTGGTGGGGGCGGTCTTCGCACCGGCCGGGGCGAGCGTCAGGTGCGCGGTTTGTCCCGCCACGCCGAGCGGCTGCAGGTTCTGCGTGCCATCGCCCTCGGGCACGGCGTTCGGGACGTAGGCGATGGCCTGCGGCGCCTGTCCGATCGGCACGTTGGCGACGACGCGCTGCGTGGCGGTGTCGATCGCGGCCAGCGCGTCGGCGTTCTCCAGACCCACATAGATGCGCGTGCCGTCCCCCGATGGCCAGACGCCGTGCGGCAGCTTCCCGACCGGGATCGTGGCGACCTGCGAGAAGTCGTCGGTGCGGAACACCTTGACCTCGTTGAGTCCGCCGATGGTGACATACGCCAGCGTGCCCGTTGCCGTGCGCGCGAAATTGACATGGTTGGTGATGGGGCCCGTCTCGAGCGTCTTGATCGGCGCGAACGGCGGCTTTGCGTCAAAGACCTGCGTGCGGCCCACATCCTTGAGCGTGAACCAGACCTGCGTGCCGTCCGGCGATGCGGCGATGTTCGGGCAGAACGGGCTTTCCTGCTTCACGGTGCCGACGATCTTGTGGTCCGCCACGGAGACGACCTTGGTTTCCGGATTGAACGACGAGCAGATGTAGCCGTACTTGCCGTCGGGAGAGAAGATCTGCATACCTGGGCCGGCAGGCGTCACGATGCGCGTCTTCTCCTCGAACGTCCTGGCGTCGAGCACGGCGACGTAGTTCTCGCCGCGCACGGTGACCCAGATTTCCTTGCCGTCGGGCGTGTAGAACGCTTCGTGCGGAGAGCGGCCCACATAGGTGGTGTGCTTGACCGTATTGGTCTGCGTGTCGATGAACGTGACCGAGTTGGAGCCGATCGAGACGACCGCGAGGGTCCGATGGTCGGGGGAAAAGCCCATCCCGTGCACGAGCACCTGCCCGCGGTAGAGCGGGCTGAAATTGCCCGGCGACGGATCGCCCAGGCGGATGACACCGAGCAGCCGGTGATCGGCGGGGTCCGTGACGGAGACCGTGTTCGAGAATTGCTCGGCGGTGTACACCCGGTCGCGGTGGCTGATGGGGATATCGGGCGCGGTGGCGGCGCCCGGTGCCTGGCCCGCGAAGGCGGTGGCGGTGAGGGCTGTGGCCAGCGTCAGCGCGGTGCCGAGGCGCGCGGCGAGTCGAATGTCGAACCGAATATGGAGTAGATTGGCAAGTGGTTGGGATGTCATCGTTTTGTCGGGGGAGGGAGAAAGTGGGTCACTCGTGATGCGACATGCGCATCGTGTGGGAATGGGCGGAATGGGCAGCGGGCGCGGCCGCCGGCAAACCAGAGGCCGGGGAGGCCGGGGAGGTCGGCGCCGGTGCGGAAGGCGGCGCAGGCTGCCCCAGCGCGAGCTGCATGGCGGCGATCTCCTGCTGCTGATCGACGATGATTTCCTGCGCGATGCGGCGCAGCTGCTCGTTCTTGCCGTAACGCAGCACGGCCTGCGCCATGTCGATCGCGCCCTGATGATGCGGCGTCATCATCGCGACGAAGTCGCGGTCCACGTCGCCAGTGGGCCGGATGTCCATGTCGTTCATCATCCTCGTCATGGCCGCTTCGTTCTCGGCGAGGAAGGCCGCCTCGCCGGCAGGTGGGGCGGCAGGTGGGGCGGCATGAGCCAGCGGCATCGCGGCGGCGGCCAGCCATGCCAGCAGGTATCGGGGGACGCGTGCGCGCCATCGCCTTCGCAGCGGTGGGGAGTGGCGCAGGTGGCTGGGTTGGCTTAAGTGGCTTAGGTGGCTTAGGTGGCTTAGTTGGCTGAGGTGGCGTAGGGTGTGCAGGAGTCGAACATTCAGGCGCATGGGATCTCTCCATCGGGTCGTTGCGGGGTATACACGCCCCCCGCGCGCTTATTCCGCCATGCCCCCCTGAAAAAATTCCTGCGGCCGCCTGGAATAAACTGGGTGCTCGCCGTGTATGCCCCAGGTAAGGGCGGCGGGATGCCGCCACCAAACCGGAACCGACAGGAAACCGACGATGAACATCCGGGATGTTCTGATCGATCATGTGCCGCGCCTGCGCCGCTATGCGCGCGCGCTGATCCAGAACCGGGAACTGGCCGACGACCTCGTGCAGGACACGCTGGAGCGCGCGCTCGGCCATGCGCATCAGTACCGGCCGGACAGCGATCCCCGCGCATGGCTGTTCGCGATCATGCATAACGTCCATGCCAATCAGGCGCGGCGGGCGTCCGCGCGCGCGCCGCATGTGGCGATGGAGGGCGACGTGCTGGACGCCGCGATGGACGCGGCGGGGTTTGTGGGTAGCACGGGCATGCCCGACGGCCAGACGCGCGCGCTCGAACTGCGCGATCTCGATGCCGCGCTGGCAAAGTTGCCGGCCGAGCAGCGGGAAGTGGTGCTGCTGGTCGGTCTGGAAGACATGAGTTATGCCGAAGTCGCGCAGACGCTCGGCATTCCGCTCGGCACCGTGATGTCGCGCCTGTCGCGCGGGCGTGAGCGGTTACGCATGCTGATGGCGGGAGAGGCTGGCACATCCGGGCAGGGCGGCGCCACGAAACTGAGGGTAGTGCGATGAACGACCAACGACCAACGGGTTCGGCCGATGCGGCCATCGGTGACCTGGAACTGCATGCTTACGTCGATGGCGAGCTGCCGGGCGAGCGTCGTGCCGCCGTGGAGCGCGCGCTCGAGGCCGATCCCGCGCTCGTGGCTCGGGTGGACGACTACCTGTCGCAGAAGCGGCTGCTGCATGCGCGTTACGACGCCGTGCTCGATGAAGCGGTACCGCGTCGATTATGGCCAGCGGCCGACGCGCGGCCATGGTCGCGCACGACCACCATGCTCGCGATGGCCGCGATGCTGGCGCTCGGCGTGGGCATCGGTATCGGGATGAACGGCGTCATCGGCGGCGGGGCGCCGCGCGCGTGGGTGGCGATGCAGGACAGGCCCTCGCAGAGCGCCGCCTCGCAGGGCGGGTTGTCGGGCGCGGCCGCGCAGGGCGCCGATTCCTCCGCCGGCTTCGCCCGCCGCGCGGCGCTCGCGCATGTGGTTTTCATGCCCGACGTCATGCGGCCCAAGACGATGGATGGCGGGCATGAGCAGGACTTCGTGAACTGGCTCGCGCAGCGGCTCGGGACGGATGTTCATCCGCCGATGCTCACGCGGAGCGGGTTCGAACTCGTGGGAGGGCGTCTGCTGCCCGATGCCAATGGCGACGTCGCGCAGTTCATGTATCGCGACGCGCAGGGGCAGCGGATCACGCTATGTGTCTCGCGCCGCAAGGCGGATAGCGGCACGACGGCGTTCCGGCTGTATCAGGACGGTTCGGTCAACGTGTTCTACTGGATCGATAGGGATTTTGGCTACGCGGTGTCAGGCGGCATTGGCCGCGACGTGCTGCTCGAACTGTCACACGATGTACACGAGCAGATCGCGAAGCGAGGCGGGTGACCGAAGGGTGAGCGCGAGAGGGAGGCGGGACAGCGCCATCACACCTCCACCACATAATTCCAGTCGAACCGCGGATTCTCCATCTCGCCGGTCCGCCGGGACCGGTAGCCGCGCGGATTGCACACGACGCGCGCATCGCCGATGCGGTAGTCGAAGCCCGTATGCGTGTGCCCGTGCACCCAGAGATCGGCCTGCATCACGAGGTCCGGCCGTTGCGACAGGAATCCCGCGGAGACGATGTCGTGTGCATAGCGCGGGTCGAGGGACCCGATGTCCGGGCCGTGGTGCGTGACCACCACCGTCTTGCCCTCGAAGGGCTCGGCAAGCGCCGACTCCAACCATGCCGTCGCGCGCAGGTGCCGGGCGAGCGCGTCCGCCGGCGTGAAGAGCCGCAGCGTCCCGTCCGTCGCGTCCGTCCCATCGTCCCCGGCGGTATGGATCAGCCGATGATCGACCATCACGCTCGCACAGGCCGTCATCGCGTCCTGCATGCGATCCTCGCCAAACAGCTGGTAGTCGGTCCACCACGTCGTCCCGATCACGCGCACGGGTGTGCCGTCGCCATCGGTGAACCGCGCCACCCCGCCATTGAGCACGATCACATGGTTGAATTCGGCCGCGGCAGAAGCCAGCAGGCGGTCCGCCAGCGCGAAGTTGCTCTCGTAGTACTCGTGATTGCCGGGCACATAGACGACGGGCACATCGAACGTGCGCGCGGCCCAGTCGACGCCTTCGCGGCCATTCGCAATGTCGCCGGCGAGGATCACGAGATCGGCGTCGCAGACCGGAATCTCGGACGGCATGTCGTGCTCGAGGTGCAGATCGCTGAGCAGGCGCAGCTTCATGGACGGCTCCCGGATGCATGAGGTGAACGTGCATCCGATTCTCCCATAGCTATCTGGAAATGCGCAGGATCTCCGAAGCGAGTTTCGCGAAGCAGGGGCGCAGATCGTTGATCGTGGCCGCGTAGCAGTACACGCCGCTAGGCTGCTTGTTGTTGTACTGCGAGGCGTCGGCCGTATTCGCCATGTTGCGGAGCAGATCCGCGTCGAAGCCGCCGTTGCCGTCGAGCCCGAGCGTAAAGATATAGATGCCCGCATCCCGCATCGACGATGCCATCGCCAGCGGCACATTGGTGGCCGCGCGATACACGTTGCGCGCGAGGTCCGTGCCGTTCGTGGACGCCGTAACCGTCTTGGGCTTGCTGCCGACGATCAGAAACTCCTTGTCCGCGGCGTTGTGCACGTTGTAATAGGTCGGCATCTGGCTCGGCACCTTGTTGCCCGTCACGCCGTTGCAGTTGCCGCTCAGGGTCGTGTCCTGCTGATCGGGCGCCATATAGCCGGCGGGAGAGGTATCGTTCTCCCCCTCCACCATGATCCCGCCCGCGCACGTGCGATTGCCGTTGAGCGGATAGGTGGCCGCGAGCGTGTTCGGACGTCCATCGGAGAAGAACACGATCACGCGCAGGCTGGAACGGTTGGTCTGGGTAATGCTGTCCAGTTGCGCGCGCGCCTGCCACAGGCCTTCGGCATAGTTGGTGTAGCCCCCGTTACTCAGGCCCGTGATCTTCGTCTGCATCGCTGGCCGATCGAAGCCGCGCTGCGTGGTGCGGATGGCGATGTCCGACACCGCGCCCGAGGAAAAATGCACGAGCCCCACACGGTCCGTGGTCGGACTGAACTGATTCAGGAAGCTGTTGGCGTTGGAACGTACCGTGCTCCAGACGGGATTCATGGACCCCGACGAATCGATTACGAAGACCATGTCGAGGTCCTTGCGAATCGTGGTGGAGTTGGCCGCCACCGCAACGTTGTTGAAGCCAAGCACCTTGAGCAATGTGAGCGGCATCGTGCTCGTCGCGGAGACCGAGATCGTGACCTTGCCCTGTTCGAACTGCACCGTCGGCGTGTTCAGCGTTGGCGTGCCGCGCAGGTAGCCGTTGGCGAAGTTCGCGTGGAAGAAGTCGGAAGCGGCCTGCTGCGCCGCGGCGTTCTGCTGGGCCTGCGTGGTGCCGTTGGTGACCGCGCGCGCAGCCGCGACGGCGGCGGAATCCACGGCGGCGTTGAGGCGCGCCTTCGTCACGTAGGCCATGCCCGCGTCGACCGCGAGCCCGACGATGCCGGCGAGGCCGATCATCGTCAGTGCCGCGATCAGCGTGATCTGGCCCCGTTGCCTGGGTAGGGTTCTCATGGCGCCTCCTGCGTCGTTGTGGGACCGCTCAAAACACCGTTGACGAATACAGGTTGGGACCCAGCGTCGGCATACGCAGCGTGCCGATACCGAGTCCCTGGAAGAACATGTTGAAGCTGTAGTACGACTCGACGACCCAGATGACCTGTCCGTCGGCGATCTTGCCGGTCATCGTATTGGCGGTCGGTGAGCCGGTGCCGGGCGCGGGGAGCCCCGAGCAGCTGCCGTCGTTACCCCAGCGGCCACAGCCGGCGTACGTCTTGCTCGCGGGCGCGCTGCCGCCCATGCTCCAGCCGCCCGTCCATCGATATTGCTCGAGCACGATATTGCGAACGGTGCAGTTGGTGCCGGACTTGTTGCAGTTCTCGGCATTGCCCATGACCTTGGTCACGTAGATCATGCCGCGCTGGGGCATGTCGAGCGGCGGCGTGGTCTGCGCGAGCGAGTTCATGATGACCTGCGGCGTCTGCGAGCTGCGGGACGCGAGACTCGCGCCTTCGCGCGTGAGGTTGACGAGGATGAGGTTCGCCTGGATCGCGCGCGCGAAGTCGATGACGGGCAGCGTGAGGAAGACGAAAATCGGCATCAGGATCGCGAACTCGATGACGGCGATGCCGCGCTGGCGTTCATGCCGTGCGTGCCCTGATTGTCGTGTGGGGCGTGCGGGAGTCATCAGAAGGCCTCGTTGCGCATGGTGGCCGCCACGCGAAAGCGGTACTTGCCACCGGTGGATCCGTAGAACGCGGCCACGACGGGCGTGAGCAGCGGCCAGTTGCAGGTGACCTCGATGATCACGATGTCGCCGGCGGAGCCGAACATGCCCGCGCCGTTCGCCTGCGATGTACCATTGACCCACGTGGTGACCTGCGCGCCCGACATGTCGTACACGCCCAGCGAGGTGTCGTGGATTTTCTCGAGCACCGCGCGATAGCGTTGCTGGCTGCTCGTGTTCGGGTCGAGGTTGCTCTGGCCCGTGACGGCATAGCGCGCCCCTTCGCGCACGGCATGCTGCATCGTGAGGTTGGCCCACATCATCGCGCTGAAGTCCACGACCGAGAACAGCGTGAGGAAGAACAGCGGGGCCACGAGCGCGAACTCCACGGCGCTGGCGCCGCGCGATCGTCGGGGCCGGCGGCGTCCGGCCGCGCAGGCGGCGCGGAGTTGGAGGCAGGCGCGAGGCAGCGGGGCGCTCATGGCTATTCCTCTCATGGCAGGTTGCGGTACGCGACCAGAGCTAGCCGCCCTGGCCCATCATGAACGGCATCAGCGCGCGATAGAACTGCAGCGCGGGAGAGCCGAGCAGTACGACCATCAGCGACGGAAAGATGAAGAAGATCAGCGGGAACAGCAGCTTCACCGCGATCTTGGCCGCGCATTCCTCGGCGCGCTGACGCCGGCGGGTGCGCAGCGTATCCGCCTGCACGCGCAGCGACTCGGCGATGCTCGTGCCGAAGCGGTCGGCCTGCACGAGCATGCTCACCAGCATGTCCACGTCGTCGACATCGGTGCGCAGCGCCAGGTTGCGCAGCGCCTTCTCGCGCGAGAGGCCGGCGCGCAACTCCAGCACCAGCAGTTCGAGTTCCTCGCCAAGCGCGTGATGCTGACCATTCTGTTGTCCGCGCTGCTGGCCGCTCAACTCCTCGACGACCTTGAGCAGCGCCGCATCCAGCGCAAGGCCCGCTTCCACGCAGACGGTGATGAGGTCGAGCGCATCGGGAAACGCTTCGAAGATCTCCTGCTTGCGCTGGCGGATGCGCCGGCGCAGGACGAGGTCGGGCAGATAGAAGCCCGCGATCGCGGCCGCGAGCATCGCCACGGGCAATAGCCGCGGATTGTCCTCGCTCACCACACCGCCTGTGGCAAGGAACACGCCGAGCGGGAATGCGAGGGCGAGCGCGGTCTTGGCCGCGAAATAGACGGGAATCGCAGCGGGGCTGCGCCAGCCCGCGTTCATGAAGCGCGTGCGCAGCACCGACCCGTCCCATCCTTCCTTGGGCACGGCAAGCTTCGCGAGCGGCTTCGAAGCGTGCGCCAGCCGCTGGAGCCATTCGTCCTGCAGCACCGAAGGGACGTCGTCCTCGCCCGCATCGGCGCGCGAGGCCTGCTGGATGCGCCGGCGCATCGCATCGGGCTGGAGCAGCAGCATCGCCGCGAGCGCCGCGCCGAAGGCGAGCACGAAGGTCAGCACCAGTACCGCGATCTGTTCGATGTTCATGTCGGTCTCCTCTGGGCGCGTCCGCGTTGTCTAGATGTGGATCCGTACGATGCGGCGCATCCACAGGAGCCCCAGCGCCATCAGCAGCAGCGCGTAGCCCACGATCCACGGCCCGGCCGGATCGTTACGCAGCGGCTTGAGGAAGCCCGGGTTCACGAGGTACATCGCGCCGGACAGCGCGAACGGCAGCAGCGCGAGGATGATCCCGGACAGCCGGCCTTCGGCGGACAGCACGCGCACCTGGCCGACCAGCTTCATGCGCTCGCGGATGATGTGCGCGACGTTGCCGAGAATCTCGGCGAGATTGCCGCCCGATTCGCGCTGGATCAGCACCGCGATGACGAGGTAGCGCAGGTCCGGCAGCGGGGCGCGCTCGGCAAGGTTCTTCAGCGCGTCGTGCATCGAAGCCCCGTAGTTGATCTCGTCGAACGTGGTGCGGAACTCGGCGCCGAGCGGGTCGGAGAGTTCGGCCCCGGCCATGTCCAGCGCGCTGGAGAACGAGTGGCCCGCGCGCAGCGCGCGGCTGATCATGTCGGCGGCTTCGGGCAGTTGCATCTCGATGCGCGCGAGGCGGCGCGCGCGCCGGCGCTGCACGTGCCAGAACGGCAGCGCGAGCCATCCGGCGCAGGCGGCGGTGAGCATGAGGTCGGGCACGCCCAGCAGCTTGCCGAGCAGCCACAGCGCGAGCGGCGGCAGCAGCGTGATCGTCGTGAAGGTCGATACGTTCCAGCGCAGGCCGGATTGCATCAGCAGGCGATCGAGCGCGTCGATGCGCGGCATCCGCTTGAGCAGCGCCGCGACGAACGGCGAGCGGCTGAAGGCGCGATCCTTCACGATGGACCCCGCGCCGCCATCGTCCTGCCAGCTCGCCTCCGACACCGCGCGCAGGCGCCGGTCGAATCGGCGGGCGGCCGCGCTATGGCGGCGCATCCACCATTGATAGCCAAGCGCCAGCATCACCACGATGGCGATGAACAGCGAGAGCGCGAAGCCGATCAGCGTGTTGTCCATGGCGGTCTCCGGTCAGATACCCGTCAAACGTCGAAACGCACGGAAGGCTCGTAGAGCCGCTCCGGTACCGACAGACCGAACGCGGCGAGTCTGTCCGAGAAGTGCGGCCGCACGCCCGTCGCGCAGAAGTAGCCCTTGACGCGGCCGTCGGCGTCTACGCCCGTGCGCTTGAACGTGAAGATCTCCTGCATGTTGACGACGTCGCTCTCCATACCCGTCACCTCCTGTATGCTCAGGAGCTTGCGGCGGCCATCGGTGAGGCGCGACACCTGCAGGATCACCGTGATGGCGGAGGTGATCTGCTGACGCATCGTGCGCGGCGGCAGCGAGAGGCCCGCCATGCTGACCATGTTTTCCAGTCGCGTGAGCGCATCGCGCGGGCTGTTCGCGTGGATCGTCGCGAGCGAGCCTTCGTGGCCCGTGTTCATCGCGTGCAGCATGTCGAGGGCCTCCGCGCCGCGCACCTCGCCAAGGATGATGCGGTCTGGCCGCATCCGCAGCGCATTGCGCACGAGCGATCGCTGCGTGATTTCGCCGCGGCCCTCGATGTTGGGCGGCCGCGTCTCCAGCCGCAACACATGGTCCTGCCGAAGCTGGAGTTCGGCCGCGTCCTCGATCGTTACCACACGCTCGCTCGATGGAATAAAGCCGGACAGGATGTTCAGCATGGTGGTCTTGCCGCTGCCCGTGCCGCCCGAGATCAGGATGTTCAGCTTGGCCTTGACCATGGCCTCGATGAGCTGCGCCATCGGCGGCGTCATCGTCTGGAGCTCGATCAGGTCCTTGACCATCAGCGGCTGCACGGAGAAACGGCGAATGGAGAGCAGCGGGCCATCGACGGCCGACGGCGGAATGATCGCGTTGATGCGCGAGCCGTCGGGCAGGCGCGCATCCACCATCGGGCTCGATTCGTCGATGCGCCGGCCGACGCGCGACACCATGCGGTCGATGACCTTGAGCAGATGCGCATCGTCGTGGAACGTCACGTCGGTGAGCTCGAGCTTGCCGCGCCGCTCCACATAGACCTTGCTGGCGGTGTTGACGAGGATGTCGGAAATCGTCGGATCGGCGAGCAGCGGTTCCAGCGGACCGTAGCCGAGCATCTCGTCGCGCACGTCCGAGACGAGGCGGCGGCGTTCGGCCTCGTTGATCGGGATGTTCCGTTCCTCGACGATGCGTTCGACGAGCAACGCGATCTCGCGGCGCACCTGATCGGGCGTGAGGCGCTGGAGTTTTTCCAGTTCCACGCGCTCGATGATCGCCGCGTGGATCTCGAGCTTGAGCTGCTGATAGGCGGCATTCGCGGCGCCATGGACACCAGGATGGGCGGCGCCCGATGCGACGGCCTGAGCGCCGCTGCCGTGACAGGCGCTGGCCGCGCCGGCATCGGCGCCCGCCACGTGATCCGGCATCGCCTCGCCGGCTTTCTCGAACAGTTGCGCGCGCAGTGACATGGCGGCTCTCCGTGATGAGGGTCAGGCCTGCTTGCCCAGCGTGAGCGGGCGAGCCGGCGCGGTGCGATGGCCCAGCAGCCGCGAGAGCAGGCCCTCTTCGCGTGCGCCGGGCTGCGGGAACATGTCGTCCACCATGTGCGTGAACGCGCGCGAGATCGCGCTGTGAGGCGCGAGCTGCAACACGGGCACACCCTGGTTCGCCGCTTCGCGCGCGGTTTTCGGATCGGTGGGCAACGTATGGGCGACGCGCGCGCCGAGCGTCTCTTCCAGCGTGCGGGCGGTGATCGGCGCGTGCCGGTCGTACTGGTTGACGATCAGCTGCGTGCGGTCGGCGGGATAGCCGAGCGAGCGGAAGATGTCGAGCAGATGCCGGCCCGCGCGCAGGTAGGGCAGGGACAGCTGCGTGACGCAGTGGATGGTGTCGCTATGGTCGAGCACCATGATCGACGAAGGGTTGATCTCCTGCCCGACGTCGAACACGAGTACGTCGTACGCGGGCCGCGCGAGGTCGAGGATCAGTTCCAGATGCGCGGCCTTGAGGTCGCCTGCCTTCACCGGGTCCCCCGCGCCGGCGATCACGTCGAGATTCGGATGCGCGTGGGTAATGCACGCATCGAGCAGCGCGAGGTCGAGGCGGCTGGCCTGCTTGCAGATGTCGGCGAGCGTCGCGGGCGGCTTCTTGTCGGTAACGAGGAATGCCGCGTCGCCGAACTGCTGTACGAGGTCCACGAGCAGCACGCGCTTGCCGCGCAGCGTGGCCACCGCGTGCGCGAAGTTGGCCGCGACGAACGTGGTACCGGCGCCGCCCTTGCACGACGAGAACGAGATCGTGCGCGCCTCCGCCTGGATCTCGGCGGGGGTGCGCGCGGCCACGCGGGCGAGTTCCGCGTTGAATTCGCGCGGGTCGAGCGGCCAGCGCAGCACGCTGCGCACGCCCATCCGCATCGCGCGCATCAGCAGGTCCGCGGTGGGGTTCGGCGTGACGAGGATGCAGGGGACGTCGCCAGGCTCGGGAAAGCGCTGGCGCAGGCGTTCGAGCACGTCGGCGTCGAACTCGTCGGCCAGCAGCACGAGGAAGTCCGCGGGATGGATCAGCCCGGCCATGCCGAGCGCCTTGGCTGGCTCCGCACAGACGAGTTGCGGCTGGCGCTGGATGTCGGCCTGCTGGGCCAGCGCCAGCATCTGGCGTGCGCGCGTGTCGTCGTCCGACACCAGGATGAGCTTTGCCATGAGGAATCTCCGTTGGTCTGCGTGCGTTGTGGATCAGGGCGAGCCCACGCTGCCGCCGCCTACGCCGATGACGTAGGCGCTCGTGTCGGTCGGCGGGTTGCGGAACGACTGGTTGTAGCGATCCATCGCGAACGTCGCCGCGCGGCCATCGACGCCGGTCACGGGGTCGGGGTTGTACGGCGCGTTGGGGTTCAGCGTCTGCATCATGCGTACGGTGCGCACGGCGTCGCCGAAGTTGGCATCCCATACAGGCGAGGTGTTCATGCAGCCCGTGAGGCCAAGCGCGGCGATCACGGCGAGCGCGGTGAGCGGGGTGAGCGGGGTGAGGTTGAGGTGCTTCATGTCGGTCTCCTTGACGATGCCAGGCGGACTACTGCGTGCTGCCGGTGGTGGCCAGCGCGGCTGTGGGCGTGAAGCCGCCGCTCGCTGGCTGCTGGGGCATCGGGGCCGGCGGGGCGAGGGGCGTCGCCGTGACGGTCGGGTCCGCGACCGTGGTGACCGTTGCCGGCGGCGGCGCGATCGATGTGGTCGGAGACGGCGCGCTGCCGGGTGCGGGCATCGGCGCCGGCTGCGGCGCGAGCATCGGCGGCGTGCGCGGATGGCCTTCCATGTTGCCGTTGATGAAGACCTCGCCGGGGGCGACAGGCCCGAACGAATCCGTGGGCATCGGGTAGTTGGCGGGCAGCGGCTTGACGAGCCGCGGCGTCACGACGAAGAGGAGTTCGCTGCGGTCCTGCTGGAAGCTCGTGCTGCGGAAGAGGTTGCCGAGAATCGGCAGTTCGCTGGCGCCGGGCAGTCCCTTGAGGCTCCCCGTTACGTTGCTCTTGATCAGCCCGCCGATCGCAAAGCTCTGGCCATCCATGACCTGCAGCGTGGTCGACGCGCGCCGCGTGTTGATCAGCGGCAGGATCGTCGAGCCCGACAGGTTCGGCGCGGTGAGCGCGACGCCCGTGGGCGACAGCTCGGACACTTCCGGCGCGACCTTGAGGTTGATGCGGCCGTTGGCCAGCACGGTCGGCGTGAAGCGCAGCCCCACGCCGAAGGTTTCTTCCTGCAGCACGATCGAGGTCACGCCGCCGAACGTCGATTGCGGCACGGGGATGAACACCTTGCCGCCCGCGAGGAAGCTCGCCTCCTGCCCGCTGATCGCCATCAGGTTCGGTTCCGCCAGGATCTTGACGAGGCTGTCGCCTTTCTGCGCATCGATCGCGACCTGGAACGGAAGGTTGTTGGCCTTCGACCCCGTGATCACGCCCGATGCGCCCGACAGGAAGTTCGCGAGCAACCCGAACGACCAGCTGCCGAACGCGCCCTGCAGGTTCGCCGCGGCGCCGAGCTGGTCGATCAGCGTCTTGGAGACCTCGGCCACCTTGACCTCGAGCATCACCTGCTGCGGCGCATCGACGGAGAGCATGTTGATGATGCGCGGGCTGCGGATGGGCATGCCGCCGTTGCCCGCGGCGGCGAGGTTGTTTGCCATCGGCATCATGGCGCCACCCATCGCTCCGCCCATGGCCATCGCCGGCATCATGCCCGGGGTGCCCGGCGCGGGCGTTGGCGTGCCCATCGGCTGCTGCGGCGCCTGCAGCGGGCTGCGGCTCTGGCGTTGCACGAACGCATTGGCGATATCCATGATCTGCTGCGCGACGATCGCATCCGGCACGTTGCCGGACAGCACGAGGCTGTCCGCCGCGGCGGAGACGCGCACGCCGCGCGCCTGCGGCAACAGCGAATGCAGCGCGGACTGCAGGCCCGCCGGATCGGCGCCGACCGTCACGTCGATCACCGTGCAACGGCCGCTGCGGCCCTGCACGATCATGTTCGTGGTGCCGATGTCGAGGCCCAGCACATAGAGCGTCTGCGGGGACACGAGCATCGCCTGCACGATGCTCGGATTGCCAAGCGTGCGTGTCCGCACGGGCTCGGGCAGCGGCAGCATGCGCGACTTGCCGACGGGCACGGTGACCTGTTCGGGCTCTGCCGCCGCGCCCGCGCAGCTGGGGCCGCGGCTGACACTACCGTCGGCCGGCGCTGGCGGCGTGGCCGCCGCGCCGATGGTCAACTGGATCGGACCGGTCGCGGCGATGCGCGTCGGCTGTGCCGCGGCGGCGGCTTCCTCGGCGGCCTGGACCTGCTCGCTGGCCAGCCAGACGCTGGCGAAGGCGAGGCTGGCGAGCGTGGTGGTACGCAGGACCCTATGCATCCGCGCGCGGGATGCGCACCGTGCCGGGCTTGCCGGTCGCGTGGTCCGTGCGGGCGTGTGATTGGCTTTCATTGGATTCCCCCGGTGGTGTTGGACACGGTGCGTCAGAAGCACTCTTGGTTCTGCTGCATCCCGCTGATCACGCCGACGCACTGGCCGTTGAGCTTCTTCTCGACGATGCGCTGCACGACCTGCACGGCACGGACGACCGGCGTGGGCGCCGGCGCCGCGGCCTGCACCACGGGCTCGTTGAGCAGGCTGCGCTTGGTCGCGCCCGCGGTATCGACGGGGCGCTGCTCGACCTGGTTGCGGAGCACGAGCGAGAGCGATCCGACGCTGCGCGCGAGGTCGAGCTTCTCGGCTTCGACGGGCGATACTTCCAGCGTCACGGCGTTGACGACCTTGGGCTTGGTCTCGTCGCGATTGACCTCCTGCGCGACGGCCAGCACGAGGATCTTTTCGAGCACGATCTTCGAGATCGACTGCTCGGGTTGCCCCGCATCGCTCTTGCCCGCGTCCTTCTGCGTGTTGACGATGATGTCGACGAAGCTGCCCGGAAGCGCGAAGCCCGCCACGCCGACCACGTCATTCACGCGCACGGTGATGGCGCGCTTGCCTTCCGCGATCACGGCGGAGAGGCCGCCCTTGGTGCCCGCGGGTGTGAGCTTCGACTCGAGAATCGGCTCGCCGCGCATCACGCTGGCCTTGGTCACGCGGCCGTCGACCGTGGAGACGTCGGACATCGCGCCGGGTGGCAGGCTTTCGCGCGGCCAATCGACGAGCTTGACGAACTCAGGCGCGAGGCGTTGTCCGAGGTTGATGTCAGCGGTGGCCACCGCGACCTTGGTGGTGCTGCCGGCGCTCTGCTGGACCATCCAGCGCGAGGCCATCACGACTGCCGCGAGGCCCGCGAGGGCCGCGACCAGCAGCATCACCAGTGTGCGTACGTTTCTCATTTCAAGGTCCCTCCGGTCTGTCTGCGGTGCGTTCGATGTCTTCGATGCGAGCGCGTGCACGCTCCCCTGGCCGCGCCGGTAGCCGGCGCGCCATGGTCGCAATGCGGTGATGCGTTGATGCGGGGTAGTGCGGTGTCCCGTTCGCTAGCGGAACGTTCGGGCGTGCTGCCGCATGTTGCGCGCCGCCTGCAGCGGCGCGTCGCCCTGCGGCGTGCGGCTCCAGAAGCGGGAGGGGCAGGGGCGCGCGGGGGCGGCAGTGGTGCCGCTGGCGTCGCTGTCGCGATCCTTGCGTGAAGTGCGGTCTGACCTGGCCATGTTGCTTCTCCCGTTCCTTCGTTGTGCTGGTATGCGTCTGCCGGTGCGTGGCGTCAGATGACGCCGGTCATCACCAGCAGCACGCCTCCCGCGATGGCGACGGCATAGGGCAGCCGCGCCGTCGTTGTGACCGTCGTTGCGGTATGTGTCGAACCGTTCGTGCCAGCGCGCCAGCTGAACGGCAGCATCAGCAGCGTGCCGACGACACCGGCCATCGTGCGCCGCACGTGCCGGCGCGCCACCATGGTCCACACTGCCATCGCCCCGCCGCACAGCAGCGTGGCGATCAGGATCTCGAGCGCGGTCTCGGAGCCGACGAACGCGCCCACGCAGGCCATCAGCTTGGCGTCGCCCGCGCCGACGGCGCTGACGAGGTACAGCACCACGAACGGTGCGATGCCGGCCGCGAGGCCGGTGAACCAGCGCCACGTCCCCGGCGCGGCGCCATGCAGCGCGGCCTGCACGACCAGGGCGGCAATGGCGCCCATGGCGACGAGGCGGTTCGGAATGCGGTGACTGCGGAGGTCGCTCGCGGCGGCCGTGCCCACGAGTGCCAGCAGGCAGGAGGCGGTCAGCAGATCGAAGGTGCCCAGGCGAGCGATGTCGCCCACGGCGACCAGAGGCTCGAAGAACCCGGACAGCAGGCCCGAATGGGCATCGGCTGAGGTAACGGCGCGCATGATGGGGTCCTCGGAGGCGATGAGTGATGGAGACTGGACGCGCGACGCGGAGCCCGGAAAGTGGCGTGACTTCCCGGGCCGCGCGGCGCGCTGCCCGATCGGTCGGCTCAGGTCGAGGCGGCCGTCAGGGCGGTCTGGATACGCGTCCAGATCGTCGTGACCGCGGTTTCGATCGCCGGGCCCGCGGCGACCATGCAGAGGGCCACGAATGCGAGCAGCAGCGCGTATTCGATGCCAGCGGCGCCGTCTTCCTCACGAGCAAAACGCTTGATGCCTTCGAACATGGTGTTCATGTCCTTCTCCTTCACGTCATGGTTGATGGGAAAAAAGCGCCCGCTGGAGACCGGGCACAAGCTTCGGCCGGCAATGCCGACCGGGCCAAACCGGACCGTGGCCGCTGGCGCGGGCGCGTTCCCGTTCCACCCTGCCCAGGCGGCCCGCCGCGGCCAATGACCGTTGCGTGGCACGTCGCCCGGTGCCTGGCTGCTCCCGGCAAGCCATGCACCCTCTCGGGCGCCGCGGACCGATCCAGACTTCTCCAGGGACCGGCTCGCGCCTGAAAGTGCTGCAACCCGCGTTGACGGTCCCGTTTCCGGGTCCCGTCCCAGGCGGCACTGCAGCGTGCCAGCCCGGCTTTCCTCCCCCCGGGCGGGATCTCGCACTGCGATCCTCGATGCCCGTTCCCCGTCCCCACTTGTGCCTTTCCGCTTTCTTCCGTCCGGTCCGCTGTTGCATCGGCCGTCCGTCGTGGTTGCGGAACATGGAGCGACGAACGTGCCATTGAGGCTAAGTCATTGATTTATATAGGGGTGGGTAGCACAGGGTGCGTCGTTTCCGAGACTGTGTAACCAATTGTTTCTGTGCGGTTACTAGTCTTTTTGAGCACATTGCCGGCCTCTAACGGTCTTTTGTGACCGAAAAGGCGTATGAAACACCGTCAAATGTGACGGATGTGATGCTGGTGAGCGGGTTCTGCCGGATACGGCAACAGCGGACCAAAATGTTGCATGGATGAAGCGCTGATATCGGCATATGCACGCGCGAACCCGACTGAAGCGCGCACGCTACATCTTTCGGCGCGACCGAATGCACGAGGGCATTTGGCAGGCGGCGTGGGGAGGCCTGGGGGGTGGCGCTGCAAACTGGGTGAGTCCCCACTCATCCTTTTGGGCGAGGCGCGCACCGGAAGGATCGCGTGCGGCACGCCCGCCTCGTCCAGAGGATGGAGACGGCAAGCAACATCCGGCGCGAACGCGCGCGGGGCCAAATGGTTGCATTCGTGAAACCTGTGGGTCCTCAGCGCGCGAGTTGTTAAAAACGTGAAGCGCCGAATACACGACATCCAGGCGATTACCCGACCGTCCGGTCTGGGAACTGTTTCAGACGGGAAACGGCAGTGAAGATTGTTCGACCTGCTCGCAGAGCCATTGGTAAAAACGCTGGATGGCGCGCTCGCGAGGATTTCCTTCCCGCCACGTGACCCAGTAGTGAAGGCTCGAGGGGATGCGCGCGGTGCCGACCTGCACGAGCTGGCCGCTGGCGAGGTAGTCGCGGGCGAGCTGCGCGCGCGCCGTGGCGACGCCAAGGCCCGCCACCGCCGACTGGAGCATCAGGCCGGCATCCTGGAAGATCGGCCCGCGCTCGGGTTCGACCGGCGGCAGCCCGGCCACGACGAGCCAGTCGCGCCAGGGGCGCAGCGCGAAACGCAGCATGGGCAGGCGGGGGAGGTCGGCCACGGTGAAGCCGGGATACTGCGCGAGCAAGGCGGGACTCGCGACCGCGATCACGTAGTCCTCGATCAGGTTGTGGCAGACGAAGCCGGGCAGGTCGATGCGCTGGTGCCAAATGCCGACGTCTACCGCGTACGGGTCGGGCGGCGGCGAGATCTCGGCATGGAGCCGCAGATGCAGGTCGAGCTCGGGCGCCTGCGCGTGCAGGCTCGGGAGGCGGCGGATCAGCCAGGCGTTGGCGAGGTCCGCCATCACACTCACCTGCAACTGCACCACGGGCGGCCCCGCGTCGTGGGTGGCTTCGCGCAATGCGGACTCGAGGTCGTCGAGCGTGTTGCGGACCTGTTCCGCAAGCCGCGCGCCCGCGCTCGTCGGCGTCATCGAGCTGCCCGTTCGCTGAAACAGCTTGGTCCCGAGGCTATCCTCGAGCCCCCGGATGTGGTGGCTGATGGCGCTGTGGGTGAGCGCTAGCTCCTCCGCCGCGCGCGTAAAACTCCGATGCCGCGTGGCCGCCTCGAGCGCGCGCAGGGCCTGCAGCGGGGGCAGATGGAAGGGACGCTGCGGGCGGTCGGGGTGGTCCGGCAGCGTCGGCGCGCCGGGCGAGGGGTCTGGCGTCTCGGGGCGCCTGGCGGCGGACGAACGTGGAGGTGGAGAAGGTTTGACCATGGCCGTCAAATTCTACTCACAATGGGCGCGGGTATCTTTCGTTGGCCTTGCACCGTTTTGGTGACGACAATGAAGCGATGAACCCCACCACCGCCGCTTCCGAAGCCATCTCTCATTCGAGCCACCGCCCCGCGATGGACACCGCCGCCGCGGCCAACACAACAAAGCGGCCGCAGCCGCCCGCGTCGGCGAATGCCCGATGGCGCGTGCTGGCCGTGTTCTCGCTCGGCTTCCTCGTCTCCTATATCTTCCGCGGCGTCAACCTCGGCTTCGCGCCGCATCTCGTCCGTGAGCTCGGCCTCACCGCGGGCGATCTCGGGCTGCTGACCAGCTTCTACTTCCTCGGTTTCGCCTGCGCGCAACTGCCTGCGGGCCTGCTGCTCGACCGCTTCGGCCCGCGCCGCACCGAAGCGGCATTGCTGTTGCTGGCGGTCGCCGGCTCGCTCGTGTTCGCCTCGGCCCCCGGTATGGTGGGATTGGCGGCCGGCCGCATGATGATCGGCATCGGCGTATCCGTGTGCCTCGGCGCCGCGATCCAGGCGCTGTCGATGTGGTTCCCGCTGTCACGCATGCCGTTGCTGAACGGCGTGGTCATGGCCATCGGCGGCCTCGGCGCGGTGGTTGTCGGCACACCGCTCGCGTGGCTGCTCTCGTGGACGGACTGGCGCACGCTGAGCGCGGCCATGGGCGGCGTCTCGCTGGCGATGGCCGTGCTGCTGTGGTTCGGCGTGCCCGACGTCCCGCGCGCCGGACGCGAGAGTCTGGTCGAACAGCTGCGCGGCACGCGCGAGATTCTTGGCAGCGAGCGCTTCTGGCGCGTGGTGCCCCTCACGCTGCTGAACCAGGGCATCTTCCTCGCGGTGCAGACGCTGTGGGTCACGACGTTCATGCGCGACGTACAGGGACTGGCCGCCGCCGACAGCGCAAGCTATGTGTCGGTCATCGGCATGGCGATGATGGCGGGCTGTGTCGGCGCCGGCTGGGCCGCCCGCCATCTGGAACGCGCGGGCATCAGCCTCTACGCGTTTGCGGGCTTCGGCATGATGGGCTTTATCGCGATCCAGGTTCTGCTGATGCTGCGCGTGCCCGTGCCGCTCGCGGTGTTATGGGCCGCATACGGCGTGTTCGGCTCGAGCGGGATTCTGACGTATGCCGTGCTCGCCAGGCGCTTTGCCGATGCGATGATCGGCCGGGCGACCACCGCCCTGACGCTGACGGTGTTCCTCGCGACGTTCGCGTTCCAGATCGGCATCGGCTTCGTGCTCGATTTCTGGCCGGCTAACGACGGGCACTATCCGATGGCCGCGCACTTGACGGTATGGACGGGACTGGTCGTGCTGCAGGGACTGGCGGCGGTGTGGTACATGCTGGGCCGCAACCGCGGCTGAGGCGCATCCCTCGGTTACAACACGATCGGACGGTCGTCGAGCTCGTTCGGGTTGTAGCCGCCATCGGACGGGTAATGCTCGATCAGCAGCGCGTGGATACGCGCGATGGCATCGAGCACGGGATCCACGGACAGGTTTTTCGCAAGCCCCCGCGCGAGGTCATCGCAGATTTGCCGCCACGCAGCAGGGCTCACGCGCGCGTCGATGCCGCGATCGGCAAGCAGTTCCACCGCATGGTCCGCGAGGTTGATATACAGCAGGACGCCCGAATGGTCCTCGGTATTCCAGACCTCGAGCGCCCCGAACAGCGCGCGGGCGCGCTGGCGCGGCGTGACACCGGCCCACGCATGGCCAACGGGCAGGCTCGCCTCGATCGCCACGCGTACTTCGCCGCGATGATGCTGCTCGCCCGCGTGCACGGCCACCTGCAGCCGGTGCTGGGCATCGGGCGGAAAGGCCTTCCGCGCGGTCCCCTGCGCGGTACCGAGATGTCGCAATGCGCGTTTGAGCGAGGGCATCGATGGGCCTCCTGTTACCAGTTGCCCGAGGCGCCGCCGCCATCGAACGAGCCGCCTCCGCCGCCGCCGAAGCCACCACCGCCGCCCCCGCCACCCAAGCCCCCGCCACCGAAGCCGCCACTGCCGCGTCCCCAGCGCTGGCCGATCTCGTATCCGGTCATGCCGCCGAGTCCGCCCGCTGCCACATCGGGCCAGCCGCGCCGTCCCGTGACGATATGCGGCCCCCGCGCGGCGCGCTTCAGCGCGGAGAGGAAGAAGAACGCGATGATCGCGAGCGGGAACAACACGGGCAGCCAGTCCTGCCACGACGACTGCTGCGCGCCTTGCCGCGCCTGCGGCGCCGCGAGGCCTTCCTTGTCGATCGTCGCCTGAATCGCGGTGATACCCGCGGCGAGGCCGCCGTAGAAATCCTTCTGCCGGAAATGCGGGGCGATCACGTCCTGCAGGATGCGCTTGGACATCGCATCGGTCAGCGACCCCTGCACGCCGCGGCCGACCTCGAGCCGCAGGCGGCGCAGGTCCGGCGGATTGTTCATCGCGACCATCAGGATCACGCCATCGTCGATACCCTTGCGTCCCGCGCGCCAGGCGTCGGCGACGCGAATGCTGTACGCATCGATCGTCTCGGGCGCGGTGGTCGCCACCATCAGCACGAAGATCTGGCTGCCGCGCTGCTGCTCGTACTCGGCCAGCACATTCTCCAGCGCGCTACGCTGATCGGGTTGGAGCGTGCCGGTCAGGTCGGTCACGCGCTGGGTCAGGGGCGGCACGTTGACGAAGCCGTCCGTCGTGCCCTGCGCGAGCGCGGGCCGCGGGCACGCGGCCAGAAGTGCCATGCATAGCAGCGCCGCGCTCAGCAGCGCCATGCCTGGCAGCGCGAGCCAGCGACGGGTGGGCGGGAAGGCCGCGAGCGAACGCATGTGGCGTCAGAATTTGACGGCCGGCGGCGTGGAAATCGCCTTCTCGTTCTCGACGGAAAACGACGGCTTGACCGGGTAGCGGAACACCATGGCGGTCAGATTGGTCGGGAAGCTCCGCGCGAGCACGTTATAGGACTGGACCGCGGCGATGTACCGCTGGCGCGCGACGGTGATCCGGTTCTCGGTGCCCTCGAGCTGCGACTGCAGATCGCGGAAGCCGGCATCGGCCTTCAGCTGCGGATAGTTTTCGGATACGGCGATCAGCCGCGACAGCGCGCTCGTCAGCTGGCCCTGTGCCTGCTGGAACCGCGCGAAGGCCTCGGGATCGTTCAGCGTCTCGGGCGTGACCTGCACGCTCGTCGCCTGCGCGCGCGCCTTGGTCACGGCCTCGAGCGTCTCGCGCTCGTGGCTCGCGTAACCCTTGACGGTGTTGACCAGATTGGGAATCAGGTCGGCCCGCCGCTGATACTGGTTGACGACCTCGGCCCAGGCTGCCTTGACGGCTTCGTCTTTGGCCTGAAAGTCGTTGTATCCGCAGGCGGTCAGCAGGCTGGCGGCCCACAACAAGGCGAGCCAGCGAAAAACGTGAGTCGGGAATGCGCGCATCGATTGGCTCCTGAACAGAAGGTGCGACAGGAACCAGTGTAGCGCAGGGTCAATGCGCGGCGACCCCCGGTCCGGTCAATCCGCTGCGAATGCCTGCTTCGCGGCCGCTACCGTCGCGTCGATGATCGCGTCGTCATGCTGTGCCGACACGAAGCCCGCTTCGTATGCCGAGGGGGCAAGGTACACGCCTTCGTTCAGCATCGCGTGGAAGAAGCGGTTGAAGCGGCCGACGTCGGACTCCGTCACTTCGGCGAAGCTCGTCGGCACCTCGTTGCGGAAGTAAAGCCCGAACATGCCGCCCACCGCATCCGCGGAGAACGGCACGTTGGCGGCGCGCGCCGCGGCGGTCAGGCCGTCGGCCAGCTTGCGCGTCTGCGAAGCGAGGCGGTCGTAGAAACCCGGCGCCTGGATCAGCCTGAGCGTCGTCAGGCCCGCGGCCACGGCAAGCGGATTGCCGGACAGCGTGCCGGCCTGATACACGCCGCCCAGCGGCGCGAGCTTCGCCATGATGTCGAGCCGGCCGCCGAACGCCGCCGCGGGCATGCCGCCGCCGATGACCTTGCCGAGGCACGTCATATCGGGCTTGATGCCGTAGTGCGCCTGCGCGCCGCCCAGCGCCACGCGGAAGCCGGTCATCACTTCGTCGAAGATCAGCACGGCGCCGTGCTGGCTGCACAGGTTGCGCATCGCGCGGAGGAACGCTTCGCTCGCGCGCACGAGGTTCATGTTGCCCGCCACGGGCTCCACGATCACGGCGGCGATCTCGCCGGCATGGCGCGCGAAGGCTTCTTCGAGTTGCTGCACGTCGTTATAGGCAAGCACCATCGTATGGCGCGTCACGTCGGCGGGCACGCCGGCCGAGGAGGGCGCGTTCTGCGTGGTGTCCGCGAACGTCAGCAGGCCGGAGCCGGCCTTCACCAGCAGGCTGTCCGCATGGCCGTGGTAGCAGCCTTCGAACTTGATGATGAGGTCGCGGCCCGTGAAACCGCGCGCCAGCCGCAGCGCGCTCATGGTCGCTTCGGTGCCCGAGGAGACGAGGCGCACCTGTTCGATCGACGGCACGAGCTTGCAGATTTCCTCGGCCATCTCGATCTCGCCCTCGGTCGGCGCGCCGAAGGAGAAGCTCTGCGCGGCGGTTTCCTGTACCGCGCGGACGACGTCCGGATGGGCATGGCCGACGATCATCGGGCCCCAGGAGCCGATGTAGTCAATATACCGCTGGCCGTCCGCGTCCCACATGTACGCCCCCTCGGCACGCGTGATGAAGCGCGGCGTGCCGCCCACCGAACGGAAGGCGCGGACCGGCGAATTGACGCCGCCGGGGATGGTTTGCTGGGCACGGTCGAAGAGCTGCTGGTTACGGGACATGGTCACGGAAATGTTGGGATGGGTTTGCCGCAGTGTGTCACGACACGGCAATGTTGGGGCAAAAGAGGCGAACCGCGCGCGTTTCCATCGTCAACTGCCTGTAACATGCGCGAACGCGTGAGAACTGACCTGAATCATCCGGCGACGCGCTGGCGCGCCCCGCATCGATTCGGGTACCATCATGCGCTGGATTTTAATGGAGAGTGGCAGAAGCCTGAATATGGAATACAAGACCTGGATGTGCCTGATCTGCGGCTGGATCTATGACGAGGCCACCGGCGCCCCCGAAGACGGCATCGCGCCCGGAACCCGCTGGGAAGACGTCCCGATGAACTGGACGTGCCCCGAGTGCGGCGCGCGCAAGGAAGATTTCGAGATGGTTGCCATCTGACGCGGGTTTTTGCCCCGCTGGCGCGCCGTAGCGCCAAAGCGACAGATCGGCGGGCGGCCTCCGGGGCCCCGGATTGACGGCCCCTCGCCGAGAAGTCACACTCTGCGGCACAACAGGATAGACGCAGTACATCAACAGAGACCCGTCCCGATTCTTTGCGATGCGTGGAACGGGTCCAGGCATGACAGCGCCGGCTGGGTTGGCTGGCTTTTTTTGACTGGGAAACAGGATATCGGGGGCCGCCGCCGCAGCGCTTGCTGTGTCGTGCGGGTGTTCTCAAGTGAATACTGGCGCCTGCTTTCGCGCGGGCAGCCGGTCGCGGGAACAACATGCGGGTCACGCAAACAGAAGAAAACGGCCGGGTCACCGGCACGGGTCAGTTGGGTCAGCCGGCGCATTCGAATCAGGCCGGTGGCATGGCGGGTCGGGCGGTCGCACACCGCAAGATTCTCGTCATCGACGATTCAAGCACCATCCGCCGCACGGCGGAGATTTTCCTGTCGCAGGCAGGCTGTCAGGTCATGCTCGCCGAGGATGGCTTCGACGCGCTCGCCAAGATTGGCGACATGCATCCCGACCTGATTTTCTGCGACATCCTGATGCCGCGCCTCGACGGCTATCAGACCTGCTCCCTCATCAAGAAAAGCCCGCGATTCCACGCGATCCCGGTGATCATGCTGTCCTCGCGGGACGGCGTGTTCGACCGCTCGCGCGGCAGGCTCGTCGGCGCGCACGACCATCTCGCCAAGCCCTTCACCCGCGAAGCCCTGCTGCAGGCCGTCGAGGCCTGCCTGCCGGGCGCCGTACCGGAGGAGGGCGCGGCCGTGGCGGCCTGAACGGGGCCGCCGCAGCATTCCCAGGAACATACCAATGACCATCAGCAAAATTCTCATCGTCGACGACTCGCCAACCGAAGCCCTGTTCATGTCCGATCTGCTCGGCAAGAAGGGCTTCAAGGTTTCCGTGGCCGGCAACAGCGACCAGGCCATGGCACGGCTCGAGACGGAAGCGTTCGACCTGATCCTGATGGATGTGGTGATGCCCGGCCAGAACGGCTACCAGACCACGCGCGCGATCAAGCGGGACGACCGCTACAAGGACATCCCCGTGATCATGTGCACGAGCAAGGGGCTCGACACCGACCGCATCTGGGGCATGCGCCAGGGCGCGTCGGACTATGTCGTGAAGCCCGTCGACGGCGAGGAACTGCTGTCGAAGATCGCGGCGCTATCGCAGTAACCGGGCCCCGACGACCGCATTGCTGTAGTCGCTACCTTGCCACCCCGGCGGCGCTGCGCCGAAGCAGTCCGCCATCCGCCTTGGGTATTCCGATCATGAACGCGCCGCGCCAGGACCTCCGAGCCCGTCAGACCAGGTTGCAGGACTATCAGGCCATGCTGGCCCGGCGCCTGCGGGAGGCGCGCAGCCTGCCCGCGGTGGACAGCTACCTCGGCGTGCAGGTCGGCCAGCGCCACTGGCTGCTGCCGCTGCCGGAGACGGGCGAGGTGCTGGAGATGCGTCCGCCCGCGGCCGTGCCGCTGACGCAGCCCTGGTACCGCGGGTTGATCAACGCGCGCGGCAACCTGCTCGGCGTGATCGACTTCGGCATGTTCTGCGGCGAGGCGCCGACGCCCGTGCAGGCGGGCAGCAAGATCGTGGTGCTGTCGCGCAACGTGGAGCGCGCGTGCGGCATCATCGCCACGCGCGTGGTCGGCCTGCGGCATGCGGGGGATCTCAGCCTGCCGCACGGGGAGGTGCAGCCCGCGGCATCGGCGTGGGAAGGCGCGAGCTTCGCGGACCGCGACGGCCGCGACTGGCAGGTGCTCGACATCCGCCAGTTGCTGGAGGCCCCGGCGTTCCTGCAGGCTGGCCGCGTGGCCGCCTGATATCGGTATCGGTTCAACGGTCAAATAAAAAACAAGAGGGTTGCTATGGGTATCAAGAAGATCAGCCTGGGACGCCGGGGAGCGGCGGCCGGCGCGGCGCAGGCGCCCGCGGGCATCGGCCCGGGTAGCGTGTTCGCGCAGCGCAAGGGGCAGAACGGGCTGGGACGGACGCCCGTGGAGCAGATGTCCTCGTGGCTGACGCGCATGCCGTTCGCCTCCCAGCAGCGTGTGCTGACGGGCGGTGTGGTGGTGTCGCTGCTGGCCCTGCTGGCATCGGTCTACCTTGATAACCGCCAGGCGACCAACGGCGCCGCGCAGATCGAAATCGCCGGTAACATGCTGATGCACTCGCAGCGTCTGGGCAAGGCGGTGCCGGTGGCGCTGCTCGGCAATGCCCAGGCATTCACGCAGCTTCGCCAGTCGAAGGAAGAACTTGCGGCCGACCTTCAGGCGCTGCAGGACGGCAGCGACGAGCGCCACGTGCGCGCCACGACCGGCGCCGCGCAACCGCTGCTGGACCGCGCGATCGAATCGTGGAAGCGTTCCGAGAAGAGCGCGGGCGACGTGCTCGCGCAGCAGCCGATCCTGACACAGATCGGCCAGACGCTGCAGATCTTCAACGCCTCGAACCCGGAACTGCTCGAGGCCGCTGAGCAGGTGGCCGCGATCAAGCTGCAGGCCGGCTCGAACGCGCGCGAGGTGGCTGCCTCCGCGCAGCTCGTGATGCTGACGCAGCGTCTGGGCAAGAACCTCAACGAATTCCTCTCGGGCGAAGGCGTCAACCCGGAGACCGCGTTCCTGCTGGGCAAGGACACGAACACGTTCCGCGAAACGCTGGACGGCCTGCTGAATGGTTCCGAACCGCTGCGCCTCTCGGCCGCGGCCGACGCGGAAACGCGCACTTACCTCCAGCAGCTCTCGCAGCGTTTCGAGGCGGTGCAGAAGACCACGCAGACGATCCTGCAGAACCTGCCCGGCCTGATCGCCGCCAAGCGCGCGCAGCAGCAGATCTTCAACGACAACGAGGCATTGCGCGGGGAACTGGGCACGCTGCAGACCGCCTACGCGGAAGCGGCGCGTTTCCGTCCGTGGACGCTCGGCGCGATGATCGTGTCCGCGCTGGCGACGCTGTTATTCCTCGGTGGACTGGCCGCGCTGTATCTGCGCGACTCGCGCCTGCGCGCGGTGGAAGCCGAATCGCGCGAGCGCGAAGCGGAAGCGCGGCGGATGGAGGAAAAGCGCACCAACGACGCGACCCAGAAGGCCATTCTGCAGCTGATGAACGAACTGCAGGACATCGCCGACGGTGACCTGACGCGTCAGGCGACCGTGACCGAGGACATCACCGGGGCGATCGCCGACTCGGTGAACTACACGGTGGAAGAACTCCGCGAACTGGTCGGCCGGGTGCAGCAGACCGCCGGGGAAGTGCAGACCGCCTCGAGCCAGGTGCAGGAGACCTCGGTGCAACTGGCCGCAACGACCGAAGAACAGTCGCGCCAGATCCGGCAGACCGGCGAGTCCGTCGTGGAGATGGCCGACCGCATCACGCAGGTGTCGCGCGGCGCGGCCGAGTCCGCCAACGTGGCGCGCGCATCGCTGTCCGCGGCCGAGCAGGGCCAGCACGCCGTGCAGAATGCCATCGCGGGCATGAACGACATTCGCGAGCAGATCCAGGAAACGTCGAAGCGGATCAAGCGGCTGGGCGAGTCGTCGCAGGAGATCGGTGAAATTGTCGAGCTGATTTCGGACATTACCGAACAGACCAACGTGCTGGCCCTGAACGCCGCCATCCAGGCCGCATCGGCCGGCGAGGCGGGCCGCGGCTTCTCGGTGGTGGCGGAAGAAGTGCAGCGGCTGGCGGAACGCTCGGGCGAGGCAACGAAGCAGATCGGCGCGCTCATCCGCACGATTCAGACCGATACGCAGGACGCCGTGCACGCCATGGAGCGCAGCACGCAGGGCGTGGTCGAAGGCGCCCGCCTGTCCGACAACGCCGGCGCCGCACTGGTCGAGATCGGCCGCGTGTCGCGCCAGCTGGCCGAGCTGATCGAGCAGATCTCGCAGACCACGTCGCACGAGGCGGACCTCGCCACCAACGTGGCCCGCCATATCGAAGGCATTCTGCAGGTGACCGCGCAGACCACCGCCGGCACGCGCCACACCGCGAGCTCGGTGCGCCAGCTGACGGCCCTGACCGAAGAGCTCCGCAACTCCGTGTCGCGGTTCAAGATCGCCTGAGGATTTACTTCCGGGCACAACCCAAGCCGTCATGTCCCTGAATTTCACCGTCCCGAGCGCCCTCAACGAGCCGAGCGATGCGACCGACGCGATCGCGGCGATCGATGCCCTCGACGCGGCTGCCGCCTCTGCCACCGCTCCCATCGGCAGCAGCGACAGCGGCGAGGCAGCGGTGGCGCAGCGCGACCTGTCGGTGCTCGCCTGGCTCGCGCCGAGCCTGCGCGCGGCGCTCGACGATGCCGCGAGCGAACTCGGCCATTACATGGAAGAGGTCCGGCAGACGCCCGAGGCGCTAGGCGCGCGGGACACCACGTCGCTGCGCCTGGCGGGCCAGCAGCTGCATCAGGCGGCCGGCGCGGTGCATATCGTGGGACTGCGCGGTGTGGACGTGTATTGCCAGGCGTTGCGCCGGCTGCTCGAGGCCATCGACGCGGGCACGGTGGCGGCGGACGCCGCCACGCTCGCGGTGTTCCGCCATGGCGTGCAGGCGCTGGCCGAGTATGTCGACGACCTGATGGCCGGCGACGCCGAGGACCCGTTACGCCTGTTCCGTCCGTATTCGGATGCGCTCGCGCTGATGAAGGAAGAGCGCATCCATCCGGCCGACCTGTGGGTCGAGGAACTGCAGATGCTGCCGGGCATGCTGCTGCCGACGCGCTCGGCGTCGGCGGTCACGCGCGCGCGTCAGCGCTTCGAAGCCGCCTTGCTGCGCGCGCTACGGCTGCCCACCCCGTGCCACGATGCCTCGCTGTTACGCGAGGCGTGGCTGCCGCTGCAGGCCGCGCTCGACGAGGTGCGCGCTCACGAGCAGGACTCGCGCCGCGCGACCGATCATCCCGATCGCGGAATCTGGCACGTGCTCGCGCTGGTGTTCCGTTCGCTCGCGCATGGGCTGCTGCCGTCGGACCTGCTCGCCAAGCGTTTCGCGGCGCGCGCGCATCTGTTGCTGCGCCAGTACCTGCAAGGTCAGGTGCGCGTGCCGCAGGCGTTGCTGAACGATGCAGTGTTCTTGCTCGTGTCGACGGGCTTGACGCCGCCTGGGAAGACACCCTCGACGCCGGATGCCCCGTCGCCCGCGATGCAGGCGTCGCTCGAGGTGCTGCGCATCGATATCGCCCGCTGCTTCCAGGCCTTCCGTATCGATGCCGCCCATGCCGGGGCGCACGCGGATTTCCGCCTGCGCTACTACGGCTGGCTCGATCCGATCGATTCGCAGAACCTGCAGCAGGCCGCGGGCGCCCTCGAGCGCGCGGCTGGCGGCGCACGGGGCCCGGCTACCGATACCGCCGAATGGGAACGCGCGCTCGCGTCGCTCGCGGAGGCCGCGATGCCGCTCGCGCAGCCCGCGCTCCAGCAGCTCATCGCCACGGCCGCTGCAAGTCCCGGCGCGCGGAACGCGAATACCGGGAATGCCGATTCATTCGGGCCGGCTGGCCTCGTTCTGTTTCTCTCGCGCGCGCTGGCCATGCCGTGGCGCGTGCATGGCAACTCGGGCCACCCGGCCGCGGCCACCTTCGCGGCGCGCTGCGAAGTGCTCACCGCGTGCCTGAAGGATCCAGACGCCGCGGTGCCGGACTGGCTCGCCGAGATGGTCGAGGCGGCGCGGGCGCAGGCCCTGCGCGCCGAGGCGGTGACGCAACTGCGCGCGCAGCTCGACAGCGGCGAATCGTGGCTCGATACGTATGACCGTAATGCCGCCAATCCGGCGGGCCCCGGCGCGCCGGCGGTGTCGAGCGCGCTGGGCGACGCCATTGGCGCGTTCGACGCGCTGCACGCCACGCTCGAACGGCTGCGCGATAGCGCCGCGATGCCGGCGGGCATCGCCGCCGAAGGCGATGCCGCATGCGTGGCGGTGGCCGCCGTCCGAGAGTGCCTCGCCGCGCTCTCCGCGCTGGGCGGTGCCACGACCGCCGACATGCGTCTCGAACGGTTGTCGGCGATCGCGTCGGAACTGGGCGCGGTGCACGCCTTCGTCGATACGCTCGAATTTGGCCGTGGCAAGCGCGATGCCGATCCGCTCGCCGATGTCGAGAGTCTGCTGACGGGCTCGGGCGGCGCGATGGACGGCGCGATGGTGGGCATGAACGACGGCGCAATGTACGGCACATCGGGCGGTGCGCTGAACCCGCTGGCCGCGGCGCGCGCGGCGGCCGTCGACGCCATTCGCGTCGGTGCCGGTGCCGATTCCACCGAAGTGGCGCGCCTGCGCTCGGCATTACAGGTGGTGTCCGATCAGGCCGCCATCGACGACGACGCCGCGCTGCGCAAGCAGGCCCACGACGCCACCACGCAACTGCACGCATGGCTCGCCGGTAGTGAATCGGCGGCCGAGCGGCTGGTGGTCGCGCTTGCCGAGCCGATGCCGGTGGCCCCGCCGGCCGCGCCTGCGGGAGACACCCGGCCGGCCGCGCCGATGCCGACCGATGCGGCCGCGATCGACGCCGAGCTGCTCGACATTTTCCTGGCCGAAGCGGAGGAAGTGCTCGGCAACATCGCGCTCGACCTGTCCACCGGGCTGGACGCATTCCGCAATGCCGACGTGCTGAGCCGCGTCCGCCGGGCGTTTCACACGCTCAAGGGTTCGAGCCGCATGGTCGGCCTCACGCGCTACGGCGAGGCGGCATGGGCGATCGAGCAGGTGATGAACCTGTGGATCGCCGAGGCGCGCGAGCCCGTGCCCGCGCTGCTGGCGTTGCTCGAGCGTGCACATGCGCTGCTGGGCGACTGGGTCGCGGCGCTCCAGCGCGATCCGGCGGCGCTGCGCGACATCGCCTCGCTGGTCGAGGACGCGCAGCAGCTGCGCGAGCCGTCGCAGGGCGGAGCGCAGGGGGGCGCGGACGCGGGTGCGGATGCGCCCATGTCGCTCGACGATTTGCTGGCCGCGCATTCGACGGCGGGCGTCGATCCCCGAGATACGCGAGATACGCAAGATACGAGCACGAAAGCGGACGGCGCCGAGGGAGCCGAGGGAGCCGAGGGAGCCGAGGGAGTTGAGGGAGTTGAGCCTCGCGCGACGATCGTCATCGCCCCGTTCAATGACGCGGGCGATGCCATCGGCGAGGCCGGCGCGGACGACAGGCTGCCCGAGATCGCCACTGCCCCGGTCTCGGCGGACGATACCAACGTGCTGCCGTTCCGGCTGCCCGATGCGCTCTCGAACGAGGACGATCACTTCAAGGTCATTGGGCCGATCCGCATCGGCCTGCCGCTCTACAACGTCTATCTGCAGGAAGCCGACGATCTGCTGCGCCAGTTCGCGACCGATCTGTCCGAATGGCGCCTGTCGGGTTATCCGTCGCCGAGCGATCTCTCGCTGCGCGTCGCGCACACGCTGCAGGGCAGCGCGTCGACGGTGGGCCTGGAGCCCGTGCGCGAGATCGCGGGGGCGCTCGAGCGTTTGCTGCTGGTGCTCGGCAACCATCCGGTGGTCATGCATCCGGGTGACTTCCGCCTGCTCGAGCAGGCCGTGGAGCGGCTGCGTGGCATGCTTCATCAGTTTGCCGCGGGCGTGTGGCCCAATGCGGAGCCCGCGTTGTGCCGCAGCCTCGACGAATTCGGCGAGCGCGCGCTCGTGCGTCCGCGCGTGAACCTGCCGCCCCCGGAGGTCAACGCCGGCAACGAGAGCTCCGTCGCGCAGTTGTTCGAGAAATCGTTCGAGCAATCGTTCGAGCAGCCGCAGGCATCGGTGCTGCCGCTTGTGACGGAGTCCCCGCTGAAGGCGGGTGCGGCATCGTCCGATGCGCTCCCGGCGCTCGATGCGGCCGCGCCACACCTGACGCCCGTCACCGAACTGCCCCCCGTGCACGACGCGGTGGTGCTCACGCTCCCGGGCCGTCAGCCTGCGTCGTTCGCGCACGATCCGTCGCACCACGAGGTCGTCGAAATTCGCGCGCCGGAGCCGGAACCCGATGCATCGCTCGATGCCGCGATGCTGGACCCCGCGCTCGTCGAGATCTTCCTCGAGGAAGCCCATGTCAGCGCGCCCGAGCTTGGCAAACTGCTGCGCACGTGGGAAGCCGCGCCCGAAGAGACGCAACACGGCGGCCTGATGCTGCGCGCGCTCCATACGCTGAAGGGCAGCGCGCGCATGGCCGGCGCGATGTCGCTCGGCCAGGCCGCGCATGAAATGGAAACGCTGGTCGAAGCCGCGGTGCGCGGCCAGCGCATCGAGCCCGATCTGTTCCGCCGGCTCTACGCCTGGTACGACCGTATCCTCGCGCACGTCGATGCGCTGCAGAACGGCCGCCTGCTGCGCGCCGACGATGCGGACGTCGTCAACGGACTTGCGGAAGCGCCTGCGAGCGCGGCGGGCGATCGTCCTCCCGCGCCGGCGTCCGCGGCCGACGGCGGCGTCGCGACGGTAGGCGACAGCCAGCCCGCTGACGCCCATGCGCTGGCGCCACGCTCCGCGCCGGTTCCCGCCGTCCCGGCACCGGCCCAGCTCTCGACACAAGCCGACGGAGAACGCCAGCGGGCGATGGTGCGGGTGCAGGCGCGCGCGCTCGACACGCTGATCAACGACGCCGGCGAAGTCGGTGCCACGCGCGCGCGTCTCGACAGCGAACTGGAGGCCCTGCGCTCGTACCTCGGCGAACTGAACGACAACGTCGCGCGTCTGCGGGGCCAGCTGCGCGAGATCGAGATCCAGGCGGAAACGCAGATGGCCTCGCGCATCGCCGATGCGCAGCACAATCAGGAATTCGATCCGCTCGAGTTCGACCGCTTCACCCGCTTCCAGGAACTCACGCGCATGATGGCCGAGTCGGTGAACGACGTGGCCACGGTCGAGCAGAACCTGCAGCGCGGTTTCGACCGCGCGTCGGGCGATCTCGCGGCGCAGGCGCGTCTGACGCGCGGGCTGCAGCGCGGCCTGATGCAGGCGCGCATGGTCCAGTTCGATGCGCTGGCCGAACGTCTCTATCGCGTGGCGCGTCAGGCCGCGGGCGAGACGGGCAAGGAAGTGCGGCTGCTGATCAAGGGCGGTACGGTGGAAATCGACCGCTCGGTGCTGGATCGCATGGCCGGCCCGATCGAGCATCTGATCCGCAATGCGGTGGTGCATGGCATCGAGCCCGCCAGCGCGCGGCAGGCGGCAGGCAAGCCCGCCACCGGCTCGCTGTCGCTCGAAGTGCAGCAGGAAGGCAACGAGGTCGTGCTGCATTTCTTCGACGATGGCGGCGGGCTGGACCTCGCGCGCATCCGCACGCGGGCGATCGAACGGCAACTGCTCTCGCATGACGATGACGCGAGCGAGGCGCGGCTGACGGAGATGATCTTCGCGCCCGGCTTCTCGACCGTCGATGCGGTGTCCGAGCTGGCGGGCCGGGGCGTCGGCATGGACGTCGTGCGCGCGGAAACCGTGGCGCTCGGCGGCCGGATCAACCTGACGACCGAGGCGGGGCGCGGCACACGGTTCACCGTGCATCTGCCGCTGACCACCGCGATCACGCAGGTGCTGCTGATCTCCGTGGGCAACCGGCTGTATGCGATGCCGAGCGGCATGGTGGACCAGGTGCACCAGCTGCGCTCGCAGCCGCTGCTCGAGGCCTATAACGCGGGCCGCTATGCGGCGGCGAACGGGGACGTGCCGTTCTTCTACTTCGGCACGCTGCTCGACGAAGCGCCGGCGATTGCGTCGGGCCGCAAATACTCCCCCGTGATCGTCGTGCGCTCGGGCGCCGAGCGGGTGGCCGTGCACGTCGATGAAGTCGTCGGCAACCGCGAAGTGGTGGTCAAGCACATCGGGCCGCATCTCGCGCGTCTGGAAGGTATCGCGGGCGCCACGACGCTGGGCGATGGCGAGATCGTGCTGATCTACAACCCGGTGGTGCTCGCGCAGCGCTTCGTGCGCGAGCGTGGGGAGGGCGTGGACCAGCGCGCCGCGCTGGCAATGCCCAATGCGGCCGCCACGGCCGCCACGGTCGCCACCGTCGATAGGTTCGGCGCGGTGGCGGAAATCGGCCGCGCGGGCGACGCAACGCCGGTCGCCGGACTGGCGACGCGTCCGACGGTGATGGTGGTGGACGATTCGCTGACCGTCCGCAAGGCCAGCCAGCGGCTGCTGTCCCGCGCCGGCTACCAGGTCGTCCTCGCGCGCGATGGCGTGGATGCGCTGAAGCAATTGCAGGAGGTCATGCCCGATGCGATGCTGGTGGACATCGAGATGCCGAACATGGACGGCTTCGACCTGACGCGCAACGTCCGCGCCGACGACCGCACGCGGCACATGCCCATCATCATGATCACCTCGCGCACGGCGGAGAAACACCGCAGCTACGCCATGGAGATCGGCGTGAACGTGTACCTCGGCAAGCCGTATAACGAGGATGAACTGCTGCGCACGCTGCACGAACGCCTCGGCGAGCGGGCGGCGGGCACGGCGGGCTCCGTGGCGCAGATGCTGGGCGAGTAGTCCGGTTCCCTTCATGTCGATCAAGCCCCGCTCGCGGCACCGCGGCGGGGTTTGTTCCATTTGGCATTCCCCGCGGGCCTTCCCCGTGCGGGCGCCCGGCTCGAATCGGCGATAATGCCGCATTGGCATTCGCTCAATTCATGAGCTGGAGACATTCATGCACGCCCAGCATTTCGTAGCCAACCGGCTGATCGCGCCCGATTCGGGCATGCGCATCAAGGTGTTCGATCCTTCCAACGGCGAGCCGTTTGCCGAGATCGCACGCGGGAATGGCACCGATATCAGCGTGGCCGTGCACGCCGCGCGGCGCGCGTACGAAGGCGCGTGGGGCGCGATGGCGCCGGCCGAGCGTGTGCGACTGCTCAATCGCGTGGCGCTGACGCTCATCGACCATGAGGAGGAGCTCGCCGCGCTGGAAGCGCGCGACACCGGCAAGCCGCTGCGCCAGGCGCAGTCGGACGCGCGCGCCGTCGCACGGTATTTCGAGTTCTATGCGGGTGCGGTGGACAAGCTGCATGGCCAGACGATTCCGTATCAGCCCGGCTATACGGTGCTGACCGTGCGCGAACCGCATGGCGTCACGGGCCACATCATTCCGTGGAACTATCCGCTACAGATCTTCGGCCGCAGCGTCGGCGCGGCGCTCGCGGCAGGCAACGCCTGCGTGGTCAAGCCCGCCGAGGATGCCTGCCTGTCGTTGCTGCGCGTGGCGGAACTGGCCGCGGAGGCCGGACTGCCGGAAGGCGCGCTCAATATCGTGACCGGTTACGGGCACGAAGCCGGCGCGGCGCTCGCGCGCCATGCGGACATCAACCATATCTCGTTCACGGGCTCGCCCGAGACGGGCAAGCTCGTCGCGCAGCTGGCCGCCGAGCATCATGTGCCGGTGACGCTCGAACTTGGCGGCAAGTCGCCGCAGATCGTGTTCGCCGACGCCGACCTCGACGCGCTGCTGCCGGTCATCGTCAACGGCATCGTGCAGAACGCCGGCCAGACCTGCTCGGCCGGCAGCCGCCTGCTCGTCGAACGGCCGATCTACGACGCGCTGCTCGACCAGCTCGCGGGCGTATTCGAGTCGCTTCGCGTGGGCCCGTCCGCGCTCGACCTCGAATGCGGACCGCTGATCAGCCGCAAGCAGCAGCAGCGCGTGTGGGACTTCGTCTCCGACGCGCAGCACGCGGGCATCGCGGTGGTCGCGCAGGGGCATATCGTCGGCGAGGCGCCGGAAGCTGGCTACTATCAGGTCCCGATGCTGTTCCGCGACGTCCCGCCCACGCACCGCCTCGCACAGGAGGAAGTCTTCGGTCCGCTGCTCGCGGCGATGCCGTTCGACACCGAGGAGGAAGCGATCGCGCTGGCCAACGGCACGCCATACGGCCTCGTCGCCGGCCTGTGGACGCGCGATGGCGGCCGCCAGCTGCGCCTCGCGCGCAAGCTGCGCGCGGGCCAGGTCTTCATCAACAACTACGGCGCCGGCGGCGGCGTCGAGCTGCCCTTCGGCGGCACGGGCCAGTCCGGCCACGGACGCGAAAAGGGTTTCGAGGCCCTGTACGGATTCACGACTCTCAAAACCATCGCCATTCAACATGGGTAACATCAATTTTCTGTCGGTCGCATTTGCCATCTTCTTTTTCTGGATGGCATGGCACGTCAAGAACAAGCGCGCCACCAATCCGTCCGGCATGCCGCGCCTGCAGGTCTTCAAGCGCAAATGGGGCGATACCGTGGGCGATCGCGTCCACTGGTGCCTCTATGTCGCGCTGCCGTTCCTGCTGGCGCTGATGATGGTCGCGAACGCGCTGCGCGGACGGGGGCCGTTCTCGCATTGAGGTTCCGATACTGAAGATACCGAGTTCGAACGAACCGGCCCGGATCGTCGGCGTCAGACCGCGACGGGCTCCAACGAGGAGACACCATGACCGCAACGACTGTGAACCGCGGCGTCAGCGACGCCGCGTCGGAGGATGCCATCTATCGCAAGGTGAGCTGGCGCCTCGTGCCGTTTTTGCTGCTGTGCTACGTGGTCGCGTATCTGGATCGCGTCAACGTGGGCTTTGCCAAGCTGCAGATGCTCAACGACCTCAAGTTCAGCGAGACGATCTACGGGCTCGGGGCGGGCATCTTCTTCATCGGCTACTTCCTGTTCGAGGTGCCGAGCAACGTCATCCTGCATCGCGTCGGCGCGCGCATCTGGATCGCGCGGATCATGATCACGTGGGGCCTGATCTCGGGCGCTATGATGTTCGTCACCACGCCGATGATGTTCTATGTGCTGCGGTTCCTGCTCGGCGTGGCGGAAGCGGGGTTCTTTCCGGGCATCATCCTTTACCTGACCTACTGGTATCCGGCGGATCGGCGCGGACGCACCACGACCTACTTCATGACCGCGATCGCGCTCTCGGGCGTGATCGGCGGGCCGTTGTCCGGCTGGGTCATGCAGGCGTTCGACGGGCATAACGGCTGGGCCGGCTGGCAGTGGATGTTCCTGATCGAGGGCGTCCCGTCGATCCTCGTGGGCCTCTGGGTACTCGCCTTCCTCGACGACCGGATCCGGCATGCGAAGTGGCTGACGGAAGACGAGAAGGCCGTGCTCGAGCGCAATATCGCCGCGGAAAATCAGCACAAGGAGGACCCCCCGATCGGCCGCGTCTTCTCCAGCCCGCGGGTGTGGCTGATGGCGGCTATCTACTTCAGCTTCGTGATGGGCCTGTACGGCGTGAGCTTCTGGCTGCCGACGATCATCAAGCAGACGGGGGTCAGCAGCGCGCTGCACATCGGGCTGCTGACGGCCATCCCCTACGGCTGCGCGGTTATCGGCATGGTCCTCTTCGCCTCGAGCGCGGACCGGCGCGGAGAACGCCGGTGGCATATCGCCATTCCGGCGTTGATCGGCGCAATCGGGCTGGTGCTGTCGGTCCACTGGCGCGGCGACACCACCATGGCCATGGTGGCGCTCACGATCGCCACGATCGGCATCCTGACGACGCTACCGCTCTTCTGGAGCCTCCCGACGGCGTTCCTCGCGGGCACCGGCGCGGCGGCGGGCATCGCGCTGATCAACTCCCTCGGCAACCTCGCGGGCTTCATCAGCCCGTATGCGGTCGGCTGGCTCAAGGACGCCACGCAGAGCACGGACTCTGGCATGTACCTGCTGGCGGGCTGCATGGTGGTGGGCGCGGCGCTGGCATTGTCGGTGCCGGCACGGATGGTGAACCGACGCTAGCACCGTCGCTTCCATATCCGACCGGCTATAATGCCCGCCATCCGACAACACCAGCCATCTGGAGAATCCGTATGAGCTTCAACCTCGTCTCCCCGGGTAAGGACATCCCCAACGATTTCAACGTCATCATTGAAATCTCCGCCCAAAGCGATCCCGTGAAGTACGAGGCCGACAAGGAAACCGGCCTGCTGTTCGTGGATCGTTTTATCGGCACCGGCATGCGTTATCCCGCCAACTACGGCTTCATCCCGCAAACGCTGTCGGGCGACGGCGATCCCGTGGATGTGCTCGTGCTGACGCCGTTCCCGATCCTGGCCGGCGCCGTCGTGCGCTGCCGTGCGCTCGGCATGCTCAAGATGACCGACGAAGGCGGTGTGGACGCGAAGCTGGTCGCCGTGCCCGTGGACAAGCTGTCGCCGGCCACCGCGTTCATGAAGGGTCTCTCGGACGTGCCGCAGAACCTGCTCGACCAGATCAAGCACTTCTTCGAGAACTACAAGGCACTCGAGGCAGGCAAGTGGGTCAAGGTGGACGGCTGGGCTGGCATCGAGGAAGCCCACAAGGAAATCAGCGACGGCGTGGCGAACTACAAGAAGTAAGCCGCACCCGGCGCCGCAATAAAAAACCGCCAGCGATGGCGGTTTTTTTTGTGCGTCAGCGCCTGGCGAACGGGTTCCGGTCGTCGAGCTCGTCCATGTAGGCGCTCATCCCCTCCCGTTCCCGTTCGAGGAACCGCTCCACCGCATCGGCGAACGAAGGATGCGCCAGCCAGTGCGCCGACCGCGTCGCCACGGGCAGGAACCCGCGCGCCATCTTGTGCTCGCCCTGGGCGCCCCCCTCGAACGTGCCGATACCTTCCGCGATACAGAACTCCAGCGGCTGGTAGTACGCCGTCTCGAAATGCAGGCAGGGATGATGCTCGAGCGCGCCCCAATAGCGGCCGTAAAGCGTGCTCACGCCGGGGCTAGCGTCGTAGACTACCAGCGACGTGGCGATCGGCCGGCCCTCGCGCTCGGCCACGACCAGCAGCAGGTTTTCAGGCATCGCATCCCCGATCCGCCGGAAGAAATCGAGGTTCAGATAGGGCGTGGAATGGTGCTCGCGATAGGTCTGCCGATAGCACCGGTTGAACAGCTTCCACGCCTCGTCGTCGATCTCCGCCCCGCGCAGCCAGCGGAACGAAATACCCGCCTCGGCGACGCGCCGCCGCTCGGCACGGATGTTCTTGCGCTTCTTCTGCGAGAGCGTCGCCAGGAACGCATCGAAGCTTTCGTAACCCGCATTGGTCCAGTGGAACTGCACGCCGTGCCGCATCATCATGTCGGCGGCCTCGAGCAGCGGCGCTTCTTCGGCCGAGGGGTAGAGCACATGGAGCGACGACATGCCCGATTCCTCGGCCAGCGCCAGCGCCACGCGCACGAGCAGCGCGCGCGCATCGGCACTCTCGGCCAGCAGCCGGGACCCGCGCACGGGCGTGAAGGGAATCGCGGACAGCCATTTGGGGTAGTACTCGACGCCATGCCGTTGATAGGCATCGGCCCACGCCCAGTCGAAGACATACTCGCCGTACGAATGCGCCTTGGCATAGAGCGGCATGGCGGCGGCAAGCCGGTCGCCGCCGTCCTGCCCCTGATCGGCCTTGTCGCCGGTGGCCCACAACACCAGATAGCGCGGCGACCAGCCGGTGTCGTCCGTCGCGCTGCCACTCGCATGCAGCGCGTGGAGAAAGGCATGGCGCAGGAAGGGCGTCGGCTCGGACTGCGCCGCGAGCAGCGCGTCCCATTGCGCGGGCGCGATGCGGGCAAGATCCTCGACGATCTCGGTACGGAATGCGGCGGGGTCGGAACCGGTCGTACCGTTGTCGGTCGTACTGGCATCGGCCACGCGTTGGCGAGCGGTGGGGGAGTCGGACATCGTTCCACGGATGTGCCGCAACAGGCGGCGCCGGACGAGTCTACCGGAAACGGCGGCACGATGCTGACACCGCCGCGCCCGCCCGCGCGAGGCGTAAAATGCCTCCCAATGCATGGCGAAGCGCCAGAAGTACCCACGTCGCCCTCGATACGGGCCCCAGACAAGGCAGACATGACGCATCCGTTCTTCAACCTGTATTCGCACGGCTTCGCACGCGTGGCGGTCGCCGTGCCCGAGTGCCGCGTGGCCGATCCCGCGTACAACGCCGAACAGACCATCGCCCTCGCACGCGAGGCGGCGGCCAACGGCGTCGCGCTGGTCGCGTTCCCGGAACTGGGCCTGTCGGCCTACACCTGCGACGACCTGTTCCATCAGCGCGCGCTGCTGCGCGAATGCGAACTGGCGCTGCAGCAGATCGTGGAAGCCTCGTCGACCCTCGCGCCGGCCATCGTCGTCGGCATGCCGCTGCTGGTCGAGCACCAGTTGTTCAACTGCGCGGTGGTGGTGGCGGGCGGCACGATCCGCGGGGTCGTGCCCAAGAGCTACCTGCCCAACTACTGGGAGTTCTACGAAGCGCGCCAGTTCAGCGCGGCGGACAATGCCACCGTCTCGCGCATCTCGCTGCTCGGCACCACGGTGCCGTTCGGCGCGGGGCTGCTGTTCGAGGTCGAGAACATCCCGTTCTTCCGCTTTCACGTGGAGATCTGCGAGGACGTCTGGGTCCCGGTGCCGCCGTCGTCGTTCGCGGCGCTGGCCGGCGCGACCGTGCTCGTGAACCTGTCCGCGTCGAACATCGTCGTCGGCAAGTCCGGCTACCGGCATCAGCTCGTGTCGCAGCAGTCCGCGCGGTGCCTGGCCGCGTACCTGTACACATCGGCGGGCAAGGGCGAATCGACGACCGACCTCGCGTGGGATGGCCAGGCCCTGATCTATGAGAACGGCGAACTGCTCGGCGAGTCGGAGCGCTTCTCCAACGACTCGCATCTGTTGTGCGCCGACGTCGACGTCGAGCGCCTGTCGCGCGAACGCATGCACCAGGTCACGTTCGGCCATTCGGTCCGCCGCCACCGCGAGGAGGTGGAGAAGTTCGAGGTGGTGTCGTTCCGCGTGGAAGTGCCGACGCTGGACGCCTTGCCGCTCGCGCGCGAGGTCGCGCGGTTCCCGTACGTGCCGGCCGACCCGCGCATGCGCGACGTGCGCTGCATGGAGGTGTACAACATCCAGGTGCAGGCGCTCGTCCAGCGGATGTCCTCCACCAGGCTGTCGAAGGTGGTGATCGGCGTATCCGGCGGCCTCGATTCCACGCACGCGCTGCTGGTCTGCGCCAAGGCGATGGACCGGCTGGGCCTGCCGCGCGCGAACATCCTCGCCTACACGATGCCGGGATTCGCCACGAGCGATCGCACGCTGAAGCAGGCGCGCGAACTCATGGAGCGCGTGGGATGTACCGCGGCCGAGATCGACATCCGCCCGAGCTGCATGGCGATGCTGAAGGACCTCGACCACCCGTTCGCGCGCGGGGAGCCCGTCTACGACGTGACGTTCGAAAACGTGCAGGCCGGCGAGCGCACCAACCACCTGTTCCGGCTGGCCAACCACCACGGCGGCATCGTGATCGGCACGGGCGACCTGAGCGAGCTCGCGCTCGGCTGGTGCACCTACGGCGTGGGCGACCACATGTCCCACTACAGCGTGAACGCCAGCGTCCCGAAAACGCTGATCAGCCACCTCGTGCGCTGGGTGGCGGACACCGGGCAGGTCGTGGAGGAGGGCAAGGAGGTGCTGCTGGCCGTGCTCGATACCGATATCAGCCCGGAACTGGTCCCGGCCGGCGCGGAGCAGGGCGCTACAGACAAGGCGCCCGGCCAGAAGACCGAGCAGATCATCGGGCCGTACGAGCTGCAGGACTTCAACCTTTACTACACACTGCGCTTCGGCTTTTCGCCGTCGAAGGTCGCCTTCCTCGCGCAGTCTGCCTGGGGCGACCGCGAACGCGGCGGCTGGCCAAACGGCCCGGAAGTCGCGCGCAACGCCTACGAACTGGCCGAGATCAAGCGTGTTCTGGGGATTTTCGTCGATCGATTCTTCCGAACGAGCCAGTTCAAACGGTCTTGCATCCCGAATGCACCGAAAGTGGGCTCGGGCGGTTCCCTGTCGCCCCGGGGGGACTGGCGCGCCCCGAGCGACGCGGAATCGGCGGTCTGGATGCGCGATCTGGCCCGGATTCCGGACTGACGGGCGGACTCTCCGATCCGGCAGAATCGTTTCGCGCTAAAATCCGTCATCTTTGACGACAACACGCAGGGGCCAGACATGAAGCAGATTACCGCGATCATCAAACCGTTCAAGCTCGACGAAGTGCGCGAGGCGCTGGCCGATGTGGGCGTGACCGGTCTGACGGTCACCGAGGTAAAGGGCTTCGGCCGCCAGAAGGGGCATACCGAGCTGTACCGCGGCGCCGAGTATGTCGTGGACTTCCTGCCCAAGATCAAGATCGAGGTCGTGGTCGCCGAGAATCAGCTCGACACCGTGCTCGATTCGATCGTCAAGGCCGCGCACACGGGCAAGATCGGCGACGGCAAGATCTTCGTCACGGAGATCGAGCGCGTGATCCGTATCCGCACGGGCGAGCAGGACGAAGCCGCGGTCTGAATTTTCGGACTCGTAAAAAAACCGGCCGATGGCCGGTTTTTTATCGCCTTCTCTCTTCAGCTCGGCAGCTTCCACCCAAACTGCACCGACACCAGCCGCATCGTCATCGTAACGAGCGCGCCCGCGAGCAGCGCCACCTCCTGCTCAGCGCGCAGCCACGTCAATCCCACATAGACCCAGCACCCGACGAACGAACACGTCGCGTAGGGCGAGCGGTCCCGCAGGATCATCGGCACCTCGTTGCACAAGACATCGCGCACCACACCGCCGAACACCGCGGAGATGATGCCCATCATCACGGCCACGGTCGGCGTCATCTGCGCGACGAGCGCGAGCGAGGTGCCGGTGACCGAGAACAGGCCGAGCCCGATCGCATCGGCCACGAGCATCGCGCGATCGGACGCCACCGAGCTGACCACGCGGAACACGATCGCCGCGCCGATGGACATCACGAAGATCAGCATCACGTAGTACTCGTGCTCGACCCAGTAGAACGGGCGGCGATCGAGCAGCACGTCGCGTACCGTGCCGCCGCCGAATGCGGTGGCGAACGCGACGATGAACGTGCCTACCGCATCGAGCCGCTGCTTGCGCGCGTCGACCACGCCGGAGATCGCGAACGCGAGCACGCCGATCACCTCCATGACATGGAGGATCAGGGGCAGGCGCCCCATCAGCAGGTCGAAGGGCAGATGCAGATGCATCAGCTGCGAGGCTGACGCAACAACACCATGACCGCGCCCGCGCCGCCCATCGTCTCCCGGGCCTGCACGAAAGCGATCACCTCTTCTTTCTGCACGAGCCAGCTGCGCACCTTGCCCTTGAGCACGGGCAGCTTGTCGGGCGAGCCATTGCCCTTGCCGTGGATCACGCGCACGCAGCGCACGCCATTGCGCACCGAGCGCCGCAGGAATTCGGCGAGCGCTTCGCGCGCTTCCTCGCGGCGCAGGCCATGCAAGTCGATCTTGTCCTGCGGCACCCACTCGCCGCGGCGCAGCTTGCGGATGACGTCGAGGCCGATACCGGGACGGCGGAACGACATCTCGTCGGTATCGAGCAGATTCTCGATATCGAACTCGTCCGATAACGAGGCGGCAAGCACTTCCTGGTCGTTGCGCTGGGTTTGCACCGGAACCGGTGCGGGATGCTGCGGGGGATGGCTGACGCGATTGCGGTCGCGCAGCGAATTGACGTTGCCGATACTGGCGCGGAAGACATCGGCTTCCTCGCGCGCGCGCTGCGCGGCCGCCTCGGCGGCAATGCGCTCGGCCTCGCGCCGTTCGGCGTCGGCCTTCATCGTGTCACGCAGGCTGGCGAGGTCGCCTAGCCCCAGGCGTTGCGCGGTCGGTTTGGGTTTGGGGGCGCCTTGCGACATGGAAACTTCTCCGTAAGCACGACGCCGATTATAGCCGCACGCCCTGCCCACCGGCCGGCGGGCAGGGCGTGCGAAAAGCCGAGCTCAGAAGATTACTTCAGCGCTTCGACGTAACGCTGCGCGTCGAGCGCGGCCATGCAGCCCGTGGCCGCGCTGGTGATCGCCTGACGGTAGATCTGGTCCTGCACGTCGCCGGCCGCGAACACGCCCGGAATGCTCGTCGCGGTGGCGTCGCCGGTCAGGCCGCTCTTGGTCACGATGTAGCCGTTGTTCATCTCGAGCTGGCCCGTGAACAGGTCCGTGTTCGGCTTGTGACCGATGGCGATGAACACGCCCGCGAGCGTCTTGGCCTCGACCTCGCCCGTCTTCACGTTGCGGATGTTCACGCCCGTCACGCCCGAATCGTCGCCGGTCACTTCGTCCAGCACGCTGTCGAAGCGGATCTCGACGCGGCCTTCCTTCGCGCGCTGCAGCAGGCGATCGCGCAGGATCGGCTCGGCGCGGAAGTCGTCGCGGCGATGGATCACGGTGACCTTGCTCGCGATGTGCGACAGGTACAGGGCTTCCTCGACGGCGGTGTTGCCGCCGCCAACCACGGCGACTTCCTGGTTCTTGTAGAAGAAGCCGTCGCAGGTCGCGCAGGCGGACACGCCGCGGCCCATGAACGACTCTTCCGACGGCAGGCCCAGGTACTGCGCCGAGGCGCCCGTGGCGATAATCAGCGCGTCGCACGTGTACTCGCCCGCATCGCCGATGAGTCGAATCGGACGCTCGGTCAGCCTGGCCGTATGAATGTGATCGAAGATGATTTCGGTATTGAAGCGCTCGGCGTGCTCCAGGAAGCGCTGCATCAGTTCCGGGCCCTGTACGCCGTTGGCGTCGGCGGGCCAGTTCTCCACGTCGGTGGTGGTCATCAGCTGGCCGCCCTGGGCCAGGCCGGTGACGAGAACCGGGTTCAGGTTGGCGCGCGCCGCGTAGACAGCGGCGGTATAACCCGCGGGACCGGAGCCGAGAATCAGCACTTTTGCGTGTTTGGACATGATGCGTTCCTGTGACTGGCGCGGCTTCCGGACTTTCCGGAAGCCTCACGCCGGCTTGAATTCGAAGCCGCCATTATAAGTGGTGCGGCATTTGCTCACTGTTGCAAATTCCAATGGGGGCGATAGCGGCCGGCAAGGGTAAAATGGCCGCCATCGTCCACATTCGGCACTTTGTCTCCTGCATGGCCCGAGCTACCACGACAACCCGTACCGACCCGTCCGCGCTGCCTTCCCGCATCGGCAAGCTGCTCGGCGAAGTACGCTGGTTCCTGCTGCTTGCCGTCACGCTGGGCTTCCTCTGCGTGCTGGCGAGCTACAGCAAGGCGGACCCCGGCTGGTCCCACGCCAATCAGGTGGCCGACATCCATAATCTCGGCGGCCGCGTCGGCGCCTGGCTCGCCGATGTCCTGTTCTTCATCTTCGGCTTCTCCGCCTACTGGTGGAGCGTGCTGCTCGTCCGCCGCTGCTGGCGCGGCTGGCGCGCGCTGACGGCCGAACTGCCCGAACGCGCCCATCTGGAAGCCGGCGAGGGCAGCGCGGCGGTCAGCTGGATCGGCTTCGGCCTCACGCTCGTGTCGAGCATGGGCCTGGAGGCCATCCGCATGTACCCGCTGCGCGCCGCGCTGCCCCGCGCGCCGGGCGGCGTGCTCGGCGACCTGCTCGGCGGCTGGCTGCAGATCGCGCTCGGTTTCTCCGGCGCGACGCTGCTGCTGCTGACGATGTTCGCCATCGGCCTGTCGCTGTTCTTCCATTTCTCGTGGCTCTCCGTGGCCGAGCACGTCGGCGGCTTCGTCGAGTCGCTGTTCCTTGGCTTCAAGGCGCGCCGCGAAAGCAAGCAGGACCGCATCATCGGCGAGGCCGCCAAGGTCGAACGCACCGAAACCGTCGAGGTGCAGCGCGTGCGCAACGAGGAAGCCACACCGGTGCAGATCGTGCGTCCGCAGGCCGTGCCGAAGCACGAGCGCGTGGAGCGCGAAAAGCAGCAGCCCCTTTTCGCCGACATCCAGGACTCCGACCTGCCGCCGCTGTCCCTGCTCGACCCGATTCCCGCGCATCAGGAAACCGTGAGCGCCGAAACGCTCGAGTTCACGTCGCGCCTGATCGAGAAGAAGCTCAAGGACTTCGGCGTCGAGGTCAAGGTCGTGGCCGCCTACCCGGGCCCCGTCATCACGCGTTACGAAATCGAGCCGGCCACGGGCGTCAAGGGCAGCCAGGTGGTGAACCTCGCGCGCGACCTCGCGCGTTCGCTGTCGCTGGTCTCGATCCGGGTCGTGGAGACGATTCCGGGCAAGAACTACATGGGACTCGAACTCCCGAATCCCAAGAGGCAGACCGTGCGCCTGTCCGAGATCCTCGGTTCGCAGGTCTACAACGAGAGCGCGTCGAGCCTGACGATGGCGCTCGGCAAGGACATCGCCGGCAAGCCGATGGTCGCCGACCTCGCCCGCATGCCGCACTGCATGGTGGCCGGCACGACGGGCTCGGGCAAGTCGGTGGGGATCAACGCGATGATCCTCTCGCTGCTCTACAAGGCCAAGGCCGAGAGCGTGCGCCTGATCCTGATCGACCCCAAGATGCTGGAAATGAGCGTCTACGAGGGCATTCCGCACCTGCTGTGCCCGGTGGTCACGGACATGCGCCAGGCCGGCAACGCGCTGAACTGGGCGGTCGGGGAGATGGAGCGCCGCTACAAGCTCATGAGCAAGCTCGGCGTGCGGAACCTTGCCGGGTACAACAAGAAGATCGAGGAGGCGGCGGCCAGGGAAGAGAAGATTCCGAACCCGTTCAGCCTGACGCCGGACGCGCCGGAGCCGCTCGAGAAGCTGCCGACCATCGTGATCGTGATCGACGAGCTGGCGGACCTGATGATGGTCGTCGGCAAGAAGGTCGAAGAGCTGATCGCCCGGATCGCGCAAAAGGCGCGCGCCGCGGGCCTGCACCTCGTACTGGCCACGCAGCGTCCGTCGGTGGACGTGATCACTGGCCTCATCAAGGCCAACGTGCCGACGCGTATCGCGTTCCAGGTCAGCAGCAAGATCGACTCGCGCACGATCCTTGACCAGCAGGGCGCGGAAGCGCTGCTCGGCATGGGCGACATGCTGTACCTCGCGCCGGGCACGGGGTTGCCGATTCGCGTCCACGGGGCCTTCGTCTCCGATGATGAAGTTCACCGCGTGGTCGACAAGCTCAAGGAAGCGGGCGAGCCGAACTATATCGAGGGCATCCTCGAAGGCGGCCTTGTCGATGGCGACGGCGGTGGCGACAGCCTCGGCGGCGGGGCGGGCATCGGCGGGGGCGGAGGCGAGGCCGATCCGCTGTACGACCAGGCCGTCGAGGTCGTCATCAAGAACCGCCGCGCGTCCATTTCGCTGGTCCAGCGGCACCTGCGCATCGGTTACAACCGCGCCGCGCGGCTGCTGGAGGACATGGAAAAGGCCGGACTGGTGTCGGCGATGTCGGGCAACGGCAACCGCGACATTCTCGTGCAGGGCGGCGGCGCCGCCGCGCGCGACGAAGAGTAGGCCGGGCCGGCACCGCCCGGCTAACGCACTGTTACGTCCGTCACAGGCGCGCCGGGAATCCCCCGGCCGCGCCACGCTCTAACCGGACAGCTCCACAGGAAAGGATCCAGACTCATGCGTTTTCGCGTTGTTGCCTCCAAAGCTATGTACAAAGCGATGTCCAAGGCGGCCTCCACCGTCGCGGCATGTGCCACCGTGGCGCTCATGTCGGCAATGACTCCCGCCCACGCAGCCGCCACCGACCAGTTGCAGAGCTTCGTCTCGAGCGTGAAGAGCGCGCGCGGCGAATTCACGCAGAAGCAGGTCAAGGGGCAGGGCGACATCCTCAAGGTGGCCGGCCAGTCGAGCGGCACATTCACGTTCGCGCGTCCCGGCAAGTTCGTGTGGCGCTACACCAAGCCGTACGACCAGCTGCTGCAGGCCGACGGCCAGACGCTGTACATCTACGACAAGGACCTGAACCAGGTGACCGAGCGCAAGCTTGACGGCGCGCTGGGTTCGAGCCCGGCCGCAATCCTGTTCGGCAGCAACGACTTCGAGAAAAATTTCACCGTGGCCAACGGCCCGACGCGCGACGGCATCGAGTGGCTCGAGCTGAAGCCGAAATCCAAGGACACGCAGTTCGAGCGGATCGGCATCGGCTTCAAGGGCGGCAATCTGGAGGCCATGGAGCTGCGCGACGCGTTCGGCAACACCACGCTGCTGACGTTCACGAACATCCAGAAGAATCCCTCGCTGCCGGCCGACACGTTCCGGTTCGTGGTGCCGAAGGGCGCCGATGTCATGAAGCAATAAGGTCGATCGATGTTCCACGCTCCCATCTCCGCCGCCCTGCCCAGAACGCGGTCCGCGATTGCCGCGTTGTCCCTGACCGCCGGCGCGCTGCTGGCCGGGTGCGCCGCGCCCGGCGCCGCGCGCCATTTCGACGTCGATGCGTTCCTGCGCGGCTCCGATACGGCGTTGCCGGAGGTCATCGGCAACGCCGACTTCCTCAAGGCCACGCGTGCCTCCGCCACGCAGTGCGCGACGCTGTTGCAATCGCCGACGAGCGGGGCGCTCGAAGAGTTGCCCTCCGCGGGCCTGCGCCCTGCGTGGCTGTTGCATCCGGCCGGCACGCCGGACAAGGTATGGCTGATCGTCAGCGAGACGGGCGGCGAACGCAGCTGCCATGGCCCGCTGCCCGCCGACGCGATGAAGACGCTGGCCGAGCGGGCGAAAGGCGGCTGACTGGGGCGGCTGACTGTCTCCTGACTGTCTCCCGGCTTGTTCGATTCCGAGATGACAAATTTGTAATTTGACCCCCTGTATGCGAATGATTATCGTCATCGGTTGACATCCGACCACGGAGAAGATCGATGATGAAATCAAGGGGGAGGCTGGGTGTGACCATGGCGGCGAGCGTGGTCACACTGCTGGGATTGTCCGCAACGGCCGCCGCGCAGGAGAAGGTGCTCAATCTGTACACGGCGCGTCACTATCAAACCGACGAGTCGCTGTACAACAACTTCACGCGGCAGACCGGCATCAAGATCAACCGCATCGAGGGCCAGGAAGATCCGCTGCTCGAGCGCATCCGCAATGAAGGCGCCAATAGCCCGGCCGACGTGTTCATCACCGTCGATATTGGGCGGCTCTGGCGCGCCCAGCAGGCCGGCGTGTTCGCGCCCGTGAAATCGAAGGTGCTGGAGTCGCGCATTCCCGCGAACTATCGCGATCCCAATGGCGAGTGGTTCGGTTTCTCCGCCCGCGCGCGCGTCATCGCGTACAACAAGGCCGCGGTGAAGCCCGGCGATATCGCGCGTTACGAGGACCTCGCCGATCCGAAATGGAAGGGCAAGGTCTGCACGCGGTCGAGCGGGCATGTCTACAACCTGTCGCTGGTGTCGAGCCTGATCGCGCACGATGGCGAGGCAAAGACGGAGGCCTGGGCTCGCGGCGTCGCCGGCAATCTCGCGCGCGCGCCGAAGGGCGGCGACACCGATCAGCTCAAGGCCGTCGCGGCCGGCGAGTGCGATGTCGCGATCTCCAACACCTACTACATCGCGCGCCTGCTCAAGTCCACGAAGCCCGAGGACAAGGCCGTGGCCGACAAGCTCGGCGTGGTGTGGCCGAACCAGTCGAGCCAGGGCGTGCACATGAACATTTCCGGCGGCGGCATGCTCAGGCATGCGCCGAACAAGGAGGCCGCCGTGAAATTCCTCGAGTACCTCGCGAGCGACGAGGCGCAGGCCTACTTCGCCGACGGCAACAACGAGTGGCCCGTGGTGCCGAGCGTGAAGATCGCCAATCCCGCGCTCGAGGCGCTCGGCACGTTCAAGGCCGACAAGATCAACGTGGCGGAACTCGGCAAGTACCAGTCCGAGGCGCAGAAGCTCGTCGACAAGGCGGGCTATCGCTAGACGTTACCGGCACCGCCGGGCACCGCCGCGCCTCACAGCAGGAAGCGGCGGTTGTCGTTCGGCGGATACTGGCTTTCGACCTTGCGGAACTTCAGGCGGGTACTGCTGGTGAGCTTCCGCTTGGCCATGCGCTTCTGCAGCTGGCGATGGACCGCGCCGATATGGCCGACGGAGCCCTGCGCATAGGGCTTGCCGTCGGTGGCGCCCGCGAGGCCGCCGCCCGCCGCGAGCGCGGCATTGGTTTCCGCGGCCGTCTTCGCGATCAGCACGTCCAGCACCTGCCGCGCGCGCACGGCGGCCTGCAGCATCGCGTCGCCGGGATTGGCGCGCGCGCGCACCGCATCCTGCGGCAACCGAACGCTGCCGGCCACGCGGCGCAGCGCGGCACGCAGTTCGCCGCCGTCGAGCGCGGCTTCCTGCACGATCCACACGGCGTCATGGCGCAGCCAGCCTTCGACGTCCTGCAGGCGGCGGAGCAGCGCGGGCATGAGCAGGCGTCCGCCGAACCGGCGTCCGCGGCGAATCGCATGCAGGCCGATGCGGCGCATCTGCGGGTTGTCGCTGTCGATCAGATCCTCGATGACCCGGTCCGCGTCGTCCTGGGACTCCATCAGCTCGGCGAATTGCCCGGCCAGCGAAATCTCTTCCACATTGCTCAGCTTGTTCTTGGCCGCCAGCCTGGAAGTCTTGAACAACAACATGCGGTAACGCAGCATAAATACCCTCGAACGGAATAGCCGATAAATACCTGCTCGTGGCCACGCATGAAGACATGGGCCATTGGCGGTTGTCGGCACCTTCGAAGATAACTTTAGCTAGGTGTTTACCCTTATCTCGCTCGAATGGCACGTGATAACAGGATCACAGGCAGGATCCCGACCGCGACGATGACGAGGGAAGCGGTGGCCGCCTCGGCCAGCCGCTCGTCGGCGGCGAGGTTGTAGGCCTGCACGGCCAGCGTATCGAAATTGAACGGCCGCATGACGAACGTCGCGGGGAGCTCCTTCATGACGTCGACGAACACGATCAGCGCGGCCGTCAGCAGGCTGCCGCGCAGCATGGGGGCGTGGACGCGGCGCAGCGTCGAGGCGGGGCCATGGCCGAGGCTGCGGGCGGCGCTGTCCATTGCCGGTGTGATGCGCGCCAGTCCGGCGTTGACCGATTGCAGCGCCACGCCGAGAAAGCGCACGAGGTACGCATAGACGAGCGCGGTGATGCCGCCCGTCAGCAGCAGTCCCACGGACAGGTCGAGGTGCCGCTGCATCCAGTCCGCGAGCACGTTGTCGAGGCGCGCCACGGGGACCAGCACGCCCACGGCGATCACGGAGCCTGGCAGCGCGTAACCCATGCCGCAGAGGCGGGTCAACGCACGCACGAGCCTCGCGCGCAGTCCCGCGGGCGCGCCGCGTCCCGCATAGCCGATGGCCAGCGCCACGAGCACCGCAACGGCTGCCGTGATGCTCGCGAGCGTGAAGCTGTTGCGCACGAGCGCGATGAAACGCGGGCCGAACTGCGCGTCGCCATCGAGGAACGCCATGCGGCAGAGCATCAGCGCGGGGACCAGGAATCCCAGCAGCACGGGCAGCACGCAGAACCCCGTGGCCAGCCACCCGTGCCATCCCGCGAGCGTGCGGGGCGCGGGGCGCCTGTGCCCGGCGCGCGCGTCGTCGTGGACCCGCGCGCGGCCGCGGTTCATGCGCTCGATCCACAGGATGGCGATGACGAACAGCATCAGGCAGGCCGATAGCTGCGCGGCGGCGAGCTTGTCGCCGAGGGAGAACCATGCACGGAAGATGCCCGTCGAGAATGTCGGGATGCCGAAGTACGCCACGGTGCCGAAGTCCGCGAGCGTTTCCATGAGCGCGAGCACGGTGCCTGCCAGAATGCCCGGCCATGCGAGCGGCAGCGCGACGTGCCATGCGACGCGCCACGGACCGTGGCCGAGCAGTCGCGCGGCCTCGAGCGCGCTGGCGCCCTGTTGCAGGAATGCGGCGCGGGCGGTCAGATACACGTAGGGGTACAGCACGAGCGTGAACAGCACGATCGCGCCGCCGATCGAGCGGATATCGGGAAACCAGTATTCGCGCGCGCGCCAGCCCGTGAGGTCGCGCAGCCATGTCTGCACTGGCCCCGCGAATTGCAGCGCGTCGGTGTAGGCGTAGGCGATGACGTATGCGGGCATGGCGAGCGGCAGCACGAGCGCCCACTCCATGAGGCCGCGCCCCGGAAAGCGCGTCATCGCGGTGAGCCATGCGGTGGGGACGCCAAGCAGCAGCACGCCGGCGGTGACGCCCGCCAGCAGCATGAGCGTATTGCCGATGTACTCGGCCAGCACCGTATCGACGAGATGCCGCCAGGTATCGGTGGCGGGCGCGATGACGCTGGCCGCCACCACGCCGAGCGGGATCACGATCAGCAGCGCCATCAGGCACGCGAACGTGGTGAGCGGCGGTGGAAGGATGCGTCGGTGGCGGTCGAGCAGGAGCATCCATGCATTCTAGCGCCGCGGCTCTCTATAATCTGCGGCATGCGCAACGATCTCCCAGTCTCGGCCATCCCGATGACCCACGCGGCGAGCGTACCGCCCCGGCCGGTCGTCGAGGTAGACCGCATCGCCCATGCCTTCGGCCGCCACACGGTCATCGACGGCCTGTCGTTCTCGCTCACCGCCGGCACGATCGCCTGCCTGCTCGGCCCGAGCGGCTGCGGCAAGACCACTGTGCTGCGCGCGATCGCCGGGTTCGAAACGCTGCGCGCAGGCGAAATCCGGATCGACGGCGAGGTCGTCTCGTCGGCGGGCAGCGGCCTGCCGCCCGAGCACCGCCGCATCGGCATGGTGTTCCAGGACTACGCCCTGTTCCCGCACCTGACCATCGCCGACAACGTCGGCTTCGGACTCATCGGCACCCACCGGACGCAGCGCGACGCGCGCGTCCGCGAAATGCTCGCGCTCGTCGGCCTGCACGACGCCGGCAACCGGTACCCGCACGAACTGTCCGGCGGCCAGCAGCAACGCGTGGCCCTCGCCCGCGCGCTCGCGCCGCGCCCCGCGCTCCTGCTGCTCGACGAACCGTTCTCGAACCTCGACATCGACTTGCGCGAAAGGCTCGGGCAGGAGGTGCGCGACATCCTGCGCGCGCAGGGCACCACCGCGATCCTCGTCACGCACGACCAGCACGAGGCGTTCGCCATGGCGGACGAGATCGGCGTGATGCATGGCGGCAGGATCGAGCAATGGGGCGACGCGCATACGCTGTATCACCAGCCCGCCACCCGTTTCGTGGCGGGTTTCATTGGCCAGGGCGTGCTGCTGCGCGGCCGTGTGCGCAAGCGCGCGATCGCCCTCGCCATCGGCACGCTGCCATGGCGCAATGCGCTCGCGCTGGCCGACGGCACCGAGGTGGACGTGCTGATCCGCCCGGACGACCTCGTGCACGACGCCGCCGGCCCCCTGCGCGGCCGGGTCCTCGACAAGGCCTTCCGCGGCGCCAGCATCCTGTACACGCTGCAACTGGACGACGGCAGCCGCGTGCTCGCACTGGTGCCATCGCACCACGACCTCCCGCCAGGGTCCACCCTTGGCCTGCGTGTCGAGGCGGACGATGTCATCGCGTTCGAAGCGGGCGCCTTCTCCCGATCGTCTACACTGTGACGTTTCGCGTGTTAGTTGATGAGGTGCTTAGTTAGGTCATGACTGTGGCGGACTCGTTGTTCTCTGACTCCCCGGACCGTTCCCGGCAACCGCTCGCGGAACGCCTGCGCCCGCGCACGATCGACGAGGTCATCGGTCAGCAGCATCTGCTCGGCCCCGGCAAGCCGCTGCGCGTTGCGTTCGCGTCGGGCGAACCGCATTCGATGATCCTGTGGGGGCCGCCCGGCGTCGGCAAGACCACGCTCGCGCGGCTGATGGCCAATGCATTCGACGCCGAGTTCATCGCGCTGTCGGCCGTGCTGTCCGGCGTCAAGGACATCCGCGAAGCGGTCGAGCGCGCCGAGCAGTTCCGCATGCATGGCCGCCGCACGCTCGTATTCGTGGATGAGGTGCACCGTTTCAACAAGAGCCAGCAGGACGCCTTCCTGCCGCATGTCGAGAGCGGGCTGTTCACGTTCATCGGCGCCACCACCGAGAACCCGTCTTTCGAGGTGAACGGCGCCTTGCTCTCGCGCGCGGCCGTCTACGTGCTCAAGAGCCTGGACGAGGCGGAACTCACCGCGCTCGTGCGCCGTGCCACCGAAGAGCTGAACGCCACCGCCGCGGAGGGCGAACCGCCGCTGGAGTGGGACGAGGGCAATGGCGAGGGTGACAGCGACAACAACGCGCTGAACCTGATCGTCGCCTCCGCGGACGGCGATGGCCGCAAGCTGCTCAACAATATCGAGATCGTCGCGCGCGCGGCCCGCAACGCGAAGCAGGCGCGCATCGACACGGCGCTGCTCGGCAGCGCGCTCGCCGAGAACCTGCGCCGCTTCGACAAGGGCGGCGACGCGTTCTACGACCAGATCAGCGCGCTGCACAAGTCGGTGCGCGGTTCCGATCCCGATGGCACGCTGTACTGGTTCTGCCGCATGCTCGACGGGGGCGCCGACCCGCGCTACCTCGCTCGTCGCATCGTGCGCATGGCATGGGAAGACATCGGCCTGGCCGATCCGCGCGCGGCGCGCATCACGCTCGACGCGGCCGAGACCTATGAGCGGCTCGGCTCGCCCGAAGGCGAACTGGCCCTTGCACAGGCGCTGCTCTATCTCGCCGTGGCGCCGAAGTCCAACGCGGGCTACAACGCGTACAACGCGGCGCGGGCCTTCGTCGCCAGGGACAAGTCGCGGCAGGTGCCCGTGCATCTGCGCAACGCGCCCACGCGCCTGATGAAGGAACTCGGCTACGGCCACGCGTACCGCTACGCGCACGACGAGCCGGAAGCCTATGCGGCCGGCGAGCACTATCTGCCGGACGACCTGCGCGACCAGAACTGGTACCAGCCCACGCCACGCGGCCTCGAAGGCAAGATCGGCGACAAGCTGCGGCACCTGCGCGACCTCGATGAGGCGTGGCATCGTGCGCAGCAGGGCAAGAAGGGCGAGAAGGGCAAGTAGGACGAAGGGCAGGACGCGGCGGGAAGCGCCAGAACAGCCACGGGTAACCGGCGCAAATTGGCGCACCGTCGCCCCCTGCGGGTGCAGTAAAATGTCGCGTTCTCCGGCATCTCGCCGGATTCCGCACATCGCAGCAGCCCATCAAAGACCGCAACATGCTCGACATCCAGCTGTTCCGCAAAGACATCGACGCCGTGGCGCAACGCCTTGCCACGCGCGGCTATACCCTCGACGTGGCGGCGTTCCAGGCACTGGAAGCCGAACGCAAGCAGTTGCAGACCCAGACCGAGGATCTGCAGGCGCGCCGCAACAGCCTCTCCAAGCAGATCGGCATGCTCAAGGGCAAGGGCGAGGACGCCTCGGCCGTCATGGCCGAAGTGGGCGGCATCGGCGACAAGCTGACAGCGTCGGCCGCGCGGCTGGCCGAGATCCAGTCCCAGATGCAGGACCTGATGATGTCGATCCCGAACCTGCCGCACGAGAGCGTGCCGGTAGGGAAGGACGAGACCGAGAACGTCGAAGTCCGGCGCGTGGGCACCCCGCGCGAGTTCGACTTCGAGGTGCGCGACCATGTGGACGTGGGCGCGAAGCTGGGCCTCGACTTCGAGACCGCAAGCAAGGTCACGGGTGCACGCTTCACGATGCTGCGCGGCGGCGTCGCGCGCATGCACCGCGCGCTGGTCCAGTTGATGCTGGACACCCACACCGAAGAACACGGCTACACGGAAACGTACGTACCGTACATCGTCAACGCGGCCTCGATGCGCGGCACGGGCCAGTTGCCGAAGTTCGAGGAAGACCTCTTCAAGGTGCCGCGCAAGATGGGCGGCGAGGGCGAGGACGGTCAGGGCCGTACCGAGAACTTCTACCTGATCCCGACCGCCGAAGTGCCGCTCACGAACATCGTGCGCGACACCATTGTCCCGGGCGACACGCTGCCGCTGCGCTATGTCGCGCATACGCCGTGCTTCCGCTCGGAAGCAGGCGCATACGGCAAGGACACGCGCGGCATGATCCGCCAGCACCAGTTCGACAAGGTCGAGCTCGTGCACGTGGTCGAGCCCGAGCAGTCGATGGACACCCTCGAGCAGCTGACCGGCCATGCCGAGGCGATCCTGCGCAAGCTCGAACTGCCGTTCCGCACCATCGTGCTCTGCACGGGCGACATGGGCTTCGGCAGCACCAAGACCTACGACATCGAGGTCTGGATCCCGGCGCAAAACACGTACCGCGAAATCAGCTCGTGCTCGAACATGGGCGACTTTCAGGCACGGCGCATGGGTGCCCGCTACAAGGTGGGACAGGGCAAGCCGGAACTGCTGCACACGCTCAACGGCTCGGGCCTTGCCGTCGGCCGCACGCTCGTGGCGATCCTGGAAAACTACCAGAACGCCGACGGCTCGGTCACGGTGCCGGCGGCGCTGCAGCCTTATATGGGCGGCCTGACGCGACTCGTTCCGGAAGCGTAAGAAGAATATGAGCAGGGACTTGCATTCCCTGCAAAGATGTCGCTATAATCGCGGTTTCGCTGAAACGAAAACGAAGCGACCAAGTTACCGGAGAGGTGGCAGAGTGGTCGAATGTACCTGACTCGAAATCAGGCGTACCGGCAACGGTACCGTGGGTTCGAATCCCACCCTCTCCGCCAAATAAAAACCTGTCGTTAGATTCGACCACCGACAGGCACACACTGCATCAAATTCGAGCCGACGCCTGCGCAAGCAGCCGTCGGTTTTGTTTTTCCGTAGCACCCATCGTCAGCGGGGTTCGAAACCTACTGCATGAGACCCGACATACATTGTTCCCAACAACAACAAACACGGTCACATGTTAGTCGGCTACGCCCGGGTCAGCACTCAAGAACAAGAGACGCACGCCCAAACCGACGCACTGCGAGAAGCGGGCGTCGGTTTTATTTTTTCCGAAAAGCGATCCGGCGGTAGCGCTTCAAAGCGACCCGTATTGGAACAGATGCTGGCCACGATCAGCCAGGGTGATACGGTGGTCGTCTACAAGCTCGACCGCATCGCGCGATCACTAAAAGACCTTCTCATCATCATAGAGCGCATAGAGGCGGCGGGCGCTCAATTCCGAAGCTTAACGGAGCACATCGACACCCGATCACCAGCGGGTCGCATGATCTTTCAAATCGTCGGAGCGTTTGCTGAATTCGAACGTGAGCTTATACGCGAGCGAACAAAAGTGGGAATGGCCGCAGCCGCCCGACGCGGTGTGAAGATGGGGCGACCGACCGCAATGAGCGAACAGCAGGAAGCGGAAGCAATGCAGCTGTGGTTCACGGGCCGCTACACGAAATCAGCGCTAGCACGCCGATACGGCACCCACATCTCCAGCATCAAGCGTGCGATCAAACGCCACCGCGAACGCATACAGCCAAGCCTACTGGACGCTGCATAAAAAAACCGCGACCCGAGGGATGAGCCGGATCGCGGCACAACTCACTGCGACGTAATCATAGCCACTACGACACAGCGAAGCATCACCATACGGACAGAATCGAATCTGCACTGACAGTCATAGTCCTAGCGCTTGCGTAGTAACTGCGTCCTCAATAACTTCGCGAACACGGCGTTGCGCGTCGTGTCCTTGAACTTCAGATAGTCGTTGAGCGCCTCGACCAGCTCCGACGGCAACTCGACAGTAACGGCCACCAGCTCGTGGCGCGCACGATATGCGGCTTGCCTCTCAGCTGGCGTCATTGCCGTCCCTGTCGACGGACGACCGCGCTTGCGCTTCACCGGCACCAACTCACCAGTAACCTTGTCGCTAGCGTCTTTCATGTCACGCACCCTTACGCAAGAAACCACCAAGTTCACGAAGCACGAGCAGCCAAATACCGGCAAGGATCACGATACCAACCCAACGAATCGCCGGCATCCCATTCGCAAACCAACCGAACACCGAATTGATAATCCACACCGACCAACCACAAAACTCCGCATAGCTCACGATGCGATCTCCTATTTTCGTCACACGTAACGTCAATTCACAGAAGGCGAGGCACCGACAAAGAAGTAACGCCCACCGTCTGAGACATAAGCCTGTATCTCGTACGCTGGACAGACCTCCATTGCGGCCTTCATCGCATCAACAATGACAGCGTGCATATCGTTCGAATCTTGAACGAAGTAGGTCACAGGCTCTGGCACTACGATGCCCTTCGAAGACCAGTAGCGCTTTTTGTTGAGCTCGTGCGCATCAAACTCTTTGGTAACGTACTTCGCAATGTACGCAGCCAACGCATGACGCTTCCACTTGCCGCCTGTCTTTGGATTACGAACGTCCACATTCCCGTTAGGACGGCCCTGCTCATCAAGCCCAACGACACGACGCCAAACAGCGCGCACGAGGTTGTACACGAGACGACCATGCACAGCGACGTGGATATGCCAGGCGCCACGCTTCTGCGGCTCAGGCACCGCAACGTAGTGGTACATACCGGCACGTTTCATAGCCCGCATGAACGCCTTGAAATCCGCCTTCAAACGCTCGATGTCCTGCATGTTTTCGCGGTACGTAAGTGTCAGCAGCCTGTCAGCCTGAATTTCCTGACAACGCAAACGAACGTTCTTGCGCGCACGCTTTGCCGATGCGTGCCGAGACTGCTCGACATTCTCGGACTCACCTCGCTTTGCACGAGGCAGGGCACGAATTTCGTCCATGCGCTTACGCACAGCGAGCGGGTAGCCATAGAAGTTCACCGAGCCGTCGCCCTCGAAATACCGCATCCGACCAACGATAGTGTCTTTCCACGCGCTATCGACAAAACCGCGCTCGACATCGGCCTGTCGCATCCGCTCCTGATAGGCAACAGCATCGGTCGTACCGTCACAGAAGGGGGTCACGCCATCGTCATATCCTGCGATGGCTTTTGAATCTTGATAGTCCTGACCTATAATCTCATCACGCATGGCGAGTGTCCTAAACGTGTCGCTATGTAGGCCCCGGTCTGCACCAACAGATGCGGGGCTTTTTCTTTGCGGCCTCGAGGAGATATCGCCCGGAAAGCCGCGCCAGTACTTGTGTTCTTAAGTGTTATTACTTCAAGTCTAGGGGCTCGCTTCGCTCGCCCCGACTCGTGCTCCTCCGTGCGCGCGGTCGGGGCGAGCTTCGATGCCCCTGCGATTCGCGGAGACAGCCCGTCAAACGATCTTTGCTGAATCCCGGTGCCTACCCACCTTGATGCGCTGAAAATCGCTTGCAGGGGCTGTGGCGCGATGATCGCCGCGCCTTCCCATCACTCATCGCACCGCCCGCTACTCGGGTGCGCGAGCCTCGCTGAGCCGCTCGACAACGACCCGGAGGCCTGCCACCCGCCTATGCGATCCAGCCCGACCCCAAACGCGCCACCACTCCCGACGCTAGACGCAATAACGTGCCACGGATCCAGCTGCGATCGTGAAACAAAATTGCGCTAACCCTCAACCGACTCGTGTGCGGCCTCAACACGAGGCTTAGGCTTCGACGAGAACGAACCCTCGGCTGGCGTAACACTCACCTGCGGCGCGTCACAAACAGCAACCATGTCAACGTCGCCATAGCTGTAGCTCACTGCGCAGTCACTCACACGGCGAACCTTGTACCCCGCCTCAACGAGCTCATCCGACGTAGTACTGAAAACACGCTGACCGTTCTGAGACATAGCAAGCGAGTACACCTGACGCCCCGAGGCGAGCCTAACCAACCCCTGAACATGAACGCCAAGTCCGGAAAAAGGTCCGGCAGGTGAGGCAGACTTCCTGACGCCAGAAGCCGAGACGGCGGACGCACCCCCTACGCCGTGATCATCCGCGTGCGGGGCTACGGAGCGCGACGGGGCGACGACAGACGACGCTCCAGAAACACCCTGCAGCTGAGAAACAGCCGCAGGGTGGGCGGCATCCTTAGGCTTAGTCTTAACAGCAAGCGGGTTCATAGGCTTACCGCTGGACAACATCAACACGAGAACGACGAGCGCAATAGCGAGGCCGATGAACGGCCACCGCCGCCATAAAGGAACGATGTCGTTAGCGGCCAGCTCAGCACCGGCACCGGACTTAGTGTGGGACTTGTAGAACTTGAAATACCGCTTGTCGTATCGACGAACGGTGGTGTTCACGACCTCACCCCGAACACCGTCCATAACCTTGCGGATATAACCGCTATTACTGCCGAGCGCCGTAGCCTTGCGGACCTTGTAGCAGACCTGAACCAAGTCCACGATGTCTTTACAGACCTTGCCATAGCTCTGCGTGATCAACAAAACGTCAGCGAGCTCATGCCGATGCATGGCGTACCACTCGCGAACCTTGCGGCCAGTGCCATCACGCGGCAGACACATGTGAGCTTCATCTACGACGTACAGCGGACCTGAGCCACTCTCCGGATGTCGCCAAAGGTCACCGTAGCACTCCATAGTAGAAAAAGGGCGCAGGTAGACCTCATCGTCGGCAACGTCACCGAGAGCAGCCGAAAGACCAACACGCTTCTCAGCTCGACCCTTCGCATGCGTACGAACATCGATCAGCGCACGCTGTTCAGGTGGCAACTCGTCAAGAACGAGCGGCAGGTTCGTAATGACCTTACGACCCTGATTGAGCGCCGGAAGAACGTGGAAGGCGACAGCCTCATAACTCTTTCCGCCGCCGGGGGCACCAAGCAGAAGATTAATCATCGCTAGGCCTCCAGCGCCTCAAGGCGCTCCTGTATCAACTCCAACTTCCGCATAGCCGCATAGGACCGCGAAGCAAGCACCTCCAGCTGCTCGTCCCAATCGTTGTCGCCGAACTCGTTTTCATGCTCGTAATCCTCCCGAGACGTGACCTCGGATGCCAGGTCATTAAAGGCGTCCCGCGATTCGTCGTACTCAGCTTGGTAGTGCGCGGCAAGATCAACCAACCGTGCAATGAGAGCGCGCCTCTTGAACCCAAAGAGATCCATGACTTAACTCCCGAGCCGTGTGAACGGAATTACCTGCAGAGCAAGCTTGATCCCGATAGCCGCGAGAATGATCGCTAGACCCTCACCAACCCGGAGAAGACCGACGACATTCACAAGGTCGGCAGGAGCTCCGGATAGGTACTGAGCGGGGTTCAATGATGCAAACGCCTCAGTACCGGGCAACCCATTAAGGACCGTGCCCACGAGCCGCAACATCCCTTCGAAGGCCCAGCAAACCAGATCGGTACCAACCAGCCACGCCGCGGCGAACGCAGCAACAGCCAGCGACCCAAACCAACCCGCGAGCGCGGCGAACTTAGCCAACACCGCAGTGAAGAAAGCACCCATAAGACCCCCTAGAAAATGATTTTGCGAGCCGTGAAAGTGGCCGTGACAAGCACAACAAGCCCGAGGGCCTGCCATATCCAACAAGGAACCGAAATGTCGTACGAACCGTAAGAACCGAGCCGACCGCCCGGATTAACCGCCAACCGCCAAACGGGGCATTGACCAGAACCGAAGGTAGGAAACATCGTCTTGACAGCCTGAAAAAACGGAGTCGCCTGTACATCAGGCTTATTGGCCTGCCACACGCCGGCAATTCCCTGCGGATACTTCTGCGTGTAGAGCTTAGGAAGCTCAGGCATCGACGAGTCGGTGAACTGGATAACCGTATCGTTCTCCTGACCTGTAGAGGTATGAGACTCGCCTGTAGTGTTATTGGTGACAGTCGTCGTCGTGTTGTTCGTGACGTTCCAAACCATCGTGTTCGTACCAGCGGTATTCCCGGTCTGACCGAGGGTCATGGTGGGGGTGGTAGTCGTTGTCGTCGTGATCGAATCACCGTTGGCATTGGTGCTATTCGAGCTAGACACCGTTGACTTGCCGGTGACAGGCGTAGAAGGAAGGCCCCACGAGGCCGAGTCGACCGCATCCACAGGAACCCAGCCGCCGTTGTCATAAATATTCCGAACGACATCGGGAGCCATGCCCGGCGAAGAAGTCATCTTGTCCGTGATGGCCTGCTGAATCTGCGTATCCGTGGCGGGCGCGCTATCAACCGGCGCGACATAGCCAGGAGGCACGCAGGTACCAGAAACATTCGAGTGCGTAGGAGCGCAACCCGCGTTCCTACCCACCTGATAAGTTCGAGTGAGGACATCGACAACCACGCCATCCGACTTCCTCGCACGCTGGACAACGCACCACGCACCATCGGCACCGGCTGGATCAGTCCTCAAGACCGTGTAAATAGTCCCGTTCGGCCCGCTAGCAGACGTTTGAGCAGCCATATACATCACGCAAGTATCAAAGGCGTTCGAGGAGATGTACTGACTGCCGAGATTCCAATAGCCACCAGACGCAGGGTATGGCTTACCGTTCGGCGCTTGCTCCGGGACACCGTTCTTAGTCCATTGCCCATTGACCCACTGAATACCCTTCTCAAGCAGGATCGAACCAATGATGCCCGCTGCAATGCCGCCCGGCGTCGTGCGAGCGACACCGACGACACCACGACCAATCGACCCAAGCGGGGAACGAATGATGTCCTGCACAGCAACACGTGCAGCGCCCCCGAGTCCGCCACCGACAGGTATTTCCATGACGGCTCCGCGAGTCATCGTCACGCCGCCCGCATCGGCAGCAATACCAGACGGAACACCAGCACGACCGGCGCTATAAGCGTTCAGATCGCGCATCAACTGGTTGACCTGAGCCTGACTGGTCGAACCAACGATGTTCCCGTTCCCATCCCAATGGATGATCGTCTGACCGCGCGCCTGCCCAACGAAAAACAGCGCCACAAAGAGCGCTGTCAATATCCATACCTTGTAACGGTTAATCACGATACGCGCCCCCTGAACGCGAGGATGAACACAAAGGCACTGATACCGCCGAGCATCGCGATCAACACGTAGAACAGCGCTACCAGTGCCCCCGTCATGGCCTTGACCTCAGACCTTGCTGACGGCGCGCTTACCGAGCGTGATGCCCTTGAACGCGAGCGCGATAGCGATAACCGTCACACCGACGGTACCGACGAACGTAGCGACGGTGCTCAGATCCACTGCTGCGAAAATTGCTTCCATGCCTAACTCCCGAAAAAGCCGAGGAAACCGCCCCGGCAACGGCGGAGGGAAATCCCCCTAAACCTTACGAATCAGATCGATGGCAACACCGATACCGAACCCGAAAAACCACGCAGTAATAACCGCGCCGAAACCCCACGCATATGCGTAGGCGATGTCTTGTGCATTGATGCCAATGAGCGCGAGCTGTTCAGCCGTGCAGCAGGTCCCGTCCATCACCGACCCCGAGCCGCGCAGTACTGCGCATAGAGAGCACGCGACCTAGCGCGATGCGCAAGCAGGGCGGCCGCATCCTCGTCAACCAAGGCACGAACATGCAGCCACATAGAGGCGAGCCGGGCGATCATCACGCCGACGCAGACGGAGCAGGGCGCGCACCAGCGCGACTGAGAGGCTTGAGGCCCACGACCTCAAAGTCGATACGGCCATCGCGAACACGCGTACCGAAGTCGGGCAGGTAGTCACCCGGCGGAGTGTCCTTGAGCGCGTCCGCCACCATGACCGTGCCCACGTTGATTTGCTCGGGCTGACCCTCGCGTTGAGCGGTAATGACGCACTGCGCCTCATGCATCGAATACGGGCGACCAGTCTTTTGCGACGTGCCCGAGCGGCTGTTGATCGCAAGAATCGTGAGCTTGAAGTTCATGGCTTGTTACCTTTTGAGATGAATGAGACAGGCCGTGCCCGTCCGGAGCCGTTTACCCGGCGTTGTTTACCCACTACACTTCGGTCATTGCACCAAACGGTTACTACTAACCGAATGGTGAGCATCATAGTGCTAACCGTTTGGTTACTACTAATTGAGGTTATCTATGAGCTACAAGGAATTGATTGCTTTGGCGCTGCAAGGCAAAAGCGTCTACCAACGCTCCAAGGAACTGGGCGTGAATCAAATGACGCTAGGAAGGTATGTGAGAGGCGAACGACTACCGGACTATCAGACGGCGCTGATGCTCGCCCAAGAAGCAGGAGTAGATCCGGGCGAGGCGTTCGTCATGCTGGCGCAGGAAGAAGCGATGCGGTCAAGGGTTCAAAAGGGACCCTCTCCGCCAAAATAAAAAGCTGCTGACTGATTCGACCACCGGCAGACTACAAACGTAGTAAATCTGAAGCCGACGCCTGCGCAAGCAGCCGTCGGTTTTGTTTTATTCAGGGTTACTCGCCGAACCCCTCCGCCGGCGGCAACGGCGTTCCCGCTTCCGCGGGCAGCTTCGACACCAGCAGCTGGTCGATCTTGTGATGGTCGATGTCGAGCACTTCGAAGCGGAATCCCGCCACCGTGATCGATTCCGATTTCTTCGGAATACGCTTGAGCGCGTAGATCACGAGTCCCGCCACGGTATCGACGTAATCCTCGCCCGGCAGCGTATCGAGTTCCAGGGCCTTCTTCAGATCGACGATCGGCGTCAGGCCATCGACGAGCCATGACGAATCGTCACGGCGTACGATCTGTTCGTCCTCGGTCGAGTACAGGATGTCGCCCATCAGCGCGCCGACCAGATCGTCCAGCGTCACCACGCCCACCACCAGCCCGTATTCGTTCATCACCACCGCGAAGTTCTCGTGCATCTCGCGGAAACGCGTCAGAGCCTCGGAAAGCGTCAGCGTATCGGGCACCACGAGCACGTTCTTGTCGTAATGCTGGCCGATGTCCGCCAGCACGGCCGCACTGTCATGGGCGAGCAACTGCTGCAGGATGTCCTTCGAATCGATATAGCCGAGCACATCGTCGAGGTCGTGCCCGCATACGGGGTATTGCGCGTGCGGCTGCGTGACGAGCTTGCGTCGCACGCTCTCCGTGGTTTCGGCGAGGGTCAGGTAGACGACGTCGTCCCGCGGCGTCATGATCGCCGGAATGCCCTTGGAGTCGAGTTCGAATACGTTCTCGATCAGATGCAGTTCGTGCTTGCGCAGCACGCCGGCCTCCGCGCCCGCATCGACCATCGCGGCGATGTCCTCGGTGGTGATCTGATCGACCGGCTTGGTCGGCAGGCCCAGCAGCCGCAGCATCGCATCGGCGGCGCCGTTGAAGATCCAGACCAGCGGCTTCAGCACCTTGAGCAGCGTAAGGATCGGGCCGATCACGGCGACCGCGCACGCTTCGGGGAACGTCATCGCGATCCGCTTCGGAATCAGGTCGGCAAACTGGATGAACAGCAGCGTCACGATCAGGAACGAGCCGATATTGGCCACGCGCTGCGCATGATCGACGCTGAGGTAGGGCAGCAGCGCCTCGTAGGCGAGATCCGAGACATGTTTCTCGCCAAGGATACCGGCGAGGATCGCCACGCTATTCACGCCGATCTGCACGATCGTGAAGAAGTTGCCGGGTTCCTCCTTCAGGAGCATGACCTTGGTCGCGCGCGCATCCCCGCGCTCGGACATGGTCTGGAGCTTGGTACGGCGCGCGGCCGTCAGCGCAATCTCGGATACCGAGAAGAACGCGCTGATCGCCACGAGAAGAAGAAGGGTCAGGACGAACATGTGATCGATGATGGTGCAGCCATCATGGGGCTGTCAATGATCGAAGCTGACGACGGGTACAGCGAGCCGGGCGGCGAGGGACGCCGAGAGTTCCGCGGCCGCCTCGGCAAACTGCACGCGCATGTCGTCGACGAGGCTCGACGTCGCCCGATGGCTCGCGCGCAGCAGTTGCACTTCGAACGGCAGCGCTGGCGCAATGTCATGCAACATCACGCGCGTGGCGTCCGCGCTGAGCGCCGTGAACTGGTCGAGCAGGCTGATGCCGAGTCCCGCATCGACCAGCGACAGCGCCAGCGAGTACGTCTGCACCTCGAGTGTGGCGTGAGGCTCCAGCGCATGGCGCGCCAGCGTTTGCCGCACGAGCAGCCCAAGCGAGGTGTTGTCGTCGTGGCCAATGAACGGCCGATCCATGAGTCGCTGCATCGACAGCACGCCCCGACGGCTGCCGGAAGGCAACGGCTGCGCGCGCGGCACCGCCAGCAGCATGCGGCCCGCCGCTACCGGCTCGCTGGCGATCGCCTCGTGCCGCGGCGGCGCGTAGGCAAAGCCCACGTCGATCTGATTCGACAGCAGCGCATCGACGATCTCGTCCGTATGGTGCGTGAGCACCTGCACCTGCGTCTCGGGATGCCGCGCGCAGAAGCGCCGCACGGCGGGCACCAGCAACGGATTGGCGAGGCTGGGCGTGGCCGCTACCCGCAGGCGTCCCGCGCCCTTGTGCCGCAGGCTCTCCGACACGCGCCGCACGCGCTCCACCTCGCCATATAGCCTTTCGACATCCCCATAGAGCGCCACGGCCTCGGGCGTCGGCTGCAGCCGGCCGCGCACGCGCTCGAACAGACGGAAGCCGAGCGAGGCCTCGGCATGCTGCAGCACGCGGGTCACCACGGGCTGGGACACATGGAGCAGGCGCGCGGCCTCGCTGACGGTGCCCGTCAGCATCACGGCGCGGAACACTTCGATCTGGCGCAGGCGCATCGGCGTGGTGCGAAAAAAATCCGGTTTTGGTGCGGGAAATCCCCACTCGTGCTGGCGCGCGGGTATCCATAGCATGAAGACATATTCTGGCACGTATTCGCATTGGGCAAGCCGCGGCGCGTGGCATACGCTCTGGCCCATCGTCTTCAATCGGCAATGGCAATGCATGTAGCAATCGTGGGAGCGGGGGTGGTAGGCATGACCACGGCGTGGCGGCTGGCCAGCGAAGGGCACGAGGTCACGGTGCTCGAGCGCCGCGATGGCCCCGGCGAGGAAACGAGCTTCGCCAACGGCGGCCAGCTCAGCTACAGCTATGTGGCGCCGCTGGCCGGGCCGGGCGTGCTGTCGAAGGTGCCGGGCTGGCTGCTGCGGCGCGACTCGCCGATGCGCTTCCGGCCGAGCCCCGATCCCGCGCAATGGCGCTGGCTGCTGGCCTTCGCGCGCGCCTGCAATGCGGGCGCAAGCGACGCCACCACGCGCAAGCTGCTGCGGCTCGCTTTCCATTCGCGCGACCTGATGCAGGCGTTCGTGCATGGCGACGAAGCCTCCCGGGGCGGCGCGGGCGGACATGTGCCCGGTTACCGCGACGGCAGCGGTTTCGATTTTGCGCGGCGCGGCAAGCTGATCGTGCATCGCGACGCGGCCGCCTTCGATGCCGCGCGCCGTCTGCTCGACTATCAGGCGAGCCTCGGGTGCGAGCAGATCGCGCTCGACCGGGACGCGTGCGTGGCACTGGAGCCCGCGCTCGAACGCATTCGCGGCGATATCGCGGGCGCGATCCACACGCCGAGCGAGGAAGTGGGCGATTGTCATCGCTTCTGCGTGGCGCTGGCCCGATTGCTGCAAGGGAGGGCCAACGTGCGGTTGCGCTTCGGCACGCGCGTGACCGGCCTCAAGCGCGCGGGCGTCAATGGCGATACCCGCAATACGAGAATCGTCGGCGTGCATACGGCCGACGGCGATGTCGATGCGGACGCGGTCGTCGTGGCCGGCGGCATCGGCAGCGTGCCGCTGCTGCGGCCCGCGGGGGTGCGGCCGATGCTCTGGCCGCTCAAGGGGTACAGCATCACGGTGCCGATCGCGGACGGCACGCGCGCGCCGCATATCAGCGTGACGGACTTCGCGAACAAGATCGTCTACGCGCGTATCGGCAACACGCTGCGCGTGGCCGGCATGGCGGACCTCGTGCGTGGGGGCCCGACCATCGACGGCGAACGCGTCGCGGCCCTGGCCGCGCAGACGCAGGCGGTGTTCGGCATCGGCGGCGCGGACGATACCGCGGCGTTGCAGCCGTGGGCCGGTTTGCGTCCCGCCACGCCGAGCGGCCTGCCGCTGATCGGCGCATCGCGCGTGCCGGGCCTGTGGCTCAACATCGGCCACGGCGCGCTGGGTTTCACGCTGGCCATGGGCAGCGCGAGCCTGCTCGCCGACGCGATGGCGGGACGCCGGAGCGCGATCGACGCGCACGATTTCGATGCCACGGTGGCGTGACGCCGCGCCACCGGGCCGCCAGGAGTTTGTATTTGCAGTGCAAAGACGTGCCACCAAAGACGGTGCCACTAAAGACGTGCCACTAAACCAAGCCCCATCCAAGGAGCGAACCATGAAGAAACTGCCTGCCTCCCATCTGCCGCGCCGCGTGCTGGTCACCGCTGCGCTCGCCCTCGCCGCTGCCGGTGCGCAAGCCGCCGATGGCGATACGCTGAAGAAGATCAAGGAAACCGGCGTGATTTCGCTGGGTCACCGCGAATCGTCGATCCCGTTCTCCTATACCGATGGCAAGGAGGTCATGGGCTACTCGCAGGACATCATGATGATGATCGTCGACAAGGTGAAGGCCGACCTGAAGATGCCGAACCTGCAGGTCAAGCTCACGCCGATCACTTCGCAGAACCGCATTCCGCTCGTGCAGAACGGCACCATCGACATCGAGTGCGGCAGCACGACGAACAACCTCGAACGCCAGAAGCAGGTCGCGTTCTCGAACAGCATCTTCATCTACGGCATTCGCATGCTGACGAAGAAGGACTCGGGCGTGAAGTCGTTGGACGACCTCAAGAACAAGAACGTGGTCACGACCGCCGGCACCACGGGCGAGCGGCTGCTCGTGAAGATGAACGGCGAGAAGGCCATGAACATGAACCTGATCAGCACCAAGGATCATGGCCAGTCGTTCCTGATTCTCGAGACCGGCCGCGCCGCCGCGTTTGTCATGGATGAACCGCTGCTGTACGGCGAGCGCACCAAGGCCAAGAACGCGAACGACTGGGTGGTCGCGGGCGAGCCGCTGCAGGTCGAAAACTACGCGTGCATGTTCCGCAAGGACGACGCCTCGTTCAAGGCGCTCGCCGATGGCGTGGTGGCGGACCTCCAGAAGAGCGGCCGTGCCGAGAAGCTGTACAACAAGTGGTTCATGCAGCCGGTGCCCCCGCGCGGCATCAACCTGAACTACCCATTGTCGGACGACATGAAGGCGCTGTTTGCCTCCCCGAACGACAAGGCGTTCCAGTAAGCCTGACCGGACGGCGGGCCGTGGCAACCGATCCGGTGTGCTGGAGCGGTTATATAGCCATGATGAATCGTTATTTCGCGATCGATAGGGTTTGCGGTAGTGTTGCGTGCGTTGTAGGCTCGATGTGATCCTGCAACGCCGCCGCTGGGCACAATAACTACAGCACGACACTACCTGATACTGGAGAAGATATGCGATCGATTCGAAGCGGCCTGTTCTCGTCCCTGCTGGCGGTGGCGCTGGCCACCGGCGCCGCGCTGACCGCCACGGCCGCGAGCGCCGCCGACTTGCTGGACTCGGTCAAGCAGGCCGGCGTGCTCAAGATAGGTATCGAGGGCACCTATCCGCCGTTCGGCTATCGGGGCGCCAAAAACGAACTCGAAGGCTTCGATGTGGACGTTGCCCGCGCCGTCGCCGGCAAGCTGGGCGTCAAGCCCGAGTTCGTCACCACCGAATGGAGCGCGATCATTGCCGGCCTGCAGGCCGGCAAGTTCGACATCATCGTCAACCAGGTCTCGGTCACGCCGCAGCGCAGGCAGGCGCTCGACTTCTCCACGCCATACGTCTACTCGGCCGCGCAGCTGATTCAGCGCAAGGACGACAAGCGCGAGTTCAAGTCGCTCGAGGACCTGAAGGGCCACAAGCTCGGCGTCAGCCTTGGCAGCAACTACAACGACCTCGCTAAGTCGGTGCCGGGCATCGATGTGAAGACGTACCCCGGCGCGCCGGAATACCTGCGTGACCTCGCCTCGGAGCGCGTCGACGCGGCGCTCAACGACCGCCTGATGGTCAATTACCTGATCAAGAACGCCAACCTGCCGTTGCGCCCGGGCGCGGTGGTGCCCGGCGCCAGCTCGGAAGTCGCGATCCCGTTCCGCAAGGACAATCCGAAGTTCTCCGCCGCCATCGACAAGGCGCTGGAAGACCTGCGCAAGGATGGCACGCTCGCGAAGCTGTCCACCAAGTGGTTCGGCTCGGACGTGACCAAGGCCGCCGGCAAGTAAGGGCACCAAGTATCGCCACCAAGTAACGCCACAAGTAACACCAGTCGTCCAACGGGCCCTCCCGCCGCGCGCATCGTAGCGCGGGGGAGGGCCTTGTCGCAGGTATGATCGCGGCAACCGCCTTTCGCCCCTACACTCCATGTCCGCTCTCACGCTCGTCGCCGATTCGTTGCCGATCCTGTTACAGGGGGCATTGCTCACGCTCAAGTTCGCGGTGCTGTCGATGGTCTTCGGGCTGGTCATCGGCGTCGTGGTCGCGCTGATGGGCATCAGCCATTCAAGAGCCCTGAATGCGGTCTCGCGGACATACGTCAGCATCATGCGCGGCACGCCGCTGCTGGTGCAGATCTTTGTGGTGTATTACGGCCTGCCCGGGGTGGGCATCGCACTGGAGCCCACGCCCGCGGGCGTGCTCACGCTGAGCCTCAATGTGGGCGCGTATCTGTCGGAGAGCATGCGCGGCGCGATTCTGGGGATTTCGCGCGGCCAGTGGATGGCGGCCTACAGCCTTGGCCTGACGCCCGCGCAGACGCTGCGCTACGTGGTCGGTCCGCAGGCCCTGCGGCTCGCCGTGCCGAGCCTGTCCAACAGCCTGATCAGCCTGATCAAGGACACGTCGCTCGTCTCGGTCATCACCGTCACGGAGTTGCTGCGCACCGCGCAGGAGATCATCGCGGCCACGTATCAGCCGCTGCCGCTCTATCTGGCCGTGGCGGCCATCTACTGGGTATTGAGTACGGCGTTGTCGTTCCTGCAGCGCGGCCTCGAGCGACGTCTGTCGCTGCCGGGCCGTCACTGACAGGAACGGGAGGCGAGGGCGGGTCAGCCCTCGGTGATGCGCTTCTCGATATGGCCCAGCGCTTCCTCGACCTGATCCACGAGAATCAGGCACAGGTCGCCGGGCTGCAGTGCCGCCAGACCCGTATCGATGGCCAGGAACTCGCCACGTATCTCGTCCACGCGTGACGTGCGTTGCGCGCCCTGGAGGCCCTCGCGCAGCAGCGCGAGCACCTCGCCGTCTTCGCGGCCACGCTGGCACTGGTCCTGATACAGCACGACGTTGTCGAACACGCCGCCGAGGATCTGCGTCTGACGGCGGATGTCTTCGTCGCGGCGGTCGCCCGCGCCGCTGATCACGACCACGCGGCGCCTGGCCGGGATCGATTCCACCGCGTTGCACAGCGCCTGGATCGCGTCGGGATTGTGGCCGTAATCGGCGATCAGCGTCGCGCCGTTGTAGTCGAACACGTTGAAGCGTCCCGGCGCGGTGGCCGCGTCGTTGACGAACGTGGCAAGGCCGCGGCGGATGACCGCCCAGTCGATGCCCAGCGCCCACGCGGCCGCGATGGAAGACATCGCGTTCTCCACCTGGAAGCCGATGCTGCCGTTGCGCGTCAGCGGAATGTCCGCCAGCGCGATGCGCACCTGCGTCTCGCCTTCGGACGCGACGATCTCCGCGCCATCGACGAACACCACGCGGCGGCCCTGCGCCCGGTGGAGCGCCATCGTCGGCAGGTTCGGATCATGCGCGAAGAACGTTACCGTGCCCGGGCAGGCGTCGGCCATGCGCGCGACCATCGGGTCGGCGGCATTGAGCACCGCCATGCCGTGGGGCGCGACGTTCTGCACGATCACGCTCTTCAGCACGGCAAGATCTTCCACCGTGCTGATGTACGACAGGCCGAGGTGATCGCCTTCGCCGACGTTGGTCACCACCGCCACGTCGCAGCGGTCGAACGCCAGACCTTCGCGCAGCAGGCCGCCGCGCGCTGTTTCAAACACGGCCGCGTCGACATCGGGATGCAGCAGCACGTTACGCGCGCTGCGCGGGCCGCTGCAATCGCCGGTGTCGATGCGTTCGCCCTGGATATACACGCCGTCCGTGCCCGTCATGCCCATGCGCAGTCCGCTGGTCGCCAGCAGATGCGTGATCAGGCGGACCGTGGTGGTCTTGCCGTTCGTGCCCGATACCGCGACGACCGGAATGCGGCCATCGTCGCCGTCGGCGAACATCGTCGAGATGATGGCTTCGCCGACCGCGCGGCCCTTGCCATACGATGGCTGCAGGTGCATGCGCAGGCCCGGTGCCGCGTTAACTTCGACGATACCGCCGGCTTGTTCCTCGAACGGCTTGAGCATCGTCTCGCAGACCGCGTCGACGCCGCAGATGTCGAGGCCGACCATCTGCGCGGCCGCCACCGCGCGCGCGGCGATATCCGGATGGACGTCGTCGGTCACGTCGGTCGCGCTGCCGCCCGTGGACAGGTTCGCGTTGTTACGCAGCACCACGCGGGTGCCGTTGGCGGGCACCGACTCGGCGGTCAGTCCTTGCTTGGCCAGCACGGCCAGCGCGATATCGTCGAAGCGGATCTTGGTCAGCGACGTCGCATGGCCTTCACCACGGCGCGGATCGCTGTTCACGGTCTCCACGAGCTGGCGCACGGTGTGGACGCCATCGCCGATGACCTGCGGCGGATCGCGGCGCGCGGCGGCGACGAGGTGCTTGCCGACCACGAGCAGCCGGAAGTCATGGCCGGGAATGTAGCGCTCGACGATCACGTCGGACGAAATATCGGAGGCCACCTCGTAGGCGGTCATCACTTCCTCGCGCGTGCGGATGCGCACGGCCACGCCCTTGCCCTGGTTGCCGTCGCGCGGCTTGACCACGACGGGCGCGTCGATCTCCTGCGCGGCCGCCCACGCTTCCTCGGCGCTGCGCACCGAACGGCCGCGCGGCACGGGAACGCCGGCCGCATGCAGCAGGCTCTTGGTCAGTTCCTTGTCCTGGGCGATGGACTCGGCCACGGCGCTCGTCAGGTCGGTCTCGGCGGCCTGGATGCGGCGCTGCTTGCTGCCCCAGCCGAACTGGACCATCGAGCCCTGCGTCAGGCGGCGGTACGGAATGCCGCGTGCCACGGCCGCATAGACGATGGAGCCCGTGCTGGGGCCGAGGCGCACGTCCTCGTCGAGTTCGCGCAGGCGGTGCAGCGCGTCCTCGAGGTCGAACGGCGCATCGTCGCGCGCGGCAAGAATCAGTTGCTCGGCCAGCGAAAACGCGAGGCGGCCCACGTCCTCTTCGCTGTATTCCACGACCACCTGATAGGTGCCGGGCTCCACGGTCGGCGCGGTATTGCTGAACGTGACCGGGCAGCCCGCGGCGGCCTGCAGGCGCAGCGCGGCCACTTCCAGCGCGTGCGCGACCGAAGGCGAGCCGGTTTCGTCGTCGGGCCGCAGCGGACCGATGGCGGGGAAGCGCGCGCGCAGGCGGTCTTCGAAGCCGGGCAGTTCCGCCAGCAGGTGCGAGGCGTCGGAGCATGCCACGATCGCCTCGATCGCGGTATGCCGGCACCAGAGATTCGGGCCGCGCAGGGCCCGGATGCGAGAGACTTCCATAGAATCGCTTATCCGTTGTTCTATCCGGCGCCGCTCAATGGCGGCGCCCGCCGCGGCCGAGCCACTGGTGCACGAGTTCCACTGCCGATTCGGTCGAGGCCTCGTCGCACTGGAGCACCAGCAGGTCGCCGGCCACGAGCTGCGACAGCGCCGACTCGATGGCCGCGCGGCGGCCGCCTTCGTCGATGATCTTCGTGACGCGCCGGCCCTCGTACAGGCCCTTGCGCAGGAGCGCGCGCGCCTCGGTGTCGGGCAGGTCGCGCCGCACGCTGTGATCCTCGCAGAGGAACACGCGGTCGAACGTCTTGCCGATGATCTTGCCCTGACGCACGAGGTCTTCGTCACGGCGCTGCACGCCCGCGCCGAACACCAGCATGCGGCGCTCGGACGGGAAGCGGTCCAGCGCGGCCGCCAGTGCCTCCAGCGCCGGCGCGTTGTGCGCGTCATCCACGATCACGGTGGCGCCGTTGCGCTCGAACAGCGTGAAGCGGCCCGGCACGTCGACCTGGCCAACGTCGAACGTCACCACGCCCGCGCGGATCAGGTCGTTGGAGATGCCCAGCGCCCAGCCCGTCGCGATCGCGGCCAGCACGTTCTCCACCTGGAAGGCCACACGGCCCGCATAGGTCAGCGGAATTGCTGCCACATCCGTCAGCGCGGTCTCGCTGGCGCCCGTGGCAAGCACGACCTTGCCGTCGCGGACGTACACGGCCCGCTTGCCCGCGGCACGATGCGTGGCAATCGCGGGCAGGTCCGACGACAAACCGAAGAAGATCACGTCGCCGTCGCACAGCTCGGCCATCTCCGCCACGCGCGGATCGCGTGCGTTCAGCACGGCCACGCCGTCCTTCAGCACCACGTCCACCTGCGTGCGCATCACGCTGACCATGCGGTCGATGTCCTCGACGTAGTAATCGTCGAGGTGATCGGGTTCGTCGATGTTCGTCACGACGCCGACCTGGCAGCGGTCGTACGCGAGGCCTTGGGAGAGGATCGCGCCGCTGTCGTTCTCGAACACGGCGGCTTCCACCGCGCGGTTCATCAGGATGCGCTGGCCGGCGTCCCAGTTGGCCTGATCGCCGCGCTCCACCTGGCGGCGGTCGAGGAACAGGCCGTCGCTGCAGGCGAGGCCCGTATGCTTGCCCGAGAGCTGCAGCAGACGCGCGACGATGCGCGCGACCACGGTCTTGCCGTTGGTGCCCGTGATGCCGACCACCGGAATGCGGCCGTCATCGACCACGCCGTTCTGCTCGCGGAACAGGTGATCGACGATCGCGCGGCCCACCGGGCGCGGCGTGCCGTCGGCCGGCTTGATGTGCATCAGCAGGCCGGGGCCCGCGTTGACCTCGACGATCGCGCCGCCTTGCTCGGCCAGCGGTCGCGAGATGTCCTGCGCCACGAGGTCCACGCCGGCGATATCGAGGCCCACTACCCGCGCGGCCAGCGACGCATGCGCGGCGACGCTCGGATGCACGCGGTCGGTGACGTCGAACGCCACGTTGCCGTTGCGCTGGATCAGGATGGTCTTGCCCGCGGGCGGCACGGAGTCGCCGTCCACGAGGCCCTGGCGGCGCAGCTCGAGGCGCGCGGCCGAATCCAGGCGCACGCGGTTCAGCGGATGATCCTCGGTGCTGCCGCGGCGCGGGTCGGAATTGATCTGCGATTCGATGAGTTCGTCGATGGTCGACTTGCCGTCGCCGACGACGCTCGCGGTTTCGCCCATCGCGGCGGCCACGAGGCGGCCCCCCACCACGAGCAGGCGATGCTCGTTGCCGGGCACGAAGCGTTCGACGATCACGCCGCCGCCTTCGTCGATGGCCACCGCGTAGGCGGTCTCCACTTCCTCGCGCGTCATCAGGTTCGTGAACACGCCACGGCCATGGTTGCCGTCGTACGGCTTGACCACCACCGGCACACCGATGTCGGTGGCCGCGTCCCATGCATCCTCGGCGCTCTCGACCATGCGGCCTTCGGGCACCGGCACGCCGCACGACTGGAGCAGACCCTTGGTCAGATCCTTGTCGCGAGAGATGCTTTCCGCGATCGCGCTGGTGCGATCGGTCTCGGCCGTCCAGATGCGGCGCTGGCGCGCACCGTATCCAAGTTGAACCAGATTGCCATCCGAGAGTCGGAGAGAGGGAATGTCGCGATCGTCGGCGGCATCGACGATGCATGCGGTGCTCGGCCCGAGGCAATGTTCCTCGACGAGGTCGCGCAGTGTTTCGACGGCGGCGGGCACGTCGAAGGGGCGGTCTTCGATCGCGGCCATCACGAGGTCCCGCGCGGTGAACAGCGCGGCGCGCGTGACTTGCTCATGCCACGCGCGGACGATGACCTTGTAGACGCCCCGGACCGGGGTTTCGCGGGCCTTGCCAAAACCGCCGGGCATGCCGGCGAGGTTCTGCAGTTCCAGGGTCACGTGCTCGAGGATGTGGCCGGGCCACGTACCCTCCTTGAGCCGCTGCAGGAATCCGCCGCGTTCGCCGATGCTGCATCGATGTTCGATCAGTGTCGGCAGCCACGTGGACAGCCGCTCGTAGAAGCCTGGAATCTTGTTGGACGGAAAATCCTCCAACTCCCCGATATCGACCCACGCCTCGAGCACTGGCCGATATGTCCACATATTCGGGCCGCGCAGTGACATGACATCGAAAATCTCAATGTCCTTCTTTTTCATCGATTTAGCGATTTAGCTTTAGGCTGTTGGGCGGATGCCCACGAATGGAAAGCCTAACCTTTCAGTAACGTTACAACGAAACATTCGTTGACGCTTGTGACCCCGTGCGGCCTTGTGCAGTGCACAAGCGCACCCGCCCGTTTGCGTTATGTATACTTGCGGGCAAAATTGCGGGCCGCCAGCGGCCGCCCGCGCCAATTTGTTTCAAGTTATGTCTGTCTTTGACGTATTTTGCGCGTCATTCGGACGCTATCTGCGCCACAACGCGCGTCAACAATGACCCAGCTTTCCCCGTCAGTCCCTCCATCTTCCGGCATGCAAAGCGTGTGGGAGACCGAACTCGACGCGACCCCCGGCACGCTGGAACCCGGCGAGACGATCCTGGCCGGACTGAGGCTGGATCTCGACGAGCGGCTGCATTTTACCCAAGGGTGGGTGATTGTCACGGATCGCCGCGTGATCGCGCGCGCCCCCGGTGAAACGGCCGTTTCGGCGTGGACCATCGCGCCCGGCCTGTCGCTCACCCACGTCGACCATGCCGGCGTCGGCACGCTTGAGCTCGTCAACGATGCGGGCCGGCTGGCACGGTGGCGCTACACGCTTGGTTACAATCCCGACGCGCTGCGGCTGGCCGACCAGTTCGACGCGCGCCGCGACCTGCTCGTCACGGGCCTTGCCCCCGCCGCAAGCGACGTCGACGTGTGCCCAAGCTGCAAGGCGCCGCTGCCGCCCGGCGAGGACGAATGCCCGCAATGCAGCCGCGATCTCGAGGCGCCGCCGTCCACATGGGCGCTATTGCGGCTCTGGCGCTTCGCGCGCCCGTATCGCTTCGAGTTGCTCACCGGCTTCCTGTTGACGCTGTTCGGCACGGCCGCCACGCTGGTGCCGCCGTACCTGACCATGCCGCTGATGGACAAGGTGCTGATTCCCTACCAGAACGGCGTGCCCATCGACTACGGCCTCGTCTCGATGTACCTCGCGGGACTGCTTGGCGCGGCTCTTACCGCGTGGGGCCTCGGCTGGGCCCGCACGTATCTGCTGGCGCGCGTGTCCGAGCGCATCGGCGCGGACCTCCGCACCACCACGTACGAGCACCTGCTCAAGCTGTCGCTCGAGTATTTCGGCGGCAAGCGTACCGGCGACCTGATGGCGCGCATCGGCTCGGAAAGCGATCGCATCTGCGTCTTCCTGTCGCTGCACCTGCTGGACTTCGCGACCGACGTGCTCATGATCGCGATGACCGCGATCATCCTCATCTCGATCAACCCCTGGCTGGCGCTGGTCACGCTCGTGCCGCTGCCGTTCATCGCGTGGATGATCCATCTGGTGCGCGACCGCCTGCGTCACGGCTTCGAGAAGATCGACCGTATCTGGTCCGAGATCACCAACGTGCTGGCCGACACGATTCCGGGCATCCGGGTGGTGAAGGCATTCGCGCAGGAGAAGCGCGAGGTCGAGCGTTTCCGCGAAGCCAACAAGCACAACCTCGCCGTCAATGACCGCGTCAACGCGGTGTGGTCGCTGTTCACGCCGACCGTCACGCTGCTGACCGAAGTGGGCCTGCTCGTTGTGTGGATCTTCGGCATCTGGCAGGTATCGCGCAACGCCATCACGGTGGGCGTGCTGGTCGCGTTCCTCACGTACATCAGCCGCTTCTATACGCGTCTCGATTCGATGAGCCGCATCGTCTCCGTCACGCAGAAGGCCGCCGCCGGCGCCAAGCGGATCTTCGACATCCTCGACCACGTGTCGAGCGTGCCGGAACCGACGCGTCCGCAGCATCTGGAGAACGTGAAGGGGGCGATCGAGATGCGCGATCTCGGCTTCCGCTATGGCAACCGCGCGGTCATCCGCGGACTCGACCTCTCGATCGCGCCGGGCGAAATGATCGGCCTCGTGGGCCATAGCGGCTCGGGCAAGAGCACGCTGGTCAATCTGATCTGCCGGTTCTACGACGTGTCCGAAGGCGCGATTCGCGTCGACGGCATCGACATCCGTTCGCTGCCCGTGTCCGAATACCGCCGCCATATTGGCCTCGTGCTGCAGGAGCCGTTCCTGTTCTTCGGCACCATCGCCGACAACATCGCCTACGGCAAGCCCAACGCCACGCGCGAGGAAATCGTCGCGGCCGCGCGCGCCGCACATGCGCACGAGTTCATCCTGCGCCTGCCGCACGGCTACGATTCCCTGGTGGGCGAGCGCGGGCAGGCCTTGTCCGGTGGCGAGCGCCAGCGCATCTCGATCGCCCGCGCGCTGCTGATCGACCCGCGCATCCTGATCCTCGACGAGGCGACGTCTTCGGTGGACACGGCAACCGAGAAGGAAATCCAGAAGGCGCTCGACAACCTCGTAAAGGGCCGCACCACCATCGCGATCGCGCACCGCCTGTCGACGCTGCGCAAGGCCGATCGTCTCGTCGTGATGGATCGCGGTCAGATCGTGGAGGTGGGCAGCCACGACGAGCTGATGCCGAAGGAGGGCGCTTACTACAAGCTCTACCAGGCGCAGCTGCGCAATGTGGATGGCGAGGACGACGCGATCGGCGGCGGCAGCGAGGGCACGCTCGGCGAGCAGGCCGTGGCGCCCGAACCCGCGGGCGCCAAATAAATCGCGATGACGACTATGCAGAGCAACGACTTTACCCTCACGCGTAACCGCTTTGGCCGTCTGGTCATGACCCTCGCCGACGGCACCACGCACGAAGGCGTGATCCCCGTGCGCGCATTCCCGATCGCCGCGCCGGACGACGGCGTCGGCATGGTCAGTACGGAAGGGCGTGAACTTGCATGGATTCCGCGGCTGGACGCGCTGGCCGCGAACGAGCGGGAACTGATCGAACGCGAACTCGCGAGCCGCGAGTTCATGCCCGAGATCCAGCGCATCGTCGGGGTTTCGACGTACGCCACCCCGAGTACGTGGACCGTGCGCACGGATCGGGGCGAGACCGCGCTGGTGCTGCGCGGGGAGGAAGATATCCGCCGGCTGTCGGGCAGCACGCTGCTGATCTCCGACAACCACGGCATCCACTACCTGATTCGGGACCTGTTCAAGCTGGACAAGGCCAGCCGCAAGATCCTCGATCGCTTCCTGTAAGCGGGCTTCGGCCCGTCAGTGCAGCACGCGCGGCGACGGGCCGTCGCCATCGCCCTCGGCGGCCTCGTCTCCGTCGTCGCCATCGTCCGCGCCGTCTTCCGTATCCTCGTCCCAGTCCTCGTGCAGGACAGGCGTGTCCGCCGCGAGGTCCCACACCATCGAGTGCACGCGCACCGTGAACCATTCGCGGAACATCGCCAGCGTCAGTTCCTTGGGCCACAGCGCATCGGTGAACCACTCGCCGAGCATCAATTCGAAAAACGAGCGCCAGCGCGCCTCGACCCATTTGACCGTGGTCTCGACGTCGTCGGCAAACTCGGGGGGGACGAGGAACACGGTCTCGTCCTCGCGCACGGCTTCGAGCGTGAGCGTTTCAATCGGGTCGGGATCGACCGCCAGGATCCAGTCGAGGAACGGTTGCTCGGGGACGAGCATGACGGCGGCGCGATTGATGGAAAAACGAGGGTGGTCGTGCATGATCTCAGGCCGCGGGCGAATTCAGGCGTCTATTGTAGCCGCGCGCCGGTAGGCCGGAAGCGCGGCGCGTTCTGTTGTGCAGAGCAAAAGTCCTCAATGCCTGTTGCGTGCGCAGAACGGTTCGCAATACGTGCCTTTTTGGTGGGATCGTGCCGCGCTTATAATGGCCCGGCGTTTTTTCCGGAGTGAGGGTCACTGTCCCGGGCGGTATGTCCGCATCGGGCCGGAGAAAGCGCTGGCTGGCGCGGAACGAGCCTGCGAACCATTCGCACACCGACGCCTCGCCAGGCCACCGGTATGACGTGAATAACAAAAAGCGAGGTCAGTATGAGTTTCAAATTGACGGGTGTCGCCCTGGCATCGGTATCGGCTCTCCTGCTGTCGGCATGCGCGGACATGCAGATGGGCGCGAAGGATGCCAAGACAGTTGCCACCGGTTCCGCCGCGGGCAGCACGACGCAGAACGCGAACACCGGACTCCAGCGCTGCGACGCACCGCTCGGCACCGTTTCCATCATCGAGGACACTTCCGCTCCCTGGTACGGCATCCTCACCGGGCAATACAAGCTCGGCAGCACGGTGCCCGTGCTCAAGCTGCTGGTCCAGCAATCCAACTGCTTCGTCGTGGTTGATCGCGGCCGCGGTCTCGACGCCGCGATGTCGGAGCGCGCGCTCAACCAGACCGGTGAACTGCGCAAGACGTCGAAGATGCAGAAGGGGCAGATGGTGGCGGCCGACTACACCGTCAGTCCGACCATTACCTTCGCCGCCAACGACACCGGTGGCGGTGGCGCTTCGCTGCTCAACTATGTGCCTCACGTGGGCGGCATCCTCGCCGGCGTCGCCGGCAGCATGAAGAGTTCGGAAGCGTCGACGCTGCTGACGCTCGTCGACAACCGCTCCAGCGTGCAGCTCGCTGCCGCCGAAGGTTCGGCGAAGAACATCGACTACGGTCTGCTCGCCGCGTTCGCCAGCGACAACTCGCGCGGCCGCGCGGGCGCGTACTCGAACACGCCGCAGGGCAAGGTCGTGGTGGCGGCCTTCACCGACTCGCTCAACAACCTCGTCGCGGCCGTCAAGCAGTACAAGGCCCAGAACGTGAAGGGCGGTCTCGGCGCCGGCGGTCAGCTGAAGGTGAACTGACGGTCCACGAAGCTCCACCGAGGGTCAACCGAGCGTCAGTTGGCCCTCTGGCAATCGAAGGTCCGGGATTACAATGCACGGCATGCGTCGATCTCTCATGCCGTGCCTTGCCGCGTCTCTGCTGACCGCGGCAGTCCTACCCCTTCCCAGCCATGCCGCGGGCGAGCCTGCGGCGGGCGAACGCGTCTTCACGAGCAAGTGCGCGTCGTGCCATCGCGTGGGCCCGAACGCACGCGGCGGCTTCGGCCCGCAGTTGAACGGCATCGTCGGCCGCCAGGCCGGCAGCGCGAGCGATTACCGCTACTCGGACGCCATGAAATCCGCCGGCTTCGCCTGGTCGGAGGAGCGCCTGCGCGCGTTCATCAAGTCGCCGGGCAAGGTCGTGCCGGGCAACAAGATGCTCTTCTGGGGCATGCGCGACGACAAGGACATCGACGACCTGCTTGCGTACTTGCGCACGTTCCCTTGAGCGCAGGCATACGCCGGCCTCAGCCTCGGCCGCGCGGCGTCAGCAGGTCCGCAAGCCCGACGTTACGGAACAGCTCGGCCCGCACGCGATCTGCCACGCCGTTGACGATCTCCGCGCCGTCCTGCGACGGGTCCACATGCACGCGGAACGGCCGCTTGCCATGCGGCAGCCCCACCACGCGCACGATCTCGCGCGCCACCGCCTCGGGATCCGCATCGGCAGGCTCGAGGCTCGCCAGTCCCTTCAGCGCCTGCTCCGCGACGCCCGCGTAAGGACCTTCCTCGTACTCGGCCACGATATGCGCATCGGCCGGCTTGCCCGAATGCGCGAAATGATTGGTGCCCTTCGTGAAGGCGCCCGGCACCATGATCGTGGTCTCGATGCCCCAGCGCGAGAGTTCGGACGCGTACGACACCGCGAGCGCGTCCATCGCCGCCTTGGCCGCGAAGTAGGGCGCAAGGAAGGGCGGCGTGCCGCCACGCGTCGATGACGACCCGACCCACAGCAGCAACGCCTTGCCCTGCTTGCGCAGATACGGCAGCGCCGCGCGATTCACGCGCTGCGCGCCCAGCACGTTCACGTCGTACTGCTGGATCATCTGCTCCGGCGTGAACGCTTCGGCGGGACCAAAGACCATATGGCCCGCGTTGTGCACGATCACGTCGAGGCGGCCGGCATCGGCGAGCACGTGCGCGATCGCGCCGGCGACGGACGCTTCCGATTGCACATCGAGTTCGACGCTGCGCAGGTCGGCATCGTTGTTCTCGGACCACTGCGCGATCTCCGCGACGCGGGTTGCATTGCGGCCCGCGGTTTCACGCATCGAGGCATACACGGTGTGGCCAGCCTTGGCCAGCGCCCGCGCCGTCATGAGGCCGAAGCCCGACGATGCACCGGTAACGAGGATGGTGTGAGACATGATGATTCTCCATGGGTTGGGTCGTTGCATGAGAGGGGACAGGTTCAGCGGGCGGCGTCCTGCATGGCGTCTTGCTGGGCGTCTTGCACGATGGCGCGATACAACGAACGCCCCGCGTCGAGGTGCCGCCCGAATGCAAACCGCCGCGCGAGCATGTCGTCCATCTGGTCTCGCGCGATATGCATGACGTAGCTGTGCTCGGTGGCCACGAGCGCGAACGGCTGCACGCCGAGCAGATCCTGATCGAACCATTTGCCCGGATCGGCGTGGCGGCTCGACACGATGTGATCGCCCACGCGCAGCGTCCAGCCGCCATCGAGCAACACCCAGTAGCCGGCACTGGCGTCGGGGTGGCCGGGCCGCGTGCTGCTGGCGATGGTCCCGCCCGGCCGCACTTCCCACTCGCGGGAATGCGCGATGACCCAGCGCAGTTGGTCGGTGTCGAGCCCGGTGAAGAACGGCGTGTGCCGCAGCAGATGCAGATACGTGATGGAGGGTGTCATGGTCGGTTTCTCCGGGGTTGGCATCGCGTGTCCTTCGGGTGTCGGTTGGCGTGAAACCCATTCTGGACTGTTCGCCGGAAAAGATAATCGCTGCTATATTGCGATCACAATTCCATTTGCTTTAACTATCCGCCGCACGTGTGCTTATGGACCGCTTCAAGGAAATGCAGGTATTCGTCCGCATCGCGGACCGCAACAGCTTCACGCTGGCGGCCGAAGATCTCGACATCCCGCGCGCGACGGTGACCAACCTGATCAAGCGCCTCGAGGCAAGAATCGGCGCGCGCCTGCTCGAACGCACGACCCGTCAGGTCCGCCTGACGCACGACGGGGAGGCGTACTACTACCGCTGCGTCCGCCTGCTCACCGATCTCGAAGAAACCGAAAGCGCGTTCCGGGACGCGCCGCCGAAGGGCCTGCTGCGCGTGAATATGCAGGGCACGCTCGCCAGACATTTCGTCATGCCGGCGCTCGGCGATTTCATGCAGCAATACCCCGACATCTCGCTCCGCGTCAGCGAGGACGACCGCCTCGTTGACCTCGTGCGCGAGGGCATCGACTGCGTGCTACGCGCGGGCGTCCTGCGCGACTCGTCGCTGATCGGCAGGCAGGTCGCATCGATGCCGCAGGTCACGGTGGCCAGCCCCGCGTACCTGAAGGCCCACGGTACCCCCGGAACGCTCGACGATCTGAGCACGCACCGGATGGTCAGTTACCTGTCGAGCGCCACGGGCCGCCCCGCCACCCTCGACTTCACGGTCGGCAAGGAGATCATCGCCCGCCGCCTCGATGCCCGCATCGCCGTCACGGGCGCCGACCTCTACACCGGCGCGGCCCTGTCCGGCCTCGGCCTGATCCAGGTTCCCCGATACCGGATCGCCACCGAACTGGCCCAATCCCGCCTCCGCATCGTCCTCCCGAACCATCCACCCCCGCCGATGCCCGTCTCGGTCCTCTACCCCCAGAACCGCCAGCTCTCGGCACGGGTCCGGGTATTCGCCCAATGGCTGGCACAACGGTTCGCCGAGGCGGGGTGAGGGTTTGATGGTAATGCAATTGCATTGACATGGTAAGGCAGTTGCATTACCATGCGCGGCATCTGTGCCTCATGCCCCCGAGAGACCCATGCCCGCAACCATCGAAGTCGAGTCCACGCTGACCGATCGCTATCAAACCACGGTGCCCGAGACGGTGAGGCGTGCGCTGGGGCTCGGGAAGCGGGACAAGATCCACTACAGCATCCGCGCCAGCGGCGAAGTCGTTCTGACGCGCGCAGAGGCCAGCGAAGGGGAAGACCCGGTGCTTGAACACTTCCTGAATTTTCTGGAGCGCGACATCGCACGCCACCCGGAACGCGTTCGCCCAGTGGACGCGGCATTCGTGGCGCGTCTGCAATCGCTCGTTGGCAGCGTCAACGTCGACCTCGACGCGCCGCTGTCGGAAGACGATGAATGAGCCGGGGCAGTGCTATCTCGCTCGTGGTCCATGGCTGGTCGGTCTACGCGCATCCGCTATTCGTCGCGCAGGTGGAAGCGCTGACGGACGAGGTCGATGCCCTCAGGCAAAAGGACCCCACGGGCTACACCAAGAAGAACGCCACCAAACGTTTGGCAGCGATTCATTCGCTAGCCTTCGACGTCATCCCGCAGGACCCGACGCGGCCTGAATACCGTCAGGGCGGTACGCTCGGCGCGGCGCGCAAACATTGGTTCCGGGCCAAATTCTTCCAGCAATACCGCTTGTTCTTCCGCTATCACGCAGCCAGCAAGATCATCGTGCTCGCGTGGGTCAACGACGACGCGAAGCGCGCCTACGAGAGTGGCGACGATGCGTATCGGGTGTTCCGCAAGATGCTCGAAAACGGTCACCCGCCGGATGATTGGGATCAACTGCTGGCAGAGGCGCGTCAGGCAGTGCCCGGGTGACGCCCGTGGGATGTGCGAAGAAGAAACGCGCGAATACCGACCAAATAAAAAACCCCAGAAACTTTCGTTTCTGGGGTTTTTGTTACTTCGCGATGATTTTCAGTCGGGGTAACTGAAATCAAATATCTGGTGGAGCCGGCGGGAATCGAACCCGCGTCCGCAAGCCCTCCACAGAGAGTTCTACATACTTAGTTCTGTCATTTGATTTAACCGGCGCATCGCGGACGAACACGCTCTACGACGGCGAGTCACTAAGTTTTCGTCCCCCGGCCCGTGACACTCCGGGGGCTTATCTGACGTCAATGACCTCGCGTGGTCTTGCGACCCTAGCCCGTCAGCGAGCCAGTGCGAGGACGGCGGCCCTTAGGCTGCCAGTGCGTAACGTTCGTCGTTAGCAGTTATTGCATTCCCATTGATTAACGAGGTGACGGGTCCTCGGTATGCCCTCACTGCTTCGCAACCCACGTCGAAACCAGGTCGGCCCCAGTAAAGAGAAGACGGATTGTACCCGCTTCAGTTCCCTATGTGTGGACATGTCCGCCCAGATCAAGGGCGGCTGGCACATTTCAGGAAAGCGCGAGCAGGGGGAGGAGTTCGCGCGGGTGGTGGATGAGGTAGTCCGCGCCCCATGCCTCGGGCGGCACGCCTTCGCCGCAATACCCATACGCGGCCGTCACGGTGGTCATGCCCGCGGCCTTGCCCGCCTGGATGTCGCGCAGGTCGTCGCCGACGTACACGCAGCGAGCCGGCGCCACGCCGCTCACCTCGGCCGCGTGCAGCAGTGGGGCGGGGTGCGGCTTCGCGTGCGGCGTGGTGTCGCCGCTGACGATGGCCGAGGCGCGGGGCGTCAGGCCGATCTTCGCGACCAGTGGCACCGTGAAGCGCGCGATCTTGTTGGTCACGATGCCCCAGCGGATATCGGCGGCCTCGAGGCGGGCGAGCACGTCGTCCATGCCCTCGAACAGCCGTGTATGCACCGCGATGTCCGCCTCGTAATAGTCGAGGAACGTGTCGCGCAACGCGGGGAATTCAGGATCTTCAGGCCGCTTGCCGAACGCGGCGCCAATCAGGCCCCGCGCGCCGTGCGAGGCCACGGGACGTAACGTTTCATACGGCACGGGCGGATGACCGTGCTCGACCACGAGCCGGTTGGCGGCGGCCGCGAGATCCGGCGCGGTGTCGGCCAGCGTCCCGTCGAGGTCGAAGAAGACAGCGTCGAAGGATCGCATGGGTCTCAGCCGTGACGACGGAACGCCATCATGTAGTTTACGTCGGTGTCCTTGCCGAGCGCATAGACCTGCGTCAGCGGGTTGTAGGTCATGCCGCGCATCTCGACGAGTTCGAGGCCGACGTTGCGGGCGAATCGCGCGAGTTCGGACGGTGTGATGAACTTGTCGTAGTCGTGCGTGCCGCGCGGCAGCATGTTGAGGACGTACTCGGCGCCGAGAATCGCCAGCGCGTACGCCTTCAGGTTGCGGTTGATCGTTGAGAAGAACACCAGACCGCCCGGTTTCACGAGTGTGGCGCACGCGCGCACGATCGACTGGGGATCGGGCACGTGCTCCAGCATCTCCATGCAGGTCACCACGTCGACGCTGCCGGGAATGCGCGCGGCCAGATCTTCCACCGGGATTTCTTCGTAGGTCACCGCCACGCCGGATTCAAGGCTATGCAGGTCCGCCACCTTGAGCGCCTTGGACGAGAGGTCGATACCGCGCACGGTAGCCCCCGCGCGCGCCATGCTCTCCGACAGGATGCCGCCACCGCAGCCCACGTCGATGACCTGCTTGCCCGCCAGCCGCGCGATGCCATCGATCCAGCCCAGGCGCAGCGGGTTGAGCTCGTGCAGCGGTTTGAACTCGCTGTTCGGATCCCACCAGCGGTGGGCAAGCTCGCTGAACTTGTCGATCTCCTTCGGATCCGCATTGCGGCCGGAGGCGTGAGAGGAGGCGGGTGTGGCGATGGACGAAGGCGACATCGGGCTGGGTAATGGGGAATTCGGGGCTACTGTACCAAAAAAGCCGGGGCGAAAAAAAAGCCCAGCTTTCGCTGGGCTTTCTTCATCGGAAAAAATCCGATTAACGTGCGCTGCGCGTACCGACCACTTCCACTTCCACGCGGCGGTTCGGCTGCTGGCAGGCGATCTGAGCGGTGCGGTTGCCCTTGCACGACTTCGGATCGACCTTCAGCTGACGCTTGCCCTTGCCTTCGGTGTAGACGCGGTTGGCTTCCACGCCCTTGCTCACCAGGTAGGCCTTGACGGACTCGGCACGACGGATCGACAGACGATCGTTGTAGCGGTCCGAACCGAACGAGTCGGTGTGGCCAACGGCGATGATCACTTCGAGGGTGATGCCTTGCAGCTTCGAGACCAGATCGTCCAGCTTGGCCTTGCCTTCGGGCTTCAGAACAGCCTTGTCGAAGTCGAACAGCGTGTCAGCAGCGAAGGTGACCTTCTCGCTCGACACCACCGGTGCTGCCGGAGCCACCGGAGCCGCCGGAGCGGGTGCCGCGGCCGGGGCCAGGGCGCCATCGCACAGGGCGTTTGCCGTAGCCGGGGTCCAGGAGCTGTCGCGCCAGCAGAGCTCGTTCGTGCCGTTCTTCCACACGTACTCGCTCGTACCGTTGCCCCAGTTGTCGTTCACTGCCTTCTTTTCGTAGGGAACGGATTGGGCTTGAGCGGATGCAGCCATTACTGCGGTAGCTGCAACGAGCGCGAGCTTGGCAAATTTTTTCATATTTCTCCTCTCAGGATGAGATCACCGCAGGGTTACTGCGAGCAAATGGACGAAAACAAGTCATACATTCTTCGGAGTATAACATTCTCGATGTGGCGGATGCTCCACTTCGAACAACGTCTGGCTCTTCGCTGGGGAATTGTGCCACAAGGCTCGTTTCCTAAGAAGTAAATATATTCGATTCAACCAAGGCGTTTTAGGCCTGTGGTGTTTGTGCAACATCGCACTTGCGATGCCCGCAAACCCTTGTCCCGTCTGGCTTGCCGGCGATGGAGGGTACACACCCGAAGGCCGCCGGCGAGCCTGTGGAAGGGGGGCGGGGAGGGGTGTTCGCGCGTGATAGAATGGCGCGTTGCCCATCCCTCGCAGGCCGGTCTTCCGGCCGGCGGGATTCGGGCTTCATTCGCTTAAACCTGCCGCATAACCACGCCGCAATGGATCAATTCGCCAAAGAAACTCTTCCGGTATCGCTGGAAGAGGAAATGCGCCGCTCGTACCTGGATTACGCCATGAGCGTTATCGTCGGGCGCGCGCTGCCCGATGTCAGGGACGGCCTGAAACCAGTACACCGACGCGTGCTCTATGCGATGCATGAGCTCAATAACGACTGGAACCGCCCGTACAAGAAGTCGGCGCGTATCGTCGGGGACGTGATCGGTAAGTATCACCCGCACGGCGATACCGCGGTTTATGACACGATCGTCCGCATGGCGCAGAATTTCTCGCTGCGCTACATGCTCGTGGACGGTCAGGGCAATTTCGGTTCGGTCGACGGCGATAACGCCGCGGCCATGCGTTATACGGAAATCCGCCTGTCGAAGATCGCGCATGAAATGCTGCAGGATATCGACAAGGAAACCGTGGATTTCGAACCGAACTATGACGGTTCGGAAAAAGAGCCCGGTATTCTGCCCGCGCGAATTCCGAATTTGCTGATCAATGGCTCGTCGGGTATTGCGGTCGGTATGGCGACCAATATCCCGCCGCATAACCTGAATGAGGTGGTGGATGCCTGCCTGCATCTGCTGCGTAATCCCGATGCGACCGTCGACGACCTGATCGAGATCGTGCCGGCGCCCGATTTCCCGACGGCCGGCATCATTTACGGCATTCAGGGCGTCCGCGAGGGCTACCGTACCGGCCGGGGCCGCGTCGTCATGCGCGCCCGGACGCACTTCGAGGATATCGACCGCGGCCAGCGCCAGGCGATCATCGTGGACGAACTGCCGTACCAGGTGAACAAGCGCACGCTGCTCGAGCGCATCGCGGAGCTGGTCACGGAGAAGAAGGTCGAGGGCATTTCGGATATCCGCGACGAGTCTGACAAGTCCGGCATGCGCGTGGTCATCGAGCTCAAGCGCAACGAAGTGCCGGAGGTCGTGCTCAACAACCTCTATAAGAATACGCAGCTGCAGGACACGTTCGGCATGAACATGGTCGCGCTGGTCGATGGCCAGCCGCGCCTGCTGAATCTGCGCCAGATGCTGGACGCGTTCCTCTCGCATCGCCGCGAAGTGGTCACGCGCCGCACCGTGTTCGAACTGCGCAAGGCGCGCGAGCGCGGCCACGTGCTGGAAGGCCTCGCCGTCGCGCTGGCGAATATCGACGAGTTCATCGCGATCATCAAGGCTGCCCCGACGCCGCCGATCGCGAAGCAGGAGTTGATGGCCAAGGCATGGGACTCGAGCCTTGTGCGCGAGATGCTTGCGCGTGCCGAGAGCGATACCGCCGGCGGCCGCGCATCGTATCGCCCCGATGGCCTGCCCGCCGTGTTCGGCATGCAGCCCGACGGCCTGTACCGCCTGTCCGACGGCCAGGCGCAGGAAATCCTGCAGATGCGCCTGCAGCGCCTCACGGGCCTGGAGCAGGACAAGATCGTTCAGGAATACCGCGAGGTGATGGCGGTCATCGCCGATCTGCTCGATATCCTGGCGCGCCCGGAACGTATCACTACGATCATCTCCGACGAGCTCACCGCGATCCGCGGCGAATTCGGCGACGAGCGGCGCTCGCAGATCGAGCTCAACGCGACCGAACTCGATACCGAGGACCTGATCACTCCGCAGGACATGGTCGTGACGCTGTCGCACAGCGGCTATATGAAGAGCCAGCCGATCTCCGAGTACCGCGCGCAGAAGCGTGGCGGCCGCGGCAAGATGGCGACGGCGACCAAGGAAGACGACTGGATCGACACGCTGTTCGTCGCGAACACGCATGACTACATCCTGTGCTTCTCCAACCGCGGCCGCCTCTACTGGCTGAAGGTTTATGAAGTGCCGCAAGGCTCCCGCAACGCGCGCGGCCGTCCGATCGTTAACATGTTCCCGCTCTCCGAGGGCGAGAAGATCAACGTGATTCTGCCGGTACGCCAGTTCGACGCCGAGCATTTCGTGTTCATGGCCACCGCGCGCGGTACCGTGAAGAAGACCGCACTCACCGAATTCTCGAATCCGCGCAAGGCCGGCATCATCGCGGTCGACCTCGACGAGGGCGACTACCTGATCGGTGCCGCCGTGACGGACGGCCAGCACGACGTGATGCTGTTCTCGGACGCGGGCAAGGCCGTGCGTTTCGACGAAAACGACGTGCGTCCGATGGGCCGTCAGGCCCGTGGCGTACGTGGCATGAACCTCGATGAAGGCCAGACGGTGATCGCGATGCTCGTGGCGCCGGCCGAGAATGCCGAGGGTGAGAGCGCCGAGGGTGCCGAAGGCGCCGCCGTCGCGTCCGTCGGCAGCGTGCTGACCGCGACGGAGAACGGCTATGGCAAGCGTACCCCGATCGCCGAGTACACTCGACACGGCCGTGGCACCAAGGGCATGATTGCGATCCAGACCAGCGAGCGTAACGGCCGTGTGGTGGCTGCCGCACTGGTGTCGCCGGAAGACGAGATCATGCTCATCACCACCGGTGGCGTGCTGATCCGCACGCGTGTGGCCGAGATCCGCGAGATGGGCCGCGCGACGCAGGGTGTGACGCTGATCAACGTGGACGAGGGCACGCGGCTCTCCGGACTGCAACGCATCGTCGAGAGCGACGCCGACAACGGTGGCGCGGACGAAGCCGAGGCAACCGAAGGGGATAGCGGCGCCGATGGTGCGCCCGACGCGAGCGCGGAGTCGTAATTTTCTGGGTTATCGCGTTGTTATCGCCCGGAAGTTATCGCAATTCTCCGTAAATCGTAATCAGATGAAACAGTGGCTCGACGGCCCGGAACTCACACATGGGCCGTCGGACTAATGGGACATATTTTCCAGGGAGTCATAATGTTCAAAACGTATCGACGTATCGCTGTTCTGGCTGCTTTCGTGCCGGCGTTCATGGTCGCGCAGGGCGCCCATGCGCAGGACGCCGGCGCTGCCGGCGCTGCCGGCGCTGACAAGGACAAGACTGCGGCCATCAAGGAACTGCTGACCGTCATGCAAGCGGACCAGGCCGTCAAGGGCCAGGCCGACAACTGGCAGGCCGGCGCCAAGCAGGAAGCGCCGCTGGTGCTGGAACAGGTGCTGGTCGAGAACAAGACGCTCGACGACAAGAAGAAGCAGGCTGCCGTCGAGAAGCTGAAGAAGAACGGCGCCGTGCAGCGCATGGTCGATGGTGCGGGTACGCAGTTCTCGACCGACGCGTTCAAGCAGGACGCCCTGAAGGCGCATTACGATGCGTTCGGCAAGTACTACACGACGCAGGAAATCAAGGACCTGACGACGTTCCTGAAGTCGCCCACCGGTCAGAAGTTCATGGCCAACCAGGGCAAGGCGACGCAGGAAATCTGGGGCTCGATGATGCAGAAGTACGGCCCGCAGGTTGGCAAGTCGATGCGCGACGCCGCCGAGAAGGAAATCGCCGCGGCATCGAAGTAAGTCGCAATCTACCGGTCGATCCGCTGATCGGTTCGTGGGCGCGGTCCAACTGCGCCCGCGTTTGAGGGATAATGGCTGCCTGGCTCCAACCGGCAGCCATTTTCTTTTCTTCGCCCGATCCCCGATCCGCTCCATGAACGATCCTCAGACCCACATCTCCCCGCTTGCCGGCATCATGCAGCGCGCGTTGGCCGAGCGCGTGTACAACTTCTCGCCGGGTCCCGCGGCGCTGCCCGCCGAGGTGCTCCAGCAGGCTGCCGAGGAAATGCTGTCGTGGCAGGGCAAGGGCGTGTCGGTCATGGAGATGAGCCACCGCAGCAAGGAGTTCGAGAGCATCCATAACGCGGCGCTCTCCGACTTCCGCGAGCTGCTGAACATCCCCGACAACTTCCGGGTGCTGTTCCTGCAGGGTGGGGCGATCGGCGAGAACGCGATCGTGCCGCTGAACCTGATCGGGCGTCTCGGCGTTGCGCAACCGAAGGTGGATCTCGTCATGACGGGCCTGTGGTCGGTCAAGACCGAACAGGAAGCGCGCCGTTACGGCGCCACGCATATCGCGGCGACGAGCGTCGATAGCAACTACCGCACGATTCCCGACGTCGCGACGTGGGACCTCTCGGACGATGCGGCCTATCTGCATCTGTGCACGAACGAGACGATCGGCGGCGTGGAGTTTCACGAGGTTCCCGACGTCGGCCAGACCGACGCGGGCGGGAAGGGCCGCATCGTCGTGGCCGATGCATCGAGCCATATCCTGTCGCGCCCGATCGACTGGTCGCGCGTGCAGGTGGTCTACGGCGGCGCGCAGAAGAACATCGGCCCGGCCGGCGTGACGTTCGTGATCGTCCGCGAGGACCTGCTGGGTTTTGCGCATCCGCATTGCCCTTCGGCATTCGACTGGCGCATCGTCGCCGACAACAATTCGATGTTCAACACACCGCCCACTTACGCGATCTATATTGCGGGGCTCGTGTTTCAATGGCTCAAGCGCCAGGGCGGTGTGGCCGCGATCGAACAGCGCAACATCGCCAAGGCGAACGCGCTGTACGACTTCCTGGACCAGAGCGAGTTTTACCGCAACGATATCGATCCGGCCTGCCGCTCGCGCATGAACGTACCGTTCATCCTGCGCGACGAATCGCGCAACGAAGCGTTCCTGACCCAGGCGCGCGCGAACGGCCTGGTGCAGCTCAAGGGCCACAAGTCCGTGGGCGGAATGCGCGCGAGCATCTATAACGCGATGCCGCTGGAAGGCGTTTCCGCGCTGATCGAATTCATGCGCGAGTTCGAGCGGACGTCCGCCTGAGCGACTCGCGCTCGATTCACCCCCACGGCCATGCCGCGTGCATGGCCGACCAGGTTTCCATCATGACAAGCGAGAACAAGCAAGACGCCCCTGTGCAGCAAGACGCCGACGCGCAGGCCAGTGGCGCCGGACCGAGCGAACAGGAACGCGCGCTGTCGGCCGACCTCGCGCCGCTGCGCGGCCAGATCGATGCCGTGGACCGCGAACTGCTTGCCTTGCTCAACCGCCGCGCGCAACTTGCGCTCGACGTGGGCGAGGTCAAGAAGAAGTACGGCGCGCCGATCTTCCGGCCCGAGCGCGAGCTGCAGGTCGTGCGCAAGGTGCAGGGCGCGAACCCCGGTCCGCTGCTCGGCGAGAGCGTGGGCTCGATCTGGCGCGAGATCATGTCCGCATGCCGCGGCCTCGAGAAGCCGCTGGAGATCGCCTTCCTCGGCCCGGCCGGCACGTTCTCCGAGCAGGCGCTGTACGCGCACTTCGGCCATGAAGTGACTGGCGTGCCGTGCCCGAGCATCGACGAGGTGTTCCGCGCGGTGGAAGCCGGCACGGTGGAATACGGCGTGGTGCCCGTGGAGAATTCCACCGAGGGCGCGGTGTCGCGCACGCTGGACCTGTTCCTGCAGACGTCGCTCAAGATCAGCGGCGAGATCGCGATCAAGGTGCATCATAACCTGATGGCCTCGACGCCGGACATGCAGGGCGTCAAGGCCGTGCGCGCGCATCCGCAGGCGCTCGCGCAATGCCAGCACTGGCTCACCGCGAATTATCCGCACCTCGAGCGGCAAGCCGTCTCGAGCAATGCCGAGGCCGCGCGCATGGCCAGCGAAGATCCGACCGTGTCCGCCATCGCGGCCGAAGCGGCGGCCAATCGCTACCATCTGCATATCGTGCGCTCGCATATCCAGGACGATCCGCACAACCGCACGCGTTTCGCCGTGATCGGCCGCTATGAGACCGAGCCGTCCGGCAGCGACCAGACCTCGCTGATCCTCTCCGTGCCGAACAAGGCCGGCGCGGTGTATCAGCTGCTGGCGCCGCTCGCGCAGAATGGCGTGTCGATGTGCCGCTTCGAATCGCGCCCCGCGCGCAGCGGCGCATGGGAGTACTACTTCTACGTGGACGTGGAAGGCCATCAGCACGATCCGTCCGTGGCGCGCGCGCTCGAGGAGCTGCGCCGCAATGCCGCGTACATGAAGGTGCTCGGCTCGTACCCGTCGAGCCGGTAACGGGGACATGATGGCGAATTCATTGCACTTTCCCCGTGTGGTCATCGTCGGCGTCGGCCTGATTGGCGGCTCGCTGGCCCTGTCGCTGAAGGAGGCCGGCGTGGTCGGCACCGTGGTCGGCGTCGGCCGATCGGCCGCGTCGCTCGAACGCGCGAAGGCGCTGGGCGTGATCGACGAGATCGCGCCGTCGATCGAAGCTGCCGCGCGCGGCGCGAGCGTCATCGTGCTGTGCGCGCCCGTAGCGCAGAACTTCACGCTGCTGCATGCGCTGGAGCCGCACCTCGAACCGGGCACGATCGTGACCGATGCGGGTAGCACAAAGTCCGACGTAATCGTTGCCGCCAAGACCGCGCTCGGCGACAAGGTTGCCCAGTTCGTGCCCGCGCATCCGATCGCGGGCCGCGAGCTCAGCGGCGTGGAAGCGGCGCTCAACGACCTGTATCTGGGCAAGAACGTCATGCTCTGCCCGTTGCAGGAGAACAGCCGTGCCGACGTGGCCGCGGTGCGGGCGATGTGGGAAGCCACGGGCGCGGAGTGCCATGTCATCTCGGCGGTCCAGCACGATGCGGTGTTCGCGTCGGTCAGCCACTTGCCCCACCTGCTCGCGTTCGCGTTCGTCGCACAGATCGCCAATGCCGAGGACGCCGCGATGAAGCTCGACTTCGCGGGCGGCGGCTTTCGGGATTTCACGCGCATCGCTGGCTCGTCGCCGGAGATGTGGCGCGACATCTGCATCGCGAACAAGGATGCGCTGCTGCGCGAGCTCGACACGTATGAATCCGTGCTCGGCCACTTGCGCAAGCAGATCCGCGAAGGCGACGGCGCCGCGCTGGAGCGCGTGTTCAAGCGCGCCAGCGAAGTCCGTCTCAAGTGGGGCGCCGCGCGCGCGGCCGTCCGCAATGTCGAACCTTAAGCCTCAACCCCCTAAGCCTCAACCGATCGAGCCTTCAGGCCTGCACACCATGGAACATCTCACGCTGGGTCCGCTGACCCGCGCCGCCGGCACGGTTCGCCTGCCGGGCTCGAAAAGCATCTCCAACCGCGTGTTGCTGCTGGCCGCGCTCGCCACGGGCGAGACGCGCGTGCGCGACCTGCTGGACTCCGACGACACGCGCGTCATGCTGGACGCACTGCGCGTGCTCGGCGTGACGTGGCGCCGCGAGGGCGGCGACTGCATCGTGACGGGCGTCGGCGGCCATTTTCCGAACAAGTCGGCCGACCTGTTCATGGGCAACGCGGGTACCGCGATCCGCCCGCTTACCGCGGCGCTCGCGCTGCAGGGCGGGCAATACAAGCTCAGCGGCGTGCCGCGCATGCATGAGCGGCCGATCGGCGACCTCGTCGATGGACTGCGCCAGATCGGCGCCAGGATCGACTACCTCGGCACGGAAGGGTATCCGCCGCTGGCGATTGGCGCGGCGCCCTTGAATATCGATGCGCCGATCCGCGTGCGTGGCGACGTGTCGAGCCAGTTCCTGACCGCGCTGCTGATGACGCTGCCGATGGCTGCGGCGCCCGCCGGGCGCATCGAGATTGAAGTCGTGGGCGAACTGATCTCCAAGCCGTATATCGAGATCACGCTGAACCTGCTCGCGCGCTTCGGCATCGATGTCGAGCGCCAGGGGTGGGAGCGCTTCGTGCTGCCGGCCGCCGCACAGTACCGCTCGCCGGGCGAGATCTACGTGGAGGGCGATGCGTCCACCGCGTCGTACTTTCTGGCCGCCGGCGCGATCGGCGGCGGTCCCGTGCGCGTGGAGGGCGTGGGCATCTCCAGCATCCAGGGCGACGTGCGGTTTGCCGACGCGCTGAACCGCATGGGCGCCAATGTGATGGCCGGCGACAACTGGATCGAGGTGCGCGGCACCGAGCGCGACGATGGCCGCCTCAACGGCATCGAACTCGACTGCAACCATATTCCGGACGCCGCGATGACGCTCGCGGTGGCCGCGCTGTTCGCCGAGGGCACGACCACGCTGACGAACATCGCCAGCTGGCGCGTCAAGGAGACCGATCGCATCGCCGCGATGGCCACCGAACTGCGCAAGCTCGGCGCCACGGTGGAAGAGGGCGCGGACTATCTGCGCGTGACGCCGCCGGCCTCCGCCGCGGACTGGCACACGCCGGCCGAGGGCATCGGCACCTACGACGACCACCGCATGGCCATGTGCTTCTCGCTGGCCGCGTTCGGTCCGCTGCCGGTCCGGATCAACGATCCGGGCTGTGTGGCAAAAACGTTCCCCGAGTATTTCTCCGTCTTTGCCGACGTGGCACGGTAGGCATACATTGATTGGGTCGGGGCGCATGAAAGGAGACGCCTCGCTCAAGCCGCTAATAACTAATGACTATTATTGACGTCATCACGATAGACGGACCAACTGCTTCCGGCAAAGGCACGGTCGCCCACCGGGTGGCCGACGCGGTCGGATTCCACCTGCTCGACAGCGGGGCGCTTTACCGGCTTGTGGCGCTCGCGAGCGACCGCGCCGGGGTGGCGCAGGACGATGTGGACGCCCTTGCAAAACTGGCCATGCGCCTCGATGTGAAGTTCGGCCCCAACCGGGTCTGGCTTTCCGGCGAGGAAGTCAGCCATGCGATCCGCGCCGAGGCGATCGGTAACCGCGCCTCCGCGATTGCCGTCTATCAGCCCGTCCGCGACGCGCTGACCCAGCTCCAGCGCGACTTTCGCAAACTTCCGGGCCTCGTGGCCGACGGCCGCGACATGGGCACCGTGATCTTCCCGGACGCCCGCCTCAAGGTGTTCCTGACCGCAAGTGTCGAGGCGCGCGCCCGGAGGCGCTATAAACAATTGATTGATAAGGGAATTTCTGCTAATATCGAAGACCTTTTGCGTGACCTCGAGGCGCGCGACGCGCGGGATCGTTCCCGTGCCGCCGCGCCGCTGCGTCCCGCAGAGGATGCGCGGCTGCTCGATACCTCCGACATGACGGTGGATCAATCGGTCGCGCAGGTGCTGCAGTGGTTCGCGGCTGTACGGTGACCAACTGACAGAAGAACCGCCGGCACCATGGTGTCCGCATACGGGTAGCAATCAGCAAGATTGCGTACGTGCGTGCGGATGTTGTTTCACCTGACCCCGCTGCACCTGGCAGACTGCGCGCGATTCTCGCGCCGGCCGGTGTACTGCGGATTGATAACCTTACGTTTATGTCCGACCTGCAATCCAACGAATCCTTTGCCGCATTGTTCGAGGAATCGATCGCCCGCTCCAACATGAAGGCTGGCGAAGTGATCTCCGCCGAAGTCGTGCGCATCGACCACAACTTCGTGGTCGTGAACGCCGGCCTCAAGTCCGAGGCGTTTGTGCCGGTGGAGGAGTTCCTGAACGACCAGGGCGAACTCGAAGTGCAGGCCGGCGACTATGTCTCCGTAGCCATCGATGCGCTCGAGAACGGCTATGGCGACACCATTCTGTCCCGCGACAAGGCCAAGCGCCTGGCGTCGTGGCTTAACCTCGAGAAGGCGCTGGAAGACGGCGAAATCATCTCGGGTACCGTGACCGGCAAGGTCAAGGGCGGCCTGACCGTGATGGTCAATGGCATCCGCGCGTTCCTGCCGGGCTCGCTCGTCGACGTGCGTCCGATCAAGGACACCACGCCGTACGAAGGCAAGACCCTCGAATTCAAGGTCATCAAGCTCGACCGCAAGCGTAACAACGTCGTGCTGTCGCGTCGCGCCGTGGTGGAAGCCACGCTGGGCGAAGAGCGTCAGAAGCTGATGGAAACGCTGAAGGAAGGCGCGATCGTCAACGGTATCGTCAAGAACATCACCGACTACGGCGCGTTCGTGGACCTCGGCGGTATCGACGGCCTGCTGCACATCACCGACCTGGCATGGCGCCGTGTCCGTCACCCGAGCGAAGTGCTGTCGGTTGGCCAGGAAATCACCGCCAAGATCCTGAAGTTCGACCAGGAGAAGAACCGCGTTTCGCTGGGCGTGAAGCAGCTGGGCGAAGATCCGTGGGTGGGCATCTCGCGTCGCTACCCGCAAGGCACGCGTCTGTTCGGCAAGGTGACCAACCTGACCGACTACGGCGCATTCGTGGAAATCGAAGCCGGTATCGAAGGCCTGGTCCACGTGTCGGAAATGGACTGGACCAACAAGAACGTGGCCCCGTCGAAGGTTGTCCAGCTGGGCGACGAAGTCGAAGTCATGGTTCTGGATATCGACGAAGACAAGCGTCGTATCAGCCTGGGCATGAAGCAGTGCAAGGCCAATCCGTGGGACGATTTCAGCCGCAACCACAAGAAGGGCGACAAGCTGACGGGCCAGATCAAGTCGATCACCGACTTCGGCGTGTTCATCGGTCTGCCTGGCGGCATCGACGGCCTGGTGCACCTGTCCGACCTGTCGTGGCAGGAAGCTGGCGAAGAAGCCGTTCGCAAGTACAAGAAGGGCGACGAAGTGGAAGCCGTGGTGCTGGGCATCGACGTCGACAAGGAACGCATCTCGCTGGGCATCAAGCAACTGTCGGGCGATCCGTTCAACAACTTCATCTCGGCCAACGACAAGGGTTCGCTCGTGCAGGGCACGATCAAGTCGGTGGATGCCAAGGGCGCCGTGGTGCAGCTGGCTGACGACGTGGAAGGTTACCTGCGTGCTTCGGAAATCTCCGCAGACCGCGTGGAAGACGCCCGCAACGTGCTGAAGGAAGGCGAGCAGATCACCGCTCTGGTCGTGAACGTGGACCGCAAGGCCCGCAACATCAACCTGTCGATCAAGGCCAAGGACAGCGCGGAGCAGCAGGAAGCGATGCAAAAGTTCCAGGCCGACACCGGCACGGCTGGTACGACCAACCTCGGCGCACTGCTGAAGGCCAAGCTCGGCCAGGACAACCAGTAATCACCGCAGGTCCGAACCCCGCGCGGAACCGCCATGACCAAGTCCGAGCTCGTCGAAAAACTGGCTGCCCGCTTCCCGCAGTTGTTGCTGCGGGATGCGGACATCTCGGTGAAAACGATTCTCGACGCGATGTCCGAGGCGCTGGCCGATGGCCATCGCATCGAGATTCGCGGCTTCGGCAGCTTCGGTCTGAATCGGCGGCCGCCGCGCGTGGGCCGTAACCCCAAGTCCGGCGAGCGCGTGCTGGTGCCCGAAAAGCGGGTGCCGCACTTCAAGGCCGGCAAGGAGTTGCGGGAACGTGTGGATCGTCCGATGCCGCCGCAGGGTGGCATGGTCAATGGCAAGACGCTTTCGTCGGTGGGTTTGTCCGCCGACAAGGCCGTCGCCCATGGGCCGGGCGGCCCGGCTGCCACGTCGGGTTCGCTCGACGAGGACAGCCAGCTGAACCTGGTGCGGTCCTGATATTCGCCGGACTTAGCCGTCTGCGATGCAGGTTGTCTGTGAAAAGCGCTCCTCCGGGAGCGCTTTTTTATTGGTGCCGCGTGCGCCGACGGACCTGCCGGGCGGAATCCACTGGTTACGATTAGCGAGAGGTGATTCCGCTACAATGCCGGGGTTCGCCGACCGCACCAGCAACCGCAACATCAACCGCACCGCCAACCGCGAGCTGCCACTGCATGAGACTAGTCGCCTGGATCATCCGCATCGTCCTGTTCGCCCTGCTGTTCGTGCTAGCGCTGCGCAATACCGATGACGCCACGCTCCAGCTGTTCTTTGGCGCGGTATGGCATGCGCCGCTGATTCTGATCCTGCTGGCCGCGTTCGGCCTCGGCATCGTCGCGGGACTCGCGGCGATCGCGCCCGGGCTCATGCGCCAGCGCATGGAGGTGGCGCGGCTGCGCCGCGCGCTGAACGACGCGCGGGCGAAGGCGCCCGCGGGCCCGCCGAACCCGGGTGGCCATCCGCCGCCGGAAGCGCAGGTATCGTCCAAAGTTCCTTATAACGTGATTGGCCCGAGCGGCCCGAGAGTCTGATCGATGATGTTCGAAACCTGGTGGCTGCTTGCGCTGCCACTTGTATTCGGCCTGGGGTGGATGGCCGCGCGCTTTGACCTGCGCCAGCTGCTGAGCGAGCAGGGCGCGTTGCCGCGCTCCTATTTCAAGGGCCTCAATTTCCTGCTCAACGAGCAGCCGGACAAGGCGATCGACGCCTTCATCGAGGTGGCGCGCCTGGACCCGGAAACCACCGAACTCCACTTCGCGCTCGGTGCGCTGTTCCGCCGCCGTGGCGAAACCGAGCGTGCGATCCGCGTGCACCAGAACCTGGCCACGCGTCCCGATCTGCCGGAACCCGAGCGTGAGCACGCGCTCTATGAACTGGGGCAGGACTTTCTGCGCGCGGGGCTGCTCGACCGCGCGGAGGAGTCGCTGCGCCGCCTGATGTCGGGCCCGTATGCGGCGTCCGCCAAGCGTGTGCTGCTGGAACTGTACGAGGTCGAGAAGGAATGGCAGAAGGCCATCGACGCGGCACGTGAACTGCAGACGCTCGAGCAGAAGGATTATCGCGTGCAGATCGCGCAGTTCTGCTGCGAACTGGCGCAGGACGCGCTGCAGCGCAAGAAGCCGGACGCCGCGATCGAATGGCTGAATCAGGTGGTGCAGGAGAATCCGGCCAACGTGCGCGCGCCGATGCTGCTCGGCGATGTGGCGCTGGCCGCCGGCGATGCGCGCGGCGCGTTGTCGCATTGGCTCGGCATCGAGAAGCAGGACGCGTCGTTCCTGCCGCTGGTGGCGGATCGTGTGGTCAAGGCGTACGCGACGCTGGGCGAGCAGGGGCAGGCGCTGGCCTGGCTGCGCGAATTGCTCAAGGGCAATCTGGCGGCAGAACTGCTCGACACGGCGTATCGCACCGAACTGGAACTGAACGGTCCTGTGGCGGCCGCCACGCTGATGCGCGAACAGTTGCGCCGTCAGCCGACGCTGCTGGCGCTGACCAAGTATTTCGAGGCCCAGGCCGCGCAGGCCAGTGCCGCAGCGCCCGCCGCGGTCACCGAAGGTGCTGCCGCGTCGGAAGATGCTGGCACGAGCGCCGACGTGGAGGTGAAGGACACCCAGGCGCAGGAAACCGCGGCGATTCGCGACCTGCTGCAGGCGCGCACGCGCAACCTCGCACGCTACACGTGCCGCGAGTGCGGATTCCGCGCGCGGCTGTTCTACTGGCAGTGCCCGGGCTGTAATCGTTGGGAAACTTATGCACCGCGTCGTACCGAAGCCCTCGGCTGAGCGTTATATGCACGTTAGCCATTTGCTTCTGGAGTATCTGTCATGAAAGTCACGATTATCGGTAGCGGTTACGTCGGCCTCGTTACCGGCGCATGCCTTGCCGAGCTCGGCAACTCGGTGTTCTGCCTCGATGTGGACGAACGCAAGATCGCGCTGCTCAATGTGGGCGGCGTGCCGATCTACGAGCCGGGTCTCAAGGAACTGATCGAACGCAACCGCGCGGCGGGACGCCTCACGTTCTCCACCGACGTGGCCGCGAGCGTCGAGCATGCCGACGTGCAGTTCATCGCCGTGGGCACGCCGCCCGACGAGGACGGCTCGGCGGACCTGCAATACGTGCTGGCCGCCGCCCGCAACATCGGCCGCCATATGACGGGCTTCAAGGTGGTGGTGGACAAGTCCACGGTGCCCGTGGGCACGGGCGATCGCGTCGCGGCGGTCATCCGCGAGGAACTGGCCGCGCGCGGGCTCGAAGACCTGCAGTTCTCGGTGGTGTCGAATCCCGAGTTCCTGAAGGAAGGCGCGGCGGTGGAGGACTTCATGCGTCCGGACCGCATCGTGCTCGGCTGCGACGCGAATGCCGCGGGCCGCCACGCGCAGGCGATCATGCGCCAGCTGTACTCGCCGTTCAACCGCAACCACGAGCGGACGTTCTATATGGATGTGCGCTCGGCCGAGTTCACGAAGTACGCGGCCAACTCGATGCTGGCGACGCGTATCTCGTTCATGAACGAACTGGCCAACCTCGCCGACGAAGTCGGTGCGGACATCGAACTCGTGCGGCTTGGCATCGGCTCCGATCCGCGCATCGGGTACAGCTTCCTGTACGCGGGTGCCGGCTACGGCGGCTCGTGCTTCCCGAAAGACGTGCAGGCGCTGATGCGCACCGCGTCGTCGTACGGCAAGCCGATGCGCGTGCTGGAGGCGGTGGAAGCCGTCAACGACAGCCAGAAGCAGGTGCTCGGCACGAAGGTCGTGGCGCGTTTCGGCGAAGACCTGACGGGCCGCACGTTCGCGGTGTGGGGGCTCGCGTTCAAGCCCAATACCGACGACATGCGCGAGGCGCCCTCGCGCGTGCTGGCGCGCGAGCTCGTGTCGCGCGGGGCGTCGCTGCGCGTGCACGACCCCGTCTCGATGGAGGAGGCGCGGCGCGTGCTGGAGGCCGATCTGGCGGATATCCCGGGCGGCATGGCGCGCGTACACTTCTGCCAGCAGCAGATGGATGCGCTCGACGGCGCCGATGCGCTCGTGATCGTGACCGAGTGGAAGGTGTTCCGCAGCCCGGACTTCGCGCAGATCCGCAGCCAGCTCAAGGAACCGGTCATCTTCGACGGCCGCAATCTCTATGAACCCGATGCCATGGTCCAGGCCGGCATCGAATACCACGCGATCGGGCGTCCGACCCTGGCGCGCTGATACGCGGACATCGCATGAGCAGAATCCAAATCCCGCAGGAACAGATTCAGCAGGCACAGGTGCTGGTGGTCGGCGACATGATGCTGGACCGTTACTGGTTCGGCAGCGTGGACCGCATCTCGCCGGAGGCGCCCGTGCCCGTGGTGCAGATCAAGCGCAGCGAGGAGCGCCTTGGTGGCGCGGCGAACGTCGCGCGCAACGCGGCCGCGCTCGGCGCGAGAGTCGGTATGCTGGGCGTGATCGGCGACGACGAGCCGGGCCGCACGCTCGAGGCGCTGCTCGCCGAAAGCCACGTGCAGCCGTATCTGCACCGCGACCCGACGCTCAACACCACGATCAAGCTGCGCGTGGTGGCACATCAGCAGCAGCTGTTGCGCGTCGATTTCGAGAACGCGCCGGCGACGGAAGTGCTCGCTTCGGTACAGGACCGCTATCAAGGCCTGGTCAACGACTATCAGGTGCTGGTGCTGTCCGACTACGGCAAGGGCGGCCTCACGCACGTAGGCCGTATGGTCGAGGCGGGACGCGCCGCTGGCCGGGCCGTGCTCATCGATCCCAAGGGCGACGATTACTCGCGCTATCGCGGCGCCACGCTGATCACCCCGAACCGCGCCGAGATGCGCGCCGTGGTGGGCGCATGGAAGACGGAAGCGGACCTGACCATCCGCGCCCAGAACCTGCGGCGCGCGCTGCAGCTGGAAGCACTGCTGCTCACGCGTTCGGAAGAGGGCATGACGCTGTACACGGAGGCCGAAGTGCTGCACGTGTCGGCGCAGGCGCGCGAAGTCTATGATGTATCCGGTGCGGGCGATACCGTGATTGCCACGCTGGCCACGATGCTCGGCGCGGGCGTGCCGCTCAAGGAAGCCGTGCAGCATGCCAACCGCGCGGGCGGTATCGTCGTCGGCAAGCTCGGCACTGCCGTTGTCACCTACCCCGAGCTGTTCGGTTGAACAGGCGGTTCGGTTCACTCAAGCATTCACCATGACCATCATCGTCACCGGCGCCGCCGGACTGATCGGCAGCAATATCGTCAAGGGTCTGAACGACCGTGGCGAGCACGACATCATCGCCGTCGATAACCTCACGCGCGCCGAGAAATTCAACAATCTCGTGGACTGCGAGATTGCGGACTACGTGGACAAGCAGGATTTCCTCGCGCGCTTCGCCCGCGGCGATTTCGGCAAGGTCCGCGCGGTGTTCCACGAGGGCGCGTGCTCCGACACCATGGAGACCGACGGCCGCTACATGATGGAGAACAACTACCGCTATACGTTGGCGCTGATGGAGAGCTGCCTCGAACAGGCCACGCAGTTCCTGTACGCATCGTCGGCGGCCACGTACGGCGCCTCGACGACGTTCCGCGAGGACCGCGAATTCGAACGTCCGCTCAATGTGTACGGCTACTCCAAGTTCCTGTTCGACCAGGTCGTGCGTCGCCGGCTTGCCTCGGCGCGCGCGTCGGGTATGTCGCAGGTGGTGGGCTTCCGCTACTTCAACGTGTACGGCCCGCGCGAGGCCCACAAGGGCCGCATGGCGTCCGTGGCGTTCCACAACTTCAACCAGTTCCGCTCGGAAGGCATCGTCAAGCTGTTCGGCGAGTACGGCGGCTATGGCCCCGGCATGCACAGCCGGGACTTCGTGTCGGTCGAGGATGTGGTGAAGGTGAACCTGTTCTTCCTCGATCATCCGGGCAAGTCGGGCATCTTCAACCTGGGCACCGGCCGCGCGCAGCCGTTCAACGATATCGCGCAGACCGTGGTGAACACGCTGCGCGAGGCCGACGACAAGCCGCCCCTCTCGCTCGAAGACATGGTGCAGGAAGGCCTCGTCGAGTACATCAAGTTCCCGGATGCGCTGCGCGGCAAGTATCAGTCGTTCACGCAGTCCGACGTGTCGCGCCTGCGCGAGGCGGGGTATGACGCGCCGTTCCTCACCGTGCAGGAAGGCGTTGCACGTTACTGCAAGTGGCTACTGGAACGCGCCGCCTGATAGTTCCGCCGGCAACCGTCAGAAGGTTGCCGGGGAATTGACCCAGAGCACGCGCGCGATGCCCGTGCCCACGTTGCGATAGCCATGCGCGACGTGGCTCGGGAAGTGGAACGCGTCGCCTGCCTCGATCAAATACGTCTCGTCGCCGAGCATCAGCTCGAGCGTGCCCTCCAGCACGTAGCCGACTTCTTCTCCCGCATGCACGATCTGCCCGTCGCTCGCCTCGCCGGGCGACACGATATGGATGTTCGCCTGGAGCAGGCCACCGCGCTGCGGCAGCACGAGCCGCTCCAGCGCGATGCCGCCCGCGCGGATCACGTGGCGCTCGCCCGCGCGGCGGATGGGGCTGTCGAGCGGGGCTTCTTCGCTCGTCAGGGCGGCGATGTTGGTATCGAGCGCCACGGCCAGCCTGTGCAGCATCGCCAGAGATGGCGTGGCCAGTCCGCGCTCGAGCTTCGACAACAGGCTCTCGGAGCAGTCGGCCTTGCGGGCGACTTGCAGCAGCGTGAGGCCCCCGACGAGTCGGGCGTGTTTGAGGCGCAAGCCGAGGGTCGCGGTGGGGCTGGGAGCCGAGGCGGCGGCCGGTGCCGATGGCTTGCGCCGGACCGCGCCCGTGGGCGCTTCCTTTGATGTCACCTTCTTCGATGCCACCTTTTTTGATGCCAACTTCTTCGCTGCCGGCGCGGCGGCGCTTGTAGTGGCGGACTTGGTGGCGGACTTAGTGGCGGACTGAGTGGCAGACTTAGCGGTCGGCATAGGCAAGCGCAGTGACGGTGTACGCAAGGGCCCGCGCGCCAAGCAACAGCGATGGCGCGTCGGTGAACTCTGCCGCATTGTGGCTGATGCCGCCTCGGCTCGGCACGAAGATCATCGCGGTAGGGCAGTGGGCGGCGAGGTACATCGCGTCGTGGAACGCGCCCGACGTTAGCCGAATGGGCGTGCCTAGCCCGCGCTGTTGCAGCGCGCGCGTGCAGGCCGCCTCCACCAGCGCCTGCATCGACGACGGAAAATGTGTCGGCGCCTGCCGGAACAATCCCTCCACCGTGATGTCCTGTCGCGGCGCGCGAACCTCGGCGATCGCCGCATGCAGTGCCTGTTCGAATCGATCGAGCACGGCCTCGTCCACACAACGCGCGTCGATCGTGAACGTGACGCTGCCCGGAATGGTATTGACCGAATTCGGCGCAACCAGCCAGCGCCCGAGCGTGAGCCGGAGCTGCGTCGCAGCCTCCGCGGCCACATAGGCATAGAGCCGATGCGCCAGCGACACTGCACGCGCCATCGCATCGGCGCGCTCGTCCATCGGCGTCGTGCCCGCATGCGCCATCTGTCCCATGCAGGTCACGCGGAACCAGCGCACGCTCTGGATGCCGGTGACCACGCCGAGTGGCACGTTCGCGCGTTCGAGCACGGGACCCTGTTCGATATGGAGCTCCACGCACGACGCCATCGGACGCGCCATCGGCAGCCGGGGCACATCGGGCACGTCGCCGAGCGCGGCGTCGAGCGCGTCGCCGAAGCGCACGCCATCGCCATCGGTCGAAGCGCGGAAGGCCTCGAGCCGCGAGGGTTCGACGAACGCGCTCGACCCCATGCAGCCCGGACCGAAGCGGCTGCCTTCCTCATTGGTCCACGCCACGACCTCGATCGGCCGTTGCGTGCGAATGCCCGCATCGTTGAGCGCGGCGATGACTTCGAGGCCGGCGATCACGCCATAGGCACCGTCGAGCTTGCCACCGACAGGCTGCGTATCGGCATGGCTGCCCGTGAGCACGGGCGGCAGCGTATCGTCGAGTCCCGGCCGGCGGAAGAACAGGTTGGCGCACGCGTCGATGCCGACTTCGCAGCCGAGCGCGCGGGCACGGTCGATCAGGTGACGGCGCGCGGCGAGATCGATCGGCGTCAGCGTCTGGCGCGAGACACCGCCATCGTCGCGCGCGCCGAATGCGGCGAGGTCGGCGATGGCCTGCTGGAGCCGGGCATCATCGACATGGTCCTGCGCGCGCGCGGCGACCGTGTCGTCCGTATCGTCCGTGTCGTCCATATTGTCGGCGTGGGCGTCGTGGGAAGGGGCGGGGAAAGTCAAACCGGAGACTCCATGGATGTCGCGTGGATGTCGGCAATGCGCGCTGGCGTCGCCGATGTCATCAAATTGCGTGGGCGAGGGCGCGTTCGAGCGCATGCGCTGCCGACAACGCGGCCGCATCGCCATACGTGGGGCCAATCACCGTCACGCCGACCGGCATGCCCGCGGCGCCGAGACCCGTCGGCACATGCACGCATGGCACGCCGAGCAGCGTCCACATGCGATTGAACAGCGGGTCGCCGGTGGCGTCGAGGCCGGCCGGCGCTTCGCCGGGCGCGCTCGGGGCGAGGAGCACATCGACATGGGCGAACGTCTCTGACAGCGCGTGGCGCACCCGTGCGGCGTGGGCGCGCGCGGCCGCGTGACGGGTGCCGTCGAGCGCGTTGCCGCTGGCCAGCAGCGAGGCGAATCCCGCGCTGAAACCCTCCGCGCGCGCGTGCGCCTCCGGGGCAAACGCGGCGGCGGCCTCGATGGCCATGATGTCGATCTGCGCCTGCGTAAGGTCGGCGGTGAAGGCGGGGATCGTCACGTCAGTGATGGTTGCGCCAGACCGTTCGAGCGCGCGCGCCGCGGCGTCGAATGCGCCGCCGCCGCTGGCATCGACGCGATCCCAGTGCGGCGTGCGGAACAGGCCCACGCGCAGCGCGCGCGACGCTTCCGGCAGGCTCGGCGTCAGCGGCAGCCGCGCAAGCGTGCCGATGAAGAACGCGGCGTCGTCCACGCCGCGCGCGAGCACGCCTACCGTATCGAGGCTCGGCGCAAGCGGCTTGATGCCCGCGAGCGGCAGCGTGCCATGCGTGGGCTTGTAGCCGACCACGCCGCAGAACGCGGCGGGCCGGATGATGGAGCCGGCGGTCTGCGTGCCGAACGCCAGCGGCACCATGCCCGCCGCGACGGCCGCGGCGGAGCCGCTGGACGAGCCGCCAGGCGTGCGTGGGGCATCGGCGGGCGCGCGGGGATTGCGCGTGGGGCCGGGCTGATAGGTGGCGAACTCGGTGGTCACGGTCTTGCCGAGTACCACCGCGCCCGCCGCCCGCGTTGCGGCGACCACCGCGGCATCGTATGCCGGACGATGGCCCGCATAGATGGGCGAGCCGTATGCCGTCGGCAGATCGGCCGTATCCATCAGGTCCTTCACCCCGATGGGCAGGCCGTGCAGCGCCCCCGTCACGGGGCCGGCATCCAGTTGCCGCGCGGCCGCGAGCGCGCCGTCCGCGTTGACGGCCGTCCATGCGCGAACCGTCGGCTCGAGCGCCTCGATGCGGTCGAGGCAGGCGCGCACGACATCCTCCGCGCGCGCCTCTCGCCGCGCGAGGCGGATGGCAAGCATGCGGGCGGGCAGGGTCAGCAGGTCATCCATGGCGTTTCCTTCGCTGCGGTGCGTCACAAGAACAAGCTCAACCAAAATAAGCGGCGCGCACTTCGTCGTTGCGGGCCAGCGCCTCGCACGTGTCGTGCGCGACCACGCGACCCTGCGACAGCACATAACCGTAGTGCGAGATCGCGAGCGTCTGCCGCGCGTTCTGCTCGACGAGCAGCACCGTGATGCCGAGCTTGTTGATGCGCTCGATTACCTTGAAGTTTTCTTTCACGTACAGCGGCGAGAGCCCGAGCGACGGCTCGTCGATCACGAGCAGGCGAGGCTGCGCCATCAGCCCGCGGCCGATCGACACCATCGCCTGCTCGCCGCCGGACATGGTACCCGCGAGCTGCTTCGCGCGCTCGCGCAGGCGCGGAAAGATCTCGTACACCTGTTCCAGGCGTTCGCGCACGCGTGGGGCGTCTTTCTCGAGGAACGCGCCGAGCGCGAGGTTCTCGGCCACCGTCATGCGCGGGAATACCTTGCGGCCCTCCGGAATGCAGGAGATGCCGCGCGCGATGATGTCGTGCGTGCGGCGGCCGGCGAGGTCCTGGCCATCCCATATCACCTGTCCCGCGCGCGGCGGCGTCAGGCCGAGAATCGCGCGGATCAGCGTGCTCTTGCCGGCGCCATTCGCGCCCAGGATGCAGGTGATCTTGCCCTCGGGCACGTCGATCGACACGTCGTGCAGCACGTTGACCTTATCGTATCCCGTGGTCAGTCCACGGACGTTGAGCGTGCTCATGCGGCATCCTCCCCGAGGTAGGCGGTCTGCACCGCCGGGTCGGCGGTAATCTCCGCGTACGTGCCCTCGGCAATCTTGCGGCCATAGTTGAGCACCACGCAGCGGTCGGTGATGCGTTCGATCACGTTCATCTCGTGCTCGATCAGCACGACGGTGAGGTTGCCGAGCTTCGCGCGCACGTCGAGGATGTCGCCCATGAGCGCATGGGTCTCGTCGTGGGTCATGCCAGCCGACGGCTCGTCCAGCAGCAACAGCCGCGGCTGGCTGATGAGCGCGCGGCACACTTCGATGCGGCGGCGATCGATCATGCTGAACGTTTCCACCGGCTCGAACAATCGCGCTGCCAGCGGCGGGCTGAAGATGCGCAGCAGCTCCAGCACCTTCTCCACGTACATGTCGTACTGCGCGCGAAACGCCTTGCGGCGCAGCAGATTGAACACGAGCCCGTGATCCATGCGCTGATAATCGCCGATGACGATATTGTCGAACACGGTCAGCGGCAGCGACAGGCGCGAACGCTGGAACGTGCGCGCGACGCCAGCGCGATAGACCTCCTGCGGGGTCTTCCCGATGATGTTGCCGCCGTCGTACGTGATGGTGCCGCTGGTGGCCTTGTAGAGGCCCGTCAGCACGTTGAAGAAGGTGGTCTTGCCCGATCCGTTCGGGCCGAGCAGGCCGAGCACCTCGCCGGTGTGGATGGTCATGTTCAGACCATCGAGCGCGGTCAGGCCACCGAAGCGCATCGTGAGGCCGCTGACTTCCGCCAGCACTGGGGACGAAGCTGGAGTCATTTTGCGTCTCCCTGCGGCGCGCGCGCACCGAAAAACAGCCGGGTGCGCCGCGGCAGCAGCCCATCGGGCCGGAACAACAGGATGACGATCACCAGCGCCGCATAGAACAGGAAGCGGTACTCCTGGATGAACTGCAGCTTTTCGGGGAGCACGAGCACGATGATCGCGGCCGGTATCAGGCCCACCGCATTGCCGAGCCCGCCGAGAATCACGATCGACAGCATCAGCAGCGAGTCCGCGAACGTGAAGTTGTTCGGCGCCACGAAGCCCGTGACCATGCCGTACACGCTGCCCGCCACACCTGCGAAGAAGTTGCCGAGCATGAATGCGACGACCTTCCAGCGCGCGATATGCAGGCCGAACGTCGCGGCGGCCGTTTCGTCGGTGCGCACCACATCCATGGCCAGGCCAACCCACGATCGTTCGAGCGACTTCACGAGCGCAAACACGCCCGCGCAGATGCCGAGACTCAGCAGTGCATAGCTGACGTAGAACGAGGCCTCCATGCCGAATAGCGTGAAGCCGTCATTCCACGCATGGCCGAAGGTCGTCATGCCGGGCACCTGCATGCCCTGCGGGCCGCCCAGCACGTCGTTGACCTCGATAAAGGTGCGGAACAGGATGCCGAACGCGATGGTGACGAGCGCCGCGTAGTGGCCACGCGTGCGCAGCACGGGCGTGATCAGCAGCGAGCCGACGAGCGCGGCGAACAGGCCGGAGATCACGATGATGAGCAGTTGCGGCAGACCGGTGTGCGTGGCGAGCACCGCCGTGGCATAACTGCCGATACCGAAGAACGCGGCACCCGCGAAGTTCGCCACGCCCGAGAAGCCGAACTGCAGCGTGAGCCCGAGGCACGCCGTCGTGAAAAGCAGCACCGTGCAAAGCATGAGCAGCGCGAAGTGCGTATCGAAGAACGCGGCGATGAGCGCGAGCGCGCCGCCGATCGCCCACAGCGCGGCGAGTCCGGGGCGCTGCGCGCCGGCCTGCTCGATCGCGGCGATCGCGCCGAAGCGGCGTCCGGCCAGGGTTGCCGCGGCGGCTACCGCGAGCAGCACGCCCACGGCGACCTGCGACTCGGCATGCAGGAACGACCACAGGTAGGCCGTGAGCACGACGCACGCGAGCGCCAGCACGGCCTGGGGGGAGAGAGAGGATGCCCGCATGATGTCAGACCCGTTCACTGGATTTTTCGGCGATGAGGCCCGTAGGCTTCCACGCCATGAGCAGGATGACGGCCGCGAACGCGAACACGTCCTTGTACGCGCTGGGGATGTCCGGCACGATCGCCGGCAGCAGCGCGCTGCCGAAGACCTGTAGCGCCGCGAAGAGAAAGCCGCCGAGGATGGCGCCGTAGATGTTGCCGAGGCCGCCGAGGATCGCCGCGGCAAAGCCGATCACGCCGAGCAGCAGCCCGACGTTGAAGTTGATCTCGTTGTAGTAGAGCCCGTTCATCACGCCGGCCAGCGCGGCCATCGACGAGCCGAGCGCGAAGGTCAGCAGCACGACGGCCTCGAAGTTGATGCCCATCAGCGTCGCGGTTTCGCCATCCTGCGCCACCGCGCGAATGGCCATGCCGAAGCGCGTGCGCGTGATCAGCAGATGCACGCCCGCGATGATGGCGATGCCCGTGCCGAGCAGGATCACGTTGTCCGCGCGTAGTGCAAAGCCACCGAGGTCGATCGACGCGGTGGGCAGCAGCGGCGGAAACGGCTTCGGGTTCGAGCCATCGGGATAGAACAGCCGCACGCATTCGCGCAGCACTGTGCCGAGCATCAGCGTGGCGAGCAGGGTGTTGAGCGGCGGCGCCTTGCGCAGCGGCAGGATCAGGAAGCGCGCGATCACGGCGCCGAGCAGGCCGGTCACGCACACCGCGCACACGACCACGGCCAGCAACTGAAGCCATGGCGCGTCGACATGCAGCATGACCATGCCGGCCGACGCGGCAAGACCCGCGAACGCGCCGACCATCAGCGTGTCGCCGTGCGAAAACTTGATGACGTCGAGCACGCCGAAGAACAGCGTGAAGCCAACGGCGACCATTGCGTAGATCATGCCTAGCATCAGGCCGTTGAAGACGTATTGGGCAATCAGGCTCATTCGGGATTCCGAAGGATGACGTCCACCCGCCGGTGGAAGGATGCGAGGGGGCGGGCACGCGCCGCGGCGCGCGGCGCGTGGCCACCCGACAGGGATTTACAGACCGGCGAGCTTCTTCTTGCCCTTGCCGTAGCTGCTGTCCTCCCAGATCACCCACTTGCCGTCCTCGACGACATACTTGGTGACCAGCGGCACGACGTTCTGGCGATGGTCGTCGAACGTGACCTTGCCGATCACGGTTTCCGCATCGCGCGTGCCGTTGAGCACGTCACGCACCTTCTTGCGGTCCGGGCCGACCTTCTCCACCGCGTCGATGATGAGGTTCGTCGCGGCGAACGCGAATACGCCGTAGGCCTCGGGCGGCTCGCCATACTTCTGTTGCTGATACTTGCCCGTGAAGAACAGGCCGCCGGGCAGCTTCTCCCACGGCGCGCCCTCGATGAACGCGAGCGAGCCTTCGGACAGCTGCTTGCCCGTGCCTTCGATATACGCGTCGGACTTGATGCCCGAGGTACCTTCGAATTGCGCCTTGATGCCGAGCTTCTCCATCTGCGTCCGGATGCGCACGCCGAGCGGCGTCAGCCCGCCGAAGTAGACGACGTCCGGCTTGAGCTCGCGGATCTTCGTCAGTTCGCTGGTGAAGTCCTGCTGGTCCGCGGTGACGCCGAACGTGCCGACGACGGTGCCGCCGTCGCGCTTCAGGAACTCGCTGAAGTATTTGTTGTGGCCTTTGCCGTAGTCGGTGGTGTCATGGATGATCGCCCACTTCTTGTACCCGAGGCCCGTCATGAACTTGGCGGCCACTTCGCTCTGGTTGATCATCGTGCCGTTGACGCGATGAATCTCCTTGAAGTTGTTGCCGTACGTGATGTCCGGCAGCACCGCGCCCCACACCACCACGGGCAGGCCGAAGCGGTTGTACACGCCTACGGTGCCCATCGCCACGGCCGAGCAGAAGTGCGTGACGCCCGCGACGATGCCGCGGTCCGCGCTGATCTTGGTGGCCACCTGCACGCCGACGTTCGGCTTGCATTCGTCGTCCTGCGTGACGAGTTCATAGGTGTACTTTGACTTCGGATCCGCATTGCGCAGCTTGACCGCGAGGTCCGCCGAGTTGCGGCCGCCGAGGCCGATCGACGACACGCCGCCCGTGAGCGGTCCCACGAACGCGATCTTGACGACATCCTTGGCCGACGCCGTCATCGACGCCATGGCCATGGACGTCCCGAGCATTGCCGCTACCACTCCGTACTGAATCTTTCGCACGCTGCTCCCCTTGATCGAGAATGGACTCAAGCGACTTGCGTTGAAGTACAGAGACATTCAAGCCATTCAAGTCACTTGAATGCGAGCATTTGCACGAAACGTGCCACGGGTTTTCGTGTCGTTGTGCACAACGGCGAGGCGTGGATCGACGTGACCGGGCGTCGCCGGGCATGGCGTGCACCGGTCTCGGGCAGACACATGTCCGCATCGCGTGCGTGGCGGCTTGTGTCGGAAGCGTTCGATGGGGACGGGTCGGCGCTATGCTGAGTTGCGCCCCGTTGAACCTAATGAAAGGAGATCTTTCCGATGATCAATGGATGCAAGAGGCGGTTTCGCCAGGGCGTGATGATGGCATTGCTGTGGTGCGCGGGCGCGGTGCTGCCGACGTTCGCGGCGTCTGCCGCGGTGGACGTCAATACCGCTACCGAGGCGGCGCTGACGGAGGTGCGCGGGATCGGCCCGGCGATGGCGCGCCGCATCGTCGAGGCGCGCGCGCAGGGCGGGGCGTTCCGCGATGTCGACGATCTGGCCGATCGCGTTCCCGGCGTCGGGCCCAGGTCCGCGGCGAACCTGCAGGCCGCCGGGCTGACGTTCGGCAAGACGGGCGCCGCGGCGAAAGCGGAGAAAGCGGCGAAAGCGGAGAAAGCGGCCGGGGGCGGGAAGCCCCCGAAGGGCGCGACGCCGGTGGCGGGCGACAAACGTTGATGCGCGCGGCGGCGCGGCGCGGGTACGTGTTGTGCTTCGCTGACGCGCGCCCGCGCGGGCGCGCGGTATCATGCGGGCGCATCGGCCGGGGCGATCCTCCGCGCCGGATCGCATCATCATAGCCAGCGAAGACAGGGAGAGAACATGAGCAATGGCGAGCGCGTAGAGCGTCCAGGGGATAGCGGTTTCCTGCCCACGTGGCGGCTCAAGACCGAGGGCGTGATCGCACCAGACGAGCGCCTGCCCGCGGGGCAGACCATCCTCGCCGGCATCCAGCACGTGGTGGCCATGTTCGGCTCCACCGCGATCGCGCCGATCCTGATGGGCTTTGCGCCCAATATCGCCATCCTGTTCTCGGGCATCGGCACGCTCATCTTCTTCCTGTGCGTGCGCGGCCGCGTGCCCAGCTACCTGGGCTCCAGCTTCGCGTTCATCGCGGTGGTGATCGCGGCGACGGGTTACGGCGGCAGCGGTCCCAACGCGAACATCCCGCTCGCCCTCGGCGGCATCATCGCGGCCGGCGCGTTATATACGGTGATCGGCCTGATCGTGCAGGCCATCGGCTATGGCTGGGTCGAACGCCTGATGCCGCCGGTGGTGACGGGCGCGATCGTCGCGGCCATCGGTCTCAACCTCGCGCCCGTGGCGGTCAAGGCCGTCAGCGCCGCGCCGCTCGACACGTGGATTGGCCTGCTGACCGTGCTGGCCGTGGGTCTGGTCGCGGTGCGCGCCCCAGGCATGGCGGGCCGTCTGCCGGTGCTGCTCGGCGGCCTTGCCGGATACCTCGCGTACTACGTGGCCACGAACCTGATGGGCATGGGCAAGCCGATCGATTTCTCCGGCGTGGCCGCCGCCGCGTGGTTCGGCATGCCGGCGTTCACGGCGCCCGTGTTCGATGCGAGCGCGATGCTGCTGATCGCGCCGGTCGCGGTGGTGCTCGTGGCGGAGAACCTCGGGCACATCAAGGCCATTGGCGTGATGACCGGCCGCAATCTGGACCCGTACATCGGCCGCGCGTTCATCGGCGACGGCATCGCGACCATGCTGTCCGCGAGCGGCGGCGGTACCGGCGTGACGACGTACGCGGAGAACATGGGCGTGATGGCGGTGACGCGCATCTACTCGACGCTGATCTTCATCGTGGCCGCGATCGTGGCGATCCTGCTCGGCTTCTCGCCGAAGTTCGGCGCGCTGATCCTGACGATTCCGGGCGCCGTCATCGGCGGCCTGACGATCGTCGTGTTCGGCCTGATCTCGGCGACGGCGGGCCGCATCTGGGTGCAGAACAACGTGGACTTCTCGAGCTCGCGCAACCTGATTACCGTGGGCGCGACGCTGACCGTGGCGGCCGGCGACCTCACGCTCCGTCTGGGCGGCCTGACGCTCGGCGGCATCGGGACGGCCACGTTCGGCGCGATCCTGCTGTACCACGTGCTCGGCGAAGGCAAGTCGGCGAAGGACGCCGCGCTGTAAGGCACGTGTCCTAAAGCCGCGTCGGCAGCGGGGGCGTCGGTGGTGCATTACAATGGCCGCCGAACCCCCATATCCGCGCATCATGGCCTACAAGACGATTGAAGACACCATTGGCAATACGCCGCTGGTCCGACTGCAACGCATTCCTGGCGCCGCTCTCGAAGCGCGCGGCAATGTGATCCTTGGCAAGCTGGAGGGGAACAATCCCGCAGGCTCGGTCAAGGACCGGCCCGCAGTCTCGATGATCCGCCGCGCCGAAGAGCGCGGCCGCATCAAGCCCGGCGATACGCTGATCGAAGCGACGTCCGGCAATACCGGCATCGCGCTCGCGATGGCCGCCGCGATCCGCGGTTACCGCATGGTCCTGATCATGCCCGAGGACCTGAGCCTCGAGCGCCGTCAGAGCATGGCCGCGTACGGCGCGGAGATCATCCTTACGCCGGTCAAGGGCGGCATGGAATATGCGCGCGACCTCGCCGACGCGATGGAGCGTGAGGGCAAAGGCGTGATCCTCGACCAGTTCGCCAATCCGGACAATCCGCTCGCGCATTACGAGACCACCGGTCCTGAAATCTGGAAGGACACCGAAGGCCGCATCACGCATTTCGTGTCGGCGATGGGGACCACGGGCACCATCACGGGCGTGTCGCGCTATCTGAAGGAAAAGAACACGGCCATCCAGATCGTCGGCGCGCAGCCGGCCGAAGGTTCGCGCATTCCGGGTATTCGCAAGTGGCCGGAAGCGTACCTGCCGAAGATCTACGATCCCACCTTCATCGACCGCACGGAACCCGTGAGCCAGGCCGACGCCGAGCACATGGCCCGCCGCATGGCGCGAGAGGAAGGCATCTTCTGCGGTATCTCCGCCGCGGGCGCCCTGTGCGTGGCGCTGCGTATCGCCGAAGAAGTGGAAAACGCGACGATCGTGTTCGTCGTCTGCGACCGTGGAGACCGTTACCTCTCCACGGGCGTGTTCCCGGCCTGACGCCGCATCAGCCCATCGCCGCCTTCACCGCCTCGCCGAGCTGATACACGGCGAGCGCGTAGAAGAAGCTGCGGTTATAGCGCGTCAGTACATAGAAGTTGCGCAGGCCGATCAGATACTCGGTCGGCTGGTCCGGCGTGGGCAGGTCCACGACCAGCACGCCGGTCTCGCCTTCGCGCGCGACGTCGATCGGTTCATCCACACGCAGCCCCGCGCGCGTGAGCTGATTGAGCGTCCGCGTCGGCCACGGCTCGCCGTCCGCCGCCGCCGTCGCGACGCCTAGGCTTCCCGCATCGCCGGCGATGCGCCACGCCACCGGGCGCCCCTGTTCCCACCCATGCAGCTGCAGAAAGCGGCCGACGCTGCCGATGGCGTCGACCGGACTGTTGCGCAGGTCGATGTGGCCATCGTTGTCGTAGTCGATCGCATACTCGCGCAGGCTCGTCGGCATGAACTGCGGAATGCCGATGGCCCCCGCGTACGAGCCCGTCACGGAAAACACATCGGTGCGCGTGTCGCGGCACCACAGCAGATAGTCGGCCAGCTGGTCGCGGAACAGTTTCGTGCGCGCCTCGCGGTTCGGCGTATCGGGATAGTCGAACGCCAGCGTCGAGAGCGAGTCCATGACGCGGAACGAGCCCATGTCGCGGCCGTAGATCGTCTCCACGCCGATGATGCCCACGATCACGGAGGCCGGTACGCCGAACTCGGCTTCCGCGCGGCGTAGCGTCTCGCGGTTCTGCTGCCAGAAGCGGACGCCCGCGTTGATGCGGATCGGTTCGATAAAGCGGGACCGGTACGCGCGCCAGCTCTTCTTGCCGGGCGTGGTGGGCGGCAGGATGAGCCGCGCGACGGTGGCCGAATACGCGGTCTGCGCGAACCAGTTGTCGAGGTCGGCGCGGGCCAGGCCATGGCGCGAGACCATCTCGTCGATGAAGGCCCGCGCCTGGGGATGATTCTGATAACGGCCGGGATCGATTTCTTCTTCCCGCACGCTGACGCGGCGCTTGCCCGCGGCAAGCAGGGTGGGGGAGATGCCGCAGAGGCCCAACGCGGCAGCGCTGAGTGCGGCGCCCATCAACACGCGTCGGGGCGGACGCCGCAGGGATCGCTGTTTCTCGGTCATGTTGTCCTTTGCCAGTCGCGGACGAGTATAACGGACCCGTCCGACGTCCTGTGCTAACGTAACGTTCGGAGACAAACTTGAACCCACAAACACGATGCCAACGGGCTATTACACTCACCCGGCGTTTCTGTTGCACGAGATGGGGCACTTCCATCCCGAATGCCCGGAGCGGCTGCAGGCGATCGAGGACCATCTGATCTCGCATGCGATCGACGGCCTGCTGGATCGCCGCGAGGCGCCCGCCGCCACCGCCGAACAGATCGAGCGCGTGCACCGGCCCGACTATGTCAGCGGGCTGGCATCGCTGAGCCCCGCCGCGGGCTACCAGCAGATCGACCCCGACACCTCGATGAATGCCCATACGCTGACGGCCGCATCCCATGCGGCCGGCGCGGCCGTGGCGGCTACCGACGCCGTGATCGCGGGCGAGCTCGAGAACGCGTTCTGCTGCGTCCGCCCGCCTGGCCATCATGCCGAGCCCGGACGCGCGATGGGGTTCTGCTTCTACAACAACGTGGCGATCGCCGCGCGCCATGCGCTCGCCGCGCACGGGCTCGATCGCGTCGCGGTCATCGACTTCGACGTGCACCATGGCAACGGCACCGAGGCGGCATTCCGCAACGAGCCCCGCGTGCTGATGTGCAGCTTCTTCCAGCATCCGTTCTATCCGTACAGCGGCACCGATCACGTGGCGCCGAACATGTCGAACATCCCGCTGCCCGCGTACAGCAACGGGCTGGCCGTGCGCGAGGTGGTGGATACGATCTGGCTGCCGCGGCTCCATGACTTCAAGCCGGAGATGATCTTCATCTCGGCGGGGTTCGACGCGCATCGCGAAGACGACCTCGGCCAGATGGGGCTCGTCGAGCAGGACTACGCGTGGATGACGGCGCAGCTGATCGCGGTGGCGCGGACGTATGCGCGGGGGCGCATCGTCAGTTGCCTGGAAGGCGGCTACAACCTGAGCGCGCTGGGCCGCAGCGTGCTGGCGCACCTGAAGGTGTTGCTCGAAACGTAAAGTTATTTTTAACGCACTTTATGGCGTTTTATATGCCATGAGCGCATAAGGCCATCGAAAAAATCTCGTTTGAAGGGGCATGGCGTTCGCATAAAATGCGGACTTCGCCAAATTCCTGCGCGGCAACAGTGCTCGAGCCCGTCTCGCCTGTTGCCGTTTTCATTTCCCGTTTTCCTTTCCTATGATCGAACTGCAAGGACTCTCGCAGCGCTTCCCCGGAGGTTCGGGTGAGGTCCACGCGCTGCGGGACGTCAGCCTCGGCATCGCCGCGGGCGAGATCTTCGGCATCATCGGCCGCAGCGGCGCGGGCAAGAGCACGCTCGTGCGTGCCATCAACCTGCTGAACCGCCCGACCGCGGGACGCGTGATTGTCGACGGCCAGGACCTGACCGCGCTCGATACCGGCGCGCTGCGCGAGGCCCGTCGCGAGATCGGCATGATCTTCCAGCACTTCAACCTGCTGTCGTCGCGCACGGTCTACGACAACGTGGCGCTGCCGCTGGAACTCGCCGGCAAGTCGAAGCAGGAGATTGCCGCGACGGTGCTGCCGCTGCTCGAACTGGTGGGGCTGTCCGCATTGCGCGACCGCTATCCCGCGCAGATCAGCGGCGGGCAGAAGCAGCGAGTGGGCATCGCCCGTGCGCTCGCGAGCAAGCCCAAGGTACTGCTCTCCGACGAAGCCACGTCCGCGCTCGATCCGGAAACGACGCGCGCGATCCTCGAACTGCTGCGCAAGATCAATCGCGAACTCGGCCTGACCATCGTGATGATCACGCACCAGATGGAGGTCATCAAGCAGGTCTGCGACCGTGTGGCCGTGCTCGAAGCCGGCAGCGTGGTCGAGACCGGACGCGTGATCGACGTGTTCCTCCGGCCCCAGCACGCGGTCACGCGCGCGATGATCGGCGATGTGATCGCGCAGGAGCTGCCGCAGAGCGTGCTCAAGCGCGTGGAGTCGCGGCTCGGCAACGGCCGCGATCACGTCTACCGCCTTGCCTTCACGGGAGAGAACGTGGATCAGCCCGTGCTCGCGCAGGCGATCCGGCAGCATGGCCTCGACTTCAATATCCTGCATGGCCATATCGACGAGATCCAGGGCCAGGCCTTCGGTTCGCTGGCGATCATGGCGACCGGCGAACCCGACGACGTGCGGGCGGCGATGGAATACCTGCGCGCGCAGGGCGTCGTAGTGGAGGAGATCGACCATGTGGTCTGAAGAATTGCTGGACCTGTTTCTCGGATCGTTCGGCGAGACCCTGCTGATGGTGGGCATCTCGGGCGTGGTCGGGGCGTTGTTCGGCGTGCCGCTTGGCGTGCTGCTGCACCTGACCAACCGTGGCGGCGTGCTGTCGCATCCGCTGTTCAATCGCACCATCGGCGTGGTGGTCAACGCGGTGCGCTCGATTCCGTTCATCATCCTGCTGGTGGTCGTGATTCCGTTCACGCGCTTCATCGTCGGCTCGTCGATCGGGACCACGGCGGCGGTCGTGCCGCTGACGATCGCGGCGGTGCCGTTCATCGCCCGCCTGGTGGAAGCCGCGCTGCGCGAAGTGGACAAGGGCCTCGTCGAGGCCGCGCAGGCGATGGGGGCGACCACGCGCCAGATCGTCTGGAAGGTCCTGCTGCCTGAAGCGATGCCCGGCATCGTCGCGGGACTGACCATCACCTTCGTAAGCCTCGTCGGCTATTCGGCGATGGCGGGCGCGATCGGCGGCGGCGGTCTCGGCGACCTCGGCATTCGCTACGGTTACCAGCGCTACATCACGGAGGTGATGGTGGCGGTGGTCATCATCCTGATCGTGTTCGTGCAGGCCGTGCAGAGTTTCGGCGACTGGCTGGTCCGCCGGATCAGCCATCGCTGATCGTTACCTGACAACATCAACATTCAACATTCCAGTCACGCTGGAAACGCGAGAGAAATCGACATGCAACGTCGCAACATGCTGAAGACCATTGCCGCGCTGGGCGCGGCGTCGCTGGTGCTGGGCGCCCACGCGCAGGAAAAGCCGATCAAGGTCGGCGTGACCGGCGGCCCGCACGCCCAGATCATGGAGCAGGTAAAGAAGGTCGCCGCGAAGGATGGCCTGAACATCCAGGTGGTCGAGTTCAGCGACTACATCCAGCCGAACGCGGCGCTGCAGGCCGGCGACCTCGACGCCAACAGCTATCAGCATCTGCCGTACCTGGAAGCGCAGATCAAGGACCGTGGCTACAAGTTCAGCAACGTGGGCTTCACCGTGACGTTCCCGATGGGCGTGTACTCGAAGAAGATCAAGTCGCTCGACCAGCTCAAGAACGGCGCACGCGTCGGCGTGCCCAACGACCCGACCAATGGCGGCCGCGGCCTGCTGCTGCTCCAGGCCAAGGGCCTGATCAAGCTGCGTCCGGACGCGGGCCTGAAGGCCACGCCGCTGGACATCATCGAGAACCCGCGCAAGATCAAGATCGTCGAACTGGACGCCGCGCAGCTGCCGCGTTCGCTCGACGACCTCGATGCCGCCGCGATCAACGGCAACTATGCGGAATCCGCCGGCCTCTCGCCGACGCGTGACGCCATCGCCACGGAAGGCCCGAAGGGTCCGTATGCCAACCTGCTGGCAGTACGCACGGCGGACAAGGACAAGCCCTGGGTCGCCAAGCTGGTGAAGGCCTACCACTCGCCGGAAGTGAAGCAGTACATCACGACGACGTTCAAGGAGTCGGTCATCGCCGCCTGGTGATATCCCCGCCACGAGCCTCGGGTTTTCCCTGACGATGACCGAGGTTTTCGTCGAAACGCTGTCCTTGCGCCGGTTCCTGCGGCACAATGGTCGGCAGATTTCGGACTGCCGGGCGATGCCCGGCAATCTTAGGCGAAAAAATAGTACGATCGTTCGTAAAACCGGATCGGCCCAGGGCCGATGGGTATAATGGCGAGCGATTCAAATCTTGGACTATCCAGCAATCAGTGGAGTGAGCGCATGAAAGTACTCGTCGCAGTCAAGCGGGTGGTGGACTACAACGTGAAGGTCCGCGTGAAGTCGGATGGCTCGGGCGTGGACCTGGCCAACGTGAAGATGAGCATGAACCCGTTCGACGAAATCGCTGTGGAAGAGGCGGTGCGTCTGAAGGAAGCGGGCGTCGTGACCGAAGTCATCGCCGTGTCGTGCGGCGTGACGCAGTGCCAGGAAACGCTGCGTACCGCGATGGCCATCGGCGCCGATCGCGGCATCCTGGTGGAATCCGCCGAAGACCTGCAGCCGCTGGCTGTGGCCAAGCTGCTCAAGGCGCTGATCGACAAGGAACAACCCCAGCTGGTGATTCTCGGCAAGCAGGCCATCGACGACGACTCGAACCAGACCGGCCAGATGGTGGCCGCGCTGGCCGGCCTGCCGCAGGCGACGTTCGCCTCGAAGGTCGTGGTCGCGGACGGCAAGGCTTCCGTGACGCGTGAAGTGGACGGCGGTCTGGAAACCGTGTCGGTGACGCTGCCGGCCGTGGTGACTACCGATCTGCGCCTGAACGAGCCGCGCTACGTGACGCTGCCGAACATCATGAAGGCGAAGAAGAAGCCGCTGGAGACGGTCAAGCCGGAAGACCTCGGCGTCGACGTCAAGCCGCGCCTCTCGACCGTGAAAGTCGTGGAGCCGCCGAAGCGCAGCGCGGGCGTGATGGTGCCGGACGTGGCCACGCTGGTGCAAAAGCTGAAGAACGAAGCCAAGGTTATCTGAGCGCGGAGAGAGGAAACATGACTGCACTCGTCATTGCTGAACACGACAATCAATCGATCAAGGCCGCCACGCTCAACGTCGTGACGGCTGCCGCCCAGTGCGGCGGCGACGTTCACGTGATCGTCGCTGGCGCCAATGCCAGGGCCGCCGCCGATGCCGCCGCGAAGATCGCGGGCGTGAGCAAGGTCCTGCTGGCCGACGCGCCGTACTTCGCCGACGGCCTCGCCGAAAACGTGGCCGAGCAGGTGCTGGCCATCGCGAGCGACTATTCGCACATCCTCGCGCCGGCAACGGCCTACGGCAAGAACATCCTGCCGCGCGTGGCCGCCAGGCTCGATGTCGCGCAGCTGTCGGACATCACCAAGGTGGATGCCCCCGACACCTTCGAGCGTCCGATCTACGCGGGCAACGCCATCGCCACCGTGAAGTCGGCCGACAAGATCAAGGTGATCACCGTGCGCGGCACGGCGTTCGACCCGGCTGCCACCGAAGGCGGTTCGGCCAGCGTCGATACGCTGCAGGCCGTGGCCGATGCGGGCATCTCGCAATTCGTGTCGCGCGAAGTCACCAAGAGCGATCGTCCTGAACTGACCGCCGCCAAGATCATCGTGTCCGGTGGCCGTGGCGTGGGTTCGGGCGAGAACTACACCAAGGTGCTGACGCCGCTGGCCGACAAGCTGAACGCGGCGCTGGGCGCCTCGCGCGCGGCCGTGGACGCGGGCTTCGTGCCCAACGACTATCAGGTCGGCCAGACCGGCAAGATCGTCGCGCCGCAGCTGTATATCGCGGTGGGTATCTCGGGCGCGATCCAGCATCTGGCCGGCATGAAGGACTCCAAGGTGATCGTCGCGATCAACAAGGATGCCGAGGCGCCGATCTTCTCGGTGGCCGATTACGGTCTGGTGGGCGACCTGAACACCGTGGTGCCGGAACTGGTGTCCGCACTGGGCTGATCTCCCCGCACAAGAAGAAAAAATCAGCCGTTCCGGGCCTGTCCCGCGAACGGCTTTTTTGTATCGCATACCGAGGACGAGGAGACATCGATGACCTATCGCGCACCGCTCAAGGACATGCTGTTCGTCATGAACGAACTGGCGGGACTCGACGCCGTGAGCCAGCTGCCGGGATACGAGGATGCGACCCCGGATATCGCGCAGGCCGTGCTCGAGGAAGCCGCGCGCTTCAACGAACAGGTGGTGGCGCCGCTCAACCGCATCGGGGATACGGAGCCGAGCAGCTGGAAGGATGGCGAGGTGAAGACCACGCCGGGCTTCCGCGATGCGTTCCGCCAGTTCGGCGAGGGCGGGTGGCAGGGCGTGCTGCATCCGGCCGAGTTCGGCGGGCAGGGTTTGCCGAAGCTGGTGGCCACGCCGTGCAACGAGATGCTCAATACCGCGAACCTGTCGTTCGCGCTGTGCCCGCTGCTGACCGATGGCGCCATCGAGGCGCTGCTGACGGCTGGCACCGACGCGCAGAAATCGACGTACCTGCCCAGGCTGATCTCGGGCGAGTGGACCGGCACGATGAACCTCACGGAGCCGCAGGCCGGTTCCGACCTCGCCGCCGTGCGCACGCGCGCCGAGCCGCAGGGCGACGGTACGTACAAGGTGTTCGGCACCAAGATCTTCATCACGTACGGCGAGCACGACATGGCGAAGAACATCGTGCACCTTGTGCTCGCCCGCACGCCTGACGCGCCGGAGGGCGTCAAGGGTATCTCGCTGTTCATCGTGCCCAAGTTCCTCGTCAACGACGACGGCAGCCTCGGCGCGCGCAACGACGTGCATTGCGTGTCCATCGAACACAAGCTCGGGATCAAGGCGAGCCCGACGGCAGTGCTGCAGTTCGGCGACCACGGCGGTGCGATCGGCACGCTGGTGGGCGAGGAGAATCGCGGCCTCGAGTACATGTTCATCATGATGAATGCCGCCCGCTTCTCGGTGGGCATGCAGGGCATCGCGGTGTCCGAGCGCGCCTATCAGCAGGCCGTGGCCTATGCGCGCGAACGCGTGCAGAGCCGGCCCGTCGATGGTTCGGCGCGCCAGGCCGTGACCATCGTCCATCATCCCGACATCAAGCGCATGCTGATGACCATGCGCGCGCTGACGGAAGGCGCGCGTGCCGTGGCTTATGTGGGCGCCGCGGCGAGCGATGCCGCGCACCATCATCCCGATGCGGACGAGCGCGCGCGCAGCCAGGCGTTCTACGAGTTCCTCGTGCCGGTGATCAAGGGCTGGAGCACGGAGATGTCGATCGACGTGACGAGCCTGGGGGTGCAGGTGCATGGCGGGATGGGCTTCATCGAGGAAACGGGTGCGGCGCAGCATTATCGCGACGCGCGCATCCTGCCCATCTACGAAGGCACGACCGCCATCCAGGCCAATGACCTCGTCGGGCGCAAAACGCTGCGCGACGGCGGGGCCGTGGCCCGCGACATCCTGTCCCGCATCGCCGAAACCGAGGCCGCGCTGAGCGGGCATCCTGCGGTGCGCACCCAACTCGCGCGGGCGCGCGAGGCGCTGGCGGACGTGGTGACGTTCGTAGTGGAGAACGCCAAGACCGACCCCAATGCCGTGTTCGCGGGCAGCGTGCCGTATCTGCGGCTATGCGGCATCGTGTTCTCGGGCTGGCAAATGGCGCGCGCGCTGCTGGCCGCCGAGGCACGTCGTGGCGACGATCCTTCGTTCTACGATGCAAAGATCGCGACGGCGCAGTTCTACGCGCAGCATTTGCTGCCGCAGGCAGCGGCCCTGCGCGATGCGATCGTCGAGGGCGCGGCTTCGGTCAACGCGTTGACCGAAGACCAGTTCTGACGCGCGTTCCCCAAAGACAAAGGGCCCCGCAAGGGGCCCTTTGTCTTTCAGCGGGTCTTGTCAGGCCGGGACCGGGCGCAGATTGCCCTGCGAGCGCGGCACCTTGCGATACCGATCCACCGACAGATCGTCGGCACGGATCGCCGGACGCGTGCCCGACACCAGATCCGACAGCAGCTTGCCCGACCCGCAGGCCATGGTCCACCCCAGCGTGCCATGGCCCGTGTTGAGCCACAGGCCGCGGATACCAGCGGGGCCGACGACCGGCGTGCCGTCCGGCGTCATCGGACGCAGGCCCGTCCAGAACGTCGCGCGGCTCACGTCGCCGGCGCCCGGGAAGAGGTCGGTCACCACATGCTCGAGCGTGCGGCGCTTGGCGGGATCGAGCGAGCGGTCGTAGCCAACAATCTGCGCCATGCCGCCGACGCGGATGCGATCGTCGAAACGCGTGATGGCGACCTTGTACGTTTCATCGAGCACCGTCGACACGGGGCTGCGCGACGCGTCGGTCATCGGCACCGTGATCGAGAAACCCTTGAGCGGATAGACGGGCAGGTTCGACAGACCCGGCAGCACGTGCCGCACGAAGGGCGTCGACCAGCTGCCAAGCGCCACGACGACGGCGTCGGCATGCATCGGCTTGCCTTCGATCAGCGCGCCGGTGATGGCATCGCCTTCGGTCAGCAGGCCGTCGATGGAGCGGTTGTACTGGAACGTGACGCCGATCGACGCGGCCATCGCGGCCAGGCGCTGCGTGAACAGCTGACAGTCGCCGGTCTCGTCGTTCGGCAGGCGCAGGCCGCCGGCGAGCTTGCCATTCACCGCGGCCAGCGCAGGTTCGCAGGCGGCGAGTTGTTCGCGGCTCAGCAGTTCGTAAGGCACGCCCGCTTCTTCGAGCACCGCGATGTCCTTGGCGGCGCCTTCGTATTGTTCGGCCGTGCGGAATAGCTGCAGCGTGCCCTGCTGGCGGCCCTCGTACGAGATGCCCGTTTCCGCGCGCAGCGCGCGGATGCAGTCGCGGCTGTACTCGGCCAGACGCACCATGCGTTCCTTGTTCACGGCGTAGCGGTCCTCGGTGCAGTTACGCAGCATCTGCCACATCCACTGCAGCTGGAACAGCGTGCCGTCCGGCTTGATCGACAGGGGCGCGTGTTCCTGGAACATCCACTTGATGGCCTTGAGCGGGATGCCCGGCGCGGCCCACGGCGACGCATAGCCGGGAGAGATCTGGCCGGCGTTGGCGAAGCTCGTGCCCAGCGCGGGCGCCGCCTCGCGATCGACCACGGTCACCTCGTGACCCGCGCGGGCCAGATACCAGGCGCTCGTCACGCCAATCACACCACTGCCAAGGACCAGAACTCGCATGTTTTCTCTCCCGACCAGGCTGCCAGGGTTTAGGGGTCATAAATAGGAAACATCTCTATGTTATTGAGTTCAATCCAGTTAGAGTTACCGTATTTATCAGGGAAACAGGAATAATTCATGAGAACGAGCCGCCAACCCGTACGGAGCCTCGACAAGCTCGACCGGCGCATCCTTACGCTGCTGCAAGGCGACGGGCGCATGTCCATGAAGGACCTCGCCGAGGCGGTGGGTTTGACGATCACGCCCTGCATCGAACGCGTGAAGCGGCTCGAGCGGGACGGCGTCATTATGGGTTACTACGCGCGGCTCAATCCGACGTTGCTCGGCAGCGGGCTGCTCGTGTTCGTGGAGATTTCTCTGGGCAACAAGGCGGGCAACATGTTCGACAAGTTCCGCCGCGAGGTGCTGCGGATTCCCGAGGTGCTGGAGTGCCATCTGGTCTCTGGCGACTTCGACTACCTGATCAAGGCCCGCATCCGGGAAATCGCGGAGTACCGGCGGTTGCTGGGCGACATCCTGCTGCAGCTGCCCGGCGCGGCGCAGTCCAAGAGCTATGTGGTGATGGAAGAGATCAAGGAGACGCTCGAGATCATGGTGGAAGGGCGTGAGGCGCCACAATAGGCGCCACAATAGGCGCCACAATAGGGGCCAATAACGCGGGGTGCTTGGATACTGTATAAACATACAGTATCATCGGTGCATGGATGGATATGACGACCTTCCCCATACTCCGGGATCGGCGCCTGGTGCGGCACCCTCCGCACCCTCGGCACCCTCGGCACCCTTGTCCGCAAAGAAGGGCAGGGGCGCGGTGACGAACCTGCAAGGCCGCTTCGAGCGCGACGCCCGCGAGCGCTTCGATGACGGCTGGGCGGAGGCGGCACAGGAATCTCAGGACTCGCCGCGGCTGGTCACGCAGGTGTCCATCGAACGCGCGCGCTCGATTCTCACGCATAATGCGTCGCCCGATATCCCGTTCGACACCTCGCTCAATCCCTACCGGGGTTGCGAGCATGGTTGCATCTACTGTTTTGCGCGCCCCACCCATGCGTACCTCGACCTGTCCCCGGGCCTCGACTTCGAATCCCGATTATTCGCCAAGGCCAACGCGGCCGAACGGCTTCGCGAAACACTGGCCAGGCCGTCTTATCGATGCGAGACCATCGCGCTTGGCGTCAACACCGATGCGTATCAGCCGATCGAACGCGAGCATCGCATTACGCGCGGCGTTCTCGAGGTGCTGCACGAGTGCGACCATCCGGTCGCGCTGATCACCAAGTCCTCGCTGATCGAACGCGATATCGATCTGCTGGCGCCGATGGCGCGGAAGCGGCTCGCGGTTGCGGCGCTGACCATCACCACGCTCGATGCCGGCATCGCTCGCACGCTGGAACCGCGCGCGGCCACGCCGAGCCGGCGCCTGCGCGCGATCCGCACGTTGTCCGAGGCTGGCATACCGGTGGGCGTGAGCGTGGCGCCGGTGATTCCGTTCATCACGGAGCCCGACCTCGAACGCATTCTCGAGGCCGCGCGCGAGGCCGGCGCCGTGTATGCGAACTACATCGTGCTGCGGTTGCCATGGGAAGTGGAGCCGCTGTTCCAGCAATGGCTGCAGGCGCATTTCCCCGATCGCGCGGAGCGCGTGATGAACCGCATCCGCGACATGCGCGGCGGCAAGTCCTATGACGCGGACTTTGCCACGCGCATGCGGGGCAGCGGCATCTGGGCGGACCTCATGCGTCAGCGCTTCTACAAGGCGGCGGACAAGCTCGGATTTCGCTACGACCGTTATGGGCTCGATACCACGTTGTTCCGGCCGCCGGCGCGCGCGCCTCGCGCGAAGCCCGGCGCGGCGAACGACACGCAGGGCTCGTTGTTCTAGCTACTGCGACAACGCCTTACTGCGACAACGCCTTGGCCGCTTCCACCTGCGATTCAAAGAAGGTCTGGAAGCTGATGGCCAGGCCGGCCATGAGCAGGCCCGTGCCGATCAGCAGCGACAGGATCACGAGGATCACGACGGGCCAGCCCGAGCGCGTCGGCTTGCCGTGCGGGTTGTAGCGTGCATCCCATTTCTCGTCGGGGCGCAGCCCGAATACGATGGCCGTCAGGAAAGCGCCGATGACGGAAATGCCGCCGGCGACGGCGAACGTCCAATTGAGCGCGGTGTCGCCGGTTTCCAGCAGCAGCGAGGTAAAGCCGATCGCCCCGGCGAGCGTGGCCAGCAGATGTAGCCAGCCAAACTTGTCGCCGAACCCCTTGAGATAAAACCGGTGCGCGCCGAGGCTGCCCGCGACGAACGCGAGCGCGACGGTGATGAGCTTCGATTTGCCGCGCGGGGTGGCGGCGGGCGCAAACGCGGGGGAGGATACGGCGGGCATCGTTGCGTCGGGGAGGAGCGCCGCCAGCGCGGCATTGGCGCACATTGTACGCCCGCGCATGCCGTGATCGAGGGGGTGGCTACAGGCCAGTGTTACAGCGCAGCACTACCGGGTAGCACTACCGGGCAGCACCACGGGCAGCACTACCGGCCACCGTCGCGGCTGCGGGCCTGCCAGCCCGGGCCCATGCCTGTGGGCCGCGGGTCGTTGCCGGCCTGGGCATCGGCCTGCGACGCGCGGTCGGGGTTGCGCGCGGCGCGGCCATCGCCGCGGCCATCGTCGCGGCGGTCCGGATCAGGCCGGCCGCTTAATCGGTCGTCGGCGCGGGCGCGTGCTTCCATGCGTTCGATTTGGGCGCGCACATGGTCGCGGCTTTCCGCGCGGACGCTGGCGACTTCCATGCCGCCGGCCACGCGGGGCCCATGCGCCGAGTTGCCTACGGCGCGAAGGTGCTGCCAAAAGGAAGCTTGCGCATGGCTGGCGGCAATACCGCCGAGCAGCCCGGTGGCGACCAGGCTGCCCGCCACCAATCTGCGCAGGCGAGAGCGGTCAAGCATGCGAAATCCCATAAGCCCGCGTCAAATATCCAAAATGAAAAAATCGGGCGATGGGTTCATGTTACGCATCCGTCCGCGTGACCGCCTATGCCAATCCCGTTACCGGTGTAACGGATTGTTTCCCCCGGTTCACGGGGCGTTTGGCGCCAATGACGCCCGCATGGAGGGCCGTCGTTCCAGCGCGACATCTCCCGATCCGTTGTCGCCTATGCGGCGCATCGGCCGCGGCTGCCGGCGTCCGAGAGGCTATTTGTTTGTTCGGGTTCGGTTAATGGGCTATACTCTTGCGTTTCGTGTTCGCACACCCCGTTTTTTTCGAGGAATAACCCATGGTCGTAATCCGTCTGGCTCGCGGCGGCAGCAAGAAGCGCCCGTTCTTCAACATCGTTGCCGCTGATTCGCGCAACCGTCGTGACGGTCGCTTCATCGAGCGCATCGGCTTCTACAATCCGCTGGCTTCCGACAAGGAAGAAGGCCTGCGCGTCGCGCAAGACCGCCTGACGTACTGGGAAGGCGTTGGCGCGCAACTGTCGCCGACCGTTGCCCGTCTGGTGAAGCAAGCCGCCAAGGCCACCGTCGCTGCTGCCTGATTGGTCTAAGGCGCGTTCGTGTCGGTTTCGGAAAGTGGGCGCCCCGCGCGCAAGCCACTGAACCTGGCGCCCCGGTCTGCCGCGGGCGAGGATCGCGCAAGCGGTCAGCCGAGAGCGTTGCCTCAGGCATTGTTGTACACGGAGCCGTTGCCCGATGATCTGATCGAGGTCGGCTACGTCGCCGCCGCGTATGGCATTCGGGGCTGGATCAAGGTTCAGCCGCACGCGGACGACGCCTCCGCGTTGCTCCATGCGCGTCGCTGGTGGTTGCTGCCGGCCCCCGCGGCCGGAGCGATCGCACCGGCAACCCCCCGTACGGAAGCTGGCGTCCAGGTAGCGTTGAAGATCGCGCAATCGCGCGAGCACAGCGGTACCGTCGTGGCTCAGGCCACGGGCGTCTCGGACCGCAATGTGGCCGAAGCGCTCAAGGGCCGCCGCGTCTGGATCCGGCGGTCGGACTTTCCGGCCCCGGAAGAAGACGAGTTCTACTGGGTCGATCTGATTGGCTGCGCCGTGTCGAACGAACAGGGCGAAGCGCTCGGCCAAGTGTCCGGGCTGATCGACAACGGTGCGCACCAGATCCTGCAGGTCGCTTACGATCTGCCGGAGGGCGGTGCCGGCGAACGTCTGATCCCGTTCGTGGACGTCTACCTGCGCACCGTGGATATCGCTGGCAAGCGGATCGTGGTGGACTGGGGACTCGATTACTGAGGCGTTGCATCGCCGCCAGCCGGCGCGGTGTGAAACTGGGAGGCGCGGATGCAGTTCGATGTGATCACGCTGTTTCCCGAGATGTTTCGTGCGCTGACCGACTGGGGCATTACCAGCCGGGCGGCCAAGCAGCAGCGGTACGCGCTGCGAACGTGGAATCCACGCGACTTTACCGTAGACAACTACCGGACGATCGACGATCGGCCGTATGGTGGCGGTCCCGGGATGGTCATGCTGGCCAGGCCGCTCGAGGACGCGATTGACGCGGCCGGCGCGGCGCAGGCGCAGGCCGGCGTGGACAAGCCCCATGTGGTGCTGATGTCGCCGCAGGGCGCGCCGCTGACGCATGCGAAAGTCATGTCGCTGGCACAACGGCCCGGACTGGTGCTGCTGTGCGGGCGCTACGAGGCGATCGACCAGCGACTGATCGACCGTCGCGTGGACGAGGAAATCAGCCTCGGCGATTTCGTGCTGTCCGGGGGCGAACTGCCCGCGATGGCGCTGATCGACGCGGTGGTGCGGCATCTGCCGGGGGTACTCGGCGATGCGCAGTCGGCCGTGCAGGACAGCTTCGTCAACGGACTGCTGGACTGCCCGCACTACACGCGGCCGGAAGAATACGAAGGCGTGAGGGTGCCCGATATCCTGCTGGGCGGCCATCATGCCGAGATCGAGAAATGGCGGCGCCAGCAGGCGCTGGCCAATACCGCGCGCAAGCGTCCCGATTTGATCGAGGCCGCGCGCGGGCAAGGTTTGCTGACCCGTGCCGACGAGAAATTCCTGTCGGAATGGGCTGCGAAAGAAGGGTGGGAGCCCGCTCCCGCCAAGTAATAACCCCATCCTCTACCGGGGCCCGGCAACGACCGGGGCATTGAACGCCGGCATGATGGTTAAGGAGAAAACGATGAACATCATCGAGCAGATCGAGAAGGAAGAGATCGCCCGTCTGACCGCCAACAAGACCATTCCGGCATTCGCCCCCGGCGATACCGTGATCGTCAGCGTGAACGTGGTCGAAGGCAACCGCAAGCGTGTGCAGGCTTATGAAGGCGTCGTGATTGCCAAGCGCAATCGTGGCCTGAATTCGTCGTTCATCGTGCGCAAGATCTCGTCGGGCGAAGGCGTGGAACGTACGTTCCAGCTGTACTCGCCGCTGATCGCCGGCATCGAGGTGAAGCGTCGCGGCGACGTGCGTCGCGCGAAGCTGTACTACCTGCGTGAGCGCTCGGGCAAGTCCGCGCGTATCAAGGAAAAGCTGGTGTCGAAGGCTGCTGCCGCCGCAAAGGCTGCCGCAGAGTAAAGACCGGCATCCCCGCCGGGCAACCGGCGGCGCATGGCGTTGCGAAAGGCACCTTCGGGTGCCTTTTTTGTTGCCTGCCATGTGGGCGCCGAGCCGCCCTGCAAGCATGGCGGCGCTCTGTCATACTGCGCCGTTATGCGTCCGATATTCGATCCCGAAACGCTGCCTGTCATCGACACCGACATTCGCGGCATTCCCCTGTCCCCCGCCCGCATGACGCCCGAATTCATCCGGCGCCGGCTGCAATCGCCTCCGCCGGCCTGGGAGCCGTTGCTGACGGACGAGTCGCGGGTGTACGACAAGACGCGGGCACTGCGCGATGCTTCGGTGCTGGTGCCGCTGGTGACGCGAGAGGATGGGCTCTGGGTGCTGTTCACCCAGCGCAACGCGAACCTCAATGCACACGCTGGGCAGATCAGTTTTCCGGGTGGACGGCAGGAGGCCTACGATGCGGACCCTGTCGCCACGGCCCTGCGGGAGACGGAAGAGGAGATCGGCGTCGGCCCCGACTACGTCGAGGTGCTCGGCGCGCTGCCGGACTACATCACCGGGACGGGTTATCACGTGAGCCCCGTCGTCGGGCTCATGCGCCCGGGCTTCACGCTGCGCCCCGATGCGGGGGAGGTCGCCGAGGTCTTCGAGGTGCCGCTGGCCTTCCTGATGGATCCGACGCGGCACGAGCGGCGGCTATTGCGGTGGGTCGATGGCGAGCGAAAGTTTTATGCGATGCCGTATCCGCGGGAGGGCGGCGGCAATCGCTTTATCTGGGGAGCGACCGCGGCCATGTTGCGGAATCTGTATCTGCTGCTGGCCGCTTGATGGCGCGCCACGCAAGGTCGCGTCTTCAAGCCGCGGCGGCGCTGGCACACTGCGGACAGCTCTTGCCCACGACGTAGGCCGGATCCTGCTGCTGTTCGGCGGTCACCACGGCACGGCAGGCGAAGCACTGCACCGGGCCCGCCGGCTCGAGGCTGGGGTTCAGCGCCGTCCGGTAGTCGAACACGAAGCAGTCGCCGCGATAATGGCTGCCGCCGACCTCCTCGAAATACTTCAGGATGCCGCCTTCGAGCTGATAGACGTTCTCGATGCCCACTTCCTGCATGTGGATCGCGGCCTTTTCGCAACGGATGCCGCCCGTGCAGAACGACACCACGGTCTTGCCCTCGAAATCGGCGCGATGCTCGGCCACGGCCGGCGGGAAGTCGCTGAACTTGGCGATGTCGTATTCCACCGCATCCTCGAACGTCCCCACGGCCACCTCGAATGCATTGCGCGTGTCGAGCATCACCACCGGGCGCCCCGCGTCGTCGTGGCCCTGATCGAGCCAGCGCTTCAGGTCCGCGGGGCTGACGGAAGGCGCGCGTCCGGCTTCCGGCCGGATCAGCGGCATCTTCATCGTGATGATTTCCTTCTTGGCGCGGACCAGCATGCGTTTGAACGGCTGGTTGTCGGAGAGGCTTTCCTTCGGCGCGATGTCCGCGAAGCGCGGATCCGCGTGCAGCCACGTCATGAAGCCATCGATGGCCTCGCGGGGGCCGGCCAGGAACATGTTGATGCCTTCGGGCGCCAGCAGGATCGTGCCCTTCAGCGACAGCGCCTCGCAGCGCGCGCGCATTTCCGAACGCAGCGGTTCGATATCGTCGATCGAGACGAATTTGTAAGCGGAAATGTTGACGATCTGCATGGTTCGACTGCTCGCCTACGCGCCTGCGCACGTAGTAACTGCCTGATTGGAAACGCGAAATTATACGCCCCGGGCGCGCCCGCCGCATGATCCCGGACAAAAATCGCGATCCCCGCGCGCGAGGCCTGCCGGTACAATGTCGGGCTAGATTCCCTGCCTGCCAATGTCCGCGCTCCGCTACGTCCACCTCCGCCTGCATTCCGAATACTCCATCGTGGACGGCATCGTCCGCCTGGAGGACGCCGTCAAGGCCGCCGCCGCCGATGGCATGGGCGCGCTCGCGCTGACCGACCTGGCCAACGCCTTCGGTCTGATCCGGTTCTACAAGGAAGCGCGGGGCGGCGGCGTCAAGCCGATCGTCGGCGCCGACGTGTGGATCGCCAACGGCGACGACCGCGACAAGCCCTCGCGGCTGCTGCTGCTCGTGCAGGACAAGCGCGGCTACCTGAACCTGTGCACCATGCTGTCGCGCGCGTGGCTGGGCAACCAGCACCGCGGCCGCGCGGAACTGGAAGCGGGCTGGTTCGACGAGCCAGGCGAGGAGGGCCTGCCGCTCTCCACGGGCCTGATCGCGCTGTCGGGCGCGATGGGCGGCGATATCGGCCTCGCGCTGGCGAACGCCAACGTCGAAGGCGCGCGCCGCGCGGCGCAGCACTGGGCGCGCGTGTTCCCGCAGCGGTTCTACATCGAACTGCAGCGTGCGGGCCTGCCGGGTACCGATGCCTACGTGCAGCAGGCCGTGCAGCTGGCCGCTTCGATGCAACTGCCTGTGGTGGCCACGCACCCCGTCCAGTTCATGACGCCCGACGATTTCACCGCGCACGAGGCGCGCGTGTGTATCGCCGAAGGCGAGCTGCTGGCCAACCCGCGTCGTGTGCGCAAGTTCACGACGGACCAGTATTTCAAGACGCAGGACGAGATGTGCGAGCTGTTCGCTGACATCCCGTCCGCGCTGCAGAACGCCGTGGAAATCGCGCGGCGCTGCAACCTCACGCTCGAGCTTGGCAAGCCGCGGCTGCCGCTGTTCCCGACGCCCGATGGCATGTCGCTCGACGACTACCTCGTGCTGATGGCGCGCGAAGGCCTCGAGCGCCGGCTCGAGGTGCTCTATCCCGATGAAGCGGTCCGCGCGTCCCGGCGCGACGAGTATCACGCGCGTCTGGATTTCGAGACGGGCACCATCATCAAGATGGGCTTCCCCGGCTACTTCCTGATCGTGGCGGACTTCATCAACTGGGCCAAGAACAACGGTGTGCCGGTCGGACCGGGCCGGGGTTCGGGCGCCGGTTCGCTGGTGGCCTACGCGCTCGGCATTACTGACCTCGATCCGCTCAAGTACGCGCTGCTGTTCGAGCGTTTCCTGAATCCGGAACGGGTCTCGATGCCCGACTTCGATATCGACTTCTGCCAGCACGGCCGCGATCGCGTGATCACGTACGTGAAGGAGAAGTACGGCAAGGACGCGGTATCGCAGATCGCGACGTTCGGCACGATGGCGGCGAAGGCCGCCGTGCGCGACGTGGGTCGCGTGCTCGACCTGGGCTACGGCTTCGTCGATGGCGTGGCCAAGCTCATCCCGTTCAAGCCTGGCAAGCTCGTGACGATCGAGGAGGCCAAGAAGGAAGAGCCGCTGCTCACCGAGCGCGAGAACAACGAGGAAGAAGTCCGTCAGTTGCTGGAACTCGCGCAGCGCGTGGAAGGCATGACGCGTAACGTCGGCATGCACGCGGGCGGGGTGCTGATCGCCCCGGGCAAGCTCACCGACTTCTGCCCGCTGTACACGCAGGGCGCGCAGAACGACGGCATGAGCGGCGTCGTGAGCCAGTACGACAAGGACGACGTCGAAGCCGCCGGCCTCGTGAAGTTCGACTTTCTGGGCCTGACCACGCTGACGATTCTCGACTGGGCCGAGCGTTATATCCGCCGGCTCGATCCGTCGAAGGCCGACTGGAACTGCAGCCATATCCCGCTCGACGACGGCCCCGCGTTCGACATCCTCAAGACGGCCAACACGGTCGCCGTGTTCCAGCTGGAAAGCCGCGGCATGCAGGGCATGCTCAAGGACGCCAAGCCTGACCGCTTCGAGGACATCATCGCGCTGGTGGCGCTGTATCGTCCGGGCCCGATGGACCTGATCCCGAGCTTCTGCGCGCGGAAGCACGGCCGCGAGAAGGTCGAGTACCCAGATCCGCGCGTGGAGCCCGTGCTCAAGGAGACCTACGGCATCATGGTCTACCAGGAGCAGGTGATGCAGATGGCGCAGATCATCGGCGGCTACTCGCTCGGCGGCGCCGATTTGCTGCGTCGTGCGATGGGCAAGAAGAAGGCCGAGGAAATGGCCAAGCATCGCGAGCTGTTCCGCGAGGGCGCCGCGAAGAACGGCCTCTCGGCGCAGCAGGCCGATGACATCTTCGACCTGATGGAGAAGTTCGCGGGCTACGGTTTCAACAAGTCGCACGCGGCCGCGTACGCGCTGCTCGCGTACTACACGGCGTGGCTCAAGGCGCATCATCCCGCCGAATTCATGGCCGCCAACATGTCGCTGGCCATGGACGATACGGACAAGGTCAAGATCCTGTACGAGGACTGCCGCGTCAACGGCATCAAGGTGGATCCGCCCGACGTCAACGCCAGCGAGTACCGCTTTGCGCCGACGGACGCGAAGACCATCCGCTATGGTCTCGGCGGCATCAAGGGCTCGGGGCAGGGCGCGATCGAGGACATTCTGCGCGCGCGCGAGGAGGGTCCGTTCCGCGATCTGTTCGACTTCTGCGAGCGCGTGGACCGTCGTCAGGTGAACCGCCGCACGATCGAGGCGCTGATCCGCGCGGGCGCGTTCGACAGCATCAACGACAACCGCGGCCAGCTGCTGGCGTCGGTGTCGATCGCGATGGAAGCGGCCGAGCAGAAAGCCGAGTCCGCGAACCAGGTTTCCTTGTTCGACCTCATGGACGATGCCTCCGCCGAGGCGCACCGGCCCGAACTCGTCGATGAGCCACGATGGTCGATGAAGCGCACGCTGCAGGAAGAGAAGCAGGCGCTCGGCTATTACTTCTCCGGCCACCTGTTCGACGCGTGGCGCGACGAGGTGCGGCGCTTCGTCAAGGGCACGCTCGCCAATCTCGAGAAGGAAGTGCAGGGCAATGGCGGCGGCTATGGCCGCGACGTGCGCGGCAAGACCATCGCGGGCGTGATCGCGGGCATTCGCACGCAGATGACCCAGCGCGGCAAGATGCTGATCGTCATGATCGACGACGGCACCGCGCAGGTCGAGATGACGGTGTTCAACGAGCTGTTCGATGCCAACCGCCATATGTTCCGCGAGGACGAACTGCTGATCGCCAAGGGCAACGCGCGCCATGACACGTTCACGGGCGGCGTGCGCTTCACCGCCGAGTCCGTGATGGACCTTGTCTCCGCGCGTGCCGAGTATGCCGATGCCGTTTGCCTGCCGTTCAACGGCAATGCATCGACCGAGCGCTTGCGCGAACTGCTGACGCCGTATCTGGCGAACGTCGCGCGCACGCCCGGCGTGCCGGTGGTCATCCGCTACACCAACCGCGCGGCGCAATGCGAGGCGAGGCTCGGCGCGCAATGGCAGATTACGCCGTCCGACGACGCGCTGACCAGCCTCCGCAATGCCCTCGCCAGCGACGGGGGCGACAGTGTGCGCATGATCTATGGCTGAAGCGCAACGCCGCACGCGCATCCTGTTCCACGTCACGCATTTCCTGCATGGCGGTATCGAGACCGCGCTGGTCTCGCTGCTGGCATCGCTCGATCCCGCGCGCTACGAGGTCGGCCTGACCGTGACCTATCCCTCGGAGGCGCTCGAGAACCACTATCGCGCGCGGTTGCCTGCCCATGTCAAGGTGCATGTGCTCGCGCCCGAACGGTGGCTGTCGCATTGCCGGCAGCTCAAGAAGGCGCGCAAGCTCGGGCCGCTGGGGAAGCTGTACGAGGAAGTTCTGCTGCCGCCCGTGCGCAAGCCGCTGATGAATCGCCGCTTCCGTCGCTTCCTGGCCGAAGGCGAGTACGAGGTCGTGGTGGACTACGACATGTCGCTCTCGCGGCTGACGGGGCGGCTGCCCGTGCCGATGATCGGCTACCAGCATTTCAGCGTGGCGCACCTCGCGCAGGGCCATGGCCGCAAGCTGCGCAAGCTGCGGCATCAATGCCGCGTGGACTACGACCGCGTGGTCATGCTCAACGAGAGCATGCTGGCGGATGCGAAGCGGCTGATCCCCGAGGCGGCGGACAAGTTTGTGAAGCTGTACAACGCGTTCGATCTCGCGCGTATCCGCTCGCTGGGGGATGCGGCGCTGACCGGGTTGCCGGACGCGCCGTATATCGTATCGGTGGGGCGGCTCGAAGAGAGCCAGAAGGACTTCACCACCCTGCTGAAGGCCTATGCCCGGCTCGTGCGGGATGGCATTGCCGAAGATCTCGTCATCGTCGGCGAGGGCGCGTCGCGCGCCCAGCTGGAGGCGTTGACGCGCGAGCTCGGGCTCGCGGAGCGCGTGCGGTTTGCGGGCTTCCAGTCCAATCCGTTCGCATGGATGCGTCATGCAAGACTGATGGCGTTCAGCTCGCGCATGGAAGGGCTCGGAAACGTGCTGGTGGAAGCGCTGGCGCTCGATCAGGTGGTGGTGAGCACCGACTGTCCCGTGGGCCCGCGAGAGATGCTCGACGATGGCCGCGCGGGGCTGCTGGTCCCCGTCGGCGACGTGGACGCGCTGGCCGATGCGATGACGCGCGCGCTGCGCGATGCGGCGTTGCGCGAGGCGCTCCTGACCCATGCGAGGGGGTTCGTGGCGGGCTTCGGGCTGGTGCCCACCGCCGAGGCGTTCAGCCGCGTGGTGGCGTCGCTGACCGGTTGTCCTGTTGCCGCGCCTGCTGGCACAGCAGCCACAGCTTGACGTACTTGTAGTAGCTCGCCTGGCCGTTCATCAGCGCCACGCCGAGCCCTTGCGCGCCATCGAGGAACCCGCGCCGGAATATCCACGTGCGCAGGAACGCCCAGAAACCGTGGCCGAGCGCACCCGCCACCGTGGCCGTCTTGCCGCGGCGGAAGGCCTGCTGGGCGCCGAGGGTCGAGTATTGGTCGATCTTGCGCAGGACCTGCGAGAAATCGTCGTAGGTGTAGTGCAGCAGCGGCGTGCGCAGGCGCGCGACGGGGCTATCGGCGACGACGTTCTCGTGCACAAGGTCGTCGGTGAAGCGGGCCCTGCCGACGCGGAACACGCGCGTCAGGTAATCGGGATACCAGCCGGCATGGCGGATAAAGCGGCCGCAGAAGCGCGAGAGGCGCGGCATCTCGTAGGCGTCCGCGTTGCCGGATTCGATCGCGGCAAGGATCTCGTCTCGCAACTCGGGCGTGACGCGTTCGTCGGCGTCGATGGAGAGCGCCCATTCGGTCTGCACCTTGGACAAGGCGAGGTTTTTTTGCGGGCCGAAGCCGGGCCACGTATCGGTCTGGTAGACGTCCGCGCCCAGCGAGCGCGCGATCTCCACGGTGCCGTCCGTGCTACCCGAATCCACTATAATCGCGCGGTCGCACCAGGAAACGGACGCCAGGCACTCGGCGATGTTGTGAGCCTCGTTCTTGGTGATCAGGACGGCAGAGATTTTCATAGAGATGGTGGCGATGGAGCCCGGCCGACCGGTTCGGCGAGGGCGCTCCCACAGACCCGCTATTCTAGCGGGACTTGTGTCCTCCACCGCGCCCCTGCCATCGGCCATCGGCCAATGCCCCCGGATTGAGAAGCACTCCCCGCGCAAACGGGGTGGAGTCAATGTGAAAGATAAGCAAGCACAATCATCGCTGGTCAAGACCTCGCTCCAGGAGCGCGACACGCTGCGGCGCGTCTGGACCTACCTGAAGCCCGAGCTCCGCACCTTCCTCCTCGCGATTCTGGCGATGGGCGTGGTCGCGGCCAGTGAAGGCATCATCCCCAAGATCGTCAACGACCTGCTCGACAAGGGCTTTGGCGGCGCGTACGCGGGCAAGCTCTGGCACGTGCCCGCGCTGCTGACCGGCGTGGCGCTGATCCGCGGCGTGGCGCAATTCACCTCGGGCTATCTGCTGAGCCGCGTGTCCAACAACGTGCTCAAGACGATGCGGCTGCAGATGTTCGAACGCATGCTGCATGCGCCCGCACTGTTCTATCACCGTAACACCGCGGCCTCGCTGATCAATGCCGTGGTGTTCGAGGTGAACCAGGTCATGCAGATCCTGACGGGCGTGCTGATCACGCTCGTGCGCGACTCGCTGACCGTGCTCGCGCTGCTGATCTACCTGTTCTACACGAACTGGCGTCTGACGCTCGTCGTGGCCGTGCTGCTGCCGTCGATCGGCTTCGTGATGTCGCGCGTGAACCGCCGCCTGCGCAAGCTCAATCGCGAGCATCAGGCGATGACGAACACGGCCGCCTATGTGGTCGAGGAAGCGGCCGGCGGCTACAAGGTCGTCAAGCTGCACGGCGGCGAGGCCTATGAGATGGATCGCTTCCAGAACATGGCCGAGCGCCTGCGCGGCTATTCGATGCGCATGGCCGTGGCGGGCGGCCTGAACCAGCCCGTGACGGCGTTCCTGGCATCGCTGGCGCTGTCGGTGATCCTGACCATCGCCGTGGTGCAGTCGCAGGCCAGCCAGACCACCGTGGGCGGCTTTACGGGCTTCGTGATGGCGATGCTGCTGCTGATCTCGCCGCTCAAGCACCTGACCGACCTGAACCAGCCGTTGCAGCGCGGCGTGACGGCCGCGGAGATGATCTTCGGCCTGATCGACGAGCCGATCGAGCCGCGGCAGGGCGGCCTGCCGCTCGCGCGCGCGAAGGGCGACCTGGCCTTCGAGCACGTTGGCTTCCGCTACGGCGATGCCGGACGCGCGGCGCTGACCAACGTCGCGTTCCGGGCCTCGGCCGGGGAGGTCGTGGCACTCGTCGGGCCGTCGGGCAGCGGCAAGACCACGCTCGTCAACCTGGTGCCGCGCTTCTTCGATCCGACCGAGGGGCGCATCCTGCTGGATGGACAGTCCATCGATGCGTTCGCGCTTGCGGACCTGCGCCGCCAGATCGCGTTCGTAAGTCAGGATGTGGTGCTGTTCAACGACACCGTGGCGGCCAACGTGGCCTATGGCGTGCATCCGGGCGAGGCGATCGACATGGCGCGCGTGGAGCGTGCGTTGGCGGCGGCCTATCTGACGGATGTGGTGAAGGGACTGCCCGAAGGGCTGGAGACCAACATCGGCGACAACGGCATGAAGCTGTCGGGCGGCCAGCGCCAGCGTCTGGCCATCGCGCGCGCGATCTACAAGGACGCGCCGATCCTGATCCTCGACGAGGCCACGTCGGCGCTGGACTCCGAGTCCGAGCGCCAGGTGCAGGCCGCGCTGGAATCGCTGATGGTCGGCCGGACCACGCTGGTGATCGCCCACCGGTTGTCGACGATCGAGAACGCGGATCGCATCGTGGTGCTCGAGCACGGGCGCGTGGCGGAGCAGGGCAGCCATGCCGAGCTGCTCGCGGCGAACGGTCTCTATGCGGGGCTGCATCGGATCCAGTTCGCAACGCAGCAGTAAGCCGCAAGCTGGCTGGAGGGGATGGCGGTAAGATGTCTGTGCAGACGGGGACGATACCCCGAGGAGACGCGCATGACAGCCACCCCCCAAGCCACCGCTCAAGCCATCCCCCACGCCATCAGCCGGTTTCCGGTCCCGGCGCTGAAGGACCTGCCTGACGACATCCGCGCGCGGATCGTCGAAGTCCAGGAGAAGGCCGGCTTCGTTCCCAACGTCTTTCTTGCCCTCGCGCACCGTCCCGACGAATTTCGCGCATTCTTCGCGTATCACGACGCGCTGATGCTCAAGGAGACGGGCAGCCTCACGAAGGGCGATCGCGAGATGATCGTGGTGGCCACGTCGGGCGCGAATCAATGTCTCTATTGCGTGGTGGCCCATGGCGCGCTGCTTCGCATCTACGAGAAGAAGCCGCTGATCGCCGATCAGGTGGCCACCAACTACCGCAAGGCGGATATTGCACCGCGCCAACGCGCGATGCTCGACTTCGCCATGAAGGTGTGCGATGACGCGCGCAGCGTGGAGGAAGCCGATTATGCCGCGCTGCGGGAGCACGGCTTCAGCGACGAGGACGCCTGGGATATTGCCGCCATCACGGCGTTCTTCGGCCTCTCGAATCGGATGGCCAATACCATCGCCATGCGTCCGAACGACGAGTTCTACCTGATGGGCCGCGTGCCCAAGGCCAAATAGCCAGCGCTACTTGATGTCCGCGCAGTTGCCGCTCCGCGGGTCGAACAGCACGGGCCACGCCTGCTCGTAGATGCCGGCGGTGCAGTGCTTCTCGCAGCGCGCGTGAGCGAGCGTGACGCGGCGCGGATCCTGCCAGACCATAAGCTTGCAGCCGCTGCCATCCAGCGCCACGAGCTCGATATGCGGTGTCTGCTGCGTCTGTTTGAATTCGGACAGATTGAATTCGCACGAGCCGCGCTTCGATACCCATAGCTTCCAGCTGAGCGTCTTCACGTCGTTGTGAGAGACGCGCATCATCGCTTCTTCCCGGAAGCCGTCCTCCTCCGTGCGCTTGCAGTCGCCGGCCATGTCGATCGCGCGGGCGGGGATGGGCGTCGAGCGGGTTTCAGGCGCAGGGGGGTAGGGCTTGGGCGCTGTCGGGCCCTGCATGGGCTTCGCGCGGTCGGCGAGCATTGGCGGCGTGCAGGCCGCGCAGAGCAGTGTGGCCAGCAGCATCGCTGGCAGGGTGATGCGGGATGACATGGCGACTCCTCTGCGGGCCCTACCTGATTAGTTATAGGGGACCGGCAGAGGAACGTGATTGGTGCAAGTCCCGAGAGCGGCGTCAGGGTTGCGGTCTATAGTCAGAGAATGGACCGCGGCCGATCGACCGATCCACCGATCGACCGATCGGCATCAGGCGATGGCGGCCTGCGGCGCCGGCTGCCGCGCGCGGTCGTGGGGATGGTCCCGATCGGCGTCGATACGGGTGTTTGGATATCCCGCCGCGAAGACGAGCCGTCCCGCCGACCACGTATGCGTGACGAGCGGCTGGCCCGCCACGGTGCTGACGGCGATGACGTCCGCGCGCGCGCCCGGGCGCAGGCGGCCACGGTCGGTGAGCCCGCAGGCATCGGCCGGATTGGAGGTTACGAGCCTGAGGGCCTCGTACAGCGGCATTTCCGCGAGTCGCGCCCCGGCGAATGCGGCGGCGATCAGCGTCGAGGGCTGGTAGTCGGAGCACAGGATGCCCGCCACGCCCGCGAGGATCGCATCGAGCGCACGCATCGAGCCGCTCTGGCTTTTTCCGCGCAGCACGTTCGGCGCGCCGAGGATCGTCGGCAGGGCCACGTCCGTCGCCGCGCGCGCGGTCTCCACGTTGATCGGAAACTCGCTCATGCGCACGCCGAGCGCATGCATCGCAGCGATGCGCTCGGGCGAATCGTCGTCGTGGCTCGCGGTCGGGATGCCGTGCTGACGCGCGCGCGCGAGCAGGCGGTTGACGCGCTCGGGCGCGCCGTCGAGTTCGGCCTGCTTCTTTGCCACCGCGTCCGCCGCTTCCTCGCGCGTCATGCCGTGGTTGCCCATCATGTAGGCCAGATACGCCTCCACGGTCTTGAACTGGCCCTGGCCCGGCGAATGGTCCATCACGGAGAGCAGATCGACCACGCCTTCTTCCATCAGCGCCTCCAGCACGGGCACCGCGGCGGGGTCCGTGACTTCGTAGCGGCAGTGGATGCGGTTATCCACGAGGGCGTGATCGTTGAACGCCGCCACCGTGCGCACGAGCGTGGCGGCGGTGTCGTTGTTGCGCACGCCGAACTGATTGCTCGCGAAGGACAGCGCGTGATACGGCGTGGTGATGCCCGCCGCCGCATTGCGGCGATCGACCTGCGCCACCGCGAAGTCGAGCGGGAACAGCACGCCCGCGCGCGGCTCCACTTCTTTCTCGATGGCGTCGCAGTGCACGTCGATCAGGCCGGGCATGACCGTATGGCCGCGCAGATCGATGACGTTCGCGCGCGACGGCACCTGGGCGGCATCGGGTTCGATCGCGACGATATGGCCGTCCTCGATCAGCAGCGCGCTGTCGTCGAGCAGGCGATCCGGCAGCACGAGGGTCGCGTGCGTAAGGTAGCTAGTGGACATGTCGGAAGTCCGAAGAGAGTGAGAGTCAGGCCGCCGCGATGGTGGAATGGACAGCGGGCTGCAAAGGCAGCAGGCGCGTGGCCACCGCGTCGCGCACGGCCTCGTCGTGGAAGATGCCGATCAGGCAGCGTCCCGCATCCAGAGCCTCGCGGATCAGCGCCACCACCACCGCGCGGTTGTCGGCATCGAGCGAGGCCGTCGGCTCGTCGAGCAGCAGGATCGGATGGTTGCCGACGAGGCCGCGCGCGATGTTCACGCGCTGCTGCTCGCCGCCGGAGAACGTCGCGGGCGGCAGGTCCCACAGGCGGCGCGGGACGTTGAGGCGCGCCAGCAGTTCGGCCGCGCGTTCGCGTGCTTCGGCCAGCGCGGTGCCGCGTTGTTGCAGGGGCTCCGCCACCACGTCCAGCGTGCTGACGCGCGGAATCGCGCGGAGGAACTGGCTCACGTAGCCGATGACGTCGCGGCGCAGGCGCAGGATGTGCTGCTCGGGCGCGCCGGTCAGTTCGATCCACGGGGCGCCGGCGGCGCTGGTGTCGCGCAGGCGGATCAAGCCTTCCGTGGCGAGGTAGTTGCCATAGAGGCAGCGCAGCAGCGTGCTCTTGCCCGTGCCCGAGGGGCCCGACAGCACGAGGCATTCGCCGCGCGCGGCGTCGAAGTCTATCGCCTGCAGAACGGGCAGCCGGATGCCGCCCTGGTTGTGCAGCGTGAACATCTTGCCGAGGCCTCGGACCTCGAGCATGCGTTGGGAGTCGTCGTGCATTGCGATCAGCCTTGCAGGATGGAGGACACGAGCAGCTGCGTGTACGGATGTTGCGGATCGTCGAGAATCTGGTCGGTCAGACCCTGCTCGACCACGCGGCCGCCCTGCATCACGATCGTACGATGCGCGAGCAGCCGCGCGACGGCGAGGTCGTGCGTGACGAGGATCGCGGCGAGGCCGAGGTCGTTCACGAGCCGTCGCAGCAGGTCGAGCAGACGCGCCTGCACCGAGACGTCGAGCGAGGCGGTCGGTTCATCCATGAACACGAGGCGCGGATGCGTGACGAGGTTGCGCGCGATCTGCAGCCGCTGCTGCATGCCGCCCGAGAACGTCGCGGGAATGTCGTCGAGACGCGCGAGGTCGATCTCCATCTTCTCGAGCCAGGCGCCGGCGATCTCGCGCAGGTCGCCGTAATGGCGCTCGCCCACGGCCATCAGGCGCTCGGCGATGTTGGCGCCCGCGCTGACCTGCATGCGCAGGCCGTCGCGCGCATGCTGGCGCACGAAGCCCCAGTCGGTGCGCGCGAGCAGCCGCATGCGCGCGCTCGACAGCGTGGCGAGGTCGGTCAGGCCGTCCTCGCGTACGTCATACCAGACGCTGCCGTGTTGCGGCGGGGCCTGCATGGAGAGCGCCTGCAGCAGCGTGCTCTTGCCGGAGCCGGACTCGCCGACCACGCAGAGCACTTCGCCCGGATACAGGTCGAAGCTGACGTCGTGGCAGCCGTGGAGGCCGTCCCACGTGCGGGTCACCCCGCGGACGGAGAGCAGGGGCGTGGCGCTCATGCTGCGGCTCCTTCGGATGCGCCGTGGCCTGACGTGTGGCCTGACGTGTGGCCGGACTCACGCCGGTCCGCGCAGTACTCGGTGTCCGAGCACACGAACATGCGCGTGCCCGTATCGTCGGTGATGATCTCGTCCAGATAGCTGTCGGTGGCGCCGCATTGCGCGCAGCAACTCGACCACTTCTCCACGGTGAACGGATGATCGACGAAGTCGAGGCTCTTCACCGACGTGTAGGGCGGTACCGCGTAGACGCGCTTCTCGCGGCCGGCGCCGAACAGCATCAGTGCCGGGCTGTTGTGCAGCTTGGGGTTGTCGAACTTCGGAATCGGCGAGGGACGCATCATGTAGCGCTGGTTGACGATGACCGGGTAGTCGTAGGTCGTCGCGATATGCCCGTGGTGCGAGATGTCTTCGTAGAGCTTGACGTGCATCGCGCCGTATTCCGCGAGCGAATGCATCGTGCGCGTTTCCGCCTCGCTCGACTCGAGCCATCGCAGCGGCTCGGGAATGGGCACCTGGAACACCATGACCTGCCCCGCGCGCAGCGGCGTCTCCGGGATGCGGTGGCGCGTCTGCACGATCGTCGCTTCCCGCGTGCGCTCGGTGGTGGCGACGCCCGTCACGCGGCCGAAGAAGCGGCGGATGTTGATGGCGTTTGTCGTATCGTCGGAACCCTGATCGATGACCTTGAGCGTGTCGCGCGTGCCAATGATGGCGGCGGTCACCTGGATGCCACCGGTGCCCCAGCCGTAGGGCAGCGGCATTTCCCGGCTGCCGAACGGGACCTGATAGCCGGGAATGGCCACGGCCTTGAGCAACGCGCGCCGCAGCATGCGCTTGGTCGATTCGTCGAGGTAACCGAAGTTGTAGTGCGCGTCGCGCGCCACGGCGGTCGCCGCGGCTTCACGATCGCTGAATGGACTCACGGACGGGGTCATGCGAGCGTCTCCTCTTGAGGCTGGGGAGCGATGGGTGTATCGGCAACCTCCGCGGCCGCGTGCTGCGCGGCTGGCGCCGATGCGGTCTGTTCCGCGCGCAGGCGGCGCAGCAGTTCGAGGTTGGCCTGGAAGTCGACGTAGTGGGGCAGCTTGAGATGCTGCACGAAGCCGGACGCCTCGACGTTGTCGCTGTGGTAGAGCATGAACTCGATGTCGTTGGCGGGCGCGTCACCCGCCTCGCCGAGTTCGGCCGCGCGCATCGCGCGATCGGCCAGTGCCATCGACATTGCCTTGCGCTCGCCGTAGCCGAACACGAGGCCGTAGCCGCGCGTGAAGCGGGGCGCTTCGTTGGCGCTGCCCGCGAACTGGCTCACCATCTGGCACTCGGTCACTTCGATCTCGCCAATCGTCACGGCGAAGCCGAGTTCTTCGACGAATAGTTCGACTTCGGTGTTGCCGTATCGGATCTCGGCCGCGAACGGGTGCGTGTTGCCGTAGCCGCGTTGCGTCGAATACCCCATCGACAGCAGGAAACCTTCGTCGGCGCGCGCGAGGTTCTGCAGGCGCGCGGCGCGGCCGGCGGGGAGGGTCAGCGGTTCGCGGGTAAGGTCGGGTGGAGCCGGATCGCCCGGCGGGATGGCATCGGCTTCCACCAGCGATTCGGCTTCGAGCAGGGACGTCACGCGCGGCATGGCGGGCGCGGGTTTGCCTGTCGTGGCGTTGGCATTGGCATTGACATCAGCGGTCGGCGTATCCGCCGCGGGGCCGTCATTGCTCCCTTCCACTTCCAGCGAAAAATCGAGCAGCCGCTGCGTGTAGTCGTAAGTCGGCCCAAGCACCTGCCCCCCGGGCACATCCTTGAAAGTGGACGAGATCCGGCGATGCAGCCGCATGGCCCCCGTATCGAGCGGCTGCGTATAACCGAAGCGCGCGAGCGTGGTGCGGTAGGCGCGCAGCAGGAAGATCGCCTCGACCTGATCGCCCGCCGCCTGCTTCAGCGCCAGCGCCGCGAGGTGCGGATCGTACAGCGAACCTTCCGCCATCACGCGCGAGATGGCGAGGGGCATCTGTTCGCGGATCTGCGCCAGCGTGAGTTCGGGCACCGCGGCGTTGCCGCGCCGATAGGCGTCGAGCCGGCGATACGAGTTGAGGATGGCGCGCTCGCCACCCTTGACGGCTACGTACATGTCAGGCCTCCAGATGCGTGGTGCGCGGCAGCGCGCAGAAGCAGTCGCCAGCGGTCAGCAGCAAATCCACGCCGAGCGGAAAGCCCGCGTTATTGGCGCGCCATTGCGCTGGGAAGTCGTTGGGCAGGCCCACGGTGTGCAGCGTCTGCGTGGTTTCGATGCCGGGGCCGCGCAGGATGTAGCGGTCATCGTGCGCGTTGGCATTGTGAAGGGCGGCCACTTCGATGAGCAGCGTCGCCGAGCGATCGGGATAGGCGGGGTCCCCCTGCGCGCATTGCGCGAGGGGCGGCATCGCATAGCCCGCGGGCACGCAGACGAACGTCGCCTGCGCAAGGGTCTCGGCCAGCGGGCAGCCGCAGTGGAAACGCAGGAATGCGCGGGCGGCCGTGCCGATATCGGCGGGCAGCCAGACGGGCGTGTCGCTGTCCGCGAGCGTGAGCAGTAGTGCGGTCATGGCCGGGGAGAGGCCGTCGGGCAAGCCGGTGCTCGCAACGGGCAGCGGCTGAACGGTGCCGGGATGTGCGAACGCATCGAGCGCCGCGCGGAAGACCTGTTGCGCGTTATCGACGGGATCGTCGAAGCCGGGCAGCAGCGACGGACCCGAAGCAGCCGTGAGAGTCTGGGAATTCAGGGTGGCCATGGTGGCGTGTGCGGGAGTATTGGGCGCGATGCTGGCGGTCATGTCAGTCCTCGCCGCGCGCCATCGTGAAGAACTCGACGCGCGTGCGCGCGGCCTCGGCGGCTTCGCGCGTGGCGCGGGCCGCGAGGGCGGCGTCGAGCGGCGCGATGACGGCGGTGTGCACGCGGTCGTGCCATGCCGGCAGTTGCAGCAGCGCGTCGAGAACGGCCGCGCGTTCCGCGTGGCGCGCGCCGCGGCCGCCGCAACCCTGAAGGTAGGCCACGCCCGCGATGCCATCGGCGTCCAGCACGACCGCGCAGCGCGTGACCGACATCTCGCCGAGATTGAACTGCGCGCCGGTGCCGCCGGCGCGGGCGCGTACCATGGCCATGCCGCTCTCGGGCTTGCGCAGGAAGCGGTAGGTGGGCATCGGCGCGCCTTCGCCAGGGGAGGCGTCCCACAAGCGGTCCCATGCGGCGTCCAGCGCGTCCGGGCCGGAGAGCGCGAGGATGCGCATCCATGCGGCGCGGGCGCTGTTTGCGCTATCGGCCATCCCGCCGGTATCCTGGGTCTTCATCATTTACCCCTATACGTCTATACGTTTAGATGTACACTAACACAACTGGGCGCTACTAGACCACACGCGGATGACGCTTTGATGACGCGCCGGATGATGCGCTCCACCTCACAATCCACCCCGCACATCGGCTCGCGGCCCGCGCCGCGCTGAGGCACAATCGCATGGTTTTGATGAATGCTTGATGACACGAGGCGGGACGAGATGTCTGAACGGGAAGTCGAACGCGGCTCCGGGGTGGCCGTGTGGCGCCAGATCGGTGAAGCGCTGGCGGATGACATTCGCAACAAACTGTATGGGCCTGGCGAGCAGCTGCCGCCGGAGCCCGAGCTGGCCACACGATTCGCGGTCAATCGCCATACGATTCGCCGTGCGATGGGCGAGCTGGAGCTCAGCGGGCTGGTTCGCATCGAGCAGGGGCGCGGCACGTTCGTGCAGGAGCATGCGATCGACTATGCGATCGGCCGGCGCACGCGTTTCTCGCGCAACCTTGCGGCGCAGGGCATGCGGGGCCACCTGGAGATCGTCGAATCGCAGTTGCTGCGGGCGCCGGAGGTCGCGAAGCATCTTGGCCTGTCTCGCACGGCGCAGATCCTGCATGTGCAGATGATTGGCAAGGCCGAAGACCGGACGATCGACGTGGCGGAGCATTATTTCGATCCCGCGCGGTTTCCGGAACTTGCCGAACGGCTCCACGAGACCCACTCGATCTCGCGCGCGCTGTCGCATTACGGCATTGCGGACTACACCCGCAAATGGTCGCGCATCACGGCAGCCATGCCCTCCGCACCGGTCGCGCGCCTGCTGAGCCAGCCGAAGACGCGGCCCGTGTTGCAGGTGGAAGCGCTGAACGTGGACCTCGATGGCGAGCCGCTGCAGTACAGCATGACGCGGTTTGCGGGCGACTGGGTGCAACTGACGGTCAGCGACAACGACTAGTAACGAACGAATGGTAATTTGGGGGCGCGCGGGATGTGTGGCGGGCCTGGCTTAATCGTCTAGACATCTGTTTGTCATGTCTCAACGGTAACGTGACGTTCATGCATACGACCTCCTACACCCATCCGCCGCTCGCCGGCATCACGGGCCGCCGCGTGCTGGGCACGGGCGGTATCGCTCCCGCAACGCTCGGCATCGACGGGACGCGCCTGGCCGAACAGCCGTCGCGCGGCGGCGCCTGCATCGACGCGGGCAACCTGCTCGTGCTGCCGGGCATCGTCGATATCCACGGCGACGCATTCGAGCGTGCGGTCATGCCGCGCCCCGGCGTGAGCTTTCCGTACGCGAGCGCGCTGATCGACGTCGATCGCCAGCTGCTCGCGCATGGCATCACCACCGAGTTTCATGGCGTTACGCTGTCGTGGGAAGGCGGATTGCGGGGAGAAGCCTACGCGCTGCGTATGTTCGACGCGCTCGCACAGCTTCAGCACACGCTCGGCGCCTCGCACCGCGTGCATCTGCGCTTCGAGGCGTACCACCTGTCCGGCCTGGACACCGCGATGTCGTGGATTGCCGATGGCCGCGTGGGCCTGCTTGCGATCAACGACCATCTGCCGACGACCGCGCGCCGCATGACCGACGAGCGCAAGATGGCCCAGTACGCCGATCGCGCCGAGTGCGACGTGGAGACGTTCCGCGAACGCCTGCGCGCGGCCAGCCGCAATGCGCCCGACGTGCCCGCCGCGATGGCGCGCCTGATCGCCGCCGCGCGCGCGGCCGGCCTGCCCGTGGCCTCGCACGATGACCCGGATGTGGCCACGCGTCAGCATTACCATCAGCAGGGCTGCGCGATCGCCGAGTTTCCGCTGACCGTCGACGCGGCGCGTTCGGCGCGCCAGCTTGGCAACGAGACGGTGTTCGGCGCGCCGAACGTCATGCGCGGGCAGAGTCATACCGGAGCGCCCAACGCGACCGAGATGGTCGGTGCGGGGCTGTGTACGGTACTGGCCTCCGATTACTACTATCCCGCGCCGCTGCAGGCTGCCTTCAAGCTTGCGCAGCTTGGGGTGGTGGACCTCGCGAGCGCGTGGAACCTCGTGTCGCGCAATCCCGCGCGCGCGGGCGGGCTCACCGACCGCGGCGTGCTGCTGCCGGGCCTGCGTGCCGATGCCATCCTCGTCGATGACAGCCTGCCGGGGCTGCCGCGCGTGTGCGCCGCGATCGTCGGCGGCCAGTTGCGGCACGCGACGCTGCCGCTGACGCTCGTCGATGCGGACACGCTCGCCACGGGCCGCGCCTCGCTCGCGGCTTAAGCGGGGCGGGGCATGCAGGCACATCGCTACGCGATCTATCTTGCTCCTGCGGAACCGTTCCGCACGCTTGGGGCGCAATGGCTGGGGCGCTGCCCGGACAAGGGACTGGATGCTGGCGCGCTCGTGTCCGCGCCCATCCCCGTCCCCGACGATCCCCGCCGGAAGGCATGGGTCGGGGCGCCGGCGCATTACGGGCTGCACGCCACGCTGAAGCCGCCGTTCCGGTTGGCCGAGGGCACCGACGCCACGATGCTCGATGCCGCCGCGCGTGCCTTCGCGCAGGGCCGCCCGGCGTTCGACGTGCCCCTCGCGCTTCGCGCTTTGCGTGGCTTTATCGCATGGTGCCTCGCTGAACATCCCCATGGCAGGCAGCAGATGCATGCGCTGGCCGACGATGCCGTCCGCGCGTTCGAGCGTTTTCGTGCTCCCGCCACGCCCGAAGAGATCGCGCGGCGCAACCCCGCGCGGCTCGGCGATGCGCAACGCGACATGCTTGCGCGGTGGGGCTACCCCTATCTCTTCGAGACGTTCGTGTTCCATATCACGCTGACGGGCATGGTGCCGGAGCCGGAGTTGCGCGACGCCATGTCGCTGCTCGAGCGCCTGGCCGCTCCCCTGCGCGATGTGCCACTGCATGTCGACGGCATCGCGGTGTTCGTCCAGCCAGCGCGCGGCGAAGACTTCCTCGTCGCCCGGCACTACGGGTTCGACGGCTCCGTCACCGATGGCGCGGGCGCCGCGTACATGGCGCCATGATGCCCGGCATGTCGCGGCGCGCTGGCGTCCCCGCTGTTGTTCCGGCTGTTGTTCCCACCCATGGGCCCCATCGGGGCAGCGGACTGTTCTACGTGATGGGCCCGTCGGGCAGCGGGAAGGACTCGCTGCTGCGCGCCTTGCGCGAGCGGCTGGGCCACGACGACCGGATCGTGATCGCGCATCGCTACATCACGCGCGAGGCCGACGCCAACGAAGCTTCGGTGGCGCTGTCGACCGAGGAATTCCAGCGGCGCGAGGCGCTGGGCTGCATGGCGCTGCACTGGCAGAGCCATGGCCTGCACTATGGCATCGGTATCGAGATCGAGGCATGGCTCGCGCGAGGCCTCCGCGTGATCGTCAACGGCTCGCGCGAGTATCTGCGGCATGCGGTGGCGCGCTATCCGGCCTTGGTCGCCGTGCATGTGCGCGTGCAGCCGGAGGTGCTTGGCAAGCGGCTGCGGCAGCGCGGCCGCGAATCCGAGTCCGCGATCGCCGCACGCCTGGCGCGCGCGACGCAGCCCTTCGATGTGCCTGCGGATTGCCGCCTTGTCGAGCTCGACAACAGCGGCGCGCTCGACGACGCCGTCGCGCGGCTGGCGACGATCGTCGCCGGTTGATGCCTGAACGTTGTAGGCGCCCTCTCCGAGCAGGAGAGGGCAGGTGTGTGCGTTATGCCGCGGCGTTCGCCCGCGTGCAGCGCGCGGCCATCGCCATGTAGTGCGACAGCGGCGGCGTCTCCAGACCGACGACCTTTGCCAGGTCGTCATAGCGCCGCAACCGCACGGCCGCCAGCGCATGCGGCTGCTGCGCAAAGGCATCGGCCTTCGTCTCGTCGAACGGTCCCCCCTGGAGCACGAGGCTATGCACCGAAGCCGGCGACAGCGTATCGTGATAGCCCGCATCGCGCGCGCAGAGATAGCGCTTGGCCGCCACATGCAGCCGCACGGGCTCCGTCACCGCATCGTCGAACAACGCGGCCAGCGCGCCCGCGGCGGCCTCCTGATGGCGCATGTCCGTCGTCGAGCTCTCGGCCAGCATCAGGTGCCCCACATCGTGTAGCAACGCCGCGACGATCAGCGCTTCCGGCTCGCCGGCCTGCTCGGCCAGTTGCGCGCATTGCAGCGCGTGCGCGGTCTGGCTGATGGCCTCGTCACCGTAGTAGTTGGTGCCGTGGTTCGCAAACAGCGTTTCGATCTGCGCGAGCGTGAGGGTCGGGGTTGGGGTCATGAACGTGGCGATGTGAAAGAGGTCGTGTGGCTCAGACGAGCACCTTGCGAATCTGCGCGGACAGCATGTCGATGGCGGTCACGAACAGCACGATGATGATCATCACCGCGCAGGTCTGCCCATACTGGAAGCTGCGGATGATCTCCCACAGCACGGTGCCGATGCCACCCGCACCGACGATGCCCACCACCGAGGCCGATCGCACGTTCGATTCGAAGCGATATAGCGCGAACGAGAGCCACAGCGGCAACACCTGCGGAATCACGCCATAGACGATCTCCTCGATCGGGCCCGCGCCCGTCGCGCGCACGCCTTCGACGGGACGCGGATCGATCGCCTCGACCGCTTCGGCAAACAGCTTGGCAAGCACGCCCGTCGTATGCACCCAGATCGCGAGCACGCCCGCGAACGGGCCGAGGCCGACGGCCACGATGAACAGCATCGCGAAGACCATCTCGTTGATGGCGCGGCACGCATCCATCAGGCGACGGGCCGGTTGGTAGATCCACGGCGGCACGATATTGGCCGAGCAGAGCAGGCCCAGCGGCACGGCCATCACGACCGCGAGCGCGGTCCCCCAGACGGCGATCTGCACCGTGACGAACATTTCGTCGAGGTAGTGGCGCCACTCGCGGAAATCGGGCGGGAAGAAGTCGGCGGCAAACCTGGCCATGTTGCCGGAGTCGTTCAGCAGGTCGAGCGGACGCATGTCCGCGCCTTTCCACGACACGGCGAGCGTGGCCAGCAGGATGGCCCAGATCAGCATCACGGCGAGCGACGTGCGCGGCGGCCGCACAGTCGTGGGATTGGTGGGCGTGGCGGAGAGGGACATGGCGGGAATAGGGGTATACGGGTGAGACGGTGCGGACCGCGATGCGCGAAGCCGGCGACGTATGTGCCTATAAGACATATGCGCCTATAAGACATACGCGCGTATAAGACATATGCGGCCGGCTTCGCGCGGGGGGCGGCGCCTGGTTACTGCGCGCTGGCGGCGAGCTTGTCGAGCTCGGCCAGACGGCGCGAAACGTCAGCGAGTTGCTTTTCCTTGTCGGCGGCAGCCATCGACGTATCGGCTTCGATCTTCGCCTTCTCCTTGGCGAGGTCGAGCTGGCGAATCGGCACGAGCTGCGCATCCGTGGAAGGACGGAAGCCTTGATACGTCAGCGCGGAGAGCAGCTGCTTCTCGCGCGCCGCGTCAGGGCCCTTGCCGTAGTTCACGAAGAACGTCTTGATCCTGGCCTTCGTGTCGGCCGGCAGGTCCTTGCGGTAGACGAGCGGATCCGCCGGAATCAGCGGCGACTTCCACAGCACGCGCACCTGATCGAGGGCGTTCTTGCCGGTGCTGATGCGATAGCGCTCGATGGCTTCGGTGTTGGCCACCGCCACGTCCACCTGCTTGTTCATCACCGACAGCAGGTTGGTTTCATGGTTGGCGATGCGCACGGCCTTGAACAGCGTCTTCGGCTCGACCTTGTTGGCGGCCCACAGGTAGTAGCCCGGCACCGCGGTGCCCGACGTCGAGTTGGGATCGCCGGCGCCGTAAGACAGGTCCTTGCCGCGGCGGATCACGTCCTCGACCGACTTCAGGTCGCTGTCCTTGTTGACCAGCAGCACCGACCAGTAGCCCGGGTTGCCGTCCTTGTCGATGACCGACGCGAACACTTCACCGTTGGCGCGGTCCACGGCTTCGATGGCCGACTTGTTGCCGAACCAGGCGACCTGCACCTTGTTGAAGCGCATGCCTTCGATGATGCCGGCGTAGTCCGACGCGAAGAACGGCTTGACCTGCACGCCGAGCGCCTTGCTCAGGTCGTCGATCACCGGCTGCCATGCATTCTTGAGGTTCGACGACGATTCCGTCGAAATGAAGCCGATATTGATGACCTTGGCGTCCTGAGCCAGCGCGGGCGTGGCAACGGTGCCGGCCACCACGACGGTCATGGCCGCGGCGGCGGCGAAAAAGGTTCTGCGAAGCATGGGGGACTCCGGATGTGAAAACGTTGAGTGAAAAGCGCGGGAAAAATGCGGAATCGGGCGGCGGATCAGACGGCGGCCATCACGGCGGGCGCGGTCACGCGTTCGTCGGCGCCGGCCTTGCCGTCATGCGCGCCGTGGTGTGTGTCGTGCAGCAGTTCGTCGGCTTCCGTGCCGTAGAGATCGCGCAGCATCGACGCGGTGAGCGCGGCGGAGGGGCCGTCGTAGACCACCTTGCCGTGGCGCAGCGCCACGACGCGGGGGCAATAACGCATGGCCACATCCACCTGGTGCAGGGACACGACCACGGCCACCTTGCGCGTGCGATTGATCTGCGCCAGCAGCGTCATCACGCGGCGCGACGATTCCGGATCGAGCGAGGCGATCGGCTCGTCGGCAAGAACCACGTTGGCGTTTTGCACGAGCGTGCGCGCGATCGCGGCGCGCTGCTGCTGGCCGCCCGATAGCGTCGAGGCGCGCTGAAACGCATAGTCGTCTATACCAACCTGAGCAAGGGCTTCCAGACCGGCCTGCACTTCGTTTGCCCGGAAAATGCGCAACAGGCTGCGCCATTTCGGCACGCGCGTCAGCATGCCGACGAGCACGTTGGTCAGTAGCGGCAGGCGGCCCACCAGGTTGAATTGCTGGAAAACGAAGCCGATTTCGGCACGCACGGCGCGCACATTGCGCGCCAGGCGGCCGTTACGCTGCACCACGCGGCCATTGACGAGAATTTCGCCAGCGCCGGCATCGCCCGTGACGAATCCCGCCACGTGCCGCAGCAGCGTGGACTTGCCGGAGCCCGAGGCACCCAGCAATGCGACCATCTCGCCCGGTGCCACCTGCAGCGAGACGTCGTCGAGTGCCTTGCGATCGGCCCGGAAAGTTTTCGAGAGCCCGCGGACCTCGATTGCATGCGTCATGTCCACTCCTCGTTGAATGACACGGCGCATTCTGGAGGGGGTGGATGACAGAACGATGACGCTACATCAGGATGATGTCGTACTGCTCCTGATGAAACGTCGACTCCACTTGCAGGGAAATGGGCTTGCCGATGAAATCCCCGAGCATCGCCAGATGCTGGCTTTCTTCCTCCAGGAACAGGTCGATGACTTCCTGCGAGGCGAGGATGCGGAATTCGCGCGGGTTGAACTGGCGGGATTCGCGCATGATTTCGCGCAGGATGTCGTAGCACACCGTGCGCGGCGTCTTGACCTGGCCCTTGCCCGTGCAGACGGGGCACTGTTCGCACAGCACGTGGGCGAGCGATTCCCGGGTGCGCTTGCGCGTCATCTCGACAAGGCCGAGCTGCGAGAAGTTGTTGACCGTGATGCGCGTGCGGTCGCGGGACAGCGCCTTCTTGAGCTCGGCGAGCACCTGATCGCGATGCTCGGCGTTCTCCATGTCGATGAAGTCGATGATGATGATGCCGCCGAGGTTGCGCAGACGCAGCTGGCGCGCGATCGTATGCGCGGCTTCGAGGTTCGTCCGGAAGATCGTGTCGTCGAAATTGCGTGCGCCGACGTAGCCGCCCGTGTTGACGTCGATCGTTGTCATCGCCTCCGTCTGGTCGATCATCAGATAGCCGCCGGACTTCAGGTCCACGCGGCGCGACAACGCGCGTTCGATCTCGGCGTCGATGTTGAACAGGTCGAAGATCGGCCGTTCGCCCGTGTAGTGCGACAGGCGCGGCAGCACAGCCGGCGTGTATTCCTGCGCGAACTCGACGAGCTTTACATAGTTCTCGCGCGAGTCCACCTGGATGGAGCCGGTGGCGTCGCTGATGAAATCGCGCAGCACGCGCTGCGCGAGGTTCAGATCCTGATAGAGCAGACTCGGCGCGGGCAGCGTCGTCGCGTTGAGCTTGATCGCCGACCAGATCTTGCGCAGGTAAGCGATATCGTTGCCGAGTTCATCGTCGCTCGCTTCTTCCGCGATCGTGCGCACGATGAAACCGCCGCGTTCGTCGGTCGGCACCAGGCCCTGCACGCGCGCGCGCAGCGCTTCGCGATCGACTTCGCCCTCGATGCGCTGCGAGATGCCGATATGGGGGTCCTGCGGCAGATACACGAGTGTGCGGCCCGCGATGCTGACCTGCGTCGAGAGCCGCGCGCCCTTGGTGCCGATGGGGTCCTTGATGACCTGCACCATCAGCGCCTGGCCCTCGTACAGCGTCTTCTCGATGGCGAGGTGGACGCCGTTCTTGTTGTCGGGATCGCGGGGGTGCCAGATGTCGGCGACGTGCAGGAAGGCGGCGCGCTCGAGTCCGATATCGATGAACGCCGACTGCATGCCGGGCAGCACGCGCACGACCTTGCCGAGGTAGATGTTGCCGACGAGCCCGCGCGTGAGCGTGCGCTCGACGTGCAGTTCCTGGACGGCGGCCTGCTGCACGATGGCGACGCGGGTTTCCTGCGGAGTGATGTTGACGAGGATGTCTTCAGTCATGGCGATGGCAATCTTCTCAGAACCGCAATCCCGCCTCGCGCAACAGCGCGGCCGTCTCGAACAGGGGCAGTCCCATGATACCCGAATAGCTTCCCGAGATACGTTCGATGAACTCGGCCGCGCGGCCCTGAATGCCATAGGCACCCGCCTTGCCGAGCGGCTCGCCGCTGGCGGCGTAGCGATCGATCTCCTCCCCGCTAAGCGTGCGGAAAGTGACCTCCGAGATCGACAGCGCATGGTGCGTGCCGGCCACGGAGACCACGGACACCGCCGTCAGGACGCGGTGCGTGGTGCCGGAGAGCGTGGCGAGCATCGCGGCCGCCTCGGCCGCATCGGCGGGCTTGCCCAGGATGTCGCCGCCGCGGCAGACCGTGGTGTCGGACGTCAGGATCGGGCGCGCGGGCAACCCTCGCCGCTGGCGGCGCTGCAGCGCGGCCTCCGCCTTGAGCGCGCACACGCGCTGCACGTAGGTGTCCGGCGACTCGCCGGGCAGCACGGCCTCGAGCGCCTCGGCGTCCTCGGCGGCATCGGCGAGCAGCAGTTCGTAGCGCACGCCCAGCTGCGTGAGGAGTTCACGGCGGCGCGGGCTCTGGGAGGCGAGGTACAGGATGTCGTAGAGGGACAGGTCCATGGGCATGGGGAGGGGCTGGGCACCACGCCGGGCGGACAGATGCCTCAGACGCGGTGATAGGGGTGGTTCTGGGTCACGGACCACGCGCGATAGAGCTGCTCGGCCAGCAGCACGCGCACCATGCCATGCGGCAGCGTGAGGCTGGACAAACGGATCAGCGTGTTCGCGCGCGCCTTCAACGCGGGATCGAGCCCATCGGCACCGCCGATGAGAAAGGCCACGTCGCCGCCTTCACGCTGCCAGCCGGTCAGTTGCTCGGCCAGTTTGACGGTGGTGAGGTCCTTGCCGCGCTCGTCCAGCGCGACGATGCGCGGACGCGTCAGCGGGGCGAGGGCGGCCTCGATGCGGGTCGCCTCGCGCTGCATGACCGTCGCGGCGTTGTTGCTCGACGACCGTGCCTCCGGCTTGATCTCGCGCAGTTCGATGCGCAGCTCGGGCGGCATCCGCTTGGCATACTCTGCAAAGCCCGATTCGATCCACGCTGGCATCTTGTGGCCGACGGCCACGATCACGAGTTGCATGCAAAAATCGCCCGGTCGTTACGGATACCGCCTGCCGATCAGGCCGAGCGCTTGCGCGCGGCGGTCTTCGCGGCGGTCTTGGCCGCGGTTTTGGTCGCGGTTTTTGTTGCAGTCTTCGTGGCGGTCTTGGCTGTGGCGGTCTTGGTCGCAGCAGTCTTGGTCGCAGCGCTCTTCGTCGCCGTCTTGCGCGTCGCCGTCCCGGTCGTCTTGCCAGCGGTCTTGCGCGCGGGCGCCTTCGCCGGAACGCCCGTGGACGCCTTGCGCGTGACGGGCTTGCGGCCCATCGTGGCCAGCGCGTCCGGATCGGTGTCCTCGTGGCCCATCGGCGGCGAGGGTTCCTTCATGCCCTCGGGCAGGCGAGCCAGCGCCGGCTTGAGGTTGGTCGCGCGCTTCGCGCGCGGGGCGCGTTCGGCCGCCTCCTCGTCCTCGTCGTCCATCGGCTCGCTGGCCTTGGCCAGGCCCTTGCCGGTGGAGAGCTTCATGCGCACCGGCTTGTCGCCCCAGATTTCCTCGAGGTTGTAGTACAGGCGCAGCTGCGGCTGCAGAATGTGGACGACCGCGTCGCCGCAGTCGACGAGCACCCATTCGCCCGTCTCCAGACCCTCGACAGCGACGATATGGCCGCCGGCGTCCTTCACGGTGTCGCGGACGGAGGCGGCGAGCGCCTTCGTCTGCCGATTCGAATTGCCGCTGGCGATCACCACCCGGTCGAACAGCTCGGTCAGGTGAGTGGTGTCGAACACCTTGATGTCCTGCGCTTTGACATCCTCGAGCCCGTCGACGATGGCGCGTTGCAGTTTCTTAATATCCATGGTGTGTTCTTGTTCAGCCTTGATTCGAGTTGGGAGGCGAGTCGCTCCGGGCCTTGTGATAAAGACCGTGACTCGCGATGTAGTGTGCCACGCCCTCGGGCAGCTGGTCATCTGCCTGGGCATCCGGCGTGTCGCCACTGGCCAGACGGGCGCGCAGGCCGGTGGACGACAGATCGACGGCAAGCGTCTGGTCGAGCCACATGCGGCCGGAGGGCGTGGATTGTATCAGGTGCTTGTCCGCCAGCCGCGCGGCCATGCTGGCGCGCACGGGACCTTCCAGCGTGGCGAGGTCGAAGCCCGGCCGCGTGGCCACGCACAGGTGCACATGCTCGAACAGGTCTTCCCATCCGTGCCACGTGTGCAGGCGCAGCAATTGGTCGGCGCCCATGAGCCACGACATCGACGCTTCGGGGCCATATTGCTCGCGCAACTGGCGCACCGTATCGATGGTATAGCTGGGGCCCGCGCGATCGACTTCCATGCGGCTGACGCCGACTTTGGCCGCGGTATCGCCGACGGCGGCCGCGGCCAGTTCCGTCATCGCGAGCCGGTCGGCCGCGGGCGTCACGTCGTCGCCTTTCTGCCAAGACTGGCCCGTGGGAATCCAGACGAGCTCGTCGAGCCCGAGATGTTCGATGAACAGTTGCGCCAGGGCGACGTGGCCGCGATGGGGCGGATCGAACGTGCCGCCGAGAATGCCGAGACGATAGGGGCGATCGAAACGATGGGCGGCTGTCACGGAAATGGTCATTGCGCGCCGCCGTTTCCCGCCATGCCGAGCCAGTCCTTCGGCGGCAGGAAGTCGCTATACAGGGCGGCTTCCGCACTGCCCGGCTCCGGTTTCCAGTCGTAGCGCCAGCTGACCTGCGGCGGCATCGACATCAGGATCGATTCGGCGCGGCCGCCCGACTGCAGGCCAAACAGCGTGCCGCGGTCGAACACCAGATTGAACTCGACGTAGCGGCCGCGGCGATACGCCTGGAAGTCGCGCTCGCGCTCGCCATAGGGCATGTCCTTGCGCGCCTGCAGGATGGGCAGGTACGCATCGAGGAATGCATCGCCCACGGACTGCATCATCGCGAAGCTGCGATCGAAACCGAGCGCGGAAAAGTCGTCGAAGAACACGCCGCCGATGCCGCGTGCCTCGCCGCGGTGGCGCAGGAAGAAATACTCGTCGCACCACTGCTTGAAGCGCGGATACAGGTCATCGCCAAACGGATGCAGCGCCCGTTCGCAAGTGCGATGGAAATGCACGGCGTCGCGCGTGTCGCCGTAATAGGGGGTCAGGTCCATGCCGCCGCCGAACCACCACACGGGTTCCGCGTCGGGCTTCACGGCCACGAAGCAGCGCACGTTCATGTGCACGGTCGGCACATACGGATTGCGCGGATGGAACACCAGCGAGACGCCGGTCGCCTCGAAGCTGCGGCCCGCGAGTTCCGGCCGGTTGGCGGTGGCGGAAGGGGGCAGCGTGTCGCCGCGCACGTCGGAGAAGCCCACGCCCGCGCGTTCCATCACGGCACCGCCTTCGAGGATCCGCGTCCGGCCGCTGCCGCGCAGGCGCTCGGTGGGCGGCTTCTCCCAGGCGTCGGTGAGGAACGCCTGGCCATCCACCGCCGCAATGGCGTCGGTGATGCGGTCTTGCAGACCGAGCAGATAGGCACGGACTGCCTGGGTATCGATCATGATCGGGAGATCGTATGGGCTCGTAGGGCTCGTATGGGCCGGTAACAAAACCGCCGACGGTCGGTATCAACAACGTCGGCGGTCATCGTGATGTCATGTCACGATTGTACCGGCTGGCTGCGCGTCACGGGTCGTGTGGCGCCAGCCGGGGGAGGAGGGAAGCCTCAGCGGCGGATGGCCCGGTAGCCAATGTCGGTCCGGTACTGCATGCCGTCGAACCGGATCTGTTCCACCGCGGCATACGCGTTCTTCTGCGCGGCCTTGACCGTGTCGGCGAGGCCCACCACGCACAGCACGCGGCCGCCCGAGGTCAGCAGCTTGCCATCCTGGAGCGTGGTGCCTGCGTGAAACGTCACCGCATCGGGCGTTTCCGCGGGAATGCCGGTGATCTCGTCGCCGTTGCGCGGCGTGTCCGGGTAGTTGTACGCGGCCATCACCACGCCCAGCGCGGTCCGGCGGTCCCAGTCGAGCTCGACTTCATCGAGGCGCATGGTCACCGCGGCTTCCATCACATCGACGAGGTCGGTCTTGAGGCGCGCCATGATCGGCTGCGTTTCCGGATCGCCCATGCGGCAGTTGAACTCGAGCGTCTTCGGGTTGCCGTCCTTGTCGATCATCAGGCCCGCGTACAGGAAGCCCGTGTAGGGAATGCCGTCTTTCTCCATGCCGCGCACGGTCGGCATGATGATCTCGCGCAGCGCGCGGGCATGCAGCGCGGGCGTGACCACCGGCGCGGGCGAGTAGGCGCCCATGCCGCCCGTGTTGGGGCCGGCATCGGCGTCCAGCAGGCGCTTGTGGTCCTGGCTCGTGGCCAGCGCGAGCACGTTCTTGCCATCGACCAGCACGATGAAGCTGGCTTCCTCGCCCTCGAGGAATTCCTCGATCACGACGCGGGCGCCCGCATCGCCAAGCTTGTTGCCGTCCAGCATCATGTCCACGGCCGCATGCGCTTCCTCGAGCGTCATGGCCACGACCACGCCCTTGCCCGCGGCGAGGCCATCGGCCTTGATCACGATCGGCGCGCCCTGCGCATCGATATAGGCATGCGCGCGCGCGGCGTCGGAGAACGTCTCGTACGCGGCGGTCGGGATGTTGTGGCGATGCATGAAGGCCTTGGCGAAGTCCTTCGACGACTCGAGCTGCGCGGCGGCGCGCGTCGGGCCGAAGATGCGCAGGCCGCGCGCGCGGAACACGTCCACGATGCCGCGCGCCAGCGGCGCCTCGGGGCCCACCACGGTGAAGGCCACGCCCTCGCGCTCGGCGAACGCGGCAAGCACCTCGGGGTCGGTCAGCGGCACGTTCTGCAGGCGCTTGTCGAGCGCCGTCCCGCCATTGCCGGGCGCCACGTAGACGACCTGCACCTTGGGCGACTGGGCCAACTTCCAGGCCAGCGCATGTTCACGGCCACCGGAGCCGACTACCAATACTTTCATGTTCCACTGCCAGATGAGAAACGGATGCGGGCCGCGGCCGTTTCGGGAGTTTTCGGGGGTTCGAGTCGCGCCGAGGCGTTACTCCTCGATGACCGCGTTGGTGAAGACTTCCTGCACGTCGTCGAGATTTTCGATGGCGTCCAGCAGTTTCTGCATTTTCACGGCATCGTCGCCCGTGAAGCTCACCTCGTTCTGCGGCTTCATCACGACGTCCGCCACTTCGGCCTTGAAGCCGGCCGCTTCCAGCGCGGCCTTCACGGCGGAGAAGTCGTTCGGCGGGCAGGTGACTTCGATCGAACCGTCCTCGTTGCCGACCACGTCGTCGGCGCCCGCTTCGAGGGCCGCTTCCATGAGCTTGTCCTCGGGCGTGCCCGGCGCGAACAGGAACTGGCCGCAGTGCGTGAACATGAACGCCACGGAGCCTTCCGCGCCCATGTTGCCGCCATGCTTCGAGAAGGCGTGGCGCACTTCCGCCACGGTCCGCGTGCGATTGTCGGTCAGGCAATCCACGATGATCGCGGCACCGGCCAGGCCGTAGCCTTCGTAGCGGATTTCTTCGTAGTTGGCGCCTTCCAGACCACCCACGCCACGCTGGATCGCGCGCTGGATGTTGTCCTTGGGCATGTTCGCGTCCATGGCCTTGTCGATCGACAGGCGCAGGCGCGGGTTGGAGTCGGCATCGCCGCCGCCGAGCTTGGCGGCCACGGTGATTTCCTTGATGAGTCGCGTCCAGACTTTGCCGCGCTTGGCGTCAGCGGCGGCTTTCTTGTGCTTGATGTTGGCCCATTTGGAATGACCGGCCATGATTCTTTTCTCCGAGGCGGATGCGCGGTGGTGCGAAGCAATGTCCCTGCACCATGTGATGGATGTGCCAGCCTGCTGGCTATAATCAGCGCAGGATTTTATCACGCGGTCACCTTGCCCTGACGGCCGCCTGTGCTAACCGAGACTCCCATGGCCGATCCCATCCTCCTAGCCAAGAACGCCGACCACGAACTGGTGCTGCTGCCCGAGATGGGCAACCGGCACGGCCTCATCACCGGCGCGACCGGCACCGGCAAGACCGTCACGCTGCAGACGCTCGCGCAGGGCTTCTCGCGCCTGGGCGTGCCGGTGTTCATGGCGGACGTCAAAGGTGATCTGACCGGCATTTCCCAGCCGGGACAGGCGTCCGAGAAACTCAAGGCGCGGCTGGCCGAGCATGGCCTGCCGGAACCGGTCTGGGGCGGCTGCCCGACGACGCTCTGGGATGTCTTCGGCGAGAAAGGCCACCCCGTGCGGGCCACGGTGTCCCACATGGGGCCGCTGCTGCTGTCGCGGATGCTCGAACTCAACGACACCCAGCAGGGCGTGCTGAACCTCGTGTTCCGCATCGCCGATGCCAACGGCCTGCTGCTGCTCGACGCCAAGGACCTGCGCGCGATGCTCCAGTACGTCGGGGACAACGCCTCGCAGTTCACCACGGAGTACGGCAACATCTCGGCGGCGTCGATCGGCGCGATCCAGCGCGGACTTGTCGCGCTCGAGTCGCAGGGCGCCGACCAGTTCTTCGGCGAGCCGATGCTGAACCTCGAGGACTTCATCCAGACGGAAAAGGGGCAGGGCGTCGTCAACATCCTCGCCGCCGACAAGCTGATGAACGCGCCGCGCCTTTACGCGACGTTCCTGCTGTGGATGCTGTCGGAACTGTTCGAAAAGCTGCCCGAGGCGGGCGACCTCGACAAGCCCAAGCTCGTGTTCTTCTTCGACGAGGCGCACCTGCTGTTCAACGATGCGCCGAAGGGTCTGCTCGACAAGATCGAACAGGTGGTTCGGCTCGTGCGTTCCAAGGGCGTCGGCGTGTACTTCGTCACGCAGAATCCGCTCGACATTCCCGACACGGTGCTCGGCCAGCTCGGCAATCGCGTCCAGCACGCGCTGCGCGCGTTCACGCCGCGCGACCAGAAGGCCGTCAAGGTGGCCGCGACGACGATGCGCGCGAATCCGAAGCTGTCGCTGGAGCAGGTCATCGGCGAGCTCGGCGTGGGCGAGGCGCTGGTCTCATGCCTCGATGGCAAGGGCATTCCGGGCATTACCGAACGCGCATGGGTGCTGGCGCCGGGTAGCCGCATCGGGCCGATCGACGACGCCGAGCGGAAGCAACTGATCGCCACGTCGCTGGTCGCGGGCACGTATGAAAAGGCAATCGACCGCGAGTCGGCCTACGAGAAACTGCGCGGCGACGCGGGGCATGCCGCGCCGGCGGATGGCAATGGCGGTGGGGGCGAAAAGAGCCGCAGCGGCAAGGCGTCAACCGTCGGCACGCCGCCCGGTGCCCCCACGGACGCGCCGGCGGAGCAAGGCGGCTGGCTCGGTCAGGCCGGCGATATCTTCGGCACGCTCACGCGCGGCACCGGCAAGAGCGGCCGCGGCGACTCGATCCTCGAGTCCATGGCCAAATCCGCGGCGCGCACGGTCGGTTCGCAGGTAGGCCGCGAGTTGATTCGCGGCGTGCTGGGCAGTCTGCTGGGTTCCGGACGGAAAAAGTAACGCCGCTCAGTTCTTGGTGCCGAACAGGCGGTCACCGGCGTCGCCGAGGCCCGGCACGATGTAGGCGTGCGCGTCGAGGTGGCTGTCCAGCGACGCGACGAACAGCTTCACGCCCGGATGCGCCTTCTGGAAAACTTCCACGCCTTCCGGCGCGGCGACAAGCGCGACGAACGTGATGGCGTCATCCTTCACGCCGCGCTTCTTGAGCACGTCCACCGCGTGCGCGGCGGAATAGCCCGTGGCGACCATCGGATCGCAAAGGATGAAGCTGCGGTCTTCGAGGTCCGGCAGGCGCACGAGGTATTCCACGGGACGATGCTGCTCGTCGCGGTACACGCCGATATGGCCGATACGCGCCGACGGCACCAGTTCCACGAGGCCGTCGCTCATGCCCACGCCCGCGCGCAGCACGGGCACGATCGTGAGCTTCTTGCCGGCGATGACGGGCGCTTCCAGCGGGGTCAGCGGGGTCTCGATATGGCGCGTGGTCAGCGGCAGGTCGCGCGTGATCTCGTAACCCATCAGCAGCGTGATCTCCCGCAGCAGCTCGCGGAACGTGCGCGTGGACGTTTCCTTGTCGCGCATGTGCGAGAGCTTGTGCTGGATCAGCGGGTGGTCGAGGATGAACAGGTTGGGGAAGCGCGGATCTTGTTTCATGCTGGCAGTCTGGAGTCCCGCCGAGGGGACTCGGCAAATGAGGGGCGGGCGCCGCGCGGCTCGGCCGGCGCGGACCCGATGCAGCGCGATTGTAATGGCATTGGCCGCCGGCCGGTCACGACCGCGCTGTCCGGTCTTCTCCCCACCCCTCGGTTGACGCTCGGTTGGCCACGCGGTTGGCCACGCTGTTGCGCGCCTAGTCCACGGTAATGGCCGCTTCCTTCGCGACCTTGCCGAAGCGGTCGTACTCGGTCTGCGTGAGCGACTGCAGTTCGGCCGCGCTCGACCCCTTCGGATTGAAGCCGGCCTGCACGAGCTTGTCGCGCACGTCCGGCCGCGCGAGCGCTTCGACGAAGGCGGCATTGAGCGCCTGTACCACGGGCGCCGGCACATTGGGCGGGCCATACACGCCAAACCACGGCTCCACCGAGTAACCGGCCAGACCGGCCTCGGCAAGCGTCGGCACGTTCGGCAGGGACGGGGATCGCGTCTTGCCGGCGACCGCCAGCGCGCGGAGCTTGCCCGCCTGGATATGCGGCAGGGAGGCCGGCAGGTTGTCGAACATCACCTGCAGATGGCCGCCGAGCATGTCGTTAATGGCCGGGCTGCTGCCCTTGTACGGCACGTGCACGAGTCCTGTCTGCGTCATTTGCGAGAACATGGCGCCGGCGAGGTGCATCGAGGTGCCGGTGCCGGCGGTCGCATAGGTCAGTCCCGGATGCGCCTTGGCGTAGGCGACGAGCTCGGGCACCGTCTTCACGGGCAGGCTTTCGCTGACTTCGAGCACGATGGTCGAGGTGCCCAGCAGGCTGATCGCGGTGAAGTCCTTGCGCGGGTCGAACGGCACGTGCTTGTAGATATGCGGGTTGAGCGCGTTGGTCGAGATGGCGCCGAAGCCGATCGTGTAGCCGTCGGGCGCGGCCTTGGCCACCGCGTCCATGCCGATATTGCCGCCCGCGCCGGGGCGGTTCTCGATGACGACCGGTTGCCCGAGCTTCTCCGCCACGCGCTGGCCGACGGTGCGCGCGACGAGGTCGGTGGTGCCGCCGGCCGCGTAGGGCACGACGAATCGGATCGGCTTGGACGGGAAGGCATCGGCGGCCTGCGCGGTCGGGAGCCCGAGGGCGAGCGATATGGGGAGGCTAAGGACGGATGGAATCAGGACGGACTGAATCAGCCTGCGGCGGAGGCGATGGGTGGACGGCATGACGCGAATGTCTCCAATGATGGCAATCTGGTTATCGTGGCGCCGGCCGCGCTTGTGACGCGAACCGCGCGCGAGCCATTGTAGGGGAGGGGGCGTCTTCGTGCTTGCGCCTTTTGACATACAATCGGCGGGTTCCGGCGCAAGGCGTCCCCACGCGCCTGCGCCGCCGGCCCGCATCGCAGACCGTCCCCGTGACCGCTTCCCAGAAATCCGTCTCCCCATCCGTTCCGCAACCCGCGGACGTTGCCGCCGCGCAGCGCTACGGGTTGGCCGTCGCCGCCGTCGGCGCCGTGCTGTTCTCCGCCAAGGCGATCGTCGCCAAGCTGATGTACCGCTACGACGTGGACGCCGTGATGGTCATCACGCTGCGCATGCTGTTCGCGGTGCCGCTATTCATGGCCATCGGCTGGTGGCAGGCGCGCAAGCTGCCCGCGCTGTCATGGGCCGATCGCGGGCGCGTGGTGTTTCTGGGCTTCATCGGTTATTACCTGTCGAGCTTCCTCGACTTCATCGGCCTGCAATACATCACGGCCGGCCTCGAGCGCCTGATCCTGTTCCTGACGCCGTCTTTCGTGCTCCTGACCACCGCGCTGGTGTTCCGCCGGCCGATCCATGCGCGCCAGTGGATCTCCCTGCTGCTTGCCTATGCGGGCATCGTGCTGGTCTTCGCGCATGACCTCGACGTGAGCGGCGCGCAGGTATGGCTCGGCGGCGGACTGGTGCTCGGCAGTGCGTTGTCGTATGGTGTGTACCTGATTCTGAGCGGCGAGCTCGTGCGGCGCGTGGGTTCGCTGCGGCTGGTCGCGTATGCGATGTGCGTATCCACCGCCTGCTGCGCGATCCAGTACGTGGTGCTGGGCCGTCCGTTCGCCGAACTGGTGCAGCCGGCGCCGGTGATGTGGCTGTCGGTCATCAACGCGGTGTTCTGCACCGTGCTGCCCGTGTCGATGACGATGGTCGCCGTGGCGCGCATTGGCGCGCCAATGGCGTCGCAGGCCGGCATGATCGGCCCGGTGTCCACGCTGGCGCTCGCGTTCTGGCTGCTTGGAGAGCCCGTCACCGGCGTGCAGCTCGCCGGCAGCGCGCTGGTGCTCGGGGGCATGTATTTGCTGTCCGCGCGCAAGACCTGATTGAATCAACCACACAACACCCAACGGAGAGAGAAGACATGGATTTCGGATTGCGCGGTAAGCATGCGCTGGTGTGCGGCGCGAGCAAGGGTCTCGGGTTTGCCTGCGCGGATGCGCTCGCGGCCGAGGGCGTCGACGTGGTGATCGTCGCGCGGGGCGCGGAGGCACTGGAGAAGGCCGCGGCCGATCTGCGCGCGCGCCACGGCCGCCGCGTGATCGCGGTGGCGACCGACATCACCACGCCGGAGGGCCGCAAGCTCGCGCTCGACGCGGTGGCCAAGCTCGGCAACCTCGACATCCTCGTGAACAACGCGGGCGGCCCGCCTCCGGGCAACTTCCGCGACTGGCAGCGCGATGACTGGATCGCCGCGATCGACGCCAACATGCTGACGCCGATCGAACTGATCAAGGCGACCATCGACGGCATGATCGAGCGCAAGTGGGGCCGGGTGATCAACATCACGAGCGGTGCCGTCAAGGCGCCGATCGACGTGCTGGGCCTGTCGAACGGCGCGCGTTCGGGCCTGACCGGTTTTATCGCCGGCCTCGCGCGCGAAGTGGCACAGCACGGCGTGACCGTGAACAACCTGCTGCCCGGCCCGTTCAATACGGACCGCCTCTACAAGACGATGGAAGGCGCGGCCAAGAAGGCCAACCTGACCATCGACGAAGTATCGGCACGCCGTGCCGCCGCCAACCCGACCCGCCGCTTCGGCGAGCCGGCCGAGTTCGGCGCGGCCTGCGCGTTCCTCGCAAGCAAGCAGGCGGGGTTCATCACGGGCCAGAACCTGCTGCTCGACGGCGGCGCCTTCCCGGGCACGATGTGACATGGCGTCCGCACCCGCCGCGTCATCCGCATCGTCTTCCGCATCGTCTTCCGCATCGGTCGTTCGTATTGCGCTGATCGCCCACGATCACAAGAAGGACGACATCGTGGCGTTCGCGGAGCGGCATCGGGCGTTCCTCTCGCAGTGCGAGCTGCTGGCCACCGGGACGACCGGCGGCCGCATCGCCGACGAGACGGGACTCTCGGTGACGCGCATGTTGTCGGGCCCGTGGGGCGGGGATCTGCAGATCGGCGCGCAGCTTGCGGAAGGGCGCGTTACCGCGGTGATCTTCCTGCGCGATCCCATGACGCCGCAGCCGCACGAGCCGGACATCAACGCGCTGGTGCGGGCGTGCGACGTGCACAACGTGCCGTGCGCGACCAATCTCGCGACGGCCGAGCTGGTGCTCGCGCAGCTGTCTACCGCGGCCTGACCGTCGTCGCGGTGGCGCGCAGGCTGGCCTGCCGCAGGATGTGGGGCGGCAGGCGCTTCAGCATCAGATGGACGGCAAGGGGAATGAGAACCACGTCGTCGACGATGCCGAGGCCGGCGACGAAGTCGGGAATCAGGTCGATCGGCGACACCGCGTAGACCAGCAACGCGATGGTGGCCGGACGCAGCCAGACGGGCGCGTCAGGGTGCCGCAGCGCAAACCACAGCATCCGCCCGTCGCGGCGGATCATGGTCCACAAGGCGGAAAAGCGTTTCCACATGGAAGGGCCTCCTCGATCACGCGGACCGCGCAACGCACGCGGCCCAAGCAATTAGCTTGGGCCGTTCTTTCCCGCTTCAAGTTCCGCCGGGTTTTACCCCGGCGCCAACCACAACGCGTCAGCCCGGAACGTTGCCTTCCACGCCTTCCACGTAGAACTTCACGTTATGCAGGAACGCGTCGTCGGCCGTCTGGCCCGCGGCAACCTGTTCCTTGCCCGCGTTGTCCTTGATCGGACCCTTCCAGATCGGCGCGGAGCCGTCGACAATGCCCTTCTTGCGTTCTTCCACGAGCGTCTTCACGTCGGCCGGCACGACGCCGTTGAAGCCCTTGAGGTCGATCATGCCTTCCTTCAGGCCCCACCAGATCGTGCTGTTCTTCCACTGCTTGTTCAGCACGTCGTCGACGACCTTGGTGTAGTACACGCCCCAGTCGATGACCGACGCCGCGAGGTGCGCCTTCTCGCCGAACTTGCTCATGTCGCTGTCCCAGCCGAAAGCGTAGACGCCTTTCTCCTGCGCGGTCTGCACCACGGCCGCCGAGTCCGTGTTCTGCATCAGCATGTCCACGCCCTGGCCGATCAGCGTGGTCGCGGCTTCACGTTCCTTGCCCGGATCGAACCACTTGTTGACCCACACGACCTTGACCGTCGCCTGCGGATTCACGCTGCGCGCGCCGATCGTGAACGAGTCGATGTTGCGGATGACCTCGGGAATAGGCACCGATGCCACCACGCCCATCTTGCCGCTCTTGCTCATCTTGCCCGCAACCACGCCGGCGAGATAGGCGCCTTCATAAGTGCGCACGTCGTACTGCGCGAGGTTGTCGGCGGTCTTGAAGCCCGTGGCGTGTTCGAACTTCACGTCCGGGAATTCCTTCGCCACCTTGAGCATCGACTCCTGATAGCCGAACGTGGTGCCGAAGATCAGCTTGTTGCCCTGGCTGGCCAGATCGCGGAACACGCGCTCGGCGTCGGAGGCGGACTCGGGCACGTTCTCGACGTACGACGTCTTCACCTTGTCGCCGAACTTCGCTTCCACCGCCTTGCGGCCGGCGTCGTGCGCGAAGGTCCAGCCCGCATCGCCGACCGGGCCGATGTAGACGAACGCGACCTTGAGCGGTTCGCCCGCCGCGGCGGCGGCCGGTGCGGAGGCGGGGCCTGCCGACGCGGCCGGGGCCTCGTCCTTCTTGCCGCAGCCCGCCAGCGCGAGGACGGTGGTGGCCGCGATGGCCGCCAGTGTCGTTCTGCGTGTAACGTTCATGATCTCTCCTTGTGCGATGGTCTTGGTTGTGTTGTGGATGGCGTTACTACGGTGTCATGCATTGCCGGGGCGGAATGGCTTGCCCAGCGAGGCCGGCATATTGAGGCGAATCCATGCGGGATTGCGCGAGATCAGCGCGAGCACCACGATCGTCGCGGCATAGGGCAGCATCGACAGGAACTGCGGCGCGACCGCGATGCCGATGCCCTGCAGATAGAACTGCAGGATCGTCACGCCGCCGAACAGCCAGGCGCCGATCAGCACGCGGCCCGGACGCCAGGTCGCGAACGTCGTCAGCGCGAGTGCGATCCAGCCGCGGCCCGCCACAAGGTTTTCGACCCACATCGGCGTGTACACGAGAGACAGATACGCGCCGGCAAGGCCGCAGCAGGCGCCGCCGAATAGCAGCGCGCCGAAGCGGATCCATCGCACCGGATAGCCGAGCGCGTGCGCGGATTCCGGCGACTCGCCGATCGCACGCAGCGTGAGGCCCGCGCGCGTCCGGAACAGGAACCACATGATGGCGCCGCACAGCAGCAGGCTGAAGTACACCATCCAGTGCTGCTGGAAGAAGGCCGGGCCGATGAACGGAATGTCCGCAAGGCCGGGCACGGCCTTGGCCTGCGCGGGCATGGCATAGCCGACGAAGCGCTGGCCCATGAAGGCGGACAGGCCCGTGCCGAAGATCGACAGGGCGAGACCCGTCGCCACCTGGTTGGTGGCCAGCACGAGCGCCAGCCACGAGAACAGCGTGGCCATGAGCATGCCGGCACCGGCGCCCGCGAGGAAGCCGAGCATCGGGGACTGCGTCTGGTAGCCGACCATGAAGCCGAACACGGCAGCCACGAGCATCATGCCCTCGGCGCCGAGGTTGAGCACGCCGGCGCGCTCGTTGACGAGCAGGCCGAGCGCGGCCAGCAGCAGCGGGGTGCCGGCATTGATGGCGGTGGCGATCAGGGGAGCGAGTTGTTCCATGTTTTGTGGCTCCCTTAGGCGGCCGTGGCGCGCCAGCGCAGGCGGTTGTCGATCAGCGTGTCGCACGCAAGCAGGAAGAACAGCAGCATGCCCTGGAACACCCAGCCGAGCGCGGAGGGCAGGCCGATGCGCGACTGCGCCATTTCGCCGCCGATATAGAACAGCGACATCACGATGCCACCGAACACGGTGCCCACCGGATGCAGCCGGCCGACGAACGCGACGATGATGGCCGTGAAGCCATAACCGGGCGAGATCGAAGGCAGCAGTTGGCCGATCGGCCCCGTCACCTCGAACGCGCCCGCCAGGCCGGCGGTGGCGCCCGAGATCAGCAGCGCGCTCCACAGCGACCCGCGCGCCGAGAAGCCCGCATAGCGCGCGGCGAGCGGCGCGGTGCCGCCCACCTGCAGGCGGTAGCCGGCAAAGCTGCGGAACACGAACACGGTCATGACGGCCACGAGCACGAGCATCACCGCGAAGCCCGCATGCAGGCGCGAGCCCGACAGCAGATTCGGCAGCAGGAACTCGGACGAGAACACCTTCGACTGCGGGAAGTTCATGCCTTGCGGATCCTTGAGCGGGCCGTTGACGACCCACAGGATCAGCTGCTGCGCGATGTACGTGAGCATCAGGGAGACGAGGATCTCGTTGGCGTTGAAGCGATCGCGCAGCAGCGCCGTGATCGCGGCCCAGAGCATGCCGCCGACGACGCCGGCCAGGGAGGCCAGCACGAGCACGGGCAGGCCGCCGATCGTGTGGCCGGGCGTGTCGAAGTACAGCACCGTGGCGCCCGCGAAGATGCCGCCGAGAATCAGCTGGCCATCGGCGCCGATGTTCCACACATTGGCGCGATAGCAGACCGCGAGGCCGAGCGCGCAGAGTACGAGCGGCACGGTCTTCAGCAGCACCTCGCCGATCGCGCGCTTGTCGCGCAGCGGATCGACGAGGAAGACCTTCAACGCGGCCATGGGCTCCTTGCCGAGCGCGACGAACAGCAGCGCGCCGAACAATAACGTCAGCGCCAGTGCGATGAACGGCGACGCATAAGCCATCGTGCGGGACGGGGCGCCACGCGGCGCGAGCGACAGAGGCAGGCGGAACTCAGCCATGGCTCACCTCCGCTTCGGTCTTGTCGCGCTCTGTGGCGGGTCCTCCTGACCATAATCCGCTCATCCAGAGGCCCACCTGCTCTCGCGTGGCGGTCTCCACGGGAATCGACGGCGACAGATGGCCCTTGGCGATGACGTGCAGCCGGTCGCAGATGGCAAACAGCTCGTCGAGTTCTTCCGATACGACGAGCACCGCGCAGCCGGTGGCCTTGAGGGCAAGTATCTCGTTATGGATCTGCGCGGCGGCGCCGACGTCGACGCCCCACGTGGGCTGCGCGACGATCAGCACCTTCGGGCCGGAAGCGATCTCGCGGCCCACGATGAATTTCTGGAGGTTGCCGCCGGAGAGGCTGCGAGCCAGCGCGTCGGGGTTGTTGGCCTTGACGCGGAAGCGCTGGATCACGCTGGCGGCGAGTCCCGCCGCGGCCTTCGGCGAAATCAGCCCCCCGCGCACGAACGGCGGCGACTGATGGGAGAGCAGCGTATTCGCGGCAAGGCTCATGCCGGGCACCGCGCCGCGGCCGAGGCGTTCCTCGGGCACGAAGGCGAGGCCCGCGCGGCGGCGGTCGCGCGCGCCGAGCCTGCCCACCGCGCGGCCGTCGATCTGCACCGCGCCGCCGGTTTGCCGCCCATCCTCTCCGGACAAGGCCGCGAGCAACTCCTGCTGGCCGTTGCCGGACACGCCCGCGATACCGACGATCTCGCCGCCATGCACGTCGAGCGCGATGCGTTCCAGCGCGGTGCCGAATGCGTGCGAGCGCGGCAGCGACAGGTCGCGAACGGCCAGCCGCAGCGGTCCGCGTTCTGCCGCCACGCGCGCTTCGCGCGGCGGCTCGCCGCCGATCATCAGACGGGAGAGGGATGCCGCGCTCTCCTCGCGCGGATCGCACACGCCCGTCACGCGGCCCATGCGCATGACCGTCGCGCGATGGCACAGCGCGCGAATCTCGTCGAGCTTGTGGCTGATGTACAGGATGCTGGTGCCTTCGGCCGCGAGCTGGCGCAGCGTGACGAACAGCGTCTCCACCGCCTGCGGCGTCAGCACCGACGTGGGCTCGTCGAGGATCAGCAACTGCGGATTGGCCAGCAGCGCGCGCACGATTTCCACGCGCTGCCGCTCGCCCACGGACAGCGTGTGCACGTGGCGATGGGGCTCTAGCGGCAGCCCATAGCGTTCGGCCGTCGTGCGGATGCGTGCCGCCAGCTGCTTCATGTTGCCCGCGTCTTTCGGAGGTAAGCCGAGCGCGATGTTCTCGGTGACCGTGAGCGTGTCGAATAGCGAGAAATGCTGGAACACCATCGCGATGCCCAGGTTGCGCGCATCGTGCGGGCTCGCGATCGAGACCGGCGCCCCGTTGAAGTGCACCTCCCCGGCGTCGGGTCGTACCGCGCCGAAGATGATCTTCATGAGGGTGGACTTGCCGGCGCCGTTTTCGCCGAGCACGGCATGGATTTCGCCGGGCGCGACGGAGAGGCTGACGTCGTCGTTGGCGGTCACGCCGGGATAGCGCTTGGTGATGTGGGCAAGCGCCAGCCTGGTAGGAATGTGTAAGGTCACTGAAGCGGCTCGAATTGTTGTGGCAGCAACGTTAGGTCAGAAACCTAGGGCCGGACGTGCGCGCCATCATCATGGCGGCCGTATGCCCGATATTTGCTCCGGATTATATAAGTGTGCGGGGGTCCGGCCGCCCGTTTTACACGATGTGGCGCGCCCCGCAACGGTTGGCGGGTGGTTGCAATTCGCATGCCGGAAAAGAAAAAGGCCACGGCGTGGTGCCGTGGCCTTGTGAGGCGGCGCAGCCCGGGGAGGCGGCGTCCGTCAGCCGTGATTTTCGGCCGGGATCTTCGCGAAGCGGCCGTCGCGATAGTCGGCCAGCGTCTGGTAGATCTGGTCCTGCGTGTTCATCACGAACGGACCATACTGCGCGATCGGCTCGTTGAGCGGCTGCCCCGCGATCAGCAGGAAGCGCGCTTCCTCCGTGGCGTGGATCACCACGCCGTCGCCGCGGCCCGTGTTATCGAGCACGCCCATGCGCTGCGCTTCGACCACGGCGGCGTTCTCGTCGTCACCGACCTTTACCTCACCGCGATACACGTACAGGAACGCGTTGTGTCCCCCCGGCAGCGACTGCGCGAATCGCGCGCCCGCCGGCAGATGGACGTCCAGGTACAGCGGCTCGGTCACCGGCCGCGTGACGGCGCCCGCGACACCGTGCGAGGCGCCCGCGATCACGCGCACCGTTCCGCCCGCCGATCCGCTTGCCGACTTGTCATCGGGCAGGGCGACGGTCGGAATGTCGCGCGACGGCACATCGCGATACCACGGCGTGGTCATCTTGTCGGCCGCGGGCAGGTTCAGCCAGAGCTGAAAGCCTTCCATGCGGCCGTCTTCCTGCTCGGGCAGCTCCGAATGCACGACGCCCGAGCCGGCGACCATCCATTGCGCGCCGCCGTTCTCGAGCAGGCCTTCATGGCCCGCGCTGTCGCGATGCCGCATGCGGCCGGCGAGCATGTACGTGATGGTCTCGAAGCCGCGGTGCGGGTGGTCGGGGAAGCCGCCGATATAGTCGTCGCGATTGTCCGTGCCGAAGGCGTCCAGCATCAGGAACGGGTCGAGACGGCGCTGCAGGTTCTGCGTGAGGACGCGGGTCAGCTTGACGCCGGCGCCATCGGACGTGGCAATGCCGCGCACGACGCGATCGACCGTGCGCGAGCGCGTGACGGTCTCTGCGGCGGTGGCGGGGGTGCGGGTTTCCATGTCGTTCTCCGGTTGAATGGCTTGCATACCCATGCAATGTAGGGGTTTGGCAAAAATCCGGTAGAGGTCCGAGGGGCAAAAGATTGTTCCGTTTGCGGAACGCCCGCACCCCGGATCGAGCGTCGGAACAGAACGCTGAGCCGCGCCGCACCGTGCGTTGGGCAGGCGACGCGAAGCGCGCTTTTACGCCCGCCAAAACCTCGAAATGACAGGATCGCAGAACTTGTGTAGAATAGCGGCCTGTTTGTCACACGTTGCGCAGAGATCGCAACAATCCAATAGGCCATCGAGGCCGGCCCGCCTGTGCGCGTTGCCCGGTTTCTTGCGCTGCTACCGGATCGCCCGTTATCCCGGCGTTCCATCAATGAGGTGCTTCCGCGCTTGATTGCCGAGCCACGAAGCCCCGATAGTCCGTCCGCCGGCGCTCCTGCCGGTCATGGCGGCAATGCAATCTGAACCGGCTCCGGCGGACGCGTCCGCTCCGGACCCATTGTTTTTCGCTTTCGTCGTGTGGCGTTCCATGCTCATGGCCGCCATGGACCCCCTTTGAGGAAAAGGACCCATGAACCGACAAGCCGTACGCCTCGCCTGGGGTGTGCTCACTGCCATTGCGCTCGCAGGGCTGATCGCCTGGATCGGCCCGGATGTCATCGCCACGCATCGGGACCGGCTGCTGTACGACCTCGCCGATCACCTTCGCCTCGTCGCGGTTTCGATGGCCCTTGCGCTCGCCACCGGCATCCCGGCCGGCATCGGCCTCTCGCGGCCCTGCATGCGCCGCTGGGCGGACCGGCTGATGCAGATCTTCAACATTGGCAACACGGTGCCGTCGCTCGCCGTGCTGGCACTAGCGCTCGCGGTGCTCGGCATCGGCGAACGTCCCGCGATCCTCGCCTTGTGGCTCGCGTCGCTGCTGCCGATCGTGCGCAACACGTACGAAGGGCTGCGCAACGTGTCGCCCGCGCTGCGCGAGGCCGCGCGCGGCATCGGCATGACGCCGCTGCAGCGGCTCGTGCGCGTGGAGTTTCCCAATGCGCTGCCCGTGGTGCTCGCTGGCGTGCGCATCAGCCTGGTGATCAATGTCGGCACGGTGCCCCTGTCGTTCCTCATCGGCGCCAACAGCCTTGGCGAATTGATCTTCCCGGGCATCTACCTCAACAACCAGTCGCTGCTGCTGCTTGGCGCGGCCGCCACCGCGCTGCTCGCGCTCGTGCTCGACGCGCTGTTCGCGTATGCGGGGCATGTGTATCTGCGCCGCCGCGGGCTGGCGAACTGAAGGAGTCGGACCTCATGGCATGGAATCCCGAGAAGGAGCGCAGGGCGTTCTGGATCTTCGCGGTCGTCGGCGCGATCCTGGCCGCGGTGCTGCTGGGCACCGCGCCGGCGCATGCGCAGGCATCGCAACCGGCATCCGAAGCGAGCACCGGTTCCGGAACCGGCGCCGCGCCACTGCGCGTGGGCGGCAAGAATTTCACCGAGCAGCTGATCCTGTCGTCGATGACGTCGCAGTACCTGCGCGCCAGGGGCTTCGGCACCGAGCTGACGGCGGGACTCGGCAGCACGCTGATGCGGCAGGCGCTTGAGTCGGGGCAGCTCGACGTGGTGTGGGACTACACCGGTACCGCGCTCATCGTCTTCAACCATGTCGAGGACAAGCTCGACGGGCCCGAGAGCTACGCCCGCGTGAAGGCGCTCGATGGCGAGAAGGGGCTCGTGTGGCTGGCGCCGTCGCGCGTGAACAATACCTATGCGCTGGCGATGCCGCGCGCGCGCGCGGAAGCGGCGGGCGTGACCACGCTGTCCGCGCTCGCCGCGAAGATGCGCGCCCATCCCGACGACAAGCATCCGTTCGCGGTGGACATGGAGTTCGCCGCCCGTCCCGACGGTCTCGAGCCGCTCAAGGCCGCGTATCAGCTGCCCTTTGCGCGCAAGGACATCATCCAGCTCGACCCGGGTCTCGTGTACACGGCGCTCAAGAACGATCAGGTCGAACTGGGCCTCGTCTACACGACCGACGGCCGCGTGAAGGGCTTCGACCTCGCGCTGCTCGAGGACGACCTGCACTTCTTCCCGCCGTACAACGCGGTGCCCGTCGTGCGCCGCGCGGTACTCGACGCGCATCCGGAAATCGCGGGGCTGCTCGACGCGTTGTCGTCGAAGCTCGACAACGCCGCCATGACGGAGATGAACTATCAGGTCGATATCGGGCAGCAGCCCGTGGACAAGGTCGCGAGCGATTTCCTGCGCGCGAACGGCCTGCTCTGACGAGAGAACCCATATGGACCTGATTGCTTACCTTCAACATAGCTGGCCTACGCTGCTGCGGCTCACGGGGCAGCATCTCGCGCTCGTCGGCGCCGCCGTGACGCTGGCCATCGTCATCGGCGTGCCACTGGGCATCCTCATCACGCGTCATCGCTGGCTCGCCACGCCGCTACTCGCGCTGGCCACGATCGTGCTGACGCTGCCGTCCATCGCGCTGTTCGGATTGATGATTCCGATCTTCGCGCGCTTCGGCCACGCACTCGGCTACCTGCCGGCGGTGACGGCCGTGTTCCTGTATTCGCTGCTGCCGATCATGCGCAATACCTACACCGCGCTCGTGAACGTCGATCCCGGCATTCAAGAGGCGGGCCGCGGCATCGGCATGACTACGTGGCAGCGTATGCGTCTTGTCGATCTGCCGCTTGCGGTGCCCGTCATCCTCGGCGGCGTGCGTACGGCCGTGGTGATGAATATCGGCGTGACCACGATCGCCGCGCTGATCGGCGCGGGCGGCCTGGGCGTGCTGATCCTCCAGGCCATCAGCCAGAGCAACATGAGCAAGCTTGCGGTCGGCGCGGCGCTCGTGAGCGCGCTCGCCATCGTCGCCGACCTGTGCCTGCAGCGCTTGCAGCGGGCCCTGACACCGAAAGGAATCCGACTATGACCAAGAACCCAACCGTGTCCATGAATGTGGCGATGCCGACCACCGCGGCGGCGTCCGCGGGCGTGCCGATGATCCAGCTCGACAAGCTGACCAAGACGTTCTTGCAGAAGGACGGCACGCGCTCCAATGCCGTGGACGCCGTTTCGCTCGATGTCCCGCGCGGCGAGATCTGCGTGTTCCTGGGCCCGTCCGGCTGCGGCAAGACCACCACGCTCAAGATGATCAACCGGCTGATCGAGCCGACCTCGGGCACGGTGCGCATCGATGGCGAGGACACCGCCGGCATCGACGGCGTAGCCCTGCGACGCAAGATCGGCTACGTCATTCAGCAGATCGGCCTGTTCCCGAACATGACCATCGAGGAGAACATCATGGTCGTGCCGCGCCTGCTGGGCTGGGACAAGGCGCGCAGCCGCGAGCGCGCGCGCGAACTCATGGCGATGGTGCAGCTGGATCCGGACCGCATGCTCGGCCGCTATCCGCGCGAACTATCGGGCGGCCAGCAGCAGCGTATCGGGGTGATTCGTGCGCTCGCGGCCGATGCGCCGGTGCTGCTGATGGACGAGCCGTTCGGCGCGGTGGACCCGATCAATCGCGAGAGCATCCAGAACGAGTTCTTCCAGATGCAGCGGGCGCTTGGCAAGACGGTGATCATGGTGTCGCACGACATCGACGAGGCCATCAAGCTCGGCGACAAGGTCGCGGTGTTCCGCCGCGGCAAGCTCGTGCAGTTCGATCATCCGGACGCGCTGCTCGCGCATCCCGCCGACGATTTCGTGCAGGCGTTCGTGGGACACGACAACACGCTGAAGCGACTGCTGCTGGTGCGCGCGGGCGATGCGGCCACGATGCCGCCGAGCGCGGCGCCGGGTACGACACTGGCGCAGGCATTCGGCGTAATGGACGACGCGGACGTGCGGCATCTGCCGGTGGTCGATGAGGCGGGGCGCGCGGTGGGATATGTCTCGCGGCGCGATGCGCGCGCGGGGCTCACCGGCGGCGGCACGTGCGCGGAGGTGCTGCGTCCCTTCGCGGCGACGGCCGCGTTCGACGAGCATCTGCGCATCGTGCTCTCGCGCATGTACCAGCACAACACGAGCTGGCTGCCCGTGGTCGATGCCGATGGCGCATACCTCGGCGAGGTCACGCAGGAGTCGATCGCCGACTACCTCAGCTCGGGCAAGTCGCGCGGCGCAAAGCTGGCGATGAGCGCCTGATTTCTGGCCGTCCGCGAAAAAAAGCGAGGGCGGCGGCCTGCGCGCACGCGCATACCGTACCCTCGCCCTGAGCGCTTCGTATGCGCTTCTTATGCGCTTCGTATGCCCTCCCGCAACGGGAGGGCGTCACGTCAATCAGGCGTGACCGAGCTCACCATCCTTCAGTCGCCACAGCTTCAGCGGATTGCCATCCTTTACCGCCTCGGGCAGCAGATCCGCCGGCAAATTCTGATAGCACACCGGTCGCAGGAAGCGATCGATCGCGGTGGTGCCCACCGACGTCGTGCGCGTATCGGACGTCGCCGGGAACGGCCCGCCGTGGACCATCGCGAAGCACACTTCCACACCGGTCGGATAGCCGTTGAACAGGATACGGCCCGCCTTGCGCTCGAGCGTCGGCAGCAGGCGCGCCGCCAGTGCGTGGTCGCCAGCATCGGCCTGCACCGTCACGGTCAGCTGGCCTTCGACGGCACGCGCCACGGCCACGAGGTCATCGGCGTTGCGGCAAGTCACGAGCACGGTCGAGGGGCCGAACACTTCGGCATGCATGCGCTCGTCGGCGAGGAACTGCTGCGCGGAGGCTTCGAAGAAGGCCGGACGGGCCTGGTTCGGGCCCGTGGCCTCGAGGCCGCAGCCCACCTGCGACAGGCCGTTGATGTCGGCCAGCTTCGCCACACCCTTCGTGAACGCACCGTGGATGCCCGGCGTAAGCATCGTCGCGGCCGGCTTGCCGCCGATGGCGGCGACGGCTGCCGCGCGGAACTTGTCCAGCGACGGTCCTTCGATCGCGAGCAGCAGGCCGGGATTCGTGCAGAACTGACCCACGCCCATCACGAGAGAGTCCACCAGATCGCGCGCGATCGTCTCGCCGCGCGCGGCCAGTGCCTCGGGCAGCAGGAATACGGGGTTGATGCTGCTCATCTCGGCATAGACCGGAATCGGCTGCGGACGGTTGTTGGCGACCTGCGTCAGCGCGAGGCCGCCGGTGCGCGAACCGGTGAAGCCTACCGCCTGAATCGCGGGGTGCGCCACGAGCGCGGTACCCACCGCGATGCTCGCGCCGCCGACCATCGAGAACACGCCTTCCGGCAGGCCGGCATCGGCCACGGCCTTCTGGATCGCGCGGCCGACCAGCTCCGAAGTGCCCGGGTGCGCGGGGTGCGCCTTCACGACGACGGGGCAGCCCGCGGCCAGCGCGGACGCGGTATCGCCACCGGCCACCGAGAAGGCCAGCGGGAAGTTGCTGGCGCCGAACACGGCCACGGGACCGATCGCGATCTTCTGCATGCGCAGGTCCGGACGCGGAGGCGTGCGCTCGGGCAGCGCGCTGTCGATCGTGGCGCTCTGCCAGCGGCCGTCGCGCAGCAGGCGCGCGAACAGGCGCAGCTGGCCCGTCGTGCGGCCACGCTCGCCGGTCAGGCGTGCCAGCGGCAGGGCGGTCTCGGCGTTCGCGCGTTGCAGCAACTCGTCACCGATCGCTTCGATGTTGTCCGCAATCCGTTCGAGGAACTGGGCACGCTGCTCCGGCGAGGTCGCGCGGAACGTGTCGAACGCGGCTTCGGCCAGGGTGCAGGCGCGGTCCACGTCGGCGGCGCCGCCACCATGGAACGTCGGAGTCAGCGCTTCGCCGGTGGCCGGGTTGATCGCTTGGAACGTGTCTTCGGTGCCGCGCACTGCGCTGGCGCCGATCAGCATTTCGCCGGTAATCGTCATGATGGGAAGTCCTGCTGGAAGAAAGGGGAGGGAATCGGAAGCGGTTTCGCGTCGGGGGAGAGCATACCCCGACCTCGGGAATCTGTCGGGTCGGCCGGGAAAATCAGCTTTGCATTTTTGGCATCGCGACGTACGAGAATCGCGATGTCATAAGACATCATACGACATCTTATGACATGCCGCGCGGTCCCGCAACCGCGGGTAGCGAAGCCATGCCGGGGAGGGTGCGGGTACGCTCAGGCCCCCGTGCCAGCCGCCATGGACGACGCCTTGCGCAAACGTTCCCGGCTGTTGGTCAGGTGCATGCGCATGGCGGCCTTGGCGGCTTCGGGGTCACGGCGCTCGATCGCATCGTAGATGCTCTCGTGCTCGAAGCTGACCCGCTCCAGGTATTGCTCGCGCTCGGGGGTGCTCACCTGCAGCCGGCTGCGCGGAATCACCATGGTGCCCAGGTGCCCCATGATGTCGGTGAAATAGCGATTGCCCGTCGCGCGCGCGATCGACAGATGGAATTCGAAGTCCGAGCGCACCGCGTCATTACCAGCGGCCGCATTGCGCTTGAGTTCCTCGAGCGCGCGGCGCATCGCCGCCAGATGCTCGTCGGTGCGGCGCGACGCCGCCAGGCTCGCGGCTTCGGCTTCCAGGCTCACGCGGAATTCGAGCATGGCCAGCACGTCCATCGCGGTGATCATCGCCGACGGGTCGATACGGAAGGGCGACTGGGTGTCCGCCGCGCGCGCCAGCACGAAGGTGCCGATGCCGTGGCGAGTCTCGACCATGCCGCTGGCCTGCAGCCGCGACAGCGCTTCCCGAACCACCGTCCGGCTCACGCCCAGCGTGGCCATGATCTCGGATTCGGTCGGCAGCTTGTCGCCGGGCTTCAGCTGGCCCTGCTGGATGCTTTCCGAGAGATTGCCGACCACTTCCTCGGCAAGCGTGCGGCCGCGGCGGCGCAGCGGTGCGGGAGGGGCGATCGTGGCGTTGGACATGATATTCAGCGGAGGTTCGGCGAAGGCCTGCTATGGATGGCGACCGGAATTGCGCTCCATTATACGGTCCCGATTGTTATACGACGACCGATAACGCACACCTAGCGTATGCGCGATCTTGCCGCGTGGCAAGCTTTATGGCAACGGGGGAGCCGGAGGACAAGAGAGGTGGCGGAAGCGGTGAGATTCGAACTCACGGATGGGTCACCCCATCGGCAGTTTTCAAGACTGCTGCCTTAAACCACTCGGCCACGCTTCCGTCGGGACTGCGGGAAGAGCGCGCATTATACAAGCTAACGCAGCAACAAAAAGTTGCAGCGTTAGCACAATCGTTTCCCCTCGGACGGCCGCATGGTGTTTGACTGGCGGCATGTCGGTGTCCGTCGGACAGCGCGGAACCTTGCAGGGCCCTGGGGCCTCATATGCCACGAGATGTCCGCATGCGACCAGGACATCGCGCATATTTCAAACAGAGGAGGATTCCCATGAACGCAATTCGTCAATCCAGTCAATCCAGTCAATCCAGTCAATCCAGTCAAACCAGTGCCACGACCCGCAGTGCACTGACCCGTGGCGCCATTCTCGCCGTGACGGCTGTCGCGGCCGCGCTTGCTGGCTGCGCGCAGCCGGGCTACAACCAGCCGTATGGCAATACCGCGTATAACGCACCGCCGCCGCCGGGATACAACCAGCCCGGCTATCAGCAGCCTGGCTACCAGCAACCGGGTTATCAGCAGGGCGGATATCAGCAGGCCCCCAACACCTATCAAGCGCCCGCGGGCTCGGTCTTCACCGGCCGCGTGGAATCGATCGAGCCGATCACCACCGAGCAGAACAGCTCGGGCATCCTCGGTACCGTCATCGGCGGCGCTGCGGGCGGTCTGCTGGGCAACCAGATCGGCGGCGGACGCGGACGCACCGCGGCCACGATCGGCGGTGCCGTGGTCGGTGCCGTCGCGGGCAATCAGGTGGAGAAGCGCACCGGCAGCAATACGCAGACCGTGTATCGCGTGAACGTGCGCCTGGACGATGGTCGCATGGCCAGCGTGACGCAACGCGACGTCGGCGCGCTGCGCATCGGCGACCGCGCGCGCGTGGCCAACGACATGGCCATGCCTTACTGATCGGCAATCGGCGTTGCCGTCGAACGGCCTACAGGAACATCTCCTGCAGGTCGTTCAGGAAGCGCCGGCCCAGCTCGGTCGGGCGGATCGTCGTCAGGTCCGCCTCGAGCAGCCCCTTCTTCTCCGCCGCCGCCAGCTGCTTGCTGATCGTATGCAGCGGCAATCCCGTGTAGTCGTGAAAGCTCGACGCCGGCACGCCATCGGTGAGCCGCAGCGCATTGAGCATGAACTCGAACGGCAGTTCGCTCGCCGCGACGTCGCGCGCTTCCTGTACGGCCTCCCCGGCTAACGCGCGTTCCATATACGTGGCCGGATGCTTGTATCGCATCTGACGCAGCACGCGATGCGGGAACGACAGCTTGCCGTGCGCCCCCGCGCCAATGCCGAGGTAGTCCCCGAAACGCCAGTAGTTGAGGTTGTGCCGCGCCTCGCGGTGCGGCCGCGCATACGCGGACGTCTCGTAATGGCGGAACCCGGCCTGCGCGGTGCGCGCTTCGATCAGGTCCTGCATCTCGTACGCGATGTCCTCGTCGGGCAACGCGGGCGGATACTTCGCGAACAGCGTGTTCGGCTCGAGCGTCAGGTGATACATCGACAGATGCGTCGTGCCATACGACAGCGCGGACTCGAGGTCGTGCAGGCACTCGTCGAGCGTCTGCTGCGGCAGCGCGTACATGAGGTCGAGGTTGACGTTGTCGAAGTGTCGCAGTGCGATGTCGATGGCCGCGCGGGCCTCGCGCTCGCCGTGGATCCGGCCCAGCGCCTGCAGATGCCGGTCGCTGAAGCTCTGGATGCCGATCGACAGGCGGTTGATGCCGCTGGCGCGGAAGCTCGCGAAACGCTCGGCCTCGAACGTGCCGGGGTTTGCTTCCATCGTGATCTCGGCATCCGCATCGAGCGGAAGCAGCGCGCGGATATCCGACAGGAGCCGGTCCATGCCGGCCGCCGACAGCAGGCTCGGCGTGCCGCCGCCGATGAACACGGTATGTACGGGACGCCCCCACACCAGCGGCAGCGATTGCTCGAGGTCCGCGCGCAGCGCATCGAGGTACCTGTCCTCGGGAATCTCGTGCGAACCGCCCGGCGCCGCGTGCGAATTGAAATCGCAATACGGGCACTTGCGTACGCACCAGGGGATATGCACGTACAGCGACAACGGAGGGGAGCCCGGCAGCGAGATCTGCCCGGGCTTGAGCCACAGCTGCTGATTGTCGGCGGGTGAGGGCGTCGCGGGCTTGCTGCCGCCGGCGGAGCCGGCAGGGATGATCGGAATCATGTGCCGATCCGCATGCCATGCGCCTGCAGGCGGGCCACAAGGCCCCGCAGCGCCAGCGCGCGATGGCTGACGGTGTTTTTCTCTTCCGCGCTCAGTTCGGCGGCGGTCTTGCCGATGCCGGGCAGCATGAAGTGCGGGTCGTAACCGAAGCCGCCGGCACCGCGCGGCGCGTCGACGACTTCGCCGGCCCACGTGCCTTCCGCGATCAGCGGGCGCGGATCTTCCGCATGGCGCACGAGCACGAGCACGCAGTAATACTGCGCGCGGCGATTGAGCTTTCCTGCCAGCTGCGAGATCAGATGCGCGTTATTGGCCGCGTCCGACTTGGGCTTGCCCACGCATTGCGCATAACGCGCCGAATAGACGCCGGGCGCGCCGTCAAGCGCGTCCACGCAGATGCCGGAGTCGTCCGCCAGCGCGGGCATGCCCGCGAGGCGGCTCGCATGCCGCGCCTTGGCCAGCGCGTTCTCGATGAACGTCGCATGCGGCTCCTCGGCCTCGGGAATGCCGAGCTCGCCCTGCGGCACGACGTCAAAGCCGAATGGCGCGAGCAGGGCGCCGAACTCGCGCAGCTTGCCGGCGTTGTTCGAAGCGAGGACCAGACGTTGCATGTTGCCTCCCACGCGTTTCAGAGTCCCAGCGCCTGGCGCTGATGGCGGACCAGTTCGGCGATGCCGGCTTCCGCGAGCCGCGTCATCGCATCGAGGTCGGCACGCACGAACGGCGCGCCTTCGGCCGTGCCCTGAACCTCGACGAAACCGCCGCTGCCGGTCATGACCACGTTCATGTCGGTATCGCAGGTGCTGTCCTCAGCGTAGTCGAGGTCGAGCACGGGAGCACCGTCGACCATGCCGACCGACACCGCCGCCACGAAGTCGCGAATCGGGCTCGCGGTAATCTGACCGGCGGCGATCATCTTGCTCACGGCATCGTGCGCGGCCACGAACGCGCCCGTGATGGCGGCCGTACGCGTGCCGCCATCGGCCTGCAGCACGTCGCAATCGAGGTGAATCGTGTATTCGCCCAGCGCGGAGAGATCGAAGACCGAGCGCATCGCGCGGCCGATCAGGCGCTGGATTTCCTGCGTGCGGCCGGTCTGCTTGCCGCGGGCGGCCTCGCGGTCGGAGCGCGTATGCGTGGCGCGGGGCAGCATGCCGTACTCCGCCGTGACCCAGCCTTCGCCGGAACCCTTCTTGTGCGGCGGCACCTTGGCCAGCACGCTGGCCGTGCACAGGACTTTCGTGTCGCCGAAGGCACACAGCACGGCGCCTTCCGCATGGCGCGTGTAATGACGGGTCAGGGTGACAGGTCGCAGCGCATCGGCTGCGCGGCCGCTCGGTCGCATGGGGGAGTCTTTCGTGGAATCGGATAAGACCGCGATTCTAACGCCGCCCGGGGATGCGCGTGGCCGGGCATATCCCGACCCCGCCTAGCGCATGAAATTGCTGGTCTTGTCGATGGCGGCGCGGATCTCGGCAATCGACCGTTCGATTTCTTCCTCGGACAGCAGGTCGTTGTCGTTACCCGTGCGTTCGAGAATGGACGTGGTGAACGCGTTGAGCGGCAGCGTGTCGGTGAGCACGGCTTCCTCGCTCGGCGTGGCCGTGTCCAGCTCCCACATCATCGCGATGGCGGTGGTGTTGTCCGCGCCTTCGCCCGCATTGAGCAGCGCCTGCTCGATCAGATCCGGAATCGCATGCACGACCGACAGGTTGGTGACCTTGTCCACGATGAGGCGTTCCTCGAGGCTGCCCCACAGCCCGTCCGAGCAGAGCATCGCCACATCGCCCGGCTCCAGCCGCACCGGACCGCCGATATCGATCAGCGGCAGGTTCGGCGAGCCCAGGCAGTTGTAGAGCTTGTTGCGTTCCGGATGGTTGGCCACGTCCATCGGCAGCACGCGCTCCTGCTGCAGCAGGTTTTCGATCTTCGAATGGTCGCGGGTGCGCGTCAGCAGGGCGCCCTTGCGCACGAGGTACAGGCGCGAGTCGCCCGCGTGGGCCCAGTGGATCTGGCCCTGCTGGATCAGGCAGCAGACCACCGTCGTGCGCGGAATATCCGCTAATCGATTGGCTTCCGCGTACCGATGGATCTCGCGATGCGCGAGCATGATCGTGTCCTGCAGGAAGTCGGCGGGATTGCGGATGGCCGGGCGCGCCTGCGCCTGAAACTGGCGGGCGAGGGTCTGCAGCGCCTGCTGCGCGGCGACCTCGCCGAGCGCGTGGCCGCCAAGGCCATCGGCCAGTACCATCAGCAGGGCGTCGCGCGTGAAGCAGTAGCCCATGCGGTCCTGGTTGATGCGGCGGCCGCCTTTTCGGCTTTCCTGATAGACGGAGAATCGCATGTTGGCTATTCGGTAACGTTCTGGCGCGGTGATGCAATCGGCGCTTCGCGCCGGTGCGCGGGCTTAATCGGTTCCCACCTCGCGGCGGCGCAGCAGCGTCATGAAGCGGCTGGTCGCGCCCTGGCGCTCGGTCATGGGCTGCGTGACGGGCGCGGCGGAGGCCTGCGCGGCGGCCGACTGCTCGCCGAGCGCATTGCTCTGGTCGCGCAGCTCCTTCTGCAGCCGGAATACGCTCTGCGGGCGCTCGGACGGCGTCAGCCGCAGGCACCATTCGACGAGGTCCACGAGCCCATTCGTGTACGTGCTGCGCAGCCGCGACATCGCCTCGCCCATACGGTCGTCCTTCTCGCGCTGGTTCGCTTCCTGCGGCGGCATGCCGGCCATGCACGCATAGAGCGTGGCGCCCAGGCTGTAGATGTCCGTCCACGGGCCGAGTTCGGAGTGCTTGCCGTACAGTTCGGGCGCGGCAAAGCCGGGCGTGTACATCGGCTGGAAGCGCGCGGCTTCCATCGTCAGGATTTGCCGCGCGGCGCCAAAGTCGAGCAGGATCGGCGACTCGTCCTCGCGCAGGTAGATGTTGCCGGGCTTGATGTCGAGGTGCAGCAGCTTGTGGATATGGACTTCGCGCAGCCCGCTCATCAGGTCGTGGAACACCTTGCGGATGAAGCGTTCGCGCAGGACCTTGGCGCGGCCCTGCTGCCGGGCCTGCAGGATATGCTCCTGCAGCGTCTTGCCCAGCTCGTAGTTCATGACCATGTAGACGGTGGAATTCTCGCGAAAGAAATTCACCACGCGCACCACGCTGGGATGAGAAATTCGGGCGAGCGACCGGCCCTCTTCAAAGAAATACTTGAGGCCAAGCCGGAATGACGCGGCATTTTCCTCGGGGACGACCGGAATCAGTTCGCCCGGGCTGCGGCGCGCGAGCGAAGAGGGCAGATATTCCTTGATGGCGACCGGCGCGCCGGTTTCGTCGGTGGCGAGATAGACGAAACTGAACCCTCCGCTGGCCAACTTCTTTACAATGCGGTAGTTGGCAAGCAGCGTGCCGATTGGCAGCGGCGCACTCTTGGGTGGGTTAGCGCCCTTGGACTCTGTCATAGGATTCGGGACCGGATTTGCTCACGGATTGTCCGGGCTAATCGGTCACTTGTAAAGGAACGTGTAGCGGGGTGTTGTGGCGCGGTGTCGCCATTATCCAACCCTCGTTGTATTTCATTCCGGACCGCTGTTTTGCGTAGCGATTTCCCTGATTTTCGATGTCGCGTGGCCGCATTTCGGGCGGGCCACCGACCCACTCGCGAGATGACCCAATGATTCACAGCATGACAGGTTTTGGTTCGGCCACGCGGCAGGCGCCGCTGACGAACGCGCAGGGCGAGCCCAGCGGGCGGACCGCTTCGGTGTCGGTCGAATTCCGGACTGTCAATTCACGTTTCCTCGACCTGCTGTTCCGTGCGCCGGAGGAGTGCCGCGCGTACGAGCCGGCCCTGCGTGAAATGCTGATGGGCGAACTGTCCCGCGGCAAGCTCGAATGCCGCATCAACCTGCAGCGCACCGACACGGGCGGCGCCACGCTCGCGCTGAACCAGGGCCTGCTGGACCAGATCCGCGCGCTGGAAACCACCGTCAGCGCAACGTTCGCCGGCGCGGGTTCGCTGCGCATGGGCGAAATCCTCCGCTGGCCCGGCGTGCTGGTGGAGCCGGAGCTGTCGCAGGACGCGCTGCGCGAGGCCGTGATGGGCGCCGCGCGCGATGCGCTGAAGCAACTGCTGGAAGCGCGCCGCCGCGAGGGCGAGGCGCTCAAGGCCACGCTCGAGGAACGCGTCGATGCGATGCTCGCGATCGTCGAGCGCCTGACGCCGACGATTCCGCAGCTGATCGCGCATCATCAGGAGAAACTGACCGAGCGGCTGCAGGAGGCGTTCAACCTCGCCGCGCCGGCCGGCATGCCGTCGATGAGCCGCGACGAGATCGCCGAACGGATTCGCCAGGAAGCCACGGTCTATGGCATCCGTATCGATATCGCGGAGGAACTTTCGCGCCTGCAGGCGCACCTCAACGAAACGCGGCATATCCTGAAGAAGGGCGGCCAGGTCGGCAAGCGCCTGGACTTCATGATGCAGGAGCTCAATCGCGAGGCCAACACGCTCGGCTCGAAGGCGGCCGCGAAGGAGCTCTCCGATGCCTCGATGGAGCTCAAGCTGCTGATCGAGCAGATGCGCGAACAGATCCAGAACCTCGAGTAACACCCGGCGATCCACCCGAGCGATCCACCCGATTCAAACGATTCACGATCATCATGAGCGATTCGACCCATACTGCCATCGACACCGCCTACCCCGGCAACCTGTTCATGGTGGTCGCGCCCTCCGGGGCCGGCAAGTCCACGCTGGTCAATGCGCTGCTCGCGCAGGACCCGGCCATCCGCCTGTCCATCTCGCACACGACGCGCGCGCCGCGTCCCGGCGAGCAGAACGGCCGCGAGTACCACTTCACGACCATCGACGCGTTCCGCGCCGCGCGCGACCGCGGCGATTTCCTCGAATGGGCGGAAGTCCACGGCAACTACTACGCGACGTCGCGCGTGTGGATCGAGGAACAGATGGCCCAGGGCAACGACGTGCTGCTGGAGATCGACTGGCAGGGCGCGCAGCAGGTGCACAAGCGCTTTTCCAACGCGATGGAGATCTTCATCCTGCCGCCGTCGCTGACGGCGCTCGAGGAACGGCTCAAGAAACGCGGCCAGGACGAGCCGAACGTGATCGTGCGCCGCCTGCTCGCCGCGGGTAGCGAAATGGCGCACGCGAGCGAGTCCGATTACGTGATCATCAACGAGGTCTTCGACGACGCGCTGGAACAGCTCAAGAACGTCGTTCGCGCGACACGTCTGCGCTTTTCGTCGCAGAAGGCACGTCACGCGGAGCTCTTCATCGAGCTCGGAATCCACTGAGAAGATTCGTCTTCGAGGGGGTCAACGATGCGCGGCCGGCCCCGATCTGGCCGCGTGCTGTAAAATGGCGGCCTGTCGAACAGGTTTTATCCCAAGGTGGATTTGATATGGCGCGTATTACCGTCGAAGATTGTCTGAAACACATCCCGAATCGTTTCGAGCTCGCGCTGGCCGCGACGTACCGTGCACGCCAGCTCGTGCAGGGTCACACGCCCAAGGTCGAAGCGAAGGACAAGCCCACGGTCGTGGCCCTGCGTGAAATCGCCTCGGGCCAGGTGGGCATCGAGATGCTGAAGAAGGTCCCGACCTGATCGTCAGGCGGCCCATCGTGCGTCCTCGCTATCAGCCGGATTCCATAGGCCGTCATCATGTCTTCCCTGCCGCCTGCACCCCCCGGTTCCTCCGGGCCTTCCGGTCCCCCCGGACGTAGGCAAGGCAACCCCGGCTCGCCCTCCGTGACGGCACGCACCGGCGCTCCCAATCTCCCCGATCCGCTCGGCAACGATGTTGTCGGGGAGCGGGCCGTCGTCCCGCCCATCGCCCAGGCCAAGGCCCAGACGAAGGCGCGGGAGGAGCGGGTTCGCGAGGAGAGCGCGCTGAACAACGAACTGCTCGCCGAACCGCCCGCGAGCGTGCCGCCGCCGGCGCCGGGCAGCGATCTCTACATCGATGCGGTGCTGGCGCAGTCCTACCGGCACTTCTTCGGCCCCACGTCGCAACCCGCGGTCCCTCCGCGTCAGCAGGTCATCTCGATCGCGCGGCTCATGGAAAAGCTGGCTTACCTCAAGCCGGCCGACCAGGCCATCGTGCGCGAGGCATTCCAGTTCTCCGACGAGGCGCACCTCGGCCAGTACCGGCAGAGCGGCGAGCCGTACATCACGCACCCGGTCGCGGTGGCGGAACTGTGCGCGGAGTGGAAGCTCGACGTGCAGTCGATCATGGCCGCGCTCCTGCACGACGTCATCGAGGACCAGGGCATCACCAAGAGCGAGCTTGCCGAGAAGTTCGGTCCCAAGGTCGCCGAACTCGTCGATGGGCTGACCAAGCTCGACAAGCTCGAATTCCAGAGTCGCGAACAGGCGCAGGCGGAAAGCTTCCGCAAGATGCTGCTCGCGATGGCGCGCGACGTGCGCGTGATTCTCGTCAAGCTGGCCGACCGCACGCACAACATGCGCACGCTCGGCTTCGTGCCGCCCGAGAAACGCCGCCGCATCGCGCTCGAGACCATGGAGATCTACGCGCCGATCGCGCACCGTCTCGGTCTCAATACCGTCTACCGCGAACTGCAGGAGCTGTCCTTCAAGGTCGGCTCGCCGTTCCGTTACGCCACGCTCGAGAAGGCCGTGAAGGCCGCGCGCGGCAATCGCCGTGAAGTGGTCAAGCGCATCCTCGAGGCCGCGCAGCATGCGCTGGCCGACGCGGGCATTGTTGCCGAGCTATCGGGGCGCGAGAAGACGCTCTACAGCATCTATCGCAAGATGCACGACAAGCAGCTGTCGTTCTCCCAGGTGCTCGACGTGTACGGTTTCCGCGTGGTCGTGGAAACGCAGATGCACTGCTACATGGCGATGGGTGCGCTGCACGGGCTGTACAAGCCCATGCCGGGCAAGTTCAAGGACTACATCGCCATTCCGAAGATCAACGGCTACCAGTCGCTGCACACGACGCTGGTGGGTCCGTTCGGCACGCCGGTGGAGTTCCAGATCCGCACGCGTGGCATGCACCAGATCGCCGAAGCCGGCGTGGCCGCGCACTGGATGTACAAGCATCAGGCCGACCACGCCAACGATATCCAGCAGCAGGCGCACCAGTGGCTGCAGTCGCTGCTCGATATCCAGAGCCAGACCGGCGATTCGCAGGAATTTCTCGAGCACGTCAAGATCGACCTGTTCCCGGATGCGGTCTACGTGTTCACGCCCAAGGGGCATATCCGTGCGCTGCCGCGCGGCGCCACCGCGCTCGATTTCGCCTATGCGGTGCACAGCGACCTCGGCAACCAGTGCGTGGCCGTCAAGATCAACAACGAGTTGCTGCCGCTGCGCACGGAGCTCAAGAGCGGCGACATCGTCGAGGTGGTGACGGCGCCGTATTCCAAGCCGAATCCGGCATGGCTCGCGTTCGTGCGCACCGGCAAGGCGCGCGCGGCCATTCGACACTACCTCAAGACGACGAAGCTCGACGAGGCGATCCAGCTCGGCGAGCGCCTTCTCGAGCAGGCCGCGCGCCAGCTCGGCATCGAGCTCAAGGCCGTGCCGCAGGCGGTGTGGGATCGCATGATCCAGTGGACCGGCAACAAGCACAAGGAAGACATCTTCGCCGACCTCGCGCTCGGCCGCCGCGTGCCGGCGGTCGTTGCGCGGCGCATGGAGATCCTCTTGCAGGAGTTGTCGGGCGACGTCGACAGCGCGCTGCTCGCCGCGGTGCAGACGTTCGCGGGCGAAGAAGCGCCGGCCGTTGCGATTACGGGCGACGAAGGCATGTCGATGATTTTCTCGGCGTGCTGCCGCCCGATTCCCGGCGACTCGATCGTTGGCTATCTGGGCAAGGGTGAAGGGCTGCAGATCCACGTGCAGGATTGCAAGGTGGCCAAGCGCCTGCACAGCAAGGACCCCGAGCACTGGATCGAAGTCATGTGGGCGAAGAAGACCACGCGCGCGTTCGACGTGTCGATCAAGGTCATGGTCCACAACGTGAAGGGCATCGTGGCGCGCGTCGCCGCGGACCTGACGTCGGCGGATGCCAACGTCGCGCATGTGTCGATGGAGCAGCAGCAGGGCGGCCATCAGGAAGCCACGTACATGCAGTTCGTGATCCAGGTGCAGAACCGCCTGCACCTGGCCAACGTCATGCGCGCGCTGCGCCGCAACCCGGACGTGATCCGGATCTTCCGCGACCGCAACGACGGCTGAGCTGTCCGTCGATATGTCGGCTGTCCTTCAGCCTTCGCGCGGCGGGTACTTTACTTCCAGGATATCGATCTGCTCGACGCCGGCCGGCGTACGCAGCGGCACCGTGTCGCCTTCGCGCGCCTTGATCAACGCCTTGGCGATCGGCGAGATCCAGCTCACGCGGTTCGTGTCGAGATCGACTTCGTCCATGCCCACGATCGTGATGGTCGTCTCTTCGCCGGCCTGGTTCGCATAGGTCACGGTCGCCCCGAAGAAGATCTGGTCGTTGTCGCCCTGCAGGGAGGGATCGACGACCTCGGCCTTGTCGAGGCGGCGCGTGAGGAAGCGAATGCGGCGATCGATCTCGCGCAACCGCTTCTTGCCATACAGGTAGTCACCGTTCTCCGAACGGTCGCCATTGGACGCGGCCCACGACACGATCTGCACGACATCGGGACGATCCACGTCGATCAGATGCATGAGCTCGTTGCGCAGCCGGTTGTAGCCCGTGGCCGTGATGTAGTTTTTGGTGCCTGCCGGGATCGGTGTGGCGCCTTCCGGGAGGTCGTCGTCGTCCTCGTCGGACGACTCTTTGACAAATGCCTTGTTCATGGTCGGGATCACTTCTTCAGGCTGTCATTATAGAAAGTTGCGGCTCGGCAGCCCTGCCAGCGAAAAAAATGCACGAAGGGGCTTCCCAAAAATCAAAACTTCTATATAATCTCTTTTCTCGCGTGCGGCTGTAGCTCAGTTGGATAGAGTACTTGGCTACGAACCAAGGGGTCGTGGGTTCGAATCCTGCCAGCCGCGCCACCTATCAGGACGAGGGGCTTCCGGAAACGGAAGCCCCTTTTCTTTTGTCCTGTCCTTTTGCCTCGCGCCTTTATTCCGCGCTTTCCTCTCTCCTTGTTTGTCCTCCGGAACACCTGCTCGTTCCCACGCTCCAACTTGTGTCACTCGTTCACACACACACACGGGAGAGCCCTCATGGCAAGCGAAGACTGGCGTGTCGAAAAGTACCGCGGCAAGGACGCATACGTCCTCGTGACGCCGCAGCGCGAGAGCGTCGCGGGTAGCGTCGACGAAACGCAGCTCTGGACCTACCAGATACGCATCGCGGAAGAGGGCACCGATCCCGCCGATGCCGGTGAAGCCGAAGTGCTCGAAAGCGGCAACCACGTCTTCGCGACGCGTCATGCCGCGGAGACCGCGGCTTTCGCCGCTGCGTACGCGCAGATCGACAAGCTCCTCGCGTAACTTCCTCGCGTAACGTTTTGCGCGCCATTGCGAGATCCGCAATGGCGCATGTCGACATCGATTGCCCCGCGTTTGACGCGGATCATTTTTGTCCCGAAGGGTCGGACCTACGCTGAATTCGGACGCGGAGTTGCGCGTCGCAGTGGCAGGAGCCAACCATGAAGGCGTTGAACGGATACAAGATCCTCTATGAAGTGATCGCCATGCCCAAGGGCAAGTGGGCCATCATGATCGAGGTCATTCATCGCGAGAGCGGCACGATCGTCGCGCAACGGCACAACCCGTTTCCCGTGCATGGCTTCGATACGAAACTCGAAGCGCTCGGCCATGTGAATCGCCATGTCGAAACGCTCATCGACGACGATGTGCAAGAACGCGATGCACGAAGGCGGCGCATCGTATGAACCATCGCTGTGCAAATAAAGATTGCGTGAGCGAAGGCTTTCAGTCATAATTGCCTTCTTCAGACGCGGGGTGGAGCAGTCTGGCAGCTCGTCGGGCTCATAACCCGAAGGTCGCAGGTTCAAATCCTGCCCCCGCAACCAATCCTCTGCAGTACAGCACCGCTCGGGTGCAGCAAGTTTCCTGCGAACGTCTTCGCAAATTCCCCGGCAGTTTTCCCCAGCAGTTATTTCCAGGTCGTCGCGATCTACTTCGCCAGCGTCACCGCTTTCGCGAACGTATCGCGCACGAGCGCCTGTCCTTCGCGTTCGGCCGCTTCCACGCGTTCGCGCAGCCGCTGCGCGAGTACCTGTAGCGTGGCCGCGTCCGCGCGCGACGTCGCTTCGCGCATTGTCTGCGCAAGCTCGCCGCTCACGTCGGCGCCATCGAAGGCGCTGACGGAGAGGGCGGAGATCCGTTCGAGGAAATGATTAACCAGCGCCTCATCGTGTTTCGGTTCAGACATGTTGCATGCTCCTGAAAAGATGACGGCGCCGAGGGAAGGACGGAATCAGTCGCGCGGCTGGGGCAACTGGACAGGGTAGCTGGCGGCAACGCGGCGGCGTGCCGGTTTCATGGCGCGCGCGGGCCACAGCACGTAGTTGGTATGCGGGTCCAGCGGCTTGCCGAAATAGGACACCCACACCTGCACGCCATGCTCCGTTTCCGCGACGATGGCGGAGACGGCGCGCGCCGCGACGGACGGCGACTTCAACAGATCGGCCAGCGCTTCGACGCCCTGGACCACATGATGCTTCACACCCCTGAACCACACGTATTGACGCATGGCAGCAAGAAAACCTTTGGTCATGTTTTGACTCTTCCTGTGTCTATGCGATGTTCTATGCGTTGTTTGAGACCGCAGCTTACACAAGAAGTTGTGACCGTTTTGTAGGGGAGCGTCTGATTCTTTTCGGGCGCGCCCGATGCGTCACACCCCGCTGTGTGGGCTGTCAAATTGACAATCGCAAGGCCTTGGATTACGTTCGATTCACATCGAGCCCATCATGGAGGCGCCGTGGCGATCGACGTGAACCGAGGCCTGTCGCAAGGGCGAACTGCCCGCGCGCACCGATGAGGACATGGCCGCGGAGTTCAGGGGTTGATGAAGGGTTCGAGATGACGGGAGCTTGCCAATGACCGAGGAAATGCTGCTGCAACTGATGGCCGAAGTCGAGAAGGAAGATCCAATCGATTATGCGGACCTGCCGTTCGACGACGCGGGACTGCGCGAGATCGCCTGCCGCCTGATCGCGGCGCGCTCGCAGGAAATCGAGGCGTCCGGCATGTCCGTGGATGCGTTGCTGGCCACGCTGTGGGCATCGACCGCGAAGCTGGTGCTCGAGAACATCGTGCTCAACGCCCGGCTGCTGACGCTGCAGGGCGCGCCCGAGGACGCGCGGGCGCTGATCGACCGCATCGCCCGCCAGTCGCGCGACAAGCCGCCCGGATCGGAAGGCGGCTGAGGGCGCGTTGCGGCGATATCTCGCGGCGCCGCGCCATATGCTCCATAAGGCACGGTGCGGCACCGCGGGCATTTCGCTTAAAATACCGGCTTTCGCCGGGGACGCCTTGTCAGGCCGGGTCTCGCGGTGCCTGACTGGAGGATTCTCGGGTGATCAAGTGGATAATCGTCGCCGCCTATGCCGGCGCCATTCTGTACGTGCATCTGCGCGGCAAGGTAAGACTGCCGTTCATGCGCCAGTTGCTGGACCACTCCGCCCTGGTCGCGCCGGTGAACTGCTTCATGTACATGTTCTCGGGCGTACCGACGACGCCGTACATTCCGGTCGAGCGCTTTCCCGACCTCGAAAAGCTGCGCGCCGCATGGCCGCAGATTCGCGACGAGGGCCTCGCGCTGATCGCGATGCGCAAGATCAAGGCCGCGGACAAGAACGATGACGCCGGCTTCAACTCGTTCTTCAAGTACGGCTGGAAGCGTTTCTACCTGAAGTGGTATGAAGCGCAGCATCCCTCGGCGGAAACGCTGTGCCCCAAGACCGTCGCGCTGCTGCGCGAACTGCCGACCGTGAAGGCCGCGATGTTCGCCGAACTGCCGCCGGGCGGCAAGCTCAACCCGCACCGCGACCCGTTCGCGGGCTCGCTGCGCTATCACCTTGGACTTTCCACGCCGAACGACGACCGCTGTTTCATCGAAGTCGATGGCGAGCGCCACAGCTGGCGCGACGGGCAGGGCGTGGTGTTCGACGAGACGTACCTGCACTGGGCGGAGAACAAGAGCGATACCGATCGCCTGATCCTGTTCTGCGACATCGAGCGCCCGATGCGCTATCGCTGGGCCGCGGCGTTCAACCACTGGATGGGCCGCAAGGTCATGACGGCGGCCAGCTCGCCCAACGACGAGGCCGACCAGACCGGCGCGATCAACAAGCTGTTCCGCTTCGTGTGGCTCGGCGGCCAGTATCGCCGCCGGTTCAAGTCGTGGAACAAGAACCTGTACTACGTAACCAAGTTTGGCCTGATCATCGGCGGCGTCGCGTTGATCGTCTTCCTGTAAGCCACCGCCACCGCCTCAGACGTCGCCAGATTGGCGGCGTTCGCTGCCGAGCTTCGTGTAGTGCGCGCGCTTGGCCTCGTACATGCGCGCGTCCGCGACCTTGCAGGTGTCCGTCAGGCGCTCGCCCTGCGCACAGGTGGCGGCGCCGATCGAGAACGACAGCCGCACGCCAGGGTAGAAGCTGTTGTTGAGCTCCACCACCTGCTCGATCTGCTCGACCACCGTTGCGGCGCCGCGCTCGTCGCGTCCCGGCAGCAGCACCATGAATTCGTCGCCGCCCGTCCGGGCCACGCAGGCCTGTTCCCCCACCGCTTTCTTCAGGACCTCGCCCGTGCGGCGCAGCAGCGCGTCGCCGTCGCTATGGCCGAACTGGTCGTTGACGACCTTGAGTCCGTTGAGGTCCACCGCGATCACGCTGATCGGCCACGGTCCCTTGCGGCCCAGGCGCGCGAGTTCGTCCTCGTAGTACGCGCGGTTGAACAGCTTGGTGAGCACGTCGTGCTTGCCGAGGAATTCGACATAGGCCTCGGCCTTCTTGCGCGCCGTGATATCCGTGAGCGAGACCAGCACCTGATCCCAGTCCGCCTCTCGGCCCGGAAATACCGACCATTGCATGAACACGTCGACGGCGCGGCCATCGAGCGCGTAGTTGATGACCTCGCGCTGTTGCCAGAGTTTCTCGTGCCACATGTCGACGAGTTGCTCGGCAAAGTGGATGCGCATGTCGTCGCGGAACACGTCGCCGAGCCGCGAGAGCAGGACCTCCTTGCTCGGCGCGCTGAACATCGACAGCGTCTGCTGGTTGACGTCGAGCACGCGGATCTCCTGCATGCAGCGCGTGACGAAGTCCGGATGCACGTTCAGGAACGTGCGGAAGTCGGTGATGCCCGCCGCGCGCACTTCGTCGAGCAGCATTTTCACCGCACTGAAATCTTCCACCCACAGCGAGACCGGCGAATGTTCGAACAGTCCCACCGAATACTGCTGGCTGCGGCGCAGGTCGCGCTCCGTGCGGACGCGCGCGGTGATGTCTTCGATCGAGAGCAGCACGCGCGACCAGTCGGTTTCGTGACCCGGCATTACGCTGGCTTCGAGCCGGATGTCGAGCCGCTCGCCGTCGAGCGTGTAGTTCACCGTCTGGCTCGTGAAGTGGTTACCGCCGTCCCAGAGCTGGGCCAGTTCCTCGACATGCTGGTCGAACATGTCGTCGCGGAACACCGCGTCGAGGTTGGCCACGAGGTCGTCGAAGTCCGCGGCGCGGAAGAGCGTGAGCGTGCGGCGGTTGACGGCGATGACCCGGATCAGCGCGGAGCAACGCGCGACTTCGGCGGGGTTCGCGCGCAGATAGGCGCGCAGGTCGGTGACCCCCTCGGCGCGCAGCCGTTCGAAGGCTTCGCGCACGGCGCTGAAATCCTCCAGCCACAGCGACACCGGCGCGAGCTGGAACAGCGTTTCGTAGTCGTTATCGATCGTGGCGTTGGTGCTGTGTTCGAGCGGCGTGGCAGCGCGTTCGCTTTGCAAATCTTTTCTCCCGGAATCCGCTGGGGCGGTCTGTCTGTCCTAGCGCACTAGGATAGGCGAGCACGCCCGATCGAGGGAGAAAAACTTGCAAGTTCGATGCCTGCTTCCAACACTTTCAGCCGGCACCGGTTCAGCGTTCATCCCGCATGACGATCGCCGCGAGGCGGTCGAGCGCGCGTTCGATAGTGTCCGAGCGCGGCGTTCCGCAATTGACGCGCAGATAGCCGTCGTAACGCGTGGAATTCGAGAACATCGCGCCTGGCAGCACGCGAATGCCCTCTTGCAGCGCGCGGTCCGCGATGCGCGAAGAAGACAGGCCTTCCGGCAGCGCGATCCACAGATGCATGCCGCCGCGCGGCAGCGTCAGCCGCGTGCCTTCGGGAAACGTGCGCGCGATCTTGCCGGCCACCCATTCCCGCTGTCCGCGCAATTGCACGCGCAGGCGGCGCAGATGGCGCTCGAACGCGCCGTCGTGCATGAAGTCCGCGGCGATGATCTGCGGCAGCAGTTCGTTGGGCCGGGACATGTTGATCTTGAGCATTTCCACGCGCGCCTGCCATTTGCCGGCGGTCATCCAGCCGAGCCGCAGACCGGGCGCGAGCACCTTGTTGAGGGACGCGCAGTAGATCACGTTGCCGGTGGTATCCCACGCCTTTAACGCGGCGAGCGGCACGTCGTCATCGACGGTGCCCGAGAAGCAGTCGTCCTCGATCAGCGGGAGCCCGCGCTCTTCGCACCATGCGACCAGCCGCGCCTTGTTGGCGTCCGGCATGATGCAGCCGAGCGGGTTCTGCAGGTTCGGCACCACGACCAGGGCCTTGATGTCCGCGTGCGTGCGCGCGGCGAGCTCCAGCGCCTCGAGCGAGATGCCGGTCTGCGGGCTGCACGGCACCTCGACGGCGCGCAGGCCCAGGCTCTCCAGCGTCTGCAGCAGACCGTAGTACGTCGGCGATTCGACCGCGACCGCATCGCCGGGCGAGGTCACCGCGCGCAGCGCGACATGCAGCGCCTCCGTGCAGCCATATGTGATGGCGATGTCTTCGGGCGCGATGCGGATGCGCGCGCGCATCGCGTGACGGGCCACGGCCACGCGGAAGGGGGCGTGGCCGTCCGCCTGTACCACGTGACCATAGAGATCGGGGTAGCGGCGCATGGCGCGCGTGGCGGCCGTGCGCAACGCTTCGTTCGGATACAGCGCGGGCGCGCAGAAAGCGCCGCCGAAATCGACGTGGATCTCGTGGCGCTGCCAGCTGGCCATGATGGACGAGATGCGCGCATGGATGCCGGCGAACTGGCCCGCGAGCAGATCCGCGTCGGGTAGCGAGAGGTCGGGTTCGGCGAGCGGCCGCAGCGCGGGCCGCGCGGGGGCGCAGACGAAGTACCCGGAACGCGGGCGGGCTTCGAGCAGCCCGGCCGCTTCCAGTTCACGGCAGGCCTGGAGCGCGGTGGACAGGCTGACCTCGTGCAGGCCCATCAGCGTGCGGACGGACGGCATGCGGTCGCCGGGCGCGAGCGTGCCGGCGTGGATGGCCTCGCGATAGCGGGTGGCGAGCTGCTGGTAGAGCGGGTCGGGCATGCTGGCGATGATCGGCGGAGGGGGCCGGGAGAAACAGATACAGAAGCCGGTGTCCTGTATCGTAACAGAGCAGTTTTTTTCGATCTGTTCTGGTTTGGCATGCGAACCCTTGTGCCTGTTAGGTCCGGCGGTGCGCCGATACGCTGAAGTCCATGCTTCATCACCGGAGAACCCCATGGACAGGCCACCGCGACCTACCACCCAACACATCGACCTTGCCGCGGGGCAGGTGCTGCGTACGCATCTTCCACGCGGCGCGGTCCTGCATGTGGCGGCTGGCCGCATCACGCTGCGGGGCGCGCCAGCCTGGCATGCGGAGACCGTGCTGCGCGGCGTCATGACGCTCGGCGAGGGCGCGGCCGAGGTCGCGGCGGATAGCGGCTGGGTCACGATCGAGGCGGCCCGTGTCGCATCGCTGCGATTGATTCGGCCGCCATCGCATCCGTGGTGGAGCGCGCTGATAAAATCGCGGCTTGGCCGTTCTGGACTCCTGCCGGGTAACTCCTGGCCACCAGACACACAGGCCGATGTTTCATCAGGTCCCCATGCTACGAATCAGCGAAGTAAAACTCGCGCTCGACCATGACGAGGGTGCGATCGAGGCCGCCGTGCGCGCGGCGCTCGCGCAGATCGGCGTCAAACACGACGGTCTGGTCGGGTTCACGGTCTTCCGCCGCGCGCACGACGCGCGCAAGCGCTCCGACATCAAGCTCACCTACATCATCGATATCGAGGTGAAGGACGAGGCCGCCGCCGTGCGCCGCATGGCTGGCAAGCCGAACTGGAGCATTACGCCCGACATGACGTACCGCTTCGTGGCGCAGGCGCCCGCGGGCGGGCCGGCCACGCGTCCCGTGGTCATCGGCCTCGGTCCGTGCGGACTGCTGGCCGGGCTGATTCTCGCGCAGATGGGGTTCCGTCCGATCATCCTCGAACGCGGCAAGGAAGTGCGCGAGCGGACGAAGGACACCTTCGGCCTGTGGCGCAAGAGCGTCCTGAACCCCGAGTCGAACGTGCAGTTCGGCGAGGGCGGGGCGGGCACGTTCTCCGACGGCAAGCTGTACAGCCAGATCAAGGACCCGAAGCACTATGGACGCAAGGTGCTCGAGGAGTTCGTGCGCGCGGGCGCGCCGGAAGACATCCTGTTCAAGGCGCGTCCCCATATCGGCACGTTCCGTCTCGTGAGCATGGTCGAGAAGATGCGCGCGGAGATGCTGTCGCTCGGCGCCGAGATTCGCTTCGAGACGCGTGTCGACGATTTCGACATCGACCATGGCAAGCTGCGCGGTCTCAAGCTATCGACGGGCGATTACCTGCCGTGCGAGCACGTGGTGCTCGCGGTCGGCCACAGCGCGCGCGACACGTTCGAGGTGCTGCACGAACGCGGCGTGTTCATGGAGGCCAAGCCGTTTTCGCTGGGCTTCCGCATCGAGCATCCGCAGGGCATGATCAACCGCAGCCGCTTCGGCAAGTTCGCGGGCAACAAGCTGCTGGGGGCGGCCGACTACAAGGTCGTGCATCACTGCAGCAATGGCCGCGCGGTGTACAGCTTCTGCATGTGCCCCGGCGGGACGGTGGTGGCGGCCGCTTCGGAGCCGGGCCGGCTGGTTACCAACGGCATGAGCCAGTATTACCGTGCCGAGCGCAACGCCAACGCGGGCATCGTGGTGGGCATCACGCCCGAGCGCGATTACCCGGGCGGTCCGCTCGCGGGCATCGCGTTCCAGCGCAAGTGGGAAGAGCGCGCGTTCGAGCTCGGCGGCAGCGACTATCGTGCGCCGGGCCAGCTCGTCGGCGATTTTCTCGCGCGCCGTCCTTCCACATCGCTCGGCTCGGTGGAGCCGTCGTACAAGCCGGGCGTGACGCCGACCGACCTCAGCACCGCGCTGCCCGACTACGTGATCGACGCGATTCGCGAGGCGCTGCCCGAGATCGACAAGAAGGTGGCGGGCTTTGCGATGCACGACGCGGTGCTGACGGGCGTGGAAACGCGCACGTCATCGCCGCTGCGGATCCAGCGCGACGACAGCTACCAGAGCATCAACGTGAAGGGGCTGTATCCCGCCGGTGAGGGCGCCGGTTACGCGGGCGGCATCTACTCCGCGGCGATCGACGGTATCGAGGTCGCGGAAGCGGTGGCGCTGGCCATCACCCACGGGGCATAACCTGCGCGCGTTCCTGCGCCTTTGCGGCGCGAGATAGCGGCCCGCGTGGCCGTTATCTTGCGGCCGTTATCTCGCCGCCCTTATTTCGCCGCCCTTATTTCGCCGCGGTTATTTCGCCACCGTTAGCTCGTCAGATAGTCCGCCGCGCCCATGCCCGCCACGCGCCCGCTGCCGAAGCACGCGGTGAGCAGGTAGCCACCGGTCGGCGCTTCCCAGTCGAGCATTTCCCCGGCGCAAAACACGCCCGGCAGGGCGTTCAGCATCAGGCGATCGTCCATCGCCTCGAAGCGCACGCCGCCAGCCGAGCTGATGACCTCGTCGATGGGCCGCGCGCGGTCGAGCCGCAGCGGTAGCGCCTTGATGGCCGCGGCCAGCGCGACGGGGTCGTGCATCGCTTCCTTCGACAACACCTCACGCAGCAGCGCCGCCTTGACGCCGGCGATTCCGAGCCGGCTTTGCAGATGGCTCGACACCGAGCGCGATCCGCGCGGCCGGCCGATCTCGCGCGCGACGTCCTCCGCCGTGCGCCCCGGTGCGAGGTCTAGCATGATCGTCGCATGGCCGTCGGCCTCGATGCGATCGCGGATCGGCGCGGACAACGCATACACGAGGCTGCCCTCGATGCCCGTCGCGCTGATCACAAATTCGCCGATGCGCTGCCAGGGCGTGCCGTCGATGGCGGTTAGCGACATGCCGACCGACTTTACGGGATCGCCCGCATGACGCTCGCGCATGATGTCGCTCCACGCAATCTCGAAGCCGCAGTTCGCGGGACGCAGGGGCGCCACATCGATACCGCGCGCGGCGAGGAGGGGGACCCACGCGCCATCGGAACCCAGGCGCGCCCAGCTTCCGCCGCCGAGGGCCAGTACCAAGGCGCGCGCATGGACGACGGTCTCGCCATCGCGCGTGGCAAAGCGCAGGGCATGCGCGCCCGGCGCTGCGTCGCTGGCGTCGAACCCTGTCCAGCGATGCCGCATGTGAAAGCGCACGCCGCGTTCCCGCAGGCGATGCAGCCACGCACGCAACAGCGGCGCGGCCTTCATGTCGGTCGGAAACACGCGGCCCGAGCTGCCGACGAAGGTATCGATGCCGAGCGCATGCACCCAGTCGCGCAACGCCTGCGCGCCGAACGCATCGAGCCACGGCGCGACGTTCGCGGCGCGGTGGCCATAGCGGCTTACGAACGCGTCGGGGGCTTCCGAGTGCGTGAGGTTCATGCCGCCCTTGCCGGCCATCAGGAACTTGCGGCCCACCGACGGCATGGCGTCGTAGACGTCGACGCGTTTGCCGCTTGCCGCCAGCATCTCGGCGGCCATGAGGCCGGCCGGGCCCCCGCCGATGACGATGGCGTCGATTCGATCGTCGTCAGTGTGAGAGGCGGGGGAGGCGGCAACGGGCATGTGGGCGGGAGGGCGAGGCGATGATCGGAGGGCGAACGGATTATAAGCGCTCATGACGCTCGCCTCCGGGGGCGGCAGTAGAATGGCGTTTTGCCGCGCCGCACGACCATGTCCTCACACACGCCCACCCCCACGGACGAACACATCGTCACCGAAACGCGCCACTGGCTTTCCCGCGCCGTCATCGGCCTGAACCTGTGCCCGTTCGCCAAGAGCGTCTATGTCAAGGACCAGGTGCGCTACGTGGTGAGCCGTGCGGCCGACGAGGGCGCATTGGTCGATGACCTCGAGCGCGAACTGCGCTGGCTCGCGGAAGCGGATCCCGGGCAGACCGATACGACCCTGTTGATCCTGCCCGACGTGCTGCAAGACTTCCTCGCCTACAACGATTTTCTGTATCTCGCCAACAGCCTGCTGCAAAGCCTCAGGCTGGACGGCGTGCTGCAGATCGCGAGCTTCCATCCGCAATACCAGTTCGAAGGCACCGGCCCCGACGATATCGAGAACTTCACGAACCGCTCCCCGTGGCCGATCCTGCATCTGCTGCGCGAAGACAGCATCGAGCGAGCCGTGGAAGCGTTCCCCGACGCGGCCGATATCTACGAGCGCAACGAGGCCACCATGCGGAAGCTCGGCCGGGAAGGCTGGGACAAATGGATGGCCGCGGATGACGGCGGCCGTGGCGATCAGGCCTGAGCCGTAAAGAACCGCTCGCGCATCTCCTGCAGCCCAAGCGTTTCCAGCACGTTGTCGAGCCGCTCGGCCGGCCGCCGGCGCGGCAGGTCCTTGTACTGCGCGACGATCAGCTCGTTCTTCATCGAGTGCTCCCACCCAACGAGTTCGGTCACGCTGACCTGATAGCCGTGCGCCTCCAGCTGCAGGCAGCGCAGCACATTGGTCACCTGGCTGCCGAACTCGCGCGTATGGATCGGATGCCGCCAGATCTCCGTCAGCGGATTGCCGGCCAGTTGCACGCCCTTGTTCTTGCGCAGCACCGCGGCCACCTCGGCCTGGCAGCACGGCACCAGCACGATATGGCGCGCCTGCTTGGCAAGCGCAAAGCGGATCGCGTCGTCAGTGGCCGTATTGCACGCATGCAATGCCGTGACCACGTCGATGGTCTCCGGCAGGGACGGTGAGGTAATCGAGTCCGCGACGGAAAGGTTCAGGAACGACATGCCGCCGAATTCGAGGCGCTCAGCGAGTTCGCGCGACGTGGCGACGAGTTCTTCGCGGGTCTCGATGCCGTAGATGTGCGAGTCATCCCGCAGCGCCTTGAAGAAGAGGTCGTAGAGGATAAAGCCCAGATACGACTTGCCCGCGCCGTGGTCGACGAGCGACACGCGGCCCTTCGAAGCCTTCACGTCCTCCAGCAGCGGTTCGATGAACTGGAACAGGTGATAGACCTGCTTGAGCTTGCGCCGGCTGTCCTGATTCATCTTCCCGTCGCGCGTCAGGATATGCAGCGCCTTGAGCAGTTCGATCGACTGGCCGGGACGGATGTCGTTGGGGTCCGTCCACGCGGACGTGGCGGGCGCGGAAGGCTTGGCGGGCTTGCCGGATTTGGCGGGCTTGGGGGATTTGGCTGGCATGGCGAGGCGGGAATACAAGGGCGACAGTTTACCGAAGTCCCGCGCCGCAGGCGGGCGGCGATGCATATATGACATAAAAAGCACATTTTGCCACCGTGCTTTCCGACATTCCATCGCGCATCCCCTCCGTTTGTGGGCTCAAGTTCACCCGCCGGCGACCGTCAATCAAAGATCGACGACAACTATTAGCCGGGCTGAGGTGGCGACACCCGCGGTGGACCCCAAAGCGGAAGGGGCATGGGCCGACAAGGCCCGCACCGGCGTCTGGCATGGCCGGAAAGAGAAGCGGGGACACAATGATTGCCGACGGGGTTTTGCGTCTGGAATTGAGTCAGCCTGGCGAACAGATACGCGCGTGCTTCGCGCCGGTGGCGGATCGCATGCCGCCGGACCGCGCCATGCTGCAGGAAAGCCTTGCCGCCCAGGGGTGGCAGGATGCGCGGCTCGATGCCGATGCGGTCAACGCGTTCCTCGCGCAATGCCAGGGCGCCGAACACGAGATCGATGCGGTCGTGGGCACGCTGCTCGACGGCGAGTTCGAGCTCGATATCTCCGATGACAAGCTGACGCTGCGGCTGACGGTGGTGGCGCCGGAAGGCGGCAGGCCGATCGAACTCGAGGATATCCGCGCCGCCGTCACGGGGCTTCAAGTCACCGCACCGCTCGACGAACCGGCCATCGCGTCCGCGCTCGCCGCCGGCTCCTGCGAGAACGTGGAGATCGCAAGGGGTACGGCGCCCAGGGCCGGCACGCCGGCGCTGTTCTCCAGCATGGTGCAGGCGCGCAAGCCAATGGTCACAGAGGAGGAAGACGGCCGCTTCGACCTGCGCGATCTGGGCAGTCTTTTGCTGGTCAATCCCGGCACCGCGCTGATGCGCCGCACGCCCGCCGTGCCCGGCCGCGACGGCGTGGATCTCTTCGGCAAGCCCATTCCCGCGGAGGCCGTGGAAGACGTGCCGTTCGACGACGGCCTGACCGGCGCGGCCTCCGATCCGAACGATCCCAACCTGCTGCTCGCGGTCATCGCCGGCTCGCCGAAGGTCATGGCGCGCGGCGTGAGTGTGAGTCCCGTCGTCGACGTGGACGCGGTGGATCTGCATTCGGGCAACGTAACGTTCGACGGTTCGCTGCGCGTGTCCGGCGACATTCGCACGGGCATGTCCGTCAAGGTGACGGGCGACGTGGTGGTCAACGGCACGATCGAGGCCGCGCATGTGGAGGCGGGCGGCGATGTCATCGTCAAGGGCGGCATCATCGGCAAGGCCGAGACCGCGCATGGCGACAGCGACGAGATCGCAAGCGTGCGCAGCAAGGGTGCGGTGCATGCGCGGTACATCCAGAACGCGATCGTCGAGGCCGTGACCGAGGTGATCGTGGAGAGCGGCATCCGCCAGAGCGACGTCTCGGCGGGCGAGCGTGTGGTCGTGGGCACGCCTACGGGACAGGGCAGCATCAGCGGCGGCCGTACGCGCGCGATGACCACCGTAAGCGTCGCGACGCTCGGCGCGCCGGCGGGTACCGCGACAGCGGTGCAGGTGGGCCTCAATCCGTTTGCCGACCAGCAGCGCGCCGACCTGGAAGCGCAGCGGCGCAAGGTGCTCGAGGATCAGGCCAAGCTCCAGCAACTCGTGGCGTTCTTCGCCAAGCATCCGGAGCGTGCCACCGGCGAGGTCCGCGAGAAGGCGCGCGCGACGATGCACAAGATCAACCGCGACCTGTTCGAACTCGAGGCGGAAATCGCGCGCATGACCGAACAGATGAAGCCCGCCGCCGACGCGGTCATCGTGACGGGCCGCCGCATTCATGGCGGCGTGACGCTGCAGGTCGGGCACAAGGTGCTCAAGGTCATGGAAGACAAGCCCGGCGGCCAGGTGCGGGTGGTCGACGATCGCATTCAGGTGAGCTGACGCGCGGCATGTTACGGCGGGCGGTGACACGTTACGTTGGCCCGTAACGTTGCCCGTTACGTTGGCCCGTAACGTTCCGCACGGAGACGCCTGCCGTCGCCCCATGCGCGGGGGAGCGTCATGAACGCCTGAAAGGCTTATGCCGCAACGCTTTGCGGGCAGCGAAGCTCGATCGGAGCCCGATCGAAGCGCACGTGCCGGAACATGGCGCTGCGCCTGGCACGGCGTTTGCGCTCTCCTCGTACACACTACAACTACGGGGAGCCACCATGTCGACGATCGTCATCGAATCGCAACCGCTCGTGCGCCTGGGCATGCAACGCATGCTGGAGCGCATGCCCGGTGTCGGCGCCGTGCGGAGCCTGGAGCCCAATGCCGTGCTGAGCCTGCGCGAAAGTCACGAGGAGGCGGTGGTGATCTTCGGGATGTCGCAGGACGCAATGGACAACTGGTATCTGCTGCGCCGCCTGCATCAGGCAATGCCCAACGCGCGCATCCTGCTGATGTCGGACAACATGTGGCTGCATGTGCCGTCGTCGCTGCAAAACTGCGGCGTGGTGGAGCATCTGCCCAAGTCCGCATCGATCGAACGCATGGAAGCGGCCATCCGCAGGATGCTCGACGACGACTATGTGCCGGTCACTTTGCCCGGCCAGCACGCGTGGCGGGCCATGCAGCATTCGTGACGGGCCGGTTCACTTTTGCCACACCACGTGCGCGACGGCGGCGCAGGTCGCCACCGCGCCGGTCCACTTTCTTTCCGTCACGGTACGGATCTGTTGCGCCTCGGGCATGACGATCGGCCGCTGGCGCCGTTCGGCGAGATTGTTCGCGATGTTAGTCGCGACGGTCCGGCACTGCGCCTCGGCGGTGCTACGCCGCAGCACGAAATCCGGGTAGCGATAATTCATCGTCAACATGAAACCGTCCGCGACGTACTCGACCGTGTATTCGGTGGACATGTCGTACGTCGACATCTGACGCGTGGAGGCCGGCGGCGGGGGTGTCGTCGTGCTGCATGCCGCGGCCACCAGGCAAGCCGTTGCGGCCAGCGCCAATCTCGTCTTCACTGCGGGGCTCCTCGTTGTCTGCCATCAGCACGCGATGGTAGCAGCAACGCCCCTTGCGGTTACAGGTAGCGCAGCGAGATCGTGGCGAACCCGTCGATCTGCACCTCCTGGTCGAGCGGGGGCAGGTCGCCGGTCTTGCCCAGCGCGAGCGTAACCTTGATCGGCTGCGTAATCAGCTTGTACGCGGCCGGAGGGCTGTCGGTGGACGGCGACCAGCTATGCAGGCGCACGCCGGGCTGCGCGGGCCCGAGCAGCGAACTGATCCACTGTTTGCCGCCGTCCTGCGAATAGATCGCCGTCACGCTGGCGCCATCGGCTGTGGCCTGCACGCCGGCATTGCTGCCGAGCATCAGCGAATACGCGCCGATGGTCTTGCCACCGATCTCGCCCACGCCGAAGGTGTAGCCCGGCGTGGAGATGAGCGCGTTGCTGGCGGCTTCGTTGACGGTGCCGCCGCGGTTGTCGGCCGTGCTGATGCCGACCTTGGTGGCGGTGTCGCACGCGATGGTCAGCGTGACAATGCGCGGTGGCAGCACGGTCGCCGCCGTGGCACTCAGCGTGCGCGCGGAAATCGTGCCGAAGTCCGCGATCGCGCCGCCGGACAGGCTGGCGCTGCAGGCGGAGGGCCGGATCACGCCCTTGACGGCGAGGTCCACGGTCTCGGCCGCATGGGCGCCCGGGAAACATGTGGCGGCGATGAGCAGGGCGGCGGCCACCCGCGCGGGACGCGGGCGGCTGCGGAAGGCGGAGAAGCGACGGACAGGCGCCGTCGCGAGGCTGGGGGCGGGTAAGCGTGTGTTCATGATCGTGCGGGAGCGGTAAGCGTGTGGAGCGGTGGAGATTGGCGTTGACCTTTCCATTCTGGGTGCCGCCGCGCTCGCAATGAATCGCTGTTTCTTTAAAACAAGGCCGATCCGACGCGCAAACAAAAATGCCGCCCGGCGCAAACCGAGGCGGCATCGAAGGTCATCCCCTCGCCAGCGCGAGGAGGAAAGTGCGATTTCAGTGAACGACCATGTGCGTGAACGGCGGGACGTAGGCCTGCAGCGTTACGAAAAGTCCGACCAGAATCGCCAGCACGATCGAGTGGAAGAACACGTAGCGCAGGATGTCGCCCTCATGCCCATACCACTTGGTGGCGGTGGAGGCGACCACGATCGACTGCGCGTCGATCATCTTGCCCATCACGCCGCCCGAGCTGTTGGCCGACGCCATCAGGATCGGCGACAGGCCCAGCTGCTCCGCGGTGGTCTTCTGCAGGCCGCCGAACAGCACGTTCGAAGCCGTATCGGAGCCGGTCAGCGCCACGCCGAGCCAGCCCAGCATCGTGCCGAACAGCGGGTAGAACACCCCCGTCTGCGCGAATGCGAGGCCGAGCGTCGCGTCGAGGCCCGAGTAACGCGTGAGATAGCCGATGCCGAACATCGCGCAGATCGTCAGGAGCGAATAGCGCGTGAGCTTGATGGTCTCCCAGTACTCCTTGAACAGGCGCGGCACGGAGTAGCCCATCAGCAGGCCGCCGACGATGGCGGAGACCAGAATGCCGGTGCCGGCCATCGACAGCACATTGAACGTGAAGACCGCGCCCTCGGCGATCTCCTTCGGCACCACCGGCGGACCCTTGACGATGGCCTTGTCGAGGCCGGGGATCGGAAACTTCCACTGCCAGATGCCATCGACGAGCTTCTTGAATTCCGGAATACCCCAGATAAACACGAAAACCGTAAGGATGATCCACGGCATCCATGCCTTGATGACCGAGACGCCGGCGGACGCGGCCGTCGCCCTGGCGTCGGCTTCGAGCGCTTCGGGATGATCGACCCTGGAGTCGTCGTGGCGGCCGAGGATCTTGGTCGAGGTCCAGATTTCCTTCGGTTGCCAGATTTTGAGGAAGCCCGCGAGGCAGCCCATCGAGATCAGGGCCGAGATCACGTCCACGAGCCAGGGGCCGTGGAAATTCGACACCAGGAACTGCGGAATCGCGAAGCTGACGCCGGCCACGAGAATCGCGGGCCAGATGGCGATCATCCCGCGGAAGCCCGCGAACGCCCAGATCAGCCAGAACGGCACGAGCACCGAGAAGAACGGCAGCTGGCGGCCGATCATCGCGGAGAGCTGGAGCTGGTCGATGCCCGTCACCGACGACAGGCCGATGATGGGGGCGCCCAGCGCGCCGAATGCCACGGGCGCGGTGTTGGCGATCAGGGCCAGGCCCGAGGCGGCCAGCGGCGAGAAGCCGAGGCCGATGAGGATGGCGCCCGTCACCGCGACGGGCGTGCCGAAGCCCGCCGCGCCTTCGAAGAACGCGCCAAAGCTGAAGGCCACCATCAACAGTTGCAGACGGCGGTCTTCGGTCACGTGAGAAATCGAGTTCTGCAGCACCTTGAACGACCCGTTCAAGGTCGTGAGCCGATGCAGGAAGATGATGTTGAGCACGATCCATCCGATCGGGAACAGCCCGGCGACGATGCCGAACCCGGCCGCCTTGCCGGCCATCTCGACGGGCATGCCGAACACGAACGCGGCCACGACGATACCGACCACCAGCGCGATGCCGGCGGCGAAGTGGGCCTGCAGATGGAAAAATGCGAGCGCCGCGAGCAGCACGGCGACAGGGATACCCGCAGCAATGGTCGACAGCGCCATGTTGCCTAGCGGGTCATAGACTTGACTCCACACGATGACTCCTCCTCTGGTGTTGGCCGGCCGCCTTGCCTCTGTGTGCGCGTGCGACCGTTCTGCCACGTGCGGCGACCGCCGCTTGTATGGCAAATGACGGGATTGTAAGGAGCGTGCCGTGCCGCAATGCTTAAATTCCGATCACCGACCCGATGAAACGGATTCACGGATCAGGGTTTGTTCGGAGGGGCGAGGGCAGCGCGACGCACGTTCAGAAGACCCAACGGGAGGGTACTCCTCAAACGTGCGTTCGACCTGGAGGCTCGCTGCGGAGGCTTACTGCAAAGGGAGGATCAGGATGCCAGTCGCGGCCGGGCGCGCGCGCATGGCCGCGAGCCAGCGTTCCAGATGCGGACGTTCGGTATGCGGTACCGGAGAGCCGAACCAGCGGTGGGCGGCGCAGGCGAGCGAGATATCGGCCATCGTGAAACGATCGCCGCCGATAAACGGCTTGTCCGCGAGCGCGGCGTCCAGCATGGCCGCGAGCGGCTCCGTACGCGCGCACGACGCCGCGATCGCCGCTTCATCGCGCGCTTCCAAGGGACCGCGGACCGTCTGCAGGAATGCGCCAACCATGGCGGGACTGAAGGCAGTGGTCTGCCAATCCATCCAGCGGTCGGCCGAGGCGCGCGCCTTGACGTCTGCCGGCCACAGCGTGCCTTCCCCATAGCGCGCGCACAGATAGCGCACGATCGCGTTCGATTCCCACAGCACGAAGGGCTCGCCGCCCACATCGGTGCCGCGGAAGTCCTCGATGACTGGGATCATCCGGTTCGGGTTGAGCCGGACATACGCTTCGGTATCGAGCTCGCCGCGGACGTGGCCGATATCGATACGCTCGTGGTCGAGGTGCAGCTCGCGGGCGCACCAGACCACCTTCTGCACGTTGATCGACGACAGCCGGCCCCAGATGCGGAGCATCCCCTGGCCCTGGCCGTCATCGGAAGCGAGGTCTGGATACGCCATCTTGCGCTCAGGCCGCGCGAGGTTGGGGCGACGCCTGCGCGATGGCTTCGCGGAACAGCTCGCCGAGGATCGTCACGCCCTGCTCGATGCGCTCGGGCGGCACCGTCACGAACGCGAGGCGAAGCGTGTTCTTGCGCGGCGCGCCCGCGTAGAACGGCGCGCCCGGCACGTAGGCCACGTTACGGCGCACGGCTTCCTCGAGGATCTTCATGCTGTCCAGGCCTTCGGGCAGCTCGACCCAGATGAACATGCCGCCTTCCGGGCGATTCCACGTGACGCCGGCCGGCATATGGCGCGTCAGGGCGTCCAGCATGACCTCGCACTGCTTGCCGTACAGGTCGCGAATGGTCGGGATATGGCGCTCGAGCAGGCCGTCGCGCACGCTCTCGTAGGCGAGGCGCTGCGTGAAGCTCGGCGTATGCAGGTCCGACGCCTGCTTGGCCTGGCACAGCTTGAAATGCAGCTCGGGCGGCGCGATCACGAAGCCGAGGCGCAGGCCCGGGGCGAGGATCTTCGAGAACGAACCCATGTAGATCACGCCATCCGGGTTCATCGACAGCAGCGTCGGCAACTGGTCGCCCGTGTAGCTGAGTTCGCCGTAGGGATCGTCTTCGACGATGAGGAGGTCCAGTTCCTTCGCGCGCGCGATCAGCGCCTGTCGGCGCTCCAGCGGCAGGCGGCGGCCGGTCGGATTCTGGAAATTCGGCAGCGCGTACAGGAAGCGCGCGCCGTGGGTCAGTTCACGCGTCAGCGCATCGGGCAGCAGGCCGCGTTCGTCGGTCGGCACCGACACGAATTCGGGTTCGAACAGCGAGAAGGCCTGCAGCGCGCCGAGGTAGCTCGGCGTCTCGACCAGCACGGGGCTGCCCGGGTCGATCATGACCTTCGCGATCAGGTCGAGCGCCTGCTGCGAGCCGGTCGTGATCAGCACACGTTCCACCCCCACGTTGTAGCGTTTCGCCACGAACTCGCGCAGCGGCAGATACCCCTCCGTGGAGGCGTACTGCAGCGCGGCCTGCGGGTTGTCGGCGAATACACGGGCTACCGCGGCTTCCATCGCCGCTACCGGGAACGATGCCGGAGAGGGCAGGCCGCCGGCGAAGGAAATGACTTCCGGACGCTCGGTGACCTTCAGGATTTCGCGGATGGCCGAGCTGGTGAGTTGCTGAGCCCGGCGGGAGATAGCCCATTTCATGATGTGTCTCTACTGGTCGTGGGGGTGAATCGTATGGGGGTGCTACGTTACTTGACTTCGACGATCATCTCGATCTCGACGCATGCGCCAAGCGGAATCTGCGCCACGCCAAACGCGCTGCGCGCGTGCTTGCCCTTTTCGCCGAACACTTCCACGAGGAATTCCGAGCAGCCGTTGGTGACCAGATGCTGTTCGGTGAATTCGAGCGTGGAATTGACGAGGCTCATGACCTTGACGATGCGCGTGACGCGGTTCAGGTCGCCGACATGGGCGTGCAGCGTGGCCAGCAGGTCGATGGCGATGGCGCGCGCGGCCGCCTGGCCGGTCGGGACGTCGATATCCTTGCCGAGCTTGCCGACCCAGGGCTTGCCATCCTTCTTCGCGATGTGGCCCGACAGGAAGACCGTGTTGCCGGTCTGCGCGGCCATCACATAGGCGGCGGCCGGTGCGCCCGCGTTGGGCAGTTCCACGCCGAGGCGCGAGAGGGTGTCATAGACGGACATGCATTCTCCTTCAGTGAAAACGTCCCGGGGCGGTGGGATTCGTGCGCGCGGGGGATGCCGGGGCTGCCGACGCAGCCGCTCTGGGCGCCGTCGCGCCGGTCACGGCGGCACGCCGGCCTAGCGCCACGACGGCGATCACGGCCATCGCAAATCCGACCGTCGCGGCATCGAGCGGCTCGCCCAGAATCAGTGCGCCGCCGGCCAGTGTGAGAAACGGTTGCAGCAATTGTATCTGGCCGACGCGGGCCACGCCGCCTTTTGCCAGTCCGGCGTACCAGAACAGGAAGCCAACGAACATCGAGAACACGGACACATACGCCATGCCCAGCCACGCGCGCGGAGAGGCGGCGGCGATGGCGGCGGCGTCCGCATGGGCGAGCCAGGCCACCACGGGAACGAGCACCGGCAGCGAAACCACGAGCGCCCAGCTGATGGTTTCGAGCCCGCCGAGTTCGCGCGAGAGCTTGCCGCCTTCGGCATAGCCGAGCGCGCCGAGCACGACGGCCGCGAACAGATACCAGTCCGCGTGCTGCAGGCCGCCCGCGCCCTGCCACAGCGCGAAGCCGACCACGAGCGCGCTGCCCGCGAGCGCGGACAGCCAGAAGGCGAACGACGGCCGCTCCTGCCCGAACCATGCCGCGAACACGGCCGTGGCGAGCGGCAGCAGGCCGATGACGATGGCGCCGTGCGCGGCGGGGACTTCGCGCATCGCGAGCGACGAGAACACAGGGAAGCCGACGACCACGCCAATGGCGGTGACGATCAATCGCGGCCACTGACGGCCGCGCGGGCGACGGTCCGCGGCCAGTGCGCCGCGTATGGCCAGCAGGCCCAGCGCGAGCGCGGCGGCAATGACCGCGCGGGCGAGCGCGACGAACAGCGCGTCGAACTCCGCCACGGCCATGCGCGTGAAGGGCAGCGTCTGGCTGAAAATGGCCACGCCGATGAAGCCGAGCAGCATGCCGCCGGCAGGGGGTTGCGAGCGTTGGGTCATGGCGACTCCCTCGGTCAATGGGCGCCCGGGCGCGCGCCCACGGCGATCCAGACGGCGGTGAGGCCGAGCGCGAGCCCCATCACGCGGTTGAACCATGCCACGCGGTTGCCATGCGCGAGCCAACGGCGCAGAGAGGCGCCCAGCACGCCATAAAAGCCGTTGCTGATAAAGCCGAGCGTCGCGAACACCGCGCTGACGAGCAGCGCGCGATGCAGCGCGGACGGCGCGCCGGCCATGTACGACGCGGCCACAGCTAGCGACAGCATCCATGCCTTGATGTTGGCGTATTGCAGCGCCGCCGACTGCCAGACGGTCAACGGCCGCAGCACCTGCTTTTCCGATAGCGCGCTGCTGCGCGCGATGCGCAAGGCCAGCCAGAGCAGATAGATCACGCCCAGCACATGGATCAGCGTGGCGAGCCATGGGCTTGCGAGGATCAGCGCGCCGACGCCGGCCGCGCACAGCGCGACGATGCTCGCGAAGCCGATCGACACGCCGACGCTGTGCGGCAGGGTGGCGCGCGCGCCGAAATTCGCGCCGGTGACGGCGGCAATGGTGGTATTGGGGCCGGGCGTGAACGTGCCGGCGACCAGCAGCGTGACGAGCGCGATGAATTGTTCGGCGGGCAGGCCGGTGAGCCAGACGTTGTTCATGCGAAATTCACGACCACGCGGCGGTTGGTGCGGCTTTTCTTTTCGATCTTCGTGACGACGATCGCGCCGATCTCGCGCGTGTTGGCCACATGCGTGCCGCCGCAGGGCTGCCTGTCGACGCCGGGGATATCGATGATGCGGATGGTGTCGGTGCCGGCCGGCGGCGCGGCGCCGATCGTGCGAACGAGGTCCGGCTGCGCGGCCAGCGCTTCCGGCGTGATGCGGTCGATGCGGATGTCCGTCTGCGCGTCGATCAGCGCGTTGAGGCGCGTGGTGAGGTCCGCCTTGTCGAGCGTCGATTCCGGCAGATCGAAGTCGATGCGCGCCGAGTCCGGCGAGATACCGCAGCCCGTCACGGGCACGGGGATCAGGGAGCCGAGCAGATGCAGGCACGTATGCAGCCGCATCAGGCGATGGCGCCGCGTCCAGTCGATCGTCACGGTCACGCGATCGCCCACCGCGGGGCGCGCCGAATCGGGCGCCAGCACGTGGACGATGCGCGTGCGGTCGTCGGCGTAGACGGTGTCGGCGATGGCCACGGTGCTGCCGTCCGCGAGCGTAAGCGTGCCCGTGTCGCCGGCCTGTCCGCCGCTGCGCGCGTAGCACACGGTCTGGTCGAGCTCGATGCCGTCGTCCCCCGCCGCGATGACCGTGGCTTCGCACGCGGTCAGGTAGGCGTCATCGTCGAATCGCTTGCGGGTGGGGGCGGGCATCGGGGGTCTCCGGGGTCTTCTTTGAGGGGTGGCCTACTGCAGCGTTTTCACGCCATCTTTGGTTTCGATCTCGGCGCGCAACCATGGCACGCCTTCGGTCTGTTCGATCGCGATGAGATGCTCCGCGCCGATCCATGCCAGGCCCTGTCGCAGCAGTTCCGCGTGCGGATGGCTGCCGTGCAGCCTGCGCAACGCGAGGTCCTGCCGCGGCAGGGTCTTGCCGGGATAGTCGGGCACGTCCCACTGGATCAGCGTGGGAAACACGCCGTCGCCCGCGCTGGCTGCTTCGCCTTGCCATGCGGGCAGCGCACCGTCATCGGGCACGGTCAGGCGCCAGTGCAGGTTGCCGCGCGACATCGGGATGACCGGCGCGATTCGCTCCGGATACTGGGCCTGCCAGCGCGACAGGTCGGCTGGGCGCTCCACGCGCGCCGCCCAGTGCAGCAGGAACGGGCCATCGCGCAGGCGCTGCCGCACGAGTTCGCCGTCGAGGCCGAACCAGCGCGGCCGCTGGGGTGCGTTGTCTCCCGTGGCTGCCGGGTCGATCGCAATGACTTCCAGATAGATGCCGCCATACATGCCAAGCACGCGGTTGTGCGTGCCCATGCGCGCATGCGCGCCACCGCCGGCCGGCGCAACGCCGAGCCTGGCGGCAACGTACTCGGCGCCGGTGTCGAGGTCCGGCGCGGCAATCACGAGGTGGTCCAGGGCGAGTGTCATCGTGGGTTGATGGTAGACAAGGTTCTCGGTACAGTACCGGTACAGTTCTGCGGATCGTATTCTGTACAGTTGCGGGAGCACCACATGGAAAGCATCCAGGACGGCACCGAGCGTGCCGGCCAAGACCGCAAGGATAGTGACAAAGGCGGCGGAAAAGCTAGCGGCGCGAGGTCCTTGCGGCTCGTCATGCCGGGGGCGGATCGGTTGCCCGACCCCGTGCCATCGGCACAGATGACGCTCGTCGAGCAGCTCACCGAATGGGCGCGGCTCCGCATCGACGAGCGCGTGTTCCGGGCCGGTATGCGGATGCCCTCCATCCGGCAGCTGGCGCAGGAGAAGGGCATCTCGCGATTCACCGTCGTGGAGGCCTACGAGCGGCTGGTGGCGCTCGGCTACCTCGAATCGCGCCGCGGCTCGGGGTTCTACGTGCGCGAGCGCGCGGGCCAGCACGCGGCCGCCATTGCCGCCACCCCGCCGACCTCGCGCGCCATCGACGTCACGTGGCTGCTCCGCAGCATGTTTCACTCGGCCGAGCCCCACAAGGCGCCGGGCTGGGGCTTCCTGCCCAACGACTGGCTCGACGGCGAACTGGTCGGCAGCGCCTTGCGCGGGCTGGGAAGACAGCCGGGCAACCACTTTCTTGCCAGCGGCACGCCGCAGGGCTTTCTCCCGCTACGGCAACAGTTGCGCACGCGGCTGGAGGAGCTCGAAATCGGCGTGACGCCAGAACAGATCGTCATGACGTCGGGCATTACGCAGGCGTTCGACCTCATCGCGCGGCAATTCCTGCATCCGGGCGATGCGGTGCTCGTGGGGGATCCCGCGTGGTTCGTGATGTTCGCGCGCTTTGCCGCGCAGGGCGCGCAGGTGATTGGCGTGCCGTACACCCAGGACGGCCCTGACCTCGAGGCGCTGGAGCGCATCGTGCAGGCGCATCGGCCCAAGCTCTTCGTCGTGAATTCCGTGCTGCACAACCCCACCGGCACGTCGCTCTCCGCGGCGCGGGCGTTCCGGCTGCTGCAACTGGCCGAGCAATACGACTTCCTGATCGTCGAGGACGACATTTACTGCGACCTCTGCCCGCCGGGCCATGCGGCCACGCGGCTGGCCAGCCTCGACCAGCTGCGGCGGGTGATCTACCTCGGCAGCTTCTCCAAGACGCTCGCGGCCAACCTGCGCGTCGGCTTCCTCGCCGCCAGCCCGGAGCTGGCGGTCACGCTGACGGACAGCAAGCTGCTGACCGGCATGGCGACGCCCGAGATCAACGAGCGCGTGCTGTACAAGGTGCTGACCGAGGGCCATTACCGCAAGCACGTGGAACGCGTGCGGACGCGGTTGGACCGCGCGCGCGACGACACCCGCCGCGCGCTCGAGGATCTGGGTTTGCGCATGTTCCCCGGACAGTCGGCCGGCATGTACCTGTGGGCCGATACGGGCCGGGATACCAACGCGATCGCCACCGCCGGGCACGAGGAGGGCTACCTGTTCGCCCCGGGCAGCCTGTTTTCGCCGTCGCAGCTGCCGTCGGGCTGGATGCGATTCAACGTGGCAAGCAGTTCGGACCCTGGGATGCTGCGGTTCCTGGCCGGCCAGCTCGACCGCCGGCCTTGAAATCTCCGGGCCGCGTCCCTATTTCACCGCACATCGACCCCGCGCCGCTTTGACCGGCCGGGGCATTGACCTGTCGATTGTTTCGTTTTCAAGAGGAGAACCATGACCGCGCCGCACGAGACGATGAGCTTCCAGGCGGAAGTGAAGCAACTGCTGCACCTGATGATCCACTCGCTGTACAGCAACAAGGAAATTTTCCTGCGCGAGCTGGTATCCAACGCCTCCGACGCCACCGACAAACTGCGTTTCGAGGCCATCGCCAATCCGTCGCTGCTCGAGAACGATGCCGACCTGGCCATCAGGATCGAAGCCGACGCCGCGACCCGCACGCTGAAGATCACCGACAACGGTATCGGCATGAGCCGCGACGAGGCCATCCGCAACCTCGGCACGATCGCGCGTTCGGGCACCAAGGAATTCTTCCAGCAGTTATCGGGCGACCAGCAGAAGGACGCCGCGCTGATCGGCCAGTTTGGCGTGGGCTTCTATTCGGCGTTTATCGTTGCCGACAAGGTCACGGTGGAAACGCGCCGCGCGGGTCTTGGCGCGGACGAGGCCGTCCGCTGGGAAAGCACGGGCGATGGCGAGTTCACCATTGACGCGATTTCGCGCGCCGAGCGCGGCACCACCATCACGCTGCATCTGCGTGAAGGCGAGGACGACTTCCTGTCGTCGTATCGCCTGCGCCATATCATCCAGAAGTACTCGGACCATATCTCGCTGCCGATCCGCATGCCCAAGGAAGAGTGGGACGCGGAGTCGAGCACTCACAAGGCCACGGGCGAGTGGGAAAGCGTGAACCAGGCGAGCGCGCTCTGGACGCGCAACAAGAGCGATATCACCGACGAGCAATATCAGGCGTTCTACCAGCACCTGTCGCATGACAATCAGGCGCCGCTGACGTGGACGCACAACCGTGTGGAAGGCCGCAGCGAATATACCCAACTGCTGTACATCCCCGCGCGCGCGCCGTTCGATCTGTTCGATCGCAATCACAAGGCTGGACTGAAGCTGTACGTGAAGCGCGTGTTCATCATGGACGATGCGGACCAGCTGCTGCCGGCGTACCTGCGCTTCGTCAAGGGCGTGGTGGACTCCGCCGATCTGCCGCTGAACGTGTCGCGCGAACTGCTGCAGGAATCGCGCGACGTGAAGGCGATTCGCGAGGGCTGCACGAAGCGCGTGCTGTCGATGCTGGAGTCGCTGGCGGACAGCGAAGACGAAGCCGATCGCGCCAAGTACACGACCTTCTGGGAGCAGTTCGGTCAGGTGCTGAAGGAGGGCGTGGGCGAGGATCATGCGAACGCCGAGCGCATCGCCAAACTGCTGCGCTTTGCGTCGACGCACGCGGACACCGCGGAGCAGTCGGTGTCGCTTGCTGCGTACGTCGGCCGCATGAAGGAAGGGCAGGACAAGATCTACTACGTCACCGCCGACACGTGGGCGGCCGCGAAGTCGAGCCCGCACCTCGAGGTCTTCCGCAAGAAGGGCATCGAGGTCCTGCTGCTGACGGAGCGCGTGGACGAGTGGATGCTGTCGTTCCTGCGCGACTTCGACGGCAAGGAACTCGTCTCCGTGGCACGCGGCGATCTGGACCTCGGCACGCTGGCCGATGCAGAAGAGAAGGCCGAGCAGGAGAAGGCCGAAACCGAATGGAAGGAAGTGGTCGACCGCGCGAAGACCGTGCTGGAAGGCAAGGCCAAGGACGTACGGGTGACCCTGCGCCTGACCGAATCGGCCTCGTGCCTCGTGTCCGATGACGGCGACATGAGCGGCTACCTGCAACGCCTGCTGAAGCAAGCTGGCCAAAAGGCCCCGGACGCCCAGCCGATCCTCGAATTGAACCCCGAGCACGCGCTGGTGAAGAAACTGCGCGACATCCCGGATGGCGACGCCTTCGGCGACCGCGTGCGGGTGCTGTTCGATCAGGCACTGCTGGCGGAAGGCGGCATGCTGGACGATCCGGCGGCTTATGTGCAACGGGTGAATCGTTTGCTGGCCTAAGGGTTTGATCCCCTCTCCCTCGTCGGGGAGAGGGGTTGCAACGCGACCACGTGACCACCAAGCGCTGCTTTCCCCCGGTCGTAGACGCCAACACCCGCGTCCTCATCCTCGGCAGCCTGCCGGGCGAGGTCTCGCTTGCGCAGAGCCAGTATTACGCGCACAAGCAAAACCGCTTCTGGCATCTGGTGGGCGAGATCCTCGAACGCGATCTCGTCAACATGGAGTACGCAAGTCGCCTTCAGACGCTCTTACAGCATCGCATCGGGCTTTGGGATGTCGTAGCGGAAGCGCAGCGCACAGGCAGTCTGGACAGCAGCATTCGCAATCATGCTAGCAATGATCTGATTGCATTAATCGAGACATTACCGAATCTGGAAGTGGTTGCGTTCAATGGCGGCACCGCGGAGAAGATCGGCACGCGCGCGCTCGGGTCGCTGACGGAGCGCTATAGGGTCATGCGGTTGCCGTCCAGTAGTCCCGCTTACGCGGCGGTGCCCTATCAGGCGAAGCTGTCGGAATGGCTTCGCTTGCGTGCGTGTCTTGCCGCGTGACGCGACTGTAGCTTCGCACCCTCGGGACGGACTGCCGACTGGAAGAGGTTACTTTGCCTATACACCTTCTCCGTAGCCTCTGCGCGGAGATCGCGGGGCAACCATTTCTCCACGACTCCAACGCGTTCCAGTAGACCGGTTGCGTCGTTGTTTCTTACAACATCCGGCGGCTCGAACCTGAGTTCATTATGTTCACGCTTGAACTGGATCGTCGTCGAGCCCGTGGGGACGCATCCGGTGACAACGAGGTGCGACCGAGGCTGGTCAGTCTAGATGCCCGCAAGGCCGTCGTCGAAAAGATGCAGGCCGGGATCAAGAAATCTATTGACGGATATCGAAACTGGCGGCGATTGGCCGATCCTTATCGGGAGATTGCGGGTTGGGCGGCTCAGCTTAGCGACTCAAAGAAGCAGCGACTTGCTCCGCAAAGCGAAATCCAGATTTCGTCGAATGCCGCTCGGGACGAACAGGCGTCGCTTGACATGCTGAGCCAGCGAATAGAGCAGCTCGAATCCAAGAAAACCGGCCTCCATGAAAGCTGCGGCTGCGATTCCAGATGCTGAGTGAGGTGCAGAATGTTGTGCCACCGACTTGACCTGTTCCCCGGTGGCCGCATGCTCGCGTCAGACGAGATCGAAGTATTGCGTGGTCAGTTCAAGGCGGGTGGTTTCGACGGTAGCCACGTAGAGTTTTTTTTGCAGCCACCTCTTAAGTCTGATTGGAAAACATGCTATTTCGTCGCACATCAGCGGAACGGCATCAGGCGCACTGTTACCCAAGGAGCGGCTTTGGAGAGTACCCATTGCGGTTTTGTGGTGGATTGTTCTTAACAAACGAACAGAATATTTCCGCGCGAGCCTAAAAAAATGTACACCCAGGGGCAGGGTAACGCAGGGACGGCCGGGCGGCCGCTCCTGCGTTAATCCGTTGGGTCTCTCCGCCCGGCCGTCCCGGGCGGAGACTTGACGGCTAGAGCTGGAGACCAGGGGCAGCAACATACTTTGTGTCCCTTCGAACTCCATACTGGCAGAATGGATTTCTTCCATAGAAACAAGGATAGTCGCCATGAAGTTTGAGGGGTTCATGTACTTAGACGTTGATGATCCGATCGTCGCTTGGAACACCTACCGCGGAGTACTAATAAGTCAAAAGTTGGTGCAGAGGAATAAGTGCGGGGGATTCGTTTCCGCCGTTTCAGTGACGGCTGCGAGAATGCTCATGAGCAGGAGCTGGGAGCGATTGAAGTTTGAGCAAGAGTTGGAGAATGCAAGGGCGGCTACTTTTCCCGATAGGGTGTCACGTATCACTGGTCTTTATGTTTTCGACACGCCGGAATCTGCGTTAGCTGCAACCGAGGGATGGGGCGGACATATCAATCATGAAAATCTCACCGATGTAGGAGTCTCTGCGGCGCCAAACAAGACGCGTGTAGATGCGAACTGGATAACCTGGATGCTTCGTGAGTATGAAGCGCGCAACTCCGAATGGGGGCACGGGATAGACCGGTATTGGGGCGGCGAGCCATGTCCATTCTTTCCGGAGCCGATATGGGAAGTATTACTTGATGGTGCCGTTACGATTTGGGGAACGCGATTGAGGCGCCGAGCATATGACCTCATTCGTGAGCTGTCGCCGATGTCGCTGGCGCTTCTAGAGCAATCGAGGTTGGCGGCAACTCTAGGTTCTGATCTCGGGCATATCACCGCACTGCTTACCTTAGAGAATGACCGGCCATTGATGTCGTTCCACACAGATATGCGGGACGCCCAAAACTCCGAATACACGGATAGATTGCACAAGCACATTGCCGCACACCCTGAGCTTGTGAATCATCACGATCTGACAATCGGTGGAGGTATTTTCAGAATGCCTAACTTCGCATCCTATTCCTACGCCTTCGAGTAATCCCTATAGGGGGGGCGTTTGATCAAGGCGGGCCAATTGAATGGAAGAACGGATAGTTAAGATGAGCCTCACTGCTGCGGAAGTCTTCGAATTCAAATCCGAGGCGACTCGTGGACGGCCCTATGCAGCGCGGATAAGTATTGCGATGGCTGTGAGGCTGCTGGACCGAACCGACCGCTACTTCGATCCATTTGCTGTGCTGGACGAACTCGATTACCTTGAAGGCATACGCCCGATATCTCGAACGAAGCCTGAATCACCCTTTAAGGGTCCACACCTTCAGCCATTTTGGCACAAGCATTTTTCTTCTAGCCGCCATCTGTTAAAGAACATCGGAGTACGGTGGGATCTCATCGGAGGCGGGAATAGAGATCTCGATCGGATGATTCTCGACGTAGCCCAGAAACACGGCGAAGATCCGATCCAGTGGATAAACGACTTGATGCACCGCCTCATTGTGGGTGGTTATGAGGAAAGGGCCGTGAGGGGGCTTACATGAGATTGGATTATCTACGCGAAGCACGCCGGAGCGAACTCCTATTTGGATCTCGCTACGCATGACGAAGGTAGAGCCGAACGCGCCGAGCTGTTGGCCCATAAGCTACGCAGTGGATGCTTTGCTGAGTTTCCCTTCGTCTTCGGATAGTCGATACGCTTGCCTTCCGCGAGGACGCGTTGGTTGGTCTCCGCCGAAGTCACAATGGCGACAAGCTGCCAAGATTATGGGGCTCGGCTTCCTAAGTAGGTCGAGCTCTTCCATCGCTAGTACGGTCAGGCTCGATTTCACAGTGCGCTCAATGGATTTGCCCCCGTATCCCCGGACACGGTCACACCGTTAAATTGATAAGGCCATTGCAAGACTGAACTCCCGCGGGGAGCGATAATTCAGCGCGCTATGGGGGTGCTGCTCGTTGTAGTGCTCAAAGGCGATTGCCATGTTGCGAGCCGCCGTTTGCGCATCAGGCTTTGGCATGAACGCGACGTAGTCGCGCTTCATAGTCTTCACGAAGCTGTCGGCCATTCCGTTGCTCTGCGGACTGCGGACCGGCGTGGTCAACGGCTTTAAGCCGATCGCCGACGCAAACGCCTTGGTCTTATCGGCCGTGTAGCCCGAGCCGTTGTCAGTTGGCCATTCGATTTCCGCTGGAGCTCTCATAGCGTTGCCGAAGCGACTCTCAACGGCAGCCAGCATCACGTCGCGGACCACGTCTCCACTATGCCCACCGTTAGTTGCCGCCCAGCTCATGGCCTCGCGGTCGCAGCAGTCCAAAGCGAACGTCACGCGAAGTGGCTCACCGTTGTCGCAGCGGAACTGAAATCCGTCGGAACACCAACGCTGATTCGTCTTATCCACAGCGACCTTACCGTCGTGTCGTCGTCGAGGCCTAGGTCGAATCGATCTGCGCTGCAGCAGCAATCCATGAATACGCATGATCCGGTAGACGCGCTTCACGTTCACCGGCGGCGCACCGTGGCCCTCGCGCTTGCGGCGCAATACGCCCCAGACCCGCCGATAGCCGCAACTGGGCAGATGTGCCACCGCATCGCGGATCTCTTCGACGCAGCCCTGCGTCGTCGGTTCTTCTCGCGGCGCGTCCATCCTGGCAGTCGGCAGGACGAGCCACCTTCTCTGCCACATTCGAGCGCGCTACACCGAGGACTTCACAGACCCGCTTCACAGGTCGTACCCGGGCAATGGGGGTGAGCGCGCAATCCATTTTCGCGACTTCATCACCTCCACCGCCTCGCGGAGAATCTCGTTCTCCATGGTCTTCTTGCCCAGCAGGCGCTGCAGCTCTCGTATCTGCTTGAGCGCATCGCCCAGTTCGGAAGCAGGTACCACTTCCTCGCCAGCGCTGACTGCAGACAGACTACCGTCCTGATGCAGCTTGCGCCATTAGAAGAGCTGATTGGGATTGAAGCCATGCTGACGCGCAACCATCGATACCGTCTTGCCTGGCTCGCAGCTCTCGCGCACCATCGCAAGCTTCTCTTCGGGCGACAACCGCCGCTGGCGCTCCGGCCCCGTCAACACTTCCACCAATTCCTGCTTCGTTTTAGTCATAAACACAATCGTATGCCTATCCGCTATTGTAAATGGGTGACTGTGTCCGGCGATTCAGGGGGGGCTGCTCCACTCAACCACTCGGGTCGTAGAACGTTCGCCATAATGTGGATTGAGAAGAGTATTGACATCAAGGCGGTCCCGACCCTGGTTGGGCCAAACTTCGACCGCCATGACAGAACAGTATGTGGAAGGCAACCCGGTAAGATTGACTCAGATCAGGCGATTCTGTTGTGATCAGTTTATGGGGGACTACTATCCTCAAAGGCTACGTCACAAGCCCGAATTTGAGATTTGCAAACTGACCGAGAACTGTAATTGCTACCCCCAGCAAGATGAGGCCGATGGGGCGCTTATACCACTGATCCTTTTGATCCAGTTCGATATTGATCTGCATTACATCCGGCTTGCTACCAAGCACCATACCTTGTTGCGCCGAGAGTGATTGCTCCCATTCGAATTCCTCGACGCGCTGAATAGTTTTGGCGATTCTTGATGAAAGATGGGAGGCGCTGTCCAGCATCGTTCGACCGATAGCCCCAGCAAGAACAATGAGGAGGAAGCCAAAATTGCCTGCCGTGTTGAAATCTCGTGGGTTGACGGCTGGAGCTATTTCCCAAGCCAACCCGGCAAACTGTGTCTTTTCATAAGTGAGGTAGATAAGGTGTTGCACTGCAAGGCTGATCGCGGAGAGCGCGGTCCGATCTTCCGACATCGCGAAATAAAGGGTTTTTAGTGCCGCGACGACGAATAGCGCGAGCGAGCCAACCAAGAGGATGAGTCCGGCGATACGGAGGTTTATTACGCGCTTCTTTGCTTCAATGATCTTCATTAGTGAGTGCGACCTATCTCAAACAGGCTAACAGCTTCTTCCCCGCTCGTCGCCGCTCAAGCCTTGAACACAAGATGCTAAGCACGCTTCCTCTTGAAAAGGGAAACTGGTTCTGTATGATAGCCCTGTTGTCGTGAAGGACGTGACCCGCCAACTGGTCTCTGGGCTCTTAAAGTACTAGATACCTGATTCGCGGTCGGGGCGTCGAATTGACCAAAACGCCAACAGGTTCTGGCGCCCGATTGCCGAGGTCATCGCGCAAGACCTCGTGTCGATACCGTACGACGAGCGTTTGAGGCGCGGCTCGCCCACCATTGGGTCTAAGGGACGTCGTAGCGGAAGCCAAATGCGAGAGTAGTTTGGACAGCAATATCCGCGACCATGCAGGCAACGCCCTCCTTGGCTTGATCGCCTCGTTACCGAATCTGAAGGCCATCGCGTTCAACGGCGGCACGGCCGAACGCATCGGCATGAAGGCACTCGCCACGCATGGCGACCGCCACCATATCGTCAAACTCCCTTCGAGCAGCCCGGCTTATACGGTGGCGTATGCGCAGAAGCTGACGGCATGGCGGCAACTCCGGGATTGGCTGGTGGCTCCTCGATAGCGGTTCTACGATTCTATGGATCTTCGGCGACGTAGCGTGCCCAAGGGACTTGCTCTCGCGGCGCCGGCTTCAGTACAATTCATCGCATCCCGCCCCTGGCAGTAAGCCGTCCCACTCATCCCGGACGAGCCGACCCCTGGGGCGTTTTCATTTGTGCGTCCAACACTTGAGAGGGACTATGCCGACGGCCATCCTCATTGACGGCGGATACTTCATCAAGCGTTTTCGAGCCATCGAACCCCAGAACGCGATGGATGCTGGCCGTGCTGCGGATTGTGCGTTTCGTTGGGCTTGCGCGCACCTGAGTCCAAAGGCGGCGGGTCATAGCGGGGATCGCAAGGATGCTACTCAGCAGTCTCGGCGCGAGCTGTATCGGATCTTCTTCTATGACTGTCCGCCGCTGATCAACAAGTTGCACAATCCAATAACGAAGCGCGTCGTTGATTTCTCAAGATCGGATGAAGCGCAGTTTCGTCTGGAGTTGCACAGGCGTCTCCGCTCGATGCGCAAGGTGGCGCTTCGCCTTGGACATCTATCGACGCATGTTCAGTGGACGATCAAGCAGGACAGGATTACCGACATGCTGAAGGGGAAGCTTAAGCTGGAGGAATTGACCGAGCATGACGTCATCCCGAACGTTCGGCAGAAGGGCGTGGACATGCGCATCGGTGTCGATGTGTCTTCGCTGGCGTTCAAGCGGCAGGTAGATCAAATCGTCCTACTTGCTGGCGATGCCGACTTTGTTCCGTCCGCTAAACAGGCGCGTCGCGAGGGCATCGATTTCGTTCTGGACCCGATGTGGGCCCAGATTTCCGAGAGTTTGCAGGAGCACATCGATGGTCTGCGGTCTACTTGCCCACGGCCGCGTCCGAAGCAACCCAAGGCGATACTCCAGCCTGCAGTCGATTTGGTCGTCTAGCGGAGCGCGTCCTGGCACGTCGCATGGGCACCCCTTAAGCAGCCTTCGCGCCGCGCGCGGGGTCCACGAGAGGCGCTGGGGTGAGGCGCAGCGTGGGCGCCACGCTTTGGCGCCGGGGTGATGCCACCGCGGTTATCCCACCGCGGTAATGACACTATGTCGCGTCAGGACACCAATCACGCCGTCGTATCGACGTTGTTCCCCACCAAGCTGCCGCTTTCCTCCTGAATCGCTTCCGCCAGCTTGCCCATGGCTGCCTGCAGTGCGCCTTGCAGCGTGTTCGCCTGCGCCTGAAGGCCGCCCAGTTGGGCCGCTTTGGTGCGGTCGTCGGTGTTGCTCGACTGGATGCTCTGGATCTGCTGCTGTACCACCGCCAGTTGCTTCTGGATCTGCGCGATCTGTTCCTTGATCGTTTTGATCGCGACCGAGTCGCTGCTTTCTTCGTCGCTCTGCGCCGCGCCGCCTGCCGAGGTGGCGTTGCCGGAGAGGGAGGGGCCCTGGATGCGCGTGCTGTGGTCGGCTTCGTTGGTGGTGGTGCCGGCCGAACTCGTGGTCTGGGCGGTGGAATCCGCGTCCGCAGTGGGCGCTGACTTTTCCGCCTGCCGGGCGGAGATGGTGTCGCGCGGGGTGATTACCTGCGGCGTGATGTTGGCGAGGCTGGTGCCGGAGAGGCCGTTCATTGTTGTTGTCCTGTCGGAAAAAGAGCCTGACATGGAGAACGGCAGCAAATTGCCCAAACTTTAGTGACGAGCCGATGCTCCAATGCAGGGGCCGGGCGTCTGGGAGGCTGCCTCGCGCCCGCATCTGTCACAATCGCGTCCGTGGCGCCGCTTTCGGGTATTCCGTGAGGTATTCCGTGGCGCGCCGCGCGCTAAACCGATTCGGATCGATTCATGTCTTCTTACCTCGGCTTCGGTGGTATCGGCCTGCATGTCATCGTGGCGATCTTCTTCGCCGTGCATGCGGTGCGGACCCACCAGAACATGTACTGGCTGCTGTTGCTGTTCATCTTCCCCGGCCTCGGCAGCATCGTGTATTTCTTTGCGATCTACCTGCCGGGCCTGCGCCAGACGCGCGGCGCGCGGGCGGCTGGCCGCGCGATTCGGCAGATCGTCGATCCGAACCGGGCCGTGCGCGAGGCGCGCGACGCGTTCGATCGGGCGCCGACTGTCGACGCCCGGATGCGTCTGGGCGCGGCGCTGCTCGACGCCGGAAACGCCGCCGAGGCGCTCGAACACTATCAGGCAGCCGCCAATGGGCCGTTTGCGTCCGACCCCGCGTTGCTGCTGGGGCTCGGCCGCGCGCAGTTCGCGACGGGCGATCACGCCGCGGCGCGGCAGACGCTGGAGCGGTTGTTCGAGGTCAATCCGATCTCGCGCGAGCAATCGGATCCCACGCTGCTGTATGCGCGCACGCTCGCCGTGCTCGGTGCCGACGGCACGCGCGCCGCGTTCGAGCAGGCGCTGACGAGCGCGAGCGATGTGGCGGCGCGTTGCCTGTATGCCGACTGGCTCGCCGGGCAGCCCGATGCGGCAGATCGCGAGCGCGCGAAGTCTCTATACACCGAGATCGTCCACGACGCGCGCCATTGGCCGCGTCATGCCCGCGAGCACAATCGCGAATGGCTGCAGCGCGCGCAGGCGGCGCTGGGCTAAATGATTCCACGCGCCGTTGGCGCTTTTCTCCGCAATATGACGCTTCTGAAACGCAAATCGATCGAGGCGGTGGCCTCCCGCCGTCCGGCGCGGGGCAACCGCGAGTCCCGTCAATCCGGTCACGGCTTCGACGACGAATCCCGCATGACGCCGCGCTTTGCGCCGGTGACGTTTTCCGAGATGGATGGCGTGCGCTATCTGCATTTCGGGACCGAATGGGTGCAGGGCGCGATGCGCCTGCGCAAGCCCGATGCCATCGAGCTTGAATATGCGCAGCAGATGATGGCATGGCTGCTGTTCCAGTCGCCATCGGCGGAAGGCTTCCATGTGGCGCAACTCGGGCTCGGCGCCGCGGCCCTGACCAAGTTCTGCCATCGGTATTTTGGAAAGGCGAAGGTGACGGCGGTCGAGCTGAACCCCGCCGTGATCATTGCCGGCCGCAGCATGTTCGGGCTCCGCGAGGACGACGCGCGATTGACGGTGCGCGAGCAGGATGCGTGGGACTTCGTGATGGACGGCGCGAATACCGCCAGCATCGATGCGCTGCAGGTGGATCTCTACGACGCCACGGCGCGCGGTCCCGTGCTCGACACCACCGCGTTCTACAACGCGTGCCGGCGCGTGCTGAAGGCGCCGGGCGTGATGACGATCAACCTGTTCGGGGACCACGAAAGCTTCCCCAAGAATATCGTGCGGATTTGCGACGCGTTCGACAACCGGGTGCTCGTGTTCCCCGAGGTGCATGACGGCAACATCATCGCCATGGCCTTCAACGGCCCTCGGATCGATGTGTCGTGGGACACGATCGAGGCGCGGGCAGCGGTGGTGGAGGCCACGACCAAACTGCCGGCGAAGGATTGGGTCAAGAAGCTGCGCGAAGCGAATGCGCGGCAGGAAGGGCGGTTGGTGATTTAAGCGGGGAGGGCGCCCGCGATGGGCCCCCCTTCCTCACTCCTTGTGGAAGAACTGCGCCAGCGACCATTCGTCTGTGCGCGCTTCGTACCGAACCCCCTTCCGCATCGCCCACATCGCCAGCTGGCTATGCGAAGGAATGATCGCGTGGTCATCGAGCGCGAACCTGGCTGCCGCCCGCGCGTTCTCCTCGCGGGCCTTGTCGCTGCTCACCGTGGTCAACGAGGTCTCGATCAGCTTGTCCAGTTGCGGATTGCTGTACTTGCCCCAGTTCCATGTCCCGAACCCCGTCTGCGGGTTAGGCGTCCCCGTGATGGAGCGTAGTGCCACGTCCGCCGCCGCCGAGCCCCAGCCCAGCATCTGGAACGAGAACTCGCCCTGCCGCGCGCGCGTGAAATACGCCGCCACGGGCATCGTCTCCACCTTCGTCTGAATGCCGATGCGCGTGAGCATCGCGGCCGTGGCCTGCGCCACCGCGTTGTCGTTCAGATAGCGGTTGTTCGTCGCATGCAGCGTCAGCCCGAAACCGTTCGGATACCCGGCCGCGGCCAGCAGCTTCTTCGCGCCTTCGGCATCGTAGGCCTCCGGCTTGGTCCCGGGATGCCCAAAGATCTGCGGCGACACGATCGACGATGCGGGAACGGCCAGCCCCTCCATGATCCGATTGACGATCGCATCGCGATTGATCGCCTTGCTGATCGCCGCCCGCACGCGCGCATCCTTGAACGGGTTCTTGCCCAACGGCTTGCCAGCCTTGTCCGTGACGAACGGCGGGTTGTCGCGCGACTGGTCCATCTGCCAGAAGATCGTGCGCCACGATACCTGCTGCTCGATACGGTATTTCGCATCCTTCTTGAGCCGCGCCACGTCCGCGGCCGGCACCGATTCGATGACGTCCACGTCGCCCGACAGCAGGGCAGCCGTACGCGCGCCGTTGTCGGTCAGGATGCGAAAGGTCACGCGATCCCAGTCGACCTTCGGTCCCCAGTAATCGGGGTTCCGCTGCATCACGATTTCCTGCCCGCGCGCAAAGCGCACGAACTTGAACGGACCCGTGCCGATCATCGCCTTGCCCGAGTCGAAGTCCGCCTGAGTCAGCGTGGCGGCTACCGCCTTCGGCATGATGGGCACGCTGTTCAGATCGTTGGCGAGGTTCGCGTAGTTCTGCACGCTCATCGTCAACCGCACCGTGAGCGCATCGGGCGTGTCGATCTGCTTGATCGGCTTGGTGTAGCTCGTGAAGGTGCCGGGACTGTTGACGAGTTTCTCCGGACGTTCCAGCGACGCCTTCACATCGGCGCTCGTGAATGGCGAGCCGTCATGCCATTTCACGTTGGGCCGCAGCTTGATCTCCCACGTGGTGGGATTGATCGGCTTCCACGAGAGCGCGAGGCCCGGAATGTACCGCGCGTTCTTGTCCATGAACACGAGCGATTCAAACACGTGTAGCGCGATCGCATTGTTCGGGCCCGCGTTGTTCCATTGCGGGTCCATCGAGGTGACGTCGGCGGCGAGGCCCACGCGCAGGTCCTCGGCCCTCGCCGCATGCGCGGGCGCAAGGGTCAACGCCGCGGTGCCCAGCGCGAACGATGCCGCGGCGCCGAGCCGCAGCCATGCGCGGCGCGAAAGGCTTGCGGGCTGGCCGGCATTCGCGCGGGCCCGGTCGTAGACGCGTTGGTGGATGGTCATCGGAAGCTCCTCTGCGGTCGTCAACACGGCATTGTGCCGCCAAACTTACATCGGTGCGAGATCGGACGCGGATTCGCCCGCCCCGGATGCCGGTAAAATCCGCACCCATGTTCGCCAACTCCCGCACCATCGCTTCCGCGCAGACCGATATCCACGATCATCTGGCCGCGCGCGTCCAACGCCACCTCGCCGAACCGTTCCGCAAGCCGATCGGCGATGCCAGCCGTCATGCCCTGGACGAAGCGCTCGCCGCCTGGCGCGGCGCGGGAGGTGGGGGCGGCGGAGGCGGCAAGGTGCCGCTGATCCTCGATGCCGGATGCGGTGTCGGCGAGAGCACGCTGCGCCTGGCGCAAGCGTTTCCCGACCACTTCGTGATCGGCGTCGATCAATCGGAGAAGCGACTCACCGCGGGCAAGGACTGGTGGGAAGGGGAGATGCCGAAAAACTTCCACTGGGCGCGCGCCGATCTCGTCGACGTCTGGCGCATGCTCGTGGACGATGCGGTGCCCGTGGCGCGCCACTACGTGCTGTATCCCAATCCATGGCCGAAGATCGGGCATCTGGGGCGGCGCTGGCAAGGGCACGCGGTGTTTCCCGCGCTGGCGGCGCTGGGCGATTATCTCGAATGCCGCAGCAACTGGAAGATCTATATCGACGAGTTCGCGGCCGCGCTGGAGATGGTGGGCCGCCCGGCGGTCACGGAACCGTGGCTGCCCACCGTTCCGATGACGCCGTTCGAGCGCAAGTACGGCGCATCAGGCCACGATCTGTGGCGCTGCGTGAGCATCCCAACGCGTGCCTCAGTGAAATAACGGCTGCTGCGTCGGCGCGTCTTCGGGCAGCTCCGCATGTACGATCTCGCCAGAGCGATCGGCATAGAGGGGCGTGCCGCAGTCCTCGCAATACTCGGGATCGAACAGGGCGGCATGGCGGAAGATGTCTTCCACGCCCGCGTTGCGCAGTTCCTCGCAGATCTGCTCGAGCGGATTGCCCTTTTCCTCGGCATCCACTTCGCCAGCCTCGCGGCCATACACCGGCCACACGATGCCGTAGATCACGTCCTTCTCGCCACGAACCGTGAAGCCGACGCGGTATTCCTCGACCATTTCCTCGCCGAACGACGCCACCACCGCGGCCAGCTGGCCGGCGGGCATGTCAAGCGTGCCGCTCAGGTAGTTGACGGCCGCGCGCACGGTCAGCGGACGGATGCTCTTGTCGGATTCGCGGCAGGAGAGGAAGAACGCATCGGGCAGCAGCAGCTCGAATTCGCAACCCGGCAGCATCATCGCTACCGACGGTTGCACCTGCGTGCGCCATTGCTCGAGGCAGACCGAACGCTCGGCATGGTGTTCCTTGGCGTCTTCCTGCCAGCGGAACAGGGCGCCTTCGTGCGGGGCCACGACCACGGCCAGCAGGTAGCGCGGATCGGCGAGGATCGGTGCGGTCTCCGGCAGGTCGCGCAGATCTACCTTCGGCACGGTGCCGGCCAGCGCGGCGGCGGCCAGCTTGTGCGTGAGCGCGAAGGTGTCGCTATGCGTGCGCGGCAGCTGGTCGATGCTGTAGAGATACGGCGACAGCGCGACCTTGGTGCCATTGGCCAGTACATGGGCTTGCAGATGCACGGACAGTGTCTGCGCCACGTCGCTCTTGAGCGCGCCCGAGGGAATCGCGTAACGGGTGTGCGCCAGGATCGGCGCGGCGACCAGCAGCGCGTCGTAGCGCACGCCGTCCGCCTCGAACGTGGCGGACTCCGCCAGCGTCTCGGCCTGTTCCGCGAGCACGTCCGAGGCATCGGCATTGTGCTTGAACAGGTGTTCGAGCGCCGCGTCGAGCGCGGTCTGGCTGCCGTTCTTCAACAGCCGCCCGAGGCGCTGAGAGAGACGGCGCTCCCAATAGCCGTCCTCCATGCGGCTGCCCGAGGCGTCGAGCGCCAGTGCATCGGCCACGAGCCGTTCGGCGTCGGGCGAGAGTCGGGGGGAAGCCTTGGGACGAAAACCTGCCATAGATAGAAACCGTCTGTTTTTTGCGTAAAACGGTATTCTACTCGCTGCGTTGATAAAAGAAGGCCTCACATCGGACCTCCCGTGCATTGGGCGGTCCGGGAAGCGGCCGCACCATGGCAGCCGGCGCGATTATTTCTGCGTGGCGGGCGCGTGGGTCTCGGTGCCGTGCTGTTCGCCGGCGATGGACACGTCGTCTCCGCCCTTCGTGAGCAAATAGAGCGCGGCGCCCGCGACGACGACGAAGGCGATCACAATCTTGACCATGCTGTCTCCTGGCTAATCGTTATGTTGGCAGGAAGCAGTCTGGCAGGGCGGGCTTGCGTGGAACTTACGCGGTGCACCGCGAAGCCTCGGGGAAATCCCTTAAGAAAAATCCCCTTCCCGGGGCCCGTCGCAGGCCCCGGAGAAGGGGATTTTCAGCCGTTTCAGCGGTCGATGCAGACCGATCAGGCCGCCAGCAGCTGACGCAGCACGAACGGCAGGATGCCGCCGTGGTTGTAATAGTCCACCTCGATCGGGGTGTCGATGCGCAGCAGCACCGGCACGCGCTGCGTGTCGCCATTGGCCCGATGGATCACCAGCACCACATCCTGCTGCGGCTTCAGTTCGCCCTCGATGCCTTCGATATCGAACGTCTCGTTGCCGATGATGCCGAGCGACTGCGCGCTGTCCGTGCCCTTGAACTGCAGCGGCAGCACGCCCATGCCGACGAGATTCGAACGGTGGATCCGCTCGAAGCTGCGCGCGATCACAGCCTTCACGCCCAGCAGCTGCGTCCCCTTCGCCGCCCAGTCGCGCGACGAACCCGTGCCGTACTCTTCGCCGCCGAATACCACCGTGGGCGTGCCCTCGGCGATGTACTTCATCGCGGCGTCGTAGATCGACATTTCATCGCCCGTCGGCTGGTGCAGCGTGATGCCGCCTTCCACGCGCGAACCGTCTTCCTTCGGCGGGATCATCAGGTTCTTGATGCGCACGTTGGCGAACGTGCCACGCATCATCACCTCGTGGTTGCCGCGGCGCGAACCGTAGCTGTTGAAGTCGGCCTTCAGTACGCCGTGCGACAGCAGGTATTTGCCCGCGGGTGAGGTGTCCTTGATCGAGCCGGCCGGCGAGATATGGTCGGTCGTCACGGAGTCCCCGAACACGCCCAGCGCGCGCGCGCCGCGCACGCTGGCGCTGGCCGCCTTCGGCTCGATGTCGAAGTCCTGGAAGAACGGCGGCTCGGCGATGTAGGTCGAGTCCGGCCAGTCGTAGACCTGGCCCGTCGTGCCCTTGATCTTGGCCCACAGCGGGCTAGGGTCCTTGACCTTGCCGTAGTTGTTCTTGAAGACCTTGGCATCCAGCGCGAACTTCAGCAGGCCGTGGATCTCTTCCGAGGTCGGCCAGATGTCGCCGAGCCATACATCCTGGCCATCCTTGCCCTTGCCCACGGGCTCGGTCATCAGGTCGCGCGTCATCGTGCCCGCGATCGCGTAGGCGACCACCAGCGGCGGCGAGGCCAGGAAGTTGGCGCGGATGTTCGGGTGGATCCGTGCTTCGAAGTTACGGTTTCCGGACAACACGGCCGCGGCCACGAGGTCGTTCTCGACGATGGCCTCGTTCAGCGGCGCGCTCAGGTCGCCCGCGTTGCCGATGCAGGTCGTGCAGCCATAGGCCGTGACGCCGAAGCCGAGCTGCTCGAGGTACGGCAGCAGCTTGGTCTTGGTCAGGTATTCGGTTACCACGCGGCTGCCCGGGGCCAGCGACGTCTTGATGTGCGGCGCGACGGTCAGGCCGGCTTCCACGGCCTTCTTGGCCAGCAGGCCGGCGGCCAGCAACACGCTCGGGTTGGACGTGTTCGTGCAAGAGGTGATGGCGGCGATCAGCACGTCGCCGTTCTTCACGGGAATGCCATCGGAGGTCTCGTACTGCGCGGTCAGTTCCTCGGCCTTCTTGTTGAAACCGTTCTCGGAGACGGGCTTCGTGAACAGCGAGGCAAAGGTGTTCTTGACGTGGCCGATCTCGATACGGTCCTGCGGACGCTTCGGGCCCGCCAGCGACGGCGCCACGCTGCCCAGGTCCAGCGTCAGGTTCACGCTGTAGTCGATCTCGCCCGGGCCGGCCACGCCGAACAGTTCCTGTGCGCGGAAGTAGCCTTCGAACGCGGCGATTTCCTCGTCCGTGCGGCCTGTGCCCTTGAAGTAGTCGATGGTCTTCTCGTCCACCGGGAAGAAGCCCATGGTCGCGCCGTATTCGGGCGCCATGTTGCCGATGGTCGCGCGGTCCGGCACGGCGATGTTCGCGGTGCCTTCGCCATAGAACTCGACGAACTTGCCGACGACCTTCTCGCGGCGCAGCATTTCGGTGATCGTCAGCACGAGGTCGGTGGCGGTCACGCCTTCGCGCAGGCGGCCCTTGAGCTCCACGCCCACGACGTCCGGCGTCAGGAAATACACGGGCTGGCCCAGCATGCCGGCCTCGGCCTCGATGCCGCCCACGCCCCAGCCCACCACGCCGATGCCGTTGATCATGGTCGTGTGGGAGTCGGTGCCCACGAGCGTGTCCGGATAATAGACATCGCCCTTCTTGTGCACGCCGCGCGCCAGATACTCGAGGTTGACCTGGTGGACGATGCCGAAGCCGGGCTGCACCACGCCGAACGTGTCGAACGCCTGCATGCCCCACTTCATGAATTGGTAGCGCTCGTTGTTGCGCTGGAACTCGAGCTGCATGTTCAGGTCGAGCGCCTTCTTCTCGCGGAAGTGGTCGATCTGCACCGAGTGGTCGACCACGAGGTCCACCGGCACCAGCGGCTCGATCTTCTTGGGGTTCTTGCCCATCTTCTCGGCCACGTTACGCATGGCGGCGAGGTCGGCGAGCAGCGGCACGCCCGTGAAATCCTGCAGCACCACGCGGGCCACGACGAACGGGATCTCGTCCGCGCGGTCGGCGTTGGGCTGCCAGTGAGCCAGTTGCCGCACGTGTTCCTCGGTCACCTTCTTGCCGTCGCAATTGCGCAGCACGGACTCGAGCACGAGCCGAATCGACACAGGCAGGCGCTCGATCGCCACGCCGAGCTCCTTGCCGAGCTGCGGCAGGGAATAGAACTGACCGCTACCGTTGCGGCCGATCTTGAACGACTTCAGGGTATTTTTGAGATTGTGGGGCATTGCCTGACTCCAATGAATGACTCGGGTACTTCGGCTTCTTGTTCTTCAAAGACCCCGATGGGCGCCGGAGGTTCGTCATCCGGCGCCCATCGTCACAGCAGACATTGTGCGCGAGGCGAAGAAACTCCGCCACGCAGCAACACATCGTATTGCGGGTACTGCGGTACGGCGTTTATGGCTTCGGTGCGGCTTGCAGGGTCGCCGGCTGAGCCTGGGCTTCCGGCTGCGGGGCGGGGGCCGGCGCGGCGGCCGGAGCCGCCAGCAGCGGCGTGGCCACCGGGGCGCGCAGCGCGCCGGCGACGGTCGGCGCCGCGCCACCGGCCTGCATGTCGGCGTTCTGGCATTCGTCGGCCAGGCGCTGGCCCAGGTTCTTGTTGAACAGCATGGCCTTGCTCGGGATCACGACGAGGTCGAGGCCGCTGCGGGCGTCGAAGTAACGGTCGGCGCCGGTCACGGTAGCCTGACGGGGCAGGCGGTATTCCTTGGCTTCCCAGTTCACGACGATGACTTCGTCGCGGCGCATGTCGCCGGAGATGTAGATCGCATGGCCCAGTTCGCATTGCCACTTTTCGCCGTTCGGCGTCGCGGGCACTTCGGCGACCGGGGTCGCTTTCTTGGCGGACTTCTTGGCGGGCGCTTTCTTGGTCGCGGCCGGTTTCTTGGCGGGTTCCTGAGCCAGCGCCGCACCGGCGGTCAGGGTCATGGCGCCAATGCAGGCTGCGAGCACGAGGTGTTTCATTGCTGGTTCCTTTTCGGATATCAAAATAGTAGACCGCTGAATCGATGGGGCGCGGGGAGTGGCAGTGACTTTCCGCCGCTATTCTCTACGATTTGCATAGGTCGGCGTAGTACATCATGGGATGGTTACACAATTGCACAGATTCGGATCACATCGCCCTTCGCATGTGCGCGGCAGCGGTGCCGGATCACGCGAAGAACAGCTCGGCGGCCGGGGCGGGCAGGGCGGTACCGGTCGCCTGCGCGCGCTGGAGCAGCGACCAGTAATAGCGATAGCTCGCCCGGTCGTGCAACTGCCCTTCATGGCGGATCGGCGCCCAGTTGTTGCGGTGCGCGGCAAGCAGGATTTCGCTGGCCGCGCCGATCTCCGCGTCGCTGGGCCGGAAAGCCGCGACGATCGGGGCGATCTGGCCCGGATGGATGCTCCATTTGCGCAGGTATCCGAATTCCGTGCGCGCGCGCAGCGCATCGTCGCCGGCGCGCTGCGGGTTCTGGACGTCCGTGCTCACGTTGTGCGAGGGCACCTTGCCGTGCCGATGGCAGGCGGCGGAGATCTCCAGCATCGCGCGACGGATCAGCGGCTGCTCGAATTGCTGCGGCGAACGCATCGCCTCGCCGGGGATTGCCCCATGATGCGCGGAAACAAAATCCATCAGGCCGAACGATAAACATTCCACCTGCACCAGCGCGGCGATGTCGAAGGCCTGTTCGAGCGCGGCATGCGTCTCGATGAGGACGTGGATCGGGATATGGCGCGCGATGCCGGCCGTGCGCGCGGCGTGGTTGACGTGGTCGGTGACGCGGGCCACCTCCACCACGTCCGTCACCTTCGGCACCACGACGTAGGCCAGCCGCGCACCGGCCGCGGCCACGAGGATGTCGATGTCCTCGCGCCATGACGGGTGCGCCGGGTCGTGGATGCGCACGCCCACGCGGTTGAAAGCGTTTTCGGGGCTGTTGATCAGCTGCGCGCAGAGCGCCGCGTGTTCGCGTTCCTGTCCGACGGCGGCGCCGTCCTCGCAGTCGAACGTGATGTCGAACACGGGGCCAAGCTCTTGTTGCAGGCCCAGCGACTTGCGCATGAGCTTCTCGCTGCCGGCATAGTGGTCACAGACCGGCAGTTGCACCGGAATCGCTTCGCCCTGGAACAAGACCTCGGATGGATGCACGTTGATCGAAAGAAAAAGAAACCGTCAAAACAAAAAAACCGGGGCCCGCGCCGATTCGAGAAATCCTTGAATCGATGCGAAGCCCCGGTCAGTCATCGGAGGCGACTGGCGATCAGCCCAGCAGGTGCTGCACGCCGGCACGCTCTTCTTCGAGTTCCTTGAGCGTGATGTTGATCTTCTCCTGGCTGTAGGCGTCCACTTCGAGGCCCTTCACCACTTCGTACTTGCCGTTGACCGTGGTCACCGGGAAGCCGAACATCGTGTCTTGCGGAATACCGTAGTCGCCGTTCGACGGAATGCCCATGGTCACCCACTTGCCGTTCGAACCCAGCACCCAGTCGCGCACGTGATCGATGGCGGCGTTGGCGGCCGAGGCCGCCGACGACAGGCCACGCGCCTCGATGATCGCGGCGCCGCGCTTGCCAACGGTCGGCAGGAACACGTCGTTGTTCCAGGCGTGGTCGTTGATCAGTTCCTTGACGTTCTTGCCGTCAACGGTCGCGTAGCGGTAGTCGGCGTACATGGTCGGGCTGTGGTTGCCCCACACGAACAGCTTCTCGATCGCCGACACCGGCTTGCCGGTCTTGGCGGCGATCTGCGACAGCGCGCGGTTGTGGTCCAGGCGCAGCATCGCGGTGAAGTTCTCGCGCTTCAGGTTCGGCGCGGACTTCATGGCGATGTAGGCGTTGGTGTTGGCCGGGTTGCCGACCACCAGCACCTTGACGTCGCGGCTGGCCACTTCGTCCAGGGCCTTGCCCTGCACGGTGAAGATCTGGGCGTTGGCTTCGAGCAGGTCCTTGCGTTCCATGCCCTTGCTGCGGGGACGCGCGCCCACCAGCAGTGCCACGTCGGCGTCCTTGAATGCAACCTTGGGGTCGTCGGTGATCACGACGCCGGCCAGCAGCGGGAACGCGCAGTCTTCCAGTTCCATCACGACGCCCTTGACGGCGGCCTGGGCTTGCGGAAGGTCGAGCAGTTGGAGGATGACCGGCTGGTCTTTGCCGAGCATGTCGCCGTTGGCGATGCGGAACAGCAGGGAATAGCCGATCTGGCCAGCGGCGCCGGTGACTGCGACGCGCATTGGGGCTTTAGCCATGAGAAAGTCTCCAAACGATGAAAAGGGGTTCGCCGCGGGGTATCGCCACAGGGGGCAGGGGGGCCGTCCGCCGACAAGGCGTAAGTCTACTACTGCTATGTGACGCGCCGCATCCCACCGGAGCACCAGAGTGACCGGCGAAGAGCGACGGCGCGGGGCTGCGCGAGTGTAGGACGGCGGCCCGGACCCTGTCAATTAATATGTCTTATATAAGACATAAGACATTTCATAGTCTGCTGGACGCGTTTCTCGCTTTTGTGGTGAAATCCGGGCTATGTCAACCCTGCCCACGTCCCTGGCCGCCGCGACCGCCAATGGCGCGCCGGACTCTGGCGCCGCTCCTGCCGGTGCCGGGACGCCGGCGTCCGCCCCGGCCGCGCCCTCCAGTGCGGCTCCGGCTTCCGCCCCGGCTTCCGCCCCGGTTTCCGCACCCGTCGCCGCGCCGCCGGCCGTTCCGCCGTCGCCCACGTTCAGTCCGCTGTACCAGCAGATCAAGGCCCTCATCATGCAGAGCCTGCAGTCGGGCGAGTGGAAGCCGGGCGACATGATCCCGAGCGAGATGGAGCTGGCCGCGCGCTACAAGGTGAGCCAGGGCACGGTCCGCAAGGCCATCGACGAACTGGCGGCCGACAATCTGGTGGCGCGCCGCCAGGGCAAGGGCACCTTCGTCACGACCCATCACGAGGATGTGGTCAAGTTCCGCTTCCTCCGGCTGGTGCCGGACGAGGGGGAGCCGCACTACGGCGCGAGCCGGGTGCTCGAATGCAAGCGCCTGCGCGCCCCCGCGGAGATCGCGCGGCTCCTGGACCTGCGCACGGGCGACAGCGTGGTGCAGATCCGGCGCGTGCTCACGTTCTCGGGCGAAGCGACCGTGCTGGACGAGATCTGGCTGGTCGGCGCGAGCTTCAAGGGCCTGACGGCCGAGAAGCTCACGGAATGGAAGGGGCCGATGTACGCGCTGTTCGAGGCCGAGTTCGGCACGCGCATGATCCGCGCGACCGAGAAGATCCGCGCGGTGGCCGCCGACGACACGGCGGCCTCGCTGCTATCCGTTGCGACCGGCTCACCGTTGTTGTCGGTCGAACGGGTGTCGTTCACGTATGGCGACCGTCCGGTGGAAGTCCGCCGGGCGCTGTATGTCACAACCCGCCACTACTATCAGAACGACCTGAGCTGATCGTGGGCCGACTCGCTGAAATGTTGAAAGACCACGCCGTTAATCCGGGATTGCCGCGGAATTTGCCGCGTTCCAACTTGGTGCGCGGCGATGTGGCGTGCGATTGTCGCGCACGCCGTGGTGGTGCGTGATAGCTGAAAATTATTGGTGCGCTGCGCAACAAAGGCGCTAAAATCATGTGGATTTGCCCCAGTGCATTCCTATGTATGCAGTGCCGTTTTGCATGAATGCACCCGCGCGCGGGTGCCGGTCATCGTGACGCGACGACCGGCGATTCGCAAGGGGTGATGGCAGTTTCGTTCTTTGCAGTTCTTTTCTTACCGCAAATGGGGTCTCGCATGGCTGAAGCCGTCAAACAAGCCAGGCCGGAGTTCCGGAACATCCATGTCGCGCAACTCGCGCGATACAGGTTGCCCTGGGCCGGCAAGGTATCCATCCTGCATCGCGTGAGCGGTGCATTGATGTTCCTCCTCCTTCCGTTCGTTCTCTTCCTGTTCGAGGCGAGCGTCACGTCCGAAATCAGCTTCGCCCGCTTCTCGAGCCTGCTGTCCAACGGTTTCGTCAAGCTCGTCGTGCTGGCCCTGATCTGGGGTTACCTGCATCACTTCTGTGCCGGTATCCGCTTCCTGCTGCTCGATCTGCACGTGGGCGTGTCCAAGCCCGCTTCCGGCAAGTCTGCCATCACCGTGCTCGTCGTCAGCCTGCTGCTTACCCTGATTTTCGGGCTGAAGCTTTTCGGCCTGTTCTGAGGAGAGTATTCAAGTGGCAAATAACAATATCGGTCCCAAGCGCCTCGTCGTCGGCGCGCACTACGGTATCAAGGACTGGCTCGCGCAGCGCGTGACTGCGGTGATCATGGTGGTGTTCACCGTGGTCCTGGCCATCGCCTTTCTCGCCTTTGGCAACCCCACGTATGAAGGCTGGGCAGGTCTCTTCGCCAACCAGTGGATGAAGATCCTGACTTTCCTGACCATCCTCTCGCTGCTTTATCACGCCTGGATCGGCGTGCGCGACATCTGGATGGATTACGTCAAGCCGATGGCCGTGCGCCTCGTGCTGCAAGTACTAACGATTCTGTGGCTCGTCGGTTGCGCGGGCTACGCTGCTCAGATTCTCTGGAGGGTGTAATAAATGGTCGCAGTCAAGACTGGATTGCCGCGTCGTCGATTTGACGTGGTCATCGTCGGGGCGGGCGGCGCCGGGATGCGCGCATCCCTCCAGCTCGCGGAAGCCGGCCTGAACGTGGCCGTGCTGTCCAAGGTTTTCCCCACGCGCTCGCACACCGTGGCCGCGCAGGGCGGTATCGGCGCCTCGCTCGGCAACATGAGCGAGGACAACTGGCACTATCACTTCTACGACACCATCAAGGGTTCCGACTGGCTCGGCGACCAGGATGCGATCGAGTTCATGTGCCGGGAAGCGCCGAAGGTCGTGTACGAGCTCGAACACTTCGGCATGCCGTTCGACCGCAATGCCGATGGCACGATCTACCAGCGTCCGTTCGGCGGCCACACGGCCAACTACGGCGAGAAGCCCGTGCAGCGCGCCTGCGCCGCGGCCGACCGTACCGGCCACGCGCTGCTGCACACGCTGTACCAGCGTAACGTTCGCGCGAAGACCCACTTCTTCGTCGAATGGATGGCGCTGGACCTGATCCGCGACCAGGACGGCGACGTGCTGGGCGTGACCGCGCTGGAAATGGAAACGGGCGAAGTCTATATCCTCGAAGCCAAGACCACGCTGTTCGCCACGGGCGGTGCCGGCCGTATCTACGCCGCATCGACCAACGCCTTCATCAACACCGGTGACGGCCTGGGTATGGCCGCTCGCGCCGGCGTGCCGCTCGAGGACATGGAGTTCTGGCAGTTCCACCCGACCGGCGTGGCCGGCGCGGGCGTGCTGATCACCGAAGGCGTGCGCGGCGAAGGCGGTATCCTGCGTAACAAGGACGGCGAGCGCTTCATGGAGCGTTACGCGCCGACGCTGAAGGATCTGGCGCCGCGTGACTTCGTGTCGCGCTCGATGGACCAGGAAATCAAGGAGGGCCGCGGCTGCGGTCCGAACGGCGACTACGTGCTGCTGGACCTGACGCACGTCGGTGCCGAGACCATCATGAAGCGCCTGCCGTCGATCCGCGAAATCGGCATGAAGTTCGCCAACGTGGACGCGATCAAGGAACCGATCCCCGTCGTGCCGACCATCCACTACCAGATGGGTGGTATCCCGACGAACTACCACGGTCAGGTGGTGGTGCCGAAGAACGGCAACCCCAACGAAGTGGTCAACGGTTTCTACGCGATCGGCGAATGCTCGTGCGTGTCCGTGCACGGCGCGAACCGCCTGGGCACGAACTCGCTGCTCGACCTCGTGGTGTTCGGCCGTGCCGCCGGCAACCACATCGTCGCCAGCGCGCTCAAGCAGAAGGAACACAAGCCGCTGCCGGCCGATGCCGCCGACCTCGCGATGTCGCGCCTGGCCAAGCTGCAGGCGACGTCGTCGGGCGAGTACACGCAGGATGTGGCAAACGACATCCGCCGCAACATGCAGTCGCACGCGGGCGTGTTCCGTACGCAGAAGCTGATGGACGAAGGTGTCGAGCGCATCCTCGAAGTGGCGGAACGTGCCGACAACATCCACCTGAAGGACAAATCGAAGGTCTTCAACACCGCGCTGGTGGAAGCCCTCGAAGTGGCCAACCTGGTGGAAGTGGCCAAGGCCACGATGATTTCGGCCGCGGCACGCAAGGAATCGCGCGGTGCGCACGCGCACAGCGACTTCCCGAACCGCGACGACCAGAACTGGCTGAAGCACACGCTGTTCTACAGCGAAGGCAATCGCCTCGACTACAAGCCGGTGAAGATGGAACCCCTCACGGTGGAATCCGTTCCGCCGAAGGCGCGTACCTTCTGAGCACCGCATCGTAGAGAAAACAGGACCCACAGAAATGAAGCGTATTTTCGAAGTCTACCGCTACGATCCGGACAAGGATGCCGCCCCGCGCATGCAGACCTACGAGGTCGAGCTGGACGGTCACGAGCGCATGCTGCTGGACGCGCTGGTCAAGCTGAAGAAGCTGGACGAGACCATCTCGTTCCGCCGTTCGTGCCGTGAAGGCGTGTGCGGTTCGGACGCGATGAACATCAACGGCAAGAACGGCCTGGCCTGCCTGACGAACCTGCGCGAGCTGCCGGACCGCATCGTGCTGCGTCCGCTGCCTGGCCTGCCCGTCGTGCGCGACCTGATCGTCGACATGACGCAGTTCTTCAAGCAGTACAACTCGATCAAGCCGTTCCTGATCAACGACGAGCCGCCGCCCGAGAAGGAGCGTCTGCAGTCGCCGCAGGAACGCGACGAGCTGGACGGCCTGTACGAGTGCATTCTGTGCGCGAGCTGCTCGACGTCGTGCCCGTCGTTCTGGTGGAATCCGGACAAGTTCGTCGGCCCGGCCGGCCTGCTGCAAGCCTATCGCTTTATCGCGGACAGCCGCGACCAGGCGACCGGCGAGCGTCTGGACAACCTGAACGACCCGTATCGCCTGTTCCGCTGCCATAGCATCATGAACTGCGTCGATGTGTGCCCGAAGGGTCTGAACCCGACGAAGGCCATCGGCAAGATCAAGGAACTGATGGTTCGCCGCGCGGTGTAAGCGGGTGTAAAGCGGCCGTGGCGGAAGCGGTCTACACTGTCTTTCGCCACACCGCTCCCGCGTAGTGAGCGTCGTAGCAGCGTAGTAGAAGCGTAGTTTTAGCGAAGTAACGAAGCAGTAAGCGGTGTGCAAGCCTCGGGGGTTATCGTCGGGGTTCGCGCGCCGCAGCATGAAGGCTGACCATGAGTCTTTCCACCACTTTCTCCCATCAGGCTGACCCGCACAAGCGCGCGCGGCTTCGCTGGCGTGCCCGCCGCGGCCTACTGGAGAACGACATCATCGTCGAGCGATTCTTCAACCGTTACGAGGAAACCCTGTCCGACGAGGACGTGGCGGCACTCTCCGAGCTCTTCGAGCTCAGCGACAACGAGTTGATGGACCTGCTGCTTGCCCGCAAGGAGCTTGACGGTGAGCTCGACACGCCCCCGATGCAACGGGTGATTGGCCTGTTGCGTTCGGTCTGAGTTTGGTCAACATATTATTCACAGCATTTGAAGGAACCGACATGACGCCGTCCGATGTGAAAGCCACGCTATCGTTTTCCGATGGTTCCCCCAGCGTTGAGCTGCCGATCTACAAGGGTACGGTTGGCCCGGACGTGATCGACATTCGCAAACTGTACGGTCAGACCGGCAAGTTCACCTACGACCCGGGGTTCATGTCGACCGCTTCCTGCAACTCGAAGATCACCTACATCGACGGTGACAAGGGCGAGCTGCTGTACCGCGGCTACCCGATCGAGCAGCTCGCGCAGAAGTGCGACCACCTCGAAACCTGTTACCTGCTGCTGAAGGGCGAACTGCCGAACGCCAAGCAGAAGGAAGAGTTCGTGGGCAACGTCATGAACCACACGATGGTTCACGAGCAGCTGCAATTCTTCATGCGCGGCTTCCGCCGCGACGCCCACCCGATGGCCGTGCTGACGGGCCTGGTTGGCGCCATGAGCGCGTTCTACCACGACGCGATGGACATCGACGATCCGCACCAGCGCGAGATCTCGGCCATCCGCCTGATCGCCAAGATGCCGACGCTGGTCGCCATGGCGTACAAGTACAACATCGGCCAGCCGTACATCTACCCGCAGAACGACCTGTCCTACTCCGGTAACTTCATGCGCATGATGTTCGGCACGCCGTGCGCGCCGTATCACGTGAACCCGGTGCTCGAGCGCGCGCTCGACCGCATCTTCATCCTGCACGCCGACCACGAGCAGAACGCGTCGACCTCGACCGTCCGTCTGGCCGGTTCGTCGGGCACGAACCCGTTTGCCGCCATCGCCGCTGGCGTGGCCTGCCTCTGGGGCCCGGCCCACGGTGGCGCGAACGAAGCCGCGCTCAAGATGCTGGAAGAAATCGGCAGCGTGGACAACATCAACGAGTTCATCAAGCAGGTCAAGGACAAGAACTCGGGCGTGCGCCTGATGGGCTTTGGCCACCGCGTGTACAAGAACTACGACCCGCGCGCCAAGCTGATGCGCGAAACCTGCCACGAAGTGCTGAACGAGCTGGGCCTGCACAACGACCCGCTGTTCAAGCTGGCGATGGAGCTCGAGAAGATCGCGCTGGAAGACGAATACTTCGTGAGCCGCAAGCTGTACCCGAACGTGGACTTCTACTCGGGTATCGTGCAGCGCGCGCTGGGTATCCCGACCTCGCTGTTCACCTGCATCTTCGCCCTGGCGCGCACGCCGGGCTGGATCTCGCAGTGGGAAGAAATGATCACCGATCCCGAGTACAAGATCGGCCGTCCGCGCCAGCTGTTCAACGGCGCCTCGAGCCGCGACGTGCCGGACATGGCCAAGCGCTGATCGGATTTTCCGGCATGAAGAAGCCCCGACTACGGTCGGGGCTTTTTTTTGGTCCGAACCGGTTGCGACAGGTCGGGGGCGTTAGCGCAATTAAATGCGCACCACAATCGTGATATGCCGATTCTGCGCCTTATTGTGCCGTTCAAAGGTTGCAATCGTCGGCATTTATTGTGCAAATTTCCCAGAAGCTGGGAATCTTTGCTTCAAGGCGGTGCAACTTCTCCCTATAATGGCGACTTGCTTCGCCGATGGCAGCCGGGCCACCCTTCCGGATCCTGACCTTGCGGCCTGGCGGGGCAGGCGACGCGCTTGCCAGCAACCACCGCACCACGCCGGGCCGCGCATCTCCACGCTTCGTGGCTGGCCCTTGCAGGCCCTCGCAGGCCATATCCCCTTTCGCGTGCGCGGGTCATTCGACCCTGTCCGGTGGATCCATACATACCCAGAACAGAGGAGCTCCTGATGACGTTTTCCCGTCTCACGTCCATCTCCGTCGCTGCTGCCATGGCGACGGCCGGCCTTTTCGTCGCGTCGCAGGCCAGCGCGGAAACCGTCAAGATCGCCATCGCCGGTCCGATGAGCGGTGCGGTCGCCCAGTATGGCGACATGGTGAAGGCCGGTGCGCTCACCGCCATCGAGCAGATCAACGCCGCGGGCGGCGCGGGCGGCAACAAGCTGGAGGCCGTGCTGATGGACGATGCCTGCGAGCCGAAGCAGGCCGTGGCCGTCGCCAACAAGATCGTCAGCCAGAACATCCGCTACGTAATCGGTCACGTGTGCTCTGGCTCGACGATTCCGGCTTCGGACATCTACGAGAACGAAGGCATCGTGATGGTCACGCCGTCGGCCACCGCGCCGCAGCTGACCGAGAACAAGAAGCGCAAGTTCATCTTCCGCACGATCGGCCGTGACGACCAGCAGGGTCCCGCCGCCGCGCAGTACATCATCGGCAAGGTCAAGCCCAGGAAGGTCGCGATCCTGCACGACAAGCAGTCGTATGGGCAGGGCATCGCCAGTTCGGTTCGCAAGGATCTGGAAGCGGCCAAAATTCCCGTGGCCCTGTTCGAAGGCATCAACGCCGGCGACTCCGACTATTCGGCCGTCATTACCAAGCTGAAGTCGCAGGGCGTGGATTTCGTGTATTTCGGCGGCTACCACCCCGAAATGGGCCTGCTGTTGCGCCAGGCGCGCGAGCAGGGCGTCAAGGCCGCGTTCATGGGCCCCGAAGGCGTGGGCAACAAGGACGTGACGGCGATCGCCGGTCCCGCTTCCGAAGGCATGCTTGTGACGCTGCCGGCGGACTTCTCGGCCGATCCCGCGAACGCGGGCCTGGTCAAGGCGTTCGCGGACAAGAAGCGCGATGCCAATGGCGCGTTCCAGATGCCGTCGTACGCGGCCGTGAAGATCATCGGCGACGCGATCGCCGGCGCGAAGAGCACGGACCCCGCCAAGGTGGCCGCCTACATGCACAAGAACGCTTTCCAGACGCCGATCGGCAATGTCGAGTACGACGAGAAGGGCGACCTGAAGGCGTTCAAGTTCGTCGTGTACACGTGGCACAAGGACGCCACGAAGACTGCCGCCAACTGAGCTGCTGACCCGGCAGCGAGCTAGCCGCCAACCACGCCGGCCGGGGCCCGTGTCCCGGCCGGCGTGTAGCAATGGACGCGCACCATGAATGAATTCCTCCCACAATTCACCCAGCAGCTGGTCAACGGCCTGACGCTGGGTGCGATCTATGCGTTGATCGCCATCGGTTACACGATGGTCTACGGCATCATCGGCATGATCAACTTCGCCCACGGCGAGATCTACATGATCGGCGCCTACGTGGGCCTGGTCACGCTGACCGCCATCGGGGCGCAGGCGGGGTATCCGCTGCCCCTCGTGCTCGGCGCGGCGCTCGTCGTCTCCGTCGCGGTCACCGGCCTGTATGGCTTCGCGGTCGAACGCGTTGCGTACCGCCCGCTGCGTGGCGGTCCGCGGCTCGTGCCGCTGATCTCCGCCATCGGCATGTCGATCTTCCTGCAGAACTATGTCCAGATCGGGCAGGGCGCGCGCGACGTGTCCGTGCCGCTGCTGATCTCGGGTGCCATCGAATTCCAGATGGGCGGCGATTTCACGGTCACGGTGCCGTACTCGCGGCTACTCATCGTCTGCGTGACGCTGGTCCTGATGATCGCCCTGACGCTGTTCATCGGACGTTCCCGCATGGGCCGCGCGTGCCGCGCCTGCGCGGAAGACATGCGCATGGCGAACCTGCTCGGCATCGATACCAATCGCGTGATCTCGTTCACGTTCGTGCTCGGCGCGATGCTGGCCGCCGTGGGTGGCGTGCTGATCGGCCTGACCATCGGCAAGCTCAACCCGTTCATCGGCTTTATCGCGGGGATCAAGGCCTTTACCGCCGCCGTGCTCGGCGGCATCGGCAGCATTCCGGGCGCGATGCTCGGCGGCGTGCTGCTGGGCCTGGCCGAAACCTTCGCCTCGGGCTACATGCCCGCCGAGTACAAGGACGTGGTCGCGTTCGGCCTGCTGGTTCTCGTGCTGCTGTTCCGTCCCACCGGCCTGCTCGGCAAGCCGGACGTCGAGAAGGTGTGATCCGATGACGCTATCCCTCAAGAACGCCGTCACCGCCGCGGTGATGACGGCCATCCTGACCATTCCGATCCTCGGCCTGCAGCTGAAGCTCGAGGGCTACAAGGTCGTGCTCGAACCGCACTGGCAGCCGGTGTGGATCGCCGTCGGGGCGGTCTTCCTGTTCCAGTTGTTCCGTCCTCTGCTGGCGCGCGCGGTGGGCGCCGTCAAGCTGCCGTCCCTATCATCGAAGGTGCAGCTCGGCACACGCCAGCAGCGCGTGGCGATCTGGGTGCTGCTCGCGGTGGGCCTCGTGTTTCCGTTCCTCGGTTCGCGTGGCGCCGTCGACGTGGCGACGCTCGCGCTGATCTACGTGATCCTCGGCCTCGGCCTCAATATCGTGGTTGGCTATGCGGGCCTTCTCGACCTTGGCTACGTCGGCTTCTATGCGGTCGGCGGCTACACGTACGCGCTGCTGAACCAGTACTTCGGCCTGACGTTCTGGGAATGCCTGCCGCTCGCAGCCGCGCTGTCGGCGGCGTTCGGTTTCGCGCTCGGTTTCCCCGTGTTGCGCCTGCGTGGCGACTATCTGGCGATCGTGACGCTCGGCTTCGGCGAGATCATCCGCCTGCTGCTCAACAACCTGACGAGCCTGACCGGCGGGCCGGATGGCGTGTCGGGCATCCCGAAGCCGACGGTGTTCGGCATCGAGATGGCCCGCAGCGCGAGCGTGGAGGGCACGAAGACGTTCCACGAGCTGATCGGCCTCGACTACAGCGGCCAGCACATGGTCATCTTCCTGTACCTGCTGGCGCTGCTGCTCGTGGGCTTCACGCTGTTCGTGACGAGCCGCCTCGTGCGCATGCCGATGGGCCGCGCGTGGGAAGCGCTGCGCGACGACGAGATCGCGTGCCGCTCGCTGGGCCTCAATCCCACGCGCATCAAGCTGTCGGCGTTCACGCTCGGCGCGTCGTTCGCGGGTCTCGCGGGCGCGTTCTTCGCGGCGCGCCAGGGTCTGGTCAATCCGGAGTCGTTCACGTTCATCGAGTCCGCGCTGATTCTTGCCGTGGTGGTGCTCGGCGGCATGGGCTCGCAGCTCGGCGTGATTCTGGCCGCGATCCTGCTGACCGCGCTGCCCGAAGTCGCGCGCGGCTTTGCCGAATACCGGATGCTGATCTTCGGCCTGGTCATGGTGTTGATGATGATGTGGCGTCCGCAGGGCCTGCTGCCCGCGAGCCGTCCGCACGTGGAGCTGCCCCGATGAGCGCGGAACTGCTGAAAGTATCGGGCCTGCAGATGCGCTTCGGCGGCCTGCTGGCCGTGGACGGCATCGACTTCGATGTTCGCCGAGACGAGGTCTTCGCGATCATCGGGCCCAACGGCGCCGGAAAGACCACGGTGTTCAACTGCGTCGGCGGCTTCTACAAGCCTACCGCGGGCGACGTGTCCCTCGACGGCGACGCCATCGCGGGCCTGCCGAGCCATCTCGTGGCACGGCGCGGACTGGTGCGCACGTTCCAGAACATCCGCCTGTTCAAGTCGCTGACCGTGGTGGAGAACCTGCTCGTTGCCCAGCATCTGCAGGTCAGGTCGGGCCTGCTGCGCGGCCTGTTCGCGACGCCCGGATACCGCCGTGCCGAACGGGAGGCGCTGGAACGCGCCGCCGTCTGGCTCGAACGGATGAACCTGACCGCCGTGGCCAACCGCGAGGCGGGCACGCTGTCGTACGGTCATCAGCGCCGGCTCGAGATCGCGCGCTGCATGATCACGAAGCCGCGCCTGCTGATGCTCGACGAACCGGCAGCCGGCCTCAATCCGCAGGAGAAGGTCGAACTGCAGCAGCTCATCGACGGCCTGCGCCGCGAGTTCAACATCTCGGTGCTGTTGATCGAGCACGACATGAGCCTCGTGATGGGCGTGTCCGACCGCATCCTCGTGATGGAGCATGGCCGGCCGATCGTCATCGGCGAGCCGGAGGCGGTGCGCAACGACCCGCGCGTGATCAAGGCCTATCTGGGAGAGGACTGAGATGCTGAAGCTGGAAAACGTCCACACCCATTATGGCGCCGTGGAAGCGCTCTCGGGCGTGTCGATCGAGGTCAATCAGGGCGAGATCGTCACGCTCATCGGCAGCAACGGGGCGGGGAAGACCACGCTGATGATGACCGTGTGCGGCACGCCGCGCGCATCGAGCGGCCGCGTGCTGTTCGAGGGGCAGGACATCACGCGCATGGACACGCACCGCATCATGCGGCTCGGTATGGCGATCTCGCCCGAGGGCCGCCGCGTGTTCCCGAGCCTGACCGTGCTCGACAACCTCAAGATGGGCGGGTTCTTCTCCAATCGCGAGGAGATCGAAGCGGGCATCGCGCATGTGTTCAAGCTGTTCCCGCGGCTGGAGCAACGCGCGACGCAGCGCGCCGGCACGATGTCGGGCGGGGAGCAGCAGATGCTGGCGATCGGCCGCGCGCTGATGAGCCGGCCGCGCCTGCTGCTGCTCGACGAGCCGACGCTCGGCCTCGCGCCGCTCGTCATCGCGCAGATCTTCGACATCATCCGCACGATCCGCGAGGAGGGCGTCACCGTTTTCCTCGTCGAACAGAACGCCAACAAGGCGCTGCAGGTGGCCGACCGTGGCTACGTGCTGGAAACCGGCCGTGTGGTACTGGCCGATACCGGCGCCAACCTGCTGGCCAACGACCGCATCCGCGCGGCCTATCTGGGTGGCTGAAATCGTCGCTGAAGTGGCGGCGGACCGCTGAGGCTGGTAGCAGAGATACCAGCCTCAGGCATCTTTTCGCCAACCGCGAAATCCCCCTTTCGCCAAACACATTCGGGTGGAGCGCCCATGGGCCTCCGGCTGGCCGCTGCATGGGCGCATGACGTGGCATAATCGCTTGCGATGTCAAGCAATCGCCGCCGCCGCCGAAATCGCTGCACAATTGGGCTGCACGATTGCGCCGCTGACCCCGGCGATGGCATCGCGCTAAGAACAATCCCCTGCAAACCACATTGCGGATCGGTTTCGTCCCTTGCCCGGACGTGACGGTTCGCCCCCCGCATCATGGCCAAGACGCTCTACGACAAACTCTGGGATGACCACACCGTCCACGTCGAGGAAGACGGCACCACGCTGCTCTACATCGACCGACACCTGCTGCATGAAGTCACGAGCCCGCAGGCGTTCGAGGGCCTGAAGATCGCATCGCGTCCGGTATGGCGCATCAGCGCCAACCTGGCCGTGTCGGACCACAACGTGCCGACGACCGATCGCACCGAAGGCATCGCCGACCCCGTATCGCGCCTGCAGGTTGATACGCTCGACGCCAACTGCGACGCGTTCGGCATCACGCAGTTCAAGATGAATGACCACCGCCAGGGCATCGTGCACGTGATCGGGCCCGAGCAGGGCGCGACGCTGCCCGGCATGACCGTGGTCTGCGGCGACTCGCACACGAGCACGCACGGCGCGTTCGGCGCGCTCGCGCACGGCATCGGCACCTCCGAGGTGGAGCACGTGCTGGCCACGCAGACGCTGCTGGGCAAGAAGGCCAGGAACATGCTGATCCGCGTGGAAGGCAAGCTGCCGCGCGGCTGCACGGCCAAGGACATCGTGCTCGCGATCATCGGAAAGATCGGCACGGCAGGCGGTACCGGCTACACGATGGAATTCGCAGGCTCGGCGATCCGCGACCTGACCATGGAAGGCCGCATGACCGTCTGCAACATGGCGATCGAAGCCGGCGCGCGCGCGGGCCTCGTCGCCGTGGACGACGTCACGCTCGAATACGTGAAGAACCGTCCGTACGCGCCGCAGGGCGTGGAATGGGATCAGGCCGTGAGCTACTGGCGCACGCTGCATTCGGATGCCGGTGCCCATTTCGACAAGGTCGTGGAACTGCGCGCCGAAGACATCCGTCCGCAGGTCACCTGGGGCACGTCGCCCGAGATGGTCGTCAGCATCGAAGACCGCGTGCCGGATCCGGAGAAGGAGAAGGATCCCGTCAAGCGCCACGCGATGGAACGCGCGCTCGAGTACATGAACCTCCAGCCGAACGTGCCGATGGACGCGATCCAGATCGACAAGGTCTTCATCGGTTCCTGCACGAACAGCCGCATCGAGGACATGCGCGCCGCCGCATGGGTCGTGCAGAAGCTCGGCCGCCGCGTGGCGTCCAACGTCAAGCTGGCCATGGTCGTGCCGGGCTCGGGCCTGGTCAAGGAACAGGCCGAGCGCGAAGGGCTCGACAAGGTGTTCAAGGCCGCCGGTTTCGAATGGCGTGAGCCGGGCTGCTCGATGTGCCTGGCGATGAACGCCGACCGTCTGGAGCCGGGCGAGCGCTGCGCCTCCACCTCGAACCGCAATTTCGAGGGCCGTCAGGGCGCGGGCGGCCGTACCCATCTGGTAAGCCCCGCGATGGCTGCTGCCGCAGCGATCGAGGGCCATTTCGTCGATATCCGCAGGCTCGGCTGACCCCCGGGCCCTCCCATCACCTGTCAACGATATCGAAAGGTCATTGAGATGAAGAAGATCCTGATCGCACTGGTCACGTTCGCCGGCATCCTGCAGCTGACGGGCTGCAACACGGTCGCCGGATTCGGCAAGGACACCCAGGCCGCCGGCCACGCGCTCGAGCGCGCGGCCAACAAGTAACGCGCGGCTACCAAGCGAGGCACTCCGCACCATGGAAAAATTTACGGTTCACAGCGGCCTGGTTGCGCCGCTCGATCGCGAGAACGTCGACACGGACGCGATCATCCCCAAGCAGTTCCTCAAGTCGATCAAGCGCACGGGCTTCGGCCCGAACCTGTTCGACGAATGGCGCTATCTGGATGTCGGCCAGCCCGGCCAGGACAACACGAACCGTCCGCTGAACCCGGACTTCGTGCTGAACCAGCCGCGCTACCAGGGCGCGTCGATCCTGCTGGCGCGCGACAACTTCGGCTGCGGCAGCTCGCGCGAGCATGCGCCGTGGGCCCTGTCGCAATACGGCTTCCGCGCGATCATCGCGCCGAGCTTCGCCGACATTTTCTTCAACAACTGCTACAAGAACGGCCTGCTGCCCGTGGCGCTCACCGCGCTGCAGGTGGATCACCTGTTCAACGAGACCAACGCGTTCAACGGCTACAAGCTGACGATCGACCTCGACAAGCAATTGGTGATCACGCCCGATGGCACGAGCTATTCGTTCGACATCACGCCGTTCCGCAAGTACTGCATGCTGAACGGCTTCGACGATATCGGCCTGACGCTGCGCCAGTCGGACAAGATCAAGAGCTATGAGGCGGAGCGCATGACGCGCATGCCGTGGCTGGGCAACCGCCTGGTCGGCTGACCGCACCTATCCAGCACAGGAATCAAGAAGATGAAGATTGCAGTCCTGCCGGGCGACGGTATCGGCCCCGAAATCGTTGCGGAAGCCGTCAAGGTCCTTGGCGCGCTCGACGAGAAATTCGAACTGGAAACCGCGCCCGTCGGCGGCGCGGGCTACGAGGCCGAAGGCCATCCGCTGCCGGACAACACGCTGAAGCTGGCCAGGGAAGCGGATGCCATCCTGTTCGGCGCCGTGGGCGACTGGAAGTACGACAAGCTCGAGCGCGCGCTGCGTCCCGAGCAGGCCATTCTCGGCCTGCGCAAGCACCTGCAGCTGTTCGCGAACTTCCGCCCGGCGATCTGCTATCCGGAACTGACGGGCGCCTCGAGCCTGAAGCCCGAACTCGTGGCTGGCCTCGATATCCTGATCGTGCGCGAACTGAACGGCGACATCTACTTCGGCCAGCCGCGCGGCTTGCGCGAAGCGCCGGACGGCCTGTTCAAGGGCGCGCGAGAAGCGTTCGACACGATGCGCTACAGCGAGCCCGAGATCCGCCGCATCGCGCACGTGGCCTTCCAGGCGGCCGCCAAGCGCGGCAAGAAGCTGTGCAGCGTGGACAAGGCCAACGTGCTCGAGACGTTCCAGTTCTGGAAGGACGTCGTCATCGACGTCAGCAAGGAATATCCGGACGTCGAGCTGTCGCACATGTACGTGGACAACGCGGCCATGCAGCTGGTCAAGGCACCGAAGAGCTTCGACGTGATCGTCACCGGCAACATGTTCGGCGACATCCTGTCCGACGAGGCCGCGATGCTGACGGGCTCGATCGGCATGCTGCCTTCGGCGTCGCTCGATGCCAACAACAAGGGTCTGTACGAACCGTCGCACGGCTCCGCGCCCGACATCGCGGGCAAGGGCATCGCCAACCCGCTGGCGACGATCCTGTCGGCCGCGATGATGCTGCGCTACTCGCTGAACAAGGCCGAGCAGGCGGACCGCATCGAGAACGCGGTGAAGAAGGTGCTGGCGGAAGGCTACCGTACCGCCGACATTCTCACGCCGGGCTGCAGGCAGGTTGGCACGCGCGAGATGGGCGAAGCGGTACTGAAGGCGCTGTAAGCCGCGTTGATCGGTAGCAGTACCGGAAGTAGTCGCGGTACCGGCGGGGCGGGCCTCAGGGCCAGCCTTGCCGATGATTCCCCTGCGGCATTGCCGCAAAATCGTGTAGACTCCCCCGCATGGCCCGAATCTCCCAGTCCATCCTGACTGCATCTTCTATCGCTGCCGTTGCTACCCGCAACGTGGCCGGCGTGGATTCGCATGGCCCGGCGGTTACCGCAACGACGATTAAAACCATTACCAAAACGATCCCGTAGATCGTTCGTCGTGCCTGCCCGTCTTCCCCGCGCAGCCACGCCGGGCGAGGAAAATGGCGGGGAAGTTCACATCACATCCGAGGTTTGTCATGATTGTAGGTCTCGTCGGTTGGCGGGGAATGGTTGGCAGCGTCCTGATGCAACGCATGCAGGAAGAGCGCGATTTCGACCATATCGAGCCCATCTTCTTCAGCACGTCCAACGCTGGCGGCAAGGCGCCGTCGATGGCGAAGAATGAAACCACGCTCAAGGATGCCAACGACATCGAAGCGCTGAAGAAGTGCGACGTGGTGCTGACCGCCCAGGGCGGCGACTACACCAACGACGTCTTCCCGCGCCTGCGCGCGGCCGGCTGGAACGGCTACTGGATCGACGCGGCCTCGTCGCTGCGCATGAAGGACGACGCGATCATCGTGCTCGATCCGGTCAACCTCGGCGTGATCAAGGATGCGCTGGGCAAGGGCGTCAAGAATTTCATCGGCGGCAACTGCACGGTCAGCTGCATGATGATGGGCCTCGGCGGCCTGTTCCAGCACGACCTCATCGAGTGGATGACGTCGATGACCTATCAGGCGGCTTCGGGCGGCGGCGCACAGCACATGCGCGAACTGCTGACCCAGTTCGGCACGCTGAACGCGGCCGTCAGGCCGCTGCTCGACGATCCGGCTTCGGCCATCCTCGAGATCGACCGCCAGATCCTGGCGACCCAGCATGGCCTTTCCGCCGACGAGACGAAGCAGTTCGGCGTACCGCTCGCCGGCAACCTGATTCCGTGGATCGACAAGGACCTCGGCAACGGCGTGTCGCGCGAGGAATGGAAGGGCGGCGCCGAGACCAACAAGATCCTCGGCCGTGGCGAAGGCTTCGTCGGCGCGACCGGCGCGGGCCCGATCGCCGTGGACGGCCTGTGCGTGCGGATCGGCGCGATGCGCTGCCACTCGCAGGCGCTCACGATCAAGCTGCGCAAGGATGTGCCGCTGGACGAGATCGAGGGCATGCTGGCCGCGAACAACCAGTGGGCCAAGGTCGTGCCCAACACGCGTGAAGCAAGCATGACCGACCTGACGCCGGCCGCGGTGACGGGCACGCTGACGATTCCGGTGGGTCGCCTGCGCAAGATGCAGATGGGCGGCGAGTACCTCTCGGCCTTCACCGTGGGCGATCAGCTGCTGTGGGGCGCGGCCGAACCGCTGCGTCGTATGCTGCGCATTCTTATCGAAGCGTGACCTTTCCGAGCCGCTAGCCGCTTTCGTTGCGGCCAGGCAACAGAATCGGTCACTTTCTCCGCAACGCCGCGCACCCGCGCGGCGTTGTTACGTTCCGGTGCGTTTTTTTTGCGGGGTTGCGTCACAATACAGCCGGCATCCGCTTGATGCCGAGGGGCGACGTCACCCTCGCTCAGGCGTGCTTGCTTTGGGGGTCGGGTCAATTCTGTTCATTAGAAAACAAACGGAGCACGAGGTGAGTGTGAACCTACATCGCCGGAAAGATGCGCCTACTGTCCGTCAGCGCTGGTCAACGCTGGCCGTGACGGCTCTCGGTCTGCTGCTCGCGCAGCCGGCCGCGTATGCCGCAGGGTTTGGACAACTACGGGTCCAGTCGAACCTGGGGCAACCGCTCCAGGCTGAAATCGATATCAGTGGGGTCGCGCCGGAAGAGGCGGAGAGCCTCGTCGTCAAGCTCGCGTCCCCGGCTGCCTATGCGCGTGCCGGCCTGACGTACCTGCCGGCCGTCGGCAGCGTGCGCGTCAACGTCGAGCGCCGTCCGAACGGCAGCTACGTCGCCTACGTGCGTTCCAACCAGCCCATCAGCGAGCCGTTCGTCGACATCCTCGTCGACATGGCATGGTCCAGCGGCAAGGTGACGCGCGCGTACACCTTCCTGCTCGATCCGGCCGGCAGCAAGTCCGCGCCGCAGTCGTTCGCGCCGACCACGGTCGTGCAGGCCGCGACGCCGGATGCGTCGCCCGCCGAGAATACGGTCGCACCCGCACCGCTGGCCGCGCCGGCCCCTGTGCCGTCCGCCGCGCCGAGCGCCGCAGCCACGGCCGACAATGCCCCGGCGCGCCCGCGCCCCGCGCCGCGCCGCGCGCAACAACCTGCAGCGCCGGCCGCGACAGATGGCGCCGCGCCCGCCGGCAGCTACACCGTGCAGCGTGGCGACACGTTGTCGTCCATCGCCGGCGAAGCGACGCAGGGCGCGGAGTCCGTGTCGCTCGACCAGATGCTGCTCGCGCTGTACCGGAACAATCCGAACGCGTTCATCGGCGGCAATATCAACCGCATCAAGTCGGGCGCGGTCCTCAAGGTCCCGACCGCCGAACAGGCGCAGTCCGTTAGCCCGCGCGAAGCGCGCCGCGAAGTGGTCGCGCGCACGCAGGGCTTCGACAGCTATCGCGCGCGCCTGGCCGCGGCGGCCGCAGCCAAATCTGTCGAAGGGGGTACGGGCCGCGAGCAATCGGGCGCCGTGACCGCACGCGTGCAGGAGCAGGCCGCGCCGGCCGCCGGCCCGCGCGACGAACTCAAGCTCAGTAAGGGTGAGCGCGGCGCTCAGGCCAAGGCGAACGCCCAGGCGGAAGCCGGCGTCGCCAACGAGCGCAAGCTCAAGGAAGCCGAGTCGAAGCTCGCCCAGCTCGAGAAGAACGTCTCCGATATGCAGCGCCTGATGGAGCTGAAGAATGCGGAGATCTCGAAGCTGGCGCAGTCGAACGAGGCGGCGAAGTCCGCAGCGACGGCCCCCGCGGCCGGCAGCCCGTCGTCCGCGGCTTCTCCCGCCACATCGACCAACGCCGCCGCCGCCGCGCCGGCACCGACGGTGATCCCGGCGGAACCGGCCAAGGCCGATGCCGCCACGACGGCAGGCACGCCGGCGGCGCCGGTTGCCGGTACGACGACGAGCGCGACCACCACGCCTGCGACCGCGCCTTCGTCCCTCACCGCGGCGGCCTCCGATGCCGCCGCGCCGGCACCGGCCGTGACGGCCGCGGCCGCTTCGGCGCCGCAGGCAGC
>NZ_CAJPUX010000004.1 GCF_905397285.1 Cupriavidus plantarum
CGCGCACGCCACCGACGAGGCCATGCCCACCGGCGAGGTGCCGTTGCTCCCCGTGCAGCGGGAGTTCTTTGAGACCGCCATCCCCGAGCGGCATCACTGGAATCAGGCGGTTTTGCTGCGGCCGAAAGAAGCGATCGATCTCGTGCGTTTGCAGGCGGCGGTGGATCGGGTCGTCGCGCATCATGATGCGTTGCGGATGCGGTTCAGTCAGCGCGATGGCCAATGGACGCAGCGGTACGCCGACACATCGGTCACCACGGTGACACACGAGCCCGTCGATACCGACGCGCTCACCGATGCATGCACGCGCGCGCAGCGGAGCCTGAACCTCGAACAAGGCCCGCTGCTGCGCGTGGCCCGCTTCACGCTCCCGGACGGCTCGCAGCGCCTGCTCATCGCCATCCATCACCTCGTCGTGGACGGTATCTCATGGCGCATCCTGCTGGAAGACCTCCAGCAAGCGTACAGGGACGATGCGCCGCTGCCCGCCCGCACCTCGTCCTATCAGACGTGGGCGCGGAGGCTGCAGCAATACGCCGACTCGACCACCATGTCGGGTGAGGCCGCGTTCTGGCTCGCGCAAGCCGACGCGCCGCAACCGGTCCCCGACCATGATGTGCCGGCACGAACCCGCGATGCCGCCCACGAGACCGTGCGGCTCGACGCCCACCGGACCTCGCAGTTGCTTCAGGACGCCCACGCTGCCTACCGCACACGCATCAACGACCTGCTGCTCGCGGCAGTGGCATCCTCCGTGGGACAGTGGCTCGGCCATTCACGCGTTGGCATCGTGCTCGAAGGGCATGGCCGCGCGTCCCTGTTCGAGGAGGTCGATCTGTCGCGCACGGTTGGGTGGTTCACGTCGATCTACCCGATCGTGGTTCCCGTGGGCCTCGACATCGGCGATGGCATCCGGCAGGCCAAGGAGGCGTTGCGCGCCGTGCCGCAACAGGGCATCGGCTATGGGCTGCTCAGGCATGACGGCCCCGATGCCGTCCGCAATGCCCTCGCGGTGCGCGACCTGCCGCGCATCACCTTCAACTATCTCGGCCAGTTCGATCAGGGCGCCAGCGATCCCGGCGCGCTGTTCGTGCGCGCCGACGAGCCCTCCGGTGCAGGCCGCGGCCCCGATGCCCCGCTGGGCAACTGGATCACGATCAACGGACAGGTCTTCGACGGCGTGCTCGAGTTCCGCATCGGCTATAGCCGCGCACAGTTCGTGACGATGCAGCCCCTGGCGGAGGCGTTGCAGGGCGCGCTGGAGCGCGTGGTCGACCACTGCATCGCGCAGAGCACCGACGCGCAGCATCAGAGCCTCACGCCGTCGGACCTTGTGAACGTGAAGATGGATCAGGCGTCGCTGGACGCGCTGCTCGACACCGTGTTGTAGGAACATAGGCATGACTTCGGAACGACGCAAGCAGGACATCGAAACCATCGCCGCGCTGACGCCTCTGCAGCAGGGCGTGTTATTCCACGCGCTGGAGCGCGGGCACGAAGACCCGTATCACTATCAGCGCGTGTTCGTGCTGGAGGGCGACCTCTCCGTGCCGCGCTTCGAGCAGGCATGGCAGCAGGCTGCCGACCGGCATCAGGCACTGCGCACCGACTATATCGTCGGGGAGAGCGACACGCCGTTGCAGGTGATCTACAAACAGCGGCCCGTCGCGATCGAACAGGTCGACTGGCGCGATCAGGACGCACAGCGCCAGCGCGCGGCCCTCGAAGCATGGCTCGCGGTGCGGCGCGCGGAGGGCTTTGCATTCCGTCGCGCGGCCGATGCGCGGTTACGACTGATGCGCGTGAGCGACGCCCAGTGGTGGCTCGCCTGGAGCTTCCACCACGTGCAGATGGATGGCTGGAGCGTCGGCATTGCGCTGTCCGACGTGCTGCGCGCCTATTGCGGAGATGCCCTGCCACCGTCGTCGCGGCCGTTCAGCAGCTATCTGCAATGGCTGGGGCAACGCGATCATGCAGCGTCGTTGACGCACTGGCGGTCGGTGCTCGATCTTGCCGACGGACGTACGCCGCTCCCTTGCGCCGGTATCGAACGGCGGGCCGCGCGCGCGGGCTATGCCGAGCAAAAGCTCAGTTGTCCGCCGGCACTCAGTACCGCGTTGCGCGATGCCGCGCGCGGGGCGGGCGTGACGCTCAATACCGTCGTGCAGTCGGCATGGGGATGGCTGCTGGCACGCCATGCCGGCACCGATGGCGCGCTGTTCGGCACAACCGTGTCCGGCCGCTCCGGCGAGCTGCCCGGTATCGAGCAGACCGTGGGGTTGTTCATCAACACACTGCCATTGCATGTGGCGTCGCCTGCCGACATGTCCGTGCGCGACTGGTGGCGGGCGGTGCAACGCACCGCTGTCTCGAACCAGCAGCATGAACATACGCCGCTGCCGGATATTCAGCGGTTGCGCGATGGCGGGTCGCTGTTCGACAGCATCGTCGTGTTCGAGAACTATCCCGTGGACGCGGCCCTCCGGCAGCCCATCGAAGGACTTTCCATCCGTCTGCTCGATCTTCGGCAGCCGACGGGCGGCGGCGATGCGGTCGCGACGCACGGGCGAAATAATTTTCCGCTGAGCCTCATCGCGGTGGGCGAAGCGCAGCTGCATCTGACGCTGGCGTATCGGCGCGACGCCTTTGACGACGAGGCCATCGCTGCCCTGCTGAGGCAACTGGAGGCGGGGCTTCAGGCGATGGCGGACGATCCGTCGCGGCCGCTGGGGACTGTGGCGCTGCCCGCCGCTGACGGCGACGGGGTGCTGCGCGGTGAGGCGGCCGCGCCCGCCCCGCACGTGCTGGACGCGTGGGCGCGGCATCTGGCCGCCGATGGCGATGCGCCTGCATTCCAGGACGACGCCACCGTGCTGACGCGTGCCCAGGCGGATGGCCTGGCGAATGGCCTGGCGAATGGCCTCGCGCATGCGCTGCGAGCGCGGGGCGCGGGGCCGGAGCGCGTGGTGGCGCTGTGCCTCGATCGGTCTGTGGCATTTGCCGTCGGCTGGCTGGGCGTGCTGAAGGCGGGCGCTATCTGCCTGCCGCTCGACCCGGCGCAGCCTCCCGAGCGCTTGCGGCAATTGCTGCATGACGCCGGGGCCGTGGCGATCGTTGGCGCCGCCGCCGCGACGGACCTGCCCGTGTTGGACCCAATGAGCGTAGCGCCTCGCGCCGACTCACCGATGCACGAGCCGCCGATGCACGAGCGGCCCGATCAGGGCGCCTACCTGATCTACACATCCGGTTCGACGGGCGCGCCAAAGGGCGTGGTCATCAGCCATCGCGCGATCGCCCACTACACGGCCGGCGTGCTGGCACGCCTCGGCCTGCCGCGGAATGCCAGCATGGCGATGGTATCGACGCCGGCGGCCGACCTTGGCCACACGATGCTGTTCGGCGCGATCTGCGGCGGCCATCTGCTGCATCTGATCCCGGCACGGCGCGCGACGGATCCTGATCGCTTTGCCGAGTACATGGCGAGGCATCGCGTCGGCGCGCTCAAGATCGTGCCGGCGCATCTGCGCGGACTGCTGGAGGCGAAGGACGCCGCCAACGTGCTGCCCGCCCATGCGCTGGTGCTCGGAGGCGAGGCAACGTCCGCCGACCTGGCCGCGCGTCTGCGGGCGCTACGGCCGGAGATGCAATTGTTCAACCACTATGGGCCCACCGAGACGACCGTCGGCGTGTTGACGCATCAAGCGGAGATGGCGGGCATTGTCGCGAGTGGACCGGCCGTGCCGACGGGCTCGCCCCTCCCCGGTACGCAGGTCTACGTGCTCGACCGCGGGCTGAATCCCGTGCCGCCTGGCGTATCCGGCGAACTGTATGTCGGCGGTCCGCAGGTGGCACGCGGTTACCTGCGTCAGCCGGGCGTGACCGCGAGCCGCTTCGTGCCGGATCCATTTGCGTCGGGTGGACGGATGTATCGCACGGGGGACCGTGTGCGTCAGGACGAAGCGGGCCGCATTCACTATATCGGCCGCGCGGACGATCAGGTCAAGATTCGGGGCTATCGTGTCGACCCCGGTGAGGTCGCGCATGCGGTCCGGGCCGTCGAAGGTGTACGCGACGCAGCCGTGCTCGTGCGCGACGGCCGACTCGTGGCCTGGTGCGTGCTGGACGACGCCACGCCAGACGCCGTGCGTGCCGCGCTGCGGGACACGCTGCCCGACCATATGGTGCCGTCGCATGTGGTGCGGGTGGACCGGCTGCCGGTCACCGCCAATGGCAAGCTTGACCGGCGCGCGCTGCCCGATCCCGACGCGGCGGCTGACGCGTTCGTCCCGCCGCGGACCGAGACCGAGATCGCGCTCGCGCAAATCTGGCAGGACGTGCTGGGTGTACCGCAGGTCAGTGCGGGAGACAACTTCTTCGCGCTCGGCGGCGATTCGATCCTGACGCTCAAGATCATCGCCCGGCTCAAGAAGGGAGGCCGGCGTCTGTTGCCGAAGCAGGTGTTCGAGCACCCGGTGCTGGCCGATCTTGCCGTGGCGATGGATGCGATGATGGATGCGGCGGCGGCGACCCCCGCAGCCTCGGTCGTCTCCACCCTCGCCGACCGGTCGCAGCCGCTGGCCCTGTCGTTCACGCAGCAGCGGCTGTGGTTCCTCTGGCTGCTCAATCCGCAGGGCGGGACCTATAACATCCCGCGCGCGGTGCGTCTGCGTGGCAGGCTCGATCGCAAAGCGCTGCAACGGACGTTCGATGCGCTCGTGGCGCGTCATGAGGCATTGCGTACGACGTTCGATGCCGAAGGCAGCGCGGTGTGGCAACGCATACGCACGCCCGAACCCGTGAAGATCGGCGTCACCGATTTGCGCGCGGCGCCCGATACCGCGCCGGCCCATGCCGACGCCGAAGCGTTGGCGCCGTTCGATCTGCGCGACGGACCGTTGCTGCGGGTGCGATTGCTCCAACTGGCCGATGACGACCATGTGCTGCTTGTCACGTTGCACCATATCGTTGCCGATGGCTGGTCGATGGGCATCGTGATCGACGAGTTCGCACGGTTGTATTCAGGCTTCGCCACTGGCGCGCCCGTGGCGCTTCCACCGCTGGTCCAGCAGTATGCGGACCATGCGGCATGGCAGCGGCGGCCCGAGCAGGCCGTCGCGATTGCGCGGCAGCTCGACTGGTGGCGTGGGCATCTCGATGGCGCGCCGCCTGTGTTGGCACTGCCGACCGATAAGCCGCGGCCGGCCATGCCTTCCCATGCGGCGGACGTGGTGCCGATTGTGTTTGCACCGGCGCTGGTGGCGCAACTACGCGAGGTCGCGCAGGCTTCGCGGACGACGCTGTTCGGCGTGTTGCTGGCGGCGTTCCAGACGCTGTTGTATCGCGTGTCCGGCGAGACCTCGCCGTGTGTCGGCGTGCCGATTGCCAACCGGCATCGGGTGGAGACGGCGGATGTGGTCGGGGTATTCATCAATACGCAGGTATGGCGGGCGCGGCTCTCGCCGGCCATGACGTATCGCGAACTGCTGGCGCAGGTGCGCGAGACCGCTGCCGGCGCGCAGGCGCATCAGGACCTGCCCTTCGAGCAACTGGTCGAGGCCTTGCAACCCGCGCGCGATGTGTCCCGCAATCCGCTGTTCCAGGTCATGGCGAATCATCAGCGGCGCGATCGCCAGGCGTCGCGGCGCATTGCCGGTTTGACGGTGGAGCCTGTGGAGCGCCTGTCGCGCCGGACGAAGATGGACCTCTCGCTCGATACGCAGGAGGATGAGAGCGGCGCGCTGGAGGGCGTGCTGGGCTATGCCACCGACTTGTTCGACGCGGCGACCGTGGCGCGGTGGCGCGATCGGTATCTCGACATTCTTGCGGCCATGGTGAACCGGCCGGATGGCGCGCTGGGCGCCACGGATGTGGTGCCCAGCGCGGCCGCGCCTGCTCGGCCGCCCGCTCGTCCATCCAAGTCGGTAGCGTATGTTCCGCCGCGCACGCCGACGCAGCGATGGCTTGCCGGTGTGTGGGCAGGCGTGTTGGCCGTGCCGCGCATCGGCATTCACGACGACGTCTTCGCGACCGGGGCTCATTCGCTGCTGTGCCTGCAGGTTCTGGCGCAATTGCGCGCGTCGCCGTTGGGCGCTGGTGTCGCGCTGCGCGACCTGATGCAGTATCCAACGATCGCCGCGTTGAGCGATGTCATCGATGGCCGCGTCGGAGAGAAGGATGGCGCGGTGCCGCTCAATCGCGTGGTGACAGGGCCGCCGCTCTTCTGTGTGCATGCGTCGTTCGGCACGGTGTCCGACTACGCGCCGCTGGCGCAGGCGCTCGATGGGCAGCGCACGGTCTATGGGCTGGCATGTCCGCCGGTGGAACGCCTGGGCGACATCGAGGCGCTGGCTTCCGCGCACGTCGAGGCGCTGCGTCGCGCGCAGCCGCACGGGCCGTACCACCTGCTCGGGTGGTCGCTGGGCGGCGCGCTGGCCGCGCGCATGGCGTCGATGCTCGAGCGATCTGGCGAACAGGTGGCGTTTCTCGGCCTTGTGGACAGCTATGTGCCGAGGGCGGCCGGACATGTGGGGCGGTCGCGCGGGTCGATCGGGGAGCTGGTGGACTATCTCGAGCAGGCACTGCCGGGGCTCGATCGGGCGGCGCTCGAGGTGGAGGCGAACGCCGCAGGGGCGGAGGACGAGGCGCCCGCGCGTGTCGAGCGGATCGTGCGCGCGGCATTTGCGCAGTCGGGCGACGCGTCTCAGGCGGTCGTTCAGTCGGAGGTGACGTGCATGCTCGATACCGCGACGCGCCTGCGCGCGCTTGTTGCGGCGATACCGCTTGCAACGGTGCGCGTGGCCGTGGACAACTGGTGGACCGTGGACCGGGCGGATGCGGATATCGAACGCATGCACGCGCTGCTGCCGTCGTGCCTTGCCGCACAGCGGATCGATGCGACCCACCTCGGCATCGTCCGCGCTCCCGACTGGATCGCGGCGGTTACTGCCCGGCTTGCACACGGCGAGGTGCCGGCCTGATCAGGAAGGCGGTGAGGGCCCCGCCTCACCGCCCATCGGCGCTGGGCTCACGCTCCGCGCCCGGCAAAGGCGCAACGCGCCGTGGTGCGGCGGCGCGCGTCCTGGCCGAGGGCTTCAGTGCGTACCAGAGGCCGGTGGCCGTCATGGCCCCGAGCGCGGCCCATGAGATCCAGTCCCAGATGCCATCCGCAAACAGCGCCGCGGCAAGCCCGACGAGACCGATGGCCGCGAGCCATAACGGCGCGCCGTAGATCCACAGGAACGTACCCGTCCGCTTGTCGCTCATCGCGCCGCCTCCGCCACCGCCGGCGCGCGATGCGATGCCTCGATGTCCCGCAGGCGGGTCTGCATCTGCCGCGTCCGTCCGATCCACAGGTACAGCCCGCTCCCCAGCAGCACGATGGCAATCACATCGAGCACTGCCCATAGCACCTTCAAAGGCATCGCGCCATAGTCTCCAAAATGCAGCGGCCCAGAGATCCGTAGCGCTGCCACATACCAGGGCATGTCCCGCTTGGCCGCGAACTGGCCCGTCTCCGCGTCCACCAGCACCGGCTTGATGAGCCGCGACGTGATATGCGCGTCCCCGCGCATGAACACCGCATAGTGACGCGGCCCCGCAAGCGGCGTCCCCGGGAAGGCGACGAACGCGGTGGTCATATGCGGCTCCTCGGCCTGCGCAAGACCGATGGCCTTGTCCAGGGAGCTCAGCGCGCGCGGCGCCCCCTGCCCCACGAACGGGGCGACCATCGCCTTGAGCTCCGTCGATTGCCAAATGCTGTAGGTCGGCTTCGCCAGCGTGAGCAGCACGCCGGTAATGCCGACCACGGTCAGCCACGACAGCGTCGCCATGCCCAGCACGTTATGCAGATCGAGCCATTTGAGCCGCGAGGAGCGTTCGCGCCGAACCGTGCCGAACGGCAGCTTCTTCATCAGCGGTCCATACACGACCACCCCCGAGACGATCGACACCACGAACAGCAGCCCCATGAAGCCGAGGAACAGCGTCCCCGGAAGACCCGCAAACAGATCGGTATGGAGCTTGACCATGATGAGCATGAAGCCCGACCGCAATGGGGTATCGCGCAGCAGATGCCCCGTGCGCGCGTCGTAGGTCAGCAGCGCCCCACCCTGCCGCGGCGACTCGCGCGAAGACAGCGAGACGAACCACACGGGCTCCTCGTCATCGGCGGTGACGAAGCGGACGGCACTGCCGGGCCGGCGTTCCAATGCGTCCGCCACGATGCGATCCACCGGCATGCGGGCCGTGTCCGCCGGCATCTCCGGCGCCTCCACGCCGTTGCCGAACCAATGGTCGATCTCGTGCCCGAACACGAGCGGCAGGCCGGTCAGGCACAGCAGCAGCAGGAAGATCGTGCAGACGAGGCTGGTCCATTTGTGGACCAGATACCAGATTCGAAACGTGCGGATATGCATGGCGATCCGGCGATTTTGAGAATGATTCGCATTTTAACGAGTGTCGTCGCGGACATCTACCTAAATTCGCCGCGATCCCACGCGTCTCCTCGGATATCGGCCCCGCGTGGGGCTGTGAGAACCCATCCGGGAAAACACCATGTCTACTGACTTCACGCCGATCCACGGCTTCCGCGCGTTCGAGGCGAGCGGCAGGCCACTGCTCGTCTCCGCCGACGGGGAACAGCTCACGGTGCGCGCACGGGGCGCCGCCGAAGCGGAGGCCAGCTTCGCGCTGATCCGCACCGGGACGCCCGTCCTGCGGCTCGCCAGCACGACGCTCGACGGCGACGCGCTGACCAACGCCACGCTGGCCGCGCTGGAGGCCGTTACGACCTGCTGGCGCGTGCCGGCGGCAGGCCTCGATATCGAGCACCCCGCCACGCTCGACGCGCTGACGCAAATGGGTCTGGCCGAACCGGCCCGCGGACTGCCGCACGCGCAGCGGCAGTGCCGCGCCGAAATGCTGTGGCAGCATGCGCCGCTCTGGATGCCCGCCAAGACGCCCTATCCGCTGCGCTACACGATGACGGGCGAGAAGCGCCATCCCGTCCGTCCGCCCAAACCGAATGGCACGGTTTACGCCCGCTACATTCCCTGGCTCGGCCGCACGCTCACGCTGCGCGCCGCGACCGTCCAGGGCGATACCCCGTTGCTGCATCGCTGGATGAACGATCCCGACGTGGCGTACTTCTGGCAGGAGGAAGGCGACGAGGACAAGCATCGGCGCTATCTGCAGGGGCTCGTCGACGACCCGCACATGCTGCCGCTGGTGGTCGGCCTCGACGACTCCCCTTTCGGCTATTTCGAGATCTATTGGGCCAGGGAGAACCGTCTCGCGCCGTTCTACGACGCGCACGACCACGACCGCGGCTGGCATGTGCTGATCGGTGAGCCGGCATTCCGTGGCAAGTCCTTCCTGACGGCCTGGTTCCCGGCGATCCAGCATTACCAGTTTCTGGACGACCCGCGCACCCAGCGTATCGTCGGCGAACCGCGCGCCGATCATCACCGGCAGATCGCCAATCTCGACAAGGCGGGGTTCTCGAAGGTGAAGGAGTTCGATTTCCCGCACAAGCGGGCGATGCTCGTGATGTTGCTGCGGGAGCGGTTCTTTGGCGAGGGGCTGTACCTTCCGCATACCGAGGCAAATACGGCCTGAGCCGAGCCCGTCATCCGGCACGAGCGCGGGCGGTCGGGCTACGGCCGCCCACGCTGTCCGTCATTGCGACATCGGCACTGCCTCGGCCATGGCCTGCCGCGCGTGGGGCACGGCGTCCAGCGCGGGGAGCATGCGATCGTGCAGCGCTTCCACGATCTCCTGCGAGCGGATCGACAGCACCGACAGCAGCGTATCGCTGAGGCCATGGCTGTCCTCGCAGGCCCCCTGCAGGAAGATCCGCGCTTCGCACGACTCGCAGGTCCTGAGCCGGTAGCGGCGATCGACGCCAAAGCCGTCCTCCGGCAGCAAGGTGCCGAGCGGCGCAAGCATGCGCTGATAGGCGTCGCGCCGGTAGCCGGTGGCCACGATCACGAGGTCGTAGACGTGACGCTCGGCGCCGCCCTCTTCCCGATCGCGCAGCAAGCATTCGATGCCGTCGACGGAGGGCGTCACGCGTTCGATGTCACGGCTCGCGAGCAATGCATGCGGGGCGTGACCGCGCACGCGTTGCAGGTAGAGCATGTGATAGATCCGCTCGATCAGATCGACATCCACCACCGAGTAGTTGGTATTGCGGAACTCGTCGAGCATGCGGCGGCGGCGCTCGTCGGGTTGCCAGTAGATATAGTCGGTGAAGCCCGGGTTGAAGATCTCGTTCACGAACGGACTGTCGTCCGAGGGCTTGAGCGCGCCACCGCGCATGATCAGGGACACCGATGCGTCGCTGAAGCGTTGTATCAGGTCCATATAGACCTCCGCGGCGCTCTGCCCGCCGCCGATCACCGCGATGCGCCGCGGCTGCAAACCCGGGTTGGCGGCCAGATGTTCCAGATAGCGCGACGAATGCACGATGCGCGCGTCGCGCTGACCCTCGAACGCTTCCGGCACGAGCGGCTCCCCGCCCACGCCGATCACGAGATTGCGCGCGAAGCGTTCGTGCAGCCGCCCTTCGGCGTCGCGCGACCGTACCAGGAGCCGGCGCACCGCATCGTCAGTACCGGTCCCGTGGTCGGGCAGGATTTCGACGACCTCTTCCCCGTAGTAACAGCGGTCCTCGAAGTGGCCCGCCACCCATGACAGGTAATCATTGAACTCGAGCCGCGACGGGAAGAACGTCTTCAGGTTGATGAACGATTCGAGCCGCCCCTTGGCATGCAGGTAGCTGATGAACGAGTAGGCGCTGCGCGGATTGCGCAGCGTCACGAGGTCCTTCATGAACGAGATCTGCATGTCGGCATCCTCCAGCAGCATGCCGCCGTGCCAGACGAACGACGGCTTGCGCTCGATGAACGCGAACTGGGCGCGCGTGCCGTGGCTGGCGGCGTGCTCCTCCATGGCGATGGCGAGGGCCACGTTGGAGGGGCCGAAGCCGATACCCAGAAAGTCGTATTCCATTGCTCGATTGTTCATGCTGTCGCACCTTTCTCCGTCTGAGAAGCCCGCATCGGATACGGGTTGTCCCCCAGTGACGAACCGGCGCGCGCGATATTTACCCCGCCGTCGCGCTAAATCGGCGGCGAGGTCGTTCGTCTATGGCATATCGACACCGGGAGACCGACAACATGAGCATCGACAGCGACACCATCGACTTCCACGTCGTGATCAACGACGAGCAGCAGTACTCGATCTGGCCCGCGTATCGGCCCGTGCCCGCGGGATGGAATACCGTGGGCGTGACGGCGCCGCGGGCGCAGTGCCTGGCCTATATCGAGGCGCATTGGACCGATATGCGGCCGGCCAGCTTGCGCGCGCAGATGGATGCCGCGGCGTCTTCCCACTGAACGATGCGCGAGCCGGTCACGCTCTGGTGCCTCCCCAATGCGGGTGCCAGCGCAGCGTTCTACGCGGGATGGCGCCGGCATTTGGCGCCGCCGCTTCACGCGGCGCTCAGGGTAGCGCCGCTCGAGCTGCCGGGGCGCGGGGCACGGGCGGCCGAGCCGTTGCTTGAGGATTTCGATGCGCTGTGCGATGACCTCGAACGCGCGCTGATCGGTCGGCTTTCGCCCGGTCAGCCCTATGCCTTGTTCGGGCACAGCATGGGCGCTTTGCTTGCGCATGAACTCGCCCATCGGCTGCGTGAGCGACATCCGCCGCTGGCGCTGTTTGTCGCGGGTGCGGCGGCGCCGTCGTTGCGGGACCCTTCGCGTTTTGCGGGGCCGCTGGACGATGCGAGCTTGCTGGCGCAGATGCGGGAGCTTGGCGGGACGCCGCCCGAATTGCTGGATGATCCCGAGATGATGGCGATCGCATTGCCAATCTTGCGGGCCGATTATCGGGTGTGCGCGAGCTATCGAAGCAATCGGCTGCACCCTGTAACCCCGCTAGCCTGCGCGCTGCATGCGTTTGGGGGGCGTGCGGATCGTGCCGTCGGGGATGCGATTGCCGGCTGGCGATTGGCGTCTACCGGGCACACCTCGTTGACCTGGTATGACGGAGGGCATTTCTTCCTGCGGGATGCTCTGGGGGACATGCTTGCCCGGATGGCCAGCATGTTGGCGGATGTTCGTGCATCGGATGCCGCGACGCCATGCTGATCGAGCGGACGTTCCGGACGTTTGGGTTGGCCGGTGCGGTGCGGTGGTGGCTGGTGCCGATTGCCATCGAGCGGGAGCCCGCGGACGACCTGTGGGCCGATCTCGATGCGCTGGAGCTTCAGCGATTGACCCACTACCGCCAGCGCGCCGACCGCGCGCGGTTCGCCACGGTGAGGGCGACCCTGCGCCGGCTGCTGGGCGAGCGCCTTGGGCTCGCGCCGCGCGACGTCGCGTTCGAGCCTGGCGTACGCGGCAAGCCTTGCCTGCACGTCGGATGCGATGGCGGTGGCGCGGACAGCGACGGCGGCCATGCCCGTGACGCCGGTCGCTGGCACTTCAACGTGTCCCACAGCGGCGCGTGGGGCGCCATCGTCATCGCGCCGGGGAGCGCGTGCGAGGCCGTCGGCATCGATATCGAGCAGTGCCTGCCCGTGGCGCCGATGCCCCTCGCGGACATCGCGTTCTCGGCGCGGGAAGCAGGCCATCTCGCCGCGATGCCCGACGAGCGAGCGCGCCTGGAGCGGTTCTACCAGCTTTGGACAGTGCGGGAGGCGTATGCCAAAGCCACGGCCACGGGCATTGCCGAGCCACGATGGCAAACGACCACCTTCGTCCCAGCGGCCGGGGGCCAGTGGCATGCCGACGATGGCGGCGCCACGCTCGCATGGTCGCTGCCGCTTCCCGATGACCTCGCGCAGTACCGGGCCGCGCTGGCGCTGACGTCGCAAACATTGACACCTACGACCTGAGGTTCGCATGACCGACCTATCCCAACCGACCGCCGCGCACTTGAGCCAGCACGACCTCCCGCGCATCATGCGCGCCACGCATCAAGGCGAGTCGCTACTGGAAGCCCTCCCCCGCCTGCAGGCCGACATCGAGGCCACGCTGCTCACCGTCGGCGGCGTGCTGCTCCGCGGTTTCGACGTCGGCGGGCCCGAAGGCTTTCGCGCGTTCGCGGCCGGCTTCGGCCACCCGCTGCTGACCTATGAGTTCGGCTCGACGCCCCGCAGCCAGGTCACCGGCGGCGTTTACACGTCCACCGAGTACCCGGCCCACCAGTCCATCCCGCTCCACAACGAGCAAGCCTACACACGCGACTGGCCGATGAAAATCTGGTTCTACTGCGAAACCGCCGCACCGGTCGGCGGCGAGACGCCGATTGCCGACAGCCGCGCGATCTATCGCGCCGTGGACGCGGGCACGCGCGAGCGCTTCGCATCGCGGGGCCTCATGTACGTGCGCAATTACGGCAACGGACTCGACGTCCCCTGGCAGCAGGTATTCAACACCGAAGACCGCGCGGAGGTCGAGGCGTACTGCGCGCGCCACCAGATCGCCTGCGAGTGGAAGGATGACGGCGAGCTTCGCACGCGCCAGCATGTTCAGGGCGTGGCCGCGCATCCGGTGACGGGGGAGCACGTGTGGTTCAATCAGGCCCACCTGTTCCACGCCTCGGCACTCACCGAGGAAATGCGCGAGGTGCTCGTCGATGCCGTCGGTGCCGACAACCTGCCGCGCGACGTGTTCTATGGCGACGGCACTCCCATCCCCGACACCGAACTCGATGCCGTGCGTGGCGTGCTGGAAGCGCACAAGATCGTGTTCCCGTGGCAACAGGGCGACGTCGTCATGCTCGACAACATGCTGACCGCGCATGCGCGCGAGCCGTTCAGCGGACCGCGCAAGGTCGTCGTCGCCATGGCGCAGGCGCACGGAGCGAACCACGGCGCGGGATGACCCGATGCCACGCCACCCTGTTACCTTGTTACTGGCCCAGCCGGGTCGCCCGCCGTAATCTGCGACAATGCTGGCCGGACGACTTCACGGAACAAGGCGACATGGCTTCGAGTCGGGATCACGTACCTCGCCGCGCGCCCACCGCGCACGATGTGGCCGCGCTCGCGGGCGTCTCGCAGTCGGCCGTGTCGCGCTGCTTCACGCCGGGCGCGAGTATCTCCGAAGAGACGCGGCAACGCGTGCAGGCGGCGGCCGAACAGCTTGGCTATCGTCCGAACCTGATCGCCCGCTCGCTGATCAAGCGCCGCTCGACGATTGTCGGCGTCGTCATCCCCGGTCTCCAGAATCCGTTCTACGCCGCGATGCTTGAGGCCCTGTCCGCCGACCTCGCCACCGCCGGCTATCGCATCCTGCTATTCAACGCGCCCGCCAGCGACACGCCCGATCCCGTGCTCGACGAGATGCTGAACTATCGCGTCGATGCGCTGATCCTGGTTTCGTCGTCGCTGTCGTCGGGCCTCGCCGATGAATGCCAGAAGATCGGCCTGCCCGTCGTGCAGCTCAACCGCACCACCGAACGCAGTACCGTATCCAGCGTGGTCGGCGACAACCGCGGCGGCGCGGAAGCGCTCGCGCGGTTTCTGCTCGCCTGCGAACACGAGCGCTTCGCGTTCATCGCCGGACTGGAGACGTCGTCCACCGGCAAGGCGCGCGAGGCGGCATTCCTCGGCACGCTTGGCGCGGCGGGCAAACCCGTCGCACGCGGCGTCGCCAACTACGTGTTCGAGGAGGCCGAGGCCGTCGCCCGCCAGATGCTCGGCGGCGCCGAGCCGCCCGATGCGATCTTCTGTGCCAGCGACCATATGGCCATCGCCGCGCTGGGCGTGGCGCACACGGAATTCGGACTCGCCGTCGGGCAGGACATTTCGATTGTCGGCTTCGACGATATCCAGATGGCGGCGTGGCCGCAGATCTCGCTGACGACGTTCCGCCAGCCCGTGCGCGCGATGTCTTCCCGTGCGGTCGCCATCATCGAAGCGCAGCTGCAGGGCACCGGGACCGGGCTCAGCGAAGTCGTGCCCGGCGACCTCGTCATTCGCGGCTCCACGCGCATGCCGTCGCACGGCGTTGTCGACCTCGGATACGAGCGCGTCTGGCGCCCTAGCTAGCGGAAAACGCCGCGCCAACCTCCAGCAGCCACGTCACGAATGCGGCGATCGCGGGCTCCTCGCGCCGCGCGTTGTGCACGTAACACCCATAACGCCACGCGGGCAACGCGGGGCGCTCGAACGGGAAGACGAGGCGGCCTTCCCTGACGTCCAGCGCCACCAGCGCGGTGGGCCCCATCGCAATGCCGAGCCCATCGATCGCGGCCTGCAACGTCAGGTAGAAGTGATCGAGCTGCAGCGACTGGCCGCCCGCGAGCTGCGGATTGCCGCACGCCGCGAGCCACTGCGGCCAGAGTTCGGGATAGGTCGCGGTGTGCAGCAGCGTGTGATGCGCGAGGTCCGATACGTCGCGGATCGGATGGGCCTGCAACACCTTCGGCGAACACACCGGCAGGCGCACCTCCGTCAGGAATTCGGTGACGACATAGCCGGCGGGCTGCTGCTCGCCGCCGCGAATGGCTACGTCGAAGGGCTCCCGCACGCGTTCGATGGGCTCGTCCGACGTTGTCAGCCGCACCTCGATCGATGGATGGGACAGCTGGAAGTTCGACAGCTGCGGCAACAGCCAGCGCAACGCGAATGTGGTCGGCGCATTGACGCGGATGACCTGCTGCCGCGTTGCCTTGAGCTGCTCCGCGGTGGCTAGCGCCAGCCGGTCCAGCGCCGCCGATACCTCCGAGAGATAGCGCCGGCCAAGCGGTGTCAGGACCACGCGGCGGCCACGCCGGTCGAACAGATCGTGGCCGAGCCATGACTCGAGCTGCGCCACCTGCCGGCTGACCGCGCCATGCGTGACGGAAAGCTCGTCCGCGGCGGCACTGAAGCTTTCGAGGCGCGCGGCGGCTTCGAAGACGCGGACGGCATTGAGGGGCGGTAGTCGACGTGGCATAGGAACAATAGGGCGCTATGTGAGTTTTCCTGACAAGCACACTGAGTTTATATCGATTTTCATCGTGGCGGATGGCGGCTACATTTCGTCCGCAGGAAACGGCATGACGTCGGACCTGTCTCGTTTAATCACCAGCAGGAGTCGATCGATGTCGAATGTCGTGGTAGTGGGCGCGCAGTGGGGCGATGAAGGAAAGGGACGAATCGTGGACTGGCTGGCGGAGCGCGCGGATATCGTTGCGCGCTACAACGGCGGCCACAATGCCGGCCATACGCTCGTCATCGACGGCAAGACGTACAAGCTCGCGCTGCTGCCGAGCGGCGTGGTGCGCGGCAAGCGCGGCGTCATCGGTAATGGCGTAGCGCTCGATCCGGAGGCGCTGCTTGCCGAAATCGGACGCATGGAGGCGCTGGGCGTACGCATCACGCCGGACCTGCTACAGATCGCCGAGACCGCGACGCTCGTGTTGCCGATTCACCGCGCCATCGACGCCGCGCAGGAACAGCTACGGACGCGCCTGCAGGAATGCCCGCTCGGCACGACGCTGCGCGGCATCGGTCCCGCCTACGAGGACAAGGTCGGCCGCCGGGCGCTGCGCGTTTGCGACCTCGCCAATCCGGAATACCTGTCGGCACGGCTGGACCTGCTGCTCGCGCACCATAACGCGTGGTTCCGCGGGCTGGGGTTGGAAACCTTCGACAAAGCGCCGCTGCTCGGCGCACTGCTCGCCATGGCGCCGAAGATCCTGCCGTTCGTCGGCCGCGTGTGGGAGCAGCTCGACGCCGCCCATCGTCATGGGCAATCGGTGGTCTTCGAAGGCTCGCAGGCCGTGATGCTCGATATCGACTGGGGCAGCTATCCGTACGTCACGTCGTCCAGCACGGTCGCCGCGGGCGCGGCCAGCGGCACCGGCATTGCCCCCTCCCGGATCGGTCATGTGCTGGGTGTCAGCAAGGTCTACGCGACGCGCGTGGGAGAAGGTCCGTTCGTGTCCGAGCTCGACGGCGCCCTCGGCGAACGGCTGCGCGACCGTGGCCGCGAGTATGGCGTCAACACGGGCCGTCCGCGCCGTTGCGGCTGGCTCGATGCGGTACAGCTGCGGCAAGCCGTCAAGGTCGGCGGCATCGACCGCCTGGCGCTGACGAAGCTCGACGTGCTCGATGGCTTCGAGACGATCAGCCTCTGCGTCGGCTATGAACGCGATGGGCAGCGCATCGACTACATCCCGGCGAGCGACGCGGCGCTGGCCGGCGTGCGTCCCGTGCTGCGCGAGTTTCCGGGCTGGTCGCGGCCGACGCAGGGTGCGCGCGCGATGGACGCATTGCCGGCGGAAGCCGTTGCCCTGATCGAGGCGATCGAGGCCGAAGTTGGCGTGCCGGTGACGATGGTCACCACCGGCGCCGAGCGCGACGATGTGGTGCTGCGGAACGTGGAGTGACCTGCGTTATGTGGAGTGACCTACGTTATGGTCGCTTCGGGAATGACGGCCAGGTTCGCGCGGGGTCCTGCATCTGTCGCATGCGCTGGCCGGAATGCAAAAAACCGCATGGCACACAGGTGCCATGCGGAAAGCCCTCACATCAATCGCACGTTCTCAGATCATCTGCACGCCGGCTTCCGTCATCAGCGCCTTCCAGCGTGGCAGCTCGTCGGACAGGAAGGACGCCAGCGCGGGCCGCGTCAGCGGCGGGTACCTGAGGAAGCCCATGTCGTTCACCGACTTCTGGATGCGCTCCTTCGCCAGCGACACGTTCACCTCCCTGTTCAGCAAGTCGAGAATGTCGTCCGGCGTCTTCTTCCGGGCGAACACCGCGTGCCACGATACAAGGTTGTACTTCTCGCGAATCGCGCTCTGGATGGTGGGCATCTGGGGCGCGAACGGCAGCGCCTGATCGCTCGTCACGGCCAGCGCCACGGCGCGTCCCGCCTGAACCATCGGCGCCGCTACCGACCACGCTTCCATCATGAACGTCAGGCGGCCCTCCACCAGATCGCTCGTGATGCGGTTGTCCTTGTAAGGGACGTGGACGATCGAGGGCAGGCCGACCTTCTTGAGGAAGATCGACGCCGCGACGTGCGACGACGTGCCGATACCATAGCTGCCATAGGACGCCGCCTGCTGGTTGCGCTTGAGGTAGTCGATGAGGCCCGTCACGCTCGTGACGCCCGTCTCCTTCCCGACGATCAGCACCAGCGGCAGTCCAACGGTGCGCGCGATCGGGGTGAAGTCCGCGATCGGGTCGTACGGCAGGTTCTTGTACAGCAGCAGGTTGGTCAGGAACGCCGCCGTGGTGTACAGCAGCGCGTGCCCGTCCGGCTGCGCGCGGAGCACGCTGGACGTACCGATGCTGCCGCTGGCTCCCGGCTTGTTCTCCGGAATGAACTTGCCACCGAAGCGCGTGCCGACGTCCGTCATGATCAGGCGGCCCATGTAATCGGTGCTGCCGCCCGCCGTAAACGGGATGACCACATTGACCGGGCTGGTCGGATACTCGACGGCCTTCTCGGCCCAGGCCATCCGCGGCAGGGCCGACGCCCCGCCGACACCGGCCCCGATGGCGGCCATCGCACGCAAGAAATTGCGACGCTGAAAACTCACGACTTTTCCCCTAGAACGTTAGCGTCGGCAGATCCGAATGGCGCTTCGCCAGCTCGGCATAGGCTGCATTGACCTTGGCGGCGCCGCCATCCTCGGCGGTGACACCTACCTCTTCTCCGATGGCAGTGAAGATCGAATTCTTCACGTAATGGCGCCATGTGATGGGCACCTGCGCGAGAATCTTCGTCAGCGCATCGTAGCGGCCGCGCGTCCAGACGGCCTCGAACGCATCGCGCTTCTCGCCATAGCTGAAGTGGGCACCGTCCTTCCACAGCGGGCGGGCGGCACGCAGCACACGCGTCTCGCTTTCGTTCACCGACAGGTCGTCAGTGAGCTCGACACCGTACACCGCGCGCGCGGCCTCGCGGCTCACGAACCCCGCCGCGACGTCGCGCGCCACCGCATGCACGCAGCGTTCGAACGGATCGCCATAACCCCCGCCGCCCGGACCGATGATGCGGAGCACGTCGCCCGGCATGCAGCTGACAACGTCGGAGTTCACGAGATCGACCTCGTTCGGCTGGCCCGGGTTGCGCAGGAACTGCGAATTGCCGCCGGCGTTGCCGCCGAGCACGCCCCAGGTGCTGAAGCGCGTGCGGTTGCGGTTACGCGCGGTCACCACGGAGTTCGGCGAGAACACCTTGAACTCCATGACCATGCCGAGGCCGCCGCGATACCGGCCCGCGCCGCCCGAGTCGCGCACCAGGCCGTACTTCATGACCTTGATGGGCACTTCGGTTTCGATCATTTCGACGGGCGTGTTTTTGAGGAACGAGCGATTGCCGCCGCTACCCTCGGCGCCGTCGTCCGACACCGAACCGCCACCGCCGCCGCTGATCGGCCCGATGGACGCCATGATCAGGCGGCCACGACGATCGTTGGTCTTGACGTTCATCAGCGATGCGCTGCCGGCCGGTGCGGCCGCGAGGCGCTCTGGCAGGGCCTGCTGGAACGCGCCAAGCACGGCCAGCTGCGACACCGCCACGGTCAGGCTGCGCATGCCGCAGGCGGCCGGGGCCTCTGCATTCATCACCGTGCCGCGCGGCAGGATGGCGTTCACGACACGCGACGTACCGGCGTTGAGCACGAGGTGCTCGTTCAGCGTGGCCAGCGTGTAGATCAGCGCGGGCGTCACCAGCGCGTGTTGCGGATGACCGCCCGTCGGCATGTTCAGCGACGAAGCCAGCTGCGGATCGCTGCCGGTAAAGTCCATCGTCAGTGCATCGCCCTTCACGGTCAGCGTGACCGCGATGCGGCACGGGTAGCCGTTCACGGAGTCCTCGTCGGCATAGTCCGCGAAGAAGTACTCGCCGTCGGGAATATCGCGCACGACCTCGCGGGCCTGGCGCTCGGCGTAGTCAAGCAGTTCCGTCTGCGCGGTCTTGAACACCTCCACGCCGAAGCGGCGGATGATCTCGTGAATGCGGCGCTCGCCCGAGTTCATCGCGGCGATATGCGCCTTCAGGTCGCCCCAGTTCTGGTCGGGCGTCCGCACGTTCAGCAGCAGGATGTTCAGCACGTCGTCGTTGAACTTGCCGCCTTCGACGAGCTTGGTCGGCGGAATGCGGATGCCTTCCTGATGCACTTCATTCAGCGATCGCGACAGCGATGCGGGCACCGCGCCGCCAACGTCGGTGTTGTGCACGTGGCCGGCCACGAAGCAGACCAGTTCACCCTCATGGAACACCGGCTTCCACATGTGGATGTCCGGCGTATGCGTGGCCACGAAGCCGCTGTACGGATCGTTGGTCAGGCAGATGTCGCCCTCGCGGTAGTCCTTCACCAGCGGCAGCACGCCTGAGTAGTTAATGCCCGTGTACCACGTCGCGCCGAGGCCCTTCGGCGACGCGAAGGTCTCGCCACCCGGCGTCACCAGTTGCGTCGTGAAGTCCTCCGTTTCCTTGACGAACGAGGAGTGCGCGGTGCGCATCACCGTGTACGCCATCACCTCGGTCGCCGCCGCGCAGTAGTCGGCGAGAATCTGAAGCGTTGCTCGATTGAGTTTCATCGTTTAATCCTGTTGAGCCGGGTTGGACGTGATGCGCAGGTTGCCGAACGCGTCCACGCGAACTTGCATATGCTGCGGAACGAAGGTGGTCGTGTCGTCTTGCGTGACGATCGCCGGGCCCGGGAACGTTTGCTGTGCGCGCAGCTCCGCGCGGCGATACACCGGGGTCTTGCGGCGCGCGCCGTCCGACCACACTTCCACCGTCTTGACCGGATCGGGGCTGCCGGTGCCCTCCGCGATGCGCGGCATGTTCGGCTGCGGCGTCTTGCCGCTGACCACCAGACGCAGGCTCACGATCTGGATCGATGCTTCCGGATCGCTGTGGCCGTAGAGCTTTTCATGCGCGTCGTGGAAGGCCTGGCGAATCGCGGCATAGTCGCCGGACTCGATGGCCTGCTCGTCGATCGTCGCCTCGATCTCGTACGACTGGCCGCGATAGCGCATGTCCGCCGTGTACACGTACTGCTCTTCCCCGCGGTAGTCCTGCTCCTCGCGCAGCCAGTTGATAGCGGTGCGGCGCAGGCGGCGGTATTCGGTCTGCAGGATGCCGACGGTCTCGGGTTCGAGGTCCTCGTACACCGTCTTGATGAAATCGTTCTTGAGGTCGGCGATCAGGCCGCCCATCGCGCTCAGCACGCCCGGCACCAGCGGCACGATGATCTCGGTCATCTCGAGTTCGCGTGCCAGCAGCGCGCCCATCATCGGGCCCGCGCCGCCGAACGGCAGCATGGCCATCGAACGCGGGTCCACGCCGAAACGCGTCACCAGGCCGCTGACCTTGGCGAACATGCCCGACACCGCGATGTTGATGATCGCTTCCGCCGTTTCTTCCACGGTCTGGTTCAGCTGCGTCGCGAGCGTGCCCACGGCGGTCCGCGCGCGCTCGATGTCCACCTTGACCGCGTTGAAGCCGATTTCGCCCTGGCCGACGATGCCGCAGACCGCGAACGCGTCGGTGATGGTCGGGCGCTCGCCGCCGCGACCGAAGCATGCGGGGCCGGGGCTAGAGCCCGCGCTGTCCGGGCCCACCTTCAGCACGCCGAGCGAGTCTACCCATGCAATCGAACCGCCGCCGTCGCCGATCGACGTCACCGACACCGATGGAATAAAGATCTGATGTTCGCCGATGTACTCGCCGATGCCATATTGCGGCTCGCCGTTTACGATCAGCGCCACGTCCGCGCTGGTGCCGCCGATATCGAGGCTCATGCACTCCGGCACGTCGCATTCCTTCGCGACGAACGCGGCGCCAATCACGCCCGATGCGGTGCCCGACAGGATCATCTGCACGCATTCGCGCTTGGCCTGCTCGGCGGTCATCACACCGCCGTTCGACTTGGTCACGCGCGGCTCGGGCTGCACGCCGGCCTGCTTCAGCGCGCGCTGGAACGACGACAGGTAATGCTCGACGCGCGGCTGCACATAACCGTTGATGATCGCCGTGGTGGTGCGCTCGAATTCGCGCACGATCGGCCAGATCTTGGCCGAGCTGAACACGGGCATTTCCGGTGCGAGGCTCTTGATCAGATCGCATGCGGCCTGCTCGTGCGCGGCATTGCGATACGAATGCAGGAACGACACGACCACGCCTTCGGCGCCGGCCTGCTTCGCCAGCGCGAGCGCTTCCGCCACGCTGTCGAGGTCGAGCGGCTCATCGACTTCGCCGTCGCGGAACAGACGTTCCTTGATGCCGAACACCATCTCGCGCGGCACCAGCGGCGCGGGACGCTTCGACAGCAGGTTGAACATGCTGGGCAGCTTCAGGCGGCCAAGTTCCAGTACGTCGCAGAAGCCTTCCGTGGTGAACAGCGCGAGCTTGAGGCCCTTGCGCTGGATGACCGCGTTGACGCCGACCGTCGTGCCGTGCGTGAAGTAGGTGACTTCCGCCGGATCGATGCCGTAGCGCTCGGTCAGCGTCTTCACGCCGGTGATGACTTCCGCGCCCGGCTCATCCGGGCGGGAGAACACCTTCAGCGCCTGGACCTGTAGCGTTTCCTCGTTCAGTACCGCAAAATCGGTGAACGAGCCACCAATATCCACACCAATTCGATAACCCATGATCGTCCCAACAGGTTGATTTCCGTTTGCACAGCGTTTGCTGTCAGGGAAACTGTAGAGACGCGCCGCCGGATCAACAATTGATCCTTTTTCAGACGGCCATTCCAGAAATTCAAAGCCCCTGGAATGCCACGGTATCGAGCAGCCAGCGGCGGAAGGCGGCGATGCCGGGCGCTTCCGTCCGGTCCGGGGAATAGAGCAGGTAGTAGCACTGCTGCGGACGGAAACAGGCATCGGACAGCTTGACGAGCTGTCCGCGCGCGATCGCTTCCTCCGTCAGGTAGTCGGGCAGCAGCGCGCAGCCCAGCCCGCTGACGGCAGCCTGAAATCCGAGCGAGAGGATGGAGTAACGCGGACCGCCGAGGCTATGCCCCTTCTCGTGGCCATGGGCGCGGAAGAACTCGCTCCATGCCTCGGGGAACAGCGACTGATGGAGCAACGGCAGTTCGGCGATCTCCGCCAGCGAGGGCATCTGCTTGCCGTCCAGCAACGACGGCGCGCATACGGGGTATGACTCCAGGCCCATCACGAGATCGCTGCCATAGCGCGCGGGCGGATTCGCATTCGTGACGATGGCCACGTCGAGCCCTTCCTCGTTGAGGTCGGGAATGCCCGTCCGCGTCGTGATGTTCAGCGTGATGTCGGGATAGTGCTTCGCGAAGTCGGAAAGCCGCGGCAGCAGCCAGAACGATGCAAACGAGGGCACCACCGACAGATTGAGGCTGCCAGCCTCGCCACGCATCGACATCAGGTCGGCGGTGGCGTCGTCGAGGTCGTCGATGATGCGCGTGACGCGCCGCAGGTATTCCTTGCCCGCGACCGTCGGCACCACGCCGTTGGGCGTGCGCTCGACGAGCTTGAGGCCGACGAAGGATTCGAGTTCCGAGACCTGCTTGCTGACCGCGCTCTGCGTCAGGGACATCTCGCGCGCGGCGAGCGTGATGCTGCCCAGGCGGGCCGTCGTCGCGAACGCGATCAGGTTCGAGATTGCCGGCAGGTTGCGTCGGCCAATGCGTTTCATCGGGTCAAATCGTATGTCATCGATCCGGAAGCGCAGCATCCAGAACTTTGAGGGGGCGTCATGGAAACATCAGCCGGGAATGTAGCATCGGCGCCTGGCGTCGCTCAAGCGCGGCATGCGAATCCAGCCCGGCAGGCGTCACCCGCCCCGTGCCGATCAACCTCCGCTCGACGATGGCGGTGCCGTCGCAGGCACCGTTGTGGCGCGCAGCCGCTGATACTCGGCGAGCTGCTTCTGCAATGAAGGGTCGAAGAACGGCGGCGCGCCGTCGCCACGGTACCGATTGCGCAGGCCCGCCTTCTCCCATGCCTCGAGATCGGCGCGGACTTCTTCGCGCGTAAGGCCGCGCGGCGCACCTTGATAGGGCGGATCGGCCGCTAGTGCGGCGGCCGGCGCGAGCGCGCTGGCCAGCAACGTGACGGATATCAGGCGCTTCATGTCTGCTCTCCCCGCCGGCACCCGACTGCCGGCAAACGACATCGACGATATGACGAGCATCTCCGGAGCAAGCATAGGCGCTATCGGAAAACTACCTCCGGCAACCGCGCAACGTTTCACGAGAATTCACGCGGCTACTCCAGCTTCACCCCGGCCTCCTGCACCACTTTGTGCCAGCGCACCAGTTCGGTGTCGATATGCACGCCGAGGGCCTCGGGCGTCGAACCCACCGGCTCGTAGCCGTTCGCCGCGATCTGCGCGCGCAAATCGGGCAGCGTCAGGACGCTTGCGATCTCCGTACTGAGCTTGTCCACGATCGCGCGTGGCGTGCCCGCGGGCGCAAGGATCGCGTACCAGCCATTGATATCGAAGCCCGGCACGCCGGCTTCCGCGAGCGTCGGCACGTCGGGCGCCAGGGCCGCGCGCTTGCTGCTGGTGACGGCCAGCGCCGTCATGCGACCCGCGCGAATCTGGGGCATCGATGTGGAAATGCTGTCGAAGGTCAGCTGGATATCGCCGGCCAGCATCGCGTTGACCACCTGCGCGCTGCCCTTGTACGGCACGTGCGTCATCTTCACGCCGGCCATCGCGTCGAACAACTCCCCGGCAAGATGACCCGTGTTGCCATTGCCCGCCGAACCGAACGTGATCTTGCCCGGTGCGGCCTTCGCGGCGGCAATCAGCTCCGGCACGGTGCGCGCCTTCAGCGACACGCTGCCTGCCAGAATCAGCGGCAGGTTGGCAACGAGCGAGACCGGTGCGAAATCCCTGCGTGTGTCGTAGGGCAGCTTCGGATAGAGGCTCGGATTGATCGCATGCGCGGCCAGCACCATGATGAGCGTGTAGCCGTCCGGCTTGCTACGTGCCAGCGCCTGCGATGCGATGGTGCCACCAGCGCCGGGGCGATAGTCGAGCACGATCGGCTGGCCGAGCTTCTCCTGCAGCTTGGAGCCGAGCGGCCGCGCGAGCAGGTCGGCACTGCCGCCGGGCGGATAGGGAATCAGCAACTGGATCGGCTTGGCGGGCCAGGCATCGGCAGCCGTGGCCGTCGGGACGGTCACGATCGTCGCGGCGGAGACAGCGCCGATGGCCGCCATCGCCAGCATCGCTTGCCGCCGTGTCAGTGGAACTGCTTCCGTTGGCTCCCGCTTTGGCATCGGCTTGGTCATCGTCCTCTCCTCTGGCTGTCGCGACGCAGTTTCGATGCGCCTATTGCAACGGAATGCCCGTGTCCTTGACCACGCGCGCCCAGCGCTGGCGCTCCTGATCGATGAACTGACCGAAATGCTGCGGCGTGTCGCCGCCCGCCTGACCGCCGAGTTCGGCGAGCCGGGTCTTGATCTGCGGCTCGGCCAATGCCGTGGACGCGGCCTTGTACAGCTGGTCGATCGCGGCAGGCGGCGTTCCCGCGCGCGCCACCAGTCCGAACCACGCCGTCACCTGAAAGTCGTCGTAGCCGGCCTCCTTCATCGTCGGCACGTCGGGCAGCTCGGGCACGCGCGTCGCGCTGGTGACCGCCAGCGCCCGCAGCTTGCCGGCCTGTATCTGCGGCAGAGAGCTTGGCAGGTTGTCGACCATCATCGTCACCTGTCCGGCGACGAGGTCTGCCACGGCCGGCGCGGCGCCCTTGTACGGCACGTGGATGATGTCGAGGCCCGCGCGCTTCTTGAACAGTTCCCCGGACAGATGCACGGACTGCCCGGTGCCCGACGAGCCGAACGACAGCTGACCCGGTTGCGTCTTCGCATACGAGACCAGTTCCGCCACGTTGTGCGCGGGCACCTTCGGGTGGACCACGAGGACATTGGGCACCGACACGACCAGCGTGATGGGCGTGAAATCCTGCGGCTTGTAGGGGAGCTGCTTATACAGCGCGTAGTTGATCGCGTTCGGGCCGATATTGCCCATCATCAGCGTGTAGCCGTCGGCAGGCGCCTGCAGCAGCGCCTGCGAGCCGATGATGCCCGCCCCGCCCGCGCGGTTATCGACGACGACAGGCTGCCCGAGGATCTCGCTCATGCGCTTGCCGACGAGCCGGGCGGCGATATCGGTGGTACCGCCGGCCGCGGCGGGCACGATCAGGCGGATCGGACGATCGGGATAGGCCGCGTGCGCGCCGCCGGCTATGGCGAGCGCCAGTAATGACGCGGCGATATATGACGCGGCGACATATGACGCGGCGATATATGGCGCAGCGATATGTGTGAGTCGCCCCGTGGATACCCGGCCCGGTCTCCATACCGAGGACGATCGGAGCGTCCATGCGGCGGCCCGGCGCGCAGCGCCCATCGCTGTGGTCATACCTGTCTCCTGTCCGGCATGGTTCCAACGTTCCGCTGGCAACGCCGTATTGTTTTATGGCGTGTTCACGATAGGCCACGCCGGGAGACAAGGGAATTCTTGTTTCCGAAGACTAGTCTTCGGGTTCGTGAAAGGAGATCACCCGACCTTCCTGACCTCGGTAGCGGCTGGCGCGATCACCGAGCCATCTTTGGCCAGCGGCTGCATGGGCGGCACGGGCCTCCCGGTGCGTTTGTCGATCAGCACCGAATGGGGCTCGCCGCGCGAAAACAGATGACGCTCCCCCCATTGACGCAGGGCCACGACGACAGGGAACAGCCGCTCGCCGGCGGGCGTCAGCACGTACTCGAGATAGGACGACCCGTCCGATGCCGGCTGCGTCTCGAGAATCCCCGCCTCGACGAGCTTCTGCAGCCGATCCGTCAGGATGTTCCGCGCCATGCCGAGCCCGCGCTGGAAATCCCCGAAGCGCCGGACGCCATCGAATGCATCGCGCACGATCAGCATCGACCAGCGGTCGCCGACGATGCCCAGCGAACGGGCGACGGGGCATGGGTCTTCACTGAGGGGGCGGGATCGGGTCATGACTGCGCTCGGGATGGAGTGGTTGCATTTTAAAACTGGTCGGCATAGCATTCAACCAGTTTCGTTTTGCAACTACTTCTGGACACCGAACGATTTGCCATGACGCACCCTGCCGCCCCTGCCGATCCAAACGATTGCCCTGCCTTGCCGTCTCCGCCGCCCATCGAGGGCGCGACGATGCCGCGCGCGCTCCTGATGCTCTTTGCCGTGGCAAGCGGACTCAGCGTTGCGAACGTGTATTACGCCCAGCCGCTGCTGGACGCCATCGCGCGCGATCTCGGCATCGCCGAGGCCGCGGTGGGTGGCGTCGTCACGATGACGCAGATTGGCTGCGCGCTCGCGCTCGTGCTCCTCGTTCCGCTTGGCGATCGTCTCGACCGCCGGCGGCTGATGATGGCGCAGCTCGCGGCACTGGCGATCGCACTGGTCGCGGTGGCCGCCGCGCGCACCACGCCGCTGCTCTACGCGGGCATGATCGCCGTCGGCATGCTGGGCACCGCGATGACGCAGGGATTGATCGCGTATGCCGCGAGCACGGCCACCGGCGACCTGGCTCGTGAACAGGGCCGCATCGTGGGCGCCGCGCAAAGCGGTGTCTTCATCGGGCTGCTCGGCGCCCGAGTGTTCTCGGGCGCCATTGGCGACCTGGCGGGCTGGCGCGGTGTCTATCTCGTCTCCGCATTGCTGATGCTTGCGCTCGCGGTGCCGCTATGGCGATCGCTGCCCCGGCTGCCTGCGGCTCGTGTCGCACCGTCCTTCACTGACCTTTTGGTTTCCATGCTCGGGCTTCTGCGAGAGGAGCGCGTCCTGCGGCAGCGCGGCCTGCTCGCGCTCGTACTCTTCGCGGCGCTGAATATCTTCTGGAGCGCGCTGGTCCTGCCGCTGAGCGCGCCGCCGTTCTCGTTTCCGCACACGGTCGTCGGCGCCTTCGGTCTGGTCGGCATCGTCGGCGCGCTGGCCGCCGCGCGCGCGGGGCACTGGGTGGACAGCGGGCACTCCGCCCGCACGACTACGGTTGCGCTGATTGTGCTGCTGCTTGCGTGGTGGCCTCTGTCCTGCCTGGAGGGTGCATCGAAGCCCATCGCGCTTGCCGCGCTCGTGCTTGGCATCGTGCTGCTCGATGCCGCCGCGCAGGCGCTGCACGTCACCAACCAGAGCCTGATCCTGCGCAACCGCCCGGAGGCGGCGGGCAGGCTCATCGGGCTGTACATGCTGTACTACGCCGTGGGCAGCGGGCTCGGGGCGATCGGCAGCACGATGGCGTATGCGCGAGGCGGATGGCTGGGGGTCTGCGCCCTCGGCGCCGGCGTCAGCGCGATCGGACTCGTGCTGTGGAGCCTGCGTCGCCGCTGATAAGCATTGGCCTCCATACCGCAAGTTCGTGTTTAATGGCGGAATCCATCGGCATTTAGTCCAGCTTAAGTCCCGCCATGCTCAGCCTTGACGATCTGCGCCTGATTCGCGCTGTCGGCGCATCCACTTCGCTCGCCGCCGCCGCGCAACTGCTCGACCTGACGCCGCCAGCGGTGACCGTTCGTCTCCAGCGCATCGAGGCGAAGCTGGGCGTGCGGCTGGCGGCACGGCAGTCGCGCGGCATTTCGCTGACGGACGAGGGTCATCGCCTGCATCAGGAGGCGATCGAACTGCTGGACCGCATGGAAGCCCTGCCCGCACGCATCTCGGGCGACGAGGGCGAGATTCGCGGCAAGCTGCGCATCGTGGCGCCGTTCGGCTTTGGACGGAAGCACGTCGCGCCGGTCGTACGCGACTTCCATCGCCAGCATCCGGAGCTCGAGATCTCGTTGCATCTGTCGGAGAGCCCGCTGTCCGATGCATCTGGCGCGGATCTGTTGATCACGATCGGCAAGCTCAAGTCGTCGTCGTGGGTCGCCCATCCGATCGCGCCGAACGAGCGCATTCTGTGCGCGAGCGCGGCCTATGCGCGGCGGTTGGCCGACCTCGCGCATCCATCGGACCTCGTACGCCATAGCTGCCTGTGCCTGCGCGAAAACGAGGAAGACGTGACGCGCTGGCGCTTCCTGCCGGGCAATGGCAGGCAGGCCGATGCGCGCAAGGCGGTCACGATCCGCGTGCCGGGCACGCTATCCTCGAACGACGGCACGATCATCTCCGACTGGGCGCTCGCGGGCCTCGGCATCGTCGAGCGATCCGAGTGGGATGTGGCCCCACTGATCGCCACGGGCAGGCTCGTCCGCCTGCTGTCGAACTGGAGCTTGCCGCCGGCCCCGGTCACGGCACTGCTGCCATCGCGTACGGGCGTCTCGCTGCGGCAGCGCACCTTCCTCGACGCGTTGCGCGCGGCCATGTCGCCGCCACCGTGGCGCAGCATTAAATCGCGCTAAATGAAGCATTCACCGAGCATTAATCACGGCGGACCGACGACCGCCTATAGTGTCGTCATTCGCAAGAGATCCCTGCCGCCATGCGCTTCGACAACCTCAACACCCCCGCCGCCCTGATCGACCTCGACCGCATGCAGCGCAACATCGCGCGCATGCAGTCGCGCATGGACGCACTCGGCGTCCGGTTTCGCCCGCACGTGAAGACGACGAAATGCCGCGAAGTCGCCGAGGCGCAGATTGCCGCCGGCGCCCGGGGCATCACCGTCTCGACGCTCAAGGAAGCCGAGCAGTTCTTCGACGCGGGGGTCCGCGACATCGTCTACGCCGTCGGCATGGCGCCGACCAAGCTCGCGCAGGCGCTGGCCCTGCGCCGCAAGGGCTGCGACCTCAAGATCGTCGCGGACAGCGTGCAGACCGCGGAAGCCATCGCGGCGTTCGGGCAGGCGCAGGGGGAAGTGTTCGACGTGTGGATCGAAGTCGACGTCGATGGCCACCGTTCGGGCATTCCACCCGAAAGCGGCACGCTGCTAGACGTGGGTCGCGCGCTCGTGTCTGGCGGCATGCGGCTCGGTGGCGTGATGGCGCATGCGGGCTCGAGCTACGACTACGACACGCACGATGCGCTCGTGAAGATCGCCGAGCAGGAACGCGCGGGCACCGTGCTGGCGGCGGAACGCCTGCGCGCGGCGGGCCTGCCCTGCGACGTGGTGAGCATCGGCTCCACGCCGACGGCGCTGACCGCGGAACAGCTGGCCGGCGTCACCGAGGTGCGCGCGGGCGTGTACGTGTTCTTCGACCTCGTCATGCACAACGTGGGCGTGTGCGAGACCTCGGACATCGCGCTGTCCGTGCTGACGACCGTGATCGGACATCAGACGGAAAAGGGCTGGGCCATCGTCGATTCGGGATGGATGGCGATGAGCCGCGACCGCGGCACGCAGGGCCGGCGGCGCGACTTCGGCTACGGTCAGGTCTGCTCGGAGGACGGCGACGTCCTGGACAGCTATGTCATCAGCGGTGCCAATCAGGAGCACGGCATCGTGTCGCGCGCGGGCACACCCGATCTGTCCATCGCCGACACCTTCCCGATCGGCACGAAGCTGCGCATCCTGCCGAACCACGCCTGCGCGACGGGCGCGCAGCACCCCGAATACCAGGCCGTTGGCGCGGATGGCTCCGTGCGGACATGGCCTCGGTTCTACGGCTGGTGACCTACGGCTGGTGATCGACGGCTGGTGATCCACGGCTGGTGACGTCCCTGCGTTAATCCGCGGTGGCGCCCGACCGCTTGACGACGGTCGCCCACTTGCGTATCTCGCTGTCGACGAACTTGCCAGTCTCCGCAGGCGACATCGGCATCGGCTCGGAGCCGCGGTCCGTGATGAACTTGTGCAGCTCCGGCGATTGCAGCGCCTTCACCGTTTCCGCATTAAGCTGACTCACGATGGCCGGCGGCGTGCCGGCCGGGACCATCATCACGGCCCAGCCGAGCGCTTCGAAGCCAGGTACGCCCTCTTCGCGCACCGTCGGCACCGCCTGCAATTGCGGCACGCGCTTCGCGGTGGTGACGGCAAGCGGCACCGCCTTGCCCGTATTGATCAGCGGCATGGCGGCCGTGACCGAGTCCACCATCAGCGGAATCTGGTTACCGAGGAAGTCGGCCTGCGCGGGACCGCTGCCTTTGTACGGGATATGCACCATGAAGATACCCGCCTGCGCTTTCAGCATTTCGGCGGATAGGTGCTGCGTACCGCCGATGCCCGCGCTGGCATAGCTGTACTTGCCCGGCGCGGCCTTAGCCTTGGCGATCAGTTCATGCAGCGACTTGAAGCCCGACTGCGGCGTGGCGAGGAACACCAGCGGCACCGAGAACACGCCGGTCACCGGCGCGAAGTCCTGCAGCGGATCGTAATTGACCTTCTTGTAGAGCGTCTGGTTGATGGCCATGGCACTGCCCGCCATCACCAGCGTATAGCCATCGGCCGGGGACTTGGCCGCGACTTCCATGCCGATATTGCCGCCCGCGCCCGCGCGGTTCTCCACGACGATCGACTGGCCCAGCTGCCTGCCGAGCTTCTCCGCGAGGGCACGCGCGAAAATGTCGGTGGCCTGCCCGGGCGGGAACGGGACAATCAGCTTGATGGGGCGGTCGGGATAGGCGGCGTGGGCGTTGGCGGCAATCCCCGCGATGGCGATCAACAGCGCGGCGGCGTACTTGCGCGATGGCTTCAATGGTGTCTCCTTGAATATCATGGCGACGTCTATGGTGGCGTCTTGCAAAGGTGAAAGGCTACCATGCCCGCCATGTCGGACGACGCGTGACGGCGAACGCTTGCTGCACAATAGAGCCCTTCGGCAATCACCCGACGAGGAGGGATGACTGCATGACGGAAATGCAAACCCCGAAGCTCTCACCGGACGCCGCCCGGCCACGCGCCATCGGCCTCGGTAGCGCCGCGCGGGAACTGTATCGCGCGCTCTGGCTGCATGCGGAGGGCGTGCGGGCCCATATGCTGGGCGCGGCGGCGCTGCTCTCCGCCGCGCAATTGCTGCGGCTGACCATGCCATGGCTCGCCGCGCAGGCCATCAACGCGCTCCAGCAAGGCCAGATGGAAACCGCTGGGCGATGCATTCTCTATCTCATCAGCGTCTATCTGCTGTCGTGGCTGCTGCATGGCCCGGGACGCGTACTCGAGCGCAATGTGGGCGTGCGGGTGCGGGAGCGGCTCGCCGATCAGCTCTATGCGCGCATCGCGTCGGCCCCGCTCGCATGGCGCGACGGCCATCATTCGGGCGAGCTCCAGCATCGCGTGGTCCAGTCGAGCCGAGCGCTGTCGGATTTCGCGCAGAATCAGTTCGGTTATCTTCAGAGCGCCTTCAACTTCGTCGGCCCGATCGTCGCGCTCGCGCTGCTTTCGCGCACCAGCGGCGCGATTGCCGTGACCGGCTACGTGATCGTCGCGCTGATCATCCTGCGCTTCGACCGCACGCTCATGCATCTGGCGCGCGCGGAGAACGATGCCGAGCGCCGCTATGCGGCCGCGTTGCTGGACTTCGTTGGCAACGCGGGCACCGTCATTGGCCTGCGTCTGCAGGCCGCGTCGCGCAGGTTGCTCGACCACCGCATGGCGGCGGTCATGGCGCCGCTACGCCGTGCGGTGATGGTCAACGAGGGCAAATGGTTTGCCGTCGATCTGCTTGGCATGGGGCTCACGTGGATTCTGGTCGTGGTCTACGTGCTGCAGTCGCGCCAGCCGGGCCAGGCCGTGCTGCTGGGCACGATCTTCATGATCTACCAGTATGCGCAACAGGCCGCGACCGTCGTCGGCGCGATGGCCACGAACTTCCAGAGCTTCGCGCGCATGCATACCGACTACGGCAGCGCGGAACCGATCTGGCAGGCGCCAGGCGACCCCGAAGCGGTCGTGCCCGCCGTCGTGCCCGATGCGCCGTGGCGGACGCTGGCCTTGCGCGGCGCGACGTGGCGCTACCCGAACGATGCGCGCGGCGGTTTGTACGGCGTGGATCTGGTGCTCCATCGCGGCGCGCGCGTGGCCCTGATCGGCCCCAGCGGCGGCGGCAAGAGCACGCTGTTGCGCGCGCTGGCAGGCTTGTATCGGCCGCAGGAAGGCGAACTGCTGCGCGATGGCGCGCCACGCGACTGGAGCGAACTACGGACGCTTGCCACGTTGATACCGCAGGAAGCGGAGGTGTTCGAAGCCAGCGTCGAAGAGAACCTGACGTTCGGCGTACCGGCCGACGCCGCGGCGCTGGAATCCGCGGTCCACGCGGGCGTGTTTGACGAGGTGTTGCAGCGCATGCCCGATGGGCTGGCCAGCCCGCTCAACGAACGTGGCAGCAATCTCTCGGGCGGACAGCGTCAGCGGCTTGCGCTGTCGCGCGGTGCGCTGGCCTCGGCGGGCAGCTCGCTGCTGCTGCTCGACGAGCCCACCAGCGCGCTCGATCCGCAATCCGAAGGACGCGTGTTCGATCGCATGTTCGCGGCGTTTCCCACGGCCTGCATCGTCGCCTCGGTCCACCGGCCGAGCCTGCTCGCGCGCTTCGATACCATCGTTGTGGTCGAAGCCGGCCGCGTGGTCGATGCCGGGCCGCGCGACGCGGTGCTCGCGCGGCGGCCCGCCTGAGGGGGATAGTGAACGGGACCGCGCCGCGGCTCAGCGAATCTTGCCGAAGCCGTCGGCTGCCCAGCGGCCCGCGCTCTCGCGCGTGAGGCGGAAGTCCGGGCGCACGTTGACGGTCGCCATGACATCGCCGAACGCGTTCACGGCGGTCAGCGTGCCAAAGGGCTCGAATTCGTCAGGCGTGATCGAGAGGCGCACGGAGATGACGTCATCGCCCATCTCGATCGACACCTGCTTGTTCAGCTGCGCGTGCAACTGCTGCTCGTGGCGGCGAATCACTTCGGAGGCGGTCTTTACCAGCGTCTGATGCGCGGTGGCGTCGAGCGGCTTCGGGTCGACCTTGTTGCGGCCCATGGTCCAGGGGCCGACGAGCGCGGGCTCGGCGCTGCCATCGCGAATCATCTCGACGGCCCAGCCTTCGCCGTCTTCGTTCTTGATGACGCGCGCAGTCCAGCCCTTGTCTTTCCAGAGACGCGGTTCGTGAATCTGCTCGGGTTCGCCCGTGTCGGGTGTGTCGGGTGTGTCGTGCTGCGAGTCCATGCGTAAGGCCGGAATGCGGGAAAGCGGGTCGGGCGTGGATTTTAGCCCAGGTGGCGTCGCCTCCCGCAGTGCACGCCGGCGTTACCGCAGTGGACGCTGGCGTTACCGCAGTGGACGCCTGCGCTACGCATCAGCCTGCAACCGCTCGATCAGCAGCTTGCCCGTGCCGGCGATATGCGCGCGCAGCAGATCGCACGCCGCGTCGACGTTTCGCTGGCGGCACAGCGCCAGTAGTTCCCGATGCTCGTGCTGCGATTGCTCGACGTGCGATGTCGCTTCCCACGTAAAGCGCAGGTAGCGCTCGAACCCGAGACGCAGGGTCTCCACGAGCGCGATGGTCCGGGCGCGGCCGCAGGCGGCATACAGCGTGCGGTGGAACTGCGCGTTCAGCAGGATGCGTTGCCCCACATCCTTCGCGCGATCGAGTTCCTTCGATAGCCGTTGCGCGGTATCGAGGTGCGCGTCGGTCATCAGGGGGATGGCCCAGGCCAGCGCCTGTCCTTCCACGAGTATACGCAGCGCGGTGGTCTCCTCCGCTTCTTCGGCGGACATCCGGGCCACGCTCACGCCGCGGCGCGGTTCGGCCACCAGGAAACACTCCCCGATCAGGTCCTTGAACGCCTCCCGCGCGACGGTCTGGCTCACGCCGAAGCGCGAGGCGATGGCGTCCTGCTTGAGCCGCTCCCCGGGCTGAAGCTTGCCCTGGATGATTTCGGTGCGGAGGGTGTCCACGAGGATGCCGGCCGTCGAGCGGTCCGGCATCGCCGTGACGGGGGCGTCGAGTTGTGATGAGGGCGGCATACGGGCGTCTCCAGTTGGCGGAATTCTACACCAACATGTCGACTTTACCGATTATCGATAATCGCTTATCGTTAACGACATCGCCTTACCGACCGACCCACATTGAGAACCTTCGCATGACGACGCTGCATCTTTCCGACTTCGACGCCATCACCTTCGACGTCTACGGCACCCTGATCGATTGGGAGCCTTCCATCGCCGCCTTCCTGCTCGACTGGGCCGCCGGACATGGTATTTCCGCCGACGCCGGCACGCTCGTCATGGCGTTCGACGGCGCACGGGCGCGTATTCAAAAGGAGCGCCCCGCCCATCTGTATCCCGAAGTGCTGAACCGCTGCTTCGACGAGATCTGCGCGCACTTCGGCGTCCTCCCCGACGCGGAGCGCCGCCGGCAGTTTTCGTTGAGCCCGCACACATGGCCGGCCTTCCCCGATAGCCATGACGGGCTCGTGCGGCTGCAGCAGTCCGTGCGCATCGGCGCGCTCAGCAATATCGACGTGGCATCGCTCGAAAGCTCATGTCGGATTCTCGATGTCCGCTTCGACGTGGTCGTCACCGCGCAGCGCGTGGGCGCCTACAAGCCGGACTGGCCGCACTTCGACACGGGTATCGGCGACCTCGCGCGGTTGGGGGTGCCGCGCGAAAGAATTCTGCACGTGGGGCAAAGCCTGCGGGCCGATATCACGCCGGCCAACAAGCTCGGATTGCGCAGCGTCTGGATCAACCGGCCCGATCGGCTGCTCGGCCTCTCGGGGGAAGGCGCGGCAGAGGCGCGCCCTGACCTCACCGTCTCCAGCCTCGCCGAACTGGTGGACGTGCTGACAGGCTGAAACGGTCACGATGGCAGGCGCGGTGGCGTCGTGTTAGCATCGACGCGTCTTAGGGGAGTAGCTTGCCTCCGTCAGGTTCGCCACGGAGGCGCCGGCGTCAACACACTTGGCCGCACAGGCCATGGCGCCGGCGGCAGGTTTCCGCAATGGAAGCCCGTTCTGCGAGACCTTTGACTTTTCGTTCACCAGCCGGGGCTGGCACTGAACGGCAAAGTCATTGGTCCATCTGTTGCCAGCCCCCTTTGTTACCCTTCTCGCTACCCATGACACTGGCATCGATCATCCTGCTGGCATTCGCCATGGCCACCGACGCTTTCGCCGCGGCCATCGGCAAGGGGGCGGCACTCTATCGGCCCAGGCTCTCGGAGGCCGTCAAGACGGGCGTCATCTTCGGCGTCATCGAAGCCATCACGCCTGCGGTGGGCTGGGCACTTGGCAGAGCGGCGTCGAACTATATCGCCGCATGGGATCACTGGATCGCGTTCGGATTGCTGACGGTGCTCGGCCTGCGCATGATGCTGAAGTTCTCCAGCGGGGAAGCGCACGAGGACAAGCCGCAGTCCCATTCGTTCTGGAATCTCGCCATCACGGGCTTTGCCACGAGCATCGATGCCATGGCGGTCGGCGTCGGTCTCGCATTCGTGAACGTCAACATCGCGGTCGCCGCCGGGGCCATCGGCATGGCAACCACGCTCATGGTCACGCTCGGCGTCATGATCGGCCGCCTCGTCGGCCCCGCGCTGGGTCGTTGGAGCGAAGCCATCGGCGGCGTGATCCTGATAGCGATCGGCGTGGTCATCCTGGTGGAGCACCTCCAGTTATTGACGTAGGGGAGCCCCCCTTCCCCGGGGCGTGCCGGTGAGTGTCAGGCGTCGATGCCGATGATCACGCTCGAGGCCTTGAACATCGCGGCGGCGGCGGCGCCCACGGCCAGCCCGAGGCGGTCCACGCTGCTGTTGGTGATGATGGCCGAGACGACGAGGCCGTTCGAACCGGTGATGGTCACGTCGGCATTGACGGCGCCCTTCGTCAGCGCTGTCACCTTGCCGTCCACGACATTGCGCGCCGACACCTTGCTGGGATCCGCACCCACCATGACGATCACCGATGTCGCCTTGACCAGCGCCAACGCCTTCGCGCCCGCCTTCAGGCCAAGACGCGTCGCGCTGTCATGCGTCACCGTGGCGACGATCTCCGCGCCGCCATCGGTCTTGATCGTGACTTCGTCATTGACGGCGCCCGCGGTGACCTGACCGACAACGCCGGAGAATTGATTGCGTGCACTGGTTTGCATGGCGAGGGTCCTTTCAATGGATGCATGCCAACAGAGACGCGTCAGTTTGGCCCCAGCCCGCACGCCTGACAAGTCATCCCATCGTGTGAGGCGCTTCCGTATCGGGCGCGATCGCCACGGCGAGCAGCGCTTCAAGGCGTTTGCCCAGTTTGCCGGGCGTCGCTCCGCGCAAGGCAGGCAGGTCGATGATCTGCCGCATCAGCTGGATGCCCGAGATGATGGCCAGAAAGACCGCGGCACGCTGAGCCGCGTCGGCGCCTGGCAATAACGTCGCCAGTGGCCGGGCAAAATGCGCGTCGATCTTCTTGCGGAGAATGGCGGTGGCCTGCGCGTTGTTGGACGAGCGCAGCAGAACTAGAAAGCCGTCCATCGGCGTGGTCCCGGGCGTCGTGCGCGCGAGCAACGCCTCCGCGACGTCGTGGCAGAGTGCCGCAAGGTCCGGCGCCGCCCGCAACGTGTCGCGCGTGAGGATGCCCGGCGCCGATAGCACCGTGTCCACGACTTCCTCGAACAACTGCTCCTTGGAGCCGAAATAGCGATTGACGAGCATCGCGGTGACGCCCGCGTTCTCGGCGATCTCGCGAACGCCCGCGTCGTAACCGGATTCGGTGAAAACCTTGCGTGCCGATTCGAGAATGGCTTCCCGCGTGGCGGTACCCTTCCTGCCTAGCGCCTTCATAATCACACACCCGTATACTTTTCGTCTTCGAAATTCTACACTAGTAGAAATTTTCGATGCAAGGGTATGGCATGGACTTGAACCTGAAAGGAAAACGCGCGCTGGTCACGGGATCGAGCGCGGGACTCGGTGAAGCGATCGCGAAGCTGCTGGCGGCCGAGGGTGCCACGGTGGTCGTGCACGGGCGGAGCGCCGAGCGCGCGCGGGCGGTAGCGGACGCGATCGGCGCGGCAGGCGGGCGCGCCGAAGTCGCGCTCGGCGATCTGGCCACCGACGAAGGCGCCGACGCCGTGGCGGCCAAGGCCACCGAAGGCGGCGCGATCGACATTCTCGTCAACAACGCCGGCTACTATCACCACCTGAACTGGACCACGGCACTCCCGGAAACCTGGGTGGAGACCTATCAGGTCAACGTGCTGTCCGGCGTCCGCATGATCCAGCGGCTGGTGCCCGCGATGCGCGCCCGCGGATGGGGCCGCGTCATCCAGATCGGCGGCGGCCTCGCGGGCCAGCCGATTCCCATGCAACCGGACTACAACGCCTCCCTGGCCGCGCGCCACAATCTGGCCGTCTCGCTGGCGCGCGACCTCAAGGACACGGGCGTGACCTCGAACATCGTCGCACCGGGCGCGATCCTCGTCCCGTCCGTGAAGGCGCTGCTGGAAACCATCGCGCCGAAATACGACTGGGGCGAGTCGTGGGAAGCCATCGAACGCGGCTGCGTCCGCGACCTCGTCCCCAACGACGTGGGCCGCCTCGGCCGCCCGGAAGAAATCGCGGGCGCCGTGGCATACCTGTCGAGCCCTTTCGCCGACTACATCAGCGGGGCAACGATCCGCGTGGACGCGGGCACCATCCGCTCGGCATTCTGACCGTGCGCTACCACTCCGCCGGCATGCCGTAATCCGGAGGAAGGTGGGGTATGTCGTGGTCGCGCAACGATCGTCCTCCCGCGGGGCGTTTAGGGTAGATTTAGCGCCCAATAGAACAATAAACACGGGTCGGTCATGAGGGCGAGCATGTTGGTCCGCGGCATGCGGATGGTGAATACCGTTCTGATCGGGGTGGCGGCCATCGGCCTGCTAGCCGCATTCGAGGTGTGGCGCACCGGGGGTGCCATCTACTCGCTGCTTGGCGCGTCGATCTGGCTGGCGCCGCTCTTCCTTACGCGGCAGGCGCTGGGACAGAACGCCAATGCGCAGGCGGTCAGGACCGCGACGATCGCGAACTTCGTACTGATGGGCTTCTGCGGGGTGGGCCTGCTTGGAGGGTTCGTGCGCGGCGAAGCGGGAACCACGGCCAATGCGGCTGTCGCGCGTGCCGTGCCCGTCCTGATCTTTGCCGGGCTCATCGTGCTGAACCTGCGGGCACTCTCACGGCGTACCCAGGACCTTGCGCTGGCGGCCAGTAGCGCGATCTCGCCTCGCGATGCCGTCTTCACCATCGGCAGCGACATCCCATCGGCACCCGCCGCGGTGAGCCAACCCGCGGAGCCGCCGGCCCGGGGACGCTATGTCATGCGCCACTGGCGCGGGCAGCTGCCGTTGCCGGTGTCCTACTGGATCAACGGCACCCTCGTCGCCACGCTGCTCGGCATGGCCCTGCCCGCGCTCGGCAAGCTGTTCGGCGTCAGCGACTCGCTGCGCCAGCTCGCGATGTTCTCCATCCTGGCGATCTGCGTGGTGTATCTGTCGTGGGTATGGTCGTTCGTGGGCATCTGGCGTTCCGCCGGTCGCCATGCGATGCGCGGCGGCAGCACGTTCTGGGCCTATGCCGCGCGCGGCAGCGTGCTGCTTGGCGTGTGTGCGGCCGTCGGGCAGATGGTGACCACCTACGGCCCCGAATTGCGCGAGTTCGCCGCGCTGGCGATGGGCAGGGATGCCATCGGCGAGGTCGACGTCAAGCCATCCCCGAATGGCGAAGCGGTCATCGTATGGGGCACGCTGCGCGAAGGGTCGGCGAAAACCGTGCTGACGGTGCTCGATCGCACGCCCTCCGCGCGCACGCTCATCCTGAACTCGAATGGCGGTCGCCTGCTCGAGGGGCGCGTGCTGGCCCAGGCCGTGCGTCAACGCGGCCTCAACACCTATGTGGAAGGCGAATGCAGCAGCGCCTGCACGTATGTGCTGATGGCGGGCGTGGATCGCGCCGCGACGCCGAACGCGAAGATCGGCTTCCACCGCGCGAGCTTCAGCGGCATGGATTCGGCCGTGGAAGGCGCCGCGGTGAAGTCGATGCTCGACTACTACCGCAAGGCTGGCCTGCCCGAAGACTTCGTGCGCCGCGTCAGTACGACGCCGGCGGACACCGTCTGGTATCCGAGCCGCGAGGAACTGCTGCGGACGCGCATCCTGACGCGCGTGGCACTGCGCAGCGAGGCGCCGGGCATGCTGATGCAGGTTGCCTCGCGCGACGCGCTGGCCGCGCGCCTGAAAACCTCTCCGCTGTATCGCGCCTTCGACCAGCGCTTTCCGGGTGCGGTCGATCGCGCCGCGGAACGCGCCTGGGCGGTCAAGACGCGCGGCGGCACCGATACCGAGATGGGCGCCGCCTTGCGCGGCGAGCTGAAGCAGGCCATGCCTGGGTTGCTGAGGCAGGCGAGCGACGACGCACTGACGGAGTTCGTCAAGCTGCTGGCGGCCGAGACCAACGCCGCACGCAACATCGGCGTGGAAGCCTGTTCGCATTTCCTCGAAGGCACGCTCGATACCTCGAACGCCCTGCCCCCCGTCCTCGTGGAGGAGGAAACAAAGACGATCGTGATGCTGCTGAACTCGCCGCCGCAGAAACCGCGGCAACAGGATCCGTACATGGCCGACGCGATGATGCGCGTGGCCCTGCAAAACCTGACGAAGGACCAGTCGCGCGCATTGACGGACAAGGCCTTCGGGGCACGGCAACCAGAAGCGCGTTGCGAGGCCACACTGAAGTTCTACCGCAACGTGGCCGCGATGCCGAGACCCGCGCAAAGCGCTGTGCTGTGGTCGATGTACCGGCGCTGATCCACGACCGCCGGCATGTCCGGAAAGCAGGCCAAGCGAACTGCTACACGAGCTGATCCATGAGCTTGATCCATGGACGCGACGCGCGTCCGGCGGCGATGTAGGACAGTTTCCGATTGCGGGAAACGGGCCGCGCGCCCAACACTGGCATGGAACCCATCGAACAGGAGACGCCCATGGGCGACATCCTCGCGGAGGTTTTCGGTCAGGGAGAAACGCTGGCGTGGTGGCAGATGGCCGCGCGCGCCGCGCTCATATTCGTTGCCGCATGGATCATGCTGCGTGGCGCGGGACGCCGGGCGTTCTCGCAGCAAACGCCGTTCGACCTCTGCATCATGCTGCTGCTGGGCGCCGTGCTGTCGCGCGCGGTCGTCGGTGCCAGCCCCATCGGCGGCACCCTCGCGGCGTCGCTGGTCCTCGTTGCACTGCACCGCTCGCTCGGCTTGCTCGCGAGCCGCTTTCCCGGCGTCGACCGGATCATCGGCGGCCATCGTATCGATCTCTTGCAGGGCGGCCGCATCGATCAGGACGCGATGCGACGCGCCATGCTGAGCGCCGAAGACCTGCAGGCGAATCTGCGCGCGAGCCTGCAGAGCGAGTCCCTTGCGGGTATCCAGCGCATCGTCGTGGAGCGCAACGGCAAGGTGACCTTTGTGCGGCGACAAGAGGAGACCGAACATGCATGATGCTCAGGAAGTTGCACACTATCTGGTACGTCACGGGGTCGTACTGGCCACAGCGGAGTCTTGTACGGCCGGACTGATCGCATCGAAGCTCGCGGAGGTGCCGGGATGCGGCAGCTGCCTGAGGCTTGCGGTCGTAACGTACGCGCCGGAAGCCAAGAACAACGTACTCGGCGTGGAACACGCGTTGATCGAGCGGCATGGCCTGACGAGCGAGCCCGTGTCGCTGGCCATGGCGCGCGGCGTGCTTGAAATGTCCGGCGCGGATCTCGCCGTGTCCAACACGGGCGTCGCCGACGAGGGCGCACCCGATGGCACCCCCGCCGGCACGCAGTGCTTCGCGTGGGTCGTTCGCGCGGCCGGACGTAGCGGGACGCCTATCGAGTACACGGAGACGAAACGCTTTCAAGGTGAGCGCAACGAGATCCGCGATGCGGCGGCGGCGTATGCGCTTGGGCGCATTCCGCACTATCTCGCGCTGGCCCGCGGTACGCCGGAGTAGCTGTCGGAGAGACGGCCCCGGCGACGCGGGACGCCTCCTACATGCCCTTACATGTACAAGTCGCTCGATGCTGCATTTTTGCACGGCGATCGCACGCGTTCGCGCACGCGGACCGAGGGCTGTCCAGCCCGCGCCACAGCGGCGTTGGCCGGTGTCGTGCGCGCAGCGGTATGAAATTTGCGCGCAGTGCTCCTGAACCTAAAAAAGGGGAGCGACATCATGAAGCGATTCGAAAACCGGGTAGTCATCGTCACCGGCGCCGGCTCCGGCATCGGTGCGGCCGCCGCGCGGCGGTTCGCGGCGGAAGGCGCGCGCGTCGTGCTGGCGGGCCGCACGCGCGAGAAACTGGAAAAGGTGGCTGCCGACCTGCCTGCCGACAAGCAACTGGTCCACGTGACTGACGTCAGCGACTACGAGCAGGTGGAGGGCCTCGTCCGCGCGGCGGTCGACAAATTCGGCCGGCTCGACGTGATGGTGAACAACGCGGGCGTAGCCTCCGAAGGACGTGCAACCGAGGACAGTTTCGAGGCCTGGCACAAGGTGATCTCGATCGACCTCGAAGGCGTGTTTCATGGCGCGCGTGCCGCGCTGCCGCATTTGATCAAGACCAAAGGCAGCATCGTCAATACCGCCTCGGTCTCGGGTCTCGGCGCGGACTGGAACATGGCCTTCTACAACACCGCGAAAGGCGGCGTGGTCAACCTCACGCGTTCGCTGGCGCTGGACTATGGCCGCGAAGGCGTGCGCATCAATTCGGTCTGCCCGTCGCTGACGCGCACGGACATGACCGTCGACATGTTCAAGGACGAGCAACTTGTCGAAAAATTCCGCGAGCGCATCGCGCTGGGCCGCACGGCGGAACCCGAGGACATCGCCGACGTCATCGCCTTCCTCGCGAGCGAGGACGCACGGTTCGTCACCGGCGTGAACCTGCCCGTCGATGGCGGGCTCAGTGCGTCGAACGGTCAACCACCGCAATAAGAAAGGGACAGGTGACCAGATGCCTCACGGGAATATTCTGCAAGACGATATCGACGACGCCGCACAGGACGTCCGCAAAGGCCAGGTAACAGAGCATCTGACGCGCGAGGAGTTCGGCCGGCGTTTTCGCGCGCGCTTCTACGACCCCGCGTTTCGCGCGGAAGATGCCGCGCTCGAGCGCATCGAGGCGATTGCGTGGGAAGCGTATAGCAACAGCCGCAAGGCCCCCATCACCGAGAAGGCCGGCCCCGGCGCGGCGGACCCCGGCTACGATCTCTCCGTCGAATGGCGGCAGGCGCGCGACGCCATTCGCGATGCACAGCGCCTGCAGCAGGATGCCGCGAGTGCAAGTCGCGTGCTGCTCATTGTCGCCTCCTCCCGGAACGACCTGACGTGTCCGGGCGAGATGTCGAAGTCATGGCGTCTGGCTGGCATCGTGCGAGCGCGCATGCAGGAGATGGGCATGGTCGTCGATACGCTCGACCTGAGCCGGCTGGCGTCCGACCCCGATCTGCACATCCATCCCTGCAAGGGGTGCGCATCGACGGCCATGCCGCTGTGCCACTGGCCTTGCAGCTGCTATCCGAACCACAGCCTCGGGCAGGTCAACGACTGGATGAACGAGATCTATGCGCGGTGGTCCGCCGCGCACGGCGTGGTGATCGTCACGCCCACGTACTGGTATCAGTCCACCAGCCCGCTCAAGCTGATGATGGACCGGCTCGTCTGCGCGGACGGCGGCAATCCCGATCCGAGCAGCACGCACGGCAAAAAGGTGCCGGAAGCCAAGGCAATGGAGCTCGGCGGATGGCATTATCCCAAGCATCTCGCAGGCCGCGTCTATGGGCTCGTCGTCCATGGCGATGTCGCGGGCGTCGAGGGGGTTCGCCGCGCGCTGAGCGACTGGCTCTCGTGGATGGGGCTGATCGATGCAGGCCAGTTCGGACAGCTGGATCGCTATATCGGTTACTACAAGCCGTATGCCACGTCGCACCGCGAGCTCGATGACGACACGGATGTCCAGGCTGAAGCGGCCAACGTCGGCGCGGCGGTGGCGCAGGCCATCCAGTTGCATCGGCAAGGCCGGCTGCCGGCGGTGGGCGAATCGTTCCGTACGCCCAGGCAGAAGTAACGTCAGGAACTGGCCTTGCTCGCCGCCGTGATGACGCGGTGGACGAAATGCAGTTTGTCCACCGCGGCGGGCGATAGCGAGAACGGATACGCATCGGGTAGGCCGAGACTACGATTAAGGCTGTTCATCGCGTAAGTCAGCGGCTGCCATCGTGCCAGCAGGCTCTGGAAATCCGAGCGGCCGATGGGCGTGCGGTCGGTCATCCCGGGGTCGGCCTGCGCGCGGGGTTGCAGTGTGAGCCCACTCCAGTTGGCGGTGTCCAGCGTGTCGACCATATGCAGGTAGTGGGCCCACGTCTCGGCCCAATCCTCGAACGGATGCATCGAGGCGTACGCGCTGATGAACCGGTCGGCATGATCGCTCGGCGGCCCAGCGTCGTAATAGTGCTTCTGGGCGGCGGCGTAATCCATGCGCTCGTCGCCGAACAGCTTGCGGAACGGCTGAATCCGGCGCGTGCCCGCGATGAGGTGCTGAAAGTAGAAGTGCCCGGATTCGTGCCGCAGGTGCCCCAGCAAGGTCCGATACGCCTCGCCCGCCCACGCCCGCGTGGTCTCGCGCTCGACGTCGTTCGCTTCCTTGACGTTGACGACGATGCAACCGTTGTCGTGTCCCGTCATGACGGGCTCGACGGCCGAAACATCCTCGAGGAACTTGAACGTCAGGTCGCCCCCCTCGCCATCGAAATGCGTGGGCAGATGCAAGGCCGACAGCGAGTACAGCAACCGCCGCTTTGCCTGTTCGAGCCGGTACCAGTACAACCTGTTATCGGGCTTGGCCAGCGCGGGAATGACGCGTGTCAGCCGGCAGGACTCGCATAGCGGATTTGAATCCTCGACTGGGACCATCCAGTTGCATACATGCTCCCGCGCATAATTGGCACACCGCCGATAGGTTTGCTCCGACGCCTCGGGAAGCATGCGCCACCCCTGCTCGTCGCTTCCTTCGAACGCTCCCACCTCCCGCAAACCGGGAACGTAGCCGAGCACGGCCTGACAGCGATTGCAGACGAAGCTCTCGAAGAAGACGAGGCTTTGGCAATGTGTGCAGTGGAATGTCTTCATGCCCGGACCATCGCAAGGTCCGTGCCACGCCTGCACATGATTCACCCGGCATGCATATATCCGGAAACGCCGTCCCATAGCAGCTTCAGCGCCGTGATGACCAGCAGGCCGTAGCAGGGCTCTCCAAGAGCGCTGCCACGGGATTGCGCGTAGGCGCCGTGCGTGCGCCGCCGGAATCGATCGCAAGGATCGAGCGGGCGATTCGCGCGACGACATGGCACACGCCGGCCCTGATGACGGGCATTGCGTGCGGCTGGATCGAGGATGGCACCGTGGCGATGCTCGAAGCCGGGAAGCGCCGCGACGCCCGCGCGCGGCAGCAAATCGTGACGGAGACGCTGGCTCATCTCAAGCCCGTCCGTCACCCGGCGTCCTATTTCGTCTGGCTGCCGATGCCGGAAGAGGTGCGCGCCGATGTGGTCGGCAAGGCGCTGATGCGCGCGCGCGTGCTCGTGTCCACCGCGCACCCTTACGCGACGTCGAAGCAGGTCCCGCATGCGCTGCGGCTGGCGCTCGGGTCGGTAGACATGGACACGCTGCGGCAATCGCTGAAGACGGTGGCCGACGCCGTCGGCACGTATGCGTATTAGAGCGCCGATGGCACGGCGTTTGCAGCGCTCCACGGACCGGCGCAACGCGTCGTCAACCCGATGGAGGACTCGAGATGGAGAAGCAGAGCAAGCGTTCCACCGCCAGCACCGAGCCGCTTAATCCCGGTGTGCGCACGGACAAGCAGCAGGTGAAGAGCCGCAGCGCGGATCCGGGGCAAAGCAGCTACGGCGGGTTCAAGAACGAGGACACGCGCCGTCAGCATCAAACGGATGCCAAGGGCGGGAACGGGAAGTCCTGACATTCCGGATGTAATAGCTACCGGCAACATGCGCTGGTAGCCGGGACGCGCCATGGCGGCGATGGAGGCGTCGGCGTTGGCCTGGTGTTGGCATCAAGCGGCAGACTGGTTATCGTATGTGACCCATATCGACATAAGCCAGTGAGCCGGTATTCATGCCAAGACGCCGCCAGGCCATGGAGTTGCCCTTCATGGGCAAGCTCGACCGCACGCAGGGCGAACTAGGCCGGCAGCTCACGCGCGTGCTGCGGGAAGCCATTCGCTCGGGCGAACTGAAGCCCGGCGAATCGCTTCCCTCCACCCGCCATCTGGCCGAGACCGTCGGCATCTCTCGCGGACTCGTGACCAACGCGTTTGAACAGCTCATCGCCGAAGGGTTCCTCGAAGCCCAGGCGGGGTCGAGCACACGCGTTTCCAGAAGCCTTTCGGCATTGCTTTCGACATTGCCCCCATCCGAAACGGCCGGGCAGCCCCGAAAGACAAGCAGGACAAACAGGACGAGCGCCACAATCCCCGCGCCAACGCTCCCGCCGCGCGCCGCGGCCTTTGCGGACGTCGCACGCCAGTTCACGCCCCTCCCACCCGTGCCGTTTGCGGTCTCGGTGCCGATCGGCCCCACCGCGCCCGACGACACCTGGCGAAAATTGGGCAACCGCACGCGAGGGCTGCGCGCCGCGGCGCCGTCGGGGTACGACGATCCGCAGGGCGTCCCCGCGCTCCGGGCGGCCATTGCCGATTACGTGCGCAAATCGCGCTCGGTGCATTGCACGCCCGGGCAGGTCATCATCACCGCCGGCACGCAGCAAGGCCTCTATCTCGCTTGCCAGATCCTGCTGGAGCCGACGGACCGCGCATGGGTCGAGGACCCCGCGTACCGCGGCATCACGGGCATTCTCGAAGCAACGGGCAACGCCATGCGGATGCTCCGAGTGCCGGTCGACGAATCCGGTATCGATGTCGAAGCGGGCATCCGCAAGGCACCCGATGCGCGCGTGGCGTTCGTGACCCCATCGCATCAGTATCCGCTCGGCATGCCGCTGAGCATGGCGCGGCGGACCGCGCTCGTCGCGTGGGCCAGAGCCAACGATGCATGGATCGTCGAGGACGACTACGACAGCGAACTCCGCTACGTCGGTCACCCTTTCCCCTCGCTTCAGGGCCTCGCGCCCGACCGCGTGATTTACCTCGGCACGTTCAGCAAGATCCTGTTTCCGTCGCTGCGGCTCGGCTACGCCATCGTGCCGGAGCATCTCGTGCCGTCCTTCTGCGGCGCGCGGGGGCTGATGGACCGACACCCGCCGAGCGCGGACCAGCATACCCTCGCTGCGTATATCGCCGAAGGCTACCTCGACCGGCATATCCGGCGCGTGCGGCTCGTCTACGCGGAGCGCCGCGAGCATCTGATCTCGACCATCGCATCGCGCATTCCGTCATCCCTTGCGTGGCTCCAGCCCGGAGATCAGGGCATGCATCTCGTCTTGTGGCTGGCGGCGCCGATCGACGACCTCGCCGTCGCGGCTCAGGCGATGGCGGCCGGCGTGGCGGTACGCGCCGTGTCGCCGCTGTATGCGGCCGGCAACGGGCGGCCGGGGCTGATCCTGGGCCTCGGCGGCTACACCGATGCGCAAACGGAAGCCGCGGTGGACAAGCTCGGCGCGATCATCGCCGCCGCATCCGGCGCCCCCCGGCCGCGAAAGCGCCGGGTATCCGCCAAAACGATCGCTGGCTCGATCGCTGGCTAGAATACTGGTCTAGTGAAATCACCTCAAAATGGCCCTTCACGGTGACACGTTGCGCGGCCATCATGCAGCCAGACCACGTCCCCAAGCGGAAGCGAACATGTACGTCCCTGCCCATTTCGAAGCCACCAACGTCGAAGATCTGCATCGCCTGATGCGCGATTTTCCGTTCGCGATCCTGATGACCCACGGCACGGCGGGACTCGATGCCAATCACCTGCCCTTCGAGCTCGATGCGGACGCCGGCAGGCACGGCGTGCTCCACGCCCACGTCGCGCGCAACAATCCCGTGTGGCAGGACGTGAAAACCGGTGACGACGTGCTCGTCGTGTTTCGCGCCGAAGACGCGTACATTTCGCCGAACTGGTATCCGAGCAAGCAAGAGACCCACAAGGCGGTGCCGACATGGAACTACCGCGTGGTCCACGCGCACGGCAAGATCACGATTCGCGACGATGAGCGCTATGTGCGCGGTGTCGTCGCCAAGCTCACGCGCAAGCATGAAGCGACGCAGCCCAAACCATGGAAGATGGGCGACGCACCGGCCGACTTCCTGGATCAGATGCTCAAGGCGATCGTTGGCATCGAGGTAGAGATCGAGCAACTCGTCGGCAAGTTCAAGCTCAGCCAGAACCGTGACGTGCGCGACAAGCTCAGCACCGGGGAAGCGCTCAAGGCGCAGGGTCACGTGGCCATCGGGCAGGCGCTGCTGGATGCGATTCCCGATGCGGCGATGAACCCGCAGCGTTGATCCCGCAGCGTTGATCCCGCAGCGTTGATCCCGCAGCGTTGATCCCGCAGCGCTGACCCGGCGGCGCCCGGCCACAGGCGCCGCCTTCGATACCTTCCCCCTCGACAGAAAAGCAGTTGACGTGCCGGGGCGGACCGTCTATCTTTCCCCCTAACAAACGTTAGGTAGGCAAATTGCTAAACCCCGGGGCCGCCGCGTTTGTGCCGACCAACACATTCACGAGGCCAACCCCATGACATCCGAACTCGTTTATCACGACGCCACCAGGCTTGCCGAACTCATCCGTACCAGAGAGGTTTCGCCAGTGGAGGTGGTGCAGGCCCACCTCGATCGCATTCAGGCGGTGGATCCCAAGGTCAATGCCATCGTCACGATTGCCGACGATGCGCTGCAGGCCGCGCGGGCGGCCGAAGCCGCCGTGCTGGACGGCGCGCCGCTAGGGCCCATGCATGGCGTGCCATTCACGGCAAAGGACTCCATCGACACGGCCGGCGTGCTGACGCAGCGCGGATCGCCGATCTTCAAAGGGCGGGTGCCGGATGCGGATGCGACGAGCGTCGCGCGCCTCAAGGCCGCGGGAGGCATTCTGCTCGCGAAAACCAACCTGCCGGAGTTCTCCTACTGGATAGAAAGCGACAACCTGTTGTCGGGCCGGTCGAACAACCCGTGGGATCTCGAACGGACGCCGGGCGGCTCTAGCGGCGGCGAATCCGCGGCGATTGCGGCGGGCATGTCGCCCCTCGGTCTCGGCACCGATCTCGCGATCTCGGTACGCGGCCCCGCCGCGCAGACCGGCATCGTGTCGCTCAAGGCGACGCACGGCCGCGTGCCGATGACCGGCATCTGGCCGCGCGCGCCGCGCCGATTCTGGCATGTCGGCCCAATGGCGCGATCGATTCGCGACCTCGCCATGGCCTTCTCGCAGCTGTCCGGCCCCGATGGCCTCGACGCGTTCGCCACCAGTACCGTGCCGTACGACGCGGGCATCGGCCGCGCGCCCGATCGCCAGCTACGCGTGGGCTGGCTTGTCGAGCCGGGCTTTGGCCCGATCGACCCGGAGGTCGGCGCCACGGTCCGCGCCGCCGCGGACGCCCTGCGCGATGCGGGCGCCTTCGTCGAGCCCGTACGCATTCCCGCGCTCGAGCGCGACTTCGCACTGGACGTATTCAACAAGCTGCACGTCATGGAGATGAAGCCCGCGTTCCGCGCCGCAACGGCGGGGCGCCGCGACGACGAGCTCTACATGATGGCGAAGACCATGCTGTCGTTACCGGACACCTCGCTGGAGGACTACATCGAGGCCGAACAGGCCGCGGAACGCCTCCGCGATGGCTATGCCGAGTATTTCTCGCGGTACGACGCGCTCATTACCCCCGTGCTGCCGATTCCCGCGCACAAGCATGGCCAGTCGTCGTTCACGATCAATGGCCAGACCGTCGGCGCCACCTATCTGCAAGGCGCCACGGTTCCCTTGAACGTGACCGGACTGCCCGGCCTGTCGATGCGGTTCGGCACGAGTCGCGAAGGTTTGCCGATCAACGTGCAGTTGGTGGGGAAATGGCAGGCGGAGTCCACGCTGCTGCATCTGGCATCGCTGCTGGAGTCGGTCAGCCCTGTGCGGGATCTGCGTCCGGCGCTTTAAGCGACATCAAGCAACTTTCAGCGGCTGCATCGCTTCCAGGTGCCTGCGTGCCTCCTCTCTGACCCGATGCAACGCATGCGCGCGCAGGGCGCCATACTGGGCATTCGTCGCCAGCGCTTCGGCATCGCGCGGATAGGCGAACGGCACACGGATCTCCTCGCGAATGCGACCGGGGCGCGCCGACATGACCAGGATGCGCGTGCCCAGCAGCAGCGCTTCATCGACGTCGTGCGTCACGAACAGGATCGTCGTCCGGCGCTGCGCCCAGGTACGCAGCAGCAGTTCCTGCATCAAGGCGCGCGTCTGCGCATCGAGCGCGCCGAACGGTTCGTCCATCAGCAGGATGTCCGGCTGCATGATCCACGCGCGTGCTAGCGCCACGCGCTGGCGCATGCCGCCGGACAACTCCCACGGCGAGGCATCGCGGTACGGCAGCAGCCCCATCTGCCAGAGTAGTTCCTCGGCTTGCGCCGCATACTCGGCCTCCGGCGTGCCCCGCATGCGCGCGCCAAAGGTCACGTTGCCCCAGACGTTCAGCCATGGATACAGCATCGGCTGCTGGAAGACCATGCCGCGCTCGGGAGAAGGCCCCTCGATGGTCCGGCCGTTGCTGGCCACGCGCCCCGCAAGCGGACGCTCGAAGCCCGCTATCAGATTGAGAATGGTCGACTTGCCGCAGCCGGAAGGACCGAGCAGGACGACGAACTCGCCCTCGTCGATACCCAGGTTGACGCGTTCCAATACCGGCGGCGTGGCCACCTTCCCTTCCGCGCCAAACGTGAACGTCACGTCGTCCAGAACGATATGTGTCATGCCTTGCCCGCCCACGGAACGATCCACTTCTGCAATGCCACCAGCGCCACGTCGAGCGCGTAGCCCACGATGCCGAGGATCAGGATGCCGATCATCACCACGTCGGTCCGAAGGTAGGACCCCGCGTTGACGATCATCCAGCCGACACCCGCGCTCGATGCCACCAGCTCCGCCGCGACCAGCGCCGTCCAGCCGATGCCGATCGACAGCCGGATGGTCGTGAACAGGTCGCCCGCGCAATGCGGAAACACGACGCGCCAGAACACCTGACGGCGGTTGAGCCCCAGCGTCTGCGCGACGCGGATATACCCCTCCGACACGCCGCGCACGGCGGCGGCGGCGCCTACCAGCACATTGAGGAATGTGGCGATGAAGATCAGGAAGAACTTCGACGCCTCGTCGATGCCGAGCCACACGATGGTCAGCGGAATCAGCGCGATCTTCGGCAACGGCCGCAGGAATTGCACGAACGGATTCAGCGCCGCAGCCAGCGTCTCGCTGCGTCCCATCAACAGGCCCAGCGGCACGCCAATGACGATGGACGCGACAAAGGCCGATGCGGCACGCGCGAGGCTGATCCCCACATGCTTCCACAGCGGAATCTGCCCATAACCGTCATGCCACAGATGCGACAACGATACGGCAAGCTCGGTGGGCGGCGGCAGGAATAGCGCGTCCACCCATCCGCGGCTTCCCGCGACCTGCCATAGCGCGAGCACGGCAACGACTGCCGCCGTGCTCACGGCCAGGCTGGAATACCGGCGATCCAGCACCATGCGCTTACTTGTCCGACTTGATCTGCTGCGCGAGCTTCAGATACCGGGGGTTAATGGCGTTCGCGAACGACGCCGGAATGTCTTGCTTGCGAATCTGGTCGATGCTGCCGAGGAACTCCGCGGTCTTCCGCACGGCACCGGCCAGCGTGCTGCTGTCTGGGCTGCTGCCATCGCCGAACCACTGCGGCTTGAGCTGATCCGCGATCGTTGGGTACTCGTTGCCGTTGATGGAATCCGTCACCGCCGCAGGCGTCGAGCCGAGTTCCTTCGCGATGGCTTCGGCGACTGCCTGCGGGTTCTTGCGATAGTTCGCGACCTGCTGTTCCAGCACGAGCAACAGCTTTGCCACCAGTTCCGGATGCTTCTCGCCGAACGCCTTGCTGACCGAGATGCCGTTGAAGATCAGATAGCCGTCCTTCTTCAGGTCCTTCGTGTAGAAGATCGGCTGCCCGCCATTGGCTTCCAGCGTCGAGTTGAATGGCGCCCAGACGTACCCGGCATCCACGTCGCCACGGCGCCATGCGGCGACGAGCTCGTCCGGCTTGAGCGGCACGAAACGGATCTTCGACCGGTCGATCTTGTTGAGCTGGATCGCGGTGTCGAGCGCATATTGGGCCGTGGAGTTGGCGGGATAGCCGACGGTATGCCCCGCGAGATCGTTCAGCGAGTTGATGTTCTTGCTCTTGCGCGCCACCAGCCGCTCGTAGGTCGCGATGTCGGCGGACACCCCGGCCAGCTCGATCGGCAGCTTGCGCACGATGGCGGAGACGGTGGGGCTCGAACCGAAGTTGGCGATATCGACGCTGTTGCTTGCGAAGAGATTCAGCACATCCGCGCCCGTGCCGAACTGCACCCACTTGACCGGCACGCCGAGCGCCTTCTCGAGCGAGCCATCGACCTTGGCGTTGACGATCAGCTGCGCGCCGCCGCTGTAGGCGATCCGGACTTCCTTCGGCAAGGGCTCGGCGGCCACAGTACTCGCCAGGGCAAAGGCAGCGCTGGCGACGAGCCAGTTGCGAAACGATGTTTTCATGGGGCGGTGGCAGGAATGATTGGGGCGTCCATGCTATGAAGGAAACCCGCGTGCCACAACGAATCGAATCAGATATCCACATGTGGCGCCCATGTCGCGCCTTCATCGTTTCGCGCATAAGCGCCGGTGGTCAAGCCAGCGTGCGCGCCCACTCCTGCAGTTGTGCCAGCGTTGCCACCACCCCGCCGCATACGACGATGAGGATCGTTTCCGCCTCGGCCAGTGCCGGGGAACGCTTCTCGGCGGCGGCCAATGCCGCGCCGCAGGCGGGTTCCACGAGCAGACGATGGTCCTCGAGCAGCTGAAGCGCGGCGGTCACCGCCTCACGGTCGGACACCTCGACGCTGGAGACCGGCAGGCGCCGGCTCCAGGCGAATGCCTCGGTGGCAGGACGCTTGGCCGCCAGCGACGTCGCGATGCCCGTCACCGCGGGCAGTTCCACGACGGCGCCCGCTTCGAGCGATCGGGCGAACGAGGCGGTGCCATGCGTTTCCGCCGCGACCAGCGGCACATCGTGCCAGCTCTGCCGGTGCATCCCCTCGGCCACGCCGCTCAGCAGACCGCCGCCACCGACCGACAGCACGACCGCATCCGGGCGGACGCCGGCTTCGGCGACTTCGTCGACGAGCGAGGCATGGCCGCTCCACAGCAGCGGATCGTCGAACGGGTGGATGAAGGCGGTGTGCGCGTCGAGCTTCGACTGAGCCAGCGCATTCGCCTCGGCCCACGATTGCCCGTGAACGATGACCTCGGCGCCTTCCAGGCGGAGCAGTTCGAGCGCGCGCGCCGACGTGGTTTCCGGCACGACCACGGTGACGGGGATGTTCAGCATGCGGCCGCAGTAGGCAACCGCGACGCCCGCATTGCCGCCCGACGACGAGACGAAGCGCCGCGCGCCGCGTTCGGCGTGCGTCATGCACGCGTGGCCGACGCCGCGAAGCTTGAACGAGCCGCTCGGCTGTAGCGCCTCCAGCTTGAGCCAGACGGTTTTCCCGAGGCGCGCGGACATCGGGAGGGAATGCAGGAGGGGGGTACGAATATGGAGCGGCATGCTGGGAACGGAATCGATGCGGGATGACGACGTTGGCCGGCGCGATGGAAAGACATCGGCGCGCCAACGCGCATTATGCCGTCATGCGCGCGCCGCCTCGGCGGTCGGCCAATAGTGGCTGTCCGGCGTCGCGCGCGCGCCGAAGATCGCCTGCCCGACGCGCACGACGGTCGCGCCCTCCTCGATGGCGATCTCGAAGTCGCCGGACATGCCCATCGACAGCGCGTCGAGCGCGACGCCCGCGGGCACATCGTGACGCAGCCGATCGCGCAGCCCGCGCAGTTGCACGAAGCAGGTCCGCACGCGCTCCGCCTCCGCCGATAACATCGCCAGGGTCATCAGTCCCTTCACGCGCAGGCTGGAGAACGCCGGCAGTTCGCGCAGGAACGCGGCGACGTCACCGGGCGCGAGACCGTACTTGCTGTCCTCGCCCGAGGTGTTCACCTGCACGAATACATCCAGCCCGCGGCCTTCGGCCTGTAGCCGCCGGTCGAGCGCCTCGGCCACCCGCAGGCTGTCGAGCGCCTGGAACTCGCTGGCGAACTGCGCCACGAGCTTTGCCTTGTTCGTTTGCAGATGGCCGATCACCGACCATTGGAGATCCGGAAGACCGCGCATCGACTCCCATTTGCGATGGGCTTCCTGCGGCTTGTTCTCGCCGAGCATCTGGCAGCCGGCCGCATGGGCCAGCCTCAGGATGGCTTCCGGCTTGGTCTTGCTGACCGGCAGCAGCCGTACGCCGGCAGGATCGCGACCCACGCGCTGACAGGCGGCCGCGATGCGCGCCCGCACCGCCGCAAGGTTGGCGCGGAAGTCGTCCACCGACGTGGCTTGCGGCCATTGGTTGTGGAGAGCGTGGAGGGTGCCGGTTGGCGGCGCGTTCAGCGATGACATGACAAGCCTCTTTCGATGCGGTGGCCCAGTATCGCGCGGGCGATGCGCCGCAATCCATCCATTCGTACACGGTTACTACCAATTCGTCCACGGTGCGTCTCACGCGCGCGGGCGTCATCCAAGTGACATATTGCCCGCTTACATTTTCATTCGAACGCACGACATGATCGAATGAGCCATGAGCTTAACCCCGCGCCAGCGCGAGATCTTCGGCTGGCTCAACGACGCTGGCTACCTGAGCACCGAACAGCTCGCCAGCCGCTTTGGCGTGAGTACGCAGACAATTCGCCGCGACATCAACGAGCTCAGCGTGCAGGGTCTCGCGCGGCGGACGCATGGCGGATTGAGTCTTTCGGCCAGCCAGCACAATCTTAGCTACCTGCAACGCAGCGCCAACCACGTCGAACGCAAGCGCCGCATCGCCGCGGTGGCTATCGCGATGCTGGAGGCGGACTCGACGGTGTTCCTGGGCTACGGCACGACCGTGGCGGACTTCGCGCGGGCCTTGCCGGCCGATCTGCCCTTGCGCGTCGTGACGAACAACCTCGGGGCCGTTCATGCGCTTGCCGACAAGCCACGCATCGAGACATGGGTGGCCGGCGGTCGCCTGCGCGCGGGCGACCTCGACGTCATGGGCAGCGCGTCGCTCGACTTTCTGCGCCGTTTTCGCGCGCACGTCGCGGTCTGCAGCGCGGCGGGCTTCGACGAAGACGGGGCCTTCTACGAATTTCAGCCCGAAGAGGCGGAGCTGAGCCGCGTGCTGCTGTCGAACAGCCACGTGCGCATGCTGCTGCTCGACAGCAGCAAGTATCTACACAACGCTCCGTGCCGCGTCGCCACGCTGCATGACGTCGATCACCTATACACCGATCACGAGGCAACCGATGTGCTTGCCACGCTGCCTTCGCTTTGCGAGCAGGCGAACGTCGCGCTGCATCTCTGCTGACCGCCCCCTGCTAACCGGACCGCTCCCCCTCCCACTGCCATGGCTTATCTGCGACTCGAACGGCTGCGACAGCGCTTCGGCGATCACGACGTGCTGCGCGGCATCGATCTCGAAATCGAACGTGGTGAATTCATCGCGCTGCTCGGCGCTTCGGGCTGCGGCAAGACTACGCTGCTGCGGCTGATTGCCGGCCTCGACCGCCCTGCCGAAGGCAGCATCCACATCGATGGCCGCGATGTCACGGCGCTCGACCCCGCGCAGCGGCTGCTCAGCATGGTGTTCCAGTCGTACGCGTTATTTCCCCACCTCAGCGTGGCGGACAACATCGTGTTCGGCCTGCGCGCGCGCAGGGTAGAACGCAACGAGCAGGCACGCCGCCTTCAACACGCCGCCGATCTGCTGGGACTCGGCACGCTGCTCGCTCGCAAACCCGGTGCGCTGTCCGGCGGGCAGAAGCAGCGCGTGGCGCTGGCCCGCGCGATCGTGTCGCAGCACCCGCTATGCCTGATGGACGAACCGCTGTCGAACCTCGATGCGCAACTGCGCGCGGAGATGCGCGCCGAGTTACGCAAGCTCCAGCAGCAACTTGGCCTCACAGTGGTCTACGTCACCCACGATCAGGTGGAAGCGATGAGCATGGCCGACCGGATCGTGCTGATGCATCAGGGCCAGATCGCGCAGCTTGGTACGCCGGCGCAGCTTTATGACCAGCCGGCGACGCCCGTGGTGGCCCGCTTTATCGGCCAGCCGCCGATGAACCTGATTCGCCTGCCCGGCGCCAGCGCGTGGACGGGCGTGCGGCCGGAACACATCGAATTTGGCGGTGGACATGCGGCTGTCGTGACACGCGCCGAGTATCACGGTGCGGACACGCTGATCGAAGTCATGCTGCACGGCCAGCCGCTGCTTGTGCGGCATGCCGGCCGCGTCTCGATGGTGCCGGGTACGGCCCTGTCGCTGCGCTGGTCTCCCGACCGCGAGCATCGTTTTGCCATCGATCCGATGACCGCGCCATCCCTGCCCTGATCGCTGATTCCCGACTGCCTCTGCGTCATTCCCCCATCGTCATCAAGGAGCCACCATGTCGTTCAAAACCCGATGCCTGGCGCTTGCGCTCGGCGCTGTCGCAGGCCTGACCGGCCTGACCCCGCTTGCCGCGTCCGCCGCCCAGACCCAGGTCACGATGTACTACCCCGTGTCCGTCGGCGGCCCGCTCACGCAGGTCGTGGACAAGCTCGTGGGCGAGTTCGAGCAATCGAACCCCGACGTCAAGGTCAATGCGATCTATGCGGGCAACTATGACGATGCGCGCACGAAGGCGCTGGCCGCGCTCAAGGCCGGCACACCGGTGCAGACGTCCGTGCTGTTCTCCATCGACCTGCACGAACTGAAGGACATGGGTGTCATCCGCCCGTTCGACGACTTCGCCACGTCGCCCGACGACAAGCAGTGGCTGCAGAGCTTCTACCCCGGCCTGATGGACAATGGCCGCGCCGATGGCAAGACGTGGGGCATCCCGTTCCAGCGTTCCACCATCGTGATGTTCTACAACAAGGACGCGTTCCGCCAGGCCGGCCTCGATCCGAACAAGCCGCCGCGCACGTGGGCCGAGATGCGCGAAGCGGCGGCCAAGCTCGTGCAGCGCGATGGCGCCAACACGAACCGCTGGGGCGTGATGATCCCATCCACCGGTTACGCGTACTGGATGTTCGGCGCGCTGACCAAGCAGAACTCGCAGACGCTGATGAACTCCGCCGGCACGCGCACGATGTTCGACAGCCCGAAGGCCGTTCAGGCGCTCGAATTCTGGACTTCGCTGTCGAAGGACGGCCTGAGCCCGAAGGGTCTGATCGAGTGGGGCACGCTGCGCCAGAACTTCGTCGAAGGGAAGACCGCGATGATGTGGCACTCCACCGGCAACCTGACGGCCGTGCTCAAGGAAGCCAGGTTCGACGTGGGCGTGGCGCCTCTGCCCGGCAACACCGAGCCGGGCTCGCCTACCGGCGGCGGCAACTTCTATCTGTTCAAGAGCGGCAGCGATGCCGAGCAGCGCGCCGCGTTCCGCCTGGTCAAGTTCCTGACCGCGCCCGAGCGTTCGGCGCAATGGAGCGTGGCAACCGGCTACATGGGTGTGAGTGCCGCGAGTTACGAAACCCCGACGCTCAAGGACTATGCCGCCAAGGTGCCGCAGACCCTCGTGGCGCGTGACCAGCTGTCCGTGGCCACTGCCGAGCTCTCCACGCACCAGTCCGGCCGCGTGCGCAAGATGCTCGAGGACGCGCTGCAATCCGCCATCGCGGGTCAGCAGGAGCCGCGCGCGGCGCTGACCGGCGCGCAGGCACAGGCGGACCGTGTTCTGAAGCCCTACCAGCGTTGATGGCATGAGCCACCCTCGTCAAGCCGCGCAGGCGTGGCTCATGCTGTTGCCCGCGCTGGTCCTGCTGGCCGCGTTCACATACTGGCCCATCGCAGGCAGTCTCTGGCATAGCTTGCATACGCAGGCGCCGGGCCTGCCGGCCTCGTTCTCCGGTGCCGAGCAGTTCGCGGCGCTGCTCGACGATCCCGTCTTTCGGCAGGCGCTGCGCAATAACCTCTGGTATGCCCTGGTGACCGTGCCGGTGTCGGTCGTGCTGGCGCTCGCCATGGCCCTGTGGGTGAACCAAAGCTATGCGGGGCGCGGTCTGCTGCGTCTGGCGTTCTTCACGCCGACCGTGCTGCCGATGGTGGCGGCCGCAAACGTCTGGTTGTTCTTCTATGCACCGGATATCGGCCTGCTGAACCGGCTGCTGGGCGGCGTTGGCATTGCCGGACGCAACTGGCTCGGCGATACGGACACCGCGTTGCCGGCGCTGATGGTGGTGACCATCTGGAAGGAAGCGGGGTTCTTCATGATCTTCTACCTCGCGGCCCTGCAATCGATCTCGACGGAACTGCTCGATGCCGCGCGGCTCGAGTCGCCTTCCGCGTGGTATCGGCTGCGGCGCGTGGTGCTTCCCCTGCTCGCGCCCACCACGCTGTTCGTTGTAGTCAATGCGCTGATCAACGCGTTCAAGCTCGTCGACCACATCTTCGTGCTCACGCGCGGCGGCCCCAATAACGCGAGCACGCTGCTGCTGTACTACCTCTACGAAATCGCGTTCAAGTTTCAGGACGCGAGCTATGCGGGCGCGCTGACCGTGGTGCTGTTGGCCCTGCTTGCGCTCTGCTCCGCCATCCAGTTCTGGCTGTCCCGCAATCGCGTGCACTACCGATGACCGCTTTCCGCCATGCATTGATTCCCGCAGCCGCGCTGGTCGCCGGCCTGTTGTGGATTTCGCCGCTGCTGTTGCTGTGTTGGGGCGCCTTCCATCCCGGTGGCGAAGCCATGCGGCTGAGCTTCGCGACGCCCTGGGGGCTCGGCAATTTTTCGCAGGCGTGGCATGTGGCGCCGTTCGCGCGGTATCTGATGAACACCGTGGCCATCGTCACGCTGCTGCTCGTGTTGCAGCTCACCGTCTGCACGCTGGCGGCGTTTGCGCTCGCCCGCATGCGGTTCACAGGGCGCGGGATTGTCTTCGGTCTCGTGCTGTTGCAGCTGATGGTGATGCCCGAGGTGCTGATCGCCGAGAACTACCTCACGATCGCGCGGCTGGGTCAGGTGGACGCCTACCTTGGCGTGGCGCTGCCTTACGTCGCCAGCGCGTTCGGCATCTTTCTGCTGCGGCAGACCTTCATGACCGTGCCGCAGGAGCTCGAAGACGCCGCGCGCATCGAAGGCCTGAGCCGGCTCGGCATTCTGCTGAAGGTCTACGTGCCGCTCGCGCGACCGACTTACCTCGCCTATGCGCTGGTATCGATCAGCTACCACTGGAACAATTTCCTGTGGCCGCTCGTCGCCACGCAGACCGAGAAGAGCCGCCCCGTCACCGTCGGCATGGCGCTGTTTGCCGCGCCCGAGACGGGTGTCGATTGGGGCGTACTGTCGGCCGGGACCCTGCTCTGCGTCGGGCCGCTCGTGCTGGCCTTCCTGCTGTTCCAGCGGCAGTTCATGCAGTCGTTCATGCAGGCCGGCGTCAAGTAGCCGGCCCGCATGTCGTCCTCAGCGTTGCGCGATCAGTGGTCGCGCCAGCGCTGCACCATCACCTGCTGGATCTTTCCCTTGAAGAAGTAGCGGCGATCGGTCGCGCCCTGCGGGTCCGCGCCGATGACGATCGGGCTCGTGTTGAGGCCGACGCCGCCCGTGACGGAGACCGACGGCGTGCGCTCGACGTTGTTCACCCACAGGCGCACCGCGCCGTTGCCGTCATAGGCGCCGACGATGAAGTATGAGTCCGTCCCGTTGAACAGCGAGAGCGGCGCGGTCGCGTACTGGTAACCGCCGTTCACATAGACGCCGAAGCGCAGCAGCGTGCCGGCCTGCTCCAGTGCAAACCCGCCCGAATCGCTCTTCGCGACGATGGCCGCGGTCGCGCCGGATGTCAGGTCGTCGAAGTTGACCACCGCGCTGACCATGAAGCCGCCGTTGGTGTCGTTGTCGGCCTGCCATGTGGTGGCCGACTGCGCGCCCGTGAACACCATGCTGCCGCCCACGCGGTCTTCATCGGATGCCACCGACAGCAATTCGAGCGCCGGGGTCGCGGTGCCTTGTGCGATGGCGTAACGCGTCGCATTGGTACGCGCGTACGTCAGCGGCCAGGCGGTCTGCTGCGCCGTATTCATATGCACGAGCGAGGTCGGCTCGGCGATCAGCGCGCGGGCGGACGTCGCCATCGGGGTCGTGCCGCGGTCGTAGTCGCTCGTGATGAAGTCGACGTCCTCGCGCAGGGCCGACAGATACAGCTCGCCCATGTTCGCCGGCGTGGTGTAGACGCCCACGCCGAGGCCGAGCATCCTGGCCTGCATCAGCGCGCCGAACAGGCTTGTCATGCGGTACTCGAGTTCCACGCCGTCGAAGCCGAGACTCTTGGTCGTGCGGATGTTGTTGCGGATATCGCTTTCGATGAGCGTATGAAATCGCACGTAATCGCGAATGCTGGCGAACTCCGATTGCGCGAGCAGCGCCTTGGCGCGTACCAGGTGGTTGTGGCGGCCATCCATGAACGCCCGCAGGAACACCGGGCGGCCGGCCTTGGCGTACCCCCAGTCGCGAATCGACCGCAGCACGGAGAGCATCATCGCGTCGCTGGCGGCGGCGGTGGAATAACTCTCCTTGATCTCGAGGAACAGTAAGCGGTCGCTTTGCTGGAGATTGCTATTCGACAAGGCATCCACAAAGCTCCCGACCGCAACACCGCTGTCGGCGTGCTCGACATACACCTGCCCATACGCATGCGCGGTGAGGTCGAACTCGATCAAGTCGAACCCACGCGACAGCGCGGTGGCCACCTGCGCATTGGTGGCGGCGGTACTAGAGCCGTAGCAGTTATGGCAGGAAAGCGCCACGGTATTGCCCAGCGGCGACACTGGAAGCGCGCGGCTGACACCGCTCCAGTAAGTACTCGCCTGCACTGCAATCGGCGCCGCGCAAAGGAGCAGCGCTCCCGCGCGAATGAAACGTCGGTACAACTGGATGGCTCGGGGCATTCAGGATCTCGTCGTGTTGAAGGTTTGGGAACACGGACCCCGACGCGATGCATCCACTCCCAGCGGGCCCGCCACCACACAAGCTCCTGGCTCGGCGACCCGAGCCTCACTCATGTGACGCCACCGATTCTCGGCAGCGTTCGGGGCAGCGGTATGACGGGGAGGTGACGGCGATATGAAACCGGCGGGCTTTCGTTTGCTCACATGAGCGAGTCGCTAACCTGGATAGCGCAAACGCGCATCTTAGCTGTGCAGCTAAACTAGCCGTTTCGCCTAATATGATCTATGCGTATCTTATGGCCGCGAGCCGTCATATTTGCTTGTGATAGAACGTCGTCCCGCAAAAGCTGCCGTCCGGCATCAGCGCGTAGTTCGGCACGTCACCGACCCGTTCCCATCCCGCCCGCTTGTACAGTCGCTCGGCATCTCCACCGGTGACGGTGTCCAGCACGAGCACCGACTTGCCCGCGGCGCGGGCGGCCTCGTCGACGGCGGCGAGCAGGCGTTCGGCGATGCCTTGCCGGCGGGCGTTGCGGTGGACGAGCATCTTGGCGACGTCGGCGCGATGCGGTTGGTTCTCCGGCTGAGCCGTGATCAGCTGCACCGTCCCGACGACCCGGCCCTCGTGTTCGGCGACCAGCAATACCCGCTCATCGCGCACCACGCCTTCGGCGACCTGCCGCCAGAACCGCTGCGCCGTCTCCCTCGCGATCGGCAACATAAAACTGACCGAGGCCCCGCCCTCGACGCAATCGATGAGGACATCGGAAAGCGGATCGATGTAATCGCTTACCTCATCGGGACCGATACGGCGGACGGTAACAGCGGCATTCATGTGACGCTCCAAAGAAGAGGTGGGAGACAAGCGGACACTACGCGGACTGCCCGCTCTCCATCAAGGCCACTGCCATACCGGCTCGGCAAGATGCTCGGCGAAGAAGTCGGATAGCGCGCGGATCTTTGCGGGTCTTGAGCGGGCGGAGGGGGTGACGAAGTACAGGCCGCCGCGGGCCATGTGCCATTCGGGCAGGAGGCGTTCGAGGCGGCCGTCGGACAGGTATTCGCTGGCGATGAACTCTGGGAGTTCGGAGATGGCGAGGCCTTCGAGCAGGACCGGGATCATCGCTTCCGAGTTGGTCACGCGCAGCGGGCCGCGGGGGACCACGCTTTCCTGCGTGCCGTCGTCATGCGTGAATTTCCATTCCTGCGTGCGCGCCCGGTAGGCATAGCTGAGGCACGCGCGGCCCGCCAGGTCGCGCGGATGCTGCGGGCGGCCGTAGCGTTCGAGGTAGGAGGGCGACGCAACGAGGTACTGCGTCACGGTGCACAACTGCCGCGCCACCATCGAGGAGTCGGGCAATACGGCGATTCGTAATGCCGCATCGAAGCCATCGGCAATAAGGTCGACGGTGGCATCCGACAGATGGAGGTCGACGGACAGCTCCGGATAACGCTCGAGCAGCTTCGGCAACAGCGGCGCCACCCAGCGCATGCCGAACGCCATCGGCACAGCCAGCCGCACCAGCCCGCGCGGGCTCAGCGAGAGCTCCATGGCTTCGCTCTCCAGTTCCTCCGCCTGCCGATAAATCTCCCCCGCCTTGCTGGCCACGTTGTAGCCGAACTCGGTCAGCGACAGCTGCCGCGACGTTCGATTCAATAACCGCCCGCCCAGGCGCTCCTCCAGCCTGCCCACCGCGCGGGAGACGGTCGGCACCGACACGCCCATCAGCCGCGCGGCCGCCGCGAACGAGCCTTCTTCCGCCACCCGCGCGAACATGGCGATGCCTTCGAAATCCGGAAACTTGCTCATTTCAATTCTGCAACGATGCGTTTCTTCGGATTCTATTTTGAATGCGGCGCGTCGTCGATATGCTGCGAATACGACTCGCCGTTTAGATTTCTCATGACAAGCCTGAAGCTCGGCCTGCTGAGCGCCGCCATTGCGCTCGGCACCTCGGCCTATGCAACACCCTCCCCTATGGCCGCCGCCACCTCCGCCATCCCCGCTACGACCACCCTCCAGGTCTCGACCCTCGATCACGTCGGCATGAACGTCCCCGACATCGATGCCGCCGTGACGTTCTTTTCCGACCTGTTCGGCGCGCGGATCGTCTCCGACATGCACCCCGAAGGCATACCCGCCGCATGGAAGACCCAGTTCCGCTGGCGCCCGACCAGCGACCTGAAGCGGTTCGTCATGGTCCAGCTGACCGGCGGCCCGAAGGTCGAGCTCTTTCAGTATGAAGGACCGGACATCGACCGAAGCCATCCCCACGGAGACGACATCGGCGCCAGCCACATCGCACTGCGGACAGACGACATCGCGCGCAGCCTGTCGATCGTGAAAGCCAAAGGACTGAAGGTCCTCAACGAGCCGATCACCAATGCGGACGGCGTCAAGTGGTTCTACTTCCTGACACCGTGGGGCGCGCAGATCGAACTCGTCTCCTTTACCAACCCTTCCCACTCTCAAACCCGAACGCAATGACGCAGATCGGTAATATCCCCCCGGTGTCGCCGTGGACCCACACGGCCGCAGACCTCGGGACGACCAATGCATCGTCGCCCCCGGCAGCGGCAGCGGCAGCGGCAGATCATGACGTCCAGCACGCAGAGGGCGATGCGCGGAACGAGCCTTCCGCCGACAAGCCAGCGGCATCCGCTGGCGACGCCACCAAGAACAAGCAGGCCGAATCCGCGAAGGCGATCCGCGAGCAGATCGAACGCATGCAACAGCAGCTCGCCGAACTGATGGCGCACCTACAGGCCGTACGTGCCGGGCATACCGACGAGCGCCAAAAGTCGGCCATGCTCGGCGCGCTGGAAACGCAGGTCGCCATGCTGCAATCCTCGATCATGGTCGCAACGATGAAGCTGGCCGAAGCCATCGCGAACGAGGGCGGCAAGATCCTGGACAGCACCGGCGGGAACCCGCCGGCGTCGCGCACATGACCATCGGGCTGACGCGGCAGTTGCACACCCGCCGCCTCCGCGCGGCACCGCTGGCATTGCAGGCAGTGCTGGCACTGATGGCACCCCTTGCGACACCCTCTCTCCATGCCCATGAGGCAACGATCATGACCCATACCGCGTCCGACGCCGTAGACCTCGCCGCCATGCAGCGGCTGCTGGACCGGCATTTCGAAATCTGGAACGCGCCGGTATCGCCCGCCACCATGGCGAAGTTCCAGGACATCTATACCGCGGACTTCTTCGTCGCGGACGAGCACGGCAAGGGGGTTGGCTACGAGCAGGTGGCCAAACTGATCCAGAAGGTGCAGTCAGGCCATCCGGACTTCGTGTTCACGCCCGCGCCCGCGTCGTGGAATCACGGGCTGGGCCGCGTGACATGGGGGTACGGGCCGAGAAGCAACCCAAATCAGGTGCGCGGGGAAGACATCTTCACCATCGAGAATGGCAAGCTGTCCAGTGCGCGGGTGTTCCTGGATAAATAGAGGGTTCAGGCCAACGGTACCGCCAGACTGACCTTCGACCGCTGCATCGACACGTAGGTCTTGAATTGCCTGATATTGCCCGAGCCGAAGAACAACTCACGCGTCAGGCCTTCATACTCGGTCATGTCCTTCACGTTCATGATCAGCAGAAAATCGAAGTCGCCGGTGACGTAGTACACCTGCTGCACCTGCGGACAAGCCACGAACCGGTGGCGGACCTCGTCGAGCAGGTCGAGCCGTTCGTTCTCGACCTTGACCTCGACCAGAATCGTGATGGGCCGACCGACCGCCGTCGGATCCACCACGGCGACCGTCGCCGTGATGACACCTTCCGCCTCCAGCGCGGCAATCCTTCGGTTGACCGCCGAAGGCGAGAGATTGACCGCCTCCGACAGCTGCCGCTGCGACAGCTTGCTGTTTGCCTGCAGCAGGCTCAGCAGCTTGATGTCATAGGAATCCAGAACCATGGCGCATTGGGGGAGAAGATTGGCGAGAGAACGTCGTGACAACGCGATTTTGCACGTTTGTTCCGTTTCCCGCCGCCAAATCGATTCGGCCGTGCGCGACTGCGACGCTACGATGGATCCGGTACCCCCTTTCTCCTCCTTTCCACCGCCGGATACGCCCGACCATGCTTATCGCCAATCCCCACGCCTCGCGGAAGCCCTACCCTGCCGACCTGCGCCAGATCATGAACATGGCGGCCGCCGAAGAGAGCCTCAGGTGGCTCTCCGCATGGGACCGTATGTCCAGCGAACCGACGCCCATCCATGACCTTCCCGATCAGGCCGCACGTCTCGGCGTGGCGCAGATCCTTGTCAAGGACGAGTCGGTACGCTCGCCGCTCGGCAGCTTCAAGGCGCTGGGCGCCCCCGTCGCACTGCTTCGGCTCATCCGCCGTCGCTGGCCGGCACATGACATCGATCCCACGCAACTGATCCGCGGCGCATACGCCAGCCTCGTCAAGGACTTCACCGTCATCAGCGCGACGGATGGCAACCACGGCCGGGCGCTGGCCGCCGCGGCAAAGAGCGTCGGATGCGCCTGTGTGATCGTGCTGCATGCGAACGTCAGCGCGGAGCGCGAGGAAGCCATCGCCGCCTATGGCGCGAAGATCGTGCGCATCGCGGGCAACTATGACGCGTCGGTCGAAGAAGCTGCTCGCCTTGCGGCGGCGAACGGGTGGGAGGTCGTCTCGGATACCTCGTACGACGGTTACGAGGACATCCCGCGCGACGTGATGCAGGGCTATGGCGCGATCGCCGCCGAGGCAATTCGGCAACTGCGCGCGCCATTCACGCATGTCATCCTGCAAGGCGGTGTCGGCGGCATGGCCGCGGGCGTCATCAGCTATCTGTGGGAGCGCTATGGCGAAAAGCGCCCCACGTTCATCGTCGTGGAACCGCGGCAGGCCGACTGCCTCTACCAGAGCGCAAGGGTCGGCTATCCGGCCAAAGCGACAGGATCAGTCGATTCGGTGATGGCGGGACTCGCCTGCGGCGAAACGTCGCCGCTCGCATGGAAGTTCCTGAACGAGAGCGTCGACGTCTTTATGACCCTCTCCGACGACGATGCCGTCGCGGCGATGGTCACGCTCGCGGCGGGCGGCGCGCGTGACATCCCCATCGTCTCCGGCGAGTCCGGCGCCGCGGGGTTCGCGGGGCTCGCGGTCTTGTGCGCGGATCCCGCACTGCGGCAGGAGGTCGGCCTCGATGCGAACTCTCGCGTCCTGCTCGTCAGCACGGAAGGCGCCACCGCGCCGCAGGTCTATCGGGAACTCGTTGGCGAGTCCGCGGACGCCATCATCGCGCGCCAGATCGTGCACCAGACCGCGCATCGGCAGCGCGACGTCTAGGATCTAGTCTCGCTCACGGCCAATCGGTGCCGCTCACTTCCGCTTGCCTCGGGGGCGCCGGTAAGCCGGCGACGACGCCACGTGCGCGTCCAGCTCCCGCAGAAACGGATTCAGGATAGACGACCGCGAACGCCGTGGATTCCATACGGCGCAGATCATCTGCCCCAGCGGCTTGCCATCGAGCGTCAGCGAGACGATTCGGCTCTTGTCCGTCGGCGCGCGATGATGGATGGCGGTCGAGGACACGATCGCGACGCCGTGTCCCGCGTCCGCCAGCGAAAGAATCGTCTGCGTGCTATCGCTCTCCAGCAGCGCATGCGGCCGCACGGCCGCGGCCAGGCAAGCGCGGTCGAAGAGACTGCGCGTCATGAACCCGCGCCTCAACAACAACACGGGATGCGTGGCAAGCGTCCGGATGTCCGCCGCCTCTCCCGATGGAAACTTGTGCTGCGCGGGCACGACCGCGAACAGCCGGCCCATGAAGAGTTCCTTGTATTCGAAGTCATGCCGTTCAGGCAGCGCGGCGATGGCCACGTGCGCCGTGCCCAACTGCAGTTGTTCGAGTAGATAGTCGTTCGGACCTTCGACAAGCGACGTCTCGATCGAGGGATACTTCTTCCGCATCGACACGAGCACGCCGGACAAGAGCCCTTCGATGGTCTGAGGGGTCGCTCCGATTCGCAGCAGCCCGACCTCTCCCCTGACCATCGATTCCACCCGCGACGACAACTCGAGCGCCTGATCCACGAGGCTCGCCGCCCGGGGGAACAGGTCCTCGCCCTCGGCCGTCAGGACGAGGCGCTTGCCGACGCGGTCGAACAGCTGGATGCCGAGCGCTTCCTCCAGCCCCTGGATCTGCCGAGACAACGCCGACTGGCTGATATGGAGCAATGGCGCGGCCTTCGACACGCTCAGCAGTTCCGCCACCACGACGAAGCAGCGCAGCGCTTTCAGATCGACCATCTTCGCCCTCTCGCCGCTTGCTTATGCATGTTGTGCATCGATGAACGCTCTATAAATGCATTGGACACAGTTTCAGGCCGATTCTACATTCAATGCAACGCGTACGAACGCGTCACGACCCCCACGACAGGAGCGACCTGGATGCAGCAAGAGATCAACCTCAACGCCGATATGGGCGAGAGCTTCGGCAAGTACACGATCGGCAATGACGCGGCGTTGATGAAGGTGATCCGGTCCGCCAACATCGCCTGCGGCTTCCATGCGGGAGATGCCACCGTGATGACGAAGACGGTCCGTCTCGCGCTGGAGTGCGGCGCCTCCATCGGCGCGCATCCGGGCTTCAACGATCTGTGGGGCTTCGGCCGCCGGCAGATCGCGATGAACGCGCAGGACCTCGAGTACATGATCACGTACCAGATTGGCGCACTGCAGGCGATCGCGGCCGCGCAGGGCGCGCGGGTCACGCACGTCAAGCCGCATGGGGCGCTCAACAACATGGCGCATCACGACTACGAGATCGCCAGCGCCATCGCGCGCGGCATCCGCGCCGCGGACCGCGAACTGATCTTCGTGGCGAATGCCTGCTCGGAAATGGTCAAGGCAGGCCATGCCAAGGAGCTGAAGGTGGCCGAAGAAGCGTACGTGGATCGCACCTACACGGACTCCGGCCTGATGACACCGCGCACGGAAGCGAACGCGGTCATCAAGGATGCACAGGTCGCCGCGCGGCAGGTGCTGTCGTTCATCGAGGAGCAGGCGATCATCACGGCATCGGGCAAGCGATTGCCTTCGGCCATTCGGTCGTTCTGCACGCACGGCGACGAGCCCACCGCGGTGACGCTCGCCACGCTCGTACGTGCCGAGCTAGAGCGCCAGGGTGTGCGCGTCGTGCCGCTGACCGAGATGTCCTTCTGACAGGAGAACCGATCATGAAACCGATCATGATGCCGCTGCGCACCGTCCTTCCGCGCGCGCTTGCGGTCGCCGCCCTCTGCCTTGCCGCGGCCGGCAATGCCGCTGCCGCCGCCGACCCCGCGGTAAAGTTCCCATCAAAGCCGATGCGCATCGTCGTGCCATTCCCGGCGGGCGGCTACTCGGACGCCCTCGCGCGGCTGATCGCGACGGACATGTCCAACGCGTTCGGACAACCCGTCGTGGTCGAGAACCGGCCTGGCGCCGGTGGCAACATTGGCGCAGACGTAGTCGCCAAGAGCCCGCCTGACGGCCACACGCTTGTCATGGGGACGATCGGCACGCAGGTCGTCAACCCGCTGATCTACCGCAACATCCCCTACAACGCGACGAAGGACTTCTCGCCGGTCGCGTTCGTCGCGGACGCGGAGACCGTGCTTGTCGTGAACCCCAAGGTGCCCGCGACGACGTTGACGCAAGTCGTCGCCCTCGCCAAGACGCGGCCCAACGAGTTGACCTTCGCCTCCGGCGGCACGGGCACAACGAGTCAGCTCGCGGGCGAACTATTCCAGTCCACGGCCGGCGTATCCATGACGCATGTGCCCTACAAGGGCAACGTGCCGGCGCTCAGCGACCTCGTGGGAGGTCAGGTCGCCATGTCGTTCGCCACGCTCGCGCCGGCGTTGCCGTTCATCAAGGGCGGCCAACTGGTGCCGATCGCGACGCTGGGCAAGACGCGCGCGCAGGCGTTGCCGAACACACCGACGCTCGCGGAAGCCGGGCTGCCCGGCGTAGAGGTCCGCAACTGGACGGGCATGCTCGCGCCCGCGGGCACGCCACTACCGATCCGCGAGAAACTGGCGATGCAGGTCGACAGGACGATGCAATCGCCCACGGTGAAAACGATGCTGGAGGCGCAGGAGCTGACGTACACGCGCATGGGACCCGATGCGTTCGATGGCTTCATCCGCGCCGAGTCGATCAAATGGAAGAAGGTGGTCGATCAGGCGAACATCAGGGCGGAATGAGCGCCCGCGCCGTCGCTATGCCTGAATGACGCTCGCCATCCGTTGAATTTCGATGGAGGGAAGCTTCAGCTTCCGTGCCTCTTCGCGCCAGTCCGCGATCGCAACACGCACCTCGTCAAGTATCGCCTGAGCGTCTTGCTTGCTTAGGCGGTACAGATCCGCCTGCGCCATGGCCACCGCAACGTTAGGCGATGCGTTCCTGCTGTCGATGGCGAGCGCGTGCTCCTGTTTTGCCATATTTGGATTGACATCGAATGCGGGGGAGAGCCGCCAGCCGGTCGGTTCACGAATGAATCCGTGGTTACGCAGGTGGTCGTCCCGATTGCCGACCAGGATGTTGAAGATGACGCGACGAAAGAGCTGTGCGAGGTCCTCGGCCACGTGCCCCTGCGCCCCGTGGTCCGAGATGAACTCGACGAGGTCGAGATAACTTCCGCCCGCTTCTCCGTCTCGCCGCTCGAGCAAGGTCATGGCAGACGCATACATCCGCCGTCCGCTGCCCACCCGGTCAAACCGGGATGAACAGAACGTGCCGTAGCGATCGGTGAGATGCGCCAACCGAGCGTCGGGCACGACGATGCCGGCCTTTTTCGACAGAAGGTGCATGAGATATTCCCAGCTGCCTACGTCATAACGGTCGTCCTTCGCAGGGAACTTGGCAATCCACAGCCGATTGTCGTCCGTGAAGTTGGCCTTCGGTCTGGCGCCCCCAAGCGAGGTACCGGGAGCGATGAGCATCGCAAGCCAGCGCTCATATTCCGGTAGCTTTTCGACGCCGGGCTCTTCAATACGGCGGCTGATGTGCGCCAGTTCCTTGAGATCGGTGACTGGAGGCGCAGCGCTCTGGTGGTTGTCGAGAAAAACACCATCGCTCCCGCGAAAGCGAAGCCCACCCATACGCGTGTGGTCGAAGACGCCAAGGAGGAAGTCCATCTCTTGCAGGGCCCGCATATTGCGCCCCTCGCGCTCGGCGGCAGCGGCCTCTCGGCGCTCCATCAGAACGCGGCCCCAGCGGTCGGGTGCAGAGTCCATAAATACGCCGAAAGCTGCGGCTTCCACTGGCGGATGCTGCTCGCCCCGCCACAGTTCCAGGCGCGGATCGAGCGCGAAGCGTGAATCGCTCTCGAGCCAGTCCTTGTCGTACTCGAACGAGGCGGCGACGTCGGTGCGGTGCGTGTGACGGTGTAGCTTACCCACCCGTTGGTTCACGCCGAGCTCTGGCGCGTCGAGATGCACGTCATAGGTGATTCGGTCAGGTGGCTTCGCCATGTCCACTCTTCCTCGTGGTGCCAGAGGCCTTGCGAATGCGCGGCTTCGGCTGGGGCAAGGCGAGATCCTGCAGCTTGCGGCCGAGCGTGTCATCGCGGGCAACCGCTTCGATGTCGCCGTCCAGACCTAGCACGCGCAAGGCACGCATATACGTTCCCATGGCGATGGTCGGGTCCCCGAGTTCCAGCCGGCGAAGCGTCTCTCGTGAGACCCCCATCCTCTCCGCGAACAACTCCGCAGTCAGTTGCCGGCGGAGCCGGGCAAGTCTGAGGCGCTCGCCGAGGGCGGCAAGCTGGCGAACCACAGAGGGAAACGGGGGCAGCGTCGTTTTCATGATGCCACATATATTAGCCAATATCGCCTTGATCGTCCAATATATGTGTATTCTGTTTGTAGCGCCTAACACATCACCCTATAAATTAGGCAAACTTCTCCGATTCGACTAACTTATGTGGTACAGCACAACGACAGGTCCTCCGGCCCTGCATTTCACAGATAGCTCGCGAGGAACCCCGCCACGCGATTCAGCGCGGCGCGCGCACTCGCGAGCTCGGCAACGTTGAAATGGAATACGTGATGCAGGCCCTCCCAGATTTCGAGCGTCACGGGATTCCCCAACTCGCGCGCCCGCTCAGCGTACCGGAGCGAATCATCGCGCAGCAGCTCCTCGCTTCCCGCCTGAATGTATAGAGGGGGCATGCCCGGCGGTATGCCAAACAGCGGTGAAGCCAGGGCATGTCTCGGGTCGGCGCCGGCAAGATACTTCCGCGCGCAATCCGCGAGGTAGTCCCGCGTCAGCAACACGTCGCGAACCCGGGGGTCGGTCATCGTCTCCCCTGACAGCGACAAGTCGGTCCATGGCGAGAACGCCGCGCCGGCCCTAAGCGCCGGCAGATTGCCATGGCCATCCCCGCTTGCCCCCGATTGGGCGTGCTGTACCAGTGACGCCATCACCGAGAGCGATAATCCTCCGCCGGCCGAATCCCCCACGATCGCAAGGCGGCGCACGCCCTGGCGCCCAAGCCATTTCACAGCGGCGAGGGCGATGTCGTGCGCCACGGGCAGCGCCCGCTCCGGCGCGAGGGGATAGTCGAGCAAGAACATCGGACGGTTCACCCGCTTCACAATCTGGCTCGCGAAGTGCCGGTACGCCGTAGCGGACCCGAGCACATAACCGCCACCATGCAGGTAGAGCAGGGCCGAATCGGTCGTACGGTCCTCCATTCCCGCCGGAAACAGCCACCATCCTCTGGCATCCGCCTCATCCACCGCCACGGCGGTCACGCCTGTCGCCGATGGCGTCGCCGCGACGAAGCTGTCGTAGGTAACCCGAAGATCGTCCCCTGCGCGCTCGGCCCAGAAGCGGACGAACGCATCCAGCAACGTTCGTTCCGCGGCGACGTCTTCCTCGATCAATGGAACACGCTGTGTTGAATGAGTGAAAGACATCATCGGCTCCAGTCGGTCACGCGCGCCGCGATATGCTCGGCCGCCATGATCGTCGTCAGGTTCGTCGCCACGGAAGGGATCTCGGGCAGGATCGATGCATCGACGACATGCAGGCCGCGGATGCCACGTACCGCGCCGAGCGTATCCACCACTGCGGAGGGATCATCTTCCGCACCCATCGGCGCGGTCGAGGTCGCATGCTGGTACGTGTCCAGCGCGGCGACGACAGCCGCTTCGAGTTCCACATCGGTCTGTATATGCCGTCCCGGTTCCATCTCGTGCGCGACCAGGTCAGAAAACGGTGCCGTGGCACCTATCTGGCGCGATAGCCGGACCCCTTCGAGTAGCCGGCGCCGATCACGCGCGGTGGAAAGAAAATTGAAATCGATACGCGGCGCGGCACGGGGATCGACACTGGCCAGCCGTACCGTGCCTGTGGATTCCGGCAGCGTCAGCGCGGTGGCCAGGACGATGGCGCCGCCCGTTGGGCTCGCATCGGCGTCCCAAATATGCGTGGCCGAGATATGCAGGTCCAGTTCTCCCGTTGCCGCGTCCTGCGAACGCGTCCAGAGGATTGCGCCGGCCGCGGGCGTCATCGCGTTGAACTCGCGCCGCAAGGCGTAGACGTTGTAGTAGAACGGGTGGTCCATCAGTCGGCGGCCCACAGGCAGATCGGCAACCGGCGCAATGCCGAGCGCGCGCAAGTCGTCCGCGGGACCGATTCCCGAACGCATCAGGATCGAGGGGCTTCCGTAGGCGCCCGCGGACAGGATGACCGCGCCGGCCGCGATCAGCGTGCCATCGACGAGCCGTACCCCATACGCGCGCCCACCTTCCATCATCACGCGATCGACTTCCGCTCCCGCGCGGATCTCGAGGTTCGCGCGCCGGCGCACCTCGCTGGTGAGATACGCGATGCCGGTGTTCTGCCGCACGCCGTCGACCACGTTGAGCGGATACGGCCCCACGCCATGCTGCGTCTCCGCGTTGAAGTCGGCGATGCGTTCGAAGCCGAGTGCGGCGGTGGCATCCACAAACCCGCGCAGCGACGGCGTCAGCGCCTTCGATGCCATCTGCCGGATCTGCAGCGGACCTTCACGTCCATGCCAGGCCTCGTCGCCATAGGGTGCGGACTCGAGTTTCCGAAAGCTCTGCAGGACCTCGGCGGGGGACCATCCCTTGATGCCGCGCCGCGCCCAGCGCTCGAAGTCCGCGGAACGCGCGCGCATCGCCACTGCCGCGTTCACCGCGGAGCTGCCGCCCAGGACGCGGCCGCGGCGTGCGTGAATCGCGTGCCCGATGCCCCCTGCCTCGGACTTGTACCCCCAGTCGTGCGCCGCGTCGCCGCCGACGCGGTCAGCCAGTGCAAGCGCGTCGGGGTAGCCGGACGGCCGATAGGCCGGACCCGCTTCCAGCAACAGGACGCGACGATGCGCGACTTCGCTCAGCCGGCGGGCCAGCACGGCACCCGCGCTGCCGCCGCCCACGATGACGATGTCGTATTCCATGGTCATTCTCCCGATCGGCGCTGGCGCTCAGCCGCGCGAGAAATACTGCTTGAGGCCGAACACGAGACCGCCGAACGGCATGCCCAACGCCGCGTAGACGGCCTGCGCTTCCGGTGCGGCGTTGTCGGCGAGGATTTCCACGGCCACGTTCGAGTAGCAGACCGGCACCACGCCAGCCTGCTGCATGCGGGCAACGCCCATCTGCACCTGCGTCTTCGAGAAGCCGCCGGAGGCATCGATCACAGCGAAACTGTCATAGCCCGCATCGAGGGCGGACATCGCGGGGAAGGCGAGGCAAACGTCGGTCGAGATTCCCGTGACAATCAGCTTCTTGCGGCCCGTCGCTTCCACAGCGGCGACCACGCGCGGCTCGTCCCATGCATTCACGGTCGTACGTTCGATCACTGGCACGCCGGGCAGCGCGTCAGCCAGCTCCGGGATCAGCGGGCCCCAGACGTTCTCGGTGGTCGTCGTCAAGATCACGGGCACACCGAGCGCGACCGCCGCCTTTGCAAGGCCCACCACGTTATGCGTCAGCTCCAGCGTGTCGATATCCCGCACGCCGGTGTAGAGGCCGATCTGGTGGTCCACCAGCAGCAGCACGGCGTTGTCACGGGTCAGGCGGTTGTTGCGGGAAGTGTTCTGGGCGTTCATGGGTTCTCTCCGTTGGGGTGGGACCGCATCCGGATTCGGTCGCGGCTTGAGAACCACTTTACTGATGGGACGATGAGAAAACAGCGGCTGCCGACGGAACCCAACGTCCCATTTTTGGGACGATTCGCGCCGGGAATCATTGCACCAGCAGCGGCACCTCCTCGGCCAGGTACTCACCAAACGCCCGCACGGACGGCAGCAACCCACGCCGAGACGGCATCAACAGCGTCAGCGTCGCCACGCCCGCGATCCATTGCGGCAGCACGCGCACGAGCTTGCCTGCGGCCATTTCGGCCTTGCCCACATAGCCGGGAAGCGCGACGATACCCACGCCTTCGCACGCGGCCGCCTTCAACGTCGCCATGTCGTCGCTCACCAGCGACGGCTGGTACGTCACGGCATGGAGCTGGTCCGCGTGACGGACATCGCGCAGGTTCCACACATACGTATCCTGCGGCGCACCGAGTGCGATGGCATCGTGCGCGGCGAGGTCCTCGGGCGAACCGGGCGTGCCTTTGCGGTCGAGATAGCGCGGGCTCGCGAACAACGTCCACGGAATCCGCGCGAGCGGACGCTGGACCAGCGACGAGTCGGGCAGCGGCGTCATATGCGCGCGCAGGCCCATGTCGAACCCCTCGTGGACCAGGTCCACATGCCGGTTCGTCGCATGCTCCACGATGCGCACGCGCGGATGCGTCGCCATAAAGCGCGGAATCAGCGTCGCGAGCACGAGCTGCGCCACCGCGACGGAACACGTGAAGCGGATCGTACCGCTCGGCTCGGCCGTGCGCGTGCGCACGACGTTCTCCGCCGCTTCCGCCTCGACGAGCATCGCCAGCGCGTGACGATGAAACTCCGCGCCGATCTCGGTGATGACGAACCGGCGCGACGTACGTTGAAGCAGCCTTGCGCCGAGCGCGGCTTCGAGGGCGAGGACGCGGCGGCTGATGCTGGACTTGGGGACGTCGAGCACGCGGGCGGCGGCAGTAATGCCCTGATGCTCGACGACCTTGGCGAAATAGTAGACGTCGTTGAGATCGATCATGGGAATACCATCATGGGCAATACCGTCATCGGCAATAGATCGCGGGACACAGGAAGCGCCGCTCCGCTCATGTTGCCTCGATCCGGCTGCTCGCTGTAGTCAGCGACTCCCATCCGGCCAGGGCGGCCTTCGCGATCTTCAACAAGGCGTGTCGGCTCATGCCATTTCGAGCCTGCATGGACATGCCCTGCTGGATCGTCATCAGGTAGGCGGCCAGCGTATCGATGTCGGTGGATGGCGCGATCTCCCCGGTCTGGACGCCCGCTTTGAGCTTCCTGGCGAGGTACCTTTCGCACTCGCGTCGCCGTTTGATCGCAACCGCGCGGACGTCGTCACCCTCGTCACCCTTGTCACCTATATCGCCCTTGTCGAGCGGACCAGCGGCCGATAGCACGACCAGGCACCCTGCCGGCTTGCCCTGCCGCGTAAATGCACGCGCGCTCTCCATCAAGAACTGTTCTGCCGCCTCATACGCGCTCTCGGCGTTCTGGACCGCCAACCATACCGAAGCGCCGTCCGTTTCGACATACAACGCCAGCGCGTCGCGGAACAGCGCTTCCTTCGAATGAAAGGCGGCGTAGAGGCTGGGCGAGCCGATGCCCATCGCCGATGTCAGATCTCCCATCGACGCGCTGTCGAAGCCCTTTTCCCAGAAGACGTTCATCGCTCTGGCAAGTGCGGCCTCTCTGTCAAAGGCCCTGGGTCTGCCGCGGCTAGCCATGGTGCGCTCCGTTATTTCTGTGTAGATCATTATATAAATCCCTTGACCGTTCGCCAACTCTCGCATAATTTTGTGTCAATCGACACAGAATTGGAGCGCATCATGGGAAGCCTTCAGGAAAAGCGGGCACTTGTCACGGGCGGCAGCCGAGGTATCGGCGCCGCCGTCGTACGGCGATTCGCCGCGGAGGGCGCGGCGGTGGCCGTGGGCTACGAGCGCGCCGCCAGTCGGGCCGAAGCCCTCGTCCGCCAGATCGTCGAAAGCGGCGGACGCGCCATTGCCGTGCAGATGGACGCGGCGGACGCCGCCTCCGTACGCGGAGCGGTAGCACGCGCGGCAGCCGAATGGGGCGGCCTCGACATCCTCGTCAACAACGCCGGGATCATCCGCGCGGGATCGATCGATGACATGTCGCTGGAAGACATCGACGCCACGCTAGCCGTCAACGTCCGCGCGGTGATGGTCGCTACGCTCGCGGCCCTGCCCTATATGAGCGAAGGCGGACGGATCATCAACACCGGCAGCAATCTCGCAGAGCGCGTACCCGATGCCGGCAAGACGCTCTATTCCGCAAGCAAAGCGGCACTGATTGGCTGGACCAAAGGCCTGGCCCGCGATCTGGGGCCGCGCGGCATCACCGTAAACCTGGTGCACCCGGGTTCGACCGACACCGATATGAATCCTGCCGATAGCCCCCGCGCGGACGCTCAGCGCGAACGCATGGCGATCAAACGATATGGCAGCCCTGACGATCTGGCCGCATTGTTTGCATTTATCGCCAGCCCCGAGGCGCGCTCCATCACCGGCGCCGGCTTCACCGCGGACGGCGGGGCGAACGCATGAACGCGCTCGCCCATCGACGTGAAGCCGACCTGAAGCGCGTGCTTCTCTTGCTCGCCCCGGCCATCGCGATAGTCGTCGGCACCGAGTTCATTGTGGTCGGGTTGCTTCAGCGCATCGCGATCGATCTCGGGATCTCGCTTGCGACCGCCGGACAACTAACCGCATTGTTCGCGCTGGCGGCGGCGATCGCGGGCCCCTTCGTCACACTCTTCGCCGGAAGGTTCGCCACGCGCAACGTATTGGTCGCCATACTTGCCATCTACGCCGTGGGCAACGCCGTCATGGCGTTGACGCCGAGTTTTCCGCTGATGCTGCTTGCGCGTATCGTGCAAGGCGCGGCATTGCCCGCATTCATCAGCGTGGGCACCGCCGAAGTCGGGCGGTTGGCGGTGGCCGGCAAAGGCAAGGCGCTCGCACGCGCCAATCTCGGCTTCGTGCTCGGCGTGCTGATCGCCCTGCCCGCCGGTATCGCGCTGGCGGAGGGGGCCAACTGGCGCCTGCCGTTCATCGTCCTGACCGCCGCGCCATTGATCGTCGCGGCAACGCTCGCAACGCTCCTCCCCGATACGGGCCCACATGTCCCGCCCAGCACGGCACACCAGCTTGGTCTGCTGCGTAATGGCACATTCATCACGCACCTGGCCCTGTCGATCGCGCTGATGGCCGCCATGTTCTCCGCCTACACTTACCTCGGCGTCCTGCTGGAAAGCGCCATCGGCCTCGATGCCGACGGCGTCGCGCTCGCGCTGCTCGCATTCGGCATCATCGGCCTCGGTGGCAATGCGATCGCGGGACGCGTGGCGGACCGCGCGCCCCTCCTCGCCACGGCAGTCATGGTGACGACGCTGGCGATATCGGTGATTGCCGCCAGCCGGTCGCACGACCTGCTAAAGGCCGCCGTGCCGCTCGCGATCTGGGGGCTGACCCACACCGCTGGTATCACGCTGAGCCAGATCCGCGTCACGCTCGCCGGTGCCGGTGCACCAGCCTTCGCCATGACGCTCAACGTGTCCGCGGCCAACCTCGGAATTGCACTGGGCGCCTCGGCGGGCGGATGGGCCGTCGACCAGTGGGGCCTGCCAATGCTTGGCGTGGCCCCGGGTATGCTCGCGCTGCTCGTCCTCCTCATCGCGTATGGTCTCGCCAACGCCGATGGTCTGCGCCTGCGCCTGCGCCTGCGATTCCGTCGCGCGCGCGCTGAGGCCTGATCCATGCACCTGAACCTTCATCAGCTGGATGCGTTCGCACGCGTCGCGCGGCTCGGCGGCTTCTCGCGAGCGGCCGAGCAAATGCATCTGAGCCAGGCGGGCCTCAGTATCCTGATACGCAAGCTCGAGACACGACTCTCGGTTCAGCTGTTCGAGCGGAACCCACGCGGCGTCACGCTTACTGCCTCCGGAAAAGGCCTGCTTCCGATCGCGGAGCGCATGCTGCAGGATGCGGCGTCGATCCTGAACAATAGTCAGCAGCTTGCCGAGCAAGCGGTCCGACGAATCACGGTCGCGCTGCCCCCTCTGCTTGCATCGACGCTACTGCCGGGTGTGCTGTCACAGTTCCAGGTCTCGCACCCGGCAGTGCATGTCAGCTTTCGGGAGTGCGTCGGCGACGAACTGGTTCATCACGTCTACACGCGAGGCGTCGACTTTGCCATGACATTCCAGCCCGCCGACAACGGTGAAGTGGAGAGCCTCCCCCTCGGCCGTGACCAGCTCTGCGTCGCCCACATGCCCGATCATCCGTTGTCGAGGCTGACCCGGGTTCGCTGGTCCGATCTCGTCGGCCTCCCCATCATCGTGAACGCGCCGGGCAGTGTCGCCCGGATGCTGGCGGAGGACGCGTTTGCGAGCATGCAGGAGCCGTTTCAGCCTGCCTTCGAGACGGGGAATCACATGACTTCCGTGGTCCTCGCCAGTGAAGGACTCGGCGTTGCTATCGTCTCCTCCACCGTTCAAGCACTCGCCCTGTCGATGAACGCCGTGGTGCGGACATTGATCGGCCCGCAGATCACGCGTTCGCTTCAGGTGCTGAAACGTCGCGGCTCGCCGCTGACCGAACCGGCAAGAGCCTTCCTGGACCTGTTCGGCAAGGCCGCGACACGCGAGATGTCGGCGGCGAGGGCGCCCATCTCGCGCCGTTCGCCTTAGGCGAACCGGTTCTCGATCGCGCCCAGGCCGTCCACTTCGATCCGCACACTGTCCCCGTTCCGCAGGTAGCGCGGCGGCGTCATCCCCATGCCAACGCCGGCGGGAGAGCCCGTTGCGATCACGTCCCCGGGATACAGCGTGATACCCCGGGAGCAGGTTTCGATCAGCGTGGGGATGTCGAAGATCAGATCCGTGGTCAGGGCATCCTGACGCAGTTCACGCTCCCCCGACGCGGTGGTCACCCAGCAGCGCACACGTGTGTTCGTACCGTCAAGCTCATCGGCGGTAACGATCCACGGGCCCATTGGGCAGAATGTGTCGAACGACTTGCCCAGATCCCATTGCTGATGGCGAATCTGCACGTCGCGCGCCGTCACGTCATTGATGATCGTGTAGCCATACACATGGTCCATGGCCGCTTCGCGGGAGATGTTCTTGCCGCCCTTGCCTATCACGATCGTCAGTTCGGCCTCGTAGTCGATCTGTGCCGACAAGGCGCCGGGCAACGCCACCGTATCGGTCGGCCCGATGACGGTCTCCGGGGCCTTTGTGAAGAAAATGGGCCACGCCGCCGGATCTGGCGCGTTGTCCTTGAACACCGTCGTCTCCAGCTCCTTCGCATGGGCACGGTAGTTGCGGCCCACGCACCACAGGTTGCGGCGCGGGACCGGCAGCGGCGCTTCCAGCTTCGCCTCGCGCAGATCGAAACTGTGTGGTTCGAGCGGAGGGAGCTCGCCGCCGTTGGCGACCGAGTGCTCGATCACGGCCAACGCGCCACGGTGCGCCAGATCGGCACGGAGCTGGAACGGGCGAAAGGATTTGCCATCACCAGAGACGATGCCTGTATGACGAGCGCCATCTTTAAGGATTACACCGATACGCATGTTAATTCCCAGAGGTTGAGTGAGTCATTCGATAGACGGGGGCCGGTTGCGTGAAGAACGAGCGGAGGATGTGATAGACCATCCTGTAGTTCTTCTGCTGAAAGCTGGCGTGGGCGATGCCCGCCATCACGGCGAACTGTTTGTCGCTGTTTGGCAGAAGACTGAAGAACTCAAGAAGATCTTCCTCGCTCGCGATGCCGTCGTACTCGCCGCGCATCACGATGGTCGGCATCGGCATCTTTGCGGGATCCACGATCGGCAGCTTCGAACACATGTCGACGTAGGTGCCCGTGGGCACCGAATCGTCCAGCGTCAGGATGGCATCGGCGAACGCGTTGACGGTCGCGTCATCCGCGGTGCCTGGATGATCGCGATTGAAAATGCTGTGGACGAATGCGTTGTCGATGGGACGCCGATTCTTGCTAAGCCACTCGTCGAGCCGCTTGCGCCGCGCCTCGAGCGTGGGACTGCCCTCTCCGGTCCACACAAACGCATCCAATGCGAGCCGCTCGACGCGTTCGGGATGCTGCTGCGCGAACAACGCCGCCTTCAGCGCACCGGACGAAATGCCATAGACGAGAAATCGCTCCGCCCCGGTATGCCCGGTCATGTACGTCGTCGCGGCAGCGAGGTCCGCCGCGCCATTCGCGATGTCGAAGTTGATGTCGCGATGTTTGCTGGATCGGCCATAGCCCTCGCTGTCGACGCACCACGTGTCGAACCCCTGTGCCGCGAACCAATCCATGACCGACGAGTCGGGCCGGCCCGGCACCTGCAGGTCGAAAGTGGGTTGCCCCGCCATCGACGATCCATGCACGAACAGAATCGTGCCGATCGGCTTCTGCCCGCCGGTCGGCGGCTTGCGCCACATGAAGAGATCGACGCCGCCGTCGCGGGTGGTCCAATGCTCTTCGCCGCCTGTCCACTGCACGTCCGGCTTCCGATACGAAGCCGTTGCCGCGGATTGATGGGTCGTCGTGTTCATAGGCTTTCCTCCTTGGAGAGATGGGTTCTCATGAATGTCAGGTCTGGTGGGATCGCTTCACTCCAGCGTGATGCGCATTTCACCGGCAAGCTTGCGGACATTGGCGACATAGCTTTTCAACATGTCGTCCATCTGATCGGGCGTGCTCGACACGGGCTCGGCACCCACGCCAACAAACACCTCACGCACGTCGGGAAGCTGGAGGATCCGCGCCAACTCCTTGCCGAACTTCTCGCGGATCGCTTTGGGCACCTTTGACGACACCACCGTCCCGAACCAATCGGCGCCGTCATAGCCGGGTGTGCTCGCCTGCGGCAGCGTGGGCGTACCCGGAATGAACCTAGCCCCTTCCGGTGAACTGCTGCCAAGGATCGCGATCTGGCCCGCCTTGGCAAGGCTGATGACATTGGGGGCCGGCGCGAAGGCATAGAGGAGCCTGCCGCCAATCACGTCGTTGATGGCTTCGGGGGTGCCACGATATGGAACATGCGTCGCCGAGAAGCCGCCCACGCGTGCGAGCATGGCGCCATGCAGATGCGCCGTGCTTCCCACGCCAGCCGAGCCATAGTTCACGCCTTGGGGAACGTCTTTCGCACGTGCTATCAGCTGCGCGGCATTGGCCAGCTTCTCTCTGGGCGATACGACGAGGAAGGCGGGAGAGCGGCCGATCAGTCCGATGCCGGCAATGTCGCGCAACGGGTCATACGCCAGCGCGCGGTCCAGCGCGGCATGCACGCCAAAGGCGCTGGGCACCATCATGACCGTCTGGCCATCAGGCTTCGCTGCCAGCAAGGCGGTGGCCCCCACGACGCCGCCGGCACCGGCCTTGTTCTCGACGATGACCGGCACCTTCCAGGCCTCCTGCAAGTGCCGCGCCAATACACGCGCGAGAATGTCCGTCGTGCCGCCGGCCGATGCCGGGACGATGACGCGGATGGTCTGGCCCGGCGCCGGAAACGCTGGCGCGGAATCCTGCGCCGAAGCACAGGTGGCGATAAGGGCGGCGGCGGTGGCCATCAGCCAATGACGAGGTCTTGCTGTAAGCGGCACGGGGAACTCCCGGAAGACGTGGAACAGAAATTGAGGCGCGATACGTCACGCGTCAGCGGCACCGCGTTCGCGTTGCCACCAGTGGGAGAGCCAGCCAGCGGTACCGCCCCGCGCGACGAGATCGCGCAGGATTGACGGGATGGGCGCGAGCCCGATGCGGGTGCCGCGTGTCTGGTTGACGAACAGGCCCGTGGCGAAATCCACTTCCAGCAGGTCGCCGTCGTCACAGAGGTCGAGGATGCCCGGGTTGGGCGCGAGCACCGGCACGCCTTCTCCCAGTGCAGCCCGATAAGCCTGCACCGGCATCGATTCGCACACCAGTCCGAGCCCAAGCGCACGCATCGCTATGTAGCCGGGAACCTTCGGCCCCATGCCGAATCGCTTGCCCGCGACCACGATGTCCCCCGGGCGGCATCGTGCGGCGAATCCGCTGCGGATCTCCTCGAACAGATGCGGCTTCAGGACTTCCGGATCGGTCTCGCGGGCCGTGACGAAGTGAGCCGGGACGATTCCGCCGGCGTGCGCCACGTCGTCGCCAAACTTGTGGCAACGGCCACGCAATATCCATTCGAACTCAGACATAGCTGGTCTCCAGTCGCTCGAGCAATGCAGCATCCGCGATCGCGGTGCGGGGGTCCGATATGCGTCCGGCGATCGCGGAGGCCGCGACCGTCGCCGGGCTTCCAAGATAGAGGCTGGCGTCTCGCGGGCCGAAGCGGCCCTTGTTGCTATTGGTCGCCGTGGAAATCGACACCTCTCCCGAGGCGAGCGGGCCCACGACGGCGTCGTTGCATGGGCCGCATCCCGCGGGTAACACGATCGCGCCCGCATCGAGGAACACTTGCATGAGTCCGTCTTCCGCGAGGCGCCTGGTCGAACGTTCCGAACCGGGCACGACAAACAGGCGCACTCCATCGGCTAGCTTCCGGCCCTTGAGCAGGCTGGCGGCAATGATCATGTCGTCGTACATGCCGGATCCGCACGAGCCGATGAAGGCGTGGTCCACCGGGGTGCCCAGCGAGGCTGCGACGTCGGTCGCATTCGTCACGTCTCCGGGCGGCACGACCTGCGGGCTTATCACCGTGAGGTCGATGGTCGCCTGCGCCTCGTATTGCGCGTCCGCGTCGGGAAAGACTGGCTCGAACGGCCGCTTCGCGTGCGTCGCGCAGTAACGCAGGATTTCCTCCGAGGGCGGTACGAAGACCCCCGCGGCGCGCATTTCTGTGGGCGTACTGCAGAGCGCTACACGCGCACCGAGGCCGAACTGATCCAGGTCGCCCGCCAGTTCGAGCACACGGTAGTCGAGATCGAAGGGAATACGTCCGGCTTGAATCTCGCGAGCGAGATAGAAGCCGACATCGCGTGCATACACGCCTTGAGGCAGCCGCCCCAGCAGTTCCAGTCGGACGGTGCGCGGCACTGTGATCCATGTCGTGCCCGTCGCCAGTACCCGCGCGATCTCGTTGCCGACACGCAGGCCCACCGCGCCGACCGCGCCGGCATTCGTCGCGTGGGTATCGTTATCGAAATAGAACATGCCCGGAAGAACCAGCCCCTCTTCCATCGGAAAGATGTGGCCGTGCCCTCCGCGGCCGGCGTCGTAGAAGTTCTGGATCTTCCAGCGCTTGACCGCTTTGCGGTTGTACGCCCCGCGTTCGGCAGCGCGCGCGCTGCCGTAGAGCACGTCATGGTCGCTGACGACCATGGTCTTCTCGGGCGCATGAATCCTGTCGATACCGATCGCGTCCAGCGTCTGCTTGGCTTCGCGCAATAGTCCATCGTGGACCATGACCATGTCAGGATCCGGAAACAACAAGGCGTCGGCCGCGACGCCGTCGCGGTGCGCGGGATCGCGGCTGACGCGGCCCATGATTTTCTCTATCGCTGTATAGCCCACGGCGTCTTCCCATTCGTTCGATTGGTATGACACGACTCTAGGGTTCACGCAGCGATTCGTAAATTATGGGGATGTCATAGCGATATTGCGGTTCTTTATGCCATGGCTCACACTTTCGCGATCGGATCGAAGTCGCAGCTGTGTGGCGCCGTGCTGCCGCCTGGTCCGACGCCTAAATCCCGATCAAACTCACCATCTCCTGATCATTCATGTCTCATCGCTCTTCATTCCAGTTGCGGCGTACCCTTTTGCTAGCAACCGCCGGGTTGGCAGCGTTGTCGCTAACCGGATGCGCGACACCCGAGTCGCGCAGTAGGCTGACACCTGCTCAGGTGGCCCTGTTGCAATCCGAGGGTTTCAAGTTGACCGACAACGGTTGGGAGCTGGGAATCTCGGACAAGGTCCTCTTTGGCGTCAACGAGGACACGATCACACCCGAGCGGCAGGCGCCGCTGTTGCGGCTGGGGCGTCTTCTCAGCGAAGCGGGAATCTCGGACCTTCGTGTGAACGGCCACACTGACGACACGGGCAGTGTCGAATACAACCAGCTGCTTTCCATACGCCGGGCGACTGCCGTGGCCAGGACACTGGAAAGTGCTGGCTTCTCCCAAGGCGAAATCAAGGTGCGAGGTCTCGGGAAGACGATGCCCATCGCCGACAATCGCACCGCCGCAGGGCGCGCGGAGAATCGTCGTGTGGCGATTATCGTCACGGTGGATTAACGACCCTCGCTCGTCCCTCTCCGTTCAGGCTACTAAACGCGAGGAGCAGGTCACCCACATTCCATGAAACGACTAGATGCACGGAAGCCGCACCGTCGTACCCTTCGGCAACAGGCGATGAGGCCCCTAGCAGTAATCGCGCATCGCCGCGAAGATGTTAGGGCGTAAAAAAACGAAAGGCCACCCAAGGTGGCCTTTCGCTTCATTGGCGTCGTGGATGTTGGCGGCTGTTGGTGCCTGCACTGTTGGTGCCTGCTGAATACCAAGAGCACAGCCAAGATTTGGCCCACGCGCGTACAGGCAAAGTCTAACGCAATGAGTACTCTCAAGCAACAGCATGTCGCAGGCGCGGTACGGGCGCTTTCGCGAGCAAGGTTGAGTAGCTACCAATCATTCTTCACGGCACTCACGGACCGGGAGGTCTTCGGCCTGTACTGTTGGAATGAATCGATATCGCAGTGCGTGTCGCGTGCATTGGCTTTCGCGGAGGTGGTCATGCGGAACCAGCTCCATGGCGCACTCAGCCGCCGCTACGGCGGGAACGGCTGTCCGACTTCGCGGGATTGGTACCTGCACCTCTGCTTGACCAAAGCTTCCGAGGAAGCGGTCAAGAAATTGACCCATGAGCGCTGCCGCGTCGGAGGTCGTTGGCAACTCGTGGCGCGCACTCCCATGCCATGGCCTGACGATGTCATATCAAAGCTGACTTTCGGATTTTGGTCTCACCTCCTGGATTCAAGTGAGGACGACACCGGCACGTCCATCGACTGGCCAAGCATCCTTGTCGAGGCTCTTCCAGGGCACAGGTATAAGAGCAAGACGTATTGGGCTTCGCGCAAGCACCGTGACCGTTTGTTCGCGAGGCTCGACTACTGCAATAGCCTCCGAAATCGCATCGCGCATCTCGAACCCATCTGGAAGGCTGGCCCTCTCCTGGAGGAAGATCGGCCGCGGCGACACCGAGCCTTAGAGATCGTTCAAGTATCGCCATCCAACCCGTCCGAGGCCATCGCAAGGCTGAGCCTCAGCTATGACCGCATCATGGAAATGATGAGATGGTTCTCTCCCGAGATGTACTCCACCTATCTCATCTCCGAAAGCCATCACCGCTTCAAGACATTGAACACCAGCGCCGGCCTTGATGCCTACCGCCTCCACGGCGGACATCGACGCGAACGACCGATCGAGATTGGCACATTCCGCCGCTTTCGCGAACTCAAGCGGGAGTTGAGGCGTGTTGGCAAACAGCATGGCGCGGCCGAGGTCGTGCAGGGCGGAAGAAAGCTGGCAATCTGGACTCCCTTGCTTTGAGGCACGAAAACGGAGCGAAACAACGTCCGCCGGCTCCGCCGCCCGGCGCTTCCGAAGGCTTGCAACCATGAATCGACAGGACCAGATAAATCTATGAGCAGAAGAGCGATATCTCACCAGCCAAATCGCTCGACTACCCGCTAGTGCGGGCATCACCAAGCGAAGCCTGGAATCTCGCCTGAAAATTGTTCGGGAAGCGTTGACCACCCAGGGCCTCAATGCAATTCGACCCGCAACATCACCCAATCCTTAACCGCCGCCCCGCGCTCGGCCGCATGGGGATGTCGCAGCGATATTGCGGTTCTTTATGCCATGGCTCACACTTCACGCGACCGGATCGAGGGCGCGGCTGTGTGGCACCATGCTGCTGCCTTGTGCGACGCCCAGATCCCGATAAAAATCTCACCCTCTCCTTCATTCATGTCTTATCGCTCCTCATTCCAGTTGCGGCGGGCCCTTTTGCTAACCACCGCCGGGTTGGCCGCATTGGCCCTAACCGGATGCGCGACACCCGAGTCGCGCGCCAGGCTGACACCTGCTCAGGTGGCCCTGTTGCAATCCGAGGGTTTCAAGTTGACCGACAACGGCTGGGAGCTAGGAATCTCGGACAAGGTCCTCTTTGGCGTCAATGAGGACACGATCACACCGGAGCGCCAGGCGCCGCTGTTGCGGCTGGGGCGTCTTCTCAGCGAAGCGGGAATCTCGGACCTTCGTGTGAACGGCCATACTGACGACACGGGCAGTGTCGAATACAACCAGCAACTCTCCATACGTCGGGCGACCGCCGTCGCCAGGACACTGGAAAGTGCTGGCTTCTCCCAAGGCGAAATCAAGGTGAGAGGTCTCGGCAAGACGATGCCCATCGCTGACAATCGCACCGCGGCAGGACGCGCGGAGAATCGTCGCGTGGCGATTATTGTCACTGTGGATTAAGTCCGGACAGCCCCCCGTTTCTCGTAGCCTCGGACGCATCATTCGATCGAACTACTAGATGCACGGGAGCCGCACCGGCGTACCCTTCGGCAACAAGCGATGAGGCCCCCGAGTAGAAATCGCGCATCGCGCGACGACAGGGGCGTAAAAAAAGGGGCGTAAAGAAAGGGGCGTAAAAAAAGGAGCGTAAAAAAACAAAAGGCCACACAAGGTGACCTTTCGCTTCATTGGCGTCGTGGATCGTGGCGGCTGTTGGCATCCTTTCGGATATCAAGAGCACAGCCAGGATTGATTCCACGCGCGTACATGCGAACTTTAACCTCATGAGCCCTCTGCAAGCAACAGCATGTCGTAGGCGCGATACGCACCCTCGCTAGAGCAAGGTTGAATGGCTATCGACGTTCTTCACAGCGCATGCGGATCGCGACGCGTCCGGTTTGCAGACACGCGCTAGCAGCCGCCGTAGTTCTTCCTGCCGCTCGCGGTAATCGTGTACGTCCCACCGCGAGGACCCGTGTAGCAGGTGGGGCCTGCGGACGGGCGTACGGCTGGCTTCGTCGCGTTTGCGCGCGGCGGGTTCGCTTGCATGAATTGCGCGGATGGCGCGGATGGCCCGCTCGTGCCGCCGCCGCGGTGACAGTGGTACTCACCCGTTTTTCGGTTGTTGTGGCACCCCTCCGCATTCAGCCCGCCACCGTGAGCGTGGGCATTCGGTGTGAGCAGCACGCAGAGGATGCCGCTCAGCACGGCACCTCTCGCCGTCGTCAGCGCGGCGAGGTGGAATTCGTTCATGGGACCGCGCATTATGATTTGTCTTGTGCGACGCAATGGCGACGCGAGGGGGCATTTTGGGGTTTCGGCTATGAAGGGCACTATCCCGCCGGAGTAGGGAGGGACGAGCAAGGAAGCGGCGATCGTCTCTGGAGACGGAGTCACAAAGGATATCGGCCTTCACGAAGCTTTGCAGAGCGACCGGTTCGTCGACCGCGGATGCATCTCAATCGAGGAGACCTTGATTTGAGGATGACCTCGGACATCAAAATTCTGGCAGTTGCCCCCGCTGAGTCCCTGACTCATATAGGCGCCCTGACCGAGGCCTCAAACAATAATCCTTTGCGTCACTTGTTGAGGATTAAAACGCGTTCCGGTTGTATCGCGCCCTCCTCCGCCTAGGACCTGTCGCTCCTTCGCTCGACCCGACGTATGCGCGCCCATGGAACTCTCCTGCAACGACGGCGCTAAAGATAAGGGCCACTATGGCAGGCCAGCGGCTGACGCCGCCATGATGGGAGCACGCACCAACGCGCCCAATCGAGGAAGATCCCCAGCCATCGGAGCACGCCAGGGGTGTCCGATTATTAGCATGCCGACACCGAAAACCACAGCGAACAAAAGGATGGTCGGCCACAGCGAGACGTCCTCAGTCAACTGGGGCCCACGAGCGGTGCCGGACACCTCACTAGGCTGCTAGAGCCACCAGATTGGTGGATGGAGCATTCAACTCTAGGCACTCTCCCATCGGTGCAAATTACCGGTGCCACTTGGCTCCCTGAACTAGTATGCGGTCCGGCGCCTACAATACTCAACAGATCCTCGTAACCTCCATCACTTCAGCGGCGGGCACGACTTGGTTCACCCCCTGCCCTGTCTCGGCATCGGTCGTCCACAGGAGTACGCCTAGCGTTCGGACATGGTCATTCATCTGCGCCTCGTCGCCAAGTTTCCGGGCCCGACAGAAGCGCATGACAGTTCCCGCAACGAGATCGGCTACCTGGATGCCTACAGACTCATGTGAAACCGCAAACTCCAGACTGCTCGCCTCTGAGAATTTGTAGTTGGCGTTCGGAAACTCGGGAAGCTCACCTGAGCGGGCGAGCTCTTCGGTCAAACCTTTGGCGTCACGCAGGATGTTCTCGTACTCCAACTGAACATCATGGACCAAGCGAACGTTAGCGATTTCCCCCTTCATGTACTTGTTGATACGTGCATAGATACTTGTGAACGACGTCAGGTTGGGAAGCATCCAAACTAGCTTATCGCGCTTGTTCCTGTCAGGGCTTGGCAAGAACCTCTGGAACGCCAAAGCATCTTCCGTCAGCATTTGCTCAAGGTCGTCGAGCGATTCAATGCACATCCTTCGAAGTGCCTCAGAAACCATCGGCAGCGCCGTGGTTGACATGACTGAAGTCGCGAAATCAATCTGGCTTTGCAGGGACTGACGCACGATATCGGCGCTTGGAGCCAAGCATGCATTCACATATCCCTCGAAAACTTCATCTGGTGCGTACGCATAGATGAAATCCGCAATCTGATTGCGAAAGTACATGACACCAGGGGACTCCGCTACACCTGCTGAAGGCGGCAGGACCTGAGTGTTCACGATGTGAATAGCGATGAAGTATTTCTTGTCAACGAGCTCCACAAATATCGGAAGTTCCTGCTTGCACAGCCAAGTGACAAGGTCGCCGACAAAGGACGGCTTGCTCACGAGGGACTTCGCCTTCAGTTCCCCACTTGGTAGCCGATACTTTTGGCGTAGTTCGGAGAGCTTTTCCGACAATGCCTTCTCATCTCGCAGACCGACAGCGGCGAGCACAAAGAACGGCTGATCTTTGAAGTCGAAACGATCCCCGGCTTTCACCGCGTCTCCGCTATGTCCACTTTCATCAAGATAGAACGTCCATGCCATTGAAATACCTCTCGTTTTGTTCTGTAACACGCAACTGCGTCGGGTGGCCGAAGGTGTCATCCATCAGCACTCGTCATCCGGTTCCTCGTTGAGCCTGCGGACTCGTCGGCTCCACCAGCGAAAATACAACCCATGCCTGCCATCGTGCACAGTTCCATGACCATACGGATGTAATTTGCAAGTCCACCTTGGAAACGCCGGAAGACGAACGCCGAAAGGACGGATAGGGCAAGCAGACTTGCCAGTGCTATCGCCCACGCGAGGAACGTGAACCAACCTTTTCTACCAAAGTCGGCGCGCCATCTGCGGGCATAGACTGCTCGTCCGGCTTAATGCACATCTATGAAAGATAACGCAGTGGTCGACAATCCATAGAACGTCTGAACCGAGTCCACTTCCTCCTCGTAACTAAACGGGCCGCTTCCATATGTAACCGTCTGGGGTCCACCCAGGTCGGTGCTGGTGGGAACACCAAGTGCCCTGCCTCCCCAGGAAAGTAGTACCCCCACAGCAAGCAAGACGATGATTCCGACACACCAAACAATCAGTTTTCGAGGCGCCATGGGGTCACGAGGTTACGGTAGGATATGTAGACCATATTGTCCCGCAATTTGAGCGCTGCGAGACGTGACTACGGATTAAAATGCACGCCTTAAATTAAGGTCCGCTGATGCATCCCTACGTCAATAGTCAATTCCAGAATCGCAAAGTTATATAATATGTTCGCCAAACAAAACAGACGCCGACAGTTAAACGTTAGGGGCAGTGGATCATGATGGCGAAGAACTTAATAACGGTAGAGCACAAGAGTAAGGTTCGCAACAATTGGAAGGAGGCAGAAGCGGCGGTCAATTTTTGGCAGGCACTCGAGTATCTTGCTCCACAGTCCCCACCAGCCGTAAAACTAGATGAATCGGTCTGGGAATTCGAGAGTGACGCATCCGAAGACGAACTGCCATGGAGCGACCCGAAGAAGCAAGCTATTCTTGACCGCCAAATCGGGGCAAATAGAAGGTTCCAGCTGTATGCTGGCATTATTGACGGGCCTTACTTCATTGAAACCGCGCGTCAATATCTTGGCGCGGACTCCATCGATCAAGCGGAAATGCGGCCGCCTTCGCCAGCTGCATGTGTGGTAATTAACGTCGATGGGAAGGGGCTAGCAAGCGGACAATTGTTTGTCAGCACAGTACCGTGGGCAATGGCTCAAATTTCCAGCGTATCGGGAACGGACACTCCCCTGAACTTCAGAGGGTTCTTTGGATCCGACGGGTTGGAAGAGAAGATTCGCGAAAAAGTCCAAGACCTCATGGTCGCGCGCCGACTCTTCGCGAAGAAGCCGGAAGGCGGGCTTGGACAGAACGAGACCTCCGTCGAGAATCCCGGAACCCCCGCGCCAGCGAAAGGCTCAATCGGCAGCACAACCCCACCCCTCGATGATACGCGCCGTGCCCCGGCCCCTGTGCGCCCGATTACATCGGAGGATGTTCGTGCTATCACTGCACTAGTCTTCGCGTTATCTGGCTGGCTGCCTGAGCAGCAAGAAAAGTGGCGCGTCCAGGCGCACTGGGCACCCGCAAAGGAGTCGGGCGATGCGGACTCCGTAGCTTCGCAAGACGACCCTCTGAACAGTTTCTATGCCGAAGATCTTGAGGAATTGGGCGATGCGATCGCGAGCCGGGACATTGGCACCGGGCTGAAAGCGTATCTCAGGGGCCAGGACTCTACAGGGCGCATCGATCTTGAATCTGACGTCAGTAAATTAATCTATGGCGTTTACCCTTCGAGGTTGCCACCGGGATGCTGGCCCTCCAAGCACCCACTCGTGACGGCGCAGCAGTTCGCCGTGAATACCGTGATGCAGGACCTTGCCCTTGATGGCGGTTTATTTTCGGTCAACGGTCCTCCTGGCACCGGCAAGACGACCATGCTCAAGGACATCGTTGCCGCCGTCGTAGTCAATCGTGCAGATGTCATGGTGGATTTCGATACACCGGCATCAGCGTTCAAGCGGCGTCTGGAGATTGAAGACTATCAATATCCTGTCTACGAACTTGACGCCCGTCTTCGTGGCTTTGGGATTGTCGTTTCGTCAGCCAACAATGGCGCCGTAGAGAACATCACGAAAGAACTTCCCGGCCTGGCTGCAATCGCAGACGACGTCGACATCGACTACTTCTCCAAGTTGGCCGATTCAGCGGCTGCACCACCCAAGGCAAAGAGACGGCCCACCACACGCCAGCGTTGGGGGCTCATCACCGCGGTGCTAGGCAACAAGTCCAATCGTAACCAGTTTGCCAGCCGATTCTGGCTCTCAGGCCTGCAGAAGAAGCCGAAAGAGGGGCAGCCAGCCGCCGAACTGGATCCCCTTCGCTTAAGATCACTGCAGGATCTCGTCAAGTCCGGAGATCATGGTGCGCTCTCATGGGAAGAAGCTCGCAGGCAATATCGAGAAGCCCGCCGTAAAGTGGATGCGTTGACTGCCATGGCGTCCCATACCGCCGATGCGATGCGAACGTGCGCGGCTGCCCAGCGTGATTTGTCTGAGGCTCACGCAGCGCTCGCGGAAAATCGGGATACGCTCGATGGGCAAATTGAGGCTGCGCATCATGCAAAGACTCGACTTGAAGCAGCCCACGTGGCTTACGAGCGCGCAGAACAATGGGTATCGCTTTGCACGAACTGGTCCGACGCGGATGCTCACCTGAGAAGTCAACAAAAAGCATATGAGGCTCTTAGTGAGAAGGTCGCTCCAACGGGTGTCGAGCAAGCCCGCAGCGAACTCGAGCGCGCGGTCGCCGCAGTGCGCAGCGCCCAGGAGGACATTGAATTCCATCACCGCAGCAAGCCCGGATTCCTATCTGAGCTTTTTCGCACTCAGTACAGTCGCCAGTGGAATGCTTATGCGGTTGACCTCGAAGGGCAGCTACGCAAGGCCCGCACGAAAGAGACTCGCGCAGTCGAGAATGTTGCCAACGAAGAGGTCCTGGCTCGAAAACTTGACGGGCAGAAGCGGGCGTTGGTGGCCGCGAGCGAGCGTAGTGCAAACTGCAGGACCAAGGCCTGCCTCGCCGGGCTGCCTCTTACCGACAACGCTGGTTCGGCGGTAGACGCCGATCTAGCTGATGGAATGCTCGCGAGCCTAATGGAGGGACGCGATAAGGCAGCCAGCATTGTGCGGAGATTGCGGAGCGAGGCTGCGACGGCACAACGTTTAGTCGACGCCACCCGCGCGAACATTGCTGCCGACCAAAAGCAGATGGCGCGAGCCGAAGCCGAACTGGAAGCCGCTCAGAAAATCCTAGCCGCCTCCCAGGTGCCGCCTGACAAGCTGCCGTTTTGGGACCTGGCGGCGCTGGGGCGCGAGGGATTGCACTGCGCTGTGCCCTACGACTTCCCTTCGCTCTTCCGAGCACGACGGGAAGTTTTTGTCGCGGCAATGAAGCTGCATCAGGCTTTCATTGTAGCTGCCTGGAATCCGCTTTCCCGCTCGCTCAGCGCGTTTGTAAACCTGCTACAGGGCAACCTCAACGTCGCGCAAATCACGAAGGGACCAATTCACTTGTGGGACGCGTTTTTTCTGGTGGTACCAGTCGTCTCCACAACTTTTGCTTCTTTCCCCCGACTTTTTCGCGGAATAGGTAGTGAGCAACTCGCTTGGCTGATGATTGACGAAGCTGGACAAGCGGCCCCTCAGCAGGCGGCGGGAGCAATCTGGCGCAGCAAACGCTCAGTCATCGTTGGCGATCCGCTTCAATTGGAGCCTGTCGTTGGCGTGCCAAAGGAACTGATGACGCCCTTGTTGCTCCGCTGTTCTGCGGAACCTCAATGGGCACCCCCACTAACCTCTGCACAGACGCTGGCCGATCGCGCCAACCGGTTTGGAATGTATCTTGGAGATGTCGACTCGGATGAGCGGATTTGGCTCGGGTCTCCTCTACTGGTCCACCGGCGGTGCCTCGACCCAATGTTCCGCATCGCCAACAGCATTGCGTACGACAATAAGATGGTCTACGGCGCAGGTGAGGATTCTGGTTCGCACGGCATCGGACCCAGTTGTTGGGTGCATGTTCCTGCCAAACACTCCGATGGACATTGGGTGGAAGCCCAAGCAAAGCGGACCATGGAACTGGTTGAGGAAATCTGCGCGGGAGATCTGATGACCAACGGGCAGTTCAAGGTCTACGTCATCACGCCGTTCCGGACAGTCGCTGAGAAGATCCGACGCCAGCTCTATCTTCGATACGGCGAGAAGAGCAAGGGCATGTCGGGCACCGTCCATACTTTCCAAGGGAAAGAAGCCGAGAATGTAGTGCTTCTTCTTGGCGGGAATCCGTCGAGTCCGGGCGTAATTTCATCGTTTGCCGGGGCGAAGCCAAATCTGGTCAACGTCGCTGTGACTCGTGCGAAGCGCCGGCTCTATGTTGTTGGGGACCATGGCTTCTGGACAGGGGCGTCTGACGTCCATCGAATCTTTACCCGCATGGCGGAGCACTTGGCCGAAGATGCCACAGATACCGAGGTCGCTGCGTAGATCATGTGGATAGCCAAGACGGTGGCCGGCGTTGTTGTACAGTAGCTGTACCAAATTCCCAAGGTTGTGCGCCTAAGGGTCGAACGTTACACCATGAGCGAAAGAACCATCAAGGAATTCTCAGTTCAGCAGAATGTAGGCCAAACGCTGGATGTACTATGCATTCAATGCAGCCGAGACACTGAGCATAAAATTGTCGCCCCTTCGTTTCGCGAGCCGGGTCCCAGGGCGAAGACGATTGGAGTATCGACTGGCAGGAGGATTACCAAATCCTGCAGTGCGGCGGGTGCAAGGCCGTCACCTTTCGCCATCATCACTACTTTTCAGAAGACGCCAACCCTTGGGAGCCCAACCACGGAAGGGATTACTACTATCCCAAGCGCGACGACAGGACGGCAAAGGAATTCGACCATGTTCCGACAACGCTCGGTCTTCTCTATGACGAGGTCGTACAGTGCTTCAACAACGGCTCGCTCATCTTGTGTGCTGCAGGCTTGCGCGCGCTAGTGGAGGGCCTGTGCTTGGACCGCGGCGTTAATGAGGGCCCAGTCCCCCAGCCCAATGGCGCCCCGAAGCGCTCCCGAAACCTTGAGGGTAAGATTTACGGTTTGCACGAACAAGGGGTTGTTACCGCAAGCAGTGCTGGCTTTCTTCACTCCCATCGGTTTCTTGGAAACGAAGCTGTTCATGCGCTGGCTCGGCCGCCGCGCGACGAGTTGGCGCTCGCAATAGACATCGTTGAGCACATGCTCGAGCAGGTCTATGAGATTCCCGCCAAGGCCGCCAGCTTGAAGAACGCAGGGGATGCTCGCCGGCAAAAAACCTAAGAGTCCGGGGATGCTGCCTGGAAGCGAAGCCCCATATGGAACGTTACCGGCCACAAGAGTGTCCTTCGGGTGCCGGACCCTTCTGAATTGACCAAGCGTTTAGAGCACCGCACTCGTGTCTACTTCAGAACAGCTTCAAACTGCACTGGAGCTCGTGAGTTAAAATCACAGTTCGTCCCTTTCGGCGCGGGATACCTGATCAGCCCCCTCATACGGTGGCGCCCCCCCGTCTCTCCCCTCCGAGGGAGGAGATGCGCGAGTGTGTTCTGTGCTATACTTTGCGCTATGACGAGGCTTTGTAAGGGAAGCGCATATCAAATTGATCATGCAGCTTCAAAAGTCCGCGCGGTCATCTTTCACCTTCGGGCGGGGTGGCGACTTCGTCAGTGGGGTGGATGCGCTAAAGACCCTGTCCTCTGCAAGTGGCTGGCTTGTGAGGTCTGACTATCCAGCAAACAGGCCCACGATTAGTGGGCTTTGGTTTTTTCTGGGGATAGAGTGCAAACACAACAGTATCCGCTAGTCGCGCAAACTCCGGTCGAACTCAACAAGGAAGACCTTCAAAGGGACATCGCCTCAAAGCTCCAGGAACTCGGCGCCGCGAAAGTCGTAGGAGCCAAACTCGCTCCAATCGTCGCTCAGGTACTTCCCGCCGGCACCATATACAAAAATTACCTTCCGACCACAAAGACACCTCGCCTGAAGGACTTTGTGGAGTTGTATCTATCGGATCTCATTTTCACCAACGACGAGCGGCAAGGCACCGATATCGTCTATGAGCTCAGGCAACAAAGATCTGACTCCCTAGCCGTCGTCAAGAACGGCGACGGGATGCTCTGGAAGTCCTTCGTTGCACTGTCGCCGTCCAGAAAACTCGTCTTTGACACCAGCATAGGCGAGATTGGCACTGTGCTCGTGACCGCTCAGCAGCCTGCGGAATGCGTAGAGATTCGTCCGGTTCAGTTCGAAGAACACCGCGAAATGTGCGAGCGCTTCGTAGCCAAACTCGGAAGCGAGCATCGCGACACCGCGGATCTAGCCGCCGTCGTCGAAAATTTTGATGAGCAATCATACCCACTCTGGCTGAAGGCACTGAGAACATCGCGGCCACCCCTGGACAAGGAGTGGGGCAAGTTCCGGCAAGACTCCGTGCTGAAACTCTTCCATGAACGCCTCATCGCGTTCCAGGTCAGTGAAGACCGGATTGCTCAGTTGAAAGTGCAACTCGAGAGAGACAGAGGGCAGGCTCAAGCAAACGCGACAGGCGTACCGCCTGCGACAGCAATCTCGAACGAGCCCTCGCTATCTGCGAAGGAGCTCAGGGAGCGTCGTGCACGTGAATTGCTCCATGCCGCCGTGGACAAAATGAGCTACGAGCAAATCCAGAAACTCGAAGTTCCTTTCGGAGTCCTGCTGGACCTGGCAGCAGTCCAAGCCAGTTAAGGCTTGTTCCGTAACCCGCTCTAGGCAAAGACCGTGGTTTCTCTCATTGTTGCAGTAAGCCCTACCCAAGCCGTCGGTATCGAGTCAATGCTGGAGGATCGAACCGCCGGCACTTGGCGCACACGTGTACTAATGCGTCACTTGGGCGCGAAGCCCCACGACAAAGAGACAAACAACGCAGCCATTGAAAGTTTGGTGAAGGACCATCCGGCAGCCATTGTCGTTGCAGCGGCGAATCTTTGTGGGGCGTGGCTCGAAGACGAGTATCTCAAGGTAAAGAGACTGTCGAAAGACAGACTGCACCTTGCAGTGAAATCTTGGATTGAGTCAGAAGGCCTGTCCTGGCGGTTGAATGCCGAGAAATGCAGCCAACGAGGCAGCTTCAAGTGGCAAAAAATTGACGACTGGTGCAATCAATTCCGTCTTGTCGACCCAGAGCGAGGGCACCGCGTTGCAGCAGCGATCCTGTCTCAGCTGAAAGTGGCCACGGTCGCTGAAATGGCGGATTGGTTTGATGGTCTACCACCGGTCGACCACAGCGTCTTCTTTATTGGCGCGGACCCACACAGCGGTGACCACGGTCTCGTCAACATCCTTTCGGCACGCATTGAAGGTCCGAAGCTTATCGAAGCCACCAAACTGCAACTCCAGACAGCGAACGCAGAGGTGCGCTTGTTCGCTGATGCAGCTTGGAGCGGCGGGGAGTCCGAGCGTCGACTTGAATGCCTATACAAACCGTGCAACAAGAAGGCCAGCGTCATCGGCCACGGAAATAAACTTCACCTGCGATTCGCATACCTCACCACTACCGCACAGGAAGCCCTCACGAAGAAGATCAATGTTCTTGAGGCGACAGGTGCTTGTTCACCAAACAGCGTCCAATCATCGTGCCCTGAGAACAACCTTCTGCATGTCAATCCGACCGGTAAGACCAAGGGCTTGGCATTCCAACGCAAGGATCTGAACGACTATGTCGATCCCGCAAATTCCTCGTCAATGAGGGATATCTGCAAGAGCATAGGAGTGCAAATTGCCAAGAAGAGGCCTCTCGGCACGGATGACGTTGCCTCCACCATCATGTTTGAGCACAGTATTCCTAGAGCAGTCTTGCCAGTGCTTATCTTCGGTGGCGCGAAGGTAAAAGCGCATGACGGTACGGAGTTTGTTTGGAAAGCATTGGTAGGCAGCAGCCACGTGGAAAAACCAGCAAATGCCGACAACGATGTGCACTGCAAAGAATGTCCCCTGGTGCGCGACGAGCGCGCAGCCCGAGAAGCGCAGGCGGCAGAGGCTGCTCAGGGAGAAGCATCCGCTGCTGCCGCTTAGTTCTTAAGCAGCAGCGCAGTTCGAAAGGGGCAACGCAAGACTCGCGTTGCCCCCCCCCCTCGAACCGATCCGCCAACGAGCAATCCAATACCCCGTCTCGAAGGCACAGATCTGGGCCTAATGGTTGGATAGCAGCAATTGCGGCTCGTCTCACACTCGCAGTCTGAATTCCGCCACACACGCCCTCGCGTATGAACGTGCATACCTTGGCACGCACGAATTCTTCCCTCCGACACCTATGTGCTGGCACGCCCCCCCCGAGGCGGCCGCAACGATCCGGCATCGCTAGCCATTCTCAACAGCACTAGCCTCCCAGTGACCTTCGGCGTCCACCTTTAAGGCGCAGCCGTCTTGATACGGCAAGGCAGCGCGACGGGTGAGTGCCGCCTCTGCCGTCTCTCCCAGCCTTCGAATCATCCAATCGCCAGGAGCCAAATACACAAATGCGGATGGCCACACGTGGGGCGGAACAGGACCGATGCCGGCCTGGCTTATCACGGGCAATGAAAGCGGGGCAGCGCGTCGAACACTTTCTGACGGAGGCAACACCGGTGTCGAAGGGATGACCGCAGGTCTCCAAAAGTCTGCTGGCTCCGACGTTTCGCTCGCGCGGGCCGAGGAAACGTCAGATCTCAGGGGAGATGCCAAGCCGGCGAACAAGCTCCTGCTGAAGCTCTAGGGTCGACAGCTTCTTCTTTCCCGCGTCGGTTTTCACATAGACCTCTTGCCCGCCGGTAGCAAATAGCAAAGTTCGTCGCATCGCGGGTACGCGAACCTCGACGATGTAGAGATCTTCGATGACTTTGAAGCGACCGTCGTTAATCGGATGAATTTCAATGCGATACGCGGTCGGTGCAATCGGAGGGACAATCTGAAACAGGCGCTCAGTAACGACTCGCCGCAGTTCGTCGCACTCGCGGACTGTGAGCCGCACACCGACAACTTCGCGGTCCTCATCTCGAATCCCCCAGAATATCGCGCCCTCCTGGATGTCTCCCGCGTTCAAAAACGCGACGGCGTATTGGTCGACCACACCCTTAATAGAGCCCAGAGGGTTGCTTCCCTTGACCTCCTTAAATTCACACGTACGGTTTTCTTGACGCGAGAAGGTACTGCCCAGCACCCAAGCAGCCCTCTTTTGCGGCTTGAGATTGGGACGACGGGACTCATACCTGTAGTCATACTGGGCCAACGCATCAGACGCTACGTTAGTTCGTCCGTCCAGGGATATCAGTTGCTGTCCGGCACGTCCTGCATCCGCCGCAAAGACGATTACTTGCGAATCCTGCGCGCACGCTTGAAGCAGTTTTATCATCACTGAGTTCAAATCCTGCGGCCAACGATCCCAATCGTCAACCAGCATCGGGAGCTTTACCCGCGCACGCCGACGGGCTGCTACCTGCCGGCTCAACTCCATCACGGCAACTTCTCCAGTCGAGCCTCCCCGATTGTGGAACACACCGCTTGCTCGGATGCGCATCCATACTAAGCCGTCCACGATTTGACGCGGAATTGCCCCTTCGACGTCTTCGATTCGTAAGCCATAGGGGTCCCACTGCCCAAGTCTAACGATGAGCTTCTGTCCTTCTGGGTCGGACATCGCAGATAGAGCTTCCAAGATCAGCGGACCAGTAGTCTTGGAGACAGTCACTCTGTCATCCGCGTCCCTGGTGACCGAGAGTTCTGCAACCTCCACTTGACTGCCCTCCTCCATCACGAGCTCCACTTCAGATGGGCCGAATCCGTCCTGTTTCACGGAAAGAGCGGGCCTTCCCACAATGGCGGCAAGCATTGCACCGGCGAGCTGGGTTTTCCCAGATGCGTTTCTACCCGTTACCCAATTGACCTCGCCCGGGGAGAAGCAATACTCGCCATCTGAGAACGGGCCGAAATTTCGGACTGTCACTTTCGTAAAGTTCATGAATTCTCGCTAACCAAGGGCGCGACAAGCCCGTCCTTTAGAGGTTTCTCGGGACGTAGTAGGTTAGCGCATGTGGCCTCTTGCACCGGTTGGGCGCGGCGACCTATCTCGTCTGGCGTGCTTCCTTTTCGGTATGACGCTCCTACGATACGTAGCAATTTCCCTGTGAAAACGAAAAGTGAAGCTCGTCGTCACTACGGGTCGTGAGCACCCTGCGCACTCCTACCTCGTTACGAAAGCCCCAAATTCCGGCGGACTTTCTACCGTGGTAGTTCGTGTTCTGCTGCGAGGCATGCTGCTTGTAGGCGTCGCCAATCACCACGAGAGAGCCATGGAGTGCGACCAATACATTTGGGAAGCACACTTTTGCATAGGAAAGCGCTTTTATGTTTAGGACAGCATTGTAATGTGCAAACAGGCTTTTTATGTCCGAGGTCAGAGGATCCTCCGATCTATACTCCCCACATCCCACCCTTCATCCCCCACCAAATAATGGAATACGCCCCCGGTATCAGCCACCTCGCAGGTCTTCTTGCCGACCCGGGTCGGGCCGCCATGCTGTGGGCGCTCATGGATGGTAGTGCGCGCCCTGCCGGGGAACTGGCGTTGATTGCGGGGTTGTCGGCCTCTTCCACCAGTGGGCATTTGAATCGGTTGTCCGAGGGTGGGTTGCTGGCGGTGGAGACGCGGGGGCGTAACCGGTATTACCGGCTTTCCACGCCGGAGATTGGCGTGGCGATCGAGGCGTTGGCTTCGGCTTCGCTGGCCAGTCAGCCGCCGCGGCTGCGGGCGGTGCCGGTGTCGCGGACCGCGCCGCCTGCCTTGCGGCAGGCGCGGACCTGTTATGACCATATGGCCGGTGAACTTGCAGTGGGCGTTTTCGATCGTATGAGGAACTCGGGATGGGTGGTCGTCGAGGGCACCTCGGTGGACCTCACGGCCGAGGGAGCCGAAGCGATGGTCGGGCTCGGTATCGACCTCGGCGACGCGCGCCGGAAGCGGCGGCAGTTTGCCTGCACCTGCCCCGACTGGAGCGAGCGGAAGCCGCATCTCGGAGGTGCGCTCGGGGCGGCGATGTTGCAGAACATGCTGACGCAGGGATGGATCGAAACCACCGCCACGTCGCGCGCGTTGCGGGTGACGCCGCGGGGACAACGGGCGATTGCGGGGATCGCGGCCGCATAGCGGTCAGCCACTCACGCACGCGCCTGGTGGTTGCCTCGCACCCCCGCCCTGCGGCATCATCCCGTCCCTGCAAACGACTGAACCGGCAAGACAAGGAGACCGAACGATGGCGATTGAACTGGAAGACGACGCGGCCGATGCGGTCAGCCGGCTCATCGGGCTGATCAACCTTGGAGACAGCGCGCAGACCGAGCGTCAGCAGGCGCTGTTCGACGAATCGCTCGAAGACGCCGAGGAAGACGATGCCGATGGCGAGGAACTGCTCTGGGTCCTCAAGGACATCATCGACTGGGAGTCGGGCTTCTATGTCGATTGGAAGGATGCCGAATCGTTTATCGGCAGCATGAACCAGCTGTGCGAGCGGATCGATCTCGAGATCGACTGGGGCGTGGAGGACACCGAGGATGAGGACTTCCTGGAGAGCACCAGTGTCCCCGAACTCATGGAGATCGCGTTCAATCAGCTGCGCGTGGCGGGCTATACGCTGTGGAACTGGGACACCGGCGGCGACGCCTACGCGGGATGGATCACGCGTAGCGAGGACGATGAGGAGATGATCGAGATCGCCGAGACGCTCAACATCGAGCTACGTACCGGCGATCAGCCTTATTGACCTTCAAACCCCGTCGTCAAGCGTGACGATGGGGGGTGTGCCGTCTGGCGGGGGCACCAACGCGCCATCGATACCCCCCGCCACGTGGATCCCGGCACCGGCATCCGCGAGTCCATCGGGCAAACCCAGCGACTCTGCCGTCAGCGTCGCCCACTTCGGCGCCGCGCCAAGCAGCGTGCGTGGGATAGGCTTGCGGCCGTCCGGCACGCCCAGGGTTTCCTCCAGCACATCAAGGAATGCACGCACGCTCGCCGGCATCAGCTTGCGCGCGGGCATGAGTACATAGACCTTCAGCGGCGACGACATGTAATTGGGCAGCACGCGAACCAGCTGGCCATGGCCGAGCTGCTCCTGCACGAAGCGCGGCGACAGCCGTGCGACGCCGAGTCCGTCGATCGCGCCCTTGAGCCGCACTTCCGCGTTGTGCGTGCAGATGCGCGGCTCCACCTCCATCGTGTGCATTTCCACACCGTCGCGCAGAAATTCCCAGCGACCGTCGTCGATGCTGCCCAGCGTCGGCCAGCCTTCGAGGTCCTGCGGCACGCGCGGCAGGCCGCGCTCGCGGATCAGCGATGGCGCCGCATAGAACGCGCGCTCGATCAGCACCACGCGCTTGCTGGCGAACGAGCTGTCGTGGAGACCCGTATCCGTCATCACGAACGCGAGGTCATACCCGTGCCGGATCAGATCGGGTTGGTCCCAACTGACGTCGAGCTGCACGCGCAGCGACGGATGCAGCTTGAGCAGCCGCGACAGCGAGGGAGAGAGATGTTGGGAGCCCACTTCGTAGGGCGTGGCGATGCGCAGCGTGCCGCTGACCTCCGCGCTGACGGACGCGGCTTCCGCGCTGATCTCGCGCAATTCGCCGAATAGCGGCGCGACCCGCTCGTAGAGTTGCTGCCCGCGCTGCGTCACGCGCACGCGGCGCGTCGTGCGTTCGAACAACCGGATGCCAAGCTGACCTTCGAGCCGCGCCACCGCGGCGCTCGCCGATGACTTGGGGACCTCGGCAAGCTCCGCGCCTTGGGTGAACCCCCCGCCTTCCACCACGCGGCAGAAGATTTCCCAGTCCTTCCAGTCGATCGATTTCATCCGGTACTCCGTGCGTCGGCGCCCATCCGGACGCCGACCGCGATTGTCCCACAACATGAACAATGATGAAGTCCACGTTCCCGGCAGGGTTAAGCGGCGGCGGAGACGTTTCGCGCGACGTTTCGCGTTCGGCCAACGGATTCGTATTCGCACGCTTCCCCTTGGCTGGGCCCGCCCGAACTGTCAAGATGCCGCTACCGCTCTCGAACGACCGGCACACGAGGTACCGCATGAGCCTGCCCTTTCCTCCCCACTTCTACTTGTCCGGCAACTTCGCGCCTATCTCGATAGAGGGCGAAGCGCATGACCTGCCCATCGTCGGCGAGTTGCCGCGTGCGCTGCATGGCACCCTGTATCGCAACGGACCGAACCCACAGTTCGCGCCACGGGACAATGACTACCACTGGTTCACCGGCGATGGCATGGTCCACGCGTTCGAACTCGAGGATGGCCGCGCCCGTTACCGCAACCGATGGGTCCGGACGCGCAAGTTCGAACTGGAGCGCGCGGCGGGGCAGGCGCTGTTCGGCAGCTGGGGCAACCCCGCGACGACCGATCCCTCGGTGCGCGACGAGACATCGAACCTCGCAAATACCAACGTCGTCTGGCATGCCGGCCGATTGCTCGCGCTCGAAGAAGCCGATCCGCCGGTCGAACTGGATCCGCGCACGCTCGCCACGCGGGGCGAGTACCGCTACGACGGCAACCTGCGCGGCGCGATGACCGCGCATCCGAAGATCGATCCCGTTACCGGAGAGATGGTGTACTTCGCGTATTCGGCCTCTGGCCCGCTGTCCAACGGCGTGGCATTCGGCGTCGTCGATGGGGAGGGACGCATCGCGCGCACCGCGTCGTTCGATGCGCCGTTCTCGAGCATGGTGCACGACTTCCTTGTGACACCGCGCTATGCGCTGTTTCCGATCCTGCCGATCGTCGGCAGCATGGAACGCGCGATGCGGGGAGAGTCGATGTACCTGTGGGAGCCCGACCGTGGCGCGCATATCGGCATCCTCCCGCGCGATGGCGACGTGGCGAAGCTCCGCTGGTTCCGCGGGGAGTCCTGCTACGTGTTCCACACGATGAACGCCTGGGAAGACGGGGATCTGATTCACGCCGACGTGCTGCAGTACGACAACCCCGGCATGTTCAACCCCGGCGCCACGGGGCCGGGCACGCGCGCCCGGTTGTGCCGCTGGACCTTCGACATGGCCGGCGACAGCGATACGTTTCAGCGCACATGGCTCGACGATCTAGGTAGCGAGTTCCCGCGCATCGACGATCGCTACACGACGCTGCCGTACCGGCATGGCTACTTCGCGTCGCGCATGCACGCGGATTCGCTACGTTCCACGTACGACACGCTCGTGCATGTCGATCAGCTGACGGGCAAGCGGCGCATGCACACGCTGCCGCTCGGCGATGCGTTGTCGGAGCCTGTCTTCGTCCCGCGCGGGGACGATGCCGATGAAGGCGATGGCTGGCTGCTGGCCACGGTCTATCGTGGCCAGCAGCATCGCAGCGATCTAGTGGTGTATGACGCGGACGACGTCTCCGCGGGCCCCGTAGCGACGGTGCAGCTATCGCACCGCGTGCCGTACGGCTTCCACGGGAACTGGGTGCCCGCGGTGTAGGTCACCCACGCCCCTCAACGCCCCAGGCCCTCAGGCCCTCAGGCCGCGATGGCCTGACGCGGCTGCCAGGCGCCCGCCTGCGGCGCTTCGATCAGCCGCGACGTCATGACCTGCCCGCTCGGCAGCCGGAAGAACGAGACGGCTTCGTCGAGCTCGCGCCCCTGCTCTTCCAGCGAGCGCGACGCCGTCGCGGCCTCGTGCACGAGCGTGGCGTTCTGCTGCGTGACCTGATCGATCTGCACGATCGCCTGGTTCACCTGTTCGATACCGCGGCCCTGCTCCGCCGAAGCCGAGGAGATCTCCTGCACGATCGCGGTCACGCGGCCCACGGCGTCGGTCACCGCGCTCATGGTCTGCCCCGCTTCGCTTGCGAGGGACGAACCGGCGGTGACCTGCTCCACCGACGTCTCGATCAACTCCTTGATCTCCTTGGCGGCATTCGACGAGCGCTGCGCGAGGCTACGCACCTCGCTGGCCACGACGGCGAAGCCGCGGCCCTGTTCGCCCGCGCGCGCGGCTTCCACGGCGGCATTGAGCGCGAGGATGTTCGTCTGGAACGCGATGCTCTCGATGATGCCGGTGATCTCCGCAATCTTGACCGAGCTGGCGCTGATGCCCTCCATCGTGTGCACCACGCGGCCAACGGTCTCGCTGCCACGCTGCGCGACATCGGCGGCGGTGCGAGCGAGGTCGCTCGCCTGGCGCGCGTTCTCGGCGTTGTGGCGCACCGTGGCGGTGAGCTCTTCCATGCTTGCGGCGGTCTCTTCAAGCGACGCGGCCTGCTGTTCGGTGCGGCTCGACAGATCCATGTTGCCGTTGGCGATCTCCGCGGTGGCAATGCCGATGTTCGCGCTCGAGTCGCGTACGCGCGCCACCGTTTCGGTCAGGCGATCGTTCATGTCGCGCAGGGCGCCCAGCAGCCGGCCCGTCTCGTCATCCGACGTCACGTCGATGCGCGTGCCGAGTTCGCCGCGCGCCACCGTGCGCGCGAGTTCCACCGCCCGCTGGATAGGGCCCGTAATCGCGCGCGTCAGCAGCAGTCCGCCGATCAGGCCGAACGCCACGGCGGCGATCGACGCAACGATCAGCAGGTTGCGCTGCGTCACGTAGTCGTCCTGCAAGCGCCGCACCATCTCGTGCTGCCGCTCGTACGTGAAACTCAGATAGGCGTCGGTAGCCTTGACCAGCGCCGCCAGCAACGGGCGGCACTCCGCGTTCATCTTCGCGATGGCTGCCCCCTGCTGCTTGTCGAGCGCCAGACCGACGATCGCGGTGGCAACCGGCCCGTACCTGGCCTCCACGCGGTCCACTTCGCCCACCAGATCGCGCGCGCCCTGGCTTGCATTCCCGCGCACGATCATGTCCTTGAGCCTGGCGAGGTTCTTCGTCACATCGTCATGCGCGCGCAGGACCTCGGTACGCTCGAGTTCGAGGTCCGCGGGCGTGGTCACGAGGACAAGATTGCGCGCGGCGATCGCGCGGCGATCCACCGCCGTGCGGACCTCGATGGCCATGTTGGCGCGTGCGTTGAGTCCGTTGATGTACTCGTTGAAGCCATCGATGGCGCGATTGAGCGCGTATAGCGATAACCCTGACACCACCAGCACGACAAGTGCCAGCACGCCGAAGCCAGCCAGCAGCTTCGTCTTGATGGATAGATTGCGGAATGCCACGGCTCTTCCCCCCTCTTTCTCTTCCCGGTTGCAATAAAGAGACGCGCCCGCTAGTGACGCGTTGCACCGCTGAATGAGCCCGTTCCTGCATATCTGTGCGGCAACTTATGCGATCTTGTAGTCGTTGTCGCCAGACATTTGTTTGTGAGCAGCCTAACGGCAGATTCGGCCGTAGCTAACCCCCCCGACGGTGGGGGGACGGACACAAGGGGGGTGAGATCGAGGCGGCGCTAAAGCCCCCGAACGTTGTCTTCCCGGCGATGCGCCCACCGGTAGAGGGCCGGCAGCACAAGAAGGGTCAGCGCCGTCGACGACAATATGCCGCCGATCACCACGGTGGCGAGCGGCCGCTGCACTTCGGCTCCGGTACCCGTGGCAACCGCCATCGGCACGAAGCCCAGCGAAGCGACCAGCGCCGTCATCAGCACCGGCCGCAACCGCGTCAGCGCGCCTTCGCGCACCGCGGCCTCCAGCGGCTGCCCCGCCTCCCGCAGCGTCCGGATGAACGACAGCATCACCAGCCCGTTCAGTACCGCCACGCCGCATAGCGCGATAAAGCCGACCGCGGCGGTAATCGACAGCGGAATGCCGCGCAGCCACAGCGCCAGGATGCCGCCGGTCAGCGCGAACGGAATGCCCGTAAAGACAAGCAAACCATCGCGCAGGTTGCCGAACATCGCGAACAACAGCACGAGCACCAGCAACAGCGCGACAGGCACGACAATCTTGAGCCGCGCGGTAGCGGATTGCAGCTGCTCGAACGTCCCGCCCCACGCGGTCCAGTAGCCGGCGGGAATCTTCACCTGCCGCTGGAGCGCGGACTCGGCCTCGCTGACGAACGACCCGATATCGCGCCCCCGCACGTTTGCGCTGACCACGATGCGCCGCTTGCCATCCTCGCGCGAGACCTGATTCGGGCCGGGTGCTACATCGAGCGTGGCGACCTCGCTCAGGGGGATGAACGTCGTGCGCGCGTCGGTGGCCGACCCCTTCGGCAGCGGCACCGGCAGGCGACGCAACGACTCCACATCGTCGCGCACGGCGTCGGGCAGCCGCACGACGATGTCGAAGCGGCGATCTCCCGCGAAGAACGTACCCGCCTCGCGTCCGCCGATCGCGATCGCTACCGCGTCCTGCACGTCGCGCATGTTGAGTCCATGCCGCGCGGCTTTCTGGCGATCGATCTGAACGGTGAGCATCGGCAGCCCTGTGGTCTGTTCTACCTTGACCTCGTTCGCGCCGCGAATCCCCTGCAGCACCGCGGCCACGCGGTTCGCGGTCGCTTCCAGCACCGCGTTGTCGTCGCCGAAGATCTTGACGGCGACATCGGAGCGCACGCCGGAGATCAGCTCGTTGAACCGCAATTGAATCGGCTGCGAAAACTCGTAAAGGTTGCCCGGGATCTTGCCGCTCTCCTGCTGGATGGCCGCGACAAGTTCCGCGTGCGTCTTGCGGGGTTCGGGCCACTGGTCGCGCGGCTTGAGCATGATGTAGCCGTCCGAGATGTTCGGCGGCATCGGGTCCGACGCAATCTCGGCGGTACCCGTGCGCGCGAAGATGCGTTCGATCTCCGGAAACTTCGCCATGAGCGTGCGCTCGATCTGCTCCTGCATCGCAACCGATTGCGTCAGGCTCGTGCCGGGAATGCGCAGCGCCTGGATCGCGATATCGCCCTCGTTGAGGTTCGGCACGAACTCGCTGCCTAGCCGAGACGCCACCGCCGTGCACACCACCACAATCATGGCAGCGAGCGCGAACACGACCGGCGTGTTGGCCAGCGTCCGGTCGAGCATTGGCGCATAGCGCGCGCGTGCCCAGCCCATGAGGCGGTTCTCCTTCTCCGCCACGCGCTCGCCGATGAACAGCGCGACCGCCGCGGGCACGAACGTGACCGACAGGATCATCGCCCCGATCAGCGCGATGACCACCGTGAACGCCATCGGATGGAACATCTTGCCTTCCACGCCCGTCAGCGCGAACACCGGCAGGTAGACGATCATGATGATCAGTTGCCCGAACAGCAGCGGACGCCGTGCCTCCCGCGCGGCGGCGAATACCTCGTCGAACCGCTCGCGCCGCGTCAAGGGGCGTCTCAGCGCGGCCTGCGCATGGGCGAGCCGCCGGACGCAGTTCTCGACGATCACCACCGCGCCGTCGATGATGATGCCGAAGTCGAGCGCCCCCAGGCTCATCAGGTTGGCGCTGACGCGGTACTGCACCATGCCCGTGAACGTGAAGAGCATCGCCAGCGGGATGATCAGTGCCGTGATCAGCGCCGCGCGGATATTTCCGAGGAACAGGAAGAGGATGGCAATGACAAGCACCGCGCCCTCCAGCAGGTTCTTCTTGACCGTGGCGATCGCCTTGTCGACGAGCTTCGTGCGGTCGTAGACCGTCACCACTTTCACGCCCTCGGGCAGCGTGCGGTTGATGGCCTCTACGCGCGCCGCCACGGCCTGCGAGACCGCGCGGCTGTTCTCGCCGATCAGCATGAACACGGTGCCGAGCACGACCTCGCGGCCGTTCTCGGTGGCGGCGCCCGTGCGCAATTCGCGGCCGGACTCTACCGCCGCCACGTCTCGCACGCGGATCGGCTGGCCTTGCGCGGTGCCGACGATGACTTGCCCGATATCGTCGATCGACTTCACCTGCCCGGGCACGCGGACGAGGTACTGCTCGCCGCGACGCTCGATATACCCCGCGCCCACGTTGTCGTTGTTCTTGTCGAGGGCGCCGACCACATCGGCCAGCGTCAGCCCGTACGACGACATCCGCTCCAGACTGGGCGCGACGAGGTATTGGCGGTCGAAGCCGCCGATCGCGTTGACGTCCGCCACGCCCGTCACGTTACGCAGTTGCGGGCGCACGATCCAGTCCTGGATCTCGCGCAGATCGGCCGCGTCGTAGGGACTGCCGTCAGGCTTGCGCGCACCGGGCTCCGCTTCGACAGTCCACAGGTAGATCTCTCCAAGCCCGGTGGAGATCGGCCCCATCGCGGGCGTGATGCCGTCCGGCAGCGACGACCGTGCCTCCTGAATGCGCTGGTTGACGAGTTGCCGCGCGAAGTAGATGTCGGTGCCGTCGCGGAAGATCACCGTGACTTGCGACAGGCCGTAGCGCGACAGCGAGCGCGTCTGCACGAGGCCGGGCAGCCCGGCCATGACCGTCTCCAGGGGATACGTGATGCGCTGCTCGGTCTCCAGCGGCGAATAGCCAGGCGCGTGGGTGTTGATCTGCACCTGTACGTTAGTGATGTCGGGCACCGCATCGATCGGCAGCCGCGTGTAGTTGTACCCGCCGAGCAGCGCCATGCCCAGCACGGCCAGCAGGACGAGCCATCGTTGCTCGATGGCGAAGCGAATGAGACGTTCGAACATGCGCGCCTCCCGCTTCAGTGGCTATGCTCGGTGCCGGCCTTGCCGAGCTCCGCCTTCAGCACGAAGCTGTTGGCGGCCGCATAGCGGCGGCCGGGCTCGAGGCCGGAGACGATCTCGGACACGGTGTCGGAGGTCCGTCCCACGGTGACGGGCTGCGCGCGGAAACCGTCTGGCGTCTCCACGAACACCACCGTGCGGCCTTCGACCTGCTGCACCGCGCCAGCGACGACCGCTACCGGCACCTGCTGTGCGGCGCCCAGCACGTTGACCGTAACGAACAGGCCCGGACGCCATGCCATGTCCGGGTTGGTGAGCGTCACGCGCGCCTTGGCGGTACGCGTCTGCTCGCCCAGCAGCGCGCCCACATACGACACCGCGCCATCGGCCTTGCCGTCCGATGCCGTCGAACGAATGGTGGCGCGCTCGCCAACGCGGACGTTGCCGAGATCGCGCGCGGAGACGACGAACTCGGCCCAGACGGAACGCAGGTCGGAGATCGTGAAGATGGCCGCATCGGCCGCCACCGCCTCGCCGAGCGTCAGGTGTTTCTCGACGATCATCCCGTCGAACGGCGCACGAAGCTCAAAGCGATTGAGCGCGCCACCGCCACCCCCGCCCCCATCCGCGCCGATCGCGGTCAGCTTCTGCCGCGCGTTCTGCACGCTGATCTCGGCCTCCTGCAACGCATTGCGCGCCGCGAGGTAGTCCTGTTCCGCGGAGATTTTTTGCTCCCACAACGACTTCTCGCGCGCATAGGTCGTGCGCGCGAGTTCGAGCCGCCGTTGCGCGGCGAGCAGTTCGCTGCGCTGGTCGGACAACGCGCTGCTGGCGATCACGGCCAGCACCTGTCCCTTGCGCACCATCTGGCCGAGGTCGGCGGGCACGGCTTCCACCACGCCGGCCAGCCGTGGCACCACGTGGGCGGTGCGGTCTTCGTTGAAGCGGATCTCGCCGGGAAAGGACAGCGCGCCTTGCACGGTGCCCGCCCTGGCCTCCGTGACGGTGATGCCGGCTTGGAGGATCTGCTCGCGGGTCAGGCGTACGGCGTCCTGAGCAGGCGCAGCGGTAGGCGCCGATGCGCCGCCGGCGGATGGCTTGTCATCGCCATGGGCGTGGCTGGTTTCCTCGCGCGCTCGCTCGTGATCGCTATCGTGACCGCTATGGTGATCGTGGTCGTCGCCACCGCGGCCCACCATCAGCACCGCGGCTGTGGCCAGCAGGCCCGTCATCAGGATCGCGATGATCGTCGTCTTCTGCTTGTTCGTCATGGTCATGTCTGTAGCGCGTTCGGTCAGCGGCCGAGAATGCGGTCGATCGTGGTAGCGGATTGATACGTCCGCGCGAGCACGCCCAGATAGCGGATCCGCGCCTGGAACAGCGTGCGCTGGGCGTCCAGCACGTCGAGGTAGTTGAACTTGCCCGACTCGAAGCCGATCGTCGCGGCGCGATAGGCCTGCTCGGCCGCGGGCAGCACCGTGCCCTTGAGCGTCTGCGCCGAGGCGCGAGAGACGGACAGCACGTTGGAGGCGACGAGCAGGTCGTTGCCGAGGCGGATACGCGCGGCGAGGTACTCGTCCTGCGCCTTGTCCGCGCGCCGGATCGCTTCGTACAGGTTGCCCTGGTTACGGTCGAACAGCGGCAGCGGGATCGACACGCCAATCACGGCCATATTGCGGTTGGCATCGTTGTCGCGCTTGGCGCCGACGCTAACCGTCAGGTCCGGATACTGGCGGCTGCGCTCGACGCCGATCACGGCCTGCCGCCGCTCGATCTCGACACGGCTCGCGACAATGTCAGGCGATTCGTCGAGCGCCGCGCGCAGCGCCTCAGGCGCGGGCCGGGAGGGCAACGCGTCGAGGTTCCCCTGCGCCTCGGAAAACTGCGGAGCATCGTTGCCCCACAGCGCCGTCAGCGCCTGTCTCGCGCTCCGCAACTCGGCCGTTGCCTCGTTCAGCTCCAGTTCGACGTTGGCCTGCTCCACGCGCGCCTTGGTCTCTTCGACCGGCGACACCTTGCCGGCAGCCACGCGTTTCGCGGCCACATCGGTACCGCGCGTGGCGATGTCGAGCGAGCCCTGCGCGAGCTTGACGCGCTCCTGCGCGATGAGCACGGTGAAAAAACGTTCGATCACGGCCGCGCGAAGGTCCGCACGAATGCTGCCGAGCGACGCCTGCGCGAACTCGCGCCCGCGTTCGGCGGCCGCGATGCGGGCCGAGCGCTTGCCGCCCAGTTCGATCGGCACATTGATCTGAGCGGTCGAGGTGCGGGACGCGCGGCGGGTGTCCTCCATCAGCGTCGCGATCTCGGGGTTCGGGATCACGCGCGCCTGCATGACCGCGCCTTCGCTCGCGTCGACCTCGCGGCCGGCCGCGGACAGCGTGAAATTACCGCCCGCGGCAAAGGCGAGCGCGGCATCGAGCGTCAGCGGGCCGGCGGGTTCGGTGACCGCATTGGCATAACCGGGCGCCGGCGGAAGCGCCTGCGCGTGCGTGGATAGTGAAACGAATGAGCTGGTAATAGCGGCCGCCAGCCCGAGCGGCAACAGAAGGGTTCGCATCGAATTGCACCTGAATGAATAGCAGGAGAATCCGGCGGGACGGCTGGCTGGAAATCAGGAAGACAGGACGCGTCTCGCCGGGTCAGGCGAGACGGGACCAGTTGGGACGTTCCGGTGCCTCGGGCACATGTGACTGAATCTTGCGGTCTACCGCGGCGATCGCCGCGGGAATCCGCTCGTGCGTGGTCACCCCGGATGGGGTGATCGAAGCGAGCGGCGTCGACGCGACGTGGCAGTAGTCGCAGTCGGCGTCGGCCAGCAGCTTCGTATCGTTCGTTGCATCGTGCTGCTTCACGTCCTGCTGCTGGCTGGCGTCGTGCCGATGCTCGTGATGCCCCAGATGCGATCGCGCCGGTTGCTGTTCGTGCTGGCAATACGGCACCGCCGCGGACCAGGCGAACTGGAACGGCAAGACGAGCAGCAGGAAGATCAGGAAAAAACGGCGCACAGGTGCAGGTGAATCCGAAACCGATAGCTTAATCGAAAATTTCTTCGAGCCAGGATTTGCGGCGCTTGCCATGCCCATATCCCTGGTCGCGGGGGGGCTGCTGCGGGTAGCGAGAGTCGGACGACCCGTGACGCTCGCGCGCCGCGCGCGGGGCCGGCGACACGCCGGAATCGGTGGCGCGTTCGATCAGCTTGTCCAGTTCCCCGCGATCGAGCCAGACGCCGCGGCATTGCGGGCAGTAATCGATCTCAATGCCCTGACGGTCCGTCATCGTGAGCACAGCATCTGGGCAGACGGGACATTTCATGGGGAGGTCTCCATTCGAAAGCGTTGCGACGCGAACATTTTATGGGCGCCCTCTCCTATCGAAACGTTTCTGACCGAAATGTAATGTCGATAGGCGTCTTCGCCACATTGCCCGCGAGAATTGCCATAAAGGTTGCACCGCTTTCACATTCGCCCGCGCTGTTTCGTCATGTATGGTCAAGCAGTCAAAGTTAATGACGGATCTGTCATTGTTCTGAGCGGAATTTGTCCGGCTGGGCTCCTTAATGTGTCGCCATGTGTTCAACGCAGAATGCGCCCACCCGGAGTCTCCCGATGATCGCGACAACGCTCGAATCCCGCCACGACGTCCTGCCCGGCCAAACCGGGTCCGATATCTCGTCCATGCTCTATCACCGCCTTGCCGATGCCATCGAGCGGTCCATCGATCAGGGCATCTTCCGCGCGGGCGAGCGGATTCCGTCGGTACGGCAAGCCAGCCAGCAACATCGCATCAGCATCAACACCGTGGTGCGCGCCTATCTGCTGCTGGAAAGCCGTGGCGTGATCGAGAGCCGGCCGCAGTCGGGGTTCTTCGTGCGGCCGCGCGTGGACTTCTCCGCGATGGCCTCCCCGGCATCCGCCGCCTGCGACACCGGGCGGCTCATCGCCATGCATGACGGCTTGCGGGGTCCGAGCGACGACAATATCGACGTCACGTCGCTCGTGCTCGGCACGCTGCGCGCGATCCAGCAGGACAATGCGATGCCGCTAGGCTCGCCCTATCCCGATACCGCGCTGCTGCCGTCGCAGCGCATCGCGCAATACGTTGGCGTGCAGGCGCGCCGCTGCGAAGACAGCGCGATGCTCGATGGTCTGCCGCCCGGGCATCCGGCACTGATCCGACAGCTCGCGCGGCGCTACGTCGAGCGCGGGCAGCCGGCCGATCCCAACGAATTCATCGTGACATGCGGCGCAACCGAAGCGGTGCGTCTCTGTTTGCAAGCCGTGGCGCGGCCGGGCGATGCGGTGGTCGTGGAGTCGCCGTGCTACTACGGCATGCTCGAGACCATCACGCACCTCGGCATGCGTGCCATCGAGATTCCGAGCGATGCGTCCGGGAGCATCGACATGGCGTTGCTGCGCGAGACGCTCGACACGCAGACCGTGGCCGCGTGCGTGATCACCGCGAACTTCCCGAACCCGTTGGGTCGTCAGATGCCCGAGGACAAGAAGCGCGAGCTCGTCGAGCTGCTCACGGGACAGGACATTCCTATCGTCGAGAACGACGAGTACAGCGAGTTGTATGTGGGCGCGCAGCATCCGACTTCACTGAAGACATATGACACGCGCGGCCTCGTGCTCCACTGCGGATCGTTCTCGCGATGCCTCACGCATCGGCATCGGATCGGATGGGCTCTGCCGGGACGCTTCCGCCAGCAGGTGGAGAAACTCAAGTTCCTGAGCGCGATCACCACGCCGCCGAGCGTGCAACTCGCGATCGCCGAGTATCTGCAGCACGACGGCTACGATCATCATCTGCGCCGGCTGCGCCGCCGCATCGTGCAGAACGCCAGCATCGCCATCGGCGCGATTCGCCGCTGCTTCCCCGCGGGCACGCGCGTGCATGCACCCGAAGGCGGATACCTGCTGTGGATCGAACTTCCGCACGGCGTCGACACGCTGGCGATGTACCGCAGTGCGCTCGCATGCGGCATCTCCATCGCGCCGGGCCGCCTGTTCGGCAGCGACCATCGCTTCGCCAACTTCCTGCGGCTGAACTTCAGCGGGGAATGGACGAGCGCGACCGATCGCGCGATACAGACGCTCGGCGAGCTCGCCACGGCATCGATGGCGACCTCGGATCGCCCCCACGGCCTGCATTGACGCCTGGAAAAAGGTGCCCGGAGTCGCCGCGCGCGCAGCACCCGCCGGAACGCCTCACCCTGGCGGACTCCGGGCACCAGTGCAGCCAATGCGCCAGGGTGAAAACGGCTCGCTCCTCATTGATGTGAGGAGCAACGACAAAACACAAGCATCGTCCGCCTGCACTGTAGTGCGAATGCGCTACGCCGGGGGACACAGTGCATCGGCGCCAGAGGCAATACAGCGCGGTTGGGAAACACAGCCGGCACTGTGTCCTCCCGACGTTCAACGGGTTGTATCCGTTTGTACCGCGATGCCAGACCTAATCTTGGAACCACCGAGCATTCACGCCCCCTGAAGATCGAAGGAAACAAAGTCATGAGCAGCAAGCCGACCCCCGAAGACGGTTACATCGCCCCCTATACCCACCCCGCAGCGGGATGGGGCGCTCTCAAGTACGTGGCCATCAATCTCGTCAAGGAGAAGGTGGCCGGCGGCAAGTACGTGACGCTGTTCCGGCAGAACCAGCCCGACGGCTTCGACTGTCCCGGCTGCGCATGGCCCGATCGCGAACATGGATCGACCTTCGAGTTCTGCGAGAACGGCGTGAAGGCCGTGGCGGCGGAAGCCACGAGCAAGCGCGTGACGCCCGAGTTTTTCGCCGAGAACTCCGTCACGTCGCTGCTGACGCAGACGGACTACGAACTCGAGCAGCATGGGCGCCTGACGCATCCGATGGTCTACGACGCCGTCGCGGACCGGTATGTCGAGATCGACTGGGACGAGGCCTTCGCGCTGGTCGCGCGTCATCTGCGCGGACTCGATTCGCCGGACCAGGCCGCGTTCTACACGTCGGGCCGGGCGAGCAACGAAGCGGCCTTCCTGTATCAGCTGTTCGTGCGCGCATACGGCACCAATAATTTCCCCGATTGCTCGAACATGTGCCACGAGGCCACGAGTCGCGGCATGCCGGTGACCGTTGGCGTCGGCAAGGCGACCGTGCTGCTCGATGACTTCGAGCATGCGGATACCATCCTGATCTTCGGGCACAACGCGGCGACCAACCACCCGCGCATGCTCGGCGAACTGCGCGAATGCGCGCGCCGCGGCGCAATGATCGTGTCGATCAATCCGCTGCGCGAACGCGGCATGGAGCGCTTCACGAGCCCGCAGCACGCGTCGGAGATGATCACGGGCAGCAGCACGAAGATTGCCTCGATGTTCGTGCAGCCGCAGCTCGGCGGCGACTTCGCGTTGATCAAGGGCATGGCCAAGCGCCTGATCGAAATGGACGACGCCGCCCGCGAACGCGGCGAGCCGCCGTTCATCGATGAGGACTTCGTTCAGCGTCATACGCATGGCTACGACGTGTTTGTCGCGGACCTGCGTGCGGAGAACTGGGCAGACATCGTCGAGCAGTCCGGCACGACGTTCGAGGAGATCGACGCGCTGACGGGCGTCTATGCACGGGGCAAGAATGTGATCGCGTGCTGGGGCATGGGCCTGACGCAGCACAAGAACTCCGTGCCCACGATCCAGATCCTGACCAACCTGATGATGATGCGCGGCAATATCGGGCGCCCGGGTGCGGGTCTGCTGCCCGTGCGCGGCCACTCGAACGTGCAGGGCAATCGCACGGTGGGCATCGAGGAGCAGCCCACCGAGGCCTTCCTGGACCGCCTGGAAAAGGTCTTCAACTTCGAGCCGCCGCGCCACCATGGCTATGACGTGGTGCGCACGATCTCGGCAATGCTCGAGGGCAAAGTGAAGGTCTTCGTCGGGCTGGGCGGCAACTTCGCGGCCGCCACGCCGGACACGCCGCGCACGCAGCAGGCGCTGCGTCAGTGCGACCTGACGGTGCATATCGCCACCAAGCTCAACCGCAGCCATCTGATCCACGGCCGCGATGCCCTGATCCTGCCCACGCTGGGCCGCACGGAAGTCGATATGCAGAATGGCGTGGCGCAGGGCGTGACCGTGGAAGACTCCGTCTGCATGGTGCACGTGTCGTACGGCATGAACCAGCCGGCCTCGCCGCACCTGATGTCGGAGACCGCGATCATCGCCAACATGGCGGCCGCCACGCTCGGCAATCGCAAGATCGACTGGCTCTGGTATGCGCAGGACTACTCGCGCATCCGCAACGCGATCGAGAAAGTGCTGCCGGGATTCGAGGACTACAACGCGCGCATCGCGGTGCCCGGCGGCTTCCATCTGACGCCCCCCGCGCGCGATCGCATCTGGGATACGCCGTCGGGCAAGGCCGAGTTCATCGTGCATCCGATCGTCAAGGACACGCCGATCCATCAGGCGCGCGCCGAGCATGGCGACAAGCTGCTCGTCATGATGACCACGCGCTCGCACGATCAATACAACACCACGATCTATGGCCTCAACGACCGCTATCGCGGCGTGTTCGGCCTGCGCCGGGTGGTCTTCATCAACCCGTCGGACATGGATCGCCTGGGCTTCAAGGCGGGCCAGCATGTCGACATCACCAGCGTCTGGGCCGACGGCGTGACGCGCCATGTCGAGGACTTCCGCCTCGTACCGTACGACATCCCGGTCGGCTGCATCGGTACCTACTACCCCGAGACCAATCCGCTGGTGCCGCTGGAAAGCACGGGCGATGGCTGCGGTACGCCGACGTCCAAGTCGGTGCCGGTGTTGTTGACGGCCAGCGCGGCCTGACAGATCTCACTTGACACCTTCGGCGGTTGATAGGCATAGTTGCCCTCGACATCGGGAGAGTCCGTGCCACCGTGCACGGCGCCGAAGGAGCAACCGCCCCGGAATCTCTCAGGCACCCCGGACCGGTGTCACCATTGCACTCTGAAGAACCGCGGCGCGTACGTCCGCCGCCGGTACCGAAGGAGCAAGCGGCGCATCTTTCCTGCTGCCGCGAATCTCTCAGGTCAAGGACAGAGGGGGCGTCCGTATTGCGCAATCCTGCGCGCGGACTGCCATTTCCCTGACGTCCGGAAGACCTTTCCATGAAAAACATCGCAGTGATTGGCGGCGGCATCACCGGCGCCACGACCGCCTACGCCCTTGCCCGGCGCGGCCTCTCCGTCACGATGTTCGAGCGTCACCGCTATGCGGCGATGGAGACGTCGTTCGCCAACGGCGGGCAGTTGTCCGCTTCCAACGCGGAGACATGGACGCACTGGTCCACGCTGTTCAAGGGCCTCAAGTGGATGCTGCGCAGCGATGCGCCGCTGCTCGTCAATCCGCGTCCGTCCTGGCACAAACTGAGCTGGTTCGCCGAGTTCATCGCCTCGATGCCGCGGTACCGCGCCAACACGGTGGAAACCGCGCGCCTCGCCATCGCCGCGCGCGACCATCTGTTCGCTTGGGCGGACGCGGAGGGCATCGACTTCGACCTCAAGCGGCGCGGCATCCTCCATATCTATCGCAACAAGGGGGGCTTCGACCATGCGGGCCGGGTTTCGCAGATGCTGGCCGAAGGCGGACTCGCGCGGCACGCCGTGACGCCCGAGGAGATGCGCGCCATCGAGCCGACGCTGGCCGGCACCTACTACGGCGGCTACTACACCGAGAGCGACTCCACCGGCGACATCCACAAGTTCACCACCGGTATCGCCGCGGCAGCCGCGCGGCACGGCGTCACCACGCTGTACGACCAGCAGGTGACGTCGGTAAGGACGGACGGCACCTCTGCCGTCATCACATCGGTATGCGACGGGCTGCCTGCAACGCGGGAGTTCGACGCGGTGGTGGTCTGCGCGGGCGTGGCGAGCCGCGACTTCGCGCGTCAGTTCGGCGACCGCGTGAACATTTACCCGGTCAAGGGTTACTCCATCACGGTCAACCTCAACGATGCGCAGAGCCAGGCGTCTGCGCCGATCGTCAGCCTGCTCGACGACGAGACCAAGCTCGTCACCAGCCGCCTCGGCGCCGACCGATTCCGCGTGGCGGGCACGGCCGAGTTCAATGGCATCAACCGCGACATCCGCGCGGATCGCATCCGTCCGCTGATCGACTGGGTTCATCAGTGCTTTCCGGGTGTCAGCACGCGCAGCGTGGTGCCATGGGCGGGGCTGCGTCCGATGATGCCGGACATGATGCCTCGCGTCGGGCGCGGCCGCGCGGCGAACGTGTTCTACAACACGGGCCACGGCCATCTCGGATGGACGCTCTCGGCGGCCACCGCCGAGATGGTCGGCGATGTGGTGGCCGGCGTGGCGGCCAGCGGGCAGGTAAGGCTGGCTGTGGCATAGCGAGTTGACAGGGGTCCGGGATCGTCCTATCTTTTGTCCTAGTTCATATATTATATGAACTAGGACATTATCGACTTCCGCGCACAGGAGGCGCCATGACCCCTATCCCCACCGACATTCCCCTGAAGATCGGCGGCCTCATCTTTCCGAAGATGGACCAGTGCGATTTCACCGGCCCGTTCGAGGCGCTCGCGCGCGTGCCCAACTCGACGTTCTTCACCATCTGGAAGGACACGCAGCCCGTGCGCGATATGGCAGGCATGCAACTGCTGCCCGACACCACGTTCGACGAAGCGCCCCAGCTCGATGTGCTTTTGGTGCCGGGTGGCCATGGCCAGGAGGCGTTGATGGCCGACGAAGCGGTGCTCGGCTTCATCCGCCGCCAGGCCGCGTCCGCGCGGTATATATACTCCGTCTGCACCGGCGCCCTGCTCTGCGGCGCGGCGGGCCTGCTGCAAGGCAAGCGCGCGACCACGCACTGGACCGCGATGGAGACGCTGCCATACTTCGGCGCGATCCCCAGCGACGACCGCGTGGTCATCGACGGGAAGTACGTGAGCGCGGGGGGCGTAACATCCGGGATCGACGGCTCGCTGATCATGGTGTCCCTGCTGCGCGGCGAAACCGCGGCGCAGGAGTTGCAGCTGTACATGAACTACGACCCGCAGCCGCCGTTCAACGCGGGCTCGCCAAAGACGGCGCCGGCATCGATCGTGCAGACCGTTACGCAACGCGCCGCACCGATCACGGCCCAGCGGCTCGCGACCGCGAAGGCATATCAGGACAAGGCTTCCAACCCATCACGATGAAAGCGGCGGAGATTTTCAGCAGTCTGGAGGACCGGATCGTTCGCGGCGAGCTGCGCGCGGGCGATGCCTTGCCGACCGTGCGGGAGGCCGCCGAGCTCTGGCGGGTCAACAAGAACACGGTTGCCGCGGCATACCGCATGTTGCAGAACGCGGGGCTGATCTTCAGTTCCGGGCGGAATGGCTCGGTGGTCGGCGGTCCGGTGGCGCCGCATGCGGCCACTGGCTGGACGCCATCGTATGACGGGGTCATCGCCGCCAATGGTGGCAATCCCGATCGTGCGTTGCTGCCCAGCGCGCTGATGGTGCGCGCGCAGCTGCAGAAGATCTCGACCGACCCGCTCCTGTATGGCGAGGCGGATGAGGCGGTCCCGTTGTTGCAATGGGCCCGCGAGTCTTTCGCGGGCGACGGTGTGCCCGCCGAGTCCCTGTTCGTCGGCAGCGGAACGATGGCCGTGCTGGACATCGCCCTGCGTAACTGCCTGTCACCGGGCGATGCGGTCGCGCTCGAAGACCCCGCCTATGCGACGACCATCGGGCTGGTACGGTCCATCGGGCTGAAGCCGGTGCCGATGGCCATGGACGCGCAGGGCGTGCGGCCTGAAGCATTGCAGGCCGCCATCCAGGCCGGCTGCAAGGCGGTAATCGTCAGCACGCGGGCGCAGAATCCCACCGGCATCTGTACGTCTGCCGAGCGCGCGAAGCAACTGGCGCCCATCGTCGCCATGGCGAAGCAAACCCTGTTCCTCGACGACGATCACTCCAGCCTGCTCGAACTCGCGCCTTACCGGTCCGTTGTCTCTGCGAATGCCGAGCGTTGGCTGGTAACGCGTTCTGTCTCCAAGTTTCTGGGCCCCGACATGCGCGTGGCCGTCGCGGCCGGCGATGCGCTGACGGTCGCGCGCATCGCGCGGGCGCAGGCCTATGCAATGGGATGGGTCAGTTCGATGCTGCAGCGGCTCGTGGGCGGCCTCCTGCAACAACCCGCGGTGCTGTCCCGCGTGCGTGAGGCGGGCGCCGTCTATCGCGAGCGATATGCCTACATGAAGAAGGCCCTGCGCGGTATCGGCATCGAAACGGTGGGCACCGCGGGCTTCAATATCTGGGTGCCGTGCGAGAACGAGGCGCTCGTTGCACAGAGCCTGCTCGGCAGCGGCTGGCGCATCCGCACCGGCGCGGACTTCACGATCGAAGCGGCACCCGGCTTTCGTGTGACGACGGCCGCGCTGGACAAGGACGCAGCGGATGCGTTTGTGGCGGCATTGGCCCAGGCAATGACCGTGCGGCCGCAGCAGCTGGCCTGACGCCAACCGTTCACGCGGAGTGCAATGCCAACGGTACCTTCAGATAGGCCGTGCCATTATCCTCCGCTTCCGGCATGCGGCCGGCGCGGATGTTGATCTGTACCGAGGGATAGTAGAGGTTGGGCAACGCCAGCGTGGCGTCGCGCGCGGTGCGCATGGCTACGAAATCTTCCATCGACATCTCGTCGCGGACATGGACGTTGGCGCGTCGCTGCGTGAGGACGTCGGTTTGCCAGCGAACCTGCGGGCGACCGGCTGGCGGATAGTCGTGGCACAGGAATAGCCGGGTCTCCGGCGGCAGCGACAGCAGGCGGCGGATCGAGCGATACAGCCTGGTTGCGTCGCCTCCGGGAAAATCGCAGCGGGCGGTGCCCACGTCCGGGTGGAACAGCGTGTCCCCCACGAACACCGCGTCGCCATCGATGCGGTAGGCGATGTCGGCCGGTGTGTGCCCCGGCACATGCATCGTGGTGGCGGGCAGCGATCCGATGGTGAACGGCTCGTCGTCGCCGAACAGATGATCGAAATCGGCGCCGGCGGCCGCTCCGGCAGGCCCGCGCAGCCCGGCGAGATTGAACGTCTCGCCGAACACGCGCTGCACCTCCACGATATGCCTGCTGATGCCGACACGTCCGCCCAGTTGCCCCTTCAGATACGCGGACGCCGACACGTGGTCGGCATGCACGTGCGTCTCCAGCAGCCATTCCACGGCGAGCCCCTGCGCGCGCACGTAGCCGGCCACGCGATCGGCCGGTTCCGTCAGCAAGCGGCCATGCCGCACGTCGAGGCCGAGCACGGGGTCGATGATCGCGCAGCGCGCGTCGCCTTCCCCATGAACGACGTACGTGAACGTGGCCGATGCGGGATCGAAGAAGGGTTGGATATGAGCCGGCATGCCAGGCACCCCGAATCGCTTGTGACAGGTAGCAGGTTAGTACGTCTTGTAGGGCAGGAACTTGCCCGACAGCACGACGTTCACGCGATCGCCCTTCGGGTCGTGCGTGCGCTGGATGTCCATCGAGAAATCGATCGCGCTCATGATGCCGTCGCCGAACTCTTCATGGATCAGTTCCTTGATGGTCGTGCCATACACATTCACCAGTTCGTACCAGCGATAGATCAGCGGATCCGTCGGCACGGCGGTCGGCAGCGACCCCTTGTACGGCACGACCTGCAGCCATGCCACCGCCTCGTCCGACAGTTCGAACAGCTTGCCAATGGCCTCCGCCTGCGCCTTGTCGAAGGTCATCTGGCCGAGGCAGCCCGCCGTCGTCCACTCCTTCGACATGCCGGTCAGTTCAGCCACATCCGCCCACTTGATGCCCTTGCGGACCTTGGCGGAAACGATCATCTGGGTCACTTCTTCACGGCTGGAAATCATGTTGCCTCCTGGCAGGTTGTGTGGGTCAAATCGGGGAAAACTACGCGACGGCGCTGACACCGGCGGCGCCGCCCGCCGCCACGTCGTCGTCCGTCTCGAGGCCGGGACGAACGATGCGTGTGACGGGCAGCTCGGCGACATCGCCCGAGCGCTGCTGGATGGTCGTGGAACGACGCACCAGAAAATCGACGAGGTGGTTGCGGATGCGATAGAACTGCGGATCGTGGTGGATCGTCTCGCGCGTGCGGGCGCGCGGCAGCGTGTTCACCACGATCTCGGCGATGCGTGCCTTCGGACCATTGCTCATCAGGAAGATCTTGTCCGCGAGCAGGATGGCCTCGTCCACATCGTGCGTGATCATGAAGACGGTCTGATGCGTGGCCGCGCAGATCTTGAGCAGCTCGTCCTGGATCACGCCGCGCGTAAGCGCATCGAGCGCGCCGAACGGCTCGTCCATCAGCAGCATCTTCGGTTCCACCGCGAATGCGCGCGCGATGCCCACGCGCTGCTTCATGCCGCCCGACAGCTCGGACGGCTTCTTCTTCGCGGCGGCCGTGAGGCCCACCATCTCGATGAAGCGCGCGCCATGTTCGGCGATCTGCCGGCGCGACCATTTCGGATGCCGCGAGCGCACCGCGAACGCGATGTTCTGCTCCACCGTCAGCCACGGCAGCAGCGCATGACCTTGAAAGACGACGCCACGGTCGAGGCTCGGACCGGCGACCTCCTTGCCGTCCATGATCACGTAGCCGCCACTGGCTTCCTCGAGCCCGGCCAGCACATTGAGGATCGTGCTCTTGCCGCAGCCCGAATGGCCGATCACGCAGACGAACTCGCCGCGCTCGATCTCGAAGCCGACGTTCTCGAACACCGGCGGCAGATCGGGGCGATAACGCTTGCTCAGTGCCTCGACGGAGAGGAAGGACCGTCCCGCATGACCGGAAGCGCCGCCGCCGGCCGCACCCCCGGCATCGGTTTGCGAGAGGAACATCGCGCGCTTATTCCGCATAACTCACCTTCAGTTGAAGCCGTGCAAACAGCATGTCCAGCACCATCCCCACCACGCCGATCACCAGCACCGCGAAGATCACGTTGGAGAGCGACAGGTTGTTCCATTCGTTCCACAGGAAGTAACCGATGCCGCTGCCGCCGATCAGCATCTCAGCCGCCACGATCACCAGCCACGCGATGCCCATCGAGATGCGCATGCCCGTGATGATGGTCGGCGCCGCGGCAGGCAGCACCACCCGAAAGGCTTTCCGCAGCGGCGTGACCTCGAGCGTGCGCGCCACGTTGAGCCAGTCCTTCCGCACGCCCGCCACGCCGAACGCCGTGTTGATCAGCATCGGCCAAATCGAGCAGATAAAGATCACGAAGATGCCGGAGACCGTCGAGTCCTGGATCGTGTACAGCGCGATGGGCATCCACGCGAGTGGCGAGATTGGCTTGAGCACCTGCACGAACGGATCGATCGCGCGATACAGCAGCGGCGACATGCCGATGACAAACCCGAGGGGAATGGCCACCAGCATGGCCAGCAGATAACCAAGTCCCACGCGCACGAGCGAATGGGCCAGCTGGATACCGATGCCTTTGTCATTGGGACCGCGATCGTAGAACGGGCTCTTGAGATGGCCCATTGCCACCGTTGCGAACTGCGCAGGTGTCGGGAAGCCCGTGGCGCGCTTCTCCCCGGCGCTCTGCGCGGGGCCGGCGGGGGGCGCCTGGCCCATCAGCGCGGCATACTCCGCGGCGTCGGCATCGGCGCCGCTCTGCGCGGCGTGCGATGTGCCCACGCCACCCGCGCCACCCGTGCCCCGCGGCTGCGTCGATACCTGCCAGATGCCGAGCAGCAGCAACAGCATCACCAGCGACAGGATCGCGGCGCGGATCTTCACTTGCGTCGTCATGACTCCTCCTGCCTCAGGCGCGCTTGATCTCGAAGCTATCGACGTAGCGCTGCGGCGCACTCGCGTCGTACACCTTGCCCATCACCGTGATCGGACGATTGCCGTTCTTGCCCCCGCTGGCCGCTTCCGTCATGCCGAGCGCCGCCATCTGCTTTTGCGCGTCGGTCAGCAGGAAGACCTGCTGCGCGATCTGCTGATAGTTGACGTCGCCCTTGATGTAGCCCCAGCGCTTCATCTGCGTGAGCATCCACGTGGCCATCGAGTACCACGGCATCGGATCGAAATCCGCGCGATCGGGTTCGTTGCGGACCTTGCCCAGGCCATCGGCAAAGCGGCCGCTCAGCGCCTGCAGGATCACGGTCTCCGGCTGGTTGAGGTAGTTCGCGGGCGCGATGGCCTTGGCGATATCCGCGCGGTTCTCCTGCTTGCGCGCCATGGCGGCGGCATTGAGGACCGAGCGATAGAGCGCCGCGAACGTATTGGGGTTCTGCTCGATGAAGGCCTGCGACGTGCCGAACGCGCAGCAAGGGTGGCCGTTCCAGATCTCCTTCGACAGGATGTGGATGAAGCCGATCTGGTCGTACACCGCGCGCTGGTTGAACGGGTCCGGCCCGAGGAAGCCATCGATATTGCCCGCGCGCAGGTTCGCGATCATCTCCGCCGGCGGCGTGACGCGCAGCTGCACGTCGCGGTCCGGGTCGAGCCCATGCTCCGCCAGGTAGTAGCGCAGCAGGAAGTTGTGCATCGAGTATTCGAACGGAATCGCGAACTTGAAGCCCTTCCAGTTGCGCGGATCGCGATTGTCCTTGTGTTTGAGCGCGAGCGTGATCGCCTGGCCGTTGATGTTCTGGATCGTAGCCACGCGCATCGGCTGCGCGGACGAGCCGAGCCCCATCGAGATGGCCAGCGGCATCGGCGCGAGGAAGTGCGATGCGTCCAGTTCCCGGTTGAGCATCTGGTCGCGCACAAGCGCCCAGCCCGCCGTCTTGACGAGCGTAACGTCCAGGCCCTGCGCCTCGTACATGCCCATCGGCGAGGCCATGATCAGCGGCGTCGCGCAGTTGATGGGAATGAAGCCGACCTTGAGCGACTTCTTCTCGATGGGCCCCGACTTCTCGAGCGCCGCGGCGCGCAGGTCGTCCATCGGCAGCATCGAACCGACCGCGGCCATCACGGCGCTTGCTCCGACCGCCTTGAGCAGGCGGCGGCGCGTCGCATCCTCGGGGAACAGCGCGCGCACGGCGGCCGCCTCGACAAAGTCGTTCGACAGCAGCTCCGCATCGCTCGCGCGAGCGCGTCGTGCTTCCGCCGCGGCGCGATCGTGCGCGTCCTGCGAATGATGCTGGCCGCACTGGCAGCCGGACAGCGACGTGTCCGCATCGTAGGGGCGGTACAGGCTCTGATCGCCTCGCTTGCTCTGTTCGTTCATCTCGGGCACCTTGGATCGTTGAGAGGTCTTTCTGCGGTCTGGCTTCGGGAATACGGGAAATACTCGGGAATGCTCAGGCTGCGATGGCCTGTCTGGCGGTACCCGCCTGCAACGTCGCGATGGCCACGCCATCGCGCCACTGCTGCATATGAAGAAAGTCGGCCGTTTCGTCGATCACGCGCCATTCGCCATCGCGCATGGGCGTGCCATGCACCACGATGGGTACGGATCGCGTCTTGAGGCGCACCACGGGATGGCGATGTTCGTAGCGCGCCCCGCCATGGCCGGTCACCGCGTGCGCGATCGCCGCCGCCTGCTGCGCGATCGGCTCGATGAAGCGGCACGGCGCTCCGTCCACGCTGATGCAATCGCCCAGCGCGTACACGTCGCGCGCGCTGGCCTGGAGCGTTTGCGGATCGACGACAAGGCCTTTGTCGAAAGCAAGTCCCGCGCCACGTGCCACCCGGCCGTCGGTAACAAGACCGGTCGCCACGACGATTTCGTCGGCGTCGATCGTGGCGCCATCGGCGAGGCTCAGCCGCTTGCTGCCGCCTTCGGTTTGCGCAACGCCAGCCACCACGCTGGCGCCCATGAAACGCACGCCGATCTGCGCGAGGCCCGCGCGCAGCCGCAGCGCCGCCGCTTCCGGCAGCATGTTGGCGAGCGGCAGCGGCTGCACGTCGATGAGCGTTACGGTATGCCCCGCGCGCGCGAAGTCTTCGGCAAGCTCGCAGCCGATCATGCCCGCGCCGACGATGGCGACCCGCTGCCCGTCTTGTCGCTGCCCTCCGGCCAGCCGCGCCTGCAGACGTGTCCATCCGGCCAGGTCGTTCACGCGCCAGCACAATGACGGCGCCAGCGCCGCGGGCATCGCGGGCCGCGCGCCAATGGCCATGATCAGGTGCGTATAACGCAGCGTGCCGCGCGTGGTGCGCAGCTGGTGCGTCGCCGGCGTGAGGCCGACGACGAAGGTCTCCGTCAGCAAGCGCACACCCAGCCGCCGTGCCGCATCGATGGCCGATTCGCGCACGAGCGAGGCGGGCGCCATGCCGCGGCTGAGGGCGATCGACAGCTCGGGCTTGTGATAGCGGTCGCCCGCGCAGGACGTCACCATCGTGATGGGCACGTCGGCATCGAGCCGCCGGATCGCCTCCACGGCGCTCCATCCCGCGATACCGGCGCCGACCACGACGATGCCGCGGCCACGCGCGGTAACGGGAACCGGCGATGCCGCGGGCGGCATCATGACCGCCACGTACGGTTCGAAGTCCGCCTTGACCACACCGCACAGCGGGCACTCCCAGTCGTCGGGAATGTCCTCGAAGCGCGTGCCCGGCGCGAGGCCACTGTCCGCGTCGCCCTTCTCTTCGTCATAGATGAGCCCGCATGCGCGGCAGATGAACTGGCGCCACGGCTTGGTTGCGGCGCTCATGCCGGCACCTCCTCGCGCGACAGGCGTGCCATTTCCCAGCGCAGATGCTTGATGGCCGGCGTGACGATCGCCGCGAAGTGCGCCTCCCGGATGCGCCGTTGCGCGGCCGAGCTCATGAGGTAACCGCGCGCGCCCTGATGCAGGAGGGCGGACTGCGATGCGCGGAGCGCCAGTTCGGCGCCCTGCGCGCGTGCGTCGAGGACGTCGAGCAGATAGTCCTTGCCGCCATCGAAGGGATTTGCCGCGAGCCGTGCCACGCGCTGCTCGAGTTCATCGAGCTCCCCCTGGATCTCGTCGGGCCGATCGTTGAGGAAGCGGTTGACGTGGCCGAGCAACGGCTCCACCTCCAGCATCGCATCGATACTGCCCTGCACGATGCCGGTGGCCATGCCGATCTGCAGCAGGATGAACGCCGCGCGGATGCGGGCGATGAACGGCTGCGCCGGATCGGCGATCAACAGGTCTTCGCCGACGAACAGGTCGTCCACACGCACGCCCCATGTGCTTGTGCCTTCCATGCCCGAGAACTCGGGACACTGCCGCAGCGTGACCGCACCCGTGCAATGGAGCATGAACATGATGTCGTGCGACGGCGCGCCGTCATCGCGATAGACGGTGGCAATCGCGCCGCAGTACTGCCCCTGCGCGATATGGCTGACCCACGGCAACGCGCCGCTCACGCGATAGCCCCCGGGCACACGCGTGGCGCGCAGCAGCATCTTCTCGATGCCCGCGAACGCCTTCATCGGGTTCGAGAGCGCCGTGCCGCCCAGCGTCTGGCCTGTCGCGTGCGTGGACAGCAGCGTTTGCAGCGCGGGGTTGCCCGAGGCCTCCATGTAGAGGCCGCAGACGTCGTGGCACCATGCGAGGAACCCCGTGGAACCGCAACGCCGGCTGATCGCCCGCATCGCGTCGAGCGCAAGGCCATACCGCGCGCCGCTGCCCGACAGATGCGCGGCGAACGCGCCGGCCCTGCCGAGTCCGGCCATGATCTCGCGGGGATAGTGCCCCTCGTGATCGATGCGGGAGGCCGCCTCCGCCAGCGGTCCGTCGGCGATCGACGTGACCTGCCGCATCACCATCGCGTCGGTCCACGATGGCTCGAATATCGATGCACTGCCTACAACGGTGGTCATGGCGGTTCTCCCGTGGGTCTTGACCTTCGGTACGCGTCGTCGCTGGCTTGTTATTCGGCCAGGCCGATCGAGAACGCCACGGGATTGCGCATGGTATTGGCCACCGGCGAATGGAAGTTGGCGTGCTGCACGATGTCGTCGAGCTGCTCGCGCGTGGCGTCGCCTTCGATCAGCACCTTCACGCGAATCGCCTGGAAGCCCATGTCCGATGGCTGGCGCTCCGCACCGCCCGCTCCCCAGGCAGCCGTGTTGCTGATATCGGCTTCGAGGAACACCTCCAGGCGCGACAGACGGACTTCGCGGTACGTGGCCACGGCCGTGATGCCGACGCACAGGCAACCGCCCAGCGCGGACAGCGCAATCTCGCCGGGCGCGGGCACGGTGTTCTCGCCAAACAGGTGGGGCGGCTCGTCTACGACGACGGGGTTGTGATCGCCCGTGAAGCTCCACGAACGAAACTGGCCCTTCATGACGGTATGGACCTTGTTGATGCCGCGGCGTTGGGGGTTCTCGCGGCCGGCGGCGGCGAACTTCAGAAGGCCCTCGCGATCGATCGGACGCAGGTAGGTGGTAACGGTCTCGGTGGTCAAGGCGTGCTCCGTGTGGGGGTTGGGTTCGGGACAGGCGGCGTTGCCTGTTATGACCCTTATCGCAATGGGCGTGCCAATGGGCGGAAGGCATCGCAAGCCGTTGATTTGCTTATGTTTTATGAAGATCGGCTGTCTGCACGGAACGAGGGGGAGGCGACCAAATTGTCGACAATGTCGACAATTTGTCAGGTCGCGCGGCATACTTCGGCGATCCGAGCAAGGAGCCCCTACGGTGCGCGAGCAGACGACGACCCCGGAAACCGACCCCGAAGCCGGCCTTGGCTACTGGCGGCAGCAGGAAATGCTGTTGCTGGAGCAGGTCATGGCGCTGGTCGGCCGCAGCCTCTCCCCCGACGTGACGCTGCGCGAGATGCTCCATCTGATGTCAGAGCTCTTGGGTCTCAATCGCGGCCGGGTGGTCCTGCTTGACGAGGAGACCGATACCGCCAGCATTCGCTTCGCGTACGGCCTCACACGCAAGGAGATCGCGATGGGCGTGTACAAGGTCGGAGAAGGCATCACGGGCCGCGTGCTCGCCGCGGGTCAGCTGACCATCGTGCAGGACATCGATCAGGAACCGCGATTCCTGTTCCGCGCGGTGCAGCGCGCGCATCTGCCCGAAGGCATGGTGTCGTTCATCGCGATGCCCATCAAGATCGCGCAGCAGACCGTGGGCGTGCTCGCGTGCCATCGCATCCGCATGCGCAATCGCGCGCTCAGCGACGACCTCACGATCCTGCGGATCCTTTCAACGCTGGCGGGGCAGCTGTTGCAATTGCAGGCCACCTTGCGCGCCCGCACGAAAGTGCTCGAGCAGCGCAACGAGATGCTGTCGCGCGCGCTCCAGACGGAAGCGGCGCGCTACGGCATCGTCGGCACGGCGCCCTCGGTGCTGCAGGCGATCTCCGAACTGGAGCGCGTGTCCGACGCCACGGCGAGCGTGCTGCTGATGGGCGCGTCCGGCACCGGCAAGGAATTGTTCGCGCGCGCGTTGCACCTCGCCAGTCCGCGGCGCGAGCGTCCCTTCATCAAGATCAACTGCGCGGCCATTCCCGAAACGCTGTTCGAGTCGGAACTGTTCGGCTACGAGCGTGGCGCGTTCACGGGGGCCAACGCCGCACGCGCGGGATGGTTCGAGCAGGCCAATACGGGCACGATCTTCCTCGACGAGATCGGCGAGTTGCCGCTGTCCATGCAGACCAAGCTGCTGCGCACGCTGCAGGAAGGCACGATCACGCGGCTCGGCGGCAAGCGGGAGATCGCCATCGATGTGCGCCTCGTTGCGGCGACCAATCGCGACCTGGAACAAGAAGCCGCGCGTGGTGCGTTTCGGCAAGACCTCTACTACCGGCTCAACGTGATTCCCATCCGGCTGCCCGCGCTCGCCGATCGCCGCGAAGACATCCCCGCGCTCGTCCTCCATTTCCTCAATCACATCAACCAGACGCACCAGCGCAACGTCAACCTCACGCAGGCGGCGATCAACCGGCTCCAGAACCATGACTGGCCCGGCAATATCCGCGAACTGTCGAACCTGATCGAACGGCTGGTGCTGCTGGCGGACAATGCGATCGTCGACGCGCCCGAGGTCGAGCGCATCCTGCCGAAGGGCGATGCCACGGGCCGTGTCGCGGCGCCGCCGGCGGCCATCCCCGCGCGTGCCGCGACGCCTGACATCGCCCCGCCGCTGGTCCGCCCCTACACGCCCGCCCGGTCGCACTCCGTACAGGAGTTGCGGCAGGCACTCGCCGACGCCGGCGGGAACAAATCGCGCGCGGCGCAGCAGCTGGGGCTCACGGTGAGGCAGTTCGTTTATCGGCTGGACAAGCTCGATGTAATCCCATAGCGGTCCAACAGCCCGTCATTACATTTTTGCAACGATGGTTTGCAATCACTGCTGTTTCTTCTTTGTTCGTGAGCGAATAAGCTTCGTTCATCGGATCTCGGATCCCAAACGTTCAAGGAGAACATCATGGCTGGCAAACTCGAAGGCAAGGTCGCACTGGTTACTGGCGGTACGAGCGGCATCGGTCTGGCGACCGCGAAGCGTTTCGCAAAAGAAGGGGCATACGTCTACGTGACGGGCCGCCGTCAGGCGGAACTCGATGCGGCAGTCGCCGCGATCGGCAACGCCACCGGCGTGCGCGTCGATTCCTCGAAGCTCGATCAGCTCGACAAGCTCTACGAACAAATCCAGGGCGAGCGCGGCCATCTCGACGTGCTGTTCGCCAACGCCGGCGGCGGTTCGATGCTGCCGCTGGGCGCCATCACGGAAGAGCAGTACGACGACACGTTCAACCGCAATGTGAAGGGCGTGCTGTTCACGGTCCAGAAGGCACTGCCTGTGCTGGCCAAGGGTGCCTCCATCATCCTCACCGGTTCGACGGCGGGCAGCGCGGGCACCGCAGCCTTCAGCGTGTATTCCGCATCGAAGGCCGCGGTGCGCGCCTTCGTCCGTAGCTGGATCCTCGACCTGAAGGATCGCAACGTCCGCGTGAATACGCTGAGCCCCGGCGCTACGCGCACCCCGGGCCTCGTGGAACTGGCCGGCCCCGATGCAGCTCAGCAGCAAGGCCTCGTGGACTACCTGGCCTCGCAGATCCCGATGGGCCGCGTCGGCGAACCGGAAGAGATCGCCGCGGCGGCCGTCTTCCTCGCGTCGGACGACGCCAGCTTCGTCAACGGCATCGAGCTGTTCGTGGACGGCGGCCAGCAGCAGATCTGATCCACGCGACGCCCGCGCCGCCAGCGCCGCCGGCTTGATGTCGCCGAGCGGGCTGAGCGGCGCGGCGACATCAAGCCGGCGGCGCCCGTAAAGCATAACGGTCTGCGCAATTGTTCGTTCCCCTGCCTGCGGCACGCTCATAGAGTGGGAGTCTGCCATCCCACATCCGGACCATTCGTCCGTCACAGACCAGCATGAGCGCGCATTCCCAAACTTACGCCACAACCGGCGACATCTACAGCCGTCGCCAGGCCGCCGTGACGGCCTTTATCGCCGCCGCAAAACAGCACCTCGACAGCGATGCCCCGCTGACGCACGACCGCCTCAAGCCCGTGGCCGAAGCGCTCGAGCAACTGGGCCTGCAACGCGACCTGTTCCCCGATGACCATTTCCGCGTCAGCGCGGAGTATCCCGCGCAGGTGTATCGACTCACGGAAGATCCGGACGGCCGGTACGCGCTGTACGTGTCCGCCGGACTGCCCGGCAAATCCCAGCCGCCGCACGATCACACGACGTGGGCCATCATCGCCGGTATCACGGGCCGCGAACGCAACGTCTTCTTCAAGCGCGAGAAGACCGGCGATCCCACGCGCGACACGCTGCACGAGCGCGGCGGCAGCGACGTCGTGGCCGGCACGTCGGTCAGGCTGCTGCCCGACGACGTGCATACGATCGAGCTGATCGGGGAGGATCGCGGCCTGCATCTCCATTTCTACGGGCTCGCGCTGGACAGGCTCCATCACCGCGTCGTCTTCGACAGTCCGCAAGGCGGCAGCTTCCGTACGTTCGGCCCGCCGCGACGTCTGGCGGCGCCGGTCATCGATGCGGCGGCGCTCAAGGCCGCGCTGAGCGATGGCCAGGAGATCGCGCTGCTGGACGTGCGCGAGGCGGGCGTCTTCGCGCGCGGCCATCTGCTGCTGGCGGCTTCCGCGCCGCTGTGGCGGCTGGAGTTGCTCATCGACAGACTGGTTCCGCGCCGCGATACGCGTATCGTCCTGACGGATGGCGGCGACCATCGCGACCAGCTTGCGCACGACGCGGCCGCCAAGCTCGCGCGGCTCGGCTGGCATAACGTTGCCGTGCTCGAAGGCGGCGTCGCGGCATGGGCGGAGGCGGGCAACGAAGTCTTCAGCGGCAGCAACGTGCCCAGCAAGGCGTTCGGTGAGGTCATCGAGCATCGGAAGCACACACCCTGGATCGACGCGCGCGACCTGCACGCACGCATCGAACGCGGCGACGACATCGTCGTGGTCGATAGCCGCACGACCGAGGAGTTCGCCGACTTCAGCCTGCCATTCGCGCACAGCGTGCCGGGCGCCGAACTCGTCTATCGCATCGGCGAACTGGCGCCGCGGCCGGAGACGCTCGTGGTCGTCAACTGCGCCGGACGCACGCGCAGCATCGTCGGCGCGCAAACGCTGATCGACGCGGGCATTCCGAATCCGGTGGTCTCCCTCAAGGACGGCACCATGGCGTGGCTGCTCGAAGGCCGCGCGCTCGCGCATGGCCGCGCGACGCCGCTGCCGGAACCTTCCCCGGAAGCCATCGCGCAGGCGCGCGAGCGTGCCGAACGCGTCGCCAAAGCTGCCGGTGTGCAACGCATCGACGGGGACACGCTGGCCAGCTTTCTGCAGGGCCATGACGGCCACGAACGCCGCACGGTTTACCGTTTCGATATCCGCACACGCGCGGAGTACGAGTCGGGCCATCTGCCAGATTGGCGCTGGGCACCGGGTGGGCAGCTCGTGCAGGCCACGGACGAGTACGTCGGCACGCGCCACGCACGCATCGTGCTGGCAGACTTCGATGGCGTGCGCGCGCTGACCACCGCCGCATGGCTTGCACAGCTGGGCGCACATGACGTGTTCGTGTATACGCCCGCGGCGAATGCCGAGCTTGTCACGGGACCGGAGCCGATCCGCGTGCTGCCGTCGCGAACCGCCGCCGCCACGATATCCGTGCAGCAGGCCCGACAGCAGTTGGAAGCCGGCCGCGCGCGATTGTTCGACGTGGAGCGCCGCGCGCCTTACGAAAAGCGCCATGCGGAAGGCGCGTGGTTCGCGGTGCCGGATCAGCTGGAGGCACTGGTCGCGGACCTGCCCGCCGAGCAGGCCATCTTCCTGACCTCCTCCGACGGCGTCCTCGCCCGCATCGTTGCCGCCGAGCTCGCGGCACGGACGAAGCGGGAGGTCCGGGCGCTGACGGGCGGCACGCAGGCATGGGTGGCGGCCGGCCTCCCGACGGGAAGCGGCGCGGCGCGTGTACTCACCGGCGACGACGACTACTGGTTCAGCCCGTACCATCAGCCGACGGAGGTCCAGCGCCACGCGGGCTTCCGTTCCTACCTCGACTGGGAAGTGGGCCTTGTGGCGCAACTCGAGCGCGAGGGCGACATCGGCTTCCGGCTCGTGCAGACCGCCGGCGACGCCAGATAAGCCGCCGGCAGACGTCAGGAACGGCCGGGCCTTCGGTCAGCGCAACGCGCGATGGAAGGCCTGGTCGAGGTCGGCAATGAGGTCGCGCGCGTCCTCCAGCCCGACATGCAGGCGGATGACGGGCGCGGGATCCTGCCAGGCGCGATAGGCCCGCAGCCTGTCGGGCGGCGCCACGAGCGCAAGGCTCTCGTAGCCGCCCCACGACGCGCCGATCGCGAACAGCCGCAAGGCATTGACGAACCGCCCTGCCGCCGCGGCATCGGCCCCGCGCAATGCAAACGACACCAGCCCGCTCGCTCCCGTGAAGTCGCGCCGCCACAGCGCATGGCCGGGATCGTCCGGCAACGCGGGATAGAACGTCCGGCTCACCTGTGCTTGTCCATGCAGCCATTGCGCGACGGCTGTCGCGTTGGCCTGATGCTGCGCGAGCCGGACCGGCAGCGTGCGAAGCCCGCGCAACGCGAGGTAAGCATCGTCGGCGCCGATCGTCAGGCCGAGCGCTTCATGTGCCGTGCCGATGCGTCGGGCCAGATCGTCGCTATCGACGATGACCGCGCCCTGCATCACGTCCGAATGGCCCGCGATGTATTTCGTCGACGCCTGCACCGAGATATTCGCGCCAAGCGCCAGCGGCTGGAGGAACCAGCCGCCGCTCCACGTGTTGTCGATGGCCACCGGCACACCGCGGTCTCGCGCAACCGCCGCCAAGGCCGGCAGGTCCAGCACGTCGAACAGCAGCGAGCCCGGCGATTCGAGGTACACGAGCTTCGTCTCGGGCCGGATCAGCGCCGCGAGGTCATCGTGATGCGGGGAGAAATACTCGAGCGTGATACCAAGCCGCTGCAGCAGGTCGAGATCGACACGGCGCAGCGGCGCGTACACGCTGTCGGACACCAGCGCATGGTCGCCGGGTCCCAGCAGCGCGAGCAGCACGAGCGAGATCGCCGACAGCCCCGATGGCGTGAGGAATGCACGCCGGCCGCCCTCGAGCTCGCACAGCGCGTCCTCGAGCGCCGCATGCGTATCGAGCCCATGCCGGCCATAGGTCGGCACGCGCTCTTGCGCGGCGCGGCGGTGCTGCCGATCGGCGAGCGTCTCCACGCTGTCGAAGCGCACGGTACTCGTGCGCACGACCGGGACGTTGACGGGGCCGACGCCCTCATGAAGACGCGCCGCGCCGGCGTGCAGCAGCCGCGTGTGGTGGCCGCGTGGGGCAAGCGCCGGGTCAGGTTGTGAATGATTGCCTTCGCTCATGCGGAATCCTCTGCGGTTTGCAACGATGGGGAGCGCGGCGCGTAGGCCGCGTTGAAGGAGGCCGGCAGGCGAGGCACGGCGCCGAGCGCCCGGCGCAGGAATGCGCGGGTCCGTTCCTGCACCGGCTGCCCGAAGATCTGCTCGGGCGGCCCATGCTCGACGATGCGCCCGGCCTCCGTGAAATAGATGCGGTCGCTGATCTCCGCGGCGAACCGCATCTCGTGCGTCACGAGTACGCAGGTCAGGCCCTCGTCGACGAGCTCGCGGATCACGGTCAGCACTTCGCCCACCGTTTCCGGGTCGAGGGCCGACGTCACCTCGTCGAAGAGAATCAGCTCCGGGCGCATCGCAAGCGCGCGCGCAATGGCGACGCGTTGCTGCTGTCCGCCGGAAAGCTCGCCGGGATAGGCGCTGGCCTTGCCGGCCAGTCCGACCTTGCCGAGCAGCGCGTGCGCGTCGTGTTCCGCCTCCGCCCGCCCGCGTCCGATCACGCGCGTGGGCGCGATGACAAGGTTCTCGAGCACGGTCAGATGCGGAAACAGGTTGTACTGCTGGAAAACGAAACCCACGCGCTTGCGCAACGCGATGAGATCGGCTTCTGTCTGCAACGTATCGACGGCGGTATCGCCGACGAGAATGCTGCCGCGCTGCGGACGGAGTAGCCCCGTCATGCATCGCAGGATCGTGCTCTTGCCGGAGCCGGACGGCCCGATGATCGTCACGGCCTCGCCGCGCCGCACATCGACGTCGATACCCTTGAGGACCTCCGTGCCGCCAAACGCAAGATGCACGTCCCGTAGCGTGACGGCTGTATCAATATCGGGCATGGCGGCGCTCCAGTGCGCGCGTGGCGCGCGAGATGGGATAGCAATACAACAGGAACAGCATCAGGAGGCTGAAATAGATAAGGATCGTGAAGTCCGTGCGCGCGACGGTATTGCTGGCAACCTGCGCGGCGTCCACCACGTCGTGCACGCCCACCAGCGATGCGAACGATGTGCTCATCGTGATGCTCGCGTACAGGTTCATCCAGGGCGGCAGCATGCGGCGCACGCACTGCGGCAACACGATGAGCCGATAGATCTGCCCACGCCGGAAGGCCAGCGATTGCGCGGCCTCCCACTGCGCGCTCGGGATCGACTGGATCGCGCCACGGAAGATTTCCGCCACGTTCGCGCTGGCTGGCAGCGCCAGCCCCAGCACGACCTTGACCCAGTCCGGGAACGGCACCGTCCACTGTCCCACCTGCCACTCGAACGGAAACACATAGGTCGTGAAGTAGACGAGCACGAGCACTGGCGCGTTACGGAATGCCTGGACCCACCAGCGCGCCGCCACGCGAAGGGGGCGCAGCGCGGAGAGCGACAACGCGCCGATGACGAGGCCCGCCACCGTGCCGATCGCCATGGCCAGCACGCTGATACCGATATTGGCGGCCATGCCGCGCAGCAGCACGGGCATCCATGTCGCCAGATGGCCGAAGGCGAGTTCGATGGAATCACTGACCATAGCCGGGCATGCGCAGGCGGCGCTCGAGCCATCGTCCCGCCACGCTGACGAGCCACGTCAGCAGCCCGAACCACGCGAGGATCAGCAGCAGCAATTCGAGCACGTTGTCGCGCTGCGTCCAGATCATGATCGATTCATAAGTGACATCGCCCACGGCAATCGCGGAGGCGAGCGCGGTCATCTTGACGAGATCGACGAGGTTGTTGACCAGCGCGGGCAGCGCGAAGCGCACGGCGAGCGGCAGTTCCACGCGCGCGAGCATCTGCCGGCGGGAAAAACCAAGCGAGCGCGCCGCTTCCAGCGTGACGCGCGGCACCGCTTCGATGCCCGCCCGCAATGCCTCCGCGTGGAACACGGCCTTGTGCAGGGACACGACGAGCACGACCCAGAAGAACGGCGTGAGCGGATTGCTCCCCCCATGCTGGCCGAGCCATTGCGTGATCAGCATGTTCAACACGAGAAACCCGCAGTACAGCTGTACCAGCGTCGGCGTATTGCGCGTCAGTTCGACAAAGGCGCGAGCCGGTGCCGCCAGCACACGCCGGCCCGACGTCAGCATGGCCGCCAGCAGCGCGCCTGCGGCGAGGCTCACCGGTATCGTGAGCACACACAGTTCGAGGCTTACGCGCAGCCCGCGCAGAAATGCCGTGCGCTCTGCCGTGTCCAGCAGAAAGCCGTAATTAAGGCCGATCGCCTTCAGCGCGGCGATCAGGCCGCCAACGGTCTCCATCAGGCCGGCTGGCGCAACTGCTTCTGCAGCTCCGGCAGCAGCGGCTGCGGCGGCGTAATGCCAAGGCGCTTCTCGGTGTCGATGAGCCAGCCCGTGCGATGCCACGTCTGCACGACCTTGTCGACGGCGGCGACCGTATCGCTCTCGCCTTTGCGCGCCCAGACGACCGACGGCGCCGGCAGGATTTCCGTGGGGATGGGGGCGGCATAGCCGGCCCACTCCGCGTTGGTACGCAGCAGCGGATGGATCAGCGTCGCATCGTGCACGGCGGCCACGCACTGTCCGCCCCGCAACGCGAGCAACGATTCCGCCGCCGTCTTGAACCCGCGCACTTGCGCGCCGTACTGTTCCTGCAGCGGCTTGACGAAGCTGCTGCCCTGCGACGCGCATACGGTCTTGCCGCGCAGGTCCTCCCATTGATGGATGCCGCTGGTCTTGAGCACCGCGGCCGTGCCGCCCACGCGATAGAACGGCGTGGGCGCGTACGACAGGATCTCTCCGCGATCGGCGTTGTACTCCATCGACGCGATCAGCAGATCGACCTTGCCTTGCTGAAGAAACTGGACGCGATTGGACGGGTTGACCTGCACCAGTTCGGCTTCCACGCCGAGCCGCTTGGCGAGATCGCGCGCGAGCTCCGGATTCCAGCCCACGAGTTGCTGCGTCGCCGGGTCGATCGAGCCGAACGGGCCGCCGTTGACGAGCACGCCGATCGCGACCTTGCCGCGCTGGCGAATCTTGTCGAGCGTCGCGTCGGCCCAGGCCGTCGAGACCCCGGTCGTCAGAAGCATGAGGGCGGCGACGGCGCGAATTTTTGTACGGACTTGCGGGCGAAACTGAGGGCGGCGAACAGCAATATGCTTGGACATGGCGATGGCAGGAAGGGTGTTGGCAAACATGGGATCGATGCCGGGTTCAGTTGAGCGTCAGTCCCGCCGAAGCGATCACGGCGGCATAGCGCGGGAGATCGCGCGTCAGCGTGGCATCGAGCTCGCGCGGATTCGACGCCACGACGTTGAAGCCGGCTTCTTCGAGTTGGGCATGCGTGGCGGGGTCGGCAAGCACGGCGGCGGCGTCGCGATAGATGCGCTCGACGACTTCCGTCGGCGTGCCTGCCGGCGCGAGCAGACCCTGCCAGCTCTCGACGGCGAAGTCTTTCACGCCCGCCTCCGCCATCGTGGGCACCTGCGGCAACGCCTTCGAGCGATAGGGCGTGGTCACGGCGAGCGCGGTGAGCTTGCCCGTGCGCACGTAGTCGGTGACGGCGGCGAGCGTGATCAGCGTGGCATCGATATGCCCGCCGAGCAGATCGAGCGTGGCGGGTCCGCCGCCCGGATAGGGAATGTAGTTGACGCGAATACCGAGCTGCCGCGCGAGCATTTCGTGCGCGACGTGCGCGATGCCGCCATTGCCCGGAAGTCCCAGCGCCAGTTCGCCCGGCTTGCGGCGGGTGTAGGTCACGTAGTCCTGGAACGAACGGACGCCGAGGTCGGGCCGCACGACAAGAATTTGCGGACTGACCACGGCCTTGATCACGCCGCGAAATGCGTGATTCGTATCGTAGGGCAGGCGCTTGAACAGCGAGGCGTTCAGCGTCACGCCTTCGCCGCCGAGCAGCAGCGTGCGGCCGTCGGGCGCCGCGCGCGCGACCTGTGCCGCGCCGATCGTACCGCTTCCCCCCGCGACGTTCTCGACGATCACGGTCTGATGCCAGCGCTCCGCAAGTTTTACCGCGAGGATGCGCGCGAGCTTGTCGGCGCTGCCGCCAGCCGAGACCGGAACGACGATGCGCACGGGCTTGCCGTTGTCACTGGCGCCCGGCCCCTGCGCGCCACAGGGCAGCGCCATCGCGAGAAGGGCAACGGCGGCGATGAAACGTTTGACACTGGGAAGGGTACGGCGCGGCATGATCGGTACGAAGCGGTTGGCTCGGATGTGGAACCAACTAGCTTAGTGAGCGACACGCCGGATCAGAACGAATCGTTTCGCGCATCCATATGCGCATATGCACGGAACGCTCGGGGGGATTCAGCTGTGCGCGGGCAGGCGGAAGGTGGCGAGTTCCTGCGCGTCGAGTTGCGCGATCAGGCCCGTCTCCCACGCGAGGTAAGCGCGCGCGGCTTCCTTGTTGCCGTCATGTCGGTCATGCACGAAAAAGAGGTAGTCGATGCAGCGCGCATCGGGCAGCGATTGCACGCCTGCATGCAATGTGTGGCCCGCTTCCGTCCACGCGCCGATGCCGCCGGCCAGCACGCGCACGTCCCGATAGCCATGCGCATGCAGGTCGCCGATGGCGAGACGGGCTGCGGCGGCGCTCTTCTTGTCGTCGACCACCACGATCGAGACGGACTTCGGCACAGCGCCGAGATCCTCCGCCAGCCGCGGACGGATCGACCACACGCTGCCGGGTATGTGGCCCGCGCGATAGGCCATGCTGTCGCGAAGATCCACGACGCGCGCGGCACCGGCGGCAAGACTGGCCTGCAACTCCGCCGGCGAGATCGAGCTTGCGTCGTGCGGCGTCGGCAGCGGGCCGGAGCGCGCCGACAGATGCGCCGCGCGTCCGGCATCGAGGCCGCCTTGCAGGACCACCGCATCGTGTCCCATCTGCCGCAGCCAGCTGGCGATGATGGGCGCGCGCACACCATCCGCATCGAAAACGATCAGCCGCGCGCGGCGGACGCCGACGTACTGGTCTGTCGCCTGCACGAGCTGACCGCCGGGCGTATGCTGCGCGCCCGGCAGCGTGCCGGCCGCGTATTCCTGCCCCGTCCGCACGTCGCAGAGGAATGTGGTCCGGCTGGCGTCGGCGAGCCACGCGGCCGCATCCGTCGCGGCGATATGCGGCACATCCAGACGCGACGAGAGCGCCTGCACGCCGCTGCGCGCGCGGCGCACCGATTGCGGCGACAGCGTGTCCGGATAACGCGCCGTGCCGCCATGCTCGAGTTCATGACCGCTCAGGTACCAGCCCTGCGTACCGTTCTCGAGCGCATACACCGGGTTCTCGACACCCGCATTGATCAGCGACTGGGCACCGATGATGCTGCGCGTCCGGCCGGCGCAATTGATGACGACGGGCGTCGAGGCGTCCGGCACGATGTCGCGCAGACGATAAGCGAGTTCGCCGTTGGGGCAACAGATCGCACCGGGGATATTCATCTTGCCGAACTCGCTCACCGGGCGCCCATCGAGCACGACGGGCGCGTTCGCGGAACCCTGCATGGCGGCGAGTTCGGCCGCCGTGACGCGAGGCGTCCCGAAATGATGCTCGACCAGTTCGCCGAAGACCTTCGAGGGAACGTTGACGCCCTTGAAGATCGCGTGCCCGGCGGCCTGCCACGCCGGCACACCGCCAGCCAGCACATGCACGTTCGTATAGCCAAGCACGGCCAGCGCGCGCGCGGCGGCGTCCGCCACGCCATCGCCATCATCGACGAGCGCGATGCGCACGTCGGGGCGTGGCGCCAGGCGTCCCACGTCGGCTTCGAGCCGGCTGAACGGCAGCGGCACCGCGAACAGCGGATGGCCTTCGCCATACTGCCCGTGCTCGCGCACATCGAACAGCGCGATCTCCTGATCGTCGTGGACCCACGATTTGAGCGTTGCGGCGTCGATCGTGCGGATGGAAGCGTTCGGCATGTCGGATTGGTCGAGAGGCGCGTCGAAGAGGCGGACCATTCTAGGCACCTCGCCGAGACCCGCAAAGCTGCGAATTGTCATGCGGTTATGCGCGAATCGTATATGAGGCATCCATGCCGACACCTCCCGATGACGCGCGCGGCGCAATCGGGCTAGCATTGGCGATCTTCCACATCCAGAAGGAGCCGTCGTGCTGCAACCCGATGCCGCGCTGCTGAGAGCGCTGCTGCCGTTCCCGCGACTGATACCCGCCCTGCGCGATGCATTCGCCGCCGGTGCCACCGTGCCGCTTCGACACACGCACCATATCGGCGAGGCCGGCCAGCCCGGCGCCGGTATCTCCCTGCTGATGCCCGCCTGGGACGATGCCGGCTTCTACGGCGTCAAGATCGTCAACATCTTCGAGGGCAACGCCGCGCACGGACTGCCCGGGCTGCACTCGACCTACATGCTGTACGACGCGCGGACCGGCGCGCCGCTGGCCATGTTCGACGGCAACGAGATCACCTCGCGCCGCACGGCGGCCGCGGCCGCGCTGGCGGCGGACTATCTGGCGCGCCCGGACGCGCGTTCGCTGCTCGTGGTCGGCGCGGGCCGCGTGGGCAGCCTCGTGGCACCGGCCATGGCGGCCGTGCGTCAGCTGGACCGCATCGCCATCTGGAATCGGGATACCGCGGCGGCGGCGCGCTGCGCGCAGGCATGGCGCGATCAGGGCCTGCCCGCGGCCGTGGCAGACGATCTGGAGGCCGCCGTGCGAGAGGCCGATATCGTCAGCTGCGCGACGCTCGCCACGACGCCGATTATTCGCGGCGAATGGCTGGCTGCCGGCAGCCACCTCGACCTCATCGGCAGTTTCACGCCCCGCATGACCGAAGCCGACCCCGCGTGCTTCGCCAACGCCTCGGTCTGGGTCGATACGGACGAGGCGCCAGCGAAGGCCGGCGACCTGATCAACGCGTTCGCGGCGGGCTGCCTCTCACCGGAGGCACTGCGCGGGAATCTGACCGATCTTGCGCGGGGCACCCGCGGGGGCCGGGAGTCGGCGGATGAGCGGACCGTGTTCAAGGGGGTCGGCACGGCGCTGGAAGACCTCGCCAGCGCGCGCCTCGCCTATCAACAACTCACCGCCTCCGCACGCTGACGCGTCGGCGAGTGCGGGACGGGGCGACGCTTGCCGCGATGGTCACGCCACGAGCGCCGCGCCGGCAATCTCGAGCCGGTTGCCGCCCAATGACTTCGCGCGATACAGCGCCTGATCCGCCGCCGCCAATGCAGCGGTGAGCGTGGGCGCGTTATCGTCGTACTGCGCCAGGCCAATGCTGACGGTGGCCAGAATGCCACTGCTCTCGATACGGTTAGGAATCGCTTCCGCGAAACCCCGGGCGATGGCCTGCCCCAGTGCCGGCGCGCGGCGCGCGTGGTCGCCGGTCAGCAGCGCCGCGAATTCCTCGCCGCCGATGCGGGCGAGCAGCACATCTGCGCCCAGCACACCGCGCGCGATGTCCGCGAAGGACCTCAATACGGTGTCGCCGGTCTGATGCCCGTGAATGTCGTTGATGGCCTTGAACTGGTCGAGGTCGAACGCCAGCACGGCCACGGAGCCATGGCCGCGGGCGCCATCGAGGATGCGCGCGCCATGTTCGAAAAACCAGCGGCGGTTCCCGAGGCGCGTCAGGTAATCGGTCTGCGACTCGCGCAGCAACTGGCCATGCATCTCCTCGCGGATGAGCTTGAGCAACGTCATCGGCAGCACGACCGAGAACAGCACGCCCTCGTACATCGTGATCTTGCTCGCCATCGATTGCGCGACGGGACCGTACGCGGTGACGACCCACGGGAGGATGACCGTGCGCGCCACGTAGAACAGGGAATGAATACCGGTGACCGCGGCGACGATGCGCCGCGAATGCAGCGACTTCATCTCCTCGCAGCGCAGCATCTCCCACGCCGTCATGCCGCTGATCAGCGCGATCGGAAACGCGCTGACGTAGGCCCAGATCGCATCCTGATAGCGTGCGCCGCCGATGAGCCATATCGATGCCATGCCGATCAGGATGACCGCCGCGCGCCCCCGCACGTTGCGCCCGTTGAGGGACGCCACGCCGCCGAGAATCAGCAGATAGCCGCACAGCATGATGAGGTTGCTGATCATGGCGCCGCTGAAGCCGGGCAGCTTCTTGCGGACGAGCACCATCACGCAGCCGGTCGCGAGCGTCGCGAATCCGGCCGCCAGGATACGCAGCGAACGGCTGCGCCTGGGGTTCGTCCGGTGCTCCCAGAAAATCATGCCGGCGCTGGCCAGCAGCGTGCCGATTGCCAAGAGGTAAAGGGTGAGTAGATCGACGTACATCCCGAATGTAAAGACATTGCGCCAGTCATGCGGAGGTCCCCGCGGCGCCAGCCGAATTCTACGTTGGAATTCCCATCGCGCGATGGGCCGAATCGTTCACTTTTGAGGGTTTCCCGCGAGGCAAACCCTCACTTCTGTCCATCGGCACCGCGGTCCCGACATTGAGGGTCCGGCGCGAGATTTTCCGTGGCGATGGACATGGACGAACTTACCCGGCGTCCACGCGTCCTACCTTTTTGTTCGCAGTTGCCCTTCAGAACGCCATGAAAGACACCACAGGAAGCCACCCCCTGCGCGCCGACGGCCGTGCCGGCCGGGTTATCGCGGCCATCGCCACGACATTGACAGTGATCGCCGTGCTGGGCGCCGTCAGCGGTTGCGCATCGCGCCCGGACAATAGCCAGTCCGGCATCAGCGTCTATGGCGTCGTCGATGAAGGCGTCAGCCTCACACGCGATCGCTAGTCCCGGTGGACGCCGGCCCTCTCCGGCATGGTCCCCACATACCGCCCACGCGGACGGATGACCTGCGCGATGCCGAGTTGTTCGATGCTGTGGGCCAGCAGCCCGATGCTGCGCGCCGTGGCGAACATGCCGAAGGCGGCATCGTCGGGCAGCCCGTGATGCATCACGAGCGCCGCCAGCGCGACGTCGATGTTGGGCTGCAACCCGGTGAGTTCGGTCGCCTTGTCGATGAAACGCGCGATCACCTCGGGTGGCTCGAAAAGCGCCAGCAGCGCCGCCGCGCGCGGATCGCCATCGGGGTACAGGTGGTGCCCGAAGCCCGCGAACGGCTGGCCCGTCGTCAGATGGTGGGCAATCACCTGATCTTCCCCACGCCGCTCCACCTCGCTGAACAATGCCCGCACGCGGCCCGACGCGTCGCCGTGCAAGGGACCGGACAACGTCGTCAGCCCCGACAGCAGGCATGCCGGCAGCGACGCGCCGTTCGATGCCGCGATGCGCGCCGCGAAGGCCGAACTGGTCAGTTCGTGATCCACCAGCAGGACCATCGCGGTCCGCAGTAATTCGGCGACCTTCGCGGGCTGCTTCCAGCCCTGCGCGAAACGCAGATGCAGCGGCTGCCGGCCCGGCTGCGCGCCGAATGCATTGGCCAGTTGTCCAACGAGGCTCTGCCCTTCCCCATGCAGCACGCGGGTCGTGCGCCCGTGCGTCGAATGCCCGGTCGCCGCGAGCGTCGCCAGCGATGTGAAGGCGGCCACGCGGCCCGGCTGCGCGACGCGTACCGCCGACGACAGATCGACGGGCGACTGGGCGCTCCATAGCCATTGCGCCGCTTCTTCCAGCGTGGCGGACGCCGCCATCGTCACGGCATCCTGCCCCCGGTAGTACAGCCGCTCGCGCACGAACGTAGAGATCGACGTGGGAATGCTCGGCTCCGCGCCGAACAGCGTGTTCGCCGCGAGCGTCTCGTGCTTGCGTCCCGCCTGCTTGCGCCGCGCGAGCGTCGCCACGTCCTCGGCGCGATAGAGGCTGCGCCGCGTATCCGCGGGGTCGGACGTCACCTCCAGCTTGCCGCGGCTCACATACGCGTAGATCGTCTGCGGCCGTACGCCGAGGCGCTCGCAGGCCTCGTCCATGGTGATCCAGGTCGCCACCGGCTTCACTCCATCATCGATTTATGTTGATTTTATAGATCAATATTGCTTCATCAATCAAGTATTACATACCATGGAGTCAACCTTCAACGCGAAACGGCCAGCACACATGAAGCCGCAGATCCTGCAACTCAATCCCATCCTCATTCCGGCGATCAACGACGAACTCGCCGCCCTCTATGAGGTCCACAAGTTTTTTGAAATCGCGGATCAGGCGGCGTGGCTCCAGACGCACGGCGCATCGATCGAGGCCGTGATCACGGGTGGCCATACTGGTATCTCTCGCGCCATGCTCGAGCAGTTGCCTTCGCTCAAGGTGGTGGCCGTCAATGGCGTCGGCACGGATGCCGTGGACCTCGCGTATTGCCGCGAGCGCGGCCTGCCTGTGACCGCGACGTTGGGCGCGCTGACCGAAGACGTGGCCGATCTGGCCATCGGCCTGCTGATTGCGGCCTGCCGCAACATCTGCGCGGGCGACCGGTTCGTGCGCGATGGCCAGTGGGAACTGCATCCGTCGCCGAGCGCGATTCCGCTCGCGCGCCGCTTCAGCGGCATGAACGTCGGCATCGTCGGCATGGGCCGCGTGGGCCGCGCCGTCGCCACGCGCGCCGCCGCGTTCGGTTGCCCGATCCGTTATACGGACCTCGCGCCGATGGCAGACGTGCCGCACGCATTCGTCGCGGACCTGCGCGACCTCGCGCGTGCGAGCGATGCGCTCGTGCTCTGCGCGGCGGCTGACAAGGCGGAAGGCATCGTCGACGCCGCGGTGCTCGATGCGTTGGGACCGCGCGGTTTCCTCGTCAACGTCGCGCGGGGCCGGCTGGTCAACGAAGCGGATCTTGCCGAGGCCATCACGGCAGGCCGTATCGCGGGCGCCGGCCTCGACGTGTTCGTCGATGAGCCGCGCGTACCGCTCGCCCTGCGCCAATCCGATCGCACCACGCTGCAGGCGCACCGCGCAAGCGCCACGTGGGAGACCCGCACCGCGATGGCGCGCATGGTGCTGGACAGCGTGGCGCAGGGTCTCGCGGGCCAGCGTCCCACGATGAGCCTGACCACGTGAACGTGGCAATGGACTACGTCTTTCCGCCCGCCCCGCAGATCTCGCTTGCGATCGACGGCAGCGACGCGCGCTTCCCAGTGACACGCGTGTTCTGCATCGGCCGCAACTATCGCTGGAGTCCCGACGAAGCCCGTCCTTCGAAGATGCCGGCCTGGTTCATGAAGCCCGCGACGGCGGTGGTGCCCGCGGAAGGCGCACTGCCGTATCCGCCCGACACGGCGGAGTTCTGCCACGAAGTCGAACTCGTCGTCGCCATCGGCCGCGGGGGACGCGATATCGATGCCATCGACGCGGCCTCGCATATCTGGGGCTACGCGGTGGGACTCGACATGACGCGGCGCGACCTGCAGCAACTCGCCAGGCGCGCGGGCGATCCGTGGGAGCCGTCGAAGGCGTTCGACTGTTCGGCGCCCTGCGGACCGATCGTGCCGGTGGCGACGTGCGGCCATCCGCGCGCGGGGTCAATCCGGCTCGCGGTCAACCGGGTCCCGCGTCAGCAGGACGATCTCTCTGGCCTGCTATTTCCCGTGCCGGAGCTCGTCGCGATGCTGTCGCGATCGGTGACGCTGATGCCCGGCGATCTGGTCTTCACCGGCACCCCCGTGGGCGTCGGCGCACTGCAATCCGGCGACGTGATCGACGCCAGCATCGGCGGCATTGGAGAAGTATCGATGACCGTGACCGCCCCTGAATAAGACATCCCACACAGGAGACAGCTCTTGAATGCATCCCGAAAGATCGCCCTCGTGACCGGTGCCGGCAGCGGTGTCGGCCGCCTCACCGCGCTGGCGCTGCTCGACGACGGCTGGACCGTCGTGCTCGCGGGCCGCCGCCCCGAGCCGTTGCAGACGCTCGCGGCCGAAGCAGCCGAACGCGGACAGCATGCGGTGGCAATGCCGACCGACGTGACGGACCCCGGCAGCGTGCAGGCGTTGTTCGACAACATCGAAAGCGAGTTCGGCCGCGTGGACGTGGTTTTCAACAACGCCGGTGTCAATGCGCCCGCGGTGCCGATGGACGAACTGCCGCTGGACAAGTGGTTCAACGTCATCAACACCAACGTCACGGGCGTGTTCCTGTGCGCGCGTGCCGCGTTCGGCCTCATGCGCCGGCAGTCGCCGCAGGGCGGCCGCATCATCAACAACGGCTCGATCTCGGCGCATACGCCGCGCCCGTTCACGGCGCCGTACACCGCGAGCAAGCATGCGGTCACGGGCATCACCAAGGCGCTCGCGCTCGATGGCCGTGCCTACAACATCGTCGCCAGCCAGATCGACATCGGCAATGCGCTGACGGAATTGTCGGAGCGCATGACGCGCGGCGTGCTGCAGGCCAACGGCACCACGGCGCCGGAACCGATGATGGATGCGAAGCACGTGGCCAACGCAGTGCGCCATATGGCCTCGCTGCCGCTCGAGGCGAACGTGCTGACGATGACCGTGATGGCCAGCAACATGCCGTTCGTCGGCCGCGGCTGATTCACCCAATCAAAATACATAAGGAGACAACAATGACGATCCACAAGCTGATCAAGACCTTTGCCGCGGGTGCGGCGTTCATGGTGGCGGGCGTGGCCCTCGCGCAGAACTATCCCACGCGTCCCGTGACGATCATCGTCCCCGCGCCCGCGGGCGGTGGCATCGACCTGATCGCGCGCGTGGTGGGGGAGAAGCTGTCCGTGAAACTGGGCCAGCCGTTCATCGTCGAGAACCGCCCGGGCGCTTCGAACAACCTCGGCACCGCCGTGCTCGCCAACGCCAAACCCGACGGCTACACCATCGGCATCGTCGCGGGCAGCCACAACACCAACAAGTTCCTGTTCAAGAACCTGGGCTGGGATCCCGAGAAGAGCTTCGAGCCGATCGTCTACACGCACGAGATTCCGCTCGTCTTCGCGGTGTATCCGAAGCTGCCGGTGAAGACGCTGCCGGAGCTCGTCAGCTGGATGAAGGCGAACCCGGCCGAAGCGAAGGTCGCGACGTCGGGACGCGGCAGCGCTCAGGAAATGGCGGCCGAGATGTTCCGCATGGATAGCGGCGCGCCCGTGCTCCTCGTGCCGTACAAAGGTTCGTCGGCCGCGCATCCCGACCTGATCGCCGGCCGCACCGTGCTCTATATCGATACCGTCAGCGCGATCGCGGAACAGGTCAAGTCCGGCAACGTGCGCGCGCTGGCGGTGTCGACCAGGACGCGCTCGAAGGCATTGCCGAATGTGCCGACCGCGGAGGAACAGGGGCTGAAGGGGTACGCCGCGAATACCAACGGCGGCTTCCTCGCGCCCGCGGGCACGCCGAAGGACATCGTCAACAAGCTGAACGCGGAGATCAATGCCGCACTGAAGCTGCCGGAAGTCCGCAGCAAGCTCGAGGCCGCTGGCATCGAGGTGCAGGGCGGCACGCCCGAGCAATACGCGGCCGTGATCAAGTCCGACCTCGCGAAGTGGGGCAAGGTCGTCCGGGAAGCGAATATCCAGCCAGAATGACGAACGATTCGGCTATCGGGGCGAGGCGGCCGGCCGCGCGTCGGACGCGTTCCTGAGCATCGGATACGGGTTGATCGCGCCGCCCGCCGCATAGATGCCGTAGTGCAGATGCGGGGGCGTACCGCGCGCGTTGCCCGTGTCGCCGACATAGCCCAGCACTGTGCCAACGGCTACGCGATCCCCCGGGCCGACGTCGCCATGGCGTTCGAGGTGCGCGTAGTAATGCATCTGACGGCCCGGCCCCATGACCCACACGACGTTGCCGCCGAGCGTATTGGTGCCCGTGCGCGTCACGATGCCTTCGGTCGCCGACAACACGGGGCGGCCCCGCGTTGCGAAGATGTCGATGCCCTCGTGCCGACGGCCGCCCGATCGCGCGCCGCCCCAGGTGTCGCGCAACGCCTGACGCGACACGCCCTGCACGGGCACGGGCAACGCTGTGGGCGCGGGCAGGCTGGCGAGCTGGCCCGCGTAGATGACACGGTCGATCGCCGGCTTTACCCACGGCCATGCCACCCACACGATCGCTACGATCGTCGCGGGTACGCTCCAGCGCGATAGTCCGCGTGACGGCGGTACGGCCGTGGGACGGGTGTCGTCCCGGGGCGAAGGCGGTTCGGTCATGCAGGTGTGATCGCCGCATGCGCTGGAAATTCCCCCGAAGCCGCACAACGCGCCGCTATGGCGGGAGCAGCATCGCGCGCGCGGCGGCCATGACCTCCCGGCTCAGCCCGTCAAGCAACGCGGAGGCCGCGCGCGCGTGCTGCCAGTACAGCGGCACGTCCAACGGGGCATCGGGCAACAGCTCCACCAGGGAGCCGTCCGCCAGGTGTCCGGCGATCAGCGCTCGCGGATGCAGGCCCCACCCCATCCCCTCCACGGTGGCGACCACGAACGCGTGCGTCGACGGCAAGGTATGCCGCGGCAATTCGACATCGCGGTGGCACAACCGCCGGACCCAGCGCGACTGCAGCGCGTCCTTGACGTTGAACACGAGGCTCGGCGCGCGCGCGAGCGAGCCGGCGCCAACGCCGTCCGCGAAGTACCGCGCGACGAAGGCCGGGCTCGCGGCCGCGACATAGCGCATCGCGCCGAGCGGCTGGCTGTTGCATCCGGTGACGGGCCGCGCCGTGCCCGTCACCGCGGCCATGACCGCGCCGCTGCGTAGCCACTCGGTCGTGTAGTCCTGGTCGTCGACGGCCACCTCCATGAGCACCGGATGCGCGGCGGCGAATCTTGCGAGGGCCGGCGCGACCCAGCTCGCGAGGCTGTCCGCATTGACGGCCACGGGCAGGGCAACGCGAGTCACCCCTTCCGGGGCGAGCGCGGGCAGCGTGCCTTGCAATTCCTGCTCGAGCAGCCGCACCCGATCGACGTGCTGGCATAAGCGGCGCCCGGTCTCGGTCGGGCGGCACGGCTGGTCGCGCACGACCAGCGCACAGCCGACGCGCTCCTCGAGCAGCCGGATTCTCTGCGAGATCGCGGACGGCGTGACGTTCAGCGCGCGGGCAGCGCGCTCGAAGCTCCCCTCGCGGATCACTGCCGCCAGCGCGGACAGGGCAGCGTAGTCCAGCATCGTTAAGCCCACCTAATGTCGATGAAGACAAGATAGTTTGTCTTCATTCAGGAAGACGGGCAAGCTGCGCGCATGGACTCGATTGCACTTTCTATTCCTTCCCCCTCGCTAGCCGTGTTCGCGCAAGGCGTGGCGCTGAGCTTCGGCCTGATCGTGGCGATCGGCGCGCAGAACGCCTTCGTACTGCGGCAGGGGCTGCGGCGCGAACACGTGGGCTGGATCGTCGCGTTCTGCGCGGCAGCCGACGCATTGCTGATTGGCGCCGGTGTGCTGGGTATGGCACAAGCGCTCGGCGAACGTCCGGCCCTCGCGCGATGGCTGGCGTTCGCCGGGGCGGCATTTCTCGCCGTGTATGGCTGGCGCGCGCTGCAACGCGCGCGACACGACCAGCGGCTGGAGGCGACGGAAGCGCGCGGCGGCGTCAGCCGTCGCGCGGCGCTCGCCCAGGCGGCGGCGTTCACGCTGTTGAACCCGCACGTATATCTCGACACCGTGTTGCTCGTCGGCAGCATCGGCGCGCAACAGGCGGCGACGCTGCGCATCTGGTTCGTCGCGGGAGCGAGTGCGGCCAGCCTGTGCTGGTTCGGCATGCTCGGGTTCGGGGCGCGCTGGCTCGCACCATGGTTCGCCCGCCCGGTGGCCTGGCGCGTGCTCGATGCAATCATCGGGGTGACGATGTTCGTGCTGTCGGGCCTGCTGATGCGGCAGGCCATCGCGGGCGTTTAGGCGAACGCTTCAGTTTGCTCAATTTCGTTCTGACTTTGCCGTTAAAGCTCCGCAGGGGCTGACTGCGGGGAACCCGTGTTGCGGGTGTGCGCAGCAGAGCACTCAACGCATTCTGCGCCGCATCACCATGGATATTCATCGCTTCCGCCCGCGCCGCTTTGCTGCCGTCTTCGCTGCCGTCGTTGCAGGCTCCCTCACCTTGTCTTTGTGGTTCTCCATCGCAACCGCGTCAGCGGCGGAGCCCATCACCATCGTCCTGTACTCCGAATCCGGCCAGCGGCCCCTGTCGTTCGAAGACAACGGCGTGCCCAAGGGCGCCTATGTCGAGAACCTCAAGCGCGTGCTCAAGCGGATGCCAGAGTACAAAGTGCAGATCCGCTTTGCCTCGTGGGCGCGCACGGTAGAAGAAGCGCGCAACGGCAATGCGGCGGGCATCCTCGGCGTCTACTACCGCCCCGCCGAGCGCCCTTTCCTCAATCATTCCAAGGCCTTCTATACCGAGGAGGTCGCGGTGCACTGCAATCGCGATTCGATCGAAGGCCGGACTTTCCGGACCTACCCCGACGACTTTGCCGGACTGCGCTTCGGCAATCAACGCGGCTACCTCGCTCCGGGCAAGCCTTTCTTCAACATGGTGGCCGCGGGCAAGATCGAGCTCGTGCAGGGTCACGAGTTCCACGACCTGGTCAAGAAGATGCTGGTTCAGGAGATCGACTGCGTGGTCAACCCGAGCGTCGTCATCAACGAGGCGCTGATCACGCTGGAGGCGCAGGGCATTCCCGAACGCATGCGTTACAAGTCCCGGCGCGTGCTGACGATCAAGAACGAGACCGTGCATATCGGCTTCAGCAAGAAGTACGAGGAATCGCATCCGGAGCTGGCCCGCTTCCGGCAGTTGTTCGACAAGGCCGTGGATGAATAGAATGCTGACCTGACTCCCGAGATCGCGCTTTCATGCCACTGCTGCCGCCGGTTCGTTCGATCCGGAACAGGATGATCGTCCTGTTTATCGTTGCCACGACCACGACGCTGGGGGCATTCGCCGCGCATCGGCAATGGCAGTTGCGGCAGGATCTGGAGCAGCGCTTCGAACGGACGCGCGTGGAGGTGACGGACGGCCTGCGGCAAAGCCTGGCCGGTCCCGCCTGGGCACTCAACGTCGATATCCTGCGCACCGCGCTGGAGGCCACGCTGATCCACCCCGAGGTCACGGGCGCGTGCATCTATTCGCCGGATGGGCAGGAGATCTACGCGGAAGTGCATCGGCCGGCCATGCACGCCTCGGCCTGCTCGGCCACGCGCACGCACGATGTGCTCAGCGAGGTGACGATCTATCCGCCGGACGACATCGACGCCGATCGTCGCGCCCAGCCGATCGGCAAGGCGATTATCCGCTTCACGCGCGACAACATGCGGCAGGCCCTGCGCGCCGCCATGGTGCAGGGCCTGACCGAGGTAGTCGCGATCGATGTGGTGCTGGTGCTGCTGCTCACGTTTGGGCTGCGGATGGTGTTCGGCCCGCTGGAGCATCTGCGCACGGCGCTGTTCCGGCTTGCCTCGAGCCAGGGCGACCGCCTCGACGAACTGTCGCGGCTCGGGCGTACCGAATTCGACAGCGTGATCGACGGCTTCAACCGCGTGTTGCGCCGGCTGCAGGCCACGCAGGCCGAACTTGTCGAAAAGAACCGGCAGCTGGAAGTCGTCTCCAAGACCGACCAGCTGACGGGTGTGTTCAACCGCCGCCATCTGGACGAGGTACTGAACAGCGCGCTGGCCTATACACGCCACGACGGCATGCCGTTCTCGATCATCCTGCTCGACGTCGACCGCTTCAAGTCGGTCAACGACACCTACGGGCACCAGGTCGGCGACCGCGTGCTCGTGGAGATCGCGCGCTGCATCCTCGAGGTCAAGCGCGTCACCGATACCGTGGGCCGCTGGGGCGGCGAGGAATTCCTGCTGATCTGCGCGGACACGAACCTCGACGATGCCGTGCGCTTCGCGGAAACGTTGCGCGACGCCATCGCCACGCGCACGTTCTCCGTCACGGGGCAGATGACGGCCAGCCTCGGCGTCGCATGCGTGCAGGACGGCGACACGATCCACGGCACCATCTCGCGCGCGGATCAGGCCCTGTACCGCGGCAAGGAACGCGGACGCAATCGCGTGGAGTATGCGCCCGCGCTGGAAGAACCTCCTGCGGAACACGCGGACGATACGCCGTTCGGCGACGCCTCCGGCAAGCGGGTCGGCGACCCCATCACAGAGTAACGCCGTCCCTCGGCGATCCGCCGTCAGCGCCGGAACCAGAGAATCGATAACGTTCCGGCCAGAACGAGCAGCAACACCGCGCCGGCCGCGAACAGCGCGCTGACTTCGGTCTCCTTGCGCTCGAGCGCAAAGCGCGCGGTAAGCTGGCGGTAGACCTTGCTGAGATCCGAGGCCGAGCCCGCCTGGAAATACTCACCGCCCGTCATGGTCGCGACCGCGCGCAGCGCGGGTTCGTCGAGCTGCATGAAGTAGGACAGGCTATTGTCGCCGCCGGTCACGCCCTGCGGCGAACCGAAGCCCACGGTATAGACACGCACGCCACGCTGGGCGGCCATGCGCGCGGCCTCGATCGGATCCGGACCCGTCGTCCGGCGGCCATCGCTCAGCAGGATCACCGCGCCATGCCGATAGGAACCCGGCTCCGCTGCCGGCCGTTGCTGCTGGCGCTTCCGCGCCGCATCCGCCGCCGCGGCCTCGTCGAGGGAGCCCGTCCGGTTGCCGCGCTCCCATGCGGTGCCGCCGTTGAACAGGATGTTCTCGAGGTCGATTCCATCGTCCGGAAACAGCACCGCCAACGCCTGGATCAAACCGCTGCCTGTCGCGGTCCCACGCTGTAGCTGGAAGCGGTCGAGCGCATCGAGCATATCTTGCCGATTGTTCGTCGGGGGCTGCACGACGGTGGCGGTCGTCGCAAACGTAACAATGCCCAGCCGGACACTCGAAGGCAGCCCAACGATCAGATCGCGCGCGGCCTGCTGGGCCGCAACGATGCGGGACGGCGCCACGTCCGTGGCTTCCATGCTGCGTGAAGTATCGACGGCCAATACCAGCGTGAGCACATCAGCAGGCAATGTCACGGTCGCGCTGGGCCGCGCGCACGCAAGAATCGCGGCGGTCAGTGCGAAAAAGAAAAGGAGAGGCGGGATGTGGCGCCGCACACGATGGCGGGGACCTAATGCAGCGCGCGGCAGCGCAAGGCTGGCATAAAGCAGCGCGATCTTTTTCCGCCGCGCGAGCAGATAGACGTAGGCCGCTGCCAGCAACGGAAGCGCGAGCAGCAACCAGAGCATTTGCGGCCAGATAAACTGCATGCCCTGCTCCTTGGCGCGTGGACAAGAGGATGGTACTGTATTTTTGAAAGCGGTACGGGACGTCGGAGGCTGCAATGAAGCGGGTGACGGTCTACGGATGGATCGCGGTGTCGATCGCACTGGTGTTTGCTGCCGGTGTGGGGACCGTCTGGCTCGCGCAGCCCAAGCCCCGTGTGCTCACGCAGGCGGACATCGATGCAGCGGTCCTGCATACGCTGACAACGAAGAGTCTGCCATCGCGCACCGCGCGCGCCGCCGAAGCGGTGCGCGAATCGGTCGTCGAGATCCGCGGTTACTCCCCCTCCGAGAAGACCCTCGCCGCCGCCGCGGCACCCAATTCGCCCAACGCCCCCCCCAAAAAAGCGGAGAAGCAGGACCCGAAGCGCAAGCCGGATAAGAAGGATTCCGGACAGGACCGCGCGGGCAAATCGGCCAAGCCACCGCCGCCCGGACCCTCCCGCCCCGACGAACTCGCGAAGGATCCCGCACGCGATGCCACCAGGGATCCCTCCGGTGGCAAGGACAAGTCCAACGACCGCCGCAAGGACGCGACCGGACCCAAGGGCGCGCCCGCGGGTGACGACGAGCCGAGCCATATCGGCTCTGGCGTGGTCGTGACCGAGAGCGGTACCGTCATCACCAACTATCACGTCGTGGCGGGCGCCCGGCGCCTGGAAGTGCGTTTTCACGACGGTTATGTGGCCGAGGCCACAGTCGTACAGGCGATTCCCGAAAAAGACCTCGCCATCGTCAAGCCGATGTCGATTCCCGACGACCTGCCCGCGGCAACCCTCGGTTCCAGCCGCGACCTCGCGCCGGGTTCGGAAGTGGTCGCCGTGGGTTTTCCGTTCGGCATCGGCCCATCCGTATCGGCTGGCGTGGTGTCGGGCCTCGATCGCGAGTTCATTTCGCCGGACAGCAAGGTCAAGCTCGACAAGCTGATCCAGTTCGACGCGGCGGCCAATCCCGGCAATTCCGGCGGGCCGCTCGTCAACATGAACGGCGAAGTGGTCGGCATCGTCACCGCCATCCTCAACCCCAGCCAGAGCGGCACCTTCATCGGCATCGGCTTTGCGATCACGATCGAAAGTGCAGGCGGTTCCCTCGGATCTTCCCCTTTCTAAGACGCGGAGGCCTATGAACGACCAAGCCCGTGGTGCTGCGGACAGCGCCAACATGATGGAGCGCCTGCTGTTCGAGGTAAAACGCGTCGTGGTCGGTCAGGACCACTTTCTGGAGCGCGTGCTCGTGGCCATGCTCGCGGGCGGCCACCTGCTCGTGGAAGGCGTGCCGGGGCTCGCCAAGACGCTGACGGTGAACACGCTGGCGCGCACGATGAGCGGGACGTTCAAGCGCATCCAGTTCACGCCGGACCTGCTGCCTGCCGACCTGATCGGCACGCGCATGTACAACCAGGGCACGGGGGAGTTTTCCACCGTGCGGGGGCCGGTGTTCGCCAACCTGCTGCTCGCGGATGAAATCAACCGCGCGCCAGCCAAGGTCCAGAGCGCGTTGCTCGAGGTCATGCAGGAAAAGCAGGTGACGATCGCCGGTGAGACGCACCGCGTGCCCGCGCCGTTCCTCGTCATGGCCACGCAGAACCCGATCGAAACCGAAGGCACCTATCCGCTGCCGGAGGCGCAGGTGGACCGCTTCATGATGAAGGTGCTCGTCGGCTATCCGAGCGAGGAAGAAGAGGTCGTCATCGTCAATCGCGTGACGGGCCCGCGCATGAACGTCGGCGCGATCGCCACGCCGGAATTGCTGGCAGAGCTTCAGGACGAGTGCCGCCGGGTGTACGTGGACCCGGGTCTGATCCAGTATGCGGTGCGCGTGGTCGCGGCCACGCGCAAGCCCAGCGCGTATGGCCTCGAGGACATGGACCGCTACGTGACGTTCGGCGCGAGCCCGCGCGCGACCATCGGTCTGATCGAAGGCGCCCGCGCGCTGGCCTACCTGCGCGCGCGGCACTATGCGCTGCCCGAAGACGTGATCGACCTCGTGCCCGACGTGCTGCGCCACCGGCTTGCTCTCTCGTACGAGGCGATGTCCGATGGGATCACGGCGGACCAGCTGATCGCACGCATCCTCAAGGTGCTGCCCGTTCCCGAACGCCCGTTGGAATCCCATGTTCGGGCGGCTGCGCGGTAAGCGCCAGCGCGGCGCGGAGGCCGCGCCCTCTTCTGCCGCGCCCTCGCCGTCAGGCGAGCGCGCCGGGCTCGGTTCCGGCCATACCGATGCGCTGGTACGGCGGCTGGAGTGGACCGTCGTGCGGCGGCTCGATGGGCTGCTGCAGGGCGACTACCGGACGCTGTTCCGGGGCTTTGGTCTCGACCTTGCCGATCTGCGCGAATACCAGCCAGGCGACGATGTCCGCCATATCGACTGGAACGTCACCGCTCGATTGCAGGTGCCGCACGTCCGCGAGTTCCAGGAAGACCGCGAGGTGTCGGTCTGGTTTCTGCTCGACCTCAGTGGGTCCATCGGCTTCGGCTCCGGCGAGGTGAGCAAACGCGATGTGCTCGGCGATTTCACCACGGTGATGGGGCTGCTGCTGACGCGCTATGGCAACCGCGTAGGCGCGGTGCTCTATGGTGGATCGAGGGGGGCGGACAAGAACGCCGGCAAGCGAGACGCCCCCCGGCACGAGCCGAGCGCCGCCGTGATCCCCGCGCGCGCGGGCCGCCGCCATCTGCTGCACATGATCGACCGCATGCATGCAACGCCCGCCGCATCGCCGGGCGACACGCAATTGCGCGACCTGCTCGATCGCGCGCGGGGCGTGGCCACGCGACGCTCCGTGATGTTCGTCGTCTCCGATTTCATCAGCACGCCGGGCTGGCAGGCCGCGCTCGGCACGCTCGCGCGCCGCCATGAAGTCGTGGCCGTGCGGCTCGTCGACCCGCTCGAGACCGCCATGCCGGACCTCGGCCTCGTGGTGCTGCAGGATGCCGAGACCGGCGAACAGCTGTTCGTCGACACGCACGACCCCGCCTTCCGCAAGCGCTTTGCAGAGGCCGCCGAAGCGCGTGAGGCGGAACTGCGCCAGGGGTTGGCGCGCGCGGGCGTGGCGTGCCTCGAGCTGTCGACATACGCGCGGCTCGACCTCGCGTTGCTGCACTTCGCACGGCAGCAACAGCACCGCCAGAGCGCGAGCCGCGTCAACGCCGAGACGCTCGCCAAGGGAGCCGCGTGATGGACGCCATCGACCGTCTTCCGGTGCTCAGCTTCCTGTGGCCCAGCATGCTGTGGCTGCTCGCGCTGGTGCTGCTGCTGGCGGTGGGATACGTCTGGCTCGACAAACGTCGGCGGCGGACAGCCATCGCCTATCCCGCGCTGAAGACGATCGGACCCGCGCAGACATCGGGCGCGGGATGGCGGCGCCACGTGCCGCCGGTGCTGGCGCTGCTCGGGTTGACCTCGCTCGTCGTGGCCATTGCACGCCCGCAGGCGATCATGACCCTGCCTTCGCGCATCGAGACGGTGATCCTCGTCATCGACCTGTCGGGCAGCATGCGCGCGCAGGACGTGAAACCGAGCCGCATTCGTGCCGCGCAGCAGGCCGCGAAGGTCCTCGTGGATGCGCAGCCCTCGCGTGTCAGCACGGGCGTGGTCGCCATGGCGGGTACCGCGGCGCTCGCACAGGCGCCGAGCCGCCACAAGGACGAGGTCGCCACAGCCATCGACAAGCTTCAGCCGCAGGGTGGCACCGCGCTTGGCAATGGCCTGCTTATCGCATTGACTGCACTGCTGCCGCAACTGAACAACGATGCCGCGCGGATGCTCAGCGATGACGATGACGCGATTCCGGTCCGGAAGCCGAAACCGGCGGCGAACGGCGCCGCTGGCGGCTCGGGAAGCAACGCGGGTCCGCCGCCCGAGGCCGCGCAGCCCGGCTCCTACGCGGCGGGCGCCATCGTCCTGTTCTCCGACGGCGAGAGTAACGCCGGACCGGCGGCATTGCAGGCCGCGCAACTGGCGGCCGAGAACGGCGTGCGCATCTACACCGTGGGCGTCGGCACCACCGACGGCGTCGTGCTCAAGGTCGATGGCCTGTCATCCCGCGTCAAGCTCGACGAACAGGCGCTGAAGCAGGTGGCCGATGCCACCAGCGGCCAGTACTTCCGACTCGAGGATGCGAGCAAGCTGACGCAGGTGTATGAGGCCCTGCATGCCAGGCTCTCGCTGGGCAAGCGGGACCAGATCGAAGTCACGGCGTTCTTCGCGGCATTGGGCGCAATCCTCGCCACGATCGCCGGCATGCTCTCGCTTTGGTGGTTTGGCCGCGTACTGTAGCCGGGTCCCGCATCGCTGCGGCCTGCGCTGGTCAATGCAGCATTAGCGCGACATTACGTTCGGCCAGCGCGGCAATCGTGCGCGATGGGTTGAGCCCCAGCGCGCGTGGCACGATCGCGCCGTCCATTACGTACAGCCCGTCATAGCCAAACACACGTCCGCGCCCATCGACGACGCCATCGGCCGGCGACGCGCCCATGTTGCAGCCGCCGAGCGGATGCGGCGTGACGAGGTTGCGCAGCACGGTCCACGTCGGCGGCACATGCACCCGGCCGCCGGTGGCTTCCGACAGCATGCGATGCGCCGCGATCATGCTCTCGATCACCGGTGCCGAGCCACGATACGACCATGACAGGTTCAATGCGCGCCGCCACGGCGCATACCACTTCCGCCGCAGCAGCAGTTGCCCGTCGCCGGGCTCCAGCGCCTGGCCGAACCACGGCATCATCGTCTCGAGCGGATCGCCGTCCGACACTATCGCGCCCAACTCCCGCCAGAAGCGTCGCAGCTTGCCGCGAGGGGACCTGCGGATCCTGTCGTGGATGAAGTTGTGCGCGAGGTCGGGAATGCCGCCATCCTCGACGAACAGTGACTGAAAGCCGGGCCCCGCGCGATCGAGCAGATCGATCACGCAGGAGATGGTCACGCCATGCGACGGCGACACCCGCCGGTCCGGATAAAACGCCGGCGTGACGAAATCCCCGTTGTGCGCCCACCCGAATCCCAGCCTCGGCGAGAGCCCACGCAGCGTGCGATGTTCGTCCCGGCAGCGCAGCAGCAGTTCCGTGCTGCCGATGGACCCCGCGGCGAGCAACACGCTTGTGCCCGTCACGCTGCCCGGTATCCGTGCGTGCGTGCCGGTCTCCAGCCGCTCGAAATGCACGCGCCAGCCCTTTCCGAGCGGCTCCAGCTTGTGCACGAGATGCAGCGGCCAGATCTCCGCGCCATACGTTCTGGCGACGGCCAGGTAATTGAGGTCGAGCGTGTTCTTCGCGCTGACCTGGCAGCCGATATCGCAGTTGCCGCAATGCACGCACGTGCCCTGCATCTTGCCGTGCGCGTTGACGAATGCGACCGAGTGGCGATCCGCGCGCGCGTCCGGCAGATTCGGCGACCAGTTGGGCGAGAAGCTCACCGCCAGCGGGAGCTTGCGAAAGCGATCGCCCCAGCCGCATCGTTCGGCCGCCTCGCGCATCAGCCGCTCTCGCGCGCTTTCCTGCCCCACGGGTACGGTCTGCACATCGAGCATGCGGCCGACTTCTTCGTAGTACGGCTGCAGGACCTCGTACGTGATCTCGGGCGGCCAGCCGCGCAGGAACACCTCGGGCTTCGCTTCGACAGACACGTTCGCGTAGATCAGCGAACCGCCGCCGACCCCGGCGCCGGCGATGACCCACACATCGCGGAACGTGCGAAGGTCCGCCCAGCCATTGAAGCGATGCGGATACGCCTGATCCCATAACCACGGCGCGTCCACGCCGCGGGGGTATGTACCTGGCGTCCATTCGCGGCCACGCTCCAGCACCAGCACCTTGCGCCCCGCCTGCGCGAGACGGCAGGCGGAAACCGCGCCGCCGAAGCCGCTGCCGATGACGATCGCGTCGTAGTCGCATGCACTCATGGCGGCACTCAATGTGGGGGTGGACGAAGGATCTCGATCGGCGGCTCGATCAGCCGCACGCTTGCCGGGGGCGATGGCTCGCCGTTCTCGGGTACGAAACGCGGACCATGATCGCCGGGCTGCACGCGCAAACGCCACGTGCTCTGGATCTGCGTCAGCACCCTGGCGCCGCGCCCCAGCGTCCATCGCTTGCAGACGCGTTCGAGTTTCAGCGGATAGACGGTGAGCCGGTCGTCTTCGAAGCGCATGCGCAGGAAACACTTGTAGTCCTCGATGCGCTGGGAGGAGAACACTTCCTCCGCATGCAGACCCCATGCCCGGTTGGTCAGCACCATCCACACACCGAACAACAGACCGCCCAGCGTGCCCCCAAGCACCAGCGTCTCGGCGACGAACAATGCGACCTGGCGGAGATCGTCGGCACCCAAGCCGAGTCGGTACAGGTTGACGCGCCCCATCAGCCAGAACACCGCCACTGACAGTCCAACATGCAGCAGCCCATGCACAGCGCCAGCGAGAAACGCCAGATACGTCGCGCGCTTGACGCCCGACGCCGACAGCGCGCCGCACCAGCCGACGATCGCCAATACGTACACGACCGACCCGGGACTATGCGCAACCGCCCAGAACACCTGTCGCCATGCCTCCCCCGCATCGCCGATCGAGGGCGGCAGATCGGCGAGCACCTCCATCACGCTGCGCCCGCCGCGCATGGGGCTCGGCACCTTGCTGGCGCTTTGCACCATCCAGATCCATAACAGATACAGCACGGCCAGCACGCCGCACAGGGACAGATTGCGGGTGGGCAGCCGCCATGCGCGGTCGCGCAATCGCCTGGAGGTGGGCTTGTCCGGATACACCGCCGCGAGCGTGTAATGCTGCTTCACGCCCGCCACCGTGATGGGCTTGGGCGGATCCGGCAACGCATGCGTGCCGTGCAGGAACGCGCCCCCGCCCCCGCACGTGATGCGCTGGGGCGCCTGCATGCCCGCCTGCGTGGCGCGCAGCGGAGCGTAGCGCGCATAGTGATGCGAATCGCCCGCCAGCACGAGCGCGAGGTGCTCGCCGAGCAGTACCTCGATTTCCCGCAGGCTCCGGAAACGCGGCGTGAGCGTTTCGATGGACGGCAACGCCTTGCGTCCTTCGCGCTGGACGCGCTCGGCCTCGTCCACCCAACTCGGTTCCGGCGTGCACACCACGACGCGATCCCCGGATTGCAATGCCTTGCGCATTTCGTTGAAGTAGTCGCGCTGCGGACGGTCGATCGCCGACTCCAGTTGCAGATCGAGCCCCCATATCCACCACCCGGGCCGAACCTTCAGCGCGTAGTAACTCGTGCGCTGCTTCGTGACCCATCGGCCCACGGGCTTGCCGTTGCAGAACAACTGCGCAAACCCGCGCAGCCCGTCGTACCAGTCATGATTGCCGGGGGTCGCGAGCATCCACGGCGCATCCGGGATCGCGATGGGCGCTTCCGGATCGCTGGCCGGCGCGTCGGACACGGGTGCCGGCGACGCCGCGCGGAAGGGATCGAGGAAGCGCGTGCGATAGCCATTGCGCGCGGGCGTCGGATAGACCTGATCGCCGCCGAGCAGCAGCACGCGGCTCGCGGGCAGCGTGCGCGGCACCGGTTGCGCGATCGTCACGGGCTGGCTCACGCAGAGCGCCATCGAGTAAGTGGAATCCCATCCGTCGCCGGTGTCGGCCAGATAGTCGATCCATACGCCGCCCTTGTCGGGATCGTAGGGATCGTCCGGATCGCCGGTAGCGGCCACCTCCTGTGGCACTTGCAGCGGCGGATTGCTGGCAACCGGCATCAGTGCCGCCTGCACTTCGCGCGGATCGGCGAAAGCACCGAGCGTCGTGGCGACGGCCGTGCGCAATCCCGTGCGCGCGAGTTGCAGCGGGCCTAGCCAGTTGACCATCGGCTCCTGGGTATAGAGCTCGATGCGGCCGTTGGTCGCCGCCGCACCGTTGCCCGCGTGAGCAGCGGCCGGTGCTACGACGTTGCCCACATCGATCGTGTCGTCAGCCACCGTACGGCCCCCCAGCGACTTGTCGCTCCAACTGCGCCAACTGCACCGTGAATGGAGTGATTCATAGTGTATGACGCGCAAAATAGCAAACCGCGCGTGGGCAAGGCACCACGCGCGGCTGGGGTTGTACCAAGGGATTCCCGTCAGATGCTGACGGGTGGCTAAGCGATGTCCGCGGTGGAATACGCCACACCGTCGCGTCCCGGGTCCGCACCGCCTTCGAGCATCGCGCCGACAATGCGGATCGCATGCACCCACGCGATCGTGTAGTTGTACGGATTGCGAATGACCTCGTAGCCGGTCTTCTCCAGTTCCCGCGCCACCGATCGCGGAATGCGGTTGCTGATGTCGATCGCATTGCTCGTCGACGAGAAGCGCGGCATCGAGACGGCCTGCTGCATCGGCATGCCGAAGTCGACCACGTTCATGATGGCCTGCAACACGCCCATCGCGATCTGCGTGCCGCCGGGCGCGCCGAGCACGATCTCGGGCTTGCCGTCGCGGAACACGATGGTCGGGCAGGAGGACGTGAAGCGCCGCTTGCCCGGCGCGATGCTGCCCGCGCGGCCGGGACGCGGGTCGAACACGCCCATGCAGCCGTTGTACATGAAGCCGAGACCCGGGGTAATCGCGCCCGATGGCATGGCGAGCGAGTGCGTCAGCGACACGCAGTTGCCGTCGCGGTCCACCACGGAGAGATGCGTGGTGTCGCGCGGCACGACGTGGCCGGGGTTCACGCGCGTCACGGCGACACGCTCGCCCGCGCGCACCGCCGCGGCGGTGCGGTCCGCCCGCGCATCCGACAGCAGGTCCGCAAGCGGCACGTCGACGAATTCGGGATCGCCGATATGCAGGTCCTTGTCCACGGTGGCCTGCTTCATGACTTCGCAGACGATGCGCATGTACTCCGGCGAATTGTGCGCCATCGCGCCGATGTCGAAACGTTCCAGCGCATGGAGCATCTCCAGCAGCATCGCACCGCCGCCGGGGGGCTGGTTCGTCGTCACCACGCGATCGCGGTATTTGCCCACGAGCGGCTTCTGCCGGATCACGCGATAGGTCTCGAGGTCCTTGCGCGTGAGCAGGCCGCCATGCGCGCGCATATCGGCATCGATGCGGTCCGCGATCGCGCCGCAATAGAACGCATCGGCGCCGGCTTGCGCGATTTCCGCGAGCACCGACGCATAGTCGCCGTTGACGATGGGCATGCCGATGGTCTTCGGTTGCCCATCGTCCTTGCAGTAGATCGCCCGGCCGGACGCGCTGAAAGCCAGCCGCTCGCGGTTGCTCGCGCGGCCGAGCGTCGCGTCATCGTTCCAGAACGCGTACATGCCAGGACGCACGAAGTAGCCGTCGCGCGCCCACGCGATGGCGGGGGCCACCACTTCCGCCCACGGCAGGCGGCCGTGCGCGGCGTGCATCGCTTCGAGACCGCGCAGCGTGCCCGGCGTGGCGATCGATTGATAGCCGATGTCGTTGACGCGGTCCTTGATGAAGAAACCGAAGCCGTCGCGCGCCTCGCCTTCGAGCATATCCGCCCACATGTCGGGCCGCGCGCTGCCGGGCGCGGTGGCATGGAAGTCGAAGTACTCGTGCACGGCGCCTTCGGGCTTGTACACCACGCCCGTGCCGAAGCCCGCGATGCCACACATCAGCGGGTCGACCACGGTCTGCGCCAGCGCGCAGGCGACCGCCGCATCGACCGCGTTGCCGCCCGCCCTGAGGATCTCGACGCCCGATTCCGCGGCCTCCGGCTGCGGGCACACCACCATTCCGGTCTCGTACATGGTCAGTTCGCCTTGAATTCGATGTTTGCGATGGCTTCCTGCACCTTGGCGGTATCGCGCGCCGTCAGTTGCATCAACCGTTCCATGGGGCCGGGCATGGCCACCACCTGCATGGTCTTGAGCTTTTCGAGGGTGGCCTTGTCCGCCAGGAATCGCTGCGTCGAGGCGTGCAGGCGCGTAAGCACTTCAGGCGGGGTGCCCGCCTTCGCGGCCACGCCCATCCAGCCGAGATCGTCGAAGCCGACGAGGCCGAGTTCCGAGGCCGTGGGGACATCGGGCAGATCGGCGGCGCGCTTGGGCGCGAACTGCACCAGCGGCACGAGTTTGCCGGCCTTGATTTGCGGCATGGCCGATCCCATCACCGGCGCCATGACCTGCGTCTGGCCACCGACCGTGGCGACGATGCCATCGGGCTCGCCCTTGTAAGGGATATGTGTCAGGCGGATGTTCTGGTTCTTCTGGAACAGCTCGACGACCACGTGCGTGGAATTGCCCGCGCCCGACGAAGCGAAATCGATCGCGCCCGGTTTCGCCTTGGCGGCGGCGATCAGGTCGGCGAGCGTGCGATAGCCGGTCTGGGGGTTGGCGACCAGCACGAACGGCACCGTGGTGAGCACGGCCACCGGCGTGAAATCCTTCTCGGGCGAGTAGCTCAGCGGCGCGTAAGCGAACTTGTTCAGCACCATCTGCGACACGCCGGCCAGGAATAGCGTGCAGCCGTCGGCCGGCTGCGCCAGCACCGACTTGGCCGCGATCACGCCGCCCGCGCCCGCGCGGTTCTCCACCACCACGGTGGAGCCGATGTCGCGCCCGACGTATTCCGCCCACATGCGCGCGAGCGTATCGGTGCTGCCGCCGGCCTGCTGCGACACCACCAGCTTGATCGGCCGCGTGTTGCCGGGCTCGCCGCAGGCCATCGCCGCAGCCGATGCACTGATAGCGAGCACCGTCGCCAGCAGTTTCCCCACAATGGAGATTTTCCTCATGTCGTATCCTTCTTCGTGTGCGGTAGTATTCGATTGCCATGCGGCCGCAGGCGCGACAATATTGGCGCGGTGGCGAAGGAACGGCCAGTGAAATGTTCCGAACCAAGTATGAGTAAATACTCATGGATCAGTCTCCCGACACCGTGGCATGGGCTCGGCGGCTGCGCATGCGCCACCTTGAATCCTTCCTCGTCCTCAACGAGGCGGGCACGCTGACGCTGGCGGCAGAGCGATTACATATGACGCAGTCCGCAGTCTCGCACTGGCTCAGCGAGATGGAAGACCTCGTGGGCGCGAAGCTGGTCTTACGCGGCAAGCGCATGACACTGACGGCGGCCGGCGAGGCGGTACGAAAGCTTGCCCTGCGGGTGCTGGGCGAAGTCAGCCGGACGAGCGACGAACTGGTGTCGCTGGCCAAGGGCGATGTTGCGCGGCTCCATATCGGCAGCGTGACCGCGGGCGTGGCGCATCTGATCCCCCGCGCGATCGTCGCGTTTCAGGCGCGGCATGCCGACGTGGCGTTTCAGGTCACGGAGGGGACGTTCAATGTCTTGCTGAGCCGGCTGGAAGAACGCGAGTACGACCTGATCGTCGGGTCGATCGATGCGCGCGCGTATGGCCCGCACCTCGAACATGAGGTGCTGTTCGCCGACGACATCGCGATCGTCGTCAGTCCGGACCACCCGCTTGCCCGAGCGGCGGCGGTGTCATGGGCGGACCTGTACCAGTATGCATGGGTGATGCCTCCACGCGAGACACTGATGCGCGTGCGGCTCGACACCACGCTGCTGGAACGCGGCGGCGCGGGCATCAAGCCGAGCATCGAGACGGGATCGGTCGTCGTCCTAGAGTCCGTCGTGCGCGGCAGCACCTATATCGGCGTCTGCTCCGCGGCGATTGCCCGCCACCTTGCCAGCCTCGGCCTGGTCACCGTATTGCCCATTGCCGACGTCGGCTCGTTTGGACCAGTGGGCGCGGTGTGGCGCCGGGGTGGGCAGAACGAGACCATGGCAAACTTTTTGGCATTGTTGAGGGCCGAGGCGTCGGCACGGTGATCCGCCCCGTCATTTATTATTGACACATCAGTCCATAACAACTATCTTTCGATCCATGGTGAGACCAAGAGAATTCGATCGGGACGCCGCGCTGGCCAGCGCCATGACGCTCTTCCGTCAGAAGGGCTTCGCCGCGACGTCCACGGACGACCTGCTGAAGGCCATGGGTATCGGCCGGCAGAGCATGTACAACGCGTTCGGCGACAAATGGCAGCTCTATCTGGAGGTCTTGCGAACCTACCAGCAGAACATGCTCGGCGCGCATCTGACGCGGCTCAATGGCAAGGCATCGCCGCTCGAGGGCATTCGCGACCTGCTGAACGGGCTGGTACCGGTGGATGACGCGCTGCGCAAGCTAGGCTGTCTCGGCGTAAGCGCGGTGGGGGAGTTCGGTACCAGCGAGGCGGAGCTCGGCAAACTGGCGCAGACGGTATCGCAGGCGCTGGGCGCGCGCCTTGCCGAACGGATTCGCGAAGGGCAGGCCATGGGCGAGATCGACGCGCGCATCGATGCCGCCGAGGGGGCGGCATTCGTGCAGACCACGATGACCGGCTTCCAGGTTGCGGCCCGGGCGGGCGCCGGCGTTGCGGATATGCGGCGGCTGGCGGATTTTGTAGTAGGGAGACTCGCGGCCTCCTGAAGCTTCTCAAGCGTCGGTGGTTCCCGGTGGGAACGTCGCCGGCATTTTTTTGCCGTGTTATGGACTAATCAATCAATAACTGGAAATCCCATGCAACAGACACCTTCCCCCGCGCGCAAGGCCGCGCTCGTCTTCGGCGGCTCGCGCGGCATCGGCGCGGCAACGGTCGAGCGTCTCGGGAAAGACGGGTTCGCCGTCGCATTCACCTATGTATCGAGCCCGGACAAGGCACAGGCACTGGTCGAGCGCGTCACGGCGGCAGGCGGCGAGGCGTTCGCGATTCGCGCCGACAGCGCCGATCCCGCCGCCATCCGCGATGCGGTCGCGCAGGCCGTGGCACGCTTCGGCACGCTGAGCGTAACCGTGATCAACGCGGGCATTTTCCGCATGGCGACCGTCGATGCAGTCAGGCTGGAGGACCTGGACGCGATGCTGGCTGTGAACGTACGCGGGGTCTATCTGTCGATTCAGGCCACGGTGCCGCATCTGCGCGACGGTGCGCGTGTCATCACGATCGGCAGCAACGTGGCGCTGCATACCCGCACACCGGGATCCAGCGTCTATCAGATGACCAAGACGGCCGTCGCCGGCATGGTCAAAGGCATCGCCCTCGACCTTGCGCCGCGCGGCATCACCGTCAACAACGTGCAGCCCGGCCCCACCGATACCGACATCAACGCTGGCGCTACGGAGATCCTGGCCGGCATGAGTCCCCTCAAGCGCGTAGCCGAACCGTCGGAGATCGCGGGTCTGGTCTCCTACCTGGCAGGGGATGACGCCGGGTTCGTGACGGGGGCAAGTCTGACGATCGATGGGGGATGGACGCTGTAATTGGTGGCGCTGGTAGCGACGTACGGGGATCGGCCTGCGGGGCAGCATGGCTTACAAGCCTCTCAAGCGCTCCCTTTCGTTGTCCCCGATGAGATCGACGTTGTAGAGGTGTTCGACCAACGCCGAGTATCCGATGCCCGCCTCTTTCGCCAACTGAGCGATCTTGACTTGATCGACCCCATCGAGACGCTTCGCAAGCGAGGCGTTCGACGCCAGGAACATTGCTGCGAATGCATTGGCGCGTTTCTCGGTTCTCGCCGGTGCCCAAGGTCCACTGACATGCGAAATCTTCCGGGCATGCGTGCGATCAAAAAGGATATGGCACAACTCGTGCGCCAACGTGAACCGTCTTCCCGCCGTATTGGCGTTGAAGGCGCTCTTCGTATTGACCATGATCGCCGGCGAAAAGCCACTGCCCGCGACGGCGACGCCCCTGACAGAATCCGTAGCGAGCTCGACGTCCTCGATCGCAATCCCCAAACAATCGAGAATGTGTTGAATATCGACGAATAGTTGGTTGGCGGGAATACCCAGTTCGTCCCGTACCTCCTCCGCTAGCCTGTATCCCTCCTCGTAGGGTGGGCACCACAACTCCACTTCCGGGTTTCCTGTGATCTCATGAAGCACGCCTTTCTCAATTCCGCCGCGATATCGGTGGAGAAACTGGACAAGGCGATTCACGTCGCATTCTTCGATCGCGACGTTGATGCCACCGAACATCAGCACGGCGGCGTCCAGATGCTCGATCGCGGGGATGTCATCAACGAGGTTCAGCTCATGCTCCAACGCCATGTCGCGACGGGCATCGGTGAGCATGCTCTGAATGCTTGTCCCCACATGGCGCACCTCGAGTTCACTGACTGGCGTGCGCCGGAGCTTCAGAAAATCGCTGCGAAGCAACGCGACGCGCGATGTGTCTGCTTCCGATTGCGTGATGGCGGTCGTTGTCGCCCAATCGAGAAATTGCCATAGGGGCTCTGCAACGGCGCGTACCGGGAGCAACGCATATCCAGGCCGTAGCGCGAGTAGAAATCCGTCCGGTGCAAACGAAGGCTGCCTGTCGAGCCACGAAATCTCGATGTCGTCCGCCATCCGGCGAAAGTAGACGTCCGGATATAGCGCACTGGCGTCCGCCGCGCGAAGTGAATGACGGCGCCACCAATCCTGCGTTCGCTTGTACAGCGCAAGGTGGTGCGGATCGGACGATGCAATGGCGCGCTCCAATGCAACGAACGTCGCGGCTGCGGCCGGTTCGCCCGACTTGTCACTCCACGCGTAGCCTTGCTCATGCAATAGCCATGTCCATGACTGGATAAGCCATTCCAATATTGGAGACAAATACCAAGACAGATGGTCTCGCGTCGCATCTCCAAACCGATTTTCTGTCAGGACTTGATGGCCTACGGTAATCCGCAGGTCCGCTGTCGACCAGCCTTCCTCCAGCGGCAGACGAGACCGCTCCTCGATGTCACTCGTCCATCGCGCTGCGATTTCGAATCGGTCTGGTGAACCAAAGGTTATGAATTCGTTCATGCGACATCACTGGTCAAGGCCCAATGGAGATCTCCGGCGCCGGCCGGTCGGTATAGCCGAAGATCGCGCTTGGACACTTTCCCTTCCTCTCGCCACGAGCGCAGAATCTCCGCCGGCACGCTTTCCCATGGAATCGGGTAGCCATGCCACGTCTCATCACCGCTGAGCTTCGCCTCGAACGCAATGCCATTCGCCGTAGCAAACCGTCTGCGGCCATTCTGCCATTCGATGGATGCCTCGAACATGCGATGTGCTGCCGTCATCGTCCAGTCGTGCTGGAAAGGATCGCCCGCGTAGCCCCCTGACTCGACTCGATGGGTCCACTCCGGGCAAAGTGTGCCCTTACGCGTCTCGATCGGCCGGTTTTTGTGCTTTTGCGAGCCGCGATATGGAGATGTTCTTGCGCGGCATTCCGCCGAACCTTTGTCATCAGCTTCGTTCATCGTTATTGCAAAGGCAAGACTTCAACCGCACCCGCACGGTGACCGCCCTCTTCGAACGCAATCACATGTGCAACCGCAGTCAGTGTATCAGGGGCCACTTGCCGAGCTTCTGGCAATTCTACGATTTGTCCGTGCTACCGCGCCAGTACGTCCCGGATGCTCGCCAGCGCCGTCAGCGTATGTTCGAGATGTTCGCGCATGGCTCGTGAAGCGTCTTCGTTGCGGCCATGTTCCAGCAGCGACAGGATGTGCAGGTGCTGCCGTGCGTGCGCGGCGTAGCGCGTGCGGTTGCGGGTCGAGCGGTAGGAAAGGAGCCGGCGGACGCGGTTGACGCGGCGGATGGCGTCGATGAAGAACGCGTTGCCCGATGCTTCGACCAGTGCTTCGTGGAACCGGACGCCGCGGTCGTGTAGTTGGTCGGCGGTGTCGGTATCGATGCCACCGTCGAGCAGGTGCTGTTCCGCCGCGCGCAGGCGTTCGAGGGTGCGGGCGTCCAGCGTATAGCCCGGCTCGAGCAATGCAGCGGGTTCCAGCGCGAGCCGCATGCGGTAGGACTGCAGCAGCGAGTCGGGGGTCGTCAGCATCGTCGAGAACTGCCACCCGTAGCCCGGTTTGCGCTCGCCCCAGCCTTCCCGCGCAATGCGCGTGAGCATGGTGTTCAGTTGCGCGGCCGTCAGGCCGTAGCGCGCGCGCAGCGTTTGCTCCGCGACTTCCATCGGCAGGTCGCCGTCGAGCAGATCTTCGGCCAGCTGGAAGTACGCCGCCGTGACCGTGTCCGGCGTCGCGGCTTCCAGCGTTTCCACCGGCCGCGCGACGAAGAAGCCGCGATGTTTCTCGCGCGTGACGATGCCCTTTTCGTGCAGCAGCGCCAGCGCCTCGTTGACGGGCGAGCGCGAGACGCGCAGGCGGTCCGCTAGCATCTGCGCCGGCAGGTGTGTGCCCACCGGCAGCTGCTCGGCGTGGATCAGCGCGACGATCTGGTTGACGACCTGGAGGGCGATCGACCGGTCTTGAGTCATGAGGCGGGCGGTAACGAGGACGATGACAAGGACGGTGACGGTGACGATGGAGACATTCCCTGTTCCGCGAGCGTCTGTTGCAGGATGGCCGGAATCACGCCGCCGTGCCGCAGCAGGGCGACCTCACGCCGGGTCTCCACCGCGGCGACGGCGTCGAACGCTTCCACGCGCCCATCCGCTCGTTCGATCCGGACCGGTATGGTACATCGCGGCATGAGTGTGGTCGCATCGGCCTCGATGTGCAAACGGTCGCCGGGCCGGATGGCCAGCGTGTGGGGATCGACGCCGTCCGGCATCCGCAGCGGCAGGATGCCCATGCCGATGAGGTTGGAACGATGGATCCGCTCGAAGCTCGTGGCCAGTACCGCGCGAATGCCGAGCAGCCGCTGCCCCTTTGCGGCCCAGTCGCGCGAGGAGCCCGTGCCGTAGCGCGCGCCCGCAATTAGCACGACGGCCTCGGCAGCCTGCCGGTATCGCTCTGCCGCTTCGAAGATCGGCAGCACCTCGCCGCTGGGTACGTGCAGGGTATGCGCGGTAGGCGCGTCGGGTTGCAGCAGGTTGACGAGCGTGCGGTTGTAGAACGCCGCGCGCACCATCGCCTCCCAGTTGCCGCGGCGCGAAGCGAACACATTGAGGTCGTCGCGATCGTCGCCGCGGCTGACGAGGAAGTCGGCGACGAAGCTGTCCCGAGGAATCGCGCTGGCGGGCGAGATATGGTCGGTGGTGACGTCGTCGCCAAGGACCAGCAGGGGCCAGGCGGTGTACTTGCCCAGTTGCGAGCCCCACTGTGGGTCGGTCGACGCGAACGGCGGCCGGCGCAGCGTCGTGGATGTGTCGCGCCACGGATACCGGGCGCTGCTCGTGACAGGCAGCTCGGCCCATGCCGGATTGCGCGACGCCTGCGCGAATGCTACGGCGTAGTCGCCAGGCGCCTCGCCGGAGGCGAGCGCGGCGTCGATGTCCCCGCGCGTCGGCCAGAGGTCGGCGAGATAGACAGGCGTGCCATCGGGGGCGATTTGCACGGGCTCCCTGCTCAGGTCGCGCGCCGCATCGCCCGCGAGCGCGAAGGCGATAACCAGTGGGGGCGACATGATGAACGCGAGGTCGAGATCTGGATGGATACGGCCCGGGAAATTGCGGTTGCCGGACAGCATCGCCACAGGACGTGCGGATTGCCGCGCGATGGCATCGCGCATTGGCTGCGTCAGCGGGCCCGAGTTGCCGATGCAGGTGGTGCAGCCGAAGCCAACGATATCGAATCCCACCGCCGACAGGTCTTCCAGCAGTCCGCTGCGTTCGAGATATCGCGCGGCCGCCGGCGAGCCCGGGGCCAGCGACGTCTTGATCCACGGTGCGACCGTCAGCCCGCGGGCGCGGGCCTTGCGGGCGACGATGCCCGCAGACATCAGCAGCGCGGGGTCGGACGTGTTGGTGCAACTCGTGATGGCCGCAATGGCTACGGGATACGTGGGCATCGATCCGTTGCGCGCCGCCCCATCGATCGGAAATGCCGCAAGGGCGCGCGCGGTGTCCTTATAGGGCAGCAGATCCTGCGGCCGCCGCGGACCGGCGACATGCATGCCAACCGTGGACAGGTCGATCTCGATCGTCCGCGTGTAGCGGGGCGTAGCCTCGGGATCGAACCACAGCCCAGCGCGCATCGCGTACTCGCGCACGAGCGCGATATGCCCCGCCTCGCGCCCCGTCGTCCGCAGATAGTCGAGCGTCCGCGCATCCACCGGAAAGAAGCCCGTGGTCGCGCCATACTCTGGCGCCATATTGGCCACCACCGCGCGATCCCCAGCGCTCAATGCCGACACACCCGGCCCAAAGAACTCGACGAACTCGCCCGACACGCCGATGGCCCGCAGACGCTGGGTGACGGTGAGCGCGAGATCGGTGGCGAGCGTACCCGCCGGCAACGTATGCGTCAGGCGCACACCAATGACATCGGGAATCCGCTGCATCACCGGCATCCCGAACATCACGGTCTGCGCCTCGAGCCCACCCACGCCCCAGCCCAGCACGCCGATGCCATTGATCATCGGCGTATGACTGTCGGTGCCGATGAGCGTATCGGGCACCGCCCACATCTCGCCATCGCGTTCGACGGTGGTGACCACCGTGGCCAGCTGCTCGAGGTTGATCGTATGCATGATGCCCGTGCCGGGCGGATGGATCCGCACGCCCCGCAATGCGCGCGACGCCCAACGCAGGAAACCGTAACGCTCGGCATTGCGCTGGCATTCGATACGCAGGTTCTCGGCCGCCGCATCGCCGCGCGCGAACGCTTCGACGGCGAGCGAATGGTCGACCGATGCATCGACGGGCAACGTCGGGCTCAGCGCGGCCGGATCGGCGCCCGCCTCCGCCAGCGCGTCGCGCATGGCGGCGATATCGACGAGCGCAGGGGTGCTCGTCGTGTCGTGCATCAACACGCGTGCGGGCTGGAACTCGATCTCCGCTTCGCTGGTACCCGACTCCAGCCAGGCAACGATGGCCGCGATGGCGTGCTGGCGTTCATCGCCCTCCATGTTGCGCGCGACATTCTCGGCGAGCAGCCGCAGCACCACGGGCAATCGCGGGAGCGACGGGCCGATCCACGCGCGCAGATCGATGTGGCGATACGCGCGATCGCCTACGGTAAAGGTGGCGGGCGGCGGGCGGAACAGGGGGTGGGGGTTCATGCCGCCACTTTGCATAAGTTCGCGTATAAATGCAAACAAGCCCGTATCAGGGAAGACCCTGATACGCATGCGCTCTCGTCATGCATGCATGCGCAGCAATCGTTTGTCGCGTCATACGCCCGCCCCTAACATCGGTCAGAGCCTAGAAGGACCGACTACAGACCGACCAAGGGAGAGTGACCCCATGCATGCCAGCGCCCCTGCCCGCCGCGCTTCACCCGCCACCAGCGCGCCACCCCATGTCGGGGCGAGCCAGCGCCGCCGCGCCATCGTTGCCACCGTCATCGGCAACGGCCTCGAATGGTTCGACTTCACCGTGTACAGCTTCTTCGCGGTGATCATCGCCAAGCTGTTCTTTCCGACCGGCAATGAACTGACGTCGCTGCTGCTGGCCGTGGCGACGTTCGGCGTCGGCTTCTTCATGCGGCCCGTGGGCGGCATCCTGCTCGGCGTCTACGCGGACCGCGTGGGCCGCAAGGCGGCACTGTCGCTGACCATCCTGCTGATGGCGGCCGGCACGACGCTGATCGGCATCGCACCGACCTATGAACAGATCGGCCTGTTCGCGCCGATGCTCATCGTCATCGCCCGCCTGATGCAGGGCTTCTCCGCCGGCGGCGAGATGGGGGGCGCCACCGCGTTCCTCACCGAATACGCGCCCGAGGATCAGCGCGCGTATTACTCGAGCTGGATTCAGGCGAGCATCGGCGTGGCCGTGCTGCTTGGCGCGGCCGTGGGCACGTTCGTCACGGCGTCGCTGAGTACCGAAGCGCTGAACAGCTGGGGCTGGCGCCTGCCATTCCTTATCGGCATGATCATCGGCCCGGTCGGCTACTACATCCGTCATCACCTCGACGAGACGCCGACGTTCCAGGCCGCCACGGACAAGACCGACTCGCCGCTGAAGGAAGTGCTGCGCGACTACCCGCGCCAGACCGCCGCAAGCTTCTCGATGGTGATCCTGTGGACCGTGTGCACGTACGTGCTGCTGTTCTACATGCCGACGTACGCCGTCAAGGTCCTGCACGTGCCCCAATCGACGGGCTTCGTCGCCGGTATGGCCGGTGGCCTCGCCATCATGGTGTTCGCGCCGATCGTCGGCCGCATCGCCGATCGCCACGGCCGCCGCGGGCTGCTATCCGGCTCCGCCGCGCTGATCTTCGTGCTGGCATGGCCGATGTTCGCGTACATCAATGCGGTGCCGGGCCTCGCCTCGCTGCTTGTGTTCCAGATCGTGTTCGGCGTGCTCATCGCGACGTACACCGGTCCGATCCTCGCGGCCTTCTCGGAACTGTTCCCCGCCAAGGTGCTGTCCACGGGACTGTCCGTCGCCTATAACCTTGCAGTGACGATCTTCGGTGGCTTCGCGTCGTTCTTCATCACGTGGCTGATCGCCAGCACGGGCAGCACGATGGCGCCCGCGATCTACGTGATGATCGCCGCGGCCATCAGCTTCTGCGGCACGCGACTGGTGCGCGAGCCCGCCTATCTGCGCAAGTAACGACTCAACATGACTCAACTGCTTTTCAAGGGCGGCAACGTCCTCGACCCCGTCCGCGGCAATCTGCGCCAACGACACGATGTCCTGATCGACGGCGAGCGCATCGTCGAAGTCTCCGGCACCCCGATCCACGCGCCCAATGCGAAGGTGATCGACGTCGCGGGCAAGACGGTGATGCCTGGCCTGATCGACCTCCACGTTCACGTGCTCGCGTCGCTGGCCAACCTGGGCATCAACGCGGTGCAGCCCAATGTACTGGTGGCGTTCCGCGCGATGCCGATCATGCGCGGCATGCTCGAGCGCGGCTTCACCACCGTGCGCGACGCGGGCGGTGCCGACTGGGGCCTCTCGCAGGCGGTGGCCACAGGCCTCGTCCCCGGCCCCCGGATCTTCCCGTCAGGCAAGGCGCTCTCTCAGACGGGCGGCCACGGCGACTTCCGTCCGCGCAGCGATGTGCTCGAACCCTGCTCGTGCGCGTTCCGTGCCGGTGCGATCGCGCGCGTGGCGGATGGCGTGGATGCCGTACGACTCGCGGTGCGCGAGGAGATCCAGAAGGGCGCCACGCAGATCAAGATCATGGCCTCCGGCGGCGTCGCGTCGCCGACCGATCCGATCGGCAATACGCAGTACAGCGAGGAAGAAATCCGCGCCATCGTCGCCGAGGCGGAAGCCGCACAGACGTACGTGATGGCCCATGCCTACACGGGGCGCGCGATCACCCGCGCGGTGCGATGCGGCGCCCGCACGATCGAACACGGCAATCTCGTCGATATGGCCGCCGCGCGCGTGATGCGCGAGCATGGTGCGTTCGTGGTGCCGACGCTGATTACCTATGACGCGCTCGCGCGCGATGGCGCACGCCTCGGCCTGCCCGCCGACTCGGTGGCCAAGATCGAGACCGTGCGGGAAGCCGGCCGCGCCTCGCTCGCCATCTACGCGGAAGCAGGCGTGCCGATGGGCTTCGGCTCCGATCTGCTTGGCGAAATGCACCAGTACCAGTCCGAAGAGTTCCTGATTCGCGCAGAACTGCTGGGCAACGCGGAAGCGGTGCGCTCGGCCACGTCGATCGCGGCCGACATCCTGCAGCGCGAAGGCGAACTCGGCACGATCGCGGCCGGCGCGCTGGCCGATGTGCTCGTGGTCGATGGCGACCCGCTGAAGGACATTCGCGTCCTGGCCGGTCCCGATGCCCGCATCGAACTCGTGATGCAGGCAGGCCGCATTCACAACGCCTGACCGATGGGGGCACGGCGAGGCCGGTGGCACGGGCCTTGCTCGATGGGACGTCTTTTGCAGGGAGCGCCATGGTTGCGTTTACCATTGGCGCCACCCCCGCTTCACGAGACGCCAATCCCCATGCGAATTTCTCCGCTACCACCGCTGCCCTGCCTGGTCGCCTTCGAATCGGCGATGCGGCACGGCAGCTTCACGCGTGCGGCCGCCGAGCTGCATCTGACGCAGAGCGCAATCAGCCGTCAGGTCGCGCAGCTCGAACGCTTTCTTGGCAAGAAGCTCTTCATCCGCGAGACGCGCGCACTGCGGCTGACCGTCAGCGGACAGCAGTACGCGGAGCAGGTGCAACGCCTGCTCGTGGATTGCGCGGAAGCGACCGAGGACGTCATGAAGCGCAAGGGGCAGGTCGAGCTGACCGTCGCGTGTTCTTCCGGCGTAGCCGTGCTGTGGCTCACGCCCCGACTCGCCGCGTTCCGGGCGCGCCATCCGGATTTCCGTATCCGCCTCGTCGTCAACGACAGCCTCGCCTCGCTGGCCGGCACCGACTTCGACATCGGCCTCTACTACCTGCGCGAAGGCGCGCCAAGCGGCGTCGCCTCGCGGCGGCTCTATGACGAGGAAGTGTTTCCCGTCTGCGCGCCGCACTATCTGAACGGCCGGACGCTGTCGGTGTCCGACTTGCCCAATGAATCGCTGCTCGTGCTGGAGGACGCGCAGCGCCAGTGGATGTCCTGGCCGGCGTGGTTCGCGCGCAATGGTCTGCGCGAAACGCGCTTCGAGCGTGAAGTGGTCGTCAACACCTATCCCGTGCTCGTGCAGATGGCCATCGAGGGTCAGGGCATCGTGCTCGGCTGGCGTCATATGATCGATCGCTGTCTCGAAGCCGGACTGCTCGTGCGCGCGTGCGATGCGAGCGCGTCCCTCGGCGGCGGCTATTACGCGGTGTGGCCACGGGACCGCGCCGAACCGGTGGCGGCGCGGACATTCCGGCAATGGCTCGTCGAGGAGAGCGGCGCGGACGCCTGAGGCGGGTGCGCGGCGGAACCCCGCAGATATCTGCGCGGTGGTGCTGCCGTTGTGCGCCGGCGTGGTGTGGGACCGGTGGGACCAGTGGGACCGGGTGGTGACGGCTCGGCGCGCGACGCCGGCGCCGATCGCCCGCTGAACGGTGCATCAATACCCGCGCGCCGCTTCGTACAGATCCGGCACCGGTTCCCCCGCTTCGGCAAGGCGGATCAGCGTGGCCGCGCGGTGGGCGCGGTCCGTGCGCGACGGGGTTGATGCGCAATGCGGCGTGACCACGACGCGGGGGTGGTCCCAGAGCGGCGAGTCCTTCGGCAACGGTTCGGTGTCGAACACGTCGAGCATTGCCGTCGACAGATGGCCGGCATCGAGCAGCGCAAGCAGGTCGGCGGTGACCACGTGCGCGGCACGGCCGACGTTCAGCACGCTGGCGCCCTGCGGCAGCAGCGATAGCCGCGCGCGGTCGAGCAAGCCAACGGTGTCCGCAGTCTGCGGCAACAGGTTCACCAGGATGTCGCAGTCCGCAAGGAACGCTGGCAGCTGCGCCATGCCGTGGGACGTCGTGACGCCCGCGATGGTCTTGGGCGAGCGCGACCAGCCCGAGGTCTGAAAGCCAAGCGTCGCAAGATAGCGCGCCGCATAAAGACCGAGCGCCCCGAGTCCGAGTACGCCCACGCGCGTACGGCGCGCGAGCGGCATGTCGGGCGGGATGCGCCAGTGACGCTCGGCCTGTTGCCGCGCGATCGTCCGCATGTCGCGCATCAGCATCAGCGCGGACATCCCGACGAACTCCGCCATGCCTTCACGCGTCTCCGGCAGAATCATTCGCGCGAGCGGGACGTGACGCGGGTAATCGGCATCGGCGAGCACGTGATCGACGCCCGCGCCCGTGCTGATGACGAGCCGCAGGTTCGGAAAGCTCGCCAGCACGCCGGCCTCGGGCTCCCACACGAGCGCGTGCGTCACCGCGGCCGCATCGATGCCGGGCTCGCCCCACATGCGCACCTCGGCCTCGGGCAGCGCCGCGGCGAATGCGGCGCGCCACTCGGGCATCGCGGCGGCGCCGCCGGACTTGACCACTACGAGCAGTCGTTCAGGCATCGCGAATCAGCGCTCCACCTGACGGTTCCACTGGCGGTCCCAGTTCGACCGGTTCTGGTTGATCTGCGTCCAGTCGACAGTCACGGCGGTCTTCAGGTAGTCCTTCATCTGCGCGAGCTCCTGACCCGCCTTGCCCGTCGCCGTGACCTCGGTATTGGTCGGGTTGTACGACCCGCCTTCGAGCGCGGCCTTCTGCGCTTCGGGACTCAGCAGATAAGCGGCCAGCTTCTGCGACAGTTCCTGCTCGGTATTGTTGGCGATGACGCATTGCGCGACCATCAACACGACTGCGCCCTCCTTCGGCGGCGCGTACGCGACGGGCAGCCCGCGCGACTGGAAGATCGTGGTCATGCTCGGCGTGAACGGGAACACCGCGGCTTCACCGGACTGCACCATCTCCGACAGCTTGGCGGAGTTCGATACGTATTCGAGGACGTTCGGACCCACGGTGGTCGGCCACGCCTTGAAGCCCGGTTCCACGTTCGACTCGTTGCCACCGCGAATCCGGTTAAGCATCAGGAAGCCGTGCAGGCCAAATGTCGACGACGGCAGCGACTGGAACACGACCTTGCCCTTGTACTTCGGATCGCCGAGGTCCTGCCAGCTCGTCGGCGGCGCCCAGCCCTTCTCCTTGAAGATCTTGGTGTTGTAGCCGATGCCCGTCATGCTCATGGTCACGCCCGTGGCCATATCGTTCTCGATGTGCGCCTGCGGATAGAGCTTCTTCGTGTTGGCCGAAGCCGGCTGCTTCTCGCACAGGCCCATGCGGATGGCGCGGTACATCAGCCCGTCGTCGAGGAACATCAGGTGCAGCTGCGGCTTCGCGCGTGCGGCGAGCGCCTTCGCGAGGATGTCCGACGAAGTGCCGGGCACCACGACGATCTTCACGTCGTTGGCTTTCTCGAAGGCCTTGAACACGTGTTCGGAGTAGGTCTTCTCCATCGCGCCGCCGTTCATGCCCACGTAGAGCGTGCGTGTGGCGGCCTGCGCGGTAACCATGCCGCAGCACAGCGCGGCGATCGCACCGAGTCCGGTGAGGAAGTGTTTCATCAGTGAGCTCCTTGTGTCGTGGGGGCCGTGGCGGCGTGGTTATGTTGTTGCGTTTGTAGAGGTTGATGAGGCGGCGGGGGCGGCAGGGTCGGCGCGAAGCGCCGCAGGTCGAAGGTCTCGATCGGCGTCGGCGTCTGCCCATCGACGACGAGTTCCGCGAGCACCTCACCCGCGGCGGGACCGATCTCGAAGCCCGCCCCCGAGAACCCGAAACCGTGGAACAGTCCAGGCGTGCCCGGACTGGCGCACAGCACGGGCTGCCGGTCCGGCAAATAGCCTTCGATGCCGCTCCATGTGCGAATGATCTGGGCATGCTCGAGCCGCGGCACCAGCGCGGCAAGACTACGCATCTGGCGGAACAGCGCGGACGTCGTCGAGCGGATCGCATCCACGCCCGCCTCGCCCGGTTCCACGCGCCCGCCGCCGAACACGACGTTGCCGCGCGCGACCTGCCGGCAATAGATATCGCCGCCTTCGATGCCGAGGCTCAGGGGCAGGAAGTACGGCATGGGCTCCGTGACCGCCATCGCGGGATGACCCTGCGTGAGCGGCACGATGTCCCCGAAGCGCGCGGCGAGTGGGGCTGCCCACGCTCCCGCGCAGTTGAGCAGGGATGCGGCATGCACGGTCAGGCCCGACGCGGTCGACGCGTGGAAACCGTTATGCGTGCGGCCGACGTCGACCACCTCCTCGCGCTCGCGGATCACGGTGCCCGCGTCGCGCGCCGCGCGGGCGAATGCGGGGGCGACGAGGCGCGGATTGGCCTGTCCGTCCTCGGGACTCAGCGAGGCCCCGGCGAGTCCTTCGCCGACCCATGGGAAGCGGTCGCGCAACGCGGCCGCGCCGATCAGTTCGAGATCCAGACCGTAAGCCGCGGCACCATCGCGATACCGCTCCAGCTTGCCGAAGTCTTCGGCCGTGCGCGCAAACTTCAGATGCCCGCTGCGCACATACTCGCCATCGGTACCCAGCAACGCTGGGAGCGACTGCCAGATGCGATGCGCGCGCTGCGCGAGCGGCAGCTGCCCGAATGCACGGCCCTGCCGCCGCACGCCGCCAAAATTGATACCGCTCGAACGCGCGCCACACAGGTCGCGCTCGAGCAGGACCACCGACATGCCGCGCCGGCACAGCGCGATGGCGGCAGAGGTGCCGACGATGCCGCCGCCGATGATCAGCACGTCGGTCTTCAGCACGTCGGTCTTCAGCACGTCGGTCTTCAGCGATCGGCGCTCAGCCATGTGGCACCTCTTCTTGCGACGGCGCGATGAGCTCTTCCGCCGCGAACGCGGAGATCGGCACCGGTTTCACGGGCGCCTGCCCGCGCAGCCGGCCGATAGCGTCGATGGGCTTTCCGCAGGCGTGCGCGACGATCTCCGCGCCCGCCGCACCGCACATGCGTCCCTGGCAACGGCCCATGCCGAGCCGGCACAGCGCCTTGACGCGATTCATTTCGTCCGCGCCAAGGGTGGCGACCGTCTCGCGGATATCGCCCGCGGTCACGGCCTCGCAGCGGCAGACCAGCGTGTCGTCGGTGACCCCGGCAGCCCAGTCGCGCGGGAATGGGAAGGCATGCTCGATGCCCGTGCGGAAGCGTTCGATGCGCGCGAGCTCGGTGTCGAGCGACGCCAGCCTTGCATCGTCGCGATAAATGCCTCGCTTCGCCAGCAGTTGTAGCGCCGCGCGTTCACCCGCGCGCTCGGCGCCATCGGCACCGAGGATGCGCGCGCCGTCGCCCGCCACGTACACGCCCGGCACCGTGGTGACGCCCCGATCCTGCTCGACGAGGTGCGCGCGCTGCTGCGCGTCGAACACGAAGCGGCAGCCGAGCAGATCGGCGAGCTGGTGCTCCGGGCGGAGGCCGTAGCCAAACCCGAGCGCGTCGCAGGCAATCGTTTGCACATCGCCGGCATCCCGAGGCTGCCATCGCACAGCGCTCACCCGCGCATCACCGTCCACGCCCACGAGGCGCGCGCCCTGATGCACGGGGACCCCGTGCGCGCGCAACCAGGCAACGTAGTACAGTCCCTTGGCCAGCACGCCCGGCAGCCGGCTCATCGCGGGTACCGCGCGAAGTTGCTCGCCCGGCGTCGCATAGTCGAGCACGGCGCGCACGCGCGCACCGGCCTTGCGGTATTGATAGGCGACCAGGTACAGCAGTGGCCCGCTGCCCGCGAACACCACGTCGCTGCCGATCGCGCAGCCCTGGAACTTGAGCGCGATCTGCGCGCCGCCAAGCGCATAGACGCCCGGTGTGGTCCAGCCCGGCACCGGGAGAATGCGATCGGTTGCGCCCGTCGCAAGAATGATGTCCCGCCATGCCACCTGCGTGTAACGATCGGCCGTAGCACTCCACAGATCGAGATGCCGCGCGTCCGCATTCCAGACGAGTTGTCCGGGCAGGTAATCGACGTGCGGCAGCAGGTCCGCGAACGTATCGTGGATCGACCGCGCCCGGCTGGCCTCGAAGCCATACAGCTGCGTTGCCGGCCGTCCGAAACCCGGCGGTTGCTGCCGATATATCTGGCCGCCCCAGCGAGGGGCCTCATCGACGACGAGCGGCCGCACGCCATGCCGCACGAGCGTCTGCGCCGCCCGCACACCCGCCGGGCCAGCACCGACGATCACCGTCGCCGGAGGCGCTGCGGTGGTGGTCCGGTCCGTCATGGCGCCTCCACGGAGGCGGCGCCGACGGACACAGATGCCGGGGCGGGCTGCGTCATCAACCGCATGCCCGCCTGCAACATCGTCGTGCAGGCCCGCACGCGCTCGCCGCGGGCCGTCCATACGATGCAGTCGTGGCACGCGCCCATCATGCAGAATCCCGCGCGCGGCGTCGCCGTGAATTCATTGTCGCGCAGCCGGTGACGTTGCGTCAGGATCGCCGTCAGCACGGTGTCCCCCGCCAGCGCCTCGCAGCGCTCGCCATCGAGTTCGAACACGAGCATCGCGCGCTGCAGTTCCTGCAGCCGTTGCAGCTGTCCCGCCATCACGAGCGCCCCACGAGAATGCGATCGAGCCCGTAGACGCGGTCGATCGCGAGCATCGCCACCGCGGTCAGCGCGATCATCAGCGCCGACACCGCGGCCATCATTGGATCGACGGACTCGGTGGCGTACATATACATGCGCACCGGCAACGTCACCGTCGACGGCGACGTGACGAACACCGACATCGTGACCTCGTCGAAGCTATTGATGAACGCCAGCATCCAGCCACCGGTGACGCCGGGCAGGATCATGGGCAACGTAATGCGGCGAAACACCGTGGCGCGGCTCGCGCCGAGGGACACGGCGGCCTGCTCCGCGCTGGCATCGAATCCCGCGAGCGCGGACACGACCTGCCGCATCACGTAGGGAGTGATGACCATCGCGTGGGCGAGCAGCAGCCAGCCGAGGCTGCCCGCGCCGCCGACGAGCGAGAACATGCGCATCAGCGCCACGCCGAGCACAAGGTGGGGAATCAGCAGCGGCGACAGCAGCAACGCATTGATCGCGTTGCGGCCGGGGAACGTGTAGCGCGTGATGGCAATGCCCGCGGGCACGGCAATCAGGCAGCACAACGTCGCACTGCATGCGGCCAGTCCCAGGCTGATCCAGAACGAATGAAGAAACTCGTCGTGCTCGAACAGCGTGTGGAACCACCGCAGGGAGAACGACGTAGTGGGCAGCGTGAGCGTTTCTTCGGGCGTGAACGCCACAAGGCAGACGACCACGAGGGGTGCAAGCGTGAAGGTCACGACAAGCGCATTGAAGATCAGGGCGAGCGGTCCGTTCTTGTTCATCGCGTTCTTCCCTTATCCCAGACGCTTGCGATAACGCTGCTCGAGCAAGCGGTTGTAGCTGAGCATGATCAAGAGATTGGCCAGCAGCAATACGATGGCCAGCGCCGCGCCTAGCGGCCAGTTGAGGGTGTTCAGATACTCGTCGTAGACCAGCGTCGCCACCATCTTGAGACGGCGGCCGCCGAGCAGACCGGGGATCGCGAACGAGCTTGCGCTGAGGCCGAACACGATGAGGCTGCCAGACAGGATGCCGGGCGTCATCTGCGGCAGCACGATACGGCGCAGCGTCGTGAAGAACGAGGCATTGAGCGAGAGCGCGGCGTCGGCGGCACTCGGGTCGATCTTCTGGAGCGTGGTCCACACCGGGATGATCATGAACGGCAGCATCACGTGCACAAGGCCGATGATGATGGCCGTGTTCGTGTAAAGCAGCTTCACTTCCTCGAAACCGAGCGCCTGAAGCAACTGGTTCACGAGCCCGCCGTTGCCGAGCAGGATGCTCCAGCCGAACGCGCGCACGACCACCGAGACGAGCAGCGGAGCGAGCACCACGACGAGCAGGATCGATCGCCACGGATTGCGCATGCGGCTGAGGATATAGGCCTCCGGCACGCCGATCACCACGCTGAAGAACGTGACGACGAGCGCGATCCAGAACGTCCGCCACAGAATGGCGTAGTAATAGGGATCCGTGACGATCGCCACGAAGTTGGACAGCGTCACGCCGTCGACCATCGAGCCGAGGTTGTGGTCGAACACGCCGAACGCGAGCACGGCGGTCAGTACCAGCGGCGTGACGAGCATCACGAGAAACAGCACCACGCCGGGCGCCGTCATCAGCCATGGGGTGGCGTGGCGGGGGCCCGGTGCGTCGGGCGCACCGGAGGGGCCGGACGTCGCGGTGTCCGAAGCCGGTACGGTCGTGCTCATGCCGCCACCGCCTCGGTGGTGTTGGCCGCGGCCGGCAGCACGCGCACGCTGACGTCGTCCCACGAGACGCCGGTCGTGGCGCCATCGGCCACCGCGGCCGCGCCGTCATTGCCGGACATCGCCACGAGTTCTCCGAGCGGCGTCTCCAGCCGATAGAGCCAGTGGCTGCCGAGGAAGAAGCGTTCGGCCACGCGGCCATCGATACGGCCCGTGCCGGCCGATGTCAGGCGGATCTTCTCGGGGCGCAGACTGAACAAGATGGCCGTGCCCGCCGCCAGTGTCACGGCGGGCGCGGCCAGCGGCAGCCCGGGCATCGCGTCGAGCACCACGCCAGCGGCACCGCTGGCATCGACGCGTACTCGCCCGGGGAGCAGGTTGCTCTTGCCGACGAAAGACGAAACGAATGCATTGGACGGCTGCTCGTACAGCGCGTAAGGCGCGTCCGCCTGCACGAGCATGCCTTGTTCCATCACCACCACGCGATCGCTGACGGACAGCGCCTCGTGCTGGTCGTGCGTCACCATGATGGTGGTAGTACCGACCGTCCGCTGGATGCGCCGCAGCTCGAACTGCATCTCTTCGCGCAGCTTGGCGTCGAGGTTCGACAGCGGCTCGTCGAGCAGCAGCACGGGCGGCTCGATCACGAGCGCGCGTGCCAATGCGACGCGCTGACGCTGACCGCCGGACAGCTCTCGCGGATAGCGTCCCTCCCGACCTTCCAGATGCACGAGGGAGAGCACGCGCTTGACGCGCGCCTCCTGTTCGGCGCGAGAGACCTTGCGCATTTCAAGGCCGAAGCGCACGTTCTCCGCGACGGTCATGTGCGGGAATAACGCGTAACTCTGGAACACGATGCCGAGGCCCCGCGTATTGGGGCGCGCGTGCGTGATATCGCGGCCGGCCAGGGTGATACGGCCCTGGGAGACGGGCGTGAACCCCGCGATCATCTGCAGGCAGGTCGTCTTGCCGCAGCCCGAGGGGCCGAGCAGCGAAACGAATTCGCCTTGTTCCACGGACAAGTTCATCGACTTGACGACCTGAAGGTCGCCATAGAACTTGTTCACATTGCTCAACGTAAGGAATGACATGGGGGCAGGTTCCTTCTGATCGCGTACCGATCGCGTTCGGATCGTGTTGACGTTCATTTGAGCAGGAAATATTCCCGTTTGCGTGGATAATTCGGTTCAACGAGATTTTTTTCTTTTTTATTTCGATGAACGGAATTCGAACGCTGTTTTTCCCGTATTTCGTTCCGTCAACAGGAACTTGCCACTCATGGAAGACCCTCAGGAAACAGGCGTAGGCGGCGCCGCCCGGATCATGGCCGTCATGCGCGTGCTCGCCATGCACCAGGCGAGCGCATCGCGCGTCAAGGATGTGGCGGAACAGGCGGGACTGACGCAGGCGACCACGCACCGCGTGCTGCAATCGCTGGTCAAGGAGGGGATGGTGGAGCAGGACGCGCGCACCAAGCGCTATCGGCTCGGCATCGAATTCTTCGTGCTGGCGGCGCAGGCGGGGAATGTCAACGGGTTACGGCAGTTATGCCGCCCCGTGCTGCTGCGTCTTGGTGCGCGACTCAACGATGCGATCTTCCTGCTGGTGCGCAGCGGCTTCGACGCCATTTGCCTGGACCGAAATGAAGGTCCCTATGCGATCCGCACATTCACCGGCGGCGTCGGCGGTCGCGTCCCGCTCGGCGTGGGCCAGGCCGCGATGGCGATCCTCGCGTTCCTGCCCGAGGCCGAACGCGAGGCGGTGCTCCAGTTCAATCTGCCGAGACTGCGCGAGTTCGGCGTGCACGACGAGGTGTCGCTGCGCAGCGAAGTCGAACTGATCCGCGAGTGCGGCTATGCGTCACGCCGCACGGGCCTGCTCGAAGGGATGGCCGGCGTGGCGGTGCCGATTCTCGACCGCGAGGGACGCGCGGTGGCGGCGCTAGGCGTCGGCACGCTGATCGAGCGGCTCAGTCCCGACCGGCTGCCGATCGTCGTGGACCTCATGAAACGCGAGGCCGCGACCGTGACCCAGCAGATCAACCCGTTCGATCCGACGTTATGGAACCCGGCCGCCGAACTGGCTAATCGCTGAGAGTGCTGGATTCGCTGAACTCGCCGATCAGGCCATGAGCAGCGATCGCAGCTCGCGGATATTGCCGACCCGTTCCAGGTCGTTCACGCGCGCGATCAGCTTCCCTGCCTTGTCCTTGCCGAGCACGGGCGCAATCAGGTCCCGCACCTTGGCATTGACCGCCGCGGTATCCAGCGGGTTTTCCTTCGTGCCCGGCGGGAATCGCGTGAAGTGGGTGAGTTTGGTGCCATCGTCCAGGGTTACCTCGACGACGGCACCGCGCGGCGCGGCGGGGTCCATCAACTGCTGGCTGCCCTCGATCGTGACCTTGTCGCGCTCCGCGACGATTCGAGGATCTTTCATCAGCGCCACATCGTGGCTGTCGTGGAATGACACCGCGCCCTTGACCAGCGCCACCGCGACGAGGTGCCGGCAGTTGACATCCGGCATCGCGCTATCGCCGACGATGCCGACCGCGTCGGTCGGCAGCTTCACCACGATCGCGCGCACCCTGTCCGGCGTGAGACCATGCTGTTTGCGGAGCGTCAGCAGTGCGTCGAGCGGCGACTGGATCGGATAGCCGACGGAGAACGTCTTGATCGCGGTCTCCGTCACATAGAAGCGCGAGCCAAGTCCCTCGACCATCGCCTCGGGTTTCGGCGCCGAGGACAGCGCGATGAACAGGTTGTGGGTGCCGTCGAGCACGTCCGGCACACCGGTGAGGCCCGCCTGCACCATCGATACGGCAGTAACGCCATTGCGGGCGCCCATGCCGGCGAAGTCGAAGGCCTTCTCGATATGGTCCTTGTCCTTGACCCAGCTCCATAGCCCGGACACCTGCTGCGCAGAGTACGAGATGGCATACCGCATGCCAGTCTCATCGAGCCGCGCGAGCGATGCCGCCGCGCCCAGAGCACCGAACGTGGATGACGTGCCTTCCGCGCTGCGATGCGAGCCGCGCACGAGGTCCGGGCCCAGGGCCATTAGCAGCCGGCAGCACAGGTCATAGCCCAGCGCGACCGCGCGGATCATCTCGGTACCGCTGCGCCCTTCCACTTCGCCCATCGCGAAGGCGGCGGGCACCACGCTGCTGCCGGGATGCGCCTTGGTGACGGGCTCGAAGTCGTCGGTCTCGTCCGCATGCGCGCACATCGCGTTGGCGAGGGCCGCGTTGACGGCCGTGGTGCGCAGCGAGCTTGCCACAACCGAGGCCTGCGGCGCGCCGCCCAGCGACCGCACATACTTGACGGCCATTTCGCCTGGCCGCATGCGCGCGCCCGACACCATCGCGCCAATCGTATCCAGGATGCGATGCTTGGTCGCGGTCTGCACGTCTTCCGGCAGCGCGGTGTCGCGAGCGGACACCATATAGCGCGCGAGGCGCGCGGTGACGTCCGTTTGCGCGGCCTTGCCCGCGCTCGCGCCTCCTTCCCCGCCCTCCGCCGCGCGCAGCGGCGTGGCGGCAAGCGCCGCCAGCGCGCCGCCCGCATGCAGTACGCGACGGCGATTCGGGTTGTGTTGCTGCGTCATGTCCTTGTCTCCCATGTTGGCGTTGTTATCCGCACATGGTCGCAGGCGCAGCGTCGCAGGGGAATTGCAAATTTGCGTGCCATTGATGCATGGCGCGCATCAGTGCATCCCCGCGTTCACGCCATGGCGCGACGCTCGTCGTCATCGAGCACCGGGCCGTCCAGCGTCACGCGCGAATGGTCGGTGCGGAATCTCTGGATGATGGGCTTCAGTTCTTCCTTCACGTGTTCCTCGCTGTAGCCGTTGAACAGATGACCGATGAGGCCACGGCGCAAGTCCGACGTCCCCATGATGTAGTCCGCGATCGGGAACGTGAGGTTCATGTTGTACTTCATCATGATGCCCATGTTGTGATGCGCGATGTGGTGCCGGCGAATCGTGTTGACGAACGGCATGTTGCGGACGAACCAGTTGTCGTGCACGTGGCAGCAGTAGTGGAACGTCTCGTAGACGAGGTACTGCGCCACCATCGTGATGAAGACGAAGTAGCCCGCATTGGTGTTGAACAGTACCGAGGCCAGATAGCCAAGGCCGCAGCCGCCCACTCCAAGCGTCGTCAGCACGCGCCACGGAAAGAACACGATGCGAAATTCCCGGGTCGTGTCGATCGTCGGTTCCTGGTCGGTGAAGTACTGATGATGCTGCCGCGTATGGCGCTCGTAGATCGCCCGCAGCGCGAACACGTCGATGCGCCGATGCATGACATACCGGTGCAGGAACCACTCGACGAAGTTGCCCGCGAGGAAGACGGGCAGGATCAGCATCCATTCCCACGTCACGTCGTGCAGTTTGCCGATGGCGTAGTACAGCGCGGCGGCGCCGACGCCGTAGATCACGATCACGTGCAGCAGCCCGTTGTAGGCGGGATGAATATCGGCCTTGTATTGCGCCCGGAACTGGCGCTGGCGTTCGGTCATCATTTCAGGTCTCCATTGGATGGCCAACTAACATATCAGTTGGATATAAAAACGGTTGTGCGGTAAAAAAGCCCCTGCGCACAGGGGCGATCCGGCCTGGGGTCGGCCGTCGTGCCGGCGGACTAGCCGGACACTTCCTCGAGCGCCTTGCCACGCGTTTCCACACCGAGGGCCAGCACCACGACGGCGGCGAGCGCGAACGACAGCGCGCCGAGCGTGAAGACGCCGCCCTGCCCCGTCATCGGCAGCAGCACGCCCACGAGGTATGGCCCCACGAGCGAGCCGATGCGGCCGACCGAGGACGCGAAACCGGAACCCGTGGCGCGCGAGCGCGTGGGATACAACTCGGGCGTATAGGCATACAGCACGGACCACATGCCGAACATGAAGAACTGCATGCACAGGCCCGCGGCAATCAACTGTTCCACTGGTACCTTGTTGACGGCAGCCTGCCCGTAGGCGAAGGCGGCAAGCGCGCTTCCGAGCAGCATCAGCGCGGATGTCGGCTTGCGCCCCCATTTCTCGAGCAACCACGCCGAGAAGATGAAGCCCGGAATACCGGCCAGCGAGATATACACGGTGTAGAGCACCGACTTGGTCACGGCATATCCCGCCTGCTGCAGCAGTGCCCCGAGCCATGTCGTCAGGCCGTAGTAGCCGAGCAATGCGAGGAACCACACCGACCACAGCATGATCGTGCGGCGCGCATAGGGGCCCGTCCACAGTTCCATGAACCGTGCCTTGCGGTTCGTGTTCGTACGCGCCGCATAGCCCGCCACGACCGGCGGCAATGGCGCGCCCGAAGCGCGCTCCACACGCTGCTCGATCCCGGCCATCACCGCATCGGCCTCCCGCGTACGGCCGACATCCTCGAGCCAGCGCGGAGACTCCGGCACGATGCGGCGTACCACGAAGACGAAGATCGCGGGCACCGACAACGCGATGAAGATGCCGCGCCAGCCAATGACCGGCAAAAGCGCGTAGGTCAGCACGCCCGCCGCGATGAAGCCGATCGGCCAGAACCCTTCTAGTATGGCGACGTATTTGCCGCGACTCTTCGCCGGGACGATCTCGGACACCATCGACAGGCCGATGGGAAATTCCATGCCCATGCCAAAGCCGAGCAGCACGCGGTACAGCATCAGCGCCGTGACGTCCTGCGCAAACCCGCACATCAGGCTGCCCACGCCCCAGAAGATCATGCTGACCTGAAACACGGGCTTGCGGCCGAAGCGATCCGCGAGCAGGCCCGCCACAGCGGCACCGAGGAACATGCCAAGGAAACTCGAACTGGCCAGCAGGCCCGTCTGCGTGGCCGAGAGCCCGAACTCGGCCTTGATGGAGCCGAGCACGAAGGTCATGAGCCCCAGGTCCATCGAATCGAAGAACCACGCGGTGGCGATGATGCCGAACAGCGAGCGCTGATAGCGCGTCATCGGCAATCGCTCGAGCCGCGCCGCGATGCTCGTCTCGAGCCTGAGGGCGCCTACGGACATGTCCATGGTTGTCTCCTGTTTGTGCGTGTGGCGCGCTCTGTGTCCGGCGCGCTTGTCTTGGAAAGCGGGGGGGCGCTATGCGGCCTGTACGTCGAGCGGGGGATGAGCCCGTCCCTCGTCGAACGAAAGCTCGCCGGACCATGCGCTGCGGACGATGCGCGCATAGCGCTGGGCCACGTCGGGCACCGGGAAAGCCTTCGCCAGACGCGTCACGGCGAGCGCGTCGCGCGTCAGCGTATCGAGGTCCGCTTTGCGGATGCCACATGCCTCCAGCGTGACGGGCACGCCGAGGGCGCCGATGAGGTCGCGCAGGACCACGGGCAGGCGAGCCATGGCGACATCCGCATCGGCATCGTCAATGCCGAACAGGCGCGCGATGGTCAGCAACTCGTCGCGCCGCACATCGCGCAGCGCATCGAGGACATAGGGCAGCATCACCGCATTGGTGGTGCCGTGCGACAGGTGCGTGAGGCCGGCGACGGCATAGGCAATCCCATGCACGGCGTTGAGGCCCGCGCTGCCGTAAGACATCGCGGCATAGAGGCTCGCGTGGCTCATGCCTATGCGTGCTTCTCGCATCGCGGCGGGGTCGGTGGCCGCGTGGCTGCGGCGAAGATGTTCCGCGCACAGCCGGATCGATTCGCGCGCGAACAGCATGGTCAGCGCCGTGCGGCCGCTATAGCCGGGGTCCGGGTCGTCGCCGAAGTCGAACGCCGCGGCATCCATCGTCACGTACGACTCGATCGCATGGGTGAGGGCATCGATACCCGCGTCCGCGGCGACGCGCGGCGGGCACGTGAACGTGAATTCGGGATCGATCAGCGCGATGGCGGGCCGCAGGCGGTTATCCATCACCGCGATCTTGGTGGCGTTGTCCGGATCCACGAGGATCGCACCCGGCGTCGCCTCCGAGCCCGTGCCCGCGGTGGTCGGCATTGCGACGATCGGAAGCACCGGCGTCGCGCTGTCGATGCGGCCGATGAACGAACCGATCGGGGCGCCCGCCGGCAGTGTCAGGCACAGCGCTTTGGCCAGATCGATGTTGCTGCCCCCGCCCAGTGCGATGACGTGGTCGATATCGGCGGTCTCGGGCGCGGCACGCAATGTGGCGGTGGCCGCATCGCAAAGCGTCGTGGTCGGATCTGGCGCCCCGCCGTCGTAGACCGTGAGCGTCACGCCGAGCGCGCGCGCCGCCGTGACCAGTTCATCGACCCACGGTGTGGCCGAGGTGAAGAACTTGTCCGTCACGACGAGCCCGCGCCGGTAACCGAGCCGCTGCAGCAGAGCGGGTAGCCGCGCGCGTGCCCCGGTACCCATGATCAGGCGCGCCGGGGCGCAGAAGTGTACGAGGTCCTCCACCAGCATGCCGTCTCCTGTGGTCGGTACACTACTCGTGTACATCTAATATATTACTGACATGCTAGCAGAAAACATTCGGGATGCAAGGACCAGATAGAATGGTCGGCCTGTGCCTGCCGACATTCGCTCATGACAGCAAGATCCGCCTCCCGCGCTCCGTCTCGTACCAACAAGGCACCGCCCGCTCCGGAATCCGACGAACCCGCTGGTCAGCGCGGCAAGCTGACCGACCAGGCATACGAACAGATCGAGGAAGCGATCGTGACGCTCCGGCTGGCGCCGGGCAGTTCGGTGTCCGAATTGCAGTTGAGCGAGATGACGGGCATCGGCCGCACGCCCATCCGCGAGGCCATCCAGCGCCTGGCGCGCGAGCATCTGATCATGGTGTTGCCGCAGCGCGGCCTGCTGATCGCACCGATGGACGTGGCGCGTCAGCTGCGGCTGCTGGAGACGCGGCGTGAGGTGGAGCGGCTGATTTGCCGCAGCGCGGCCAGGCGCGCGTCCGACGCGCAGCGCGAACATTTCCGGCGGCTCGCGACCGAGTTCGAGACCTCTTCCCGCAACGGGGACGACATCACGTTCGTACGCGCGGACCGCGAGTTCAACGAGCTATGCCTGGTTGCCGCGCGGAACGAGTTCGCCGAGGGCGCCATGCGGCTGATGCACGGGCTGTCGCGTCGGTTCTGGTATCTGCATTACAAGGAAGCCGCCGATCTGCCGATGATGTCCAGGCTCCATGCGGCGGTGGCGTCCGCCATCGCGCAAGGAGACATGGAGGCCGCGGGGCAGGCGCTCGACGCGCTGCTCGACAATATCGAGGCGTTCACGCGCGCGACAGTGCTCGGCGATTACCGCTGACTAGCGGGTCACCGTGGGCGCGCCAAGGCCATCGATGACCGTGGCGCGGCCCCGGTCATCGACCTCGACACCGGACAGGGGGAACGGCACGCTGCCGGGATGGGTTGCCGCGACCGATAGTTCGTCGGTCCACTGCAGGCAGCGAATGCTGTTGCGCCCGGCCTTCTTGGCGTCGTAGAGCAGCGCGTCCGCCGCCGCGATCAGCGTGGCCTCCGACACCGTGCGCCTGACGGTCGCGAAATTCGCCGACAGGACGCCGATGCTCATCGTCGCGGCGATCTCCTTGCCTGACACGTCGGGAATGGGGTTCTGCTCCACAGCCAGGCGCAGCCGCTCGGCCACGCGCATCGCGCGCTCGAGGTCGGTCTGCGGCAACACCAGCAGAAACTCCTCGCCGCCATAGCGCACCACGCTATCGAGTTCTCCACGCGTCATCGCCTGAAGCGTGCCGGCGACGTACTGCAGCACCGCATCGCCGCTCTGGTGACCGTAGTTGTCATTGATGCGCTTGAAATGATCGATGTCGCAGACCATCAGCGTCATCCAATGCCGGTTCTTGCGCGCGCGCATCATCTCCGACGGCAACAGCGTCGCATGCAGATGGCGCCGGTTGAAACAGCCCGACAGGTGGTCGCGGATCGACAGGTGCTTGAGCTCCATCAGCACGCGATACTCGTCGCGCCACAGCTGATGGTAGCGCCGCGCGGCGACGATGCCGAAGCTGTTGACGAGCAGCAGCAGCATCGACATGGTGACGTCGTCCGAGGGCTTGAGTTCGCCACGTTCGAGCGCGATCACAATGAACGCGAGCGTGGACGCGAACGCGATTGCGATCGACGTGATGAGCCGGTTCGGGATGAACACGTAAACGACCACGAGCATGATGCACAGGGACATCGCGTGCCATGGCAGTTCGCCCGCGCGGAACCAGACCACGAGCATGAACACCGCCATCCCGACGATTTCCGCGGCGCTTGCCGCGAGCCGATGCGGGGCGATCGCATGGATCTCGTCCCGCACGAGATAGAGCCCGAAACCCGCCGTGAAAGCAACCAGAAGCCGGCCGACAAGCAGGATCAGCGCGTGCGTGCCATAGCCGAGGGCCGCGAAGTCCGTGAGCGAGAACGCGACATAGAACAGCGAGCAGAACACAAGCGTCATGCGCAGGGACGCGCGTGTGCGATCCAGATGGTGACGCTGGAAGTCCCGCTCGGTGTCGGGATCGACGAACTCCACGCGCACAGGATCGATCGAGAAATCGGTGTGGACAGCGGCTTTCAATGTCGGGAACGCGGATACCAGAAGGGTGCAATGTAGTACAAACTGACCGATCGAGGGCGGATTATCTCGAATCTGATGGCACTGGCATATTTGGCATTCCGTACTACGGTATCAACGCCCCCGTCCGCTCAACACAGGATCAATTCGGTCGCGACCTCCATGGGGGAAGGATCCGGACATATCTGGCCGGCCTCGATCAGTTTCAGGATTCGCCACCAGCCGATGACCTCCGCGTCCATCGGTTCTCCCGGTTTGTAGAGTTCCGCGTAGGACTCCATATGCGTAATCGGCGAGCGGATGATCCTGAGTCGATATCCGCCTTTCATTTGCCGCACGATGCGTATTTGATTGGATGACAGCCCCATAGATGCCTCCCGACGAATGCCCGCATTCCACCCCGGATTCACGAGGAAGATGTTCGCAAATGTCGTGCCGCCAGGCTGAGTCGCCCGGCGGGACGGGGGCTCCGCAGTAAGTGAACGACTACTGATACTGAATCGCTACGTAACTCCTACAGGCGCTTGCATCAATGACATATCCGTGACGAAACGACCCACCCTGCTCGCGGAGGCCTATCACCTTTAATCTGAAGTTAAGAATGGCTTAACTTTGGCCGCGATCCAGCGCGGCGGTCTCCCTCGAGAATGCGTTCACCGTTGACACAGTGAACCAGGAGACAACCGATGAAGACCTACAAGATCGCTACCATTCCCGGCGATGGCATTGGCAAGGAAGTGGTGCCCGCGGGCCGGGAGGTCATGGGGGCGCTGGTAGCCGCCGGAGCGGACTTCCGGTTCGAGTTCGAGGACTTCGACTGGGGTGGAGACTATTACCGGAAGCACGGCGTAATGATGCCGGCCGATGGGCTCGATGCGCTGCGTGGGAAGGACGCGATCCTGTTCGGTTCCGCCGGGGATAACCAGATTCCCGACCACATCACATTGTGGGGTCTGCGCCTCAAGATCTGCCAGGGCTTCGACCAGTACGCCAACGTGCGGCCGACGCGGATCCTGCCCGGCATCGACGGTCCGCTCAAGCGCTGCGCGCCAGAGGACCTGAACTGGGTCATTGTGCGCGAAAACTCGGAGGGCGAGTACTCGGGCGTGGGTGGCCGCGTGCATCAGGGACATCCCATCGAAGCGGCGACGGACGTGTCGATGATGACGCGTGTGGGCGTCGAGCGCATCCTGCGATTTGCGTTCCGCCTCGCCCAGTCGCGGCCGCGCAAGCTGCTGACGGTAATCACCAAATCCAATGCCCAGCGCCATGCGATGGTGATGTGGGATGAAGTGGCCGTGCAGGTGGCGAAGGAATTCCCGGACGTGACGTGGGACAAGGAGCTCGTCGATGCCGCCACCGCGCGCATGGTCAATCGTCCCAGGTCGCTCGACACCATCGTTGCCACGAACCTCCACGCGGACATCCTCAGCGATCTGGCCGCCGCACTCGCGGGCAGCCTCGGCATCGCGCCCACGGGCAACATCGACCCCGAGCGCCGCTATCCGTCGATGTTCGAGCCGATCCATGGTTCCGCGTTCGACATCATGGGCAAGGGCCTGGCCAATCCAGTCGGCACGTTCTGGTCCGTCGTGATGCTGCTCGAGCATCTCGGCGAGCACGCCGCCGCGCAGCGCGTCATGGGCGCCATCGAGTCGGTCACCGCCGACCCCGCGCTGCATACCGGCGATCTTGGCGGCAAAGCGACCACCGTGCAGGTGACGAAGGCCGTGTGCGACTACCTGAAGCGCGCGGCGGTGGCCAAGGCCGCCTGACGTCTTGACGCATCTGCGCTACCGCCCCGGTAGTACCCGCCCCTAGCCGTTCCCGCACCCAATGTTCCGGGTGCGGCGGGTTTCCTATGCCCGCCCGAACCACAGCCGCCAGAGCTGGATGGAGACACGCATGTTCCACGACGATGCACGCGCGTTGTTGCGACGGATGTTCGATGCCGCGATCGCGGCCGCGCAGTCGTCGCGCACGCTCTCGCGGCATCTTCCCCCTCCCCCGGCCTCGCCGCGCGGCAGGACGGTCGTGATCGGCGCGGGCAAGGCGTCCGCCGCGATGGCGCGGGCGTTCGAGGACGCGTGGGCCGGCCCGCTCGAAGGCCTCGTCGTCACGCGCTATGGCTATGCCGTACCCTGCGACCGCATTGACATCGTCGAAGCCGCGCACCCCGTGCCTGACGCGGCGGGTCTCGATGCGGCGCGCCGCATGCTCGAACTCGTTTCCGGACTCACGGAAGACGATCTGGTCGTCAGCCTGATCTCCGGCGGCGGTTCCTCGCTGTTACCGCTGCCGCTGAATGGCCTGTCGCTGGCGGACAAGCAGGCCGTCAACCGCGCGCTGCTCGACTCCGGCGCAACCATCACGGAAATGAACTGCGTGCGCCGTCATCTCTCGGCGATCAAGGGCGGCCGCCTCGCCCTCGCCTGCCATCCCGCGCGCGTGCACAACCTGCTGATCTCCGACGTGCCGGGCGACGATCCCATCGACATCGCCTCCGGACCGACCGTGCCCGATCCGACCACCCGCGCGGAAGCCATCGACATCGTGCGGCGCTACGGCATTGCCGTGCCCGACGGCGTGATGGCCGCGCTGGCATCCGATGCCGCGGAGACGGTCAAGCCTGGCGACACGCGCTTGCCGCCCATCGACACGACGCTGATCGCCACGCCGCGCATGGCGTTGGAAGCCGCCGCCGACGTTGCGCGACAAGCCGGCCTTGCCGTGCATGTGCTCGGCGACGCGATCGAAGGCGAGGCGCGCGACGTCGGCAAGGTGCTCGGCGCCATCGCCCGGCATGTGGCGGAGACCGGCGAGCCCTTCACGACGCCATGCGTGCTGCTGTCCGGCGGCGAGACCACCGTGACCGTGCGGGAAGCCGGTCGCGGGGGCCGCAATGTCGAGTTCCTCCTCTCGCTGGCGCTGACGTTGCGCGGCATGCCCGGTGTCTACGCGCTTGCGGGCGATACCGATGGCGTGGACGGCAAAGAAGAGATTGCCGGTGCGGTCGTCGCGCCGGACACGCTGGAACGTGCGCGGCAGCAAGGCTTGCGCGCGCGGGACGCGCTTGCGAACAACGATGGCCATGGTTTCTTCGGCGCGCTCGGCGATGCCGTGATAACGGGCCCCACCCTGACCAATGTGAACGACTTTCGGGCGATCCTCATCGCGCCCTGATCTGGAGGATGTCCAATGCGACGCCTGCGCAATGCCAAGATCGTGGCCACTCTCGGCCCCGCCAGCACGACGCCCGAAACCATCGGCGCGTTGTTCGATGCCGGAGCCGATGTCTTCCGCCTCAACTTCAGCCACGGCACCCACGAGGATCATCGCCATCGCCTGGAGACCATTCGTGCGATCGAGCGCGAGCGTGGCCGGCCGATCGGCGTGCTGCTGGACCTGCAGGGTCCCAAACTGCGCATCGGCACGTTCGCCGAAGGACCCGTGCAACTCGCCACGCATGCCGCATTCCGGCTGGACCTCGACGCTTCGACGCCTGGCTCCGTCACGCGCGTCAACCTGCCGCATCCCGAGATTTTCGCGGCGCTGCATGACGGCGCGGAACTGCTGCTGGACGACGGCAAGATCCGCCTGCGCGTCGATCGCCGCGGCGAGGACTTTGCGGAAACCACGGTCATCGATGGCGGCATGCTGTCCGACCGCAAGGGCGTGAATGTGCCCGGCGTGGTACTGCCGATGTCCGCGATGACGGAAAAGGATCGCCGCGACCTCGACTTCGGCCTCGGACTCGGCGTGGACTGGATCGCGCTGTCGTTCGTGCAGCGCGCGGAGGACATCGAGGAGATCAAGGCGATCGTCGGCCATCGCGCGGGCATCGTCGCCAAGCTGGAAAAGCCCGCGGCGATCCAGAGCCTCGAGGCGATCGTCGCCGCCGCCGATGCGGTGATGGTCGCGCGCGGCGACCTCGGCGTGGAGATGCCGGCGGAGCTCGTGCCATCGCTGCAGAAGCAGATCGTGCGCGCATGCCGCAAGGCCGGCAAACCCGTGATCGTCGCCACGCAGATGCTGGAATCGATGATCTCCGCACCGGTCCCCACGCGCGCCGAGGCTTCGGACGTGGCCACCGCGATCTACGACGGCGCGGACGCGGTAATGCTGTCCGCCGAATCCGCATCGGGGCGCTTTCCGGTGGAGGCGGTCGCGATGATGAACCGCATCGTCACGCGGACGGAGTCCGATCCGCTCTATCACGACGCGATCGAGGCCTCCCACACGCCGCCGCGCGCGGAAGCCGCCGATGCCATCGGCTATGCGGTCCGGCATGTCGCCGCGCTGCTCAAGGTGCCCGCCACCGTGGCGTACACCAGCTCGGGCTACTCGGCCCTGCGCATGGCGCGCGAACGTCCCGAGGTACCGATCCTGGGCATGACGCCGCGCGTGGCCACCGCGCGCCGGCTCGCGCTCGCCTGGGGCGTGCACGCGGTGCTTTGCCACGAAGTGGCGGACGTGCTCGAGATGACGGAACTCGCGGGCCACACGGTACGGAAGGAAGGCTTCGGAGAAAGCGGCCAGCCGATCGTGATTTCCGCCGGACTGCCGTTCGCGGTGGCCGGTACCACGAACCTGCTGCGCATTGCTCAGGTGCAGTGACGCCTCACCCCACACCATAAAACATCGGAGACAAATCATGCGTACTTCTCACCGTGCCCACCCCACCGCGCGCATCTTGCGGGCCTCCCTGCTGGCGCTTGGCTTCGTCGTCGCCGCCACGGCCGCCGCGCAGGACAAGGACTGGCCGTCCAAGCCGATCAGCCTGATCGTGCCGTTCCCGTCGGGCGGCACCACCGACGTGCTGGCGCGCGCGCTCGGCGACCAGCTCTCGAAGACCCTTGGCCAGCCCGTCATCGTCGAGAACCGTCCCGGCGCGGGCGCGACCGTCGGCGCCGATTACGTGGCCAAAGCGAAGCCGGATGGCTATACGCTGCTGATGGGGGCGGTGCACCACACGATTGCGACCAGCGTGTACCGCAAGCTGCCGTACAGTTTCCAGAAGGACCTCGCGCCGATCACGCCGATCGCGATGGTGCCCAACGTGCTGGTGGTGAACCCCGCGAAGACGCCCGCGAAAAACGTTGCGGAGTTTGTCGCCCTGGCGAAGAAGGCATCGCCCGAGTTCTCGTATGGCTCCAATGGCAACGGCACCGCGCAACACCTCATCGGGACGCAGTTCCAGGCCGCCACGGGTACGACATTGCTGCACGTGCCGTACAAGGGCAGCGGCCCGCTGACGACCGACCTGCTCGGCGGTCAGGTCACCATGTCGTTCGACACGCTGACTACCGTGCTGCCGCACATCAAGGCGGGCAAGCTTCAGGCGCTCGCGGTGACGACGGCCAGGCGGTCGAGCGCGATGCCCGATGTGCCGACGATGGAAGAGGCCGGGCTCAAGGGCTTCGACATCGGCACGTGGTTCGGCGTGCTGGCGCCGGCGGCCACGCCCAAGCCGATCGTCACGCGGCTGAACGCGGAGATCGTGAAGATCGTCAACTCGCCCGATTTCCGGCAACGCATGCATGCGGCCGGCGCGGAACCGCTGTCGAGCACGCCCGAAGCATTCGCGAAGCGCATCGACGACGAGACCGCGAAATTCGCCGGCCTCGTCAAGGAAGGCAAGGTGACGATCGAATAGGGTTCGCTTCCGGGCTTATGCGCTTATGCATTCACCACGCGGATCTCCAGCGAGGGCGCGCCGTCGGCGATCTCGAGCAGGCGATCGACGTTCGGATGGGCGCCGGGCCGGTTACGCGCATCCACGGTGTGCTCGGCGAATACGGCGAGCCCATGCTGGGCCGCCGCGGCGTCGAGCTTGCCGAATGACGCGCGCAGATAGTTGTAGACCGCGACGGAACCCTTCTTGCCCGGAACGTTGTCGATCGTGGCGGCGATTGCGCCGCCCGCGTCCACGAGCTCGATGCGCGCGATGGCGTCGATGCCGGGCAGTTGCGCGAGGTTGTCCTTGAAATCGCTGGCGGGTTGGATCACTGAAAGCACTCCGTAAGGTTGGGGATGGATGTGGGCGTCATTGTATTCCTCGCGCAACCCCCGGCCATCTATGAACAGCCTTCAACAGCCTATCCATGCGCGGGGGCTTAATCGGGGGCGGGTAAACACCGTAAGATCACACATTCCTCCAGATGTGTCGCCCCCTCCCTCTCCGCGCAATGCAGCCTTGCCCTCCTTCACCGACCGCGTCGGCAGCACCGACCGCGCCCACATCCGCACCCGCCCCCGCTCCAGCACCGTTGACGCCCGCGAGCGCGGCCCAGGCCAGCAACCCGCTGCGCCTGATGCTGATTCTCAGCGCGCTGATGTCGTTTGCGTCGATCTCCACCGACATGTACCTGCCGGCGCTGCCCGCCATCGCGCGCGAGCTGCACGCGAGCGCGGCGAGCATCGAGCTGACGCTGTCCGCGTTCCTGATCGGCTTCACCGCCGGCCAGTTGCTGTGGGGACCCATCGCGGACCGGCGCGGGCGGCGGCTGCCGATTGCGGCAGGCCTCGTGTTCTTCGTGATCGGTTCGGCCGGGTGCGCGCTGTCCGACACGGTGTGGCAGATGATGGGCTGGCGCGTCGTGCAGGCGCTTGGCGCGAGCGTGGGTCCGGTGCTGGCGCGCGCCATGGTGCGTGACCTCTACGCGCGGGAAGATGGCGCGCGCATGCTCTCCACGCTCATCCTGATCATGGGCATCGCGCCGCTGGCCGGCCCGCTGCTCGGCGGGCAGATCCTCGCGCTCTGGAACTGGCAGGGCATTTTCTGGACGCTTGTGATCGTCGGCCTGCTGACCATCGGCGCGCTGCGCTTCCTGCCGGAGACGCTGCCCGCCGCCCGACGCGTGACGACGCCCCTGCGCTATGTCCTGAAGGACTATGTCGCGCTGGCGCAGGACGCGCGACTAATCGGGTACGGGCTCTCGGGGGGCTTCTATTACGCGGGCGCCTATGCGTTCGTGATCGGCACGCCGTTCGCTTACATCGAGTATTACCACGTGTCGCCGCAGATGTACGGCCTGCTGTTCGGCTTCAACGTGCTGGGCATGATGGGCGCCAACTTCCTCAACGCGCGCCTGCTGCGCGCCATCGGCAGCGCGCGGCTGTTCCATCTCGGCACATGGATCCTCGCGCTGTCCGGCATCGTGCTCGCCCTTGACGCCCGATTCGGCTGGGGCGGCCTTGCGGGCCTCGTGCTGCCGCTGTTTTTCTATATGTCGATGAACGGCTTCATCGTCGCGAACTCCGTCGCGGGCGCGCTCGCCGCGTTCCCGCACAAGGCCGGCTCCGCCTCGTCGCTGCTCGGGGCGATGCATTACGGCAGCGGCATCCTCAGCGCGGCCCTGGTCGGATGGTGCGCCGACGGCACGCCGTGGACGATGGGCTGGATCATGGGCGTCTCCGGGGTAGGCAGCCTCGTGACGTCGATCGTCTCCACGCGGATTCATGCGCGGCGGGCGCTGACGGTTCGCTGATGGTTCGCTGACGGTCGATCGCGTCGTCCCGGCGTCACCACCAGCGGCCGCATAACGACATGCGGCCGCACCGCATGCGCACATGACAATACGTTCGTTCCCGTCAGGGGCGGATTCTGGCGACCATTGCCAGTCCCATCCCATCTCGACAGGAACGACTCATGGCCCACCTGACTCCCTGGCTCCGCCGGATCACCTCCGCCCTCGGCGCAACCGCCCTGCTGGCGGGCATTGTCGCCACCGCACCCGCCCACGCCGCCGACCAGACCGTTCGCGTCGGCTTCCAGAAGGCCGGACTGCTTGCCGTGCTCAAGGCCCAGGGCTCGCTCGAGAAGAAACTCGCTCCGCTCGGCTACAAGGTCGAATGGAAGGAATTCCCGGCCGGTCCGCAGTTGCTCGAGGCCCTCAATGCGAACGGCATCGACTTTGGCTACACCGGCGCCCCGCCGGCCGTGTTCGCGCAGGCCGCGAAGACGGACTTCGTGTACGTGGGCGCGGAGCCCGGCGGCAAGTCCAATGAAGCGCTCTTCGTGCTTGAAAGCTCGCCGTTCCGTACCGTGAGCGATCTCAAGGGCAAGCGCATCGCGCTGCAGAAGGGATCCAGCTCCAACTACCTGCTGGTGCAGCTGCTCAAGAAGAACGGTCTGTCCTTTGCCGATATCCAGCCGATCTACCTGCCGCCCGCCGATGCCCGCGCCGCTTTCGAGAGCGGCAAGGTCGACGCCTGGGTGGTCTGGGACCCGTACTACGCGCTGGCCCAGCAGTCGCTGAAGGTGCGTACCGTGGCCGACTATGAAGGCGTACCGTCGCCGTTCAACTTCTACGAAGCCACGCGCCGGTTTGCCGAAGGCCATCCGAAAGCCGTGAACGCGATCCTCGAACAACTTCGCGCGTCGGGCCTGTGGGTGACCAAGCATCCGACCGAGACCGCCAACCTGCTCGCGCCGTCGCTGGGCCTCTCCGTGCCGATCGTCGAGACGTGGCTCAAACGCGTGCCTTATGGCGTCACGCCCGTCACCCCCGAGGTCACCGCGACCCAGCAGCGCGTGGCGGACCTGTTCCACGAGCAGAAGCTGATTCCGGTGCCCGTGGTCGTGAGCCAGAACGTGTGGCAGGCGAACTTCTCGCTGGCCGCCAAGGACTGACCAGCGCCGAAGCACATATCCATATCCTGATTCCTTCGTTCCAGCGGCACAGCGCCGGCCATATGCTTGCAGGTCATGTGTCGCTGACAGGAAGGTTTCATGAACGCCCCTTTGCAACTCGATTCGCTGGACTCGCTGTACCCGCTGCAAACCGCGCTTGACGCCCTGCCGGAGCTTGCCCGGCAGATCGGCGCCGATGCCGCCGCGCGTGAAGCGCGACGCGTGCTGCCGTACGAAGGCTTCGCGCTGTTCCGCAAGTCCGGGCTCGGCGCGCTGCGGCTGCCGGTCGCTTGGGGCGGACTCGGTGGCACGCTCGTCGATCTGTTCGATGCGGTCACGACGATTGCCGCGGAAGAGTCCAACGTCGCGCATGCGCTGCGCATCCACTACGACCAGACGGAAGTGCTGCGGCTGTCGCCGCGCTCTCCGTTCCACGACGTGCAGATCCGGCGCATCGTGGAAGGCGCGATCTTCGGCGGCGCATCCACCGAGCGCACGACATCGCGCCCCGGTGAAATCCAGACCGCGCTGCGCCGCGACGGCGATCGTTACCTGCTTTCCGGCCGCAAGTATTATTCCACCGGCACCGCGTTCTCCGACTACGCGCGCATCAACGTGCTCGGCGTCGATGGGGAACCCGTCCTGATCGTGATTCCCGTGAACCGCCCCGGCTTCAGCATCGTCGATGACTGGGACGGCATGGGCCAACGCATGACCGCGAGCGGCAGCCTGGTGTTCGACAACGTCGAGGTCTTTCCCGACGAGGTGGCTCCGCGCGACAGCACCACGCTCGTGGGCCGCCATTGTGGCGCGCTGCGGCAGCTGCACCTCGTCGCCGTCGCGGCCGGCATCGTGCGCAATGCATGGCACGATGCGCGCCGCTACGTCATCGAGCACGGTCGTCCCGCGCTCCACAGCCCCGCGCCGAGCGCGCGCGAGGACCATTTCATCCAGGGCGTGATCGGCGACCTCGCGGCACATAGCCATGCGATCGACGGACTCGTGCGCGAAAACGCCCGCGCGCTGGACCGATCGGCCGATGCCATCGCCAACGGCGCGGCCAACGCCGAGGAACTGGTGCTGGCCGGCGCGCTCGCCACCGCCCAGACGCAACTCGTGGTCAGCAAGCTCGCGCTGCATGCGGGCGAGCGCATGTTCGAAGCGGGCGGCGCATCGTTTACGGCGCGCGCCCACAACTTCGATCGCCACTGGCGCAACCTGCGCACGATCTTCAGCCACAATCCGCTCCTGCACAAGGCGCGCGTCGTGGGGGCCTACCACCTCAACGGCGAAACCACGCACCTGACGGAAGGCCGCGTTTTCTGAAGCATCTCCGGACATCTTCCATGACCAAGGCCACGCCACCGCGTCAGCTCCATCTGAACCTCAACGCGCTGCATTCGGGCTTCGTGCCTTCGGCATGGCGCGTGCCCGATGCCGATCCCCGCGCGTTCGTCGACATCCAGCACTACGTCCGGCTCGCGCAGATCGCCGAGGCCGGCAAGTTCGACGCGATGTTCCTCGCGGACAACGCCTCGATCGCCGACCAGATCGACTTTCGCCCGATCACTGCGCTCGAGCCCACGCTGCTGCTCGCGTGCGTGGCCATGGCCACCACGCACATCGGACTCGTGGCGACGCTCTCTACGAGCTACAACGAGCCGTACAACGTCGCGCGCCGCTTTGCCACGCTCGACATCGTGAGCAACGGCCGCGCGGGATGGAACGTCGTGACGACGGCCGATGCCGGCTCCGCGCGCAACTTCGGCCGCCTCGCGCCGCCCGATCACGCGCAGCGTTACGCACGCGCCGACGAGTTCACGCGCGTGGTCAAGTCGCTGTGGGACAGCTGGGAGGACGGCGCGTTTGTCGGCGACAAGCATTCCGGGCGCTTTGTCGACACCGCAAAACTGCAGCCCATCGCCCATCACGGCGCGTTCTTCGATGTGCAGGGCCCGCTCAATCAGCCGCGTCCGCCGCAGGGACACCCGGTGCTGTTCCAGGCTGGCGGCTCGTCCGATGGCCGCGAGCTGGCGGCACTCCATGCGGAAGCCGTGTTTTCCGCGGCACAGTCGTTCGAGGAAGCGTTCGCTTACCGCGCGGAGATCAACCAGCGTGCCGAAGCGCTCGGCCGCGGGCAGCATGCGGTCAAGGTGTTGCCCGGCCTCACGACGATCATCGGCGCCACGGAGGCCGAAGCGATCGCCCGGCGCGATGCACTGGTCGACCTCATTCCCTGGACATATAGCCTGAACCGCCTTGCCGGCACGCTCGGTATCTCCGCGGACCGGCTGTCGCTCGACCAGCCGCTGCCGGACGACCTCGTGCGGCCCGCGAACGGCAACCATACCTTCTTCCGTGCGACCGTGGCCTTCGCCCAGCAGCGTGGCCTGACCGTGCGCAACCTGATCCGCGAGCTCGCGGGCGGCGGTGGTCATCGCGTCATCGTCGGCACGCCCGAACAGATCGCCGACGATATCGAGCACTGGTTCGTCAACGGCGCGGCTGACGGCTTCAACCTGATGCCGGATGTGCTGCCCGACGGGGTGCAGGCGTTCGTCGATGGCGTGGTGCCGATCCTCCAGAAACGCGGGCTGTTCCGTACCGAATACGAAGGACGCACCCTGCGCGATCATCTGGGACTGGCACGTCCGCAGGGACGGACCTCCGCGCGCAAGGTGGCCTGACGATCTAGCTGTCGGCGAAGGAAGGAGTCGCCATGGAAGGAGTGGCGATGGAGGGAATGGCGTCGAGCAACTGCCGCGTGTAGGGATGCGCCGGCGCCGTCCAGATCTGCTCCCGGTCGCCGCTCTCCACCAGTTGCCCGGCCTTCATGACGAGCACACGATCGGCGATATAGCGCACCACGCCCAGGTCATGGGAGATGAACAGACACGCCAGACCATACTCGGCCTGCAGATCCGCGATCAGATTCAGCACTTGCGCCTGCACCGAGACGTCGAGCGCGGATACGGGCTCATCGCATACGAGCAATCGCGGCTGCACGATCAACGCTCGGGCGATGCCGATGCGTTGCCGCTGACCGCCGGAGAACTCATGCGGGTAGCGCTGCAACGCCGAGGCCGGCAGGCCCACGCGCTCGATCATCGCGTGCGCGCGCTCGCGCCGCACGCGTCCGTCCCGCACGCCGTGAATGCGCAATGCATCCTCCAGCAGCGCGCCGACGGTCTTGCGCGGATTCAGCGAGCCGTAGGGATCCTGAAACACGAGTTGCATGGCACCGCGCCACGGCCGCAGCCGGCGTCGCGCGATGCCCGCGATGTCCGTCCCGTCGAACACGATGCGGCCACCGTCGTGATCGGATAGCCGAAGGATCGCCCGAGCGAGCGTCGACTTGCCGCAGCCCGATTCCCCGACCAATCCCACTGTCTCGCCGGCGGCGATCGAGAACGACACGTCGCGCACCGCATGCGCCGCATGGCGACCGGTGCGATGAATCACGTCGAGCCCTTCCACGCGGATCAGCGGGGATGCGGCATTCGTCTTGACCGGAGTGGGTCGTCGAGGCTCCGGCTGCGCGAGCCGGAACGAGGCCGCCGTGCCATCGGCGCGGCGTTCCACACGGAGTTCGGGCAATCGCGCCCGTCGGTAGTGTGGTGCCTCGCCCCGCGCATGCATCCCGCTCAACGATGCGCCGAGCAGCGCGCGCGAGTAGTCATGCCGTGGCGCCTCGAACAATGCCTTCGCCGTCTGTTCTTCCACCTTGCGGCCATCGTGCATCACCGCCACACGATCGGCCCAGCGCGACACGACGCCAAGATCGTGCGTGATCAGCAACACGCTCATCGAGAGTTCGCGACGCAACGAGTCGAGAAGCTCGAGGATCTGCGCCTGCACCGTGACGTCCAGCGCGGTCGTCGGTTCATCCGCGACGAGCAGCCGCGGGGAGCAGGCGATCGCCATCGCGATCATCACGCGCTGGCGCTGGCCGCCGGACAGCTGGTGCGGATAGGCGTGAAACCGCCGCTGCGGCTCGGGTATGCGAACGAGATCGAGCAGTTCCACCGCGCGCGAGATCGCAGCCTGCGCCGGCAACGCGCGATGCAGCCGCAGGGCTTCGACCACCTGCTCGCCGACCGTATGCACGGGGTTCAGCGACGTCATCGGCTCCTGGAAGATCATCGACACGTCATTCCCCCGCACGGCGGTGATCTCTCGCTCGGGCAGGGCCAGCAGATCGCGGCCGTCCAGCAGGACGCGGCCCGCCACGCGCGCGGCAGGCGACAGCAGCCGCAGGATCGCCAGCGCGGTCGTGGACTTGCCGCAGCCCGACTCGCCGACGAGCGCGACGGTCTCGGCCTCGCCGACGTCGAGGTCGAGCGAGGCCACGGCCGGGCGATCAGCCCCTGGGTAGGACACGGTGAGCCCTCGCAGCGACAGCAAAGGTTGCGTCATGATGATTGTCCTCACCGCGTGCCGCGCGGATCGAATGCCGCGGCGAGGCCGTCGCCGATCAGATTGAGCGCCAGCACGGTCAGCACGATGGCCATGCCCGGCAGCACGCAGACGTACCAGTCGGTACGCAGCACCTCGCGGCCCGCGCCGACCATATTCCCCCAACTGGCGACGTTCGGATCCCCAAGGCCGAGGAAGGCCAGGCTCGACTCCGTGAGGATCGCCGTGGCCACCATCAGCGACGCGGACACCAGCACCGGCGTCAGCACGTTTGGCAGGATGTCGTGCGCGATGATGCGCGCGTCGCTCGCGCCGAGTGCCTCGCTGGCGAGCACCATGTCGCCATGCCGCAGCCGCAACACTTCCGCGCGCACGAGCCGCGCGAGCGCGGGCCACGACGTGATGCCGATGGCCAGCGCGATCTTGCCAATGGAAGGCTGCGCCACCGCGACGATCGCCAGCGCGAACAGAAACGACGGAATGGTCTGGAAGAACGTGGTCACGATGCCGAACGCCCGATCGATGCGCCCGTTGAAATCGTTGCCGTAATAGCCGGCCGCGATCCCGCCGGCCACGCCGAGCACCACCGCAATCGCGGTGGAGACCGCCGCGATCGTCAGCGAGGCGCGCGTCCCGTGAAACAGTCCGGCCAGGATATCCCGGCCGAGCATGTCGGACCCTAGCGGATAGGCGGCATCGCGGCCGGGCCACAGCAATGGCTCGGTTGCCATGTCCAGGGGGTCGCCCGGAAACAGCCAGCCCGCGGTCAGCGCGGCCGCCACGACGATCGACAACAACACGGTGCCAACCCAGGCGCTCGGCGAGGCGAGCAACCGCCGCAGCGCGCCGCGCTGGGGAAGACCCGCCGGCGCGGACGGCAGCGGCTCGATCTCGCCGGCAGCGGCCGTGACGGCCAGCAATGGAGAGGACGAAGACATGAACGGCTCCCGGAATTCAGTGCGGCAGGCGGATGCGGGGATCCACGCGCGCGTAGACCGCATCCACGATCCAGTTGACGACGATGACAACGACCGAGCTGCACAGCAGGATGCCCAGCAGCAGGTTGTAGTCGCGTTGATAGAGCGCGTCGAACGCGGTGCGTCCCAGGCCGGGCCACGCGAACACGGTCTCGACGATCACGGCGCCGCCGATCACCGAACTCGCCTGCACGCCGATCATCGTGATCAGCGGCAGCAGCGCGTTACGCAGGACATGACGTGTCAGCACACGCCGCGCGGGCGCCCCCTTCGCCACCGCCGTACGCACAAAGTCCTGTCGCCGCACTTCGATCATGCTGGCACGCATCAGCCGCACGTACACGGCCATGTAGAACAAGCCGAGCGTAATGGCCGGCAGGATGAGATGCCGTGCCACGTCGAGCGCGTAGCGCCAGCCCGTGTATCCCGATTCGACCGTGAACATGCCCCCCACGGGGAGCCAGTCGAGCCACACGGAGAACACGAGGACCAGCATCAGTCCGATCCAGAACAGCGGGGTGGCAAAGCACAGCAATGCGGCCGCCGAGATGGCGGTGTCGAGCAGCTTGCCCGCGCGGCCCGCCGCCAGCACGCCGAGGCCCGCGCCCAGCACCACCGCGAACGCGATGCTCGCCCCCATCAGCAGAAGCGTGGCGGGAAGACGTTGCGCGATCAGGTCGAAGACCGGCATGCCCTGCCGGTGCGAGAAACCGAGGTCGAGTTGCGCCAGGTGCCACAGGTACTTGTACAGCTGCACCCACAGCGGCTGGTCCAGGCCAAACTGCGCGCGCAGCGCGGCGATGTATTCGGGCGTCGCGGCACCCGCCTCGCCGGCGAGCACCTGCGCGGCATCGCCTGGCGCCAGCCGCAGCAGGAAGAAATTGACGATCGCGATGCCGAGCACCACGCCCGCAAGCTGCGCGACGCGCCGGGCGACGATCCGCCACGGCAGCACGCGCGCAAGGGGAAGCGTGGCCGCAGGCACCTCGACCGGCGCGGCGGCAGGACGCGGGTCCACGTTGCGCCTCCTACTTGCCCGCGTCGGCACGCGCGACGGTCGCGCTCGCGCCAGGCGGCTGCGCGAACCATGCGTTCTTGAGGGAAGCGTAGATCTGATCCACGCCGCTGACCGTGTCGCGCAGGGACGCCGATTGCACCGTGAAGAATCGCAGCTCGAGCAGCGGTACGGACGGCAGGTCGTTCTGCACCACGGTCTGGAAGCGCTTGAACAGCTCCACGCGCTCGGTCTGGCTCGGCGATCCCTGGGCTTCGTCGATGAGCTTGTTCGCTTCTTCGCCGCGATAGCCCGAGCCGTTCGACCACGGAATGTTCTTGCCGACCGTGTCCGCGCGGTAGGCGCGCGTCACGCCGACGAGCGGATCCGCAAAGCCCGCGAACCACACGACCGCGAGATCGAAGTCGCGGTCGCCATAGACGCGCTTCGTATAGGTCGGTGTGTCCTGCGTGCGCACGGTCACGTCGACGCCGACTCGCTTGAGTGCCTGCTTGATGTATTCGGCGCTACGCTTGTAGTCGTCGCCATATGGCAGGTAGTCGATCTGAATCTTCAGGCGGTTGCCGTCCGGGCCGCGCTTGAGTCCCGCCGCATCGAGCAGCGCCTCGGCCTTGGCCGGGTCGTACGCGTATTTAGGCACCGCGGGGTTGAAGAATTGCGTCAGCGTCGATACCACGGGGCTCACCGCCGGCTTACCGAAGCCGAACCACACGACCTTGTTCAGCGCGTTGAGGTCGATCGCATGGGCGAGCGCCTGACGGACGCGTACGTCCTTGAAGTACGGGCGATCGACGTTCACGTCCATGAACAGCCACGGCGAGATCCAGTCGTAGCCGCGCGTCTCCAGCTTCAGCGACGGCAACTGCGCCAGGCGCTGCGCATCCTTGAGCGGCACCGGATTGAACGGCGCGTACTGCGCCTCGCCCTTCTCCAGCGCGGCCGCGCGCGCACTCGCGTCCGGAATCACCTTGAAGACGATCTTGTCCAGATACGGCTTGCCCTTGTCCCAGTAGTTCGGATTGCGCTCGAGCACAATGTAGTTGCCCTTGCTCCATTCCTTGAACACGAACGGACCGGTGCCCACCGGCTTGTTGTTGTACGGGTTGTTGAGGATGTCGGTGCCTTCATACAGGTGCTTCGGCAATACCTGCGCGCCGTTGCTGTTCAGCGAACTGAGCACCGCGAGCGACGGCTCGGAGAAGTGCAGCACCACGGTGAGCGGGTCCGGCGTATCGACCTGCGTCACCTTGCCGAACAGGATCTGGTTGCGCGGATGGAGCTTCTTCCAGACGTTCTCCAGCGTCCATTTGACGTCCGCCGACGTGAACGGCTTGCCGTCGTGCCACTTGACGTTGGGCCGCAGGTGGAACGTCAGCGTCTTGGAATCCTTCGAGATGTCCCAGCGCTCGGCCAGCGCCGGCTTGAGCTTGAAGTTGTTGTCGTATTCGACGAGCCCGTCGAATACATTCGCGCTGAAGAAGCCCGTCGGCGCGGCAGAGTTGAGCGCCGACGTCAGGATCACCGGTTCGGGCTGGATGATGGCGGTCAGCGTACCGCCCGTCCGCGGGCTCTCGGCGGCGGGGGCAGCGGAGCCGGAGGGGGCGGCCGAGACATATGGGCTCGCCAGCAGCGTCATGGCTGCGGGCAGCAGGATCGCCCGAACAAGTTTCTGAATCATGGGAGGCGCGGGAAAGAGATGGGTCAGCCAATATAGGGAGCCCGCGGCCCCGCGCGAACGAACGTTTACGCATGCCGTTATGCGCCGCCTGTCCATATCGAACCGCGAAATCCTTCGTTCTGCGGCGCGGCCCGGGAGGCATATGTTGAGCATCGTTACGGTGCATCCGGTGCATCCCATCGATGCATCCCATTCCTCACGGAGACCTTCCCCATGACGCAGCACCCTCAGCAATCGATTCCCATCGACCTCGACGTCCGTCCGGTTTCCGGACGCATTGGCGCCGAAGTCCGCGGCGTGCGACTCGACGGCGATCTGCCGGCGGCGACGTTCGAAGCCATTCGCGCGGCGCTGCTGCGCCACAAGGTGCTGTTCTTCCGCGAGCAGGGGCACCTCGACGATGCCACGCAGGAGGCGTTTGGCTCGCTGTTCGGCCCGCCGGTGCCGCACCCGACCGTGCCCGTGCGCGCCGGCACGCAGTATCTGCTGGAGCTCGACTCGCAGCACGGCGGCGGCCGCGCGAACTCATGGCATACCGACGTGACATTCGACCTCGCGTATCCACAGGTCTCGGTGCTGCGCGCGGTAGAGGTCCCCGCATACGGCGGCGACACGGTGTGGGCCAACACCGCCGCGGCGTACGAGGAGCTGCCGCAGCCACTGCGCGAGCTGGCGGACAAACTCTGGGCATTGCACACCAACGACTACGACTATGCGGGTTCGCGCGTGCTGCCTCATGCGCCGGATGCCCAGCACTATCGCGACGTGTTCACGCGCACTGTCTACGAGACCGAGCACCCCGTCGTGCGCGTGCATCCGGAGACCGGGGAACGCACGCTCGTACTCGGGCATTTCGTCAAGCGCCTGCTCGGGTATTCCGCCACGGACTCCGCGCATCTGATCTCGGTGCTGCAGAGCCATGTGCATCGGCTGGAGAACACGGTGCGGTGGCGCTGGCAGACCGGCGATGTCGCGATCTGGGACAATCGCGCGACGCAACACTATGCGATCAACGATTACGGCGATACGCGCCGCATCGTGCGCCGCGTGACCATCGCGGGCGATGTGCCCGTGAGCGTCGATGGCGAGCGCAGCCGGGCGATCAAGCCAGTGCGCGATGGCAGTATCCATGCGCCGCCGGCGGAAACGCGAAAAGCGGCTTGATGGTGTGATGCCGGGTGTCGGCGGCGCCGATCCATCGACGCGGTCGATCATCAGGAGTTAAATTCGCCATTTTGGCTTTGGCGAAGTGTCGTTTAGGCTGTCCCCATCGTTCAAACAGAGCCTCGCTGCCGATCATGTCCGTCGGCACGCGCGGCCACGAGGAGACCGCCTTGACCTTTTCCCATGCCGACGTAAGTTCTGATATGCACCGGCCCGCCCGGCGCCGCTTCCTGCAAGCGGGCGCCGCGACTGTCGCGGGAACATTCGCCGCCACATTTGCAGCCACGTTGGCGGGCACCGGTTGCGCAACCCGACCGGAACCTGCCGCGATGCGCGCCACCCGCATTCGATCCTCCGCCAGCGATGGCGTCGAGCTTGCCGTGTTCGAGTCCGGCAACCCCAATGGCCGCCCCGTCATCTTCATCCACGGTTTCGCCCAGAGCCACGAGAGCTGGTCGAAGCAAATGTCGGCGCCCGAGCTACAGCAGCTGCGGCTGATATCGTTCGACCTGCGCGGCCACGGCGACTCCGGCAAGCCGCTTGTCAAGGAGGCGTATCACGAGAACGTGCGCTGGGCCGAGGACGTGCGATCGGTCATCCGCGCCACCGGTGCGCGCAAGCCAGCGATCGTCACGTGGTCGTATGGCGGCCGCGTGGTCAACGACTACCTCACGGCATTCGGCGACGGCGAGATCGGCAGCCTCAACTACGTGGCCGCCACGTCGACGAGCGCGCCATTCGGGCAGGGGCGACAGGCACGGCTGATGGTGCCGATGATGTCCAACGATGCGATGGAAGCGGAGAAAGGCACAGAGGCCTTCCTGCGCGCCTGCTTCTCGCGCCCGCCGACCGCGGCCGAACTGGCGGGGATGGAGCGCTTCAATGCAAAGACGCCCGTCGCCGTGCGCAAGCTGCTTGCCGGCAGGCCAGCCGCCTACGACGACACGCTGCGCGCCATTCGGGTACCGATGCTCGTCACGCACGGCCGTGAGGATCAAATCTCGGCTGTGGCCATGAGCGAATACACGCACAAGCTCGTGCCGCATTCGACGTTGTCGATCTACGAGGGCATCGGACACGGCACGTTCTTCGAGGATCCGGCGCGCTTCAATGCCGAACTGCTGGCGTTGATGGCGAAGCAGGCGGCATGACGACCCGCGCTCAACGCGCCGGCTTCGGTTCCCACGACACGGCGATATCGCCGTTGACGAACGTCTGGCATGCCATGCGGTAACCCTCCGCAAGGTCCTGCTCCGACAGATGCTTGCGCTCCTTCGGCTTGACCGCGTCGGTGTGCTCGAGGCCCTGCTCGATCCTGCATCGGCAGGTGCCGCAGATGCCGCCGCCGCACTTGAATGGAATGCCGCCCTGCTCGCGCAGCGAGATGCGGAGCAGGTTACTGTTGCTCGCCGCCGTGACGGTCTTGCCCGCGTTGGTCAGGAATGTGACCTCGACGGTTGCGCGCTCGGCGGTAGAGGTCGCGGTAGGGGTCGCGGTAGGGGGTGCGGCGGGCGCGGTGCCCAGCGTTTCCTGTGTCATCGTTTCTTCAGCGAGAGGTCCATCGTTCCGAACTTGGCGAGGTCCCGCAGCGCGGCGCGCGCGGCGTCCAGCGTGTCGAACCGTTCGAGGAACTTCGATGGCACCAGGTTGATCGTCTCGGCATCGCTCCCACCGGTCTCGTCGATCACGCGCACCTTCACCGGCTGATGAAGTTCGGCAATGACGAAGCTCGCGGTGGCGCGGCCGTAGAACACGTAGTCGTAGGTTTCCAGCGGCCGGAGGGCGTCGAGCGTGCCCTCCATAGGTTCGGTACGGAACTGCCCCGGCTTGCTGGCGAGGATCACGTACATCATGCCGGCAACTCTTCCTGGCAGAGCTCGATGTCGTGCGTCAGCCAGATCTGGCAGGCGAGGCGGAAGCCCTGCTCGATGCGCTCGCCGAGCTGCTTCTTCTCCTTCCAGTTCGGCGGCGGCAAATTCTCGGCGCCGGCCAGCACCTTGCACGCGCACTTCGAGCATTTGCCCATGCCGCACTCGTAACGCAGGTTCGGATACGGAAACTGCTTGATGCCGGCACGCACCACGAGGTTGGTCTCGGGCTTGACCTCGTCGGTGAAGACCTGTCCGTTCTTGTGAAAGACAACTTTCGGCATAAATATCCCAGCGTGTTACTTGTAATCAGTGCCAGATGAACATCGCGCAGATCGTCGAGACGACGAGACCCGCGATCACCGGCAACAGCAGCGCGCGCACCGCCTCGAGCACGGGCACCCGCGCGAAGCCCGCCACCGCGATCAGCGACGACCACGCGATGAGCGTGCCGCCACCGGTCCATACCGCGCCCATCTGGCCCACGGCCGCGAGTGTCGCGGAATCGAAGCCGACCACCGGACCCAGCGCGCCGGCGAGCGTGCCAGTCAGAGGGAGGCCCGCGAAACCGGAGCCGTCGATGCCGGTGATCATGCCGACCAGCAGCACGCCGAACGCAACGAGCACATGGTTGTCGGGAATCATGTGTTGATAGGCCTGGATCAGCTCGAACAACAGGCTCGGGGCCTTGCCCGCATCCACGCCGAGGATCTGCGCGGCGGTCTCGCCCGCGCCGACGAAGAAGAAGCCCGCGATAGGCAGCACCGATCCCATCGCCTTGAACGCGAACACGAAGCCATCCGTGATGTGCTCGGGGCAGACGTCGAGCATGCGGCGCGGACCTTCGGCAGCCAGCGTGGCCAGCATCATCAGCACCGCGGCAACGCCGCCGACCAGCGCGGCCGCCGCGCCACCCTTGAGGTCAGGCATGCCGCTGGCCAGCTTCGGGAGCACCATCAGCGTCACCACGCAGACAAAGGCGATCGGCGTCAGCACGGCGAAGAACTTCGACCACTTGATGCGGCGCTGCGCGACCATGGCCAGGCTGCGTTCGATGTTGGCATCGGTGACGAGCGGCTCCTCATGCGACGTGCCGCGCGCGATCTCGGCCTTGTCGAACGTGCCCGTGGCTTCGACTTCCGGGTCGATGCCATTGGCCTTCGCCTGCCATTTGTCGAGCAGCGCGCCGCTTGCCGGAACGATATGCCGGCGCATCGACAAATAGGCCAGCGCCAGCGCGATGGCGCCGGTGATGATGGACAGCACCAGCGCGCGATCCGCGACGACCGCCGCGCTCACTGCCGCACCCGCGGCTTTCGCGCTGATGCCCGGCGCCACGCCAATGACATAGTCCGAGGACAGCGCCATGCCTTGCCCCGCGATGGCGATCGCCATCGCACCCGCCAGCGGGGGAAGCCCCGCGGCAATCGCGGCCGGCAGCAGGATCGCCGAGACCAGCGGTACCGCGGGCGTCGGCCAGAAGAACAGCGAGATCACATAGGTAATGCCGGCGAGGATGAAGTAGGCGCTATGCCCGTTTTTCATGATCACGCGGAAGGGTTCGACCATCCGGATATCGGATCGCAATGTCTTGAGCGCATTGAGCAACGCGGTCATGAACGCGATCACCAGAAAGATGTTGAACAGCTCCTTCGCCGCCACGAGGCTCGCCCCGAAGATGCCGCCTAGCGCGCTGACCGGATTCCCGGTGATGGCAAAGATGACGCAGAAGGTGCCGACGATCGACGGCACGACGACGTTGGCGCGCAGGATCATGGTCAGCACGATAACCATGACGCCCAATAGATATACCCAGTGGGCAATGCCGATCTCTACCGTTGGTTGCATGAGGCTCCCCTGATGTGGGGCCCTGGTGGGGGCAGGTTTGATGAGATAGTGAAATTTCCGTTTCGTATACTATATTCCGACACCACCGGAAGACAAGCGAAAACCGACTGGGTTAGGGAAACTCCGCGCCAGCACCCCGCCACGGTGCCGAAAGCCGCGTAGATGCACGGTTTGCGCGCATCCCGCACCGTTTTCGACATCGTCGTTGACGCGGTATGCCCCAAAAACTCCGCTAGCAATTTCTTTAGCAATGTGTAGACTGTATACCGAATTGCAGTCATAGCCGGTCATGACTGGCTCCAACTCGCCGACACATGCTCCACATCACCGACGAACAAATCGATCGCCACGTCAGCGCGACGGACGCGCAGGCGGCCATGCTGGCGGCCTTCCGCAGTTTCGGCCAGCAGCGCGCCGCCATGCAGGAGCGCATCCGCACCGAGGCCGGAGGCGTCAAGCTGTCCACCCTGGGCGCCGTCATTCCGGATCAGCAGGTGGCGGGTGCCAAGGTCTACACGACGATCGCGGGACAGTTCTCGTTCGTGATCCTGTTGTTTTCGACCGTCGATGGCGCCCCGCTTGCTTCCTTCGATGCCGGAGCGATCACGCGGCTGCGTACCGCGGCGTGCACGGTGCTGGCGGCGCAGCGGCTGGCACGGCCGGACGCGCAAACCCTGGCGCTGTTCGGCGCTGGCACGCAGGGCGCGCAGCATGCACTGCAGCTATCGGCCGCGCTGCCGCTCGAACGCATCCTGATCAGCGACCCGCATGCCGACGCCTCGGTAGCGGAACGGCTGACCGCGCAGTGCGGCATTCCCGCGACCTTCGCTACGCCCGAGGCATGCGTGGCGGAGGCGGACATTGTCGTCACGGCGTCCCGGTCCACCACGCCGCTGTTCGCCGGCGCGTCGCTGCGCCGCGGCGCCTTCGTTGCGGCGATCGGCTCCAGCCTGCCGCATACGCGCGAGCTCGATGACACGGCGCTTTCGCGCGCGGCCGCGGTGGTCGTCGAATGGCGGACGCAATCGCTGCGCGAAGCGGGCGACCTCGTTCTCGCCGATCCCGCCGTACTGCCCGATCGCAAGATCGTCGAACTCGGCGATGTCCTGCTGGACCGCCATGTCGTGCGGCAAAGCGACGACGACATCGTCATCTACAAATCCGTCGGCGTCGGCCTCGAGGACATTGCCCTCGCCGGCGTTGCCTACCAGCGGATCACCGCAGCCCGGGAAGCCCGGGCCGCATGACTCGCACTGTCAGTCCCCTCCCCTCATTCATCCCAGACCAGTCAAGGAGCCCCCAAATGGCAGAACTGATGAACCGTGAAGACTTTCGCGCCGCGCTCGAGAACGCAATCAAGGGCAAGAGCGCCAACCAGGCGCCCTTCAGCAAGGCATGGGCAAGCGGCACGCTGACGCGCGAGCACCTGTCGCGCTGGGCGGAGAACCACTACCACTACGTGGGTCCGTTCGCCGACTACCTCGCTTATATCTATGCGCGCACGCCGGACCATATGACCGAGGCCAAGGACTTCCTGCTGGCCAACATGTACGAGGAAGAAATCGGTGGCGACCGCCACACCGACCTGCTGGTCCGCTTTGCCGAAGCCTGCGGCACCACGCGTGAACGCGTGGTCAACCCCGACAACATGTCGCCGACCACGCGCGGCCTGCAGAGCTGGTGCTACGCGGTGGCGATGCGTGAAGATCCGGTCGTCGCGGTGGCCGGCCTCGTCGTCGGCCTGGAATCGCAGGTCCCGTCGATCTATCGCAAGCAGACGCCCACGCTGCGCGAGAAATACGGCTTCACCGACGAGGAAGTCGAATTCTTCGACCTGCATATCGTGTCCGACGAAATCCACGGCGAACGCGGCTACCAGATCGTGCTGGAGCACGCCAACACGCCGGAACTGCAGGCGCGCTGCCTGAAGATCTGCGAGATCGGCGCCCAGATGCGACTGCTGTACACGACCGCGCTCTACTACGACTACGTCGAGACCAAGCCGGCCGCGATCGCCGCGTGATGCACGGGGCCACGACGATGACGGACATCTACCGCAACTACATCGACGGCGAATGGTGCGACAGCGTGAGCGGTCGCCTGTTCGACAACATCAACCCGGCCGATACGCGCGAGGTCGTGAGCCGCCACGCGGCTTCCGACGCGCGCGACGCGGAGGCGGCCGTCGCGGCGGCGGCCGCCGCTTTTCCGGCATGGCGCAAGACGCCGATCGGCAAGCGCGCGAAGATCCTCAACGATGCCGCCGCATGGCTCGAAGCCAATGCCGATGCGTTCGCCGCGGAACTCACGCGCGAGGAAGGCAAGGCGCTGAACCTCGCGCGCGACGAGATCGTGCGCTCGGCGCAGACGCTGCGCTTCTATGCGGTAGAGGGCCAGACCTACTCGGGCGAGACCTTCCCGCAGGACGACCCCGACATGGTCGTGTACACGCAACGCGAGCCGCTGGGCGTGGTCACCGTCATCTCGCCCTGGAACTTCCCGGTGTCCATTCCCGCGCGCAAGATCGCGCCGGCGCTGATCGCGGGCAACACGGTCGTGTTCAAGCCGTCGTCGGACGCGCCGCTCTCCGGCCTGCGTCTGGCGGAAGCCTTCGTCAAGGCAGGTATCCCGCGCGGCGTGCTGAACTTCATCACCGGCAGCGCGGGCGAAGTGGGCGAGACGATCGTCGCCTCGCCGGCCATCCGCGCGGTGTCGTTCACCGGCTCGACGTCCGCGGGCGAGCAGATCCATCGCTCGGTATCGATGACCACGCGCACGCAGATGGAGCTCGGCGGCAAGAACCCGCTGATCGTGATGGAAGACGCCGATCTGGATCAGGCCGTCGATCTCGCGGTCAAGGGCGGCCTGTCGCTGTCCGGCCAGGCGTGCACGGGCACGAGCCGCATCATCGTGATGGCCGAGGTTCGCCAGGCTTTCACCGACAAGCTGGTGGCGCGCGTGAAGTCGCTCAAGATCGGCAGCGGCATGCAGCCGGGGATGGACCTCGGGCCGCTCGCCACGCGCAAGCAGCGCGAGACCGTCCTCGGTTATATCGAGATCGGCAAGCGAGAAGCGACGCTGCTGGCGGGTGGCAACGCGCTGACCGAGGGCGACTTCGCGCACGGCTACTACGTGGCGCCGACGGTCTTCACCGACGTGACGATGTCCATGCGCATCGCGCGCGAGGAAATCTTCGGGCCGGTGCTGGCGATCATCGAGGCAAGCAGCTATGCCGATGCCATGGCGAAGGCCAACGACACCGAGTACGGCCTGTCAGCGGCGATCGCCACGCGCAATCCGCGTTATGCGCATGACTTTGCCAACGACATCGAGTCGGGAACGGTCAAGATCAACCGCACGACGACAGGCAACCTCGTCAACGCGCCGTTCGGCGGGCTCAAGCGTTCGAGCACCGCCACGTTCCGCGAGTCCGGCCGCGCCGGCATCGAGTTCTATACCCAGATCAAGACCGTATATCGCGGTTGTTGAATCGCGTTTTTTGAATCGCGGTTGCTCAATCGCGATTGTTCAGGAGCATTCATGAAAGCAAGCATCAAGCTCGAGTTGCGCGAAGCCCGCGCGATGGTCGACGCGGCCGTCGCCAAGGCGAAGGACATCGGCGTACTGGAGTCCATCTGCATCGTCGATGACGGCGGCTACCCGCTGCTGCTCGAGCGCATGGACGGCGCGCGCATCACCGGTCCGCAGATCGCGTGGAACAAGGCGTTCACCGCGGCCGGCCACAAGCGCTCGACGCATCTGTTCAACACGGCGCCCAACGGCCCCGCGCTGCCCGGCAACGAGGCATTCGGCATCCAGTGGAGCTTCGAAGGCAAGTTCGCCGTGTTCGTCGGCGGCTTTCCGGTGGTGGTGAACGGCGAGGTGATCGGCGGCGTCGGCCTCTCGGGCGGCAATGGCGAGCAGGACACGGCGTGCGGCGTGGCCGCGCTCGAAGCGCTGCGCGACCTGCTGGCCGGCGAGGACCTGCAGGTGCTCGCACAGGCCGACATCAAGAAGTAAGCGTTGGGGGGCCACCAGTCATGTCCTATCGCATTCATGTCATCGAAACGCAGGCCACATTCGAGGTGAACGAAGGCGAATCGGTACTCGACGGCGCCTTGCGCTCGGGGGTGTGCCTCGCGCACGAATGCACGTTCGGCGGCTGCGGCACCTGCCGCGTGCAGATCGTCGAAGGCGCGGTCGCATACGACGAGTTTCCGATGGCGCTGACCGAAGAGGAAGCGGCCACCGGTGCGGCGCTCGCGTGCCAGGCACGGCCGACGGCGGACCTTGTGCTCAGCGTGGCCCGCGATGGCGGCGTGGACATCCCCGCGCAGCGCGTGACGGCGACCGTGCGCGAGGTGGGCTGGCTCGGCCCCGATGTCGCGCATCTGCGCATGCAGCTGCCCGACGACGTGCCGGTGAAATACGCACCCGGCCAGTACATGAAGATCCTGCTCGACGACGGCACGCATCGCAGCTTCTCGATGGCATCGGCGCCGCGCGGGAACGAGGTGGACTTCCATGTGCGGCGCATCGCCGGCGGCCGCTTCACCGCCACGCGACTGCCGTCGCTGGAGCCCGGCGACCGGCTGGAGGTCGAAGTGCCGCACGGCAGCTTCAGCCTGCGCAAGGAAGACTACCGGCCGCTACTGATGATTGCCACGGGCACGGGGCTTGCGCCCATCAAGAGCATGCTCGAGTCGTTGATGGACGATCCCGACTGCCCGCCGGTCTCGCTCTACTGGGGTGCGCGAACGCTGGAAGATCTGTATCTGCACCAAGAGATTGCCTCGGCGTGGGGGGAGCGCCTGTACGACTTCCAGTACGTGCCGGTGCTATCGCGCGCGGGCGACGATTGGCAGGGACGCCGCGGCCATGTGCAGGACGCCGTGTGCCAGGATCATGGGGACCTGTCCGAGCACGCCATCTATCTGTGCGGTTCGCCCAACATGATCCGCGATGCGCGGCAGACGTTCGCCGCCCTCGGCGCACAGACACCGTTCGTCTACGCGGATGGCTTCACCTTCCAGCATGCCTGAGGCGCTCCTCAGGTCCTCTTGAGGCGGTCCAGGTGAGTTCGGGAGGGCGGCTGTGATGTTGACCGTATACAATAGCGGCATTCACGCCGCCTTCCATGATCATGAACGACGCCTCCGCGGGCATTCCCCGGTCCACGACGCCCGACCTTCCGGTAGCCAGCCTCGGCGCCCAGCATTCTCCGCTGTTCGCGCTGGTCACCGACACGCTGCGCCAGCGTATTCTCGGCGGCCAGTATGAGCAGGGCGAGCGGCTCGTCGAGAACACGCTCTCGCAGGAGCTTGGCGTTTCCCGCATTCCGGTGCGCGAAGCGCTGCGCGCGCTGGCCGCGGAGGGGCTGGTCAAGATCGAGCCGCGTCGCGGTGCCTCGGTGGCGCGGCTGTCGCCCAATATCGCGCGGGAGATGGTGGAAGTGCGCGCCACGCTGGAAGGGCTCAATGCCAAGCTGGCGGCGCAACGCCGCGACCCCGCGCTGATTGCGGAGATCGAGAAGGTACTGGAAGAAGGGAACGCCGCCGTCAATAGCGGCCAGACCGAGCGCTTCGTCGAACTGAATTCCCGCTTCCATGAGGTGCTCGGCAATATCGCCGCAAACAGCGTGCTGCAGGACATGATGCGCTCGCTGCGCGAACGTACCGCGCTGCTCTTCGCGCCGGCGAACCTGAGCCGGGCCCGCATCAACTGGGACGAGCATGCCCAGATTCTGCAGGCCGTCATCGCCGGGGACGCGGACCTTGCTTCGCTGCTGGCCACGCGCCACGTCTACAGCGCGGCGAAAGCCGTCGAGGCGATGCATCCGCAAGACGCCCACCCCTCGGACGGCGACGGCCCGCGCGCCTGACGGACCACTCCCGCCACGCCACTGCCCCATGGACGCTCACGCCCATGCCGCAGCGTGGTGCACTGCACCAATGTAGTGTATACTGTAGTCCGATTTGCGAACCACAGTAGGGAACATCATGTCGTCCAAGCATTACCCGGAGGCCGCTTACTACCACCGTCCGGTCGGCGCGCAACTGCTGCGCCACTACGCCCGCCGCGACGCCGTGCGGCACGCCACACCGCTGCTGCCGTCTTTCGCCGACATCGCCCGGATGCTGGCGTGGGTGCCGGCCCTGTTCGAGCGCAAGCCCGGCACCGCACGGCAGAACTGACGACTTATCGGGGGGCCTTATTGCGCCTTACCCGTCGTCATCGACTCCAGCACGCCATCGCGCCGGATCAGCCCGTGGAACAGGGCCGCCGCGAAGTGCAACAGCAACACCGCGAACAGCGCGAATGCGCCGACCGTATGCGCCTGCCGCAGGATGGCGTACAGGTGCGGATCATGCGGCAAGATCGGCGGGAGCTCGGTCTGCCCGAACAGGATGATCGGGAAGCCGCCCGCGGATTGCATGCCCCATCCCACCAGCGGCATGGCCAGCATCAGCGCATACAACGCGAGATGCGAAGCATGCGCGGCCACGCGTTGCAGCGCGGGCAGCGAAGCCGGCAGCGGCGGCGGGCGGTGCGTCAGCCGGTAGATCACCCGCAGCACGGCGAGGCAGAAAATTGCAATGCCGATTGGCCGATGCACGGTCAGCAATGCCGTATAGCGGTCCGACACCGTCGATACCATGCCGATGCCGATGAACAGCATCGACACGATCAACACCGCCATCACCCAATGCAGCGCGCGCGATACGAACGAGAAGCCCTGGACGTCGTTGCTCATGATTTACCTCCAGTCTTCACTTCGGTTTCGGTGACCGCGCTCGGCGGCTTGGCGCCGCGCTCTTCCTCGCGCAGCAGGAACGAGCGGGCATAGGCGGCCGACCGCGCGCTCGGGATGGCATCGGCCGACGTGGTAATGCCCGCGGGCAGCACGGTCGGATCGAACGTGATGTCGGTGCAGGTGGCACCGGCACTGTCCTCGCTCACGAGCTTGTCGAGCGTGACGGTTCCGATGTCGATGTGCTTGCGCTCTTCCGGCCATGGGATGTCCGGCCGCACGGGATCGCTGGCCTGCCCGATCGTCACGATCAACTTCCACTTCAGCGGCTGCGCCGCGTCCTTGATCAACGCATCGAACAGGTAGTTCTTGTCCGGCTGCTGCGGACCGAGCGGTGCAAAGGCCTGTTCCGGCACCACCGACCAGCGCACCGGCACCGACGCGCCCTCGCGGTTCACGAACAGGAACGTATTCAGGCCGTTGTAGGTCGCGTTCGCAAACCCGGACGAAGCCTGCCGCTTGCCCACGATACCGACCGCCTTCAGAAAGTCCGGATGCGCGGCGACGAACGCCTTCATCTTCTCGGGATCGGGCTTGCCCGTCTTGGGATCCGGCACGCCCGTCATCATCTGCGCATAGAACGCGTCCACGTCTGCGAACGGGAAGACGGGAATATCGATCATTGCCATGCGCCATTCCTCGGCGCCCGTGGGATCGATCTGCAAGGCAAGGCTGCGGATCAGGCCCGGTGCGTCAGGCACATACGGCATGCCACCCGCAAAGGCGAAGCGGCCCACCACCGGATACTTCCCCGGCGCGAGCAGCCTGGCCCGGCTGTATTCCGTGCCGGCGCCGGTGCTCTCGAACCAGCCCACGGCGCAGACGCCCTTCGCATGGTTGCGGCGGAAACCGATGTGCTTGCCGGCCGTCGCCTCGAAACCGTCGACGACGCGATGCGGCGACAGCCGCTCCGGTGTCAGCCAGCCGCCCGTGTACGCGAATGCGCCGGCCAGGCACAACGTCGCCAGGCCGATCACGCCGAAGCGGACCGCCAGCGCGCCGGGGCCGAGTCTGGGTGGAAGCCCGGAGGGATTCCGCTTGTCTTGGTCCATGGTCACTCCTGCTGTATGCACAGCAACTTGATTTTGTGGGGGTGGCGACGGAACAATCGCCACCTTGGCAAGGTATGCCAAGGGGCGAAAGGAAACCATCCGACGATGGCTTGCCGCATCCGAATTTTTGGCTTGGTTCGCCTATACGTTTGTATAGGACAAGAATGTGCGTTTGAAGGAAGAAACGACGAATCAGACCAGCGCCGCACCGCCGTCAAGGTGCAGCGTCGCGCCATTCATGAAGCCGTTGGTCATGAGGAAGACCACGCCCGCCGCGGCTTCTTCCGCCGTGCCGAGGCGGTGCAGCGGCAGTTGCTGCGTCAGCGCATCGACGTAGGCATCGCGGCCGGCCCCCAGGGTGCGGGCGAGCAGCGGGGTATCGATCGGCCCAGGGGACAGCGTGTTCACGCGTAACGGCGCCAGTTCGAGGGCGAGTCCGCGGGCGAAGGCTTCCATCGCAGCGGAAGCAGCGGCCAGCACGGCCGTGCCGTAGGCGTTGGGCCGATCGGCAAGCACGCCGGAGATCAAGGTCACCGATCCATGCTTGTCGAGGCGATCCCCTAATGCGCGGATGGCGTGCACAGCGGCCCAGATGCGTTCGTCGAACGCGCCCTGCAGATGACCGATATCGGCTTCCCGGATCTTGCCCGCCACGAAGGTGCCTGCCAGCAGGACGAGGTGGTCGACATGCGGAATGTCAGTGAGCGCCCGCTCGATATCCGCGGCCGAGCGCACGTCACCGGCGCGCCAGCCTTCAAAGCCATGCTGCTCGGCGAGACGCTGTGCCGTCTCCGCATCGCGGCCGACGATGACGACATGGGCACCGAGCGCCCTGGCCTGAATGGCCGCCGACAGGCCGATGCCCGACGTGCCGCCGATGATGACGGCGCGTTGGCCGTCGAGGCGTTGCGCCTTTGATTGGGTCCGGTTCTGGGCCTGGTTCTGAGCCTGGTGCGGGGGCTGAGAAAGTTCGAGGGTGTTCATCGCTAATCTCCGATGTTGGGGAAGACGCCGGGAAAACGCGATTACGGCGTCGTTGGAGAAGATCGTAGATTGAAGCGCCCTCCTTGAAAATCCGGCCAGCATTCGCTTTAATAGTGCCGTCATGGAACAAATTGGCATTGAACGACTGACCGGACTGCTCGCCTTCGCCCGTGCCGCGTCGCTGGGCAGCTATACCGCTGCCGCGCGATCGCTCGCGGTGTCGCCGTCCGCGGTCAGCAAGAGCATCCAGCGGCTTGAACAGAATTTCGGGCTGCGCCTGTTCCATCGGACCACACGATCGCTGACGCTGACCGCGGAAGGCCGCGATCTGCTCGAGCGCGCGCAGCGTCTGCTGCGCGACGCCGAAGAGATCGAGCAGGCGGTGGTCGCCGCGCGCGCCGAGCCGGCGGGCACGCTCAAGATCGCCGCGGCCCTGCCCATTGGCGTCAATATCCTCGCGCCCGCACTGCCCGCGTTCCGCGCGCGGTTCCCGAAGGTCGTCGTGGATCTGCGGCTGGGCGACCAGTACGTCGACCTCGTCGAGGAAGGCATCGACGTGGCCATCCGCGTCGGCGATCCGGGCGACTCGCGCCTGATCTCGCGCCATCTGGCGCCGCACAGGGTGGGGCTCTTTGCCGCGCCGTCTTACCTCGCGCGGCGTGGCATCCCGACGGGTCCGGAAGATCTCATGCACCACGAGTGCGTGAATTTTCGCTACCAGCGCACCGGGCAGGAAGCCGCATGGCCGTTCCGCTCGGCCGATCGCATCGGGGACTATCGGCCGAACGCGGGATTGATCATGGACGTTAGCGACGCGGTGGTCGCCGCGCTCGCCGCCGGCGGGGGCATCGGACTGTCCGCCACCTACGTTGCGGCCAGCCGCGTGAAGCATGGTGAGCTCGTGCCCGTCCTGCACGCATTCTCGCAGGACCGGTTTCCGATCACCGCGCTCTGGCCCGAGAGCCGGCGCGGCAACCCGACGGTCAAGGCGTTCGTGGCGTTTCTGTCCGAGGTCTTCCCCTCACCGACGCCGTGGGACAGCTTGGTCAGTGCCGCGGCGGCAACGCTTCATTCCTCGAACGTCCCCTGATACTCCGGCGCGGCGTCCGAGCGCGTGTTCAGTTCGAACATCACACCGCCCGGTTCACGACAGAAGAAGCGCGAGCCGCGGCCGTTGTTGAAGATGCCGGTCTCCAGCTGCACGCCTTCGGACCGGAACGTGTCGTACAGCGCCTGCAGGGCTTCCAGCGTCGGAAGTTCGAAGCCCGCGTGGAAATTACGCGGCCATTCGGGGCGATAGTCGCTCGCGTGGTCGATCACCACGTCGAAGCCCTGCCGCTTGATGATGTACGACTGTTCCCAACGCCCGGCAATGCTGAAGCCGAGATAGCGTTCGAAGAACTGTGCCGTCGCGGCGGTGTCCGCGGAGGGGAAGCTCAGATGGTTGAGCTTCATGGTCTGCATGATATGAGTGTCGGTCATCGTGATCGCTCTGGATGATGGCGCGAAGGCGGGATGCCGTCGCTGCACGATGACTTGAGAATATAAGCAATTGCTCATATTTCGTACTCGCATGACCGCGCCGACGCGATGGCCCCGAAAACCCCGATACGTCATGCGTTTTGTGATGCGCGACCCGATCGCCGCGCACCCGCTGCTCACATTCTCGCGCGCGAACCGCGGGACAGATAGCCAAAGACCGCCGCCCGCAGCCGTATCTCGAGATCGTGTATGTCCTGCTCACCCCGCTCGCCCGCCGCATCCACCATGCCGCGAATCATCGCGAGCAAGTCGCCCGCCGCAACGTCCGGTTTGGGGTGCGCGGGTGCCGCGCGCCGGACGATGGTCAGCACCAATTGCTCGATCTCCGCCTTCGAGACCTCGCCCTGGATCGCGGGCCGCCCTTCTTCGATATCGAGCAGCCGTGCCAGCCGTGGCCGTTGCAGTTGCTGCCGGGCGCAAGCGCCGATCAGGTATTCGAGCGCGGCCTTGCCGCTGCGCATCCCGAGGGCCGCGGCCATGTCGTCATGAAACGCCCGCGACTCGCGCCGGATCAGCGCGACGGTGAGCGCGTCCTTGCCGGGGAAATATTGATAGAGCGAGCCAATGCTGACGCCGGCGCGCTGGGCCACCGCGTTGGTATTGAAGCCTTCGAAGCCATGCTGCTCCAGCACCTGCGCGGCCGCCTCCACGATCGCGGCAACCGTCTCTTCAGCGCGTCCCTGCGTTGGCGCCTTGCGCGGCCGCAGCGCCTGTTTCGATGCCCGCGTGGCCATGGATCAATCGTTGTCGAGGATCGGACGCAATTGCGTAAAGTCGTTCGGATAGTACGGCGGCACGGCGTCCGGATTTTTCTTGCGCGCGAGGTCGACGAAGCGTCGATCGGCTTCAAAGACGAGCATGACTTCGTGCTTGCGGATGCCCAGGGCCTGCGCGCGCTCGAGGTCGCGAATGCTTTTTGCGCGATACGCGATGGTGCGCATCAGCAGGTCGTAGAGCACCTTGGGGCGCCGCGCGATCGCCTCCTGCACCGCCTCCTCTTCCTTCTTCAGCAGGCGCGTCCATAATCGCGACGTCTTGAGCCCCTCCGTGTGCTCCGCCATGGAGGCGAGCTGTGTCTTCTGCAGCGTGGCGTCGAACGGCACGCCGGTCTCGGTCAGATAGTGCTGGAGTTCCACCACGTCCAGATCGAGCAGCCGCGTGTGCGTGGGTCGGTTCGCTGGCGTCGGCACGTAGTTGATGTCCGTCCAGTTCGACGGGAATGCCGCGAGCTTCTCGAAGGTTTCACGCCATTCGTCATACTCCCGCCAGCGCCATTCGCGATTCTTGAAAAAGCGCTCGTAGCCGCGCGTGAAGTACCCGCCGAGGTTCAGGCCGTCGCTGCCGCTCTCCTTGACCAGCAGCAGCAGTTCGGCCACGTCGTCCTGCGACAGGCCCTCAACCGTGGCCATGACTTCCGCGTAGACGCGGTCGTACGCGCTCTTGGGCATGCTCACGATCGGCGGCGCCGGGCGTGCCGCGGCCGTTCGCGCGACCGGTGCCGGCGCGGACGCGGCGCCCGCGGTACGCCCGCGCGCCTTTTTCGCTCTCCGTTTTTTCAGGAAATTCAGGAAACTCATCGACTACGGCCCTCTGACGCCTCTGCCTGCTCGGCAACTATTTTCTCAGATACTCTAACGCGTCTTGCCCATGAAAAAAGCCATGCCCTTGCGAGCATGGCTTGTTTTCGTGAGAAAACCGGGCGGTGAGCGGCTGACGGTGGGCTCTATGCCCCGCCGCCGGCACGCCGGACGCAGTCAGTCGAGGGAGATCTTGCCCGCCTTGACGATCTCCGCGTAGCGCACGGTATCGCGCTCGATCCGCTTGCGGAACTCGTCGGACGTGCCGCCGACGGGCACGAAGCCGAGGTCCGTCAGCTTCTTCGCGACGTCCGGGCTCGCCGTCGCCGCGGCGATTTCCTTCGCCATGCGGTCCACGATCGGCTGCGGCGTGCCGGCCGGCGCCAGCAGGCCCGTCCACGAGCTCATGACGAAGCCCGGGAAGCCCGCTTCCTCCATCGTCGGGATATTCGGTTCGCCGGGCCAGCGCTTGGCCGACGCCACCGCGAGCACGTTGATCTTGCCGGACTTCACATGCGGCATCGGCACGAGCAACGGGTCGAATGCGACCGACACCTCGCCCGAAACCAGGGCGGGCAGGATCGGCGCACTGCCGTTGTACGGGACGTGCGTCATCTTGACCTTCGACTCCATCGCCAGGCGTTCGCCGGTCAGATGCGCCGAACTGCCGATGCCGCTCGAGCCGAACGTCAGCGTGTCCGGATGCTTCCTGCCATAGGCCACCAGTTCGCCGACGGTCTTCACCGGCACCTTCTTGCTCGCGAACAGGAACAGTGGCAGCTCGGCCATCTCCGCGACGGGCACGAGGTCCGAGGGCTTGTAGCTCAGCTTCGAATACAGCGACATGTTGGCGCTATACGCGGCCAGCACCGAAACGAAGGTGTAGCCGTCCGGCGCGGAGCGCGCGGCCACACCGACACCCAGCGTGCTGTTCGCGCCGGGCTTGTTCTCGATGATGATCGGCTGGCCGAGACTCTGCGCCACCTTCTCGAACACCACGCGCGACACCGTATCGGTGGAACCGCCTGGCGTATAAGGCACGATGACCTTGATGGGCTTGCCGGGCCAGGCGTCGGCCGCAACCGCGGGAATGGACGCGGCGCCCGCGAGAAGCGCCGCGAAAATGCTGGCCACCGTGGCAGCGCGGGAAAGGGTAATGCTCAAGTTTGTCTCCGGATGTCTTATGTTGCCGCTTGATAGGGCGGCATCATTATGACGGCCGGAAATGGCCCAAATGTCGGGACAAACCATGAATCGGCGGTACCCCACGCCATGCGGTGTGCGATTGCCGGTCAGCGAAGGGGCGTAGTTCCGCGATGCGAGACAAGCGCCAGTGCTACCCCTTCAGGGCCTTCGCTTCGAGATTCCAGAGCTTGCGATCGCTGGTGGAGATCGCCACCGCGCCGTGCGCCAGCGCCGTCACGATATCGCCCTTGTTGCAGACGAACCCCGAAGTGACGATCGGCGGCAGCGCCTTGCGGTCGGCTTCCGGCAAATGCGGCAGCATGGGCGCGGGCATCAGTTGCACGAGGTTGGGGTCGCTCTGCTCCAGCGCCTTCACGCTGCGCGGCCATGTCGAGCGGTCGGTCACGAAGACCTTCTGCATCGTCACCATGTTCGCGCGATTGGCGCGCTGGATGGTGGCCACGCGCGTGGAAACCAGGCTGACGACGCCGATGTCGGCCAGGTACTCGACGCCGCCCTTGTCCTGCGACAGTCCTTCGCAACTGTCGATATTGACGATCGCATACTTGCCGGCCCGTGTGAGTGTGGCGATCACGGGCTGCAGCTTGCGGAGATCGACATTGGCCACGATCGAGACTTCCGCCTCGCTGTCGACGAAGGCGTCGATCTGCTCCGTGCCGTACAGCGTGGCAATGACCGGATGTCGTGTCAGGCGGGCGCCGAGAGACCTGTCCATGGTTACTTCTTGACTTCGTTGGCGAGCACGTCGGTGAGGCCGAGCTTGCCGGGGTTGAGGATGTTCTGCGGATCTAGCGCGCGCTTCACCGTCTCCAGCACGGAGAAGGCGGTGTCGAGCGAAGGTGCCATGTAAGGCGCGCGCAGCAGGCCGATACCGTGGTGATGGCTCAACGCGGCATTGTATTGGATCAACACCGCATTGGCGGCGTCCCACGCCTGCCGGTACCACTTTTGCCGGTCTTCCACGGCTACGTCCCCGCGCAGCGAGAAATACAGGCACGCGCCATCGACATAGGCGTGCGACTGATGCGCCGATCCTGCGAGCGTTCCCGGCACCGCGTTAATGGCCGCCACCACGGCATCGTAGATTGCGGGCAGATCGCGCCACGGCCCGGCCATCTCGAGCGTATCCGCCACAAAGCCCGGACTGCGCTTGAACCCTTCGGCGCTCTTGCCCGTGAGATACCGCGTGTCCAGCCACCGCTCGAAGATCGTATCGCCATCGAGCTTGTCGCCGAGTTCCGCGCACACGCGCTCGCTGATGGCCAGCACCGCGTCGACCATCTCGCGCGGCCCCTCGTCGGCGATCAGCAGGACGTTGCTCTCGGGCAGGCCGAACTGCACGCCGCTCTCGAGCGCATCGTAGAGCCGCAGCGCCGCCGGGTTCGCCCCCCTCTGCATGATCTCGCGGCAGGCCTCCAGGCCGATCGCGAAGGACTTGAAGCCGTAGGCGATCGCGCGCCCATAATCGGGCAGGCGATGGAGCCTGAGGCGCGCGCGCACGATCACGCCGAGCGTGCCCTCGGAGCCGATGAACATCTGCTGGAGGTCCGGACCGAGGGCCGCGCGCGGATAGCCGCCGACGGTGATCAGCCGGCCATCGGCCAACACCACGTCCATGCCAACGACCATGTCCTCGATTTTCCCGTAGCGCGTGGACAACTGCCCCGCGCCGCGGCAGGCGATCCATCCGCCGACGGTGCTGATGGCGAACGACGATGGCCAGTGGCCCATCGTCATGCCGAATTCCTGCTGGATGGTCTCCTCGAAAATGTCGCCGAACATGCCTGCTTCCACTTCGACGATCTGGCTGTCGCGATCGAAGCCCAGCATGCGGTTGAGCTCGCACACATCGAGCACGATACCGCCCCGCAAGGGCAGCGCGGCACCGGTCACGTTACTGCGTCCCGCCGATACGGTGACGGGGATGGCCCGCGCGTTCGCGATGCGCATCACGGCCTGGACCTGCTCCACCGTCGATACGCGCACGATCGCGCCGCGGGGCGTGGCGGGCCTGCCGCCCGTCTCCGTCATCATCGAACCGGCCCACCAGTCGCGCGTCCATTTGACCACGTCGCTCGTATTCGTCAGCACCTCATCGGCGGTTGTGCGCAAGGCGTCGAGCGTGGCGTCGTCGATGCGCACGGCGTCGCGTTGCAGGCCCGGCACATCGGGCGCCTCGGCGATGGTCGTCGCGAAGTGCGGAGGCGTATGGGCACCCACTACGTAGTTGCGGCGGTTGTAGCCGCGTTTGATGGCTTCCTTGCTGATCATGCTGCTTCTCCCATGAGTACGGATTTTTCGAGGGCGACGGCGGACAGGTAGTCGCTGACCTGCCGTGCGACGGCCGCCTCGGACACACCGAGTTCGGCCTGGAGGATCTGGGCCACGCGCGGCGCCGCGCGCGCCGAAGCATCGCGTGCCATCAACCGGGCGCGGATGCGGCGGGACAAGACGTCATCGACGGTGCAGGCCATCTCGTGACGGACTGCATAGACGATCTCCGCTTCCGTGTGCGGGAGACCGTCGACAAGGGGGCGCGCCAGCGATGGATCGGCCTGCAGGATGTCGCTGACGAAACGGGCCTCGGTGCCATAGCGTTCGCCGAGATGCGCGGACATGCCGCCCGACGCGACGATCGCCTGCGGGTCGTAGCCCGCCGCGCCGAGCAGATACGCCGACTTCGTCCGGCACTTCGCGCGCTTGCCGATGACCTTCTCCGCCGCATCAATGGTCTGCTCGGCCATATGCCGCGACGTCGTGAGTTTGCCGCCGACGATCGTCACGAGTCCGTCCGGGGCCACATGGATCTCGTGATTGCGCCTGATTTCGAGCGTCTTGCCGCCAGGCGGCGCGACTAGCGGCCGGCAGCCGGCGATGCTGCCGACGACGTCTTCCGGCTGCAGGTCGGTTCTTAGCGCGGAACGCGCGCCCGCGAGCAGGAAGTCGAGCTCCTCCCGCGTGCACATGACATTGTCGAGGTCGCCTTCGTAGTCTTCGTCGGTAGTGCCGAGGTACGACACGTTGCCCCACCGCGTGATGGTTGCGCGGCGGCTGCGGCCGGGCACGGGAATCGTGACCGTGCAATCGTTGCGGATCTTGAGCCACGGCACCGCCACGTGCACGCCCTTGGCCGGCCGCACGTGCAGCGTCTTCTCCTCGTTCTTGCGGCCGCCGGTCCAGTCGCGCAGCCACACACCCGTGGCCATGATGACCACGCCCGCGCGCACGCGCAGTTCACGGCCATCCGCATGCACGATGGCGCCATCGACCTTGCCGTGACCGTCACGCGTGATCTCTATCACGCGCGCATGGTTGGCCACGGCGGCGCCGTGGAACGCGGCCGTGCGCGCGATATTGAGGGTCAGGCGCGCATCGTCAACGCGGGCATCGAAGTACATGAAGCCGCCCTTCAGATGCTCCTCGTTGAACGTTGGACAGTGCGACAGCACCTCTGCCTTGGTAAGCCGCTGGTGGAGAATGCCCTCACGCCAGCCGCCCGCGAGGTCATAGGTCCACAGCAGGCCTTCGAAAGCTTTGGCAAGACGTTTGTCGAACACGCCGTCGCGTTCCAGGATCGGCAGCAGAAACGGCAAACGCTGCACGAGGTGACGCGCGTTGCGCCGCAGCCGCTGGCGTTCCAGCAGCGAATGCCGCACGAGCCCGAGATTGCCCTGCTCGATATAGCGAAGGCCGCCGTGCACCATCTTCGAGGACTTGGAGGACGTGCCGGACGCGAAATCGCTCTTCTCGACGAGCGCCACGCGATAGCCGCGCAGGCTTGCATCGAGCGCCGCATAGGCGCCCGTCACCCCGCCGCCGACGATGAGCACGTCGAACGTATCGCTCTCCAGGCGCCGGAGTTGTTCCTCCCGAACCAGCCTCAGCGGTTCGGTGCGCGTCATCTCGGCGCGTTCGCGGCTTGCGCCGCGGGATGGCAGAACCATCATGTTGCGAGTCTCTCCTGATGGGTCAATGCGCGGTGGACGCTTGCGCGCCACGCACATGGTTGAGTTCCGAGGCGACGCGCGCATGCCAAAGCGCGCGCCGGGCGGCACGTTCGTCCTCGCCGATCGCGGGCATGAACGTGGCATCGGGCGCCGTAGTGGTACGGGCCTGCTGCAGCGAGTCCCATAACAACCCGGAGCCGCCCGCGAGATAAGCAATCCCGCGCAAGCTGGCGCGATCGCTCTCCCGCATACGATGGATGGGCAGGCCCGTGAGATCGGCCTGCATCTGCAGCAGGGGATCGCTGGCCGACAGCCCGCCGCCGACCACGAGTTCCGTGACCGGCACACCGGCCATGTCGCGATTGGCTTCGATGCATGACGCGACCGAATGCGCCACGCCCTCCAGGATCGCGAAGGCAAGCTCGGCCTGCGTCGTGGACATCGACATGCCGTTGATCGTCGCGCGCGCGTCGGGCGTCATGCTTGGCACGCGCAGCCCCGTGAGTGCCGGAATGAACGTCACACCGCGCGAGGTGTTGACGGTGGCGGCGAGCGCGCTGATCTGCCGCGCGTCGTCGAACCAGTGCATGCGGTCGCAGATCCAGTTCAGCGCGGATCCCGTCGTCGCGACGAAGGTCTCCACCGAGAAGTGCGACACCCCCTCGACACGGCGCGCGGTCATCGTCAGCGTGCTGTCGGACTGGCCGCAGCGCGATGGCAATTGAGGACCGGTGACGAGATCGACGAAGCTGCCCGTGCCGTGCAGGCACATCGATTGCCCGGCATCGAGGCACCCAAGGCCCACCGCGCCCGCGAGCTGATCGCCCGCGCACGCGAGAATCGGGACATCGATGCCCAGCACGTCGGCGCGCGTCCGACCGAAGTCGTCCGCATCCTGATGCAGCGCCGGCAGCAGTTCGCGCGGAAAGCCCACCGCGTCGACCCAATCCTGAAGATACCGATGCTCGCCGAGCACATAGGCGCTGCATGACGTGGCATTGGTCGGCGTGGTCATGCACGCGCGCGCGGTGGACAGATGCCAGAGCAGCCAGCTATCCACCGTACCGAATGCGAGGCGTCGCGCCGCCCATGCTTCCGCTACAGCGGGCGTCTCCCGCAGATGCCGCGCGGCCCACAGATATGGCGAGCGTACGCCCACGGGCCGGCCTACGGATGCGCGCAGCGGCGCGTCCCACGTGGCGGCCAATCGGTCGAGTTCGCTGGCATAGCGCGTGTCCTGCCAAACCATCGCGGGTACCAGCGCGCGACCGGTTTGCATGTCCCACAGGATGGCCGTCGCGCGCTGCGTGGCGATGGCCATCGCGATCACGTTGAAGTTCTCGCGCGCGGCCTGCGCGAGAGTCGCTCGGCAAACGGCGATGGTCTTCTCCAGCAGCACGTTTGCATCCTGCTCGACCACGCCGGGACGCGGCGACTCGACCTGCAGGGTCGTGTACTCGAGGCACGACACATGCCCGTCGGCGGCAACGACCGCGGCTCGTGTGCCCGACGTGCCCTCGTCGATCGCAAGGATGACGTTCGTCTTGTCGCTCATGTGCGGGTCTTTTCGATAATGGGGTTCATGAAACCGGCCCCATCGCGGGCATCGCCGCGGAACTGCGGGGCGTTGGCTTCGTTGTCGGGATGAATGGCCGTGCGCGTCGGGTCCCAGCGGATCGCGAAACAGATGATGCTGGCGATGAACGGCACGACGGACAGGATGAGGAACGTGGTCTCCAGACCGTACTTCGCGCGGAAGATCGGGAACACGAGCAGGCCGAGCGCGGCGCCGATCGAACCAAGCGCGCCGATTACGCCATTAGCGCCTGCGCGCAGTTCGCTGCGGAACGACAGCGACGACAGGCTCTTGCCATTGGCACCGGGACCGCCGGAGTGAAACAGGATGAACAGCGACGGTACGACGACCGCGAGCCACGTCGGCATGCGGCCATTGAACAGGCCCAGCGTCAGCAGCATGACGAACACCGCGGCGAAGCCGATCGCCGAGGCACGGCGCAGACCGAGCTTGCGGCCGATCAGCGGCGACAGGAAGCCCCCGAAAATGCCGCAGACGTTGAACACCAGCGCGCCGATCGTCGCGTAAACGAAGTCCTTGCCGAACAGCGCGGCGCTGATCAGCGGGAGATACCACCCGATGCCGAAGTACTGGATCGACTGGCCGATCTGCACCGTCGCCGCCAGGATCGTGCGCGGCAGATAGATGCCGCGGAAGATCAGCAGCACATTGGCGAGCCCGCGACGCGCAAGGTTGGTGACCGGAATGCGCTCGGATTGCGGCGCGGCGGCAAACGGGCGGCCATAGATGCGCGTCATCGCCACGGCCGCAGCTTCAAGGCGCTCCTTGCGGGCGAGCCACGTCGGGCTCTCCACGAGGAACAGCGCCTGCAGCACGAGGATCAGCGCCCCAAACACGGCCGTGGCCGCCACCGAGTAGCGCCAGATGGTGTCGCCGACATTCCAAGAATAGAACACCAGGGCGAGCACGAGGTTCAGGCACACCGCCGTGTACCACATCCCCTGCCACGTGTTGAGACGGCTCTTGAGCTTGACCGGCGTGAACTCGGCGAGCACCGCCATCGCGATGGCGAAGTCGATGCCGTAGGCGGCACCAACGAAGAACCGGCCCACGAGGATCATCTCGAAGTCGGGCGCGAACACGACCAGCAGCGCACCCGTGACGGCAAAGATCTTGGCGAGAATCAGCGATCTTGGCGAGAATCAGCGGCCTGACGCGGCCCCACCGGTCGGCCATCCAGCCGCCGATCGGATTGAACGCGATGGCGACCCACGACGCAAACGAAGTGAGCAGCGCGACCTGCGATGGCTCCAGCCGCAGGTTACGCGTCATCGGGCCGAGGCCCGCGCTCAATGCCGAATTGGAGAATGCGTCGAGGAACAGCCCGCCGAGCGCCAGCCACCAGATCACGGCGGCGCGGCCTTGGATACCAGGACAGGAGTCGATGAAAGCGATGACATCGTCGATGCCACGCAGCTTGATGGGCGGCTTGGATGCCGCTGATGATGACGGCGATGCCGAATCATAGGCAGAGGGTTGCACGGCGGTCTCCTTATCGTTGTTCTGTAAGAGGCCGCAGCAAACCGCACGCGCTATGAGACCATCTTACAGATGGTCTCTTATCTAGATCTGCCAGCGCAATTTAAGCGCTGGACAATCGACTGTCAACCGGGAAAACCCGCCCTACGTCTTCGCTCCCTTCCGCAACATCCGGCTGTACGAGATCAGCATCTTCGCGAATTCGCCGGTGATCGGCGGGAGCGGTACCGCGGTGCGCTGCACGAGGCAGAGGTCGGCGGGTGGAATGGTTTCGGCGATCTTGATTTCGCGCAGCGCGTCCTGAAAGCCTTCCTGTTCCAGGGTGATCCGCGGCGCGAGAAACAGCAGGTCGGTTCGCGATACGAGGTTCAGTGTGTCGTACAGCGACTCCACCGTGACGACGATGTTCGGGGTTTCCAGACCCGCATGGTGAAACAGGTCGACGAGCCGGTTCGACGGTAAGCCCGCCTGACCCGGTGGCCGCGTGTTGACCCACTCGCATTCCGCCAGCGACTTGATGCTGCGCGCCCGCTCCAGGGGGTGACCGACACGGCAGACGATCGCGGGTTCGGATTTGCCGAGGCGCGTGCTGGTCAGGTCCGTCACGTCGGTGCGGCGCGAGACGAGCGTCAGCGCGAAGTCGATGCGGCCCTCCCGGATACCGCTCAGCAGTGAACTGGCCGGGCCGCTCGCGAGGTGCACCGAGAACAATGGAAAGCGCTGGCGGAACGCGCGCAGCACCGGCGGGACGATGCGCGCGAACGCTTCCGACGAGACGCCCACGTTCATCGAGCCGACGAGGTTCCCCTGAAAGCTCTGGAACTCCTGCTCGGTGCGCTCGCATTCCCCGAGAATGATGCGCGAGCGCGCGAGCAGCGTTTCGCCCGGTCCCGTGAGCACGATCCCGCGATTACCGCGTGCGAACAGGCTGACGCCGAGCGAGGTCTCGAGCCGCTTGATCTGTTGCGTCAGGCCGCTCTGCGCGAGGTCGAGCGAACGCGCTGCCGCGCGGATGCTGCCGTGTTCGACGACGGCGGCGAACGCTCTCAACTGATCCAGGGTCATGACGGGAGACAGGCATTGGTGATCACTGCTCCGTAGTGAACACCGCGGGCGATCTCCCTGTCAAACCCGCGCCGCCACCTCCGGCAGCGTACCTCGCTCGCCCAGATCCCAGTAAAGCCCCGCCATGATGCGCAAGCCCTCGCGCGTGACCTCGGTCAGCATGTGCTCATCGGGCCCGTGTTGCGCGCAGGCGGGGTACGAGTGCGGAACCCAGATCGTGGGCAATCGCAGCACGTCGGCGAACACATCGTTGGGCAACGTCCCCGCCAGGTTCGGCAGGACGGCGGGCGGTGTGCCCGTGCTTGCCGCGATCGAATCCGAGGCCCATCGCACCCATGGATGTTCGACATCGAGCCGCGTCGCGGCGCCGCTCATCGTGATGCCGATCTCGACGTCGTCGAACCCGTGGGCATCGAGGTGACCGCGCAGGATGGGCTCCAGTTCCTCCCAGCGCGTGCCCACGACGAAACGCAACTGGCAGTGCGCCACGGCCGAGGGCGGAATGGCGTTGACGGGACGCTGCGGCGACCCCGCGCCCAGCGCCAGCACCTCGATCGTGTTCCACGCGACGAGCCGCTCGGCCGCAGACAGGCCGGGCTCGCCCCATTCGGGTGTGAACGGCGGATCGTCCTTGCCCCCGCCGAGTTCGAAGTCCGCCAGCGCGGCGCGCACGGCAGGGGGAATCTCCGGCGGCATCAGGTCGGGCACAAGCATGCGGCCCTGTGCATCGACGATCGTGGCCAGGGCGTTGGCGATCACCGTCGCGGGATTCGAGATGACGCCGCCCCAGTTGCCCGAGTGATAGGCCCGCTCGCGCGCCCGCATCGACAGCGTGAAGTTGACCATGCCGCGCGAGCCGAGGAACAGCGTCGGCCGTCCCGCCGCGACGCGCGGACCATCGCAGCCGATGAACAGGTCGGCGCGCAATGCCGCGGCATTGGCTTCGCAGAACTCGCGCAGGCCTGGCGACCCTGCCTCTTCGCCCATCTCCATCAATACGATCACGTTGTAGCCCAGCTTGCCACCGCGCGCGGCAAGCACCTGCTCGAGCGCCGCGAGATTGATCGTGTGCTGACCCTTGTTGTCGGCCGTGCCGCGTCCGTACCAGCGGTCGCCATCGGCGGTCAGCACCCACGGGCCCTGCCCCTTCCGCCAGCTGGGCTCCTGCCCATTGACGACATCGCCATGCCCGTAGGTGAGCACGGTCGGCGCGGCAACATCCTCCACGCGCTTCGCCACCAGGAACGGGCCGCCCGTCTCTACCGGGTTCGGCGAGACCGTGACCGTGAAGCCCAGGCGCTGGAGCCACGGCACGATCTCGGCGTCGAAATACTCGCCGAGCGTGGCGGGATCGGCGCCCAGATCGCTCTCCGAGCGAATGGCCACGCGGCGCGCGAGGTCGGTGAACAGGTGGCCGTCGTCAAGGTATCGGGTCGCTGACTGCAACGCTGCGGAACGTGTCATGGTTCGATCTCGAAAGGTAGGGATCAATCCTGCATCATGTTGTTGGCCTTTGCCACCGGCGCGAGTTTCTTCGTATCGGCACGCACCGATTCGGTGTACTTGCCCGGGGTACCGTACTCGGGATCGAAGCCGAGGTTCACGAGCTTCTCCTGCACCGCCGGCTCCGCCATCACGCCCGCGAGTTCCGCGACGAGCTTCTGCTTCACCGGCGCGGGCACACCCTTCGGCGCGACGACCGCGAACCACGAATCCATGCGGAAGCCCGGGAAGCCGCTCTCGGCGATCGTCGGCACGTTCGGCAGCATCGGGTTCCGCTTCGTCCCCGTTACCGCGAGCGCGCGAACCTTGCCGCTCTTGAGCGCGGCCACGGACGCGGGTACCGCGTCGAAGCTTAGCGGGATCTGTCCACCCATCACGTCGGTCATCGCCGGCGCGCTGCCCTTATACGGTACGTGCAGGACTTTGACGCCCGCCGCGTTCCACAGCATCTCACCCGCGAAGTTAACGGTGGAGCCCGTGCCATGCGAGCCGTACGAGTACGTGCCTGGCTTGGCGTTGATGTCCGTCAGCAACTGCGGCAGCGTCTGCGCCGCGACACCGCTGTTGGCAAGCAGCACGAGCGACGCGCTGCCCACCATGCCGATCGGATCGAAGCTCGACTCGGGGTTGTAGTTGAGCTTGCTGTAGATGATGGGGTTCACCACGAACGTCGTCGACGTGCCAAGCAGCAGCGTGTAGCCATCGGGCGCGGCACGGGCCACCTGTTCGGCGCCGACGATCGTCGCCGCGCCAGGCTTGTAGTCGATGACGACCTGTTGCTTCAGGCGCTCGCTCAGCTGGATCGAGACCACACGCGCCACGGAGTCCACGCTTCCGCCGGGGGGAAACGGCACCACGAGGCGGATCGGACGATCGGGAAATTCCGCCAGCGCCGCGCCGGACAGCAGCGCGAGGGAGACGCCAACACAGGAAACGAGAATCCGCGGAAAAGACATCGTGCACTCCAGGTGTGATCAGTGGGACGGTGGTTGCGTACCTTCAAAAGTCGCCGGCTGGCAGGGCCGGGCGGCGGTTGGACGGGAGAGAGATCGTTGGGAATGCGTGCCGTATGCCCGGGTGATTGTCACCTCTGTGTGCATACGACATGGGTACAGGAGCGTAAGCGGTCAGACGCGCGCCGGAGACTTGCTCCGTTCGAAGTTGACGATGCGGTTGAAGTCCTCGCCGTCGGCCAGCGACGCGGCGCTCGACTTCCAGATATCGCCGACCACCTCGACGGTCGGCAGGTCGAGCCCGAGCGCCTCGCCCAGCGACACGGCAAGATTCACGTCCTTGCGCATCAGCTGCATCGTGAAGCCGGAGCTGTACGTATTGTTCAGGATGCGGCTCGGATAGTTGAACAGCGTCACGCCGCTGCGGCCCGATCCCGCGTTCACGGCTTCGATCAGCTGCTCCGTGGAAATGCCCGCCGCATTGGCCAGGCGGAACGCCTCGCTCGCGGTTACCAGGTGCGATGCCGTCAGCAGGTTGTTGATCAGCTTGGCGACATGGCCGGCGCTGACGTCGCCGATATGGAAGCGCTTGGTGCCCATCGCCGACAGGACGGGCTGCGCGTGTGCGACGTCGGCCTCCGAGCCGCCGATGAACATCGTGAGTTCGCCCTTGAGCGCGCCGCTCGGGCCGCCGCTCACGGGCGCATCGATGAAGCGGATGCCCTTCTCCTTCAACGCAGGGGCGAGCTCGCGCGTAATCTGCGGGTCGGCCGTCGTCGTGTCGATGAGGACAAGACCGGGGCTCGCCAGCTCGAGCAGCCCATCCTCGCCTTCAAGCAGGGCGCGCACGATGGCGGAGGTGGGCAGCGACAGCACGATGGTCGCGCATTCCCGGGCGAGCTGCGCCAGGTTATCGCCGATGGGAATACCGGCCTGGCGGGCAGCGCCCACGGCCTGTTCGGATTTGTCGAGCCCGAGTACGGTGTAGCCGGCGCGCTGCAGCGAAAGGGCCATGCCCCGGCCCATGTTGCCGAGACCGATGACGCCTACGGTTTTGGTGTTGTTCATCGTGTGATCTGATCAAATGGTTGCGGTGTGAATCGAATGAGCCTTGGACTCGGGATGCGTTCGCTTGAACAAGGGCGCCTCAATCGCCCTCGGCAATCGGCAGCCAGACGCTCTTGGTTTTCGTGTACTCGTACAGACATTCCGCGCCGCTCGACCGGCCATAGCCGCTGCTGTCGTTGCCGCCGAACGGCGTCGCGACATGCATGTCGCGATACATGTTGATCCACAGCAGGCCGGCATTGACCTGCGCCGCCACGCGATGCGCACGCGCGACATCGCGCGTCCATACCGCGCCGGCCAGCGCGAACTCGCTGTCGTTGGCGATCGCGATTGCGTCGGCCTCGGTGTCGAACGGAATCGCGACGACCACCGGACCGAACACTTCCTCGCGCGCGATGCGCATCGTGTTGTTCACGTGACTGAGCACGGTCGGCCTGACGAAGAAGCCCGGCCCGCCTGGCGGCGTAACGCCGCCGGTCACGAGTCGCGCGCCTTCGTCGAGGCCCATCGCGACCATGCGCTGGATGCGCTCGTATTGCGCACGGTTGTTGATCGGCCCGCCGTCGGCCGTTTCATCGAGCGGATGGCCGATACGATAGTCCGCCACGGCGCGGCCCACGGACTCGACAAAGCGGTCGTACACACCGTGCTGCACGAGCAGCCGCGAGCCGGCCGCGCAGTTCTGGCCCGTATTGGCACAGGCGGCCACCACGGCCGCGCGGCATGCCGCATCGAGGTCCGCATCGTCAAACACGATGTTGGCCGACTTGCCGCCGAGTTCCAGCAGGCATGAGATCGGCCGCTGCGCCGCGGCGGCATTCACTGCGCGCCCCGTCTGCGTGGAGCCCACGAACACGACCTTCTTCGTGATGGGATTGCCGATGGCCGCGTCGCCTATCGTCTTGCCAAGGCCGTTGACCACGTTCAGCGTGCCCGAAGGCAGGCCCGCCTCCCGGGCGAGCTTCGCCAGCGCGAGCGCGGTGAGCGGCGTGAGTTCGGACGGCTTGAGCAGCACGGCGTTGCCCATGGCCAGCGCGGGCGCCACGTTCCATGCGGCGAGGTAGATCGGCGAGTTCCAGGGCGTAATCGCGAGCACGACGCCAAGCGGCTCGCGCAGCGTGTAGTTGAGCTGGCCGCCCGGCACTGGAATCACGTTCCCGAGGAACTTGTCGGTCCATCCCGCGTAGTAGCGAAAGATCTCCGCGACGGCAGCGACCTGCGCGCGGGCCGCCTTGATCGTCTTGCCACTCGTGATCGCTTCGAGTCGCGCCAGCGGCTCGGCATCCCGGCGGACGAGATGCCCCAGCTGCGCAAGCGCTTCGCCGCGGCGCTGGGCGGAGAACGCGGCCCACTGCTTCTGTCCGGCCTGGCAACTCCCCAGCGCGGCGTGCACGATGCACGCATCGGTATCGGCGAACTGCAGCAGCGTTTGCCCGGTGGCGGGATCGACGAGCGGCAGCATGGCGCCGCTACCCGTGACGAGTTCGCTCCCGATAAACGAGCCGATTTCGCTGGGCGGCCCCACGAGCGACGCGACGAGCGCATGGAAGTCCGACGAAGATTGATTCATGTCCCTGGCCTGGCAAGAACGGCACCCGATCGCGGGCGCCAACGCGGTGCACGACGGCGATGTCGTCATGCGATGAGGGCAAGTCTAGGGTTGGGAGTAGCGTTAGCGAAAGATGCTAATTCTGTTCTCGCGATCACCATAAGTTCTCACCATGGACGGTGGCCGACGTCGATCACATTCCGTGATCGTGAGAACTATGCAGACATCTTTGCTTCTCGCCGCACGCGCCGCAGACTTTGCGCATCGACAACGCGAGGAGCGACCATGAGCAAGGCTATGAGCAATGAATTGTTTGACAAGGGCGAGCAGGTTCGCCGCGAGGTGCTGGGCGAGGAGTACGTCGTCAATTCCACGCGCAATACCGACGCCTTCAGCGAACCCATTCGCGAGTTCGCGATCAAGAACCTGTGGGGCGACATCTGGAGCCGCCCGGGCCTCGACCGCCGTTCGCGCAGCATCGGCGTGCTGTCGATCCTTGCGGCGCAGGGACGGACGGGCGAATTGAAGACGCATATTCGCGCGGCGCTGAACAATGGCCTCACGCGCGAAGAGATCGGGGAAGTGTTCCTCCAGTCGGCGATGTACTGCGGAATTCCCGCGGGCAGCGAGGCAACGCGGGTGGCCAAGCTGTTGTTCGCGGAGATGGACGCGAAATAAGCGTGATTACTTGCCGAGCTTCGCGTCCAACGCCTTCGCCATCTCCAGATGATGCCGCAGCGAGGGCAGCGTACGCTGCGCGAGCGCCTTGACTTCCGAGTGCTTGGCCTTGTCGGCGGCATCCCTGAACAGATTCACCGCGTCCTGATGCGCGTCGACACCGATCTTGCGGATGTAGGCGGCGTCGAACGCTGCGCCTTTGAGTTGTTCCAGCGCGCGCACGTCGCGCTGCTGCCCTTCCAGCGGTGACTCCGGCACCTGGATGCCGAGTTTCCCGGCTATTTGCTTGAGCTGCGTATCGACGGTCTGATGGTCCTCGATCATCTTCTTCGCGAACGCCTTGACGTCGGGGCTCGAAGCACGGATTTCCGCGAGGCGGCTGGCTTCGATCTCCATCGCGCCGGCCGTTCCCGCGCGGCGCAGGAACATCGCGTCGGTGTCGCTCGCAGGCGCGCCGCCGGGGACGTCGGTGAGCGGCGCGGCATGCGCCGCGGTCACGCCAATCGGTGACGACGACAAAGCGGTCATGACCGCGATTGCCGCAACCGTCACCATGTGTCCAGCGATGCATGTATTCCGCATGATCCCGCTCCTGGCAATGACGTTACCAATTTGCATCCGAGGGCGGCATGCGCTGTACAAATTGCACGCACCCTCGGCCTTCACCGGGATTCACCCGGCGGCGATCCACGGTCAGATCGGGGGCAGCCCCGCCGACGCACCGGTCGAGATCCAGTACGGATCGCGTTCGTAATACTGGTGAACCGACGTCCCCCACTGCGGGTCCGCCATGCTCGGCCAGCTGTCCTTGTTGAAGCCCGGCGCATCCTTGATGCGATCCGCCGTCAATCCAAGGCGGAAGCACTTGGCATCCGTATCCATCACGAGCGCCGACCACGGAATGGCATGCAACGTATCCCCGATGCCGAGGAACCCGCCGGTGGTCAGCACCGCATAGGCGACGCGTCCACGCGGCACGTCGATCATCACTTCCTTGATTTCACCGACATGCTCGCCATCCGAGCTATACACATTCGTGTTTTCGAGGCTCGATGCCGCCATCACTTCCGGGCCCGGGCCTTCCCCGACACCGGAGCCGACGATATTGGCGCCCTGGTTCGAGGTGAGTGCTTGATTCGCGTCCATCACGGTTCTCCTTGAAGAGTCATCCTCTGGTGTGGAACCATGCGTGCTGCAATCACCGTGCCCATCGGCATGGCTTCGCGTTACGGGTTGCCCTTGCCGCCCGATGCACCGAACACCTGCCCCGTCACGTAACTGGCCTCCGACGAAGCCAGCGACACGTAGAGCGGCGCGATCTCGGCCGGTTGGCCCGGACGTTGCATGGGTGTATCGCTGCCGAACGCCTTGAGCTTCGCCATCGTCTGTCCACCCGACACTTGCAGCGGGGTCCAGAACGGCCCCGGTGCCACCGCATTGACGCGAATGCCCTTGCTGGCCATCTGCTTGGCGAGGCCCTTCGTAAAGTTCGTGATGGTCGCCTTCGTCGCGGCGTAGTCGAGCAGGTTCTCCGACGGATCGGTCGCGTTCACCGAACTCGTGTTGATGATCGCGGCACCGGCAGGCAGATGGGGAATGGCGGCCTTGGTGATCCAGAACATCGCATAGACGTTCGTCTTGAAGGTCCAGTCGAACTGTTCCGTCGTGATGTCCAGAATCGAGTCGTGGCTTTGCTGGCGCCCCGCATTGTTGACGAGGATGTCGAGGCCGCCAAGTTCGCGCACGGCGCTGGCAACCAACTGCCGGCAGAACGGCTCGTCGCGGATATCGCCGGGCAGCAACACGGCCTTGCGCCCTGCCTGCTGGATGTACTGCGCGACCTCGCGCGCGTCGGATTCCTCGGCGGGGAGGTAGTTGATGGCCACATCCGCGCCTTCGCGCGCGAACGCGATCGCGGTGGCGCGTCCCAGGCCGGAATCGCCGCCCGTGATCAATGCCTTGCGGCCTGCAAGGCGCCCGCTGCCGCGATAGCTCTGCTCGCCATGATCGGGGCGCGGCGTCATCTTGCCCGCGAGGCCCGGCCACGGTTGCGTCTGCTCGGGAAACGGCGCGCGCGGATAACCCGCGCGCGGATCGCGCACGCCGCCCTGCGCGGCGCCGGGCGTGGCCGTGGCGGCGGTTTCCGCTGCGACGGCCGTGCCGCTGCCGACTGCAACCGCGAGCCCTGCTCCTGCGTGTTGCAGCCAGCGGCGGCGCGAATCCGATACGTTGTGGTCTGTCATCTGGTTCTCCGAGGGATCGTTGGGATCGTTGGGATCGTTGGGACGTCGTAACGTCCTTCGGAGAACCTTGCTGCAACTTGCGGGCCAATGCTCCCGCGTTCGATTTAGGCCTGTCCCATGGCCGGGTCGCTCACCGAGTCCTTGCCGGTCTCGACGCGTCCCGCGACGCGACGCCGGAACGAGGCCTGCCTGTCGCAGACGATCGCAAAGTCGTACCAGTTGCCGCTATCGCCAAGCGTCCAGCGCAGTTCGCCGACGCGACCCGGCTGCACCGTCTGCGTCGATGGGCCATCGTTGCGATAAGCCTGCGCGGTGGCGGTGAAGGTCGCCGGTTGCGTGCCGCGGTTGTAGAGCTTGACCTGCAACGCGGGCGGATCGCACAGCTCGTAGCAGACCTGGATCTCCACGCCACCCGCCGATGCCTGCTCGCCGACGTTACCGGTGAACTGGCGGTGGTAGCCGTTCGGACCCAGCACCCACAGGTCGTACTTGCCGCCATCGGCCGCGACGTTCCATACGCCTTCGAAGGTCTTGCCCGCTTCCACGACGTAGCGGCGTGGCATCGCATCGAGGTGCAGCTTGTCGTAGACATGGAACACGGCGGCCGCGTTGCCCGTGCTGGTGTTCGCGAAGCTCAGCGTGACGGTGCCGGCGGCATCGATGCGCGACGTCGTGTGAAGCTCGTAGGGGAGCGCTCTGGAGGGACGCGTGCCTGTTTCCTGCTTCGGCGCGACGCCCGTGGTCGGCACCGGGATGGCGGGAAGGGCCTTCTGCGCGATGGCCAGGTTGTCCACGGCAACCTTGGTGGTACGGCCGGACAGCGTGGGCAGCTTCTCGCTGTTGGGGTTCACGAAGTTGAATGCCGACGTCAGGTCGCCGCACACGGCGCGGCGATACGCGCCGATCTGCGGCTCTCTGACGCCGAATCGCTTTTCGAGGAAGAGCAGCGTCGACGTGTGATCGAACGTCTGCGAGTTGACCCAGCCACCGCGGCTCCATGGCGAGACCACCCACATCGGCACGCGGGGACCGGGACCGAACGGCTTGCCGTCCATCGTCAGCTGGTTGGCCGTGGCGGGCGTGTAGTTGAAGTATTCGAAGGCCATGTCCGCGTCGGACAGCGTGCTGCCGCCGGCCAGCGTGCCATCGGCATTGCGCGAGGGCGCGGACGGCGGTGGCAGATGGTCGAAGAAGCCGTCGTTCTCGTCGTAGTTGATGAGCAGCACGGTCTTGCTCCACACCTCGGGGTTCGCGGTCAGCGCATCGAGTACCTGCTGGACGTACCAGCCGCCCTGCGCGGGGCTCGAGGGTCCCGGGTGTTCGCTGTACGTGGACGGTGCGATGATCCACGAGACCGAGGGCAGCGTGCCGTTCTGCACGTCGTCGCGCAGCGCCTGCAGGAAGCCGTCGGGCATCGTGTTGCCGAAGCCGCGGGCGAGCGGGCTCAGCGCATCGTCGATCGCGGGATCGTAGGCCGGCGACACGTCGGGCAGCGCGACCGGACGGCGCGCCGCGGGCATGGCCTCCATGGCAGCGCGCCAATGGCGGAAGCTCATCATCTCGTTGCAGCCGTAGTTGTCGGCGAGACTCTGGTAGACCTTCCAGCTCACGCCGGCGTCGACGAGGCGGTCAGCGTAAGTCTTCCACGTCCAGCCCTGCGTCGAAGGACCGACGTCGTTGCCGCCGTTGAACTCGTTCACCATGGCCGCGACGTTGTCACCGCTGGGACCATTGGTGCCGGTCCAGTAGAACAGGCGGTTCGGGATCGTGCCCGTGTGCATCGAGCAGTGATACGCGTCGCACAACGTGAAGGCGTCGGCCAGTGCGCGCTGGAAGGGGATTTCCGCTGTCTCGTAGTACGACATCGACAGGCGGTTCTTCGCGACGGGCCAGCGGTTCATGCGACCGTGGTCCCATGCGGCCTGCGCATCGGGCCACGTATGCGGCGTGCCGCCCGCGCGTTGCGCGTTGCCCTGCGTCGCATCGAGGCGGTACGGCGTGATGATGTTGCCCGTGCTGTCGGTCTGGTACAGGACATTCTTGCCGTTGGCGAGCGGAATGCCGAAGCGATCGCCGTAGCCCCGCACACCGCGGAACGTACCGAAGTAACTGTCGAAGGCGCGGTTCTCGAGCATCAGCAACACGACGTGCTGCACGTCCTGGATGGTGCCCGTGGCGTTGTTGGCTTCAATGGCCAGCGCGCGGCGGATGCTGGGCGGGAACGAGGCGAGCGTGGCCGCCGCGGCGGCGGTGCCCAGCGTGTTGCGCAGGAAGTTTCGCTTGGAAGGATTGAAGGTCATGCCGGTTGGTGTCTGTTCGTTTTTGTGATCCTGCCGGAGGCCATCGCGTGGTAGCGACGGACGTTGGCCTCTTGACGTGCCTGCTGGCGGCAGCGTTGATCGACGGCTCGGTCGATGGCCGCCTTGTCAATCACGGCGCGGGCGCGCAATGGGCCGTCGCGCATGCGGCCGGAGCCGTTCCGCCGCCGGGCGTCGTGCCGTTGTTGCCGTTGTTGCCATTGCCGGGCGGACCGTTGTCGTCGCCGCCGCAGGCACTCAGCAGCATGGACAGACACAGGATGCCGGCACCGAGCAACGGCCGGCCATAGTGGGAGATCCTACTTTCTCTTGTCATGGGTCATGATCCGCGCAACTGGCCGAGCGCCCGGCCGGTATCGGCCATGATGGTTTCTGGAATGGGTCTTGCAGACCGGGCACCCCTCGCCGGGGGGGTTCCCGGTTCAGGAGAGACCGGAGTCTAGGAACGCGATATGTCAGAGATGTGACCGACACCGCGGCCAAGCGGGCGCTTGAATGTGCGAAGAGAGGGTTGGCGCTGACGCGCGTGCGTGGTATTCACGCGCGTCGTAGTGGGCGGGGTCGCTGGAGATTATTCCGTCTGCGATGATTGCAGACGTGACAATGTTGCCCGAGTGCGACGGGACGTTTCTGTCGATGCTCAGGGCCCGGCGCGCACGGGCACGCGCGGCGCCACCGCGCACATGAGCTCATACCCGATCGTGCCGGCCGCGGCCGCCACATCGTCGATGGGCACATGCTTGCCCCAGAGTTCGACCGGCGTTCCGACGTTTGCTTCCGGACAAGCCTCGAGGTCTACGGCGAGCATGTCCATCGATACGCGGCCCAGCGTACGCGTCATGCGTTCGCCCACGCGCACGGGCGCAAAGTGCCCGGCGTGCGACGATGCGATGCGCGGATATCCATCCGCATAGCCGCATGCGACGATGCCGATCCGCTGGCGCCGCGTGGCCACATAGTGGGAGCCATAGCCGACCGCTTGCCCGGCCTCGATCTGCTGCACACCGAGAATCCGGCTCGCAAGCGTCTGCGTCGGCTGGAGACCCGTCCCCGCGAGATCCCGCGCATTACCCGAGGGCGACGCGCCGTACAGCATGATGCCGGCGCGGACCCAGTCGTATCGGCACTCGTGATGCCACAGCGTGGCCGCGGAGTTGGCCAGCGACACGGGGCCGGGCAATCCCTGCGTCGTCGCGCGGAAGCATTCCCACTGCGCGGAGATTCCGGTCTCCGTGTCCGCGTCGGCGAAGTGGCTCATATGCCCGAGCGTGCCGATCGCCTCGACCGCCTGTGCGCGCCGAAACGCGGCGCGGTAATGCTCGGGCGCGAAACCCAGGCGGTTCATGCCCGAGTTCAGCTTCAGGAAGACATCGATGGCCCCTCGCGGCAACTGGCCCCTGCGCGAGGCGAGTTCGAGCATGCGCAACTGCGCCTCGTCATGAACCGCCGTGGTGAGCCGCAGGGACGCGAGCAACGGCACATCGGTCTCGTCGAAGAACCCTTCGAGCAACAGGATCGGCTTCTCCCAACCAAGCTCGCGCAACCGCACCGCCTCGTCGAGATCGAGCAGCGCGAACCCATCGGCATCTGACAGCGCGGGGTAGACCCGCTCGATCCCATGCCCATAGGCATTGGCCTTGACCACGGCCCACACCTTCGACGCCGGACTCAGGCGGCGCGCGACGGCGAGGTTGTTTTCAAGCGCGGAAAGATGAATCGTGGCGGAGATGGGCCGTGGCATGGCGGGAATGGCAGGTGGCTGAGTGGCTTGGCGTGAATGGTTGCTATGTTAGTGATGAGTTCGCAGTTGGAGTTGCTGAAAACATGCTGGAATTCAGCAAAGAGTTATGTGGGATGTTGGATGTTGGGGAGATTGGAGGGGCCAATGGCGCCCGTGCAGCCATGCTCGACATAAAACTTCACGTGCGCATGGTCCACGCCAAACCCGCCCATATCGCATCCGGTGCGCCCCACATCCCGGAAGATCTGATCGAGCATGCGCCGCACCACCTTGGTGGCTTCCATCATCCGGTCCATCACCACGGCATCGAGCTCGGCCAGATTGCTGCGATAGTGCGCCTTGGTAACGAGCACGGCGAAGCCCGGCGTGTAGGCATAGATAGAGAGAAACGCCACATGGTGCGCGTCCTCCCATATCGTGTGACAGGGCGCGGTGCCACGCACCACCTGACAGAAGATGCAATCCTGGTCCGACGCGTCAAACGAATCCATGCCCCAGTCTCCTGTGCGCCCACACGCAACGTTTACGAGGACCAAGGCTCACATGCCCGGGAAGCCGAAACAATCAGCGTTTCGTTAATGTTGGAAGCTGACTGCAGCGTCGATCAGCGCCGGTGAACCGGCGGGGCGGTTTCAAAGCGTTTTCCATATTTTCGATATTACTTTGAAACTCGCATATTAGATGGCTTTTACGCCTCTTTTTAGGCGGTCAACTGGGCGGTTTCAAAGTAAAATATGTTTTTCAGCATCGACTTTGAAACCATGGACCCATGGCTAGAACTTGGAGAGGAGGCCCTCCGGCAATACATCGATGCACGGAGTGTGTTCGAGGCGTGTGAAGTGGCCCGAGAGAAGGCGGCCCTGGTGCGCGGCGGCATGATCTGGAGGACAGTCAAGGAGCGGGAGTATCTGATCCGCACCAGATCCGACGGTAGTCAAAATAGTCTGGGAGCCAGGTCGGAGGACACGGAACAGGTCTACAGAAAATTTGTCGAGCGCAAGGAGTCGGCAGAGGCACGGGTCAAATCGCTCAAGGAGGAACTCGACAAACAGCAACGTCTGAACCGGGCGCTCTTCGTCGGCCGGGCTCCGGACATACTGGTCGGCATCCTGAACATGCTGGATCGCCTGTCGATCTCCGAACATTTCATCGTCGTAGGTACTCATGCGCTCTACGCGTATGAGTCCGCCGCAGGGGTCAGGCTTCAAGAAGCCGCACTGGCCACCCGCGATGTGGATCTTCTGTGGGACACGCGCAAACGGCTCCAGTTTGTCTCGCGTATGAAAGCGATGGATACATCGATGCTCGGTGCACTGCGAAAGGTAGACAAAACCTTCGAACTGGACGAGCTTCAACCTTTCACCGCGGTCAATTCGAAAGGCTTTGAAGTCGACATCATTCGTCGCGAACATGGCGATGATGATCCGCATCCTCTGAGACTGACCGACGACGAGGGAGACTTCTGGGCGGTACAGGCGCGCCGGGCAAACGTGCTGTTGAGCGCTAAACCGTTCAGTACCCCTATTGTCGCCACCTCGGGAAAGATGGCGCGAATGAGAACCATCGATCCGAGGACGTTCGTGGAATTCAAACGATGGATGGCGGATTTGCCCGACCGGGACCCGGTCAAGGTGTCACGAGACCGGCTGCAGGCCTCCATTGTCGAAAGGCTGACCGCGGACCGACTCTCGCATCTCCGGTGAGCGTGATACCTATGCACCCACCTTCGGCATCCTCGGCACGAAGCATCCCTGTTCGATTTCCCCGCCCTTCGCCATCAGGATCGTCGCTTCGGGGATTTCTTCCCACACGCCTTGCACATCGATCAGCGGTTCGGAGAGGACGAGGAAGGCGTCGTCGCCGGCTGCGATGATGCGGGGGTCTTCGGGGTAAAGGGCGCGGAGCTGACGGAAGGACGTGCTGTGGAAGAGCGAGCGCGATTCGGTTTCGCTCGAGTAGCGGACGGCTACGATTTGCTGGCCGTCGGTGACGCATACCGTCATGTTCAGCGGATATTGGACATCGTAGCGATGTCCCACTTCTTCGATGAACCCCGCCATCTGTTCCAGCGCGCTTCGCGGGTCTCGCTCGAGGCCGAAGGTCAGGGCCAGGAAGAACATGATCTCGGAATCCGTCGAGCCTTCGATCCACCGGAAGAGGTGGGGCGCCACCGCCATCATCAGGTCGCGGCGCAGGAGCGGAAATTCGCGGATCAGGCCGTTGTGGACGAACAGCCAGCGGCCGAAGCGGAATGGGTGGCAGTTGGTTTCCTGCGTCGGCGTGCCTGTGGCCGCGCGCACGTGCGCCACGAACAGCGGCGCCCGGACGGCGCGCGCGGTCTCGCGCAGGTTCGTGTCGCTCCAGGCCGGATGCAGGCATCGATACCGGAACGGCAGTTCCGAGTGGCGGCCATACCAGCCGACGCCGAATCCGTCGCCGTTCGTGGTGGTATGCCCGAGCCGCGCGTTCAGGCTCTGGTCGATGAGGGAATGTTCCGGCTGAAACAAGACCGCCTCCAGTGGGACGGAACGGCCGGAATAGGCCAGCCAACGGCACATGAGCACGTCTCCTTGGTGTGGGTGCTTCACATGAGCATAGCAATTGTGCGGAAGTTGTGATGTCGGGCAAGCGCGGACGTTCCTCCACACCATTCATTCCAATCCAGAATGAATGATATGACTCATCCCCATCTTAATCTCCGAAAAGGAATCAACCATAGTGCAGTCACCCCAACGGAACGCCAGCCCCGGCGTCCGGTAACCAAGACTGGAGTGACATCATGAGCAAGATCAACGTCCCGACTCGGGAAGACGTTTCCCCCGCCAACCAGGCCATCTTCGACAAACTGAAGGCCAGCCTCGGCATGGTGCCGAACCTCTACGCCACCTTCGCGCACGCCGAGCACGCGCTGGGCAACTATCTGGCGTTCCAGAACGGCAAGAGCTCCATCATCGGCAAGGCGCGCGAGGTCGTGAACCTTGTGGTGAGCGAGGTAAACCGTTGCGAGTACTGCCTCGCGGCGCATACGGTCATCGGCAAGATGAACGGTTTCACCGACGAACAGGTGCTCGAGATTCGCGGCGGCACAGCCACCTTCGATGCCCGGCTGGATGCGCTGGCGCGGCTGACGCGCAATATCGCGCTGAACCGCGGCCATGCCGATCCCGCACTCGTCGATGCGTTCTTCGACGCCGGCTGGACGAAGGGCAACCTCGTCGACGCCATCGTTGTCATCGGCGACAAGACGGTGACCAACTACCTGCATGCCACCACGCAGGTACCCGTGGACTTCCCCGCCGCGCCGAAGCTGCCGGTCTGACGATCGCGTTCCCACAAGGATTCAACATGACGCTGCAAGCCAAACTCGACGCGTTCAAGGCCGACTTCAAGGCCGGCAAGCCGCCTTACAACGCCCCGCCAGAGATCCATCCGGTCATGGAGCGCGCCACCGCGGAACTGTTCGCGAGCGGACAGGCCGATCGGGCCATCCATACAGGCGACCGCGCGCCCGCGTTCGAACTGCGGGATCAGAACGACAATCCAGTCTCATCGGCGGCGCTGCTGGCGCAGGGACCGCTGATCGTCACGTTCTACCGTGGCGTCTGGTGTCCGTACTGCAATATCGAACTGCAGGCGCTGAACGAGATCCTGCCGGAGGTTCGCGCGCTGGGTGCGAACCTCGTCGCGATCTCGCCGCAGAAGCAGGTGAACAGCCGGAAGTCGGTTCGCCAGAACCAGCTGGATTTTCCGGTGCTGTCCGACGTGCACGGCGAGGTCGGCGCGGCGTTCGGTCTGCGCTTTTCGCTACCCGATTATCTGGTCGCGCTGTATCAACAGCTCGGGAACGATCTGCCTGCCTTCAACGACGACCCGTCATGGACACTGCCGATGCCGGCGCGGTATGTCATCGGACGGGATGGCGTGGTGCGGTATGCAGAGGTGAACCCGGATTACACACGCCGCCCGGAGCCGGGCGACATGCTGACGGTCCTCCGAGATATGCGCTAAGGCCGCCGTCCATCGGGTCCATCGGGTCCATCGGGCCCATCGCGCCCATTGCGCCTATGGAACGGCGCGTACGGCAGGCTTCGCGCCGCATCCCGCGTGGTTTGATCCGCGACGCGCTCCACATCGGGAATCTCGCGCATGGCCGCCATGAATCTGGCCGTCGGAAACTGCGGGCCAACGCAGCCCTGCACGAGAATCCAGCGCTGCCAGACGGTGATCCACAACGTGCTCTGCTTCCACTCGGGCATGTTCGTGGTCAACCATTGCAGTCGTCTGCGCGCGGTGTCGGCAATCTCCTGATCGTAGGCAAACGCATTGGGCAACCGGCAACGACCCTCGATCCAACAGTGGTTGCCATGCTCGATCCGATGATGCGAGTCCCGCTTCCACTCCGCCTCGGTGATGCGCGGGCCGGCGGGCTCGGGGCAATCGGGGATTGCGGAGGAAATCTGGAAGAAGGGGTCGTGACCGCGGTTTAGGAGGGGTTCTTCGGCATGAAGACTACCCGGGACCGCCAGGGACATAGCGGACACCCAAACGCGGATCGACACCATGACCGCTCCTTCCCCGATGGCTAGATCTGCCGTTCAGTATAGGAGGCGGGTGCATGCCGTAACGGCCCCGAGCCACGAAGGAGGGCCGCGATCGAACGATCAGCGTGCTGCGAGAATCGTCGTTCTGGCAAACGTCGTCGGTGAACGCCTGCCCAGCGTGCTCCGTGCCGCCAGCGCGCACACTGCAAGCGTGCCGGCCAGGATGCCGAGGGAGGAGGATGTGTGTGCGTGTGTCGTGAAGCCTGTCGCGAAGGCGACGGCGGCCGTTTCCAGGGTGCGGCCGAGTTTTTGGTTGCGTGTCATAGCGGTGTGCGCCCGTCGCCTGCGTGATCGTTCATGGCGGCGCGTCTTTGATGCCGCGCCGCCGCTCTTGTGAGATCAGTACTCGGTCACCGGCGCATGGACCGGGGCGATCGAGGCGTGGGGCGTCTGCGTGCGCTGCGCCGCCTTGTGCACCATCGTGTAGGCGTAGTCGATGCCCATGCCGTACGCGCCCGAGTGTTCCTTGGCCAGACCCGTCACCGCGTCGTACGTTTCCTTGTTCTTCCAGTCGCGCTGCCATTCCAGCAGCACCTGCTGCCACGTCACCGGCACCACGCCCGCCTGGACCATGCGCTGCATCGCGTAGTCATGCGCTTCCTTGGTCGTGCCGCCCGACGCATCGGCCACCATGTAGATCTCGTAGTCGCCTTCGAGCATCGCGCTCAGCGCGAACGTCGTGTTGCACACTTCCGTCCACAGACCCGCCACGACGATCTTCTTGCGGCCATTCGCCGCCAGCGAATCGCGGACCTTCTGGTCATCCCACGAATTCATCGACGTCCGTTCGAGCGTTTGCTTGCCGGGGAACACGTCGAGCAGTTCGGGATAGGTGTACCCGGAGAAGGAATCCGACTCGACCGTCGTGATCGTGGTCGGCACGTCGAAGATCTTCGCTGCCTTGGCCAGGCCCACCACGTTGTTCTTCATGGTCTGGCGGTCCATCGACTGCACGCCGAAGGCCATCTGGGGCTGGTGGTCGATGATGATCAGCTGGCTGTTGCGCGGGGTCAGGACTTGCAGCTTGGCGTTCGACATGGTTTCTCTCCGGTAAAGGTAAAAGGCAATTCAATAAGTTTGAGGTTGTTCTCGGCCAGCGCCGGCTTCGCTTGTTGGCTTTGTTTTCGCCCTGTCTGCGTTGCCGCGCTGTCCATGTGCAGAACTATAGCGGTCGCCTTCCCGGAGAAAGTCGGCTATCGCTGTCATAGTTATTCAATATTATTGAATAAGCATTTCTGCTATGAGAATCGGCTTTGCCATAGCCGCTAGCGAAGCGCCTCCGGCATGCGCATATGTCCGATGCAGCCGCGCCACCCCTTGGTCTTTCGTCGCGGTGTACCCGAGCTTCTCCCGGAACGCCTCCAGCCGGGCACGCGAGGCGCCGAGGATCTCGCTCCAGGTGGCCAACCCGATGCGGAGCTGAGGCTCGGTATGGAAGCAACCGAAGACCCTTCCGCGCTGCAATAGCGTGCTGGCCGCCTGGTCCGTCATCTCGTTGGAGACTGCAAGGAACGTCCAATGGGTGTTGGCCTTGTCGAATCGCTCGTCCTGGCACACGGTCATGGCATAGCTCTCGAGCTGCGCCTTGACTGCCAGATCGATGCATTGCGAGGGCCGCTTCAGCTCGACGACCAGATATTCCCGGCGAGTGGTGGCGTACGCCGGCACCTCTCGGCCCAACAAGAGATCGATGACGGCCTCGCTACCGTCGTCGCGCACGACACGCGGCTGCCTGCCGCGCGTTTTCTCATTGGGTCGCAGCAGGGCCAGATGCTTGCGCAGGACCGTGCTCAGGTTCTCGTCGCTGCTAGTGAGTAGATACTCCTCTCCAAACAGCCATGTCTCGCCCGCTAGCATGCGGTGCAATTGCAGACGCTCCTTCGTGGACCGCTTGCTCTCGGGCAAGAACAGCAACTCTTGCAGTCCCGCAAGAAACTGAAGGCGATCCGCAACCATCTTGCTCGCTCGATGATCGATGACAGCGTCGTGTACTGGAGCAGGTCCACGAGTTCGGTTTGCTTGTCCTTTGGCAGACCTAGCACCTCGGTCAAAATTTTCTTGAGCGAATCGGGGCTCTCGTCCAACGCCGTCTTTAGCATCCGCAGCGTGAACTGTCGATCCTTGGGCTTGCCGTTGCGAAAAGAGTCGAGATATTGATGCACGCTCAGCGCGCAGATATCGAAGACCTCACGACGCGCTGCCTCGACGACGTCCAACGCGTCGCCACAGAAGGGATATGCACCCTCGGCTTTCCATAGGCTGACGAGCTCCGAAGCGCTAGCGGCTTTGCGGCGTCGATGGTCAGCCAGGGACGTGTCGAGTTTCGGAGGGTGGGGAGGGATAGCCTGCGAGGAGGCCTCCAAGTAGGTATTCAGTTGGGGTGACATGCGATTGATCGTTGGACGTGCCGTGCGCGGCAGTGCTGCACCTTGCAAGGCGGAATGTTGGCCCCGGAGATTCACATGTTTGCCACGCGCTGAAAATCGTCGTTTGTCTAATCGAGCAATGGGAGGGTGACCCGCCCCGGTTGTAGTACGGCGTGCGATCAGAGTCCGGGGTCAAAAACTCCACCTGTCCCCTGGCAAATTGCTCAGGCGACAGGTAGCAGAGCGAGCTGTGAGGCCGATCGGTGTTGTACTCATTGCGCCAATTCTCTATCAGCATCCGAGCGTGACGCATTGAAACGAGGCAGTGTTAGTTCAGGCATTCATCGCGGAACCGCCCGTTGAAGCTTTCGATGTAGGCGTTCTCCACCGGTGACCAGGCCGGATGAAGGACAGCATGACGCCGGCCTCATAAGCCCATGCATCCAACACCTTCCAAGCGAACTCCGGACCGTTGTCCCCTGTGATGGACGCCGGCAAGCCGCGTGCCTCCTTCAATCTCTCGAGAACCTGCTTTACTCTCAGGCCATCTCTGATTCGGGCCCGTTGCAACCGGCCGCGAATTGCGCTCGACAACAGCAATGCGTTTGCGTTGCCGCTTACGTAGTTCGCCAGCCAGCCTTCCCGTTGCAGCACCACGAGAATCCGGCGATAGCCATAGCGACGCATTCATAGTGAAACAGCGATCGCGGAATTCCAACCAGCCCGCAGGCCCGGGTGACACCCGTGGCGCGCTCGGTCACCAACGTCCGGACCGCATCGCGCATGGCCGGCGGGCTCACTATTTTCGCGACAGCAGATCCTTCAGCGCCGCGTTGTCGAGCATCGAATCGGCCAGCAGGCGCTTGAGCTTGTTGTTCTCCTGCTCCAGCCAGGCGCTGCACATCGGAGACCGTCATCCCGCCGAACTTCGCCTTCCAGTTAGAAAAGGTAGCCTCGGAGACGCCGTGTTTGCATCAAAGCTCTGCGGGTTTCAATCCTGCCTCGGCCTCCTTCAGCACGCCGATGATCTGTTCTTCGGTGAATCGCTCCTTCATGACCGCCCCTCCTTGGGAACGGACTCTACATCGTCACGCTACTAAATAGGGGGAGCATGTCACTTACCGAGCCGCGTCCTTCAGCCTCTTCAGCGGATGTAGGCTTGGCAGCGAATCATTGCAATGCCGCAGAGGAACGGGCGCGCCTGTGATAGATCGCGAAGACCTATGGCTTGGCGACGGAAAGAGGCAGATACACGGCCCAGCCTTGCTCAGAAGCCACAGTGAGAAACATTTCAAGCGCTTCTCGCCGAGTGTAGCCATACGCAATCTGGCGACCGTTGGAAAGGGCGTAGTGGTATTTTCGATGAGCGGGGCCTACCTCATCCGCGGGTACCGTCGTGATTGTCATCGTGGCATCCGCCAAGACGCCGTCTATTTTTACGACCAAATGGTCCTTACCTACAGCCATAGCATTATTCCTTCGATCCTAGCGAGCGCTCTCGAATATCACCATTCAGGCCTGCCCACTCCGTGCTTCATTGCGCCCCGTTCCACGCACCCGGTGCAGCCTGGATACGCCGGTGAATGTCAGCAATCTCGCGAACGAACGGAATCGCGTCCTCAGAAAAGAACTCCCGCGCATTGTTCAGACGGAACGGTGCTAGCAGCTTATGCAGAGCGTGTTCCAGCAGATCGTAGTTGTCCACTCGATACGCCTCAAGCTCCTCGAACTGGAACATTGCACCCGTCGTGTACAGCTGGCGAATGCGAGCGGCGAGCTCTTGCGTCGTGTAGCCAATCTTGACGATGCGTTTGCCTTCTTTTGTATAAACCCCTGTTCCAAGCACGTAGACAATCCCGTTCAGCCGCTCGAGGTCTTCGCCATCACCACCGTCCAAGACTTGCTCGATTGCCTGGCTTGACTCAATTGATACCTTATATGGTTTTGTCGAACGGTCAATCAGATACCGGCTGTCGGTTCGTACAGTGGTGTAGATAGCGGACAACAAAGCGTGGTCGAGGTCCTTGTAGTGGCCCGCGTCGATATTCCTAACCGCGGCTTCTGTACCGTAGAAAGCCGGATAGTCTCGCTTAATACGGTCCCGAATCTCTTGGGGGGTAATGCTCGCCCCGGTTGCAGCAACAACCTCGTAAACGGCATCGGAAAACTTCATTTCAATCCTCTCTTAGCGCTCCGACAAGCAAGCTCGATGAAACAACCGGCCCAGACCGCTGAGTTCGATGAACCAGAAGTCGAAATCGGCTTCCCTCACACCCTTGTACGTGTCATTCCAAGGGTCGTTGGTGTATGAAACGATGCCCAAAGTCACCAGGGTGTTCAATGTAGGTGTCCAGCAATTCGGGTCGGGCGAGCTCCTCGGGACGCACAGCAACGCCTTCAAGGTGTCGCCTCTGACTTTCTAACAGCTTTGACGCGCTGACTAACGCTTTACGAGCGTTTCTCAGCAATACGTCAACGCCCTTCCGCGGCGGTCGCATTTAAGCGGCCAGTTGACCTGCGGAGATCTGCTCGATCAGCACGGCTTCATCTGGCGCCAGTTGGCCAACGATCTGAATGAATGCAGGATGCGCTTCGCCGACCCGCTCGCGATCCATCCCCCTGGAAAGCAAGTTCACAAACATATTGCCAACGCTGCTTTCTCGTCGTGGAACCTGAGCTGCTCTGCAATCGGCAACGCCAACGACTCAACCGGGGATATGCGTCGATCCTCCGGGACTTGGTCGATGGATTTTCGGAGATGCCTCGCCAGCCTATTCTGATAGGCTGCACCGTACGGCAGGAATAGCACCAAGCGAAGCATCTCCACGATGTCTTCGCCAAATTTGCCCGTCTCATTCAAGGCTGGCGATATCGCGTCATCGTAGGCGGCCTTGAATACCTCCGGCGGAATACTCTTAAGCATATCAAGCTCACTCATCGCACACCTTCAATCTGGTTTTCGCATCGAAGAAGACAGCTATTGTGGCTAGCACATTTTGCGATTCTTTGCTGCCAGGACCGTAGCTCCACGAACGTCTTGAGTGTCTGTACAGTTCCGCGGCGATGTTGGGCTACACCGAGCTGCAAGTGAGGCCTCCTGATTATTCTGTCGCCATTCGATAGGTAGCCCAAGAACGCCGCCTACCGGAGGAAGCCACACAGTGAATGCCGCTAGATCCGACGCAGACCATCGCATTTCGACATCCTTGCCGTCATCGTAGACGTTGCGAATTCCCCGAGCACTACTGATGAACGCAGAAATCAGCTTCTCAGCCCATTGCACGCCTCGAGGCAATGCTTGAGCGTTCCTTCCCCAGTACCAGAATCTCTCGCCGACAAAGACGCGGTTGGCGTCCATGTCCTGCTTCTCAATTCCCTCGCCTGGCGGCGCAGCCTGATGCTGCGTGGTCTCACCTGTGTGAAACAACTTCCCCTCCCTGTCCAACCGGTAGAAATTGTCTCCACATTGTTCCTCCAGGCTTCCACTGAGCTTGGGGCGCTTACTGGCGAAGCGATCTGCCGTGTAGTAGGAGTCCAGCTCCAAACGCGTGTCCACATGCATGGCATAGAGAAGACGCCATATGTGTGGTGTCCCGAGCTTGCTTCGAAGTGGGGAGCCGGCCAGCCCCAGTATCCAGTCACCGGGTTTGCTGCGAGACCGCTGGTGGTTAGGTGTGCATATTGCCAGGGTACAAGTTCCATGAAATGGATTTGGCGCATGGCCGCTATCGCTTGTCATGACGTAAGCGCACACCAACCGAGTCTCTGGAGTCATAGAAAAATACTGCGCTATCCGGAAACTCGACCAACTAAGTTGGCGAGCTCTTCGCGTTGAGTTTCGAAACGAGGAAGGTCGCGATTGACGACCGGCGTACTGGTTAACTCGAGATTTTCTCGCCATCCCCCTTCATAGAGAATACCGCTGGAGTGGTATGCGATAGCAGCTAAGGGAGAATGGGCGACCAATTGGGCAGTACTATTGGTAGCGCCGTCAGTAACTCAGCCCTCCGCCAATCTAGTCAACTCTTCCAGCACCTCTGCCTTGAAGTTCTCGAACACAAGCCAATTTCGATGCTCTCGTCGCCAGTACCCTCTACCCCGACAGATCGGCTCGAAAAGTTGACGTCCCGGCTCGCAAACCGGATGGTAGACAGTGATGTTGTTTCTGGGTAATTCACGTACGAACACCAGTACACCGTGAATCGAAAACGTCCATACTCCGTCTCGCCGAAACATATGACCTCCTGGTTGAAAAGTGAGCCCAGCCTAGTCATGGCGTCGCAGACGAAACAGTCACCAACAGCGGAAGAAACTGTGTTGCACGGAAAAATTCCATTACAAATCAATGGCGCTCAAGAAGAGGTGTCCGCGCGAGCAACCGATGCCAACACCGACGAGAAGGCGGCTCTTGAAGCGTTCCTCGCATTTTTCAAACGGCAAGAACGGGAGACACGCGTCCTGAAAGTTGCTAAGGCGCTGACACAAGACTCGCTACAGCGGCTCAAAGACGACAAGAGGGTCACCGCTTATACGTCTCAGCAAGTTGCGGATATGACGGGGCACCAGATTGGCCCGGAGAGAGCCACAGGTTGGCTCTCCAAAGTCTGGGATGAGTTGGAGAAGCGCCTTGAAGAGTGGGAAATCGGGGTGCAAGACACCGCCCGCGAAGCTGGACTTACAGTCTATGCTTGGCCGAGGAAGACTCAGGGCGCCGGGGGCGCTGGCAACAATTCGTCCTTCGGGATCGTTTTCCTCCAATTGCAGTGCGTGAGGAGTTGGCTCCTGCATCGGACTCTGGCGGCATCCGCTACGCCCGCGACCTCACTTTGAAGCCGGCGTTCTGGGTAAAGCCTCTGGTTCACGCCGGATTCGCCCTAAAAGGCTGGCGGCGAACCTTGTTCCTCGGCTCAGGCCTTGTGAGCCTAGTCATATTCGGAACGGTTCTGGCTTGGCTGTGGGTCGTTCTATCGACCGGTTATGCTTCTCTCCCCGTGGCAGGCGTGACCTTGCTACTTCTCCTCGCCGCGATGGTCGGATGGATGGCGATTTCAGTTCTACGCCCCTTCTGGCGCCTCATTGACCTGCGCATCATCATGGCTCCCGACATCCTGGTGTCGATCCGCGAGCGAAGCGTCCAGTTAGAAGCAGCAAAGGAAAAAGACGACGACGGCAACAACGTGCGGGTCATTAGGCTGGTCCGCTACTGTGGCAACTGTACATTCTGCGGAGAACTGGTTCACCTAGAAGAGGGTCGCCGAGAGTTCGCCGGACGATTGATAGGCCGGTGCGATGAACACCCTGCAGAACACATCTTCTCGTTCGATAGACACACCCGGACTGGCCATCCGCTGCGATAATCTGCAGCTTATGGGGGATTGTCTCCCGCTTAATCAGATGGCAATGGCAACATCCACATTTATTTCATGGTGGGGCGCCGGCCTCTCAACGGTTCTGGCACTCGTAAAAATCTGGGAACTCTGGCGCGACAGGTTCCGTGTCGAGACAAGCTACACCTTCACGTCACACCCCGGAATTGGGGACAAAATACGCATACGTAACCTTTCGAATCGACCGCAGATTCTCACAGATTGGACGCAATACGTCCGTTATCGCTACGCCAGCGGGCACACATGGGACGGGGAGTGGCACCCTTCCCGAATGGTTCCAGCGTGCAGTGAATGCCGAGCAGTCGGTGCAACACGTTCTGGTGGCGTAAGGTGACAATAGCAACTGCACTCCCGCGGGCCACCAGACAGCAACAGCAAGCGATGGTTGTCTACCAGTCGACTACTGGACGAGGCGCGGAGCCGATTGATTGGAGTTGAGGACGCTATCGGCGGCCGTCTGCTGCTACCAGCGCCGTTGATCAATGATTTCGGCTATTTGCAGCTCAGAATGCTATACGAGATAGTTGCGCTGTGCTGTCTCAACCCCCGTGGCGACATAGAGGCAACAAACACTTCCAAGTTGCAATAAACCTATGAGGCCGACAAATTGATGAGGATGCTGGCAGAGCTTCTTCCGAACTTCTATCCGCATCCGGTAGTCGTCTCCTCCACTGAGAACAGTCACCACCTGGAAAAAATCCAGCAAGACTTCCTCCGCGAGGAGGATCTCATACAGCTCTATCACGAATGCGGAGGACGACTTCACAAAGGTAGCCTTGCGAAGTTTCGATCGTCCGCGCCGCGTGCACACCAGGCGGACCACGAGGCAATCCTTACCTAGCATAAGAAGTTTGCTACGCTACTCTCAGTCCATCACGTAGCGTCTTACAACTCCTTGTCCCACTATCTTTGCTTTCTGTCGCATGAATCGAGAAATGGCGAAGCCATGGTTGTCCTAGCGAAAGCCCCGGATGCGTAACGCGCTAGCAAGACTATGCCCATTCAACGGCGACCGACACGCGTTCGAAGGCCCATCCATGCGCGCCGAGTTCCCCCTGCGAATTTGGCGGGATTGGCCCTGATGTTGACTTGCACACGTCGGACAGCATGGATTGTGCCGTTGCATCGGATAACGCAGTCCATGAAATGCTTGCCAATGTACTGCGTCGACTCCTCTGATTCGAGCATTCCGATCCCGCCTCGAGAATGGCCTAAGTCGCCAATGGTGTCTGCATCTTCGCCGCAGTTTCGGACCGTCCATTCGACGTGTGCATACGCTGGTATGACATGTGGGTTCGCAATCGAGAAGACGAGCCAACGACGGCGTTCAATGCTTGGGATTTCGTTATAGTAGGTCGCCTGAAGATTGCCGCCCTCTCGATCGTACACGTCGATGCGAATCTCAGGTATCGGCATTAGCGCATTGCCGGCGGGGCCTTCCACTTCTACAATATCCGCCTCGGGCAGTGGCATAAGGTACGACAGCGCGGTAGCCCATGCGAATGCGGCCGAGGCTTCATCCTCCGCCACTTGGGCCGCGTCTCCGGCTTCCATGAGAGCATTCAGCTTCCCGAGGAACACGTTCCAGCCGCCCCTTGGAATGCGATTCAGATCTTCATCACGATTGACGGGGTTCGGAACGCGCGAACTTTCAACGAAACGTCCATACATGCCCCGAACCAAGGTTGCGAGCGCATCGTCATCCGCCATTCCTTGGACGCCCATCGGCCGAAGGCCCTGAAATACCTGAGTAGCGACAACTGTCAGCACAATCGACGACGGTCTGGCGTCAGGAAGCGCATCGAATGTTATCGCCGCCCACGCCTTCAGATATCGAATCAGGCGTCGCAGCAACTCCCTCTCATCAACCGGCAAAGCGTCCCGAAACCAAACATAGATTCCCTTGGGATCGCTAGCTTCCCATTTGTTCGACAGGCACGCCAACCGACGCTCCTGCGTCACAGTGTCCAAGTGATATGTGGGGGTATCGATATGGAACTGCTCTGCATAGATCACTCGCGAGCATCGCTCCTTCGGCTCCTCTATGCTTCGGATGTCACGGTTAGTCTTACTATGGCGAACCAGCTCATCTTGAACCCACTGCCGAAGTTGCACTGGACTCGGCCAAGCACCGCCCGCTTTTTGGTGCCATCCGAAATAGAGACCAACATCGACGTCGTACTCCTCGCCTTTGCGGACGGGCTTAATCAACGTGCCGTACTTGTAGGATCCTTGCAACCACGTGGAGATTGGGTACCCCTTCTTTCCGAGCTCGGCCTTCAAGTGCTCAGCTAACGCGTTCCATTGCTCTTGAAGGAACTCACGCTGCCTTGTCGTCGGAGTAACGCGACCGTAGAGCGTCTGCTCCGCCGCCCCATTGAATAGTCGAGAAGCATTGCCCATCGATTACTTCTCCCCCTTGAACAGTTGCAGCTGTGGCAAGTGCGATAGAAATAGCGGCAGTTTGTCACCCATGACGTTGCTGGCATGCTTGTCGGCCAGTCCCAGCAGGGTTTTTTTGGCCGCTTCGGTAGCCACATCAAGTCCCAAGTCGCCGGCCTGCTCGTCTCCAGCGACATGGTCGATCCTGAGGTAGCGGTCCTCAAGACGATGCCGAACGATTTGCTCTACGAACTGTTGCTGCGCGGAAATGATGACCGAGAAGAGGCGCTGTCCGGCCATCCAATCTGAGACGCCAAACTGGCGTCCCAAACTCCTCGCAATGGAATAGTTCCGGGTTGTCGTACCAATACTCAGGAGGCGAAAGTTCTCCTTCGGAACGCCAAAGTAATGCTCTGCCTCATGCATCGCCACCAGGTCAGGAGCGTTTGCAAACAGGCCTCCATCGGCATAGACGTTGGATTCCACCTCAGCCAACTCGAAGAACGTTGGGGCCGCCGCGGTTGCTAGCGCGATGTCCACGACCTTGAACTTGCAATCGCGGGTCCAAGTCTCCTTGTGTCGGGTCTTGAAGACCTGCGGCTCGCCCATTGTCACGTTCACAGCAGGAATCGCAACCGGGTGTAGCGCCTCACCAAGGAGGGTATCCTCCGGAATCAGCTTTGCGATCGTGTCACGTAGATTCGATGCCGCATATCGAGGTCGACGCAGATGCCTTAAGAAGTCCCAGACTTGTCCGCGAATCGTCGTGGGTTTCTCATGAAACGGGAATATCGTCTCCCCATCCTCGCAAAACACTTCGACAACGCGAGACATCGGAATCTCGAATGCTGCCGCGAGAGCGATGATGCCTCCAATAGAGGTGCCGCTGACCAGGTCAAAACACGTGGCGATGGGCTTCTTATGGTGCTCTTCGATTTTCTGGAGCACACGGGCAGTAAACAGCCCCCTGTAGCCCCCACCGGTCAGCGCCAGCGCCTGAAACGGCTGCTCCTTCGTCCACTCCATGACCCATCCCTAATATCGTTTTAGTGACCCGACTGGTGGGCTGCACCATTGACAGCCACGCCAGCTCGACCCCGTCCTCGTCGCCTCTTATTTCTTTTCGTTCCTTCTCTGCGTCGGCCCTTGACCGCGCGACGACGTTCTCTGCAGTTAGCGGCTTCGGCCGCATTGCTGGAAAAATGATGTACGTTACATCGTTAGGAATTCCGACGCCAGAGCCACCTTTCCCGATCCACTGTGGATTCCCCAATTCCGCATGTGCAGCAACTGAGGTTTCACAAAAGCGAAAATAAGATCCCGAATCTCCCACAATCCCGAATGCCCACCTCTCACCGCGCATAATGACGGGCAAATCCCCCTTTCGAATATCCCTGGCACTCATGAAGGAGACTCCTTGTCCCGGCACGTAGCCAGGCACCACTGCGAAAGGCACCACCTCAGCGTCGAAGTATCTCTTTGAGCTAGTTCGACATGAAGAAAATTCTCATCAGCGAAGCACCCCGTATCTAAAGTCTCAATGACTTCGAACCGACGACAGTTCCAGTGGAGACAAGCGGATCGATCTCCCCATCTTTCATCGGTAGAGCACAGTGCCCAGCACCGCTAGAATTGCTCAGTTCGTCAACTAGCTAATCGCGCGTCGACGCGAAATTCTGACATTATCTTCCTATAATCATGGTCAAAAGAATCCCTTCGCAACCTACGCCCGCTCCTCGCTACGAGCAGAGAATTGTCCTATTCCTCGACTTCTTAGGCTTCAAGGATCTGGTTAGCCGTACTACTAGCGACCCGGACTTTCTTAAGAAGCTCATTAGCGCCATGAACGCGGTTGGCACTATCGGCAGCGATGATGCAGAGTTTCTCAAGAGTCAACGTGTCACCCAGTTCTCCGACTGCATCGTTGTCTCCTACCTGGTAACAGAAAGATCCGCAGTCTTCTGGCTCCTCAACAGCATCGCTCTCCAAGTTCTCAGCTTGGCGGAAAATGGGTTTCTGGTCCGCGGCGGGCTAACTGTCGGCCGACTCTATCACTCAGATCGCCACGTGGTAGGTCCCGCGATGAACGAAGCATATCGGATAGAATCCCAGGTCGCTAAGTATCCTCGCATCGTCATCGACCCCAAGGTACTTGAAGTTGCGAAACGCGCACGGAGAGAGGGGCATACTCCGGAAGAGGAGGCTACGTATGCGAAGTCCTTCATGACAAAGGATTCCGATGGCGAGTACTTCTTTGACTATGTCTCTTGGAACTCCGTCGTGGCAATCAGTGGTGGCGAAAGCGACGTTTACGGCTCCTATCTTGGAGCTCTGAGCAAGCTAATCCGGGATGGACTTCGACACGACAACCCGTACGTCCAAGAGAAATATCTGTGGCTTCACAAGTTGTACGTCACCGCCATCCGTCAATTCACGGATACTCCATCGAACGGGAAGGGGCGGAAGGAGAACTCTGCGCTCTTCGCGGAAATTGAGAGTCTTCCGGTTTTCAATATCGATGCAAAGTTGGCCCGCAGCGCAATTAAGAAGTCGATGACTGCAGCGAAGAAGGCATCGAAGAAAAAGAGCAAGGCACAGGGTACGAAATCAAGCCCAACTTCGAACAAAGGTCGAAAATCATGACGATCGCGGGTTCCGTCGATGATGTTTCTTCCGTGCAACAGCGCCCCTTTCTTTATAGGCCGCGCGGCGGCACTAGGACAATGTCACCTTTGAGGTCTTTCCCCTCGCCAACACCCACCCATATCGCGCACTGATTTCCGACGATGAGAAATACCATCGGCACCGCCTTGCTGGCACATAGCCTTCGCCACTCGCCCATATCAATGGATGATGGAGAAGGCCTCGCTTCCGGGTGTGTGTGCCACTCGCCAAGATAGTCCATCGTCTGCTTCTGCGCCCTCCAGTGACGAAGCGCGATGCGCTGGTGGCTTTCCGCCTGTCGATGGAATCGGAATCGTTGCTGCTTGTCGCCTGGCTGCGGCGACGAGATCGCCACGATGTGCAAGTGGTGTTGTCTGCGATATCCCATCAGAATTCCGCCTGACTCCGGCGAATTCAGGTCGACCTGTCGAAACTGGAACAGACGCTCCAGTACCTCAGCCTCAATGAGTATCTTTGCACCGTCGCACAGCGGATGCGGAATAATCAGCGATGCTGGCATGCTGGACAGTTAGTGGTAGGCGCAATGTCCTGGTTCCTTATGCGCTTCGCGTCCGCGGTCTCGAGATAGCGAGTTCGAAATCGTGGGCTAACTTCATGCTTGAGCCAGTCACTGACCATATCAGCAGCCAGGGCTGCGGCTGACATCGGTGCTGACACCGCGTACGGCGTGTATGAGCTACAACCTCGGAACTGCTTGCGTGGAGGAGAGTCCAGGATCTGGAATCTCTCCTGCCGATAGTTCGGTCCGATGCCGTGACGAAGACACTGGAAACACCCGTACTTGTCAGAGTCAGACCATAGACCCTGTACGCACTCACCGTTTCCCTTAACCCAGACGTATAGCATCGGCCCAAGACGGTGCTTCATGTGTGCAGCATTGACTAAGGTGCTCAATGCCTCTTCACCCGTTGCATCAATGACCAGGTCCGTCGAGAAGAACGCATCATTCAGTCTCGGCGAGGTAGTCTCCACTTCGACGTTCACGTAAGGAAATTGACGCAGTAGATCATCCTTCAAGGCTTCAGCCTTGTTCTGATGCAATGCCGGGAAGCCCAACGCATGGCGGCCCAGATTGTCCGGCTCAAGCCTGCCGAAGTCGATGAGACGTAGCACGCCATTTTTCCCAGTGCCGGCACCCAGGCGGACCAAGGCTTGGGCCAGATACCCTCCGATCGCACCGCATCCAATCAAGGTCAGCCCCTTGCCAGTGAGGCTGGGATACTCAAGATTGCGGGAGTGAATATACGCTGGCGAGATGTCGTCAAGGCGAAGTCGTACAACGTTCGTGCCAGCCCCGGCGTTGTGCAGGTAGTTTCGAAATCGCTTGGGCGCGAGCCGAAAGCCCAAGCGGTGCTTCGTGTCCAACCAAAACATGACACCGAAGCGACCTATCGGCGTATTGAATGCAATAACACATCCTTCACGCTCCAGATAGGATCGATCTGCGCCAAGGCGATGCTGAATCTGAGTGGAAAGGTCAGCGTCCCAGGCCCTTACCCAAGCGAAGAACTCTTTGATCGTGGTCGGCAATCCTTCTTCGGGTACACCCGGGGCATTCGCGCTTTCAAAGACAAAGCAAGTGAAAACGCCCTTGACCACGTCATCTGTCTCGAATCCTTTACCGACCCGGCGTGCCGCGGAGGCATCGCGAGCAATCAGTGCCTTACGTTGTCCCTCCTGCTTGACGAGGAAGTACATCGCAGTGTCGGCATCGGAATCGAGTTCGTCTACCAAGACAGGATAAGCAGGAGGATTTTGGCCGACTACCCAGTATGCAGCGAACTCGTTGGCGATATCCGCGGCCCGCGACTTGCCACTGGAAATGCGATGCAGGACATCAGCCGCAGCTGCTAGGCACTGCTTGATGGCCTCGTCTGGTTCGAAACGATCCAGGATGACCGACCCTGGAGAGAAATAGCAAAGGCCGCCGAGGGCATCGACGTGCTCGAGAATAGTTGGTGAGCAGATCCATGTGAGGACACAAAGGAGTTCTATGACTACCTCAGCACGCCATATCTACGACCAGCCGGCACTTGCGCCCCTGCTCACGATTTACAGGACGGTGGCCGTCAATCTATTGACGCGCGGCGAGTCGGCGGGTGGCCGTGTTTCATTGCCAACCACGGAGGCACTCTCGTACTACATTGCGGAGCGCGCGGGCGAAGTACAGGTGGCTATAGATTTTCTGGCTTTTGCTGGTGATAGGATGAAGGAAACGCTGTCCGGCACCGGCGAATTTCGGGAGCGCGATTACCAGTACCACTATGAGAACGTATTGTTCCGAGCGGTGGGAACCGTAGATCGTCTCTTCCTTTTGGCAGGGACCTCAGCGTTCATGAGTCGAAAGGAGCTTAGCTCCACGCGCGCCAATGAGAACGTGAAGCGGTGCCTCAAGAAGAATTACCTGACCGGCGCGCTCGCGGTATTAGAAGAGGCAGAATCTCTAGTAAAGCCGCTGAAGAAGGGCAGAAACAAAGTCGCGCATGTCGCAGGGTACACGGATACGTTGTTGATCGCTGCAAGTATCGACCGGACTCCCGAGGTGGATGCGATCTATCGTCGGGAGTTGGAGAACTACCATCGCCAGGGCATCGAAACGGTCACAACTTTGCACGCTGAACTCGCAAAATTGGCTGAAAAATTGGTCGTCGAGTTGGCGCTCGTCTTCGAGTTTATCGTCGAGGAACACAACACTCCGTCGCGGAAGCGTAAGAAGTCCTAAGGTGGACTTTGAGGATTGCGGCCCGAAGCGGCAAACTCGGACCGCAACTTTGACCGCAGATCCTCAACCGTCGACTCCTCGGAGATCCCTAGCACAGGATCTGCCCGTACAACATGCGGATGCGTCCACGGCGGCCACTCCTCAGGGCAGTCGTAGGTCTGCCATCGTTCAGATGAATGCACGGAGATTCCCGCCAACCATTGATCACTCTCCTCGTCTTGCTGGAGAGATTATCAAGGCCATGCAATGTTGGGAATCTTCCTCCAGCAATTTCCGGACTAACCGGCACGATTGCGCCTGTTGCGCTCGCAACCAATGAGGTCTCCATGATGTTCACAAGGACATGGCGCAATGGCACGCCTGGGATGTCGGCCGTCGCGGCCTTCTGCAATTGCTCGCTTAGAACCAAATCATGCAGCGCATATACGGTGCTAGCGCTGGGTACTGCATCCGGCCCCCCCGAAACGCTTCATTACTGAGCCGACCCTTTATGGCGTCGACAACAACGAACGATGCGTCCCATGAACCCTCTCTTTTCCTCATTGGGCGACCTTAGCCGTTTGGTGAACGCTCCGCGCTCAATAACGTTGCCCCGGGCAACCAGGAGTGACGGGCTGCGATGGCGTACGCCATATTGACTCAATCTGACCCGCCCCCCGGTTTTAGTACGGCATGCGATTAGAGTTCGGCGTTAAAAACTCTGCCGGTCCCCTGGCAAATTGCTCAGCGGTCAGGTAGCCGAGCGAGCTGTGAGGCCGCTCGGTGTTGTACTCATCGCGCCAATTCTCTATCAGCATCCGAGCGCGAGGCATGGAAACGAACCAGTGTTCGTTCAGGCATTCATTGCGGAACGGCCGCTGAAGCTTTCGATGTAGGCGTTCCCCACAGGCTTACCAGGCCGGATGAAGGACAGCATGACGCTGGCCTCATATGCTCATGCATCCAACACCTTACCAGCGAACTCCGGACCGTTGTCCACGTCACGGTATCAAACACCGGCGGCAGGTCAACCGGACTGGCCGAGCGAGAACTACCCCGCCTTGTTCCGAAGCGGGTAATCGTGCCGACGCCGAAGACGTTGGAGGTGTCGCCAAAGGGCGTCGATGATGACATCGGCATCCAGATGGTCTTCGAGTGCGATGTAGAACGTGTCGCGCAGAAGCGCTGAACGAACCATCCACTCAAGCCTCTATCGATGACGTCGAGACGTGGGCGTCGCGGATCTGCTCGATCAGGCCGCTCAGGACTCGGAACGTGAGTTCCGGGGTCACGACCGAAGGTGCGGGCTTGCTGGGATTGCGGTGAGCAATCCAATCCCGATATTGCTTGATCTGCTTGGCTCGGCCAATGAGGTCGACGTCGACCTCCGGTTTGAAGAGGTCCATGACGTCGTGGAACCGCCAATACTCGACCTCCTTGCCAAACTTGTCGGCCAGCCGAGCGGCGTAGCTCACAGGGCGGCCAAGAGCCAGCCATGCCCTGGCAGTCTGCAGCTGCTCGATGAGCATCCGCTCGAACGTGGCGAACAGCGCGAGGACGGCCAGATCGGCTGCCTGCTGCCGCGCGCGCTGAAGCGCGACTACAGCATCTTGCGGCGTCTCTCGGGTGAACGGTAGTTCGTGCATGAACGCCGCATTCTGGTCGCGAATGATCTTGTCCACGACATTGAAGCATTCGCTTGCCACGATATAGGCATCGTAGACCGGCCGCAGCAGATAATCAGAGATCATACGTCGACACGTCCGTCAGCAAATCGAAGAACAGGACTTCGTCAAGGCGTTTGGGCCGCCACATGGTAGGACCCGTCCAATACCATCCGCTTCGATCGGCTCCATACGCAAACGGTCTGCGAGCACCGCGCACGATGCGACCGTTCTCGATCGTGCATGGGGTGTACTCGGGACCATCACCGCCGTGGAACATCAGCGCGTGGGAATACCTGCGGCCGCTCAGATCGACGCGCCCATCCGCGCCAATCGCGCATGCAGCAATGGGGATGACTTCTGCCACAGGCACCCTCTGCTTCGAGATATGAAGACCCGGCGCTTCATATTTACCCGCGACTTGCTCATTCAAGGTCCGCGAAAAATATTTGACGTCCAGGTCACGGCCGTTGCACCACTTCGTGATGTCTTCCAGCAGGACAACTACCCGCTGCACGAACTCACGGCCGAGCTCCTCGTTGAGCTCGCTATCCTCGTCATCTGCATAGTGCATCAAGACCCCTCGTATCAATCCAATCGTGGGTCCAGAGATTCACATGTTTGCCGCGCGTGGGAAATCGTCGTTTCTTCAATCAGGCATGCGAGGGTCTGAGCGAGGAGGCGGCACGACACCGGCTTCCGGTGGAAATGAAAAAGGGTCGCTAACGCGACCCTTTTCAACAGCCTCACAAACTTCAGAAACGCTTACAGGAACCTGAACAGATTCATCCCCTGGATCTGCATGAACGATTGCTGTGCGCCCTGCAGCGCGGTGGAGCGCTGGTAGTACTCGCTGATGGCTGCCGCGTAGTCCAGGTCCGTCAGGCTCGACAGCGTGGCCTGGTTGGTCAGGTCGCGGTTCGTGCCGATCGTGTCCAGCGAGTCCAGTTCCTGCATGCGCGAGCCGATCGAGGAGCGGACGGTCAGGACGTTGTCCAGCGAGTTCGAGAACTGGCGGATGCCGGTGGCCAGCACGTTTTGCAGGTTGGCGTTGGCCGTCTCGTCGGTCAGCGGCTGCTTGAGCGCGTTGATCACGTTCTGCAGGTTGGTGAACATGTCCCCGCCGGCTTGCTGCGCCGGCTTGATGGACATCGTGTCGCCGTTTGCCGGTGCGCCCTTGACCGAGAACGTGACGCCGCCGGCCGAGATGGCGACGCCTTCGTTGTAGTCCGTCGCGGGCACGACCTGCGTTCCCGTCGTCGTGTCGGTGATCGTGTACTGCATGCGGCCGGCGCCGTTCGGGGCGAAGTTCAGCGTGAACGAGTGGCCGTAGAGCGGGTTGGTCGGGTCCGACGCGGACACCGAGCTGAAGGTGCCGGTGCCGGTATTGGCGCTATTGCCCGTCAGCACGTAGCCAGCGTTGGCCGTCACGCTCTGGAACACTTCCGCGCCGTTGTTGCCAGCCTGCATCTGGCGAGCCACGTCGACCTGCAGCAACTGGTGGCCGGTGTCGCCCTGATAGACGGCGCCACCCGCGGCGTTCTTGGTGAACGGCACCGTGCTCGACTGCAGACCGGCGAACAGATAGTTGCCGTTGCCATCGTCGGCGTTGGCCAGACCGAACAACTGGTCGTACTGGCCCTGCAGGGCCGTCGCGAGCGTGGCGCGGTCGTTGTCGGACATCGTGCCGTTACCGGCGTTGACAAGCAGCGTCTGAATGTTCTGTACGGTCGTCGTGACCGTTTGCAGCGTGCTTTCCGACAGGCCCAGGGTCGCGTCGGCCTGCTTGCGCGAGGTTGCGTACTGCCCGTTGACCGAACCGGCCAGCGAGACGCCCAGCGCGCGGCTGGCCGCGACAGGATCGTCGGACGGCGACAGCACGCGACGGCCCGTGCCGAGCTGCTGCTGCACGTGCAGCAGCGCCGACTGCTGGCTGTTCATCGACGACAGGCCCTGGGTGTAGAGCGTGGAGGAGGCTACGCGAATCATGGCTAGTTTCCTTCAGTTCCGTGGTGCTGCCGTCAGGCAATGCTGATGAGCGTGTCGAAGATCTGGCTGGCCGTCTGGATCACGCGCGCATTGGCCTGATACAGCTGCTGGAACTGCAGCATGTTGACGGTTTCCTCGTCCATGTTCACGCCCGAGATCGATTGCTGCGCCGTGTAGATCTGCGTCGTCACGCTGTCCTGCGACGTGGACTGGATCTTGATCGACTGCGCCTTGCTGCCGACATCGTTGACCAGCTGCGCATACGCATCGTTGAAGCTCGACACGCCGTTGATCGTCTTCGCGGTCTGCAGCTTCGCCAGTTGCAGCATGTTGCCGTTGTCGGCCACGGCGCCGGAGTTGTTCGACAGCGTGATGGTGTCGCCCGCGGCCGGCGTGCCGCTGAAGCTGAACGTCATGCCGTTGATCGTGTAGTCGACGTTGCTGCCGTTTGGCGTGGGCGTCGGCTGCGGTGCGAGCAGCGTGCCCGAGGCATCGGTGAACCGATAGCCGGCCGGGGCAACGGTGCTGTAGGTCGCGGTGATCTTGCCGGCCAGCGGCGTCCAGCCCGGCGCCACCGCGGTCAGCTTGGCTGCACCGCTGCCGGAGTTGCCGGTGGTGGCATCCGCGCGCGCCGGCGAGGCGGCGGCAACCTTCGCCGGGTCGACGATCTTGACGTCGAACGCCGCGGCCGCGTTACGCGTCGGCTGGATCTCGAACGAGTCGTTGGCGGCCATGCCGGCACTGATGTTCAGCGTGAAGCCGTCGGTCGTCGTCAGCGCCATCGGCGCGGCGCCCGCGGAGGTGCCCACCACCTTGTCGTCCGACTTGCGGATGACCGAATAGTTGGTGCCGTCGAACCTGAGCGTGTAATCGCTCGTCGTCAGCGCGCCAGCACTCGTGATCTGCGCGGAGACGGTGGCGGTACCGGTGTTGCCCTGCTTGCCATAGACGGTCGGACCGCCGATCGAGAACAGGTCGGTGCCGGCGGCGCCGTTGAGGTCGATGCCGAGCTTGTGCTGGTCGTTGAACGTCTGGCCCAGCGCGATGGAGATGCGGCCAATCGCGTTCTGCGCGCTGTCCAGCGTATCGCTGCGGAATGCGAGCATGCCGCCGAGCGAACCGCCGGTGATCGCGCCTTCGTCGGCTTCCTGCACGGAGCCGTTCGGCAGCGTGAAGGCGATCTCCGTACGGCTGCCGTCCGTCGCCGACTGCACCGCCTTCAGGTTGTACGAATCGGAACCCATCACCAGCGGCTGGCCGTTGGCGGTGAGGATGTTGTACGAGGTGCCGCCGTCCTGCACGACGACCTTGGCGCCGATCAGCGTGTTGAGCTCCTGCACGATCTGATCGCGCTGGTCGAGCAGGTCGTTGGGCGGCTGACCGCCGGCCTGCGCGCTCATACGGGTGATCTCGGTGTTGAGCTTGGCGATCTGCGCGGTGTAGGTGTTGACCTGATCCACCGTGGTCGAGATCTGCGTGTTGACGCCGTCCTGCAGTTGCTTGAGGTAGCTGCTGGCGGACTTGATCTGGCCAGCGAGCGCCTGCGCGGCGGACAGCATGCCCTGACGCACCGCCGGGTCGGCCGGCGTGTCGGACACGGACTGCACCGACGCGAAGAACTTCTGCATCAGCGGCGCGAGACCGCCCTTCTGGTCGGCGAGCAGGTTGTCGATCTGCGAGATCTGATCGGAGTACGTGGACAGCTGCGCGCTGGCGGACGTGGCGCCACGCAGCTGGTTGGTAAGGAACGAGTCGTAGACGCGCTGCACGGACAGCGTGTTGGACCCCTGGCCATAGAAGCCGGAGCCGCGCATCTGGCCGCCGGCCGACGCGATGATCGTGTTCTGGCGCGTATAGCCGGACGTAGCGGCGTTGGCGAAGTTGTGGCCAGTCGTCGAGAGCGCGTTCTGCGCGACGTTGAGCCCCGAAAGACCGATATTGAAGAGAGACATTTGCTCTGACCCCGGATCAGTTGGCTACCTTCGGCACACGGCCGAGGGCGGTGAATGTGCTAGATAACGGCAGAAACATGGCGGGACTTTAGCGGCGCTTAGCGTCCCGTTTTGTTAGCGTTCATTACAGGATCGACGCATGTTCGGCGCACGTTCGACGCAATACAACGAACGAAGCAGGCGTGTTGAAGCCCTTCCCGCGCATAGCGCGGGAAGGGCCCGTCTGCCGCCCGGACGTCCGAGACCGTGCGTCTTACGACGACACCTTCTTCATGATCCGAACCAGCTTCTCGCCATAGGCCGGATCGGTGGCGTAGCCCGCGCGCTGCAGCCCATGCGCTGCCTCGTCGGCGTTGTTGGCGGCCACCACGCCGGCATAGCGCGGGTTAGTCGTCAGCAGACGCGCGTAGTCAGCGCATGCTTCGTCGTAGGAGCCATAAGCACGGAACTTCGCGCGCACCTTCTGCGGCTGGCCGTCCACGTACTCGGTCGTCATGACTTCCGCCACCGGACCGCGCCAGTTGGCACCGGCCTTGATGCCGAACACGTTGAACGTGGTGCTGCCGTCGGCATTGGTGATCTCGCGGCGGCCCCAGCCGGACTCGAGCGCGGCCTGGCCGACGATGAGCTTGGCCGGCACGCCGGTCGCGCGCGAGGCCGCCATGGCCGGCGCGGCCATGCGGTTCACGAATTCGCTGATGTGGGCCGGCGAGTCGTCGGGCAACTGGCCCAGCGATGCCTGTCCGCCCTGCCATTCGTTCGCGGCCTGGTACTGGCGCACGCCGGTCGTCGGACTCCACGAACCCCCGGGCAGGACGGTGCCGATCGGGGGCGGGCCGTCCGCATCGGTCGCGCCGCGACTGTCCAGCATCGCGGCCATCTGGGCGTTCTGCGCGTTCTGCGCGCTGAGCGCAGCCTGCGCGCCCGTGATGGACGGCGTGACCTGCTGGGGCACCTGGACGCCCGCGGCGCGCGCGAGCTGGCGGTACATCACGTCGGCCAGTCCGATACCGCGCGCGGACATCTGCTGCGAGAGCTGCTGGTCCATCATCGACATGTACAGCTTGGTCTGCTGGCTGTCGAACATGCCATCCTGCGGCGTGGCATCGCGCATGCTCTTGAGGACCATCTGCGTGAACACGGCCTCGAACTGCTTGGCCGCGGCCTTCAGCGTCTGGTCGTTGTTGCCCGCGCGCGCCTGGTTCTTGAGCGCCTCGAAGCCCTGCGTATCGAGCGCGAAGCGCTGCGAGATATCGCCAGCGGCAGTGTCCAGCGCCATCAGATGATCTCCAGTTCCGCGCGCAGCGCGCCCGAAGCGCGCATCGCTTCCAGAATCGTCTGCAGGTCCGCCGGCGTCGCGCCAAGGGCGTTCAGCCCCTTGACCACGGCGGCCAGCGACGCGCCGGCCTTGACGATCTGCAGCGAGCCGCCGCCCTGCTTGAGGTCGATCTGCGATACGGGCGCAACGACGGTCTGGCCGCCGCTGAACGGCGCGGGCTGACTGATCACCGGCTGCGTGTTGATGACGACCGAGAGGTTGCCATGCGCAATCGCGCAGTCTTCCACGGTCACGGCCTGGTTCATCACGATCGAACCGGTCCGCGCATTGAGGATGACCTTGGCGGGTCCGCGCGCCCGCGTGACGTCGATGTTCTCGATGCGCGCCAGGAAGTTGACGCGCTCGGTCGGCGTCTGCGGCGTGCGCAGCTGTACCACGCGGCCATCGACGGCCTGCGCGACGCCGGGACCCATCGTGCGGTTGATCGCCTCGATCACGCGCTCGGCCGTGCCGAAGTCCGTGTCCTTGAGTTCGAGGTTCAGGTAGCCGCCTTCCGGCTGGAACGAGGGCACCGAGCGCTCGACCACGCCACCATTGGCGATGCGGCCGACCGCGAGCTGGTTGATCTGCACCTTGCTGCCGTTGGCCGACGCACCGGCGCCGCCGACGAGCAGGTTGCCCTGCGCGATCGCGTAGACCTGGCCGTCGGCGCCCTTGAGCGGCGTCATCAGCAGCGTGCCGCCGCGCAGGCTCTTGGCATTACCCATCGACGACACCACGACGTCGAGCTGGCTGCCCGGCTGCGCGAACGGCGGCAGCGTGGCCGTCACCATCACGGCGGCCACGTTCTTGAGCTGCATGTTGCGGCCCGCGGGCAGCGTCACGCCGAGCTGCGACAGCATGTTCGTCAAGCTTTGCGTGGTGAACGGAGTCTGCGTGGTCTGGTCGCCGGTGTTGTCCAGGCCGACGACGAGGCCGTAGCCGACGAGCGGGTTGTCGCGTACGCCCTGGAAGTTCACCAGATTCTTGAGGCGCTCGGCGCGCGCGCTGCCCATCGTCGCGCCGAGCACGAGCGCGACCATCATCGCGAAGGTCAGCACGCTGGCGAGCGCGGCAAGAAAGACCGCGCGACCTGAGCGGGACGTAAGGCCGGGCGGGATGCCCAACGGCGAGCCTGGCTTCTGGAAAGGCGTCGGAGGCAAAAACATGGCGGGATCAGTACGGTAAGACATTGAGGAAGAAGCGCTGGAGCCAGCCCATGTTCTGCACTTCGTCGATGTACCCCTTGGCGGTGTACTCGATGCGCGCATCCGCCACCTGCGTGGACGGTACGGCGTTGTCGCCGGTGATCGTGCGCGGGTTCACCACGCCCGAGAACCGGATGTATTCCGCACCCTGGTTGATGGCCATCTGCTTCTCGCCGGACACCACCAGGTTGCCGTTCGGCAGCACTTCGAGCACGGTCACGGTAATGGTGCCGTTGAACGTGTTCGCGGCCGACGCGCCACCGCTGGCCTTCATGCCGTTGGTGCCGGTGATATCGGCGTTCTGGGACGAGCTGAACAGCCCGCCCAGCGCACGAGGCACCGCGTTGAATGCGAGCGCGGTGTTGCCCGTACGGCTTGCGTTGGTGCCCGAGTTCTTCGTGGCGTTGACGTTTTCGTTGATCACGATCGTCAGGATGTCGCCGACGTTGCGCGGGCGGCGATCCTCGAACAGCGGGTTGCCCGCGTACGATGCCTGGAAGATGGAGCCCGACGGCGCCATCACGTTGCGCTGTTCGGCGCGCGCGCTGGTCGGCAGCTGTACGAGCGGCTCCTTGGGGACCAGCGCGCAGCCACCGGTGGCCAGCACGGCGATGCCGGTCAGGCAATACAGCGCGATCGTGCCCATGCGGGACACCGAGGTGGCTTGAGTCATCACTATCATCCCATCTGGGTCAGGCGCTGCAGCATCTGGTCAGACGTCTGCACGGCCTTGCTGTTGATCTCGTAAGCGCGCTGGGTCTGGATCATGCTGACCAGTTCTTCCACCACGTTCACGTTGGACGATTCCACATAGCCGCCCTGCAGCGTGCCGGCGCCGTTCAGACCGGGCACCGACGTGTTGGGCGCGCCGGAGGCGTCGGTCTGCGCGTACAGGTTCTCGCCCAGGCTTTCGAGGCCGGTCGGGTTCGGGAACGTCGCGAGCTGGATCTGGCCCACGTTGACGGCATTGGTCTGACCCGGCGTCGTCACGGTCACCGTACCGTCGCGCGCGATCGACAGCGACGTGTAGTTGGCCGGCAGCGTGATGGCGGGGTTCAGCACGAAGCCGCTCGACGTGGTCAGCTGGCCGTTGGGGTCCACCTGGAACGAACCGTCGCGCGTGTATGACGTGGTGCCGTCCGGCATCGTGACCTGGAAGAAGCCCTGGCCGATGATCGCGACGTCGCGCGAGTTGCCGGTCTGCTGGGGGTTGCCCTGCGTGTGGATGCGCTCCGTCGCGACGGGACGCACACCGGTACCGAGTTGCAGGCCCGAGGGCAGCACGGTCTGGTCCGACGACAGCGCGCCGGGCTGGCGGATCGTCTGGTACATCAGTTCTTCGAACACCGCGCGGCTGCGCTTGAAGCCCGTGGTCGACACGTTGGCCAGGTTGTTCGAGATCACGTCCATCTGCGTCTGCTGCGCATCCAGACCGGTCTTGGCAATCCAAAGAGAGCGGATCATGTTGTTCCTTCTGTATCTGCTGTGAGCGTGGCGGGTGCTGCGCGCGTCAGTTGTTGCCCAGCAGCGCGTTCGCGCGCTGGTCGTTCGAATCCACGCCGGAGATCATCTTCATCTGCATCTCGAAACGGCGGGCGTTGGCGATCATGTCCACCATCGCTTCCACGGGATTCACGTTGCTGCCTTCCAACGCGCCCGAGATCACCTTCACGTTCGGGTCCGCTTGCAGCGGCGCCGCGCCCTGGCGCAGACGGAACAGGCCGTCGTCGCCACGCGCGAGCGAATCCGGGGGGGCGTTGACCACACGGATGCGGCCAAGCTGCGCGAGGCCGTTGGGCTGGTCGCCCGGGCCACGCGCCACGACGCTGCCATCGTTGCCGATGGTCAGCTGTGCGTTCTGCGGTACCGCCATCGGACCGCCTTCGCCGAGCACCTGCAGACCCGTCGAGGTCTGCAGCTGGCCGTCGGCCGACACCTGCAGCGAGCCGGCGCGCGTATAGGCTTCGGTACCGTCCGGCAGTTGCACTGCCAGCCAGCCGTTGCCGGTGAACGCGAGGTCCAGGTCGCGGCCGGTGTAGGTCAGCGGGCCCGCCTTCATGTCCGCGCCCGGCGTGGACGCGAGCGTGAACGAGCGGGTCTGCGTTTCCTGCCCCACCACCGGCACCGCGCGATACATGTTGATCTGCGCGCGGAAGGCCGGCGTGGAAGCGTTGGCCAGGTTGTTCGATACCGCGGCCTGCTGGTCGAGTATCTGCTTGGCGCCCGACAGGGCGGTATAGATCAGGCGATCCATGGCGGTCCGTCAGCGCGCGTCAGATGTTCACCAGGGTCTGCAGGACGGTGTCCTGCGCCTTGATGGTCTGGGCGTTCGCCTGATAGTTGCGCTGCGCGACGATCAGGTTCACCAGTTCGCCCGAGAGGTCCACGTTGGATTGCTCCACCGCGTTCGATTGCAGCGTGCCCATGGAGCCGCCGGCGGCGCCGAGCAGTTCCTGGCCCGATGCGCCGGTAGCCGACCACACGTTGTTGCCTTCCGGCTTCAGGCCTTCGGCGTTGGCGAATGCCGCCAGCGCGATCGTGCCCAGCGAGCGGGTCTGCTCGTTCGAGTACGAACCGAGGATCGTGCCGTCTTCCTGCACGCTGAAGCCGAGAAGCGCGCCCGACGAGTAGCCGTTCTGCACGATCGACTTCGGATCGTTGTCGGCGCCGAACTGCGTGGAACCGGCCAGGTTCAGCGTCATGTTCATGGCCTGCGCGCCGTTGGCGGCCGGCATCGTCAGTGCCGGGTTCGCCGGCGTGGTGCCCTGCAGGACGCCGGCGTTCGTGAACGACATGGTCACCGGCGTGCCGCCGACGATGTTGCCGTTGGCATCCAGCACGCGCATGGTCCAGTCGGTACCGCCAGGCACCGTCGGCGCGGCGCCCGACTTCGAGAAGTAGGCGGTCAGCTGCACCTTGTTGCCGAGCGAGTCGTACGCGGTGATCGGCGTGGTGTAGTTGTACATGTCCTTGGTCGGCAGCACGGCCGGTGCGGGCGGCGCGGCCGGCGTGGTGGCGAACGCGGTCGTCGGCACGGTGCTGCGCGAGTCCAGCTGGAACTGCGCGGTGATCTGCGTGGTGGCCTGCGGCGGCAGCTGCGCGTTGCTGATCGTGATCGGCTGCGGAACGCCCGTGGTCTGGCCGGCAGCGTAGCCCGTCACCTGCAGGCCGCTTGCGTTGACCAGACGGCCGTCCGGCAGTTGCTGCAGCTGGCCATTACGCGAGTAATAGACCTGACCCTGATCGTTGACGAGGCGGAAGAAGCCGTTGCCGTTGCTGATCGCGGTGTCCAGGCTACGGCCCGATGACGCAATATTGCCGTTGCCGAACGACTGCACCACCGAGTTCACGCGCACGCCCAGGCCGATCTTGGAGCCGGCGTAGACGTCGGCGAACTGCGCCGTGGAGGCCTTGAAACCAACGGTGTTCGCGTTGGCGATGTTGTTACCAATCACGTCCAGGTTGGACGCCGCGGCATTCAGGCCGCTTACCCCTTGACCGAAACCCATGACTTTCCCCTTTTAAGGCTGTCTTTCGATATTTGAATCAGACTTACGAGATGCGGCGAACGTCGTCGACGTTGGCCGTGGTACCGTCCTCGAGATTGACCAGCACGCCCGTGCTGTCGCCGCTAATGCCCTGTACCTTGCCGGTGACCAGCGCGACGGGGCTGACATCCTTGCCGCCGGCCGTGGCCGTGACCTTGAACTTGTAGTCGCCGTCCGCAACCATGCCGCCCTGATCGTTCTTGCCGTCCCAGGCGATGTCGTGCACGCCGGCGGTCTGGCCCTTCATGTCGATCGTCCGGACCACGTTGCCCGTGGCGTCCAGCACCTGCACCTGCACCGTATCGGCGGTGCTCGGAATGTCCACGGCGATCCGGCCCGGCACGCCGCCATCGACCGACACGGCGCTGCCCGGCACCAGCACGGTACGCCCGATGAGGTTGGCGGAGTCCATCGCACGGCTGGCCGCGGTCTGCGACAGCAGCGCGTTCAGCGTCGAGTTGACGTTCTGCAGGCTGCTCACCGTGGAGATTTGCGCGAGCTGCGACGTCAGCTGCGAGTTGTCCATCGGGTTGAGCGGATCCTGGTTGTTCATCTGCGTGACGAGCATCTTCAGAAAGTTGTTCTGGATGTCTGCCGCGCTGGCGCTGCCGCCCGCAAGGGCGCTGTTGAGGGCGGAGTTGTCGTTGCCGACGCTCGAAGTCGTAGTCATCGTTGTTCCCTGCTAGTCCTGAGTTCTGTAGATCGTGGAGAGCGTCACTGACCGATGGTCAGCGTCTTGAGCATCATGGTCTTCGCGGTGTTGAGCACCTCGACGTTGGCCTGATACGAGCGCGAGGCGGAGATCATGTTCACCATCTCCTCCACCGGGTTCACGTTCGGCATCGTCACGTAGCCGTTCGCGTCGGCAAGCGGATGCGCGGGGTTGTGGACCTTGCGTGCCGGCGACGGGTCTTCCATGACGCCTTCCACCTGCACGCCGCCCACGTCGGTCTGACCCGGCGTCGGCGCCATGCCGAAGATGACCTGCTTGGCGCGATACGGCTGACCATTCGGCGCAACGGCGCTGTCCGCGTTGGCGAGGTTGGACGCCGTCACGTTCATGCGTTGCGACTGGGCCGCCATCGCGGAACCCGATACGTCGAAAATGCTCATCGAGGGCATGGTTCGCTCCTTAGCTCCGGATCATTGGCTCTGGTTAGCTCTGGATCGCCGCAAGCATCGTCTTGATCTTGCCGCTGACCACCGTGAGGCCCATCTCGTAGTGCACGGTGTTGTCCGCGAACGCCACGCGCTCGGTATCCATTTCCACGGTGTTGCCGTCGATGCTCGACTGCAACGGAATGCGGTACTGCAGATCGTCGTCGTTCGAGGCGGGCGCCTGCGCGGCCAGGTGACGCGTCTGCGTGGTGGAGAGCGACAGGCCCTCGTTGCGCTGGCCGCGCTCCACCGATTCGGTCAGCTTGCTCGCGAAGTCGAAGTCGCGCGCCTTGTAGCCCGGCGTATCCGCGTGGGCAATGTTGGAGGCAATCACCGATTGCCGCTGGCTACGGAGGCTGAGCGCGTCCTGCTGGAATCGCAATGCCGCATCGAGTCTGTCGATCATGTCTGTCTGCCTTTCCTGCAAATGGGGCTTCTTCAGGGTTGCCATCTTAGGTGCGGGGTTGTCGAGCCAATCGTTCGAATAGGGATGAGAAATCCGCGCAATTCGCGACGCTCTCCCGCGCGCGCCTGCCTACAATGGCTCCACGTATTCATCCTTGCTGGGATGCTTCAATGACTCGTTTTCTACTGGCTGCCAGGCTGCTTGCACTGGTCGGGCTTGCCATTCCTTCGATTGCTTCGATTGCCCCGCTGCCCGCGCATGCGGCTCCGCCACAGGCAGCGCAAGCCGCGCAGGTGACACCCGTGCCGAACCCGTCGGTGGTCAATCCCTTTCCGGAAGACCCCGTCCGCTCCGCCGTCGAACAGTTCCTGCTGCGTCAGGCCGTGGGCCTGCCCGGCAAGGTCAGCGTGCAGGTAATTCCGCCTTCGGGCGGCCGCGCGCCGGACTGCGTGGCGCCGGATCCGTTCCTTCCCGCGGGCGCCGCGCCGTGGGGTCGCGTGAACGTGGGCGTGCGCTGCGGCGGCGACCGGCCGTGGACGCGCTATATCCAGGCACGCGTGTCCGTGCTGACCGACTATTACGTGGCGGCTCGCGCCATGGCTCCGGGGGAACCCATCGATGTCGCGGACCTCGAGCTGCGGCAGGGCGACCTCGCGGCGCTGCCGCGCGCGGTGGTCACCGATCCGGCGCAGGTAGCGGGCGCCGTGGCGGCGAACCGCATCGCGGCCGGCTCGCCCATGCGCACAGACCTGATGAAGAAGGCGATTGCCGTGCGGTCCGGTCAGACGGTGACGGTGACCGTGGAAGGCGACGCCTTCCAGCTCAGCAGCGAAGGCAAGGTGCTGGCGGACGCCGCGCCGGGCTCGTCGGTGCAGGTGCGTCTGCGCAACGGTCAGGTCGTGAGCGGCCTGGTGCGGAACGCTGATACGGTCGTTTTACAACAGTGACGGCGTCGGCGCCGTTCCTGAAGAATTGGCAGCAAGAAGACTGAAGTAACTGCTGGAATCCCTGAGGTAGGCGGCCGGTAGGGCGCCGTGCGAGAATGCCGACGCCTCTCCCCCAAAAAGTGTGGGAAAGCGTACGTTCAGGCACTTCGAAACCCTAAAGTTTCGGGATCGATCGTCCGTTAAGTCAGAGGAAACCAGCAAGGAATACCCCGTGAAGATCAATCAATCCACCACGACCAGGCCGGCGGACAACGCTGCCGGCGATGCTGCCCGTCCGGCGGCCGCCGCGGCAACGCCGCAGGATCCGGCCGCGCTGAGCGGCGTGCGCGTGAGCCCGCTGGCCGCGCAAGTGCGCGAGATCGGCAATCGCCTGGTCAACGACACCGACGACGATATCGATACGGCCAAGGTCGAGGAGATCCGCCAGGCAATCGCCGAAGGCCGGATCAAGATCGATCCCAGCAAGATCGCCGACGGCTTGCTCGCGTCTCTGCGCGAGCTCGCCCAGGGCGATACTCAACAACCTAGCTGACATGACCCAACAAGCCCTGATCCAGACACTGAAGCGTGAATCCGATGCCATCCTGGCATTTGGCCGTGCCCTCGCCGACGAGCGGGACGCACTCAAGCGTAATGACTTCCAGGCCCTGAGCGAACTGCTCAGCCGGAAAGTGGAACTGGCTCAGGCACTCTCGCGCGAGACTGCCGCGCGGGAGGCGCAGATGATCGCGCTGGGTCTGCGCGTGGGTCCCGGCGGCCTGCTGATCGGCCGCCCCGTCGACGCGGCCGTGACCGACGCATGGCGCAAGATCGTGTTCTTCGCGCAGAAGGCGAAGGAATCGAACGAGGTCAATGGCGCGATCGTGAACGCGCACCTCGAATTCACGCAGGAAGCCATTCAGGTCCTGCGTCACGGCGACGCCGGTCCCAACGAAATGTACGGCCGCGACGGCAAGTCGCAGAACGCGGCCGCGGGCGTCACGCTCGCCGCGGGCTGACCCGGCACGAGCCAGGCCGACACGCGCGAATCTGGCATGCCTTCCGCTCCGGCATGGAGCGGATAGTCGATCTGACGGGCGCTCGTCATCCGTATGCGTCCGCGCATGGGCGTATGCCGCTAACGCGGCAGCTATAATGCGCAGCGACTGCACGCGGCCTGCGCCATGATCGATCTCTCCAGCCGAAGCTTCATCGAGTTGTATCGCGGCACGCCGCGCCTCGAGCGCGCCGTTGCCGCACGCGCGACCTCGCTGCTGGTGGCGGGCCGGGGCGATGCGGCACGCGGCCTCGCCGCCGATACGCTTCAGCGCGAATACGCGCTGCGCGACCGGCTCGACGAGCGCTGGGCCATCGTCCCGCGTGCCCTGGTCGCCTACGGCGACGCCACGGTGCTGGTACTCAACGATCCCGGTGGCGTCCCGCTCGCCTTCGATCCCGCCCGGCCGCTCCACGCCCAACTCTCCCTCGCTATCCGCCTTGCCGTCAGCGTTGCCGCCATGCACGCCGCGGGCATCGTGCATTGCGCGCTGACGCCGGGCCGCTTTCTGATCGACCCGCGCCAGACCGACGGCGTGCCGCGCATAGCGGGATTCGGCGCGGCCGTGCATGCGCGGAGCCGCGCGGGCACGCAGGCCGAGTGGGACGACCTCGCATTGCGATACATGGCGCCCGAACTGTCGGGACGCATGAACGTGCATGTGGACGCGCGCGCGGATCTGTATGCGTTGGGCGGCATCCTCTACGAAATGCTCGCGGGGCGGCCGCCGTTCGATTTCTCCGACACTGCCGCCGGCGTGCACGCGCATGCCACGCAGGTTCCATCGCCGCCGCATCTCGTCGTGCCCGATGTCCCGGCATCTTTTTCCCGCATCGTGATGAAGCTGCTGGAGAAAGCGCCCGAGCAACGCTACGCCAGCGCCGACGAACTGCTGGCCGATCTGCGGCAGTGCGAGGCGCTGCGGCGCCGGCATGGCGAGATTCCCGCGCTGGCGTTCGATCGGCAGGCCGCGCTGCGGCGCCTGCGCCAGGCAGAACACATGTTCGGCCGCGAGCACGAGGTGGCGGCACTGCTTCGCGCCTATCGCGCGGTGGCCGATACGGGCCACGCCCGCGTGGCGTGGGTCTCCGGCGATGCGGGCATCGGCAAGTCGACACTGTTGCAGGCCGTTGCGGCCAGTATCGGCCAGCATCACGCGGCGCTGATCGCGAGCGTAAAAAGCGAGGAAGCCCGGCGCGGCGCGCCATACGGTCTGCTGGTACAGGCCCTGGAGCAGCTGCTGCAATATGTGATCGGCTGCCCCGACGACGAATATACAGCGTGGCGCGAACGTATTCGCGCCGCCGTCGATCCCGTGGCGCGCACGCTGATAGCGCTGCTGCCCGCGCTGTCGGTCGTGCTGGGTCCGCTGCCGGATGCGCCGGACGCGCCCGATGGCTCGCCGCTGATCGAACGGGAGCGCGTGCAGCAGGCCATCGCGCGGCTGCTGGCTTGCTTCGCCACGAAAGACCGGCCGCTCGTCCTCGTGCTCGACGATTTGCAGTGGGCGGACGTGGGCACGCTGCAGGTGCTCGAGCGGCTGCTGCAGCATCATGTGCATGGGCCCTTGCCGCATGGGCCGTTGCCACGCACACCGTCCGCCGACACACCGTTCGCCGAAACGTCGCTGTTGCTGATCGGCGCATTCCGCTCCCGCGAAGTTGGCACCGACCATATGCTGCGCGCCGGCCTGCTCGCCGATTGCGGTATGCGCATCGCGCTCGGGCCGCTACACGAGCGTGCCCTGCTGGCATGGCTGGCGAGCGCCCTGCGGCGCGATGTCCACGCCGTCACGGGGCTCGGGCCGCTGGCCGAAGAGGTCGGGCGCAAGACCGAACGCAATCCGTTCTTCGTGCTGCAGATGCTGCGCGTGCTCGCCGATGACGGCCTTCTTGCCTACGACGAGGAAGCCGCCACATGGCGCTGGAGTCTGGAACGCATCATCACGCATCACACCATCGGGTCGTTCGGCACCGTGGTGGAACTGCTCACGCACCGGCTGGACCAAATGCCCGCCGACGCGCGCGAACTGCTGCGCCTGCTATCGTGCCTGGGGGATCGCGCCTCCACCGAGACCATCGCGATCGCGGCCGATCTGGAACTGGACACCACGCAGCGCGCGATGCAACTGGCTGCCGATGCCGGCGCCCTGCAACGCGACGGCAGCGACTGGGCCTTCGCGCACGACCGCATCCGTGAAGCCGTGTACGCATCGATTGCACCGGAGGCGCGGGGCATCTGGCACCTTCGCATCGCCCGGCGCCTGCTCGCGCATCCGGTGGCGCAGGCCGACGTGTTCGCAATGGCGACGCAGGTCGGCCTTGCGCGCGACGTGGTGGCGGACCCCGGCGAGCGGCGTGCGTTCGCGCGCCTCAACATCGACGCCGGCCTGCACGCCAAGGCCGCGACGGCCCACCATTCCGCGCTAGCGTTCTTCCGTACGGCGCTGGCCTTCCTCGGCGAAGACGACGATAGCGAAGACGGCCTGACCGCGCGCATGGTCTGCGGGGAGGCCGAGTTCATGACGGGCGCCCTCGCGGCCGCGGAGGCGCGGCTCGCCCGGCTGGAGGCCGTGGCGGGCGACGACGTGTTCGGCGCGGGTCTCGCCCGTCTGCGCGTCGCGCTGTACACCACGCTGGGCCGCTACGACATGGCGCTCCGCGTGGGGCTCGCGTTTCTGAACAAGACAGGCGTGCCGCTGCCGATGCAGGCCACCGACGAGGACGTGAAGCGCGAGCACGCGCAGATGCGTGGCTGGCTCGATCGGCACGGCGTCCATGGCCTACGCGCGCTGCCGATCGCCAGCGAGCCTCTGCGGCACGCGCTGGCCGACATCATCGCGGACATGATCCCGCCCGCGCTGTTCACCAACCGCCGGCTCTACGATCTCATCCTGCTCCGTAGCGTGAACCTCGCGATCGCGCACGGCCATTGCGACGGCTCCGCCTACGTGTACGTCTGCATGAACATGATTGTGGGCATGCGCGACAACGATTTTGCGGCATCGCGGGCATTCGGCGAACTCGCACTGCATCTGGTCGACGAGCGCCGTCGCGAACGCTATCGCGGCCGCGTGTACATGTCGTTCGGACTGCTCGTCGTGCCGTGGATCATGCCAGCTCGCACGAGCCGCCATTACATCCGCCGCGCGTACGACATCACCGTGGAGAGCGGCGATCATACGTTCGCTGTCTACTGCGCGCGCAACGAGGCGAGCGTGATGCTGTTCGCGGGCGACACGCTGGACGACGTACGCGCGGCCGCGGTGCGCGGTCTGGCGATCGCGCGGGATGCGAACTTCCAGCTCGTCATCGATTCGCTGCTCGCGCAAAGGGCGTTGCTGGCGCGGTTGCAGGGGACGGCTACCGACGAGGAGCCGCTGCCGCCGGTGCCCGCGGCGGACGGCCCGCCGACGCTGGTCGACTGCGCCTACTGGGTCCACCGGTTGCAGGCGGACCTGCTCTTCGGCGACCTCGATGCCGCGCTCACGGCACGGGACCGGGCCGCCGCAAGCTCGGAAGCCGCGCGGGCGTTTGTCGAGACGGCGGACCTCGCCTGTTATGGCGCGCTGGCCCTGCTGGCACTACCTTCGCGCGACGATGGACAGGAGGCCGCGCTCCAGCGGCACGTGGCCGATCTCGAGCGATGGGCGCATGCGTGCCCCGACAATTTCCTCTCGCGCCATCAACTCGTTCGCGCGGAACTGGCGCGCACGCGGGACCGGGCCATCGACGCCAGCGATGCGTACGCCGCCGCGGTGCAGCACGCGCGCCGGCAGGGCTTTACGCAAATCGAGGCGCTCGCGGCCGAGCTCGCGGGCGAATTCCACGCCCGGCGCGGCGATGAGGTCGCGTCGCATGCCTATCTGCGGCATGCCCGCGGCGCCTGGCAGCGCTGGGGCGCGACCGCGAAGGTGCGCGCACTGGAGGCGCGTCACGCGAGCCTGGCCGAGGTCGAGGCAGGCGGCGCGCACGCAAATCGGCTGCGCGAACTCGACGTGCAGGCGGTACTGCGCATCTCCAACGCGCTCGCGAGCAATATCGTGCCCGCGCGGCTTGTCGACACACTGATGCAAACCGCGCTGGAGAGCGCGGGCGCGGAGCTCGGCGTGCTGGTACTCGTGCGCGAGGGCGTATGGCATGTGCCCGCGCGCGCACAGGTCGTCGAGGGCACCATCGTCGTCACGCAGGAACCGGTGCTGGCGGCCTCCGATGTATTGCCCGTGTCGATTGTGCAGACGGTCGCGCGTACGCACGAACGGCTCGTGATCGACGACATGCGCGCCCCGCAGGCGCACACCTTTACGCACGCCCAGGACGATTACATCCGCCGCCATCAGCCGCGTTCGGTGCTGTGCGTCCCGCTGATGCGCTATGCCGCGCTGGTCGGCGTGCTCTACCTCGAGAACAACCTCGCGGCCAAGATGTTCACCGCCGACAAGGCAGGCGTGCTCGAGGTCATCGCTTCGCAGGCCGCCTTCGCGCTGGAGAATGCGCGGCTCTACGAAGCGTTGTTCGAGCAGAACGCGCAACGCACGCGCGCGGAGGCGCAGCTGCGCACGGCGCTCGACGAACTCGAACGCGCGAGCCGGCTGCGCGCGATGGGCGAGCTCGTCGCCTCCATCGTGCACGAGGTTGGGCAGCCGCTCGCCGCGGTCAGCACCTCCGCGAGCGCGGCGCTGCGGTGGCTCGACCACGATCCGCCCGATATCGTCGAGACGCGCCAGATGCTTTCGCATATCGGCGCGAGCGCGACACGCGCCAACGCGGTATTCCAGAACCTGCGCGCCAAGTCACGCACGACGGCGCCGCACTTCGAACCGATCGATCTTGGCGACGCGCTGCACGAGGCGATCACGTTCGTCGCGCGGCCGCTGGAAACACTTGGCGTACTGCTGAGCCTGCATATCCCCGAGCCGCCGCTCACCGTTCACGGCGACCGCATCCAGTTACAGCAGGTCGCGATCAATCTGCTCATGAACGGTGCCGAGTCGATGACCGCGGTCGCGCCGCATGCGCGGCGGCTCTCGCTGACGTGCGTGCGGGAGGCGGACGGCATCGTGCGCATGATCGTCGAGGACAGCGGCTGCGGTATCGACCCCGGCATTGCGGACCGCCTGTTCGAACCGCTGTTCACGACCAAGCAGAACGGCATGGGCATGGGGCTGGCCATCGTTAATTCGATCGTCGACGCCCACGGCGGCACGCTCGCCTTCGCCCCGCGCGAGGGGGGCGGCACGCGCGCCATGGTGTCCTTGCCCAGGCAACGGCCCGCACACCTGACGTGACCGCGCGGCGCGCTTCTGATACCGTTGCGAGCCAGGTTCCCAGGTATTGCCGCGTACGGCTTCAACATGTCCAACGTCCCATCGCCCCGCCCCCCAGAGAGCACCACTCGCCCCATGCGCCGCGAGGCGAGCGCCGGCTCGCCCGCCACGGCCGAAGTTCGGGTGGCGTCCGCGGTGGCTTCGGGGGTGGCCTATATCGTCGATGACGACGAGCTCGTGCGCGGCGCGCTGAGCAGCCTGCTGCGATCGATCCATCTGGAGGTCCGTGCGTACGGTTCGGTCGAGGAGTTCGTGACCGCGCCGCGTCCGGCGGACGTACCGTCCTGTCTCGTGCTCGACGTCCGTCTGCGCGGCCAGAGTGGACTTGCATTCCAGAAGTCACTCGCCGATAGCGGCGAGCCCCACATCCCGATCGTCTTCATGACCGCGCATGGCGACATCGCCATGAGCGTCAAGGCGATGAAGGCGGGCGCGGTGGACTTCCTGGCCAAGCCGTTCCGCGATCAGGACATGATCGATGCCGTCGTGTCGGCGATCGAGCGCGATGCCGCGCGGCTTGAAGTCGAGCGCTCAGTGAAGGATCTGCGCGCGGGGTGGGAATCGCTCACGCCGCGCGAACGCGAGGTGCTCGAACTCGTGGCCAAAGGCCTCATGAACAAGCAGATCGCGGACGTCATGGGCATCGCGCTGATCACGGCCAAGCTCCATCGCGGGCAGGCCATGCGCAAGATGGACGCGTGCTCGGTGGCGGACCTCATGCACAAGATGCAGTTGCTGGGCCTTGGTCATACCACGCGCTAAGCGCTGATTTTCCAGCAGATTTCCGACCTCCCGACTAGGGGACTCACACTTTGGTAAGGGTTCCCCGAACCCTCGTTTGCTGGTGTGCCGGCGCGTCCCGTGGTGTCATCGCTACCGTGCCCGCAGATCCATTCGCGGCACGAGGGAGACCATCATGACAATCCATCCGGACCTGCCGGGCATGATCATGGCCACGCTGGCCACGCTGGCCGCGCTGGGCCTGCTCGCCGCGATGCATGCGTTCGTCCAGCATTTGGCAATCGTCCGCCTGGCCAAGGCCATCGAGCGTCACGGCGGCGAAGGCAGTCCGCCGGTGCTGCCCGACGCGGGTGTCGGCGGGGTTGCGAGGCTGGCCCGCGCGATCAACGGCTGCCGCGCGCGCAATGCGCAGCGGGAAGCCGAACTGCTGGAGGTGCTGGCGGCCTACGCGCACGACCTGCGCACGCCGCTCACGCGCATGCGCCTGCGTTGCGATCTGCTCGACGACGAGGACATGCATCGCGCGATGACGCGCGACCTGATCGAAATGCGCGACCTCGTGGAAGCGAGCCTGGCGTGCGCGCGGCTGCGCCGCAGCACGACCGAGCCGATGCGGCGGGTCGATGCCGACGGCCTGCTCGACCGCCTCGTGGAGGACTATCGCGAGACGGGCCGGCGCGTGGAATTGCAGGGACGCGTGGGGCAGCCCGTCATCACGTGCCCGCATGCGCTGCGACGCGTGCTCGTCAATCTGATCGACAATGCGCTTCACTACGGCAGCCACGTGCGGCTGTGCGTGCGCATCAATGCAAGCGGGCTCGAGTTCGCAGTCCAGGATTCCGGGCCAGGCATCGCTCCCGCGGAGATGGAAGCCGTGTTCGCCGCGTGGTATCGGGCGCCCGCCACGGCGACGCGCGCGCCCGGCACGGGGCTCGGGCTTGCCATCGCACGACGGCTCGCTCTGGCGATGCGCGGCGATCTGCATCTCGAGAACCGCCACGCTGGCGGTCTGGAGGCGCGGCTCACGCTCCCCATCGCCCAGCTCGAAGGTAGCTGGGTCAGCGGTAGCTGACCGTGACCTCGTTGCTGCGTCCCTGCAGCACGGGCAGGACGCCCTGCCCCGGCACGCGGAACGCGAAGACGAAGCCTTTGGCGGCATCGTCACCGCTGAACGCATCGGTCTTGCCTTCCGGCGATGACAGCATGACGCAACGCTGGGCATTGCACAGATAGGCCTGCAAATCGACGGGCGGGATGCGCGCAAAGCTGTAGCGCCAGCGCACCGAGGTAATGACGCCCTCGGACTGCGGCATCATCGCGCCCGGCTGGATCGGCGCGGACAGCGTGCGCTGGCCGCGGCCCGTGATGGTCGGGCCGACGACGGAAGCGTTCCACGCATGGCGCGAGCCGAGTTCGAGCGTCGCGCGCGTGATGTGGTCGGATGGCGCGGCGGCTGCAGCGCCGCTGGCCATCGTGACTATGCACAACAGCGCAAGCTTCGGGGTTCGCATCACAGCAATCCGCGTAGCTGATTGCGCAGGCGCGTAATGGCCTGGCTGCGGATCTGGCAGACGCGCGACTCCGTGACGTCGAGCACGGCGCCGATCTCGCGCAGGTTCAGTTCCTGGTCGTAGCACAGCGACAGCACGAGCTTCTCGCGTTCCGGCAGCTTTTCGATCGCGCGGATCAGCGCCTCCCGCATGCCGCTCTCCATCAGCACCGTGAGCGGATTCGCGTCGTCGGTCACGCCGAGGTGGCGGTCAAGGAAGTCCTCCTCCCCCGATCGCTCGAAGTCTTCGTAGTGCAGCAGCTGGCAGCCGTACACTTCGTTGAGCAGCTGCTGATATTCCTCGAGCGGCAGTTCCATCTCGGCGGCCACTTCCGAATCCACGGGCGTGCGGCCGAGCTTCTGCTCGAGGCCACGCTGCGTGCGTTCGATGCGGCGTGTGAACTGCCGCAAGCTGCGCGACTGCCAGTCGTTGGCGCGCACCTCGTCGAGCATCGCGCCACGAATGCGCTGGCTTGCATAGGTTTCGAAACGCGCGCCATGGTTGTCTTCGTAGCGCTTGGCCGCATCGAGCAGGCCGATCATGCCGGCCTGGATCAGGTCGTCGATCTGCACGCTGGCCGGAAGCTTGGCCGCCAGTTGCAACGCGATGCGTCGCACCAGAGGCGCATGTGACTTGACCACGTCTGCCTGTTCGAGCTTTCCCTGAATCGTATACATGGTGGAATTCTCGGTTAATGCTGGTTACTCTGCCGGCGCCCCGTCGTTTCGGGGCGCAAGCTGGCTTTTGGTCGGTCTTGTTCTTATCGACTTCTTGTTGACTGCTTGTTGACTGCTTGTTGACTTCTTGTTGGTCCTTACGCGGGCATGGCGGCTGCCATGCTTCGCGGTGCTGCCGCGTCCGCGCGCAACGGCCAGCCATTGACGGCACCGGCCATGCGACGCAACGCCGTGGTGGCCGCGGCGGCCGGAAAGGCCTCCACCACGCAGCGTCCGAGGTGCAGGCCGCGCACGACCAGTGGATCCACTGGCAACGCGCCCGCACTGCTCGCTTCCACACCGAGGTACTGGCCCGCCGTGCGCGCCAGATTCCCGGTGATTGCCGTGACCGCCGCCTCGCTGGTCGCCATATTGACGACCAGGTGGAAGCGCCGGCACGCGTAAAGATGATGCAGCCGCTTGATGCACGCATAAGCGGCCGTGATCGATGTGGCGTCTGGCCGCATCACGATCACGAAGTTATGGGCCGCGCCGGCCAGCGGCGACAGCGAACCGTCCTGCATGGCGCGCGCGTCGATAACGACGGTGCGCACGTCCGTGAGCGGCGTGCGACCTGCCAGCACATCGTCGAGCGACGCGCTGGGGGTCGTGCCGGCCAGCCGGGTCGCACGGGCGCCCTGCCGGTCTTCATCGACCAGGAGCACGCGCTCACCCTGCAGCGACAGCGCATTCGTCAGCCCGAGCGCGACGGTCGTCGCACCCGCGCCGGGCTCGCTCGCCACGACCGCGATGCGCCGCGTCACGCGCGGCGCCAGCATGCGGCGCAGGCTTTCAGCCTGATCGGAACCGAGGATGGACAAGGCTTACTCTCCCATCGACGCCATCGAGGCCATCGCGTCCATTTGCATGGCTTCGGCCGATCCCGCGTCCATCGATCGCGCGAATTGCGTCGCGGCCAGCGCGGCGGATGGCGGCGCGACGTCTTTCACGGCGGCCAAGGGAGCGGCCATGGAGGTGGCCATCGGGGTGGTCATCGAACGGCCCGGATAGTTCTCCAGCACGTCGAGCAGCGCGAGCAGGCGGCTCATCCCTTCGTTCAGCACGGTGCCCTGTACCGGCGCATTGACGCGCGCCAGGGCGCGGCCGGCGAGGCGCGACAGGAACGCCGGCGCGGTGGCGCTCGGCGCATGCTGCAGGCGCAGCGTGGTCAGACCGAGCTGGATCGAGACGAGATTGGTATGGATCGATGCGTCGGCATCGGCGCCCGAACGCTCCCCTGCCTCCAGCCCGAAATGTTCCGCGGCATGACGCAGCGTTCGGAACTGCTCTTCGGCGCCATCGGCCCAGCGCGACCAGCGCGCGACGTGTGCGGCCTCGCCGGCGAGGGCGGCGTCGCAGAGGATGTACTCGGTGGAAAGCATCTCGCCGGATGCGCGATCGACCAGGCGCGACACCACGAGGCACGCCTCGATGCCGGCTTCCGAGCCGTCCGTGCGCACTCGCGCGGCGGTACGGACCTGGCCTTCGGGCACGCGCACGATGCAGTGGCCCAGCCACTGCACGGCGTCGCGATCGCGCCACGGTAATTCGCCGATCGCATGGAACGTCAGCGTGTCGGCGATGGTGTCGAGCTTGTTGGCCATACCGTTGGCGATGACGCGCGTCGTCTTGCGCGTACCGGCCACCCAGCGTTCGCCGGTCTGTTGCCAGCGCGCGAGCGTGGTCGTGGTCGGCAGCGATGCGTGCAGATTGACCACGGTTCGCGCGGCGGCGAGCGTGGCGCGCACCGTGGCGGCCTCTGCTTCGGCTTCCGCTTCGGCGAGCGACTGCCGCGTGCGGGACGACGGCACGAGCGTGGTCGCGAGCGGCATGCCGTCGCGATCGGCGAGCCACAGGGTCTGCTGCAGCAGTTGCGGCGCGCGGCGGCCCTGCGTGGGCAGGGTGGCGGTGCTCGTCACCGCGAGCACGTAGCGATCGCACGCGCGCGCGGCGTCGCGGCACATCGTCAGGCGAACCTGTTGCGCGGCCTGGCGCAGCGCCGGGCCGCCGGTGGCGCGCTGCTGCCACAGCGAGCGCGCGAGTTCGAATCCATACTGCGCGGCGTTCAGTTCTTCGACGCAGACGCCAACCGCGTTGGCGCTGTCCGTCAGCGAACGGAGCACGTCGTCGGCGCCGCTTTGCTGCGCGGCCGGTGCGCGCCCATCGCGCACTTCGTCCGCGGCGGCCTGACGGCGGGCCGCATCGGCGTCCGCGAACAGCGAGCCGCGGCGCGGCGTCAGGAACGCGCGCTCGACCAGCGCCGCGCCCTGTGCAAGTTCAAGGTGCTCGGGCACGCGCTGGCCAGTGGACGCATAGAACACCGGCAGGCGGTGACGGATCACGACGTCGAGCACGGAGCCCAGGTGCGTCGCTTCATCGAGCTTGCTGATGATGCAGCCGTCCAGACCTGGGGCATTCGCACCCGCGGCCGGCAGGGCATCGTGACGGTAGGCGTGCACCACCTCGTTGAGTGTGTCGCCGTGGCTCGCGCCGTTGAGCACCAGCACGCGCTGCACGGGTGCCTGCACGCCGGCCAGCATCGCAATCTGGTCGGACAGGCTGCGGTCGCGCTGGCTCATGCCCACGGTATCGATGATGACGAGGTGCTTCTCCTTCATCGCGTTGAGCGCGAAGCGCAGGTCGGCCGCGTCCTTCACCGCGTGCACGGGCACGCCGAGAATGTCGCCGTAGATGCGCAGCTGCTCGTGCGCGCCGATCCGGAAGCTGTCGGTAGTCAGCAGGGCGAGCTGCTCGGGACCGTGTCGCAGCACGAACCGCGCCGCCAGCTTCGCGGTGGTCGTGGTCTTGCCGACGCCGGTCGGGCCGATCAGCGCGAGTACGCCGCCCTGCGCGAACAGCGCGTCTTCATCGGACAGCACGGGCACCTTGCGCGCGAGTTCCTGACGGATCCAGCCCATTGCGGCGGGACGGTCGTAGCCGACCGGCAGCTTGCTCAGCAGCGTGCGCGACAGCTGGCCGGAGAAGCCCGCGTTGACGAGCCATTCGAAGAGCGACTCCCGCAACGGATCGCCGGCGGACACGCCCGGCGCGTTGCCGCCCGACAAACCCGCGAACTGGCGCTCGAGCATCGCCCGCATGGAGGCGAGCTCGCCGCGCAGGTCGCCGAGCTCGGCGCCATCCTGCGGCGCGGTCGCCAGCAGCGATGCGGCGGGCTGCGCCACGATGGGCGTCGGCTCGACGTACTGGACGGCCGTCGCCGAAACGGCGCCGAGATCGGTATCGCGCATCGCGACGATCTCCACACCGCCCTCGACGGTCCGGTTGGACAGGACCACGGCGTCAGGGCCCATGGCCTCGCGCACCTTGCGCATCGCTTCGCGGCCATTCGCCGCCACAAACTTTGCCACGCTCATGTTCGTAGGTTCCTCAGGCAGCGCCGCCGATCATCGCGGTGATGCGGATATTGCGGTTGTCCGGTACTTCGGCATGCGACAGCACCTTCAGTTGCGGCAGCGTCCGGCGCAGGAAGCGCGCCATCAGCGGACGCAGCGGCGACGGCACGAGCAGCACCGGATCGAGACCCAGTTGCTCCTGACGCGCGACTGCGCCCTGCGCCTGTTGCAGCAGCGCATCGGCCAGACCCGGCTCGATGCCGCCGCCATTCGACAGCGCCTGCGTCAGCACGCGCTCGAGACCCGCGTCGAGGCTGATGACCTGCAGATCCGCGTTGTTCGGGAACAGCTGCTGCGTGATCGCACGACCCAGCGCCATGCGGACCAGCGCCGTGAGTTCGGTGGGATCGCTGATCTTCGGCGCATGCTCGGCGATCACGTCCAGGATCGTGCGCATGTCGCGGATGGGGACCCCTTCGTCCAGCAGGTTCTGCAGCACCTTCTGCAGGCCCGTCAGCGAGATGGTCTTCGGCACGAGGTCTTCGGTCAGCTTCGGCGAATCCTTTGCGATGCGGTCCAGCAGCGCCTGCACTTCCTGACGGCCGAGCAGTTCGGAGGCGTGCATCTGAATCAGGTGGTTCAGGTGCGTGGCGACCACCGTGCTCGCATCGACCACCGTGTAACCGTAGGCCTGTGCCTGCTCCTTGAGGCCTGCGTCGATCCACACGGCCGGCAGGCCGAAGGCGGGGTCGCGCGTGGCGGCGCCCGGCAGCGTGCCGGTGACCTGTCCCGGGTTGATCGCCATCCACTGGCCCGGTGTCGCTTCGCCCTGGCCGATCTCCACGCCCTTGAGCGTGATGCGGTAGGCGTTCGGCTTGAGTTCGAGGTTGTCGCGGATGTGCACCACGGGCACCAGGAAGCCGATGTCCTGCGCGATCTTCTTGCGAATGCTCTTGATGCGGCCGAGCAGCTCGCCGTTCTGCGCGCGGTCGACCAGCGTGATCAGGCGGTAGCCGACTTCCATGCCCAGGGGATCCACCAGCGTCACGTCGTCCCACGTCGCTTCGGTGGTTTCCGGCGCCACTGCCGGCGCGCGTTCGTCGCGCTTCTGCTGCGTCTGCGCGGCCGCTGCGTCGCGGCGCATCGTGTAGCGACCGAACCAGGCGAGCGAGCCGGCCAGCAGCAGGAATGCGAAATGCGGCATGCCCGGGATGATGCCCATCATGCCGATGATGCCGGCGGTCAGGAACATCACGCGCGGGTTGGAGAACAGCTGGCCCGTAAGCTGCTGGCCGACGTCCTGCTCGTTCGACACGCGCGACACGATCACACCGGCGGCGGTGGAGATGATCAGCGCCGGGATCTGCGCCACGAGGCCGTCACCGATCGTCAGCAGCGTGTAGTTGCGCACGGCCGTGGAGAAGTCCAGGTCGTGCTGCACCATGCCGACCACCATGCCCGCGGCAATGTTGATGAACATGATGAGCAGACCGGCCACGGCATCGCCACGCACGAACTTGCTGGCACCGTCCATCGCGCCGTAGAAGTCGGATTCCTGCGCCACTTCGGCGCGGCGCTTCTTGGCGCCTTCCTCGTTGATCAGGCCCGCGTTCAGGTCGGCGTCGATCGCCATCTGCTTGCCGGGCATCGCATCGAGCATGAAGCGCGCGCCCACCTCGGCGATACGGCCCGCACCTTTGGTAATCACCATGAAGTTGATGACCACGAGGATCGCGAACACCACGATACCGACCGCGAAGTTGCCGCCGACCAGGAAGTGGCCGAACGCCTCGATCACCTTGCCAGCGGCGTCCGGACCCGTATGGCCCTCGAGCAGCACCACGCGGGTGGAGGCAACGTTCAGCGACAGGCGGAGCAGCGTCGTGAACAGCAGCACGGCCGGGAACGCCGCGAAGTCGAGCGCCTTCTGCGTGTACATACCGACCAGCAGCACCATGATCGACAGCGCGATGTTGAAGGTGAACAGCAGATCGAGGACGACCGCAGGCAGCGGCAGGATCATCATGCCGAGGATCATGACGATCAGCAGCGGTCCGGCCAGGGCCTTCATCTGCGCGCCCGATCGGACGCCAGGCATGTTGAATAGATTGGTCAGTGCGTTCATGCGCGGCTTTCCGGTACGGCGAGTTCATCGGGCACAAACAGTTCCGTCGGGCCGCCCGGCTGCGGACCGTTGGAGTAGTGCCAGTTCTTGAGTTGGAAGACCCAGGCCAGGACCTCGGCCACGGCGGTGTACAGGCCCGAGGGGATTTCATGGCCGATGTCCACATGACGATGCAGCGCCCGCGCCAGCGGCGGCGCGGAGAGGATCGGCACGCGATGTTCGGCGGCCAACTCGCGAATGCGAGCGGCCACTTCGTCTGCACCCTTTGCCACGACGCGCGGGGCGCTCATGCGGCCTTCCTCGTACTTGAGCGCCACGGCGAAGTGCGTCGGGTTGGTCACGACCACGTCCGCCTTGGGCACCTCGGCCATCATCCGGCGGCGCGCGATCGCGCGTTGCTGCTGGCGGATACGCGCCTTGATGTGCGGATCGCCGTCGCTTTCCTTCATTTCCTGCTTGATCTCTTCCTTCGTCATGCGGAGCTTCTTGTAGAAGGTCCACATCTGCCAGGGCACGTCGATGGCGGCGACCAGCAGCAGGGAACCGGCCACGACGCCGCACACGTAGAGCACGAGTTCCGCCATGTGCAGCAGCGCCTCGTTGACCGGCGCGCTCATCAGCGCGATGGCCTCGGGCAGGCGGCGCCACAGCATCCACGAGGCCACGCCGCCGACGAGCAGCGACTTGGCGATGGCCTTGGCGAGTTCCACGAGCGCCTGCGTCGAGAACATGCGGCCGATGCCCTTGAGCGGCGACAGGCGCGTGAAATCCGGCGCGAACGACTTGGTCGAAAACAGCCAGCCGCCCAGCGCCAGCGGCCCGACAAGCGCGGCGACGGCGAAGATCAGCAGGATCGGCAGGAAGACCAGCAGGCAATCCCAGATCATCACCGCGAACTGGGAAAGCATGCGATGGGTATCGAACGCGGTCGCGGGCTCGAACGCCAGCCCGGCGTGCATCGCCATGTTGAGCTGGCGGCCGAGCGTGCCGCCGAACAGCCACAGCGTGAACACGCCCGTCATCAGCATCATGAACGTGCCGAGCTCGCGCGAACGCACCACCTGGCCCTCTTCGCGCGCCTTCTCCAGGCGCCGGGCTGTGGCGGGTTCGGTTTTCTCGAGATCGCTTTCCTCGGACATGACGCTCCATACGTCCATTGCGAAGCGCGCGGACGGCCCTTCGTTAGCGTGGATTATCAAATCCTCGCGGGGCGGGCATTAGGAGGAAAAGGGAGGGAAATCCGCGCCTGTTTGGGGAATGAGCGGTCGCGGGGGTTAACGGTGCGGGAGGGAGGAAGCTTTAGGGGCGAGAAAAAATATGGCGATTACATTACATCGCCACGACGGCAGGTCATTCGCCCGGCTTCGGTACGGCGATGCCGAGTTGCCCCGCCATTTCCTCCACTAGCGCCCGAAGCCTGGCGACCTCGTCGGCCAGTTCCCGATGGCCGATGCGCAGGGACTCGATTTCCGAAGGCGAGATGTGCGCCGCGCCGGGGCTGGCGTTGGTGGCCGCCAACGGTTCGGGCATCGCGACTTCGCCGCACAGCAGATGCATCCATCGGCTTTCCCGTTCGCCCGGGGCGCGGGGCAGGCGGACGACGAACGGCGGCTCGTGCGCGGCCAGTTCGTCGAGGAACGCCTCGACGGACGAGATATCGGCAAACGCGTGCAGCCGCGCCGAATTGAGGCGCAACTCGGCGGGCGTCTGCGGTCCGCGCAGCAGCAGCGTGGCGAGTAGCGCCGCGGACTGGCTGGGCACGCCGAGGACGCGGCCGAGGTTCTGCTCGAAGCGCGGCACGCGGCTGCTGCTGCCTTCGAAGACGAGGCTCAACGACTTCAGCCCGTCGATCGCGGTCAGCACTTCGTCCTCGCTGACATTCATGACGGGCGAGCGCGCGGTCTTCTGGTTACAACCGGCCGTCAAGGCGTTGAGCGTCAGCGGATACGTGTCGGGTACCGTGTACTGCTTCTCGAGCAAGACGGCCACCACGCGGCCCTCGATGGGTGTCAGGGCGCGGATCGGGGGACGGGATGCGGGAGACTCGGGGGCCATCGTTGCGGTAGGAATTCCATCTGGTGAGCGCACATTGAAACCCATGCGCCGTGATTACGCAATGTCGGCCGATATCGCCAGGATGGACAAAGCCCCCATCAGGGGGCTTCGGAACTGCGGGACTTCGATGTGTCGCCGATCGTCAGACCAGATTGATCTCGACGTGGATGTTGCCGGCCGTGGCCTTCGAATACGGGCACGTCTGGTGCGCGGTATCCACGAGCTGGCGCGCGACCTCGCGCTCGACGCCCGGAATATGGACGTTCAGCCGGGCCTGCAGCAGATAGGCATCGCCATGCTTCCCCAGGTCCACTTCCGTATCCACGCTCAGGTCCGCGGGCAGCTTGATCTTCTGCTTGCCGGCGGCCAGGCCGATCGCGCCGATAAAGCAGGCGGACCAGCCCGCCGCGAACAGCTGCTCGGGGTTCGTGCCGGAACCGTTCGAGCCCGGCGAAGACAGCTGGATATTCAGGCGGCCATCGTCGCTACGGGCTTCGCCATCGCGGCCACCCGACGTGGTGTGGACCTTGCCGGTGTACAGGACTTTTTCGATGCGGGTCATGTTGTGCTCCTTGTTATAAGTGGAAGGCTGACAAGCTGCGGGAAAACCCGGGCTCAGGCGTACGCGCCGTCGAGATACGGGTCGACGCTGCGGCCCGGCTCGGCGGACACGCCGGTACGGTCCCGGCCGGCGACGAACGCGGCGCGTGCGCCATCGAAGTACGGCTCAACGTTGCGGGCGCCGTCCGAGTACGGGCTGCGCGGCTCGCTGACGGTACGGGCGCCGTCGTAGTAAGGGCTGCGCTGGTCCTGGACCGAACGCGCGCCATCGGTGTACGGGTCGCGCGGGCTCGACACGGCTGCCTGGGCGGCGGCGGCCGAAGCGGCGAGGGCGACGGCGAGAAGAACTTGCTTGGCGAAATTGGCGTTCATGATGGGTTCCTTTTGATATGCAGTGGATCGGTTCGGGCGACGCGCCGGTATGTCGTCGCCATGGATGCCATTAAAGTTGACCGACGTATCGCGCCCGTATCGGCATCGCGGCGATTGTGTGAGCCGACGTATCCGTCCGGGAGGCTGATACATCCGTGTACAAACTCGCTTTCCTTCCCACGCCGACAGAAAAAAAAGCCGCGGTGCACGCCACCGGTACGGGCGCACTGCCGCGGCTCAAGGGAGAGAAAATGGTTCAGGCCGGCAGCGTCAGCCGGGCTTCGAGCCCGCCTTCCCTGCGGTTGGCGAGCGCGAGCTTGCCGCCAAGTGCGTTGGCAAGCTGCTGGGCGATGGCAAGGCCGAGCCCCGTGCCACCCGTGCCCCGATTACGCGACGCCTCCAGCCGATAGAACGGCTGCAGCACACGCTCGAGTTCCCCATCGGGGATGCCCGGTCCGCGGTCGCGCACGGCAATCGAGAGCCCGCCGTCCTGCATGCGATCGACGGCGACGCTGACCTCGCCACCGAACTTCAGCGCGTTGTCGATCAGATTGGTCAGGATGCGCCGCAGCGCCTGCGGACGCGTGACCACCGGCGCATCGAGGTGCCCGTCGATGGCGATCGGATGGCCGCCATCGCGGTAGTCGCAGGCAATGCTGTCCAGCAATGCGTCGGGGTCGATCCGCACGGGCGCCTCCTCGCCACCGTGCAGCGTGCGCGCATACGTCACGCCTTCGCGCACGAGGTGCTCCATCTCGCGCAGGTCCCCATGCAGCTTCACGCGCGTCTCGCAGTTCTCCATCAGGTCCAGCCGCAGGCGCATGCGCGTGATCGGCGTCTGCAGATCGTGCGAGATGGCGGCCAGGATCTGGATGCGTTCGGACAGATAGCCCGCGATGCGCGCCTGCATCGCATTGAATGCGGTCGCCGCATGCACGACCTCGTCGGGTCCCCGCTCGGGAATCGGGGCGCCCTTGAGATCCGGCCCGAGATTCTCGGCGGCCGCGGCCAACTGCTTGAGCGGCCGCGTGACGAAGCGAACCGCGAGCCATGCGCAGGCGCCGATCATCGCCAACTGGACGCAGAACAGCACAGGCAGCCATGTCGAGAGCACGATACCGCTGGGCTTGACGTCCACCGTCAGCGGGCTGCCGTCGGCAAGCGTCAGATGCACCTGAAAATGCTCGTTGGGGCCGGGTACTGCGTTCACCGTCGTCGTGTAGCGTGGCGCGAGCACGCTGACGATAGCCGCCGCCGCACGTTGCGACATCGCCGATGCGGGCGCGGGGCCCGCTGTGCCTGTGCCGAGCAGATAGGTGTAGCTGCCGCGATCGAGCCGCCGCACCCACATCGGGCGCTCCGCCGCGGGCAACCGGTCGAGGATCGCGACCGATCCCGCGACGTCGACTTCGAGGTTGCCGAGCATGAGCTTGTTGGCCGCCTGCATGCGCTCGATGAGCACGACCCCGAACGACAGCCCCTGCGCGAGCGTCAGCCCGACCACCAGAATGACCATCAGGCGCGCGAACAGGGTGCGCGGCCAGAGCTTTCGTGCGCGGGCAGCGAGGATCATGGGCGGGCCTCACGGATTTCGACGGCGGACGAGAACACGTAGCCTTCGTTGCGGACGGTCTTGATATAGCGCGGCTCGCGCGCGTCGTCGCGCAGGCGCTGTCGCAGGCGGCTGACCATCAGGTCGATCGATCGCTCGAACAACTCGGCGTCGCGGCCCTGCGTGAAGTTCAGCAGCTGGTCACGGTTTAGGACGCGCTGCGGATGATCGAGGAACGTGCGCAGCAGCCGGTACTCGGCACCGCTCAGGGAGACGATCACATCGGTATCGTCCACGAGATGGCGCGCGGTGGTGTCGAGCCGCCAGCTGCCGAACGACAACACCGTGGCCGCCTCCGTCACCTGCAGGTTCGGCGGCAGCATGCGTGTCCTGCGCAGCACCGAACGGATGCGGGCGAGTAGTTCGCGCGCGGCGAATGGCTTGACGAGGTAATCGTCCGCGCCCATCTCGAGGCCGAGGATGCGATCGGTTTCCTCGTGTCGCGCCGTCAGCATCAGGATGGGGGTATGACGCTTCTCGCCGGCGCGCAGGTCGCGGCACAGTTGCAGGCCATCCTCGCCGGGCAGCATGAGGTCCAGCACGATCAGGTCCACCGAGCCCTTGTCCAGCAATGCACGCATCTGCTGTCCATTGGCCGCCAGCGACGCACGCATGCCCTGGCTCTCGAGGTAGGTCCCCACCAGTTCGCGGATCTCGCGATCGTCGTCGACGATCAGGATATGGTCGGACAGGGTCATAACACGGCTCCGCGCAGCGCGGCAATCATGCGCTATCCAGCGCGGTAACCGGATTATGGGAGGGGCCGGAGGGGTCCATGTATCACTGTGTATCTGCGCGTTCGCGCGACAAGAAACATTTCAAATTCGCGCGGCAGTGAGACAGGCGGGATACATCCCGCGCCCGGCGGCGTGGCGCATGAGGCCACGCCTCAGGCTAACGTCAGGCCAGCCGGATCTCCGCAATGAGCCCGCCGCCCTCGCGATTGCGGAGCTTCAGCGACCCGCCGATGGCGATCATCAGCTGATGCGCGATCGCCAGGCCGAGGCCCGTGCCACCCGTCTCGCGGCTGCGCGAGTTCTCGAGCCGCATGAACGGCTGGAGCACTGCTTCGAGCTTGTCCTCGGGAATGCCGCTGCCGCGATCCATGACCGAGATCGTCACGACGTCGCCGGCGCGCGCGACCAGCAACTCGGCCGCGCCGCCGAACTTGATGGCGTTGTCGATCAGGTTGGTCATCACGCGCCGCAGCGCGTGCGGCCGCGTGACAACGGCCCCGCCTACATTGCCGAGGATCTTCACATCCTTGCCGGTGTCCTGGTAATCGTAGGTCAGGCTTTCGACGAATGCGCCGATGTCGATGCGCGACGGTTTCTCGCCATCGCCCTGCGTGGTGCGCGCATACGCGAGTCCTTCCTGCACGAGGCGTTCGATCTCTTCGAGGTCGTGCACGAGCTTGGTTTTCTCCACCGAATCGTCGGCCATTTCCGCGCGCAGCTTCATGCGCGTGATCGGCGTCTGCAAGTCGTGAGAGATTGCGGCGAGAATCTGCACGCGCTCTTCGACGAAACGGGCAATGCGTGTGCGCATCGCGTTAAAAGCTGTGGCCGCATGGGCCACCTCGGTGGGTCCGTCCTCGTCCAGCGGCGGCCCCTTGGCATTGGGATCGAGCGTATCCGCCGCGTTGGCCAGCCTGGCCAGCGGGCGAATGGACTGCCGCACCGCGTACCAGCAGCACAGGATCAGTAGCACCAGTTGCGCGATCAGCACGTAGGGCAGCCACTCCGCGACCGGCGTCATGCGCGGATGCACGTCGATGGTCAGCGGACTGCCATCGCTCAGCGTCAGATGCGCCTGCAGGCGCTTGCCGTCGTTGGGAATCTTCTCCACCTTGACCGGGAACCGGCCGCCGCTGGCCTCGGTGATGCGCGCGGCGATATCGAGGCTGCGCTGGTCCTCGGCCGGCACGCCAGGCAGGCCGGGACCGAGCATGTACTGGTAGTTGCCGCGGTTCACGAGGGGCAGCCATTGCGGCCGTTCGGCGGCGGGCAGGCGGTCGAGCATGGCCAGCGTGGTGGCGACATCGGTCTCGAGCGTCCCCAGCATGACCTGCCGCGCGGACATATAGCGCTCGGAGAACAGCACCGTGAACGACATCAGGTGCGCGACGATAAGCCCGGCCAGCAGGATCAGGAACAGCCGCGAGCCGAGCGAGCGGGGCCAGAGGCTCATTGACGGGCTTCTTTGATCTCGACGGGCACCGAGAACACGTAGCCCTCGTTGCGGACGGTCTTGATGTACATCGGCTCGCGCGCGTCGTCGTTGAGCCGCTGGCGGAGGCGGCTGACGAGCAGGTCGACCGACCGTTCGAAGAGTTCCGCTTCGCGGCCCTGCGTGAGATTCAGCAACTGGTCGCGATTCAGCACGCGCTGCGGATGATCGACGAACACCCGCAGCAGCCTGTATTCCCCGCCGCTCAGGGCGACGATGGTGCCTTCCTTGTCGATGAGATGACGGGCGGTGGTATCGAGCTCCCACTCGCCGAACGCAAGCAGCTGACCCGCCTCGGTGATTTGCAGGTTCGGCGGCAGCATGCGTGTGCGGCGCAGCACCGCCTTGATCCGCGCGAGGAGCTCTCGCGCGGCAAAGGGCTTGGCGAGGTAGTCGTCCGCGCCCATTTCGAGGCCGATGATGCGGTCGGTCTCGTCGTCGCGCGCCGTCAGCATCATGATCGGCGTGGTCTTGTGCTTGCCGGCCCGGAGTTCGCGGCACAGCACGAGCCCATCGTCACCGGGCAGCATCACGTCGAGCACGATCAGGTCCACCGAGTTCGTGTCGAGGAATGCCCGCATGTGCCGGCCGTCTGGCGCCACGGTGACACGCAGTCCGTTCTTGGTGAGATACGTCGAGACCAATTCGCGGATTTCCCGATCGTCGTCCACGATCAGGATGTGGTCGATGTGCGCGTCCATAGTTTCTGCCTTGCGGAATCAATAAAAGAACGTCAGGGAAGCACGTCCCGCCTGCATGTGCAGCATTGTATTCGTTTGTATCCTCATTGTTGTGTATCGCAATGTATCTGGCGGCGCTTTCCGCACAGTGTCTTACGTAAGCGGTCAGCGACGACACATCGCGGACAATCGCGCGCGGTCTCATGCCGGCATACCCAGCTTATGAGGCCCCATCATGACCTTGCTGATACTTGCCTTCGTTGGCGGCGCGCTGACGATCCTGAGCCCCTGCATCCTTCCGGTGCTGCCGTTCGTGTTCTCCCGCGCCGGCCGGCCCTTCGCCACCAGCACCCTGCCGATGCTCGCGGGCATGGCGCTGACGTTCGCGGCGGTCGCTTCGCTGGCCTCGGTCGCCGGCGGCTGGGTCGTCCACTTCAACGAATTTGGACGAATCGCCGCGCTGGTGCTGCTGGGCGTGTTCGGCCTGTCGCTGCTTCTGCCCCGGCTCGCGGATACGCTGACCGCGCCGCTGGTGGCCTTCGGCAATCGGCTGGCCGCGCGCCATGCAGACGCCGCGCCGGCCTCGGCGGCGCGCGCGATCGGGGGCTCGCTGCTGCTCGGCGTGGCCACGGGCATGCTCTGGGCGCCGTGCGCGGGTCCTATCCTCGGCATCGTGCTCACCGGCGCGGCCCTCCGCGGCGCGAGCGTGCAGTCGACGCTGCTGCTCGTCGCCTATGCCGCAGGCGCTGCCACGTCGCTCGCCATTGCGCTAGGTGTGGGCGGCCGCCTCTTTGCGGCGATGCGGGGTTCGCTCGGCGCGGCACAAGGCCTGCGCCGCGGCCTCGGCGTCGGCGTGCTCGCCGGGGTGGTCGCCATCGGCTTTGGCGCGGACACGGGTCTTCTCGCGCGGCTCGGTGGCGACAAGACCAGCCGCATCGAGCAGGCATTGATCGATGCGCTGCGTTCGCGTAACCAGCTGGAGGCCAGCAACAACGTCGGCAATACCGACGGGCCGGGCGTACTGCTCGCCGCGAACGACATGCGCGACGGCATCAGCGATGGGCCGACAGATCGGACGAACTACCGCAGCGGCCTGCCGGTCGAGGGGCGCATGCCCGCACTCGACGGCGCCGTCGAATGGCTGAACTCGCCGCCCCTCACGCGCGAGCAGCTGCGCGGCAAGCCCACGCTCGTCTATTTCTGGACGTATTCCTGCATCAACTGCATCCGCACGCTGCCGTACCTGCGCGCGTGGGCGGAGAAGTATCCCGGCCTGCAGATCGTGGCCGTACATACGCCGGAGTTCGCGTTCGAGAAAAAGTCCGAGAACATTCGCCGCGCGCTCGCGGATTTCCGCATCCAGTTCCCGGTCGCCGTCGATAGCGATTACAAGATCTGGCGCGCGTTCGACAACAACTACTGGCCCGCCGCGTACTTCGTCGATGCCAACGGCCAGATCCGCCACCACCAGTTCGGCGAGGGCGACTATGCCCGCTCGGAGCAGGTCATCCAGGCGCTGCTCAAGGAAGCCGGCAATCGCAACGTGCCGACGGACACGGTCACGCCGGATGCCAAGGGCGCGCAGGCCGCGCCGGACCTGCGGAACATCGGCTCGGGCGAGACGTACCTCGGCTACCAGCAGGCGACGGACTTCGAGGCCACGGGTTTCGGCGGACGCCTGCTCCCCGACGCGCCCCGCGACTACCAGGTGGGCTCGCCGCGCCTCAATCACTGGGGCCTGAAGGGCAACTGGACCGTCAATGCCGACAACGCGACCGTGAACCGCGCCGATGGAAGCGTCGTCATGCGCTTTCGCGCGCGCGACCTCCACCTCGTGCTGGGACCCGCGGCGGATGGCAAGGCCGTGCGTTTTATCGTGACCATCGATGGCAAGGCGCCTGGCGCCAGCCATGGTGCCGATATCGACGCCGCCGGCAACGGCGCCGTCACCGCGACGCGCCTGTACCAGCTGGTGCGACAGGCCGGTGACGTCGGCGAGCGCACGTTCGAGATCCGATTCCTCGATCCGGGCGCCAAGGCATATGTATTTACGTTTGGTTGATCATCGATACCAGGACAATGATGGAGCGTCCCATGAAGCTATACAGTAACGAAATTTCCTCGGCGTCGTCGCGCGTGCGTATCGCGCTGGCGATCAAGGGCATCGCGCCCGAAATCCTGTCCGTGTCCATCCTCGGGCCCGATGCCGAGAATCGCCAGCGCGACTACCTCGCGCTGAACCCGCAGGGTCTGGTGCCGGCCCTGCTGACCGAGAACGGCACGTTGATCACGCAGTCGCTGTCGATCGTCGAGTATCTTGACGAGCGGTTCCCGCAGCCGCCGCTGCTGCCCGCGGACCTCGAAGCACGCGCGTTCACGCGCACGGTGGCACTGGCCATCGCCGCGGAGATCCACGCGCTGGTGCCGCCGCGCGTGGCCGCGCAACTGGGTTCGCTGGGGCTGGATGCGAATGCCATCGGCGACTGGAACCGCCACTGGATTCGCGAGGGCCTGGGCGCGGTGGAATCGTTGCTGAATGGACGCCGATCGGGCCGATCGGGCCGATCATGCCAGTACGTCGCGGGGGACACGCCCACCGTCGGCGACCTGTTCCTGTTCCCGCAGGCCATCAACGCCGAGCGCGCGGGACTCCCGCTGGCGCTATGGCCCAACCTCGCAGAGGTGGTGAACAACCTGCGCGCCGTGCCGGCATTCGCGGAGAACGCGCCCGCGCCGCGGAGATAGATCACCACGCGAAGGCGCCGCGCCCCATCCAGAGATCAGGCCGGCGTCAGGCGCTGGCCGGCCGCACCGCGACCATGTCGATCTCGATGAGCGCGCCCTTCGCCAGTCCCGTCACGCCGATGCACGTGCGCGCGGGGCGGCGGCCGACGGGCCAGTAGCTCGCGTAGGTCTTGTTCATCGTGTCGTAGTCCCGGTCGAAGTCGGTCAGGTAGACACGGACCTGCAGCACGTGCTCGAGGCCGAGCTTGCAACCTTCGAGCACCGTGGTGAGGTTCTTCATGACCTGGTGCGTCTGCGCCTCGATGCCCTCCGGATAGCCCGAATCGAGGCCAGTGCCAAGGAACGGCATCTGCCCTGTCACGAACACGAAGCCGTTGGCTTCCACGGCATGGCTGAACGGGGCCACGGGGTCCGGCGCGCCGGCCAGCATATGGAAGACGGGGGTGGCTGCGGTCATCGTTGAAGCTCTCCTTGTAAGACGGGGTTGGGCGACAGGCGTCAGGTATCGGCGATGCGATGCATCGCATTGTGCAGCAAATCCGCACCGGCTCCCGTCTTCCGTCATCTTCCGTTCTCCGCTCGCTCGCATTTCGTAAGGCGACCATTCCCAAGATGGCTCTCCACGCCTACTTTGGTCTCACGGTGCATGTCGCACCGACGGCCACCTCAGGAGAGGCAACTTGCGAACTACCGCTGCATCCGTAACGCGCAACGCCCGCCAGACGCGGCGCTTGACCGTAGTCGCCGCAGCGCTGGTCATTTGGGTCGGCACCGTGTCGGCAGCACAGGCCGGCACGCCCCCTCGCGCGTGTCTGTTCTTCTCGGGCTCGGGCGGGCAGATGGAAGCCAAACCACGCTGCACCGGGCCCGATACGATATTGGAACTTTCCGGGCCTGACCGGCCGATCCTTCAGGAAGTGCGTGTCACCGGGCCCGGTGTGCTGTTCCTCTCGGACAAGCCCGCGCTGTCCGGCCGCGTGTGGCGGGGACCGTCGTCGGGCAAGGCAGATGCCCTGGCCGCCCGAAGCATTCCGCGCGCAGCCATCGCCTCGGCATTACTGATCCCCACAGCGTGCTTCTACGAGGATGCCAATTTCCTGAGCCGTACCCGCTGCTACCGGCCTGGGAGTATCGTGGGGGAACTGCTCGCGCTCGACCGATCGATTTCGTCGCTTCAAGTCCCGACGGGCCTCAGCGTGCGTGCTTTTCTGGGGCGACACGGTACAGGGGCCATGACCACGTTCACCGCGGATGCCAACTGGTCCGCGCTCAATCGCATTGGCGCCAACGATGCCTTCCGATCGCTGCAGGTAGCGCGTACCCGCTTGTGCGCGAGCCGCTGCCCAGTTCCCGCCGGCGATGCCTATGATCTGCACGCCCTGTTCGGGGCACACTGGAAGCGCGGTGCGGACCCGCAGCCAACACTGACGTGGCCGGTGGAGGTCGGTGCGGGCACACAGATGGCGATTCGCTACGGCCAGCGTCTCACGGTGTTCCATAGCGGCGGCGCGACGTGGGTGCATGTTCGCGGGCGCGGCCCGGCCTCGATGCTCCTGCCGGAGCATCCCGACGTGCGGTACGTGTCCGTCGCAATGGCCTTTCGCGTGGGCGAATCATTCGACGTGCAGCTTGTCCGCAGCGATGCCGACCGCCGCTTCATCGATGCAACCGCCATCGCGACCCTACCGTGGCCGGCGCAGGCGGACGACGTCATCACGCTGCTCAACCTGGGCCAACAAGACGCCCCGGTGCTCGACCATCCTCGCGTGGCGGTCGTCGCCGCCGCATCGACACAAGAAGCACCGAAGGCAGGTTTCGGCACGCAGGTGCTATTGCGCGGCGCGGCGACCGGGATCGATCCCCCAGTGCATCGGGTCGCGACACGCGCCTCGCACGGTGAGGCGGTATTGGTTCAATACTTTCCCGACGATCGAGATCCGCTGGCAATGTCTGCCGCATCGCGCGTATGCAGGGTGCCGCTGGATCGTGTCATCGCGCTACCCAGCGGCGTGACAAGCGGCAAGCCCGACGCAACGCTTCCCACGCGTCCCACGCGTGGCATCGGCAATTGGGAAGTGTGCGCCAACCGCGTGATGACCGTGATCACGCTCTATCAGACGCTGTTCCCCCAGGGCTGGGATATCGCTAGATTCCGCGCCGTGATCCGGCGCGTCCTCGAACATGCCCCCCTGCATCGCGAGTCGGGCACCGACGCGGACGAGGCAACGTTCGTCGCCGCCGTACGAGAGCAAACGGATGCCGAAGACACGCGCCTGGCCGACGCGGTGCTTGGTTTTCATCACGCCAACATCATCCGGGCCTACTCCATTGCCGGCCGCGCCGACCTCGAAGTGCTGGCGGCGGACCGCGACGCGCTGGGCGCCGCCGCATGCAACGGTTCGGCGCCGACGGCCCAGATGAGCAGCGCGAGTGCGCACACGCTCGGCTGGTATCGCTATGATCTTTCCAACTACGTCCACCGCACCGTCCTACCGCGAGAGCTTCGCAACGGCGTCTCGTCATCATTGCTCCACGAGCCCTTCGTGGTCACCGTCGCCACGCGCGAGCAGGAGGACGATATCGCGGCGCTTGCCGTCCAGATTTATCGATGGCAGCAGCAATACATGCAGGCGCTGCTCCCCGGCGTGCCGATCCCCACCCTCGGCACGCCGGACCTACCGGAGCCGACGGAGCCCCCGACCACACGGCCCCCATGCCGCGCCGACCTGCCTCACGCGGGCCGCGACTTCCTCGCGGCGACCGGGTACTCGATGACGCAGGGCATCGACGACGCATTGCGGCACGCTCACGCGCGCACGTATGCGGATAGCGTCTTTGTGACCGTGCTGTTCCGCCGGCAGGCCGCGGCCGTGCTCTACGGCCATATTCCGGGGACGGGCTCGACCGAGGCCGAGGTCCTGATGCTGGTCAGCGCGCCGGAGAACGTACTGGACCCGAACCGCGATGGGGCCATCCGCGGCGCCGGGGCGGCCGCGCTCAACGCCTTCCTCCAGGAAGCCGCCAGTCGTGGCATGACAGCAGTCCGTGTGCAGGCGATCTCAGGACCGGCCACCAAAGTGACAAAGGCGGGCTTTCGGCTCGACGACGAACTCTAGGGCGGGGAACGGAAGCGCCGAGCGGCGGACGCTATACTTCCGGAGCGCCGCCCATCCGGGTGGCCGCGCGCCCGTCGGCGCCCCGCAACGGCAACAGGTTCCGGAAATTGGCTGATCAAGATCTATCGAAACTGAAAATCGACCGGCGCGCGCCAGCCGCGGTCCCGCGCCGCCGGCCCTGGTGGCGTTATGCCGCGATCCTCGTGGTGCTGCTCGTGCTCGCGGGCATCGCCATGCGGCTGGCGGGTCCGCAGGCCGTTGAGACGGCGACCGTCACCACCGCGTATCCGACCCAGAACTACACGCTGCTCAATGCCACCGGCTACGTTGTGCCGCAGCGGAAGGCCGCGGTCGCGTCCAAGGCGCAGGGTCGTCTCGAATGGCTTGGCGTGCTCGAAGGCTCGCGCGTCAAGCGGGACGAGATCATCGCGCGGCTGGAGAGCCGCGACGTGGAGGCCTCGCTCGCGCAGGCCGCCGCCCAGGTGAAGGTCTCTCGCGCCAACCTCGAACTGCAGCAGGCGGAACTACGCGATGCGGAGATCAGCCTGCGCCGGTCCCAGACGCTGCTCGAGCCCAAGGCGATCCCTCAGGCGCAGTACGATTCCGATCTCGCGCGATACAACAAGGCCAAGGCCTCCGTCAGCAGCGCGGCGGCATCGATTGCCTCCGCCGAGGCCAATGCACGCGCCGCGCAGGTGGCCGTCGACCAGACCGTGATCCGCGCGCCGTTCGACGGCGTGGTGCTGACCAAGCAGGCCAACGTCGGCGACAACATCACGCCGTTCTCGCAGGCGTCCGATACCAAGGGCGCGGTGGTGACCCTCGCGGATATGGATACGCTCGAGGTCGAGGCGGACGTCGCCGAGTCAAACATCGCCCGGATCACGCTGAACCAGCCGTGCGAGTTGCTGCTCGATGCGCTGCCCGATACCCGCTTCGCGGGACAGGTGTCGCGCATCGTGCCGACCGTGGACAGGTCGAAGGCCACCGTGCTGGTCAAGGTGCGGTTCGTCGATCGCGATGCCCGTGTGCTGCCCGACATGAGCGCCAAGATCGCGTTCCTTTCCAAGGCCGCGCCCGCCGAGGACCGCAAACCCGTGACTGCGGTGCAGCCCGCGGCCGTGGTTACGCGCGACGGCAAGCAGGTCGTGTTCGTGGTGCGTGACGGCAGGGTGGCCGAAGTGCCGGTCACCGCCGGCCCGAAGGTGGGCGACCTGGTGTCCGTGCAGGGCGTCAAGGCGGGCGACGTCGTGGTGCTGGCGCCCGGCGACAAGCTCAACGACGGCGCGAAGGTCAGCGTCGCCAGGAAGACGTCATGAGCACACCCGGCGCGGCCACCCCGCTCGTCGATATCCGCCACGTCGCCAAATCGTACCGGCGCGGCGCGCAGACGGTGCCGGTGTTGACCGATATCACGCTGGAGATCGCGGAGGGCGATTTCATCTCGCTGATGGGACCGTCGGGATCGGGCAAGAGCACGCTGCTGAATCTGATCGCGGGCATCGATCGCCCCGACAGCGGCGAGCTGCTGGTAGCCGGCCTCGATATCTCGCAGCTGCCGGAGGCATCGCTCGCCGAATGGCGCGCCGGCCATGTCGGCTTCATCTTCCAGTTCTACAACCTGATGCCCGTGCTCAATGCGTTCGAAAACGTCGAGCTGCCGCTGATGATGACGCGGCTGACGCGCGCGGAGCGCCGGGAACGCGTGGAGATGGTGCTGAGCATGGTGAATCTCGCGGACCGCATGGACCACTATCCGTCCGAACTGTCGGGCGGCCAGCAGCAGCGTGTGGCGATCGCGCGCGCGCTGATCACCGATCCGATGCTGATCGTCGCCGATGAGCCGACCGGCGATCTCGACCGCACGTCCGCCACCGAGATCCTCGCCATGATGCAGCGCCTCAATGGCGAACTCGGCAAGACCATCATCATGGTCACGCACGATGCGCACGCGGCCAATGCGGCGAAGTCCCTGGTGCATCTGGAAAAAGGTGAACTGAGCCGGGGTGAGCTCGGCTGAGCCGCTTATGTACGTACTCAAGCTGATCTCCCGCAACCTGCTGCGCCACAAGCTGCGCACGTCGCTGACGCTGCTCGGGCTGGTCATCGCGGTGCTGGCGTTCGGGCTGCTGCAGACGGTCGTGGACGCGTGGTACGCGGGGGCATCGGCCGCTTCCAATGCGCGGCTGATCACGCGCAATGCGATATCGCTGGTGTTCCCGCTGCCCCTCAGCTACGAGAACCGCATCCGCGGCGTGGACGGCGTGACGCTGATCGCGCGATCGAGCTGGTTTGGCGGGACGTACCGCGAGCCGAAGAACTTCTTCGCGCAGTTCGCGGTCTCGGACAACTACCTCGATCTTTATCCCGAGTTCATCCTGCCGGATGCGCAGCGCACGGACTACAACCGCGATCGCAAGGGTGCACTCGTGGGGCGCCAGCTCGCGGACCAGTTCGGCTTCAAGGTCGGCGATGTGATCCCGATCAAGGGCACGATTTATCCCGGCACGTGGGAGTTTATCGTGCGGGGCATTTTCGATGGGCGCGATGCCAGTACGATCACGCGCACGATGCTGTTCCATTGGGACTATCTCAACGAGACCGTGCGCAAGCGCGGCTCGCGGCAGGTCGATCAGGTCGGCGTGTTCGTACTCGGGGTGTCCGATCCCGACAACGCGGCGGGGATCTCGCGCAATGTGGATGCGGTGTTCCGCAACTCGCTCGCCGAGACGCTGACCGAGACCGAACAGGCCTTCCAGCTGGGCTTCGTCGCGATGTCCAACCAGATCATCGCGGCCATCCGGCTCGTCTCCTATGTGGTCATCGTCATCATCATGGCGGTCATGGCCAATGCGATGGCGATGAGCGCGCGTGAGCGCACGGTGGAGTACGCCACGCTCAAGGCTTTGGGTTTCGGTCCGGGCTTCCTAGCGCTGATCGTGTTCGGCGAGTCGATCCTCATGGGTCTGGTCGGCGGCGCCATCGGGATGCTCGCGACCCCGCCATTGGCGGCCGCGTTCAAGCAGGCCGTGGGCGGCGTGCTGCCCGTTTTCAATGTGTCGCGCGAGACGATGCAGATGCAGGCGCTGTGCGCGCTCGTGGTGGGCGTCGTCGCCGGTATCGTGCCCGCGATTCAGGCGGCGCGCGTGCGGATCGTCGAAGGCCTGCGGGCCATCGGCTGAGGCGGAAGCGACGGCCATGGCGATTCTCCTTTCCTATATCGCGCGCAACCTCTGGGCGCGCAGGCTCACTACCGCGCTGACGGCGGGCGGGCTCGCGCTCGTGGTGTTCGTCTACGCCACGATGCTGATGCTCGATGCCGGCCTCAAGCAGACGCTCGTGACCACGGGCGAGCCCGACAACGTCGTCGTGATTCGCAAGGGCGCGGAGACCGAGATCCAGAGCGCGATCTACCGCGATCAGGCGAGCATCATGGAGATGCACCCCGCGGTCGCGCTTGGCGGTGACGGTCGGCCGATGTCGTCGAAGGAAGCGATCGTGCTGATCTCGCTGAACAAGATCGGCTCCGACAAGGCGTCGAACGTGGTGATTCGCGGAGTGTCGCCGCGGGGCCTCGAACTCCGTCCGCAGATCCGGCTCGTGGCGGGCAGGATGTTCCGGCCGGGCTCGTCCGAGATCGTCGTCGGCAGCGGCATCGCGAAGGGCTTCAGCGGCATGCAGATCGGCGAACATCTGCATTTCGCCCAGCGGGACTGGACCGTGGTCGGCCATTTCGATGCCGGCGGCAGCGGGTTCGATTCCGAGATCTGGGGCGACGTCGATCAGCTCATGCAGTCGTTCCGGCGCACGAACTACTCCGCGATGATCGTGCGGCTGGCGCGCAGCGACCAGTTCGAGACGTTTCGCAAGGACGTCGACGTCGATCCGCGGCTAGCCAACGAAGCCAAGCGCGAGCAGACGTTCTACAGCGACCAGTCGCGGGCGCTGTCCACGTTCATCAATATCCTGGGGGTGACGCTCACCACGATCTTCTCGATCGCCGCGATGATCGGCGCGATGATTACGATGTACGCATCGGTGGCCAACCGGGTGGCGGAGATCGGCACGCTGCGGGCCCTTGGCTTCAAGCGCGCCAACGTGCTGGTCGCTTTCCTGCTCGAAGCCATTCTCCTCGGCCTCGTTGGCGGCATCGCGGGGCTGATGGGGGCCGCGCTGATGCAGTTCGCCTCGTTCTCGACCACCAACTTCCAGACCTTCGCCGACCTGTCGTTCCGCTTCCTGCTGACCCCGTCGGTCGTCATCCGCACGCTGATCTTCTCGATGGCCATGGGCCTGATCGGCGGCCTCCTACCCGCCCTGCGCGCCGCCCGCATGAACATCGTGGACGCCCTGCGCGCCCGCTGAAGTCGTAACTCTCCGAGATCACGCCGGATCCGTGTGTCACGTTATATCGTCGTCCCGCTACCGACTGTAGATGCCTCGCAACCGGTTGCTCCGGTGGAAGACTGCCCGGTGTCGTGACACCGGACGGAGGCTTCATGGGCGCGGCGACCTTTCGCCGCGCCCTTCGGCCTTGATGCTCCCCGTTCAACGCGGGCTTTCCGCCTCGGCGTTTGTCGAATGCTGCAGGAAAATCGTTGCGCCGGTCATCACCCGAGCGGATGATGCGGAAAAACCACGACAACGACACAGGATGACAATGACATTCAAGCACGCTCTCATGGCCGCCTCGCTGGCGGCGCTGGTTGGCAATGCCTCGGCCGCCGACGACCGGATGCCACCGATTCCGGCGGACAAACTGTCCGATGCGCAGAAGAAATCGATCGAACTGCTGTCGGAAGGCACGCCCGCTGGCGGTGCGCCGCGGAATATTGGCGCGGGGCCGTGGGTGCCGTTGCTGCGCAGTCCCGAGTTGCTGAACCGGCTTCAGCGGATGGGATCCTACCTTCGCTATGAGAGTGCACTCGATGCGCGTCTCAGCGAGTTCGTGATCCTGCTGACCGCACGTGACTGGAGCAATCAGTACGAGTGGCTGGCCCACCAGAAGCTGGCCGTGAAGGCGGGCGTCGCGCCGGCGGTAACGCAGGCCATTGCCGAGGGACGGCGGCCCACGGGCATGAGCCCGGACGAGGAGATGGTCTACGACTTCATCGACGAGCTGCTGCGGAACCGCAGCGTCAGCGATCCGACGTATGCGCGAGTGAAGGATCGCTTCGGCGAGCGAGGCGTCATCGACCTGATTGCGATCAACGGTTACTACAGCATGCTCGCCGCCGTGCTCAACGTGGCGCAGACGCCGTTACCGGGCGGCGCGCCGCAGCAGATTCCAACCCTGCCGAGATAATCAGCGAGAGAAGCCGAGGCCCCGCTGCCGCGGGGCCCCCGCCACTTCAACGCGGAACATCAACGCGAAACCTCAACGCTAAACATCAACGCGCGCGCTTCGGCAGCACCGGCGGCACGACACCGTCCACGCCCACGAGGCCCAGCACGGTCGTCATCGCGAGCTGCGCGCCCTCCCATGCATTGGCCGGATCGAACCACTCGTCACGCGAGTGCGAGCCACCGGACTTGCCGCCGCTGCCAAGAATCACGGCGGGAATGCCAAGCGACATCGGCACGTTCGCATCCGTGCTGCCGCCGCGCAGCGACGGCTTCTCCTTGCCGTGGCCCTGAATCACGCGCACGGCGGACTGCACGATCACGGCATCGGTCGCGGTCTGGCCGGCCGGGCGGTCTCCGATGAGTTTCTTCTCGAAGGTGATCTGTTTCGCAGCCTCCGGCGACCAGCGCTTGTTCTCCTCGTTCACCCCCGCCTCGATCGCCGCCATGATCTGCTTCTCCGTTTCGAGCAGCGCAGGCGTGCCGTTCGAGCGGATATCGATCGCCATCCGCGCATCGCCGGCAATCGCGTTGACCGACGTACCGCCACCGACGGTACCGACCGTGAACGTCGTCTTGGGATCGGTCGGTGTGCGCACGTCGCTGATCTTGCCGATTGCCCGGCCCATCGCGTGAATCGCGCTGGGCAGGCCGAAGGCGCCAAAGCTGTGGCCACCGGGTCCGCGGAAGGTGATTTCGTAACGATGGCTGCCCGTCCCCTGCGTCAGCACGCTGCCGCCGGTGCCCGGCTCCAGACCGACCATGCCATCGATGTCGGGATGATCGCGGAACAGCGCCTTCATGCCGCGCAGATTGCCCAGTTCCTCTTCGCCAACGTTGCCCACGAACACGATATCGCCGACTGTCCGCACCTTGTTGTCGTTCAGCACCTTGATCATGGACAGCAGCACGGCCAGCCCACGCGTGTCGTCGGCAATGCCGGGCGCGTACAACTTGCCGTCGCGCTCCTTGACGGTCACGTCGGTCCCCTCGGGAAACACGGTGTCGAGGTGCGCGGACACGACGATGCGCGGGCCATTGCCCGTGCCCTTGCGGATGCCGATCGCATTGCCCTCGCTGTCCATATGCGCATCGGTCAGGCCCAATGCCTTGAGGCGCCCCAGAAAATACTCCGCGCGCTGCTTCTCCTTGAACGGCGGCGACGGAATCTGCGTCATCGTCTTCAACTCGGCAAGCGTGCGCGCATCGTCGGCCTGGATATCCGCGAGCACCTTCTTCACGATCGGGGCGCTTTCGAGCTTCGTGTAGGCGCCGTCGACCGCCGGCGACACGGGGCCGACGGGAAAGGTCTGCGCAACCGAAGCCTGGCTCGCGAGCACGAGCACCGCGACGCAGGGCGCGGCAACCATGGACGAACGGACCAACTGCAAGGCGTTGAAGCGATTTCGATGGGTCATGGGGGCGCTATGTCATGTGGGTAAGACATTAGATTCTGCCAGCACATTCCCCTCGCGGCGACCATGGGGGCGACCACGGCGACGACCTGTCTCGCCACGGCAACGCCCGCCCCCGCCGCATGCGCGGCGCGTATGGCTGCATCGCACAACGGTCATGGCAGGCCCGCCCTACTGGCGCCACACTGGAATCGGTCACGGAACCCAGTGGCCGAACACGCGCACCGGAGCCCCTCATGTACACGATCCTCGTCGATCGATCCTGCCTCGCCCTCCAGCTCCGCCCGGGCGATATCGTGCGTTGCCGACAGGGCGCCCTGTGGCTGACGGCGGAGACGCGCGAGCGCTGCAATGACGACGTCGTGCTCGCGCAAGGCGACTGCTATCGGGTCACGGCGCGCGGCAGCTACTTCATCAGCGCGCCAGGCGGGGAACCCGCGCTCTGTGCGATCGACGCCTCGTTGCGGATCCAGTCGGCGACCCGGCGCACATCCTCGCGCGGGTGGTCGCTCGCATGGATCAGCCAATAGGCATTGGGACTCGGCACCCTGTCCGCGAGACCGGGCACGCGCACGAGTTGTCCTCCTTCGATCAGCGGCTGGATCAGCTGCAGCCGCCCGAGCGCGACACCCTGCCCCGCCAACGCCGCGTGGATGGTCTGGTCATAGAGGTTGAACCGCAGGATGCCTCGCTTGCTGGCCTGACGGTAGCCGCGCTGGTTGAGCCAGCTGCGCCACTGCAGCCATGGCCGCGGATCGTCGAAGTCGAGCAGCGGATAACGCGCGAGCGCATCGATATCGGACACCGCCTCCACGCCCAGCGATGGATGCGCGACCGGCGCGATCGTTTCCCCGAACAGCCGCAGCGCCCCCTCCGGCGCCACCGCCGCGCGGCAGTAGCGGATCGCGAGGTCTATGCCGTCGGCGCGCAGCTCGCTGATCTGATTGCTGGCGGAGAGCCGCACATCGAGATGGGGATACCGGCGCTGCAACGTGTTGAGCCGCGGCAGCAGCCACAGGCCGGACACGCCGATACTTGCCGTGATCGTGACCGGCTGGTGCGCTTCGCCGCGACGGATCTCGGCGGCCACGTCCTGCAACTGCTGCATGGCGGCATCGGCCGTCCGAAACAGCCGCTCGCCTTCGGGCGTGAACGCCACGCCGCGATGCTGCCGGACAAACAGTTGCACACCCAGCTGGTCCTCGAGCGCCCGAATCTGCCGGCTGACCGCGGACTGCGTGAGGCATAGATCGTCCGCGGCCTGCGTGACGCTCATGCGCCGGCCCACGGCCACGAAACCCTTGAGCAGATCCAGCGGAAACAGTCTCGCCAGCGCCACAGACATGCGTTTGCCTCATGCGTGAAAGCAGAATGGCGCCATTACAGCACGAGTCGGCCCGGCATGCGAGCCACCACACCGGACTTCGAGGCCATCTTGCCATGCGCGCCGGGAATGCCAAACGGCCTCAGATATCGTTTGCGCCCGGCCGCGCGATCGGCTGAAATCAGGGCATCTCAACGCCGAGCGCGCGGATACGCCATGACAAACTCTTCGCAACGCTGGTGGCAAACGACCTGGGGCCTCGTGCTCGCGGGCGGCCTGATCATGGGCATCGCGCTCGGGGTCCGTCACGTGCAGGGCATGTTCCTTCTGCCGATCATCATGGATCGCGGCTGGACACGCGAGAGCTTTGGGCTCGCGATGGCGGTGCAGAACCTGACGTGGGGCCTCGCCCAACCGGTCACGGGCATGCTCGCCGACCGCTTCGGCTCGTGGAAAGTCATGGTCGGCGGTTTGCTGCTGTACGGCATCGGGCTGATCGCGATGACGCACGCGACGACAGTACAGATGTTTATCTGGACCGGCGGCATCTGCATCGGCATCGCGCAATCGGGCACGACGTTCGGCGTGGTCTACGGCGCCCTGAGCCGCATGGTGCCGCCCGCGCGGCGCAGCTGGGCGCTCGGCGTCGCCGGCGCCATTGGGGGAATTGGCCAGTTCCTGCTGGTGCCCACGGCCCAGGCCATGCTGTCGGGAATGGGATGGCGCAGCGCACTGCTCTGGTTCGGTATCGTCGCGCTGGTGTTGCTCCCCATGGGGCTGCCCTTTCAGGACCGAAAGCCGGTGATGGCGGAAGAGGATGCCGCACAGCCGCGCCTCTTGCCCGCACTGCGCGAGGCGTTCGCCCACCGGGGCTTCTGGCTGCTCAATCTCGGCTTCCTTGCCTGCGGATTCCAGCTGGCCTTCATCGCCAGCCATCTGCCGGCGTATCTCATCGACAAGGGGCTGCAGCCGCGGGACGGCATGGCCGCGCTCGCGATCATCGCGTTGTCGAACGTCGCCGGCATCTACGTCTTCGGGCTGCTCGGCGCGCGCTACACACGCAAGTACCTGCTGGCCATGATCTACCTGCTGCGCACCGCGACGATGGCCCTGTTCGTGCTGCTGCCGCTGACGTCGCCAGGCCTTTACCTCTTCGCCGCCGCCATGGGCTTCATGTGGCTCGGCACCGTACCGCTGACCAACGGCATCGTGTCGCAGATCTTTGGCGTGCGGTACCTCGCCACGCTGTTCGGCTTCGTGTTCTTCGGGCATCAGCTCGGCTCGTTCCTCGGCGTGTGGCTGGGCGGCGCCGTGTTCGAGGCCACGCATTCCTACGACCTCGTGTGGCTATGCGCGATGGCGCTGGGCGTGGTGGCCGCGGCCCTGCACTGGCCGATCGACGACCGGGAGCTCGTCCGCGCCGCGCCGGGGCTCGCCATGCGCTGACAACGATCCCTTGACTTCCATATGTCCATGTCACAGAATATGTTCGAACATAAACAGAACATATTGCGAGGCAGACATGGATGGCAAGGTAGTTGTGGTGACGGGCGCCTGCGGCGGCATCGGCCGCGGGATCGCACTGGCGCTGGCCCAGGCTGGCGCGAAGGTCGTCGTCAATGACGTCGGGGTATCCCTGACCGGAGAAGGCGGCGACACCACTATCACCGATCGCCTCGTCGAGGAGATCCGCGCGGCGGGCGGCACCGCCGTCGCCAATACCGACAGCGTCACGACCTGGCAGGGCGCGGCGAACATCGTGGCCAGCGCGCTCGATCACTTTGGCCGTATCGACGGCGTCATCAACAACGCCGGCAATCTGCGCGACCGCTTCTTCCACAACATGAACGAGGAAGAATGGCGCGCCGTCATCGACGTGCATCTGCACGGCACCTTCTTCGTCAGCCGCGCGGCCGCCCCGCACTTCAAGGCCCAGAACGCCGGCGCCTACGTGCACATGACGTCCACCTCCGGACTCATCGGCAATTTCGGGCAGGCGAACTATTCGGCGGCCAAGCTCGGCATCGCGGCGCTGTCGAAGTCCATCGCACTGGACATGCAGAAGTTCAACGTGCGCTCGAACTGCATCGCGCCGTTCGCATGGAGCCGCATGACCGACTCCATCCCGGCCAGCACGCCCGAGGAAGCCGCGCGCGTGGAAAAGCTCAAGAAAATGGAAGCGCACAAGATCGCGCCCATGGCCGTGTATCTGGTCAGCGATGCGGCCAGCGCAGTGAGCGGTCAGATCTTCGGCGTGCGCGCCAACGAAATCCTGCTGTTCAGCCAGCCGCGACCCGTTCGCTCCGTCCATTGCAGCGACGGCTGGACGCCCGAACGCATCGCTGAAGTCGCGATCCCCGCCATGCAGACCAGCTTTCACGACCTTGAGCGCTCGCCGGACGTCGTGTGCTGGGACCCGATCTGATTCGCACCGAGGTTATCCATGCCAACACCCGCACCTCAGGACGGCGCGCAGCCGCTGGGTCCTGAACAAACCTATTTCCGATACCTGCAAGCCGGCGAATGGCGCGTGCCAAAGTGCCGCACCTGCGGCACCTTCGTGTTCTTCCCGCGCGTGAACTGCCTCGCCTGCGGTAACGATGCGTTCGACTGGGTCGCACCGGCCGGCCACGGCACCATCTACTCGACGACGGTGATGCGGCGTCCCGCCGAAGCGGGCGGGGATCGCAACCTGTGCCTCGTAGACCTCGATGAAGGCTTTCGCATGATGAGCCGTGTCGAGGGCGTCGATGCGGCCGTCCCGAAAATCGGCGACCGTGTCCGCGCGACCGTCCGCCAGGAGGGCGATGCCCACCTCGTGGTCTTCGAACGCACGGAGGCCACGGCATGAGCGATAACAAGTTGCGAGGCGCCACCGCCATCGTCGGCGTTGGACAGGCGGGCATGGGCACCGCCCACGGCTTCACGGAAATGGAAATCCTCGCCCAGGCCGCCGCCCGCGCGGTAGCGGACGCGGGCATGACCATGGCCGATATCGACGGCCTGTGCACATGCAGCGCATCGGCCACGATGTGGGGCATGCCCGTGGCGGAATACCTTGGCATCCGCCCGACGTTCCTCGACAGCACGATGCTCGGCGGCTCGAGCTTCGTCGCCCACCTGCTGCCCGCGATGCATGCGCTGGCCTCCGGCGAATGCAATGCAGTGCTGGTCTGCTACGGCAGCACGCAACGCACGGGCGCCGTCGATCGCGCCGCAGTGACGAAGATGCGGCAGGTGCTCGATCCCCAACCCTATGAGACACCATATCAGCCCATGCAGCCGATCAGTGCCTATGCGCTGGCGGCGGCGCGTCATATGGCGATGTACGGCACCACGCGCGAGCAACTCGCCGAAGTCGCCGTGGCGGCGCGCGCGTGGGCGCGGCTCAATCCGGAGGCGTTTTCGCGCGATCCGCTGACGATCGACGATGTGCTGTCGTCGCGCATGATCTGCGACCCGCTGACGATACGCGACTGCTGCCTGCTGACCGACGGCGCGGGCGCCTTCGTGCTCGTGCGCGCGGATCGCGCGAAAGACACGCCGCATGCGCCCGCCTATGTGCTCGGCAACGCGTCCGCGATCTGGCATCGGCAGATTTCCTCGATGCACGACCTGACCGTGACCGCCGCGCGGGAGTCCGGCGCACGCGCGTATCGCATGGCAGGCGTCGGCAAGGACGATATCGACCTGCTGTGCCTCTACGACGCGTTCACGATCAACACGATCCTGTTCCTCGAGGACCTGGGCTTCTGTCCGAAGGGCGAAGGCGGCAACTTCGTGAGCGGCGGCAATATCGCGCCGGGCGGCTCGCTGCCGGTCAACACCAACGGCGGCGGTCTCTCGTTCGGCCATCCGGGCATGTACGGCGTGTTCCTGATCATCGAGGCGGTGCGCCAATTGCGCGGCGAGGCCGGCGAACGGCAGCAGCGCGCGGAGATCGCGCTCGTGCATGGCAATGGCGCCACGCTGTCCAGCCAGTCCACCGCGATTCTCGGTACAGCGGCCGCGTTGTAGGCAAGTCGACATCACAGGTAACGACATGATCAACAAGATTGCACCCACACTGCGCGACGCGGTAGCGGGCATCCACGACGGCGCAACCATCATGGTGACGGGTTTCGGCGATGCGGGCCTGCCCGTCGAACTGCTGCACGCGCTGATCGACCAGGGCGCGAAGGACCTCACCGTCATCAGCAACAATGCCGGCACCGGAACCACGGGCCTCGCCGCGCTGCTGGCGGCGGGGCGCGTACGGAAGATGATCTGTACCTATCCCAAGTCCTCGGGCGGCGACGTGTTCCGCGCGCTGTACAAGGAGAAGAAGATCGCGCTCGAACTCGTGCCGCAGGGCACGCTAATCGAGCGTATGCGCGCCGCCGGGGCCGGACTCGGTCCGTTCTACACGCCCACGGGCTACGGCACACCGATCGCCGAAGGCAAACCCCAGACCGTCTACAACGGCCGCGGCTTCGTGCTCGAGGAACCGTTGCATGCGGACTTCGCGCTGGTGAAAGGCCATCACGCCGATCGCTGGGGCAACCTCACGTATCGCCTGGCGGCGCGCGGCTTCGGACCGGTCATGTGCACGGCGGCGAAATGCGCGATCGTGCAGGTCGATGAGATCGTGCCGCTTGGCACGCTGCCGCCCGAGCAGATCGTGACGCCGGGCATCTTCGTCAGCCGCGTCGTGCGAAAGGACAGCCAGCAATGAGCGCAATCATCGAACCGAGCAGGAAACTGAGCCGCGACGCGGTCGCGCAACGCGTGGCGGACGACATCGCGCCGGGCAGCTACGTGAACATCGGGCTCGGCATGCCCACGTTGGTGGCCCGGTATCTCGACCCGAAGAAGGAGATCGTGCTTCATAGCGAGAACGGCATCCTTGGCATCGGCGACCTCACACCCGGCGACGAAGGCGATGAGGATCTGATCAACGCGAGCAAGGCGCGCGTGCAGCTGATCCTCGGGTCATCCATCTGCGACCAGTCGCTCTCGTTCGCGATGATGCGCGGCGGTCATCTCGACGCCACGATCCTCGGCGCCTTTCAGGTGGCAAGCAATGGCGACATCGCCAGCTGGGCCACCGACGACACCGAGGGAGTGCCCGGCATCGGCGGCGCGATGGACCTCGTCGCGGGCGCGCGCAAGGTCATCGTCGTGATGGAACACACCACGCGCGAAGGCAAGCCTCGCCTGCTCGAGCGCTGCACGTTTCCGCTGACAGGCAAGGGGTCGGTCGATGTCGTCTACACCGACCTCGCCGTGATCGCGGTCGACCCCGACAAGGGCTTCGTCGTGCAGGCGATGGTGGAGGGGATGACCCCGGAAGCCTTGCAGGCCGTGACCGAAGCCCGGCTGACGTTCGCCGACACGCTAATCAGACTCTGATCCCCCGCAGAGGGGAAGCGGAAGCATATCCAGTTAGCCATACAGACGCAGATGGAGCGAGACAAATGAACCACAGGATCAGACAGTTTATCGGCGGCGTGCTGTTCTCTGCCGCCACGGCCGCCAGCGCGGCCACCTTTCCCGATCGGCCGATCGAGCTCGTCATTCCGTACCCGCCGGGCGGCACCGCGGACGTCGTTGCGCGGCCGCTGTCGGCCGGATTGCAAAAGGCGCTCGGCGTACCGGTGGTGGTGCAGTACAAGGCCGGCGCCAGCGGATCGATCGCCACGCAGTACGTCGCGCGCGCGAATCCCGACGGCTACACGCTGGTGATGGTGCTGGCCGCGCACGCGATCAATCCGAGCCTGTATCCGAATCTGCCGTATGACTCGGTCAAGGATTTCGCACCGGTGTCGATGGTCGCGAAGCTGCCGCTCGTGCTCTACACGAATCCGAAGTTCGGACCGAAGACCGTGCAGGAATTTCTCAGCTATGCCAAGGCGCATCCGGGACAGGTATCGGTAGGCTCCGCCGGAAATGGCAACACGAGCCATCTTGCGCTGGAACTGTTCTCGACGATGGCCGGCGTGAAGTTGCTGCACGTGCCGTACAAGGGCGGCGGCCCGTCGATCGCCGCGGCGATGGGCGGCGAGGTGAACGCAGTGTTCGCGGGTCCTGACAGCCTGAACCAGGCGCAGGCCGGCCGGCTCCGCGTGATCGGCGTGACCAGCACGCAGCGGCTGTCTCTGACGCCCGAGACGCCGACCATTCAGGAAGCCGGTCTCAAGGGCTACGAAGTCGAGGGCTGGTATGGATTGCTGGCCCCCGCGGGCACGCCGGCACCGGTCATCAACACGCTGAACAAGGCGGTGGCGCAAGTCCTCGCCGACCCGCAGTTCCGCAAGACCGTGGGCGACCTCGGCTATGTGCCGACGGGGTCCACGCCGAGCGGATTCATGGACTACGTCAAACAGGAAATGACGCGGTGGTCGAAGGTCGTGAAGGACGCCAACATCAAGCTTGAATGACGCGACCACGGTTATATAATCCGCAGGCCATCCACCCAGGCCTGCAAACGGCCGTGACGAAGTCATGAAGCCGCGTTACCTCGAGCTGACGGGGCAGTTGCTGGAAGAGATCGCTTCCGGTGCCTACCCTGTCGGCACCAGCCTTCCTGGCGAACTCGATCTTGCAGACAAATACGGTGTCAGCCGCGGCACGGTCCGCGCCGCGCTGGATCAGATTCAGACGCTCGGCCTGATCTCGCGCCGCAAGCGCGTGGGCACGCGAGTGGAATCGTTGACGCCGCGCCCGCCCGAATACGCGCCCAGCATCTCGACCATCGACGAGCTCATGCAGTACAGCGCGAACACCGAGCGCGCGATTCACAGCGTGCGGCATCTCGTGGTCGATATCGAGATGGCGCAGTACCTCGGCTGCGAGCCGGGCACGCGCTGGATGGAGATCCAGGCCGGACGCTTCGACGCGGCGCGTCCCGATCGCGCTGTGACCTGGTACTACGTATACGTGCGTAGCGCGGATGGCGAGAAGATCCGGCGCAAGCTGCGCCGAAGCCAGCAGCTGATCTGCGACCTCGTGTGCGAGGTCAACAATGGATACGTGCAGGAGATTCGGCAAACCGTGCGCGCGGTCGGCGTTCCCGAATCGCTCGCCGAGCGCCTCGCCGCGGAACCGGGCGCGCATGCCCTGCAATTCGTGCGGCAGTACTACGACCAGACGGGCGCGTTGATCGAAGTCTCGGTGAGCCTGCAGCCGGCGGACCGGTTCGCGTACACGACGGTGCTTCACCGCCGGCCACAGGGCTAGTCACAGAACGGGTTGGTCGGCGACCGTGCCGCTCAGCGAAGCGCGGAGAACGCGGTCGGCGTGAGGAAGTGGTTCTCGACGCGTTCGACGATCGGCCTTTCGGCTTCGGTGGCCCCACGCGCGGCAATCCATTCCTTGTCGGCCTGGAAAGCGTTCCACTTTTCCTCGCGCTCGGCCAGGCTCTCCCATTGCAGCATGTACGTCAGCGCATGGTTGCTGGGGCCGGCCAGCGTCGTCCAGAAGCCGATCTGCCTGATGCCGTATTTCTCGAAGAAGCCCAGCGTGATGTTGTTGAACCGGTCCAGCAGCGCCGGCAGGCGCGTGGGGGCGCAATGGTAGATCCGCATCTCGACGATCATTCGCGTGTTCTCCGTTGAATTCGCATGGTGGTGTCGTCCCCGTTCGGGGGCTGGCGGCGTCCCATGAGCGGGATCGGCGCCAAGATGGCATTATCGCGATTACTGCAGAAAAATCGACGGGAGATTGCCACATGAGCGAAACCGCTGTGCTGATCACCGGCGCCTCCAAGGGCATCGGCCTCGCGATCGCGCGCCAGATGGCGGCGCAGGGACATCAGGTCATCGGACTGGCGCGCCATGTGGAAGGCGTGGCGTTTCCGGGCAGGCTGCTGGCGTGCGACCTGGCGGACGTCGGCCAGACGCAGGAGGTGCTCGCCTGTCTGTCCGATACGTACGAAGTCGACCGCATCGTCAACAACGTCGGCATCGCGAGTCCGCAGCCGCTGGGCGGTATCGAACTCGGGACCCTGCAGCAGGTCTTCGACCTCAACGTGCGCGCGGCCGTCCAGGTCACGCAGTTCTTCGTGGAGTCGCTCAAGCAGCGGCGTGCCGGTCGCATCGTCAATGTGGTGAGCCGCGCGATCCACGGCGGCTATGACCGTACGGCCTATTCCGCCGCCAAGAATGCACTGGTCGGGTGCACACTGAGCTGGGCGCTCGAACTGGCGGGCCATGGCATCACGTCCAATGCCGTGGCACCGGGACCGATCGAGACCGAACTGTTCCGCAAGTCGCGGCCGGTGGGCAGCGAGGGTGAGCGCAAGGTACTGGCATCGATCCCGATGGGCCGGCTTGGCACGACGGACGAGGTGGCCGCCGCGGTGTGCTTCCTCTTGTCCGATGCGGCGGGTTTCATCACCGGGCAGGTACTCGGCGTAGACGGCGGCGGCAGCATCGGCGGCCGCTGATCCGGCCATTGAAGTCGTCTTCGGCCGGGCGTCAGTGGCGCAGGCTGGCCTCGATCTCCGCGAACAACCGCTCGGCCCAGTTTCGGATCCGGCTGTCCCAGCTCACCGTGGTCAGGGAATACGCAAGAATGCGGTAGACGTCGTTGCGCTGGATTTTCGACGCCTGGCGCGGATCGAGCCACGCCGGATTGCGGGCGAGCAGCGCCAGCGTTTCCAGCCCGATAAAGATCGGCCACAGACTCGCAAGCCGCAGGCGCAGCGCGCCGCGCGGAATCGCGAGCGTATAGGCCAGCGCCTCGCGGTAGTGATCGAGCGTCCGGCGCAACAGCGCGTCGAGCACCGGCCGCGCGCGTTGCGATGCGTCGGGGCCGAGCAGGTCCTGCGGCGTCAAGCCGATCGGCGTGAGGAGTTCCAGCGGCAGATAGCACCGTCCGATGCGCAGGTCCTTGCCGCAGTCGCGCAGCACATTGGTCATCTGCAGTGCCTTGCCGAACCGCACGCCCCGGGCGAGCATGACCTCGGGCAGCTCGCGCAACGTGCCCGGCAGATGGGCATAGGTCATCGTGGTCCAGAACTCGCCGACGCAACCGGCCACGAGGTAGGTATAACGGTCCAGCGCTTCGGCCTCGCGCAGGGCCACGATCTCCCCGGCGTTTTCGTCGGGGAACGTCCGCAGGTCGAACTCCATGCCGCTCGTCAGCGTCGTCAGGATCTCCCGCACCGCCTGGCGGTCCGGGCTGCCGAGTTGCTGGAGGACGTCGAGCGCGGGGCCGAGCGATTCGAGCAGCGTGCGTTCGTCCGACTGGATCTGCTGGGTGCCGACTTCCGCCGCCAACTGGCGCAGCAGGCTGTCCCGGGTCGATGCGTCCCCGGACACGCCCAGAATCTCGTCCCGGAATGCCATCAGCAGCGCCAGACGGCGCGTGGGCGAGACGAGGGAAGTGTCGGCGATGGTGTCCGCCGCGCGCGCCAGCAGGTACGCCAGCCCGATGGGGTCGCGCATGCCTGCCGGCAGGATGCGCATGGTCAGGTAGAAGGAGCGCGAAACGCCCTTCAGCAGAGGGCCGAGCAGGAACGCCCGGGTGTTGTCGGACATGGAAACCGCGTGGATAACAGAAAGTGATCCGCGATTGTATATGGCAACCGCGCCCCGGCCTGAAACCTCCAGGCCGGGAACTCCACGCTACGGTGCGCGCGTTCCGACGCGGCTCAGGTGGCGGAGCGGTCGGGCGATTGCGCCGATTGCGCCGATTGCGCCGATTTCGCGACGATCTCGCGGATCGCCTGCTCGAAGGCCTCGGGCGGCTGGCCGCCCGTCACCAGGTAGCGGTCGTTGAAGATGATCGACGGCACCGACTGGATGCCCATGCGCTGGTAGTGGGACTCTTCCTCGCGCACATCCTCCGCATAGGCGCCGGAGTCCAGCACGGCGCGCGCTTGCGCGCGATCGAGACCGGCAGCCTCTACCGCGTCGAGCAGCACGTCGTGGTTCGACGTGTCGCGGTTGTCGCCGAAGTAAGTTCGCAGCAGCGCCATCTTCAGCGCGAGCTGCGCGCCCGCGGGACCTTCCTCGCGTGCCCATTGCAGCAGGCGGTGCGCGTCGAAGGTGTTGTAGATATGCGTGCGCGCGCCGAACGTGAAACCGACGCCGGCGCCGCGCTCCCGGATCATCGCCTGCGACTCGAGCACCTGCGCTTCGGTGCGGCCGTATTTGCGGCCGATATGCTCGACGATCGGCTCGCCTTCGGGAGGCATTTGCGGATTCAGCTCGAACGGATGCAGCACGATCTCGGCGGAGACCTCGTCACCGAGCCGTTCGAGCGCGCGCTGCAGCGACGAGATGCCGACCGCGCACCACGGGCAGGCCACATCGGAAACGACGTCGATCTTCAGGGATTGGGACATGATGGGTAACCTGTAAAACTGCGACTTGCTGCCCATCTTAGCGGCTTTCCAATAACCCTGCCGGGCGGCGGTCTTCAGCGTGCCGCCGCCTCCGCGAGCTGTTGCAGGCGGCGCTCGCCCTGGCGTTCCAGCATCCATCCCGGATATTCGGCCGGCATGGTGCTGACCTTGTCGAGGAGCTCGAGCTCGGCCGGACCGAGTCGCACGTTCGTCGCAGCGATGTTGTCCTCGAGCTGGTCCATGCGGCGCGCCCCGATGATCACCGACGTGACGACCTTCTGGTGCAGCAGCCATGCCAGCGCGATCTGCGCGACCGACACCCGGCGCGCATCCGCGATGCCGCGCATCGCATCGATGACGTTGTAGGCACGTTCGACATTGACGGGCGGAAAGTCGAACGTCGCCCGACGGCTGCCCGCCTGCGCGTCGCGGTCGCGCCCGTACTTGCCGCTGAGCAGGCCGCCGGCGAGCGGACTCCATACCATCAGGCCCAGCCCTTCCGACTGGAGCATGGGCGCGATCTCGCGCTCGAGGTCACGCCCCGCGACCGTGTAGTACGCCTGAAGCGAGGCAAAACGCGGCAGGCCGCCGCGCTCCGCGATGCCGATCGCCTTCATGATCTGCCAAGCCGCCCAGTTGGACACGCCGACGTAGCGCACATGGCCCTGACGCACGAGCAGGTCCAGCGCATGGAGCGTCTCCTCGATCGGCGTGGCTGGGTCGAAGCCGTGCAGCTGGTACAGGTCGATGTGGTCGAGCTGCAACCGCTTCAGGCTTGCCTTGGCGGCGTCGAGCAGGTGGTGCCGCGACAGGCCGCGCGAGTTGATGCCGCGCGTGCCGGACTCGCCGAATCCCTTCGTGGCGACGATCACGTTCTCCCGCGGCACGTTGAGGTTGCGCAACGCCTGCCCGAGGATGACCTCCGAGCGGCCGTCGGAGTACACGTTGGCGGTGTCGATGAAGTTGATGCCCGCTTCGATGGCGCTTGCCACGATCTGGTCCGCCTCCGCCTGCTGCACGGTGCCGATCTGGCTCCACAGCGCGCCGTCGCCGCCAAAGGTCATGGTGCCGAGGCAGAGTTCCGAGACGAACAGGCCCGTATTGCCGAGAGTGTTGTAACGCATGGTGCCGACTCCTTTCCTGCAAGGTTGCCCGGCCGTGAGGCCGGTGGCGAATTATGCGAACGGGAGGCGGGTCAGGAGGTGCCGGATCCTATTGTCTTTTTGCACGATTCTCCAGACCTGCGGCTGGAGGATTGGGCAGTAATCGATTCCGGTATAAGCTGCATGCAGGCAATCTGTTCATCCCTGCCGCTTCCGTGACACGTCTCGCCGCGCCTTGCCAACGCCCCGCTTGAGCCCCGCCATCGCAACGCTATGTCTTCGACCGCCCAGCTGCCGCCGCCAACTCTGGACCCAACCGTCACGCCGCCCACACGCGCGTCCGCGCGGACCACGCCGCCGTGCATGGAGGATCTGGCACGGGCGGAACTCGTGGCCCTGCTCACGCGCCTGACCGAAGACAGGGAAGGATCGTTCGACACCGCCGTGCCGGGGCTGTCGATCCATCGCGTGTGCAATCCCGGCACGCCCAGGCACGTGCTCCAGCAATCGGCATTCGCGGTGATCGCGCAGGGGTCCAAGCGGCTGCTGATCGGGGACGAGGTCTACGAATACGACCCCATGCATTACCTCGTGTCTTCGGTCGACCTGCCGGTGGTCGCCAAGGTGTCGACCTTCAGCGCGACGCAGCCTTATCTGGGCATGCGGCTGGCGATCGATCCGGAGGAACTTGGCACGCTGATCGGCGACGGGCACCTGCCGCCGATCGGGCCGATGATGACGGCCGATGCGCCGCGTGGGATGTATGTGCAGCGGCTCGACGCGACGCTGCTGGACGTCGTGCTGCGACTGCTGCGGCTGCTGGAAACGCCACGCGATATCCCGGTGCTGGCGCCCCTCGTGCGCCGCGAGTTGCTGTATCGGCTGCTGATGAATGGGCAGGGCTCGCTGCTGCGGCAGAGCGCGCTCAAGGACAGCCAGATGCACCGGGTGGCGCGGGCGATCCGGTTGTTGCGGGAGCGGTATGCGCAGCCGTTACGCGTGGAGTCTCTGGCGCGCGACTTGCACATGAGCGCGTCCTCGTTGCACTTCCACTTCAAGGAGGTGACCGCGATGTCGCCGCTGCAATATCAGAAGCAGCTCCGCCTGCAGGAGGCCCGGCGCATGATGCTGGCGGGGGACGTCACGGTCGCCATGGCGGCGCATGCGGTGGGGTACGAGAGCACGTCCCAGTTCAGCCGGGAGTACAGCCGCCTGTTTGGGGCGCCGCCATTGCGGGACAAGAAGCGGTGGATCGAAGAAGGGATGGTGTAGGAAGCGAATCGACTTCCACGACACAGCTAGCCGCCGTAGCGCGCGGCGAGTATGAGCACGCTGTCGATGCGCGTGTCGGCGCAGGCGACGGCGACTTCGAACTCGGAGGCGGCGAGCCGCGTCAGCACGTTGCCGGGCGGCATCTCTACCGCCAGCCGCATCCCCGTCTCGCGGGCCAGTTGCATCGTGTCATGCCAGCGCACGGGCATCGCCATGTTCGCCGCCAGATCCTCGACGATGCGCGCGGGATCGCGCAGCTGTCGCGCGGCGCTGGCGCTGAAATAGCGCAGCTTCGGCCGCGCGGGCGCCACGTCCGCGAACGCGCGCGCGAGGGCCGCCGCCTGTGGCGCGAGCAGCGCGCAATGCGACGGCACCGCGATCGCCACCGGCCTGGCGGCCTGCGCGCCGGCCGCCATCGCGAGCTCGCCTACGCGCGCCATGGCACCCGCCTCTCCGGCGATCACGAACTGTGCGGGGGCATTGAGGTTGGCCAGATACACCGGCGTCTGCTCCCCATGGACCATGGCAACGATGCGCTCCAGCGCGGACTGATCGAGCCCGAGGATCGCGGTCATGCCGTAGCCATGCGGATAGGCGTCCTCCATGAGCTTGCCGCGCAGCGCCACCAGCCGGACCGCTTCCTCGTAGCGCAGCACACCCGCGATCACGGCCGCAGGAAACGCGCCGATCGACAGCCCGGCGACGGCATCGACGCCAGCCCCGCCATCGATCAGCACGCGTGCCGTCGCCACCCCCGCGGCGAGCAGGCACAGCTGTACCGAGACCGTCGACGCCAGCGCCTGGGCGGTGTCGAGCATGCGGATATCGCGGCCCAGCACCTCGCTGGCCGCATCCAGCGTCTTTGCGACGACGGGGTGGTCTGGCAATGCGTGCAGCATGCCCGCGCGTTGCGCGCCCTGCCCCGGAAATGTCAGCAGCGTGCTCATGGGTGCCCGGCCCCGAGCGGGCCGGCCTGAGACTGACGATAAACCTGACCCTGATCCTGATCCTGATCCTGGGGCGCGTGCCACGGATCCTCGCACAGGACCGGCCCGCGATCGGTCTTGAGCAGCACGCGTCCACCGGTACGCAGGCGCTCCGCGAGCGCAAATCCCCCGTAGGGCGTGCCGACCTGAATGTCCACCCGCACGCCGCCCGCCGACAGCGCGAGTTCGGCGAACCACTGCATGTCATCCGCCGTCAGCGGCACAGGACAGTCGATCAGCAAATCGATATCGCTGGCGGCATGCAGCACGTCGATCCCGGAGGCCAGGCTGAACCCGACCGCGCCGGTCAATCCCCAATGCCAGCCCCCCTTGGCCGCACCCGCTTCAAGCCGCCGCGACAGGTCCACCAGCGCCGCCAGTGCCGGTATCGCATCGCGCCCCGGATGCGCGCGCCAGCGGGCTAGCCGCGCGACCTCGCCCGGCGTCACCACGCGCGCGCATTCGTCCGGCCGCAGCCAGGCCCCATGCCGCGCCGCGCGCGTCAATCCACGCAGCCCGACGGGAATGCGCCCCGCATCGTCCCGATCGCGCCGCACGACGACTGGCGCGCGTGCGAGCCACGCCGCGTTGGCCCACGCCGGCAACGGGCCCTCATGGCGCCGGTCACCCGCCGCGGACACGCCCGCGCCGTCGATCCGCGCCAGCCCGCGTTCCGCCACGAACGCGTGCGGATCGCGCAGCCAGATCAGGTCATGCGGCCGCGGCGCGTCCATCGCTCAATCGCGCCACTGCGCGGCCAGGCATTCGCGCACGCGCGAGGACGCCTGACGGTTCTCGCCGCCGAGCCGGCTGCGCAGATCGCGACGCGGGTCAGCCGCAATGTCGGCCAACGCCGCGTCGAGCGTGCCGCGCACGGCAGCCAGGTCCTCCGCGGTCGGCGCCTCGGCCTGCGCGACAGGAATCGTCTTCCACAGCAGCCCCAGCGACGCATAGTTGTCGATGTCGTAGGCCATCGGTGGCACGGTGGCCGCAAATGCCTCGAGCGCTTCCACGGACCGCATCGTGATGCGCGCGGCGGCCTCCTTGCCCATCGCATGCACCTGCACGCCGCCATCGGCCAGCGCAAGCAGGCGATTCGCCTGATAACCATGCGCGAGGAACGCGCCCGACATCGCCTTGCCGACCAGCAGCGCCACCACCGGGTGGCCGTTCAACCGCGCGGTCGCATAGGCGTCCGCCGCGCTGGCCAACGATTGATGGATGCCGAACGCTTCCTCTCGCCGGCCATACGCCTGACTCGGCGTATCGACGACCGCGATGATCGGCCGCTTGACCGCTGCATCGCGATCGGCCGTCACCACTTCCTGCACGGCGCGCGCGAGCGACCAGCCCTCCAGCAACCCGACTTCGCCACGGCGCGCACGCGGGAACGCGCTGTCCGCGTCCGGCACCACGGCAATGAAGCGTGCCGGCGCGCCGCCGATCTGCGTGTCGGCCACCTGCACCGATCGCGGAAAGCCCGGCACGCGCGGCGCATTCGACGTCAGGGCCGCGAGCCACGCTTCGCCGCGCCGGCTACCTGCTGCATCGTTGCTCATGATTGACCTCCTTGCCCATACAGCTTGCGGACTGTCTTCGGTTCGGGTTGCGACGTTGGATCGTAATCCGACAGCCGATGCAGATAGTCCTCCTGACGGCGGCTCCGCACGTCCTCGCCCACCGGCTCGGCGACGAGCGCCGCCACCGCTTCTCGCACTGTCGCCGAATCGTCGTCCACGTAGACATCGGCGAGCCCCGTGGCCAGCCGCTGCTCGCCTCCGGTGAAACTCCAGATGAACGGCCGGTCGCGCGAATCGTATTCGGCGATGCCCGCTTCCTGTTCGATCACGGCGGGGCCGTTCAACCCCAGCCGTCCCTCGCGCGTCATCACGAGCTTGCTGCAGAGACCCGCGGCAATCGACATGCCGCCGAAGCAGCCTACCGTGCCCGCGATGACACCGATCACCGGTTGATAGCGGCGCAGATCGACGATCGCGGCATGGATCTCCGCGATAGCGGCCAGCCCGAGATTCGCTTCCTGCAACCGCACGCCGCCGGTCTCGAACAGAATGACCGCTCGCGTGGGGATGCCCTGACGGTTGTCTTCGGCCGCGAGCTCCAGCGCGCCGGCGAGCTTGGCGCCGCCGACTTCGCCGAGGCTGCCCCCCTGGAACGCCCCTTCGATCGCGAGCACCACCGCCGGCTGACCGCCGATCGTACCCTTTGCCACGATCACGCCGTCATCGCCCTGCGGCACCACGCCCTGGCGCTCGAGCCATGGCGATACGAGCCCATCGAACGGACCCGCAAGCTCGCGGAACGTGCCGGCATCCAGCAGCGCCCGCGCACGGGCACGCGCACCGAGCTCGACGAAGCTCTCGCGCGATAGCAATGTGGCATGCGTCATGACGCCTCCTTGCCATCGGCGCTCAATGCTTCAAAGGCTTCGGCGAGCCGCATGCCGACCACACCCGGCGTCGCGCCGAAGTCGTGGATACGGATGCGCATCGCCGCACGCGGCTCGGCGCGGAATACGCGCGACAGCTGCGCGTCCCACACCTTGCCGTAGCCATCGACCGACGTCGTGACGTCGATCGCCGTCTTGCCGGACTCGCCCGGCTCGACCAGCACCTCGAGGTCGCCGGAGCCGACCACGCCCACGAGAATGCGGCGCGTGGCCGGTTCGCCAGCGGGGTATTCGAACTGGAGTCGTTCCATCATCAATCTCCATGAAGATCTTCGTACCGTGCGCCGTCCTCAAGCGGCAGACGGTCCAGAAATAAGGTGGCGGCCAGCAGATCGGCGGCACCGCCCGGCGAGGCCCGCCGTGCAAGCATGCCCGCCTCCAGCCCATGCAGCTGCCTGCGGCCGCATAGCGTGCCGATGCCGCCGGCATCGAGCACCGCGGCCGCGCCGGCCTGCATATGCGCGAGCCCCTCGGTGCCCGCACGCGCGAGCACGCAGGTATCGTCGAGCGTGGCCATGATCGCCAGCAGTGCATTGACGCGCGCGCTCGGTTCCGCGTCCCCGCGCGCGCGGCTCGCGTGCAGCATCGGCAGGCCATGGCGTATCACGTGCGGGAAGCCCGCCTCTGCCTGCCCGCGCGCACCGTTCACGCCGTACGCCCGGCAGGCGAGTTCGCCTTTGTTGCCCGTATGCTCGGGACGAAAGCGGTCGGCGTGGCGGGCAATGGCGGCTGCGGTATCGGCCACACTCGCCGCCATACTCGCGGCTACCCTCGCTGCCGCCGGTCGAACATGGGTGGTGTCATCCCGGGTGGCGCCATCGCCGGTGCGGTCATCGCTGGCGCTGGCGTCGCGCATCGGCACGAGCGCCGCACCGGCGACCAGCAGCCCGAGGCACCAGATCGCGCCACGATGGGTGTTGATGCCGCCCGTGGCCGCCATCATGGCCGCCTCCGCGTCGCGGCCGAGGGCGCCAAGCCGCTCGCGCAGCGTCTGGCCGGGAGCGCCGGCCTCCAGCGCGGCGGCTGCCATGGCCGTGAAAGCGGGACGCAGGCTGTACGCGGACGTGCGCATCAATGCCAGCGTGAGGTCGGTGTGCGCACCGCTGCCGCGTGCATCGACAAGTCCCGGTTTCGGCGCGAGCTCCGCTTCATCGAGGAGCGCGTCGACAGCGAGGTTGGCAAGCATCGCGGCACGCAGCGGCGCCGTTTGCCGCGCGGCGCGCCATTGAGGCATCGGCGTCGCCATCACCAGCTCCTGAAGCGCGCGGGCGGCTCATACAGTCCGCCCGACCACTCGACGAGATCGGCCATGCTCTTCGCCGCAAGCAGCGAGCGCGTGGCTTCGCCACGATGCACGCCGAGGTCCTCCGGCAGCGCGATCAGGCCATCGCTGCGCATTTGACGCGTCGAGGCGGGATCATGTCGCAGGCCGATCGGCGTAACCCCCGCCACGGCCGCGATCATCCGGCGGCGTTCCTCGAGCGACCGCGCCTTGTACAGATACGCGATACCTTCTTCGGTCAGTACGTGGGTCACGTCATCGCCATAGATCATCACCGGCGCAAGCGGCATGCCGCTGTCCCTGGCCACCTGCACCGCATCCATCGATTCGACGAACGTCGGCTTGCCGCCAGCCTGGAAGGTCTCCACCATCTGCACCACGAGCTTGCGGCCGCGCGCGAGCGGGTCGTCGGTCTCGATCAGGTCGAGCCACGCGGGCGTGGCATGACGCCGGCCGCCGGGGTTATGGCCCATGTTCGGCGCGCCGCCGAATCCGGAGAGCCGTCCGCGGGTCACCGTCGAGGAATGACCGTCACCGTCGATCTGCAGCGTCGAACCGATGAACAGGTCCACCGCATACTGGCCCGCGAGCTGGCAGATCGCGCGATTGGAGCGCATCGAACCATCCGCGCCCGTGAAGAACACATCGGGCCGCGCGGCCACGTAGTTCTCCATGCCGAGTTCGCTGCCGAAGCTGTGCACGCTCTCGACCCAGCCGCTTTCGATCGCGGGGATGAGCGTCGGATGAGGATTGAGCGTCCAGTATTTGCAGATCTTGCCCTTGAGCCCGAGCTTCTCGCCATACGTCGGCAGGATCAGTTCGATGGCCGCGGTGTTGAAGCCGATACCATGGTTCAGCGACTGCACGTTGTGACGCTCGTAGATGCCGCGGATGGCCATCATCGCCATGAGCACGTGGACGGGCTTGATCAGGCGCGGATCGCGCGTGAACAGCGGCTCGCAGAAAAACGGCTTGTCCGCCTGCACCACGTAGTCGATCCAGGAGCCCGGGATATCGACGCGCGGCATGTCGGCGGGGTCATCGACGATCTCGTTGACCTGCGCGATGACGATGCCATCGCGGAACGCGGCCGCCTCGACCAGCGCCGGCGTGTCCTCGGTGCTGGCGCCCGTATAGAGATTACCCTGGCGATCCGCCTTGTAGCCGGCGATCAGGACCACCTGCGGCGTCAGGTCGACATACAGCCGCGAATAGAGCTCGATATAGGTGTGGATCGCGCCGACCTCCAGCTGGCCATCGGCGAGGAACTGGGAGATCCGCAGGCTCTGGGCGCCCGCGTACGCAAAGTCCAGCTTGCGCGCGATGCCGCGCTCGAACAGGTCGAGGTGCTCGACGCGGCTCACGCTGGGAATGATCATGTGGAGGTCGTGGATCTTGCCCGGATCCACTTCCGCCAGCGAGCGCGACAGGAAGTCGGCCTGTTTCTGGTTATTGCCCTCGAGCACCACGCGGTCGCCCGGGGCCGTCACGGCCTCGAGAAACGGCACGATGTCGTCCGTAGGCACCACCTTGCCGTCGGCAAAGCGGGCGCCCAGCGCCTGGCGGCGGCGTTTCTCCGCGCGGCGGGTGTCCCATTGTCTGTTTGCGGTGAGCGTTGGCATCGCGACTCCATACACTGCATGTGCTGTCGATGCTTACCAAGATACGCACGCGCCGCGGAGCGAACAATGACGCACTGCGACGAATCGTTACGCTAGGCGGAAACGCCCCCCGGCCGACTCTAGCGGCCCACCCGCGTCATCCGGCACACGGCCGCCAGCGCCAGCAGGTTGGGATCCCGCTCCCGGCGGCGCAGGAAGCTGAGCCCGATGGTCTGCTTCATGCCGAATTCGGCCGTCAGCGGAATCAGCGCCACGTTCCCCGCGGCCATGTCGCGCACGCGCCCCGGCAACAGCGTATAGCCGATGCCACCGCCAACGAGGTTCATCAGCGAGAAGATGTCGCCGACCTTCATCACGATATTCGGCTCGAAGTCCGCGATGCGGAACGCTTCCTCGAAACCGCTCGAGGTCACGAAGCCCTCCCCCAGCGACACGAACGGCTCGTCCCGGCACAGACGCAGGTCCACGGCTTCCATCTGCGCGTAGCGGGAGTCCGCGGGCGCGGCGAAGAAGATATCGTCTTCGAACAGGGGAATCGACTCGATCTCGGGATCGGGTTCGGGCAGCCCGGTCAGCGCGGCATCGATCGCGCCCTGCTTGAGCTTGTACAGCAGGTCCGCGTTGGAGCCGAGCACCAGTTCCGCCTGCAGATCGGGCCGGCGCGTCTTGATGCCGATGACAACCTGAGGCACCGTGCGGATGGTCAGCGAATAGAGCGAACCGATCTTGAGCTGATCGGCCGAATAGCCCGCGGCCTCCCGCGTGATGCGAATGCCGTCGGCCATGGTCTTGAGCACGTCGCGCGCCACGTCGGCCAGCACATGGGCGGCTTCGGTCGGCAGCAGGTTGCGCCCCTCGTGCCGGAACAGCGCGCAGCGCATGCCTTCTTCGAGCGAATGCAGTGCACGGTGCACGCTGACGGTGCTCACGTCCAGCGCCTCCGCGGCCTTGGCGAGGTTGCCGGTCTCCATGAACGCGAGCAGGGCCTCTAGCTTGCGGAACGTGATTTCTTCGCTGATGCGGCTGGGCATGGGCAACGGTGGACGGCAAACGGGTGGAATGTCGCCCAATGATAGCGGACCGTAACCGTACCAAACGCGGAATACAAAAACCGGCCTCGCGCGCGGGACGCGAGGCCGGTTTCCGGGCTGCGATATCGACGGTCAGTAACCGTTGGCGGCGCCGTTGCGTCGATTGTCGGCCGCCCCGCTGTAGACCGGGAAGCCGTTGCCGTCATACGAGACCGAGATCCCGCTGAGGCCGCTCGTCAGCCCCGTCACCTGTGCGTTGGCCGCCGTGTTGCCGTACGTCGAGATCAGGTTGGCGACCTGGCTGGCGATCGGCTTGCCTGCTTCCAGCTGCGCGAGCCCGTTCTGGCCCGTGAAGTTGTCCGCGTTGATGGCGGCCTGCAGATCCATGCCGTAGATCTCGTGGCCGAGGAACGTCTTGACGATGTAGTCAGGGATCGGACCGCCGCCAGCGGAGCCCCACACCAGACGGATACGACCCTGGGCATCGAATGCGATCGACGGCGAGATCGAGCTGCGGGGACGCTTGTTCGCCGCGTAGCCGTTCACGTCCAGCCCGGGCGTGCTCGCCGAAAAGTTGGACATCGCGTTATTGATCATGATGCCGGCCGCCTCGATGTGAGCCCCCCAATGCGTGTTGATGGTCGTGGTCATCGACAAGGCGTTGCCGTAACCGTCCACGATCGCCACGTTGCTGGTGGTGTTCCAGTCCTCGGCATGCAGCGGCGCCTCGTTCTTCGCCAGCATCGTGTTGCGCACGGCCTTCGGCTTGACGACCTTGCCACCGGTCGACGCCACCGATGCCACCGATGCCATCGTGTCGTAACCGGTCGGATCGGTCGCGGCGAACGCGGCAATCCCGTCGGCCGTGCCGCCCGTCGGCACCGTGGCGAGCGCGGTGGTGCCGATCAGCGCGGCACGCGTGTCGAGGTAGGCCGAAGACAGCAGCGTATTCACGCGCGCATGGACGTTCGAGAACGCCGGGTCGCCCACGATATTGCGGCGGTCGGCATTGGCCAGGCGGCTGCCTTCCGTCACCAGATGCAGGTAGTCCGTGCCGTTGAACGCGGTGGCCGCCACGTTCTTGCGCTCGAGCAAGCCCAGGTTGTACAGCTGCACCACGCCACCGAACGACGGCGACGGCTGCGTGTAGATCGTGAAGCCGAAGCGCGTGCCGACGAGCGGCTTCCGTTCCACCGCGCGATACGCGCCGAAGTCCGCCGCCGTCATCAGGCTCGGGATCCTGGCGACTGTACCCGCCACCGAGGGCGAGGCCGCGGTGCCCGCGGCGGGCAGCAGCGAGTAGCACGGCAGCTGGCCAGTGGTCAGCTTGGTGATGATCGCGGGCGCGATGGTCCCGGCCGGGTCGTAGAACGCGGCGGCGCCACCGTCACGCACCGTGGTCATCGACGCAGCGAGTTCCGGATTCTTGATGAGCGTGCCGACCGGCAGCGGCTTCTGTCGGGTCGCATCGGCGGGATCGCAGTAGCGCGCGTTGATGTCGGGGTACTTGCAGCGCGGCGCGCCCTTGGCCGTACCGGCCGAGTTCACCCATGCGGACACGCCCGTGCCGGCCGTAACCGGATTGCCGTCGTCGTCGTACTCGCCGGAGTCCGAGTACAGCGTCTCGTACATGTAGGGCGTCATCGGGAAGCCATCGGTCGCGAGCTGGATCGCGTCGTCCCACAGCTTGTTCCACGCCGTCTTGCCGTAAAGGTTGTGCACCATGTCGAGCACCGCAAGCGTCCCTGGCACGCCGACCGCGCGGGCGGAGATGTTGGTGTTGCCCTGCTGCGAGGAAATGCTCGCGTTGGCCACGAGACCGGTCTTGCACAGGTTGTACGGCGCGGTCGTCGAGACGTCCTGCGCCGTGGCCTTGTAGATATCCGCTACGCCGCCGGTGTTCGCGGGCGACGACGAGAAGCCGTCGAACGTGCGCACCTGCTTGCTCGCGCCGTCGTAATAGGTGATCACGGTACCGCCGCCGATGCCCGAGGCAAACGGCTCCGCCACGCCAAGCACGGCCTGCACCGCGATGGCCGCATCGATCGCGGTGCCGCCGTTGGCGAGCACCTTGCAACCGGACGCGGAGGCGTTCACGTCGGCCGACGTCACCATCATGTTGGTCCCCGTGATGCCGACCGTCTGACCGTACGGCGCGCCAGCCTGCTGCGTGCACAACGAGGGATCGAACTTGACGCTGCGGACCGGGGTGGCGGGATCGGAGGGGGTGGCTGGAGGGGTCGTTCCACCGGTACTGCCGGTCGGCGGCGGATCGGAATCGCCGCCACAGCCCGCGACGGCCATTGCCAATGCGATGCCCAGCGCCGTCCCTTTCGCCGTCCCTTTCGCCGTCCCTGTCGCTTTCCCTAAGGCGCGACCTGTCTTCATGGTTTTCACTGCATGCTCCCGTTATGTGTGAAGGTTTCTCTTTTTATTTTTCTAACGGGAGAGTAAGCAACGAACGTGCCGTTTGAAAATGTCCGTTGTTTACAGCGTATTTCTAGATAGTTGCGGGCGTAATCAAAATCTGAACGATCACATCGTGATGCTACGGGTCCAGCCGTTCGAAGCGGTGTCGTTGACGACCTGCTTCGCGATGGCATCGGCAAGGCGCTTGCCGTCAGCCGAGATGGTGTCGTGCCTGGCTTCCGACGCACCGTGCACGCCCGCGCCGGCGGCCGCGGACATCGCGACATGGCCGGCCACCGCGCCGACACCGGCGGTTTCCGCGACACCGGGCATATGACCGCTGTCCGCGTTGGACGAGAACTGCTCGAGCGACACCGCGGCACCGTTGGCCGGTTGATACAGGACCTGCACCGACGCCCCCACATCGCTCTTGCCGGCGCCGAGACCGATCAGCAGGCGGCGGCGCGACTTGCCTTCGTCGATCTTGCTGAAGTCGCCGGTAACGATGAGCGCGTTGACGCCGGCGGGAACGGGCCCGTCGAGACGCTCGGCATTGAGACCCTTCGCGCGCAGGTCCCGCACGATCTCGTTCGCGACCGCTTCACGCGCCTGCATCGCCGCCTGCATCGCCGCCTGCATCTCCGCCTGATACTGCGAGTCGGCCGACGATTCGCCCGAGGCCATGCTGGCGACCCTCTTGACCATGCCGCCGCTGTCAAGGCGAACCATGTCGGTGTTGGCGGCAAACGGCGTGACGTAGATGATGTCCGCATGCACGGGCGCGGCGAACGGCGTGCGATCGATATCGGCGGTCTGCGCGCTGGCGCAGCCGGTCATGAGCATCGTGGCGGCGGCGGCAGCGGTCAACACGACGGTCTTGGCTTGCTGAAAGAGGCGGGCGGTGGTTTGCATGATGATCTCCTGATGTGGGTTTCGCTGTCGGGACGCTGCGGTGGCCGCGACGTCGTTGGCTTGGGACCCAGTATGGAAAACATGCGCCCGACTATCCAGGCATCAGTTATGTCGAGAAATGTCACGCCAACATCAGGGCGCGGGCAGCGCCACCACGGCCTCCATGCCGCCGCCTTCGCGCGCGCGAAAGCGGAGCGTGCCACCGTGCAGACGCGCGATGCGATCGACGATCGCCAGGCCCAGTCCTGTGCCTTTCGTCTGCGTGCGCGCGTTATCGCCACGGCTGAACGGCTCCTTGAGCCGCTCCAGCGCCTCCGGCGAGATGCCGCTGCCGCGATCGCCGACGGCCACGTAGGCGATGCCGTCCTCGCGCCACGAGCGTACCGCGAAGCCGGTCTTGCCGTAGACGATGGCGTTCTGCATCAGGTTCATCAGCAGCCGCATCATGCTGATTGGCCGGAACGGGACCGGCGGCAGATCACCGAGCGTGAGATCGAAGTCATGGCCGAGCCCCGCGAAGTCCGACGCGAGCTGCCCGATGAGTGCATTGAGGTCGCCCGGTTCCGGCGCCTCCCGTTCCCCGCTACCCGCGTAGTCCATGAATTGCTGAAGGATCGTGTCGATCTGGTCGAGATAGCCCTCGGCCGACGACACGAAGCCATCGCCGGCGCCGCGCGGCAGCGACATGGCCATGGCCAGCCGCAGCTTGGTGAGCGGCGTGCGGATGTCGTGCGAAATGCCCGCGAGCATCAGCGCGCGCGTCGCCTCGGCCTGTTGCAGCGATTGCAGCATCTGGTTGAAGGCATGGCTCACCTGCGCGATCTCGGTGGGCCCGTCCGTCGGTTGAGGCGGCGGCGTGCGGCCGGCACTCAGCTCGCGCGCGGCGCTGGCCAGCGTCTGGAGCGGGCGGTTCAGGTAACGCTGCAGCAGCAGGCCCGTGAGCGCCGCCAGCAAGGCGAGTCCGAGCGAGAGGAACAGCGTGGTGGTGATGCCGCTGGCCTGTGCGTCCGCCGTCATCGGCAGGGAGACCCAGCGCGGCTCTCCGGCCACATGCAGGCGAATCCAGAGCCGTTCGATCTCGCCGCTCTGCCATCGCACGGGCATATCGGGCGGTAGCTGCGCGCGCAGCGCGCGCACGAAGGTCTCGCGCTGCCAGGTGCCGAAGAAGTGTGCCAGCCCCTGCCCATGCGGCGCGGTTTCGCCCGGCACCTGGGTCTGCGCGTTGAGCCGTGCCGCCACATCGAGCCCGGCATCGCGGGGCATCGACACCAGCACGGTGTCGAGCGTCCTCACGTAATCGGCGAAGATCGTGGCGGCGCGCTCGATGCGTGGGCGCTGCACGAAGTGCAGAAGCACCGTCAACGAGCAGGCCTGCGTGAACGCCACCAGCGCGACCAGCAGCGCGATATTGCGCGCGAGCAGCGAACGCGGCAGCAGCCGCATCATGCCTCCACGCCGGCCACCAGCATGTAGCCGACGCCCCACACCGTCTTGACGAAGCGGGGCTTGGACGGGTCTTCCTCGATGATCTGCCGCAGCCGCAGAATCTGTACGTCGATGCTGCGATCGAGCGCGTTATGGTCACGGCCGCGCGCCCGCGCGAGCAGGTTGTCGCGGCTGACCGGGCGGTTCGGCGAGGAGCCGAGCGCATGCAGCAGCAGCATCTGCGCCGAATGCATCTCAACGGGCTCGCCGCCACGCCGCAGCGTCTGCTTGCCGACGTCGAACTCGAATTCGCCGAAGCGCAGCGTCTGCGAGGTCACGGTGGGATCGCCGGCGGCCATCTTCTGGCGGCGCAGCAGCGCGCGGATGCGCGCCACCAGTTCGTCGGGAAGGAACGGCTTGGCGAGGTAATCGTCGGCGCCGGTCTCGAGGCCGAGCACGCGGTCGACGGGATCGCCCTTGGCCGTGAGCATGAGTATGGGGAGCGTCTGGCCTTCCGCGCGGAGCCTGCGACACACCGATAGTCCGTCCTCTGGCTCCATCATCAGGTCCAGCACGAGGAGGTCGTAAGGCTCGCGTTGCAGGTAACGGTCCAGCTGCTTGCCGTCGGCGACGGTCCGTACGGTGAATCCGTGGCCCGTCAGGAAGCGCTGCAACATGTTGCGCAGCTCGGCCTCGTCGTCGAGCACCATGATCCTGTTCGCCTGATCCATGCGCGTCTCCCCTGCGTCGTGTCCGCGATGACTATCGACTCATCATCTGCTTCGCCATGAACGCCTCGATCTGCGGCAGCGTGATATAGCCCGCGCGCTGCGTGTCGATCTCGTCGAAGTGCCGCGCGACCATCGGCATGCCGGTAGCGGCCTGCTCCCGCGTGAGCTTGCCGTCGCGGGTCGTGTTCGCGTTGGCGAAGCGCGACTGCAACTGCTGCTCGGCGCGCGCCATGCGGGCCGCGTGGGGCGCATCGGGTGTGGTCCCCGGCGCCGGGCTGGCCTGTGCATAGGCACCTGCCGAAACGATACACAAGAAAAGTGCTGCAATCATCCGATTCATGATGAACTCCGTGGGTTGGCCGACACGATGAGATCGCCAGCGCCGGCCGGTTGAAACCAACTTAGGTCAGGACACTGCGTGGGGCTTCACGCCCAGTGCGCGGGCACCCAGACGCGGCCGATCCAGTGACCGGGGACATAGACCGCCACGCGCGGCGGCGCGGGTGGGGCCACGTAAGGGGCCACGTAGGGCGCCACGTAGACAACCTTCGGCGCGGGCGCCACATACACCGGCGGCTTCGGCGGCGCGGGCGCGTAGACCGTGACCGGAGGCAGCACGTATGGCGTTACCGCGGGCGGCGGCGGTACCACCACCGCTGGGGCCGGGGCGACGGCTACCGTCGCCCCGGCCGTCGTCACGCCGCCGGTCGCCACCACGGCCGTCGTGCTGCTGCCGGCCGTCACGACGCCGCCATGCACGACCGTCGTGCCCCCGCCGGTGGTCACCACGCCGCCCGACACCTGCGTGGCACTGCCGCCGTGGTACACCGTGCCGCCATTGCTTCCGCTCATGGTGCCGCCGCGATAGCAGGTGTTGCCGGCGCAACTGGTCGCGGCCGAGTGGTCATAGGTGTTGCCATTGCCGGTGGTGACGGAGCCGGTCGAGCTGTACTGGCCCGGGCCTTCGCGCGTCACGCTACCCGAGGTGGTGGCCGAGCGGCCGTCGGACCCGGTGAGGTCGCCGGTGTGCGCGCACGTGCCGCCGGCGCAGCTGGTCGAGCCATCGTGCTGCACCTGACGGCCGTCAGGACCGGTGGCGGTCCCGCTGTTCGAGAACTGGCCGGGCGCGGTGCGCGTGACCGAACCTGTGTTGGTGCCGATGCCGCCGTACGGGCCGATGGCGCCGCCGGCGTGATTGCAGGTGCCGCCGCCGCACGAGACGGCATGCGCGCCGTTGTAGGTGCCACGCGGAGTGTAGGCGGTGCCGTGACCGGTCCAGCTGGCGAACGCCGGCGTGCTGGCGATGATGAGCGTCGCGGCGGCGGAGATGAGCGTGAGCGATTTCATGTGAACTCCTTTCGGTTCGGATCTGCACCGCCGCAGGGGTGCGGTGCCGGTGACGGGACGAACTATAGAAGTCGGTCCGCGCGATCCAAACCCGAAAGACATGTCACGGTGTTACACGCCAACGCCATGACATCGGGCGACATCAATTGCCCGATGCGCCCGGCTACCGCCTAACCGAAGAGGCCGATGGGCGGCTGATAGAAGCCTCGCCCGATGAGTCCCGCATCTCCGGCATCATCGAGGATCGCAAGATTGACGATCGGCACGCACGCTGTCTCGCGCACGCGACCCGCATCGACGATGCCCGAGATCGCATCGGTCACGCATGCGCGGCGCGACGAGAGGTCCGCCGGCAGCCAGCGCTCCCAATCCGCGCGCAACGCGGGCGAGAGCATCAGCGCCTGCCCGCCCAGTCCGCCGAAGTCGATGACCGCGCTGTCGCCGATCGCGCCGAGTGCCACGGTCGAGTCGTGCGCAGGCAGCCGAATGCCGACGGGGGGCGAGGCCGGCACGGTTCGCCATGCGGTGTCGCCATGCAGGCGCATGCCGAAGTCCACGCCATTGCCGCCCGCCGCCGCGATGCCTCGCGGCTGACGGCCCAGATGCCAGCAAGCGGTCGCCATCAGGATCGGCAGCACGAAGCCCGCATTCGCCCCGACCGCCGCCAGCGCCTCCGCCGGCAATCCCGCCAGCGCGGTGACCAGCGCGGCATTGGCCGCCACGGTGCGGCCATGACAATCGTCGCCGTGGGCCAGCGCTTCGGCGATCAGCGGCATCATCGCGACCGCGTGGACGCGCAGCCAGCCGTCGAGGATATCGAGGCCATATGCGGAGACAGTTTCCAGACGGGCGCGCGCACCGGCATCGCGGGTGCCGAAGCGCAGCGCGGGCGGAGGCCCCTCGATCAGCGGCGCGTACGCCACCGACGCGCCGTCGCCGACGACCGCGAGGGGCATCGAGCCGGATACGACCTGTGCGAGCGGCGTCGCCACGCCATGGTCCTGAGCGGGCATCAGCGTGACCTTAGCCGCGTCCAGCAGTGCGATCGCCGCCGCGGCATCGGCGGCGAGACCCTCGAACAGCATCGCCTGGACGGCCGCATGGCGAACCGGTGCGGGCACGGCATCGACGCTGGCAAACGGCGGCCCCGCATGCAGCAGCACGCTGGGCGGCAGATCGGGCAGCACCGCGTCGCGGCGTCTGACCCCCTGCCACAGCGCGCCGGCGTAGGGACGCGCGAGCGCCGCGGCATCGGGCGCACGTTCGGCATTGGCGAGAGTAGGCGTGGTGGTCATGCGTGCGGCTCCTCGTGGCGTCAGGCAGCCTGCGCGAGCGGCAGAATCGGAGACTGCGCGTCGAAGCGCTCGCCCGCGCGCAGGCAGAAGCTCGGCGACAGCCAGCGGTCGGTCACGACCTCGGTGCCTTCGTTGTCGCGCATCACCCAGCGGCCACGCGCGTCGTCGATAACGCTCACGTCCGCCACGCCACCCACCTTGAGCACGCCGAGTTCGCCTTCCATGCCGATCATTTGCGCGGCGTTGCGCGTGACCATCGCCACCACGTGTTCGAGCGGCAGGCCCAGCGCGATCATGCTTGTCATCGCCGAGACCAGACCGAAGCGCGCGTTGCCTTTGAACAAATGGTCTTCCTCGTCCGGATGGAAGTCGGGCGTTCCCGGTGGGGCCGGCACCGACGTGTTGTACCCGTGCATGTCCGCGCCGAGCGTGTCGGGAATGACGCCCGCATCGAGCACGATGCGGGCGGTCTTGAAGCTGAAGTGCGAGCCGTGGCCGACGTCGATCTTGAGGCCGCGCGCAATCGCTTCCGGCACCAGCGGATGGATCTTGCCGTCGATCTCGACGAAACCGCCCGGGTGGCGGCTGAACGGATGAGCCAGGATGTCGCCGGGCTTGAGCATCTCCACGACCTGGTTGAAGATCGAATCCGGATTCACCGCGCGGCCGCCGTCTTCGGGCTTCGGCCACAGCTGGCCGAAGTGGATATACACCGGCAGGTCCGCCTCGCGGCCGATACGCGTGGCGATGCGCATCACGTCGACACCCCATCGCGCAAAGCCGCCGATCTCCGCGTGCGCCTTGAGACCGCGCACGATGTCGCCATTGCTGCGCGCGGATTTGACGGTCGCATCGACGTCGAGGCATTCGGGCCGGTAGAGCTCCGGATAGTAGTGGCCTTCGAGTCCGCCCACCAGATACGCGGACAGAAACGCCAGCACGCGCGTATGCGAGGGCTTTGCAACGTATTGCCGGAAGCCGGGCAGCGTGATGCAGCTCGGACCGCCCTGATCGACGAGCGTGGTCACGCCGGAATGCACGCCGCACATGTCGGCGTTGAGGCCGAAGCGGCCCGTGACGCCTTCATACACGTGTGCATGTGTGTCGATGAGGCCGGGCAGCACGAGCTTGCCGCGGCAGTCGATCACCTCCGCGTCGCCAGCCTGCGCGGCAAGGTCCGCGCCGATCGCCGCGACGGTCGTGCCGTCGATCAGCACATCGAATACGCCATCGCGCTGGCTGGAGGGGTCGATTACCCGTCCGCCTTTCAGGAGCTTCTTTGTCATGTGAGGTCAGTGTGAAGTTTCGATTGACGTGCGGTACGAGACCGCACGCTAGCCGCCCAGATACGCGCGACGAATATTCGGGTCCGCCAGCATCTTGTCGGCCGGCCCTTCGTTGACCACGCGCCCGTTCTCGAGCAGATACGCGCGGTCGCACATCTCCAGCGCCGCGTAGGCGTTCTGCTCGACCATCAGCACGGTCGTGCCTTCGCGGCGCACTTCGAGGATCAGTTCGAAGATCATCTCGACGAAGTTGGGGGCGAGGCCCAGAGACGGCTCATCGAACATCACGAGCCGCGGCCGCGCCATCAGCGCACGCGCAATGGCCAGCATCTGCTGCTCGCCGCCGGACAGCGTTCCGGCGGCCTGCTTCAGCCGTTCACGCAGGCGCGGGAAACGATCGAGCATGCGTTCGCGATCCTGCCGCACGCGGTTGCGGTCGATGCGGCGATACGCGCCCATCTCGAGGTTCTCCGCCACCGTCAGTTGCGGAAACACGCGCCGCCCTTCCGGGCAGTGCGCGACACCGCGCTCGATGACAGCGGCCGCCGATGCGCCCGAGATCTGGTGGCCATCGAACGTGATGCGGCCATGCACGAGCGGCTCGAGGCCGCTGATCGCGCGCAGCGTGGTCGACTTGCCCGCCCCGTTGGCACCGATCAGCGTGACGAGCTCCCCTTCGCGTACTTCGATGGAGACGCGCTCGACGCCGACGGCCGGGCCGTACCGTACCGAAATCTGTTCAACCTTGAGCACGTTTGAGCCCCGATCCGAGATAGGCCCGGATGACTTCCGGGTCCTGCTGAATGTCCGCCGGCTTGCCGGTCGCAATACGCTTGCCGTGATTGAGCACGACGATATGGTCGGAGATCGACATCACCATGTGCATGTCGTGCTCCACCAGCAGCACCGTGATGCCGCTGTCGCGGATGCGCCGGACCATCGTCTTGAACGCATCGGTCTCCGAGGGATTGAGGCCTGCCGCCGGCTCGTCGAGCAACAGGATGCGCGGCCGCGCGGCCAGCGCGATCGCCACGCCGAGCAGGCGCTGTTCGCCGTAGGCGAGGCTCGATGCCAGTTCTTCGGCACGATGCTCCAGCCCGACGAAACCGAGCAATTCCTCCGCGCGGGAATGCAGCGCGCGCTCCTCTTCCCGGACACGGCGGCCGCGCGTCAGTGCCTGCCACAGTCCCGAGCGGCCCTGCAGATGCAGCGCGGTCAGCACATTGTCGAAGACCGTGCAGCCCGGAAATACGTTCGTGCGCTGGAAACTGCGGACGAGGCCGAGTTCGGCAATCTTCTCGGGCGGCAGTCCGACCACATTGCGGCCGAACACGCGGATCTCTCCCGCCGTGGGGCGCATATACCCCGAGATCGCGTTGAACGTGGTGGTCTTGCCCGCGCCATTCGGCCCGATCAGGCTGACGATCTGGCCCTCTTCCACATCGAAGCTCACGGTGTCCATCGCCTTGAGGCCGGCGATGTCCATCGTCACGCCGCCCAGGGTCAATACGGCTGCGCTCATGCTTCGTCTCCCTTCGCCGGCACCGCCATGGCGATCGGCGAGGTCACCGCCGTCGGCCGCGCGCGGCGGCGCAGCTTCGCGAAGGCCGGCACGATGCCGCGCGGCAGCACGATCAGGATCACGATCATCAGCGTGCCGTACAGCATCCATTGCATCTCGGGCGCCATCACGCCGCGCAGCGCTTCCGGCATCAGGCCGAAGATCAGCCCGCCGACGACAGGGCCGGCCAGCGTGCCCTTGCCGCCAGCGATCACCATGATCACCATCGTGATCGTGAACATGAACATGAAGACGTCCGGATCGATGATCTGCACCGTATGCGCGTAGAGTCCGCCCGCCGCGCCGGCGATGCCAGCCGATACCAGCGTGGCGATGCGCAGATAGCGCGAGGCCTCGATGCCGATGGACCGCGCAAGCGTTTCGTTCTCGCGCAGCGCGACCATCGCGCGGCCCACGCGGCTGCGCACGATCGCCGCCACGGTGAACCATGCGATCGTGCCCGCCGCCAGCACGAGCCAGTAGCGCGCGGCCTTCGACGTGAGATCGATCACGCCCTGGCCGGGCACCCACATCGTGAGCGCCGGAATGTTGTTGAGCGCCATCGGGCCTTCCGTCAAGTCGACCCAGTTAAGCGCGACCATGCGCATGACCTGCGCGAAACTGATCGTCACGATGACGAAGTAGGCGCCGCGCACGCGGAACGCCAGCTTGCCGACGAGCCAGCCAGACAGGCTTGCCATCGCGATGCCCGCGAGGAATGCCAGCCAGACGGGCTTGGGGGCCACGACGAACGGCGCATCGAAGCCGACGAACGTCACGTCGAAGCCCAGCGACAGCAGCGCGCTGGTATAGGCGCCGATGCCGAAGAATGCCACGTGGCCGAGGCTCAATTGCCCCGTGTAGCCAAGCAGCAGGTTGAGGCTGATAGCCGCGACGATGAAGATGCCGCACGAGGCCATCACCGACAACACGTAGGGGTCCGGCCACAGCACCGGCAGCAGCGCGAGGGCCGCCACACAGGCGAGGGGCGTGAATCTTGCGATGGTCATCCCACACGCTCCTTGGTGGAAAAGAGGCCCTGCGGCCGCACGATCATGACGATGAGGATGACGAGAAAGCCGATGGCATCGCGATAGGCGGTTGACACGTAGCCCGCGCCGAACTCCTCGACGAGGCCCAGCGTGAAGCCGCCCAGCGCGGCGCCCGGCAGGTTGCCGAGGCCGCCGAGGATGACGATCGCGAAGGCCTTCAGGCTGGCAAGGTCGCCCATCGTCGGGTTGACGACGAACACGGGTGCCAGCAGCGCGCCGGCCACCGCCGCGAGCGACGAGCCGAGCGCGAAGGTCAGCGTGTACATGTACGGCACCTTGACGCCGACGATTTCAGCCGCGTCGCGATCCTGGAACGTCGCGCGCATCGCCAGGCCCAGCCGTGTGCGCTCGATCAGCAGGTAGAACAGGCCGAGCAGCACGACGGCCGTGCATAGCACGAACAGGCGGATCGGCGAGACCGAGACCAGACCGAATACCAGCGGCTCCTGCGAGAACGGCGAGGGCACCGCCTTGGCAACCCCGCCCCAGAGCAGCAGTTCACCGTTCTGCATCACGATCATCACGCCGATCATGATGAGCATGATCTCGTCCATCGCGGCGAGGTTGCGCCGCCGCAGCAGCACGTACTCGATCAGCGCGCCGACGGCAAAGCCGCCCACGGCCGCGAGGATCAGCGAGCCGAAGAAGTTGAGGCCGAGCACCGATACCACCGCGTAGGCGATATAGGCGCCGAGCGCATAGAGCTCGCCGTGCGCGAAGTTGACGACCCGCATGATGCCGAAGATCAGCGTGAGGCCGATCCCCAGCAACGCATAGGTCGCCCCGAGCACGAGTCCGTTCAGCGCATGCTGCAGGAACGATTCCACTGTGTTTCCCCTGTCCGTGGGCGGCTGCGGTGCGGTGTTACTTCACCGAGACCGCGCCGTCCTTGAGCTCGACCACATAGATGTTCGGCTCGGCCTGGCCGCTTTCCTTGCCCGCCGGGCCTTCCTTGATGAACGCGATGTCGCCGTTCACGCCCTTGAGCTTGACCTTCCACAGCGCGTCGCGGATCGCGGCGGGCTCTGCCTTGCCGGCCACGCGAATCGCTTCGGCAATGGTCAGGATCGCGTCATAGCCACGGAAGCCTTCGGTCTGGCCCGCGAAGTCCAGCTTGCGCGCGTTCCAGCCCGCGACAAAGTCCTTCGCCACCTCCGGATACTGGGCACGCTCGACGGCCCAGGGCGCGAAGAACAGCAGGTGCTGGCTCGCGTAGCCCTTCGGTCCCGGCGTCTTCAGCAGCGGCTCGGGGAACGAGCCGCCCGTCGTGATGATCCGTTGCGGCAGGCGCTGCTCCGCCGCCTGGCGGATGGCCAGCGTCAGCTGTTCGATGCCGGACGTGACGATCAGCGTGTCCGCGCCGGTGCTCTTGAGCGAGGCCAGCTGCGCCGACAGATCGGTGGCGTCGGGCGCCATCGTTTCCGTGCGGCCCACGGCGATCCCCTTGCTCTCGAACGCCTTGCGGAACTCGGCGGCGGCGCCGAGGCCCCAGTCGTTGTTGACCGACAGGAAGTCCACCTTCTTGATGGCGGGGTTGAACGACGACAGGTGCTTCGCGAACGCGGCGGCTTCCATCGCCGACGTCGGGCTCGTGCGGAAGATCCACGGGTTACCGGCGGTGGTGATCTTCGTCGACGACGCAGTTTCCACGACCATCGGCACGCCGTACTCGACGAGCTTCGGCATGACGGCGAGCGTGAACGTCGAGCTCCATGCGCCCATCAGCACGGGCACCTTGTCCTTGAGGATCAGCTTCTCGGCCGAGTTCACCGCCTCGCGCGGGTTCGACTTGTTGTCCTCGATGACGAGTTCGATCTTGCGGCCAAGCACACCGCCGCGGCTGTTGATGACGTCGGCCGCGATGCGCGCGCCGTTGGTCACGTAGGTGCCCGACGCGGCCACCGCGCCGGTCAGCGGCTCCGTGACGCCGATCTTTATGGTTTCCTGAGCGCTGGCGTATGGCGCGCCGTACGCGAGGGCGCAGGCGGCCACCATGGCGGCATGACGAAGGGGGGCGCTACGCTTGCTGCGGATCCACATGGGGATCTCCTTGTTCGAGATGAGACAGGACGATGGGGACTGCGAAAGACTTGCGGCTCAGGCGTTCTTGCGTCCGCGCCACCATTGGCGCAGCCAGGCCTTGAAGACGCTCCACAGGTCGATGGAGGCGGCAGGGGCCGGCGCCGATGTGGCTGGCCGCGTTGCGGACTGGGCCGCGATGGGCGTCGGGTCGGCCGTTACGGCGTCGGCGGTGGGCCCGTCGGTGGGCTCGACAGTGGGCTCATCCGCCGGCAACGCCGCCTGCAGGTTCGCCGCGAACTCACGCGTCAGTTGCTCGGCAAGCGCGCGGACGATGCCCTCGCGGCTGAACTGCGCAAGCGCGCCGGTAACCGCATAGTCCACGGCCACCACGACTTCCGTGCCCGCGCCGGCAGGCTGCAGCGCAAACCGTGCCACACCCTTGACGCGGCTCTGCGTCTTGCCATCGACGGCCGCCCCGCTGAACGACCCCTTGCGCGCGGCGGCATCCTGTTCCAGTTCCCCCTGTCCCTTGAAGCGCGCGGCGATCGGGCCGAGCTTGACCTGAAACAGCAGCGGCACCTTGTTGCCATCGACCGTGGCATCGTCCGGAATCGACGCGCCGGGAAGGCAGTTGACCAGCAGACGCACGTCCTGAAACGCCTGCCATACCGCGTCGGGCGCGGTGGCCAGCGTGAAACGTTGTTCGATTTCCATGCAGCGCTCCTCAGGCAGCCAGTTCGGATTGGGCACGACGCTCGCGCAGAACGCGCTGGATCGCGCGCACGATGCCGATGTACCCCGTACAGCGGCACAGATTGCCCGCCAGCTCTTCCTGGATACGCGCCTCGTCCGCGTCCGGCAGACGCAGCACGATGTCGCGCGCGGTCATCAGCATGCCGGGCGTGCAATACCCGCATTGCAGTGCGTGTTCCGCCGTGAACGCCGCGCGCAGCTGCGCCATCACGGCGTCGTCATCGAAGGCTTCGAGCGTACGAACGCGCTTGCCGACGAAACGCACCGCCGATTGCAGGCACGACCGCTGCGGCATGCCATCCACCTCGACCGTGCAGGCGCCGCAAACACCGTGCTCGCAGCCGATATGCGTGGCGGTCAGGCCGCAGTGGTCGCGCAGCGCATCGGCAAGATGCGTGCGGTCCTCGAGCTCGAGCGCGTAGTGGCGGCCGTTCACGTCGAGGTCGATTCGCGTGGTGTGGGCCTCGGGGAAAATCAGTTCTGGGGCGCTCATCGCGGAGTCTCCATATCCATGACAGCCAGCCGCAGCATTTCGGCGAGCTGGGTGGTGCGCGCGGGATCGACGTCGATGCCGGCTTCCGCGAGCCACGCCGTGCGTTGGGAAGCGTCGGCCAGCGAGGCAATCAGCCCCTCGCCTTCGAACACGCGTGGAGCGCCGTCGAGCGCGCCGATCACGAGGCGTTCCACGCCGCGCGCGGGGTCCCGCAGCGCGCAGACCAGCGCATGCGCAAACTCACCGGTCTTGCGGCAGAACTTGCGGTAGGACCATTGCGCCTGCGCGGACAAGCGGGGTACGGTAATCGCCGTCAGCAGTTCGCCTTCGGCCAGCTGGGTCTCGAACGCGGCCAGCATGAATTCGGCGGCAGGCAGCGTACGCACGCCATCGGGACCTTCGAGGCGCAGCGTCGCGCCGACCAGCGGCATCGTGCTGACCCAGTCGGCGGCTGGATCGGCGTGGCACAGGCTGCCGCCGATCGTGCCGCGGTTGCGCACGGCGCGATAGGCGATGCCGCGTGCCACGGCAGGCATGAGGCCCCGCGTCGGATCGGGCAGCTTGCCATCTTCGAATGCCGCGTGCGTGCACATGGCGCCGAAGGTGATGGCGTCAGCGTCCTCACGCACCGCGCGCAAGGCGTCGATGCCGTCGAGATCGGCCAGCACCTCCGGTTGCGCCAGGCGCAGGTTCAGCATGGCGCCCAGCGACTGCCCGCCTGCGATGGCCTTGCCACCCCAACCCGCCTCGCGCAGCGCGCGCGTGGTGGCGTCGATCGAGACGCCACGTTCGATGCGATAGGCGACCGCCTTCATTGCGCGCCCTCCCCAACGTTCCCGCGGTTTGCTTCAGCCAGCGCGGCGAGCACACGCTCCGGGCTCGCCGGACATTGCGTCAGTTCCGCGCCAAGCGCGTGCAGCGCGTCGTTCACGGCGTTGATGATCGCGGCCGGTGGCGCGATCGCACCGCCTTCGCCCAGGCCTTTCTGCCCGTACTTGCTGTGGGGGCTCGGCGTTTCCATATGCAGAAGCTTGAGCGGCGGCATTTCGCCGGCGCCGGGCAACAGGTAGTCGGCCATGGTCGAGGCCAGCGGCTGGCCTTCCGTATCGAAAGGCATCTCTTCGTAGAGCGCCGTGCCGATGCCCTGCGCGAGGCCACCGATGATCTGGCCGTCGACGATCAGCGGGTTCAGCAGCACGCCGCCGTCTTCGCAGATCGCGTAGTCGAGCAGCGTCACCTTGCCGGTGGCCGTATCGACTTCCACCGCGCAGGCATGCGTGGCGTAGCTGAACGTGCCCGTATCGGGCTGTGTCTTGTAGCCCGTGACCACTTCAAGCCCGCCCGGATCGACACCGGCCGGCACCTTCTGCGGCGCGCGGTACCACGTGTAGGCGATCTCGGCGAGCGTCATGCCGCCGGACTGTCCCGGTTCCTTCACCACGCCATCGATCAGTTGCAGCGACGCCGCCGGCTTGCCGAGTACGCCCGCGGCGATGCCGATGAGGCGCTGCGCGAGCACATCGCATGCCGCGCCAACCGCGCCGCCCGCCATCACGGCGCAGCGTGATCCCCACGTGCCGGTCGAATACGGCGACACGGCCGTATCGCCATGTACGACGCGCACCTTGTCGATCCCGATGCCGAGCACCGTGTGCGCGACCTGCGCCATCGACGTCTCCATACCCTGCCCGTGCGAATGCACGCCAAGGCGGAGTTCGAGGACGCCATCGGGCGTGATGCGCGCCGCGCACTGCTCGTGACCCGGCACCATCGGGATGCCCCAGCCGTGATAGACCGACGTGCCGTGCGCGCCCTGCTCGCAGTAGACGGACAGCCCGAGGCCGATGCGCTTCGTCCGGCCCGCCGCATTAGATTCGCGTTGCCGCGCGCGCCAGCGCTGCCAGTCGAGCGCGGCGACCGCGCGCGTCATGCTCTCCGCATAGTCGCCCGAGTCGAACAGCTTGCCGGTGATATTGACGAAGGGCATCGCGCTCGCCGGCACGAGGCTGCGCGCGCGCAGTTCATACGGCTCGATGCCAAGGTCCCGCGCGGCGGCGTCCATCATCAGTTCGATGGCGAAGCAAACGCCGGTACGCGCGACGCCGCGATATGGCAGGATGCCAGGCTTGTTCGTCGCCATCGCGCGCGAGCGGCACGTGTAGCGATCCATCGTGTACGGGCCCGGCAGGATCGACGCCACCTGCGAGGCTTCGAGGCATGCGCTGAACGGGTAGAGCGAGTACGCGCCGGAGTCCACCATCGCGTCGCATTCGATGCTTACGAGCCGGCCATCGGACTCGACCTCGATCGCGATGTCATAGGCGTGCTCGCGGCAGTTGGCGTTGGCGCTGAGTTGCTCGCGGCGATCTTCGATCCAGCGCACGGGACGGTCGAGATGGCGCGCGAGCCAGGCGCAGCAGACTTCCTCGGGCAGCAGCAGGCCCTTGTAGCCGAAGCCGCCGCCCACGTCCGGCGAAATCACGCGCACCTGGCCTTCGTCCAGGCCGAGGCATTCCGCGAGGCCCGTGCGGTTGATGTGCGGCACCTGCGCGGCGGTGTACATCACCAGCTGGTCGAGGCGATGGTCCCACCAGCACAGCACCGCGCGGCCTTCCATTGGCATCATGCACTGCCGTGCCGTGCGGAGGTGGCGATGGTAGCGGCGGGTGTCCGGCTTCGACGCCGCATCCCCGCCCTTCTCGATGCGCGTCTCCACAAACACGTTGTCGCTCCATGCGTCATGCACGCGCGAATCGGAGGTGCCCGCGGTCTCCATATCGGCGAGCACAGGCAGTTCGTCGTAGTCGACCTCTACCTGCGCGGCGATATCTTCGGCGCGCGCCCGAGTCGGGGCGATGCAGGCGGCCACGAGCTCGCCCACATGACGCACCTTGTCGCTCGCCAGCGGATGCTGTACCGAACGCTTGAACCCCGGCAGACCCGCCGCGGCGAGGATCGGCGCGACGCCCTGCAAATCCGCCATTGTGTACACCAACGTTTCCATACCGGCGGGCTTGTGAATGGCGCCGAGCCGGGCATGGGCCACGGGGCTCCGGACGAAAGCGACATCGAGCATGTCCGGCATGCGGATGTCGCCAACGAACTGGCCTCGGCCGAGCAGCAGCCGCTGGTCTTCCTTGCGCGGCACGCGTTCGCCGATGCCCTGTGGCCGGGCAGTGGGCGCGAGATGTTCCCTCGGGGTTGGAGCGTTCATGCGGTTGGGGGCGTCGTGTTGTGGTTGCCGGCTTTACCGGCTGTGCGCTGCATAAAGCAACGCGTGTGCCACCTGACAAGCTCACACCTCCCACACCCCTCCCAAGCCGTTGATTCGATTGGGAAAGCGTGCCGAAAAAATTATGTGCCATACCCCATAACTGGAGACGCCGGGCCGCCGCGCGCACCAGTCTGAACCGAGTTTTCACCCATAAATGGGGCATACCCCATTGTTGTTGGTGCGGCAAAACGCTTTACGGGTGATCGTTTCATGGAGCCAGGCATCCGGCGATGCGTCGAAATACGTGGCATACTCCCCAAATCGCCCATGGGCCATCCAGTTCCACTTTTCATGATTCGCGAAGACAGCCTTCCCCTGCTCGAGGCCGAGCTTGCGGCCGTCCAGCAGCGCTCGGTGCTCTACTCGCGCCCGGGATTCCTGATCCGGCGGCTGCATCAGATCCACGGTGGTCTGTTTCTGGAGGAGACCAGCGAGTTCAACATCACGCCGGTCCAGTACAGCCTGATGTCCGCGCTGCTGGAACAAGGCGAACTCGATCAAAATTCGCTGGCGATGGCAATCGGCCTCGAACGCACGACGGTGGCCGAGGTGTTGCCGCGGCTCGAAGCGCGCGGGTTGATCGAGCGCCGGCAGTCGCCGCTCGACGGCCGCGTCAAACTCGTGCGTCTCGCACGCAAGGGCCGCACGCTGGTTCAGCGCATGCAGGAGGCCGTGGAGCGCGCGCACGCGCGCACGATCGAGCATCTGACGCCCGCCGAGCGCGACCTGTTCATGCTGATGATGATCCGGATCGTCGAGGCGAGCGATGTCCCGGGCGTCGCGCCCTTGCGCGGCAGCTGAGGCACCGCGGGCACCGGGGGCACCGGGGCCTTACGTCTCCTTCGCCTCGCGCAGCGGAAACATCAGCATTGCCGCCGCAATCCCCAGCACGCCCCCAAGCAATGTTTCCCACGCGCGCGCAACGAGGACCGCAAGCGAATGCTCGCCGGTGACGGCCAGCGTCACCACCAGCGTGAAGGCGAACGCGCCGCAGGCCACGTCATAGCGCTCGGGCAGCGCCATCGCATACACAATCATCGCGAACGACGCGGCGCACCAGATCAGCAGTGGCAGATGCGCGGCCAGCGGCAGGCAGATCAGGCCGAACGGCACGCCGACGAGCGTACCGACGATCCGCCGCCGCCCGCGCTCCAGCGTCGCCGCCGCGGTGCCCGTCACCACATACACGCACGCGGTCACGCCCCATGCAGACTCGATCAATCCGAACACGCTGTTCAGCGCGACGACGATCAACGAGGCCGTGGCGGCCTGCACGCCCATGACGAACTCCGGCGAGCCAAATCGCGGCCGCACGATCGGCGCGAGCGGTGGCGCCGGCACAGGCTGTTCCGCGGGCCCGGTCAGCATGCGTGGCACCACGGCGGAGAGCATCGCGATCAGCATCGCCGCGACAATCGCCATCGCATCGCGCGGCCCAAGGCCTGAGTATAGCCAAGCAGCTGACCGATATAAAGTTGCGAGCCGACGCCCGTGCCCAGCACGCCGTAGCGCCGCAGGAACCCCACAAAGAACGCGCCGCTGATCAACACCCACTCGCCCCCGGCGCGCAGATGCGCGGCGAGCCAGGGCGAGACGAGCGCGTAGACCATCGCGCCCGCCGCGGCGGCCATGCATAGCACGACGAGATCGCGCGCCGACGCGAACCGCGTGGTCCGAGCTTCCGACACGCTGGCCCACAGCGCGAAGCCTGCGGCCAGCGTGACAAGCGGTGCCGCATCGGGCAGACCGGTCGTGACATCGTGTAACGCCCCGAGCGCCGCCGCGATGCCATAGGCCGTGACAAGCCGCAGCCCCTTGATCCGGCGATGGGTGCCCGGGTCGATGCGGTCCAGCCACCGGGCGAGCCGCCGCGCGAGACGCTGGGCGTGAGAAGCGAAGGCGCGGCGCAAAGGGTCCTCCGGCGAAGGATAGGCTCCCGCTATTTAACGCCGCCGCGTGCGCGCATGCAATGCGCGCCGAAAGGGGCATTGGAAGGGGTATTGGAAGGGGTATTGGAAGGGGTATTGGAAGGGGTATTGGAAGGGGTATTGGAAGGGGTATTGGAAGGGGTATTGGCGCCGCCCGCGCGCCGCGACGCTATGATCGTGCCTTCCTTCCCCGCTTCCCGGAGATTCGCGTGCCCTACTTCGACCATGCCGGCGCCCGCCTGTTCTACACCATCGACGGCCCCGCCGACGCGCCTGCCATCGTGTTCTCGAACTCGCTCGGGACCGATCACAGCATGTGGCAACCGCAGGCCGACGCGCTCGCCGGCGAGTATCGCGTAATTCGGTACGACACGCGTGGCCACGCCCGCTCGACGTTCGATGGGCAGCCATTCGGCGTGGACACGCTCGGCCGCGACGTCATCGCCATCCTCGATGCGCTGAAGATCGAGACCGCCGCGTTCTGCGGACTATCGATGGGCGGAACCACCGGGCAGTGGCTCGGTATTCATGCGCCGCAGCGCTTCTCCCACATCGTGCTGGCCAACACCGCCGCGAAGATCGGCGGCACCGACGGCTGGAACACGCGGATAGCAACGGTGCTGAAGGACGGCATGGGCGTCATGGTGGATGCGTCGGTCCAGCGCTGGTTCAAGCCCGACTTCATCGCGAGCAAAGCGGATGCCATCGCACCGCTGCGCGCGGTACTCGCCGCGCTCGACCCGCAAGGCTACGCCGCGAGCTGCGCCGCCGTCCGCGACGCGGACTTCCGCGCCACCGTGTCTTCCATCCGCGTCCCGGTCCTCGTCATCGCCGGCACCGACGACCCCTCCACCACCGCCGCGGAAGGCCGCGCGCTGGCCGACGCGATCCCCGGCGCCCACTACGTCGAGTTGCCAGCCGCCCACATCTCGAGCTTCGAGCAACCGGCGCGTTTCACGCAGGCATTGCGGGACTTTCTGCGCTAACGGCGGGCGGCGGTCCCAGCCGTCCGACGAATACCCGCCGGCAGATATCGAGGAAGTCGCGACTGAGGACATTGCCTTCGGCCTGCAGGGCGGTGGCTGCAATAATGGGCAGCCGCACATCAGGCATCAGCGGCACGGCGCGCAATCCCATGGCTTCCGCACCAAGCGCGGTGGCCGCCTCGACAATGCCCACACGCCCGCAGCGCGCCGCCAGCGCCATCACCGAGTGATAGGACAGCGCCTGCACGCTCGATGTCACGTCAATACCAAGATCACGGCAGGTCTGTGCAAGCAGGCGGCCGACCGGATCTTCCGGGTCCGGGCCGATCAGAGGATGCTCCCCGAGGAAGGCGAGTTCGATCGCGTTGACGGGCGGGACGACACCGGGGGGGCCGATACACATGAGCCGGCTCATCGCGAGCAATTCCTCACGGACCGCCGGATGCGGCACGTTGTGGAACAGGATGCCGATGTCCGCGTCCAGCAAGGCGAGGTCCGTCGCCGCCTGGTCGGAATAGATCGCGCGAACGGTGATGTGGGCGTTTGGATAGCGCAGCGTCATCTCGGCGACGGCATCCGCCACGAGCGTCTCCGCCAAAGCCGGCGCCGCGATGATGCGAAGCGTGTCCGAGCGCTCGCCCCGCAGGTTCTCGGCCAGCTTGCGAATCGCGCCGAGCTGCGCGTCGAGCTTCTCCATCTCCGGATACAGCCGCAGCGCCTCGCGCGTGGCAACCAGGCGTCCGCGCACGCGCTGAAACAGCACGTAGCCGAGCTGCCGCTCCGCGCTATGCAGGATCTGCGTGACGGCCGGCTGGCTCAGGTTGAGCAGCTCGGCCGCCGCGCTGAGCGTGCCGGTGACGCGAATGGCGTTGATGACCTCGATATGGCGCAGTCTCATCGGCACTTCCCCCTGTTGCGGCTTCGGCGGCCATTATGCGCCCGCGCCGCCTACGCCTTCTGCGGCAGGGCCCCGTCCGCGCTCGCGTCGGGAGCGTCTGCTCCGGCGGACACCGCACGCTGCCGTCGGAAGTGCAGCAGACAAGCCAGCGCCAGCATCACCGTCGCCATCACGTAGTAGGCGGGGATCATCTTGCTTCCCGTCGCCCTGGACAGCCACGCGCACGCCAGCAGCGACAGCCCGCCCACCACGGTGAAGTTCAGGTTGTGAATCAGCGCCAGCCCGGTGGTACGCGTACCATGCGGAAACAACTCCGCGAGAAAGGCCGGCATCGCGCCCTGGAAGACCATCACGCACGCGGTCAGTCCGGTCACGCAGGTCACATACACCGGCACCGTCGGTACATTGACCATCCACAGGAACGCGGGCACCGTCAACACCGCGGTCAACAGCGTGCCGAGCGTGATCATGGTCAGCTGGCCATGCCGATCGGACAATGCGCCGAAGACCGGCGGCAGGACGATCTGGGCCAGGGCATAGCCCATGGCGCCGTACATCGAATCCGCCACGGAGAGGCCAAGCTCCTTCTGGGCGTACAACGGGATATAGACGCCGAGGAGATAGTTGGTCGACGCCGCCAGCGAGTAGACACCGATCGCGCAGGCGATGCGCGCCTTCGCCGTCGCCAGCGTCGTGCGAACGGGATTCGCCTCGTGCCCCCCTGCCTTGAACTCTGGCGTCTCGTCCACGCGGCGGCGCAGCCAGTAGCCGAACGGCACGATGACGAGGCCGAGGACGAACGGCAGCCGCCACGCCCACGCTACGATCTGTTCGCTGGGCACCGACGCGGTCAGCGCGTAAGTCACCACGCTCGCCAGACCCGTGGCCAACCCGATGCCAACGACCTGAAAACTCGCGAAATAGCCGCGCCGATGCCTGGGCGCGTGCTCGGTGACGAAGGACACCGACGTCCCGAACTCGCCGCCCGCGGAGAAGCCCTGGAGGAACTTGCCGGCCACCAGCACCACCGTGCCCGCGATTCCCCATGCCGCGTAGGACGGCGCGAACGCGATCATCGCGGTGCCGACGCCCATCGCCCAGATGGTGAGCATCATCCCGGACTTGCGGCCATGGCGATCGGCATAGCTGCCGATGACGAGCGCGCCCAGCGGCCGGACGAAGTAGCTGACGCCGAAAGTGGCCAGCGTCACCAGCAGCGACGTATAGGGATCCGCCGTGGGGAAGAACACCTTTGCGATATAGACGGCAAGAAATCCATAGATGAAGAGGTCGTAAAACTCAAGCATGTTGCCGACGAGCGCCGAACTGATGACGCGGCGAAAGCGGCTGCGGGTATCCTGATCGAGTGCATGTGTCTGCGGCATGACGGACTCCGGTGTGTGCGACGGGGCCGCCATCAAGCGGTCAGGAAATCGAAGCCGGCGAGCGCGAAGGCTTCCGCCAGCGCGCGCAACTCGGCAATCGAGACATGTTCGTCTGGCGCGCCCATGTTGCGAGGCGTGAGCCCGCATACGACGGTCGGCACGCCCGCGCGGCGGTACAACCGGGCATCGGAGGCACCCACGCGCATGTTCACCACGGATGGCACGCCCGAGACCTCCTCGCAACAGCGCCGCAATGTCGCGATGACTGGATGGTCCGGCGTGGTCCAGCTGGGTTCGTAGCGGCGCTCGACGATCGCTTCCACGCCCGGGCACTTCTGCAGGATCTGCGCCAGTTCATGTTCCACGTCCGCCACGCTCGTCCCGACAGGCAGCCGCAGATCGACGGTCGCCTCCGCTTCATCCGCGACCAGGTTGGGCAGTCGGCCGCCGCGGATGGTGCCGATGGTCATCGTGATCCGGCGCAGCACATCGCTTTCGCCGGTGCCGGACAGCGCCTCGGAGACGGCACCCGCTTCGCGAATCGCGGCCAGCACCGTGGGCGGCGACGACACCGGCATATCCCGCAGACCCATCAGCGCATCGAGCGCGCGCATCAGCTTCTCGATCGCGCTGTCACCCTTGTGGACATGCGCGGCATGCGCGGATGCGCCGCGCGCACGCAGCGTCAGCCACACCATGCCCTTCTCGCCGAAACGCAGCACGCGCATCGAACCCGTGTCCGCGCTGATCATTGCGTCGCCGCGTGCATGAGGCACATGTTCCAGCAGGTACTGGGTCCCTTCCACTCCCATCGTTTCCTCATCGCCCACGAACGTGGCCACCACGGCGCCGCGCCAGGCATGCCGGCAATCCGCGAGCTGACGCATCGCAACGAGGATGGCCGCGATGCCACCCTTCATGTCCGACACGCCCAGCCCGTAAAGATCGCCGCCCCGCACTTCTCCCGCGGCATCAGCGGTCCATGCTCCGGCGTTGACCAGCGGAAACGTGTCCATGTGGCCGTTGAACACCAGCGTGCGTCCTGGACCGTTTCCTTCTAGCCGCAGCACCAGGTTCATCACATGCGGCAGCGTGCCGTAGCGTTCCACGCGCACGCCAGGGATATCCGCCGCCAGGGCGGCGATTTCGTCGGCCATGGCATGCGTGTCGCCCGGCGGGGAGGCGCTGGGCACCGCGATCAGACGGCGTGCAATGTCGATGGCATCGGTCGACGCGGCGTGCGCGGCGGATGCCAGGCGCGCACGCGTATCGTGCGGCGCCGCTGTGATGGGGATGGCCGAGGCCGTAGTGTCGAGGATGTCGTGCATGGCGATGGGACGGAATCGAAGTGGGGATCGGTGTGTGCCGCAAGTCGTCCATGACGTCGATGACGTCGATGACGCCAATGACGAATGCGTGAATCCATCTTCGGTGCGGTACGGTGCGCCGTCCAATTAGCAAGTGATGCGTGCCTATAAGAAAAATCACGGTCCCGCACCGTCCTCGCGCATGCCGCACCGCAATAGCTCAATGCGTGCGCCGCAACGGGGAATGCAGCATGATTTGCGGGGCATCCGTAAAAATCCCTACACCCGCCGCAAATCCTTATGCTATAAATCCCTGCAAGACGAGATGTCGTCTCACAACATGTCGCGCTAGCTGCCAATATTGCCAGCGGAGCGCAAGGCAATAGAGCCCGAACCGGTGAAGACCGGTTCGGGCTTTTTTCGTTTCCGGTTTCCTGCGCGTTGTTCCTGCGCGTTTCGTAGTGCCCCTGTCGAATGGATGCCACGGCAACCAGGGCGGAGCTTTGTCTGAATTTTCGATAACAACATGGCGCCGATCGCGCCACATGGCCTAGGAGAATACGATGAGCCAGTTCAATCGCCGCCGCTTCGTCAAAACCACCGGATCGCTGCTAGCGCTGAGCGCGGCGTCTGGCACGCTGCTGCGCCCGCTCGCTGCCGCGGCGCAAGGACAGGAGCCCGTGAAGCTCGGGTTGCTGCATTCGCTGTCGGGCACCATCGCCATTGCGGAAGCATCGCTCGTCGATGCGGAGAAGATGGCCGTGGACGAGATCAATGCCTCCGGCGGCATCATGGGCCGCAAGATCGAAGTGGTGGTCGAGGACGGCGCGAGCGAGAACCCGATCTTTGCCGAGAAGGCGCGCAAGCTGCTGGAACGGGACAAGTGCGCGGCGATCATCGGCTGCTATACGTCGGCCTCTCGCAAAGCCGTGCTGCCCGCGCTGGCGCGCGCCAACGGACTGCTGTTCTACCCCACGTACTACGAGGGGCAGGAGCAGGACAAGCACGTCATCTACCCGTCGCAGGAAGCCACGCAGTCCGTGATCGCGGCCATCGACTGGATGGCGCGCGAGAAGGGCAAGACCATCTTCCTGGTCGGCTCCGACTACATCTATCCGCGCACCTGCAACAAGATCGCCAAGGCTACGATCTCGAAGCTCGGCGGCAAGCTGGCGGGAGAGGAGTACGCACCGCTGGGCCACACCGAGTTCTCGTCGATCATCAACAAGATCAAAGCCGCAAAGCCCGACTGCATCTACAGCACCGTGGTGGGCGGCTCCAACGTCGCGTTCTACAAGCAGCTGCGCGCGGCGGGACTCGACGGCAGCAAGATCACGCTGTTGTCCACTGTGGTGTCCGAGAACGAGATCGAGGGCATCGGCAAGGACAACGCGGCGGGCTACTACGCGTGCATGGGCTACTTCCAGAGCCTGAAGAACCCGGCCAACGAGCGCTTCGTCAAGGCATTCAAGACGCGCTATGGCCAGGAGCGCGTGATCGGCGATCCGATGGAAGTGGCCTACAACAGCGTCTACCTGTGGAAGCTCGCGGCGGAGAAGGCGAAGACCTTCGATCCGGAGAAGGTCGCCGCCGCCGCGGGCGGCGTCACGCTGGACGCGCCCGAGGGCACGGTGCGCGTGCACGCCACAAACCATCACGTCTGGAAAAAGGTGCGCGTCGGCCGCGCGCGTGCCGACGGCCAGTTCGACATCGTATGGGAATCCTCGAATCTCATCGAACCGAATCCGTTCCCGCAGCTGTAACGGAGACGAAGCATGGATATCGACATCGTCGCGATGCAAGTGTTCAACGGCATCAGCCTGTTCACGATCCTGTTCCTCATGGCAATCGGGCTGGCGATCGTGTTCGGGCTGATGGGCGTCATCAACATGGCCCATGGCGAGCTGATGGCGCTCGGCGCGTACATGACATTCCTGACGTCCCGCGCGTTCGAGCACTGGGCGCCGCAATGGATGGACGGGTACCTGTTCGCCGCGATCCCGGTAGCGTTTGCCACCACGTTCGCGGCGGGCTACGTGCTGGAGCGCGGCTTCATCCGCTTCTTCTACGACCGCCCGCTGGACACGCTGCTGGCCACGTGGGGCCTCAGCCTGATCCTGCAGCAGACCTACCGGACCGTGTTCGGCCCGCAGGAGGTCAGCGTGCCGCTCGCGTCGTGGCTGTCAGGCGCATGGGAGCCGGTCGGCGGCATCCAGTTGCCGCTCACGCGCATCTTCGTGATCGGCCTGACCGCCGTGGTGGCCCTCGCGGTGTACCTGTTGCTCTATCGCACGCGATGGGGGCTGCGTGTGCGCGCCGTGACGCAGAACCGCGCGATGAGCGATGCCGTCGGCATCAACACGGATCGCGTGGATGCCGCCACGTTCGCGCTCGGGTCCGGACTCGCGGGGATCGCGGGCTGCGTGTTCACGATGATCGGCTCGACCAATCCCGGTACCGGACAGCTCTATATCGTCGATTCATTCATCGTGGTCGTGTTCGGCGGCGTGCAGAGCCTGATCGGCACCGCGCTGTCGGGCTTCACGATCGCGCAGTCGCAAACCACGCTCGAGTACCTGATGAGCGGTTCGATGGCGAAGGTGGCGATTCTGCTGCTCGTGATCACGGCGCTGTACTTCCGCCCCAACGGGTTGTTCGCGCGCAAGGCGCGGAGGTGATGTCATGAAATCCGCCATGAAACTCGTCTATCGCAAGACCGACCTCGCCGCGCTCGCCGCCGTCGCCGTCTTGCTGCTCGCAGTGCTGCCTCTCGCACTCGACGCGTTCCGCCTGAACCTCGTCGGCAAGTACCTCGCCTTCTCGTTCGTCGCCATCGGCATCGTCATCACCTGGGGGTATGGTGGCATCCTGAGCCTGGGCCAGGGCATCTTCTTCGGGCTCGGCGGCTACATGATGGCGATGTTCCTGAAGCTGGAGGCATCCGCGCCCGAGCTGCCCGACTTCATGGTCTGGAGCAGCGTGGAGAAGCTGCCGTTATGGTGGCAGCCGTTCCACAGTTTCACCGCCACCGTCGTGCTGATCCTCGTGCTGCCGGCACTGCTCGCCTACGGCCTGTCCTATGCCGTGTTCAAGCGCCGTCTCAGCGGCGTGTACTTCGCGATCGTCACGCTTTGCCTGGCCACCACGCTCACCGTACTGATCATCGGCCAGCAGGGCGACACCGGCGGCGCCAACGGCATCACCGACTTTCGCACCCTGCTCGGCATGGACGTGGTCGGCGATGCGTCACGGCAGGTCATCTACTTCGTACAGGCCGGCGCCATCCTCGTGCTCATGGCCCTCGCCGTAGCCCTGCTCCGTAGCCGCTTCGGCAAGGTCCTCATCGCGATCCGCGACAGCGAGGACCGCGTGCGATTCAGCGGCTACAACACCGCGCACTTCAAGGCCTTCGTCTTTATGCTCGCGGCCATCCTCAGCGCGATCGGCGGGGCGTTCTACACGCTGCAGGTCGGGCTCATCTCGCCGGGCGTCGTCGGCGTGGTGACCTCCGTGGAGATGGTGATCTTCGCGGCCGTTGGCGGCCGGCTCTCCGTGCCCGGCGCCGTGGTCGGCGCACTGCTCGTCGGCTTCCTCAAGTCGTGGCTGTCGGAAACCTTCCCGCAGATCTGGCTCTACTTTCTCGGCGCGATCTTCATCGTGGTGGTCGTCGCCATGCCCAATGGACTCGCCGGGCTATTCAGCAACGCCGGTGGCGCTCGCCGCGCGAAGGAGAGCCCATGAACGCGGAACTCGATATGGACAACATGATGCCCGCTTCCGCGATGGCCGCCACGCAGGCCGAACCTGCGGCGCCCGTGGCCGGCTGCCTGGAGATCGATGCCCTGACGGTGTCTTTCGACGGATTTCGCGCGGTCGACGGACTGAGTCTGCGCGTGGACCCGTGCGAGCTGCGCGTGATCATCGGCCCCAATGGCGCCGGCAAGACCACGCTGCTGGACATGATCTGCGGCAAGACACGACCGACCTCGGGTCGCGTGCTGTTCGAAGGCCGGGACCTCGCCCTGATGCCGGAGCACGAAATCGTCCGCGCGGGCGTCGGCCGCAAGTTCCAGACACCGTCGGTCTACGAAGACCTCACGGTGTTCGAGAACTTCGAGATCTCGCTGCCCAACGCGCACGGGGTGCTGCGCTCGGTGTTCTTCCACCGGCGCAGCGACGTGATCGCGCGTATCGAGTCCATCGCGGACATGGTGTTCCTCCGCGATCGGCTCGACGGCAAGGCGGGACGGCTGAGCCACGGGCAAAAACAATGGCTCGAGATCGGCATGCTGCTGCTCCAGGAGCCGCGCCTGCTGCTGCTCGACGAGCCCGTCGCGGGCATGAGCCCACGCGAACGTGAACTCACGGCCGCGCTGCTTTCGCGCATCGCGCAAGGCAAGTCGGTCATCGTGATCGAACATGACATGGACTTCGTCCGCCAGATCGCGAGCAAGGTCACCGTGCTGCATCAAGGCCGCGTGCTCAGCGAGGGGACCGTAGCCGAAGTACAGGCGGACCCGCGCGTCATCGATGTCTACCTCGGCCACTAGGAGCCACCGCCATGCTCGAAGTGCAACGACTCAATGTGGCCTACCGCGAATCGCATGTCATCAAGGATGTGTCCTTCGCGGTAGCGGAGCGCGAATCCGTGGCGATCATGGGCCGCAACGGCATGGGCAAGACGACGCTGCTCAAGTCGCTGATCGGCATGCTGCCCGCGCGGAGCGGCAGCATCCGCCTGCGCGGCACGGAACTCAGCGGCCTGCGCGGCCACGCGCGCGTGCGGCAGGGGCTCGCATTCGTGCCGCAGGGTCGCATGATCTTTCCCGCGCTGACCGTGGAGCAGAACATCCTGACCGGCACCGAGTACTCGCGCTATCGCGCCGTGCCCGACTACATCTACGCGTGCTTTCCCGTCCTGCGCGACATGCGCAACCGGCGCGGCGGCAATCTCAGCGGCGGCCAGCAGCAGATGCTCGCCATCGCGCGCGCGCTGGTTTCCGACCCGCGGGTGCTGATCCTCGACGAGCCGACCGAGGGCATCCAGCCTTCGATCATCAAGGACATTGCGCGCACGCTCAACACGCTCCGCAAGGAGCGCGGCTTCGCGATCGTCGTGTCCGAGCAGATGCTCAGCTTCGCGCTGGATCTCGCGGACAGGTTTCTCGTCATCGACGGCGGGCGCATCGTGCACGAGGAAGCGCGCGAAACGCTCGATCAGGAGAAAGTGCGGTCGTTCCTGACCGTGTGACGTTCGATTTGTTCTACCCGTTCTATCAAGGAGAAGTGACATGCGACACGGTGATATCGGTAGCTCGAAAGATACGGTTGGCGTGGCAGTGGTGAACTACAAGATGCCGCGGCTGCATACGAAGGCCGAGGTGCTCGACAACGCGCGGAAGATCGCCGAAATGCTCGTCGGCATGAAGCAGGGCCTGCCCGGCATGGATCTCGTCGTGTTTCCCGAATACTCGACGCACGGCATCATGTATGACGCGAAGGAGATGTACGAGACGGCCTCGCAAATTCCCGGCGAAGAGACGGAAATCTTCGCGGCCGCCTGCCGCAAGGCCAACGTCTGGGGTGTGTTCTCGCTGACGGGCGAGCGCCACGAGGAACATCCGAACAAGGCGCCGTACAACACGCTCATCCTGATGAACAATCAGGGCGAGATCGTCCAGAAGTACCGCAAGATCATGCCGTGGGCACCGATCGAAGGCTGGTATCCGGGCGACTGCACCTACGTATCGGAAGGGCCGAAGGGCCTCAAGGTCAGCCTGATCATCTGCGACGACGGCAACTATCCGGAAATCTGGCGCGACTGCGCGATGCGCGGCGCGGAACTGATCGTGCGGTGCCAGGGCTATATGTACCCGGCGCGCGACCAGCAGATGATGGTCGCCAAGACCATGGCATGGATGAACAACAGCTATGTTGCAGTCGCCAATGCCACGGGGTTCGACGGCGTGTACTCGTACTTCGGTGGCTCATCGCTCATCGGCTTCGATGGCCGCACGCTCGGTGAATGCGGCACGGAAGAGATGGGCATCCAGTATGGCGAGTTCTCCCTGAGCCTGATCCGCGACGCGCGCAAGAACCAGCAGTCGAACAACCATCTGTTCAAGCTGCTGCATCGCGGCTATACGGGCAAGCTCAATTCGGGAGAAGGCGCGCAGGGCGTCGCCGCCTGTCCGTTTGTGTTCTACGACAAGTGGGTCAACGATCCGGACGGCACGCGCAAGATGGTCGAGTCACTTACGCGCTCGACGATCGGCACGCCGGAATGCCCGATCGAGGGGATTCCGCACGAGCAGGCCGAGCACCGCTGATGCCGAACGCCCGCCGCGGGTGCCGCGGTGGGCAAATCTTCCCCTGCGATCTCAACACGATCCCGACTCCTCAATGTCCAATGCCATCGCCGCTTATCGCATCGACACCGAACCGTTCTATCAACCCGTTGCGCAGGAAGTGGCGTGGTTCGAGCATGCCTACGCGCACCGGTTGCCGACCGTGCTCAAGGGGCCGACCGGCTGCGGCAAGACCCGCTTTATCGAGTATATGGCGTGGAAGCTGCAAAAGCCGCTGATTACGGTCGCCTGCAACGAAGACATGACCGCGTCCGACCTCGTCGGCCGCTATCTGCTGGACGTGCATGGCACAGCATGGCACGACGGACCGCTCACCACGGCCGTGCGCGAGGGCGCGATCTGCTACCTCGACGAGATCGTGGAGGCGCGACAGGATACGACCGTGATCATCCATCCGCTGACCGATGCGCGCCGCATCCTGCCGCTCGACAAGAAGGGCGAGCTGATTCACGCGCATCGGGACTTCCAGCTGGTCGTGTCGTACAACCCCGGCTATCAAAGCCGCGCCAAGGACATGAAACCCTCCACGCGCCAACGGTTCGTCGCCATGCAGTTCGACTACCCGGACGCCGCCGCGGAGGCCCGTATCGTGGCGGCCGAGGCCGATATCGCTCCGGCACTCGCCACGCAGCTCGTAGATATCGCGACACGCACCCGCGCGCTGCGCCATCGCGGTCTCGACGAAGGCGCTTCCACGCGCATGCTGATCCACGCGGGCACGCTCATCCGCTCGGGCGTGTCGCCCCGGGATAGCTGCGACATGACGATGACGCACGCCCTGACCGACGACCCCGACATGGCGCTCGCGCTGCGCGGATTGATCGAGGCCACGTTCGCATGACGGGTCCGGACGTCTCCGCATCGCTGGATCCGCTGCTGACCGGACTTGCCGGGAGTGGCATGACGGTGGCCACCGCGCCGCGGCTGCGCCGCCCCGTGCTGACGACCACGCATCTGCTCATCCCGGCCCTCGACACCTACACCGCGTCGTATGCGACGCAGCGCGCCGTCGTGGCCCATGCCGCCGCGCACCTGCGCTACTCGCCGCGCGCGCAGCCTTCGCGCGGCCTCAAGCCGTTGAGCGTGGCCGTGATCGCCGCCATCGAGGATGCGCGCGTGGACAGCCTCATGCTGCGCGACTGCCCCGGTGTGCGCGCGTGGCTGCTGCCCGCGCTACGCGAGGCAGCCGATCCCCACGGCCTGAGCTTTCGCGCGATGATGAGCCGCCTCGGCGCGGCATTGCTCGACGATGACTGGCCGGACGACAACTACTGGGTCGACAAGGCGCGGCGCGGGTTCGCGGCATTGCGTACGCGCCTGCACGACTATGCCGCGTTCCGCGAGATGGCCTCGATCCTCGCCAACGACCTTGGCCAGATGCGCGTGCGCTTCGACGCGAACGACTACGCCGTACCCGCGCTCTACCGCGACGACAACAGCTTCCTGTGGGATCACGATCGCTCCACACCGCCGCCCGACGCCGACCCGCTCACGCTGGCGGCCACATCGGGCTACCAGCGAAGCGACCGCGATGACGACGCAGACGAACGCGACGAGTCTATTGCCGAAGTCCCACGGCCGGCGCAGACCAACGAACTCTCGCGCACGGCGTACCCCGAGTGGGACTACCGGCTGGAGCTCGCACGGCAGGACTGGTGCACGGTGATTGAACGTCCGCCCGCCGCGCAAGCGATCATGCACGCCGCGGCCGCGCAATCGGACCTTCAGCGGCTCGGTTCCCGCCTTGCATTGCCCCATCGCCAGCGCCTGAGCCGTGACCGGCGGCTGCGGCGCCAGCTCGAAGGCGAATCGCTCGACCTCGACGCGGCCGTCACCGTGATGATCGATCGCCGGCTCGGCCTCGCGCCGGAACCGCGCCTGTTCCTGCGGCCCGCGCGTGGCACGCCACACTTCAGCATCCTGCTGCTCGTCGATGCCTCGGCTTCCACGAACGACCCGGTGACCGGCATCGGCGGCGGCACCACGGTGCTGGATGTCGAACGCACCGCCACGGCCATGCTGGCCCACGCGGCGGCCGAATGCGGGCATCGGGTCGCCATCCATGCGTTCTCGTCCGACACGCGAGAGGCCGTCAATTACTATCGCCTGCTGGATTTCGGCGACCGGCTCGACGGCTCGGCACGCACGAGGCTTGGCGCACTGGCCGGCCGCTTCTCCACGCGCATCGGCGCCGCACTGCGCCATGCGACCACGTGCGTGATGGACGAGCCCAACCCGCACCGCGCGATCGTCATCGTCACGGACGGCGAGCCCTCCGATGTCGACGTGTTCGATCGCCGCTACCTCGCGGAGGACGCGCGCGCCGCCGCGCAAGCCGCGCGCCGCGCCGGTGTGGCCGTTTGCGGCGTGACCATCGACGCGGGTGCGGCGCCGTACATTCGCACCATCCTCGGGCATGGCAACTTCTGTATCGCCGATACGGCGCGGGCCTTGCCTGCGCAACTCTCGGCAATATATGCTCGTCTCGTGTCCAACTAGCGATACCGCGTAACATGGCCAACAAGGATCCCGTGCGCGTCGGCGTGCTGTTCTCCGAGACCGGCGCCACTTCGACGATCGGTCACTCGCAGCTGCAGGGATCGCTGCTCGCGATCGAGGAGATCAACGCGGCGGGCGGCCTCGATGGCCGCGAGCTGGTGCCCGTGGTCTACGACGCGCAATCCACGCCGGCCGTCTATGCGCGCCTGGCCGAACGCCTGATCGTGCAGGACCGTGTGAACACGATATTCGGCTGCTACATGTCGAGCAGCCGCAAGGCCGTGCTGCCCGTGGTCGAGCGCTGGAACAAGCTGCTGTTCTACCCCACGCTGTACGAAGGCTTCGAGTTCTCGAACAACATCCTGTACACCGGTGCCGCGCCGAACCAGAACAGCGTGCAGCTGGCCGAGTTCATGACGGCGAATTTCGGCGCACGCGTATATCTCGTGGGCTCGGACTACATCTATCCGTACGAGTCCAATCGCATCATGGGCGAGCTCGTGTTGCAACGCCAGGACAGCGAGAAGGTCGGGGAGCGCTATGTGCCTCTGGATGCGGGCGAACGGGACTTCGCGCCGATCGTCGCGGATATCCGGGCGAAGCAGCCGGACTTCATTTTCTCCACCGTGGTGGGCAATTCGACCGCCGCGTTCTACCGCGCGTATGCGGAGGCGGGCCTCGATCCGCGAACGATGCCGATCGCAAGCCTTACCACCTCCGAGGCGGAGATCAGCCAGATGGGCGCCGACGTCGCCACGGGCCACGTGACCGCGGCCCCCTATTTCCAGTCGATCCAGCGCGAGGACAACGTCAAATGCCTTGAACGTCTGCGTCGCCGCTTTGGCGACTCGGTGCCTAACCTGTGCTGGGAAGCCGCCTACTTCCAGATGCATGTCTACGCCAACGCGTTCCGCCAGTGCGGCGAGGACGAGATCCTGCGCATCATGCCCCATCTCCTCGGCAGCGAATTCGACGCCCCGCAGGGCCGCATCCGCATCGACCCCTCGAACCATCATACCTGCCTGTATCCTCGCATCGGCATCGCCAATTCGCGCGGCCAGTTCACCATCGTGCGGGAGGCCACGCGTCCGGTCCATCCCGATCCATACCTCGTCACGCATTCGCTCGGGGACTGGACCACGACGCTGACGACGCTGGAGCTCTGACGTGGGCGCGGAAGGCCAGCGTCGCACCATTCGGGCGACGCCTCAGATCCTGAAAGACCTGCGCTCGCTGCGGGTGCTGGTCTTTCATCCCGACGACGCGGACGGCAAGCAGCTGACCGACCAGCTGCAGCGCATCGGCTGCCAGGTGCAGGCCTTTTGGCCGCCGCTGCCGACGCTGCCCGAGGGGATCGACGCGGTGTTCCTCGCCGTGCGTCCGGATTGCATCGAACTGGGCTTCGACTGGTTCAAGGCCGAGAATGCGCCCACGCTGATCGCGGTGGTGAATTACGAGAATCCGACGATCGTCGAGGCCGTATTGCATATCGGCGCACAGGCGGTACTCGGCTCGCCCGTGCGTTCGTTCGGTCTGCTGTCCTCGCTCGTGGTGGCGCGGCAGGTGCACGGGCAGGCCGGTGCTTCCTACCGCAAGATCCGCAAGCTGGAGGCCAAGCTTGTCGGCGTGCGGCAGATCGAAGAGGCCAAGAACATCCTGATGCGCACGCGGCAGATCAGCGACGGCGCGGCCTATGACCTCATCCGCGATCAGGCCATGAGCAAGCGCGTCACCACAGAGGTCATCGCCGCCGCCATCATCAACGCCAACGAGATCCTGTCGATCGGCAAGACATGATCAGCCGGCCAGCTTGAGCAGCGCCGGCACGGTCAGTACCGCGGTGTAGTAACCCATGAACTGCACGCCGGTGTTGAAGCCGATCGTGCGTGACAGCAGGCCGCCCATCAGGCCCATGGTCAGGATGACGAGCAGGCCGCCGAGACCGCCCTCCCACACGCTGATGACGAGGATCAGGCCCACGAACGTGGCGATGATCGCCTCGTGCGAGATGCGGCGAGACACGAACAGCGCCGCGCGGCGGGCGTAGTTCATCGCGAACGGGTACGACACGAGCGCGGCGAGGGCTACCGCGAGCAGGCCGTACCCGAGGAACTCCCAGTGATTGAGCAGGTTGTGCAGATTGTGCGTCTGCCCGCCCCCCGCATCGACCGTGAAGACCGGTGGCGCGTTGAACAGCGGCGCCGCGGGTCCTGCCGCCACGGGGCTCAGCGGCAACCCGAATGCGATTAGCGGAATCAGGGCCTCCGCGATATACGTGGCCTCCGTCACGCCATTGCGCGCGGCCAGGACCGTGGTGAGGCGGTGGTAGGCGTGGCGCACGCGGGAGCCGACCACTTCGCCGAGCACCACGGTCATCGCCACGGGACTGAACACGAAGGTCGCGCTCGAAATCGCCGCGGTGGCGACAGTCCAGCGCGTTTGCTGGCGATCGAGCACGCGGAACGGGTTCGGAAAGTACCCCGCCCACCCCTTGACGTCCGGCGCGATGGCGAACGTGCGCACCTTGTCGCGCCGCATGCGCTTGCGATCGGTCGGCGAGATCACCGAGTACAGGTCCGCGATCAACGGACCGATCGCGATGCCGAGGAAATAGCTGATGCTGAGCTTGACGCCGTACTTCGCCGTGACCGTCTGCAACGCGACGACGACGAAGACGAACGGCACGAGCGTCGCTACCGAGGCCCAACGGCCGGTGGAACTGTACGCGATGATCACGGCGGCGACCACGAAGATCCACGGCGCTGCCTTGGTAATCGTGCTACCGAACGGCGCGAGCAGCACCGCGAACAGCACCGCCAGCGGCACGGCGACGAACGCGGCAATGATCGCGCCCGATATCATCTTGCGCAGCGCGATGTGCGGCACGCCGAGATTGCGCAGGTGATTGGCATCCTGCAACAGCGGTGTCGCCAGCGTGTCACCGGGAATGCCGAGCAGCGCGGTGGGGATCGCGTGTGTCATGTGCTTGGCCACGGCGCCCGCAAGGAAGAACGTGAACACGCCTTCGGGCGGCACGCCCAGCAGGACGACCAGCAGCGTCAGCGGGGCGAGCGTGGTCGTTTCGTCGGTGCCCGAGACCAGGCCGATCGCCGCGAAGACCACCGCGCCGACGAGGCCCATGCCGGCGGCCACGAGGATATGGGACAGCAGTGCGGATTCCATCATCGTTCGTCTCCCGTCCTTACGATGACGCCGACATGGGCGACACCGCGGTCCGCGCGTTGCCGGCCGCGCTGGCCCCCGTGGCCTCGGCGTCTTCGGCGTCCCAGCTTTGGGCACGCGCTTGTGCGACGCGCACCGTTGCCGCTCGCTCCCGCGCGGCGAACAGCTCGAGCAGTTGCAAGGCCTCGAGCTCACGCACGGCGGCTTGCGGCAGATCGGCGATCGATCCAAGACCGCCATTCTCCGCGGCCAGCTTGTCGAGCACCTCTTCCCGCCACGCGGGATCCGCCGCGGCGTCTTCCGTGACCTCGCGCTTGGGCGCAAACAGCATCGCGCACAGTACGCCCGACAGCAGGCAGCCGCCGAGCCCCGCGAGCATCGCGTAGGCACGCGCAAGCTCCGGTGTGGCGACGACGGCCGTGAGCACGCGGCTCGCGGCAAAGTAGGCGGCGATGCTGACACTGGCCCCGATCGCGATGGCCCAGGCGAGATGCCGCGTGTCCGCGGTATCTCCCCAGACCTCGACCAGGCGCCAGGCCGGTGAGGCGGCTTGAGGTTTCATCGACTTGTCTCCGTAGTGGCCCGTCTTGCCGCGCCGATGTCCCGGCGCGCGGCAGACGGTGCTCTGGTTCTCATGCTGTGCCATATGGGCGTGGCGCGCCTGGCGTCAAGCCAAAACGTTATGCCCGCAGCTCCGCGAGCAACGCCACCGCCCGATCGGTCCGCACGTCCTTCTCTTCGGCCATCCGCTTCGCGACACGATCGACTTCCTCGCCGACCGCCCCGGCCACCAGCGCGATATTGCGCGCGTGCAGCGCCATATGGCCGCGCTGGATGCCTTCCGTGGCCAGGGCGCGCAGCGCCCCGAGATTCTGGGCGAGTCCGACGGCCGCCGCAATCTCGCCGAGCTCCTGCGCGGACTTCACGTCGAGGATCTTCAGCGCGAGCCGCGCGAGCGGATGCGTCTTCGTCGCGCCGCCGACGAGCCCCACGGGCATCGGCAGTTCGATGGTGCCCACGAGCGCGCCGCCGGCGTCTTTCTCCCAGTGCGTGAGCGACGTGTACTGGCCATTGCGGCAGGCGTAGGCATGGGCGCCGGCTTCCACCGCGCGCCAGTCGTTGCCCGTGGCGACAATCACGGGGTCGATCCCGTTCATGATGCCCTTGTTGTGCGTGGCCGCGCGGTATGGGTCGATCGCCGCGAACACATAGGCGTCGATCACGCCTTCGACGATCTCCTCGCCGCTGCGCTCCTTCGTTGCCAGCGCCGACGCGGGCAGACGGACGCGGGCCCGGGCGAGGCGCAGGTCCGCGAGGTTCGACAGGATGCGCAGGCGTACCGAGCCGCCGGTGATCTTCTCCACGAGCGGCGACACGGCCTCGGCCATCGTATTGACCGTATTGGCGCCCATGGCGTCGCGCACATCGACAATCAGGTGCATGACGACCATCGGCCCGCGCGGCGTGTCCTCGAACACGTGCACGGCGATGTCCTTGCAGCCGCCGCCCAGGCCGATCAGCACCTTGTCGCGGCTGTTGGCCAGCGCGAGAATCTCTTCGCGCTGTCGCAGCAGGGCATGACGGGCGCCATGCGGATCGGCCACGCCGAGCACCTGCACCTGCGCACGCATCAGCGGCTGCGTGCTCGATGTCTCGAAGCCGCCGCAGTCGCGGGCGAGCTTGGCCATGAACGAGGCCGCAGCCACCACGGACGGCTCTTCCACGACCATCGGGACAAGGACGTCACGGCCGTTCACGCGGAAATTGCCGGCCACGCCGAACGGCAGCTCGAACGTGCCGACGACGTTTTCGATCATGCCGTCCGCCAGCGCGGTGCCGAGCGCGCCGGGTTCGGCGAGCAGCTGAAGATCTTCGGGCGAGAGCGAGGCAGCGCCGGCCAGGTGCTGTAGGCGTTGCTCGGGCGTGAGGGCGCGGAAATTCGGAAGCCGGGAGTCGAGGCTCACGGTGTCTCCTTGTTGGTATGGAATGGTGACACTTTAGGTCCACTGTACCCATGAAAAAAGGTACAGTTCGGCAGGACACTGCTTCCCTCCCTGCCCCAATGACCCGTTCGACGACCCTCTCCGCCACGCTGGCCAACTCGCTGGAGCGCCAGATCGTCGAAGGTGCCTACCGTGCCGGCGACAAGCTGCCCTCGCTGCGCGAGCTGGCTTCCCTGCACGGCTACAGCAAGAACACGATCGTCGCGGCGTTCGAGCTGCTCGTCAGCCGCGGGCTCGTCGAACCGCGTCGCGGAGCCGGCTACTTCGTGCTGGACCAGCAGGCCAAGGCCCGGCCCGACGAGGAGACGGGTTCGTTACGGCGGGCGATGGATATCGTCTGGCTCATGCGCGAGCAGCTCAAGAGCCGGCCCGATGTGCTCGCGGTGGGCGATGGATTTCCCCCGGTCGAATGGCTCGCCGAGGCGCGGCTCGACAAGTATCACCACAAGGTCGCGCGCACCGGGCTTGGCGCCTTGTTCCGCTATGGCAATCGCTTTGGCTACAGCCCGCTGCGCGACCATCTCGTGCGGAAGCTCGGCGATGTCGGGGTGGGCGCCGATGCGCGACAGATCGTGCTGACGCATGGCGCCAACGATGCGCTGGATCTCGTCATCCGCTACTTCGTCCCGCCGGGGGCCACGGTCTTCGTCGATGACCCGGGGTATTACCCCCTGTTCGGCAAGCTCAAGCTGGCGGGCGCCCAAATCGTCGGCGTGCCGCGGCTTTCCGACGGGCCCGATCTCGATGCGCTGGAACAACTGCTGATGCAGCGGCGACCCCGCCTGTTCTTCACGCAATCGGTCGGGCACAACCCCACGGGCTCGGACCTGTCCGCCGCCAAGGCGTATCGCGTGCTACAGCTCGCCCAGAAGTACGACGTGATGCTGATCGAGGACGACGCGCTGGCGGACTTCAAACCCACCACGCTGCCTCGGCTGTCGGCGCTTGACCAGCTCACGCGCACGATCTACGTCGGCAGCTTTTCCAAGTCGTTCTCGGCGGCGCTACGGGTGGGGTTCATCGCGTGCAGCGCGGACCTGGCGAGCGATCTCGCCGACCTCAAGGCCCTGATCCACGTGAGCAGCTCGGAGTACTGCGAGCGGACGATCGACGTGATCCTGAGCGAGGGGCACTACCAACGCTACATCGCGCGGCTGCGCGCCCGGATGACCGCCGCCACGGCGAAAGCCCATGCGCTATTCGACCGCCTCGGCATCGACATCTTCGCGCGCACGGAGCAGAGCCTCTACCTGTGGGGCACGATGCCGGGCGTCGCCGACTCGCTGGTCGTCGCCGAACGCATGCTGGCCCAGAACGTCATGATCGCTCCCGGCCGCGTCTTCCGCGTGAACGCGGAGGCTACGTCGCCGTGGTCCCGCTTCAACATCGGCGCGGTCCTGGACCCGCGCTTCGAACGCGCGCTCGGGGCCGTGCTGGCGCACGTAGGAGATTGATTACAGCGGCGCCGGCACCCTGGCCGCCGGCGCGGCCGGAGCCGGTGCCGGTCCCGTGGGCTGCGCGCCGCCATAGGCGAAGTACTTCGCCTTCGCGCCCTTCGCCCAGTAAGCCGTCGTGAACTGCTTGCTGTCGCGGCCATAGAGCAGCTCGATGCTGCCATTGGCCGCGGCCCATTCCGCATACCCATTCTCGGCACCCGGATCGGTCTTCCGCTTCGACTCGTAGCGCGCATCGAGTTTCTTCGTCACCTCGCCGAGCGCCGTGCGGTCGAACGTCAGCGTGACCAGAGCCACCGCATCCGACCCATCGCAATTGACGATCACGCGCGTCAGCCCCGGCAGATTGAACCGCTCGAGATGCTTGATCTCGATGGCATCCCCACCTGCCCACGCGGCCTTGCCCGCGTTCACATGGTTCTGCGCATGCGTGAGCTTCGCGCATTTGCTGACACCAAGTTCGAGTCCCAGCGGTGCCGCGGCGGGCGGCGCGGGCTGCGCGAGGGCGCCAGTGGAAACGGCGGCGAAGATGAACACACCAGCAAAACGAAAAGCCTTGAGCATCGTGAGACAGAGTTCCGGAATAAGCGTCTGCGCAATATTACGGCCTTTTCTCCCCCAAACTGAAACGCAGGGCGTCGGGAATCTCCGGCCGCCAGGCCAGCGCCTTGGCTTCGGCTTCCGACATCGGCTTGCCCAGCAGATAGCCCTGCGCCTCGTCATACCCTTCTTCCCGGATCACGCCGAGCTGCTCCGGCGTCTCGATGCCCTCGGCCGTCGTGGTCACCCGAAAGGCGACGCCCAGGCTCCGTACGGCATGCAATATCGCGCGCGCCTCGCAGGAGTTGCCGAGATCGGACACGAAGGAACGATCGAGCTTGATCTTGTCGAAGGTAAAGCTCCTCAGATAGCTGAGCGAAGAGTATCCCGTTCCAAAGTCATCCATCGCAATGCGAACGCCGAGCCGGCGCAATTCCCGTAGCGCCTCGAGGTTGGCCCCATTGCTCCGCATCAGTACCGACTCGGTGATCTCTATCTCCAGCCGGCTGGCATGGGCCCCCGCACTGCTCAGCGCGCTTTCCACCGACTGAATGAGCTTGCGGCCCCTGAACTGGGAAGGGGACAGATTCACGCTCACACGGATATGCTCTGGCCACTGGCCCAGCTGGCGGCACGCCTCTTTCAACACCCACTCGCCGATCGGCACGATCAGCCCGGTCTCCTCGGCCAGCGGAATGAAGTCGGACGGCGATACCAGGCCAAGCTCGGGGTGACGCCATCTCAGGAGCGCCTCGAAGCTGCAGATGCCACCGCTGCGAATGTCATAGATCGGCTGATAGTGCAGTTCGAGCTGGCCGTGCGACACCGCATGATGCAGGGCCCGCTTCGTTTCGAGGCGCAGCTTCGTGCGCGCCGGATCGTTGGTCCCCAGAAAGCGATAGGTGCCCGGCCCCTCGGCCTTGGCATCGTAGAGCGCCATGTCGGCGGCCTGCAGCAATGTGGTGGCGTCCGCGCCATCGTCAGGCATCATGGCGATGCCGATGCATGCGTCCAGCGAAACATACACATCGCGCAGCCGGTACGGATGCGATACATCCTGCAGGATCCGCTGAGCGAGCTGCTCGACGGCATGGATATCCGATGGCGACACCTGCATCACGACGAACTCGTCGCCGCCGATCCGCGCGACGAAGTGAGGTTCGGACACGCATTCCGCCAGTCGCTGCGCCACCTCCTTGAGAACGACATCGCCGCCGCTGTGGCCAAAGGCATCGTTGACGCCCTTGAATCCATCGAGGTCTACATAGAGCAGGGCCGCGCGATGACCATCGTCCGAGCTGGCCAGCAGCCGCTCCATCCGCTCCTGCCAGAACAGCCGATTCGCGATGCCTGTCAACACATCGCGCCGCGCGATCCGCTCTAGCTCCTTCTGCGACGCAAGCAGTTGCCGCTCAGCCTCCCTTCTTGCGGAGATATCGCGCAGGAAGACAGAGACGCCGTCGGCGCCGGGGTAGACGTGCACCTCATACCAGGCGCTCAGCGTCCGCATGTAGTGCTCGAAGGTGGTCGCCCGCCCCGCGTCCAGCGCGTTGCGATACTGCCGCGCGAACTCTCCCTGCGTCTCCTCCGGAAACACGTCCCAGATCGAACGCCCGAGCGCGGGATTCCGGCCGGCCATGGCATGGGCGGCATTGCGGTTGAAGTACCTCAGCCGCCAGTCGCGATCCAGCTGGACGACGCAGTCCGTCGTGCTCTCCAGCACCTCGGTCATTCGACGCGCGAGGGCCTCGAGTTCCCGCTTGGCGGTTCTCGCCTGTTCGTTGGCGATGGTGGCCTCCGTCACGTCAATCGAGATGACGACGAACCGCGTCATCGCCTCGTCCGCGTTGGGAACGCGGAACACGACGGAATCGAGCCATTGCGTCGCGCCGTCGCGAAGGACGCGCGAGTGAGCAAACTTCGCCGTGCGACCGGAACGGGCCTCCGCCAGCGCATGCTCCGCCGTGGACCTCGCCTCCGGCGGCAGGAAGTTCGGCCAGTACTTCCCGATCACCGCGCCGGCAGACTTGAGCTGCAATGTGCGGACTGCGGAGGCATTGACGTAAAGCACGCGCCCATCGGCATCGAGCACGCGAATGCTGGCTGGACTGTTGTCGAGTATGTCCTTCGCGAAACGCTCGCTGGTCTCGCGTGCCAGACTCGCCGAGCGGCTATCGTCGATATCCTCGAGCGCGCCGTACCACTTGATGACTCTTCCCTCCGCGCCGAGGCGCGGGAACGCATGGGCGCGAAACCAGCGGTAGGCGCCATCCTGCAGGCGCAGCCGATAGTCGTGGACGAACTCACGCCGCGTGGCGACGGCATGCGCCCACTCGCGCGTGACGTGCTCGAGGTCGTCCGGATGGACGCGTTGCTGCCATCCGGCGCCCAACGCGTCTTCGGCGCGCACGCCGGTCAGGGACGTCCAACGCTGCGAGGCTTCCGTGATCTGGCCATGCTCGTCGGCCGTCCACTGAATCTGCGGGTTGAGCGTGACGCGATGCCGATAGTTTTCCTCGCTCTCCGCAAGCGCCTGGCTCGCCGAACGCTCGTAGAGGCTCTGTGCATCGCCCGTGCACAGATACACGATCGTCAGCGGCTCGCCGCCCGTCTCGACGACGAACTCCTCTCGATGCCACGAGGCAGGGGGAATAAAAGCCGCAATATCCGCGTCCATTTTCCCGACGAGGGCAGACAGCGGCAACTGCAAAAAATCACAGGCACTTTCGTTTGCAAAAAGCCATTCCCCTTGCGCGCTCTTCACAACAATTGGCAGGGGAAACTTTTGAAAAATCCGCGTGAAATAGATCTCAGTGGGGTGCTGTTGACACTGATCAGCCATGGTGATGTGCGGCACTCTCCAAGCCGTTCGAGGCGGGCCAATTGTAGGGATTACACAGAAGTTGTCTCTTGTCGTCTTCTTGTATGGATTTTTTGCCGACCGTGACGATTAACGCTAATAGTAGCTTTGTTAACGGAGAAAATCTCCGGCTTTTAAGGGGGCCGCAAAACAAAGGGGCCGGTGCAAGACCGGCCCCGTTTAAAGCGAATTATCGAACGCTACGCCACACGGACCTCGATGCGCCGCGGTTTGGCCTCTTCTCTGCGCGGGATCAGCAACGTCAGTACGCCGTTCTGCAGTTGCGCATCGATCCTCGCGGTGTCGAAGTCCGGGCTCACGTTGAACGCGCGGGAAAAGCGCGGTTGCTGCAGCTCCGTGTACTGCACGCGCAGCCCCGCCGCCACCGGCACAGACGCCTCGGCCTCGATGGACAGCAGGCCATCCTGCATCCTGACCTCGAGACTGTCTCGCGTGACGCCTGGAAGGTCGGCCCATAAGGTGATGCCGTGCGCATCTTCGACGATATCGACCGCCGGCGTGATCGCGGGACGTCGTGCGGCCGCGGTGGTGTTGGTGCTCTCCGCGGACACAGGCTGTGTCGCGGCAGGAGCGATTTGCGTATTGTCGGTCATGATTTCTCTCCGGAAGATCGATCGGTCACTGGACAGTGATGGAGCGAGGCTTTGACGCTTCTCGCTTGCCGATGGAAATCACCAGGCAGCCGTTCACGTAGGTTGCGCTGACCTTGTCCGGGTCGGCGTTATCGGGCAACTCCACGGTGCGCCGGAAGCTGCCGTGGAAGCGCTCCTGCGCGTAGCGCCTGCGGCCTTCCGCCGAAGGTTCCACCGCCGCCTTGCGCTCACCGCTCACGGTCAGCAGACCCTTGTCGATGGAAACTTCGAAATCCCCCGCCTCCATACCGGGTGCGAACGCCACCACCTCGATCGATTCGTCGGTCGCACCGATATTGACTTGCGGGAAGGCTGAGCGCGTTGCTCTCAGGCTCGACGGCAAGTCGAACAACGTCGCCATCTGCCGCTGCATCCGCTCAAACTCGGACAAGAGATCATTCCTGAAAAAGTAGCCACTCATGTCAGTTCTCCAAAATGAATGCGGTCGACGCCGGGCACGGGAAACTTCATGCCCTCGCGACGAGTCGGAAATATTGGCTGTGCGGAGGTTTTCAAGAGGCTGAGAAGCGGCACGGCTACCGTTGCGTGCCGTCCGTCGAAAGGTGGCGATTAGAGCAACCCCTCTAAACTTCGTCCTTGCTTATCTATCTAGTAGTAGATAATATTCAGCCCATCGACGCACCTACCTAGCAGTAGATACATAAGGGTGGATGCCCAACCGAACCAGATACCGGGTCCGCGAAGCGGCCCAACGCAAGGAGCCAATCATGAATGCCAAGACCATCCTCACCGCCGCCGCCCTCGCCGCCGCCTTTATCGGCGGTACCGCCCAAGCCGCCCAAGGCGCGCGTGACCCGTATCTGGACGGTGCCCGCACCGTCAGCGAACCGCGCAGCACCTTCACCGACGGCGCACGCATCAGCAACCGCGATGGCTTCACCGACGGTGCCCGCACCGCCGACCCGTACCTCGACGGCGCCCGCGTCGGCAAGGCCGACCCGTTCACCGACGGGGCCCGCATTGTGGCCGGTCTGGACCGCGTGGGGGTCTCCGCAGAACCGAGCCGCAAGGTTGACCCGTACACCGACGGCGCCCGCGACATCAACCGCCCGCGTAGCCCGTACTACGACGGCGCCCGCGGTACCGATGTCTACACCGACGGCGCGCTAGTCTGATCGCCTAAACCAGTTGCTCCGGCCCCTCGTCTCGCGGACCCTCCCACCGCGACCGAGGGGCGCAAGAAGAAACCGGCGGCTTGCGAGCCGCCGGTTTCCTTTTGTTCAGCTGTTATCGCTACCGCCGTGATCAGTACTCGGTCACCGGCGCATGGACCGGGGCGATCGAGGCGTGGGGCGTCTGCGTGCGCTGCGCCGCCTTGTGCACCATCGTGTAGGCGTAGTCGATGCCCATGCCGTACGCGCCCGAGTGTTCCTTGGCCAGACCCGTCACCGCGTCGTACGTTTCCTTGTTCTTCCAGTCGCGCTGCCATTCCAGCAGCACCTGCTGCCACGTCACCGGCACCACGCCCGCCTGGATCATGCGCTGCATCGCGTAGTCATGCGCTTCCTTGGTCGTGCCGCCCGACGCATCGGCCACCATGTAGATCTCGTAGTCGCCTTCGAGCATCGCGCTCAGCGCGAACGTCGTGTTGCACACCTCCGTCCACAGACCCGCCACGACGATCTTCTTGCGGCCATTCGCCGCCAGCGAATCGCGCACCTTCTGGTCATCCCACGAGTTCATCGACGTCCGTTCGAGCGTTTGCTTGCCGGGGAACACGTCGAGCAGTTCGGGATAGGTGTACCCGGAGAAGGAATCCGACTCGACCGTCGTGATCGTGGTCGGCACGTCGAAGATCTTCGCTGCCTTGGCCAGGCCCACCACGTTGTTCTTCATGGTCTGGCGGTCCATCGACTGCACGCCGAAGGCCATCTGGGGCTGGTGGTCGATGATGATCAGCTGGCTGTTGCGCGGGGTCAGGACTTGCAGCTTGGCGTTCGACATGGTTTCTCTCCGGTAAAGGTAAAAGGTAATTCAATAAGTTTGAGGTTATTCTGGGCCAGCGCCGGCTTCGCTTGTTGGCTTTGTTTTCGCCCTGTCTGCGTTTGCCGCGCTGTCCATGTGCAGAACTATAGCGGTCGCCTTCCCGGAGAAAGTCGGCTATCGCTGTCATAGTTATTCAATATTATTGAACAAGCGCTCGCACCCTCAATTTGCCCCCTCAAGCGGCCACTAGTCCACCGTTGCCCCCGATGCCTTGACGACCTTGCCCCACTTGTCGATTTCGCGCGCGATGAACCTGCCCGTGTCGGCCGGCGACGTCCACGCCGCCGCGAAGCCCTGCGTGGCAAAGCGCGCGCGGACGTCCTCCTGCGTGAGGACGGCCTTGAGCGCGTCGCTGAGCTTGTTCACCACCGCGGGCGGTGTGTTGGCCGGCACCAGCAGCGCATTCCAGGCCGTGGCTTCGTAACCCGCCACGCCGGCTTCCGCCATCGTCGGCACGTCCGGCGCCGCGGGCGAGCGTGCGGTGCCGGTCACGGCCAGCGCCTTGAGCTTGCCGTCACGCACGAACGGCATCGAGGAAAGCATCGTGTCGAACATCACGGTGGCCTGACCCGCCATGACGTCGGTAAGCGCGGGCGCACTGCCCTTGTACGGCACGTGGGTCATCTTCACGCCCGCCATGCTGTCGAACAGTTCCGCAGCCAGATGCGTGGATTGCCCGTTGCCCGAACTCGCGAACGTGATGGCGCCCGGCTTCGCCCTGGCCAGCGCAATCAGCTCGGCAACATTCTTTGCCGGCGTCGAGGGCGCGGTAACAAGGACAAGCGGACCGCTCGTCAGCATCGATACCGGCGCGAAGTCCTTGCTCGTGCTGTAGCCCGGCTTCGTGAACAGCGTCATGTTGATGGCATGCGCCGTCGTCGCGACGAGCAGCGTATAGCCGTCAGGCGCCGACTTGGCGACGGTATCGGCACCGATGTTGCCGCCCGCGCCGGGACGGTTGTCGACGACGATGGTCTGGCCGAGACGTTCGGAGAGTTTCTGCCCCACGACGCGCGCCACGATGTCCGTGGGCCCGCCGGGCGGGTAGGGCACGATCATGCGGATCGGCTTGGTCGGCCATTCCTGTGCGGTGGCCAACGACACCATCGACAGGGACCAGAGGGGCAACAAGGCCGCGGCCACGAGGGGCCGCAGCGGAAACCTGCGTTGGGGGGTCATGCGCTCTCCTGACTCGCTGCGGTTTTGCGGGATGAAATGACATCGAAAGCGTGATCAGAGCGCTTATAGGCGCGCTCGCGCATCGATGTCACTTTGCACCGCATCAAAGTTTCGTCGGCCGAAACTCTGGCGAGCCAGGTGGAGCGTTATTGACTGACGAGTTCGCGAAAACCCTGAAGCAGGCGGTCCATGTCCTCCGCCGTGAGCGCGCCCATCGTGGAGATACGGAACAGTTCCGACGACAGCCCGCCCTGCCCCGCGTAGATGACAAAGCCACGGGTCTTGAGTCCGTCATGCAGCTGTTCGTACGTCACGCCCGCGGGCAGACGATACGCGCGCAGCACCACCGACGATTGCTCGGGTGCCCACAGCGGCGCGATGCCGAGATCGGCCAGCCCGACACGCACCTGCTCCGCCAGCGCCGCATAGCGCTGGTGACGCGCCCGCCAGCCGCCCTCGTCCTCGAACTCTCGCAGCGCTTCCACGAGTGCGTAGAACGCATGCACGGACGGCGTGAACGGCGTGTTGCGCTGATCCTGCAGCCTGGCCATGCGGCCGAGGTCGAGGTAGTAGGCGCGCTGGGCCGCATTGGCGAGCGCCGCGCGGCGCGTGACCACGAAGGCCGCGCCCGGTACACCGTGCAGGCACTTATTGGCCGTGGCGGCCACGGCATCGATGCTGCCCGAGAAGTCGACCGCCTCGGCACCGAAGCTGCTCACCGCGTCGACGAGCAGACGCACCTTGCGCGCCTGGCACAGCGCGTCGATCGCGGCCAGGTCGTTCAGACGGCCCGTCGTCGTTTCGTGATGAATCACGGTAACGTGCGTGATCGCCGGATCGGCGTCCAGCGCGGCCGCCACACGCGACAGGTCCGGCGCGCTCTTCCAGTCGTGCGTGACCAGCGTATGGGCGATGCGATATTGCGTCGCGATCTGCGCGATGCGCTCGCCGTACACACCGTTCTGCACAATCAGCAGCTTGCCCTGTTCGGGGACGAGCGACGCGATCATGCTTTCGACGGCGGCCGTGCCCGACCCGGTCATCAGCACGGCGGACCATTGAGCGGGATCGAGCGCGTACACGCCCAGCAGGCGGGCGCGCGCTTCATCCTGCAGATCGAAGAACTCGCCTTCACGGTGGCACAGGTCGGTTTGCAACAGGCTCTTGCGCACACGCTCGCTCAGCGTGACAGGACCTGGGTTCAGCAACAGCATCAGTTTTCTCCCTGCTCGGTACGACCCTGATCGGCACCGATATGCCGGCCCAGACGTGTCTTCACCTGCACCGGCGATACCGTCGGACGCGGCAGCCCGTCGGGCGTGCCGGCGCTGATGGCCAGCCGCACGAAACGCGTGCCGTCTCCGGGGGTCGACGATAATACTTCGTCGATCAGATCGAGCCGGTCGCCTTCCACCGCCGATGCATAGCCGCATGCCGCGGCAATACCCGCGAACGAGACGTTGCGCGACACCGTCGCCTGGCCGCCCGTCGAATCGTGCGCGCCGTTGTCGAGCAGCACATGCGTGAGGTTGGATGGACCGTACGCGCCTAGGGTCGCGAACACGCCCATGCGCATCAGTGCCGCGCCGTCGCCATCGACGGCCACGACTCTGAGGTCGGGACGTGCAAGGGCAAGGCCCAGCGCGAACGGCGTGAGGCACCCCATCGAGCCCACCATGTACAGCTGGTTCGGCCGATCGTCGAGCGCATAGAGCTCGCGGCCACAGAAGCCGGTCGACGCCACGACGACCGTGCCTTCGAGCGGCGTGTGCGCGATCACGCGTTCCAGCGCGGCGCGGCGCGTCGGCAGCGCCGCCTCCGCGACGCCATGCCAGGCGGTCTGCGCCGCCGCGCGCGAGCGCGCGGGCAACGCCGGCTGCGATGCCAGCGCATACGGCGCCACGCTGCCCTTTTGCATGATCAGCGCATAGGGACGTCCCGTGCTGTCCATGTGCGCGATCGCGCGGTCAAGCGCCGGGCCGACCGCGTCGGCCTCTGTCGGGAACAACTCCCATGGAATGTCCATGGTGTCGAGCATCGCCGGCGTAATCGGTCCCATCAGCGCGTGCTGCGGTTCGTCGGACGCGCCGCCCGGCTGGCCGCGCCACGTGACGATCAGCAGTTGCGGAAGACGGAACGTCCACGTGAGCGACGTGAGCGGGCTCACGGCATTGCCGAGGCCCGAGTTCTGCATCATCGTCACGCCGCGGCGGCCTTCGCGCGCCCCTTGCGTGACGCCCGCGATGAACGCCACCGCATCGCCCTCGTTCGCAGCCGACACGTAATGCAGCGTCGGGTCCTGCACCACGTAGTTGATGAACGGCGTCAGGTACGAGCATGGCACGCCTGCGTACCATTCGAAGCCGCGCGCCCGCGCGGCCTCGACGAACTCGACCGCTTCGATCATCGGGCACCCTCGTTGCCGGCGCCGGTCGCGAACGGGGTCTGCGAGTGCGCGAAGTCGCCCGCCAGGCGGAAGTCCTCGAGGTCGTTCACACCGCGCCAGTGGCCATGCACGTAGGTCACGGCCACTTCCTCGCCCTGCGCGACGAGCGCGTTGAGCAGGTCGGGTACGTCGAGCGAGTCGAAGTCCGGACGCGCGCGCAGTTCGCCCAGCAGTTTCCGCAGCTTGGCCACGCCTTCGCCGCGCACGTTCAGCAGGCCGATCCAGCGGCCATGGGCCTTGCCTTCGCCGCCGTTCTCGTCATCGGACACCTTGCGCAGCGTGACCTTCTGACCGAACAGATCGCGATCGTCGGCCGAGGAGGTCCACACAAAGTCGCGCACGCTCTGGTTCGATGCCCCGGTCTCCGAAGAATCCACCACCACCGTGAACGGCGCGTCGCTCTCGACGAGGTCGCGCAGGATATAGCTGCGGAACAGCAGATCGCCATAAGCGATCACGGTGTCGCCCTGCAGCGCATCGGCCGCGCAAGCCAGCGACGCGAGCTCGCCGGTCTGCGCATGGCGCTCGTTGACCGTGAGCTTGATGCCCGCCGCATCGATCGCCTTGGCCTGATAGCCGCCAACGACGGTGATGTCATTGATGCCCTGCTTCTTGAAGCCATCGACGAGATGGCGCAGCAGCGGCTTGCCGGCGATCGGCAGCATGACCTTGGGCTTGTCCTCGGTCAGTGCCTCGAGGCCCTTGCCGCGGCCCGCGGCAAGCACCACGGCCGCGCCTGGGCCCGAACCGCCCGACAGGTAGATCTTCTCGGCTTCCGAATACTCGTCCGCGTCCTGCAGGCGGAAGATCTCGTTCACGGTGGCAATGCGGTCTTCCACGTTGACCAGCGTCTCGTTCTCGTAGATGTCCTTCGCCACTGCCTGCATCGACGATGCGGCCACGCGGATCAGGTGGTTCGCCCAGATCACGAGGCTGATGCCGGCCTTGCGGTACGCATCGGTCGGCGTGCTGTAGTACTTGGTCGGCACGATCACGATCGGGCAACGGCCGGCCCACTCGCGGGCGAAGGTCAGGATCTCGTCCGCCTTCGACAACTTGCTGTGGATCAGGATCGCGTCGGCACCGGCCTGATGGTAGGCCTCGGCGCGGCGCAGGGCTTCATCCATGCCCCAACCCGCGATCAGCGCTTCCACACGCGCGACGATCGAGAAGTTGTCGTCGGCCTGCGAGTCCTTGCCGGCCTTGATCTTGCCGCAGAACTCGTCCATGTCGGCGAGGGGCTGGCGCTCGCCGCCGATGAAGCTGTTGGTCTTCGGGAACTGCTTGTCCTCGATGCACACGCCGGCGATGCCGCGCTGCTCGAGCTTGCGCACCAGGCGGCGCACGTTGTTGAAGTTGCCGTAGCCGGTGTCGCCGTCGAGCAGAATCGGCAGGTCGCTGGCATCGGCCATGAACTCGAGGTTGTCGACGACCTGAGTCCAGCTGGCCTCGTTGTTGTCGCGCACGCCGAACTGCGCGGAAATGGCCAGGCCCGAGGCCCAGATGCCCTTGAAGCCCGCCTCGCGCACGATGCGCGCGGACAGGCCGTTGTGGGCTTCCATGATGAATTCGAGGTCATTGCTCTGGAGCATCTGGCGCAGACGGGCCGCGCGCGAGGTCGAAAGCAGGTTCGGGTCGATGGCGTTCATTGAGCAACTCCTACAGGTCGCGTCAGTTGGGGCAGGACTTCTTCGGCGGCGCGTGTCACATCGCCAGGGAAATCGATTTCAATCCAGGGGGCGCCGGTTACGTCGGCGGTATCGAACGTGTGGCCGCCCTCGAGCAGCAGGTCGCGCACTGCTTCTTCGTGGGGCATCTTCGCGCGGCCGCTGTCCACGTATCCGGCCACGATTTCGGCCAGGCGGCGCGCGGTCTTCTCGTCGAAACGGAAGAAACCGACGGATTCGCCGATGGTGTCGTACTCGAGATCGGCCATCAGCTGCTTGCGCAGTTCCACGGGCACGCCGTTCTTCAGGCACAGCTTGACCGGCTCGTCGCCGGCCTCGAAGTCGCGATCGATCAGCAGGCGGTTGGTGCTCTCGCCCGCGACCAGCGCCTTGAGGATGCGCTCGTCATAGAGCACATCCGCGTCCATCAACAGCACGTCGCCGCCGCGCGTCATGGCGTCCGCCACGGTATGCACGGTCAGCACGCTGCCAAGGTCGTAGCGTTCGTTGATGACGATTTCCGGGCGCTGCGCGAGACCAAGGCGTTCCACTTCGGCCTGCACCTGCTGAGGCTCGAAGCCGAGCGCGAGCACGATGTCCTGCACGCCCGCGGCATTCAGCATGCGCACGTGCCGCTCGAGCAACGTGGTTCCGTCGAAGCGCAGCAGGCACTTGGGGAACTGCGCCCCGGGCTGCTGCTGCAATCGCAGGCCAAGGCCCGCGGCAAGGATGATGGCTCGCATGATTCTGTGACTCGCGTTAAAAAATAAATCGGCCCCGATGCGGCAGCGTCCCGCAGGGTCGGCCGCCCGTCATTCGGAAGCTTCCAAAGCCGCGCGTCTGCGCTGGAACTTCCGTTCACTCAAATGCAGATACAACAGGCCCGGCAGGCCAAGGATCAGCTCGCGCACACGCTTGGCCAGCGACAGCACCAGCGCCATGTCTGGCGGCAGGCCGACCAGCGGCGCCAGCAGCAGATACCCGCCCTCCTGCGCGCCGAGCGAACCCGGAATCGCGAAGGCCGCGCCGCGAATGGCCTGTCCGACCGACTCCAGCAACAACGCGTCGACCCAGCTCACCGGATGACCGAGGAAATGCATGATGAGCCAGACTTCGGCGGTGCCGACGATCCAGCCGATCAGATTCAGGAAAAAGCTTGCCGCCACGCGGCCCTTCTCGCCATACAGTTCGCGGATCGCTTCGTCCACCGCGTCCGCGCCGACCGTCAGGCCTTTCCAGTCGCGCTTGCCGAACACCTTCGACAGCAGCCGCAACATGCGGCCGAACATGCCGCGCCGTTGCAGGACGACAAACCCCACCACCGCCAGCGCCAGCACCGCCGTGGCCGCGATCACGGGTCCACGTTCGCCCGCGAGGCCGCCGTTCGCGCTGAACAGCAGCACCCCACCGAGCGCGAAAAGGATCTGCGACAGCGCCTGCGCGGTGGTGCTGACCGTGATCGCCGCCGCGGCATCGCGAATGCGCGCGCCGCGATGCGACAGGTACCGCACCATCAGCACGGGGCCGCCGAGCTGCCCCGCGGGCAGCAGGCTGTTGACCGATTCGCCGACCCAGCGCGTCAGGATCGCGTCGCGGATCTTGCCTTCGCCATGCCGGTGCATCAGCACCCAGATCGATGCCGCATCGAGCAGCAGCGGAATCAGGTGGAACGCGGCGATGAGCGCGAGGCCCCATTTGGCCACCAGCAGCGTCGACACCACCGCATCGAAACCACGCCATGCAAGCAGCGCGACGAACAGTGCCGCGCCGATCGTAAACAGAAGTACTGCAGCACGAGTCACGCGCGATTCTTCCCACCCGACAGCAGGCGCCGGAACACCTGACGGAAACCGAAGTACGCGACCGCATCCTTCATATTGGAGATCAATCGCAGCCACGGACGCATGCCTGGGTCGGTCACATACTCGAATGTGAGCGAAACCCGGAACTCGTTGGCGCGCGCCGGCGTGATGCGGTGGCGCAGCTTGTCGCCGTCGAACAGCACGAGGCCGCCCGGTGGAATCGCGACGGAGCCCGGCTCGTCGGCGCGATCCTTGTCGCGCGTGTGCAATTCGTAGTCCAGCCGGCACGACGACTCGTCGATCACGCCAAGCAGCACCGTGTATCGGCGGCCGTCGTAGTACGAGGTGTCGTAATGCCACCCGATGTGGTCGCCCTCGCGCGTGTAGTAGTACAGCGCGTACGCGTGCGGATCGGTCGCGGGGCATACCTGAAGGCGGTCGCCGGTCATCTGCTCGAGCCAGCCGATGAGCGCCTTCGAGCGATAGAGTTCGGCGATGAACGGCGCATGCTCGTCGATCGTATGCCGGCTCACGCTGCCGCCCTGCTTGTGGCCGGGCAGGTAGTTGCGGTTGATGTGCGGCTGCAGTTCGCGCGCCAGCCGGATCAGCTGCGCCGTCGCGTCCGGCGCGAGGAACTTGTCGAGATACAGGAACGCGCCCTGGCGGACGAAATCTTCGCGCAGCGCGGCGTTGTCCAATGCGGCGGTCTCGCGCGCGACATCGGCGTCGGGCGTGGACGCGGCGCGTGCCGCATGCGGTTGCGACGTGCCGGGCAGGGTCACGTCGGATGCGCTCGCGCGCATGGCCTGGTCAGTCATGGGTACCTCAGGCGTCCTTGGAATTCATGACGGGCTGGGTGCGGCGCACCACCCGCCAGTAGTCGACGATGCACCACGCCGCAAAGATGGGCGCGCCGATGGCGGCGGCCTTCAGGAAGGGGGCGATGCCATCGAACAGCGTGACGAGCGGCAGCAGGTACAGCACGTCTTCGGTCTCGAAGCCGGCGGCGCGCGCCTGCTTCGTGCCGCTCTTGCCCACCATCGACTCGATGCGCATGCGCAGGAAGAAGATCAGCGCCACGGCGATGCCGGCGATGGTGCCAAGCGCGGCGGAGCCGAGCGGGCCCTTTTCATCCGGGCTCGCGATAGCCACGCCCATGCAGCCGAACAGCAGGATCGTAACGAGCGCATCGGCAGCCAGATCGTAGAAATGGCCGAACTTGCTGCCCTTCCCGCTGATGCGGGCCAGTTCACCGTCGGTGTGATCGACGAAGTTCGACAGCACGATCAGGAAGGCGCCGATGTTTGTCCACAAATACCCGCCGCGCGTCAGCGCGATTGCGCCGGCAAGGCCGATCAGGAGGCGGACGGTCGTCAGGTGGTTGGGCGTGACGCGGGTGTGCTTGAGGGGGCGGACCAGGCGACGCGCGAGGCGTGCATCCCAGGTCGGCGGCAGAGGCGGCTCGTCTGGAAAATTTGTCGAATTGTTGTTCATCCGGAAACTATCCAGGAAGCGAGAGAAAGGCTGGGGGGCAAAACGTCAAACGTCAAACAGTACGCCGGCGACCTGCGATTGACAAGTATCCCCGCAGACAGGTGCCGGGCGGGTTGGCTCTGGCGCGAAGAATACTCCAACTCGCCATGAGGCGTATTTTTTGGGAAGGTATTTCTTGACTATTCAGTCCAGAATATGTACAACTCCAGCATGGCTAGACCCAAGGCATTCGACAAGGACCGCGCGCTGGACGCCGCCATCGGCGTATTCCGGCAACACGGCTTCGAGGGCACCTCGACGGAGATGCTGACGCAGGCGATGGGTATCGGCAGGCAAAGCCTGTACGACACCTACGGCGACAAGTGGCAATTGTATTGCCTCGCCGTGGACCGTTACACTTCGATAGAAGCAAGCGCTCACATCAATGCATTGCGCAGTGCGGGGAAGGCTTACGATGGCATCGCTGCAATGATCGAGCGCGTGGTCGCGGAGGCGGACCACGCGTGTCTCGGCGTGCATTCGATTTGCGAGTTCGGGAATACGCAACCCGAGCTGTCGGCCATCCATGGTCGCGCGTATCGGATGCTCGCCTCGGCGATCGCCAGCCGGGCGGCGGAAGCGCAGGCCGCCGGCGATGTCTCGGCCGCCCTGACGCCCGACACCGTGGCGACGCACGTCATGGCGAGCTTCTCCGCCATCCGGCTCGCCGCCCGTGGCGGCGCGGACCCCGCGCAGCTCGAGGTCATCGGCTCGATGACGCTGCGGGCGCTGCGCTGATTTTTTTTGCTCAATTCTGGAATGATCGTTCAATTAAGGAGATCGTCATGAAGGTCATCACGATGGATCGCCCCGGTGGCGCGGAAGTCCTCAAACTCGACGAACAGCCGGATCCCGAGGTCGGGCACGGCGAGGTGTTGGTGGACGTGGCGGCAGCGGGCGTCAATTTCATGGATATCGGCGTACGCCATGGCGAGTTCTGGCCCGAGTACGGATACCCGAAGCGCCTGGGCGTCGAGGGCGCCGGGCGTGTGGTGACCGTGGGCCGAGATGTCGGGCATCTGCGTCCGGGACAGCGCGTGGCATGGATCTACGTGCCCGGCAGCTATGCGGACCGCATCGTCGCGCCGGCGACGGCACTGGTGCCGATTCCCGACGACATCGACGATCGCACGGCGGCGGCCGTCATGATGCAGGGCATCACGGCCAGCCACTTTGCTACCGACTTCTATCCGGTGCAGCCTGGCGACGTCGCGCTCGTCCATGCGGCGGCGGGCGGCGTCGGACAACTGCTGTCCCAGATCATCCGCCTGCGCGGCGGCCGTGTCATCGGCCGCGTCTCCTCGACGGACAAGGTGGCTGCGGCCAAAGGCGCTGGCGCGGAACATGTGATCGTCGATCACAGCGGGCGGTTCGCCGACGAGGTGCTGCGCCTCACGGAAGGCGAGGGCGTGCATGCGGTCTTCGACGGCTCGGGCCCGCTCACGTTCAGGGATTCGCTGGCCTCGCTGCGCCGATCCGGCACGTTCTGCTGGTACGGTCCGGTGCTCGGCGGTCCGGGGCCCCTCGAGATCATGAAGCTGCCGCGCAGCATCAAGATTGGCTATGCGACATTCTTCGATCACATCCACACGCCCGCGCTGCTGCGCGAGAAGGCGACCCAATTGTTCGAATGGATTCGCCAGGGCCAGCTGCGCGTGAATATCGGCGGGGTGTATCCACTGGCGGATGCGGCTCGGGCCCACCGGGCCATGGAGAGCCGCGCCACCACCGGCAAGCTGCTGCTGGTGCCTTGAAGGGGCACGGTGGGTCAGAACGGCTTGGTGGGGAGGTACTTGCCGTCGAGCGTGATCACCGCGCGATGGCCGCCTTCCGGATCTTCGACCTTCTTGATGTCCAGCTTGAAGTTGATCGCGCTGATGATGCCGTCGCCAAACTTCTCGTGCACGAGCACCTTCAGCGTCGAGCCGTAGACCTGCACCATCTCGTAGAACCGGTAGATGGTCGGATCGGTCGGTACGCCGCCCGGAATGCTGCCGCGGACGGGAATGGTTTGCAGCAGGCGGATGGCATCGTCATCGAGGTCCAGGCGGGCGGCCACGATCCTGGCCACGTCGGCCGGCAATGGATGCTGACCGAGCAGCGCGGCAGTGACGAACGCCAGGCTCAGGCCAGTGCCTTCGTTGATCTGTTCGAACGTGAGGCCCTTGCGGTCCTTGGCTTCGATAATGACGTCCGTCAGGTTCTGGCGGGTGGTTTGGCTGACTTGCGATTGCGGCATTTATGCCTCCTTGGCAGGGGAACGAGTAGCGGGGGTGGTGCGGGTTGCGGCCACCGTACGGTGATCCGCGAGGGAAACGAATTGTTCGGTGATGCCGTCGAAGGCATCGATGGAGCCGGTCCCGATGTCGTAGACCCAGCCGTGGATCGTGAGGCGGCCTTCGCCGAGCGCCTTCGCCACGGACGGATGCGTCCTCAGGTTGGCGATCTGCGCCTTCACGTTTTCGCGGACCATGCCATCGACGCGGGCCTTGTCGTCGGCATGCTCGCGCGACGCGTTGATGGCCTTGGCGGCATCCGCGTGGCGCAGCCACCCAGCCACCTGCGGCATATGGTCGAGGCAGGTGCACTTCGCTACCGCTGTCATCGCGCCGCAATCCGAGTGGCCGCAGATCACGATATCGCTGACGCCCAGCCCGACCACCGCGTATTCCACGCTCGCGGAAACGCCGCCGGGCTGCACACCGTATGACGGCACGATATTGCCGGCATTGCGAATGACGAACAGATCGCCGGGCTCACGCTGGGTCAGCAGTTCCGGCACCACGCGGCTGTCGGAGCACGCAATGAACAGGGTCGGCGGTTTCTGCGTGGTGGCCAGGCGCTTGAACAGCTCGGACCGCTTGGGAAACTCCTCCCGCTGAAATTTCAGGAAACCTTCGATCAGGTCTTGCATGGCTCGCTCCATCGGTGGCAACGTCGTTCGCTGTGATGCAAGCATCGGCGTTCTGAGCTATAACGTCAAAGACGGGTTTATTATGTTTTTGATAGGCAAAACCAATAACAGACGGGCTCCATGCTGCTGCGCCACATCCGCTATTTCCTGGCCGTTGCCGAGACGGGCAATTTCACGCGCGCCGCGGAGCTGGTGCACGTGTCCCAGCCCACGCTGTCCCAGCAGATCCGCCAGCTCGAGGACGCGCTCGGCGCGCAGCTATTCGACCGCACCGGCAGGACGACCCGGTTGACCGACGCCGGCGAGGCCTATCTGGTGCATGCCCGGCGGGCGATCCACGATCTGGAGGCGGGCCGCCGGGCGATCCACGATGTGGGCGAGCTCACGCGGGGCAACCTGCGGCTTGGGATGACGCCGACGTTCACCCCGTATCTGTTCAGCCAACTGGTCGTGGCCTTCAATGCACGCTATCCGAACATCTCGCTCAGCATCCGCGAGATGCCGCAGGAGCGCGTCGAACCGTTGCTGGCCGACGATGCCATCGATATCGGCATTGCGTTCGACGACATCCATCTGCCCGAAGTGGAAGCGCTGTCGCTCTTCGAGGAGGCGCTGTCGCTGATGGTCGGCATCCAGCATCCGCATGCGAAGCGACGCACGGCCCTGAAAGCGGCCGATCTTGAGCGCGAGTCGATGGCGCTGCTCACACGGGAGTTCGCGACGCGTGGCTACATCGAGCGGTATTTCGCGCCGCTCGGCATCGTGCCGAAGATCATGATCGAGATGAACTCCGTGTCGGGCGTGATCGAAGCGGTGCGCAGCGGCCGGTTCGCCACCGTGCTGCCGTCGGCAATCGCCAACGTGCACGACGATCTGCGCATCCTGAAGCTGGAGGTGCCGCTTCCGCCGCGGCGCGCCGCCCTCCTTCAGCGCAAGGGCGCTTATCAGACGGCGGCGGCGCGAGCCTTCATCGCGTTCGCGATGGAAGGTCTGGAGACGATGCTGCCTACTGCCGGGGCGCCGCTGCCGACGCCGCCACATGGCGCGGGTAGTGCTGTGTGAAACGGACCGCCGCGCACAGGGCCGCCACGGTTAGCAGTGCACCTGCACCGGGGCGCGTCCGCATCAGCACGTCGGCGCCGATCAGGGCCAGGAAGGCCAGCGCCCAGACTCCGGTAATGACGTAGTTGATCCGCACGAAGGTCGGATGGCGCCACAGTGATGGGGGCACCCGTTCCCGCGCATACTGCATCGTGAACGGCATGCCGATGGCCATCGAGGCCAGTACCACGCCGAGCAGACCCGCATCCACGACCATGCGCACCTGCGCGATGCTCCACGCCGGTTGCTCGCGCCACGCATACAGCGCCAGCGCGCCGAACAGGATCACGGTGCCGATCTCGAGCACCTTCACCGATCGTCCGGTCGCGGCATCGCGGACGACGAGCGCCAGTGCCATGACCGCGCCCGCGGTCAGACCGGCCAGAATGCCGAGCAGGTGCTCGACGATCGCGAATGCAAGAAAAGGGGAAAAACCCAGCAGGATGTTCATGTTCGGCTCCAGGGTCGTTGCGTGAAATGGTGGCGTGGAAACCATCGTACGCAGCGACAATGAGCCGAAAATGAGCGAAGCGCGCTATTGCTGGTGCGTGCCCAGCGACCGGTTGATCCGCAGCGCCAGCAGCGTGCAAACCACGCCCGACAGCAGATACAGGCTGACCGCCACCAGCCCGAAACGGGCCGACAGCCCCAGCGCGACGAGCGGTGCGAAGGCCGCGCCGAACAGCCAGCCGAAATCCGTGGTCAGCGCCGCGCCCGTATAACGGTAGCGCCGTTCGAAGTTCGAGGTGACGACGCCCGCCGCCTGTCCATAGGACAAGCCCAGCAGCGCGAAGCCAATCAGGATGAACATGTCCTGCCCGGTGGCGCCCCCGTCGAGCAGCCATGGCGCAAACAGGCTGAACACGCCGATGAGCAGCGCCATCGTCCCCAGCATCGTGCGCCGGCCCACGCGGTCGGCGATCCAGCCCGACAGCACGGTACTGATGATGGCGATCGCCGCGCCCACGATCTGTATCGCCAGCACGTCGCCCAGCTCCTGCGTCTTGTGCAACTGGATCCATGACAGCGGAAACACCGTCACGAGGTGGAACAGCGCATAGCTGGCGAGGGCGGCAAAAGCGCCGAGGAAGATATTGCCGGCCTGGGCCTGCATGATCTCCACCGTGGTAATCGGCTCGAGTTCGACCTCGTCCAGCAGACGGGTGTATTCGTGCGTGACCACGAGCCGCAGCCGCGCGAACAGCGCGACGACGTTGATGGCGAACGCGACGTAGAACGGGTAGCGCCAGCCCCAGTCGAGGAACTCGGCCTCGGTCAGGCTCGCATGCAGGAACAGGAACAACGCGCCCGCCACGATGAAGCCGGTCGGCGCGCCGAGCTGCCCCAGCATCGCGTACCAGCCGCGTCGCTCGGGCGGCGTGTTGAGTGCGAGCAGCGACGGCAGTCCATCCCACGACCCCCCGAATGCCACCCCTTGCAGGAAGCGGAACACGGACAGCAGCACGATCGAAGTCGTCCCCAGTGTCGCGTAGGTCGGCAGGAACGCGATGCCCACCGTGGCGGTACCCAGCAGGAACAGCGAAGCCGTCAGCTTGGTGCCGCGTCCCCATCGCCGCTGGATGCGCATGAACAAGGACGTTCCAAACGGCCGTCCGATAAACGCAAACGAGAACACCGTGAACGCAAGCAGGAGCCCTTCGAGTTCGCCGGCAAACGGGAAATAGACCGAGGGGAACACGAGCACCGAGGCGATGCCGTACGTGAAGAAGTCGAAGTACTCGGACGCCCGCCCGATCACGACACCCGTGGCGATCTCGGCCGGAGCGATTTGGGCATGTCCGTGCGCCGGAGGTGCAGCCGGCGACTCCCGATGCTGATGGGTCAGACTCGACATCGTGGCTCCTAGTCAACAAATTTTTGTGAGATGCGACGTACTGCAATCACAAGAATAGCGCCTAAACTCCAATAAAACCCGAATCGTTTGTAGTGTCACACTCGGGCTGCTGTAACTCAATCATCACTTCTGCGAATATGGGACGCTCAGAACCGGCGGTGCGATCACATTTCGGGGTGCGGGGAGCTATCAAACTCGTCACCATGTCCGGCCTGACCATGGGCCTTGCAGGATGCAACGCAGTGCTGCTCTCACCGTCGGGTGATCTGGCAGTCAAGCAGCGCGATCTCATCATCATCGCCACGTGCCTGATGCTGCTGATCATCGTTCCGGTGATCACGATGACGCTGGTATTCGCCTTCCGATACCGGGAGTCCAACACGGAGGCGACCTACAACCCCGACTGGGACCACTCGACCACGCTGGAGCTGGGCATCTGGTCGGCACCGCTGCTGATCATCATCGCGCTGGGTGCCGTGACGTGGGTGAGTACCCACCAGCTCGACCCCTATCGCCCGCTCACGCATCTGGACGATCGCCGCCCGATTCCCGCGGGCACCAAGCCGCTGACCGTCGAGGTGGTCGCGCTCGACTGGAAATGGCTGTTCCTCTATCCCGAGCAGGGTATCGCCACCGTCAACGAGCTCGTGGCGCCGGTGGACCAGCCCATCCGCTTCAAGATCACGGCCACCGATGTCATGAATTCGTTCTTCATTCCGGCGCTCGCGGGCCAGGTCTACGCGATGCCGGGCATGGAGACCAAGCTCCACGCGGTCATCAATCGCCCCGGCGTCTATGACGGCTTCTCGGCCAACTACAGCGGCGCCGGCTTCTCGCAGATGCGGTTCAAGTTCCACGGGATGTCGAACGAGGATTTCGCACGCTGGGTCGCCAAGGCCAAGTCGGAGGGCGCCCAGCTGTCGCGGGACGCCTACGTCAAGCTGGCCAAGCCCAGCGAGGCCGAACCCGTGCAGCACTTCGCCAGCGTGGCGCCGGGGCTGTACGACGCGATCCTGAACCGCTGCGTGGAGGGCGGGACGTGCCGTGCCGATGTGATGGCGCTCGACGCCACGCGCGGCAAGTTCGACCCGTCCGCGTACGTCTGCACCGCCAGCAACACGATCGGCGCCGACGCCACCGCGGTGACCGGCGACGCCGTCGCCGACGCGCTCGGCAATCGCCGCCTGGTTCGCTGACACGCTTCTCGACAACTTCTGATGGCCGCTACGGCCTTTGGTGATCAACATGCCCGAGCGTTCCGAACTCGCCACGCAGATTTTCGGCCGGCTTACGTGGGAAGCCATTCCGTATCACGAGCCCATCCTGCTCGTTACCTTCATCGTGGTCGCGCTGGGCGGGCTCGCCCTGGTCGGCGCGCTGACCTACTTCCGCGTCTGGGGTTATCTCTGGCACGAGTGGTTCACGAGCATCGATCACAAGAAGATCGGGATCATGTACGTGATCCTCGGCGTGATCATGCTGCTGCGCGGCTTTGCCGATGCGGTCATGATGCGGATCCAGCAGGCCGTCGCTTTCGGTGACAACCTTGGCTACCTGCCGCCGCATCACTACGATCAGATCTTCACGGCGCACGGCGTGATCATGATCTTCTTCGTGGCGATGCCCCTCGTCACGGGGCTGATGAACTTCGTCGTGCCACTCCAGATCGGCGCGCGCGACGTCGCGTTTCCGTTCCTGAACAATTTCAGCTTCTGGATGACGACTGGCGGCGCAATCCTCGTGATGATGTCGCTGTTCGTTGGTGAGTTCGCGAAGACCGGCTGGCTCGCCTATCCGCCGTTATCGGGCATTCTCCACAGTCCCGATGTCGGCGTGGATTACTACATATGGGCGCTACAGGTGGCGGGGGTCGGGACATTGTTATCAGGGATCAATCTACTGGTGACAATCATCAAGATGCGCGCGCCCGGCATGAGCCTGATGCGCATGCCGATCTTCACGTGGACCTCGCTGTGCACGAACGTGCTGATCATCGCGGCATTCCCGGTGCTGACCGCGGCGCTCGGCCTGCTGGCGCTCGACCGCTACGTCGGCACCAACTTCTTCACCGTCGATAACGGCGGCAGCGCGATGATGTACGTGAACCTGATCTGGATCTGGGGGCACCCCGAGGTCTATATCCTGGTGCTGCCCGTGTTCGGCGTGTTCTCGGAAGTCGTCGCCACCTTCTGCCGCAAGCGCCTGTTCGGCTATGCGTCGATGGTGTATGCGACCGTCGTGATCACGGTGCTGTCCTACCTTGTCTGGCTGCACCACTTCTTCACGATGGGATCGGGGGCCAGCGTCAACTCGTTCTTCGGCATCACGACGATGATCATCTCCATCCCGACCGGGGCGAAGGTGTTCAACTGGCTGTTCACGATGTACCACGGCCGCATCCGCTTCGAGGTGCCGATGCTGTGGACCGTCGGATTCATGGTCACCTTCGTGATCGGCGGCATGACCGGCGTGCTGCTCGCGGTGCCGCCCGCCGACTTCTCCCTGCACAACAGCCTGTTCCTGATCGCCCACTTCCACAACGTGATCATCGGCGGCGTGCTGTTCGGCCTCATGGCCGGCATCACGTACTGGTTCCCGAAAGCCTTCGGCTACCGCCTCGATCCGTTCTGGGGCAAGTGCTCGTTCTGGTTCTGGCTCGTCGGCTTCTACTTCGCCTTCATGCCGCTGTACTGGCTGGGCCTGCTCGGCGTGACCCGGCGCATGAACCACTTCCAGGATCCGTCGCTGCAGATCTGGTTCCAGCTGGCCGCGTTTGGCGCGTTCCTGATCGCGCTCGGTATCGCCAGCTTCCTGATCCAGCTGTTCGTGAGCTTCCGGCGCCGGGAGGCGCTGCGCGATACCACGGGGGATCCGTGGAATGGCCGCACGCTGGAATGGTCGACCTCGTCGCCGCCGCCGCAATACAACTTCGCGTTCACGCCCATCGTGCATGACACCGACGCGTGGTGGCAGATGAAGCAGCATGGCTACAAGCGTCCGCTCGAAGGCTTCATCCCGATCCATATGCCGAAGAACACCGCCGCTGGCATCGTGCTCGCCGCACTGAGTTCCATCTGCGCATTCGGCCTGATCTGGCATATCTGGTGGCTCGTGGTCGTCTCGTTCGCCGCCACGATCTTCGGCGCCATTTATCACACCTTCAACTACAAGCGCGATTACTACATCCCGGCCGACGACGTGGTCCGGACCGAAGCCGCGCGCACTCAACTGCTAGGCAGCCATGGCTGATACGACGATCCCCCTCGCCGGCGGCGCGGCCGCGCCCGAAGACGGTTCGCGGCAGGAGCCGCTGCAGTTCTACATTCCCAAGGAACATCATCCGGCCAACGGGACGCTGCTCGGGTTCTGGTTCTACCTGATGAGCGACTGCCTGATCTTCGCTTGCCTGTTCGCCGCTTACGGCGTGCTGGGCCGCGAGTATGCGGGCGGTCCCACGGGTGCCGAGCTGTTCGACCTGCCTCTCGTCGCGCTCAATACGACGTTCCTGCTGCTCTCGTCCATCACGTACGGTTTCGCGATGCTCGAGATGCAGAAGCGGAACCTGCGCGGCACGCAGATCTGGCTGGCCATCACGGGGCTGTTCGGCGTGGCCTTCCTCTGCGTGGAGCTCTATGAGTTCGCGCACCTGATCCACGAAGGCGCCGGGCCGCGGCGCAGCGCGTTCCTGACATCGTTCTTCGCGCTGGTCAGCACGCACGGGCTGCACGTGACCTTCGGCATCGTCTGGCTCATCACGCTGATGTTCCAGCTCGGCAAGCACGGCCTGATCACCGCCAACCGGCGCCGGCTGCTGTGCCTGTCGATGTTCTGGCACTTTCTGGACGTCGTGTGGATCGGCGTCTTTACCTTCGTCTATCTGATGGGAGTCCTGCCATGAGCGCGCATGACGAGGCAATCGGCCACGGCCATGACGACGATCATGGCCACGACGAGCTGGCGGGGGCCGCGCATTCGACGATGAGCGGTTACGTCACGGGTTTCGTGCTGTCGGTCGTGCTGACCGCGATACCGTTCTGGCTGGTGATGGGGAAAGTGTTCGACAAGTCGTCGACGACGGCGCTGGTGTTGCTCGGCCTCGGCGCCGTGCAGATCGTCGTTCACATGATCTACTTCCTGCACATGAATGCGCGCTCGGAGAACGGCTGGACGCTGCTCGCGCTGATCTTCACGCTCGTGCTCGTGGTGATCACGCTGTCGGGCACGCTCTGGGTGATGTTCCACCTGAACACGAACATGATGCCCAACATGCAGAACGTCCAGCTTCCGGAGGGCGGGCAAATCGTGCCGCCCAAGTCCCCTTGACCGAGCGCCTTAAGCCGCAAGGCGGAAGATCGCTACGGCTTCCTTGAGCCGCTGGGCCTGCTCTTCGAGCGAGCCCGCGGCGGCCGCGGCCTGCTCCACCAGCGCGGCGTTCTGCTGCGTCACGGTGTCCATCTGCGTCACGGCCTGATTCACCTGCTCGATGCCGGCGCTCTGCTCCGCGGAGGCCGCGCTGATCTCGCCCATGATGTCCGTCACGCGCTTCACCGCGCTGACGATCTGCTCCATGGTCTGACCCGCTTCCGAAACGAGTTCGGAGCCCCGTTCGACACGCTCGGCCGAGTCCCCAATCAGCGACTTGATTTCTTTCGCCGCCGTGGCGCTGCGTTGCGCGAGGCTGCGCACCTCGCCCGCCACCACCGCAAAACCACGGCCCTGCTCGCCCGCGCGCGCCGCTTCCACCGCTGCGTTAAGCGCCAGGATGTTGGTCTGGAACGCGATGCCCTCGATCACGGCGATGATGTCGACGACCTTGCGCGACGCGCCGCTGATCTCCTCCATCGTGTTGACCACCTGGCCCACCACCTCGCCACCCTTGATGGCGACGTCCGACGCATTGACGGCCAGCGAGCTCGCCTGACGCGCATTGTCCGCGTTCTGGCGCACGATGCCGGTGAGCTGCTCCATGCTCGATGCGGTTTCCTCGAGCGAGGACGCCTGCTCTTCGGTACGCTGCGACAGGTCGGTATTGCCCACGGCGATCTGGCTGGTGCCCGTGGCGATGGCTTCCGTACCGTGGCGGACCTCCTGCACGATGCCGAGGATGTTCTCGTTCATCTCGCGCAGCGCCTCGAGCAGCTGGCCCGTCTCGTCGGTGCGGTCCACGTCGATGCGGCTGGTCAGGTCGCCCGATGCCACGGTGCGCGCGATATGCACCGCACGGTGCAGCGGACGCGTGATGCCGATGGTGAGCCAGAACGCGAAGCCGGCACCGATCGCCAGCATCACCACGCCAAGCGCGATCATGCGGTTACGGGCAGCAAGATAGGTCTCGTTGATTTCCTTCGCGGTATCGTCGATCGACGCGCGCTGGATATCGAGCAGCTTCTGGATCTCGGCAAGGTAGGCATCGCCGGCCGGCACGAACTCGGTCTCCAGCACCTTGTTCGCTTCGTCGGTCTGGCCTTCCTTCTTGAAGCGCGCGATCTTGTCGCGCGACTCGTTGTACGGGTTGCGCACCTGCAGGATCTTCTGGAACGCGGCCTTTTCGGCATCGGAGACCAGCATCGGCTCGATCTTGTCGCGCATCGCGGCAATCGTGTCGGCCGACCACTTGGTCTCCTTCGCGAAGAAGGCACCCAGCGTCGGGTCGGCACTCTTCGCGGTCGCCGTCGTGCGACGCACGCTCGCGTACATCAGCCGATACCAGTCGCTGACGATACGTTCCTTTGCCAGCGGTTCCTGCATCATGGCATGCGTGTGGCTGGCAACGTCTTGTAGCCGCGACATGCCGTAAACGGTCATGAGAAGGGACAGCAATAACACCACGCCAAAGCCAATGCCGAGGCGTACGCCAATACCGAGGTTTTTCATTTCATCTGCCTGATGAGTGCCATTGGACGAACTATCGGCAGCGAGTAGCCGTTCCTTGAATGCCTAATCCAGCACGCGTACGCGGCGTTGTCCGCCGTTCACTGGCAGTTCGATGGCCACGCCCCCCGCGCTTCGCGCGCCGTGCCCCGTCAGCGCGGAGATCACCACCTGATGCGTGACCATCAGGTAAGGGCCGCCTTTCGGGTCGAGGCTATCGATGAATCGGGACAGGCGTTCGGTCTGGGCGGTGCGCGCGGCGCCCTCGGCCTCGAAGAAGGAGTTGAGCATCGGCTCGACGCGCACGGGACCGACATCCATCAGCCGCGCGGTTTCCTGGCACCGGCACCACGCGCTACTCATGACGCGCGTCGGCCGGAAGCCGTCCCGTCGCCATGCCGCGCCGAGGTCGACCGCCTGTTGCCGGCCGGCGGCATCCAGGTTGCGTTGTGTCCTGCAATCGTCGATCCGGAACCCCGGCGGATCGCCAAGGCCGGGCGCGCTGGCATGCCGCAGGATCACCAGCACGTTAGGCTGCCGCAGCGACGCGTCGGCCACCGACGGCTGGGCCACGCCGAGGGCGGGCGCCACCAGCAGCAATACGGGTAGGAGGCGTGCGAACACGAAAGACAGGGCCATCGCGCACTCCGGCAGCGAACAAACCCCTTCAACATAGCACGCGCGCCGGGCGGTCAGCTCTCGGCAACCGCCTGCCCCGGGCCTTTGGCGGTCACCGTCCCATGTCCGATCGCACTGAACACGTAAGGTACGAGCGCGACGATCACGATCACTGCGGCGGTGCCGAAGATCACGCCGTAGGCCGTAGCGTTCGGCCACATGCGGTCGTGGCCGACGTTCGCGAGCACGCCGAACCCCCACGACGTGAGCGCCGAGCCGAGGAATACGAAGGAGTTCAGCACGCCTAACCCGCGCCCGCGCTTGGCGGCCGGCAGCAGGCCGCGGCCCTGCGCCATGACCAGCGGGTGCAGCATGCCGATGGTCGTCAACAGCCCCATGCAGGCGACGCTCTGCGCCACCCCCTGCCCCGGCCAGATCGCCAGCAGCACGGCACCACAGGTCGCGAAGCATGCCCAGCCGAGGATCGTCTGCTTGAGCGATGTGCGCCGGACCAGCACGGGCAACAGGAACGCCGTGGCAAACCCCGTCAGGCTCAGCAGCGTCAGCGCGACGCCCCGAGGGCCGGCGGCGAGTCCGTACACGTTCGCCAGATACGGTCCACTCCAGGCATTGCGGAACGCGGTGCCCGCGGCCATCGCCACGCACAGTGGAATCAGCAGCCAGAGCGAACGCATGCCAAGCAGGCGCGCGCTGTCGATGAGCATGCCGCCCATCGGGGCATGGCGCGCGTCGGCGTGGCCGGTGTCGCGCACGTGGCGCCAGACGCCATAACACGCGACGACCATGCAGACCGCGGAGATACCCATCGCGTAGCGCCAGCCGATCCATTGAGACATCCAGCCCAGCGGTGCCGTCGCGCACAGTGCGCCGATCATGCCCATCGCGTTCGACCGGCTGACCTCGCGCATATACCGTTTCTCGTCCAAATGCTCCGACGCGAAATGCATCAACCCCATGAACACCGGCGCGCAGGCCAGGCCAAGGCCGATCTGCGCGAGCATGGCCGCGCCGCCACCCGGTGCGACGACGAACATGATCGAGGAAATCGCGCCCACGCCGAGCAGCAGCGCGGTGGGGCGGCCGACGCCGTAGCGGTCGAACGCCAGTCCCACTGGAATCTGCGCGGCCGCGAACGCGAGGAAGAAGCACGACGACAACGCCCCGAAGCCCGCTGGCGACAACGCGAAATCGTGCTGGAGTTCGGGCGCGATGACCGCGAGGCAACTGCGATAGAACTGGCTTAGCACGAACGCGAACGTCAGCAGCGCGATGCCGCGATCGGCATCGGACGGTCTCATCGCGGCAACGGGGTCGGGGTGCGCACGGGCACGGGAAGGGGCCTCGGAAACTGCGGGCGTTGGGGGACGCTTCACGGTCCGATCTCTGGCCGGATTGTTCAACTTGCACTCTCTTGTCGGAATCCCACCATGCAGCGATTCGATCGTTCTGCACGGCAGGCGCGAGTTCGGGCTCGCGGATGGAGCGCCAATTCTACCCGCGCCGGGGCTCAGGCCAGAAAGCGCTTCCATTCATCGTGGCCATCGTCGCCGTCGGCGACCAGCACGATGGCCTGGCGGCATCGTTCGCACCGGTAGAGATGGGCGCTGCCTTGCGAAGCCGTCGCAAGCGTAGCCGCTTTCACTAGGTACGCATGGGGCGGAACGTGGCCGGGGCGGCCAATAAGCCGCATGCAAAGCTCGCACGGATGCCTGGACATGACTGCACTCCACTGCCTCTCGCGGCACAAATTGCTGCGCCGCAACACAAATTCAGTATAGGAGCCGCCGCTTTCGAATCAAATGTCGCCCTGCAAAAAAGAACGCCCTCGCGAGGAGGGCGTTCTTTGGTTACGGATGAAGACAGCGTATCAGCTGCCGATGCCGAGCAGTTCCACTTCGAAGTTCAGGGTCGCGTTCGGCGGGATCGCGCCCGGCACGCCGCGCGCGCCATAGGCGGTGGAGGCCGGGCAGGTGAGCTTGGCCTTGCCGCCGACCTGCATCTTCTGCACGCCCTCGGTCCAGCATGGGATGACGCGATTGAGCGGGAACGAGATCGGCTGGCCGCGCTTGTACGAGCTGTCGAATTCGGTGCCGTCGGTAAGCGTGCCGCGGTAATGGACCTTGACGGTGTCCGTGGCCTTCGGCGATGCGCCCGTGCCCTTGGTCAGATGCTGGATCGTCATGCCGGAAGGCAGCGTCTCCGGCGCGGACGGCTGGGCGTGCGCGGCGCCGGCCAGGGCCAGCGCCGCGATAACGAACGAGAGTTTCTTCATGAGTAGCTTCGGTGTCGAGTCGAAGTAGGAGGAAAACACGAGTGTACCCCGTTCGATCGTGCGTTCCACGGTGCTTGGCTTCGGGGGCGGCTATCGTTAGCATTTGCGTCGTCACCCCCTCACCTCACAGGACTTCCCCCGTTTATGGAGCCACGCCACGCAGAGCTGACCAAGGCGCTCATTCAGGACATCACCAGCGGCGTCTATCCGGTCGGCTCCAGCCTGCCCGGCGAACTCGAGCTTGCCGACAAGTACGGCGTGAGCCGCGGCACCGTCCGGGTCGCGCTCACGCGCATCCAGGAATTGGGCATGGTCTCGCGCAAGAAGCGCGCGGGCACGCGCGTGGAAGCTTCGGCACCGCAATCGGGCGAGTACATGCCGCGCCTGTCGTCCATCGAGGAGCTCGCGCAGTACGGTGCCGCCACCGCGCGCAGAATCCATGGCGCGCACGATGTGGTCATGGACGTCGACATGGCAAGGCATCTCGGCTGCCCGCCCGGCTCTCGGTGGCTGCACATCCCCACGTCGCGTACGAATCCAGCCGCCCCCGATCATCCGGTCGCCTGGTCCGATGTCTATGTGACGGCCGACGACGGCACGAAGATCAAGGGCAAGCTCAAGACGTCGCAGGGTCTCATCTGCGAACTGGTCGGCCAGACTTCGGGCCGCGTGGTGAAAGAGATTCATCAGACCGTTCGCGCGATTGGCATCCCCGCGGCGCTTGCCCGCACGCTCGGGACGGAGCCTGGCGCCTATGCGTTGGAGTTCGTGCGGCGCTACTACGATCAATCGGACCGCCTGTTCGAAGTGGTGGTCAGCGTGCATCCCGCCGACCGTTTTTCCTATTCGACCGTCTTGCAGCGTCAGAGCCTCTGAATCGGACCGGCTTCCGGACGGTGCAACTTTCGCGCGGCGCCGCTTTGTGTCAATATGTTCAAACATATTCCGCAGAGAATGCCGGGGCCCCGCATGACCGTCGTATTTCAGGAAGACATCGCCGACAGCGTCGCCGATGCGCTGCAATTCGTCAGCTATTACCATCCCGCCGATTTCGTCGAGGCATTGCGCCGCGCGTGGGAAGCGGAACCGCCCGGCGCGGCGCGCAGCGCCCTGACGCAATTGCTCGTAAACAGCCGCATGGCCGCGCGCGGGCATCGGCCCATCTGCCAGGACACCGGTGTCGCGCAGGTCTTCCTTCGCGTCGGCATGGACGTGCGGTTGGCCACGCGCGATGGCAGCGCGCTGCGCAGCCTGCAGGACGTGGTCAACGACGGCGTGCGGCGTGCCTATACACTGGCTGACAACCCTCTGCGCGCGACAATGGTCGGCTCGCCGCTCGGCGCGCGTCGCAACACGGGCGACAACACGCCCGGCTTCGTCGATGTCGAACTGGTCACAGGCGATACCGTCGAGATGATCGTCGTCGCCAAGGGCGGCGGGGGCGACGTGAAAGCGAAATTCGCCACGCTCAATCCGAGCGATTCGCTCGTCGACTGGATCATCGACGCGATTCCGCAGATGGGCGCCGGCTGGTGCCCGCCTGGCGTGCTGGGCGTGGGCATCGGCGGCACGCCCGAGCAGGCGATGCGCGCCGCCAAGCAATCGCTGTTCGCGCCGGTCGACATCCACACCATCCGCGCGCGTGGCGCGAACGATGACGTCGAGGCGCTGCGGCTGGAGCTGCATGACCGCATCAACGCGCTCGGCATCGGCGCACAAGGCCTCGGCGGGCTGACCACAGTACTCGACGTCAAGGTCGGCGCGCTGCCGAGTCATGCAGCCGCGTTGCCCGTTGCCCTGATTCCGAACTGCGCGGCCACACGCTTCGTCCGTTGCACGCTCGACGGCTCCGGCCCCGCGACATTCGAGCCGCCCGATCCCGCTATCTGGCGCGATATCCCAGATACGATGCCCACGGAGGCGGATGCCCTCGTCGTCGACCTCGATACGCTGACCGCCGATACCGTTGCGCGGTGGAAAGTGGGACAGACGCTGCGTCTGCGCGGCAGGCTGCTGACCGCGCGCGATGCCGCGCACAAGCGATTGATGGCGATGCTCGACGCGGGCGACCCACTCCCGGTGTCACTGCGCGACCGTGCGGTCTACTACGTGGGTCCGGTCGATCCCGTGGGCGATGAAGCGGTGGGCCCCGCCGGTCCGACCACCGCCACGCGCATGGACAAGTTCCTGCCGCGACTGCTCGCCGAGACAGGTCTGCGTGTGATGGTGGGCAAGGCCGAACGGGGCCCGGCCGCCATCGACGCGATTCGCGACAACGGCGCGGCCTACCTCACGGCGGTGGGCGGTGCGGCCTACCTGATCTCCAAAGCCATACGCAAGTCGCGCGTTGTGGCGTTTCCCGACCTCGGCATGGAAGCGATGTACGAATTCGAGGTCGAGGACATGCCCGTCACTGTGGCCGTCGATGCGCGCGGACGCTCCATCCACACGGTGTTCCAGCGCTGACGTGTGCCGACGTGTGCTGGCGTCAGGCGAGGGCCGCGCGCGGATCATGCCGCGCCAGGCGGCGCAGCAAGTGATCGACTTCGGCGCGCGCGGTGGCCGACATCGCGGCTGCGGGCTTGCGCTGCGCGGCCGAGGTCAGCAAGCCGCGCCGCATCATCACGTACTTGCGCACGGCAAGACCCGCGCCCGGCTGCTGCTCGTAGCGCAGCAGCGGCAGATGCGCATCGAACAGGTCGTGCGCGGCCTCGCGCTCCCCCGCCGCGTTCAGCCGCACGACGTCGCAGAGCATGTCGGGGAAACAGTAGCCCGTGTTCGCGCCATCGGCACCGCGCTCCACCTCGTAGTCGAGGAACAGGCCGTTGTTGCCGCACAGGATCGAGATATGGCGCATCGAGCCGTCCTTCTCGAAGCCGCGCAGCGTGGAAATCTTCTCGAGCCCGGGCCAGTCTTCATGCTTGAGCATGGCGCATGACGGCAGTTCGGTGACGATGCGGCGGATCACGCCGGGTGTCATCTGCACCGAGAACGTCAGCGGATAGTCCTGGATCACGAACGGCACGTCGTCGCCGATCGCTTCCACGGCCTGCCGGTAGTAGCCGACGATCTGATCGTCCGTGCGCAGCGTATTGGGCGGCGCGATCATCACGCCCGCGGCACCGCGGTCCATGACTTCACGCGTCAGGGCGCGCATCGCCGCGAAGCCGGGTGCGGATACGCCCACCACCACGGGCAGCGCGCCGGCACGCTGGATCATGCGTGCGGCGACATCGACCGACTCCGCGTGTTCGAGCTTCGGTGCTTCGCCGAGCTGGCCGAGCACCGTGATCCCGGTGGCCCCGCATTCGAGATAGAAGTCGGTGAGGCGATCGATCGACGCGGTGTCGATGCTGCCGTCGTCGAGGAACGGCGTGGGTGCAATCGGGAATACGCCCTTGGCGTCGGGGGTCAGCAGCATGGTCTCTCCTGAAGGTAGGTAATGCCGTCCGAACTTGTTAACATGGCGGCATGGATGTCCGATTCCTGCAAAGCTTCGTCACGGTCGTCGATGTGGGTTCCCTCGCGGAAGCCGCGCGCCGGCTCGACCTGACACCCGCCGCCATCGCCGCGCGCCTTCACGCGCTGGAGGAAGAGCTCGGCGTGCCGCTCGTGCGGCGCGCGGGCCGTTCCGTCGTCCCCACCGAGGCGGGCATCCGCATCCTCGACCGCGCGCGGCAGGTCATCCGCGACATCCGCGACATGGGCTCGGTCGCCTCCGGCGATGCGTCGCTCGGCGAATTCCGGCTCGGGTCGTTCGTCACGGCGATGGGGAGCATCGTACCGCCGTTGCTCGGACAACTCTATCGCCGTCATCCCAACGTCAACCTGTTCGTCAAACCCGGACGCTCCATCGAACTGTGCGAGAGCCTCACGCGCGGCGAACTCGATGCGGCCATCGTGGTGGAGCCGCAGTTCGCCGTGGCCAAAGGTTATCAATGGGTGGAGTTCATGGCGGAACCCCTCGTGGTGGTCGCGCCGGCCGCGATGGCGGGGCGCGATCCGCACGAGCTGCTCGCCAGCGAGCATTTCATCCGCTACGACCGCTCCGTGCTCGGTGGCCAGCTCGCGGACCGGTACCTGCGCGATCATGGCATCCGGCCAAGGCAGCGGCTCGAAGTGGATGGGCTGATGGTCATCGCCGCGCTCGTGGGCGAAGGGCTTGGCGTGGCTCTCGTGCCCGACTGGCGGCCGATGTGGGATGCCGGCCTTGGCATCGCGCGCTGCCCGCTGCCCGACCGCGCCCCGGTCCGGCGCGTGGGCCTGATCTGGTCGACGCACGGGCCGCGCGCCACGCTGGCCGAGGCACTGCTGGCCGAAGCGCGCGCGCTGTTCGAGACCCCGCTGTTCGAGACCCCGTTCGACCCTCACTCTGGCGTCTTGCCACGAGACTCGGGCAAGCGCAGAAAGTCGAAGTCAACGCCCTGATCGGCCTGCGTCACGGTCTGCAGGAACAGCTTCAGGTAACCGCGCGAAGCGCTGGGCTCCACGATCGGGGATGCTTCCCGGCGCCGTCGCAGTTCGTCGTCCGGGACCAGCAGGCTCAGCTCGCGCCGGCTCACGCTCAAACGGATGCGATCGCCGGTTCGCACCAGGGCGAGCGGGCCGCCGACCGCGGCTTCCGGCGTCACGTGCAGCACCACCGTGCCGAACGCCGTGCCGCTCATGCGGCCATCCGAGATCCGCACCATGTCCTTTACGCCCTTGCGCGCGAGCTTGCGCGGGATGGGAATGTAGCCGGCCTCGGGCATGCCCGGGGCCCCCTTGGGGCCGATGTTGCGCAGCACGAGGATGTCCTCGGCGTTGACGTCGAGATCGTCGAGGTCGATGCGCTCGACGAGGTCCTGCGAGTTCTCGAACACGACGACGCGGCCCTCGTGCTCCATCAGCTTCGCGTCGGCGGCCGACTGCTTGATAATCGCGCCGCCCGGTGCGAGATTGCCGTTCAGCACGGCGATGCCACCCTGCGGATAGATAGGATCCTGGATCGACCGCACCACGTCCTGCTGGAACGGCTCGCCCGCCGCGTCGATTTCCTCGCCCAGCGTGCGGCCCGTCACCGTGAGCGCGTCAAGACGCAGCAACGGCTTCAGTTCACGCAGCAGCGTGGCCATGCCGCCGGCCTTGTGGAAATCCTCCATGTAGTGCTGGCCCGTCGGCTTGAGGTCCAGCAGCACGGGCGTCTCGCGGCCCATGCGGTCGAGCGCCTGCATGTCGATGTCGAGGCCCATGCGGCCCGCGATCGCGGCCAGATGCACGATGCCATTGGTCGAGCCGCCGATCGACAGCAGCACGCGCATCGCGTTCTCGAACGCGGCGGGGGTCAAAATGCGATCGATGGTGAGACGCTCCTTCGCCATCTCCACCGCGCGCGCGCCGGTGAGTTCGGCCATGCGGATGCGGTCGGCCGTGACGGCGGGAGGCGTCGCCGAGCCGGGCAGGCTCATGCCCATCGCCTCGGCCAGGCAGGCCATCGTGCTGGCCGTGCCCATCACCGAACAGGTGCCCACGCTGGCGACCAGCTGGTTGTTGACCTGGCCCGTCTCCTGCTCGTCGATCTCCCCCGCGCGGAACTTGCCCCAATAGCGGCGGCAGTCCGTGCAGGCGCCGACGCGTTCGCTGCGGTGCGAACCGGTCAGCATGGCGCCGGTGACCAGCTGGATGGCGGGCACGCCGGCCGAGGCCGCGCCCATCAGCTGCGCGGGCACGGTCTTGTCGCAGCCGCCGATCAGCACCACGGCGTCCATCGGCTGGGCGCGGATCATTTCCTCCGTGTCCATCGACATCAGGTTGCGCAGGTACATGCTCGTCGGCGCGGCGAAGCTCTCGTGCACGGAAATCGTCGGGAACGGCATTGGCAGGCCGCCCGCGAGCATGATGCCGCGCTTCACGGCCTCGATGAGCTGCGGCATGTTGCCGTGGCACGGGTTATAGGCGCTGCCCGTGTCGGCGATGCCGATCACGGGACGGTCCAGCGCGCTGTCCGTATAGCCCGACCCCTTGATGAAGGCCTTGCGCAGGAACAGCGAGAAGCCCAGGTCGCCGTAGTTGGTCAGCCCCTTGCGCAGGCCGCTGGCATTGCCTACCGGCTGGCCTTGCTGGGCGTTGTCTTTGGTGGGGTCTTTCGGTTTCTGGGTCATGATGATGTGCAGGCTTTCTTCAGCGATACGAAAATCGAAATCTCACGCGGCGACAGTGGTGGCGGCGGTGGTGGCGTCAGTGGCCGGGTCGGTCAGCCGTCCGACTTGATCTGCGCCTCCGTGATGACCTTTTCCCAGCGGCTCACTTCCGTGCGCAGCCGCTCGGCGGACTTGTCTGGGGAGGTGGGCGACGCGGCATAGACCCCCTGCTTCAGGAACTGGTCCTTGACGTCCGGATTGTCGAGCATCTTCGCGATCGCCGCGTTGAGGCGCTCCACGATGGCCGGGGGCGTGCCCGCGGGTGCCAGCACGCCGAACTTCGACGCCACGTCGAGCTGCGGCATGCCGGCTTCCGTGGCGGACGGCACGTCGGGTAGCATCGAAATGCGCTTTGGCGCCGCCACGGCGAGCGCGCGCAGCTGGCCCGCCTTGATGAAGGGCTGCGCCGCCGGCACGGTCTCCACCATCATGTTCACCTGTCCCGCCACGAGGTCCGTCATCGCGGGACCGCTGCCCTTGTAGGGCACGTGGACCATATCGATGCCGGCCTCTTTCCTGAACAGCTCGGCCGCCATGCGTTGCGGCGCGCCGGCGCCCGACGACGCGTAGTTCAGCTTGCCAGGATTGGCCTTGCCGTACTGAATGAGCTCGGGCAGCGTGTTGACCGGCAGCTTCGGATTGACGACCACCACCAGCGGCACGGAGCCGACCACCATCACCGGCGCGAAGTCCTTGATCAGGTCGTAGCGCAGCTTGCCCTTCTCCAGCGTCGCCATCGTCGAGTGCGACGTCAGCGCGCCCATGAGCAGCGTGTAACCATCCGGCGCGGATTTGGCCACGACCTCGGCGCCGATATTGCCGCCCGCGCCGCCACGGTTGTCCACCACCACCTGCTGCCCCAGCGCCTCGCCCAGCTTCTGCGCGATGATCCGCCCAATCACGTCGGTCGCGCCGCCCGGAGGATAGGGCACCACGAGGCGGATGGGCTTGTCTGGATAGGCGGCATGGGCGGGGATGGCGCAGGGAAGCGTCAGTAATACACATAACGTCGCGCCCAGCGCGCGGCGCCGGCTCATGTGGGTGGTCATCGGTCGTCTCCTGAGTATTGTTATAGGGAGCACGCCTGCACGGCACCTCGCGAACCCAAGCCGCACGCGCTACCCGGCCACCAGTCTCGCGCCGCCGGGAAGAAGAGAAAAGCGACTGTGAGACTGATTAACCTTAAAATTTTTATTGTTTCGAAGTAGTAGTTCTGCGATGAGAAGATTCTCACTACTCCATTTGGAAAAGCGGCTTTTTGCGCCAGATCAATGGTTTGGTAGATAGCTATGACGCGTGGCGGAGATGGTGGAAAAATGCGGCGCATTGCAAACATGAAACGAGAGGCAACACGTGGACATTGAGCAGTTGGGCATCATCGGCGGCATCATCCTCGCCACGGCCGCAGGGGTCTTCGGTGCATTGACATTTATTTCGACGTACATGGAAGACAAGGTGCAAAAGGGAATCAAGCCCCTTATCGCGTCGATCGAGGGCCTCGACAAGAAGTTCACCGCATCGATCGAGGGCATCGACAAGAAGTTCGATCTGATGATGGAAGTGATGAGTCGAGGCTTTAAGGATGTCGATAAGCGGTTCGAGCAGGTGGACAAGCGCTTCGAGCAGGTGGACAAGCGTTTTGAGCAAGTGGACAAGCGGTTCGAGCAAGTGGACAAGCGCTTCGAGAAAATGGAACACCGCATGGAGCAGATGGACACACGCATCGGTCATATGGACAAGCGCATCGAGCTGATGGACGGACGCATCGAGCAAATCGACGTGCGGCTCGGGCACGTGGAGGAACAGCTCGTCCGGAAGTCTTAGCGCTGAAATGGCCCATCGTCGCCGGGGCTGCTAAGCTCAAGCTTTTGCATTCCCGGCCCTTACCAGGAGACCTACCATGTCCCAGCGCATTTCGATCGATACCCCCGACGGCAGCTTCGCCGCCTACCTTGCCACCCCGGACCCCGCCACCGCCCGCGGCACTGCGATCGTGGTGATTCAGGAGATCTTCGGGATCAACGCGGATATGCGCGAGACCTGCGACAACTTCGCGCGGGACGGGTTTCTGGCCATCTGTCCGGATCTGTACTGGCGGCAGGAACCGAACGTCGAGCTCACGGACAAGACCAAGGAAGAGTGGGACAAGGCGTTCGCGCTGCTGAATGGGTTCAACATCGACAAGGGTGTCGAAGACATCGCCTCGACGATTGCATTCGTACGCACGCTGCCCAGCGTCACGGGCGGTGTCGGTGCGGTGGGATATTGCCTCGGTGGCCTGCTGGCGTTTTTGACGGCCACGCGTACCGATGCAGATAGCGCCGTGTCGTACTACGGCGTCAATCTGGACAAGTTCCTCGGCGAGGCTGGCAAGATCCAGAGCCCGCTGCTGATGCACATCGCCGAAGAGGACGAATTCGTGCCGGCGGAAGCCCGCGCGAAGATCATTGAGGCACTCAAGGACAACCCGCACGTCGAGATCCACACGTATCCGGGCTGCCAGCACGCCTTCGCGCGGAACAATGGCATCCATTACGTCGATGCGGCGGCCAAGGCCGCCAATGCGCGCACGCTGAAGGCGTTCGAGGCGATGCGTTAAACGGTGTCGCGCCGGGCAGCGGAATGAGGCGCCATCATTCCGCTGCGCTCTGCGTCTGCAACGCCCGCCGACGCTTGCGCGCATCGAGCATGCCGCCCAACACCGGCCACACCAGAACGACGATCGCCAGCCCCATGATCGTGCCGACGAGCCCGTTGGACCAGAACACATCCATCTGCCCCTGCGACATCAGCATCGTCTGACGGAATGCATCCTCCGCCCGATCCCCAAGCACGAGCGCGAGCACGAGTGGCGCCAGCGGATAGTCGAGCTTCTTGAGGATGTAGCCGACCACACCGAAGATCAGCATGAGCCAGACGTCGAACATCGCGTTATGCACGGTGTAGGCTCCGATCGCACAGACGACAAGAATCAGCGGCGCGATGATCGCGAACGGGATGCGCAGGATCGCCGCGAACAGCGGCACGGTCGATAGCACCACGATCAGCCCGGCAAGATTTCCGAGATACATGCTCGCGATCAGGCCCCACACAAACGTCTTCTGCTCGGCGAAGAGCAGGGGACCCGGCTGCAGCCCCCAGATCATCAGACCGCCCAGCAGCACGGCAGCCGTGGCCGACCCGGGAATGCCGAGTGCAAGCATCGGCAGCAGCGCGCTGGTACCGGCCGCATGGGCCGCGCATTCGGGCGCGATCACGCCTTCCACGTTGCCGCGCCCGAACGTCTCGCGATTGCGGGCGAAACGCTTGGCCACGCCGTAACCCATGAACGACGCCGCCGTGGCGCCGCCCGGCGTCACGCCGAGCCAGCAGCCGATGACTGACGAGCGGATCAGCGTCATCCAGTAGCGCGGCAGTTCGGCCCAGGTCTTGAGCACGACCTTCAGATCGATGTTCGCGCGCTTGCCGCGGAAAGCGATGCCCTCTTCCATCGTCATCAGGATTTCGCTGATCCCGAACAGGCCAATCACGACCACGAGGAAGTCGAAGCCGCGCAGCAATTCGGTGGAACCGTATGTCATGCGCAGCGTGCCCGATACCGTGTCCATGCCGACGACCGCGAGCGCAAAGCCGATGCACATCGCGATGACGATCTTGGCCTTCGCCTCCTTGCCCATGCCAATGAAGCTGCAAAACGTGAGGAGGTACACCGCGAAGAATTCCGGCGGTCCAAAACGCAACGCGAATTTGGCCACCAGCGGTGCAAGAAACGTGATCAGCAACACGCCCGCCAGCGCCCCGAGAAACGAGCCCGTGAACGCGGACGTGAGCGCGCGCCCGGCCTCGCCCTGCTGCGCCATCGGATAGCCGTCGAACGTCGTGGCCACCGACCACGCCTCCCCGGGAATATTGAACAGGATCGACGTGATCGCCCCGCCGAACAACGCGCCCCAATAAATGCAGGAGAGCATGATGATCGCCGACGTGGGCTCCATCGAGAACGTCAGCGGTAACAGGATCGCCACCCCATTGGGGCCGCCCAGCCCCGGCAGCACACCCACCACGATGCCGAGCAGGATGCCAGCGAGCATGAGCCCCACGTTGTGCCACGACATCGCCACCGCGAAGCCACCCATCAATGCATTGAGTTCATCCATCGCGGCTCCCTCAGAAGCCGAAGGCCGCTTCGAGCGGACCCTTCGGCAGCGGCACGCGGAACTGCATCTCGAAGATCCAGAACAGCGCGGCATTGACCAGCACACCGGTGGCCACCGAGCGCCACCACGAGAATTTGCCGAGCAGGATCATGAAGCCGATCACAAACAGCGCTGACGCGACATAGATGCCAAGGAAACCGATCGCGACCACGTAGACGGTCAGCGGCACGAGAATCACGGCGACCTGCTTCAGCTGCGGCCACGTGACGAAGGTCTCGCCAGGCTCCATGCGCCACGCATGCCACAGCACAAACAGGCATGCGATGAAAATGAGCGCGCCGATGCGCATCGGGAAGTAGCCGGCCTCCGGGCCGTCGGGTGCCCAGCCGGCACCAATGCTGTAGTTGCTGACCATCACCACCACGGCGCCCGCCGCGATCAGCAGCGCGACGACGATCTCCGCCGTGCGTACCGTGATCGCCGCCGGTGCCGCGGCCTCCTGTGGATGCTCGCCCATGATCGGGTCTCCTGATTGGCATCGGAAAGCCCTCGCCCGTTGCAGGCGAGGGGTACAGCCGTCAACGCGCGGCAGCGACGAAGCCGGCGGCCTTGATGATGTCCTTGTGGCGGTTCTCGTCGGCGGTGAGGAAGTCCGTGAGTTTCTGGCCGACCAGGAAGTCGTTCTTGAGCGCGTTCTTCTCGAGGTATTCCTTCCACTCCGGCGTGGCCACGACCTTCTGCATCAGATCGACATAGAACTTCTGCTGATCGGGCGTGACGCCGCCAGGCAGCATGAACACCCGCAACATCTCGTATTCGACGTCGAGGCCCGCTTCCTTGCAGGTGGGAATGTCGCCCCAGCTCTGCGTGCCCGTGATCTTCGTCGAGTACTGCATGCGCGCCGGCGCGAACACACACAATGCGCGATGCTCGCCCGCGCGCCATTGCCCGATCGATTCGGAGGGATTGTTGACGTTGGAGTCGATGTGCTTGCCCGACAATTGCGTGGCGGCCTCGCCGCCGCCCTTGTACGGGATGTAGATGAAGCGCACGCCGGCCTTGCGCTCCACCTGCGCGGTGATGATCTGGTCCTCGCGCTTGGAACTGGTGCCGCCCATCTTGAGTTTGCCCGGGCTCTCCTTCGCCTTGGCGAGGTAGTCGGCCGGGGTCTTGTATGGGTCCTGCGCGTTGGTCCACAGCACGAATTCGTCCTGCGCCACCATCGCCACGGGCGTGAGATCGCGCCAGTTGAACGGCAGCTGGCTGATCATCGGCACGGTGTACAGCGCCGAGGACGTCACCAGCAGCTTGTGCGGATCGCCCTTGGACGCCTTCGTGTCCATCAGCCCTTCCGCGCCGCTCGCGCCAGCCTTGTTGACGACGATGATCGGCTGGTTCATCAGCTTGTGCTTGGCGATGATGCCCTGTATCGATCGCGCCATCTGGTCCGATGCGCCGCCCGCGCTGAACGGCACCACCATTTCCACCGGCTTGGTGGGCTCCCACGCGAACGCCGGCGCGACCATCGCACCGAGCAGGGACACACACGACAACTGCAACTGCAACTTGCTAAGCAACATCATGGCTTGTCTCCTTGGATGGACACCGTGCGGTCTGCTGCCGCATCGGTGGTTCTTGCCAAAACTTGCTGCTGCGCGCAGTGAGGATCAGGCCGCGCGCAATGCCGGCTGCGCCGCCGCGGCGCGCAGGCTTTCCATGGCGGCGAGCACGCCGCCGGCCTTGTGCGGTACGTTCGCGAGCGCGAGGCCCATTTCCACGCCGGCCAGCGTGCCCATCAACGTGAGGTCGTTGAAGTCACCGAGGTGTCCGATACGGAAGATTTTGCCGGAGACCTTCGACAGCCCCTGGCCGAGCGACATGTTGAAGTTCTCGAGCACGACCTTGCGGAACGCGTCGGCGCTATGGCCCTCCGGCATGACCACGGCGGTCAGCGCGGGGCTGTATTCGGCAGGGTTCTGGCACAGGATCTCGAGGCCCCAGCCGCGCACGGCGGCACGCGTGGCCTCGGCATGGCGCTTGTGGCGGGCGAACACGTTCGGCAGCCCTTCCTCGAACAGCATGTCGCACGCTTCGGACAGGCCGTAGAGCAGGTTGGTCGCGGGCGTGTACGGCCAGAAGCCGTTCTTGTTCGCTTCGATGATCTCTTCCCACCCCCAGAACGCCTTCGGCAGCTTCGCGTTCGCCGAGGCCGCGATGGCCTTCTGGCTGACGGCATTGAACGAGATGCCCGGCGGCAGCATCAGGCCCTTCTGCGAGCCGGAGACGGTCACATCCACGCCCCACTCGTCGTGGCGATAGTCAACCGAACCCAGCGAGGAGATCGTATCGACGAGCAGCAGCGCCGGATGATTGGCGGCATCGATCGCACGCCGCACCGCCGCGATGTCGGACGTGACGCCGGTCGACGTCTCGTTGTGCACGACGCAGACGGCCTTGATCGCGTGGGCCTTGTCCTCGGTCAGCCGCGCGCCGATGGCGGCCGCGTCCACGCCATGACGCCAGTCGCCACCGAGGAACTCGGAGACGAGGCCGAGCTTGTCGGCCATGCGCTTCCACAGCGAGGCGAAGTGGCCGGTCTCGAACATCAGCACGTGATCGCCGGGCGAGAGGGTGTTGACGAGAGCGGCCTCCCAGGCGCCGGTACCGGACGCGGGATAGATCACCACGGGCTGCTGCGTCTGGAACACCTTGCGGATATCCGCGAGCACCTTCTTGCCCAGTTGCTGGAACTCGGGACCGCGATGGTCGATGGTCGGATAATCCATCGCGCGGAGCACCCGGTCGGGCACATTGGTCGGCCCGGGAATCTGCAGGAAGTGCCGGCCGCTGGGGTGGGAGTTCAGTCGGATCATATCGCCTCGTGTCTCAATTTGAATTTTGTATTCAAAAACTGGGAATGCACTGCGGGACTGGCTTACGAGATAATGATGCCCGGCCCCTGCGCCGCCCTCCCTGTTAAAAACCCTTATAAATCAAAGATTATTCGTTATTGTCGTCGTCTTTTTTGCACGTTTCGGCGTGCCCGACTGCTTTGGCATGCAGTTCGTGCTTGCCCCAGAGTAGGTTTTGAATACAATACTGTCAAGCCGCGAAATCACCGATGAGCCTCAATCCGAACCCTTCCTCCCAGGCCGTTGACCGCCAGATCCTGCATGTGGCGGTCGCCCAGCGCCTGCGCGCGATGATCCTGGAAGGCGAACTCGCGCCCGGAACGCGGCTGAACGAACGCGTCCTCTGCGACCAGCTGCAGGTATCGCGCACGCCGTTGCGCGAGGCCTTCAAGGTGCTGGCCGGCGATGGTCTCGTGACACTGTTGCCGAACCGCGGCGCCGAGGTCGTCCAGCTATCGCAGGAGACCATCGATCATCTGTTCGAGATGATGGGCGCGCTGGAGGGGCTCTCCGGCGAACTCGCCTGCGAACGCATCGGCGACGCCGAACTGAACGAGATTCGCGCGTTGCACTTCGAAATGCTCGCCTGCCATGCGCGGCGCGACCTGCCCAATTACTACGCGCTGAACCGCCGCATCCACGACGCCATCAATGCGGCGGCACGCAATCCCATCCTCGAGGAGACCTACCGACGCATCAACCTGCGCATTCAGGCGCTGCGTTTTCGCTCGAACTTCGATCAGGAAAAATGGGACATGGCCGTGCTGGAGCACGGTGCGATGCTCGACTGCCTGGCGAAGCGCGACGGCGCGGGCCTGCGTGACATCCTGCGCGCGCACCTCAAGCACAAGCGCGACGCGCTGATCGCCGAACTAGAACGCGTACAGGGCGCCGCCGCCTGAGGCAACGGGCCGCTTTGCGGTCCGGCCGCCGGCGGCGTCGTCGCCCGAGTGCGTGCAGCAACCGGAGACCCCACGCCCATGGCATTGCCGACCACTCCCACGCCGCCCGGCGTGCAACCGCTTCACTTCATGCCGCGCGGTGGCGCCGCCCCGACGCAGCAATCGCCGCTCTACCGGCGGCTGGCCGCGGAATTGCGCGGCGACGTGCTGTTCGATGCCGCGAGCCGCGGCCGCTACGCCACGGATGCGTCCATCTATCAGGTCATGCCGATCGGCGTGGTGGTGCCGCGCGACGAGGCCGACGCGCGCCTCGCGCTCGATATCGCGCGGGACCTCCGCGCACCGCTGCTGCCGCGTGGCGGCGGCACGAGCCAGTGCGGACAGACTGTCGGCGAAGCGCTCGTCATCGACAACAGCAAATGGCTGAACCAGGTCATCGACTTCGATCCGGTCGCGCGCACGGTCACCGTGCAGCCCGGCATCGTGCTCGATCATCTGAACGCCTGGCTCAAGCCGCATGGCCTGTGGTTTCCCGTCGATGTCTCCACGGCCGCGCAATGCACGATCGGCGGCATGACGGGCAACAACTCCTGCGGTTCGCGTTCGATCCAGTACGGCAACATGGTGCACAACGTGCTGGGCATCGAGGCCATCCTCGCGAACGGCGACGAGGTACGCTTCGATGGCGGCTGGCCCGCGGAAGGCGCGCCCCATCGCGCGATTGCCGATGGCGTCCGGCGCATCGCCGACCGCGAGCGCGAGGCCATTGCCGAGATGTATCCGCACGTGCTGCGCCGCGTCGGCGGCTACAACCTCGATATCTTCGATCCGCAAAGCGAGAAGCCCTACACCAGCGACGGCAGCGTCAACCTCGCGCATCTGCTTGTCGGGTCCGAGGGCACGCTGGCCTACTTCAAGCGCATCACGCTTCAGCTCGCGCCGCTGCCGACGCACAAGACGCTCGGGGTGGTGAACTTCCCCACGTTCTATCAGGCGATGGACATGACGCGGCATATCGTGGGGCTGCGCCCCGCCGCCGTCGAGCTCGTCGATCGCACGATGATCGACCTGTCGCGCCGCAACCCGGCCTTCCGCCCCGTCATCGAGCACGCGCTCGTGGGCGAGCCCGAAGCGATCCTGCTCGTCGAGTTCGCCGGTGAACAACGCGACGGCACAGTCCGCGATCTTGCGCGCCTCGTTGAACTGATGGCGGACCTCGGCCTGCCGGGTTCCGTCGTCGAGATGCCCGAAGCCGGCCCGCAGAAGGCGCTGTGGGAAGTGCGCAAGGCCGGCCTCAACATCATGATGAGCATGAAGGGCGATGGCAAACCCGTGTCCTTCATCGAGGATTGCGCGGTACCGCTCGAACATCTGGCCGAGTACACGGCGCGGCTGACCGACGTCTTCCACAAGCACGGCACGCGCGGCACGTGGTACGCGCACGCCAGCGTGGGCACGCTGCATGTTCGCCCCATCCTCGACATGCGCCGCGATGGCGCGGCCAAGATGCGCGCGATCGCGGAGGAAGCAGCCGCCATGGTGCGGGAATACAAGGGCGCGTACTCGGGCGAGCATGGCGACGGCATCTGCCGCGGCGAGTGGGTGTCCTGGCAGTTCGGCCCCTCGCTGAACCGCGCGTTCGAAGAGGTCAAGGCGCTGTTCGATCCCGACAATCGTTGCAATCCCGGCAAGATCGTGCGCACGCCACGCATGGACGATGCCACGCTGTTCCGCTTTCCGCCGGGCTACACCGTCAAGCCGCTGGTCCCCGCGCTCGACTGGTCCGCATGGAACGTCACGCGCGACCCCGTCACCGAGGCGGAGAGCGCGCCGGGCACGGGGCTCGATCCCGCGCGCGGCCTCGCCGCCGCGGTCGAGATGTGCAACAACAATGGCCATTGCCGCAAGTTCGACGCGGGCACGATGTGTCCCAGCTATCGCGTCACACGCGACGAGCAGCACCTGACGCGCGGTCGAGCCAACACCCTGCGGCTTGCCTTGTCGGGGCAGCTTGGGCCCGAGGGCATTCTCGATCCCGCGGTCAAGGACACGCTCGACCTCTGCGTGTCATGCAAGGGCTGCAAGCGAGACTGCCCCACGGGCGTCGACATGGCGAAGGTCAAGATCGAGGTCCGCGCGGCGCATGCGCGCGCGGGCCATCTGCGTCTGCGCGACAAGCTGGTGGCGTTCCTGCCGCGCTATGCGGGCACGGCGAGTCGCATGCCGTGGCTGTTCAACCTGCGCGACAGCATCCCGGGGCTGCCGCAGCTTGGCGAGCGGCTGCTGGGACTTTCCGCGCGGCGTTCGCTGCCGCGCTGGCAGCCGGCGTTCGTCGATGGGCGTTACCAGCGCAAGCATGCCGCCCAGAAGGAGGTCGTGCTGTTCGTCGACACCTTCAACAACCATATGGAGCCCGAAAACGCGCGCGCCGCGCAGCGCGTGCTCGAGCGCGCCGGCTACACGGTGCACCTGTCGGGCGTGCCCGGCGATCGGCCGTTGTGCTGCGGCCGCACGTTCCTCGCGGCCGGGCTCGTCGATGAGGCAAAGGCCGAAGCAAAACGTTCGCTCGACGCGCTGCTGCCCTTCGTCTCACGCGGTGTGGCGATCGTCGGGCTCGAGCCGTCGTGCCTGCTCAGCATGCGTGACGAATTCCTGCAATACGGGTATGGCGCCGCGGCGCAATCGCTGGCCGACAATGCATTCCTGTTCGAGGAGTTCCTCGTCCGCGAGCATGCGGCGGGACGGTTCGCACCGACGCTCCATGCGATCGGCAAATCGCGCGCGATGCTGCATGGCCACTGCCATCAGAAGGCGTTCGATGCGGTGCGCCCCGTCGAGCAGGTGCTCGGCTGGATTCCAGGGCTCAAGGCGGAGCTGATCGAATCGTCGTGCTGCGGCATGGCGGGCAGCTTCGGCTACGAAGCGGAGCATCACGACGTGTCGATGCGGATGGGAGAGCTGTCGCTACTCCCCGCCGTGCGCAAGGCCGGCGACGATGCGGTCATCGTCGCCGACGGGACCAGTTGCCGCCATCAGATTCACGATGGTGCGCAACGTGAAGCGCTGCACGTTGCGCGCGTGCTCGAGATGGCGATGCAGCCTCAGCCTCAACCTTGACGCTTAACGCTGCGCCCCCTGTGGTACCAGCTCCACGCGCTCGACGCTTTCCTTCTCGACGGCCTTGCGCGAATACACGAGCGGGAAGTACTGTCCCTTGGCCCACACTGGCGCGAGATCGCGGTAGTGTGGGTTCGCGGGGTTGCCTGACTGCCCTGGCGTGTTGACCGCGCGCGAGGCATCCCAGTTGCCGACATCGAGCACCATGCGATACGACGCGCCCGCGGTCAGCTGGAAGTCGCTGTTGCGATAGGTCGTCGCCATCGGGGTGAAGGCCGAGCCGCCAATCGGCCCCGCGTTCACGTCGTACTGCTTGCGCGCGGCGTCATCGAGAATCGGACTCAGCGGGTGGTTGAACACGGCCGTGTGCAGCTTGCCCCATTGCCATGCGCGCATGTCGGGCCCGAGTTTCTGCTCGACTTCGACGATGGCGCCGCGCAGCGAGGCAAGCATGACCTCGTTGCGCCGTGCCGCACCCATCCACGGGTCGGGCTGCTCGAGTACCGCGATCACGCGCGCCGCATCGCCCGCGCCGACCAGTTTGGCGCCTTCCGGCGACAGCGCCGCGCGGACCACGGCGGGCCGCAGGTGCTTGCTGAACCAGACCTCGAACAAGGCGGCGGGCGCGCTGTCCGCGCGCTCGTTGCCATCCCAGCCGCGCAGCATGTCCAGCGCGCCGCGCAGCTTCGGATCGGCGGTCTCCACATCCTTCAGCAGCGCGACCACGCGTTGCGCGGGCAGCGACACCGTGTCCGTCTGCCATGCCATCGAGTCGGCCAGCGAGCTGCGCGCATTCGCGCCGACAACCGCCTTGAGCCGGCGCGCGCGGGAACTGTCGCTCCACTCGTAGCCGACCCCCTTCTGCGCGGCGGGATGGTCCGGCGGGATATTGTTCTCGTTCGCCGTGACGACGTATCCCGCCGGCGGGTTATAGGTCCACGGGAGCTCGTCCATGTTCCGATAGCCCGCCCACTCGTAGCGGCCATCGCCGGGCACCGGCGTCAGGCCATCCCAGTTGGGACGGATCACCGTGAGCCCGCCCGGCAGCCAGCCGATATTGCCGCCGCGGTCGGCGAACACCTGGTTCTCGCCGGGCGCGCCCCAGCGGTTCATCGCCGCGCGGAACTGGTCCCAGTTCTGGGCGCGCATATAGTCCATCGAGCCAAAGTACGGCGCCATGCCGACGTCCAGCCACGCCGCGCGCAGCGCATAGGCACGGTGGCCATTGGTGTCGGCATATAGCAGGGGGCCATGGCGCGTGTAGTCGATGGTGACGGTGCGCGGCGTGGGCTCGCCCTTGACCGCGATCTGCTCGGTCACGGTCTTCATCGGTTCCCAGCGGCCCTGGTAACGGTACTCGTTCGGCTGCGCGGGATTGGTCTCGTAGACGTAGAGATCTTCCTGATCCATGTAGAAGCGCGTGAGTCCGAACGCGATCGTGCCGTTGTGGCCGATCGAAATGCCCGGAAGGAACGGCTCGCCCGCGCCGATCACGGACAGGCCCGGCGCGTTCAGATGGCTGATGTAGCGCAGGCTTGGCGCACCGTGCGCGCGGTGAGGATCGTTGGCGAGAATCGGCCGGCCGGTAGTCGTGCGGGCGCCGGCGATGACCCAGTTGTTGGAGCCTAGGCTGCGCGCGAGATCGCTGGCCGGATCCTGCAGCACGTACAGTTCGTCGAGGGGAACCTCCGTCTTGCGCTCGGCGCGCGCGGGTCCCCACCAGTCTTTCGGGAACCGCGGGGCGGCGGTGGCGAGCTCATAGGCACGCTTGAGTTCCGCGGCCGGAATCCCGCAGGGGTCGAGACCCTCGGGCAGCTTCGGCTCGATCGGCGGCTCGAGCTCGCGGCGCAGCCAGTCCGCGCGCACCGCATCGGGCTTGACCTGGCAATAGATCTGCGCGCGATCCACCTCGCCCGTGAAGTTCAGCGTGAGGCCATGGTGGCGAATGCGGACGATATCCTCGGCACGCCAGTAGGACGGCTTGTAGTTCAGTTGCCGGAATTCGGGCGGCAGCAGTTCGGGATGCGCTTCAGTCTGCGATACGAAGGCATTCACGCCGGCGACAAACGCCTCGGCCACGCGCTTGGCGTCGGACCCGTATGCGAGCCATTCGCGGTACATGTCGCCACGGAACAGTACGGCGCGCGCCATGCGGTCGCCATCGACATAGTTGGGGCCGAAGTCCTTTGCCATTTCGCCCAGTCCGCGCTTGCGCCACAGGTCGATCTGGAACAGCCGGTCGCGCGCGGCCATGAAGCCCTGGGCGTAGAACGCGTCGTACAGCGTCCCCGCATAGATGTGCGGAACGCCCCAGCGATCGACGAGGATGCTGGCGGGCTTTTCAAGGCCCGGGGCGACATAGCGGTCTGGAGGCGCGGCGAATGCGGCGTGCGCGGTGCCGGCCAATGCCAGGGCGGCGACGGTACGCGTGAGCGTGTGAGCGAGCGGGGGGCGGGAACGTGTGTGGCGTGGGGCGCGGCGGCCGCGATCCTGACGATGCATGGGTCTCCTGTTGTCGTTGTGGGCTCAACGATCGAGGATAGACAACACCGCGCGCAATGACGAGCCCCATGACGCGTCCGTCACGTCAAACGGGTGTTTGCCGCGGAGCCGGTTACACGTCCGGCTCAACTTAATACACGTCGCGTCGGTAGCGTCCGTCTTCCGCCATCTGCCGCAACGCATCGTCGCCGACGATCGACACCAGCGCATCGTGCACGCCTCCCGCCATCCCCTGCAGGCTGCCGCAAACATAGACCGCCGCGCCTTGCGCGATCCAATCGCGCAGCGTTACACCATGCGCCGCCACCACGTGCTGCACATAACGCAGCGGACCGCCATCGCGTGAATACACACGATCCACCCGCTGCAGCAGCCCGCTTGCCTGCCACCTGACGATGTCCGCGTCGTGGAACGCATCGTGGGCGGCCGAACGTTCGCCGAATAGCAGCCAGTTGCGACGATGGCCCGCCGCTTCGCGCGCCTTCAGCTGGGCACGCAAACCCGCGAGGCCCGTGCCGTTGCCGATCAGGATCAGCGGCCGGCCGTCGGCTGGCGGGTGGAAAGCGCGATTGACGCGCACGCGCAGCGCAATGGCCGTGCCGACGGGTGCATGTTCCGTGAGCCAGCCCGACGCGAGGCCCAGGCGCCCGTCGTCGTGGCGCGTCTGGCGAACGAGTAGTTCGAGCCGTCCATCCGCGGGCAGCGAGGCGATCGAATACTCGCGATGCGGCAATGCGGGGAGCGCATCGACGATGCGCTGCGGCGGCAGGCCCACAAGTGTGTCGATGTGCGCGTCAGGCAAGGGCAATCGCGTCGCCAGCGCCTCGGCAAGCGTTGCCGGTCGGCCGTCGCACCGCACCGGCGTGGCGCCGTCGAGCGACAGCCGCGCGAGCAATGCCGCCGCGAAGCCGGGCCCGTGGCGCGGGCCGACCTCGGCGATATCGCCGGCCGACCAGTCGAGCGCCGCGGGATCTTCCGGTATCAGCGCAAGATGGAACGCGGGCGCGCCCGCGCTGCCCGGATTGAGCAGGCGCCGTTCCACGAGCCGCCAGCGCCCGTAGCGGGGGCGTTCCCAGTCCGCGATCTCGGCACCGCCCGACAGCGCAGACAGATGGTTCTGCCAGTGCCGCAGCGCGCCGGGGTCGCCGTTATCGACCTCGACCATGTCGAACAGCGGCTGCGCGTGATGGCGCTGCAGCCAGGTGGACAACGTGTGGCCGAACGCGCAGAAGCGCGCGTAGCTGCTGTCGCCCAGCGCGAGAATGCCGTAACGCAGTTGCCGCAGGCTTTCGGGCGCCACCCCCGCGATGAGGCGGCGCGTGAAACCGGAGGCGCTGTCCGGGGCATCGCCCTCGCCTGTCGTGCTGACGAGGAAGAGCGCCTGCCCGCAGGCGGCCAGCTGTCTGCCGTCGAGATCGGCGAACGACGTCACGCGCACCGGCACACCGGCGCCGCGCAACGCGCGCGCGGTTTGCTCCGCGAGCTGCTCGGCGAACCCGGTCTGGCTCGCGAACGCGATCAGCGTCGGGAGATCGGCATCGGCATCGGCATCGGCATCGGCATCGGCATCGGCATCGGCATCGGCATTGTGGGGCGCGTTGCCTGACGTGATTCCCCATGCCGCGCGCGCGGCGCGCCGGCGCCGATGCCGCGCGAGGATACCCACGCAGAACGCGAGGTAAGCCGCGACCACACCCGCCGCCATCGTCCAGCGATCCCGCGCGGTCAAGGCCAGCACGCCGCCAGCGATCGCTACGATGGCGGCGATAGGAGCGATAGCGGCGAACGTCGGCAGGGATTTCATTGCATCATCGCAGCGAACGCGGCGGAGAGGTGTTCGTCGAAGCCATGCGGCGTCCGCACGAGGAAGCGGGCCGCAAGCGCTTGGCGATCGGCCGCCTGACATCCCGCATCGGGACCGAGTACCGTCAGCGCGGTAGACCACGCATCCGCCATCATCGCGTCTTCATGCAGCACCGTCACGGAAGCCAGCGCATGCGTGGCCGGATAGCCCGTGCGCGGATCGATCGTATGCGCATAGCGGCGGCCATCCTGCTCGAAGTAGCGGCGGTAGTCGCCAGACGTCGCCACAGACAGGCCACAGAGCGCCACCAGCGTGCGCGCCCCCTCAGGCTCGGTCTCCGCCACCGGCGACTCGAGTTCGACCCACCACGGCATGCCGTCCGCCTTGACGCCATGACCACGCAGTTCGCCGCCGATCTCGACGAGATGACTCGTCACGCCCGCGGCTGTCAGGTAGCGCGACACGGTATCCACCGCGAAGCCCTTGGCAATCGCGCAGAAGTCGAGCGATGCGCCGCCCGGCTGCAACACCGCGCGGCGGGCGTCATCGGTCCGCAAGCGGAGCCAGCCGCATTGTTCGCGCAGGCGCGCGATGGCGTCCGGCGCCGGAGCGGCCTCCCGTCGGCCAGCGGGACCGAAGCCCCACAGGTCTACCAGCGCGCCCGCGCTGGGATCGTAGGCACCGCCGCTTTCGCGCGCGATGCGCAATGCGGTCGTGAGCACGGTGAAGGCGTCTTCGGGCAGGACGATCCACTCGCCCGCCGCCGCGCGGTTATAGCGGCTCACGTCGGAGTCGGTGGACCAGTTGCTCATTTGCGCGATGACATCGTCGAACACAGTACGAATGCCTTCACCGAGCGAAGACGGATCGCTCGGCGGCGGCAATTCCGCGGCGACGGACCACGTGGTGCCCATCGTCTCGCCCGCCCATTGCCACGCGCGCGCGCCCACTGCCGGCAGGGGCGGCTCGCGTAACGTGAGGGGGATCAACACGCGGTTCATCGCGTCGTTATTGCGGCCTCATTGGGGCCTCATTGCGGTAACACCTCGACCGTCACGGCGTACGTCGCGCGCCGCGCCTTGATCGCGCTGCTGGACGTCTTGTCGTCGCGCACCTCGGCTTCCATCCAGTACATGCCCGGCGCGGGCCACTTCACGCTGAACTTGCCGTCCGCGTCGGTGTTGACCGCCATCTCGTTGAGCTTGTCGCGATAGCGAATGCCGCCCGGTACCACTTCGACCTTGAGGTTGCTCGCCGGCTTGCCATCGAGCAGCAGCCGGAAGTTGGCGGCTTCGCCCGCGACGAGGTCGTTCGGATGCGTGATCGGCTGCAGTTCGAGCCCCTTGCCCGTCGGGGCAAAGGCCTTGTTGCTCGGCTTGCCGGCCGTCACGTACGTTTCCACACGGCCGAGCGTCTCCGTGGTCTGCAGGCCCTCCGCATTGGCTGGCACCGCGGTGGCGAGCGCTTCGGCGGTGCCGCGGAAACGCCTGGTCTCGCCGTTGACTTTCCAGTTCGCGAATACGCCGTTGTTCACCACGGCCACACGGTACGTGCCCGGTTGCGTCAGGTGCAGGTCGAACGTGCTGCGGAACTTGCCCGTGGCGGCGTTCTCGGGCTTGAGGGCCGCACCGTCAGGGCCCGTGACGACGAGGCCGTCGAGACGCATCGGGACATGTTCGAAGATGAACAGGTCGTTGGACACGGCAGCGTCCACGGTCACCCAGGGATCGTTGCCCGCCAGCACGGTGGTCGATGGCAGCAGCCACTGACGGTGCGCGTGCGCGGCGAGCGGAGCGAGGGCGGCGAGCGCGAGCAGCGAAGCGCGCACGGCGAGGCGTTGCAGAGAACGAGCGGGTGTGTTCATGGCGGGCTCCATATGGGGATGCGAGTTCAGGATGTCTGGGATCAGGGCTTGAGGTCGATGCTGACCGTGCCCAGTTCATGCTCGCCCTGGGCCTTCGCGTTCTGCGCGGACTGCGGCGGCCACGTGAACGGCACGCGCACGAGTTCGCGTCCGCCGACCTCGCGCGCGGCTTCCACCACGAGCTGATAGCTCCCAGCGGGCAGCTTGCCCAGCGGCGCCTTGCCATCGGTGAAGGTCAGCGAATGTTCGCCCGGGGCGCGCGTGGCGCCGGAAATGCCGTCGGCCGGCATCTGCATGTCGCGTCCTGCCTTGCGCCACCACGTGCGCATGTCCTTGAGCCACTTGGTGCCGTGGTCTTCCTTGCTCTTGGCGTCGTACCAGACCGCCACCGTCGACACCGGGGTCTGATCGGCGCGCTCGATCCAGATCGAGACATAGGGGCGGTGATATTCCGCAACGGTGAGGCGCGGGATCTCCACCTTGACGGTCATGTCGGCCGCCACGGCGTTCACGCCGGGAATCGCGGCCATGCCGGTCAGGGTAACGGTGAGCAGTCGGCGCATGTCAGGAAAGCCTTTCCTTGCAGTAGGGTGGGATCAATGGATGAACAGGATGACGAGCAGCAGCGGCAGGACCATGCCAAACCCCACAAGGGGCCACGTCGCCGCGCGGCCGCCCGCATGCAGCTTCAGCAGGAACAGTCCGGTCACGCTGAAGACGAGGCACGCGATAGCGAACGCGTCGATGAACCAGCTCCACGCGTGGCCGGTGTTGCGGCCCTTGTGCAAATCATTGAGATAGGAGATCCAGCCGCGCGTCGTCACTTCGTACTGGACTTCGCCGTCGTCGAGGGCGACGCTGACCCACGCGTCGCCACCGGGGCGCGGCAGGGCGACGTAGACCTCGTCGGACGACCATTCGGCCTCGCGCGTCGACGCCTCGACATCAAGCGTGCGCGCCAGCCAGTCGGCCAGCACTGGCGGGACGCCCGATTTCGCATCGGCCTTGCCACGCGCGCCATCCGCTGCGGCAGGGGCGGCACGCCGCAGCGCGCGGAGGGCGTCGGCGGGCAGCGTCTCCTGCCGCGTCACAACCTTCGGGCGGCCTTCGATCTGCCCGGCATGATTGAGCGTAAAGCCCGTGACCGCGAACATCAGCATCCCGATCAGGCAGATCGCGGAACTGATCCAGTGCCACTGGTGGAGATGCTTGAGCCAGAACGCGCGGCGCTGCTGGCCGGAAGCTGGCTGGGTGTCGATCATGGGGGCGAAGGCTCGCGACTGCGGTGACAGCGGCGTCACAGGGAAAGCGCAGGCCGGAGGATGATAATGGTTCTCAATTTGGAGGGCAACGCGCGCCGCCGCGACCGTGTTACGGATCATTACGGGGTCGCCGCTCGGGCTGCGACGACTGTGGCGGACTGTGGCGAACTGTGGCGAACGATGGCGCGATGTGACAGCGAGTGGCCGAGTGTGCCTGCACATTGGATGTCATCCGGCGTGCGGAGTGGTGACTACAATGCTTGGAGCGTGACGACACCTGGGCGGCGGAGGGCTATGTTCGGAGACATGTTTCGCATCGTCGAAGGGCCGGACGGCTGGCCCCGGGTCTACGCGCAGACCGACAGCCTGCCCGTGGCGATCGCGATCGTCGCCGGATTGCTGCTGACCATCGCGCTCGCCAGCGTGCTTTGCTACGCGGTCACGCGCGTCCTCCTGCTCTGGACCGTGCGCCGGCTCGCGCGCGGGGAGCATCGCAAGTGGCTGCGCGCGGCGGAGAAGCGGCGGGTGTTCGACCGTCTGGCGCCGATCGTGCCCGCGTTCATCGTCTACGTGTCCGCGCCGTTGCTCACTGGCATTACGTTTCCGATCGTCTCGATGCTCGGACGCCCCGTGGGAGTGATTGCCGCGTGCTTCATGGTCTTCGCCGCCCTGCGCGCGGGCTTCGCGTTCCTTGGCAGCATCGAGGATCGATACAGCCATTTCCCGCATGCGAGCGAGCGGCCGATCAAGAGCTTCCTTCAGGTCGCGACGATCGTGCTGTACCTGATGGCGCTGATCGCCATCGTCTCGCTGCTGCTCGATCGATCTCCCACCTACTTCCTCACCGGCGTGAGCGCGATGACCGCGCTGCTGATCATCGTGTTCCGCGACTCGCTGCTTGGCTTCGTCGCGAGCATCCAGCTGGCCGCGTACGACATGCTGCGCATCGGCGACTGGATCGAAGTCCCCGGTTATGTCGCCGATGGCGTGGTCACCGATATCTCGCTGAACACGATCAAGGTGCAGAACTTCGACAATACCATCGTCACGCTGCCGAGCTACGTGCTGCTCAGCAACGGCGTCAAGAACTGGCGCGGCATGATGGAGGCGGGGGCGCGCCGCGTGCGGCATGCGATTCCGTTCGATGCGGATAGTGTGCGGCTGTGCGACGACGCGATGCTGAGTACGTTGCGCACGAGCCCCGCGCTGCGGTTGCCCTCCGCGCTGGACGCCACGGCGGCATGCGAAGCCATGACCAACCTCGGCATGCTGCGCGCGTACATGATGGCCTACTTCCGTGCGCATCCGGCCATCCGCGCCGATATGCCGCTCGTGATCCGTCACGTGCAATCGACGAGCCAGGGCCTGCCGCTCGAGGTCTTCCTGTTCGTCAACGTGACCGACTGGGAGACGTACGAACAGGTCCAGTCGGACCTGTTCGACCACGTCTACGGCGTGTTGCCGGTCTTCGGCTTACGTGTGTGGCAAAAGCGCTAGCACGCTACTTCGCGGGCGAAGGCGTTGCCGCCGGTGGCGCGGGAAGCGGCTCCACGCCATCGGCCTTGATATACGTCACCGAGGTCACGTAATTCACGGCCGTATAGCGCTCCGCGCCCTTGGCGCCCGTGCGCTCGCCCGGCGTCTGGTCGTTGTGATGAACCTCCGCGACGTAGGTGCCCTTCCACGGCATATCGAACTTCACGGCGCCATACTCGTCCGTATTGGCCTCCTTCGCCCAGCCGGACTGCGTCACGAGCGCGACCTTGGTCTTCGGCAGCGGCTTGCCCTGGAAGTACAGCTTGAACGCGCCCGCGTCGCCCGTCGGGACGAGGTCGAGCGGCAGCCTCGGCGGCTGCGCGGCAAAGTCGGTGATCCAGCGGGCGGCGGGGTAGTACCAGTTGGCCATGTCCTTGTCGGCACGCTTGAACGCGTAGAGCGGATAACTCGCGTCCTGCGCGACCACGGACTCGCCCGCGGTCGCGATGAAGGGCAGCGCGAAACCGCTGGCAGTCTTCACGCCGGCGGCGGATTTTTCGCCCTTCGATGAGAGCAGCGTGGCGCTCGGCGCAACGAACTTGTCGAGCAGGCCCGGCGATGCTTCGCGCAGGTTGTCGCCGAACTCGCCGAAGCGGATCACCGCGCGCTGGTCCGCGGGTTCGATCCAGATCTGGTGCGCCTGAGCGGCGGAGGAGAGAGTCATCAACGCGAATGCGATGGCGGTCGTCTTGGTCATCGGTATTTCCTTATCGGCTAGCGCGGCGAAACGTCAGAAGTCGATCTGCGCGGACAGCAGCACCGTTCGCGGAGCCGCCACTGTCGCATAGGTGCCGCTCACGAGCCAGTAGTCGGAGTTGAAAAGGTTCTCGACATTGGCGCGGAACACCACGGACTTGCCCATGACCTTGGTGCGGTACCGCGCGCCCACGTCGTAACGCGTCCACGACGGCACGCGCAGCGTATTGGCCGCGTTGAAGTAGACGCCCGACGTGTTGATGATGCGGCCCGACAGGCTCAGCCCCGGCACCCACGGCATATCCCAGTCCACGCCGAAGTTGAACGTGCGGTCCGGCACGCCGTTGGCATCCTTGCCGTCGTTCACGCCACCGGCGGTGCGGGACAGCTTGGCATCGTAGAACGTGGCACTGGCCAGCAGCCGCAACCCCCGCACGACTTCGCCGTAGGCCGACAGCTCGATACCGCGATTCTTCTGCTCGCCGTCGAAGCTGTAGATATTCGTGGCGGGATCCGTCACCGCGCTCGGACGCTTGATCTGGAACGCGGCCAGGCTCGTCGAAATGCGTCCCCAGTCCACCTTCACGCCGGTTTCCATCTGGCGCGACTTGTACGGCGCGAACACCTGTCCCGCGTTGGCCGCCGTAGTCGGCGCCACGCCGCCGCGCGTCAGGCCGGACGTGTAGTTGCCGTACAGCGAGACGTTGGTCAGCGGCTTGACCACGAAGCCGGCGAGCGGGGACACCGCGCTCGCGTCATAGTTCGAGGTCAGCGCGCCCGTTGTCGTCGAATAGTTGTTCAGCGACACTTTCTGATGACGCAGGCCGCCCGTCAGCAGGATGCGGTCATCGAGGAACGATATCGTGTCGGTCACGGCCACGCTGGTCAGCGCGGTGTCGGACGCCTTTTGCGCATCGGTGCGCGCGCCCATCACGGCGGGCAGCGGCGCCGGATCGTAGATGTTCGAAGCCACGGCCGACGACGCCGGATTCGCGATGTACGCGTTGCCCAGTTCCTGGTCGAGACGCGTGAAGCCGACGTTCACCGTATGACCCACGCCGAACGTCGCGAACGTCGCGCGGGCGCCCACTTCCGCCGTGCTCGTCTTGCTGTAGGAATCGTAGTACGAGTTGTTGACGCGGAAGTTGCCGAGCGCATCCACCGGGCCCGACGGAAAGGTCTGGTAAGCGGAGCCGCCACGGTAGCCACCCGTGGCGTAGACCATGAGGTTTGGCGAAATGTCGTACTCGAGGCGGGACATCACGGCCGAGTCATGCAGCCACAGCTGCGTGCCGGGGAAGAAATTGCGGTGGCCCGACGGCGCATCGGGGATCGACGTGACACCCGCCGCGAAGCCAACCTGCGGACGGAAGTTCTCGATGCCCTCGTGCTGCGAGTAGGCATCGAGCGACCAGCGCAGGTTTCGGCCGCGATAGTCGAGAGCGAGCGCGCCGAGGCCGAGTTCCTGCCGGCCGTCGTCGATGTTGCTCTTGCCGTTCTTGTACACGCCGTTGACGCGCACGCCCCACTCGTTATTCTCCCCGAAGCGGCGGCCCACGTCGGCCTGTACGCCCAGGATCGACTTGCTTTCGTAGGTCGTGGTCAGGCGCGTCAGCGGCTCGTCGCCCGCGCGCTTGGTCGTGATGTTGATCGCGCCGCCGACGCTGCCGTTCGGGCCGATGCCGTTCATCAGCGTGCCCGGTCCCTTGAGCACCTCCACGCGCTCCATGATGGCGGCCGGCATGCGGCTCGACGACACGAGGCCGTAGAGACCATTGATGCCAACGTCGCCGCTCGCCACGGTATAGCCGCGAATCTGGAAGTCTTCGCCGAAGCCGCCCGTCGAGGTCAGCGTCCGCACGGAGGACTCGTTGATGACTACGTCCGCCAGCGTGCGGGCCTGCGTGTTCTCGATGGTTTCGGCCGTGTAGTTCATCGTGCTGAACGGCGTGTCCATGACGTCGAGCGAACCGAGGATGCCGAGACTGCCGCCGCGCGCTACCTGGCCGCCCGCGTATTCCGGTTGCAGGCGCGTGTCGAGCGAAGCGGTTACGGTCACGGGCGGCAGCGTCGCGCCGCTGGCGCTCGCGGCGGGAGTGCCCGCCGGGCTGACGACCTGGTAGCTGCCGTTCGACTGCTCGACCACGGTCAGGCCCGAGCCCGCAAGCAGCGTGTCGAGGCCCGCCCGCGCGGAGTAGTTGCCGTTCAGGCCAGCGCTTTGCTTGCCGGCGGCGATCTCCGGCTTGAACGAGAGCATGATGCCTGCGTCGCGGCCAAAGCGGCTCAGGTTGTCTTCCAGCGTGCCGGCGGGAATCGCATAGGCGCGCGTGGCAGCCTGTGCGTGGGCGGCAACCGGCATGACGGCCGAGGCGGCCACCGCACCGCCAAGGCCACCCAATGCGATACGGCCTACCATGGACGTCAGCAGTTTGCGGCGAATGACACGAGGAGACTGACGCTCGCGCGTCCGGACGTGACCCATGAGTGAAACCTTTCGATGGAAGAGAGTTGAAGTACCTGTCTTCCCTGACCCGTGAGTTTCGAAAAGAGATCAGATATCTCGAAAAATTTTCAGCGGGTCATCGCGTCGTGGGCGCGCCGGGCGGTACGAGGCGGATCTCGTCGCCGCCCCAGAACCGGCTGACGGTTTGCTGGCGCACGTTGAGCGTGGTTCCAAGGGTGTCGAGCACCTTCCCCACGTCATCGACGGGGAACGAGCCGGAGACCAGCACGTCGCGCAGTGCGGGATCGCACGACAGCGTCTTGCGGCTGTAGCGGCCGAGCTCCGCGATAAAGTCGCCAAGCCGCATGCTGCGCGCGACGATGAAGCCCTCGGCCCATGCCATGCCGGCTCTGCTGGCCACTTCCGGCACGGTAATGGTCTGCGCGGTGTAGCTGGCGCTGTAACCGGACTGCAGCACGAGCTTGCGGGCGGGATTGTCGCGCGGCCGAATTTCCACGGCGCCCGTGTAGACGGCCACGCCGGTGCCGTGCGCATGATGGCGCATCACGTACTGCGTGCCGAGCGCACGGGCCGTGCCGAATGCGGTCTCGACGAGGAACGGGCGCGGGACCGGTTCGCGGTCCGGTGCTGTCGTGATCAGGATCTCGCCCGCAAGCAGCCGCACGCGACGCTCGGTGGCATCGAAGAGGATGTCCACCGCGCTCGCGGTATTGAGCATCAGCGTGGTGCCGTCGGACAGTACGACCTTGCGGCGATCGCCGACACCGGTGCGATAGTCCGCGGTCCACGCGCGCCAGCCTGATGGCTCCCGCGCGCGCCATGTCACGCCGCCCGCGACGAGCAGGACCGCAACGGCCTTGAGCGCATGCCGTCGCGTGCGCGAGGCCGTCGGCATCAGGGCCGCGCGCGCGATGCCCGCGGTGGCCGGCGTCGCCAGCGGCTGCAATCGGCCCTGCACGGATTCGATCCGGCGCCACGCGCGCTCGTGGTCGGGATGTGCGGCGCGCCATTGCCGCCACGCCGCCACGACTTCCGGCGACACCTCGGCGTCCTGCAATTCCACCAGCCATTCCAGCGCCTGCTCGGCGATATGCGGCGGGATGGATGCGGCATCCGACGTTGCCTGATACCAGGTGGACTGCGCGGGGTACGAGGGTGGTTTCATCGCTGGGCCGTCACGCGACGAAGGACAGGTCGGCGAAGTAACAGCGCTGCAGCGCCTTGACGAGGTATCGCTTGACCGTGGGCACCGAGATGCCGAGCTCCTCGGCAATCTGGGCATGCGTCTGACCATCGAGCTGGGAGAGCAGGAACGCCTGACGCACGATCGGCGGCAGGCCGTCGAGCAACCGGTCCAGTTCGACCAGCGTCTCCAGCAGCATCGCGCGCGCTTCCGGCGAGAGGCCGACATCCTGAGGCGCGAGCGCGAGCGCTTCGAGATAAGCCTGCTCGAGCTTCTCGCGGCGCCAGTGATTCGACATCAGGTTCCGCGCCACGGTCGTCAGGTACGCGCGTGGCTCGTCGAGCTGCGCCGGCACACGATCGCTGTTGAGCAGCCGCACGAAGGTGTCCTGCGCCAGGTCCGCCGCATGCTCGGCGCTACCGAGCCGGCGATGCAGCCAGCCGCGCAGCCAGGAATGGTGGTCCACATACAGTGCGGCAACAGCGGAGGGAAGGACGGAACCGGAAGTGCTCATGGAGCGTAATGATAATCATTGTTACTCTCGAATATCCAATTTGTCGGCAAATCGGTACCTCCGATGTCGAGCGATTACAACGCATTGCGGCGTAATCGCCGGTTTGAATGTCCTCCGCGCCGCGCTCAGGGTAACTACCGACTTTGCATACGAATGCAAGAATACTAATCTGCATACGTATGCACCTGCTTATGCACCGCCCTATGCACGTGCGCCCCGACAGATCCCAACAGGAGACACCATGATTCGTTACCTCAAGCGTGGACGCGACGTGCAGGCCCGGGCCGACGACGACACCGCCGTCCGCAACACCGTCGAAGGCATCATTCGCGACATCGAGTCGCGCGGCGACGCGGCAGTGCGCGAGTACAGCAGGAAGTTCGACAACTGGGAGCCGGAGGACTTCCGGTTGTCGCAGGCCGCGATCGAAAAGGCGATGAAGAGTCTGTCCGAGCGGGAGTTGGAAGATATTCGCTTCGCCCAGACGCAGGTCCGCAACTTCGCCCAGATCCAGCGCGACTCGATGCTCGACGTGGAAGTCGAGACCCGCCCCGGCGTGTTCCTCGGTCACCGCCATGTGCCGATCAACGCGGTGGGCTGCTACATCCCCGGCGGCAAATATCCGCTGCTGGCCTCCGCGCACATGAGCGTGCTGACGGCGAAGGTCGCGGGCGTCCAGCGCGTGGTCGCCACGGCGCCCCCCTTCCACGGCGAGCCGCATCCCGCCATCGTCGCCGCCATGCACATGGCCGGCGCGGACGAGATCCTCGTGCTCGGCGGCGTGCAGGCCGTGGTGGCGATGGCCGTCGGCACCAACAGCATCGCGCCGGTAGACATGCTGGTCGGTCCGGGCAACATGTTCGTGGCGGAAGCCAAGCGCCAGTTGTTCGGTCGCGTCGGCATCGACCTGTTCGCGGGCCCGACCGAGACGCTCGTCATCGCCGACGATTCGGTGGACGGCGAGATGTGCGCGGTCGACCTGCTCGGTCAGGCCGAGCATGGTCCCACCTCGCCCGCCGTGCTGCTGACGGACAGCGAAGCGCTTGCCCACGCGACGATGGCCGAGGTCGAGCGCCAACTCAAGATCCTGCCGACCGCCGCGATCGCCGCCAAGTCGTGGGCCGAGTTCGGCGAGGTCATCGTCTGCGACACGCGCGAAGAGATGCTGCAGAAGGCCGATGAACTCGCGTCCGAGCACGTGCAGGTGATGACGCGCGACCCGGACTGGTTCCTGAACAATATGACCAACTACGGCGCGCTGTTCCTCGGCCCGCGCACGAACGTCGCCTTCGGCGACAAGTGCATCGGCACCAACCACACGCTGCCGACGAACAAGGCCGCGCGTTATACCGGCGGCCTGTGGGTGGGCAAGTTCCTGAAGACATGCACGTTCCAGCGCGTGACCACGGATGCGGCCAGCGCCGAGATCGGCGAATACTGCTCGCGCCTGTGCCATATGGAAAACTTCGCGGGCCACGGCGAACAGGCGAACCTCCGCGTGCGCCGCTACGGCAGTCGTCCGGACGTGCCGTGGTACGAGCCGGTCCCGGAGCTTCAGGGATGACAGCCGCGCTGCCCTCGTTCGGTGGATTCCGTCTCGACGGCAAGCGCGCGCTCGTCACGGGCGGGGGCCGTGGCCTCGGTCTCGCGGCGGGCGTGGCGCTGGCGCAGGCCGGTGCCGCCGTTACGCTCGCGGCCCGATCGGGCGCGGAACTCGAAGCCGCCTGCGCCGCGATTCGCGAGCAGGGCGGCACCGCGGACGCTCTGGTGCTGGACGTCACCGACTCGTCCGCCGTGCGCCGTGTGATCGAGAGCCGTCCGCCGTACCAGATTCTCGTCAACAACGCGGGCATGAACCGCCCGAAGCTGCTGACCGAAACGGCCGATGAAGACATCGATGCGGTATTCGCGCTCAACGTCAAGGCCACCTTCTACGTCGCCCGCGAGGTGGCCCGCAGCCTGCAAGCCGCGGGTCTGCCGGGCTCCATCATCAATGTCTCGTCGCAGATGGGACACGTGGGCAGCCCGCGCCGGACGCTCTACTGCGCGAGCAAGCATGCGGTCGAAGGCATGAGCAAGGCGCTCGCGTGGGAACTCGGTCCCTCGGGCATCCGCGTGAACACGCTGTGCCCGACCTTCATCGAGACCGCCTTCACCGCGCCGATGTTCGAGGATCCCGCCTTCCGCAAGTTCGTGGTCGACAAGATCGCGCTTGGACGCGTCGGCAAGATCGACGAGGTCATGGGGCCGGTCGTGTTCCTCGCCAGCGATGCGTCGAGCCTGATGACGGGCAGCGCGCTGATGCTCGACGGCGGCTGGACTGCGGCATGAAAGCAAAGGTCACCGCGCACGACGTGGCCCGGCTGGCGGAGGTGTCACAGTCCGCCGTCAGCCGCGCGTTCACGCCGGGCGCGAGCGTGGCACCCGACACGCGCGAGCGGATTCATACCGCCGCGCGGCAGCTCGGTTATCGCCCGAACGCCATCGCGCGCAGTCTGATCACGCGGCGCAGCCGGATCATCGGCCTCGTCATGAGCTACCTCGAGAACCAGTTCTATCCAGTGGTCATCGAGCAACTGTGCCAGGCGCTGCAGCAGGACGGCTATCACGTGCTGCTGTTCATCAGCGACACGGAAGATGCCGACAACGTGCTGATGGACATTCTCCAGTATCAGGTCGATGGCATCGTCATGGCATCGACGACGCTGTCTTCGGCGCTGGCCAACGACTGCATCGACGCCGGCATTCCCGTGGTGATGTTCAACCGCGTGGCGCAGAGGCGCACGATGGGCGGCTACGCGACGAGCGCCGTCACTTCGCAGAACCGCGCGGGGGGCCGCCTGGTCGGCGAGCTCCTCGTCAGCAACGGCCATCGCCGCATCGCGTGGCTGGCGGGAGCGGAGAACGCCTCGACGAGCCACGAGCGCGAAGCCGGCCTGTGCGACGCCCTCGCCGCCGCGGACTTGCAACTCCATGCGCGCGGCGTGGGCCATTACGACTTCGCCGAAGCACGGCGCGCGGTGCTGGCACTGTTCCGCGATCCGGCCAATCGGCCCGATGCCCTCTTCTGCGCGAACGACCATATGGCCATCGCGGCGCTGGAGACCCTGCGCACCGAACTCGGCCTGCACGTGCCGCGCGACGTATCGGTCGTCGGCTTCGACAACGTGCCGCAGGCGGCCTGGCCTTCGTTCGATCTCACCACGGTGCAGCAAAACGTCGGGCAAATGGTGGATGCCACGCGAACCCTGCTGTTCGAGCAGATTGGCGGACAGGTGCTGGCCCGCGGCGTCACCGTGCCGTGCGTGCTCGTCGAGCGCGGCACCGTGCGCGCGCGGTCCGTCGAATACCAAACACACAAGACAAGCGAGACGACATGACAGAGAAGCAAGACCTCCGCGCGCTCTGCGCCGGCCGCCCCGTGGCCATCGTCGGCGCCGGCCTCGTGGGCGCCGGCTGGGCCATCGTTTTTGCGCGCGCGGGACTCTCCGTGAAGATGTTCGACGCCAACGCGGACATCACGCGCAAGGCCGTGCCACTGATTGCGTCCCAGCTCGAAGGGCTGCGGCGCCATGGGCTTATCGATGAGGATCCGGCCGCCGTGCTGGCGCGCATCACGCCGGTCGCCACGCTGGCCGAAGCGGTCGATGGCGCCGCCTATGTGCAGGAGTCCGTGCTCGAGCGCGTGGACGTCAAGCGACGGCTGATGGAGGACCTTGACGCGCTGCTCGCGCCCGACGCCATCGTCGGTAGTTCCACCTCCGGCATTCCCGGCTCGGATTTCGCGCTGGGCCTGTCGATCTCGCCGCGCGTGTTGATCGCCCATCCGGTGAACCCGCCCTACCTCGTTCCGGTCGTGGAACTGGTGCCTTCGCCCGAGACGTCGCCCGCGACCGCCGCCTTCGCCGATGCGCTGATGCGCGCGGTGGGGCAGACCGTCGTGCATGTGCGCAAGGAGGTGGAAGGCTTCGTGCTGAACCGCCTGCAGGCCGTGCTGCTGCGCGAGGCCTGGGCGCTGGTGCAGGACGGCGTGGCCAGTTGCGAGGACATCGACAAGACCATCCGCGACGGCCTTGGCTGGCGCTGGTCCTTCATGGGACCGTTCGAGACGATCGACCTCAACGCGCCCGGCGGCGTGGCCGACTACGCCGTCCGGCTGGGTCCGCTGTACCAGCGCATCGCGCGCGCGGGCTCGCATGAGTCCCCGTGGGACGCCGCATTGATCGGACAGGTGGAGGCGCAGCGTCGCGAGCACCTGTCCCACGCGGACCTCGAATCGCGCCGCGCGTGGCGCGACGAACGGCTGATGGAGTTTGCCGCTGCCCGACGGCGGGAGCAAACGCCGGGCTAGCCGCCAGACACGCAAGGGCACGCAGAGGCCCATCCCCAACATAACAGGAGACATCCGATGAAACTGCCTCGCCAACCCCTCACCGCCACCATCGCCACCATCGCCACCATCGCATTGACCGTGTGCGGGCTATCGCCGGCGTACGCGCAGAGCGACTATCCGAACAAACCCATCCGCCTGGTCGTGCCATTCGCCAACGCTGGCGTGACCGACACCAGCGCGCGGATCGTGGCCGAGAAGCTGGGCCAGCAACTGGGCCAGCAGATCGTCGTCGATAACAAGCCGGGCGCCGGCGGGAACATCGGCACGCAAATGGTGGCCAAGGCCGAACCCGATGGCTATACCCTGCTGCTCGGTTACGACGGCACGCTCGTCATCAATCCGAACGTCTACGCCAAGGTACCGTTCGACCCAGTCAAGGACTTCGCGCCGATCGGCAAGATCGGGGACGCGCTACTGCTGATCGCCGCCAATCCGAAGCTCGGCGTGAAGAACGTCGCCGATCTCCAGAAGTATGCGAAGACGCTGCCCGGCGGCGTATCCTACGGTAGCGCCGGCAACGGCAGCACCACGCACCTCGCCGGCGAAATGTTCCATCAGCGCACGGGCATGGCGATGACGCACGTGCCGTACAAGGGTGGCGGCCAGGCGCTGCTCGACGTGGTGGGCGGCACGCTGCCAATCACCTTCGCGGCGGTGACGGGCGCGATGCCGTTCGTCAAGAGCGGTCAGGTAGAGCCGCTGGCGGTGACGTCGCGCGAGCGCGCGCCCTCGCTGCCGAATGTGCCGACGTTGATAGAGGCCGGACTCAAGGACTTCGAGATCAATTCCTGGGTCGGCCTGCTGGCCCCCGCGAAAACGCCGAAGCCCGTGCTCGACAAGCTCAGCGCCGCGCTGCAGAAAGTGTTGAACGATCCCGCGATGCGCGAGCGTCTGGCCTCGCTCGGCATCGTCGCCACGCCGGGTACGCCCGATGCGTATGGCAAGGAAATCGTGCGCGACCTCGAGAAGAACAAGGCGATCACCAAAGCCGCGCATATCAGCCTCGACTGAGTCGTTTCGTTTGCAATCGCATGGACTCCACACCATGACCACTTTATTCGACAAGATCTGGGCGGCCCACGCGGTCGCCCGCAATGACGCCGGCGAGGACCTGATCTACATCGATCGGCACCTCGTGCAGGAGGTCTCGAGCCCGCAGGCCTTCGCCAGCATGGCCGAATCCGGCCACACGCTGCGCTCGTCGCCGCGCCATATCGCGGTGCAGGATCACAACGTCCCCACCACGGCCGATCGCCTCACGAACATCCCGAACGCGGAAAGCCGCGAGCAGATTGCCACCCTGCGCCGCAATACGCAGGCAACGGGTATGCGCCTGTACGACCTCGACCATCCGCTGCAGGGCATCGTCCATGTGATCGCGCCCGAGCTCGGCTACGTGCTGCCCGGCAGCACCGTGGTCTGCGGCGACTCGCACAGCGCCACGCTTGGCGCGATGGGCGCGGTGGCCTGGGGCATCGGTACCTCTGAAGTGGCGCACGTGATGAGCACGCAGAGCCTGTGGATGCGCAAGCCGCGCACGCTCGGCATCCGGGTTTCCGGGGCACTGGCCACTGGCGTCTATGCAAAGGATCTCGCGCTGGCGATCATCCATCATATCGGCACCAGCGGCGGCAATGGCTATGGCGTCGAATACTTCGGCCCCACCGTGGAAGCGTTGTCGATGGAAGCGCGGCTCACGCTGTGCAACATGACCATCGAGGCCGGTTCGCGCTTCGGGCTGATCGCGCCGGACGCCACGACGCTCGCTTATCTGCGCGACCGCGTGCAGGGCGCCGCGCGCGAGCACTTCGAGGCCGCCGCACGCGCCTGGCGCACGCTGCGCACCGATGGCCCCGACGATTTCGATCGTCGCGTCGACTTCGACGCCCGCACTGTCGCGCCGCTCGTGACGTGGGGCACCACGCCCGCGGACAGCGCCACATTCTCGGGCCGCGTCGGTGACGGCGCCGTGCTGGACGAGCCGGCCGAGCGTCATCGCATCGAGGAGAACCTGGTCTACATGGGGCTCGAGATGGGTCAGGCGCTATCGTCGGTGCCGATCGACGTGGCCTTCATTGGCTCCTGCACAAACGGCCGGCTCGAGGACCTGCGTGCCGCGGCGGACGTGGTCCGCGGCCGCCGCGTGGCTTCTAACGTCCGCGCGCTCGTGGTGCCCGGCTCGGGCAGCGTCAAGCGCGCCGCCGAGGCCGAGGGGCTCGCGCAGGTCTTTGTCGATGCGGGGTTCGAGTGGCGCGAGTCGGGCTGCTCGATGTGCATCGGCATGAACGGCGACAGTCTCGCCCCGGGCGAGCGCTGCGCCTCCACGTCCAACCGCAATTTCGAAAACCGGCAGGGACAAGGTGGACGCACGCACCTGATGAGCCCCGCCGCCGTCGCGGCCTCCGCGCTGCAAGGGCGCCTGACCGATCCCCGGGAGTACCTCGCATGAAAGCCGTCATCGCAGAAGTCCAGGGCCGCGCCGCGGTCATGCAGCGCGACGACATCGACACCGATGCCATTTTTCCGGGACGCTTCCTGCGCCTCGTGCAGCGCACGGGCATGGGCGCGCATCTGTTCGCCGATTGGCTCGCCGAAGGCCGGCCCGAGGTGGCGTTCATGGCCGACGCCACGCCACCGCGCATGGTCGTCGCGCTGCAAAACTTCGGCTGCGGCTCGTCGCGCGAGCATGCGGTGTGGGCGTTATCCGACTACGGCGTGAAGGCCGTCATCGCGCTGTCGTTCGGTGACATCTTCCGCAACAACTGCGTGAAGAACGGCGTGGTCGCGGCGATCGTCACGCCGGTAGATCACGCGCGGCTGCTGCAGGCGCTCGGCGAGCACAAGGATGCATCGCTGCTGCTGCGCGTGGCCGAACGCACGCTGCGGCTGCCCGACGGCGCCACCATCCCCATCACGCTTGCCGACGGCCACGCCGAGCAACTGCTCTCGGCGGAGGACGAAGTCGACCGCACGCTGGCGCACGAGGCGGCCCTGCGTGCTTACGAAGCGCGTGTGCAGCGCGAGCAGCCGTGGCTGGCCTCGATGGGCTGACCCGCTTCCTCTCTTGTTTCTCTACCGGAGCCACCATGGCCAATCCCATTCTTCGCGAGAAGCTCGCCGCGGGCGAGTTCATCACCATCCCCGGCGTGCAGGACATGATCGCCACCGTCATGACCAACAAGGTCGGCTTCGACATCATCTACGGATCGGGCTACTGGCTCACGGCGTCAAGCCTCGGCTTGCCCGATGCCGGCATCGCGACCTACACGCAGATGGTCGATCGCATGCGCACCATCACGCGGACCTCGAAAGCCGCGCTGATCGCCGATGCGGACACGGGCTATGGCGGCCTGCTCAACGTGCACCACACCGTGCGCGGGTACGAGGAGGCCGGCGTCACCGCGATCCAGATCGAGGATCAGGAGTTTCCGAAGAAGTGCGGCCACACGCCATTCAAGCGTTGCGTGCCCATCGAGGACATGGTCGAGAAGATCAAGGTCGCGTCGGAAGCGCGCCAGGACAAGGAGAACTTTTTGATCATCGCGCGCACCGACGCGCGCGCGAGCCTCGGCGTCGACGACGCCATGCGCCGCATGGAAGCCTATGCGAAGGCGGGCGCCGACATCCTGTTCTTCGAGGCGCCGCAATCGGAAGACGAAATGCGACGCGCTTGCGAGGCCTTCGACCTGCCAATGATGGCCAACATGGCCGATGGCGGGAAGACGCCGATCCTGCCGGCCAGCGTGTTGAAGGAGATAGGCTACTCGCTGGCGATTTTCCCCGCCATGACGAGCCTCGTGGCGGCCGCCGCGATGGAAAAGTCCCTGCGCCACCTGAAGGAAGCCGGTACCAGCCTGTCGCCGGACATTCCCATGGCCGACTTCAACGAGTTCTGCCGCCTGATCGGCTTCGAAGAGGTCTGGGATTTCGAAAAGCGCTGGGCGCGATAGCGGCCCGCATCGCTTCGGCCCCCATCAGGACCCGCTTACGACCTGACGTGACCACATAACAAAGATCTGGAGGAGACCCATATGCCGAACCACCCCAAACAGCGCGCCGCCGCGCTGGCCCTCATCGCCCTCGCCGCGGTGGCCGCCACCCCGGCCACGTTCGCACAGCCCGCATGGAAGCCCGATCGCCCCGTGACCATCGTGGTGCCCTACGTGCCGGGCGGCGGCACGGACGCCTCCGCGCGCGCGACGGCCAAGCTGCTCGGCGAGCAGTGGGGCGTGCCTGTACTCGTCGTCAATCAGCCCGGCGCGGACGGCCTGATCGGTACGCGCAAGGTCACGGAGTCCAAGCCCGACGGCTACACGCTGCTCCTGCAGACGCCCGCCATCGTGCTGACCAAGCACGCGCCGTCATTCACGGGCACCGATCCGCTCACCGCGCTGGTCCCCGTCACCAACATCGCGCAGTCGCCCGGCGTGATCGTGGCCAACGGCAAGTTCCCGGCGACATCGCTGCCGGAACTGATCAAGTACTGCAAGGCGGCGACGACGCCCTGCTCGATGGGAACCGGTGAAAACGTCGCCAAGCTCTTCGGCCAGCAGCTGAAGGCCGAGGTGCTGCCGAACCTTATCGTCGTCAACTACAAGGGCACCGCGGCCATCATCACCGACATGATCGCCAATAACGTGAACTTCGCCGTGACCGGCGTGGCATCCGCGCTGCCGCACCAGAAGGCCGGCACGCTCAAGATCGTCGCGAACCAGGGGACCCACCGCTTTGCGGGGGCGCCCGATGTGCGGACCGTCATCGAGACGGGCATGCCGCAGTACGAATACACGACGTGGTTCGGCCTGTTCGCGCCGAAGGGCACGCCGCCGGCGGTCACGCAAAGCATCTACGAGGCGGTGCGCGAAGCCATGCGCCAGCCCGAACTGCAGACGGCGATCACGGCGGTCGGGGCCGAGCCGCTCGTCAACACGCCCGATGAATTCGCGGCGCAGGTGCGCAAGGAAGACGCGCGCTTTACCGCGCTGGCCAAGCGCTTCCCGCTGAACTAGTACCCCCATTGTCCCCATGGCCTTGCGAAAATAGTGCTTGTAATGAGATCGATTCGCATTTACTATGGCCTCACTGACTGCTTCACACGGTGCACGGCACCAGGCAGACAGTGAAGAATTCCGGATCGGTGTGAAACGCCACGTGACACACCGCTCGTTACCGACTTTTGTGGGGACCGCTCCGTCACGCGGAGCGTTTGGCAGTAGCCAGCCATCGGAAGATCAGGAAAGCATCCAGACCCCGCTTTCTTGATCGCGTCATCCGGTGGCAAGCCAGGCCGCCTTTTTATTCCGCGCGCCGTGCAGGCACGGCGCACCGCCCGGGACGACCGCCAAGGCGCCCTCGTCCCGGGTGTCCATTCCGCCTGAATTTTCCCGTCATGGATGCCCGATGCGGGCGATGCGAGTCATCGCCCCCGCAGGATGGCCTTCGCGCGCGCCGTCGCGCGGCGCGCCGGTTCCGTGATCGCCCCAAAACGCTCAACGCGCTATGTGGCGCGAATCGCCATGTCCTTGTCACCCGTGATGACCGATCCCCGCCTCAAGCATGCCGGCCTCAAGGCCACCTCGCCTCGCATGTACGTGCTCGAGGCCTTTCGCACCAGCGACCGGCGCCACCTCAGCGCCGAAGACGTCTATCGCATCCTCCTGACGCAGGACGTCGATGCCGGCTTGTCCACCGTCTATCGCGTGCTGAACCAGCTCGTGCAGGCCAATATCCTCCTGCGCCATACCTTCGAGGCCGACCACGCCGTGTTCGAACTGAACGAGGGTGGGCACCACGATCATCTGATCTGCGTCACCTGCGGTCGGGTGGAGGAGTTTCGGGACGAGCACATCGAGCGGCGCCAGCGGGAGGTCGCCGCGGATAACGACTTCGAACTGCGTGAACACATGCTGGTGCTCTACGGCCTGTGTCCCGCGTGCCAGCCGCGTGCGACCGACGACTGAAACAGTCCACGTGGCGTGGCGACAACGTCTCTTACAGAATGGGGAAGGCTTGTTACAAAGCCGCTAGAACCGTAATACGCCACACCGGTAGAGTGGAGGTACAGCATCACACTACTGGTGAACACAATGAACAAGCGTCCCCTGATCGCATCTACCCTGACCGCCGCGGCCCTTGGCCTGGCCGCGCTGACCGCCTCCACCGCCGCGCAGGCGCGCGTCGATGTCGATGTGAACATCGGCGCCCCGGCCCCGGTCTACGTCGCCCCGGCGCCCGTCTACGCGGCACCCGCGTACGCGCCGCCGCCGCCCGCCCCCGTCGTCGTCGCGCCGGCGCCTGTCGTGGTCGCCCCGGTGGTCATCGGGTGGCACGGCGACCGCTACTGGGACGGCCGCCGCTGGTACTCGCGCCACGAATGGCGCGACTGGCACGATCGCGGCCGTCACTGGGGTCCAGGCGGTCCCGGCCCGGGCCCGCGCGGCCACTACGCGGACCATGACCACGATCGCGGCCCGCATCACCACTAACGACTGACGCCGTGCCGGCGAAACGCCGTCAGGCGGTGCGCGCCTGCGCGGCCGGCTTGGCCGGCCGGAGCACCATCCAGACGGCGCCGCCAATCAGCGCCATGCCGACGGCGTGCGCCGCCGAGAGCGTCTCGCCGAGGAAGATCCAGCCCCAGACGATGCCGAAAGGCGGAATCAGGAACGTGACGGTCAGCGAGCGGACCGGCCCGATGTCGGCGATCAACCGGAAGTACATGACGTAGGCGATGGCAGTACAGAACATCCCGAGCGCGAGCATGGCGGCCCAGACCCCTGGGCCTGCCAGCGGCAACGTGTTCTCGCGGATGAGCGCCGCGGCACTGAACGGCAACAGGAACAGCGTCGCGCCGATGAGGCTGCCCGCGGCGACCAGGCGATTGTCCAGGCCGCCCTGCGCGGTGATCCAGCGGCGCGTCAGGAATCCGGCCAATCCATAACAGAGCGTCGCCACGAGGCACGCCGCGGCGCCCAGCAGCACCATCGGCGAGAACGTGACTGGACCCGTCCGCGTCAGCACCGCCACGCCAAGCAAACCCAGCACCACGCCGATCGCCTTCGCGCGGGTCAGCGGTTCGGCGAAGAACAGCGCGCCGATCAGTACGCCCATCAGCGGGGTCATCGCGTTGAACACGGCGGAATAGCCCGCCGGTAGCCACAGCGCCGCCACCGCGTACATCACGAAAGGAATGCCGGAATTGATGACCCCGAGTGTCATCACGGCGCGCCACTTGCCGCGCATATCCCAATGCACGCGCATGAGGACGAGACATGCGGCGAGGGTGACGGCGCCGATCAGCACGCGGAAGAATGCCGCAGGAAGAGGCCCTAGCACCGGGGCGCCGATGCGAATGAACAGGAAGCTGGCGCCCCAGATCGCGGACAGCGCCAGCAGGCGAACGATATCGGTGGATTTCATGCGGAGTGAAAGTGGGAGGCTGGGTGACGGCGATAAGCACGGCTTGTGAGGTGTTGCGCGGAACACACAACATCGATGGATTGCAACGATCCGGTGCAAGTTGGACTGCCGCAATACCTGCTAACGGTCATTACAGCGGCTTCTGAAGCACCTCGCAAGCCGCTTTCGGACATCCGATCGCACGCGGACATTCCACACCGCTTGAATCGGGATAACTGGCAAAACGCCTGTTTAATGCACAGAAAGTGGGCAAAAGTGCTATTCGTTGCAGATACGCTGCGGTCGGCACATCACTTCACCCGACATGACACCCCCCAAATGGAGGGGTCGCTACCACAAGACGTGACATCGCGTATTCGATTCCTTTAAACTCTGTTCTGCGCCAGAGTTAATTGACCCCTCCGACGCATTCCCGACAAGCCGCCAGGGCCCTCCTGGCGGCTTCTTTTTTTGTGCAAAGCGGGAATGGAGTATCGTACGCGACGGGGGCCGCGCCATGGGGCGGGTTTCGCGCGCGTTGCTTTGTAATCCGGCGTAAACTGCCGGCGTCAACCGCCATCCCCAGTTCTGCGTTGCCTCCGAAATGAAAAGACAGTTTCTTGGCCTGCTGGCCCGCGTCTATGTGATGCAATTTGCCCTGGAGGTGCCCGCCACCGTCGCCATGCTCGCCGAAATGCTCGTCGAGTACGGCTTCCAGGTGGATATCGGCAGCGTGCGACCGCTATTGCGAGCGTTGCAGATGGAGGGATACCTGGAGAGCGTCTTGCGCGACGGCATCGGCCGGGTCTACCTGCTGACCGAAATGGGCCGCGAGGAACTCGCGAGCAGCCGGTCCCGCATCGACGAACTGTATCGGCGCCTGCATAACCCCGAAGGCAGCCACACGCTGATACCGAGCCAGACCTGAACGGCCGGCTCTCCCCTCATCGGATACGGCATGGATCATGGTCCATGCCGTTTTTTATTGGGCCAGCGTACCCGTTTCTGCGTCGTGTCGGACGCGGTCAGATGCGCGCGGGCGCCACGTCCCGCATCGGCACTTCGAGTCCCGACGACAGGATGTCGTGCAGGCGCGAGAGCGTGACGGGCGGGCAGAACAGGAAGCCCTGCACCGCGTCGCATCCGTCATGACGCAGCACATCGAACTGCGCCTGCGACTCCACGCCTTCCGCCACCACCTGCAACTGCAGCTGATGCCCCAGTGTGATGATGGCCGCCGCGACCGCGCGATCGTGGCCCGGCGATGCCACGTCATCGACAAACGATTTGTCGATCTTGAGCTTGCTGATGGGAAGACGCGTGAGGTAGCCGAGTCCCGAGTAGCCCGTGCCGAAGTCGTCGATCGACAGGCCCACGCCGAGATCGCGAATCTGGCGGAACGTATCGATCGTCGTATCGCCGCCTTCGACGAGAATGCCCTCGGTCACTTCGATGGTGAGGCAGTCCGGCGGCAGGCCCGCGGCATCGAGGCAATGCATGACCGTCTCCGGGAAGCCCGGCTGGCGCAGTTGCAACGGCGAGATGTTGACCGCGACGTCGATTTCGCGATGCAGCTCGTTGCGCAGCATCTGGATATCGCGGCAGGCGGTCGCAAGGATCCATTCGCCGAGCTGGCCGATCAGGCCGCATTGCTCGGCAATCGGGATGAATTCCGCGGGCTGCATGATGCCGCGCTCCGGCGTTTCCCACCCCACGAGGGCTTCCACGCCAATGACGTGGCGCGTGCCGACATCGACGATGGGCTGGTATCGCAGGTAAAACTCGTGCTCGGCCAGCGCGCGCCGCAATAGCGCCTCGATCGTGAATCGCGTGAGGGAGGCTTCCGCCATCTCGCTGGCGAAGCGGCGCAACTGCGCCCGGCCGCCCTGTTTCGCCGCGTACATCGCCGAGTCGGCCGACTTGAGCAGGTCCGTCAGCGAGTCGCCGTCGTCCGGATAGATGGCCATGCCGAGCGATGGCGTGACGCGCAGCGCCTGTCCGGCGAGCTGAAGTTCCTCGGAAACGCGCGCGAGGATCTTCGACGCGGCGAGTTCGGCCTCGCTGTCGTGGCGAAGGTCGCCTAGCACGACGGCGAACTCGTCGCCGCCCATGCGCGCCACCACGTCGCGCGGCCGGACCGCGCCGCGAATGCGGTCCGCGATCGTGCGCAGGACATCGTCGCCGACCGGATGGCCCAGCGATTCGTTGATGTGCTTGAAGTGATCGAGGTCCAGCAGCAGCAGCGCCACGCGGTTGCCCTTGCGCCGTGCGTCCTGCAACAGCATCTCGGTCCGGTCGTGCAGTTCCGTGCGATTGGGCAGGCCGGTCAGCGCGTCGTGCTGCGCGAGATGGCGGATGTATTCGTCCACGCGCCGGCGCTCGGTCAGGTCGTGCGCGATCGCCAGATAACCGCCGTCGCCGGGACGCGCATCGGACATCGCGGTCACCGTCACATGCACTGGCAGCCGGGAGCTGCCCTTGCGCAGGTAAGTCGTCTCGCGTTCGTCCGCCAGGCCCAACCGCGGCTTTGCCACCAGCGCGGGCAGTCCCGGCGCTACCAGCGTGCCGAGATCCTGCGACAGGTCGCGCGCACGCGCCGCCAGTTCGTCGGGATCGTAAAGACTGGCGTATGGCATGCGGCTGACAAGTTCGGCCTCCGTGTACCAGAGCATGCGCAGACCCGCGCGGTTGATGCTGGTGATCATGCCGGCTTCGTCGAACGTAATCACGCAGAAGGCGGCGTGGTCGAGCAGCCGGACATAGCGCGCGGCGGCCGTCGCCGCTTCGAGTTCGGCCTGCGTCAGCGACCGGCGCAGCCGATCGTTTTCTTCAACGCTGGCTTCGCGCGCGCGCTCCGCGAGCTGCCGGGCGTCGCGACGTTGCCGCGCAAGCCAGCCCGCCAGCCACGCCATCGCCGCCGTCGCCAGCGCGCCCAGCCCAAGCGCGCGCATGCCGGCCTGGCTGCGATGGGTGGCCTCGAAGGCCGGACGCGTGGCCGCGTGCAATGTCCACATGACGCCGCCGAAGTGCAGCAGCCGGTCCGCTTCGACCATCGGCTTGCGGCCGTCGGCGCGGCGCTCGCCATCGGCACCGTCGCCAGACAGCAGGTTCGTCGATGTGCGGGTGTTGCCTTCATACAGTGTCAGCACGAGGTCGCCGGCCGCGGCGCCGCTCACACCCCGCATCAGATCGCCCAGGCGCAGCGTGGCATACACGTAGCCGCTCACCGCTGCGCGGCGTTCGTCGCGCGTGGCGGCGGGCATGCCGGCGGGGAACACGGGCACGTACAGCACGGCGCCGCGCTGATGGGTCTGCGCCTCGACTTCCCGCACGAGTTCAAGCCCCTTCGTCAGCGTGGCGTGCCCTGTATCGCGCGCGGTCTCCATGGCGGCGCGCCGCGTGGGGTCGCTGAGCATGTCGTACCCGACGGCGCGCGCATTGCGGCCGGCGAACGGCTCCACATAGACGATGGGGGCGTACAACGGACGTTCGCCCGCGGGATGGATCTCGAAGTCGCCGAGGCCTTCGCCGCGTATCGTTTCGATAAGCGCCGGTGCCTGGTCGGCCGTGACAAGCTTCACGTAGCCGATCGACAGGGTGCCCGGCGGCAGTTCGTCGAATTGCGCCGTATAGACATAGCCGCGCCACTGCGCGCGTGTCGTGGCGGGATCCGCCGCGATCAGGGCCGCCGCGCCGCGCAACAGGCGTTCGTTTTCTTCCAGCCGTGCACGAATCGCGTCGGCCGTGCGATCGAGCAGCGCCGCCGCATCCTGTTGAGCCACCTGATGCTCGAGCCGTTTGGCCTGCTGCCATGCCCCCGCCGTCAGCAAGGCGCCTCCCGCTGCGACCAGCAGCGCGAGCAACCCAGGCGATAGGAACGGCAATTTCATGGCAGGACAGATAAGAGCGACGGGTGCGACGATCCGGCGGCAGCCGGGGACCCGACGGGACGGCGCACTATACCTTGCCGCCTTAAACGCTGACAGTGCCACGCCGCACACAGGTCACATTCGCGCCACACCGCGAGGAGACCCCCATAGCGGGACTTGTCAAAGGTCCGTCAAACGCCTGTCAAACCGTGCTTCCTCCGGCTGACTGCGTCGCATGCAGCGTGCTACCGTTCCATATGCCTCGTTTCTTGCCTTCGCTCAAAGCGCGAATCGCACTGGTCACGGCGGCGCTCGTTGCCGTCTTCGGAGCTGGGATCGTTCTCGGCTCGCTCTATTACGCCCATCGCGACCTGCGCGACGCGCTTCAGAACCAGCAGGACTCCATCGTCAAGCTTACGGCCGACCAGCTCGACACCGCCATGGACGACCGCATTCTGCTGCTCAGCCACCTGGCGCCGCAGTTACGCGACAACCTTGCGGCCAGTGCCACGCGGCCCGTCGCCGAGGTAGGCGCCAAGCTGCTCGAGACGCTGCAGCGCTCGATCCCGATTCCCACCGCCTTCAACGCGCTCATGGTGGCCGACGCCAGCGGCCGGCTGCTCACGGCCCCGAACGTGCCGGTGGAGGTGTCCGACCGCAGCTACTTCCGTGAAGCCGCCCGCACGCTGTCGCCGGTCGTCACGGCGCCGATACGCGCGCGCGTGTCTGGCGCCATGGGCGTCCTCGTCGTGGTACCGGTCCTGTCGGACACCAGTGCGTTTCTTGGCGTGGCGGGCGGCTGGCTCGATCTGTCGAGCTCGAACTTTCTGGTCGAGCTCTCGCACGTGCGGCTCGGCAACACGGGGTTCTACTGCCTCGTGTCCTCGGGTCCCGATCCGGTCTACGTCCAGCACCCCGATGCCACGCAGCGCCAGCAACCGGCGCGCGCGGTGGGGGATACGTGTGGCGTGGACGACAACACGTCCTGGCTCGAATTCCTGACGCCGACGCGACCCGTCATCGCGCGTTATCTCATGGCCACCACCGGCTGGGAACTCGTGACCGTGCTGCCGGCCAGGGAAGCGTTCGCGCCGCTGAAGCAAATGCAGCAACGCTTCGTGCTGATGTCGGGTCTCGCACTGGTGGTCGTGGCCGCGCTGCTGTGGCTCGTGATCCGGCGAATGCTCGCGCCGCTGTCGCGTCTGCATCAGGTGGTGCGCGACAGCGCCGGCGACGCTTCCGCGTTCGAGCAACTGCCGCTCCGCCCGCACCGGGACGAGATCGGAGACGTCACGCGCGCATTCGTCCGGCTGATGCGCGACGTGCGGCAGCGCGGCATGCTGCTCGCGCGCAGCGAGCGGCGGCTGCGCGCGGTCACCGATACGTTGCCCGCTTTGCTTGCATTCATCGACACGGACGAACGTTACGTCTTCAACAACATCGCCTACGAACGCGCGTTTGGCATGCCGCTGGGAAAAATTCGGGGCAAGACCGTGCGCGAGCTGCTCGGCGAGGCACGTTATGCGCGCGCCAGGCCGCACCTGCAGCGCGCGCTCGCCGGCCATATCGTCAGCTTCGATGCCGAGTACGAAGACCCCGAACCGCATTGGATGGAGATGACGTACCGCCCCGAATGGAGCGAGGACGGAAAACAGGTCGTTGGCGTGCACATCCACGCGCAGGACATCACGCAGCGCAAGCTGGAGACATTGCGGCTGTCGCGCATGTCCCAGACCGACCATCTGACGCAGCTGTTCAACCGCAGCGCCTTCGAGTCGCATCTGCACGCGGCGATGGCACGTAGCCGCGAGGATGGCCGGCTCATGGCGCTACTGTTCCTCGACATGGATCGCTTCAAGGCCGTCAACGACCAGCATGGGCATGCGGTGGGCGACATGTTGTTGCAGGCATTCGCGCTGCGGCTACGGCGCTGCGTGCGTGACGCCGATGTGGTCGCGCGGCTGGGCGGCGACGAATTCGCGGTGATCCTGGAGAATATCGACAGCGCCGCCAGCGCGCGCGGGGTGGCGGAGTCGATCCTGAACGCGGTGGCGCGCGGCTTCCACTTCGACGGTGTGCCCGCCGATGTCGACGTCAGCATCGGCATCGCGTTATTTCAGGGCGGCATGACGACGGAAGACGCGCTGATGCGCGGCGCGGATGTCCTGCTCTATCGCGCCAAGACGCAGGGTCGCGGCCGATACGAGATCGGCCCGCCGGAGTTGCTCGAGGCGGAAATCTAGGGCGCCGCCGGACTTTCAGCGCCGAAAGCTGGCCCCCGTAAACTCCGCCTTCAACCGTCAGTGCGGAGTTGACTTGTCCGAAGCGTCCGATGCCTGGGGTGCCGTCGCGTCGAACGCGACATGCGTACCGTCGGCATGCTGGTAACCCAGCTTGGTCCCCTCGCCCATCATCTTCTCGTAGGCCAGCATCGCCTCGGCCACGGCCTTCGACTCGCCCTTGAACACGAGCACGTCGTTGCCGCAGTTCGGACATTGCCCACCGAAGATCGCGTCGATGCCACGCAGTCCCGGCGCTTCGAGCGCTTCGAAGTCCTTGAATGCCGTCTTGCACGCGCCGCACACCAATTGCTGCGGGCGCAGCGCGTCCACACGCGCCTGTGCCTGTTGCGCCCGCTCTTCGGGCGTCCCTCGCCGCTTTGCTTCACCCATGGTAACTGTCCCTATCTGCGGCTGACTCGCGCCAAACCCATCTAACAATCGCCGAACGTCCACGATTTCAAACGTGGGCGTCGCTTCGAGCGCGTGCGCCGTCTCATGCGTACGGCGGTGCGTCATTGTAGCGCCGGCCCGCGCGTCACGCGGCGCAATGGCACCCCGGCTGCTATTGTGAAAGCAGGCCGTCCGGCGACGCTGCCTGCCCGGACGACCAGTCACCCCCAAGGAGAAGTCTGATGATCCGACCTTCAGTGCAGGAAAGCTTCAGTCGCTATGCGGCATGCATCGAAGCTTGCAACGCGTGCGCGGCCGCTTGTCTCAAATGCGCCGCGGCGTGTCTGGAAGAGCCCGACGTGCGCAAGATGACCCGCTGCATCGCGCTCGATATGGACTGCGCGGGCATCTGCGCGCTGGCCTCCTCGTACATGCTGCGCAACAGCGAATTCGCGGCGCTCGTCTGCGAAGATTGCGCCGAGGTCTGCAAGTGGTGCAAGGAAGAGTGCGAACATCACGACAGTTGGCATTGCCAGGAGTGCGCGAAGGCCTGCGCGGCATGCATGGACGCCTGCCTCAAGATGACCGCCTGAGAACGACACCTGCATGACACGCCGATGGGCCCCGCACGCAATGCGCATGAAGGCGGAAGGGGCATCGGCGCGTTTCACGACGATCGTTGGGCAACGCGGATATTCTAGAGGGCTCTGTCGCCCCTTCTCTTGAATCAGGAGTCCGTTCATGTCCGACACGTCCTCGTCCACGCAGACGTCTACCCGCATCGAGAAAGACAGCCTGGGAGATGTTCCCGTCCCGGCCGATCACCTGTGGGGGGCGCAGACCGAGCGCTCGCGCCAGAACTTCCGCATCGGCATCGAGAAGATGCCGCCGTCGCTAATCGAGGCCTTCGCGATCCTCAAGCTCTGCGCCGCGCGGGCCAATCGCGAGCTCGGCGTCCTCAAGCCGGAACTCGCCGACGCGATCGAGCGCGCCGCGGAGGAAGTCATCGGCGGCAAGTGGCCGGACGAGTTTCCACTCTCCGTCTGGCAGACCGGCTCGGGTACGCAGACGAACATGAACCTCAACGAGGTCATCGCCAATCGCGCGATCCAGTTGCTCGGCGGCGAGGTCGGCAGCAAGAAGCCCGTGCATCCGAACGACCACGTCAACGCCAGCCAGTCGTCCAACGACAGCTTTCCGACGGCGATGCATATCGCCGCGACGCGCGCGATCCAGCAGAAGCTGCTGCCGGCGCTGGAACTGCTGCAGCAGACGTTTGCACGCAAGGTCGAGGCGTTCTCCGATATCGTCAAGGTGGGCCGTACCCATTTGCAGGATGCCGTGCCGCTGACGCTCGGCCAGGAATTCTCGGGCTACATGACGCAGGTGGCCGATGCGCAGTCGCGCCTGCAGCAGGCCATGCTGCGCGCGATGCCGGTGGCGCAAGGTGGCACCGCGGTGGGCACCGGCCTCAATTCGCCGGATGGCTTTGCCGCGGCGTTCGCACGCGCGCTCGCGGGCTACACCGGCCTGCCGTTCGAACCGGCGCCGAACCGCTACGCGCTGCAGGCCGCGCACGACGCGCTGGCCGACCTCTCCGGCGCGCTCAATACCACGGCCTCGTCGTTCCTCAAGATCGCGAAGGACTTCATGCTGCTGGGTTCGGGCCCGCGCGCGGGCTTCGCCGAACTGATCCTGCCCGCGAACGAGCCCGGCTCGTCCATCATGCCAGGCAAGGTCAATCCGACGCAGGCCGAAGCCCTTGCGATGGTGTGTTGCCGCGTCATCGGCAACCACACGACGGTGACGTTCGCGAACGGCCTCGGCACGCTCGAACTCAACGCGTACAAGCCGGTGATCATCTACAGCCTGCTGCAGTCGGTCACGCTGCTTGCCGATGCGGCCGCCAGCTTCGCCGAGCATATGGTTGAAGGCGTCGAGCCCGATCGCGCGCGCATCCAGGAACTGCTTGAACGATCGCTGATGACGGTGACGGCGCTGAACCCGCACATCGGCTACGACAAGGCAGCCGAAATCGCCAAGCTCGCGGTGAAAAAGAACCTGTCGCTGCGCGAAGCGGCGATCGCGTCGGGCCATGTGACCGAGGAACAGTTCGCGCAATGGATCGACTTCAAGGGCATGACGAAAGAGGTCTGATTATTCAATCGCCCCGCTAGCCACCTAACGTGGCGGCCAGTCCTGCCAGCCCGATCGCCAGCGCGGCCAGCGCGTCGCCGGCGATCAGGCCGCCACCGATCAGCGAAGTGGTGGTCATGTCCTCGGGCAGCGCTCCGTCGGCATTCCGTTCTGTCTTGCGATGGTCCACGAGACTCGCGAGCACACCGCCCGCCGCCATCCATGCCGCTGCGAGCAAATTGACGAAGCCACCGAACGACGACGCATACGGTGAAGGCAGGATCGCCGCATCGAGCAGAAAGTCGCTCACCTTCCCCGCGCGCCGCGTGGCGACGAACCGCTGCCATCGCGCCGACGCGCGTATCGCCTTGCGCAGGATCTCCGTGACCAGCCCGATCGCGACACCGATCCACACGGCCAGACGCTGGTAAGGGCGATCCTCGGTCATGCTCCGCAGCGCGCCCACGATCTTGTACGTCATGGCCGAGGTCCAGCGCGCGGGTTGCTGATCCGCGGGCAATACGGTCTGATCGAGACTCAGCACCGGATACGCGCTCATGAAGAGCCGCGCGAGCCAGACCGCGAGCAGCGCCCCGACCACGATGCCGGCGACCTGATAGCCGAACTGGACCACGCGGTCCGTGCCCAGCCGCCAGCCGGTGGATCGGTCCTGCTGCATGTCGGAGGCCACGGATGTCGAGACGAGCAGCACCGTCGCCGCGATCAGCCCCACATGCGGCTGGTGCAGGCCCATGGCGGCCATCAGAATCACGGTGAGCACGAACGCCGACGAGATCGGGTTCTGGTCGACCATGCCGACCGAAATGCCGTTGACGAGCGCGAACAGAAGCACCAGCAGCACGGCCAGCAGCTGATAGCCGGGCGGCTGGCCGAACCACACCATGCCAGCGACCACCACGGCGATGCCCCAGAAGACGACCCACGGCACGACCCACAGGAGCGACGGCGACGTTCGGGCGGCCGCATGCGCCGCCTTCCCACGCACGCGCGGCGACGCGCGCCCCAGGCGCGCCACCAGCATCGCGACGTCGACCGCGGCTGCGCCCATGATCATGCCGAGCGCGATCAGGAACGTGATCTTGCGGTACGGGTCGCCCGGTGCGAGCCATCCGATCGACACGAAGTAAGGCGTGAGCAGCCAGCCGGCAAGTCCGCCCGCGAGTGCCGCCAGGCCGATGCGCGCGCCCACGATCATGCCCACGCCGAACGTTGACGCCGACAGGTCGATGGCGCCGAGAAACGCGATACGCGACGCGCCGATGCCGGCCATCACGCCCAGCCCCATGCCGCCCGCGAGCCGCGTTATCGAATGCCGCAGCAGCGCGGGGTCGGTCAGCGCCCGGAGGATATTCGCCACCGCCAGCCCGGACGGAAACGTCAGCTGCATGCGATCCACGAGCAACGGCGTGTACAGCATGCCGACGCCGACGCCGTACATGCCGATGCACAGCATGTAGGCGACCAGTTGCCACAGCGGGGGCTCGGCGAGTCCCATCCACCCCATGGCCTGGATGATCACCGCCATGCCACCCATGCCCGCGACCGACGCCGCCGCGGTCTGGATATAGTTCGCGCCGTGGCGCCCCGATGCGCCATACCCCACCGTCACCACGGAACCGAGGATGCCGGCGAGCACCTGTCCGCCGACGAAGAAGCCCAGCGAGAAGTTCATGTATGCCGCCGCCACGCTGCCGAGCGGGCCGAGCACGAGCATGCCGGCCGCACCGAGCAGCAAGTGGTACCGCCAGCTTCCGGGCGCGGGCAGCCAGCGCCAGCGGGCGTTGGCGGATGGTGGCGCGGCCGGCGTGGGCGGCATGGAAGGCAGGGGCTCCAAGGACATGCACGCAAGCGTAGCGCTTCACGCGTGGCGGCGCCATCGTCAAAGCGTACCCGTTTCTGCGTGAGCACAATATCGTGCGCGAGGCCGCGCGGCGGGTAGAGCGTACCCGTTTCTGCGTGCCCCGGCCGCGCGACCGAAGCGGTTCGATAATCGAGCGGCGGGCGCGCGTCCGGCAAGCGCCAACGTCTTCGGGGGGCTAGAATGGCGCGTCAGTTTCCCTTCCCATCGCCCCGCCCCTGCCCTCATGAAGCCCGCCCTGTTGATCCTCATCCAGCTGGATTCCGAGCACCTCGCCCGCATCGGCGAGCACTACGCGATCCGCTACGCCCCTACCACCGCCGGCCGCGTCGCGGAGGTCGCCACGCACGGACCGACCTTCCGCGCGGTGCTGACCAATGGCACGACGGGTCTCACGGCCGACGAGATCGACGCGATGCCGGAGCTCGAGCTCGTCTGCGCATTGGGTGCGGGCTACGAGAACATCGACATCGCGCATGCGCGCACGCGCGGCATCGCGGTCGGCAATGGTGCCGGGACCAACGACAGCTGCGTGGCGGACCATGCGATGGCGCTGCTGCTGGCGACCGTGCGGCGCGTGCCCGCGCTCGACCGCGCCACCCGCGACGGGATCTGGCGCAACGCGCTGCCGCTGCCGCCGAACGTCTCGGGCAAGAAGCTCGGCATCATCGGCCTCGGCACGATCGGCCGCCGCATCGCGCAGCGCGGCGCCGCGTTCGATTGCGAGGTCGGGTATCACAACCGCAAACCGCGCGCGGATGCCCCCTATCGTTACTTCGATAATGTGAAGGCGCTCGCCGAATGGGCGGATTACCTCATCATCGCCACGCCTGGCGGTGCCGAAACGCGTCACCTCGTGAACACGGAGATCCTGCGCGCGCTCGGCCCGCGGGGATACCTCGTCAACATCGCGCGTGGCAGCGTGGTGGATACCTCGGCGCTGGCCGATGCGCTGCAGGCCGGCGAAGTCGGCGGAGCAGGGCTGGACGTCTACGAAAGCGAACCGGCGCCGCCGGTGGAACTGTTCGATTGCCCGAACGTCGTGCTGACGCCGCACATGGCAGGTTGGTCTCCCGAGGCCATCAACGCGTCGATCCAGCAATTCATCGAGAACGCGCGCTGCCATTTCGCCGGCGAGCCACTGGTGGCCCCCGTCAACTGAGCGCCGGGTTGTTTCAGGCTGCGCGCGGCAGCGGGAAGCGAATCCGCACCCGCAGGCCGGGCGCGGCGTCCTCGAGCGTCACGCCCGCGCCGTGCCGCTGCGCGATCTCCGCGACAATCGACAGGCCAAGCCCGCTGCCGCCGGTGGGCGCGTCGGGCAGCCGGTAAAAGCGGTCCAGCACGCGCGTCCGCTCGGCCTCGGGAATGCCGGGACCGTTGTCCTGCACCACCAGATCGATATACCCCACGCCGGCGCCAGCCTCCCCGGCACGGCAGACGCGCACATCGACACGGCTGCCCCGCGGCACGTAATGCAGCGCATTGTCCACGAGGTTGGTCAGCAGGATGCGCAGCGCATCGGCGTCGCCCTGCACGTTCGCGACCACATCGTCGGCGGCTTCGAGCCCAAGGTCCACTTCGCGATCGATGGCCGCCTGCGACATCTCCGCAACGACTCGCCCGGCCAGCGCGCGCAGATCGACGGCATCGTGCACGGGTGCGGAGGCGTTGGGCTCCTGCCGCGCGAGCGTGAGGAGCTGCGCCACCAGATGCGTGAGCCGCTCGAGCCCTGCCCGCAGTTGTCCGACCGCCTGCTGCCGCGATTCGGCGGTATCCGCGCGCTCCACGAGCTGCGCCTGCAATTGCAGGGCCGTCAGCGGCGTCCGCAGCGCGTGCGCGGCATCGGCCACGAAGGCGCGCTGCGTGTCGATCGCATGCGAGAGCCGCGCGAGCAGCTGGTTGAGCGCGGTGGCCACCGGCGCGATCTCGTCGGGCATCGGCCCGAGCGCGAGGGGTGTCAGCGTATTGGCATCGCGCGTGCGCACCTCGCTCGCGATCTGACGCAGTGGCCGCAGCCCGCGCCCCACGGCGAGCCAGACCAGCCAGCCAAGCAGCGGCAGCAGCAACAACAGCGGCGCCACCGTGCGCAGCGCCATATGCGCCGCCAGCGTGCGCCGCGCGCTCAGCGGCTGCGCGATCTGCACGACCGCCGGGCCCAGCTGCACGCTGTAGATGCGCCATTCGCCCTGATCCGTCCGCACGTTCGAGAACCCCAATTCCGCGCGCGGCGGCAGCGCCGGATGCGCGTGCGAGAGGTACAGGCTGCGTCCCGAGCCATCCCAGATATGGATGACCACATCCTCGTCCCCATGCAGCAGGTCCGCGCCCGTGCCGTCGGACGCGTCGAACGGCGGCGCGACGGGATTGCTGAACTGGCTCGGCAACGCTGCGGCCACCTGTTTCATCTGGTAGTCGAACAGCGCGTTGGCTTCTTGTCGCGCCTGCCCGTAAATGAGCACGGTGGCGATAGCGATGCCCGCCAGCAGGCCCGCCGCCAGCCACCACAGCAAGGTTCTCTGGATCGATCGCATCAGTCCGCGCTGCCTTCGTCGAGTTGCGGCATCAGATAGCCGACCCCCCGGATATTGCGGATCAGCGCGGCGCCGAATTTCTTGCGCAGCGCGTGGATATAGACCTCGACCGTATTGCTGCCGACCTCGTCGTCCCAGCCGTACAGGCGTTCCTGCAGTTGCGCGACGGACCATACCTTGCCCGGACGCGCCATCAGCGCGGACAGCAGCGCGAACTCGCGCGCGGACAGCTTGACGGCCTCGCCCGCCTGCGTGACTTCGCGCGTCGACGGATTGACCACGATCTCGCCATAGCGCAACACGGGTTCGGCCCGGCCTTCCGCGCGGCGCGCGAGCGCGTGCATGCGCGCGGCAAGCTCCTGCAGATCGAACGGTTTGACGAGGTAATCGTCGGCCCCTGCGTTGAGCCCGGCCACGCGGTCCGCCACCGCGTCGCGCGCGGTCAGGATCAGCACAGGCGTACGGTTGTTGCGGGCCCGCAGCGCGCGCAGGACCTCGAGCCCCGACTTGCGCGGCAGGCCCAGGTCGAGGAGCACGAGGTCGTAGTGGCCGCCCTCGGCGCCCTGCCCCGATGCGGCATCGAGACCGGACTCGCCGTCACGCACCCAGTCCAGCGTAAAGCCCTCCTGACGCAGCGCGACCTTCACGCTCTCGCCGATCATGGCGTCGTCTTCCACCAGCAGTACACGCATGATTCAGGACTTTCAGGAACGCCGGGACACATCGCGGCGCATGCCGCCTTCGAGCCGGTCCGCCAGCGCGTGGGCGAGCCCCGGCAGCGCCGGATACTCGGACGAGATCACGTAGACAGGAATGTCGGCGAGGTACGCACCCATGCGCCCCTTGGCCGCAAAGCGCTCGGCGAAGGGCGATTGCGCGAACGCGTCCACGAAGCGCGGCACGATGCCGCCGCCGATATAGACGCCACCGCGCGCGCCCAATACGAGGGCGACGTCGGCCGCCACCGATCCGAGCAGGCCGCAGAACACACGAAACGCGCGCTGGCACAGCGGGTCGCCACGCTTCACCGCACCTTCCGTGACCTGCGCCGGCGACAGCGGCGCGAGCAAAAGCGTACCCGTTTCTGCGGCGAGCGCGGCATGGGTTTCGGACAGGCCCATGCCGGACAGCAGCCGCTCCGCGGACACGCGTCCATGCGTGGCGTGGGCCGCGCGCCAGGCGACCCATTCGTCGTCGGTCGCCGGCATGATCTCGATGTGGCCGCCCTCCCCCGCCAGTGCGACAGCACCACCGCCTGGGGCCGGAATGAGGCCGGACACGCCCAGACCCGTGCCCGGACCGATGAGCGCGCGCGGCGCGGTGGCTACCGCCGTACCGGCCCGCACGCGCACGAGTTCGCTGTCGGGCAGATAGGGCAACGCCAGCGCCAGCGACGTGAAATCGTTGATCGCGACGAGCGTGTCCAGCCCGAGCGCCCGGCGCATGTCCTCGATCGAGAACGACCAGTTGTGATTGGTCAGCTTGACGTGGTCGCCGGTAACGGGGTTGGCCAGTCCGATTGCCGCGTGACGGGGCCGCGCGACCGCGGCGCCGGGCAGGCCATCGAGATAATGCCGGGTGGCATCCTCCAGCGACGGATAGTCGGCCACCTTCAGCGCGGTGACGGGGCCGATGCGCGCGGGCGCGGTCTCCAGCGCGAAGCGCACGTTGGTGCCGCCGACATCGGCAAGCAGGCGTGGATATGAGTCGTGATGTGACGAGGGGCGCGTCATCGGGGCATCTTCAGGTTCGGAAAATGTCCACGCCGTGGCGATGCCGCGCGAGCACGAGACTCACGGGCAGCGATGGTGTGGGGCCTTCGAGCGCCTGCGCGAGAACCGCGCCCTTCTTCTCGCCCGCGATCGCGAGGAACGTGCGCTCGGCCGCGAGCAGCGCGGCGAGGTTGAGCGTCACGCGCGCGTGCGGCGCGCTCGCGGGATGCGTGACGACGTAGCCCGGCTGTGGCTCGCTCAACGCGAGCTGTAGTTCGGGGGCGTCTGGAAACAGCGATGCGGTATGGCCATCCTCGCCCATGCCCAGCACCACCACGTCGGGCTGCTGGTACGCGGCGTTGAGGCGCTCGACCGCGCGCGCGGGCTGGACTGCCTCGGCGGCATCGGCGATCGCCGGCACGAAGGCGGCCAGCGCCGCGGCTTCACGCAACAGCGTGTTGCGCACGAGCGCGCCGTTGCTGTCCGCGTGGTCCGGCGGCACCGCGCGCTCGTCCACGAGCGTCACGGTCACCGCATCCCAGCGAATCGGCCGATAGCGCAGCCGCTCGAACATCGGCACCGGCGACTTGCCGCCCGACACGGCGAGCACCGCCCAGCCCTTGGCCTGTATCACCAGTTCCAGCGCATGACTGACGGAGATCGCAAGCGACTCCGCCTGATCCATCAACGTGGGATGTTCGAACTGTCGCATGCGGTCTCCGGTTGCGCCGTTGGATTCAGACTTCTTCGTGCCAGAGCGCGCCGTCGCGCGACATCAGCGCCGAAGACGCCGCGGGCCCCCAGGTCCCGGCCGTATAGGGCTTTGGCGGGACCGTGCTCGCATCCCATGTATCGATGATCGGCTCCACCCAGCGCCAGGCCTGCACCTGTTCGTCGCGGCGGACGAACAAACCCAGACGGCCGCGAATGACGTCGCGCAGCAGGCGCTCGTACGCGCCCGCGCGCCGTACCTTGAACGAGTGCGCGAAGTCGAGGTCGAGCGAAGTCGGCGTGAGTTCGAGCGTGTCGCCGGGCTGCTTGGCAAGAAAATACAGGCGAATGCTTTCCTCGGGCTGCAGCTGAATGACGAGGCGGTTCTGCGGGGACAGCGTGAGCGGCTTCGGGAAGATCGCGTGCGGCACGTCGCGGAAATGAATCACGATCTCGGCCAGCCGCGACTGCATGCGCTTGCCCGTGCGCAGGTAGAACGGCACGCCCTCCCACCGCCAGTTGGCGATCTCCGCCTTGATGGCGACGAACGTCTCCGTGCGGCTGTCGGGGGCGATGCCCTGTTCCTGCAGATAACCGGGCACGGGCTTGCCGCCGATGGCGCCTTCGCGATACTGCCCGCGCACGGTCTTCTCGGCCACGTCCTGCGGTGTGATGGGCTTGAGCGCCTTGAGGATCTTGATCTTCTCGTCGCGGATGGCGTCTTCGGACAGGCTTGCCGGCGGCTCCATGGCGACCATGCACAGCAACTGCAGCAGATGGTTCTGGACCATGTCGCGCAGCGCGCCCGTACGGTCGTAGAAGTCGCCGCGCGTCTCCACCCCGAGTTCCTCGGCAATGGTGATCTGCACGTCCTGCACCCACTCGCGGCGCCACAGCGGCTCGAACAGCGCGTTGCCGAAGCGGATCGCCATCAGGTTCTGGACCGACTCCTTCCCCAGGTAGTGGTCGATACGATAGATCTGATCCTCGGCGAAGAACTGCGCGACGGCGGCATTGATCGCTTCGTTGGACTCCAGATCGTGGCCGAGCGGCTTCTCCAGGACGACCCGCACGTTGGGCGTCGTCAGCCTGGTCCGATGGAGCTGCTCGCAGATCGGCACGAACAGATGCGGCGCGGTGGCGAGGTAACAGACGACGACTTCGGGGTTGCGCGAATGCACCTTCTCCGCGAGCGCGTCGAAGTTCGCTGGCTGGCGTGCATCGGCCTGCACATAACAGATACGCTCGACGAACGAGGCCCAGTCCTCGGGCTTCGCCTGTCCGAGTGCCGGCCGGACCGTTTCCTCAAGCGTGGCGATGTACTGTTCCGTCGTCTGCGCATGGCTGCCGGTCGCGAGGATGCGCGACGATGCATGCATGCCGCCGCAGCGGTGCGCATCGAAAAGGGCCGGCAGCAACTTGCGCCGTGCCAGGTCACCGGTGCCGCCGAACAGCACCATATCGAAATCGGGCAAGCTCACCCTGGACTCCTTGCGGGGGTTATCGCCGCGGGCCGCCTATCTCAGCCTCATGCTGGTGGCATGGACTGAGTGCGGCACAGCGGCCAGAAGTTCCGGACATGTTACGTGAGTCGCCTTCACTTGGGCAGTGGGGCGGAGCGTACCCGTTTCTGCGCAGGCGGGGTTCAATCCATCATCGCGATCGCGTAGATGTCATCGCGGTTGACGCAAAGCTTGGCCTTGCCACCAACCGCCTGCAGGAACATAGCCATTCTCACCATATGGTTATAGGCCCAATCCTGCGAACTGCGGGGATAGACGCGTCCGTACGAGGCCGAATGGCTCGATTCGTAACGGTATTTGAGGTACACCCCCTGCGTCCCGGAATACGTGGTGGTGGCAATGACCTGCAGGATTCGGCCTTCCACTTCCGTATACCCGTTGCAGATGGCGCCGGACCGGAAGTTGTAGCTCGCGGACGCGGGTGAACTGACGAGGACCGAAACCGCCAGCGGCAGGATGCAAAAAAGGCGTCGGGTGAGCATGACGAATCTCCTCATAGAAAGCGGCGCGACCCCGAACGCAGTATTCGGCAGCTATCACCCGTTTCTTTTGCGTTGAATCAAAACGCCCCAGCGCAGATTGTCTTTCCGCATATCTGCGGTGCGATTGTCAGCCGCTCACCGACACTACGCGACAGCCCTTTTGGGCTACGCTGAGAGCTTCCCGCCCCGCAGGAGAACGACAATGCCCCGACACCCCGTGCTGGAACGGGTCACGGCCCGCATCGTGGCCCGCAGCGCCGCCACGCGCCAGGCTTATCTCGCGCGCACGCGCGCCATGGCCGGCCAGAAGGTCGAACGCGCGAATCTCTCGTGTACCAATCTCGCGCACGCGGTGGCCGCGATGCCCGACGAGGCCAAGATCCGCCTCAAGGCACAGGAGCGCCCCAACCTCGCCATCGTGTCCGCCTACAACGACATGCTCTCGGCCCACCAGCCGCTGGCCGCGTTCCCACAATGGATCAAGGAGGCCGCGCTTGAAGCCGGCGGCACCGCGCAATTCGCGGGCGGCACTCCGGCCATGTGCGACGGCGTGACCCAGGGGCAGGACGGCATGGACCTGTCGCTGTTCTCGCGCGACGTCATCGCGATGTCCACGGCCGTCGCGCTGTCGCACCAGATGTTCGACGGCGCGCTCTACCTTGGCGTATGCGACAAGATCGTGCCCGGACTGGTGATGGGGGCGCTGTCGTTCGGCCACCTGCCCGCGGTCTTCGTGCCCGCCGGACCCATGACGACGGGTATCGGCAACGAGGAAAAGGCGCGCATCCGCCAGCTGTTCGCGGAAGGCAAGATCGACCGCAAGGGTCTGCTGGAAGCCGAGACGAAGTCCTACCACGGCCCCGGGACCTGCACGTTCTACGGGACGGCGAACTCGAATCAGATGCTCATGGAGATCATGGGCCTGCATCTGCCGGGGACCGCGTTCGTGAACCCCGGCACGCCGCTGCGCGAGGCGCTCACGCGCGAAGCCGCGCGGCAGGCCCTGCGCATCGTCCATGGCACCGAGCGCTATACGCCGGTGGCGGATGTGCTGGACGAGCGCGCATTCGTCAACGGCATCGTCGGCCTGCTGGCCACGGGGGGCTCCACCAACCATACGCTCCATTTGATCGCGATGGCCCGCGTGGCCGGCATCCAGCTCACGTGGGACGACTTCGACGAGCTGTCCGCCGCGGTGCCGCTGCTGGCGCGCGTGTATCCGAACGGCAAGGCCGACGTGAATCAGTTCCAGGCGGCCGGCGGCCTGGCGCTCGTGATTCGCGGGCTGCTGGCCGAAGGCCTGTTGCATGACGACGTGACGACGATCGTTGGCAAGGGCCTTGACGCCTATACACGCGAACCCGTGGTGCGGAACGGCGGCGTGCAGTGGATCGATGGCCCGGAGACCTCGCTCGACGACACGATCGTACGCACCTTCGACCGACCCTTCGCCCCCGATGGCGGCATCAAGGTTCTCGACGGCGCCCTCGGTCGCTGCGTGATCAAGACCTCGGCCGTCAAACCCGAGCATCAGGTCGTCGAAGCGCCCGCGATCGTTTTTCCCACGCAGGACGACGTCCTCGCCGCGTTCAAGCGCGGCGAACTCGAGCGCGACTTCGTGGCCGTGCTACCGTGGCAGGGTCCTGCCGCCTGCGGCATGCCCGAGCTGCACAAGCTCACGCCGACGCTGACGCTGCTACAGGACCGCGGCTTTCACGTGGCGCTGGTGACCGATGGACGCATGTCGGGTGCGTCGGGGAAGGTGCCCGCAGCCATCCACGTATGCCCGGAAGCGCTGAACGGCGGCGCGATCGGCCGCGTCCGCACCGGCGACATCGTGCGCGTCGATGCGCCGGCGGGGGTGCTTACCGTCACGGTGGACGAGGCCGACTGGCGCGCGCGCAAGGCGCAGCGCCCCGACCTCTCGCGCAATCGCCACGGCGTGGGGCGAGACCTGTTCGGCGGCTTCCGGCGCCATGTCGGCACGGCGGAGATGGGCGCATGCTCCCTGTTCGCCGATGAAGACACGATGGACGCACGGCTCGATGCCGGGCTGACGGACACGCATTCCGGCGACGCGCAGGACGCGAAACCCGCCGCGGGCGCGGGCGCCGGCTTCTCTCCCGCGCACGCAGAAACGGGTACGCCCCCGGCTTCGAATCCAACGCAGGACGCATGAAACAGGGGGCGCTGGCCCCCTTTTTTATTTTTGGCTAGCTGGCGCTCCTCGGCGCCACGCCATCGAAGCGCTGCACCCGGTCGCGGCCATTGCCATTGCCATTGCCATGCCCATGCGCCGGCTCCGGCAACCGCTCCTCGAACCCGGGCGCGCGCACCTCCTGCACCGGTACGGCGATCTCGCATCCCGCGGCGTTCAGCACTGCCTTGAGCCGCGCATAGAACCCGTATTGCACGTTCCAGAAGTCGTCGTTCGAGGTCCAGTACCGCGCGTTGAGTGTGATACCGCGGTCCGTATAGCGCACGACCATGACCTCCGGCTTCGGATCGGCGAGCAGCCGCGGCTCGGCGGCCAGCATCTGCCGCAGGGCCTCGAGACCGCGTCCCACCTCGCTGTCGAACGTAACCGTGACCTCGATATCCATCCGGCGCGTGAGGTTCTCGCTGTAATTCGTGATCGCGCTGCCCCAGATCTTGCTGTTGGGCACGCGCAGGCAAACGCCATCGAACGTCGTCAGTTCGGTCATGAACAGTCCGGTTTCGCGCACGGTCCCGGCCACGCCCTGTGCGTCGATGTACTGTCCCACGCGAAACGGCCGAAGCAGTACGAGCATGATGCCCGCGGCGATGTTCTGCAGCGTTCCCTGGAGTGCGAGGCCGATGGCGAGACCCGCGGCGCCGAGCATGGCAATGATGCTCGCGGTCTGCACCCCGAACTGCGAAAGCACGAGCACGATGGTGAGGACGCGCACGATCCATTGCACGACGCTGGCCAGCATGGGGCGCAGCGTGTCGTCGACATGCGTGTGCTGAAACGTCCGGCGAACGGTCTGCGCGGCGCGCGCGGCGAGCCACCATCCACCCACGAGAATCGCGAGCGCGGCGAGGCAGTTGAGGCCTTGATGGATCGCGAACTGCGCGAGGTAGGCCCAGGCGGCCTCCACCTTGTCGGCATCGAGGAATGTCAGATTCATGCAAGCAGCTCCGAGGATTTCAACTCGGATCCCCGTTGCGAAGGGCGTGCCAGCGCACTTCGCCTGCGCAGAGCGTACCCGTTTCTGCGTGCATGACCCGTCATGCGAACGCCTGCCACCACGAGCCGCGCGCGTGGATGTCGCGCGCGTGTCGTGCGTAGGGGTTACAAGCCGGGAAACGTGTCCCATGCAAATCCTGCATTCACGCAGAAACGGGTACGCTCCGGCGTGACAGGGTCATGTCAGCGCATCATGTCAGGGTGTCCCCACGTCGGGGCGGTCGTAGCTGCGCTCCTGTGCGAGCGCAGCGCGACAGCCTAACGAGCGGTTCCGGTCTGCTCGTGCAGACGGTCGCGGGAAGCGAGCGCCGGGAACAGCCGCATCCATGCGCCCACCACGAGGATGGTGCCAATGCCCCCGAGCAACACCGCGCCGACGGGCCCCAGCCAGGCGGCGGTGACGCCGGATTCAAATTCGCCAAGCTGGTTCGACGCGCCGATGAACACCGAGTTGACCGCGCCCACACGCCCTCGCATGTCGTCCGGCGTGTCGAGCTGCACGAGGGTCTGGCGCACGACCACGCTGATCATGTCGGAGGCGCCAAGTACGACGAGCGCACCCATCGACAACGGCAGCCAGTTCGAGATGCCGAATACCATCGTCGCCGCACCGAACAGCGCCACGGCGCCGAACATGATGCGGCCGACCCGACGGTTGAGCGGATGCCGCGACAGCCAGAGCGCCATCACGAGCGCGCCGATGGCGGGCGACGAACGCAGCAGGCCGAGCCCCCACGCATCGGTATGCAGGATGTCGCGCGCGTAGATAGGCAGCAGCGCGGTAGCGCCGCCAAGCAGCACCGCGAACATGTCGAGCGACACGGCGCCGAGCAGGATCGGATGGCTGCGAATGTACGAGAATCCCGCGAACAGCGTCTTGATCGATACCGGCGCGGTGGAACGGGGGGCGACCTGCCGCAGTTTTAGCGAGGCCACGAGCACCGCGGCGACCGCGAACAGAACGCCCGCGATCGCGTACACCACCCCGGGCCCCGCGACATAGGCAAACCCGCCCATGGCCGGACCGATGATGATCGCGGTCTGCGCCGCGGAGCTGGCGAGCGCCACGGCGCGGGGCAAGGCCTGCGGCGTCACCACGCTCGGCAGCAGCGCCTGCAGCGTGGGCGTCTCGAAGGCACGGCACGCGCCCATCAACGCGACGAAAACGAAGATGAAATCACGGTTGATCCAACCCGTGAAGCTCGCCACCGCCATGCCGATCGCGAGCAGGGCCTCAAGACTCTGGCAGGTCCGCACGATCACGCGCCGGTCGAACCGGTCGGCCACGTGGCCCGACATCAGGATTAGCGCGATCGATGGCAGGAACTGCACGAGGCCGACCATCCCCAGCATGAACGCATCGCGCGTCAGGTCGTACATCTGCCAGCCCACCGCGACGGTGACGACCTGGTACGCGATGGTGGTGCATAGCCGCGCGAACCAGTAATGGCGGAACGCGGGATCGCGGGAAACGGACTCCGGCGCATCGGCCGGAAGCGGGGCAGCGGTGGACATGGATGAGGAGGCGCGGCCAGCGGCACAGGCGACGCACCGGCAAAGTCCGCAATTTTATCCGAGCCGCCCCGCGCCGGGGCGGGCGTCATGTATCAAGGGCGATACATGACGCGCCACATTCAGACGATTTCCCGGGTTTCGAGGAACTGGAGGTTCGGGAAACGTTCCTGCGTCAGACGCAGGTTGACCATGCTCGGCGCCAGATAGACGTGGTCCCCGGCACCATCGAGCGCGACGTTGTGGCCAGCCTTGTCGATCAGCTTCTCGATCTCGGCCGCATCGCCCTTGAGCCAGCGCGCCGTGGCGCACTCGTGCGATTCGAAGATCGCGTCCACGCCGTACTCGTGCTCGAGCCGGTGCGCGACCACGTCGAACTGGAGGATACCGACCGCGCCCAGCACGAGTTCATTCGACCCCAGTGGCCGGAACATCTGCGTGGCGCCTTCTTCGGCCAGCTGCTGCAAACCCTTCTGCAGCTGCTTGACCTTGAGCGGGTTGTTCAGCCGCGCCCGGCGGAAGAACTCCGGCGCGAACGACGGAATGCCCGTGAACTTGAGCCCTTCGCCCTCGGTGAACACGTCGCCGAGACGGATCGTACCGTGGTTCGGCACGCCGATGATGTCGCCCGCGAACGCTTCTTCGGTCGTGTTGCGGTCCTGCGCCATGAAGGTGATGGCATTGTTGATCGCCACGGTCTTGCCCGCCGAGACGTGCAGCAGCTTCATGCCGCGGTCAAAACGGCCGGAGCAGACGCGCACGAACGCGATGCGGTCACGGTGGCGCGGATCCATGTTCGCCTGGATCTTGAACACGAAGCCCGTGAATTTCTGCTCCTCGGGTACCACGACGCGCGACTCGGTATTGCGCGCGAGCGGCGGCGGGGACAGCTCGCACAGTGCGTCCAGCAGTGACTGCACGCCGAAGTTGTTGATAGCGGAGCCGAAGTACACGGGGGTCTGCTTGCCGGCGAGGAACGCTTCCTTGTCGAAGGTATGCGAGGCGCCCCGCACGAGCTCCACTTCGATCCGCAGCTCCTCGGCCTGATCGCCCAGCACGCGATCGAGCTCCGGGTTGTCGAGGCCATCGACGATCGCCGACGTCCCCTTCTCGCCGCGCGGGTCGAACAGCTGCACCTTGTCGTCGATCAGGTGATACACGCCGCGGAACGCCTTGCCCATGCCGATCGGCCACGTCATCGGCGCGCACTGGATTTTCAGCACGTCCTCGATTTCATCGAGCAGTTCGATGGGCGAGCGGCCCTCGCGGTCCAGCTTGTTGATGAACGTGAGAATCGGCGTATCGCGCAGCCGGCACACGTTGAGCAGCTTGATCGTCTGCGCTTCCACGCCGTTGACCGAGTCGATCACCATCACGGCGGAATCGACCGCCGTCAGCGTCCGGTACGTGTCTTCCGAGAAGTCCTCGTGGCCCGGCGTGTCCAGCAGGTTCACGATGTTCTCTTCCACATCCGGCCGCGCGCGGTACGGGAACTGCATCACCGACGAGGTCACGGAAATGCCGCGCTGCTTTTCGAGTTCCATCCAGTCGGAGGTGGCGTGCCGGTCCGCCTTGCGCGCGCGGACTTCGCCAGCGACCTGGATCGCGCCACCGAACCACAGCAGCTTTTCGGTGAGGGTGGTCTTGCCGGCGTCCGGGTGGGAGATGATGGCAAAGGTGCGACGACGCGCAATTTCGGATACGAGCGAGCTCACGGCAGCGGGATCAGGGGGGCTGAATCGGGAAAGGCCGCTATTTTACCGGTTCGCGGGCGCAACGGGCGCGGCGGCCCCCGGATGCGATGGATCCTGTCCCCGCAGGCTGCCAAACTGCAGCGCATATTGCCGCGTCAGCTCCGCCCCGAAAAAGAAGATCTGGGCCGAGTAATAGATCCACAGCATCAACGCCACGACCGAACCCGCCGCCCCATATGACGAGGCCACGGCGCTGTTCCCGAGATACAGGCCGATCAGGCGCTTGCCGACCGAAAACAGCAGCGCCGTGATGATCGCGCCCATGATCACGTCGCGCCAGGCAATGCGGGCATTCGGCAGCATCTTGAAGATCACGGCGAACAGCATCGTCACGACGGTGAACGAGAATGCCGTGGAAATGGCGTCGGCCACGGGCGCGAACCAGGACGACGTCCACATCTGGCCCCAGAAGCGATCGAGCACCGCCAGCGCCGCGTTCACGACCAGCGACACCAGCAGCATGAACGCGAGCGCCAGCACGACGCTGAAGGACAGCAGCCGCGCGCGCACCAGCGTCTTCCAGCTCGCGCCGGGCGGCGGCGGCGCCTTCCAGATATCGTCGAGGCTGCTTTTGAGCTCGGCGAAGGCACTCGTCGCCCCGACAAACAGCACGCCGAAGGCGATGATCGCCGCCACGCCGCTCCCGCCCGCGCGATGCGTCGCGGCCAGGATGCCCTGGATGGCGGCGGCGCCCTGCTCGCCGACGAGCCCGTTGATCTGCGCGAAGATCTCGCCACGCGCGGCCTCGGCCCCGAAGAACAGGCCGGCAATGGAGATCACCAGCACGAGGATCGGGGCCAGCGAGAACAACATGTAGAACGACAGCGCGGCACCCTTGCTGGCCGCGCGGTGATCGAGCCAGTCCTTCACGGCAGCCACGACCACGCGCACGGTCCGCGCGCCAGTGTGCCGGTCGGGCAGCAAGCGGCCCCGGCGCGGCGACGGTGTCGAGTTCGAGGGCGGCGGCGAGGATGGCGTATCAGTCTGTCCCATGCGAGATGCGGTTCCGGAAAAATGCCTGCGTTCATCATACTGCCCATTCGAGTCTGGGGCGGGCGGCTTCGGGGCGACCTGCTAGAGTGAATCCATGTGCCGCCAATCGGCACCGATCGCCCACTGGAGATCTTCGTGACTTGCACACTTCATGCCGGACGCCGGATGTCCCTGGCGCTTGCGGTCTGCCTGCTGGCGCTGGCCGGCTGCGACAAGAGCCAGCCGGGCCCCGGCCCCGGCCCCAAACCGATTTCCGGCACCGCGCCGGCACCGGCCGCCAGCGCACCCGCCGCGCCGCGCTAGCCGCCCGCCTCCGGGTCACGCGCCGGCGGCCCCACGCCGCCGGGCATCGGGAGCCTGCGTACCCGTTTCTGCGTCAAACGCTTGTTTCAGCAATGCAACCGGATGCACGGCCTCCCGCGCGCGCTCGTCGCGCATTCGCCCCTACAGCCGATGCGATGCGAGCGGCCACTATTGTTGTAAGTGTTGCCCGGCGCGCCCACAAGGGTGACGGCAGCGAGGACTTAAGGTGGCGCACCCAGCTAAATCTTGCAGCCGGTGGCCACCTGCTTCCCACCCGAGTCGCTGGCGCGCGGAGGCGCCGGCGGACTTGCGTATTTTCATCGGGCGAACACCCTGGGCGGGCGTTTGACAACTTGCGTAACAGGCGCGAAACCGATCGCGGAGGGAAACCGCTCCCTTACCCCCGCAATCTCGTCCCCGCTTCCAGAATGCCGCGCCCCATAAGCGCTTGCGCGCATTGGCACGCTTGTCGCTTTGCAATAGGCGGGAGAAGTCCGAGTCAACATCACTAGAACGCAGGAGATCACTGCCATGCGTCATCCGCCCGCGCGCATGACGGCCCGCAGGCGATCCTATCGACTGGCCGGCCCGCCGCCGTCGGTACAGGATCTGCTGTCGCCGCCGTTACTGCCGTTTCCACATGCCCCGAGACATCCGTCGCCCTTCTGTGCCGCATCCAGCCGTATGTCGGCCGCGCGCGCGAGTCGCATGCGTCCCGCGAAATAGCGTCACGGCGAATGTCGCGTCACGTTGTTTATGTGCTCCGTCCCCCGGCGGGCACCTTCTTCCAGCCAGGGAGGGAGCCATCATGATTGCCAGAAAGATTGCCGCCGCGGCGCTGGCCCTGCTCTCCACCGCGGCCACGTCCGCGCTGGCGGGCAGCTATTCGTACTTCGACCGCGGCGACGCGGTGAATCCGAACAGCCACGCAGCCGTCAGCAACGACATCTATGTGCGCAGTTTCGGCTGGGCATGGGGAGACGTGAAATATGGCCGGGACGAGTCGCCGCCACAGTCGGACGGCCGTCAGGCGCGCGAGAGCGTGCTGGACCCGCGCGACCTGCCGCCCGGTCAGCTCGCCCCGCAGAACAACGCGCAGCCGCGCCAGCCGCGCGGCAAGATCAGCATGAACCTCGCGGCACAGTCATCCGCGCAGTGGCCTGCCTATCGGCTCGGGGAAGAGCCCGGGCCCGGGGGAGAGCCCGCAAGCCTGATGCGGCCGGGAGGGATCGAGCGCTAGCCCGCCGCCGCCGCAATGCACGGCGAGGGGTAACACGGGAGGCCGGCGAGCGGACGTCGCCGGCCTCCCGGTAGCGCCGCGCGGGCGGCGGCTATTCGCCTGCCGTCGCGCTCGCCTGCATATCCACGCGGATATTGTGCTTGTGCATGAGGCGGTACAGGGTGACCCGCGACACGTTGAGCTCGCGCGCGGCGGGCACCACATGGAAACCGTGGCTCGCCATGACCGTGCGGATGGCCTCGCGCTCGGCTTCCTCGCGAATCGCGTCGAGCGTCTTGCGCGGAAGCTCCGCACCCCCGTGCAACTGCAGGTCTTCCGCCGTGATCTTGCGGTTGTCCGTCATGACGATCGCGCGCCGGACCCGGTTGATGAGTTCGCGGACATTCCCCGGCCATGTGTACTGCATCATGGCCTGCGTCGCGCATGCGGAGAATCCCCGAATGCGGCGATGCGCTTCGTGACCGTGTTCGGCGAGCACGGCATTCGCGAGCAGCAGGATGTCCTCGCCCCGCTCCCGCAACGGCGGAATTGTCAGCGTAAGCACGCAGAGACGGTGAAACAGGTCGGAGCGGAACCGGCCGTCGGCCTGCGCCGCCACCAGGTCCACGTGCGTGGCCGAGATGATGCGCAGGTCCAGCGGAATCGACTGATGTCCGCCGAGCCGTGTGATCGTGCCCTGCTGCAGGAATCGCAGCAGCGCCACCTGGCTCTCGAGCGGCAGGTCGCCGATTTCGTCGAGGAACAGTGTGCCGCCCTGTGCCTGCTCGATCCAGCCGATCTTGCGCTGGTTCGCGCCGGTAAACGCGCCCTTCTCGTAGCCGAACAGTTCCGACTGCACGAGGTGCGATGGAATTGCACCGCAGTTGATGGCGACGAACGGCCCTTTGCGGCGATTCGACGATTCGTGGATGGCCTGCGCGGCGAGCTCCTTGCCCGTACCCGACTCGCCGGAGATGAAGACCGGCGCATCGTTGTGCGCCACCTTCGCCAGCGAGCGGAACATCATCCGCATGGCCCCGCATTCGCCGATCATCGGGCCATGCGAGGCGTGTTCGACCACGCGCGCGCCATGCAGGCATGCCATGCCGTGCGCGTGCTTGAGCGTGTAAAGCAGCTCGTCGAACGAGAAAGGCGTGCGCACGTAGTCCACGCAGTAGTCGCGGATGAGCCGGCGCACACGCTCGTCCTCGAGCATGACGGTCGACGTGATGGCCACCCACATCACGTGCAGATGCTGCAGGCCCTGCTCGAGCTGCGTGAGTTCCGCATCGGTGTAGGCAGCCTGCAGATCGATGATGCCGGCCATGGGCGCGCTCCCGCGCACCACGCGTTCGAGATCGCGAACCTGCTGGACACGCCGGATCTCCCATCCGGAGCCAAACTGGTTGGCGCTGAAACCAAAATCCTCATAGCGCGACACGAGCACGATCTGTGCGGAGCGTGTCGACGCCTTGCACAGTCGGTCCATGACGTTCTCCCTGACGTTGGCCTTCTTGTTGATGACGGCGGCGATGTCTGTATCCGCCGGCGGGGGATGCGCCCCCGCGCGCAACGTGGGAATCACGGTCTGGAAGGACTGCGGGATTGCTCTTCGAGGACGCTCCGATAGTCGCGTCCCGATTGCAACTGGTCGCGGATGCGCCGTCGGACCATGTCTTTTTCCCGCATGAGCTCCACGCTCGGCGATTCGGGGGTCTGGCCCGAGTACTGCAGATACAGCGCCTTGTAGGTGAGTTGGCTGAGGATCCATTCCTGCAGCAGCTTGCGCTGGCGCACGACTTCGACGGCGAGGAGCCGGTGGCGATTCAGCAGGCTTTCGACGGCACCGCGCACGCGTGGCGACAGATCGGGTTCTTCCGCGAGCATTGCCGCGAGATCGGCAAGCGTGTGTTCCTCGTGCCCGTTGTCCTGCCCTTGTTCTCTTATAGCGATGTCGTCCGCCGTGGCGGAGGCTTCTCCCAGCGCAGCCCAGGCGCGATGGATCGATTGGTTGGCGGATTCACTGATGGGCCCGATGTCCGGACGCCGGATCTCTCCTGCGGTCATGATCTGTTCCCCGTTGAACAACACCCCCGGCACTGCATGCTCGCGTCCCGCTCCCGTTCACCCGGTCGGTCCACGCGGTCGGTTCGCGCGGTCGGTCGCGACTACCACTGACTTGTCTGGTTTTCTGGCTTTCTTGTGGGCTATCGCGTCTCCGCGCGATCTGGGATGTCGCAATCTCCGTGGCGGAGTCGTGTTATCCACGCGTTGGAATGTCTGCCCCATTCCGAAAAGACCCGCGCGACATGTGCGGAGTCAAGAAAGGGCGCTCTTACGCGCCCTTCTCTGCCACGCATCTAGTTGAGTGCATTTGTGCCCGTTTGTCCAGTCCGCAGACCCCCCTTTCAGCCATATCTCATACTTTTGTATGAGAGCGAAACGCCGCATCCGTATTCGCCTTTAAGGTAAATGAGCACTCACATTTGGCGCAGCAACGGGTACGGTCGGTGGCTTGCGGGGCACGTGTGACTGGCGCAGAAACGGGTACGCTCGCGCCGGTCGGCTGGGGTCAGTGGCCCGGCAGGTAGTAGAACTTGAAGACGAACACCAGGGCGATGATCCACACGATGACCGGCACATCCCTCGCGCGGCCCGTCAGCAACTTGAGCGCCGCATAAGTAATGAAGCCGAACGCGACGCCATTGGCGACGGAATACGTGAATGGCATGCCCAGCGCCGTCAGGACGGCGGGCACGGCCTCGGTGACGTCATTCCATTCGATGTCCACGAGTTCGCGCAACATGAGGCACGAGACGTAAAGCAGCGCGGGCGCCGTCGCATAGGCGGGCACGGTGCCCGCAAGCGGCGCGAGGAACAGGCAGGCAAGGAACAGCGCGGCCACGGTGACGGCCGTCAAGCCCGTGCGGCCGCCGGCCTGCACGCCGGAGGCGCTCTCGATATAGGCCGTGGTAGACGACGTGCCAAGCAGCGAACCCGCCATGATCGCGGTGCTGTCCGCCATCAGGGCCTTGTTGAGCCGATGCATCTTGCCGGCCTTGAGCAGCCCCGCGCGATTCGCCACGCCCATCAGCGTGCCCGTCGCATCGAACAATTCGACGAGGAAGAAGACGAGCACCACGTTGATAATGCCGATGGAAAGCGCACCCGAGATATCGAGCTTGAACAACGTGGGCGCGAGCGACGGCGGCATCGACACGACACCGTGGAACGCGTTGCCACCGAAGATGAAGCTCAGCACCGTCGTGAACAGGATGCCGATCAGGATTGCACCCTTCACGCGCAGTCGCTCGAGCGCGACGATTGCGAGGAACCCGACAATCGCGAGCACGGCGGACGGCTGGTGCAGATCCCCCAGCGTCACCATCGTCACGGGATTCGCCGTGATGATGCCGGCGTTCTTCAGCGCGATGATCGCCAGGAAGAGGCCGATGCCCGCGGTGATGGCGACGCGGATCGCGTGCGGGATGCCGTTGACGATCATCTCGCGAATGCGCACCAGCGTCACGACCAGGAACAGGCATCCCGAGATGAACACCGCCCCGAGCGCGGCCTCCCACGGGAGCCCCATCCCCTTGACGACCGTGTATGCGAAGTACGCGTTGAGGCCCATGCCGGGCGCCATGCCGATCGGATAGTTGGCGTACAGCCCCATGATGAGCGTGCCGATCGCCGCGGCGAGGCAGGTGGCGACGAACACGGCATCCTTGGGCACGCCGGCATCGCCGAGGATGCTCGGATTGACGAAGACGATGTACGCCATCGTCAGGAACGTCGTCAGCCCGGCGAGCAGCTCCGTGCGGACGTTGGTGTCATGCTCGCGCAGCCGGAACCATCGTTCGATCGCGGACGATGGCGCAGTGGACGCATCCTGTGTCGGGGGCGCGGATTGTGGCATGGGTAGGGCTCCGGTTCTTGTGGGTGGCCGCTCGGCGCGGCATGGTGACGATTGCGTTGCACTGCCCCAGTGACAATAGCAACGAACGTGCGCACGGGCGAGGTGCACACGGATACGAAAAGGGCGCAATCATCCCATGGCCGGAGCCTGCCGGCACCATGTGACGTCGGGAATCACCCTACCTTGACGCTCCCGGGCATCCCTCGTATAAAATGCCCGGCAGATTCAAGCGACGAGGCAACAGCGCATTCGTTTGCCACCGTCTTGGTATTTCGGTTGTCCATGGTGTCCTTTCCTTGAGTTGGCAGTACGGTGGCAAATGCGCCATCGATTTCTTCATTTATTTATTTGGAAAGCAATACCATGTCCGCTCAAACCGGTATCGTGAAGTGGTTCAACGACGCAAAGGGCTTCGGCTTCATCAAGCCGGACGCCGGCGGCGACGATCTGTTCGCCCACTTCTCGGAAGTCCGCGTGGAAGGTTTCAAGTCGCTGCAGGAAAACCAGCGCGTGTCGTTCGAAGTCAAGAACGGCCCGAAGGGTCTGCAAGCCGCGAACATCACGCCGCTGTAAATCGTTCATTCGGTGCCCGCCGGGCACCGTGGAACACGAAAACCCTGCCGATGCGGCAGGGTTTTTTTTCGTCCGCAGGAATATCCATCTGGCCGCCCGCAGAAACGGGTACGCCGGCCCTGGCCGCCATGCCGCGCGTTGGGCGTTGGCGCTACGCCACATCGGCCCTGTTGCCCCACAAATATCGCTAGCAGAAACGGGTACGCCCGTGACCCGCGCGACACGCAGAATTGGGTACGCTTTTGCGGTTGTGCGAAGCGATCGCGGCTGTGGGCAGGCTGTGGGCAACGTTATCCACGCAGATTTTGGTACGAAAGCTCCCCTCGCAGCGGCCAGCACGCGGCCAGACGACGTCCGCGCAGAAACGGGTACGCTTCAGATATCCGTGCCACACAGTGGGAACACGCAGAATCGGGTACGCAGCGCGATACCGCCCCATGTATACGCGAGCGTATACGGACTGACGACACGTAAACGTTGCGCAGAAACGGGTACGCCACGGGGCGAACGACGCCGGTTTACGGTCGTATACAGTGAGCGCTGGCTCGGCTGGAAACGTCGCGTATACGTATACGTCGTGATGACTGCGCAAGGAGCGCCCGGAAAACCTACGCAGAAGTAGGTACGCTTTGCAAATTTCACACCGGGAAATGTTGCGCAGAAACGGGTACGTTTCGGCTTGAGCGCCGCCTGGGGCCTCGATCTCGCAGAAAGAGGTACGCCGCAGAAATGGGTACGTCCTACGTGCATGGCAGGCCTCAACCTCCAGCACGCAGAAGTAGGTACGCCCTGCGGGGGATTTCGCGCAGAAACAGGTACGCTTTGCCCAAAAGGGCGCGATGCACGGCTCGAAAACGTACTCGATTCTGCGTGGATAACCGGATTCCGCGCGGCACGAAGGCGGACGGCGCTCCGGCATCCGATCGACTGCGCAGAAACGGGTACGCTTTCGCGCGGGAAACTGTGGAAAAGCCTGTGGAATCACAGAGTTATCCCCGCTGAATCGGGTTCGTGCCGGGCGCTGAAACGGGTTCGGCCCGGCGCAGATTCGGGTTCGGGCCTACGCAGAAACGAGTACGGACGCGCGCAGAATCGGGTACGGACAGGTCAACTTTCGCCTTTGGAATCAGGCACGTATACGTCGCGTATACGGTTTACAAGTAGTTAACCCGTATCGGTATCGTTTACTGGTAGCTGATGTGCAGCCAACCGTGGACAACCCTCACGGGTTGCCCACCGTGTGCCCGCCATCCAGCCACCATTGAGAGACCCGATGAGCCCAACACAACGGGCCTGCGGGAAAAACCTCAGCGTACCTGTTTCTGCGTGACAAGAAGAATCGCTTCGCGTACAAAGGCGGGTAACTTGAAGCACGTCCCTTATGGCCATCAAACGCTCCCTTGCCACTGAAAAGGACCACGTCGGCGACCATACCGTCGGGGATCGCTCCGTCCTGGGTCTGGAACGCGAGCCGTCCCGGATCATCGTTCCCGGCAACGAAAACGCGCTGGTTCCGTCCGAAAAATTCCAGCGCCTCTTCGACGAAGCCCAGGCCATGGAACGCGAAGACGCGTGGCAAAGCGGGGAAGTGGGCTTCCTGAGTCGTGCAAGCGTGCAGGTCACGCTTCCGTATCGCGCGCCCAAGGGCGCGCCACCTGTCTGGACGCGCACGAGCGGCAACATCTCGCTGATGATCCAGCCGGGCTACTTCACGCAACAGCGGTCGGAACGCGCGTCCAATGGCCGGCAGAAGCTGGTTTCCGAGACCGTCTCGCTCGGCTATCCGTATGGGTCCTATCCACGCCTCATGCTGGCCTGGATCGGCAAGGAGATCATGGCCAAGAAGAAGCGGGGCGAGTTCACCGGCACCGTAGAGGATCGCCGTATCTCGCTCGGCAACTCGCTGTCGGAGTTCATGTATAACCTGGGCATTCCGATGGCCACGGGCGGCAAGCGCGGCACGATGACGCTGGTGCGTCAGCAGATGATCCGGCTGTTCTCCGCCACGATTGCGATCGTGCAGAACAAGTCCACACCGAGCCAGAACCAGAACCCCAACCATGAGCCCCTGGCGATCGATCGCGTGGGCTATCTGCTTGCCGATCAGCTGTCGACCTGGTGGGATCCCATGCAACCGGGGCAGGGCTCGATGTTCGAAAGCTTTGTCGTGCTGTCGGAGCCGTTCTTCAACGAGCTCGTGAACCGCCCGGTGCCCGTCGACATGCGCGCGTTGAAGGCCCTCAAGCAATCGCCGTTCGCGCTCGACGTCTATTCGTGGCTGACGTACCGGTTCTTCACGATCCAGCGCCGTACGGAAATTCCATGGGAAGCCCTGCAGATGCAGTTCGGCACGGAAACCGAGAGCGAGCGCAAGTTCCGGGCGCTCTTCCGCAAGGCGCTCAAGGACGTGCTGGTCGTATATCCGGGCGCCAAGGTCGATGCGGACTCTTCGAAGGCCCTTATCCTGCAGCCGTCACGCACCAGCGTCCGTAAGCTCGCCTGATTTGCGTCATTCGCCGGACCGTAGCGGCCGGAAAAAGAAAAAGGGCAAGCGATTCGCTTGCCCTTTTTGCTGCCGCGGCACTGACAGCTTGCCGCGGACTTCCACGCGAGTCGCGCTCAGGCGGGCTTGATGCCCGATGCCTGCAGGCCCTTAGGACCTTGCTTGACTTCAAACGTGACACGTTGACCGTCCTTCAGGGTCTTGAAGCCCGAACCCTGGATTTCGGAGAAGTGCGCGAACAGATCGGCACCGCCGTCGTCCGGGGTGATAAAGCCAAAGCCTTTGGTCTCGTTGAACCACTTGACCGTACCGGTTGCCATAGGAATTTCCTTTCGAAGCAAGTTCTTGTACACAACGCAAACAACCGTTCAAGCACGTTGAGGTCTCGTAGATACCGAACGGAAGTCGACGAGGTTGACACGACTTGACTCGACTGTAGCGCGCATCATAACCAGTTTGTTCTGCTGTGTCATGTGCGGGGTAATGCGCACTGCCTTTACTTTAGGCGGATTGCATGTCTCTTTTCAAGCAGAAGAATCCCGAAGATTCCACACCCTGTGCGTTGTCTCACGTTTTAGTGCGGATGGTACCCGGCACTTCGGATAATTATTTGAATAATTGAAATGCGGTTGAATAGCCAGTCTAATTTGGCTACAGTTGCGTCTTGTCAGTGGATCGCCCAACGCGCTTTCAGCGCTGAAAGTCTGGCGTTGAAACCAGGGCGCCGAAAAAGCGCCAACGATCGAGAGAGAGGCTGAAGTGGCAGCAAAAATCATCACCGTCTTCAACCAGAAGGGCGGTTGCGGCAAGACCACGGTCAGCATGCATCTGGCTGGAACGCTGGGCTTGCGCGGCGCGCGATCGATGCTCGTGGATATGGACGAGCAGGGGACAGCGACGCGATGGGCGGCTCAAGCCACCGATGATCGGCCGTTTCCCGCCTCCGTCATTGGGCTGGCCCCTTCGGGCGGTGCAATGCACCGTGAAGTGCGCAAATTTATCCACGACTACGATTACATCCTCGTCGATTGTCCGCCGGCGGTGCATTCGGCCGCCCCATCCAGCGCGCTGCTGATCTCGGATCTCGCCATTATTCCCGTCGTCCCCTCGCCCCCGGACTTGTGGGCGGCGGTGGCAGCCAAGACGCTCGCACAACACGCGCAGGTCCAGAACGAAACGCTGCAGATCCGCGTTATGGCCAACATGGTGCAGCGGCGCGTCTCCATCGCGCGTCAGGCCATCGAGATTCTTGGCGATGACGGGGACGTCCCGCTCCTGAACGCGATGATCGGATCCCGATCGGCGTTCCGGGAGTGCCAGGCGATCGGCTGTACGGTGCACGGTGTGCAGGGCGCGCGCGAGGCTGTCCAGGAGGTTGACATGATGGTCGACGAGGTCCTGTCGCTGATTGAGTAATACGTATGGCCACGAAATTGAAAAGTTTGAAAGCTGGCATGCTCGCCGGCATGGCTGCGGAGAAGACGCGCAGTGACACGATTGACCGGTTTGCACGTGCCGAGGCTGCAATCTCGCGCCACCCGAATGGCCTCTTGCAGGGGCGTCAGCCCGGAGACAGTAGCGCAGCTTTCAGCGCTGAAAGTGCGGATGGCGCGGAAAGCGGACGGCAACTGATCCGGATTCCCCTCGCGAATCTGCACGACAACCCGCTCAATGCCCGGCGCATCTATGACCCCGCCGTCGTGCAGGAGCGCGCCGCGTCGATCGCCACGCATGGTCAGAAGACGCCCGGTCTCGCGGCACCGGACCCGGCCCGGCCGGGTCATTACATCCTGATCGATGGGCATTACCGCAAGCGCGCGCTGGCGTCGGCGGGCAAGCTCGACATGGAATGCTTCATCGAGAGCGATCTCAGCGATCTGGATTTCTACCGCCTGTCGTTCCTCATGAACGAGCAGCGCTCGGATCAGTCGGCGCTCGATAACGCCATCGCCTGGCGCCAGTTACTGGACGAGGGCAAGGTGCAGAAGGAAGAGGAGATTTGCGAGCTGACCGGGATGTCGGCAGGGACCGTCAACAAGACGCTCGCACTGCTGAAGCTCCCGGACTCGGTGATCGCGGCCATGCGCGAGAGGCCGAGCGCAATCGGTATCGCGGCCGGTTATGAATTGACGCTGTACTTCAAACTGGCGGGCGAAGACAGGACGCGCGAGCTCGTCAGCCGCATCCTGACCGACGGGCTGTCGAGCCGCGAGGTGGAGGCCATCCGCAAGCAGGCTCAGGAAGGCAAGCCGCGCAAGGTGAAGGAAATCAGCCGCCAGTACAAGATCCGGACCGAAGCCGGGCAACTGCTGGGCACGATCAAGGAATGGGATTCGGGACGCGTGATGCTCGACGTCCAGCTGGCCGATCGCAATGCGCGCGAAGACCTCGTCGAATTGCTCAAGACGCGCTTCGGGCTGGACAAGACCTTGCTTTGACCGACCTGGGCCTCAGTCGCCGACGCGCCCGAGACGCAATTTCCGGGGCGTGAACGGCGGCTGCGGGCCACCGCACTCCCGCGCGTAGTCCTTCCACGCGCCGCGCAGCAACTGGTCCAGCCCACTTGGCGAGTAGCCGTTGAGCGATCCGGCGGCGTGCCGGGCGGCGGCGCGGCCGGTATGGGGAACATGCAGCGGTGCGAGCAAGGGCGCCTCCGGCATGGTCCGCGCATCGATGCCCCGGGCGTTCCAATGCGCGGCCAGCGCTCCACCGACGGCCGATTCGGTATCGTCGGAAACAGGTACGGAATCCCGGCAGCGCCAGGCGGCAATGTCACCAAGCCTGGCACCGTGGCGTACCAGATGCGCGGCGACGAGGGCCACGCGCCGGCGATCCGCCAGCAGCGGGTCGCACGGTGCGGCCCGCCCGGACACATCCGCCTGCCGCACCAGCCAATCGAGAAATTCCGCGATCGTTTGCGCGGTGAGCAATGCGCTCCCGCTTTCCTCTTCGCCGTCGTCATTGGGCTTACGGTGCGCGGTTGCCCGTGGCGTTGCCGATGGTGTCGCGGGAGGCGATGGCTGCACGGCGACCCGGCCGTCCCGATAAGCGGCGCGGGTGAGCGCGCGGACCACGCGCAGCGCTGCCTGTTGCGAGGCCGGACTCAGCGGCCCTTCGAAAGGCCGCCAATACTCGGCGTCGCGCGCACCGGCGGGCCCGCACCAGAAGGCTGCGGGCTGCGGGTCTTGCAGGAAGGCGGCATAGCGGATGAGCATTTCGCTATCGATGCCCGCCAGCGTCCGGCCCTGCGAGGCCAGCCACAGCAACAGCCGCTCCGCCTCCCGGCGATAGCTTTTGAAGGTATGCGGCTGCAATCCGGGACGCGCGAGCCATTGCCGCACCCATTGCACATCGGCATAAAGTGCTTCTTGAGACATATGAACCGCCGGACGCATATGTTCCAGGGGGACGGGGTAAGCCATGCCCCGCGCGAGCGGCATCCCACGTAATGGCTTACGAGGCGGGGCGGAGAGCGGGGGCTTGACATAAGGGCGTACCCAACCGACCGACCGCGGGCCGTCGAACGAGCCCTGCTGGATCAGCCAGCGGGTAATGGTGTCCGCGGACTTCGGCCCGAGGCGGGGCACCGCCCGCCACCAACTGCTGCCCCGGCGATTTGCCAGTGCCGTCAGGTCCGCGATGCGCAGGAGTCCGGCTGCGGTGAGCCGGCGGGCGAGGCTGGGGCCGAACCAGAGGCCCACTTCGTGCGTCTGTTGCGGGCGGCCCTGCCCGAGCTGCTCGAGCGACGAGAGCGCGTCGACGCGTCGTGTCATGCCGACGTCGGAGCGACCACGGAGCGCCTCGAACATGTCGGCGATATCGGGCCGGTCGTGTTGCAGCGCAAATTGGACGAGGCGGTCCCGCAGCGCGAGAATCCGGACGATGGCCTGAGCCTCGGTCAGCACGTCGTCGTCGTCGGGATCGACCAGATACCGGTTCGCGATATCCACGGGGCGCATGCCCTGTGCGTAGGCGCGGACCACGGCAAATTCGGTCCGCGTCAGTTTTGTCGCCGCCAGGGTGTCCCGATCCTCACTCATCCGCAGTCGCCCAAAGATCACCTAAGTGACTGATCTATAACCAAAATACCCGACCGTCGAACCGATCCGGGCGCTTTTGCATCACAAAAAGCAATGTAAATTATTTTCTGTGCAAAAGCCAACACTTTGACCGCATCGGCGTGTGTCCGAACCACGTCACACCAAACATTGACCCCACTGAAGCGGGAGATCGACCCGAATAAACCGCATATATGTGCCCCGAAGATCCCATATCGGCGGAAATCTTCGCCATACATTTAAGGACTTACCCTGTTGCGCTGCAGCATACGCTTGCAATTGAAGTGGACGATACCTATGCTGAACCCAGAATTAGATAAATTTTGAATCTGAATTCAGAAGTATCTAACGCGTCGTCATGACGCAAACGGGGCGGTCGGGCATCCTTGAGGGAGGATCCAGCAGCGAGAGAGCCAGGACAGGACGCGCTGCATGGACCAAGGAGGAGTCGCCAGACCGTATGGAACTGCAGCCACGATATAAGCGGAGCATTTCCAATCAGCGCGTACACGGTCCGTCGCAACCGGGGTCGCGCCAATAATAAGAGAGAGCGGCCATGGCCACCATCCTCTTGCTTGAGCCTCACCCGCTGTTACGTCTGGGACTGCGCCACCTCCTTGCACAGGCGCACATGCCCGGCGATCTGATCGACGTCGACCCGGCCGTACTGGCCGATCCCGATCCCTGGACCAGCCATGCGGATCTGCTGATTTACGGGCTGCCGACCGATGCGGCCGCTGGCTGGGAAACGCTGGGGACGTATTGCCGCCAGCTTTCGCCGCAGCGCGTCCTCGTGCTGGCCGAACACGTACCGCCGGTGTTGCCGGAGGGCGGTCTGCCGGAACCCGTGCGCGGACTGCTCGCCAAGGCGTGCAGCGCCGACGCGCTCGAAGCCGCGATCCGGCTTGTGCTGGCGGGCGGCGAGTGTTTCCCATCGCAACTACCGGCGATGCGCTGGGGCGACCTCCAGGCAAGTCAGCCGGCCGTGCAGCACGCCAGCCCGTTTGGCGCGGGCGCGCCGTCGCGCCAGATGCCTGTTTCCGAGCCGCGCTATCCGTCGGGCCATCCATCGGGCTATCCGTCGGCGCCCATCGTCGTGCCGCTGCACAGCATGAGCACCGTACCTGGCGAACTGCCGGTCGCGGAAGCGCATGGCCGGGCCGCCTCGGCACCGCCAGAAACCCCGGCAGCCGGTGCGCACCTGCTCAATATCACCGAGCGGCAATATGAAGTGCTGGCGCTGCTCGCGCGCGGCTATCCGATCAAGACGGTGAGCCGGCTGCTGAACATCTCGGTGGCCACCGCCAAGACGCATGCCTGCACGCTGTATCAGCGCCTGCATGTGCGCAACAAGGGCGAGGCCGTGTACGTCGCGCTGCAGCGCGGCGCCACGCTGAACTGGCCGGGACCGTCCGTCACCGCGCGTCCCGCGACGGCGTCCATGCCACTGCGGGAGGCATGCGAAGCGGCCTGACGCCGCGTGAAGCACCGGCGCGCGCATGCAGCGCGCGCTCGCCTGTCTACATCATCCTGCGCCGCCGTCTCATCCGTTTGCATGAGGCGGCGGCGTGCTTACGTTGCTAGCTTCTCAATATGCACGACGCGCGATAGAAGAAGGCCCAGAAGTAGAACGGTTGGCCTCAACCCGGCACGATCCGATACGCCATGCCGCACGCCGATATCCGGATGCCGATCATGAACGGGGAATGACAGGGCGCACCCAGCCACGCCATTCCACCCTGCCGAATGCTCGATGACGACCTACCTGATCGCCAGCAACGAGATGATGTGCCGTATCCTGGCGCGCCGCATGGAAGGACAGGACCTGCCCATGCCTGTCCTGTGGCGCACCCCCGACTGGCTCGACGATGAGACGCAGGACGACGCGGTCTCCGCCGGCGGTCCCGCCGATATTGCGCTGGTCGACTGCAGCGGCGCGTACGAAGACCCGCGCACGCTGCTTGATCGCGTGCGGGAGCGGCTGGCGCCACGCCGATGGCTGGTGCTCTCTGACGCGCTGGACGCGGAGCTGATGGTCCACGCCGCGCGCCTCGGCGCAAGCGGCTGCCTTGCCGTCCCGGCGCCAGTGGAACTCGTCTGCGCGGCGGCTTCTCTCGCATGGGCCGGGGGACAGTGTTTCCCGCGCTCGGCGCTGACGGTGCTGCGTGGGCACAACCGTCCGGCTGATCCACCCCCGGTTCTCCACTCATCCATCGGCAGCGTACAAGCCGGCGGCGCGGACGGTACTACTGCGATGGGATGAAGGCGCCTGACCCGCTGACGGGCTATGCTGAATGCGCCCGACGTAAGAAGCTGGTGCACAGGCCAGCCGACGCGGGATGCAGGGGGTCGTATGGAACGCGGTTTGGATATCCTGGTCATCCACGGCTTTGCCGTGCGCGAGGGCCGGGGAAAATGGGCATGTTGCTACGAGATACGGCTCGCCATCGTCAGTGGCGAGCCGCTGTTGTTATATCGGGGCGAACTGCACGGGCGACGTTTTCCGACCGAGGCGGCGGCGATCGTCGCGGCCTGCGAGATCGGTGAGCGCGAGGCGAGCCGTCATGTGGAGCGCGCCCGCGCGATGATCCTGACGTGGTCCCCTCGTTCGCCGATACCTCCGCAGACGGCCGAGTGCGCATCGTCTTCCAACGGCTCCTCGTCCGCCGATATCCCGCCGCGTTACGATACCCCGGCGCCTTGAGCGCGTACCAAAAAAGAAGCCCGCCGACCGGGGGACCATGCGGGCTTTGAAATGTCCGTCCATGTGGAATGGGCGGACATTACCTTGAGCATATCGAATCCATTCTGGCCGCTCCATCAACCAGAAGACGCATGCGCGGCGGGCATCTCATCCCCACCGCGCCATCACATGAACGTATTGAACCCGACATGAATTGGCATCTGGTTTCCTTCTTTGGCGAGTCCGCGTTTCTCATCCCATGCGCGGCGTTCCTCTACGGATGGCTGCGATGGCGTGGCGCGGGCGACGTCGCTCGTCATTGGCTGCTCGCGTTCTCCGTAACCGCGGCATTGGTGCTGATCTCCAAGCTCGCCTTTATGGGATGGGGCATTGGCAGCGCGCGCATGAACTTCACCGGATTCTCCGGGCACGCGATGATGGCCGCGTCGATCCTGCCCGTGCTGCTGTACCTGATGGTGCCCGCGGGTCGCCCGGCGCTGGGCGTGCTGGCCGCGCTCGCCGGTGTGCTCGCCGCGCTCGCGGTGGGCCTGTCTCGGCTCATGCTCCAGGCGCATTCGGTATCGGAGGTGGCGAGCGGGCTCGCGATCGGCTTCTGCGTCAGCCTGCCGTTCATTCTGCGGCGGGGCGTGCCGCGCGGCGCGGTGACGATGGCGCTCGTCTCCGCGGCGCTCGGCACGCTGCTGATTCTTCCCGTCGGCCGCGTGGCCGGTGTCACGCACGAATGGGTGCAGGACCTCGCCACGTTCCTCTCCGGACGCGATCGACCCTACGAGCGGGGCGAGTGGTCCTCGCAGCTTTGATCGGGAGCGCTCCCCGCCCAGGAACGTGTGTGCGCCCCCTAACAGACGCTCCGCGACGCGTGCGCAACCATGACCCAGATAGAAATCCCGAAAGGGTTTGGGAGCGGTCATGGCATCGAACTGGAATGTTGCCGCCGAGCGGCGTACAGCGCTTCACTACCTCTACAGACTTTGCGATGCGTTCCTGATCGCAATGAGCGGCGTCATCGTGGGCGAGCTGCATTTCCCGGGCGGCCTGCAGCAGGCTAACCCCGTCCACGGTTTTCTCACCATGCTGTGCGCGCTCGGCGCGCTCGTGGTGTTCCCGGCGTTCGGTCTCTACGACTCCTGGCGCGGCCGCAGCCAGGCGGTACTCGCCTTGCGCACGGGCGCGGCGTGGGCGACGGTGTTTCTCACGGCCCTGATGGGCGCGTTCCTGATCCATCAGATTGGGCACGTGTCGCGGATCTGGTCGATGGGATGGTTCCTCACCTCGACCACCGCGCTGCTGATCGCGCGCGTCATCATGTTCCGCATGCTCGCCAATGTGCGCGAGCAGGGTATCAACGCCAAGCGTGTGCTCATCTTCGGCTATGGACCGCTCGGCCGCGAGATGTACCTGCGTGTGCAGCAGATTCGCGCGGCGGGCTATCGCGTCGTGGGCATCTACGATGAAGCTTCGCAGTCGATTCCCGCCAATGTTGCAACGCTGCGCACGATGGATGACGTCAATCAGTTCGTGCACAGCGAGGGTGTGCGTGAAATCTGGCTGACGCTGCCGATGGCCGCCTGCCGCGACCTGTCCGACGTCGTGCGCCAGTTCCGGAACGAATTGATCGATATCCGATGGGTGCCCGACGTCGCATCGGTCGAACTGCTGGGCCACCGCTTCAGCGACTTCATGGGACTGCCCGTGATCGACCTGAACGCGCCGCCAGTCTCCGGCATCACGGGCGTGCTCAAGGCGAGCTTCGACCGTGTGTTTGCGGCGGCCGCGATTCTGGGGCTGTCGCCGATCATGCTGGTGATCGCCGTGCTCGTGAAGCTGTCGTCCCCAGGCCCCGTGCTGTTCCGCCAGCTGCGCCTCGGCATCGATGGCCGGCAGTTCCATGTGTACAAGTTCCGCACGATGAAGCTGCATCAGGATACGGGCGTGACGCAGGCCTGCCGCGGCGACGCGCGCGTCACGCGTATCGGCGCCTTCCTGCGGCGCACGAGCCTCGACGAGTTGCCCCAGTTCTTCAACGTGCTGCGCGGCGAGATGTCCGTGGTAGGTCCGCGTCCGCACGCGATGGAGCACAACGAGATCTACCGCGAGCTGATCGATCGCTACATGCTGCGCCACCGCGTCAAGCCCGGCATTACCGGCTGGGCGCAGATCAATGGCCTGCGCGGCCAGACCGATACCGTCGAGAAGATGCGCCGCCGCATCGAATTCGACATCTATTACATCCAGCACTGGTCATTCCAGCTCGACCTTCGCATCATTCTTCGCACCGCCCTGCATGGCTGGGCCGGCGCGGCCGCTTACTGAAAGACGCCAGGGCGGCGCCATGCCGCCCTTCCGCGCATACCTTCAGCAGAGGACATCCATGAAGACAACGATCCGCAAGATTCTTGGCGACGTCGGACGGCTCGACGTGCCGCCCGCCACACTGGCCGATGACGACGACCTCTATGCGGCGGGGCTGTCGTCGCTCGCGACGGTACACGTGATGCTCGCCCTGGAGAACGCGTTCGATATCGAGATCCCCGACCAGATGCTGACGCGCCAGCTGTTCCGCAGCATCGACTCGCTCGCCAGCGCGGTATCGGCGATCCGCGAGCGCCAGGAGGCGGCATGAGTGCTGTGGCCCGGATCGCGCTCGCGCACGCGAATCCCGGGGATACCATCGCTTCCAGCGCAGCGGCCGATACCCTGTTTGCGGGCGCCCGCGCCGCGGCCGCCGTCGCGGCCCAGCATGCGGACGCCGTCGATCGCGATGCGCGCTTTCCGGAAGAAGCCTTTGCCGCGCTACGCGAGCAGAAGCTCTTGGGAGCCATGGTGCCCGTGACGCTCGGCGGCGCCGGCGCGTCGCTCGCCACGGTCTCGAAGATCTGCCGCATCCTCGGCGAAGCCTGCGCGGCGACCGGCATGATCTACGCCATGCACCAGATCCAGGTTGCCTGCGTGGTCGAACATGGGGGAGGCAGCGCGTGGCATGACGGGCTGCTGGCGCGGGTCGCGGCCGAGCAGTTACTGCTGGCCTCGGCGACGTCGGAGGAGGCCATCGGCGGAGCCCTGCGCACGAGCGGCTGCGCGGTGAATGCGGAAGGGGATCGATTCCATCTGCACAAGATGGCGCCGACCATTTCCTATGGCGCCCATGCGGACGGGATCCTGATTACCGCGCGGCGCCATGCCGATGCGGCGCCTTCGGATCAGGTGCTGGTATGCGCGATGAAAGCCGACTACACGCTGCAGAGCCTGAACGCATGGGACACGCTCGGCATGCGCGGCACGTGCAGCAACGGCTTCCGGCTCGAAGCGACCGGCGATATCGCGCAGATCCTGCCCGTGCCCTTCAACGAAATCGCGGACGCCACGATGACGCCGGTCTCGCACATCGTTTGGGGTGCGCTGTGGCTTGGCGTCGCCAGCGACGCCGTGGGGCGCGCGAAGACATTCTTCCAGGGGCAGGCGCGCGCGCGTCCCGGATCGTTGCCGCCGTCGGGGGCGCGCGTGGCCGAAGCGGTCAGCATGCTGCAACTGATGGAGGCGCGGCTGGATATGGCGCTTGCGCACCAGCAGGCGCGGCATCGGGCCGACGGAGGCTCGCCCGAGGGTTCGGTGTCGGCCGCCTTTGCACTGGCCGCCGAGATGAACGGGCTCAAGACTTCGCTCTCCACGCTTGCGCTGCAGGCCGTGCAGCAGGCGCTGCTGGTCTGCGGCATGGCCGGCTACAAGCACGGCACGCCGTTCAGCCTCGGCCGCCACCTGCGTGACCTGTGGTCGGCGCCGCTGATGATCAACAACGATCGCATTCAGGCCAACACGGCCAACTTGCTGCTGGCGGATCGATCCTGACGGAGACAGAGATGGATGTTCAAGCACTGACAGACGTGAAGCCGGTTGGTGGTGCCGGCGACGCGGCGCGGCCGGCCTTTCTGGACCGGTTGCTCGAAGCGGGCCTGTTGATCGAGTCCGGCGTGCCCGGCCTATACGGACGCAGCGCGGTGTTCGAGTCCATTGCTGACGGCCTGAACGCGGCGGTCACGCGCATTGGCGCTGACCAGCACGCCGAGGTGTTGCGCTTTCCGCCCGCCATGGGTCAGCGCGACTTCGAGACCAGCGAGTACCTCAAGAGCTTTCCGCAACTGGCGGGCACCGTGCACAGCTTCTGCGGCGACGATCGCGGCCATCATAGGTTGCTTGCGCGCCTGGAAGACAAGCAGGACTGGACCGATCAGCAGGAGCCGACCGGCGTGGTGCTGACGCCCGCGGCATGCTATCCGGTCTACCCCGTGATCGCGCGGCGCGGCCCGCTGCCGGCGGACGGCAAGGTCGTCGACGTGCTGTCGTACTGCTACCGGCACGAGCCGTCGCTCGAGCCGACGCGCATGCAGCTGTTCCGGATGCGCGAGTACGTCTGCCTCGGCACGCCCGAGCAGATCGTGGCGTTCCGTCACAAATGGATGGAGCGTGGACAGGCGCTCGGCCGCGCGCTCCAGCTGCCTGTGGAACTGGACATCGCCAACGATCCGTTCTTCGGACGCGGCGGCAAGATCGTTGCGGACAGCCAGCGCGAGCAGAAGCTCAAGTTCGAGCTGCTGATTCCCGTCAACGACGGCGCCGGACCGACGGCATGCATGAGCTTCAACTACCACATGGATCATTTCGGCGAGCTCTGGCACATCGCACTGCCAGACGGCGGCGTCGCGCATACCGGTTGCGTGGGGTTCGGCATCGAACGTCTCACGCTTGCATTGCTGCGTCACCATGGGCTCGACCTCTCGCGCTGGCCGCAACCGGTACGGGAAACGCTTGGAGGCGTTTGAATGTACGGAGACGGCAAGGTACGCACACGCGGCGGGACGCGGGCACTGTTCGGGGGGAACCCCGTGTGGTCGCACGTCAATCGCCATATCGACCTGTGGGTCGAGCTGCTGCACGGATGGAATTTCGAGCCCATCGCGGCCTTGCCATTCACCGTCACGCTCGACTTCGCAGGCGACCAGTTCGTGTCGTCGAATATCCCTTCGGCCGATCTCGAGCGCCTCTACGGCATCGTGCAGGACGAGCTCTCGACGTACGGATCGCTCGAAGCGCATGTCGCCGCGCAGACGAGCCGCGGCAACGCGGTGCTGCTCGAAGTGGACAACTATCAGCTGCCGCAGCCGCCGGGCGCCTATCGCCGCCAGCACGCGCGCTCCTGCATCGCGATCGACGTACTGGTGCCGGAAGCGAACGCGGTGGGCTATTACCACCACGACGGCTATCACACGGCCAGCGGCGACGACTACATGTCGATCTTCCGCCTGACCGGCACTGAAGCGACCTGGGGCACGACGGCGTTTCCGCATGCGGAGGTGGTTCGGCGGCGCTTCGACGCGCTGAATTCCGACGAGCTGGTGCGCGTCTCGCTGCAGCTGCTGCGAGATCACCTCGGGCGGCGTCCGAGGACGAATCCGATCGAGGCGTTCCGCGCCGCGTTTCCCGCGCATCTGGAGCGCCTGATGTCGTGCGGCGAACCCACGTTCCAGGCCTACGCCGCCAGCGTGCTGCGCCAGCTCGGCGCGAACTTCGAATTGCTGGGCAGCTATCTGCGCTGGCTCGTGATGAATGGCCAGACGCTGCCCGATACGGTGGCGGAAGCGTGCTACACGATGGCGTCGGAAGCCATGGTCATGCAGTTCCGCCTGATGCGCGCCGTCATCAGCCACAAGACCGACAGCTGCGAGGACTGCCTCGAGCAGCTCGAACTGGCCTACCGGGACACCGTCCCCGCGCTGGCCGCTTACTTCGGGGAGACTGTCTCATGACCGCGCGCGACCCTATGCTTGCCCTGCAGCGCCTGCTGCAGCCCGGCGTGGCAGTCGGGCCTTCGAAGCTCGAAGGCGATTGGACGTTCCTCGAGACATTCGCGAACGCCGTGGCCCATCCCGATGAACTGTCGGAGAGTGGAAACTGGCTGCCGGCGCAGGTGCCGGGCACGGTGGCGGGCGCGCTGCGCGCCGCCAACCGCTGGGACGATACGGCGCCACCGCCGCTGCATCGCCACGACTATTGGTATCGCCTCCAGTTCTCCGGGTCTGGAGGCCGTCTGTTGCGCTTCAACGGGCTGGCGACGATCGCCGAGGTCTGGCTCAACGGCGTGCAGGTACTGACGACGCGGCATATGTTCGTCGCGCATCAGGTCGAGGTGCAGCTGGAAGGCCCAGACAACGTGTTGCATATCTGCTTCCGCGCGCTCCATCCCTGGCTCCGTGGCCAGCGCAGCCCGGTACGGTGGAAGCCGCGCATGATCGTGCCGCCGACGCTGCGGGCGGTGCGCACGACGCTGCTGGGGCACATGCCCGGCTGGTGCCCGCCCGTGCATGCAGTGGGACCCTGGCGCGATATCGAGTTGCTCGACCCCGTCGGTACCGAACCCACGCGCGGCGTGCGCGCCGAGTTGTCGAGCCGGCTCGATGGCAACGACGGCATCGTGTCGCTGCGTCTCCATATCGCGGGCTTGACGCCGGCGCATGGCGCCTTTGCCGTCACCGGCCCCGATCATGCGATCTGGCATGGGGAACTGCAACGTGTCGCGCCGAACATGCTGGCCGGCGAAGTTCGTGTGCCCGCCGTGCAGCGGTGGTGGCCCCACACCCACGGCGAGCCCGCGCTGTATGGCATCGAGGCGAGCCTCGGCGGCAACGTGGTGTCCTGCGGCAATGTGGGCTTTCGCACCATCGCCGCGGATCGCGACGGCGGGGCGTTCGCGCTGCGCATCAATGGCGAACGCGTGTTCTGCCGCGGCGCCTGCGTGTCGACGCACGACCTCCCGGGCCTGGCCGATACCGACGAGGCGGTCGCGCGCTGGCTGCGCCTGGCGCGCGACGCGGGGGCGAACATGGTGCGCGTGAGCGGCGTGACCTGCTATCCCGGCGAAGCCTTCTATCGCCAGTGCGACGCGCTGGGCCTGCTTGTCTGGCAGGATTTCATGTTCGCGAACTTCGACTACGGTGAAGCGGGCGGCGCGAATGCGGGCTTGATGAACGACGTCACGCAGGAGGTGGCGCAGTGGCTCGCTTCAACACGCGCGCATGCCAGCCTCGCCGTGCTGTGCGGCGGCAGCGAGGCCGAACAGCAGGCCGCGATGATGGGCGCGCCGCGCGGCGACTGGCGCCAGCCGGTTTTCGATACGCTGATTCCCGCGCTTGTGGCCGAGCATCGCCCGGACGTGGTCTACGTGCGCAATTCGCCCAGCGAGGGCGCGTGGCCGTTCCAGCCGGATACCGGCGTGACGCATTACTACGGCGTCGGCGCCTATCAGCGTCCCCTCTCCGATGCGCGCCTGTCGGGCGTGCGGTTCGCCGCGGAATGCCTGGCATTCGCCAACGTACCGTGCGCCCGAACGCTGGCCGAGGCTGGCCTCACGCAGCCGGTGCACGACCCGCGCTGGAAGGCGCGTGTGCCGCGCGATGCGGGAGCGGCGTGGGATTTCGAGGATATTCGCGACCATTACCTGCGCGCGCTCTACGACGTGGATCCGCCGCGCCTGCGCTACGAGCAGCCCGCGCGCTACCTCATGCTGTCGCGCGCCGTGGTAGCGGAACTGATGACGGACGTGTTCGGCGAGTGGCGGCGGGCCGGATCTTCATGCGCCGGCGGGCTCGTGTGGCAACTGCAAGACCTGCTCCCCGGTGCGGGATGGGGCATCGTCGATGCGCGGGCGCGGCCGAAGTCGGCCTGGCATGCGTTGCGGCAGGTGTGGCAGCCGCTGCAGGTCATCCTGACGGATGAGGGGCTCAACGGGCTCCATATCCACGTCGTCAACGAGACCGCGGCGCCGAAGACGGTACGTCTGTCCCTGCGCTGCCTGCGCGACGGGGAAGCCGTGGCGGCAAAGGCGTCGCTCGACATCACGCTCGCGCCGCGTGAAACGCGGCAGTTGACCGCCGCGGCGCTGCTCGATCATTTCTTCGATTTCACCTACGCATACCGCTTCGGGCCGCCGGCGCACGACGTGGTGCTGGCCACGCTGCACGACAGCGCGGGCATGCTCCTCAGCCAATCGGCTTACCTGCCCGACCGCCGCGCGGCGGCGCTGCGCGAGCCTCAACTGCATGCGAGCGTCGCGCGGGAGGACGGCGAGTGGTGGCTCACAATCGGTACGCGCCGCTTCGCGCGGTGGGTCCATGTGGATGACCACGCGTATGTGCCCGAACATGACTGGTTCCACCTCGCGCCGGGCGAAACGCGGCGTGTCCGCCTGATGCATGATGCGGCTGCCGCGGGCGGTGCAAACGCCATCCCTTCGGGGGAGATCCACGCGCTCAACGCCGATTCGCCGATCTTCTACCAGGGTTGATCTCAACCTTCTCCACCTTTCCCGCCAGCCCTCGCCAGGGTTGGCGGAATGCCGCTCTGACCCCCCTCGCCGCGTTGTTGCCCCTCCTCCACGCGGATGTGCCCCGCACGCGTTGTCTCCGCCCTTTTCCTCCATACAACCTACCAAAGCATGATCGTCTGACCTATCCGTCTGCCTACTGTCAGTTCTGTGCGCCATGACACTTAATACAAGCACAGCAAGAACGAACCGGGCGAATCGCTTGGGACAGGGAAACACGGGTGGCAACGGCGGCAGATGCCGAGAGGTTGCCGGAAATTTCGTCAGTCATCGAGATACGGTGGAGCGGCGAGATCGGGTCATACATCGCACGACGCACGTACGTTGCGACAGGGCCGATATCGCTTCTTCCAGGGTTAATGGGAGATAGAAAAAATGATTACGCATCGGTCGGACCTGCATGTCAATCACCTGCTCAACGCACTCCCCCGCCACGAGTGGGAAACACTCTCGCGGCATTTCGAACTGGTTCGCCTGCGTGCGGGTGAACTGCTGACTGACTCGGGTCAACGTATCGTCCACGTCTATTTCCCGACGACCTCGGTGGTGTCGCTGCTTTCGCTACTCGAGGATGGCGCTACGGTGGAGTTCTCGGCCGTGGGCAACGAAGGCCTGGTCGGTATCCCCGTGGTGACCGGCGGCGACACGATGCCGAGCCGCGTGGAGGTCCGTAGCCCCGGTTTCGCGTATCGCATCCCGGCGCGCGTACTGCGTGCCGAACTGGCGCATCTGCCCACGCTGCAGCGTGTGACGCTACTGTATGTGCAGGCCGTGCTCACGCAGATCGCGCAGACCGCCGCCTGCAACCGCCACCACTCTCTCAACAAGCAGTTGTGCCGCTGGCTGCTGCTGGCGATCGACCGCATGAGTTCCAACGAACTGGTGATCACGCAGCAGGTCATCGCGAACATGCTGGGGGTGCGCCGCGAGGGCGTGACGGAAGCCGCTGGCAAGCTCGAGGACCTGGGTCTGATCCACCATAGCCGCGGTCACATCACCGTGCTGGATCGCTGCGGGCTCGAGCGGCATTCCTGCGAGTGCTACAAGCTGGTCAAGCGCGAGTACGATCGCCTGTTGCCCGCGCTGGCTGGGGTGCATGCCTGATCGACAGCGCGGCGGCGCGGCGGCGACGCCGCGCGTCACGCATGCGCGGTGCTGGCGCGGCCGAACGAGTTCAGGAGTCCCTGCGTGACATGCGTGTAGGCGCTCTCGAGCGTATCCAGGCATTCACCGCACGCGTCGGCGCGGCCTCTCGCGACGGCGCGCGCCAGGCGGAACTGGAGCACCTTGCACTCGGTCGCCATCGACGCCGCGCTGGCGATGATCGACGGCGGCACGCGATAGCCATGTTCCCCGAGCCATGTCAGGCCATGCGAAAGCATTTCGAAGTTGGCGCCAAGCTGCCGCGGCAGATTGAATCCGTAATGATGAAAATACGCATCGCCGCGCGCGAGTGCCGTGCGCACATGGGCGTCGAAGACCTCGCGCCAGCGCGTCACGGGGTTGACGTCGGGCAGGCGGTCCAGATGCATGCGCATCTGCGCCGCCGCGGCATTCGACAACGCACGGCCCTCCAGCGGCGCCCGCACGCGCTTGACGCATTCGGCGTAGGGAAACAGCAGCAGCGCGTTGTCGCGCAGTTCCGGTTCCAGGCGCAGCAGGCCGCGATAATCGTCGCCTTCGACGGTGTAGCGGCCGACGTTGTGGAAGTAGGTAAGACGTTGCAGCGCGGGATCGATGGACTCCACCGCGATGGTCGTCTTCACATGACCGCGGCGATATGCGGTGGCGCGCGTGTCTGGCAGATAGTAGCTGTCGACTTCGACCAGCACGGCATGCCCGCGTCCGACCTGTTCGGCGACATGCGCCTCCAGCGTGTCGTAGATCGCCATCTCCTGCACGACGGTGCCGTACAGCTGTTCGAGGTCGGCGGAGGGGTACTTGAAGAAGGTGAAGTGGTCGCCTTCGAAGTCCTGCGTGACGGTGAACGCGAGCGCGGCGCGCGGATCGAGGCGCCAGCGGTAAAGCAGCTCGATCCACAGGTCCATGTAGCAATTGGTCTCCTGCCAGACGGCGTCTTCGCCGTGCAGATTGCCGGGGCGCGGGATGTCTTGCTGCCCGTCGGTGCCTGCGCACTCGAGGACCGTGTCCACCATGTCGATACCAGGCTCCATCTTCTCTCTCCGGAACGTTCGAAACAGCGGGTGTCATTGCAGCATCGGCGCGCGCGCGCATCTGTTCGCTCTCTAACCCAGTCGGCCCGGAAAATGCGCGCCGCGCGCCGCCGGGCAGCGTGTGCGGAATCGAACAGATACTGCGCAGCGCACGTTTCACACTGCCCTGCATCGCCCGGCCCTCGTGCCGGAATTGCTTTCGTACCCATTTCTGCGTGCCCGCGGGAGGCATCATGAGTGATCGGATTGAGGACGGCATCGCGCCGACGGGCATCACCTCCACTCTCGCCGGTGAGGCACAGCTGGAGGCTCCCTTGCGCGCCGCCGTGCAGCCGGTGATCCTCGCCGGTGGATCGGGTACGCGGTTGTGGCCGCTCTCGCGCGAGAAGCATCCGAAGCAGCTGCTGAACCTCGTCGCCGACGACACGCTGCTGGAAGCCACCGCCATGCGACTGGAAGGCGTGGCCGCGCGCACGGGCCGGCCCGCCGCGCTCGATGCCGCGCCGATCGTGGTCTGCGGCGAGGAACATCGCTTCATGGTGAGCGACATGCTGAAGCGGCAGGGCAAGCGTGCGCGCGTGGTATCGGAGCCCTGCGGTCGCAACACCGCGCCCGCGCTGACCGTGGCCGCCCTGCATGCGCTGATGGCGGCTGGAGACCATGGAGACCATGGCGATCATAGCGACGCGGTGCTGGTCGCCACGCCGGCCGATCACTGCGTGACCGACACCGAGGCATTCCGCAACGCCATCGCGAACGCCGTGCGGCACGCGGAGGCGGGCGCCATCGTCACGCTGGGTGCGCGTCCCACTGCGCCCGAGACCGGCTTCGGTTATATCCATGCTGGCGCGGCGGTATCGCCGGACGCCTTCCTGATCGACGGCTTCGTCGAGAAACCGCATCTGGAGCTTGCCCAACATTACGTCGCCTCCGGCGAATACTGGTGGAACTGCGGCATCTTCGTCGTCCGTGCGTCGGTCTGGCTCAAGGCTGTCAGCCAGTTGCAGCCGCAGATGTACCTGCAATGCCGCGCCGCATGCGAGCAGGCGACTGAAGGGGGGGCCGCGCAAGGTGGCGTGTACCAGCTCCACCGCGAAGCGTTCGAAGCCTGCCCGTCCGATTCGATCGACTACGCCGTGATGGAAAAGCTTGACGCGCTGCCCGGCATTCCGGGCATGCTCGTGCCGCTCGATGCGGGTTGGTCCGATGTCGGCTCGTGGGCGGCCATCTGGGATATCGCGACCAAGGATGACGCGGGTAACGCGGGCCGCGGCCGCGTGTTGTTCGACGGCGCCACGTCGTGCCTGGCGCATTCGGAAGGGCGCCTGATCGCGTGCGTCGGCGTGCAGGATGTCGTCGTCGTGGAAACCGCCGATGCGGTCCTGGTGGTCGACAAGCGCCACGTACAGGACGTCAAGAACGTGGTGCAGCGCCTGCGCACACAGCACGGCGCGGAGATCGTCAACCATCGCAAGGTGCGCCGCCCGTGGGGCTGCTACGACTCGATCGACCATGGCGACCGCTTTCAGGTCAAGCGCATCGTCGTCGATCCGGGCGCCAGCCTCTCGCTGCAGATGCACTACCACCGCGCCGAGCACTGGGTCGTGGTGCGCGGCACCGCGCGCGTGACGTGCGGCGACACGGTGAGCCTCCTTTCGGAAAACCAGTCCACATACATCCCGATCGGCACGCTGCATCGGCTCGAGAATCCGGGCAAGACGCCGCTCGAGATCATCGAGGTGCAGTCGGGCGCCTACCTCGAGGAAGACGACATCGTGCGATTCGAAGACAACTACGGGCGCAAGTAGCCACGACGCCAGGAGAGCATCACGTGAATACCATGTCATTTGCCGGCGCCATGCCGGCACCGGGGGAAACGGCACGCAAACGGGCCGTGCACGTGCGAGCGTGGATGGACCATGCGGGATGGATCATCGCGGCGGGCGCCGTGGGCGCGATGATCGCGGGCGTGGCGGCCGTTTCGCGGCCGTATGTCTATCGCGCTCATACGCTCATCCAGATTCATCAGAACGACACCGAGGCCACGGGCGCGAAGCGCGCCACCCCGTTCGATGCGGGCATGCTGCGCAGCCGCACGGTGGTGGGTCCGGTCGTCGAACGCCTGCGCCTCGACGTCTCGGTCGAACCGCTGCGCGCGCCATTGATCGGCGGCGTAGCCGCGCACCTCGCCGAGCCGGGCACCCTGCACGGTCCGTGGCCCGAGAGCCTTGGATATGCGTGGGGCGGCGAACGGCTGGAAGTCCGCACGCTCGACGTGCCGCCCTCGATGGTGGACAAGCCGCTGGTGCTGCAGGTGCTGCCAACGAACACGTATCGTGTATGGCGCGACGACAAGCCGTTGCTCGAAGGCAACGTCGGGGAACGCGTGCAGGCGAGCGGCGTGACATTCCAGGTGGATCGCATCGATGCGCGTCCCGGCACCCGATTCGTGGTGACGCGCCACGATACGGCGCAGACCATCGATACGATCGCGCGCGACCTGCGCATCGATAGCGATAGCAGCGACTTGAGCACGGTTCGCATCGCCTGGGAGAACCCAAGCCGCACCGCCGTGGCGCCGCTCGTGAATGGCATCGCGGAATCCTACATCGCCGAACAGGCCGGCCTGCGCCGCGAGGAAGGCGCGGCGGCCATCGCCTACCTGACCGGCGAACTACCACGCGTGCAGGCGGAACTCGAACGTGCCGAGGCGGCGCTGACGCGGTACCGGGCGAAGGAAGGCACGATCCAGCCGAGCCAGGACGCGCAGTCGTACCTCAACGGCAGCATGGACTATCAGCGTCAGATCGCGCAACTCAAGCTCGAGCGTACCAAGGCGCTGCAGCGCTTCACCGAGGAATCCAACGAGGTGAAGACCATCGACAACCAGATCCAGCAGCTGGCGCGCGAGCGGCGCGACATGGACTCCCGGCTGCAGAACCTGTCGGTCACCGAGCGCAAGTCCGTCGCGCTGACGCGTGACGTCAAGGTAGCCGAGGATACGTACCTTGGCCTTCGCAACCGCCTCGAACAGCTGACGCTGGCGAGCATGGATCGCGCGAAGTCCACGCGCGTGGTCGATGCCGCGCTGATGCCGGCCTCGCCCGTCGGGATGAGCACGGGCCTGCTGACGGCCGGCGGCGGGTTGCTGGGCGTCTTCCTCGCCATGGGGCTCGTGTCGTTCCGTCAGCGGATCAAGCCCGTCGTCGCGAACCTGAACGATGCGGAAGCGAGCCTCGGCCTGCCGATGCTCGGCGATATCTGCTACAGCCGCGAGCAGGTGGAACTGGAGCGCCTGCTGGCCTCGTGCACGCGCACGCACTGGTATCCGGACGGTACGCGGCTCGCCCAGCTTGCCGCGCCGCCGCCGGGGCGAGACGTCGTGGACGCACTGCTGTACGACGACGATGACGACGAGCACGATGCGCTGCCGGGCATGGTGCTGCACGACCACTTCCTCCTCGCGCGCAATGCGCCGCATTCCATGGCGGTGGAGGGCCTGCGCAACGTCCGAGCCGCGCTGCACTTCACGATGCTGGCCACCGGCAGCAAATCGGATGCGCCCCGCGCCAACGTGATTGCGGTGACGAGCCCTACGGCGGGCGCGGGCAAGACCTTCGTGTCAGTCAATCTGGCCGTGCTTTTCGCCGAGGCGGGCAAGCGCGTGCTGCTCATCGACGCGGACCTCCGGCGTGGCCGCGTGGCAAGCTGGTTCGACCAGCATCCGGAACCCGGCCTGTCCGAAGTGCTGGCCGGACGCGTGGACCTGTCCGATGCCGTGCGGCCCACCATCGTCAGCGGCCTGTCCGTGCTGTCCGCCGGTGCGGCGCCAACGAATCCTTCGGAACTGCTGATGCAGCCGTCCTTCGTTGAATGTCTCGACAGGTGCGCCGCGCGGTTCGACCTTGTGATGATCGACACCACGCCGGTACTGGCTGTCGCCGATGCAGCGCTCGTCGCCAATCTGGCGGGGTCCACGCTCCTCGTGCTGCGCGCGGAGTCCACGCTGCCCTCGCAGGCGGAGGAGACCCTCAAGCGCCTCGCGCGTGCCGATGCCCACATGCTCGGCGGAATTCTGAACGGTGTAACGCCCAAGCGCAGCAACCGCGCCGAGTTCGGCACCATGAATCCGTATCTCGGCATGCCGCTGATCGGCAGCACGGCTCAACCCAGGCGTCTCGGCCATGCCGCCGCCGAAGAAGAAAACAGTCACTGACACCCAGGATCCGGCGAGCGTGCCTGTTTCTGCGTACACCTTGGCGCGTACGCATCGCCGGGGCTGCTAAGCAGCCGAACTAGGGGATTCGATGCAACGAGTCATATTTGACGGCTGTGCGGGATGGCTGCACGCCGGTACGGGGCCCCTCGGCACGAGGGATACGGGGGTGGTGTTGTGCGCGCCCCTGGGTCATGAAGCGATGTGGGCGCACCGGGCATGGCGTCACCTCGCCGACCAGTTGGCTGCCGCGGGGATCCCGGTGCTGCGCTTCGACTATGCCGGCACGGGCGATTCGTCCGGTCCGTCCGGTCCGTCCGGTCCGTCCGGTTCCTCCGATCGCGGCGCGGGATCCGGCGAGCCGGGCTTCATCGCGCGCGCCGTCGCCGACATCGCGGCAGGCGCGGCGCTGCTGCGCGGGCAGAGCGGTGTAACGCACGTCGTGCTATGCGGCCTGCGCCTCGGCGCATCGCTGGCCGCACTCGCGGCGGAGCGCGTGGGCGCGTCCGGCGTCGCGATGCTGTCCCCCGTGGCCGATGGCCGCGCCTATCTGCGCGAACTGCGGGCCCTGCATGCCGGCTGGCGCAACAGCGCGATTCCCGAACTGCAGCCGCCCCCTGCACCCGCTGGCGATATGGATGTGTTGAGCTTCCGCTTGCCCGCCGCCACAGTACAGGCGATCCAGGCGGTGCGGCTCGATACGCTGGACAGGACGCCCGCGCCGCGCGTACTGCTGCTCGACGCGGGACCCGAGCACGTATCGCCCGCCCCCGCGCTCGCTGCGCAGTTCCGCGCGCACGGCGCGCAGGTGCGGCTCGACGGATTCGACGAGTACCCGATGATGATGCGTTCGTCCGAGTTCGCCGATGTGCCCGCGCGCGCGTGGTCGGCGGTGGTCGCCTGGGTCACGGAGCTATCGAGGCTCCGCATGGTCACCACCGAAGATCCGGTGCCGCCGCCACCGGATACGCTTGTGGCGGACGGCGTGGTCGAGCAGCCCATGCGGCTCGCCAACGGGCGTCTGTTCGGCATCCTGTGCGCACCCGAGCGCGCGCCGGCCGACATCGTCGTCGTCTTCCCGAATACCGGCGGTAACCATCACGTCGGCGATGGCCGCATCTTCGTGGAGTTGTCGCGCCGCCTCGCGCGCCATGGCGTCGCGGCCCTGCGGCTGGACGTGTCGCTGCTCGGCGACAGCGTGTGCGCCGCGCGGACGATGAATCTGTCCACGATCTACTCGCGCATCGCGCGTCACGACGTGAGCCTGGCCGTCGACGGCATGCGCGCGCAGGGATACCGCCACATCGTGCTGGCCGGTGTGTGCTCGGGCGCGTTTCTGAGCCTGCACGCGGCGCTCGCCAATCCGAACGTCACCGGGCTTGTGCTCGCGAATCTCGTGAAGTTTCGCTGGGACGCCGCCGACGACACCGAGGCCTCGGACGATCTGCGCTCGGCGCGCGTGTATCTGGCGGCGGCGTGCAAATGGGAGAACTGGCGCCGGCTGCTGAGCGGGCGACTCGGCGTCGGGCGCATCCTCAGCGCGACCCTGCGCCGCATTCGCCATCGCGCGCGCGCGGCCGGTGCCGGCGCCAATACCCCGGAGGGGGGCGAGTCCGCGGTGTCCGAATTCGCGTGCGGCGCCGTGCGCGAACTGGACCGGCGCGGCGTGCGGACCGACTTCGTCTATGGCTGCAGCGACGTGGGCCTGCGAGAATTGCGGCTGGGCTTCGGCAGGCAGCTCGAAGCAATCGAATCGCTGCCGTCCGTCGATGTCCGCATCCTGCCGATGCTCGATCACTCGTTGTTCCTCGTGGCGAGCCGCGAGGCGTTTGCCGAGCAGTTGCTGGCACACGTGGCACGCGTGCGCGAGTCGCTCGCGCGCCAGATGGTACGCGTCGATCGCGCGGCCGCTCGGAGCACCGTACGGCCCCCCCGGCCCGTGCGTGCCCCCGCGCGCACGGCACAGAACCCCGTGGCCAGGCAGAAAAGCTGAAGGTCGCGCCGACCATCGTGTCGGCGCGACCTTCGGCTATCGATCATCGACTGCGGATCCTGCGAGATCGTCAGAGTTCGGCACTTCGCTCGGGACGGCACTGGCCCGACAGCAGCTCGCGCAGGCCGATCAGATTTCCAGCAAGCCGGCCACGGCGATCGATATGCGCTTCGGGAAAGAGCGCCTTGCCGCCATTGGCGAGCAGCGCGCGGCACGTGTTGAGGATTGCCTCGCGCGCCGATAACGCGCCCTTCTGATACAGGTACCAGGCATTGACGATCTGGGAAAAGCCGAGCCGCTTGCCCGACGTCCGGCCGCCCGAGCGCAGGCCGAGATGCACGCCGCGCGCGGCATGCACTTCGAGCAACTGGCCGCGCCGCGCGACGGCGCGCGAGAAGTCCATGTCCTCGAGCCACCCGTACAGCACGAGGCGCTCGTCGAAGCGCAGATCCGCGATCGCGGCGCAGCGATAGGCCATGTTGCAGCCGTACAGTTTGCCGACCGGTACCAGCCCTCCGGCAGGCGCGTGCGCGGCATCGTCGGCCAGCAACGCGGCGGCCTGATTCCAGTCGAGCGCATCGCCGTTGGCACCATCGCGTATCACGGCGCCCGTCATGCCGACGGCATTGGGGCGCGCGTCGAGTCCTTCCGCGCAGCGTTCGAGCCAGTCGGATGCGGGAACGAAGTCGTCATCCAGGAACACCACGATGTCGCTCGCGTGCAGTACGCGATCCAGGCCGCGATTGCGTTGCGCGGGGAGGCCTGCGGGCCCGAAGACATACTCGATCGGCAACGTCGTGTCGAATGACATCTCCACGTCATCGTGCGAGGTCGCCGAGACGATGACGATCGCCGGTGCGAGTGTCTGCGTCTCGAGCAGTCGCAACACGTGCGAGAGCGCTTCTCTACGTCCTTTCGTGGCAAGCACGACGGCGATGCGGTGCGCGTGCGCCGCGCCTGGTGTCGGATGCGGGTTCACGTTTTCTCCCTGAATTCTTCGCGTTGTTGGGGTATCGATGCCAACTATGAGAACAGTGGTTCGCCGTCATCGGTCTGTTTGACCACCTATCCGGATGGTGACAGAGAGCGGCCTCACCCCGAAAACGAACTTTGTGCGGAAGCGCACGGATGAACGCGCCGTCGGACTCGCAAGATGACGCGATCATCCGGTGCTGCATGCACTGGCATTTCGAGGTTGGAGCGTTTCGATGAGCTGGACCCGCCGTGCATGGTTGCGCAGCATTTCAGTCACTGCCCTTGCCGTCGCTGCGCGCGACCTCGCGGCGCATATCGGTACAGGGCCGGTGGACCCATTGGTCGCCGCGCCAGACATCTGGGTGCTCGACAGCACCGGCCAGCGCCGCAGGCTGCCCGAGCTGCTTCGCGGCAAGGCCACGGCCGTGCAAACCATGTTCACCGGCTGCAGTTCGGTCTGTCCGCTGCAGGGCGCGATGTTCGGCGCCGTGCAGGAGGGTCTCGACCGCAATAGCGGTCGCCGCCCCAAGCGGCTGCTCTCGCTAAGCATCGACCCGCTCGGCGATACGCCTCAATCGATGCAGGAATGGCTACGCAAGATGAACGCCGGGCCCAAATGGGCTGGCGCGATTCCCGTCAGCGATGCGCGCGATGTGCGCAGCGCGCTGGCCGGCAGCCCGCCGGACGCCAACCTCGATCGCCACACCACACAGGTCTATTTTTTTAACGCGGCGGCTCAGCTGTGCTGGCGTAGTCCGTCGCTGCCGGAACCCGCGGACGTGATCAACGTCCTCGATCATTTGGCGAACACATAACGGCACACGCGGACACACCCAGACCCACGCAGACACCAAAACCATAACGTGCTAATCCGGTTCACTTCAGGGGAACCCATCATGAATCATCACACTCGCAACTGGTCGCCCCTTGCATGGCTGCCCAGATGGATCGGCGCGTGCATCGCGCTGTTTTTGTTGTGCGCCGCGCCCGCGCATGCACAATCGGCCCCCGTGCCCATCAAGCTCAGCGGCACCAACTTATGCCTCGACATTTCGGGTGGCGTCGTCGACAACGACGCGCCCGCCATCATCTGGACCTGCCATGGCGATGCCAACCAGCAATGGATCCTGACGAGCTTCGGTACGCAGTACCAGCTCGCGGCTTCGCATAGCAACAAGTGCCTCGACATTCAGTACGCAAGCACGGCGGACAACGCGCCCGCGCTGCAATGGACCTGCAGCGGCACGACGAATCAGCGTTACACGCTGCGCGCGCAGAACGGCGGCTACGCGATCGTGGCGGCGCACAGCGGCAAATGCCTGGCGCCGAACTCGGCGGCCGATGGACAGGCCGTGTTGCAGAAAACCTGCACGGGCGCCGTCGCGCAGACATGGAACGTCACGATCCAGCAGGTGACCGTGCTGCCGTCGAAGTGGACGTCGCCGATCACGCTGCCGCTCGTGCCCGCTGCCGCCGCGAACCTGCCTAACGGCCGCGTGCTCGTATGGTCCGCTTACGATCGCTTCAACTTTGGCGGCGACGCGGGCCAGACCTATACCGCGATCTTCAATCCGGCGAACAACTCGTCGACCGAAAAGCTGGTGACGAACACGCAGCACGACATGTTCTGCCCGGGCACCGCCAACCTGCCCGATGGGCGGATCCTGGTCAATGGGGGCAGCAGCGATGCCAAGACCAGCATCTACAACCCCAGCACCAACGCATGGACCACCGCGGCCCAGATGGTTCGGGGCCGGGGCTACCAGGGCGCCGCGACGCTGAGCAATGGCGGTGTGTTCACGATCGGCGGTTCGTGGAGCGGCAACATCGGCGACAAGGACGGCGAGACGTGGACCTCGGCCACGGGATGGCGGTTGAACAGCGCGGTGTGGGACGACTACATCCTCACCGGCGACGCAGGCGGCATCTACCGCTCCGACAACCATGCTTGGCTGTTCGCGGTGTCCAACGGCCGCGTGTTCCATGCCGGTCCGAGCAAGCAGATGAACTGGATCGATACTGCCGGCAATGGCGGCGTGACATCGGCCGGTACGCGCGCGGCCGATGGGGATGCGATGAACGGTAATGCGGTGCTGTACGACATCGGCCGCATCTTCACGGTCGGCGGCGCGCCCGATTACGAGAACTCGAACGCCACCGCGAACGCGCATGTGATCGACATCCGGACCACCACGCCGACGGTGCGCAAGGTGGCCTCGATGGCGTACGCACGGGCCTTCCACAACAGCGTGGTGCTGCCCAACGGGCAGATCGTCGTGATCGGCGGACAGGCATGGCCGGTGACGTTCAGCGACGACGGCGCGGTGCTGGTGCCCGAGCTGTGGGATCCGGCAACCGAGAAGTTCTCGCGCCTCGCCTCCATGGCCACGCCGCGCACGTATCACAGCGTGGCGCTGCTGCTGCCCGATGGCCGCGTGCTCAGCGGTGGCGGGGGCCTGTGCGGCAGCTGCGCGACCAACCACCCGAACGTCGAGATCCTGACGCCGCCCTACCTGCTCAATGCGAATGGCACCGCGGCGACGCGGCCCACCATCACGGCGGCGCCGGCGGATGCGTATCTTGGTACGACGATCGCCGTGACCGCCACGACGGGCATGCAGAAGTTCTCGCTCGTGCGGATGTCTTCGGTCACGCACTCGGTCAACAACGAGCAGCGCCGCATTCCGCTGAACTTCACGGTCGGCACAAGCGGCGAGTACCAGCTGCAGATTCCGGCCGATCCCGGCATCGCGGTGCCCGGCTACTACATGCTGTTCGCGATGAACGCCGCCGGGGTGCCTAGCGTGGCGTCGATCGTGCGCGTGCGTTGATGCGCGCCAGCGCCCGGCTGCGCAGGCTGGCATGGCTGATGGCCGCCGCCAGCCTGTGGGTACAGGCCGAAGCGGCCGTCGATGCCGAACAGGGCCGGCGCATCTTCACGGGCGATGCGCCGGTCGCCGCGCACATGCGCGGCGAGACGCGCGCGCTGCCCGCGGCGGCGGTGCGCTGCATCAACTGTCATATGCCGTCACGCGGTGCCGAACCCCTCGGCCCGCGGCTGACCGCCGACTACCTGCTCACGCTGACCCCGCGCCGCGGCGGCCCGCCGACCGCTTATGACCGCAACGGCTTCTGCCAGGCGCTCTCCAGTAGCGTCGACGTGGGCGGTGTGCTGCTGGCCAAGGCCATGCCGCAATACCAGCTCACCGACGCCGACTGCACGGCGCTCTGGTCGTTCCTGCTGACTCAGTGACGCGATCACGCGATCACGCGATTACGCAGTCGCGCCGCATCGCCCAGGCCCATGCCATCACAATCGCTACAAGGACACATGACATGCCCAGTCTTCGCAGAAGCTTCCTCGCCCGTATCGGGCTGATCGGCGGCACGGGAGCCGTGCTCGCGGCAACGGGCGCGTCGCGCAACGCGCTCGCGCGCCCCGGTGACGATGGCCCAGCCGAACGGGTGGTCTCCGTGGCCGAGTTCTCCGGGCTGGACCCGACCGGCCGTTCGCCGTCGGACGGCGCCTTCGCCAGCGCCATGCGCAATATGGCGTCGCAGGTGCGCACGTCCGCATTTGGCGAGAACCCAAACCTCATCGGCGGCAAGCGCATCGTGCTGCCGCCCGGCACCTACCGGTTGACGCGTCCCGGGGCGCTCTTCGACTCCTCGTTGCTCTCGGGCCGCACGCAGGGCCTTGTGATCGAAGGCGATGGCCCGCCCGGATCGGTGGTGATCCTTTATGAGCCTCGCGGCGCGGGCGCGCTCGTCCGCAACCAGGACAAGGCGCTCGTCGTGCGGTTCCGCAATCTGCAGTTCCATGGCAAGGCGCCCAACAACGACCTCATCGACAGCGTGAGCGCGGGCGGGGCGCAGGACTATGCATTCGACGACTGCATCTTTACGGGTGACTGGCGCTATGGCGCGAACCTCACGGGCGAGAACTGCAACAGCGAATGGAAGTTCTGGCGCTGCGCCTGGGCGGGAAACTGGAAATCGTTCCTCTTCGTTGGCAAGGACAACACTTCCGACCAGTTCCTCAACTACTGGTTCGATCATTGCAAGTACTGGTCCTCGAGCAACTGGATCGACATGCAGCGCGGCGGCAACGTGAAGCTGACCGACTGCGACGTCAGCGGCTTCGAGCCGACCAGCCAGACTTACCTGTTCAACCTGCGCGGCAACAACCATGCGCTCGGCGTGTGTTCGTTCAAGGCCGAAGGGCTGCGCGTCGAGCAGAAGACGAAGAACGCCGGGATTATCTACAGCGAGTGGGAGCAGGGCAATATCGGCTTCAAGGACTGCGATTTCGGCTCGCAGGTGTACCAGCCGTTCTCCGCTGGCGTGATCTCCGCGGTGTTCTCGCCCGGCAATACCGCGGGCGCGCAGGTGGTGTTCGACAATTGCGCCATCATGGGCAAGCACCAGTACAACGCGGGCCAGGGGCCGGCGGGGCAGGGCCGCGCGGTCTATCGCAATTGCGATTTCCTCAATTACAAGCATCCGGATGAAGCCGTGCTGTTCACGGAGGCGGGCAACCAGCTCGGCCGCCGGCGCGTGGTGACGATGGAAGGCTGCCGCGGCGACTCGTCCGGCGGCGTCTTCGCCGACGCGGAGATCGGCTGGCACGTGGCGGCGTCCGCCACGGTCCGCACCAAGGTCGTCTCGTTCAAGAATGCGTTCGGCAGGCTGCCGTCGGCGGCCGACGGCGCCCAGACCGTTGTGCTGCCGCTCAACGCGATCGTCACGCGCGTGATCCTCGATGTACCGCCCGGCGCCGCATCGTCGTCGGGGGCGGGCGTCTACACGATCCAGAGCGGCGAAACCAAGCCGACGGTCCTTGCGACGCTGCGCATGCAGTCGCTCTCGGCCGGCGGCCTGACGGACCAGCGCACGGTCTTCCGCTGCACCACGCGGCAGCACTGCACGCTGAGCCTGGTGGCGGGCGCCGGCACCGATCAATCGCCGGGCGGCGGCGCGGTCGCGCTTGTGGAATATATCGGCTGAACAACGGCCGATCTCGCTGCACGACATCGTACAAAACGAAAAGGGGCTGAGCCGCAAGGCTCAGCCCCTTTCTCATGCGCTTCAGAACCTGACTTAAGCGCGCTTTGCCTGTTCGGTGCTGCCGTACCGGTTCAGGTAGCGATACTTGCCGAAGCGGTAGTGCGCGCGGTACCAGCGTCCCTCCACCTTCAGGCCGTTGAACAGGACACCCTTGACATCGCCACCCGCCTGTTCGATCAGGCGCCGGGCGGCGGTGAGCTCGCTGGCCGTGGTGGCGTCCGCACGGGCCACCAGGAACACCGCGCCCGCCTTCGGCGCGAGGATGCTGGCATCCGAAGCCGCCAGCACCGGCGGCGTGTCGATCAGCACGAGGTCGTAACGGTCGCGCAGCGTGGCCAGCAGGCGGTCCATGCCTGGGCTTTGCAGGATGTCGGCCGCGAGTGGGGGCACCGCGCCGGTGGAGATGAAGTCCACGTTCGGCGCCACACCTTGCTGGATCACTTCGTCGAGGTCCGCGCCGGTGGTCAGCAGTTCGGTTAGGCCTGGCTTGCGCGTCGCATGGAAGCGGCTATTGAGCTCGCCGCGACGGAGGTCGCCGTCGATTAGCATCACCCGGCGGCCCGACGCCGCGGCAACCACGGCAAAGTTGGCCGACAGGAACGACTTGCCCGCATCGGGCGCCGGCCCCGTGAAGAGCACCACATGGTTGTCCGGCGCGTTGAGCAGCGCGAACTGTAGTGCCGTGCGGAAGCTGCGCAGGCTTTCGATCGCCGGGTCGTCGGGCTGCTGGATCGCCAGCACATCGTTCGGCGCGGACTTGGCGCGCGTCAGGCGTGCCTGCTGCGGGCTCATCGGGATCGTGGCATACACCGTCATGCCGCACTGTGATTCGATCTCGTCCGCGTCCGTCACGCCGCCGTCGAGCATGCGCCGCATGGCCACCACCAGCAGGGCCGCGATCACCGCTAGCGCCGCCGACGTTCCCGCGATCAGCATGCGATTGGGACGCACGGGCTTCATGGGCACCTCGGCCGGGTCCACCAGTCGCGCCGTACCGACCTTGCTGGCCTTCACCAGGCGCAGCTGCTGCACATCGTTGAGCAGCGACTGATAGAGCTCGGTGCTGACCTTGACGTCGCGCATGAGGCGCAGCACGTTCTGCTCGACTTCAGGCAGACGCTGGATCTTGCCGCTCACGCCGTTCAGCTGTCCGGTCAGGCCCGCGATCTGGTTGTCGAGGATCTCGATGGTCGGATGGTTGCCGGTGAAGCGCGCGATCAGCTCCTGGCGCTTCTGGCGCAGTTCCTGCAGTTTCGTCTGGATCTGTACCGACTGCGCGAGCATCAGCTTCGATTCCTCGCTGAGATCGATCGTGCCGCGCTGGTTACGCATCGCGTTGTAGCGGCTTTCTGCGGTCTCCACCTGCTGCTTGAGCTGCGGCAACTGGCCCTCGAGGAACGCGACCGATTTCTCGGCTTCCGCCGCCTTGCGACGCACGTTCTGCTCGACATACTCGTTGCCGATCTCGTTGAGGATCGCCGCCGTCTTGCCGGGCAGGTACCCTTCCAGCGCCACGCCGATCACGCCGCTCTGCTTGCCGCGCTCGCCGATCATCAGCTGGTCCTGCAGTTGCGTGATCGCGGCGCCGCGGCCGACATGGCGCACGACGAACTGCGCGCCGGGCTGGCCATCGAGCCGCTCGACCTGCAGCGTGACGTCGCCGCTGGGCAATGCCACGGTCAGCGGCGCGCCCACGGTGCCTTCGGCCGTCTGGTCGTTGCTGGCGAAGCTGAGCCGGTACTTCTTGTCGCCGAGCGCGGTGACCACCATGCGGCGGCCATCCATTTCGGCGGGCACGTCCAGCCGCGACACGGAGATCGACTCGCCGCCCCAGGCAAAACCGCCGAAGCCGAACAGGCCGGGCTTCGTCAGCTCGGGGTTATAGCTTGCGATCGCGGCGCCGATCAGCGGTAGGTACTTCGGCGCGGCCTCGATGTCGAGGCGCAGCGAATCCACCGCCTTGCCAACCACCATGCGCGAGCGCAGGAGTTCGATCTCGGCCGAGGCGGCCGGCTTGACGTCGAACACTGGCGAGATGTTCGCGACCATTTTGGTGGCCGAATTGCCGGGGGTCGTGTCTTCCACCTGCACCAGCATGTCGGCGCGATACACGGGTCTTGCCAGGAAGGCATAGAGCAGCCCGCACCCCAAAATCGCCGCAGCGACGAGAATAAAGGTCCATCGGTAGCGGATCAACACGTCCAGATAGGAGGTCATGTCGATCGGTTTATCGTCTTCTTCCCATGTATCGGGCGCCCGATCCCGGAAACTCCTAACGTTGCTCATCATGCCCCTCCGTCGTGATGGGTCGGCTCCGCGGCATGGATTCTTGCCGACCATGATTCAACACCAAGCTTGATCAAGCCAAGTACGATGACGAACATGCTTTGCGATCCACCATAGGGATCGGGCACATCGGTCTCTTCCTTCTCACACAGGCGATACGTCTTGCCGCGTGCATTGGGATACATCTCCTCCAGCGCCTCGCGCTGCTCGTTGTCCATCACCAGCACGAGGTCGGCGATGGCAACGAGCGAGGCGTCGATGGCGCGCGTGCGGTGGGCACTAAGGTCGTAGCCCTCGGTGGCCAGCAGGCGCACCGCGCGTGGGTCGGCCGGCAGGTCCCGCGGCGGCTCGAGGCCCGCGGAAATCACGCTGCAGTCCGGCAACGCGCGCTGCAGCAGATCGGCCGCCATCGGACTGCGGCAGCGATTGCCCAGGCACACGACGAGGACCGTGCGGACGGTTTGCATCCGGTCCATCGGGTCTCCTGTCACGGACGCGCGATGCTGGCCGTGCCGACAACCGGCTGGATCAGCAGCGTCATCACGCGGCTCCAGCGTACGAGGTCGCGCGCGTCCACATACACGACGTCCTTCGGTTCAAGTTCGAAGCTTTCCGCGATCGCAAGCGCGACGGGCGACGTACCGTCGAGGTGATAGACCTTCGGGTTGCCGTCGTTCTGCTTGCGGATCACGAAGATCTGCTCGGCGTTGGCGGAGGCGGGATTCACTCCGCCCGCGTCGCCGAGCGCCTCGTTGAGCGTCATGCGGCCGTTGCGCATCAGCAGCGAAGAGGGCTTGACCACTTCGCCGGTGACGAAGATCTTGCTGTCCTCGCGTTGCTCGACGCGCACGATGTCGCCGGAGCGCAGCAGGATGCGCGAGGGATCGGTGCCCTTGGCCAGCAGCGCCGGCATGTTGACGTACCAGCTACGTTCGCCGCGCGTCACACGCACGCGGCTGTTGTCGCCGGTAAGGTTCAGCACGCCGCCGGCGCGGTTGAGCGCCTCCACGAGCGTCATCGGCGCATCGTCGATGGCGAGCATGCCGGGCGTCTTGACCTCGCCGTCGACATAGACGCGCTGGCTGCGGAAGCCAAGCACGCGCACGGTCATCTGCGGATCGCGCACCACGCGGGAGAGGATGCGGGCCATCTCGTCGCGCACTTCGTTGGCGGTCTTGCCGGCCACCTTCATTACGCCCGCATACGGAAACTGGATGTCGCCCGATGGGCTCACCACGTAGCCAGGCATGTTCGAGCCGCCGCTCGAGGTCGGAATCTCGAACGCGGCGCCGATGCTGTACGTCTGCGTCGGAAATACGAGCTCGGGGTGGTCCCACACCACCACGGAGATGATGTCGCCCGCGCCGATGCGATACGGCTCGGGTTTGGCGAACAGTTCTTCCACGCCATCGTTGGTCGGCTTGGACTTGGCGCGCTGTTCGCGCACAAGGTCCAGCGTGATGGGCGTGACGTCCGGCACGGCGTCAGGGCTGACCGCGGTAACCGGCGCCTTGGGGCTGAACTGCATCCCAGGCGCGCCGGCGCATCCGGCCATCACGATGGCGGCGCTCAGCATGGCCGCGATCGCGCCCAGCCTGGTGGTAATCGGGTATTCGGTATGGCTCACGGCAATCTCCCCAGTCACTCGATCGGCATGGCAGGCACAGCTGTCATGGTCGGTTGATGGGATGCTAGGAGCACCTCATGCCCCTATCGGTGCGCTCTCGCACATTGGTCCCGGACCCCATCATGGCAACGTGGCGCAACGCACCGAGGGTTGCGCGGCCGCCGCATAACGTGGCGCACACGGCCCATGCGTTCCGCGTGGGCGCCATGCATGGCAACGGGAAACGAAAGGGAGAAACGGATGAAAGGCGTGATCATCAATGCCGACGACTTCGGCTATGACGACGACACATTCCGCGCGACGGTGGCCTGCTTCGATGCGGGGCTGCTGACCAGCGCGACGATCCTGGCAGGACGGCCGGCCACGGCGGAGGCCTGCGCGTACGCGCGCGAGAATCGCGATCGCTTCTCGTTCGGACTCCACTTCAATATCGTGGAAGGCTGGCGGCCGAAGAGCGCGGCCAGCACGCTGTGCCGCAAGGATGGCTCGCTGTTTCCGGCCCGCGTGCAACGCGCGCGCGCCATGGCGGGACTGATCGATGCCGCGGATATCCGCCGCGAATTCCGCCTCCAGCTCGACGAACTACGCGACAACGGCGTCTCCGTCACGCACGTTGACGGCCACGGCCATATGCACAAGTATCCGGCGATCATGCGCGTGCTCCGCGACGAAATGCTGCGGGCCGGCATCACGCGCGTGCGCCGTCCGCAAAACTGGTATCCCACGTCGCACAATGTCCGTGGCACGCTCAATTCGATGCTGCTGCGAAACTTCGGTGGGCTGCGCTATACGGACTACTACCTCGGCGTCGATGCGCTCCAGGGCGACTGGGCCGCGCAGGTGCCCGCCGTACTGGCCGAGGGCGTTACCGAAATGTCGGTGCACCCTGGCTATTCGGAAGACTGGAGGAAGCAGGAAGGCGCGCCGCTGATGGCGCCCGCGGCCCTGGCGCAGACGCTGAAGCAGGCCGGTGCGGTGCTCATGCGTTATCACGACATCTGAGCAGGACATCCGGGCGACCCGCGTCGTGGATGGTGAGCCGCCCCCCACCCCCCAAAAACGGGGCGGCTTTGTTTTTACTGGCGCCGGCTGATCATGGCGACGGCATTGCTCAGCGTCGCCTCGGCGCGAATGCGGTCCGCATGAAAGTGCGCGACGCGCATGGCGCGCGAATCCGCGCCATTGCCCGCGGTGGCGCCGCGCTGGAGCAGCAGCCGATGCAGAAAAGGTACCGCTGCCTCGGCGAAATCGGCATCCGCCGGCACCAGCAGGCCACTGCGATCGTCGATCATGGCGCCGATGCAGCCGCGCGTATGCGCCACCACCGGAACGCCGTGGCTCCGCGCTTCGAGCACGACGAGCGGTTCCGCTTCGTTGTGATACGTAGTGGGGAACAGCAGCACGTCGATATCTCGGTAGAACGCCTGTTTCTGCGCGCCGTGCGTCGGACCCAGATAGCGGACGCAGGGCGTGCGCGCGAGCTCGGCGTCGAAGCGCTGGCGAATGGCGGGCTCCACCGGCCCCGCGATGCGCGCGCAGACCGGAATGTTCATCTGCTGCGCCAGCCGGATCACCTCGAAAAACGTGAAAATGCCCTTCGCCGCCGAGATGTTCGAGAGGAACCCCACGTTGATGGCCTCGCGTTCCGGCGCAGCGTCGCCCGCCTCCAGCGGGGCGGGGTCCGCCAGCTCGATGAGGCCAAGATTGGACAGCACCTGCACGCGGTCCGGCGGCAGACGATAGATGCGTGCCAGCTCGGTCCGCATCATGTCACACAGGACAAGATGCCGGCCGCGCGGCGCGCAGCCGATGGCCAGCCGTGTGTACCACGTGGGCTGATTGATATAGGCAAAGCTGTGGTGGTGGAAATAGATCTCCATGCCGAACAACTGCGCGAGCGCGATGAACGGTACGTCCATCAATTGTCCGAAGCCGCCGGAGAACCCAAGATAAAGCGTATGCGGGCGCGCCGTCACGCAGGTGCCCAGCATGCGCGCGAACTGGCGCAGGCGATTGCCCAGCGTCGTGATGCCCGCCATCGTCCCGCGACCGCGGCGGGCCACGTCGAGCACGACCACCGGGCCGCGTTCGCGGATGCGCTCGAGCATGCGATTGCATGCGGCGGAGAAACCGTTATTTGCCAGCCCGAGATGTCCGAGGAACACGACGGGACGCGCCAGGTCGGACGGCGCCGCCGCGTGCCGCGCCGCCGGCGAAGGGCCATCGGCGGCCGGCTCGGCGCTTTGCTTGGCAAGGGGCGGGTTCATGGGCGGTTCTCCTCGATGATCTTGACGCAGCCGTCCATGATGGAGCGGCCAGCGCATGCGGGGGTGTACTGGCTGGCGACCTGCAGGCAGTTGCGCATCGCGGTTTCCACTTCGCCGAAGCTGTTGACCGCACGGCTCAACGTCGCGGCCAGGTCGTCCACGTTGCCGGTGACGAACACGTGCCCGGTCTCGCCTTCGTGGACGAGCTCCGGGATGCAACCGCAGCAGTCACTGACGACCACCGGGCAGCCATAGCTGAGTGCCTCGTTGACGACGAGGCCCCACGCTTCGGTGTGGCTGGGCAGCACCAGGCAGGTTGCCTGGGAATACTGGTCCGCGAGCTGATCGATATCGAGCGCGCCGAGGAACTGGGTAGCGCCATCGATGCCGAGCGACGTGGCCAGTTCGCGCAGCCCCTCGCCCTCGACGACGGGACCCGCGAGGACGAGCGTGGCGGCCGGTTGCTGCTTCAGGACCTTCGCGAAGGCGCGCAGCAGATCGGCGATGCCCTTGGTGCGGCACACGAGACCCGCGAACAGGAAGCGCGGCGCGTCGGCGCTCGGAGCGTTGGAGAGGCGTTGCCAAGCCGCCTGCTCGGGACTGTACGCATGCGGCAGCGCGGCGGCCTGACAGCGGTCGATGATCTTCGCCGGGTCGGCGCCCATCGCCATCACATACTCGGCCGAACGTTGGCCATAGACGAAGATGCCGTCGCACCGCCGGAAGAAGAAGCGCTTGAGATGGCGCTTGAGGGGGCGGTCGGGCTGGTCGCGCATCGTCGAGTCACAGAACACCCCGCGGCGCCTGCCGCGCACCATGCAGGCCAGCAGCATGGCCCAGTACTCCACGCGGTGATAGCCGGGCAGTACCACCAGTTCGCTGCGCGAGCGCCATACCTCACTGATCAGGCGCAGCGCCACGCGCCACTGCGGCACGCGGTCATAGGGCTCGTCGAACAGGATGCGGTACGGATACCGGTGATAGCTGGTATCGACGGTGCTGTACGCCGAGCGCCCGTAGCCGGTGGGCGCGATATGGGAGAACCTGACTTCGCGCCCGATGTCGCGGGCCCGCGAGAACGCCTCGCTGAATACCGCGCCCTTGTACTTCGGCCATAGCATGTTGTGATAGATATCGATCATCATGAGGTCCCCGCTCTCCACGCCTAGTTCCCGCATGGTTCGTCCTAGTTGACGGGCAAGTCTTCGTGGATCCGCGCAGCGGCGGTCCGCGTCCGCGCGCGTGCCGCTTCTGGTGCCGCGTCTTTTGCCCCCTCCGCGCGTGGCCGCAGCGGCCGGCATGGGCTACCCATGCACACCATCCCGGCCGGCATGTCGCGGAACACCGCGCTGCGGGCGCCGACCACGGCGCCATGGCCGATCGTGACGCCCGGCGCAATGAACGTATGGCTTGCCACCCATGCTTCGTCGCCGATGCGAATCGGCTTGCCCTGAATCGGAAAGTCGCTGCGCTGGTAGTCGTGGTCGCCCGCGCACAGGTAGCTGTACTGCGACACCACGGCGTGATGGCCGATCTCGATCTCGGCGAGGCTATACAGCTCCACATCGTCGCCGATCCACGCATAGTCGCCGATCGACACCTTCCATGGGTATGTCACCTTGACGCTGGGCCGGATCAACACATCGCGGCCCACGCGCGCGCCGAAGCAGCGCAGCAGCCAGCGCCGCCAGCCGTTGGCAAACCGTGGCGAGCGGTGGAACAGCAGGCTTTGCACGCACCACCACAGCTGTACCACCACCACGGAGCGTCCACGGAAGCCAGGCGGCATCCTGAACGACGACAGATCCTGAATCATTTGCGGGGTCCTTTGTCCGGTTCCGCGCCACCGGCGCCCTGATGCCTGCCATCCTGACGCCGCACCGCGGAGAGGACCGTTCGGCAGCCCACAAACCAGCGCATAGGCTACTTGCCGGCATAGTCCACATCGGCACGCTTTCCCTGTACCGTGGGCGCGCACAGTGCCACGAGCGTCTCCTCGAACTTCAGCAGCACGGCGTCGCGGTCGAGATGCTGCTCGGCCCAGACGCGGCCGGCCAGCCCCAGTTCGTGGCGCTGCACGGGCGCGTCGGCCAGCGCGGAGATCGCAGTGGCCATGGCGGCGGCATCGCCCGGTTCGACCAGCACGCCGCAGCCGGTGACGAGCTTCCCGAGTTCGGTAGTCGCCTCCGCGGTGGCCACCACGGGCTTGCCGCTGGCCAGCATGGCGGCCAGTTTCGACGGCAGCACGAGGTCAGCCGCGCCGGCGCGCTGCGGCATCAGGTGGATGTCGGCCGTGGCCAGTAGCGACGGAAAGTCGCTGGCGGGCTGTAACGGCAGGCAATGCACGTTCGGCAGCTCCTGGCACGCGGCATGCAGCGCGGGGGCGCCCGCGCCGCTGCCGCAGAAGATGAAGTGCAGGTCGGTGCGCGTCCGCAGCTGCCGCGCGACGTCGGCAAGGATCTCGATGCCCTGCTTGGCCCCGATCGTTCCCGAATACAGCGCCAACACCGCATCGGCGGGAATGCCAAGCCGCGCGCGGAAGTCCACGCCGGCATGTTGCGTCAGCGCGCCGAGGTCGGTCCAGTTGGGCAGCAGCGACAGGCGGTCGTTGCTTGTGCCCTTGCGGCGCGCGAGCGCGACCATCGCATTGGAGATGGACGAGACATGGTCGAAGCGTTGCAGCAGCCAGCGCTCGCCGGCCTCGGCAATGCGGCGCAGCGTCCGGCCCTTGAGCAACCCGAGTTCAAACGCGGCGTCGACTTCGTAATCCTGGATATGCAGCCATGCGCGTGCGCCGGTCAGGCGCGCGAGCGCGAGCGCGGCCGGACTGCAGAAGAGTGGAGGCTCCACGACGAACACCACGTCCGGCCGCCACCCTAGCTGCATCGCCAGGCTGGCGAGGCTGGACACCGCGAACGAGGCGAGATGCAGGATCCGGCGCAGGCCCGATGGTCGCGCCGGAATCCATAGTGGTGCGCGCAGCACCGTCACGCCGTTGATGACTTCGCGGCGGTAACGGCTCGCGCGATAGCCCTCGCCAATCTGCCACGCCGGATAGTACGGCGGCGCGGTGACCACGCGCACGTCGTGCCCGCGCGCGGCGAGCCATTCCGCCTGCTCGGCGATGTACTTGCCAATGCCGGTCAGCTCCGGCGCATAGTTGAGGCAGTAAAGCAGGATCTTCATATGTGGGCTCGAGTCGGAGATCATCCAGCGCTGCAGTCTAGGCGGCGTGGGAGAGCGTGAATGTTCGACCGCCCACCGAAGCGGCGTGGTCAAGCGAACAGAATTCGCCCGGCGCGGGACGATATGCTGCATTGCGGCGGCACGGCTGGCCCAGACCCTGCAAAATCCGCCAGACGAGCCGCCAATTAGCCGCCAAACGAGCCGCCAAGATGCGCCACGAAATAGTGGCCAACGATGTCAAGGGAGCCTGCGTGAAGATCGTGAACGCTGAAATGCCGTCGGGAGCCACCGAGGCGATGTCAGGGCCGTCCGCGCCCGCCGGGACGCACGCCGCCGAGCAGCGCGCCAGTGAAGGCGCGCGTGCGTTGAGACTCGCCGTCGCGAGTTCGATGGTGTCGAAGGTTGCCAGCGTGACGCTGCAACTGGTCAGCATCCCGTTGTTTGCGAAAGTGCTCGACGTCGCGGACTTTAGTGCGCTGATGGTCTACAACGGCATCTCCGCATGGCTGGCACTCGTGGCCATCGGGATCTGGCCCACCATCACCGCCATCGCGGCCGACGACCGCAAGAAGAACATGCTCGCCGGCGTGGTCACCGCGTCCACCGTGGCGCTGTCCTCGCTGTTCGTCGCGATGATCGTGGCCGCGTTGCTACTGCGCCCATGGCTCGAGAACAGCGGCATCAACCTGTTCTCCGCCGGGCACTTCGATCTGTTCATCGCGGCGCTGGCGTGCTTTGCCACGCTGACGGTGTTGTCGATCGGAGAGGCGGTCAACCAGGGCCAGCATCGCCAGCACGTCAACAACCTGATTACCGCGGGCGGCAGCTTGCTCAACGTTATCTGCATCGTGCTGATCGCGTTCGTCGCGCCGTCGCACGCCTCCGACGTGACGCTGCTGTTCGTGGCGAGCCAGCTCGGTTTCGTGCTGGTACGCGTGATCAACATGGTCGCCGTGCTCATGCGCGTGGGGCGCCCGTGCGAATGGCCGGGCAAGGCGTTTGCCATCGACCTCGCGCGCAATACGCGTTCGCTGGTGCAGGCCCAGCTCGCGCTCGCGTTCATTCAGCAGGGGACGGTGCTGCTCTGCTACGAGATGGACCGCCCGCGCGACGCGGCGCTGCTGGCGCTGCTCTACCGCGCCAACATGCTGCTGCACAGCCTTGTTTACATGATCAACCAGCCGCTCTGGCCGATCATCCACCGGCATATGCTGGGCGGCGACTGGGCGTGGGTATCGCGGACCTATCGCAAGCTCGGCGCCTTCTATGTCGGCTACGGTCTGCTGGCGGTGGCGGGCGCGCCGTTGTTCGGTAGCGCGGCGGTGTCGCTGTGGACGTCGGGAGAGTTCGTGATTCCCGCGAGCCAGGCCACGCTGTGCGCCGCTTACTTCGCGGTGCTGGTGGCCTCCGCCGCCAGCACGCCAGTGCTGATGGGCGCGCAGGCGTTCAGCAGTCTCGGCAACATCGGTACGATGGAACTGATCGCGGCCTCGGTACTGTGCGCGGCGCTGTATCTGGCCGATGCGGTCACCTTCCCCAACATGGTCATCGCGCTGCTTGTCGCTAACGTGGCAACGGCACTCTGGATGATGCCGGCCCGCGCGCTGGGACTGCTCAGGCGCGGTGCGGCGGCCGCACGGCAGGGCGCGTAGCGCTGCCGATCGGATGAAGCGGCGTGGCGGCCGGCGCCGTGGGCGCCGCGTGCCGCTGAACGCGCCGGCGGCGGCGCGTCACGAACCAGCTGACGGTCATGAACGCCATTGCGGCGCCGCTGCCGTACGCCACGGCAACCATCAGCGCGCCGCGCAGCACAAAGATCAGGTAGATCGAGAAATAGATGCCAGCGGGTTTGCCGACCGGGCCGCCCGCGTGGACCAGGCGGTCGAGAAAGCGCGACGCCAGCGCGAGCATCACGGCAACGAGCACGACCCCGAAGACCGAGAAATCGATGTACCCCTCGGCGATCAGCGGCGACGACAGGTTGTCGAAGTCGAGCTTGTAGTAGGCCATCAGGAATTGGCCGATATCGATGCCCGTCGCGTGCGGCTTGGCTTCCCATAGGGTATGCGGCACGAAGAAGAGCAGGCTGCCAAGCAGCTGCTCGCCATAGCGCGGACCGTCGCGGTTCACCATTTCCATCACGGTGTGAATGTTCGACCAGGCGTCGTAGTGCAGGTCGAGAAAGTGCGAGAAGTACATCCACGGATCGAGGATCTCCGCGATGTCCCACGCATCCGGATTCACGTGCGTAAAGATCGATGCCAGTGGAAAGAACACCCCCGTCAGCAGCAACAGCGTGGTGACCTGGCGCCGTGGCGTCCGCGAGAACCACGGCATCATCAGGAGCAGCAGGCTCAGGTACACGGGACCGATCGCGTTACGCTTCTCGATCAGCGGGTTCTGCGCCAGCAGCACGCAGCCGAACAGCAGTACCGCGATGATCAGCCAGAACGGCTGACGCAGCAGCTTGCGGCCTTTCACGTTGATCAGCATCAGTAGCGCGGGAATCGGCAGGAAGCAGAAGTACTTCTGTTGCAGCAGGTACGCCGGCGTGGCATCGACGAGTTCCTCCGCCGCGCGCAGGTCGATCGACTTCAGCGATAGCAACGCCGCCACGGCGGCGACGCCCGCGAGCACGATGGCCTTGCCCATCGTGAGGCGCAGCACGCGTTCGCCGCCGGGGGGCGGAAGCGGACGCCCGCGGTGGGTCGCCTGGTAATGCGCCGCACGGCGCAGCGATGCGTGGCGGGTCCCCACGTACACCATGATGAATAGCGTGCACAGCAGGTTCGTGCCGATCGCGTAGCCCTCGACGATCAGCGCGGTGTTGACCATCTGCAGGTCGAAGTAGACGCGCTGCACCGCTGGCGCCACGACGAGGAACAGCATCTCGAACAACAGCACGGAGGCATCCGCGAGGGACGACTCGCGCTCGCGGGTATGCAGGCACCAGTGGATGATCACGGTGATGGTGAGCAACAGCGTCGAGATCAACAGCATCGGCGAATGGACGCTCGAGATCGCGTGGCAGTAGCCCACCATCAGAAGCAGCGCCGCGGCCAACAACATGTCCCAAACAAAGCTGGACGACAGACGCATGGCAGTCTCCTACACCGCGTTTTCCAGTGCGGTGGTGATGTCAACGGGGGCCGCAAGGCGGCCGGTGTCCAGCGCGTCGCGGTAGGCCAGCTGCAGACCCGCCTCGAGGGCGATCAGCGGGGTCCAGCCAGTGGATGCGATGGCGCTGCAGTCGAGCAGCTTGCGCGGCGTCCCATCGGGACGCGTCGCGTCGAAAACGATCTCGCCGCGGTAGCCGATCGTTTTCCCGATCAGTAGCGCAAGCTCGCGGATCGAGACTTCGGTACCGGTGCCGATGTTGAAGAAGCCGGCGGGCGCGCTATGGGCACGGTAGTCCTCGGGGGACAGGGCCATGACATGCACGCATGCGCGCGCCAGGTCGTCGGCGTACAGGAACTCCCGCATCGGCGTGCCGGAACCCCAGATCGCGACGGTCGGTGCATCGTTCTCGCGCGCTTCGTGAAATCGCCGGATCAGAGCCGGGATGACATGGCTGTTTTCGGGGTGGTAATTATCGCCGGGCCCGTAAAGGTTCGTCGGCATGACGCTGCGATAGTCGACCCCGTACTGGCGGTTGTAGCTCTCGCACAGCTTCATCCCGGCGATCTTGGCCAGCGCGTACGCCGCGTTCGTCGACTCGAGTTCGCCGGTCAGCAACGCGCTTTCGCGCATGGGCTGCGGCGCCATGCGCGGATAGATGCAGCTGGAGCCGAGGAAAAGCAGGCGCGTCACGCCATGGCGCCATGCCTCATGGATGACGTTGTTGGCGATGGCCAGGTTCTGCTGGATGAATTCCGCCGGGTACGTATCGTTGGCATGAATGCCTCCGACACGCGCCGCGGCAAGGTAGACCTCGTCAATGGGTTCGGCCGCGAAAAACGCGCGCACCTGCTGCTGGTCGGTCAGGTCGAGTTCGGCATGCGTGCGGCACACGAGCTCGACCTCGTCGCGATGGGACAGCGCACGCGCGATGGCGGCGCCGACCATGCCGCGGTGACCGGCGACGAACACCCGCTTCTTGCGTTCACTCATGATGGTTGTACGTCCGGAAGCCGGCCATCTTGACGAGTGCATCGCGGCGCGCCGACACGAAGTCCGCCTCGATCATTTCCCGCACGAGCTCTCCGAACGTGGTGCGCGGGGTCCAGCCCAGGCGCTCGCGCGCGCGTGTGGGATCGCCGAGCAGCGTCTCCACTTCGGCGGGACGGAAATAGCGCGGATCCACGCGGACGATGACGTCGCCGACCTTGCAGGTGGGCGAGAGGCGCCGTTCGGGATCGTCGATCGCGGCAATGATGCCGACTTCATCGACGCCGGTGCCTTCGAAGGCCACGGTGATGCCGAGGTGACGCGCGGCGGATTCGACGAACTCGCGCACGCTGTGCTGCTCCCCCGTGGCGATGACGAAGTCCTGGGCCTCGGGCTGCTGGAGCATCAGCCACTGCATTTCCACGTAATCGCGCGCATGTCCCCAGTCGCGCAGTGCGGACAGGTTGCCCAGATGCAGCGTGTCCTGCAGTCCCAGTGCGATGCGAGCCAGCGCGCGAGTGATCTTGCGCGTGACGAAGGTCTCCCCGCGTACCGGGCTTTCATGATTGAACAGGATGCCGTTGCACGCGTACATGCCGTACGCCTCGCGGTAGTTCACCGTGATCCAGTACGCGTAAAGCTTGGCGACCGCATAGGGGCTGCGCGGATAGAACGGCGTGGTTTCCTTCTGCGGAATTTCCTGCACGAGGCCGTAGAGCTCGGACGTGGACGCCTGATAGAACCGCGCGCTCTTCTCCATGCCGAGAATGCGCATCGCCTCGAGCAGCCGCAGCGTGCCCACCGCATCGGTGTTGGCCGTGTACTCGGGCTCTTCGAACGAGACCTGCACGTGGCTCTGCGCCGCGAGGTTGTAGATCTCGTCGGGCTGGGCCTGCTGGACGACGCGTACCAGGCTCGCGGTGTCCGTCATGTCGCCATGATGCAGGATGAGCCGGCGGTCCTCGGCCTGCGGATCCTGATAGAGATGGTCGATACGATCGGTATTGAACAGCGAGCTGCGACGCTTGATGCCATGCACCTCGTATCCCTTATGCAGCAGGAATTCGGTCAGGTACGCGCCATCCTGTCCGGTGATACCGGTGATCAGCGCACGCCGCCGCTTGCCGCCTGCCGGTGTTTTCGATGCCTGCTCCGAAGCATCGTCCGGCGTGCGAAGGCCAATGTTATCCAGCTCGTTTGCGCCCATGACAGTCCCATGTGAAATTGCGGATGCGACGACTGTAGGGGCGTTGCCCGGGACGCTACTGTCTGCTAGCCCACACAGGGTACTGGCGGCCCTGGAAACGCACACGGGCGCCGACGCATGGGTTCATGCGTGGCGCCCGTGCGGACGACGATGCGAGGTTGTCGTGGCGTCAGATCGGCAGGCCGGTGCTCTCGTAGCCGGAGGAATCGGCGCGTTTCGCGATGATCGGACGCGAGCGGGTATCGCGCGCGATGCGCTCGTCGCTGGTCACGACCCGTTCATCGCCGCTGACCCACTCGAGCGTGGCCCCGCGCTGGAGCGCGGCGTACACGGCTTCTCCCTTGTTACGAACCTTGAGCCGTTGATACAGCGTGCAGGCATGGCTCTTCACCGTGGCCACCGAGATGTTCAGCATGCGGCTCACCGTCTTGATCGGATAGCCACGCGCGAGCAGCACCAGCACCTCATACTGACGCGGCGTGATCTTCAGCATCTCCGCCTCGTCGTAGCTCGGTTCGTCCTCGGTGCCCGCCTGCGGCAGCACGGACTGGCTCACCGCACCGCGCAGCGCGGGACGCGGCGTGCTGGCGCAGGCTGCGAGCGCCGCGAGCGAGTGCGGGTCCGACTGAGTCGTGGACGTCAGCGGCAGCGGCGCGGCGGAAGCCAGCGATGGCGTGGCCGGCAGCGCGGAACGGGAGGCGGCCGGGGCCGTGGTCAACGCCGTGGTGGATGCCGCGGACTCGCCCGAGAACACGAGCCCATGCACGCTCGATATCGCGAGGCGGATGGCCGCTTCGATGACCGCGAGCGAGGCGGACTTCGGCAGGCATCCGCATATGCCGCGTGCGGCTTCCGCGCACGGCAAATGCAGCGGCAGCGTGTCCGTCAGCACGAGAATGCGTTGGGGTGCGAGCCGATCGCGGGCGAATTCAAGTTGCTGCCAGCCAGCGGCGGTATCGGCGGGCATGCCGAACACCATGAGATCCGGATTGCAATGCGGCGCGTCCAGTCGCGCGAGATCTGCCGGCGCGGTGGCCAGCACATGTCCCCATTCCTGAATATTTTCGAGCATCTGCAGGAGCCCAAGCCGCAATAGCGGGTGCTCCTCGATCAGCAAGGCGTTCATTTGTTGTTCACTCCCCGTTGACGGGTAGGCGTGCGGGGCGCTTTGCGTGCGGGGAGAAACATCAGGCGGGACGGACGCATAGAGCCCCGCCGTTCCAGCTGATAACCCCGTGCTTCCGTGTCACGCGATGTCCCGTTGTGTGGATGGACTTGCTCGCGAGGACCGGAAGTATGACCCGAACCCGAACCCGGAAAATCTCACTCCTAAATCGGATTAAATTCATCTTATGGGTTGGTCGGGGTGAAAGCAAGCGACCGGATTTGCGTAGGAGTCGAGGCTGAATGCACTAAAACTCATTAACCCTCGATGCGCATGAGCCGCCCTAGATCGTTTGGTTGCCAGTGTCTGTCCGACAGCATCTGGAGCCGCTTGCACGGTCGGTTGCATTCGTGAAACACGCGACGGGAAACGCTTGTCAATACTGCAACTCTTTAAAATGACAAAGGCACAATGGATAACGATTTATCACCCCTTCGGGGGTTTTTATTCGAAATCGTCTCGACACATGGCGCATTGATGAAACCATCGGAAAAAGACACGCTGCCATCCGAATTCGCATCGTGTGGCGAGTGGGGGTGCATGCGGCCTAGGCCGTAAGGATGAGGGGCACTTCCTGCCGTGGGATGAGGGTCGCCGCGCGCGGATACGCACGCGGCGCTTTCGATTCGACCCCTGCAACCCGCCTTCCATCCACCATGGATGGAGACGGTTCGCGGAGACTCAGCGTGCCCAGTGGCCCGGGCGCATCACCCAGCCGCGCGGCGTCTGAACCCAGCGGTCCGGCACGTAGCGATAGCCCGGGCGCGCCTTCTGCCAATAGCCGCCGCGCCACTGATAGTTGCCCCGGTCACCGACGTAATGACCGGGTACCCACACCTGCCCCGGGCGCGCCATGGGACGGCCTTCCGCGCGCGGGGGCGGCGGTGCGTGCTGGTATCCGGGGGGGCCGTAGGCTTCCGCCGGTGCGATCAGTCCGAAGGCGCCGCCAGCGGCGAGAACGGCGGCGGCAAGCATAAGCTGGCGTTTCATGATGTGGCTCCTTTCGATCGACGTTGAACGGGCGTCGGCTTAATAGCGGTAACGGTCGCCGCGGTGATAGTGCGGGCCGTCCGGCGGCACGACGATGCATGCCGACAGGAGGGACGAGGCGGCGGTCAGCAGGACCACCAGGGCAATGGCGCGTTTCATTTGGACTCCATGTACGGGACGCGTTGAACACGGCTTCAATGTAGCGAGGCGCACGCGGCCCGCGCGGTTGCACTTGTAAGGCCGTTTCACACGATCGCTGTCATGTCAGACGTCTGAAATCGCGCACGTTGATGAGCCACGGCGCCTTGTGGGACAAGGGCTGGCGGGGATGTGACGCAGGCGCTGCCGGGGGTGCCAAAGGTCCAGGCCCCAATAATGTGGCGTTACATCGGAAATGACTGCTGCAAGGTTTGGCGAGCCGGGCAGGCGGCGGAGAGACCCCGCGCGGGAATGTTGGGCCACGCAGAAACGGGTACGCTTGTCTCTGGCGGCTCCCCGCGCCGGTGCGCCGGAATAATGGCATCATCGGTATTACGCCCCGCGACGCGTCATCGTGCGCGTCGGGCGGCACCCCGGCGATGGCATGAAGCTTGCGCCATCGTGACCGCCGTATTCCCCAGGGAGGACGTCATGCCGGTCATGTTCATCGTGCTGATCCTGCAGGCGCTCGAAGGGCTCAACCCGCTGACCGTGCCGCAGTTTGCACGCGCTCACATTGGTGATGTCACTGCTCGCGCGGGATATGTGGCCCCAATCGATCAGGCACAGGGCCCCTGACGGCCCGACGGGATTCGATTTCCGGCAGGTTTTTGCCCTACGCGTGGCACTCACAGGGCACCAGGGCGGCTAGCCGCGAAGCGACTGCCGCCCTGGAAGTTTCAGTTGAAAAATCTGTCCCGATCTCAACCGAAGTACTCGTTGTAGTAACGCGTGCACGTGCCCGACTGGCTGAATGTGTAAGGCAGCTCCGCCATGGCGGCGGCTTCCAGCGAGCCGAAAGGAATATCGAGTTCCTGGTCGAAACGATTGGTTTCTGCGTCGGTCCGGTTGTGGGTTTGCGGATTCACGATGTTTGCTCCGAAGTTGCCAGTCTGAAGGGCGGGTATCCGCCACGACTCGATCCTAACCAACCGTCGTCCGAAGATCAGCGCCCCGCCGCTGAAAACACTGTTTCAGATCGCATATCAATCGTCGTTGCCTATCGCGCCGATAGTCCATTTCGCGCAATAACGCTAATGTGGGGCCGCGCGCGTCCGTGGCGGGTCTATAGTGGCTGGGTAACACGGCCCGGGGGGACTGCCATGACGCCGCCGATGATGTTTCCGCCATGCTTCGCCGACCGCCGCGAAGCCGGGCACTACCTTGGCAGCCGCCTCGCGGAGCTAGGCTACTCCGGCCATGGCGATCTGCTCGTGCTGGCGCTCCCGCGCGGCGGTGTGCCCGTGGGATTCGAAGTGGCGCGCGCGCTCGAGGCCGCGCTGGACGTGCTGCTGGTGCGCAAGATCGGCGCGCCCGGCTACCCCGAACTCGCGCTCGGCGCGGTCGTGGAGGGCAGCACGGACGGGCGGCCGCCTTATACCGTGACCAACGATGCGACCTGGGCACGCCGCGCGGTGGAGAGCGGCATGTTCGCGGCCGAACGCGGGCGTCAGCTCGACGAGATCTGCCGGCGCCAGCAGCAATATCGTCAGGGCCGGCCCGTGGCCGCGCTCGCGGGCCGGCGGGTGATCGTGGTTGACGATGGCGTGGCCACGGGAGCGACAATGCGCGCGGCGCTCGCCAGCGTGCGTGCAGCCGGCGCTGCGGAGGTCGTGGCGGCGGTGCCCGTCGGCGCGATGGAAGGACTGGCCTCGCTGGCCGACGTCGCGGACATCGTGATCTCCCTGAATACCCCACCCGATTTCGGCGCGGTAGGCGCTTACTATCTCGACTTCACGCAGACGAGCGACGAAGAAGCGATGGCCCTCATGCGCGAGGCCGCCAGATGGCAGCCCATGGAGCGGCCACCGCTACCGCCGCAGCCATCGATGCCGCGCGGCATCAGCGCTGGCCCAGGCGTGCCTTGAGGTGCGGAACGAGCCCACCCGCCGCCAGCATCTCGCGCAGGAACTCGGGGACGGGTTCGCAACGCACGTCGGTACCGTCGGCAAGGCGGAGCGCCGCGTGCGCGAGGTCGAACCCGACGGTCATCCCATCCGCCAGCGGTGCCGTATCCGCGCAGACCAGGACGGGCAGCCCGAGATTGAGCGCGTTCCGATAGAACAGTCCGGCGAACGACGGCGCGATCACCGCGGCCACGCCAAGATGCCGCAATGCCTGCGGCGCCTGTTCGCGCGACGATCCCATGCCGAAGTTCTCGCCCGCGACCACCACGTCGCCGCGTCGTACCGCCGCCGGAAATTCGGGACGCAGGTTCTCGAGGCAGTGCCGCGAGAGCGCATCGATGCCGCCCTTCATATGCGCGCCGGGCGCCATCGCGTCGGTATCGACGTTGTCGCCGAAGCGCCAGATGCGGCCGTTGGAAGTGGGCATGGTCATGCGGTTCATGCCAGCAGCGTGCGCGGATCGGTGATGCGGCCTGTCACGGCCGTCGCCGCGACGGTCATCGGCGATGCCAGCCAAACCGCGCTGCCGGCGTCGCCCATGCGGCCGGCGAAGTTGCGCGCGGTGGAGGCGATCGCGCGGCTGTTCTCCGGGAAGCGCGTCGCGCCATAGCCCGCGCAGGCGTTGCACGCGTTCGGCAACAGCGCTGCCCCCGCGTCCATCAGCACTCCGAGCGTGCCCTCCCTTGCGGCCTGTTGCTGGTCCCGCAGCGAGGCTGGGGCCACGCGCAGCGATACGCCCGGCGCGACGCGTCGTCCGCGCAGTACGCGCGCGGCCATGCGCAGGTCCTCCAGCTTCGCGCCCGTGCACGCCCCCAGATAGGCGATGTCGATGGGCGTGCCCGCCGCCGCGTCTATGGCCGCGCTGTTGGCCGGCGAGTGCGGTGCCGCAACCTGCGGCGCGAGCCGCGATGCATCGAAGTCGTGATGCGCGAGCACGGGCGCGCCTTCGTCGCTGCGCCACCGCGCGAGGTCGATGGCGGCAAGCCGCTCCGGATCGATTCCCGCCTGAGCCAGCCACGCGAGCGTGGTGGCATCGGGCGCAATAAGTCCGGTCTGCGCGCCGAGCTCGGTGCTCATGTTCGCGAGGGTCATGCGCTCCTGCATCGGCAGCGCGGTCACGGCGCTGCCCGTATATTCGATCGCTTCGTAGCGGCCGCCGGCGAGGCCGAGTTCCGCGCACAGGTACAACATCATGTCCTTCGCGCAAACGCCATCGGCGAGATGCCCGTGCCACGCAAGACGGATGGTCTGCGGCACGCGCAGCCAGATCTCGCCCGTGGCAAGCACGCCAGCCATCTCGGTGGCGCCGATGCCGAACATGTACGCGCCAAATGCGCCGCCGGTCGGGCTATGGCTATCACCGCCCACGATGAAGCGTCCGGGCAGCACGTGCCCGCGTTCCGGCAGCACGACGTGGCAGATGCCCTCGCCATCGATGAAGTGCCGCAGCCCGGCCTCGCGCACCCAGTCGCGCGTGAAGCGCACGATCTGTTCGGCTTCCGCATCGCCGGCCGGCACGTAGTGGTCGGTCACCACGACGTACTTCTCCGGATCCCAGACCTTTGCGCCAAGTTCACGCAGCATCGGCGCGACGCGCCGCGGTCCGCTCGAGTCATGGGACATCGCGAGGTCGACCTTGCACATCGCGATCGTGCCAGGCGTGACGTGCGGCACGCCGGCCGCGCGCGCGACGAGTTTCTGCGCCAGTGTGGCGGGATGCGTCATTCGGGCTCGGCTCCGGAGTACCGGACCACGGTGGCCCAGCGCTTGATGTCCTGGCGCACGAAATTGCCGAACGCTTCAGGCGGCATCCCCTGCGGCTGTGCGCCATCCTGTTCGAGGCGCTTTCGCACTTCGGGCGTATCGAGGCCACGGCGCGCCGCCTGGTAGAGCGCCTGCGTCAGTTCGGGCGGCAGATTGGCCGGAGCGAACAAGCCGAACCACGCGCTGGATTCGAAGCCCTTGACCGTGGCGCCGATCGGCTGCGCGCCGGGGAACTGTGGCAGCGGCGTTGGGCTCGTCACGCCGAGTACCTTGAGCCGTCCGGCCTTGACGTGGCCAGATACGTTGAGGGTGCTGGCGAACATCAGATCGACTTGTCCCGCCAGCAGGTCGGTGAGCGCTGGCGTCGTTCCCTTGTATGGGATGTTCACGATGTACGTGCCCGTCATCATCTTAAACATGTCGCCGGCCAGGTGCACGGACGAACCCACCGAGCCGATGCCGAAGTTGAGCTTGCCCGGTTGGCTGCGCGCCAGCCGGATAAGCTCGGGGATGTTGTTCGCGGGCAGTTTCGGCGTGGCAACGAGCACGCTCGGCACCGTCGCCACGAGCGTGATCGGCGTGAAGTCCTGGACGGGATCGAACGGCAGCTTCTTGTAGAGCGTCGCGTTGATCGTATGGCTCGTGAAGCTCATCAGCAGCGTGGTGCCGTCGGCCGGGCTCTTTGCGACAAGATCCGCCGCGATGTTGCCGCCGGCACCGGGACGATTGTCGACGACGACGGTCTGGTCCAGCTCGCGCGACATCTCCTGTGCGATCGTGCGCGCCAGCGTATCCGTCGTGCCGCCCGCAGGGGCGCCCACGAGGATGCGGATGGTCTTGCCCCCGGCGATGGCCGCATGCGCCGTCTGCGCGAGCGGCACCAGCGACATCAGCGCGAGGCAGGCGACGCGGGGCAACCAGGAGGCGGGACGAACGACTGGCATGACGATGGCTCCTCGACAGCGATCAGGGAGTGCACAGTATCTCGCGCGAAACAGCGCCGTGGAAGGCTTCCGGGACGAGCGTCAGGACAGGCGGCGCGGGCGGCTGCCCGCATCCGCTTCAGTCGCGCAGGCCCGTGCGGGCTTCGTTCTCGACCCAGACATTGGCGCTGTCGCCGCCCATGGGCGACAGTTCCATGCGGTACTCGTAACGATCGGGCCGATACTGTCCGAGCAGAAACTGCACGGGACGTCCGGCCTTGTCGAGCACCACGCGGCGTACCGCGAGCAGGGCGCCGCCGACGGGCACGTCGAGCAGCGGGGCAACGACGACATCGGCGAGGCGTGCGGTCAGCACCTGCGTGGCGCGGCCGAGTTCGACGCCGGTATTCTGGATCAGGCGAAGCATCGGCGTGGACTCGAGATCCTTGCGGGTAATCGAGCGGCCGAGTTCCGCGGGAAGATAGGCGGTGATATGGGAGAGCGGACGATTGCGGTAATGGCGCACGCGCACGACCTTGACGACGGCATCGCCCACCTGTAACTGCAGCGCTTCGGCAACGTCCGGCGTGGCATGGACTTCGTCGATCGATACCACCTTGACCGAAGTCTTTTCGCCCATGTCGATGATATGGCCGAGCAGGCTGCTCGTGGAGCGTTCCTCGGCGGACACCGCCGGCTTGACCGGATGCGGATTCACGAACGTGCCGAGGCCGCGATGGCGGCGGACCAGGCCTTCCTGTACGAGGCGATCGAACACGCGGCGCATCGTCACGCGAGACGCGTGGAACTGCTTGGCAAGATCGATTTCACCGGGCAGCGGACCCTGGCCGAAGCGGCCTTCGACGATCTGCTGGCGGAGCACCACGTAAATCTGGTGATACAGGGGAACGACGGCTTCACTCATGGTATGCCTTGACGATCAGCGCTGACATGTCCGAACGCCACTAATGTACTTTAAATCAGACATAGAGCCTAGCATGAATCGCGCTGGCCGATCGGCTAGCTGTGCAGGCCCGCTCGCGTTTCTGTTGCAACGTCGCATCGGTCCGATTTCCGCGCGGACGCGACGACGTCAGCGGGAGTGTCTGCAGGCGCGGAGTTCGCCGAAGCAGACATCGTCATGTTCGCCGGCAGGCGGCCAACCTCGCTGTTTCACCGCCGTAACCGCGTCGAGCGTCGCGGGCCTCCCGTCAGCCTCCTTATAAAGCTTTGAATCCATGGCATTTTCCGCCAAACGACGCGACAGGGTGGCGGGCCCCGCCAAAAGCGGTGTCACAGCGGTGTGACATGTCTAGTGCGGTTCACAGGGGCGAAGTTGCGGACGCGAAGGAAATCAGGCGCCCGCAACCGGTTTGACCACTCGGTACGTCTTGTATTTCAAGGCATTACAAGCGTGTTAGCGAGCGCTGGCATTGATTATGCGCAAGGGGAGGCCGGTTTGGCGTCTTGCCGGACCGGAACCTTCAGCGTCGTTCTCGAGAGCGTGGGCTGAAGCTGAGCCGCTGAACAAACTTCCTGGGAGCATCGTATGAAAAAGACATTAATCGCGTCGGCGATCGCACTGACCTTCATTGGAGGTCAAGCTCTCGCTCAGTCGAACAGAAACGATTCGGGCGATGGGAACAATACACAGACCGCAACGGACAGCAGCACGCACACGAGCACCAGGACGAACACCAACACCGAGAACAAGAGCTACAGCAACACGGAAACGAAGTCGAATACGGAAACCAAGACCAACACGGTGATGCTGACGTCCAACAGGACGAGCACGAGCACCCGTAACACCACCACCAATCGCGCGAATCTCGACGTCGATGGCTACGGCACCGCGGCGGCCGCCAACGGCAGCACCGCGACCGCGAACTTCAGCAACGCGTTCAACTCGAGCAAGGCCATCGCGCTGTCGAAGCTGAGCGGCACCGTCACCGGCAACTCCGTCAGCAACATCGGCAACTACGCCACCAACAGCGGCAACGCCAACGGTGCGCGGGGCGGCGCCGGCGGCAACGGCTATGGCGGCACGGGCAATGGCGGCACCGGCGGCGATGGCGGCAATGGCGGCAACAGCGGCAATGGCGGTTCGGGCGGCAACGGCGGCAGCGCCACCAATGGCAGCGCCACCGCGGGTGGCGTGACCAACGGCAGCGCAACGGCAGGTACCGGCGGCGCCGGCGGCCGCGCCAGCGGCTACGGTGGCGATGGCGGCAACGCCTCGTCGCGCGGCGGCAGCGCGCTCACGGCCAGCCTCGGCGCTGGCGGCAACGGCGG
>NZ_CAJPUX010000005.1 GCF_905397285.1 Cupriavidus plantarum
GTGGAGGCGGCGCTGGCGCGGCCGCGGTCCATGTCGCGTTGCGCGGCGTTGCCGCCGCCTACGCCCTGGAACGCATTGTTTCGGTCGCTTTGCCGCGCGCTCGCGTGGTCGGCGCGGCCGCCGGCGCCGGCGCCCGCGCCCGCGCCCTCACCACGGCCATCACGGCCATCACGGCCATCGCGGCCATCGCGGCCAGCCCCGCCGTCACGCCCGTCGCGTCTGTCGCTGACAGTGTCACGCCCGTCGCGTCCCTCGCGTCCCTCGCGTCCTTCGCGGCCATCTCGTCCGTCACGGCCATTGCTCCCTTCCCGCCCACGAAAATCGTTCCGGCGGTCCGCCCCCGCGACGTTGTTGCCATAGCGCTCCCGCGTGGCGCCGTCGCGATACGCGACGCCCTTCCGGTGGCTGGCATCGTGCTTCCACTTGCCCCCCTCCACCTTGGTCCCATTGAAGCTGCGATCGATGTTGGTCGCGCGGTTGACGTCTATGTTGACGTCCCCGCCGCCCCAGTTGCAGTTCGAGAAAATCGCCCCCGCCGCCGCGAGGCCGACGCCCCAGGCAAACCCCGTCATCAGCGCCCCGCCGGGGTAGTACGCGGGATACGGCGGCCAATAGTAAGGCGGATACGCCGGCGCGCTCCATCCGCCGTACACCACCGTCGGGTTATACGCCGGCACATAGATGACCTGCGGATTGGTCGGCTCGACCTTGATGATCGTGGGCGTCGCACTCGCGGGAGGCGCGCTTTCGACAACGACCTTCTGCTGCTCGTTCGACTGCAGACTCCCGGCGTCGCGCGCCTTCGCGCGCAATCGCTGCACGGCGGCCAGCACGTCACTCTCCTGCCCCAGGAACGCATCACCGAGTTTCTGGGTCCAGTCGAGCTTGTCGCTCATCGGTTCGAGGATCTGCGGAAACGCGACCAGCGACTTCACGCTGACATCCCACGGCTGGTCCTGCGCCGCCTTCACCGCGGCATCGCCCTTCGCGTTAGGATTGGCCTTGACCCAGCGTGCCGCCTGCACGATTTCCAGCGGATACGTCGAAGCCATGAGCACCTGCGACAGCACGCTGTCCGGATACAGGGCGATGGGCGCAACGAGTGCCTCCAGTTCCTCGGGCTTGAATGGACGCGACGCGGCGTCCGCGGCCTGTCCATGCGCGGCGCCGATAGCGAACCCGATGGCGATCGATACGTAACCAAACAGGCAACGCCGGAGCCATCGCATCGCGCACGATGATCGAGTCAGCCCCGCGTGATTGAACGCCATGGCTTCCGCTCCTCTCCTCTATTGGATGCGTCCATGTCTCGCATGGGGCACGGTATTGTTGGAATTACATATAGGTGTCGCGTCCGCAATGGACAATGGAACCTTGGTCCAATGGGAACGGCGCGAGGCGATGTCGGCCGCTTGGTCTGCTTCCGCACAGAACCATGGGAGGCATGCCACTAACCTGACTCGCCAACGAACTGCCTGGGGGCAACCCGATGCGCGAGAAGCCACGCCGCAGCATGCGTGAGGAAGGTGTGTTCATCCGGCCGGAGGCGATGACGATGCGGCCCAGCCCCATCGAACCGGGCTGGATCCATCGCGGTACGCCGGTAACGCGCAGCGGCGACCACTCCGCCGCACGCGACAACTTCGCGTGGACATCGGTATGGGATTGCACGCGTGGCACGTTCGAGTGGCATTTCGATATGGACGAGACCGTCTATATCCTCGACGGCAGGGTCCGCGTGACGGACGCGTACGGCAGCACGCACACGCTTACCGCCGGCTCGATCGGTTACTTCCCCGCGCACACCACGTGGCTGTGGGAGGTGGACCACTACGTTCGCAAGGTGGCATTCCTGCGCCGCGAAGTGCCGATCGGCCTCCGTTTCGCCACGCGTCTGTTTTCGAGGCTGAACCTCGGCAAACGCGTGCGGAGCCGCCCGCGCGATCCGGACGCTCCACGCTTCCGCCGCTCCACCGCGGCACTCATCCTGATGTCGCTGGCGCTATAGCCAGCCGCCGACCTCGCTGTCAGACAAACGCCGACATCAACTTGTAACGGCCACGCCTACGATGGGTCCATTGTTACCCACTGCCCTCCGTCCGCGCAGTTGCCCGGGCCTTGGAGCGTCACCTAGGATCGTCTTGGACAAGACAGAAGGGCATACCTCGCAGCCCTACCGGGGCTACACGCTCCGTGTACTGGTGTACCGGCCCGCTTCGCAGCAGGATCCGAACTGGGGCTACGAAGTCGTCGTACTGGACGACGAGGGCAGCCTCATGAGCGGTCCGCACTTCCCGTTGTCCGGCTATATCACCCGAGGCGCCGCCGAAGACGCCAGCAGCCGCCGCGGCCGCCTTGCCGTCGACGTGCTGCTTGGCGAGTTGTAGCGCTCGACCCTGCTCGCCCCCCGGCGCCGCTCACCGGCGTTGCTCACCGGCGTTGCTCACATTCGGCAGCGCTTGTCCTCTCCGCGGTGTGCATCGACCATGGTCATCTCTACCGGTCGAAGATCGCCTGCAGTGCCGCGGCATCGCGTGTTTCCTGCAATGCCAGCATCAGGAGGATGCGGGCCTTCTGCGGGCTGAGGTTATCCGCGAAGACGGCGCCCGCCGCCTTCAGGGTCTGTCCGCCGCCGACGAAACCGTATGACGGCTGGACGCGTCCGTTCTGCACGCGCGTGGAAATCACCACCGGCACGCCAGCATCGATCGCTTCGCGAATCGCCTCGTACATGGGCTCGTTCACGTTCCCGAAGCCCAGTGCCTGGATGACGAGCCCCCTGGCCCCGAACCCCACGGCGGCCCGGATCAAATCGCCACTGGCTCCGCCGAACATCGGAATGATCTCGACGCGCGGCAGCGGCGCCGCACCGATCTCCATATACTGCCGCCGCGTGGTCGTACGCGAGATCACGATGCGGTCTGGATCGATGAGGCCGAGCACGCCAAAATCCCCGGACTTGAAGGTCTCCACGTCGGCCGTGTGGGTCTTGGTGACCTCCCGCGCCGCATTGATCTGATTGTTCATGGCGATCACCGCGCCAAGCCCCCGCGTATTCGGCGCCGCGCAGATACGCGCGGCGTTGAGCAGGTTGCGCGGCCCATCGAAGTCCGGCGAGGAGGCATTGCGCTGGGCGCCGATCAGCACGAGCGGTTTGTCGCCCCGCACCGTGAGATCGAGAAACCAGGCGGTTTCCTCGAGCGTATCGGTGCCGTGCGACACGATCACGCCCGCCACCTCCGGCCGTGCCAGCGCGCCTTCCACGGCCCGCTGCAGCGACACCCACCGCTCACCATCCATATAGTCGGATGGCACGTTGGAGAGATTGTTGACCTCGAGCCGCACAATCTGCGAGATGCCGGGCACGATGGCCACCAGATCGTCGCCGGACAGCGCGGGCACCGGCGCATTCCGGACGGGATCGATCTTCATGGCGATGGTGCCGCCGGTCGAGATCAGTTGGCACAGCGGCAGGCTAGTGGAGGCAGAGGTCATGGGAGGTGCCAATCGGGTAGAAGGACGGATGCGCCGCAATGTGTCGCGATGTGGGGCACAAGCGCGCATGCCAGGGGCGATCCTACATGGATCACAAAAAAATATCTGCTCGAACGCATTCGCAAGATCCGCACAACGCTCGCCAGACCCGCTGCACTGACAACCTGGCGAGCTATCAAAGTTCCAGCTGCACGTCTCCCTCCGGCTTTGCGCAGCACAGCAGGACCGTGCCGTCGGGCGGTGGAGACAGCGGTTGAGGCGCGTATCGGATCTTGCCGTCCAGCAGGTTGGCGCGGCAATTGTGGCAGACGCCGGTGCGGCATGACCATCGTACGGGGACCGCGCAGGCTTCGGCGAGGTCCAGCAGGGCCGTGTAGCGGTCGCTCCAGTTGACGCGCAGGCCGCTGCGGACGAAGGCGATCGTGGGACCGTCGCCGGGGGGGCCGTCGGGAAGGTGCGGGGCGATGGATGGCGCGCTCGCGGGGTTGTCCACGCGCGCGTTGCGCCCGATCTCCGCGCCGAAGATTTCCTCGTGGATGTGTTCGTCCGGCACGCCCCATGCGCGCAGTTGCGCGCGCATGTCGCGCAGAAACGGCAGCGGTCCGCAGAGATAGAAGTTCGCCTCGCGCGGCACGCCATCCGCCTGCATGCGGGCGACCGACAGACGGCCTTCGAGGTCGAAGGCTTCCCCGGCGCGGTCCTCGTCGCCCGGGCGGCTGTAGGCGACATGCGTCCTCATGCCGGGACACCGGGCCGCGAGCGCGCGCAGTTCTTCGCGGAAGGCGTGGTGCCGGCCATCGCGCGCGCCATGAAACCACCAGACCTGGCGCGCCGGGCCGGCATCTTCCGCCAGCGCATACAGCATCGCAAGCATCGGCGTCACGCCGATTCCCGCGCTGACGAGTACCACGGGCGCCTCGCCCGCCGCAAGGCCGAACGCGCCGCGCGGAGCGCTGACGTCAAGCGTCATGCCGGCGGCCGCATGTGCGTGGAGATAGCGGCTGACCACGCCGCGGTCCTCGCGTTTGACGCTGATGCGGTAGGCGTTCGCGAACGGCGCATGCAGCGCCGGATCGCCCGATAGCGAGTACATCCGGATCTCGTCGGCGCCGCCCTTGCCCGCTCCCGCCCTGACCGCGATATGCTGGCCGGCGCGCCAGGGCGGCAACGCCGCGCCATCGGCCGCTTCGAGCCAGATCGATGTCACGTCTTCGCTTTCGGGCACCGTGCGCGCGACGCGCATCGCGCGGAATCCCGCCCAGGCCAGCGCCGGCTCGCTCGGATCGAGCCCCGCGTTGCCGCCCGCGCTCTTCCCCTGCGCGGCGAGCAACGACTCGAACGATTGACGCCATCCCGGGCTCAGCGCGGCAATCCGCAATACCTTGCGCAGCGACGCTTCGGGATGCGCGTCCGTATAGAGCAGGCGGTCCACCTCCGTCACGGACATTTGCCCGGGCCCTTTCGCGAGCAGCACGATCTCGTCCCCCGCGCCAATCTCGCCCTCGCGGATCACGCGCATGTAGAAACCGGGCCTGCCATGCGTGACCACCAGCGCGGGCAACTCGGGATGCGCCATGCGAATGCCGAGCCGATAGCAGGTCACGCGCGGCTGCGACACCTCGAACTCGGCGGTGCCGATGCGATAGCGGTCGCCGATGCAGACCTCCGCATCCTCGAGCCCCTCCACCGTGAGGTTCTCGCCGAACTGGCCATATTCGTACTGGTCGCGCCCCAGAAACTCGTTCCAGAAGCGGTACGACGACATCTGGTACACCATGACCGCACGCTGCTCGCCGCCGTGCCCCTGCAGATCGGTCTGCGCATCGCCATCGATGTTCAGACGCCGCGCCATGACGCGGCCGGACACGGGCGACTTCCAGATCGATGTGCGAACCGTGCGGCCCTGCCACGCGACCTCGGTCGTCTTGCCGACATTGACGGATAACAACGTGGACATGGCGCACTCCAGAACTCGGACCTTGGACCGCAGCGGCGGCGTCAATCAGTATATGTACAGCGCCCGATTCCCATGCACGGAGATTTACAGAAGCTTGACACCGGAAGCCCGCCTCTTGACACAGGTTCTACCCGCACGCGCATAACCTCGATGCAAACCACTCTCGAGACAGTCATGGGCGCCACCGTCCTCTGGTATCGACTTCTGCTGGCCGGGCTTGCCGTGGTCTGGCTGATCGTCCTGCTCTTCTTCCAGTATCGCCTGATGGACAGCCTCGGACGCCGCGAAAAGGAGGCGCTCCCCACGCCCTCATCCATGCCGCCGACGCCCGCCCGCCCACCCGCCCGCCACGGAGATTAGCGCGCAAAGTGACGTTCTGCCGTCTAAGATGGAACATGGTGGGCGGGCTAGTCGGGTCATCGCAGACTCATCGGCCCGCCCGAATGTTCAATCGCCGCAGTGGCCACAGTCGCCACAGTTGGCGCAGACGCAGGACGCATGCATGGATAGACAGGCTCCCGTAGCAGCTTCACCCACCCAGGCGCATTCGCGGCTCGTCATCGGCGCCGTCACGCTCTGGACCGTGTCGATGGTGTTGGTCATTACGTTTCTGTTCGATACCTGGCCACACGAGTGGCTCGACGACGAGCAGCGGGAACCGTGGTTTCATGCGGTCGTGGTCATCGTGCTGACGCTGCTCGCGTTCTTCTGCAGCCATCTGCATCACCACGTCGTGCATGAACGCGAACGGCGGGCGCATGCGAAGGACGGAGACGAGCGAGAGCAAAAGGACGAGCGCGAAACCAGGGGCGAAGGCATCGTTTTCAAGATTTTCGGCTCATGGTGGGGCATCGCCATCGTCTTCGTCATTCCCACCGCCGCCTATTTTGGCGCCCACACCCTGCATTCCCCGCTTCCCGAGCCCGCCATCTTCGTCATGGCGGTGGTGGCCATCTACGTCGCCGCGGAACACTACGCCTCGTTGGACAAGCAGCGCGAAGATCTTCGCTGGGTCACCGACGAACTCGGCAAGCAGGTCACGAGCATGCAGAACGCTCTGGGCGCGCGCGATGGCCGCACGCGCATCTACGCCGCCTATTGCCAGCCGCCCGCAACGGGCGGGCATGGCGGTCCGATTCACGCGATCTACCGGTCGTTCGATATCGACAGCGAATGGCTCGCGTCGGGCGACTGGGCCGCCTACATGGCATCGCCGCAAACGACATCGCTCGTGGGCGCTCTCCGCAGTGGCGATCGCCGCGCGGTGCGGATCGTCACGCCGCCCATTGCCTCGGCGGTCCGTGACGCGGTGGAAGCCGCGGACCGCTTTCACAACGTCATCGGCCTGCTTTGGCACTGGCTCGCCCTGCACCGGTTTCAGGTCGAGCGGGCAGCGGCCCCGGAAGGCGGAACATTCGACTTCCGCGCGGCCATCGCCGATACGCCACACTGGGTTCACGCGGTGGACGGCAAGGTGCTGCAGATCGCCGGCGAGTATCCGCACGAATTGCGCGTCAAGGACATGACCTTCGACATGGGGGACATGGCGCCGCGATTCGCGGCGTGGGTGCGCGAGGAGATCGACACGCTGTGCGCGCGCGGACAGGACGCGCGGGCATATCTCGGCACGATGCTGGATGGGGGCGCCACCGACGCCGATGCCATCATGGAACGGCTCGGCTGGCCGCAGTGGGCCATGCACGCGGGCACGCGATACGGCATCGGGCAAAGCCCGGAAGAACTCCAGCCCAGGTTCAGGAGCCTCATCGAGGCGTTCCAAAACATTGCCGGCGGCACGGCGCGCGGATGAACGTCAGCCGCGCTGGGCAAACACCTGGCGAATCGTACGCGCGAGGTCCTCGATCGAATACGGCTTGCTGAGCAGCACGACGCCCTCGTCGAGCCGCCCGTCATGGAAGATCTCGTCGCGCGTGTAGCCGGATGCGAAGATCACCCGGGCGTTATAGGGCGGCCCGCCCGCGATGCGCGCCAGTTCGCTGCTGCGCACGGTGCCGGGCATCACGACATCCGTAAACAGCAGATCGATGCCCTCGGTCTGCTGCAACACCGCCAGTGCGGCGTCGCCATCCTTCGCCGACATCACGCGATGACCCAGTTGCGCCAGCATGTCGATGGCCGATAGCCGCACGTCCGCATTGTCTTCGACGACGAGCACCGTCAGTTCGCGCGGCATATCGCTGACCACCACGCCCTCATCGTCCGGCGTGTCTTCCCTGTTAGTGCGCGGGAAGTACAGCGACACGGTCGTGCCCTTACCCACCGCTGTCCGCAGGTCGATATGACCCTGACTCTGCTTCACGAAGCCAAAGACCATGCTGAGCCCAAGGCCCGTACCATGGCCTTCGGGCTTGGTCGAGAAAAAAGGTTCGAACGCACGCGCCTTGACGTCTTCGGTCATTCCCGGACCGCCGTCGATCACGGAGATCCGGACGTACTCGCCGGGCGGCAGATCGGGGCCACCGTTGACGGGATCGTCCTCGGTCCGGACGAGATTGGCCACCTCGATGCGTATCGCGCCCGCATCGCGCAGCGCGTCGCGCGCGTTGATGACGAGGTTGAGCAGCGCGCTTTCGAGTTGCGTCACATCGGCGTAGAGGTTCCATGCACCGTCGGGAATGCTGACGTCTAGCTGGATGCTTTCGGGTACCGCGCGCCGCAGCAGGTCGGACATGGCCTCGGCCATGCGCGCGGGGCTGACGACCGTCGGGCTGAGCGGCTGCCGCCGCGCGAAGGCCAGCAGTTGCTGCGCCAGCTTGGCGCCACGGGCCACCGCCGCGTTGGCGGCCTTGATGCGGTCCTGCGACCGTGCATCGTCGCCTACGCAGAGCTTGAGCAATTGCAGGTTCGAGGAGATGACCTGCAGCACGTTGTTGAAATCGTGCGCGACGCCGCCGGTGAGCCCACCGACAGCCTCGAGCTTCTGCACCTGCCGTAAACGGTCTTCCGCGGCGGCGCGCGCCTTCACTTCGAGGCCGACACGTTCTTCGAGGTTCTGGTTCAGCAGATACAGTGCCTGCTCGGCTTCCGTCCTGGCCTGCTCCGCCAGCACGCGCTCCGTCGTCTCGAACACGATAGCGATGACACCCGCCGGCACACCGGCCTCGTCGACGACGGGGCTGTAATGCAGGTCCATCCAGACGTCTTCCGGCTGCCCGTTGCGGTGAAGCACCAGCGGCTTGTCGCGATACGACAGCACGCCGCCCGCGAGCACGGTGTCCACGACATGCCGGTTGAATGCCGCGACCTCCGGCCATCCTTCTTCCACCGGCTTGCCAAGCAGGAACGGGTGTCGTCCGCCCGCGAAGACCGAATACGCGTCGTTGTAGATCATCGTTCCGGCCTTGCCCCACAGCATGACGAGAGGCACCGGACAGCCAAGCAGCATCTGGATGTTGGCGTTGAGGCTGCCCGACCACCCGCTTCTAGCGCCGAGTTCGGTGTCCTGCCAGTCGAAGGCGGCGATACGCCGGGCCATCTCTCCGTTCCAGCCCGGCGAAACGGTCTGGGAGGAAGGCCAGGCTGCGGGTACGGTCATGGTCGAAAGTCGAGGCGTGGATCCCCGCACTATACCGGCTCCAGGCGCCGCAGCCTGTCGGAACACCGCCGATAACACGCCATCAGTCGTTGCCGACCTTCTTGTTCAGGTCGCGCGCCATCTGCAGATGGTGTTCCAGTTCGGGCAGATGCTTGGCCGCAAAGGCCTTCACATCGGTGTCCTTTGCGTTCTGCGAGGCTTCGCGGAACATCTTGACGGTGCTTTCGTGCGCCGCGACGCCGATCCGGGTGCTGTAGAGCTTGTCGAACTTCGCGCCGTCCAGGGCGCCGAGGGCCTTCAGTTCGCCCTTCTGCACGAGCGACGGCTCGGTCGGGGGCGTGTAGCCCTTGGATTTCGCGAGCGAGGCGAGTTCGTCACCGACCTTCGTGTGGTCCTGGATCATGCGTGAGGCGAATGCCTTGACGTCGGCGTTCGAGGACTTTTGGTTCGCAAGCTTGCTGCCCTCGATCTCGGCATGGCCGCCCTGCGCCGCATTTTCTAGGAACGTGCGATCGCCGCGCGCGAGTTCGCTGGATGCGCTGGCGCCGGAAGACGACATCGCATTGGGCGATCCCGTTCTCGGCGTGGTGCTGCCGGTGCCCTGGGCGCCCGCCGTGGCGGTGAACATGAGCGCGCTGGCCGCGACGATGGATGTGATCACGTGGGATGCTGTCATAGGAGGCTCCTTTGTCGGTATGAACGTGAGACGCACGTCATACGCAAAGGCCGTTCCCGCCACTGCGGCCTCGCAAGCTGGCCCCGCAGCGCGGTGAAACGCTGGGCAACCGCCCGCATGGCCCGTCAACGTGGGCCAGTAAAAATTTCACCGGCCCCGTTGCAATCTACACGCGCGGGGCCTGAGGCCTTGCCCGCCGGGGCTTCCTGTCAGGACGCCTGCCGGGCGCCACGGCGATCAAGCATATTGCGCGCCGCCGGCGGCATCGACCACGACCCCGCTCAGGTACGACGCGCGCGCCGAAGCCAGGTAGACCACGAGGTCGGCCATCTCCGAAGCACGCGCCGCGCGGCCGAACGGCAGGTGTTCCAGCATCTCCTGCCAGCGCGATGCGTCGCCGAACTTCTCCTGCGCGCGCGCCTTGTAGAGCGTCACGAGCCGGTCCGTTTCCGTGGGCCCCGGATGGACGCCGACCACCCGGACGCCGCGCGTTGTCGACCGCGCGCCGACCGCCTTGGTAAAGGTCGTCAGCGCCGCGTTGCCAGCGGCGCCGCACAGATAGTCGTAGCGCGGCATCTCGGCCGCGATGCCAATGACGTTGACGATGACCCCCGACCCGCGGTCCATCATCTTCGGCAGCGCCATGCGCGTCGTTTCGATGTAGCCGAAGACCTTCAGCTCCCACGCCTGGCGCCACTGGGCATCGCTCATCGCGGTGAGCCCGCCGCCGGGAATCGCGCCCGCATTGTTGACGAGCACGTCGAGCGCCCCGAGGCGCGCGTCCAGCGATTGGCGGACATCCGCGTCGGACAGGTCGCCGACGAACGTATCCACCTTTGCGCCATGCTTGTCCGCGAGCGCGCGTTGCGCGCGCGTCGTGGATTCCGCCGAGGTGCCGGCGATCGTGACATCGGCGCCCTCCGCGGCAAACAATGCCGCGCAGGCGAATCCGATGCCCCGGCTGCCGCCGGTAATCAAAACGGACTTTCCCTTGAGTTGCAGATCCATCGTGGCGTCTCCTGTGCCGGGTCGAGAGCCGACATCATGCCTCGATCGCCCGCATGCTGCAGGGCGGCCCCCTGCAGGGCGCCTCCCTGCAGGGCGCGCCCCCAATGCTCAGGCGGGCGAGCGCACCGACGGGCGGTCGTCCACGCGCGCCTTCCACGCATGCAGATGTCCGTACGACTCGGCCACCGGAATCTGCGCGAACCCTGCGAACAGCAGGCCCGCCCACACCGTGATATCGGCCATCGAGAACGCTTCGCCGGCCACATAAGGCTGACGGCTCAGCACGTCGTCGAAGTACCGCATGCCGGCCTCCGCCCGCTCGCGCTCGCGGCGGCCCCAGACCTCCCGATCGGCCCATTCGGGACTCTTGTACGCCCGCAACGCGTCGCCCAGGCCCGGCGTTGCGTGGTGGAAATAGACGCCCACGGCATCGATCAGTTGCGACTCCGCGCGCTTCTGCATCATGTGGATCACGCCCTTGTCGCGGGGCGTGCGGCCCGTCAGCACAGGATTCCCGTCGAGGTTATCAAGGTATTCGGTGATCGCCGTGCATTCCGAGAGGTACGTGCCATCGTCGAGCTGAAGGACAGGGACGGTGCCCGTGGGATTGATGGCGAGGAAAGGCGGCTGCTTGTGTTCGGCGGCGGGCAGGTCGACCTTGACGAATTCGACGCGATCGGCGAGGCCTTTCTCGGCGAGGACGATGCGGATGCGTAGCGGGTTCGGGAAACCGGGAATGTCGTAGAGTTTCATGAAGTGCCTTTTCGTTTACTTTGATATTGATACTTACCTATCGATAAGTCGGTAAACAGCGTAAGGGCAAATTCCGTCACGCGTCAAGCTTACTTAGCGCTAAGTCATTCGCTACAATGCCGCATGGCTACTAGCGATACAAAGCAACGCATCCTCACGATCGCCCGCGGAATGGTCCAGGCGCACGGGTACAACGCGCTGAGTTTTCGGGACATTGCACAGGAAATCGGCATCAAGGGACCGGCGGTCCATCACCACTTCACGACGAAGGGCGACCTTGGCGCCGCGCTTGCGCGCACCTACACGGATGACGCGATTGCCTTGCTGGAAGACCTCCTCCTCACTTCGCATTCGCAACGCGAGGTGTTCGATCGCTATATCGCGGTGTTTCGCGCCGCGCTGGAAAACGGCAACCGGATGTGCCTGTGCGGCATCATGTCGGCCGAACTCGAGGACCTGCCCGAGCCGGTCCGGGTGGAGGTGAACCGCTTCACGGACGTCAACATCGCGTGGCTCACGCGCCTGCTGGCGCTCGGAGGGGACGCGGGCGCCGACAAGGTCCCCGAGGATGCCCGCCGCCGGCGCGCGCTGGCGATCTTCACGGCGATCGAAGGCGCGCAACTGGTGGCGCGCGGCCACCGCGACGTGGCCATGTTCGACCGCGTGATTGCAGCGTATCGGGAAGCCGGCCTCTGCCCGTAGCGCGCCGCCGTTCGTTTTGCAGGCTGCCGCGCCTGCCGCGATGCGTCTTGCTTTGTTGCATTCGCATGGATGTATCGGCTTGGCGCTCTGGCGTGGCATCGCGGAAGCGCTCAACCTAGGCAGGCCGCCTATCTACGACCATTATCGCTCGCCCATGCCCCCCAACCGTCCGTCCAGCGATGTCCGCCGATCCGCTTTCCCAATGGCTGCTCTTGCTGGCGGCCCGGTGCACGCTTAGCGGCTCGCTCCACGCGAGCGGCGAGTGGGCGGTGGCGTTCAAGACGGAGACCGCCCAGATCAATGTCGTCACCGAGGGCGAGGCGTGGCTGGTCCATGAGGCGCTCGAGACGCCGATCCGCCTGCGCACGGGCGACGGCTTCATGCTCACGCGCGTAGGCGCCTACGGGATCTGCAGCGATCCAACGCTGAGCCCCCAGCCCGCCGCCGAAGTGTTCAAGGCTCGTCGCGGCGTCATCGAAGGGGCCGGGGGGACGACACGCGGGTCCCGGTGCCATATGGTCGGCTGCGGGCTGACGCTCGATACGCTCGACATCCAGTTCCTGACGTCCACCCTGCCCGAGGTGGTCGTGGTACACGGCGCGGACCCGAGCGCGGCCTCGATGCGCTGGCTGATCATGCGGCTGCGCGACGAACTCGCCTCGCCCACGCCCGGAGCCGACGCCAGCCATGCCCTGCTGGCGCAGATGCTGTGCATCGAAACCATTCGCTACTGGTGCCGCCACGCGGCCGAGACCGGTTTGCTCGCGGCATTGCGCGACGACCGTATCGCGGCCACGTTGCGCGCGATGCATAGCGACCTCAAGCGGCCCTGGCATGTGGACGAACTCGCCGCCATCGCGGGGATGCGCCGCGCGGCGTTCGCGACCCGCTTTCGGCGACTGACGGGCGTGGCGCCGCTCGAATACCTGCTGCGCTGGCGCATGCGCGTGGCCGCGCACGCGCTGAACGGGCGGGCGACCCCGATGCAGCGCATCGCCGCGTCCGTCGGCTACGTCTCCGACAGTGCATTCCGCCTCGCCTTCCAGCGCGTCTACGGCGTCCCGCCGTCGGATTACCGCCTCGTTGGCGACGACCCCAACCCTGACGAACTTCCGCCATGACCGAATACCTGCTCGACCTCGCCACCCCAGCCGATGCCGATGACATCGTCCGCATCGTCAACGGCGCGTATCGTGGTCAGAACGGCACAGCCGGCTGGACCTCCGAAGCGGGCCTGATCGCGGGCCAGCGCACCGATGCCACGCAGGTCGAGCGGCTCATCGGCGCCGGCAATCCGACCGTGCTCGTCATGCGCGATGGCGACACCGGGCGCATCGTCGCGACGGTATGTGCGGACCGGCTCGCGGCGGACCGCACCGAACTCGGCATGCTATCGGTCGACGTGGCATGGCAAGGCGGCGGCGCCGGCAAGCGGCTGATCGCGCTGACGGAAGCGTGGCTGCGCGAGCGGGGTGTCACGATGGCAAGCATGACGGTGGTCCATGCGCGCACCGAGTTGATCGCCTGGTACGGGCGCCAGGGGTATCTGCCGAATGGCGAGACCGTAGCGTTTCCGTATGACGACCCTGCCGTGGGCCGGCCCCTGCGCGACGACCTCTACTTCGTCGTGCTCGAAAAACGGCTGTAGCCATTGTTCGACTCGCATCGTTCGATTTACTTAACAATGTGTGAAGCGTTCGTGCATTGAATGCACCCCCCGGCACTCATACACTTGGGCCATCCACCGAGAGGAACCCAGTCATGAGCGTCACCGCCTACACCGATAACCGCCAGGTCGGCCACTTCATCAATAACGAACACGTGGCCGCGCTGAGCGATCGCGCCCAGCCCGTGTTCAATCCGGCCACAGGCGAGACCGCGCGTACTGTCGCGCTCGGCGGCAGCGCCGAGGTGCAAGCCGCCGTGGCGGCGGCCTCGGCCGCGTTCCCGGCATGGGCCGATACGCCGCCGCTGCGCCGCGCCCGGGTGATGCAGCGCTTTCTGCAGTTGATGAACGAGAACCGCGACCAGCTGGCCGCGATCATCACCGCCGAGCACGGCAAGGTGTTCTCCGACGCGCAGGGCGAAGTCACGCGCGGCATCGAGGTCATCGAATTCGCATGCGGCATTCCGCAACTGCTCAAGGGCGACTACACCGATCAAGTCAGCACCGGCATCGACAACTGGACGATGCGCCAGCCCCTCGGCGTCGTGGCCGGCATCACGCCGTTCAACTTCCCGTGCATGGTGCCTTGCTGGATGTTCCCGGTGGCGATCGCCACGGGCAATACGTTCGTGCTCAAGCCCAGCGAGCGCGACCCCAGCGCCAGCCTGTTCATGGCGGACCTGCTCGCCCAGGCCGGCTTGCCGAAGGGCGTGTTCAACGTCGTACAGGGTGACAAGCAGGCCGTCGATGCGCTGATCGATCATGACGACGTGCGCGCCGTCAGCTTCGTTGGCTCGACCCCCATCGCGCAGTACATCAGCGAGCGCTCGGCCGCGCGCGGCAAACGCGTGCAGGCCCTTGGCGGCGCGAAGAACCACCTCGTGGTGATGCCCGACGCGGACGTCGAGCGTACCGTCGATGCACTGATCGGCGCCGCGTACGGTTCCGCCGGCGAGCGCTGCATGGCCGTTTCGGTGGCGGTACTCGTGGGCGATATCGCGGACCGCATCATGCCCGTGCTCGTGGAGCGCACGCGCGCCCTCGCGATCGGCAACGGTATGGACGACAAGTCCGAAATGGGCCCGGTCGTCACGCAACAGGCCAAGGAACGTATCGAAGGCTATATCGGGCTCGGTGTGGAAGAAGGCGCGCGGCTGCTCGTGGATGGCCGCAACCTGCGGATTCCCGGCCATGCGGATGGCTTCTTCGTTGGCGGCACGCTGTTCGATCACGTCACGCCGTCGATGCGGATCTACAACGAGGAAATCTTCGGGCCGGTGCTGGGCTGCGTTCGCGTGAAGGATCTCGGCGAGGCGATCGACCTGATCAATGCGCACGAATTCGGTAACGGCGTGTCCTGCTATACCAGCGATGGCGGCGTGGCGCGCGAGTTCTCGCGCCGCATCCAGGTGGGCATGGTCGGCATCAACGTACCGATTCCCGTGCCGATGGCCTGGCACGGGTTCGGCGGCTGGAAGCGCAGCCTGTTCGGCGACATGCATGCCTATGGCGAAGAAGGCGTGCGCTTCTACACGAAGCAGAAGTCGATCATGCAGCGGTGGCCGCAGAGCATCGACAAGGGCGCCGAGTTCGCGATGCCCACGTCCAAGTAAGCCATACGCGCGACAAACACATTGACGCACTGTTCAGCAGAGCGAACAATGGGCGAATGGCAAACGATAACAAAGACATCGGCGGGTCGCATGTCGAGACCCGCTGGTCGCTCGTCTATTCCCTCGTCGTGCTGGGCGAACTCGGCAGCTACACGGCCGCCGCCGCGCGCCTTGGCCTCAGCAAAAGCGCGCTGAGCCAGCGCATCGCGGAACTGGAACGCGCCGCCGGCGTGGCGCTCGTTCGACGGACCACGCGCAGCATGCGGCTGACCGAGGCGGGCCAGCAACTGGCCGATAGCACGCGCGCGTCGTTCGAGGACATCGAGCGGAGCTTTGCCGGCGTGCGGGATCTCGTGGGGGAACCGCGCGGACTGGTGCGGGTCACCGCGCCGGTCGCGCTGGGCCGCCAGCAGATCGTGCCGCGCATACCCGCGTTCCTGAAGACCTGCCCCGACGTCCGCATCGAACTCGAACTGTCGGACCGGCTGTCCTCCCTCGTGCAGGAAGGCTTCGACCTCGCCATCCGCCATACCGCCGCCGCGCCCGATACGCATGTTGCCTGGACCCTGTGCCGCACGCATGCGGTGCTCGTGGCCTCGCGCGAATATCTGAAGCGTCATGGCACGCCCACCTCCCCCGAGGCCCTGGCCGACCACGTCTGCCTGCCCTACTTCCGGCGCGGCGAAACGCCCGCCTGGAGCTTCGAGCCCGTGCGCGGCGGCGGCGCGCGGCGCAACGTGCCGATCCGCGGCAGTTTCTCGGCGAACAACAGCGAAGTGCTGCGGGAAGCGGCCTTGCAGGGGCTCGGTATCGCACTGCTGCCGGACTTCTCCGCTCAAGAGGAGTTGCGGGCGGGACGGCTGATTCAGGTGCTGCCCAACTGGCGTTCGGCGGGCGCGTTCGGCAACCACCTCTTCGCGATCCGCCCGTACAGCCCCTATGTGCCGCTGGCCGTGCGCGCGTTCGTCGACTACCTGCGGCAGGCGCTGAAGGACGGCTTCAAGACCTCAAAATAAATTTCGCGATCGATGGAATAGGCGGTTTCGACGGTTCGTCCTACTGGCAGACAGCGCAAGACACGACTGTTTGCCGACTCTCGAAAGGAACGATCATGAACCTCCAACGCTCGCTTGTGTCCACCGCGGCCACCTTGGCCGCACTCTCCGCCTTTGGTGTCCTCGGCTTCACGCAAGCCGCCTCCGCGCAGGAAAAGCCCGCGCCGATCAAGAACGTGGTGCTGGTGCACGGCCTGTACGCCGATGGATCGAGCTGGGAAAAGGTGATTCCCATTCTCCAGGCGAAAGGCCTGCACGTGACCGCCGTGCAAAATCCGACCACCTCCCTCGACGCCGACGTCGATGCCGTCAAGCGCGCGCTTGCGCTGCAGGACGGTCCGACCGTGCTGGTGGCCCACTCGTATGGCGGCATGGTCATCAGCGAAGCGGGCGTCGACCCCAAGGTGTCCTCGCTGGTCTACATTGCGGCGCGTGCCCCCGATGCCGGCGAAGACTACCCTGCACTGACCAAGAAATTCCCCGCCGCGCCGGCCGGTGCGGGCCTGCAATGGTCGGGCGATTATGCAAAGCTGTCCGAACAGGCCTTCGTGAAGGACTTCGCCGGCGATCTGCCCGAGGCGCAGGCCCGCGCCTACTATGCGGTGCAGCAGCCGATGGGACGGCCGATCACGATGGCAAAGACCACCGTCGCGGCATGGCGCCAGAAGCCGTCCTGGTATGCCGTCTCGACCGAAGACCGCACGATCAACCCGGATCTCGAGCGCTTCATGGCCAAGCGCATGGGCGCCCATACGATCGAGCTCCCGGCCAGCCACGTGTCGCTGCTCTCCCGCCCGCAGGAGGTCGCCAACCTGATCCTGCAGGCGGCGGGCCAGCCGGCCAATTGAGCCGCCTTCCCGCGCCGATTATGAAGCTGGCTTGCTAAGTCTTTGAACCGGGTAACCACTTCCCAGTGCCGTGACAGTCTCGTAGGATGCCGGGGGGCCCGAATGTGGCCCTCCCATCCCTGCACGAGACACCATGACCACCACACTAAAAATCAACGGTCAGGTCCATGAGGTGGACCTTTCCCCCGATACGCCCCTGCTGTGGACGCTGCGCGATTCGCTCGGCTTCACGGGTACCAAGTTCGGCTGCGGCATGGCGCTCTGCGGTGCCTGCACCGTCCATGTCGACGGCCAGCCCACGCGCTCCTGCGTGACGCCGATCTCGACGATCGCCAACAAGTCCGTCAACACGATCGAGTCCGTCGAGAACGATCGCGTCGGCAAGGCCGTTCAGGATGCCTGGGTCGAACTCGGCGTGGCGCAGTGCGGCTACTGCCAGGCCGGTCAGATCATGACCGCGACCGCCTTCCTCAAGAGCAACCCGCGCCCCACCGATGCCCAGATCGTGTCCGCGATGAGCGGCAACATCTGCCGCTGCGGCACCTATACGCGCATCAACGCGGCCGTGAAGCGCGCGGCCGCCACGCTGAACGGGAGGAAAGCATGAGCACCGTCATGACTCCCGAGCGCCCGTCGCGCCGTGCCTTTCTCCAGGCTGGCGCCGCACTCACGCTGGCCGTACAGGCCGGCGGACTGGTGTCGCTGGCCCATGCGGCGGATGCCAAGAGCGGTCCCAAAAAATACGGCGGCGACGCCATGCCCGGCGGTGTGGTCGATAACCCGCTGGTCTTCGTGTCCATCGCGACCGACGGCACCGTGACCATCGTCGCGCACCGCGTGGAAATGGGCACCGGCGTGCGGACCAGCCTGCCGATGGTGGTCGCCGACGAAATGGAAGCCGACTGGACGCGCGTGAAGATCGTGCAGGCGGACGCCAACGAAGCGCGTTACGGCAGCCAGAACGTCGATGGCTCGCGCAGCATGCGCCATTTCCTCACGCCGATGCGCCGCGTGGGCGCCTCCGCGCGGCAGATGCTCGAAGCCGCCGCGGCCGCTCAATGGGGCGTGCCCGTCGGCGAGGTCCAGGCCCGCAATCACGAGGTGCTGCACACCCCCAGCGGCCGCCGCCTGGGCTTCGGCGAACTGGCCGAAGCCGCCGCGAAGCAGCCCGTGCCGGCAGCGAACACGCTCGTGCTCAAGAAGCCCGAGCAGTTCCGCTACATCGGCAAGGGCAAGATCCTGCCGACCGACAGCCGCGACATCACGCGTGGCCGCGCCACGTATGGCATCGACGTACGCCTGCCCGGCATGGTGTACGCGGTCATCGCGCGCCCGCCGGTCTACGGCGGCAAGGTCAAGAGCTACGACGCCACCGAGGCCCTGAAGGTGCCCGGCGTGCAGCGCGTGGTCGAGATCAAGCCGTACGACGGTCCGCCGCTGTTCAACCCCGTGGGCGGCATCGCCGTGGTGGCGTCCAACACGTGGGCCGCGATGCAGGGCCGTGCCGCGCTCAAGATCGACTGGGATAACAGCGGCACGAAGAACGCGGATTACGAGTCGGCCGCGTTCCGCACCGCGCTGCAGGCCGCCGCGAGCCAGCCGGGCAAAGCCATGCGCAACGACGGCGACGCGCTCGCGACGCTGTCGGCCGCGCCGGCCGCGCGCAAGGTCTCGGCCGAGTACTACATCCCCCACCTCGCGCACGCGTCGATGGAATCGCCGGTGGCTACCGCGCGTTTCGTGGATGGCAAGTGCGAGATCTGGGCGCCGTCGCAGGCGCCGCAGGGCGCGCTGGAGAGCGTGGCCAAGCACGTGGGCCTCGACCCGAAGGACGTCACGGTCCACCTGACGCTGCTCGGCGGCGGCTTTGGCCGGAAGTCGATGGCCGACTTCATCTCCGAGGCCGCGCTGGTGTCGAAGGCGCTTGGCGGCACCCCCGTCAAGCTCCAGTGGACGCGCGACGACGACATTCGCCACGACTACTACCACACGGTATCCGTGGAGCGGCTCGAGGCCTCGCTCGACAACGGCGGCAAGCCGACGGCGTGGCTGCATCGCTCGGCCGCGCCGACCATCGCCTCCACGTTCGCGGTGGGCGCCGAAGGCAAGGCCGACTTCGAAGCGGCGATGACGGCCATCAACGTGCCATACGTGATCCCGGGCATCCGGCTCGAATCGGCCAACGTGCCCGCGCACGTACGGATCGGCTGGTTCCGCTCGGTCTCGAACATTCCGCATGCGTTCGCGGTGCAGAGCTTCGTCAGCGAACTCGCCTACAAGGCGGGCCGCGATCCGAAGGACTATCTGCTCGATCTGATCGGCCCGCCGCGCCGCATCGATCCGACCACGCTCTCGGACAAGTGGAATTACAACGAATCGCCGGAGGTATATCCGCTGGACACCGGCCGCATGCGCCGCGTGGTCGAGGAAGCCGCCCGTCGCGCGAACTGGGGCCGCAAGCTGCCGAAGGGCCATGGTCTGGGCATTGCGATGGCGTACAGCTTCGTGACCTATGTGGCCACGGTGGTCGAAGTGGCCGTCGATGCCAAGGGCGAGATCACGATTCCGCGCGTCGACATGGCCATCGACTGCGGCCCGCAGGTCAACCCCGAGCGCATCCGTTCGCAGGTCGAGGGCGGTTGCGTGATGGGCGTGGGCCTGGCGATGCTGGGGGAGATCACGTTCAAGGACGGTAGCGTGCAGCAGAGCAACTTCCACGACTTCGAGGTGCTCCGCTCGCATATGGCCCCGCGCGCCATCCATACGTGGCTCGTGGGCGGCGACTTCGACGTGCCCGCCGGCGGTGTCGGCGAGCCGCCGGTGCCGCCCGTGGCGCCCGCGCTCTGCAACGCGATCTTCGCGGCGACGGGCAAGCGCATCCGCTCGCTGCCGATCCGCGACCAGCTCACCCGGACCTGACACGGCTCGAATATGGGTCCGAGAACGCCGCGGCGCACCTGCCGCGGCGTTTTTTTTATGCCTTTTTGCAATGTTGCGTGTCGTTCGGGCCGCCAGATACAAAGGGACACAGGGACCCGCCCAACGTTGTCCATAATCGCCTCAACCCCTGTCATCCATGAGGCAAACCATGAAGCGAACCCTGATTCTGGCCAGCATGATCCTGTCGGCATTCACCGGCGAGCTGCGCGCGACCGCCGCGTGCCGCTGGGTGCCCGCCAGGGCGGCGTCCGTGCAGCCGCGCCGCGACTATCGCAAGGAGTCCCATCATGCGTAACGCCATCCGTGTCGCGCTCGCCGCCGCCGGCGTGGCCGCGCTCTATATCGTTGGCGCCGGCGCCAGCATCGGCAGTCCTACCGTCGGCGATCAGGGCAAGGCGCCCGAATTCGCCGGTATCGAGAAGTGGCTGAACTCGCAGCCGCTCACGATGGCGCAACTGCGCGGCAAGGTCGTGCTCGTCGATTTCTGGACGTACTCGTGCATCAACTGCGTGAACACGCTGCCGTACGTCAAGCAGTGGAACGAGAAGTACAAGGACAAGGGGCTCGTGGTCGTCGGCGTGCATACGCCCGAGTTTCCGTTCGAGAAATCCACGGCCAACGTGGAAGCCGCGATCAAGCGCTTCGGCATTACGTATCCCGTCGCGCAGGACAATAACTACGCGACGTGGTCCGCCTATCGCAACCAGTATTGGCCCGCCACTTACCTGATCGACGCCGATGGCAAGATCGTCTACAAGCACTATGGAGAAGGCGCGTACGGCGAAACCGAATCCGCGATCCAGAAGCTCTTGTCCGAACGCAAGCCGTAGGCTACCGCGGGGGCGTCAGGGCTCGCCGAGGGCGCCGCTGGGCCGCATGGTGGCGCTCTCGAGCAGCTTTTCGTGGATGTACGCGTGCAGCAGGATCGCCTCGCGTTCACCGCAGCCGTCGAACGCCACGCCCACGCAATGGAACGGCGCTTCGGCGATCCCATCCGTGTCTTCCCGCGTAAACCCCGTGATGGAGAACTTCGACTTGATGCCCGCCGCGCGCAGCGTGAAGTCGAGCCGCACCTCGCGCCCCGGCTCGGACAGCGCATTGCTGGCCGTATTGATCGATGCGCCGCCGAGGCTGATGTCGGTGAGCAGCACCGTCTGCGGCGAGAGGCTGCCATCGGCGACGGTCAGCTTGGCCACCACGCGAACGGGCACGCGCACACTGCCGCGCATTTCGCGCGTATCGACGTTGACGATGTCGGCCAGCATCCAGTAAGGAAATGGCGTGCGCGACGTCGCATGGACGCGCGCGGAGAAACTCAGGATGCTCGTACCGGTGAAGCCGCGGAACAGGACGGTGTCGCCATCGGTGACGTCGGCCGGCTTGCCCGTCAGGTTCGGCCACGCGATGAAGGCGGCGCCTTCGGCAAACCCGATCAGCCGGCTGACCGCCGCGCGGCTGGCGTCACCGGGGCGCTTCACGTGCAAGAGCGTCCCCACGGGCAGCCCATAGCGGTCGTGCCACGGCGAGGCGGCCTCGTCCGCGCCGAGGGGCGCCATATCGTCCGCCCAGAAGCAGCGGCCGGCCTGAAGCACCATCCGGCGTTCTTCGTCGGTCTGGAAGACGGTGCCCTCGTCGGCCACCGGAAACCCCAATTCGTCGACCAGGGCTGATTTCAGGGGCTTGCCCAGTTCGATGTCGTCCGCCTGAACCTCTTTACGCATAGAAAGCATCCATTCGCCATTCGTGCCGCGCCCGCGTGCGCCTCATCCATAACTCTAGCAAACTCGGATGGCCGTTTGGGCCAGCTTGAAGTGGGGGGACCGGTCACCGGCCGGCCATGCCATCGAGCACCTTCGCGGCGGCGAGGTGCTGCGGAATGGGCAATCCCTGCCGGGCGTTCTCGGGCGCGATCTGCACGCCCTGGGCGCTCCCGCGTGCCGCAAGATCGTTGCCCTTGCCATAAACGTCGCGCGTCACGTTGCCCACCTCGGTATCGGAGAGGTCCGCGCCGGCCAGCAGCACCGCGGCAGTGGCGATCGTCGGCACGGGCTCGTCCTGCTCCGAATACGCGCCCTTGACGATCGTGTAGGGAAAGTAACCGCGCTGCGTCGCGGCCAGCGCGTCGATGCCGGCCTTGTTCAGCGGCAGCAGCCGGATGCCGTCATCGGCGAGCATGTCGCGCACGCTATCCGCTGGCACGCCGATGATCTGCACCACGGCATCGACCGCATTGGCGCGCAGCGCCACCAGCGCATCGCCGATGTCGAGATCCTGCGGCACGATGTCGGGCAGCGCGAGCCCATGCGCCTGCAGCACGCGCACTGCCGTGGTCCGCGACGCCGAGCCCCGCGCCCCGATCGCAATGCGCTTGCCGCGCAGGTCCGCCATCGCCCTGACCGGCCCGCGCGCGCTGACGAGCACATGTACGGCCTCCGGATACAGGCTGCCGATGGCACGCAGCGCGCTGTACGGACCGCTCTCGGCGAACGCGCCTTTGCCCTCGTAGGCATCCAGCGCGGCGTCGCCCTGCGCAAGCGCGAGGGAGACGCGGCCATCGCGCAGCAGACGCAGGTTCTCTTCGCCGCCATGCGTGACCAGCGGCACCGCTCGGACCTTCGACGTCGCGGCCATCGCCTGCGCCAGGCGCAGGTACTGGCCATGCTCGGCGCCCGCCGCGATGGCATAGCCCGCGTCGAGGCGCGCACGCCGCGCCTGGATCGTCGCGTAGGCCGCCTGCAATTCCTGCTGGATCACAGCCTGTTCCGCCGGCGAGGCCGATTGCTGCGCGGCATCGACAACCTTGCGCATCGCGTCGAGGATAGCGGTGGGGCCCTGCGTGGCGTTGGTCGCGTACGCCGGGGCTTCCGCTGGGCGGTAGCCACCCGCCGCCACGGCCACCCAGCTATCGCCTTCGCGCCGATACAGCGCGGTGCCATGCGCGCGGATGATGTCGCCGGCCTTGTTGCCGCCGGAGGTGATGCCGCTGATGCCTTTGGGGCCCGCGCCGAGCGCGGAGACCAGTCCAGCCACGCCGGGTGCGTCCCATGCGCCGAAGTCGAAATCGCGCTTGAGCCGCAGGTCGGTGTCGAAATAGACGATGCGCCGCGTTTCGCCGGACGGCGCCTTGATGTCGGCCTGCGAGCCACGCCGCGCGAAGTCGGCGACTTCGAGGGTGCCGGGCGGCAGCGCCTGCGCGAGGCGTTCGTCCATGCCCTTACGCAGCGCGCCCGTATCGGGACCCCCGCCGCAGGCCGCAAGCGATAGGGCCACCGCGACGAAGGCCACGCAACGCAGGACGGTGGCTGGCATGATCAACCTCCCATGAACGGCAGCGCGAGCATGACCGTCAGCACGAACGCGTTCATCAGGTCGACGAAGAACGCGCCGGCGAGCGGCGCAATCAGATAGCTGCTCGGCGCGGGACCATGGCGCGCGGTGATCGCGGCCATGTTGGCCATCGCGGTCGCCGTGGAACCCATGTTGAAGCCGATGAACGCGGCCGACGTGACCGCGGCCTCGTAGTCGCGCCCCATGAAGCGAAAGCACACGAAGATCACGTAAAGCACGATGAAGACCACCTGCATCGCGATGATCAGCAGGAACGGCCCTGCGGAACGCGCCACGTCGACGACGTCGAGCGCCATCATCGTCATGACGAGGAACAGCGACAGGCAGGTGCTGGAGATCAGATCCGCCGCGCGGTCGTCCCACCGCACGCCGACGAACGGCAGCAGGTTGCGCAGCGCGATACCGGCCATCATGCACCACAGGAAAGACGGAATCGTGATGGCGCCACCGGAGAGCCGTTCCGCGAGCCAGCGGCTGGCGACCACCGCCGCCAGAATGCCGGCAAGCGCGCCGACGACCGCCACAGTCGAGATTGGCGAGGCGGACTCTCGCTCGCTGGCGACGGCGGCGTCGTCGGCCGCGGACCGCAGGCCGTACTTGCCGATCAGGTACTGCGCCACGGGTCCCGCGATGATGCCCCCGACAATCAGGCCGATCGTCGCCACCGTCATCGACAGCTCCATCACCTGCTGCAGGTTGTTGATCTCCGCGAAGCGCTCCGCATACGCGGCGCCGGTGCCGTGCCCGCCGACCAGCGTGATGGACCCGCCGACCAGCCCGAAGATCGGATGAAGGTCGAGCGCCTTCGCCATCGACACGCCCACCAGGTTCTGCACGAGGATGTACGGGAACAGGATGATGAGGAAGATCACGAGCGCGCGGCCGCCCCGACGCAGCATGCGCAGGTCCGCGGTCAGCCCCACGCCGCCGAAGAACATCAGCAGCAGCGTCGGCTTGATGCTCTGCTCCATCGTGATCTGGAACCCGCTGGTGGCATAGGCCAGCGACGCCAGCACCGCGAACAGCAGCCCGCCCGTGATGGGGTCCGGGATGTTGTAGCGGGACAGCACACCGACACGCCGATTGATCAGCGCGCCGATGAGCAGCATGACGAGTGCGGCCAGCAAACTGGCGACGGGTTCGAGTTTCATCGGGAAATCTCCCTTGTTCTTCGTTCTCGAACGGCGCATCAGTCTGGCGGCGCCGCGTGTGGACCCTATGGTGACCATAGGGCGCATGCGCCGTCTTTGCAACCCGACTTTATTTGACCGGATCAGCGATCCAGAGGTCAGGCGAGCATCGGTACCGCGCGGCCAACGGGCAACTGAAACGATGCCACCGTGCCACGCAGCACGCCTGCCTGTTCCTCCAGCGCCTGCGCCGCCGCCGCGGCCTCTTCCACCAGCGCGGCGTTCTGCTGCGTGACCTGATCCATCTGGTTCACGGCATGGCTCACCTGCTCGATGCCGGCCGACTGCTCGACTGACGCGGCGCTGATCTCGCCCATGATGTCCGTCACGCGGCGGACCGCCTGCACGACCTCGCCCATCGTGGTGCCGGCCTGATCGACCTGACGCGTGCCCGCCTCCACGCGGCTCACGGTGTCCTGGATCAGCGTGACGATCTCCTTGGCGGCCGTGGCGGAGCGCTGCGCGAGCGCGCGCACTTCGCCCGCCACCACCGCGAAGCCGCGGCCCTGTTCACCGGCCCGCGCAGCCTCCACCGCGGCGTTGAGCGCAAGGATGTTGGTCTGGAACGCGATGCCTTCGATCACGCTCGTGATGTCGCCAATTTTCTTCGACGCGGCATCGATCTCGCCCATCGTGTCCACCACGCGACGCACCGCCTCGCCACCGCGCGCGGCGGTATCGGACGCATCGACGGCAAGCTGGTTGGCCTGCTTCGCGTTGTCAGCGTTCTGCCGCACGATCGAGGTCAGTTGTTCCATGCTCGACGCCGTCTGCTGCAGCGCGCTGGCCTGCTCTTCCGTGCGTTGCGACAGGTCCTGGTTGCCGGCCGAGATCTGCCCGGTCGCCGTGGCAATCGCCTCGCTGCCCCCGCGCATGGTCTGGATCGTCGAGATCAGGCCCTGCTGCATCTGTTGCAGACCACGCAGCAGGCGGCCCATTTCGCATTGCGTGGTCGCGTGAATCGACCGCGTCAGATCGCCGCGCGCGATCTCGTCGAAGCTGTCGAGCATGCGTGCGAGCGGCACCGAGATCGCGCGCTGCAGGCCAACCGCGCAGGCAACCGCGGCCAACAGGCCGATCGCGATCGCTGCGGCCACGAGCCAGAGGAACTGCTGCGTGCGCGAAGTGGCTTGCGTGTAGAGCGCCTCCGCCTGCTTGCGCTGTTCGCCCTCGAGCTCCTCCATGACGGCGGAGAGGCCCGCGTTGCGCGGCGGCACGATGTTCATGATGATATTGTCGGCCGTGGTCGTGTCGCGCGCGCGCAGCGCCGTGAACAGCGGATCCAGCCCTTCCCTGAAGTACGCGGCACGAATGCCGTCGACCTTCTCCGCGAGCGCCTCCTCCGCCGGCGACATCGGCAGCGCCAGGTAGGCCTTCCACGCTTCGTCCGACTTGGCGCGGTACGCCTGCGCCTTGTCCACGGTGGCCATCGCGTCGGCGGCATCGGGATGCAGCATCACGCGGTCGAGCGTGGTGCGCACCACGGTCAGGTTGAGCTGGGCGCGCGCGACGTACGCCATCGCGGCCATCTCCTTGCCGTAGATCTCCTTGATATCGCGGTCGGCGGATTGCATGCCGACGGCACCGATGACACCGACGCTGGCCAGCAGCACCGCCAGCAGGACCAGCGCCGCGTTGAGTCGAAGCCGAATGGAAAACCTGTTGAACATGATGAGCACCTGTTACGTGGACTTACGTGCGTAACGGCGTAAAACGGGCGCACTTTAGCGCCAACGTCTGTAATGTATGGTCGGCAGCGCGAAATCGCGCCGCTCGGGGTACGATGGCAACCATTTCTGACCGCCGCCCCGATCATGAAGCGCCAATTCGACGACCTCCAGCTCGGCAGCATCGAACTCTTCAATCTCGCCGCGGAACTCAGCAGCTTCTCTGCCGCGGCCGTGGCCGCCGGCGTGACCCCCGCCGCGGTGAGCCGCAGCGTGTCGCGGCTCGAGGAACGGCTCGGCGTCCGGCTGTTCGTGCGGACCACGCGTCAGATCCGACTGACCGACGAAGGCCGCGCCTATTACGAACAGGCCCGCGTGGCGCTCGCCCAGCTCGTCGATGCCGAACGCATGGTCAGCGGCCAGCATGCCGCGCCGTCCGGCCGGCTGCGCATCAGCCTGCCGACACCCTATGCCCACTATCGCGTGCTGCCGGCCCTGCCGGAATTCCGCAAGCGCTATCCGGATGTCGAGATGGACGTCCACATCAGCAACCGCAACGTGGACTTTGCCGATGACACGTTCGACCTGTCGATACGTGGCCGCGCGCCGGACGATTCGACGCTCATCGCGCGCAAGCTGGAGGATGCCGAGATGGTCGTCGTCGGTACGCCGGCCTACCTGAAGAAGGCGCCGCCGCTGAGGTCGCTCGACGACCTGGCCGCGCACGAATGCATCGGCTTCGACATGCCGAGCAGCGGCCGCCGGCTGCCGTGGATCTTTCAGGTGGATGGGGAAACCATCGAAGTCGCCACCACCGGCACCTACCGGACCGGCGAGGACGCCCTGGGCGGCGCCACCCTGGCGCGCGCGGGCGCCGGGCTGTTTCAGACCTATCGCTTCGTGGTCGAGCAGGATCTGCGCGACGGGACGCTGGTGGAGGTGCTAAAGGACTTCGGGGGCAGTTCGCGGCCATTCGTGCTGCTCTATCCGCACGCGCGCCATCTTTCCAGCCGCGTGCGCGCGCTCGTCGACTTCCTCGTCGAGAAATTCTCGGACTAAACTTCGCCTTGACTTAAGTATCTCGATATACGAATATAAATTCCATATCGATCTTATTTAGAGATCATTATGGACCTCACCGAAGTCGAGATCTTCCGCGCCGTGGCGCAGGAACAGAGCGTCACGCGTGCCGCGGCGGTACTCGATCGTGCCCAATCCAACGTGACCACGCGCGTCAAGCAGCTCGAAGAGTCGCTGGGCGTATCGCTGTTCCGCCGCGACAGCAAGCGGATGATCCTCACGCCCGAGGGGCAGCGCTTTCTTGGATATGCCAACCGCCTGCTCGCGCTGGCCGAGGAAGCGCGGCAATCGATGCAGCAGGTCGTTCCCACGGGGCGGCTGCGCGTCGGATCGATGGAAGCGGCGGCCGCTAGCCGCCTCACCCATCCGCTGGCCCGCTTTCACAAGCAATGGCCCGACGTGGAGATCGAACTCCAGACCGGGACCACGCAGTTCCTGACCGACGCCGTGGCCGCCCATCGCGTCGACTGCGCGATCGTCGCCCATGCGCCAGCGGATACCGACAGCGATGGCGACACCGACAGCGCGCCGACATTCGCATCTGGCCTCGCGGGCACCTACCTGTTTACCGAAGACCTCGTGCTCGTGGTTCCGGCCAGCCACAAGCGCGTGCGCCGTCCATCGGACCTGACGATTCGCACGCTCGCCGCGTTCTCGCGCGGCTGCACGTATCGCCAGTGCGCGCTCGACTGGCTCGCCAGCGAAGGCGACCGCCCGCAGCACGACATCAAGGTGCTCGAGATGTCTTCGTATCACGCGATGCTCGCCAGCGTCAGTGCCGGTGCCGCGGTGGCGATCGTCCCGAAGTCGCTGCTGGACCAACATCGGTATGCGCTCGACGTACAGACCGTCAGCCTGCGCAAGGTGCCGTCGTACCTGATCCGCCGCGAGGGCTATGACACGGTCGCGTACACGGCATTCCTCGAGGAGCTGCAGCGTGTCTAGGCTCCCGTCCGTCACGCGGGCCGCGTCCGGCGCGGCCTCCGCCCCCGCCAAGGCGTCCCAACTCGGCGCCACCATCGCCGCGATGCTGGCATTGTCCGTGGCCATGGGCTTCGGCCGGTTTGCCTTCACGGGCATGTATCCGATCATGGTGCGCGACCATCTGCTGACCGTCGATGGCGGCTCGTGGGCGGCTTCCGGCAACTACGCTGGGTATCTGCTCGGCGCGCTGCTCGCGTCGCGCATGCCGACCGCGCGCGCGGCGGGCATCGCGCGCATTGCGCTCGTCGGCACCGTGCTCGCCCTGCTCGCGCTGGCGCTGCCGATGCCGACCGGCGCGATCATCGTCATCCGTCTCGTCGCGGGCGTGCTCAGCGCATTCGGCCTCGTCGCTGCCGCGGTCTGGCTGTTCTCGCACGTCGGCAACCATCGCGGCGCGCCCCTGCTGTTCGCGGGCGTCGGCGTCGGCATACTCGCCTCCGCTGAAATCATCGCGGGCGGCAACGTCGCGGGCTGGTCCAGTCCCGCGATGTGGATCGCGTTGTCCGTCGCGGCCGCCGCGTTCGTGCTGATCGCCTGGCCCGCCCTCGGGCGGGCGTATCCGCAAACCGGCGACGCGGCCGCGCACCACGCCGGCATCCCCGGACTCATCGGTCCCTGGGCCCTGATCGCCGCGTATGGGCTGGCCGGCTACGGCTATATCGTGACCGCGACCTATCTGCCGCTGTTCATCCACGATGCGCTGGGCCATATCGACCCCATTCACGTGTGGGCAGCCTTCGGCCTCGGCGCGGCCCCGTCCTGCTTCGCCTGGCATGCCGCGCACGAACGCTTCGGCACGCGGCGCGCGCTGTCGGTCAATCTGCTGCTGCAGGCGTTCGGCGTCCTGCTGCCCGTGCTCGTACCGTCCTCCGCGGGCTACCTGGGCAGCGCGGTGCTGGTCGGCGCCACGTTCGTGGGCACCACGACCATCGCGCTGTCCGCCGCGCGGCATGTCGCCCACCGCGTTAACTTCAACCTCGTTGCCGTGCTTACCGCCGCCTATGGCATCGGCCAGATCGCGGGGCCGCTGGCGTCCACCGCGTTGATGAGCCAGTCGCACAGCTTCACGTGGCCGCTCGTCAGTGCCGCCGGCGCGCTCGTCGGCGCCATCGTCTTCTGTTTTCTCTGATCCTGCATCGCTTATCGCTCGCGAGTCCATCATGTCCCTGCCCAATCCCCTGCTCTCCCGTCTCGGCATCGCGCTGCCGATCATCCAGGCCCCGATGGCGGGCGTCAGTACGCCGGCCATGGCGGCCGCGGTGTCCAACGCTGGCGGTCTCGGATCGCTCGGCGTGGGCGCAACCAATGCCGCGGGCGCGCGCAAGGTCATTCGCGAGACGCGCGCGCTGACCGGCAAGCCCTTCAACATCAACCTGTTCTGCCATCCGCCAGCGGTCGCGGATGTGGCGGTCGAGCGCGCATGGCTCGATTACCTCGCTCCGGAGTTTGCGAAGTGGGGCGCGGAGCCCCCGACGCGGCTCGCGGAAATCTACAAGAGCTTCGTCGCGGACGAGGAGATGCTGGAGATGCTGCTCGAGGAAAAGCCCGCCGTGGTCAGCCTGCATTTCGGGCTGCCGCGTCGCGAATGGCTGGACCGCCTGCACGCGGCCGGCATCTACCTGATGGCGAGCGCGACCAACCTCGCGGACGCGCGGCGGATCGAGGACGCCGGTGTCGACGCGATCGTCGCGCAGGGCGTGGAGGCCGGGGGTCATCGCGGGATGTTCGATCTGAACGCGGTGGATGAAGGCCTCGGCACGATGGCGCTCGTGCGTATGCTCGTGAAGAACGTCGGGCTGCCCGTCATCGCCTCGGGCGGCATCATGGACGGCGCCGGCATCGCGGCGGCGCTCGCGCTGGGCGCGCAGGCCGCGCAACTGGGCACGGCGTTCGTCACGACGACCGAGTCGGCGGCCGATGCGGCCTATCGCAACGCGCTGCTCTCCGGCGCACCGTTCCGCACGGCGTTCACGCGCTCGATCTCGGGCCGCGCCGCACGCGGCATCCACAACCGTTTGATGGCGCTCGGCGAGGCGCCCGGCCATCCGCGCGTGCCCGACTATCCGATCGCGTACGACGCCGGCAAGTCGCTGCATGCGGCGGCCAAGGCCAAGGGCTCGGCCGACTATGCGGCGCAGTGGTCAGGACAGGCTGGTTCGCTCGCGCGCGCCATGTCGTCGGCCGAACTCGTGGCGACGCTCGCCTCGGAACTCGAGGGCACCATCAAGGCCCTGCGCGGCTGACGTGCCCACCCGTGGGCAATGCGGTTGGAGCTAGGCAGGCGACGCGACATGAAAAGCGGGCAGCACGTCCCGCGCGAGTTCGTCCATGACCTCGCGCGGCGGCCGTGGCGAGTCCGTGAGGTTGAACGCGACGTGATGCGTGCCCGCGTCGCGCATCGCCGCGAGCAGATCGACGAGGGCCCGCGCGCCCGTGCGGTAGCCCAGGGCCATCGGCACGGGCGGTTCGTCGCGGCGATCGCAGAGCTCGAGCCTCGTGGCCACGCCGAATGCCCGGAATTTCCCCGGCGCCCCGCGCTCGGCCGCATTGCGCCACATGCGATAGCGGTCCCGCTGCGCGTCGGGGTCGCGATGGTAGGTCATCCACCCAATGGCATGGCGGGCGATCCAGTCCACGCTCTGCCCGCCGGAGCCCACGGCAAGCATCGGCACCGGCGCCGGCAGCCGCGGCAGGAGGTGGAAGTCCGGCGCGTCGTCGATCTGCCCTTCCGGCCGCCGGTCGGGCACCACGCGCGAAGGGTGATCCAACGCCGCCGCCACGGTCTCCCAGTGCATGCGAAACAGATCGCGGCGCGCGTCGGTGTCCTGTCCGAACGCCGCGTACTCCGGTGGCCGGTCGCCCGAGCCGAGCCCCAGGATGAAGCGGCCACCCGACAGGTTGCTCACCGAGACCGCTCCTTTCGCGATATGGAGCGGGTGCCGCAGCGTGAGCACCACCGCGCCGCTCACGAGCGCGATGCGCCGCGTGCGCGCCGCCAGCGCGCCAAGCAGGACCCACGGGTCGAGATGACCGACGGGATCGGGATACGCGTCGCTGTTCAGCGGCACGTCCCGGACCCACAGCGCGCGAAAGCCCAGCGCGTCCGCGTGTTCGGCCAGCGCCAGTTGCTCGCCGAAGTCCGCGACGATCTCCCCCTTCCCCAGTAGCGGCAGGACGAGCCCGACGGACAACCGGTCCGGCTGGAAGACCCGCGCCTCGGCGGGTATCGCATCGCGCGCGGTGCTGGACGACACGTTCGACGACATGGTGCATTCTCCTGACGGTGACTCATGGAAGCCTATACCACGAGGTTGCCGCCGAGGTATTCCCATTCCGCGTTGGTGGTGGCATCCACCGGCGGTTCGGACAATGTACCCGGCACGTCGGTCCTCAACCGGAAGTACTCGAAGGTGCGGGCGGTCGGATGCGCGCGCACGAAGACCTCGCCCGCCTTCCCGTCACTGGTGTCCGGCAGCCACGCGCGTATCCGCGCGGTGGCCTCGGCCGCCGTCGGCAAATCGTGGCCGAGGTGTTCCCAGTTCGCGTTGTCCCGCCCGCCGATGGGCAGGTAGCCGTACTGCCCCTGCCGGTCGAGCGCGGCCAGACGGGCGAATTCGACGCGGTTCGTGTGCGGATTCACGTACGCGTAGATGTCGCCGACCGTACCCTGGCGTCCTTTCTCGCCCCACCGGCCCGTGCCAAGCACCTGGCGGGCGAGCTGCAGCGCTTCCGCCTGCATGCCGTACCGCTGCAGCATGGCGAACACCCACGGCCAATATTCGCTCTGGCGCGCCTGCATTTGCGTCCCTAGCACAGTTCCCACTAGCCATTCGCGCTGTTCGGCGTCGAGCACGAACACACCGCCGCCCCGATCTTGCTGGCGCAGCGGGGACGCGATGCCCATCCGGGCGTCCGTCGCTAGCCCCGACGTCAGCAGGACCTGCTCGTCCAGATCGCGATCGCCGTGCAACAGTGCGCGGGCGTCGCTCGCCTGCCGCCGCCGGTGCGGATAGAACGCGCGCATGACCAGTGCATTGAACAGCTGGTGGGGGCTTCGGCCATCGATGCGCTGCGGCTCCGCCCGCCGGTAGCCCGCGACGGACCGGTAGACGAGCGGGCGCGCCGAGGTGGCACCGGCGGCGATGGTCCCACTGCCGGGCGCCGGATGACGCAGCTGATAAGCATCCATGCGCCGCGCCTTCCGGCTGCCGGTCTGGGTGGAGCGGGATTCCGGCGCGCTGCCATACGCCACGAGCCGCGCGCCCTCGGTCATGTCGTCAGCGCCATCGACAAGCGCGGACTGCTCCTGCCGGTAGCTCGGCACGGGGGCCATCTCCCTGATCGCGGCACCCGGCAGCGGCCTCTCCAGCAGCATGATCGCGACGTCGCCAACGGGGCCGATGCGCCGCGGATATCGCACGAATCGGGCGCGCACGGCGCCGGCATCGGTCAGGACGAAGGCGGAGCGGCGGTGGGAGACGCGCGGCGCGCAGGAGCCCGCGGTCAGCATCACGCGCGGGGCGATGAGCGTGCCTCCGCAATGGGGCTGGCTCAACGACCACCGCACGATTTGGCCTGGCGGCGGCCCGACGGGGGACCGCGCGGAGGGAGGCGTGACTGCGTGCCGCTGCTCCTGCTCCTGGGCATGCGCCTGCGCCCCGACGGAGACCGGCACTGCCACGCCGCTCATCGATAGCAGCCATGCAACGTGAAATCGTCTGAGTGTCACCACGAATACTCCCGGTTGGTTGGGAAAGCCGTCCGTGGGGAATGCCGGCAGCGTTCTGGGGCTGCGTGCGGGCGACAGTCTGGCACCGGCGTGCGGGCGATCGGATGACGCCGATCAAATCCACCGGCTTACGCGTGCCCGTCTTTCGTTGGGTATGCAGTAAATGCATGCAAATCAGCGGCGTGCGATGCGACGGGTGCCGTGCATCCATCAAACAATCCGGTTACGCCTGCGCGATACAATACGGGCCCTCCCATCGATTCCCATACCGCGATGCCGCTGTCGAATCCTGAAAGCTGGCGCGGCAAGGCGCTGCTCGGGGGCTATCACGATCAGCCCGAAAAGGAGCAGGCGGCGCTGCGGATCGCGCTCGGCGCGGTGGCGCTCGTGCTCTATATCGGCTACACGCTGATGTACCCCACCGCCGCCAACATCGCCACTGTCGCGATGGTCGCGCTGTACGTGCTGTTCGGCGTGCTCAGCTACATCGTGCTGTTGCTCCAGCCGGGGCGCTCGAAATGGCGGCTCGCGGTGACTACCTGCATCGATCAGGGCATGGTCGTCGCCGCCCTCCTCATCGGCGGCCGGTCCGCGCTGCCGCTGCTGTTCGTCGTCTTCTGGTTCCTCGTGGGCGCCGGCTGCCGCTATGGCAAGGGTCCGCTGGCCCTCTCGTGCGCGGTCACGGTATTCGGGATGTCCGCGCTGATGGCAGTCGAGCCCTGGTGGGTGGCCAACCGTCCCGCCGGGATCGGCCTCGTGCTCGGCGTGGCCGCCACCTCGCTTTACCTCTATGTCCTCGTCGACCGTCTCGAACGCCGCGCCGCGACCGATGGGCTGACCGGCCTGCAGAACCGCACGAGCCTGGACCGCGCCATCGAGCGCGCGCAGGCCACGCTCAGGCTGCAGGGGGGCCATGCCGCGCTGCTGCTCATCGACCTCGACGGCTTCAAGGAAGTCAACGATTCGTTCGGGCATGCGGTCGGCGACGAACTGCTGCTGCACTTCGCCCGCATGCTCGCGCGCGGCGCGCAGCGCGGCGACACCATCGCGCGGCTCGGTGGCGACGAGTTCGTCGTGCTGTCGGTGACCGCACAGACCCGCGTGCAGGCGCGCGCGCTGGCCAGCATGATTCACGCGATGCTCGACGGCATGCGCCAGGTCGGCGGCCACGCGGTGACCATTTCGGCGAGCATCGGCATCTGCATGCTCGACGGCGCCAACACGCGGGAAGACAACGATGTGCGCACCGTGATGAAACAGGCCGACCGCGCGATGTACCTCGCCAAGGAGCTGGGCAAGAAGCGCACGGCGTTCGCCGACGAGCTCGCGCAGAACGACGCGAGCATGAACCAGCCGCCGCGGACGCGCTCCGCGGTGCTGCGCCAGCGCGGATGACCGAAAACGCTCGCCTGCGCCTCACGCTGGAGAACTATTGCCAGCGTTTTCGCCTGACGCTGCAGGCGATCGGCGAAGGCGTCATCGTGCTCGATGCCGCGGGGCGCGTCGACTATCTGAACCCCATCGCCGAGCAACTGACGGGGTGGAGTCTCGACGAAGCGCGCGGCCGGCCCAGCGAGGTCGTCTGCCGCCTCGTGGACGAACACACCCGCCTCAGCCTGCGGCGCGCGGTGCGCGATGCCGTTGCCCATGGCACCTCGCGCACGATGCTGGGCCGCGCAATCCTGCAAAGCCGCCATTGCCTCGAACACCGCGTGGAGGTGGCGGCCGCCGCGATTCCCGATGTCGGCGATGCCGACATGGCTTCCCCCGGCGCCTCCCTCGGCGGCGTGCTGACCTTCCGCGACGTGTCGGAGCAATACCGGCTGGGCCGCGAGATGGAATACCGCGCCACGCACGATACGCTGACGGGCATCATCAACCGCGATGAATTCGACCGCCGGCTCAATGCCACGCTCGCGGAGGCGCGCGCCTCGCACCTCCAGCATGCGCTGATGTTCATCGACCTCGACCAGTTCAAGCTCGTCAACGACGCGGTGGGCCACGCGGCCGGGGACGAACTACTGCGCCAGATCGTGCGCGTGATCAGGCGATCGGTGCGCGCCACGGATGTCATCGCGCGGCTCGGCGGCGACGAGTTCGGCGTGGTGTTCAGCCAGTGCTCGATCGAGTCCGCGCAGGCCATGGCCAACAAGATCTGCCGCGACATCGATCAGTTCCGCTTCCAGTTCGCGGGCCAGCGCTTCCACGTCGGCGCGAGCGCGGGGCTCGTGCCCGTCGACGAGCGCTGGACCACCTCGGCCGCGCTGCTCCAGGCGGCGGACAGCGCCTGCTACGCGGCCAAGGCTGAAGGCCGCAACCGCGTCCACACCTACCTGCCGGCGGACGAAATCGTCGAGGCGCATCGCGAGGAAATGCAATGGGCCCGCCGCATCGAGACCGCGCTCGACCGCAACCAGTTCGTGCTGTACTGGCAGCGCGTCATGCCGCTGCAGATCGACAACTGCCTCGTGCATGCCGAACTGCTGCTGCGCATGGTCGATGACAACGGCAACCTCGTGAACCCCGGCGCGTTTCTCGGCGTGGCCGAGCGCTTCCATCTGGCCACGCGGATCGATCGCTGGGTCGTGCGCACCGTGTTCGCATGGATGCATGCCCATCGGGAGGAGCTTGACCACGTCGGCACGGTGGCGATCAATCTGTCGGGGCTGTCGATCGGCGACCGCGACTTCCATCGCTTCGTCAAGGCGCTGCTGGAGACGACGGCCTTCGACCACCACAAGATCTGTTTCGAGATCACCGAAACGTCGGCGATCATGAATCTGGCCGAGGCCTCGTCCTTCATCGGCAGCATGCGCGTGCATGGGGTGCGGTTCGCGCTCGACGACTTCGGCGCCGGCGCCGCGTCGTTCGGCTACCTGCGCAACCTCGACGTCGATTACCTGAAGATCGACGGGCAGTTCATCCGCGGCCTGTCGAGCGATCGCGTCAATCAGGCTACCGTGCGCTGCATCCGGGACGTGGCCAATATCACCGGGCAGTTCACCGTGGCGGAGTTCGTGGAGACGGAGGCCGTGGAATCCCTGCTGCGCGAGATCGGCATCGACTTCGCGCAGGGATACCTGCGGCACCGGCCGGCGCCGCTGGCCGACATCTTCGCGCTCAGGGTCTGACCGCGCCGAGCAGCCACGCGCGGAACAGCGCGAACGGCGCGTAAGCTTCCCGGTTGTTCGAGACCACGAGGTAGTAGCCGTTGCCGCTCAGGTCAGCCTGTGCCGCGAACGCATTGACGAGCGTGCCCGCACGCAGTTCGTCCTCGACCAGCACCTTGGGCACGAGCCCGATGCCCATGCCCGCGGAGACCGCCTGGATCAGGTGCGACGTGACGTCGAACTGCGGGCCGAGCTTGAGGGCGTCGCCCGTATAGCCATGCTTGGAGAACCAGTCGCGCCAGGCCGTCGGCCGCGTCACGACCTGCAGCAGCGGATATCGCAGCAGGTCGTCCACGGTGCGGATCGGCTCCTGGCGCGCCACGCGGGGACCGATCACCGGCACCATTTCCTCGTCCACCAGATGATGGGCCCGCACGCCGGGCCACTTGCCGTCTCCCACGACGATCGCGGCGTCCATGCCGGACTCCTCGAGGTCGAGGTAGGTCCGCGCGTGGACGTGCACAAGCACCTCGGGATGTCGCGCATGGAATTCCGGCAGCCGCGGCATCAGCCATTTGCTGCCGAACGTCGGCAGGACGGCGAGGTGAAGCGTACCGCCGCCCGCCTGGAACGCGATGGCCTGCAGCGTCGCGCTGCGGATCCGTTCGAGCGGGCCCGCCAGTTCCCGCCGGTACATGCGGCCGACGTCCGTCAGCACCACGCGCCGGCCGATGCGCTGGAACAGCGGGACGCCCAGCAGTTCCTCGAGTGCCTGGACCTGACGGCTGACCGCGCTCTGGGTCAATGACAATTGCTGCGCCGCACGCGTGAAGCTCTCGGTGCGGGCCGAGGCTTCGAACGCGAGCAGCGAGGACATGGAAGGCGTGAGCCGTCGTGGATTCATTTCCATGGGTTCATTCCAAAAACTCATCAACAGGGCAACAATTTGTCGCTTGTTGCCGGTCCCGCAAGGCTCGCAAAATGCTCGCACAGTATAAGACGCCGAGACATCCCCCTTCCTGCTCCCCGATTCTCACCCCATCTCTCACCCCCATCTCTTACCCCCAGCCAAGAGGCCCCTCACATGAACGCACCGCATGAAGCCAGCGCCCTGGGCGCGTCGCGCCCGCCGTCCGACTTCGACCCCGTGGAATGGCAGACCCGCGTCGACCTCGCGGCCTGTTACCGCCTGGTCGCGTTGTACGGCATGACCGATCTGCTCTACAACCACATCACCGCGCGTATCCCGGGCACGCCCGACCATATCCTCATCAATCCGTATGGCCTGATGTACGAGGAGATCACGGCGTCCAGCCTGCTCAAGATCGACCTCGACGGGAATATCCTCGACGGCGGCAACGGCTCCTATGGCGTCAACCAGGCCGGCTACGTGATCCACAGCGCCGTGCACGCGGCACGCCACGACGTGCAGTGCGTCATCCATACGCATACGCGCGCGGGCTGCGCGGTCTCCGCGATGCAGTGCGGCCTGCTGCCGCTGACGCAGACGTCGATGCGCTTCGCCCATATCGCGTACCACGACTACGAAGGCGTGGCGCTAGACCTCGACGAGCGCGCGCGCATCGTGCAGGACCTCGGGCAGCTCGATGCCATGATCCTCCGCAACCATGGCCTGCTGACCGTCGGCGCGAGCGTCGCGCGCGCGTTCAACGCGATGTACTGGCTCGAGATGGCCTGCAAGATCCAGCTCGACGCCATGCATGGGACCAAGGACCTGATCATCCCCAGCGAGGCGGTGGTCGAGAAGACCTACAACCTCTATCAGCCTCATGTCCGGCGTCCGTTTGGCGAGTTCGAGTGGCCGGCGATGCTGCGGCAGCTCGACCGGCGCGATCCGTCGTACCGCACCTGACGGGAGGCTGCCGATGGCCAAGGTCTATCCCGAAACGCCCGACGCACCGCGCTGCCTGGCGCCGTCGGCTGACGTCGCCCCCCCTTCGTTCGAAATCCCCCATCTGGCGTGCGATACCCACGCGCACGTGGTCTCCGACGATCCCGATGCGTATCCCGTGGTCCCGTCGCGCAGCTACACGCCGGTGCCGAGCCCCGAGTCCGCGTATCTCGGCATGCTGGCCGCAACCGGCATGACGCGCGGCGTACTTGTGCAGATCAGTGTCTATGGCACCGACAACCGCTACATGCTCGAGGTGCTTGCCCGGCATCCCGGACGCCTGCGCGGGGTCGCCGTCGCCGCGCCGGACGTGTCCGAGCGGGAGCTGGCACGCATGCACGACGCCGGCGTGCGCGGGCTGCGGCTCAACGTGCTGTTCGGCGGCGGCGTAAGCCTGGATGCGATGGAGACGCTCGCCGCCAGGATCGGGCCGATGGGCTGGCATTTGCAGCTGTTGCTCGACGCGCGGCAGTTACCCGAGCTGATGCCGCGCGTACGCAAGCTCACGCTGCCCGTGGTCGTCGACCACATGGGGCACATGCCGGTATCGCTCGGCATGTCGCATCCGGGCTTTCAGGCGTTGCGCCATCTTGTCGCCGACCACGGCTGGTGGACCAAGCTGTCAGGCGCCTATCGCACTGGTACGCGCCCGGGCTTCGATGACGTCACGCCGTGGGCGCAGGCGCTGATCGAGGCCGGGCCCGACCGCGTGGTGTGGGGCAGCGACTGGCCGCATGTCGCCGTCGCCGATATGCCGGACACCGGAGCGCTGCGCAATCTGCTTGCGAAGTGGGCGCCCGACGCGGCGATGCGCCACCGCATCCTGGTCGCCAATCCACAGCGGCTCTACGACTTTCCGGAGGCCTGACACCCGAACTAGCAATGCCGTACCCGTAGCGCACACATAACGACAAGGAGCAGCACGTGGAGACAACCGAGCATGTGGAAACTAACGGCGCGCATCCCGCGGCGCAGCGTTCGCAGTGGAACCTCGCGTGGTATCGCGGGCTGAACCTGGAAGGCAGGCGCGCATTCCATGCCGCGTTCGGCGGCTGGGCCGTCGATGCCTTCGATTTCATGGTGTTCAGCTTCGTGATTTCGTCGCTGATCACGGTCTGGGGCATCGATCGCGGCACGGCGGGCCTGCTCGGCACGGTAACGTTGCTGTTCTCGTCGATCGGTGGCTGGATCGCCGGCATTCTCGCCGACCGGTATGGCCGGACGCGCGTGCTGCAGGGGACGATCCTGTGGTTCTCCGCGTGCACGGTGGCCATCGGCTTCGCGCAGAGTTTCGAGCAGGTGTTCGTGCTGCGGGCGTTGCAGGGACTCGGCTTTGGCGGGGAGTGGGCGGTGGGCGCGGTGCTCATCGGCGAGATCATCGCGCCAAAGGATCGCGGCAAGGCCGTGGGCGTGGTGCAGAGCGGATGGGCGGTGGGCTGGGGGCTGGCCGCCATCGCGTACAGTGTCGCCTTCTCGCTGCTGCCGGAGCAGATGGCGTGGCGGTGCCTCTTCTGGATCGGCGTATTGCCTGCGTTCCTCGTGCTGTACGTGCGGCGCCATGTGAAAGAGCCGGAGATCTTCCTGCGGATCAAGGCCGCCGAGCGTGCTGGGGGCGCCGGCGGTGCCGAGGGGGATGACACGGCGCGGAAGTCGTCCGCGTGGGCCATCTTCTCGCCGTCGCTGCTGCGCACGACGATCGTCGCGTCGATTCTCTGCACGGGCATGCAGGGCGGCTACTACGCGATGTCGACCTGGCTTCCCACCTATCTCAAGGTCGAGCGCCATCTGTCGGTGCTGAATACGAGCGGCTATCTGCTCGTCATCATCCTCGGGTCGTTCTGCGGCTACGTCGGCGGCGCCTATCTGACCGACTTCTGGGGCCGGCGCAAGAATTTCATCGTGTTCTCGGCGCTGTCGGTGGTCAGCATCTATCTGTATCTGCGGCTGCCGCTGACCAACACGCAGATGCTGTTCCTGGGCTTTCCGCTCGGCTTCTCGGCGTGCGGCGTGTTCAGCGGCGTCGGCGCATACCTGACGGAGCTCTATCCGTCCGCGAACCGCGCGAACGGGCAGAGCTTCACCTACAACTTCGGACGCGGCATCGGCGCCCTCTTTCCAAGCCTCGTCGGCATGCTCAGCCAGACCACGAGCCTCGCCACCGCGATTGCCATCTTCGCCGGCACCGCCTATGGGGCCGTACTGCTGATGACGCTGTTGCTGCCGGAGACGAAGGGACAGGCGCTCGAGTAGCGCCGGGTAGCGTCGGGTAGCGCCGGTGTGTCGCGATCAGGCTGCGAGCGCTTCCTGCCCGGCCTGCTCGCGAATGCGGGCGGCGAGGTATTCGGCGTCGCGGGCGATGCCCGAGAAGCGGCCGGATCCCCAGGTGTGAAGCCACGGCAGGCCCAGGAAGTACAGGCCCGGCACGGGCGTCACGCCGCGCTTGTGGCCGGGGTAGCCCTTCCCGTTGAACACCGGCGCGTCCAGCCAGCCGAAGTCCGGACGGAAGCCGATGCACCAGACGATGGCGCCGATATTGGCGCGCGACAGGTCCAGTGCGGTGCGCTCCTCCGGTGGCGTCCACACAGGCTCGTAGACCGACCCCGGCGGCGCATCGATGTCGTGTCGCGCGATGTGCTTGTCGATGCCGGCGTTGATGCGGTTGTACGTGGCATCGGCATCGTCGAGATTCTCCCGCAGGTTCGGCGCGAATCGCAGCATCCCGTACTGATAGTCCTCCAGCGCGCCAAAGAGCTCCATGCCTTCGCTCGCGAACTTGCGCAGGTCGATGTCGCGCCCGCCGTCGCGGCCCGTCACGTAGTGATTGGTGTTGTCGCGCACGCCCTCGCGCAGCGGATGCTCCTCCACGGGCATGTCGTAGTACTGCATGTCCGCAAGCCAGTCCACCACGTCGCGGCCGCGGTAGAAGCGCGCGCAGCGCGGCGCCTGCCCCACGGCCAGATACACCTTGCGCCCCGCGAGATGCAGGTCCTCCGCGATCTGCGCGCCGGACTGCCCGGAGCCCACCACCAGCACGGCACCTTCCGGCAGCGCCTGCGGATTGCGATAGTCGGCGGACTGGATCTGCCTGATGCTCGACGGCAGCCGCTCGGCCATGCGCGGCACGATGGGCGTGTGATAGCCGCCCGACGCCACCACGACCTGATCGGCCGTGAAGTCGCCACCGCTCGTGCTCACATGGAAACCGCCGCCCTCGCGCCGCGTGACGCGCTGCACCGCCGTGTGCTCGCGCACGGGCGCATCGACCTTGCGGATGAAGGCGTCCAGGTACTCGACGATCTCGTCCTTTTTCATGAAACCGTGCGGATCGTCGCCGTCGTACGGATGCCCCGGCAGCGCGCACTGCCAGTTCGGCGTGACGAGGCAGAACGCGTCCCAGCGCTGCTCGCGCCACGTATGCGTGACGGTCCTGGCCTCCAGCACGAGGTGATCGATCCCCGCGCGCTGCAGGCAATAGCTCATCGAAAGCCCAGCCTGTCCTCCGCCGACGATGATCACGCTGTAGTGATCGCTGTCTTGACTCTGATTCGTTGCGGACATGTCCCGTCCTCCCTTGTTTGTTGATTGGCGTCCGGTATCAGCGACCGAAACCGAGAAATTTCACTGTGGCATCGGGCTGCGCGGCATAGCGCTCGGCCGTCGCCTCGATCTGTGCGAGCTGGTCCATCGCCGACGAGCAGGAATAGCCATAGCGCTGCCGCACACGCTCGGACGCGGCACCGAGCGCGGCGCGCGCCCGCGCCAGGAAATCGTCGAGCGGGTATTCGGCGCCAGCCTCGAAGTGGGACTCGACGACCGTCGAGGGCGAATAGCAGGTGGCCTCGGTCTGATCGGGCCAGGCGATGCGAAAATAGGTCACAGGCATGAGAAGTTCCTCAAGGGGCTCAGTCGTGGTGCTCGGGCGGGACGATGAACGGATCGCGCGCGAAGTCCCAGAGCAACGTCCGGTCGTCGTCACCGTCATGGACGGTCACGCGCGCGCCATGGTCGATCGCACCGATGTCTTCGCAGGCAAGCCCCCGCGCGCGAAACCGCGCGGTCACCGCCTCGACGTGCGAAGGCGACACGGCAAGCAGAAAGCCGTAGCTCGGAAACGCCGCCAGCCAGCGCGCCATCGGCACATCGTCCGGCCGGGGTATGCGCGACAGATCGATGTCCGCGCCGACGCGCGAGCATTCGAGCAGCATCAGCGCCGTACCCAGCGTGCCGGCCATGCTGATGTCCTTGGCCGCCGCGCAGAGGCCCGCTTCGGCAATCTCCGGCAGCAGTTCCAGATCGTCGCGCAGGCGCCCGGCGGGCGCCTCGGTCGAAGCATTCCAGTACGGGTACGGCTCGGCGAACGCCCCGCGCAAGTCCACCGTCATCAGCAGCCGGTCTCCGGGACGCGCGGCAAAGCTCGACAGCAGCCGCTGCGCGCGGCCGAGGATGGCCACCGCGAGCTGGCCGTGATCGCTGCGCGCATTACTGTGTCCGCCGACGATCGGCACGCCATAGGCGGCGGACGCCGCGGCCATGCCGGCCAGCACCTCCTTCGCGCCATCGATCGTCTCGCTCCAGATCGCATCGACCACGGCGAGCGGGCGGCCGCCCATCGCGTAGACGTCGCTGATATTGACCATGACCGCGCTGTAGCCGGCGAACCACGGCATCGCGCGAATGAAATCGCTCACCATGCCTTCGATCGCGAAGAGCAGATAACCGCCGGCCCCATCGTCAATGGCCGCGCAATCGTCGCCAACCGCAACGGCCTGATCGAGATCGGCCACGCCACCGGGCAGCGCGCGGCCGAGCGACGACAGCATGCCCGCGATATCGGCCTTGTGGCCGAACCCGCGGCTCGCGCGCAGCGTGGACACGATCTCCTGCACGTTCATGCCGCGCTCCGCCCCGGCGCGGTAAAGCCGACATGCGGCGTCGTGCACGGCGGATAGTACGCAAGGTCCGCCTCCATCCGATGATGCGGACGGCCGAGCAGCGTCTCTTCCCCGAGCGACTGCCAATGCAGGCGGCGGAACAGCGGCTCGTTCTGGCTCTGCACGTGCGCGAGGAAGCGGCGGCAGCCCATCGCGTGCGCGCTGCTCACGGCCAGGCGGATCAGCGTGGCGCCGATCTTGCCCTGGTTGCGGAACGCCGTATCGACGGCAAGCCGGGAGCCGTACCACACGCCGGGCTCGCTTTCGTGAATGCGCACGGTCCCGACCACTACGTCTGCCTTGCCCGTTTCGCTCTTGACCGCCACGAGGAGCTGCGCCATCTCGTCGATGTCGTCGCGATCATCGCTATCGAAAATGCCCTGCTCCGCGCAGAACACGGCGCGGCGCAGGCGCATGGCCTCGTCGGCTTCCCACCGCGACGTGGCCCAGCGAATGCGAAACACCGTTTCCACGGCTGCCGGTGCCGCTGTGGGTGCCGGCGTCAATGCGGATGCGGGCACCTCCACACACAGATCTTCCATCATGCCGCCATCTCCTCGTACGACGAAAGCGACGAGCACGCGCCGCACTTGCCACAACCGGCCTTGATATCGGCCGACCGCATGCCGCCCGCGCGCACCATCGCGCCGAGCGGTTCCAGCACCGACTTCATGAACGCGGGCGTCGGCGCGGGATGATCCTCGAGCGGCGTCCCGCTGATCGGCACGAATGGCACGACGAACGGATACACGCCGATCTCGATCAGTTCGCGCGAGATGTCGAGAATCGCCTCGGCGGTATCGCCGAGGCCTGCGAGGATGTATGTGCTGACCTGGCCGCGGCCGAACACGGCCACCGCCGCGCGGAACGCTTCCATGTAGCGGCTGATCGGCACCGCGGCCTTGCCGGGCATGATGCGTTCGCGCACGGCCGGCGTGACCACCTCCAGATGCATGCCGAGCGTATCGACGCCGGACGCCTTCATGCGCTCGAACCACACGTCGTCGTCGGGCGGCTCGCACTGGGCCTGGATGGGCAGGTCCACGGCCGCCTTGATCGCGAACGCGCTCTCGCACAGGATCGCGGCGCCACGGTCCGGCGTCGGCGGTGTGCCCGTCGTCAGCACCATGTGCTTGACGCCGTCGAGCAGCACCGCCGCGCGGGCCACCTCGGCAAGTTGCTGCGGCGTCTTGCGGGCGATGGTGCGCCCGGCGGCCAACGACTGCCCGATCGCGCAGAACTTGCACGTCTTGCGGCGGCTTTCGTAGCGAATGCAGGTTTGCAGCACCGTCGTCGCCAGCACGTCGGCGCCGTGAAGCGTGGCGATATGCGAATAGGGCACGCCATCGAGCGTCTGCAGGCGCGAGAAGCGCGGCGCCTTCGGAAAGCTGATGTTGGCGATGGGAATGGTCCCGCGCATCAGTGCCGTCCTGCCCTCGGCATCGGGCGCCGCGGCGATATACGGCGAGTTCCACGCGGTACTCGTATGCACGGGCACCATGATCGTCACGCCATCGATGGTAACCGCCTTGTGGTCGGACGGCCCCGCTCCGCCACGCCGGCTCGATGCGCCGGCGCTCGGGTCCACGAGGCGCAGTCCCGACGACTGCAGTTCAGTCATCAACTGCCGGCTCGAGGCAGGCGTCATCTCGCTGATACTCATGTTGGGCGCTCCCGTGGAAGTTGGCGAATGCGGTGGACATCGGCGACGCCGTCGTGGCGGGCCGGTCGTTGATCGCAAGGCTCAGCAGTTCCGGCCGTGCGTAATGCCCGACCGAATCCATCATGCGTTTGCGCTTGGTGATCAGCGACATGTCGAGGTCCGCGATCACCATGCCCTCGCCCTCCTTGAGCGGCGCGGCCAGATGCTGGCCTTCGGGCGAAATGATGGCGGTGTTGCAACCGCCGCGCAGCGCCTTCTGCAGCGCGGGGTCTGTGGTGACGGAATTGATCTGCGCATCGGTCAGCCACCCCGTCGCGTTGACGACGAAGCAGCCCGACTCGAGTGCGTGATGGCGGATGGTCACCTCGATCTGTTCCGCGAAGATTGGGCCCACCAGCGAGCCGGGGAACTGGCTGCAATGGATTTCTTCGTGCTGCGTCATCAGCGCATAGCGCGCCAGCGGGTTGTAGTGCTCCCAGCAGGCCAGCGCGCCGACGCGGCCGATCGCCGTGTCCGCCACCTTCAGTCCCGCCGCGTCGCCCTGGCCCCAGATCATGCGTTCGTGGAACGTGGGCGTGATCTTGCGGCGCTTGAGCGCGAGGCGGCCGTCGGTATCGAACATCAGCTGCGTGTTGTACAGGCTGCCGTGATCGCGCTCGTTGACGCCGAGCACGATCACCATGCCATGGCGGCGCGCGCGCTCGGCCATGGCATGGGTCACGGGTCCGGGCACCACCACGGCCTGCTCGTACAGCCGCATGTGCTCGGCGCCCGACTGCACCGGGGGGCGAACGAACGAGAAATACGGGTAGTACGGCACGAACGTCTCCGGAAAGACGATCAGCTGTACGCCCTCGAGCGCCGCGCGGTCGATGGCCTCGCACACCTTGGCCAGCGTGTTCTCGCCGTTCTCCAGATCCGGCGAAATCTGCACCGCGGCAGCGCGCACTATGCGTTGTCGTGACATCTTGGGGTCCTCGTGGTGGTCAGGCTCGAACGGTGCGATCAGACAGTCCAGGTGTCGATGATCACGGCGTTGTCGCGGACGTGAAGCAGCTTGAGGTCCAGCACGTCGAGGGGATTGATCGCACGGATGCCTTCGATCAGGGACGGTTCGCCGTGACCATACAGCGCCTGCAGCGCAAAGCGGCAGGCGTAGACCTTACCGCCTTCGGCCATGAACTTGGTCAGCTGGTTGTTGAAGTTCAGATGGCCGGGGAACGCTTCGTCGCCGAGCGTGGGAAAGCCGCGCTGCACGCCGAGCGTGACGCCGGGGCCATACAGCAGGATCGATGTTTCGAAGCCCTTGCGCTGCAGCCGCGTCGCCTGGAGCATGTTCACGAAACCGATCGAGCCTTCGAACGCGACGGTGTGGAACGTGACAAGCGCCTTCTGGCCCGGCTCTGCCTTCACGTCCTCGAAGACCTTCTCTTCGTAATCGACAAAGTAGTCGCCTTTCTTGTGAAGCGGGGCGCTGACTGCGGGCATGGTGCTCTCCTCTGATGGTAGGGGTCGGATGACGATCGGCCAACGGTGCCGACGGCATGCCATTTCGCAACGCGCGTGCCATCTTCGGGCCGCAATCATGCGATCAAGAGCCGATCTTCCGCATGCGGCGGGATTGATTGCATCGGTGATTTTTCATGTCGCGGAAAGGTGCCGACATGGTCCATACATGCGCCCCGGAAATCGCCCGAAACCGGCCCGCACCAACGTGGACGCGGTGCGCAGCGACGGGGCATGCGGGACGGCGCGCACAGCACGCACGCACCATCATCGAGCCGATAAAGATGCGATCAAGATCGCGTGGATGATGGAATCAAGCGGCCTTGATCGCGCAATCGCTGGGGACGCGTTGCGGGCATGAAACCTGCACGCTGCGATCGCATTGATCCTGCCGTGGAGTGCATCGTGTCGAGTCTTGCCAATCATTGGCTCAAGCGTCTGGCGGAGAGCGACAAGCCCGCCTATCTGATGATCCCCGACATGATCGAGGAGGATCTGGCCAGCGGCCGCCTGCGCGCGCGCGATCGGCTGCCCGCGCTGCGAGACCTGGCCGACGCGCTGCGGCTCAACTACACGACGGTGGCGCGTGGCTATGCCGAGGCACGCAAACGCGGGCTGATCGATGCCAAGGCGGGCAGCGGCACCTTCGTGCGCGGCCGCGCGCCCGCGTTGCCATTGCAGGCGGGCACCGGCGCAGAGATGAGCATGAACATGCCGCCGGAGCCGCCAAACATGACCGTGCGCCTGCGGGAGGCCGCGGCCCGCATCCTCGGCGATGCCGATCCGTATACCTTGCTGCGCTATCAGGACTTCGGCGGCACGCCGGCCGATCGATCGGTGGCCACGGCGTGGCTGCGGCAGCGGCTGCCCGATTGCCGGCCGGATACCGTGTTGATCTGCCCCGGCATCCATAGCGCGCTCGTGGCGCTGGTCTCGCAACTCGCGCGGCCCGGACAGACCATCTGCCTCGATACGCTGGCCTACCCCGGCATCAAGGCGATTGCCGCGCAGCTCGGCGTGCAACTGCAGGCCCTGCCCTCCGACGATGAAGGTCCCCTCGGGCCGGCATTCGAGGCGCTGTGCCGCACGCAACTGCCGAGCGCGTTCTACATCAATCCGACCCTGCAGAACCCGAGCACGCGGACGATGCCGCAGGGCCGGCGCGAGATCCTTGCCGATATCGCGCTGCGCTATAACGTGCCGATCATCGAGGACGATGCCTATGGAATGCTGCCGCGCGAGGCGCCTGACCCGATGGCGCGGCTGGCGCCCGAGCTCACCTACTACGTGACGGGAATGTCGAAGACGTTCGGCGCGGGACTGCGCATCGCGTTCCTGTCCGCGCCGACGCCGCGGCAGGCGCAACGGCTCGCGGGCACGCTGCGCGCGACCACGGTCATGGCCAGCCCGTTCAACATGCTGCTGACCACGTCATGGATCCAGGATGGCACCGCGTCGGACATGATCGCGGCGATTCGGGCGGAGAGCATCGCGCGGCAGGACGTGGCGCGCGACGTGCTCGCGGGCCACGCCTACGATGCGGACCCCGAGGGCTTCCATCTATGGCTGCCGATTCCCGCCACGTCGGGCTGGCGTCCATCGGAGCTTGCGCTGCATCTGCGCTCGCGCGGCATCGGCGTGGTGTCGAGCGCGGCGTTCTCCACGGACGGCAACCCGCCCGATGCGGTACGCATCTGCCTGGGCGGCCCCAACGACCTCGAGGAAATGGAGGAATGCCTGCAGATCGTCGTCGATACGCTCGACGATCCGCATCACCTCCATACGGCCATGTTGTGACCGCTCATGCAGCGATCAAGCAACGATCATTCGCGTCCGGATGACGGTGGGATCTTCCATCAGCGACTGGACCCAGCCCGTCGGCGGCACCACGTTGATGTCCGTGATGGCATAGCCGATATCGCCTTCCGTCTGCAGTTGCTGCGCGACGATATTGGCGCCGATGTCCGCCACCGCCTGATTGAAATGCGACAACGCGCCCGGCCGATTGTAGTGAATGTTCAGGATGCGCGCGGGCGCCTGCAACGGCGCGGGCTGGATCTGCGGCAGGTTCACCGCGCCCACCGTCGCGCCCGTCTGGAGGAAGCCGATCAGTTTGGTCGCCACCTCGACGCCGATGTTCTCCTGCGCCTCTTCCGTGCTGCCGCCGACGTGCGGCGTCAGGATGACGTTTGGCTTGTCCTGCAGCGGCGACACGAAGGCATCGGCGTTGCTGCGCGGTTCCTCGGGGAACACGTCGATCGCCGCGCCGCCGATATGGCCTTCGTCGAGCGCGCCGGCCAGCGCCTCGATGTCCACCACCGAGCCGCGCGAGGCATTGATCAGGATGCTCCCGCGGCGCATGCTCGCGATGGCGGCGCGGTCGATCAGCAGCCTGGTCTGCGGCGTGGCCGGGACGTGCAGCGTCACGACGTCGGCCTGCGCGAGCGCGTCCGCGAGCGACGGCGCCGGAACGGCGGAGCCCAGCGAGAGGCGCGGTCGAATGTCGTGAAACACGACACGCATGCCCATGGCCTCGGCAAGGATGCCAACCTGCGCGCCGATATTGCCGTAGCCGATCACCGCCAGCGTCTTGCCGCGAATCTCGAACGAACCCTTCGCCGTCTTCTGCCATTGGCCACGATGGGCCGCACGGCTTTTCTCGGGAATTCGGCGCATCAGCATGATGGTCTGGCCGATCACCAGTTCCGCGACCGAACGCGTGTTCGAGAACGGCGCGTTGAACACGGGGATGCCCGCGTGCGCGGCGGCGGGCAGGTCGACCTGCGAAGTACCGATACAGAAGCAGCCGACGGACAGGAGATGGCGCGCGTGCGCGAACGTATCGGCGGTCAGATGTGTCGCGGAGCGGATACCCAGCAGCTCGTGCCGTTGCACGGCTTCAACGAGCGCGTCGCCGGCCAGCGCCTTGGGCTGGGTGGCGACGGTGAGCTGGGCCTGAGCCAGCGCTTGCTGCGCGCTGGCATGGATGTTTTCAAGAAGCAGGGCGCTGGTCATGGTGTTCCGGGAATCGATGTATCAGGAGAGGGGCGCCTGACAGAACATACCACCGACCGGTATCCGCGTTGGTGACAGGGGCATGGCGATCAGCGGCATTTCGCGGACGCCTCGCCCACATGCGCGCCCGGTCCCTGCGTGGCCATGATGTCCTCGGGATTCCTCAGCGGACACGCGCGCAGCGACAGGCAGCCACACCCGATGCAGCCATCGAGCTGGTCACGCAGCATCGTGAGCGCGCGAATCCGCGCATCGAGGTCGTCCCGCCACGCGGCCGATAGCCTGCGCCAGTCCGCCACCGTCGGCGCCTTGCCCTTCGGCAACTGTTCCAGCGCCTGCGCGATAACGGCCAGCGGCACGCCCATCCGCTGCGCGACGCGAATCACCGCGAGCCGCCGCAGGATGCCGCGCGCATACCGCCGCTGGTTGCCCTCGCTGCGCGTACTAAAAATCAAACCCTTCGACTCGTAGAAGTGCAATGCCGAGACGGCGATGCCGCTGCGCGCGGCGACCTCGCCCACCGTCAACGGATCGCGCGAACGCAGCTTGATCGACACCATGACAATCCCCTCATCCCGCAAAGTCGCAAAGTCGCAAAGTCGCTATCCTAGGCTATCGGCCCGCTTGACCTCAAGTGCGCTTGAGGTTCAATACTGCCTGATCGTCGTCAACACCCGGTCGCCCCCGGGCCCGTCATGAACGCATTCACGCCCCTGCCCCCGGCCTTCATGGACTTCATCAACCCGCCAGAGCTCTACGACCCGCGTCCCAACGGCTATTCCCACGTCGTGGTGACGCACACCCCCGCGCGCATCGTGCATATCGCCGGCCAGGGCGGCGAGGACGCGTCGGGCGCGCTGCCCCCCGACTTCGCGTCGCAGGTCGACCAGGCACTGCGCAACCTCCGCCATGCCCTGCAGGCCGCCGAGGCGGACATCGCCGACGTGGTCAAGATCACGGTGCTGATCGTCGATCATTCGATGGACCGGCTGCGGACGTTTTCCGCCGCATGGCAGGCGCTGCTGGGCGACTGGCCCGCCCCCGCCTGCACGCTGATTCCTGTGCCGCGTCTCGCACTGGATGGCATGTTGTTCGAGATAGAAGCGACCGCCGTGCTGCCAGTTTGAGGTTTTCCGGCACGATATGCCGGAAAGAGACAGCGCCTCAGACCAAAGCGGCAGTTTCTGCCGGCCATGCTTGCCTAGAATCGTCTGCACTACCAATGCATTCGACAATCAGGAGACAGGCATGGGCCATGCTGATCCGTTCGGGCTGCTCAAGCTCGACGCCGCCGAGGCCGCGCACGCCGCGCAACCCACGCAGACCGATAGCGATCCGCTGGAAACGCGCGAATGGACCGATGCGCTCAGCGGCGTGGTCGAGCATGCCGGTCCACAGCGTGCCGACTACCTGCTTGGGAAGCTCGGCGAGCATGCGAGCCATCTCGGTCTCGGCAAGCGCCCGCACCCCTACTCCGCGTACCAGAACACGATTCCGTCGCACGCGCAGCCGCCCTATCCCGGCAACCGCGCGATGGAGGAACGCCTGACCGCGATCATCCGCTGGAACGCGCTGGCCATGGTCGTGCGCGCGAACAAGGCCTACGGCGAACTGGGCGGTCACCTCGCCAGCTATGCCTCGGCCGCCGAGATCTTCGAAGTCGGCTTCCATCATTTCTTCCGGGCGGATAGCGAGGGCAGCAAGGGAGACCTCGTCTTCTTCCAGCCGCACTCGGCGCCGGGCGTCTACGCGCGCGCGTTCCTCGAGGGCCGCCTGTCGGAAGCCCAGCTCGGCCGCTATCGGCAGGAGGTCGATGGCGGCGGCCTGTGTTCCTATCCGCATCCATGGCTGATGCCGGACTTCTGGCAGTTCCCGACGGGCTCGATGGGCATCGGCCCCATCAGCGCGATCTACCAGGCGCGCTTCCTGCGCTATCTGGAGCATCGCGGCCTCGCGCGGACCGAAGGACGGCGCGTATGGGGCGTGTTCGGCGATGGCGAGATGGACGAACCCGAATCGCTCGCGGCCCTGTCGCTGGCCGCGCGCGAGAAGCTCGACAACCTCACGTTCGTCATCAACTGCAACCTCCAGCGCCTGGACGGTCCCGTGCGCGGTAACGGGCAGGTGATCAACGAACTGGAAGCGCTGTTCTCGGGCGCGGGGTGGAACGTGATCAAGGTGGTCTGGGGTTCGGAGTGGGATGCGCTGTTCGCCCGCGACAAGCATCACGCGCTGCTCAAGCGGTTTGCCGCGATGGTCGATGGCGAATATCAGACCCTCGGCGCGAAGGATGGCGATTACAACCTGTCGCGCTTCTTTCATCAGGACCCCGAGCTCAAGGCGCTGGTCGCGGGCATGAGCGCCGCCGACATCGACGGCCTGCGCCGTGGCGGCCACGATTTCCGCAAGCTGCACGCGGCGTTCCAGGCGGCCGCGGCCCATCCGGGCCGCCCGACCGTCATCCTCGCCAAGACCAAGAAGGGCTATGGCATGGGCGACGCGGGCGAGTCCCGCATGACCGCGCACCAGCAGAAGAAGCTCGACATCGATGCCCTTCGCGCGTTCCGCCAGCGCTTCTCGCTGCCGATCGACGATGCCGCGCTGGAATCGATGTCGTTCTACAAGCCCGCGGAAGACAGTCCCGAGATGGCGTATCTGCGCGAACGCCGCGCGGCGCTCGGCGGCTACCTCCCGCGCCGCTCGGTCGCCGCGCCGAGGCTCACGGTGCCGCCGCTCGACAGCTATGGCCGTTTCGCGCTCGAACCCGATGACCGCGAGGTCTCGACGACGACGGGCGTCGTGCGGCTGTTCACGAACCTCATCAAGGACCGCACGGTCGGGCCGCGCGTCGTGCCCATCGTCGCGGACGAGGCGCGCACGTTCGGCATGGCGAACCTGTTCCGCCAGATCGGTATCTATTCGCCGATGGGCCAGCTCTACGAGCCGGAGGACGCGGGCTCGATGCTGTACTACAAGGAATGCCGCGACGGCCAGTTGCTCGAGGAAGGCATCACCGAAGCCGGCGCGATGGCCTCGTGGACCGCGGCCGCCACGTCCTACAGCGTGAACGGCGAGCCGATGCTGCCGTTCTACATCTACTATTCGATGTTCGGCTTCCAGCGCGTGGGCGACATGATCTGGGCCGCGGCGGACCAGCGTGCCCGTGGCTTCCTGATCGGCGCCACCGCGGGCCGCACGACCCTCTCCGGCGAGGGGCTCCAGCATCAGGACGGCACGAGCCAGCTGGTCGCGGCCACCGTGCCGAACTGCCGCGCCTACGACCCGGCGTTCATCAGCGAGGCGGCCGTGATCATCGACCATGGCGCGCGGGCGATGCTCGACGAGCAGCGGGACGAGTTCTACTACATCACCGTCAACAACGAGAACTATGCGCAGGCCCCCTTGCCGGCTTCGGCGCATGCGGACGTCATTCGCGGCATGTATCGCTTCGGGGAGCGTGGCGCCGACACTGGCCGCGACACCGACGGCGGGACCCACGCCAGGGCGCGTGTACGGCTGCTGGGGTCGGGCCCGATCCTGCGCGAAGTCATCGCCGCGGCGGACCTGCTCGCGAAGGACTGGAACGTGCACAGCGAGATCTGGAGCGTGACGAGCTTTCCCGAGCTTGCGCGCGACGCCCGCGAGTGCGAACGCCAGCAGCTCTTCGGCGGCAATGCGGAAGCCCGCAGCCACGTGGCGCAATGCCTCGACGGCACGGCGCCGATCGTCGCGGCCACCGACTACGTGCGGGCGTATGCGCAGCTGATCGCCCCGTATGTCGAGGCGCGCTATATCGCGCTGGGCACCGATGGCTTCGGCCGCAGCGACACGCGCGGCGCGTTGCGCCGCTTCTTCGGCATCGACCGCCACCATATCGTGGTCAGCGCATTGCAGGCGATCGACCCCGCGCTGCACGCGCGCGCCATCGCGCAGTATGGGCTGCGCGCGGACGCGGCGGCGCCGTGGGAACGCTGACCGGCGCGCGAGGCGGCCGCGTCGGTACTAGAACTGATCGAGGGCGTCGCGAATGACGCCATTGCGCAGTTCGGCGGCCACCTCCAGATTCCTCGGCTGCAGCGAGGCCATGAGGTCCGCATAGACCAGTACCGGCGGCGCGAGGCCTGGCCGCGCCGGATCCTCGATCGCCGGATCCCAGAACGCCTCGAGGATTTCGATGGGTCCGTTGGGCTGAGGTTTGAGGCGATAGCGCGAGGCCAGCGCCTGCGTGCCCTGCCCCATGCGCGCAGGTTGCATGTAGATCGTCTGCCGCTGCTCCACGAGGCCCGCCAGATCGGTGGCGGCGCCCATCGCGAGCGCGGCGACCTCGCTGCCCCAGCATGCATCGAGCGCGGCCAGATCCTCTGGCGGAAGCGCCTGCCACCAGTCCGCCGCGGATGCCGCGAAGCGGCGCGGTTGCAGCCGTGGCCGCAGAATCGTCGGGAAATTGGCGACCCATTCGTCGAGCAGCCGGTCCGGCGCCGTCAGGCGGCGCTTCTCCTCCGCGCGGCCCTCGGTCCGGGCTTCCGGGCGGGTCTCGCCGCCCTCCGCGGGCGCTTCGGTCCGCGTTTCCAGCAACCAGCCGCGCGCGGCCAGGCCGTTGAACACCGCGCCCACCGAGCCGAGCGCGATGCCGCTGAGGTGCGCAATCTCGCGATACGTGGCCTGCAGCAGCGCGGGCCGGGACAACAATGCGAACACCATGCGCTGCGAACTGGGATTGCCCGTGGTCCGCATTGGGGGGCGGACGAGGCTGCCCGGCGGCGTTTGCCCGCACACGAACACGAACATGCCGGCCGCATCGAGGTAGGCGTTGCCGGCGGTATCGATGAACTGGAGCCCCATTTCGCGGCACTGCACCGCGAGTGCCGGCGTCAGGTAGGTCGTGATCAGCAGCCCGGCATCGTGGCTGTGCCCGCCCGGATGCATTCCGTGAGGTATCCCCTGAGGTGCCCCCTGAGGCGCCATGAGCTGGGCGTGAACGACCGAGAGGTCGGCCGAAGTGCGGACGGCGCGGCGGCACACCACGGCGAGGCGGTGCGAGACGTCGCCGTGGCGCAGGCCGACGGCGGCCGCCGACGCGGGCGCCGCGCCCTCGGCGGACTCGCCGCGGCTGGCACGGCGAATCCGCCGGATCCGGCCGTGAATGCCGGTGATCCGGTGCAGCGCGGCCAAGGCCGCCTCCACCCAGTCGATGTCGCCCGTGTTTTGCTCCATGGCTGCTCCCGCAGACTCTGTCGCCTGCCGGAAATCATGGCCGAAACCGGGCCGGTGTTCAACATTTACGCGTGTTCATATTTTATGAACAGCGTAAATTCCTGAACAAGTCTCGGGTGCGCGACATTTGAAGCGGACAACCGGCGCGGGATCAGTCCGTGATGTCCGACGTACGCGGAATGATCACGGCCTGCCCATGGAGCCGCCCCTCGTCATCGAAGAGCTGCCACAGCGTGGCCTCCTCGATCATGAAGCGCTTGCCGCTCTTGGTGATGCGCACCCCTTTGTAGCCGCTCTCGTAGCCGAGCGCCTGCACACGCTCGAGGAATCGCTGCCGCTCCTCGCGGTTGGGCGCCTCGGCCGACAGGCGCGAAGGCAGGCGTGTGATCTCGTCCCAGTCATAGCCGAACCGCGCCTGCGCGGCGCGGTTGCCATAGATGAACACGGGGTCCGGATCGGTGTTGTGGGCCAGCACAGCAAACGGTGCGTCGTCGTAGAGCCAAGCCGCGCCTTCGGCGGGGCTCATGTCGGCAGGCACGAGCGGCTTGCCGAGCAGGCGGGCATAGCTTTCCGTCAGGAGCCGATAGAAATCGAGGCTGTGAGGCAGCGGGACCTCGTGAAGCGGAAATTTTGAAGACGATTGTGAAGATGAAGACATTATGCGTGCGACCTGCGCGCCCGGTCAGTAGACAGGCCGCTACCTTACCAAATCCTGCAAGCGCGCCGCGCTGACGCGAGTGTCAGACAAACGCCGATCCCGCTATCGCCGTGCCTTGCCTAAAAATCCGGTATGGCGCCCAGCGAGGTGGCCCCTAGAAGAAAGGAGCGGAATCATGGCCAGGAACTATCAAGTCGTCTTCAACGACGGCTACTGGGATTTGCGTGTGGACGGCGTGCCTCGCGCCATCAGCCGTCACAAGTCGCGCGAGGAAGCTATCCGGGTCGGCACCGCCGCCGCGGAGCGGCTGAAGGTCGAACTGATGGTGGAACCCGACGACGACGGTTCCGACGATTCGGTGTCGGATCCCACGCTCGCCGCCGCCTGAGGTTTCCCCGAGTTCTCCCTCAGGAGTTGTTCTCCACCGGCGGTGCATCGGGATCCCGGTTGCCGGGATCCCGCAAATCGCGCTCGCCCACGCCCGGAGGAAACTCTCCCTTCGGCGCTTCCTTGGGTTTTCCATTGCCTTCGGACGGTTTTTCGCCCGCGGCGCTCTGCGCCCCCGGCGACGCGTTCTGAAGGTCGTCGTGCGCGCGGCGGCGGTCTCGGTTGCGGCGCCTGCGGGTACCTGCATAGGCAAAAGGCATGACTTCTCCCTGTTGATGATGTTATGGGTGGAGATGGCGCGATCCCCTCGCGTGCCGGCGTCCGGCGCCGGAAGGGATCGCGCGTCAGGCTTCGTCGATCAGGTTGCCGACTTCGTCGGCGTAGTGGTGCCGAGGTGCGGGTCGGTGCCTGCCGGCGGCTTGCCGTCGCTCTTGCCGGCCTCCATGCCGCTGCCGTAGCTGCTGGCGGTGGTGCCCGTGGCCGCGCCCGAGCTGCTGACGCCGCTCACGCGGCTCTGGCCCTGGTTTTGACCCGCGCTCTGCCCTTGCGACTGCCCTTGCGGCTGACCTTGCGGCTGACCCGGATTCAGTCCCTGCGACTGCCCTTGTGACCGCTGCTGGCCGCCGCTGCCGAAGCTGCCCTGTCCACCCTGTCCACGCTGACCGCCCTCCTCCCGCTGGACGCGCAGCAGGTTCTGCACGTCCTTCACGCCGAAGATATCGTCGGCGATATCTTCGATGCGGTACTTCTGCGTGCGGTCCGGCACCGTGCCCGTCAGCGTCACGACGCCGCTCGACACATTGACCTCGACCTCGCGGACATCGAGCCGGCTGCTGTGCGTCAGGCGTTCGCACAGGTCCTCGCGCACGCGCTCGTCGGAGCGCTGATAACCCTTCGGCGGCACGCGCTGCGCGCGCGACGCCGCCGAGCCGCCCGCGCCCCCGTAGCCGCGATTGAGGCCGCTGCGTTCGTTGGCGCCCGTGAATTGCTCGTAGGCGCGTTCGTCGTCGTGGCCATAGTCGTGCCCGTAGTCGCCGCGATAGCCGCCGCTATAGCCCCCGCTCGTACCGCCGCCCGAGCCACGGCCGTAGGCACGGCTTCCGCCGCTCATGCCGCCCCGGTCCCACTCACGTCCGGATTCGCGTCCGTAGGCGCCACCATAGCCCTGAACGCCCTGACCGTACCCCTCCCGTCCGCGCTGCCAGCCGCGTTCCTGCCCACGTTGCTGGCCACCATAACCCTGGCTGCCCCACGTGCGATCCTGTTCGAAATCGCTACCGTAATCGGCGTCATCGCCGTAGTCGCTCACGCCATACGCACCGCGATAATGGGTGCGCATATCGGGCTGCTGCCCCTGCGAGCGGCCCCACTGCGATTCGCCGCGGTCCCGGTCCGACCCGCGCTGGCCGGCTTCCCATCCGCCTTGCCTACCCTGCTGGCCGCGCTGACCCTCCCACGAACGGCCACGCTGGCCGCCTGCAATCCCGCCTGCATTCCCCCCTTCGTTCCATGCTTCACGACCCTGACCCCACTCGTCGCGAAGGCTGCCACGCTGACTGGTCCATTCGCTGCCATAGCCGCCGCTGTGGCCTGACGAGCTTGCATAGCGCTGCCCCTGGCCTTCGCCCTGGTGCCAGTCGCCCCACCGCTGGCGCGTGTCCTGCTGGCGCATGTCCTGCTGGCGTGTATCGCCGCCGCGGTCCTGTCGTCCCTGTCCTTCCTCGTACTGGCCATAACGCCCTTCGCCATAGCCCTGCTGCGCGGTGCTCTGTGGCTGCCCGCCACGGCGGTCCTGCTCCATGCGGCGCGGTTCGCCACCGTAGCCGAGGCGCTCCGGATACGCGTGTTCGAGCTCGTTGCCATAGCGCGCGTCGCGCGTCGCATCGTCCCGCGACGCGTTGCCCGCATCCCAATCGGAACCGCCGCCCTGCTGGCGCGCGCTGCTCTGCCAGTCGCTGCCGCCGCCCGGCTGGCGCTGGGACAGCCAGCCGCTGCTGTCCTGTTGCTGCTGCCGCTGCCACGCGCTGCCACCGCTCTGCTGCTGGCGGCCTTCGCGCGACCATTGGTTCGAGCCGCGATCGTCGTCCCGATCGTTGTCGCTGCCGCTGCCGCTGCCGCTTCCGCTGATGTTTCCGTACTGGCCTCGGTCGTTACCTTGGTTCATGAGAGTCTCCGCTGGTTACGTCGGTCGGAATAGCGCTCCCGCGATGGATGCGGGTCACGTCGTTCGTCAAGGCGAACGCAAGTTCCATACCCCGCGCGGCGCACCGCGATACGCCCTCCGATGCGATGCTTCACGCGTCGTTGCGTCCGCATGGCGCGCCGCCAACGGGCCGCGTTTTTACATGCCCGATATAAAAGCTGCATGCCCCCGAGGCCGCTTGCGCAACTGTAGTCACCGTCCTACAGGGGATTCAGGCAACGCCCTCGTGATCGCACAGGGGTGCGGCACATATCGTGGAATCACTGCCAGAACACACATGTTCCACAACAAAGGAGATGATCATGAAACGCATGCTCGCCACCACGGCGCTCGCCGTCAGCACCCTGTTCTGCCTGCCGGCTGTTGCTCAGCAAACCGCTCAGCAAACCGCGCCGACGTCGCCGATGCCGAGCAATCCGCCGGTGGAAGGCCCCAACGCCAACCGCGGCACCAATGCCGGCGTGCCGGGCAACCAGAACGATTCGACGAACATGACCACGCAGTCGCAACGCGATGCGCATGGCAAGTCGAAGAACACCGGCGCCCGCGCCAAGAAGCCGCGCCAGCAGGATGCCGCACCGTATTCGACGGCCGATGCGCCGTCGGGTCCCAAGGGCGATTCGCCCGATCCGGCGCCGAACAACAACAAGCGCTGATGCGTCGCTAACCGCTTCGCCCCTCGCCCCCCCTCGCCCGCCTCCCGCGGGCGATTTTTTTGCCCATTTTTTTTGCCCTCTTCTTGCTCTCTTTGCAACCCCCGGCGCACACGGCACACGAATTGCTCCGCTCACCCTACATGCCTTCCCATGGAGACGATATGAAGACAACCTGGGTCCTCGTCGCTGACGAGGCAATCGCGCGGATTCTCGCGTACGGAAAGTCGAAGACGCTCGAACCGGTGGAGGAACTGACCGATCCCGATGCCCATGCGAACAGCGCGGAGATGCGCCGGGACGCAGTGGGACGGCGCGCGGCAGGCGGCAATCCGCAAGCCGGCGCCACGGCATCCGCCTCGGAAGACCCGCTGCTACAGCACGCGGAAGTGTTCTCGAAGCGTGTGGCCGACGTACTTGGCAAGGCACAGCAGCAAGGGCGCATGGACAGCCTCATCCTGGTCGCGCCGCCGCGCTTTCTGGGCCTGCTGCGCAAGGCGCTGCCCCGGAACGCGGCCGATATCGTCCAGGCCGAACTGGACAAGGACTTCGTGCACTTCACGAATGACGATATCCAGGCGCGTCTGCGGCAGCTTGAACATCTGAAGTAAATAAAAAGAACCGTCCGCTGCCTCGGCGGCGGACGTTCCGCCCACCCTTTGTCGCCTACATTGGAAGTTCGCGGATTCGGAGACCCTCATGGAAGCATTGAGCCCCTCGCTGTCGCGATTGAGTCGTCACGCCCAGGCGTGCGCAGAGGCACTCTCCGCGGCTGCTGCCGCCGCCTCGGACCCGCAGGCGCGCGCCGTGCTCGCGCATCGGGCCAACATGCAGCGCTGCGCGGCCGGTGAACTAGCGACACGCGCATGCGCGTATCGCGACGACGCGGCAGCGGAGCCGTCACCGACGGATGCCAACAGCGCGAGACGGCGCGATGTCGCGCTGACACCGCCCAGCGACAACGGCGAACTGGCCCGTCTCCGCCACGCGGCGCAGCAGGTGGCGCGCGCCGCAGCCGCTTACGGCAGCGTGCTACGTGACCCGTTACCCGATCCGGAACTGCGGCTGCTGCTCGCTCACTATTATCGCGGTGCGACGGAGCTGCAGCGTCTGCTCGACAGTCGCGTCGCGGACTTCAAGCCGGCGCGGCAATCCGCCAGCGGTGTTCGCCGCAACAACAGTCCTTCGCCCGAGCTGACGCATCGCTCAGGCCACGGCGGCCCTCACGCCTGACGCTGCGCCGTCAGTTCCATCTGTGGCTGGTATGGGCGAATGACGAGCGCCACGAAGTCTTCATCGGACGGCGCCACGACTGCGTAAACGAGACCCGACATCACGAGCGCGACGTCGCTGAGCTGCGCGGCGATGCGCGCCGCCATGAAGTGCTGGATCAGATCCGGATCCGCCGATGCATCGATGGCACGCGCCGTGGTGGTGATCGTCTCGAGACAACGCTCCACGGCCTGGCACACAACGATGACCTCGTTGAGCGCGTGCCCCGTCTCCGCGGCCCGCACGAGCACCGACACCCCCGTGCTCGGCGTCGCGCGATGCCATCCCGACTTGATACGGAAGTCAGGCAGGTTGAGCCCCGCGCCGTCCTTCTGCGCCACGGCATTGAACTGCTGCACGAAGTCGCGCGGGCTGATCGACAGCAGTTGCTTTTCGACCGGCGTCGAGGACACGGCCACGCCCGAGGCGAGGCACAACATTGCGAAGATACTGGTGAGATGCATCGCGACTCCTCCTTCGCCTCGTTCGCCACGCCCGATCCTTCGAATTGATCATAGGCCCCATCGCGGATAAGTGGAAACCCTGATCGTCCAGCGGGGTCTATCTTGCATACGTGAGGCACCCGCGCCGTGTGGCATGCAACTTGCCGCTTCGGCCTTCGGTATTACCTTCGTTACAACGACAGCCAATACACAAGGAGAGCGCCATGAGCAAACACCGCCGCCACGACACCGCCGCCGACGTTACCGGCGCCAGCGATCCGGAAAGCATCCCGAGCACGCTCGATCCCAACCTCGATACCGAAGCCTTCGACCTCGAAGACGAGATCGACGAGATCGATCGCGAGAATCACGACCCCGTAGAGCAGGACAACCCGGAAGACGAGATTTTCGCGGATGTGCAGCGGGCCGCCGAAGCGATGCCAGCCGATACCCCCGCGGATCGCGCCGACCAGACCGACAAGCGCATGGAAAAACCGCCGCGTGCCGCCGATCTGGACCTTGACGAGGAGTAAAAAAAGGCCCTCATGACCGAGGGCCGTTGCACTGCGCTCGTTGTACTGCGCTCGTTGTACTGCGCTCGTTGTACTGCGCTCGTTGTACTGCGATTATTCGGAAGCCAGGACGCCGTATGGGCGCACGTGCAGCCGGTTGACCACCTCCGACACGCCGAACGTGTCATCGACGATGTCCTCGATCTCGTACTTCATGCGGCGATCCGTCACGTGGCCTTCCAGCGTGACCACGCCCGACTGCACGTCCACGGAGACCTCGCTCACGTCGAGGTGATCGCGATGGGCCAGCCGTTCGCACACGGCTTCGCGCAACCGGTCATCGCTGCGCACGTAATTCTTGGGTCCCACGCGCCGGAAGCCAGCGCGGTCCAGCGTGTGGCCGGCATACCCGCTGAGCCCGGCATCGCGCTGGTCACGCTCGTAGTCCCCATCGCCTCCGCCATAGCCGCCATACCCGCCATAGCCGAGACTGCTGCGCGCGCGCCTCTCATAGCCATTGCCACGGTCGTCGGCCCGGTCGGCGCGAAAGCCGCCGCCGCTCTGATGGGCGCGCTCATCGTAGTCGGCGCGGTGTGGCGTGCGACTGCCATACTGCCGGGCCGCATAGCCCTGCTCCCACTCACGGCGTCCACCGCTGCCGGCCGCGCCCGGCGCCGTCCGGCGCAGGTCGCCCTGCGCGCGCGTACCCGCCTGGTAGCCGTCCTCGTAGCCGCTGCTATAAGCGCTCACATAACCACGCGATTGCGGAGATTCCTGACGCGGCGCGTCGCCCTCGTAGCGGCCGGGGTAGTACACCGTGCCGCCGCGTCGCTGCGCGCCGGCCTCGTACCGTTGGCGGTCGCGGTCCTCCGGGCTGCCGAAGCGGCCCCGGTCGTTGCCGTATCGATCACGGTTTGGGTTCGATCGGTTCATGGATCTGCTCCTCCTGTTGACGGGATGAACAGTCCTGTGCGGCAAGTTTCGTACCGGCGCGGCCCGCGAAGTCATGCCGCGTATTGGGGCCAGCGATCCGCCGGCGGGCATGCAGTTTCTACATCCGATGCGTGCAAAACCCGTGCGGCCTTATCTATTTGCTCGCGGGCTGCACCGCCGCGCCTTCGCTCTCGTTGGTGATCAGACGCAGCCCGCTGGCGATTGCCGCGACCCCGGCAAAGCCCGCACCGAGTGCCAGCGCCAGCGTCGGACCATGATCGCCCGCGATGCCGAACGACAACGCCACAAGACCCGCGCCCGTCGCCTGGCCGAGCAGACGCGCGGTCGCGATCACGCCGCTTGCGCCGCCCGCGCGTTCGCGTGGCGCGCTCGACATCAGCGCCTTGAGGTTGGGCGACTGGAAAAAGCCGAAACCCGCGCCGCAGATCGACATGCGAATGCCGATATCGAGCGCGCTCGCATCGGCCGGCATCATCGCGAGCGAGGCCATGCCCGCGCACATCACGGCAAGACCCACGCCGCCGAGCAGCCCCGGCGGGTACTTGTCGGACATACGGCCGGCGATCGGCGCCATCAGTGCGACGACGGCCGACCACGGTGTCATCAGGAAACCGGTTTCCACCGGATTGCGGCCGAGCACGTGCTCGAAGTAAAACGGCAGCGACACGAATGCCAGGCCCTGCGCGGCGAACGAGCAGATGGCGGTGAGTGTCGACAGCGCGAACATGCGGCGCTTGAACAGATCGACGGGAAGCATCGGCGCCGGATGGCCGCGCTCGCGGCGCAGCATCAGCAGCAGCGCGACCACGAAGACCGCGGCGGCGATGGCGACATGTTCCGTCGGCGCGCGCTGCACCCCCTCCCCGAGTGCGAAGATCAGCGAGGCGAAGGTGATGACGTTGAGGATCGCGGCCACCGGATCGAAGCCATGCTGGCTGCGCGGCGTCTGCGGCAGCGATTTCCAGGCGATGGCCATCGCCAGCAACCCGATCGGCAGGTTGACCGCGAACAGCCATTGCCACGGGCCCATCGACAGGATGATCGACGCCACCGTCGGCCCGACCGCGAACGACACGCCGACGACCAGCGCATTGAGGCCGAGCCCGCGTCCCATGCGATGGGGCGGGAAAATCGCGCCGATCAGCGCCGCGTTGACGCTCATGACCGCCGCCGCGCCGATCCCCTGCAACACACGCGCCGCCGCCAGCGACGGCAGCGACCACGCCATCGCGCAGACCACCGACGAGAGAATGAACACCACGAGGCCGCCAAGATACACGCGCCGGTGGCCGACCTTGCCGCCGAGCGCGGCAAACGGCAGCAGGGTCGCGACCATCGCGAGCTGGTAGGCATTGATGATCCACACCGACGCGGCGGGCGTGGCGTGGATATCGGCCGCGATCGCGGGCAGCGCGGTGTTGGCGATGGCGGTATCGAGCGTGGCCAGCGAGACCGCGATCATGATGGCCGCCATGCCGCGCTTCTCGCGCGCGGTCATCGGCTTGTCTTCGGGCGTGGGCGCGGGCGTGGGCGCGGAGGTGGCGGTGTTCTGCACGATGGGGGCGAGTGTCGTAGGCGGTGAGGGACGGGAAATCCGTTGTCGGGTCAACGATTCCCAAACCGAACGATACGACAAAATCGGCCGCCTTGCAGGGTCGGTGGCCGGCATTTCCTGAATCTCACGCTTTGTCGCCGAACTCCCGCGAAACCCAGTCCATAAAGACGCGTACTCGTGGCGAGAGCTGGCGGCTGCGCGGATAGAGCAGCGATACGGGCATCAGCGGCGGCGGAAACCGCGGCAGCAAGGCCACGAGCGTCCCGCGCGCCAGGTCCTCGGCCACGCGATACCTCGGCACCTGGATGATGCCGAGGCCCAGCCGGCACGCGGCCGCCACGGTATCGGAGCCGCTCATCGAGACAGGCGATACGAGCATGCGCTCGCGCAGCGCGCCGTCCTCCATGAACTCGAGCGGCAGTACCCCGCCGGTAAGGCTGGACCGGAAGCCGATCATGCGATGGGCGTCGAGGTCGTCGAGCGTCTGCGGCAGGCCAAATCGCGCCACATAGTCGGGCGCGGCGCAGGTGACCTGCTCGAGCTGCGCGACGCGCCGCGCGATCATGTCGCTGTCCTGCGGCGTGCCGGCGCGCACCACGCAATCGATGCCCTCGCGCACGAGGTCGACGAGGCGGTCCCCCTCGCTGATCTGGAGTTCGATGCCGGGATAGCGCCCGAGAAACGCCGGTAGCCCCGGCAGCAGGAAATGCCGCGCGAGCTGGCCATGCACGTCCACACGCAGCACGCCCTTCGGCGTCGCACCCGCGAAGCTGGACTCCGCTTCCTCGAAGTCGGCAAGCAGGCGGCGGCACCGCTGGAAATACGCTTCGCCGTCCAGCGTCGCGCTCACGTGTCGCGTGGTCCGCTGCAACAGGCGCACGCCGAGACGCGCCTCCAGCTGCTTGATCGCATCGGTGACGGTCGACCGCGGGAGGTCGAGGTCCTGCGCGGCGGCCGTAAAGCTGCCGCGCTCCACGATGCGGACGAAGACCCGCATGGTGTCGATTCGGTCCATGCCGTGGGAAACCTTTCGAAGATGCGGCGGTATCAGTACCGCATCTGCACGTCGTCGACGCGATTGGTGCGGATATTGAACAGGCAGGTGTAGCGGAACGACATGGCCTCGTCGCTCGCATCGGGCTCGAAGGTGCCCTCGCCATTGACGCCCGCCTGGGTGGCGGACTGCTGATAGATGCGCTCGCGGTCCGGCATCATCATGATGCTGCCCGGCTGCGGATAACGGGTCTTGACCGCGTTGGCGACGACCTTCTCGCAGGCATTGCCCGCGGCCTCGAGCGTCGCGCGGCTCAGGCCGCCGTAGGCGCCCGAGCTACCGGGTGCCGGCGTGATGGTCGTCGACGGCGCCGGCGCCGGCGAAGGAAGGCGCTGCGGCTGCGATGGCGCGTCGAAGAAAGGCGTCGACGTGCAGGCGGCGAGCATTGACAGCGTCAGCGCCGATGCCAGCTTCAGTGTCGGCGTCAGCGCCGACTGCAGTGTGGACCGCGGTGTTGACCGCAGTGTGGACCGCAGTGTTGACTTCAGTGCCGGAGCGAGGCGGATAGGTGTACGCGGGGTGCGGGACATCTGGTCGTTCCAAGATCGTGGGCGGGAACCCGTGGACGTAAGCCCGGACCCATCGACTGTATGCCAGAAATGCCTTTGGAGCAACCTGACACCCGTTTACCCCCAAATCTTACGAACCCGTCATATGCGTGGCCGCGGAGGCGATGCGCGCGCGCGTACGTTCGCTGGCCGCCGGTCCCGCCGCCACGACATGGCGTCCCATTTTCAGCTGTTCGCCGCTGGCCGCATCGACCAGCACGGGGTCGACGGCCTGTCCCGTCTCGCGATCGACGAGCTGCACGCTCACGCCTTCGGGCGCGAAATACCGGTTACCCCACGCGAGCATCGCGAGCAGCACGGGACGGAAGTCGCGGCCGCACTGCGTCAGCACGTATTCGTATCGCGGCGGACGCTCTGAGTACTGGCGCTTCTCGAGCAACCCTTCCTCCACCAGCGCATTGAGACGCCGCGTCAGCATGTTGGGCGCGATGTCGAGGTTGCGCTGGAACTCGTCGAAGCGCGTCGTGCCATAGAACGCGTCGCGCAGAATCAGGATGCTCCACCACTCGCCCACCCGTTCGAGACTGCGGGCAATGGGACATTGCATGTTTCGGAATGTCTTGCGTTGCATGATGTTTGCGCTCCCCAGCGCGCCGCGAGCGACGCGCGCCTGTCGAAATGTTTTCCCCCGATGATACCTGCCCCGTCAATGCGCATCGGCGGAGGGCATCTTCGGTGGAACGACTTTTTTCATGAAGGGCACGACGAGCAGCGACAGTGCGAAGCCGATCATGATCACGAAGAACGCGTCGCTGAAGGTCTGCGTCAGCGCCTCGCGCAGCGTCAGCGCGGCCAGTTGCTTCCATGCCGCCGCCTGCGCGGCCACGGCGTCGTAGCCCAAGGCGATGAAGTTGCGCGCCACGCTATCGACGAGACCGGTCATCGCCTCGTTGGTGCTGTTGAGATGCTCGGCGAGGCGGAAGTAATGCAGATTCGTCCGATCGTTGATGATCGTCGCGCAGGCCGCAATGCCGATCGCGCCGCCGAGGTTGCGCATCAGGTTGAACAGGCCCGAAGCGAGCTTGAGCCGCTCGGGCGGCAGGCTGCCGAGTGTCAGCGTCACGATAGGCGCCACCGCAAACTGCTGGGCCGCGCCGCGCAGGGCCTGCGGCAGCAGCAGTTCCTGCCAGCCCCAGTCGTGCGTGATCGGCGTGAAGCACCACATCGACAGGCCGAACAGTCCCAGACCCACGACGAGCAGAATGCGCAGGTCGACGCGATTGCCGAGGTACGTGTACAGCGGGATCGATGCCACCTGGAACAGGCCCGTCGAGAACACCGCGAGGCCGATCTCCAGCGCGCTGAATCCGCGCACGCGTCCCAGGAACAGGGGCGTGAGGTAGATCGTCGCGAAGATGCCGATGCCCGTGATGAATGACAGCAGGCAACCGATCGCGAACGTCCGTTCCTTGAGCGCGCGGAGGTCGACGACGGGATTGGCATACGACAGCGTCCGCCACAGGAAGGCGACGCCCGAGATGCCCGCGATCCATGCCGTGGCGAGAATCGTGTCGTCGCCGAACCAGTCCCAGCGCGGGCCCTCTTCCAGCGTGTATTCGAGGCAGCCCAGGAACGCCGCGAGCAGGATCATGCCGAGGTAGTCGGCGCCGCGCAGCAGCTTGAGGTCGGGCTTGTCGATCTTGACGAACAGCGGCACCGCGACGGTCACGAAGATGCCGGGAATCAGGTTGATGAAGAACAGCCAGTGCCACGAGAAGTTGTCGGTGATCCAGCCGCCGACGGTCGGGCCCAGCGTCGGGGCCAGCGACGACAGGCCGCCGACGGTGGCGGCCGCGATCACGCGTTGCGGGCCGGCGAAGAAGACGAACGCGGTGGTAAAGACCATCGGAATCATCGAACCGCCGAGGAAGCCTTGCAGCGCGCGGAACGCGATCATGCTCTGGATGTTCCACGCGAGGCCGCAGAGCATCGATGCCACGGTAAAGCCCGCCGCCGATGCCGCGAACAACCAGCGGGTCGACATCACGCGCGCGAGCCATCCCGACAAGGGGATGACGACGATCTCCGCAATCAGATAGGCCGTTTGCACCCAGACGGTTTCGTCGGTGCCCGCGGAGAGGCCGCCGCCGATGTCGCGCAGCGACGCTGACACGATCTGGATGTCGAGCAGCGCGATGAACATGCCCACGCACATCGTGGCGAAGGCGAAGATCTTCGCGCCGGTGGACAGTTCGCTGGCCGGGACGATCTGCTTGATCGGCGCCAGCGGTATGGGCGCCCGCGGTGGCTGCGATGGCGCCGGCGCGACTGCCGCGCCGCTCATGATTTCACCTTGGTGTCGACCTCGGCGGTGACCGACAGGCCCGGCCGCAGTAGCCCCAGGCGCGCGTCAGCGTCGTCGAGCAGCACACGGACGGGCACGCGCTGCACGATCTTCGTAAAGTTGCCCGTGGCGTTTTCCGGCGGCAGCACGCTGAACTGCGCGCCGGTCGCGGGTGCGAGGCTGCCGAGGTGGCCGTGGAAGACGCGGCCGGGCAGCACGTCGGCGCGGATCGTCACCGGCATGCCGGGACGCATATGCGCGAGCTGGCTTTCCTTGTAGTTCGCGTCGATCCACAGGCCTTCCGCGGGGACCACGGACATCAGTTGCGACCCGCTGGCCGCATAGGCGCCGACGCGCGCGCGGCGGTTGCCGATGGTGCCATCGACGGGGGCGCGCAATTCGGTGTAGCCCACGTTGAGCCGCGCGAGGTCGCGTTCGGCGATGGCCTGGGCAAGCGCGGCCTGTGCCTGCTGTTTCTGCGTGCCGATGACGTCGAGCTGGCGTTCGGCGGCCACCAGCGCGGCTTGCGCCTTCTGGCCGTTGGCCACGGATTGCTTGTAGTCGGCGTCGGCTTTTTCAGAGCTTTGCGTGGAGACCGCCTGCTTGGCGACGAGACTCGCATAGCGGCGCTGGTCGTCTCTGGCCCGCACGGTCTCCGCATCGGTGGCCGCGACACCGGCGCGGGCCTGGCCGATGACGGCCTGCTGGAGGCGCTGGTTTGCATCGAGGTTGGCGAGCAGCGCCTGCTGCGCGGCCACGGCACCCTCGGCCCGCGCGAGCACGGCGCGGTAGTCGCGGTCGTCGATGCGGGCGAGCAGGTCGCCGGCGTGGACCGCCTGGTTGTCGGTGACGGCGACCTCGGTGATATAGCCCGCGACCTTCGTGCCCACGACCGTGACATCGCCGCCGACGTAGGCGTCATCCGTTTCCTCGACGAACCGGCCGGTCGTCCACCAGTGGGCGCCATAGACGACGACGGCGGCACCGGCGATCACCGCTACGGCGATGGTGATGAGGCGCTTTGCGCCGGGCCGGACACGCGAGGCATTGGCAGATTCCGAGGGCGCGCGCTCGGCGGCGGTGCTGGTCGTCATGGGCAGGTTCCTGTTCGGGGTTGCTATCAAGTTGAAAGTTAGTATAGAGTTGTTACTAGCACGATGCAAGTTACTCTATCGGATTGCCCATGAACCTGTCGTCGACCCCGCTTCCGTCCCGCGAGCCGCCTGAGGTGGCACATTGCGTCGCACCTTTCGTTGCACATTCCGTCGCACATGCCGTCGCGCCTTTCGCCGCGCCGGCGCCGGCATCGCCCGCCGAGGCAGACGCGCCGCAGACGTCGGCGGTGCCGACCGGGCCGGCTGGGCGGCCGCCGGGCCGCAACGCCCGCGCACAAGGCGCGTCGCGCGGGCGCGCCGACACAGGTGCGGACATAGGCGCCGATCGTGGCGGCGTGCTGCGTACCTTGCCGTGGCTCGCCGCGGCGGCGCTGGCGCTCGCCGGCTGCGCGGTCGGTCCCGACTATCGGCAGCCGGACCTCGCCCCATCGGCCGCGTACCCTCACGCCTACGTCCTCGCATCGCGTGCGGCGAGCGCGCCCGCGCCGTCGCTGGACACGTGGTGGCTCGGTTTCAACGACCCCACGCTGACCCGCATCGTCCAGCGCGCGCTGAACCAGAACCTCGACCTCGCGGCCGCCGTGGCACGCGTCGAGCAGGCGCGGGCGGTGGCGCAGGAGGCTGGCGCGGCGCTGCTGCCGCAGGGGAGTCTCGAGGCCGGCGTGCTGAAGCAGCGACGGTCGCTCGCCAGCCCGATCGGCAAGATTACGAACGCGCTGCAGGGCGACGGCCGGAGCGTCGCGCTTTATGACGTCGGCGCGGCCGCAAGCTGGGAGATCGACGTCGCCGGCGGGCTGCGCCGCGGCGCGGAGGCCGCCAGTGCGGAGGCCGAAGCCGCGGAAGCCGAGCATCTCGGCGTGCGCGTGACCGTCGCCGCCGAGGCCGCCGACGCCTACTTCCGCATTCGCGGCGCGCAACGACGCATTGCGATCGCCGAAGATCAGATCGCCACCAACGGACGCCTGCTGGAACTGGTGAGGCTGAGGCAGCAGGACGGCCTCGCCGCCATCCGCGAAGTCGCGCAGGCGGAAGCGCTCGTCGCACAGGCTCGCACGACGGTTCCGCCCTTGCGCATCGCACTGCAAACGCAACTGAACCGGCTCGACGTGCTGATGGGCGCGGAGCCCGGCACCTACGCGCGCGAACTCGACTCCGACGGCTCGGTAGCCGCGACCACCGCGGTGGTCCCCGCCATCTCCGCGGCGGAAGGCCCCGCCGCGCTGCTCCGCCGCAGACCCGACGTCATCGCCGCCGAACGCCGCCTTGCCGCGTCGAACGCGCGCATCGGCGTGGCCACGGCCGAGTACTACCCAAAGGTGTCGATCTCGGGCCTGCTGGGGTTCGAAAGCCTGCAGGCGAACACGCTGTTCACCGCAAAAGCCTTCCAGCCGACGGCAACGGCGGGGCTGCGCTGGCGGCTATTCGACTTTGGGCGGGTGGATGCGGAGGTGAAGCAAGCCAAGGGGGCCAATGCGGAGGCCCTGGCCCACTACCGTCAATCGATGCTGCGCGCGACGGAAGACGTGGAGAACGCCATCGTCACGCTGACGCAGCTGGAGACGCAATCCACGGAACTGGGGACCGAGGTAGACGCACACGTACGCGCGCGCAACGCGTCGGAGGACGCGTACAAGGGCGGCGCGGTCAGCCTCTACGAGGTACTGGAGGAAGACCGCCTGCTACTGACGGCCCGCGACGAACAGGCCCGCGTGGTCGCCGACAACGCGAGAGCCGCGGTGGCGACGTTCAGGGCATTGGGCGGGGGATGGTAAGAAGCGGAAGCCCTCTCCCCCGGCCCCTCTCCCCATGGGAGAGGAGAGAAATTCCTAAAACAAGTGGAGGGCCCGCGGCGTGTCGCGTGCTACGACACCACCTTCCTTGCCTCCCCCTCGGCAACTCGCCCCAACACCGGCACGAGCGCCGCCCCCGTATGGCTCGCCGCATTGCGCGACAACGCCTCCGGATCCGACGCGCCAACGATGGTGCCACCCCCGGCACCGCCCTCCGGCCCAAGATCGATGATCCAGTCCGCCTCGGCAATCACGTCGAGGTCGTGCTCGATCACCACCACGCTGTGGCCCCCATCGGTCAACCGATGCAACACGCGGATCAGCCGTGCTACGTCGGCCATATGGAGACCCACCGTCGGCTCGTCGAGCACGTACAGCGTGTGCGGCGCCTTCTGACCGCGCCGCGTGATGTCGTCCCGAACCTTCGACAGCTCCGTGACCAGCTTGATCCGCTGCGCCTCCCCACCCGACAGCGTCGGTGACGGCTGCCCCAGCGTCAGATAGCCAAGCCCCACGTCCTTCATCAGCTGCAAAGGATGCGCAATCTGCGTCAGGGCTCCGAAGAACTCGACCGCCTCGTCGATTTCCATCGTCAGCACTTCGCCGATATTGCGGCCACGCCAGGTAACGGCCAGCGTCTCCGGGTTGAAGCGCTGCCCATGACAAACGTCGCAAGGCACCTTCACATCCGGCAGGAAGCTCATGCCGATCGTGCGCACGCCCTGCCCCTCGCAGGCCGGGCATCGACCCTGCCCCGTGTTGAACGAGAAACGAGACGCGGTGTACCCCCGCGCCTTCGCCTCGAGCGTCTCCGCGAACAGCTTGCGAATCGCATCCCACACGCCGATATAGGTCGCCGGGCAGGAACGCGGCGTCTTTCCGATGGGCGTCTGATCCACCTCGAGCACCCGATCGATCGACTCCCACCCCGTGATCGACTCGCACCCATGCCATGCATGCTCGACGCTCAGCGACCGGGTTGCTGTCGGCTTTCCCGCCTTCTCGGCCGCCGCCCGCGCCCGGCGCGTCGCCGGCGAGGACATCACCGAACGTCCCACCGCATCGAGCAGATTGGCCATCAGCACATCCCGCGCCAGCGTCGACTTGCCCGAACCGGACACACCCGTAATGGCGACAAGCCGCGACAAAGGAATCCGCGCCGTCACGTCCTTCAGGTTATGCAGATGCGCCCCGCTCACCGTCAGCCACTGCTCGGGCTCCGCCACCTTGCCCGCCCGCGCCGGCCGCACGGCCCGCCGCGGCTGCAGCGGATGCACGATCGGATGCGCGAGGAACTGCCCGGTGGTCGAATCCGGCGCCGCGGCCAGCGCATCCGCGCCGCCCTGCGCCACCAGCGTGCCGCCGCGCTTGCCTGCCCCCGGGCCGATATCGATGATGTGGTCCGCCCGGCGAATCGTGTCCTCGTCGTGTTCCACCACCACCAGCGTATTGCCCTTGTCGCCAAGCTTGCGCAGCGCATCGAGCAGAATCTGGTTATCGCGCGGATGCAGACCGATGGTCGGCTCGTCCAGCACATAGCACACGCCCTGCAGATTGCTGCCAAGCTGCGCCGCCAGCCGAATCCGCTGTGCCTCGCCACCGGACAACGAAGGCGCCGCCCGATCGAGGCTCAGATACCCAAGCCCCACCTCCTCCAGAAACTGCAACCGGCTGCCGATCTCCGACACCACGTCACGCGCAATCTCCGCATCGCGGCCCGTCAGCCGCAATCCATCGACCCAGCGCCGCGTGTCGGACACGGTCCACTGCGCCACATCGGTAATGGCCTGCGCATCGAACGTGACCGCTCGCGAAACGGGATTCAGCCGGGCGCCGCCGCAATCGGCACACGGCGTATCGACCACGCCTTCGGGCTCCTGCTCCTCCGACGGCAGGCTCTGCTCGCGCCCGCGCTCATCGCTGCCGCCGAGCACCGTGTCGTCATAGACGGCCCGCTGCTCGCGCGTCAGCGACAGCCCCGTGCCCACGCACGTCGTGCACCAGCCATGCTTGCTGTTGTACGAGAACATGCGCGGATCGAGTTCCGGATAGCTTGTCCCGCAAACCGGGCACGCCCGCCGCGTCGAGAACACCTTGGTATCGCCGACATGACGCGTGCCATTGCCGTCGTGCAGCGCATCGTGCAGCCCATCGAGCGGCGCCAGCAGATGCATGACGCCCTTGCCGAGCTCGAGCGCCTGCCCGAGCAATGCGCGCAGTTGCGCCTCGTTGTCGGCGGAAATCACGAGATCGCCAACCGGCAATTCGATCGTATGTTCGCGGAATCGGTCCAGGCGCGGCCACGGGTCGACCGGCAGGAACTCGCCATCGACGCGCAGATGCGTATTGCCCCGCGCCTTCGCCCACTTCGCGAGGTCGGTGTACACGCCCTTGCGGTTGACGACGAGCGGCGCCAGCAAACCCACATGCTGCCCGCGATGATCGCGCAGCAGCTGCGCGGCAATCGACTCGGGGCTCTGCGACGTCACCGGCGCGCCGTCATGCACGCAATGCTGGATGCCGAGCTTGACGTACAGCAGCCGCAGGAAGTGCCACACCTCGGACGTCGTCGCGACCGTGCTCTTGCGGCCGCCACGCGACAGGCGCTGCTCGATCGCCACGGTCGGCGGAATGCCATACACCGCGTCGACCTCGGGCCGGCCCGCTGGCTGCACGATCGACCGCGCATACGCATTGAGCGACTCCAGGTACCGCCGCTGCCCCTCGTGAAACAGGATGTCGAACGCCAGCGTCGACTTGCCCGAACCGGACACGCCGGTAATCACGTTGAACTTGCCGTGCGGGATATCGACGTTGAGCGCCTTGAGGTTGTGCTCGTGCGCATTGACGATGCGCACCACGTTCTCACCCTCGATCGCGCGCCGCGCGCGAGCGGCCTGCAATGCGGTCTGCAAGGGCTTGCCCGCGTTGGCCGGATCTGCCGCTTCCGCGCGTTCCGCCGCCAGCGTACCGGACTCCCCGAGCGCCGCGTCATAGTGGATCAGCGCCTGACCCGTGTGCGACGCCGCGCACCGCTTGACGTCCTCGGGCGTGCCCACGCATACGACCTCGCCACCGGCATCGCCGCCCTCGGGGCCGAGATCGATCAGCCAGTCGGCCGCGCGAATCACGTCGAGGTTGTGCTCGATCACGATCAGCGAATGGCCGCCATCGAGCAGCTTGCCGAACGCGCGCATCAGCTTGGCGATGTCCTCAAAGTGCAAACCCGTGGTCGGCTCGTCGAACATGAACAGGCGCTTCGGCACCTTCGGCGCCTTTGTCACGCGCCCGCCGCGGCCAGCCGGGGCGGCCTGCGCCGTCTCCGCGAGAAAGCCCGCGAGCTTGAGGCGCTGGGCCTCGCCGCCCGACAGCGTCGGCACGGGCTGACCCAGCTTGACGTATTCGAGGCCCACATCGGCGATCGGCTCCAGCACGCGCAGCACGGCGGGATCCCCCGCAAAGAGCGCGGTCGCCTCGCTGACGGTCAGTTCCAGGACATCCGCCACACTCAACGCGCGCGCGGGTTCATTCCAGATGGCCCGGTTGATCTTGACCTCGAGCACTTCCGCGCGATAGCGCGTGCCATCGCAATCGGGGCAACGTAGGTACACGTCGCTGAGGAACTGCATTTCCACGTGCTCGAAGCCCGAGCCGCCGCAGGTCGGGCACCGGCCATCGCCCGAGTTGAAGCTGAACGTGCCCGCGGTATAGCCGCGCTGCAGCGCCAGCGGCGCCTTGGCAAACAGCTTGCGGATTTCGTCGAACGCGCCCACATAGCTCGCCGGGTTCGAACGCGCGGTCTTGCCGATCGGCGACTGGTCGACGAACACCACATCGTCGACCTGATCCGCGCCCGTCAGCGCGCGATGCGCGCCCGGCGTCTCGGTCGCCTTGCCGAAATGGCGGGCCATCGCGGGATACAGCACGTCCTGCAGCAGCGTGGACTTGCCCGAGCCGGAGACACCCGTCACACAGACCAGCCGCTCCAGCGGAATGTCCACCGTGACGTCGCGCAGGTTATGTTCGGTCGCGCCTTCCAGCATGATGCGGGGCGTCTGGCCATCGACCGGACGCGGCTGCCAGCTGGAGGCGTCGGCCACGCGCCGGCGGCCGCCGAGGTAGTCGCCGGTCAGCGTCCGCTCCTTGCGAATCGCCTCGGGCGTGCCATCGAAAATAATCGCGCCGCCGCGCTCGCCCGGACCGGGGCCCATGTCGATGAGACGATCGGCCGCGAGCATCACGGACGGATCGTGCTCGACGACCACGAGCGTATTGCCCGCATCGCGCAGGCGATGCATCGCTTCCACGATGCGGTTCAGGTCGCGCGGATGCAGCCCGATGCTGGGTTCGTCGAGCACGAACAGCGTGTTGACGAGCGAAGTGCCCAGCGCGGTGGTCAGGTTGATCCGCTGAACTTCGCCCCCGGACAGCGTGCGGCTCTGCCGGTCGAGCGTCAGATAGCCGAGGCCCACGTCGCACAGGTACTTCAGGCGCGTGCGCACCTCCGCCAGCAGCAGCTTGAGCGCATCGTCGAGCAGCGTGCTCGGCAGCGTCAGGTCGTCGAAGAACCTGCGGATGCGCGCGATCGGCATCAGCATCAGGTCATGGACGGTCAGGCCCGGCAGCGACTCCAGCTGGCTGCGGTCCCAGTCCACGCCACGGGGCAGGAAGCGGTCTGCCGGCGGCAGCACCGCGTCGGCGTTCGCCTTCGAGCCCAGGCGCCACAACATCGACTCGGTTTTGAGCCGCGCGCCGCCGCAGGTGTCGCACGGCGTGTAGCTGCGGTACTTCGACAGCAGCACCCGGATATGCATCTTGTAGGCCTTCGACTCCAGATAGTCGAAGAACCGCATCACGCCATACCACTGCTTGTTCCACTGGCCGTTCCAATCGGGCGAACCGTGGATGACCCAGTGCTTTTCCGCGTCGGTCAGCTGGCTCCAGGCCACATCGCGCGGAATGCCCGCCTTGGCGGCATAGCGCATCAGGTCATCCTGGCATTCCTTCCACGCGGGCGTCTGCATCGGCTTGATGGCGCCGTCGCGCAGCGACTTGCGCGCATCGGGAATGACGAGGCCGAGATCCACGCCGATCACGCGGCCAAAGCCACGACACGTCTCGCACGCGCCATAGGCCGAGTTGAACGAGAACAGCGCCGGCTGCGGGTCGGCATAGCGGATATCGCTTTCCGGGCTGTGCAGGCCGGTGGAGAAGCGCCAGACCGGGCCATCGCCCTCGTCAGTCACCACCTGCACGCTCACGCGGCCGGCGCCGCGCTTCAGCGACGCCTCGATGGCTTCCACCGCCCGCGCGCGCTCTACGTTGCCGATGCGGAAACGGTCGGCCACCACATCCAGCATCTTGCGGGCGCCCGTAGGGGATTCCACAATCCGCTGGCCATGGATGCGGGTATAGCCGCTCACCGACAGCCATTGCTGCACCTCTTCGTCGCTGGCCGACTCCGGCAGCTCCACGGGGAACGTCACCACGAGCCTCGCGTCGTGGAACGGCTGGCCTTCGGCCGTACGCGCGACCAGCTCTTCGTAGATTGTCTCGGGCGAGTCGTGACGCACAGGCAGCGCGGTCTGGCGGTCGAACAGTTCGGAGGCCCGCGCGTACAGCAGCTTCAGGTGATCGTTGAGCTCGGTCATCGTCCCGACCGTCGAGCGCGAGCTGCGCACGGGGTTGGTCTGGTCGATGGCGATGGCCGGCGGCACGCCATCGACCTTGTCCACCTGAGGGCGGTCCATGCGGTCGAGGAACTGCCGCGCGTAGGCGCTGAACGTTTCCACATAGCGGCGCTGGCCCTCGGCGTACAGCGTGTCGAACACGAGGCTCGACTTGCCCGAACCCGACGGACCGGTCACCACGGTCATCTGGCCGGTGTGAAGATCGAGGTCGACGTTCTTGAGATTGTGCTGACGCGCGCCGCGGATGCGGATGGTGCCGCCATGGGTGTCGGAATCTGACAATTTATCCACCAAATCAACTGGTTGAGATGAATTTCTGAAGTTGGGTATGAACTTGAAGCGGAGAAGGTTCCGTCCGATATGGGGCGGAATCACCCCGCTACTATACTGTATGTTCATACAGGTATCACGGGTGCCTTTTACGTTTCTTTCGCGCCGTGCAGGCCGGGCCTTGAGTACGCAACAATCCTGTTGCATCATGCCCTGCAACGACCCGGGGCCACATGAGATGCTCTCGGGCATCCGGTCGACCATGAGAATCCCGCCCCTGCTGCAGCGCCCCCTCACGCTACTCGTCCTGTTCGTCCTGATGGTGGCGGGTCTCTGGTGGTGGCTGCTTCGGCCGACCGAAATCATCGACACGGTGCCGGTCGCGCGCGGCGATATCGAATCGAGCGTGACGGCGCTTGGGATCCTTCAGCCGCGGAGCTACGTCGACGTGGGCGCCCAGGCGTCCGGAGCCATCCGGCGCATCCATGTCCAGCCCGGCGATACGGTCGCCAGGGGCCAGCTGCTGGTAGAAATCGACCCATCGGTGCAGCAGGCGCGCGTCGATGCGGACCGCGCCACGCTGGCCAGCCTGCGGGCCCAGCTTGCCGAACAGTACGCCCAGCGCGATCTTGCGCGGCAGCAGGCCGAGCGCCAGCGCAGCATGGCGCGCGACGGCTCCACGCGCGACGAGGACGTCCAGACCGCCGAGGCCGCGCTGCGCGTGGCGCTGGCCCGGATCGACAACCTGCGCGCGCAGATCGATGGCGCGTCGTCGGCGCTCAAGGGGGACGAGGCGCAACTGGGTTACACCCGGATCTACGCGCCGATCGCGGGCACGGTGGTCACGCTCGATGCGCGCGAGGGGCAGACGCTCAACGCCACCTATCAGACGCCGACGATCCTGCGGATTGCCGACCTGTCCGCCATGACCGTCTGGACCGAGGTCTCGGAAGCCGACGTGCGGCGCGTGCGGCCCGGCATGGGCGTCTACTTCACCACGCTCGGCGTGCAGGATGGCGAAGGCACGCCGCGGCGCTGGACCGGCAAGGTCCGCCAGATCCTGCCGGCGCCGCCGACGCCGGCAGGACCGACGCCTGCGGCGGGCGCGCCCGCGCCGGTGTCGCCAGCCGGCAAGGTCGTGTTGTACACGGTGCTGTTCGATGTCGATAACGCGGACCGCGCGCTGATGCCGCAGATGAGCGCACAGGTGTTCTTCGTCGCCGCGAGCGTGAGGAACGTGCTCGTCGCGCCGTTGCCCGCGTTGCAGCCGGTGAACGGCCAGCCGGGACGCTATACCGCCCGGGTGCTCGGCGAGGACGGCAAGGTGGCCGAGCGCCAGGTGTCCACGGGCGTGCGTGACCGTCTGACCGCCGAGGTACTGTCCGGCCTGCGCGAGGGCGAAAAACTCGTGACAGGCGTACGCTACGAGCGGGTGGCCGACGGGAGGTTCCGATGGTGACGGGCGTATGGTGAACACCGCCGAACGAGACCGGTTAGGTGACGGGTTAGGTGACCGGCTGGAGGACCGGCTTGGCCAACGGTCCGACGCCGTGGATAGCGCCGCCGATCGCCTGCGTCCGCCTGCGGCACAGGCGGGCGACGCCGCCCATCCGCCGGGGGCCGCGCCCCCGCCTGTCGCGCCCCTGATTGCCTTGCGCGACGTGCGGCGCGCGTACTCCGGGAGCGATGGCGGCCCCGCCACGGAAGTGTTGCGCGGGATCTCGCTCGACATCGCGGCCGGCGAGTTCGTGGCAATCGTCGGCGCGTCGGGTTCCGGCAAATCGACCCTGATGCATATCCTCGGCTGCCTCGACAGGCCGAGCAGCGGCACTTATCGCTTCGCCGGGCAGGATATTGCGCAGTTGCGCGCCGACGAACTCGCCTGGCTGCGCCGCGAGGCGTTCGGTTTCGTGTTCCAGGGCTATCACCTCGTGAGGTCGCTCGACGCGCAGCGCAACGTCGAAATGCCCGCGGTCTACGCCGGCGCGGGACTGGCCGAGCGGGAACGCCGGGCCGCCGCGCTGCTCGACCAGTTGGGCCTCGCCGATCGCGCGACGTTCCGTCCGGGTCAGCTGTCCGGGGGGCAGCAACAGCGCGTCTCGATCGCGCGCGCGCTGATGAACGGCGGCCACGTGATCCTTGCCGACGAGCCCACCGGCGCGCTCGACAGCCGTAGCGGCGCCGAGGTGGTGGCGCTGCTGCGCGAACTGGCCGATGCCGGCCATACGGTCATCCTGATTACGCACGACCGCGCGGTGGCCGCGCAGGCGCGCCGTATCGTCGAGATCCGCGATGGGCAGATCGTATCCGACAGCGGCGTGCGCGCGCCCGTCGCGCCGCGCGCGATGTTGCCCGCATCGCTCGACCCGCGCCGCTTCCGCGCGGCCATGACGGCGGGCACCGCGCATGGCGCGCGCCCATGGACCGACATGCGCGAAGCCTTCGCCGCGGCATGGACCGTGATGTGGACTAACCGCTTCCGTACCGCGCTGACGTTGCTCGGCATCATCATCGGCGTGGCGTCGGTGATCGTGATGCTCGCCATCGGCGCCGGCACGCAGGAAAAGGTCATCGCGAAGATATCGAGCTTCGGTACCAATCGCCTGTACGTGATACCGGGCGGCGACAACTCGCGGGGGCCGGGCGGCGTGCTGACGGAGGCCGACGTACGGACCATCCGGCAGGTCCCCCATGTCGTGGCCGTGACGCCCATCCTGCGCAACAAGGTCATGCTGCGCGCGGGCAATGTGGACGCGTACGTCAATGCCATGGGCGTGACGACCGACGTCCGGCGCGTGATGAACTGGAACGTGGCGCGCGGACTCTTCTTCACCGAGCAGGATGAACGTCAACTCGCGACGGTCGTGTTGCTCGGCAAGAAGACACGCGAGCGGCTGTACGGCGATGCCAGTCCCATCGGCGCGTATCTGCTGGTGAACAACGTGCCGTTCCAGGTTATCGGCGAGCTGGAGGAGAAAGGCGCCACGTCCGGCGATGCCGATGACGACGACATCGTGCTGATGCCCTATCCCACCGGTGCCCGGCGCGTGATTGGGACGACCAATCTGAACTGGATCACGCTGCTCGTCGACGATATCGACAATGCCGAGGAGGTGACCAAGGGCATCACGGCGGCGCTCGAGGCCACGCATCGCGTGCGGGACTTCCGCGTGTACAACCGCGCGGCTTCGGTTCGCGCGCAAACCGAGACGCAACAGACCATGACGATCATGCTGGGGCTGGTGGCCGCCATTTCGCTCGTGGTCGGTGGCATCGGCGTCATGAACATCATGCTGGTGACGGTGAAGGAGCGGACGCGCGAGATCGGCATCCGCATGGCGGCCGGCGCGCGGCAACGCGACATCCAGCGCCAGTTCCTGACCGAGGCGATTACGGTCACGTTGGTGGGCGGGCTGGCGGGCGTGCTGATCGGCGTGATCATTGGCGTGGCGCTGCTGCACTGGGAGGTACCGGTCATCTTCTCCGCCCGGGCGATGCTCGGCGCGTTTGCCTGCGCGCTGGTGACGGGACTCGTTTTCGGTTTCATGCCCGCCCGTCAGGCCGCGCGGCTCGATCCCGTGACGGCCCTTGCGAGCGACTGACGTGAAGCGACACGCCGATACCCCGCGCCGGTTGCGGGCCAGCATCGCGGCAACCGTCACCACGGCCACCGCCATCGCGCTCGCGGCGTGCAGCACGCCGCCATCCGGCGACGTCCCGGCGCTCGACGTCCCGGCAAGCTGGCGCAACGCGCCGAACGCCACGGACGGGCAGACGCCAGCCGACCCCGCCGCGCCGGCCGCCGCCATCGCCCCCGACTGGTGGCGCGCATTCGGCAGCGTCGAGCTGAGCGAGCTCGTCGCGCAGGCGCAGGCCAACAGCTTCGACGTCGCGGCCGCCGCCGCCCGCGTGCGGCAGGCGCAGGCGCAAGCGCGCATCGCGGGCGCCGCGCTGTTGCCCGACGTCAGCCTCGCGGCCAACGTGCAGCGTTTCAAGGAGCCGCAGGAAACCGTCTCGGGCTTCTACAACCTCCAGCTATTCGCGAGCTACGAGGTCGACATCTGGGGCGGCAACGCGGCGCTGCGAGATTCCGCCCGTGCCGCGCTGCTGTCCACGGCCTATGCCCGCGACGCCATTACGCTGACCGTCGTTGCCACCGTCGCCAACACCTACCTTCAAACCGTCGCGCTACGCGAACGCGTGACGATCGCGCAGCGCAACCTCGATAACTCCGAGCGCATCCTCGCGCTCGTCTCGTCCCGTGCCCGCGCCGGCGCGGCCACCCCGCTGGAGGTGGCGCAGCAGCGCGGCCTGGTGGCAACGCAAAGACAGGAACTCGCCCTCCGCACGCAGCAGTCCCGCGCGAGCCTCGCAACGCTGGCCACCGTGCTCGGACGGCCCACCGAAGGCTTCGACATCGCCGCCACCACGCTCGCCGGCATCGCCGCCCCCACTGCCGCCACCGGTGTCCCGAGCGAACTGCTGGCCCGCCGCCCCGACCTCGCGCAGGCCGAACGCGCGCTCGCCGCGGCGGATGCCGACATCACCGTGGCGCGCGCCGCCATGTTGCCCACGCTCACCCTCACCGCCGGCGCCGGTGCTGGCGCGGAGCACCTGCGGAACCTGTTCGACACCTCGCTCTACAACCTCGCAGCCGGCCTCGTCGTCCCGATCTTCAATGCGGGACGCCTGTCCGCGGGCCGCGACCTCGCCGTCGCGCGTCGCGAAGAACTGCTGGCGGCCTACCGCGGCGCCATCGTGAACGCGTTCGGCGATGTGGAAACCGCGCTTGCCGCCGCCGACGGCGTGGCCGCCCAGCGGGCCGCACAGGACGAAGCGCTTGCCCAGGCGAGTGAAGCGGTCAGGCTGGCGGAATCGCGTTACCGGGCCGGTGCGGAAACGCTGCTGACCCTGCTCGATGCGCAACGCACGCTCTATGCCGCGCAGGACCAGCAGATTCAGCTCAACCTTTCGCAACGGCAGTCGAGCGTGGCCCTCTACCGCGCGCTCGGCGGCGGCTGGCGGACCACGCCGTCCGAGAACACGCCCATTGCAACAGACAGCACGCGCTGCGGGCTTTGCAAATCTTGAGAAATTAATGGCGTGACGGCGATGCTTCGCCATCGCTCGAAGCGACGGCTTTTCCGTCCGGACGTTCACTGGCCCCCTCGGCAACGGCAAGTCGGCCCGCGTGAAGTGGCACGTCCCTTGCAGTAGTTGTAGCGCTTTGCAAACATTTCTGGAGTTCGTCTCACCATGGCATTGCAGTCCCCGATCGCACGCACCGTGATGGCGCGTGCCCGCACCACTCTGAACCTCCTGCTCGCCGCGGCAGGCGTCGCCGGCGCGCTCGCCGCGCCCGCCGCGCTCGCGGAATACCCGGAACGTCCGATCCAGCTGGTCCTCTCGTTCCCGCCCGCCGGCGCCACCGATGTGCTCGCGCGCGCCGTGGGTCAGCGTCTGTCGCAGGTCCTGCATCAACCCGTGGTCGTCGAGAACCGTCCAGGCGCCGGCGGTGCGATCGGGCTCGGTTACGCCGCGAAGGCCGCACCGGACGGTTACACGCTCTACATGGCCGCCGTGAGCAATGCCGCCATCGCCGCGGCGACGTACAGCAATCAGCCCGCCAACCTGTCGAAGGACTTCGTGCCCATCGCGGGCATCGGCACCGTGCCGCATATCCTCGTGGTGCCCGCCACGCTGCCGGTCAAGACCGTGCCCGAACTGGTCAAGTACCTGAAGGCCGCGCCGGGCCAGTACAACTTCGCCTCGCAAGGCTCCGGCACGCTCTCGCATCTGGAGTCCGAACTGTTCCGCCTGCGCGCCGGTGTCGACGTCATCCACGTCCCGTACAAGGGCAGCTCGTTCGCGATGCCGGACCTCATGGCCGGCCGCGCCGCGATGATGTTCGACAGCATCCCGTCCGCCCTGCCCCACGTGAAGTCCGGCAAGCTGCGCCTGCTCGCCGTGGCCTCCGACAAGCGCGTGAAGTCGCTGCCGGAGGCCCCGACCATGATCGAGGCTGGCATCCAGGACTTCCGCGCCGACAATCTGTTCGGGCTCGTCGCGCCGAAGGGCACGCCGCCCGCGGTGATCGAGAAGCTGGCCGCCGCGACCAAGACCGTACTCGCGATGCCCGACCTCGTCGACACCATGGATGCGCAAGGCGTGCAGATCGCCTATACGCCGAGCGACAAGTTCGGCCGCATGATCAACGAGGAAATGCGCGACTGGAGCAAGGTCGCCCAGGCCGCCAAGGTCAAGGTCGACTGACGTTCGACTGATACCGCCTGCAACGATCGCGTATGATCGTCCTTCGGCCTTCCCCCTTCGGGGAAGGCCGCCGCACTGGCCCCGCCACGGGGCCGTCGCCCGTTCATCTTCTCACCGCCACCGTTCATGACCACCTTCTGGGACTTCCCCTATCCGTCGCGCCGCGTCCCGGTGCTCGCCGATAACGTCGTTTCCACCTCGCAACCGCTCGCTGCCGCGGCCGGCCTGCGCATGCTGGCCAAGGGCGGCAACGCCGTGGATGCCGCGCTGGCGACCGCCATCGCGCTGACCGTCGTCGAACCCTGCATGAACGGCATCGGCGGCGACGCGTTCGCGCTGATCTGGGACGGCAAGCAGATGCACGGCCTCAACGCATCCGGCCGCGCGCCGCGCGCGTGGACGCCCGAGTCGTTCTCGAAGTACAGCGCCATGCCGCCGATCGGCTGGGATGCCGTGACCGTGCCCGGCGCGGTATCGGGGTGGCGCACCACGTGGGAGCGCTTCGGCTCGCTGCCGTTCGAAGACCTGTTCGAGCCCGCGATCGAATACGCGCGCAACGGTTACGTGGTCTCCCATACCGTGCATCGCCAGTGGCAGGCGCAGGTGCCCGTGCTCGAGGGTCAGCCCGGGTATCGCGAGGCGTTTGCCCCGCGCGGCCGCGCGCCGCTGCCCGGCGAACGCGTCATCTGCCCCGGTCAGGCGGAGACGCTCGAGCGCATCGCGCGCTCCAAGGGCGACGACTTCTATCACGGCGAACTGGCGAAGAAGATCGCCGACCATGCGCGCGCCACGGGCGGCCGCATCGACGAGGCCGACCTCGCCGCGCATCGCGCCGACTGGGTCGAGCCGGTCAGCATGCGCTATCGCGACGTGACGCTGCACGAGATCGGGCCGAACGGCCAGGGCATCGGCGCGCTGATGGCGCTCGGCATGCTGGAACACTGGGACGTGCGCGAATCGGGCCGCGACAGCGCGCGCACGATGCACCTGCAGATCGAGGCCATGAAGCTCGCCTTTGCCGACCTGCATGCCTATGTCGGGGACGTGGACGCCATGCGCGCCGCTGGCCGCGTCACACCCGAAGCGCTGCTCGATCCCGCTTACCTTGCCGAACGCGCCAGGGCGATCGACCCGGACAAGGCGTCGTACCCGGGCCCGGGCAAGCCGCATACGGGCGGAACCGTGTACCTGACCGCCGCCGACCGCAACGGCATGATGGTGTCGTACATCCAATCCAACTTCAAAGGCTTCGGGTCGGGCGTGGTGGTGCCGAACACCGGCATCGCGCTGCATAACCGCGGCTGGGGCTTCAATCTCACGCCGGGTCACGTCAACCAGGTTGCGCCCGGCAAGCGGCCGTTCCACACGATCATTCCGGGCTTTCTCACGCGCAACGGCGCGCCGCTGGCCTCGTTCGGCGTGATGGGCGGTTCGATGCAGGCGCAGGGACACGTGCAGATGACGAGCCGCATCGCGGACTTCGGGCAGAACCCGCAGGCCGCCAACGATGCGCCGCGCTGGCGCGTGCTCGACGACAACGTCGGCGTATCCGTGGAAGCCCACACCCCGCGCGAGACGCTCGAAGGCCTCCGCGCGCGCGGGCATGCGATCGAGACCGCGGCACCGGACAGCCTCGACTTTGGCGGTGCGCAGATGGCGATGAAGATGGAACACGGCTATGCGGCCGCGTCCGATTACCGCAAGGACGGCTACCCCGTCGGCTTCTAGGCGCTGACGGCTGGCCTCACGCGTGCGTGTGAGGCCAGAAAATCGCCATGACCATACCAAGCATCAGCGCCCACTTGAGCGTGTAGTACACGTTGCGGTTCCACGCCTTGAGCCGCTTGCCGACCATGCGCACCGCATAGATGTACTTGAACGCGCGATTGAGCCCGCCCGTCGCATCGCCGCCCTCGTTCGGCGATGCGGCCGCGCGCATGAGCGTGTCGCTGATCGCGCGATTGACGCGCTGCGCCCAGCCGAACCGCAACGGCCGCTCGATATCGCAGAACAATATGATCCGGTCGTGCGTGGTGCCATTCCGCGCATGGTGCAGGAACGTCTCGTCGAACACCACGTCCTCGCCATCGCGCCACGAGTAGGTTTCGTTATCGACGGTGATCGAGCACAGGTCGTCGTTTGGCGTGACCAGCCCCAGGTGATACCGCAGCGACCCCGCGTACGGGTCCCGGTGCGGAAACAGCTTCGCACCCGGCGGCAGCCGCGCGAACATCGCGGCCTTGACCGAAGGCAGGCTGTCGAGGATCGCCAGCGTGCGCGGGCATGCCGCGAGTGCGGACGGATGCGGCGTGTCGTACCACTTCAGATAGAAGCGCTTCCACCCCTGGCGAAAGAACGAATTGAAGCCGATATCGGTATAACCCTTCGCGGCCTGCAATCGTTCGGCCTCCGCCAGCGCGAGGGCTTCCGCGCGAATGGTTTGCCATTCCCGGCGAATGATCTCGAGCTCGGGGAAATGTTCGCGGCCGATGAACGGTGTGCGGGGCACGCGCGAGAACGCGTACGCGAATCCGTTCAGCGGCGCCAGGAACGTGGAATGATCGAACAGCTGGCGGAAGAAGCCATGGCGCGCCTTGCCCCGGAAGTGGGTGTAAAGGGCGCTGGCAATGAAAATGAGCAGGACGGCCCAACGCATGATGCAACCTCGACGACGGGATTTGCGAAATCCTAATGCCGTCGACAGCATTGCATCCTTGAAGTGCGCAGCTAGCGCGCGACGTTAGCGACGATAGATGGCGTTTTCGAAAGCGTTGCGCGATTGGTGAAATTTTTCGGGTCAGCCCAGCGGCAATGCCGTGCTGTACAGCACCTGCTTGAGCGCAAAACTCGACCGGATATTGGACACCCCCGGGATCTTGGTGATGTGGTCGATGATCAGCCGTTCGAGCGCTTCCACGTCGGGCACGATCACCCGCAGCAGGTAGTCCGCGTCGCCGGACATCAGATAGCACTCCATGACCTGCGGGAGCGCGGCGATGCGGCGCTCGAACGCGTCGAGCGTTTCGCGGCGTTGCTTGTCCAGCGAGATCTGGATAAACACTACGACCTTCAGCCCCAGCCGCCGCGCATCCAGCAGCGTCACGCGGCGCGAGATCACGCCCTGCTTCTCGAGGTTCTTCACGCGAGCCAGGCAGGGCGACGGGGACAGGTTCACGCGGCTCGCCAGCTCGACGTTGGTCAGGCTGCCGTCGCGCTGCAGTTCGCCGAGAATCCGGATGTCGGTGGCGTCGAGGTCGATGTCCAGCATGTTGCGCTTCCGAAATGAGGTTGACCGGCATTCTATGCTGGATTTGCGGTTTCAGGCCTTCGATTGCGGTCAATGCTGCGGTGCAAGGAACCCTAGACTTGCGGTTAAGGGATTTCCCTAACCACTCCACCGCAACGCGTCGTTTCCATCGGAGCCGCATCATGTCCGCCCACACCACCGCCGCCAGCGCCTCGCTGGGCGCCGGTATCCGCAAATTCCTGCCGTTGATCGGCGCCGTTGTCGTCTGGGGCGGCAACTGGCCCGTGATGAAGTACGGCCTGTCGCACGTCAGCCCACTCTGGTTCGCGACGGCGCGCTTCGGGTCGGCGGCCCTGTTGAGCGTGGTGGTGCTGGCAGTGCTCGGACGCCTGCGTTTCCCGACGCGGCAGGAGTGGCCCCTCGTGCTGGGCGTGGGCCTGCTGCAGATGGCCGCCTTCACGGCGCTGGCCTTGTGGGCGTTGCAATACGTCGCTCCGGGACGCGCGTCGGTCATTGCCTATGCCACGGCGATCTGGGTTATCCCGCTGGCTTCGCTGGTCCTCGGCGAGCGTCCGTCGCGGATGCAGTGGGTGGCGACAGGAATGAGCTATGCGGGCATTGCGGTGATCGTGCTGCCTGCGGTGACGCGGTGGGAATTGCACACGGTGGTGGGTCTGGCGATGCTGCTGGGGGCGTCGCTCGCATGGGCCGTGAACATCATCCAGCTTCGCGCGAACCGGGCGATCCGGCTCGGGGCGGACATGATTCCCTGGCAAACGGCGATCGCGACGGTGCCGTTGCTCCTGCTGGCGTTGTTGCGCGATGGCGTCCCAAACGCCGACGCGTTCGTGGCGATCTGGCCCGCCCTCGTGTACACCGGTCCGCTTGCCACGGCCCTGACGTTCATCCTCGTGCTGAACATCACCCAGACCTTGCCTCCGGCGGCCACTTCTATCGCGATGCTCGGTGTGCCCGTCATCGGCCTGGTCATCTCGGCCGCCGCCTGGCACGAACGCATCTCGGCGGATCTGTCGATCGGGCTGGCCTTGATCGCGTTGGGCGTGGTGACGACGGCGCTGGCCCCGAGGGTGAGCCCCTCTCGCCCGGCGGCTTGACGGCGACCGCTCAGGAGGCCAATCAAGGCCGGTTCGTCACCACCACCCGCTTGTAATCCCTCGCCACCACGTACATCGGCAGCTTGCCCGCAAGCTGCTGATACGTGTCCGGCGACATGACCGCCATCGCGGGGCCGTCGTCCCGCCATGCAGCTTCGAAGGCGGCGATGGTGGGCAGCCAGCGCGACGGTTCCACCGTCGTGCCGAAACCGAGCTCGTCGGCCTCCGCGACCATCACAAGGGGATGGCGGACGTAGAACGGCAGCGTATGGTCCAGCATCCGTACGCCATACAAAGGCATCCCCGGCGTGAGCCGATGCGCGACCGCGGGCGCGATGTCGGCGCCCGACAGTGGCCGCCCGATCGTGTCGTAGCCAAGCAGCGCCACGGTGAAGGCCACATACATCCCCACCCCATACGCCGCGATACTCGCCGTCAGCCGCCCGCGCGCGGCGAGCCAGCGCGCGAGGACCACGCCCGCGAGCATGAGCGCGAACGTGATGGCGACCCAGATCGCATACGTGCGATAGAACAGGTTCGGAATGTTGTTGGCATTCAGCGACCCGACAATCGGGCTGGCCATCAGACACACCGCGGCCACGATGCCTGCCCCAACCAGCTGCCGGCGCCACGCCCGCAGGTCCATGCGATCAAGCGCCACCGCCGCGAGGATCGCCAGCGCCGGCACCACAGGGACGATGTAACCCGGGAGCTTCGACCGTGACAGACTGAAGAACACGAAAATCGCGATCGCCCACACGCCGACCAGCAGAAGCGGACGGAATGCAGCCGGCTGCGGCACGCTGTCACGCATGGCCTTCCACATGCGCGGAAACAGCCCGGCCCACGGCAGCATCCCGCCAACGATCAGCGGCACGAAATAGAGCAGCGGCCCCGAACGCGAATGCACGTTGGACGTATAACGTTCCCAATGCTCGTGGATGAAAAAGAACTGCAGGAATTCGGGATTGCGTCGCGCGATCAGCCAGAACCATGGCACCGTCACCGCCAGCAGGATCGCAAGCCCCGCGCCCCAATGCAACCGCCGCAGCAGCGCCCCATCGCGCGCCACGATCGCATAGCACACCAGCACGAGCCCCGGCAGCGCAATGCCGACCAGCCCCTTGGTCAACACCGCCACGCCCATCGTCGCCCAGCACAACAGCATCCACCGCCGCCGCGCGGCAACGCTCGCATCGGGATGCTGCGCGAGCAGCATCGTCGCCAGCGTGCAGGCCATCGCTCCGGCGAGGGTCATGTCGAGCGTGTTGAAGTGCGCCGCCGTGCTCCACATCGGCGCGCCCAGCAGCACGATGGCCGCGAACCATCCCGCGCGCGCGCCGAACCAGCGCCATGTGGCCAGCATCGTCATGCCGATGCCGAGCAGCCCGGACAGCGCGACGCACAGCCGCGCCTGCCAATCGCCTACCCCAAACAAGGTATAGGCCACCGCCGTCACCCACATATGCAACGGCGGTTTCTCGAAGTACTTCAGCGCGTTGTATCGAATCGTGACCCAATCGCCGGTGGCGAGCATCTCGCGGGAGATCTCGGCGTAGCGCCCTTCGTCCGGGCCGATCAGATGCCGCATCGCGAGCGTGCCAAACCATACCGCAAGCACCGCCACCACGGCCGCGCCGATCCATATGGCGGTGCGCCATGACGCGCGCCGGTCGGTGCCTGCCCAGCGCGGGCCGTCGCCCGGCACCGCACCGGGATGCGGAAGCAGCTCGGAAGACTGGGCCGGGGCCGAATGTGACGGAGGATGCAACATAGGCGCGCGAACCCCAAAGGATGATCGCGCAGGTTAAGGGCCGAACCTTAGCGGCACATTAACCGCGATCAAAACTGGTACGCTTGCGCCGTCCGCCATTGGAATACGTCGTAGATCACCTAGAAATGAGAATACTTATCGTCGAAGACGACGCCATGCTGGGCGACGGTCTGCAGCGGGGCCTGAAGCTGCTGGGCCATGTGGTGGACTGGTTTCCCACCGCCGCCGCCGCCGACCACGCGGTGGAGGTCATGGCGTACGACGCCATCGTGCTCGACCTCGGCCTCGACGAAGATGACGGCGGCGACCTGCTCGCGCGGTGGCGCGCCCGCCGCCGGACCACGCCCGTCATCGTGCTGACCGCGCGCGACGCGGTGGAAAGCCGCATCAGCGTGCTCGACACCGGCGCTGACGATTACCTCGTCAAACCCGTGGCCGTCGACGAACTCGCGGCCCGCCTGCGCGCCGTGACGCGACGCGCGGCGGGACAAGCCGAGCCCGTCTGGCGCCACGGCCCGCTGGAATTCAATGCCGCTTCGCGCCAGGCAAGCTGGCAGGGCCAGCCCGTGGACCTGACGAGCCGGGAAGCGCTGCTGCTCGAACTGCTGCTCGCGCATCCGAACCGCGTGCTGACCCGCGACTTCCTGCGCGACAAGCTCTACGCGTGGGACAAGTCCGCGGAGAGCAACACGCTCGAGGTCCATATCCACCACCTTCGCCGCAAGCTGCATCCCGGCATCGTGCGGACGTTGCGCGGTGCCGGCTATTCGCTCGGCACGCTCGAGGCGATCGGGGCCGACGCATGACGCTGCAGCGGCGGCTGATTCTCGCGGTACTGTTCGCCGCGGCCCTCGCATGGGTGCTGACGAGCGCGATCATCTACGTCAGCGCGCGCGAGGAGATCAACGAGCTCTACGACACGGACATGGTCCGCATGGCGCAGCAGATGCAGGCGGTGCTGCCCATCGTCGATATCAGCAAGCTGCCGCGTCCCGCGCCGCCCTCCACCGAGCCCGAACCCGGCGACGAGGACCTCGGCGACCTCGGCAGCGCGGGCCTCGGCGAGCTGGCCATCGCGGCGTGGCGGCCGGGCGGCGAACCATTGCATATCGACCCGGACGGCGACCGCCTGCCGCGCGCGCCGCATATCAAGGGCTTCACCGAAGCGACGATCGACGGCGTGCAATGGCGCCTCTATTACCTCAACGATGCGGCCGTCGGCTGGCGCGTCTGCGTGGGCCAGGTGCTCGCCGAACGGGAAGAACTGATCTTCGCGTATCTGGAAGCGCAGGTGCTGCCGTGGGTGCTCGGGCTGCCGCTGCTGACGCTGCTGATGGTCTGGGGCGTGCGGCGCGCGCTGCTGCCTGTGCGCACCCTCTCGGCGGAACTCGCCACGCGCGCCCCGCACGACCCGACACCGCTCGATGTCTCGCCCGTCCCCGGCGAACTCGCGCCGCTGGTCACCGCCATGAATCATCTGCTGTCGCGCGTCTCCGCGGTGCTCGAGCATGAGCGCCGCCTCACCGCCGACGCGGCGCACGAACTGCGCACGCCGCTGGCCGCGCTCAAGGCGCAATGGGAGGTCGCGCGGCGGTCGCAGGACGATGCGGAACGGGCGCGCGCAAGCGCGATGGTCGAAGCTGGCATCGACCGGTTGAGCCGGCTCGTGAACCAGCTGCTGACGTTGAGCCGCCTGGAGGAGTCCACGCCGATGAGCGTGGCGCCGCGCGCGGTACCGGCCGACTGGCCGGAGATCGCCAACCAGACGCTCTCCGACTGTCTGCCGCTATCCGGAAGCCGCGACGTCGATATCGAGCTCTTGTGGCCGGCCGAGCCCGCGGTGCCGCTGCCCATCACGGGCGAGCCCGCGCTGCTGGGCATCATGCTGCGAAACCTGCTCGACAACGCGCTGCGCTACAGCCCGCCGCATACGCTCGTGACAGTCACCTTCCTGCCCGATCGCATCGAGGTGGCCGACCGCGGACCCGGCGTCCCGCCCGACATCCTGCCGCGGCTCGGCGACCGCTTTTTCCGCGAGGCGGGGCGGCGCGAGCATGGCACCGGCCTCGGCATCTCGATCGCGCGGCGCGTGGCGGCATTGCACGGCCTGCGCATCGATTTCGCGAACCGGCGCAACAAGAGAAGCGAGGGTGAGGGCGAGGGCGAAGGTTCCGGCCTCATCGCCACCATCCGCCGCGATGGCCCCAGTCACAATCCGCCGCAATAATGCCGTCATGACCACCGATCGCCCCTCCACCGCCACGACCGCCGCGCACGAGGTCTCCCGCGACACCTCCGCATGGGCAGTGTTTCTGGTCTTCCTCCGGCTCGGCCTGACCTCCTTCGGCGGTCCCGTCGCGCACCTCGGCTATTTCCGCGACATGTTCGTCCATCGCCGCCGCTGGCTCAGCGAGCAGGCGTACGCCGACATCGTCGCGCTATGCCAGTTCCTGCCCGGACCCGCGAGCAGCCAGGTCGGCATCGTCGTCGGCCTGTCGCGCGCGGGCTATGGCGGCGCGCTGGCGGCGTGGCTCGGCTTCACGCTGCCCTCAGCCATCGCCCTGATCGTCCTCGCACTCGGCCTCGCGGAATTCGGCGCAACCGTGCCAGCGGGCCTGCTGCATGGCTTGAAGATCGCGGCCGTGGCGATCGTGGCGCAGGCGGTCTGGGGCATGGGCAGCACGCTATGCCGCGGCGTGCCGCGCATCACGCTGATGGCCCTGACCGCCGTCGGCGCGCTGCTGTTGCCGTCGCCCTGGACGCAGCTCGGCGCCATCGCCGCCACGGCGGCCATCGGCATGGTCTGGCTGCGGGACCCGAACGTGGCCCCGCACGAGCCGCTGCCCGTGGCCGTCAGCCATCGCGCGGGCGCATGCTTCATCGCGCTGTTCGCGGTGCTGCTGTTCGCCCTGCCGTTCATCGCAACGTCGGGCAGTCCGCTCGCGATGTTCGATGCGTTCTACCGCGCGGGCGCGCTCGTCTTCGGCGGCGGCCACGTGGTGCTGCCGCTGTTGCAGGCGGCGGTCGTGCCATCGGGATGGGTGAACAACGACGTGTTCCTCGCCGGCTACGGCGCGGCGCAGGCCGTCCCCGGTCCGCTGTTCACGTTTGCCGCCTTCCTCGGCGCGTCCATGCGCATCGCGCCATCGGGATGGCTCGGCGGCCTGTTCTGCACGATCGCCATTTTCCTGCCGTCGTTCCTGCTGGTGTTCGGCGCCTTGCCGTTCTGGGAACGTCTGCGCCGCAGCATCGGCGCGCGGGGCGCATTGGCGGGGGTCAACGCGGGCGTGGTCGGCCTGCTGGCGGCCGCGCTCTACGACCCCGTATGGACCAGCGCCGTCCACGCCCCGTCCGATGTCGCGTTCGTGCTGCTCGCCTGGATGGCCGTCGCGGTATGGCGCCTGCCACCGTGGCTGGTGGTATTCGCGTGCGGCGCGGCCGGATGGGGACTGGGGTGGTTCGCCTGAGGGGGCTGGCCACGACGATCGCGCTCGCCGCGACCACTGTGGCCTGCGCGGGCACCACGCCCGCAACACCGCAAGACCCCGTGACGACGACCATCCACGTCGCCGAACGCGACTGGCACACCGACATCTGCCTCGGCATCGAGGACGCCGGGCCCGCGCTCATGGCGCTGACTGGCCGGGGCAATCGCGGGAAGGACTACGACGCGCGCTTCCTGTGCTTCGGCTTCGGGGACCGCGGCTACCTGCTTTCGGCGGACCGCGGCACATGGACAACGCTTCTTGCGCTGCTGTCCGCGCTCATTCCCGGCGATGGCGCGATCCTGCTGACGATGTTGCGCGACACACCCGCCGCCGCGTTCGGCAGCGACAAGACCGTACGCGCGGGCGTCGATCAGGCGGGCCTGCAACGGCTGCGCACCTTCCTCCTTCACGCCGTCCGCACCGATACCACCGGCGCGGCGATGCATCTGGGCGACAGCACCTACCCCGGCGAGATCTTCCTCGCCGCGACGGCCACGTACAACGGGCTCTACACGTGCAATACATGGACCGCCGACGGTCTGCGCGCCGCGGGCATCCCCATCGATGGCCCCGTGCTCTTCCCCCGCGGCGTCATGACACAGGTGCGCGCCTACGCGGCATCCCGCCCCGCGAAATGACAAAAGCCGCCCGGAGGCGGCTCGTTGCGGCTCGCTGCGGCTCGTTGCAGCGCGACCGCGCGGCAGAAGCCGAGGTGTAGAAGCGAGGGGTTTAGAAGCGCGGGGTTTAGAAGCGCGGGGTTAGAACCGATGACGCAGGCCGATCAGCACGCCGGTCTGGTTCGCGCCTGCCACGGCGGTACCCGCACCGGACAGGCCGAGGTTCGAGCCGTCCTTGTTCTTCGTGTAACCCACGTTCAGATAGGCATCGGTCCGCTTGGAGAACGCATAGTCGGCCGACAGCACGAACATCCACGGATCGGCACCGCTGTTGTGGGTATCCGTGTAGTAAGCGGCGCCGGTCAGCGACAAGGCCGGCGTGAAGCGATACATGCCGCCGAGCCAGTACACGTTGTTGCGGTTGGCGGTGGCCGTCGCGCTCGCGGTACCGTCGTCACGCATCCAGCGATAGCCCGCGAACACCTTGGCGACCGTGAAGTCATACGAACCGCCGACGGCCAGGCGCTTGGCCGAGCGATCGGACAGCGCGGTGGTCGCGCCCTGGAACTGGTCGTAGGCCACGCCCACGGACACCGGACCCGTCGTATAGGCCAGGCCCGCGCCGAAGTCGCGCGCGGTCTTGGGGCTGCCGGCGACTTCGCCGTTGTTGTCGCGGCCCGTGCTGTAGAAGCCCGTTGCCGTCAGGCCGCCGAACTTGCCCGTGTACTTCAGCGCGTTGTCGGCACGGCCGTTGAACAGGGAGTCCACCGAGTTCAGCGAGTAACGCGGGCCAACGCCCATCGGGTCATAAGCACCGAACAGGTCGTACAGCGAGTTCTGCTGACGGCCCAGGGTCACGGCGCCGAACGAGCCTTGCAGGCCCACGAACGCTTGGCGGCCGAACAGGCGGCCGCCCTGGCCAGACGTGCCCGTGTCGATGTCGAAGCCCGACTCGAGCTGGAAGATGGCCTTCAGACCGCCGCCCAGATCTTCGGTGCCGCGCAGGCCCCAGCGCGAGCCGGACATGTTGCCGGACGTCACGCGCGCGACCGTCTTGCCGTTGCCACCCGGCACGTGCGTCGCGACTTCGACGCCTGCATCGGCAATGCCGTACAGCGTCACATTGGTGGCCGACTGTGCCAGCGCGCCACCGGAAATGGCGCAGGTACCCGCTGCGGCCGTCAGAGCAAGGAGAGCTTTCTTCACTGTTTTCTCTTTCTGTTAATACGAGGAGGTTCCACCCCGGGTCCTGCGCGGGACCGCGTTTGTACGGAACGCGGCGAATTCTGCCCACGCTTTATGAAATCGATGTGTCGATGACGCCTCCGACGTACCCCCCAAACGGGGCATAAACGGCACAAAGTGCCTCTCCGCGCGGGAATCGTGACAATCTGTGCGCGGCGATTTGGTAGGATTCGTGGTTTTCGTATCGGCGGATTGCCCGGCGGCGCGCGGACCCAAGGGGGTCGCTCGCATGCGGGCGCCAGCCAGCGTCATGCGCCTGGATCAGTTCAAGACCGTAGTCCTTCCCCGCTTTGCGTTCGTTCAGCGCCTGCGCCATCCGACCCGCCGCGGCGTCCTGCTCGCGGCGGCCGCCGTGCCGGCGGCGTTTCTGCTCTATGTGCTGGTGCTGATCCCGTTCACGCCGGGCATCAGCGATATCCGCAAGGCGAAGTCCGAGCAGCCCGCGCGCGTGCTGTCCGCGGACGGCAGGGAAATCGCCGTCTATCGCTGGGCCAATCGGGACTGGGTCAAGCTGTCGGAGATCTCGCCCAATGTCGTCAATGCGCTGATCGCCACCGAGGATCATCGCTTCTACGACCATCACGGGCTCGACTGGCGGCGCACGGCTTCGGCCGCGCTGCATACGTTTTCCGGGGACCGTCAGGGCGGGTCCACGATCACGCAGCAGCTCGCGCGCAATCGCTATCCCGACGAGATCGGCCGCGCACCGACCATGACGCGCAAGCTCAAGGAAGCGATCACCGCGTTCAAGATCGAGGCGCTCTACTCGAAGGACGAGATCCTCGAGACGTACCTCAATACGGTGCCCTTTCTGTACAACGCCTTCGGCATCGAGATGGCCGCGCGGACATACTTCGACAAGCCCGCCGGCAAGCTCGACGTGCTCGAGGCCGCTACGCTCATCGGCATGCTCAAGGGCAACAGCTACTACAACCCGGTCCTCAATCCCGAGCGCGCGCTCGATCGCCGCAATATCGTGCTCGCGCAGATGGTCAAGCGCGGGCGGCTCGATGCGTCGAAACTGGAGGCGCTCAAGCGGCGGCCGTTGCGGATCGACTTCGAGCGCCAGATCGAGGCGCCGGGTCCCGCGCCGCATTTCGCGCAGCAGCTACGCAAGTGGCTGATCGCGTGGGCGGACCGCAACGACTACAACCTCTATACGGATGGGCTCGTCGTGCATACGACGATCGATGCGCGGCTGCAGGCGCTGGCCACGCAGGCGGTGGCGCGTCAGGGCAATCAGCTCCAGTCCATCGCCAATGCTGCCTGGGGACCGCGCGCGGGCTGGGGCGAGAGTCGCGCGCTCGTGCAGGCGTTCGTCAAGGAGTCGGCGGAGTATCGCAATGCCGTGGCGGCCGGGCAGCCTGAGGAGGCGGTGCTCAAGCGTTTGCTCGCAGACAACGCATTCATGCTGGCGCTGCGGCAGCAGAAGACGCGCGTGCAGGCCGGCTTCCTGGCGATCGAGCCGGGCACCGGAGCCATTCGCGCCTGGGTAGGCAGCCGCGACTTCACGATCGATGCGTTCGATCACGTGCAGCAGGCGCGCAGGCAGCCGGGGTCCACGTTCAAGCCGTTCGTCTACGGCGCGGCGTTCGCCGCCGGGGAGACGCCCGACGACACGTTCGTCGATCAACCGGTGGAGATGACACTCGCGGGCGGCGAGATCTGGCGGCCGACCGATGAGTCCGCGCCGACGGGTCGGCCGATGAGCCTGCGCGATGGGCTCGTGTATTCCAAGAACACGATTACGGCCCAGCTCGTGCAACGCGTCGGGCCCGATCGCGTGGCGCGGCTGGCGCGGGCGATGGGCGTGCGGGACAGCCAGCTCGACGCGGTCCCTTCTCTTGCGCTCGGCACGAGTCCGGTCACGCTGAAGGAAATGGTCAGCGCGTATGGGACCATCGCCAATGGCGGACAGTACATCGCCCCGACGATGGTCACGCGCATCGAGGATGGCGAGGGCAATGTGCTCGCCCAGTTCTCCGCGCCGCGCCCGGAACGCGCGCTGTCGCCCGCGGCGACGCAGACGCTCGTCGACGTCATGCGCGACGTGATCGACCGGGGCACGGGGACGGCCATTCGCACGCGCTATGGCATTCGCGCGGACGTTGCGGGCAAGACGGGGACCACGCAGGACAATGCGGACGGGTGGTTCATCCTGATGCATCCGCAACTCGTGGCGGGAGCATGGGTCGGCTTCAATGACAGCCGCGTGACATTGCGCAGCGATTACTGGGGACAGGGGGCACGCAGCGCCCTGCCTATCGTGGGAGATTTCTATCAACGCGCGCTACGCGCGCGGTCGATCGACGGGCGCGCCCGCTTCGCGGAAGCGGACGAGTCGACGTGGTTCTCCTCGATGAGCGGTCAGGTAAAAGGCTGGTTCCAGCGCCTGTTCGCGACGCATCCGGGCGCGAAGGACGACGCGCCTCCCGCCCCGCGCCCGAGCCCGCGGCGGCCAGTGCTGCCGGACACGGAAGCCGACGCGATGCCGCCCCCGGCACCGGCGTCGAACGTGGTAGCGGAACAGAACGCCGCGCCCGACAACGGCGAGGTCGTCGAAGCGGTCCCGGCCTCGGACGCCCAGCCATCGACGCCCGCGGCGGCACCGGCCGAACCCGCCTCCGCGCCTGACGGCGCAGCAAGCCTTTGACGGGGCAGGTGAGCCCTCGCCGCGCTTAAGCAGCGCCCCACCCGCGCCCCACTCGCCCTTCACCCGCGCTCAACCCGCCCTCACCTGCCGCGGCTCCGGCGCCGGCTCCGATACCGCCTCGCCGGGCAACACCGCAATCGGCCCAAGCCGCAACGCCCGCAAAGAAGCCTCCGACAACGTCAACGGCGGCGCGTCCGTCGGTCGGGCCAGCAGGTAGCCCTGCGCCAGATCGAACCCGATGTCGCGGCAAGCCAGCAGGTCGGCCTCGTTCTCGATTCCCTCGGCGATCAGCGCGGTGTCGCTCACCGTCGCCAGCCGCCGCAGCGCCCGCAGAGCCTCGAGCTTGAACGGCGACTCGGCCGCGCCGTCCACCACCTCGCGGGCCACCTTGATGTAATCGGGCTTGAGGGCAATCCATTGCCCGAGGTTCGCATGCCCCGTGCCGTAGTCGTCTATCGCGAACTGCGCCCCGCGGCTGCGGATGCTGGAGATCGCGGCGGCGAGCGTGTCCAGCGGACCCAGCGGCGCCTGCTCGGTCAGTTCGACGACGATGCGCGACGAAGGCATTCCCTGCCCGTCGAGAAACGCCCTGACCTCATCCCGGCTGGCGTCGATTTCGCGCAGGGAATCCGCGCTGTAGTTGATGAACAGCTTCCCCGGCAGCCGAGCCCGCATGAAGGCCGCGATAGCGATACGCGAAGCCAGCCGCTCCAGCCGCACGAGGCAGCCGGCGCGCGCCGCCTCGCGAAACAGCGCGAGCGGACTCTCGAGGGGCGTCCCGGCGGGACCCCGAATCAATGCTTCATAGCCGAGCACCTCGCCGGTCGACAGCGAGCCGATCGGCTGAAATACGGGCCGCAGGCGTTGTTGTTCCAGACATTCCGCAATGCTGGGCATGAGGGCTCGCGAGAAGTCTTGCATCCGTACTGGATATGGATCGTGCTGTGGGCAAATGCCACTCCCACTGTAGGCTATCGGCCCTCCGCCCACGTGACTTAATATCCCACGGGCGAGGGGTACGCCCATCAGATTCCGAAAATCGCCAGCAGAACGCCACCCGACGCCGACAGAAGCTTGCACGATGCGAGCAACGAGGGTGGAAAGAGGCCTCCTGTTTCGGAAGCCCTGCGAACCCGAATAACCCCGGACGCGGAGCCCTCAAACCAGCCCGACGTCGCGCGGCGCCACGCCCGGAAAGACCTGCGACAGCCTGCGCGCGTCGAGCCCATACAGCCGCTGGAACACGCCGCCAAGCACCGCCCGATAGTCGTTTAGCACAGGCCAGTCGCGATCCTGGTTCAACGTCTCGCGCGACACCGCGACCTGTTCCCCGGCCATGCGCCCGCCCTTCACGTTGCCGCCGGCCACCCAGTAGACCGTGCCATGGCCATGGTCCGTGCCGCGCGTGCCATTCTCGCGGAACGTGCGGCCGAACTCGGAGATGACGACGACGGTGGTCTGATTCCACATCGGGCCCATCTCCTCCGCAAAGCCGGCGATGCCGCGGCCGAGGTTGTCGAGCAGGCCCGCGAGCTGGCCCTGCGCGCCGCCTTCGTTGACATGGGTGTCCCATCCGCCGACGTCGATAAAGCCCACGTTGAAGCGGTCGCGCATCAGGCCGCCCATCCTTCTGGCCTCCTGCTCGAAGCCGCGGGCGGAGAGCGAACGCCGGTTGGCGGCCTGCATCTCCTGCATGCGCGCGGCCATCGCGTTATCGCCGCCAGCCATGTCCACACGCATCGCTTCGTCCCGCCGCTTTTGCGCATCGGCCTGTTCGGCCACCGCCTGGCGGATGTCGAAGCCCTCCGCGATGACGGACTCGAATCGCGTGCCCGCGTACATCTGCGCGAGCATGCGTGTCTGCCGCGCGTCGAATGGCGTGCGGCCGGTGCCCTTGAGCGAGACGTTGGGCACGTTGGCACTGCCGGTCAGCACCATCGGCAGGCCATCGGTGAATGCCACAGGTGCGGCCTGCCCGCCCATCGACGTCGCGAGGCGGTTCAGGAAGCCGCTGCCGCGCGGGGCGGCGGTTTGCCCAGCGCCGGCGGGCGGGCCGCCGGCTTCGATGCCGTCCTGCGTTTCGAAGTGGCTGCGGGACAGGTCGTCAGTGCCGGCGAATGGGATGAAGGCGAGTTGCCTCCGCTGCCATAGCGGCAGCATGGTGGCGCCGAGCGCGGGGTGCAGCGCCCACGCATCCGTCCCCAGCGCGAGCGCGGCGGCGGGGTCGGGACCCGCGCCTTCGGCCACGGGCTTGCGGATCGCGATGTTGGGGCGCGACGCATAGTAGAAATCGCTGCCCGCCGGCACCAGCACGTTGGCCGCATCGTAGCCGCCGCGCAGGAAGACGAGCAGGAAGCGCGCGTCGGCCTGCGCGGGCAGCGCGTACGCGCGCGAGACGACGGCCGGCAGCGCCAGCGCGCCGCAGAGCCTGAGCCAGTCGCGCCTATTCATGTTGCCACCCCCCATGGTGCCCCCCCGCATGGTGCCACCCCCATCGCGCTACCCCGCAGCGCGTTGCGTGCTTTGCATCCATGACGCCCTCCCGCATCGTTGTCATCGTTGCATCCATTCCGGCGAACTCAACAGCACCGTATTCCACTCCGCCTGAGACTCGGCCTGCGCCAGCGCGGCGCGCGTGGACGGCCCGAGCGTGCCCTCGATCGTGTCGTAGAACATGCGGCTGTTGGCCACGGGAAATCCGCGCCGCGCCGTGGGCTTGCCGTCGTCGCCCGCGAACAGTCCCGCCGGGCCGCTGCCGATCGCCCGCGCGATTTCGAACCGCCGGACCATCTGGCCCGAACTGGCCCAGGCGCCTTCGGACGACGGATACCCATCGGGCGCGACATGCCCATACAGCGGCTCGCCAAGCTGATTGAGCCAGTTGATCACGGGCCGCAGATTGGTCACCTGCCGCCCGTCATACGCGAGCCGCATCGACGACACCACGAACACCATCGGATCCTTGAACTTGCGCGACCCGGACGCCAGCACACGATCGAACTCGGGTGCCAGGAACATCGTCGTCAACACCGCGCCGATATCGCCATCGGTCCGGGTGAAGGTCGCCACCATGCGATCGACGAGCGCGGGAGGCGGACTGTCGGCGACGAAATACTCGGCCAGCTTGCGCGAAATAAATCGCGCCGTGGCAGGATCGCGGCTAAGCACCGCCACCGCCTGCTCGACCTCGGCGAAGCCCGCCTGCGCACCCCCCGAAGGAATGCGCACACCCAGCAGTGTCTTCCCGCCGAAATCGTGCCGGGCGGGATTGAACTCGAACAACCCATCCGCGCGATACAACGCCGCCCGCTGCGGGTTGAGCTTCGGGGGTTCCCCACGCAGGTTCAGCCCCACGCCGGTCAGCACGCGCGCAAGTTCCTGCACGTCTTGCTGGGTATAACGCGACCCGCTAGCGCCGCCAGAGACGCCGAGCGTATGGAGCTCCATCAGCTCGCGCGCATAGTTCTCGTTGACGCGATTCGCCGCGCTCTGCGCGTTGTCGAGGTAGTCCAGCATCGCCGGCGCGGTGACCGTCGCCATCACGAGGTCGCGGAACCTGCCGAACACATGCGGCCGGATCGCGCGCTCCTCGTACTCCGGCAGCATCCACCGCACCTGCCCCTTGTTCGCGTAGACGTTGAAATGATTGAGCCAGAACCACGTCATCTGCTCGCGGAGCTGCGACGGGGAATACAGCGCGCGCAGCAGATGCCGCCGGCTCGCATCGAGCACGACCTCGCGCCCGTCCCTGTTGAGCGATTCACGCGCCTGCTGCTTTTCATCGCCATCGGGCAGCGCATTGACGCGCTGGCGTGCCGCGCGCAGGGCCGCGAACCGCGTGGGCCCGTCCTGCGTGGCGATCGGCAGCGCGGCGATCATGCCCGCCAGTTCGGGCGGATCCGCGACCGGCTGCTTCAGTTGTTCCTCGAGGTACCGCTGGCGGCCCACGGCCTTGAGTCGCGCGATGCTGGCCTGATCGGCGCCGAAGCTCACGGTATTGAGCCAATGGAGGTCCTTCGTGGAGAGCGTCCCCTCCGGCGCGGCTGGCGCCTGCGCACACGCGGCCAGCAGAGCCGTGGCCGCCAGCAAAAAGACACGTCGAACCATCCGCATGCTTACGCCCCCTGTTTTTCGCCGGCTCGCGCCTCGAATGCTGTTTTGACGGCTGGCCGCCGCTTTGGTTGACGCGGCCGCGGCCGAGAGTGTTACGAAAGATTGAATGACGCACCGCACTCGCGCCCCAGAACGCCCCAGAAACGCCGTCATTGCGTTGTCACACAAGGCGGACACAATGCGCGGCAATCGGAAGGAACGGGCGCAAGTCTCCGCAGTGCAGCACAGGAATTTCTTGACGCCCGCTTTTTCGGGACTTGAATGAAAACGATTTCATTTGCACCAAGACCGTCGCTGGAGCGCCCGTGAGCCCGAGCCAACCGCCGTCACCGCCGTCCCCCACGATGCCTGATCCGGCATCGCCGCGCGCCGCTGCGGACAGCCACGGCGTGACGCTGGCCGACGTCGCGGAAGCCGCCCGGGTCTCGCTCGCCACGGCCTCCCGCGTGTTCAGTCATCCCCAGCTGGTGCGCGAGTCCACGGCGCGACGGGTGCACGAAGCCGCGGAACGCCTGAGCTTCCGCCCCAACCTGCTCGGCGCCAAGCTGCGCGCGCAGCAGACGCGCATTCTCGGGGTCATGCTGCCGACGCTGGAGAACGCCGTATTTGCCGAGTGCTGGCGCGGGATCGAGCAGGCCGCAATGGCCGAGGGCTATTCGCTGATGCTGGTCACCAGCGGCTACGAAGCGGCGCGCGAGCGCGAACGCGTGGAATACTTGCTCCGCCATCGCGTCGATGGGCTCGTGCTCACCGTCGCCGACGCCACGCGCAGCGCCGTGCTCGACCAGCTCGATGCCGAAGGCGTGCCCTATGTGCTCGCCTACAACCAGGCCGCCGAACATGGATCGCGGCATTCCGTGTCCGTCGATAACCGCACGAGCGCGTGCGAAGGCGTGCAGGCGCTGATCGCCGCCGGCCACCGCCGTATCGCCGTAGTGTCGGGCGCGTTCATGGCGTCCGACCGCGCAAGGCAACGCTATGCGGGCTACGAGGACGCCATGCGCGCGCGGGGTCTGCAACCGGCGCCGCCCGTCAACCTGCCTTCGCACATCGCAAGCAACGCGATCCACACGGGCGCGCGGATCGGCGAGTTGATGGGCGCGCCGGACGCGCCCACCGCCTTCTTCTGCACGAACGATCTGCTCGCCATCGGCCTGATCTCCGACCTCAAGCGCCTTGGCCTGCGTGTGCCGCGCGACGTGTCGGTGCTGGGCTACGACGGTATCGCGCTCGGCACGCTGGTCGAGCCGCCGCTGGCCACCGTCGTGCAACCGAACGCCGACATCGGCACGCATGCGGTCAGGCAATTGCTGACGCGCTTGCATGCCGCGGGTGAACGCGCCCACGCCACCATCACGCTCCTGCCCCATGCCCTGCGCGTGACGGGCACCGTCGCGCCGCCCCCAAAGACTGCCACCCCCCTGCTCTAACCACTCCACACTTCAACCGAGGGAGCTCCCATGCCATCCAAGTTTTCACGCCCGCTCCGCTGGCTCGCCATGGCCCTGACGGCCGCGGCCTTCAGCCAGGGCGTCGCCGCACAGACCGCCATCTGCTACAACTGCCCGCCCGAGTGGGCGGACTGGGCCGCGCAGATCCGCGCGATCAAGGAAAAGACTGGCGTCACGGTGCCGCTCGACAACAAGAACTCGGGCCAGTCGCTGGCCCAGCTCGTCGCCGAGAAGGCCAGCCCCGTCGCGGACGTGACGTACCTCGGCGTGACCTTCGGCATCCAGGCCAAGGCCGCCGGCGTGACCGCGCCGTACAAACCCGCGCACTTCGACGAGATTCCGGACGGCCTCAAGGATCCGCAAGGCAACTGGTTCGCGATCCATTCCGGCACGCTGGGTTTCATGGTCAACGTCGACGCGCTGCGCGGCAAGCCCGTGCCGCAGTCGTGGGCGGACCTGCTCAAGCCCGAATACAAGGGCCTGATCGGCTATCTCGACCCGGCCAGCGCGTTCGTCGGTTACGTCGGTGCAGTGGCTGCCAATCAGGCCATGGGCGGTTCCCTCGACAACTTCGGCCCGGCCTTCAAGTTCTTCAAGGACCTGCAGAAGAACCAGCCGATCGTGCCGAAGCAGACCGCCTACGCACGCGTGCTGTCGGGCGAGATCCCCATCCTGCTCGACTATGACTTCAACGCCTACCGCGCACGCTACAAGGACAAGGCCAACGTCGCCTTCGTGATTCCGAAGGAAGGCACCGTGGTTGTCCCGTACGTGATGAGCCTCGTCAACAAGGCACCGCATGAAGCCGAAGGCAAGAAGGTGCTGGACTTCGTGCTGTCGGATGCCGGCCAGGCGCTGTGGGCCAACGCCTATCTGCGTCCGGTGCGCGCGAGCGCCGCGGTGCCGAAGGACGTCGCCGCACGCTTCCTGCCCGCCGCCGACTATGCCCGCGCCAAGCCCGTGGACTTCGGCAAGATGGCTGACGTGCAGAAGGCGTTCAGCGAGCAGTACCTGAAGGAAGTGCGATAAGCCGACGCTCGCCTCACCGCCCCTCTCCCCACGGAGAGGGACAACCACTCTGTCACTGCCATGACTCAGAGATCCAACACGTTATTCCTCTTCGCGCTGCCGGCACTGGTCGTCTTCCTCGCGTTCTTCTGCCTGCCGATGGCAAGACTCATCGAAGTCAGCCTGACCGGCAAGGACGGCGCGTCGGTGTACTGGACCGTGCTCAGCAGCCCGCGCTACCTCCACAGCCTGATGGTGACGGTACTGCTGTCCGCCTCGGTGACGCTCGTCACGCTGGCCATCGCCGGCGTCGCGGGCACCTTCCTGCAACGGCATACCGTGCCCGGCAAGGCCGTGATCGTCGCGATGCTGACGTTCCCGCTCGCGTTCCCGGGCGTGGTCATCGGCTTCATGGTCATCATGCTGGGCGGCCGCAACGGCCTGCTCGCCACGATCGGCGACGCGCTGGCCGGCGAGCGCTGGACCTTCGCCTATGGGCTCACGGGCCTGTTCGTGGGATACCTGTATTTCTCGATCCCGCGCGTGATCCTGACCGTCATGGCCGCCGTCGAGAAACTCGACGCCTCGCTCGAAGAAGCCGCGCGCTCACTCGGCGCGGGACCGTGGCGAGTGGTGCGCGACGTGATGCTGCCCGCGCTGATGCCCGCCATGCTGTCGAGCGGCGCGATCTGCTTCGCGACGAGCATGGGCGCGTTCGGCACCGCCTTCACGCTCGCGACGCAGCTCGACGTGCTGCCGCTCACGATCTACAACGAGTTCACCAACTACGCCAACTTCGGCATGGCCGCCGCGCTGTCGATCGTGCTGGGCGTGGTCACGTGGGCGATGCTGGCGGTCGCACGCTGGTTCTCTGGCGACGCGGTCGCCGCCACGGCATAAGGAGCGAGACCATGGCCCCCTCCCGCCGCTCCGCGCAGTATTGGCTCCAGCTCGCCCTCACGCTGGCGTTGTGTGTCTTCATGGTGATACCGGTCGTGCTCTCCGTGCTGGCCGGCCTGACCAACAACATCTTCGTCGGCCTGTCCAGCGGCCTGACCACGCGGTGGCTCGTCGAGGTCTGGTCGCTCTATCGCGGCACGATCTTCCTCTCGCTCGGCATCGCGCTCGCCTGCCTCGCCTGCACGCTTGTGCTTGGCGTGCCCGCCGCGTACTACATGGCGCTGCGCCGCAATCGCGTCACGCGCATCATCGAAGAATTGCTGATGCTGCCCGTCGCGCTGCCGGGCCTCGCCACCGCGCTTGGCCTGATCCTGCTGTACGGCGGCTGGCAGTCGCTGCGCACGAGCTGGGTCTTCATCCTGATCGGCCACGTGCTGTTCACGCTGCCGTTCATGGTGCGGTCGGTGCTGGCGATCCTGTCCGCCATCGATATCCGCACGCTGGAAGACGCGGCCGCGAGCCTCGGCGCCACGCGCCTCCAGCGGTTCTTCACGGTCGTGCTGCCGAACTGCCGCCAGGGCATCCTCGCCGGCGCGCTGATGGTGGTCACGCTGTCGGTGGGCGAGTTCAACCTCACGTGGATGCTACATACGCCCACCACGCAAACGCTCCCCGTGGGGCTTGCCGACAGCTATGCGTCAATGCGGCTCGAGATCGGCTCGGCCTACACCATCGTCTTCTTTGTCATGATCATTCCCTTGCTCGTCGTCATGCAGGCCATGAGCGCCGCGGGCGCCCGCGCGCGCCGGCATATTGCCGAACCGGCGATCAGCGAACCGACTACCGCCGCGCCGATGACGGGTTCCACGAATAACGCCACGAACGCCGCCACGAACGCCACGACGAACCAGAATGCGGAGACCCGCCATGCATGAACCCACGACCATCCGCCTGCGCCAGTGCGCCAAGACCTTTGCCGATGGCACGCGCGCGCTCCATCCGCTCGACCTCGACATCGGCGCGGCCGAAACCGTCGTGCTGCTTGGTCCGTCCGGCTGCGGCAAGACGACAACGCTGCGCATCATCGCCGGCCTGGAGCAGCCCGACGCCGGTGGTGAAGTCTGGTTCGGCGACAACCGCGTGACGGACCTGCCCATCGAGCGCCGCGGCGTCGGCATGGTGTTCCAGAGCTACGCGCTATTCCCGAACATGACCGTGGCCGAGAACATCGGCTATGGCCTGCGCGTGCGCAAGGTGGATGCCGCGACGCGCAAACGCCGTATCGACGACATGCTCGCAATGATGCATCTGGGCCCGCTGGCGGATCGCCGCATCGACCAGTTGTCCGGCGGCCAGCGCCAGCGGGTGGCCCTCGCCCGCGCCATTGCCGTGCAGCCGCGCGTGCTGCTGCTCGACGAACCGCTGACCGCGCTCGACGCCAAGCTGCGGGACGCGCTGCGTGCGGACATCAACCAGCTGCTGCGCAGCCTCCATATCACCGCCGTGTACGTCACGCACGATCAGGCCGAAGCGATGGCGCTCGGCGACCGCATCATCGTGATGGACAAGGGCTGCATCGCGCAGGCCGGCTCGCCGCAGGACATCTATCGCGCGCCCGCCAACGCGTTCGTCGCGGACTTCATCGGCACGATGAACCACCTGCCCGCCGCCGCCGAAGGCAGCCTCTGGCGCGTGCCGGGCGGCGCGCTTCCGATGGCGGCATCCGTCTCGGGTGGGTACACATCCAACGCGTCGGCACGGCTGATGTTCCGGCCCGAGGACATCGCGCTGGTCCATCCCGACGACGCGCATCTGCAAGGCAGCGTCGTCACCGCGCTGTTCCTCGGCAACCATACCCGCCTGCTCGTCGACGTGGGCGCGGAGGCGCCGCTCATTGCCGATACCTCGCGCCGCGATGGCTGGCAGCCCGGCCAGCGTGTCGGCCTGCGTATCGACACCGATCACATGATTGCCTTGCCCCAGGCCGCCTGATACCAGCATGACCGCCCCCCATCCCCACACTGCGCCCGCCGCGCCCTCCTCCGCCCCCTATCTTCTGGCGCAGATCACCGACTTGCATATCAAGGCCGGCGGCAAGCTCTCGTATCGCATGGTCGATACGGCCGGCGCGCTGCACCGCTGCATCGATTCGCTGCTGGACGCCCCGCAGCGCGCCGATGCGGTCGTCGTCACGGGCGACCTCGTCGACTTCGGCAGCGAGGACGAGTACCGCTTCCTGCGCGACATTCTCGCGCGCCTGCCGATGCCCGTCTGGCTCATGCCCGGCAACCACGATCATCGCGCAACGCTGCGCCGCGTGTTCCCGGACCACGACTATCTGCGCATGCACGGCGATGGCGACGCGCCGGTCCACTACACCGCCGACGCGGGCCCGCTGCGGCTCGTCTCGTTCGACTGCACGGTCCCCTGCAAGCCGCACGGCCGCGTGCTTGCCGACGGCGCCGAATGGCTGGATCGCACGCTTGCCGCGGCGACCGACCGGCCCACGCTCGTGATGCTCCACCATCCGCCGTTTCATACGGGCATTGGGCACATGGACGTGCAGGGGTTAGAGAACAGCGACGTGCTGGAGGCCGTGATCGCGCGCCATCCTCAGGTGGAGCGCGTGATCTGCGGCCATCTGCACCGCCATATCGCGCGACGGTTCGGCGGCACCATCGCGATGACCGCGCCCGGTCCCGCGCATCAGGTGGCGCTCGATCTCGACCCTAACGCGGCCTCGCGCTTTCGCATGGAACCGCCGGGCTACCTGCTGCACTGGTGGCATCCGCGGCATGGACTCGTGACGCATGCGGCCGCGAGCGGCGATTTCGGGGCGGCGCATCCGTTCTTCGATGCGGAGGGGAAACTCATCGACTGAGCGTCCATCGTCCATCGTCCATCGTCCATCGACGATCGTCGATTGGGATAATATCTCGGGCTTGTTCAGTCTCTCGATATCGGACCACGCTTCCGCATGACGGAACGTGCGGCCCCTGCAATCCTCATGGAACTCCTGCTTCTCAGCAACTCGACCAGCGATAACGGCTACCTCGTGCACGCCCTGGATGCCATTCGCGAACTGGCCGACGGCCGCACGGACGCCTTGTTCGTGCCCTTCGCGGGCGTGACGCGCGACTGGGACGACTACACCGCGCAGGTCCGCGAAGCGCTGGCACCGATCGGCATCTCGGTCCGAGGCCTGCATCGGGAGGCCGATCCGCGCGCGGCCGTGGCATCGGCCACGCTGATCGTGACGGGTGGCGGCAATACGTTCCGCCTGCTGAAGTGCCTGCGCGAACAGGGCCTGCTGGAGCCGATGGCCGCACGGCTCCGCGCGGGCGGCGCCCGTTATGTGGGTTGGAGCGCGGGTTCGGTCATCACCTCGCCCACCATCCGGACGACCAACGACATGCCGATCGTCGATCCGGGCGGCCTCGATTCGCTGGGCCTCGTGCCGTTCCAGTTCAACTGCCACTACTTCAACCTGGTGGTGCCGGGCTTCCGGGGCGAGACACGCGATCAGCGGCTGGCCGAGTTCACGGTCCTCTCGCCGGAGATGCCGGTGCTGGGACTGCCGGAGGGAGATTGGGTACGGGTGTCGGGCGACCGTCGCACCCTGCACGGCGAGCATGCCGCGCGCTGGTTCCTTGGCGACCGGACGACGGACATCGCCGCGGGCCCGCTCGATGTGCCACAAGGCGACAGGGCAGCGCGTTAACCTCAGTATCCAGGCGTAAGCGAATCGGAGAGAATGGCGATCGAAAGGGATCGAGCAGCAAACGAACGTAAAAGAACATGCCCGGCCCAAAAAAATACCCACAGCCGGGTGGAGTGGGTATTTGAAGTGGTATGGACAAGTCGCGGAATTCGTCCACGACCGCATCGTGACACCTCGGTGGTTCATCGCCAATAATCTTTCCGGACTAGCCACGCCTCCCGCGCGAACGTGCATGGACATTCGGGCGGGAATCGCGTCAAATCTGGTGTCAGCCTTTCTGCACTTCTCATGCCGCGCGCCCGCCTTCTGCTCATCGACGACCACACGCTGTTCCGCACGGGGCTGCGGCTGCTGCTCGCCGATAGTCCGCATGTCGCATCGATCCTCGAATCGGGGTCCGTGATGGACGCCGTGCAGCAGCACGCGGATCAGGACGTCGACATCCTGCTGCTCGACGTGCAGATGCCCGGTCTCAACGGTATCGAGGGCATCAAGGTCCTGCGCCGGCATTTCGTCTCCGCGCGCATCCTGATCGTCTCGGGCACCTCGGGACTCGAAGCGATTCCGCAGGAGGTTCGCAAGGACATCGCGGGCTTTCTGCCGAAGTCGGCCGACGCGCGCGAGATCGAGGACGCGATCGGCTGCTGCCTCTCGGGCGGCACGCATTTCCACCCGGCCGGCGGCTGCCCCGACACGCACGCCGTCACCTACCAGCAAAGTTCGCTCACCGCGCGGCAGCTCGAGGTCCTGAGCCAGCTCAACATGGGGCGCTCGAACAAGGTCATCGCGCATCATCTCGGCCTCTCCGAGAATACGGTGCGCGTGCATGTGGCCGCGATTCTCGACCACCTTGGCGTGGTCAGCCGCGTCGAGGCGATCCTCGAAGCGCAGCGCCGCGGACTGGTGCAGTCCCAGCGCTAGGCGCGGCCGATCGCTCTGCCCACGTCGATGCTCAACCTGCGCTCCCTGCTTCCGCGCTACGACGAGCCTCGGCTGCTGGCCGCGCAGGTCGCGCTCATCGACCAGAGCCTGGGCATCGCGATGATCGGGTGTTCGCTGGCGTCGATCTTCCTTGCCAGCGGGCTCACGATTACGGGCGGCCATCCGGGCGCACTGCCCTGGGCGGCGGCGATGGTCCTGCTCTGCACGATCACGTACTTCGGCCGCTATGCGATTCCCCATCGGCTAAGCGAGGCCAACGCGCGCCACTATGCGCGTGGACTTACCGCCATGCTGTGCGCGATCGGCATGCTGTGGGGCCTCGTGGCCTGGCTCTATCTGGACATGCACTCGCCCGCGGTGGTCATTTGCGTGCTGTCGCTGATCGCGGGCATGAGCGCGGCCGCGCTTGCCGTGTTCTCCGCGTGCCTGCCCGTCGCGATGGCGTTCTTCGTGCCCGCGATCGTGCCGGTGTGGATCGCGTTTCTGATGACGGGCGACGTCGCGTATCTGCCGATGTTCCTGGCCACGCCGCTCTATCTTGTCGTGCTGATTGTCTTCGCGCGCAATTATGCGAATGTGGCGCGCAACGCCATCGCGCTGCGCTTCGAGAACGTCGAGCTCATCGCCCAGTTGCGCGAGCAGACCGCGCGCGCGGGGAAGTCGCAGCGGGAGGCCGAGCAGGCCAATCGCGCGAAGTCGGTGTTCCTGGCTTCGGCCAGCCATGACCTGCGGCAACCGCTACATGCGCTGGGGCTCTTTCTGATCTCGCTCGGACGGACGTCGCTCGACGATCATCAGCGGCAATTACTCGCGCATATCGAGGCGTCGTCCGGCGCCGCGCGCGAGATGCTCAACACGCTGCTGGACTTCTCCAAGCTCGAAGCCGGGGTGATTACGCCGCGCCCGCGGCCGTTCCGGCTTCAGCCGCTGCTGCACAAGCTCGAGAACGAATTCGCGCCGCAGGCCGACGAGCACGGGCTCGTCTATCGCACGCGCGATACCACCGCCACGGTGTTCGGCGATCCGACGCTTGTCGAGCTGATCCTGCGCAATCTCATCGCCAATGCCATCCGCTATACGCGCGAGGGCGGCGTGCTGGTGGTCTGCCGGCAGCGCCGGTTCCATGCATCGATCGAGATCTGGGACACGGGCATCGGCATTCCCGTCGCGCAGCATCGGGAGATTTTTCGGGAGTTCCATCAGCTCGGCAATCCCGAGCGGGATCAGCGCAAGGGCCTGGGCCTCGGCCTCGCAATCGTCGATGGGCTCGCGCGCACGATGCAGACACGCGTGACCATGTCGTCGCGGCCCAGCCGCGGCTCGGTGTTCCGCCTGCGCCTGCCGCTCGCGTGGATCGCGCCGGAGGAGGCCGCGCTACCGCAATCCGCCATGCGGCTCGACGGGCTGCGCGTGCTCGTGATCGACGACGATGCGGCCATCCGCGAGGCAATGTCGGGACTGCTCCGCGTATGGCATTGCACGTGCCATACGGCCGAATCGGAAGAGGAGGCACTCGCCGCCCTCGACGGCTTCACGCCGGACCTGATCCTGGCGGACTATCGGCTGCGTGGGCACCGCACGGGGCAGGAAGCGCTAGAAGCGATCCGCATGCGACTGGGCGCGTCGCTGCCCGCGATCATCATCACGGGCGACACCGCGGCCGACCGCCTGCGCCATGCGCACGCGGCGGGCACCGCCCTGCTCCACAAACCCGTGGTGCCAGGCGAACTACACGCGGCGATGAGCGCGCTGCTGCGCGAGTCGGAATGGGCTCAGCCGATCATGCGCATCGGCAACAACGCGTAGACGATCGTCAACGCCCCCACTACCGCGGGCGAGCCATACTTGAGCGCAGTGCTCTGCGCCTGCACGCCCAGATAGGCGTACATGCACACCAGCACCATGGCACAGGCAAAGACGAGGCCGTCATAGACTTGCATGGATGTCTCCCAGAGTTCGTTCTAACGACTACTTCTGTGATGCGGCGGGCTTGTTGGGGATGCCCGTCTTACTGCCAACGCTATGTCTATGACTTCATGGTGGTCACTTCACGTGACCAAAGCAATCATGGAAATCCCTTCGTTTTTAAGTGCGTGCTGAATGGTGCGGTGCGGGAGGCATGTGTGGGGTGGGGGTGCGAAGCCCTCCCTCTCCCCTAGGGGGGAGAGGGGCGGCCTTCCTTACCTCTGCCCGAAATGCGCATCCTTGAACAAATCATTCAACCCACGCGGCTGGCACCGCCAGTATTGCTTGGGCGCATGAACCTGCGCCCCAAGCTTGGCCGCCGCATGCCACGGCCACCGCGGGTCATACAGCATCGCCCGCGCGATCGAGATCACGTCGGCCTCGTCGTTGGAGATAATCGCCTCCGCCTGCTCGGGCTCGGTGATCAACCCGACCGCCATCGTCGGCAGCCCAACCTCCGCCTTCACCCGCTGGGCATAAGGCACCTGATACCCCGGCCCGAGCTTGATCGCCTGCTGCGGCGACACGCCGCCCGTGCTCACATGCACCGCGGCACATCCGCGCGCCTTCAACGCATGCGACAGCGCAATCGTCCCCTCGATATCCCAGCCGTCGGGGACCCAATCCGTCGCCGACACCCGCACCCACACCGGCTTGTCCGCGGGAAACGCCCCCCGCACCGCATCGAACACCTCGAGCGGGAACCGCATGCGGTTCTCGAGCGACCCACCGTATTCATCGGTGCGCTTGTTGGCAATCGGCGAAAGGAACTGATGCAGCAGGTACCCGTGCGCGGCATGGATCTCGATGCCATCCACACCCAATCGCGCCGCCCGCTTGGCCGCCGCCACAAAGTCGGCCAGCACCTTGTCCAGCCCGGCACGGTCCAGAGCCACCGGCGCCGCCTCGCCCTCGGCATGCGGCACGGGTGAAGGCGCAAACGTCTGCCAGCCTCGCGGCTGATCGGGCCGGATCTGCGCCCCGCCGTCCCAGGGCGCCTGACTCGACGCCTTGCGGCCCGCATGCGAGATCTGCACGGCCACCGCAATCGGGGAGTAGGCGCGAATTGCCTTCAGCACGCGACCGAGCGCGGCCTCGTTGTCGTCGTTGTACAGCCCGAGATCGTCAGGCGAGATACGCCCTTCCGGCGACACGGCGGTGGCTTCAATGATCATGAGACCCGCGCCGGACAGCGCCAGATGCCCCAGATGAATCATGTGCCAGTCGGTCGCGTTGCCGTCATCGGCCGAGTATTGGCACATTGGCGCAATCGCTATGCGATTGGCGAGCTCGAGATTGCCGATCGCGTAGGTATCGAAGAGATGGCTCATGAGGTGAATTCCTTCAGATTTCCTGCAGATGATGTCGTCGCACCATGCCGGCGCATGTTGACCCGGCGCGCGGACGCGCACCGGGCCTCAACGCGGATTGTAGTGATGCGCGGCAATCTCTGCAGCGCACCGCCTCATGCGCGCGCGGTTTCTGCGAGAGGCTCCCGCACCAGAAAGTCGACCGCGAAGGCGACGGCCATCGCCACCGCGCCGCAGGCAAAGATCAGCGCGTAGTTCTCGTGCGTATGGGAAAACAGGTACGAGTACCCATAGCCGGCCGCCGCCTGGAACAACGCAAACGCCGTGGTCGTGCGGCTCCACGCGATACGCTGCGCATGCGCGTCATGCGGCATCATCGACTGGATGCGGCCGAGCACGATCGGCACGATGCCCGGCGTGGCCAGCCCAAGCACGATCGTCGCAACGACCAGCGACACCGTGTGCCCGGATACGGCGAGCAATGCCACGGCCAGTCCCTGCGCCACCATCGATACGCGATACCCATTGCGATAACCGATGCGTTGGGCGAGCGACGTGCTGACCAGCGGCCCGGCAATCGCCGCCAGGCCATACAGCACCCAGAAATTCGCGCCCACGGCAGTCCCCTGCCCCAGTCCACGCGCCACGTAGTCCACGAGCAGCACCATCGCCGGCACGAGTCCGAGCGCATTGGCCGCGTACTGGACGGCCAGCACGCGCAACGGCTGGCGATAGATCCGCAGCGTCTCCAGATGCGAGACATGTCCCGCCCCGCTTGCGTGGTGCGGCGCGCCGTGCGGCACATCGGTGGCGGGCCAGCCGAACCAGCTGAACGCGGTCAACGCGAGCGACAGCGCGCCGAGACCGAACCATGTCTCCACGAGCCCAAGCTTGAGCAACTGCGGGACGACGGTGCCCGATGCCGCGATGCCGAGGCCGAGCCCCAGGAAAATCATCCCGCTGACGAGACTGCGACGCTCGGGCACGACGTGCGGCAACACGGCCGTGGCCACGAGGACCATGATCGCGCCGCCGGAGAGCCCGGAGAGAAACCGCCACACGAAGAACCAGCTCACCGACAGCGGAAACGCGCACGCGAAGAACGCGGCGGTGGCGGCCAGCATGAGCAGCCGCAGCGACAGCCGATTGCCGAGCTTCGACGCAATGGCGCGCCCATAGATCGCGCCGGCGAGATACCCCGCGAAGTTGGCCGCCCCGAGCGCGACCGTCGCGGACGCGGAGAACCAATGCTCGTGGATCAGCGTGGGGATCAGCGGCGTATAGGCAAAGCGCGCCAGGCCGATCGCGACGAGACTCGCGCACAGGCCGGCCATGGCCGCATAAAGAGTGGGGCCATCGAGCGGCATCCGGCTCGTGCGCGCCATCGCGGTGGCATCTTGTGACATGGGAAGACTCCTGAGGATGCAGGCCGCCACGCCCGGGCAGAATGCCGTGGACGACCGTGATTCGTTCTTGGAAGGTTGTTGGCTACGGCCCGAACGGCCCCGGCCTTAGCGCCATTAGGACGCTTGCGTTCTTACGTCATGAGTCGGGCAACACGAGCCCCAGCATCGCCAACGCCGGTTTCATCGTCGCCCGCAGCAACACGGGATCTGGCATCACACGGGCGAGCACGCGCATGCCGCAATGCGAGGCGAGCAACTGGGCGGAAGCGTCCTCGGGCGCGAGCGTCGTGACGACCTCCCCCGACGCGATCCCGGCCCGAATACATCGCTCGAAGAAGCCGCGCAACTGATCCAGTTCGGTGGCGATCAACGCCTTGAACTCGGGATCGTCCTCCGACGCTTCCAGCGCGACGTTGATGAGCATGCAACCACGGTGCTGCGGATCGGCAAGAGACAGCGCAATGCTCTCCCCGATATAAGCCACGAGCGCTTCCCCCGGCGGCAAGGCGCCCTCATGCCGCCGAATCCGCTCCCGCATGGTCCGGTTGAGGTAGTCGTCGAGCGTCAGCAGAAACAGCGACCGCTTGTCCCCAAAGGCGTTGTACAGGCTCGGCTGCGTCAGGCCCATGGTCTGCGTCAACTCCCGCGTGGAAGTCGCCTGATACCCCTTCGCCCAAAACAACTCTTGCGCCGCCATGAGAGCGGCCCGCTCATCGAACTGCCGAGGTCTTGCCATCGCGTTTTATATCACTCGATACGTAACGAAGCCTCGATTATAGATCGGGCGCTACAAAACGCAAGCGAAGATCTCCCGCGGACCCTCTCCCCACCCCAACACCCCACTTCAAGCCGCTGCACGCGCTGACAGCCATCTGCTACGCTGCGCGTTTTCCTCATTTTTTCTCAGTCCCGCCGGCCGATGCCCCACCCGAACTTCGATCCACGGACCCTGTTGCTCGCGATCGCCGCCACGCTGTTTGCAGGCTGCGCCACCCAGCCCCCCGCCCCTGTCGCCGATCCAGACGCCGCCGCCATCGCAAGCGTCTTCTTTGCCGAGCGCGCGCGGACGGGGCTTGCGCGTGGGTATTGGCGGACCGAGCGCGCCAGTTGGGGGGCGAACTGTGTCAGCGGTTGGGACGTCGGCGAGATGGGGCAGGCGCTCGTTCCCGCGCTGCGGCGGGAGCTGAGTGACGGTGAACTGCGGCAGGCGCACGATTTTCTTGCGACCCTCACGGGCCAGCGTTACGCACAACGCGCGATGTATCGCGCCCCGCGCGCGCCCGCTACGCCCGAGGAAGCCGTAGATCTGCGCAAGTTCTCCGAAACGGCGGCCGGCCGCAAGCTCATGGATACGGGCGCGGCGCTTCGAATGGGCGAGGCCCTGTCGGCGGCGTATGCGGACAAGCTCGAGGCCTGCAGGCAGCAGCACGCCTCGTTCGTCGCCTACAACAGCCCATCGCGCATGAGTCCGCCGGCTCCCGTGCGCAAGGCGACCGACCTCTCATGCACGGCACCCCAGCCGACTTATCCCCGGGAAGCCATCCGAGGCGAGCAGACGGGCAGCGTCACCGTGAGGTTCTGGCTCAATCCGCAGGGCATCGTGTACATGACACTGGTCGTGAAGTCGTCGAACGTCCCATCGCTGGACGCCGCTGCCGAAAAGGCCATTCAATCGGTCCAATGCCAGCCGTTTCTCGCTAACGGGCATGCCATCACCGTCACGGCGGAGCAGTCGATGCGATTTGACCTGCGATGACCTGCCACAGCGTGCGATAGGCGCATGCCGGCGCTTGCAAGTCAGGCGGGAATCGCATGCACGCCTTACATGCCGAGTTGACGCGCCGCCGCCTTTCCTCGCGACGTCGGAGCCGTCGCCCCCCGGGCATTGTGTTTGCATAAGTCGGCCCCATACGCGTTGTCACAGAAACCGCCGCATCCGACAATGCTCAGTTCCCCGGCGGACTGGCCGATAATCCGGATGAACAGCAGCAGCCCCCGGACGCGCTGTTGCCCTCTATAACCTGCTGCATGTCGAGGAGGAGACTGGAAAGTGGGTAAAGCCGCAGCTTCGTTGGTCAGGGATCAAAAACCAGCCCTGAATCTCCGCCCGAAGATCAGAGCCACCGTCATCTGCATCCGCGGCAAGAGCGTGCTGCTCGTGTCGAAAGATGGCACACGCTGGGCCCTCCCCGGCGGCCGCCCCGATCCCGACGAGAGCATCGAAGACACGGCCGAGCGGGAATTGCTCGAAGAAACCGGGCTGAAGACGAAGAAGCTGGCCTTCCACTCGGAGTTCCTTGGCGCCACGACGGTCCATCACGTGTTCACGGCGACCGTGGCCAAGTCGGCAGAGCCTCGGCCGTGCAACGAGATCAAGGCCTGCCGCTGGGTCGATACTGGCGCGCTCGACGAACTCATCGTCAGCCCTACGACGCGGTACCTCGCATCTCAAGCGCTCGCATCGGAAGCGCCCAAGGCTTAGGCTCGCTCAAATCCACTGATCGTTTTCAACCGTCCGCTCGCTTGACGGCCCGTCGCCCGTGTTCACGACCCCTCGCGGCTCGATCAGCAGCATTTTGACTTCCACGCGCGGCAGGCGCGGCGGAATGGTTTGAAGACATCGTTCGCTCCGTTCGAAGATTGATGCCCTCACAATACGCAAGACCGACGGCGTTGTATTGAACGATCGTGGGTCGAACGATGGTGGGTCACGTCAACCGCGCCACGGCGCCCGCGGTCCGGAGCCAGCGCCCCGGCGTCAGGCCAAAGGCCCGGGAGAAATGGCGCGTCATATGGCTCTGATCGGCAAATCCGGCCGCCGCGCTGGCATCGGCGAGCGCGGCGCCATGGAGCAGAAGGTGGCGCACGGCATCGAGGCGTCTCATCGTCAGATACCGGTACGGGCTCGTGCCGTAGAACGTGCGAAAGTCATGCGACAGACTCCACCGATCGCGACCCGTCGCGGCTTCGAGTTCGTCAAGCGTGACGACGCGGGCGCGGTGCGCGTGCAGATAATCCCGCGCGCGCCGCGCCGCGAGGAAGTCGCCCTTCGCCGTCCGCGCGGGCGTACCGGTCGCGGCGGCAAGAGCGTTCGCCAATTCCGCCAGCGCATCGCTTTGCTCCAGCGACTCGAGCGTGTAGCCGACCGGCGGCAACAACGCATGGGTCGCCGCCGCGAGCCGCGGGTCGGTCGTGACCCCACCCTCGAGAAACGGCAGCGCGCGCCCGCCCAGCACCTCCTGAAACAGCGCGGGCTCGACGTAAATCATCCGGTATTGAAACCCTTCCTCGGTTCCAGCACGACCATCGTGAGGCTCGTCCGGATGCAAGACGATCGTGTTGCCGGGCAAACTATTCCGCTGCCCGTGCCGATAGCGGAAACTCTGCACGCCCGCGAGCGTGCGCCCGATCGCATAGGTATCGTGGCGGTGCATCGCATAGGCATTGCCGTGGAACCACGCCTCGATGCGCTCGATCCCTTCGATCGGCGCGGCGTGCTTTACCCAGTCGGACGGCAACACTGGTTTTCTTGTGGGCATGATGTTTCGACCTCCGGCCGGTAGTCTACTGCCGCAACACCGTCGAGGCATAGTGAGCGCGCCATTCTCATCGAGCAAAGGAGCGTCACGCATGCGCTTTGCAATGATTTCCGACATTCACGGCAATATCTGGGCCCTGGAAGCCGTTCTGGCCACCATTCGTGCAATGGGCGACATAGACATGATCGTGAATCCCGGCGACATTCTGTCGGGACCACTGGAACCGTCCGCCACGGCGGACCGACTGGGAGAAGGCCGCGAAGGTAGCGGGCAGGAACGGACGGCCGGATTGGGAGCGGTGGTAATTAACGGGGCGGGTATAGCCGGAGAGTTTGCATTTGCAATCCACCAAAATACAGGTATTCTGGCGCTGATTTGATATCCTCGACCATCGTGCGTGACTTGGCCCGCCGGCATCCATGGATTGCCGGATTCCTTCTGGTTGTGTTTCTGTCAGTTCAGCTGGCAACGGCGGCCTACGCCTGCAAGATGGGCGAAAGCAGGCCAACGGAACAAGCGTCGATGGAAGCCATGGTGTCCTGCGCCGATATGGCCGAACTGGATGCCACGCCGAGCGACAGCCAAAAGGCGCTTTGCATGGGCCATTGTCAGGCCGATACAAAGCACGCCGACCACGCCGCGCCGCAGATTCCCGCATTCATCCCGGTTCTCGCGAGCATCATCGTCGAGCCCACTGTGGAGGACGCCGCGCCGTTCTTCGCACTGCGCGCGAAGCACCAGCCGCGTGCGCCACCGCCTCCGCACGCCATCCTCCACTGCTGTTTGCGCACCTAGCCTCCGAAGCTACGCCACATTCGTCTCGCTCCCTGTATCGAGGGAGCGGTGGTCGTCGTTTCCGGAGGCTTTATGTCATTCCCTCGTTGCCTGAGGCTGGCGCTGTTATGTGCGTCCACCCTCGGCATGTCGGTGGCGCTTGCCGCGCCCCCGCTTGCCGCCCCCACTTTATCCATTGAAGAAGCCGCCGCGCTGGCCTCGGCGCGTGCGCAAGATGCCGAGAACTCGCACGGCGCCATCGAAGCGGCCGTGCAGCAGTCCGTCGCCGCAGGCCAGTTGCCCGATCCGATTCTGAAGGTCGGGCTGAACGATGTCCCCGTCAGCGGTTCGGACAGCGGCTCGCTGAGCCGAGATTCCATGACCACGCGGTCGATCAGCCTACTGCAGGAATTCACGCGCGCCGACAAGCGGCGGGCACGCACCGCACGGTTCGAGGCCGAGGCTGATTCCGCCGATGCGCGGCGCATCGTCGGCGTGACGAATGTTCAGCGCAGCGCCGTCGCCGCCTGGATCGATCGCTGGTACGCGGAGCGGGCGCGAGCCCTGCTTGGCCACCACGCGCACCCACTGAACCTCGCGCTCGAAGCCGCCAACGCTGCCTATCGCAGTGGCCGCGGCACGCGCGCCGATGTACTGTCCGCCCAACTGGAAGTCCAGAAGTTGCAGGACCGCGAAAGCGAAAACCAGGCGGTGCTCGATGCTGCCACTGTCAATCTCTCGCGCTGGATCGGCGCGGATGCCACACGCCCGCTCGGCGCCCCGCCGGCCCTCGGCGTCCCGGATCGTGTCGAGCAACTCGTCCGTGCGCGTTATGACAGCGTGCCGGAAATCGCCGCGGCGCAGCGCGACGTGACACTTGCAGAGAGCGAGGTACGCCTGGCGACGGAAGCGCGCAAGCCCGATATCAGCGTGGAGCTGATGTACAGCCAGCGCGGGGCGGCCTACTCGAACCTGGCGTCGATCAACGTGAGCTTCCCGGTACCGTGGGATCGTGCCAACCGTCAGGATCGTGAAGTGTCCGCGCGACTCGCGCAGGCCACCGAGGCGCGCGCCAAAGCGGAGATTGTCCAGCGCGATACCGACGCCGTCGTTGGCGCGCGCGTCGCGGAACTGCGCCGCAACCTCGAACGGCTCAAGCGCTATGACGACGCCACGCTGCCGCTGGCCAATGCGCAGGCGGAAGCTGCCCTGACAGCCTATCGCACCAACACGGGTTCGCTGCTGGCGGTGGCGGAGGCCAATCATCGCGCCATCGATACGGCACTGGAACGGCTGACCCTGGAACGACGCACGACCAGGCTCTGGGCCGAACTGACATTCCTGACGCCACTGCCCACCGCACAAACCCAACCAGCCTCCAAGGACTTCAAATGGACCCGCGACTGACACTTGCCGCTGCGTGCGTGGTCATGATCGGTGCGGCCGGGTATGCCGGCTATCGCTTCGGCGTTGCGCAGGGTACGTCGACGATGCATGGCGAACCGGCGACGGGCGCGATGGCGAAAACCGGCGATACCGATCCGCGAACGGGCAAAAAAGTTCTCTATTGGCACGATCCGATGGTGCCCGGCCAGCGCTTCGACAAGCCCGGAAAATCGCCCTTCATGGATATGCAACTCGTGCCGGTGTATGCCGACGGTGACGGCTCCGGGGACGGCGGAGTCTCCATCGACAGTCGCGTGAGGCAGAACCTGGGCATTCGCACCGCTGAGGTGAAGGCCGCTCGCATGGGAGCCACGCTCGAGGCACCAGGCAATGTCGTTATCGATGAGCGCAGCATCCAGGTGATCCAGGCTCGCACCACCGCCTTCGTGCAGCATGTGGGCGTGCGTGCCACGCTCGATGCCGTCCGAAAGGGGCAAACGCTGATCACGCTCTATGCCCCCGAGTGGGTAGCGGCGCAGGAGGAGTACCTGGCCGTCGCCCGAATGCCCCAAGCGTTGCGGGGTGACCTCGCGGATGCGGCAAAAGCGCGCATGCGGCAAGCCGGCATGACCCCGGGGCAAGCCGATGCCGTCGCCCGTTCGGGCACACTGCAGACGGGGCAAGGGATCGTCAGCCCGCTGGACGGCGTTGTCACCGAGATCGCCGTGCGCGAAGGCATGACGGTCACCCCGGGCATGACGCTTTTCCGGTTGGCGGATCTCGGTCAGGTCTGGGTGATCGCCGAAGTGCCGGAAGCGCAGGCGCGCCGTATCGCACCGGGACAATCGGTCACGGTATCGGCCACCGCCGCCCCGGGACCCGTGAACGGCAAGGTGGATGCGATCCTGCCCGACGTCAGCGCCTCCACGCGCACCCTCAAGGTACGCATCGTCCTGCCCAACCCGCAACACCGGCTGGTCCCCGGCATGTTCGCCAGCGTGCGGTTCGACGGCGGCGATCGCCAGGACGTCCTGCAGATTCCATCCGAGGCCGTGATTCGCACGGGCCAGCGCAACGTCGTGATGGTCGATGCGGGGGCGCAAGGTTATGTGGCCACGGAAATCCGCACCGGCCAAGAATCCGATGGCATGACCGAAGTCGTCTCCGGACTGACTGCCGGGCAAAAGGTGGTGACGTCGGGCCAGTTCCTGATCGATTCCGAAGCCAGCCTGCGCGGCACCTCGGGCCGGCTGGCATCGCCGGCCGATCCGTCCGCGCCCGCCGCCGCTGTGCCGGAGCATGAGGGGATCGGACGCATCGAAGCCGTGAACGCCGCGGGCCTGACCATTTCGCATGAACCGATTCCTTCGGCACAGTGGGGTGCGATGACGATGGATTTCAGCACGCATGACCCTGCGATGCTAACGGGATTGAAACCGGGCGACCGCATCCGGTTCCGCTTCAAACTGGATCGAGACGGTGCCGCCGCGCTGTCATCGGTACAGCCGACGGGGGCTGACGGAGTCAAGCCATGATCGCGCGCATCATCCTGGCGTCCATACGTCATCGCTTCCTGGTGCTGCTGGCCACGGTCATGCTCACGGCGTGGGGGCTATGGGCGGTGCGCAGCACGCCGTTGGACGCGTTGCCAGACCTGTCCGATGTGCAGGTGATCATCCGCACGCCGTTTCCCGGGCAGGCACCGCAACTGGTCGAAAACCAGGTCACCTATCCGCTGACCACGACCATGCTGTCCGTGCCGGGGGCCAGGACCGTGCGCGGATACTCATTCTTCGGGGATTCGTTCGTCTACGTCCTGTTCGAGGACGGCACCGACCCGTACTGGGCGCGATCGCGCGTGCTGGAGTACCTGAATCAGGTGCAGTCACGCTTGCCGGCAGCCGCCAAACCTGCGCTGGGGCCGGACGCCACCGGCGTCGGCTGGATCTATGAGTACGCGCTGGTGGACAAGACCGGGCAGCACGATCTCTCGCAGCTCCGCGCGCTGCAAGACTGGTTCCTGCGCTTCGAGTTGAAGTCGCTGCCCAATGTCGCCGAGGTCGCTCCCATCGGCGGGATGGTGAAGCAGTATCAGGTCGTATTGCAGCCGGACAAGCTGCGCGCCTACAACATCCCCCAGTCGAAGATCCTGGAGGCTCTGAAGGGCGCGAACCAGGAGGCCGGAGGCTCGGTACTTGAACTTGGCGAGGCCGAGTACGCGGTGAGAGCGTCGGGGTATCTGAAGACGCTCGATGATTTCCGGCAGATTCCGCTAGTGACCCGCGAAGCCAGCATTCCTGTGCGACTCGGCGATGTGGCCACGGTCCAGTTCGGTCCCGAGTTGCGGCGCGGTATCGCCGAACTCGATGGCGAAGGCGAGGTCGCCGGCGGTGTCATCGTGATGCGCTCGGGCAAGAACGCGCTGGAAACCATCGAGGCAGTCAAGGCCAGGCTCGCCGTGCTCGAGAAGAGCCTGCCGGCAGGCGTCGAGATCGTCGCCACGTACGACCGCTCGTCCCTGATCCATCGCGCGGTGGACAATCTGACGCACAAGCTCGTCGAAGAGTTCATCGTCGTCGCGCTGGTTTGTCTGATCTTCCTGTTCCACCTGCGCTCGGCACTGGTGGCCATCGTTTCGCTACCGTTGGGCGTGCTAGCCGCGTTCCTGGTCATGCGCTATCAGGGCGTCAATGCAAACATCATGTCGCTGGGGGGCATCGCCATTGCCATCGGCGCGATGGTCGACGCCGCGGTCGTCATGATCGAGAATGCGCACAAGCACCTCGAACACTGGCATGCGGACCATCCCGGCAGGGCACTCTCCGGGGAGGAGCGCTGGCGTGTGATCGGCGAATCGGCGGCGGAGGTAGGCCCTGCGCTGTTCTTCTCGCTGCTGATCATCACGCTCTCCTTTGTGCCGGTGTTCACGCTGGAAGCGCAGGAGGGACGGCTATTCTCGCCGCTGGCATTTACCAAGACTTACTCGATGGCCGCTGCCGCGGGGTTGTCGGTGACCCTGGTGCCAGTATTGATGGGATATATGATCCGGGGCAGGATTCCCAGCGAACAATCCAATCCGCTCAATCGATGGTTGATACGCGCCTACCAGCCGATATTGGCCAAGGTGCTGACTTACCCGAAGACCACGGTCGCCATTGCAGCGGTTTTGCTGGCCGCGACCGTCTGGCCGATTTCGCGCGTTGGCGGCGAGTTCATGCCGCCTCTCGACGAGGGTGACCTGCTGTATATGCCCTCCGCGCTGCCCGGCCTTTCCGCGGGCAAGGCCGCGCAATTGCTCCAGCAGACGGACAGGCTGATCAAGACAGTCCCAGAAGTTGCCACCGTGTTCGGCAAGGCGGGCCGCGCGGACTCCGCGACCGATCCCGCGCCGCTGGAGATGTTCGAAACCACGATCCAGTTCAAGCCGCGGGATCAATGGCGCGCGGGCATGACGCCGGACAGGCTCGTCGAAGAACTCGATCGCGTGGTGAAGGTGCCGGGCCTGTCGAACATCTGGGTACCGCCGATCCGCAACCGGATCGACATGCTGGCCACCGGCATCAAGAGCCCCGTGGGCATCAAGGTGGCGGGCACGGACCTGAAGGAGATCGATCGGCTTGCCACGCGCATCGAGGAAGCCGTGAAAACCGTTCCGGGTGTCACCTCTGCATTGGCCGAGCGGCTGTCTGGCGGGCGCTATATCGACGTCAATATCGACCGGATGGTGGCGGGCCGCTATGGCCTGAATATCGACAACGTCCAGAGCATCGTGTCCTCGGCGGTCGGTGGCGACAACGTTGGGGAAGTAGTCGACGGATTGGCGCGCTTTCCCATCAATGTCCGTTACCCGCGCGATTACCGCGATTCGGTGGAGCAATTGCGCGCCTTGCCCATCGTCACGGATCGAGGGCAGCAGATCACCCTGTCCGACGTGGCACGCCTCGAGGTGGTGCAAGGCCCGCCGATGCTGCGAAGCGAAAACGCGCGGCTGTCCGGCTGGATCTACGTGGACATTCGCGGACGCGACTTGCGTTCGGCGGTCCGTGACATGCAGGCAGTCGTGGCGAAGGCGGTGCCAATGCCAGCCGGCTATTCCCTCAGTTGGTCGGGGCAGTTCGAATACCTGGAGCGGGCCACCGCAAAGCTGAAGGTGGTGGTGCCCTTCACACTATTGATCATCTTCGTCCTGCTTTATCTGGTGTTCGGCCGTCTTGATGAAGCACTGCTGATCATGGGCACGTTGCCGCTCGCGCTGATCGGCGGCTTCTGGCTGCTCTATGGGCTTGGCTATAACTTGTCGGTTGCGGGCGTGGTCGGGTTCATCGCATTGGCCGGCGTGGCGGCCGAGTTCGGCGTGATCATGCTGCTTTACCTCAAGCACGCCTGGAGCGCGCGCGAAGCCAGCGGCGAGGCAAACCTCCCCATGCTGCTGGAAGCCATTCAGGAAGGCGCGGTGCAGCGTGTCCGTCCCAAGGCCATGACGGTCGCGGTCATTCTCGCTGGCCTGGTTCCGATCATGTGGTCGCATGGCACGGGCTCGGAGGTCATGCAGCGGATTGCCGCGCCGATGGTCGGCGGCATGGTGACCGCGCCCTTGCTTTCCCTGTTTGTTGTCCCGGCGGTGTACCTGCTGATACGCCAACGCCAGGCAAAACCTGGCTCCCTTTCCACCCACCCCTCGCTTCAAGAGAAAACGCAATGAAACACGTCAACACGCTCGCACTGGTTCTATCGCTGACGGCCACCTCGGCGGCATTCGCGGCCGGCCCCATGGACGGCATGGACATGAAGCCATCTGCTGCATCACCAAAGGCTCCGCAGCCTGTCGCAGCGGAAGTCAGGAAGATCGATGTCCCAACCGGGAAGGTAACGCTCAAGCACGGCCCGATTGAAAACCTCGGCATGCCCGCCATGGTGATGGCATTTCCTGTCAAGGACCGTGCATCGTTAAAGAACTTCAAGGAGGGCGACGCGGTTTTCGCTACGTTCGACAAGGTCAACGGCGAACCGGCCATCGTGGACATGAAGCAACGGTAGGCGCGGCGGGCATAGCACGAATCGCAACAGAACACTGCTCCACGTTGAGTGCAGAATTACAGGTATGCGGGCGCAAAAATGCCGCGCCAACGAGATTTATGGGAAAAGCGATGCAATCGAAGACTCATTGGGAACAGGTCTACGCGGCGAAATCGCCGAGCGACGTAAGTTGGTATCAGCCCCGCGCAACGCTGTCGCTAGGCCTGATTCAACGAATCGGCACAGGACCGGATGCGGCGATTATCGATGTCGGCGGCGGCACCTCGACCTTGACCGACGATCTGATCGGTCTCGGCTACCACAACCTTTCCGTGCTGGATCTCTCCGGCGAAGCGCTGGCCGTGGCGCGACGGCGGCTCGGCCAGAAATCTGATCTCGTGAACTGGGTTGAAGCTGACGTCACATCTGCGACCTTACCAGAGCGGTTCTTCGATGTCTGGCATGACCGGGCGGTGTTTCACTTCCTCACGGACGAGGCAGACCGCCGCACGTATGTCGAACAGGTAGTGCGAGCAGTCAAGCCGGGGGGCCACGTAATCGTCGCAACCTTTGCTCCTGATGGTCCCGCTCAGTGCAGCGGTCTTCCCGTAGTCCAGTACGACGCGGATTCTCTACACGGTGAATTCGGCCCGGCATTCGAACTAGTCGAACACGACGAAGAAGCCCACGTCACGCCGGCAGGGCGCGTCCAGCATTTCATCTATTGTCACTGCGTTAAACCGCATTGAACCGAGTCTGTAAGCACCGTCGGGACGCACGAGTCAATTCGATGCGCGTCTGGACGGGATACCGATGCCGCGTGCAGCGTGGAGCAACCCTTGGACATTCTGACCGTGCACGTCTTCGGGTAAATGCGCGGGACACGGCTCAATGCATCGACCTTGTTACCGCGCCATTGTGGGTGTCTGAAAACTGCCCGACGGCCGAGTTATCGATGCAAAATCTCAGTGCTCCCGGTGGCCGTACGCCCTCAAAACAATAGAGTCGTTGTCAGGACCGATGCATACCCCCGCTTCGATCGCCGGCCATCCTCTCCATCCAATTCATTTGCGACGATGGTGGGCGGAATCATTGGCGCGCTAGTAGCACATGGCAATGTGGAGTGGGAAGAAACCCTTCTCCCGACATACCCGGCGCACCGAGACCAATCGCGGCAGGGCCCCCGTCGTTCGTGAACCTTCGACAGCGCCCGCAAAAGCGGAGCGCTACGGCGAATTGAGGCGCTCAGTCGCCGCGCGCGCCGATGCCGTCGAGCATAGCGATTGCTTCTGGAGACAGCCTCAACGCGGCAGCGGCGACATTCTGCTGGAGGTGTGCGACCGAAGAGGTTCCCGGAATCAACAAGATGTTGGGCGAGCGTTGCAGCAGCCAGGCCAGCGCGGTTTGTAGCGGCGTCGCCCCGCACTCTGCCGCCACTCGCTCGAGCGCTGACGACTGTAGGGACGAGAAGCCGCCCAGCGGAAAGAACGGCACGAATGCAATACCGTCGCCGGCAAGCTGCGTCACGAGCGCATCGTCGGTCCGGTGGGCCAGGTTGTACTGGTTCTGGACGCATACGATATCGACGATGCTCCTCGCCTGCGCGATCTGTCTAGCCGTCGCGTTACTCAGACCGATGTGCCGCACCACGCCCTTTCGCTGCAACTCCGCTAGCGCGGTTAATGGCTCCTCCAGATCTCCCTCCGCAGGACCCATCACGTCGAACATCAGCCGCAGGTTCACCACATCCATCCGCTCCAGGCCCAGATGATTCAGATTGTCATAGACCGCCGCCTCCAGTTCGGCCGGGGCCATCGCCCGCTGCCACGAGGCATCGGCGCCGCGGCGCGCGCCGACCTTGGTGACGATGACCAGGTCGTCGCGGTACGGATGCAGGGCCTCCCGGATGATCTGGTTGGTGACGTGCGGGCCGTAGAAGTCGCTGGTATCGATGTGGTTGACGCCCAATTCCAGCGCGGCGCGCAGCACGGCGATCGCTTGCTGGCGATCTCTGGGCGGGCCGAAAACATGCGGGCCTGCCAACTGCATGGCGCCATAGCCCATCCGGGTAACTTCAAGATCGCCGAGCCGGAAATTGCCGGCGCTTTTGGCTGGTGTCATTCTTTCGCTCCTTGTGTGAACAGTTGACAGGCAGTCTAGAAGCTCGCACGCTGTCCCACAATTCGGCACAATGGAACAACCTGTGCGGAATTCAGGACAATACGAACAAACCCATGGCCGACCTTCAAGACATTGGCGCCTTCGTCGCCGTCGCCACGCATGGCGGCTTTCGTGGCGCAGCGCGCGTGACTGGAGCCAGTGCTTCGCAACTGAGCGAAGCGGTGCGCCGCCTCGAGGCGAGCCTTGGCGTGCGGCTGTTCAACCGAACTACACGCAGTGTGGCCGCCACCGATGCCGGCCAGCGTCTGCTGGAGCAACTGACACCGGCGCTTGGGGCCATTGAAACGGCGCTAGACGTGGTCAACGGCTTCCGCGACCGGCCCGCTGGGCGACTGCGGCTGAACGTCCCGTTATCTGCGTCCAAGCTGGTGCTGCCGCGCATAGTCCCCCCCTTCCTCGCCGCCTATCCCGAAATCTGCCTCGAAGTGGTCGTGGAGGACCGTTTTGTTGACCTGCTGCAATCTGGCTGCGATGCCGGTATTCGCTATGAAGAAAGTATGGAGCAGGACATGGTGGCGATTCCCATTGGTCCCAGGCGTCAGCGCATGGCGCTAGCCGCTTCGCCGACCTACATCGCCCACCATGGCCGACCGCGCCATCCCGACGATCTACGCAAGCACATCTGCATTCGCGGACGCTTTTCCAGCGGCGCGATGCCAGCCTGGTTCTTCGAGCACAAGGGCAAATCTGTGACGGTGGAGACGGATGGTCCGTTGATCGTCAATCTCGGCGCGGCCGCCGATCTGGCGGTCGATGCGGCAGTGGCCGGTGCCGGCCTGGTCTATCTGTTTGAGGAATGGTTGCAACCCTACATCGATCGCGGTGAACTAGAGCCGCTTCTCGAACGCTGGTGGCCGAGTTTCAGCGGCCCCTCGCTGTACTATCCTGGCCGCCGCTACCTGCCTGCGCCACTGCGCGCGTTCGTGGACTTCGTGCAGACTGTCCGCTGGTAGTACGCAGCAGCGTCAGGTAGGCCTAGTGCCGGCTCGCAACTAGCGGTTCACCAGCCCGCGCAGAAGGACAATCTGTTGCGATGACGAGCTGCGCAGCCACGGATTGATCAATCCGCCTGGCGTTCGTACTGGCGCCCCATGGACGGGAATCCATGAGCCTTTGCTCGCCACGCCGCCGTCATGCCAATCATCAATAGCGACGCGACCACCCAGGGGATAGAGGCAACACCCGCGGTTTCCAGCAGTATCCCGCCCACAATGCCGCTGCAGGCAAACGATAGATTGAAAGCCGTTACCAATGCGGACTGGGCAAGCTCCGCGCCTTCGCCCGCCGCATCGGCCAGCGCAGTCTGGAGGAGTGTCGGCGCCCCGCCAAAGGTGAAGCCCCAGATCGCGACGCCGACGGATGTGATTGCATATGTCTTCGCATACAATCCAAGCACCACCGAAGCGACGGCAAAAGCTCCGATCCCGAGGAGTATCAACTGGCGCAGCCACACGTCTACGAGACAGCCGGTCACCCAGATTCCGATCACGGAGAAGACGCCAAAGATCAGCAGCACAGCTTCTACATCGTGGGCAAGTCCAACGGATGCCAGGTACGGCGCAATGTATGTGTAAAGGATGTAGTGGGGGAGAATCCAGGCCATCACCACGCACAGCACAGGGCGTACCCCCTCCATCACTAGCACTTGCCGCATTGGAAAACGGTGTCCCGCCCTCTTCCCGGGATAGTCGGGAACCTTCCAGCACACCCAGGCCATCAACGCGAGCGACATCGCGGACATGATGCCGAAGATGCTGCGCCAACCGATGGCACGACTTATTCCAACGCTTAGTGGCACCCCTACCGACAACGCCAGAGGGATACCGATCATAGCTATTGCGAGCGCGCGCCCCTGCATGGAAGCGGGAGCAATCCGTCTCGCGTATGAGGCCAATTGACACCATGCGAGTCCGGTGGCGAGTCCGACGGCAAAGCGCGTAGCCAGCGTCAGCACGAAACTCGTTGACACCGCAGTGATGGCATTGCAAACAAGGAATGCCGCCAACACCAGCAACAAGACGGTCCGTCGTTTCCATCTGCGAACCATCGCGGTCAAAGGGATGGCTGCCAGTCCGGATCCTAACGCGCACGACGTCACGAGCTGGCCGGCCCACGCTTCGCTCATATGGTACCCGCTGGCTATGTCTGGGAGTAATCCCGCTGGCACGGTTTCGTTCGCTGTGGCGATGAAGCTGGTCATGGCTAACGCCAGCAATGCCGACAGAGGCAAGCGATTCGCTGCCCCACCATGTCGGATACCAAGAGTCGTTGCCCCGGAGTCGTTGTCCATCTTGCTTCCCCTCTTCTATCGATCGCCCTGATATTGGGCTTGCAGATTGGCAGTTTGCTTGATAGATATTCGATTGATAATTGGCCTGGCATTTGAATACTTTCCAAATCTGGATGAAGAATGGCAACCGATCGACTAGGTGACATGCGTCTGTTCGTGGAAACGGCGGCACTGGGAAATCTGTCCGCCGCTGGTCGCAAGCTTGGGTTCTCCCCGGCAGCAGCGAGTGCGAGGCTCAGCAAGCTGGAGGCGGCGCTTTCGACGCGGTTATTGGACCGCAATACCAGGCAGGTACGGCTGACCGAAGAGGGTCGGCTATACCTTCATCACTGCCGCATCGCATTGACAGCTATCGATGACGCGGAGGCCGCACTGAGCGCGGGCCACGGAGCACCACGCGGTAAGGTCAGGATCTCGGCTTCGGCGGATTTCGGCCGTTACATGCTGAGTCAATGGCTGGAAGCGTTCGTCCGAGCGCAGCCAGAGCTCAAACTCGCACTGAGCCTGACCGACTCCATCTCCGACTTACTGCAAGACGACGTGGATCTCGCAATCCGGTTTGGACGACCAACCAACCCTTCATTGGTCGCGCGGAAGCTGGCACCTAACTGGCGTGTGCTATGTGCATCGCCCGACTATCTCGCCAACTATGGCACGCCGCGGACCCCGACCAATCTGGACGCGCACCAGTTCGTCGTTTTGGTGACGGCTGCAGGTCCACTGAACCAATTTCGCTTCGTTTCCGACGGCCAATGCTGGGATCACACCGTCGCAATGGAGAACGCGTGGGAAACAAACGATGGTGCCATGGCACGTGCATGGACACTTGCCGGATTAGGCATAGCTCGCAAGACGATCTGGGACGCGGCAGCGGATATTCGCGCGGGCAAACTTAAGGTTGTGCTTCCGGAGTGGATCGAGGAAGAGCCCGGCATCTACGCAGTGTTCAATCGCAACCGGTATATGAGCCCTCGCGTAAGAGTATTGCTCGATTTTCTTCTCCACCGTTTCCAGGATGCGCTATCCGATGGCATCCTGGAAGGAATGCCGACGCCGTCCTCGTCGAGAGCCTGAGCCAGCTCCCGAAGCCCGTCGCCGTGGATTCCACCCATAGTGAGATTTGCGACGAGAAGCGAAGACGAGCGTCGGCCTGGCGACCCTAACCCGGAGCCGCGCCACGATTCAAGAAAGCTAACTCCGAAACGGGCGCTCTCCCGCTGCTGAGGGACGACGCTGCAGCAGATAGACACCGCACACGATGCAGCTGGCCGCGACGATGTCGACCGGACGCAGAGGCTCGCCGGCGAACCCCGCGCCGATCATTAATGCTACAACCGGCGGGATATATGTGACACTCGCCGCCGTCAATGCGCCAAGCTGGCCCACGATGTAGTAGTAAATCACATAGGCGATACCCGTGCCGCAGACACCGAGGCCGAGCACCGTGCCAACTAAAGTGCGCGGGTCATCGGCGACGCGACCTATAACGCCGAAATCGGTCAGCGCGGAAATGATGGCGAGCGCAATACCGATCTGCCACGTGCAAAGAGCAAGCGGCGACATGTCTAGTCCGGAGAGATATCGACGTGCGTACACGAACGAGCAGCCTACACTCACACACCCGAGCAACATATAGGCGACGCCCGTGAGACTGACGCCTGCAACGCTTACTCGCCATGGTTGCGCAATCAAGACAACGCCCGCGAGGCCGAAAGCTATTCCGGCCAACATCCGCGACGTCGGCTGTTCGTGCCGAAGCAAAGCCCATGTACAGAGTGCAGACACGAGCGGAATCGCACCGCTGAGCATGCCCGCGACACCGGATGGCAGCAGACCCGAGCCTTTTGCGAACGCGTAATAGTAGATGACGGTCGCCAGCAGCGACATCACCGCGAAATGGTGGATATGACGCAATTGCTGCCAGCGCAGCGCACGCTTCGCCAACGCGAACACGAGTACCGGCACGAAGCCGCAAAGCACGCGAAGGAATACGATCTGCGTCGCCGACAGGCTGACGCTAGCCCATTTCATGAACAGGAAATTGGTGCCCCAGATCAGGCCGAGGGCGGCTAAGGCAAATTTGGGAAGGTACATGGTGCGAGCACACGGTTGAATCTTACCCATTGTGTGCCCCCGGAAATCAGAGTACAAACCATTTGATCTGCCCTACGATATAGAAAAGCTGCATCATGTCCACCATTCCACCGCTGAAAGCCGTAGTTGCATTCGAAGCTTCGATGCGGCATTCCAGTTTTTCTCTCGCAGCGGACGAGCTTGGCGTGACGGCCGGCGCGGTGGGGCAGCAGGTGCAGAAGCTCGAGCAATGGCTGGGTGTGCCGCTTTTCGTTCGCCAGACACGACAGGTCACTCCCACACCAGAGGCGCGAATTTACATGGCGCAGGTACAGCCTGCGCTCGCGGAGATCGTGCATGCCAGCCGCCGCATGAGGGAACGACGGCATAATGCGGTACGACTATCGATGCCGCCAAGCTTTGCGGCCAAATGGTTCGCACCGCGCATGGCGCATTTCCTACAGCATCATCCGGGTATCTCGCTTAGCCTAAGCACTTCTACGGCCCTCGTAGACTTCGAACTCGAAGGCATCGACCTGGCCGTGCGTCATTTCAGCGGCGAAGACCCACGACTGGCGGTCCGATTGCTACGGGCGGACGAGGCACGCGCCTATTGCAGCCCCGCGTACGCGCGGAAAGCAAAACTCGGCGCTCCGGACGCATTGCTATCGGCGACGCTGCTGCACAACTCACTGCATCCGCACTGGGCGGCGTGGCTCGCCCGATACAGCGGCTTGACCGCGCGTCGCATCGGATCGATCGCTGGGATCCAGTTCGATCAGTCACTGATGGCCATCGACGCCGCAGTGCGTGCGCAGGGAGTCGTGCTGACGAGCGCGATCCTTGTGGAGGAAGAGGTGGCGAGCAAACTACTGGTTGATCCCTTCGGGGTCGGGCTGCCACTGCCGAGCGGCTACTACCTCGTCCACCCGCGCGCTGCTTCATTGAACGACGGCGCGAGGCAGCTCAGTCAATGGCTTTGCGCGCAGTTTTCCGTCTCTTGTCTTCAGCCGTCAGGAGCAGACCCTGCTGACCGTGGTTGCTAGCCTCTCACCCGCGCCGCAAGAACGAAGCCCCACGCCAAGCCAAGCAGCCCGGCGGCAATTGAGCCGATCAGCACGCCGATCTTGGCGGCACCGACGTGACTCTCGTCGCTGAACGCAAGCATGGCGATAAAAATGGACATCGTGAATCCGATGCCAGCCAGCAGGCCGATCAGCATCACCCACGGCCAAGTCACGCCCTCCGGCAGCCGGCACAGACCGAGCCTGACCACGAGCCAGGATATGGTGAAAACGCCCAATGGCTTGCCGACGCACAGCGCAACGGCGATACCCGCCGTGATTCACAGTGGTTCTGTGGCTGCGATACTCACACCGCTCAGACTCACCCCCGCATTCGCAAGCGCGAACAATGGCATGATCCCGTAGGCAACCCACGGGTGCAGGGCTGACTGCACGCGCACCACGGGCGGAAGAATCTCTCGTTGCGCGACGCGCAGTTCCTTCACGGGTTGTCCGAGCTGATGCGCATCGCCCGGCTCCGCCGCGATTTTCTCGTCCAGTTCGTTTGCCACGCGCGAGACGATGTCGATCGGGCGCTCTCGCATCGGCGTCGATGTCACTGGCGTGAGCAGCCCCAGCAGAACACCCGCCAACGTGGGATGGGCGCCCGTCTTCAGCAGCCCGATCCACACGATTGCACCGGGGATGACGTAGGCATTGGCCGAACCGATGCCCATACGCTGCAGGGAAAACACCAGCGCGACGCCCGCGCCAATGACCAGAAAGCCGGTGTAGTCCAGCCCACCCGAGTAGAAAAGCGCGATGATCAGCACGGCGACGATGTCATCGATGATGGCCAGCGTCAGCAGGAACACGCGAACATTGCCGGGAATCGACCGGCCAAGCAGCGCCAGCACCCCCACGGCGAACGCAATATCGGTCGCGGTTGGTACGGCCCAGCCATCGCGGCCTGGCGGTTCGTGATTGAGCGCGAAATAGATGCAAGCAGGCACCGCCACGCCACCGAGGGCGGCCGCGATAGGCAAGGCCGCCTGCCTGGGGTCGCTTAACGCGCCTTCATGAATTTCCCGCCGAATCTCCATCCCGACCACGAGAAAAAAGATGGTCATCAGCGCATCGTTGATCCAGAAATGCAGAGGCTGCACAAACTGAAAGCTGCCGAGACCAAGCGTCAGCGGCGTATGCCACAGGTCGTAATAGCTTCGATTGTCGGGAAGATTCGCCCACAACAGCGCGATGGCCGCGGCGACCAGCAGCACGATGCCGCTTCCGGATTCGATATGGAGAAAGCGCTCAAGCGTGGCAAAGGCACGTTCGGCAAGAAGTTGAGCGCGCGGGAGATCCCGCGGCGAAGGCGAGCGATCGTTCATGGGACGTGTGTACGCCGCGCGGCGGCCCGACCTGCGCGATTTACCTGTCCCGTTGCACCCACGCGCAACTAACACCCGTAGACGATTATAACTTCTGACTAAGCAAGTCCGAAGCGCACGACAGCGTGAATGGGCTAAATGTTGCGCGAATGACTCTTGAAGGCTAATCGTGTCCAGGTCACACCCATGTTCCTGTTCACTTGCTGAATGGACTCGGCACGGAGATTGAGAATGGGCTGCAAACCCTGGATGCGCGCGAGTTGGATTGTTTCTTCGGCCGAAACGGCAAACATGCGCCGGCCTTCGGGAACGGGTCCATGCCGCAGAGACATGATCAGAATGCCGCCCTCTCTCACAAGTGAGGCTATGTTCGGCATCGCGCGGCGCCGTTGCGCTTCATCAAGATGCATCCAGACGGCTGTTAGCATCACTACGTCAAATGTCTCGTTCCTTGAAAGCAGGATTGCAAGATCCGGGAGGCTGTCATTGATCCATTCAACGCGCGACGTTGGATGCAGCTCGATCCCGGCAACGCGCAGTTCGTCGACCGGCTCAACCGCTACGACGGTGTGACCCAACGCCGAAAGCGCCGCCGCATCCGTGCCCACTCCTGAACCAACATCGAGAATTCTTGACGGGACCCGTGGTATCAAGTGCAGGACTGGCTCGTGTCGGGCGGCAAAAGAGATGTTCCGCCATTGCTTGACAAAGGACTGCGCATTCTCGGCGTAGCCTTCTGTGCCGCTCACTTTAATGGACATCGACTACGCCTTGAATTTCACTAGTCAGGAATTCTGACAGATTGTCCCCAAACCCGGGCCTTGAGTGATGAAGGCCTGCGGCTACAACATGATGATGGAGCCGACCGACTCGATGCTGCTCAACGGTATTGCTGGCGCGCAATCGTGCATGATCGAGCAGCAGTTCAAGTATGCGCGGCCGGCTAACAGCCTGCTATGCAAGAACACGCCAGGTTTGCCCGCCTGCCACAATCGCCCCATCGACGCCGAGCGCTGTTGCGTTCGGCCGAAAGCCGCAGGTCAGCCCTGATCCGCGGCACACTTAAGTCATGACGGTAGAGAACGTCGTTCTTCCCCCCTCGGCATGGCGGGGTTTTATGTGTCCACTCCACTTATAATCCGCAACCATAGGCGGCGTACCGACCCGCGGCGCCGAGCTTCTTATCCCATTCCTGCCACCTGCCCTCTCCCATGCGCCCCTTTCGCCGACGTAGCGCCCACGCTGTTCTCTCGCTTGCGCTGACCACTGGTATTGCCATCGCGGTACCCGCGCTTCTTGTGCCCGCTGCCCATGCGCAGCCGTCGCCCGTGGTGTGGCAGATGGCCACCGAGTATCCAGCCACGTCGATGCCCGGCGAGGGGCTGAGTACGTTTGCACAGGAAGTTGCCGCACGCACGCAGGGTGCGCTGGCCCCGCAGCCAACGTTTGACGCGGCAGCGGGCTTCAAATCTGCGCAGATGCCGGCCGCGATCCGCGATGGCAAGCTGCAGGCCGGCGATGCATTCGGCGGGGCATTGGGCGAGATCGATCCGATCTTTCTGCTGTCCTCGCTGCCGTTCGTTGCCACGACAGTGGATCAGGCCCACCGACTTGCCGATCTGGCCCGCGCCGATTACGCCCGGGCCTTCGCACGGCAAGGCCAGCATCTGATCTACATCACCCCCTGGCCGCCGACTGGCTTGTGGTCGCGCAACGCGGTGGGCTCGCTCGATGCACTGCGAGCGCTTTCCGTGCGCGCCTATGACGAGACCTCGGCCGAAGTCATGCGCGCAGCCGGCGCCAAGGCGCAGAACCTGTCGTTTGCCGATGCCATGCCGCGCCTCAAGGACGGCTCGGTGAATGCCGTGCTGTCGTCGGGCGATGGCGGCGCCGGGCGAAAGTTGTGGGATTACCTGCCCCACTTCACAGCCATCGGCTATGCCATGCCGCTGTCGTTTACGACGATCAACCTCGCCGCGTGGCAGGCGCTGACGCCCGCCCAACGCGATGCCGTCGCCGCCGCGGGCCGGGCAACCGAAGACCGGCAGTGGGCGCGCCTCGACACGCGGCTGGCCGAGAACACGGCTCGCATGCGCGCCAACGGCGTCACGATCGAAGATCATCCCGCGCCAGCCGTGCAGCAGGCGCTGCGCGACGCGGGCATGAGCGCCGTGGGGGCCTGGCAGGCGCGCGTCGGCGAACGCGGCGCGGCCTTGCTGAAGACCTATCTGGGCACCGAGCCGGGGTCCTCGCGCTAGGTCGTGGAGCGCGTTCGCGGCCCAGCGCCGTTCCGGCCGGATGATGATCCGGCCGGCTCGTCCCGCCCTCTCCCTCCCGTCCTCTCCCCCCGCTCCTTCGCCTCCCCCGTCCCGGCGCCAATCGCGCACGAATCCGTACAACGATGATCGGTGGCGGAACACCCGTTTTGGGCTAGCATCGCGGGTGTCCCGATTCCGAGCTGGAGCCCATGTCATCGTCCCTATCCGGCCCCGCGCGCCTCGCGCTGGCCACCATGACCCTGATCGCGGTATCCACGGTCACGTTCGCCGCAGGCACGGCAACGTCGATCGACAAGGTCCCCGGCAAGCTGACCACGCCCGAGGGCCGCGCCGTGTTCGATCGCGAGATTCGCGGAACGCCGCAGGCGGATGGATTCGGCACGCAATTGCCCGAAGGCTTCACGGCGGCCCAGCTGGTGCGCCAGATGGTGCCCGGCGCCAACCCCGCCGCGCTGGTGCTCGCGGGCGTCAAGCCATGGCCTGGGCAGCCCGACCGGTATGTCGCCGTGGTGTGCCTCGCCGAAACACCGGAGCGCGCCACGAACGAACGCAAGTACTGGAAGGATCAGTGCCGCACCGATTCGACCGAAACATGGTTCGCGATCTTCGGGCGCGCGGCGGGCGCGGAACCGAGGCTGATCGCGCGCACGATGGAACCGGTCCGGACGCCGACCGACTGGAACGGATCGAACCTCGACGCCCCGCAAGCCATTGACGACGGCGGCGGCCCGCCAGAATCGTGGCTGCGCTTCGACCTCGCCGCCTACAAGCTCGGCGACGGCCACCCCGCGTTTGGCGTGCGCGCCGGCTGGAGCGAAGGCTACGCCGGTGGCGGCGCCTCGTTCGAGGCGCTCTACCTGTTCATGCAGGACGGCAAGACGCTGCGCCCGGTATTTGCAGCGCCGATGTCCTTCATGAAGATGATTGCCGGAGACTGGAACAAGGACGGCACCCGCAATCACGACGTCACCGACGGCAGCAATGTGCTCGTCGTCTCGGACCGCGCCACCGCGGGCTACAGGGATCTGCAACTGCGCGAACGCAAGGGGTCGTGGCGGAAGACCTATCGCTGGTCGGAGAAAGATGGCCTGTACGTGCGTCAATGATCTTGCGTGGCGGCAGGCGCCTATACGCCTGTACGCCCATGCCTGTACCTCCAAGCCAGTGCGCGATTGCAGCGCTATCCCGACATCGTCGTTGGCATGCTGCTGATCGGCCTGCTCGGCATGGGCAGCAGCGCGCTGGTGCGCGTGGCGGGCCGGCTGGTCACGCCCTGGCTGGCGGCATCGGGGAGCGCGCGATGAGGCCGTAGGCGTGCTCGGGTGGCTGCGTCACGAACCGTCCCTGCCCGCGCTGTCCGCGCTAGCGAGCAGCGACAGCGATGCCGATGTGCGCCGCGCCGCGATCGGCGCGCTCGGCTTTGCCCATGACGACAGCGTGCTGCCACCGCTGCTCGGCGCGCTGCGCGATGCGCACTGGCAGGTACGCGAGGAAGCGGCCGTGACCCTTGGCAAGCTGCGGCTGCGTGCCGCGCGCGCGGGACTCGAGGCCGCGCTCGACGACGAATACTGGCAGGTCACGCTGCAGGCCGCGCGGGCGCTGGGCCGCCTCGGCGAACGCGCCAGTGCGGCGCCGGTGGCAAGTCTGCTCGCGTTTCCGCTCAGCAACGTGCGCAAGGAGGCCGCGCTCGCGCTCGGCGAGCTGGCCGAGGCACGTGACACGGCTATCCTCGCAGTGCTCGAGGCCGCGCTGGGCGATGGCGATCCCGAGGTACGCAAGTCCGCGCGCATCGCCATCGCGCAAATTCGCGAACGAGTGTCGGCCGCTTAGGGGAGCCTTGCTGCGGGCCGCGCCCACCAACTACCGTTTCTGCTTCCGCATGCTTCCGCGTACCCTCAGCTCACGCTTTGCTGTGGCATCGAAACTTTCCGCGTAGCCAAGTCGGCGAAAGCGCTCGATCAGGAAGTCCACAAAGACGCGAGTCTTCCCAGGCAGCAAACGCCGGGACGCGTAGTAGAGCGATATCATCCCGGCATCCGCATGCCAGTCTGGAACGAGCCGGACCAGCCGGCCTTCGGCCAGATCGGCAAGGACGTCAGGCAGGGCGAGTAGGGCCACACCCAGTCCGAGGCGCGTGGCTTCGCGTACCGACGCGGGATCGTTCATCACGATGTCCTCATTCAGCGCCACTGCCGCTTGCTCGCCTTCGGGGCCGAGCATCGTCCATTTGCGGATGCGTCCAGTTGCGGTGCTTCGCATCGCGATGCCACGCAACTGTCCCAGTGCTTCGGGGTGTCCAGGTATGTCCGCGACGCCCTGCAAATACGCAGGCGAAGCCACAGCGACGATATGCGCTGGCGCAAGCCCCCTGGCGACGATACCGGGCGACAGTTCGAAGCCGCCCCCGATAGCCAGGTCGTAACCCTCATGAACGAGGTCAACCTGGCGGCTCTCGAAATGCCATTCTGGCCTGACACGCGGATATCGCCGCAGGAAGTCAGGCAACAACGGCAGGATATAGGCCTGACCCAACGTCGGACTCAGGCTAACCCTCAAAACCCCTGCCGGCTCGGCCGCGCCCGATGCGGTTTCTTCGATGGCGGACTGCAGCGTATCCAGACTGCCTCCGATCGAATCGAGAAAGCGCTCGCCTGCCTCGGTCAGCGTTATCCGGCGCGTAGACCGCTGCAGAAGGCGCACGCCGAGGTTGCGTTCCAGCATGGCGACGTTGCGGCTGACGGCAGCGGGTGTCAGTCCTAACCGGCGCGCCGCTTCAGAAAAGCTCCGCAGTTCCGCGCTCTTCGCGAAGCTTTCCAGATTGGCCAGCGTTTCCATGGATTTTCAACGATCGCTTGAAGATGGATCAAGTTTAAACCATCTAATCAAGCCGCTATCCGCGCTCTAAGCTTCGTACCAATGCAACGCCATTCAACCCGAAGACACGCAACGCACAGGAGCAAAGATATGAACACGCTGAACACTCAAATCCAAGGCCGCCCCCTGGCTGGCAAGGCCGCTATCGTCACCGGCGGATCCCGCGGCATCGGCGCTGCCATCGTTCGACGACTTGCGCGCGACGGCGCAGCCGTGGCATTCAGCTATGCCGCGTCGGCCGACCGCGCGAATGCGCTGGTCGCCGAAGTCGAGGCAGCCGGCGGCCGCGCCATCGCCTTCCGCGCCGATCAGGCGAATGCGGACGAAGTCCGGCAATTGGTCGCGCAAGCCCATGCGGCGCTAGGCCAGCTCGATATTCTCGTGAACTCCGCCGGCGTGTTCGTCACCGGCCCCGTCGACGATCCGGCCGCCGATCTCGCCGCGTTCGACCGGCAGCTCGACGTCAATGTGAAGGGCGTAGCGACCGCCGTGCGTGCCGCCGTACCCCTGCTGCGCGAAGGCGGCCGCATCATCTCCATCGGTACAACGGGCGCCGTGCATATTCCCTTTGCCGGCGCGGCGGACTATGTCGCATCCAAGGCCGCCGTGGCCGCCTATACGCGAGGTTGGTCGCGAGATCTGGGTCCGCGCAATATCACCGTCAACCTGATCCAGCCTGGCGCGATCAACACGGAAATGAATCCGGAAGACGGCCCCTTTGCCGACACGCTCAAGGGCATGGCATCGCTTGGACGGTACGGCCAGCCGGAGGACATCGCAGCCGCCGTGGCATTTCTGGCTGGCCCCGACGCGTCCTATATCACCGGTACCACGCTGAACGTAGATGGCGGCCAATCGGCCTGATCAACCAAGTCGAACCTACGTGGGAGCACGACGATGGCACAGCTTATTCGCATGTACGAGACAGGCGCACCGCAGGTGTTGCGGGTGGAACGAGAAGACCCCGGCATGCCCAGCCGCGGCGAGGTACGCATCAGCCAGGACGCCATCGGCGTCAATTTCGTGGACACCATGGTGCGAAACGGCAGCTATCCCGTGCCGCTGCCCACAGTGCCTGGCTTCGAAGGCGCGGGTACGGTCACCCACGTCGGGGCGGATGTCAGCGGCTTCGCGGTCGGCGATCGCGTAGCGTATTTCTTTGCCGCGGGCGGATATGCCAGCGAGCGACTGGTCCCGGCCGAATCTCTCATTCGGCTTCCCGACGACATCTGCACGTTCACCGCTGCAACGTTCCTCGCAAAGGGGTTCACAGCCTGGATGGCGCTGCGTGCCTTGTACCGGCTCGCGCCAGGGGAGACGGCGTTGGTCACGGGCGCATCGGGGAGCGTTGGCAGCATCTTGTCACGGTGGGCGAAGTCGCTGGGTGCTACCGTTATTAGCGTCGCTGGCTCTCAGGACAAGCTGGCGAAGGCCCGCGCCGGCTCGCATCACGCGCTATACGCCGGGGATGCAAGTCTCGACAAAAAAATCAGCGCGTTGGCGCCGCAAGGCGTGAATGTCGTGTTCGATCTGGTGGGACAGGCCACCGCGGACGTGGCTGCGCGATCCGTGCGAAGCGGCGGCACCATTGTCGCCATCGGCGGCGCCTCAGGCAGCCCACTGGCCGCATCCGCCGAGTTGGCAGAGCGCGGCGTTCACATCAAACGGGGAGGGACACCTCAGTTCGTCAATGGCGTCACCATCGGGGAGGCGTCGAGCGAGTTGTTTGCTCTGATCCGGTCTGGCGTCTTTCGGGACATCGACGTCGTTCACTTCGAGCTCACCGATGCGCCTTTGGTCCACCAGTCGATCGAACAGCGGGCTATCGGCGGCATACCGCTGCTGGTGACAAACCGCCGCCAGCTTGCCGCGATCTCGCCTTGAGCCGGCCTGCCCGAACTCTGCGTCGCATGCAACGCCAGCCGACGCGCACGGCGTCCGAGCCCATCAACGGAAGACGCTAACCGCTTCCACCAGCCGGGTTGCCTGTTGCCTGAGGCTTTCCGCCGCGGCGGCGCTTTCCTCGACCAGTGCCGCGTTCCGCTGCGTGATGTCGTCCAGTTCGCTGACGGCCTGGCCGACCTGGGTAATGCCGCTGCTTTGTTCGTTGGTCGCGGCGCTGATATCGGCGATCAGATCGGAGACGCGCTTCACTTGAGCGACGATGTCGTCCATCGTCTTGCCAGCCCCGTCCACCAGCTTTGCACCGGAGTCGACCTTTCCGACGCTTTTGCTGATCAGCGCAGCGATCTCCTTCGCCGCGCCGGCGCTGCGCTGCGCCAGCGCGCGAACCTCTCCGGCGACCACCGCGAAGCCTCGCCCCTGCTCACCGGCACGCGCGGCCTCTACCGCGGCATTCAGCGCGAGGATGTTCGTCTGGAAGGCGATTTCATCGATGATGGCGATGATGTCGGCAATCTTTTGCGAACTGGCCGTGATCTCGTGCATCGTGGTCACGACCTCGGACATCGCCTGCCCGCCCCTGGTTGCCGCCACGCTCGCCGCTTCCGACAACTGCGTTGCCTGGATCGCGGTTTCCGCATTGCTCTGCACGGTTGCGGTCATCTCCGTCATGGACGATGCGGTGTCCTGCACGTTCGTCGCGGCCTGCTCGGTGCGCGACCTCAGATCGTGGTTACCTTGAGCGATCTCGTTGCTGGCCGACTGAACATTCAAGACTTGTCCGCTGACGTCGTCAATCAGCCAGCGGAACATCAGGCCCAGCTGGCTGATGGTCCGCAGCGTCATGCCAATTTCGTCGACGCGATCGATGGGATCGACCTTCTGGCTTTCCCCTGACGCAACCCGCAGCGCCTCATCTCGCATCCGCTCGAGCGGCCGCGAGATTTGCGCTTCGAGCCACATGGAAACGAGTAGCGCGCAGCATGTCACCACGGCCGCCAAGCCTCCGAGGGCCACGTCGGCCACGCCCAGTGCCCATGCGCCGATGATGATCGAAGGGACCATGATCATGAGCGCGGAACGGATCCGCCAGCGCACGCTCATGGTCTGGAGTGCGGACAGCCAACGCGTGGGACCGGTCCTGACGATCAGGCCCTTATGAAAGCGAATGCCGCCGGCATTGCCTTCACGAAAGCGGCGATATAGCGTGTCGGCCTGCTCGATCTCCGCCGCCGTCGCTTTGGTCCGTACGGACATATAACCGACCGGCCGGCCATCGCGAATGACGGGAACGGCGTTGGCGCGCACCCAGTAATGGTCGCCATTCTTGCGCCGGTTCTTGACGAGCGCGGTCCAGGGTTCCCCGCCCTTGAGGGTGGACCACATGTCGGCGAAAGCTTCTTCCGGCATGTCGGGATGACGCACGATATTGTGCGGCTGGCCCTGAAGTTCGTCGGCCCCAAAGCCGCTGACCTCGACGAAGGCGCTGTTCGCGTAGGTGATGTGGCTACGCGTGTCCGTCGTCGACATCAGCGTCGCGTTGTCTGGCAGCTCGAATTCGCGTTGGGTGACAGGTTGATTGTTCTGCAAAGATGTAAGCCTATTCAATGGTCCGACTCGGCGCGCCAACTGCTGAAGTTTTCGCGCCGATACCCATATTTACGGTGTGGGAATACGGATCTTTAGGCTTGTACGTGTTTCTGCGCGTCGATCTCCGGCAGTGCCTTACCACATCACGCGCACACCGAGCCTGGCGCCGATCGCATTGCTGTCACCGAAATCCTGCACGCTGGTGCGAGCAAGCAGTTCGCCATAGACGGTGTATCGGTCATCGTTCCAGTTCATCGATGCGCCGATGCCAAGGCCCGCCCACAGCGCCTGCTCCTTGCTTACCACGTTGATGTCGGCAACACGTGCCGACGTGCCGTGCAGGAAGTCGTAGTACAGGTTCGTGATGCCGTAGACGTGCGAGCGGCTGGTCTTGCCGTTGGCGGCCGTCCACTTGGTCTCGTGATCGAGGGACACTCCCAGGCGCGAGACCAGGCTGTTGCCGTTGTCACGCGATACGTTGGCGCCGTACTGGTCGGTGAACGCGTCGAAGCGGACCTGCGACCAGGCCAGTTGTGCCTGCGGCGTGATCGACCAGTTGCCGCCCAGCGGGAGCTGGTGGCCGGCTTCCACGCTGGTGGCCACGCCACTGCCGCGATTGCCGTTGGCCAGCTTGGCAGAGAGCGTCGTCGATCGGATATCGGTGTCGTACCACGTCAGCGTGGCACGCGCATCGACATACGAACCATTGGTGCCATACCACGTAGCCGTGCCGCCGAAACCATACCCCGTTGCATCGATCGCGCCGTTGCCGAACATCGACGACACGTTGGAGTTCGCAATGCCGTAGTGGAAGGTCGGGCCGACGACCAGCGTGCCGGCGTCGTTCTGGATCACAGGGGCGTCCACACCGCCCTCGAACTTCCACATGCGCACGTTGTAGCTGGCGCTGGTGGCGCTGGTGGACGGATCGATATGGCTGTTCGAGCCTTCCACGCGCGCCCAGGCGCCGCGACCGATGACAGGCTTGCCGGCGTCCTGCTCGGCCGGCACCGAGGCATTCGGCGACCACGAACGGTTGCCCACGCGTTGCTGCAGCGTGCCCAGTTCGTTGAAGCGCTGCATGACGCTCGAATAGGCCTCGTACAGCGGCACGGTCGGGGCCAGCAGGGGCGCGGCAGCCGTGGCGGAACCCGAGGGGCCCACCGTGGACGCGTCGACCAGCGACGAGCGCAGATACCAGTCGCCATCGGTCGGCGTCGAGACGCCATTCTTGACCAGACGGTAGCCGTACGCACCTGCCACCACGGCCTGTTGGCCGTTGAAGGCGTAGTCGCCCGCTAGCGTGAAGTTGCCGTTCGACGCGCCTTGCACATCGATGACCTTGATGCCTTCGACGGTCGGAGCACCGGTGCCGCCAACCTTCACGGCCCTGACGATGCTGGTGCCCGAGGTGTCCCCGGTCACGACCAGTCTCCCGGTCGCGGAACCATCGCCGCCATACACCGTGTTCACGCGCACAATACCGCTATTGCCGATGTAGTTGCCGGCAATCGTCAACATGCCCGAGCCACCGCCCGGTGTGACCGTGCCAGCGTTCGTGACGTTGCCGAAGATCGTGCCGGTCCCGGAGAGCGTACCGGCCGCGTTCACGGTCACGGGGCTGGTAATCGAGCCGTCGATGGCCAGCGTGCCGAGGTTGACAGCGGTCGCACCGGTGTAGGTTTGCGCGGTGTTGAACACCGTCGTGCCCGTGCCGTTCTGCGCCACCCCACCGGCACCCGAGATGAGGTTGCCGAAGGTGTAAGTGTCCGAGCGGTTGAACGCCAGCGTGGCGCCGTCGTTGACGACGACGTTGCCGGCCAGGCTGCCGCTGGTGCCGCCATTGCCGATCTGCAGCGTCCCCTGGTCGACCGTCCATGGCGTGGTCATCGTGCCCGTGCCGATCAGGGACCAGGTGCTTGCGCCCGTCTTCGTGAGGCTATCGAAGTAGCGGTACTGGGCGGTGTCGCCGATGGTCGAGACATCGAATACCGCGTGGGTGTCGCCACCCAGGCGGAACGCGTCGTTCGCGCCCGTCGCGCTGGCGATGACATTGCCAACGATGCTCGAACCCGCCTGCAGTTCCAGCGTGGCACGGCTGGTGGCCGTGCTGCCGAACTGTATCGCGGTGTCCGCGCCTTCGCCGGCCCGGATCGTGCCCGAATTCACGAGGGTGACGGCCGGACTCGCCGACGCAAGCATTGCTGCCGCGCCTCGACCGCCCTCGATGAGTCCGCTGTTCTCGACGGAGTACGTGCCGCCTGTGATCCTCACGGCGTACCCGCCGCCGGACCCGCCGCTGAGATCGCTGCCACCGCGAATCGTCCCCTGGTTCAAGAGGCTGGTTGCGCCAGTGACGGCCGTGAACGAGATACCCGCACCCCCCACGCCTCCAACAGCGTCGCCACCCGCGATCGAGCCCGACGCAGCATTGACGATAGTGCTATTGCCAAGGGCGCTCACCCCTACGCCGCCAGTCCCGGTAACAGCCGCTCCACCCTTGATGGAACCGTTGTTGTCGAGCGTCCCGACGTTTATCAGAAAGCCGATCGTACCGTTTCCGGTGGTACTGGTTTGCGCACCACCCGTGACTGAGCCATTGGTAATGGCGGTCCCACTAGTTTGAGCGAGAGCGCCCGTCGGCGCGGCGCCGGTCGTACCGACGTACGTCCCCGTGTACGTTCTGATAGACCCACTGCCTGTGAAATTGCCAGCTCCAACACCTTTCGTCAAAACGTAGCCTTGCGTATCGAAGATGATCGGCTTGCTCGGCCCTGTAAAGGTCGCTGTGCTCGTCAGCGTAACGTTCGTCGTCAATCGAATGGTGGACGTGGGATCGCCATCCGAAGCAGCGGCTGCGAGTGCGGCGCGCAATTCGGCGTCGCTGCTGACGAGATACTCCGCTGCCGATGCGCCAAGCGGAAACAGCAGCGCAACGGCAACGGTGATGGACGACACTTTCGGCGCGCGCACATCGGCGCGTCGCATTCCGCGACAAGAAAAGGACTTCATGCAAACACCCCGTGTTTGTGGTTTGTATTGTTTTACTTACATGTACGACGGGGCGAATGATAGATCACGTGGCGGTGTTATGTAAGCCGGGGTCGCGTTGGAGCGCTGTGCACCGCAGTACTGGTCAGGGCTGTTGGTACAGCCATACCGAGCCGTCGGCGAATGTAGCGGCGATGCGGACCTTTCCATCCGCGTCAACGGCGCTCACGAAATCCGTGGGCGTCGAGCCCATGGGCAACCCGACCGTCACCGTAGCGTTGGTGTCCAGCTTGCGCAGACTGAAGGACGACGCGGACAGCCCTACGATGACATTCGGAACGGCGCGCAATTGCACAAACGCCGGGGGCAAGTTCCACAGGCTCGCGTAGGACGCGCCGGGAAATGGTCGGCTGACGATGCCCAGACTGGCCGCGTAGCCATAAACCCGACCCGATTCATCCGCGACATCCGCGGCGACCTCGCCCAGGCTAAGCGTCGCAGGCGACGTGTACGTGTAGGCGAGCATACCGCCATCGTCACGAAGTACCTCGTTCACGCCGTCATTGTGGAGGGCCATGCCGCGGTCCCCGCTCGCAAATGGACGGGCATCGAGAATGGGAGCCACCGTCGCGACAGGAAACGAAGGGGTCGCCGCGCTGCCCACTCGTTGCAGCCAGTACTGCCACGAATTGGCGCACCACCCCATGGACGCGATGCCGATGCCATCGGTGGTCTTTACAAACGAACGTCCGCCCGAGGGCGCACAGCCGCGCAACGCGACGTCCGTCCTCAGACCCGCCAGATCCGCATCCATGTATCCGAAGGGCGTGCTGACGTCATCCTGACCCAGCTGCACCATGAGCGACGAATTCGCCGGATTCGTCGCCGCCGCGAGCCAGATGCCATTTGCGGTGGCCGGCAACGAGGCGGTCGGCTCGGTCGGGGTGCTACCGTTAGCTCCAAAGCGCTCCAGCCGCGCGGGATGCGTACCGTCCGCGGTCAGGCGCCACACACGCGTGCCATCGATCGCCACCCTGACGATGGAGGGGTTCGCGATGGGCGCGTCCGGCAAACGCGTCCACAGCCCAGGCGATGACAATGGCAGCGAGCTGCTGTTGAAGCGGCCATCCGGGTAAGTTGCCGTCACCGTGAGCGTTGCGGTGTAGGCGGCCGCCTGTGCGGCATCCATGCCGATGGTCACGCTGCCACCGCTGCCGATACTGACGATCGAAGCCGCCGAGCCGCTTTGCTGGATCGACCATGCCAGCGTTGCCTGGCCAGCCAGGTTGGCGCCTTGTGCATCGGTGAACGTTGCCGTCACGGTGCCAGTGTGGCCAGGATTGATACTCAGCGAGGACACCGAGAATCCGATCGCCGGAAGCGGCACCGCCGGGCGCGTGAGCGCCGTGTTGGCGCAGAGCCGGTCACCGGCTGGCGTGCTCGAGCACGCGGTGAGCTGGCCCGCTGCCGCGAGCGTCCCGGTGGTCGAGACCTTTGCCGACCGGCTATCCGAAGCAGGCGTCACCGCGAAAGCGCTGTTGTCGGTGGACCAGGACCAATCCTTCAGGTCCGCGACGCCATCGACACCGTCCGAACGCCGCACGACCGCCGTGACGGCTTGTGCCGCTGCGCCGGTATTCAACGTCAGCGTGGAGGGCGATAACGTCAATGCATACGTCTTTGCCGCTGCCGGCTGCACGGACAGATGGGTGGTGCTGCTCGCCTGCGTGCCATCGGACAGGGTTGCCGTGGCGACGATATCCGCCTCCCCCGCAGCGAGCAGCCGGACCGTGGCATAGATACCCACCGGCCGCGTCACGCTCGCGGCCGCGGGAGAGATGTCCGCGGCCGACACCACCGTCGCAACGGCATCGTTCGACGATGCCCATGCGAACTTTGCGCCCTGGACTTCCTGCCCGTTCTTGTCCAGCAGCGTAGCTTTGAGTGTCAGCGTGCCGCCCTGCGCCGGTGCCGCTGTTCCCGTGTCCACCACGAGGCGGCTTGTGGGCGCCTGCGTGGCGGCGGGCGCTTGCGCGTCGTCTCCGCCGCAGGCGGAGAGCAGGCTCGTTGCAACGACGAGCGACAAAAACCAGGACGCGCGCCCGCGCACGCCAGCGTGAAGACCGTGGGACATGTTGACCTTACCCGTTTGATATTTGTGAGCGCATATCGCCCGCCGCTGCAGGCTGCATGGGCGTCCGGTGTACCGGGTAAAGGCAATACATTCGGGCGAATCTAGCAATGGGGGCTTGCGCCTTCAACCCCCACTGCCGGACTATCAAGTTATGCGCGGCGATGCCGTTAATTCAGGCCGACCATGCCGCTATGGTCCTGCCTCGATGGTCTGGATCGCGCGACCCCCAATCGTCATACGCCGCGCTACACGGTAGGAACTGTGCCGCCGTCAATCCGATACTCGGTCCCCGCGATCGAAGCGGAGCGCGGCGATGCCAGGAAGGCGATCAAATCGGCAACCTCTTGTGGTTTGGCCGGTCTGCCCACTGGAATCCCTCCCAGCCAGTCCATGACGAGCTTCTTGCCACCTTCGTAGTCCGTTCCTGCCTCCGCACCCATCCGCTCGGCGAACGCTACGGAAGCCTCCGTCTCGATCCAGCCCGGGGCAACACTCAGCACGCGGACGCCCTTTGGCGTTACCTCTCTCGCCAGCGCCTTGCTATACGTGGTCAGGGCCCCTTTCGCTGCGGCGTAGGCGGTTGTAGATGTGTGCAGAGGCAGCACGCGCTGGATAGAACTGACATGGATGATGACACCGGAACCCTGAGCCAGCATGCTCGGCAGCAATGCACGATCCAGACGCACGGCAGGCATCAGGTTGAGATCCAGCTCGGCGAACCAGTGATCGTCGCTGATTGCAGCGAAACCGCCAGCGGGAGTCTTTGAGCCGCCAAGCACGTTGATCAGGATGTCGATTCCGCCCCAATCCCGCAGAACGGTCTGGGCAAGGCGACTGGTGCCTTCCGCCGTGGACAGGTCGGCAGCGACGTAGTTGACCCCGTCAATTTTTTGCTCGGGGATGGTGCGCGCGGATGTCGCTACCCGGGCGCCCGCCTCGGCGAGGGCTTTCACGACTGCGGCGCCAAGGCCGAGTGTGCCGCCGGTCACGAGTGCCCGCAGGCCATTCAGATGCAGGTCGAAGCTCATACTGTTTTCTCCATAGAGGGGATATGAATTCAGTCAGGATGCCCACTACGTGCTCATTAGAGAATCGTCTAGAATCCGAATAACCTGTTCATTTATCAGTGCATAATCCTCCGCGGTGATTCGGATACCGCCACAGAGTGAGACCTATCAATGAAAACAATTTCGCATCATGCGCGGGTCCGACTTTGCTGAGTTGAAGGCCTTCGTCGCAGTCGTTGAGCGTCAGAGCTTCGCCCGTGCGGCAGAGCATCTGGGCCTATCCCCTTCGGCACTCAGCCAGACCATCCGACAGCTCGAAACCCGCATCGGCGCACGTCTTCTCCATCGCACGACGCGAAGCGTTGCGCCGTCGGCAAGCGGTGAGCAGTTGTACCGGCGTATCGCTCCTTTGTTTGCGGAGATGGCGGCTGCAGTCGCTGAAGCGAGTGAGGCGACAGGACAGATGAGCGGCACGCTTCGCATCAACACGCTGGGGATCGCGGCAAGAACCATCATTGCCCCGCGGCTTTCACGCTTTTATCGCGCACACCCTGAAGTGGTTCTCGACATCGTGGTCGATGACTCGCTGGCGGATATCGTGGCGGGTCGCTTCGACGCGGGCATCCGCGTGGGTAATCGCCTTGAGAAGGACATGGTGGCCGTCCGCCTCACGCCTGACCTGAATATGGTTGCCGTGGCATCCCCTGACTATCTGGCGCGTCGAGGCACACCTAAGTCCCCTGCCGATCTGCATCACCATACATGCATCAATTGGCGCCTCCAGATGGACGGCAAGCACTATCGCTGGGAGTTCAAGAAGCGAGGGAAACAACTTGAAGTTGCCGTGAACGGCCCTGTCATCACCAATCATGCTGACGTTGGAATCGCTGCTGCCCTGAACGGGCTCGGCATTGCCTATCACCTCGAACGAGACGGCGTGGGCGAGCATCTGGCCCAGGGACGACTAGTGCAGGTCCTTGCGGACTGGTCGATTTCGCGCCCGGGGCTGTACCTTTACTATCCGAGCAGGCAACATCGCCCCGCCCTCCTCGGCGCGTTCATCGACTGCCTCCTGGATCGCAAGCCGTTCGATCAGCCCTAGGCGTTATCTAGCGATTGCAGACATCCGGCCCCATTGAAAAGTCCTGGTTGATTGTCTTTCAACCCTGCGCGCATTGATCTCGGGTGCAGTCGGGTCAGAATTTCGGGAAACCCCATGCAAGTCCCATGCAAGTCATATCGCAGCCGATAGGAGATACCCGCATATGGCATTTCCCAGTTTGCAGCCTTTTCGCGCCGGCCTTGTCGCCGTGGCCATTTTCGCCAGCTTCGCTCTAACGTCGCGCCCGGCCAGCGCCACCGAATTCGCAAGCGCCGGAGATCGCAACAAACACATCGTCAGTGAAGCGTTTGACCGTTGGGCAAATGGCGGCGGCGGATTCTTCGATGAACTCCTGGCAGAGGATGTCATCTGGACGATCAAAGGTTCGAGTCCCAGCGCGGGGACGTTCCGGGGGCGCGCCGTCTTTATCGACAAGGCCGTGCGTCCATTCCAGTCTCGCCTGTCGACCCCGGTACGTCCCGTGCGCAAGCAGGTGTGGGCGGAGGGCGAACATGTGGTCGTCCAATGGGACGGAGAAGGCATGGCGCGTGACGGTGTTCCCTATCGCAACAGCTATGCCTGGATCCTGCGCATGCAAAGCGGTAAAGCCGCGGAGGTCACGGCGTTCCTCGACCTCGCCCCCTACGACGAGGTGCTACGCCGCGTTCCGGAACCCGTGAGCGGTGCGCCACGGTGACATCCGACATGGCTATGGAGATGCGTCCTGGCCGCTAGTGACGACGGCCTTCGTCACCGAGTACGTCGTCTCAACGGCCGTCGATGCCACGCTTACGGCTGCGGAACCCGCAGTGCTCGCGACCGACACGGCGGCACTTCCCACAGCGGCAGTCGCGCTGATGACAGTGCATCCGGTCATCGTCCATGTAGCAATGCATAGGACCCAGCCGGTACACAACCGACTGAGACGCGAACATCCGCCACTCGATGCACCCATGAATCTTCCTGTGCGAGGCGATGCGCTGATTGCAGGGAGGCCTCGCGCCTCGAGAACCGGCACTCCCCGATGAACCGTCCCCGATCAACACAGCGCATGCATGCCCGGTACGGTCCGCGACCGGCAGGCGCCGGAAATGGCGAAGATTACACCAGTCGGCGCGCCGGAGCTCCCATGAGGCCGTCACCTGGCCCCCGCGTACACCTTGGGTCGGCGTCGTGCCCAAGGCCTGGCCTGTTCCAGCTGCGACGCGAGCCGTAATAGTAGCGCTTCGCGCCCAAACCCGGCCGCGAACTGCATGCCGATCGGCAAGCCGGTCGTTGGATGCGTTTCAAGCGGAACGGACGCGGCGGGGACGCCGGCGACGTTGAACGGCGGTGTGAACGGCGAATGTTGAAACACGCGCTGCGTCCACGCCAGACCGGTCATCGCCTCGGCGCCCGCATCATACGTCCCGATTGCGGGTGGCATCTGCGGCAAGGTAGGTGTGAGCAACACATCGACCTCCTCGAACCACGCGCCGACCGAGCGCGAGACCGTGTTGCGCATGGCGAGTGCCGCGGCAAAGTCCGAAGCCTTTCCCTCCTTGCCATAGCGGAAACAGGCGAGCGTCGCCGGCTCTAGCGTCGTCTCGTCGACCGGACGACCGGTCGTGGATGCCAGGCCTTCGATCCAGCCGACGAGCGTTGCCGTCCATATGGTCGCGTTCATCTGCACGAATGCGTCCCAGGAAATGCCAAGGCCAGGCGTCGGCTGGACTTCGAACACGGTGTGGCCAAGATCCTCAAGAAGACGCGCGGTCGATAGCGTCGCCGCCGCAATGACCGGGTCGGTGCGTTCACCGTTCCACGGGTCGAGCAGCATGCCGATCTTCAGCTTGCCCGGGTCACGGCCGACTGCCGACAGGAAGCTCCGCGCCGGCGCCGCGGTGACATACGGGTCGCCGATCGCATGGCCGTGGATCGCGTCGAGCAGCGCGGCGCTGTCGCGCACGCTGCGGCTGACGCCCAATTGCACACCGAACCCAGCGAAGACCTCGTCCAGCGCTGGTCCGTTGGAGCTCCGGCCACGGGTCGGTTTGAGGCCGAACAATCCGTTGTAGGCAGCCGGTACCCGAATAGACCCTGCGGCATCGGTCGCATGAGCGAGCGGGACCACCCCGGCAGCGACCGCAGCGGCCGCACCACCGCTCGAGCCCCCCGCGCTCAGCGCCGGTTGCCACGGGTTACCGGTCGCTCCCTGCAGCACCGATTCCGTCGTGGTGCTAAATGCCATCTCCGGTGTCGCGGTGCGGCCGATCGTGACGAGCCCCGCGGCGCGGAAACGCGACATCAGCCACGAATCCTCGGCGGCAACGATGCCCTGTGCGAGCCGGCTACCCAGCTCGAGCTTCTTGCCTCGCATGCTCACCGCCAGGTCCTTGATCAGGAACGGCACCCCGGCCAGCGGCCCACCCTTTACGTCTCCGCTGCCGCCTTCGTTAGCGGGCCAGCTCTCGACGACGGCGTTGATGTCGCCGTTGACGCTGTCGATAGCCTCACGCGCAAGGTCTACGAGCTCCGCGGACGTGACATCGCCCTTCGCGACGAGCGCGGCCAGTCCAATGGCATCGTGTGCCGTGTATTCACTCAGATTCATGTTTTCCTCCCGTTCAGATGGAGGAAACGATAGGTCAGATCGAGCCGATCGATTAGGCCGTCAAACTGATAAGGATCGGTCCATCAATGAGACAATCGCAAACGATCACCTTTCATGACATTCATCGCGCACGGATTCCCGATGACCCGAGATCTCAACGACACGCTCATCTTTGTCAGCGTCGTGCAAACGGGAAGTTTCACCGCAGCGGCGGTCGCCCTGCAGATTCCCAAGGCAACGGTAAGCAGGCGCGTGCGCGCGCTCGAGGCGCATCTGGGCGCCGCCCTGCTGCACCGAACCACACGAAAGCTGCGCGTCACCGAGGCAGGCTCGGCTTATTACGAGCAATGCCACGGAATCGCCAGACAACTCGACGAAGCGGAGAACGCCGTACAGCAAATACGTGGGGCGCCCGGAGGCTGGCTGCGCGTAACGCTCCCCTATTCGTTCGGCGCGACATGGATTGCGCCGCTCATCGGAGGTTTTCGCGCGCGATACCCCGACGTCCGCATCGAAATTGTGGCGACGCACGTGCCGCTCGACCTGCTGGACGCGAACGTCGATGTCGCGTTGCGCCTCGGTGCGCTCCCCGACTCCAGCCTCGTGGCGCAACGGCTGGCGAGTTTCCCCACCTCCCTCTACGCCAGCCGCGCGTATATCGACCAGCATGGCGCGCCGGAGAGTCCCAACGATCTGCACCTCCACCCCACGCTCGCGCTGCATCAGGCGCGGACCGACAAGGGATACGTATGGCCGCTGCGCAAGCCGGGACGAAAAGCGAAATACTTCGCGCTGGATCCGGTGATCGTTGCAAGCGATCCCGTGTTGCTCGTGGACGCCGCCCGCGCGGGTAATGGCGTATTGCTGGCGATGGACGCCAGCATGGCACCCGAGGTCGCTGCCGGGCGTCTATGCAAGGTGCTGCCAGAATGGATCGGCCCGCCTCAAGACTTCAATGCGCTGTACCCGCGCGAGCGCGCGCCATCGCCAAAGCTCCGAGCGTTTCTGACCTACCTGAAGACGCAACTACGCTTCCCGCTCGCGTGACGGACCCATGCTTGTGCCGGTAGACATCGCCCGTGACGATGCCTTCAGGCACCGGCATCCCGAGTGTCCCGCACTACCGTCCGGAAGCCGATGTGGGAGGCGCATTGGCTTGGCAGGAATCTGCCGACCGAAGCCTGGCCGCGCTGCAGCAGCCTGCGCCAGTCGGAGCCGGTGAGCGGGTCAGCATCTCGCCTTCTTGGCCTGCCCCGGCGGACAGCCGCCATTTCCCTTGCCGCGGCCCGTGTAGTACTTCTCGCCTTTGGGTCCATTGTGCTTGCGCCAGTAAGCCGGGTCGCGATACGCCTCCCCGTCCCAGTAATAGCCTCTGCTATCGCGGCTGCCGAAGCTGATGACGACCGCCGGCCCCGGGATACCTGGAGCGCCGATGGCGACGTTGACATCGGCCGCGCCGGCAGTCCACGCGCTGCAGGCGAGCACGCCAGCAAGAACGGTTTTCCTCATCGAAGCTCCTCGATCTAAGTGGTAAGCGTGGCGTGAATCTTATCAGCGGGACAACACCCGCGGCGTACCTGTCCACCCCTCTAGGGTATTCCCGCAAGATGGTCTGGTGTTTGATACGGATGTGCGCCACGACGACCGTCCCGGCGTGAGTCTGTCACAGTCTGATGTGTCTCGTTCGTTGTTACGACTGGTTGCAATGCCGTTCCCATCTCCAGGTCGAGGCTGCTCTATGCTTCGGCTCCATCGTCGAGCCGAAAAGGAGAGGTAAAGGATGAAAACCAAGACCCAGATCAGTCTGAAGGCGATGCTGGCGGTAATGCCATTGCCCTTCATCGTTGCCGCATGCGGCGGCGGAGACGGAGGCGACAATACGGCAAGTCCGGCAAACACCGGCACCCTGCATGTCGCCATGACGGATGCGCCGTCCTGCGGCTTCGATCATGTGTACGTGACGGTCAACAAGGTACGCGTCAACAGCAGCGGCAATGCCGGTGACAACGACGGCGGCTGGACCGAAATCGCACTACCGACGCCGCAGAAGGTGGACCTCCTGTCGCTCACGAATGGCGTCCTCTTCGACATCGGCCGCGCGCCGCTGCCCGCCGGTCAGTACCAGCAAGTGCGGCTGGTGCTGAATGCCAATCAGGGCAACACCCTCGCCAACTCCGTTGTGGTGTCCGGCACGACCAACGAGGTGCCACTGGCAACGCCGAGCGCCGCGCAGAGCGGATACAAGATCATCCAGCCCTTCACCGTAGCCGCCAACACGCTGGTCGACCTGATCCTTGACTTCAACGCATGCAAGTCCATCGTCCAGCAGGGCAACGGCTCGTACAGCCTGAAGCCGGTGATCACGGCAACGCCGCTGACGGTGAGTGGCGCCATCTCGGGATTCCTGCCCCCCGCCCAGGCTGGCACAACGGTCTACGCCGAGCAGAACGGACAGATCATCCGCGGCACCGTGGCCGGCACGGATGGGAAGTTCGTGCTGACGCCGCTCATCCAGAGCAGCACGAATGGCGCCTATGACGTGGTGGTGGTGGACAACAAGCTCCCGTCGGGCCATGCGACGGGCATCATCCGCACGGTGCCGGTGACGGCGAGCGCGACGACCGCGGTATCGACCTCGGCTGCTCCGATCACGCTGCCCGCCTCCACGACCAATAGCGTCTCCGGCACGTCGACGCCCTCGGCACAGGCGTCCCTGCGAGCGCTGCAGACCATCGGCTCGGTCTCATACGAGATCGCTTCCGTGAACGCCAACCTCGATACCGGCGCATATGCCCTGGCACTTCCGGCGGCGGCGCCGCTGGTCGGCAACTACACCCCCGCGCTGCCGATCGCATTGTCCGCCGCGCCGGTCGCGGGCCAATACTCGGTACAGGCGACCAGCGCGTCCGGCGCGGTCCAGAGCAGCAACACCAGCGTGCTCAACGGCAGTCAAACCGTCAACTTCAGTTTCTAACCAGAGAAGGGGCGCCCGCCCCTGCATGACATGAAATATCTCGTCCTGATGTTCACGCTAGGCGCAACGCTGCTCGGCGGCTGCGCATACTACGTACCCGACCCCTACCCCGGCGGCCATCCGCAGGGCGGACCGGGCAACAATTTCTGCCCGCCCGGCCAGGCAAAGAAGGGCAACTGCTGATTGCATCGCGCCAGGCAACAAGGCCGGCCTGCAGGGGCTGGCCTTGTTCTTCCCCTCGATAAGTGAGAACGAGAATTCTCGCGATCAGTGCAACATTTCGTAACGCGCCAGCCCGCGCGCCGAGCATTCAGGATGTCGGCCTCGCAACGCCGCCATCAGAACCGATACCCCACCCCCGCCAGAAACACATCGGTGTCCCGGTCATACCCCGTGACGGTCCGGTTCCACGACACCCGCCCAAGCCAATGTTCACTGATTCGGTAGCTCGCCGACATCGTCAACAGCCCGGACCAGCGTGACGGGTCCCCTGTCGCGCCCTGCCCGCGCTTGCTGAGGTCGATGGCATAGTACGGACCGGCGCCGACGCCAAGCGTCAATGCATCATGGAAGAACGCCCGTTCCAGCCATAGCTGCGCCGCCACGCCGTTGCGGCGCAATGCCGAATTTTCGCCTTCGTTGATGTAGCTCACCGTGCCTGACACATAGCGAGCCAGGCCGCGGCGGTACTCGACGGCTTTGGCGAACGAGGATTCCGAGTCGAATGTGTTCACGATGGTCTGCCCCAGGAACACCGTGATCTCGTTCTGCGTGACGTTGTCCAACCGCGATGGCGGCGGCACGACGGGACCGCCGCGGTCGCCGCGGTCCAGCTGATAGCCCACGCCGATCAACAGCGTGTTCGTCTTGATGCTCGATGGCGTCTGCGCGCGGTTGTAGCGTGCCTGCACCATCCACGGACCGCCATTGACGTACCAGGTGGCCGCCACACTGGCCAGCAGGCCCCAGCCGTGATGATCGTCGGAGCTGCCGTCGTCGTTGCGGTCCGTCGTATCGAAATATCGATACGGACCCGCGCCGATGGCCAGATTGAAACGGCGATCGGCAAACGGGTAACGCCACCAGAGCTGAACGCTATGCCCATCCCGATGGTGCTTCGTGACGTGCCCCTCGTTGAGGTAGGAAAACGAGGCGTACCAGTTCTCCGCCAGATTGTGCTGATAGCTGTAGCTATAGCCGTAGCTGGTTTCGCCGCCGGCATCCGTACGCTGCAGGCCGCCCAGAACGAGCGCTTCCTGCGCGTGCACCTGCGCGATTGATGCTGCGCACACCAATACGGCAGGCACGCACAGGCTTCGCGCCCGTGCCACACGCGTGAGGAAAGACATGGAGGGATGGCCGGCTGTGGAGCTGATTCAGCTTAGCAACAAGGGCCGGTGCCCGCCACGCGCCAAAAGGATGGGACCTTACGGTCGGCTCGGGAAGATGCCTTGCGTGCAGATGACGTAGTACAGGCCGGTCGGCTCCAGGGCCCGCAGATCCGGCAGACGGAAGTTAGTGACGCCGTCGCCGCCAAACTTGGTGCCCAGCAGTGCGAAGAGAGCCTGATTGCTCTGAATGCTCATGACCCGCCCGTCGGCACGCATGCCGCCCGCCGCGAAGCTGGTGGCGGACAGCCACACCGTCGCCATCGTGCAGTCACCGCCGGTGCCGTCGCCTACGGTAGTGTCGGGATTGCCCAGGCCGGGAATCGTGCCGGCCGGACCCGTGGCGCCCGTTGCGCCGGTGGAACCGGTCGCGCCCGTGGCACCCGTTGCGCCCGTGGCGCCCGTGGCGCCGGTGGGCCCGGTGGCACCCGTCGCGCCCGTGGAGCCAGTGGCCCCAGTCGCGCCCGTCGCGCCGTTTGAACCGGTTGCGCCGGTGGGGCCGGTGGCGCCCGTCGGACCCGTAGCGCCTGTGGCACCCGTGGCGCCGTTAGCGCCGTTAGCACCCGTGGCACCTGTAGCACCCGTAGCACCGGTCGGCCCCTGCGGCCCCGTCGCGCCGGGCGACCCATCCACGCCGTTTGCGCCCGTCGCGCCGGTGGCACCCGTTGCGCCCGTGGCACCCGTTGCTCCAGTGGGGCCCACCGGACCGACCTTGCCCTGCGCCACATCGCTCGATAGCGCGGCCAGCGTCGAATTGGCCTGCTTGAGCTTGGCCGCAATCTCTTCCAGGCGATCGTCGTACTTGTCGCCGTTGCGGGGATTGAACTTCTGATTCAGCAGATTCAGCGAATCGGCGTCAACGCCGAGGGACGCCAGACGCTGCTTGACCTGCGTGATGGCAAGCGCCAGCTTGTCGCTCGCAGCCGCGGCGGACACCGTCGAGAAACTGGTGAAAAACGCTTCGGTATCCGCATTGCCGGACGCGGCGGCAACGACGAGTTCGGTAATCGGCGTGACGTTGGTCGTGCCGGCCGTTTCGATGTACGAATGCAACACTTCGCCCGTGGCAGTGGTCACGCGCAACACGCACGGCAGGGCCAGATTTGCCGTGGTAGCGCTCCAGCTGCCATCCGTGCCGGTGGTCACGGTCGCTTGACCGCTGACGCATTTGATCGTCAGCGCGGCGTTGGTGATCGGCGCACCCGTAGCCGCCGTGCCCGAAATCGTCGCCGCAGGCAGTACCGTCGGAGTGCTTGCGCTGGTTCCTGTGCTGTCATCGCCGCCGCAGCTTGCAAGAAGTACAGCCGTGGCAATCGAAAGGGCGGCAGCCCATTGTCGTTGTTTCATTTTTCCCGTTCCCGTCAAAGATTGATAGATTTCGAAGACCCGACCTCCGGCGCGGTGATGTGGACCGCTGCGCGTGGCGGCCAGCATGTTATCGATGATCGGTTCAAACGGGGCGTTGCATTTCGCCCCCACGTCGGAGGGGCAGACAGACTGCACGCGCGATTCGCGCGGGACCGGCAAAGCGGGTATCCTTCGCCCGGATTTTTGCCACTCGGAGAGTCTGACGTGCCCCGCATCTGCCTGAACATGATCGTCAAGGACGAAGCCCCGGTGATCGAACGCTGCCTGGCCAGCGTGAAGCCGTGGATCGACCATTGGGTCATCGTGGACACGGGCTCGGGCGATGGCACGCAGGACACGATCCGCCGATTCATGGCGGACGTGCCGGGCACCCTGCATGAACGGCCATGGCGCGATTTTGCGCACAACCGCAATGAGGCCATGGCGCTCGCCCGCATGGCGATGACGGGCGCGGACGATTACGTGCTGTGTATCGATGCCGACGAGACGCTCCACATGGAAGCTGGCTTCGCGTGGCCCGACCTGCAGGCCGACGGCTACCAGTTTCGCTGCGAGCTCGATGGCTGGCTCTACCTGCGCAACGCGCTGGTACGCGCGCGTCAGCCATGGCGGTGGGAAGGCGTGCTGCACGAATTCCTGACGCAGGACGTGCCGCATTGCTGGGAGGCGCTGCCTCACGCCACCATCGTCGTGTCGCGCGACGGCGCACGCGCGCGCGATCCGCAAACGTACCTGCGCGACATCGAGGTATTGGAGAAGGCAGTTCGCGATGCCCCCGATAACACGCGCTATCGCTTCTATCTCGCGCAAAGCTATCGCGATGCGGGCAAGCTTGAAGAGGCCATCCACCACTACGAGGCACGCGCCGCGATGGGCGGCTGGGAAGAGGAAGTCTGGTACGCGTGCTTTCAAATCGGCGCGCTGCGAGAACGCCGCGGCGACGCGCGGGAGGCAGTTCAGTCAGCCTATCTCGATGCCTATCAGCTCCGCCCCACGCGCGCGGAGCCGCTCTGCGCGCTGGCGCGCTACCACCGGCTGCGAAGCGAATACGCGCTTGCCCACCTTTACGCGCAACAGGCCGCCGCGGTGCCGCGCCCAGCCGACTCGCTGTTCATCGACAATTCCGTCTATGCCTGGCGCGCACTGGATGAACTCGTCGTCAGCGCGTATTACGTGGGCGCCATCGAACAGGGCCGCGACGCGCTGCAGCGGCTGCTTGCGGACGGGCAATTTCCCGAAAGCGAACGCGGCCGCATCGAGGGCAATTGCCGGTACTTCGGTCTCTGACAGCGTTGGTCGTCCGGCACGCTCGTTGCTCTCCCGCCTCAGTGAGGCTCGGCCTCTCAACGCTTAGGAGAGTCAGATGGCGGATAAGCAGCAACAAGACGGCGGTTCAGGGAAAGAAGGCAAGCTGAACCCAATCGAACTTCAAAAGGCCCTGAAGGGCATGGATTACCCTGCGAACCGGGATGCGCTAGTGTCGCTGGCGCAGAAGAACGGAGCGAAGGACGACATCATTGAAGCCCTCGGCCGTATCCCGGACCGCGATTATGAAGACCCGGCCCAGGTTTCCGAGGCCGTGGCGCATCACTAGTCTCCTGCATCCGGGGCCATGCGATACGGACCCGGTGCAGAAGAGGTCGCCATGTTTTTCAATGGGGACGCAAAAGTTACTGTAGGCGTCCTCGGCCTCTGCCCTCGGCCGAGTAGTGTTGGCACCGTACGAGTGGCTCGCCGCGATCAGTTGCCGCTGGCGACGCGCGTGTCCAGCGATCGTCGAAGCGCTGCTTCAGATGTCCTGCCTCTCATCACGCCGGCAGCCGGTGGACATCATGGAAAGCGTCCGACATCTTCGACTCATCACGGAAGACGGTGCGCGTCAGCGCCTCGGAGGTCGACCAGAGCCGAGCCGCGGCGCCGATATCCAGCGCTTGCGGAGGAATGGCCGCGGAGGTCGGATAGCCCCGCATTTCGGCGAGCCCGTCGGGGCCATAGTAATTCCCACCGCGCGCCAGCGGCGAGGTCGCCGCGAACAGTGTTGGCAACGCGCCCTGCTCCGCTGGCTGAAACAGGAACCACATGAAACGGCGAACCATGCCGGCGACGCTCCATGCCCCCGCGCCATTAGGCAGCAGGTCCGTGCGGGAGATGCCCGGATGGGCGGCGATGCTCTGGATGTTCCAGCCGGCGGCATCGCTGCGGCGCTGAAGCTCCAGCGCGAACATCAGGCACGCGAGTTTCGATTGGCTGTAAGCCGACATCGGCCTGTAGCTGCGCTCCGCCTGCAGATCGCCGAAGTCGATCGCTCCGGCCCTTGCCGCAACGCTCGACAGGGTAATGACGCGCGCCTGGTTGCTGTTGCGCAGCAGAGGCAGAAGCTGCGCGGTCAACGCGAAGTGCCCCAGGTAATTCGTGCCCCACTGCAACTCGAAACCGTCGGGCGTCGCCCGTCGCGTCGGCGGCGTCATCACCGCCGCGTTGTTGACCAGGATATCAAGCTTGCTTCGAGAATTGCGCAGGCCTTCCGCGAAGAGCTGTATCGACGCGAGGCTGGCAAGGTCCAGCAGGCCGAATGCCACATTGGCGCCCGGAATTTTCCAGCGGATCTCGTTCACGGCTGCCGCCCCTTTGGCGGGGTTTCGGCCGGCAATGATCACGTCCGCACCCGCACGAGCCAGTGCAAGCGCATCCTGGAATCCCAGGCCACCAGTGCCCGTGACGACCGCTGTGCGGCCGCGTTGGGAGGGGATGTCGGAAGCTGTCCAATGGGTCATGGTTCTTGCCTGTAGAGGGTGTGGAGGGCTACACTGGGTGCACACATTCATTTACTGAGTGCGAATATTATTGCACTGAGTGCAGTATTGCAAGAACCCAAAAGATGCCAGGAAAGATGACTGTCGTGGGCGCTCCGAGATCGGAAGGCTTGCGGGAAAGAAAGCAACGTGAAACGCGGCAGCGAATCGCGGAGGTCGCGCTGCGCATGTTCCTCGCCGATGGCTACGAAGGCACGACACTGGACGCGATTGCGGATGCGGCAGGAATCTCCCGCCGCACCTTCTTCTCGTACTTCAAGTCGAAGGACGACATCATCCTGTTCGGACTGGAGGCCGATTCAGCCGAGTTGATCGCGGATCTGCTCAAGACATCGCCCGACGTGGCGCCGTTGGACGCGGTGCGCGACGTGATGGTCAAACGCATTGCGCGCTATACGACCGAGGAGATGACGGCCATCGACAACCTCATGCTATCGAGCGAATCGCTGCTCGCACGCAAGCAAGCGTTCTACGTGAGGCAGGAGCAGGCGCTGTTTCTCGCGCTGCGCGAGGTGTGGCGACAGCCCGAACGGCAGACGACGCTTCGGATGATTGCCATGGCTTCCGTCGGGGCCCTGAGGCTTGCGCTGCAAGCGTGGCGAGAGCAGACCGGCGCGCGAAAGCCGGCGGCAAAATTTCTGCAAGACGCATTCGAGAGTCTCCGGGCGGGGCTTTGAGGAGATGCCGGCTGGGGCGGCCTCGTGACGCCGGGCTATCGGTCCGCCAAGTTCAACCCCCCTTATCCAACCTCAACTCACCACGCTGGACGCGCCAATCGCCGATCCCAGCGCGCGCAATGCTCCGCGTTCGTCGTTGTCGGTGACATGCGCTTGCAGGACGAGCGCTCGCCTCGGCAAGGCGGGCACTCAGAATCGGCCCCGTCTGCAGCGCCGCGCCCGGCTGAGGGCAACAGACCACAGGGGTTCGGATGTCAGATGTCCAGCAACGCAGGGGAAATGCCAAACGCTGCGGCGAGCTTTTCGCGCGTTGCCTTGCGCATCCGCCCTTTGCCGTTCTCCTGTTCGGCGTACGCTGGCTGACTGATACCGAGACGCGATGCGACTTCCTTCTGCGTCAACCCCAGATGCTCACGCCACGCGCGCGCGGGAGACACGTCGTCTACGAGCAGCATGCGTGCGACCTCGTGGGGCACCCCGTCCTTGTCCTGCGCGCGTTGCTTGATGTAATCCGCATAGGGGATCACGACGAACGCAGGCTGCCCCTTGTCGTCGTGGATGATTTGCACGTGCGGCATCATGTCCATGGCATATTTTTCCTTGTTCCCGCGGCAATGGAACGCCGTCGCGCCCACCAAGATTTTTTGCTTCCGACAACGTACGGCACCAAGCCGCGCCTGTGAATGCGACGATTCTCAAATTCGGATGCAAGGACGTGGGCAATGAATGAGGGGTGGCTCACCCCTCCGCAAACACCCCCAGCTTAGGAATCTCCTCCCGCAGATAGGCAATCAACGCCCGTGTTGCCATCGATGGATGCAGGTTCGGCGTCGTGATGATGTACAGATGGTGGCCCAGTCCCTCGGGCGCCCATTCGGGTAACACCGGCACCAGCGTGCCGGCCCTGACATCCTCCCATCCCGCATAGGCGGGCAGCAGCCCTACCCCATGCCCGCCCTGCGCGGCGCGCAGGAGGAAACGGAAATGTTCCGACTGCAGATGTGGGGCGATGTCGATCGTTTCACGGACGCCCGCGCGTTCGATGACCAGCCGGAAGCGGCGCGACGAGTATGGCGGGCACAGGAAGTGGCAGTGCGCCAGATCGGCCGGCGCCTCGATGGGGGCAATGCTCGCGAGATAGGACGGCGATGCGAGGAGCCGCCACGGCGTTGCGCAGACCTCCCGCGCCACGACGTCGAGGGGCGGGTTCGACGTGACCCGTAACGCGACGTCGATCTCGTCGGCGATCAGGTTCGTCACACGGTTGGCGAAGAACACGCGTAACGAGATGCCCGGATGCAGCGCCGCGAAGTCCAGGAGCAGCGGTGCGATGTAGGCATCGCCGAGTCCCGTCGGCACACTCACCCTGACGTGTCCGCGCAGCGTCTTGCCGAGGCTGTCGATCTCCGCCTGCGCGGCGACGGCTTCCTGGAGCATGCGCACGCCGTGCTCGTACAGGGTCTGCCCCGCCTCCGTCGTCTCCAGACGGCGCGTGGTCCGCCGCAATAGTTGCGCACCGGCCTGCTCTTCCAGCTGGCCCAACTGCCGGCTGACCTGCGAGCGCGTCACGCCGCGCCGGCGGCCCGCTTCGGCCAGCGTGCCGGCATCGACGATCTCGACAAAGGACTGAATGAGGTGCAGATCCATGCTCGCGCAAAGTCATTGTCACGTATGACGCAACATTGTGGTGCGCGCTTGCCGTATTGTCGATGCGGGATTGCCCCCGCTACATTTCCCACATTGCCGGCATCAGACCGGCACCACGGAGACAAGCGGATGGCCGCAGACCTTTGGTTTGAATCGCAGCATCGCGCGGGGGACGACATCGTCGCCCGCGGTAACAGACTGGCCGGCGGATGGCGCCGGCTGGGGCTCGAGGAAGGCAACGTCGTCGCGCTCCTGCTGCGCAACGATCCCGTCTTTGCCGATGCGATCGCCGCCTGCCGCGTGGCAGGCATCTACTACTGCCCCATCAACTGGCACTTCACCGCCGCGGAAGTCCGCTTCGTCCTCGAAGACAGCGGCGCCCGCGTGCTGCTCGTGCACGCGGACCTGCTGGATGCCGTGCGCGCCGCCGTGCCGCCCGGCGTCACGGTGTTTGCCGTCGGCGGCACCGATCCCGATGCGATCGAGTACGAGCCATGGCTCGCCGCGCAACCGCCGTACGATGGCCCGCGCGTCGCACCGCGCGGCCACCTCGCCTACACCTCGGGCACCACCGGCAGGCCCAAGGGCGTGCTGCGCGAACCGTTCCCCCTCGGCACGATGGACGACCAGCTCGCCCGCATGCGCTCGGTCGTCGCGCAGTCGATCGGCATCGTCCCGGGGTGCCGCGCGCTGATGTCCGCGCCGCTCTATCACAGCGCGCCAGGCGTCTTCATCCAGCAGGCCTTGCAAATGGCCGAGCGGCTGGTGCTCACCGCGCGCTTCGACGCCGAACAGGTGCTCGCGCTGGTCGAGCAGCATCGCATCGATGTGCTCTACCTCGTGCCCATCATGTACGTGCGGCTGCTCAAGCTGCCGCCGGAGGTCCGCGCCCGCTATGACCTCTCCTCGATTCGCTTCGTCGCGTCGACGGGCTCGCCCTGCGCCCCCGAGGTCAAGCGCGCGATGCTGGAGTGGCTCGGCCCGGTGATTCACGAAACCTACGCATCGAGCGAGGCCGGCATGGTGACCGTCGCCACCCCGGCCGATGCTGCCGCCCGCCCCGGCACCGCGGGCCGTCCCATCGATGCCGCGCAGCTGCGCATCCTCGACGCCGATGGCAATGCGTGCGCGACCGGCGAAGTGGGTCTCGTGTACGTACGGCAACCCGCGTATCCGGACTTCACCTACCTGAACAACGACGCCGCACGCCGCGCCATCGACCGCGACGGCCTGATCTCGCTCGGCGACATGGGCTATGTCGATGCCGACGGTTACCTGTTCATCTGCGATCGCGCCTCCGACATGGTGATCTCAGGCGGGGTCAACATCTATCCGGCCGAGATCGAGCATCAGCTCGTGCGCTACCCCGGCGTCGCCGATTGCGCGGTGTTCGGGGTACCCGACGACGAATACGGCGAACGACTGCACGGCGTGGTCGAGCCTATGCCCGACACCGCGATCGATCCCGCGGCCGTGACCGAGTGGCTGCGCGAGCGGCTCTCCGGCTTCAAGGTCCCGCGCACGATCGAGATCGCCCGGCTGCCACGCGACGAGACCGGCAAGCTCGCCAAGCGCAAACTGCGCGATCAGCATTGGGCCGGCCGCGGTCGGCGCGTCTGACGCCGCGTTTGACGGCACGAAGACATAACAAAACAGAAGAAGGAGACAACATGCCACGATCCCCGTTCCGCATTGCCGCGGCGGTAGCCGCCATGGCCGCGACCATGACACTCGCGCACGCCGGCCCCTTCCCCGAGCGGCCGATCAAACTGGTGGTCCCCTACACCCCCGGCGGTTCCTCCGACCAGTTCGGCCGCGCGCTCGCGGAAGGCATGTCGAAGGACCTGAAGCAAACGGTGGTCGTGGAGAACCGCCCCGGCGCCAACACGATGGTCGGCGCGCAGAGCGTGGCGCGCGCGCCCGCCGACGGCTACACGATGATCATGGCGTCGAGCGCCAGCATGGTGCTGAACCCGATGCTCTACAAACGCACGGGGTACGATCCCAAGGACTTCAAGGTGTTCCTGATCGGCACCGAAGTGCCGCTGGTCATCGTGACGAACAATCAGGTGCCCGCGTCGAACACGCGCGACTTTGCGAGTTACGCGAAGGCGGCCAACGGCAAGCTCAACTATTCCTCGGTAGGCCTCGGCAATCCGCTGCAACTCGCCACCGAGATGCTCAAGGCCGAACTCGGCATCGAGATGACGCACGTCCCGTACAACGGCAGCGCGCCGGCCCTGTCCGCGCTGCTGGCGAACGACGTGCAGCTGATGGTCGATGTCGTCAGCACCTCGCTGCCGCACATCCGCGCGGGCAAGCTCAAGGCGTTGGCCGTCACGTCACGCGCGCGGCTCGAGGTTCTGCCCAATGTGCCGACCATGGCCGAGAGCGGCTATCCCGATTTCCACGCCGCCACGTGGTTCGGCCTCGCCGTGCCCGCGCAAACGCCCCCGGATGTGGTGCCGCGCCTGCAAGCGGCCGCAACGCAGGTCCTCGGCGATGCCCAGTTCCGCGGAACCTTCGCCGCCCTCGGCCTGGTCGTCCAGCCACCGCGCACGCAGGCGGAGGTGGACCGCTATGTCGCCGCCGATCGCGAGACGTGGGGCAAGGTTATCCGCGCCAACCGCATCTCGCTCGATTGAGCGCAGCCATCAGGCGGGCAACAGCCCGGCCGCCCGATAGTTGTCGATCAGCGTATCGAAGAGTTTGATATCGGCGCGGCCGCGTGCCATGAGCTGGGCGCCCGCCACCGCGGCGAAGATCGCGTGCGCGCGCTTCTTCGCATCCCTGGTGCCGACGATGCCGGCATCCACCAGCGTCTTGGCCAGCCACGCGACATTCACGTCGGTGAATGCCTGCACTTCCGTCTTCACGACGTCGGGCAGATCGTCGTACTCGGCCGTCATGAAGCTGCACAGGCAGATGCGGTTGTCATTCTCGAGCGATTTGCGAAACAGGCTCGGGTACTTCCGCAGGCGATCCGCCATATCCGGCGTCTTGGCCGACAGCGCATCCAGCGCCACCACCGTGTCCTCCCAGTACCGCCTGGCCACCGCGGCAGCAAGATCAGCCTTGCTGGGGAAATGGTGATAGAGACTGGCCGCCTTGATGCCCACCTCTTCCGCGAGCGCCCGGAGGTTCAGCCCGCCATAGCCATGCGCCTGCGCAATGCGGGTAGCGACCGCCAGAATCCTGTCGCTGGAGTTTGAGGTGGCCTGATGTTGCACGATGTGCCTCGATGGAATGTTCAAAGACAGCCCGAGCGGGAGGGCGATGAGCGCGATTATAGCGCTCCGCCCTCACACTAACAAACGCTCGGTAGCCGTCACATCGAGGACGGAATATCGCCTTCCGCCTGCCTTCTCTTTACCGCGCGGCGGGTGCCGCGGCGTTGCCTGCGACCGGCGGCACGCTCGGCGAGCGTTGTTCCATGAAGAAGGCCCCGCGCAGCTTGCTCGTGGTCACGCGCGTGCTTTCGTCCACCGCGCGCATCAGATTCTCATAGTCCGGCGACTGGTCCCAATCGCCATTGGCGGCGACGATGGTTTCCACGTCTTCGTACCATTCGAGCCGGTTCGTCGACAGGTCGACGAGTTGGCCTCTCAGCGCGATGTATGCCTGCGGAGGTTCCGTCGGGATGAAGCCGTAGTACGTCCGCTTGGTGCCGAGCGCCCGCGCGGTGATCAGTAGCAGCTTGTCGGCGTTGTACTTTTTGGCGAACGGCCGGTAGTCGCGCAGCGCAATCCCGTCACCGGAGCCTTCGACGAACTTCGGCATGTCTTCGGTCACGAGCGGTTCCTGGATCATCACCACCTTCATCTGGCGCGATTCGAGGCCCTTGCGGAAGTCTTCCGGCAGGCTGCTCACCATCGTGAAGTCCTGGCGCTGCAGGCGCTCGACGATGGCCGCGGCGTTGGCGCGATTGATCGCGACATCGAGCAAGCCCTGGTTACCGAGCATGCGCTGCCCCGGCTCCGGCAGCTTCTCGATGGCGACAGCCACCGTCTTCTCTTTGTTGTTGAACAGCGCACTGGTGGCGGGAATCGGCTTTTGCACCGTGGCGCACCCAGCCAGAATGCTCGCGCCGAGCAGCAGCGCGGCAGCCTTGATACGACCCATGAAACATCTCCGTTCTTGTGGATAGACACGGATCGCATAACGGCACGGAGGCGAGCATCTGAAGCCCCATTCAAGTAGGGTAGACACCCGCCGGAGGGTTTACGCCTCCTGCAACGCCCACGCGGGATAGTCGTTGTACCCTTGCTCGGCGCCGCCGAACAACGCGCCGCCGTCGAATCTCGCCAGCGGCAGTCCTTCGGCCATGCGGCGCGGCAGGTCCGGGTTGGCGACGAAGGGCCGGCCGAATGCGACGAGGTCCGCGTAGCCCTTGTCCAGTACCCACTGCGCCCGCGTCTGGTCGTAGTTGCCGGCGACGATGATGGGGCCGGCGAAGCGCGCGCGGATGTCGCGGCGGAAGGCTTCGGTGAATACGGGCGCATCGTCCCAGTCCGCTTCCACGAGATGCAGATATGCAATGCCCTTCCCGTGAAGGTAGCCCGCCGCCTCGAGGATCGTGGGCAGGATGTCGGGGCACGCCATCCCCCGCGCGGTCAGGAACGGGGCGAGCCGGATCGCGGCGCGGTCCGCGCCGACCTCCTCGATCACGGCGTCCATGACGTCCTTGAGAAACCGCAGGCGATTCTCGCGCGAGCCGCCATACGCATCGGTGCGAACGTTCGACGTGGTCCGCAGGAACTGGTCGACGAGGTAGCCATTGGCGCCGTGGATCTCCACGCCATCGAAGCCCGCCTCGATCGCGCGGCGTGCCGCGCGCCGGTAGTCGTCCACGATCGCATGAATCTCGTCGATGCCCAGGGCACGGGGCGTCGGGCATGCGTACATGCCGCCTTCCCCGGTGGCCGGATCGACCATCCAGATCGACCCCTCGAACGGCACGGCCGATGGCGCGACAGGCAGCTCGCCGCCGTGGAACACGGGATGCGACATGCGGCCCACGTGCCAGAGCTGCAGGAAGATGCGTCCCCCTGCCCGATGCACGGCGCGCGTGACGAGGCGCCAGCCCTCGACCTGCGCATCGCTGTAGATACCCGGCGTGAACGAGTAGCCTTTGCCCTGCGGCGAAATCTGCGTGGCCTCCGACACGATCAGGCCCGCGCTTGCGCGTTGCGCGTAGTACGTGGCGTTCATCGCGTTGGGCACGTCGCCAGGCTGCGAACTGCGGGCGCGCGTCATCGGTGCCATCACCACGCGGTTGGGCAGTCGCAGATGGCCCACCTGCACTGGCGAGAAAAGGGTATGCGTATCGGACATGGTCGTCTCGTGTTCAGTTGATCAGCGCGCCGCCGTCGATATCGATGATGGCGCCGGTCATGAACGGGTTATCGATTGCGAGCAGGTAACCCTGCGCCAGGTCTTCCGCACGGCCGTAACGGCCCACAGGCAGGCTGGTCGCCGCGCGGTCCAGCATGGCGCTCCGCGCGGCCGCATCCATGCCCGCATAGGCCTCCGTATCGGTGAGTCCTGGACTCACGACGTTGACGCGGATCGGCGCCAACTCGCGCGCGAGGATCTTGGCCACGGCTTCCAGTGCCGCGTTCATCGCGGTCTTGACGATGGTGCCGGGGACGGTGCGACGCGCGAGGAAGCCGCTGGTGAGCGTCAGCGTGCCGCCCGGGCGCAGATGCTTCGCGGCGGCCCTGGCCACGGCGAGGGTGCCCCAGAACTTCACGTCGAATGCCGCCTTCGCGTCCGCCAGGTTCACGTCGGCCAGCTTCCCGCCCGGTGCCTGCGAGCCTGCCGTGAAGACGACGTGGTCCACGGGTCCGAGCTGTTCGAAGTAGCGCTCGACGGCGGCCGGATCGGCGATATCGAGGCCGTTGCGGCGGCTGGCCACCAGCACGCGGCCGGGGCGTTCGCTCAGAGCGTCCGCCACGGCGCGGCCGATGCCGGTCTGGCCGCCGACGATCACGGAAACGGTTTGGTCGGTGAAGTGCATTGCGATCTCCTGGAAGCGATGGAATCAGGCATGGGTTGCTTGGCAACGACTGTAGATCTTGTGAACAATCTTGATAATTGGTTAAATTCGTAAATCATATTTCGGGGATTCCGAAAGATGCTCGACAACCTTCATCTGTTTCTGACGATCCTCGAGAAAGGCGGGTTATCGGCTGCTGGGCGGGAGCTAGGCTTGTCGCCCGCCTCCGTGTCCGAACGGCTGTCCATGCTGGAGAGCTATTACGGCGTCACGCTGCTGACCCGCACCACCCGGTCGATCAGCCTCACCGACGAGGGCCGCACGCTGGCCGACGGCGCCCGCCGGTTACTGGCCGAGGCCGACGAACTCGAGAGCCGCGTGCGGCGCGGCGCCGAAACGATCTCCGGTCCGGTGCGGCTGAGCGCGCCAGTGGACCTCGGTCAGACCCGCATCGTGCCGATCGTCGATCGCTTCCTGGATGCGCATCCCGATGTGACGGTCGACCTCAACCTTACCGATAGCTTCGTGGACCTCGTCGGCCAGGGCATCGACTTCGCCGTGCGATATGGCACGCTGGCCGACAGCACACTCAAGGCGAAGCCGATCGGCGAGAACCGGCGCGTCGTCTCCGCCTCGCCCGCATATCTCGCGCGCCATGGCACGCCTGGACACCCCGACGACCTGCCGCACCACGACTGCATCGTGATGCGCTTCGGCATCAATAGCGACCGCGTGTGGCCGTTTCGCGTCGAGGGCAAGCCGCATGCCGTCACCGTGCGCGGACGGCGGATCGCCAACACCGGGGACCTGGTCAGGCGGTGGGCGCTGCAAGGCCACGGGCTCTGCATGAAATCGGTCTGGGACATTCAGGAGGACCTCGATGCCGGCCGGCTGATCGAGGTCCTCGCACCGTTTTCCGCGGGCCGCACGGCGCTGCAGATCGTATATCCGCCGACGCGCGTGCAGCCGCGCCGGGTCCGTGCATTGATCGATACCATCGCCGGCGAACTCGCGGGCGGGGCGGCCGGCTGATGCCCGCGGGGTGCAACAAGAGAGGGATCGCCCTCACCCGTAGACGATCTCCGGCGTCCACGCCTCGCGCGGCTCCGCATGCAGTTGCCAGAACGCATCGGCCACGGCACGCGTATGGACGGAGTCCGGGCTGACCGGAGTGCGGACCGTTACCGCCGCGAGGTGGATGCCAAGCGCCTGCATCGGCTCGAACAGCGACAGGGCCGCGGCGCGCAGGCCGGCCTTGCCCGTGCTGAGCGTCAGGAATTGCGGCGACGGATGGATGCCGAGCCCGCCTCCCGTCACGAAGAGGCTGCCGCCGCCGTTCTGCCCGATCGCCTCGGCGCCCGCGCGCATCGCCACGAGCGCGCTCGTGAGATTGACGTTCATATCCGAGATCAGCGAATCGACGGATTCGTCCGCGAGCGTGCGCGTCTGCAGCTCACCGTCGGCGCCGTAATGCAATACGCCCGCGTTGTAGTGCAGCACCGAGAGGGTATCCCGGTGACGCGCGATGAGCGCGGCCACCGAGCGCGGGTCGGATGCATCCACGGTATCGAACGCGAGGCCCGCGCATCCGGCCGCCTCCGCATGTCGGCGCAACCGTGCCGGATGGCGCGAAGCCACAACGACGCGGTATCCCTCGCGCGCAAAACGCTCGGCGGTCGCGAGACCGATACCCGGTCCGGAGCCGATCTGCAAAAAGGTCATGGTCATGTCGATGCCCCTTTCTTGTGGATGGATCAGCCGACCACTTCGGCAAGTTCGATCAGGTTGCCGAAAGGATCCGCGATGAAGGCCAGCTTGCGGCCGATCGCGGGCAGCTCGAACGGCGCCGTCACGATCTGCACGCCCCGGCGGCGTAGCTCGGCGACGGTAGCGTCCATGTCTTCCACGTTGATGCAAAAGTGGTGATAGCCGGCGAGGCGCAGGCTGTCGCCGAGGTCGCTGTACACGGGCTTGGGAATGGGCAGCGGATCGCCATCGCCGAGGATTTCGATGAAGAAGGCGTCGTCGTTGGCGGGCGCCAGGTACGCGAGACGTTGGTCGGCATACGTCCAGCGGTGCACGACGCGGAAGTCGAGCATCTCGGTGTACCACTGCACGGCGGTGTCGAAGCTCGGTACGCGCACGGCGACGTGGTGGCCCTTCATCGAAGCGAGCGGGCTGCGGGGATTGACGGCGGGAATGGTCACGACGGACATGGTGAAACTCCTCTGATTCAGGTTCGATGTGCAACCGCATCGGTGCGGCTGCGGTGATCGAAGCGTAGGTCCGCGAGGGCCGATAGAGAATCGACGAAGGGTTGTTGGAATATGAGCTTCAGGTTCATAATCGCCGTCGAACACATTCATCGCCGCCGACCGATCCAGAGATGCCCGTCACGCGAAAGCCATTGCCCCCTGCCCCCGGGACCGTCAGCCTGCCCGGCCTCATCGCGTTCGAGAGCGTGGCCCGCCACCTCAATTTCACGCGTGCGGCCGCGGAGATGGAGATCACGCCAACGGCCATCTCGCGCACCATCAAGCTGCTGGAGGCGTCGATGCGGGTCCGGTTGTTCAATCGGACCACCCGCAGCGTGTCGCTGACGGAAGCGGGCACGCAACTGTTGCAGACGCTGGGGCCGGCGCTCGACCAGATTCGCCGCTCGGTGCAGGAAGTGGGCGATGCGTCCGGGGCGGCGCGCGGGCAGCTGCGGATCAATACGTCGTACGTGGCCCATGCCACGCTGATCCAGCCGCATCTGCGCGAGTTCCTGACCCGGTATCCGGAGCTTGCCGTCGAGGTCAGCGTCGAACACGGGCTCACCGATATCGTCGCCGGTGGCTTCGATGTGGGCATCCGGCTTGGGCGTGCCTTGCAGAAGGACATGATCGCGGTGCCGATCGGGCCGCCGCAACGGCTGCTCGTCGTGGGCGCACCGGCGTACGTCAAGGCGCGCGGCAAACCCAGGCGGCCGGACCAGTTGCTTCAACACGATTGCATCCGCCAGCGCATCGGCAATCGCGGGCAGTTCCTGCCATGGGAATTCCGGGTGGGCAACGAACCGCTGACCATCGATATACAGGGGCGCCTCGTCTTCAGCGAGATGCGCAGCGCGCTCGAGGCCGCGTGCGACGGCAACGGCCTGGCCTTCGTCTTCGAGCATTTCGCGCACAAGGCCCTGGAGGACGGCCTCGTCGTCCCGCTTCTGGAAACCTTCACGCGTGCGCGCGAACCGTTCTACATGTACTACCCCAACCGCGCGCAGATGCCCGGCAAACTTCGTGCGTTCCTGCAGTTCTTTCAGGACAAATCCCGGGCCGCGGCGTGAGGGGCATGCCGTCGCGCGTTATGCCGCTGCGAGCGTGATGCGCGGTCAGTGAGAGTCGGCGCAGATGTTATGCGTGACGACATCTCGATGCACTGTCAGAGGCAAGTCTGCAAGCGCCGCGTCGTCGGCAGTGAAATGTTTGCCTGCGGGGCGGTCGCGGGCGCCGTCGGTTCTAGACTTTTCGCAGGATCAGTCGCTGGAATCGCCGGGAGAGATCGATATGGGCCATCCCGCTTCGATGAGTGTCATCGCCGCCGCCGCCGCTGGCGGGATGTTGCTGGTGGCGCCGGCGCCGGCCTACGCCGCGCCGTGTCCCGCTGCATGGCAAAGCACGATGGTGTATGCCACGCCCGGGGCATTGGTCGCCTATAACGGGCGCGTGTATCAGAACAAGTGGTGGACGCAGGGGAATGTGCCCGGGACCGAGCAGTGGGGGCCGTGGGAGGACAAGGGAGAGTGCACAGGTGGCGCCTCGCCCTCGCCCTCGCCCTCGCCCTCGCCCTCGCCCTCGCCCTCGCCCTCGCCCTCGCCCTCGCCCTCGCCCTCGCCCTCGCCCTCGCCCTCGCCTGCGCCTGCGCCTGCGCCTGCGCCTGCGCCTGCGCCTTCGCCTGCGCCTTCGCCGACACCGACACCGACACCGGCACCGGCCCCTGCGCCAACCCCCGCCCCGTCGCCGGCCCCGAGCCCCGCCAAAACCAAACCCGGCTGCTACGCGCCGTGGAGCGCCACGAGCATCTACAACGAGAACAATGTCGCGTCCTATCAGGCAAAGAACTACCGCGCCAAATGGTGGGCGCAGGGCACCACCCCCACGAGCGGCGATCCGTGGGCAGTGATCGAAGACTGCGACCCGGCAAAGGTTGCCCCGCCCGCCCCAACGCCTACGCCAGTGCCAACGCCCGCGCCAGCCCCGGTCCCGCCCGACGTCCCCATCCCCACCCGCGCCCAGGCCGAGCAGGTGGAAAAGGACCTCACCAACACGCCCACCTTCGCCGCCATCAAGCAAATGATCCGCACGGCCGACAACGCTATCGTCGACGCCACCGACGCCGGCAAGGCGAGCAACCCCGTCAACGTCCAGCGTGTGGAGAAGATCGTCAACGCCGCGAAATGGGAATTCCTGTTCCCGCGCAGAGACCCGTCCTATACGTACCGCGCCTTCCTGCAGGCCATCGCCAAGTTCCCCGCGGTCTGCGCGGATTACAAGGACGGCCGCGACGCCGAGGCCATCTGCCGCAAGACCCTCGCCACGATGTTCGCCCACTTCGCGCAGGAAACGGGCGAGCACGACATCCACTCGAGCACGCCGGAATTCCGGCAAGGCCTGCACTGGGTCAGGGAAATGGGCTGCACCGAAACGGGCGATGGCTGCGGCTACAACGCCGAGTGCGACCCGAACATCTGGCAGGGCCAGCTCTACGTCTGCGGCAAGAACGCGGACGGCAGCTTCAGGAAGTACTACGGCCGCGGCGCCAAGCAGCTCTCGTACAACTACAACTACGGCCAGTTCTCGCAGGTGATGTACGGCAAGCCGACGATCCTGCTCGACAATCCCGACAGCGTCGCCAGCACGTGGCTCAACCTGGCCTCGGCCGTCTTCTTCTTCGTCTACCCGCAGCCGCCAAAACCCTCGATGCAGGCCGTCATCGACGGCAGCTGGCAACCCAACGCCACCGACCAGTCCAGCGGCCTCGTCCCGGGCTTCGGCGTCACCACGATGATCATCAACGGCGGCGTGGAATGCGGCGGCAACACCGAAGTCGCCCAGTCGCTCAACCGCATCAAGTACTACAAGTCCTTCGCCGCCGAACTCAACGTCCCGGTGCCCGACAGCGAAAAGCTCGGCTGCACGGGCATGAAGCAGTTCTCCGATCAGGGCAGCGCGGCCGCCGACACCACCTGGGTCAAGGACTGGCACGACGGCATGGCCTACCGATGCATGCTCGTCAACTATCAGGAAAAATTCAGTGCCCTGATTCCGGGCGACTATGTGAAGTGCGTGGAGAACGAATGGGGCGTGAAGCTGAAGTAACCATATAGCTTCCCGTGACGCGGTTCGATCGATCCCTCCTTGACATCAACCAACTAGTTGGTAGACTGTCATTTATGGAAGCCATCGACCTCTCTCCCAAGGCCATTGAAATCGTCGTCTGTACGCAATCGTTGTTGGCGACGCGCGGATATAACGGGTTCAGTTACGCCGATATCTCGGAAAAGGTAGGCATCAGCAAGGCCAGTATTCATCACCACTTTCCGAGCAAGGCCGAACTGGTCGAGGTCGTCGTGAAGCTGTATCGAGAGGAAACGCGCAAAGGGGTGGCCGCGATCGAGGCGCATGCGTCCGCCCCGCTCGATCGGCTGCACGCCTACACCGGTTATTGGGAGCGCTGCATCCGCGACGGCTCGTCGCCGTTCTGCATCTGCGCAATGCTGGCGTCGGAGCTGCCCGCCATTCCCGAGCCGGTAGCCAGTCAGGTGCGCGGGCATTTCCAGGATCTGACGGGCTGGCTGGCGTCGATTCTCGCGGCGGGCGCGGAGAGCAAGACGTTCCGGCTGCGGACGAACGCGGATGCCGAGGCCGCCGCGTTTCTGGCCACCGTGCATGGCGGCATGATCGCGGCACGCGTGCACGGCAATGCCGAGGCATTTGTATCGATCGTCGGCCGGGCCGTGGAGGTTCTGCGGGCTGCCTGACGACGTTTCAAACGAAATGGAGGTCCCTGTCATTCAGGGACTTTTTTTGAACCACACAGTCTACCAACTAGTTGGTAGCACCATCTACGGAAGGAACCATCATGACCGAATTCAGCCCGAACGGCGCATCGCACGCCAATCTTTGGCTCAAGCCCTACTACTACTGGCGCGCCGCATTCTCGATTGTGTGGGTTGCCGCCGCGTTCACGGTCGGCAGGACCAACCCCGCCGTCGCGGCGATCCTCCTGATGGTCTACCCCGCGTGGGACGCCGTGGCCAACCTCGTGGACGCACACCGGAATGGCGGCATGCGCCGCAACCCTACGCAAGCGCTCAACGTGGTGGCCAGCGGCGTCACGACCGCCGGCGTTGCCATTGCACTCGGCATCGGCATGAATGCCGTGCTCGGGGTCTTCGGCACCTGGGCCATTCTCGCGGGCCTGTTCCAGCTCGCCACCGGTGTGCGCCGCTGGAAAAACTTCGGTGCCCAATGGGCCATGATCCTCAGCGGCGCGCAATCGGCGCTGGCGGGCGCGTTCTTCATCAAGACGGCCGCGGGGGCGCAGGTCCCAGGCATCACGGACTTTGCCCCGTACGCGGCGTTCGGCGCGTTCTACTTCCTGATCTCGGCCATTTCGCTGAGCATCGCCGACATGCGCCGCACGAAGACGCGGCAGTTCGGCGCGTGATGGTCATCCTGATTTGTCATCCGCGGTAGTAAACCTTGATCGATCGCCGCGGCATCGGCATCGATCAGGGCAGCGCCCCCACCTGCTTCAGCACCGCGCGCGCAATCTCCTGACGCCTGGCACCGACCTCCGGCTTCGGCATATCGAGGTTCATCGCGAATACGTACGTATCGTCACCGCGCGTCACCCAGCCCACCCACCAGCCGACATCGACCTTGCCCGATGTGGCCCACCCCGTCTTCGCGCGGAGCGTATAGACCGGCGTCTGCTCGATGACGAGGATGTCGTCCAGCGCCCGGAAGCTCTGCTCCGAGATCAGCGGCACCTTGTGCGCGGCAGCCGCGCGCAGAAAGTCAATCTGCTGATATGTCGTGATTTGCAAATGCCCGTTGAGCCAGAACCGGTCCACCGGTCCCTCGACGTCGGCATTCCCGAAGTGCGCCGCCCCGAGATACTTGCGATACTGCGCCGTGCCCACGCGGCGAGCCAGGGCCTGATAGGCCGGCACGCACGAGTTCCTGAGCGCGTCGCGCAAGGCGACCTCGCCATTGCACACCGCGGGCAGGATCGGCTTGCCATGGTGCATCCATACCTTGCCGTCCCATGGCAGCTTGTCATGATCGACATCGGCCACTGCGCCGGTCTCCAGGCCGATCAGCGAGTTGAAGATCTTGAACGTCGACGCTGGCGAATACGCCGTGGCCGCGCGCTTCGGGTTGTAGGTCAGCGTGCGGTGCTGACGCACGTCATAGACGACGATGGTGCCGTCGACACCGGCTGCGTCGAATAACGGTTTCGCATCGATCGGCACCTCGGTCTTTCCGACGGGCGTGGCGGTCACCGCCGCACAGGCCAGCACCAAAGGCGCGACCAGCAGACCCAGCATTGTCTTTCGCATGTCACCTCGCATCAGCGTTCTCTTGTGGTTGTGGATGAATGAGCCGGAGCATAGGTGCGCCGATGAAACTCGCCAACCGAAGCGTCTGTAACACGCGTAACATGGCGCTCGATGACCGCACGCGAACCCATCCACATCGACCTCACCGGGCCCTATACCGTGAACGGCCGGACCGTCCGCCATCAGTCGGTCTGGCTGCTGGCGCGCATCTGGCTGGCCGTGTCGCGCGACCGCGAGGACCTCGGGGCCGCGATCGTGCGCGCGCGGTTCGCCGAGGCCGCCAATGTGCGGATGATCGTGTCACGCGCGTTCGGCGACTTCGCGCGATGGGGCATCGCGGTGGGCTGGGGTCATGACAAGGCCGCCGATATCGCGACGCTGCGCGCCGATCGCCGTAGCCGCGGTCCGTTCTGGATGGCCCCGGCTACCGCGCGGAGGCTGCGCTTCACCGCAAACGGCAAGGCGATGCGGACGGCGGGTGTGGCGCGGTGGCTTGGGCCGTCGAGCCCCGCCAGACCCGTGCGATCCGCGCGCAATGGCGGCGCGGAGGGCAGCACCGAGGGCCGCACCGACGACGGTCTTTACTACGTGATGCGCGACATGGACTTCTGGCGCCATCTCACGCAGGCCATGCGTGGCGCGCAGGACGGCTTCGCGGGGATGATCGATCACGGCGTGGCCGAGTCGTTCCGCGCCGCGCACCGCAGCGCCGCCGACCCATTCCAGCAGGCGCTGTCGCTGCTCAAGGAGAGCCTGGCGTGGCGCCGCAGCGATCGGCTCGACAAAAGCCGCGCGGCCTTGCGCCGATTCGAACGGATCGTGGCGGGCGGCCACGTCAACGCCGCGTTGCCGACGTTCGCCGCCATGGCGCACGTCGTGCGCGCGTGGGAGCAATACACGCGCGGCGATCTCGACGCCGCGCGGCACGAACTGGCGCGGCTCGAAGGCGATCCCGAATTGCGGCCCGTCGTGCGGTATAACCCGCGCATTCGCTTCGAGGCGCTGAACCTGGACGCGCTCATTCACAAGAGTGTTGCGCTGCGTCCGGAAGCTGCGGGACAAGGCGGGAACAAGTCCGCAGTGAAATCCTCGACCGCGGTCAGCGCATCGCGGCGGCGGGATGCCGCCCGCGATGCGCTGGAGGGCTTCGCCGGGGCGTTGCAGGCCGCGTATGAAGCGGACTCCGTCGACGCCGCGCAGCATGCGGCGGCCAATATCGGCTGGTGCCTCTGGCTGTTCTGGCAATACAGGCTCGTCGACGAGGCGCGCGCGCTGGACGCTGGGGATGTCCAGCGTCAGGCCATGCGGTGGCTCGGGTTGTCCGAGTGGATCTGCGACCGGTTCGGTGTCGGCGGTGGCACCGCGTGGAATACGATCTTTCTGCTACGCGTGGCGCGCGGCAACATCGATGCGGCCACGGCGCCCGCGTCGTCGAGCGCGTTCCGGGCACGGCGTCCGCTGACCGTTGCGGCGGCGATCGATGCCTTGCGACCGTTCCATGCGCCATTCGCGGCGGCCAAGGGCTTCGTGCGCTGGTCGTCGGTCGCGGCCTTTGCGCTGGAGGAACACGATACGGGGCGCGTGCGCTATAACGCGTTGCAGGTGGCCAACCTGCTGCTGGAGTCCGCATGGTACCTCACGTACGAACAGGGGGCGTCGGCGCAGGCGTATGACGCGATGGAGCGCCTTGCCACGCAGCTTGGGACGTTGCGGGCCGCGGAACGCGGTTTCTTTCACGCCGAAATACGCGGCTTTCCACCGGAGCTCCGCGCCGCGGCGGCCGAGGGGGCACGCGCGGCACGCGCGGCGCGCGGCAAATGAGTTCGCCTCACCCCTGTCCCGCCAACTCCCCCGCCGTATCCACCAGCACCTGCCGGAACCATCGATGCGCAGGGTCCTGCCGATAGCGGACGTGCCAGGCGATATCCACCGGGAATGTTCCTAGATCGACCGGTGACGGCAACACCTTGAGGCGCGCGTCCTTGGCGATCTGAGCGCAGATCAGCCGTGGCAAAGTCGCGCAGTAATCGGTCTTTGCGATGATCTCCGGCACCGCCAGAAAATGCGTCACCGAAATCGCAAGCTCCCGCCGCAGGCGCTGGCGCTCGAGCGCCTGAAACAGACCCACCCGCAACCTCCCCGGCGGCAGCACGTTGACGTGCCGTAGCCGCTCGTACTGCTCGCGCGACATCGTATCGCCGATGTCCGGATGATCCGCGCGCACGACGCATGCGAGCCCATCGTCCATGAGGTGCTGGATCACGAGGCTGTCGGGCGGATCGACGATGCGGCCTAGCGCCATGTCGGTCGTGCCGGAGATGACGCCGGTCTCGGCGAGGTCGCTGCCGAACGGCGTCAGCGACACCTTCACCCCGGGCGCCACCTCACGTAACCGAGCCACCACGCTGGGGATCAGCACGATTTCCACATAGCTGTTCGGCGCGATATGGAACTGACGCACGGACGTGGCCGGGTCGAAATGCTGCTGCCCGAGGATCACGTCATCGAGTCTGGCCAGGGATTCCGACACCACCGGGACGATGGACTCCGCGAACTGGGTGGGCTTGATGCCGTATCGCTCGCGCACGAACAGCGGGTCGCGGAGCGTTTCTCGCAGCCGGTTCAGCGCATTCGAGAGTGCCGGCTGCGTCATGCCGAGGCGCGCGGCGGCGCGTGTGACGTTGCGCTCTTCCATCAGCGCGATGAACACGGGCAGGAGGTTCAGGTCGTATCGCATGAGTCATCATGCTAGGTGAATATCTAGAATAGAACAAATAAATTTCTCAAATATCTGGTCATTACGCATAGTTAGGGCAACCCGGCGCCGCCAGACATGCGGCACAGATCAAGTTTGAGGAGTTTTCCATGACTGAAACGACCCAACCCACAACATCGCCCGCATCCGGTCATCCGGCTTCCGGCGGCCTCGCCCGCTCCCTCGCGCTATTCGCGCTGGCGCTCGGCAGCTTCTGTATCGGCACGTCCGAGTTTGCCAGCATGGGCGTGATCCAGTTGTTCTCCGCGAGCCTGGGCATCGATGTGCCGCAGGCCACCAGCGCGGTCACCGCTTACGCGCTTGGCGTGGTCGTCGGCGCACCGGCGGTCACGCTTGCCGCGGCGCGGCTCAATCGCCGGACGTTGCTGCTCGCGCTCATCGCGTTGTTCGTCGTCGGCAACGTCTTGTCGGCGATGGCATCGAGCCTGCCGTTCCTGATCGCCGCGCGCTTTCTCAGCGGGTTGCCGCAGGGCGCGTACTTCGGTGCCGGCGCGATGGTCGCGAGCTATATCCTCGGCCCGGGCCAGTCCGGCCGCGCGTTCGCCATCGTCATGACCGGCCTGACCGTCGCGACGATCATCGGCTCGCCGCTTGCGACGTTCCTTGGACAGACGCTTGGCTGGCGCGAAACCTACCTCGCGGTGGCGGCGCTCTCCGCGGTGGCATGGCTGGCCATCCGCCAGTGGCTGCCGCGCACGGCCGCCCTCGATGGCGCGCCCATCGTGCAGGAGTTGTCCGCGCTGCGCAGCGGCAAGGTCTGGGGCGTGATGGCGGTGGCGACCGCCGGCATCGCGAGCCTGTTCGCGATCTACACGTTCGTCGGACCGATCGTCACCGATGCCACGAAGCTGGCGCCTTCGATGATCCCCGTGGCGCTGGCGATTTTCGGTATCGGCATGACGGCCGGCAATTCGGTGGGCGGTCGTGCGGCCGACCAGTATCCGATGCGCGGCCTCGTGCTCGGCCTGGGCGGTGCGCTGGCGGTCCTCGTGGTGATTGCCATCGGCGGTCAAACCCCTTCGGTGCTGTTCCCCGCGCTGTTCGCGCTCGGCGCCGCGCTGATGGCTTCCATCCCGACCATGCAGGTCCGTCTGACGCGCTTTGCCCCGCAGGCACCGTCGCTGATGGGTGCGATGACGCTGGCCGCCTGCAATCTCGGCAATGCGATCGGGGCGTGGGCCGGTGGCGCGACGATCGATGCGGGCTTTGGATTGCTGTCGGTGGCGTGGGCGGGTTTTGCGCTCACCCTCACCGGGCTGGCGATCTTTGGCCTGACCCTGCTCAAAACGACGCCCCGGCGGCCGGTGGCTGTGGAAGCCGTCTGAACGCCGCCCGCAACCTCTCTCTTTTTAACGACGTTTCGATTTATCCCACTGTTTAGGAGCGCATCATGTCTATCAAGCACGTACTGTTCATCCTGACCAACACCGCCGAGATTGGCCCGAACCACCGTCCTACGGGCTACTTCTTCCCCGAGGTCGCCCACCCGTACGAAGTCTTCGCGGAATTCGGCGTGGCGGTCGAATACGCATCGCTGCAGGGCGGCACGCCGCCGGAAGACGGCTACGACGCGAACGATCCCGCGCAACTGGCCTTCCGCAACAGCGCCGCGATCCGCCGCATGGCCCATAGCCGCAAGCTGTCGGAAGTGGACGTCCTGGACTACGACGCTATCTTCTTCCCCGGCGGCCTTGGCCCGATGGTCGACATCGCCCGCAACCCGGAAATCCAGCAGGCCGTCGAACGCGCCTGGCAAGGCGGCAAGATCGTCGCCGCGGTCTGCCATGGCCCCGCCGCCCTGCTCGGCGCGAAGCTCGAGGACGGCACGCCGCTGATCAAGGGCCGCAAGCTGACGTCGTTCTCCAACGCCGAAGAAGCCGGCTACGCCCAGGCCGACGTCCCCTTCCTCCTGGAAGACGCGTTGCGCGCCGAGGGCGCCGAGTACTCGTCGGCCGACGTGTGGCAGGAAAAGGTGGTCGTGGACGGCAGGTTGATGACCGGCCAAAACCCGGCATCGGGCGGCCCACTGGCCAAGGCGATCGTGGAAGCCCTGCGTTAATCGCCCCCGCTGACATGAAAGCCGCCCGCTCGCGGAAGCGAGGGGCGGCTTGTTTTCGTTTCAGCGAAGGGGCGAGCAGACTGAGCAACGCCAGCTTCTCATGTCGAAGAAACTTTCTGCGTGGGAGAAAAGATTCACTTCAGCGGCATGCGGTCGGGGTTCGACAATTGGTGGGCATGAGAGTCCTCCCGAATGCGCTGATTGCCATGGGCCTGCTCGCCGCGGCGGACGTGTCGTCGGCGCAGACGTATGGGATCGTCGGCGCCAACGTGCAGAAGCAGGCCAGCTCGGTGCTGACCCTGATGTCCTTCGCCGTCGTGCCCGACCTCGCTTCCAGTTCGCTCTCTATCAGCAACACGAGTACCGACAACCCTGACATCACGCTCTGGCAACTGGGCGGCGGCTTCACGTTGAGTCAGTCGTTTCCGATGTATCTGGAGGGGTCGATCGCCTACAACCGCTACGACCCGACGTTCGTTGCGTCGAACGGTCAGGAGACGCGCCGCCTGCCGACGAAGTGGAACACGTTTGCGGGCACGGTCGGCGTCGGCTGGGATTTTCCGCTGACGGAAAGCCGGGAGCTCGTGTTCCGCCCCATCCTCAATGCCTCGATCGGCCGCGTCGCCAGCGATGTCTCCGTGGCCAAGTTCGCCGTCGAGCAGAAGACGGATCGGGAGGTCGCGTTCCTGGAAGACGGCTCGATGAATGCCTACGGCCTCGGCGGCTCGGTGATGCTCGACTGGGAGAGCCATCGCGGCGAGAACGACATCGACGTGGAACTGCGATATACGAACATCTACCTGCGCAGCTTCGGCACCTCCCATGGCATCGAAGCCTCCTCCGCCGCGCAGACCGCGAGCCTGTACGCCCGCTGGCGATCCCCGACAGGCCTGCGCGCGCTCGACCGCCCCGTTCGCTACGTGCTGGAGCTGTCCCACTCCCAATACTTCGGAAACCAGGCCGGCGCGCTGGGCTTCAATCGCCTCACGACCCTCGGCACCGGACTCGAACTCGATACAAGCGCCCACGAGGTCTTCGTGACGCGTATCCGCGCAGTAGTCCGGTACGTCTTCGGCAACAACGTATCCGGCATCTCGTTCGGATTCGCCGCGAGCTTCTAGCGCCGCGTGTTACGGCAGGACCGGATTCGCCGTTGCGCGCGCGATGATGGCGTCGGCATCCCGTTGCAGCAGGAATCTCTGCGCCACGAGGTCGTTGGCCGCCGACGTCACCGCGGACACATAGCCGGCCTGCGTGCCATACAACGTCTCGAGCGAAGGGCGCCCATCGCCCGCCGCCACACGCGCGGTCTCCGTCTTGTGGAACGGGATGAACGATCCCGTCAGGTTCGACAGGTCGATGATGCCGGGCGTGGCCACGTAGTTGAACTCGATGCTCGTCCCCACCGGCACCCGCGCCTCCACGCTGCGGATACCCGCGCGCGGAATGCCCGTGGACGTATCCACCTGCGGCACGAGAATCGCATAGTCGCGATTGAGGTTCGCCGGCGGCAGAATCGTCGCGATGCCCGATTCGTCCTGAGGGCGGTACTGGGGACCGAAGTCGAGCAGCGAGTAGCCGTTGTAGCGCGCGAGGTACTGGAAGTCCGGGATCGCCGCGCCCCCAGACACCGGCCATGTCAGCCCCTTCATCACCGGGAACGTCACCGCGCTCGGACGGACCAGCGTGCCATCGGCCAGCTTCGGCACCTGGCTCGCCGGCGGCGTCACCCCGCGCACGACCCAGTCCTCGAGGTCGATGAACAACGCGCGGAACGTGTCGTTGTGATGAATCACCGTGCCGGCCGGATAGACGTTGCGCGTCGGCGCAAACGCGATGCTAGCGGTACCGCCCGCGCCGCCGTGCTGCGTACCCGTGTAGTAGTAGATGCGCGCGTTGTCAGGCTGCGTGAGATCGCGCGTCCCATTGGCGTCGGTGAGCACCGGCGAACCCTGCAGTTGCCAGAACTCGGTGCCGGACAGGCCGAGGAAGAACTTGGGGCACGTGCTGGTCGCCGAGCAACGCGCCATCACCCCACCGCGCTGACCCGAGATATCGTCCACGTAGTCCTTGTCGAGCCCGCGCGGCGCGGTCTGCCCAAACGCCGTATGGTCCGTCCGCAGCCCGCCGCCACCGCCCGGCACGGCAAAGCGCGTGTTGACGTTGGTCTGCCGCGCGGCCACATGCGCGTAAATGCCGTCGAACACCTTGTTGCCGTCGAGCGCCTGATTGAAGCCGAGATGCAGGAACGTCTTCATGGCATTGCCCGACTGCGACGTGCCCTGCCCGATCGTATAGGCGATGCGCCCCGCAACGGGATTCGGCGTACCGGCGCTATCCGCCGTCTTGCCGCGGAAGAAGCTGATGGTGTCGCGCAGCGCGGCAAGGCCGACGCCCATCACCTTCGGATCCTTCGCCACGTACACGAGCTCATACAGATAGGCCGGATCGAAGCCGCCGCGCAGGCAGATGCTTGCGGGATCGGGCGTACCGGGGAACGCATTGGTTCCGCTATCGCACGTCGCGAACTTCCAGTCGCTGGCGGGGATCGGCTGGCGCGCATCGGTCTCGTTCGCGCGCCGCGTCAGCGAGTAGCCGGGGAGCGTGTTGTCGAGACTCGCGGGCGCATACGGCAGCATCGTGCCGTTGAACACACCGCCCGGCAGGGTCATCGACGGTGTCGCGGCGGTGGGGACGAGTTCGCTGCGGTACGGACCGGTGATCGATGTACCGTCCGCGTTCTTCGCCACGGGAACGGTGACCGTGAGCCGGGCCGCGCTGGACTTCGGCACGTCGCCCTGCCATGCCGAGTACAACAGCACGTACCCGCGCTCGAGGTAGATGGCGTCGCTCGGCGTAGCCGTCGGATTCACCATCGTAAGGATGTTGCCGCGATTGGGCGCGTCGTAGCGCATGACGCCGCTCGACTTGCTCATGTCCTTGGGCTTGAGCATCACGAAGTCGGCTGTGTATTCCACCATGCCGTTCGCATTGACGGGCGCGAGCGAGAGGTCCTGAATGATCGCGTTCTTCGGATCCCTGGGATCGACTTCACCGCTGAGCGTGCCGGTAAGCTGCTCGTACTGGCCCACGCCCCCGTAGCTGCCCGGAAAGTCCTGCCGGGCGGTGACCTTCAGCGTCATCGCCGGTGTGCGCGTGGTGGGCGTACCGCCACCACCGCCACCGCCGCTCGAACCGCCATTGTCGTCGCTGCCACCGCACGCGCCGAGCACCATCGCTCCGGCCAGCGCTCCCGCGAGCGCGCACGTCTTCCCTCGGTGTATGAACACCTTTGTCATTGCTGTCTCCTCGTTCTGGCTTCCGTTACGTGACGTCACCTCGAAGCGAGTCTATGCGCAGCAGATTAAGCTGATAAATTGATTGTTTGGATGAATTAATCGAAGACGCGGATGAGCGGCGAGCGAAGCGCCTGGGGACAACGTTCCGACAGCTCAGAACTTCGGAATGCGCAACGTCTTGCTGATCATCAGCGAGCCCGACAGCACGAACAGCAGCGCCATGGGGTGCAGCAAGGCGGGGCCGAGCTGCCAGACGCCGCCATAGAGGCCATCGGCAAGCCGGTCCTGCGACGCGCACCACGCGAGTACGCCGGTGAGCACCACGCTGGTCGGAATCGGCGTGCCTTCGAAGTACTTGACCTTGGCGGTGCCGGCGGACAAGGTCTCCGCCGTGACGTTGAAGCGCGCGAGGCGGCTGACGCCACAGCAGACGAAATACGCCAGCGCGATCAGGTCCCATCCCCCGCGCATGCCCGCGGCAAAGGCGAGCGTGGCCGGCGCGACGCCGAAGGAGATGACGTCGGACAGCGAGTCGAGCTCGCGGCCCAGTGCGGAGTGGGCGTGGCGCCAGCGCGCGATGCGGCCGTCGAGGACATCGAAGAAGAACGCGGCCGGCGCGAAGGCGGCGGCCACGTAGAACAGCGTCAATGACGGCTCGGCGACGTAGAACATCGCGAAGAACACCGCGCCCATGCCGCACGCGGCGTTCGCCAGCGTGAAGAAGTCCGCCAGCTGCAGATCGCGCAGCATCGAGAAATGTCGTGGGCGCTCGCTCGAGGTCGTCATGGCTATCCGGTAAAGGACCCGATCGGGCCTGATCGCGATGAAACGGATCAGACCACGGTGGTCACGTGATACACATTGGGCGCCGCGGCGAACGTATCGCCTACCAGTTTGCGCCACGTCTGAAAGTCGTCGGACTCGCGGAAATGCACCATATGGTCTTCCACGGTTTCCCATCCCACCACCAGCGTGTACTGCTGCGGCTGCTCGATCGAGCGCTGCAGGTTCATGCTGTGGCAGCCGCGCGCACGCGCGAACAGCGGCTTGGCCTGAACGACGCCCGCTTCGAACTGCGCCTCCATGCCGGGCTTGACGGTGATCTGTGCGATTTCGTGAATCATGGTCTTGTCTCTCGTTGATGAACGCCATGCAAGCGGCGTGCCGTGTACCTTAGCAGATCGCGCCCATCGCCGCGGCGGCGGCCACGCCGCGCCTTACATGTCGATGTCGCGACGTTTGAAAATTTTCTATCCGGCGCCCCGCTGCCGCAGCAATCCGGCAACCAGGTACACCACGACCAGCGCATTGGCGAGCGCCAGCCCGATATGGAGCGCGGTCGGATGGCGCACGGCCTCGTAACACTCCACCGGAATATAGATGCCGCCGGACCAGACGCCGATCCATTTGCCCCACGGCAGGTTGTTCCAGAGCCCATAGGCTTCGGCGAACCGCATTAGCGCGTAGACAGCAGCGGAACCGCCGATCGCCCATAGCCGCCCATCCGACGGATGCGCCATGAGGGACAGGAAAATGGTGGGATAGCGGCTGGCAGGGTTCACATGGAGCCGCTGCACGATCTGCTCGGCAATCGCCTGGGCATCGCGATGCAGCAAGGCCACGATACCGATGCCGGCCAATATGACGAGCGCGCCCTTGGCGGCTTCGAACAGCGCGATGCCGCGCAGGCCCAGCGGCGAGGAGGCGTGTGCCATGGCGATGGGAAGAATGTCGAAAGGTCGACATTGTGCTACATCCGCGACATCAACATCGCTGAAACGGTTACCCGTCCTCGGACTATCGCCGCGACTCCCGCTCGACGATCGGCCCGTCGGCGTCGATACCTCCGCCTGACTCGATCGCGCCATCGACGGTGATCGGTCCATCCACCTGCAAGTCGCCGTGGACGATCATCGAACCGTGGATGGTCACCGGACCGTTGAATTCCTTGTACAGCGTGCGCCGCGGCGGCCGGGGATAGCCGCCGCCCGGCGTGGCGAGCCATCCCGCGGTGATGGGCCCGCTCGCGTGCACGTTGCCATCCACGCTCAGGTTGCCATGCACGGTGACGGGCCCGCGCACGCGCGCGGAACCGCCGACGGCGATCGACCCCGCCACGGTCGGCTGCGCGTGCGCGGTCTCGATGCCAGGCGGCATCAGGACGCCAAGCGCCATCGTCGTCACCATCGCCACCATCGACACGGCTACCGCCGCCGGCGGTCGAGCAAGACACCCCATGTTGCGCCTCCCAAAACGCCACTGGCGCGATGCCTCCAGTCTAGTGCCCTGGAAGCATCGCGCCAGCGATGCGAGTGCAACGGTTGGTAACTGCCGTGACGGCAGTTACCGGTCGGCTGCGATCCGTCAGATCGCTATCAGTTGGAAGCGGTCGTCTTCACCACCGCCGGCTTCCCGCCGTCGTTCGACGCCACGGACTCCGGCAGCGGACCCCAGCCACCGCCGAGGCTCCGCACCAGCGACACCGTCGCCGAAGCCCGCAGTCCCGCCACGGTGTTCGCGTCGCGCTGCGACTGCAACACGGTACGATCCGCATCGATCACGGTCAGGTAGTCGACCGCGCCCGCGTCATAGCGGCTGCGCGAGATGCGCTGCGCACGCTTGGCGCCGGCGATCGCGGTGTCCAGCGCCGTGCTCTGCTGGCTCAGCCAGCGCACGTCCGCGAGGCTGTCCTCGACCTCACGGAACGCGGTCAGCACCGTCTGACGGTACGTCGCAACCGATTCCTCGTGGGCCGCGCGCGCGTTCGCGAGGTTCGCGCTATTTCGGCCACCGTCGAACACGGTCTGCGCGAGCGTCGAGCCGACCAGCGGTCCGATCGCCCAGGCACGCGACGAGTACTTGAAGAGATCGGCGAAGTTCGTCGACTCGAAGCCGAAGAACGCGGACAGCGAAATGCGCGGGTAGAACGCGGCGCGCGCCACGCCGATCCGGGCATTGGCCGCGGCCATCTGACGCTCGGCCTGCGCAATGTCGGGACGGCGCTCGAGCAGTTCGGACGGCAGACCGGCCGGCACCGACAGCGGCGTCAGTTGCAGCGGACGCGGCGTCAGCGCGAACTGCGCCGGCGCCAGGCCCGTCAGCACCGCCAGGGCGTGCTCCTGATTGGCGCGGCGGCGCTCGGTCGCGGCCAGATCGGCGCGCGCGGTACCGAGCTCGGCCTCGGCGCGGGCCGGATCGAGATCGGTGGTTTCACCGGCATCGTAGCGCTTGCGCAGCAACGACAACGCATCCTCGCGCAGCTTGATCGTCGCCTGCAGGATCTCCCGATCGCTGTCGAGCGTGCGCAGGTTGAAATACGCCTGCGCCACGTCCGCCTGCAGCGCGAGCTGCACCGACCGGAACAGATCGTCGGCCGCTTCGCCCTCGGCACGCGCCGCCGCGACGTTGCTCGCCACGCGACCGAACAGGTCGAGCTCGTAGCTGGCAATCGCACGAGCACGCACCAGGGTCTGGATCGGCGGCGTGGTGCCCGCGCCCAGATAGCTCACCGATGCCGCCGAATACTGCGTGCGGGTCGGATCGACGCCGACGCTGAGCTGCGGATACAGATCGGCTTCGGTCGCGCCGGTGATCGCACGCGCCTGCTTGACGCGCGCGGCAGCCGCGGCGAGGTTCTGGTTGCTCGTGTTGGCGGCGTCGATCAGACGATTGAGGTCGTCGTCACCGAACACCTTCCACCACTCGCCGCGCGCCTGGCCGTCGGCCGGCGTCGCGGTCTTCCACTGGATGCCTTCGGCCTGCGCGGCCTCGGCTTCCTTGAACGTTGCCGTGTTGGCCGTCTCCGGCACCTTGTACGTCGGCGCCAGCGAGCAGCCCGCCAGCACCAGCGCGGCGGCCAGCGTGGCCAGGCGGGGGAACTGGTTGGTCAGTTGGGCAATCATGATTTCTCTCGTTTGGATTCTTGTCATGTCACTCGGCCGATGCGACGGCCTGCGAGCCATCGTGGCGCAGCGCCGCCTCGCGGCGCTCGCGGCGCGTGGCCAGCATGCGCAGCGTGACGTAGAACACCGGCGTCAGGAACAGGCCGAAGAACGTCACGCCCAGCATCCCCGCGAACACCGCCACGCCCATCGCATGACGCATTTCCGCGCCGGCGCCGGTCGAGACCACCAGCGGCACCACGCCCATGATGAACGCGAACGACGTCATCAGAATCGGGCGCAGACGCAGGCGGCTGGCTTCAATCGCGGCCTGGAAGATCGTGCGGCCCTGATGCTCGAGCTCGCGGGCGAACTCCACGATCAGGATCGCGTTCTTCGCGGACAACCCGACCAGCACGATGAAGCCGATCTGCGTGAAGATGTTGTTGTCGCCACGGGTCAGCCATACACCGGTCATGGCGGCGAGCAGGCTCATCGGCACGATCAGGATCACGGCCAGCGGCATCGTCAGGCTTTCATACTGCGCGGCCAGCACCAGGAACACAAGCAGCACGCACAGCGGGAAGATCCAGATGCCCGCATTGCCGGCCAGGATGTCCTGGTACGTCAGGTCGGTCCACTCGAACTTGATGCCCTTGGGCAGCGTTTCCGCGGCCACGCGTTCCACGGCAGCCTGCGCCTGGCCCGACGAGAAGCCCGGGGCCGGACCGCCGTTGATATCGGCGGCGGTGAACGCGTTGTAGCGCACCACGCTATCCGGACCGAAGCCCTGCTTCACCTTGACCAGCGACGACAGCGGCACCATCTCGCCCGACTGGTTGCGCACCTTCAGCTGCAGGATGTCCTCGGCGTGCGCGCGGAACTGCGCATCCGCCTGCACCTTTACCTGATACGTACGGCCGAACTTGTTGAAGTCGTTCGCATAGGTGGAGCCCAGGTACGTCTGGAGCGTGTCGAACACGTCCGTGACGGGCACGCCCAGCTGCTTGGCCTTCACGCGGTCCAGCTGCACATCCAGCTGCGGCACGTTGATCTGGTAGTTGGAGAACAGACCCGCGAGTTCCGGCGTGGCGCGAGCCTTGCCGAGGAACGCATTGGTCGCATCGAACAGCGCGTCATAACCGAGCGCCTGACGGTCCTCGATCATCATCTTGAAACCGCCGATCGTGCCGAGGCCCTGTACCGGCGGCGGCGGGAACACGGCGATGAACGCGTCCTGGATCGAAGCGTACTTCTGGTTCAGCGCGGCCGCGATGGCGTCACCCGACAGGTCCTTCGACTTGCGCTCGTCGAACGGCTTCAGCGTGGCGAACACGATGCCCTGGCTCGGGCTGTTCACGAAACCGTTGATCGACAGGCCCGGGAACGCCACGGCAGATTCCACGCCAGGCTGCTTCAGCGCGATCTCCGACATGCGGCGGATCACGTCCTCGGTGCGATCCAGCGTCGCGCCGTCAGGCAGCTTGGCGAAGCTCACCAGATACTGCTTGTCCTGCGCGGGCACGAAGCCCTTCGGCACCAGCTGGAAGATGCCCCACGTCGCCACCAGCAGCACGGCGTAGACACCGAACACGGCGCTCTTGCGGCCGATCACGCCCTTCACGCCACGGCCATAGCTCTCGCCACTGCGGTGGAAGAAGCGGTTGAAGCGCTTGAAGAAGCCGCCCAGCACGCGATCCATCGCGCGCGTCAGCCAATCCTTCGGCGCATCGTGGCCACGCAGCAGCAGCGCGGACAGGGCCGGCGACAGCGTCAGCGAGTTGAAGGCCGAGATGATCGTCGAGATCGAGATCGTCAGCGCGAACTGCTTGTAGAACTGGCCGGTCAGGCCCGTCATGAAGCCCAGCGGCACGAACACCGCGCACAGCGTCAGCGCGATCGCGATGATCGGGCCGCTCACTTCGCGCATCGCCTTGTACGTAGCTTCCTTCGGCGGCAACCCTTCCTCGATGTTCCGCTCGACGTTTTCCACCACCACGATCGCATCGTCCACCACGATACCGATGGCCAGCACGAGGCCGAACAGCGACAGCGCGTTGATGGAGAACCCGAACGCATGCATCAGGCCGAACGTACCGACGATCGACACCGGCACCGCCAGCAGCGGAATGATCGACGCACGCCACGTCTGCAGGAACAGGATCACCACGAGCACCACCAGCGCAATCGCCTCGAACAGCGTATGCACCACGGCCTCGATACTGTGACGCACGAACTGCGTCGGGTCATAGACGATGCTGTAGTCCACGCCATCGGGGAAGCCTTCCTTCAGCTCCTCCATGGTCTTGCGGACGTCGTCCGAGATCTGGATGGCGTTGGAACCCGGCGACTGGAAGATCGGCAGCGCCACCGCGGACTTGTTGTCCAGCAGCGAACGCAGCGCGTACTCGGACGCACCGAGCTCGATGCGCGCGATGTCCTTCAGGTACGTCACCGCGCCATCGGGCGAGCTCTTGACGACGATGTCGCCGAACTCCTCGACGGTCTGCAGACGGCCCTGCGCGTTCACCGACAGTTGCAGGTCAGTACCCGGCAGCGACGGCGACTGGCCGATCACGCCGGCCGCCACCTGCACGTTTTGCTCGCGAATCGCGCGCACCACATCGGAAGCGGACAGCTGGCGCTCGGCGATCTTCTCCGGGTTCAGCCAGACGCGCATCGAGTAATCGCCCGAACCGAACATCTGCACCTGGCCCACGCCCTGGATCCGCGCGAGGCGGTCCTTGACGTTGATCAGCGCGTAGTTGCGCAGGTACGTCATGTCATAGCGATCGTTCGGCGACACCAGGTGGACCACCATGGTGAGGTCGGGCGAGCTCTTGACCGTCGTGATACCCAGGCGGCGGACGTCCTCCGGCAGACGCGGCTCGGCTTGCGCCACGCGGTTCTGCACGAGCACCTGCGCCTTGTCCGGGTCGGTACCCAGCTTGAACGTCACGGTCAGCGTCAGCGAACCGTCGCTGTTGGCCTGCGAGTTCATGTACAGCATGTCCTCGACGCCGTTGATCTGCTCTTCCAGCGGCGTGGCCACCGTCTCGGCGATCACCTTCGGGTTGGCGCCCGGGAACTGCGCGCGCACAACGACCGACGGCGGTACCACTTCCGGGTACTCCGAGATCGGTAACTTGAACATCGAGATGGCGCCGATCAGGAAGATCAGCACCGACAGCACGCCCGCAAAAATCGGGCGATCGATAAAGAATTTCGAGAGATTCATCTTGGTCTCGGCGAAAGCGCTTCCCCCTGGCTGTCCGCCAACGCAGCGGACGCCATCAACAGCACGGGAAGTTTGGGTCTACGTGGGCTCTGGCGGGAAAGCGCTCAGCTCACCGGTTTTGCCGCGGGTTTCTCGTTGCCGCCGACGACCTGCTCGGCAGGCTTGTCGGCCTGCTCCGCCTGCTTCGGTGCATTCGCGTTGCCCTTCGGCTGGAGTTCGCTGCGGAAGGCCATGTCCACCACCTTCGGTGCGACGGTATCGCCCGGACGCACGCGCTGCAGGCCGTTCACGACGATGTTCTCGCCGGGATTCAGACCCTTGCGGATCACGCGCAGCCCGTCATACGTCGGTCCGAGGTCGACCTCGCGATACCCGAGCTTGTTGTCCTTGCCGACCACCAGCACGAACTTCTTGCCCTGGTCGGTGCCCACGGCGCGATCGTTGATCAGCACCGCCGGGTGCGGCGTGCCGCCACCGAGCTTGACCTTGGCGTAGAGGCCCGGCAGCAGGCGGCCATCTTCATTGTTGAAGACGGCGCGCATGCGGATCGTGCCGCTACGCGTATCCAGGCGGTTGTCCACCCATTGCACCTTGCCTTCGCGCGGGTTGCCGTCTTCGTCGGCCAGACCCAGGAACACCGGCAGGTCCTTCTTGCCGCCGCCAGCGCCCGGCGCCGTGAAGCGCAGGTAGCTCTGCTCATCGACGTCGAAGCTCGCGTAGATCGGCGAGACGGACACGACCGTGGTCAGCGCCGGCGATGCGGCGCCCGCGGCCACGAGGTTGCCCACCGTGATCTCGGCCTTCGACACGCGGCCCGCCACCGGCGCGACGATGCGCGTGTAGCTCAGGTTCAGCCGCGCGGACTCGAGCGCTGCCTGCGCGCCGCGCACGTCGGCGCCGGTTTCGCTGGCGGTGTTGATGCGCTCGTCGTATTCGCGCTTGGAGATGGCGTTGTCGTCCAGCAGGCGCTGCGCACGTGCCTTCTCGGTCTGCGCATGCGAGGCGCGGACCTGCGCGGCGGCGAGCGCCGCTTCCGCGCGCGCCACCTCGGCGGCGTAGGGACGCGGGTCGATCGTGAAGAGCGGATCGCCCTTCTTCACGATCGCGCCCTCGCGGAAGTGCACGGTGTCGATGGTGCCGGAGACGCGCGGACGGATTTCCACGCGATCTACGGCTTCCATGCGGCCCGAGAACTCATCCCATTCCGTGATGGTCTTACCCACCACGGCGGCGACTTCCACCGACGGCGCCGGCGGGGTTGCGGTGTTGGCCTGCGCTTCGCCCCCATGCCACGGACGCAGGACCGAGGTTGCCACGCCAATACCGAGAACCGCCACGATGGCAACGGCAATCAGCGTGCGTCGAGACTGGTGATTCATTTTTCTTCACTCCGTGTTTCTGTCGGGTTTTCTTCAACTGAAAGCAAAAAAAGGCCGAACGCGCCCCGCCGGGTCCCAGGGCCCGGAAAAAATGGGGGAATACCGTGTGGCTAGACTACGGCGATCGCCAGCATGAAAGACTGCTGGCCATTAATCCGGTCGCTCTATGCGCCGGACCGGCGTTCGGGCCGGGATGAGGCGTCGTCGCCCCGCGCAAAACAATCGCGCAGGAATCGCGCACCTTCGTTGACCCATGCCTGGCAACTCTCATGGGACTGTTCCACCCCGTCGCCACAGGCGCCGGGCATGATCATGGTCTCGGCCGGTACCCCGGCCTTGCGCAGGCGCTCGGCGAACGCTTCGCCCTCCGCCCGCAATGCATCCAGCTCGGCGACCTGCACGAGCGCTGGCGGCAGTCCGCCCAGCCTCGAGGCCAGCGCGGGCGCGGCATAGGGATGCACGCTATCCGCCGGCGTCGGCAGATAGTCTCGATAATTGCACGCTAATTGCTGCAGCATTTCCATCGACACACGGCGAGGGCCCGCCGTGCACGATGCATGCTGCAGGCACGGGTCCGTTACCGGTCGAATCAGCCATTGGCCCGCCGGTTGCGGCAAGCCCCGATCGCGCAGCATCTGCGACAGCGCGATCGCCAGGTTGCCTCCGGCTTCTTCTCCAACGACTGCAAAACGCGACTTGTCCACCTTCAGGCGGCGCGCGTGCTTCAGCACCCATGCCACCGTATTCACTGCATCTTCCGGCGCGGCCGGAAACGGATGGTCCGGCGCCAGCGAATAGCCCGGCGTCACCACCACGGCGGGCACCGTGCTGGCCAGATCCGCCGCCAGCTGGCATGCCGCCTCGCAATCGCTCTGTACAAAACCGCCCGCATGGAGGTACACCAGCCACGGCAGCAATCCGCTGCTCGCCTGCGCGCCGCCCGGGGCGTATCCCGGCGGGTAACTCACCCACACCGAAATCGTCCGGTCGCCGCTGACTACCTCATGCTGCGCCACCCGCGCCCCCGCCCCGATCGTCTTGCCGCCTGCCTTGCCGGTCTGCTTTCCTTGTTCCACAAGGGCTACCGGGTGAATCGGGCTGGTCGTCTTGGACATTTTGCGGGTGCCGCGGCGTGCGTCCACGGGCGGCGATCATGTGTTGCGATGCAACGAATTATGGTGATTGTCGGGGATGGGATAAAGCGAGAGATTGCCAACGCACTGTTTCTGAGGTGGAATAATCGGGATCGTTGTTGCTGGACCGCCGAAGTCTGATGCCGCCGTTGGCAAGAACTGCCGAAATGTGCTTCACTGCGGACCTTCCGGCGACGGATAGAGGGGATATCTGCCAATATCCCGCCGTTGGACGAATGGACCCCATACCATCATGGATCGCTTAGTCTCAATGCAGGCATTCACGCGGGTGGTGGATGTCGGCAGCTTCGCCCGCGCGGCCGAGTCGCTCGACCTGCCCAAGGCCACCCTGACCCGCCTGATCCAGAATCTGGAGACCCACCTCGGCGTCAAGCTGCTCCACCGTACGACGCGGCGCATCAGCGTGACCACGGACGGGGCCGCCTATTACGAACGTTGTGTGCGGATTCTCGCGGATGTCGAGGAGGCCGAGCAATCGCTCACCCGGCACAACAATTCGCCGCGCGGCACCCTATGCGTCGACACGGTAGCGGGACTCGCGCAGATGGTGCTGATTCCCCATCTGCATGAGTTCTTCGAGGCCTACCCCGACCTCAAGCTGGAACTGACGCTGAACGGCAAGCCGATCGATCTGCTGAAAGAAGGCGTCGACGTGGTGCTCCGCGTCGGCAACCTGCTGGACGAAAGCATGGTCGCGCGCCGCATTGGCGTGCTGAAGCTCGGCTTGTACGCGTCGCCCATCTATCTGCGCCGCCACGGCACGCCGACCAACCTGACCGAACTCGCGCAGCACAAGGCCATCAACTTCCTGTCGAACCGCACCGGGCGGGAGATGCCGTGGCCGCTGTCGCGCGGTGACGAGCATGGCGAGATCCTGCTGCCGTCGGCCATCTCCACCAACGATGCGGAGGTATATCTAGGCTGCGCGCTGGAGGGCCACGGCATCTCTCGTATCTCGTGCGCGATGGCCGAGCCGTATGTCGCCAGCGGCAGGCTCGTGGAGGTCATGCCCGACTGGCAGTCGGAAGAGTTGCCGATCTCCGCGATGTACCCTCAGAACCGCCACCTGTCCGCTAAGGTCCGTGTATTCGTCAACTGGGCCGCCGACCTGTTTTCGAGGCATCCGCACTTCGGCGCCGCGCAGCAGCCTTCCACCCGCGACGCGATTCGCGCGCTGGCCGCAGCCGGTTGATGCATGCAGCATCGTATGTGCACATGGGTGGTCAGGTGCACCACCGATATGGGCACTAGCAACGCGCAGGGGGAAAGTTTCAGGGCAAACTTCAGAGCGAACTTCAGAGCGAACTTCAGAGCGAACTTGATCAGTCCGGCGAGCATCGTGAGGAGGTTTTTCATTGTTTTCATTGTTGCGGCTTGATGATGACGTCATGCCTGCTGGCACGACCTCCCAATTCTTGCCGCCGCCCCACCCCCTGTGAATCGGAGATCTCCGAATAGCGCGGAAAACGCCGCAAGCCGCGTCAGCTCTGCAGAACGATTCGATTGATGACGTCCTCCACGCCCTGCACATACCAAGCATCGCGCTCCGCCTGCTTGCGCGTGCCTTCGCTGGACACATAGCCTTCCAGCGTGACCACGCGGGCCTCGGTCCGCACGCGGATACAGCTGGCGTCGACAAACGGATCGGTCTCCAGCACGAGCTGCAATGCCTCGGAAATTTCTTCGTCGCGATCGGTTTCCGCCGGGGCCACGACGATCTCGTTGATGACGCAGCGGCAGCCGCCCGACCACCATGCGAGCACGCCGGCCAGCCGCATATGGGAGAGACTGATCACGCTGCCTCGCAGCGTCACCACGCCATCGCTCGCGGCCACCTCGATCCACCCGCTCTGGTCGTCGGGCTCGGCGCCCACCGCTTCGCGCACGCGCTCGACCTGCCCCTTTACTCGCGCGCAGATCCGGCAGTTGCGGAAGTCGATCGCATTGAGCAGCCGCTCGCATACGGCGTCGCGCAGCGCACCGTCGCCCACGGGTACCGCGCCGTCGGCCACGCGCAGGTGATCGATCACCGCCGTCACGCCATTCACGCGCCGGACGTGCGCCGCGGCCCGCGTCTTCTCCACGATACTGCCTACCTCGCCTTCGAGAATCAGCGCCCCGTCCGACATCCTGAGGTGAATCGCGGGTTGCAGCTGGCGGCCCTGATACGGTACCTGCGACAGCGCGGCGCGCGCCTGCGTCAACACGGTGTCATTGCTTTGCATGATGTCCTCCTTGGTTAGGTCGTCTGCGGGAAGTCCATCGAATCGATTATAGGAATCCTCCTCTTCGCATCCAGCCGATACGCCGGAATCACGTTTCAAACAACTGCTCATCCCTCTTGGATCTGTGTCCAAATCCGGCGACGCGGACGGGCAACATGCAGCGATCAAGACACCGCGAACGATGACACCGATTCCCGCGAACCCTCGCCGCATAAGGCTTTCCGGCATTTGAATCGACTTCAGCGATACTTAAATCACCGTGGCGGTACGTTAAAACAAACTGAACGTTGTAAATTCTGTGGCGACGGCGACAGCACTCGTTACCATCGCATCATCGGCCGCCACGGACTACTTCGATGATGCCACTACCGTCTCGCCGTCTCTCCATGCGTCTTGCCGCGTTCGGCGCGCTCGGCGTGTTGTGCGCGCTCCCGCTGTCGCTCGGCGCCGCAACCAAGACCACGACCTTCACCGTCAGACTCACGCTGACCAATGACTGTACGATTGCCGCGAGCGATCTCGACTTCGGCAGCACGGGCGTGCTCGCCGCCAACGTCGACCAGCAGTCGCAGGTATCGGTGACGTGCAGTACCGGCGCGCCGTTCCAGGTGGGCCTCGATGGCGGCAGTACGGCGAGCAGCACGATCGCCAACCGCCTGATGACGGGTCCCAACGCCGCCACCGTGCAATTCCAGATCTATCGCGACGCGGCCCGCACGCAGATCTGGGGCAATACGCCGAATACCGACACGGTCGGCGGCACCGGTAACGGGACCGCGCAGCCCTTCGTGATGTACGGACGGGTGCCGGCGCAAACGACGCCTGGCGCGGGCGCCTATACGACGACCGTCACGGCGACGATCAACTTCTGATGCGCCACGCCGCCATCTGGCGGCGTCCGGATTCCGCAACGCTGCTGGCACTGGTGCTGGCCGCGCTGGCAGCGGTCTGCCCGGCGCATGCCACCTCGCTGCAGATCACGCCGGTACGGATCGACCTGCCCGCCGGCGCGGGCGCCGCCGCGCTCACGCTGCGCAACCAGGGCAACACCCCCATCCACGCGCAGGTCCGCGTGTTCCGCTGGACGCAGGATACCGGCAGCGATGCGCTCGCCGCCACGGAGGAAATCGTGGCAAGCCCGCCGATCGTGCGCATTCCGGGCGGCAGCGATCAGCTCGTGCGTATCGTCCGGCCGGCGCGCGCGGATGCGGGCGCCAACCACGCGGGCGCATCGGACGCGGGCATATCGGCCGCGGGGGAATCCGCCTACCGCCTGCTGATCGACGAGCTGCCCGCCCCCGGCGCCACGCCCGACGCGTCTGGCGTCAGGCTGCAACTGCGCTACTCCGTGCCGGTCTTCGCGGGCACGCCCTCCACCACCGCACCGCCGCCGCTGCGGCTCAATCTCTGGCGCGACGGTAGCGAAGGGGGCTGGACGCTCGCCGTCCGCAACGCGGGCCAGCGCCACGCGCGGCTCAGCGATATCGCGCTCGTCAATGGCGGACAACGCATCAACGTCGGCAGCGGCCTGTTCGGCTATGCGCTGCCGGGCGCCGTGCGTGTCTGGAAGATCAACCTGCCCGCGAGCTTCGCGCCCGCCGCCACCATGCGGCTCGATGGTGCGGTCAATGGCGAACCGCAAAGCCTGCCGGTCACGGCGGGCCGCCCCTAGGACCGCATGGCATGCCGCCGCGCGACGCACCCGAACCCGCTGGCCTGGATCGCTTCCATCGCGGCCATTGCGGCCATTGCGGCCATTGCGGCCATTGCGGCCATTGCGGCAACCGCATCCGCCAATGCGCGCGCGGACGATGGCGCGGCGTCATCCGTGCACACCACTTACCTGGAGGTCATGCTCAATGGCATATCGACAGGCGCGGTCGCGCGCTTCGCGGAGACCGGCGGCGCGCTGTCGACGCCCATCGAGGAGCTCGGCGAAATCGGCCTGCGCGCGGATCCGTCGCTGGCGGGGCCCAATGGCATGGTCCCGCTCGATCGCCTGCCCGGGGTGACATACCGCTATGAGCCGGGCATGCAGCGCGTCTACCTGACCGTGGACGACAGCCAGCGCATTCCGGTGCAACTGGGCTCGCGCGGCCGCGTGCGGCCGCCCGTGACGAACGGCCTCGGCTTCGTACTCAACTACGAGGCCTACGCCCAGCCGGACACGGGCAACGAACTCGGCCTGTTCACCGAGCAGCGGCTGTTCCATCCGGGCGGCGTGTTCAGCAATACGGGCGTGGCCACGTTCTACAACGGCAACAACCGGTACGTGCGCCTCGATACGTCATGGAGCCACGCGGATCCCACCGGCATGCAGTCGATCCTTGTCGGCGATGCGATTACCGGCGCGCTGCCATGGAGCCGCCCCGTCCGCATCGGCGGCTTTCAGATCCGACGCAATTTCGGCTTGCGGCCCGACCTGATCACCTACCCGTTGCCGGCGCTCGGCGGCTCGGCCGCGGTGCCCGGCGCCGTCGATCTGTACATCAACAACGTGCGCCAGTACACCGGGCAGGTGCCGAGCGGTCCGTTCGTCATCAACAACGCGCCGGCACTGAGCGGCGCGGGCCAGGCGACCATCGTCGTGCGCGACGCGCTTGGTCGCGATGTCAGCACGACCGTGCCGCTGTACATCGATTCGCGCCTGTTGGCCAAGGGACTGTTCGACTATTCGTTCGAGGCGGGCTTCGTGCGTACGTCCTACGGCATCGATTCGTTCCGCTACGACACCGCGCCCGCCGCAAGCGGCTCCGTGCGGTATGGTCTGAGCGATGCGATCACGCTCGAAGGCCACGGCGAGGCATCGCGCGGCGTCGGCATCGCGGGCGCGGGCGTGCTGTTCAAGCTGCCGCTCACGGGCGTGCTCAACCTCTCCACGAGCTCGAGCGCATCCGGCGGCCAGCAGATCGGTCTCGGCTACCAGTGGCGCACGCCGGCGTTCAGCATCGACGTCCAAGGCACGCGCGCGTTCGGCAATTACAAGGACCTGGCCGCGAGCACGGGTTCGCCGATGCCGAGCGCGCTGTATCGCGGGACCGTATCCGTGCCCCTGGGCCGCCGCGGCAACGTCGCCGCGAGCTATATCGATCTGTCGGACCCCGTCTATGGCGCCGCGCGCATCGGCTCGCTCGCGTGGACCGCGCAGCTCGGCCGTCGCGCGGCGCTGACGGCGAGCACCTATCGCGACTTCGCGGCGGGGTCTTCCTACGGCGTGTCGCTGTCGGTGACGTTCCTCATCGACAACGACACGACGGCGTCTTCCACGGTCGGCCGCGAGGGTGGCAAGCCGACGTTCATCGGCGCGGTCAGCCGCACGGTGCCGTATGAGGGCGGCTGGGGCTATCAGGTCGGCGCGCAACGCGGCGGCGAAACGTGGCGCGGATTCGCGCAGGCGAACGTGCGCGGGCGCTATGGCGACGCCTATGCGGCCGTGCAGGACTTGCAGGGGCGCGTGACCACGGCCTTCGGCGCGAGCGGGTCGCTCGTCGCGATGGATGGCACCGTGATGGCTGGCCGGCGCATCGACCAGAGCTTCGCGCTCGTGTCCACGGGGGGCGTGCCGGACCTGCCGGTGCTCGTCGAGAACCGCCGCATCGGCACCACCGACAGCGGCGGGCACTTCCTCGTGCCGAACCTGCTGCCCTACGATGCGAACCGCATCGAGATCGATGCGCTGAACCTGCCGATCAACACGCGACTGAGTTCAACGCGGCTGTCGATCGCGCCCGCGTTGCAGTCGGGCGCGGTGGCGGCATTCTCGATCCAGTCGTTCCGCGGCGGCCAGGTAGTCATGACCGACGCTACCGGCGCGCCGTTGCCAGCCGGCACGGCGGTGCTGCACGTAGAGAGCGGCGATCGCACCGTCATCGGTTACGACGGCCTCGCGTTCTTCGAATCGCTGCGCGACGACAACACGTTCCGCGCCGATACGGACGAAGGCCCGTGTACCGCGCGCCTGCGCTATGCCGCGGGCGACGATCCGCTGCCGAGGCTGGGGCCCGTCGCCTGCATGGGCAGCGCGCCATGAAGACGTTGCCCGGGATGCGGCCGCGCGCGTGCCTGACCCGCGTTGCGTGGCGTGGCGTCATGTGTGGCCTCGTTTTTGGCCCCGTTTTTGGCCTCGTTTTTGGCCCCGTTTTTTTTGGCCTGATCTTTGGCTTCATGTTGGGCGCCACCTCCGTCGCCCATGCCGCCTGCACCGCCACGGCCCCCTCGGTCACGTTCGGCAACTACAGCCCGGTGTCGGGCAACGCCGTCGACGTCAGCGGCACGATCACGGTCAACTGCACCGGCATCGCGGTGGCCACGCGTGTCCGCGCCTGCATCAACATCGGTACGGGCTCGGCGGGCACCAGCGTGTCCCCGCGTATCCTCGCCAATGGCGCGCAGCAGCTGCAGTTCAACATCTACTCGGACAGCTATACGACCCCATGGGGCGCGCGCAGTACCGCGGGCTTCGCGCCGATCATGCTCGACTTTCCCGTGTTGCTCGGCAACGGCACCGCGTCAACCGCGTACTTCGCGCGCCTGTTTGCGAACCAGTCCACGGCGGTGGCCGGCAGCTACACCTCCACGTTCTCGGGGCTCAACGCCGAGGTGACCTACCTGGAGTACGGCGTGGCGGTTCCCGCGCCAGCCTGCTCGACCCTCGCGAGCCCGAGTACGCCCATCGCGTTCACGGCCAGCGCCACGGTGGTGAACGATTGCGTGATCTCCGCCAACACGCTCGACTTCGGCACGTCGGGCGTGCTGCGCACGGCCATCGACGCCAACGGCTCGCTGTCGGTTCGCTGCACGCTCAACGCGCCCTATTCGATCGCGCTCAACGCGGGCACCGGCAGCGGCGCCAGCGTGGCCACCCGCCGCATGACGCGCAGCGGCGGCACGCAGACGGTCAACTACCAGCTGTTCCGCAATGCCGCGCGCACGGAACTCTGGGGCGACGGCACCAACGGCACGCTCACCGTCAGCGGCACCGGTACGGGCATCGCGCAGACGATCAATCTCTATGGGCGCGTGCCCGCCCAGACCACGCCGCAGGCCGGCACGTATGTGGACACGGTCACGGTGACCATCACGTATTAGGGGGCGGGACAATTAGGGGCGGGACATTGACGGCCTGGCGCGATGCGCCGACCATAGCCCCTCATGCGTGACGCCACGCACGCGGTGAGAGCCGAGGGGGAGCCATCGATGTGCACGAACTACGCACCGGTCCAGCGCTGCATCCTGCGGGAGATCTTTGGCGTCGAGCCGCCGCCGGACCTGTTTCGCGCCGAGACGTATCCAGACTATGCCGCGCCGATCGTGCGGCAGCGCACCGACGGCTCGCGCGAAAGCGTGCTGGCCACCTTCGGCATGGTGCCCCGCAAACGGACGCCGCCGGGCGCGCGCCGCTACGACACCACCAACGCGCGTAGCGAGACCGTCGGCGAACGGCCCACGTTCTCGCGCTACTGGCGGCAGGGGCAGCTATGCCTCATCCCCGCAGCCGCGTTCTATGAATTCGCCTACCCGGAGTCCGGCACGCCCAGCTCGCCCGGCAAACCCGTGCGCTGGCGCGTCTGGCTGCGCGACATGGAAGCGTTCGCCGTGGCCGGCCTGTGGCGCGACTGGCCCGACCTGCCCGACAACCCCGGCATGCCGTCGTTCACGATGCTCACGGTCAATGCGGAGGGCCATGACGTGCTGTCTCGCTTCCATCGGCCCGGCGACGAGAAGCGCGGCATCGTGATCGTCCCCCGGGACCAGTGGGACGACTGGCTCGGCTGCCGAAATCCCGACATCGCGCGAACCTTCCTGCGTCTGTACCCGTCGGAGGAAATGGCGGCCGAACCGGCGCCGAAGGTTCAGGGGGCGCCGATACCGTTCGCCGACTGACCTATCCCCGCGCCGCCATCTGCTGCACAATGGGGTGAATTCCGCACATTAAACAAGGAGAACAAGAACCGCATGGCGACATCGAACACCCTGCCGGTCTGGACGATCGGGGCCCCCATTGCCGCATGGGCCGCCTTCGGCATTGGCCTTGCCGCGCCCGAATCGGGCTGGATCATTGCCATCATGGCCATCGCGCTGGCCGGCGCGGTGTTCTCGGCCGTCCACCATGCCGAGGTCGTCGCGCACAAGGTCGGCGAACCGTTCGGCACGCTGGTGCTCGCCATCGCGGTCACCGTCATCGAGGTGGCGCTCATCGTCTCCGTCATGCTGTCCGCCGGCCCGGAGAAAGCGGGCCTTGCGCGCGATACGGTGTTCGCCGCGGTGATGATCATCTGCAACGGTATCGTCGGCCTCTGCCTCTTCGTCGGCGCGATCCATCATCGCGAGCAGGCCTTCCAGGCGCCCGGCGCCAATGCCGCGATGGCGACGCTCGTGGCACTGCTGGTGCTGACGATGGTCCTGCCCAACTTCACGAGCACCACGCCGGGTCCGATCCTGTCCCCGTCGCAACTCGCGTTCTCGGGCGCAATGTCGCTGGTGCTCTATGGCTGCTTCGTATTCGTGCAGACGGTCCGGCACCGCGATTACTTCCTGGCGGAAGGGACCAACGACGAGAATGAACATGCGCCGCCGCCGCCCGCGCGCGTGGCCGCCATGAGCGGCGGCCTGCTGATCATCGCGCTGGTCGCCGTGGTCGCGCTGGCCAAGATGCTGTCGCCATCGGTGGAAGCGGCCGTGGCCAATGCGGGCGCGCCGGCCGCCGTGGTGGGCGTGGTCATCGCCGCGCTCGTGTTGCTCCCCGAAGGCCTCGCCGCCCTGCGCGCCGCGCAGACGGACCGGTTGCAGACCAGCCTCAACCTGGCGCTTGGATCGGCGCTGGCCAGTATCGGCCTGACGATTCCGACGGTGGCCGCGGTGTTCATCACGATCGGCAGGCCGCTCGAACTCGGCCTCGGTCCGAAGGAGATGGTGCTGCTGTTCCTGACGATGATCGTCGCGTCCCTGACGCTGGGCATGGGCCGCACGACGATCCTCCAGGGCGTGGTGCACCTGGTGATCTTCGCCGCCTACCTCTTCATGACCATCGTGCCCTGATCAGTGCCGGGACGCGTCCTGATGTAACCGTCCCAGCAATCGGCGTCCGGCGGCGATCACCGCGTCGTCGGACCGCATCTGGTACCGCACGATCATCCCTTCGACGCACAGCATGGCCTCCGCCGCGACCGACTCCGGATCGGTCAATCCGAGGTCCGAGGCCAGTTGCACGAGGTAATCCTCGAGCGAGGCCTTGTGCGAGACGGCATGCTCGACGAGCCGCGGATCGTCGCCCGCGCCGCCGCCCGCCTCCGCCACCACGTTGATGAAGGCGCAACCACGGTATTCATCGCTGGTGAACCATTCGGCAAGCGCATCCGCCAGGACGTCGAGGTTGCGGCGGAGCGCGAGGTGCCGCGTCACGGCGGCCTCGAACCAGCCCATCCAGAAGTCGTGCCGGCGTTCGAGATACGCGGCAATGAGGTCGTTCTTCGATGGGAAATGCCGGTAGAGGGACATCTTGGCGACGCCCGATTCGGCGATGATCTTGTCCACGCCGGTGGCACGGTAGCCGTCACGGTAGAAGAGCCGAGCGGCGGTGTCGAGAATGCGGTCCCGGGCCGATTGCGTTGCCATGTGAGTGCGGGTGAGAAACGTCGGAACGTTGAATGCCTTCATTATAGAAGACAGATCTGTCTACCGCACGAACAAAAAAAAAGGCCGGATGCGGTCGCCCGCACCCGGCCTGGGTCCCCCCACTACCCCTTTCGACTACCCAGCGCCGGTATGAGCACGTCAGGCGGCGAGCTTCACCCGTGCCTTGACCAGCCTGGCATCCGCATCGCGCAGCGCGGTGCGCAACCCTTCTTCCACCACCGGGTGGTAGAACGGCATCGCCAGCATCTGCTCCACCGTCAGCCGCTGCTGATACGACCATGCCAACAGATGCGCGATGTTCTCGGCGCGCGGCCCGATCCATTCGGCGCCGAGGAAGCGGCCGGTCTCGACATCGGCGTACACGTGCATCAGCCCGCGATTCCTGAGCATGACGCGGCTGCGGCCCTGATCCTCGAAGCTGACCACGCCCGTCACGTACGTGCCTTCGTCGAGGTCAGCATGGCGCTTGCCGACCATCGCGATCTGCGGATCGGAGAACACCACCGCGAGCGGCGCGCGGCGCGAAATCGCCTTGACGTGCGGCCATGCGGCGGCGTTCTCGCCGGCAAGGCGTCCTTCATCGGCGGCCTCGTGCAGCAGCGGCAGGACGTTGTTGGCATCGCCGGCCAGGAAGATCGGCGCCGTCCCGCATTGCAGCGTTTCCGCGTCGAACACCGGCACACCGCGCATGTCGAGCGTCACGCTCGTATTGGCCAGGCCAAGCCTGCCGACATTGGGCTTGCGGCCCGTTGCGGCGAGCACATACGCAAAGCGCTCGGTCACGGTGTTGCCCGTCGCGGCATCGACGAACGAGATCACGGCCTCATCGCCCTCACGGCGCATGTCAACGATCTTCGCGTCCGTGTCGAGCGAGAACTCCTGATTGAACGCTTGCGCGGCGTACGCGCGGATCGCGGGATCGGTGAGCGGACCCACGGAACCGCCGAGGCCGAACACACGGACGCGTACGCCGAGGCGCGACAGGGCCTGGCCGAGTTCCAGCCCGATGACACCGGGGCCGAACACAGCGACGCTCGCGGGCAGGTCTTCCCAGTCGAACACGTCGTCGTTGACGATCAGGCGGTCACCGAACACCGAGAACGTCGGCGGCACGGCCGGGCTCGAACCGGTGGCGATCACCACGCGGCTGGCCTCCACGATGGTGCCATCGTCGATCTTCAGCACCGTGTCCTCGATAAAGGACGCGTAGCCACGAATGCGGTCGGCCTCGGGAATACCCTCCACGCTGCGCACCACGAAGCCGACGAAACGATCGCGTTCGGTGCGGACACGTGCCATGACTTCGCGGCCATCGATACGGATCTCGCCATCGACATGCACGCCGAACGCCGACGTATGACGCGCCTCGTGCGCGGCCTCCGCGGCGGCGATCAGCAGCTTCGACGGCATGCAACCCACCCGGGCGCAAGTGGTGCCGTACGGCCCGCCCTCGATGATGACGGCACGCTTGCCGGCGGCAATGGCAGCCCGGTATGCCGCGAGGCCAGCGGTACCTGCGCCAATGATGGCAACGTCGGTGTGGATGGTGGTCATGTTCACGTACCTGTCCTTTTTCAGGCAAAACGGGGCCATCGGGTCCGGCGGCTGCCGGACCACGCTGGCGGTACTGCGGGGGTTGGCGCGGTTAGCGGGCGCTGGGTTGGCGGCGGATCAGGCGGCCTTCTTCAGGTACGCTTCGACGGCTTCCGCACCGCCGATCAGCTGACCGTTGATGAACACCTGCGGTGCGGTCATGTTGCCGGAAATCGCGCCCAGCACCTTGCCGCGGACCTTGTGCTCCAGCGGCACGTCGATGTACTCGTAGCCGTTGTCGCTCAAAAGTTGCTTGGCCTTGGCACAGAACGAACAGCCGACCTTCGAGAACACGACCACCTGGTCCGGCTTGGTCGCGTTCGGCGCGACGTGGGCCAGCATCGTGTCGGCGTCCGAGACCTTGAACGGGTCGCCCGGCTCTTCCGGCTCGATGAACATCTTGTCCACGATGCCGTTCTTCACGTACATCGAATAGCGCCAGCTGCGCTTGCCGAAGCCCAGGTCGGCCTTGTCCACCAGCATGCCCATGCCATCGGTGAACTCGCCATTGCCGTCGGGGATCATCGTGATGTTCGCGGACTCCTGATCCTTGGCCCACTCGTTCATCACGAAGGTATCGTTGACCGACACGCACAGGATGGCATCGACACCATGCTTGGCGAACACCGGCGCCAGTTCGTTGTAGCGCGGCAAGTGGGTGGACGAGCACGTCGGCGTAAAGGCGCCCGGCAGCGAGAACAGCACCACATTCTTGCCTTCGAACAGCTCGGCAGTGGTGACGTTCTTCCATTCGTTGTTCTCGCGAACGCGGAAAGTCACGTTGGGTACGCGTTGGCCTTCACGGGGTTGCAGCATCGGTCTTACTCCTTGGTTTGGTTGGTTTCGCATGTCGTGCAGCGATGGAACGGATTCTCCGGGAAGCGACGTGATCTGTACAATTCATCGTTTCAACCCAATCGATTAATCCTGACTATGCAACACCGATAGGCAACGTCCATCGGCGCGACAGGAAAAAGGACGGCAGCGCCGTCCCTCTCAACCGCTCGCCCGCTCAGAGACCGAGGTCGCTCAGGCCGGGATGGTCGTCGGGACGACGCCCGAGCGGCCAGAAGAACTTGCGATCGGATTCCTTGATGGGCATGTCGTTGATGCAGGCGAAACGACGCTGCATCAGGCCGTTCTCGTCGAACTCCCAGTTCTCGTTGCCATACGACCGGTACCAGTGGTTCGAGTCGTCATGCCACTCGTAGGCGTAGCGTACCGCGATGCGATTGCCTCCGTACGCCCATAGCTCCTTGATCAGGCGGTAGTCCAGTTCCTTGTTCCACTTGCGCGTCAGGAACGCCACGATCTCCTCGCGGCCGTTCGCGAATTCGGCGCGGTTACGCCAGGCGCTGTCCACCGTATAGGCCAGCGACACACGCTGCGGGTCGCGTGTGTTCCATCCATCTTCGGCCCCGCGGACCTTGGCAATGGCGGATTCGAGGGTGAACGGCGGGACGGGAGGACGGACTTCGGGCTGGTTCGACATGACAGGGCTCCTTTGGGATGGGTGCGGGTTACCGCATGGTGCTGCGAATGAGACAGATCTGTCTACCATTCTATGTAGACAGATCTGTATGTCAAGAACTTCCTGCCTCGCGGCGCGATACGGACCCGGCTACCGCTTCGTCACCACGACCTCGAGATACTCGCTCGGGATCACGAGGGAGTCCTTACCCGCTGTATTGAGGCTGTTCATGAGGTCCGTCAGGTCTCGCGCGAGACCGTCCGCCCGGTCGGGCGGCAGCGCGGCAAAGGCCTTGTGCACGGGCCCGTACCATTGCCGGAAGACATCGATGAAATGCGCCGGCGAGCGATAACGGAACCGGAACTTGCGCGGCGTGACCGCGATGGCGGCGCCATGCGGGTCGAACAGCGTGTGCAAATGCTCCTCGACGCCCCACTTCGACGGTGGCGAAACACCGGGAGGCGGCGGCACATACGCGCCCAGCGTCTTGAACATCTGGCCGATGAAACCCTGCGGCGTCCAGTTGGCCATGCCGATGCGGCCGCCGCGGCGGCAGACGCGCATCATCTCGGCCGCGCATTTGGGCTGGTCAGGCGCGAACATGACGCCGAACGTCGATAGTACGGCGTCGAAGCTCGCATCGCCGAACGGCAGCGCCTCGGCATCGGCCTCCTGGAACGTCACGTCGAACCGCTCCGCCCGCGCGCGCTCTGCACCGCGTTCCAGCAGCGCGCCGACGTAATCGGTCGAGGTCACCTTGCATCCGCGGCGCGCGGCCGCGAGCGTCGCGTTGCCATTGCCCGCCGCCACGTCGAGCACGGTCTCGTCGTATCGCAGGTCGCATGCTTCCGCGAGCAGTTCGCCAACGAGCTGCAGCGTCGTACCGACCACCGCATAGTCGCCGCTGGCCCACGCCGCCTGCTGGCGGCCCTTGAGCGCGGCCAGGTCCACCTGCGGGGCATCCTGGCCGGTTGGGGAAGAAGTCGTCATGGGAATCCTTTCGTATGAAGTCTTACGGCTCATGCGCGGCGGCCGTCGTAGCCGGCCTCGCGCGCCAGCACGATGGCCTGCGCGCGGTTCTCCACCTCGAGCTTCGAAAATATGTTGGTGATGTGGTTGCGCACGGTTTTTTCACACAGCCCCAGATGCGCGGCGATCTGCGCGTTGTCGCGGCCCTGTGCGATCAGCACCACCACGTCGCGCTCGCGCCGGGTGAGCGTCAGGAACGCGGGGTCGTCGATCGCACCGCATGCGGGGAGAAACGCGCGGACTTCCTCGAGCCACTTGTCCCATGCGGGCTCGTCTTCCAGCAGCAGATGATTGCCACTCTCGAGCGGCACGAAGTGCGCGTGGGGAATCAGGCTGGCGATGAGCCGGCCTTCGTCGAACGGCACGCGCGCGTCGCGTACCGCATGCAGGACCAGCGTCGGACACGTGACCTGCGGCAACAGCTCCACCACGTCGATGTCGTTGAAGATGCGCATGAAGCGCGCCGCATTGCGCGGTGACGTGGAAACGCGCTCGAGCTCGTTGAACCAGCGATGCTGCGCGGCGGTACCGCCGGGAATGAACTGCGTGGTGAAGAATTGGCGGAACGCGGGGTTCTCCTGCCCCCATCCCAGTTCGGCGAGGCGCGTCATCAGTTCGGCCTCCTCTCGCATCTCGGGTGTGGGATTCCGCTTGAGCCGGCCGCGTGCATAGCCGCCGTGCAGGATCAGATGGGTCACGCGATGCGGATGCTTGACGGCATACGCGACGGCGATGGAGGCGCCCTGCGAGATACCCAGCAATGGGAAATGATCGACACCGGTCGCATCGACGATCGTCTCGAGATCGCGCAGCCACGCATGAAACGAGAGGTCGTCGACGTGGCGATCGGACAGCCCACAGCCGCGCTCGTCGTAACGCACGAACGTGTGGTCCTCGGAGAGGGCGCACATCATGTGGCTCCACACTGGGCTGGCCACGTCGAACTCGAGGTGGCTCATCCAGTTAGCGGCCTTCACCAAGGGCGGGCCGCTACCGGATATGGCGTATGCGAGCCTTACACCGTCCAGGCTGGTGCACAGGCGGATCTGCTGCTTGAGCGTCGGCATGCGGGCGGCTTCGCTGGCAGGTTGCGGGAGGCGCTTCAACTGACCTAACCAGATTAGCAAACGGAAGCGGGGCCGTCGTCCCGGATTGCGGCGACATTTTGCCGTCGAATTCTCGGCATCCGGGACACCGGCCTCATGTGCCGCGGCGTGCCCGCTGGAATCATTGCGGTACGTCCTGCACGGTCCCGCACGGACGTCCTATCACTACCGGAGTCCCGCAAATGGAAGTCGCATCGATGTCAACCGACACACAACGCTACGCCCGCTGTATCGCCGCCTCGCGGCGCATTCGCTGGGATATCGACCAGGACGTCATTCGTCAGCGCAAGTTCGATCTGGCTCACAAATTTCTGCCTGACGGCCTCTCGCTCGTCAACGAGCTGCCGTTCCTCTCCGCTGCGGAGCAGCGTTTCCTGAGTCAGGTGCAGGGCCGCACGTACGCGAACATGTTCCGCCTGGTCGAGCGTTTCGTCGGCGCCAAGGTGCTCGACATCTCGCGCGATCACTGGTTTGGCGATCAGGTGGCACTCGAGGCGCTGGTGCGCTTCACCGACGAGGAACTCAAGCATCAGGAATTGTTTCGCCGGGTCGAACTGCTGGCCGCGGAAGGCATGCCCGAAGGCTATCGATTCGTGCCGGACGCGAACGAGGTCGCCGGGTTCGTACTGGGCAAGCACACGTGGGCCGTGCTCGCGCTGACCTGCCACATCGAACTCGTGTCGCAGGCGCACTATCGCGCGAGCATCGGCACGTCGCCGAACCTGTCGGACCTGTTCAAGGACATCTTCATGTTCCACTGGCGCGAGGAATCGCAGCACGCGATTCTCGACGAGCTCGAGTGGGCGCGCGAGGACGCGCGGCTGTCCGACGAGGAGCGGACGGCCGGCGTGGCCGACATGATCCAGATCGTCGGTGCGCTCGACGCGATTCTCCAGCAGCAGGCGGCGGCCGATACCGCGTATTTCATGGGCGCGATTCGCGGTCGCCACGATGCCCCGCATGCGGCGGAGGTCGAGCACATCGTACTGAAGGCGTACCGCTGGACCTACTTCGTGTCGGGCATGCTCGAGCCGCGGTTCGTGAAGCTGCTGGAATCGATGACGAGCGAAGCGCAACGCGCGAGTATCGACGCCGCGATGGCGCCCCTGCTGTACGCGATGCCCGCCGCGGGGGCCCCGGTGCCCGCGATGGCTGCATAGACGCGCCAGCGGCGTCCCGGTGGGCACGCCCCCTTCCGCTGCAGGCAGGCTGCGGGAGGGGGCGTCGTCCCGGCCGGTGCCGCCGCATCAGTCGTCCTGGATGCCGGCCCGCTGCGCGATCATGCGCATGCGGGGCAGTTCCCTGTCGATGGTGGCCGCGACCTGGCTGGCCGGCGCATATTTCGGCTCAAGCCCGTTGGCAAGCAGCTTCTGCTTGACCTCGGGGTCGGTCATGACCTTCGCGACCGCGCTCTCGAGCTTCGCCTTGACGTCGGCCGGCAATCCGCGCGGCGCGGCAATCGTCACCCATGCATCGGCGTCGAAGCCCGGGTAGCCGGACTCCGCCACCGTGGGCACATCGGGCAGCAGCGATGCGCGCGCATTGCCCATGACGGCAATCGCCTTGAGCTTGCCACTGCGGATATGCGGTAGCGATGCGGCCACCGTATCGAGCGAGAACGGAATCTGCCCGCCGATCAGGTCGGCGATGGCGGGCGCGCTGCCCTTGTACGGGATGTGCTGCAGCTTCATGCCCGTTGCATTGAGCAGCATCTCGCCCGCGAAATGCCCGGTCGTGCCCGTACCGAACGAGCCATAGACGTACTTGCCCGGCGCCGCATTGACCGCGCTGACCATCTGCTTGAGATTGTCTACCGGCACCGCGCGATTGGCGACGAGAATCAGCGGTACGCGCGTGACCTGCCCCACGGGCTCGAAGCTCTTGACTGGGTCGTAGGGCAGGTTCTGCTTGATGGCCGGATTGACGGTGAACGTCGACCCCGAACTGATGAGCAGCGTGTAGCCATCGGGAGCGGCCTTGGAGACATAGCTTGCGCCCACGATGGTCCCCGCGCCGGCGCGGTTCTCGATCACCACGGGCTGGCCCAGCGCCTCGCCCAGCGGCTTGCCGACGACGCGGCCGATGATGTCGACGGCGCCGCCTGCGGGAAACGGCACGACCAGCACGACGGGTTTCGTCGGGAAACCCTCCGCATGCGCGTCGTGTGAGGCCACGGCGAGACACGACAACGCTGCGAGACAGGACAGCGCGGCCGTATGGAGGTGGAGCGGGCGGTGGCGCGCACGGTGGCTAAAGGTACGGCGGAGTGCAGTGATCATGATCGTTCCCTTCTTTCCTTTGGCGTGGACAGGACGCGTGCACGGCGATGAGGCATGGGGACCGTGGCCCGCTGAAATACAGCGTAAAGAGAAAGCCGGGAAACGTGCTTGCGAACAACGCCCGTCGAAGGCCGTCATCGCTGCGAAGATTCCGCTCGGTGCTTACCAAAGTTCTGTCGTGGATACCATGCACGCAATAATGTTCTGTGGTGCATGATCGGGGCGACGCGCGTCGATGCGGCCTGCCACGCGCAATGCCAATGCGCATGCGGGTTGCGCGTTTGACCGGGTCATCGTGCGCACGTCGCGCGCGGCAAGACGAAATTCGGGGGTACCGACGGCCGTTCCGTTTTAGGGAATCGCGCACAAGCGCTGGGCATGTTGGCAAAAAAGAAACCCTTGCAACACGACCATGTAAAAACGCCAACGATGGCGCGCATACCGCCGAGAAATCGCGGTTTCCGGATTGGCATGCATTCTGCGTTCTAGGCAGGTTGCTTATCAAAACCCCACAATCAAGGAGCAGCCATGGCCGACCAACCGTTCCTGACGGATATCAAGACTCTGCGAGAGCGCGCCCGCAAGCACATCGACGAAGGCGCCGTGACGGCCGGTTACGATGCGGAGCGTACGACGGTGATCAACCTGCTCAACGACGCGCTGGCGACGGAAATCGTTTGCACGCTGCGCTATCGCCGCCATTACTTCATGGCGAAGGGCCCGACCTCGAAGAGCGTGGCCGCCGAATTCCTCGAACATTCGAACGAGGAGCAGGGGCACGCGGACCAGATCGCCGAGCGCATCGTGCAGCTCGGCGGCGAGCCGAACTTCTCGCCTGACGGTCTCCTCACGCGCAGCCACGCGGAGTATGTCGAAGGCACGTCGCTGGCCGACATGATCAAGGAAAACCTGGTGGCCGAACGTATCGCGATCGACTCGTATCGCGAGATCGTGCAGTACCTCGGCGACAAGGACCCGACCACGCGACGGATGATGGAAGAGATTCTCGCCGTGGAGGAAGAGCACGCCGACGACATGTCGGACCTGCTGGCCGCCAATACGAACGCGAACCACTGAGCGAACGCGAACCACTGAGCATCGCAAACGAACAAGGGCAAGGCGGATGCCGCGGCGTCCCCTTGCCCTTGCTTGCGCCTGCGCGTCCGGCCCCTCAGGCGACGGTATTCAGCGCCTCCCGGCGCTCGGCTTCCGCGAGAAAGCTGTGGATCTGCGCGACCACCGCCGCACCCTCACCCACCGCGGCCGCGACGCGCTTGGTCGACCCCGACCGCACATCGCCGATCGCGAATACGCCCGGTACGCTCGTCTCCAGCGTATAGATGCCGCCGTCCTCGCCCATCTGGCACTTCTTGCGCGCGGCCGTGCCCGTGAGCACAAAGCCTTTCTCGTCCGTCTTGACGTTGCACGCGCGCAGCCACTCGGTATTCGGTGCGGCGCCGATGAACAGGAACACGTGGCGCACGGGCTTGGTAATCGTTTCCCCGCCCTTGGTGCGGTCGCGATAGCGCACGGACTCGAGCCATCCCTCGCCTTCCATCGCGGTGATCTGCGAATGGGTATGCAAGTGCACGTTGGGCAGGCTCTTGAGGCGATCGATCAGATAGCGCGACATCGTGGCCTCGAGGCCTTCTCCGCGCACGAGGATATGCACCTCCGCCGCGTGCGAAGCGAGGAACACCGCGGCCTGCCCCGCCGAATTGCCGCCGCCGACGAGCATCGCGTGCTCGTCCTTGCATAGCTTGGCCTCGACCGGAGACGCCCAGTAGTAGACGCCGCGGCCTTCATACTGTTCCAGCGATTCGATATCCGCGCGCCGGTATTGCGCGCCGCTCGCGATGACGACCGTACGCGCGGGCACGCGGCGGCCATCCTTGAGTTCGATCTGGATCGGGCTGTCGCCGCAATGGAGCGCCTTGACTTCGAGCGGAATCGCCACGTGCGCGCCGAACTTCTGCGCCTGCACGAAGGCGCGGCCCGCGAGGGCCTGGCCCGAGATGCCGGTCGGGAATCCGAGGTAGTTTTCGATACGCGCGCTGGCGCCCGCCTGCCCGCCCGGCGAGCGGCAGTCGATCACCGCAACAGACAAGCCTTCCGACGCCGCGTACACCGCGGTGGCCAGACCCGCCGGGCCCGCACCCACCACGATCACGTCGTAGACATGGTCCTCCGCGAAAGTCGGCACGATGCCGAGACACGATGCGAGCTGACCTTCGTCCGGCGCGCGCAGCACGCTGCCGTCCGGACAGATCACCATCGGGAAATCGCTCTGCGGCGCGTTGCTGACATCGAGCAGGCCGATCGCGTCGCGGTCCACTTCCACGTCGACGACCTTGTGCGGATAACCATTGCGGCGCAGGAACGCCTGCAGCGCCAGCAGCAACGGCTCGGTGCCGCGGCCGACGAGCACGGGACCGCTGCCGTTCTCGATCAGCCCCACGCGGCGCAGGATCATCGAACGCATGATGCGCTCGCCGAGATCCGCCTCCGCCACGAGCAGCGCGCGCAGGCGGTCCGGCGGCACCACGAGTACCGTCGTGTCTTCGAGCGCGAGCGCATCCACAAGCGTCGGACGGCCGCTCAACTGGCCCACTTCCGCGAGGAACTGGCCGGGCCCTTCGTCGATGATCGGAATGCGGCGGCCCAGGCCGTCGCGATGGATGATCTGTACCTTGCCCGACAGGATCAGATGCATGCCCCGGCCCTTCTCGCCGATGGTGAACAGCATCTCGTCCTTGCGCCACGAATGTTCGGTGCCGAAGCGGCGGACCCGCTCGACCTCGGCCGGTGTCAGCGTGGGGAACATCTGATGACGGCGCGTCGTGAATACCGAGAACGGCGATTCGAGCCCGGAAACCGGCTCCGTATCCGCGCGCGGGCCCGCGTCCAGTGCGACGTCCTGTGCTTCGGGGTTATCCACCGTGCTGCCGACCGTATCCCGATCGTCCTGCGTGATCTCCATGCTTCCCCCTGACAAGGATGCGCGCGCGCCCGTCAGTGCAAGCGTCACGAAAGTTGAAAGATGCTGCGCGGAATCGACGCAACCCGAAGATAGTAGCCCTCCTGCGGTGGAATCGCACTTCAAGAATGTGCACGCGCAACAATTCCGCCCAAATATGCCGCAAGAGGCACTTATTCCTGCTCAACCGCGGAATGCGGACGCGCGGCACTCATGGCCGTTAATTGCGTATCTACCGGACCTTTGTATCGCTATGCGATCGACGGTAAGGATTTTCCTACACGCAAAACCGGATATCCCGATATGGCGGATACGCGCGCCCATGTGAGAATCGCGCCTCCACTGCTGCGATTAATTTCTACGCAATCGCATGCCCCGCCGGCGTGGAATTTCTCCAGCCGGACCGCATATCGCGTTGTATTGGATATTTGTCGCACTGCCCCCGCGCATTACCGGAAAACCCTGAACGTGACCGTGCATCCTTGCAATACGCAAGCGCTTGCGCGCGCCATGACGGGGCAAGCCGAGAAATAATCGGCATGGCGGGATCTGGATACGCGCGAATACATTCCGTGCGTTCCGGCTTTTCGCCCTCGCAAAATCACATTGAATTTTTCAATGCCAGCGATAGCTAATGAACATTGTCTGTAAAGCCGTGCGTCTGCGAAAATCCGCAATCCATTCGCACCGTGTTATCTAGGTGCGGAATCCCGGGAATCCGATGATCAAGATCGTCATTGCCGACGACCACGCCATCGTGCGCAGTGGCCTTCGGCAAATCATTGCCACCACGTCCGATATCGTCGTGCAAGCGGAAGCCGCCGACGGTGTGGAGGTGCTCGCGCGCTTGCGCGAGGCGGTGCCCGACGTGCTGCTGCTGGATCTGTCGATGCCGGGCATCTCGGGAACGGATCTGATTCGCCGGGTGCGCACCGAGCACGCTTCGCTCGGCATTCTCGTGCTCACGATGCACAACGAGGGCCAGTTCGCGTCCCGCGCGCTGCGTGCGGGCGCCACGGGGTACATGACCAAGGACAGCGATCCGGGCGTGCTGCTGGCCGGCATTCGCAAGGTGGCGGCCGGCGGCAAGTTCATCGACCCGTCGCTCGTCGATGCCATGATCTTCGACGCCAACGGCGAAGACGCGCCACCCCATCGCCTGCTGTCCGACCGCGAATTCCAGGTACTGCAGCAGCTCGCGGGCGGCCGCAGCATCAACGACATCGCGGAAGCCTATGCGCTCAGCGCCAAGACCATCAGCACGCACAAGATGCGGCTGATGAAGAAGCTCGGCATCAGCAACAACTCCGAGCTCGTGCGCTACGCGGTCAACCACGGACTTGTGCGCTAGCCCATGACGTTCCAGATGCTAGCCAACGTCTCGACGCCGCCGCTGCGCGACATGCCGCGCGCGTTCGCGCTCGCGGCCGCCTCGGTGGCCACCGCGCTGACGCTGCTCGCGGCCGTGGCCACGCGCAGCGAGCCGCCGGCCGCATCGCTGCTGCTGCTCTCCGTGTTGTTCGCCTCCTGGTATGGCGGGACGCTCGCGGGCATGTTTGCCCTGCTGCTCTCCGTGGGCGCGTTCGATTACTTCTACGTGGGCCAGATGCACCTGTTCGGCGCGCATCTCGCCGAACTGCCGCGACTCGCCGCATTCGTCGTGGCCGCGTCCTGCGTCATCCGGCTGTGCGCGTCGCATCATCGCGCCGTGAGCGAGTTGAAGACCGCGAACGAGAATCTGCTGGAAACCAACGAGCGCCTGACCCGCGTGAACGAGGCGCTCGAGCGTAAGAGCGCGCAGCGGGAGACGCTCAACGAGCGGCTGCGCTGGAGCGAGGCATTCCTGCGCGAGGCTCAGAAGATCAGCCGCACGGGCAGCTGGCGCTGGAGCCTGTCCGACGGCAAGCTCACGTGGTCCGACGAGAATTTCCGGATCTTCGGCTTCTATCCAGGGTTCGAGACACCCGCGCGCGACGCGATCTTCGAGCGCATTCACGAGGAAGACCTCGAACGCCTGCGCGACGTGGTCAGCCGCGCTGTCCAGGCGCATCGCGGCTTCGAATGCGAATACCGCATCCGGCTGCCGAACCGGGCCATCCGGTACGTGCGCGGCGTGGGCCGGCCCATCCAGTGGGAAAACGGCACGCCCGTCGAGTACATCGGTACGACCGTCGACATCACGCGGCAGCGCCAGACCGAGGAACTGCTGCGCCAGAGCGAGGCGGAATTCCGCTCGCTGGCGGAGAATCTGCCCGACGGCATCATCCGCTACGACACCGCGTGCAACCGCCTGTACGTCAACCCCGCGCATGCGCGGCATAGCGGCATTCCGGGCGAGTCCGCGATCCGCATGCCCATCGACTACGGCTGGGCCGGCGAGATTCCCGCGGAAGACTATCGCGCGATGATCCTCGACGTGATGCGCACCGGCACGCCAAGGCAGATCGTGAGCCGCTGGCGCGCGCACGGCAGCGGGGCGGCCCCCGTGCACCTGGCCGTGCACGTGGTGCCCGAGCGCAACGCCGAAGGCGAGACCGTCGGTGCGCTCGCGATCAGCCGCAATATCACCGCGCTCAAGGAAACGGAGCGCCAGCTCGAAGAATCGCGGCAGCTGCTGCGCAGGCTGTCGGACCGCAACGAGACCGTGCGCGAGGAGGAACGCAAGCACCTCGCGCGCGAACTCCATGACGACCTTGCGCAGTACCTGCTGGCCATTCGCATGAACCTGTCCGTGGTTGGCTCGGAGTTCGGCGCGCAGGTGCCCGGCCTGCAGGCACGGACGGTATCGATGATTGGATCGGTCGATACGGCCATCAAGTCGGTGCGCAACGTCATTGCCTCGCTGCGGCCCGCCGTGCTCGACATGGGTGTGCTGCCCGGCCTCGAATGGCTGGTGTCCGATTTTCTTGCGCGCACGGAAACACCGTGCGAACTCGATATCCGCGTGCCCGAAGTGAAGCTCGGCGACAAGGCGGAAATGACGTTCTTCCGCGTGGCGCAGGAATCGCTGCGCAACGTCGCGCGCCACGCGCAGGCCACGGAGGTGCGCGTGGTCTTTCGCCACGCCGACGGCCCGCGGGCCGATGACGCCGGCGGACGCGAACGGGTTGGCGCCTATGTGCTTGAAGTGGAAGACAACGGTGTCGGGTTCGACCCGTCGGTCCAGCGGCCCCGGTGCTTCGGCCTCATGGGTATACAGGAACGCGTGCTGATGCTTGGGGGGACGCTGGAAATCGCCTCCGCCCCCGGCGTCGGTACCACCATACGCGCGGTGATCCCGCATCCGATGCATGAATGACGCCACCCACGCCAGCGGCGACCTGCCGCCCGATGCCAGGCCGGAGGTGCCCGCCGACGCGCGCCACCTCGGCCGCAAGTTCAGCATCGAGGCCCGTCTGTTCGGCCGCTACGACCGCGCGATCGTCTATGCGGTCCTCATCGGCCTCGTGCTCTCCGGCGCCCTGCTGCTGTTCCGGCTGGAGATGGAAGCGCGCGAACTGCTCACGGCCACCGACGGCGATGCGAGCGAGCGGCTGGCTTCCATCACGCGGCAGTTCCACGTGTATATCGTCGGCACGTTCCTGACGGGCCTGTTCATGCTGCACCACGTCCGGGCGCGCTTCCGGCTGGAGGCGAAGCTCGTGCATCAGGCCGATCACGACCCGCTCACGGGACTGCCCAACATGCGCTCGTTCGATGCCGCGCTCCAGGCCGCGCGCACGGGTCCCTACAGCGTAGTGCTCGCATCGATCGACCGCTTCGAGCGCGTGGCGGCGGAGCTCGGCCTTGCCTCGGCGGACCGTCTCATGGCGATGTGCGCGGAGCGGATCGCGCGGGCGTCGCGCCTCCATCGCGGGCACGCGTTCCGGCTCGATGGGGTCAAGCTGGGCATGCTGTTCGTCGGCAAGAGCACGCATCACGACCTCTCGGCCGCGATCTTCGCGGTGCAGGCCGCGATGGCGGAGCCATTCGTGCTGAACCGCCGCGAAGTGTTCCTGAGCATGAGCCTGGGTACCGCCGAGGCCCCGGCCGATGCCGGTGGACCGGGCGAACTGATCCGCAACGCGAGCACCGCGCTACAGGCCGCGCAGGCCTATGGCGGCGATACGCACGTACGCTACAGCCCCGACCTGCAATCGATCCGTTCGGAAAAGCTCTGGATGGAAGCCGCGCTGAATCACGCGATCGAACGCGGCGAGATGACGCTCCATTATCAACCGCAGCAACGACTGCGCGACGGGCGGCTGGCGGGCTTCGAGGCCCTGCTGCGGTGGCAGCACGACGGCCGTTCGATCTCGCCGTCCGACTTCATTCCCCTCGCGGAAGAGTCCGGGCAGATCATCGCGATCGGCGACTGGGTGCTGCGCGAAGCGTGCGCGCAGGCGCGCGCGTGGCGCGAACGGTTCCGTTGCCCGATCGTCGTGGCCATCAACATCTCGCCGCGCCAGTTCCAGCATCCAGGATTTCTTGCAGGCGTCCGCCGCGTCATCGACGAGACCGGCGTGTCGCCGGCCGACATCGAACTCGAGATCACCGAGGGGATGATGCTCGAGCGGGCCGAAAAGGTCATCGCATTGCTCAATGAACTGCGCGCGCTCGGCGTACGCATCGCGATCGACGACTTCGGCACGGGATATTCGAGCCTGTCTTACCTGACGCGCCTCCCGATCGACCGCCTGAAGATCGATCGCGCCTTCATCCAGGGTATTGCGCACGATCCGCGCAATGCCAGCGTGGTGCAGGCCGCGATCAGCCTCGGCCACAACCTGGGCCTGTCCGTGCTGGCCGAAGGCGTGGAGTCCTGCGCGCAGCGCGACTGGCTCACCGGACTCGACTGCGACGAGATACAGGGCTTCGTCTATGGCCGCCCGCTTCCGGCCGCCGCGGCGGAAAGTTTCCTTCGTAACCGTTGCTGACATGCCGTCAGCAGCTGCCGACCCTTTGCAGACCTGCCGCCCGCTTCCGCTGATCCCCGGCGGAATGCGGGCGTTTTTCATGGTTCATACCATTGTCTACATTGCGGCCGTGACGAAGCTGACGTACTTTTAAGCACAAGTTGCAACACAGAGGCATAATGGACGCGGCCGCACGCCGGCCACACGTCGTCGAAGTTTCGGCTCACCGCCGCTAAGTCTTTCGCTTAGTTTCCGCTTGAAATGGGAGGAAGTTCCGATGCAAAACGGGCATGCAGACTATCGTTCGGCCACCCCACCGGGCCCGGTCCCCGGCGTTCCGCCGCAACCGTTATCCGGCCATGGGGCCTCGCCTCCGCGGCCGTCCGCTGCCAGCACGGAACCACCCTCCGTCATCGTTGACATCCTCTCCCACGCCGACGTCCGCCTCAATGGCGACCGTCCCTGGGACATCCGCGTTCTCAATCCCCGGCTCTATCACCGCATCCTGACCAGCTGGTCCCTCGGTTTTGGCGAGGCCTACATGGATGGCGACTGGGAATGCGACGATCTCGACGGCCTCTTCACGCGCCTGCTGACCACCAACATCGAATCCGCCGCCGTGGGCCGCGCGCGCGCGCGCCTGCTGTTCGAGCATCTGCGCCACCGCGTGATGAACCTCCAATCGCGCAACCGCGCGTTTCAAGTGGGCGAGCAGCACTACGACGCGGGCAACGACATCTTCGAAGCGATGCTCGACTCGCGCATGATCTACTCGTGCGCATACTGGGCCAACGCCTCGACGCTTGAGGAGGCCCAATACGCCAAGCTGGACATGATCTGCCGCAAGCTGGAACTGAAGCCCGGCGAGACGCTGCTCGACATCGGCTGCGGCTGGGGTGGCCTGGCCCGCTTTGCGGCCGAACACTACGGCGCGCACGTCACGGGCGTCACGGTCTCCAAAGAACAGCTCGCGCTCGCGCAGGAACGTTGCAAGGGCCTGCCCATCGACCTGCGCCTGCAGGACTATCGCGAACTGCAGGGCAAATTCGACAAGATCGTGTCGGTTGGCATGTTCGAACATGTGGGTCCGAAAAACTACCCCGTGTATTTCGATACCGTGCAGCGGCTGCTGGCCCCGGAAGGCCTCTTCCTGCTGCATACCATCGGCATCGACGTGCGCAGCGCGGGCACCGATCCCTGGATCGACAAGTACGTCTTCCCCAACGGCAAGCTGCCCGCGGCCACCGAGATCGCCGATGCGGTCGAGAACCGCTTCCTGATCGAGGACTGGCACAACTTCGGACGCGACTACGATCGCACGCTGATGGCGTGGTGGGACAACTTCGTCCGCGCGTGGCCGTCCCTGCAGCACAAGTATGGGGACCGCTTCTACCGGATGTGGAAGTACTACCTGCTGGTCTGCGCGGCGTTCTTCCGCTCGCGGCAGGGGCAGTTGTGGCAGGTGGTGCTGACCCATCGGGGCCGTCAGTCGATGTATCGATCGGTCCGCTGAGGCACCCCGTCACGGGCGGGATGCGGCCCGCCCCGGCTTTTCCCTCTTTTGGGCGACGCCGAAGTGGCCTATGCTGTCGCACAACGACAAACATGAGAGCCATGCGGGCGATGGTGCGCCGCAACGAACATGGAAAAAACCGCATTCGTATTCGCCGGTGGGGGTAGCCTGGGAGCCATCGAGGTCGGCATGCTGCGCGAACTCGTGGGCTGGGGCGTCAAGCCCGATATGGTGGTCGGCGCGTCCGCCGGCGCCATCAACGGCGCCTACTTCGCCTGCCATCCCCATGCCGAGGGCACCGCAAAGCTGGAGGGCCTGTGGCGTAGCATTCGCCGTGCGGAGGTCCTGCCCTGGTCATGGCGCAGCATGTTCGGCATGCTCGGCGGCAAGCGTGGCCACCTGGTCGAATCGCTGGGCCTGCAACGCCTGTTGTCCCGGCATTTCGGCGACTCGCGCGTCGAGCACGCATCGCTGCCGCTCCACGTCGTCGCCACGGACATGCATTCGGGCGACGAGGTCGTGCTGTCCTCGGGCAGCATCGTCGATGCGGTACTCGCGAGCGCCGCGATTCCCGGCGTATTCCCGCCCGTCAACGTCGATGGCCGCGCGCTGATCGATGGCGGCGTGGCGAACAACACGCCGGTGTCCACCGCGGTCCGCCTGGGCGCGACGCGCATCGTCGTGCTGCCCGCTGGCTTCGCCTGCGCGGAACGCCGGCCGCCGCGCGGCGCCGTCGAACACGCGCTCAACGCGCTGTCGCTGCTGGTGGCGCGCCAGCTCGTGCACGATCTGGAACGCTGGCGCGACCACGCGCATATCGCCGTGGTGCCGCCGCTCTGTCCGCTCGACGTCTCCCCCTACGATTACACGCGCTGCGGCGAGCTGATCGACCGCGCGGCCAGCGCGACGGTGGCGTGGCTTCGCGCGGACGGCCTGTCGAGCTGCCGCGTGCCGGGCGCGCTGGAACCGCACGAGCACGACGAGTCGTCGCCGAGCTGCAGCGCCGACATCACGGGCGTGGCGCCGCAGGCCGGCCAGGCCGGCGTCGGACAGGCCGGTGTCGGGCAGACCCACTCGCACCCGCACTCGCACGGCTGAGCATCCCACCCGGCGCCGCCCCACGTCTCCTCCCCCTCCCCCGCAGGCAGTCTTTACAAGCCGTGCGGCATCCTTGCACGGGTGCCGCGGGGACTTCGCCAAGCCTTTCCGCGCATAGAGTGCCGCCAACGCCGCTCATCCGGCCCCACGCCGCGGGATAGCGCGCGCTTCCGCACATGCCGCGCCCGCGGTACGGTTCTTGCCGCTCATCCTTCCTGCCGGCCACCGGGCGCTCGCCCGTTGGCCATCCCGCAACCACAGGAGATCAGCAATGGGCATGAACGATACCGGACGGTACCGCCCGGGCCAGGACCCGACCTGGCGGGCATACGGCGAAATTCGCAACGACGCGCGTGACGACAGCGATCCGCCGTGGGAAGGCACGCAAGGCGACCGTCAACCGCGAGGCGACTGGCGCGATCGGGGCGGCCGTGGCGACATCCGCGACACCACCACGCGCCGTCAGGGCAGCGATCTGCGCTACGGCATGAACGGTGGCTACGGCCAGGAAACGTGGGCCGACGACGATGCGTCATGGTCCGACGTGGTGGAGGACGACTGGGGCGAACTGCGCCCTCACATGTTCCGCAACCGCGATCAGGAACGGTCGCGTTCGCAGCCGATGCGCCGCCAGAGCATGGCGCACGACGACCGTCCCTACGGCCGCGATACGCACTACGACGAACTGCGCAGCGATCGCCGCTATTGGACGGATCCCGGCTACGGCAGCGACGATCGCGGCGCCTCCCGTGACCCCTCCCGTTACCGCGAAGACGCGCGCCGCGCGTTCGAGAGCAGCGACTTCCAGCCCGATGAAGACCGCGGCATGCTGTACAACCTCGGCCACCGCATCGGCGAGGTCCTGGGCGAGTGGTTCGGCACCGCGTCGGACGACCGCGCCGGGGAACGGGCTTACGAGCGCGCCGGGGAGCGGGCTTACGACCGCTCCTACGACCGCTCTTACGATCGCTCTTACGACCGCTCCTCCGATCGCGCGGGCAGCGACCGCTGGGACGACAGCCGTGCCGAACGCTACGGCGAACGGCTGGGCGAACGGTTCGGCGATCGCGCGAGCGGGCGCCGCGCGGGCCCGCGCAACTTCAAACGCAGCGACGAGCGCATCCGCGACGAGATCTGTGAACGGCTCACGTTCGCGAGCGGCGTGAACGTACGCGACGTCAGCGTCGACGTCAGCAATGGCGTCGTGACGCTGAACGGCACCGTCGAGCGCCGCGCGCAGAAGTACGACATCGAGGATATCGCCGACAACACGTTCGGCGTGACCGAGGTGGAGAACAATATCCGCGTGGAACGCCAGCCGACCGATGACACCATCTCGGCCGGCTTCAATGGCGCATAGTCGCCGCGTCAGACGCTGGTGAGCCGGAACACGCTCACCGACCGCTCCATGCGCAGGGCCTGCTCATGCAGGGCCTGCGCGGCGGCGGCGGCCTCTTCGACAAGCGCGGCGTTCTGCTGCGTGACCTGATCCATCTGCGTCACCGCCTGGTTGACCTGTGCAATGCCGCTGCTCTGTTCGTGAGACGCGGTGCTGATCTCGTCCATCATCGATGTCACGCGGCGCACGGCCGCCACGATCTCGTGCATGGTGTCGGCGGTCTCCCCGGCGAGCGCGTTGCCCGATGCCACACGCTGAACCGACTGCGAGATCAGCGTGCGGATCTCCTTCGCCGAGTTGGCCGCGCGTTGCGCGAGGCTGCGGACTTCGCTCGCCACGACAGCGAAGCCTCGCCCGTATTCGCCCGCGCGCGCGGCTTCCACCGCCGCGTTGAGCGCGAGGATATTCGTCTGGAACGCGATGCTGTCGATGACGGCAATGATCTCGACGATGCGGCGCGAATCCGCTTCGATCTCGCCCATCGTCTCGCGCATGCGCGCCACGGAGGCACCGCCATCGCTCGCGATGCGCGATGCCTCGCCCGCGAGTTCGCTCGCCTGCTTTGCATTGCCGGCGTTCTGCTGGACGATCGAAGTCAGCTGCTCCATGCTCGCGGCGGTCTGTTCGAGCGAGGATGCCTGCTCCTCGGTCCGCTGCGACAGGTCGGTGTTGCCCTGCGCGATCTCGTTGGCCGCCACGAGCACGTTCTGCGCGCCCTCCTTCGTGTCGCCGATGAGCCCGCGCAGCGTCCCCACCATCGACATCAGATGCCGCTTCACTTCACTGAGCTCATCGCGGCCGCGCGCTTCCACGCTGACCCCGAGATCGCCGGCATTGATGCGCGTGACCAGCTCCGCCACGTCCCGCACGTCCTCGCGCATCCCTACGCTGAATCCCGCGAAGAGATAGCAGGCCGTGCCTACCGTGAGCAGCGCCACGACGCCGAGCAGGATCAGTTGCCGCTGCTCGCCTGCCATCCGCGCGTCGAGCATTTCACGCGTGAGCGCCGCGAACTCGTGCATGACGTCGGACACCCCGTCGATCGCCGCGGTACCTTCCGCGAAATAGTTCTTCGCATCGATGGTGATACCGCTGGAGCCGAGCATGCTCACCTTCATCGTGCGATAGAAGTTGTCCATCGCGGCCAGCTTCTTCGCGGCGGCTTCCACACGCTCGCGGTACGCCGGGGCGCCGCGCGCGACGCGTCCCACGTCGCGCCGCACGGACTCGAGGCTGTCCTGAATCTGTTCGGCCAGCGTGGCCAGCTCCGCCTGCTGGGTGGCATCCGCGAAGCCGCCGCGCGCGATGATGCCGGCGCCACGGCCGCGCGCGAGCGCGCCGAGTTCGGCAAGGCGCGGCATCGGCGAGACCATCAGGTTGATCAGGTAGTACGAGCCCGCGTCGGGATCGAGCGCGAGCGACGAACGGTCGGCGACATCGCCGACGAACAGCCGCGTCTGCTTGACCAGCACGCTATGCCGGTCGAACAGCGGCGGCGCGGGCGTATTGAGACCGAGGCGGCGGATCTGCTGCCATGCCTCGTCGAGCTTGCGGGCATCCGCCTCCACGGCGAAGTCCGGCGCCTTCGCGACATCGGCGAGCAACGCGGCGAGATGATCGGCGGCTTTGGCGTCGGCCTGATCGAACGTCGCCTGGAAGCTCTTGTTGCCGGAGAGCACGCCATTGGCGGCGCCGCGGCGCACCTGCGTCTCGCGCATGAAATCGAGCGCTCGCTCGACGATGACGAGTCCGCGCAATTCGTCGCGCGTGGAACCGATGGCCTGCACGGATTGCGCGAACACGGCGAACAGCGCGCCCCCGAGCGGAATCAGGAACAGCGCCGTCAGCAGCAGGAGCTTGCGATGGATCGAGAGACGCGCCATCAGGCGCACGGCGGGGGACAGAAAGGCGGGCACGACGCTCCTTGGATCGACGGGATATCGGGATTGACAGCCCGTGTATCGGCCGCGAATCCAAGGATTGAAGCGTTATTTTTGCGCCGCACACATGCGGTGCAAAGAGGACGCGTGGGCGGTCGAGAAAGCGCGAAGACGGTGCACGTTCAAGCGGTGATGCCGCCATCGACACCGATCGACTGGCCGCTGATGTAGCGGCCCGCCGGAGAGGCGAGCAACAGCGCCAGGCCGGCCACGTCATCGGCTTCGGCGATGCGGCGCATCGGAATATTGCCCGCGAGCATCTTCTCGCGTTCGGGATCGCCCCACAGCGCGTCGCGCGAGAAGTCGGTACGCACGGGACCGGGGTTGATGCTGTTCACGTTGATGTTGTGCGGGCCCAGCGTCTGCGCGAAGTTGCGCATCAGCATGTCGATGGTGGCCTTGGACACGCTGTACAACGCGAGCATCGGCGAGCTGCGGCGCGCGGCGATGCTCGACATGAAAGTGATGGAGCCGTCGCGGCGCTCGATCATTTGCGGCGCCAGCGCATTCACAAGCTCGAGGTTGCCGCGCACGTTGCCCGCGATCACGTCGTCGAGCTTGTCGGCGCCCTGGCCAAGGATCGTTCCCACCACGGCGCTGGCGGCTGCATTGAGGACCAGCGCGTCAACACGGCCATAAGTCGCCAGAGCGGCCTCGGCAAACTTCGCCACGCTCGCGCTGTCCGCGATGTCGCAGGGGATGCCCGTGGCGGTGATGCCTGACGCCTTCAACTCGGCGGCGACTTTCTCGGATACCTCGGCGCTGCGGCCGGACACGATGACCTTCGCGCCGGCTTCACCGAGCGCGCGGGCCATGGCGAGGCCCATGCCTTTGGTGGAACCAGTGAGGACGGCCACGCGGCCGGACATATCGAACAGTTTGGACACGACTATCTCCTTTGGGCAGGTCAGTGCGGAACACTAATGGATGACATATAACATCTATTGAATAAAGTATGTTCATCATTTAAGATGGCGTCAAGTTCAAATTTCGAGGGGGGTCTCATGGCACGCGCATCCCGGGCAGTCGCCGACCAACACAAGATCGACATCGAGCGTTCGTCGTCGAGGCTGTTCAAGGAGTATGGACTCCATGGCGTGACCGTGGCGCAGGTCATGGCCGACGCGGGTCTCACGCACGGCGGGTTCTACGGGCACTTCCGCTCGAAGGACGAACTCGCCGCAATTGCCTGCGCCCGCGCCTTCGCGGAGTCCGGCGAACGCTGGTCGCGGCGGATCGCCGAGGCGAACGGCGACGGCCGCGAAGCGCGCCGCCGGCTGATGGACCCCTATCTCACCCAAAACCACCGCGACCACGCCGCCGACGGCTGCACCGCCGCCGCGCTCACCGGCGACGTCGCGCGCGAGCCCGCGGACAAGCCGATTCGCGATGTCTACGTGGCGGGCGTGCGCGAGATGGTCGACGCCTGGCGCGGGACGTTGCCCAATCCCGACAGTCCTGAAGCCAACGACACCGCGCTTGCGCAAATCGCGCTACTCATCGGTACGATGGCGATTGCGCGCGCTTCGCGCGGCGATCCGCTTTCCGATGCCATCATCGAGGCGGCGCGCCGCCAGCTCCTCCAGCCATGATTTCCATGCTTTAACTCCCATCCACCTGCCAGACAAGACCACACATGTTCGCGCACGCCCTATCCCGCCGGCTCGACCGGCACGGCATTCACTACGCGTGGCTGATCGCCATCGTCACGTTCTGCGTGATGCTCACCACGTCCGCCTCGCTCGGCCTGCCCGGTGCGTTCCTCAAGCCGCTGACGAAGGAGATGGGGTGGGACACCGACCAGATCTCGTCCATCCTCGCGTTCCGCTTTGCGCTGTTCGGATTGATGGCCCCGTTCTCGGCCATCCTGATGGAACGCTTCGGCGTCCGTAACGTCGTCTGCGCGGCGCTCGCGATGATCGGCGCCGGCATGGCGCTGGCCACCGTCGCCACCGAACTGTGGCAACTGTTCCTCGCGTGGGGGCTGCTGCTCGGCATTGGCTCGGGCATGACCGCGCTGGTGCTGGCCGCTGTGGTGGCCAACCGGTGGTTCCATGCGCGCCGCGGCCTCGTCATCGGCCTGCTGACGGCAAGTTCGGCCACGGGGCAGCTGGCGTTCCTGCCGGTGGCCGCCTGGCTGATCGAACATATGGGCTGGCGTGTCGCCGTGCTGCCGGTGCTCATCGCCTGCGCGGTGCTGGCATGCGCGGTGTTCGCCTTCATGCGTAACCGGCCGTCGGACATCGGCAAACCCGCCTTCGGAGAATCGCCCGCCGCGGTTGCCGCGCCTGCCGCGCCGCCTGCTCCCCAGGCGCCCCTCACGCTGCGTGGACCGTTCGTCGTGCTCGCCGAAGCGATGCGCAATCCGACGTTCTGGATTCTCGCCGGCACATTCTTCATCTGCGGCCTGTCCACGAACGGCCTGATCCAGACGCACTTCATCTCGCTCTGCGCGGACTACGGCATGTCCGCCGTGCCGGCCGCCTCGGCGCTGGCCATGATGGGCGCGTTCGACTTCGTCGGCACCATCCTCTCGGGCTGGCTGTCCGACCGCTACGACAGCCGCAAGCTGCTGTTCTGGTATTACGCGCTGCGCGGCCTCTCGCTGTTCTGGCTTCCGCATTCGACGTTCACGCTGTACGGCCTCTCGATCTTCGCAATGTTCTATGGGCTCGACTGGATCGCCACCGTGCCGCCGACCATCAAGCTGGCGGGCAGCGCCTTTGGCCGCGACCGCGCGCCCATGGTATTCGGCTGGATCTTCGCGGCCCACCAGATCGGCGCGGCCACGGCGGCGTTCGGCGCCGGGCTGTCGCGGACGATGCTGCTGACCTATGCGCCGGCGCTCTACGTCGCGGGCGGCGCGTGCCTCATCGCCGCGCTGATGGCGCTGTCCGTGCGCCGGGCCCAGCCTGCCCCTCAGGCGCAGCCCAGCAACGCCTGAACGCGTCGAAGGCTCATGCCGGAGCGCGCCATCGCGCGCTCTCGGCCTCCAGCGCCTCGATCAGCGCGGCCACGGACTCGCGCCTGAGCGCGGTCTGGCGGACCAGCACCCCGATCTCGCGCTGCGGCGGGGGCCCCGGCATCCGGAGCAGCGCCACCTGCGGGGTCGCGTGCACGGGCACGAGCGCCGCCGGCAAAATCGCGCATCCGAGTCCTTCCGCCACCATCTGCAGGATCACCGCGGGCTCGTCGAGCTCCATGCCCTCCCTTACCCATAAGCGGTGCCGCCGCAGATAACGGTCCACGAGCTGTCCGCCGGTCGAATGGCGGTTGTAGCGAATGAAAGGCATCGTCGGCAGGATGTCGGCGAGATCAGCGAGGGCGGCGGAATCCTGCGCCGGCGCGACGGCGCCGGCCGGCGCGATCGCCACGAACGGCTCGTTCAGCAGATGGACCCATTTGAGCTCGGGCGGAATCCCGAGCCGCGGGCGCACCAGCACCGCGATATCCAGCTCGCGCGCATCCACCTGGGTGAGCAATTGCGTGGACATGCCGGGTACCACGTTGACGTGGGTGTTGGGAAAACCCGCGCGAAACCGCTGCATCGCCTTCGGCAACAGCGTGGACTGCACCGTCGAGACCGCGCCGAGGTCCAGGGGCGCGAGGTCCGGCTGCCCGCGGCTGCCCGCGCCTTTCATCGACGCATAGAGCGCCACGAAGCGCGTTGCGTCGTCCAGCAGCCGCCGCCCGTCCTCGCTCAGCGCCACCGACTTGCCCGTGCGGTCGAAGAGCTGGCATCCCAGTTCCTCCTCGAGCCGGCGGATCTGCATGCTGACGGCGGACTGCGTCAGGCCAAGCCGCGCGCCTGCGGCGGAGAAGGACGCCGTCTCTGCGGCAACAAGGAAGGTCTGGAAATAGCGGATCAACGCGACACTCGGGAATCGGACGGTATATCAAAAAGGCTGATGCTCAGGCCAATAATCATTCGTTTCATATTACGCAGGCTTCTGCTTACAATCAACGCCAGTCCCTACCACCTCAGCCAGAACATGAGCGCTATTCCGTTGTTCCACCTCGCCTTTCCCGTCCACGACCTCGCCAGCGCGCGCGCGTTCTACGGCGACCTGCTCGGTTGTCCCGAAGGCCGCAGTTCCGACGCCTGGGTCGATTTCGATTTCTACGGCCACCAGATCGTCGCGCACCTGTCGCCCGACGAGTGCGGCCATCGCGGCAACAGCGCGGTGGACGGCCATGACGTGCCCGTGCGCCACTTCGGCGCGATTTTGTCGATGGAACAGTGGGAGGCACTGGCGGACAAGCTGCGCGCCGTGGACACCAAGTTCGTGATCGAGCCGTACGTGCGGTTCAAGGGCGAAGTGGGCGAACAGGCCACGATGTTCTTCCTCGATCCGTCGGGCAACGCGCTCGAATTCAAGGCTTTCGGCGACCTGTCGCAGGTCTTCGCCAAGTAATCCATCCTACAAAGAGTCAAGCCATGACCGCCGACACCACCACCGAGACCAACGCCGAGACCACCGCCGAAACCACTGAATACGTCATTGCGCCCGCCCCGCGGGCCAGCATTGCCGTGGCGGACAGCCATGCGCGCTTCCCGATCCGCCGCGTCTTCTGCGTCGGCCGCAACTACGCGGCGCACGCGCGCGAAATGGGCAAGGATCCGGATCGCGAACCGCCGTTCTTCTTCACCAAGCCCGCGGATGCGGTGGTGGCGGCCGAGGGCACGGTGCCCTATCCGCCGCTGACCGAAAACCTCCACCACGAGATCGAACTCGTCGTCGCGCTTGGCAAGGGCGGCCGCAACGTGAGCCCGTCCCAGGCGCTCGACCTCGTGTGGGGCTACGCGGTGGGCGTCGACCTCACGCGACGCGATCTGCAGGACGTGGCCAAGAAGATGAGCCGTCCCTGGGACTGGTCCAAGGCCTTCGACGCCTCGGGCCCGTGCGGTCCGCTGCAGCCGGTCTCGCGTATCGGGCATCCCGAGAAAGGCGCGATCTGGCTCAAGGTCAACGGCGAGGAACGTCAGGTTGGCGACCTCGACGAACTGATCTGGCCCGTGGCGGACGTCATCGCCTATATCTCCGAGAGCATGGAACTGGCCCCCGGCGATGTGATCTTCACGGGCACGCCGGCCGGCGTCGGCGCGCTGCTGCCGGGCGACAAGGTCACCGCGGGCGTCGATGGCGTGGGGGAAATCGCGTTCAAGGTGGGTCAGCGCGGCTGATCTCCCGACGGCGCGGCAGTTTTGGCGGCTCTGGCGCAGCAATGTGCCGGAGCCGTTTTTCCTTGTGAATCAGAGCGTTGAGGCAGATGGGCGCGCCAAATTAGAAGGGCTGCTCGAATTCTTTACCACAAAGTCCTTGCTTATCTATCTAGTAGTAGATATTCTTCGACTCATGGACGCCGCTGCAACAACACGAATCACCGCACCGGCCTTTTTTTTAGCGTCGTGAATCTATCTAGTAGTAGATAACATCGACGGAAAACGCATAAGGAGCCCATCATGAATGCCAAGACCATCCTCACCGCCGCCACGTTCGCTGTTGCCGCCGCCTTTGCTTCGGGCGCCGCACAAGCCCAGGACCCGGTGGACAGCACGCATGCCGGCGACCGCTATGGCTACAACTTCCGCGTGAACGATGCCCGCGACGTGTATTCGCAAGGCGCGCGCATCAGCAACCGCGACGGCTACACCGACGGTGCCCGCATCACCAACCGCGACGGCCTCGTGGCTGGGCTGGACCGTACGGGCGTATCGGCCGAGCCGCAACGTACCCGTGACGTCTACACCGACGGCGCGCGTACTCGCGATGTCTACACCGACGGCGCCCGCGCCTGAGCGCCGAAGCGCTCAAGGCATGAACCGGAGTTTCCAGATGAGTTGGCGTGACAGTGCCCTGATCGTGGGCGGATGGGTAGCGCTTTGCATGGCAAGCGGAGCGCTGCTCTCGCTCGTCGCGCGAACGCTATCGATTTGATCGGCGGCGTAGTAACAGGAGGGTCTATCCCGGCGATAGACAACCGTCATGAAAACAACGTCCGTACGCGACCAATTGCTGGCCCACACGCTGGTCCTGATCCAGCGCCGCGGATACAACGGATTCAGCTACCGTGACCTGGCGGAGCTCGTGGGCGTCAAGACGTCGAGCATTCACTACTACTTCCCGACCAAGGACGATCTGGTGCTGGAAGCGGTAAAGCTGTACACGGCATCCGTGTCAGATCGCATTCAGGCGATCGATCCGTCGCTGCCGCTGCCTGAACAGGCGAAACAGTTCCTGGAACCGTTGAACGCCACGATCGACCTCGGCAACGCGTGCCTCGCGGGCATGCTGTCGGCGGAAGTCGTGACGATGCCGGAGCCAGTGCGAGCGTTGCTGCAGGCCCACTTCCAGATGAACGAAGCGTGGCTGACGCGGCTGCTGCAACGCGCCGAAGAGGAACGCGGCTGCCCCGGCGCCGTGGCGCCCGAAGCGCTGGCGAAGGTGATCTATGGCGCCGTGCAGAACGGTGTGATCACGGCCCGGATGTCGGGCTCCAACGATCGCTTCGAGGCCGCCTGCGACATGCTGATCGGCGCGGTCTCCAGCGACCCGTCGGCCCACCATCGCGCGCCGCGCGGGGAGCGGGAAGCCATCCCGGCCTGAAGGTAACGCGGTAACGCGCGTTGTCATTTCCGCCTGGCCATGTCCAGCACGACCCACGTTGGCGCATGGTCGCTCGCGTGCGGCTCGCCGCGGACCCAGCGATCGACGCCGGCGTCCTTGAGCCGCGGCGCGAGGTCCGCGCTCAGCAGCAAATGATCGATCCGCAGGCCCGAGTTCGTTTGCCAGTGCTGCCGGAAATAATCCCAGAACGTATAGATCCGCTCCTCGGGATACCGCGCGCGTAGCGCGTCGGTCCAGCCCTGCGCGAGCAGGCGCCGGTAGCACTCACGCGACTCCGGCTGTAACAGCGCGTCCTTGAGCCACGAGCGCGTGTTGTAGATGTCCTCGTCCGTCGGCACCACGTTATAGTCGCCCGCCAGCACGACCGGATGACCGCTGTCGAACAGACCCTTCGCATGGCGGATCAGCCGTTCGAACCACGCGAGCTTGTAGTCGAACTTGGGTCCCGGCTGCGGATTGCCGTTCGGCAGATACAGGCATGCGACGAGCACCCCCTGCACCGCGGCTTCGAGGTAGCGGCTCTGCGTATCGTCCTCGGCGCCCGGCAGGCCGCGGCGCGCTTCGATCGGATCGGTATCGCGCGCAAGAATGGCGACGCCGTTCCATGACTTCTGGCCATGCCAGATCGCGCCATATCCAGCGGCGTGAATCTCGTCGATCGGAAAACCCGAGTCGATGGTCTTCAGTTCCTGCAGGCAGACGACGTCAGGCGCCTCGCGTTCCAGCCAGGCAAGCAATGCGGGCAGCCGGGTGCGGATACCGTTGATATTGAACGTCGCGATCTTGAGCGTCTTCTTCTTCATGAGACCTATGGTAGACAACGAGTGGGGAATTGCCCGTTCTGCCTGCAAGATCCTTTCCCGGCGGCGGCCGCACACTGTATATTCATACAGTTTCCCGCGACCTGACCGTTTTGCCCCCTTCCGTTTTGCCCGAGCCCGACCTTTCCCCGATGCCCGCCGCCGGGACACCCCCCATCGAGGTACCGCCGCGCTACACCATCGCGGTGCGTACGCTGTGCGAGTTCACGGCCAAGGCTGGCGACCTCGACCTGCGGTTCACGCCTTCGCCCACGGCGCAGGAAGGCGTGGCCGGCCATGGCGTGGTAACGCGCCGGCGCGGCGGGGACTATCGCGCGGAAGTGGCGCTCAGCATGGACTTCGAGGGGCTGCGCGTGCGCGGGCGGGCCGACGGCTACGACCGCGCGGCCAACCGGCTCGAGGAGATCAAGACCGTGCGCGGGGAAGGCGCCGTGGTCCCCGACAACCATCGCGCGCTCCACTGGGCGCAAGCCAAAACCTACGCGTGGATGTTATGCGCGCAGGAAAATCTTGCAGAGATCGACGTCGCGCTCGTCTATTTCGACATCCTCAGCCAGCAAGAGCGGGTGGAGTGCGAGCGCTTCGACGCCGCCACGCTGCGGGCGACCTTCGAGGGCCATTGCCGCGTGTTTCTGGCGTGGGCCGAGCAGGAAATCGCGCACCGGTCGGCCCGCGACGCTGGCCTCGCCACGCTGCCCTTCCCGCACGACGGCTTTCGGCCCGGTCAACGCACGCTCGCCGAGTCCGTCTACAAGGCCAACGCCTCGGGCCGCACACTCCTGACGCAGGCGCCGACGGGCATCGGCAAGTCGATTGGCACGGTGTTCCCCGCGCTCAAGGCCATGCCGGGACAGCAAATCGACAAACTGTTCTTCCTGTCCGCGCGCTCGACGGGCCGCGCCGTGGCGCTCGGCGCGACGGCGCGGCTCACGCGTGCCGAAGGCGCGCCGCTGCGCGTGATCGAGCTCGTCGCGCGCGACAAGGCGTGCGAGCATCCGGACCTGGCGTGCCACGGTGCCTCCTGTCCGCTCGCGCGCAGTTTCTACGACCGGCTGCCTGCCGCCCGCGAGGCCGCGAGGGGGACGCTCGAGCATGCCCAGCGGCTCGATCGCGAGGCGCTGCGGGAGATCGCGCGGACGCACGCGGTGTGCCCCTATTTTCTCGCGCAGGAAATGGTGCGCTGGAGCGACGTCGTGGTCGCCGACTACAACTATTTCTTCGATCGCAACGCGATGCTGTACGCGCTGACCGTCGTCAACGGGTGGCGCGTGAGCGTGCTCGTCGATGAGGCGCACAACCTCGTCGAGCGGGCACGCGCGATGTACACCGCGGAGCTCGATCCCATTGCGTTCCGTACCATGCGCAAGACGGCGCCCAAGGCGCTGGCCAGGCCGATCGAGCGCGTCAACCGCCAATGGCGCGCGCTCGCGGCGCGGACCGATGCGGCTTACGAGGTGTGCGAGACCGCGCCGGCCGCGTTCGTGGATGCGCTGACGCAATGCTGTGCCGCGATCCTCGAGCAGATGAGCGCCAACGGTCCCGCGCAGCATCGCCATGACGCGGAGCTCGAGCGCTTCTACTTCGATGCCTTGCAGTTCGTGCGGATGGCCGAGCAGATCGAGGAACATGGCGGCAGGCATTCGTTGTTCGACGTCACGCGGCGCCCCGCTCACGGAGGAAGCCATCGCGTCCAGCGCGGCGTGGATGCAGTGCCCTGCGTTCGCAATCTGCTGCCGGCGCCGTTCCTGCGCGCTCGCTTTGCGGGGGCCCATTCGACCACGCTGTTCTCGGCGACGTTGCAGCCCGTGGACTACTACACGGATATGCTCGGCCTGCCCGCGCGTACCGCGTGGGTCGAGGTGCCCTCGCCGTTCCGCGCGGAGCAGCTCGACGTCCATATCGCCACGCGTATCTCCACGCGCTATCGCGACCGCGACCGCACGCTGCCCGCACTCGTGCAGTTGATGGGCGAGCAATACGCGGCGCGTCCCGGCAACTACCTCGCGTTCTTCAGCAGCCACGATTACCTGCAGCGCGCGGCGGAAGCGTTCGCGCGCAGCTATCCGGACGTGCCCTGCCGCCTGCAGGCACGCGGCATGGACGAAGCGGGCCAGGCCGCGTTCATCGACGGCTTCGTCGAAGGCGGCTGCGGCATCGGTTTCGCGGTGCTCGGCGGCAGTTTTTCGGAAGGCGTCGATCTGCCGGGCGATCGATTGATCGGCGCATTCGTCGCCACGCTGGGGCTGCCGCAGGTCAACCCCGTCAACGAGCAGTTGCGCGAGCGCATGGAGCAGGTGTTCGGCCGCGGCTATGCATATGCCTACCTGTATCCGGGATTGCGCAAGGTGGTGCAGGCCGCCGGCCGCGTGATCCGGACGGACGACGACCGCGGCGTGGTATGGCTGATCGACGATCGCTTTGCGGACGCGGAAATTCTTGCACTCTTGCCCACGTGGTGGCGGCCCGCGCCGGTCGCGGCACGACGCGAAACTTCGCGGCACAATGCGGCTCAGCATCAACCGCAATCCGGGCAGGATGCCGCTGGCGCGATTTTCGCTTAAGCATTTTCCGCGAGACCAGGAGACCCCTACCGATGAGCATGACCAAGACCTTCGCCGCCACGGAGCCGGCGCGTGCCGACATCGACGCGCTGTCCGGCGCCACGCTGCTCGAGTTCGGCGCGCCGTGGTGCGGCTTCTGCATGCGCGCGCAGCCGCTGATCGAGACCGCGTTCGCGGCGCATCCGTCGATTCGTCACGTGAAGATCGAGGATGGCAGCGGTCGTCCGCTCGGCCGCTCGTTCCGCGTCAAGCTCTGGCCCACACTGGTGTTCCTGCGGGACGGGCAGGAGGTCGCGCGGCTCGTGCGGCCGACCGATGCCAAGGAGGTCGCCGACGCGATGGCGAGCATCGATCCGCCGTCGGCCGGTTGATCCCGGCGGGCGACGATCCGGCGCGCGACAAAATCCGGCGCGCGACAATCGCCGCTCAGGATTCCCGCATCAACGCCACGAGCGCGCGCAGGCCCGCCGGGATGTTGCGGCGGCTCGGGTAGTACAGGCAAAGCCTGCCGTATGACGGCGTCCAGTCGTCGAGCACGCGCACGAGGCGGCCCGCCTCGATGTCGGCGCGGGCATTCCACTCGCTGAGGTACGCCAGGCACTCGCCGTCGCGCACGGCGGCCGTCATCAGCGTTGCGTCGTCGAGCGTGATGGGGCCGGGGACGTCCACTTCGAGCATCTCGCCGTGACGGGTGAACTCCCACCGGTAGATCGCGCCGCTGGCCATGCGCGCGCGGATGCAGCGATGCTTCAGCAGATCCATCGGGGTCTGCGGGGTTGGATGCTTCTCGAAATAGGCGGGCGTGCCAACTACCACCATGCGCTGATCGGGCCCGAACGGAATGGCCACCATGTCCTGCGGGACGGCTTCCAGCAGCCGGATGCCCGCGTCGAAGCCCGCCACGACGATATCGATCAGCCGCCCTTCGGTCACCACATCCAGCTGCATCTGCGGATAACGCCGCCCAAACTCGAGAAATATCGGCAATGCCTGCCGCGCCGCGCCTGCCGAGGTATTGATGCGCAGCGTGCCGCGCGGCGTCTCGCCGTAGGTCCCCGCCTGCGTAAGCGCGTCGCGGATCGAGGCCAGCGCGGGCGCTACGTTTTCCACGAACTGGGCGCCCGCCTCCGATAGCGCCACGCTGCGCGTGGTCCGGTTGAACAAGCGCACGCCAATGCGCCCTTCCAGCGCGGCGATGCCGTGCGACAGCGCGGACGTCGACACGCCCAATTCGACCGCCGCCGCGCGAAAGCTCTTGTGCCGCGCCACCGCGAGCACCGCCTCGAGTTCCTGCAAGCCGCTGGTCTGCATGACGCCTCCAATTATCCCGATTCATTCAACGATTCGTTCGACATTGTATGGCTAGACGCGTCAATGGTGCGGTCCTACATTCGTAGCAAGCCCACTTTCGATTGCACACCGATCGCACCCCATCATGCACACCATCGACAAGATCTACATCAACGGCGCCTTCGTCACCCCGCACGGCGAGGAATGGTTCGACCTCTACAACCCCGCCACCGAGCAGACCATCGGCCGCGTGCGGCTTGCCGACGAAGCCGACGCCAACGCGGCCATCGCCGCGGCCAGGGCCGCACTGCCGCGCATCGCCAGCGCGAGCCGCGAGGAGCGCCTCGCGTGGCTCTCGCGCATGGAGACCGCCGTGCGCAAGCGCGAGGCGGAACTGTTCGACGCCGTCATCGAGGAATACGGCGCGCCCGTCAGCCGCGCGCGCTGGATGGTCGACTACGCCGCCGACGTCATCGCCCACACCGCCGATGTCTTGCGCGACTACCCGTTCACGCGGCGCGCGGGCACCGCGGAAGTCACGATGACGCCGGTCGGCGTCGCGGGCCTCATCACGCCATGGAACGCCAACGCGAGCTTCATCACGGGCAAGCTCGCCACCGCGCTGGCTGCGGGCTGCCCCGCCGTCATCAAGCCCAGCGAGATGAGCGCGCTGCAAACCCGCATCGTGACGGAGGCCCTGCACGAGGCCGGGCTGCCCCCGGGCGCGTTCCATATCGTGACGGGCCGCGGCGATGTCGTCGGCGCGGCCATCACCGCCCACGCGGACGTAGCCAAGATCTCTTTCACGGGTTCCACGGCAGTAGGCAAGGCCATCGTGCGCGCCGGCGCGGACACGCTCAAGCGCGTGACGCTCGAGCTTGGCGGCAAGTCGCCGACGATCGTCCTCGACGATGCGGACTTCGCGAAGGTCGTACCGATGGCGCTGCAGGCGGGCTTCATGAACAGTGGACAGGCCTGCATCGCGGGGACGCGCATCCTCGTGCCCGAGGCGCGCAAGGAGGAATTCGAGGCGCACGTCCGCGACGCCATCCACCAGTTTCCGGCCGGCCTGCCGTCCGATCCGGCCACCGCGATCGGACCGATGGTGAGCCAGCGGCAGTGGGAGCGCGTGCAGCGCTACATCGCGCTTGGCCTCGAGCAAGGCGCGCGGCTCGTCGCCGGCGGGCCCGGACGCCCCGATGGCCTGTCGGCAGGCTGGTTCGTGCGGCCCACGGTATTCACCGACGTGCGCAACGACATGACGATCGCGCGCGAGGAGATCTTCGGACCGGTACTGTCGATCCTGACGTATCGCGACGAGAACGAGGCCATCGCCATCGCCAACGACACCACCTATGGGCTGTCGGCGTATGTGATGGGGGCCGATGGCGAGCGCGCGCGCCGTCATGCCGCCCGCATCGCCGCGCGCATCGAATCGGGCCGCGTGCTCGTGAACACGCTCGCGCACGAGCCGAAGGCTCCGTTCGGCGGCTTCAAGCAGTCGGGCCTCGGACGCGAGTACGGCACGTTCGGCCTCGAGGCCTTCCTTGAACCGAAGTCCACGCTCGGCGTGTTTGCCGATTGAGGGTGCCGATCGAGGGTGCCGATCGAGGGTGCCTATTGAGGGAAAGCGATCAGGTCTCGAGCGGCATGGCGCTCGTGCACTTGATCTCGTCGAGGCACACGCTCGACTTCACGCCGCTCACGCCAGGGATGCGCATCAGCGTATCGAGCAGGAAGTCCGATAATGACTTGAGGTCTCGCGCGACGACCTTGAGCACGTAGTCGATATCGCCCGTGACGGAAAAGCACTCCTGGATCTGCGCGAGTTCGGCCACGAGGCCCTTGAACTTCGACAGGTCCCGGATGTGCCCGCGCTCCATCGTCACGTGGATGAAGGCGGTCACGCCAAACCCAAGCGCGGCGCTATCGAGCCGCGCCTCGTATCGCTTGATGATGCCGGCTTCCTCGAGCCGCCGATGCCGGCGCAGCGTCTGCGCCGGCGACAGGCTGATGGCCTCGGCCAGTTCGAGGTTGGATGCGCGTCCATGTTCCTGCAGCACGCCCAGCAGGCGCCGGTCCGTCCGATCGAGCTCCGGATTCTGCACGTCGATTTCTCCTCATCGTATTTTTACGAAATTTCCTCTCACAAACTAGGGTTTCCCTTGGCGCGTTACGAAATCCTATTTTGCGGGCGCGAATATACACTCGAATCGTTCACCGCTGGCAGGGATGGCGCACCGATGTTGGGAATATCGCATCTTTTTGCCGGTCGGACGACTCCGTATTGACGCGATCCCTGCAATATCCGGGCCTGACACCCGCAATAAAATTTCCCCATGACAGACCTCTCCTCGCAAACGCCCATGGCCGACCTCTTTGACAACCCGATGCAGCTGATGGGATTCGAGTTCGTCGAATTCGCGTCGCCGATGCCGAACGTCCTCGAGCCGCTGTTCGAGAAAATGGGTTTCACGCTCGTGGCGCGCCATCGCTCGAAGGATGTGGTGCTCTATCGCCAGGGTGACGTGAATTTCATCGTGAACCGCGAGCCCAACAGCCAGGCGGCGTACTTCGCGGCCGAGCATGGCCCGAGCGCGTGCGGCATGGCATTTCGCGTAAAGGATTCGCACAAGGCGTACGCGCGCGCGCTGGAACTCGGCGCGCAGCCGGTGGAGATTCCGACGGGGCCGATGGAGCTGCGCCTGCCCGCGATCAAGGGGATCGGCGGCGCGCCGCTGTATCTGATCGACCGGTTCGAGGACGGCAAGTCCATCTATGACATCGACTTCGAGTTCATCGAAGGCGTCGATCGCCGCCCCGAAGGCCACGGCCTGCGCGTGATCGACCACCTGACGCACAACGTCTATCGCGGCCGCATGAGCTACTGGGCGAATTTCTATGAACGCCTGTTCAACTTCCGCGAGATTCGCTACTTCGACATCCAGGGCGAGTACACGGGCCTGACGTCGAAGGCGATGACGGCGCCGGACGGCCGCATCCGCATTCCGCTCAACGAGGAATCGTCGAAGGGCAGCGGCCAGATCGAGGAATTCCTGATGGCCTTCAATGGCGAGGGCATCCAGCACATCGCCTTCCTGACCGACAACCTGATCGATGTCATCGACCGCCTGCAGATGTCTGGCGTCGAACTGATGACCGCGCCGAACGACTATTACTACGAAGCGCTGGAAACGCGCCTTCCCGGCCATGGCCAGCCCGTGGACCAGCTCAAGGCGCGCGGCATCCTGCTCGACGGCACCACCGCGGACGGCAAGCCGCGCCTGCTGCTTCAGATCTTCTCGAAGACCGTGCTAGGCCCGGTGTTCTTCGAGTACATCCAGCGCAGCGGCGATGAAGGCTTCGGCGAAGGCAACTTCAAGGCGCTGTTCGAGTCGCTCGAACGCGACCAGATCGCCCGCGGCACCCTGAAAGTCTGAACGGGTCTGCACGGTTTTTCCGCGATGGCCCCCGCGCGAGACGGCGCGAGGGGAGCCATCGCACCCGTTCTTGGCGTAAGCTATCGGTTTTGGCGGCGGCCCCAGGCCCCGCCCGCGCTCCCCCAACTACCTGCCAAGCCATCCGGTCATCCATCCCATGTTCCAACATATCGAGGCCTTTCCGGGCGACCCCATCCTTTCGCTCAACGAAGACTTCCAGCAGGACCCGCGCACCAACAAGGTCAACCTGAGCATCGGCATCTACTTCGATGACGATGGCCGCCTGCCGGTCATGAAGGCCGTGGCCGAAGCGGAAGCCGCGCTGCTGGCCGACATGGGTCCGCGACCGTACCTGCCGATGTCCGGCATGGCCGCCTACCGTCAGGCCGTGCAGGCGCTGGTGTTCGGCGAGGACAACCCTGCGCGCGTGGATGGGCGGATCGCCACGCTGCAGACGCTCGGCGGCTCGGGCGCGCTGCGCGTGGGCGCCGATTTCCTCAAGCGCTACTTTCCCAATACCGAGCTGTGGCTCAGCGACCCGAGCTGGGAAAACCACCGTGTGGTGTTCGAGCGCGCGGGCTTCAAGGTCAACAGCTACCCGTACTACGATCCCGCAACCGGCGGCCTGAAGTTCGACGAGATGCTCGCCGCGATCCAGCAGATTCCGCAGGGCGGCATCGTGCTGCTGCATGCGTGCTGCCACAACCCGACCGGCGTCGATCTGAACAACGAGCAGTGGCTCCAGGTCATCGATGTGGTGAAGCAGCGCAAGCTGCTGCCGTTCGTCGATATGGCCTATCAGGGCTTTGGTTCGAACCTCGACGACGACGCGTTCGTCGTGCGCGAACTCGCGCGCCAGGGCGTGCCGGCGCTGGTCGCGAATTCGTTCTCGAAGAACTTCTCGCTGTATGGCGAGCGTTGTGGCGGCCTCAGCGTGATCTGCCAGAGCGCCGATGAAGCAGGCCGCGTGCTCGGTCAGCTGACCGGCGCGGTGCGCGCCAACTACAGCAACCCGCCGACGCACGGCGCGCGCGTGGTCGCGCGCGTGCTGACCTCGCCGGAACTGCGCGCGAGCTGGCAGCAGGAACTCGCCACGATGTGCGACCGCATCGCGCGCATGCGGCAGGCTATTCACGATCAGCTGCGCGAGCACGTGACCGGCGAGAAGCTGTCGCGCTACATCAAGCAGCGCGGCATGTTCACGTACACCGGTCTGACCGCCGACCAGGTGGACCGCCTCAAGAACGAACACGGCGTCTATCTGCTGCGCTCGGGCCGCATGTGCGTGGCGGGTCTGAACGAACGCAATGTCGGCGTGGTCGCCAATGCGATCGGGCAGGTCCTGAAGGGTTAAGCGCACGTCAGCAGACGCGTGCGGATGGGGGTACCATTTCGGCCATTCCCATTTCTTATCCCCCATTCGCACGGAGTGTTCATGGCTTCAACACTGGCGTCGTTCCCGGTTCACGACAAGTGGCCCGCCTCGCATCCCGACCGTCTGCAGCTCTATTCGCTGCCAACGCCCAACGGCATCAAGGTGTCGCTGATGCTCGAAGAGACCGGTCTGCCGTACGAGCCGCATGCCGTGCGCTTCGACAGCAACGACCAGCTCTCGCCCCAGTTCCTCTCGCTCAATCCGAACAACAAGATCCCGGCGATCGTCGATCCCGACGGTCCCGGCGGCAAGCCGCTCGCGCTGTTCGAATCGGGCGCGATCCTGATCTATCTGGCCGAGAAGACCGGCAAGTTCATGTCGGCCGATCCCGCCACGCGCTACGAGACCATCCAGTGGGTGATGTTCCAGATGGGCGGCATCGGCCCGATGTTCGGCCAGCTTGGGTTCTTCCACAAGTTCGCCGGCAAGGACTACGAGGACAAGCGTCCGCGCGACCGCTACGTGGCGGAGTCGAAGCGGCTGCTCGGCGTGCTCAACGAACGCCTGAAGGGCCGCGCGTGGATCATGGGCGACGACTACACGATCGCCGACATGGCGACGTTCCCATGGGTGCGCAATCTCGTGGGCTTCTATGAGGCGGGCGATATCGTCGGCATCGCGGACTTTCCCGAAGTCACGCGCGTGCTCGAGGCCTTCGTGGCGCGGCCCGCCGTGCAGCGCGCGGTGAATATCCCCAGCCGCGACTGATTCAGCGCAACGCGCTACGGCCGGGCGACGATCAGGTCGATGGCGGCTGTCACCAGCGAATCGATCTGCGCGGCGTCTGGGCGCTCGCCCGTGGCCAGCGTCCGGTGCAGGATGCCGGCGATGACCATGCTGTGAAACAACTGCGCGGCGCCCGCGGGCGCCGCGTTGAGTTTGACCCCTGCCGCCTGCTGCCGGGACAGATAGGCGGCAATGTACTGGCACGTGGCCATCGGCCCGCGTGCATACCAGGCCCGCCCTGCCTCGGGAAACCTGCGCGCTTCCGCGACGACCAGCCGGAGGAACGCCAGGTGGCTCTCCTCCAATAGCGACTCCAGCGACCGCAGCGCGAGGTCCCGCAAACCGTCGGCCGTACTGCTGCGCGACGGCTCCAGCGTCTCGACGCTCGCGACGAAGCGATCGCAAAGCGCTTCCACGACGGCGGTGAACAGGCCGTCCTTGCCACCGAAGTAACTGTAGACGTTGGTCTTCGACCCGCCGCACACCTTGACGATCTCGTCGAGGCTTACGCCGTCGTAGCCGCGCGCAAGGAACAACGCCGCCGCCGTGTCGAGGATCGCCGCGCGCTTGGCTTCTCCGCGACGCGTAATGCGGGCGGGCTTGTCCGCCGGGGCGGGCGGTTGATGCGCGGGCGGCGTTGACGTTCGGGGCGCTTTCACGAAGGGGCCGGGTGGTCGGGAGACCCGGCAGTCTACCAAATGCGATCGCGCACCCGCTTTCCCACGCCACGAGGTCGTACCGTACTGCGGTACCGTACGCAACGTACCGTACCATACGGTACGGTTTGCGCTATACTTCTTGCGTGGGCGGTAGCGGCGTGTTCAGCAACTGCTGTTCCCAGAGGTAGGCGATCCCGCTGCCGGCCGCGTGCGCCTTGAGGATGTCAGTCAGCGGGCCAGCCGTTGCCTCGCGTGCCCAGTCGCGTTGCCATTCGGCGGCGAGGGCTAGCCACGTCATCATGTTGACGCCGCCGGCGATCATGCGCTGGACGGCGACATTGTGTGCCTCGACCGATGTCCCGCCCGACGCATCGGTAATGACGGTCGTGTCCCAGCCGTCGCCGGCTGCCTGCAGTGCCGGCATGGCGACGCAGACTTCGGTCCACAGGCCCGCGATGATCAACTGCTTGCGGCCCGTTGCCTTGACCCGCTCGACGACGCTTGAGTCTTCCCACGTGTTGATGAAGGTGCGGTCGATGACCTCCTGGCCCGGAAATACGTCGGTGATCTGCGGAAAGATGAAGCCGCCGCGCGCGGCGATGACACTCGTCAGGATGGTGGGGACGCCGAATGCCTTGGCCGCCTTGGCCAGCGCGGTCGCGTTGTTCACGACCATCTGCGGATCATGGCTGTTCAGGTTGGTGAGTTGATACGGCTGATGATCGATGAGGACGAGAACGGAGTCTTCGGGGCGGAGGAGCGAGTCGAGGCCATTGCGAAAGGTCATAGGGGATCTCTTGTGAAAGAAGCTCGGTTCAAGGGAAGGACATGCGTTGCTTGCCCTTGGTTTTGATAGTGACATCGCACATTCCGCGACGGTAGACCGCCCCGTCGGGACACTGTGTCGCACATTCCGGAACACGGTATGGACATCGAGGACCTCAGGACATTTGTGGACGTGGCCGACGCTGGCGGCATCACCTCCGCCGCGCGCCGGCTTGGCGTGTCGAAGTCGATCGTCAGCCGGCGACTGGCACGACTCGAGGACGATCTCGGCGTGATGTTGTTGTCGCGAAACACGCGCGGCGCTGCGTTGACGGAAGCCGGCGCGACGTTTCGCGACCATGCGGCAAAGGCCTGCACGGAAATCGACCTGGCGAAGGAGGCCATGCTGCCGGCGGGCGAATTGCGCGGGCGCCTGCGGATCGCGGCGCCGCTTTCGTTCGGTCCGACACACTTTGCGCCCGTGTTCGCGGAGCTTGCGAAGGCGCATCCGCGCCTCCATGTGCATGCGAGCTACAGCGATCGTGTCGTCGACATCGTGGCCGAAGGATACGACTGCGCGATCCGTCTTGGATACCTGCAGGACTCCAATCTGATCGCGCGCCGCGTCGGGCCGATACTGGGCAAGCTCGTGGCCAGTCCCGGATACATCGCGGTGCACGGCATGCCCGAGCGGCCGGAAGACATTCTCTCGCACGAGGCGATCATGCAGGGCACGGAGACGTGGCAGTTCCTCGATGGGGACAAGGTCGCGATGGTGCGGCCGCAGGGGCGGTTCAAGGGCGACAATGGCACCGCGCTGGTCTCCGCCGCCCTGGCGGGTATCGGCATCGCCATGCTTCCCGAGGGACTCGTCCAGGGCCATATCGCCTCGGGCGCGCTCGTGGAGATCATGCAGCGCCATCCCGTTCGGCCCGCTGGCATCTTCGTGGTGCGTCCTCCTGGCCAGCATCCCACACGGAAAGTCCGGGCGCTCACCGAACTGCTGATCGCATGCTTCGCCGACACCTCGCCACGCGAGTTCCGCCGAGCCCGATAGCTCCGCGCCAGGCCGCGGCCTCAGCGTTGCGCCTCGGTGACGGGGGGACTGCCGAACATGCGCTTGTACTCGCGGCTGAATTGAGACGCGCTCTGGTAGCCCACCTCGTACGCGACGCGCGAGACATTGGTGCTGCCCGCGGCAAGGAGCTTGCGCGCTTCCATCAGGCGCACGCGACGCTGGAAGGCAAGGGGGCTGTATCCCGTGACGGCCTTGAAGTGCCTGTGGAACGAGGTCACGCTCATTCCCGCGGTGGCCGCCAGCTCCGCCACGGTGACCGTGGCGTCGTTGTTCGCGCCCAGCCAGTCCGCGGCCGCCTTGATCTGCCGCACGCGGCCGTCGCGCTGGACGATCTGGCGGAGCGTATCGCCCATCGAACTCTGCAGAAGCCGATAGTAGAGCTCGGTCTCGTAATGCGGGGCGAGCACGTTAATGTCCTCGGGCGTTTTCACCAGCCCGACGAATCGCGTGAACACCTCGCCGACCGGGCCATTCAGGTCCCCCGCCGCCACCGCGCACGTCCAGCTGGCTTCGCGCGCGGGCATCTCGAGCGCGACGCGGGACAGCCTGTCGATATCGAGGTGGAGGCTGACGCCCACGTAGGGCGCGTGCGGGGTCGCGCCCGTCAGCTGATGGCTATAGGGCAGGCCGAAGGAGGATGCCGCGCACGTCCCCGCCGCGAGTTCGAATCGGTTGGCCCCCATGGTCAGCACTTTGGTGCCACGCACGACGGCGTAGAACATCGGCTCGAATACCGCCGCGGTCTGCGGCGTGGCATGCGAACTCGACCACACCGTCAATCTCGGCACGGGCGTCGCGCGTCCGACCGGGCCCGGCAGCGCGGCGACGTATGCATCGACATCGTTGAGGAGGCGGCGGACCGCGCGCTCGGCATCATTCATATCCGACGAATCTCGCTTGGTAGGATCAGGCAAATATATGGTGTTATCGGGAATGCCGCCCGCGCCACGCTCGCCCTACTATCTCGCCGACACGAAAGGAGAACGAGATGATCGATCTGAATGGAAAGCGGGCATTGGTCACTGGCGCGTCGCGCGGCATCGGTGCGGCGATTGCGCTGGCGTTGGCCGAGAACGGTGCCGATGTCGCGTTCACGTACCAGCATTCGGCGGAGAAGGCAGAGGCGGTGGCCAAACGCATCGAAAGCGTGGGGCGCCGCGCCATTGCCATAGAGGCGGACAGCGCGGACCCCGGGGCGATCGCACGCGCCGTCAACCGGGCCGCCGACGTCCTCGGCGGCATCGATATCCTCGTCAACAGCGCGGCGATCGGCAACGCCGGCACGATCGCCGACATGGACATGGGCCATTACCAGGCCCTGATGGACATCAACGTGCGGGCGCCCGTGCTGTATGCGAAAGCCGTGATGCCCCACCTTGGCGAAGGCGGCCGCATCGTGACGATCGGCTCGGTGCTGGGAGAGCGCGTCCCGTTCCCCGGTGTCACGGCCTACGCCATGTCGAAGGCGGCCCTCAACGCATTGACGCGAGGCCTGTCCCGCGAACTCGGTCCGCGCGGCATCACCGTGAATCTCGTGCAGCCCGGCCCGACGGATACGGACGCCAATCCGGCGGATGGCGCGGCCGATTTCCAGCGAAGCCTGACGTCGCTGGGACGTTATGCCGAACCGCGTGAGATCGCCAGCGCGGTCGTCTTTCTGGCAAGCCCCGCCGCGAGCATGATTACCGGCGCCATCCTCACGGCCGACGGAGGCGCCATCGCCTGAGCGACATGATGACGAGTGGGAACGATCATGGATGACCTGAACGACCTGTATTACTTCGTCAAGGTCGTCGACCACGGTGGCTTCACGCAAGCCGGGCTTGCGTTGAATATGCCGAAATCCAGCCTGAGCCGTCGTATCTCGACGCTCGAAGCGAGGTATCAGGTTCGATTGCTGCAACGTTCGACGCGGCATTTTTCCGTCACGGAAACGGGACAGGAATTCTATGAGCGCTGTGTGGGCGTGCTCCTCGAAGTCGATGCGGCGCGCGAGGTAATGGAACGCGAGCGGTCCGAACCCGAGGGCATCGTCCGCATGAGCTGTCCCACGGCGCTGCTCGGCTATCGCGTCGCGGAGCTCGTGGCGCAGTTCATGGTCGAGTATCCCAATGTCAGCGTGCATCTGGAGGCCACGAATCGGCGCGTGGACGTCCTCGCGGAGCGGCTGGATCTGGCGTTGCGGGTCCGCTTTCCGCCGCTCGACGACAGTGGCCTGTTCATGCGCATGCTGTCCGGCAGCCCACAGCGGCTCGTCGCATCGCCATCGTTGCTCAAGCGGCATGGCGTCCCCGGCCATCCGGATGCGCTGGCCGGTCTGCCGAGCCTCGACTGGGGACCGGCTCGCCAGCATGCGTGGCAACTCGTCGGTCCGGATGGCAAGGAAGCCGAGGTGCCGCACCGCCCGCGATACGTTACCGATGACATGCATGCGTTGCGGGTCGCCGCGCAGGCTGGTGTCGGCATCGTGCAATTGCCGCAGCGGGTTGCCGACGACGCGCTGCGGGAGGGCACGCTCGTCGACGTGCTGTCCGGCTGGCAGCCGAGGAGCGCCATCATTCATGCGGTGTTCCCTTCCCGAAGGGGCTTGCTGCCTAAGGTCCGCGTACTGATCGATTATCTCGCGGCGCGCATCCAGCAGGATTAGCGGTCCCACACGAGCGTCAGCCACGGCTGCCCGCCAGTGGCACCGCGCGTGGCGTCGCCGAGCACCATGTGCGCGCCATGGACGCGCATGATGGCGCCGAGCAGCGCCACATCGGGCGACGTCGCGATCGCCGAGGCCACGCCCGCTCGCGGGTCATGTTTGCCGAGGCTGTGGAACGCGACACGCGCGCGCGTGTCCGTCGTGTCCAGATCGATTTCCATGGCGCCATGCCATGCGGACGCGGTGACGTGGATGCTGCGGAGCAGGACTTCCCGAAGCTGCCAGGCGTTGCCACGGATGTGGACGGGTTCTCGTGGCAGTTCGAGCGACAGCGCGATGTTGGCGAACGCCGCCTCCGCGGCGACGTCCTGAAGCATCGAACGAAGATCGAACGTCGTCGGCGGCACGGGCCGTGGGACGTGCTGCGCGAGCACGCCCAGCAACGCGCGCAGCAGGCGCGCATGCATGGCGAGGTCGGACAGGCACGCCCGCGCATCGTCGAGGGCGTCATCGCTAACATCGGCGTCAGCGCCAACGTCAGCACCAACTTTGGCGCCAACGTCAGCACCAACTTCGGCGCGACCGGCGCGATCGAGCCATCGCAGTCCGGCCGCGGACAGCAAAGACAGCGACGTCATCACGGGCACCGTGTCGTGCACCAGGGACAGCGCGAGTTCGCGGCTGACTCCGTTATCGGGGCTCGCAGCGCAGCGAATCGCGTCGCCGGTCATAGAGGGTTCCCATGGAAATTGGATCGTGCATCGCACATTACTACGCGTCAAAGGGCGCGAGTAGATCCAATAATGGGCGTCTGAGTTCCATGAGAGGAACACCGTGGCCGTCCGTCATGCGGCGATGCGCTCCGTGAAGAACGGATAGGGTGCCTCACGCGCCCGGCAGCGGAACGCTGAGGGGGGGCGCTCATACGGTGTACTGGCCGTTTGCTTCGGGCTGGTAGGTGATGGCCGTCACGACGATTTCCTGCGTGCGGCCATCCGGTTGCCGGAACTGCACGGCCGCGCCCGCGCGCGCGCCGAGTATGGCGCTGCCGGCGGGCGACAGCACCGAGACGCGGCCCGCGTCGTAGTCGGCGGCGTCCGGATAGACGAGGGTCCATTCGCGCGGCGTTTCACCCTGCTTGTCGTCGCCTTCCAGCTTGCAGAGGAAGCGCGAGTTCATCGTGACGATGTCGTGCGGAATCTCTTGCGGCTCGACGATGACGGCGCGCTCCAGCAGTTGGTCTAGCATCTCGGGCATATGCGGCACCCCGCCGCGCGCGGCCAGACGCTCCAGGCGGACGACGTCGAGTTCGGTGAGGTAGAGGGTCGGGGCGGGTTGTTGGGTCGGGGACATGGGATCTCCTGCAAACGAGGTTCAAGCGGCGGCGGACCGCACCGTGGCGGTGGCGGTGGCTGGGACGGATGGCGGTGGCCCGGTCCGGACCAGCCCTGTGAGGGATCAGTACCGGTACCGGGCTCGGGCAAGCGGAGCCTTGCCCTGCAGAAGATGAGACGCCTCGGCGCGCGCGCGGGCCGACGGCGTTCGCGCGGGGCGAACGGCGGGTGTCGGCAGCGGTTGAACAGCGCGCATGAGGCAGAAAAATAAGGGTAAGCGAGGGATTCGGGCCGGCGGCACTGCGAAGCACAATGCATGGTCATGCTAGCACAAGGAGAGGCCCTTCATGACGAGCCATCGCCGCCCCGGCATCAACCAGTCAGCGCAACGCGGGCGGTTCCGCCGATTCGCGCGGCACGCACGCGTTTCGCCGTCGTCCCTGACCCGGATCGTCCCGCTGCTGTCGATACTGTCGCTGCTGTCGCTGTGGTCACAACCCGCGGCCCACGCCGACACGTTCGCCTCGAAGCCCGTGCGATGGATCGTCCCCTACCCCGCCGGCGGCGGCGCCGATTTCCTCGCGCGCGCCGTAGGTCAGGGGCTGTCCACGCGCATCGGCCAGCCCGTCGTCGTCGAGAACAAGCCCGGCGCCAACACGGCGATCGGCGCCGCCGAAACCGCCCGCGCGCCGGCCGATGGCTATACGGTGCTGTCCGCCGACAACGGCACGATGGTGTTCAATCCCGCGCTTTACAAGTCGCTGTCCTATAGCCCGACGAAGGACCTCGCGCCGGTCACGCTGATCGGCCGCTTTCCGATGATCCTCGTCGTGGGTCCCGCCACGCGCGCCACCACCGCGCAGGCATTCATCGCCGAGGCAAAAGCGAAGCCCGGCGGATTCAACTACGCGTCCGCGGGCGCGGGCAGCCCGCATCATCTGGCGATGGAATTGCTCAAGGTGGAAGCGGGCCTGACGCTCACGCATGCGCCGTATCGTGGCGCCGCGCCCGCATTGGCCGACGTGGCCGCGGGACAGGTACCCGCGATGATGGTGGACTATGCCGCCGGTGCGGGCTTCATCAAGGGCGGCAAGGTGCGCGCGCTCGCCGTGGCCAACGCCAGGCGGCTGCCGCAATTGCCGGAGGTGCCAACGTTCGCGGAACTCGGCTACCGGAACGTCGAGGCCGCGGCGCTGAATGGCATGGTGGTGCCGGCCGCGACGCCGCCGGAGGTCATCGCCACGCTGAACCGCCACGTGGTGGCGGCCATTCGCGATCCGGAGATCCACCGGCGTCTCGTCGACTTCGGCGTGGAGCCCGTGGGCAATACGCCGGAGCAGTTTGCCGAGCTGCTGCGCACGGAAACGGCGCGCTGGACGCGGCTGATCCGCGAGCTCGATATCCATCTGGATTGATGGCGCGTCCTACGCCGCTGTAGGACATCGCCGCAATGGCACGCATCCTGCACGTTTCCGTTCAGGCTACTCAAGGAGAATGCAGATGCAGAGCGACGTGCAGAACCAACGCGAGAAGATGGAGCGCATTCGTGGCAAGAAGCGCTTCGTCTGGACCCATCCCATCTTCCTCATTGCGATTGCGCTGATTCTCGGCGCGTATGTCGCTTCATATTGGTAAGCATGACCGGCGCGCTGTAAAAACAGCGCGTTTGTCTTCAATGGAAGTCGCGGCTGCCGACCATCAGGCGGCCAAGCAGCGGGCTGAGGTCCACCAGCTCCTTCGCCACGAGGTGCTTCACGTCCCCCTGCCGCTGCCACGTCCCGATGACCCCCACCAGCGCGGCGCCGAGCACCTCCTTGCGCTGGGACTCCACGAGCGACGGCCACACGATCACGTTGATCGGGCCGGTCTCGTCCTCGACCGACATGAAGATCGTGCCGCTGGCGGTCGAAGGCCGCTGCCGAACCGTCACGATGCCGCAGGCGCGCACCATCCGGCCATTGGCCGTGCGGTTCAGTTGGGCAGCGGTGACGTACTTCATCGCGGCCAGCCGCTCGCGCAGCAGCGTCAGCGGATGGCTCTTGAGCGACAGGCCAAGGCTCGCATAATCGGCGGCCACGTCTTCCCCCAGCCGCGGCACCGGCAGTTCGAGCGCTTCTTCGTCCGGCGGCGCCGCATGCAGCAGGTCACGGTGGGCGCTTTGCAAGGCCGCCGCGCGCGCCTGCCATCGCGCCTGCCGGCGATTGCCCGCGAGCCCGGCCAGCGCATCGGCGGCAGCCAGCACGTCGATGTCGTGCGCATCGAGCGCGGCGCGGCGCGCGAGGTCCTCCACGCTGGTGAACGGCTCGATCGCACGTGCCGCCTCGATGCGATGGGCCGCGGCCTCCCGCATGCCCTTCACGCGATCGAGGCCCAGGCGCACGTCGCGGTATTGCCGGCCCGGACGCCGCGCCTCGAGCGTGCTTTCCCAGCTGCTGCACGTGACGTCGGCGGGCAGCGTGATCACGCCATGGCGGCGCGCATCCTGCACCAGCTGCGAAGGCGAGTAGAAGCCCATCGGCTGGCTGTTGAGCAGCGCGCAGAGGAAGGCATCGGGATGATGGCACTTGATCCATGCGCTGACGTACACGAGCTTGGCAAAACTTGCCGAATGGCTTTCCGGAAAACCGTACTCGCCAAACCCCTCGATCTGCCGGCATAAGGCCTGCGCGAAGGACTCGGGATAGCCACGCGCCACGAGCGCGCTCATCAGCGCGTCCTGATGCTTGCGCAGGTTGCCATGCCGCCGCCACGCGGCCATCGAGCGCCGCAGCTGGTCCGCCTGCCCCGGCGTGAAGCCCGCCGCGTCGATCGCCAGCTGCATCACCTGCTCCTGGAAAATCGGCACACCGAGCGTGCGGCCCAGCACACGGCGGATGACGTCGTTGAAGTAAGCCGGCATCTGTTGCCGCTCGCGCAGCGCCTCGCGCCGCTCCAGATACGGATGCACCATGCCGCCCTGAATCGGGCCCGGCCGCACGATCGCGACCTCGACCACGAGGTCGTAATACTGGCGCGGCTGCAGGCGCGGCAGCATCGACTGCTGGGCGCGCGACTCGATCTGGAACACGCCGACGGTGTCCGCCTTGCAGATCATGTCGTAGGTGGCGGGGTCCTCCTCGGGCAGGTCTTCCATGCGGCAGGGCCGATCCGCCTGCCCGGGCGGCAGGTCGGGATTCGGATTCGGCACCATCGCGAGCGCGCGGCGAATCGCGGTGAGCATGCCCAGCGCGAGCACGTCGACCTTGAGCAGGCCCAGCGATTCGAGGTCGTCCTTGTCCCACTGGATGACACTGCGGTCCGCCATCGCCGCGTTCTCGATCGGCACGAGCCGCGACAGCTTGTGCCGCGCGATCACGAAGCCGCCGACGTGCTGCGACAGATGCCGCGGAAACCCGCGCAGTTGTTCGGTCAGGCTCGCCCATTGCTGCACCGCCGGGGCCTCGGGGTCGAGCCCGAAATGTTCGAGCTTCTCCATGAAGGCGCGTCCGCTGTCCCACCACGCCTGGCTCTTGACCACCTGCTCCACCACGGTCGCGTCGATGCCGAGCGCGCGGCCCACGTCGCGCAGCGCGCTGCGCGAGCGATACGAGATCAGCGACGCGGCCAGCGCGGCGCGATGGCGGCCGTACTTGCCGTAGATGTACTGGATGACTTCTTCGCGACGCTGGTGTTCGAAGTCCACGTCGATATCGGGCGGCTCGTCGCGCTCGCGCGACAGAAAGCGGCCGAAGAGCAGATTGGCCTGCGCCGGACTGACCTCGGTGATATGCAGGCAGAAGCAGACCAGCGAGTTGGCGGCCGAGCCGCGGCCCTGGCACAGGATGCCCTTGCCGCGCGCGAAGCGCACGATATCGTGCACGGTCAGGAAGAACGGCTCGTATTGCTTCTCCTCGATCAGCAGCAGTTCCTCTTCGAGCTGCCTTTCCCATGCGGGCTCCATGCCATAGGGAAAGCGCTCGCGCATGCCGGCCCTCACCTCCTGCCGCAGGTATTCGATGGGCGTGAGGCCGTCGGGCACCAGTTCTTCGGGATACTCGTAGCGCAGCGTGCCGAGCGAGAAGTCGCACTGGTCGGCGATGGCCACCGTGCGTTCGAGGGCCTCGCGCGGATAGAGGCGCGACAGCACCTGGCGCATGCGCAGATGCGCTTCCGCGTTCGGCGCCAGCACGTGGCCGCAGGCCTGCAGCGGCTGGCCCACGCGGATGGCGGCGAGCACGTCGGCCAGCGGCTTGCGCGAGCGCACGTGCATGGTGACGGCACCGGCTGCGACGAGCGGCATGCCGGTGTCGTCGGACACCTGCTGCAGGCGCGCGCGATGCAGCGCTTCCGCGTGGCCCTGCAGCAGTTCCAGTGCGATGGAGACACGGTCGCCGAAGGTCTCGCGGCACCAATCCACCTGCGCGCGCAGGGCGCCGGGATCGGGGCAATAGTCGGGCAGCAGCAGCACGAGGCAATCGGGCATGCCGCGCAGGTGGGCTTGCTCCGGTGCCGGCTGGCTGAAGTCCGAGGGATATAGCAGGTAGCTGCCCTTCTCCGCGCGGCGACGCCCTAGCGTGATCATTTCGCTGAGGTTGCCGAAGCCTTCGCGATTGCGGGCGAGGATGACGAGCCTCGGGGACGGCATCGGGGTGGCCGCCATCGCGTCCGCGGTCAGGGTGAAGCGGCTGCCGATGACAAGGTTGAAGGCATCCGCCGCCGCGGCGCGGGCGAGGTGCCAGTTGCATTCCTCCCATGCGGCGTCGTTGTCGTTACCATCGTCGTTGCCTGCCTTCGACGCGCTTTCCTTCAACGCAAGCTCCGCGGCGCGGGCCGCCTCGCGCGCCTCCTCGCGCAGGGTCTTGAGCGCGTGATGCGCGCGCGCGGTGCCCGCCACCGAGCATTCGTCGGTCAGCGCCAGACCGCTATACCCAAGCTGGAACGCGCGCTCGATCAACTCCCCCGGATGCGAGGCCCCGGTCAGGAACGTGAAGTTCGAGATGCAGTGCAGCTCGACGTAGTCGGGCAGCGACGGGAGTAATGGAAACATCGGCATCAGGCAAACAATCCATGCAGGAACCAGCGGTACTCGCCGCCCTCGTCCCCATCGCGCGCGGGATGCCCCGGGCGCTCGCGATACACCCAGCAGCGCACGCCATCGGCGCGCTCCGCGATGAAGTAGTCGCGCGTGGCCAGGCCGCCATCCCACCAGCCGGCCTCGATGCGCTCCGCGCGCGTGAGCATGACAAGCGGGCCGTCGTACAGCGGGCGATGGCGTTCCACGCGCAGCGACTGCGGGGCTTCGAGCAGCCATAGCGGCCGCTCCGGGAGATCGCCACTGGCCTGTGTGCCGCCCGTCCCGCGCGCGGGGATCTCGTCGATCGGACACCAGCGGTTTGCGCGCTCGGGACGGTGGTCGGCGAGCGGCCGGGGCTGCAGCACGTTGTCGCGGCCGAGGCGCGCCGTGAGCGTGTCCAGCAGGCGGGCGAGTTCCTCGGGCTCGCCCGCGGGATCCGGGAACAGCGCGTCGCTGCGCGGCAGGCACGCGACCATCGTCTCCACATGGAGCGCGAGCCCGCCCACGGGCGCGTGGAAACGCACCTTGTCGAGCTTCTCTCGCAGCAGCTTCGACAGATGCACGGGGTCCCGGCTCGGCTGCGCGAGCGCGAGCGGCACGGGGGTGCAATCGACCTCCACGCCCAGCCGGTAGCGTTCATGCTCGAGCACGAGCACGCAGCGCGTGACGCCCGCCTGCTGCGCCGCGAGCCAGCCCGATAGCGCCAGCAGCAGACGCTGCGCGCCGGCCAGCACGCCTTCGGCCGAGTCGATGCGGCCGGGGAGTTCCATGCGCTGCGTGAACGTGGGCGGCGCTTCGAACCATGCGAAGCCCGCCCGCGCATCGCCATAGGCCTGATCGAGCCGTGCCAGCAGGGCCGGGCCCAGCCGCCGCGACAATCCCGGACGGGGCAGGCGCCGGACCTGCGCGAGGGTGCGGCAGCCGATGCCGTCGAGCCATTCTGGGTCGACGAGGCTATGCAGGCATTCGACGGGCAGCCGGTCGAGCAGGCGTTTCATGCGCGCGGACTGTATCGCGCGGCGCGCCGGGCGCACGATCTTGCCGCGCGCGGTGCGGCGCAGGGGCTGGCGCGCGAGCCAGGCGGCGCCCTGCGCGGTGGTGCCGGTGCCGATCTGCGCGATCGTGCCCAGTTGCCGCACGCGCGCGCGTACCGCGCGGCATAACGCGCGATGGCCGCCGAACAATCTCAGGCTCGCGGTCACATCGAGCATCACGGTAGCCGCATCGGGCGTTTCGTCGATCGTGACCGCTGGCGTGAAGTGCAGCAGCGTCAGAGCCACGGCGGTCATCAGCGCGGCTTCGGCCTGCACGTCGCGCTCCAGCTGCACCACCTCCGCGGAGAGCGCCTGCACCCCGCCACGCCGCATGCCATGGCCGACGCCCAGCGCCATGGCCGGGCCATTGGCCAGCACCACGCGCTCATGCTCGAACACCGCCACCGGCAGCGCATGAAATGCGACGGAGGTCATGGTGTCAGGCGTGGCATCGCCAGAGGCCGGGCCTGCCGCAGTTACCGCCACCGCCTCAGGCCAGTTCGGCCGCAGCGCGTCCAGCGACAGGCGCGGCAGGTGCACCGCGATCCAGTGTGTCGGCAGCATGGACAAGACTCTTTTCTGTAACGGGAGCGGGACGGCCGGGGACATGCGCCATGCCCGCGAGCGGCAGCAGCAATGGCGTGTCTCGCACCGGCCCGCGCCGCTTGTGGAACGCGATCGACAGCACGTTGCCGGGCATCGGCGACAGCGACAGCCGCAGCACCGCCGGCGACGACTCGTGCAGCGCCTTGCGGGGCCGCAGCACCCAGACCACGGTGTCGCCGGCATGGGCCAGCACCTGCAGCCGGCGGATGGCCTCCGGACGCGCGCCGGAGAGCCACACCATCACCGCGCCGAACGCCTGGCTGCGCAACATCTGCTCGGCCGCCCACAGCATGTCCGCGCGGCGCGCGCCCTGTGTGGCGCCGGCCGGGGCGCGCACCCAGAACCACTGGTTTGCCGGGAGGTTGTCAGCGAGCCCCATCGCGTTGGGCAGGTAAGGCGGGTTGACGATGCCGACGCGGCGCCCCGTGGCGGCGATCGCGCGCAGGGCCGGCATCAGCAGACGCAATTCGCCCGCGCCATCCTGGGCGAGCAGCAGCTCGGTCACGGCGGCGGCCGGCCATCCTCCGCCGGGCAGTTCGGCGGCCAGGGCGTCATAGCCGGCTGGCCAGACCGGCTGGCGGCCCGGATGACCCAGCTGGCCCGCGCGCCAGAGGCCGGGATAGCGTTGCTCGAGGTCGGCCACGGCGGCCCGCCGGTCCTCGGGCGTCAGGGTCGTGCTTTCGGCGGGCTCGGTGGCATCGGTGGCATCGGTGGCATCGGGGGCAGCGGGAATATGGGCCACGCCGGGAGACTCGGGCGCAAGGCGCGACGCGTCCCGGGACGCCGGGGCGGGCCCAAAAAGCGGGAGCGGCAGATCCACCGCCGACGGCGGGGCTGCGTACGGTTGCGCAGGCATGATGTGCTGTAGCCAGCACGCCTGAGGCGCGCGGCATCGTGGTTTCTCTCAATAACTGTATATTTATACAGTATCGAGCCCCGCGCAAGCTTTCAGTGCGCCAGTGCATCGGTGTCCACCTGCCGGCGACCGCGCGCGCGTGCCATGCCCGCCTTGGTGCTGCCAGCAACGGAATGTGAACAAATGTCAGACAGGATTGGCTTCGCGTCACGGGTACGGAACAATCCTCGCTATGAAACGGAATACGCGCGAATGCGTACAACTTCTGGTGAGCGGCCTCCAGCGCGAGGGTCCGCTGCGACGCGATCAGCTTGCCGATGCCAGCGGCCTGACCGCGGAGGAAACCACGCGCGCGCTCAAGGCCGCGCGGCAGATGTGCGTGGTCGACCATGTGCCGCACGCACCTGACGCGCACGACAACGCGGTGTACTACAACCTCACCGGCCGTCCCTTGCCGCCGGCCCGCCGCAGCACGCGCATTCCGCCCGCCCCGGCCGACCGCTTCCAGGCGCTGCTCGAAGCGTGGAACTCGCCGTTCGCCACCGACGCGTCAAAGGCCTGACGCATCGACAGGACGCATCGACAGGCTTGATCCACCGGCAGGGATTACTGCCGTTTATATGTCGCCTGCATGATCTGATTCCACTCGCCGTCGTCGCCCTGCATGAACGACGTGAGCGTGCGCTGGTTGTCGTTCTGGAACGCGATGACGTCGCGGTACTTCGCCGTCTTGCCTTCCACGACCTTGCCTTCGGGCGTGAACGCGGGCCCGTCGGCGCGCAGCGTCAGCGTGCGGCCATCGGGCTCGAGGTCGCCTTCGTAGACCCACATATGCGTCATCATCGAGCCGATAAACGTGCCGACGAAATGCCCGCGGGCGGGATCGTAGCCCAGCGTCATCACCATGACGCCGTGTCCGCAGCCCGGCATGTCGCCCTCGCTGCGGCCCTGCACCCACACGTCGCCGATGGCGGTGACCTGCTCGGGAATCTTCCACTTCTCGGGTGGCGAATCGGGGCCCATCTTCGCCTCGCCCTCGCCTACCCAGTTACCGAGGAGTTGCCTGAGCCAGGTGTGTTCCTTAGTCGTCTGCGATTGCATGCGCGCTCTCCTGTGGTTTGTGTACAGCGTACACAACTGTAGGAGACCGCTTGGGATGTGTCCAGTGACATGACAGCATTGTCATGTTTCAGGGCGGGAAGGATCAGGGCAGGCGGACTTTCGGAACGATGTAGTTGTTGCCCGGTGCGCGCATGACATCGCACTGGGCATCGCCCTTGCGCGATTCGCCCGACGCAGTCTTGAACTCGATATTGCCGACCACGCTGTACGCATCTTCGGCCACGCGCCGCGTGGTGCTGCGCGTCCAGCGGAACGCTTCGGGATTCGGCAGCTTCGCCTTGACCGCATCCATGCACGCGATGGGCGCCCCCGGGGCTTCGGGCTTGCCGCGCTGGCCGAGTTCGTAGTTGATGCCGTCGAGCGACGACTCGACGACGGCATATGCCGCAGCGGGCAGGATCGATGCGACGATCGCCATCTGGATGGCCAGGCGATGCGCCAGCTTCGGGGCCAGCTTCGGGGCCAACTTCGGGGCCAGCGATGTCATGAGCAGGACTCCAATGGCAATACCAATAAAAAAAGGCCGGCGCAAGAAACGCCGGCCCCGAAGATTATAGCGAGATGGTCACGATCAGACCGAGAGGTCCTTCCCCTCCGGCTTCTGGTCGTCGAACCAGCGATACAGCACCGGCACCATCACGAGCGTCAGCAGCGTCGACGTGATCAGGCCGCCGATCACCACCACCGCGAGCGGGCGCTGCACCTCCGAACCCGGTCCCGTCGAGAACAGGAACGGCACGAGGCCCAGCAGCGCGATCGTCGCGGTCATCATCACCGGCCGGAACCGCTGCGTGGCGCCGCGCACCACGCTGTTGCGCAGCGACATGCCGGACTCGCGCAGCGTGCGGATGTACGACACCAGCACCACGCCGTTCAGCACCGCGATACCCCACAGCGCGATAAAGCCCACGGATGCCGGCACGGACAGGTACTCGCCCGTGACGAACAACCCGATGATGCCGCCGATCGACGCGAACGGCAGCACGAGGATGATCAGCGTGGCGTACCACAGCGAGTTGAACAGCAGGAACAGCAGGAAGAAGATCGCGGCGATCGTCAGCGGCACGATGATCTGCAGGTGGCCCATCGCGCGTTCCATGTTCTGGAACTGGCCGCCCCACTCGAAGTAATAGCCTTCGGGCAGCTTGACCTTGCTCGCCGTGGCACCCTGCAGTTCGGCCACGAAGCCGCCGAGGTCGCGATCCTTCACGTTGATCATCACCACCACGCGGCGCTTGGCCATTTCGCGGCTGATCTGTGCCGGGCCGTCGGTGACCTCGATCTTCGCCACGCTCTGCAGCGGCACTTGCACGCCCGACGGCGCCGACACCAGCAGATTGCGGATGGCCTGCACGTTGTCGCGGAACTCCTCGGGCAGGCGCACGGCCGCCGCAAAGCGGCGTTCGCCTTCGAAGATGTCCGTGGCGCGCTTGCCGCCGATCGCGATCTCGATGATGTCCTGAATGTCGGAGACGTTGAGCCCGTAGCGCGCAATCGCCTGTCGATCGATTTCGATCTGCAGGTATTGCTGGCCCGAGATCCGCTCGATACGGACGTCCTGCGACCCCTTGACGCCGCCGGCCACGCGGGCCACTTCGCCCGCGAGTTCACGCAGCTTGTCGAGGTCGTCACCGAAGATCTTCACCGCCACGTCCGAACGCACACCGCTGACCATTTCATCCACGCGGTCCGAGATCGGCTGCGCCATCACGATCTGCACGCCCGGAATGGCCTTGAGCTTGTCGCGGATCGCGTTCTGGATGTCGTCCTGCGTCCAGCCATCGGGCCACTCGTCGCGGTCCTTCAGGCTGGCGATCGGCGTCGACTCGTTCTGGCCCTGCGGGTCGGCCGGACTTTCGCCGCGGCCCACGCCGGAGACGACGCCCTTCACGCCGGGCACCGACAGCACGAGCTTGTTGGCCTGCTTCTCCAGCTTGATCGACTCTTCCAGCGAGATGTTCGGCACGCGGTCCAGCGCGGGCACGATCGAGCCTTCCTTCATCTCCGGGATGAACGACGTACCAAGCATCGGGACGATGGCCACCGCCGCGAAGAACGCCACCACGGCGCCGATCACAGTCTTCTTGCTGTTGGTCAGCGCCCAGTGCAGCATGCGCAGGTAGCCGCGCTTCATCACCGCGATGATCTTCGTCTCGTGATCCACGCCGCCCTTGAGCAGGTACGACGACAACACGGGCGACAGCGTCAGCGACAGGAACAGCGAGATCGCCAGCGCGATCGAGATCGTGATGGCCAGCGGCGCGAACATCTTGCCTTCCATGCCGCTCAGCGTCATCAGCGGCAGGAACACCAGGATGATGATGCCCACGCCGACGATCACGGGCGTGGCCACTTCCTTCACCGCGCCGACCAGGATCTCGGTCTTCGTGAGGCCACTATCCTTCTGATGTCCCAATCGCTCGAAAGCGTTCTCGACCACCACCACGGACCCGTCCACCATGAGACCGATGGCGATCGCCAGCCCCCCCAGCGACATCAGGTTGGCGGAGAGCCCCATCCTGTTCATCACCATGAACGTCAGCAAGGGTGTCAGCACCAGTGTCGCGAGCACGATCAGCGACGAGCGCACGTCCCCGAGGAACAGGAACAGGATGATCACCACCAGCACCACGCCTTCCATCAGCACCTTGGTCACCGTCCAGAGCGCGGAGTCCACGAGCTCGCTGCGGTCGTAGTACGGCACGATCTGCAGCTTGCCGGGCAGCATGCCGTTGTTGTTGATCTCCGCCACGCGCTTCTTCACGCGGCTGACCACCTCCTTGGCATTGCCGCCGCGCATCATCATCACGATGCCGCCGACCGACTCCGTCTGGCCGTTCTTGATCAGCGCGCCCTGCCGGACTTCATGCCCGATCGTGACTTCCGCCACATCGCGCAGGTACACCGGCGTGCCGTTGACCTCCTTCATCACGATGCTCTGGATGTCCTCGACCCCGCGCGCGAGACCCACACCGCGAATCAGGTACTGCTCGGCATAGTGCGGCAGCACCCCGCCACCCGAGTTGGCGTTGTTGTTGGCCAGCGCCTGATACACCTGCTGCAGCGTGATCTGGTAATGGCGCATGCGGTCGGGATTGACCAGCGCCTGATATTGCCGGACGTAGCCGCCCTGCGAGTTGATTTCCGCGATGCCGGGAATCGAGCGCAGCAGCGGGCGCACCACCCAGTCCTGCACGATGCGGCGCTCGGCGAGCTCTTCCTGCGACAGTTCCTTGTCGCCGTCGTCCGCGCGGTCCAGCGTGTACTGGTACACCTCGCCGAGGCCGGTCGAGACCGGGCCCAGCACGGGCGTGACGCCGGACGGCATGCGCCCGCCCACTTCGATCAGCCGCTCCATGACGAGCTGGCGCGCGAAGTAGACGTCGGTCTTCTCGGTGAACACGAGTGTGATCAGCGACAGGCCCGCCTTGTTCAGCGAGCGCATCTCTTCGAGGCCGGGCAGACCCGTCATCGCCATTTCGATCGGCACCGTCACGAAACGCTCGACCTCTTCGGGCGAGCGTCCGGTGGCTTCCGTCGCGATCTGCACCTGCACGTTCGTCACGTCGGGGAACGCGTCGACCGACAGCTTGCCGGCGGCGCGCAACCCGAAGAAGAACAACACGATCGCGATCACGCACACCACCAGCCGCTGCTTGATGGCGGCTTCTACCAGGGATGTCATCATGGCGGCTTATCCCTGTTCGAGGCGCTTGCGCTCGTTGTCCAGATGGAACGCGCCCTCGACCACCACGCGGTCGCCCGGCTTCACGCCGCCGAGCACCACGCGCATGCCGTCGCTCTCGGCGCCGAGCTTCACCTTGGTCAGGCGGAACTGGTGATTGGGCATCTCCACATAGACGCCTTCGTCATTACCGTCGCGGACCACGGCGGACTCCGGCACCACCAGCTGCTCCACGGCCTTGCCGGCGATCAGCATGCTCGCGAGCATCGCGGGCTTGAGGCGGCCTTCGCGGTTATCGAGCTCGGTCCGAACGAGCACCGTGCGCGTCTGCGGGTTCACGATGCGACCGACGTAGATCAGCTTGCCCGTAATGGCGCCGTTGCCGTTGCCCAGCGAGGGCACTTCGATATCCACGCTCTGGCCTTCCGCGACCTGCGCGGCCTGCTGTTCGGGCACTTCGGCCACGACCCAGACGCGCGACAGGTCCGCCACGGTGTAGAGGGCGTCCGCGGGCTGCACGACCTGGCCCTGCGCGACGTTCCGCTCGACCACCGTGCCGCTGATGCTCGAATACACCGGCGAGTACGAGTCGATGCTGCCGCTCTTGGCCAGCGTGGCGATGGCGGCCTGCGACATGCCCAGCACGCGCAGCTGGTCGCGATAGGCGCGCATTTCGGCGGACGCGATCGCGAACTCGCTCTCGCGGCGCTGCAGTTCGCCGCGGCCGATCACGTCGGCGGCGAACAACTGGCGGGCGCGTTCGGCGTTGCGCGATTGCAGGTCGCTCTGGGCTTCCGCCTTCAGGAACGACATCTGCACGGCGCCGAGTTCGCTGCTATGCAGCCGCGCGAGCACCTGGCCCGCCTTCACTTCCTGCCCGAGAATGGCGTAGAGGTCCGTGACGCGGCCCGTCACGCTCGCGCCGATGCGCGAGACGCGTTGCTCGTCGAAGTCGACGCGGCCGGCCACGCGCAGCATCTCCGAGAAGGGCGACGTGGCGATGGGCGCGACCTTGAGCGTGGCCAGCAGGTTCTGCTCGGGCTGGACCAGGCCCGGCGGCAGCTTGGCGGGTCCGGCTTCCGCCTCGGGCTCCCTGGAGCAGCCGCTCAGCGCAAGCACCATGACAGCGGCGGCCGTGAACGAATAAAGGAAATTGGAGCGCATGATCAATTCGGAATCTGGGACGTGGGCATGGACGACGGCATGGGGCCGGTAACGCTACCGGGCGCCGCGGACATGAGCTTTTCGATCTGGATGGCGGCCACCTGCATCTCGTACTGTGCGGCGATCAGTTCGTTGCGCGCGTTGCGCAGCACGCGCTGCGCGTCGATGAAGTCGAGGATGCCGCGCTCGCCGAAGCGGTAGGCGGCTTCCGCCACACCCAGCGCGGATTCGGCCTCGCGCACGATGCCGGACTCCAGCGCCGTGACCTGCGCCTGCGTGATCTCGTATTGACGATAGGCGGTATCGAGCTCCTGCATCAGTTCGAACTGCCGTGCTTCCAGCGCGGTCTGCGCCTGCGTCGCCTGCGCGGTAGCCTCGCCCACGGGGCCGCTGCGGCGGTCCCAGAGCGGAATGGTCATGACCAGGCCAATCTGCGTCACCTTGTTGTCGGGCTGGCGATCGGTCTGCGCGCGCACGGCGACTTCGGGCCAGCGCAGCGAGCGCTGGTAATCCACGCCCAGGCGCGCGCGCTCGAGTTCCATGCGGCGCTGCGTGAGTTCGGCGTTATTGTTCAGCATCGTCTCGTGTAGCACGCCGAGCGCCGGCACCGTGGGCGACGTGCCGAGCGTGCCCGATACATCGAACAGCGCGGGCATGCCGCCGCCCACCTGCTGGCGCAGGCCGGCCTTGGCCTGATCCACGCGCAGCTCGGCGGTCTGCATGTTCTTCTGCGCGGTGAGGAGTTCGGTTTCCGCCTTGATCAGTTCATACCGCGGGGCCTCGCCGACCTCCACGCGCAGCCGTGCGCGCGAATGGATCTGGCGCATCATCTCGAGGTCCTGGCGCGCGGAGTTGAGTTCCGATTCGCGGCGCAGCACCTGGAAGAATGACGTCTTGACGCGGGCCGCGAGATCCGAACGGAACCCCTGCCGCTGCGCCTGCGACGCCTCGAGCCCGCGGCCGGCCATTTCCTGGCGCAGGCTGCGTTGCTGCGGATAGTCGAACTTCTGCACCACGGCGTAGGTCGGTGCGGCGCCGCTGGGGACATCGGACTGGCGGCCCTGCAGGCGGCCGTACATCAGCTCGACCTGCGGGTTCGGATAGGCGCCGGCGGACCGGATGGCCGCGGACGCGGCGTCCACGCCGGCCTGTGCGGCTTCCACGCCCTTGTTGGTGGACTGCGCCAGTGCCAGCACTTGCGGCAGATCGAAAATCGTGACCGATTGGGTCGTATATGCGGGTGGTGTCCGGACCGCGGCCGGCGCGGTCGCCGCCCCCGGCTGCTGTGCCCATGCGGACGCGGCAACCAGCGACAACGACGCTGCCCAGGTCAGCGTTATCTTGTTCTTCATGTCGAAAGCAATCGAGCGAAACGGTTGCCCCACGCCCGCCAACGGCGGATGACGTCCCTGGATGCCTTGGCATCAGGACGAGAGCATGGCGCCATACGGGCGCTAGGGGCAAGGATGCGACCCGCCGTGTCCGGGCGTTACCGGACAGACGGCGGATGCCGGGGAGGCATCAGACGGCGGGGTCAGGCGGCCTGAGCAGGCTCGCGGGGCGGCGGGGAGCCCGGCCACCGGAAGGGGCCACGTACGTGGCGATGGAGAATTCGACGGGAGGAACCGGCGGCAGCACGAACAGCGCGCTCGACTCCTCGATTTCATCGAGCAGGTCGAGCGGATCGAGCAGATCGGCGGACCAGATATTGCAATAGCCGGGCGGCGGCCCGTTATCGACGAAGATGTCGTCGACTTCGAGCGGGTCGTCGCCGGGCAGGATCACCTGCTCGGCGGCGTCACCATCGTCGAAGAATCCTGTCGCCGCCACCGCATCCGACTGCGCGACCGCCTGCGCGACCGACTGCGCGGCCACCTGCATGACGGCCTCCCCCGCCGGCGCGTCGGCGCGCACGTTCGCCGCTGCCGAGAACGACAGCGCGGACAGGCACAAGGCAGCCAGCAGGTAGACGACAAAACGCATGGGGCGTTGGGGGCGTTAGGGGGGCGGACGGGTCAGGAAAGCCGGTGTGACGACAGGAAAAATGACGGCAGGCGATTTGCTGCGACACAGCATTGTAACCGAACGAAACAATGGACCCTGCAGATTCGCAGGAGTTCCATTTACAGGTGACCCATCCTCGGCTACGCCTCGAATGCCTCCCGGTTGGATTGCACAAACGCCGCCACGGTTTGGGGGGACTGGCCGGTGACTTCGGCGATGACGCCGTCGACACCGGAGAAGATGCCGTTCTGGTAGTCCACGGCCGTCGCCAGGAAATGCTGGATCAGGAATTCCGGGAGGTTGTACGACTCCAGATGGGCGCGGTATTGCTCGAGGGTCGAAGGGGCGTAGGTGATCGTGCGGCCCAGCACCTTGCCGATTTCGTCGGCGATTTCCTGCTGGTTCAGTTCCACCGGCCCGAACAGCGAGTAGATGCGGCCGATATGGCCTTCCGGCTGGGTCAGGACGCTGGCGATGAAGCGCGCCTGATCTTCGGCGGCAATCGGGGCATGGCGGCCGTTGCCGTACGGCAGCGTGATCTTGCCCTCGTTCACGAGGGGGTCGCGAACCCACGGGAAGGTCAGCCATTCCGAGAAATACGTCGGGCGGATATGCACGGTCGGGACGCCCGACCAGTCGAGGACGCGCTCGGCGATCCAATGGTCGCGCGCGGCGTGGCTCTTGGAATCTTCTCGCGCGGAAATCTGCGACATTTCCACCACGACCTCCACCCCCGCGCGCCTCGCCGCGTCGGCGAAGTAGGACGTCGCCTGGATGTAGCCGGGCCGCACGGGATAGCAAAGGTAGGCGCCGGCCACGCCCTCCATGGCGTGGATCACGTCGTCATGCTCGAGCAGATCGCCCACGAAGATCTCGGCCCCCTGCTCGCGCAGCGCCTCGCTGCGCGCGTCTTCCTGATGGACGAATGCCCGCACCGCGTGGCCCTGCGCCAGCAGATGACGAATGGTATGGACGCCGGTCTTGCCCGTCGCGCCGGTGATGAGATACTTGCGTTGTGCCATGGTGTGCTCCGTTGTTTAGCCTGTTGTTTAGCCTGTTGAATGGGTCCGACCGCGTCAAAGGGCAGCGAGGTGCCGTTTGACATCATCCAGAAGCGCCATTGAAGCGTCCGAGTCTTCAATGACGCGTGACATCGTGATCGCGCCGATCATTGCCGCGAGCGCGAACGCCGCGGCGGATTTCGCCTCCTCCGGGGACTTGTCCGCGAGGCGCCTGGCAAGCGCATCGCGCAGATCGTCGAAGCCCCGCGCGGCCGCCTTGCGGGTCTGCGGGTCGGCGTGGGCGAGTTCGCTGCCCATTGCGGCCAGCGGGCATCCGCCGGTCGGTGTGTCGCGGTGCGCCGTCGATATGTACGCATCGATCATCGTGTACGCATCGATCATCGGCGCGACGCTGTTTGCCCTCTTCCCGCCTGTCCCTTTCTTGTCCGCCGCCGCTTCCAGCCCCGCGATGACTTCGCTCATGGCCTGCGTGCAGGCCTCCGCCACGAGTTGGTCCTTCGACGTGAAGTGCCGGTAGAAACCGCCCTGCGTGAGCCCCAGCGGCGTCATCACGTCGTTCAGCCCGGTAGCCTGAATGCCATGCAGCCGGAACGTCCGGGCAGCCTGCTCGACGATGCGCCGGCGCGTTTCCGCGGTTTCGGCTTTCGACTTCCTCATGTGCGCTCCAATGTTTGTGGTCGCTGACCATCTTATTTAGATGGTAGATGCCATCTATTTTTCCGTCAAGGACGATTTGCAAATGAAGCGCCGTCCGGGTCGGGCTATCATTGCCGCGCGCCTTCCCTTCTCCCTCCCCGCATGACGTTCAAGCTGTTCCTGACTGCCGCCGCCCTGCTTTTGGCCCCGACTATCGCCCTCGCCCAATCCCCATCGCCATCCCAGGGCATCGACATCACGTGCGACCCCGCCACGCGCGGCACCGCGTCGGCCGCGGAGCGGCTGATCTGCGATCACGCGCTGCTGTCGATGGGATATCGCCGGATCTTCGCGGATCAGCAGCGGCTGCTGCGCGAGAAAAAGATCGACGGGAACGATGTCGCGGCGTTCCGGCGGCAGCGCGATGCCTGTACCACCCTCGATTGCCTCGACGGCGTGTTCTCCGCGTGGAAGCAAAAGACGGCGGACCTCAAGAGCGGACGGAACGGCGCGCGGCCCTGACCGACCACGCATCTGGCGTTTTGGATACTTCGGTGACGACACGGAAACCCCACGACCGGGGGGCCGGTATCTTCGCGTCCGGCACGCTCGCCAACTATTGGCTCAACCTATGACGGGAATTGGAAATGGGTCTTTGACCCAATAGACGCCAGCGACCATTCTTAAGCCGTGACTTACAAACACTGCGTCTTAACCACCCATCTGGAGTTGAAAATGAAACGCGTACTTCTTGCTCTCGCCGGCACTGCCGCCCTCGTCTCTTCCGTTTCCGCTTTCGCCGGCCCCGACTGGACCGTGATCGAGCGTGCCCGCGCCTACGCGCATCAGCAGCAAGTGCAGCAGGTTCAGCTGCAGCACGAACTGCAGGAAGCCCGCAAGGCTTCGGGCAGCGACAACAAGGCAGGCTGAGCCAGAAATGGCTCCCCGTCCTTGTCACCGGACGCGTTCCCCGAGGGGTTCGACGGGTCGCGTGGCAACGCGGGTAAGGAAAACGCGACCGTGGTCCAGCCGTCGCGCGAGCGAATGGTCATTGCGCCGCCGTGCGCTTCGACCAGACGCTGGCAGATGACCAGACCCATGCCCATGCCATCGGGACGCGTCGTGAAAAACGGTTCGAAGACCCGCGACAGATGCCGCGGATCGATGCCGGCGCCATTGTCGGCAATCTCGAACCACACCGGTCCTTCGGGTTCATCCTCCGCGGACCGGTAGGCGCGTACGCGCAGATGTCCGGTGCGCATCGCCGCCTGCGGGGTATCCCCGACGGCGGGCGACGGCACCGACGACGCGACCGCCTGCAGCGCATTGGTGAGCAGATTCAGCATGACCTGCTGGATTTGCACCCGATCCGCCAGCACGTCGGGCAGCGATGGATCGATATCCACGTCCATGCGCCCGACGTGCGACAACCGCGATAGCGGCACCAGCGGCAGGGTCTCCTCCCACGCCGACTGCAGCGACAGCGGCTCGACCTCGCGGCACGAGCGCAGGCTCAGCGCGCGCAGTCCGCGCACCACGCGCTCGGCGCGCAGCGCTTCGTCGCGTATTCGCTCGACGCCGTCCGATACCTCCTTCAGGTTTACCGCCTCGTGCGACAGCCATCGCAGCGATGCATCCGCATCGAGCGAGATGGCCGCCAGCGGCTGCCTCAGTTCGTGCGCGATCGATGCCGCCATCTCGCCGAGCGTGGACAGCCGGCTGACATGTGCGAGCATGTCCTGCAGCCGCGCGAACGCGGCGCGCTGGCGTCGCACCTCGCGCCGCATCGCGCGCAACCGCATCCCCAGCACGCAGGCCACCGCGGACAGTACGATCGCGATGCCGACCGCGGCCCAGAGCGCGACAGGGGCGTGCACGAGTGTCATGCGGTCAGCGCGCGCGCGCGTCGGACGGCGAGCGCGTCGGCCATCGTGACGAGTTCGGCGAACGAATCGGCCTGCATCTTGCGCATGACCTGCCCACGGTGGATCTTGACCGTGGCCTCGGTGATCCCGATCGCGCTGGCTACCTGCTTGTTGAGCAAACCCGCGGTGGCGAGCGACATCACCTCCTGTTCGCGCGGCGACAACTGCGCGAACCGCGCCCGCAGCGCGCGCACGCGAGACTCGGCCGCGCGGCGTTTGCGATCCACGTCGAGCGCGCGATGCACCGCGTCCAGCAACTCCTGGTCGCGAAACGGCTTGGCGATGAAATCGCAGGCGCCGCCCTTCATGCCGGCCACGCCCATCGCAAAATCGGCATAGCCGGAAATGAAGATGATCGGGATCGGATGCTGGCGCTGGCGCAGCCGCGCCTGGATCTCCAGACCGCTGATGCCCCGCAGCCGCACATCGAGCACGAGGCAGGTCGGCCCGTCCGGCGGTGTCAGCGCCAGCAGTTCCTCGGCGGAGGACAAGGTCTCGTAGCGAAGTCCGACGGAGCGAAACAGGTTGGCGAGCGCCCTTCGCATGGCGGCATCGTCGTCCACGGCAAGGACAAATCCGTCGTTCTCTGTGTCCGAAATGGCATGAAACGTCACAGTACACCCCCTTCGTGCCTTGGCGATTCCGCGCTTATTTTTCTGACTACGCAGAAAATGTATGACGACTGGCGGCCGCCCGCCACAAAAAGCTGCGATCCGTCGCGACTTGCCATCGTCGGCGGCCCCGGCTTCCGCGCGCGGCGCATGGGATTCCGCTAGGGAAAGTCCTATTCCACAGGGGGTACCGTCCACCCCTAAAATAAGTCCATATTGTAGTTTGCAATTCCATAATATGGACACATCGGAAGCTTCCCCATGCCTCTCGAACGACCCGACGCCGAACCGCTGACCCCCTACCAGTACCCCAATCCGCCCGACGCCCTGCCCGAAATCGTCGTGCCGCAAGCCATTCCGACCGACGAACGCCTGTGGGTGCCGCAGGCGGAGAACGTATGGTTCCGGCCGCTGTGCCTCAACCGCAGCCAGGGCTACTGGATGAATCTGCTGCGTGTGCGCAAGTCCGGCGTGCTGAGCCGCCATCGCCATCCGCAGGCCGTGCATGGCTTCGTGCTCAAGGGACGCTGGAAGTATCTCGAGCATGACTGGGAGGCGGTGGAAGGCAGCTACGTGTTCGAGCCGCCCGGCGAAACGCACACGCTGTACGTGCCGCCCGACGTCGAGGAGATGATCACGTACTTCCAGGTCAACGGCGTCATGTACTACACGGATCCCTGGGGCAAGGGCATGGGTTACGAGGACGTGTTCACGAAGATCGAGATGTGCCGCAAGCATTTCGAGGCCGTGGGCCTCGGCGCGGATTACGCCGACCAGTTCATTCGATGAGCGCGGTGCAACGCGGGCCGCTCGCGCGGTACGACTTCTCCGGCACCGTGGCCGTGGTCACGGGCGGCGCGGCGGGCATCGGCGCGGAGATCGTGGCGCAATTGCGCGCGCATGGCGCGACCGCCATCGTGTGGGACCTGCCGGATGCGCGCCGGGGCGAGATCGGCGATGGCCTGTTCAGCGCCGTCGACGTCACCCGGCCCGACACGCTGCGCGCCGCGGCCGCCGCGGCGCTCGGACGATGGGGGCGCATCGACTGCCTCGTCAACAACGCGGGCTACGCGGGGCCGACCGTGCCGCTCGATGCGTACGACCCCGCCGAATGGCAGCGCATCGTCGACATCGACCTCGTCGGCGTCTTCCATGCCTGCCAGGCGGTGGTGCCCGCGATGCGCGAGGCCCGCTACGGACGCATCGTGAACATCGCCTCGCTCGCGGGCAAGGAAGGCACGCCCAACGCGTCGGCGTATAGCGCGGCCAAGGCGGGCGTGCTCGCGCTGACCAAGTCGCTTGGCAAGGAGCTGGCGATGGAGGGCGTGCTCGTCAACGCCATCGCGCCCGCGGCGGTCCGCACGCGCCTGCTCGGGCAGATGTCGCCCGCGCACGTGCAGACCATGATCGACAAGAGCCCGATGCATCGGCTCGGCGAGCCGTCCGAGGTGGCCGAGATGGTGCTGTGGCTCTGTTCGGCCTCGTGCTCGTTCAACACCGGCGCGGTGTTCGACCTCTCGGGAGGTCGCGCCACCTATTGATGTCGCAGTACCCAGAAGCCATGGCCCACACCAGGCCGCACAAGATCAGACAGGAGACACGCCTCATGAAACCCCTCGCGTTCCGCCTAGGTTGCGGCATTGCGCTGACCGCTGCCTGCCTTGCCGTCCCGGTTGCGCATGCGCAAAGCTATCCCACGCACAGCGTCGAGCTCGTCGTGCCGTTCCAGGCCGGCGGCGGCACCGATGCGCTCGCGCGCGCGTTTGCCGAATCGGCGCGCAAGCATCTGCCGCAGAGTGTGATCGTCGTGAACAAGCCCGGCGCGAGCGGCTCGATCGGCTGGGCCGATGTGGCGAATGCGAAGGCCGATGGCTACAAGCTGTCGCTGCTGACGGCCGACCTGACGATCGTCCCGCATCTGGGGCTCACCAAGCTGACATACGAGAACTTCATGCCGGTGGCCCGGCTGAACGCCGATCCGTCGGCGATTACGGTGCGTAGCGATTCCCCCTACACCACGGTCGAGCAGTTCCTCGATGCGGCGCGCAAGAATCCGGGCGGGATGCGCGTGGGCAATGCGGGCAACGGGTCGATCTGGCATCTGGCCGCCGCGGCGCTCGAGGACAAGACGGGGACCAAGTTCAACCATATTCCTTTCCAGGGAGGCAATCCGGCGGTGCTGGCCCTGCTCGGCGGGCATATCGATGCGGTAACGGTCAGCCCCGCGGAGGTCTATGCCTATGTTTCCGCGGGCAAGCTCAAGACGCTGGCGGTGATGGCGGACCAGCGTGTGAAGGGCTTCGAGAACGTGCCCACCCTCAAGGAGCGCAAGGTCGATTTGTCGATCGGCACGTGGCGCGGCATCGGGGCGCCGAAGGGAACGCCGCCCGAGGTCATCAGCGTATTGCGGACGGCGGCGGCGAAGACGGCGGCGGAACCGGCATTGCGGGAGATGATGGACAAGCAGAACCTTGGCTTTGCCTACGCGGACCAGGACGAATTCCGCGCGGCGATTGCGAAGGACGATGCGTATTTCAAGGCGTTGATCGCCAGGCTGGGATTGAATCCATGACGTTTGAAGCCAATCTGTTCGCCGGGAAGCGCGCGTTGGTCACGGGGGCCACGCAGGGCATTGGCGCTGGCGTGGCCAACCGGCTCGCCAGCCTGGGGGCCCGCGTGACGGCCGCGGGCATCGATCGTGGCGACGGGTCGCTCGATGGCGCGGTCGATATCCAGATCGCCGATGTCAGCAAGGATGCGGATGTCGCCGCGCTGGTGGGCGGGTTCGATGGGCTCGATATCGTGGTCAACTGCGCCGGGATCATCCGGCGTGGGGCGGAGCACGATGTCGATGTCTTCGCGCAAGTGCTCGACGTGAACCTAACGGGCACGATGCGTGTCTGCTCCGCGGCGCGGCCGCTACTGGCCGCGCGCAAGGGCGTGATCGTCAACACGGCGTCGATGCTCAGCTTCTTTGGCGGCTCGCTGGTGCCCGGGTATGCCGCGAGCAAGGGCGGGGTCGCGCAACTGACGAAGTCGCTGGCGCTGGCCTATGCGGCGGAGGGCATCCGGGTGAACGCCGTGGCGCCCGGGTGGATCGCGACGCCGCTGACGCAGGCCTTGCAGGACGATCCCTCGCGGGCGGGGCCGATTCTGCAGCGGACCGCGTTGGCGCGATGGGGCACGCCCGAGGACATCGCGCAGGCCGTGGCGTTCTTGTGTGCGCCAGCGGCGGGATTTATTACTGGGGTGATACTGCCGGTGGATGGGGGGTATATGGTGAGTTAACAGAGGGGCCGCTTCACACATCCCGGCCGCCGGCCAGTGCGGGCGTTTCCGCCACCCGCGCGCCAATCTCCCGGCAAGCCGCCATCAACGGCGTGACATAAGCCGCGACGGGATCCTCTTTCTGGCGGAAGCGCAGCGTGCTGACGCTGACCGCCGCGATCGGGTGGCCGTGGGCGTCGAGGATCGGGGCGCCGAAGCAGTGGATGCCCGCTTCGTTCTCTTCGTCGTCCACCGACCACCCCCGCGAACGGAACGCCTCCAGTTGCGCGCGCAGCGTGTCGGCGTCGCCGATGGAATTCGGCATATAGCGCCGGAACTCCAACTGCGGGATCAGCGCGTCCAGCGCGTCGGAAGGCAAGGCGAAGAGATACGCTTTCCCTACCGCGGTCGAATGCATCGACACCGACGTGCCGATGCGCGACGCCATGCGTACCGCGCTCGGGCTTTCGAGCTTCTCGATGTAGATCATCGTGTTGCCGTTCGGCACCGCAAGATGCACGGTCTCGCCCGTGACGTCGCGCAACGTCTTCAGCGCGTCCACCGCCGCCACGCGCAAATCCGACCGCGACCAGCTGCGGCTCGCGAGCTGCATCAGCCGCGGCCCCAGCGACAAGGTGTTGTCGCGCGGATTCTCCCGCAGCATGCCCTCGGCAACCAGCGCCGCCACGATGCGATACACCGTGGGCCGCGGAAAATCGCCGTCGCGCGCGAGCGAGGCGATGGTGACGGGTTCCTCGGCATCGGCGACCTGCTGCAGCACCACCATGAACTTGGAGAACGCGGCGGTGCCGGCGACCTTGGCGGGTGAGGAAGCGGGCATGAGCAAAGTGGGCTTGTCGATGAACGAGCAGCCATTATCGCGCATGCGGACGCAAAAACACGCCATGCCCCGATGCCGTGGCGCCCTTCGGGTGGCGTTTGGCGCGCACCCTCATGCGAAACGTCATGCGAAACGTCAGCGCGTGGAGACCGAGATATGTCGCGGCGTTACAGGGCGTCGGCATGACATCGGGCGACATAATTGCCAGATAGCCCCGGCCACGATCGCCCTCTACATTGGGTTCACCGACGCACACACGTCACCGATCCAACCGCACATCGATCCAAAGACAGCAAGGGGGCATCATGGAAAACCTTCACTACATCGCATTTTTCGTCACGGGCATCGTCGTGGCGGCCTCGTTCGTCGAGGCATTCTTCCTGGCACGCAAGGCACGCCGCGAGGGTCGCCAGTATCCGTGGCACGAGATGGGCCTGTCGCTCGCCGACATGATCGGCCGCAAGCTCATGGCCTTCCTGCCGCTCTCGCTCGCCACGCCGATCTTCGCGTTCGCCTGGCAGCACCGGCTTTTCACGGTGGAGATCAACAGCGCGCTCGCGGTGCTGCTGCTCTTCATCGGCCAGGAGTTCTGCTACTACTGGTACCACCGCGCCTCGCACCGCATCCGCTTCTTCTGGGCCACGCACGCCGTGCACCACTCCCCCAATGAACTGACGCTCGGCACCGCGTACCGTCTCGGCTGGACCGGCAAGATCACGGGCACGGCGGTCTTCTTCGCCCCGCTGGTGTTCCTCGGTGTCCGCCCGGAAGTGGTACTGGCCACGCTGAGCCTGAACCTGCTCTACCAGTTCTGGCTGCACACCACGTGGATCCCGAAGCTCGGCTGGCTCGAATATGTGTTCAACACCCCGTCCGCACACCGCGTGCACCATGCGTCCAACGTGGACTACCTCGATGCCAACTACGGCGGCGTCCTGATCCTCTTCGATCGCCTGTTCGGTACCTACGTGGAAGAGCGTGAAGACGAACCCTGCCGCTTCGGCCTCGTGCATCCGACCACGACGCACAACCCGCTCGTGAACCAGTTCGAACACTGGATCAGCCTGGGCAAGGACATGAAGGATTCGGGCAACGTGCTGGACGCCATCGGCTACCTGACCATGCCCCCCGGCTGGGCGCCGAATGGCGGCGGCACGACGACCGAGGAACTGCGCAAGCAGTATCGGGAAGAACAGCGACCGATGACCGCGAGCGCTGGATAAGCGAAAGGAGGCGATGAGGAAACGGGCAGCGTGGGGCTGCCCGATTTTTTTTGCCTCAGTGGCCCAGGAACGCGATGACGAGGTCCCCAAACGCCTCTGGCAACTCCCAGTTCGACAGGTGCGCGGCAGGCAGTGCAGCATAGCGCGCCCCGGGAATGGCCTCCGCGGCCTCGCGCCCCTGCGCCGCGGTCGTGGCAAGGTCCTGCTCCCCGGCGATGACAAGTACCGGCGCCGCAATGGCGGGCAGCAGGTCACGGAGGTCGGCATCGCGCACGGCAGCGCAGTTGGCCGCATAGCCGTCGGCATTGGCCGCGATGAGCATTTGCCGCACGGGAGCGATCTCGTCCTCATGCGCGCGCAGATAGGGCTCGGTGAACCACCGCGCGAGGACGCCATCGACGATCGCGCGCATACCGTCGCGCCGCACGGTGCCGATGCGCGTATCCCAGACCGATGCTGGCCCGATCAGCGCCGCCGTGTTGGCCAGCACGAAGCGGCCGAAGCGCGCGGCATGATGGCGGGCGAGGAACATGCCCGTCATGCCGCCCATCGACAAGCCACAGAAATGCGCGCGGCCGATGTCCGCGTGATCCATGATGGCTACTACGTCGGAAGCGAGCTCCGCCATGCCGAACGAGGAGGAAGGCAATGCGGAACGCCCATGCCCGCGCGTGTCATAACGCAGCACGCGAAAGTGCCGCGTCAGCGCCGCCATCTGCGGATTCCACATCTCGAGCGTGGTGCCGAGCGAGTTCGACATGACGAGGACCGGCTTGCGCGCATCGCCCTCGATGACGTAATGCAACTGCCGCGTGGGCTCAATCGGCATGGATGCCCCGCTCGCGGATCAGCGCGCCCCACTTGGCGGTTTCCTTCGCCAGATGGTCCTTGAGTTGCGCGGGGGTACTGCCGATCGGCTCCGCGCCGATACCGGCAAGCCGCTGCTGCACGGCAGGCTTCTTCAGCGATTCGACCATTGCGCGGTTCAGCGTATCGATGACGGCCTGCGGTGTCTTCGCGGGGACGAAAGTGGCGAACCATGGCGACAATTCATAGCCCGGCACGCCGGCCTCCGCCACCGTCGGCACGTTCGGCAGCGCGGACGACCGCACGCTCGTCGTCACGGCGATCGGCGTCAGCTTGCCGCTGTCGATATGGGGCTTGGCCGACGTGATGCTGTCGAACATGTAGTCCACCTGACCGCCCAGCAGATCGGTCATGGCGGGACCCGATCCCTTGTAGGGGATGTGCAGCAGGTCCACATGGGCCATCGACGTGAACAACTCGCCGGCCAGATGGATCGACGTGCCGTTGCCCGCCGAGGCATACGTGTATTTGCCGGGCCTGGCCTTCGCGCTGGCGATGACCTCGGCAACGGTCTTCTGCGGATTCTTCGCCTTGTTGGCGACCAGCACGTTCGGCACCACCGCGAGCAGCGACACCGGCGCGAAGTCCTTGACCGGGTCGTAGCTGAGCTTGCCGTACAGCGCGGGATTCACCGCCATGCCGTTGGCGACGATGATGAGCGTATAACCGTCCGCCGGCGAGCGCGCCACGAGTTCCGCGCCGATGTTGCCGCCGGCGCCCGGCCGGTTTTCCACCACGATGGCCTGCCCCAGCGACTTCGACATGTCTTCGCCCAGCGTCCGCGCGATGTTGTCCATCGCGCCGCCCGCGGGGAACGGGACGATCCAGCGGATGGGGTGGTCCGGGTAGGCGGCATGCGCCGCCGTGGAGAATATCGCCGATGCGACCATCGCGAAGGGTACGACAGGCGCAAGCCGGCGTGCCGATCGTTGCGGCAGGGACTTCATGGTGGGTCTCCGTAATTCTTCTGGGATGTCGAGACTCAGCGAATCGACGATGGGTGCTTCGCCAGCGGCGTGACGTGCAGCTTCATGTAGGGAAACAATGGCAGCCCCGACAGCAGCGTGTGCAGTTCGTCGTTCGACTCCACGTCGAACACGCTGTAGTTGGCATACTCGCCCACCACGCGATACAAGGCCTGCCACTTGCCCTGGCGCTGCAGGTCCTCCGCGTAAGCCTTCTCGCGCGCCTTGATCGCGTCGAACGTTTCGGCGGGCAGGTGCTGCGGCACCTGGACATCCATCCTGACGAGGAACAGCATGAGTCGTGTCTCCTTGGGTTGTTAGGTCAGGCCTTGCGACGATAGTGCGCGAGCTTGTCCTCGTCGATCGCGAGTCCCAGCCCCGGCCCCTGCGGCAGATGCAGCGAAAAGTCCTTGAACACCGGACGTTCGGTCACGATGTCGTCCTTCACCAGCAGCGGGCCGAACAGCTCGGTGCCCCATGCCAGCTGCGGCAGCGTGCAGAAGCCATGCGCCGCGGCGATGGTCCCGACGGCGCCTTCCAGCATCGTGCCGCCATAGAGCGCGATACCGGCCGCGTCGCCGACCGCCGCAGTCCGCAGCATGCCAAAAATGCCGCCGGACTTGGCGATCTTCAGCGCAAATACATCGGCCGCGCCGAGGCGCGCGAGTTCCATGGCGTCTTCGGGGCCCGTCACGGCTTCGTCGGCCATGATCGGCACGACGAACCGCGCGGCGAGTCGCGCCAGCGCCGCGCGGTGTTCGCGCGGCGTCGGCTGCTCGATTAGGTCGATGCCCGCGGCTTCGAGCGCGGCGATGCCGGTGGCCGCTTCCGCTTCGTTCCACGCCTGGTTGACGTCGACCGTCACGCGCGCCCGGTCGCCCAGGGCGCGCTTGATGGCCGAGACGTGAGCCACGTCGTCGCGCACGCCGCGGCGGCCGATCTTGAGCTTGAAGGTGTTGTGGCGGCGCGCCTCCAGGAAGCGCTCTGCCTCCTCGATATCGCGCCCGGTGTCGCCGCTCGCCAGCGTCCATAGCACGGGCAGGGTCTCGCGCACAGCGCCGCCGAGCAGCGTGGCCACCGGCACGCCGAGGCGCTTGCCCTGCGCGTCGAGCATCGCGGACTCGAGCGCCGACTTGGCGAAGCGATTGCCGCGCGCGACCTTGTTGAGCCGCGCCATCGCGCCATGCACGTTGGCGGCGTCCTGCCCCATGAGCGCGGGCGCCAGGTAAGTGTCGATGGTCAGCTTGATGCCTTCCGGGCTTTCCTCGCCGTACGACAGGCCGCCGATGGTCGTGGCCTCGCCGATGCCTTCCACGCCGTCGCTGCAGCGCAGGCGGACGATGACCAGCGTCTGTTGCTGCATCGTGGCCATGGCCAGCTGGTGGGCGCGGATCGTGGGCAGATCGACGAGGATCGCCTCCACCGCAACGATGGTTGCTGTCATACCTTCTCCATGCGAATTCGAGCGTTGGGCCGAGTATGGACCTTGACGTCACGGCCGTCCAAGACCGAAGATGTCTCGATTCATACCCATAAGGTATGCCTCGGCATGCCGCGCCCCACCATGGAACTCCGCCACCTTCGATATTTCCAGACCGTCGCGCAGGAACTCAACGTCACACGCGCGGCCGAGAAACTGCATATGGCGCAGCCGCCCTTATCGCGGCAGATCCGGCAATTCGAGGAGGAAGTGGGCGTGGCGCTGTTCGATCGCGTGGCGCGCGGGCTCAGGCTGACCGAGGCTGGGCGCTTCCTGCTGGACCAGTCGCTGCAACTGACGCAGCGGCTCGAGGAAACGCTGGAAGGCACGCGGCGCATCGGCCGCAACGAGAAGCGATGGTTCAACATCGGATTCGTCCCATCGGTGCTCTATGGCGTGCTGCCGGAGCTGATCCGGGAACTGCGCGAGAACCGGATGGACGGCAACGATGGCGAGGTGGAAGTGGGACTCACCGAGATGATCACGGTCCAGCAGATGGAGGCGCTCAAATCCGGGCGCATCGACCTGGCTTTCGGGCGGCTGACCTTCACGGATGCCGCCATCCTGCAGCAGGTCGTCATGTCCGAGGCGCTGGTCGCGGCCATGCCGATCTCCTCGGCGCCACCGGATGCCGCTTTCACCGCCGGGGACCTCGCGCGCCAGCCGCTGATCCTCTATCCCGCCCGGCCGCGGCCTAGCTATGCCGACCACGTGCTGTCGCTCTTCCGCGCACAGGGGCTGCAGCCGCGCGTCGTGCAGGAGGCCAACGAACTGCAAACGGCGCTGGGCCTCGTCGCCGCCGGCCTCGGCGTGACGCTGGTGCCGTCGTCGGTGCAGCGTCTGCATCGCGACGACGTGCGGTACGTCCCTATCCAGGCGCCGGGCTTCCTGTCGCCGGTGATCATGAGCTATCGCGCTGGCGATACGTCTCCGCATCTGGCGCGCGCGATCGCGTGGGTGCGCGCCTGCGCCGGCAAGGCGGACGAACTTAAGCGGTAAGCTTCGCGCGGGCGGCGCGCGCGATGCTCTCCGCGAACAGCGGCGTCTCGCGGCGGTTGTGGTCGCCCGACGCGGCCTGGCGATCGCGCGCGGCCTGTTCGAACGTCAGGCCGTTCTTCTCGATGAACGCCAGGAAATCGTCCGTCGGATGCGACGTCACCGCGTTCGTGTACTCGGTCCGGCCATCGGGCAGGCCCTTCGCGCTCAGTTCCCAGATGACCTGCACCTTCGTGCGGCCGTGGGGCGTGAAGACGTCCGAGATCGACACCATCTTGCAGTACTGCGGATCGGTGACCTCGCCGACGTAGTGCTGCACCACGAGGCCCGTGCCGATCATTTCGACGTTGATCGACATGCGGCGGCCATCGTCGGTCCACGTGGCGCCGGCGGCGATGTGGTCCGGCGGCGCGTACCGCTGATATTCGGCATCGGGCAGCGAGAACAGCCACTGCGCGATGTCGATCTGGCTGACGTCGACATCGACGACGTGGCTGAAGGCGCTTTGCGAGAGGATGAGGTCTTTGCGGACGGTGGTCATGGTCATGGCTCCAATGAGTGAAAGTGAACCGGCAAATGTCGTTGCTGGATTTCAGTCTCCTGCATCGGTATCTCGGGTACCTTCGCGGATCGGCTGGCGATTTAGTCTTTGCCGCCGATCGTCAGGATGATCTTGCCGACGTTGGCGGACGACTCCATGCGTCGATGGGCGTCCGCGGCCCGCGCCAGGGGGAACGTGCTGTCGACGATGGGCGTCAGGTCCGTGCCCCGCGCGAAGCGATCGAGCCAGTGGTCGCGGAAGCGTCGCGTCATCGCATGTTTCTCCGCTGGCGTGCGGGATTTCATGACCGTGCCGATGATCCGCAGATGGCGATAGAGAATGTCCTCCAGCTTCACCCCAACCTCGCCGCCGCCGCCGAGCAGGCCGACCTGTATGAGCCGGCCGCCATGGGCGAGCGCGGCGATGTTCTTCGCGAAATACGGCGCCCCGATGAAATCGATGACCACGTCGACGCCGCGCTGACCGGTCCTGTCGGCGATGACCGCCGCGAAATCTTCGCTGCGGTAGTCGATCACGTGGTCGGCGCCGAACTGCTTCACGCGGTCGTGTTTCGCCGCGTCGGCCGTCGCGAATACCGTCGCGCCCGATGCGCGGGCAAGCTGGATGGCGGCCGAGCCCACGCCACTGGCGCCGGCATGCACCAGAGCGGTACCGCCATCCGTCAGGCCGCCAAGATGCAGCAGGGCTTCATGCGCGGTGACGAAGACTTCGGGGATCGCGGCGGCTTGGACGTCGTCGAGGCCCGCGGGAATCGGCATGGCCATGCGCCAGTCGATGCGCGCGACCTCCGCATAGGCGCCACCGCCGACGACGCCCATCACGCGATCGCCGACGCGGTAGCCCTGCGCTTCCGGGCCCACCTCGATGACTTCGCCCGCGATCTCCAGACCCATGATCGCGGAGTCGCCGAAGTCCGCGCGGCCATAGGCACCCTTGCGATGGAGCAGGTCCGCGCGGTTGACGCCGGCGGCGTGGACGCGGACCAGCAGGTCGCTGGGGCGGACTTCCGGGACCGGCGCGTCGCCGAGCTGAAGGACGTCGGCGTCGCCGAACGTGTCGAAGAGGATGGCTTTCATTACGGGAGCACCGTCGATGGATGACATGCTCCGAATGGTAGTACGGCAAGGGGCGGTTTCGATGATGCAGAAATGCATCGCTCCGCCTGCAAAATGCAAGCAAAATACCCGCACTACCGATCCCGGCCGCAGGCATCGGTCACACGCGTTCAGGCCTCGAACATCTCCACGATCTTGTCGATCATCGCGCGAATGCGCGCGGTATGCCGCAGGTCCTGATGCGTGACGAGCCACACTTCATACGGCGGCGTGCGTTCGCGGTCGGGCCAGATCCGCACGAGGCCATCGCGCTCGGCCAACGGCACGGGCACCTCCCCGATCGCGCGGCCCATGCGGATGAGCGCGCGCAGCATCAGGCTGGAGTTCACGGCCGCGGCAAGGCGGCCGCCCTCGGTAGGCAGCCCGACGAGCGTTTGCTGGATGGCGGCCGTCGGATGCGACTGGAACATGACGAGGTCATGGCCCGCAAACCCGTCACCGGGCGTGGGCTCGCCCCGTTCGGCGAGATACGCGGGCGACGCGTAAAGACCGACCGCCCAGCGCGCGAGGCGGCGCGCGATCAGGTCAGGGTTGTCGGGCTTGCGGTTGCGGATCGCGATATCGGCCTCGCGCCGCGCGAGGTTCAGCATCTGCGTGGAAGTGTTGAGCCGCACCTCGACGTTCGGATGCTCCGCATGGAGCCGCGAGATCGCGGGGATGACGAATTCCAGCGCCAGCGTATCGGTCGTGGTCACCTTCACTTCGCCGGCAAGCCGGGTGTCGGCGCCCTGCGCCTGCCTGATGAGTTCGTTGGCCCACCTCTCCATCTTCTCGGCCGACCGCAAGACGTTTTCGCCAGCGGGTGTGAGCACATAGCCCTCCGACGTCCGCAGGAACAGCGTGGCGCCAAGCGCGTGCTCGAGCGCCGCGAGCCGGCGCCCTACCGTGGCCTGATCCACCCCGGCCACGCGCGCGGCGCTACGGAGCGTTCCCTCGCGCTGGAGCGCCAGAAAGATTCGAGTATCGTCCCAGTTCACTGCCCTGCCCGGCCCATGACGTTGAAAAGTCCGCCAATGGTACCGCGTGCGCGGAGGGCGCGGCGGCTGCGACCGGGCTCATGACGGTCAGGTCCAGATAGCGGCGGCTGGCTTCGATGAATGCGTGGAGGATGGTCATCGTTGTACGCATGCGGGCGGTTGGCAATGGATAAGCATGGTATCGGCTCGACGGCGCGAACGCCCTTGCACATAAGAGCAGCCAGCATCGCGCGAATCGCGTAGCGCTATCACACCTTGGCATGACCCCGACGTAAGCCGAAGTGAATCCTTCCGCGACGCGATGATCATCGTTCCGTTGCGCTGAGGGGTCTGAAGTTTTGGGGTCTGTCGCGGGCCGCTCGCTGCGCTAACGCAGCAAGACCCATGCGCCGTACGCCACGGCGATCCAGATGCCGAGGACCAGCACGATGCCCCACGCACTCGTCGGCTTCGCGCGCTTCGCGTCGAGCCACGCCTCCGCCCGCGCACGGCTTGCGGCGAGCACGCCGGCGGGCATCAGCCGGATGGCGAGCCAGATCAGGCCGGGTAGCAGCAGGACATCGTCGAGGTAGCCGAGCACCGGGATGAAGTCCGGCACGAGGTCGATCGGACTCAGCGCGTAGGCGACGACAACCATGCAGAGCGCCTTGGTCCAGATCGGCGTGTCCGGATGGCGGCAGGCGAACCATAGCGTGACGCCGTCGCGCTTGACGCGCCGCGCCCATTTGCGCAGATCGTCGGTGAATGCCATGAACGCTAACCGTGAACGGGTGCTTCGCCCAGCAGGAGCCTGACGGATTCCGCGGCCGCGCGCGCGACGGCGAGAAGCCTCGTCACGCTCATCCCCTCGCGCGCCCCCGCCGACAAGCCGGACATCACCAGCGCCACGTAGTCCGTGACGGCACCGGCCTGCCTGGGATGCGTCGCGGCAATAAAGCGGCGGACCTGATCGCGGCGGCGTTCCGCGATGCGGCGCGCCATGGCGGCGCTCTCGCTGTCGTCATTGCCGCGCGCGGATTCGAGCACGAGGCACCCCCGGCGCGCGGGATCGCGCGCGTACCGTCGCGCCGCACGCTCGAGCAGGTCCGCGAGGGCCGCGGCGGGATCGAGGTCGGTGCGCAGGACGTCGGCCAGCACGAGCTCCGTGCTCGCATAGCGCTCCAGGACACGTTCGAAGAAGGCTGCTTTGCTGCCGAAGGCCGTGTAAAAGCTCGGGGGCTTGATGCCGAGCGCTTCGGTCAGCGCGCTCAGGCCCACGGCGTCGTAGCCATAGGCATGGAACAGCCGCTGGCCCTCCGCCAATGCCGCCTCCGGGTCGAACGCCCGCGGACGGCCGCGTGCCGCCTTGGATGCTCCCTGCGTTGGCGCGATTAATTTAGCGTTCACTATATAAATTCCTTGCGATCTCGTACGGTGAAATATATAGTGATCGCTATATTAATTCAAGGATATCGCCATGGAAGGCATGAAAATCGGCATGATCGGCCTGGGCGCGATGGGCCGGGCGATGGCGCGCAACCTCGTGCGCGCCGGGCATCAGGTCAACGCCTGGAACCGCTCGGGCGGCGCAGTGGAGGGCGTCACAATGGTCGCGTCGCCGGAGGACGCCTTTCAGGCGGACGCCGTGCTGACCATGCTCTCCGACGACCACGCGATCCGCGAGGTGCTGCTCGAGACGGGGGTGCTGACGCGCGCCCGTCCCGGCGTCGTGCATATCGTCATGGCGACCATCTCCGTCCAATTCGCCCGCGAGCTCGTGGCACAGCACGCCACGGCCGGCATCGCCTACATCTCGGCGCCCGTCCTGGGCCGCCCGGATGTCGCCGCCGCTGGCGAACTGAATATCCTGGCTGCCGGCGCGCCGCAGGCCATGGAAAAGGTCCGCCCGGTGTTCGCCGCCATCGGCAAGCGCGTCTGGGACATGGGCGCGGAGCCGCCCACGGCCAACGCGGCAAAGGTCGCCTGCAACATGATGATCGCCATGGCCATCGAGGCGATGGCCGAGGCCGTCGTCCTGACGGAATCGAACGGCCTGCCCCGCGCGCGGTTCTTCGACCTGATCCTCAACACCCTGTTCGGCAGCCGCTCGTACCAGGTCTACTCCGCAAACATCGCCGGCGACCACTACGACCCGGGCTTCAAGGCCTCCCTCGGCCTGAAAGACCTCCGCCTCGCCACGGAAGCCGCATCCGACACCGGCCGCACGCTCCCCATGCTCGCCGCCGTCCACGATCGCATGGCCGAGGCCGTCGCCGCCGGACTCGGCGCCCGGGACTGGTCGGCGATGGCGGACTTTACGATCGGCGCCGCTGGACCAGCCTGACCCGGCGCGCGCCGCCGTTCCTCGTTCCTCGTTCCTCGTTCGTCGTTTGTCAAATCCCCGCGTACCACTCGTACCCGCGGTCTTCCCAATAGCCGCCCTTGCCGCCCCACAGCTTGTCGAACGACGACACGACCTCGATGCGCATCAGGTACTTGGCCTGCTTGTAGCCCAGTTGCCGCTCCACGCGAAGCCGTAGCGGCGCGCCGTGGGCGACGGGGAGGTCTTTGCCGTTCATCGCGTAGGCGAGGATGGTTTGCGGGTGGTACGCGTCGAGCAGGTCGATGCTCTCGTAGTACCGGCCGCTTCCATCGAACGTCGCCTCCAGTTCGTCGGCGCAGTGGAAGACGACGTAGCGGGCGCCCGGTTTCAGGCCCGCTCGATCGAGAATGCGGCCGAGGTTGACACCCTGCCATTGGCCGATCGCGCTCCAGCCTTCCACGCAGTCGTGCCGCGTGATTTGCGTACGGGCCGGCAAGGCTTTCAGGTCCGCAAGCGACAGGCTCAGCGGCTGTTGGACCAGCCCGTCCACCTTCAGGCGCCAGTCGGCAAACCCGCCGTCGAGCAGCCGGTTGTAGTCTTCCGAGTCTGGCGCCTGCGTGCCGTTGGCGCGGAAGACGGGCGAGAGGTCGGCGAGGGTGTATTCCGGCGCGAGCGTCTTGCGCGAAAGGAGCAGCCGTTGGCTCGCCATCGTCAGCTTCTCGGTATCGTGCAGAACGGCCCCGAACGACTCGCTTTGCGTCATGCGGTCGCAGCCGGCAAGCACGCTCGCGCCCGCGGTGGCGATCATGCCCGTCAACAGGCGCCGGCGTCTGGGGTCGAACCTCATCGGTCGCCCTCCGTGTATTCGATGGCATAGCGTCCCGTCAACATCGAACGCATGTTGTTCCAGAACCCGGACAGCACCACCATCGCCACATGCACGACCACGAACAGCACGAGCGACGAAGCGGTGAGGAAATGCAGCGTGCGCGCGGACGGGCGCCCGCCAAAGAGATCGGGCAGGAAGGGAAACGCCGCGTCGAGGCCGGGCGACATCGTCAGGCCCGTCAGGACCATCAGCGGGATGAGGCCGAATGCCACGGCGAGGTAGGCGATCTTCTGCAACGCGTTATAGCGCCGCGCCGCCTCCCCCTTCGGGAATCGCAGCCGGGCATGATCCCGCACCTCATGCCACAGATGCCGCGGCGTCAGTTGATCGGCATCCGGTACGAGGTCGCGGCGAATATGGCCGCGCCAGAGTCCGTAGGCCAGATAGACGAGCCCATTGATCACCAGCAGCCAGGCGAACAGGAAGTGCCAGTGCCTGCCGGCGCCGAGGTCCTGATAGGACGGGATCGTCAGCCATGACGGGAACGCGGACGCGGCGATGAAGGCATGGTCGGCGTCCGCGCCATATTTGCCCCAGTAAAGGCGAGGATGCGCGTTGAAGATCTTCAGCCCGCTCATCAGCAGGATGGAGAGGCAAACGACGTTTGCCCAATGCGTGAGGCGCACCACGACGGCGTGCCGCGCGACGAATCGATGATTGCTCGAGGAGTCCATGGGAAGGCCTTGAGCCGGCTGGCAGCCCGCGCCAGCCGGGGGGAGAGAACTACCGAAAAAAACAGCCGCGAAGAACGCTGATTACATCGGCGGGACGACGCCGTTCTTGCCGACGATCAGCTGTGCGGCGGACAACCCGCCCGCCGCATCCTTCTGCGTGGGAATGAACACGACGGTGCCGGGCTTCACGTCCTCGGCCGTCGCGGGCGCCAGCGTTACCACCGGCGTGCCGTTCGGAATCGAGATCTTCTTCTCCTGCCCGTGATAGTTGACGGTCACGACGCTACCGTTCACCGACTTCACCGCATCGCCCACCGTGGCATTGGTCATGGTGCTGTTGGGCTTGAGATCCCAGCCATAGCTGCCTTCCCCGCGTCCCCGCAGCGCGGGCGGGAAAATCAGGACTTCCAGCGCACCGTCGCCGCCCTCCGCCTTGGGGAGCGAGGCAATGCCGACGAAGTCGCCGGGCTTGATGTCGTTCATGCTCGCGCGTTGCACGGCAGACACCGCCCAGCCATCGGCGAGCTTGATGGTGAGGGGCTGCCCTTCGCGGGACTTCACCTGGAGCTCGTTCCCGGAGAGCGCGGTAACGGTGCCGCGCACACGGACGGTCTGGTCCGCGGCCTGAGCGGCACCCATGGCGCCGATCGTGAGCAGCAGGCCCGCGAGGGTGCCGGTGATTGCCTTGTTCAGTCGTGAGACTGTCATGTTGGATTCCTTAGCCTGGCGCGGATTCGGAGGATTGCATGGAACGATGCGCCGGATCGTTCCATGGCAGCCTACTCAACCAACTAGTTGGTAGACTATAAAGTCAAAAAATTTCAGCGGCCCGCCACCGCGCCGAGGTAGGCCGTGGCCCGCTCGGCGGCGGCATGCAGCAAGGCGGCGACGGGAGCGCCAGGAGGGTGATTGCGCGTCATAGCAGCCCGATCGCCGAAGCCTTGAGCGTCGCCGCCGCCCGCGTCGTGCAGCCTAGCTTGCGAAACACGCTCTCGACGTGCGTCGCCACGGTGCTCGGGCTCAGGTTCAGTTCGCGCGCGGCCTCCTTGTTGGTCGCGCCGCGCGAGATGGCGCGCAACACATCGGACTCGCGCGGCGACAGCAGGTGCCGGGTTTCCGTGCGTTCCGCGGCCGGCCGGGCGATACCGGCGCCGCCCGACACCAGCGCATCGACGGCCTCTCCGCACAACCGCCCCGCCCGCACGTCCTCGCGCAACTGCTGGGCCGCGGCATCGGCCGGCATCGCCGCGCGCCATGGCCGCGGGGACCGCATCGCTACCCAGGCCACCGACGCCGCCAGCACGCGCGCCTCGGTCGACAGCGACTGATCGCGCGCGCCCCGGAAATAGCCCGAACCATCGATGCGCTCGTAGGCGAACGACGCCAGCGTGGCGGCCTCGCCGAGCGGGCCCGCCCACTGGCCGGCGCGCGACGTCCAGTAGGGCACGAGCCGCAGCGTCTCCCACGCGCTGGCGGGCAGATGGGTGGTCATGTTCCAGATCTGGATGGGTACCGAGGCGCGGCCGAGCCCGTGCAGCAAACCCGCGTGATACACGCGTTCCTGCGCGGCCTTGTCCGACGACAGCCGTCCGAACGCCTGCGCTGCCGTCGCGGCCACCGCGCGGGAGAAACCCGTCATCCATGGCAGCTTCAGGTCGATGACATCCGCGATCAGGTCGGCTGGCGTTGTCAGCGCCATCCGCGGCGTGCTCAGCGCCATGTCGAGCGTCGCGGGAGAACTGCCCTCGAGTTCGGCGAGCCAGTCGGCGGCGTGGCGCGCCGCGAGGGCCGCCAGCGATGCGGGATAGCGCTTGTCGCCACGCTCGCGAATTCTGGCGAGTGCCTGTTCCGTGCCGTAGGTGCGACCGAGGACCTCGATATCGCCCGCTATCGACACGACGGACACGGTGGCCGGCACCGCATCCCCCGCCAGCTGGGCGGGCTGCCCGCTGCCATCCCACGCTTCGAGGATATGGCGCAGCGTCGTTTCCGTCGCGGACGACAGGGCCAGCAAGCGGCCCACCTCCGCCGAGACCTCGCAATGGATCTGCGCGAGCGGCCGCAGTACGACACCCATGTTGGCCACGTCCGCCACGGGCCGGATTGCTTCCGGCCGCCCCTCGAGCATCGCCACGCGCACGGCGATGTCGTCCCCGAACACGTCGGAGAAATCGCCCGCGTTGGCGGTGCAGCCGGACCAGCGCAGCAGCGCCGCCTCGCACACCGCCGCCTGCGCGGCGGCATCGAGCTCAGCCACGTGCGCCAGCCGGACGGCCAGCCACGCCGTGCGCAGCGAATGATTCGTCGGCTGACCCATGCTCAGGTCGCCGACGAACGCGAGCGCCTTCACGACATCGAAAACGCGAAGCGGATGGCGCCCGCGGTAAATCTTCTCTTTCATCGCGACTCAGGGAGGGACATCCCCGGAGGGCATCCGCATACCTACTTGAATGAAACCATCGCGACTATACCGTGCCCCCCGCGACGGAGGGGATCGGTCATTCAACCGACCCCGCGGCTGCCTTCAGCCGGTCGGCAGCTTCGCGCACGAGGCTGCCGTGCTGGTCGAGGGTGGGCGCGGCAAAGGGGTCGGGCCCCGGCGTCCGACCGAACTTCACCGGGCGCGTGAAGCCGCGATACCGGCCGACCACCGGATGCTCGAACGTCGCGATCATGTCCTCCGCCATGACCTGCGGGAAGTCGAACATGTCTTCCACGCTGCGCGCCGCCGAACACGGGACCTCCTCGCCGAAGATCGCTTCCCATTCCATGGCCGATCGTTCGCGCAACGCCGCATGCAGCGCGGGCACGATTTCGTCATGATGCTGCGCCCGCTTGCGCACCGAGTCGTAACGATCGGTTTTCAGCAGATGGGAGAGCCCCGTCTTCTCGCACAACGCCTGCCAGAAGTGCGGTGTATTGGCGGAGATGTAGATATACCCTTCCCGCGTCGGATGGATGCCCGTGATCCCCCCCGACCGCATGTCGCGCCCGACGTCCCGCGGTTCCGAATCGGCCCAGATCATGCGCGCCGACTGCATCGTCAATGCCGAACGCAACAGCGAGACGCCGACGTACTGGCCCTGCCCGCTCTTCTCGCGCTCGTAGAGCGCGGAGGCCACGGCGCCCGCCACCAGCGAGGCCGCGTAATAATCGACGATCGAGCCATACAGGATCTCGGGCGGCCCCTCCTTCTTCCCCTGCAGCGTGCACATGCCCGTCATCGTCTGCAGGACCTGATCGTAGCCCGCCTTGTCCTTGAGCGGGCCCGTCTCGCCATAGCCGCTCACCGCGCAGTAGACCAGACGCGGATGGGTCTGACTCAGCTGTTCGTAGGCGATGCCGAGCCGACCGGGCACGCTTGGGCGAAAGTTGTGCACGAGCACGTCCGCCTCGTTGGCGAGCACGCGCAGCCGCTCCAGGTCCCCGGGGTGCTTGAGGTCGAGCACCACACCGAACTTGCTGCGGTTGACGCCGAGGAACGCGCGGCTCTCCGTCTCCAGCGTCGAAGGATACTTGCGCAGGTTGTCCCCTGCGGGCGGCTCCACCTTGATGACCGTGGCGCCCTGATCGGCCAGCAGCGAGCATCCATAGGGGCCCGCGATATAAGCGCTCAGGTCCAGCACCCTGACGCCGCTCAGCGGGCCCGGACGTCCCTTGCGCGCCGCGCTGAAGACATGTTCGGTATTCATGCAATGCTCCTCGGTCGATGCTACCGTTTCGGCTATCGTCAGTCGGCAACGATGTTCTGTTCCTTCGCCAGCGCCTTCCAGCGCGAGACGTCCGCCGCGATCGTCTCGGTGAACTGCTGCGGCGTGACCGGCTTTGCTTCCGCGCCCTCCTTGAGGATCGCGTTACGGATGGCGGGCTTCTCCAGCGCGCGATTCACCGCGGCATTGAGCTGCGCCACGATCGGCGCGGGCGTGCCGGCCGGCGCGAGGAAACCCCACCACAGTTCGAATTCATAGCCGGGGACCGCACTCGCCATCGGCGCGAGGTCCGGTGCGATGGGACTCGGCTTTGCGCTCGTAATGCCCACCGCGCGCACCTTGCCCGCGCGGACCATCGGCAGCAGCGACGGGCCGCTCGAGATCAGCAGCTGGGTCTGGTTGCCGATGAGGTCCGTGATGGCGGGACCCATGCCCTTGTAGGGCACGTGCTGGATCTGCAGCTTGCCCGCCTTCGCCTTGAGCAGCTCGGTGCCGAACTCGTTGACGCTGCCCGGGCCAGACGATGCGTAGTTGTACTTGCCGGGATTCTTCCGGATCAGGTCGATGAGTTCCTGCGGCGTCCTGGGCGGCAATGCATTGCTGACCGCGACGATGAACGGCCCCTGCGCGACCATCGCGACGGGCGCGAAACTCTTCACCGCGTCATACGTCAGTCTCGTCTGGACCGCGGCATTCGTCGTCATGCTCGACGAGACCGCCACGAGGGTATAGCCGTCCGGCGCCGCCTTCGCGACCATCGACGTGCCCGTGTTGCCACTGGCGCCGGGACGGTTGTCGATGATGACCGGCTGCTTCAGGTCCTCTCCGATCTCCTTCGCCACGATGCGCGCGAAGATATCGTTCGAACCGCCCGGCGGGTACGGCACGACGATCGTGATCGGCTTCGAGGGGTAGGCCTCCGCGGCATAGGCGGGCGCGGCCAGCGTCGCCGCGGCGAGGCAAGCGAAGGCCGCGATTCCATACGCTACGCAAGGCGGGCAAGACGAGTAAGACGGGCGAGTCATGGTGTTGTCTCCGGATTTTCTTGTCATGGGGTACAGCGCGATCAGCAAGAGATCGGGCTTGAATCAGGCGGGAATCAAGCCCAGCCGCCTGCCCGTCTCGACGATCGCCTGCGCCCGCTGCACGAACGGCGGATCGATCATCTTGCCGTCCACGACATACGCGCCGATGCCATCGGTTTCCGCACGGGACGCGGCGTCGATCACGCGCAACGCATGCGCGAGCTCCTCGTCCGACGGACGATAGACGTCATTGGCCAGCGCGATCTGTGTCGGGTGGATGCAGCTCTTGCCGAGGAATCCGAGCTGGCGCGACATCTCCGCTTCCGCGCGAAACCCGTCGGCGTCACGGATATTCGCGAACACCGTGTCGTACGCGTAGACGTTGCCCTCCGCGGCCGCCATGCGCACCGCGAACATGGCGTTGGCGATCGCCCCGGTGTTCCGGCGATGGATGCCCGCCGGCTCGAAGAGGTCGCCCAGACCTAGCTGGAGGCCGGCCACGCGCGGATGCGCGGTCGCCAGCTCGGCGGCGCGCCGCAGCGCCGCGGGCGTTTCGATATTGAGCAGCAGCCGGACCGGCGCATCGTTGCCCGTGAACCCATTGGCACGCTCGGCAAGCGCGATCGCGTCGGCCACGCGGCGTACGTCTTCCACGGTCTCGGGCTTCGGCAGGTTGATGACGTCGAGGCCGGGCACGACCACCGCGGCGAGGTCGGCCTCGAAGTGCGGGGTGTCCGCGCCATTGACGCGGACGATCAGCGTCTTGCGCGAGGTCTGGGCCATATCGGACCGCAGCATCCCGGACAGCAGCTCCCGCGCTTCCGCCTTGCGGTCTTCGGCGACGGCGTCTTCGAGGTCGAAGGACAAACCATCGGCCTCGCTGGCGAAGGCCTTGGGAAAGAACTCCGGCCGCGAGCCGGGGACGAACAGCTTGCTCCTCATGGCAATGCTCCCTCTTTGTGGACTTGCTTCGAATGAGAGCGAGTTTGCCTAAAGCCATCCGCAAGATAAACTATACTTTTCTACCTTCACACCATAGAAAATCTATGTAGCCCCGCTATATGGAACCCCCTTCATGGAGACCAACTATCTGCGCGCTTTCGCGCTGGTCGTCGAAACCGGCACGCTCGCCGAGGCCGCCCGGCGCCTCAACGTCACACCCGCGGCCGTCTCGCAGCAAATCCAGGTACTGGAGCGGCAGCTCGGCACCACCCTGCTGGGCCGCGCGGGCCGCACCGTCGCGCCGACGGCGTCCGGCCGCCGGCTCGCGGAACGCTGCGTGGGCCTGCTCGGCCAGGTGGACGAGCTGCGTGCCTGGGTCAATCAGGCCGAGGAGCTGAAGGAGCTCCGCATCGGCACGATCAATACGGCGCTGCACAGCCTGCTGCCCGACGCCCTCGCACGCTTCACCCATGCGCATCCGGACGTGTCGGTCCATATCCGGTCGGCCACGTCGGCCGAATTGTTCGACGCGGTCAAGCAACTCGAGCTCGATGCGGCGGTCTGCCTGCATCCGCCCTTTGCCTTGCCCAAGACGTTCGCATGGGAGCTGTTGCGGCAGGAGCCGCTGGTGGTGCTCGCCCGTGCGCGTGACCGGCAAGCCGATCCGCATGAACTGCTCCGGACGCGCCCGCTCATTCGCTACGACCGGAGTCTCGGCGGCGGCAGGCAGGCGGACGACTATCTGCGTACAAACGGCATCGTTCCCGCGGCCGAACGCTTCGAGTTGAGTTCGCTGCTCGCCATCGCGATGATGGTCGATCGCGGGCTCGGCGTGTCGCTGGTCCCCGATATCGCCTCGCCGCTCACGGCACGCCTGCAGGTCGCGAAGCTGGACTTGCCGGTGCCATCGGAGCCGCGGCGGTTCGGCGTGCTGTGGCGTCGCACGTCGCCATGCGCGAGCCTGATTCAATCGTTCTTCGAACACGCGCGCGCGGCATGCGGCGCGCCGATTGTCGCTTCCATGACAACATACTGAAGGCCTCCAGCACCCTACTGGAACGTGGCTCCCATTACTAGAATCCGTTGCACCCACTGACTGAACAGGATTCTGAAGATGAGCCAGACGACCCACAATGTGCAGCCCGTCCTTGCCCCCATCGGCAAGGAGGGCTTCGGTGAACTCGTATCCTCCCGCTACGCCGTGCGCGTGGGCGATGTCGACGTCCTGCTGATCAGCGATGGCGTGTTGCCGCTGCCCACCTCGACGATGTCCACCAACGTGAGCGAAGCGGATCGTAACGAATGGTTCGACAACCGCTTCCTGCAACGCGACATGTTCGACTGGGCGCTCAACATCGCGCTCATTCGCAGCGGCGACAAGCTGATCCTCGTCGATTCCGGCGTGGGCGACGGCTTCGAGTACTTCACGCGTGCGGGGCAGTCCGTGATGCGGCTCGAAACCGCGGGCATCGATCTGCGCGCCATCACGGACATCGTGGTCACGCATATGCACATGGATCATGTCGGCGGCCTGAATAACGATGGCGTCAAGGCGAAGCTGCGTCCCGACGTGCGCATCCACGTCGCCGCGGCGGAAGTCGAGTTCTGGAAAAACCCCGACTTCAGCAAGACGGTCATGCCGGAAACGGTTCCGCCGGCGCTGCGCAAGGCCGCCGCGAAGTTCGTGGAGCTCTATGGGGAGCACATTGTCCCGTTCGACAAGACCGTGGAAGTCGCACCGGGCGTCTCCGCCCGCGTGACGGGCGGCCATACGCCGGGCCATTGCGTGGTGGATGTGGCCTCGAACGGCGAGAAGCTGACCTTCGCCGGCGATGCGATCTTCGAAGTGGGATTCGAGCATCCCGAATGGCAAAACGGGTTCGAGCACGACCCCGAAGGCGCGGTAGACGTGCGCATCCAGCTGTTCGAGGAAGCCGCGCGGACGGGTTCCATGCTGGCGGCCGCGCACGTTGCGTTCCCCTCGATCGGTCACGTCGCCAGGACCGACACGGGCTACCGGTTTGTTCCCGTGCAGTGGGATTACTGAACCGCGCCGTCCAGGCGGCAGGGCGGGTGTTCCGCTACAGCGCCATATCGGGGTCCGCCTTCGCGGGCGCTGGCACGGAACGCCTCGGGGGCCCGGACGGCCCCGGCTCCGCCGGCCTGCTGACGTCGATGGGGGGCGGCGGCGTCAGCTGCAGCACGCCGGCGGTGTACCGCCATTCTTCGGCGACCCGCGCCGGGCTGTCGTTGAGCCGGGTTCCATAACTCGGCACGATCTGGCGCACCTTCTGTTGCCACGCCGGCGTGGCCAGGCGGTCCTTGAACACGCGCTCCAGCAGCGTGAGCATGATCGGCGCCGCCGTCGAGGCGCCCGGCGACGCGCCCAGCAACGCGGCAAGCGAGCCGTCCCGCGCGCTGACGATCTCGGTGCCGAGCTTGAGCACACCGCCCTTCTTCTCGTCGCGCTCGATGATCTGCACGCGCTGGCCCGCCTGCCACAGGCGCCAGTCCTCCTTGCGCGCCTCCGGGAAATACTCGCGCAGCGCATGGAAGCGATCGTCATCGGACTGCATCAGCTGGCCGGCGAGGTATTGCACGAGCGGAAACTCGTCCACGCCGACATGCACCATCGGCATGACGTTGTGGAAGTTCGTGCTGGTCATCAAGTCGAAGTACGAGCCTTGCTTGAGGAACTTCGTCGAGAACGTCGCGAACGGGCCGAACAGGATGACGCGCTTGCCATCGAGCACGCGCGTGTCCAGATGCGGGACCGACATCGGCGGCGAGCCCACCGACGCCTTGCCATAGGCCTTGGCAAGGTGACGTTCGACCACGCCCGGCTTGTCCGTGACAAGAAATGATCCGCCGACGGGAAACGCGCCATACTTCCTGCCTTCCGGAATGCCCGACTTCTGCAGCAGGTGCAACGCCCCGCCGCCCGCGCCGATGAACACGAACCGGGCATCGACTTCGGTCTCTTCTCCGCCCCGCGTGGGCGCGTAGCTCACGCGCCAGGTGCCATCGTCGTTGCGGTCGATGTCCTTGACCTCGCTCGACAGCGAAAGCGTGAAGCCCGGCTGCGCGGTCAGGTGCGCCACGAACTGCCGCGTGATCTCGCCGAAATTGACATCGGTGCCGATGGGCGTCCACGTGGCCGCGACCTTCTGGCCGGCATCGCGCCCCTCCATCATCAGCGGCACCCATTTCGCGATGGTAGCGGGATCCTCCGAATATTCCATCCCGCGAAATAGCGGACTCGCCTGCAGCGCGTCATAGCGCTTTTTCAGATAGCGAACATTGTCGTCACCCCAGACGAAGCTCATATGCGGCGTGGAATTGATAAACGATCGCGGATTCCTGAGCACGCCCTGCCTGACCTGCCAGGACCAGAACTGGCGAGAAATCTGGAAGGCTTCGTTGATCTCGATCGCCTTGGAAATATCGATCGTTCCGTCACTGCGCTCCGGCGTGTAATTCAGTTCCGCGAGCGCGGAATGGCCGGTGCCGGCATTGTTCCATCCATCGGAACTCTCCTTCGCCACGCCGTCGAGCCGTTCGATCATCTGCATCGACCATCCCGGCTCGAGCTGGTTCAGCCAGATGCCAAGCGTGGCGCTCATGATGCCGCCTCCGATCAGCAGCACATCCACCCGTCTGGGTTGATCGGCCCGAGCCGTCGCGCCGGAGACCGCGATCACGACCGCGAGAAGGAATACTCTGATGTACTGACTCACTTCGACGTTCTCCGTTGGCACGCCGTGATAGCGACGCATCGCTCTAGTCTATGAGGCGGGCACGCCAAACCGTCGCGGATGGCCACGCGGACGGTGCTCCAAAATGCGACCAAATCGAACAGTTCATGGATCGATTTTCCGACCCTAGAATGCGCATCACCCGCTGCAAGACCGAGTGGGTTTCTTTTTGGTCCTAAATCGATTTGCCCGTCATGCGTGACGGGCATTTTTTTTGAAACTTGCATCATGCGGGTCATGCAAATTCCGTCGTCCGCGATGCACGGGTTACACGATCCCGCTGGCTCCCGCCGCACGGTCACGCGCACGCAAGGTGCGGCCGCTTTGCGCCGAATGCCGCCACTATCCTGCGATTCCGGCGTACGAGCCGTCGCCGCGGGTCTTCCCGGCACACTCGTTGCAGATCGGGTCTCTGCGACACACCCCGCCATAAGGAGATCCGCCATGTTCGTTCACAACAAACGTTTGCAGTACACGGTTCGCGTCGCGCAGCCGAATCCCGGTCTCGCCAATCTGCTGCTGGAACAATTTGGCGGTCCGCAAGGCGAGCTCGCCGCGGCGTGCCGCTACTTCACGCAGGCGTTGGCCGAGGAAGATCCGGGCCGCAAGGACATGTTGTTCGACATCGCCACCGAGGAATTGAGCCACCTCGAGATCATCGGCTCGATCATCGGCATGCTGAATCGCGGGGCCAAGGGCGATCTTGCCGAAGGCGTGCAGCAGGAAGCCGAGTTGTATCGTTCGCTGCAGGGTGCGGGCAACGACAGCCACGTGACGCAGCTGCTGTATGGCGGCGGCCCCGCGCTGATCAACTCCGCCGGCGTACCGTGGACCGCCGCGTATATCGACACCATCGGCGAGCCGACCGCGGACCTCCGCTCGAACATTGCCGCGGAAGCGCGCGCAAAGATCATCTACGAGCGCCTGATGAACGTGACCGACGACCCCGGCGTGCAGGAGGCTCTCGGCTTTCTGATGACGCGCGAGGTTTCCCATCAGAAGTCGTTCGAGAAGGCCCTGTATTCGATCACGCCGAACTTTCCTCCGGGCAAGATTCCCGGCGATCCCCGCTTTGCCAGCGTCTACTTCAAGATGTCGCAGGGCGAAGCGATGCGCGGGCCCTGGAACGCGGACAGCACGTTCGCATTCGTGGAAGATCCGCCCCCCGCGGTGGACGGCGGCGACGGCCTGGCCACGGTGCAGTTGCCACCCGACCAGCAGTCCACGCTGGAAGCGTTCGCCATGCGCGCCGAGTCGGACGTCAACAGCGATCCCGTGACGGGGGCCGATCTCGGCAAGGCCGATGACGACCTCGACGGTTCCGGCGATCCGGAGCAACCCGCCCGCTGAAGGAATCCATCATGAACATGCCCGTCTCGGTCCGCCATCGTTGGCAGCGGCATCCGCTGCGGCTGCTGTCCGGAATCGCCATCGTCGTGGCGGGGGCCTTCGCGCTGACGGGGCTCATATGATGCTTTTGCCGGCGGCGCGGGGGACTGGCAACGGCCGCCGCCGGCACCTCACAACGTGACAGGTTTCTGAGGCGGTTACCTGCCAAGGCAGGACGGGTAACGGATTGCTCAGCCTCCCCCTCCTTTAGCCCGGTATGTTCGAGTCATCAACGAGGCGATCCTCTCCAAAAAAGACAAAGCTAGGTAAAACCCTATATCTCTCCTCCCCTTGTCGATTTTGGTTGCATGTCACTGTCTGTTCCGCAAAGGCGCCTTGTTAAGCTTCTGGCACTCGGCGCGCAGCTTCGTATCGTTCGTTCCGTCTTCAATCAAACCCCGGTGTATTGCGAACTCTCGCCCACGGAGGCAGAGGCGCTCATCGAAATCATTCCCATGTGGCGGATCCACAAGCTGCTGGCCACGGACGTCGTGCGGCTGGACACGGGAGACCTCTCCACGGCGAGGGAGGTGGTGCTGACGGCGCCACCCGAGCCCGGGACGGAATAGGGGCGACCGGATGGAGGCGGCCGGATGGAGGCGACAACCCTGGGGCGGCCGGTTCGGCTATCATGCGACTCCCCTCCGAAGCCGTCCCCTCATGATTACCGTCCGCAATGTCACGCTGCGCCGTGGCGTCAATGCCGTGCTCGACCGCGCCTCCGTCACCTTCAACCCCGGCGAAAAGATCGGGCTTGTGGGCCGTAATGGTGCGGGCAAGTCGTCTTTCTTCGCGCTGCTCAATGGCTCCCTGCACGAAGACAGCGGCGAGTTCTCTATTCCGGCCGCCTGGAAAATGGGGCAGGTTGCGCAGGACATGCCCGAAACCGAGCAGAGCGCGACGGACTTCGTGGTCGAGGGGGATACCGTCTTGCTCGCGGCCCAGGCCGAAGTCGCCGCCGCCGAGGCAACCGAAGATGGCATGCGCATGGCGCACGCCTATATGGCGTTGCACGACGCGGGCGCGCACGATGCGCCCGCCCGCGCACAGGCGCTGATCCTCGGCCTCGGCTTCAGCGGCGCGCAGCTCACCCAGCCCGTCAACAGTTTCTCCGGCGGCTGGCGCATGCGCCTGCAACTCGCGCGTGCGCTCATGTGCCCTTCGGACCTGTTGCTGCTCGACGAACCGACCAACCACCTGGACCTCGACGCCCTCGTCTGGCTGGAAGCCTGGCTCAAGCGCTATCAGGGCACGCTCATCGTCATCAGCCACGATCGCGAATTCCTCGATGCGGTGACGCAGGTGACCGTCCACGTCGACAACGCCAAGCTCGTGCGCTATGGCGGCAACTACAGCAAGTTCGAGGACATGCGCGCGGAGCAGCTCGTGCTGCAGCAGGCCGCCATGGCGAAACAGGCCGAGAAGATCGCTCACCTGCAGAAGTTCATCGACCGGTTCAAGGCCAAGGCCTCGAAGGCCAAGCAGGCGCAGAGCCGCGTGAAGGCGCTCGAGCGCATGGAGAAGATCGCACCGGTGCTGGCCGACGCGGAATTCAGCTTCGAGTTCAAGGAGCCGATGAACGTGCCGAACCCGTTGCTATCGATGCTGGACGCCAGCTTCGGCTATCCGGCGCCCGACGGTTCGCCGGATGGCACGCCGCCCACGATCATCGTGAAGGGCATCAACCGCTCCGTGCAGGCGGGCCAGCGAATCGGCATCCTTGGCGCAAACGGCCAGGGCAAGTCCACGCTGGTGAAAACGCTCGCCCATACGCTGGCGCCCACGTCCGGCGAGATCAGCGAAGGCAAGGGCCTGAACATCGGGTACTTCGCGCAGCAGGAACTCGACGTGCTGCGGCCCCACGATACGCCGATGGAACACATGATCCGCCTGGCCAAGGACACGCCGCCGCATATGCGCGCGCCCGGCCAGAGCGGCACGGAGCAATCGCTGCGCACGTTCCTCGGCACGTTCAACTTCACGGGGGACATGGTGCATCAGGCGGTGGGCACGATGAGCGGCGGCGAGAAGGCACGCCTCGTGCTGTGCATGATCGTGTGGCAGCGCCCCAACCTGCTGCTGCTCGACGAGCCGACCAACCACCTCGACCTCGCCACGCGCGAGGCGCTCGGCATCGCGCTCAACGAGTTCGAAGGCACCGTCATGCTGGTGAGCCACGATCGCGCGCTGCTGCGCGCCGTGTGCGACGAGTTCTGGCTGGTGACCCGCGGCGGCGTCGAACCGTTCGACGGGGATCTGGACGACTATCAGCAGTTCCTGCGCGAGGAAGCCGCCCGCATGCGGCAGCTGGCGGCCGCGGCGTAACGGCCGCTATCCGGTTCGCTATCCGGTTCGCTATCCGGTTCGCTATCCGGTTCGCTATCCGGTTCGCTATCCGGTTCGCTATCCGGTTCGCTATCCGGTCCGCTATCGGGACCGTTTCTGGGCGCCGATTCCGCCAAAGCACACGTCCAGCATGTGCGAGACGATCGCCTCGTCGTCGAGCTTCGCGTAGATCCGGAGGTACTCCACCGCCGGATCGCACGTCCGCGAGTAATAGCTGAACAGGATCACGTCGTCGGGCAGGCTCGCGTCTAGCGCGCCGGCCGCCTTCGCTTTGGCGACGAGTCCTTTCAGTTGGCCGTTCAGTTTGAGCACCCGGGTGACATAGCCCACGTTGCGCGTCAGCATGTCCCGCACACCCGGACTGGTCGACGGTAGGAACGGCAGCCCACCTTGAAGCCGCACGCGCAACGCCCACTCCAGCAGGGCCCGCAGGCGCCCCACCGCATCGAGATCGGCCGGCAGTTCCTCGAGGAACGACAGCGCGCCGTCGATCAGACGGATCATCGCCGCGCCCACCAGCGCGTCTTTCGACTTGAAGTGCTTGTAGAGGCTTGGTTTGGAGATGCCGACCTCCGTGGCCACGTCGTCCATGGTCATCAGATCGAACCCCTTGCCAGCCAGGATGCGCGTCGCCGCGTCCAGGATCGCGTCCTCGCGCAATTGAAACGCCTGATCCTTGAAACTGAGCCTGCCGAAAATACTCATTAGTAAATCTCGCTACTATGTAGTAGTCTTCTTTCCGAAGCGGTAGTCTTATCTTAGCACTCGCAGTGCCAAAGGGCGCCAGAAAGAACAAAAGCACAAAGGATGGTGGGTCGTGAGAGCCTTTCAAAACACAAAACAGGGACAAAGCGTCGCGGTCGTGGGCGCCGGCATTTCAGGGTTGGCCAGCGCGTGGCTGCTGTCGCGCCAGCATCGCGTCACGCTGTTCGAGGCGGGCGACTACCTTGGCGGGCATACGAATACGGTGGACGTCACGCTTGACGGGCATACCGCGCCCGTGGACACCGGCTTCCTAGTGTTCAACGAGCGCACCTATCCGAACCTCATCGCGATGTTCGACGAGCTTGGCGTGGCCTCCCACGCGAGCGACATGTCGTTTTCGGTGTCGATGGACCAGGGCCGCATGGAATGGGCCGGCACGAGCCTCAACACCGTGTTCGCCCAGCGCGGTAACGCGTTCTCTCCGACCTTCCTCGGCATGCTACGCGACATCGTCCGCTTCAACGGCGCGGCGCGGCGCCACCTCGCGCATGCCGAAAGCACGCATTGCTCGCTTGGCGACCTGCTCGTGGCGGGCAATTATGGCCAGCCGTTCCAGCAGCACTACCTGTTGCCGATGGCCGCCGCGATCTGGTCGTGCGCCGCCGCCGACGTGCTGCGCTTTCCGGCGGCCACGTTCCTGCGCTTCTGCCTGAACCACGCCCTGCTCCAGATCGCCAATCGCCCGCAATGGCGCACGGTCGCCGGGGGCGGCCGCGCCTACGTGCGGCGCATGACGGCGGCGCTCGGCGATATCCGGCTGCGGACGCCCGTGCGCGCGATCCGGCGCGACGACGACGGCGTCAGCGTGATGACGGACGAAGGGACCTCCCGGTTCGATGCCCTCGTCATGGCCACCCATGCGCCCGACACGCTCCGCATGCTGGCCGATGCGAGCGACGCGGAGCGCGCGGTGCTCGGCGCCGTGCGCTACGCGCCGAACGTCGCCATCCTCCATACCGACCCCACGCTGCTGCCGCGGCGGCCGCGCGTGTGGTCCGCGTGGAACTACCTTGGCGGCCAGCGCGACGAGACCTCCCGCGCGGTCTGCGTGAGTTATCTCGTGAACCAGCTTCAGCCGCTGCCATTTCGCACCCCGGTGGTGGTCACGCTCAACGCCTTCCGCGAGCCCGCGCCGGGCACGGAGCTGCGCCGCTTCCACTATCAGCATCCGTTGTTCGACCTGCAGGCGATTGCCGCGCAGCGCGCGTTGCCCGCCCTGCAGGGCGAGCGCCGCACGTGGTACGCGGGCGCATGGACCGGTTATGGGTTCCATGAGGACGGCCTGAAATCCGCACTGCGCGTGGCCGGTGACTTTGGCGTATTGCCTGCGTGGGCTCGACTATGAGCGCGACGATGAGCGCGACGATGACACCCATCGCGTGGCTGCTCGCCTCCCGCGTGATGCACGACCGCTTGCGGCCGGTGCGGAACCGCTTCGTCTATCCCGTGTTCTGCCTGCGCGTGAACCTCGATGCGCTGCCCCGGCTCGAGCGCTGGTGGTTCGGCGTGAACCGCGCGCGCATCGTGAGCCTGCGCACGGCCGACTATGGCCCGCGCGATGGCACCGACCTTGCGGCCTGGATGCGCGCGCGCCTGCGCAGCGCGGGGCTGCCGGATGACGGGGAAATCTGGCTGCAGACGTTTCCGCGCGTCTTCGGGTATGCGTTCAATCCGGTCAGCTTCTGGTATTGCCACGATCGCGATGGCGCCCTGCGCGCGCTGGTGGCCGAGGTGACCAACACGTTCGGCGGACGGCACGCGTACCTCGTCACGGCACCGGATCTGGGACCGATCGGCGAGGCGACCGTGCTCGCCACGCGCAAATGCCTGCATGTGTCGCCGTTCAATGACGTGCGCGGACATTATGGGTTTCACCTGCGCGAGACGGCCGGGACGTCGTTCGTCGGCATCGATTACTTCGACGATGACGGTCTGTTGCTCCGCACGTCGATGGCTGGCTACAAGCGCCCGTTGACCGGTGGCGCGATGCTTGCCGCGCTGCTGCGGCAGCCTTGGGTGACGCTGTCCGTCACGGCGCGCATTCACTGGCAGGCCTTGCGGCTGTGGGTGCGCGGGGTGCCGTTCCATGGCAGCGAGCCGCCCGCATCGCGCGCCGCGGCCCCCGCTCGGGCCGAGGCCGGCATCGCCCAGATGACGTCAATGCCGGCGTCACTGCCGGCGTCAATGCCGGCGCCCCCGCCCGCGTCCGCAGCCGAACCCGTGTCCAATTTTCTGCCAAACGATCTCCGCCCATGAACCGTTCCTCCTCCGGCCTCCGCGTGCAGTCTCGCCTCGGCGACATGCCGATCGCCGCCGGCGCATTCCTGGCCATGCTCACTCGCCTGACCACCGGGCACCTCGTGGTCACGCTGCCCGACGGCCGCGAGACGATCTTCGGCGATCCGCATGCCGCCCCCGGCGCGCGGCTCACGCTGCGCGACTGGCGCGCATGCGGCAGGATCCTGCGCGCGGGGGACATCGGCTTTGCGGAGGCATGGCGGGACGAGTGGGTCGATAGTCCCGACGTGACGGCGCTGCTGCGCGTGGCCATGCGCAACCAGTCCGTGCTGCCGCGCACGATCGTCGGCACATGGCTCTCCCGCCGCTGGTATCAGCTGCGCCATCTGCTCCGCCGGAATACGCCGCGCGGCAGCCGCCGCAACATCCACGCGCACTACGACCTCGGCAATCCGTTCTACGCGCTGTGGCTCGACGACACGTGGTCCTACTCCGCGGCGCTGTTCGACGGCGATTCCGGCCGGACGCTGCACGACGCGCAGGAAGCCAAGTACGCCCATATCGTCGAGACGCTGCAGCTGCGGCCCGGCATGCGCGTGCTCGAGATCGGCTGCGGCTGGGGCGGCTTCGCGATGCATGCCGCGCGCCGCGGCATCCACGTGCGTGGCGTCACGATATCGAACGCGCAGCTCGCGCTGGCGCGGGAGCGCGTCGCGGAAGCGGGCCTCGGTGACCATATCGATCTTGCATTGTGCGACTATCGCGACCTCCCCGCGCGCGGCGACCGCTATGACGCCGTCGTCTCGATCGAGATGTTCGAAGCCGTGGGCGAGCCCTACTGGCGCAAGTACTTCGACATCGTCCGCGGCTGCCTGCGTCCCGGCGGGCAGGCCGTGATCCAGACCATCACGATCGCCGATGCGCATTTCGACGCGTATCGCGCCAGCAGCGATTTCATCCGCGAGTTCATCTTCCCGGGCGGCATGCTGCCGAGCCCCGAGCGGCTATCCCGCGTCGCGGCGCGCTCCGGGCTCGCGGCGCGCCGCGTGCTGGCCTTCGGTCCCGACTACGCCGAGACGCTGCGGCGCTGGCGTCAGGCGTTCCACGCACGGCGCGACGACGTCTCCGCGCAGGGATTCGACGCGGCGTTCCTGCGGCTCTGGCATCTTTACTTCTGCTACTGCGAGGCGGGCTTCGACGAGGGCCGCACCGACGTCATGCAGTTCCTGCTCACGCGCGAGGGCTGACGTGCGCTACCCCCGCCCACCCCGCACGGCGATCGCCCTGATGGCGACGATCGCCATGATGGCGACGATGACCGCCGCGCGCGCGGAGGCGTGGCGCGACGCATGGCCGGGTACCGCCGACGCCCGCGCCGACATCCGGATGGTGGGCGAAGGCGACTTCCGCTGGTTCGGCATCCGCCTCTATACGGCGCAGCTCTGGGCCGCACACACTCCCGTCACGCTCGATACGCCGCTGGCGCTGCGACTGACTTACGCCCGCGGCATCGCGGGCGAACGGCTCACCGATACGAGCATGGACGAGATCAAACGCCTCGCCGCGGGGACGATTCCGGAAGCCACGCTGGACCAGTGGCGCGCCGCGCTGTCGCGCGTGCTGCCCGATGTGCGCGCCGGCGACGTCCTGACCGGCGTCTATCATCCCGGCCAGGGCGCGCGCTTCTACGCGGGCGATCGCGCCCTTGGCGCACTGGAGGATGCCGCGCTCGCCCGCGCATTCTTTTCCATCTGGCTCGATCCGTCCACGCGCGCGCCGGCGCTGCGCAGGCATCTGCTGGGTCTGCCGTCATGACCGCGCCCACCGCCAGCCGGCTTGCTGCTTATGGCGCGCTAGGATTGCCGCTCGCCATGGTGGCCCTGCCCGTCTACATCCAGGCGCCGGCGTACTACACCACGCAAATGGGCATGTCGCTGTCGCTGGCGGGTATCGTCCTCTTCGCGGCGCGACTGATCGATACCGCGCAAGACCCGCTGCTTGGATTGTGGGTGGACAAGCTGGCGCGCCGCCATGCATTGACGCCCGTGATGGGATGCGCCGCGCTCTGCCTCGTCGTGGCCTTCGCCGCGCTCTGGCTGCCGCCCGTTTCCGGCGATGCCTGGCTGGCGGCGTGGCTCGCCGCCACGCTCGTCGCGGTCTACCTCGCCCATAGCCTGATCAACATCGCCTACCTCGCATGGGCCGCGCGTCTCGGCGACGACGATACGCTGGCTCGCGCCGCCGCATGGCGCGAGGGCGCGGGCCTCGTTGGCGTGCTGCTTGCCACGGCGATACCGGCCACGCTGATCGCGATCGCCGGCACCGACGCGCGCCTGGCGATGACCTCCTTTGCGTCGCTATTCGCCGCGCTGCTCATCGCCGCGCTGTGGCTGCTTTTCCGGCTGGCCTCACCCTGGAACGCGAGAGCCGCCCCGCCGGGCGCCGCGCCAAAACCATGGCATGCCGTGCGGCACAATCGCGGCTTTCGCGCGCTGCTGGCCCCCTACTTTCTGAATGGCATCGCCGTCGCCATTCCCGCCACGCTCGCAATATTCTTCATCGAAGATCGTTTGATGGCGCCGCGGTGGGTCGCCCCCTGCCTGACGCTGTATTTCGTGGCAGGCGCGGCCGGTCTGCCCGCATGGGTTCACATCGCGCACCGCATCGGCGCCATGCACGCGTGGCGGCTGGCCATGGCCCTCGCCGTCGTCGCCTTCGTCTGGGCGGCGTTGCTCGAGCCAGGCAGCATCCTGCCGTTCGTGCTCATCTGTGCCATGTCGGGTCTGGCGGTCGGCGCCGATCTCGCGCTGCCTCCCGTCCTGCTGGCCACGCGCATTCCCGCGGGCGAGGGGCCTGCCGTCTACTACGGCGTCTGGACGCTGCTGACCAAGCTATGCCTGGCGATCGCGGGGCTGACGCTGCCCGTTCTCTCATGGCTGGGCTACCAGCCGGGAACCCCGGCAACCGGCTCGGCGGGCCACGCGCTGGCGTTCATGTACGCCGGCCTTCCGTGCGTGCTCAAACTTGCCGCGATGGCGCTGCTTCGCTCCGCCCGGTATCGGGCTCAGGAGATGTCCTCATGAAACGCGTTGCCATTCTGGGCGTCATCGCCGTCGCCGCGCTCTGCGCGGCATGCTCGGCGCCGGACGTCGCACATTACGCCGACCAGAAACCGCCCCTCGACGTTGCCCGTTTCTTCGCGGGGCGCACGGAGGCATGGGGCATGTTCCAGAAGCGGAGCGGCGAGATCGTCAAGCGCTTCCACGTCGACCTGCAGGGACAGGAGCGCGATGGGCGCTTCGTGCTGGAAGAGGACTTCCGCTACAGCGACGGCACGACGCAGCATCGCACATGGACCCTGACGCGCGCCGCCGATGGCAGCTGGCAAGGCACCGCCCCCGATGTCGTGGGGAGCGCCAGCGGCCAGGCCGCGGGCAATGTCCTGCGCTGGCGGTACACGCTGCAATTGCCCGTCGATGACAAGACCTACGACGTGCAGTTCGACGACTGGATGGTGCTCGTTGACGACCGCACGATGATCAATCGCGCGCGCGTCACCAAGTTCGGTTTCGAAGTCGGCCAGGTGACGGTGTTCTTCCGCCGTCCCGCACCCTGAATCAGGCGGATGTCACCATGCATGGCTTCTCCATGAACCCTCGCTGGACGGACTGGACGGGAAAGCGGGTCTGGATCGTCGGCGCTTCCAGCGGCATCGGCGCGGCGCTGGCGCGGGCGCTGCTGGCGCGGGGCGCGAATGTCGCGGTCTCCGCGCGGCGGGCCGGCGCATTGGCTGCCGTGATAGACGGCCACGCGAGCGGTGTCGCCGCGCCGATGGACGCGCGCGTCCCGTCCGACTGGGTGACCGTGCACGATGCCTTGTGTAAGGGGTGGGGCGCCGTGGACATGATCGTCTTCTGCGCCGCCGACTATCGGCCGCTGCGTCCGTGGGAGATCGACGCGGCCGAGGCGAGCAATACCATCGAGACCAACCTGTCCAGCGTCTATTACGGCATGGCCGCCGTGCTGCCCGCGATGATGTCGCGCCGGAGCGGCAGCCTGGTGATGCTCGCCAGCGTGGCGGGCTACCTGGGCCTGCCGAACGCCACCATCTACGGGCCGACAAAGGCCGCGATGATCAACCTTGCGGAGCTGTTGTACGCGGAGCTGCATCCGCACGGCATTGGCGTGTACCTCGTCAATCCCGGCTTCGTGAGCACGCGGCTCACGGCGCGCAACGACTTCACGATGCCCGCGCTGCTGACCCCCGAGGAGGCCGCGGCGTCGATCATTTCCGGCCTTGCGCGCGGCCGGTTCGAGATTGCATTCCCGTCGCGATTCACCTCGGTCATGCGCCTGCTCAGCATGCTGCCGTACCGGTTGCGGCTATCGCTGCTGCAACGATTGATGAACGCTTCCTGAACATGGCATGACATGACCACCGCCACTCGAGACTCGCAAACGCTGTCGGCCCTGCTGGACTGGTACGCCACGCTGACGCCCCAGTCGCTGTACGACCTCCCCCGGTTCTACGCGGAGGATGCGCGCTTTACCGATCCGTTCAATAGCGTGCGCGGCCACGCGGCCATTCAGGCGTTGTTCGCGCATATGTTCGAGACCGTCGACGTGCCGCGCTTCGCGATTCAGCGCCAGGTGATGGGCGACCAGGAAGCGTTCGCCACGTGGGTGTTCACGGGCGCGGTGCGCGGCCATGCGTTCAGCGTGCCCGGCAGCACGCATCTGCAATTCGACGACGATGGGCGCGTGTGCATGCATTGCGATTACTGGGACGCCGCCGCGCTGTGGCGGCAGCTCCCGGTGATCGGCGCACCCGTGCGCTGGCTCCAGCGGCACTTTGCCGCGCCCCCGACCCGATGAGCGCGCGAGCGATGTGGCGCGTGGCGGCGACGGCGTTCCTGCTGTCTATCGGTGGATGTTCGACGGTGGATGCGCTCAATGCGCTGACGCCGTCGAGCGACTACACCCACCTCAAGGACATCGCCTACGCGGCGGGCGACCGCACGCAACTGGACGTCTACGTGCCACGTGAACCGGCCTGTGGCGACAAGGCGCCCGTCGTCGTGTTCTTCTATGGCGGCACGTGGAATACCGGGTCGCGCGCGGACTATGCGTTCGTGGGCGCCAATCTCGCGCGCCATGGGATTCTGACGGTCATCGCCGACTACCGGCTCTATCCCGAGGTCACCTATCCGGATTTCCTGACCGACAGCGCGCAGGCCGTGGCATGGACGTTGCGCAGCATCGCGGCCTACCGCGGGGATCCCTCGCGGGTCTTCGTCATGGGCCACAGCGCGGGCGCCTACAACGCCGCCATGATCGCGCTGGACCAGCGGTGGCTGACCGCGGCGGGCGCCTCGCCGACGCAGCTACGCGGATGGATCGGCCTCGCGGGGCCTTACGACTTCCTGCCAATCGTCAATCCCGATGCGCAACCGGTGTTCCACCATCCTAACTACCCAGCCGGCTCGCAGCCGATCGACCTCGTCACGCGGCAATCGCCGCCCGCGTTCATCGGCGTGGACACCGGCGACCGACTGGTGGATCCAGAGCGCAATTCGAGGCAGATGACGCAAAAGCTGCGCGAGGCCGGCGTGCCTGTGACCCATCGCGAGTACGGCCATCTCTCGCACACGCTGCTCATCGGCGTGTTTGCCACGCCATTGCGCTGGCTGTCTCCGGTGAGCGACGACGTGTCGGCGTTTGTGCTGAGCGGCAGCGGGTGCGGCGGGAAGGGGTGATGGCGCGCCGATAACGGCTGACTTCCCGTCCCCGGCGCATCTCGGGCTCCGATCGGCGCGGTAGAATCGCAGTCTTCCCGACCTGGACGGCCCTCCCCCGAGCTCGCCTCAATCGCGATGTCCCCCAGCCAAGCCCGCGCCTCGCGCCTGCATTTCGATCTGACCACCGTCCAGCTGTTCATCGCCGTTGCCGACATGGGCAGTATCACCCGTGGCGCCGAGCGCGTGCACCTGGCGCCCGCGGCGGCGTCGCGGCGGATCCTGGAGCTCGAGTCGCAGCTGGGCGTGTCGCTATTCGAACGGCTGCCGCATGGGATGGCGGTGACCGAGGCCGGCGGTGCGTTGCTCGCGCATGCGCGCGGCATCAGCCATACCGTGCAGCGCATGCAGGACGATGCCGCGTCGTACGTCGGCGGCGTGCTGGGCGTGGTGCGTATTGCCGCGCCCAAGTCCGCGGTCATCCAGTTCCTGCCGGCCGACATCCAGCATTGCGCGGTGGAATGCCCGGGCATCCGCATCGATCTGCAGGAGATGAACAGCGAGGAGGTTCAGCAATCGCTGCGCCGCGGCATGGCGGACCTCGGTATCTATGATGGCAACCTCGGCGTCGTCGATCTGCCCACGGCGCCCTATCGGTCGGACCGGCTGGCGCTGGTCGTCGCCAGCCACCACGCCCTCGCGCGCCGCAAGCAGGTGTCGCTCGACGACATCCTCGACTGCGATCTCATCGTCCTCAGCGCCAGCTCGGCCATTTCCATCATGCTGGAACGGCTCGCCGCCGAAGCGGGCAGGACCGTGCGCATGCGGATGCGCGTGGAGGGCTTCGACAGTATCGCCGCGCTCGTCGCGGAGAACCTCGGCGCGGGCGTCATGCCCGAAGCCATCGCGAAGAAAGTTGCCGCGGGCGCGCGCTTCGTGCGGATACCGATCGCCGAGCCGTGGGCGGAGCGCCGCTTCGTCCTCTGCCACCGCCCCCACGGCGAGCTGTCGTCCGCCGCCCACGCGGTACTCCGGGTGCTTGCGCAAAAGGCGAAACCAGACTTCCCCAAACAGCGATAGCCTTCCGGGGGCGCTGCGAACATCATGGTCTCCATATAACAAGTACCACGGAGACAACGATGCAACGCAGACAGTTCCTATTGGGAGCGGTGGCCGGGCTGGCGGTTCCTTCGCTCGTCAGGGCCGCCGACATGGCGGGCCCGGTCCGGATCCTCGTCGGCTTCGCGCCCGGTGGCGGCACCGATGTGCTGGCCCGCGTGCTCGGTAACAAGCTCACACAGATGTGGGGCACGAGCGTGGTGGTCGAGAACAAGCCCGGCGCGTCGGGCTCGATCGCGGCCGGCTACGTGGCCAAGCAGCCGCCCGACGGCACCACGCTGCTGATGGCGCACGTCAACAGCCATGCCATCGCGCCCGCTATGCTCGACCTCAAGTACAACCCCCGCACGGATTTCTCGCCCATCGCGATGGTGGGCGTCACGCCCAACATGCTGACGTGCCGCGCGGAACAGAAGATCCGGACGGTGGCGGAAGTCGTGGCGCTCTGCAAGCAGCGCCCCGGCAAGATCTCGTTCGGCTCCTCGGGCATCGGCTCGTCCCAGCATCTGGCCCTTGAACTGTTCCGCATGCAGGCGAAGATCGACGTCGTCCACGTCCCGTACAAGGGATCGGGCCCGCTCGTGGCGGATCTGCTCGGCGGCCAGATCGACTATGCGTTCGACACGATGACCGCGGCCACGCCATTCATCCAGCAGGACAAGGTCATCGCCATCGCGCAGACCCGCCTGAAGCGCGCCGCCGCGTATCCGAACGTGCCGACGCTGGCGGAGTCGGGTTTTCCCGGACTCGACGCCGCGTCGTGGTACGGGCTGGTCGGCCCCAGGGGCATGTCGCCCGCGCTGGTCCAGCGCATGAACGCCGACGTCAACCGCGCGCTCGCGATGCCGGACGTCGTCGAACGACTCAAGAGCTTCGGCGCGGAAGACTACGGCGGCACGAGCCAGCAATTCGGCGACTTCATCGCCTCCGAGTCGGCCAAGTGGGCCAAGGTTGTGAAGGACGCGAACGTGAAGGCCGAGACCTGATCGGCCCGCCAGCTACGCCACCCGAACCATTCAGCAGGATACGAAGATGACCGATGCGCGCGATTCCCAGGCACAGCGCAGTGCCAACCCCCTGCCGCTGGCCGGCGTCCGGGTCCTCGACGTGACCCAGGTCATGGCCGGCCCCTATGCCTGCATGCTCCTCGCCGACCTCGGCGCCGACGTGATCAAGATCGAACCGCCCAAGGGCGGCGACCAGACGCGGGGCGCGATGGGCTTCAAGATGAAGGGCCCGGACAGCATGGGGTTTCTCAACATGAACCGCAACAAGCGGAGCATCACGCTGGATCTCAAGACCGAGTCCGCCCGTGAAGTGTTTCTCCGGCTCGCGAAAACCGCGGACATCCTCGTCGAGAACTACCGCCCCGGTGTGATGAAGCGCCTGGGCATCGACTACGACACGCTGCGCGAGATCAATCCGAAACTGGTGTACTGCAGTATCTCGGGTTTCGGCCAGACGGGACCGTGGGCCACGCGTCCCGGCTTCGACCTCATGGCGCAGGCCATGTCCGGCGTGATGAGCGTCACGGGGTATCCGGGCGGCGCCCCGGTCAAGGCCGGCGTGCCGGTGGCCGATATCGGGTGCGCGCTGTTCGCCGTCTACGGCATGCTGTCCGCGTACATCGGCGCGAAGCAAACCGGCAAGGGCCAGTACGTCGACGCTTCGCTGTTCGACTCGGCGCTCGCCTTCTCGATCTGGGACACTTCGGAGTACTGGGGCACAGGCCGCGAGCCCGAGCCGCTCGGCACGTCCAACCGCATGAGCGCGCCGTATCAGGCCGTCAAGGCGGCCGACGGGTACTTCGTGATGGGCGCGACCAACCAGAAGCTATGGCAGTTGCTCTGCAACACGCTCGAGCGGCCCGATCTGCTCAAGGACGAACGCTTCGGCACGGTGGCGCTGCGCCTCGCCAACCGCAACGAACTGATCCCCGCGCTCGAGGAAAGCTTTGCCGCCGACAAGTGCGACAACTGGATCGAACGGCTGCTGGAGGCGGGCATTCCGGCCGGACCGATCCTCACGTATCCTCAGGCCTTTGACAGCGAACATGGCCGGCACCGCCAGATGCGGATCGAGATCGACCACCCGATCGAGGGCAAGGTGCCGAATATCGGGTTCGCCGTCAAAATGGGCGGGACCCCGCAACAGGTGCGTCGTCACCCGCCGTTGCTGGGCGAGCATACCGCGGAGGTCCTTGACGAGCTTGGACTGTCGAAGGAACAGCAGGCGTCGCTGGCCAGCGCCGGCGCCTTCGGTAACTGAGTGGTAAACGAGCGGCGAACGATGCGCCATCGAGGAGGAGGCGAATGACAGAACCATCGGCACAGGGGCAGGTCACCCTGACGAGACAGGGCGCGATCGCCTTCGTCACCTTCGACCGCCCCGCCGCGCGCAACGCGATGACGTGGCACATGTACGCGCAGTTGGCCGACCACTGCCGAACGTTCGCCGGAGACACCCCCGACCGTCCCCGCGTCGTCGTCTTTCGTGGCGCGGGTGGCGAGGCCTTCGTTGCGGGGAGCGATATCGCCCAGTTCCAGGAATTCAAGGGCGGTGACGACGGCATCGCATACGAGGCAAAGATCGATGAAGGCATCGGCCTCCTCGAACGGCTGCCGATGCCGACCGTCGCCGTCGTCGATGGCTGGGCCGTCGGTGGCGGGCTTGCCATCGCGACCGCCTGCGACTTCCGCGTGGCCACGCCCAAGGCGCGCTTCGGCGTGCCCATCGCCAAGACGCTCGGCAACACGCTGTCCGCCGAGAACCTCGCCAAGCTGCGCGCCGCATGGGGCCTGCAGCCGCTCCGCCGCATGATGCTGCTCGCGCAGATTCTGGATGCCGACACCGCGCTCGCCTGCGGCTTTCTCCATGGCATTCACGCGCCCGAAGACATCGACGCGCAGGTCGCCGCGCTCTGCGACCAGCTCGGAGCCCTCGCGCCCGTCACGCAGCGCGTCGTCAAGGAGGCACTGCGCCGCCAGACCGTGGCGGCAGTCGCGGACACCGACGACCTTGTGCATGCCTGCTACGCCAGCGAAGACTTCCGCGAAGGCGTCGAGGCGTTCGTGCACCGACGCCCCCCCGCCTGGAAGGGACGCTAGCGCCGCAATGGCCGCTATACTTCCACATCTCTCGCGGCCATTGCTCTCACACAGTGACTACACAACCGAGCCACAGTTCGTCCCCTGACGAAAACGGTGACTATGACTTTACCGAGCAGGTCGGCCACCTGCTGCGCCGCGCCTATCAGCGGCACGTCTCCATCTTCCAGCAGACGATTCCCGATTCCCAGCTGACCGCCGGGCAGTTCGTGGTGCTGTGCGCGATCCAGGAGCAGGGCCCGTGCTCGCTCAGCGCCATCGCCCGCGCCACGGCGATCGACCAGGCCACCGTACGCGGGATCATCGAGCGATTGAAGTCGCGCGAGCTCATCGTCGTATCGCATGACGCGCGCGACAGGCGCAAGGTCGTGGTCTTGCTGTCGCCGGCCGGGCGGACGCTCATCGGCGAGGTCGTGCCGTTTGCGCAGGACATCAGCGAGCGGACCATGGGCGGCCTGAACCCCGCCGAGCGCGTCGCGCTGCTCTACCTGCTGCGCAAGATGAGCGACCTGGAGGACGCGTCGCCCGAGCCTCTGGCTGACGCCGACGGGACCGCCTGACCCGCCCTGCCGGGGTGCCGTTCCGCACCCTTTGACGCTCCCCACCGCTCGCCCTCCTCTTCCGTTCCTCCCGCCGTTTCAAGCCCGGCCCCGGGGTGGACCGCGCCTTAATAATCTTAGATATCGAATAACTGTTGACATCGGGCGTCCACGCGCTAGTATTACGCCATGTACTTCGATATCTAAGCAATACGAGGTGCCACTTCCACCGTCTCGAGGAGCCCATCCAATGTATGACATCTACACCACCGACAAGCTGATCGACCTTTGGCTGACCGAGGACATCGGCATCTGCGACCTGACCGTGCAGACGATGATCGAGCCGGGCGAAACCGGCACGTTCTGCATGAACGCGCGCGAACCGATGCTGATCGCGGGGATCGACGTCGCGGCCCGCATCTTCGCGCGCTACGATCCGTCGCTATCGATCGACGTCCGCGTCGCGGACGGCGACAAGGTGGAAAAAGGCGCCATCCTGCTGAACGTGAGCGGCAACGCACGCAGCGTGCTCACGGCAGAACGCACGGCGCTCAACATCATGCAGCGCCTGTGCGGCATCGCGAATCACACGGCGAAGTATGCCGAGGCCATCGCGCACACCAAGGCGCGCCTGATCGACAGCCGCAAGACCACGCCGGGCCTGCGCGCGCTGGAAAAACACGCCGTCACGTGCGGCGGCGGCCTGAACCACCGGCTCAGTCTCGACAACGGCGTGATGATCAAGGACAACCACATCGCGGTGTGCGGCAGCATTGCCGCGGCGGTAGAGCGCGTGCGCCGCAAGCTGCCGGTGCTGACCAAGCTCGAAGTGGAATGCGACCGCCTGGAGCAGGTGCACGAAGCATTGGCGGCGGGCGTGGACGTCATCATGCTGGACAACATGTCCGTGCCCGACATGAAGGAAGCGGTGCAGATCGTGAAGGGCCGCACCAAGGTCGAGGCATCGGGCGGCATCCGCCTGGAGACGATTCGCCCGATCGCGGAGACCGGCGTGGACTACATCTCCACGAGCAAGATCACGCAGTCGGCACCCGCCGTGGACATCGGGCTCGACGAAGCCTGATTCCCGTCAGTTGTAGCGCCTTCTACCCGAGAAGGCTTCGCCCTCGCCGGTGCATCCGTCGAGGGCCTTTTCCGTTGCGACTGCGTAGTGACTGGCGCTTGCGTTTCGGATTACAGGTCCGACAGCAGCCTGCCCACTTCCTGCGTGGACGGCACGCGCCGGCCGCGTTCGGCCAGCGCCATCTCGTCGGCGAGCAGCTTCTGCGTGATGGAGATCAGCACGCGGCGCGTCGTCAGTACGTCCTCCTCGCTAACCCCAGCCACGCTCAGCTCGTTGACCTCGGTGGCCAGCGGCTCGAGCTTGCGCCGCAGCGCGCGCCCCGTCTTGCTCAGGAACACGTGGATCTTCTTCTTGTTGCCAGGCAGGTGCGTCCGCTCGACATAGCCCAGCGCTTCCAGCGCCTTGACCGCGGCAAACGTCGTCGGCTCCGTCACGCCCGCGCGCTCGCTCAATTCACGCTGCGACAACCCATCGTGGCGCCAGAGAATCCGCAGGATCGTCCAGTGGCCATATGACACCGCATGGCTGGCCAGCCGCAGCTGCAACGCGCGGATATAGGCGCGGGCGGCGTCCTTGACGAGGTGGGCAAGACGTTCTTCATTGGCGTCGTCCAGCGGTGCTGGCGCGGCGGAATTATCTGGCTTTCTGGTGGCCATGGCGTGAGAGAGGGACGCGAACAGCGCACATGATAGCGCGTCCCGCCGACGCACTGTCGCCGCGTTACGCACGGCTCGATGTAGCGATCACTACATCAGTGCGCGGTGCGCGATGTCCATGCATCCCGCACCGCGACCGCGCATGCGAAACGTGCGCGTTTTCCCTGAGAAAACCGTGAATCCCGCGTACACACTCGATTTGCGGGAGCTGGCCCGTCCTTTGCATAAACTTAGACATCGAACTTAACTTGACACGCTATCGGCGGGTGCTAGCATAAGCCTACAAACTTCGATGTCTAAGTTAAATATGAACAAAACCGGCACGTTCTTTCTTGTCGTTGGCCCCAGCGGCGCGGGCAAGGATTCCCTGATCGATGGTGCACGCGCGATTCTCACGCACGGCTATCAATTCGCCCAGCGCGTGATCACGCGTCCGAGCGGCTCGCCTGGCGAGGACCATGAGGGCGTCACCGATCTGGAGTTCACCCGACGTCAGCAAGCCGGCGAGTTCCTCGTCACGTGGCATGCGCATGAACTGCGCTACGGGCTCCCCGCCGCGCTGATGGACACGCTCGCGGCCGGTACGCATGTCATTGCCAACGGATCGCGCGGCGTGGTCGCGGACCTGGCGGCGCGCCTGCCACGCTTCGTCGTTGTGCTGGTGACGGCGCCGCAGGACGTGCTCGCGCAGCGTATTGCCGGGCGGGGACGTGAATCGGGGGAGCAAATCTCCAGGCGCGTGTCGCGGCAGGCGGCGGCGATTCCCGAGGGCGTGACGTGTGTCACGGTGTCGAACGAGAGCACGCTCGAGGCCGGCATCGCGCGCTTCGTCGATGCCCTGCACAGCGCCGCCTGCACAGCCTCACCTACGTCCCCCACCTCGCCCGCCTTGCCCGCCTCACTCACCTCCACGCGCACGGCGCCCGCCGCCGCGGCGCCGGCGTCGAGCCGCGTGAACCTGATGGCCAAGCTGCGCGGCGAGGCCCTCGACGAGGCGGCCTACGTGGCCGTACTGAAGGATGCCATCGCGGGGCGCTACACCGAAGCCGAACTGACCGAGTTCCTCATCGCCGCGACAGGCAGCCTCGGCGACGACGAAGTCATCGCACTGGCCCGCGCGCGCACGGCCTTCACACCCCGCATCGCGTGGGACGAGCCGATCGTCGTCGACAAGCACTCGATGGGCGGCGTGCCGGGCAGCCGCATCACGCTGATCGTCGTGCCGATCGTCGCGGCCTACGGGCTCGCGATGCCGAAAACCTCCTCGCGCGCCATCACGTCGGCGGCAGGCACCGCGGATGCGATGGAAACCGTGGCACGCGTCGACCTCACGCAGGCCGACGTGCGGCGCTGCGTGACGCAGGCACGCGCCTGCATCGCGTGGAACGGCCGTCTCAATCATTCCGTGATCGACGACGTGATGAATGCGATCACGCGGCCCCTCAAGCTCGACTCGCGCCGCTGGTCGGTCGCGTCGATCCTCTCGAAGAAGTACACGGCGGGCGCCACGCACGTGATGGTGGACCTGCCCTATGGCCCGCAGACGAAACTCGCCGATCGCGCCGATGCGGAGGCGCTGGGCGCGCTGTTCGAGCGCGTCGGCGCGGGCCTCGGCATGCATGTGCACGCGATTGCCACGGACGGCAGCCATCCCATCGGGCGCGGCATCGGCCCGGCGCTCGAGGTGCGCGACGTCATGCAGGTGCTCGACAACGATCCGTCCGCCCCCGCCGACCTGCGCGCGAAGGCGCTGTTCTTTGCCGCGCGGATTCTCGCGTTCGACCCGCGCGTGGGGTCGGCCGAGCAAGGCATGCGAATTGCGGAAGCGCTGCTGGCTGAAGGCAAGGCAAGGGCAGCGTTCGACAGCATCGCCGGCGCGCAGGGCCGCAGGCCCGAGGCGGTGATGCCCGGCGTGCACATTGCGGAGATCCCGGCGGACCGGGCGGGCCGCGTCGCCGCGATCGACGGTCTGCGGATCTCCGGCGTGGCACGCGCGGCGGGCGCGCCGCGCGATCTCGGTGCAGGCGTGGACCTGCTATGCACGATTGGCGCGCATGTGGACGCCGGCCGGGCGCTCTACCGCATTCACGCGGCGTCGCCCGCGGCACTCGATGCCGCGGTGGCGCAGGCCCGCGGCGAATGTGGCCAGGCGGTCCGTGTCGATCCCGATTGAGTGTTCTTCCCCTTTCCTTCACCCTAACCGACGAGGCATATTCATGAGACCCCCCTCCATCGTCAGCGGTCTGGCATCGCTGCTGTTCGTAGCCGGCTCCATCGGCGCACTGTCCGGTATGGCACAGGCGAACGTTGCCAGTACCTTCCCGCAGAAGCCCATCCGCCTGGTCGTCACCTTCCCGGCAGGCGGTGGCACGGACGCGCTCGCGCGTGTGATCGGGACCGATATCAGCAAGTCGCTGGGGCAGCCCGTGGTCGTGGACAACCGTCCCGGCGCGAGCGGCAACATCGGCGCGGAGTTCGTCGCGAAAAGTCCGGCAGACGGTTACACGCTGCTGATCGTCAACAGCAGCTTCGCGATCAACCCCAGCGTCTTCAAGAAGCTCCAGTTCGACCCGAAGTCCGACTTCAGCGCGGTCATCTCGTTTGCCTCGGTGCCTTCGGTCATCGCCGTGCCGTATCAGTCGAAGATCCGCTCGTTTCAGGAACTGCTGACCGCCGGGAAGAGCAGCACGCCGCCCAGCTACGCGTCCTGCGGCAATGGCACGCCCCAGCATCTGGCTGGCGAACTGCTGAAGATCTCGGCCAAGATGGACATGCTTCACGTACCCTACAAGGGCTGCGCCCCCGCCATCGCCGACGTGCTCGGCGGCCAGGCCGACGTCAGCGTCAACACGCTGACCAATACCGTGCCCTACCTGAAGAGCAACAAGCTACGCGCGCTGGCGGTGACGTCGCAGGCGCGTTCGCCGTTCCTGCCGGACGTGCCGACCGTGAGCGAACTGGGTGTGCCGGGCTACGACGTCGATCAATGGTTCGGTATCCTCGCGCCGGCCCACACGCCGCCGGAGATCGTGCAGAAGCTCAATGCCGAAATTGCGAAGACCATCGCCAAACCGGAAATCAAGGCCTCGCTCGCGCAACTCGGTTTTGCCACGGGCACGAGCACACCGGCCGAGTTCCAGAAGCTCGTGACGAGCGACATCGACCGCTGGCAGAAATTCGCCACGAAGATCAATCTCTTTGTCGATTGATCGTCGACTGAACTAACGGGGCCTCGCCCAGGTTTCAGCAGGCAACTCCCCTCCTTTCCCGTATTCCGTATCGCCGCTACGCGGGCGCAAGCCAGCCCCCGTGAGGGCACGTTCGTCCAAAATTTCGACAACATGAGCCATACCTGCCCCTCCTTTCGTTCAACATTTCGTTCAACATTTCGTTCGACATTCCAACCGACATTCCGGCACCTCGCGCTGGGCGCCGCCGCGCTGTGCGCCGCGCAGGGCGCCCACGCCCAGTCAATCACGCTCTACGGCGTCGCCGACGCCGGCATTGAGTACCTCACGCACGCCGATGCCAATAACCACAGTCTGGCCCGCGTGACCTCCGGCAACCTGTCGGGCTCCCGCTGGGGCATGCGCGGCACCGAAAACCTCGGCGGCGGACTGCAGGCGCTGTTCGTGCTCGAAGGCGGCTTCGATATCGACAGCGGCACCGCGTCGCAAGGCGGCCGCCTGTTCGGGCGGCAGGCGTACACGGGGCTGTCGTCGCAGTACGGCCGCGTGACGCTGGGTCGCCAGAACAACATCCTGTACGACATCCTGATCAACTACGACGCCATGGCGGTGTCGCCGCGCTATTCGATCTTCACGATGGATACGTTCACGGCGGGCCGCTACGACAACGCCGCCAAGTACGTCGGCAAGTTCGGCGGGCTGACCGTCAGCGGCCTGTATTCGTTCGCGCGCGGCACATCGCTCTCGGGCGGCACGTTCGGCAGCGAAGTGCCGGGCAACCCGAAGAGCGACCGCGCCATGAGCGGGGGCCTGGAGTACAACGCCGGCAACGTCGGCGTGACGGTGATCTATGACATGCAGCAAGGCACGAGCGGGCTGGCCGGACAGAATCCGTCGCAGAAGGACCAGCGGCTCGCGGTCGCGGGAACCTATACGTTCTCCAACGCCAAACTGTTCGCGGGCTATCGCTGGCTCAACGGCAATATCGGCGCCACCGCGGCATTGCCGTCCAAGCGCGCCGATTTGTTCTGGATTGGCGCGGGGTACCAGCTCACGCCGGCTTTGTCGCTGAGCGGCGCGGGCTACCTGCTCAACGGCCGCAATGGCAATGGCGACGCATGGAGTGCATCGGTGCTGCTCGACTATGCGTTTTCCAAGCGCACGGATGTCTACGCGCAGGTTGCCTACATCCGCAACGACGATACCTCGCGCATCGGCCTGAACGGGCCGGCGACGACGATCGGCCCGGCCGGCACGAACCAGCTGGGCGCGCTCGTCGGCATGCGGCACAAGTTCTGATCGATCGGGAAGGCCCTGCCACCGGCCGGTGGCAGGGGGAAGCGGGCTTCTAGGCGTGTATCGCCGCGCAGGCGCCGCGCACGACTTCGGGCACGAAGGGCGCGCGCGTGAAGCGGATGCCCGTTGCATCGAACAGCGCATTGCCGATTGCCGGAGCGCCGGGTAGCGAAGCGGACTCGCCCGCGCCAAGCGGGCTCTCTTCCTGGCGCGGCATCAGCAGCACCTGGATCGGCGGCAGCTCGGGAAACGTCGCGATCGGATAGCTGCCCCACTCGCGGCTGGCCACGCCCTTCGCGTCGAAACGCACCTGCTCGCGCAAGACGCGGCTCAGGCTCTGCACCACATTGCCGTGGATCTGGTGCCGGACGCCGTCGGGGTTGACCATCATCCCGGTATCCTGGCCGACATGGAGCCGGGTCACGCGGACGTTCCCCGTGTCGGGACTCACTTCCACGTCGACGATCCACGCGGCCCAGGCCGCGCCGAAGCCCGGAAACTTGCTGTGAATGTAGCGCGCGTACGCGACGCCGCGTCCGCGCAGCAGGCCATCCGCGTCGGGCTGGCCCCGGGAGCCACGGGCGCCCTCTCGCCAGTCCGCAGCTTCCGCCAGAGCCTCCAGCAGCGCTCTGGCTCGCGGGTCCGGCAGTTGCCGCAGGCGAAATGCGAGCGGATCCGCATGGCATCGCTCGGCCATCTCGTCGATGAAGGACTCGTGCGCGAAGGTATTGGGCAGTGCGGAAACACCGCGCAGCCACGCGGCGCGCGCGATGGCGGGCGTATCGTCGCAGGCGATGTCGAGCGAGGGAAACGCATAAGCCGGCATCGCCGTGCGATCCCCCATCTCGAGCATGCGGGGCTCCGCCGGCACGCGGCCGGTCAGCAGCAGCGCAAGCACGGGCGCATCGTTCGACGGATAGCGCGAGACGAACTCGTAGGCCGTCAGCGTCCCGCGCGCATCCGCGCCGCCGCGCACATCCATCAGCTGCGCCGCGCCCTTCGGCTCCCACAGATGCTCCTGCTCGCGCGTGAGTTGCACACGCACGGGCCGGCCCACCGCGCGCGCGAGCAGCACGGCGTCCGCGCACACGTCGTCGGCGCAGTTGCGGCCGTAGCAGCCAGCGGCCTCCATGCGAACGATTTCGATGAGGCCTTCGTCGAGGCCCGTCAGCCGCGCCATGTCGATGCGCAGCACATGCGGATTCTGCGTGCCCGACCAGATCGTCAGGCGGCCATCGGTCCAGTCCGCGAGCGCGCATGACGGCCCGATGGAGCCATGCATCTGATACGGCCACACATAGGTCCGCTCGACGCGGTGCGCGGCGGCTGTGATGGCAGCCGCGGTGTCACCGGTCTGTGCCAGCTGGCGGCGTTGTCCCGGCGCGGCGCGCAGCGCGGCTTCCGGGGCGTTGAGGTCCGGCAGCGGCGGCACGGGCTTCCAGCGGACTTTCAGCCGCCGCGCTGCCTCGATCGCCTGCTCCTCGCGCTCGGCCACCACGCCGATGAAGTCGCCTTCCACATGCACGCCCACCACGCCCGGCACATCGGCGATCGACGTCCGGTCGACGTCGATCAGGCTCTTGCCCACAAAATCGCCGCAATCGCGGCCCGCGTACGGCGGGCGAATGACACGGCCATGCAGCATGCCGGGCACGCGCATGTCGTGCACGAAGGTCAACTCGCCGGTCGCCTTGGCCGGAATGTCGACGCGCGGCGCGCTGCGGCCGACCACGCGATACTGATCGACCGGCCTGGTCTTCACGTCGTCGGCGAGCGGGAGCTCCACATGTTCGCCGGCCAGCAGCGTGGCGAGGTCGATGGGACCCCCGTCTGCCTTCTCCACGAGCCACGCACGCGCCTGCGCCGCGGCGCGCCGTAGCGGCACTGCCGAGATCTGGATCGAGGCGCTGGCGATGGTCGGCCCCTGATTCGGCGTGGCCTCCGTATGACCGAGCACCATGGTCACGTCGGCGGGCTCGACCTCGAGTTCCTCGGCGACGATCTGCGCGAGGGAGGTCCGGATACCGGTGCCGAGGTCTACATGGCCGTTGAAGGCAAGGATCTCGCCCGAGGCGCGCACCGCGATGAAGATGTCCGGCAGGTCGGAGACGAAGCCGGAGGCCGCGCCGGGCTGCCCGGGCGAAGGTCGCGGCGCGGCTGCCGCGGGTCGCGTCACCAGCAGCACGCCCCGCTCTCGAAACAATGCTTCACGCAATGCGCGTGGGGTGTTTGACATCGTTCATCCTGATGAATTGCCCAGCTATACTTGCAACCGAAACTTCAGACGACGGCTCGAATGCCCAAAGACATCAAGCAGGCGCCTGCACGGCCCGGTACCCGCGCGCGACAGGCGCAGGACACGCGCGCCAAGATCCTCAAGGCCGCGATCAAGGTATTTGCCCAGCGCGGCTATGACGGGGGCCGCATCGAAGCGATCTCCTCGCTCGCCAACACCTACGATCGCATGATCTATTACTACTTCGGCAGCAAGGAGAAGCTGTTCATCGAAGTATTGGAAACGATCTACCTGCAGCTCAACGAAGCCGAACAGAAGCTCGAACTCGACGCCGACAATCCCGTGCGCGCGCTCACGCAGCTCGTCGACTTCGTCTGGCAATACTATCTGGAGCATCCCGAGTTCGTCGCGATTCTCAACAGCGAGAATCTGAACCGTGCGCGGCATGCCCGCAAATCCGAACGCCTGAGCGAGATCTCCGGTTACGCCCTGTCCGTACTGGATGGCATTCTTACGCGCGGTATCGCCGCGGGGACCTTCCAGCCCGGACTGACAGCGCGCGACGTCTACCTGATCATCGCCTCGCTCGGGTACTTCTACAACTCCAATCATCACACGCTGAGCGCGTTTCTCGGCGAGCCCATCATGGGCGCCGAGGCGGTCTCGCACTGGCGCGATGTTATCCAGCGCACGGTGCTCAACGCCGTGTGCCATCGCGCGGAAATCCTGCCGTTCGAAGCGCCGCCGGCGGTCCGCAGACCGCCGGGACGCCCGCGCCGCGCGCATGGCTAGTTCAGGCCGCGAGGGCCGCCGTCGCGCCGATCGCGGCTAGCGCCTCGTCGCGCGGCATGACCATCGCATACTTCTGCGCCATGTCGAACAGGTTCGCATCGTGCGGCCCAATGGCGCGGTCGCCGACGCAATCGGCGAGCACGAGCGGACGGAAGCCATAGGACATGGCATCCACCACGCTCGCGCGCACACAGCCGCTCGTCACGCACCCCGCCACGAGCAGCGTCTGCACGCCGCGCTGTGCAAGCCATGCCGCCAGCGACGTGCCGAAGAATGCCGAAGGCACGGTCTTGCGCACCACCAGTTCACCGGGCGCCGGCGCCAGTTCCGGCACGATCTGGCTCGTCGCGCCATCTTCCTTCAGCGTCAGCATGCCAGGCACCTTCAGCGTGAAGATGTTGTGATCGGCATCGTCGTCGGCGAACACGATACGGCTGTGGGCCACGGGCCAGCCCATGCGGCGCGCGGTATCCAGCAGGGGTTGCGTATTGGCGATGGCTTCCGGGATATTGCCGCCGCCGAACACCGCCGGATCGGCGAAGCCGTTGACGAAGTCGATGATCAGCAGGCCATATGGCGCCTTGAGTTCCATCGCGGTGCCGAAGCCTTGTCGGCGGTAAGTCTGAACCTCGTCATGCATGGGCGGACTCCTTGCGTGTGGGCGCGACGCCTTCCTGTGCATCGCTGTCCGATATCTTGACGTCCAATACCTTCCCGGCGTCCACCACCGGCTCGCCATCTAGGCTCACCGTGCAGCGCCGCAGCGGCATATCGATATGGCACGCCGTGGTGCGGCTGCCGCCTGCCTCGTTGTTCGGACCGAACGAGCACAGGAAGTTGCCCTCGAACGCGCGCGCGTCCATGCCGATGGTCGCCTCGCGGTCGTACATGGCCAGCGTAGACCAGCGCGCGCGCGGCTGCAGGCCCCAGCCGACGTGCGACATCGCGTACGCCTCGGGGTCATTGAAAGAGGCCATGTAGTCGGCCAGCAGCTCGGCGTCGAGTCCGCCCTCGATGGCGGTGACATAACCGTTCTTCACCGTCACGTGGATGGGCTCCTGCACGTACGACTTCATCGGCAGCAGAATGTCGCCGCGGTCGAGCACGAGGTGCCCGTTGGTGCCGCCCTCGTTCGGCCACGTCAGCACGAAGCCGCTCGGCCAGTGGTCCCACCGGCCGGGCTCGTCGACGAACCCGTACTCGCTGATGGCCGGGAACTCGCCCAGCGCGCAACGCAGCTCCGTCCCCGCGTCGGACGTGATGTGCATCGTCTTCGCGCGCGAGAGCCGCGCGGTGGCGGCCTTCACACGCGTGCGGTCGCCCTCTGTCGGGACGAGCCGCGCCAGCACTTCCGGCGGCTCCACGGCCAGCAGGATCCTGGTGCCCGTGGACAAGATCTCGTGCTGCTCCGGCGAAAACAAGAGCGTCATCAAGTCGAGCACGAGGTCGCTTGCCTTGAGGGCCGCGATGGCCGCGGCATTGCCCGTCAGTGGCGTCGTGCCGAGATAGGCCAGCGCGTCGCGGCTCAACGCTTTCTCGCCATTGACCGGGGGCAGATCGAGGCGGTTGACGATGGCGCCCATCGACGCTGCTGCGACAAGGGCGGTGCGCAGCGTTTGCGGATGCGTGTCGGCGCCGGTCAGCACCGTGACGGTCTGCCCGGGCTCGAGCTTCGACAGCGTAAGGACCTGCTTCCATGCGCAGGTCAGGTCATAGTCACTGACAGCCATGCTTGGCTCCTTGCAGTTGTGTTCAGTCCACCAGCGGGGCGCCGAGGAAATCGCCGAAGGCCGCATAGAAACCCGGCTCGTTGTCCCACGGAATCATGTGGCCGGCATCGGGCACGCGCGTCTCGAGCAGCCCCGGAAGCAGCGACCGCATCTCCTCGACGTCGGCCGGCAGCACCACGTCGCCACGCGCCGCGGTGATGAGCAGCGTCGGCACCGCGACGCGCGGCAGATCGGCATGGATGTCGTCGGTGTGGAAGCCATCGAAGCTCTGCAGCACGGCGCGCTCGTCGCATGTATGCAGCCATTCGGCGCGCAGACGGCGTTGGTCCTCCGTCCACGTCGGGCAGAACGGCCGCATGCCTTCGGCATCGGTGCCCCGCACCGCCAGCCGGATCGAATCGACGTACCACGGCAGTTGCGCCGGATACGCGCGGCGCCCCGGTCCCGACACAGGTGGATCGACCATGACGAGCCGCGTCAGGCCCGCCGGGCGCGATCGTGCCGCGCGTACGCCGATGCGGCCGCCCATGGAATGGCCGACGATCTGGTAGCGCTTCAGCCCCAGCGCCTCGGCCAGGGCAATCACGTCGGCCGCCTGCGCGTCAAGGCTGTAGTCCAGCGTATCGCCCGACGACGACAGCCCGCGGCCGCGCACGTCGAGCACGTAGGTATCGAAATGCGCGCCGAGGCGTTCGCCGACGAAGCCCCACGTGATGGCCGGGCTCGTGATGCCCGGAATCAGGATCACGGCGTCGCGCGCGGCGCGCGCGCCTTCGGCCCCGCCATAGCGCAGGTAATGCTGGCGAATGCCGTTGGCGTGCACATTGCCGCCATAGAGGAACGTGCTCATGTTCATTTCCTTCTATCAGTAAGCACCCGACAGCAGCGTGCCGCCACCGGGCACCACGGCTTCGAGGTCGAGTTCCTTCAGCAGCGCGTAGGTCGTGGCGATCGCCGCGGTGATCACGGGCTTGCCCGTCATCGCCTCGACCTTCTCCACCACGGGCAGCGACGGCATCTGCACGCAAGCCGACAGCACCACGGCATCCACGTCCTTCGTATTCATCGACGCGACGATGGCGGGCAGGCGCGACGGATCGTGGCGGCCGACCTCGAGGTTGTCCGGAATCTCGAGCGCGCGCCATTCGACGACCTCGAATCCTTCATGCTGGATGTAGTCGACCACGAGCTCGGTCAGCGGCTTCATATACGGCGCCACCAGCGCAATCCGCTTCGCGCCGATCACCTTGAGCGCGTTGACCAGCGCACCGGCACTGGTCACGACAGGCGCGGTCCCGCCGTTCTCCTCCGTCCGGGACTTCAGGCGCGCCTCCGAGGTGCGATGGTAGCCACGCCCCATCGACATGATCGCCACGAGACAGGCGTAGCCCAGCACGTCCACGCGGGCATCGCTCAGTTCCAGCGCGCAGCGGTCGGACTCGCCGTCCATCGCCGCGAGTTCCTCCTTCTTGACCGTCTTCATGCGCATGCGGCTCGAATGGAACGTGAAGCGCTCCGGGCGCACGAGCTGGCGCGCGGCCAGCATCGCGGGGATCTCGGTCTCCATGGTGGTGTTGGAACTCGGCACGATCTGCCCGACGCGGAAAACTTTCTGCACTTGTGACTCCGTTGACTTGTGTCTTTGTCTACCCACCCGCCTCGCTGCGCGGGACGCATGGCGCACTAGGCGGCGCGCTTTGGAAAATTCTAGTGTACACACCTTATTTTTACAACACGCTTTTCGTAGCGCATCATGGCACTCGTTCAGTGCATTCTGAATGAATGAATCCCTGCTTTGACGCATTATTGCGCCATTTTGCGGCATTTAATTTCTATCTTCACATTTAAATAAGGGTTTTCACTAGATCGAAGAAAGTCAGCTTTACTTGAAAAAGTATGGTGTGTACACTCGATTTCAACGTGACAGACCAACTCAGGAGAGACGTCGTGCAAGGGAATACGCGAATTGCGGTGATCGGTGCGGGCCTGGGCGGGACGGCGGCAGCCGCTCTGCTCCAGCGCGAGGGATTCGATGTGAAGCTGTACGAGCAGGCCCCGGGCTTCTCCCGGCTGGGTGCCGGCATCCACGTTGGGCCGAACGTGATGAAGATCCTGCGCCGCATCGGCATCGAGGACGCCATGAACGCGATGGGCTGCCATCCGGACTACTGGTACAGCCGCGACTGGAAAACGGCCGAAGTCGTCGCGCGGATTCCCCTTGGCGACTACGCGCTGTCCCATTACGGCGCGAGCTACCTGACCGTGCACCGCGGCGACTTCCATGCGCTGATGACGGAAGCGGTCGAGCCCAGCCGCCTGATGTTCAACAAGAAGCTGGAGCGCGTGGAAGACCTTGGCGACGTGGTCAAGCTGACCTTCACGGACGGCACCGTCGAAGACGCCGATATCGTGATTGGCGCGGATGGTGTGAACTCCCGCATTCGCGAGCACCTGCTCGGTGCGGAGCCGCCCAAGTACACGGGCTATGTGGCGCACCGCGCGGTGTTCCCGATTTCGCGCGTCAAGGGGTATACGCACGACCGCTGCACCAAATGGTGGTCGGACGATCGCCACATGATGGTCTACTTCGATACCAGCAAGCTCGACGAGATCTATTACGTGACGGGTGTGCCCGAGCCCGAATGGGACATGAGCAAGAGCTGGGTGCCAAGCAGCATCGAGGAAATGCGCGCCGCGTTCGATGGGTGGCACGAAGGCGTGCAATCGCTCATCGAGGGCACGGTGGAAGTCACCAAGTGGCCGCTGCTCGAGCGCGACCCGCTGCCGCTGTGGAGCCGTGGCCGCGTGGTGCTGCTGGGCGATGCATGTCATCCGATGAAGCCGCACATGGCGCAGGGCGCGGCGATGGCCATCGAGGATGCGGCGATGCTGACGCGCTGCTTCGTCGAGGCCGGGCTCAAGGATCACACCTATACGTTCTCGCTGTACGAGGCGAATCGTGCCGAGCGCGCGGGCCGCGTGCAGAAGGTCTCCCACGACAACACGTGGCTGCGCACGAACGAGAATCCCGACTGGTGCTTTGGCTACGACGTGTTCTCGGTGCCGCTGCGCGATCCCGCGACGCGTCCCGTGCCCGCCGCCGCCTGACCCTGCCTGACGACTAAGCCCCCCGACCTCGATGACCGCGCCCCGCCCCCTTCTGTTGCGCGTCAACCGGCAATCGCACGACGTCTGTGTGGATCCGCGCACGCCATTGCTTTATGTCCTGCGTAACGACCTTGCCTGCAATGGCCCGAAGTATGGCTGCGGGCTCGGCCAGTGCGGGGCCTGCACTGTATTGATCGATGGCGTCGCGGCACGGTCGTGCATCGTGCCGGCCAGCGCGGCGGAGGGGCGCGCGGTGACAACGCTCGAAGGGCTTGGCACGCGAGCGGCGCCGGATCCCGTGCAGCAGGCGTTTATCGAGGAGCAGGCTGCGCAGTGCGGCTACTGCCTCAACGGCATGATCATGAGCACCAAGGCGCTGCTGGCGGTCAACCCGGCGCCGACCGAGGACGAGGTCCGGGAAGCGTTGCGCTTCAACCTGTGCCGCTGCGGCACGCATGTCGAGATCCTGCGCGCGGTGCAGCGCGCGGCCGAGTTGCAGCGGCAGGACGCCGTGGCGCGCGAACTCGAGACCCTCCGATGAACGCCATTACACCCCCTGCGTCCCTTGCGTCCGGTACGCCCCACGTGCGCGATGCCGCGCGCGTGTCGCTGCCCGTGGCCACGGTCTTTGGCCACGTCGTGCGGCCTGCTGGCGGGTTGGGGCGGCTGGTGTCCTTCGATGCGGAAGCGGCGCGGCGGTGCGCGGGCGTTGTCGACGTCGTGCGGCGCGGCGATTTCCTTGCCGTGGTCGCAGCGTCGGTCGAGCAGGCGGAAGCCGGGGCGCAGGCGTTGCGGGCGGTGTGGGAAGGGCCAGACCCTTCGCCAGCGGTGACGCGCGTGCATCGGATTGCCGGGTATGGAGATGCCGATGCGATCTTCGCGGGCGCCTCGGCGGGGGACGGAGCAGGTGCGCAAGCCCGCGCATCGGCATCGGGTCCAGCGGGCGCATCGACGTCGATATCGACGTCGATATCGACGTCGGCACCGGCACAGGGTGGCGACGCCGTGTATCGCTGGCCGCTGATCGCGCCGCGATCGGACGCGTGCGGCACGGCCATCGCGCACTGGCGCGACGGCACCATGGTCGTCTGGCTGGCGGGCGCCCAACCCAGCGCGCTCAGGCTAGAGGTGGCCGCGCTGCTGAGCCTGCCCGAGACACAGGTGGCCATCGTCTGCGATCCGGACCCGCCCGCCGGGCACGACGACTTCTGCGCGCGCCAGGCCGCTGCCGACGCCGCGCTGCTCGCCCACGCGGTAAGGCGCCCCGTGCGCGTGACATTCCGCGCCGATCCCGCCGCGTTCGCGCCCAGGCTGACGCTCGCCGTACGGAGCACGCTCGGACCTGCCTCGGCCTACCGCATCAACGCCTCCACCACCGCCGGCGCCGACACGCCCATCGCGCTGCTGCAAACCGGCACGACGGTGCCGTATGCCGACGCGGGGGCAAGCGGCCATGACCCCGTGGCGGACGGCGGCACACTCGTCCCGCCATACGCCCCCGAACACCTGACCGTCACGGCGACGCTGCCGCCTGACGCTTCCGCAAACCCCATCGCCACCGCTCCCACCGCTCCCACCGAAGTCGCCGCGCGCGCGCATGTGTTTGCGCACGAGTCCCAGCTCGACGAGCTCGCGGTGCGGGCGGCTGTGGATCCCATCGCCCTGCGGCTCCAATGGCTCGACGACACCACCGGCAGCCAGCTGATCGAACGCGTCGCGGCGCAGGCCGGCTGGAATGGGCCCTTGGGTAGTCGTATGCAGGCGAGCGACGCCATCCGCCGCGGCCGTGGATTCGCCTATGCCCGCGCCATCGACATCGAGAACGGGCGCCCGACCCAGACTTGGTCGGCATGGGTCGCGGACGTGGAAGTCGACGCCCGCACCGGCGACATCAGCGTAACGCGCGTCACGGTGGGGCATGAGCGCGAAGACCACGCGTCGCCCGCGCGCCCCACCCCGCTGCGGGATGACATCGCCTCCGCCACGCGGCAGCTGACGACGGGCGGCACCGGCTACGACGACTGGGGGTCGAGCGCGTCGCAAGCCATCGCGACCCAGACACACGCGCTCGCCGACCCGACGCATGCGTCCACCCAACCGTCCCACACCGTTGCCCGGCAACCCCAGGTGAACGTCGTCGGCGCCCTGGCCGGCGGCGCCTCCGCCACGCTACCCGCCGCCGCCGCGGTGGCCAACGCGATCCACGATGCCACGGGCATCCGCCTGCGCGAACCGCCGTTCAGCGCGGGCGAGATCCGCCAAGGACTCGCATCGCGCGAACCCTCCCCGCCACGCACACGAAAGCGCGGCTGGTTGCTCGCCGCACTGGCGCCCGTCACGGCATTCGCAGGCCTGTGCGCAACGATCCTGCCATGGCGCGCGCCCCTCGCCCCGGTAGCGCCGCCAGTGCCAGGCTTCTACTCCGCCGCCACGATCGAACGCGGTCGCCTCGTCGCCGCGGCCGGCGACTGCGCGGTCTGTCACACCGCCCCCGGCGGTACGCGCAATGCCGGCGGCCTCGCGCTGGAAACGCCATTCGGCACGGTGTACAGCACCAACATCACGCCCGACGAGAAGACGGGCATCGGCAACTGGTCATACGCCGCATTCGAGCGCGCGATGCGTGAAGGCATCCATCGCGACGGCCGCCGCCTCTATCCTGCGTTCCCCTACACGGCGTTCGCCAAGGTGACCGATGCCGACATGCAGGCGCTCTACGCCTACCTGATGTCGGCCGAACCCGTGAGCGCGCGCCCGCCCGAAACGAAGCTCGATTTCCCCTTCAACCTGCGCCCCGCGCTGGCGGGCTGGAATGCGCTGTTCCATCGCAACACGCCGTTCGAACCCGTCGCCAACCGCTCCGCGCAGTGGAATCGCGGCGCCTATCTGGCGGAAGGCCTCGGCCATTGCAGCGCCTGCCATTCGCCCCGCAACGCGCTCGGCGCCGAACAAGGCGGCAGGGCCTATCTGACCGGCGGCATGGCGGAAGGCTGGGAAGCCCCGGCGTTGACCGCGCTGTCGAAATCGCCCGTGCCATGGACCGAGGAAGACCTGTTCCAGTACCTGCGAACGGGGTATGCCGCGCGGCATGGCGCGGCGGCGGGGCCGATGGCGCCCGTGGTGGAAAGCCTGCGCGAGCTACCGGAGAGCGATGTGCGGGCGATCGCGCACTATGTGGCCTCGTTCAGCGCGCCGGCGGCGGCATCGGCCCCGGCGGCGGCATCGGCCGCTACATCGGCCGTTACATCGGCCGTTACGCGGCCCGACGCGCAGGTACGGGCCATCGAGGCACGCAGCGAAGCGATGGGGCAGCGGCTGAACGGCAGCGCCGGCCGCCTGTATCAGGCAGCGTGCGCGGTGTGTCATCAGAGCCAGGGCGGTGTGCCGCAGTTCGGCGTCAAGCCCTCGCTCGCCGTGAACACGAACCTGCATAGCGCGCGGCCGGACAACGTCATTCAGGCGGTATTGCACGGCATTTCGGCGCCGCCCCATGCGGGCATCGGATACATGCCGGGCTTTGCCGACAGCCTGGACGATGAACAAATCAGCGGTCTGGTGCATTATCTGCGCGAACGCTTCGCGCCCGACGCGCCCAAATGGAGCGGCGTGGAGGAAGCCGTCGCGAAGATTCGCCGGCAGGCCACGCATTGACAGGCTTTGACCGTAGCTTCACACACAGCTTCAACCGGCAGCATCCAACAGAATCGATAGAAAAGTCGATCGTACGCCAGCTGGCGCGGACCTTGCAGACCGCAGCGCATCCATGCAAGGCCGCCCCAGTTCGGTGACATCTCGGGTATACAAACGAAGGCGAACACAGGATAAGGAGCGAAGATGCACTCCCCGTATCAAGACAGCGCGGCTGCCCTGCCCCCGGGCCTCTCCCACTCGGGCGCCGCTTCCACCGACATGCGCGATGGCGCGCCATCGTCGGCCTCCCGCCCCTCGGCATCCGGCAGCGTTTCGCTGGAGTCCGGCATTCGTGCCGCCGGCGTTGGCAAGTTCCAGTACCGCCTGTTCGTCATCTTCGGCCTCGTGTGGCTGGCCGATGCCATGCAGGTGCTCTCCATCGGCTTCAGCGCGCCCTCGATCGCCAAGACCTTCGGCATTACGGTGCCGCAGGCCCTGCAGACCGGCACGTTCTTCTTCGTCGGGATGCTCATCGGCGCCTTCGTATTCGGCCGCCTCGCCGACCGCATCGGGCGCCGCCCCGTGCTGCTGATGGCTGTGATCATCGACGCGGTGTGCGGCGTCGCCTCGGCCTTCGTGCCGGAGTTCACGTGGCTGCTGGTGCTGCGCTTCCTGACGGGCGTCGGCGTCGGCGGCACGCTGCCTGTGGACTACACGATGATGGCCGAGTTTCTGCCCAGCGACCGCCGCGGGCGCTGGCTGGTGCTGCTCGAATCGTTCTGGGCCATCGGCACCATCTGCCTCGCGCTACTGGCGCTGGCCGCGCTGTCCTATGGCGATCAAGCCTGGCGCATGATCTTCCTCGTGACGGGCATCCCCGCGCTGATCGGCGTCGTGCTGCGCTTCTATATTCCCGAGTCGCCGATGTTCCTGAACCGCAGCGGCCGCTCGGACGAAGCCCGCAAGGTGCTCGAACGCGTGGCGAAGGTCAACGGCAGCACGGCCGAGATTCCCCCGCTGCAATCCGAGCGCGCCGAGCCGAAATCCGTGTTCGCGCTGTTCTCCGGCAGCTTCCGCCGCCGCAGCCTGGCGCTGCTGCTCGCGTGGGCGCTCATCTCCATCGCCTACTACGGCGTCTTCGTCTACCTGCCCATCAAGCTCAGCGCGGAAGGCTTCGCCTTCATGCGCGGCCAGGTCTTCCTCGTGCTGCTGGCTATCGTGCAGTTGCCGGGCTTTGCGCTGTCCGCATACGGGGTCGAACGCTGGGGCCGCAAGCCGACGCTGATCGGTTTCCTCGTACTCAGCGCGGCGGGGTGCATGCTGTACAGCCTCGGCACCTCGCCTGCCGTGGTCATCGGCTCGACGCTGCTGATGAGCTTCTCGCTACTCGGCACATGGGGCGCGCTTTACGCGTTCACGCCCGAGGTCTATCCGACCGACCTTCGGGCCACGGGCATGGGCACCGCGGGCGCGGTGGCGCGCTTCGGCGGGCTGTTCGCGCCCGCGATCATCGCGCCCGTCATGGCGACGCATTTCACGCTGGCGCTCGCGATGATCTCGACGATGCTGTTGATCGGCGCGTTCGCGATCGGCGCGGTCAACGTGGAATCGAAGAACCGCGCGCTCGACTGACCGGCGGCTCACGCCGTCACCCCGCGCAGGACACGCTCCCAGTCCGCCACGAAGCGGTCGATGCCAAAGCGTTCCTGCGCGGTTTTCGCGGCACGCGCTCCCCAGCGCGCCGCAAGCACGGGATCCTCGAGCAATGCGCGCATGACCTCGGCGAGTCGGTCCGTATCCGTGTCCACGTATCCATTCTGTCCGCGCTCGATCACCGCGGCGAGTTCCGTCGTCGCCAGTCCCACTACCGGCATGCCGATGGCCATCGCTTCCACCACCGCGAGGCCCAGGCTCGTATAGCGGATCGGGTGGAAGAAGAACCGGTAGCGCGACATGAACGCCGCCACCTCCGGATTCGGCACCTCCCCAAGGCCGCCCGCGGCGCGCGCATCCATGCCGATCAGGTCCAGCGGCACGCGCTCGCGCATCGCCGCAAAGACATCCGCGCCCAACCGTCGGCCGCGCCGCGTCAGGTGATTGACCACGCTGATGCCGCGCGAGAGCGCGCCCGTATAGCGAACCTGCGGATCCACGAGCACGCCATGTTCGACCACGCAGGCCGGCGTCACGCCGTTGTCCCACATCAACGCATTGAACGGCGTCACATGCACCAGCAGCACGTCGCGATCCTGCACCGGATGCAGGGTGTCGGTCGGATGCCCCTGCGGCGGATCGTGTTCGAGGAACAGCGTCGGCAGCGCGCGCTGCGCGGGCGTCAGCAGCGCATCGCGGTCGCGCGCGAAGTGGTCGCGATGCTGGAACAGCACGCAATCGAACTCGCGATCGCGCACGGCGTCCCATGGCACCTCGTGTACATTGCCGCCCCATGGCAGCGCCCCGCCGACGCCCGCGTATCCCGGCGGATAGCCGGGTTTCGTCACGAGGTACAGGTCGTGCGGAATCTGCGAGAGGTAGTACAGATAGTTGCCGTGGACGTGCCACGTCAGGATCCGCAGGCGTTCACGCATGTTCGAGTTCTCCCTCGCGCCGTGCCGCCTCGTCCAGCACGTGTTCGATGGCCCGCATCACGTCGTCCACGCCGATATGCACGGCGCACGGATGCCCCAGCGGGCATTTCTCCCACCCGCACGGACGGCATGGCGGCCAGTCCGCCAGCACGCGATGCAGCGAGGTGTCCAGCGGCGCCCAGCGCGGACTGTCGCTGCCGCATGACACCACGACACTCGGCGTATCCATCGCGGCGGCGATATGCGACGCACCCGTGTCGTTGCAGACGAGCAGCCGCGCCTGGCCAATCAGCGCGGCCATCGTACCCAGTGTCGTCTGCCCTCCGAGGTTGATGACCTCGATGCCGCACTGCCCGGCCAGCCGCGCATCGAGCGGAAGTTCGTCCGGGGCGCCCGTCACCACGACGGGCCAGCGTTCGCGCAGCCGCCGCGCGACCTCCGCGAAACGCTCGACGGGCCATCGGCGCGACAACATGCGCGCGCCAGGATGCACGCACACATAGCCGCGCGGCTGCAACCCGTATCGGTCGGCCAGCGCGCGCCACCCCGCGTGGTCGACGGCGCGCAGCGGAAATGCCAGATGCGCGTCGGCGGTGGGATACCCCAGTGCGCGCGGCAGCGCGAGCAGCCGCTCGATCTCGTTTCCGTCGGGCCACGTCACCAGCAACTCGCCGCCATGGCGATGGACGCCCGCTTCCGCCGTCGATGCACAGTAACCCGCCATCTCCCGCGCTTCGAAGCGCCGCACCACCTCGTTGCTGAGCGTGCCGCTGCCATGCAGCTGGATCGCCAGATCGAAGCGGCGCGCGCGCGCCTCCGCATAGAACGCGGCCGCCGCGTCGGCGCGATACGGCTGTTCCGGCATGCCCGGCATGCCGGGAAATGCCATGAAGTCATCGACAAGCTCCGCGAAACGCGACGCGAAGTCGCTTGCCCATGGCAGCCCGACGAGCGTGATGTGCGCATAGGGCTCGCCTTCCCGCAGCGCGCGCAGCGCCGGCACCGCGCACAGCATGTCGCCCAGTTGCAGCGCGCGGAAGACGGCGATGCGGCGCCGGCCCGGATCGTCCTGCGTGCGCGCCTTGGGCATCTCCGCCGTTTCAAGGATTGCCGTCATAGGAACACCGTTCGGAAATGCAACGCGCCGCGAATCCGCCAGTACAGCGACAGCGGCGGAATGACGATCGACGTCACCGCCATCTCGGCCACGTGCGCGGGGGTCAGCGCCGCGCCTTTCAGACGGCGCGCGCAAAAGGCGGCCGTGATTGCGAGCCAGACACATGCCGCCGCGGCCGCCACATCGCCGCGCCCGATCAGCGTTGCCACGAACGCGACCAGCAATGCGCCCACGGCCACGTAGTAGTCCCAGGGCGGCACGCGGCGGATGCGCTGGCGATAGGCGATCGGATGCTTCTTGTACAGCAGCGCGTCGAAGAACACCTTCGCCTGCGCCGAGACACTGCTGCCCCAGCGCGTCGGCCGCACCGGATGTTCGACCACCGCGTTGCCGGCACGGCCCACCGGACCCGCGAGCTGCTCGAGACGGAACTGGAGGTCGGAGTCCTCGCGCCACGCGCGGCGGAAGCGTTCGTCGAAACCGCCGACGCGTTCGAGCGCCAGCCGGCGCACGAAGCAATTGGCCGTCACGAACTCCGCCTGCGCGAGGCCGCCGGTGTCGCGCTCATGGTCGGTGGGGCGCGTGGGCATCGGCACGACGACGTTCCCGGCGGCGGCGCTCCACGCGGGCGCGGCCGCGAGCGCGATGTAGCCCTCGCAGACCCAGTCCGGGCGCGGCACGGTATCGTCGTCCGTGAATGCGACGATATCCGCGCGCGCCATGCGCCAGCCTACGTTGCGCGCCCCGGCAGGTCCCTGCGTACGCGTCACCGCGACGTACCGCAGCGCGATGCGGGGATGATGCGCCGCGAGTTCGGCGACGAGTTCCGCGATGCGCCGCTCGCAGCCATCGTCGGCCACGATGATCTCGAAGCCGCGCGGATCGATCCGCTGGGCGCACAGCGCCAGCAGGCAACGCCGGAGCAGATCGGGACGGCGGTAGGTAGCAATGACGACCGAGACGATCGGATCAGGCGCTCGCATCGGCCACCTCCGGTTTGCCCAATGCGTGGCTCTCCACCTGGCTCTCCGTTCCCGCGGCCGCTGCCGCGCTGGGCTTTTCCAGCACGAAAGCGCCGATGACCAGGGCATCCAGCGGGGACGTCCAGAAACATTCCACCGCATCGCGCGGCGTGCACACGATTGGCTCGCCGCGCGTGTTGAACGACGTGTTGACCAGCACGGGTACACCCGTACGTCGCTCGAACGCGGCCAGCACATCGTAGTACGCGGCGTTCTGGTCGCGGCGAATCGTCTGCACGCGCGCGGTACCGTCGACGTGCGTGACCGCGGGAATGCGCGCGGCCTGTGCCTCGATCACGTCGTAGATGAACAGCATGAACGGCGCCGCGCCAGATGCGGGCGGCTTGTCCGCGTGGAACCACTCGGCGACATGCTCCTGCATCACGACCGGCGCCACCGGGCGAAAATCCTCGCGGTCTTTGATCTGGTTCAGCCGCTGCTGCATCGACGGGTCGATCGGCGACGCCAGAATCGATCGGGCGCCGAGCGCGCGCGGACCGAACTCCATGCGCCCCTGATACCAGCCGATGATCTTGTTCCGCGCGAGCAGCTCCGCCGCGTGTTCGGCGACGTTGTCCACGCGCCGATACGGCAGCTTCGACCAGTCGAGGAACGCCGCGATCTCGTCGTCGTCATAGGCCGGGCCCAGGTACGCATGTTCCATCGACCATTGTTTGGCCGGCCGCCCGCGCTGCTCATGGTCGACCCAGAGCGCGGCGCCAAGGGCGGTACCGGCATCGCCGGCGGCCGGCTGTACCCAGACTTCCTCGAACGGGCTGCGATCGCGGACGCGCGCGTTCATCACGCAGTTCAGCGCCACACCGCCAGCCATCGCGAGGCACGTCTCGCCCGTCTCGCGCGCGAGCCATGTCGTCATGTCCAGCACCGTTTCCTCGAGCACCTGCTGCAAAGAACGCGCGATATCGAAATGCTCGGGGCCGAACACCGCGCCGCGCAGGCGCGCGGGCCCGAGCAGCGGTTCGAGGTCGACGTCGGCGACGCGATAGCCGCCCTCGCCATCGGTCGTCACGATCTGGCGAAACGCATCGACACGCGTCGGCTGCCCGTACGAGGCGAGCGCCATGACCTTGTACTCGTCAGACGAATGCAGGAAGCCAAGATGCCGTGTCACGCGTTCATAGAGGAGCCCGAGCGAGTCGGGCAAGTCGATCTGCTTGATGCGGCGATACGTCTCGCCATCGAACACGCCATAGCTCGTGGTCACGCGTTCGCCGCGGCCGTCCATCGTCAACACGGCGCAGCGCGAGAACGGCGCGGCAAGGAACGCGCTCGCCTCGTGCCCCATATGGTGTTCGACGAAATGCCAGCGGAAGGGGCCATCGTGCCGGATGCCGCGAAACCGCGCGCCCAGGTGATGCGGGGCGCCTCCCGCGAGCTGCCGCGGCGCGTTGACGATGTAGGACAGGAACAGCGGATCCCACGGCGAGGTCACGGGCCCGGCCGTGCCGGCGCCCGAGGGCTCGAGCGGCAATGCCAGCGTCTCGTCGCCGCGGCGTTCGCCAAGCAACAGTGCCGGATCGTACGAATACGCGATATGGTCGACGTCCTGCAGCGTGATGCCCGCCTCCGCGAGGCAATAGTCGATGGCATGATACGGCAGCTCCCATGCGCTGAACGGCACGGGGCGCTTGCCGTGCTTGATGTGCGTGAAGCGCTCGTCCTCCACCGCGGCGATCACCTCGCCGTCGCGAACGAGACAGGCTGCGGAGTCGTGATAGGCAGCATTGATGCCGAGAGTGAACATGGTTCTCTTCCTCCAGTCGGGTGCCATGGCATGGCATCGGGTATCTGCGGCTCGCCGGCGAGCAGCGATCGCGCCGCCAGCAACACCTGCTCCACCGTCACATCGCGCAGGCATCGGTGATGCCCTTCGGGACATACGCTCTTGTAGCAATAGCGGCAGGGCACATCGGCAAACAGCGTGCGATGCGGGACCTGCCACGGACCGTGCTGCGGATTGGTGAGCGCGTAAAGATCGACGACGGGCGTGCCGAGCGCCGCGGCGAGGTGCACCGGCCCGCTGTTGTTGGAAATGATCAGGTTCGCGCGCTCGATCAGCGCGCCCATCGCGCCCAGCGGCAACTGCCCGGCCATCGAGCGCACGGCGGGGTGCGCGGCCTCCGCGCAGACGGACTCGGCCAGCGCGGCCTCCGACGCGCTGCCCGTGAGGAACACCTCCGCGCCGGTCTGCATGGCAAGTTCGCGCGCCACCGCCGCGAACCGCCGCGCCGGCCATCGGCGAGAGGCGGCCGTTGCGCCGGGATGGATCAGGATCAGGCCCTTGTTGCCGGCCGGATCAGGCGGCGCTCCCGGCGCGACTCGCGGAAAGCCATCCGCCATCGATGCCTGGAGCATTCGCCGATCCTCGTCCCGCACCGCGAATCGCATGCGCGTATCGGCCACGGTCGCGCCCACGCGGCGGACGAGGTCCAGCTGCCTGGCGACCTCGTGGCGCGGCAACGTCAGGCTGTCGCGCGACTCCGTCTCCGGGGCCCAGTCCGTCAGCAAGGCATAGGGATTCTCGCGGCAATGCGCGAGCCGCAGCGGAATGCCGGCAAGGCTGCAGAGCATCGCCGCGGGGAGCGCGCTCTGCGTATAGACGTTGAAAATCACCGCCGCGTCGAACGCTTCGGCCGCAAGCCGCGCGGCGCAAGCGCCAATCGCATCGCCGATGTCGTTCGGCACGCCGTCCTCGCGCACCGAAGCGTCATGGCGCGCCCATGGCGCGTCCCACGTCAGCAACCGATCCACCATCGGCAGATGTGGCGCCAGCATGGCGGCGCCCCGCGACGTCAGCAACGTCACGTGGCGATCCGCGCCGCTGTCCTTGAGCGCCTGCATCGCGGGCGTGCTCATCAGTACGTCGCCCATGTTGTCGAGCCGCACGCACAGGATGCGGCGGGCCGTGCGCCAGGCGCTCATGACATGGCCTCCGCCTCCACGCGCACCGCCTGCTCGACGATATGCGCGGCGGCATCGAGCGAATCGACGATGTACTGCGGCACGCGCATCTCCCCGGGCACCCATTCGGTCTCGTTGCCGCAGTCCACGAGGATGGTGCGGCAGCCGGCACGGCGGCCCGCTTCCACATCGTCGAGGATGTCGCCGATCATCCAGGATCGCGCAAGATCCAGCCCGAACATCGACGCGGCACGGGTCAACATGCCGGACATCGGCTTGCGGCAGTCGCAGGCGCGCGCATACTCGCCAACGATGCCTTCGGGATGATGCGGACAGGACAGGAACCCCGCGAGCCGCGCGCCGTGTTCGACGAACAAGTCGGCGAGCCGCCCCTCGACGCCCGCCAGCGCAGCGCGCGGAAACTTTCCGAGCGCCACGCCGGGCTGGTTGCTCACGACGATCAGCGGCATGCCGAGTGCCCCGAAACGCCGCAACGCCGCGCCCGCCGTGGGCGCAAGGCGCATTCGCGACGGGTCGACGTTGTACGGAACGTTCTCGAGCAGGGTGCCGTCCTTGTCCAGCAGCACCGCGGCCTGCCTCATGGCCATGAAGTCTCCTTCATCGGCAACACCATGACCTCCGGAATCACGGTGTCCTCCGGCTGGGTCAGCACGAACCGTATGGCACGCGCGACGTTGGCCGGATCCTGCAGCGTGGAGGTATCGATATCGGGAAAGCGATCCAGCAGGAACGGCGTGCGCATGCCGCCCGCCACCACCGCCGACACCTTGATGCCATGCGGGCGCAGTTCGGCATGCAACGCATGCGAGAAACCCAGGATGCCCCACTTGGTCGCGTGATACGCGGAAGCATTCGGCCACGCGCGCTTCGACGCCGTCGATGCGATGTTCACGATATGCCCGCCGCCACGCGCCTTGAGCAACGGCACCGCCGCGTGCGCGAGCAGATACGGTCCATAAAGGTTGACCATCAATACTTTCCGCCAGGCCTCCGTATCCACTTCCTCCACAGGCAGCGTGATGTCGATGGCGGCGTTGTTGATCAAGCCGTCGATCGAGCGGCCGCTCTCCGCCAGATTGGAGAACGCGCGCGTCACCGAACCGGGGTCCGCCACATCGAGCTGCAACGCGGCGGCGGTCGCGCCGGCGGCGGAGAGCGTCTCCACACATCCATGCGCGAGCGCGGCATCGATGTCCGCCACGACGACATGCGCGCCGGCCTCGCCGAGCATGCGGCACGTTGCGGCGCCAAGCCCGCGTCCGCCGCCGGTTACCAGATATGTCTTGCCTGCCAGTTGCGGATCATGTCCCTGCATTGCCAGCCTCCTGAGGTGATTGAGTGGAATCGGATGTGGCCGCCGCGGAGAGCCGTTCGTGCGCGACGGCACGCAGCAGGCACGCGACGCTGCGCGCGAACGCATCGTCGAACCAGGGGTTGGCGCCGCTGGTGGCGACGACGATGCCGTGTTCCACGATGCCGCCACCAAGCCGCATGTCGCCATGCCGAAGCAGATGCGGCGCATGACTCACGAGCAACGACGTGTCCAGTCCCGTGCGCCACGCGAGCTTCGCCTTGCCGCGCGCGTAATACGCATAGTCCGCATCCCAGCGCTCGCGCGCGGGCAGCGAATGTTCGTAAAGGATGGCCGCCTCGAAATCGCACGTGCCGTACGGACTGCCGGGGTCCATCACGACGACGTGCATGCATCCGCTCTCGCCGACCCCGACATCGTCGAGGCTGGCTGTGAGCATCGGCAGCGCCAGTTGCACCGCGCGGCGGGCGGCGCTGGCATCCAGGGCGGAGCGGGAAGGCGACTCTGTGTTCATTGGCGGTTTCCATGATGCGGAGCCGCCCTTCACGCAAGGTTCAAGCCACCACCTCCCCCTGTGGCACCGGACATGGCAATGCGAGCGCCCCGCCACCCGTTGTGCAGGCGCGGGCCGACGCGTCGTTACACCTGACGCGTAAGAACGTTCAACCGAGGCTTCAAAGCCGCGCGCGCGGCGCGACGCATCGCGAGCCGCGCGAGTCGGGAACTTCTAGAACCGTTATAACGCTTCTCCCCGCCGTCACATGGCGGGGTCCGCGCGCGCGCCATACGCGCAACACGCGCGCACGATACGCGCACGCGAGACGGCGCTGGCACGCAAGCTGCGGACGGGTGGGTCATCCCTCGCGCTATCGGGCCTCTTCGGGAGTGCGCAGGCAACGCGAACCTCTCGTCCTCCCAAGGAGCCGGACATGCACAGGATTGCCCTGATCAGCGAGCATGCCTCGCCATTGGCCAGCGTCGGCAGCATCGACTGCGGCGGCCAGAACGTCTACGTCGCGCATCTCGCGCGAGAGCTCGGCAAACGCGGCTATCAGGTGGATGTGTTCACCCGCCGGGACAAGGCGCTGCTGCCGGACGTGGTGGCGTTCGCGCCCAACGTGCGCGTGGTCCACGTCGCGGCCGGCCCCGCACGACAGATTCCGAAGGAGCAGCTGCTCCCCTTCATGCCGGCGTTCGGCGACGAGATGGTCGCGTTCATGCGCCGCGATTCCAAGGGCTACGACGTCCTGCATGCCAACTTCTTCATGTCCGGCGTCGCCGCGCTGCGCGCGCGGGCCATGCTGGGCATTCCGCTCGTCATGACGTTCCATGCGCTGGGCAAGGTCCGTCGCCTGCATCAGGGCAGCGCGGACGGATTCCCCGACAGCCGCTTCGATATCGAGGATGAACTTGTGCGCGAGGCGGATTGCGTCGTCGCCGAATGCCCACAGGACCTCGAGGATCTGGTCGAGCTATACGCGGCGGACCCCGCGCGGGTCGAGGTCGTGCCGTGCGGCTTCGACGACGGCGAGTTCTCGCCGATGGACCGGGGCCAGGCGCGTGAAGCCCTCCACTGGGCGCCGCGCACGTTCTCCGTCCTGCAGCTGGGCCGCCTCGTGCCGCGCAAGGGCATCGACAACGTGATCCGCGCCATCGGCTGTCTGCGCGCGAGCTTCGGCGTGGACGCGAGGCTCTACGTCGTGGGCGGCAATGCCGAACAGCCGAGCGTCGAAGCGACGCCCGAGATCGGGCGCCTCGCCGGCGTCGCGCAAGACGCCGGCGCCGCGGACCTCGTGACATTCGTCGGACGCCGCGGCCGCGAGCAGCTTCGCCATTTCTACAGCGCCGCCGACGTCTTCGTGACGACACCGTGGTACGAGCCCTTCGGCATCACGCCGGTCGAGGCAATGGCCTGCGGCGTGCCGGTCATCGGCGCGAACGTGGGCGGTATCCGCTCCACCGTGGCTGACGGCGAGACCGGCTTCCTCGTCCCGCCGCGTGCGCCGCACGCCCTGGCGGATCGGCTCGCGGCGCTGGCCGCCGACCCCGCGCTCGCCCGCGCGATGGGCCAGGCGGGCCGCGCCCGCGCGGAGGCCCACTACACGTGGAGCGGCGTGGCCGCGCAAATGGAACGCGTCTACGCCCGCGTGGCGACCGCACGCGCCGCCGGCCGCGTGGCGGCGTAATGACCTTGTTACGACGACATCCTCCCGGAGCGAACCATGAGGAAATATGACCGCAAGCGCGTGCTCGTGACGGGAGGCGCCGGATTTCTCGGCTCTCACCTGTGCGAGCGCCTCGTGGCCGATGGCGACGACGTCCTGTGCGTCGACAACTTCTACACAGGCAGCAAGGAGAATATCGCCGCGCTCATCTGCCACCCACGCTTCGAGCTGCTGCGTCATGACGTGACGTTCCCACTGTATGTCGAAGTGGACGAGATCTACAACCTCGCCTGCCCTGCTTCGCCAGTGCACTACCAGAGCGATCCGGTGCAGACGACGAAGACGAGCGTGCATGGCGCGATCAACCTGCTGGGCCTCGCCAAGCGAGTCAGGGCGCGCATCCTGCAGGCATCGACGAGCGAGGTCTATGGCGATCCGGATAGCCACCCGCAAGGGGAAAGCTACTGGGGCCACGTCAATCCCGTGGGCCGGCGTGCCTGCTACGACGAAGGCAAGCGATGCGCGGAAACGCTGTTCATGGACTATCACCGACAGCACGACGTCGATGTCCGGATTGCTCGGATTTTCAACACCTACGGCCCGCGCATGCATCCCGCGGATGGCCGCGTCGTGTCCAACTTCATCACGCAGGCCCTCGCGGGCGAGCCGCTCACCCTGTATGGCGATGGGTCGCAGACTCGCTCGTTCTGCTATGTGGAAGACCTGATCGATGGACTCGTCCGTCTGATGGCATCCGATGCGGCCGGCACGCCCGTCAACCTCGGCAATCCATGCGAATCCACGATGCGCGAGATCGCGACACGCGTCCTTGCCGCGACGGGATCGCTCTCGGCCATCGAGGCCCGGCCCTTGCCCGAGGACGATCCCCGGCAGCGATGCCCGGATATCACGCTCGCGCGCACGCTGCTCCACTGGTCGCCGAGCACTGACCTCGCGGAAGGCCTGCAACGAACCATCGCCTACTTCATCGCGCGTCTCGGACTGGCGGCGGTGGATACGAGCGATGCCCATCGCCCGCGGCGGGCCGTGGTCAGTTGAGCGGTGAACAGCGCGTTGACTCCCGATATCTGCGTCGTCGTGCTTACGTGCAACCGACGCGAGTCGCTGCGCCGCACGCTGACGCAGCTTTGCGCGTGGCCGGAGGCGGTGCCCGTGGCCGTCGCCGACAACGGCAGCACCGACGGCACGACGGAAATGCTGCGCGCGGACTTCCCAGGCGTCACGCACCTGCGTGGCGACACCAATATTGGCGCGGCCGGCCGCAACCGTGGCGCCGAATGGGCGGCGACGGTGGCCCGTACGCGCTACGTCGCGTTCTGCGATGACGATTGCTGGTGGGGGCGGGGATCGCTCTCGCGCGCCTGCGCGTTGTTCGACGCGCATCCGCGCGTCGGCGCGCTCACGGCCCGTGTCCTCGTCGGTGAATCGGAACGCGAAGATCCGACGAGCAGGGTCATGGCGCACAGTCCGCTTCCCTCGGCGGGATTGCCCGGCCGTGCCATTCTGGGCCTGATGGCGGGCGCTACAGCCTTTCGGACCGACGCGTTCCGCGCGGCCGGCGGCTATGAGCCGCGCTTCTTCATCGGTGGCGAAGAAACGGTGCTTGCACTCGACCTCGCAGCGGCGGGGTGGCAGCTGTTGTATGCGCCCGTGCTTGTCGTCCACCACTGGCCGAGTCCGCTTCGCGACGTTCGCGCGCGGCGGCGCCTCCTCGAACGCAATGCCATCTGGGCGGCCTGGCTCCGCTTGCCGGTGCCGATGGCATGCCGCGCGACCGCTGCCGCATTGCCGCGGCTATGGCGCGAACACGGCATCGCCGGCGTGATCGAGACGCTGCGCGCGGTACCGTGGATCACGCATGAGCGGCGCGTGGTGCCGCGTCCCATAGCCCGCGCGTTTGCGCGCGTCACAGGTGCCAATACGCGGTAGGCCCGAGATCGCCCCATCACGCGGCAGGCGCGCGTTGCGTATGCGTCTGGATCGCGGTGACGAGTTCGCTCATCTGCACGGGTTTCGACAGATGCAGCTGAAAACCCGCCATCATCGCGCGAATGCGGTCCTGCGGCTGCGCGTGGCCGGACAGCGCGATGGCTGTGAGCCGGCGCGGTAACGGCACCTCGCGCGCCGATTCCAGCCTGCGCAGATCGCGCAGTACCGTATAGCCGTCTTCGTCGTCGAGGGCGATGTCGCAGATCAGCGCGTCGGGCCACTCGTTGATGGATGTGCGTTCCAGCGCTTCGCGCAAGGTCTGCCCGCGCGCGAACGCGGCCACGCGCGCGCCGAGGTCTTCCAGTGCCTCGGTAAGGACTTCCCGCGTCGGCGCGTCGTCGTCGAGCACCATCACGTATAGCCCGCTCAATGCATTGGGTTCGATCGGCACGATTTCCGCATGGTTGCTCGCTGGCGCGGACTCCGCCAGGGATTCCCGCACTGGCCGCAGCGGCATCGTCACGTGCCAGGACTCCGTACCCTGCGACGCGTCCACCCGCGTGCCGAGCGTCACGCCCGACTCCGCGAGCCATCCACCCAGCCGCTGGACCGTGGTGGCTGACGTCGCCTGCCCCGCTTCCGACATCGGCGCGATCAGCGTCAGGGCGGCATCGCCATTAGACCGCTCCAGCCGCAGCTCCACGCGCCCGCCCGGCGCGGCGGCGCCGATCGCCAGCTCGCACAGTTCCCATATCGCCTTCTGCAACACGCCGGGGTCGCCTGTCACGCGCAGCTCCGCTTCGCCCAGCACGGTGAACAGATGCACGCCATGGGCGGCGATGTTCTCGCGCAGGCCATCGACCACGCTCGCGACAATGGTTTCCAGCCGCACGGGCTGCAGGGCGAGGCGTTCCTCCGTGCGCTCGAGCTCGCGCTGCTGCTGTTGCAGCCGCCACATCTGCGCATACACGCCACCGCGCGCCAGCAGCGTCTGGTGGGTACCCATCTCCACCACGCGTCCGTGCTCCATCACGAGTATGTGATCGGCATCGACTACTGTCGATAACCGGTGCGCGATGATCAGCGCGGTGCGCCCTCTCGCCACGGCCGACAGTTCCTGCTGGATCGCGCGTTCGGCACGCGTATCGAGCGCCGACGTCGCCTCGTCGAACACCACGATCTGCGGCTTCTTGAGTAGCGCCCGCGCGATGGCCACCCGCTGGCGCTCGCCGCCGGAGAGCCGGACTCCGCGCTCGCCGACGGGCGTGTCGTAACCTTCGGGCAGGCGGTCGATAAACGCGTCGAGCTGCGCGGCGCGGGCCGCGGCGACCACGTCCGCGCGCGTGGCGCCGGCGCAGCCATAGGCGATGTTGTACGCGATCGTATCGTTGAACAGGATCGTATCCTGCGGCACGATACCGATCGCCTCGCGCAGGCTCGCCTGCGTGACGAGCCGCAGGTCCTGGCCGTCGATCGCGATACTGCCCGAGTCCGGCTGATACAGCCGGAACAGCAGCCTTGCAAGCGTCGACTTTCCCGAGCCGCTGCCGCCGACCACGGCAATCGTCTGACCGGCGCCGACACGGAAGCTCACATCCCATAACGTCTGGCGGCTTGGGTCATAGCTGAAGTTCACATGCTCGAAGGCGACCTCGCCGCCCCGCACGTGCAACGGGCGCGCCCCGGGCGCGTCGTCATCTTCCCCGGCCCGGCCTTTGGCATCGAGCAAGTCGAACAGCCGCTCGACATTCGTCATGGCGTCGTTGGACTCACGGAAGATGAAGCCCAGCGTATTGAGCGGCAGTACCACCTGGATCACGTAAGCGTTGATGAGCACCAGATCGCCGACCGTCAGCGTGCCCTGCACCACACGCTGGACGCCCAGCAGCATCACCGCCGCAACGCCGAGCGCAATGCAGACGCTCTGCCCGATATGCAATGTGGAGAGCGCATATTGATTCTCGACGCTGACCCCCACCCACCGCTCCAGCAGCGTGCCGAGCCGCCGGGTCTCGAACGACTCGCGCGCGAAGTACTTCACGGTGTCGTAATTGAGCAGGCTATCGACAATGCGGCTGTTCGTCTGCGCCTCGACGGCATTGACCTTGCGCTGCACGCGCATCCGCCGCTGCGTGAAGATGTACGTGTAGCCCGTGTACAAGGCGAATACCACGAGGATGATCGCGGCGAATTGTCCGCCATAGGCGGCGATCATGATGATCAGCACGGATGCGATCTCGAGCAGCGTCGGCACGATGGTGAAGACCGCGACGCCCAGCAGGAAGCCGATGGCCGCCGTCCCCTTCTCGAGATCGCGGATCACGCCACCGGTCTCCCGCCGCGAGTGAAAACGCGCGCCCAGGCTATGCAGGTGCGCGAACGTGCGTCCCATGAAGGCGGCCACGGTACTTTGCGCGACATGCGCGAAGACCACATCCCGTAGCTCATTGAACGCATTGCCAAGCAGGCGCAGCACGGCATACGCAAGCACCAGGAATACCGGCATGGTCGCCACGAGATGGACCAGCGGACCCATGCGCGCGCCGCTGTTGGGTCCCGTCAACGACTGCGTCGCCGTCACCTCGTCCACGATCAGCTTGAGCACGAGTGGGACGGCAACCGTCGCGGCCTTGGCCAGCAGCAACAGCGCGATGGCCGCGCCTACGCGCAGACGGTACTGCCATGCGGTGCGCCAGAGTTCGGCGGCGATTCGCTTGACATCGGGGCGACGGCCTTCGGCGGGCTGCGGACTGGACATCGGCGTCAGGAATATTTGCAGCATCGCGTAAAACCGCGTTACGCATGTTGCCTGCTGCACAGGGATCGGAATGCGGGTCAGTGTGACCCGCGCGTTCCGTCCGCCGACGCGAATGTCATGCCAGCGAGTGCGTTACCTGCGGTCTCCGGCGTCGCGAATGCGCATGATCGTCTGCCGCGATACGGAGAACCTTCGCGCGAGTTCGCTGACGGAGGTGCCCCGCTGCAACGCTTCCCGGATGACAACGTGCGAATTCGCTTCGACCGAAGGCCGACGGCCGAGCCGCCGCCCCAGACCGGCGGCCATGGCGGCACTCTCCTTCATCCGGGTACTCCGCGACTGGCGTTCGAGGCGGCTGATAGCGCGCAACGCCAGCGAGGCTTCCGTATCGGCCGCCGTAAGGTCGCAGTCGCCCAGCTCCATGCATCGGAGATGCACACCGAGCGCGCGGAGGCGATCGATCGTGGCCAGCACGTCGTTGACGTTGCGGCCCACGCTCGACAGGCGCAGCGTGACGATGGTGTCGCCCGCGCGCACGCGCTGAAGCATGCGGCGCAATTCCGGGCGGTCGAGCGCCGCCACCATGGGTCCGCTTTGCTCCCACCACGCCCGGCCGAGGTCCAGCACCATGCCTGCCTGGTCAAATGCGCGAATTTCAGATTCGAACTGGACAAAATCTGCCGCGTCGTTGGTATAGATGAACGTCGCTGACATCGCTCCATCCCAAGTTGAATTGGCCGTTTCAGACGTGTCCAGAATATTACTATTATCGACGTCATCTCGGCATGGCACCACACTGGCAAAGTCCATACCATCATTTCCGGGACGACTGTTCCCACGCAGGTCGCGAGACGACAGACACGGACGAGGAGATGCGGCCATGACGGTTCAACACTATTGCGGACATGAAGTGCAGGGCTTTGCGCGCCTGTTTGCGGATAACACTTTCCAGGCCATGGGATGTGTCATGCGGGACGGCGATACCCTTGCCACCTCGGGGCCATTGGGCCTTTTTCATACGCGCGAGCGTGCGCTGGCCGAAGGACTGGCGTGGGGCAAGGTGTGGGTGGATCAGCATCGGCCCGCACCAAAGCCACTGCTCCCCACCGCCGCGCCAAAGCGAGCGCCGCCTGGCAAGCCACCCGCGGGGTCTTCCGGACATGTCCGCTGAGGGCGCGTTTCGAACGGCAGTCCCTCCGAAAGCGCGCACTACCATCGAATTCTGACGGCGTTTCCCTGCGTCGTTCAGACTAGAGTGCTTACGATTACCCGCCCCCGTGGCGGGTTTTTTTTCAACCTCTTGTCTTTATCCGGTCTGTGACTGCTGTTTCAGTTTCGCGACCGTCGTTAGCAACGCATCAAGCATGATCGGCTTGGACAGATGAGCATCGAAGCCCGCGCGCAGCGCGGCATCGATGTCTTCCTGACGGCCGAAGCCGCTCATCGCCACCGCATGGATACCGGCGAGATGCCCGCGGTCGCGCACCGCGCGCAACAGCTGATACCCATCCATGCCAGGCATGCCGAGGTCCGAGAGCAGCAGATCGGGCCGCTGCTTCTCCATCGCGGAGAGCGCTGCGTCGCCGCTCATCGCGGCGTCCACTTGCGCGCCCTCGGATTCCAGCAGCAGCCGGAAGGTCTCGACCGTCATGGCATCGTCATCGACGAGCATGACCCGCATGCCGTCAAGCAGCGACCCCGGGACCGAAACGGACTCCGTGCCGCCGATACGCGCGGTGCCGCGCGGCAACTCGACAGTGAAGGTGGCGCCTTTCCCTGGCCCGTCGGACGCCGCGCGTACCGAACCGCCCTGCAGCGTCACGAGTTCCTTGACCAGCGACAGGCCAATACCGAGACCGCCCGTCCGGCGTCCCGCGGAAAACCCTCCCTGATGGAACATGTCGAAGATGAACGGTAATGTCTGCGCGTCGATGCCGGCGCCTGTGTCGCTTACGGTCAGGCGCGCGAGGGCGTTCTCGGTCTCGACCTTCACCGTGATCTCTCCGCTGGCCTCGGTAAACTTCGCCGCATTGCTCAGCAGATTCCACACCACCTGTTCCAGGCGCGTCAGGTCCCCATGCACCCAGACAGGCTCGGCCGGCACCGTGCAATGCAATGCCAGACCTCGTGCACCCGCGTCCTGCGCCATCGCTTCGCAGACGCGGCCGACCACCGCCGCGAGGTCCACCATCTCGCGCACGATCGAAAGCTTGCCTGTTCGTACGCGCGACATGTCGAGCAGGTCGTCGATGATCTGCGCCTGGCTCATCACGGTGCGGCGGATGGTGTTGGTCGCCCGTTCGATCACGGGATTGCGGCGCGCCTCCGCGGAGCGCGCAATCAGTTCGCTGCTCGCGCTGATGAGATTCAGCGGATGCTTGAGTTCATGGGAGACAACCGCGAGGAACTCGTCGCGGCGGAATTGCTCCTGCTGCCATTTGACGTGGTCCGCGCGCGGCGCACCGGCCGGCAACACTTCGTCCAGATCCCGCGCGATCTTGGCGAAGCCGATCACGCCGCTCTGGTCCAGGCGGGACAACACGCCGCTGGAACGAAAACGCTTGCCATCGCGGCGCACATGCCACCGGTCTTCCTCGACGCGGCCGTACTTGCGCGCCTGCGCCATCTCCTGTGCCGGCACGCCGCGCTCGCGATCTTCGGGCGTGAACAGCACATCGGCCGTATTACCGAGCATCTCGTGTTCCGTGTAGCCGAAGATGCGGCTCGCGCCGATGTTCCAGCTGGTGACGCGGCCATCGTCGTCGAACGTGATGATGGCGTAGTCGCGCGTGCTTTCCGCCACGATATTCATACGGCGTTCGCCTTCGCGCAGGCGCTCTTCCGCGGCACGCCGCGACGTGATGTCGATAAACGAGAGCACCGCGCCGTCGATGCGGTCTTCGGTGGTGCGATACGGCAGAAAGCGCGCCAGGTACCAACGTCCGTCGGTGCTGCGCAGCTCCCGCTCGATCAACCGCAGCGAATCGAACGCCTCGGCCGCATCGTCGGCGAGCTTGTCGTACTCGAGCCGGTGCGTGATATCGAGCAGCGATCGGCCGATGTCCGACGGAATGATGCTGAACACTTCCGTCGCGCGCGGCGTGTAGCGCTTGATGCGAATGCTGCGGTCGACGAAGATCGTGCCGATGTCGTTGGCCGTAATCAGGTTCTGCAGATCGTCATTGATCTTGCTCGTCTCCTCGACCTTCGACTTGAGCTCCGCGTTGACCGTGGTCAGTTCTTCATTGATCGATTGCAGCTCTTCCTTGCTCGTTTCCAGTTCCTCGGTCGCGGATCGCAGTTCCTCGTTGATCGCCTGCAGCTCCTCGTTCGACGCCTTGAGTTCCTCGGTCGACGTCTCCGAATGCTCGACAGTCGCCTGCAGCTGCTCCTTGGTTCGCTGGAGTTCGTTCTCGAGCTGGCTCACCAGCGGATCTCGCGGCGTCTTCTGGGTCCCGTCGCTGCTCGCGCTCATGCTGTCCTCGACCTCGTCGAACAGGATCAGCACGAAATCGGAGTTGGCCTCCGCGTCATGCACGGGCCGCGCGATCATGTTGACGAAGAACCGGCGGCCGTCCCTTGTCAGTTCGACGCGGCGTGCCTCCACGCTGTGATTGCTCTGCAGCGCCTGAAAAATGGCCGTCCGCAGTTCCAGACGCAATTCGGGCCGCACGGCGGCGATGATGTTGTGCGAGGGCACGCCCCCCGCATATTGCAGGAAGCGGCCAGCGCGGTCCGACAGGTGGACGATGTCGGATTCCCGGCTGACAAGCACGCTCGGTGGCGCGTATTGCTCCACCACGCGCTGATGCAGGTCGCCGAACGAGAATTTGCGCTTGCCGCTTGGCGGCGGCAAAGCCACGGGCATGCGCGCGTTCGTCATGCCGGCGGCCGCCAGCGGCATCGGCGTATCCGACCGGACGGCGACATTCGCGCGGTAGATGCGCGCCTTCTTGTCGACGACGGAGAACAGGTTGCTGACACTGTCGGCCGCTTCGGAACTGCCGAGAAAAAGATAGCCGCCCGGCCTCAGCGCGAAATGGAACGTGCGGAGGATATCGATCTGCGCCTCGCGATCGAGATAAATCAGCAGATTGCGGCAGCAAACCATGTCCAGCCGCGAGAACGGCGGGTCGCTGAGCACGTTGTGGATCGCGAACAGCACGTGCTCGCGTAGTTCTTTCTTGACGCGGTAGTGCGCCGCGTCCTTCATCAGGAACTGACGCATGCGGCCCGCGCTCACGTCCGCGAGGATCGACTCCGGGTAGAGTCCCGAACGTGCATGGGCGATGGCGCGTTCGTCGATATCCGTGGCGAATACCTGGAACGGTATCGTCTCCGCGCCGCCCTCGGAGGCTTCCTGGAGCAGCATGGCGATCGAGTATGCCTCTTCGCCCGTCGCGCAGCCCGCGGACCAGACGCGGATCGGCTCGTTCGGCGCACGGCCTTCCAGCAGTTGGGGCATCACATCCGCCTCCAACACGTCGAACGCTTCTCGGTCGCGGAAGAAGTTCGTCACGCTGATCAGCATGTCCTGCAACAGCAGCGGCGTTTCCTCCGGGTGCGACTGCAGATAGTCGCGATACTCGTGCAAATCCGTCAGCCCGCTCACCTGCAGACGCCGCTCGATCCGCCGGAGGATAGTCGCGCGCTTGTATTGCCTGAAATCGTGCGAGGTCCGCGTGCGCAGCAGCACCATGATCTCGCGCAGCACGCGCTCGATACTTTCGGCCTGTTCGACTTCCCCCTTTTCCGGCTCCGGCATGCCGGGCAGCTGGATGCGGCTCGCCGTGACCCACAGGTCCATCAGCCGCTGCGGCATCTCCGACACTGGCAGGACCAGATCCACCATGTCCGTGTTGATGGCCGCGCGCGGCATGCTCGCGAAGGCGGCCTCGTCGGGCTGCTGCGCGATCGTGATGCCGCCGAGTTCCTTGATGCGCGTCATGCCGACCGAGCCGTCCGAACCGGCTCCGGACATGATGATGGACACCGCGCGCTCACGGTGTGCCTCCGCCAGCGAGCGGAAGAACAGGTCGATGGCCGCGCGGCGGTCGTCATGTGTCTGCGCCGGCGCGACGCGCAGGAGACCGTCCACCATGGTCAGCACCATGGCTGGCGCGATCACGTAGACATGATTGCTTTCGATGGCACTGGCGTCCGTCACGGCCACCACCGGCATGCTGGTCACGCCGGCCAGCACGTCGGGCAATCCGCTGGCATGGTCGGGCGACAGGTGCAGGACGACCACATACGCCGCCCCAGTGCGGGAAGGCAGGGATTCAAAGAAGCTCTTCAATGCTTCGATGCCTCCAGCGGAGGCCCCGATGCCCACGACGGGAAAATTCAACTGGCTGGGAATGGCTGTGGGACGCGAGCGTGCCATCGGCGATCTGAATTTGGAAGACGTTGGCGGCATGATACTCCGTCCCTTCCGTCATTCCACTCCATGACTGCCCCAAGTCGCTTCTTACGAAACAACGTGCAATCGTGACAATCGTTGCAAATCTGGCAGATCACACCGTCCGGATCGCCGCTTCGCCGGTGAGCGGTTACGCAGGAACGAATGATGCGGAAGACGGGTGCGGATTTTCTACTGGAGCAGCACCATGAAGCGCACATCGTCCGACCTGGCGGCATTGCGCCGCGAGACCGTACTCGCCAGAAATCTCGCGCCACTGGACCGGCGCATCGAGACCCTGCGCGACGACATACGCCGACAACTCCGCAGCGCGCGCGGGCTGAAGGCCGGGGGTGCCCCGCCCGACGAGTACTCGCGCGTGCTGGCGCTGCTCTGCCGCACACTGGGGGCCGAGCGGCGGTTTCGAAATGCCCTGCGGCTCGCGCTGCTAACGACCGCACGCTGAGGGCGTGGCGTTCAGCTCCTGTCGCGCGCAAAAAGGTCGCGCGAAAATAGCTCCTGGCGCCTGATGCGCAGCACGTCGAGCGAGCGCTGAATGGCTCGCCGTTCCGCCGTGCGGTCGTCCCCTCCGTCCATCGCAGTGGCCGCCGCCGTTGCCAACGCGCCGGATTCGCATCGCCGTAGCTCCGCTTCCTTCTCTGCGATATACCGGTCCAGAACGACAAGGTCTCTGAGAATCTTTCCCTGTGCCATAGCTTTCCTCTGTCCGATGTCTCCGTTCATTCAATATAACGGTGCAATCGGGCGCAAAACGCCGGAAGACGGGCCGGGTGCATCTCCGCAATGCGGCCATTCCGGACAGGGCGCGACGATGTTCACTCGCTCGGGATTGCTGCCGCGGCGCGCAATAATTCCACGAGTTTCTCGTTCTCCACAATGGTCAGCTGCTCCCGTTCGGCATCGGCATGCTGACCCGCCCGCCGTGCCCACGCCAGCCGCTCGCGCGCAAGGATGATGCGCTCGTGGACCGCGCGAATCGTGCCCCAGATGGCATCGTCGGCGGACTGTGCATTGGCGTCTTCGAGGGACAGCGACGTGAACGCATGTCCGGTGTGACACCGATAACGCAGGGGCTGATCGTCGCGCAGGCGCCAGAGTGCGCCATGGCAACTGGGACATGTCAGCGCGGCGCGTTCGCCAATCTCGTCGAGTGCCGCGGGTTCCGCGAGCCCACCTTCCGATATGGCGGCCTCGCGATCCAGATCGGGCCGGTTCCCCGGCATACGCTTTGCCATGATGGTCTCCTCACGCGTGGGAGCGCCCTCTATCGCAGCGCGAAGCATGTCGGGCAATGCTTCCCGCGTGGCGACAGCATCGACGCCGACCGCCGCCATCGCGCAACGCGGCATCGACGGCGCCTCGCAATCGTCGGGGTCTTGCACGACGACATAGCCGCCCCGCGCGCCCACGGCCGCGAGTCCGGCGGCGCCGTCGTCGAGATCGCCGGTCAGCACCACACCGACCACACGCTCGCGGTATTCGCGCGCCGCCGAACGAAAGAGCGGATCGGCGGCCGGCCGCGAGAAATTCTCCGCGGCGGTGTCGAGCAGGCAAAGCGTGTTGCCACGCACGACCATATGGCGGTCCGGCGGCGCCACGTAAATGTTGCCGCGCTGCAGCGATTCGCCATGCGCGGGATGGAAAGCGGGAATGCGTCCCCAGCTGGTGAGGAGGTCTGGCAGGATGCTGGGATGCCTGCCCACATGCATCACGATGAGCAGGATGACGCGCGGGTCCGGGTCAAGTCGTTCGACCAGAACCCGCAGTACAGGCACTGCGCCCCGGGATGCCGCGATGACGACGATGTCTCTGAGCATGCGCTCTCCAGTTTTCACAAAGGAGAGCAAGTTCCAAGCCGAGCCCGCCGCGGCGATGCGTCATTCAACCGCTAACGTGCGGCTTGTCGGATTGATCCCGGTTACCTTGCTCGTCTCGCGGTGACGATTGCTCGTTCATGATCTCGTTAGACGTGGGCTTGCCTTTGCCCGGCGCGCCGTCGGCGTCGGCCTCCGCGGCAGGGTTCTGCCCCCGCTCCGATTGCGTAGGCTTGGGAGCGGGATGGCGAATACTGGATTCCGAATGCTTCATGGCGTTCCCCTTTCGAAAGTGGCATGCGATGCGGGGAAACGCAAACCCTGTGCCCGCTTCCCTATGCCCACCTATCGGGCCGCCACATTCGGCTCGGCCAGCGATGCTTCCACGACGCGCAACACTTCGCGCGCGGTGTTCTCCGAATGCTCGCGCAGAATCCGCGCGAGCCGGGGCCGGCCCGGCTCGCGCAATGCGTCCACGATCGCCTCGTGCTCCTCGTGCGATTCCTGCCAGCGCAGCATGTCCGCGTTGGCCGCGCCGCGCGCGCGATGCACCTTGCTCATCAGCGTCGCATAGATGCCCGACAGCACCGCGTTGGCCGCGCTGTCAACAATGAGCTGATGAATCTCCTGATTGATCCGGAAGTAGTCGGTGCGCTTGCCCGCCGCATGCGCGTCGATCATCGCCTGATGACGGCGTTCGATCTTCGCCAGCGCCCCATCGCTCATGCGCTGGGCGACCAGCTCGCCCGCATGCGCCTCCAGTCCGTGCAGCGTTTCGAACGTGGCACGCAGTTCATCGAGGTCCAGCGGCGCCACGCGGTAGCCGATGTACTGCCGATGCAACACCAGCCCTTCCGATACCAGGATCTTGAGCGCTTCGCGCAGCGGCGTCTTGGAAACGTCGAACGCCTCGCAGAACGCCTTCTCGTCGATGCGCACGCCCGGCGGCAGTTCGCCCTCCTGAATCATGGTGCGCATGCGCGCCGCGATTTCGGCGGACATGCCCAGCGTGCGAAGGCGGGCGGTTTTGGGGAGAGCTTGTGTCACGGACATCACCAGATGGGGGAATCTGCACCAGATGGGAGACTAACATAACCATCTTGGTGTTTACACTATGGCGTACTAATACCTATATAAATCAACGGCTTCTGATCGTTGTAATTACAGATTACGTATCCTATACTCCGTTCCTGTTGCGCGACACCGCTGTAGACCCCCATCACTTGCCACGACAACGCAGGACCCAAGGAGCAGGAGACCCCCATGCCATCCACCAGTCAGGCCGCCACGATGACGGCCGCGCGCAGCAGCGTCCGATGGAAGATTTTCCTGATGATGCTATTCCTCATCGCGATCAACTACATCGACCGCGCCTCGCTGTCGGTGGCCATGCCACTGATCGCCAGGGAGTTCGACCTCAGCCCAACGATGCAGGGGCTCATCCTCAGCTCGTTCTTCTGGACCTACGCATTGATGCAGGTGCCCGGCGGCATGCTCGCCGACAAGTACAAGCCGCGCATCGTGATTGCCTGCGCGACAGTGTTCTGGGGCGCGTTTCAGGCGTTGGCCGCGGCCTGCACGACGGCGACGACGCTTCTGCTTACGCGTCTGGGCCTCGGCGCCGCGGAAGCGCCGATCTATCCGGCGGGCGGCAAGCTCAACGCGATCTGGATGACGCAGAACGAGCGCGGCCGCGGGGCGACGCTGCTCGATGGCGGCGCGCCGCTGGGCGCTGCGCTTGGCGCCATCATCATTACGTGGCTGATTACCGCGCTCGGCTCGTGGCGCCTCGCGTTTATCGTGGCGGGTGTGGGTACCGTCGTCGCGGGCATCGTGGCGTGGCGCTACATCCGCAACTCGCCGCGCCAACATGCCGGCGTCAATGAACTGGAAGCGCGCTATATCGAAGAGGCGCAGGCCAGCGAGCACCGCGCGGAGCCGGCCAATCTGTCGGGCCGTTCGCTGGACTTCTTCAAGTACCGCTCGGTCTGGTGCATGGCCATCGGCTGGATGTGCTTCAACACCGTGTTCTACGGCCTGCTCACTTGGATGCCCAACTACCTGAACAAGGTGCACGGCTTCGATATCAAGGCCATGGGCGGCGCGAGCTTCATCATTTTCTTCTGCGGCTTCGTCGGCGAACTGATCGGCGGGTGGATCGCGGACAAGTGGAAGGAAGCCGGCGGACGGCCCAACGTCGTCATGCGCACGCTGTTCGGCATCGCGGCCGTGGTGGCCACGGTCTCGATCTTCTCCGTGGCCTATGTGACCGACCCCGTGGTCGTGGTCGCCCTGCTCTCTTCCACGCTGTTCTTCCTGCGCTGGTGCGGCCTGTTCTGGTGCATTCCGTCCATCCTGGGCACGCGCAACAAGATCGGCTTCCTCGGCGGCGTGATGAACCTCGGCGGCAATATCGGCGGCATCAGCGTGCCGATCATCGTCGGCATGATCGTGCAGTTCACGGGTTCGTACTTTCTGGCGCTGATGTTCTTCGCCGCGGCCGGCGTGGGGCTGTTGCTGTCGTCCACCGCCATCGACTACGAGACCAAGCTTCCGGTCTGAGTGAGGAGCCCTCATGAAAACGAACACCTTCACGCTCATCGCCATCGCCGCCGTGCTGGCGACCGGTATGCGCACTGCACAGGCGGCGCCGTACGCCGACATTCCCACCGCGCAGCCCGAAGCCGTCGGCGTGGACTCCACGCGGCTGGTCGCGCTGTCCGAATGGATTCGCCGCGACAAGCTCGACGTGCGCAGCCTTCTCGTCATCAAGGATGGCAAGCTCGTGTTCGAGCGTTACAGCGACGGACTCGGCCGCGACTACAACCACGAGCTGTATTCGGTCACCAAGTTCATCAGCGCGCTGCTCGTCGGCACGCTGGTCGGCGATGGCAAGCTCGCCGCCACCGACGCCCCCGCCGCGCGGCTTGCCACCGCCCGCCCCGACCTCGCCGCGTCCCTCGCGGACAAGCAGCAGATCCAGTTGAAGCACCTGATGTCGATGGCCAGCGGGCTCTCGTACAAGCTCGTCGAGGGCACCGACACGCTGTACTACGGCGTGCCGGACCGCCTCAAGGTCGCCGCAACCGCAAGCGTGCGCGCCGCGCCTGGCACCGAGTTCGACTACATCGACGTGAATCCGGTGCTGGTCGGCGCCACGATCAGCCAGGTCACCGGATTGCCCGAGCAGCAGTATGCCGCGAGGCGGCTGTTCGAGCCGCTTGGCATGTCGCACTACCGCTGGGATGGCGCGGACGGCAAGGGCGCCGTGTCGGGCGGATGGGGCCTGCGCCTGCGGTCCATCGACATGGCGCGGCTGGGGATGCTGATGCTCGATCAGGGCCGCTGGAACGGGCAGCAGATCGTGCCCGCGTCGTGGGTGGCGCAGATGACCACGCCGTCCGGCCCCGCGCGCGACTATGGCTACTACTGCTGGGTGAACAACATCGTCCAGAGCGAGCGCGAATTCAGCGCGATGGGCTACAAGGGCCAGTTCATCACCGTGCTCCCGAAGCAGAACGCGGTCATCGTGATGAACAGCATCATGTCCACGCAAGGCGGCCTGCGCGATGCGAAGTACCTCGACCTGTATCGCCAGATGGTCAACGACTACATATTGCCCGCACTGCAGCCCGCGCTGCAGGCGGGCCCGGCGGTCAGGCCCGACGCGGCGCGCCAGGCGGCGCTGAAGCGGGAGCTCGAGCTCGCGCGCGGCAGTCACGGCGTGCCGGGCACCCAGCTCGCCTTCAACGACAAACCCGAGCGGTAAGCGCCCGGCACCTACCCCGAGGCACCGCGTCCAGACGGTGCCCGACCACTCCTGAGAATCCCACCCATGAACAAGCAGATTCGCCTTGGCATGCTGACGCCCTCTTCCAATACCGCGCTGGAGCCCATTACCAGCGCCATGGTGAGCGGCCTGCCCAACGTCAGCGCGCATTTTTCGCGCTTCACCGTCACCGAGATCTCGCTGCGCGACCAGGCATTGGGTCAGTTCGACCTCGACAAGATCCTGACGGCCGCCCGCCTGCTGGCGGACGCGCGCGTCGACGTCATTGCGTGGAACGGCACGTCGTCCGGCTGGCTGGGGTTCGACAGGGATCGCGCGCTGTGCAAGCAGATCACGGAAGCGACGGGCATTCCCGCCACCACCTCGGTGCTCGCCCTCAACGAGATTCTCGAGAAGACCGGCGCCCGCCGGTTCGGGCTGGCCACACCGTACCTCGACGACGTGCAGCAGCGCATCGTCGCCAACTACCAGCGCAGCGGCTTCGACTGCACGGCCGAGCGTCATCTCGGCCTGCACGTGAACTACAGCTTTGCCGAAGTGAAAGAAGACACCATCCGCCAGATGGTGCGCGAGCTGGCCACGCAAAACGTACAGGCCATCACCACGTTCTGCACGAACCTGCATGCGGCGCATCTGGCCGAGGCGCTCGAAGCCGAGACCGGCATCCCGATGTACGACACCATCTCCACCGTCGTATGGAGTGCGCTGCGGCTGGCGGGTGTCGATACGCGCGCGCTGCAGGGCTGGGGCCGCCTGTTTCGCGACGTCGTGTAACACCCCGGAGAGACGATCATGTCCGCAGACAACAACCTCGACCTCGTGATCCGTCATGCCGACGTGGTCACGGCATCCGACCGCTTTCGCTGCGACATCGGCGTGCGGGGCGGCAAGATCGTGGCGCTAGGCCATGGCCTGGCCAGCGCGCGGCAGGAAGTCGATGCCAGCGGCCTGCTCGCGCTTCCGGGCGGCGTCGACGGCCATTGCCATCTGGACCAGCCGATGCCCGATGGCCTGCGCATGGCCGACGATTTCTTCACCGGCACGCGCGCCGCGGCCTGCGGCGGCACCACGACCGTGATCCCCTTCGCGGCGCAGGAGAAAGGCCACTCCCTCAAGGCGGCGGTGGCCGACTACCACCGACGGGCGGACGGCCGCGCGGTCATCGACTACGCGTTCCACCTGATCGTGGCCGATCCCACCCCCGCCGTCCTGCACGACGAACTGCCTGCGCTGATCCGGCAGGGCTACAGTTCGTTCAAGGTCTACATGACCTACGACGACCTCAAGTTGTCCGATCGGCAGATGCTCGAAGTGCTCGACGTCGCGCGGCAGCACGGCGCGCTGGTGATGGTGCATGCGGAGAACGCCGACTGCATCTCGTGGCTCACCGACCGGCTGGTCGGCGAAGGCCGCATCGCGCCGCGCTTTCACGGCCTGGCGCGGCCAGCGGTCGTCGAGCGCGAGGCGACGCATCGCGCGATCTCGTTCGCGGAGCTCGTCGATGTGCCGATCCTGATCGTGCATGTGTCGGGCAAGGAAGCGATCGAACAGATCCGCTGGGCACAAGGGCGTGGCCTGAAGATCCTCGCGGAGACCTGCCCGCAGTACCTGTACCTCACCGCGGAAGACATGGGCCTGCCCGGCGAAGATGGCAGCGAGGGGGGCTACGAGGGCGCCAAATGCGTGTGCAGCCCGCCGCCCCGCGACCCGGAGAATCAGGCCGCGGTGTGGCGCGCGCTGACCAATGGCGTGTTCAGCGTGTTCTCGTCGGACCATGCGCCGTTTCGCTTCGACGATCCGCATGGCAAGAAGCCCGGCGGCAAGGAGCAGCCGTTCCACCACATTCCCAATGGCGTGCCGGGCATCGAGACGCGACTGCCGTTGCTGTTCGATGGCGTGCGGCGCGGCCTGCTGTCACTGCACCAGTTCGTGGAACTGACGTCGTACCGGCCGGCGCGTCTCTATGGTCTGTATCCGCGCAAGGGCACCATCGCGATTGGCGCCGATGCCGACATCGTGCTCTGGGACCCGACGCGCAAGGTGCGCATCGCCAATAGCAACCTCCATCATGCGGTGGACTACACGCCGTACGAAGGCATGGAAGTCACAGGCTGGCCGATGACGACCTTCTCGCGCGGAGAGATGATCGTGCGCAACGGCGAGTATCTCGAACCCTCCGCGGGCCGGGGCAAGTTCCTCGAAGCCGGACTTCCGGAGCTCTGAGCCATGAACCTTCTGATCGTCAATCCGAACATCAGCGCATCGGTGACGGACCTGATCCACACCGAGGCGCGGCGGACCGCGTCACCCGACACCCGCATCACGATGGCGACCGCGAGCTTCGGGGTGGCCTACATCGAGACGCGCTTCGAAGCGCTGGTCGGCGGCTATGCCACCGCGTGCGCGGCCGCCGAGCATGCGGGCACGTTCGACGGGCTCATCGTCGCCGCGTTCGGCGACCCCGGGCTCGCGGGCCTGAAGGAACTGTTCGATGTGCCTGTGGTGGGCATGACGGAGGCGGCGCTGGCGAGCGCATGCCTGCTCGGGCAACGGTTCTCGATCATCGCCATCTCGCACCGCATCGAGGCGTGGTATCGGGAATGCGTGGCGGCCAATGGCCTGACCTCGCGGCTGGCGAGCGTCCGTTCGTTGCAGACGCCGCTGCGCGATATCGGCAGCGTGCAGCAGGATCACGCCGCCCGTCTGGAGGCGCTCAGCCTGGAGGCGGTGCGGGAGGACGGCGCCGACGTCATCATCGTCGCGGGCGCACCGCTGGCCGGTCTTGCGCGGTCGCTACAGGGCAGCATTCCCGTGCCGGTCGTGGATGGCGTGAGCAGTGCGGTGCGCCATTGCGAGTCGCTGGTCGCGCTGCAGCCGGGCACCGCGCGGGAAGGTAGCTTCGCCCGGCCGCCACAGAAGCCGAATGCCGGCTTGCCCGCGGCGCTGGCGGGCCTGCTGGAAGCGTCGGCCGGCAGCAAGCCCTGACATTGCGGCACCGGTTGTCGGCAACGGTTGCCGGCAGCGGTCGTCAGCGCGCCAGCCGCTCCGCCTGCATCAGCTCCACGCGCAGGTCTTCGAGCTTCATCCGGAGCTCCGGCGGTGTGGATTCGTCCACCTGCCGCATCGCGTCGTCCAGCACGGCCGCCAGCCGCGGCGCGATGACGCGCCAGTCGGCCACCCGCATCACGGCTTCGAGCACGGCAACCCGCGCGCGCAGGGGCAGTTCCTGACCAACAGACGTGTCGGGGGGCGATTCTGGGTCCATGGTTCGCAAAAGTGGGGGCGCAATCCGCACACACATTAAAACCCGAGGCTTACCGGATTCTTACAGGGCCCCCTCATAGAAATAGGCAATAACAATAGATTCCTCGCCATGGTCTGCCCGGCGAGCCAGTCCTACCATCGATTCTCGTCATCGCAACCGCGATGCATGCATTCGAACAAAGGACTGGACATGACGATCAAAGTAACGAACCCCGCCGATGGCTCGCTGGCTGGCGAGGCGCCCGACATGACGCTGGCCGAGGTCAAGGCTGCCGTGGACCGAACCTGCAACGCCTTCCCGATGTGGTCGCGCAAGCTTGCCCGGGAGCGGGGTGAACTCCTGCGCAGATGGTTCGAACTGATTCGCGACGACAAACGCGTCTTCGCGGAGATCATGGTCAGGGAAAACGGCAAGTGCCTCGCCGACGCGATGGGCGAGATCGACTATGGTCTGGGTTTCATCGAGTGGTACGCCGAGGAAGCCAGGCGCGTGTATGGCGACACCATCCCCACCCACGCGGACAATGCGCGGGTACTGGTGACGAAAGAGCCCGCGGGACCGACGGCTGCGATCACTCCGTGGAACTTTCCGTTCATGATGATCACGCGCAAGATCGCCACCGCGCTGGCGGCCGGCTGCACGATGGTCATCAAGCCCTCCGAACTGACGCCGCTGACGGCCTACAAGCTGCTCGAGTACGCGCGGCGGGCCGGTATTCCCGAAGGTGTCTTCGAGATGGTGACGGGCAATCCGAAGGAGATCGGGGAAGTGTTCACGGGCGACTCGCGGATCCGAAAGCTCTCGTTCACCGGCTCCACCGCCGTGGGCAAGCTGCTGGCCACCGCGTGCGGCAACGATCTGAAGAAGATGACGCTGGAGCTGGGCGGCAACGCGCCGTTCATCGTGTTCGACGATGCAAGCTTCGAGGACGCGGTCGCCGCTCTGGTATCCGCGAAGCTCCGCAATTCCGGCCAGGTATGCATTTCTCCCAATCGCGTCTTCGTTCAGGACGGCATCCATGACCGCTTCGTGGAAGCCGTGGCGGAGCGCGTGGCGGAGATTCGCGTGGACCAGGGGTTTCAGGACGCCTTCGTGGTCGGGCCGCTGATCAATCGGGCCGGGCTCGACAAGGTCGCCGCGCTCGTCGAGGAGGCGAAGCAGGCAGGCGCCCGCGTTGTGCTGGGTGGCAAGCCGCATGCGAAGGGCGGCCTGTTCTATGAGCCGACCATCCTCGCGGATCTCGACGACGCGATGACGGTGGCCAGGACCGAGATCTTCGGGCCCGTGTTTCCGATCTATCGCTTCAGGACGGAAGACGAAGTCGTGCGGCGCGCGAACGACAGCGAGTATGGCCTCGTCGCCTACGCGTTCACGCGCGATCTGGGCCGCGCGTTCCGGCTGTCGAAGAACATCGAAGCCGGCATGGTGATCCTGAACACGGGTTCGGTGGGCACGGCGTCGGTACCGTTCGGCGGGATCAAGCATTCCGGCTACGGCCGTGAAGGCAGCTACTACGGGATCGAGGAATACGTCGAGGTCCGATACGTGCTGATGGGCGGGCTGGACAGGTAAGGCCCGGGCGAGCGCGTCCTTGCGTTACCTACGTCACCGCGATACGGTCGCTTGCCACGGCACGCCCGCGGCGGCCGAGCAGACCGTAGCGATCCCACCGGAAAGGTTCCAGATCGATGGCCGGTTCCCGGCCGAGGACGAGGTCGCTCACGATGCGCGCCGAGCCGCATGCCATGGTCCAGCCCATCGCGCCATGGCCGCAGTTCAGCCACAGGTTCGCATGCCGGGACGCGCCCAGGAACGGCAGGTTATCGGGCGTCATCGGCCGCTGGCCCACCCACTTGGCTGGCGCGTCCCCACGAATCTCCGGGTACACGTCGTGCGCGAAGGCCTCCAGCGCGCGGAACCGTGCCGCGATTTTCGCCGGGCCGGGCACCCCGATGTCGGCGAAGCCCGTGAATCGCACGGTCTCTTCGCCGAACGCAGCCCATGCAATCTTGTGTGGAATCGAGACCGCGCCCACGCTCGGCCGCGCCGCGCGTTCGCCGCGATACGAGATCGAATACCCCGTGACCGGAAAGATGGGCAGCGAGTCGCCTAGCGACGCGAGTAGCTGCCGTGAGGACAGGCCCGCGGCCACGACGACCGCGTCGGCCTTATAGTGGCCCTTGTCCGTCTTCACACCAGAGATGGCCGCGCCCCTGACGTCGAACCCGCGCACCCGCTCTCCAAAATGCGCCCGCACACCGCGCCGCATAGCCTCCTCCAGTGCCGCCGCCGTATAGCGTGCGGCGTCGCCCGTTCCGTCGTTCGGACAGAACACGCCGCGCGCGAACTTTACGGCCGCCCTGGCCAGCATCGGTTCGCGCAGCAGGAGCGCGTCGTGGTCCAGACGCTCGAAAGGTTCTCCGGCTGCTCTGAGCAGCGCCTCATCGTAGGGACCGGGCTGCTGGTTTTCGCCATACAGGTACAGGATGCCGGCATGCCGCCCGCCATAGGCCTCGACGGGCACGACGCCCTCGCCGAATAGCAGGTTGCGCGAGTAGGCCGCGAGGTCCAGCGCGGCGGTGGAGTTGGCGATCCACCTGTCGCGCGTGCTTTCCCGCGCGAAGAGCCCGGCCCAGCGCAGCAGCGAGGGCGTCCATGGCGGACAGATGCCGATGCCGTCGCCGAGGCCAAGCAGGGACTGGATGGCGACGCGCGCCATGCCGGGTTCGGCCCAGCTAAAGCAATGGCCCGGCGATATCAGTCCCGCATTCGCGAAGCTCGCCCCCGAGGCCGCGCCCGGTGCCGCATCCACGATGTCTACCGTGGCGCCCTCCCGAGCCAGTGTCAGGGCAGTGACCACGCCGGCGATGCCGGCCCCTACAACGACGATGTGCATCCCGCAATCCTTCCTTGGGCAGTGGATGCGAGTATATTTATTTTTTGCGTTTACGCAAATTTTTGTGGGATCTCTGAGAGAATCCTTGCCTCGGGAGATTGCCATGAAGACCAAGACCACTCGCCGCCATGAAGGGGCCGATCTGCTGGATCCGGCAACGCTCGGCATGCGGCTGCGCACCGCCCGCAAGCAGCTCGGATGGACGCTGATGCAGGTGGCGGAGCGCTCGAACGTTTCCATCACCACGATTTCGCGCGCCGAGCGCGGCCAACTGGCGCTCGGCTACGAGAACGTCGCGGCGCTGGCGCATGCGTTACAGCTGGACATCGGCACGCTCTTCTCCGAGGCCTACGCCTCGCCGGCGCCTCAGGCCGGTCCCGTCGTGACGCGCGCCGGTGAAGGCGTTCGCTATCGCGGGGCCGCCTTCACGTACGAATTCCTGGCTACTTCCGCCCCCGGCAAACCCATCAACCCCGTGCTCGGCACCGTTCACGCACGTGCGGTGACTGGACCGAAGGATTTCGCCAGACATGCGGGCGTGGAGTTCGTGTACGTTCTCTCGGGAGAGATCGAAGTCCATTTCGAGCAGGGCGAGGTCGTGCGCCTGGCGCGTGGCGACTCGTTGTACTTCGACAGCCGCATCGGGCATGCGTACATCACGCTAAGCCGCCAACTGGCCAGGATCATCGGCGTCATCACGACGGAAAGCCCCCACATGGCGCTGGCGAAGCAAGGACCGGATTGACCTTCGCCGGTGCTGGCCGTCATCGGCTTGTCATCGCAGGCCGTGGAGGATATCGATGGCCGATCGGCCGTAGAACAGCGCGGCCTGCTCCGCGGCCTCCTTGGTGAAGTAATCCTCGTCATCGTCCGAGGATTCTCCGAATAGCCTGTCGTCGCGCAGCGGCGAGAAGCAGATTGCCATCCGGTAGTTCCATTTGGGCCCGGGCAAATTCGTCCCGATGCCAGCTTCCGGCGACTCGAACGCGAAGGCATGGATGTACATGCCGCGATAGTCCCGGCAGAACCAGCTCATGATCATTGGCCTACTTCGCCTTTACGAAGGTGGACATGCCGTCGATTGCGGCGCGGGCCGATGACAGGGCCAGCGCGATGGCGTCATGCGGCGCGCCCGCGGCATGCTGGATCATCCCGGGCAGTTGCCTGCGCGAGCCCATGCCCTCGCTGACTTGCGTGATCGTCACGGTTGCGAGAAAGCGAAGCGGAATCGGGTCGCCTGCCGGGAGGGCGTCCGGTGCCTGACGCACCCGCGCCGATACCCGGAAGCCCTTGTAGATCGCGTTGTTCTGAGACATGTTGGTCTCCTGTGGTGAGCGGGCATACGCGGTATGCCGACGGGTCCGAGCATGGTAGTGTTGCGGCTCTCGTACCCTGGAAGTTCCTCAATGCAGATACTGGTCGACGCAGACGCCTGCCCCGTCGTCATCAAGGACATGTTGTACCGTGCCGCGCAGCGTGCGGAGGTGAACGTCACGCTCGTGGCGAATCAGTACCTGCGTACACCGCCGTCGCGGTTCATCAAGGCGTTGCAGGTACCGTCCGGCTTCGATGAGGCCGACAAGCGCATCGTCGACATGGCGGAGGCCGGAGATCTCGTGATTACCGCCGATATCCCGCTCGCCGCGGCGGCGCTCGAAAAAGGGGCACAGGTACTCGACCCGCGCGGTGTGTGGTTCAGCCGCGAAAACATTCAGGAGCGGTTGACCATGCGCGACGTTATGGATCAGCTCCGTGCCTCGGGCATCGATACCGGCGGTCCGCCGCCGTTCTCGCCCCAGGATGGCAAGGCATTCGCCGGTCAGCTGGACCGGTTCCTCGCCCAGCAGGCCAGGCGATAACGCATCGATCGCGGATAGCCGCCGATCAAACGCCGGCCATCGACTCGCCCGGCACCCGTCCGCCGATGATGTCCAGCCCGCGCTGTACCGCCGCGCGCTTGGCCACGCCCAGGCTTTCCCAGTTCTGCTCCGGTAGCTTGAACACGCGGCCGTTCGCGCCCGACGGCGTTTCGCCCTCGCGGCAGATCACCACCGAGGCGCTATAGGTGCGATCCGGCTTGCGTTCGTTCCATTCACGTGCGGGTGCGTCGAACTTATACACCAGCGGATAAATGTCAAAGCCATTGGCGCGCGTTGCTGGATAGTTGTCCATCATTTCCCCCACTTTTTGTAGAACCTCGTCCACTGTACGCCTGTTCTGTGACGCTGCTGAGGTTTATTTTCGACGGGAGTTGAAGCGTCTTATCGGCGCATCCGCACGAAATCCGCAAACGAGACGAGCTTGCGCTTCTCGTTGGAGAGGGTCTTTCGATCGGCTTTGGCGCGCGCGGGCTGTCCGCGCTCGAACTTTGCGGCCGCGCGGGCGTCCTCGCGCGCATGGGTCTGGTCGGACTTGAGCGCCGCCTTCTGGCGCTCCGCCTCGAGCCGCGCCGCCGCGCGTTCTTCGCGGGCGATATCCTGCGCCACGGACAGAATCTCGGCCTTGAGCAGATCGCGGCGCTGGCGCGCGGCCAGGCGGGCCGCCTGCAACTGTTCTTTTCGCTGGCGCAGCCAGTCCTTGCGGTTGACGGGCGCGGGCCTCGCCTCCTGCGGCACGCTCAGGCGCAACGCCCGGCTGGTCGCTACCTTTTCCGCCCGCAGTGTGCCTCGCGCTTTCTGCTTTGCATCGCTCACGCTGGATCACTCCCGACCGCACTCCGGTGACGCGTTCCCATCACCGGCGAAAGTCCTCGAAACGGTAACCATACCATAGGACTTCCACGCGGACGGCCGGGTATTCCGGGCATGCCCGGGCTCAGCCAGCCGATGGCATGCTATCGACGGGCCGACAATCGACGGGCAGGCAATCCACAAAAGCGCCCCGCAGGGATTGCACCGCCTGCATGGCGGCTGACGGATCGGCCGAAATCAGCGCGGCCATCTGCGCCGCATGGCAGACGAGCCCATTCGCGCAACGCACCAGCGCCTCGAGCTGTTCATTCGCGGCCCCCTGCCCCAACCGCGCCATGGGGCGCATTCCGCCCTGCGTCAGCACGCCAATGGCACCCAGGCCCTGCAAGCGATAAGCGTCAAGATGCTCGACGATGTCCCGGCTACGCGGATCCTCGAGCTGCAGCAAGGCCTCGATCATATCCGCCAACGCCGGCGAATCGCCGGTCTCCACGTCCGCCGCATGAAACTGCCGCACCCACCGCTCGTCCGCGGCCTCCAGCAGCCAGACGCACCGCATCAAACTTTCGAACTGCGGCCGAAACAATGCCATCGCGGCGTTGGGCATGCCGATGGTCAATAACGCCACGGCACCGGCCGCATGCTCGACGGACATCAACGCACACTGATAAGCGGCCAGCGTGCGTGGGTGATCGGCAGGCACCGCCCCCTTCATACAAGCCACGGCCGCCCCATGCAACGCCGCCGAGCGCGAAAGAATTTCCATGGACATGCTAAGAGGCCTCGCGGAATAGAGGCCCGCATTCTATCGCTATCGGGGGGAATGCCCGCCGCACACAAACCCGCTTACCGCAACGAAGCTTTCACCGCACTGCCGCGCGACTGCGTCGCTCAGCCTTGCAAGCTTTTACTGCCATCGAGATTAAGCAGTTGATACTGCGCGGGAGATTCCTCCATGGCGTTCGTCGTTCGCAGGGCGGCAATGAGGGCGTCCATGTCCGTGTAGTCGAACTGTGAGCACCATCGCGCCATCATCGCCAGGCAGCGAGCGAAAGCCTCCGGTTCATTGGACCGGGTCAGCTTGCGAACGCAGTCCACATACTGCGGATGAAAGAGCGTCGGCACGATGATGCGATGCAGTCCGACTCGCGACAGTTCGGCGTTCATCACGAGTCGAGACAACCTACCGTTGCCATCGTCGAACGGGTGAACTTCCGACACGAGAAACGCATAGAACACCGCGCGCGCGAAACCCTCGGGCACCGACAACGCGATCTTCGATCCCGCCTCGAGGGTGCCGCGCACGTGCGAAGGCCGCACGAATGCGGTTGTGCCAGCGTAAATTCTGTTCAGTCTTGACGCGGCCCGGATTCGCCTCCGGCCTGCTCCCGAGCATCGCGGTATGCCATTGCTCCAAACCGGGCAAGAAGTCTTCACCGGCGACAGGCGGACTGTTCCGAAACGGAGGCGTCAGCGCGAGACGAAACACCCCGAGGACGTCGTGTGAATCCTTCGGTCGCGAACTTTGTCCCTTCGACATAGTTCGAGAAGTAGGACTCGACAAAGCAGAAATTGTGGCGGGGAACACCAGATGGCACGCCCTCCTCGAAGCGCGGGAAGGGATGGATGCGCAGATGGGAGGCGAGCGCGTCGAATCGCATCATGCGCTCGGCGTCGACCGGCATTCCTTTGGCGATGAGAATGCCTTCCTGCGTTTTGAGCGTTCCCTGTTTATGCGTGCCGAGCAGGGCGGCGACAAGCTCGCGCAAAGATGCTGCCTCGCCCTGAAGCCCCAATGCAGATGCAATGATCGCCGCCTCGTCGCGAATCCTATTGAGCGCCTTTTCGCCGGAGGCGTTCAGGGTCATGACAAGATACCGCTCCACCGCGTCGGCGCCTGCCTTCCGGGCAAGCTTCATCCCGAGGTTTTCCAGCAGGAAGCGTGTGTGCCCGGCGTAGTGAAGCCCTGTGTTGCTCATGGGTACATCACCCGCCAGCGGCCCGCATCCGGGTACGATTTCTACGGTCAGCCCCGGCAATCTGACCTTGCGGCGGCCCAGCGTGGGGTGGGAGACGTACACCATGCCGTCGATCGGGCGTCCGCTCATGGCGCTCGCATGCGAGATCACCCCACCCGGGGCAATAACGCCAGCGACGCGCGCCCAATTCGCACTCACCCGTCGAGCGACATCGTCGGGGCCTCCCGCCGCTGCGACGTAGAGCCCCTTGAAGATCCGCTGCAATTGGCCATCTTTCGCGCGCCGCTCGATGTGTCTCCGCTGTGCGGGCGTGAGGGCCGCGGTAACAATGATGTCGTCCGTCGTTTCGCCGAGATGCTCCATGAGCCTTGCCGATGTCGTTTACAGCGACATTCTAGTTCCGATTCTCCTTGCTTTGTCGTTTAGAGAAACATCTATGAGTCCTTTTGTCGTTTAGGCTCACAAAGATATTAATGAATCACTCAGACTAGTCTGACGTGCCCGCGCTGCGGGCCCATACTTCGCCGATGTCGTCTAGCGTCGCATCGGTGACGCCTGTAAGGGCGAAATGTCGTTTTCGCTAACAAGTAAAACGGAGTTTGTCGTTTTCCCTCACGAATGCCGCGCAGCGCCACTCCATCGCACGGCCCTGCCTTATCCCGGCAGTTTCATCGACACCTTGGCCGGCGCGGGTTCCGGCTCGTTCAGCAGCTTGTCGATATCGCGGATGGTGAGATAAGCCTCGAGGACCGCCTTCTCCCGGGCGATATCCCGTCCGCCCACGACGCGTTTCCGCGCATCAGCCGAAAGGGATTCCTCTTGATGCAGATCGACGATATGTATTGCGTTGGCCATGATGGTTCTCCTCGGGTCGGTGTTGGAGGCGAGCATTGCTCGCTCATCCCATCGCATAGCGCGTGCCAACCCAAATAAGCCACGCATATCGAACATATCGCCGATATCCGTCAGTGCGCGGCCAACACCGAGTCGTCGTGGTGTTGGTTCGCCGTAGACAGTGAGCCGCCAAGCATCAGGTCGAGGTTCTGCACCGCCGCGCCCGACGCGCCCTTGCCGAGGTTGTCGAACACCGCCGCCAGCACGACCTGCCCATGCTGGTCGTTGGCGAACACGCTGAGCCGCAGGTCGTTGGTGCCGTTGAGCGCCTGCGGGTCGAGCGTCGCCGCGCCCCCGTCCTGAAGCGGCGTCACGCTGACATGCTTCGAGCCCGCGTAATGCCGCGCCAGACAAGCCCGAAGCGTGCGGCCATCCGTACCTGGCGCGAGCAGCCGCAGGTCCAGCGGAATCGTCAGCACGATGCCCTGACGGTATGCGCCGATCGACGGCAGGAAGATCGGCCGATGCGACAGTCCGGCGAGCTGCTGGATTTCCGGCGTGTGCTTGTGCGCAAGTTCGAGCCCATACATGTGATACGCCGGCGCGCTCGCGGCATCGGGGCCCTCGAACTGCTCTACGCCGGCCCGGCCGCTACCGGAGTAGCCCGACACCGCGTGGATGCTGATCGGGTGATGATCGGGAATCAGTCCCGCCTCGATCAGCGGACGGAGCAGCGCGATGGCGCCGGTCGGATAGCAGCCGGGATTCGTCACGCGATGCGCGTGCGCGATCCGCTCGGGCTGCCCGCGCGTCATCTCGGGAAAGCCATACGTCCACTCCGGATGCGTCCGATGCGCCGAGCTCGCATCGATCACGCGCACGGCCGGGTTCACGATCGCGGCCACCGATTCGCGCGCGGCCGCGTCGGGCAGGCACAGGATCGCGATGTCGCAGGCATTGATCGCCTCCGCGCGGCGGCGCGGGTCCTTGCGTTCGTCCGCCGGCAGTGTCAAGAGGGTCAGGTCGGTCCGGTCGCGCAACCGGTCGTGAATCTGCAAACCGGTGGTGCCTTGGTCGCCGTCGATGAAGACAATGGGAGAGCGCATGCGTGAGGACTCCATGGAATGGGGAATGGGAGCACTGGGAGAACGAGCCCTCATCTTCCATCCGGAAGTAGAATAGGAAAAGTTGAATTTAATAACGCTATCGTTCAGCGACGCTGAACGTCGAGGATCCGCCGAGGAGATACGATGCGAGAGATCAGCCTGGACCGCCTGCGCACGCTGGTCGCCATCGCCGACCGCGGCTCGTTCGCCGACGCCGCGCGCGCCCTGCACCTTGCGCCGCCCACGGTAAGCCTCCACATCAGCGAACTCGAGGCGCGCATCGGCGCCCCGCTGCTCTCACGCAAGCGCGGACAGGTGCGACCCTCGGCCATTGGCGAAGTCCTCGTCGAGCGAGCGCGCCGCCTGCTGGCCGATGCCGAGCAGACGCTCGACGATATCCAGCGGCAGGTGCAAGGGCTGGAAGGTCGCGTGCGGCTCGGCGCGTCCACGGGCGTGATCGCGCATCTGCTGCCGCAGGCGCTGGAAGTCTTGCGCAAGGACCATCCCGCCATCGACATCCAGATTGCAATTCTCACGTCGCAGGAAGCGCTGTCTCGTCTCGCCGACGGCACGCTCGACGTCGGACTCATCGCGCTCCCCCAGCCGCCCGTGGCCGGTCTCGTCATCAAGCCCTGGCGCCGCGACCCGGTGATGGCATTCGTGCCGGCCGACTGGAAATCCCCGGCACGGGTGACACCGGCTTGGCTCGCCGCGCAACCGCTGATCCTCAACGATGCGACGACGCGCCTCTCGCGCCTGACTTCCGAGTGGTTCGCGGCAGCCGGCCATCATCCGGCGCCGCGCATTCAGCTGAACTACAACGACGCGATCAAGAGCCTGGTGGCGGCCGGCTATGGCGCCGCGCTATTGCCGCACGAGGCCACGACGCCGCTACCGGACAAGCGCGTGATCATGCGGCCGCTACGGCCCGCATTATGGCGCCGCCTGGGTGTCGCCCACCGCGCGGGATACGTCGAGCGTGCGACGCAGCATGTGCTCGACGTGTTGTGGGAGTTGCGGCTGGCGTAGGACCCTATCGGAAGACCGGGAATCCCGCCCTCAGGTGATGCAGCAACTCGACGCTGAGGCGCCCTTGCATCCACAGATCGGCCGACACCGCGCCAGCAATCAGCCATGACGCCGCGACGATAAACCAGTCGCAACGCCCGCTGTTCCACCAGTTCAGCGAATGCCGCCCGGCGATCCACGGCACACCCAGCGGATTTGGCCAGTCCGCCAGCAGATGCATGAGCCCGCCGCAGGCAAATCCAAACAACGGCGCGGCCATCGCATGCGTCCCGAGCGCGTGATACGCGCCGATCAGCAGCGCGATCCATCCGATGCCCCAATGCGTCAGCGTCCGATGCGTAATCCACAACCGCCGCGACCGCGACCACCAGGCGACCTCCATCCAGTCCGGAGCGGTACTGCCGAACAACGCCGCGACGAATCCCAACGCGTTGGCCCAGTGCCACCCGGCCCCACCGTGCTTCGCGACCACAGCCGCATAGATGACCGCCGCCGCCCAGCCGGTGGCATGGTGTGCTTTGCTCGAAGCCATTTGATGAACCGCGCGCGTCCGCTAGGAATGGAAGGAGCGCGATGGTGGCAGAGGTTAAGCGTAAAAGCCATCGCCGTTACGCTGAATTACCTCTTGGCGACCGAGTCATCGCCTCAGGAACTCTGAATCCCGCGCTTGCGGATGAAGTCGCCCCACACGTTGGAGTCGTTGATCGCGCGCTGCTTCATCGCTTCCGACGTACCGACGATCGGGTACAGATAGAGCGATGCCAGTCGCGCCTTGATCTGCGGATCCGCCAGTGCAGCCTGCACCGCGGCGTTCAGCTTGCTCACCGTCTTCGCATCCATGCCCGCCGGGCCGACCAGCGACCACCAGCCTGGCATGACGGGCACGTCGATACCGGCTTCCTTCAGCGTCGGGACGTTCGGCAGTTCCTTCGCGCGCGTCTGGCCGATGACGGCCAGCGGCACCACGGTGCCCGCCGCAATCTGCGGCAGCGCCGTGCCAAGCACGCTCGCCATCGCATCCACCTCGCCGGCCACCACACCCGTCAGGGCCGGACCCGACCCCTTGTAGGCGACGTGCGTCAGCTTGAGGCCGAGCTTGTCCGCGATGATCTCCATGGCCAGATGCGTGCTGTTGCCGACGCCGGCGCTGCTGAACGGCAGTCCGCCGTTCTTCTCCTTCGCCTTGTCGATGAAGCCCTTCACCGACGTGATGCCGCTGGCCTTGCTGGCGATCAGCACGAACGGCGTGTCCACCACGGGCGAGATGAACGTGTAATCCTTCTGCGGGTTATACGGCAGCGACGCATACAGATGCGGATTGAAGCTGATCTGCGAGACGCCCGTGAGCAGCAGCGTATAGCCGTCCGCCGCGGACTTCGCCACGGTGCTCATCGCCACGATGCCGTTCGCGCCGGGACGGTTGTCGACGACGATCGATTGTCCGAGCTCCTGCGATACCTTCTCGCTGAGCAGCCGCGCCACGACGTCGCTGCCGGAACCGGCCGACTGCGGGACGATGAGGCGAATCGGTCGGGAAGGATACGCGTCCTGCGCGTAGGCAGCGCCATGGCACAGCAAGGCCGTGGCAGCGGCCGTGACCGCGAATGCGAAGGCGATAAAGCGGCGTCGGTACATCGAACGTTCTCCCATCGAAACTGAATTCATCACGAAATGCTCATCAGGATGGTATGGATGTCCGCCCTCAGAGACCAATATGGATTGTCGATGCGAACATAGGCCAGGCCTATGCCCCGACCGCGCCGCGCGTGAGCGCCCGTCACTGGGGCACGCGCGCACTATTGCAATGCGGCATGCACAGAGGTGACACAGGGGCAGCACAAAGAAGGCACCACGGCGACATAGCGACGGCGCATTCGGGGCGGCCCATAGGTGCGGCCTATGTTCGAATCGGAATTTCATCTTTCCGTCCGGCATCGCAGGCTTCGTACCATAGGCGGCATCACCGACGCTCTACCTGAAGCTCATGTCCGATCAAGATATCCGGGGTAACGCCTGGAAGACCGCGCCCTCCGCCTATCTGGCGACGCGTCACGCCGAATTTTCCGTTCCGCCGCGGCCCGCCTCCTGCTACCTGCCGATGCGAGATGGATGCCGTCTCGCCGCCGATATCTATCTGCCACAGCCGCTGGCCGGCACGGTCGCGCCCGAACGTTTCCCGACGGTCGTCATCTTCACGCCGTACTATCGGCGGTTTCGGCTGACGGCGGCGGGCGCCGAGCCGAGTCCCAATGCCGCCAAGTACCGCGATGCCTTCGTGCCGAAGGGCTATGCCGTGGTCGTCGTCGACGTACGTGGCACGGGCGCCAGCTTCGGCACGCGCGACACGCTGCGTTCGCCCTCGGAGCGGGACGACTACCACGAGGTCGCCGAATGGATCGCGAACCAGACGTGGTCGAATGGAAAGATCGGCTGCACGGGCATCTCCTATCTGGGTGCCGCGGCATGCTTTCTCGCCAGTACCGGCCACCCCGCGGTGAAGGCCATCGCGCCGCTGTTCTCCGTCTCCGATATCTATAGCGAGCAACTCTATATCGGCGGCATGTTGTCCAAGGTGTGGGTCGAGGCCTATGACGAACTGATGCTCGCGCTGGATCAGGACCGCCGCGAGCTGGTAGCCGGGTTCCCCTACTTCAACGATCCGCGCTTCGCCGGGCCGGAACGCGTGGATGAGGACGCGGAGGGCGTGCTGCTGGCCGAAGCCATCGCGGAACACCGCAACAATTTCACGCTGGCCGATCTGGCGCCGGAGTTCGCCTTTCGCGATGCCGCGGCGTTCCATGACCCGTCGCTGGACTCCGGCAGCTGCAGTCCCTATCGCTACCTTGACGGGATCAAACCCGATGTCGCCGTGTATTCGATCTCGGGCTGGTATGACGGCGGCGGCTACGCGAATGGCGCGATCACGCGGTTCCTCTCGCTGCCTGACAATGACAACCGCCTGCTGCTCGGACCGTGGGATCACGGCGCGCGAACGAACGTGTCGCCATGGCGGGAAAAGCCCGCGTCGGAATTTCCGCTGCTCGGCGAGGTCCTGCGCTTCTTCGATGAACATTTGCTCGGCCTCGACACCGGCCTGAAGGACGAGGCGCGCGTCCACTATCACAGCATCCACGACGACCAGTGGCATGCGGCCGAAACATGGCCGCCCGCGCGGAACACCGAACGCCTGTATCTCGCCGCCGGCGACGGCCTCTCGCCGCAAGCCGCGCCGGCGGCCAGCGACATCGCGTTCCAGGTCAGCTTCGACTGGTCCACGGGCCGCAAGACGCGATACGAGCGCCTCGGCGCCGCGAACATCGAGGATTACTACGCGGATTGGGCCGGGCACGAAGCGCGGCTGCCGCACTTCGATTCGGCGCGCGTCAGCGCGCCCCTGGCGATCGCGGGCCATGTCGTTGCGCATTTGACCGTCGCCGCCTCGCAGCCGGATGCCGCGGTCTATGCCTATCTTTCCGAAGTCGAGGCGGACGGTACCGTGCGCTATATCACCGAAGGCTTGCTTCGCGCATCGCATCGAAAGTCGGAACCCTGTCCGCCTGAATATCGGACGACGTGGCCGTACCGGGCACACCGGCGCGCGGACGCGGAACGGCTCGTGCCGGGCCAGGCGGTGACGCTCGACTTTGCGCTGCTGCCCGTGGCGTGGACGCTGGCTGCCGGCAGCAAGCTGCGCGTGTCTCTTGCGGGGGGCGATCGCGGCCACTTCCCACAGGTACCGCATGGGCGCCCGCCGGTGCTGACCTTCACGCTGGGCGGAAAGGACGGCTGCTATATCGACATCCCCATTGCGGACACCGCGGCAGGACGCTAGGGCATTCAGCGATGCCCGTCCGGCACGCGAGATGCTAGTGTCGGGCCTCGACTCCCTTGCTGTATCCCCCCATGGACTTCCGTCAGCTTCGTTATTTCTCCCGTATCGTCGAGCTCGAAAGCATTACCGCGGCCGCGGAGGCCTTGCATATCGCTCAGCCGTCGCTTAGCCAGCACGTCGCGAACCTCGAAGCCGAGCTCGATGCCAAGTTGCTCGAGCGCGGCCCCTTCGGCGCGCGCCCCACAGAGACCGGCAAGATTCTCTACCGCCATGCCAAGATGGTCCTCCGGCAAATGGAAGAAGCCCATGCGGCTGTGCGTCATGGCCGTGACGTACCCTCTGGGCATGTGCGCGTCGGCCTGCCGACCAGCACGTCGCGGGTCCTCGCCGTGCCGCTGCTCCGATACGTCGCGGACAACGTCCCCGACGTGACCGTGGAAATCGTTGAAGGCAGCAGCGCCGATCTTGCGGAACTCGTTGCCATGCAGAAACTGGACATCTGCATCTCGATGGATTCTCAGCAACGGCCCAACATGCATCTGCTGCCGCTGCTCGATGAAGACCTCATGGCCGTCGGGCCCGGCTCATCGACGAACGAATCGCCGCTCACGCTGGCGGACGTGGCACAGCTTCCGCTCCTGCTGCCCAGCTTTCCGAATTCCGTGCGCGTGCTGACGGATCGCGCGTTTATCGCGGCGGGGCTCGATCTGACGCTGGTGGCGGAAACGAGCGCGGTGTCGGTATTACTGTCCGCCGTGAGCGCCGGCATGGGCTGGACGATCCTGCCATGGAGCGCGCTGGCCAACGAGCCGCCCGGCGCCTACACCTGTCTTCCGATCTCGGACTCTTCCCTGTCGCGCCGCGTTTTTCTTTGCGTGGCGGGTTCGGCGCGGCTCAGCCTGGCATGCCGGACCATCGAAGCCGCGATGCTGCGACTGATCGTGGCGTCGATCGACACGCAGGCATGGCGCGGGGTCCACGCGCTCAGCAATCTCGCGCTGCTTCCCGCCGAAGGCTAACCACCCCGCCTCAACACCGTCGCCAGATCCGCGCCCGCCAGCCGCTGGGCCGCCGTGCGGCTGTCGCCCGTCCAGAAGTCCCGTTCCGCCGTGGAGATGCGCGCTTCGGTGTTGCGCATATGCAGAAATGCCGCTTCGCGCGCGCGGGGGGCGTCCTGGGCGTCGATGGCGGCGCAGATTTCCGCGTGTTCCATGCGGACCTGCGCCGTGAGGTCGCTGCGGCGGGATTCATTGCCGCGGGTCAGGCGGATGGCGTCGCGCAGGGATCGGGTCAGCATGCCGAGTAACTCCGTGTAGTGCGGGTTGCCCGTCGCGCGGGAGACGGCGATGTGGAACGCGAGGTCTTCCTCGACGCCGTCGCCGCCCGCGTCCACCGCGCGGTCGATCGCCGCGAGGGCATCACGGATGTCGGCCATTTGCGCGTCCGTTCGCCGTACCGCCGCCAATGCCGCCATCTCCGCCTCGATGCCGCGGCGCAGTTCGAGGATACGGATGACGCCCACGGCCGGGTCGCTATGGCCATTGCCGCGGCCTAATCGGAAGACCTCCGCGCTGGCCGGATCGAGTACCACCGTGCCACTGCCCTGGCGGCTCTCCACGAGCCCTTCCGACTTCAGCCGCGAGATGGCCTCGCGGATCACCGTCCGGCTGACGCCGAACTGTTCCGTCATGAACTTCTCCGTCGGCAGGCGCGCATTGACCGGGTAGATCCCTTTGCGGATCTGCCCGGACAAGAACTCCGTGACCCGGTCGGCCAGCGTGGGTTCGAAGCCGCCGCGGCTGCCGGCCGGTTCGTCCCTGATGTCCTGTAATCGCTGCTCCATGGGTGCTCGAGTGCTGATGGCGGATGTCCGGAATCATAGCACCCCAAATAAATTTGCTTGACACATTGATACGATGAATTTGTAATACAACCTAGTTTCCAGCCTGGAGAAGATGTCGATGCCGCCGGAAAGCCACAACGATTACGACACCGAGACGTTGGAGAAAGCCTTCGTCTGCCGGCGCATGCCGCCGGACGTGGAGGCCGCCATGGCGGCGCGATTCCGCGTGGATCGGAACGAGAGCGACGCGCTGCTGAGCCCGGCGGCCATTGCCGAGCGGGCGCGGGACGTCAGCGTGCTGTTCGTGACCGCCACCGAGCGCATCGATGGCGAACTGCTGCGCAACCTGTCGCCAGCGCTGAAGACGGTGGCCACGCTGTCGGTCGGCCATGACCATATCGACCTCGCCACCGCCCGCGAGCTCGGGATCGACGTCCTCCATACCCCCGATGTCCTCAGCGACGCCTGCGCGGAGGTCGCGATGATGCTGCTGCTCAACGCGGCACGGCGCGGTTACGAAGCGGATCGCATGGTGCGCGGCGGTCAATGGCCGGGCTGGGCGCCGACGCAGCTGCTTGGCAAGGGCCTCGTCGGCAAGCGGCTCGGTATCTTTGGCATGGGCCGCATCGGGCGGGCGATCGCGACACGGGCGCGCGCGTTCGGGATGCGGATCCACTATCACAATCGCTCGCGTCTACCCGCGGAGCTGGAGGACGGTGCGATCTACCATGCCACGCTCGCAGACCTGTGCGTGCACAGCGACATGCTGATGGTCGCGGCGCCGGGCGCACCGCAACTCAAGGGCGCGCTGGACGCCGCGCATATTGCCGCGCTACCGCGCGGCGCGGTCGTGGCGAATATCTCGCGCGGCGACATCGTCAGCGACGACGCGCTTATCGCGGCCTTGCAGTCCGGCCACGTCTTTGCCGCGGGACTCGACGTGTTCGCCAATGAGCCGAACCTCGACCCGCGCTACCGTCAGCTCGACAACGTCTTCCTGAGCCCGCACATCGGCAGCGCGACCGAGGAAACCCGCAACGCCATGGGCTGGCTGCTGCTCGACGGGCTGGCCGCCCTGCGCCGTGGCGAACGCCCGGCCAACCTGATATCTGCCGAGGCGAACGCCCGGCCAACCTGATATCTGCCGTGGCGAACGCCCAACCAACCTGATTTCCTGACCTTCCCTCCCCAACGCCAACACATCCAACGCGGAGTCGCTTTCATGCAGATTCAGAACGCTTCCTTGTTTCGCCAGCAGTGCCACGTCAACGGTCAATGGGTAGATGCCACCGATGGCGAGGTGGTGCCGGTCACGAACCCCGCCACCGGCAAGTCGATCGGTTCCGTGCCGCGCATGACGGCGGCGGATGTCGAGAAGGCGATCGCCGCCGCGGAGCAAGCGCTGCCCGCATGGCGCGCCACGAGTGCCCGCGACCGCAGCAAGCTGCTGCGCCGGTGGTACGACCTGTGCATGGCCAATCAGGAAGACCTTGCCACCATCCTGACGCTCGAGCAGGGCAAGCCGCTGAAGGAATCGCGCGGTGAGATCGCATACGGTTCGGGCTTTCTCGAGTGGTTCTCGGAAGAAGCCCGCCGGATCTATGGCGACGTGATTCCCGCGCCGTCGTCGGACCGGCGGATCGTCGTGATCAAGCAGCCGGTGGGCGTGGTGGCCGCGATTACGCCATGGAACTTCCCGAACGCGATGATCACGCGCAAGGCCGGTGCCGCGCTGGCCGCAGGTTGCACCATCGTGATCAAGCCGGCATCCGCCACGCCGTTCTCGGCCCTGGCGCTGGCCGCGCTGGCCAAAGAGGCGGGAATTCCCGATGGCGTGCTCAACGTCGTGACGGGCTCCGCGTCCGTCGTCGGCAACGTGCTGACCAAAAGCCCCGTGGTGCGCAAGCTGTCGTTCACGGGCTCGACCGAGGTCGGCAAGACCCTGCTCGAACAGTGCGCGGGCACCGTGAAGAAGGTGTCGATGGAGCTCGGCGGCAATGCGCCGTTCCTGATCTTCGACGACGCCGACCTCGACGCCGCGGTCGCGGGCGTCATGGCCTCCAAGTTCCGCAATGCCGGTCAGACCTGCGTCTGCGCAAACCGCATCTTCGTGCAGGACGGCGTCTATGACGCCTTTGCCGAGAAGCTGCGCGTCGCCGTGGAGGCGCAGAAGGTGGGCGACGGCATGTCGCCGGGCGTCGACCTCGGCCCGCTGATCGATGACGCCGCGGTGGACAAGGTGCGCGAGCACATCGACGACGCGGTGGCGCTGGGCGCGCGCGTGTTCACGGGCGGCAGCGCACACGCACTGGGCGGCCGCTTCTTTACGCCAACCATCCTGACCGACGTCTCGCCGAAGGCGAAGCTCATGAACGAGGAGACCTTCGGCCCCGTCGCGCCGCTGATCCACTTCAAGACCGAGTCGGAAGGCGTTGCGATGGCGAACGACACGCCCTTTGGACTGGCCGCCTACTTCTATACGACCGATTACGCGCGCTCGTGGCGTGTGGCGGAAGCGCTCGAATGCGGCATCGTCGGCCTGAACGAGGGCCTGATCTCCACGGAGGTGGCGCCGTTCGGCGGGGTCAAGGAATCGGGGATCGGACGGGAAGGCTCGAAGTACGGCATCGAGGACTATATCGAGGTCAAATACATCTGCGCCGGCGGATTGGCGGCCCGGTAACCTTGCATCCATCAACGCAACAGGAGACAGCATGATGAAGACCGTAGGCATGATCGGCATCGGCATGATGGGCCATGGGATAGCGTCCAACATCGTCAGGCATGGCTATCCGCTCGTGGTACTCGAGCATCCGGGCAATCAGCCGCTGGACACGCTGCTGGCCGCCGGCGCCAGCAAGACCGCGACGATTCCCGATCTGGCGGCGCGGGCAGACATCGTGATCCTCTGCGTGACGGGAACGCCCGAGGTCGAAGACGTGCTCTTCAGTCCCAACGGGCTGCTGAGCGCGCTGCGGCCGGGCACGATCGTGATCGACTGCTCGACGGCGATTCCCTCCTCGACCGAGCGCATTGCCGCCGCGGTGCAGAAGGCTGGCGGCAAGTTCCTCGATGCGCCGATGACGCGCACCCCCAAGGAGGCCGCGGAAGGCCGGTTGAACCTGATCGTGGGAGGCGACGCGGCGCTCTACGCGGAATGCGAGCCGCTATTGCAGCGCTTTGCGGAAAACATCACGTTCGCGGGGCCTGTGGGCTCGGGCCACCGGCTGAAGCTGTTGCACAACTTCGTATCGCTGGGTTTCTCGGCGGTCCTTGCGGAGGCCGCCGCCTGCGCGGCGCGCGGCGGGGTGGATCCTGAGGTGCTCATCGATGTGCTGGCCAAGGGTGGCGGCGCGGGCGTGATCCTCGAGCGGCTGCGTCCGTTCATCGAGCGTGGCGATGGCTCGGGCTTCCGCTTCACCATCTCCAACGCGTTGAAGGACATGACGTACTACGACACGATGGCACGCGAGATCGGCGCGAGCCACACCACTTCGACGGCTATCCGCGAGACGTACGCGGGCGCCTATGTGCAGCGCGCGACGGGAACCGTTCCCGAGCTCGTCGCCCTGTTGTCGCAACCGCCCGCCGCCCACTGACCTCCGCACCCTCATCATGATCACCAACCAGCAATACAAGATCGCCGTCATTCCCGGCGATGGCATCGGCAATGAAGTCGTCCCCGAGGGGATTCGTGTCCTGAAGGCCGTCAGCGAACGGTTCGGCTTCCAGCTGTCGTTCACGACGTACGACTGGAGTTGCGCGCGCTATCACGCGCAGGGCAGCATGATGCCGGCGGACGGCATCGAGCGCCTGCGCGATTCGGACGCGATCTTTCTTGGCGCGGTGGGCTTCCCCGGCGTGCCCGATCACGTCTCGCTGTGGAACTTGCTGATTCCGATCCGCCGCGAGTTCGACCAGTACGTCAACCTGCGGCCCGTGCGGCTGCTGCCGGGCGTGCCCTGCCCACTCGCCAACAAGAAGCCCGGCGACATCGACTTCTGGATCGTGCGCGAGAACACGGAGGGCGAGTACTCGCAGGTCGGCGGACGCATGTTCGCGGGCACCGAGCACGAGTTCGTGACACAGGAGGCCATCTTCACGCGGCGCGGGACCGATCGGATCATGCGTTACGCCTTCGAGCTGGCACGCAAGCTCGGGCGCGATCACGTCACCTCGGCCACGAAGTCCAACGGCATTTTCCATTCGATGCCCTATTGGGATGAACGCTTCGCGGCGATCGGCGCCGAGTATCCGGGCATTCGCACGGACCAGTACCACATCGATATCCTCGCGGCGCGATTCGCGATGTCGCCCGAGCGGTTCGATGTGGTGGTGGGGTCCAATCTGTTCGGCGACATCCTGTCGGATCTCGGTCCGGGCATCACGGGAACCATCGCCGTGGCGCCGAGCGCCAACATCAACCCCGAGCGCAAGTATCCGTCGATGTTCGAGCCGGTACATGGCTCGGCACCCGATATCGCGGGCAAAGGCATCGCCAACCCGATCGGCCAGATCTGGTCGGCGGCCATGATGCTCGACCACCTCGGCCAACCGGAAGCGGCCGCAGCAGTCATGCGAGCGATCGAAACGGTGCTCGGACACACCGACCGCATCCATACGCCCGACCTCGGCGGCACCGCCACGACACAGGACATGGGCGCCGCCATCGCCCGCGCGATCCAGACCTGAGCCGAGGGGCGTCCTCTCAGGGGCGGGCGGATATCCGAGCGACCGTCCCGGCAATAGGCAGCGGGAGCTTACGCGACGCGGGCATCCTCAAGACGCCCCCCTACGCCATCGCGTCGGCGGTTATGCCTTCGCGGCCACGGGCAGCCGGAACGGTACGCCCAGCCGGTTGAAGGCGTTCATCGCCGCGATGGTGATCGTCAGGTCGACGAGTTCCTTTGGCGAGAACGCGGCCGATGCGGCCGCGTAGGCTGCGTCGGAAGCATGGGTCTCGCTGACGCGGGTCACCTCTTCCGCCCAGGCCAGGGCCGCGCGCTCCTGATCCGAGAACAGGTGGGGCGCCTCCTCCCACACCGGTACCAGCGTGATCTTGTCGATCGACATCGTCTTGCGCAGGTCGCGGCTATGCAGGTCGATGCAATAGGCGCAGCCATTGATCTGCGACACGCGCAGGAACACCAGATGCACGAGCTCCTCGGGCAGGCTCGTGTCCCTGGTCACGTAGTGATGAATGCCGAACAGCGCCTTGGCGCCCTCGGGGGCGATTTCTCTCCAGTTCAAGCGGGTCATGTCGGGTCCTTTCCTGTTGCCGTAAGTCGTTGATGACAGGGACGAAGATACGCGGACGATGGCCTAGCCGACAGGCACAAAAACGGAAGCTTCGACTGGGCCATGACATTGCGGCACAAACGCGAGACAAACGCGAGACAAACGCGAAACCATGTCGGCCGTGCGCGGACAGAGCCGGTTACGCGCCCATGCGAAAATCCGCCTGTGCCCGACCCTGTCCACTCAGACCGATGAAGACCTTTCCGCTTTCCCTCGCCGCATTGACGATGGCAATCGTCTCCGTGACCGGATGCTCGGACCGTAACGCGTCCGCCGACAAGCAAGCCGGCAACGCTCCGGTTTCCGCCAGCGCGCCGCGTACCGACGAATGGCTCGGCAAGTGGACAGGGCCGGAAGGGACGTACCTCGAACTGGCCGGCGGCCACGGCAAGTACGACGTCACGGTGCAGAACCTCGACGGTCCGCGGAAGTTCGAGGGCAGATATTCCGACGGCGGCATCGCATTCGAGCGCGACGGGGCCAGAGAAGTCATTCGCGCCACCCATGGCGCCGAGACCGGCATGAAATGGCTCGCCGACAAGAAGAACTGCCTGACGGTGCGCACGGGCGAAGGCTATTGCAGGGACTGAGCGCGCGAGGGGACTAAGCGCGCGAGAAATTGTACGCCCGTGGTATGCGCGCGGCATGCGAGCGTGGCATGCGAGCGTGCTAGGATGACCGCTTCCCATCCCCCAACGTCCCGCTTCCATGACCACGCTCTACGCGACGCTTGGCGTGCAGCCAGATGCCACGCTCGACGAGATCAAGCGCGCCTATCGCCGCGCGGCGATGAAGTGGCATCCGGACCGGAATCCCGGGCGCGAAGACTAGGCGCACACGGCGTTCCAGCAGGTGCGCGACGCCTATTCCATCCTGTCCGATGCCGAACAACGCCAGGTCTACGACGACGTCTTCGAACGCGAGATGCGGCGCTGGGAGGCCGAGCATGCCGCCGAGGAGGCGCGGGAGCGCGAGGCGCAGGAAGCCGAGCGGCGGCTCGCGCAGGCGCACTACGAGAAGATGGTCGCCGTTGCGATGCGCTTCGCCGACGAGGGGCACGGGCGCGATGTGCTGTACGGCGTCCTGCTGGGGCGCGAGTGCGAGGCCGGGCTGGCGGGGCGGATCGCCGATAGCGTGTGGGCGTTGCAGCAGTCGCGGAGGACGGTCGAGGAGGTTCCCGACACGGCGGCTGCCCAGGACCCCGACTCCGCGCGAGAGCCAGCAACCTCTCCGCTCGGCGCGTTCGAGCACTTCTGGCACGGGCTGTTCCGGTTCCGCTAACCGTTCCAGTGCCGGTTCCACTGCCGGTCCCACAGCCGGTTTCACTTGTCTCGCGCCACCGCAGCCTCCCCCACACCGCACCGTTCAGGAGCAAGCTTGGCCGCCCCCCGCCCCGACCTCCCTCCCCGCCTCCCTGCCTCGACGCCTCAGCAATCCCTCGCGGCGCACGGTACACCCTGCGATGCGCTCGTCATCCGCGCACAACCCGCCGCATCGGACCGCACATGCCTGCACAAGCGCATGGCGCTGGCCGCGACGATTCTCGGCTCGAGCATGGCCTTTATCGACGGCTCCGTGGTGAATGTCGCCCTGCCCGCCATGCAGCACGAACTCGCCGCAAGCGTTGCGGAGATGCAGTGGATCGTCAACGCGTATCTGCTGTTTCTCGGCGCCCTGGCCCTCGTCGGCGGCGCGATGGGCGACAAGCTGGGCCGCCGCACCGTGTTCGTCGCTGGCATTACGATCTTCACCGTCGCATCGATCGCCTGCGGACTGGCGCCCAACGCGACGCTCCTGATCGTCGCCCGCGCGGTGCAGGGCATCGGCGCCGCCTTCTTCGTGCCAGGCAGTCTCGCCATCATCGGTGCCGTATTCGAAGGCGAGGCACGCGGCCGGGCAATCGGCACATGGTCGGCCGTAGGCGCCATCACTTCCGCGGTGGGGCCGGTCGTGGGCGGCTGGCTCGTCGATGCATGGTCGTGGCGCGCCATTTTCCTGCTCAATGTGCCGCTCGCCGTCGCGACGATCGCCCTCGCGATGTCGTCGGTGCCGAACAGCCAGAAGCCCGGCGCGCCGCCACGCCTCGACTGGCCCGGCGCGGCGGCCGCCACGGCGGGACTCGCCGCCCTGGCCTATGGGCTGACCGAGGCGGCCGCCAAGGGCTTCGCGCATCCGATGGTCTACGGCCTGACCGCCATGGGACTCGTCTTCCTCGCGTGGTTCGTGCGCATCGAGGCCCACAGCGCGCACCCGATGATGCCCCTCGGCGTGTTCCGTTCGCGCGACTTTACGGGCGCCAACCTCGTCACGCTGCTGCTGTACTTCGGTCTTGGCGGCATCCTCTTCTTCCTGCCCTATACGCTCATCCGCGCGGATGGCTATACCGCGACCGAGGCGGGCATGGCGCTGCTGCCGGTGCCGATCATCATCGGCCTGCTGTCGCGTTATACGGGTGGGCTGACGGCACGCTTCGGCGCGAGGCTGCTGCTGACCGCAGGGCCATTCGTCGCGGGACTGGGATTCGCGATGCTCGCGTTTCCATTCGCGCGCGACAGTTACGTGTTGGGTTTCTTTCCCGCCCTCGCGGTGCTCGGACTCGGCATGACGATCACCGTCGCACCGCTTACGGCGACGGTCATGGGATCGGTCTCCACGGACCATGCGGGCGTGGCGGCCGGCATCAACAATGCCGTGGCCCGCGTCGCCGGCCTGCTGGCGATCGCGGTGCTGGGCATCGTCTTCGTCTGGTCGTATCAGGCCGCGCTGTCGGCACCCGCCGCGACGGAAGCGCGTGCCATTGCGGCCGGCCTGCGCGCGGTGTCGCTCGTGTGCGCGCTTTGCGCGTTCGCCGGGGCTGGACTGGCGCTGGCGACCATCCGCGGTCGCGCGTAACGGGCCGCCTTGCGGCATGCCCTTGCGTTTTCTACGCTTGCAGGGTTACTCACCGGGCCCCGCGAAAAGGAGCGCCAAGATGCAATCAGATCCTGAGATCGTCAACGGCGCGTCGTCGCCCGATCCATGGCAAGCGTGGCTGGCATGGGCGCTGCTGCACAACGAGCGCTCGCCGTGGAGCGGCGATGTGACGCAATGGATTCGCGCGTGGGGCGAGGCCGTGGGGCAAGTCGGGCTGTTCAACATCAACTACGCCGGCTCGTCGGACCCGCAGGCGGAGCGGCGCATCACGGGACGGTATAGTTACGGGCGCCAGCTCGGACGCCTGATGGATGTGCTTGTGCCCTTTCTGGAAAAACACGAGGCCGAGTTCCGGAACGACGATGGCGGCCGTGCGCTCGACGACTTCCTCGAGATGGCCCGCGAGATCGCGGCGGTGAAGAAGACGACCGTCGATGATCTGCTGGATCATGCGTGGAAATGGCGCAAGGACGCGGATTTCCGGGCGAAGCTGCAGGCGTTGCGGCAGGGGCTGGACGAGCTCGAGAAGAACGCCAGATAGGTTGAGACGCAAGACAATCCGGCTAACATGCGTCCGGACGACAGCACAAAAGATCAAACCACTCCGATGAACCACCCACAACAACACCCCCAGCCTGCTTCCGACGAAGACCGCAAGCTGTCCTCCGATCGCACCAGCGTGACCGACGACGCGCACGTGGAAGACATCATTCCGCTGCCGCCGCCCGAACACCTGATCCGCTTTTTCCCGATCCGCGGCACGCCCGTGGAATCGCTCGTCACGCAGACGCGCCAGCGCATCGCGCGCATCCTGCATGGGAGCGACGACCGCCTGCTGGTGATCATGGGCCCCTGCTCCATTCACGATCCGGCGGCAGCGCTCGAGTACGCGCGGCGACTGCTCGCGCAGCGCGAGCGGTATGCCGGCACGCTGGAGATCGTGATGCGCGTGTACTTCGAGAAGCCGCGCACGACCACGGGCTGGAAGGGGCTGATCAACGATCCGTATCTCGACGAGAGCTATCGCATCGACGAGGGCCTGCGCATTGCGCGCAGCCTGCTGCTGGACATCAATCGGCTGGGCCTGCCCGCAGCGGGCGAGTTTCTCGACGTGATTTCGCCGCAGTACATCGGCGACCTGATCTCGTGGGGCGCGATCGGCGCGCGCACGACGGAAAGTCAGATCCACCGCGAACTGGCCTCGGGCGTCTCCGCGCCCATCGGCTTCAAGAACGGCACCGATGGCAACATCAAGATCGCCATCGACGCCATCCAGGCCGCGTCGCGCCCGCACCATTTCCTGGGCGTCCACAAGAACGGCCAGGTCGCGACGGTGCATACCAAGGGCAACCCGGACTGCCACGTCATCCTCCGCGGCGGCAAAGCGCCGAACTACGACGTGGACTCCGTCGCCAACGCCTGCCGCGAACTGGAAACCGCGGGCCTCGGCAAGACCCTGATGGTCGACTGCAGCCACGCCAACAGCAGCAAGCAGCACCAGCGCCAGATCGACGTGGCAAAAGACGTGGCGCAACAGGTCAGCGGCGGCAGCCCATCCATCTTCGGCGTCATGGTCGAAAGCAACCTGCTCGCCGGCGCTCAGAAATTCACGCCCGGCCAACATGACCCGCACGGCCTGACATACGGCCAGAGCATCACCGATGCATGCATCGGCTGGGACGATTCGGCAGCCGTGCTGGAAGTACTGAGCGCGGCCGTGCAGGCGCGGCGGGCGAAGAAATAACCGCTCATGTGTCCAAGCGCTTGCCTCACCCAATGGCAACGCACCTCGACATTGTCATCGAGTCGATCTCAATGCGACGACACGTACATCGCGTCGTCGAACGCCTCCGGGATGGCAAACCCCTCTCGCATGCGCTTCGCTTCTGCCGCGGGGGTCATGCCGAATAGCCGCTTGAACTCGCGGCTGAACTGGGAGGCGCTGGTATAGCCGACGGCCGCGCTGGCGGCTTCCGCTGTCAGTTCTTGTCGCACCATCAGCAGCCTTGCCTGATGCAGCCGCGTGGACTTGACGTACTGCATCGGGGAAACGTGCGTGACGGCCTTGAAGTGGCTGTGGAAGCTGGGGACGCTCATGCCCGCTTCGCCGGCCAGTTGCGTCACGTCCAGCGGCTGCGCGTACTCCGCGTGGATGCGCCGCAGCGATTTGCCGATGCGGCCGAACTGGCCCTTCATGGCCAGCGCCTGCCGCATGGCCCCGCCCTGCGCGCCCGTCAGCACGCGGAAATACAGTTCGCGCAGCAGGCCCGGGCCCAGTATCGCGGCCTCCAGCGGCTGGGAGATGGCTTCGAGGAAGCGCAGGACGGACGCCTGCATGGCGCCGTCCATCGGCGTGGACATCATGCTCTGTGGCGGTTGTTCGCGCGCGGGCGCGTCTTCGCGGTCGATGGCCGTGGCGAGTTCCGCGGCCATCGCGAAATCGAGGTGCAGGTACAGCGCGAGCAGCGGACGCTGGGGCGTCGCGTCGGTTTCCATGCTGAACGGCACCGGCACCGATACGGCGAGGTAGTGGTCCTGATCGTACAGATAGAGCCGATCGCCGAAATAGCCTCGCTTCCGGCCCTGGCACACGATGACGATACCAGGGTCATAGAGCACCGGCGTGCGCGACAGCGCGCGGTTCGAGCGCAGGATGCGGACGCTCGGCAGCGCCGTCAGGTTGTAGCCTTCGTCCGGCGCCATCGCGCGCAGCAGCGAGAGGGTGCGCTGGCGTGCATCGGGAGAACGGTCCTTCTCGCTCATAGATTTGTGCAAGGCCGATAGCGATATTCGGCGTATTTCGAGCCAGACAGCAGACTACCATGCATTTCTCCACGCCCCATACGTCAAAAAAAACCGCGGCTCGAAGGCCGCGGTTTTCAGCGCCTGGCGGGAGCGACTCAGACCTTGCTGGTCTTCACGCTCGTCGCATCGGCCGTCAGGTAACCCACGGCGGCACCGAAACGATCCTTGTAGTTCGCGCGGATCAGCGGATCCAGCGTGGATTGCACCTTGGCATGCAGGCTGCTCCAGTCCCCGGCGTGCTGGAAGTTGCTCATGATGTAGGTCCAGCCGTTGATTTCGTCCACGGCGTGCAGGCCCGTCGCTTCCGCGCCCGAAGGCATGGACACCAGGCGCGTCAGCTTCTTCGTGTCGACGTTGTACGCCCACAGGAAGTTGTTGACGTGCTGGCCCGAGTCTTCGCCGATGAACAGCGTGCGCAGCTTCTCGGAGAACTTGAGGTTGTCCGGGTTGCCGATCGTTTCCGGGTCCGCCGTGTTGCCCAGCGCATCGGCGGCGATGTCCTTGCCGACGATCAGCGCGCTGGTCTGCACCGGCACCCACTCGCTGTTGATGGCGGCGCCGCTGGTGTCCTTCTGGCCGCCGGCGAGCTTGTGCTGCATCACGCCACCGGCGTTCAGCGCGGCCGGCACGCCGATGTTGCTCTGCGCGTTCCAGCCCTTGGCATTGTTGATCACCATCGAATCGACGATGTTCTGCAGCGCCGAGTAGGCAACCTTGTCCTTGATGTTGACGGTCGTACCTTCCATCTTGGTGAAGCCCATGCTGCCGCCCATCAGGTAGGCGTAGCGGTGAGTTTCGAGGAATGCCGCCACGCGCTCCTTGCCCGGAACGATCTTGACCCACTGCGCCACGCCACCCGAGAAGATCTTCGTGTAGCTCGTGTCCGACGGGTCGGCCCACTTGACGTCCATGATGTCGGTCGGGCGGTGCGACTTGGCCATCGCCTCCACTTCCGCGCTCGTGGCGTGGCCCAGCTTGACCCACGTCAGCGGCGCCGGTGCGGCGGCCGGATCGATCGAGAAGCCCGCGCCAACCTTGGCCACATACAGCGTACCGGCGGAGAGGTCCTTCTCCTTGTCGGCCACGAACATGAACAGGCCGCTGTTGGTCGCGTCGTCACCCATCAGCACCGTGCGGTTGTCCGGCATGACTTGCACGAGCTCGTGCGAAATGCGGCCCAGGCAGTAGTGCTTCTTGATGGAGCCCGTGCCATCCGCGTTCACCGTGACTTCCGGCAGGTGGCCGTAGAGGTACGGGTTCAGCGGAATCGAAGCGTTGCCATACAGGTTCTTGGCGAACGCGGCGTACTGCGTGAGGTTGCTCGTCGAGGTCGTGAATGCGTCCGGCTCGTACTCTTCGCTCGACAGGTGCGTGTTCCACGGCGACAGGCTCGCGCCGCAGGTAATCCACAGGCCGTTGGCGCTCGACGTATCCACGTTGTGGTACTTCACGAGGGTCAGCTTGCCGGTGGCCGGGTTCTGGTCGAGCGTGAGCACGGCGATCGGCGACGGCAGGCAGCCGTACGTGCTGGCACCGGCCTGGTCACGCGTCGTGTATTCGAACTGCACCACCGCGAACACGGTGTTGCCCGTCACGCCCGCAACCTTCGCCCCGTCGATCTTGAGCAGCGACGTACCGTCCGGCGAGTCCGAGTAGAACTGGCGCTCCTTGCCGGCCACCGAAGCGTCGATGATCGGCTGGTTGTTGATGTCGACGTAACCGCCCGCCAGAATCTGGCCGCCGGCGCCGTTCGGCACCATGTCGCCCGTCACGAAGAACGGCTGGTAGGCCAGCTTGTAGGTCTGGCTCGACCCGTCGCTGAAGTTCACCTTCAGGCTCGACCCCACGGTCGTGGTCGCCATGGCGGCCGGATTCGACAGCGTCGGCGCCGGCATGGCCGTGAATTCGGCGGTCGTGAAGGTCGCGGCGGGCGTCGTGGCCGGAGGCGTGCCGGCCGGCGTGGACGCTACGTCGTCGCCATCACCACCGCAACCCGCGAGCAACGAAGTGGAAACGAAACCAAGCGGCAGCATCGGCGCGCCGGCGAGGAGCTTGAGTGCCTTGCGGCGGGAAGCGTCTGGCTTATCGAACATGCTTGTCTTTCTCGTATGTTGTGAAGTGAGGACGACCGAAACATCCATCAGGCCGACGCGGATGCTAAGAAGCTTTTGTGACAGGAAGTTGAACCCGAGTGGATTTCAAGACATCCGACATTCCGGCGTCCGGCTCCTCCGCCTCGCGCCACACACGAAAACCGCAAAAAAAAAAAACCGCGACGCATGGTCGCGGTGACGAATATGCCGAGGCGGACGACACCCACATGTCGCCCGCCAGCCCTTGCCTGGGGCCGTCGGCGGGATGGCAGAGGTGTTTGCCACACCGAAATATTACGGCGTATTAATGACGGTCCCGTGACATCGTGTCGTGACAACGCATCACGTAAAAATAGCGTATATGGCAACCGTCCGCAGGGCGATCAGGCACCGATGGGCTTCCCCTGCTTGTGGCGGATGACCACCGTCGAGGAGCGCGACGGCAGCACCGGATCGGGCCAGTTGCCATTGGGCTGACCCGTTCCCGTCGGATGCTGGATGTTGATGAAGAACGTGGTCAGGTCGGGCGTGTAGGCGATGCCGGTGATCTCGCAGCCGACCGGACCGACGAGGAAACGCTTGACCTCGCGCGTCACCTGATCAACGTAGTGCATCGAGTTGGCGCCGAAGATGCTGGTGACGCTGGAGCCCGTGCCAGCATCGGTCTGCACCCACAGGCGGCCCTTCGGATCCACGCGTATGCCATCGGGACTCGAGAACGTCGCGCCCTTCATGTTGCCCTTGAGGTTCGCGGCCGCGATCGACGGATCGCCCGCCAGCAGCAGCAATTCCCACTTGAAGGTCGTGGCCAGCGGCGAATCGCCCTGCTCGTGCCAGCGCACGATATGGCCATGCGAGTTGTTCACGCGCGGGTTGGCGGCATCCACCACCTGACGGCCGCCATTGTTGGTCAGCGTGCAGTAGATCGTGCGATCGACCCCCACCGTGATCCATTCCGGGCGATCCATCAGCGTGCCGCCGGCCACGCGCGCGGCGGCCTTCGTGTTGATGAGCACGTCGGCCTGCGTGTTGAAGTCGATGCTGACCGGAGTCTGCGGGCCCTGCGTCGTGTTGCCCGGATCGGTCGCGCCCGCGACGAGGCCGTTGATGCCCTGCGTGAGTTCGATCCAGTCGCCCGAACCATCGGCGTTGAAGCGCGCCACGTAGAGCTTGCCGTTGTCGAGCAGGCTGGCGTTGTTCAGACGATTGGTCGCATCGAACGCCACGCTCGGAATGAACTTGTAGATGCAGCCCGGCGTGCCGTCGTCGCCCATGTAGAACGCGACGCGATTCGAGGCATCGGTCATGAACGCGGTGTTTTCATGGTCGAAGCGGCCCATCGCGGTGCGCTTGACGGGCAAGCCCGGAAGCTCCTGCTGCGGATCGATCTCGACCACCCAGCCGTAGCCGTTGTCGGGCTGCGTCGGATCGAGGTAGTTGTCCGTGGTTTCCTCGCACGTCAGGTACGTGCCCCACGGCGTATGGCCGCTCGAGCAGTTGTTCAGCGTGCCGACCACCGTCGCGCCGACCACGCTCGCCGCCGGACCGGAGACGCGATAGATCGTGTTGCCCGTGTAGCGCTTGTTGTAGAGCGAGTTGCGCTTGACCTGCCATTTGCCGGCGACCAGTTCGATCTCGATGACGGACACGCCCACCGACGACAGCGCGATGCGCTTCTGCTCCGGCGTCGCGGTCGCGGCATTGTACGTGCCGCCCGGAAACAGGATCAGGTTGTCCATCGCCTCGTGGTTCATCACGAGCAGGCCGCCCTTCTGCGGGTCGACGCCCGGCAGCGTGAAGTAGTGCATGCCGTCGTGATTACCGCCGGCCTGCTGTTCGGTTTCCATCGAACTCTGGAAAGCGCCCTTGTAACCGGCGGCACCCGCCGTGACCGGGTCGCCCGCGGAGAAGAGCACTTCCATGGAATACGTGTCCGGCACGAGCACGGTGTTCGGCGTGAGCTTGGACTCGAGCGGCTTGAAGTTGATGCTGTAGTCGAGCGGCTGCGCGGGCGTCGGACCCGGGGCCGGCGCCGGCGTGGGAGCGGGCGCCGGTGCCGGCGCCGGGGCGGGATCGTCGTCGCCACCACAGGCGGCAAGCAGTCCGCCGCTGCCGAATGCGGACAGCAGCGAAAGTCCGAGGCTGCCACGCAGCACCTTGCGGCGCTCGGGGTTCGCGGCAACGATCTCTTCGAGGCTCTGGCCCGGAACCGTGACGACGCCTTCCGCTTCGCGGCGCGGGGCGCGAAGCTTGTCCGTGATGTACGACATGGATGTCTTCTCCTTGTGGGGTCGATGCAATACCGGCCCCGATACTAGGGACATCACATGTCGGTTTCGTTACAACATGACTGCTAAATGAGTCATATGAAACAGGGCGAAGACTGACGTTGACACTAACGCTGGCCTTGCAGATGGCCTCGCAAGACTTCCATTCCATCGAGCAGCTGGCCCACCTGCTCCTCGGTGAGATCGCAGGCGCGCTCGAACGCCGCATCGACCTTGCGCGCTTTCTCGCGCATGGCCTGCCCCGCTGGCGTGAGGCGCAGCGACAGGCTGCGTTCGTCGCCGGGCGTGCGCTGGCGCGTGACGAGGCCCGCGGACTCGAGCCGCTTGAGCAGCGGCGTCATCGAGCCTGAATCCTGGCCGAGCCGCGCGGCAAGATCCTTCACGGCGATGCCGTCCTGTTCCCAGAGCACCACCATCGCGAGGTATTGCGGGTACGTCAGGCCGGTTTCCTCGAGCAGCGGCTTGTAGGTCTGGGTCATCGCCAGCGAGGTCGAGTAAATCAGGAAGCAGAGGCGCTGGTCGACTGGGCGCAGCTTCGGGGGGGACTTGGTTGTCATGGGCGGAATGCGGCAATGTTGACGAAGCATAGTGCACGCAAATATTTTGTGCAATAACTATTGACGCGCTAATTGTTAGTGCACTAATCTTCGTCCGTCGCACGCTTGTCGCACCCCTCTTCAAACCCGGAAAGGATCATCATGGACCGCATCGCCAGCTTCTATCGCACCACCACCATCGCCCTCGTCGGCGCCGTAGCCGCCACCGCGTTCTCGCTGGCCGCCCGCCCGGCGGAAGCCGCGGAGCCGGCCAACGGCAAGACCATCGTGCTGGTGCACGGCGCGTTCGCCGACGGCTCCAGCTGGAACAAGGTCATCCCGACGCTGCAGCAACGCGGCTACAAGGTCGTGGCCGTGCAGAACCCGCTGACTTCGCTGGCCGACGACGTGGCCGCGACCAACCGCGTGATCGATGCCCAGAAGGGTGACGTCGTGCTGGTGGGCCACTCGTGGGGCGGCGTGGTGATTACCGAGGCCGGCAACAACCCGAAGGTGAAATCGCTCGTGTACGTGGCCGCCTTCGCGCCGGAAGCCGGGCAATCGGTCGCCGACGCCGGCAAGTCGTACGCACCGGCCCCGGGCCTGAAGAACCTCGTGGCCGACAGCGGCGGCTTCCTGACGCTGACGGACGCCGACTTCAAGACATACTTCGCACCGGACGTGTCGTCCGCCGAGGTCAAGCTGATGGCCGCGACGCAGGGCCCGGTGCAGTCGAAGGTGTTTGCCGAGAAGATTGGCGACAGCGCGGCCTGGAAGACCAAACCGTCGTGGTTCGTGCTGGCGCAGAAGGACCAGATGATCCTGCCGCAACAGCAGGCCGACGATGCGAAGAAGATCCAGGCGACCGTGGTCAGGGTGAACGCCAGCCACGTCCCGATGGTCTCGCAGCCGAAGGCCGTTGCGGACGCCATTCTCGCGGCCGCGAAGTAAAAACGAGGTAAAATCCCGCGCGCTTCCGGTGCCGATTGGAGCAAAGCTCCACGGCACCGGAGCGGAACGCCGTCAGAGGAGCGGCAACCCGCTATGGCGCTTGACCTCGCGCAGACTCAGTACCGACTCCACCGCCGTGACACCGGGCAACGTCCGGATGACATCGCGCACGAACACGCCGTAGTCGTCGAGGTCGCGCGCGACCACGGTGAGCATGTAGTCGGCGGTGCCGGTTACGTTGTGGCAGGCAACGATGCGCGGAATGCCCTGCACCTCGCGTTCGAAGCGCTCCGACAACTCCCGGTCGTGCGCCCCGAACCGGACCTGCGTGAAGGCCATCAGCCCAAGGTCCAGCGCCTTGCGCGAGAGCGTGGCGCGATACCCCTCGATGAAGCCATCGGCCTCCAGGCGCCGCAACCGGCGCGCGCACGGCGTTTCACTCAGACCGACCGAGTCGGCCAGACTCGCGTTGGTGATGCGGCCGTCCGCCTGCACGGCCAGCAGGATCTCTCGATCGATGCGGTCAAGGTCCATCCTGACAATACCCCTCGTATGTTTTGCCGAAAGGGTAGCGCATCGGTCGCTCGCCGCCATGCCATAAATCGACGGTCCCCACTTCTTTCCAATACGTTCGGCGCCAGTCTGTTGCAGAAAGCAGACGACTTGCACCGATTTAATTGGTGTATATCCGCGCTGAACCGGCGACATTCAGTTGAAACTGGAATATGTCATTCTTTTCCTATTGAAGTCGCCAATGCCTAGCGCTAAGGTTCGACCAAAATATTTTTCAGGTGGATATATGCAAAACAAAGCATATATCCACCGACCCGTTACGGGAAGACAATGAAAACAAGCAAGACAGGTCAGGGCGCCCCCGCCATGACCGCAGACACCGACACCCTCTCTCGCCCGGCCTGCCTGTCCACGGCCCACGCGCGTCGCCCCTCCCTGCCCAGTTTTTCGCGTCGCAATCGTCCGTAGCAATCGGCGTTCTTGTAGCAAACGCCGCAACGGCAGGCGCGCACGCGCGTTCGCCGGCGCGGCATCGTTGGGCAGTACGGCCACGGCGTGACGGGGTCAATCCGGCGAGGGTATCTCAGACTACCCGGCCGGACACGCCAGGTCCTGGCCGTACTGTCCCGGATCCTTGTCTGGAGATTTACATCATGAGCAGTGTCATGAATGATGGCGGCAGCGTGGCTTACGGCCAGGCACCGTTTTTTTCAAAAGAGGCGACTTACGCCAAACCGGGTTTCTCCCGGTGGATGGTGCCGCCCGCCGCCCTCGCCGTGCACCTGTGCATTGGTCAGGCCTATGCGTTTTCGGTGTTCAATGGCCCGCTGTCGAAGGCCATCGGCATTACCGAGGCAGCGCCCGATGACTGGAAGCTGACCACGCTGGGCTGGATTTTCTCCCTCGCGATTTTCTTCCTCGGCATTTCCGCTGCGTTCGCCGGCAAGTGGCTTGAGCGCGTCGGTCCGCGCATGACCATGTTCACGGCGGCATGCTGCTTCGGCAGCGGCTTCCTGATCTCCTCGCTGGGCGTGTACCTGCACCAGATCTGGCTGCTGTACCTCGGCTACGGCGTGCTCGGCGGCATCGGGCTCGGCCTGGGCTACGTGTCGCCCGTGTCGACGCTGATCCGCTGGTTCCCGGACCGCCGCGGCATGGCGACGGGCATGGCCATCATGGGCTTCGGCGGCGGCGCGATGATCGCCGCGCCGCTGTCCGTGGCGCTGATGAACTACTTCAAGAGCGCGACCTCGGTCGGCGTGGCGCAGACCTTCCTGGTGCTGGGCGTGGCGTACTTCATCTCCATGACCATCGGCTCGCTGGCCATCCGCGTCCCGCCGCCCGGCTGGAAGCCGGCAGGCTGGACCCCGCCCCAGACCGTCAACAAGATGGTCTCGAAGAACCACGTGCATATCGACCAGGCCCTCAAGACGCCCCAGTTCTATCTGCTGTGGCTCGTGCTGTTCCTGAACGTGACGGCCGGCATCGGCATTCTGGGCCAGGCTTCGCTGATGATTCAGGAAAGCTTCAAGACCACCGTGAACGCGGCTTCCGCCGCCGGCTTCGTGGGTCTGCTGTCGCTGTTCAACATGGGCGGCCGCTTCATCTGGGCGTCGTCGTCGGACTTTCTGGGCCGCAAGAACACCTATTTCGTGTTCTTCGTGCTGGGCGCGATCCTGTACTGGCTGGTGCCTGAACTGGGCGCCTCGGGCAACATCGTGCTGTTCGTGCTGGCCTACTGCGTGATCATGTCGATGTACGGCGGCGGCTTCGCGACCATTCCGGCCTACCTCGCGGACATGTTCGGCACCGCTTACGTCGGTGGCATCCACGGCCGTCTGCTGACCGCCTGGGCCGCCGCCGGTATCGCCGGTCCCGTGATCGTGAACTACGTGCGCGAGTACCAGGTCTCGCAAGGCGTGGCTGCCGCGCAGGCGTACACGATGACCGTGCACATCATGGCGGGCGTGCTGGTGGTGGGCTTCATCTGCAACCTGCTGGTGTCGCGCGTCAACGAGAAGCATCACATGAGCGATGCGGAAGTGGCGCGCATGGGCGGCGCCGCCGGTCCCGCGCACTGATCCGCGCACCTCACCTTCGCATTCACGGAGAACATCGACATGGAAAACAAATCCGTCGAAACCAACAAAGGCCTGCTGGCGGCGTTCTGGCTGTATGTCACGATCCCGCTGTGCTGGGGCGTGTACAACACGATCCTGCAGGCGACCAAGCTGTTCCAGTAACACGCTGGTACCGCTCCTCACCGAAACAGCCGGCCTCGCGCCGGCTGTTTTGTTTTTCCACGGCGACGTTGCTTCCCGCACTGTGCGATCATCCCTTGCTCGAATGACCCACTTTCAGGAGTGCGCATGAAAATCGATCTCTCCGGCAAGACCGCCCTGGTGACGGGTTCCACTGCGGGCATCGGCCTCGCCACGGCGAAGGGGCTCGCGGCCTCTGGCGCGCGCGTCATCGTCAATGGCCGCAACGCGGCCGGCGTGGAGAAAGCGCATCAGGCGATTGCTTCGGCGGTGCCGGGCGCGCAGGTGGTCGGCTTTGCAGGCGATCTGTCGGATCCCGCGCAATGCGAGAAGATCGTCGCCGCGCATCCGGACGTCGATATCCTCGTCAACAACCTCGGCATCTTCGAGCTGAAGGACTTCTTCGAGATTCCGGACACCGAGTGGGAACGCTTCTTTCAGGTGAACGTGATGAGCGGCGTGCGGCTGTCGCGGGCCTATGCCAAAGGGATGGCCGAGCGCCAGTGGGGACGTATCGTGTTTATCGCGTCGGAGTCGGGGCTGAATATTCCCGTGGACATGATCCATTACGGCTTCACCAAGACCGCGCAGATCGCCATTGCGCGCGGGCTCGCCAAACGGCTGGCCGGTACGGGGGTCACCGTCAACTCGGTACTGCCGGGGCCCACGCTGACCGAAGGGGTCGCGGAAATGCTCAAGGACGATATCGCGCGCACGGGCAAGAGCCTGGAGGACGCTGGTCGCGATTTCGTGATGGCGCATCGCAGCACGTCCATCATTCAGCGCGCGGCGAATGTTGACGAGGTGGCGAACATGGTCGTGTACGCATGCTCGCCGCAGGCGTCGGCGACCACGGGGGCGTCCCTGCGGGTCGATGGCGGCGTGGTGGATTTGCTTTGAGCGGGCGGCCTTGATCTTGAATCGTATGATGAAGGTGCCCTTGCGATGGGCGATGACGGTGGCGGCGGGCGCGCTGGTTCTGGCTGGCGCGGCCAGCGCCGCCGAACTGCGGATCGATGCGGTCACGCTGACCACGGAGCAGCTGCTTGCGCGTCGCGACGTGAAGACGATTTCCGTGCCGGGCGATGTGTCCTACCGCCGCACGATGACCTATCGCGCGGTGCCGTTGCGGGCGTTGCCCGGGCTTGACCGGCTCGGAAACGATCAGGACTTGCAGATTGCGGCGACGGACGGGTACGTGACCAACCTGCCTCATGGGCTGGTCACGCGCAAGGGCGGCGCGGAGCCCTGGCTGGCGATTGAACCCCCGGGCAAGCCGTGGCCGCGGGCGGTGGATGGCAAGGCGACGGGGCCGTTCTATCTGGTATGGCTGCGGCCGGAAGCGTCGGGCGTGAGGAGCGAACAGTGGCCGTTCCAGATCGGCACGATCCGCACGGTGTCTTCGCGCGCGGGCAAGTGGCCGCAGATCGAGGTGGGGAGCGAGGTCCCTTCGGACTCCGTGATTCGCGTCGGGCAAAGCGTGGTGGCGACGCAATGCATGGTGTGCCACAAGCTCAATGGGGCGGGCGATGCGTCGCTGGGACCGGACCTCAACGTGCCGCGGAGCCCGACGGAGTATTTTCAGCCGGGCGTACTACGCGAGTTCATCCGCAATCCCCGCGCCATTCGCGCCTGGCCCGCGATGCAGATGCCCAGCTTTCCGCCATCGAACCTGAGCGACGCGGATCTGGATGCCGCGATTGCGTACCTGGGGTATATGGCGCAGCGACGCAAGTAGCCGCCATCAGGGACTCAGCAGTTTGCCCGTCCGGTACGCACGCGCACCCGATACCCGTCCGATCTGGTCGCCCGGTCTGACGAAACGGACCTCGCGGCCCATGTAGAAGACGCCTTCGGTGTGGCTCTCCATGGTGGTGCGCGTCCCGTCCACGGGATCCACGATGTCGAACAGCGCCTGCCCCGGCCGCACCGTCGCGCCGACCGGCGTGCGGTAGACGAGGATGCCCGCCACCGGGGCCACGAGTTGCTCGCTGCCCGCCAGTGGCGTCGCCGGTTGCAGCAGCGGCGGTAGGGGCGGAGCCTCGCCGTCGATGATCCCCACATACGTCAGGTACGCGATCAATGCCTCGGCATCCTGCCGCGCCAAAGCGTCCGTCACGTCCCGCTGCCCCCGGTGCTCCACCGTGACCGCCACGCTCCCGTGCGGAATCGGATGCCGTTCGCCGAAGGTCTGCTGGATCTGGTACCAGGTGTAGCTATGCGCCTCGTCGAAGGAGTCTGCGCCCGAGTCGAGCGCCAGCAGGCTGGCCGTCGCGCCCAGGTAGCGCGCGAGGGGTTCCACCTCTCGCCAGATCGCATCCCCCGTGTAGATATGCATCCCCGCCTCGCGCGAGCAGTGAAGGTCCAGCACGTAGTCGGCATCATGCGCCAGCAGCATCAGCGTCTGCTGCAGCGACGCGAACGCGGATGCAGGCTTCCGGGCCAGTAACGCGTCCTTCCAGGCCGCCCGCACGATCCGCAGGTTCTCTTGCCCGTTCTGCGTCAACCGGTCCGCAATCGCCGCGCTCACCTCCGTGGCCACCATCGGAAAGTCGCGATTGAAGTTCTTGCCGCTCGTGACCTCGAACCGCCCGATGAAATTCCCCAACACCCCCTGCGCCAGCCCGATCGGGTTCGCCGCCGACACCAGCACGACCTCGCCCCGCACGCGCCCCGCCTGCTCCAGCCCCAGCAACCGCTCTTTCAGCACCGTCGCCGTCAACATGGCGGGGATCTCGTCCGCATGCAGGCCTGCCTGCACATAGACCTTTCGACCGGCGCCCGGCTCGCCGAAGTGGTGACTGACGAGTTCGAAAGACACGCCGGCCGACGGCGACAACAGGGGATGGGTCTGGCGCTTCATGGCAAAATTGGTTATTGTGTTTACAAAATACTATCACCATCGTATCACCACGCTTGCATGCCGACAACCGCCTTTCCTCTCATGGACGACTTCGACCACCAGTTGCTCGCCCTGCTGCGGGCCAACGCGCGGGCCAGTGCCGCCCTGCTCGCCCATCGGCTGGGCGTCGCGCGCACGACCATCGCCAATCGCATCGCGCGGCTGGAAAAAGCCGGCGTGATCGTGGGCTACACCGTACAGGTACGGCCGGAGGCCCAGCGCGAGACGATCGCCGCGTGGATGAGTATTGCCGTGGAGGGAAACCAGGCGCGCGAGGTCATTGTGCGCCTGTTGGGAGAGCCCGGTGTCGCGGCGTTGCACGACACCAATGGGCGATGGGACCTGCTGGCCGAGGTCCGCGCGTCATCGCTCGACGGACTCGCGTCAGTCCTGGAACGCGTGCGGCTGATCCGCGGCATCAGCGCCACGGAGACGAGCATCCATCTGACGCGCTACAAGGCGTCCTGAAGCAGGATGCCGTTCACTCACGGCTCCCGCAAAGGAGCCCCCTGCACCGCCCCGGCGGGCGTCGGCGCCTTGAGCTTGCTGGCCACTTCCAGATGCTTGCGCATCAGTTCGGCCGCCCCCTCGCGGTTGCCCGATTCCAGCGCGGCCAGAATGCCCAGATGTTCGTGGCAACTGATCTCGACCCGCCCGCTGCCATGCTTCCAGTCGTAGTTCGATAGCCGCCGGATGCGGTTCAGCCGACGGATGGCATCGACATAGAAACGGTTGCCCGACGCCATGGCGAGCCCTTCATGGAACGCCGCATTGGTCTCGAAAAACGCGATCGGGGACGCCTCCGTCCACGGCTGCGTCAGGAACGCCGAATGCTGGATGCGCATGCGCGCGGCCCAGTCGGGCGGCAGGCGGAACGACGGTTCGAGCATCGCGGCCGGTTCGATCACCAGGCGGAAGCGATAGCTCTCCAACCGGGCTTCGCTATACCAGACCGCGTCCTGGAACTTCCACCGGTAGCCAAGCCGCCGCTCGACGATACCGAGATCCGCCAGGCGCACGAGCGCCTGCTTGATGGTTACGCGCGTCTCGTTATAGCGCTCCATCAGATCGCGTTCCGAGACTTCGTCCGGTAACGCCTTGCGCTGCCTGTCATGCGCGATGCGCGCGAGCAGCTCGTCCTCGTCCGCCGGCGAAGTGACCTCGGCCTCCGCCACCGGCGGCGGCGCCAGCAGCGCCACGCCCTTGTTGCGGCGCCGCTCGACGAACCCCCGTGCCTCGAGCTGATCCAGCGCGGCCCGGATCGGCGTGCGAGACACCCCTAGCGACTCGGCGAGCTTCTGCTCGTTCAGGCGATCGCCCGCCTCCAGCGATTCGTCCCGGATCCATTGCGCGATGCGGTCCTGCAGCGCGAGACGCGTCCGGCCCGATCCCTCTCCCGGCGCCTCGTTCGGAACGTTGTTAGGCATGCTCATTGATTTTTTTGTGTCATCAAAATACACTTTGGATCATACAACAACGATTAGACACAACCCCAGCGGTACTCCTGACCTCTCCCGCCGTACGCTACCGACCATGACCGACACCCGACAAGCCGCACCCGCGCCCGAATGCCCGCTGATCGAAGTCAGCGGCCCGCCCCGCGAGCGCGGCCGCCAGTATGGCGAGCAAGCCGCCACGCGTATCAAGCGTGGCATTGAACATTACTCCCGACAACTCGAGAACAACAAGCTCGGCTGGCCGGAGTTGCAGAAGATCGTCGCTACATTCGAACCGACGATCGCCGCGTTCGACGCCAGTTACATCGAAGAAATGCACGGCATTGCGGAGGGCGCCGGTGTGGAATACGCCGCGGTGGTCATGCTCAACGCCCGGACGGAAGTGCTCAAGCTGGCCGACCGCATGCGCAACAAGCAGCCCGTGCCGATCGACCCGGACGGCTGCACGGGCGTGATCGCCCTGCCCGAAGCCACCGCCCATGGCCGCGTGATCCATGCGCAAAACTGGGACTGGAAGGCCGAATGCGCCGAATCGTCGGTCGTGCTGAAGGTCCATCGCGACGATGGCCCCGACTACCTGACGTTCACCGAAGCGGGAGCGCTCGCCCGCTCGGGCATGAACGCGGCCGGTATCGCGATCACCGCCAACTACCTCGAATGCGAACGCGACTATCGCACACTCGCCGTACCCCTGGCACTGATCCGCCGCAAGGTGCTGGAGCAGAAGCGGCTGGCGCTGGCGATGCAGGCCGTGTACGTGACGGCCAAGTCCGCCGCCAACAACATCATGGTGTCGCACGCCGGCGGCGTGGCCATCAACTTCGAGTGCGCGCCGGACGAGACCTTCCAGGTGCAGCCGGAACGCGGCGTGGTCGTGCATGCGAACCACTGGCTGAGCCCCGTCGCGCTGACCAAGCTGCGCGACCTCGGCGTCCAGAAGATGCCCGATTCGCTCTATCGTGACGAACGCGTGCGCCAGCTTGTGACGCCGCACATCGGCAAGATCACCGCCGACACGATCAAGAACGCGCTGTTCGACGACTTCGAGACGCCGTGGTCGGTCTGCCGGCCGCCGCGCCCCAATACCAGCAACAACCTGTCGGCCACCGTCGCGATGATCGTGATGGAGCCGGAACTGGGATCCATGGAGGTATCGATGCTGCCCGCGCTGTACCCGAGCTTCACGACATTCCATCTCGAGATGGACATCCAGAAAGCCACCGGCCGATGACGGCCGCCGGAGGAGACAGCATGGCCAGGGCGATGAGGACATCGGTCGGCACGACGGGGACGCGGATGGCGTTGGTGGCGCTGGTCGCCGGCCTGCTCGCCCCCGGCGCGCACGCACAGCCCACGCGGGACACGCTGCGCGTACGGCTCAACGCCGATATCCGATCGACCGACCCGGGCATCAACCGCGACGTCAATACCGATGCCGTGGTCGCGCATCTCGTCGAGGGACTCGTGGCCTTCCGCGAAGACACATCCGTGGGACCGCTGCTCGCGCAGAAGGTCGAGACGTCCGCGGACGGCCTCACGTACACGTTCACGCTGCGTCCGGGCCTGAAATTCCAGAACGGCGCGCCCATCACCTCGGACGACGTCGTCTTCGCATGGCAACGCTATATGACTCCCGCGAACAACTGGCGCTGCCTGTCGGAGTTCGACGGCCGCGGCTACGCGAAGGTGGTCAAGGTGGAAGCGAAAGACCCGCTGACGGTGGTCTATACGCTCGACAAACCCTCCGCCCTGTTCCTGAAGACGATGGCGCGGCCGGATTGTGGCGGCACGGGTATCTACCATCGAAGCGCCATCGGCCATGACGGCAAGTGGCGCGAGCTCGTCGGCTCGGGCCCCTACAGGCTGACTGACTGGAAGCGCGGCCAGTACCTGGAGCTGCAACGCAATCCCTACTATCAGCCGCTGCCCGGCAAGCGCGATGGCAACACGGGCAACAAGACGCCGGAGATCGCGAAGGTGCGCTTCATGGTCATTCCCGACCCCTCGTCGGCCAAGGCCGCGCTGCTGTCGGGCAATATCGACGTGATTCCCGACGTCGAGGACAACGACCTGCCCGAGTACCGCGCGCGCAAGGACCTCCTGCTCGACAGCACGCCGACGATGAGCCAGGCGGGCCTGCTGTTCCAGACGCGCGACCCGGTACTCAAGGATGCGCGCATCCGCCGCGCGATCGCGCTGACGATCGATGTGCCAGAGCTCGTCGATGCGGTGACGGGCGGCAACTCGACGGCGAGCCGCTCGGTGATCCCGCGCCCCAGCCCGTTCTACGGCAAAGCTCAGGCCGTGATGCCCGGCCGCGACATCGCCGCCGCGCGCAAGTTGCTCAATGAAGCCGGCTACCGTGGGCAGACCATCAAGATCCTGACGACAAAGCGCTACAACGCGCTGTTCGATATCGCCGTGCTCACGCAGGCGATGGCGGCGGAGGCCGGCCTGCGCATCGACGTCGAGGTACTCGACTGGGCTACCCTCCTCGACCGCTACACGCGCGGCGACTATCAGGCGATGGCGTTCAGCTATTCGGCGCGTCTCGACCCATCGCTGTCGTACGAGATGATTACCGGCCCCAAGGACAAGCAGCCACGCAAGGTCTGGGAAACTCCGGATGCGATCCGCCTGCTCAACGAGAGCATGAACGAGAGCGATCCCACGCGGCGACAGGCCACGTTCGACGCGCTCGAGGCCCGCATGCGCGAGGACGTGCCTGCCATCTTCGTGTACTCGGAGACGCGGACCAGCGCGGTCCGCAACGACGTGCGCAATTTCCATGGCTGGCCGCTCGGGCAGCCACGCGCGTGGGGCGTCACGTTCGCCAACGCCAAATAAGCGGAGCCGACTCCCGTGTCATCCTCCTTCATCCTCTATCTGCTGCGGCGCGCGCTGTGGACACTGCCAACGCTGCTGCTGGTGGCGCTGATCGTGTTCGTGCTCATGCGCCTGATCCCCGGCGATCCCGCGCAGTTGATCCTCGGCGACAGCGGCACCGCCGAACAACTGGCCGACCTGCGTTCGCAACTCGGCCTCGACCGGCCAATTGCCGTGCAGTTCGGCGTCTGGCTCTCCGATATGGTTCGTGGCGACCTCGGCCATTCCATCACCACGAACGAAGCGGTGCTGCCGCTGCTGATCGAGCGGTTCCAGGTCAGCGCGACCATCGTGCTCGTGGCCGTGGCCGCCGCGGCGGCGATCGCGGTGCCCGCCGGCCTCTTCGCCGCCTGGAAGCAGAATTCGCTGACCGATACCGTCATCGTGGCGGGCGCGACATTCTTTCTGTCTATCCCGAGTTTCTGGCTGGGCCTGCTGTTGCTGCTGCTGGTCGGCCTGAAGCTGGGCTGGGTGCCCGTGGTCGGGTACGTGGCGTTCAGCGAGGACTGGCGCGCGGCGCTGAGCTATCTGGCGCTCCCCATCGTCACGCTGACACTGATCGAGATGGGCGTGCTGACGCGCATGGCGCGCGCCAGCGCGATCGAGACGCTGCGCCTGGAATACGTCACGCATGCCCGCGCCAAGGGTCTTTCCGAGCGCCGTGTGCTGCTGCGCCACGTGCTACCCAACGCGTTCGCGCCCACATGGACGATGATCGGCCTCGTGCTCGGCAACCTGCTCGGCGGCATCGCGGTGCTGGAGACCGTATTCACGCTGCCTGGCCTTGGCCGGCTGCTCGTCGATGCGATCTTCGCGCGCGACTATCCCGTGGTGCAGGGCTGCCTGTTGTTCACCGCGGTGATCTACGTCGTGGTCAACCTCGTAGTGGACCTCTTCTATCCCCTCTTCGACCCGCGCGTGGCCAGCTCATGAAACTTCGTCTCAATGCGGCCATCGGCGGCACGCTTGTCGGCACCGTGATCTCGATGGCATTGCTGTCGACGGTGTGGACCCCGTTCGATCCGCTCAAGCTCAATCTGCGCATGCGGCTCAAGCCGCCCACCGGCCTGCACTGGCTCGGCACCGACGAGTTCGGGCGCGACATCCTTTCGCGGCTCATCGCCGGCGCGGGCGCGAGCCTGCTCGTCGCCGCGCTGACCGTGACGCTCGCGCTGCTGCTCGGCACGCTGTTCGGCCTCGTGGCCGGCTACTTTCGCGGCCGCATCGATCGCGTCATGATGGTCGTCAACGATGCGCTGCTCGCGTTCCCCGGCATCCTCCTCGCGCTCGGCATCATGGTGATCACAGGCGCCAACAAGTACGGCATCGTGCTGGCGCTCGGGCTCGCCTATACGCCCACCGTCGTCCGCCTCGTGCGCGGTACCGTGCTGTCGCTGCGCGAGAAGGAGTTCGTCGAGGCATCGCGCGTCATCGGCAACAGCGAGCTCACGACGATGCTGCGCCATATCCTGCCGAATTGCGCCGCGCCGCTGATGGTGCTGGGCACGTCGATGTTCGGCTGGGTGGTCCTGGCTGAGAGCGCGCTGAGTTTCCTCGGCCTCGGCGTGCCGCCCCCCGCGCCGACGTGGGGCAACATGCTCTCTTCCGGCCGTCCCTATATCGAATCCGCCGCGTGGCTCGGCATCGCGCCGGGCCTCTGCATCGCGCTGACGCTGCTGGGCATTAATCTGCTGGGCGACGCATTGCGCGACTGGCTCGACCCTCGCATGGAGCAGGCATGACCCATCCCGTGTCCCCCGTGGCGCCGCTGCTGTCGGTGCGTGACCTGACGCTGCACAGCACGCGCGGCAATGCGATCCTCAAAGGCATCTCGTTCGAGATGGCGCCCGGCGAAGTGCTGGCGCTGGTCGGCGAGTCCGGCAGCGGGAAGACCATGGCCGGCCGCGCAATCATGCGGCTGCTGCCCCTGCAGGTAAAGCAGACTGGCGGCACCATCGTGCTCGACGGCAAGGACGTCGGCGCGCTCTCTGACCGCGCCATGCGCGATCTGCGCGGACAGGTCGCCGGCATGGTGTTCCAGGAACCGATGGTCTCGCTGAATCCCGCCATGACCGTGGGTGCGCAACTGTGCGAAGGGCTGCTGCTGCACGAAAAGCTGTCGCCGAAGGCCGCGCGCGAGCGTGCGATCGAGATGCTGCGCCGCGTGCAAATCGCCGACCCAGAGGGCTGCATGGCGTCCTTCCCCCATGCGTTCTCCGGCGGCATGCGCCAGCGCATCATGCTGGCCTCGGTGATGCTGCTGAAGCCGCGCCTGCTGATCGCCGACGAACCGACCACCGCGCTCGACGCGCTGAGCCAGCGCGAGGTCATGGAGATCATGGCCGACCTGACGCGCAACAGCGGCACGGCCGTGCTGCTGGTCACGCACGACCTGCAACTCGTCGCGCACTATGCCGACTCCGTGCTCGTGCTGCGCCGCGGCGCTCAGGTGGAGTACGGCAGCGCGCGCACGGTGCTGTGCGAGCCGAAAACCGAATACACGCGCAGCCTCATCCAGGCGCTGCCGCAACGCGCGGTCGGCCGCCCGCCGGTTGCGGATGTGCCGCCCGTGATCGAGGCCAGGGACGTCTCGGTCGCCTACCCCGGCGCGCATCGCATGTTTTCGCGCGGCACGGACAAGCTGGCCGTCGATCGCGTATCGCTGGCCATCCGCCCCGGCGAAGTCGTGGCCGTGGTGGGCGGTTCGGGTTCAGGCAAGACGACGCTGGGCCGCGCGATGATCGGCCTGCTGCCGCTCACGGGCGGCACGCTGCGGTTCCGCGGTGAGCCCGTAGGCAGCGGCGGCAAGGCGCAACAGCGCGATTTTCGGCTCGCTTGCCAGATGGTGTTCCAGGATCCCTACTCCTCGCTCGATCCCCGCCAGCGCATCGGCGAGATCGTCTCCGAGCCGCTCGATCATGCCGAGCCGATGACCGCAGGCGAGCGCCGGCTGCGCGTCGATCGCATGCTGGCGGAGGTCGGGCTCGATGGACTGGCCGAGCGCTTCCCGCACGCATTGTCCGGCGGGCAGCGGCAGCGGGTGGCCATTGCCCGGGCGCTGATTCGCAGTCCGGCGCTGGTGGTGGCGGACGAGCCCGTGTCCGCGCTCGACATGACCATCCAGAAGCAGGTGCTCACGCTGTTCCGCGAGCTGCAGCGTACGCACGGCTTTGCCTGCTTCTTCGTGTCGCACAACCTCGCGGCCGTGTCCGAGGTGGCCGATCGTATCGTGGTCATGCATCAGGGTCGCATCGTCGAGGAAGGCAGCGTCGATGACATTCTTGATCGGCCGCAGCATGCGTACACGCGCGCGTTGCTGGAAGCGGCCTACGTCGCCCCAGGCCAGCGCACCCCGCTGACGATGAGGATGGAAGCCGCGGCCTAGCGTCCCTCACCGTCCCCGCCCGCAGTCGATATACTCCGTGCCATCAACCATCTCGGGGAGCACGCGTGGATCGACTGCAGGCCATGAGGACGTTCGTCTCGGTCGTGGAATCGGGTGGGTTCACAGCCGCGGCGCGCAAGCTCGATGTCTCGCTCTCCGTGGTCAGCCGCGTCGTGACCGAACTCGAGGCCCACCTCGGCGTGCGGCTGCTCACGCGAACCACCCGGCTCGTGCGGCCGACCGATACGGGCATGGCCTACTTCGAGAACTGCCGGCGCATCCTGGGCGAGATCGAAGAGGCCGAGTTATCGGCGGCGGGCACCCACGGCACACCGCGTGGCCATCTGGTCGTTACCGCGCCCACGCTCTTCGGCGCGCGGCACGTCATGCCGATCGTCGTCGAATATCTCCAGCGTTACCCCGAGGTCGATGTCAGCACGCTGCTATTGGATCGCAATGTGAACTTCGTCGATGAGGGCGTCGACGTGGCGGTCCGCATCGGGGAGCTGACGAGCTCTTCTCTGCAGGCCGTGCAGGTCGGCCGCGTTCGCCGCGTCGTCTGCGCGGCGCCCTCCTATCTCGAACGTCACGGCACCCCGCGCACGCCGGACGACCTCGCGCACCACAGCCTGATCCACACCACGGCCGTCGCGCTCACACCCGAATGGCGCTTTATGGCCGAGGGAGAGCCCTATCCATGGCGCTTCCAGCCGCGCCTGTCCACGACGACGAACGACTCGGCCATCCGGGCGGCGGTTGCCGGCCTGGGCATCGCGCGCGTCCTGTCTTATCAAGTGGCGGCCGAATTATGGTCAGGCGCGCTGCGGGTCGTGCTGGCGGAGTTCGAGCCACCGCAGCAGCCGATCCATGTCATCCATCGGGAAGGCCGGCATGCCATGCAGAAGGTCCGGGCGTTCCTCGACCTTGCCATCGAGCGGCTCCGGGCCGACAAATCGCTCAATTAAATCGAAGACGAGCCATCGATTCTTCTCGTTTCAAGAAGAATACCTTCTGCGAAAGCCTGTTTTTCGCGCGCTTGCGTGGCCCTATGATGGTTTCCAGCACGACATTACGTGCAAAACCCACAACACAGCCATCTGAGGACACGCAAATGAAGCTCTACTACCACCCGCTCTCCGGCCACTCCCACCGCGCCCGCCTGTTCCTGTCGCTGATCGGCGCCTCGTTCGAACTGGTGCATGTCGACTTGGGCACAGGCGCTCACAAGAAGCCGGAATTCCTGAAGATCAACCCGTTCGGCCAGGTGCCCGTGCTGGTGGACGGCGACACGGTGGTGGCCGATTCGAACGCGATCCTCGTCTACCTGAGCAAGAAGTTCGGCAAGACCGACTGGCTGCCCGAAACGCCGGCCGAGGCCGCCGCGGTGCAGCGCTGGCTATCGGTTGCCGCCGGCGATATCGCCTTCGGCCCCGCCGCCGCCCGCCTGATCACCGTCTTTGCCGCGCCGCTCGACAGCAAGGCCGTCATCGCCCGCGCCCATGTCGTGCTCAAGCGCATGGACGACGCGCTGGCCGGCCGAGAGTGGATCGCCGCCAGCCAGCCGACCGTTGCCGACGTCGCGCTGTATAGCTACACCGCACGCGCGCCGGAAGGCTTCGTCGATCTGCAGGACTACGCCAACGTGCGCGCCTGGCTGGAACGCGTCGAAGCCCTGCCTGGCTTCGTTGAATTCCAGAAGACGCCGGTCGGCCTCGCTGCCTGATCGCCCGCTCTCGATATCGAACTGACGATGCAGGAGGTACAGATCATGTCCACGACTCGTGCGCCCTGGCATGCCGGTGAACTCGCGCTGCAAACGCGCGTCGGCGTCGCCGCCAGAATGGATGAAGTCGGCCGCCGCGTGGTGCGCGACTACATGCCGGACCAGCATCGTGAATTCTTCGCGCAGTTGCCCTTTGTCGTGCTCGGTTCCGTGGCGCCGGACGGCCGCGTCTGGGCGACGCTGCGCGCGGGGCAACCCGGTTTCCTGAACTCGCCCGATCCGCGCGTGCTGGACATCGGCCTCGTTCGCGATGCCGCCGATCCCGCCGACGCGGGCTTGGAGGATGGCGATGCCGTCGGCCTGCTCGGCATCGACCTCGCCACGCGCCGGCGTAACCGCATGAATGGCACGTTGCGCCACGACGCGCCGGGGGCGGCCCATATCGACGTCGGGCACAGCTTCGGCAACTGCCCGCGGTATATCCATGAACGCACGCTGGCGCCCCTGGATGCGTTGGCGGGTGCAACCATCGAGGGTCCCGTGCCGCAATGGCTCGATGGGCTGGATGACCGCGGACGGGCCCTGGTCGCATCGTCCAGCGCGTTCTTCGTCGCCTCCTATGCCGATGTGCCGGGGGAGCCGAGACAGGTCGACGTGTCGCACCGCGGCGGCAAGGCGGGATTCGTGCGGCTGGATGCCGACGGCGGCATGACCATTCCCGACTTCGCGGGCAACCTGTTCTTCAACACGCTGGGCAACTTCATGGTCAACCCGATGGCCGGCGTGACGTTCGCCGATTTCTCGACGGGCGAACTGCTGCAAATGCATGGGCGCGCAGAGGTCATCGTGGACTCGCCGGAAATCGCCGCGTTCCAGGGCGCCGAACGCCTGTGGCGCTTTTTCCCCGAGCAGATCGTGCGGCGCGAGCAAGCGCTGCCGCTGCGCTGGATCACGAAGGCCGATGGCGATGCGCCGAGCTCGCTGCTCACGGGCAACTGGGACGAGGCAGCGGACCGCATGCGCGCGGCCAGCGTCGCGGATCAATGGCGGCCGTTCCGCGTGACGCGGATCGTCGATGAGAGCAGCGTGGTGCGGTCGTTCCATCTGGCACCGGCCGACGAGGTGGGGATCATCGCGCATCAGGCTGGCCAGCATCTGCCGATTCGCGTGACGCTGCCGGGAGAGGATGCGCCCGTCATGCGCACCTATACACTCTCGGTGGCCCCATCCGATGCGGCCTACCGTATCAGCGTCAAGCGCGATGGCGAGGTCTCGCGTTACCTGCACGATCACGTGAAGGCCGGCGACATCATCGAAGCGCGCGCCCCCGCGGGCGCCTTCACCATCGATCCGCTGGCGCGCCGCCCCGCCGTCCTGCTGGCGGCCGGCATTGGCGTCACGCCGATGCTGGCCATGCTGCGCCACATCCTCTACGAAGGCACGCGCAAGCAGCGCATGCGGCCAACGTGGTTCTTCCATTCGGCGCGATCGCTGGCAGAGCGCGCGTTCAGCGCGGAGCTCGATGCGCTCGCCTTGCGGGGCAATGGTGCCGTGGAGATCGTCCGCCTGCTCAGCGACCCGTCGGGCGCGACCATCGGCAAGGATTACGACGAGTCCGGACGCATCACGATCGACGTGCTGCGGGGGCATCTGCCATTCGACGACTACGACTTCTATCTATGCGGCCCGGCGCCGTTCATGCAGTCGCTGTACGACGGCCTGCGCGCGCTGAACGTGCCCAACGACCGCATCCACGCGGAGGCGTTCGGCACGTCCTCGATCGTCCGCGACAATGCGCCTGTGTTGGCGCCGGTCGCGGCGAGCCCGGTACCGGTCGTGTTCACGGATTCCGCCAAGGAAGCGCGCTGGATGCCGGGCGGCGGGTCGCTGCTGGAACTGGCCGAAGACCGGGGGCTTTCGCCGGCGTTCAGTTGCCGGAGCGGCAGTTGCGGCAGCTGCCGCACGCGCGTGGCCCAGGGGGAGGTTACCTACGCGCAGGCGCCGGAGTTTCCAGTGCCCGAAGGGGAAGCGCTGATCTGCTGCGCGGTGCCGGCGGCGGGCAGCCAGCCGGTTCACCTCGTGCTCTGAGTCAACGTCGCACCATGCCGCTAAGCGAGGGTTTCCTTGTCCGTGGTCGGCGCGTACATGACCATCAGCGCCTTGGCCGAGCCTGACAGGCTCCGGCCGCGGTGAGGAATGCGGGAATCGAAGTGGATCGTATCGCCGGGCTCGAGCACGTACTTGTCCATGCCGATCTGCCACTCGAGCTTCCCTTCGAGCACGTGAAGCAGCTCCTCGCCGTCGTGCTCGAAGAACACGTACTTGTCGATCTCCTCGGGAAAGCTGAACAGGAATGCCTGCAGGGCCTGGCCATGCGCGGCATTCGTGACGGACAGATAGTTGTAGCCAAACGCCGTGCCGCCGAGCACCGTCGGCCGGTGGTCGTCGCGCTTGACGAGGCTCACGCCGCGCCACGCGGGGACCGCAGTGCCCGGTCCGGCGGTTTCCGCAAGCAGCGCGCCGGGCTCGACGCCGAGCACCGCGGCAATGCGGGCCAGCGTCGCGATCGGGGGCACTTTCTTGCCGTTTTCGATCCGCGACAAGTATGCCTTGCCGAAGCCCGAGCGCTCGGCCACTTCCGCCAGCGTCATGCGCGCATCGAGCCGATGGCGGCGCAGCCGTTGACCGAGCGCGCCATGCGCGGAGCCGCTGGCGTCCTCCGGGGCGGACGGCTCGTTGGCGGCGGTGGAAATGACGGCGGCGGAAGCGGCTGCCGCCGGCGCGGACGACGGCGCCGACGATGGCGCGGCCTGCGGCGACTTCTTCCTGTTCCCGGAGATGCGGCTCGGTTTCATGCGTGCGATGCGAGTTGCCTGATCTGCGCGCAAGTTTACCGCATTGCCTCAGAGGTCCAGCGTCACCCCGACGCGCGCGCGCGACACGCACAGCGCAAGGGTCTCCTGGCGGCGTGACGCGTCGAGAAACGCATCCCGGTGGATGACCACACCGTCGGTATAGCCGCACACGCACGATCCGCACACGCCCATCTCGCACGACGATGCCAGCGGAAAGCCCCGCTCGCGCAGCACCGTCAGCGCCGACGCGTCGGCGGGCACGCGGATCGTTTCCCCTGTGGAAGCGATGCGGATATCGAACGGCTCGGCCTTGAAGTTCTCGTCGAGCGTCGGCGCGAAGACCTCGAAGTGGACCTGTTCGGCGGGCCACTCCTTTGTCGCTTCGCGTACCGATTCGACGAGACTTGCCGGCCCGCAGCAGTACAGATGCGTCCCCGGCAAGGGCGTGGAGAGCATTGCCGCGTCGAAACGCTGGCCTTCGGCGTCCCGGCTGAACCATGTCCGCAATTGACCGGCCGTGCACAACGACGCGAGTTCCGCGCGGAGCGGTGCCTCGGCAGCCGTGCGCGCGCAGTAGTGCAGCGTGAAGTCGGCCCGCGCCGCCGACAGATGCCGCACCATCGAGACGAACGGCGTGATGCCGATGCCGCCCGCGATCAGCACATGCCGCTCGGCGTCACGCGCGAGACCGAAGTTGTTGCGCGGCACCGTGACCGGAATCTCCATGCCCGGCACCAGATGCTCGTGCAGCCAGCGCGAGCCGCCGCGTCCATCGGCCTCGCGCTTGATCGCGATGCGATAGCGGCCGGGCTCCGCGGGATCGTTGCACAGCGAGTACTGGCGGATCTTGCCGCCGGGAATATGCACGTCCACGTGCGCGCCCGGCTCGGCCTCCGGCAGGGTGGGGCGGCGCGGGTGGCGAAACGTGACGACGCGGACGTCGGGCGTGTCGTCGATCACGCGATCGACGATGAGCTTCATGATGATGCGTGCGGACATGAGGCGGGATGCGGTAGAAATGCGGTTTCAGTCCAATGGCTCGATGGCGTCGCCCTTTTCGATCCATCCACCCTCGACGATCGAGCAGTTGAGGCCCGAGCGGTTGTAGAGCGGGAGGTAGAGCGGCATGCCGAGCAGCTCCTCGAGGTACTTGCACGGAAAGTTCAGCCGGCCGCCCTTGAGCACCACGTTGCCCACACGGAATCGCTTGCCGACGAGGTAGTCGAGCGGCACGCCGGACACCGTCAGATTGCGGCGGTGTTCCTCGGGCTTGAGGTGGATGGGGCCCTGTTGGAGCGGCGGGTCGTTGCGCGCGAGCGCATCGAGGACTTCGGCCGCAAACAGCGTGACTTCGCGGACGTCAGGCTTCGGCGAGTACGTGCCCGTGCCGAGGAAATAGCGGTCGCCGACGATGCCCTTGCCGGCGACGAGTTCGGCGCGGTCGAGCTCTTCCATCTCGTACGACGCCGACGGGGCGATATGGATATGGTGCAGTCGTCCACCGGTCCACTGGATCATGACTTACTCCTCGGTGGCCACACCGGCGATCGCCTCGATCTCCACGAGCACGTCGCGCGGCAGGCGGGCCACTTCGATCGTCGAACGCGCGGGAACGCTCGCGCCGAAGCATTCCTGATAGACGGCATTCATCAGTGCGAACTGGTTCATGTCCTTCAGGAACACGGTGGTCTTCACCACGGTCGCCAGGCTCGCGCCGCCGGCCTCGAGCACGGCGGCGACATTGGCGAGCGACTGGCGGGTCTGGCCTTCAACGTCCGCGGGGATGTTGCCCGTCGTGGGGTCGATCGGGAGCTGTCCCGAGCAGAACACGAGGTCGCCGAGGCGCACGCCCTGCGCGTAGGGCCCGACGGCGGCGGGTGCCTGCCCGGTCTTCAGAGTGATAGGTTGCATGGAGCGGTACGTGTGGTATCAGTACGTGATCGATAGTTTCGGAGGTTTCCGAAAGTTTCCCGATAGGAAACTTTAGTCTAACGCAGGAACGTCGCCCTGTCACGCATGGTGAATGGCATCGCCACGCGTCTCCCGCGCAAACAGCGCAGCGATGAGCGTCACGATGGCCACGCCGATCAGCAGCAGCGACACGCCCGCCGTACCGCCGAGCTTTTCCACGAGCACGGTCGCGAAGATCGGCGTCAGGCCCCCGCCAATCGCCGCCGCGACCTGGAAGCCGAACGACGCGCCGGTATAGCGAGCCCGAGCGCCGAACAGCTCGGGGAAATACGTTGCCTCGATGCTGAACATCATCCCCTGCCCAAGAATCAGACCCATCGCGATCGCGGCAACGATCAGCGTGGGATCCCGCGTATCGACCATCCAGAACATCGGGTAGGCAAACAGGACCGTGAAGGCGGTGCCGATGAAAAACAGCGGCCGGCGTCCGATGCGGTCCGCGAGCAGGCCGAACAGCGGCATGATGAACACCTCGATCACCGCGGCGATGAAGATGGCATTGAGCAGCATCTTCTTCGGCAAGCCGAGTTTCGTCGTGGCATAGACAACCAGGAACACCGTCAGCAGATAGACCCACGACACCTCGCACAGCTTGAGGCCGATGGCCACGAGGAACGACTTGCGATGGCGCGTGAACACTTCCTTGAGCGGGTTGGCCGCAAGCTCGTTCTTCGCCTTCATCTCCTCGAATACCGGGGATTCCGTGATGCGCATGCGTACGAAGCTGCCGAGCCCGACCAGCACGATGCTGAGCAGGAACGGCACGCGCCATCCCCAGCTCATCAGCGCTTCCTCGGGCAGCGAGGACACGGCCCAGAACACGGCAGTGGACAAGATCAGGCCAAGCGGGAAACCCACCTGCACGAGACTGCCATACAGCCCGCGACGATGCTTCGGCGAATGCTCGAGGACCATCAACGCCGCCCCGCCCCACTCGCCCCCGAGCCCGATGCCCTGCACGATGCGCAGCAGCACGAGCAGTATCGGCGCCCAGACGCCGATCTGCTGGTACGTGGGCAACAAGCCGATGGCAAAGGTACCGACGCCCATCAACAGCAGCGACATCAGCAACATCGACTTGCGGCCGAGCCGGTCGCCCATGAATCCAAACACCGCGCCCCCGAACGGCCGCGCGAGGAACCCGACCGCCGCGCTGCCGAGCGCCGCGAGCGTACCGAGCATCGGATCCGCGGCGGGGAAAAACAGCTTGTTGAAGATCAACGCGGCGGCGGTGCCGTAGATCAGAAAGTCATACCACTCGATGATGGTGCCGACGGAGCTGGCGAAAAGCACCCGGGCAAGATTGGATTCGTCGGCGACGGCCGGCTGTGCCGGCGTCGCAATGGCTGCTGGATAGGTCACGGTGGCACTCCCCCTAGGGTTTCCCAAAAAGTTTCCCGATGTTTCCCATATGCACAACGTGTGCCACCCGGCGTGGCATATAGGAAAGCGGGAACATGAGGGTCGGCGGACCTACCCGGGGTCACTTGAAGACGCGGAAACTAACGGAAAAAAAGCGCGATTTGAGTGCGGCGAGCACTACGGAAGTGCGGGGAAGCGCGAGGCTGGCACCACGATCGCGGTGCCGGAGGCCTTGTTCTGAGGCTAGCTCTGGTTTTCCCTATTGGGAAACTTCGAAAGGGGAAACTTCGAAAGCTTCGTTTTTTAACCCTTGGAGAACTCGCAGAACCGCAGCCGGTTGCCGAACGGATCGGCGATCTGCATCTCGCGGCCCCAGCCGGTCGGCTCGATGCCTGGGCGGGCGTAGCCATACTGCCTGGCGATCAATTCCTGCTGAAAGGCGTCGATGTCTTCCATCGGCACGAAAACCGCGGAGCCGGGCGTGGCGTCGCCGTGGTGTTCGCTCAGATGCAGCGTCAGGCCGGATCGGTGGATTTGCGCGTAGAGCGGCAGGTCCGGTTCGAAGCGGTGCTCCCAATCCAGCGTAAAGCCAAGGAAGTCGAGGTAGAACTCCTTGGCTTTGTCGACGGAGAAGATACGGAGGATGGGGACCGCGGCGGAGAGTTGCATCGTGAGCGACGGGACGAATAGGAAGGACTTCGATGATACGGGAATGCCAGCGGCCAGGCCCGCAAAAAAAATCTCGCGAAGTGTGTAAGGAACGCAGGCAAGGCTCCGACTACCGTCCAGATCGTCGCCGACGGTCGCCGCAACGGCGCTTCCCAATGCTGCCGTGCGGCATTGACAGACACCAAGGAGTCTTCACCATGAACAAGCAATCCGCCCTCGTCGCCGCCGCCCTCGTCGGTCTGTTCTCTGCCGGTGCCGGTGTCGCGCATGCCGCCGACGCCAATGCCGACAAGGAGAAGTGCTACGGCGTCGCCATGGCTGGGCAGAACGACTGCGCGAGCAGCTCCGGTAGCCACTCGTGCGCGGGGCAGTCGAAGGCCGACAAGGATCCGAAGGACTGGAAGTACGTTGCCAAGGGCACCTGCGCGCAGATGGGCGGCAAGCTGAGCGCCAAGTAAGCGACAAGTAAGCACCAAATAAGCACGACACCCCGGCGGAGCCCTGCCATGACCTCGCGTCCTCCCTCACGCGCCGCCGCGCCCGGCGATCTCGGCTTCGGTATCGGGCTGCGCACGTCGCTCTATGCGGAAGTGCTGGCCCGGCGCCACGTTGCCGATCGCGCCGACTGGTTCGAGGTGCATACCGAGAACTACCTCGGCGCGGGCGGGCGCGATCTTCGCGTGCTCGAAGCCCTGCGTCCCGACTATCCGTTGAGTCTGCATGGCGTGGGACTGGGACTCGGCTCCGCCGCCGACGATCATTTCGCCCCGCATCTCGAGCGCATTGCCGCATTGGTCGAGCGGATAGAGCCGGCGCTCGTCTCCGAACACCTGTGCTGGAACCGCATCGCGCGGCATCAGTTCAACGATCTGCTGCCGCTGCCGCTCACGGATGGCGCGCTCGCGCTGATGGCCGACCGCGTCGACCGCATGCAGGCGCGATTGCGGCGGCCAATTCTCGTCGAGAACGTGTCCACGTTCCTGCGTTACCGCGACGATCAAATGAGGGAGACCGAGTTCCTCGCCGCGCTCGCGCGGCGGACGGGCTGCGGGATCCTGCTCGACATCAACAATCTCTACGTGAATCAGTTCAACCACGGCGAGGACGCTCATCGCGCGCTCGACGATCTTGCCGCCTTGTCCACCGGCACGATCGGCGAGATTCATCTGGCCGGGCATCTCGAGGCCGGCGACGATGCGACCGGACGCGTGCTCATCGACCATCATGGCGCCGCCGTGGCGGAGCCGGTCTGGGCGCTGTACGAAGCGGCGATCGCCAGGCTCTGCCGCGGCGACGGCGTGGCCATTCCCACGCTGATCGAATGGGACACCGACGTGCCGCCGCTCGACGTGCTGCTGGCCGAACGCCGGCTGGCCATCGATCATGCATGGCACGCAATGCGCCCCGTCGTCACGCGAGAGGACGGCCATGCGATCGCCTGACGCCCAGCAACGGTTGTTCGCCCGGGCGATCGTCGCCTCTCGGCTCGACACCGGCATCGCTTCCGCCTGCCTGTCCATCTTCACCGGCGAGGAAGATGCCATCCGCCGCCGCCTGGCCTATTACCGCGGGAATCAGCAGGCTACTGCGCTGTCCGTACTGGGCAATGCGTATCCCGTAGTGCGCGCATTGCTCGGAAACGAGTTCTTCGAAGCGCTGAGCGACGTATATCGCCGCGCGCATCCGTCGGACGATCCCGACCTGCATCGCTTTGGCGGCGCGTTCAGCGATTTCCTCCGGGCGTTCGAGCCGGTCGCGCCCTACCCCTACGTGCCTGAGGTCGCGCGACTCGAATGGCTTTGCCATGGCGCCTACTACGCGCGGGACGACACACCGCTGACCGTGGCCGACCTTGCGGCGTTGTCGCCGGACACGGTGGCATCGATGCCCGTCGCGCTGACAGCCTGCACGCGGCCGTTCACGTCGCCCTGGGATGCGGTGACGATCTGGCGCGCGCACCAGCCCGACGGACCGGCGCTACCGGAAGATCCGCAAACGACGAGCGCGGGCATCGTCGTGCGTCCGGGCTGGCGCGTGAACGTGTTGCCCGCCTCCCCGGCGGAAGCCGTCGCGCTAGCCTCGCTGGCATCGAGCGCCGTCGACAACCCCACGGCGCTCGGCGCGTTGCTGCAACGCGCGGCTACTCTCGATCGTCAGTTTCAACCCGCTGAGGCGCTGTCGCGCTGGCTTCATGCCGGCATGCTGCGCCACGTGTCCTGAAAGGAACGAGACATGAACACCATGACCCAACCCTCGCCACAACCCTCGGACGACGGCTCCCATGCCGGCGCCGCGCGCCGCACGTTTCGGCAGGCCGAGCAATGGCTCGGCGACTGGGGACTGTCGCTCGTGCTGCTCGGCATCCGCTGGTATGTCGGCTGGCAGTTCTTCGCGTCGGGCAAGCTCAAGCTGATGGACTGGGGCTCGACGCTCGCGCTGTTTCGCGACGAGTATCACGTGCCCCTGCTGCCGCCGCATATCGCCGCGATCGCGGGCACGTTCGGGGAGCTCGCGTTTCCATTGCTGCTGTTCGTGGGATTGTTCTCGCGGCCGGCCGCGCTGGGCCTGTTCGCGGTGAACCTGATGGCGGTGATCTCGTATCCGGATCTATGGACGTTCGAATGCCCGGCCGCGATCCAGAGTCATCTCTACTGGGGCATGCTGCTGCTCGTACCGCTGACCGCCGGTGCCGGACGGCTCAGCCTCGACGCTCGCCTACACGCAACCCTCCACGCGCTGCGCAACCGCCGCTGAGCGGTCCGTCAATCGTCGCGCTCGCCCGGCTCCTGCTGACCGAGCCGGCGCATCGCATTGCGCATGATGCGCATCTGGCCGTTGAAGTTCGTGCACGCGTCGCAGATGGCCAGATGCATGCGCATCCGCACGCGCTCCACCCACGTGAGCGGCTGATCCATGCCCTTCATGGTGAGAAAATGCACCTCTTCGCATTTAGGCAGCAGGTGCTTGCGGGGACCATCGGGAAAATCTGGCATGGGATTCCTGTGAGCGTCAGGTCCCGCGCTGCCCGAACCAGTTGAGTTCCAGGCATTCGCGCAGGCGCATGCGGGCGCGATACAACATCACCCATGCGTTCGTCGCGCTGATCTTCAAATCCTGACAGATTTCTTCGGTCTCGAGTTCCAGCCATTCGCGCATCATGAAGATGCGGCCGGCCTTGGCGGGCAGCTTGTCTACGCACAACTGCAAGATCTCGAAGAACTCGCGCCGCTCGAGCGAACGGTCGGGATTGCCCCAATCCGAAGGTGGATCCTGATAGTGGCCATTGCGCGTGAACAGCGCATCGAAGGCATCGTCGTCCGATTGCGCCTCGCCATCCTCGTTCGATGCCAGCGCGATGCGTACCTCGCGCTTGCCGCTGCGCAGCAGGTCCACGATCTTGTGCTTGAGGATGCCGACGAGATAGGTGCGCAGCGCGGACTGCCCGGCGAACCGCTCGGGATGCTCGAGCGCCGCGAGGATGGTCTCGGAGACGGTGTCCTCGGCGAGGCTGTCGTCGCGCAGTTGCAACCGCGCAAAGCGCAGCAGATACGGCCGGACGGTCTCGAGTTCGTTGGGGTCGATTCCCGCGGTAGACGATGCCATTTGATCTCGTGGCTCTTGTTCTGTGAGTCGGCACGATCCTCATGCCGCGACGATCGCCATGATACCCGTTAGACATCCGAAAAGCACAGGGATGGAACAGCGCTTGCGTCGAGCGTGCAGCGCGCATGTCCCCACAACCCGCAAAGGACACCCCATGCCAAGCTCACCCAGCGATACCGTCGCCATCCGCCCCCCTCCGCGCTCACGCGCCGACACCGCCGCACCCGGCACCAGCACGGATGACGTGGAAACCACGCGTCATATTTCCGAAATTACCGCGCAAACTTACAAGCCGCCCGCGGCACATCCGACCCACCTCCGCATCAACGGTACCGAGTACCGGCTCGACATTCCAGCCTGGACCACCCTGCTGGACCTCTTGCGCGACCGACTGGACCTCACGGGCACCAAGAAAGGCTGCGACCACGGCCAGTGCGGCGCCTGCACCGTCATCGCCGATGGACGGCGCATCAATGCCTGTCTTGCCCTGGCCGTCGCTTACGACGATGCGGATATCACGACCATCGAAGGCATCGCCACCGAGGAAGCGGGCGATACCCCCGGCGGCCTGCATCCGATCCAGCGGGCGTTCATGGCGCATGACGCGTTTCAATGCGGCTACTGCACGCCGGGCCAGATCTGCTCCGCGGTCGCGTTGCAGAACGAAGCGCCCGTCCTCAACCGCGCCGAACTGAGCGAGCGCATGAGCGGCAACCTCTGCCGCTGCGGTGCATACGCGCAGATCGTCGACGCGATCGCCAGTGTGCTCCTGACGGACGGCGATGCGTCCAACAACGCAGCCAACAACACGACCAACAACAAGGAGCAGCCATGACGCCGTTCCGCTATCTGCGCGTGGACACCGTGCCGGAGGCGCTCGCCGCGATCGCCACGCTCGCGGGCGATGCCGAACCGGGCCACGACCGCGAAGGCCGGTTATTCGCCGGCGGCACCAACATGCTCGACCTGATGAAAGAGAACGTGATGCACCCGCACGCGCTCGTCGACATCGGTCGCCTGCCGCTGGCCGATATCGGCTACCGCGACGACGGCACGCTGCACCTCGGCGCGCTGGCGCGTAACGCCGATACCGCCGAGCATCCCGACGTGAAACGCGATTTCCCGATGCTGCGCGCCGCCATTCTCGCCGGCGCATCGGGCCAGATCCGCAACATGGCGACCAATGGCGGCAACCTGCTGCAGCGTACGCGCTGCATGTATTTCTACGATGCGGGGGTGCCCTACAACAAACGCGCACCGGGCACCGGATGCCCCGCCGCGCACGGCATCGCGCGCCAGCACGCCATTCTCGGCGCAAGCGAGCATTGCATCGCCACGCATCCGTCGGACATGTGTGTAGCGCTGGCCGCCCTGGATGCCGTCGTCCATGTGGAATCCATACGTGGCACGCGAGAGATTCCGTTCGTGGATTTCCATCGCCTGCCCGGCGACAGACCCGATCTCGACACGGTGCTCGAGCCCGACGAACTGATCACGCATGTCGCGGTCCCGCCCAATCCGTACGCACCCCACAGCACCTATCTGAAGGTACGCGAGCGCGCGTCGTTTGCGTTCGCGCTCGTCTCCGTCGCGGCGGCGCTGGAGCTTTATCCGGACAACATGATCCGCAGCGCGCGCCTCGCGCTTGGCAGCGTCGCGCACAAACCGTGGCGCGATACGGAAGCGGAAGCGATGCTCGTCGGCAAACCCGCCACGACAGACACGTTCATCGACGTCGCGGCATTCCTGCTGCGCGATGCGCGCGCTTGGGGCGGGCCCGCGCTGCCCGAGAGCACGCAGGGCAACGCCTTCAAGATTCCGCTCGCGCAGCGCGCCGTCGTGCGCGCGCTGGAGATGGCGGCAGCCGGCATCGTCACCAACACCGGTGCGGACGCGTTCCGCATGGAGGGTCAGCCATGACCAGAACGACATTGCCTCCGGGCGAGGACGGCCGCGACTGGCATGCGGAGTCCAACCAGCAGCCGATCGCCCCGCCGAATACGGGGCCCGCGGGCATCGGCACCGCCGTACCGCGCATCGACGGCCACGCCAAGGTGACGGGCACCGCGCGCTATGCGGCCGAGCATCCTGTCGCCGACCTGTGCCATGGCGTGGTGGTCAACAGCACCATCGCGCGCGGGCGCATCGTGCGCATCGATACGTCCGCCGCGCTTGCGGTCGAGGGCGTGCTCGACGTGCTTCATCATGACAACCGTCCCTCGATGCGCTCGCTGCGCGTCTTCTACAAGGACATGACGGCGCCCGCGGGCATTCCATTCCGGCCGTTGCACGACGCGCAGGTGCATTCGAGCGGGCAGCCGGTGGCGCTCGTCGTCGCGGAAACGTTCGAGATCGCGCGGCATGCGGCCAGCCTCGTGCATGTCGAATACGAGGTGTACCCGCACGAGACGCACATGCTCTCGCGCCGCGACGCCGCGCACGAACCCGGCGGTTACAAGGCGGGCTACTCGAAACCGCCCAAGCCCAAGGGCAATCCGGATGCCGTGTTCGCGCAGGCGGACGTCACGGTCGATGCCGAGTTCTATGCGGGAGCCGAACACCACAATCCGCTCGAGATGCATGCGAGCACCGTCATTCGGGACGATCGCGGCCATCTCACCATCTACGACAAGACGCAGGGGTCGCAGAACTCGCGATGGGTCGTGTCGCGCGCGTTCGGGCTGCCGGGGCGCAAGGTTACCGTGCGCAATCCATTCGTGGGTGGCGCGTTTGGCTCTGGCCTGCGGCCGCAGTATCAGCTCCTGATGGCCGTCATGGCATCCCTCCAGCTGAAGCGCTCCGTCCGCGTCGTGCTGACGCGCCAGCAGATGTTCACGTTCGGCCATCGGCCGGAGACATGGCAGCGCGTCCGGCTCGCGGCATCGCCGGACGGCAGGCTCGGCGCGATCATCCACGAAGCCGCGGCGGCGACGTCGCGCGACGAGGACTACGTCGAGGTCGTGGTCAACTGGTCGGGGCAGCTCTATGCGTGCGACAACATCCGCTACAGCTACAAGCTCGTCGATCTGGATCAGTTCACGCCGATCGACATGCGCGCGCCCGGTGCCGCGCACGGCGTGCATGCGATCGAAGTGGCGATGGACGAACTGTCGTATGCGCTTGGCATGGATCCGCTCGCGCTGCGCAAGATCAACTACGCCGAACGCGACAGCAACAAGGACCTGCCGTTCTCCACCAAGCAGTTGATGGAATGCTACGAGCAGGGCGCGCGCGCCTTTGGCTGGGATCGCCGGCCCGCGGCGCCGCGGAGCATGCGCGAGGGGCACGAGCTGATCGGCTGGGGCATGGCCACGGGCACGTGGGATGCGATGCAGATGGCGGCGCGGTCCAGCGCCACGTTCCATGCCGATGGGCGGCTCGAGGTCGCGTGCGCGGCGACCGATATCGGCACGGGCACTTACACCGCGATCTCGCAGATCGCGGCGGGGGCGATGGGGTTGCCGCTGGAACAGGTCGTATTCCGCCTCGGCGACTCGGATTTGCCGTTCGCGCCAATCGAGGGCGGGTCTTCGCACATCGCCACCGTCGGCGCCGCCGTCGATGCCGCGTGCGAGAAGCTGCAGCGCCGGTTGTGGCGACTGGCGCGCGGCATCGCGGGGCATGGCTTCGAGGACAGCGCGTTCGAGGACGTGATGTTCGTGGACGGGCACATCGCATTGCGCGCGCGCCCCGATGTCGCGCTACCGCTGCATCGCGTGCTGCAAATGCGGGAGCGCGCCAATATCGCCGTGCGGCACATGCTCGTGCCGGACATGCTGCGGCAGAAGAAGTCGGTACGCGCGGTGCATTCGGCCGTGTTCTGCGAGGTGCGCGTCGATGAAACGCTCGGGACCATGCGCGTCACCCGCGTGGTCAGCGCCGTGGCCGCGGGGCGCATCGTGAATCCGCTCACCGCGCGGAGCCAGGTCGTGGGTGGCGTGGTATGGGGGATCAGTCAGGCGCTGTTCGAGGAAACGCTTGCCGATCACCGGCTTGGCCGTTTCATGAACCACAACCTTGCCGAGTATCACTTCGCGGCGAATGCCGACATCCACGATATCGACGTGATCTTCGTCGAGGAGGATGACCGCGTCGTCAGCCGCATCGGCACGAAAGGCGTCGGCGAGATCGGGCTCGTGGGCGTGGCGGCGGCCATCAGCAATGCCATCTACCACGCCACGGGCGTGCGGCTGCGGTCCACGCCGATGACCCCCGACAAGCTGCTGCGGGGGTCGGCGGTGTAAGTCCGCTGTCCGAATGTTATGCGCCCCAGCCGGTCATTGCGGCATACGCGATGCCGGTGGCGCAGACGATGCCCAGCAGCGCCGCATAGTAGCGGACGCCATGCTGCTGGCACGGTCCCCGATAGTTCCGGGCGGAATGCTGGATATGTGGCTTCATGGCTGACCCCCATCGACGCGCTGTATTGGTGCGCCGCACGGCCCCCCGTGCGGCGTTTTTGCTTTGTAGCAACTTCCAGGCCATCTGTCCGCCGCAGCGTGGATGGGCCGTCTTGCGGGGCGGTGTGTATCGTCATATGTGTGGCGATTACGCTAATACACGGCGATACAAATCGGCCCGGATTTGACACATACGGCTTGCGATGCGGCCCCAGACTTCATTCCAGTTCCTTGCGACCGCCCTCCGCGGCAACCCCATCAGGCATAACTGGAGAAGAACATGACGGACAAGATCGACCTGCCTCGCCGAGGCTTTCTGGGTACCGCGGCGCTGTCGCTGGCGGCGGCGCAGTTTGGCCTGATACAGGCAGCCCATGCGCAGGGCACCCTGCCGAAGGCGGCGTCCGTCCCGCCGACGGCGCCGGGCACGCATACCTCGCTCGGTCCGATCAAGCAGATCCAGGCGGGGGCGTTGAACGTCGGTTACGCCGAGGCCGGCCCCGCCGATGGTCCGGTGGCGCTGCTGCTGCATGGCTGGCCGTACGACATCTACAGCTTTGCCGACGTGGCGCCGCTGCTGGCCGCGCGCGGGTATCGCGTGATCATGCCGTTCCTGCGGGGCTTTGGGACGACGACGTTCCTGTCGGCCGACACGCCGCGCAACGGGGAGCCGGCCGCGCTGGCGGTGGATGCGATCGCGCTGATGGATGCGCTGAAGATCAAGACGGCCGTTGTGGCGGGCTACGACTGGGGTGGCCGCACGGCGGACATTCTCGCCGCGCTGTGGCCGGAGCGGTGCCGTGGGCTGGTGGCCGTGAGCGGCTACCTGATCGGCAGCCAGGCGGCGGGCAAGCAGCCGTTGCCGCCGGAGGCGGAGCTCCAATGGTGGTACCAGTTCTACTTCGCGACCGATCGCGGTCGTCTGGGCTATGAAAAGTACACGCACCAGTTCGCCAAGCTGATCTGGCAACTGGCCTCGCCGAAGTGGAAGTTCGACGATGCGACGTACAACCGCAGCGCCGCGGCACTGGACAACCGCGACCACGTGGCCATCACGATCCACAACTACCGCTGGCGCATGGGCCTGGCCGAGGGCGAGGCCAGGTACGACGACATCGAAAAGAAACTGGCCACGGGCCCGACGATCGGCGTGCCGACCATCACGATGGAAGGCGACGCCAACGGCGCGCCGCACCCGGCGCCGAGCGCCTATCGGAGCAAGTACACGGGCAAGTACGAGCATCGGGACATTGGCGGCGGCGTGGGCCACAACCTGCCGCAGGAAGCACCGACCGCCTTCGCGCAGGCGGTGCTGGATGTGGACAAGTGGGGGGGTTGAAGTTCTGACCCAGGGGGGGCCAAGCCCCCCCCGTCACGCTGCTGCGCCACAATCCCGGCGACACGCTCGACCGGGTAAGCGATCGCCCCTTCAAGTCCCGCGCGTCACGCGCAACACCTGCCCGTTGCTGAGCACATAGAGCTCGCGCGCGGCATCCGAGCCGAACGAATACACGGTTCCCGGCAACGGCAGCGACCAGTCGACGGACTCCGTCACCGCCCCGTTCCGATAGGCAAAGCTCTGCAGCCGCCCCGTGCACAGATCGGTATAAAAGTAGCGCCCCTTCAGCTCGGGCACCGCGCTGCCGCGATACACATAGCCGCCCAGAATCGCGCACCCGCCATCCGCATGGCTGTACTCGAACGCCGGCGGCGTCAGGCCCGACGTATCGCACGACGACGCGCCCACGCAGGTAGTGCCCTCGGTCCGGTCCCATCCGTAGTTCAGCCCCGCGGCCGTCGAGGGCTGCACGTTCACCTCTTCGCGCGCGCCCTCGCCCACATCGGCGATATACAGCAGTCCGTCCGTATCGAACGAGAAGCGCCACGGATTGCGCAACCCGCTGGCCCAGATCTCGGCCCTGCCGCCGCTGCCGCCGGCGAACGGGTTGTCCGGCGGCACGACATAGCCGCTGCCACGCACATCGATGCGGATGACCTTGCCGAGCAGCGAGCCCGTGTTCTGCGCATTGCCGGCGGGATCGTTCGAGCCGCCCCCGTCTCCGGTCGCCAGATACAGCATGCCGTCAGGACCGAAGGCGAGTTGCCCGCCGTTGTGATTCGACTGCCCCGGGTGCGGGATCGACAGCAGCACCGTGCCCGACGGATCGGCCACATTGGCATCGCCGGTCGACACTTGATAGCGCGCGACGGTGATCGCCCCGTCCGTGGCCGTGTAGTAGACGTAGAAGCGGCCGTTTGTTGCATAGTTGGGGTCGAACGCCATCGACAGCAGTCCGCGCTCGCCATCGGTCGTCGTGAGCGCCGACATATCGAGGAAAGGCGTCGCCAACGGCGTCGCCGGTGCGTTGCCATTCGGCAGGATGCGGATGCGCCCCGCCCGTTCGACCACGAAGAGGCGAGGATCGTTGGCCGGGGCCGTCAGGAAGATCGGCGCGCTGAGGCCCGTGGCCACGGTCGTCAACGCCAGACGGAAGGTTTGCGGCGCGCCATAGGCGACCGTCACCGATGGCGATGCGCCTCCGCTCACCGTGGCGGTCTGACTTGCCTGCGCCGCGGTGTAGAGCGAGGTGCCGTTGAGCACGCTGTCGCCAGCGATCGTATAAGTGCCCGCGGCCAGCCCGGTCAGCGTGGTCGACGCCGTCACGGTGCGGCTGAAGCCGCCCGGCCCCGTCACGGAAACATTGGCCGGCGTATTGGCGGGCAGCCCCGACACGGACAACGCGAGGGTCCCGGTGCCGCCGCCACCGCCGGGATCGTTCGGTCCGCCTGTCGATCCCCCGGAAGCCGCCGTCCCGGCCGACCCACCATCCCCACCCCCGCCACACCCCGCCAGCGCGAGCACGCCGGCACATAGGACAAGACACGAAAACTGCCGGAACTGCCGGATTACGGTGAGCATGACCGCCTCCTGGAAAGAGAATTCCGCTGCAGAGTGAAAGAAATGCAGAACAGATTTACATCGAAACAGGGACACCACCGTTTCCACGCAGGACAGCGCGGGCGACCGGAGGGAAAGGCCATCGGATAAAGCAATTTATCGACCAAGAAACTTCTGAAAATGTTGTGGGATTGATCTGGATTGAAATCGGACGCAGGAGGCGGGGGTACCATCCCGGTCGTTTCAGAGATTCGCGGTCGTTTTAGAGATCCGCGGTCGTGTCCACGATCGACAGACACATGCCTACCGACACCATGAATGCTCAAGATATCCAACCCGCCATGCCGCCGAGCATGCTGTTCCACGGCACCGCGAACCGTTTCGTGCCGTCGATTCTCGCGCAGGGCCTGCTGCCCGGCACACGCCGCCATGTCACCCTCGCGCACGACCCCCACCGGGCGGCCGTGGTGGGACATCGCTATGGGCAGGCAGTCGTGCTGACGGTGCATGCCTTGCGCATGCACGACCAGGGCTTCCGGTTCTACCGGGATGCGGACGGTAACTGGCTGACAGCGCATGTGCCGGCCTGCTTCATCCGCTGAACAGGTGACCGCCGCCAAAACAAAAACGCCGGACCCTGGGGTCCGGCGTTCGGCAGCGGTGCGGTGCGGTGTGATGCGGTGAGGTGTGATGCGAGGCGAGGCGACGATCAGCGCGTGCGCGTCACCGTGCCGCTGACTTTCTCCTGTTGCTGCAGGCGAGCGATACGACTCATCGTCTCGCGGAGTTCCGCCTGCGCGGCGTCCTGCTGCGCCTGCAGATCCTGCACCTGGCTGCGCTCTTCCTGCCCGCGTTCCGCGGCAAGCCTGGCCTGCTCCTGCGCCACGCCGATATCGGCTTCCAGACGCCGCTCGACCTCGCGCGCGGCCACGAGCTTCTGCACGACCTGCGTCTTCTGCGTTTCCACGCGGGCGCGCTGCATTTCCACATCCGACAGCCGTTCGGTCTGCCGCACGAACATCGCGTAGTTGGCATTGGCGCGGACTTCGTCGCCGCTGCGGATCACGCGCCAGTAGGTCTGTTGCTGGAGCAGCGCGACGTAGTACTTGCCCAGCTGGCGATCGAACAGGAGCTGCGCTTCGTAGCTGCCGTTGGCCGTCTTGCGCAGCGCCGCGACGGTGCCGCCGGCGATGCGTTGCTGGAGTTCCTGCGCGGTGCCGGCGCTGCTGGCGTCCACCGCCACCACGACCGGTTGCCGAGCCGCCTGCGCCGGAGGCGCATCCTTGTCCGGAGCGCTGACGCCCTGCGCGAATGCCGTTTGACCCGCCGTCAGCAGCACCGCGACGGCAAAGCCCGAAACGGCCTCCGTTCGGCCGATGAACTTCGTCATATCCCTGTTCTCCCCTTCGGAAAGGCCCCGTCCGCGCGGGGCAAACCAACGCCGTACAGACTTGACCTCGGCGTGTTAACGGCTGGGCATTTTGATTGCTTTAATCCCAAGCTGCGGATTTTGTCAGAAATGATTGATCCGTGGTTGATATTTGCAATCGCACCACAGTGGGACTTCTGGGGAAATGAGAGAAGTTAGCGAGGGCTATCGGTACTTCGCAGCGAGGAGCGCGAGCAACCCCGGCAATGCCAGCTGGCCAAGCCATTGCAGCATGGCCACCTGCGTCTCCCGCCAGCCATCGACGTCGGCCAGATAATTGAACGTGCCGATCACGCGGCCGCCGTGGCATAGCGGCACGTTGACCACGCCGCGCAGCCCAAGCTCGCGAATCAGCGCGATATCGTCGAATACCGCCGACAGCGCCTCGTCGCCCTCGCCCACGAAGACTTCGCCGCGTTGCAGCAGTTGCCGCGTCCACGGGGTGTCGCCCTTCGCCTTGGTACCGCCGACGGGGTACGCCGCGATATCGGACGACCACAGCCGCTCGATGGTCGCGGTCTCGGCATGCCACGCGTTGATCGTCAGCAGGCCCGGCCCGAGCAGGCCGAGCGTGGCCCTGCCCACGGCGTCGAACACGTCGGCCGGGGCGACGGCGCCCCGCAACGCCTCGCACAGGCGGCCGACCTGGCCGACAGTGAGCAGGACCAGCTCGTCGTTGTCGCCGCCGTCGGTGGCGTCGCTGATATACGTGTCGCTGGACATCATGCGGCCCGGCATCGGGTCATTCAGCCTGAATACCGAGTTCGCGAATCAGCTTGCCGTAGCGGTCCGCATCGCGGCGCAGGATCTTGCCGAACTCCTGCGGCGTCGATGTCGCGGTCTCCACGCCGATCTTGTCCATCTGCGCCTTCACTTCGGGCAGCGTCATCACCTTGTTGATCTCGGCGTTCAGGCGCTTGACCAGATCGGCCGGCATGCCCTTGGGACCGAACGCGCCGTACCACACCGACAGTTCATAGCCAGGCAGCGTCTCGGCGACCGTCGGCACGTTCGGCAGCAGCGGCGAGCGCTTGGCTTCGGTCACCGCCAGCAGGCGAAGCTTGCCCGCGTTGACGTGCGGCAGCGTCTGCGTGCCGGCCGAGAACAGCAGCTGCGTCTGGCCCGCGACAAGGTCGACCACGGCGGGCGCGCCGCCCTTGTACGGCACGTGGAGCATCTCGATGCCCGCCATCTTCGCGAACAGCACCGCGCTCAGGTGGTTGGTCGATCCCGAACCCGCCGACGCGTACGCAATCTTGCCCGGGTTGGCCTTGGCGTAGTCGATCAGCTCCTTCACGCTCTTGGCGGGCACCGACGGATGCACCACCATCGTGTTGGTCACGTAAGCCAGCAGGCCGAGCGGCGTGAAATCGTCCACGCCCTTGAACGGCATCTTCGGCATGAGCGCCGGGTTCATGGCGTGCGTGCTCATCGAGCCGACGAGCAGCGTGTAGCCGTCCGGCTGCGCGCGCGCGACGAAGGCCGAGCCGATGTTGCCCGATGCGCCCGGACGGTTATCGACGATGACGGGTTGGCCGAGCGATTTGGTCAGATGCTCCGACAACACGCGCGCGAGGATGTCCGTGGACCCGCCCGCCGCCCAGGGCACGATCAGCGTGATGGGCTTGGTCGGATACGCATCCGCCGCGCCCGCGGCGGTGGCCATGCACATTGCCATCGCGGCCACACCGCGCAGCAGGCTCTTGACTACGGACCTCATGTTTCAACTCCCTGTCGTGTTGCGGACGCCTCGTCGGTATCGAACGATGGCCGCGGGTTTCGTCTGAGTTGTCTCTTGTCGTTGTTATGAACGTCGCGCGCCCGGCCTATCGGCCGACCGCGTATCCCTGCATGCCGCGCGCGTTGGCTCCCGCGCGCAGCACCAATCGTCCCCGGCTGTCGCGGTCGCGCGTGGCGGCGGACATGCGGCCCTCGGACCAGTCGTCGCCCACGCGCACTTCGTGCCCGCGCGCGCGCAGGCCCGCAATCGTTTCCGCCGGCAGCCGCCCTTCCACGCTCAGGCGATTGAGCACGGTCTGGCGCGGCCAGAACGACCCCGGGAAATGGTCGATATGCCAGGCGGGCGCGTCGATCGCTTCCTGCAGGTTCATGCCATGCACGGCATGCCGCAGGAAGAATGCCAGCGACCATTGATCCTGCTGGTCGCCGCCCGGCGTACCGAACACCATGTACGGTTCGCCGTCTCGCAACGCGAGCGACGGCGACAGCGTGGTGCACGGGCGCTTGCCCGGTGCGAGCGTATTGGGCAAACCCGGTTCCAGCCACGTCATCTGCAGGCGCGTGTTGAGCGCGAAGCCGAGCGAGGGAATCGTCGGGCTCGACGACAGCCAGCCGCCGGACGGCGTGGCCGCGACCATGTTGCCGTGCCGGTCGATCACGTCGATATGGCAGGTGTCGCCGACGAACAGCTCACGTTCGGCCCATTCGCTGACGGGGGGCAGCGACGCGAAGGTCGGCTCGCCGATGCCGAAGCGGACGTCGGCCGTGGCCAGCGTGCGATCCGCCACACCAAGGTCCGGCAGGCGCGGGGCCATGCCATTCAGCAGCGTGCCGGCATCGATGGCGGTCGCCGCTTGCGTGCCGATGCGCGCGGCGCGCGCCGCAAGGTATTGCGGGTCCAGCAGCGCGGACAATTGCGACGGGACGAAGTCGGGGTCGCCATACCACGCGAGGCGGTCGGCCATTGCGAGCTTGGCGGCTTCCGCCACCTTGTGCACGAACTCGATCGACGTCGGCGTATGCGCGTCGATGCCCGCGTGGCGCAACATGCCGAGCTGTTGCAGGAATACCGGGCCCTGGCTCCAGATACCGCACTTGGCCACGGTGTAGCGGCCGAAGTCCATCGTGGCGGGGGCTTCGACGGTGGGCGCGAAGGTGGCCATGTCGTCGTAGCGGATCAACCCTTTGTGGCGCTCGCCCGTGGTGTCGCGCACCGGCGTGGTGCGGCAATACGTGTCGATTTCCTGTGCGACGAAGCCGCGGTACCAGCAGTCCATCGCGGCATCGATCTGCCCCACGCGCGTATCGGCCGCACCCATGGCGGTTTCCACGATGCGCGTGTACGTGTCGGCCAACACCGGCAGCGTGTGCAGGCTGCCGGGACGCGGCACCTTGCCTTCGGGCAGCCAGGTTTCGGCCGAGCTGTGCCACTCGTCGCGGAACAGCGACTGCACGGCGAGGATGGCTTGCGAGATGCGCGGCACGAGCGGGAAACCGTTGCGCGCGTAGCCGATCACGGGCTCCAGGACCTGCGCAACGGTCCACGTGCCGTGGTCGCGCAGCATCGTCATCCATGCGCCAAACGCGCCGGGCACGGTGGCGGGCATCAAGCCGATGCCCGGCATCATCTCGAGGCCCATCGCGCGCATGGCCGCGGGGTCGGCGAGCGCCGGCGCGGGGCCTTGCCCGCAGACCGAACGCACCTGCCTGTCGCGTTCGCTCCAGAACAGGATGGGGACTTCCCCGCCCGGGCCGTTCAGGTGGGGCTCCACCACCTGCAGCACGAACCCCGCCGCGACGGCCGCGTCGAACGCATTGCCCCCGCGCTCGAGGACGCCCATGGCGGTCTGCGTGGCGAGCCAGTGCGTGGATGCGGCGACGCCGAAGGTGCCGACGATTTCCGGGCGGGTCGTGAACATGGGCGAAAAGTCCGTATGAGTGCGGTCAGTATAGGACCATGAAATAACCGTCACGCGCGATTTCATTATTGTGGTATTACTATTTGGTTATACCCAACGATGCGCCGCCCTGCTTATGCCCGCTCCTTCGGACCAACTCCTGCACAACGTGGTCTCGCGCCTGCGGCTACGGCACCTGCCGCTGCTGCTGGCGCTGGAACGCCAACGCTCGGTGTCGCGCGTGGCGGCGGAACTCGATCTTTCGCAGCCGGCGGTGACCAAGGCATTGCGGGAGATCGAGGACATCTTCATGACCCCGTTGTTCGAACGCACGCGCCAGGGGCTGGAGCCCACCGCCGTGGGCACCGCGGTACTGGCCCATGCGCGCGTATCGCTCGCCGAAGCGGAGGCGTTGGGCCGCGAACTCACGGCCATCGAGGCGGGATTGCGCGGTCGGCTACGGCTCGGCGTCATTCCCTACATCTCGCGCCCGGTGCTCGATGCGGCGTGCGCGTATGGACTGGACCAGCAGCCTCGTTTATCGGTACTCGTGCGGGAGGGGACGACCGACGAACTCGTCAACGCGCTGCGCCTGCATGAACTCGACTGCGTGATCGTGCGATCGTTCTATGTGCCCGGCGAGGACATCGTGCAGGCGCCGCTGTATCGCGAGGAACCGGTACTGGTCGTCCCATCGCGCGCGGCAACCCGGCTCGCACGCGGCCCGCTGGACTGGCATCGGCTGGCCTCGCTCGACTGGATCCTCCCGCCACCTCACACCCCGGTTCGCCGCACGATCAACACGATGTTCGCCACGGCCGGGGTGGCACCGCCATTGCCCACCGTCGAGACCTACTCGATCAAGACCACCGCCACCCTGTTACGAAGCCAGCCCGCCGCCATCACCATCGTTCCCAAATCAGTCGCCGCGGAGCTGGTGGACGGCGGCGCGGCGGCGGTGCTGCCTTACACGCTGAGCTGGGATCTACCGCCGGTGGGGATCATGTGGCGCCGGCAGGCGGAGCAGAACGAGGTGGTGTCGGCGTTGGTCACGGCGTTACGGAAGGTGGTGGCGTAGTCTCCAGCGCTTACGCCCCCGCTTGGGGGAGAGGGCACCACCTCTCGCATATACTGCCGTATGGCCTACGATCTCACCGATAAACTCGTCATCGGCATCTCCTCCCGCGCGCTGTTCGACCTCGAGCTGGAGAACGGTATCTATCAGCGCGACGGTGTTGCCGCCTACACCGCCTATCAGCGCGAACACGAAGATGAGCCGTTGCGGCCCGGGACCGCGTTCCCCCTCGTCCGCGCCCTGCTGAAACTGAACACCGCCATCCCCGGCAGGCGCCTCGTCGAAGTCGTGGTGATCTCGCGGAACTCGCCCGACACGGGGCTTCGCGCGTTCAATGCCATCGAGGCCCACAAGCTCGACATCACGCGCGCCGCATTCACCGGCGGCGAGTCCATCGACCGGTATCTGCATGCGTTCAAGGTAGACCTGTTCCTGTCGCGCGATGCCGCCGACGTGCAGGCGGCGATCGACGGCGGCGTGGCGGCCGCGCAGTTGTACGACGTGCCGCCCGACTATCAGGCCCCCGACAACCAGATCCGCATCGCCTTCGATGGCGACGCCGTGCTGTTCTCCGCCGAGTCCGAACGCATCTACAAGCAGAAAGGACTCGAAGCGTTCATCCGCCACGAACAGCGGCATCGCCACAAGGCCATGACCGAAGGGCCGTTCGCCAAGCTGCTGCTGCGGCTCGCGGAAGTGCAGCAGCATTTCCCGCCCGGCGAATGCCCGGTGCGCATTGCCATCGTGACCGCGCGCAACAGCCCCGCCCACACGCGCGTCATCCACACCCTGCGCGCGTGGAATGTGGAGATCGACGAGGCGTTCTTCCTCGGCGGGCTGCCGAAGGACCAGGTGCTGCATGCCTTCGGCGCCCACATGTTCTTCGACGATCAGGAGATCCACGTCGAGAGCGCCGCGGCCGTCGTGCCGTCGGGTCATGTGCCCTACAAGGGCGGGCAGCTGCTTGCGCCGTCGCGCAAGCGGCGCGTGGCCAAGCCCGCCACGCCCGCCACACCCGCCACACCTGACATCGACCTGCTGACGGAAGCATCCGGCGACGCCACGCCCGACGCCGCATGAAGACCGTCCCGCTATATGTACTCACCGCGCTGGCGGAGATCCTCGGCTGCTACCTGCCGTACCTGTGGCTACGCCAGAACGGCAGCGCATGGCTGCTGCTGCCGGCTGCCGCATCGCTCGGGCTGTTTGCCTGGCTGCTGGCGCTGCATCCCGACGCCTCGGGACGCGTGTACGCCGCGTACGGCGGCATCTATATCGCGGTCGCCATCTGCTGGCTATGGCTCGTGGACGGCGTGAAGCCCAGCCCTTGGGACATCGCCGGCGTGGCGGTCGCCATCGCGGGCATGGCCATCATCGTGTTCCAGCCTCGCTAGCTTGGCCAGGTGGGGGCCACAGAAAGCGCTCGTCGATCTCGGCGACCGACGTCACGCCGAGCATCGCCATGTTGCGCGACACTTCCTGCTTCATCAGCGCAATCGCCTTGCACACCCCCGCCCTTCCCTGCACGGCAGCCGCATAGCAAAACGGGCGCCCCACGAACACGAACTTCGCCCCAAGCGCGAGCGCCTTGAGGACATCGCTGCCCCGCCGCACACCGCTGTCGAGCATGACCGGCACGGACGGACACGCCCGCACCACGTGCGGCAATACCCGCAGCGGCGCCACCGCGCCATCGAGCTGCCGCCCGCCGTGGTTGGACACGATGATCCCATCCACACCCGCATCGACCGCCATCCGCGCGTCCCGCGCATCGAGAATGCCCTTGATGACGAGCGTCCCCGGCCACAGCTTGCGAATCAGCGCGAAATGCCGCCAGTCCAGATGCCCGCGGTCGGCAAAATCGCGTTGCACGTTGGGCGAGAGAATCGGCGCCCCACGCGTCGCGTAGTTGTTCTCGAAATGCGGCAGGCCATGCCGCACCACCGTCCGGAGGAACGTGCCGAACAGCCAGCGCGGATGCGTAACGCCCTCCCACGCGAGCCGCGCGCTGGGCCGCAGCGGCGCGGAAAATCCCGCCCGCGCATAGTTCTCGCGATTGGGCTGCACCGGCGTGTCCACCGTGACCACGAGCGTGCCGAAGTTCGCGGCGCGCACGCGCTCGATCAATGCAACGATGTTCGGCTCGTCGCCGGGTAAATAGGCCTGAAACCACGCCTCGGGATTGACCCGCGCAACCTGCTCGAGCGGAATCAGTGACGACCCGCTCATGATCATCGGCACGTTCTCCTGCGCGGCCGCCTCCGCCAGCACGATATCGCCGCGGTACGCGGACAGCGCCGCGAGCCCCATCGGCGCGATGCCGAACGGCGACGCATAGGTGCGGCCGAACAGCGGCGTGGCCATCGAGCGGCGCGAGATATCGACGAGCACGCGCGTGACGAGGCCCACATCGTCGAACGCCTCTCGGTTCCCCTGGAACGAGCGATACCGCTCGGCCGCGCTGGCGATGTAGCCGAATACCGGCGCGGGCAGGTGGCGGCGCGCGGCCGCCTCGAAATCATCGAGACACAGCATCTCGCTCATCGGGTCGCTCTCATCGGGTCACTCATTCCGGCTTGATGCCCGACTTGCGCACGAGCTCGCCCCATTTCACGCTCTCCGACGCCATGTACTGCCTGAACGTCGCGCTGTCCGAGGCCTCCACCTTCATGCCCTGCGCCGCCATCTTGGCGCGCGTCTCGGGATCGGACGTCACCACCTTCACGCCCTGCTCGAGTTTCCGCACGACATCGGCGGGCGTGCCGGCCGGCGCGTACAGGCCAAACCACGTCAGCGCCTCGAAGCCCTTGAGCCCGGACTCCGACACCGTCGGGATAGTCGGCGCGCTTGGCGCCCGTTCGAGGCTCGACACGGCAATCGCACGGAGCTTGCCGCTACGGATGTAGGGCAGCAGCGTCGGCAGGTTGCTGAACATCAGCGGTACCTGGTTGCCGAGCACGTCGGCGATGGCATTGGCCTCGCCCTTGTACGGCACGTGCACCATCTGTACGCCGGCCATCGTCGAGAACAGCTCGGCCGCGACATGCTGCGGACCGCCGGGGCCCGACGATGCATAGTTGAGCGCGCCGTTCTTTTCGCGCGCGTACTGGATGACGTCCTGCACCGTGTGCAGAGGCAGCGATGGATGCACGACCAGCACGAGCGGCACGGAGGCGATCAGCGAGACCGGCGCAAAGTCCTTCACCGGGTCGAAACGCAGCTTCGGATACATGCCCGGCGCCACGACCATCGTCGATTGCGTGCCGAGCAGCAGCGTGTAGCCATCGGGCCTGGCGCGAGCGACGGCTTCCGCCGCAATGGTGCCCGTCGCGCCGGCGCGGTTCTCGATCACGAACGACTGGCCCAGGTCCTTGCTCAGGCCCTGCCCCACGAGGCGCGCGACCTGATCCACCGCGCCGCCCGCGGAGAACCCCACCAGCAGCGTGGCGGGCTTGGTCGGATAGTCGGTGGAGGCGGCTGCGATGCCGGTGCCGCCGAACGTGGCGGCAAGGCCCGCGCACAGCGATGCCGTGATGAACTGACGGCGCGAGGCCGCCGGCCGTGGCGCGCGGGCTTCCCCGCCGGTGTGTGTCATGTCTGTCTCCTTTGATTTATTGTTGGGCGGCCGCGTCGGGCGCGACCGTCCCCGCAACGCGCGCTGCGCCGCGCGTTGTCCTGCCCTGCTCAAGCGTTGTGAGTCAGTCTTTCTGTTGCGCGCGCCAGGCCTGATAGCGCTTCTTGTTCTCTTCGTTGGGCGGATACAGGCCCGGCAGCTTCTCGCCCGCCTCCACCTGCTGCATGATCCAGCCCTCGACGCGTTCCTGCTCCTCCGCCTCTGCTACGACTTCCTCGAGCAGATCGGCCGGGATGAGGACAGCGCCGTCGTTGTCGAGCACCACGACGTCGTTCGGGAACACCGCCACGCCGCCGCAGCCGATCGGCTGCTGCCAGGCGACGAACGTCAGACCGGCCACCGAGGGCGGTGCCGCGGCGCCACTGCTCCACACGGGCAGGCCCGTCCCGCGCACGCCGTCCACGTCGCGCACGACGCCGTCCGTCACGAGCGCGGTCACGCCGCGTTTGCTCATACGCGCGCACAGGATGTCGCCGAAGATGCCGGCATCCTTGACGCCCATCGCATCCACCACCGCGATGCACCCCGCGGGCATGTCCTCGATGGCGGCACGCGTGGAGATCGGCGACGACCACGATGCCGGTGTCGCCAGGTCTTCGCGCGCGGGCACGAAGCGCAGCGTGAAAGCGCGGCCCACGAGCCGCGGGCTGTTCGCATGCAGCGGCATCGCGCCGCGCAGCCAGACGTTACGCAGGCCCTTCTTGAGCAGTACCGTGGTCAGCGTGGCGGTGGTGATCTTCGAGAGCACCCCAATCGTGCGCGGGTCGAGCGGCAGGGATTCAACGGTCATATTGGATGGGCCTCCTGGCCGGAAAAGGAATGGTTCAGATGCTGGCGATCAGCCCGCCATCGACACGGACGACCGAGCCGGCGATACCCGGCCTGCCTCGCCGGGCCATTGTGGGCATGTCCAAACTGCAGGACAATTGCGTTTTCTCGCGTTCAGAGTGAAGTTTTTGTTTGGTGTGCCCACATGGATACACGTTTCATCGACACCTTCGTGATGGTGGCCGAATGCGGTTCGATGGCCGAGGCCGCGCGGCGGATCAATATCACGCCGACGGCGTTGTCGCAGCGGCTCCGGACGCTGGAGCGTGAGCTCGGCGCGCCGCTGGTGACGCGGTCCGGCAGGTTCGTGCGCCTTACCGAAGCCGGTGCGCGGCTGCTCGCCCGCGCCCGCAGGTTCCAGCGCGACGTCAGGGAACTGGAGATGGCCGTCTCCACGGAAGGGTTTCCGGGAGGCCTGCGCATCGGCACCATCCGTACCGCGCTGACCAACGTCATGCCCGACCTGCTGCGGTACATCGCCCTCCGTCATCCCCGGCTGGACGCCACGATGGAGATCGGGACCTCGCACGACCTCTACCATCAGGTGGTCACGGGCAAGGTAGACGCCGCGCTGCTGGTGGAGCCGCCGTTCAAGCTGCCGAAGGCGTACGTCTGGCACACATTACGCACGGAACCCCTCGTGCTGCTGGCCCCCGCGCATCTGGCCGACCAGAACCCCGACAGGATCCTCGCCGAACAGCCAATGATCCGCTACGACCGCCGCACCTGGGGTGGGCTGCTGGGCGAGCAATATCTTCAGGAACGCGGGCTGCATCCGCAGGAACGGTTCGAGCTGGATTCGCCGGATGGCATCCTGCTGCTGGTGAGCATGGGGCTCGGCGTGTCGCTGGTGCCCGACTGCTACCCGCGCACCGCGGTGCCGGACACCGCGGTGATCCTGCCGCTACCGGAGGGCAGGCCCGTCAGGCAGCTCGGCTTCCTGTGGCCGAGGCAATCGCAATACGCGAGATTGTTCGAGGCGATGGTGGAGACCCGCCCCGCCGGCATGCCCTGATGCCGATGGTTCGCCCCCCTCTCCCTCGGGGAGAGGGGCCGGGGGAGAGGGTTCAATGGTCTGGCGAGCCGCAGGCAAAAACCCTGTAAAGTAGCCCCATCACACCAGGAGGCCCCGCATGACCCTTGCGATCGATCGCATCGACCACATCGTCCTCAACGTGAAGGACGTGGAAACCAGCGCCGCGTGGTATCAGCGCGTGCTCGGCATGCAGCGCGAAGATTTTCCGTCACGCACGGGCCCGCGCGTGTCCGTGAAATTCGGCCAGCAGAAGATCAACCTCAGGCCGATCGGCGAAGACACCGTCGCATGGTTCACGGGCGCCCACCCGACCGCGGGCAGCGACGACCTGTGCTTCATCACGCGAATGCCACCCAACGAAGTGGTGGCGCATTTCCTCGCGCACGAGGTCCCCGTGGAAGCCGGCCCGGCGCAACGCACCGGCGCGCTGGGCCCCATGAACTCCGTCTACTGCCGCGACCCCGACGGCAACCTGATCGAGGTCGCCAGCTATCCGCCGGCCTGACGAACCGGCGGCAGGCAGTCAGCGATTGCCGTCCAGCAGATCGTTGAGCATCTCGTCGAACGTCGCCTGCGCGTCTTCCAGCGCCTGCAGTGCGGCATCGAACGTTTGCAATGCGAGCTTGGATGGCTTGCCCGCGCCCTCCGGCGGATACTGGCTTTGCAAGGCGGTAAAGGCAACCTGCACCTGCCGCGTGGCAGCGACCACGCGCTCCATTGCCTGCGCCTCCTCGGCGCGCTTCTGTTCGTCCATGGCTGGCCCCCTCGGCCGTGTAATGCTCCAAAGCGCGTATCGTACAAGAACTTGCGCGCGAACTTGCGTCAACCAATCGCTGTCTGAATGGATCCATCGAAAAAAACAGGCTTCATGTCATCGAGCCTCATGTCAACACTGATCCGCCGGACGCTCGCCACCACGCTGGTCACGGCCGGCGGCTTCGTCTGCTATTGGACGTACCTCGCGGTCAACCAGGAACGCCTGCTGTTCGACGCGCGCCGCCGGCCGCCCCGCGAACTGCCCGAAGGCATCCTCGCGTATTCGCACACCGTGCCCGGCGGCATGCTGCGCGGATACCTGTATCACGCGGGCGACGACGGCGTGGACGACCTCCTGTTCTATTTGCCCGGCCGTGGCGAGGATGTCCTCGAGACGCTCCAGTACGTCAAATGGCTGCCCGACGGGATGGGCTTCGCGACGTTCGACTATCGCGGCCTCGGCCACTCGGATGGCATGCCGTCCGAAGCCTCGGCCGTCGCGGACGCGAGCCAGTTCCTGCTCCATATCCGCCGCGCGTTCCCCGGCGTGCGCGTGCACGTGGTCGGCCGCTCGCTCGGCACAGGAGTGGCGATCCAGCTCGCGGACCTGCAGGACTTCGAGAGCCTGCAGCTCATCACGCCCTACGACTCGCTGCTCGAAATCGTGCGCAAGCGCTTTCCGCTCGTGCCGCTGCGCCAGCTCATGCGCCACCATTTCGACTCGATTTCCCATTGCAAGAAGGTGGTGCAAAGCACCAAGGTCCTGCTCGCTGAGTCCGACGCCGTCGTCCCGCACGAATGCTCGGAGCGCCTGATCGCCGCATGGCCAGGCCCCGTGGCGTTGCAGACGATCCCCGGCACCGACCACTTCACGATCGTGGAACGCGAGGAAACGTGGCTTGCCCTTTGCGCATTCGCACGACAGGTGCCTTCCCGCGCACCTGTAAGGACGATCGCGCCACCGCCGGCGGATCACTCGGAGGCCGGTGAGCCTTTGCCGCTCGCTGCGGCGCGGTAGAATCGCGGCCATGAAAAAAATCGCAATCTGGACCGCCACCGCCTTCGCGGGGCTGGCGGCCGCCGGCGTGCTGCTTGCCGGCTTCGCCGCGGTGGTCAGCCTGCGGCAACTGCCTTCGATCGATGCGCTGCGCGACTACCGGCCCGATGTCCCGTTGCGCATTTTCACCAGCGACAACACGCTGATCGGGGAGTTCGGCACGGAACACCGCGAGTTCATCCCCATCGAGCACATGCCCAAGCGCATGACCGAGGCGCTGCTCGCGGCCGAGGACGATCAGTTCTATTCGCACGCCGGCGTGGATTTCGCGGGGCTGGTGCGCGCGGCGCTCGCCAATATCGGCGAAGGCTACGCGCAGGGCGCGTCCACGATCACGATGCAGGTCGCGCGCAATTTCTATCTGTCGCGCGAGAAGACGCTGTCCCGCAAATGGTACGAGATCCTGCTGGCGTGGCAGATCGACCGCTCGCTGCCCAAGGACCGCGTGCTCGAGCTCTATATGAATCAGGTCTATCTGGGCGAACATGCGTATGGGTTCGGGAGTGCCGCGCAGGTCTACTTCGGCAAACCGCTTGCGGACCTGTCGCTCGCGGAGACCGCGATGCTCGCTGGCCTGCCCAAGGCGCCTTCGACCATGAACCCTGCCGTGAACCTGCCGCGCGCGACGCGCCGGCAGGAATACGTGCTCGGCCGCATGCTGTCGCTCGGCATGATCACGCAGGACCAGTATCGCGATGCGCGGGCCGAGAAGATCAGCGTGGTGGCGGAAGGCAATGGACGCTACGCCGGCCATGCCGAGTACGTGGCCGAACTCGCGCGCCAGCTCGCGCATGACCGCTTCGGCGACGAGGCCTACACGCGCGGCATCAACGTCTACACCACGGTGTCGTCCGTACGCCAGACCATGGCGTACGACGCGGTGCGCGCGGGCATCGACAAATACGGCCAGCGCCATGGCGGGACCACCCCGCAGGCCGCGCTGATCTCGCTCGACAGCCAGACGGGCGCGATCGAGGCGATGATCGGCGGATCGGACTTCCAGACCAATCGCTTCAACCACGCCACGCAGGCGCAACGGCAGCCGGGCTCGACGTTCAAGCCGTTTATCTATTCGGCCGCGCTGGAGCGTGGCGTATCGCCTGGCACGCTCATCAACGATGCGCCGCTGGACGATCCCAAGTGGAATCCCTCGAACGATGACGATCGCTTCGTCGGGCCGATTCCGGTTCGCGAGGCACTCGCCGAGTCGCGCAACCTGCCGGCCATCCGCACGCTGCGCGAGATCGGCATTCCATACGCGATCGACTACGCGGGCAAGTTCGGGTTCTCCAAGAGCCGCCTGCCACCGTACCTGCCGATGGCGCTCGGCACCGGCACCACATCGCCCATGCGGCTCGCCGCGGCATACGGCGTGTTCGCCAACCACGGCTACCGCGTGGAGCCGTACCTGATCCAGAAGATCACCGACGGCGAGGGCAACGTCCTGTTTCAGGCCGATACGGCCGTTGCACCGACGCGCGTGATCTCCGAGCGCAACGCATTCGTCATGGACAGCCTGCTGCATAGCGTGGTCGATGCGGGCACCGGTACCGCCGTCCGGCGCTATACCAGGCGTCAGGACGTCGCGGGCAAGACCGGGACCACCAACGATTCGATCGATGGATGGTTCGCGGGTTACGCCGGCGAGATCGTGACCGTGGCCTGGATGGGCTTCGACGACAACCGCCCGCTGGGCAAGCGCGAGTTCGGCGCGACCACGGCATTGCCGATCTGGGCCGCGTATATGGAAGGCCGGCTCGCGGGCGTGCCCGTGTCGCTGTTCGAGGCGCCGTCGGGCGTCGCGCGCATCAATGGGGACTGGACCTATACCGAATATCCGGAGGGCGTCCACGCTGTCGCGTCCATCGGCTTCCCGCCGCCCGCGCCCGCGGAGGCCCCGCTCGACGGCGCCACGCCGGCTAACGACGGCTTTGGCCCCGCGGCCGTGCGCGATGGCAATGGCGGCGCGGCAACGCCCGCGCTGGGCATGCCCGCCACGAACGCCGCCCCGCGCGGCCCCGGTCAGCTCTGAGCATCGTGCGCGCCCGGCCCACGCCCTTGCCCACGCCCTTGACCACGCCCTTGACCACGCCCTTGACCACGCCCTTGCCCAGCCGCGTCGCACCGTCCGCGTGCGCGGCCCTCTCCATGGCGGCCCGCGCACCGCTCATGCCCCCTTTTGCGCTGCGCGATCGGCGCAGCGGGGCGAGTTCCACCTTAACCTGACGAATCTGTGTCCGCCTGGTCTACCCCCCTGATCTGGAGCATCGCGTGCGCCGCCACGCTCGGCGTGTTGCTGCGCCCGTTCCGCCTGCCCGAATGGTGCTGGGCGATGGCGGGCGCGATCGCGCTCTGTGTCGCGGGCCTGCTGCCGCTGGCCGACGCATGGGCCGCGGTCGCCCGCGGGTATGACGTCTACCTGTTCCTCGCGGGCATGATGCTGATCGCCGAGCTCGCCCGCAAGACGGGCCTGTTCGACCACGTGGCCGCGCTTGCGGTACGCCGCGCGCAGGGCTCCGCGCGGCGCCTGTTCGCGCTGGTCTACGGTTTCGGCACGGTGGTCACCATCTTCATGTCGAACGATGCGACCGCGGTCGTGCTGACTCCGGCCGTGCTGGCCGCGACCCGGGCCGCACGCGTGAAGTATCCCCTGCCGTATCTGTTCGCCTGCGCGTTCATCGCCAACGCGGCGAGCTTCGCGCTACCGATCTCGAATCCCGCCAATCTCGTGCTGTTCGGCGAACGCATGCCGCCGCTGGCCGCATGGCTCGCACGCTTCACGCTGCCATCGATCATCGCGATCGTCGTGACGTTCGCGGTGTTGTACTGGACCCAGCGAGAGGCCCTGTCGGAGCGCATTGCGGAAGAGGTTCCCACCCCGCCGCTGTCGCTGCAGGCATGGCTGACGACGGCGGGCATCGCCATCACGGGCATCGCCCTGCTGACCGCATCCCTGCTCGGCCGCGACCTCGGCTGGCCCTCGGCGCTGGGCGGTCTGGTCACGTTAGGCGCGGTATGCCTGTCGCAACCGCGGCTGTTCATGCCGGCGGTGCGCGAAGTCTCATGGGGCGTGATGCCGCTGGTGGCCGGGCTGTTCGTGCTGGTAGCCGGCCTGGAGCACACCGGGGTGATTACGCAACTGGCGCACTGGGTGCAATGGCTGTCCTCGCACCCGCACGATATCGCGGGCCATGTCGGGACGATCGCGGCGGGCGTGCTGGTCGGCCTCGCCTGCAACATCGTGAACAACCTGCCAGCCGGCCTCATCGCGGCGTCAGCCCTCTCCGCCGGCCACGCCTCCGAAGCCGTCACCGGCGCGGTACTGATCGGCGTTGACCTCGGCCCCAACCTCTCGGTCAGCGGCTCGCTCGCGACACTGCTATGGCTGACGGCGCTACGACGCGAGGGACATATGGTCACCGCCATGCAGTTCCTGCGGCTTGGGGCACTGGTGACGCCTATTGCGTTGGTGGCCGCGCTGGCGGCGCAGTTGTTGTAATCCGCGCCGTTCGAGAGATGGTTTCGGAGCCATCAAAGACGCGAAATCATGGGCCTAAGTCCGTGGGCCTGAATTCATGAGTCTGAGCTCATGCGCGATGCCAATCCTATAAATTTTCTCACAACGAGGAAGCGCAATTTATTCCTCTTCCCATGGCCCCGTCCGTGGAGGTGGCTCTGATTCGCCACGGTCTCTCCGCCTCTGTGCCCGCAGGTCTCTTACGAAGTAGTAGGTGATAGCCACGAAGAAAGTGAGAAAAACCGGCAAGCCGGCAATAAGCGGCCTCCACCCGGCCCCCTGAGCCAAAGAGAAGCCCGCCGCCACAAGGACGAGGTATGTCAGGCTGAGATAGCCCACAATCAGACGCTTGAGTATTTTTTTAAGGTTACCCGGAGAATTCATATCCGATCCTCGACCTACAATCCGAGCGGCACGCCAGCGCCCTTTCAATCCTCTTCCCACGGACTCTTCCACGGAGGAGGTGGAGGCTCATCTCGCTCATCCCGCGCTAGTGCGCGTAGCTCCTTGATAAACTGATAAGTAATTCCGACGAAAAACGTCAAATAGACGGGGACTCCAACAAGAACCGGCCTCCAACTGGCGCCTTGGACGAGACTAAAAGCAAGAGCAAAAAGAGGCATCGATATCCACGCGATATAGGCTCTTAGGAATTTTTTCTGCAATTGCTTTCGCTTTTCGTTCATCCCTATCATCTTTCGCTCGGATCTTTCTCAACAGATGTTTTGAGAGAATCAGCCATAGATTGCGTCAGTTAAATATCCTCATCGGACTTCGCTGCAAGTGCTTCCTGCTTCATCTACGACTAATCGTAAAGCTTGCGCGTCGGTCGCCGCCTCGCGCTGGGCGTCCGCGATATCACCGACCGTCCCCGTAGCCGCCTCCCCTGCCGCCCGCTGCGCCGCCATCCTGTCGGCCTGGCGGCGCTGCACGCTGACAAAGTCCTGATACTTTTGCCGACCGCCGTGTGCGTCGTGCTTAGTACTGATAAACAACCTGCAATCCCGCCGTCACTGACGCTGTTTGAAACTGCTCTGGCTTGTACACCGGCGTGCCGAGGAACACATCGTAAGACATCCCGCCAAATTTGGCCGAACCGATACCGCCGCGCAGGCCGACGACAGCGCCGGCGAGTTGCGTGCCCACCAGTGCCTCGGTTGACGGGCCATAGACGCGACCGTAGTCCAGGCCGACATACACGGCCTGATTGCTTTCGCCCAGCGGCGCCTGTAGTTCGTTGCGCCAGTAGAACCCTTTCTCGCCCGCCAACTGGCTTTCTCCGTCGAAACCTCGCACGGTATAGCGGCTGCCGATTGTCAGGTCGTCGATGTAGTAGAGGCGGTCGTTGGTAAACTGGCCTCTTACGGTGGTCACGTATCGCAATGCCTGCTCGGCGACCTTGACGGGGACCGACAGGTTGGCGTCGAGCACCATCATCCGGTAGCGCCATGTGGGGCCGCCATCCGACGCCAACGCATCGTCCTGCGCCCCAAGCGCGCCGACGCCTTGACGGAAGGAGAGCGTCGCGTCCAGTTGCGACTGACCGAAGTAATGGCGGTCCGTCACGCCAACTTCGACGATCGTATTGTTGCGGTGCTGCTGCGGAATCTCGGTGTCTTCGATATAGCTCTTGCCGAAACGGCGCGTCAGCTTGATCTGCATGCCGAAGATATCGTTCTGGCTTCGGCTTAGGACACGGTGAAGTTTCAGGTCAACGTTCTCCGACTTGCCGCTCGACACGAACGTCGTGTTCACGCCCGCGATTTGCTGGAAGTAGTTGCTGCTGTATGCCGACAGTGTCGCGGTCCAGTAGCCCCATGGCACTGAATAGAACCCGTTCCATCCGCGCGTGCCGTGCTCCTTGTTGCCGAACATCAGATCCTGGTTGTAGCCGACGTTGAAGATGTCGCTGAGGCCAAGCGGGTTGTCGATGCCGACGCTGACGTTGCCCTGCCATTTGCCCGTGGACCTGGAACCGGAGTTGTCTACCGACGCCACGACTGTCCATGGCTTGTTGCGTTTGACCGCAATGACGACATCGCTGCGGCCGGGCACGGCGGTTGGGACGATCTGCATGTCCACGTCCTGACTCGCCACGCGCTTCATCTGCTCGAGCCCTTGCTCGAGATCGCGGAGGTTCAGCAGTTCGCCCGGGGCGGTGGGAAACGCGCTCTTCCATGTGCCCCACAGTTCGGGGTCGTTGAAGCGGATATCGCCGATGACGCCGGGGATCAGGGACAGGATCAGCGTGCCTGACGATAGGTCTTGCGTCGGGATCAGGACGCGGGTGGTGACGTAGTTTTTTGACAGGATGGTCTGCGACAGGCCTTTTACCAGCGTTTCAACGCCCTGCTTACCGATGCATTCGCCTTCATAATGGGATAGCCATTGCTGGGCGAAGGCGAACGGGTCCATGGGCAGCGCGGAGGCGCCGATGGACTGCATGGCAGGCGGGAGGTCTTTTGGGACTTCGAGCTTGAACTGCGTGATGCGAAAGCAGGGGGCTTCCTGTGGCAAGGTCGGGTACTCAGCCCGCGCGATGGCCTCGCCGCGGACGGCGGGCGCGTTGATCGCGGCGGCGCGTTCGCGGGATTCTTGTTGTAGGCGCGTGCGTTGGTCTTGTTCGGCGTTGGTTAGGGCGGCGGATTGAGTGGGAGGCTGGGGAACCTGGGCGTTCGCGTTGGATGCGTAGAGGATGACCGCGATCGTCGTTGCGGACGCGAGGGGGTAGCGATTGTGAGACATATAGGAATATGCAACAGTGACCGAACCGCGGCGTTACGAACGCCATTTTTCTTATCTGCACCGACTCAAGCCCGATATATTTTCGGCGCCAGCCTAATCCGCACATGCCGCACGCCGCTCGGATGGATACGTCATGTAGAGGTATCCATTGCGCGTACTGTCATCGAACATGATGAGGGCGGAGGCACCACTCTTACATAAGAAAATTTTTTCGCCCGAATTATTGGATGTCATCCATCCCAACGAATTCAGTTTTTCCTTATATTTTTTCATCAAAGCTGTAGACCATGCTTCGGACGAAACCGTAAGCCTTAGCGTAGCGCTGCTTATTTTCGTTTTTTTGTCATCATCAAAATCGAGAATCTTTACATTTTCACTGCGGATGATTTCCATGTCATGCCGCATCATCTGACGAGCCGATCTGGTCTCCGCAAGAGATGGGTTCGACTTGAATGAATCTACGATGCCTATCAGGACAATAATAATAAAAACAATCGATAGCAAAATCTCGGTACTCTTTTTCATTTTCTCTTGCGATCTATTTTTACGTTCACGCCTGTTCCGGCGGCAACCCCTGCCGAGCCGAATCCGACCTCCAAAGCGAGTCCGCCCCCGACCGCCTTATTGATATTCAGACAGATCCCCCAACAACCACCCACGACATACGACGCACCCTCCAGAAAAGAGTTTGTGGCCAGACTCGCATCACCATGCTTGCTGAAGATAAAGCCCCAAACAATGCTGCCGGAGGGCGCGATTGGAACTGTCCCACCTGCACCGACGTAGGCCTGACCATCGTGGAGGTTCAGCGCTGCATTTCCGGCCAAGCCGGCTCCAGAGCGATTAGCGCTCACATAGTCCGGCACGATCGCTGGTCGCGACCCTGGCAGGGCAGTCTGCTCCGGTGAAAGCCGGCCATCGTTGCTCCCCCCGCGGAAAGGATTGTTGTACTCGCCAGTCGTGGCGACGAAAAGATGGCCGGCATTTTGACTGATGTAAGCCACGGCGTACTGGTCTCCACCAGGGCCCGCTTTCGCTACTGCATCAACAAGCCTATAACCTGTGCCCAATAGCATGCTTTCCGCCTGATCCACTGTCAGAACAATACCGGTCCTACCTCCATAAAATGCAGCGAAAGCCTTGGCATTATCCTTTGCCCACTTTCGCTCATCTGGATGCAACTGCCGATTAAACCGATCCGCAGTCGCCGCAGTCGCCGCACCTGACCCACCGCCAGCAACAGCGCCGATGCCTCCCGCCGCGAGGTTCGCCGCCAGGTTGCCGATCGCCTCATCCAGATCCTTGTTGCCAGTCCCCGCGCCCTCCGCCACCGCCTTGCCCACCGTCGCAAGCTGTTCCGCGGCGAGGGATGACACGCGAGCGCCTGCCGCGCCAGCGAGGGCGTTGCCGCCGCCGAGGCCGGCGATCATGGCGCCGCCGGCGGCGTGGAGGGCGGCGCGGTAGGGGCCGCCGTCCTTCCAGCCGTCCACATCCGCCATGGCTTGATCGAGCGCTGCGCGGTTCTCTTCGGACGGGTTCGCGTCGTAAGCAATTTGCGCCGCGATCTGCGCGTCGGTCGCCGCCTTGCGCTTCGCATCCGCAATATCCCCGACCGTCCTCCCCACCGCCTCCCCTGCCGTCTGCGCCGCCGCCATCATGTCGGCCTGCTTGCCCAGCACGTTGTTGAGGTCCGGACCTTTGCCGACCGTGGTGTTGGTATTGCCGAGGTCCCGGTTCAGCGTCGCCACGTCCTGATTCTGATTGGCCTGATCGGTGATCGTGATCGTGCCGGCCGCGATACCCGACTGGGTCACACCGCGCTGGCTGCCGCTGTCATCTTGCGGGATGAAAGGGCCCACGCCGCCCGTGTTCTTGCCCGCCGTCTGCCCCGACTTCTGGTCGATCGCCTTCTGGCCAAAGGTGGGCCCACCGGACAGGCCCATCGACGTGCCGCTATAGTCCGACTTGTTCTCGATATCGCTCCACGTCAGCGTACCCGTGGTCAGCTGATTCTTGTCCTCATCGGCAGTGCTCGCAATGACGGCCCCCTTCAGATCCGTGTTGCCCTTGACATGGATATCGAACCCATCGTCGCCCGCGCGAATGCCCGATTGTTGCGTCACGTTGGCGTAATCGCTGTCGGCCTTTCCCTTCGAGGCGGAGAACGAACCACTCGCGCCGCCCTGGCTGATGCTCAGACCGCCGCCCATGCTTTTCTGTTCGGCGTGGCTGACCTCCGTGTCCTGCCGGCTGGCGATATTCAGGTTGCCGCCAATATCGGCCGACACCTTGCCGCCGCTGACCATGCCGCCAAGGATATTGGTGTCGTTGCCCGATACGATCGTCACGGATTCGCTGCCTGTCACGTGGCTGTTCACCTGCGTCGTGCCGACCGTATCGCTGTTGCCCTTGCTCATCTGGCCCGACACCGACACGCCGAAGCCCTGCGCGCCGTAGGACACGCCGATACTGCCGCCGCTCGACTTGTTCGTGGCATGGCTTTCGTAGGTGTCGGTGGCCGAGACGATATTCACGTCGCCCCTGGCGCCTAGACCCACTTTGGTGGCCGAAACGTCGGAGCCGATGATGTTCAGGTTGCCGGCGGTCTTGTTGCCGTCGGCATCCACGCCCGTTGCGATGAACGTGGCGGTGCCGCCCGCCTGAATATTCGACCCCATATGGGTCGTACTGTCCTGCGTCAGCGTGTTCTTGCTCTGGCTGGTGCCGAAGGACAGCGTGATGGCCGCGCCCTGTGGCCCCTCTCCCGCTTTCAGGGCGTCATAGGCGGCGCCTGCACCAGCGGCCGCGTCATAGGCGTCCCGACCTGCTGCGATGCCCCACAACGCCGACGCGCGCCCATCTTCGCTCTTCGTGCTCGCGTTGATCTTCTGGCCGGCATTGATCGCCGCGCCGATGGCCCCGCCGCTCACACCGAGCGTGAAGCCCGTCTGCTTGATCTCGTGCGTCTCGTCGTGGTGCTCGCTTCCTTTGGCGGCCTCGATGATGACATCGGCGCCCACGCCAGTCAGGTCTTTCGCTGCGATGACCTGACTGCCGGTGATTTGCAGCGTGCTGCCTGCTTTCAGGGTGACGCTGCCGTCGGTGCTGCCGACGAGGCTGCCGGTCTGCGTGACCGAGCTGTCATGCGTCGTGTCCTTCTGGTCGCGCATGCCGTAGGACAGGCCGCCACCGGTGGCACCGAAGCCGGTGGCCTTCGTATGGGAATACGTCTGGCTTTCGCTGGTGCTCTCGGCCGTGGTGATGGTCAGGTTTCGACCGGCTTCGAGACTGAGATCGTGCGTGCCGGCGACGGTCGAGCCGGCGATGGTCATATCGCGGCCGGCGCTGCCGGTGATGGTGTCGCCCGACACGACCGAGCCAACCGCCACGCTGTCGCGCGTGCTCGACGTCGTGGTCGTTTCCTTCTTCGACATGAAGCCCGAGCTTTCGGTATGGGACCAGCTGTCGCTGCGGTGCTGCTCGGTAACCGTGCCAATGGTCACGTCGCCGGTGGCGACCAGCTTGACGGCGCCGTCCGTGCTCGACACGCCAGAGCCGAGGATCGCCACATTGCCAGTGCCGTCGGACTGCGCGGCAGCGATGCCGTTGCCCTGCAGGATCTGATTGACAACGGCGGTCTGCCCTGCCCCAAGCGTGACGTTGCCGCCTGCGTCGATAGTGGCGGCGCGGGTGCTTTCGTCGTACGCGGATTGCGTGAACTGGGAGGCCTTGTTGCTCATCGCACCGGCGGCCTGCGTGTGCGTGTCCATGGCGGCGGTTACGGTCGTGTTGCGGCCGGCCACCAGCGCGGCGTCTCCCCCCGCATCGATGGCCGAGCCCGTCAGCGTCGCATCACGTCCCGCCACCGCGGTCATGCTGCCGCCGGTCTTCACCGTGCTGCCGGCATTCACGGTGGTCTCTTCGCGCAGATAATCCTTCCCGCCATGCGCGGTCGCATCCTGTGTCGTGCCGAGTTGTACCGTCCCGATGTTCAGGTCACGGCCCGCAGCCAGCATCGCGTTGTTGCCGGCATCCACCGTACCGCCAGCAATCGTGATGTCGCGGCCGGCCAGCATGGCGACGTTGCCCGTGCCTTCGATGGTGGCCACCGCGCCAATGCCGGTGGCGCTTGCGCTGTTGCCGTTTGCCAGCGTCGTGGTATTGGTGATCGTCTGCGACTGGTTGACGATGTCGCGGCCCGCCGCCACGACGACGTCCTGTCCGCCGATGCGGCCGCCCAGATTGCGAACGTCCTGCGTCGCGCTGACGACGGTCGTGCCGCTGCTGCCGATGCCGCCGATGCTACCCCGGTTGACGATGTCGGTGCCAACCACCTGCGTGGCGAGGTTGCCCACGATCGATCCACTGTTGTTGACGGTGTCGGTTGCATCGATCGAGACCGTATTGCCCGCGATCAATGCGCCGGTGCTGTTCAGGTCTACGCCGTTGCCTTGGGCCAGATAGACCTTCGGCACGAGCACCGACTGCACGGTGCCGTCCGGCAGCGTCACGTCCTGCGACACCATCCACACCATGTCGGTCGTGAGCTGGCGCATCTGCGCTTCCGTGAGACCGACGCCCGGAGTCAGGTCGAACGCCTTGGCATACGTGACGCCGTTGTTCATCAGCGCCTTGTACTCCTCCAGCTGGTCCGTGTAACCCGTGAGGAAGGTCTTGCCCGTCAGCTGGGTGATCTGATCGCGGACCAGCTTCTCTTCGTAGAAGCCGTCGCCCAGGCGCTTCTGGGTCTTCTGCGGATCGAGACCGAGCGCGCCCAGCATGTAGTCGCTCGAGATGAAGTTCGTGTACTGCGTGAAGCGCGGGTCCGTGGCGACAAGGTAGGTGTCGCCCGGCGCGGTGCGGAAGCGGTAGAGGCCGTTGGTGGGCAGCGTGAGGTTGGGGATGCCGCCTTGCGGTGTGCCCAGCGTCTGCACTACGCCCTTGACGGTGCTGGTCCCGACTGCGCCGGCCTGCCCTGCATTGCCCGTGGCGCCGGCAGCCTGCGTACCGGTGGCACCGCCGCCGGAGACCGTCGCGCCCGTCACCGCGGCGCCGACGGTGTTCACCGACGCCACGGTCACGTTCTGCGCGGTGGTCTGGACGTTCTGGTTGGCGGTCGCCACTGCGGCGAGCGCCGACGTTGTGGTGGGGGCTTGCGGCGCGCTCGGATAGGCAACCACCTGCGTGTCCGAACTGCCGCCCGTGCGCTGGTGCCAGTAGAACGTGGACGTATCCTGTGTGGTCACCGTTTGCTGCAACACCGTGCCGACATCCTGAATCCTGCCGTTCGCGGCCACGCGGATCAGGTTGCCGCCGGCCGCCATCGTCGACGACTGGTTCAGGATATTGCCGTTGTTACTGTTGATGCGGATGTTGCCGGATGCCTGGATCTTCGCCGCATCCGTCGCGCTGACGAGCTGGTCCGTCGCGGTCATCGTGACCGTGGTGCGGCTAATCTCGTTGTAGTCGTGACCGAAGTTGGCCTGCTTCACCTCGTCCGGGCGGATGTGCAGGTTCGGATCCCAGTCGGGCCACAGCGTGATGCTGTAGGTCGTGCCGTTATCCGTGATCGACTGGTAATACTGCGTAGGCCGTGTCGCGATCTCTCGCGTGCAGATGCCTGTGGCCTGGTCGCAGGGGGAACTCGCCGTCGCGATCGGGTCGAGGTATTCCTCGATGGGCGATTTGACGAACGACAGCGTCTTGTTAGCCGGGTCGAGGTTCTTGACGTCGGCCTTGTCCACCGTGACGGTGATGGGGTTACGGAGCGCGTTTGTCTGCGGCGTGCTGACCTGCGCGGCCGATGTGCTCCAGCTCCACTGTGGGAAGGTGAGGCTAAGGTGCACCGACAGATCGATGCCCGACAGTCCGGCCTGCCACAACGTCAGCGTCTGCGAGGCGGTCTCGGTGGGCGTGCCCGCGGCCGTGACGATGCGCGTGCGCGTATTGCTGACCTGATTGGCGGCGATATCGATGTCGCCATCCGCCTCGATGTTCGCGGAGCGGTTGATCAGCGTGTTCGTCTGATTGGCCAGCAGGCCTGTGCTGGCGTCCCGGGTGCCATCGCGGGCGATCTGCATATTGCCCGCGCTGTAGAGCGTGGCGCCGTCGAGGTTCTGGACCGCGCGGGTCAACGAGCTGGTGGCGTACAGGTTCAGGTTCTGCACGGCGGCCATCAGGGCCGTGGCGCCGTTGTTGACGATGTCCGTGCCCTGCACCTGCACGTTGTTGCCAATCACCGTGCCGGTGTTGGTCACCGTCGGGCCGGTGACCCGGACGGTATCGCCTTCGATGCGGCCCGCGTTGGAGACAACGTTGGTGGCGGTGACCGTGGTGGTCGTGGCGTTGACGCCTGCGGAGGCGGCGTTGACGACGTTGGTACCGGACACGGTCACGGCTCCCGCCGAGGCGAGCGTGCCGGTGTTGGTCAGCGTGCCCGTCGTCGTGACGCTCAGTTTGCCGTTGGCGTGCAGCTGGTTCGCAGCGTCGTTGGTGTAGTCGCCCGCCACGTTCAGCGTGAGGTCGCGGCCGGCGATCATCGTGCCGCTGCCCGATAGCGCGCCGGCGACGGCAACGTCCTGATTGGCCTTGACCGCGCCGCCGAGGTTCGACATCGAACCAACATTGACGCTGACGTCCTTGCCGGCCAATACCTGCCCGCTGGCGTTGCCGAGTGCGGCGCCCATCTGGTTCAGTGTCAGGCTCTGCCCATAGAGGGTGCCGCTGCGGTTGTCGACGCGAGAGCGCACTTGCAGGTCGAGCGCGCGACCGGCCGCGATCTGCGCGCCGGCGTCGTTGGCCAGCGTCTGCGCGGCGACGGTGATGTCGCCGTTGGCGCCGATCTTGCCCGCCGTGTTGGTGAGCGTGTTGGCGACGGTCACCGTCGTCGCGCCATCGCCGGCGTTGACGATCGCGCCCCGCGTGTTGTCAATGCTGGTGGCGGTGACGGTTGCCGTGCCGGAGGTACCGTTGGCAGCGAACGTGCCGCCGGTGTTGAACAGCGCGCCGGTGGCCCCGACGGCCAGATTGCCCGCGGTCTGGGCGGAGCCCGACGTGTTGTCGATGCTGCCGCCGCTTGCCAGCGTCAGACCGGTGTTGCCGTAGACCATGCCCTGCCGGTTCGACAGATCGCCACTGGCGACGACGTTGGTCTTGCCCTGCGCGGACATCGTGCCGCTGCTGTTGTTCAGCGTCGCCGCTTGCGCCGCAAGGTCGCCATTGGTCTGGATGACGCCGCCGGTGTTGGTCAGCGTCTGCTGGCTCGTGACGGTCAGGCTGCCTGTTCCCGCGTGAGACAGGGTGCCACCGTCGTTGGCCACCTTGCTGGCGCCGATCGAGAGGCGGGTGCCGTTGGCGACGATCGTGCCGCCGGTGTTGTCGAGCGTCCCGCCGGCGGTCAGGGTGGTGTCGGTCGCGCCAGTTTGCCTGAGCGAGCCGCCACGGTTGACGAGGTCGCCCGTCGTTTGAATCGCGAGTTGCGTGCCTTCGATCTGGCCGCCGGTGTTGTCGAGCGACTGCGCGGCGATGACCACGTTGCCGCCAAGCACCTTGCCCTGCCGCGTGCCAAGCGCGGCGGCGTTGGCCGTGAGCGTGCCCGCCGCCTGTACGGTGGCGCCAGACAGGTCCATCGCACCGGCGGACAGGGTGAGGCTACCGTTGGCGGCAGTCTGGCTGCCGGCAAGGTTGGCGCTGCTCCCCTGAAGCGTGTCGTTGCCGCTGGACGAGTTTCGGCCCGTGGCAGCCAGCGCGCCCGATGCGTTCAGCGTCAGGTCGGCGGCCCCCGCTGTCGCGCCGTCTGGCGTCATGCCCGCGGCCAGCGTGCCGGTGGAGGCGATGGTCTGCGCGTTGACGCTGAGGCCCTGCTGCGCGGCCAGCGTGCCGCTATTGGCGAGCGTGCCATCGGTCTGCACACGCATCGCACCGAGGGCGTACGTCGTGCCACTGTTGTCGATGCCATCGCGCGCAGCGATCGCGAGATTGCCGCTGGCGTTGGTCTGACCCGCCAGCACGAGCTTGCCTTGCGCGGTCAGGATCATGTCACCGGCCTGCGCCGCCGCCACGCCGCGTAGCGAGACGCCGACGCCGAGTTCCGTGGATGCCAGCAGGATCTTGTTGGCGTACATGCCGCCAAGCTGGCTCACGTCGATGCCGGCAGACGGCGCCGGGCCGGTGCCCGCGATGGCGTTGGCTTCCAGCGTGTTGTAGTTGACGTTGTTGGCACCGGCACCGGCAACGACGTTGAGCCGGTTCGCGTAGAGCGCCGCGTTGGCCTTGACCGCCCGCGCGATCACATCGACCTGATCGACGCTCGCGGCGTTGAGACCGCCGCCCTCGACACTGATCTGACCACCCGTCACGCGAAACGCATCGAGGCTGCCGCTGCCCCCATAGATCGGCGTGCCCGTCGTCAGCGTCGCGCGCGGCGTGTTGATGAAGCCCGCGCCGTCAACGAGGATCCCGTTCGGATTGGCGATGACCACCTGCGCGCCGGGGCCGGCCACTTCCACGTAGCCGCGCAACTGGCTCGGGGACATGCTGTTGACCTGGTTGACGATGATGCGCGCGGAGCCGCCGGGAAGCAGGTTCGGATTCCCGTTGATGAAACCCGCCTGCTGCGTGTTGACGATGCCGGGCGAGTTGTTGAGGATCGCGCCGCCGCGGTTGACGTCGAACTGGGTGTAGTGGTTCGTGGAGACGCCCGCGTTGGAGGGACGCGTGATGTTGACCTGCGGGAGGCCGTTGGCGGTCGTGACGACCGTGGGACGGTTGGCACCCGCGTTGGGGTCGGCGACGATCTGCGCCGTTGCCATCGTCGGCAGGGCCATGTACGTCCCGAGGGCGATCCATACCGCCAGTCGAATCGCCGGTGTCGCCGGGATCGTGAACCGATGCACGGCAAAACGATGCACCCCACCTCGGGGCAGCGTGCCGCGCTGCGCCGTGCCCGGCGCGGCAGTGCGCCGGCCCGTTCCGGTGCTGCTGGCGGTCTCCGCCACGGCCATCGGCATGGCGCGCGTGCGGTGGAACACAATGCGGTAACGAAGGCGATTCATGGGACCCCGAATGACACTTTCGGGGCGCCGCGTAGGGGATGTTTTAAGGGTTTTACACCCTACTTTTTGTGATAGTTAAATTGACTTCGATCCACATACCCTCAACGCTGCAAAATAGTACCAACGCGCAGGCCGCACCGCATATGGTGTTTCGTCCATTTTTTCAGCGACCGAGTGGATCGTCGGAGGCCGCAACACTTTCCCCACTCCACCGCCGAATCTCCTCCACCACCTCGGCTTCACCATCCAGCGCCATCCCGCCAATCCACCTCCCCCAATACCGCTCCGACCCCTCCGCCATCCGCCACGCATGCAGCCGCCGCGTGAACAGTTGCAGGTCGTATTCCTCGGTTACGCCGATCGCCCCATGCACCGCATGCGCGAGCGCGGCGACCGTGGACGCGGCCTCGCTCGCCTGGCATTTGCCGATGGCCGCGCGCATGGCGTCCGGTTGCCATCCCTCCCCCTGGCAAGCCAGCTGCGCCGCCATCCGGGTGGCCGCCACATGCTCCGCCTGCAGCGCGATCTGGTGCTGGACCGCCTGAAACTTCCCGATCGGCCGGCCAAACTGCGCGCGGTCGTTCGCGTACTGCAACGTCAGATCGAACGTCCGCGCCATCGCGCCCGCGATCAGCGCCGTATGCACGGCGGCGCCGATGCTTCGCAACGTGCCGCGCGGCAACGCGAAGGAGGCCGGCAAAGACTCGACGCCGATCGTCACGCCGAGGTCCGCATGCGCCCCGGTGCGCGCCATCGCCACCGCATCGCGGGAAAGCAGTGCAGCCCGATCGCCGTCCTGCACGAGATACCACGCAGCCGTCGCCCCATCGGCAACATGCGCGCGCGCACCGCCCTCGACGCCCTCGACGGTGGCCAATGCAATCGGTCCATCCGGCACCGCAACGTCCGCGGCAACCAGCACGGCCCGCGCAAACATCGTCTGCCCTAATGGCAATGGCACCGCATAGCGCCCCATCGCCACGAGCATCGGCCCGGCATCGCACAACGACAGTCCCGCATCCGGCAACAGGCAATCGGCAAACCCGCTCTCCCGCAACACCGCCCACAACACCTCGCCCGAAGCCGCATCGCCAGCCTCGACAGCACGTGCCACCGCAGGCGTGCAATGGTCGCGCAACAACGATTCCAACGCGTCCGAATACTCGTTATCCATCATCGTCCCCCGTTCACCGCAGCCCAAGCCCACGCGCAATCATCCCGCGCAGAATCTCGCGGGTACCCCCGCGCAGCGAGTAGGTCGGCGAAATCTGGTTCACATACGCGCACGTGCGATAGAGATCGGCATCGGCAGCCAATGCGGGATCATCACCAAGCGCCGCCTCCGCCAAATCGCCGATCGACTGCTCGAGCGCCGTGCCGAGGTCCTTGACGACCGCCGCTTCGATCAGCGGGCTCTCCCCGCAAGCCAGCCGCGACGTCACCGCCAGCGACATGGCGCGCAACGTGGCCATGCGCGCCAGCAAGCGGCCCACCGTTTCCTCATCCCGACGCCCCGAAGGCAGGCGACGCAATGCATCGAGCCACGTATCGAGCAGCACCACACTCGAATAGATGCGCTCCGGCCCGCTACGCTCGAAGGCAAGCTCCGCGTTCACCTGCTCCCACCCCGCCCCTTCACGGCCGATCAGTGCTTCGGCTGGCAGGAACACATCGTCGAAGAACACCTCCGAGAAATGCGCATCGCCCGCAAGATCGCGAATGGGCCGCACCGTCACGCCCGGCAACGACAGATCGACCACCACCTGCGACAACCCCTTCTGCCGATCCCCCGGCTCGCCGGACGTGCGCACGAGCGCCAGCATGTATTGGCACCGGTCCGCATTGGTCGTCCAGACCTTGCGGCCATTGAGCCGAAAGCCACCGCCCTCGATAGCCGTGGCGCGCGTCGTCACGCTCGCCAGATCCGACCCCGCATTGGGTTCGCTCATGCCGATGCAGAAAAACGCCTCGCCACGGCAGATCCGCGGCAGATAGAACGCGCGCTGCGCGTCGGTGCCATAACGAAGAATCAGCGGTCCGCTCTGCCGATCCGCAATCCAGTGCGCGGACACGGGTGCCCCGCACGCCAGCAACTCTTCGACGAGCACAAAGCGCGCAAATGCATCGAGCCCCGCGCCGCCATATGCGGGCGGGAGCGTCACGCCGACCCAGCCACGCGCGGCCAGCGCACGGCTGAAAGCGGGGTCGAAGCCCATCCACGAGCGCGCCCGCACATCGGGCGGCAGCGCGGGCAGATGCTCGCGCAGGAACGCCTTGACCTCCTGCCGGAACGACGCCGCCGACGGCGGCAACGAGGTAAGGGTGAACGTGCCAAACATAGTGGTCCTCAGTGCGGTCCTCGATGCGGTCCTCGATGCGGGGGGCCGCGTCAGTCGAGCGTCACGCCCGAATCCCTGACAACTTTCTGCCAGCGATCGAGCTCCTGCGTCAGATACTTGCCATACGCCTCCGGCGACGACCCACGCGGCTCCGCCCCCTGCAGCGCGAGACTCGCGCGCACGTCCGGCGACGCCAGCGCCTTCGTCACCGCCGCATTGAGCTTCCTGACGACCTCGGGCGGCGTCTTCGCGGGGACCATCATCCCTTGCCAAGCGCCCGCCTCGAACCCCGGCATGCCGGACTCCGCGAGTGTCGGCACATCCGGCAACTGCGCGCTGCGCGTGCTGCTGGTCACGGCGAGCGCCTTCATGCGCTTGTCGCGGATAAACGGCAGCGACGAATTGATCGTGTCGGTCATGAACTGCACCTGCCCGCTCGCAAGATCGGTCAGCGCCGGCGCGCTGCCCTTGTACGGCGCATGCACCGCGCTGAGCCCATTCGCCTGCAATACGAGGAACGCGGTCAAGTGCGTAACGTTGCCATTGCCGGCCGACCCATAGGTGAACTTCCCCGGATTGGCCTTCACCCACGCGACGAACTCCGGCACGGTATTCACGGGCACCTGCGCGTTGACCTCGAGCACGAGCGGCACGTTGGCCGTCATCGCCACGGGCAGCAGGTCGCGCTTCACGTCGTAAGACAGCTTCTTGTACAGCGCGGGACTGAGCGCAATCGACGACGTGTTGTACAGCACCGTGTACCCATCGGCCGGCGCCTTGGCCACGATCTCGTTGCCGATATTGCCATTGGCTCCAGGACGGTTGTCGACCAGCACCTGCTGCCCGAGTTCGTCGGACATCTTCCTGGCAATCACGCGCGAGACGAGGTCCGTCGGCCCGCCCGGCGGAAACGGCACCACGAGCCGGATCGGCCGGTCGGGGTAGTCGGATGCGCGCGCGGCATGCGGCGCGAGGGCCGCGCCCAGCGCGATACCCGTCAGCGCGCGCAGCAGCGTGCGGCGCGACGGTGCGATGTGGATATGCCCGGCATTTTTGCTCTGGAATGGCATGTCGTTGTCTCCTCCGGTAAAAACCGTGACTGCTTGCGAGGCAACCCTCTGGATTCGCCAGCCTGGGATGCGCACCCGTCGGGTTGCCTCCCCCGTTACTCCCGTCCCGCCAGCAAACGCCGCGCGGTGTACGTCATCACGCATTCGCCGCGCTGGTTGAACACCTCGATCGACGAGTCCACCACCGCGCGTCCGCTCTTCGACGTCGGCCGCACGCCCGTCACCGTGACGCGCGCGCCGATGGTATCGCCGACCAGCACGGGGCCATGGATCTTCTGCGTGAGTTCGAGCATGGCCAGCCCCGTGCCCTGGATCATCGTCTGCAGGATGAAGCCCTCGATCAGCGCGTAAGTCAGCGCCGCCGGCACCGGTCGGCCCTTGATCGCGCCCGCCTCGTATCCGGCTTCGATGAAGATGGCCTCGAGCATGCCCGTGACCGATATGAAGTTGACGAGGTCGGTTTCCGTGACCGTGCGGCGGAAGGTCTCGAAGACCTGCCCTTCCGTGATGTCCTGCCAGTAGAAGCCCTGGCCGAGGCGTTGGGGTTGCGTCATGTCGTCTCCTGAATATCGTTGTGGTTATCGCAGCGCGTCGATCTCCGCGTCGCTCAATCCAACGCCGCCGAGAATCTCGCGCGTATGCTCGCCAAGCCGCGGCGGCACCGCCGCGTGCCCGCGTTCGCCATCGAAACGCACGGGCGCGCCCGGGAACCGCAGCGTGCCCATCGCGGAGTCCTTCACCTCGTCGAAGAACTTCGTCTGGCGCAGGTGCGGATCGTCGACGAGTTCGTCGAGCCCGTTCACGCGCGCCACGGGTATCTGCAGGTCCTCGCAGATACCGAGCCACTCGTCGGTCCCGCGCTCGCGCACGAGTTCACCGGTGATCTCGTACAGCGTCTCGATATGCCGCGTGCGCGCCGCGATATCGGCAAAGCGGGCATCGGCCGCCAGATCGTCGCGGCCCGCAGCGCGGAAAAAGTCGCGCCAGTGGGCATCGGTGTACGGCATCATGCAGACGTAGCCGTCCGCGGTCTGGTAGGGCCGGCGCAGCGGCGCCAGCACGCGCGGATAGCCGGCCTGCGCGCGGGGCGGCTCGAAGTGCTGGCCGTAGAGATGCTCGACGAGGTTGAATGCGACCATCGACTCGAACATCGGCACCTCGACCATCGTGCCCTTGCCGCCATTGCGCTCGCGGCCCGCCAATGCGGCCGAGATCGACAGTGCGGCCACCAGGCCGCTGGTCTTGTCCGCCGCGATCGTCGGAAAATAGCGCACCGTACCCGTCTGCGCGGCCATCAGCGCCGCATTGCCGCACAGGCCCTGAATGATGTCGTCGTAGGCGGGGCGGCCGCCGTATGGTCCTTCTTCCGCAAACCCAAGCAGGCTCACGTAGATCAGCCGGGGATGCCGCGCCATCACGCTCTGGGGATCGAGGTCGAGCTTGCCGAGCTTCTGCGGCCGCATGCTGTGGAGAAACACGTCGGCGGTCTCGAGCAACCGGTGCAGGGCCTGCTGCGCTGCGGGCTGCTTCAGGTTCAGCACCACGCTCTTCTTGCTGCGATTGACGCCCAGGAAGATCGCCGACATGCCATCTTCGGCCGCGGGACCGGTGCGGCGCGTGGAGTCGCCGTCCGGCGTCTCCACCTTGATCACCTCCGCGCCAAGGTCCGCCAGCCACTGGCTCGCATAGGGGCCCATGACCACGGTCGACAGATCGACCACGCGAATTCCGGTGAGGGGCAACATGCCAGCGTCTCCTGATTATCGGTTCGAGGCAACAGACTAGTGCAGCCGATGGTATTCCGTCTAATATTAGTTTTTTAATAACCGATATTGCATCGATATCGCCATGGACCTGCGTCAGCTGCAGCAGTTCGTCGTGCTCGCGGAAACGGGCAACTTCCACCGCGCGGCCGAGCGCCTTCACATGGCCCAGCCTCCGCTGTCGATCTCGATCCGCAAGCTCGAAGCCGAACTGGGTACGCCGCTGTTCGTCCGCACCACACGCGGGGTGCGGCTGACGCAGGCCGGGGACGCCGCGCTCAACGACGCGCGTCGGGCGCTATTCCACGCCGATCAGGCCCGCGCGGCCGCGGTATCCGCCGCGCATGGAGAACGCGGCGCGCTGCGTATCGGCTTCGTCGGGTCGGCGACCTATGCGCTGCTGCCCAAGCTGATTCCGGCGTTTCGCGACGCGCATCCAGGCATCGAGCTGATCCTGCACGAATCGACCTCGGCCTCGATCCTCGACCGCATCGAACGCGGCCAGCTCGACGCGGGCCTCGTGCGCTTTCCTATCCTGACCAGCGGCCCATTCTCGCTGCTGCCGCTGGAGTCCGACACCTTCGTCGCGGCCGTCCCGGCCGACAGCGCGTTCGCGCGGCAAGCGGGCATCGCGCTCAAAACGCTGGCGAACGAGCCCTTCATCATGCATCCAAGCGCCGACGTCCCGAACCTGCAAGCGGTGGCCATGCTGCTGTGCCAGCAGGCTGGCTTCGTCCCCCGCATCGCCCAAGAAGCCGTGCAGGTACAAACGATCGTCAGCCTGGTGGAAAGCGGCCTCGGCGTCGCGCTCGTCCCGGGCGTCACCGCCCGCTACACAAACCGCCGCGTCCGCTTCCTCCGCCTCACCACCCCCCGCCCCGCCGCCCGCATCGGCATCGCCCTGGCCACCCGGCAGAACACGGACGACCGCCACGTCCAGCAGTTCCTGGCGGCGGCAAGGCGGGTTGCCGCGCAGACGCCGGCCGCGGAAGGGGCGCCCGCACGGTTGTAGGGACATTCGAACTGCCATATAGTGAAGCATTGCGCACGATGGCGCCTCTCCATAGACAGCGGTTTACATGTCAGATCAGGATCAACCCGCGCCCCGCGCCGTTTCCGCCGACGACGTTCTGTCGGGCACGCCCGTCGGTGGCGTTTCCGAGCGGATTCGCGCGCGGCTGCTGGCCGCCAACGAGCGGTTCCACGCGAACGACAACATCGCCAGGTTCATCGAGCCCGGCGAGCTCGATGCGCTGCAGGCCGAAGTGCAGGCGCGTCTCGAGGAGGTCCTGCGCACCCTCGTGATCGATGTCGATCAGGACCACAACACGCGTGAGACCGCGCGGCGCGTGGCCAAGATGTACCTCAAGGAAATTTTCGCGGGGCGTTATGCGCGCGCGCCGGAGACGACCGAGTTTCCGAACGTCGAGCAGCTCAACGAGCTGATGATCGTCGGTCCGATCCGCGTGCGGAGCGCATGCTCGCACCACCTGTGCCCGATCATCGGCAAGCTATGGGTCGGCGTGATGCCGAACCGGCATTCCAACCTCATCGGCCTGTCGAAGTACGCGCGCCTTGCCGAATGGATCATGTGCCGGCCGCAGATCCAGGAAGAAGCGGTCGCGCAGGTCGCCGACCTGCTGCAGGAGAAGATGAATCCCGACGGGCTGGCCATCGTCATGGAAGCCGAGCACTTCTGCATGCACTGGCGCGGCGTGCGCGATACCGACGCCAAGATGACCAACAGCGTGATGCGCGGCTCGTTCCTCAAGGACGACAAGCTGCGCCGCGAGTTCCTCACGCTGCTGCACCTCAACAAAGGCTGACCCCGGAGACCAGCACCCATGCTAGTCCGTCTGCTCTACGCGAGCCGCGCCACGGAACCCCTCGGCGCCGCCACCCTCGAAGCGATTTTCGAGACGAGCCTGTCCGGCAACACGCGCCATGGCATCACGGGCGTGCTGTGTCACGGCAATGGCGTCTTCCTGCAGGCGCTCGAAGGCGACCGCGCGGCGGTGTCCCGGCTGTTCCTGAACATCGGCCGCGACACGCGCCACACCGACATCGTCCTGCTCGACTTCTCCGAAATCCTCGAGCGCGAGTTCTCGGTCTGGTCGATGGGCCGCGTCAATGTGGGCAAGCTCAACCCCGCCACGCTGCTGAAATACTCGGCGCAGGGCGAACTCGATCCCTACCGCATGCCTGCCGCGGCATCGCTATCGCTGCTCAAGGAACTGGTTGCAGGCGCGTCGATCGTCTAACGCCCGAGCGTCAATGCGAGACCTGGCCAAACAGGCCGCATTCGAGGTCGCTCTCGAATTCCTCCACCCACGCGGTGCCCGGCCCGGCGTCATAGACACTGGCCGCGCCCGTACTCTGGCGCCTGACGGTCACCTGGCGCGCCGACGTGCCATTCACATCGAAAATCTGGAAGTCCTGCGGCATCAAGCCGACTAGCTGGACAACCGCCGCCACATCCTGCTGCTCGTTGGACGGGAATTGATCGAATTGACGTTGCGTCATGGCACACCTCCATGCGGGGGTAGGTCAGCGTGCGCGCATCGAGAGAGCCGAATGCGCACGCACGCGAGTGGAGCCTGCCACAAATTCCGTCCATGCGTATGTCACGCGCGAAGACCCCAATCTCGTATCGAGTATTGTGCGGACCGCGTTGCTCGTTCCTGAGCGCTCAGGTATCCACACTCACGTCAACGTCAGGCGGTGACCATCCCGAGAAACTGCTGGAGCTCCGGCGTCTGCGGATTCGAGAACACGCGCTCCGGCGCGCCGATCTCGTGCACCCTCCCCTGATGCATGAACACCACCCGATCGCACACCTCGCGCGCAAAGCGCATCTCGTGCGTGACCATCAGCAGCGTCATGCCGTCGGCCGCCAACCCGCGCACGACCTGCAGCACTTCATTGACGAGTTCCGGATCGAGCGCGGAGGTAATCTCGTCGCACAGCAGCGCCATCGGCTCCATCGCGAGCGCCCGGGCAATCGCCACGCGTTGCTGCTGGCCGCCGGACAACTGATCGGGATAGGCGTCGAACTTCGCGGACAGCCCCACGCGCGCGAGGTTGGTCTCCGCGAGTTCGCGCGCCTTCGCCTCGGGCGTGCCCTTGACGATCATCGGCGACAGCATGACGTTGCGTCCCGCGCTCAAATGCGGAAACAGGTTGAACTGCTGGAAGATCATGCCGACCTTCAGCCGCAGCGCGCGGAGTTGCAGCTCGCTGTTGGCCAGATGCGCGCCCGCCACCGTGATGGCACCGGAGTCGATCTGCTCGAGCCCGTTGATGCAACGGAGCAGCGTGCTCTTGCCCGAGCCGCTCTTGCCGATGATCGCAATGACCTCGCCCGGCTCCACCGACAGCGAGACTCCCTTCAGCACCTCGTTGGCGCCATACGACTTGCGGACATCCTCAATGGCGATGAGCGCCATGGAACTTCTCCTCGAGCTTCCTGCTGTATTGCGAGAGCGGCCAGCAGAGCGCGAAGTACATCAGCGCCACGGCCGCATAAACGGTAAAGGGTTGGAACGTCGCGTTGACGATCATCGTGCCGGCCTTCGACAGCTCCGTGAACCCGATGATCGATGCGAGCGCCGTGCCCTTGATCACCTGCACGCCAAAGCCCACCGTCGGCGCCACGGCGATACGCAGCGCCTGCGGCAGGATGACGTGGCGCATCTGCTGCACGTACCCCATCGCCAGACTGGCCGACGCTTCCCACTGGCCGCGCGGAATCGACTCCACGCAGCCGCGCCAGATCTCGGCGAGGAACGCCGCGGTCCAGAGCGTCAGCGCGAGGCCGGCCGCGAGCCACGCCGGCACATCGATGCCGAACAGCGCGAGCCCGAAGAACGCGAGGAACAACTGCATCAGCAGCGGCGTGCCTTGGAACACCTCGATATACACCGACATCACGCGCCGCACCCATGCGCGCCGGGACGTGCGGCCCAGCAGTACCAGCAGGCCGACAAAGCCGCCACCCACGAACGCGACCAGCGACAGCAGCACGGTCCAGCGTGCCGCCAGCAGCAGGTTGCGGACGATGTCCCACAACGAAAATTCAATCATCGGGAGGTCCTGCTGAAGAGGCGCTGCCCCAGTGCGCGCAGCAACTGCCGCAGCAGCAATGCGAGCCCCAGATAGATCAGCGTGCTGACCAGATACACTTCGAACGCGCGAAAATTGCGGCCCTGAATGAAGTTGGCCGCGTACGTGAGATCCTGCGCCGCGATCTGCGAGCATACCGCCGAGCCGAGCATCACGATCACGATCTGGCTCGACAGCGCGGGCCAGATCTTCTGCAAGGCCGGACGCAGCACCACGTGCCGAAACACCTGCACCCGCGACATCGCGAGGCTCGCGCCCGCTTCATACTGACCCCTCGGCGTCGCCGCCACGCCCGCGCGCACGATCTCCGTGCCATAGGCGCCGAGATTGATCACCATTGCCAGCGACGCCGCCACCATCTCGGGCAACTGCAGGCCGAGGCTGGGCAGCCCGAAGAAGATGAAGAACAGCTGGATCAGGAACGGCGTATTGCGGATGACCTCCACATACGCCCCTACTACCGCGCGCAACCAGCGCGGCCCCTCGGTGCGCGCCCACGCGCCGAAGATGGCCACGGCAACGCCGAGCACGCCTCCGGTCAGCGTCAGCTGCGCGGTCACGGCGACGCCCTTGGCCAGGACGTCGGTGTACCCGAGGATCGACCCGAAATCGAACTGATATGCCATTAGCCGTGCATCAGAGTTGTGCCGGCAGCGGACGCAGCAGCCACTTGATCGACAGCGAGTTCAGCGAACCGTCCTTCTTCGATTCGGCCAGGATCGCGTTGACCTTCTCCTGCAGGCGCGTCTCGCCCTTGTTCAGGCCGATGAAGCACGGCGAATTCTTGATGAGGAACTTGGTCTCCGGAGTCTTGGGCGGATGCTTGGCGATGATCGCCGAGGCCACCACGTTGCCGGTGGCGATCAGTTGTACCTGCCCGGAGAGGAACGCCGAGATGGTGGCGTTGTTGTCCTCGTAACGCTTGATCGTGGCATTGGCCGGCGCGATCTTGCTCAGTTCGAGGTCTTCCACCGCCCCGCGCGTCACGCCCACGGTCTTGCCCGCCAGATCGGCGGCCGTCTTGACAGCCATGTCGGCCGGGCCGAATACGCCGTTATAGAACGGCGCATAGGCTTCCGAGAAGTCGAGCACCTTCTCGCGCTCGGGGTTCTTGCCGAGGCTCGAGATGATCAGGTCCACCTTCTTCGTCTGGAGGTACGGCACGCGGTTCGTGCTCGTCACGGGCACGAGTTGCAGCTTGACGCCCATCTTCTTGGCCATCAGCGCGGCCACGTCGATGTCGAGGCCCTGCGGCGCCATGTCCGCGCCAATCGAACCGAACGGCGGAAAGTCCTGCGGCACGGCCACGCGCAGCACGCCGGCCTTGGTCACGTCATCCAGCGCATCGGCGCGGGCCGGTGCGGACAGCGTCAGGCTGGCGAGGCAGGCGCCGGCCGCGGTGGCCAGCAGGAAGGCGCGGCGTGCGCGATTGGCGAAGGCTTTCGGAGACATTAGCGGCAGGTCCTTTTGTCAGAGGCGGATTGTCGATGGCTTCTGACAACGCAAACGGCATGCCAGCTTTGTATGCAATATTTGATTGCAATCGCAGACGGCCGCAGACCCGCACCGCCCCACGGACGTGCATACGATCGTCGCCAACGCACACGGCGAACGATTTATCCGCACCATATCGGTGCGGCGCATTCGGTCGGCACCGCTAAGGCGCATCCCCCGGGCGTGGCGCGAACATCGGCATGTGCCGCAGCAAATGATTGAGCAATTCCAATGCCGCCGCGGGCAACGGCCGCCCATCCTTGACCAGCAGCCGCGCCTGCACCCCCTGGAACAGCGGATGCTCGATCGGCACCACGGCAAGGGTGCCCGCCGCGATTTCCCGGTACGCGGCAAACGCGCCGATCAGTGTGACGAAGTTCTCGTAGGCCACGAACTGCTTGAGCGCGGTGAGCGAATTGGTGACGAGCGTCGCGCGGATCGTCACGTTTTCGGCGAATTCGACCATCCTGGCCGCATGGCCGATGCCGAACGACGCCGGCATGAGCGCCAGCGGGTAATCGAGCAACTCACGAATGCCCGCGCTGCCCCCACGGGTCACCAGCGGATGGTCCGGCCGCGCGAGCAGCACCACCGGTTGCGGGGAACTGGCGCGATAAACGACATTGGCGTGCGGCGGCGGATTGTAGGCCAGCCCGATATGCGCGCGGCTTTCGGCCACCTCGTTCAATACGTCGTCGACCGGGAGGATCTGCATCTCGATGTCGAGGTTCGGGTACTGCGCGCAGAATGGCGCCAGCACCTGGTTCACGAGCGGATCGACGAACCCTTCGCTGATGGCCAGCGTCACGCGTCCCTGCTGCAGCCCCTTGAGCGCATGCAGCTGGTCCTCGAGCTTTTCCTGATGCGAGCGGTAGCCCTGCCAGAACTCCAGCAGATGGAGCGCCGCCTCGGTCGGCCGGACACCGCGCGGCATCCGCTCGAACAAGGTCACGTCCAGCTCGTCTTCGAGCAGCTTGACCTGCCGTGTGATGACGGACGGCGACGTATTGAGTGCGTCCGCCGCCCCGCGGATCGTGCCGTGCACGAGCACCTCGCGGAAGTACCGCAGCCGCTGCTGATTGATTTCCCGCATCCCCGCTCCCGTTCTTGCCCGCCCGAAACGATACCGCATTCCGTCTTGCGTTGCTCAAATCAGAACGAACTGTGAACTTAGTTGCTCTTGGTAGCAGGGTAACCGTTTGCCATTATCGACACAGCACCCCACAGGAGACAGGCATGCTGGCAATTTCAAGCACGGGAGTCGTCGACGAGATTTCGGCGCTTTACCGGAAGATCAACTTCCGACTCCTTCCGTTCCTGCTTGTCTGTTATCTGTTTGCGTATCTGGACCGCGTGAACGTCGGCTTCGCCAAGCTGCAGATGCAAAGCGACCTTGGCTTCTCCGACGCGGCCTATGGCGTCGGCGCCGGCATCTTCTTCATCGGTTACGTGCTGTTCGAGATCCCGAGCAACCTCATGCTCCCGCGCGTCGGAGCGCGCAAGACCTTCAGCCGCATCCTCGTACTCTGGGGCATCACCTCCGCCTGCATGCTGTTCGTGCGGGATGTGCCGACGTTCTACGCCATGCGCTTCCTGCTCGGCGTGTTCGAAGCCGGCTTCGCGCCCGGCATGATCTATTACCTGTCGTGCTGGTACGGTCCGCAGCGCATGGCGCGCGCGATCGCCATCGTGTTCCTCGCCGGTCCGATCGGCGGCATCGTCGGCGCGCCGGTCTCGGCCTGGCTGATGACCGCGCTTGCCGGCCACGCGGGGCTCGCCGGATGGCAGTGGATGTTTCTGGTCGAAGGCCTGCCCTGCATCGTGCTTGGCATCGTGGCGCTGCGGCTCATCCCCAATCGCCCCGCCGACGCCAGCTGGCTAACCGACCGAGAGCGCGCGCTGCTGGAATCGGCGCTCGGCCCCCACACCGCGCACGGCCACTCCTTCCTCGCCGTGGCCAGGGATTTGCGCATCTACGTCCTCGCGTTCGCCTACTTCTGCATCATCGCAGCGATCTACGCGATCAGCTTCTGGCTCCCGACCATCATCAAGGCGCAGGGCGTCACCGACCTCGTGCAGGTTGGCTGGTATGCCGCCATCCCGTACATCGCCGCCGCGTTCGGCATGTATTACATGGGCCGCCGTTCCGATCGACTCGGCGAGCGCCGCTTCCACTGCGCGCTGCCCGCGCTCGGCGCCGGCGCCATCCTCGCCTGCACCACGCTGGCGGACGGTCATCTGTATGTCTCGCTCGCCCTGCTGACCGTCGCCACGATGGGCCTGTGGATGGCCTATACCGTGTTCTGGGCCATGCCGCCCGAATATATCAAGGGCCCGGCGGCGGCCGGCGGCATCGCCCTCATCAACACCATCGGCCTGTCCGGCGGCTTCTGGGGTCCGGCCATGATCGGCTGGGCCAAGACCGCGACCGGCAACCTGCACCTTGGCGTGCTGATGATGGCAGTATTGCCGGTCGTCGCCGCGCTGATCGTCTTCGCCAACAAACTCCCGAAGGCGGCCGCCAGTGCCGCCACGCCAGCCACTCCCGCAACCGCCTCGACGGTTCCCACTTCCCGCTAACGCTTCCCGCGCAACAAGGAGCATCGCATGCTGTTATCTTTTTCGACCTGGCCCGAGATCGAGGCCTACCTCAAGCGCAGCCGCACGGTCGTCGTGCCCATCGGCTCCAACGAGCAACACGGCCCGACCGGCCTGCTGGGCACGGACTGGCTGTGCCCCGAGATCATCGCGCGCGAAGCAGACAAGCAGTCGGACATCCTGGTCGCGCCAACCTTCAACATCGGCATGGCGCAGCACCACCTCGGCTTTCCGGGCACGATCTCGCTGCGGCCAAGCACCTTCATCGCCGCGATTACCGACTGGATCCGCTCGCTGTCCGTACATGGCTTCGAGAAGATCCTGTTCCTCAACGGCCACGGCGGCAATATCGCCTCGATCGAGGCCGCGTTCTCCGAGATCTATGCGGAATCGAGCTTCGTCAGGCGCGAGGCAGGTTTTGCGTTGAAGCTCGTCAACTGGTGGGACCTCGAAGGCGTGGGCGACCTCGCGCGCGAACAATTCCCCGAAGGCCACGGCTCGCACGCCACGCCTTCAGAGATCGCCGTCACGCAATGGGCCTACCCGGAACTGAAGAAGACCGCGGACTTTTCGCCGCCGATCGCGCCGAACGGCCCCATCCGCGAAGCCCGCGACTTCCGCGCGCGCTTCCCCGATGGCCGCATCGGTTCCAACCCCGCACTGGCAACGCCCGAGAAAGGCGGCGCCCTGGTCGAACTGGCCGCGCGCAGCCTCGTGAAGGAACTGGCGGCGTTCGGCAGCGAAGGCAAGCCGGACTGAGCGAGTGACTCCTATCCCGTATCGCGCATCGCTTATCCCTTATCAGACCCGAAAGGAACCATGAACGTCTATGACAAGCTGGCCGCGCTGGGCATCGAACTGCCGGCCGCTGCCGCCCCCGCCGCCGCGTATGTGATGAGCGCCCAGACCGGCAATGTGGTGTACCTGTCCGGCCATATCGCCAAGCGCGACGGCGCCGTGTGGGCCGGCAAGCTCGGCGCGACGATGGCCACGGAGGAAGGCAAGGTTGCGGCGCGCCGCGTGGCCATCGACCTGCTGGCCACGCTGCACTCGCATCTGGGCGACCTCAACCGCGTCACGCGCATCGTCAAGGTCATGAGCCTCGTCAACTCGACGATGGATTACACCGAGCAGCACCTCGTCACGAATGGCGCGTCGGAATTGCTGGCGGAGGTATTCGGCGAACGCGGCCGCCACGCGCGCTCGGCGTTTGGCGTGGCGCAGATCCCGCTCGGGGCGTGCGTGGAAATCGAGGCGTGTGTGGAGGTAGTGGATAAGCCGGCGGGCGCCTGATGCCCCGCTAAGCCGCCGACGACCGGCCGCGCGACGATGACGGCGCGCGCCGGCGCTTGCGCTGCGCCTTCTGCGCATACATCGCGCGGTCGGCCTCGGCCATCAGGTCCTGCACGTCCATGTGGCGCGCGGGATCGAACGCGATAACCCCCGCGGAAAAATCGAGCGCGTAGGCGCGCGCATTGCCGCCGTTCCACGTTTCGACATGGCTGCGCAGCCGCACGAGCGCCTCGGCGGCGCCGTCGACATCGGTGTCGGTCAGCAGTATCGCGAACTCGTCGCCGCCCATGCGCGCGACCAGGTCCGAGTCGCGGAATGCCGTGCGCAATGCCACCCCGAACGCGCCCAGCGCCCGGTCTCCCTCGGCATGGCCAAACCGGTCGTTGATGGCCTTGAAGCCGTTCATGTCGAGATAAACGAGCGTCGCCGGACGCAGGAAGCGCCGGCACATATCGAGAGCATGCTGCGCCAGCATGGCGAAGCCGCGCCGGTTCGAGAGCGATGTCAACTCGTCGATCGTCGCCATTTGCACCGCCGCGAGCTCCCGCTCGGCCATGTCGGCCAGATCGTGCAGCAGCGCCATGTCCTCGCCATCGAGCGTGCGCGGCCGCCGGTCGATCAGGCACAGCGTGCCTAGCTTGGCACCATTGGGCGCCGCGAGCGGCCGCCCGGCATAGAACCGGATATGGGGATCGCCTGTGACAAGGGGGTTGTCATGGAAGCGCAGGTCCAGCGAAGCATCGGGAATCAGCAGCACATCGTCGCTGCAGATCGCATGGCCGCAGAAGGACGTACTGCGCGGCCCCTCGCGCTGGTCGAGGCCCTGACATGACTTGAACCACTGCCTGTTTTCGTCGACAAGGCTGACCAGCGCGATCGGCACGTCAAACAGGCGTTTGGCCAGCCGCGTGACCCGATCGAAGCGCTCCTCGGCGGAGGTGTCGAGGAGGTTGAGGGAACGCAGCGTGGCCAGACGGGCCGCTTCATCCGGCAGTTTCGGGGGCACCTGCATCGGCAGCTTCCATGGGCATGGCAATGGGAAGCATTTTAAGCACTTTGCCTCGCCGGTTCCATCACGCCCCCTCACCGACTTGCCATGCTGTCTCTTTTGCCCCTCAGCGCCACAGCACCTGAAACGCGCCGTTCGACTGCAACGGCGTGGGCGCGGCCACCTGACTGTCGCCGCGCGGCACCGTCGGATCGATTTCGACGGTCGCGGAGAAGCGCATGCCCTGCGCGGGCCGGCCATCGATCACGGGGACGATCGCCTGTCCCGGCGTGAACCGCGCCGAGCTGCCCAGCGTCGCGGGCAGCGTGCCTGCCCCCGTCGCGTTACCCAACTGCGCGGGCTGGCCATCGACCTGCGCCTCCGACATCAGCAGCGTGACCTTGCCGCTCTTGCCGCCGACGCTGCCGAACACGTACTCCGTGCCGACCGACGGCGCACGAAACACGATACCAAGCATCGACGCCCGATTGCAGGTCACGTTCATCGTCATGCGCCGCTTGCCCAGCGACAGGTCCGTGCCGCGGCCGCTGGATTCCAGCCGGTAGCGCGTCATCGGGCCGTAATCGAGACCGCCTTCGCTGACCATCAGCTGGCAGCGCTCGGCGGGCGGCGCCGCCACCATCGGCGCGGTGGCGGCGCCGCCCCCCGGGCGCGGGGCCTGCGGACCTTGCGGGGCCTGCGCCATGGCCAGACCCGTAACGGCGGCCGTGGTCAGGACCATCGCACCCAAGCCGGCGCGGATTGCGTTGTCGCGCGTCATTTGCGCTCTCCTTCAGTTGACTTGGCGAGCGGCATGCAGCGCGCTTCTACCTCGTCGAAATAGGCTTCCAGATCCTGGGTCACCGGCACAGTGAATTCCAGGGCACATGCACTGCCTGACTGGTCCACGGCTTGCAGGCCGGCGCCGACGACCGAGTTCGACAGGAAGATCGTGCCGTCGTTGAGCACGGTCGTGACGAAGTTGCCGCTCGCATCGGTCACCGTCGCGTTGCGCGGTAGGGGGTTGCCGGCCGCATCGGTCGTATGCAGCAGCAGGCGGCGCACTTTGACCACATCGAAGTTGACGTAGCTGACGGAACCACGGCCCGGGTTGATCTGCATGAACGCATTGCCGATATCGACATTGCGCGGCAGCGATGTCGTGGCGACCTCAAGCCGCGACTGCGCATACGGCGGCGCGGTGGAGATGACCGCACGGCCCCATGCATCGGTCCACACCGGCCCCTGCGGCGTGGAAATCTTGACGCCCGACAGATCGCTGCCGAGCGACGCCACGCCGAACGTATCGCTGATGGCGTACGGGGAGAACGTGACGCCCTGCTTGTGCGCAAGCACGCCGCCGCTGAGTTCGGCGTTGTACGAGGTACTATCGGACCCGTACTGCGCCACGCCGACATTGGCGCGCGTGTAGTACGGCGTGACCGATGCATTGGCGGACGCGGAGGCGCTGCCCTCGCCCGGCCGCGTTTCGGCGTTGAGGCTGTAGTTGAAGACGTCGTTGACGACTTCGTTGTACGTCGCGCCGAGGCGGGTGGAGCCATCGACGCGATTGACGTATCCACGCACGCTGCGCTTGCCAAGCGGCACCGACACGCTGAGATAGACCGAATTGCCGTTCGTGCCGGTATTGCCGCCAAGCGCCTTCTCCAGACTGAGCGACACCGTGGCGTACTTGAACGACTTGCCCCACGACCCCGTGACGCGTTGGGTCGTGTCGCCGGCGAACAGCGTGGACCGACTGTAGTTCAGCGAGAACGCGCCGAGCACCTCGTGGCTCCATGCCACGCCGCCCGTGTACTGGCCGCGGAAATGGCTGTCGATCCAGTCCTGCGTCGTGTCCTGCGTGGTATCGGTAATCGAACGGTAGCCCGGCGTCTGCTGGGTCGCGGTCACATTGACCGAGAAGGAGCCTCCGAGCTGCGAGGAGATCGACCCCATGAACTGTGCGCCGCGATAGGACTCGCGCGTCGCGTTGGAGAGAATGCCGCGCAGGCTGGCGTTGGTGGTGCCGAACATCCGCGCATCCACACCCGCGGCAGCGCTCTGATACTGGGTGCCGACCATCAGGCCGCCGGTCAGTCCCGCGTTCCTGCCGAGCTGCCACGTACCCGTGGCGGTGGCCATCCATGGCTTGGCTTCCGGCTCGTTGCCGAGCTGGCGCAGCTTGCCGACCGCGAATGCATAGCCCGGCGTGACGCCGAGCGTACCGGCGCCGAGCTGCGCGGCCGGCACCACGAAACGGCGCGAGACCCCGGTCGCTTCGATCACGGTAACTTCGAGGTCGTTGCTGCCATTGAGCAGCGGGATATTGGTCAGCGTGAACGGCCCGGGCGGGACCACGGTCGTGTAGATGACCGCGCCAGCTTGCCGCACTTCCACGCGCGCCTGTGTCTGCGCGATACCTTCGACAGCGGTGCCGGGGCTCGCGGGGCGGCGCAGCGCCATCTCTGGCATCCATTGCGCGCCGTAGATCGCCGGGCCGGGAAAGATCGAATTGGCGACGTTGATCTCGCCGCCCTGGAACACCGCCTGCTGGCTCACGAACGTGCGCTGCGCATACGCGTACAGATGGGAGAACGTCGACGTCGTGCCGTCGTTGCTGTACATATTGCGGTTACGCACGATCCAGTCGCCCATGTTGAAGCCGAATTCGGTCGCGGCCGAGTAGTACTTCGAGCTGCCGCCCGCGAACGCGTTGCCGACCGCGAGCAGATCGTAATTGAGCAGCGCCGCCGTGCCGCCACTCGTGTAGTCGGCTTGGGCCTGCGCGTCGGGCACAAGCGCGTCGGTGGGCACGAGCAGCTCGACGACTGCGGCATTCGGCTTGAGCGTGACGACGGTCTGCGGATACGCATCACGAAAGCCCAGGCACTGCCCGCCCGGTGCCGCCGGGTCCAGGACGCCGCGGTCAGCGCCGTCGGCGCGGCCAGCCCCCCTGGCCGACGCACCTTCCGCGTCGTCCGGCATGCGGAGGCCCGCGCGCGTCAGAAAGCGGCGATCGAAACAGAGCTGGCCCTTTTCATCGAAGCGCGCCATGGCGGCGCCCTTGCGCTGGCCGTTGACGCTGAGCGTCACGGCGGTCATGCCCGGCGTGAATCGCGCCTGCTGCATGAAATACTCGGCCACCTTCGGATCGATGCCGCGCGACTTCATCATCTCGAGGTCGAACTGCGTATTGTCGGTCTGACTGGCGCCTGGACTGGCGGCTGGACTGCCGGCAGGCGGCAGGGATGGGGAAGACGCGGGCTCGGCCGCGCCGGCGGCATGGATGCCTCCGAGCGCCAGCACGGCGAGCGCGATGGCCGACAGCGCCGGCGCGGAGGCGGAACGCGCCGCCCTCGGGAAATGATGCATTGCAGGCTCCGAACGACTATTTAGCGGCCTGCGGGGTTGTCAACGGAACGTCATAGCTCTCCACTGCAAACCCATACAACGTCGCGGGGAACAGCCGCAGGCTCGCGGCCGCCGCGGGCGCCACCTTCGGCGCGTCCTTCGATCCCTCTTTCACCCCGCCCCCCAGATCGACCTTGACGGTCGTCTTGGGCAGGACATAAGGGCGGGGCAGCTCGGCGGTCTGGCCGCCGGGCTGGAACTGCACGTTCTGGGCGAGGCGCACGACATAAGGGCTATCGTTGGTCACGACGAGCTCGCTGCCCGTCACCGCGACCTTGAGGAGCTTCCAGGGCTCGCGCTCAAGCGGCAGTCCCTTGGGATGGATCACCAGCGGCAGGTCCTGGCGCACGGTCATCGTCACGCGCGCTTCGCCGGGCTTGGTGTCCTTCGGCGGAATGCCTTCGAAGACAGCGCGCGCCAGGCGCTCCGTCTTGAGGGGCGTCTTGCTACGCAGCAGAAAGCGCACGACCTGCGTTTCGTTGGCTTCCACGCGCGCCACCGGCGGCGTTACCACGACGAGGTCTTCCTGGTCTTCGTCGATATGATTCACCGACGAGTAGAGCAGCTGCGGCGTCGCGTCGCTGTTCTTGACATTCATCGTCGTCTCGCCGTCGGCCTCGTTGAGCAGCACGACGGATGTCTCGGGCACCATGCCCGTGGCCAGCGCCGATGTGGACAATGCCGCGAAGAGCGCCACCCCTGCGGCACCGCGGCGTCGAAACATAGGATTCTTCATCATGTCTTTCCTGGTTGTGTACCACACACAGAGATTTGCGTGGTTGTTTATTCAAAACCAATAGATTTTCCATAACCAAATCACTCTCTTAAATAGCAATATCTTTAATTTTCATACTTACCTCTCCTCTCACTATTCATCTTCGAATACTAGGAGACGACATCACGTGTTGTTTCTTTTAAATAAACTACGATGGACCGTTTATGCGTCTCGCCTTAGTGTCGCTTTTCACACAACGACGAGATCTCAAATGCCAGGGAAGATCACCAAAGGAATGGAGGCAGAACTAGCGCGGCAAACCGTCATTCATACCGCGCAGGCCGAGGCGGTCGCACTGAATGCCATGTATCGCGACACCCTCGCGGCGTTTCTCGCGACGCCGCAGACGCTGCCGTTACCGCGCGCGGCGCGTGCCATGTATTGGCTGGGCCGGCTGCGACAGTGGCGCGCCATCGATCTCAGCGGCGGCGACATCCTGCCCGCGACGAACTGGCTGTCCCTGCAGCTTGGCGTGGTCGAGGCCCTGGCCGGCACGCATGCGCTGGCCATGCACAAGGAGCAATGGAGCGGGCCCTGTCGTCGGCAGGTCTACGAGCGCGACATGGCGCTGCAGATCGCCATGCTGCTGGCCCTCGACTGGACAGAGCTCGCGGCATTCGCGCTGGAGTCGTGGTTCGAGGCCGATGCCGAACTGACCGGCACGCATCAGATCGGCGGCATGGCGGGCATGATCGTCAGCATCGCGGGCGACGGACTGGGCATCCCCGTGCCGCCGGCCACGTTTCAGAAGGCCGACGCAGCGCTCGCGCAGGCGCGCGAACGCTGGCGAATGGACGAGAGCACGTTCGCCGCGACCATCCTGCAGCTGGCCGAGCGCCGCATGCGGCAATGCCGGCTGGACTCGGGCGCCAACCTCTTCGACTTCGATCACCCGGTCGAGCAGGCGATTCCCGTGGAGCTGCTCATGCTGATGCGCCTCCGGGGCGCCAAGACCGTTCCCCCATGGCTGGCGACCCACCCCGTCATGCAGCATCCCGCGGCGGCACTCGTCCATCCGGGCGCGCCGGCCCAGTCGCAGCGATGCACACAGTTCATGGAGCGGGTGACGCGGCTGCTGCCGCAGTACGGCGGCCTGCCCCAGGCGCTGCTGCGGCAGGCGGAGCGACTGCAGGCCGCCTGATTCGCATGGTGCGCCGCTTCGTGCGCTGCTTAGTGCGCTGCTTAGTGCGCCGCTTCGTGCTTCTTAAGTTCTCGCTCGCCCGGAGCGGCCCGAAGGACGCGGCATCCTTGGGCCGTTCCGTCTCGGAGCCGAGTGTCCCTCAGCCACATCGAAACTTAAATCGTTGCTTAGCTAAATTTAATTCTCACGTCGGCCCGAAGTTACACCGAATTCGTAGAATTACTATTTCGCAATCTGATTATCACAAACACAATTACTGACTTTAGCGCATTGTCTCTTCATCATCACAGACTCCTCTTACCTGCCGACTTCGACCGGGCAGTCAATTTCCATGCATATCTCTGACCTGAATACGTCTGGAGTTCAGTAGTTTCCGTGCGTTCCTTATTCTCTTGGACGCATTAAACTTTAACGAGCGGTTGCGATAAGCACGCTGCGTGACAGCGGAAAGGAATTTCAGGATGCCGGCGAAAACCCTCCGTGTGGCCTTGGCCGACGATCATCCCCTGGTAGTGGTCGCATTGCGCGACTGCCTGCATCGGACACCAGGATTCCAGGTGACGTGCGAGTGCACGAATGGCAGCGAACTGATTGCCGCACTGGCCCAGAACCCGGTCGATGTCGCGGTGACCGACTTCAGCATGGGCCACGGCGATACGTCGCTGGATGGCTTCAATCTGCTGCGCCGGCTCGCGCGGCGCTTTCCCGAGACGCGGATCGTGGTGGTCAGCGCACAGATAAACCCTGGCGTGGTCACGCGGGCGATGAAGCTCGGTGTGCGCGCGTTCGTCAGCAAGGAGGACGAGCTCGACGAGATCGTGCGGGCCTGCGTGCATGTGACCGTCAGCAATGGGCACTTTTATTCGCCATCGATCCGGGCGGTACTGGACAGCGCGGCGGCGATGACGGCGCCGTCCACAGACCTGACGCTGCGCGAGCTTGAAGTCGTGCGGCTATACGCGCAGGGCTTTCAGCTCAACGAAATCGCCAGCAAGCTCGGGCGGTCCGTCAGCACCATCTCCAGCCAGAAGACCGTGGCGATGCGCAAGCTCAGCGTTCAGACCAATACAGATCTGATCCGGTATGCCTATGAGAACGGATTGATCTGACGCGCCATGCAGCAAATCCTCGACCGCACCGAAGAAGCGCTGGCCCAGGCGTTCGAAGCGCTGGCGCGCAATGCCCGGCGCCAGCGCAATCTCTACTACGCGACCATCGGGCTGCTGATAGCGATCGTCCTTGTTTCGGCAATCCTGCTCGTCGGACTGGCGGCCGCGCGTCACCTCGACGACCGGCGCAGCCTGGTCGGCCAGTATGTCGCCGCGATCTCGCTCATGCTGCAGGGCGAGGTATCTTTCCTGCGTCGCACGGACCTGACGGTTCGATACAACCGCGAGAGCGTCGCGCGGCAGCCCGCCAACGCGGACATCGTGCGGCAGATCCAGCAGACAGGCATCGCCGAGGCGCCGGATCCCGGGTATGCCTTGCTGGTGCCCGCCGCCACGCGCACTGCATGGGGCAGCGCTTTGCCCGAGCGGCTGGCGCAGCTTCAGCAGATCGCCACGGCGGCCATCACGACGCAGCAGGCGTTCGAGCTGGATCATCGCGCCTATATCGTCGACGTGCAGGGCGAGTATGCGATCGTCATCCCGCGCGACCATCCGAGCCCCAGTCACTCGGCGCTTCTTGCGCCCAACCTCGCCACTGACATCCGCGACCGGCTGGGCGCCGCCCTGCGTCAGCGTATCGGCCAGCCGGTGCCGCGGCGCAACGAGCAGGTATGGCTGGGCCCCACCATCGATCCCGTACTGGGGACGCCGGTCATGACCGTGGTGTCCGCGGTCTACTCGGGCGAGTTCGCGACGACGCTCATCGCCGCAGTGATTCCCGTCGAGGAATTTCTCGCGTGGCTGCATCGCACGACCGCGCGCAACGACCGCGCTACCCTGCTGCTGCTCAACAGTGCCGAACAACTGATCGACACCTCGCCCCTGATGCCGCGGGAGGACGTGGACCGGATCGTCACGCGCGCGCGGAAGTTGCCGCGCGAGCGGTTCGAGATCACGCGCGCGGGGGTGCTGCTCGTGCAGCCGCTGCATGCGGGGTTCGGAACCTTCGTCTACTTCGTGCCAGTGGCGACGCTCCTTGCGTCGCTGGCCAGCGATCTGGCTATCATCGGCGCGCTCGCACTGCTGCTGATCGCGGCGATCGTCATCACCGCCCGCTACTGGGACATCCACCTGCTTCGTCGCAGCCATGCAGAGGCGACGCGCGCCCTCGAGAACGAGACCATCAATCACGTCCTGGTCAGTGCGACGCCAATCGGGCTGTGCATCGTCCGGCTGTCCGACGACCGGGTGGTGCGGTCCAACCTGCTTGCGGACACATTGCTTCATCTTGGTGAGCCGCCGCGGCTGCCGCGGCATATCGTGTCGGCGTTCCCGCCCGGCCCGCACATTGTCAAGGCGGAGCGGCTCGGGGCCACCGCACAGTTGATCGTGCCCGCGCAACCGGAGGGCGCGCTGGACACGGCGCACATGGCGGACAAGACTGGAACGAAGGCCACGAACGGCACGAAGGGCGCGGGTAACACGTTGGGGAAGACGGCGGCGGCGGACGAACATGCCGACCGGCGTTTCCTGCAAATTACCTACGCACCCGTGCGGTACCGGGGCGAGGACGTACTGTTCTGCGCGGTTCAGGACGTCACGGCGCAGCAGCAACTCGAGGAGCGGCTTCGCACCGCGCAACAGACGGCCGAAAGCATCATGCGCGCGCGGTCTAATTTCTTTGCCGCGATGAGTCACGAGATTCGCACGCCGCTCAACGCGCTGCTCGGCAACCTCGAACTGCTCGCGCGGACGCCGGGGCTCGATGCGCATGCCTCGCGGCTGCGGGCCCTCGATGTCGCGGCGAGCGGCCTTCGGCGCATCGTCAACGATATCCTCGATTTCTCCAAGATCGATGCGGGCGAAATGAAACTGGCGATGGAGCCCTTCCGCCCACTCGAGGACCTCGAGAGTCTTGCGCTGTCCTATTGCCCGATGGTCGGCGACCGGCCGCTCCGTTTTTATCCACTGATCGCGCCATCGCTCGATATCACGGTGGTGGGCGATCGCACGCGGATCATGCAGGTCGTCAACAACCTGCTCAGCAACGCGTTCAAGTTCACGTCGAGCGGCAAGGTCACGCTCAGTGCGCGGCTGACCACCGATGCCAAGCGCCGCACGGTGCTGGTGTGTCAGGTCAGGGATTCGGGCATTGGCATGCCGGCGACGCTCGTGGCGCGCATCTTTCATCCGTTCGTGCAGGCGGAGGCCAATACCGCGAGCCGCTATGGCGGGACCGGTCTGGGGCTGTCGATCTGTGCACGGCTGTGCGAGCTGATGGGCGGGCATATTACGGTCGAGAGTGTGGAAGGCGTGGGGAGCGCGTTCTCGATGCATGTGCCTGTGACCTTGCGGGATGAAGATGCCCTGGCGGACGCCAAGGCACCGCCCGTGTTGCCTGGCGCGAGCGTGTTGATCGTGAGTCAGGAGAGCGAGACGGGTGGCAATGCGGAGGCCTGGTTGCAGGCGTATGGATGGCGGACGCACCTAGTGCAGTCGATCGCGGCGGCGGAGCGGTTTCTCGAGGTGAATCGGCCGCAGGGGGTGCTGGTGTCGGGTGAGTACGGCCTGGCGGTGGTGAGCGCCTTGCATGGGCGACTGCCGCGCCGAGCGGATGGGGGGCGACTGGCGATCGTATGGGTGACCCGGGAAGGCCCACCGCAGGCGGTGCATCGGCTGCCGGGGCTCTTCGAGGTCGGGACGTTCCATCATCATGGGGTGTTGGCGGCGTTGGAGACGGCGATGACGTCGGAAGCCGATGAGGGGGAGACCGGCGATGTGGGAACCCGCGATGTGGGGGGTACCGATGTGGGGGGTACCGATGCGGGGGCTGGCCGCGCGGCGGCGGGCGCTGTGGAAGCTGGCACTGGCGGGGCGGGCGCTGCAGCGATGACCGGGTCTGCGGGCGGTGCGGCGGCCAGAGCGGCGACTAGTGTGGCGACTAGTGTGGCGGCCGGTGTGACGGTGGCGTCCGGCACGTTCCGCGCGCTGCGTGTGCTGGTGGCCGAGGACAATTTACTGAACCAGACGCTGATTGCCGAGCAACTGGCCGTGCTGGGCTGCCGCCCGACCGTGGTCGGCGATGGGCGGCAGGCGCTCGAAGCGCTCGAGCAGGCGACGTTCGACATTCTGCTCACGGATATTCATATGCCCGCGATGAATGGGTACGCGCTGCTCGCCGCGGTTCGCGCGGCGCGGCCGGGACTCCCGGTGCTCGCGTTCAGCGCGCTCACGCATGCGGACGATGGGGTGGACCATGGGGTAGGCGACAGCGTCGGCGGTGGTGTGGGCGGTGGTGTGGGCGCTGGTGTGAGCGCTGGTGTGGGCGGCGGGGCTGCTGACAAGGCGGACGGCAGGCCCGGCTGGAAAGCAACGCCGCGTGGGGCGGGCAAGGACTGGCGGCAGCGCGGCTTCGATGGGCACATTGCCAAGCCCGCCTCGCTTGCCGAGATCGAAGCCACGTTGCGGCGCGTGGTGCCTGCGGCGGCATCGGCGGAGGAATCGCCATCGCCATCGCCATCGCCATCGGCATCGGCATCGGCATCGGCATCGGCATCGGCATCGGCATCGGCATCGCCGTCGCCGTCGCCGTCGCCGTCGCCGTCGCCGTCGCCGTCGGCATCGGCATCGGCGTTGCCGTCGGCGTCGGATTTGCCATCGGCATTGCCTTCGGCTTCGGCATTGCCATCGACAGTCCCTACGACATTGCCATCGGCATTGCCTTCGGCCACCGAAGCGGCGACGGCATCGACGCGCTCGCTCCGGTCGTCGAAGCCGCTCGCGTACTACGACGCGCTGCTGCGCACCCAGCTCGACACCGATCTGCCGGTGCTGGCCGCGTGTCGCGAGCGGCGGGATACGGAGGGGTTGTTTCAGTGGGCGCATCGTGCAGCGGGTGCTTTCCGCATCGTGGAACAGCGCTCGATCGTTGCTATTTGTCGCGAGGTGGAGCGGCAATGCCGCGAGACCGACGTCTGGACCGACGCCATCGAGAAACGCGCGCAGGCGCTCTATGCCGCCGTGCGTGCGTATCGCCAGATGCCCGTACCCGCCGCGGCGAACGAGGCCATGCCTGGGGACCCCGCAGGCGAAGCAGACAAATAGAGACATTCAGGACCTGCCCGGCAGGGCCGTGAGCCCGCGCGCGAAGCCGTTTGCGGAGTTGTGGCGGCAGGACGATAATGTCGCGGCCGTCACGCGCCGGTTTCCGCTTCGCTTCTCGCCCGCCTCTCCCTCATGCAGCCGTATCCAGGCCTACCCAAACCCCAGCGCACCTGGGCCGTCCTCACCGTGTTCTGTGGCCTGATCATGGCCGTGCTCGACGGATCGATCGCCAATATTGCCTTGCCATCGATCTCCCGCGAGCTCCATGCCGACCCCGCGCGCACGATCTGGGTTGTCAACGCCTATCAGTTGACGGTGACCGTGTGCCTGCTGCCACTGTCGTCGCTGGGGGACATCCTCGGCTACAAGCGCGTCTATCGCGCGGGGCTGGCCACGTTTCTGGTCGGCTCGCTGCTGTGCGCGGTCTCGGTCAATCTGCCGATGCTCGTCGCGGCGCGCGTTCTGCAGGGCATCGGCGGTGCCGGGATCATGAGCGTCAATACGGCGTTGATCCGCTTTATCTATCCGCCCACCAAGCTCGGCCGCGGCATCGGCCTCAATGCGCTGGTCGTGGGTGCCACCATCGCCATCGGTCCGTCGCTGGGCGCGCTGATCCTGTCGTTCGGCGACTGGCCGTGGCTCTTCGCGATCAATGTCCCCGTGGCGATTTTCGCGCTGGTGCTGAGCAAGCGCGCGCTGCCAATGACGCCCGCGCAGCCGCGCGAGTTCGACTACCCAAGCGCGGTGCTGTCGGCCGTCGTGTTTGCGCTGTTCATCCTGGGCGTCGACCACCTCGGCCATCCCGCGTTGCGCGTGGCCGGCGCGGCGGGTCTCGTGCTCGCGGTGGTGCTCGGTTGGGTGCTCGTGCGCCGCCAGCATGGCAGGCCCGCGCCGCTCGTGCCTGTGGATCTGTTCCGGAGCCGCGCATTCACGCTCGCCGTCGGTACATCGTTCTGCTCGTTCATGACGCAGATGCTCGCGTTCGTGTCGCTGCCGTTTTACCTCGAATACCAGCTTGGGCGCGGTCTGCAGGAGACCGGGCTGTTGATCACCCCCTGGCCGCTGATGGTAGCCGTGATGGCCGCGGTGTCGGGGCGGCTGTCGGACCGGTACTCCGCTAGCGTGCTGGCTGGGATCGGCCTCCTGCTGATGATGGCCGGGTTGCTGAGCCTGGGATGGATTTCGCATGACGCGGGCAACCTCGACATCGCGTGGCGAACGGGGTTGTGCGGGCTGGGGTTCGGGCTGTTCCAGTCGCCGAACAACCGCGCGATGATCTCGGCTACGCCGCGGGAACGCAGCGGCGGCGCGAGCGGTGCGCAGGCGACCACCCGGCTGCTCGGGCAGACCACCGGCACGGCGTTCGTGGCATTGCTGTTCAGCATCGACCGGTCGAGCGCGGCGCGGAGCGCGTTGTTTGTGGCGGCGAGCGTGGCGGCGATCGGGGCGGCGATCAGCCTGAGCCGGCTGCGCGACGCGCGGGACGGCGGCGGACCGCGGGATGGCAGCAAGCCCTCGGCGGCCGAGGCGGCCGAGGCGGCCATAACGGCGGACGCGGATGCCTGATGGCCGATGCCCGATCCCCTATGTCCAACGCCCTGTGTCCAATCTTCTAGATTCGATCTCCGAAATCCGATCCCTAACCTCGACCGACCCAGATCGACGTCGGGCGGTTGTTCGGCACCCGCCTGACGTCCCCCCTGACGACCCGCATGCCGCGCATGCGATGGAGGACCTCATGTTGCACAAGCTCTCTCCCCACTCCACGGCACTCGTGCTGATCGACCTGCAGCAGGGCATTCTCGGTTTCGGAAAGGCGCCGAGGCCGGGCACCGAGGCGCTGGCCACGGCGGCAACACTGGCCCGCCGCTTCCGCGAAGCCGGTGCCCCCGTCGTGCTCGTACGCGTCGGCTGGAGTGCCGACTTCGGCGATGCCCTCACGCAGCCCGTCGACCAGCCAGCCCCGCGCCCGCCCGGGGGCTTGCCCGCCGACTGGTGGACGTATCCGGACGTGCTCGAAGTCAGCGAGCGCGATATCCAGATCGTCAAGCGGCAGTGGAACGCGTTCCACGGCACCGAACTCGATCTGCAATTGCGCCGGCGCGGCATCGATACGATCGTGTTGGGCGGCATCTCGACCAATATTGGCGTGGAGTCGACGGCGCGCGCCGCCTACGAGCATGGGTACACGCTGGTGCTCGCCGAGGATGCGATGAGCTGCGCGGCCGCCGAGCACCATGAGGCGGCCGTGCGATTCGTGTTCCCGCGGATCGGGCTCGTGCGTCAGTCGGCCGAAGTACTGGCGGCGCTGGATACTGCCGAGAAGTGAACAGTAGAGAACCAGTAAATCTTGCAGTGACGCGCGATAGATTTGCATCGCGTGGGCGGTGAGGCAGACTTGCGCCCGCCATTCACGCGGCGGCCGGCTGGCATAGGGATTGCAGCACATCCGTGCGATCCTCCTCCACCCGGCAACCCGAATGGATATGCAAGTTCCTCAGTCGCTGACCATCATCTCGCCGCATCTTGACGATGCGGTGTTCAGCTGCGGCGCGCTCATCGCGGCCTGCCGCAATCCACTCGTGGTGACCGTGTTCGCGGGCGTGCCCCCCGAAGGCATCGACGCTCCCGACTGGGATCGCGCCGCTGGCTTCAATACCGGGCATGAGGCCGTGCACGCGCGCCGTCACGAAGACGCCCGCGCGCTGGCCATGCTGGGGGGCGAGCCGGTCTGGCTCGATTTTCTCGACAGTCAATATGGCAAGCGCTATACCCCCGTCGATATCGCCGTCCGCCTGGGACGTCTGCTCGCGATGCAGCCGCATGGGACGGTCGTCGCGCCGCTTGGCCTGTTCCACTCCGATCATGCGCTCGTGAATGCCGCTTGCATGCTTGTGCGTGAGGCCGTACATGCGGAAGCGCCCGCGGGTGCGGCGACCAGCGCCACCACGCATGCGGGGACGCATGCAGCCTCCGCCGATCCTCACGGCGCCCACCCTGTTTCGGCGCCCGCCTCGCTGCAATGGCTCTTCTATGAGGACGCGATCTATCGGCGCATGCCGGGGATGATCCAGAACCGGCTGATGGCATGGTGGCAGGAAGGCCTGCTCGCCTCGCCCGTAAACCTGCCAATCGCGCCGTTCCAGACGCAGAAGATGCGCGCGATCGAGGCCTACGAGAGCCAGTTGCCCCTGTTCAACGCGGAGCAACTGGCCGACCTCGGCGCCCCCGAGCGCTACTGGTCGCTTGGCCCCACGAGCCTGTCCGCCGCAGCCCAATTGCGCTGACCCGCCATCGGCTTTCTGAACGATCGTTCTTTCCTGCGCGGGTAAGGATCCGCGCCCGAGCTTAATTGACGTGGGCCTCGGGCGTCTCCTATCGTCGTCTCCATAAAACGATTCTTAAAGTTCTCGGAGACAGACGTGTCGCAACATTTGCTATCCATTGCCGTGCTCGCGCTGATGTTCGTCGTGGCCACGGTGCTGCCCATCAATATGGGTGTGCTCGCCTTCGTCGGCGCCTTTCTCGTTGGCACGTTTGTAGCGGGAATGCCCGCGAAGGCCATCTTCATGGGCTTTCCGGCCGATCTGTTTCTTACGCTCGCCGGCATCACCTACCTCTTCGCGGTGGCACAGAAAAACGGCACCATCGACTGGCTCGTGCGGCTCGCCGTGCGTGCGGTGGGCGGGCGTATCGCCGCGATTCCATGGATTATGTTCGGCATTGCCGCGCTGCTCACTTCGGTGGGCGCGGTGAGTCCCGCCGCGGTGGCGATCATCGCGCCGATTGCACTCGGCTTTGCCGCGCGGCATGGCATCAGTCCGTTGCTGATGGGCCTGATGGTCGTACATGGCGCGCAGGGTGGCGGCTTCTCGCCGATGAGCATCTATGGCGGCATCACGAACAAGATCGTGCACAAGGCGGGGCTGCCGCTCAACGAGATGGCCACGGCCATCGCGAGCCTCGGCTTCAACCTCGCCGTGGCAGCCGGGCTGTTCTTCCTGCTTGGCGGCCTGAAGCTGATGCGGAGGCCTCAGCGTGTGGCGCAGCCGGTCGCCGCGATGGCCGGTGGCGTGCCCATGCACGAGTCGTTCAGTGCGCGGGCGATGGCGGGCGCCACGGTGGTGGCGCACCTCGATGACGATGTCGGCGGACACGATCGCGAGGCCGATGCGCCGGGCACGTTTTGCCAATATCTCACGGTGGCGGGTCTGCTTGCACTCGGCGTCCTGACCCTCTACTTCAAGCTCGACATAGGCTTCGTCTCGCTGACGATCGCATTGCTGCTGACGCTGATGGCGCCCAACCTGCAGAAGGAAGCGCTGAATCAGATCTCTTGGCCCGAGATCATGCTGATCGTTGGCGTGAGCACCTATGTGGGCGTGCTCGAGAAGATGGGGACTATCGCGTTCGTGGGCAACAGCGTCGCGGGGCTTACGTCGCCACTGGTGGCGGCCTTGTTGCTGTGCTTCATCGGCGCAGTGGTGTCGGCGTTCGCATCTTCCACCGCCGTGCTCGGGTCGCTGATTCCGCTGGCGGTGCCCTTCCTGCAGGGCGGCGATGTGAGCGCCATCGGCTTTATCGCGGCGATGGCGGTGTCGTCGACGATCGTGGACGTGAGCCCGTTCTCGACCAACGGCGCACTGGTACTCGCCAACGCGCAAGGCGTGGACCGGCAGGCGTTCTTCCGGAGCCTGATGGTCTATGGGGCGATGGTGACGCTGATTGCGCCCGTGGTCCTGTGGTTCCTGTTCGTCGTGCTTGGCACATAGATTGCGTGAAAGGTCGGATCATTGTGACGGAGGCATGCCATGACGACGACCAAGCCTGACCGCAAACCAGACCTCAAGCCCAACGATATGCCCGATGCGCGCAAGGACGAACACAGCCCGTGGCCCGGCTGGAAGCCCGGCGCGGGCGACAGCGGGCCTTCGCGCGGACGCAGCGAGCGCAAGGACCGCCCTGACCGGCTCGGCGAGGGCGGCGACCTCACCGCGCACGATCAGTTGAAGGATTTACCGAAGGACGACGGCAACGACTAGATCGCCTGCCGTGTTTTCAGGTGGCGGACGGTGCGGTCTCCGATCCACTGAACGCCGGTGACCAGCGCGATCAGGATGGCGATCACGATGACCATGACCGTCGTATCGAAGCGCTGGTAACCATAGCGGATGGCGAGATCGCCTAGCCCGCCTGCCCCCACCGCGCCCGCGATCGCCGAGGCGCCGATCAGCGAGACGACGGTGATCGTGAAGCCGCCGATGATGCCGGGCAGCGCTTCCGGCAGCAGCACGTGCCACACGATGTGCCGCCGTTCGCAACCCATCGCCTGCGCCGCTTCCACCAGGCCGCGATCGACCTCGCGCAGACTGACCTCGGCGATGCGCGCGAAGAACGGCGTCGCGCTGATGGCCAGCGGCACTACCGCCGCCCAGACGCCGATCGTCACCCCCACCACCAGCCGCGTGAACGGCAGCAACGCGACCAACAGCACGATGAAGGGCGTCGCGCGAAAGCCGTTGATCAGCGCCCCCAGGACGCGATGCACGCGCGGCGCGGGGCGCATGCCGCCCGGCGCCGTGATCACCAGCAACAGGGCCAGCGGCAGCCCCGCCAGCGCCGCGATGGCCGCCGATGCGCCGACCATCGTCAGCGTATCGAGCAGGCCCGTCCAGAGCCGGTCAATGAGAATGGGCGACAGCAGACCGGAGATCGAGAGGTTCGGGAACATAGCCAAGCAGACTCACGTGATGGGCAAGATCGGAAATGGCATCGACCGGATCGATGCCCGTACGGTCGGGCACGGATAGCAGCAATGCGCCCTGCGCGCGCCCCTGAATGCGGTCGAGCGTGCCGTGCAGCAGCCTGACGCCGTGACCGAGCGTCGCGGCGATGCGCGAGAGGTCCGGCGCGTCGTTGCCACCCCGGTCGTTGCCACCTGTGTAGCGCACCTCGATCACACGGCGCCACCCACCCGGCGCCTCTCCCGCCCTGCCCGGCCGCTCCTGCAATTGCTGGGCGAGGTCGTCGGGCAACCGCGACCGAAGCGGCGCTAGCAGCGCGCGCGTGGCCTCGTGCTTCGGATGGCCGAAGACCTGCCACACGGGCCCCGTCTCCGCGATGCGGCCACGTTCGAGCACGAGGACGGTGTCGCAGATCTCACGGATGACGCGCATCTCGTGCGTGATCAGCACGATGGTGATGCCGAGCTGCGCGTTGATGTCGCGCAGCAGACCGAGGATCGATTGCGTGGTCTCGGGATCCAGCGCGGACGTGGCTTCGTCGCAAAGCAGGATGTCTGGCCGGTGCACGAGCGCGCGCGCGATGCCCACGCGCTGCTTCTGCCCGCCGGACAGCTGACCCGGATAGGCATCGGCCTTGCCTTCGAGGCCGACCAGCGTCAGCAGTTGCGCCACGCGCGCGGCGATCTGGTCGCGCGGCACGCCCGCGACGCGCAGCGGCAGCGCGACGTTGTCCCGCACGGTCTTCGCGGCCAGCAGGTTGAAGTGCTGGAAGATCATGCCGATGCGCCGGCGCAGCGCGACGAGCGCGCGCGCGTCGAGTGCCGCGACATCGACGCCGTCCACGCGCACCTGTCCGCTGGTGGGCACCTCCAGCCCGTTGATCGTCCGCAGCAGGCTGGACTTGCCCGCACCGCTGCGCCCGATGATGCCAAAGATGCCGCCTGCGGGGATCTCGAGATCGATGTCGCGCAGGGCATCCACCTGGCCCCGGTCGGTGCGGTAGATCTTGTTGACGTGGGAGAACTGGATCACGGGGTCACCGGGTTACGCAGTTATTTGCTGAGCCATGGCAGGCTGTAGAGCTTGTCGTTGTTCGCGAACGACGTGGAGAGCTGCTTGCGGACCGCGGGCGACTCCTGATAGATGCGGATGAAGCGCGCCACGCGCGGGTCGCTAGCGTTGTTCTCGCGCGTGACGAAGCGGATGGCGAAATACTCGTCGTCGACGCCCGAGTACAGCAGGCCGGAGCCCGCGATCTGCGGCTTGCCCGCGTTGACGAAGTGCGCGGGATAGCCTTGCGCCAGATCCACGTCGTCGAGCGCGCGCACGAGCTGCGGGCCTTCCACCTCGACGAACCGGAGCTTCTTCGGATTCGCGGCGATATCGTTGATGCTGCCCCTGGCGCCCACGCCATCGCGCAGCTTGATCAGCCCCGCCTTCTGCAGGAGGAGCAGCCCACGGCCCTGATTGACGGGGTCATTGGCCACGCCCACGCGCGCGCCTTCCTTGAGTTCGTCGAAGCGCTTGATGCGCGTCGAGTAGAGACCGATGTTCGGCAGGACGCCCAGCGCGACGCTGCGGAACTTGTAGCCGCGCTCCTTGATCGCGTTGTCGAGGAACGCCTGATGCTGGAAATAGTTCAGGTCCAGGTCGCCGGAAGCCAGCGCGACGTTTGGCGTGGTCCAGTCGGTGAATTCGACGACCTTGACGTCGAGGCCCTGCTTGCGTGCTTCCGTCGCGGCGACTTCGACGGAGTCCGCGAGCGAGCCTGGCGTGACGCCGATGGTCAGCGGCGCGGCGTGGGCCTGGGCGATGAAGACGACGGACGCCGCGAGCGAGACGGCAAAGGAAAGCAGATAGGCGGGACGTGGCAGGAATGACATGGTCGGGAGCGGTGCGTTGGAATGGATGGGGCGGTCAGCGCCGGAAGGCTGCCGCGGCATGTCTTGACGGCAGGCGGTCGCCCTCGCCGAAGAGCTTGTGGCGTAGCGAACCTTCCGCATACGCGGTCTTGTAGCGGCCGCGGTTCTGCAACTCGGGCACAACGAGATCCACGAAGTGCGTATAGCTCTCCGGGACAACGGTACGGCTCAGGTTGAAGCCATCGATGCCGGTCTCGTCGATCCAGGACTCCAGCGCGTCGGCCACCTGCGACGGGTCGCCGACGATGGCGGGATAGCGGCCGCCGAGTTCGAACAGGTCCAGCAGCTTGCGGCGCGTCCAGCCATGCTGCTCGGCGGTGCGGCGCGCCGATTCGATCGCGTTGCCACCGGCGTAATCGATGGGATCGTCGAGGCCATGCTTCGCGAAGTCGATGCCCGTGCTCGCCGCGAAATGCGCAAGGCCCGCCTCGCGGCTCGCGTAGTCGCGATACTCCGCATGCAGCGCGCGGGCTTCCGCTTCCGTGCGGCCGACCACGACGGCCGCGCCCGCGAACACCTTGACGTCATCGGCGCGGCGGCCGCTGGCCACCAGTTGCTCGCGCAGCGCGGACACGGTCTGCCGCGCGGCTTCCTTGCCCGGCGGCGAGATGAACACGCATTCCGCATGGCGCGCGGCAAAACGCTGGCCGCGGCCCGAGCTGCCCGCCTGGAACAGGACCGGCGTGCGTTGCGCGGAGGGCTCGGCAAGATGGTAGCCCTCCACGTCGTAATACTGGCCGTGGTGAGAGACGCGATGGACGCGCGCCGGGTCCGCGAACACGCGGGCCGTCTTGTCGCGGCGCACGGCGTCGTCCTGCCAGCTGCCCTCCCACAGCTTGTACAGCACCTCGAGATATTCGTCGGCGCGGTCGTAGCGTTCGTCGTGCGAAATCTGGCCGTCGCGGCCCATCGCGCGCGCCGCGCTATCCAGGTATCCCGTCACGACATTCCAGCCCACGCGGCCACGTGTGAGGTGATCGAGCGTCGAGAAGCGGCGCGCGAGCAGATAGGGCGCCTCGTACGTGAGGTTGACCGTCACGCCGAACCCGAGATGCTTTGTCGCGGCGGCCATCGCGGACACGAGCAGCAGTGGATCGTTCACCGGCAGTTGAATCGACTCGCGCAGCGTCACGTCGACATTGCCGCCGTAGACGTCATAAACCCCGACGATGTCCGCGATGAACAGGCCGTCGAAGAGCCCTCGCTCCAGAATGCGGGCCTGGTCGATCCAGTACTCGAGCGTGTTGTACTCGGTGGAGCGGTCGCGCGGGTGTGTCCACAGACCATGATTGATGTGGCCGACGCAGTTCATGTTGAACGCGTTCAGCAGGATCTCCTTGCGCGGCATCAGAGCGCTCCGTGGCGGGTCGGCAGCTTGTCGTTCAGGTAGTAGTTGCCGATGGCGTGGTATTTCCATCGCACGGGGTCGTGCAGCGTGTGCGTGCGCGCATTGCGCCAGAAGCGGTCGAGTCCCAGGCCGTCGAGCGTGGACGCGGTGCCGCCGAGTTCGAACAGGCGCGTGCCGGCGAGCAGCGAGGCGGTGGTCGTGGCGGCGCGTGCTTCGGCGACGGCGATCGATGCCGCGGCGACGCTTTGCTCGTCGGGCGCCTGCTGGGCGGCATCGACGTATCGACCCGCACGGCGGACCAGCGCTTCGGCGGCGCGCAGGCTGACGCGAGTCTCGCCGACATGATGGATCGTCAGCGGATCGTCGCTGGCGCGCGAGACGTTGGCGTCGATCCACGGCCTGGCGCGGTCACGGATGAATGGCAGCGTGGCCGCGAAGGCGCCGCGGCCGATGCCCAGGTCGATGGCGGCGTGCAGGATCTGGGCGAACGAGCCGATGGTGGTGGGTCGTTCAAAGGAGGCCAGGAACGGAATCACCCAGTCCTTCTCCACGCGGACGTCCTCGAACGTCACCGAGCCGCTGCCGGTCACGCGCTGGCCGAAGCCGTCCCAGTCATCGACGATGGACACGCCCGCCGCCTGGCGCGGGACGATGGCGAGGTAGGTGACGGGCTTCGAAGCTTGCTCGGTGCCTTCTTCAGCGACCACCAGCGTCGGGATCCAGTGAGCGAACACGGCGCCCGTGCAATAGAACTTCTGGCCCGTGACGCGGAAGCCGTCGCCATCGGGAATCAACCGGGTGCGCCGCTTGAAGTCCTTATGGCCGATCTCGGCGAGCGCGTTGCCAAGGCGTTCGCCCGCCAGCACGCGTTCGAAGAGCCATTGCTGCTGCACTTCCGTGCCGCCTACGCGCGCGACTTCGAGCGCGTAGTAATGGTTCTGCGGAATCTGGCCGATGGAGCCATCCGCGGCGGCGAGGATGGCGATGACTTCGGCGAGCGTCCCGGTGGAAACGCCCGCGCCGCCGAATGCGCGCGGCACGGTAATGGCGAGCAGGCCGCTTGCGCTCAGCGCATCGAGTTCGGCCCATGGCAGGCGGCGCTCGCGGTCGCGCAGCACGGCGTCCTGTGCGAACTGATCGGCGAGCCGGTGCGCCACGGCGAGGGCTTCCGCATCGTCGCGGATGCGGTCCGGTACGCGGGATGGCGCGCCTGCCGGCGCTGGGCGGCTTGCGGGATCGTCGGCGCGGGGAGCGGGTGTGGAGAGCAGCGTCATGTCGAATCCCGATTCAGTTCCAGGAGTGTCGTGCCGGCAGCGTGCCGTTCAGGAAATAGTTGCCGATCAGATGGAGCTTCCATCGCACCGGGTCGTGCAGCGTGTGGGTGCGGGCGTTGCGCCAGTGGCGATCGAGGTTGTGACTGGCGCGCGTCGCGGACGAGCCCGCGAGTTCGAACAGTTTTTCGCTTGCCTTCAGGGCGATGTCGGTGGTGAGGACCTTGGCTTCGGCCACTGCCACGGAAGCCTGCGCGCTGAGGTCGGGGTCGAGTTCGGTGTCTTGCGTCTGCCTGCTGAATGCGGCGAGGCTGTCGAGCGTTTCGGCGGCCTCCCGCAGCACGGCTTGCGCGGCGTGCAGCTCGACGGACAGGCGGCCGACATCGCCGATCAGATGCGGGTCGTCCGTGGCGCGTTCGACGTTGGCGTCGATCCATGGCCTCGCGTACGTGCGGACGAAGGCGATGGCATCGTCGAAGGCGGCCTGCGCGATGCCGAGATCGATGGCGGCTTGTATCAGCTGGGATGTCGGTCCATAGAGGCCGGGGCGGTCCGCGAGTTGCCAGATTGGCAGGACGTCGTCTTCGGACACGGCGACGTGGTCGAGCTCGACCGTGCCGCTCGCGGTCGTGCGTTGGCCGAAGGAACTCCAGTCGTCGATCACGGTGAGACCCGCCGCGTCCCGGGGGACCCAGACCTGCACGGGACGGTCGTTGTCGTCGAGCGCGCGGACGGGAACGCGGTGGGCGAACAGCGCGCCGGTCGAATAGAACCTCGTGCCCGTGAGGCGCAGGCCCTGAGGCGTGCGGCGCAGGCGCGTGCTCGTTTGCAGGATCGTGCTCGCGCCGGACGAGCGGCGTTCGGGGCCCGCGTTGCCAAGCCTTTGTCCCGCGAGAATCTCGCTGTAGTAGCGCTGTTTTTGTGCTGGCGTGCCGATTTCTCTGAGCACGCCCAGCAGGCCGAAATGGTTTTGGGGGATCTGTCCCAGCGCCGGGTCGGCGGCGCAGACGATGGCGAAGACTTCCGCCAGCGTGACGTAGGAGACCTCGGCGCCGCCGTATGCCCGCGGCACGGTGATCGCACCGAGGCCGCTTGCAGACCATTGGTCTAGTTCCTGCCACGGCAGGATCCGCTCGCGATCCCGCGTGGCCGCGGTGTCCTTCACCGCGGCGGCAAACGCATGCGCGGCGGCGATGGCTTCGGCGTCGGTGATCAGGCGTTTGGTGGAAGGGACGGGGGAAGGAAATTGCAGCGCGTGCTGGTCTGACAGGTTCGTCATGGATTGCCCGATGGCTGTCGCGTGAGTTGGACAGTCATTTCAGCATGGGGGTGTGGGGCGATACGACGAATATTTCCGAGGATGCTTGTTGGTGGCGGGGGTATATCGATTTGCGGTTTATGCGTGAGGGTGAGGGGGCGAAGCCCCTCTGGGCCCACGTGAGCCCTCTCCCCCGGCCCCTCTCCCCGGGGGAGAGGGGGGGGGGGGCTTCGCCCCCCCTTTGGGCCCATGTGAGCCCTCTCCCCCGGCCCCTCTCCCCGGGGGAGAGGGGGGGCTTCGCCCCCCCCCTTTTGGGCCCATGTGAGCCCTCTCCCCCGACCCCTCTCCCCGAGGGAGAGGGGGGCACCGTTGGCAAGTTCAACGCGCCGCGGCGAGCGCCTGCAAGGCGGCCTTCAGGGCATCGCGGCTCGCCGCGACCGCGGCGCGTTGCGTCGCGATGGCCTCGAGGTCGTGGGTCAGCGAGGACAGTTGGCGCTCCACCTGAGCCCGCACGCGTGCAGGGGCCGGGCCGCCGGCCGCGGTGCGTGCCGCGACACCCTCGATCGGGTCCAGGCACTTTGCCACCGCCTCGGCGTCGAGATGCAGGGTCCGACCCGTATGCGCCAGCGCCGCCTTCGCCACCATCGCGCTGTCGATCTCGCACGCGGGCAAGTGCCGGTCCAGCGCCTCGCGAACCACCGCGCCCACCACGTGATGGGCCTCGCGGAAGGACATGCCCGCGTCGCGCACCAGCATGTCGGCGAGGTCCGTCGCGGAGGAGAAATCGCGTCGAGCGCGGTTGAGCATCGTGTCGGCCTGCGGCGCCGCGTGCGCAAGTACCAGCCGCAATACCTCGGCGCATCGCTGGGCCTCCACCATCGCCTCCCAGAACCCCCGCATCGTCTCGCGGCTGCCGTCGCCCGAGTGCGAGAAGTGGGTGCCCTTGAGGGCGGCAAGCGAGGCCGTCAGCAGCCCGAGCATATGTCCGCCCTTTCCCTTCAGATACTCGAGCGCGACCGGGTTCTTCTTCTGGGGCATGATGCTCGACGTGCCCGCCACGCTATCCGGAAAATCGATCAGCCCGAACTCGGGCGTCGCCCATACGAAGAGGTCCTGCGCGACACGGCCCCATGTCACCGTCGCGATCGTGACGGCCGAGAGAATCTCCCATGCGAAATCGCGGGACGCCACCGCGTCGAGGGCGTTGTCGACGTAGCCCGAAAACCCGAGCCACGCTGCCGTGGCGGAACGATCGATCGGGAAGGCGGTGCCCGCCAGCGCGCCCGCTCCCAGCGGGCAGGCATCGAGCGTTTCCAGCGCATGCCGCAGACGCGTCATGTCCCGGCTTATCGCCTGAGCGATGCCGGACAGATAGAAGCCATACGTGATGGGCTGCGCGGCCTGCAGATGCGTATAGCCGGGCATGACGGTGTCCGCATGCTCCGCTGCCTTGCGCAGCACGATGCCACGCGTATCGGCCAGCGTATCGAGCAGCACCAGCACCGCATCGCGTGCGCGCAAACGATCCTGCGTGGCGAGGATGTCGTTGCGGCTGCGGGCGACATGGAGGCGGCCGCCCGCGTCGGCGCCGGCCACTTCCATCAGCCGCGCTTCGTAATTGAAGTAGGCATCTTCGCGCTGCGGATCGAGCGGCACCGCGTCGGCGCCTTCTCTCTCGATACGCAGCAAGGCCCGCGCAAGCGTGGCCGCGGTGTCGGACGGAATCAGCCCGGTGCCATGCAGCATCAACAGATGGGCGGCGTTGATATCGGTGAGGTAGCCAAACCCCGCCGCGAAGTCGCGCAGGCGCGGCGCGTAGATATGCGCGCAGACCTCCGTCGCGGTAGGCTGGGTGAGGCGGCGGCTGACTTTCGATTCCATGCTGAGCGCTTTCATATGGCTTTTATGCGGGTTTCCGATCGATGACGCCGAGTATGGAAATCCGGACCCTATACCGTCAAATCAGTTTTTACGGGGTATGCATACGGTTTTGATATACCATCGGCTAAAACCAAAGACTGCCGCCCCCACAGCATGAAATTCAAGGAAATCAGCGCCTTCCAGGCCGTGATGCGCTCCGGCTCGATGACCGCCGCCGCGACGGAGCTCTATACCTCGCAGCCGAACGTCAGCCGGCTGATCGCGCAACTCGAGTACTCCACGGGCCTGACGCTGTTCACGCGCAATGCCGGCAGACTGACGCCCACCGAAGAGGGTCTGGCGTTCCTCCGCGAGGTCGAGCGCGCGTTCGTCGGCATCGACGCGCTCAAGGATGCCGCGCGCAATATCCGCCAGTTCGGCAAGGGCCGGCTGCGGATCGCAACGGTACCGTCGCTGGCGCTCACGGTGCTCCCACGCGTGTTGCAGCGCTTCCACGCCGACTATCCCGATGTGAACGTGGCGATGGAAACCGGCAGCACCCAGCTCGTGGCAGAGCGCGTCGGCAGCCGTTATTGCGACCTCGGGCTGGTGTCGTTCCTGCCGCCGACGGTCGTCACGGAAGCGCAGCCGGTCGCCGAACTCTCGGGCTGCTGCGTGCTGCCCCCCGGCCATCGGCTCGCGGAGCGAGAGGTCCTGACCCCCGCCGATCTGGCCGGCGAATCGTTCATCTCGATGAGCCACGGCGACGGCCTGCGCGCCGCGATCGACGCCGCGTTCGCGGCCGACGACCGGCGCGTGATGCACTTCGAGACCCCCTACGGCGCGACGATCTGCAAGATGGTCGGCCTGGGGCTCGGCGTGGCCATCGTCAATCCGCTGGTGGCGCGCATGCATGAGTCGGAGGTCGTGATCCGCCCCTTCCTGCCCAGTATCCCGTTCGTCAGCTACCTGCTGCTGGCGCGCAACCGGCCCGCCAACGTGCTCGTGGACCGTTTCACCGAACGGATGATCGAGGTCATCGCGGCGGAAACGGCATCTCTGGAAGGCACCCCATAAGGTTTTCGTATGGGTGCCTGACCGATCCGTATTTGCGCGTATAGCCCGCGCTCCGCATACTCGTTCGAAATGGACAGCCCCGTGCTGTCACGATTCTTGCGAGTACCGAACATGATTCCAGGCAGGGCCCAAGGCCCGCAATGTCCCCACGGGAGGCCCCGCCGATGACCGCGGCCTCTTCACACCGTTATCCGCTGTTCGACGTCGCCGTGATCGGCGGCGGCCTGGTCGGCTCGGCCGTGGCCTACGGCCTGCGCAAGAGCGTCGGCACCGTCGCCGTGCTCGACGAAGGCGATATCGCGCTGCGCGCGTCGCGCGGCAACTTCGGCCTTGTCTGGCTCCAGAGCAAGGGCTACGGCATGGGCGACTACAGCCGCTGGACGCTGAACTCCACGCGCCTGTGGCCCAGGCTGGCGGCCGACATCCTCAAGGAAACCGGCATCGACGTTGCGCTCGAACAGAAAGGCGGCCTCACACCGCTGATGGGCGACTACGAAGTCGAGGCCCGCCTCGCATGGGTCAACAAGCTGATGTCGCAGCCCGGCGTGGAACCGTACGAGTGGAAGCTGCTCGACCACCATCAGGCCGCGTCGCTGGTGCCGGGCCTCGGCCCGGACGTGACGGGCGCCATCTGGACTCCCCACGACGGCATCGTCAACCCGCTCAAGCTGCTGCGCGCGTTCCATACCGCGTTCAGCACGAGCGGCGTCGAGTATTTGCCCAATCACGGCGTGACGCAGATCGTGCAGCAAGGCAGCGGCGACTTCGTGCTGACCACCCCGAATGGCGAGGTGCGGGCGCGCAAGATCGTGCTGGCCGGCGGCCTGCGTAACGGCGACCTCGGCCGCATGGTCGGCATCGACCTGCCGATGGCGCCGCAGCGCGGCCAGATTCTCGTGCTCGAACGCACGCGCCGCCTGCTCGATACGCCGATGGTCACGCTGCGCCAGAACGACGAAGGTAGCTGGCTCGTCGGCGACTCGCAGGAAGACGCGGGTTACGCGGATCAGGTCACGACGCTGCCCGTGCTGGCGACGCTGGCCGACCGCGCGGTGCGCACGCTGCCCGCGCTGCGCGACGTGCGCACGGTACGCGCATGGTCCGCGCTGCGTGTGCGGGCGAAAGACGGTTTTCCGGTCTACGAACAGTCGGCGACGCATCCCGGCGCGTTCATCGTCACCTGCCATAGCGGTGTGACGCTGGCCGCGACCCATGCGATGCACCTTGCGCCGATGATCGCCGCGGGCGCGCTGCCGCCCGAGCTGTCCATCTTTTCGACCCGGAGATTCCATGTTCAAACGCATTGACGCGGCCGTGATGCAAGACACGGCTCGCAAGGTACGGGTCACGGTGGATGGCGCCGTGCTCGAATGCCGTGAAGGCGACAGCGTCGCTTCGGCCCTGTTCGCGGCCAACGTGCTGGCCTGTCGCGATACCGCCGTATCCGGCGCTGCGCGCGGCCCGTATTGCATGATGGGCGTGTGCTACGACTGCCTCGTGCGTATCGATGGCCGGCCCAACCAGCAGGCCTGCATGGCGCGCGTGCGCGATGGCATGACGGTGGAGCGCCAGCTGGGCGCGCGCGAGGTGGCCGTATGAGCGCCGCCATCATGACGTGCGACCTGCTCGTGGTTGGCGCGGGGCCTGCCGGTCTCGCCGCCGCGACGCAGGCGGCCGAGCTCGGTCTTTCGACGGTGCTGATCGACGAGCAGCCCGCTCCGGGCGGACAGATCTATCGCGCGATCGGCACTACGCCCGTGCAGAACCGGGACATCCTCGGCGCGGACTACTGGCACGGCCTGAACCTGCTGAAGCCGTTCGAGACGAGCGGCGCGCGGCATCTGGCGTCGGCCACGGTATGGTCGATCAACGCGCGCGCGGGGGAAGCCAACGACGCGCCGGCTGGCTACGAGGTGGCCTACTCCGTCGCGCGTCCGGGCGAAGATCCGCAAGCCGCGCTGCTGCACTGCCGTCATATCATCCTGGCCACCGGCGCGCAGGAGCGTCCGTTCCCGATACCGGGATGGACGCTTCCCGGCGTCATCACGGCCGGCGCCGCTCAGATCCTGCTGAAGACCTCGGGCGTCGTGCCGGAAGGACGCACCGTGCTGGCGGGGGGCGGGCCACTGTTGTACCTGCTCGCGTATCAGTACCTCAACGCGGGCGTGAAGCTCGACGCGATTCTTGAGACCACCGCGAGCGGCCAGTGGCGCGAGGCCCTGCCGCACGCATGGGGCTTCCTGCGGTCGCCGTATCTGGGCAAGGGCCTCAAGCTACTGCGCGCGGTGCGCAAGGCCGTGCCGATCGTCAGCGGTGTGACCGCGCTCGAAGCGGTGGCTGGCGTCAATGGCCAGGTCGCGCAGCTGCGATACGAAGCCGATGGCGAGCGTCACACGATCGCGGTCGACCAGTTGCTGCTGCACCAGGGCGTGGTCCCCAACACCAACCTGTCGCGCGCGATCGGCGCCGAACACGTGTGGAACGAGCGGCAGGACTGCTGGGAGCCGCAGGTCGATGCATGGGGCGCGACCTCCGTGCCGAACGTGACGATCGCGGGCGACGGCGCCGGCATCGCGGGCGCGATGGCGGCCGAACACCGGGGCCGCGTGGCCGCGGTGCACGCCGCCGTGGCACTCGGCCGCATCGACACGGCCGCGCGCGATGCCAGGGCCGCCGCGCATCTGGAAGCGCTGAAGCGCGCGACACGCGGCCGCGAGTTTTTCGAGGTGCTGTACCGCCCATTGCCCCAGTTCCGCCGTCCGGTGGGCGACACCATCGTCTGCCGCTGCGAGGAAGCTACGGCCGAGCAGGTACGCCATGCCGCGCGTATCGGCTGCCAGGGACCGAACCAGCTGAAGGCGTTCCTGCGCTGCGGCATGGGGCCGTGCCAGGGCCGCTTCTGCGGGCTCACCGTGACCGAACTCATCGCCGACGAGCAACAGCGCCATCCGCGCGACGTCGGCTACTACCGGCTGCGGTTTCCCACGAAGCCGGTCACGCTCGGCGAACTCGCGACGCTGCCACAGACGCAGGCATCGCGCGAGGCGGTCGTGCGGTTCAAGAAATAACAGGCAGCACCGAAAGCAGCACCGAAAGCAGCATCGAAGCAACGACATAACGAGCGGGCCCGGTACGCCGGCCCGCCGAGCCATACCAGCATAGCGACGACATCCTGAGAGCACCCTTAACCTAATTTTCGAGAAATCATCATGGCGTTTTCCAAGATCGTCCCCGCTCTCGCGCTCGCCCTGGCCGCAGCCCACGGTATGGCACAGGATCTGCCCGCGGGCCCCATCCGCATGCTCGTGGGCTTCGCGCCCGGCGGCGGCAACGACGTCATCGCGCGCACGGTCGCGACGCAGTTCCAGCTGAACACGAAGACCACGATCGTCGTGGAGAACAAGCCCGGTGGCGGCAGCACGCTGGCCACGGCCGAGATGGCGCGCGCGAAGCCGGATGGCACGGTCCTCCTGCTCGGCTCCGTCGGCGGCCAGGCCATCGCGCCTTCGATCTACAGCAAGCTGCCCTACGATCCGGTCAAGGGCGTGCAGCCCGTGTCGCTCGTGGCCAAGTCCGCCAATGCGCTGGTCGTGAACAACGATCTGCCGGTGAAGAACGTGCAGGAGCTGCTCGCGTACGCGAAGGCGAACCCGGGCAAGCTCAACGTGACCTCGCCGGGCAACGGCACGATCTCGCACCTGTCCGCCGAACTCTTCAAGAGCATGGCGGGCGTGCAGATCACGCATATCCCCTACCGTGGCGATGCCCCGGCCATGCAGGACGTGATGGCGGGCCAGGCGCAGATGACCTTCGCGAGCCTTCCGTCGGCAAAGGCCGGCGCGGACTCGGGTAAGGTACGCATCATCGCGGTGACGAGCACCGACCGCGTGAAGACCATGCCGAATGTACCGACGATCGCCGAGTCCGGTGTGCCGGGCTATGAAGTGGTGTCGTGGTACGGCGTATTCACGACCGGCGGCACGCCGATGCCCGTGGTCAACCGCCTTGCGCAGGAAATCGCCGCGGTCGTTGCGCAGCCCGCGATCCGCGATTCGATCACCAAGCAAGGCATGGAACCCGCGGCACTGGGTCCGGTGGAGTTCACGCAGCTCGTGAACCGCGATTCGCAGAAGTGGGACAAGGTGGTCAAGAGCGTCGGCATCAAGCTCGACTGATTCCCGTCAACGTCGTACTGGCCTTCCGAAGAGGTAAAGCATGACGGGAAATCTTTATGCCCGGGGCAGCGTCCTTGCGCTCGGGCTGATCGCTGCCGCCGCGATGTCCGCGTGCGGCGGCAATCGGTGGGCAACGTCCTCCACCGTGGCCACGTCCGCGCCGGACTGGCTCCATGTGGTGCGGCGCGATGCCTACGACGGCATCACCGACGATCTGGTCACGGGCGGACTCGGCATGGCGGGCGTGAGTGCCGCGGCCACGCCGTATCGCGATCCGGCGGGGCCGACGAACGCGCCAACCTACGCCGAGCTGCGCCGCGCGGTCATCAAGCGACCGCCCTCCTCCACCAATGGATTCGGCCGCCTGTTCGGGCCGAACGTCGATCCGGCGACGGGACGCATATCGGGCACGGGTCAGGTCGCGGGCGACGAGGTGCTCGCCTACGCCGACGATGGCAGCGGCACGCAAATGGCGGGACTATTGCTGCAGGTACCGCGCAGCTTCGATCCCCAACACGCCTGCATTGTCGCGATCGCCACACCCGGCAGCCAGAACGTGCTCAGCGACATGCTGCGCGCGGGGTACTGGGGCTTCACGCATGGCTGCGCGGTGGTGTGGGCGGACAAGGCCCTCGGCGCGGGTGTGCACGACATCGATGCGGGCCGCGGGGTTGGCATCGATGGACAACTCGTGACACGTGGCGGGCGCCTCTCGCAGCGCGACGATGCCGCGCTGCGCGCCTATGCCGCGGCGCACCCGCATCGGCTCGCGTACAAGTGGGCCGATGCCGGATGGACGCAGGAAGCCGACTGGGGACCGTCGGTGCTGCGCGCGGTGGAGTTCGCATTGTTCGAGCTGGGGGGGCGTTCCTGGCCGTCGGGCGCCACGGTGACCCGCGCGAACACACGAATCATCGCCACCGGCTTTTCGAATGGCGGCGGCGCGGTGCTGAAGGCGGCCGAGCAGGACACGCGGCATCTGCTCGATGGCGTGGTCGCGATGTCGCCGCAGATCCTGCCGCGCAACGATTCACGCATCGTGGTGACGCAAGGTAGTACGCCACGCAATGCGGCGCGCACGATCTTCGACAAGCTCACGTTCACCAACCTGTACAACGCCTGTGCCGCGCTGGCCCTGCCGGATACGCCCGGTGCATCGGGCCTGACGTATGCCGCCAACCGTTGCGCGTCGCTCGCCGATGCGGGGCTGCTCAAAGGCAAGACCACGAGCGAGCAGGCACGCGAGGCGCTCGACAAGCTGCATGCTTATGGCATGCAAACCGAGGCCGATGCGCAGATCGCCGGCGGCGCGATGGCGGAGCAGAGCACGCTGGGGCAGGCGAGCCAGTATGGGCGCTTTACCGCCGTGGATGCCTTGTGCGGGCTCAGCTTCGCGGCGGTCGATGCGAGCGGTCGTCCACGCAAGCCGACGGCCAATGAAGCCGCGCAGTGGTACGTGACGCAGGCCGGCGGGACGCCCGATGGATCCATCGTCACCGTCATCAACGATGCCGACCCGGCGGGCGCGCGCAAGTCGTCCATGTCGACGTCCGCGTCGACGGGCCGGCAGGACTACAACTTCGATGCGGCGATGTGCCTGCGGGAGTTGTCGGTCGGCACCTCGGCCAATGCGAAGCGCGTGCAGGCGGGATTGCAGTCGGTGCTGGCGACGGGCGATGTGGGCAATCTGCCGACGCTCATCGTGCATGGCCGCGCGGATCCGGTGGAACCGCCTGACTTCACGAGCCGCCCTTATCTCGGGCTGCATTCGCTGGTGTCGGGCGATGGCGCCAACCTTCGGTATGTCGAGGTCACGCGTGCCACGCATGGCGAGCCCGGTGCGACGGCTCGCGGGATGGTGCCGCTGACGCCGTATCAGTTGCGCGCGCTGGAAGCCATGTGGGCGCATCTGGCCAGTGGCGCGCCGTTGCCACCGAGTCAGGTAGTGCGGACATCGGCGCCGAGCGGCGTCGCGGGAGGCAAGCCGCAGGTCGAGGCGGTGGATCTGCCCGCGATTGCCGCCACGCCCGCTGCGGGAGATCGGATCGTCGTGGCGCGCGGTGTGGTGAAGGTGCCGGAGTAACGTGGCCGAAGTAACGCGGCCGAAGTAAGCGGCCGAAGTAACGTGGCCGAAGTAACGTGGCCGAAGTAACGCAGCCGAAGTAACGCGGCAAGGCGCTAGCCAGCGCGTTACCCCACGCCGCCACCCGCGACGTTAGCGCGCCAGCTTGTCCAGCAGGCTGTACCACGCGACGCCCGCGCCGATGTAGCACCGTTGCAGGCCGTGGAAAGGAAACGGCGCGAGGGACGACACGGGGTAGGGAAACTCGGCCGTCTCTCGCGTCAGCCGCTCGGCGATATGCCTGCCGAAGCTCGTGCATAGCGCAATGCCGCGGCCATTGCAGCCGACCGCGATCGTGATGCCCGGGGCAGGCTCGTGGACGTGCGGCATGAAATCCCGCGTTACCGCGATCCGGCCGGCCCAGCGATATTCGAACTCGAGCGGTCCCAGTTGCGGGAACAGCAGCGCGAGCGAGCGCTCGAGATGCGCGAAGTCTCCGCGCGCGCGCGGATCGGGAAATGCGCCCCGGCCACCGAGAAGCAGGCGGCCCGTATGGTCCTTGCGGAAATACAGCAGCAGCCGCTGCGACGTGGCCACCGTCTCGCCGCGCGCGAGGATGGCTTGCGCGGCCTGGCCATACAGGGGCCGCGTGGCGACGATGAAGCTGTTGGCCGTCAGCAGCGTCTGCCGCAATCCCGGCCACAAGCCATCCGAATACCCATTGGTGGCGATCACGACATGCGAGGCGGTCACGCGCGCGCCGCTCGCCGTCGTCGCGATCCAGTGGCCGTCATGTCGTTCCAGCGAGGTGACCGCCGTGTTGCCATGAATCGCGGCGCCCATGCGCTGGGCGGCCGCGGCCAGTCCGCGTGCATACGCGAGCGGATGGATGGCGCCGGCGCGTCCATCGCACCAGCCGCCGGCAAAGGCGCGCGTACCGACGCGACGCTCGATGTCGGCGCGGTCGAGCAATTCCACTGGCACGCCGCGGCGCTGCCATTGCCGCGCGCGCGCGTGGAGCGCGGGTACCGACTTCGGGCCGTAGGCCAGCTGCAACCACCCCTTTCTGACGGGATGGCAGTCGATGCCGTGACGCGCGACGAGGTCGAACACGAGATCGGCCGAACCGGACACCGCGTCGATCAACGCTTCCGCGCGCTCGCCGCCGAGCTGCTGCACGAGCTCATCGGGGTCGTGCTTGAGCGAAGGGTTGACCTGTCCGCCATTGCGGCCGGAGGCGCCCCATCCCGGCTCGTGGGCGTCGACGACACAGACATCGGTGCCTTGCTCGCGCAGATGCAATGCGGTCGACAGCCCCGTGTAACCCGCGCCGATCACGAGGACGTCCACGGTCTTCGGCACGCACAAGGGCGGCGTCGGCAATGCCGCCGGCGCGGTAGCCGACCACAGCGACGGTGCCGCGGGGGCCGTGGCGCGCGGGATGGCGAGTGCGGGGACGAGCGAAGGACTGGCGGAGGAGACGTTCATGGTGCGAGGGGCCGTGCAACGAGCTGGGAGCGAGGCTGACGAGGGTGACGAGGGCGAAGCAAGCGGACCGTCGAGCCAATGCGCAGCGAGTCTAATGGCAGCGCGGCGCCCGGTAAACGTGTCAGACCAACCGCATACTGATTAATTTGTAACCGTCCGCCCATGACGCGGCGCGGCGAGCCGAAACGAAGCGATGCCGCCAGAAGCGAAGTGTTCGGGCGTACATGGGCGGCGATCCATCACGTTGCACGAAGCTGTCACATGCCGTTCGTAGCCTGCGGTCCCATCGTTCCCGAACCGAGCCGCCATGCGCCCTTCCTCGTCTATCCGCTCGCAGTCCCCCAGCCACGCCAGCGCCGAGACACACGCGTTGCAGGATGCGCCCTTCACGCAATCGCCCGCACGCGCGCCGGCGAAGAAGCCCACATCCGATGCATCCCTCGCGGGCCTGTCATCGCGCCGGCGCCCAGACCCGCACGACCCGGCGCCCCCCTCGCTCGCCCGTCGGGCGCTTGGCGGGCTCGGACTCGCGCGGCTGGAACAAGCGCCGGACATCGAGCGCGGCGTCGCGCGCGAGGAGACTCGCCCGGTGCGCTCGGCAGTCGGAACCCCGCTCGCCGCCCTTCATCGCGCGGACACCGATGCGCTGCTTGGCGAGCTTCAGCATGCCATCGGCGAATGCCGCGAGCGCGATGTGAATCGCGATGAGGCGGCCCACCTCGTCAACACGCTGCGGATGCAGCGGCAAGACGGATCCATCGGCAATAGCACGCTCATGACGAATGCCACGCGGCAGAGCGAAGCGTGGTATCGCGCGCAGGGGCTCACGGATGCCGACATCAGGCAGGTCCACCATGCGGCGTTCACATCCGGGCTCATCGCTCCGAGCGCGGGGCTGGTATCGAACCTGCTGCAGTTCTTCGCCTCGCCGTTCCTGTCCGCGGGGACGGGCAAGCCATGGGTGGGCGCGGGGCTCGGGCTCGGTGTGGCCGGTATCGCGCAGACGCCCATGTATGCCGCGCAGCAACCCGTGGTCGTGCAGTTCGTGGAACACACGGCCGAGCGCAATGGGCCAGTGATCCAGGTGGACAAGGCCCATGTCCATCATAAGGAATGGCTGCCCGATATCGCGCGGCGCGCGACCACGCAGGCCCAGGCGCTGGAGACCGCGTCGGCTGCATTCGAGCGGGATCTCGAAGCGATCGCGGCCCGCGTGCCGGGCAGCGCGAGTGACCGAGCGAAAGGCAGCCATGACGAGCGGCTCGTGGGATGGCTGCGCGACAATGCGGAAGACCCGGCGGTCACGCGGCTGCGCGAATCGGCGCGGGCGTTCTCCGATGCGCTGACGGGGATGCGCGATCTTCATGAGGGCGTGCTCATGACGCAGGCGGGACACACGCGGCAGCATATCGGCAACCGCTTCCAGTCCATCTCGCGCGTGATGCGGCCCGTCTTCCAGAGCCTCGTGGGACTGGCGTCCGGCGTGCCGAAAGAGCAGGCCGCAACCATGGCGGCGCACGTGGTCGAGCGCGTGGCACGGCTGAGCCCCATGTCGATCGCCACCATCCAGGCGCTGGGCGCGCTGGCGCTGACGGGCGCGCAGCATGTGTCGGCGGGCTATGACGAGGTGGCGAAGGTCGACTACAAGAACGCGCTCAACCTCGTCTATGGGGACTTCTTCACCGAGGAAGGCAACGCGCGCGTCGCGGCGGGCAAGGAGATCGGTCCCGAGCATATCGACGAAGGCAAGCTGCGCGGGCTGATCGCTTCGCCGGCGCAATCGCTGATCAAGCGCGTCACGAAGTCGCTGGACGACGTCATCAAGCAAACCGAAGCCGAACGCGATGCGGCGCCCGCGGGCGGCGAGGCGCGCGAGCAACTGGACAACGCGCTCATCGCGATGAAGGCGGACAAGGACAAGCTCAAGGCCAACGATCTCGCCGGGCTGTCCGCCGATGGCCACGCGCGCGCGACGCTCGCATCGAACGCCGCCGCGCTGTTGCCCGGGGTGTGGCGCGACAGCAAGCGCAACCTCAATGCGGACGAGATCAAGACGCAGGTCGCGCAGCGCGTCGGGCAGACCTATCACATGGGTCCGTTCGGCAGCTTCGCGTCGTCGTCGATCGGCCGCGTGGCGGCGGCGGTCGCCGGCGGTTCGTCGAAGCTCAAGACGTCCTATATCTCGGGGTTCTCCGCGCTTGGGTTCGGGCTTGGCGCGATAGCGGCCTACAGCCAGGGGACGACCACGACCATCAAGAACCACGGGAAGGAAGCGGACGACAAGCTGTCGCTTGGACAGCAGACGCTGTATGGCGTGTTCGCGCTGCCGATCGATGTGCGGGGCCGCAGGCTCGCCTCCGAGGCCAACACACGCGCGGCGTGGGCGATGGCGCGCGCCGCGCGGCGGATCGAGATGGCCGACGTGGTGCTCGGCGCGGGCTGACCTCTAGCGCAGTCAGGTGCGCGGCTCGCCGAGCGTCCGCATCAGCTTCGTCACCACGCGCTCGGCCTCGTCCTTGGTGGCGATGTTCGTGAAGCCCAGCAGCAGCGCGCGCCGCCCGGGCGCGCCGCGGCGCCAGCCGGTGAGCGCGTGGATGCCGAAGCCCGCTTCGCGCGCGACGCGCGCCATCGCGATGTCGTCGCGGTCTTCGGGAACATCGAGCAGCAGATGCATGCCGCCGTCCTCCAGCCGGACGCGGAATCCGTAGGGTTCGTACGCGCGCAGCGCGTCCGCCAGCAAGGCGCGGCGCCGCGCATAGAGGGTGCGCATGCGCTTGATATGCCGCGAGAAGTGTCCGGCCGTGATGAACTCCGCCACGGCGGCCTGCATCAATTCCGGACAACCGCCGTATGTCGCGCGCGCAATGGCCGACTCGAACGCCTCTACCTGACTCTCGGGCACGGCCACGTAGGCGAGTCGCAAGCCGGGGAACATGACCTTGCTCAGCGTGCCGCAGTAGATCACGCGCTGGCCCGTATCGAGACTCTTGAGCGCGGGTAGCGGATGCCCGCGATACCGGAATTCGCCATCGTAGTCGTCCTCCACGATCCATGCGCCGCGGCGTGCCGCCCAGTCGAGCAGCGCCACGCGGCGCTGCAGGGTCAGCGCGACGCCGGTGGGACTCTGGTGCGAGGGCGTTACCACCGCAAGGCGCGCGTTGCCGTGATGCGCGATGCCGTACTCGACATCGATGCCGCATTCGTCCACGGGAACGACATGCGGTGGCACGCCCAGGCGACGGAGCAACTGGCCCGTTGGCGGATAACCCGGCGTTTCTACCCACGCCCCGTGCGTACCTTGCAGCGATAACGCGTTGACCGCAAGTTCGAGCCCGGCGGTATAGGCGGGGACGACGAACACCTGCGATGGCCGCAGGTCGATGCCGCGCGAACTGTGCAGATAGGTGGCCAGCGCCTCGCGCAGCGGCGCATAGCCTGCGGGCGCCGGACGATTGAGCGTGTTGACCTGCCGCACGAGGCCCGTCATCAGGCGCGTCCATAACTTGCGCGGAAATTCATCGAGCGCGGGCACGCCGAGCTGCAGGGTGGCCGGCGCGCCGCCGCCGGACGCGAGCACGACCTCGTCGGCGTCCTTCTGCGCGGCGAATCGCGGGGCGCGGGGTGCGGTGGCCTTGGCGGGTATGGGCGGCTTTTGCGTCGAGATCGGCGAGGTCGGCGGGGTGGGCGGGGTAGTCTCCTGCCTCGCGGCACGTGTCGCGGCCCGCGCGGCCGTGATGTGCTCCGCGACGAACGTGCCGGCGGGGCCGCGCGCCACGAGGTAGCCCTCTCCCAGCAGCCGGTCGAACGCCACCTGCACGGTGCCGCGCGCGACGCCGAGTTCCTCCGCGAGCGCGCGCAGCGACGACACCCGCTGGCCCGGCTTCAACTGGCCGGTCTCGATCATGGCGCGGAAGCGGCCATAGATCTGAGCATGGATCGTGGTGGCGGGTGGGGACGCGGACATGACCTAGTCGAAATGGAGGTTTATGTGCCTGTTGGCTGTGCCATCGATCGACGACACTCGAGCCTACACCAACCAGCCGCGTTCAGCACCATGGCCACACACATCACCTTGCAGCACGCCGAAACCGAGGCCGAACTCGCGGCCTGTTTCGCGCTCCTGCAGCAGCTTCGTCCCCATCTGCGCTCGGCGCGGGAACTGATCGACCGCACCGCCACGCAGCGCGCGCAGGGTTATCGCCTGCTCGTGGTGTGGGATGCGGGACGTCCGGTCGCCGCCGCGGGCTATCGCCGCATGGACAACCTCATCTACGGACCCTTCCTATATATCGACGATCTGGTGACCGATGCCGGCGAGCGTGGCCGGGGGTATGGCGAGCAACTGATCGAGGCAGTCAGCGGCATCGCGCGCGGCCAGGGCTGCTCGCAACTCGTACTCGACACGGGGCTGGCGAATGCGCTGGCCCAGCGCTTCTACTTCCGCGCGGGACTGCTGTCCCGTGGCCTGCACTTCGCCATGGAACTGCAATGAAAGACCTCGAACTGCTGCTGCTCGATTGCAGCCCGCGCCGCGACAACTCGACGAGCCGCCACCTGACCAGCCAATTGCTGCCCGCGCTGACCCGACGCTTCGGCCGCGCGGTACACGTGACGCAGCGCCACCTCGGCGTGAAGCCTCTGCCGGCCATTACACCGGAATATGCGGAGTCGCTGGTGCTTCCCGTAGAAGCGGCGCGTGCGCGCTATGGCGATGAACTGGCGCTGTCGGATGAACTCATCCGCGAGCTCGACGCGGCGGACATCGTGTGGATCTCCACGCCCGTGCACAACTTCACCGTGCCCGCGGTACTCAAGAACTGGATCGACCATGTGGTGCGCCGCGACGTGACGTTCGTCACCACGGAGGCGGGCAAGGTCGGCCTGCTGCGCGACCGCCCGGTGTTTGTCGCCGTGACGGCCGGCGGCGCGATGTTCCGGGAGCCGCCGATCCAGCCCGACTTCTTCCGTCCCTACCTCACGGCCGTGCTGGGCGTGATCGGTCTCAAGGACATCACCTACCTCCCCTCGACCAGGCTCGCCATGGTCGACGCGCCGCTGGCGGCCGTCGAGGAACACGCGAGCCAGTTCATCGCGGATGCGCTTACAGCGCGCTGATGCCCTTTGCCTTGACGATCGCGCTCCAGCGGTCGTAGTCCTTGTTCAGGCGGGCCTGCATCTGCTTGCCGTCCTGGAACGAAGCGATAGCGCCGGCGGTGACGAGCTTCTGCTGGAGCTCCTTGTCGGTCGTCACGATGTCCCGCGTTTCGCTCGTGAGGCGGTCAACGATCGATTGGGGCGTGTCCAGCGGGACGATGAGGCCGCCCCAGGAGTCGAAGTCGAAGTTGGGGAAGCCCTGGTCCGACACCGTCTTCACCCCGGGCAGCAGGACCTTGGCGTTCTGGGAGCTCAGCGCGATGGCCTTGAGCTTGCCGGCACGGATATGCGGGAGCGCGGCCACCACGTCGGCGAACATCACGCCGATCTGGCCGCCGAGCAGGTCCGATACCGCCGGGGCGCTGCCCTTGTACGGGACGTGCTGCATGTCGAAGCCGCCGAGGTCCTTCAGTTGTTCCATCGCCAGATGGCCGAAGCTGCCGGTGCCCGAGCTCGTGTAGTTCAGCGGCGTCTTGCTCGCCTTTGCGAAGCGGATCAGGTCGGGCAGCGTGTCGACGTTCGGCACCACGTTCGGATTGATGACGATCGCCATCGGCAGCACGTACACCGTGGCCACCGAGAGGAAGTCCTTCTTCACGTCGTACGCGTTGTTCTTGTACATCAGCGGCGCGAGCAAGGCCGGCATGCCGAACATCGACAGGTTGTAGCCGTCGGCCGCGCTCTTGATGAAGCTGGCGGTGCCGATCGATCCCGATGCGCCGGGCTTGTTTTCGATGACGACCTGCTGACCCAGCCGCTCCGACAGCTTCTGCGCGAGGATGCGCGCGGCGGTGTCCGTGGGCCCGCCTGCGGGGAACGCCACCACCATCTTGATGTACTTGTCCGGCCAGCCGGCCTTGGCGAACGCCGCGGGCATCATCGCCGCGAGCGATGCGGCCGCGCCGGCCTTCAGCCACTGTCGGCGTTGCGCGCTGGTCGCGGTGCGGATGGTGGTGTGCTTCATCGTGTTGTCTCCTTGTTTGTCGATCATCGCTGAACCGTTCAGATCACCCCGTCGGCGCGCAGCGCCGCGATGGCTTCATCGTCGAGCGCCAACAGCTCCCTGAAAACTTCCCGTGTGTGTTCGCCCATATGCGGCGGCGGCATGCGCACGGGCATGCGGGCGCCATCCATCGCATAGGGGGGCGCGAGCACGGCCTGCGGGCCCGCTTCGCTGTCTTCGAAGCGGTGCAGCAGGCCGGCCTGCGCGGTGCGCTCCGATTGCAGGGCCTCCAGCATGCCGAGCACCTCGCCGCACGGGATCTGCGCGGCATTGAGGCGCGCAAGCAGGTCCGCGCGCTGGAAGCGCCGCAATGCATCGCGCAACGCCGGCAGCAACGCGTCGCGGTTCGCGGAACGCGCGGTATTGGTGGCGAAGCGCTCGTCTTCTGCCCATTCCGGGCGGCCGATCACCTCGCGGCAGAAGCGCTGAAACTGGCCGTTGTTGCCCACCGTGATCACGAGCGGACCGTCGGCCGCCTCGAACACGCCGTAAGGCACGATCGACGGATGCGCATTACCGAACTTCGGCTGCTCCGCGTCGCGGAGCATCGCTTCCATGCCGTAATAGGACGGGATCATCAGGCCGCAATCGTAGAGCGCCATCTGGACGTGTCGTCCACGGCCCGTGGCCTGCCTGGCGAACAGCGCGGCGAGGATGGCCTGCGCCGAATACATGCCCGTGAACATGTCCACGGCGGCCACGCCGAACTTCAGCGGGCCCTGCCCCGCTTCGCCGTTCGTTGCCATCACACCGGCCTCGCCCTGCACGACGAGGTCGTAGCCGGGGCGTTCGGCTTCCGGGGACGAGCGCGAGTAGCCGGAGATCGAGCAATACACGATGCGCGGGTTGATCTCGTTCAGCTGGTCGTAGCCGAGGCCGAGTTTCTCCGCGCCGCCCACCTTGAAGTTCTGGATGACCACGTCGCTGTGCGCAACGAGCTTGCGCACGAGCGCCACGCCTTGTTCGCTTTGCAGGTCGATCGTCACCGATCGCTTGTTGCGGTTGGCGCTGTTGAAGTACGAGGTGTTGCGCGTGCCGATGCGGATGCCCCAGTCGCGCGTGTCGTCGCCACGCGCGGGGTGCTCCACCTTGATGACGTCCGCGCCGAGGTCGGCCAGCGCCATCGCGCACATCGGTCCCGCCAGCACGCGCGAGAGGTCCAGTACGCGCACGCCAGCGAGCGGCAGCGCGGCCGTCGGTTGTTCGTTGCCTTGTGATTGCATTGCAGATTTGTCTCCCGAACCCACGCGGATCCAGGTGGCGGTCCGGTTGTCTTGTTCAGGGGGTCATTGTGGATATGTTCTTTATGTTTGACAATTGCTACGGAAATTCACCATATACGACAACTCTGGGTTGACAATGGATCAAACTGCGCTGTCTTTGCTCGTTGACATCATCGATGCCGGCAACCTGAGCCGTGCCGCCAGCCAGCTTGGCATGAGCCGGGCCAATGTCAGCAAGCGGCTCAATCAGTTCGAGCGGCAGCTGGGGGCCGAGCTGCTCCGGCGCAGTACGCGGCAGCTCGAGCCGACCGAGCTCGGGTGGCAGCTCTACGAGCATGGGCGCGCGATCCGGCATCAGGTAATGGCCGCGCAGGAGGCGGTGCAGAGCCTGGGCAAGCGGCTCAGCGGCACGGTGCGGCTGAGCGTGCCGAGCGGGTTCGGGCAGCACACGATGTCCGCGTGGTTCCTCGAGTTCATGTCGCTGTATCCGGCCATTACGCTCAATGTGGTCTTCGACAACGATATCGAGGACCTGATCAAGGGGTCGGTGGATTTCGCGGTGCGGGTGATGGGGGAAACGCCGACGCATGCGGTGGCGCATAGCCTTGGGGATGTGGAGTACGTGGCATGCGCGACGCCCTCTCTGGCACGCGATGCCGGCATGCCGCGGACGCTCGATGAGTTTGGCGATTTGCCGCTGATTACTTCCGAGCTCACCGGGCAGAAGCTGCTGGCGGCTGGGGGGCCGGGGGCAGCGTTCGGGCAGCCGCGCATCCAGCCCCGGTTGATGTCGGCGAATTTCTTCTTTTTGCGCGAAGCGATTCTGCAGGGGCTCGGGGTGGGCCTGCTGCCCCGCTATATGGTCGCGCGGGATATCGAGGCGGGAACGCTGGTCCGGCTACCGCTGCCGCCGCGGGATCTGGCTTTTCTGCGGACGACGATGTATCTGCTTTACCTGCCGACGCGGTATCAGACGCGGGCGGTGGTGACGTTGATTGCGTTCTTGAGGGAGAAGGCGGGGCGGTTGTCCGGGGCGGATTGACGGTATCGGGCCAGCGCGGCGTGTCTACGAGTGGCAGACCAACCCGTCCTGCAATTGCGTGACCTCGAACGCGATGTCCCCCGCGCGACGGTCGCGGGCGTGGGTCAGCGCGCCGTCGTTGCGCCAGTCGCGGACGGCGCGGTCGAGCCACGCCGCGGAGGCGCGGTCCTCGAGCCGCATGGTGACTTCGGGGTGGGTGTCGTCCGCCGGGAGCTTGTCGCCGAGGCGGCGGTAGAAACGCCATTCGGGAAGGCTCAGCAGTCGCGCGATCACGACCTCGTCGTCGGCGAGCGCCTGGCATTCGCCGGCCATGAAACCCGCCACCGCGCGGATGGCCGATGGATAGATGCGCGGCACGGCGTTCGTGCGTTGGGAGAGCGTCGAGACGTAAGGGCTGCCTTGCGGCACGCAAACCTCGCGCCGCGCGAGGTCGCGGGACGACGTGTAGGCGCTGCCCCGCAGTACGACGAGCGCGCCTGTGCCGCCGGTATAGGGTGTGGCGACGCTGTTGTCCCGTACCGCCCGGGCGCCGGCCAGATCGAGATCGGCTGTGCTGCCCTGTTGTCCCGTGACGATGCGCAGGCTCACCTGGAGACGATCCGCGAGGAAGCGCGCGGCCGCCACGTCGAAGGCATCGGGCTCGGGCGGCGATGGCTGACCCGGGGGCGCGGGCCGGGCGTACGCACGCACGCTGACCACGAGCTCGCCCTTTGCACGGATGGCGTCGAGCAACGGACCCGACGGCGCCCGCGCGCCGTGCCACAGCAATGCCACCGCGGCTGCCAGCGCAATCGCGATGGCCGCGGCCACCGCCACGCGACGCGTGCGCGCCCGCGCGCGGCGCAGCGGGTCGGATGCCGAAGCCTCGCCCCCACGGGGCCACGCAACCGATGTCTCAGCCATTGAGCGTCAGCCCCCTGCGCCATCGGGTAAGCCGGCGCTCGATCAGCGCCAGCACATAGTTCAGCGCCAGCCCAAGCAACGCCAGCAGCAGAATGCCCGCGTACATCGTCGGAATCTGGAACACCTCCTGCGAGTTCAGCGTCAGGAAGCCGAGCCCCGAATGCGCGCCGATCATTTCGGCGGCGACGAGGGCCGTGATGCAATACGTGCCGGCGAGCCGAATGCCCGTAAAGATGGAAGGCGACGCCGCAGGCAGCACGACCTTCGTGAATACGAACAGCTGCGATGCCCCCATCGAGCGCGCGGAGTCGATGAGCAAACGGTCCACCTGCCGAACCCCGCTGATCGTGCTCAGCAGCACAGGCCAGAACGATGCCCAGAATATGATCGCTACCTTCGACAATTCCCCAATGCCCAGGAACAGGATAAATACGGGGAACAAAGCAAACGCTGAAGTCTGTCGAAACAGCTGGAGGATCGGATCGACGATCGCCTCGAAGCGCTTGAACCAGCCCATCAGCAGGCCGAGCGTCACGCCAAGGCCAATGGCCGTCAGCAAGCCCCACAGCGAACGCTGCAGACTCGCGGCGAGATGCTTCCATAGCTCGCCGCTACCGATCAGCTGCCAGATGGTGACGATAATCTGCGACGGCGGACTCAGGTAGGCCTCGCTGACGATGCCGAGGCGCGGCACGAGCTCCCACAGCAGCAGAAAGCCGATGATCCCGACGATACCAAGCGCGCGATCGCCGAGCGCGGAACGCGCGGGCTTGAGCGACACCGTTGACACAGCAGTACGCGACGCTGGCGCAGGCCGCGCCGCGGGCTCGATGACGGAACTCATGATGACACCTTGGCAAGCGCCGGCGCCGCATTGCCGCGCTCGGCCGGATTGGCGGTAGCCCCAAGCGGCCGCGGCACGCTGGCCGGACTGCCCAGCTGCACCTCGTCCTTGAGGATGTCCCACACCTGCTGCCGCAACCGCACGAACGCCTCGGAGTTACGCACCTCCGCCGCACGCGGCCGAGGCAACGGCACGTCAATGATCGCCTTGATCGTCCCGGGACGCCGCGTCATCACGGCAATACGATCCGACAGGAAGATCGCCTCGTCGAGGCTATGCGTGATGAACACGATGGTCTTGCGCGTCTGCTCCCAGATGCGCAACAACTCGCCCTGCAGGATCTCGCGCGTCTGCGCGTCCAGCGCGGCAAACGGTTCATCCATCAGCAGCACTTCGGGCTTGTAGGCGAGCGAACGCGCAATCGCCACGCGCTGCTTCATGCCACCCGAGATCTCGTGCGGGAAACGCTCGCCGAAACCGGTCAGCCCGACGAGGTCGAGGTACTCCGACGCGATGCGCCGGCGCTCGGCCCGCGCCACACCGCGAATCTCGAGACCGACTTCGATATTGGCCAGCACCGTGCGCCACGGGAACAGGGCATAGCCCTGGAAGACCACGCCCTGCGCGGGATGGATGCCGCGCAAGGGCTGGCCATCGACGCTGATCGATCCACCTGTACGGTCGGTCAGCCCGGCAAGGATGCTCAGAAACGTCGACTTGCCGCAGCCCGAAGGACCGAGAATCGAAATGAACTCGCCCTCCCGAATGTCGAGATCGAAATCGCGCAGCACGGTGAGCGCCTCCGTGCGCCCCGCATCGTTGCGTACGGCATAGTCCATGCGCACATCGCGCGCAACGATCTTGTGATGGCTGAGATCGGTCATGCCTTGGCCGCTGCCTGCGCGTACGGATTGAACGCGTTGGTATAGATGTCCTTCGCCGCGACCTTGCCCTTCGCGAGCTTCCCCTCGGCTTCCAGCACGTCGATGTAATACTGGATCGGCGGCTCGGTCACCACGAGGTTGTCGACATACGCATAGCGATCGACGAACTCGAGCTGCAGGTTGATGCGCTTGGACACGAGCTGGCGCGCATCTTCGGGATGCGCATTGACCCAGTTGGCCGCCTTGGCCAGCGCGGTCACGACGTCCTTCACGGACTCCGGATGTTCGCGGATGAACTTGCCATGCGCGCTGTACGGCTGCATGCCGCCGAGCCCGCCGTCGAGATCGAAGTCGCTCCACAGCCGCACGAGCTTGTCCGCATGATCGGCGCGCCCCGAGAACGGCGCATGGATGATCGCCAGGTCCGTGTTGCCCGTGGCGAGCGTCTGCTCGGCCTGATCGTCGGGAATCACGACGAAGTTGATCTTGGTGACATCGACGCCCTTCTGTCGCAGGAACGTCTTGGTCACGAACTCCGCGCATGCGCCGAAGCTGTTGATGCCGATGGTCTTGCCTTCGAGGTCCTTCGGCGCGCGAATGCCGGAGTCCTTTCGCACGAAGTACTTCATGTGCGGCGCATCCTGCAGCGTCTTGTTGCCGGCGGCAACCACCTTGATGTCCGAGCCGCTGGCCACGGCGGAGATGACGAGCGGCACCATGCGCGAACCGAAATCGATCTCGCCCGTGCCGGTAAGCGGAATGATCTGCGGCGCGGCAACCTTGCCGATGTACCTGGGCCGCGTGTTCGTGCCCTCGAAATAGCCGAGCTGGTCGGCCAGATAGACAAGGTCGAACGTCGGGTTGTCCGGATAACGGAACTCGACTTTCTCGCCCGCCTTGCCGATCACGGCCGGCGCTTCCGGCGTCTTTGCGGCCGCGGCCTTGTTGTCACCGCCCTCGCGCGAGCATGCGGCGAGGAGCGAACCGGCGGAGCCGGCGAGCGCGAGCGATGCGAGTTGTCGGAGGGCAACGCGGCGGGCGGGCGGCGTGGAACGGGCTTCGGACATCGGCGTGATCCTGGATGATGGGCAGCATTCAGTATCACGTGCGGCCATTTGCCGCACAACGAACGGTTTCGTCTATCGATATGTCGTCAACTAGCCCGGCACCCACCACGCGTGCAACCGCCGTGCCGCGCTATCGAGCAGGAATCCGAGAGCGCCGATCACGAGCACCGTGGCCAGTAGCTCGGAGTAAGCAAGCCGGTCGCGCGTATCGAGGATGAAGTAGCCGAGGCCGGCGTTCACACCGAGCATCTCCGCGGGCACCAGGACGATCCATACGATGCCGATCGCCAGCCGGAGCCCGGTCAGCACGTTCCCCAGCACGCCGGGCAGGATCACGCGCCACAGCGTCTCCGCACGCGTGGCGGCGAGACTGCGCGCCAGCATCAGCCAGCGCGCATCGAGTTGCCGCACACCCGCTGCCGTCGCCAGCAGGATCGGCCACACACCCGCGAACGCGACGAGGAACAGCACCGGGTTGTCGCCAACGCCCAGCACCATGACCACGAGCGGCATCCACGACAGCGGCGAGATCATGCGCAGGAACTGGAATGCGGGCGACAGCGCCGCATCCGCATGCCGCGCGGCGCCGATCAACAGCCCCAGCGGCACACCCGCCGCAAGCGCGAGGGCAAGGCCGATCAGCACCCGACGCAGGCTTACCCAGATATGCAGCAGAAAGTCGGGCTGATGCAGCAGCTGCCACGCGGCATCGAACGTCGGGATCGGCGCGAAGCGCGCGGCCAGTCCATCGGCGCCGCGCGTCGCCAGCCACCACGCGAGCACGAGCGCGGCGAGCCCGCCGAGCCCCAGCCGCGCGTGCGCCGTCCTCGCCCACCAGCCGGGGCGCAGCGTGGCCGCCGTCATAGGGACCTCCTCATACCAGCGTCTTCATACGGCGATCTCCTCCTGCCGCGTGAACGACTCGGTGATGCCGAAGGATTTCAGTCCACCCACCGACTCGATGCTCTTGCGGACGAAGCGGTCGTCGACGAGTTCGCGCGCCGCCCGCTGCGGGTCGAGCGAGGCGAGGAACGCGCTGTTGCCCTCGATGATCGTGCCCTTGAGGCGTCGAACGAGTTCTTCCGTGTAGCTCGGATACGGATAGGGTTGGAAGTCGATGCGCTTCTCGTTCCAGTTCGCATGCTTGATCGCACCGCTGGCCAGATAGCGTCCATGGTCCGAGGGATCGGGCGCGAGCACCTTGCGCAGCGCTTCGAGCGAATGCGGCGTATAGCGGTTGGCCCCTTCCTTCGACAACAGCGACGCCGCCTCCGCGCGATTGTCCTGCGTCCAGCGCTGCGCCTTGACAATCGCGTTGACGACCTTCTGCGACCACTCGGGCCGCTTGTCGAGATCGTTCTGATGCATGAACACGACGCAGCACGCGTGGTTGCGCCATACATCGCCCGTGAACCGCAGGATCTTGCCGATCTTGAGCGTCTCCGCAGCGGCATTGAACGGCTCCGCGACGATATAGCCCTCGATCTGCCGCGAGGCTAATGCCGGCGGCATGTCCGAGGGGGCCATCACGGTCAGGTTGACCTCGTTGGCGGCAATCGTGCCCGTCTTGCGCGAGACCGGCGTGAGCCCGTCCTGCTTGAGCATCGTCTGAAGCACGACGTTGTGAATCGAATACCAGAACGGAATCGCCACCGTCTTGCCGCCGAGGTCGCGCAGGGAATTGACCTGCGGCGCCACGGTGAGGCCCGAGCCGCCCACGTGATTCCACGCGACGACTTTCGCCGGCACCTGGCTGCCGAAGCGCGCCCACACCGTCATCGGCGACAACAGATGCACGACATTGACCTGCCCCGAGATGAAGGCTTCGACGAGTTGCGCCCAGCTGCGCAACAGCGTGGGCTTGTCCGCGCGCACGCCTTCCTGGTCGAAGTAACCGTTGTTGTGCGCCACCAGCAGCGGCGTGGCATCGGTGATCGGCAGATAGCCGATGCGCACCGGCGCGTCGGGCTCGGCCGCCGCGCGCGCGTTCAGTGTATGGAGCAGCGGCAGCGCGCCGCCGGCCGTGAACAGCGCCGACAGCTTCAGCCACTCACGCCGGGACATTGGTACCTGGCACATGATTTCCCTCGTCTGGATGGATGGAAGACGGTGGTGACGCCGCGCGGGGGCCACCGGTCCGCACGAGTTCGCGCAGCCCACGCACGAGCTCCACGCGTAGCGCACCCATGGCCTCGACCTGCGCTTCACGCGGCTGCGGAAGCGCGATGTGCCAGGTCTGCGCGATGCGCGCGGGCTCGCCTGCATGGCCGCCCAGCAGCACCACGCGATCCGACAGCAGCAACGCCTCGTCGAGGTCATGCGTGATCAGCAGCGTGGCGGGGCGATGGACGCGCACGATGTCGCGCAGCAGCGTCTGCATGTCCGCGCGCGTGATCTCGTCGAGCGCGCCGAACGGTTCGTCGAGCAGCAGCACGCGGGGCTGGCGGGCCATGCAACGGGCAAGCGCGACACGCTGCGCCATGCCGCCGGAGATCTGCGCCGGAAAGAGATGACGGGCGTGCGTGAGTCCCACCGCTTCCAGCATGCGCGCGACACGGTCGTGCCGCTCCCCGCGCGTGGTGGCGGGCTGGCGTTTGAAGTCCAGGCCGAAGGCGACGTTGTGCTCGACGGACAGCCACGGCAACAGGCAAGCGTCCTGAAACGCCACCGCGATATCGGGATGCGGGCCGGTCAGCGCGGTCTCGCCCATGGTGACATTGCCCATGGTGACGTTACCCGACGAAGCGGCCTGCAATCCGGCGAGGATGCGCAGCAGGCTCGATTTGCCGGCGCCGCTCGGGCCCACGATCGATACGATCTCGCCCGCATGCAGCGTGAGGTCGATGCCCGCGAACACATGACGGCCGGCATAGGCCAGCGACACACCATTCGTCCGCAACAAGGGCTGCCGCGCGGTGTCGGTCGCTGCCGCCTCCGGCGGCGTCCCGTACATCCCGCTCATGCGGCTTTCCGCTGGCTGGCCTCCGCGAGCGCGGTGCGCAGCTGCACGAGGCTCGGTGTGACGATCGGCAGGAACGAGGCTTCGCGCCAGCGGCGTGCCAGTCCGCCATCGCGGCCGTTCATGTAGCCCGCGCCGCCGCGCGCCTGCACTTCGAGCTGCGCCGCGGCAGCGGCCGTGTCGACGAGACCGATTCGCAGCGAGAACAACTCGCGCGGAGCCTGCACGAACGTCCCGGCTTCGATGCCTTCGCCCAGCAGACGCGCCTGCTCGTCAAGCGTCGCGGCGAGCGCGTCGAGTTCGTCGGCCAGGACCGACCGCCCGGCGCCGGTGCGTTCGCGCGCCCCAGCGATGCAGCGCCGCGCAAGGCCGATCGACATGCCGCACTGCATGCCGAGGAAAGCGGGACGTACGCGCGGCAGATAATCGTGCGCATCGTCATGCAGCAGGAAATCGCGCGCGAGCGTGGCGTCGGTGAAGCGCAGCGATGCGGTGCTGCTGCCGCGGAGTCCGACGAGGTCAAGGTCCTCGCTGCGGCTCACGCCCGGCGCATCGTGCGGGATGGCATAGACGCCGGGGCGCCCCGTACCGGCATCGTCTGCGGCCACCGCGACGGCGAAGTTTCCGGGGATCAGGTTCGTGGCCCACGGCACCACGCCATTGGCCGTCCAGCCGCCGGGCGCGGGTTGCAGCTGCGTCTGCAGCGACTCGATGCCACCGAGGTACTTCATGGCGTTGGATAACCCCGTCGCGCCCGCGAACGTGCCGTCGAGCAACGCGGGGAGCCAGCGCGCGGAGAGCGCGTCGTTGGGCGATTGCAGCAGGTACTCGATAAAGACGCGCTGTGCCCAGAACACGAAGCCGGCGGTCTGCGAATGCGCGGCCGTGGCGGCGATGGCGAGCACCGCGTCCGTGGTCGTGCCCCCCGTGCCGCCCTGTGCGACCGGCACGCCGACGCGGAACAGGCCGGCCCGCGCGAGCGTGCCGAGCAGGTCAGGCGGCGCATGGATGCCGCTGTCGAGCGCATCCGCGTGGGTGTCGAGCCAGCTTGCGAGTTCCGGGGAAAGCGTCATGGCAAGAGTTCTGTCAGGCGTTGGGCGGCGTCCAGCGATACGGCTCGAGCTGGCTGTTCAGCGGCGACTGCGCGAGGTTGTTGCCGAAGTTGCACAGCGTGGCAAGGCTCACGCCGAGCACCACTTCCAGCGCCTGCTGGTCGTTGTAACCCGCTTGCCGGAAGGCTTGCAGGTCGGCATCGGGCACCGCGCCACGGTCGCGAATGACTGCGCGGGTGAAGTCTGCCACAGCGTTCAAACGTACGTCGTCCACCGGCGCCTGCCCGCGTAGCGCGTCGACTTGCTCCTGCGGCAGGTTTGCCTTTTTCAGGGCGACGGCGGTGTGGCCGGCGACGCAGAATCCGCAGCCATGCGTCGCCGCGGCGGTGATCTGCACCGCTTCGCGTTCGGCCAGCGTCAGCGAGCTGCGCGCATTGATGCCGGAGACGGTGAGGTAGGTTTCCAGCGCCACGGGCGCGTTGGACAGCGCGGCGATCAGGTTCGGCAGGTAGCCGTTGTTGGCGATCGCGCGTTCGACGAACGGACGGCTGGCTTCGGGGGCCGATTCCAAAGTCTGCAGGGGGAGGCGACTCATGGCGTATCCATCAGCGATTGAACATGACCTGAGTGTGGTCGATCATCGCGATGCGCGCCATGTGCGAACGTATGGCTTTCGTGCTGATTCGTCTAACGCGTGGTCTAACGCGTGGTCTAACGCGTGGTCTAACGCGCGGTCTAACGTTTTGCCTGAAAATTCGCCGCCGATTGCAGCGCTCTTGTATGGACGATGTAGGGATGGCGCCGTTCAGGCGGCCTGGGCGAACGACGCTTCCTCGACACCCGCACGGCGCCGCCACGCGCCGGGCCATGCGCCCGTCGTCTTGCGGAATGCCTTGGCGAACGCGGCCTCCGACGCATAGCCCACACGCTCGGCCACCTGCGCCACGCTGCGGCGGTCGTCGAGCAGCCGCGCGGCGATCTTCATGCGCAGCAGCAGCAGGAACGCGGCAGGCGTCTCGCCGCACACCGCGGCAAAGCGCTTGCAGAACGTCGCGCGCGACATGTGCACACGTTCGGCCATGGTCTCCACGGACCAGCGCTGCTCGGGATGACGGATCAGCTCCAGCACGAGCGACGAGAACTCCGCGCTGCGCAGCATCGGCCAGAGGCCGCGTGCGACGTCCTCGCGCGCGGCAAGCTCGCGCACCACGTAGAAGAACAGCAGCTCCACGAGCCGCGCGATCAGCGGGGACGGCTCGGCACCGGCTTGCCCCCTGCCCGACTCCGCTTCGGCGACGATCAGGTCGAACAGCGCGCGCGTGCCCTGCACCGACGGGTCGCCGGCACGCAGCACGAGGTAATCGGGAAACGGCGCCAGCAGCGCCTCCGCAAGACCGGGACGGAAATCGAAGAAGCCGCAGGCGAGGCCCGTAGACCCGGCCTGCGCGCGGTCCAGCGGCTGCATGGTGGCTTCGGGCACGCATGCCTCGGCCTGTTCGAACGGTCCCAGGTGATGGGGCACGTCGCGCAGGAAGAACACCGCGTCACCGGGAGAGAGCCGCAACGGCGGCTCGCGGTCGGGCACATGCAGCCAGCACTCGCCATGCAGCACAAGGTGATACCCGGCTCGCGCGCGACCCGCGACGGACGCGCGCCAGCTGCCGCAATACTGACCCATGTGGAACAGCGTGGTCTCGAGCTCGAGACTGTTCAATACCCAATGAATGATGCGATCGGTGCGGTCGGACGGCGGCATGCTTCCCAGCCTATCCGACGCGCGCGCCGACGCGAACGATCAATCCGTCATGTCGATATGCGGAAATCGCGTGGTGGAGCGAAAGTTCAGCGGGCCGCCATCGCCATCGATCGCGAGTGGCTCGACGCCGATACCGCGTACACCAGCAGGCCGCCGATCGCCAGCACGAGGCCGACCCAGCCCGTCGACGTCCAGCCGAAACCCGCGCTGATCGTCACGCCGCCGAGCCATGCGCCGAGCGCGTTGGCCATGTTGAACGCGGAATGATTGAGCGCTGCGGCCAGCGTCTGGGCCTCGCCGGCCACGTCCATCAGGCGGATCTGCAGTGCCGGTCCGATCGCGACGATCGTGCCGATCAGCAGCACGTTGGCCGATGCCAGCCACGCATGCGGCGCCGTGTAGACGAACAGCCCGAGCACGAGCGCCGACCACGCCAGCAGGCCGCCGATCGTTGGCATCAGCGCCTTGTCGGCGAGCCGCGAGCCGACCAGGTTGCCGCCTACCATGCCGACGCCGAACAGCGCGAGCACGAACGGAATGCTCTCCACCGACATGTGCGCGACTTCGATCATCGTCGGCTTGATATAGCTGAACACCGCGAACATGCCGCCGAAACCGATGGCGCCAATGCCAAGAGTCAGCCAGACCTGCTTGCGCGCCAGTGCCGACAGTTCGCGCAACGGGCTCGCGAGCCGATCGCCAGCGACGAACGGGACCCAGCGCCAGACCAGCAGCACCGTGAGCACACCGATCGCGCCGACGAGCGCGAAGGCCGAACGCCAGCCCAGCCATTGGCCGATGGCGGCCGCGATCGGCACGCCGATCAGCGTGGCCGTGGTCAGGCCGAGCATGACGAGGCCAACGGCCTGCGCCCGCGCATGGCGCGGCACGAGGCTGGCGGCGACGAGGGCCGCCACGCCGAAATACGTGCCATGCGGGAAGCCCGTGAGCAGACGCGCGATGAGCATCGAGCCATAACTGGGCACCACGGCGCTCGCAAAGTTGCCGATCGCGAAGACGGTCATCAGCGCGAGCAGCAGATTGCGCCGCGGCCAGCGCGCGCCAAGCACCGCCAGCAGCGGCGCGCCGACAACCACGCCAAGGGCGTACGCGCTGATCAGATGCCCTGCTTCGGGAATGGAAATCGACAGATCACGGGCGGCATCGGGCAGCAGGCCCATGATGACGAATTCGCCGGTGCCGATGGCGAAGCCGCCCACGCCAAGGGCGAGCAGGGCCTTGCGGGAAGTCTTGCGGTCGATCTGGGCGCTTTCATTAGCGCTTTCATTAGCGCTTTCATTCGCGTTGGTGCTGTCGTGGGTGCTGTCTTGGGTAACTACCATGAGGGCGAGGAGAGAGAGATCGCGATAACGTCTCCGTGACGTGAAGCGCGTGCCGCGGACTGCATCCGTCGGGACTGCGTGCCGGCCTCTATCGTCATATTCCCTTTCGGGAAGCCCGTATTGTCCATGAAAACGGCGAAGGCTGCCCGCAGGCCCGTCAACGGCTGCCCATCAACGCACGAGCTTCAGCGCCCGATACACCTCCGCCAGTCCCGCGTGCAGGCGCTTGTCGCGGCGAATCACCACGGCGAGCCCGCGATGCAGGCGCGGCGACAGCGGCCGCACCACCACATCGGCCGCCGGCTGCCGGACCGCCATTCCCGGCAGGATCGCGCATCCCAACCCTGCCGCCACAAGGGCCTTGATGGCTTCCACGCTGCCGAGCGACATCACGGGCCGAATGCTCGCCCCGCCGCGCGCAATCCACGTATCGGCGATGCGCCGCGTGTTGCCGCCCTCGAACAGCAGCACCGGCCGCGTGGCGAGCGCGGCGGCCGTGATACGCGCGGGCAGCGCCATACCCGCCGGCGCTATCAGCACGAACTCGTCTTTCATGACCGCGGTGACATGCAGGCTGCGGCCTGTCACCGGCAGCGTCACGAGCGCGATGTCGAGCAGGTTGTCCTCGACGGCTTTCACCATCTCGGCCGTGTTGCCCACCGTCACGGCGATCTCCAGGTCCGGGTGCCGCTGGCGCAGGTCCTTGAGCACGGGCGGCAGCAGGAAGATGCACGCCGTCGCGCCGGTGCCGATGCGCACGGGCCCCGCCGCCACCCCGCTCCGCCGCGTCACCGCCTCGACGGCCGCCCCCACCGCCGAATCGATCGTTGCCGCATGGGCCAGCAGTTCGGCCCCCGCGGCGGTCGCGCGCACCTGCCGGCCCACGCGCTCGAGCAGCGGCGTACCGAGCGTGCGCTCGAGCTGGCGGATCTGCTGGCTTACCGCGGGCTGCGTCAGGTCGAGCCGCTGTGCCGCCGCCGAGAAGCTGCCGTGTTCGACGACCGTGACGAAGGTACGGAGGTAATGGAGGCTGAGCGTGGTTTTACGAGGCGTCATCGATACCAAAGAATTGCTTATGCACTGCATTACGGCATGAAGCTTCTTTTATGGTAACGATTGAGGCAAGATGCGGCAAACGCTTCCTCGCCTTGCCATCATGTCCACGCCCATATCCTCTCTCAGGCCCGCCTCACAAGCCGCCCCCCAAGCCCATGGCGTACACATCCGCGATGCCACCGACGCCGACATGGCCGCCATTCAGGCGATCTACGCGCATCACGTGCTGCACGGCATCTCGAGCTTCGAGGAAGTGCCCCCCACCGTGGAGGACATGCGCTCACGCCGCGCGGGCGTGCTCGGCCACGGCCTGCCCTACCTGACGGCGGAACTCGATGGGCGCGTGGTCGGCTATGCCTATGCCACGCCGTACCGGCCGCGCGCGGCGTACCGGTTCACGGTGGAAGATTCGGTATACGTTGCGGACGGGCTCGCGGGGCGCGGCATCGGCAGTGCCTTGATGGCCGCGCTGATCGCGCGCTGCGAACAGGGTCCGTGGCGGCAGATGATCGCCGTCATCGGCAACAGCGGCAATGCGGGCTCGCGCGCGTTGCACGCGCGGCACGGCTTCGAGTATGTCGGCACGCTCGCCAACGTCGGCTTCAAGTTCGGCGGCTGGGTCGATACCGTGCTCATGCAGCGACCGCTTGGAGACGGCGCGCGGTCGCTGCCATGAGGGGCCGGCTTAGCTCTTGATGAACGTCAGCAGGTCGTTGTTGAAGCGTTCCTTGTGCGTGTCGGTCAGGCCGTGCGGCGCACCGGGATAGACGATCAGCTTCGAGTTCTTGACGAGCTTGTTCGAAGCGCGGCCCGCGGCGTCGATGGGCACCACCTGGTCGTCATCGCCGTGGATCACCAGCGTGGGACGGTCGATCTTCTTGAGGTCTTCGGTAAAGTCGGTTTCCGAGAAGGCCTTGATCGAGTCGTACGTGTTCTTGTGGCCGCCCTGCATGCCCTGCGCCCACCACCAGTCGATCAGGCCCTGCGAGACCTTCGCGCCTGGACGGTTGAAGTTATAGAACGGGCCCGATGGGATATCGCGATAGAACTGTGAACGGTTAGCCAGCTGTGCGTTGCGCAGGCCGTCAAATACCTCGATTGGCAGGCCGCCCGGGTTCGCCGGCGTCTTCAGCATGAGCGGCGGTACGGCCGACACCAGCACCACCTTGGCGACGCGCGACGTCCCGTGACGGCCGATATAGCGTGCCACTTCACCGCCCCCCGTCGAAAAGCCGACCAGGATCACGTTCTTCAGATCCAGCGTCTCGATCACCGTCGCGAGGTCGTCCGCATAGTGGTCCATGTCGTTGCCGTGCCACGGCTGGCTCGAACGGCCGTGGCCTCGGCGGTCGTGCGCTACCGCGCGGAAGCCGTTGTTGGCCACGTGCAGCATCTGCGATTCCCAGCTGTCCGACGACAGCGGCCAGCCGTGGCTGAACACGACAGGCTGACCCGTACCCCAGTCCTTGTAGTACAGCTGCACGCCATCCCTGGTGGTGATGAAGCTGCCGCTGCCGCCATTCGTGCTGGCCGCGGGCGTCTTCACGCCGGGCTGGCCGGCCGCGCCGGCGACCGCGGCATGGGTAGCCAGCAACGCGCCGGCCGCACCCACGGCGCTGCCGAGCAGCAGGGAACGGCGTGCGGGCACAGCGACGGTTTCGACGGTTTCGTTCTTCTTGGACATGATGGGCTCCGATTAATATCGCTCGTGTTTATATCGCGTACGATATATTTGCTTCAAAAAAATGTCCTGATGGCGATGGGGCCATGCCGGACACGTGTGTTACATGTTGCCTGACTGGTTTCAGGCGTAATCGGCGAGGCTGCCGCGCAGGCTCATCATCCGGGTCCGCATGTCGCGGATGTCCGCGGCGCTCAGGCCCGTGGCTTCCGCCACGCATGCCGGAATGCCCGCGGCCTTCGCGCGCAGCGCCTCGCCCTGCTTCGTCAGCGTCACGATGACCTGCCGCTCGTCGGCCGTCGATCGTGTCCGCCTGACCAGACCCTGCGCCTCCAGCCGCTTGAGCAGCGGTGTCAGCGTGGTGGTCTCCAGCGCGAGGCGCTCGCAGATCTCGGAGACATTGACGCCTTCCTTCTCCCACAACACCAGCAACACCAGGTACTGCGGATAGGTCACGTCGAGCTCGCGCAACAGCTTGCGATACACCTTGTTGAAGCTCAGCGCCGTGGAATACACGGCGAAGCACAGCTGCGCGTCGAGCGCCAGGGCATTCGATTCGGGCCGCTTCATCGTGTTCTCCATGTGTCACTGCGCATGACGGAAATTTATATCGCACGCGATACAGTGTCAAGCGATATTTTTTGGCCTCGCCCGGTAGTTGTCGACCCGGTGCCACCCGGTGCCACGCGTTGCCCATGCACGGTCCATGACATCGGTGAGCAGCCCAGCACCATATCGTGCGCCGCTCTCCCGGCACTGGTGCACGCCGCGCGCATCGCGGCGGGGCCCGCGGCAAACCACTGACCCGCTCACCGAGAAGACATTTGCCCTCCCGATGCAGGGGAACGCTACCCCCTGCAACCGCAAGGAATATGGCCCTATCGCCAGCGATGCGTCCTCCTCCGATGCAGACAACTCATCCGGTCACGCCGCAACGGTGAGCAGCCCACAGCGATCAGGCATTACATGTGCTTCTGCGAAACGCTTCGTTTGGTCGCAGCGCTCATCGTCTTAAGCTTTGCCTCTCTGTTTGAGAGTCACTGCATGACGCTGTGAGCGGCTCACAGGAGTCAATGAACCCATGAGCGAACCACAAATCCGCGCGCAAGCCGCCGAGACCGACGCCGATGGCGGTAGTCTTGGCCTTGCCGCCTATACCGCGATTCGTCGCGACATCCTGACGTGCCGTCTTGTCCCCGGGTCCATGGTGACCGAGGGCGAACTGATGGCGACGTATGGCTTCGGCAAGAACAGCTGCCGCATCGCGCTGACACGGCTCGCGCACGAGCGGCTCGTGTTCGCGCGGCCACGCAAGGGCTATCAGGTCGCGCCCATCACGCTGAAGGACGTCGAGGAAGTGTTTGCGCTGCGTGTGCAGCTCGAACCGATGGCCGCGCGGCTCGCGGTGAACCGTGTCGATACGCAGTTGCTGCATCGACTGGAGGCGGCCTGCCGCGTCGAACACATCGGCCCCCTGCCGCATCGCATCGACGTCTTCATGGATGCGAACAAGGCCTTCCACCTCGCCATCGCCGAGGCCACCGGGAACGAGCGGCTGCTCCGCACGCTGTCGGGCCTGATGGACGAGATGTCGCGGCTGGTCGCGCTCGGGTTCAACGTGCAGCGCGTGAAGCCCGAGATCCGGCATGACCACAACTCGATGATCAAGGCGTTCGAGGATCGGGACGAGCGCGCGGCGGAAACGATCGCGCGCCGCCACATCGAAACGTTCCGCACGCAGACGATGGAGAAGGTGTACGCGAGCCTCTCGCAGGCCGGCACGTACCTCCCGCTCGTCGTGGCCGGGGGTGTGCGCGGAGGTGTGCAATGAGCGCGCCCGCATTGAACCCGCCCATACTGACCGCCACGGGTCTTACAAAGCGTTTCGGCACGACCACCATCCTCGACAACATCGACCTGACCGTCAACGCGGGGGAAGTGCTCGCGCTCGTCGGCCCGTCCGGCTGCGGCAAGAGCACGTTGCTGAATATCCTGTCCGGTCTCGTCGCGCCCGATGCGGGCCAGCTGCGCGTGGCCGGCGTGCCTTCCGCGCAGTTCCGGGACTGGCGCCGCATCGCGTACATGTTCCAGGAAGACCGGCTGCTGCCGTGGCGCACCGTGCGCGACAACGTCGCGTTCGGCCTGGAGGCCACACAGACGCCGCGCGCCGAGCGCGACCGCATCGCGGACGAGATGCTCGCGCTCGTCGGCCTGGAGGGCCGCGCCGATGCATGGCCGCATGAACTCTCGGGCGGCATGCGCAGCCGCGTGGCGCTCGCGCGCAGCCTCGCCGTGCAGCCCGACGTCCTGCTGATGGACGAACCGTTCTCCAAGCTCGATCCGACTACGCGCAGCCAGATGCACGAAGAACTGCTGCGCATCCAGGCCGAAGGGGTCGCCAGCAAGCGGATGACCGTGGTCTTTGTCACACACGACATGGAAGAGGCCGTGGTGCTCGCCGACCGCGTGATTCGTCTCGCCGCCCGCCCGGGCCGCGTCGCCGACGTCGTCGACCTCGCTACCCTCGCGCGGCCGCGCGTCCCCACGGCGCCGGTCGTGGCCGAACAGGTCCGCGTACTGCGGGCCGCCGCGTAAGGAGCCCACCATCATGTCATCCGTCCTCCGGAGCCACGCGCTCCAGCTGGTCGCGCAACGCCTGCTGCTGGTGGGCGCCGTTCTCGCACTGTGGTGGTGGGGTGCCTCGCACGTGCCGTCGTTCGTGCTGCCTGGTCCCGCCAAGGTCGGCAACGCGCTCGTCGCGCTGTGGCACAGCGACACGTTCACGGCCGACGTGGGCGCCACGTGCCGCCGCGTGCTGACCGGCTTCCTGATCGCCACGGTTGTCGGCACCGGCCTCGGCCTCGCGCTTGGCGGCAGCCGCGTGCTGGCGCGCTTCTTCGAGCCGATCCTGACCGTGTTCAACACGGTGTCATCGGCCATCTGGGCAATCTTCGCGATCATCTGGTTCGGCATCTCCGACGCCACGACCATCTTCGTCGTGTTCATGACGGCGATGCCGCTGATCCTCACCAACGTGTGGGAAGGCGCGAAGACCGTCGATGCGCAATACGTGGACCTCGCGCGCAGCTTCCGCATGTCGCGGCTGCAGATTCTGCGCAAGATCTATGGCCCTACGATCCTGCCGCACTTCTTCGCCGGCGCGCGCCTCGCGTTCGGCTTCGGCTGGCGCGTCTCGCTCGTTGCCGAGACCATCGGCTCCTCGAGCGGCATCGGCTACCGGCTGCGACAGGCGGCGGATCTCGTGCAGACCGACCAGGTCTTTGCGTGGACCGTGCTGCTGGTCGGACTGATGCTGCTCCTCGAAGGCGGCGTGCTCAAGCCCGCCGAACGCTGGCTGTTCCGCTGGAAGACGCCTGCCGGGGCATCGGGTGCGTCCCGTGCATCGAGCGGTTCTGACGTGTCCGGCGCGTCGGCAACCAACACCTCCTCTCAGTTCCAAGTACAAGGATGACCATCATGCGCAAGCTACTCTCCGCGGCTTTCTCCGCCGCCTTTGCGACGCTGTCGCTGCTGTCGGGCGCGGCGAGTGCCGCCGACACCGTGAAGATCGGCTACTGGACCAGCGGCGTGAGCCTGGGCTACGGCTCGGTGCTGGAGGCCAGGGACTTCCTCGCCAAGCGCGGCATCAAGGCCGAGTTCGTGCACTTCCCCGACGTCAACGCGCCGCTGCGCGCGCTCGCGGCCGGCTCCATCGACCTCGCGTTCGGCGCGCCGGTCGCCGGCGTGTTCGGCACCGCGGCCTCGGGCGTGCCGATCCGCATCTTCGCGGCGACGCAGCCTGCCGACGTGCAGTTCGTCGTGCCGAAGGACTCGCCCATCCAGTCCATCGCCGAGTTCAAGGGCAAGAAGATCGGCATGTCGCCGGCCGGCTCCTCGGTGGCCGTCATCGCGGGCGCCGTGCTCGCCGGCAACTACCAGATCAAGAGCAGCGAGTTTTCGCTGATCGGCGGCAACGAGTCGCGCCTCGCGCAGTTCCTCGTCCAGAAGCAGGTCGACGCGGCCGCGCTGCGTTCCGTGACCGTGGCGCAGCTGGGCAGCGAACTGCCCGTACGCAAGCTGAGCACGTTCGCCGACGAGTGGAAGAAGCTCACGAAGTCCGATGCCGTGCCCTATATCGGCGTGGGCGCCGCCCGCACGGAACTCATCGACAAGCAGCCGGAGGTCGTGGCCCGCGTGATTGCCGCGCTGCGCGACACGCTCGCGTGGGGCAACGCCAACCGCGACGAGGTCGTGCAGATCCTCCAGAAGAAGGCCAATCTGCCCGCCGACGACGCGAAGGTCTACGTGAGCCACTGGAACGACATGAACCGCGTGGCGTTCGAGCCGGCCGACATCGAAACGCTGCGCCGCCAGCATGCCGTGTTCGTCGAGTCCGGCCTGGTGAAGGGCGACCTCAAGGACGACCTGTTCGCGCGCGGTCCGTACGAGCAATCCAAGACACTGAAGTAAACGGGCTTGTCACGAGTCCCCTTTTTCCATCCCCCAGCAAGGAATATCCCGTGAGCCAAACCATGCAGGCGCTCGTTCTCGATGCGCACGGTACCCTCGATCAACTCCGCGTCGTCAGCGACAAGCCCGTCCCCGCGGCAGGCGAAGGTCATGTCGTGATCCGCGTCGGCGCTTCCTCGTTCAACTATCACGACGTGTTCACGGTGCAGGGCATGCCCGGCATCAAGGTACCGCTGCCCGTCGTGATCGGCCTCGACCTCGCCGGCACGGTCACCGAGATCGGTGAAGGCGTGTCCGGCTGGAAGATTGGCGACCGCGTGCTGGTCAACCCGCTCAAGCCGGGCGTCGGCCTGATGGGCGAAATGGTCGATGGCGGCATGGCCGAGTACGCGCGCGTCGATGCCCGGCAGTTGATCGCACTGCCCGACAACGTGACCTTCGAGCAGGCCGCCGCGCTGCCGGTGGCCTACGGCACCGCGCACCGCATGCTGATCACCCACAATACGGTGAAGGCCGGCGACAAGGTGCTCGTGCTAGGCGCGAGCGGCGGCGTGGGCACGGCCACGGTGCTGCTGGCCAAGATGCTCGGCGCGGAAGTTATCGCCGCCGCGGGCAGCGACGAGAAGGGCGAGAAGCTCAAGGCGATCGGCGCCGATCACGTGGTGAACTACCGCGAAGTCGACTTCGGCAAGTGGGTCATCGAGAAGTACGGCAAGCCGCAACGCCGCACGTTCGACGGCGGCGTCGACGTGGTGGTGAACTTCACCGGCGGCGACACGTGGCTGCCGTCGATCAAGAGCCTGAAGCGCGGCGGCACGCTGCTCGTGTGCGGCGCCACCGCGGGCCACGATCCCAAGGAAGATCTGCGTTACGTGTGGAGCTTCGAGCTGAACATCAAGGGCTCCAACAGCTTCTATGACGACAACCTCAAGGCGCTGCTCGCGCTGGTGGCCGAGGGCAAGCTGGATCCGGTGATCGACAGCGTGGTACCGCTGACCGGCGCCGCCGAAGGCCTCGCGCTGATTCGCGATCGCGCCGTGCTCGGCAAGGTGATTGTCACGCCCTGAGCGTCATGTTCTCCTGAGCGTCATGCTCTCCTGAGCATCCAGTCCGTATGGGCGTCACGCTCCATGCCCCACTGATTTCATCCCCCATATCATGTCCGAAAACACTACCCTCCCGACCGCCGCCGACGTGCAGGCACGCCTGCTGCGCGGCCCCTATCACCAATGGCTGGGCCTCGAAGTCCACAACGTCGCCGACGGCGAAATCACGATCACCGCGAAGTTCCGCGACGAATGGGTTGTCAACGTCGAGGGCGGCTACATCCACGGCGGGATTCTTGCGGCGCTGGTGGACCTCGGCGCCGATTGGGCGCTCGTCTCGCACACCGGCAAGGGCGTGCCGACGATCGACCTGCGCGTGGACTACCACCGCGCCGCGCGCGGCGACCTCAAGGTCGTTGGCAAGGTCATCAAGACCGGCCGCCAGGTGTCCGTCGCGGAAGCCAGCGTGTTCGACGCCGAAGGACGGCTCGTGGCCAGCGGCCGCGGCGTCTATTCGACGCCGGCTGCCTGAGCGAGAACGGGGCGAACATGGACGCGCGCTCGAGTTTCAGCCCATCCGGCAGCGGCAATCTCGGCCGGCTGATCGATCGGCAAGCGGATCGGGACGAGGTCGCGATCGTCGGCCTCGATCTGGACGGCCACGCGACCGAACACAGCTTCGGCGACATCGACACGCGAGCCGACGCCCTCGCGCGCGGCCTGCTCGCGCGCGGGCTGGCGCCGGGCCAGCGCGTCGCCCTGCTCGGCGCGAATTCGGTGGACTACGTCGTCTCCCTGCTGGGCATCATGCGCGCGGGCCTCGTGGCGGTGCCCGTCAACTTCAAGATGCCGCCCGCCACCGTCGACTACATCCTCGCCGACAGCGGCGCGCGCCTCGTGCTGTGCGATGAGGCGCGCGCGGCGCAGGTGCCCCCCGCGTTGCCTCGCCTCGTGTTTGGCTCGGCCGAGTTCGCGGCGCTGCCCGTCCCGGCGCCGGACGCGGCCCCGTTCGAGGCCTTCGAGCCGGGCGAGCGCGACCTGGCCCTGATCCTCTACACATCCGGCTCCACCGGACGCCCGAAGGGCGTGCTGCTGAGCCATGCGAGCCATCGCTGGGTCGTGCGCACGCGGCAGGCGGCCACGCCGCTCGCCGACGAGCGCGTGCTCATCGCCGCGCCGCTGTACCACATGAACGCGCTCGCGCTGATCCTGCTGACGCTCGCGAGCCATGCGCCGGCCGTGCTGCTGCCGCAGTTCCAGGCCGCCGCGTATATCCGCGCGATCGGCCGCTACCGCTGCACGTGGCTCACCGCGGTGCCGCCGATGATCGCCATGATGCTGCGCGAACGCGAGCTGCTCGCGCAGACCGACCTCGGCAGCGTGCGCGTGGTGCGCATGGGCTCGGCGCCCGTCAGCCCCAGCCTGCTCGAGCAGATCCACAAGCTGTTGCCCAACGCGTACGTGATCAACGCGTTCGGCACCACGGAGGGCGGGCCAGTCGTCTTCGGCCCGCATCCGGACGGCCTGCCGACTCCCACGCAGTCTGTTGGCGCCGCACATCCGGCCGTGCGGATGCGGCTGATCGACGCGCATGGCAACGAGGCCGATGAGGGCGTGCTCGAACTCAAGAGCCCAGGGCTCATGCTCGGGTATCACCAGCGGCCCGAACTGTCGCCCTTCACGCCCGATGGTTACTACGTGACCGGCGATGTCTTCCGGCGCGATGCCAACGGCTTCTACACGTTCGTTGGCCGGCGCGACGACATGTTCGTCAGCGGGGGCGAGAACCTCTATCCCGGCGAAATCGAGAAAGCGCTGGAGCGGCATCCGGCCGTGCAACAGGCCAGCGTGGTGCCGGTGCCCGACGACATCAAGGGCACCAAGCCCGTGGCGTTTGTCGTGCCGCGCCCGGGCCATGCCGTACCGAGCGAGGACGAGCTCAAGGCGTTCTCGCTCACCCAGTTGGCCGCCTATGAGCATCCACGGCGCATCTGGTTCGTGGAAGCGCTGCCGCTCGCGGCCACGCAGAAGATCGACCGGCGCGCATTGACCGAGGACGCGTTGCAACGCCTCGCCGAGCCCGCCCATCATTAATCGCAGGAGTATCCCGATGTCCTTTCAGCTGCCGGCGGCACGTGCCGCGGCCCTCTCACTTCTTGCCGCCTGCGCCGCCACGCCGGCCTTCGCCCTGGATGAAGTCACGGTCGCGCTGGCGATTCCACCGGCCGTGCACGACGGCGCGCCGTATGCCGCCGCCGAAGAACTCGGCCTGTTCAAGGAGGCCAACCTCAGCGTCAAGACCATCGTGTTCCAGGGAGCGGGCGCGCTGCTGCCGCAGGTGGCCGGCAAGCGCGTGACGTTCGGCTATCCGACTTCCGAGCCCGTGATCGCCAGCTACTTCTCGGGCAAGGACCCGCTGCCGCTGCGCTATTTCTATAACGGCGTGCCCGGCAACACGATGGAGTTCGCGGTGCTGGCGGACTCTCCGATCAAGACGCTAGCCGACCTCAAGGGCAAGCAGATCGGCGTGGGCGCGCTCACGTGGGGCACCATTCCCGGCGGCCGCGCGGCGCTGCGCACGGCGGGGCTCGAGCCGGGCAAGAACGTCGAGTATGTCGCCGTCGGGGCGCTGGGCGCGGGCTTCCAGGCGCTGCGCACGCACAAGGTCGATGCGCTCAACTTCAACAGCAGCTGGAACGACCAGCTCGAATTCTCCGGCGTGAAGATTCGCCGCATCGCGTATCCGGCGGTGTTTCAGGAAACCGCGGGCAATGGCTTTATCGCCCACGTGGACACGCTCCGCGACCAGCCTGACCTCGTGCGCCGTTTCGGCCGCGCCTACACGCAGGCGCAGTTCGTATGCGAGGCCAACCCGACGTTCTGCGTCAAGGCCTTCTGGAAACACAATCCCGAATCGAAGCCGGCGGGCGATGAAGCGAAAAACCTCGCCGAGGCGACGGAACTGCTGAGCCGCCGTCTGCGCCGCGTCCTCCATACCCCGGCCGGCGCCGCGCGCGTGCCCGGCCAGTACGATCTCGCCGCCATCCAGCGCGGCATCGATGCGATGGCCAAGTCGGGCGAATATCCGACGGCGGACGTGCCGCTGCAGAAGATCTTCAGCAACGACTTCGTGCCCGCGTTCACGGACTTCGATCGCGCCGCATTGCTGCGCCGTGCGAAGGCGGCGCAATGACCGGACTCGCGCTTCCTACGCTGTCGGTGCAACCCGCAGACGCCTTGGTCGACGTCGTACGCGAGATCGTGCTGCGCGGCTTCCGCGCGGGCGAGCGCGTATCGCTCGATGCCACGCTGGACCATCCCGATGGCAGCGCATGGCAAAGCCATGCCGAGTTCACCGCCGATGCCGACGGGCAAATCGATATCGCGCGCGCCATCCCCCTCGCGGGCGACTGGCGTATCGCCGATGCCACCGCGCCGGTCTGGGCGATGCGGCGCACGCAGCCGCCTATCCGCCCGCAACTGAGCGAAGACGTGAACCCGCTGGACATCGTGTTGTCCGCCACGGGCGAGCATGGCGGTCATGCGTCGGCCACCTACACGCTGCGCTTTCTCGCGCCGGGCGTCACGCTGCGCCCCGTCCGCGAAGCGGGTCTCACCGGCACGCTTTATACGCCCGGTGGCGAAGGCCCGCATCCGGCGGTGCTCGTGCTGGCGGGATCGGGCGGCGGCATGCATGAACAGCGCGCGGCCCTGTACGCGGCGCGCGGCTATACGGCCCTCGCGCTCGGTTACTTCAAGGCACCGGGGCGCCCCGATCATATCGACGATACCCCGCTCGAGTACTTCGAGAGCGCGCTGCAATGGATGCATGCGACGCTGAAGCCGGCGAACGGGTTCGTCGCGGTATCGGGTGTCTCGCGTGGCGGCGAGCTCGTGCTGTTGCTCGGCGCGCGCTTTCCGGAACTCGTATCGGCGGTCGTCGCGTATGTGCCCAGCGCGGTCGTCAACGGCACGTTGCGCGCGGGCAAACCCGGTGCGCCGCGTGACGCCACCGCGTGGACATGGCGCGGCGAACCGTTACCCAACGTCTGGCGCGGCAATCCCGATGCCGACTGGTCGGCCTTCGATGCGCCTGCTGTGCCGGGACAACCGGTGCGGCAGGCGGCCGCGTTCCATACGGTCTTGCGCAATGCCGGGTTCGTTGCGGCCGCGCGCATTCCCGTCGAACAGATTCAAGGCCCGGTGCTGCTCATCTCGGGCACCGACGATGGGTTCTGGCCATCGACGCTTTATAGCGAGGAGGTGGAACGCACGCTGCGCGAGCATGGCGCGCGCTGGCCCGTGAAGCATGTGGTGGGCGAAGGCGCGGGGCATGCGATCGGTGTGCCGCAGTTGCCGGCCACGCTGATCGCCAAGCCGCATCCCGTGGCGGGGCTGTTGCTCGATGGCGGTGGCACGGCGGAGGCGAATGCCCGCGCGAGCGCGCAGTCGTGGGCGGCCGTGCAGGCCTTTCTGGCGGATGCCGTGGCGGAGGGCGCGAAGGCATGACGGCAGCGATGCTTGCATCCCCCGCGCTCGACGCCCAGCGCGTGGGCCTCACCTATCCCACGCGTAGCGGCGAGACCGAAGCGCTCAAGGACATCGATCTCGCGATCGGCGATGGCGAATTTGTCGCGCTGCTCGGTCCATCCGGCTGCGGCAAGTCCACGCTGCTGCGGCTCGCGGCGGGCCTGATGCCGGCCACCACCGGCACGTTGCAGCTACATGGCAAACCCATCGAAGGGCCGAGCCGGCGCGCTGGGGTCGTGTTCCAGAAGCCGAACCTGCTGCCGTGGAAGACCGTGCGAGACAACGTGCTGTTGCCCGCGCGCACGCAGCGGCTCGATATGCGCGCCGCCGAGCGCCGTGCCGACGAACTGCTCGAACTCGTCGGGCTTTCGCAGTTCGCCAGGGCCTATCCGTTCGAACTCTCGGGCGGTATGCAGCAGCGCGTCGGCATCGCGCGCATGCTGTTGCCCGATCCCGATCTGTTGCTGATGGACGAACCGTTCGCCGCGCTCGATGCATTGTCGCGGGAGACGTTGACCTTCGCATTGCAGGAGATCTGGAGCGTGCAGCGCAAGTCCGTGCTGTTCATTACCCATAGTATTCCGGAAGCGGTGTTCCTGGCCGACCGCGTGCTCGTCATGTCGCCGCGTCCGGGGCGCATCGTCGAGTCGCTGCCGATCGGCCTGCCACGCCCACGCACGCTCGATACCTTCGACACGCCCGCCTTCACGGCGCTGACTCAACACCTGCGGAGACATTTCAATGCCTCGCCGATCTAAACTGCTGCCGGCACCGCTGTATCCGCTGATCAGCCTCGGCGTGTTGCTGCTCGTATGGCATCTGGCCGTACGCTGGTGGCAGATTCCCGATTACCTGCTGCCCCCGCCGTCCGCGGTGTTCGACGCGCTGTCGTCCGGCTTTGCCAGCGGCAGCCTGTGGCCGCATATCGGGGCGACGCTCGTCAACACAATGAGCGGCTATGCGATCGGATGCGCGCTGGCGATCGCCCTTGGCGCGCTGCTTGCCGAGTCGGAGACGTTCGAGCGCTTCGTCTACCCCGTGCTTGTGGGGCTGCAGGCCACGCCGAAGGTGGCGCTCGGGCCGATCATTCTGGTGTGGTTCGGCTTCGGTGCCGCGTCGAAGATCGTGCTGGTCGCGCTGGTGTGCTTCTTTCCGTTGTTCGTCAACACGGTCAACGGCATTCGGCGCACGGACCCCGAGCTGCTCGAGGCGTGCCGCGCGTTCAGCGCGTCGCGGTTGTTCCTGCTCTGGCATGTGAAGCTGCCGGCGGCGCTGGGCGATGTTTTTGCCGGGTTGCAGATCGGCGTGTCGCTCGCGCTCATCGGCGCGGTGGTTGGGGAGTTTCTCTCCGCGCAGAAAGGGCTGGGTTATCTGATCGCTTCGTCATCGGTGAGCATGAGCCTTGCCACGATGTTCGCGGGTGTGATCCTGCTCGCGGTGACCGGGCTCGTGGGTGCCGAGATCGTCCGCGCATTGCAGCGGCGCGTGGTGTTCTGGCAGGCACGGAAGTCCTGATGCCGCGCTGGCGCTCCCTGCTGCGGGGAGCGCCAGCTTCCCCCTCGCCTCAGCCCTTGACCCGCAGGATCTCTTCTTCCACGGCCGGGAGCGCATCCTTTCCGAACCAGATCTCGTCATTGACGAAGAATGTTGGCGACCCGAACGCGCCACGGTCGAACGCGGCCTGCGTGTTGTCGATCAACGTCTGCTTGACGTCCGACTCGCCGATCCGCGCCATGAAGGCTTCCGGGTCGAAGCCCGCCTCGGCCAGCGTGGCGGCGAAGATCGCAGGGTCGTCCATCTTCTTGCCGTCTTCCCACATCGCCTTGAAGATCGCGTCTACATAACGCTCGAAATTTCCATCGATGCGCGTGGCAACGGCGCCACGCATCAGCTGCAGCGTGTTCACGGGGAAATGCGGATTCGGGCGATAGGCGTCCAGCCCGTGCCGCGTGACGAAGCGCCGGACTTCGAGCCGGCCGTATTCCTGCTTGTTCTTGATCCCCGCGAACGCTTCCGCGGGCGAGCGGTTGCCGGTCAGGCGGAACAGGCCGCCGAGCAACACGGGAACGTATTCGAACGGCACACCCGTGCGCGCTTCGATGCGCGGCAGCACCTTGTGCGACAGGTAGGCATTCGGGCTGCCAAAGTCGAAGCAGAACTGGGCGGTCACCTGTCTGGCGGCGGGGGTGTCGGGCATGTCGGGTCTCCGGATTATCTCGATATTTCGGAACAATGTACTGCACTGCAATCCTTCGTGCAACCGGGGCAAGCAGGATTCCGGGCGCCAATATAGAATCTCGCGCATTCGCACCGTGTTTCGGTGTTCCATACCCGGAATCACATTCCGATATGCAGCATGAATGAGCCCACACCTGCCGCCGCGCCTGCCGCCCCCGCCGCCCCACAGACAGCGCGTGCCGCGCGCCTGCTCAACGATCCGATCCTGCCGACGCTGTTGAAGCTTGCGGCGCCGAACATCGTGGTCATGCTCGCACAGGCGGCCGCCAATTTTCTCGAAAGCTATTACGTCGGGCAGCTCGGCGTGCCCGCGCTGGCTGGCGCCGCGCTGGTGGTGCCGCTGGTCATGGCGATGCAGATGCTGTCCGCCGGCGCGGTGGGCGGGGCGATTTCTTCAGCGATCGCCCGCGCCCTCGGGGCTGGGCGGCATGCGGATGCCGAGGCGCTCGCGCTGCATGCGACGGTGATCGGGATCGTGTTCGGGGTGGTCTTGAGCGTGGCGATGCTGGGACTCGGGCCTTATATCTACCGGGCGCTGGGCGGACAGGACAGCACGCTCGCGGCGGCGGTCACGTATTCCAATGCCGTGTTTCTCGGCACCACCTTCCTGTGGCTGCTGAACGCGTTCGCCAGCATTCTGCGCGGCACCGGCAACATGTTGCTGCCCGCGGCGGTGGTGACGGGCGGAGTGCTCGTCCTCGTGGTCGCGTCGCCGGTGCTGATCTTCGGGGCCGGGCCGATTCCGCCGATGGGCATCGCGGGGGCCGGGCTGGCGCTTGTCTGCTATTACGCGGTGGGGTTCGTGGTGCTGCTTGTGGCATTGCTGCGGGGATATGGCGGCATCCGGCTCTCGTTCGCGCACCGGCTACGGTGGTCGATGTTCGCGGAGATTCTGGGTGTGGGCGTGTATGCGGCCGTCAATAGCCTGATGATCAATCTCTCGGTGATCACCGCCACGGCGATGATCGGGATGCACGGGCCGCATGCGCTCGCGGGTTTCGGGCTGGGGATTCGGCTCGAGTATCTGCTGGTGCCGCTGATCTTCGGCTTCGGAGCAGGGATGGTGGCGATGGTCGGGATGAACACGGGCGCTGGCCAGCACGCGCGGGCCAGGCGGGTGGCGTGGACCGGTGCGCTGGTGGCGGCCGGTTTGTGCGAACTCATCGGCCTGGCTGCGGCGATCTGGCCTTCGGCGTGGTTGTCGCTCTTCACGCAGGATGAGGAGGCGATTCGGATGGGGGCGGCTTATCTGCGAGCGGTCGCGCCCGCTTATGGGCTGTTCGGTTTGGGGCTGGCCTTGTACTTTGCCTCGCAGGGCGCGCGGCGGATGGGCTGGTCGGTGGTGGCGGCGGTGTCGCGCGTCGCGGTGATTGGCGTGCTTGGGTATCTGACGCTGGCCATCTGGGATGGAGCGTTGGGGGCGTTCTTTGCCGCGCTCGTGTTGGGGCTGGGGATCTTTGCCGGGGTGAATGCGGTGCCGTGGGCGAGGAGGAGAGGATGACCGAAGGGGCATAACCCAAGGGGGATGAACCCAAGCGGCATAACCCACTGGGGCATAACCCACCGGGGAACCCCACGGCGGATGGCCCACGGGGGATACGCCCTCTCACCGCCGGTCGTCGTTCCGCGCCTGCTGCCCACGCTGTTGCTGGAACTGACGCTGCTGCTGCTGTTGTTGTTGTTGCTGCTGCCGCTGTTGCTCGAACGCCTGCCGCTGCTGTTCCTGCGCGTGCCGCTGCTGTTCCATCTGTTGCCGCTGCATCGACTGCTGCCGCTGCTGTTCCTGCTGCGCGCGCTGCTGCTCCATTTGCGCCCGCTGCATCGCGGCGCGTTGCTGGTCCTGCTGTTGCCGTTGCTGCTCGAACGCCCGTTGCTGTTCCTGCTGCGCGCGCTGCATGGCCGCGCGCTGGTGCTCCTGCTGCTGCCGCTGCATGTCCTGCGCCCGCTGCTGTTCCATCTGCGCCCGCTGCATCGCCGCCCGTTGCTGGTCCTGCTGTTGCCGCTGCTGGTCGAGCGCCCGCTGCTGATCCATCTGCGCGCGTTGCATCGCCGCGCGCTGCTCATCCTGCTGCTGCCGCTGCTGGGTAAAGGCCCGCTGCTGGGCCCGCTGCTGCTCCTGC
>NZ_CAJPUX010000006.1 GCF_905397285.1 Cupriavidus plantarum
CTTGCGCAACCGGCTTTGCCGTCTGCGTCGCTGCGTATTTCGTTGCAGCGAAGAAGCGAGAGTATGTAGCGTTTCCTGCTTCGCGTCAACTGGTTTGTCGATTTATTTTTCCAACCGACTCGCTCGCTGACTTCCTCCCACCTACCTCGCCTGCTACCCACAAACCCGCGCCAGCGCTGCGTTTCCGCCTGCTGCTGTCTTCGGTTTGTGTTGCGAGGGGGCGAATATTAAGCTGGCGAAACGAGGTTGGCAAGGACTTTTTTCAGGAGGGTCATTTGGGCATACGAATCGTGCGTCTTGGCGGCCCGCGCCATGCGGATGAAGGACTGAGGATGGGGACCGTGCGACGGCCGCCGCGTGGGGTGCCGAAGGCCGAGTTTGCGCGTCGCGACTACTACGATGTCTGGTATCCCGTGCTCTCCCCCACACCAGCGCTCGTCGCCGAGGCCCTGGCGGTGCAGCAGATGACGGACGAGCGCGCGCGGGAGCGGGCGTGGCGTGTTTTCGTGCGGAAGTTTCGGGCCGAGATGGCCGTGGCGGATACCAGCCGTACGTTGGATGTGCTGGCTGCGCTGTCCCACCAGACAAACTTCTCGATGGGGTGTTACTGCGAGGACGAGCGCTACTGCCATCGGTCGATCCTTCGCGAGTTGCTGACGGAGCGCGGCGCGAAGGTGACCTGACCGAGGTGCCGGCAGGCTAAGATGCCAAGCTTTGCGGGCTCGTGAACACTTCATGGCACTGAACCTGGTCTGGCTCGGCTTCTTCCTGCTTGCCTTTGCGGCCGCCTGCGTGAAGCTGGCGCTCGGCGACATGTCGGTCTTCCCGGCGATGCTTGCCAGCTTGTTCGACAGCGCACGCACGGCGTTCGAGATTTCGCTCGGTCTCGCCGGCGTGATGAGCCTGTGGATCGGCATCATGCGCGTGGGCGAGCGCGCTGGCGTCATCGATCTGTTCGCCCGGCTCGTGAACCCGCTGCTGCGGCATTTCTTCCCCGGCGTACCGCAGGGCCATCCGGCGCAGGGAGCCATGATGATGAACGTGTCCGCCAACCTGCTTGGGTTGGACAACGCGGCGACCCCGCTGGGGCTCACGGCCATGCGCGGGCTGCAGACGCTGAATCGGAGGCCCGATACGGCGACCGACGCGCAGATCATGTTCATTGTGCTCAATACGGCGGGGCTGACGCTGATTCCGACGTCCGTGATCGCGATTCGGCAGGCGGTCGCGGTCAAGCAAGGGCTGGTGGGGTTCAATGCGGCCGATATTTTCCTGCCGACGCTGCTGGCGACGGGGGCTTCCTGTATTGCGGGATTTCTGGCGGTGGCGTGGGTGCAGCGGCTCAATTTGCTGAAGCCAGCGGTGCTGGGAGCCTTCGCCATCGTGGCGGCGTTGATCGGCCTGCTCTGCTTGTGGCTGCGTCACGCGCCGCCCGATCAGGTCAGCCAGATGACGGCACTGGCCGGGGCCGGCTTCATTCTGACGCTGATCATGGTGTTTCTGGTATGCGGGGCGATTCGGCGCGTCAATGTCTATGACGCCTTCATCGACGGCGCCAAGGAAGGCTTCGGCGTGGCGGTGCAGATCATTCCCTATCTGGTTGCCATCCTCGTGGCCATCGGGCTGTTTCGGGTTACTGGCTGCATGGATGTACTCATGGGCGGACTGACCGGCCTCTTCGCCTGGATCGGGATGAATACGGACTTCGTGCCGGCGCTTCCGGTCGGGCTGATGAAGATCCTGTCCGGCGCCGGGGCGCGCGGGCTGATGGTCGATGTGATGACCGCGTATGGCGTGGATTCGTTTCAGGGGCGGTTGGCTGCGATCATTCAGGGATCGACGGAGACAACGTTCTATGTGCTTGCCGTGTACTTTGGCAGCGTGAACGTGCGGAATACGCGGCATGCGCTCGGGTGCGCCCTGTTCGCGGATGCGGTGGGACTCGCCGCGGCGGTGTGGATCGCCTATCTGTTCCGCTAGATTCTGACTGCGCGTGTTGTACGATGACAACGAATGTGCGGGCTTGCAGTCATCCGGCGAAAAAGAAGCTTGGTGCGACGCAACAAGTCATGTATAGTGAAGTCTGTCTCCTCCACCACCTCGGTGGATTCCAGCCCGCGCACCAACCTGCGCGGGTTTTTTTTGCCCATTTTTCCGGGCATCGGCGTGCAAGCGGCTGATCATTCGGCATTTTTTGCTTCCCGCTCCATGGGCCCACAGTCTGGCCCCATTTCTGCCCTCCTTCTGTGTAACCTGTCCCAAAGTTGGTGCAAAGCCGCACAACCGCGACGCAAACCCGTTGAAAAATCCTGTTTTGTTGCGACGCAACAATCTTTCGATTACATTCAAATCGATGCAATCGTCGTATTTCTCAGCGTTTCCACCAAGCCTGCTCGACCACTAAAGAATGCCCGCCATGTCGGCCGCGCCACGCCTCCTTCGCTATGGGCTCCTTCGCTATTGGCCGGACACCGCCTTCGTGCGGCGCGGCGCGGTCTACGCGCTGGCGTTTCTCGCGCTTGCAAGCCTGAGCGTGCTCACTGGCGACAACGGGTACCTGTGGTCGGCCACGGCGTCGATCTGGACATGCCTCGCCGATCGTCCGGGCACGGCGGCCGCGCGCATGCGCGTACTCGGCGCAGTGGGGATCGGGGGCGGGCTGGCCTGCGCGGTCGGGAGCGCGGTGTCGCAGGCGCCCTGGCTAGCGCTGCCGATCGTGGTTGCCGCGGGAATCGCCGCGGGGCTGGCCGAGGTTCGGGGTCCTGCGGCGGCCCTGAGTGCCAAGCTCCTCTATGTAGTGCTGATCGCCGCCTGCCTGCAACCCATGACGGCCGACGTGCCCGTGCTGGCCCACGCGGTGGCCGCGAGCCTCGATTACCTCCGCGGCGGCCTGTTCGCTTGCCTCGTTTGCCTGATGCTGCTGCCTTCGCAGCGCGATACCCGGCCGCGCACGGAAATCATCGCGGCGTACGAGGCGCTGAGCCGCCTGGCGCAGGCGATCGCGGCGGAGGTATTCCCGGACGACACCATGCCGTACAAGCAGGACATTCGCCGTCGGATCGAGGCCGCGCGCGTTGCGGTGCTGGCGCGGCGCGGCTGGCGCGATCCGATCGGCATGCTGCGCTATGTGTATGCGGTAGCCGTCGCGGATGCGATCTTCGCGCTGCTGATCGTGGCGGCGGAATTGCGGGGGCGGCACGCGGGCTCGGCGCCGCACCAGTTGCCGCTGGCCTACGCGGCGCGATGCATCGGTGAGATGGAGCAACTGGTGCGTGAAGCCCTGACGACGCAGCACGCGCCGGATCTGCCCGCGCTGTGCGCGATTCTTGCGCAGGAACTGCGGCGGCTCGTGGCGCAGCGCGCGAATGCGTCGGCGCCTCCGACCTATCAGTCGGCGCTGGCCGCGCTCGCAAAATTTCCGGTGTTTGGGGATTGGAAGGAAACGTTCGCGTGGCCGCATCGCGGGCTCCATCACGGGATTGACCGATTGGGGCACTGGCTGGCGGAAGTCGCGGCGCGCGATGCGCAGGTGACACGCCATGGGCTGCGGCTGGCAATGGCTGGCGGGCTGAGCCTGTTGCCCTCGCAGATCTGGCGGCTCGACCACGGCTATTGGGTCGCGGTGACCGTGATCATGGTGCTGAGCCCGCGTCTGCAGACGACACGGCAGATTTCGTTCAAGCGGTTTGCTGGTTCGCTCGCCGGCGCCGTTGCCGCGTGCCTGATCAGCCTGGCGCATCCAGGCCCGGTGTTCGCGCTGTGCATCAGCGCCGTATTCCTGGCCGCAGCTTACGCCGGGCGGCTGGCGGGGAACGCGGGCTTGTTCGCGTTCTGTCTGACGCCCGCAGTGATCTTGTTTTCGTGGACGGGCGAGCCCGCCGCGAGCAGCAGCCATGTAGCGGCGTTGCGCGGAGTGGATACGGCGATCGGGTGCCTGATCGCGCTGGCCAGTTATTTCGTGTTGTCGCCGCGTGCGGAACTGTCGCGCGCGTTCCGACATGGGCTGGATGCGCTGGCGGCGAATGCGGTGTATCTGCGGGCGGCCATTGGGGCGGCGCGGACCGGATCATCCGCGCCGTCTTCCGCCCACACGCGGCTCGAGGCGCTGCGCGTGGCGGCGGGCCGTGCTTCGACGCGGGCCGAAGATACCTTGGCGCAGAGCGCGGAGGATCTGGGCGCCGATCTCAGGACGGCGTACGGGCGCGTGCATACGGTGGCGCGACGGATGGCCGCGCTGGCTGGCGTGGTGCGGGCTGGCGGTAGCGAAGCGTTGCCGTCGGAAGCGGTGCAGGCGATGCTGGAGGGGATCGAGGCGCGGCTTGCCGAGCTTGCGGTGCGGCCCGGCGGCGCGGGGCGCGTGGATGTCGGTATTGCCGAGAGCGCGGGTGTGGCGGATATGGACGATATGCCGGCGGCGGACAACGATCTGGACGTGTTCCTACTGGAACAGACGCGGTTCGTGCTGCATTGCATCGATGGCGGCCATGCTGCAATGCGCGGCGTCCGGGAAGCGGTGGCGGCACTGGACCGGCCTTTACGGACGACGGCCATATCCTAGAATGACTGGAACCTTTGCGGCCGTTTCACCCGCTTTACAAACCCGGCCGCCCTACCGCCCGAGGTCCGCCATGTCCATCTCGTTCCCGCACACCACGCCCACCTACTGCGCCGCCAGCCTGACGCTCTCCTGCCCGGCCATGGTCGATGGCAACGACACGCTCTACTCGATTACCGCGGAAGCGCTCGAGTCGCACTTCGGGGCCAGATCGACGCGCAAGGAGGACCTCGTCGATGCGTTCACGAGCAACCGGTCGCGCATCGAAGAACTCGCCGAGAGCCTGTTCCAGCTGACCGAGGCGCGCGAGATCGTGCTGCGCAGCGGACATTTCCGCTTTGCGGCCTGACCCGCGCCGGGCTTCGCTTACTTCTCGGCGGCCTTTCCGCGGACGAGCAGCACGGGCATCGTCGATTCGCGGATCACGGCTTCCGCCACGCTCCCCAGCACAATGCGGCGCACGCCGCGGCGGCCGTGCGTGCCGATGACGAGCAGATCGCCATTCCATTCGCGCGCGGCCTCGTTGAGCGAGGCCGCAATGTCGCCCACCACTGCAGGTTCCGTCACCAGCCGCGTCTCATAGGCGACGCCGGCCGCGGACAGCCGTGCCGCAGCGTCTTCGAGGGTCTTCTTGCCACTGTCGACGTACGCCTTCTCCATCTGGCCGACGTCGTAATAGCCCGCGTCGAACAGCATCACGCCGCTATCGACGACGAAGAGGGCCAGAACCGTCGCGCCACCGCCGCTTGCCACGCGAATCGCCTCGCCCAGCGCGAGGTCCGATGTGGCGCTGCCATCGACGGCCACCACGATTCTTTGATATGCCGCATTGGTCATTGTCTTTCTCCCGAGGTGTGGACTCGTATTGATATTACTCCACACGGAGAAAGTCGCGCCCCGATAAATTGACCGACCGGTCGGCGTATATATATAGTACGAACGTCGAGGGCCGTCCCCGGGCCCCTGCAAGGAGCTGCGATGTACACCCAGAGCCTGGACTTAGCGGGTCCGCCACAAGCGGAGGCCGATCCAGAGACGGACCGCGTCATACACCGCGATACGCGGCAGGCCGCTTTCGATGCCCGGATCGCCGCGGACGCGAAGATCGAGCCGCAGGACTGGATGCCCGATGCCTACCGCAAGACGCTCGTGCGGCAAATCTCCCAGCATGCGCATTCGGAGATCATCGGCATGCAGCCGGAAGGCAACTGGATCAGCCGGGCGCCTTCGCTCAAGCGCAAGGCGATCCTGCTGGCCAAGGTGCAGGATGAAGGCGGCCACGGGCTGTATCTCTATAGCGCCGCCGAGACGCTGAACGTCTCGCGGGACGACCTCGTGGAGGCGTTGCACACGGGGCGCGCCAAATATTCCTCCATCTTCAATTACCCGACGCTGACCTGGGCGGATGTCGGCGTGATCGGCTGGCTGGTCGATGGCGCCGCGATCATGAACCAGGTGCCGCTGTGCCGGTGTTCGTACGGCCCGTATGCGCGCGCGATGATCCGCATCTGCAAGGAGGAGTCGTTCCATCAGCGGCAGGGCTTCGACGCGCTGCGCGCGATGATGGGCGGTACCGAGGCGCAGCGCGCGATGGTGCAGGACGCGGTCGATCGATGGTGGTTTCCGGTGCTGATGATGTTCGGCCCCCCGGACGCGGCCTCCCCCAACAGCACGCAGACGATGGCATGGGGCATCAAGCGGATATCCAACGACGACCTGCGCCAGAAGTTCGTCGATGCCACGGTCGAGCAGGCGCGCGTCCTCGGCGTGACGCTGCCCGACCCGGGCCTGCAATGGAACGAGGCGCGCGGGCATTACGATTTCAGCCCGCTCGACTGGGACGAGTTTCGCCGCGTGCTCAATGGGGATGGCCCCTGCAATCGCGAGCGGCTGGCAACACGGGTGCGGGCGCACGAGGAAGGCGAATGGGTGCGCGAGGCCGCCATGGCACATGCCCGGCGGCGCAACGGTGACGATTCGGGAGAATGCGATGCACGCTGATCCGTGGCCGCTGTGGGAAGTCTTTGTCCGCAGCAAGCAGGGGCTCGAGCACAAGCACTGCGGCAGCCTGCATGCGGCCGACGCCCAGCAGGCGCTGCATATGGCGCGGGACGTCTATACGCGACGGCAGGAAGGCGTGTCGATCTGGGTGGTGCCGTCGTCGGCGATTACCGCGAGCGCGCCCGACGAGAAGGAGGCCCTGTTCGATCCGATGGCCGACAAGATCTATCGGCATCCCACGTTTTACGAGCTGCCCGATGAAGTCAATCACATGTGATGCCCTGCCCGTGGCCGTGCAGTATGTGCTGCGGCTGGCGGACAACGCGCTGATCCTCGGACAACGCAATGCCGAGTGGTGCGGGCATGGACCCGTGCTCGAGGAGGACATCGCGCTCGCGAACCTGAGCCTCGATTTGATCGGGCAGGCGCGGCTGCTGTACACGCATGCGGGGACGCTCGAGGCGGCGGTCACCGGCCATGCGCGGCAGGAAGACGATTACGCGTACTGGCGCGACGAGCGCGAGTTTCGCAACTGGACGCTCGTCGAGTTGCCGCATCATGGGCCGCTGGCCGGCACGGCTCGGACGCCACGGGACTACGCGGTGACGACCGTTCGGAATTTCCTGTTCAGTGCGTTGATGGTCGAAGTTTGGACCGCGCTCATCGATAGCAGCGATGAAGGACTGGCCGCGATTGCGGCGAAGTCGGTCAAGGAGGCGCGGTATCACCTGCAGCATGCCGCGGGGTGGGTCGTGCGGCTCGGCGACGGGACGGAAGTTTCGCATGCGCGGATGCAGCAGGCGGTCGACCATCTGATGCCCTATCTGAATGAATGCTTCGAGACGGACGACATCGAGCGGGCCGCCGTCGCGCAGGGGATCGGCGTGGAGATGGCGGATCTGCGGGCGCGGTGGGAGGCTACCGTGCGGGACACCTTTGCCGAGGCGACGCTGCGGATGCCGGAGCGGTCGGGCTTTATCTCCACGGGCAAGCGCGGGGTGCATTCGGAGCATATGAGCTACCTGCTGGGTGAAATGCAGGGGCTCGCGCGCGCGCACCCGGGTGCGCAGTGGTGATGCCATGACAGCGGTTGCACGCATCGCGCGCGGATGGGAGGCGCTGGACGCCGTGCCGGATCCGGAGATTCCCGTCGTGTCGATCCGCGACCTCGGCATCTTGCGTGACGTGCGGCTGGCCGAGGATGGCGAGACGATCGAGGCGGTGATTACGCCTACGTATTCGGGATGTCCGGCGATGTCGCAGATCGAGGAGGATGTCGGGCGGGCGCTGGATGCGGCCGGTTTGCGGCCCTGGCGTGTGCTGACCGTCCTGGCGCCGGCATGGACGACGGACTGGATTACCGCGTTGGGACAGGCGCGGCTGCGGGAGTATGGGATTGCGCCGCCGCATGCCGCGGCGGGGCATGCCGCCGGGGACGTCAGGCCGTTGCGGTTTGTGCCGCGTGGGGGCCGGGCGCAGACGATGCCGGATGCGGTGACGACTTCGGTTGCGACTTCGGTTACGACTTCGACTGCGGCTGCGACTGCGGTTGCCTGCCCGCGTTGCGGCAGCCTGCATACCGAGGAGCTGGCGCGGTTCGCCTCCACCGCGTGCAAGGCGCTCTACCGCTGCCTCGCCTGCCGCGAGCCGTTCGATTACTTCAAACCGTATTGAGCCCGATCGAACCATGACACCTCAGTTCCATCCGCTGCGCGTGGCGCAGGTCCGATCCGAGACCGCCGATACGGTGTCCATTGCGTTCGATGTGCCGCCCGCTCTGCGCGAGGTGTACCGATTCACGCAGGGACAGTTCCTCACGCTCAAGGCGGCCGTCGATGGCACCGAGCTGCGCCGGTCGTACTCCATCTGCTGCGGGGTACAGGACTACGCGGCGCGCGGCGAATTGCGTGTGGCCGTGAAGCGCGTGCGCGACGGCGTCTTCTCGACATGGCTGCATGAGAACGTGGCACCGGGACGCACGCTCGACGTGATGGTGCCCGATGGCCGGTTTCATGTGCCGCTGGATGCGGACGCCGCGCGGCATTACGTGGCCTTCGCCGCGGGCAGCGGGATCACGCCCGTGCTCTCGCTGATTCGCACCACGCTGGCGCATGAGCCGAACAGCCGTTTTACGCTGGTCTACGGGAATCGTAGCGTGGATAGCATCATCTTTTCGGAGGCGCTCGAGGATCTCAAGAACGCTTACCTGTCGCGCTTCACGCTCTATCACGTACTGTCGCGGCAGCCTCAGGAGGTAGATCTGCTCCATGGACGGCTCGATCGCGAGCGCGTGGGGCGGTTTCTGTCTTCCCTGCTGCCGGTAGACGATATCGACGCCGCGTTCGTTTGCGGGCCGGCGTCGATGATCGATGAGGTGGAACTGGCGTTGCGCGAGGCTGGGGTCGATCCGCGCCGGATTCATGCGGAACGGTTCGGGGTGCCGGTGGCTGGGGTGGCGCCCGCCCGCGCGGCATCGGCTGACACTGGCGTCGGCAGCGAACTGGTGGTCGTGCTCGATGGCAAGCAGCATCGCATGCGGCTGCCGGGGCCCGAGGCGAAAGTGCTGGACACCGCGCTGGCCGCCGGGCTCGATCTGCCCTACGCATGCAAGGGCGGCGTCTGTTGTACCTGCCGCGCGCGCGTGCTCGAGGGCAAGGTGGACATGGAGAAGAACTACACGCTCGAGGCCTGGGAAATGGAGAAGGGATTCGTGCTGACCTGTCAGGCGCGCGCCCTCACGCAGCGGGTCGTCGTGAGCTACGACGAACGCTGAAGTCGCGCAGCGCTGCGCACCGTGATTACAATGACGGGTAACTCGCGCCCCGCATTCCCGGCATCAGCGGCGGCCCCGGCGGCGCCGCTTGCTCTGGAGGGCGTCGTTCTACTCAACCAATCACGGCCATGCAATATATCCACGTCGTCAATGGCGATGCCGCGGGCAATACGCTGCGTCAGGCGCTGGCACAAGCCTCCCGCCCCGACCCGGTTGTCGTGCTGCGCGACGATCTCGCCGTCGGGCCGATCGCCGACGTCGATAGCACGGGTCTGATCCGTTCGGGGTTCTGGCAGCGCGTGGCGCCCAAGACCGATATCGATTTCGCGGCGGAGATGCGGCATGCGCTCGACCAGCTGCAGGCGCTGCGCCGCGACGACAAGGAAGTGGCCATCTGGCATGGCCAGAGTGCCGCGGACCAGCTGATGCTCCGTCGTGTGGTGTCCCATCTCTATCAGGCGCCGCAGCGGATCAACGAGGTATCGATGGATCTGCGGGAGCTCGAGACGCCGCCGCAGGGCAACCTTGCGTCCATCGGGATGTATCCGGCGGCGCGGTTGGCGCGGCGGTTCTCGACCATCGCGCCGGTTTCCGTCCTTCGCCTTGGGCGGCTCGGTTACGAGTGGCAGCAGAACGTGAAGGAGAACGCCGATGTGCGGCTATGGAAGGGCAACACGATCGTGCCCGCGGCCTATCACACGGTGGATGACGTGATTCTCGATCGGACGCCGGATGACTGGACGCCAGCGATTCAGGTAGTCGGCAGTGTGATGGGCGCGGTGGATGGCCTGCTGGCCAGCGACTGGTTCGTATTCTGGCGCTGCCGCGAGTTGATCAGCGCGGGGCAGCTCGTGTTGCGCGGCAATGCGGATGCGATGCAGAACTGCGAACTGCGGTGGAATCCTTCGCTGAGCGCCGAGTAGATTTCGTTTCCATGGCCAGGACCAAGGCGCCCGATTTCGAGGCCCAGCGCGAACGGATTCTCGAGCTTGCGGCGGCGGCGTTTGCCGCGAGCAGTTATCCAAGCACGTCGATGTCGGATCTTGCCGCGGCTTGCGGTACGTCGAAGGCTCGGCTTTATCACTATTACGAGAGCAAGGAAGCGATTCTCTTCGATCTGCTCGATCGTTATACACAACGGCTGACGGCTGTGGTGACGCGGGTCGAGGCGGAGGGCGAGCGGCTCGGCCGGACGGCTCGCGAACGGTTTGCGGATCTATTGCGGGCGTTTCTGGCCGAGTACGAGAATTCGCAGACGCGACATATCGCGTTGATCAATGACGTGAAGTTCCTTGCCGAGGAACAGCGGGATCGGATTCTGCAGCGGGAGCGCGATGTGGTTGCCGCGTTCGGGCGGCAGCTTCGGCTGGCCTATCCGGAGCGCGTCACGGCAGAGAATCAGACGCCGTTGACGATGACCGTGTTCGGGATGATCAACTGGACGTTCACCTGGCTGAAGCCGGGGGGCCGGTTGTCGTATGCGGCGTTTGCCGAGATGGTGGTGGGGTTGATTGAAGGGGGATTGGTTGTGCCCTCCCCCCCAACATCTCTTCCTTAGGACCACTCGGCGTCCTGGTTCTTCTGGCGTTGTTCCCGGTCCTGGCGGAACATTTCTTCAAGTTCGTCGCGCGCCTGGCGGGCCAGCGAGACCAGCTTTTTCTGGTCCGTGTAGTGCGGGTAGAACCGGTCAATGGCCGCCTTGTTGTGGCGACGGAAGCGTAGGGCCACATTGCGGGCGTCGGAGGGGTCGAACCCGAGGCCTTCCAGCACCCGCCGCCCCATCATCAGGGAGCCTTCGAACAGTTCCCGTTCCCACGTCTCCACGCCACGGTCTTTCAGTTGGTAGACGTGAGACACGTGCCGGGCCCGGGCGTAGATCTTCAAGTCGGGCCAGCGTTCGCGGACCCGGTCGATCAGGGCAAGACTGTCTTCCATGCCGTCCAACGCCACGACGAGGATCTTCGCGCGGCCCGCGCCGGCGGCTTCGAGCAGGTCCACGCGCGTGGCGTCGCCGTAGTACACATTGAAACCGAACTCGCGCAGGAACTCGATCTGGTCGGGATCGTGGTCCAGCACGGTGACGCCGATGCCCTGTGCATAGAGCAGACGGCCGATGATCTGCCCGAAGCGTCCGAAGCCCGCGATGATCACGGGGTCGTGCTGCGGCGGGATGACGTCGTCGGGGCGGCCGCTCGCGTTCAGGCCCGGTGCCACGAAACGGTCGAACAGCAGCAACAGCAGCGGGGTCGCGACCATCGACAGGGCGACCATCAGGACGAGCAGCGCCTCCGTCCGCTCGGGCAGCAGGCCCGCGCCGCCGGCGACCGAGAACACCACGAACGCGAACTCGCCGCCCTGTGAGATCAGCAGCGCGAACAGCATGCGCTGCCCCCGCGCGATCGCGAAGCGGCGGGCGAGCAGCATCAGCACCGCCGTCTTGACGAGGACGAAGCCGAGCACGAGGCCCGTCACCTGCAGGGGCGACTGCGCGAAGATCCCAAAGTCGATCGACATGCCGACCGCCATGAAGAACAGGCCGAGCAGCAGGCCCTTGAACGGCTCGATGTCAGCCTCCAGCGCATGGCGATACTCCGAGTCCGCGAGCAGCACGCCGGCCACGAAGGTGCCAAGCGCCATCGAGAGGCCTACCGCGTCCATCATCAGCGCAATGCCAATCACGAGCAGCAGCGCAAACGCCGTGAACATCTCACGCATGTCGGTACGCGCGATGAAGCGCAGTGCCGGCCGGACGAGATAGCGGCCGCCCACGACGACGGCACCCATCACGGCCACGGCCTTCGCGGCGGTCTGCCAATGGGGGGCACCCGTGTGATGGAGCGCATCGGAGGCATCGATGGCCAGCAGCGGCAAGAGCGCGATCATCGGAATCGCCGCGATGTCCTGGAATAACAGGATGCCGAAGCTGGCGGCACCGGCCGGCGTGCTCATGAGGTTGCGCTCGGCCAGCGTGGCGAACGCGATCGCGGTGGACGAGAGGGCGAGGCCGAGGCCGGCCACCAGCGCGACCTGCCATGACGCCCCGAGCAACGCGGCAATGCCGCCGAGCGCGAGCGCGCATCCGGCCAACTGCATGGAGCCGTAGCGGAAGATGGTCTGCTTGAGCGCGCGCAGCTTTTTCGGCTCCAGTTCCAGGCCGATCACGAACAGCATCATCACGACGCCGAACTCCGAGAAATGGAGGATCGATTCGACATTGGTGACGAGCCGCAGCGCATGCGGGCCGATGGCGGCGCCGGCGATCAGGTAGCCAAGCACCGCGCCTAGCCCGAACCGGCGGGCGAGCGGCACGGCGACGACGGCGGCGACAAGGAATACCAGCAGCGCGATGAGGAAGTCGTGCTGATTCATGGCTCGACCTCCTGCGAGGCTTCCGTCTCGGGCTCGATGTCCGGCGGCAGCGGCGAAGAGGGGGAGAGGTGACGGGCCACATGCTCGATATGGAGCGCGAGCGCGTCCGCATCGGCATTGTCGGCGTCGTGCAGGACGATCGGCGCCATCCACTCCATGTCGCAGCGCGTGGCGGTCTGCTGAAGCGGGAGCAGGAAGTCTTCGATCGGACGGCCGTGGAGCCCGTCCGGTCCGTAAGCATCGGCCTGCCCGCCCGTGCTCACAACCGCGAGCATCGACTTGCCGCGCAACGCGGTGCCGCCGGGGCCGTACGCCCAGCCATACTCGAGGACGTCATCGAGCCACAGCTTGAGGAGCGCCGGCACGCTGTACCAGCGCAGCGGAAACTGGAGGACAACGGTGTCGGCCGTGGCGAGTATGCGCTGCTCGGCGACGACGTCGATGTCGTAGTCCACGTAGCGGCGATAGAGTTCGCGGACTTCGACGTGGGGCAATGCAGCCAGCGCTTCGGCTAGCGGATGATTGACGCGCGAGCGGCGCGGCGCGGGATGCGCGTAAATGACTACGATCGTGGGCTCGGTCATCAAAACGAAGGCTGAGAGAGGGGTGTTTCGGTTGGTGTCGGGGACGCGTCAGGCGGACGTGTGACGTGCCGCGTTGCAGCAAACCCACACTCGCCGAAGGCATGACGTAATCGTCTCACGGATAAGTGTCTGAATCCATGACGTTTTTTAGTGGCATGCGGCCGCCGGGCAAGCGACCGCCGGGGGCAGCTTACGCGAGACTGACAAATCCACTACAATACTTTCCGCGTTGCAGCAACCTAGTGTTTGCCCGCATAAGAGAGTTTCTCGTCTCGCGTTGTTATACCCGGATTGCGGCAACTTGGTTGTTGCACAACATTCAACAGTAAGGACCTCATCGTGAACCCGCTCGAACTGAGCAAGGCCGTCGGCGCTGTCTCCGACGAAGATCTTCGCCGCGCCGCCAAGGCCACCCAGCGCCCGAATGCGCTGGTGCGCGAACTGGCCGCCCATCATCGCTCGCGGCTGGTGAAGCATTTCCTCGCGCTGGGCGAGGAAGATCGCCTGCTCCGTTTCGGCCAATCGGTCGGGGACCATGTCATCGAGGCCTATGTCGAGAGCATCGACTTCGACCACGACACCGTGTTCGGCGTCTACGACGAGCATCTGGAGCTGGTTGGCGTGGGTCACTTTGCGAACCTGCGTGACAACGCGCAGGGCCGCGTCGCCGAGTTCGGCGTATCGGTGTCGAAGAGCGCGCGCGGTCGCGGTATCGGCAGTGCGCTGTTCCAGCGCGCCGCGATGCACGGCCGCAACTCCCATGTCCGCACGCTGTACATGCACTGCCTCTCCCGCAATGCCGCGATGATGCACATCGCCAAGAAGGCTGGCATGAAGGTGCAGTATGCCTACGGCGAAGCCGATGCGTATCTGGAACTGCCGCCCGCCGACACCGTCAGCCGCCTGACCGAAGCGCTGGACGAGCAGATGGCCGACCTCGACTACGTGGTCCGCCGCAACCTGCGCGACGCGCGCCGCTTCGGCCTGCGCTTCTGGCGCTCGATGGTGCCGCAAAAGCGTACGGTCTGAGCGCATCGCTCCCCGTCCAAATACAAACGGCGCACCGCAGTGGTGCGCCGTTTGCGTTTGTGCCGCCCGAATTCAGTGGACCGGTCAACCGCCCGCGACGGGCAACGCGGTGGTGTCCTTGATCGATTCCAGCGCGAAGCTCGAACGCACGTCGATCACCGACGGATGGGCAAGCAACTGCTCCTGCATGAAGCGCGCGAAATGCTCCATGTCTTCGACATACACCTTGAGCAGCAGGTCCATCTCGCCCGTCATCGCATGGCATGCGGCCACCTCGGGCCACGTCGCGATGGCCGCGCGGAACAGATCCAACGGGGCCTTGCCCTTTGGCGTGCCGCCCTGCTTCTCCAGTCGGACGTTGATGTAGGCCAGCAGTCCGAGCCCGATCTTGTTGGGCTCGAGCAGCGCGGCATACTGGCGAATCACGCCGATTTCCTCGAGCCGCCGGATGCGGCGGAGGCAGGGGCTCGGCGAGAGGTTCACGCGTTCCGCCACTTCGAGGTTCGTCAGCCTTCCGTTGGTCTGCAGCACCTCGAGGATTTTGCGATCGATCTTATCCAGCTCCACCTTGCTCACGGTTTGTTGCTCCGCAATATGTTTGTCGGCAATTTTTTTGCGCAAATTTAACAAGTCGTGCACAAGCCTGCAATTTTTTTGATGCGGGACCCGTACTTTCCCCTAGCACAAAGCGCGCGGGCCTACCCTGGGCCTACCTCAACGGGACAGGCAAGAGTGGTGCCAACGCCTTGCGCCGGCAAGGCAAGAACAAAAAAAGCGACCCCGCGGGGTCGCTTTGTACTGCCAGCAGACGATCAGTTGGCAGCCGGTGCCGAAGCCGGCGGCGGGCCGCGGCGCTTGGCGCCATCGCGCGGGCCGTCGCGGTGCATCTTCGCCATGGCCTTCTGGATTTCGTCCTGCGTGACCTTGCCGTCCTTGTTGACGTCGATCTGGTCGAAATGGGCGGCCATGCGCGGGAACGCGGCCTTCATCTCGTCGCGGGTCAGCGCGCCGTCACCGTTCTTGTCCGCTTCCTTGAATTTGGCGTCGAACTTCGCCTTCATCTCAGTGCGGCGGGCTTCCCATTGGGCCTTGTGATAGGCGGCCAGTTCCGCCTTGTCCAGCTTGCCGTCGTGGTTGGTGTCGATCTTGTTGAAGACCGCGTCGGCCTCCGCCTTCGAGATCGCGCCATCGCCGTCGGTGTCCACCGACTTCAGCCACATGCCACCGCCGTGATGGTGGTGCCGGTGCTCGCCGCGCATCTGGCCGGGGCCGCCTGCCGGCGGAGCCGAAGGCGCTGCCGTGGCCGCCGGGGCGGTCGGTGCCGACGGCGCCGGCGCGGTGGTCTGGGCGAAGGCGGCGCCAGCTGCCAGGAACAGCGCCGACGTGGCCAGGAAGGTCTTGATCGTGTGGGTCTTCTGCATGCGTTGCATATCCGTGCTCCTCTTCATGCGTTGTGCATGTACGGATTAGAACGCAGTGGATCGTGCGAAGTTGGCGCTTTTAATAGGATGTTACCGGGCTCACAGAAGTCGTACTCTGTCGTAATCGAACGAAATCTAAGCCATATGTTGCGCTAACAGTGCGTTACGGTTCGACGGGGCCTGGGCCCGGATTTCAGTCCTTCGGCACCATCTGGTCGGCCGGCACGCCCTGCGGCGTGTAGCCCGGCGGCGCCGGAATGGGCTGCGAGGGTGCCGGGATCTGCTGTGGATACGGCTGCTGCTGCGGCTGCGGCGTGAACGACTGCTGAGGAATGGTGGTCGGCTGGCTCACCGCCGGGGCCGGAGCGGCCGTTGCCGGCATCGGCGTGGAGAGCGGCGCGGCGGCGCCCGACGGCGGCGCCGCGGGCAGGCCCGCGCCACGGCCCGCCAGCGCGTTGTTCTGGATAGGCAGCGCGATTTCCTGACGCGCGCCATTGCGCTCGATCACGATGCCACGGCCGCGGATCTCGACTACCTTGATCTGCGGCGACAGCGCGGCGCCCGCGCGAACGGCCTTCGGCGCGCCGCCGTCGAGCGACAGGATGGCCGCGCTCGGGCCGGTGCCATCGACATTCGCCACGACCCCGATCAACTGCACGTCGCGGACGCCTGCCTGCGCGCTGCCACCGAACAGCGTGGCGATCGCCCCGGTCTCCACGGCTTCCGTCTGCGCGACGCGCGCGGTGTTCGGCACCGGGATCGTCTTCATCGCGCTGAAAGTGAGTACCCAATGCGTGGCGAGCGCGCACAAGGCAACGAAGCACACGAGGCTCGCAAGCCTCGGCAGCCAGGCGGCGGAGGGGTCGAAGCGGAAAGCAGGCCGGAGAGCAGGCCGGGAGATCGCAGGCACGGGTACGCTGGGTCGGATGAAGTCAGGCGCCAAGCGTACCAGAGCCATGCGGCAACTGTCTGTCATACAAGACCGACAATTGATGCGGCCGGGGATCAGAGCAGATCGTCGAGCAGGTCCGGACCGAAGACTTCCCGATGGATGTTCTGCACAGGCACGCCCGCGGAGATCAGTGCATGCCGCTGAGCCTGCATGAAGCCGAGCGGGCCACACAGATAGAAGCGCCCATCCGCGAACCGCGCGGTGTCGCGGTGCGCGAGTAGCGCGGCGGTCGGCATGGTGCCGGCATGGTCGTAATCGCGGCCAGCCACATCCGCGTCGGTCGGGGTTTCGTAGCTGATATGGGTATGGAGCGTCGTGAGCCTCTCCCGCGCCCATGCGAGGTCCGCGCGGTGGGCGTGATGGCCGCCGTGGCGCGCCGCGTGGGCGAACAGCACCGGGCGGTTCGGCTGCTCGACCGCGAGCGTGCGCAGCACGGAGAGCATCGGCGTGATGCCGATGCCGGCGGACAGCAGCGCGATCGGCGACCGGTCGTCGATTTCGGGCGTGAACTCGCCCCATGGCGTGCTCACATGGAGCGTCGCGCCGACCTGCACGGTGTCATGGAGCCAATTCGAGACCGCACCCTCGGGCGTGTCCGCCCCGCCGGTCTCGCGCTTGATCGAGATGCGCCACGTCGGCAGGCCACGCTCGGCGGAGAGCGAGTACTGGCGCAGCTGGCGCCGGCCGTCGGGGAACGTCGCCTCCACGCTGATGTACTGGCCCGGCTCGAAATCGCGCAGGGGCTTGCCGTCCGGCGACGCGAGCGTGAGCGACATCACGGCCTCGCTCTGCGCCTCGCGGGCGATGACGCGCACCGGCAGCAACTGGCCCGCGGCCATGCCGCTGCGATCGTAGAGACGCGATTCGGCGGCGATGAACTCGCCGGCGAGCAGCCAGTACGCTTCGTCCCACGCAGCAATGAGTTCGGGTGTCGCTGCATCGCCGAGCACGGTCTTGATCGCGCCAATCAGGTACTTGCCAACGATCGGATAGTGCGCGGGCGTCAGCCCGACGGCGACGTGCTTGTGGACAATGCGTTCGATCACGGGCGCCAGCGCGGCACCGTTGTCGATGTTGGCCGCGTAGGCGAACAGGCCCGATGCGAGCGATTGCTGCTGGGACCCGTTGGCCTGGTTGCCCATGTTGAATAGGCGGGTCAGCTCCGGCCGCGCCGCGAACATGTCCGCGTAAAAGCGCGTGGTGATGGCGACGCCGTGCTGGCGCAGGACGGGGATGCTTGCATCGATGTAGGGGCGGGAAGCAGCGGACAGCATCGGGAAACTCCGTTAATAATGCATGGAAAATGCATGTTTTAGGGCAATCAAAAGCCGGCGGTGGATGTGCCGGCTCGGGAAACCACGAATTCTGAGGCCCATGATAGATAAGATGCATCTTATATGCAAGTTTTTGATGGCAGGACGCCGAATGACGAAATGTGGAACGGGATGCGCCCGCACATCAAACGGTCATCCCCGTGGCGTTATACTGGCTGGCCATTCCGGCCACGCCGACGTTGCCCGGCGGGGATGATCCCGGCAGACCAGGCACGAGGCCAGATACGATGCATAGATTCGCCAATTCCACCCGTACCCGACACCCGCTCGCCCGCAACCATCGTGCGCGTGGCTTCACGCTGATCGAAATCATGGTGGTGATCGTGATCCTCGGCGTGCTGGCGGCACTGGTGGTCCCCAAGATCATGAGCCGTCCCGATGAGGCGCGGGTCGTGGCCGCGCGCCAGGACATCTCGTCGATCATGCAGGCGCTCAAGCTGTACCGTCTCGACAACGGCCGCTATCCGACGACCGAGCAGGGCCTGCCCGCGCTGGTCTCCAAGCCGACGACCGAACCCGTGCCCAACAACTGGAAGGGCGAGGGTTACCTCGAGAAGCTGCCCAAGGATCCCTGGGGCCATCCGTACCAGTACCTGAACCCCGGCGTGCGCGGCGAGATCGACGTCTTCAGCTTTGGCGCCGACGGTCAGGCCGGCGGCGCCGGTAACGACGCCGACATCGGCAACTGGGACTAAGCCACCCGCCTCCGATGCGCCGACATTCCCTTGCCACCCGCGGCTTCACGCTGCTGGAACTGCTGGTGGTCATGGTGATTGCCGGCATCGTGATCTCGCTGGTCGCCGTCAATGCCTCGCCGAACGAGCGCGGGCGCATTCTTGACGACGGCCAGCGCATTGCCAGACTGTTCGAACTCGCGCAGGAAGAAGCGCAGCTCGGCGCGCGTCCTATCGCATGGGAAGGCGACGCGCGGGGATGGCGGTTTCTGGAGGCCACGCCACAGGGCTGGCAACCGATGCGCACCGACGTGTTCGCGCCCGGCAAATGGCGGCTCGCCATGGACAGCGTGGCGATCGCCGAGGGCGGCCGTTCGGGCGGCAACGGTATCTTCCGGCTGGTCTTCGGCCGGGAGCTCGTCGATGGCCCGCAGCGGCTGGTCCTCGCGCGCGGTGCGATCCGCGTCGATGTGACCGGCGACGGCAGCGGCCGTTATCTCGCCACGGCGCGGCCATGATCCGACGCCAACGCCCCGCGCGGGGCTTCACGCTGATTGAAGTCCTCGTGGCGCTCACCATTCTCGCCGTGGCGCTCACCGCAGCCATGCGCGCCATGGGGTCCATGGTGGAAGCCGGTATCTCGCTGCAGTCGCGCATGCTCGCCGAGTGGAGCGCCGAGAATCACCTCGCCACGCTGCGCCTCGCCAAGACCTGGCCCGAACCGGGCACGCGCGGGTACGACTGCCCGCAGGGCGGCACGCCGCTGTGGTGCGAGGAAACGGTCTCCGGCACACCGAATCCGTCTTTTCGCCGCGTGGAGATCGCGGTCTACCCTTCCGCTGCGAACAAGTCCGTGCGGCTCGCGTGGCTCGTCACCCTCGTCCCCAATGAAACGCGCAACATGCTCTGACCGACCGCACGCACGCGGCTTCACGCTGCTGGAGATGCTGGTTGCGATCACGCTGCTGGCGGTCATGGCCGTGATTGGCTGGCGCGCGCTGGACTCGTTGACGCGCAGCCGCGAGCGGCTGACCGACCACGATCTTCGTCTGGACGCGCTCAAGGTGTTGTACGGCCAGCTCCAGTCCGATTGCGAGCATCTTGCGACCGCGTCGCTGCTGCAGGCGAGCCCGCTCGAGCTCGGTCCGGGCCAGTTGCTGATGGTGCGCGACCGCCGCGACACAGGCCAGCCCACGGCGTGGCAGGTCATTGCGTACCGGCTCGACGGCAATACGCTGGTTCGCGCGGCGAGCCCGTATCTTGGTTCGCGGAACGAGGTGCGCGGCGCGCTGCTGAACATGCGGCAGGCCGGGGGGCAGGCGGTACAGGTGCGGCCGCTGGTGCGCGACGTGAACAGTATGTCCGCCCGCGCCTGGGTGGAACCGGGCGGCTGGCAGGCGGACACGGGCCGTATCTATGGCGCGTTGGTCCAGGGCATTGCGGCCGCCAGTGCCGCCGCGGCGGCGGGCGCGGCGATCGCCGGCGCGACGGGCGCGAGCGATGCCCAGGCGGACTTCGGCAATGTGGCCAACGCTACGGCGATCCGCGCGGTGGAACTCACGATCATCGCGCGCATGGGCGATGGCGATTCGCCGCGGCAGTTCCAGAAAGTCTGCATGACGGGGCTATGAGCATGCCGGACGTACGCCCTTCCCTATTCTCATCGGTCCGCCCTTCCGGCCGCCCTTCCGGCCGCCCTTCGTCCGCCCGCCCGGCGGACCGTGCGCGCTCACCGGGACACTCTGCGGGACACTCACCGGGACACTCACGGCGACACTTACGGCGACACTTACGGGGGCGCGCCCAGCGCGGCGCCGCGGTGGTGACGGCGCTGCTCGTCGTCACGCTTGCGGTGGTGGTGGTATCCGGGATGCTGTGGCGGCAGCAGGTGCAGATCCGCTCGATCGAGAACCAGCGGCTGCTTGCGCAGGCTACGTGGATCCAGCGCGCGGCCGTGGACTGGGCGCGGCTGATCCTGCGCGACGACCAGCGGCGCTCGCAGGTGGACTACATCGGCGAGCCGTGGTCGGTGCCCGTGGCCGAGACCAAGCTTTCCGACTTCCTTGGCGCCGGGCTGCGGACGGACCAGGCGGGCGAGGTCTCGTTCCTGTCCGGCCGCATCATGGATGCGCAGGCGCGGTTCAATCTGACGAACCTCGTGCTGCGGTCGGCGGACGGCAATACGCGCGCGTACAGCGTGGACAATACGCAGATGGTCGCCTTCCAGCGCCTGCTGCAGATGCTCGGGCTCAATGCGTCATTGGCCGAGCCCACCGCGCAGTACATGGTGCGCGCGGCGCGCGGCACGAGCAGCAACGGCGAGCCCGCGCCGCGCCCGCCCGAGAGCGCCGACGATCTGCTCGCGGTGCCGGGCTTCTCGCCGGACATGGTGGCGCTGCTCGAACCGTTCGTGGCGGTGCTGCCCGAGTCCACGAAGGTGAATGCCAACACCGCGGACCCAGAAGTGCTCGCGGCGGTCATGAACATGCCGATCGACAAGGCGCGCGAACTCGTGCGCCAGCGCGATCGCGCGTACTTCAACAATACCAACGACGTCGTCAACCAGCTCTCCGCGATTGCCCCGCAGGTGAATGCGAGTACCGCCACCAGCCTGCTGGACGTGCGCACGCACTATTTCTTCATCTACGGGCTGGTCCGGCATGAGCGTGCCAACCGGCTGCAGGTGTCGCTGGTGTTCCGCGCGGACGTGCTCGGCAGCGGGAACACGACGCGCGTCGTGTGGGTGCACGACACCGACCGTCTGCCCGAGGTGCGCTAGCCCTGTCCGCGCGCGGCGCGTGTCAACTAGGGCCATTTCGGGGCGCGCGCAATCAGACGGACTGCTATTGACGCCAGTTAGTCACACAGGCAAGGTATGCTGCTGCGCCTGCCCGGCGCACCGGTCATCGAGACCGCCTGCGGGCGGCCGCCGAGACGTTCTCGCATGATCGCGTGACATGCCCGCATGGGTTTCCGCGTGAGTTCCTGCGCGAAAATCGGCGCCAACGTTCGCGATGTGACGGCGACAAGCGTCCATCAGATCCGTATTCCGTGAATCCAAGGATATTTTGAGTACCACCCTCTACGTCCGCCTGCCGCAACGGCCGCATGACCAGCCGCAACCGTGGCAGCTCGGCGCGATGCCGTTTGCGTTGGTACGCACGCCCGTGGTGGACAAGAGCCGCCGCGTCGGCGAAGCGAGCGCGCCCGATCTGTTGCGCGAAGGCCACGCTTCCGTGTCGGAGCTGCCGGCTGCGGATCGCCTCGTGCTCATCGTCGCCGCCAGCGATGTGCTGCTGACCCACGCGATGGTGCCGCCGCTGCCGCCGGCCCGGCTCAAGCTCGCGCTGCCCAATCTGGTCGAGGATGCGCTCGCGACCGACGCGCAGCCCTGCCATATCGCGATCGGCCCGGGTCTGGAGCCCGGCGCGCCGCCGCGCGGGGCACGGCGACGGTTGCTGATGGTCGCCGACCGGGCCTGGCTGCGGGCAGTGCTCGATGCCTTTGCCGATCACAAGCACCGGCGGCGCCATGTGGTGCCCGCCCAGTTGTGCATTCCGCTGACGCCGCTGGCGTCGCCGGAGGTCCTGCGCCGGTATGAGCCGAAGCTGGCCACGGCGACCGAGGGCGTGGATGCCGAGGTCGATCCGCTGGCGGATCCGGAGGATGAGAGCGCGGACCCGAGCGCAGAGCCGGGTACGGACGGTGGTGCGGCAAGCGGAGCCGCCACACCTGCGGAGGCACCGGTGCAGCTGGCGACGCTGGTCGTCGAGGCCGCCACGGCGGCGCTCGCCGAATCCGCGGCCCTGCTCGAGAATGCGCCGGCCACGCGCATCGGCAATGACCGGCTCTGGCAGGTGACGGTCCGCACGGGCGCCTACGAAGGCTATGGCCTGCTGCTGGGCGACGACGCGCTGGCGGCATGGCAGGCGCTGGCGCCGGCCGGCCGCTGGCATGGCGACCGCACGGCGCTCGCGCACGCGCCGGTACCCGCGCTCTACGAGCGCCGGCATACGGGCCGCGCGCCCCGGCCCCTCGACGACTGGCGCGTCTGGCTCGAGGGCGCCGAGGATTGCCTGCGGCAACGCGACCTCGACCTCGCGCAGTTCGAATTCGCCCAGGGCCGCATCGATCGCTGGAACCTGCGCGCCTGGCGCCTGCCGCTCGCGCTGGCCTGCGGCGTGCTGCTCGTGCAGATCGTGGGCATGAACGCTCACTGGCTGATGCTGCGCAAGGAGCGCGATCGGCTGGAGGCGGCACAGACGCAGGCACTCCGCACGGCGTTCCCGCAGATTCCCGTGGTCATCGACCCGCCGCTGCAGATGCGCCGTCAGGTCGAGCAGCTTCGCCTGGCGTCCGGACGCAGCACGCCCGACGATTTCCTGCCGCTCGCGGACCGTTTCGCGAACGCCGCGCGCAGCCTCGCGCCCGATGCGCTGCAGTCGCTTGAATATCGCGGCCGCACGCTGTACGTCACGCTGAAGCCCGGCACCGACACCAACGCGCTGCGCAACACCGTGCGCCAGTCGGGCCTGCAGATGGATGAAGACAAGAACCCGCCGGACGCGATGACGCGCGCCACCGGCACGCCCGGGCCCGCGGGCTCGCGCTGGATGGTGAAGCCCGGATCATGAAAGACACGACAACCTCCGGGACCAGCGCCGGCCGCCGCAAGAGCGCGCGCGGCGCGAACGTGATGGCCCGCTTCTCCCGGCTGCGTCCGCGCATCCCCGAGCGGTGGCATGAGCGCTTCGATGCGTTCTGGGAAGCGCGCAACCCGCGCGAGCAGGCGATTCTCGGCGGCGGTTCGCTGATCCTGGTACTGGTCGTCGGCTACACGTTGCTGTGGGAGCCGGCCGCGGCGGGACGCGTGGCGCTGACCAAGCAGCTGCCGGGCCTGCGCGCGGACCTCGCGGAAATGGAAACGCTGGCGCAGGAAGCGCGCGGCCTGTCCGCGAGCCCCGCGCCGTCCCTGCGCGGCGACGCCCTGACGCAGGCGCTGCAGGACAGCCTGGGCCAGCACGGCCTCAAGGCCACGCGTCTGGCGACGACCGGGGACAACGCCGTGCAGGTGCAACTCGAGAAGGTAGCCTTTGGATCGGTGGCGAGCTGGCTGCAGGACGTGCGTCTGCAGCAGCGCCTCAAGATCACGGATGCGCGATTCCAGTACGTCGGCGCCACGGCGCTGGTCAACGTCACCGCCACGTTGCAAGGCCCCGGCGCTGGCGGGCGCAACTGATGGCGCGGCTGGAGTCCCTCCGGCTGCCGCGCCGGCGCCGGCGCGAGTCGAGTTTCTGGCGGCGCCTGCGCTGGGCGCTGCTGGGCGTGCTGGTGGTCATCGTCACGCTGATCGCGCAGCTGCCCGCCGCGTGGCTGGCGGACAGCGTGGCCGCGCGGTCTGGGCAGCGCGTGCTGCTCGCCGACGCGGCCGGCACGATATGGCATGGCAGCGCGACGGTGGCGCTGTCCGCGGGCGCCGGCAGCCAGACGGCGACGGTATTGCCGGGAAGGCTGGCGTGGACCGTGCCGTTCTGGCCGCTGCTCACGGGCACGTTGCGCGTGGTCGTGTCGCACGACCATTCGCTCGCCGCGCCGGTTGCGCTGGCGGTGACGCCGCGCGGCTGGACCGCGCAGGCCGGCGCGATGCGTCTGCCCGCGTCGCTGCTGGAAGGCGTGGGCGCGCCCTTCAACACGCTGCGCCCCGATGGGCAGATGCGTCTGGACTGGACGGCGATGCGCGGACGCTTTGCCGATGGCGCGCTGGAGGGTCATCTGACCCTGCGCATCGAGCAAGTATCATCGGCGGTCAGCCGGCTGCGGCCGCTGGGCAGCTACCGCGCCGAAATCGACTGGACCGGCGCCGCGGGAAGACTGGATTTGAAGACCATGGCGGGGCCGCTGTACCTGGAGGGCAGCGGCACGCTGGGCAAGACGGCGCGCTTCGAAGGCACGGCGAAAGCCGACCCCGAAGCCGCCGCGCAACTGGCTGGGCTGCTGAGCCTGCTGGGACGACGAGAGGACAATGTGACAAGGCTGCGCTTCTGAACCACGACGCAACCGAAGCCGGCTGGAACCGATTATGAGAACCCAAGCACACCGACCCTTCATCCGCACCGCCCTCGCGCGCGCCACCGCCCTGCTGTGCGGCCTCTCCCTGCTGGCCCCGGCGCCGCTGTGGGCCCAGCAGACCGACGTCTCGCCGCCAAACCGCGACCAGGTCGTGCTGAACTTCGTCAACGCCGACCTCGACTCCGTCGTGAAGGCGGTGGGCCAGGCCACGGGCAAGAATTTCGTGATCGACCCGCGCGTGAAGGGCACCGTCAACCTGGTGACCGAACAGCCGGTGTCGCGCGCACAGGCGCTTGAAACACTCGGCTCCGTGCTGCGCATGCAGGGCTATGCGATGGTCGAGAGCAACGGCTTCACCAAGGTCGTGCCGGAAGCCGATGCCAAGCTGCAGGGATCGCCCACCGTCATCGGCGGCGCGGCGGGCCGTGGCGATCAGGTCGTGACGCAGGTGTTCCGGCTGAACTACGAGTCGGCCAACAACCTCGTGCCGGTGCTGCGCCCGATGATCGCGCCGAACAACACGATTACCGCGTACCCGGCGAACAATACGCTCGTCATCACCGACTACGCCGACAACCTGCGCCGCCTCGCCCGCATCATCGCGGCCGTCGATGCGCCGGCCACGGGGGAAGTCGAGATCGTGCCGCTCAAGAATGCGATTGCCAGCGATGCGGCCGTCACGCTGCAGAAGCTGCTCGACCCATCCGCCGCCGGCGGTACCGCGGCGGCGGGTACGGGCGACGCAAGCCTGCGCACGACCGTGGTGGCCGAGCCGCGCAGCAATTCGCTGATGATCCGCGCCTCGAGCCGCGCGCGCGTCCAACAGGCGCGCATGCTGATCGAGAAGATCGACCAGCCCTACGCGCGCCCCGGCAACATCTGGGTCGTGCCCCTGCGCAATGCCGATGCGGTCAAGCTCGCGGCCACGCTGCGCGCGATCGTCGCCGCCGATAGCAGCTTCGTCTCCGCGACGACGCCGGGCGGCGCGGGCGGGACCGCGGCCGGGGGTACGGGGGCGTACGGGCAATCGCAGACCGCGCAGACCGGTGGCCAATACGGCGGTTCGAGCAGCTCGGGCGGCTATGGCGGCTTCGGTGGCGGCCGGTCCGGCAGCAGCGGTTCGAGTTTCGGCAGCGGCGGCGGCAACGCGTTCTCGGCCTCGTTCGCGACGAACCAGCAGCCGACCACGGGCGGCATCATCCAGGCCGATCCGTCGACCAACACGCTGATCATCACGGCGACCGAGCCGGTCTACCGCAACCTGCGCACCGTGATTGACGACCTCGACCAGCGCCGCGCGCAGGTCTACATCGAGTCGATGATCGTGGAAGTGTCGTCCACGAACTCGGCCGAGCTGGGTATTCAGTGGCAGGGTCTGCTGACCTCGAACAACAACAACACCGGTGTGTTCGCGGGCACGAACTTCGGGTCGGGCGGCCAGAACATCATCAACCTGACCGGCGCGGTGGCGGCGTACAACCAGAATCCCACGGCGGGCCTCGCGGCGGCGACCCAGCTCGTGCCGGACCTTGGCGGCCTGAACCTCGGCATCGTCAACCGGGCCATCGGCCTTGGCGCCCTGCTGCGCGCGCTCGGCACCAATTCCAGCGTGAACCTGCTGTCCACGCCGAACCTGATCACGCTCGAGAACGAGGAGGCGAAGATCCTGATCGGGCAGAACATTCCGATCACGACCGGTTCCTATGCGCAGACGGGCAGCACCTCCACGGTGACGCCGTTCAACACGTTCGACCGCAAGGATGTGGGTATCACGCTGCGCGTGCGGCCGCAGATCACCGATGGCGGCCTGGTGAAGATGCAGATCTACCAGGAATCGTCGTCGGTGGTGCAAGGCACGCAGAACAACACGGCGGGTCCCACGACCAACGTGCGGTCGATCGAGACCAACGTGCTGGTGGACGATGGCCAGATCATCGTGCTCGGCGGCCTGATCGAAGACAACTACGGCGACAGCGTGCAGAAAGTGCCGGGCCTCGGCGACCTGCCGTGGATCGGCGGCCTGTTCCGCTACGAAAACAAGAACCGCGCGAAGACCAACCTGCTCGTGTTCCTGCGGCCTTATGTCATGCGCACGGGCGGGGCGACCGATCGCCTGGCGCAGGATCGCTACGACTTCATGCGCGCGCAGCAGACCGGCTACGTGTCGCCGAACATCATGATTCCGGATCGCAACACGCCGGTCCTGCCGCCGCCCGAGGCGCCGGTGGCGCCGTTCGTCGATCCGCGCAGCACGACGCCGCTCGCGCCGCCGCTGCCGCTGCAGCAGTCGCCGCAGCCGATGATGCCGCCGCAGCAGGTGCCGGATCCGGCGCTGCAGCCGTCGCGGCCGCTGTCGCAACGGTCGCAGCCGTCGCCGCAAGCGACGTCGCAACCGTCGTCGCTACCTGAGCAGCCCAAGCCTTCCGTGCAGGTGCCGGCACCGCAGGCGTCGCGCCAGAATCCGGCTATCGCGCTGGCCGATGCTTTCTCGCGCGGCCCCATCAACTAAAGTCCTGTCATGGCCACCGACGTTTCCACCCAGCCTGACGAGACCGACCTTGCACCGGGCGCGCTCGACGTGTTCGAGCCGCCTTCGGCCATCGCCGCGCGGCTTGTGTCGTACAGCTTTGCGCGCGAAGCCGGGTTGCTGATCGCGCATCAGCGTCCCGACGGCCTCGAGGTCTGGGTCAGCCGCGCGACTTCGCCGTCCGCGCTGGCCGAAGTGACGCGCGTCCATGGCGCGCTGCGCCTGCGCGTGCTGGAACCCGACGCGCTCGAGCGCGCGATGTCCGACGCCTACAACCGCCAGGATGGCAGCGCCGCACAGGTGGTGGGCGAGGTGGAAGGCGAAGTCGATCTGTCGCGCCTGATGCAGGACATTCCGGCGGTCGAGGATCTGCTGGAGTCCGAGGACGACGCGCCGATCATCCGCATGATCAACGCGCTGCTGACGCAGGCCGCGCGCGAAGGCGCCTCCGATATCCATATCGAGCCGTTCGAGTCGTCCTCCGTGGTGCGCTTCCGTGTGGATGGCACGCTGCGCGACGTGGTGCGGCCGAAGAAGGCGCTGCATGGCGCGCTGATTTCGCGGATCAAGATCATGGCGCAACTCGATATCGCCGAGAAGCGCCTGCCGCAGGATGGCCGGATCACGCTGCGGGTGGGCGGGCGTCCGGTCGACGTTCGTGTGTCAACGCTTCCGACCGGTCATGGCGAACGCGCGGTGCTGCGTCTGCTGGACAAGGAAGCGGGCCGCCTCGACCTCGCCAAGCTCGGTATGGCGCGCGAGACGCTCGTCAATTTCGATCACCTGATCCATCAGCCGCACGGCATCGTGCTCGTGACGGGGCCGACGGGTTCGGGCAAGACCACGACGCTGTACGCCGCGCTGTCGCGGCTGGATTCGCACACGACCAACATCATGACCGTGGAGGATCCGATCGAGTACGACCTCGACGGTATCGGTCAGACGCAAGTCAATCCGCGGATCGACATGACGTTCGGCAAGGCCCTGCGCGCGATTCTGCGGCAGGATCCGGACGTGGTGATGATCGGGGAAATCCGGGACCTCGAGACCGCGCAGATTGCCGTGCAGGCCTCGCTGACGGGTCACCTCGTGCTCGCCACGCTGCACACGAACGACTCGGCTTCGGCCGTGACGCGTCTCGTCGATATGGGGATCGAGCCATTCCTGCTGTCGTCGTCGCTGCTGGGCGTGCTCGCGCAGCGGCTAGTACGGCGGCTGTGCCCGCACTGCAAGCGCGAGGAGGTGATCGAGGTCACCGCGGCGGAGGCCGACGTGCTGAAGGCTGAAGGGAAGCCGCTGCAGCGCGTCTGGCATGCGGTGGGCTGCGACAAGTGCGGCCATTCGGGCTATCAGGGACGAATGGGCGTGTACGAACTCCTGAGTGTCGATGACGAGATTCGCACGATGATCCATCGACAGGTGCCCGAGTCCGAAATCAAGCAGACCGCGCTGGCCAAGGGCATGCACACCATGCGTGGCGATGCGCAGCGCTGGATCGACAGTGGCGCGACGGCACTCGAGGAAGTGCTGCGTGTCACGCGCGACTAGCCGGGGAGCCTGACGCAGCATGCCCGCCTATCGTTACGAAGCCGCGGACGCCGCAGGGCGTGCCGATCGCGGCGTCATCGAAGCCGACAGTCCCAAGCAGGCGCGCAGTCAGTTGCGCGCGCGGGGGCTGACGCCCATCATCGTCGATCCGCTTGCGGGGAGCGGCGCGGCTCAGCGGGGTGGCAGCGCGCTTTTTGTGCGGCGCCTGAGCACGCAGGAGCAGGCGCTGTTCACGCGGCAGCTCGCCAGCCTGATCGTCTCCGGACTGCCGCTCGACGAGGCGCTTGGCGCGCTGGCCGATCAGGCGGAACGCCAGTATGTGCACGAGTTGCTGGCGGGGATTCGTGCGGAGGTCATGGGGGGCAGTTCGCTGTCCGTGGCCTTGTCGCAGCATCCAAAGGATTTTCCGGATATCTACCGTGCGCTGGTGTCCGCGGGTGAGCACTCGGGGCATCTGGGGCTGGTGCTCGAGCGGCTCGCAACGTATATCGAGACGCGCAATACGCTGACATCGAAGATCCGGCTGGCTTTTACCTATCCGGCGATCGTCACGGTGGTGGCGTTTGCGATCGTGATCTTCCTGCTGTCCTATGTTGTGCCGCAGGTCGTCAGCGTGTTTGCCAACACCAAGCAGAAGCTGCCGACGTTGACGATCGTCATGCTCGCGCTGTCGGATTTCGTGCGGAACTGGTGGTGGGCGGCGCTGGGGGTAATCGCGGTGATCGCGCTGATCGTGCGGAGCCTGTTGCGGCAGCCCGATATCAAGCTGGCGTGGCATCGGTGGCTGCTGACGGCGCCGCTGATGGGCAAGCTGATTCGCGGCTACAACACCGCGCGGTTTGCCAGCACGCTGGCGATTCTCGTTTCCGCGGGGGTGCCGATCTTGCGCAGCCTGCAGGCGGCTGGAGAGACCCTGACCAATCAGGCGCTCAAGACCAACGTCGACGATGCGACGACGCGCGTGCGGGAAGGCGCGTCACTGGCCCGCGCGCTCGCGGCGCAGAACCAGTTTCCGCCCGTGCTGGTGCATCTGATTCGTTCCGGCGAGGCTACCGGGAACCTGCCCGTGATGCTCGAGCGGGCCGCCACCGGCGAGGGGCAGGAACTCGAGCGCCGGACGCTGTTTCTGACCAGCCTGCTCGAGCCGCTGTTGATCCTGACGATGGGCGTGGTGGTGCTGCTCATCGTATTGGCGGTGTTGATGCCGATTATCGAGATCAACCAGCTGGTGCGGTAAGCATCAAGCCTCGTTCTTCTTCGGTGCGCGTTTTCTTGGCGCGCGTTGGGCGGGAGCTTTCTTGGCCGGAGCTTTCCTGGCCTGTGCCGCGGCTTCCGGTTCCGCCGTGGGTTCGGGTTCCGGGGTTGGTTCGGACTGCACGGTCGAGGCCGGTTGGGCGGATAGCACGGTGGTGCCCGGCGCCGCGAACACGGAGGCGTCGATGGGCCACGGTTTTTCGCCGAGGGTGACCTCGGGGCGCTTCGGGCGTTTGCCCCGCGAGCGCGAGGGGCGGGGAGCCTCTTCCTCTTCCGGCTCGACGGTTTCCGGAATCAGCGTCGACGCCGAGCCCGCGTTTTCTTCCACCTCTGGCGTCAGCGTGACCGGTGCCGGTTCCGGGGTCAGGTCGAGTTCGGGTTCCGCATCCAGCCCGGTGTCGAGGGCGGATGCGGCCGCCATCGGGTCGAATTCGACCGGAGATGTTTCTGGTGGGTTTTCCGGCAAGGCGTCCGCCGAGATGTGCGGCATGGGCGCAGGCGCAGGTACGGGGCGCTGCGCCTGCTGCTGCGGCGGCGGGGTCTTTACGTCCTGACCGCCGCCCTTGTTCCGCTTCTTCAGGCGGACCCAGATCGTCTTGTTGTTGCCGCCATTGCGCGTCTCGACCTCGAACAGGCCCGTGGCCGCCACGAGCTCGGAGAGCTTGCCGTAGCCATAGTTGCGCGAGTCGAATTCCGGCGCCTGCTTGGCGATGTGGTTGCCCATACCGCCGAGCGTCGACCAGCCGTCCTCGTCGGACACCGCCTTCGAGGCGCTCTGCAGCAGACGCACGAGGCGCGAGTCCTGACGCAGTTCGCCCGTGCTGCGTCGGCGTGCCGGCGCGGCCGCGCCCTCGACGCCTTCCGCGCCTTCCACGCCCTCGCCTTCCACATCCACCTCCGCACGCAACACGTCCGAGTAGATGAACTTGTCGCAAGCCGTCACGAACGGCTTGGGCGTCTTGCGCTCGCCGAAGCCATAGACCGTCAGCCCCTGCTCGCGAATGCGCGAAGCCAGCCGCGTGAAGTCGCTGTCGGACGACACGATGCAGAAGCCCTGGAAGCGGCCCGTGTAGAGCAGATCCATCGCGTCGATGATCATCGCGCTGTCGGTGGCGTTCTTGCCTACGGTGTAGCGGAACTGCTGGATCGGCTGAATGGAGTGCGACAGCAGCTTTTCCTTCCAGCCAGCGAGGTTGGGCTTGGTCCAGTCGCCGTAGATGCGCTTGACGGCGGCCACGCCGTACTTGGCCACTTCGGCCAGCAGGCCTTCGACGATGGCGGGCGCCGCGTTGTCGGCGTCGATCAGCACGGCCAGGGTCGCGGTGCCCTGGCGGGAAACAATGGTCATGTCGTTTGCGGAGTAAGCAGGCGAAATCAGCGGCCGGGCCGGTAAGGGGCGAGATGCGATGCGGCGCATGCGCTTCATTGGCACGGGAAAGACACCCGGCGGCGCGGTCCTGGATGCACCGCAGTGTACACGCGATAGCCGCGCCCCTAGGGGAAACCATGGGGTAGCTGGCCCGTTTTATGCTGCATGGCAAGGTACCGCCGGCGTGGAGGGAGTGCTACCATCGCCGCAGAGACACGGCCATGCGGCGCCTTCACAAGAGGCAATGCCTGGCTGCCCCATAAATGATGTGTCGGTGATCCCGACAGCATGCCCCATAGAGGAGCCTTCATGAACGCACCCCTGACCGCCCCGGTCAGCGACGCCATCCGTCGCGCGCTCGACAACGTTTCCCTGGACGACAAATACACGCTCGAGCGCGGCCGTATCTACATCAGCGGCACGCAGGCTCTGGTACGCCTGCCGATGCTCCAGCGCGAGCGCGACCGCGCCGCCGGATTGAACACCGCCGGCTTTATCTCCGGCTATCGCGGCTCCCCGCTCGGCGCGCTAGACCAGTCGCTGTGGAAGGCCAAGAAGCATCTGGCCGCGCACGAGGTGGTATTCCAGCCCGGACTCAACGAGGACCTCGCCGCCACCGCGGTGTGGGGCTCGCAGCAGGTCAACATGTACCCGGACGCGAAGTTCGATGGCGTGTTCGGCATGTGGTACGGCAAGGGACCGGGCGTCGATCGCACGGGCGATGTGTTCAAGCATGCGAATTCCGCGGGCTCTTCGCGCCATGGCGGCGTGCTGGTTCTCGCCGGCGACGACCATTCGGCCAAGTCCTCGACGCTCGCGCACCAGTCCGAGCACATTTTCAAGGCATGCGGCCTGCCGGTGCTGTTCCCTTCCAACGTGCAGGAGTACCTCGACTACGGCCTGCATGGCTGGGCGATGAGTCGCTATTCGGGCCTTTGGGTGGCAATGAAGTGCGTGACCGACGTGGTGGAATCGTCGGCATCGGTCGAACTCGATCCGCACCGTGTGCGCATCGTGCTGCCGGAGGACTTCATCCTGCCGCCGGGCGGCCTCAATATCCGCTGGCCCGATCCGCCGCTGGAGCAGGAAGCGCGGCTGCTCGACTTCAAATGGTACGCGGCGCTGTCGTACGTGCGCGCCAACAAGATCGACCGTATCGAGATCGATTCCCCGCACGCGCGCTTCGGCATCATGACCGGCGGCAAGGCCTACCTCGATACGCGCCAGGCGCTGTGCGATCTCGGCCTCGACAACGAGACCTGCGCGCAGCTGGGCATCCGGTTGTACAAGGTCGGTTGCGTCTGGCCGTTGGAAGCGCACGGCGCGCGCGCGTTCGCCGAAGGCCTGCAGGAGATCCTCGTGGTCGAGGAGAAGCGCCAGATCATGGAGTACGCGCTCAAGGAAGAGCTGTACAACTGGCGCGACGACGTGCGGCCCAAGGTCTACGGCAAGTTCGACGAGAAGGACAATGCGGGCGGCGAATGGTCGATTCCGCAGAACAACTGGCTGCTGCCGGCGCACTACGAGTTGTCGCCCGCGATCATCGCGAAGGCGATCGCCACGCGGCTGGAAAAATTCGACCTGCCCGCCGATGTGCGCGCGCGCATCGCCTCGCGCCTCGCGATCATCGAAGCGAAGGAACGCGCGCTGGCCACGCCGCGCGTGACGGCGGAGCGCAAGCCGTGGTTCTGCTCGGGCTGTCCGCACAACACGTCGACCAACGTGCCCGAGGGGTCGCGCGCGCTCGCCGGCATCGGCTGCCACTACATGACGGTCTGGATGGACCGCAACACGAGCACGTTCAGCCAGATGGGCGGTGAAGGCGTGGCGTGGATCGGGCAGGCGCCGTTCGCGGGCGACAAGCACGTGTTCGCGAACCTCGGCGATGGCACGTACTTCCACTCGGGGCTGCTCGCGGTGCGCGCGTCGATCGCCGCGGGGGTGAACATCACCTACAAGATTCTCTACAACGACGCGGTGGCCATGACTGGTGGGCAGCCTGTCGATGGGCAGCTGTCCGTGCAGGACATCGCGTTCCAGGTGCATGCGGAAGGCGCGAAGCGCATCGTCATCGTCACGGACCAGCCGGAGAAGTACAACAGCGCGATCAAGCTGCCCGAAGGCGTGACCGTGCATGGCCGCGAACAGCTCGACGCCATGCAGCGCGAATTGCGGGAAGTCCCCGGCTGCACGATCCTGATCTACGACCAGACCTGCGCCACCGAGAAGCGCCGCCGCCGGAAGCGCGGCACGTATCCGGATCCCGCGCGCCGCGCCTTCATCAACGACGCGGTGTGCGAGGGTTGCGGCGACTGCTCGGTGAAGTCGAACTGCTTGTCGGTGGAGCCGCTCGAGACCGACCTCGGCACCAAGCGCCAGATCAACCAATCGTCCTGCAACAAGGATTTCTCGTGCCTCAACGGCTTCTGCCCGAGCTTCGTGACGGCGGAAGGCGCGCAGGTGCGCAAACCCGAGGCGCATGGCATCTCGATGTCGAGCCTGCCCGCGCTTCCGATGCCGGCACTGCCCGCGCTGAACCGCGCGTATGGCGTCCTGGTGACGGGCGTTGGCGGTACAGGCGTCGTGACGATCGGCGGGCTGCTTGGCATGGCCGCGCACCTCGAGAACAAGGGTGTGACGGTACTCGACATGGCCGGCCTCGCGCAGAAGGGTGGCGCCGTGCTGTCGCACGTGCAGATCGCCGCGCGGCCCGATGACCTGCATGCGACGCGCATTGCCATGGGCGAAGCCGACCTCGTGATCGGCTGCGACGCGATCGTCTCCGCGACCGACGAGGTCATCTCGAAGACGCAGGCGGGGCGCACGCGCGCGGTGGTCAATACCGCGCAAACCCCGACGGCCGAGTTCATCCGCAATCCGAAGTGGCAGTTCCCCGGGTTGTCGGCGGAGCAGGATCTGCGCAATGCGGTGGGCGAGTCTTGCGATTTCATCAACGCGAGCGCGCTGGCCGTCGCGCTGATCGGCGACGCCATCTATACGAACCCGCTCGTGCTGGGGTATGCGTGGCAGAAGGGCTGGATTCCGCTCTCGCTCGAAGCGCTCGAACGCGCCATCGAACTCAACGGCGTGTCCGTCGAGAAGAACAAGGCCGCCTTCGACTGGGGCCGCCATATGGCGCATGACCCCGAGCATGTGCTGTCGCTGACGGGCAAGCTTGGCAACGTCGCCGAGGGTGGCGACGTGGTGAAGCTGCCGACGTCGACCGGCGCGCTGCTGGAGAAACTGATCGCCAGCCGAGTGGAGCTGCTGACGAAGTACCAGAACGCTCGGTATGCCGAGCAGTATCGCGAGGTGGTGCAGCGGATGCGGGCTGCGGAGTCGGCGTTGGTGGGGAGTGGCAAGCCGCTGCCGGTGACCGAGGGCGTGGCGCGCAATCTGGCCAGGCTCATGGCGTACAAGGACGAGTACGAGGTGGCGCGGCTCTATACGGACCCCGTGTTCCTCGACAAGCTGCGCGCGCAGTTCGAAGGCGAGCCCGGCCGCGACTATCAGCTGAACTTCTGGCTCGCGCCCCCGCTGATGGCCAGGCGCGACGAGAAGGGACATCTGGTGAAGCGCCGTTTCGGGCCGTCCACGATGACGTTGTTCCGCATGCTGGCGAAGCTCAAGGGGCTGCGTGGCGGTGCGCTCGATATCTTCGGCCGCACCGAGGAGCGCCGGACGGAACGCGCGCTGATCGGCGAGTATCGGGCGCTGGTCGAGGAACTGGCGGGCGGGTTGTCGCAGGCGAATCATGAGACCGCGGTCGCGCTGGCTAACCTGCCGGACGATATTCGCGGCTTCGGCCACGTGAAGGAGAACAACCTCGCGGCGGCGCGCTCGCGCTGGGCGAAACTGCTCGAGCAGTTCCGGCATCCGGAGGCGGGACAGCGCGCGGCTTGATTGGCTGGGGACGCTTCCGCTGACGAACCGTAATGGGCCTGCCACCAGTGTTGGCTACACTGGTGGTTTGGCCCGACACCAGTCCCCATGCACCTTCGCTCCTACACCCCGGCCGACGAAACGGCCGTCATCGCCCTGTGGCACGCCTGTGGCCTCACGCGTCCCTGGAACGATCCAAAGCGCGACATCGCGCGCAAGCTTACCGAGCAGCCCGAGCTGTTCCTCGTCGGCGACGTGGAAGGCCGCGTCGTCGCCACGGCGATGATCGGGTACGACGGCCATCGCGGCTGGGTGTATTACGTGGCGGTCGAGCCCGCATTGCAGGGCCGCGGCTACGGGCGCATGCTGATGGCGCGCGCCGAGGCGCTGCTGCTGGAACGCGGCTGCCCGAAGATCAATCTGCTCGTGCGCAAGGGCAACGACGCCGTGATGGCGTTCTACGAGAAGCTTGGGTATGGGGCCGATGCCGCCGTGAGTCTTGGCAAACGTCTGATTCCCGATCACTGACCAGGAGCGAGCATGTTCCGCATTGCCGGTATCGATCATCTCGTGCTCCGCACAGCCGACGTGCCGCGCCTCGTGCGGTTCTATGTCGATGTGCTCGGCTGCCACGTCGAACGCGAGCAGGCCGCGCTCGGCCTGACGCAGCTTCGCGCGGGCAATGCCCTGATCGACGTGATCTCGCTGGATGGCCAGTTGGGCCGCATGGGCGGGGCCGGTCCGGGCCGCGAGGGGCGGAACCTCGATCATTTCTGCGTGCGCATCGATCCATTCGATGCAAAGGACATCTACGAGCATTTCCGTATTCATGGCGTGGATGCGGGGCCCATCGAGCAGCGTTACGGCGCCGAGGGTCTGGGCCCGTCGATCTATCTGCACGATCCCGACGGCAACATGGTCGAACTCAAGGGGCCGCCAGACCTTGCCGACGACGTGCCATGACGTGTGGCCGCGATGCGACGCCATGGTCACGCGCGGCTGCCGCCGATACAATGAGCCGACCCCATCTCCGTGACCCGCGCGCAGCCGCGGGCGCGCCATGACCCAGTCCGCTCCCTCACCGCAGAACGCGCATCGCCGGCCTTTACCTTCCCCCCGGACGCTCGTCTGGACCCTCGGCCTGACCGAAGTCATCAGCTGGGGCACGCTGTACTTCTCCTTCACCGTGCTGATCGATCCCATGCAGAGGGCGCTCGGCTTCAGCAAGCCGTTCCTCGCGGGCGGGTTCTCGCTCGGGCTGCTGGTCTGGGCGCTGTGCTCGTTCGCCGTGGGTCGGCTGCTTGACCGCGTGCCCGCGCACCGCGTGATGTGCGGCGGATCGGTGCTGGCCGGAATCGGACTGTTGCTGTGGGCATGGAGTCCGTCGGAGACGATGTTCCTGCTGATGTGGTTGCCGCTCGGCGTGGCGATGGCGTCCACGCTGTACGAACCCGCGTTCGTGGTGCTGCGGCAGGCGTTCGGCGACGGGTATCAGAAGCCGATCGTCCACGTGACGCTGATGGCGGGCCTCGCCAGCACGGTGTTCATTCCGCTCGCCCAATGGCTCGTGCTGCATCTCGGCTGGCGTCCCACGCTGATCGGCTTTGCGGCGCTGAACCTGCTGGTCTGCGCGCCGATGCATGCGCGGCTGCTGCGCTATACGATCCATCCGACCTACCACGCGGTCCAGCCCGCCACGCCGCTGGAGGGCGCCGCCGCAGGCGCCAATGCCGGTATCGCGCGCGCGACGCTGCGCGAGCCCGTGTTCTGGGCGGTCGTTCTCGCCTTCACGGCGACTGCGGTCATCGCCTCGTTGCTAGGCGCGCATCTGATTCCGATGCTCAACGAGAAGGGCCTGCCGCTGGCGGAGCAGCTCGTCGTGGCCGCGCTGATCGGCCCCGCGCAGGTCGCGGGCCGGCTCGTGATGACGCAATGGCCGGTACGGCAGCCAATCCGGCTGTCGCTGCCCACCTATACGGTCCTGGGCATCGGCCTCGCCTGCCTGGCGCTCGGCAAGGGCTGGTGGCTGATGCTCGCGGCCGTGCTCTATGGCTGCGCGAACGGCGTCAACACGATGCTGCGCGCGATGGCGATGCCCGAGCTGATCTCGCGCCACCACTACGCGACGCTGAACGGGCTGATGATGACGCCGGTGCTGCTCGCGCAGGCCGTCGCGCCGTGGCTCGGCGCGCTGATGTGGCGGGCGGCCGACGGGTACTGGCTGATGCTGTGGACGATGGTGCTGCTGGCCTTTGGCGGCCTTGCCGCGTTCGGCTTCGCGTTGCGACGGCGGGGGTTGCTGCACGCGACCGCCACGGCATTGTGAGACCATGCGGCTTGTCCTTCGCATGGCCCCCGATGTCCGATCCCACTACCGTATCGACTGATTCAGTCTCCCGCGCCACGCGCGGCACCATGACCCTGTTCTTCGTCAACGGCGCGACGTTCGCGACGTGGGGCGTGCATATCCCGACCATCAAGGCGCGCTTCGCGCTATCCGACGCGATGCTGTCGTTCGCGATGCTGGCCGTGGCCGGCGGCGCCATTCTCGCCATGGGTCCCGTCGGACGCTGGGTCGCGCGCGTCGGCAGCGCGCGCGCCTCGATGCTCAGCGGGCTGGCCTACGCCCTCGCGACCATCGCCATCCTTGCCATGCCGTCGTTCGTCCTGCTGTTGCCCGCGCTCCTGATGTTCGGCATGTGCAATGCAGCGTTCGACGTCGGCATGAACGCGCAGGCGGCCACCGTGGAGGCAAGCCGCACGCGGCCCGTGATGTCAGCGCTGCACGGCATGTTCAGCCTCGGCGGCATGGCCGGCGCCGCGTTCGGCGGGTTGATGCTGTCGCTGGGCGTCGCGCCGCTCGTCCATGCGGCGATGATGGCCGCGCTGACGGCGACCGTGGCCGTGGTCACCCTGCCCGGTCTGCTCGCCGATCATCCGGTCATGCCGTCCGCGGCGCATCATCGCGAGCATGCGACGCGCGCGCTGTGGCTGCTCGGTCTGATGGCCTTCCTCGGCCTGATCGGCGAAGGCGCGATGTACGACTGGACAAGCGTCTATATGCGTGACGTTGCGGCATCGCCGGCGGACTGGGTCAGCTTCGGCTACGCCGCGTTCTCGGGGGGCATGGCATGCGGCCGCTTCGGGGGCGACTGGCTGCGCGCGCGGCTTGGCGACGGGCCAACGCTCACGGCGAGCGCTTGGATGGGCTTCGCGGGTATCGTGCTCGCGCTGCTGCTGCCCGTACCCATTGCAGCGCTCGGAGGCTTCTGCCTGATGGGCCTGGGCGCCGCGAACATGGTGCCGATCTTCTTCGTGGCGGCATCGCGGCTGCCGGGCGTGGCGCCGGCCGAAGCGATCGCGCGGGTGGCGCGCTTCGCCTACGTCGGCCTGCTGCTTGGACCCGTCCTGATTGGCGGCGCGGCACATCTGACGAACCTGCGCATCGGGCTGGCGCTCGTGGCGCTGACCATGGGCTGGATCGCGCTATTCGGCGCCCGTGCCGCGCGGCGTTACCTCACGACGCCCGCCTGAGCGGTCAGGCGTGTGCAGGCGCATGGGCGCCGGCGCCCATGCCTTCGAACACGAACGTGTCCATGGCCAGTACGCCGTAGGTGACGTCGTCGGCCACACGCGCTACGCGTGCGTCGCCTTCCCCGGGCACTGGACCAAGGGCCGCCCCCAGCGCGACATAAAACGGCAGCAGATGCTCGTCGCTGGGGTGCGCGCGCCGTGCGTAGGGTGCCTGCTCTCGGTAAGCGGCGATGCGGCTGGTATCGCCCGTCGCCAGGGCCTCGTCGAGCGCCGCCCGCATCCAGTCGCGGAACGCGTCCACGTACGGCGCCACGTCCGTGCCGTGCTGTACCGGTCGGCCGCCGCCGAACACTTCCTGCAGGTTATGCGTGAAGCTGCCCGATCCGATGATCAGGTAACCCTCTTCGCGCAGCGGCGCGAGCGCGCGACCGATCTCGATCTGGCGCGAGGGCGGCAAATACGGGTTCAACGCGAGCTGGATCACGGGCACATCGGCATCGGGAAAGAAATACCGCAGCGGCATCCACGCGCCGTGGTCCAGCGGACGGTCGTTGTCCTCGGCCACGTAGCTGATGCCGGGGAGCTTTGCGCGCTCCAGCGCCTGCTTGACGCGGCCGGCCAGCGCGGGCGAGCCCGGCGCGTCGTAGCGCAGCGCATACAACTCGCGCGGAAAGCCGCCGAAGTCGTGCCACGCCTCCTGGCGCTCACGTGTGCTCACGGCCAGCGTGCTGTAGATCCAATGCGCGGAAATCACCACAATGCCCTTGGGCGCGAGCGCGCGCAGGCGCGCGCCGAGCGCGTCGAACGCCGCGCCCGTAGGGCCCGGATCGATCGCCAGCATGGGGGAACCGTGCGAAACATAAATGGCGGGAAGCATGTTGCACCCTTCAAACGCTTTCTTCGATGTATTCAGTGTGGCCAATATGGATGGACGTGGAGGGAGTCAAATGCGAAGGGGTCGTGCAAAAAAACTGAAGTTCCGGTCGGCACCGGGGCGCCACAAAAGCGTGGGTGAACGCACACACCCGGATGGCATACACGGCACTGGAGCGGCCGGACTCAACGGAATAGGCCTATGATGCAAACAGGGCGGCCAATGCGGATACGTACCGCCCGGCAACGCGAGGACGGTCCCGCCCACGCGTGTTTTCCACTCCTTTTTCGCCCCCTCACGACCGTGGCCAAGCGCACGCCCCATGACCCGACCCTGCCCCACGCGCTGTGGTGGCAGGCTGGCGTCTATGGCAGCCTGCCGGCCGTGCTGCTGTGGATCGTGGCGCGCCTTCCCGCGGAAATCCTGTATCTGTTATTCGGCAATGCCATGACGGCGGCGGCGCTGTTCAACCACGCCGGCGACACCGTCTTCGTGACGGGCTGGCTGGCGAGCGCGGTCTGGCTCTGGTTCACCCGCCGGCGTCCGCATGGGCGGCCTGCCGCGCACGCGGGACGTGCCGCATCGGCCGATCCCTCGCACGAACCGCATCACCCGGGCTGAGGCCCGGTCGCCTGTTGGCGGGCTCGGCGGCCCCCGGTTCGCTCGGCGGCATGTAAGGAATCGCTTAAGATGGCGTTGGGCGTCCAATGCCCAATTTCGGTGATTCCTAAAACAATTCATGCAAGCCACTGCTACGCAACATTCCCTTCCTTCCGCCGCCAAGCGACGACGCACCATCCTCGCCGCGACCATCGGCAACGGTCTCGAATGGTTCGACTTCACGGTCTACAGCTTCTTCGCGGTCATCATTTCGCGGCTGTTCTTCCCCACCGGCGATGACATCACGTCATTCCTGCTGACGGTGGCGACGTTCGGCGTCGGCTTCGTCATGCGCCCGGTGGGCGCGGTCGTGCTCGGCGTCTATGCCGACCGCGTTGGCCGCAAGGCGGCGCTCACGCTGACCATCCTGCTGATGGCACTCGGCACGGCGATCATCGGCTTCGCGCCGACCTATGCGTCGATCGGCCCGTGGGCGCCGGCGCTGATCGTGCTGGCCCGCCTGATCCAGGGCTTCTCGGCCGGCGGCGAAGTCGGCGGCGCCACCGCCTTCCTGATCGAACACGCGCCCGACAGCGAGCGCGGCGCCTACGCGAGCTGGCAGCAGGCGAGCCAGGGCATCTCGTTCATGCTCGGCGCCGCGATGGGCGCGCTGGTCATCAACGGCCTCGAGCCCGCACAGGTCGATGCCTGGGGCTGGCGCATTCCGTTCCTGTTCGGTCTGCTGATCGCGCCGGTTGGCATGTACATCCGCTCGCAGCTGGAGGAGCCGCCCGAGTTCGAGGCACGCCAGGCGGAGCGCGCCGCGGCCAAGGTCAAGTTCTCGCCGCTGTCGCAGGTCCTGCGCGAGCATCCGCGCGAAGTCGTCGCCGGTCTCGGCGTGACCGTGCTGTGGACCGTCTGCACCTACGTGCTCGTGTTCTACATGCCGTCGTACGCGAAGCAGCAGCTCGGCCTGCCGCTGGGCGCGACGTTCGAATCGACCGCGATCTGCGGCGCGATCATCCTCGTGCTGTGCCCGCTGATGGGCATGCTGTCCGACCGCGTGGGCCGCAAGCGCATGCTCGGCACCGTGGCGCTCCTTATCGGCGTGCTCGCGTACCCGCTGTTCCACTGGCTCAACGTGTCGCCGACCACGAGCACGCTGCTGCAGGTGCAGATCGTGCTGGGCATCCTGCTGGCCGCGTTCACGGGCCCGGCACCGGCTGTACTGGCCGAGCAGTTCCCAACCGACGTGCGTTCCACGGGCCTGTCGCTGGCGTACAACTTCGCCGTGACCATCTTTGGCGGCTTTTCGCCGCTGATCGTGACCTGGCTGATCCAGTCGAGCGGCGACAAGCATGCGCCCGCCTATTACGCGATTGCCGCGGCCGCGGTGAGCTTCCTCGCGCTGCTGTTCATGCACGATCGTACCGGCAAGCCGATCGCCTGATTGGCTGTTTCCGGCCTCGTGATTCGAGGCCGGGGCGCGCCTGCAACGGGCGCGCTCACCCGGGGGGAGATTGGGTATATTCACCCTTCTTCCCGCGGATTTATCAAGATGACCCAATCCCAGAGTGCGGTTCCCCAACGGTGCAGCTGGTGCGGCACCATCGAGGACTACTGCCACTATCACGACAACGAATGGGGCTTTCCGGTCGACGATGACCGGCGCCTGTTCGAGAAGCTCTGCCTGGAAGGCTTCCAGTCCGGCCTGAGCTGGCTGACGATCCTTCGCAAGCGCGAGGCCTTCCGCAAGGCTTTCGCCAATTTTGACATCCGCAAGGTCGCACGCTTCGACGAGCGCGACGTGGAGCGGCTGCTGGGCGATGCGGGCATCGTGCGCCATCGCGGCAAGATCGAGGCCGCCATCAACAATGCCCAGCGCGCACTGGAGCTGCTCGAGACCGAGCCTTCGCTCGCCGCCTACTTCTGGCGCTTTGAACCCAAACCCGCCACCCGGCCGAAGAAGATCACGCGCGAGGCGCTGGCCGCCATGACGACGTCGCCCGAATCGATTGCACTGTCCAAAGATCTCAAGAAGCGTGGCTGGAAGTTTGTCGGGCCGACCACGATGTATGCGTTGATGCAGGCCATGGGCCTCGTCAACGATCACGTGGAAGGTTGCGCGACGCGCGCGGAAGTTCTGCGGGCGAGGAAGTCTTTCAAGGTGCCGCGCTGATCTGGGCGCGGCGCGTATACGTTTACGGTTTACCGTAAGGTTTACGTATACAAAAATAGTAGTAGTAGTAGTTAACGCACGCCACTCGCCGTGGATAACCGTAACTTTCTCTTCTGGTTCAGGGAGTTGCGGCGCCCACAACCATCTGGGCAACGCTGTGCGTATACGTCGATTCATCCACAGGCCCTTTCGCGTATACGTCGAGGCGGCCGAGTTGTTCGTATACGCTCCACAGCGCATCCCCTGGCGAGCCCCCAGCGTGACCACAGGGTTTTCCCGAAGTTTTCCACAGGACTGGATCGATGGACGCGACGACGTTGCTGCTTTACACGATGGCGGTATCGGCGGTGATCGCCACGCCGGGCCCCACCGTGCTGCTTGCTCTCAACAATGGCGCGACGCGTGGCATGCGCGTGGCCGCCTGCGGCATGGCGGGCGCCGTGCTGGCGGACCTGATCCTGATCGGGACGGTCGGCTGCGGGCTGGGCGCGCTGCTGCTGGCGTCCGAGCGGCTGTTCGAGGCTATCAAGTGGATCGGCGCGGTGTATCTGCTCTATCTGGCGTGGGTCATCTGGCGTTCGCCGACGCACGCGCTAGTGGCCGAGCGAGACGATGCTTCCGCCAGCGGGCGGGCCGCGTTCCTGCGCGCGCTGTTCGTGGCGCTGTCCAACCCCAAGGCGCTGCTGTTCGTGTCGGCGTTCCTGCCGCAGTTCGTGCATGCGGATGGGCCCATCGCCCTGCAGTACACGGTGCTGGCGGCGATCAGCGCGACGATCAACCTGATCGTGATGACGATCTATGCGCTGGGGGGACGCCACGCGGTGCGCACGTTATCGGCCCGGACGCTCAAATGGATCAACCGGAGCTGCGCGGGAATGCTGGCGTTTCTGGCGGTAGGCTTGAGTCTCTATAGGCGGGCTGACCTGCGCTGACCAGGCATCGCGCCTTATCGTCTTACCGGATCGACGTGCGTCATCACGTTGAGCACGTCGTCGCGGCGCATCGCGCTTTCGCGGGCGGCGACCGCGATCGCGTGTCCCTGCTCGACGGTCAGATCCGCGGCAATTTCCAGATGGACATCGACCAGGATCAGGTCGCCCATCTTGCGCGTCTTGAGGTCGTGCAGCCCGAGCACGCCGGGGGTTTCCAGCATCGCCTGGCGTAGCGCTTCAACCGTATCCTCGTCGGCCGCGCGGTCCATCAGGTCGCTGAGCGCGTCCCATCCGAACTGCAAGCCCATGCGCGCGACCATCAGGCCGACCACGATCGCGGCCACGGGATCGAGGACGTGATAGCCGAGCAGGTTGCCGCCGATACCGAGCGCGACCACGAGCGATGACGCGGCGTCCGAACGGGCGTGCCACGCATTGGCGACCAGCATGCTCGAGCGCACGCGTTCGGCCACGCGCAGCATGTAGCGGAACAGCAGTTCCTTGGCGATGAGCGCGCCGATGGCCACCCATAATGCGACGAGCTTGACGGGCTGGACCTGCTCCGGATGCTCGATCTTCTGGACCGCCGTCCACAGCATGCCCACACCGACGGCGAGCAGCAGCGCGCCCAGCGCCAGCGAGGCGGCGGTCTCGAAGCGCTGGTGACCATAGGGGTGATCGAGGTCGGCGTCCTTGCGGCTGTGATGGCCCGCGATGAGCACCACGAAGTCCGAAACGAGGTCCGAGAGCGAGTGCGCGGCATCGGCGATCAGCGCCTGCGAGCCGGCGATGACGCCGATGACCGCCTGCACGATGGTCAGCGCGATGTTGACGAACACGCTGACGAGGGTGCTGCGGCGGGCGGCGGCGTGGCGGACTTCCATCGCGTCGGCGTCGATGGAGGCGTCGATGGAGGAGTCCACCGAGGGCGTGGCGGTTTCGGCTTGGCTCGGGATCATGGGCTTGATGGTACCGGGCTTGAACGGCCTTGCGGTGCTGAGTGTGAGCGTACGAGACTAGCATGCTACGCTCCGGGTCATGTCGCTCAAAGATCCCCGCATGCGTATCACGGCCGAAGACGTTCCGCGCGAGGCGTTCGCGTTGCGGACCCAAGGGGCGTTGGTGGCGATGTGTCGCGCGCTCATCGGGGACGCTATGGATGACGCGATGGACGACGCTATGGGCGCTGTCGGTGGCGCTGTCGGTGGCGCTGTCATGGGCGATCTCGCGGGAGACGGCAGCGGCTTGTCCGAAGCCGAGCGCGGGTGGTCGGCCTCAGCCGAGGCTGTGGATCACATCGCCGTGCGCGCGGTGCGCGCGCAGATCGCGTCGGGTGGCGATCCGCTGGGCGACGCGTTTGCCATCCTTCGCGCAGCCGAGGACCGTCGCGCCGCGGGTGCCGTCTACACGCCGCAGCGGATCGTGGACGCGATGATGGCGTGGCTGGTCACGCGGGGCACGCCCGCAAGGATCGTCGATCCCGGCGCCGGTTCCGGGCGCTTTATCCTCGCCGCGGGCGAGAGGTTCCCCGATGCGGAGCTCGTCGCCGTGGAAATGGACCCGCTTGCCGCGCTGATGCTGCGAGCGAACGTGGCCGCGCGCGGGTGGCAGGATCGCGTGACGGTGATAGTCGACGATTACCGCAGAGTCAGCTTGCCGCGCGTGGCCGGCATGACGGCGTTCATCGGCAATCCGCCTTATGTGCGGCACCACGATATCGGCGAGGAATGGAAGGCCTGGTACGCCGAGCGCTTTGCATCGCTCGGCATCAAGGCGAGCGCGCTGGCAGGGCTCCATCTGCATTTCTTTCTGCAAACGCGGTTGCTGGCGCAAGAGGGCGATGTCGGCGCGTTCATCACATCGGCCGAGTGGATGGACGTGAACTATGGGTCCGCGCTTCGCAAGCTGCTGATCGATCAACTGGGTGGCACGGCACTGCACGTGCTCGCACCAACGGTCGAGGCGTTTCCCGGCACGGCCACGACCGCGGCGATCACGTGCTTCCGGGTTGGCGAGCAGACCGAGCCCGTCACCGTGCACGCGGTGGACGCGCTGCCGGCGTTAGGTACGCTCGACGGCGGCACACCCATCGCGCGCAAGACACTGCAGTCCGCGCACAAGTGGTCGATCATCGTGCGCCCCTCGACGGCGCCGCGCGCCGGCGAGATCGAACTCGGTGACTTGTTCCGCGTGCATCGCGGACAGGTCACGGGCGCTAACGACATCTGGATCGCGGGCCCCCACGCGCGCGATCTCCCGGCGCGGGTCAAGTATCCATCGGTCACCAAGGCGATGGACCTGATTCAGGCGGGCGCGCATCTGCATAAGGCCGGGGCATTACGGCTCGTCATCGACCTGCCGAGAGACTTCGACGGCTTCTCGCACGAGGAGCGAAAACATATCGACGCATTCCTGTCGTGGGCCCGGGAGCAAGGCGCGCACGAGGGCTATATCGCGACCCACCGCAAGGCATGGTGGTCAGTCGGCCTCAAGGCCCCTGCCCCGATCCTCTGCACCTACATGGCCAGACGCCCGCCGCAGTTCACGGTCAACACATGCGACGCGCGGCATATCAACATCGCGCACGGGCTGTATCCGCGCGAGGTGCTGGCGCCGGAGGTCATGCATGGGCTGACGGCGTGGCTCAATGCCAATATCGATACCGGCGGTGGGCGGACCTATGCGGGAGGCTTGACGAAGTTCGAGCCGAAGGAAATCGAACGGTTGCGGATTCCGACGCTGGAGCGGCTGGGGTCAATCATCGACGCGACGCGGTAGGGCCTGAGCATGGCGATGGAAATCGCTCTACGCTTAATTTCGCCGACTGTCCCTTGATTGCGACAGGGCGAACCGGCTGCCCTCGCGATTTAACAAGTTGACACACCAGCGCCATTGCGAAGCGCGCTAGCATGGCCGGAAACATTGCTGCCCAGCGTCGCAAACATCGAGGCGAGCCGGGCACCTCCCCGCCGGAGATCGACCCATGCCCGCCATGCGCGCTTCCCATTTTGTCGCCCATATGTACGGCGTCCTCGGATTGATTCCCGGGGTCGCAAGCCTCGTCGCTGCCTATCGCCCGGACGCTCCATGGTCGGAGCACGCCTTGCTCGCCGCCGGCTGGCTGGTTGCGGGCGGATTTGCCTTCATGGTCTTCCGCTTCGCGCACCGGTTGATGACCGCTTGCGAGGATCGCGAGGGCTATGAGGAAGCGCGCATCTGAAGCGTCGCCTTGCCCTGATCTTGGAGAAGACCATGCCGCGACGCATGAAAGTGATACGCAGCAAAAGGCTCGAAAACGTTCTACGCGACCCCGCAGCGGCGGAGCAATTGCGCGTCTTTCTGGCATCCGCAAACGTTGGTGGCGAAGCCCAGATGAAGATCGAAACCCTTGATGCGGAAGGCAAGCCTGTCTGCTATTGGCCCAAGCTGCTTCGGGTCTTCGGCAGCGGCGCGTGAGATGAATATTGCATTTCCGGCCGTCCTTCTCTTTCTACTGGTCCTTCCGGGCTTTGTCTTCCGGCTCTTCGTCCAGAGACGGGAAGTCAGAACGTTTGACCACACCGCATTCAGTGCCGTTGCGCTGCAAGCGTTGCTATGTGCCGCCTGCGCGAACCTCGTTGTGGCCGCGATTGCCACACAGTGGCTGGGTTACAGAATCGATATCGGAGACGCTGTCCGACTCCTTGTCGGCGGCACTAGCGCGCTGACGGATGTCGCGAGCGGCCTCGCCTGGCTGAATGACCATCCGACGGCGCCGCTGAAGTACTTCGCCTCTACCATCGGCCTGGCATTGGCAAGCGCCTTGGCCTGGCGTCTGCTCGTCGAATGCTGCGGTCTGGACTGCCGCGGGAAATGGTCGACACAGTGGGTACGAGGAGAGGCACCCTGGTATTACCTTTTCTCGGGGCTCGACCATCCCGACGCCCGAGAGGTGGACGGTACGGTGGTGGCGGCAGTCGTCGAGTTCAAGGCAGAAGGCTCGTACCTGTATCAAGGCATGATGCTGGACTACGAAGTTAGCGAAGCCGGCGACCTGGACCGGCTCCTCCTGGTGCATGCCCAGCGCCGTAAGCTAGCCCCCGATCGTGCGTACGACGCCGCAATGGGTCAGCACAAGGAAGACACAAGTCGCTTCTATCCCATCGCGGGGGACGTTTTCGTTCTGCGCTATGACGAGATCAGGACGCTTAACGTGACATATCTGTCCCTAGGATCTTCCGCCGCATAAAACAAAACAACGCACCACATCGTCAGACGTAGTGCGTTGTTCTGAAAGGAAATTGGTGGACCGAAGGAGGATCGAACTCCCGACCTCTGCATTGCGAACGCAGCGCTCTCCCAGCTGAGCTATCGGCCCGTAGCGGATGATTCTAGCGCAAAACCTTTTGCGTTTTCAATCGTGCCGTTGCAGGCGCACGACCATGGGATTCAGGCGGGGGATATGCCGTGGTTGCCGTCCATGCCGACCACTTTGGGGACGTTCAGCGGGCGGGCGGTGACTTCCTTGTTCGTGCGGAGCCATTGGGCCATCACGTCCCAAATCGGCTTGCCGCCGGACTGGCGGGCGTCTTCGGAGACGGGGGCCCAGCCGGCGACCTTGTAGGTTTTGCCGGCCTCCAGCGGTTTGCCGTTCAGGCGCATATCCGTGATGCGGTGGCCGATCGTTTGGTTGGGGTCGATCGTGTATTGCAGGCCGCCCACCCGGACCATGTCCCCGCCCTGCTGGTAGTACGGGTCCGGATTGAACAGGTTGTCCGCCACGTCCTCCAGCACCGTCTTGATCGTCTCGCCGGTCATCGGCGTGACGGTGGTGTACGGGTACGTGATGGCCGTCTGGTCCATCAGCGCCTCCATCGTGATCGGTTCGCCCGGTAGCAGCGTCGTGCCCCAGCGGAAGCCCGGCGAGAACGCGATGTCGGCGTCCTGCACCGCCATCAGGCCGTCCAGGATCAGCTGGTCGAAGGTGCCATTGAAGTTGCCGCGGCGGTACAGCAGGCCTTTGTTCACCGCCAGCACTTCGTTGAGCTTTGGTTCGAACGGTGCCCTGACGCGCGTGATCAGGTCGTTCATCCGTGCGTCCGCCGGCAGGTAGTTCGCGAAGACCGGCAGCAGCTTGTAGCGGAAGTCCATCACGCGGCCGTTGCGGACGTCGAAGTCGAGCACGCCGAGGAACTTGCCGTTGGAGCCCGCGTTGGTCACCAGCGTCGTGCCACCCGCATTGCGTACCGGCACCGGCGCGGGGATGCCGTCGTGCGTGTGGCCGCCGAGAATGGCATCCAGCCCGCGCACGCGCGAGGCGAGTTTCAGGTCCACATCCATGCCGTTGTGCGACAGCAGCACCACGACCTTTGCGCCCTTGCCGCGCGCATCGTCGATGACCTGCTGGAGGCTCTCTTCCTGAATGCCGAACGTCCAGTCCGGCACGAAATAACGCGGGTTGGCGATCGGTGTGTACGGAAACGCCTGACCGATGATCGCCACCGGCACGCCGTTCATCTCGCGCATCGTGTACGCGTCGAACACCGGATCGCCGAAATCGCTGGTCTTGATGTTCTGGGCCAGGAACGCGACCCGCCCCTTGAAATCCTTGTCCACGACCTCGCGCACCCGCTCCGCGCCGAGCGTCATTTCCCAGTGTGCCGTCATGATATCGACGCCGAGCAGCAGCGCGGCATCGATCATGTCCTGCCCCTGCGTCCACAACGCGGTGGCGGAACCCTGCCACGTGTCCCCGCCGTCGAGCAGCAACGCGCCCGGCCGGCTCGCCTTCATGCGCTGGACCAGCGTGGAGAGATGCGCAAACCCGCCGACCTTGCCATAGCGACGCGCCGCCTGCGTGAAGTCGAGACAGGTAAATGCATGCGCGGCGGCACTGCCCGGCGCGATGCCGTAGGTGCGCAGGAACGCGTCGCCCACCAGATGCGGCGGCTTGCCGGCCCACTCTCCCACGCCGAGATTGACGTTGGGTTCGCGGAAATGGATCGGCCGCAGTTGCGCATGGCAATCGGTGTAGTGCAGCAGATGGACGTTGCCGAAGCGCGGCACGTCATAGAGGTTATCCACAGCCTTCGCGGCCAGCGCATCGTTCGTGGGGAACGCCATGCCGCCAGCCCCCGCGACGGCCAGTATCTGGAGAAATTCGCGCCGATTCATGCGTGTTTGGCCTACTTCGCGTAACGGGCCAGCGCGGCCACGTCGTCGTCGAGCATCTCGCCGAGCTCCTTCTGGACGACGCGTCCGCGCGCGTCCAGGACATACAGTTCCGGCAGGCCCTTGCGCGGACCCAGCGCCTTGCGCAGATCGGGCGAGTCCATCGTGGCCGGGAACGTGTAGCCGCGCTGCTTCAGGTAGTCGGCGGCGACTTTCGGTTCCTTGTCGATGCTGATGGTCAGCACCTGAAGCGGATGCCCGGCCTTGCGCGTGCTGTCGTAGAGCGCCTGCAGACGCGGGTTCTGCAGCGCGCAGAACGGACACCATGACGCCCACACCTCGATGACCAGCGGCTTGCCGGCCCAGTGGGATGGCGGCACCGTACGGCCGTCGAGCAGTGGCACGGCGGGCAGCGTGACGACGTCACCCACCTCGGCTGCCCCCGCCACGCCACCCACGCCGGCCACGGACGCAAGTCCGGCGGCGAGCGCGAGCGTCAGGAACCGACGGCGCGCGCGCATCGGGCTTACTGGTTGACCGGCGAGGCCGGGTCCAGCAGCAGCGCCATCACATCGCGGATCTGCTGCTCGGTGAGGATGCCCTTGTGCCCGAAGCGCGGCATGTTGGAACAGGCGCTGAACGCGTTCGAGTCCCAGATCTTGCCCCACGTGTACTTGATGACCGCTTCAGAGTTACCGCGCAGCTTGCCGTACTGATACAGCGACGGACCGATATTGCCGAACGAGATCTCGGCCTTGGTGAGTTGGTGGCACGCGTAGCAGTTGGCGCCGTTGGTGCCGCCGACAGGATCGGAGAACTGCATGCCGCGGCCGTTCTGCGCGATCTGCTCGCCCACCTTCCAGTCGCCGAGGTACTTGCCGTCGGCGGGATACTTGACCTGCCTGATCTCGGCGGCCTCGATCTTCTTCGCCACCGGCTCGGGCACGCTGGTGCGATCCGGGTACTGGCTGCACGCCTGCTGCGTCGGGTCCTGCTGAAGCACGCCATCGAGCGTGGCGGGCCCCTTGGAGTGGAATGACAGCGCGATGAGCTTCTTGAGGTCGCCGTCGCCAACGTCGGCAACCGGCACCGCCTTGCTGGCCGCAGCCCTGGCCTTCGGCGCCACGGACTTCGCATCCTGTGCGAGCGCGTGGGTTCCGATGCCGCCCGCCGCCATGGAAACGGCGGTCGTCAGCATCCATGCATGGATTCGATTCATATTGGCTCTCCCGCTCAGCGCTTCAGGTTCGGACCGTCATACGTGCCGCCATTCGCATTTTTCGCGAGGAACATCGTCAGGGCGGTGATCACGTCGGAACCGTAGTCGGGTTCGGGAAAGCGCTGCTGGCGGAGGCAGTCGTACAGCCGGTGCTGCATCGTGCGGACCTCCCCCTGCGAGACGCGATAGGCGGGCCATGTCGTGTAGGCCGCCTGCGCGCCGCTCGCGTGCAGCAGGTTCGGCAGGTCCTGCAGACGGATGCGCTGGCCATCCACCGCATGGCAGGTGGCGCAGGCGAAGTCGTAGGCGCCGCCGCGGTAGAAGAACATCTTCTGTCCGAGGGCGTACGTCTTCTTCTCTTCCGGCGTGTTCAGCTGGACGTTGATCTTCACGCCGCGGGATTCGCCGGTGACGAACGACACCAGGCGCTCGATATCGGAGGCCTTGCCCGGCGAGGAGAACGGGTTCGCCGTCGCCTGCGCGGGCGTCAGGCCCTGCAGCGTCACGCGGCACCAGGCCAGCCGCTGCTCGAGGTCCATGACCTTGCCCGCATCCTTGAAGTAGCGCGGCAGCTCGGCGTACGCACCCTTGGTCACGCCCGGGCCCTTGCCCAGGTCGCACTGTTCCAGCGATGCGTTCTTCGGGCCGGCCGGCTTTTTCCACAGTTCCTCGCCGGCGGCTTCCCACAGCTCGGCGGGATTGCCTTCGGCCAGCATCTGGCGGTACTTGGCGAGCTCTTCGGCGGTGCTGCCCTGCGCCTGTGCGGGCAGCGCGGCGACCGTGGCAGCCACGGCGGCTGCGCCGGCGATGGCCAGCAGCGCCGCAGCGGGGCGGCGTCGATGGTTCTGCATGGGGACCTTCTCCTCGCGATGCGGTGGCTCCCGCATCGTTCGCGTTATGGAGGGATTCGGGCGTACGGGCCGTGACAGCGTTACGGCTTGATGTACGCGTACCCTTCGTTGAACTGCAGGTTGGCAACTTCCACCACGCCCGCGGGAACGACCTTGGCCTCGAGCAGCAGGCTCGACGGCGATATCCGGCGCGCGGCCAGCGTGTTGCCACAGGCGCGGAACTCGATGCCGTCGGCGGCCAGCGCGGCCACGGGAGCATCGAATGCATTGCCGCGCGAATCCTTGGCGCCTTCCAGCAGGAAGTCGATGCCGTACCCGAACGCCACCACCACGATCTTCGTGCCCGGCGCCCCGTTCAGATGGTTTCGCAGGTTGCTCATCATGCGAACGGCCTGATCGAGCCCCTCCGACATCTGATAGACGACCTTGACCTGGTTTCCGCCCTTCGCTTGCGTGGCAGCGCCACCCTGCGCCATCGCCTTCGCGGACAGACCCGCCGCGGCGAGCGCCGCGGTGGCCTTGAAGAATGCTCGCCGCATGCTGCGTTCCTTCCTGTTTTGCGTGTGAACGCGTTGCCGACTCAGGCGATGGTCGCTTCGTCGGTGCGCTTGTCGCCGCGGTTATCGACCCAGGTCACCGTGACCTTGTCGCCCTTGTTGCCGCCCTTGAACTTGAAGTTCAGGAACGGATCCTTGGACACCGCCGTGCCGAACTGCGCGTTGAAGACTTCCTTGCCATTGCACTGCGCGACGACGGTCTGGATATGCCAGGCCGGAACGGTCTTGCCGCTCGCATCCTTGCGCTGGCCCGTTTCCATGTCGTGCTTCATCAGAATCTTGACGTCAACGACACCACCGTTCTCGGTGGCGCGGACGCGCATCGGATCTGCCATGTGTTCTCTCCTGCTGGTCGTGGATGGGGATGAAAGTCGTCAGGTCGTCAGCCGCCGCAGCCGCCGAGCGTGACCTTGATTTCCTTCTGTGCCACGTACCACTTGCCACCGGCCTTGACCGCCGCGTAGACGACCGAGGTCTGGCCCATCTTGACGCGCGTGGAAACGAACGGCTCCGTACCCGCCGGGATCCTGAAATCCGCCGCCAGCGTGTACGGGTTCTTCTCCACCAGGATCGCGATCTGTTCGGTATCGGGGATGCTGCTCGTCACGGCCACGGGCACCACGGCGCCGTTCTCGGCGATGTCGGGCGCGGTGAAGGTGATGGAACCGGACTTCTCCGTACCATTGCCGCCGAGCGCCTTGATCACGTCGGCCACGCTCTTGCCGTCAAACGCATTCTTGTTCCATTCGGCGGCCTGCGCCTCGCTGATCAGGCCGGTGGCGGCCATCAGCGACAGCACGGCGGTGACCCGCAGGACGTCTCGTCGTTTCTGGTTCATGTCGTCTCTTGTCTCTACCCGTTTTGACTGCGCTGCCGGCGGTGGCCACCCTGTCGTGTCGGTGGCCGCCGCCGTGACTGCTGATGACGCTTATTTCTGCAACTTACTTCTGCAACTTACGTTGTCAGGCTTACTTCGCCGGCGCGCCCGCGAGGACCCACTCGACCACCGTCTTGATGTCCGCATCGCTGACACCCGCGTTCGCGGGCATCGGCACGGGACCCCAGACACCGGCGCCGCCGTTCTTGACCTTGGCGGTCAGCTTGGCCAGCGCGCCCTTGTCACCCTTGTACTTAGCCGCCACGTCCTTGAACGACGGACCCACCAGTTTCTTGTCCACCTGATGGCAACCCATGCAGGCATTCTTGCTGGCGATGTCCTGCGCCTTGGCGGCATCGACGGCGTGCGCCGACGCGGCGGCCGCCAGCATCAGCGTTGCGATTACGAACTGCTTCATGTTTCGTTGGCTCCAAACTCGTAAGCCGTGGGGACGGCAAAAGGCGCCGCAGTCGCGCGGCGCGGGCTGGCCACCCGCATCGAATCGGTGATCAGGATGGGGGGCGGTGCCCGATGTTCCCCGGGCATAAGCGGCCAGTCCGCTATTTTGCCTCAAGAATCCAATGCCCTACGGACGCTGCGGTGATATCGATATGACAGCGCGATATGACAGCGCGATATGACAGCGCGATATACCCGCGGCGAATGGTCGCGGCCCCGACCCGAGGGTTAACCCTTATTTTGGGGCGATCGTGACGAGGCCGGCGATGCGGCCAGCCGTCCTGCAACGGGCAGGCGCCCGCCGAACACGCTGACGAGCAGGCCCGCCATGACAACGGCGGCGCCGATCCATTGCGCGGCGGCAAGGTCCTCGCCCAGCAGCAGGTGCGAGGAGATCAGCCCCACCGGCGGCACCAGCAGCGTGAGCGGCGCGACCTTGCTGGCCGGATAGCGGTTCAGCAGGCGGCCCCAGATCGTGTAGCCGAAGATCGTGGCGGCGTACGCGAGATAGGCAACCGCGAAGATGGCCATGCCCGACAGGTGCGTCAGACTGGCCTCGATGCGCGCGGGGCCCTCGAACGCGAGCGACAGCAGCGCGAATGGCACGATGGGCACGAGCGCGCCCCACACGACCAGCCCGAGCAGATCCACGGGGCCGATCGTCTTGCTGACGATATTGCCGGTGGCCCAGCTGGCCGCGGCGCACAGCGTCAGCACGAAGCCGGCGAGCGTCATGCCGTGGCCGCTTCCCGCGCTGCCGGACATTCCCGTGCCGATCAGCGCGAGGCCGCCCGCGGCGACGAGCATCCCCGCCAGATGGTGCCAGCGCACGGGCTCGCGCAGATACAGGGCCGCGAACGCGACGGTGAAGAACACCTGCGATTGCAGCACGAGGGAGGCCAGCCCGGCGGGCATGCCGACGGCCATCGCATAGAACAGGAACGCGAACTGCCCCAGGCTGATGAAGCCGCCGTAGGCCAGCAGCTTCCGCCATGGCACGCGCGGGCGCGGCACGAAGAGGATGGCGGGGAAGGCGACGAACAGGAATCGCAGCGCGCCAAGCAGCATCGGCGGCATGCCGTTCAGTCCGACCCGGATCACCACGAAGTTCAGACCCCACACGAGGATGATGCCGAGGGCGAGCAGGCGGTCTTTAGCTAGCATGAGGGGGGAGCCGCCGGGGCGGACAAGGGACCTGGGGGGCCGCTAGCCTAGCATGTCCGTCCAGATGCCCTGCGCCCAGGCCTGCGCGTAGCGGCCCTCGAGCGGACTCGGTGCCGGCGAGAGGCCGCCCGAACCCGGCACCGTCACCATCGTCTTCTGCGCGGCATCGTAGCGATGCACGCTGGCGATGTGGATCGCCTCGTCTGCGGACGTGAAGCTGTAGCAGGTGTTGTTATAGAGCGGCGTGGGATTCGGCGGTTGCCCCGCCAGCAGCGCGACGATGGCGCCCGCGGCCACCTTGCCATGCTGGTTGGCCATGTGGCCCGACTTCGGCATCAGCGGCGCGATCTGGATCGCGTCGCCGATGATGTGGATATTGGGTGCGACGCGCGACTCCATCGTCATGAAGTCCACCTCGCACCAGCGGCCGTTGGCCGTGGCGAGGCCCGTGGCCACCGCGATCGCGCCCGCGCGCTGCGGCGGCAGGAGGTTGATCACGTCGGCCTTTTCGTCGTCCTGCACATCGAACTTGAGTGTCCGCGTGGCGGGATCGACGTCGATGGTGTCGTATTGCGGGCGGTACTCGATCATTCCCGCGTAACGCGTTTGCCAGACCTGCCGGAACAGCGCGCCCTTGGACGTGATGTCAGGGTTCGCGTCGAGGATGAGCACCTTGCTGCGCGGCTTGTTGCGCTTGAGGTAGTCGGCCACGAGGCTCGCGCGCTCGTAGGGGCCGGGCGGGCAGCGGTACGGAGCCAGCGGCACGGTGATCGCGAATGTGCCACCGTCGGGCATGGCGGCCAGCTGTTTCGCGAGGACCTCGGTCTGCGGGCCGGCCTTCCATGCATGCACGATCTGGTCGGCGCCGGGACGGCCCAGTCCCGCGATCGCGCTGGTCTGCATCTCCACGCCGGGGGACAGCACCAGCCGGTCGTAAGCGAGTGTGGTACCGCCGGCCAGCCTGACCGTCCGGCGCGCGGGATCGATGGCGGTGACGGTGTCGCGGACGATGTGGATGCCATGACGGCTGGCGAGGGTGTCGTAGGGCCGCGTGATATCGGCCATGGAACGCAGGCCGGCGACCACGAGGTTCGACAGCGGGCACGAGACGAACGACGCGTCGGGCTCGACGAGCGTAACGTCGATCGTGTTGCGGCTCCACGCGCGCAGATACCGCGCCGCTGTGGCGCCGCCGTAGCCGCCGCCGATGACCACCACCTTTGCGTTGGCGGCGGCGCGGGCATCGCGTGCGGTCAGCATGCCCAGACCCGTACTCAGTGCCGCGGCGCCGGACAGCGCGCGGAGGAACGATCGTCGTTGCATGGCCTGCTATCTCCGGGGCTGTCCGTGGTCGATGGCGTCGATGCCGCGGGGATTGTCGCCGCCGTTGCCTCCCCTGTCGGCGAACCACGCCGCGATGGCGACGATCTCCGCGTCGCTATAGCCGCGCGCGAGCTGCGGCATGACGGTGCCCGCGCGTTGGCCGTTCTTGAACGCCAGCATCTGCTCGACCATCTGGGCCTGCGGTTTGCCGGCGAGCCCGGGGATGGGGCTGCCGGCCGGGGCGTGGCCGTCCGGGCCGTGGCATGCCGCGCAACTGGCGGCTTGCTGGCGCGCCTGCAGCGTGCGCTCGGCCTGCACACCGACCGTCGTCCGGCTGTCGGGCGCGGCGGGCTGCGCCTGCGCCAGCCATGGCGCGGTGCAGAGCAGCGCTACGACGGCCGCACGCAGCCGCGCGCGTGCCAGCGCGGCGGGCCACGCGACGGCCAGCCCGGCGGTGAGCCCCGCAGTCAGATCCGCAGTCAGACCCGCCGTGAGCCCCGCAGTGAGCCTCGCAGTGAGCCCCGCCGTGAGCCCCGCCGTCAGCGCGCAAACAGACCTATCGCTCGGAGCGCGGGCCGTTGCGCCGGGCGGTGCGCGACGGAGGGAGCAGACGATTCCGGCCGGCGGCGCGCGCATCGGTCAGGGCAGGTTGCGGCCTGCCGGCACCGTGACGGGCGAACCCACCGGGGTGCTGACCGTGCCATCGCCCGCGGTCGGGACGGGGGTGTTCGCGGGCGCGCCCGACGTCACCGGCGCGTTTGGCGCGGTGCCGGGCACGGACTGCACCGGCGCGGGCGTGCCCACCGGCGTGTCGCCGAGATTGCCGTTGCCGCCCGCCGCCGCCTGATCGAGACGTGCCCGCTCCGCGTCGCTCACATAGTCGAACGCCTTCACGACCTTGGCCACGCCGCTTGCATTGCGCGCGATGTCGGTCGCCTTGTCGCCCTCGGCCTGCGTGACCACGCCCATCAGGTACACGACGCTCTTGTCGGTGGTGACCTTGATGGAGTTGGCCGGCACGCCATCGGTCGTGGCCAGCAGCGTCTTGACCTTGCTGGTCAGGTACGCATCGTTGCTCGTGGTCATGAAGCCCGGCGACGAGGTGATCTGCAGTTCGTTGATGACCTCACGCGCGTTCGGCAGGCCGCGGACGTACTGGTCGATCTGCTGCTTGATCTGATCGTTGGCGGCCTCGCCGGTCAGCAGCACCTTGCGGTTGAAGACCGTCACGCTCACGCTGGCCTGCCCGCCGCTGTAGCGGGAGCTCAGCGTATTCTCGATCTCGAGCTGCAGACCGCGGTCGATCGCCTGCGTGCCCGTGGGACGGCGGTCGGCGGCCAGCAGCACGCCGCCCGCCATTGCGCCGGCGAGCACCGGGAAGCAGCCGGCGAGCTGCGTCGCGGAAACGAGCAGCGCGGCGACGGTAATGGCGGTGCGGACAGTGCGGGCACCGCGCGCCGCGCGCGTGGCCGGGGCGGACGTGGCGGTAGAGGTGGCGGAGGGGGATGGGTTCGGGAGAAGCACGTTCTTCATGCGGTCCTTGGCTCGGTGCAATAACGGTGAAGTTGATGCTGCATTGTGGGTATCCGGTGGATAACCGCCCCTTCCCTGTCGATAACCCGGTTGATAACCGGATCGATAGCCGGTAGATATCCGGTGGATAAGGGGTGAATAAAGAGCGTCGGGCTGTGGATAGCGTTGTGCACAACCCGGGATAACTTTGCCGGACGCGGCCTCAGGCCTCGCCCAGCAGCGCGTCGTCGATGCCATCGCACAGGCAGTGCAGCGTCACGCGGTGCACCTCTTGCACGCGCGCGGTGCGGTCGCTTGGCACGCACAGATGGATATCGAATTCCTCCAGCATGGTACCGATCTGGCCGCCGCCGCGCCCGGTGAGCGCGATGATGGTCATTTCGCGATGGCGCGCCGCCTCGATCGCGGCAATCACGTTCGCGGAGTTGCCCGAGGACGAGAGGGCCAGCAGCACGTCTCCAGGCTGGCCGAGCGCCTCGACCTGTTTCGAGAACACGACCGAAAAATCGTAATCGTTGCCGATCGCTGTCAGGATGGAGCCGTCCGTGGTCAGCGCGATGGCCGCGAGACCGGGCCGCTCGCGCTCGAACCGGCCGATCAGCTCCGCCGCGAACTGCTGTGCGTCGGCGGCCGAACCGCCGTTGCCGCACGCGAGAATCTTGTTGCCGCTCGTCAGCGCCGCCACGGCGCGTTCCACCGCCGCGTCGATCTGCGGCGCCATCGTCGCCGCGGCCTGCCGCACGACGTCGGCGCTGTCCAGGAAATACTGCTGGATACTGTCGATGCTCATGGCTCTGTTGGGCCTTCTTCCTTCTTGCTTGCTGCGGGTGACACCTGTTGCCGCCGCATTATGACGCAGCCGCGTCGAGATCGAATGCGTTCTGCAGCCATTCGAGGCGCCCGCCATCCATCGCGACCACGTCGAACCGGCATGGCGGCGTGCGATCGAGCGTCAGCAGGTACTGCGCCGCGGCCACCAGCAATCGCCGCTGCTTGGCCGTCGTGACGCTGGCCGCGGCGCCGCCGAACGCGCGGCCGCGCCGCTCGCGGACCTCGATAAAGACCAGCGTTTCGTCATTGGCGCGCATGATCAGGTCGATCTCGCCGCCTTTGCAGCGATAATTCCGGACGACCAGCGTCATGGCATGCGCCTCGAGCCAGGCCAGCGCGCGGTCTTCCGCCCGGGCGCCCGCCTGCGTCGTGGTGGTTTTGAATGGATGATTCAAGGGAAGTTCTCAAGCATGGCTGACTGGAACTCGCTGGCCGCTGGCCAGACCTATCCACCCGGCACCCTGTACGTGGTGGCCACCCCGATCGGCAATGTCGCGGACCTGTCCCTGCGCGCGCTCCATGTGCTCGGCCTGGTCGACGCCGTCGCCTGCGAGGACACGCGCAATACCGGTCAGTTGCTGACCCGCGTGGGCTTGCAGCGGCCGCTGCTCGCGGTGCACGAGCACAACGAACGCGAGGCTGCGGAGCGTATTGTCGCGCGGCTCGCGGCGGGCGAGCGTATCGCCTATGTCTCCGATGCGGGCACGCCCGGCATCTCCGACCCCGGGGCGCGGCTCGTGGAGGCGGTGCGCGCGGCGGGCCGTGGCGTGGTGCCGCTGCCCGGTCCCAGCGCGGCCGTCGCGGCACTGTCCGTGGCGGGCGACATGCTCGAGCATGGCGAAGGGCGCTTCACGTTCGTCGGCTTTCTGCCCGGCAAGCCCAAGGCGCGCGACGAGGCCGTCGCGGAGCTGGCGGGCCTGGCCCACCCATGGGTCATCTACGAGGCGCCGCATCGCATCGGCGACACGCTGGCCGCGCTGGCGGCCGCGTTGCCCGCACGGCGGCTCATGATCGGCCGCGAGTTGACCAAGCTGTTCGAGGAAACACCCGTGCTGCTGGCGGCCGACGCTCCGGCGTGGCTCGCCGCCGAGGCGACGCGCGGCAAGGGCGAGTTCGTGATCGTGGTGGAGGGAGCGCGGCGCCATGCGGGCGGAGAGGCCGGCGAAGCTGGCGATGTGCCTGACGCGCGGGCCGTGCGCGTGCTGGAGTTGCTGCTGCCGGAATTGCCGGCCAAGCGCGCGGCCAAGCTGGCTGCAGCGATTACCGGCGCGAAGACCGACGCGCTTTATCAGGTTGCGCTGTCGAAGAAGCGAGGGGGTGGGAACGACGGGGACGACTGAGGCGGCGTGAAGGACGTGGAGGTCGCGGAGGTCGCGGAGGCTCGTCACCGGCTGTCCGATCGCGTGAACCTATGTGGTGGAACCCACGCGATTGAGCCGGATCAGCGCTTGCGCTTGACGGTCCGCGCCTTGGCGGCCGTCTTCGACTTCTTCGCGGGCACCAGCGTGTTCGCGGTGTCCGGCGGGCTCACGTCGTCCGCGCCGGTGCCATCGCCGGCTTCATTGTTGCCCGCATCGATCTGCGGGCCGAGCGCGGCGACTTCCGTGCGCGAGAGGCGGCGAATTTCCACCTGCGTGGCGCCGTGATCGACGAAGTTCAGGCGCTTGGCGGCCGCGTACGACAGGTCGAGCACGCGGTTGCCGTGATACGGGCCACGGTCGTTGATGCGGACCACGGCGACCTTGTCGTTGCGCAGATTGCGGACGAGCACCCAGCTGTCGAGCGGCAGCGACGGGTGGGCCGCGGTCATCGCGCGCATGTCGAAGCGCTCGCCGTTCGCGGTCTTTCGTCCATGAAAGCCCTTGCCGTACCACGATGCCATGCCGCGCTGCTCGAACGTACCCATATCGGCGCGCAGGCCTTCGAGCGACGATGCATTGGTGTCGGGCGCGTCACGGTCCAGCTTGCCCCAGCCAAACAGGTCCCAGTTACCGCGATCGTCGGGCTTGGCCCCTTCGGTCTTCGCGGATTTATCGGTCTTGCCCTGCTGGGCGGACTTGATGCCCCCGGACTTGATGCCCCCATTGGTGGCGCCGCCAGCCCCGCGCGTGGGCGTGGCGATGGAGCCGGGGGAACCGGCGACGTCCGCCCCGTCGCTCCCGCCCGGCGGCGTCGCGCAGGCGGCCATTACCAGCGCGCACGCGAGGACGGCGCAACGGTTGAGCAAACGGTGTGCCCCCACGGAAAAAGCGGGGCGCATGGCGGCTAGACTGGTCATGGCCCGCAGTCTAACATCGCACCCCCGATGCTATGGCCTTGATTTTGTTACGAAATTTAAGACAACCGTCTGAAACGTCGTCGCAAATCCCCGCAATCCTTGGCCCGACAAGGGATTGCGGAAATTTACACTTGATGCTCGCCATGTAATGCAAAAGACGCTTTCGTCGCCCGTGCTACGCTGTCAGACGCGCTTCGGGCTCCCCGCCCCCGCCCCCGCCGGTCAGAATCGACATGGCGGGCTACAATGAGGCTCCTTCGGCCGACCCCGCCGACGCCCACCCTCCCCGCATGAAAGTCCTCCTGATTCCCGTCACGCCGTTCCAGCAAAACTGCTCGCTGCTCATCGACGAGGCGACCGGTCGTGCCGCGGTCTGCGATCCCGGGGGTGACCTCGACCGCATTCACGCGGCCGTGGCCGAGCATGGCGTCACGCTCGAGAAGATTTTCCTGACGCACGGGCACGTGGATCATTGCGCGGGTGCCGCGGCGCTGTCGCGCGAGCTCGGCATTCCCATCGAGGGACCGCAGCAGGAGGAACGTTTCTGGATCGACCAGTTGCCCGACCAGACCCGCCGGTTCGGGTTCGGGCAGGCCGAGGCCTTCGAGCCCGATCGCTGGCTCGAGGATGGAGACACGGTGACATTCGGCGGGGAAACGCTCGAGGTCTATCACACGCCCGGCCATACGCCCGGCCATGTGGTGTTCTTCTCGCGAGACAACCGGCTGGCGATCGTCGGGGACGTGCTGTTCGCGGGGTCGATCGGGCGTACGGATTTCCCGCGCGGCAATCATGCTGACCTGATCCGCTCGATCCGAACGCGCCTGTGGCCGCTTGGCGAGGACGTGACTTTCGTGCCCGGCCATGGGCCGGTGTCCACGTTCGGCGAGGAGCGGCGCAGCAATCCGTTCGTCGCGGACCATGTCGTGGCGAACAGCGCAGCGGATTGATCCATGGCGAAGCGACAGGCACCGGATACGCGTCCCGAGATCTACGTCAGCACGGACATCGAGGCTGACGGACCGATTCCGGGACCGCATTCGATGCTGTCGTTCGCGTCGGCGGCGATGCTCGCCGACAAGACCGTCGTCGGCACGTTCTCGGCCAACCTTGAGTTGCTGCAGGGCGCGAGCGGGCATCCCGTCCAGATGAAGTGGTGGGAGACGCAGCCCGAGGCGTGGGCCGCGTGCCGGCGCGACCTCCAGCGACCGGAAGAGGCCATCGTCCGTTACGTCGAATGGGTCGAGGCGCTGCCGGGCAAGCCCGTGTTCGTCGCCTTCCCGGCGGGATTCGATTTCACGTGGATGTTCTGGTACATGATGCGCTTTGCCGGGCGGTCGCCGTTCGGGTGGGCGGCCCTGGACATCAAGACCCTGGGATTCGCGCTGACGGGATTGCCGTATCGCAAGACCGTCAAACCCGCGTTGCCGGCCGAGTGGAAGGATCCGTTGCCTCATACGCACGTTGCAATCGACGATGCGCTCGAGCAGGGTGCGCTTTTCTGCAACATGCTTGGGGCGCTCAGGGAGCGCGAGGCGCGCCTCGCGGCGCTTGCTGAAACGTCGCCGGAAAACGTTTCTGACGAGAGCGAGCAGTCACCTCCGTCGTCGCTGGGTTAGCGGGCCCACGTTCGTCACGGTGGGCCGGGGCCACATTTTGCGTGCCGCGGCCTATAGTGGAAGTGTGCCGATGGCGACCTGGGCCACGATGCCCAAGGAGGTGTTGATCATGCGATTCCATCCCGAACACCACTTCAAGGACTGGACGGCCAGGATCCACTGGCCACACTGGAACCACGATCGATCGTCGTCGCGTCATGCCTCGATGTCCCATTGGGCCGAGGAAGACGCGGAGATCGCCAAGGCGACGCTGTATGTGAGCACCGTGACGCTGGTGGTGCTGCTCGTCGTCATGGCGGGGATCGCTTTCGGTCAGGAGGCCATGCACTGGCTGGGTGTTCAATAAACGACGACCCCGCCTGAAGCGATCCCCCTCGCCTGACCGGCCGGCCCCCGACATTGCGTCGGGGGCCGGTTTGTTTTTGGCGCCTTCAGTCGAACAACGGGCTGACGTTTTCCGGCGGTCGGCCGATGACGGCGCGGCGATTGCGGACGACCACGGGACGTTGCAGCAGGATCGGGTTGTCGGCGACGGCGGCCAGCAACTCGGCATCGGTCAGGCCTTCGTCGGCGAGGCCGAGCTCCTTGTACACGGCCTCGCCGTCGCGGAGCATGTCGCGGACGGGGAGACCGAGCATCGTATGGAGCTGACGGAGGGTGGACACCGAGGGCGGCGTCTTGAGGTACTCGACGACCTCCACGGGCTCGCCCAGCCGCTGCGCGGCGGCCTCGACCAGAGCGAGCGTCTCGCGCGATTTGGAGCAACGCGGGTTGTGGTAGATGGTGATCATGGGTGGGCTCGGGGATTGGGATAGAGGGGACTATAGCGCCTGGGAGGGCTTTGGCCCTCCCCCGGCCCGTCTCCCCGGGGGAGCGGGGAGGAATGATGCGGGGGCTGCGTCCCCGCGCTCCCGCCTGACACCGCCGCCGGGCCTCGCCTCCGCCGCTAGTCAGCCCATCAAGTCCGCCAGCGCCAGCGCCACGACCTTCGTGGCGCGATTCAGGTCGTTCAGCCGGAGGTTCTCGTCCGAGTTGTGCCCGCGCGCCTCCATCAGGGTGCGGGGACCGGCGCCGTACAGCACCGTGGGAATCCCGCGGCTCGTGTAGTGGCGGGCGTCCGTGTACAGCGGCACGCCGTGCACCGGAATATCCACGCCGAAGACGGCTTCCGCGCGCGACTTCAGGGTGCCGATCAGTTTTTCCACGCCCGGCAGCTCCGACAGCGGCTCCGCCAGAATGATGCGCTCGACCTTGACCTCGATGCCCGGGCGCTCGGCGGCGGCCTTTTCCACCACAGCGCGCAGTTCGCCCTCCGCGTCGAAGCCGATTTCCTCGGGAATCATGCGGCGGTCGACGCGGAACGTGACCAGGTCGGGCACGACGTTCGTGTTGATGCCGCCCTTGATCAGACCGACGTTCAGCGTCGCATGGTCGATCCCCGGCACCTTCGACTTGCGCGTGGCCAGCTCCGCCCGCAGCCCGTAGATTGCCTGCAGGATATGCGTCGCGGCCTCGATCGCATCGACGCCCGTGTGCGGCATGGCCGCGTGCCCCTGCTTGCCCTTGACCGTGACTTCCACATGCAGGCAGCCGTTGTGCGCCGACGTGATGCCATACGAGAAGCCCGCCGAAATCGCATAGTCCGGCTTGGTCAGCCCCTCGTCGAGCAACAGCTTCGGACCGATATCGCCGCCCGTCTCCTCGTCATACGTGAACTGGAGCTCGACCGTGCCGTTGAGCCGCGCGCCCTGCTTCTCGGCTTCCATCAGTGCCAGCGTGGCATAGGTGTACGTCGCGAAGTCGGATTTGGACACGGCAACCCCACGGCCGTACATGACCGGGCCATGCTCGCTGTCGCCAATTTCCGCGCCATACGGATCCCGCGTCCAGCCCAGTCCGGGCGGCACCACGTCGCCGTGCGCGTTCATCGCGATGACGGGACCGCCCGTGCCGAACTGCTTGCGTACGATGAGATTGGTCGCGCTGATCATGCCCGCCGCGCGCACCTTGTCCTCGGGCACCTTGTGCGCCTCGACCGTGAAGCCGAGCTGTTCGAGCAGCGCGCGCGCACGCTGGCCATGCGCATCGCAATCGCCGGCCGGGTTGTCCGACGGCACCTTCACGAGCTCGGCGAGGAAGGCTTCCTGCGCGGGACGCTGCGTATCGATGTATTGAATGAGCGTGGTCTCGATGGGATTCATGTTGTCGCGTGCGGTCATGTCTTGGCTCTTCGGTAGATGTCGGGACATTCAGGGCCGGGGCTGGAAGTGCTCGACGAACGCGCTGAACACGTTCGCGGCGAGCTGGGCATCCCCGGCGGTCATGGTTTCGGTGGGGTGATGGCTGATGCCGCCATTGCCGCAGCGCACGAACAGCATCGCCACGTCGGTCAGCGCGGCGATGGCCATCGCATCGTGGCCAGCGCCAGAAGGCAAATGCCGCACGGGCACACCGGCGCGCTCGATGGCGGCGGCCCACTGTGCCTGCAGCCACGGCGCGCACGGCACGCTTGCCGCCTCATGAGTCTTTCGCACCTGGGCGGCGCGCACATTGCGGCGCGCGCAGATGCGTTCGATCTCCGCAAGCACGTCGTTCACGGCGGCTTCACGCTCGGCATCGTCGCCAGCCCGGATATCGATCGAAAATACCGCGCGGCCCGGCACGACGTTCGTGGCGCCATTCGGCACGTTGAACTGGCCGACGGTGCCGACGAGCCCCGGCTTGCCGCCGCAGCGGCGCTCGATATAAAGGCCGATCTCGGCGGCGGCCATCGCGGCGTCGCGGCGCATGTCCATCGGCACCGTGCCGGCGTGGCCGGCCAGGCCTTCGAGCTCGACGAGAAAGCGGGAGGCGCCGGAGATTGCCGTGACGACCCCCACCGGCAGGCCCTCGTTCAGCAGGACGGGACCCTGTTCGATATGCACTTCGACAAAGCCCAGCACCTTGCGGCGCTCGTGCGCCGCCGCGGGCAGCTGGTCGGGCTCGAAGCCCGCGCCGCGCATCACGTCCCGCATGGACGTGCCACTGTCGTCGAGGTTGTCCAGCACGCGCGTATCGAACGTACCCGCGATCGCGCGGCTGCCGAGCAGCGTCGCCTTGAAGCGCACGCCCTCTTCCTCGGCGAACCCCACGACCTCGATCGCAAACGGGAAACGGCGGCCCGCGCGATGCCACGCATCGATGCAGGCGATCGGCAGGATCACGCCGAGGTTGCCGTCGTAGCGGCCCGCGTCGCGCACCGTGTCGAAGTGCGAACCGGTCAGCAGCGCGGGCGCATCGGGCGTGGCGCCCTCGTAGCGGCCAATGACATTGCCGGCCGCATCGCGGCGCACGGTCATGCCGGCCGCTTCCATCCACGCGGTCAGTTGCGCGGCCGCGCCGTGGTGCGCGTCGGTCAGGTAGGTACGGGTGAGCATGCCGGGCTGCTCGGTGTGTACGGCGAGGGCGTCGGCCCACTCCATGATGCGCGCGCCCACATCTGCCATGGGCGCGGCGGCCGGCGTTGGATTTGCTGCCATGCGTGTCTCCTGCTCAAGCCAATGACGCTGCGCGGATTGCGTGGCGTCCCGCGGGACACCTAACAAGAAACGCGCCATGCGTCTTATTCTCTGCGATTCATGTTAGCACAGCGCATTCAAAAATTGCATACAAAAATTATATGCACTATATTGGCCTCCACGCACGGACAATCGGCTGCGAACAATCGCGTTCGACAACCCTGACCGGCGACCCCTGAACCAGACAGGACCGGCAGCAAACGCGCCGCCCGGCGCGTAAAGATCGGTCCGCACGGAGACAGCCATGCAGCATGCCGTTCCCTCGCAGCGTGCACCCGCGCGTCTGCATACCCGCTTTACGCGTTCGTTGTTCGGTCAGGTGCTGATCGCGCTCGTGATCGGCACGGTACTCGGGCTGCTTGCGCCCGAGTTCGCGGCCAAGCTCAAACCGCTCGGCGACGCGTTCATCAAGCTCATCAAGATGCTCATCGGACCGATCGTGTTCTGCGTGGTCGTTGCCGGCATCTGCGGCGCGGGCGAACTCAAGAAGGTCGGCCGCGTCGGCGTGAAGGCGGTGATCTACTTCGAGATCGTGACGACCATCGCGCTCGCCCTCGGCGTGGTGCTTGCCTACGTGTTCCAGCCCGGCGCGGGCATGAACGTGAATCCGCAATCGCTCGATGCCTCGGCCATGGCCGCCTACGTCGAAGGCGCGGAGAAGGTGAAAAGCGCGGGCACGGTCGAGTTTCTGCTCAAGCTGATTCCCAATACCGTCATGGGCGCTTTCGCGAGCGGCGACGTGTTGCAGGTGCTGCTGATCTCCGTGCTGTTCGGTTGCGCGCTGTCGCTGGTCGGCGAGCCCGGGAAGCCGCTCGTCGGCCTGATCGACACGTTCTCGCAGACGCTGTTCCGCATGATGGGCTTCATCATCAAGCTCGCGCCGCTCGGGGTACTGGGCGCGGTAGCCTTTACGGTGGGCAAGTACGGCATCGGCTCGCTCAAGCAGCTCGGCTTCCTCGTCGTGCTTTTCTATGGCGCGGTGATCGTGTTCGTACTCGCCGTCCTCGGCGGCATCCTGCGCGCCTGCGGGTTCTCTGTGTTCAAGCTGATCCGGTACCTGCGCGCGGAACTGCTGGTCGTGCTCGGCACCGCGTCGTCGGACAGCGTGCTGCCGCAGGTCATGCGCAAGCTCGAGTTCATGGGCATCCGCAAGTCAGTGGTGGGCCTTGTCATCCCCACCGGGTATTCCTTCAATCTGGATGCGTTTTCGATCTACCTGACGCTGGCGGCCGTGTTCATCGCACAGGCCACCAACACGCCGCTGGCGATCGGGGACCTTCTCGGCATTCTCGCCGTGGCGCTCGTGACGTCGAAGGGCGCGCACGGGATCCCGGGCTCCGCCATCGTGATTCTCGCGGCCACGCTGTCCGCGCACCCGGCGATTCCGGCCATCGGCCTTGTGCTCGTGCTGTCCGTGGACTGGTTCATCGGCATCGCGCGGGCGCTCGGCAACCTGATCGGCAACTGCGTGGCCACGGTGGTGGTGGCATCGTGGGAGAAAGATATCGACCGCGACCGCGCGCATGCGGTGCTCAACGGCACGATCTCCGCGGGCGAGCTCGACGAGGGCCTCCCGCCTCCCGTGGCGGGCGGTCTGGAGACGCCCGCGAGCGCGCCGCTGCCCGGGAGCGTCGCGGGGCGCTAGAATCTCGGCATTCCCGTCTCCGCGCGGAGCCACGTCCCACGCGCGCCATCATGCCCGAGCATATCGATCCAGACATGACCGCCGAGGCGATTGCCGACGATATCGTCGCCGCGATCGTCTCGCACCGCCTCCCGCCCGGCACCAAGCTGCGGGAGGAGGCGCTCGCGAGCGTCTACCGCGTCAGCCGCACGAAGGTGCGCGCGGCCCTGCTGATGCTGTCCAAGGACAAGGTCATTCAGATCGTGCCCGACAAGGGTGCGTTCGTCGCCAAGCCCAGCGCCGAGGAGGCGCGCGAGGTCTTTGCGGTACGCCGCATCCTGGAAGCCGCGCTCGCGCGGGAGTTCGTGGCCAAGGCCACTGCCGCCGACTACAAACGCATCGACAAGCATCTGGCTGCCGAGCGCAAATCGCTCCATGGCAACGACGCGCAGACGCGCACGCGCCTGCTCGGGGATTTCCACATCGTGATGGCGGAGGTGGTCGGCAACAGCGTGCTGACGGAGATCATGCGCGAGCTGTCGATGCGCAGCGCGGTGATCACGATGCTGTACCAGTCGCGGCGCGATGCCACGTGCTCGTCGGATGAGCACCGCGAGTTTATCGAGGCCGCGCGCGCGGGCGATGCGGAACGCGCGGTGGCGCTGATGGTGGAACACCTCGATCACGTCGAAGCGGCGCTGCATTTCGACGAGGTTCCCGATGCCGCGCGCGGCAAGGACCTTGTAGCGGCGTTGCTCGCTTAGTCCGCGCAATCTCGTGACATTTGATATCGATCAAGGCGGGGGACCGGAGGCAAGCGCATCATCGGTCTGGCCATGAAGTTGCGGGGGCGCACTTCATCGGCTCTCCCCGTCCTTCGCAAGAAGGGCTGCCCGCAGACCGCAATGGCTCTGCGGGCTTTTTCTTTTTGGCGTTCGTTTTTGGCTTCGTTCTTGGCGTTCGTTGACGCGTCAAACGCGCTCGCTCCAGTACCCCGGCCGCGCGTACTGTGCCTTGAGGTGCTCGATGAAGAAGCGGATCTTCGCGGGCACGGGCCGCTGCTGCGGGTACACCGCCAGGATGTCGTAGTCCGGTAACGCAAACTCGTCGAGTACCGTAATCAGTTCCCCGCTCTCCAGCTGCGGGAGGATCTCCCACGTCGAACGCCAGCCGAGGCCGAGCCCCTCGCCCGCCCAGCGATGCAGCAGTTCCCCGTCGTTGCAATCGAGGTTGCCATTCACGCGCACGGTCACCGTCTTGCCGTTATCGTTGAAATACCATCCGCGCTGCTGGCCGCCCTGCAAATTGAACGCGAGGCAGTTGTGGTGCTCGAGATCCTCGAGCGTGCGCGGCACGCCGTGCTTCGCGAAGTAGGCCGGGGTGCCGCACACCACGCGCTTGTTGGACGACAGCTTGATCGCGACGAAATTCGGGTCGATCGCACCGCCGATGCGAATACCGACGTCATACCCCTCTCGCACGAGATCGACGACGCGGTCGGTGAGGTTGAACGAGATCTGGACGTCCGGGTTGGCGGCGAGGAAGGCTGGCGCATGCGGGGCCACGTGCTTGCGGCCGAACGCGGCGGGCGCCGAGACGATGAGATGGCCCGTGGCCTTGTGCCGGCCCTCGGCGATGAGCATCTCCGCGCGATCCAGGTCCGACAGCGCCTTCTTGCACTGCTCCATGAACGCCGCGCCCTGCTCGGTCACGACAATGCGGCGCGTGGAGCGATGCAGCAGCTTGACGCCGATGCGCGCCTCGAGCGCGTTGATGCGGCGGCCGATCATGACGGGCGTCACGTTCTGGGTCAGCGCGGCGGCGGCCATGCTGCCCTGCTCCACCACGGCGATAAATGCCTCGATCTGTTTGAACTTGTCCATGTGGGCCAGCTAGCAGGTTGTCTCCTGTCGGCCATTGTGACGCATGCGCGGTGCCTTGCGCATCCCCCGGCGGGGATACTGGGTATGCGCGACCTCAGCGCGCGCGGCCCAGCGCTTCGTTGATCTCGGCTGCTTCGCCGAGGACGTGGGCGAGCCGGCGCAGAGGACCCGAACACTGCAGCTGGGCGAACAGCGCGAAGGCCGCGCCCGCGACGAGCACCGCGCCGTAGACGGCCACTACCTGCTGGATGCTTGCGGCCGTGGGGGTGGCGGTGGCGCCGTCGAACAGCACGAAGGCGGCCGGACCGAGCGCGAGCAGGACCGCCACGGTGCGCGCGGCACCGTCCCACATACGGACCTGCAGGGCGACGCGGCGCTGCCGGGCGCGCAGCTGGAGCGGCGGGATGCGCCCCAGTTGCAGCAGCAGCGCGTTCTCGGCCGTGCACTGCGAATCCAGGCGCCGTGACATCCAGCGCAGCGGGTGCCACAGCGCTTCGCGGCCCTGCGCCGCACGCGCGAGCCAGGCGCCGAGGTAGCACGCCGCGCTGGCGGCCAGCGCGACATGGAAAGCTTCCGGCAGCCAGGTCGGCGGCGTCTGGCGCAGCAGCAGGTTCCAGTACGCCAGCGCGCTGCCGGTCATGACCGCCGGCACCACGGCGGCGATGAACGCAGCCCACAGCACGCGCGCCACCGTCACCGCCGGACCACCCACCGCCGCCGGCGTGGCGACGTCGGTCGTGCGAAGCGCTTCGATCAGTTCGTAGGTGGAGGGCAACCGGGCGTACATGGCGGAAATGTGAACGGAAACATCGATAGCTGCTGCAACCCGACATTGTGGCGATCCTGACCCGCGGCGAACAGCACCAAAGTGGCCGTTGCGTGGATATCCCCACGTTTCGGGGGCGTTCGACGGCCTCCGTACAACGCTGCGGCGGCCCCGGATTGACAACGCCCCATTGCATATCTCAAAGGTCACATTTGCTGCGATGCACGCACAGATTCGAAACTGGAGGTATCGAATCAAATGATCGTCGTTCCGTTTATCCCAGCCCGGTGCGGGCATAGGATCGACTCCAATCACAGGCCCACCCGTTATTGGAGACAAAACATGCCGAAGATGAGAGCCGTCGACGCCGCGATCGCGGTGCTGGAGAAGGAAGGCATCACCACCGCGTTCGGCGTGCCCGGCGCCGCCATCAACCCGTTCTACTCGGCGATGCGCAAGGCCGGCACGATCAAGCATCTGCTCGCGCGGCACGTCGAAGGCGCCTCCCACATGGCTGAAGGGTATACGCGCGCCGAGCCCGGCAACATCGGCCTGTGCGTGGGCACGTCCGGTCCCGCGGGCACGGACATGATCACCGGCCTGTATTCGGCATGGGCCGATTCGATCCCCATTCTCTGCATTACCGGCCAGGCGCCCCGCGCGCGCCTGTACAAGGAAGATTTCCAGGCGGTCGATATCGAATCGATCGCCAAGCCCGTGACCAAGTGGGCCGTCACCGTGCGGGAGCCCGCCCTCGTGCCGCAGGTATTTCAGCAGGCCTTTCACCTGATGCGCTCGGGCCGTCCCGGTCCGGTGCTGATCGACCTGCCGTTCGACGTGCAGGTGGCCGAGATTGAATTCGATCCCGAAACGTACCAGCCGCTGCAGCCGTACAAGCCGGCCGCCTCGCGCGCGCAGATCGAGAAAGCCATCGCCATGCTCAACGCTGCCGAGCGTCCGCTGATCGTGTGCGGTGGCGGCGTGATCAACGCGAATGCCTCGGAACTCCTCGTCGAGTTCGCCGAACTCGTCAATGTGCCGGTCGTGCCGACGCTGATGGGCTGGGGCGTGCTCGCCGACGACCATCCCCTGCAGGCGGGTATGGTCGGTCTGCAGACCTCGCATCGCTATGGCAACGCGACGCTGCTGGCTTCGGACTTCGTGATGGGCATCGGCAACCGCTGGGCCAACCGCCACACGGGCAGCATCGACGTCTACACGAAGGGCCGGAAGTTCGTGCACGTCGACATCGAACCGACGCAGATCGGCCGCGTATTCGGCCCCGATCTCGGCATCGTTTCCGACGCGAAGGCCGCGCTCGAGCTGTTCGTCGAAGTGGCGCGCGAGATGAAGATGGCCGGCCGACTGCCCGATCGCAAGGCATGGGTCGCCGATGTGCAGAAGCGCCGCCGCACGATGCATCGCAAGAGCGATTTCGACAACGTGCCCGTCAAGCCGCAGCGCGTGTATCGCGAGATGAACCAGTACTTCCCGCGCGACGTCCGTTACGTGACGACGATCGGCCTGTCGCAGATCGCCGCCGCGCAGTTCCTCTCGGTGAACCAGCCGCGCCACTGGATCAACTGCGGCCAGGCCGGCCCCCTCGGCTGGACCATTCCGGCGGCGATCGGCGTGAAGACCGCATCCCCCGAGTCCGATGTCGTGGCGATCTCCGGCGACTACGACTTCCAGTTCATGATCGAAGAGCTGGCCGTGGCGGCGCAGTTCAAGGTGCCGTACATCCATCTGGTGGTGAACAATTCGTACCTGGGCCTCATCCGCCAGGCGCAACGCAACTTCGAGATGGACTACTGCGTGCAGCTCGCGTTCGACAACGTGAACGCGCCTGAGCTCGAGGGCTACGGCGTGGATCACGTGAAGGTCGTGGAAGGCCTCGGCTGCAAGGCGCTGCGCGTGTTCAAGCCCGAGGATATCGCGCCCGCTTTCGCGGAGGCGCGCGACCTGATGGCCGAATACTCGGTGCCGGTAGTCGTGGAAGTGATCCTTGAACGCGTGACGAACATCGCGATGGGCACCGAGATCGACAACATCAACGAGTTCGAGCCGATCGAGGATCGCGCCGATACCAGCGATACCGAGGTTGCCGGCGAGGCCATCCTCAAAGAAGAAGTTGCCACCGAAGGCGCGACCGCCTGACCGCTATCACCGCCATCACCACACAAGAGCCGACGATGCCAAAGCTAGCCGCCAACCTGACCATGCTGTTCAACGAAGTGGCCTTTCTGGACCGCTTCGAAGCCGCCGCGCGCGCGGGATTCCGCGGCGTGGAGTTCCTGTTCCCGTACGCCTTCCACGCTGACCAGATCGCGGACCGCCTCAACCGCTTCCAGCTCGACCTCGTGCTGCACAACCTGCCGGCCGGCAAGTGGGAAGCCGGCGAGCGGGGTATCGCCTGCCATCCGGACCGCGTGAGCGAGTTCCGTGACGGCGTGGGCGAGGCGATCAAGTACGCGAAGGTGCTCGGTGTGCGTCAGCTGAACTGCCTGGCGGGCATCCTGCCGCAAAGCGTGCGCCGCGAAGCAGCCACCGAAACGCTGGTGGAGAACCTGCGCTTTGCCGCCAACGCGCTGGCGGCGGAGAACATCGACCTGCTGATCGAGCCGATCAACACGTTCGACATTCCCGGCTTCATCCTGTCGCGCACGCAGCAGGCGATCGACCTGATCGAGCAGGTCAACGCGCCCAATCTCTACGTGCAATACGACATCTATCACATGCAGCGCATGGAAGGCGAGATCGCGGCAACGATCAAGGCCAACCTGCCGAAGATCCGTCACGTGCAGCTGGCCGACAACCCCGGCCGCAACGAGCCCGGCACCGGCGAGATCAACTACCAGTTCCTGTTCGGCTATCTCGACGAGATCGGCTACAAGGGCTGGATCGGCTGCGAGTACAAGCCACGCGCCTCGACGGAAGCCGGCCTCGGCTGGCGCGCCGCGCACCGCGTCGGCTGACCGACCCGACAACACACATTTCCGAATCTGGATAGGAGGAGACATTCATGGCTAATCAACGCAACATCGGCTTCATCGGCCTCGGCATCATGGGCGCGCCCATGGCGGGTCATCTGCGCACGGCCGGGCACACGCTGTTCGTGCATGACGTGAACCCCGCTCCGCAGGCACTCGTCGATGCGGGCGTGACGGTCTGCACAAGCGCGGAAGAAGTGGCGAAGCGTGCCGATATCGTGATCGTCATGGTGCCGGACACCCCGCACGTGGAGGCCGTGCTGTTCGGCGAGCGCGGCGTCGCGGCCGCCTACAAGGCCGCGGGCAAGGATGCGACGTACGGCAAGATCGTCGTGGACATGAGCTCGATCTCGCCGATCGCCACGAAAGATTTTGCCGCGCGCATCAACAAGCTCGGTGCGTCGTACCTTGACGCGCCGGTGTCCGGCGGGGAAGTCGGTGCCAAGGCGGCGTCGCTGACGATCATGGTGGGCGGACCCGCCGAAGCGTTCGACGAGGTCAAGCCGCTGTTCGAGCTGATGGGCAAGAACATCACGCTGGTCGGCGGCAATGGCGACGGCCAGACGACGAAGGTGGCCAATCAGATCATCGTGGCGCTCAACATTCAGGCCGTGTCGGAAGCGCTGCTGTTCGCGTCGAAGGCCGGTGCCGATCCGGCGCGTGTACGGCAGGCGCTGATGGGCGGCTTTGCGTCGTCGCGCATTCTTGAAGTGCATGGCGAGCGCATGGTCAAGCGCACGTTCGATCCGGGCTTCCGCATCGAACTGCACCAGAAGGACCTGAACCTCGCGCTGCAGGGCGCGAAGGCGCTCGGCGTGTCGCTGCCCAATACGGCGGCCGCGCAGGAGTTGTTCAACGCGTGCGCCGCGAATGGCTTCGGCAAGCTCGATCATTCGGCGCTGTGCCGTGCCATCGAGATCATGTCGAACCACGAGATCGCAAAGAAGGCCGACAAGTAGAGCGACAACTCGCACCCGCGCCTCGCCGCAACGTGGAGGCCGCGCGCCGCGATGGCGCGCGCGGCCTCCGCATCTCCTCTGCCGCACCAGGACTCCCCATGTACGCCTCGGACGCCAATGCCGCCGATGTCGCGCGACTGACGCCTGCCCGCCGGTCCATCGCCGATTATCGCGACCCTCATCAGGCCCGCTCTCTGCTGCGCGACCTCTTCGATACCGCCGTGGCCGCCGTCAGCGCGAGCCACTGCCTGCCCCCTCACCTGCCCGCCCCGCCGAAAGGCCGCACTGTCGTGATCGGCGCGGGCAAGGCCGCCGCCGCGATGGCGCAGGCCGTCGATGCGCACTGGCAGGGGCCGCTCTCTGGCCTCGTGGTCACGCGCTACGATCACGGTGCCGATTGCCATCGCATCGAGGTCGTCGAAGCCGCGCACCCCGTGCCCGATGCAGCGGGGCAACGCGCCGCGCAGCGCATGGTCGAACTCGTGCGGGGGCTGACCGCCGACGACCTCGTGCTCTGCCTCATCTCTGGCGGCGGTTCCGCCCTGCTCGCCGCGCCCGCGCCGGGCCTCACGCTGGCGGACAAGCAGGCCATCAACAAGGCGCTGCTGCGCAGCGGCGCGAACATCGGCGAGATGAATTGCGTGCGCAAGCATCTGTCCGCGCTCAAGGGCGGACGGCTCGCATTGGCCTGCGCGCCGGCACGCGTGGAAACGCTGCTGATCTCGGACATTCCCGGCGACGATCCCACGCTCATCGCGAGCGGTCCCACGCTGACCGACGCCACCACATGCGCCGATGCGCTCGCGGTCATCGCCAAGTACGGCATCGAAGTGCCAGCGCATGTGCGCGCGCATCTCGAGAGCGGTGCGGGCGAAACGCCGAAGCCCGGCGATATACGCTTCGAAGGCCATCGCAGCGTGACGCTTGCCACCGCGCAGCAATCGCTCGAAGCCGCGGCCGCGCGAGCGCGCGAGCTCGGGCTCGAAGCGCATATTCTTTCCGACTGCATCGAGGGCGAGGCACGCGACGTGGCGCAGGTGCATGCCGCCATCGCGCGGCAGGTCGCCGCGCGCGGGCAGCCGTTCCCCAAACCCTGCGTGCTGCTCTCCGGCGGCGAGACCACGGTGACCGTTCGCGGCAATGGCCGCGGCGGCCGCAATGCCGAATTCCTGCTTGCGCTGGCCGTCGCCCTCGATGGGCTGCCCGGCGTGCATGCGATTGCCGGCGATACGGATGGCATCGACGGCTCCGAGGACAACGCGGGCGCGATGCTGTCGCCCGACACGCTCGTGCGGGCTGCCGCGCGTGGCCTTTCGGCGCGCGCGTATCTGGCCAACAACGACGGCTACGGCTTCTTCTCGGGTCTCGACGACCTCATCCTCACGGGCCCCACCCGGACCAACGTCAACGACTTCCGCGCGATCCTCGTGGTCTGACGCGCGCCTACACAAGACAGGAGACAACATGAGACGCCAGCGCAAGGCGAAGATCGTGGCCACCCTCGGCCCGGCCAGCACCGATATCGCGGTGATCCGCGAGTTGTTCGAGGCGGGCGCCGATGTATTCCGGCTCAACTTCAGCCATGGCACGCACGACGATCATCGCGAGCGGTACGACTCGGTGCGGCGCGTGGAGGCCGAAACCGGCCGCCCGATCGCGATTCTTGCGGATCTGCAGGGACCGAAGCTGCGAATCGGCACATTCGCCGTCGGCAAGGTGGCGGTGCGGGCGGGCGATCGCTTCGTGCTGGACAGCGACCCGACGCCCGGCGATGGCACGCGCGTCCATCTGCCGCACCCCGAGTTGTTCCGCGCGGCCAGCGCCGGCCAGTCGCTGCTGATCGACGACGGCAAGGTGCGTCTGGCGATCGAATCGGTATCGAGCGGCAGCATCGTGACGCGCGTCGTCAACAACGGCACGCTGTCCGATCGCAAGGGTGTGAACGTGCCCGATGCCGTGATTCCGATTCCGGCGCTCACGGACAAGGACCGCAAGGACCTGGACTTCGCGCTCTCGCTCGGCGCGGATTGGATTGCGCTGTCGTTCGTTCAGCGCCCGTCCGATATCGTCGAGGCGCGCGAGATCATCGGCACGCGCGCCGGTGTGCTGTCGAAGATCGAGAAGCCTGCCGCGCTGCTGCAACTTGACGAAATCGTGCGCGTGTCGGATGCGGTGATGGTCGCGCGCGGCGACCTTGGCGTGGAGTTGCCGCCCGAACGCGTCCCCGGCGTGCAGAAGCGCATCCTGCGCGTGTGCCGCCAGCTCGGCAAGCCGGTCGTGATTGCCACGCAGATGCTGGAATCGATGATCGATTCACCGGTGCCGACGCGCGCGGAGGCTTCCGACGTGGCGAGCGCCATCTACGACGGCGCCGACGCCGTGATGCTGTCGGCCGAGTCCGCCAATGGCCGCTACCCCGTGCAGGCCATCGCGATGATGGACCGCATCGCGATCGAGGTCGAGCGCGATCCGCTCTACCGCAACATGATCGACGCCCAGCACGAGGCGCCGCTTTCCACGCGGCAGGATGCCATCTGCGCGGCGCTGCGCGAAGTCACGCAGATCATCGGCGCGCGGGCTACGGTGACGTACACCTCTTCCGGCGCCACCGCGCTGCGCGCCGCGCGCGAACGGCCGTGCGCGCCGATCGTCAGCATCACGCCGAACCTGGACATCGCGCGCCGGCTGGCCATCACGTGGGGCGTGCACTCGACCGTGAGCCCGGACGTGCAGAGCGTGGACGAGATGGTGGCGGCCGCGACGCGCGCGGCGCTGGTGGAAGGCTATGCCGAGCCGGGCGACCAGATCACGATCGCCGCGGGCATGCCTTTCGGGCAGGGCGGCACGACCAATCTGCTGCGCGTCGCGGAAGTCGGCGGCACGGCGCAGGACCTGGCGCTGAGCGGCGCGGCCTTCGCGCAGGAGCCGAAAGTGACGGCCGGCGTGTGAGACAGCGGAGGACTCCGGAGGACCGAATGCCGTTGCTATACTCCACGGCATCACGGCGGCCACGCTGCCGTATTTCGATCTCACGGAGTCTCCATGCGTCTCGATGACGAAGCCGAAAGCCAGAACGTAGAAGACCGCCGCGGCGGCTATGGGGGCGGCGGCGGCTTCGGGCTTCCAGTCGGCGGCCGCACCATCGGCATTGGGACGGTGATCGTCGCGCTCGCTGCGTCGTACTTCTTCGGGATCGATCCCTCGGTGATCTTCCAGGGCGCGTCGGTCATCCAGGGCCAGCAGCCCCAGCAGCAGCACGTGCCGCAGCAGCAACGGCCGCCCGCGACGGACCAGCTGACGGTGTTCACGCGCAAGGTGCTCGGCAATACCGAGCGCACATGGGAGCACATCTTCGAAACGGACCTGAACCGGCGCTACGCACCGCCCACACTCGTGCTGTTCAGCGGCGCGACGCCCACGGCGTGCGGCACTGGCCAGTCGGCGATGGGCCCGTTCTACTGCCCCGGCGATCAGAAGGTCTATATCGACCTCGCCTTCTATGACGAACTGCGCCAGCGCTTCGGCGCGGGCGGGGACTTCGCGCAGGCCTATGTGATCGCGCACGAGATCGGCCACCATGTGCAGAACCTGCTCGGCGTGTCGTCGAAAGTCGATGCCGCGCGCCGCCGCATGAGCGAGGCGCAGGCCAATCAGCTATCGGTGCGCCTGGAACTGCAGGCCGATTGCCTGGCCGGCGTCTGGGCCGCGACCGCGCAGAAAGCCAACCAGCAATTGCTGGAACCGGGCGACGTGGAAGAAGGCCTGAAGACCGCGGCCGCGATCGGCGACGATCGGTTGCAACGGCAGGCGCAGGGGTATGTGGTGCCGGAAGCGTTCACGCACGGCACGAGCGAGCAACGCGTGCGGTGGCTGCGCCAGGGGCTGACGACGGGCGATATCCGCAAATGCGACACGTTCTCGGCGCGGCAGTTGTAGAACGTGCGGAAGAAAAATCACCTGCCCGGCGGAGAGAGAAGGAGGAGGTCGGCCGGGCAGGTGGGAGAGAAATCAGCGTGGCGGGAGACGCCACGGATGTCCTCACGCATGTCGTGAGGACGAGGGATCAGACGCGGTAGCCGTACAGATCGCCGTTGCGCGAATTGTCGAGCGTGGACGCCGAGATATCGCGACGGAACGTGTGCGTGCCGTCGGTGAACGTATCGAACTTGCCCTGGCGCAGCCCGTCCGTGAACGGGTCGAACTTGTCGCGCTTGGCGCCGTCGGTATATACGTCGGCCTTGGCCACGCGGGACGCGTCGGCGTAGACATCCATCTTGCCCACCTTCTTCGTGGCGGGAGCGGCGAACGCGGTGGCCGAGGCGGCGAATGCCGCCACGACAAGGGCGCCGCCAAGCATGCGTTTGGCGATCATTTGGGACTCCTTCAACTGTGTGTGGCCTGCTTTGGGTGCCGCAGCGCTTTTGCTGCGGCGATCGGCCATCTTCGTGGCGACGCGGGCACAGGCTGAAGAGTAGAAGGTTCGTCCGCAAGGAGAAATACCGCTGCGACGAATGGTGCGTTGCACGCCGTGAAACGCCAGACGCGCTGACGAACGGCGGCGCCGGGCGTTCCGGATAAATCAGTGCGTGTGGGTGTGCGAAGGCGCGTGGCATTCGCAGGGCGCCCCTTCGGCGGCCTGCTGGAGGTTCTGGAGAATGCCGCACTCGCTCGCCGGATGGGGCGTGGCGCAGGTCTCGCGCAGCGCCCGCAATTGTCCCTCCAGCGCTTCCAGTGCCACGCGCTGCGCGTGGATCTGGTCGATCTGGCGGTCCAGCAGATGATTGATGTCGTCGCAGGCCAGCGACGGGTTGCGCTGGAAATCGCGCAGCCGGCGCACGTCGGAGAGACTCATGCCGAGCGAGCGGCAGTGCCGTACGAAGTTCAGCTGCACCAGATGGCCGTCGCCATAACGGCGATAACCATTGTCCTCGCGCTGCGGTGCGTCGAGCAGCCCCTCCCGCTCGTAATACCGGATGGTCTCGATATCGCAGCCGCTGTGGCGCGACAGTTCGCCGATGCGCATGACAGGCTCCTTGTCCCTGCATCCCTGTAGTCGTTACAGGGTTTTGGCAGTGTAGAACATTGCGGAAGGCCTTGCCGGTGTCAGGGGATTAGGCGGCATTCCTGTAGAATCCTTCGCATCGGATTCGGCGTCGTTGCCGAACCCATCGCGTTGATGACATTCGTGCAATTCTTCCGGCTTCTGCTGACGATCGTGCTGCTTGCCTTCCTGCCCCTGCAGGCGTGGGCAGGCATTGGCGCGCCCGTGGCCGGGAATGCCGCGGTGTGGGAAGCGGGTGCGTATGTGGCACCCGCGCCGACCGTCGAGGACGTTGCCCTCGCGAGTGCGTCAGACGCTGCCGGTCTCGCGGATCTTGGCAATAGCGGGCCGCCCGCCGACTCGCACTATCCCGCGGATACCAGCGAGCCGTCGCCGCCGGGTGCCGACTTTGCGGAACAACTGCTGCCGCCCCCGCCGCTGCGCGTGGCAGTGCACGACATGCGGGGCGCGCTGCCCCGATACGCCGGCATGACCCTGCCGGATCCTGACCTTCCTCGCCTGCCGCGCCCGCCGCGGGGCTGATCCGCCCGCGCGTGGCGTTTGCCGCCCGCGCCTTTCGTCATTCAGTTTTTCCGCGCGGTGTGCCGTTGTCCATTGCATCGGTCCGTCACGCTTCCGCGGCCTCCGCCGCGACTTTACTTGCCCCACCCCACAACCATGAAACGCATTTTCCTGTTCCTGGCGACCAACATCGCCGTCATGCTCGTCCTCAGCCTCACGGCCAGCCTGCTGGGCGTGAACCGTTTCCTTACCGCCAATGGCCTCAACCTTGGCATGCTGCTCGTCTTCGCGGCGCTGATGGGCTTCGGTGGTTCGTTCATCTCGCTGCTGATGTCCAAGACCATCGCCAAGTGGTCCACGGGGGCGCAGGTCATCACGCACCCGAGCACCACCACGGAGTTCTGGCTGGTCCAGACCGTCGAGAAGCTCGCCACGCGCGCGGGGCTGCCGATGCCTGAAGTGGCCATCTATGACGGCGAGCCGAACGCCTTTGCCACCGGCGCTTCGAAGAACAGCTCGCTCGTGGCGGTGTCCACGGGCCTGCTGAACTCGATGTCGCAGGAGGAAGTCGAGGCCGTTCTCGCCCATGAGGTGGCCCACATTGCCAATGGCGACATGGTCACGCTGACGCTGATCCAGGGCGTGGTCAACACGTTCGTCATCTTCATGGCGCGCGTGGTCGGCTACTTCGTCGATTCGTGGCTGCGCCGCAATGACGAGGAGTCGAGCGGTCCCGGCATTGGCTACATGATCACGGTGGTGATCTGCGAGATCGTGTTCGGCATTCTGGCGAGCATCATCGTGGCGGCGTTCTCGCGGCATCGCGAGTACCGGGCGGATGCGGGCGCGGCGGGGCTGATGGGTACGCCCACGCCGATGGTCTCGGCGCTGCGCCGCCTGGGCGGCCTCGATGCGGATGGCCTGCCGCAGAACATGCAGGCAATGGGCATCTCGGGCGGCAAGTCGTGGCTCGGACTGTTCTCGAGCCACCCGCCGATTGAAGCGCGGATTGCGGCGTTGCAGGCGCAACGATAAAAAGGGGCCTCCTCCCCCAACCCCTCTCCCATAGGAGAGGGGAGAACACCATCGCCGGACGACGGCTTCGGTTGCCTCGTTGCCGCGTTGCCCTCGTTGCCTTGGTTACCTAATTGAACACGTCCTGCCGATAGCGCCCGTTCGCAACCATCGCGGCGAGCCACTCCGAGGCGGCGTTGGCGTCCATGCCGCCTTCGGACATCGCAATATCGAGCAGCGTCTGCCGCACCGCGGGCGCCATCCTTCGGCCGTCGCCGCACACATAAACCGTCGCGCCGGCCGCGGGCTGTGCCGGCTGGGTCCCGAGCTGTCTCCATATCTCGGCGCGATTGGCCCATAGCAGGTCCTGCACATACCGCGGCGCGCCTTCCACCACCGAGTACGCGACATGCACTTCGGCCACGCCGTCTGATGCCCACCGCGCGATGTCGTCCCGATAGAGCCAGTCGTGCGCCGGATGGCGGCACCCGTAGTACAGCTGCGCGGTGGCCACGGCAACGCCCGCCGCCCGTTGCGCCGCGCGCTCCTCGAGGAACCCGCGGAACGGTGCGAGACCCGTGCCCGGACCGATCAGGATCATCGGCACGGTGACATCGGCCTCGGGCGCGAACGGCGGATTCGGCGTGCGGATCGACGCCGACACCCGCGCGCCGGGCGCGAGGCCCTGCAACCACGTCGATGCCACGCCACGGAATTGCCCACGGCCCGATAACGCCGGTGCCCACACCGTGCCGACCAGCAGCGTCGCGACATCAGGCGATACCAGCGGCGACGAAGCAATCGAGTAGAAGCGCGGCCGCATTGGGACCGTGCAGTCGAGCAGTTGCGCGAGCGACAGTGAAATCGCCGGATGTGCGGTCAGCACGTCGAGCAGCCCCAATCGACGCGCGGCGACACGCGCCGCATAGCCCTCCGCGGGATCGTCCGAAGCGAGCGTCTCCAGTTGCCCCCGCGTGAACGGGCACCGTGTCGCATGCGTCAGCGCACGCAGCGTCTGGCGCGAGACCACGTCCTGCAGCTCGACGAAATGCGTCAACAGTTGCGCCACCGGCAATGCCTCGCCGATCGGCAACCCGCGTGCCACACCATGCGTCGCGGACAACGTCACCATCGCCATCGGATCGAGGTCGAGCCGTTCGCACAAGGCCTGCACAAGGTCGTGCGCGTTCTGCGGCCACACCGCGACGTGGTCGCCCGCGGCATAGGTCGTGCCCGCTGGCAGTTGCAGGCGGATGTCGCGCGTCGACGTGCGCGGCGCTTCGACCGCGAAGTCCCAGAGACCCGAGGGATCCTGCACGAGCTCGGTGTTGGACAGCACCGTGAACGCATGCGTACCGGCCGGCAGTGTATCCGCGCGAATCGCATCCATGCTGCGGACCGCAACGTCGACACCGAGCCCCCCCGTCATTGCATCGCTGTCCGCTTCGAGCGCCTGCCACAACTGCGCGAGCCACTGGTCGGCGGCGCCATCGAAGTCGCCATTGCCATCGGCCTCTCCGCGCGGCAACAGCGGCGTGGCCCCCGCCGCGACGAAGAAGTCGAACACGCGGCGAGGAAACGCCTGATACGTGGCCCACTGCGAATTGCCGCAGCCGAGCAACGCCAGCCGCAAGCCCCTCGCACCGCCCTCCGCCAGATAACGCGGAGCATCGTCCGCTGTATCGTCCGCATCCAGCATCGCCTCGAAGCGGCGGCCGGAATCGGGCGCGCGGCCGTTGTAGGTCGCCGCGACGACCACCGCGATGCCCTCCGTCGGCAAGTCGCCGACCGCATCGTCGAGGTTGCGCAACGTCGCCTCGAACCCCGAAGCGACAGCACCGGCATGAATCTGCTCGGCGAGTTCGCGCGCCGTGCCGAGGCTCGATGCGCACAGTACCGATAGCCGTTGTCCATTGCCGCGCACCTGCGTGGGCGCGACGGCAGCCGCCTGCGCGGGCGTCGTCCCCACGACGACGAGACGCTCGTGCGGCCGACGTCGCCGCGCGCGCAGCACGAAGTTGTCGGGCTTGATGGTCAGCGTTTCCTTTAGCCGGAACTGGTAATCGTGCGGATCGCTGAGCGCGAAGTTGCGCAGCATCAGCGCCAGCGCAAGCTTGGCCTCGGTCAGCGCGAACTGCCGTCCGATGCATGCGCGCTCGCCCGAACCGAACGGCAGATACGCATGCGCCGGCAACGCGGCCTCGTTTTCGGGCAGGAAGCGGTCGATGTCGAACCGCTCGGGGTCCGCCCAGACCTTCGGGTCGCGATGCAGCGCGGTGAGCACCACCGATACGCGGCGGTCCTTCGGAATGCGATAGCGCCCGCCGATCACGGTGTCCTCGAACGGGGCCACCGCGAACGCCGGCGCCGTTGGCCACAGTCGAAGCGTTTCCTTGAGCACGCGCTCGAGCACCTGCAGGCGCGCGAGGTCCGCATAGACCGGCGGCCCATCGCCCGGCAGCACGGTATCCACCTCGGCGTAGGCCTGTGCGAGCACGCCCGGATTGCGAAGCAGTTCATACAACGCGAACGTCAGCAGCCCGCTCGTGGTCTCGTGGCCCGCGATCAGGAACGTAATGACCTGATTGCGGATGTTCGCATCGTCGAGCTGTACGTTCGTCTCCGGATCGCGCGCCTCCAGCATCAGGCTGAGCAGGTCCGCGCCAGTCGAGGATGCTGCCGGCGCCGCGCGTCGCTGGCGAATGACATCGTCCACGACGTTACGCATATAGGCGATGTCTTCCGCAAACTGCCGGTGTTCCGCGCCCTTGAGCCAGCGATCCTGCAGCCGCATGCGCGTGAGCTTGTCCATCGCCTCGCCGAGCGCGCCGGCCATCGCGACGATGAACGGATCGAGCTGCGCGCGCGAGAACGAGTCGAAGTCATAGCCGAAGCCGGACAGCGCGATCGTATCCAGTGTGAGCCGCGTCATGTCGTCCGCGACCGCGATATCGGCATCGGGCCCCTGCCGGTCCCATTTGCCCACGAGGCGGTTCGCGACGCGCAGCATCACGTCGAAGTAGCCTTTCATCGCGCGCTGACTGAACGCGGGCATCAGGATGCGATGCGCGCAGCCCCAGTTGGCCTCGTCGCTATGCGCGGTGAACAGGCCATCGCCGGCCACGTCGCGCAGATAAGACAGCGGCGGCCCGATGACCTTGCGGAAACGCGACACATCGCAGACTTCGGTAGCGAGCTCGACGGAACTGATGAACGGCACCCGCCGCCCCGCGAAGTTGAGCTCGAAGATGCCGTCGAAATGACGGCTGCGTGCGAGCAGGTGCTGTCCCACGGCGCCAGGCGTGATCTGCAGCAGGTTGCCGAGAATCGGCAGGCCCGGGTCGCGCGGAATGGGTTGCAGCGACGGCGATGCGAACGACGGACCGGCGGTGCCGGACGATTGGGAGGCCATGGCGGGGACGCGTTTGAAGAAATCTTCCGTAGACAATCGTCTACTTCGCAGGCAAAGTCAATGCATGTCACTCGAGTGATCGTTCGAATCGGAACAACACGACCATGGAAGATATTGCCGACGGCAAGCGCCGGCTCATCGACGCGGCGTTGCGGCTGGCCGCGGAACGCCGCAGCTTTGCGGCGCTGGGCCTGCGGGAACTCGCGCGCGAGGCGGGACTCAACCCGAATACGTTCTACCGACATTTCCGCGACATGGAAGACCTCGCGGTGACCGCGCTCGCCGAAGTCAGCGATGAACTGCGGCCGATGCTGCGGGCCGTGCGTTGGGCCGCGGCGCGCGACAATCCGCAGGAAGTCGCCACGCGCGCATGCGAGGCGTTCTTTGCCTATGCGCGCGCGCATGCCGATGCGTTCATCGTCGGCCTGTGTGGCATCACGGGACCGCAGCCGGCGTTGCGCGACGCGATTCGCGCCTTGCTCGATGCCATCGCGGCGGAGATGGCGGAGGACATCGAGCGGCTTGAACTTTGTCCCGCGCTGCCGCGCGTGGCGCTCGACGACTTCAGCCGCTATGTGGTGTCGCATCTGTTCCATGCGTCGGCCGACTATCTCGAGGCTGGCGCCTCGGAACGCAAGCGGCTGGCGCAGCAGGCGACGCAGTTGATCCGCTGGCTGCTGGTTGGCGCGAATGCCGGGGGCACTGCTGGCGCCCACGCAAGCGCGTCGCACCTCGGCGCTTTGGCCACCGCGCCCGCCGCGAAGCTTTCCTAGCCACGCACCTTCGTGCGTATCTTCGTGCGTACCTTTCCGGAGCGATTGCCGATGAGTCTGCAGAACCTGCTGCTATCGTATGGATTACGGAAGAAGCTGAAGCGCGGGCCGCCGCCCGAGCATATCGACATCCCCGCGACGCGGCGCGCGATGAGCCAGTTCGGGCATCAGGCGCGCGTGCCCAGTGGCTGGCGCATCGGCGCGTCTACCGCGCCCGACCTGCCCGGCGAGTGGACGCGGCCTCTGCTCGACGTGCATGGGAATGACAGTGTCGCCATCGACGGCACCAGCGCGGCCAGATGCATCGCAACAGGTGACGACGACATCGCGGCGCACGACGTCGCGGTGCACATCGATATGCCGACGATCTTCTATCTGCACGGCGGCGGCTACTACTTCTGCTCCCCGCAAACCCACCGGCCGCTGACCCTCGCGCTGGCGGAGAAATCCGGCGTGCAGCTGTTCTCGCTCGACTATCGGCTCGCTCCCGAGCATCCACACCCCGCCGCGCTCGACGATGCGCTTACCGCCTATCGCGCGCTGCTCGCGCGCGGCACGTCGGCCGCGAACATCGTCATTGCGGGCGACTCGGCCGGTGGAGGCCTCGCGCTGGCCACGCTCATCGCGCTGCAGCGCGAGGGATCGCCGATGCCCGCCGGCGCCCTGCTGTTCTCGCCATGGACCGACCTCGCCGCGACCGGTGAAACGTTACGCACGAACGATCGCAGCGACGTGATGTTCCACGGCGAGTCGGTGGCGCGAGCCGCGCGGTTCTACCTGGGCGACATCCCGGCCACCAATCCGCTGGTGTCACCGCTGTATGCGAGCGAGGGCGAGATGGCCGCGCTGCCACCGCTGTTCGTGCAGGCGAGCGATCGGGAAGTCTTGCTCGACGATTCGCGTCGCCTTGTCGATCGGGTGCGCGCGGCCGGCGGGGAGGCGGAACTACGCATCTGGAGGCGCGTGCCGCATGTCTGGCAGATCTACCATCCGTTTCTGCCCGAGGCACGGCGCGCGCTCGATGAAGCCGCGCGATTCGTACGCAGCCGCTTCTCGGCGGCGGTCACTCAGTGATCCCACTCAGTGATCCGTCACCTTGCCGCGTAGCGCCTTGACCTGACTGCGCTGCGTCTTGCCTTCGAGCCGCCGCACGCGCGAGGCGAAGGTCGGGCGCGTGGCGCGCCGCGTGCGCGGCGCCACGGCCACGCTTTGCACGAGCTCGTGCAGCCGGCGGATCGCATCTTCACGATTGAGTTCGAGGCTGCGATGCTGCTGCGCCTTGATCACGATGACGCCATCGCGCGTAATGCGATGATCGCTGAGCGCTAGCAGGCGTTCCTTATGGTCGTCCGCCAGCGACGACGCGCGCACGTCATAGCGCAGGTGCACCGCGTTGGACACCTTGTTGACATTCTGCCCACCCGCGCCTTGCGCGCGGATCGCGGTGATCTCGTACTCGTGGTGAGGGATGTGGAATTCGCCGGCCATGCGCGTGATCATATCAACGCACGGGCCGGCGTGGGGGCGATGTCAGGCGGGCGTGATGTTCTGGTTGGTGCAGAACAGGTTCTGCGGATCGTAGCGCTTCTTCAACGCCGCAAGGCGTGGATAGTTGGAGCCATAGGCATCGCTGGTCCGTCCCGCTTCGTCCTCGGTCAGGAAGTTCACGTAGACGCCACCGCTTGCGTACGGCTGCGTCGCGCGGAAGAAGTCGCGCGCCCATGCGATGCAGTTGGCATCCTCGTCCGGACGCTCCCAGCGGGAATGGACGTTCATCACGAAGCGCGCGTCCCGGTGGTGATACGCCGTGGCGTCGGGCGCCACGCGGTTGGCCACGCCGCCAACGTGGCCCAGGAAGATGTCCGCAAGCGGCGACGGCAGGCGCGCCGCATAGTCGATCATCGCGTCGATGGCCGCGTTGTCGAGCCGCGAGAAATTGTGGGACTTCCAGTAGTTCCGTGCACCCGGCCCCAGCAATGGGTCGAATGCCTGTTGCCAGGCGGTGTACGGCACGGGCCCGATATGCTCGCCGATGGCCTGTCCGAAGGCGCGCATCGGCGCGATGTCGGCCTGCACCTGCTCCGGCGTGCCCAGGTGGAATGCCGCAAGGACCACGACGTCGGTGCCATGCGCGGACTCGGGAAGGAACGGCAGGGGCGGCGCCTTGCGCAGGACCGCCCAGACGTTGAGGTCTTCGGGCATGGTCTCCGTGAATCTGCTGTACTGCTGCAACACTTCGCGCGCCTGCGCCGCGGGAAACACGATCAGGCCGGCATGCACCTGCGGTCCCACTTCGTGCAGCTTGAACTGGAAGAGCGTCACCACGCCGAAGTTGCCGCCGCCCCCGCGGATTGCCCAGAACAGATCGGACTCCTCGGTCGCGCTCGCCCAGCGCCGTTGCCCGTCAGCCGTGACGACCATCGCGCCGAGCAGGTTGTCCACCGTCATGCCGTACTTGCGCGTCAGCCAGCCGAAGCCGCCGCCGAGGGTGAGGCCCGCCACGCCCGTCGTCGAGTTGATGCCGAGCGGCGTGGCCATGCCGCAGCCCTGCGCTTCATGGTCGAAGTCGGCGAGCGTCGCGCCGGGACACACCCATGCGACGCGTTCTCGCGCTTCGATGCTTGCCACCCGGAGCATCGACATGTCGATGACGAGGCCATCGTTGCAGATCGCGCTGCCGGCGATATTGTGGCCGCCGCCGCGCACGGCGAGCGCGAGGCCGCGGTCGCGCGCGAAATTGACCGCGTGCTGGACGTCGGTCGTGCCCGAACACTGCACGATGAGCGCGGGCCGCCGGTCGACCGTCGCGTTCCAGACCGTACGGGCCGTATCGTAGCCGTCATCGCCGGGGAGCAGGACGCGGCCGTGCACGGCCTGTCGCAGCGCGTCCAGATGACCCGAAGCTATCGTTGCCATGGCACCCTCCTGTTTGATTTTGCTGTACCGAGCGGAGCATCGATGCAAGGCACGCGCCATCGGCGGCGAGCCTAATCCAGGCTTGGGACGCAGGGTTGAGTACGGACTCGGGCGGGTCTGAATCTGGCCGAATGGTTACAGGGATGAGGCGCCTGCGGCGAGACATTCGCAATCTCCCCCGGCGCGCCGTGCGGCGTTTGATGCACTGCAACAAAGATCGGCGATGCGGGTTTATACTTACCGAACTCCCGCCCGGCTCGCCCCCCCATTTCGTATGCGCCGGACGCCTCTGCCGCCGCATCATGAAACGCACCATCGCCTTTACGCTGACGACCTGGCTCGCCGCCGCCATCCTTCTGCTGGGAGGCGATTCGCCTGCCTATGTGGTGCTGAGCGGCGTGGTCGCCTTCGGCGGCTTCGATCTGCTGCGTCCCTGATCCCTCCCCGCGCCGGATTCCCGCATCATGATGTCGCCCGCGTCGCAGACGCGTTCCTCTCCTGTTGCCGCCTCGTCCCCGCGTGCTGATCGCAAGGTTATCCACAGCACGGTGACGACCCTGATCCGCAGCGACCTCCATCGCGTCGCGGGCGAGACCACGTTCAAGGCGTTCCTGAGGCATTACCTTGTCACCGAAGGCTTCCAGTACCTCGTGTGGTTTCGGCTCGCATCGGCCTGCACGACCGGGGTGCGCGGCGCGTTCCTGAAGCTGATGCTTCGCCGCAAGCAGCGGCGGTTCGGCATCGTGATTCCGCGAGGCACGCGGATCGGGCCGGGGTTTTACATTGGCCATTTCGGCGGCATCGTGCTCAACGAGTCGGTGGTCATCGGCGCCAACTGCAATATCTCGCAGGGCGTGTCGATCGGCGCGAACCATGGGCAGGCGGCGACCATTGGCGACAACGTGTACATCGGCCCCAACGTCTGCATCGTCGAGGACGTGACCATCGGCGACAACGTAACGGTGGGCGCGGGCAGCGTCGTCACGCGGGACGTGCCGGCCAATGTCACGGTCGCGGGCAACCCGGCGCGCGTGCTGGCCGACGACCTCGCCCGAGATCGCGCCGGGCGTTACATCGTCAATCGCTGGGACGCGCGCGGCTGACCGGGCGTAGAATGCGCCCATCCCCTCTGGAGACCGTTTCCCGTCATGTGAACTGAGGCACCGCCCTCTCCTGCCCCATCGCTACCGTACTCGCGCCGTCGCGCGCGTTCTGGTGCCGCTGGGATTCCCGTTCACACGATGGTTTCGGTCTTCCTATGTCTGACGCGCGCGTCCGCATTTCTCATCTCTCCTTCTCCTGGCCTGACGGCACGCCCGTCTTCGAAGATCTGTCCGCGACGTTCGGCGCTGTACGTACCGGCCTGATCGCGCCCAACGGTTGCGGTAAATCGACCCTGTTGCGGTTGATCGCGGGGGACATCGCGCCGCAGGGCGGTCACGTCGAGGTCATCGGCAGTCTGGCCTGGCTGCCGCAGCATCTGCCACTCGATGATGACGTGTCCGTTGCCCAGGCGCTCGGCATCGCGCCGCAGCTTGCTGCCATGGCGGCAATCGCCGCGGGCCGTTCGGATCCGTCGTTGTTCGACGTCGTTGGCGACGGGTGGGATATCGAAGAACGGACGCGCGTGGCGCTCGTGCGCGTGGGCCTGCCCGATATCGATGTTGCGCGTCCTTTGCGGACCATGAGCGGTGGCGAGATCATGTCGCTCGGCCTCGCATCGCGACTGCTTGCGCAGCCGGACGTGCTGCTGCTCGACGAACCGACCAACAACCTCGATCGCGATGCGCGGCAGCGGCTTTATAGCGTGGTCGATGACTGGACAGGCTGCATGATCGTCGCCAGTCATGACCGGGCGCTGCTCGAACGCATGGACCACATCGCCGAACTTGGCCGGCAGTCGGTGCGCCTGTATGGCGGGAGCTACAGCGTGTATCGCGAGTTGATGGAACGCGAACAGCAGGCGGCGGAGCAGGCGGTGCGCGGTCTGCGCCAGGCGGTGCGTCGCGAACGGCGCGATATGCAGCAGGCGCGCGAACGCAGCGAGCGGCGCGCGGGGAACGCGGCGCGCAACGTGCCCAATGCCGGACTGCCCAAGATCGTGGCGGGGGGACGCAAGCGCTCGGCGCAGGTTTCGGCCGGCAAATCCGACGACACGCACGGCGCGCGGGTGGATGAGGCCAGCACGCGGCTGGGGGCGGCCGTCAACGCCTTGCGGGAAACCGTGAGCTTCGACCTGTCATTGCCCGCGACGCGCGTGCCTGCGGGCCGGCAAGTGTTCGCAGGGGAAGCCATGCAGGTACTTCGAGACGGCCGCGCGGTGTTTGCCGCAGGCGGTATCACGCTGAACCTCCAGGGTCCCGAGCGCGTTGCGATCCGGGGAAGGAACGGCGCGGGGAAAACAACGTTGCTGCGCATCCTTTCCGGCGATATCGACGTCAGCAGTGGCACGGTCTATCGCGGACCGGGACGCGTCGCCTATCTGTCGCAGCGGCTCGATCTGCTCGATGCAACAGGTACGATCGCGGAAAATTTTGCGAAGTTCACGCCGGGCTTGCCACGGGCGGAGCGCGCGAACCTGCTCGCGCGTTATCTTTTCCGTGGGGCGCGCATGGCGCTGCCGGTGCATGCGTTGTCGGGCGGGGAGCGTTTACGCGCGATCCTCGCCTGCATCCTCCACGCCGACCCCGCGCCGGCGTTGCTGCTGCTAGACGAACCCACCAACAACCTCGATCTCGAATCGATCGCGCAATTGGAAGCGGCCCTGCGCGCGTACGAGGGCGCGCTGGTAGTCGTGAGTCATGACGACGCTTTCCTGGAGGCCATTGGCCTCACGCGCTCGGTCACGCTGGTCGATGGCGCGCTTTAGCGCGCTTTAGCGCGCTTTTGCGATCACCTTGATCTCGAACTGAAAGCCGTAGAGCCACGTGACGCCGACCGCCGTGATCGTGGGGTACGGCGCCTCGCCCCAGTAGTCGGGCACGACTTCCCAGATGGTCTCGAACGTCTTTTGCGGGTCGACCATGAAGACGGTCACGTCGACGACGTCTTCGAACGAGCCGCCGGCCGCCGCGAGAATGGCGTTCAGGTTGTCGAAGGCGAGGCGCACCTGCGCCTTGAGGTCGGGCTCTGGGCTGCCGTCATCGCGGCTGCCGACCTGGCCGGAGACGAACAGGAAGCCGTTCGATCTGACCGCTGGGGAGTAGCGGTTCTTTTCATACAGCGCGTGGCGGTGGGGTGGGAAGACGACGTCGCGGGTCATGGTGTTTGGCTCCATCGGAAGGTTGTTCGATGAAAACCACTGTACGCAGCGTCGGCGCGGCGATAAACGGGCACGCCTGTCCTGCACTGTTTGTAGAATCCAAACAATCAACGCGTTCAACGTGTTCAGCGGGAGCGGGAATGGATCGATTCGACGCCATGCAGGCGTTCGCGCGCGTCGTGGAGACGGGGAGCTTTACGAAGGCCGCGGACACGCTGCACATGAGCAAGACCACGGTCACGCAGCTCGTGCAGCAGCTGGAGGCGCGGCTGCGGGTGAAGCTGCTGAACCGCACCACGCGCAAGGTGAACGTGACGGCGGACGGTGCGGCGTACTACGAACGCGTGGTCCGCTTGCTGGCGGATATGGACGATGCGGAGACGAGCCTTTCGCAGGCATCGATCGCACCGCGGGGACGCCTGCGCGTGGATGTGCCCGCGCCGTTTGCGAGCATCATCCTCGCGCCCGCACTGCCGGACTTCTACGCCCGCTATCCCGATATCCAGCTGGACCTCGGCGTGAGCGATCGCATGATCGATCTGATCGACGAGAACGTGGACTGCGTGGTGCGAGGCGGCGAATTACGGGACCAGTCGCTGGTGGCCCGACCCATCGGCGACCTCCAACTCGGCGTGTACGCGGCGCCCTCGTACCTGGCGCGCACCGGCATCCCCCTCCACCCCTCAGACCTCGGCGACCCAAAGTACAGTCTCATCGGCTACCGCTGGGCCCGCTCCGGCAAGCCCTTTCCGATATCCATGCAACAGGGCGAGGACACGGACGAGATCCGGATCCAGGGCCGCTACGCCCTCACGGTCGACGACGGCAACGCCTTCCTCGCGGCGGGTATCGCCGGCATGGGCGTCCTCTGGCTACCGCGCTACATGGCCACCGAGCCCGTGGCCCGCAAGGCGTTGGTGCCGTTGCTCGAGGACTGGCGGATGCCAACGATGCCGATGTACGCGGCGTACCGCCCGAACCGGCATGTGAGCGCGAAGCTGAGGGTGTTTGTGGATTGGGTGGTGGGGCTGATGGAGGCGCTGGACCATTGAACGCACCACAGCCATGGCCACGGGATATGGCTAAGATTGCGGCAGCATCTTGTGAGTCTTCGCATAGGCCCGCAGGATCTCGTTGATGCGCGTTTGCCAACCATCGCCGGTTGCCTTGAACGCATCGACGACGTCGCGATCCACGCGCATATTGAGCGCGACCTTGCGTGCGTCGGCTGGCAACGCGGGACGACCCCGCCGTTTCATCAATGCCTCGGTGTTCCCTTTCCCCACCAGCTGCGGGAGCACCTCACTGGCAGGCCGCAAGCGCGCCAGTTCATCCTCGGTCAACTCTCGGGCATCGGGGTCCGCAGCCGCCGCACGGCGAATGGCCGCATCCTCTGCATCGGCCACGGGTTTCGGCGTCTTACGCTTGTTCATATCGTCGCACCTCTCGCTGGTTCGCCTTCCGCATGCTGATGGCTCGAAGCCCCTGGCCGCGAATGGTAAAGACGACCAGGTAGAGGCGGTCATCGAGCAGGCCGAATGCCCGGAAACGATCCTCACCATAGTCGTTGCGTTTATCCACGGAGATCAACACGGTCTCCCAGTCGAGCAGTCCAGCCGCGGCCAGCGAAATGCCATGCTTGGCCTGATTGACGAGGTCCTTGGCAGGGTCGTAGTCGATCAGCACGATTTATTGTATGGGCGTAAATTTAAGCTGGCAAGCAATCTTTGCCAACACAAAAAATGACGGCGGCCACTGCCATGCTCGTGCCATGCTGGTCAGCGCGGACGAGCGGAAGCCTTACGCAGCGAGGCGTGGACGCGAATGAAGCCCATGGGCGATCGTTTTGGCATGAAGTGCAACGGCCTTATGCCATGGGCGCGACGCCTCGACTATGCGGTGCGGATCGGCCCGGCGGAATCAACGATTCTTTGATTACGTGTCTGCAAGCTCAGGCACATGGTCCCGTCGAACGGCAGAAGCCTGCAGCCGCTTCAACGTACCTGCCAGAGCGATGACGAGGAGAAAAACACTTGGCGCGCCCGGCTGGGATCGAACCAGCAACCCCTGCCTTCGGAGGGCAGTACTCTATCCATTGAGCTACGGGCGCATCGAGGCGGAGGCGAATGCCGCCGCCGGAAAGTCGCATAGGATACAGCGTTTGCGATCCCGCGTCCATGCGGGGGACGCCGGAGAGGGAAGTCCGGAGGTCTCGCAGCCGCCGCTTTTGGCCCCACGCACCGGGGTTGGGCTTATAATCCTTCGCTATTTGCGTCGATTCGTGGCTCTTGCGTTGCCTTTTCAGGGAGCGCTTGCCCCGAGCGTGACCCGGGACAGTCCGATGGCGCAGATGGCGACAGAATCCACCCCCGACAAAGGGCCATATAAAGCAAGCCGCTCGCGCGAGCTGCACCAGGTTTCCTGCAAAATCGAGAGTTCTGTATGAGTGACGACGTTCATAACGACCATCACGAGTCTCCCATCAAGACGCCCAAGCAGTTGATCGCAGTCGTGATTGCTGCTTTCCTGATCCCGATCATTGTCATCATCCTGCTGGTCAACTTTGTGGGTCACGGTTCCCTGGAAGGGGCCGGGTCAACACAGACGGTTGAAGCGGTCAACGACCGGATCAAGCCGGTCGCCTCTCTCGAAATCAAGGATCCCAACGCGCCGCGCGTCTTCAAGACGGGCGAGCAGGTCTACAAGGAAGTTTGCGCCGCGTGCCATGCGACCGGTGCGGCGGGTGCGCCCAAGTACGGTAACGCCGGTGACTGGACCGCGCGGATCGGACAGGGGTTCAATGGCCTGCTGAACGCGGTGCTGCACGGCAAGGGCGCGATGCCGCCGCGCGCGGGCACCACGCCGGACGACTATACCGACTACGAACTCGGCCGTGCCGTGGTCTACATGGCCGACGCCGGCGGTGCCAAGTTCCCCGAGCCGCCCGCGCCGGCACCGGCGGCTGCGGCGCCCGCGCAGGCTGAAGCTTCCGCTCCGGCAGCGCCCGCTGCGGCTGCCGCGCCCGCCCCTGCCGCCCCTGCTGCCGCAGCCCCGGCTCCGGCACCCGCCGCCGCAGCGCCCGCTGCCGCCGCCGCGCCGGCCGCGGCTTCGGCCGAGGTTGGCAAGAAGGTCTACGACCAGGTCTGCGCCGCCTGCCACGCCGCCGGCGTCGCCGGCGCGCCGAAGTTCGGCGACAAGGCCGCCTGGGCCCCGCGCATCGCGGAAGGCATGGATGCGATCCATAACTACGCGCTGAAGGGCAAGGGCGTGATGCCCCCGAAGGGCGGCTACGGCGGCCCGGACGCGGACGTGATCGCGGCGTCGAACTACATGGTCAACGCCGCGAAGTAGGTGATTTGCTTGGTATCAAACAAGGGGATGATTTCGGATCATCGCCATTGTTGGTCCTCCCGCCAGGGGAGACAGTGACGCTTGTATTAAGTCGAGCGCTGACTTCCAAAACAAGGCCCGCAACAGCGGGCCTTTTTCATTGGCGAGGCGAACAAGCACATGCCGCTATTCGAGGATATCGAGGGTGAGATCCGTGCCCATCTCAGACGCATTGCGGAAGGTGCACGCGTCGAGCCCATACTTGTTGGCCGGCTAACAGCCGCGCAGCATGAAGCGATCAACATCGCCAGAGTGGCTCAGGGCCTACCCGGTGTCGCGCTCCCCGAGATCGTCCTGCTTGGCCGACATATGCATCAAAGCCGCGTCGTGCGAGACGGCTACACGATCGAGGATGTCATCGTGCAGATGAGGACGGCGCTGGACACATCCGCGGTCGTACAAGCCTCGAGCAAGATGACGACCGTTCGGAGCGTCGTTCCACGCGAGGACGGCTACGGCAACACCGTGCAGGACATGGCGATCCCGGAGCTGACCTCGCGTAAGCCTAGGGCGGAACTGTATTCGGTCATCCCCAAGGGCGACGTCAGCCCCGCAAGGCGGGCGAAGGACACGGGAGTCCTTCAGCAAAAGGAAAGGCCGCTCGAAAGCGGCCTTGGAATCTGATGGATACGCTCGCCCGGGTAACGAAATACTCTCCGGCGCCCCAGCGGATCCAACGGCTTGATGATATGCGAGGGGTAGGCGATTTGCAAACTCGCCGTTCTCCGAATTCTTGGGTCACAGGCTCCGTCACACCACGCGCGAGTACCGTAGCGGTACGGGCTCTGCCTCCCGCAGGTAGCGGTCGAACACCATGGCGATGCGGCGGACCAGCAGGCGGCCGAGCGGCGTGATGGTGATGTGGGTGGGATGGCGGTGGAGGAGGCCGTCGGTGGCGAGGGTGTCGAGGTCGTTGAGTTCGGTGCGGAAGGTGTCAGCGAAGTCGATGTCGAAGCGTGCCTCGATCTGCGGGATGTTCAGTGTGCCGTTGCACATCAATTCACCGATCACGGTCTTGCGTAGGTGGTCGTCGGCGGACATCTCGAAGCCACGCGAGACCGGCAGGCGGTTGGCGTCCAGCGCGGCGTAGTAATCGTCGAGCGTGCGGGCGTTCTGGACGTAGCGGCCGGCCACCGAACCGATCGACGAGACGCCAAAGCCCAATTGGTCGTAGCCCGCATGCGTGGCATAGCCCTGGAAGTTCCGTTGCAGCCGGCCATCGCGCTGGGCGAGCGCCAGGTCGTCGTCGGGTAGCGCGAAGTGGTCCATGCCGATGTAGACGTACCCTTCCGCCGTCAGCCGCTCGATCGTCGAGACGAGGATGTCGAGCTTCTCGGCGGGGGCCGGTAACGCCGCCGTGTCGATACGCCGTTGCGGCTTGAAGATATGCGGGAGATGGGCATAGCTGTAGACCGAGATGCGGTTGGGCATCAGCATCAACACGCGGTCGAGTGTTTCCTGGAAGCGGTGCGTGGTCTGGTGTGGCAGGCCGTAGATCAGGTCCATGCTCACCGAGCGAAAACCGAGTCGCCGCGCCGCGAAGATGGCGTCGCGCGTCTGGGCAAACGGTTGCACGCGATGGATGGCCTGCTGGACCTCGGGATGGAAGTCCTGCACCCCGAGGCTGATGCGGTTGAAGCCAAGGTTGCGGAGCAACACCATGCGCGCATCGTCCACCGTGCGCGGGTCGATTTCGATCGCGTGTTCGCCCTCCGGCAGCAGCTTGAAGTGCTTGTCGAGCGCAGCCATCACGCGTTGCATTTCCGAGGGATCGAGGAAGGTCGGTGTGCCGCCACCCCAGTGAGATTGCATGACGGCGCGCTTTGTCCCGGCGCCGGATGTGCCAAGCCGCCGCGCCACCAAAGCCATTTCCCGAACAAGATAGTCGACGTACTGGCTGCTGCGGCCATGGTCGCGCGTGATGATCTTGTTGCATCCGCAGTAGTAGCAGATGTTGTCGCAGAACGGGATATGGAGGTACAGCGACAGTGGGGCCGGCGCCGCGGCCGCGCAATCATCCAGCGCGGCGAGGTAAGCGGCTTCGGGGAAATCCGCGTGAAAACGGTCGGCGGTGGGGTACGACGTGTAGCGCGGACCGTTGCCATCCATGCGTCCGGCCAGCGCCCGGAAGCCGGCGAGCGCATCGCGATCGATGCGCGTCATGTCGGCAAGCGCGGCGGCAGGCGACGATTGAAAAGGAAAGAGAAACGGGAAGTCGGGGCCTGACATGGCGCATACGGAGGTGGGGCGATGGTCGAGATCGTATTCCGCCGAATTTCGCCGCGCGTTGATCGGTATCAAGTCGACGGCAACGAAGTTATCCACAGGCTGCGCGTCACATCCCAGACACGAATGCTGGCTACGCTCCGCCCTTTCGTGAGCCCACCCTCGTCGAACCATGCGTCCACTGCCCACGCCGTCCACCCAGCATGCCCCTCCCGGGTCCGCCGCCCGCCGACGCGCGCTCGCGGTGCTGGCCGCGACGGGCGCCGGCATGGCGATGCCTTCGCGCGCACAGACCGCGAGTGCGGCGCCTGGCGGCCGCCGGCAGCTCGTGGTCGTGCACCTCGTGAGCCGTGCGGGCGCTCAGGCGGACCTCGCGCGCGATTATCTCGCTGGCGCCAAGGTGATGTTCGACGCCGCCAATGCCTCGAATGCCGCCAATGCCCCGAATGGCGGCCTCCATATCTCGCACATCGCGCGCGATGCCGATCCGGATCCGCGTCACGCGCTGCGGCAAGCCATCGCCCTCGTCGACAACGAACGCGCGGACGTGCTGTTCGGTCCCGGTGACGGCCTGCTGCCCGCCCTCGTGCAATCGTCCGAGATCATGCGCCGGGGCGTGCAGATCGTCGCACCGTTGTCAGGGCTGTCGCTGCCCGCCGAGAACGTCTGGTACACGCGGTCGGACTATCAATCGGAGCTCGACGCCGCGGTGAAGCAGTTGCGCAAGTATGGCTTGTCGGGTATCGCGCTCGCCGTCGCGCCGGACTTCGCGGACGGCACGCTGCGCAAGGGCACCCCATGGCTGGCGCGCATGGAACAGGACATGGCCACGCGCGCGTTCGAGTTGACCGGTGACGTCACGGAGAGCGCGCGCCTGATCGCCGCGCGCAAGCCCGGGGCGGTGGTGATCGCGGGCGATACGCTCGCGTACGGCAACCTCGGCCGCGCGCTCGCGGCGCAGGGATGGTTCGGCTTTCTGGTGGGGCTGTCCTCGGTCAGCCCGGCCTCCGCGCGCGAGATTCTCGGCGCCCGTTACGCCGGCGGCATCGTGCTGACGCAGGTGGCACCGGGTCCGCAGGAATCGACATTGCGCGTCGTGAAGGAGCACGTCGCGCGCATGAAGCAATATCTCGACGAACCGCCCTCACCCGCGACGATGGCGGGCTATATCGGCGCGGCATGGCTCGTGCGCGCAGCGGCGGGTACGCGCGCGGCGGGCGCGGTCGAACTGCGGCGGGCGATGCAGTCGCGCGTCGACGTCGGGGATTTCCTGCTGGACTTCACGCGCGGGGCGCGTGGGTCGCAATACGTGCAGCTCGCGGTAATCGGCAAGGACGGCGCGCCGCAGCGGGCCTAGGCACCCCGCCGTCGGGCAAGCCTCGCGCGCAAAACGCGCGGGGCTCAGTCTCTCGGCAGCACGATGCGCACGCGTAGGCCGCCTTCCAGTCGGTTCGACAACTCGAGCTCCCCGCCATGCCGCGCGACGATGTCCGCGGCAATCGCGAGGCCCATGCCCACACCGCCCGTCGCCCGGCTGCGCGACGACTCCACGCGATAGAACGGCTCGAGCACGCGTTGCAATTCCGCCGGCGGAATGCCGGGACCGCTGTCGCACACATCGATTAACACGCGCTCGGCGCTATCCGACAGCACGATCTGCGCGGCACCGCCATAGCGATGCGCGTTCTCGACGAGGTTCACCACCGCGCGCCGCAATTCGGCGGGATACGCATGCATCGGCTGCGCGCTGCCGACCAGCACGACATCCTGCCCGATCTCCTGCGCATCGTCGACGATCGCCTGCAGCAGCGCCTGCACATCGACACGCTGGCGCGGCCCCGTCGCACCGTCGCGCTCGCGCAGGTAATACAGGGTGGCGTCGATCAGCCCGTTCATCTCGGCGAGATCCTGCCGCAGCCGATAGCGCACGTCGTTGCTTTCGATGCGTTCGATACGCAGGCTCATGCGCGTGAGCGGCGTGCGCAGATCGTGCGACACGGCGGCCAGAAAACGCGACTGTTGCGCGAGCTGCGTGCGAATGCGCTGCTGCATCAGGTTCAGCGCATGCGTCGCGGCGCGTGCTTCGGCGGGACCGGTATGTTCGTCGAGCGGCGGCGCATGGACGTCCTGCGCGAGCCGCCCCGCGCCGCGCGCAAGCTGCTGCACGGGACGCGCGAGCAGGCGCGCGCCCACCCAGGAGGCGATGAGGATTGCGGCCAGCTGGAAGACCATGCCGAGGTGCGGCGGCCACAGGCCGTGCAGCAGAAAGAAGCCGCCATCGGGCGGCTCACGATGCGGTCCATCGAAGCGACCGTTGAAGGGCCCTCCCGGTGGGCCGCCATGCATGCCCGGGGCATCAGGCCTGAAGCCCGGACGGAAGCGGTCGTCGTGCAGGCTGCGCAGCGGCGGTCCGTAGTAATCGTCGTCGTCGATGTCGCCATCGCCGTCCGTGTCGGCGCGTTGCAGCAAGGCACCGGGCGCGGACGCCGGACCCGTACCGCCCGTGGCGCCACCGGCCATCGCCTCCGACGCGGCGCGCCGCATCTGCTGCGCGTGCCGGTCCGAGCCGGGCCGCGGAAACAGCCCTTCGATGACGGTCACGCCGAGCACGTGGACGGCCAGCATGATCGCGGCCATGACGAAGAACAACCGCACGAACATCGAATCGTGGCGCCGTTCGCGCCAGACACTTTCGGTACTCGATTCCCCGCGCGGCTGCATCGACTCGGCCATGCGCGTCAGTGTTCCACGCTGCCGGTGAACACGTACCCTTCGCCGCGCACCGTGCGGATCAGCGCGGAGTCGCGCGGATCGTCACGCAGCTTCTGACGCAGGCGCGAGACCAGCAGATCGATACTGCGGTCGAAAACATCGAGGTCGCGCCCACGTGCCTGATTGATCAACACCTCCCGGTCGAGCACGCGGTTCGGATGTTCGATGAAGGTCAGCAGCAGGCGAAATTCGGCGTTCGAGAGCGGCACGATCGTGTCCTCCTCGTCCACGAGCTGCCGCAGCGTCGTATTGAGCCGCCAGTTGGCAAAGCGCAGTTCGTGACCGGCGGCCACGGCGGAGCGCTTGTTGTCGGCGCGGCTGCGCCGCAGCACCGTATGGATGCGCGCAACAAGCTCCCGCATTTCGAACGGCTTGGTCACGTAGTCGTCGGCACCCACCTCGAGGCCCACCACGCGGTCGGCGAGTTCGGCGCGCGCCGTCAGCATGATCACGGGCGTATTGCCCTGATCGCGAAGTTCGCGGCACAGCGTCAGGCCGTTCTCTCCATGCAGCGAAAGGTCGAGGATGACGAGGTCGTAGCTGTTCTGACTCATCGCGGACCGCATGGCCGCGCCGCCTTCGGCGCCGTCCGCCTCCATGCCGAATGTCGCGAGGTACTCAGCGAGCATGGAACGAATCTGGGGATCGTCATCGACGATCAGCAAGCGGATGGGGAGCGAGGGCGAAAGATTCATGGCAACTCGATAGAACGGCGCGCTGACACGCGAAAATCACTGTACCAGCTTGCCGTTGGCGTGCCGAGAACGATTTGTATCCACTTTGGTACGTGACGCGGGCGCCATGCATTGCGGAAGGCAGGGCGGCAGCCGGGAAAAAAACGCCCCCGGTGCTGCCGCGCCGGGAGCGTTCAACAGGGAAGAAGCCAGGCGCATGCCTGGCCACACCGCAACCGAAGGGCGAGCGCGGTGCGACGCATGACGCCGAGACGTCTCGCGTTCCGCCATGCTAGGGGCGGCCGCGCGGACGGTCTTGTCCGGCTTGTATCAGATGTATTGCAGGGGCGCAGACATCAGCCGGCGACCGTCTTGCCCGCATTGCCGAGCAGCGCCTTGAGGCCCGCGAGTCGGTCCTTGGGGCTCATCGCCGGCGTCTCGTCCTTCGGCGCAGGCGCTTCCTCGAGCTTCATTTCGGCGATGAAGCGCGACGGCTCGCACGAGTAAGTCTCGCGCGCGCGCTTGCGCTTCTTGCACCAGCTGATCTGGAGGCTGCGCTGTGCCCGCGTGATGCCCACGTACATGAGGCGCCGCTCTTCCTCGATCTTCTCGTCGCTCATGTCTTCGTCCTCGCGCGCATGGGGCAGGATGCCCTCCTCCACGCCGACGAGGAACACGTGCGGGTACTCGAGGCCCTTCGACGCATGCAGCGTGGACAGCCGCACGGCGTCCGGATCCTCTTCCCGGCCTTCGAGCATGCTCATCAGCGCGACGGTCTGCGTGAGCTCGAGCAGATTCTTGCCCTCGTCGCCGAAGCCGTCGGCATTGTCGAAGCCGGTCGCTTCCGCGCCGTCCGCGGGCTCGGGACGCGTGCCCTTGCGCTTGAGCCAGTCGAGGAACTCGAGCGTATTGGTCCAGCGCGACTGCGCCTGCCGCTCGTCGAACGTGTCGTACAGGTAGGCCTCGTAGTGGATGCCCTCCATCAGGTCGTCGAGCACGACCGTCGCGGGGTCCTTGCCGGCGCGGTCGGCCAGCCGGACCATCGACTCGCAGAAGACGCGCAGCGGCTCCAGCTGGCGAGGCTGCAGCTTGCCTTCGATCCCGCCCATCATCGCGGCCTCGAACAGCGACACCTTGGCCTGCCCCGCGAACGTGCCAAGCACCTCCAGCGTGGTCGTGCCGATGCCCCGGCGCGGCGTGGTAATCGCGCGGATGAACGCGGGATCGTCGTCCGGGTTCGCGATCAGCCGCAGGTACGCGCAGATGTCCTTGATCTCGGCCTTGTCGAAAAAGCTCTGGCCGCCCGACAGCACGTATGGAATGCGCTCGCGTCGCAAGATCTGCTCGAACAGCCGCGCCTGATGGTTGCCGCGATAGAGAATCGCGTAGTCGCGGAACTGCGCGCGCCGTTCGAACTTGTGCGCGGAGAGCCGGAACACCACAGACTCGGCCTCATGCTCTTCGTCGTTCATGCCATGCACGGCGATCGGGTCGCCCATCCCATGCTCGCTCCAGAGCTTCTTGTCGAACAGCTTGGGATTGTTCGCGATGACGGCGTTGGCGGCCTCGAGAATGCGTACCGTCGAGCGGTAGTTCTGTTCGAGCTTGATGACCTTCAGGTCCGGATAGTCGGTCTGCAGCAGGCGCAGGTTGTCGAGCGTGGCGCCGCGCCAGCCATAGATCGCCTGATCGTCGTCGCCCACGGCCGTGAATGCCGGCGCGCGCAGGTGAGAGCCGCCCGCCAGCTGCTTGAGCAGCTGGTACTGGCACGCGTTGGTGTCCTGGTACTCGTCCACGAGGAAGTAGCGCAGGCGGTTCTGCCATTTGAGGCGGACCGCCTCGTCGCGCGCGAACAGCTCCGCCGGCAGCCGGATCAGGTCGTCGAAGTCGACGGCCTGATAGGCATGCAGCGTGGCCACGTAGTTGCGGTAGACCAGCGCGGCCTGATGTTCGTCCGCATTGGACGCCTGGGCGATAGCCGTCTCCGGATCGATCATGCCGTTCTTCCACAGCGAGATCGTGCCCTGCACGCTGCGGATCAGCTTCTTGTCGGTGGTGGCGAGCTGTTCCTGCACGAGGCCGAAACAGTCGTCGGCATCCATGATCGAAAACTGCGGCTTGAGCCCCAGATGCTCCGCCTCCATACGCAGGATCTGCACGCCGAGCGAGTGAAACGTACACACGGTCAACTGCTTGAGCGGAATCCGCTTGCCCTCGCGCGTGGTCTTGCCCTCCATCAGCTTGGCGATGCGCTCCTGCATCTCCTTGGCCGCCTTGTTCGTGAAGGTCACGGCCGCGATGTGGCGGGGCTCGAAGCCCTTGTCCTCGATCAGGTGGGCGATCTTCTGCGTGATCACGCGCGTCTTGCCGGAGCCCGCCCCCGCCAGTACAAGGCAGGGCCCGTCCAGATAGCGGACGGCTTCGGATTGCGCGGCGTTGAGTCCGTGGGTCATGGGGGATGGGAGTCAGGCGAGGCGCGTTGCACGTGGCGTTCAAGACACGCGACGGACGGCGACGAGAAAGCGGTCGATGGTAGCACGCGCACCTTCACCGCACCTTCACCGCTTGCCCGGAGCGACGCACCCGGGCCCGAGGTGTTTCATCGCGGTAACACTTGGTAAGGGTCCGTAAGCCGGCGCAACTCGCGGCACGAATGTTGCCTCTTAGTGTCATGGCACGCGAGGCCGTCGGGCAGTCAGGGCGGTACGAGGGCGGCGCCACCGATAACTCAACACCAAAATGGAGAGCCATCATGACTACCTTGAACAAACTGTCCCGCGTCGCACTGATCGGCTTGACCGTGAGCCTGTTCGCGGGCTGCGCGGACTGGTCCCCCAAACAGCGGAATACCGCGATCGGCGCGGGCGTCGGCGCGGCCGGCGGCGCGGTGCTGACAAACGGCAGCGCGCTGGGTACGCTCGGCGGCGCGGCGGTCGGCGGTGTGGTGGGTAACGTCATTACCAACGACCGGAAGTAATTACATATCCGCCTGAATTACGCCGACAGGACGGAGACCCATGCAAGGGACCGGGCCGGGGAGACGTTGACACGTTCCCGGCCCTCCCGTACATTCACGCGCATCCGTCCGGGAGAGCGCGCGTCACTGCGCCGCCGAAGGGGTATCACCCGAAAACTCTCAGGCACCAAGGACCGGTCGGATCGGTGGTGATGCGTCGCTGCATTATGCACAGCATGACTACCGAACTCTGGAGAGCGGCACCCGTCATCGCTTGCATGCATGATGAGCGTGTCCACCGAAGGGGCGCGCGAGGCCGGTAAGGTTTCGTAATCTCTCAGGTATCGAGGACAGAGGGGTCATCCGTCGCGACGGCACTATGGCACAGCCATTGCGCCTCGCGACGGATGACCCTTTTTTTGTTTTCGCGACCAAAGGAAAGCCCCCATGACGCTCCAGGCCACGCCCCTCAACGCCATCCACCGCGCCCTCGGCGCCCGCATGGTCGACTTCGGCGGCTGGGACATGCCGGTCAGCTACGGCTCACAGATCGAGGAGCACAATGCCGTTCGGACCGACGCCGGCATGTTCGACGTCTCCCATATGTGCGTGGTCGATCTGGTCGGCGCCAACACGCGTACCTTCCTGCGCGGCCTGCTCGCCAATAACGTCGACAAGCTCCAGACGCCGGGCAAGGCACTGTATTCCTGCATGCTCGACGAAAAGGGCGGCGTCATCGACGACTTGATCGTCTACTTCTTTGCCGAGGACCGCTTCCGCCTCGTGGTCAACGCCAGCACGGCGCTCGGCGACATCGAATGGATCCGCGCGCGCAACGAGGCCACCGGCAGCGGTGTCGCCATCACGCCCCGCCGCGCCGATGTGGCCCCCGAAGGCACCGATGCCCTGGCGATCATCGCCGTGCAGGGACCGAACGCCCGGGGCCGCGTGTATGCGGCCTTCCCTTCGACACAGCCCGCCGATACGCTCAAGCCCTTCAACGCCGTCGTCGTGCAGGACCCCGCCGTCGGCGAACTGATGGTCGCGCGTACCGGTTACACCGGCGAGGATGGTTTCGAACTCGTGGTGCCGGCTGAAAACGTCGCAGGCATCTGGGAAAAGCTGCAGGCCGCGGGCGTGCGCCCGGCCGGTCTGGGCGCGCGCGACACGCTGCGCCTGGAGGCCGGCATGAACCTGTACGGCCAGGACATGGATATCGAAACCTCGCCGCTCGACGCGGGCCTGGCCTGGACGGTGGATCTGCAGAGCGAGCGCGACTTCACCGGCAAGGCGGCACTCGTCGCCAACGGCCAGCGGAAGAGCTTCCTCGGCCTGATCCTGCGCGACAAGGGTGTGCTGCGTGCGCACCAGAAGGTCATCACCGCTAGCGGCGAAGGCGAGATCACGAGCGGCACGTTCAGCCCTTCGCTGTCGCTGTCTGTCGCATTCGCACGGTTGCCGAAGGACATCGCGCCCGGTGACGAGGTGCAGGTGGAGATCCGCGACCGCAAACTCGCCGCAACTGTGGTTAAACTGCCGTTTGTGCGCAATGGCAAGGCACTCGTGAGCTGAAGCTCGCAACCACGGTCGCCCAACAACACGATGGATCGCCGGCAGGCATGGCTGCCTCGCCGGCTCCACACCCCAACATCTGTATCCGGAGAAACCTCATGAACTTCCCCGCCGACCTCAAGTACACCGAGTCGCACGAGTGGGTACGCGTCGAAGCCGACGGCACCCTGACCATCGGCATCACCGACCATGCGCAGGACGCGCTGGGCGACATCGTCTTTCTGGAACTGCCCGAGGTCGGCCGCACGGTCGGTGCCGGCGACGCACTGGCCGTCGTGGAATCGGTGAAGGCCGCCTCCGACATCTACGCGCCGGTGGCCGGTGAAGTCATCGCGATCAACGATGCCGCCACGGCCGCGCCGGAAAGCGTCAACGCCAACGCGTTTGACGCATGGCTGTTCAAGATCAAGCCCGCCAACGGCGACGACGTGAACGGCCTGATGAACGTGGACGCCTACAAGGCCAGCGTCGGCGCCTGAGCGCCCGCGGCCGCCTCCCGCAGAGCCGGCGGGAGGCACCAGAACGAAGTACCCGGCACGCACCGGCCGACCACCGGTGCCGCCACAACGAGACCCTTGCCATGAACGCCCCGCTGCCCACGAACGCTGCCGCGCAATCCCGCCCCACGCTGGCCGAACTGGAGGCGCGCGACGCGTTCTCCGCCCGCCATATCGGTCCCGACTCCGCCGAACAGCGCCACATGCTGAAGGTGCTCGGCTACGAGACGCGCGCCGCGCTGATCGACGCCGTGATCCCGGCCGCCATCCGTCGCCGCGACGGCATGCCGCTCGGTGAATTCACCGCCCCGCTGACCGAAGAGGCCGCGCTGGCCAGGCTCCGCGGACTGGCAGGCAAGAACAAGGTGTTCAAGAGCTTCATCGGCCAGGGCTACTACAACACGCTCACCCCGGGCGTGGTGCTGCGCAATATCTTCGAGAATCCCGCCTGGTACACCGCGTACACGCCGTACCAGCCCGAGATTTCGCAGGGCCGCCTGGAAGCGATGCTGAACTTCCAGCAGATGATCACGGACCTGACCGGCCTCGACATCGCCAACGCGTCGATGCTCGATGAAGGCACGGCCGCCGCCGAGGCCATGACGCTGCTGCAGCGCGTGAACAAGCATGCCTCGAACACGTTCTACGTGGCGGACGACGTGCTGCCGCAAACGCTGGAAGTGGTACGCACGCGCGCGCTGCCCCTCGGTATCGACATCAAGGTCGGCCCCGCGGCCGCCGCCGCCGGCGCCGATGCTTTCGGCGTGCTGCTGCAATACCCGGGCGTGAACGGCGACGTGGCCGACTACCGCGCGATCGCCGATGCCGTGCACGCTGCCGGAGGTCTGGTGGTGGCCGCGGCCGACCTGCTTGCGCTGACGCTAATCGCCGCACCCGGCGAATGGGGCGCGGATGTGGCGGTCGGCAACTCGCAGCGCTTCGGTGTGCCGCTTGGCTTCGGCGGCCCGCACGCGGGCTACATGGCGGTGAAGGATGCGTTCAAGCGCTCGATGCCGGGCCGCCTCGTCGGCGTGACCGTGGACGCGCAGGGCAACAAGGCGTACCGCCTCGCGCTGCAAACGCGCGAACAACATATCCGCCGCGAGAAAGCGACCTCGAACATCTGTACCGCGCAGGTGCTGCTGGCCGTGATGGCGTCGATGTATGCCGTGTATCACGGCCCGCAAGGTCTCCAGCGCATCGCGCAACGCGTGCATCGCCTGACCGCGACGCTGGCGGCGGGCCTCAAGGCCCTCGGCCACACGCCGCTGAACGAGACCTTCTTCGACACGCTGACGTTCGAGACCGGCTTCAACACGGAAGCGATTCACGCCGCGGCGACCTCGCATGGCATCAACCTCCGGCATGCCGGCGCCACGCGCATCGGCGTTTCGCTCGACGAGACCGCCACACGCGCTGACGTGGTCACGCTGTGGGAGATCTTCGCGCACGGCAAGCCGCTGCCCGACTTCGACGCCATCGAGGCCACGGTGTCCGACGGCTTCCCTGAAGCCCTCGCCCGCCAGAGCGCGTACCTGACGCATCCGGTGTTCAACACGCACCATGCCGAGCACGAGATGCTGCGCTACCTGCGCATGCTCGCCGACAAGGACCTCGCGCTCGACCGCACGATGATCCCGCTCGGCTCGTGCACGATGAAGCTGAATGCCACCAGCGAGATGATTCCGGTGACGTGGCCCGAGTTCAGCCGCATCCATCCGTTCGCGCCGCTCGACCAGACGGTCGGCTACCGCGAGATGATCGATCAGCTGGAAGCGATGCTGTGCGCGGCCACGGGCTACGCCGCAGTCAGCCTGCAGCCGAACGCCGGCTCGCAGGGCGAGTACGCGGGCCTGCTCATCATCCAGAAGTACCACGCCAGCCGTGGCGAAGGCCACCGCAACATCTGCCTGATCCCGTCTTCGGCGCACGGTACCAACCCCGCCTCCGCGCAGATGGCCGGCATGCAGGTGGTGGTCGTGGCCTGCGACGACAACGGCAACGTCGACCTCGCCGATCTCGCGAAAAAGGCCGCGCAGCACAGCGCGAACCTCGCCGCGATCATGATCACGTACCCGTCGACGCACGGCGTGTTCGAGGCTGGCGTGCAGGAAATCTGCGACATCGTGCATCGCCACGGTGGCCAGGTCTACGTGGACGGCGCCAACATGAATGCGATGGTCGGCACCGCCGCGCCCGGTCATTTCGGCGGCGACGTCTCGCACCTGAACCTGCACAAGACCTTCTGCATCCCGCACGGCGGTGGCGGCCCGGGCGTGGGTCCGGTTGCCGTGGGCGCGCACCTCGCGGACTTCCTGCCAAACCAGGACAGCGTCGGCTATCGCCGCGACGACAACGGCATCGGCGGTGTTTCCGCCGCGCCGTTTGGCTCGGCCAGCATCCTGCCGATCTCGTGGATGTACATCGCGATGATGGGTTCGGCCGGCCTGACCGCCGCGACCGAGAACGCGATCCTCACGGCCAACTACGTTGCGCGCCGCCTCGCGCCGCATTTCCCGGTGCTGTACACCGGCCAGCACGGCCTGGTCGCGCACGAGTGCATCCTGGACCTGCGTCCGCTCCAGAAGGAAACGGGCATCACCAACGAGGACGTTGCCAAGCGTCTGATGGACTACGGCTTCCACGCGCCGACGATGAGCTTCCCGGTGCCGGGCACGCTGATGATCGAGCCGACCGAAAGCGAGGCCCTGCACGAGCTGGATCGCTTCATCGACGCGATGATCGCCATCCGCGCGGAAATCGCCCGCGTGGCCGATGGCTCCTTCGACCGCGAGGACAACCCGCTCCGTCACGCGCCGCACACCGCCGCCGTGATCACCGCGAACGAATGGACGCACGCCTACACGCGCGAGGAAGCCGCCTACCCGGTGGCGTCGCTGCGCACGCAGAAATACTGGCCGCCGGTCGGCCGCGCGGACAACGTGTATGGCGACCGCAACCTGTTCTGCTCGTGCGTGCCGATGAGCGAGTACGCGCAGGACTGACAGACGGCGTTTGAGGGACGCGTTATGCTCGGAGCGCGCCGCTGATGTGCAGGCGGCGCGTTCCTGAGGAGAGCTCTCTCATGTGGCATCTCGAAGCGCCGTGGTGGGAATTCGTACTGCGTGGCCTGATCGTCTACGGCTCGCTGCTGCTCCTGATGCGGTTATGTGGCAAGCGCCAGACCGGCCAGCTCACGCCATTCGATCTCGTCCTGCTGCTGATCATTTCCAACGCCGTGCAGAACGCCATGAACGCCGGCGACAACTCGGTGGCCGCGGGACTGATACTGGCCTTGACGCTGTTCGGCGCCGATGCCACGCTGGGCTACTTCACCTGGCGCAGCCGGCGGATCGAGTCGATCGTGGACGGCACGCCGCAGATACTGATCCACGACGGCCACGTCAACGAGGCGGTCATGCGGCGGGAGCGCATCAGCTCGCACGAGCTGCAGAAGATCCTGCGCCGCCAGGGCTGCGAACGGCTGGAGCAGGTGCGCTTCGCGATCCTGGAAACCGATGGCACGGTCAGCGTGATGAAGCGCGAAGCCCCGCCGTCGGAAGAGCAACAGCTGGGCGCGCTGTGGCGCGATCCCGGCGAACCGTAGTCATAGGCAGCAGCAAGGGAGGCTTACCGTGGCCGTCAGCGTTTTCGATCTCTTCAAGGTGGGCATCGGCCCATCGAGCTCGCACACCGTGGGCCCGATGCGCGCCGCGCTGATGTTCGCGCAGGGCCTCGAGCGCGATGGCCTGATGCCTCAGGTGGGCAGCGTGCGCGTGGAACTCTATGGTTCGCTCGGCGCAACCGGCAAAGGGCACGGTACCGACAAGGGGGTCATGCTCGGCCTCATGGGCGAGGCGCCAGACACGATCGACCCCGATACCATCGACGCGAAACTCGGCGCGGTGCGCCAGTCGCGGACCATGGCGCTGCTCGGTGCGCACGCCATCCCGTTCGTCGAACGCGAGCACATTGCGTTCTACCGGCGGGAGGCGATGGCCGAGCATCCCAATGGCATGAAGTTCCACGCCTTCGATGCGGCGGGCACGCCGCTGCGCGAAGCGCGATACCTCTCCGTCGGCGGCGGCTTCGTCGTGACGGCGGGCGCGCCCAACACGCAGGTGCTCGCGGCCGCGCGGCAACTGCCGCATCCGTTCACCACCGGACGCGCGATGCTCGACATGGCCCGCGACAGCGGCAAGTCGATCGCGCGGCTGATGCTCGAGAACGAGCTGACGTGGCGCACGGAGCCCGAGGTCATCGACGGCCTGCTCCATATCTGGGACGTGATGCAGGCCTGCGTCGCGCGCGGCTGCCGCACGGAAGGTGAACTGCCGGGCCCGTTCAAGGTGCGCCGGCGTGCCCGAGAACTCCACCGCAACCTGACCGAACGCGCCGAACGCACGCTGTCCGATCCGCTCTCGGTGATGGACTGGGTGAACCTGTACGCGATGGCCGTCAACGAGGAAAATGCCGCGGGTGGACGCGTCGTGACCGCGCCGACCAACGGCGCGGCCGGCATCATCCCCGCGGTGCTGCATTATTACGATCGCTTCGTACCCGGCGCCAACCGCGCGGGCGTGGTCGACTTCCTGCTGACCGCCGGCGCAATCGGCCTGCTGTACAAGCTCAACGCCTCGATCTCGGGCGCCGAGGTAGGTTGTCAGGGCGAAGTCGGCGTCGCGTGCTCGATGGCGGCCGGCGCGCTCGCGGCGGTACTCGGGGGCACGCCGGAGCAGGTCGAGAACGCCGCCGAGATCGGTATGGAGCACAACCTCGGCCTGACCTGCGATCCCGTGGGCGGCCTCGTGCAGATTCCGTGCATCGAGCGCAACGCGATGGCGTCGGTGAAGGCCGTCAATGCCGCCCGCATGGCATTGCGCGGCGACGGCACTCACTATGTGTCGCTCGATTCGGTCATCAAGACCATGCGCGAGACGGGCGCGGACATGAAGACCAAGTACAAGGAAACCGCCCGCGGCGGGCTGGCCGTGAATATCGTCGAATGCTGACGCCGGACCGCGTATGATCCGTGTGCGTGCCCCCCAAACAAGAACGCCACGGCCATGCAGACCTTCCACCAGCTGTTCGACGATGTCTCGTCCACCTTCACCTACCTGCTCATCGACCGCGATACGCGGGAGGCACTGCTGATCGATCCCGTCGACCGCCTGCTCGAGCGCGACATGGGCGTGCTCGCCGCGCAAGGCGCGCGGCTCGCGTGGGTCGTCGAAACGCACGCGCACGCTGACCACATCACCTCCGCGGGCCATATCGCGCAGCAGACCGGCGCCCGCACCGCCGCCCCCTCCGGCTGCGACATCAAGCCCGCGCAGAAACAGCTGATCGATGGCGACACGCTGACGTTCGGCAGGCAGGTCCTGCGCGCGATGCACACGCCGGGCCACACGGCCGGCAGCATGAGCTACCTCTGGGACGAAGCGACGGCCGATGGTGTTGTGCGCCGGGTCTTCACCGGCGATGCACTGCTGATCGACGGCTGCGGCCGCACCGATTTCCAGTCCGGCGATGCGGGTACGCTCTACGACAGCCTCACGCAGAAGCTGTTCCGCCTGCCCGACGACACGCAGGTCTTTCCCGCGCACGACTACAAGGGACGCACCTCGTCCTCGATCGCGCACGAGCGCGCGCATAACGGCCGTGTGGCCGGCCGCTCGCGCGACGAGTTCATCGCGATGATGAAGGCGCTCAATCTGCCGCGTCCGAAGCTGATCGATATCGCGGTGCCGGCGAACCAGCAGCTCGGCCTCCAGGGGCACGAGCGCGACGGCGAGCGCGTGCCGCACGGCGCCTGATTTCCATCGAACGAAGGAACCGACATGTCCGAATACACGACCGAAGTCGTATGGGAACGCGGCGACCAGGACTTTCTGGACAAGCGTTACAGCCGCCGCCACGTGATCCGCTTCGACGGCGGCATCGAAGTACCCGGCTCGTCGTCGCCGCACGTGGTGCCCGTCCCCATGTCCGATGCCGCCGCGGTGGACCCCGAAGAGGCGTTCGTAGCGTCGCTGTCGACCTGCCACATGCTGTGGTTTCTCGGGCTTGCCGCGAAGGAACGTTTCCGCGTTGATCGCTATGTGGACAACGCCATTGGCGTGATGGAAAAGAATGCGGAAGGCCGCATCGCGGTGACCGTGGTCACGCTGCGGCCGAACGTGACGTTCTCCGGGGACCGCATTCCCACGCGCGAGCAGCTCGATCATCTGCATCATGCCGCGCACGATGCCTGCTACATCGCCAACTCGGTCAAGACGGACGTGCGCTGCGAGCCCGTGTATTGAAACGGTAAGAGAATGCCAACGCAGAAAATCGCGCTTAGATCTGACGACAGGCGCGCGAATTTATTCAATTGACGTGCCCCCGGGGCGCTGCAAATACTGGCGGCGACGCGCGAATGAACACCGCGCCGGGGAGCTGTCATGAAACACGTCGGATTCCTTTCTACCGGCATGGCCCGCGCGGCGTCGCTCGCCCTGACCGTCGGCATTGCCGGTGCCGCGCAGGCACAGACCCAGCCTGTCGCGTATCCCGCCAAGGGGCAATCGTCCCAGCAACAGGCCAGCGACGATGGCGCGTGCATGGGCTGGTCGAAGCAACAGACCGGTGTCGATCCGGCGCAGGTCGCGGCCGCGCCGCCGCCGAAGCAGGCACCGGCAGGCCAGCGCGTCGCCGGGGCGGCGGGCGGCGCAGCGATGGGTGCGGTCGCGGGAGCGATCGGCGGCGATGCGGGCAAGGGCGCGGCGGCGGGCGCGGCCGTGGGAACGATGGCCGGCGGCATGGAACATCGCCAGCAGCGCCGCCAGACCGAGGCGTACAACGCGCAGGTCACGGCGGGCAAGCAGCAGGCGATGGGCGCCTACTGGCAGGCCTGGCGCGCGTGCATGACGGGCAAGGGCTATACGGTCCAGTAGAAGCGCGAAGGGGCGCGAGGCAGTTGCCGCGCGCTTACGCTTCCCATCGCTCGCATGTCAGCCGCACCGTGTCGCGCAGGCTGTGCGCTTCCGCATCGGCCGCCCGTACCCAGCTCGCATCGCCATCGCGACGTTCGGCGAGTGCGCGGATGTTGGCGAGCGCGTCGAGCGAACCCAATGCCTCCGCATGCGGCACCAGCGCATCGCAAATCGAGATGATGTGGTCGGCGATGGGCATGCGCGTGAGTTCGTTCGGATGGACGTACTCGCCGTCGAGACCGAACCGGCACGCCTGGAAACGGTTGAACGTGTAGACGAGGTAATCGTCTTCCTGCGGCATGAACGGCCGCGATAGCAACAGGTAGCGCGACAGCGCCTGGATGTACGCGGCGATATCGCAGGCGCGTTGCACCGTCAACGGCGTGTCCATGACGCGCACCTCGATCGTGCCGAACTCGGGCTTGGGACGGATATCCCAATAGAAGTCCTTCATGCTCTCGATCACGCCCGTCTTGCGCATCTTGTCGAAGTACGCGGCAAAACCGTCCCACGTGAGCACGTGCGGCGCGCGGCCGCTCATGGGGAAGGCGGCCACCGAATTCAGGCGCGCCGAGGCAAAGCCCGTGTCCACGCCCTGCACGTACGGCGACGATGCGGCCAGCGCGATGAAGTGCGGCACGTAGCGGCCGATGGCATGAAGCAGGAACAGCGACTCGTCCGCGCTCGGGCAGCCGATGTGCACGTGCTGGCCAAACACGGTGAACTGCTTGGCGAGGTAGCCGTAGAGTTCGGAGATGTACTGGTACCGCGGCGAATTGGAGATCGTGCGTTCCGACCATTGCTGGAACGGGTGCGTGCCGCCGCCGCAGATGCCGAGGTTCAGCGATTTCGATGCGGCGTCCATCAGGTCGCGCATCGTGGTCAGTTCATCGAGCGCCTGCGCATAGTTATGGCAGATGCCCGTGCTGATCTCGATCATCGACGGACTGATCTCGGGCTTGATGTCGCCGGCGTGCTGCGCACCCTTGAGCGCGCGCAGCAGGTCGGGCGCGAACGGCGCGAGGTCGTAGTCGTGACGATTGACGAGCTGCAGCTCGAGTTCGACGCCGAATGTCAGCGCCTCGGAATGCTTGAACGGTTCGAGCGACATCAGCGCCCTCCTCCATTGCTACGGACCTCGCCCGCGTAGCGCAGGGCCCAGGCCGCGATGAGCGGGCTCACCAGTTGTTCGATCGCGAGCGCGCACAGGATGATCGACGCCAGCGGGCCACCCGTGCTCGGGTAGAGCCGCGCGATATCGCTCATCAACAGGTACGCAAGGCCAGACATCGGCGTGAGCGCGAGACCGAGCGCCATGCATTGCCGCAGGCTCAGCCCCGAGAACGAGCCCAGCGACACGACGCCGACCAGTTTGGCCACATGCCGCATCACCACGAGCACCAGCGCCAGCATACCGCCGACGACCCAGTCATGGGCGGTGAGCGGCAGGCCCAGCGAGACGACCATCACGATGATCAGCAGGCTGCCGGCGCTGCCGAAGTGCGTCGGCCACACATGCGGCTGCCGGTCCTGATGCTTGAACACGATGCCCGCCAGCAACAGCGTCAGCGGCATCGAGAGCTTGAGCACGCGCGTCAGCGCCAGCGTGAACAGCACGAGGCCCACGAGCACGAGGAAGCTGTAGTGATCGTCCGCCGACATGCGCGTGTAGATCGCATGGCCCGCCTTGCCCACGATCCACGCGAGCAGGCACGAACCCACCAGCAGGTACAGCGGATGCAGCAGCGCCGCGCCGATGTTGCCGTATTCCGAATGCAGCCAGCCTGTGGCGACCTGCACGATCGCCGCGGCATAGATACTGTTGAGCGCGGCCATCGCCATGAGCCGCTCGGTCACCTGTCCCTCGGCGCGCAGCTCGTTCTTGAGCTGAAGCACGATGGTCGGCGAGGTGCTGACCGCGATACCGCCCGCGAGAATCGCCACGCCCGGTGACGCGCCCAGCCATTGCAGCGTGAAAGCGACGAGTCCCCACGTCAGCAGACTCTCGGCCGCACTGGTAAACAGCAGCCACCGGTTCGCGCGCAGCCACGAGAGCGAGAGCCGATGCCCGAGCTCGAACAGCGCCAGCGCGAGCGCCATGTCGATGAGCACGCGCGTCTGCGCGATCATGTTGTCATCGACGATGCTGCGGCCCAGGGTGCCCGCGAAGAGGCCGATCACCGCGTACCCGACGATACGCGGGAAGCCCAGCCAGCGCCGCCCAAGTTCGCCGGCCAGCCCCGCGCCGATCAGCGCGAGTCCGACCCAGAACAGGCCGCTCGGGGCCAGGGGCAGCGTGGGAAAAAGTTGACTCAGTCCATTCATGGGCGACATGGTAACGGAAGCACCGCAATTCGCTTGTCGGGGTTTGTCCGACAGTGTTTGCATTCCGCACGCATATTGCGTGAACAGCGAGTAAAAAGCGCCATCGTCGTCGATGGTGCTTTTGTAGGAATTTCAGACCCGCATTGACGCTCGCAGCGCCTGGTGCGCGATCACACGCCCCAGATCTTCCACGCCGGCCGGGTTTCCTTCAGCGCCGCTTCGACTTTGGCATAGAGCCCGCGCGTGCGGCCCTTGTCGGCCCCCTGTGCCCGGGCGCGCTCGAACCAGCCCAGCGCAACGTCGCGCTGGGCGAGGCCGAGGGCAGCCTGCGTGGCGAGCAGGCAGGTCTCGGCATCCCAGTCTTCCCGCACCGCGATGGCGGCCGTGAAGTCCGCGAGCGCCTCCTCGTGGCGTTCCTCGCCCACGAGGATCCGCGCCCGTTGCACGCGCGGCGGCGCCTGATCGTACGGATCGCCTTCCGTCAGCGCGATCGCCTGCTCGAACAGCGGCAGCGCGCGGCCGACATCGCCAAGGTCGCGCCAGATGCCGCCGAACCGGTTGTGCAGCCAGGGATCCTCGACGACGAGCGCGCGGCGTTGCAGTGCCTCGATCTCTTCGAGCGCATCGGCGCGATCGTCCGCATCCATCGCGGGTGCGCCAGCGGCCAGCAAGGCCGCGTAGTGCGCGCGTGTGTGCGCCATCGCATGACCGGCTTCGCTGCGCGCCTCCACGGGCAGCGCGTCGAGCCGCGCGTCCATGCGCGCGAGGGCGTCAGTAGCCGTGGCCAGCGCGTCGCCGCCGCCCATGCGCGCCCATGCGGCCATCATCCGGCTGAACGCCCAGCCCACGCGCGACGGGTCGCGCTCGACCGGATGCCGCTCGAGCACGTCTTCGGCCATCGCCACGACCTGTTGCCACTGTCCCGCGCCCGCGTAGGCGTCGAGCATGTCGATCCAGTGCTCGATGAAATCGCTGGCCGCCATCCCCTTGCGATGCAGCGCCAGCCGCTCCTCGAGGTGCGCGGCGTCCGCGGGCAGGCTGCGGGCGAGCAGGCCGCACAGTAGCGAATAGAGATGCGGGTCGGCGTTGCCGCCGTGGCCGTTCGCATCCCCATCGCCGGTCGCGAAATACTGCTCGAATCGCTCGAGGCCGGTGCGGCACGCCTGCACGACGACCGGGTGCAAGGCGGCGCGCGCGGCGGGTACGTCATCGATGAAGTCGCGCAGCGCGCCGGCCGCATGGTAATAGCCCGCGCCGTCGTCGCTCGCGGCGGTCAGCGCGAAGCCCTGCCACGCGGGCTGCGCGCCCGGCTCGGTGGCGGCGTGGCGCCACGCCAGTTCGCGTACCTGGGCCTGCGGGTCGGGCTGCTGGCGCAGATAGACGGCAAGGTCTTCGAGCGCGCCCGCGCGGTCGTCGCCAAGGCGCAGCGGCGCACGGAGCCGGCGTGCCTCGGGATAGTCCGGGGCGTCCGCAAGAATGCGCGCGGCTTGTTCCGCGGCCAGCGCGTCGCCCGCGTCCGCGTCCAGGTCCAGCAGATCGGGAGAGTCGAGCGCGATGCGCCCCAGGCAGGCGCGCAGCAGCGGCTCGGCGCTACGGCCCGCTTCCTCCGCGGCGTCGATGTGGGCCTTCACCAGCGGCAGGATATCGACCGCGCCGAGGTCCGGCGCGCGATAGAGAAGATCGTGCCAATAACGGCCGGCGCGCGCGAAGTCCCCCAGCTCATAGGCCGCGACGCCAGCGTAGAAGTGAGCCGCCCATTCGCCGGTCGCCAGGCCGTTGCGCTGCGCGGCTTCGTGAAGCCAGTTCAGCGCCTCGCGCTGACGGCCCGCGCGCAGCAGCAGGGTGCCGTACTGGTGCGCGAGCAGACCCTGCGAGGCGAGGCGGTGCATCGGGGCCAGCGTGGAGCCCGTGGCGGGGGCCTCGGGCCCCGTCAGTCGCGCCATCGCCTCGTCCAGCGCGTCGAGCGCCGCGGACAGGTCGCCGGCATCGGCCAGCAACTGCGCGCGCAGCGTGGCGTGATCGACCACGTCCGGCTCGCTCAGCCAGAGCTGCTCGGCGATGCGAAGCGCCTCGTCCTGGCGACCCGCGTCGGCCAGCGCGACCGCGCGCTCGTAGCTCACATCCTGCACCACGGCTCCTTTGGAGAATATTCAGCAAGTGCGGAATTATGCGCCAGCCGCGCCACGTCCTAATGAGAGAACAAACGGAAAAAGGCGCCTGTTTCGGCTTGCTTCACGGAGGGATTGCCGCAGACCCGCGCCACATTTGGACGGATGCCGATTTCGGCACCCGCCGGTGGCGGGCTATAAATGCGCAGTCTATTTCAATGGGGACCGCCATGGTTCGATGGGTTGCCAGGGGACTGCTCCTCCTGATCTTAGGCGGCACGACGGTCGCGGTCGTCGTGCGTCTGCACCGCGCTGCCGCGGATGCCGGCGGCATGCCCGACGCTGCGCCGGTGGCGGACGGCGGGACCGCCTCGCGGGGGACGCCCGACAAGGCCGGGCTGCCCCCGATCCACGCGCCCGCGCCAGCGTCGGGGCGAGTGGCCGGGGGAGAGGGTGACCGGGCCGACGCCAGCGACCGCAGCGACGCCACCCACCCCAGCGACCCCGGCGACCCCGGCGATCTGCAGGCTGTCGGCCACGCCCTCGTCGAAGCCACGCATCCGGCCGAACGCGGCGCGCTGCTGGCGCGGCTGGATCCGGTCCGGCTGCGCGCCGTGCGGCAGTTCCTCACGCAGAACCCGCCCGTCTTCGACGGTCCGCGGCATGAAGTGGCCATTTTCGATGCCGAGCGCTATGGCAACTGGCTGACGGCCCGGGCCGATGTGGATGCCCATCTGCGCAATGGCCCGATGGTGGAGATGCTGGCCGACTACGTGCAGCAATCCGCCCGGGATGCCACGCTCGATGCGCGCGCGGTCGCCACGCTGGCGACCTTGCCCGATGCGGTGGAAGTAGCGGAAGTGTTGATCGCGCGCGGACTGCGCGCGTCGGTGGAGGCCCGGCTCGATGCGCTCGAGCAGGGCGCCGCAGGGGACGAAGGCACGCTCGATACCGTGGAGCAGGCACGGCTGGCGTTGCTGATCGCCGCGGACGAACTGGAGACGGCGCGCCGCGCCGACTGAGGACTCCGCCGAAGCTCAGCCAAAAAAAAGGAGCGAGCCCGTTCGCCCGCTCCCCGACTACATGGCTGCTTGGTTGCCGCTTACTTGCGGCTTACTTGCCACCAACCGTTTCCAGCACGGTCCACTTGCCATCGGCCACCTTGTACACGGTGATACCACCGTCCTTCAGGTCGCCACGGGCGTCATAGGCCAGCGTCTTGGTGGTCACGCCCGGCATATTGGTCGCGGCCAGCACCGGCAGGTAACGCGCGGGATCGGCCGAACCGGCCTTGATCATCGCGGTCATCATCGCGGTCGCGCCGTCATAAGCGTACGGCGAGTACGTCTGGACCTTGCCGCCGAAGCGCTTCTCGTACTTCTTCTCGTACGCGGCACCACCGGGCATCTGCTCGAGCGGCAGGCCGGCCAGCGACACGACGGTGCCATCCGCCGACGAACCCGCCAGCTTCAGGAAGTTGTCCGTCTTGGACATTTCGCCCGACACCAGCGGTGCCTTCAGGCCCAGTTCCTTGATCTGCTTGGCCATCGGCGCCGATTGCGTTTCCGCGCCGCCGTAGAAGATCACGTCCGGATTGCTGCGCTTGAGGTTGGTCAGCACGGCCTTGAAGTCCACGGCCTTGTCGTTCGTGAACTCGCGACGCACGATCTTGCCGCCCGCGGCCTTGGCGGCCTTCTCGAACTCGTCGGCCAGGCCCTGGCCGTAGGCGGTACGGTCATCCACGATCGCGATGTTCTTCGCGCCGAGCTTCTTCACGACGTACGCGCCGATCACCGAGCCCTGCTGGGTGTCGGACGTCATCATGCGGAACGTGGTCTTGAAACCCTGCTTTGTGTACTCGGGCGCGGTCGCCATCGCGATCTGCGGAATGCCGGCGCGGTTGTAGACCATCGAGGCCGGGATGCTGGTACCCGAGTTGAAATGGCCGAGCATGCCTTGGATGCCGGCATCCACGAGCTTCTGGGCGACGACGGAACCGGTCTTCGGATCGGCCTGATCGTCTTCGGAGACCAGCACGAACTTCACTTCCTTGCCGCCGATTTTCGGCTTCGTGGCGTTCATGTCCTCGATGGCGAGAACCACGCCGTTCTGCATGTCCTTGCCGTATTGCGCCTGGCCACCGGTCATCGGCGCCGCGAAACCCAGCTTGATTTCCTGTGCCTGCGCGAATGCAGCCGAGGCCATGGTCAGGCCGGCAACGGTCATCGCGATCGTCATGGCCGTCTTGTGGAAGGTCGTGCTCATCAGTTCTCCTTGGTACCATCTATGCCGATGTCGTCGGCGTTTTCTACGGCCCAGTGTAGGCAGAACTGGACCGTTCCTGGTGGCGTGACGGTTGCGGGATCGCCGCGCCCGTCACATCTTTCTTCGTGCCCTCAGCCAATGGTCATGAGGCTGGCATTGCCGCCCGCCGCGGCGGTGTTGACCGACAGCGAGCGCTCGATCAGCAAACGCTCGAGCGCGATGTTCGGTTCACCGTGCCCAAGTCCCTGTACGCTGACGATCGGACCCGGACGCGCGGCCACCTGCTCGCAGACGGTGCGCAACTGATCGGAGTCTCCGTGGTGCAGCACGGCATCGAATGCTGCGTCGGCGGACGACCAGTCGCCACGATCGGCAACGAGGCGGACGCGCGATTGTACTGCCTTGGGCAGGCGTGCCAACAGACCCTTCGAGAGCGGGATATCCGCCCATGCCGCCTCCGCGCCAACGGCCAGCACGGCAGCCAGCTGCAGCGCGAGATCGGACTCGTGCTGCGCGAGGCAAAGCACGCGCTCGCGTGGCAGCAGCGAGTAGGTGTTGCGCTCGCCCGTCGGCCCCGGCAGCGTGGCCGAAAGGCCCGACGGCGACGCCGCGGCAAACTGCTCGCACGCGGCAGCCAGCGCCGATTCGCCCGCACCCTGCGCCCAGGTCTTCAACGCTTCCAGCGCGTCGGCGCCCGGCCGCAGCGCTTCGGGCGCCCCGTTCACGTCGGCGGCCCGCACGGTGCGCACCACGGCGTCCTGCGGGCAGACCGACAGCAGGCGATGCAGGTACAGCGGGCCGCCGGCCTTCGGACCGGTGCCCGACAGGCCTTCGCCGCCGAACGGCTGCACCCCCACGACGGCGCCGACGATATTGCGGTTGACGTACAGGTTGCCGACGTGCGCGCGGCCCACGATATGCGCGATCGTTTCATCGATCCGCGTGTGGATGCCGAGCGTCAGGCCGTAGCCGGTACCGTTGATCTGGCCGATCAGCGTGTCCAGCGCGGCGCGCGGGAAGCGCACCACGTGCAGCACGGGACCGAACACTTCGCGTTGCAGCTCTTCGATGCTGTCGAGTTCGATCAGCGTCGGCGGCACGAAGGTGCCGTTGCGGCACGCGGCCGACTCGGCCGCGGCGGCATCCGCCTGATGCACGCGGCGGCCCTTGGCGCGCATCGCGTCGATATGGCGCACGATGTTGCCGCGCGCGTCCTCGTCGATGACGGGGCCGACGTCGACCGACAACCGGTCCGGATTGCCCAGCGTGAGCTCGCGCATCGCGCCCTTGAGCATCTCGATCACGCGATCCGCGACGTCTTCCTGCAGGCACAGCACGCGCAGGGCCGAACAACGCTGGCCCGCGGAGTCGAAGGCCGACGTGACCACGTCGCCCACGACCTGCTCGGCCAGCGCGGACGAGTCCACGATCATCGCATTCTGGCCCCCGGTCTCGGCGATCAGCGGCACGGGACGGCCCGCCGCGTCGAGGCGGCCAGCCACGTTGCGCTGGAGCAGACGGGCCACTTCGGTCGAACCCGTGAACATCACGCCCTTCACGCGCGCATCGCCCACAAGGGCGGCACCCACGGTTTCACCGCGGCCCGGCAGCAGTTGCACGGCACCGGCCGGCACGCCAGCCTCGCGCAGCAGCCGCACGGCCTGCGCCGCGATCAGCGGCGTTTGTTCGGCCGGCTTGGCCAGCACGGTATTGCCCGCCGCGAGCGCCGCGGCGACCTGGCCCGTGAAGATCGCCAGCGGGAAGTTCCACGGGCTGATGCAGACCACCGGACCCAGCGGACGATGCGTATCGTTGGAGAAGCTCTCACGCACCTGCACCGCGTAGTAACGCAGGAAGTCCACGGCCTCGCGCACTTCGGCGATCGCGTTCGAGAAAGTCTTGCCGGCCTCGCGCATGATCACGCCCATCAGCGACTGCATCTGGGCTTCCATCAGGTCCGCGGCACGCTCCAGCGCTGCCGCGCGGACTTCGGGCGGCGTCGCCTGCCAGATGGGCGCGGCGTTCACGGCGGCGGCCAGCGCGGCCTCGACCTCGGCCGGGGTCGCTTCGCTGACATGGCCAACCACGTCGCGATGATCGGCCGGGTTCAGCACGGGCACGAGCACCGCATCCGCACGATCCACCTCCGTACCGAGCAGCGGTTCGGCGCGGACCTGCTCGCTGGCACCTGCCAGGAGCGCCGAAGACAGCGAGGCAAGCCGATGCTCGTTCGACAGGTCGATGCCGGCGGAATTGGCGCGCGTGCCGCCGTACAGTGTGCGTGGCTGCGGAATGCGCGGGTGCGGCTGGCCGAGCACGCCCTCCTCCCGGTGCATGTCCTCCACCACCGCGACGGGGTCGGCCACGAGTTCGTCCAGCGCGATCGTCTCGTCGGCGATGCGGTTCACGAACGAGGTGTTGGCGCCGTTCTCGAGCAGACGGCGCACGAGGTAAGCCAGCAGCGTTTCATGCGTGCCCACCGGTGCATAGATGCGGCACGGGCGGCCGAACTTTCCGTCGGCGATCGCGCCCACCACCTGGTCGTACAGCGGCTCGCCCATGCCGTGCAGGCACTGGAACTCGTACTGGCCGGGATAGTAGTTCTGGCCCGCGATCTGATAGATCGCCGACAGGGTGTGCGCGTTGTGCGTGGCGAACTGCGGATAGATCGCGTCCGGCACGGACAGCAGCTTGCGCGCGCACGCGATGTACGACACGTCCGTGTAGACCTTGCGCGTGTACACCGGATAGCCTTCCAGACCATCCACCTGCGCGCGCTTGATCTCGCTGTCCCAGTACGCACCCTTCACCAGACGGATCATCAGGCGATGGCGGCTGCGGCGCGCGAGGTCGATCAGGTAGTCGATCACGAACGGGCAGCGCTTCTGGTAGCCCTGCACCACGAAGCCGATACCGTTCCAGCCCGCGAGTTCGGGCTCGAAGCACAGGCGCTCGAGCAGATCGAGCGAGATCTCGAGGCGATCCGCTTCTTCCGCATCGATGTTGATGCCGATGTCGTACTGGCGCGCAAGCATCGTGAGCGACTTCAGGCGGCCATACAGTTCGCCGATCACGCGCTCGTGCTGGGCGCGGCTGTAGCGCGGATGAAGCGCCGACAGCTTGATCGAGATGCCGGGGCCTTCATAGATGCCGCGGCCGCGCGATGCCTGGCCGATCGCGTGGATCGCCTGCTCGTAGGAGGCGAGGTATTTCTGTGCGTCGGCCTCGGTCATCGCGGCCTCGCCGAGCATGTCGTACGAGTAGCGGAAGCCCTCGGCTTCGTATTTGCGGGCGTTGGCGAGCGCTTCGGAAATCGTTTCGCCGGTCACGAACTGCTCGCCCATGAGGCGCATCGCCATGTCCACGCCCTTGCGGATCAGCGGCTCGCCGCCCTTGCCGATGATGCGCGTGAGCGCCTTCGACAGACCGGCTTCGGTATGCGTGGCCACGAGCTTGCCCGTCAGCAGCAGACCCCACGTGGCGGCGTTGACGAACAGCGACGGGCTTTGGCCCAGATGCGACTGCCAGTTGGCGCCACTGATCTTGTCGCGGATCAGTGCGTCGCGCGTGGCCTTGTCGGGAATGCGCAGCAGCGCTTCCGCCAGGCACATCAGCGCCACGCCTTCCTGCGACGACAGCGAGAATTCCTGGATGAGGCCCTGCACGAGGCCTTCGCGGCCGGTGCCGACCTTTTGCTCGCGCAGGCGGCTAGCCAGCGTCTTGGCCATCTTGATGGCCGCTTCCGCCTGCTTCTGCGGCAGGCGCGCCTGCTCGAGGAGCACGGGCACGCATTCCGTCTCGGGACGGCGATAGGCCGAGGTGATGGCGGCGCGCAGCACGGACTGCGGCTGGATGCTCTGCGCGAACTCGAGGAATGGCTGCGGCATGGCGTCGCCGGCGAACTCGTTCGCTTCGGCGCCATCGGCCTCGCTCACGGGGGCGGCGCCCGCCTCGTGCGGCTGATGACCGCGCTCCACCTGCTCCAGGTAGGTGAAGATGGCCTGCTTGATCAGCCAGTGCGGGGTGCGGTCGATGGATTGGGCGACGCGCTTGAGGCGTTCGCGCGATGCGTCGTCGAGCTTGACGCCGAGCGTGGTGGTGGCCATGCGGGAGATCTCCGGGAGAGCGGGAGCAGGCGTTGACCCAATGGGAGCCTGCGGGACTGTGCGCATATTACGCGCGCCCCGCGCTAGGGTGCAACCTAGTGCAACCACTTAGTAGCAACCGGCTCCAGTGGGTTGCACTTTCACCACATCCACCGCCCGGATCAGATGCGCAGCGGATCGATCTCTAGCTGCCAGCGCACGCCCCGTCCGGCATCCCCGAGATCGTCCAGCAACGGCAGCCAGCCCGCTACGAATCGTTGCAGCAGCGGGCGAGAGCCCGCTTCGACGAGCATCTGCGCCCGCTCCTTGTTGTAGACGCGCACCATCGACATGGGCACCGGATCGTGGAGTTGCACCTCTTCCGCGCCGGCGCAACCGATGGCGGCGTCGCGGGCCGCGCGCAGGAAGGCCAGCGAGTGTTCGAGTTCGCGGTGCTCGGCCGTCAGCAGCACCTGGTACGCGAACGGCGGCAGGCAGGACTGGCGCCGTTCGCGCAGCTGACTGGCGGCGAAGCCGTCGTAATCGTGGCGCGCCAGCGCCTGCAGCGCGGGGGCATCGGGATACCGTGTCTGGATCAGGACCTCGCCCGCGAGACCGGCCCGGCCCGCGCGGCCGGATACCTGCATCAGGGAGGCAAACAGATGCTCGGCCGCGCGAAAGTCGTGGCTGAACATGGCCGCATCCGGATGCACGATACCGACGAGCGTCACGCGCTGGAAATCGTGCCCCTTGGCGACCATCTGCGTGCCGACGAGGATATCCACCTCGCCCGCGTGAACGCCGTCGAACATCGCCTGCGCGCTGCCCTTGCGCCGCGTCGAGTCGGCGTCGATACGCGCGACGCGGGCCTGTGGAAAACGCGCGGCCAGCGCCTCCTCGATGCGCTGCGTGCCGCGGCCCAGCGGCGCGATATCGACGTTGCCGCAGTCAGGGCAATGATGCGGCACCGGCGATTCAAGGCCGCAGTGGTGGCAGCGCAGCCGCCGCTCGGGACGATGCAGCACGAGGTACGCCGAACAACGCGGACAACCCGACAGCCAGCCGCAGCTATCGCACGCGAGCACGGGCGCGTAGCCCCGGCGGTTCAGGAACAGCAGGCTTTGCTCGCCGCGCGCGAGCCGCGCGTCGATGGCCTCGAGCAGCGGTTGTGACAGGCCCTCGTACATTGGCCGCTGGCGCTGGCGCTCCATGTTCAGGTCGATCAGGCGGACGGTCGGCAGCACCGCATCGGCCTGCGCGCGCTCGCGCAGCACGAGCTTGCGGTAGGCGCCCTGCTCCGCGCGCCACCACGTTTCCATCGAGGGCGTGGCCGAGCCGAGCACCACGGGAATCGCCAGTTGCTTCGCGCGCCAGACCGCGAGATCGCGCGCCGAGTACCGCAGCCCTTCCTGCTGCTTGTACGAGGTGTCGTGCTCCTCGTCCACCACGATCAGCCGCAGGTTCGGCGCGGAAGCCATGATGGCCATGCGCGTGCCGAGCACGATGCGCGCCTCCCCCGTGTGCGCGGCGAGCCATTGCAGGCTTCGCTCCTGGTCCGCAAGGCCGCTGTGGAGGACGGCGAGCGGCAGCGCCGGAAATCGCGCGGCGACGCGCGCCTGCAACTGCGGCGTCAGGTTGATTTCGGGAACAAGCATGAGAACCTGCGCGGCGGAATCGGCGGCAAGAACGGCTTCCATCGCATGCAGGTAGACCTCGGTCTTGCCGCTGCCCGTCACGCCGTGAAGCAGGAAAGGCGCGTACCCGGTGGCTTGCCCGATGGCCGCAACGGCAGCTTCCTGCTCGGCATGCAATGCCGGGCGTGCCGACGGCGGCCGATCGGGGGCGACGTCGAGCAGCGGGCCGATATCGCGCGACGCCTCAACCCAGCCGGCGGCTTCCCACTCGGCCAGGCGCGCGGGAGCGGCGCTGCAATGGGTACGCGCCACCGGTAACGGCATCCAGTCGCGCGCGTCGCGCGCGATCAGCGCCTCCGCGAGCGCCACCACGGTCTTCGCGCGCGCGGGCAGCGCGGCGCGCAAGGCGTCGGCGGCACCGGGCCGCAGCCGATAGCGGACCATGCGCGCGCGATCGCCGAGGCGTGCCCACGTATCGGGCTCGCGCAGGGATGGCGGCAACGCGGGCAGCATCACTTCGCCAAGCCGCCGCTGGTAATACCCGGCGGCGAAGCGCGCGAGCGCGATCCAGGTCGGGGCGAGCGGGGGCAGCCAATCGACCCGCGCGGCGATGGGTCGAATCCGGTCCTCGGGGACATCCGAGACATCGGTGAGCGCCACCACCACGCCGACGGCGCTGCGGCGTCCGAACGGGACGACCACGAGTTCGCCGGGCGCGGCGAGCGCGCCGTCCGGGGACGCAGCAAGGTAGTCAAAGCAGTCGTCCGCCGGCGTGTCGATCGCCACACGCGCAATCCGGGGCGCGCCCGGGTTCGCGTCGGTTGGCGAAGCGGAAGAGGACGAATGTGTGCCCATTGTCTGTGGTTCCGCCGCGACGGCCGAGGCGTCCGCGATATCGTCAGCAACCATGGGCTGGCACGTGGCGGTGCATGTCCGGTGCGCGGTCGTTGTGCATGGGTGCTACCTCGGGCGCGTGTGCCGGATTCTGTGTGCGGCGCAACATCAACTTAAAGTAAAACTTCAAATGTGACCCTAAGTCGATGATAGATGGCTGCTTTTCCACGCCAACCCGCGTACCTGTGGATAACTTTGTTGAAAAGTCAGTCGATCTACCCGCGAAGGCCCGCGAAACAAGGCTTCCATCGTCTTCGCAGGCGCGTTTGAAGAACATTCAAAGCCTTTAAAATCAATGGGTTGCCTATATCCCCCCGGAGGGCTAAGGGGTAACCCGCCCTTGCACTGCCGCAAACCTATCGGTGTGCATAAGTCAAGCCTTGACACGCGCTGCGAAGCACCTTTTTGGCGAAAGCTGACGAAATAGTTTACTTGACACCGGCATGGAAGCGCCTCTCAGGCTACCACGGCGGCGCGGTTGGACGCATCGCTGCGGCGCGGGGTAAATAGCCAGTTGCAACCCACGCCGTCGCGCGTCCGTGTCCGCCGCGTCAGCCCTGCGCGCGCAGCGTCCGGCTGTAAGCGTGCACTTCGTCTGCAAGCACCGCCACGTTCTCGGGGGGCGTGAACTGCGAAATGCCGTGGCCGAGGTTGAACACATGACCATCGCTGCCGCCGCCCGCAGCGTAGCTGTCGAGTACGTTGCGCACCTGTGCGCGGATCGCCGCTTCCGGGGCAAATAGCACTGTCGGATCGATGTTGCCTTGCAGCGCGACACGGCCCGCCGTGCGGCGGCGCGCTTCGGTCAGGTTCACGGTCCAGTCGAGCCCGATCGCATCGGGGCCGATGGCCGCGATCTGCTCCAGCCATAGCCCGCCGCCCTTCGTAAAGACGATGGCCGGTATTTGCTGGCCGTCGTGCTCGCGGCGCAGGCCTTCGAGCACGCGGCGCATGTAGGCCAGCGAAAACGCCTGGTACATGCCGTCCGCCAGCGCGCCACCCCAGGTGTCGAAGATCATCACGGCCTGCGCGCCCGCCTCGATCTGCGCATTGAGGTATGCCGACACGGCCTGTGCATTGATCTCGAGAATGCGGTGCATGAGGTCGGGCCTGCCGTACATCATGCTCTTGACCGTGCGGAAGTCATCGGAGCCACCGCCCTCGACCATGTAGCAGGCCAGCGTCCATGGACTGCCCGAAAAGCCGATCAGCGGAACACGTTGTTTGCCATCCCGCACCAGCGCGCGGCGGATCTCCGACACCGCATCGAAGACGTACTGCAGCGACGCCATGTCGGGCACGGCGAGCTTCGCGACATCGGCCTCGTTGCGGACAGGGTGCGCAAAACGCGGCCCTTCCCCCTGCGCAAAGGACAGGCCGAGGCCCATCGCGTCGGGTACGGTCAGGATGTCGGAGAACAGGATCGCCGCATCGAGCGGGTATCGGTCCAGCGGCTGCAACGTGACTTCGGTCGCGTATGCGGGATTTTTCGCCAGGCCGAGAAAGCTCCCCGCACGCGCGCGGGTGGCGTTGTACTCGGGCAGATAACGGCCCGCCTGGCGCATGAGCCAGAGCGGCGTGTATTCGGTCGGTTGCCGGCGCAGCGCCCGCAGGAAGGTGTCGTTCTGCAGTACGGTCATGTTGGTCTCTCGTGAGACCGCCATTCTACGGGACACCTCGGTCCCGGACACCTTCCGTCGTTCAGACGTCGTCGGCGATCGACCTGAAGGCTTCGGCTGCGCGGCGCATCCACTCCCGCGCGCGTGGCGCATCGGGCTGGAGGCGTGCGAATCCGTGGGTCATGCCGCTGGCTTCGATCGTGATGACCGGTGCGTCGTGCCGGACAAGGAAGTCCGCGTAGGCGAGGCCGTCGTCGCGGAGCACGTCGTTGGCGGCGACCAGCACCACGCTCGCAGGCGGCTGGCGCGACGGTGCCGATGCCATCAGGTACAGGCGGGCGTCCTCGTTCTCCGCGCCGCGCGTCAGCACCGCCTCGCCGGCGAACTGCGTCCAGAACCAGTGCATCTCCTCGCGCGTGAGGCCAACGCCGTCCCCGAAAGCACGATAGCTCTCGGTCGTCAGGACCGGCGCCGCGACGGGGTAGATCAACAGCTGCGCCTTCACCACGTCCGCCCGGGCCGCGGCGTTGACCGATGCGGCCGCCTGTGCGGCGAGGTGTCCCCCGGCGCTGTCGCCGGCCACCGCGAGAAAGTCCGGCGCGAAGCCCAGCGCCTGCCGTTGCGCGGCGAACCACTCGACGGCATCCGTCGCGTCGTCGCACGGCGCGGGAAACGGGAATTCAGGGGCCAGCCGGTAATCGACGCTCGCCACGGCACATCCGGTATCCGAGGCCAGCAGGGCCGCGACCGTATGGTGGGTAGCGGGCGATCCCACGACCCAGCCGCCGCCATGGAAGTAGACGATAAGCCTTGGCTGCGCCACGTCCGCCGGCCGGAACAGCCGCGCCGCCAGCGTGCGGCCCGCGAGCGGTACCGCGAGCTCGGTGACAGTCATGCCCTGGGGATCGGGCAACTGGGACAGCGCGGCGACCGCCTCGAAGCGCGCGCGACGCTCCGGAGCCGTTACGGGAGCGGGGGCGCCCGCAAAATGGGCCGCCGTGCGCTGATAGTACGCGGCTAGCTGGGGATCGATTGCCATGGGAATCTGAAAATCTGCGGTAAATGTAAAATCACCGGCAGTTTAATGGACAACCGCGGGACAGACGCGGGCATGGACGCGGCGGAAATGTGGGCGATGCACGTTTCCAATCGTAACGTTGAATGCGGTATCGAACACAAATCGGATTTAGTCAGAATGCTCACCCCCGGAAAGTAGGGTAAACACATTAATTCGGACTGAAAAACGTAATGCATTCAGGCCACTAGCATGCAAGTGATCGCTCAGTGTCCTTGGCACAAAATGCACGTGCAAGTGCTTTCAAGGTAGCGGGAAACCCTCAAAAGTGTCGTGAACGCTGTATTTTCCGCGCTCCCCCTTTCATCTACTTGCAAAACGATACATTTTGTTACTGCCTTCCCCTAAAGTTTCCCCCACAATGCATTGACACACCCAGCGTTGGGCGGCGTTGACGCCAGCTAAAAAGGGTGGGGAATGAAGAAAGCCTGAAGCAGTACTCCCGATTCACCGGACCAGCAGCGACGTGCTGGCCCGGCTCACAGGAAGACCGACGGCGCTAGATGTGCATGAGTGTAAGACTATGCATGCGCCTTTTAAGTGATCCTGAACCGAACCCGTTCCTTCGAATTGACCCCTCGAAGGGATTTTCCCGTCCGCGCGGAGCCTCCCCGGCCCGCGCGCTTTTTTTTGCGGTTCAGGAGACGAAATATATCGTCGCCGCGACAAAAAAGGCAGCCGCGTGGCTGCCTTTTTTGTTCCGCATCACGTTCCGCACCAAAAAAACAACAGCCAGGCACGTTACGATCTGCGGGGATAAACCGTTTACTTCTTCCGACGCAGGCGGGCGATGGCGGCCAGCTGGGCTGCTGCCACGGCCAGTTCGCTTTGCGCGCGTGCGAGGTCGAGGTCGCTGCTCTGGTTCTGCATCAGCTCTTCCGCCGCGCGCTTGGCTTCCTGAGCCTTCGCTTCGTCCAGATCGCCACCGCGGATGGCCGTGTCGGCCAGCACGGTCACGTGCTTCGGCTGGACTTCGAGAATGCCGCCGGCCACGAACACGAATTCTTCGCTGCCGTCTTCCTTCTCGATGCGCACCGGACCAGGCGCGATGCGCGTGATCAGCGGCGTGTGACCAGGCAGGATGCCCAGCTCGCCGGCTTCACCGGGCAGCGCCACGAACTTCGCCTGACCGGAGAAGATCGACGCTTCCGCGCTGACGACGTCTACAAGAATGGTTGCCATGTGAACTCCTATGTCCAATCGCGTTGCCGCTGACCCGCTCGCTTGGGCGGCGGGCCTAACGAGCAATGCTTACTGGAGCTTCTTGGCCTTCTCGAAGGCTTCGTCGATCGAGCCGACCATGTAGAACGCCTGCTCGGGCAGGTGATCGCACTCGCCGTCCACCAGCATCTTGAAGCCACGGATGGTTTCCTTCAGCGGCACGTACTTGCCCGGCGAACCCGTGAACACTTCCGCGACGTGGAACGGCTGCGACAGGAAACGCTGGATCTTACGCGCGCGGGACACCGACAGCTTGTCTTCCGGCGACAGTTCGTCCATGCCCAGAATCGCGATGATGTCGCGCAGTTCCTTGTAGCGCTGCAGCGTTTGCTGAACGCGGCGGGCCACTTCGTAGTGCTCGGTGCCGACGATTTGCGGATCCAGCTGGCGCGAGGTCGAGTCGAGCGGATCGACGGCGGGGTAGATACCCAGCGCGGCGATGTCACGCGACAGCACGACGGTCGAGTCGAGGTGGAGGAAGGTGGTAGCAGGCGACGGGTCGGTCAAGTCATCCGCCGGCACGTACACGGCCTGGATCGAGGTGATCGAGCCCGTCTTCGTGGAGGTGATGCGCTCCTGCAGCTTGCCCATTTCTTCCGCCAGCGTCGGCTGATAGCCCACGGCCGAAGGCATACGGCCCAGCAGTGCCGACACTTCCGTACCGGCCAGCGTGTAACGGTAGATGTTGTCGACGAAGAACAGGATGTCACGGCCTTCGTCACGGAAGCGCTCGGCCATGGTCAGGCCGGTCAGCGCCACGCGCAGACGGTTGCCCGGCGGCTCGTTCATCTGGCCGAACACCATGGCCACCTTGTCGAGCACGTTCGAGTCCTTCATTTCGTGGTAGAAGTCGTTCCCTTCACGGGTACGCTCGCCCACGCCGGCAAACACCGACAGACCGCTGTGCTGCTTGGCGATGTTGTTGATGAGCTCCATCATGTTGACGGTCTTGCCCACGCCCGCACCACCGAACAGACCCACCTTGCCGCCCTTTGCGAACGGGCAAACCAGGTCGATCACCTTGATACCGGTTTCCAGCAGGTCAACCGACGGTGACAGTTCGTCGAACTTCGGTGCCTTCTGGTGAATCGCGCGCTTTTCGTCGGCGGCGATCGGGCCAGCTTCGTCAATCGGGCGACCCAGCACGTCCATGATGCGGCCCAGCGTACCGTGGCCAACCGGCACGGAGATGGGAGCGCCCGTGCCCTTCACGGCCATGCCGCGACGCAGACCGTCCGACGAGCCCAGCGCAATGGTACGCACCACGCCGTCGCCGAGCTGCTGTTGCACTTCGAACGTCAGACCCTTTTCAGCGAACGACGCATCGCTGGACTCTTCCAGCACGAGCGCGTCGTACACCTTAGGCATGGCATCGCGCGGGAACTCGATGTCCACCACGGCGCCAATACACTGCACAATATTTCCGATACTCATTTCGTATCTCCGATAGCTTGAATTCTTGACGCCTTAAACCGCCGCGGCACCGCTGACGATTTCCGACAGCTCCTTCGTGATCGCTGCCTGACGGGTCTTGTTGTAGACCAGTTGCAGTTCGCCAATCACGTTCTTGGCGTTGTCGGATGCAGCCTTCATGGCCACCATGCGCGCCGATTGTTCGGACGCCATGTTCTCGGCCACCGCCTGGTACACGAGCGCCTCGACGTAGCGAACGAGCAGTTCCTCGATCACGGTCTGGGCGTCCGGCTCGTAGATGTAATCCCACGAGTAGGCGCGCTTTTCGTCTTCGGTCTGGCTCAGCTTGTCGGCGGACAGCGGCAGCAGCTGTTCGACCACCGGTTCCTGCTTCATCGTGTTGATGAAGCGCGTGTACGCCAGGTACACGGCGTCGACTTCACCGTTGGTGAAGGCGTCCAGCTGAACCTTGATCGCACCGATCAGCTTTTCCAGATGCGGGGTGTCGCCAAGATGCACGACATGCGAAATCACCTTCGCGCCGATACGGCCCAGGAACTGCATGCCCTTGGTACCGATCGCGGTGGACTGCACGTCCACGCCACGGCCCTGCAGGCTCTTGAGCTCGTTGGTCACCGCACGCAGCACGTTGGTGTTCATGCCGCCGCACAGACCCTTGTCGGTCGTCACCACAATCATGCCGGCGCGCTTGATGTCGCGTGCCTGCAGGAACGGGTGCTTGAACTCGGGGTTGGCCGAGGCCAGGTGCGCCGCGATGTTCCGCACTTTCTCGGCGTAGGGACGGGCATTCCGCATCCGCTCCTGCGCCTTGCGCATCTTGGATGCGGCGACCATTTCCATCGCCTTGGTGATCTTGCGCGTGTTTTGCACGCTCTTGATCTTGGTTCGAATTTCTTTCGTTCCGGCCATATCTTCCTCTCCATTCGTGCCGGGCCGCGCGTCGTTACCGGCCGCGCGGTCCGGTCCGTGGAATCACCCGGTTAGAACGCGGCGGACTTCTTGAAATCCTCGATCGCGGCACGCAGGGCGGCCTCGTCGTCCTTCGAGAGATCCTTCGTATCCTCGATGCGGCCAACGAGATCGGCGAACTTGGTCTTCAGATGGTCGTGCAGGCCCTTTTCGAAAGCCAGGATGTCCTTCACGTCCACGTTGTCCAGGAAGCCGTTGTTCGCGGCGTACAGCGAAGCGGCCAGCTGCCACACTTGCAGCGGCTGATACTGCGGCTGCTTCAGCAGTTCCGTCACGCGGCGGCCACGCTCGAGCTGCTTGCGCGTTGCGTCGTCGAGGTCGGAGGCGAACTGCGCGAACGCAGCCAGCTCACGGTACTGGGCCAGGTCGGTACGGATACCGCCGGACAGCTTCTTGACGACCTTCGTCTGCGCCGCACCACCCACGCGCGACACCGAGATACCGGCGTTGATAGCGGGGCGGATACCGGCGTTGAACAGGTCGGTTTCCAGGAAGATCTGACCGTCGGTAATCGAGATCACGTTGGTCGGCACGAACGCGGACACGTCACCGGCCTGCGTTTCGATCACGGGCAGCGCGGTCAGCGAGCCGGTCTTGCCGGTCACCGCGCCGTTCGTGAACTTGGCCACGTAGTCTTCGTTCACGCGAGCGGCACGCTCGAGCAGACGCGAGTGCAGGTAGAACACGTCGCCAGGGTAGGCTTCGCGGCCCGGCGGACGGCGCAGCAGCAGCGACACCTGACGGTACGCCCACGCTTGCTTGGTCAGATCGTCATAAACGATCAGCGCGTCTTCACCGCGGTCGCGGAAGTATTCGCCCATCGTGCAGCCGGCGTAGGCAGCCAGGTACTGCATGGCGGCCGAGTCCGACGCCGCGGCGGCGACGACAACCGTGTATTCCATGGCGCCATGCTCTTCGAGCTTGCGCACCACGTTGGCGATCGTCGAAGCCTTCTGGCCGATTGCCACGTACACGCAGAAGACGCCCTTGCCCTTCTGGTTGATGATGGCGTCCACAGCCACGGCGGTCTTGCCGGTCTGACGGTCGCCAATGATCAGCTCGCGCTGGCCACGGCCGATCGGCACCATCGCGTCGATCGACTTCAGGCCGGTCTGCACCGGCTGGCTCACCGACTGACGCGCGATCACGCCCGGCGCGACCTTTTCGATCACGTCGGTTTCCTTCGCGTTGATCGGGCCCTTGCCGTCGATCGGCTGACCCAGCGTGTTCACCACGCGGCCCAGCAGTTCCTTGCCAACGGGCACTTCCAGAATGCGGCCGGTGCACTTGACCGTATCGCCTTCCGAAATGTGTTCGTACTCGCCCAGCACCACGGCGCCGACCGAGTCGCGCTCGAGGTTCAGCGCGAGGCCGAACGTGTTGCCCGGGAATTCCAGCATCTCGCCCTGCATCACGCCGGACAGGCCGTGCACGCGGCAGATACCATCGGTCACGGAGATCACCGTGCCGGTGTTGCGCACTTCAGCGTCGGCGCCAAGACCCGAGATGCGGGACTTGATCAGCTCGCTGATTTCTGAGGGGTTCAGTTGCATCACAATGCTCCTAATTCTTCAATCCGTCGGCCGTAGCGATCAGGCGGTCAGCGTGGTCTGCATGGCAGCCAGGCGCGCACGCACGGAGGTGTCGAGCACTTCGTCGCCGACCTTGACGCTGACACCGCCAATCAGGGACGAGTCCACAGTCACGGTCGGATACAGCTTGCGGCCGAACTTGCGTTCGAGTGCGGCGACCAGGTCCTTCAGCTGCGAGTCTTCCAGCGGAAATGCGCTGGTGATCTCGACATCGGACGAACCTTCGCGGGCGTTCTTGAGCGCATGGAACTGTTCGGCGATCTCCGGCATGACCGTCAGGCGGTTGTTCTCCACCAGCAGGTTCACGAAGCGCTTGGCTTCGTCGTTGACCGGAGACTTCAGCACCGACAGGAACACCTCGGCCAGCTTCTGCCCAGGGACGTTCGGATCGTCGGCAAGCGCCTTCATGTCGGGGTTGGCGGCAACCTGCCCCATCTCCGACACCAGATCGGACCATGCACCCACGTTGCCTGCATCCGCCTGGCTTGCGACGCGAAACAGCGCCTCTGCGTAGGGACGGGCAATGGTTGCGGATTCAGCCATGATTAGAGCTCAGCCTTCAGTTGATTGAGCAGGTCTGCGTGCACCTGCGCGTTCACTTCGCGCTTGAGGATCTGCTCGGCGCCCTTCACGGCCAGCACGGCAACCTGGTCGCGCAGCTGTTCGCGTGCGCGGGTAACCTGCTGTTCCGCCTCGGCCTTGGCCTGGGCGATGATGCGTGCGGCTTCCGCCTGGGCGTTCTGCTTGATCTCGTCTGCCGTCAGCTGAGCGCGCTTCTCGGCGTCAGCGACGCGTTGGGCACCCTCGGTGCGGGCTTCGGCCAAAGCCTGGTCCACACGCTTGTTGGCCAGTTCGAGCTCGGCCTTGCCTTTTTCGGCAGCGGCGAGGCCATCGGCGATCTTCTTTGCGCGTTCGTCGAGCGCCTTCACCAGCGGCGGCCAAATGAATTTGGCAACAACCCACCACAGGATGAAGAACACGACCATCTGCGCAAGAAACGTTGCGTTCAGATTCATGGTGTGTTCCTTTCGGTAATCAAACTACAGATAAATGCACAAGGGCGGCCAGGCCATCAGACGTAGGCCAGAGCCGCCCGTCAGCATCATGCAGACCGAAAAGACTTACTGAATGACCGACAGGAGCGGGTTGGCGAACGCGAACAGCATGGCAACACCCACGCCGATCAGGAATGCCGCGTCGATCAGGCCGGCCAGCAGGAACATCTTGGTTTGCAGCGGGTTCATCAGCTCGGGCTGACGTGCGCACGCTTCGATGTACTTGCCACCCATCAGAGCGATACCGAGGCATGCGCCGATAGCGCCGAGGCCGATGATGATGCCGATGCCGATTGCGGTCAGACCCTGGATGTTGGCGAGATATGCTTGCATGATGACTCCTTAAATTTAGAGAGACTTAGAACCAAAAAACCAAAAACCAAAAACTAGAACTTTGAAACCGGGAAAATCAGTGGTGATCGTGAGCCTGGCCGATGTACACCAGCGTCAGCATCATGAAGATGAACGCCTGCAGCAGCACGATCAGGATGTGGAAGATCGCCCAGACCGCGCCCGCGATCACATGGCCGACGAAGCCCAGCGCGGACAGGTCCGCACCGAACGTCCACATGGAGCCCAGCAGCGCGATCAGCAGGAACACGAGTTCGCCGGCGTACATGTTGCCGAACAACCGCATGCCCAGCGAAACGGCCTTTGCCAGGAATTCGATGATGTTGAGGATCAGGTTGAACGGGGCCAGGTACCACTTGGCGCCGAACGGTGCCGAGAACAGTTCGTGCGCGAAGCCGCCCACGCCCTTGATCTTGAAGCTGTAGTAGATCATCAGCACGAGCACCGATGCGGACATGCCCAGCGTGCCGTTCAGGTCGGCGGTGGCCACGGCGCGGTGGTGCGGCAGGTGCAGATGGAACAGGCCCAGGAAGTGGTTCAGGCCGGTGACCCAGTCCACGGGAATCAGGTCGATCGCGTTCATCATGGTGATCCAGCAGAACACCATCAGCGCCAGCGGCGCGATGAACGAGCGGTCACCGTGGATGATGCCCTTGGCCTGGTCGTCCACCATTTCCACGACCATCTCGACGAACGCCTGGAAGCGGCCCGGCACGCCGGCCGTCACGCGCCGCGCGGCGACGTACAGCACCAGCAGCACGATCGCGCCGCACAGCACCGACCAGAAGATCGTGTCGTAGTTGAGGATGCTGAAATCGACGACGGAATGCTGCTTGCCGCCAACCGAATTCAAGTTCTGCAAGTGTTCGGCGATATAGCCTGAGGGAGTGAGCTTGTGCTCGGCAGCTTGGATAGCTTCTGACATGTCGGAGCGAACGGTATATTGCGAAATTTGTCGACCGCACCCGCGCGGTGCACGGTTGCCGGTATGGGTCTTGCTTCGCCTTCGGCCACATGGCCGGTAACCGCTAAGCAGGACCGCCTGGTTGTTCTGGCCCGAAACTGCCGGGCATCACGTTGACCGCGTGGCGCTTCACCGCTGTGACGCGCCGCACGGAAAACCCTTGATATTGCGTATTGAGAGCCCCACCTGAGACGGAAGCCCTCCTTCGAGGGATGGAGATCGCTGACGCCGAAAGGCCTGACCGTCGCCGGTCGGACCGCTCAGCGGATTGCGAGCGCCACCCAGTATGTCTTGAGCGCCAACAGGAACGTGACGAGCATCGGCACCCAGCGAAGATCGCGGTACAGCACGACGACCAGCACGAACAGTGCGACGGTCGAGAACACCTTGATCGCTTCGCCGACCACCAGGCCGCCGACCGTCGGCTGCGCACGCGACATCCATAGCCGCAGGGCGAAGAACCCGCTCGGGATCACGCACACGGCGCCGCCGAACAATGCCGACCAGCCGTACGGCGCATGCTCGCGCGCGAAAATCGCCCAGGCCATCGCCGACAACAGCGTCACGACCGCCTGCGCCAGCACGACCTTGCCAGGTGTCATCCGCGACGGACGCAACGCGCGTTCGCCAAGGAGCTTCACCGCGTCGTCGCGCGACAGCGGATCGACGACCCGCTCTTCACGCTCCGCGTCGTCTTCCCACGGGTCCTGCCGGTCTCGAACCACCACCTGCCACCACCTGTGTTAGCTTCGTTCAGGCCGGAACTTCTTGTTTCCGGCCAGAATTCAAACCGCACGATTCTACGAGCAATAGGCAATGCGAGTCAATCTGCTTTCAGTTAGCTTGCAGTGAATTTCGCACAACGGTTGCTATCACGCGTCGATGATGGCAGCGTTGAAATTGCGCGACGTTGACGCACGACGTCATCGTATTGCTTCACGCGGGGCATGCTCGACACGGGCTCCGGGCGCGGGGTCACGGCGACCGGTTACCTGGATGGCCGGTGATCGCCCACGATATTTATACCGCCAATGCCTGACCTGGCGTGGAAGCTTTCAGGGCAGCGCTCACGCGGCCGGCTGGCTGCTGGCGGGCTCGCGCAGACGCGTCAGCACACCATCCAGCGCATCGTTGCTCGTGAAGTGAATCGTGAGCTGGCCCTTGCCGCGCGCGCCGAGCTTGATCTGTACCGAGAGACCGAGCGCATCCGAAAGTTCTTCCTCGAGGCGCGCGACATCGCGCATGCCCGTGCCGCTCTTCTGCTTCAGCGACTTGAGGTCGAAAGGCTTCAGCGTCGAGGCGACGAGCTTCTCGGTTTCGCGCACCGATAAACGCTTGTTCACGATCTGGTTCGCGAGCGTGATCTGGTTCGCGCCATCGACGGCGAGGAGCGCGCGCGCGTGGCCCATGTCGAGATCGCCGGCCATCAGCATGGTCTGCACGGGCGAGGCGAGATTGAGCAGGCGCAGCAGGTTCGACACCGCACTGCGCGAACGGCCGACGGACTCGGCCGCCTGTTCGTGCGTGAAGCGGAATTCGCGGATCAGGCGCATGATGCCCTGCGCCTCTTCCAGCGGATTGAGGTCCTCGCGCTGGATGTTTTCGATCAGCGCCATCGCCGCGGCGGCTTCGTCGGCGACTTCCTTCACGAGCACCGGCACGCGATCGAGGCCCGCGAGCTTCGATGCGCGGAAGCGGCGCTCGCCCGCGATGATTTCGTAGCGATCGGGTTCGGCGACGCGGCGCACGAGGATCGGCTGCATCAGGCCCTGCGCGCGGATGCTTGCGGCGAGCTCCTGCAGCGCGCCCTCGTCCATGCGTGTGCGCGGCTGGTACTTGCCGGGCTGCAGCTGCTCCAGACGCAGCACCGAGGGCGCGCCCTCCTGCTTCACGGTCTCCACGATCTCGGCGGGGCCGCCCAGCAACGCTTCCAGCCCGCGGCCGAGGCCCTTCTTCTTTGCGGTACTCATGTCCCAGTCCTTCGGATGATGGCGCTCAGCCGAGCTGCCTGACGCGGGCGATCATCTCCGCGCCGAAATCGAGATAGGCCTTGGCCCCCTTGGACGACACGTCGAACGCGACGCCCGGCATGCCGTAAGACGGCGCCTCCGCGAGCCGCACGTTGCGCGGGATCACGGTCTTGAACACCTTGTCGGCGAAATGGGCCTCCAGCTGCGCCGAGACCTGCTGCTGGAGCGTGACGCGCGGGTCGAACATCACGCGCAGCAGGCCGATGACCTTGAGGTCGCGATTGAGGTTGGCGTGGACCTGCTTGATCGTGTTGACGAGGTCGGACAGCCCTTCCAGCGCAAAGTACTCGCACTGCATCGGCACGATGACGCCATGCGCGGCACAGAGCCCATTCAGCGTGAGCAGCGACAGCGACGGCGGACAGTCGATCAGCACGAAGTCGTATTCGTCGTCGACCTCGGCCAGTGCCTGCTTGAGCCGGCGTTCGCGCTGGTCGAGCTCGACGAGTTCCACTTCCGCGCCGGCCAGCTCGCGATTGGCGGGCAGCACGTCGTACTTGCCCGCCTCCGAACGCTGGCGCGCCTGCGCGACCGTCGACAGTCCCACGAGCACCTGGTACACGCTATGTTCGAGCGACTGCTTGTCGATGCCGGAACCCATCGAGGCATTCCCCTGCGGATCGAGGTCCACCAGCAGCACGCGCTGTCCCTGCGCGGCGAGGCCAGCGGCAAGATTGACCGTCGTGGTGGTCTTGCCTACGCCGCCCTTCTGGTTGGCGATCACGAATACCTTGGCCATAGGCTCCCGAAGCTCCTGTGTTGATACCGATGCGTGAGACGCATCAGACATGTGCTTGAATATCCACTCGACGCGACAGCACGACGAGATGCCGTTCCGCGTCCAGTTCCGGTACCGTCAGGCGCGGTACCGATTCCACGTGCCACGCGGCCATCAGGCCCGCAGCCTCCATCCGGTCTAGCTCCGCCTGCGGGTAGACGCCCTTCATCGCGATAAGGCGCCCACCTGGCGCTAGCAGATGCCCCGACAGCGTCACGAAGTCGGTGAGCTCCGCGAATGCGCGCGACGTGATGACGGCATAGCCATCCGCGTCCTCGATTTTCTCCACGGGCCCCCAGTGGGCCGACGCGTTATCCAGTCCGAGCTGCGCGCGGCATTGCGTCAGGAACGCCGTCTTCTTCTGCACGATGTCCACCATCCGCACCGAGACGTCGGGGCACGCGATGGCGAGCGGCAGGCCCGGCATGCCGCCACCGGATCCGACGTCGAGCGCCCTGCCCCGCGCTGCGGCGCTCACCGAGCTCACCCGGGCCGCCTCGGCCAGGGCCGGGACGGCCGCGAGCGAATCGAACAGGTGGTGCGTCAGCATTTCGTCGGGATGACGGATGGCGGTCAGGTTATAAACGCTGTTCCACTTGCCCAGCAGCGTCAGGTACGCCTGCAGCGTATCGACCTGCGCCGGCGTCAGTACAAGTCCGATGGCAACGAGGGCAGCCTCGAGTCGCGCGCGCTGGGCGGCCGTGTCGACCACCGCATGACGAAAGCCGCCCACTCAGGCCACCTCCTGGCTATCGGTCTTATCGGCGGTCTTATCGGCGGTCTTATCGGCGGTCTTATCGGCGGTCGCATCGTTGGCCGTACCAACCGCGGCGACGCGGCCCATGCCCTTCTTCTTCAGATGGACCAGCAGCAGCGAGATCGCGGCGGGCGTGACGCCCGAAATACGGGACGCCTGGCCCAGCGTTTCGGGGCGATGCTGGTTGAGCTTCTGGCTCACCTCGAAACCCAGGCCGCGCACTTCGGTGTAATCGAAGCTGGCGGGCAGGCGCGTCGATTCGTTGGCCTCGAGCTTTTCCACTTCCGAGGCCTGCCGCGCGATATAGCCGTGGTACTTGATGCCGATCTCGATCTGCTCGCGAATCTGGTCCACCAATAGCGCATCGGCATCCAGCGCCTGCTCCGGCGCGTAGCGTCCGGCCTGCACCGCCATCAGCGCGTCATACGTGACGGCGGGACGGCGCAGCAGATCGGCGAGGGAATACTCGCGCTCGATGGCCTTGCCCAGCAGCGGTACAGCGTCCGCCTCGGGCAGGATCGACGGGTTGACCCACGTACTCTTCAGGCGCTCTGTTTCACGTGAAACAGCGTCGCGCTTCCGATTGAAGGCGTCCCAGCGGGCGTCGTCCACGACACCGAGCTCGCGGCCGATCTCGGTCAGGCGCATGTCGGCGTTGTCCTCGCGCAGGCTGAGGCGGAACTCAGCGCGGCTCGTGAACATTCGATACGGTTCCGTGACGCCACGCGTAATGAGGTCATCGACGAGGACACCGAGGTAGGCCTGATCGCGGCGCGGGGCCCAGGCGTCCCGCTCGCGCGCGTAGCAACCGGCGTTGATGCCGGCCAGCAGACCTTGTGCCGCGGCCTCTTCATAGCCCGTGGTACCGTTGATCTGCCCGGCGAAAAAGAGGCCCGAGATCGCCTTGCTCTCCAGCGACGACTTGAGCGCGCGGGGGTCGAAATAGTCGTACTCGATCGCGTAGCCGGGTCGCAGGATATGCGCGTTCTCGAGGCCGCGAATCGAGTGCACGAGGTCGAGCTGCACATCGAAGGGCAGGCTCGTCGAGATCCCGTTCGGGTAGAACTCGTTGGTCGTCAGGCCTTCCGGCTCCAGGAAGATCTGGTGGCTCTCCTTGCTCGCGAACCGATGGATCTTGTCCTCGATGCTGGGGCAATACCGCGGCCCTACCCCTTCGATGACGCCCGTGTACATCGGCGAACGGTCGAGACCGCCGCGGATGACCGCGTGGGTGCGGGCATTCGTATGCGTGATCCAGCACGGCAGCTGCTGCGGGTGCTGGTCTGGATGTCCAAGGAACGAGAAAACCGGCACGGGATCGAGGTCGCCGGGCTGCTCTTCCATGACCGAGAAGTCGATGGTACGACCGTCGATGCGGGGAGGCGTGCCGGTCTTGAGCCGGCCCTGCGGCAGCTTCAACTCCTTCAGGCGCGCCGAGAGCGATACCGCGGCGGGGTCGCCGGCACGACCGCCGGTGTAGTTGTCGAGCCCCACGTGAATCTTGCCGTCGAGAAACGTCCCGGCCGTCAGCACGACAGCGCGGGCGCGGAAGGCAATTCCCACCTGCGTCATGGCGCCGACCACGCGGTCCCCTTCCACCATCAGGTCATCGACGGCCTGCTGGAACAGCATCAGGTTCGGCTGGTTTTCCAGGCGCGTGCGGATGGCCTTGCGGTACAGCACCCGGTCTGCCTGAGCGCGCGTCGCCCGGACGGCGGGGCCTTTGCTCGAGTTCAGGATGCGAAACTGGATGCCGGCTTCGTCCGTGGCGGACGCCATGGCGCCGCCCATGGCGTCCACTTCCTTGACCAGATGACCCTTGCCGATGCCGCCGATGGAGGGGTTGCAGCTCATCTGTCCCAGCGTCTCGATGTTATGGGTCAGCAGCAGCGTCTGGCAGCCCATCCGGGCGGCCGCGAGAGCGGCTTCGGTGCCGGCATGGCCGCCACCAACGACGATGACATCGAATTCTTTTGGGTAAAGCATGGGACACCTCCTCCGGGAGGTTATGAGCGGAAAATTTGGGATGTCGAATTATAGCGGCAATCGAGAGCCGGACTTTGGGGGCTTCAATGTTTCACGTGAAACATAGCGTATGGGTCGCCCGGACTCACGTGAATCCGGCCGCAATGTTCCACGTGGAACACTTAGGGCGTGGCGTCGTCGCGACGGGTCCCGATGGTCCCGATTCGGGTCCCGATACCGAGATAGGTTTCGGCAACCTTGGCGTCGTGACTAAGCATTGACGCCTCGCCCGCCATGACGACTTCGCCCGTCTCCAGCACGTAGCCATAGTCCGCAACGCGTAGTGCCGCACGCGCGTTCTGTTCGATGAGCAGCGTCGCCACGCCCGTCTGTCTGAGCCGCGCCACGATCTGGAAGATCTCGCGCACGATGCGTGGCGCCAGACCGAGACTGGGCTCGTCGAGCATCAGGACCCGTGGCCGCGCCATCAACGCGCGGCCGATGGCAAGCATCTGGCGCTCGCCGCCGGATAGCGTACCCGCGTCCTGTCGCGCCCGCTCGCGCAGACGCGGGAACAGGTCGAACACCACGTCCATCTGGTCGAGGTAGGCACGCTCCCCCGCCCGTTTGCGGCGGAAGGCCCCTAGCACGAGGTTGTCCTCCACGCTCATGGAGGCGAACAGTTCGCGGCGCTCCGGGACGAGGCACATGCCACGCATCACGCGGTCTTCGATGGGCAGCGCACCGATGTCTTCACCGAACAGCCGCATCGTGCCGCAAGCCGTCGCGTAGGGAGGAAGCGCGCCCATGATGGCGTTGAGGAGCGTGGATTTGCCCGCGCCGTTGGGTCCGATCACCGTGACGATGCCGCCCGCCGTGACACGCAGAGACGCGCCGTGTACGGCCTCGACCTTTCGGTAGCGGACGTGGAGGTCTTGGATCTCAAGCACCACGGGCATCTCCGCCAGCGCCCTCATGCTCACCCATAGCGTCGGTACCCAGATAAGCCTCGAGCACGGCGGGGTTGCGCTGCACGTCTTCCGGCGTCCCTTCGGCGATGCGCGTGCCGAACTCCATTACGACGAGGCGATCGGTCAGGTTCATGACAAAGTCCATGTCATGCTCGACCAGCAGCACGCTCATGCCCTCTCCCCTCAGCTTGCGCAGCAAGGCTGCCAACGCCTGCTTCTCGAGATGGCGCAGTCCGGCCGCGGGCTCGTCCAGCAACAGCAACGCCGGGTCCGCGCACAACGCGCGCGCGATCTCGAGCACGCGTTGCTGGCCGAGCGCCAGGCTCCCCGCTTCGTCGTACAGGCGGTCCCCGAGCCCGACGCGTTCCAGCTGCACACGGGCTTCGAACAGCAGCTTGCGCTCCTCCTCGCGATTGAGCCGCAGCATCGCGGCGGCCACCCCGCCCTGCGCGGCGAAGTCGCCCCGAAGGTGCGCGCCGATGGCGACGTTCTCCAGCACCGACATCGAGGGCAGCAGATGCACGTGCTGGAAGGTGCGGCAGATGCCGCGCTTCACGATTTCACGTGAAAACTTGTTGGAGATACGCTCACCGCGATAACGGACCTCGCCGGCTGTCAGCGATGCGACGCCGGTAATCAAGTTGAACGTGGTGGACTTGCCGGCACCATTCGGGCCGATGAGTCCGACGATCTCCCCTGCACGAACCTGGAAGCTAACATCGTTGACGGCGACGAGCCCGCCGAACTGTTTGCGGACCGCGCGAACGTCGAGCAGCAGTTCGCCGCTGGCTGGCTTCTCGCGAACGGGCAATGCCGGCGCGTGATCGGGGGCGTGTGCGCGTGGGCCTGAAGGCAGCCAGCGCGACAGGTAACTCCAGATGCCGTCCGGCGAGTACTGGAGCAAAAGCACCATGAGTACGCCAAAGACGATGATTTCGAAGTTGCCGGTGGAGCCGAGCAGCTTGGGCAGCAATCCCTGGAGTACGTCTTTCAGGATCGTCAGGACACCCGCGCCGACGCTGGCACCCCAGACATGGCCCACGCCGCCGACCACCGCCATGAACAGATATTCGATGCCGTGGTTAAGACCGAATGGCGTCGGATTGACTGTTCGCTGCAAATGCGCATATAGAAATCCAGATATGCAGGCGAACATTGCCGCCATGATAAAAACGACGGTCTTCATCCATCCGGTGAATATACCCATCGCTTCGGCCATCGTCACGCCCCCCTTCAGCGCCCGGATCGCGCGACCGGGGCGCGAGTTCAGCAGGTTCGACGAGAGCAGCATGGCCAGCAGCACAACCATCCATATCGCATAGAACATTGCCCGGCCCGACTGTAGCGGGATACCAAAGACAGAGAGCACCGGAATGCCCGTGATGCCGTCGTACTTGCCGAGAAATTCGAGATTGCCGAACAGGTAGAACAGCGACAGGCCCCAGGCAATTGTCGCGAGCGGGAGGTAGTGGCCCGACATGCGCATCGTGATTGCGCCGATCAGGCTGGCGCAGCAAAGCGTGACCGCCAGACCTGCCAGCAAGCCAAGCCACGGCGACAGACCGCACTGCGTGGTCAGGTACGCGGTACTGTAGGCGCCGAGGCCGACAAAAGCGGCCTGCCCGAACGACGTCATGCCGCCCACGCCGGTCAACAGCACGAGCCCGATGGCGACGAGGCTGTAGAGCCCGATGTAGTTGGCGAGCGTGATCCAGAACTCCGGCGTGGGCAACACGGGCATGGCGGCAAGTGCAAGCACGCACAGCAATGTGAGCACACGGTGCCATGGCAGCCGCGTGCGCGCGCGGCTGCCACTCGCCGCCGCGCCGGCGACAGGCTCCTCGGTCAGCATCGTCACGGCCTACTCCTCGTCTTCGACGCGCTTGCCCGTGAGCGAGCGCCACAACAGCACCGGGATGATCAGCGTGAACACGATCACCTCCTTGAACGCGCTCGCCCAGAACGACGAGTACGACTCCAGCAACCCGACGAGCAGTGCACCGAGGGCCGCGACCGGATAGCTCGCGAGGCCGCCGACGATCGCGCCGACGAAGCCTTTGAGCCCGACCAGAAATCCCGACTCGTAGTAGATCGTCGTCAGCGGCGCGATGAGGACGCCGCAAAGCGCGCCCATCCCCGCGGCTAGCGTGAACGATAACCTGCCCGCCTGTGCCGTGCCGATGCCGACCAGGCGCGCGCCGAGCCGGTTCACCGCGGTCGCGCGCAAGGCCTTGCCGTGGATCGTGCGCTCGAAGTACCAGTACAGCGCGCCGATCAGCAACGCGGACACGCCGACGACCCACAGGCTCTGGCCCGAAACACTGAGCGTACCCACCTCGAACCGCGCGTCGGAGAATGCCTCCGTACGCGAGCCCTCGGCACCGAACATCGCGAGACCCAGGCCCACGAGCGCGAAGTGCACGGCGACGGAAACGATGAGCAGCACGAGCGTACTCGCCTCTGCGAGCGGCTCGTACGCAAGGCGATAGAGCATCGGGCCGAGCGGAATGACGACGAGCAAGGTGAGTGCAATCTGCACGGCCATCGGCAACGGCTGCGCGCCGTATGCGCGCACGACGATGTGCACGGCCAGCGGAAAGAGCAGGTACTTGCCGGCGAGCATGGCGAAGCCGCGCATGTCCAGCCGGTGCCCGCGCAGCGAGAGCACGAGCTCACGCACGAACGTCAGTGCGCCCATCGCTAGCAGCAGCCACGTGGTCTGCGGCGTGTGACCCGCCTGCATGGCGGCGAGCGTCAGCGCGCCATAGGCAACGAATTCACCCTGGGGAATGAAGATGACGCGCGTGACGGAGAACACGAGCACGAGCGCCAGCGCGAGCAGCGCATAGATGGCACCGGAGGTGATGCCATCCTGCGCGAGAATGGCGGCGATCGACAGATCCATGGCAGCGGCGCGGGGCTCACCGCGACTGCAGCTTCCACTTGCCGTCGACGATCTGCACCATCACGCGCGCGCGCTGGTCCATCCCGAGATGGTCCGTCGCGCTCATGGTCATGATGCCGTGCGAGACCGGGAGCTCCTTGGTCTGCTCGAGCGCATCGCGCAGCGCCTTCCGGAATTCCTTGCTGCCGGGCTCGCCCTTCTTGAGCGCCTCGGGAATGGCATGCTGCAGCAGCAGGCCCGCATCCCAGGCATGGCCGCCGAAGCCGGACACCTGACCGCCGAACGCCTTCTCGTACGCGGTCTTGTACGCCATGGCGGGCTTCTTCACCGGATTGCTGTCCGGCAGTTGCTCGGCCACGAGCAGCGGGCCCGCCGGCAGGAACGTGCCCTCGCAGTCCTTGCCGCAGACGCGCAGGAAGTCGGCATTCGCCACACCGTGCGTCTGGTAGATCTTGCCCTTGTAGCCGCGCTCCTTGAGCGTCTTGGCTGGCAGCGCCGCGGGCGTGCCCGAGCCCGCGATCAACACCGCATCCGCATTGGCACTCATCATCTTGAGCACCTGGCCCGTCACCGACGTGTCGGTGCGCGCGAAGCGCTCGTTGGCGACCACGCGGATCTTGCGCAGGTCCGCCACCTTGCCGAACTCCGTGGCCCAGCCGTCCCCGTACGCGTCGGCAAAGCCGATGAACGCTACCGTCTTCACGTTGTTGTTCGTCATGTGCTCGACGATCGCCGTAGCCATATGCGAGTCGTTCTGCGGCGTCTTGAAGACCCACGCGCGCCTGGCATCCATGGGCTCGATCAGCCGTGCCGATGCGGCCATCGCGATCATCGGCGTACCGGTTTCGGCGGCGATGTCGATCATCGCGAGCGAGTTGGGGGTGACGGTGGAACCGACGAGGACATCGACCTTGTCCTCGCTCACGAGCTTCCGCGTGTTCTTGACCGCGGTAGTCGTATCCGAGGCGTCGTCGAGCACGATGTACTCGACGGTCTTGCCGCCAATCTGCTTCGGCATCAGCGTGAACGTGTTCTTCTCCGGAATGCCAAGCGATGCGGCGGGACCGGTCGCGGATACGGTGACCCCGACCTTGATCTGCGCGATGGCGGTTTCGGTGACCCCGGCGAACAGGCAGGCAACGGCAAGCGCCAGCGAGCTGGCACGCTTCAACGTCATATCCCCTCCTCAGGTCTTTTTCTTGCGGCAGAAATGAAAAAAGGCATCCGCCGCCTTCCGGCCGGCGGATGCCTCCAGTCTTGATATCGGCCTGCTGGTCCGTACGCCAGCAGGCTCTGTGTCGCGGTCGCCGGGCGCAACGCTGGCCCCCTCGCCGACTTGCGGAACGACGCATGCGCCTACGCGATGAAGTGCGTCCCGATTTCCCGTCCTGCGCGGCTCTTACCCCGGAGTGCGCAGCTGCATTCGCCGACCGGACGGTCGGGAATGCGAATCCAGTCTAACAGAGCGATGTGCAGCGAAAAGGCGGATTAACCCGAGTGTGGGCCGATTGAAACGGTTCTATCCCAGCGTCTTCGCGGCGGGAATGCAGTCGCGGCGCCAGAGGCCGCTCGCGTCCGGGACGAAGCCTTGCGGGGACCCGCCCCCGGGTTGCAGGGAAGGCGCCGCCAACACATGCCGGATGCCGTGGGCACGGCACCAGTCGGCCAGCAACCCCAAGCAGGCGTCGAACGCTTCGCGCCCCGGGTCACCTGTCGCATCGCACCACCAGTCGGAGGCCATGGCGACCTTGCCGGCATGGGCGAGGCTGTGGACAAGTGTGGCGGGCAGCAACGCGTGCACCAGATGCGTGCCGTCGGTGCCATGACCGGCTTCCAGCATGACGCAGACGCCCTGCCCGCCCTGTGCGAGCAGCGCTTCCAGCGACAAACGCCGGGCGCGAGCCTCGGGGACAGGCAGCGGACGCCGCATGGCGAGCCAGGCGTAGAGGCGGTCCGCGTCGGCCGATTCGGCCAGGCGGGGCGGGAACTGCACTGCAGAAGACATCGGAATGAGCGACTTTGGGAGGCGATACGGGGCCGCAAACGGAAGCGGGAAATAAAAAAGGCGTTGCCGAATATTATCGGCAACGCCTTTTATGCTATTGGCACATGCTACCCGACACCGGGTGCGCGCCTTGTCGTCTCCTCGCTTCCGCCTCCAAGTAACCTGCGAAAACCGTATATGCAATGTAACTAAGCGGTGCGTCCGAGACAAGCTAGCAGAAACCCTAGCCCCAAAAGCGGGCACTCACGCGCCGCATGGGTGCCTTCAGTGCTTCTTGCGGCTCGTCAGCGCGATCAGCTCACCCATGATGCCGCGGCGGAACGTGAGCACGCAGATCACGAAGATGATGCCGGTGACCATCGTCACGGACTCGCCGAGCACGCTGAACCAGCCGATGCCCGTCGCCGAGGCGAGGAACGCGCCGATATCGCCAAGCTTGTTCTCGAGCGCGACGATCACGAATGCACCGACTACCGGGCCCGACAGCGTACCCAGGCCGCCCACCAGCGTCATCAGGATCACCGAGCCCGACATCGACCAGTGCACGTCCGTCAGCGTCTCGAAGCCGAGCACGAGGGCCTTGATCGAACCCGCGAGGCCGGACAGCGCGGCCGACAGCACGAACGCCATCAGCTTGAACTTGTCCGTGTCGTAGCCGAGCGACGTGGTGCGCGGTTCGTTCTCCTTGATCGCCTTCAGGATCTGGCCGAACGGGGAATGCACAGTGCGCACGATCAGCGCGAACGCCGCCACGATGATCACGAGCGCCACGTAGTAAAGCGTGAGGTCATCGGACAGCGACAGCACGCCGAACAGCTTGCCGCGCGGGATGCCCTGCAGGCCATCCTCACCGCCCGTGAACGGCGCCTGCAGGCAGATGAAGAACAGCATCTGCGCGAGCGCGAGCGTGATCATCGAGAAGTAGATGCCCTGGCGGCGAATCGCCAGCGAACCGACCACGTAACCGATGGCCGCGCCCGCCGCCGTGCCGAGCAGCAGCCCGATCTCGGGCGTCACGCCCCACACCTTCATCGCCTGTCCCGCCACATAGCCCGCGCCGCCGAAGAACGCGGCATGGCCAAACGACAGCAGGCCCGTGAAGCCGATCAGCAGGTTGAATGCGCAGGCGAACAGCGCGAAGCACAGCACCTTCAGCACGAACACGGGATAGGCGCCCACGAGCGGCGCCGCGATCAGGCCCGCGAGCAGCAGGCCATACAAGACTTTCTTCTGCACGCCGCTTCCTTCCTTGATGCCGTTGGCGCTGTTGGCAACGGCGGGCTGACCCGCCTGTCCGGTAACTCCGCTCATTATTTCTCCCTCCCGAACAGACCGGCCGGGCGCAGCAGCAGCACGATCACCATGATGAAGAACACCACGGTGGACGATGCTTCAGGATAGAACACCTTGGTCAGGCCCTCGATCACGCCGAGGCCCAGACCCGTGAGAATCGAACCCATGATCGAGCCCATGCCGCCGATCACGACCACCGCGAACACGACGATGATGAGGTTCTGGCCCATCAGCGGCGAGATCTGGATCACCGGCGCGGCGAGCACGCCCGCGAACGCGGCCAGCGCGACGCCGAAGCCATAGGTCAGGGTGACCATCAGCGGCACGTTGATGCCGAAGGCCTCGACCATCTTGGGATTTTCCGTGCCGGCACGCAGATACGCGCCCAGCTTGGTCTTTTCGATCACGTACCACGTCGCGATACAGACGATCAGCGACGCCACGACGACCCAGCCGCGGTAGTTCGGCAGGATCATGAAGCCGAGATCGGTCGCGCCCTGCAGCGCTTCCGGCGGCGAGTACGGCAGGCCCGACACACCGTAGATCGAGCGCAGCACGCCTTCGATCACGAGCGTGATGCCGAGTGTCAGCAGCAGGCCGTAGATGTGATCGAGCTTGTAGATCCAGCGCAGCATCGTCTTTTCGATGATCACGCCGAGCGCGCCGACAACCAGCGGCGACAGGGCGAGCATCACCCAGTAGTTCAGGCCCGCGTACTCCATGCCGGCCCACGCGAGCACGGCACCGAGCATGAACAGCGCCCCGTGCGCGAAGTTGATCACGTTGAGCAGGCCGAAGATCACGGCGAGCCCGAGACTCAGCATCGCGTAGAACGCGCCATTGACGAGGCCCAGCAGCAACTGGGACAACATGGCGGGGAGGGGAATACCGAAAATATCCATGGCAACGCTAAGTGGAATCGGGACGGGGGAGGGTCTCCCCTCCCCCCGACAACGTCACTACGTCAACTACGTGTGATGACCGCGTGAATTACTTCTTCAATGCCGCGCACTTCGATTCCGCGACCGTCGTGAAAGCCTGGTCGCCCGGGATCGTCGCCACGACCTTCAGGTAGTCCCACGGCTTCTTCGAATCGGCCGGCGCCTTCACCTGCATCAGGTACATGTCGTGCACGTAGCGGCCATCCTGACGGATCTGGCCCTTGCCGTAGAAGTCGTCGAGCTTCATCTTCTTCAGCTCGGCCATGACCTTGTCTGGATCGTCGGTCTTGGCGGCCTCCACGGCCTTCAGGTAGTTCGACACCGAGGAGTAGTCCGCGGCCTGCAGCGAACTCGGCATCTTCTTCATCTTGCCGAAATAGCGGTTCGCGAACTTGCGCGTCTCGTCATTGGTGTCCCAGTACCAGCTGTCCGTCATCAGCAGCCCTTCCGTGTTCTTCAGGCCCAGGCTGTGCACGTCGTTGATGAACATGAGCAGGCCCGCGATCTTCATCGTCTTGGTGATGCCGAATTCCTTGGCAGCCTTGATCGAGTTGATCGTGTCGCCGCCGGCGTTGGCCAGACCCAGGATCTGCGCCTTCGACGACTGCGCCTGCAGCAGGAACGACGAGAAGTCCGAAGCCGACAGCGGGTGGCGCACGGAGCCGGCCACGGTACCGCCGTTGGCCTTCACCACGGCGGCCGTGTCAGACTCGAGCGAGTGGCCAAACGCGTAGTCGGCGGTCAGGAAGAACCACGACTTGCCGCCCTGCTTCACGACCGCGCTGCCGGTACCCTTTGCCAGGGCCACCGTGTCATACGCGTAGTGCACCGTGTACGGCGAGCACTCTTCGTTGGTCAGGCGCGCGGTGCCGGCGCCGATGTTGATGTACACGCGCTTCTTCTCGGAAGCCACCTTGTTCATCGCGAGCGCGGTACCGGAGTTGGTACCACCCACCAGCAGGTCCAGGCCCTGCTGGTCCATCCATTCGCGTGCCTTCGAGGCAGCGATGTCGGCCTTGTTCTGGTGGTCCGCGGACAGCAGCTCGATCGGCTTGCCCAGCACCTTGCCGCCATGGTCCTCGATGGCCATCTTGATGGCCTCGAGACCGCCCTGTCCGTCGATGTCGGCGTACAGGCCGGACAGATCGGTGATGAAGCCGATCTTCACGGTGTCATTGGACACCTGCGCCGAAGCAGCCGTCGAGACGGCACCCAATACAGTCGCCGCAACCGCGACCGCCAGCCGAGTCATCTTCATGTTTTGTCTCCTGAGTTTCGGCGGCGCCAAGCCACCCGTTCCTGCCTACAGCAATCGTTCGATCCGCCGGCGTGCATGCCGGGCGCGATCAGACCCCAAGCAGTTCGTTGAGCACCGGCATCTTTGCCTGCAGCTCGTTGGCCGCGAAGCGCTCGACGATGGTGCCGTGCTCCATCACGTAGAAGCGGTCCGCGAGCGGCGCGGCGAAGCGGAAGTTCTGCTCCACCATGACCACCGTGTAGCCCTTCTTCTTGAGCGTGAGGATCATGCGCGCGAGCGCCTGCACGATGACGGGCGCAAGGCCTTCCGAGATCTCGTCGAGCAGCAGCAGGTTCGCGCCCGTGCGCAGGATTCGGCCGACGGCCAGCATCTGCTGTTCGCCGCCCGAGAGTCGCGTGCCCTGGCTCTGCCGGCGTTCGGCGAGGTTGGGAAACATCTCGTAGATCTCGGCTTCGCTCATCGGCTGCCGCGCCTCCGCGCCCTGCATCTTCAGCTGCGGCGGCAGCAGCAGGTTCTCTTCGCACGAAAGGCTCGAGAAAATGGCCCGTTCTTCCGGACAGTAGCCGATGCCGTAGTGCGCGATCTTGTGCGTGGGCAGGCCGATGGTCTCGTGCCCGTTCACCTGGATGGAGCCCTTGCGCGTGCCCGTGAGGCCCATGATCGCGCGCAGCGTCGTGGTGCGGCCCGCGCCATTGCGGCCGAGCAGCGTGACCACTTCGCCGTGGTTCACGGTGAGGTTCACGCCGTGCAGGATGTGCGATTCGCCGTACCAGGCGTGCAGGTCGCGAATCTCCAGCGCAGCCGTCGTAGTGTTGTTCGCCATGTCGTGAGGTCCCGTTGTTCAGTGCGCGCCCTGGAGCTCGGCGTCCGCCGTGCCCATGTACGCTTCCATCACGCGCGGGTCCTTCGACACCTCCGTGTACGGTCCCTCGGCGAGAATCGCGCCACGCTGCAGCACGGTGATCTTGTCCGCGATCGAGGACACGACGTTCATGTTGTGCTCGACCATCAGGATGGTGCGGCCCACGGAGACCTTCTTGATCAGCTGCGTCACGCGGTCCACGTCTTCGTGGCCCATGCCCTGCGTGGGCTCGTCCAGCAGCATGAGTTCAGGTTCCATCGCGAGCGTGGTGGCGATTTCGAGCGCGCGCTTGCGGCCATACGGCAGATTGACCGTGACGGTTTCCGCGAACTCTGTGAGGCCCACCTGCTCGAGCAGCTCCAGCGCGCGGCCGTTGAGCACGTCGAGCGAACGCTCGCTGCGCCAGAACTGGAAGGCGGTGCCGAGCTGCCGCTGCAGACCGATGCGCACGTTCTCGCGCACCGTGAGGTGCGGGAACACGGCGGAGATCTGGAACGAGCGGATCACGCCGCGGCGCGCGATCTGCGCGGGCTTTTCGCGCGTGATGTCGATGCCGTTGAACAGGATGGTGCCCGTCGTCGGTTCGAGGAACTTCGTCAGCAGGTTGAAGCACGTGGTCTTGCCGGCGCCGTTCGGGCCGATCAATGCGTGGATCGATCCACGCTTCACGCGCAGGTTCACGTCGCTGACCGCGGTGAACCCCTTGAATTCCTTCGTGAGGTTCCTGGTCTCCAGGATGTTGTCCTCGGTATTGTCCGGCCTCATAAGTCTCCTGCCCGCCCTCTTGCTGCGTCACCGGGTTGTGCCCGGCACTGACAATGGTTGGATCCGCGGCGCGATGTCGTCACGCTGTCGCCATGTTCGCCGCTTCTAGTCCTTTCGGACGATGTGTTTTTTGTGCGGTGCGGCTACCGCTCGCATGCGGTGACTTCCTTCGCGCCGCACCACGTATGTGCAGGCTGGGGCACCGTATACCGGCGACTATTGTGTGCGCCTGCTGCGTCGCAAAACATCGGGGTTTGCACTAGGCGAATGACATGCCGGCGGGGTGCGCGGCCGCACCGCGCGAGCGTGCCCGACGGTCTTCGCGAATCATGTCGCTCGCGCGTTCCGCGATCATGATCGTGGGCGAGTTCGTGTTGCCGGACGTGATCAACGGCATCACCGATGCATCCACGACGCGCAGGCCTTCGATGCCGATCACGCGCAGCCGCTCGTCGACCACGGCGTCGCGATCGTCGGCACGGCCCATGCGGCAGGTGCCGACCGGATGGAAGATCGTCGTGCCGATCGCGCCCGCCGCTTCGGCCAACTGCTCGTCCGTCTCGAACGCGGGGCCCGGCAGCCATTCGCTCGGGCGGTACGGCGCGAGCGCGGGCGATGCGACGATACGCCGCGTCAGGCGAATGGAGTCGGCCGCGACCTTGCGATCCTCTTCTGTCGACAGATAGTTCGGCGCGATGGACGGCGCGCGACGGAAGTCCGCGTCTTCGATATGCACGCTGCCACGCGAGGTCGGACGCAGATTGCAGACGCTGGCGGTGAAAGCATTGAACGCATGCAGCGGGTCGCCGAACTTGTCGAGCGAAAGCGGTTGCACGTGATATTCGAGGTTTGGTCGCGCCTGGCTCTCGTCGCTGCGCGCGAACGCACCGAGCTGCGACGGCGCCATGCTCATCGGGCCGCTCTGATTGAACGCATATTGCAGGCCGATGCCGAGCTTGCCCCACCAGTTGGCGACGCGCGTATTGAGCGTGCGCACGCCCTCTACCTTCATGACCGTGCGCAATTGCAAATGGTCCTGCAGATTCTCGCCGACGCCAGGCAGTGCGTGACGCACGCCGATGCCGAGGGCCTGCAGACGCTCCGGCTGGCCGATGCCCGATAGTTCGAGAAGCTGTGGAGAATTGATCGCGCCCGAGGCGAGGATCACCTCTTCGGTCGCGCGCGCTTCACGTTCGACGCCGCCACCGACATACCGCACGCCCGTGCAGCGCCTGCCGCCGGCATCGTCGTCGAAGGTCAGCGCGCTGACCTGCGCGCCGGTGACGATGGTGAGGTTGGGCCGATCGGCCGCGCGCCGCAGGAAGGCCTTCGATGTGTTCCAGCGGATGCCGCGGCGCTGGTTCACTTCGAAGTACCCCACGCCGAAGTTGTCGCCGCGATTGAAGTCGTCCGTGCGAGGAATGCCCGCCTGCTCGGCCGCATCGATGAAACGTTCAAGAATGTCCCAGCGCAGGCGTTGCGCTTCCACGCGCCATTCGCCGCCCGCGCCGTGGAACTCGCTATTGCCGCGGTAATGGTCCTCGCTGCGCTTGAAGAGGGGCAGCACATTGTCCCAGCGCCATCCGTCGTCGCCCGTGATGCACGCCCAGTCGTCGTAGTCCTCGCGCTGGCCACGCATGTAGATCATGCCGTTGATCGATGACGAGCCACCGAGCACACGGCCGCGCGGATAGCCGAGCGAGCGCCCGTTGAGGCCGGCCTCCGCCACGGTGCGATACAGCCAGTCCGTGCGCGGGTTGCCGATGCAATACAGATAGCCGACGGGAATGTGGATCCAGTGATAGTCGTCCTTGCCACCCGCTTCGAGCAGCAGCACGTTGACGTCGGTGTCCTGCGTCAGGCGATTCGCCAGCACGCAGCCGGCTGAGCCGGCACCCACGATGATGTAGTCGTATGTCTCCATGTCCCTTTGGTCCGGCATCGGTGTGTTATTCGAATGCGCAGATCATCGCACGACTGGACCGAGGCGGCCGTCAGGGTCTTAACGGAGGTGCCGCCGCAACCAGTCCGTCATGGCTTCGAATGCTTCGCCCCGGAGCGGCTCGGTTTCGTTGAAGAGCTCGTGATACCCCTCCGGAAACCACTCCATGCTGCACAGGTCGTCCGGCGCATTGCCGTGGAACGTGCGGCTGCCGGCGGGATCGACGATGCGATCGGCGCCAGCGACGAGCATCAGCGTCGGCGCCTCCAGCCGCGCGGCATCGGCCTGCGCCTGCGCCATGCCGCGCACGAACGTCTCCAGCACGCCCGCGCTCACGGTGCTCTGCACGAGCGGATCGGTGCGATAGGCGCGTACCGCTTCGGCGTCATGCGACAGCCCTGTGGCATCGAGCCCCGTGGGCACGCGCAGGCGCGGCGCCAGCGCCATCAGCACGCGCTGGAACGTGAGCATGCGCGGCGACAGGAACAAGGCCAGCGCGGGAGACGACAGGATCAATGCGCGGATCGGCCGCACGCGCGCGGTCGCGAATCGCGCGGCGACGAGACCGCCCATGCTGTGACCGAGCACGATCGGCAGTTCGTTCCACTGGCGGACCGCCCCGTCGTAAATCTCGGCCAGGTCATCGACGTACGCATTCGCGTGCGGGACCACCATGCGCGGCCCGCCGCTGAGCCCGTGGCCCCGATGATCGTAGGCACGCACACGCAGGCCCAGCGCGCACAGCGCCTCGGCCACGTGCTGGTAGCGGCCGCAATGCTCACCCATGCCATGGACGAGCAGCAATGTGCCGAGCGGTTCGGGATAGCGCAGGGGATCGGGCAGCCACGTGCGCAACAGCAGTTCGGTGCCGTCGCGCATGCGCTGCCGGCCTTCCGCCGGCAGGATCGGCATGGACGCCGGGGCCTGGTCCGGTGGGGCCCCGGCCCTACCGATATTCCTGGCACGAATGTTGTCGTCCGCAATCGTCACAGGTTCATCCATCCCATCGTCTCCTCGCGGGTGTGCCTGCTTTCGTTATGACAGAGGTGTATGACGCATTACGGCTCGCTGTGACAACACGGCGCCGCCGTGCCGTCCTCTCGTGCGAAATCGGTGAGGATCGGGCAATCGGGGCGGTCGTCGCCGCTGCAGGACTCCGCGAGTCCGCGCAGCGTATCGCGCATGGACGTCAGTTCCGCGATGCGCGTGTCCAGTTCGTCGAGATGCCGTAAGGCAAGCGCCTTGACGTCGGCACTCGCGCGGGCCCGGTCGTGCCATAGCGACAGCAGCCCGCGAATCTCGTCCAGCGAGAATCCGAGATTACGAGCCCGCCGCACGAAGCGCAAGGTATGGACCGCGCGCGCATCGTAGCGGCGATAACCGCCCTCGCTGCGCGGCGGGGTTTCCAGCAGCCCGATCGATTCGTAGTGCCGGATCATCTTGGCCGTGACGCCCGATGCCTGGGCGGCTTCTCCGATGTTCATGACGTGGCCTCCTTTGCCGGGGACGATGCTTGCGCCGATGGATGCGCCGACGTTGGACGCCAGCGGCGCAGCAGCAATGCATTGCTCACGACGCTGACGCTCGAGAACGCCATGGCGGCGCCGGCGACGACGGGGTTCAGCAGACCGGCCGCCGCGAGCGGGATGCCGATCACGTTATAGATGAAGGCCCAGAAAAGGTTCTGGCGAATCTTGCGGACCGTGCGATCGGAAATGGCGAGCGCGTCGGCGACGAGCAGCGGGTCGCCGCGCATCAGCGTGATGCCGGCCGCGTGCATGGCCACGTCGGTGCCGGTGGACATCGCGATGCCCACGTCGGCCGCGGCCAGCGCCGGCGCGTCGTTGATGCCGTCGCCGACCATCGCCACCACCGCCCCGCCCTGCTGCAATGCCTGCACGCGCGCGGCCTTGTGCTCGGGCAGCACTTCGGCCTGCACCTCGTCGAGGCCCAGCGCATCGCCGATATGGCGCGCCGCGCCCGCGTTGTCGCCCGTCAGCATCACGGTGCGGATGCCTGCCTTGCGCAGCCGCGCGACGGCGGCGGCCGCGGTAGGCTTGAGCGCATCGCCGAACGCGACGAGGCCGAGCACGCGCGGCGTGCCAGCGCCCTCGCCCGTACCCACTTGCACGAGCCACGACACCGTACGGCCTTCGCCGCGCAGCCGCGTGGCCGCGGCCTGCAGCGCATCGCCGGCTTCCGCGCCAAGCGAGGCGCGCAAGCCTTCGCTGCCCAGTTGCAACGCCATGCCATCGACCACGCCCTCGATGCCGCGACCGGGCAATGCACGCACGCCGGTCGCCACCGGGGCCACGACGCCGCGCGATGAAGCCGCCGCCAGCACGGCGCGCGCAAGCGGGTGTTCGCTGCCCGCCTGCAATGCAGCAAGCCGGGCCAGCAGCGCGCTATCGTCCCCGTCCGCGGCATGGAGCGCCACGACCTCGGGCTTGCCGACCGTCAACGTGCCGGTCTTGTCGAAGGCCACCACCGACACGCGGTGCGCCACTTCGAGCGCTTCGGCATCCTTGATGAGGATCCCCGCCCGCGCCCCCGCGCCGGTCCCCGCCATGATCGCCGTCGGCGTGGCAAGCCCCAACGCGCACGGGCATGCAATGACGAGCACCGCCACCGCATTGAGCAACGCGGCAGACCAGTCCCCGCCGACGATGCCCCAGCCAAGCAGCGTCGCCAGCGCGAGAACAAGCACCACCGGCACGAACACCGCGCTGACCCGATCGACCAGGCGTTGGATCGGCGCCTTGGCCGCCTGGGCATGCTCGACCATGCGAATGATGCGCGCGAGCACGGTCTCGGCGCCGACGGCGGTGGTACGCGCGACGAGCAGACCTTCGGCATTGATCGCCCCACCGGTGAGCGCATCGCCGACACCGCGCGCCACGGGCACCGATTCGCCCGTCAGCATCGACTCATCGACATGGCTGGTGCCTTCGAGGATCACGGCATCGACGGGCACGCGTTCGCCGGGCCGCACGACGATCTCGTCGCCGACGCGGACGTCACCCAGGGGCACCGTCGCCACCTGCCCGCCACGGCGCACCTGCGCCGTATCGGGCCGCAACGCGGCGAGCGCGCGAATCGCGTCGGCGGTCTGCCGCTTGGCGCGCGTCTCGAGCCACTTGCCGAGGCGCACGAGCGTGATGACCACGGCAGCGCTCTCGAAATAGAGATGCTCCGCATGATGCCCGCCCGCCGTTGCCATCATCCACACCGACAGCCCATACGCCGCCGACGTGCCAAGCGCGACGAGCAGATCCATATTGCCCGCGCCCGCGCGCACGGCCTTCCAGCCCGCCTTGTAGAACCGCCAGCCGAACACGAACTGCACTGGCGTGGCCAGCAGCCACTGCACCCATGCGGGCAGCATCCAGTGCACGCCGAACCATTCGAGCACCATCGGCGCAACGAGCGGCAGCGAGAGCAGCGCGGGAATCGTGACCGCATGCGGGCTCGACCAGAAATCCTGCCGTGCGGGCGCCTCCGAGCCCACGGGCGCGGTCACCGCGGCGGCACCGTAGCCGGCGCGCACCACGGCCTGCGCGAGCGCATCGGCAGACACCGCATCGCGCAGCACGGTCACCGTGGCCCGCTCCGTGGCCAGATTGACCTCCGCCCCCACGACACCGGGTACCGCGCGCAACGCCCGTTCCACGCGGCCCACGCACGATGCGCAGGTCATGTCCGATACGGACAGCTCGACGGCGTCGCGCGGCACGTCGTAACCGGCGTCGGTCACGGCCTGCGCGGCCGCGGAGAGCGCGGCGCCACTATCGGCGCGGAGCGTGACATGCTCGGTGGCGAGGTTCACGGAGGCATCGTTCACGCCCGGCACCCTGGCCAGCGCGTTCTCGACGCGGCGCACGCAGGACGCGCACGTCATGCCTTCGACGGGAAAGCTCCACTCGGCGCCGGTGGCGGCGTCGAGTGCGACAGAGGGTTCGGCGGAAATCGACATGATGGTTGGGCCGTTGGCAGTGGTGATCACTGCATCGTGGACCTTACCATCATTGGAAGGTCAAGGTCGGCGCGCGGAAAAAAAGCCTTGCGCTTCCCACGGTGGGAAGGTTCACACTACGTCGTGTGCTGTACTCAACCTCATTGCGGAGTCCAAGATGATCCAGTTCGAAGTCGAAGGCATGTCCTGCAACCACTGTGTCGGTGCCATCACCCGCGCGGTCAAGGCGGTCGATCCCGCTGCAAGCGTGTCGGCCGATGTGCCGACGCAGGCGGTCAAGGTCGATAGCAACGCCGATCAGGCCGCGCTGCGCAAGGCCATCGAAGACGCCGGCTATCCCGTCAAGGGCGCGAAATAAGAAAGGGGCACCGAGGTGCCCCTTTTCTATTGCGGCGAACCCGCGATCAGAAGCGGTAGCCGACGCTCAGGTACGTCACGACCGGATCGATGCTGATCTTGGTATGCGACTTCACCACGGCGCCGTTGGCCAGCGTGGTTTCGAAGTTGCCGCGCGTCGAAATCGGCACGTACGAGACCGACACCCCCACCGACCAGCGGTCGGTGATGTTGTAGTTCGCGCCGACGTTGAACACGGGATTCCAAGACGGGGTGGCGCTCGCGGTCATGCGCGAACCCGGTCCGAACTCGTTGTTCACAAAGTTCTGGTTCGTCACGGTTTCGCCGGTGAACCAGGTGTAGTTCACACCGACACCGACGTACGGACGGAACTTGGTCTTGGCGTCGAAGAAGTGCCACTTGAACACCAGGGCCGGGCTCCACTGGCGCACTTCGCCGAGCTTGCCGTACTTCTCGTAACCGCGATCGCCGCTCACGTCGTGCTTCGGCGGCACGCCCAGGACGAACTCGGCCGAGATGTTGTCCGTGATGAAATGGTCGATCGCCAGGCCGAGCGTGTCGGCGGAATCGATCTTCGCGCCCGTGTTGGGGCGCTGTTGATTGACCGGACGGCCCGCGAGGCTGTCGATGGTCAGGTTCTCGCTCGAGCCGGTCGGCATGACCCGGAACCAGCCCATGCTCACGACCGTACTGCCCGCGGATTGTGCCTGGGCGAAGCCACCGAGCGTCATCGCCGCGGCCGCCACCAGCATCTTTTTATAGATGTTATTCATAGCTCCTCTTTGCTCCTCATGATGTGACCAACTCCAAGGCACGCATTATCCCGTGGCGGAAGCGCCGACTGTTTCAAACATGAAAACGATGCGTAGAGGGAAGGCCCTAAAGCGCGGGTTAACCCACTAAAACATCGTCAATTTCCGGGTCTTTCTTAAATATCCGCTGCGCGCGCGCAACGGTTTTTGCCGGAAACGCAAAGACCCTTTCGGGTGAGTGGGTATGCTGCAAACGCACAATTGAAACGAATCGTGGCGTTACGGGATGTCCGAGGCATTTCCGGTGCCTCACCTGCGCGCGCCGGGCGGGTTACCGGTCGTTGACGCCTGCCGCACGCTGGCGCCGCGGACCTCGATCCCAATCCGATCCACGACGTTGCCCGCGCGGTCCACAAGCTCTACCTGATGCCGCCCTGGCCAAGGCAGCCATGCGAGCTCGCCGCCACGTCCCAGCGGCTTGCCATCGAGCCGCCAGCTCACGCCGTTCGCCACCTCGCCCGTCGATGCCGACGCGTGAAACCACACGCGTTGCGCGCGCGGCGGGATATCGGGATCGAGCGCGAAGACGGTGCCGTCCGCCGGACTCGCGATTGCGGGCCGACCGTCGGCATCGCGCGCGCCGGCATTCCCCGCGGCCACGCTCACGCGGGCGACTTCGGTGCCGTCGAGGAAGACCTCCTCGCGCGCGGGCTCGAGGTTCCGGTCGAACGTCAGCCCGATGCGGCGCACACCGCTGGGCATCGCGGGCGCGCGGCTCGGCGTGGCGCCGTGCAATGCCTCCATCACGTCGTGCCAGACGGGCGCGGCGCCGGTCACGCCCGACACGTCGTGCATGCTGGCGCCGCTCGCATTGCCGACCCAGACGCCGACCGTATAGCGCTGCGACCAGCCAATGCACCAGTTGTCGCGCATGTCCTTGCTCGTGCCCGTCTTCACGGCGGTCCAGAAACGCGTGGTGAGCGGACTGTCGAGCCCGAACGTGCGGGCGCGCGCGTGACGGTCCGACAGCACGTCGCCGATCACGTAGGCCGCAGCCGGCAACATCACGGCGCGCGGCGCGGCGATCGGATCGCCCTCGCGCAGCCGAGGCTTGCTGTACGCGCCGCCATTGGCGAACGCGCGATAGGCATTGGTCAGGGAGAGCAGCGAGACGTCGGCACTGCCGAGCGCGAGGCTGTAACCGTAGTAGTCGCCGGACTGCGTCAGCGGCAGGCCGAGCGCGACCAGACGGCGATGGAAACGATGCGGCGTGACCATCACCAGCGTGCGCACTGCGGGGACGTTCAGCGAAGCGCCTAGCGCCGCGCGCAGGCTTACCCATCCCGCGTACTGATGATCGTAGTTCTGCGGGATATAGAGCCCGCCGCCGGTCGGCAGATTGACGGGGCGGTCGTCGAGCAGCGAGGCCGCCGTCACGCGGCGCTCCTCGAGCGCCTGCGCATAAAGAAAGGGCTTGAGCGTCGAACCCGCCTGCCGTAGCGCGGCGGCATGATCCACCTGCGCGGCAGCCGATAGCACGCCCGACGAGCCGACATATGCGAGCACGTCGCCGCTCGCGTTGTCGATCACGATCACTGCGCCATCCTCGACGTTGCGGCCCGCGAGTTCGCGCAGATGGCGGTCGAGGCTCGTCACCGCCACGCGCTGGATGCGCGCATCGAGCGTGGAGACGATGCGCGATGGCACCGTGCCCTCCACCGCGCCTCTCCCTGCGCCTTGTCCCGCAGCAGCCCGCATGACGAGCAGGCGGCCGAGGTGCGGCGCGAGCGTCGCGCCCGGCGGCTTCATCGTCCCCGCCCCCCCCACACGCAGCAGCGCGAGTTGCGTGAAGCCGTCGAGCCCGTCGCACTCGCGCGGCAGTTGCATGTCTCGCAGAATCCCGCACGCGCGCCGCGACACCTGCGCGGGGCTCGCGTTGGGCGCACGAACAAGCGCGACCGCCACGGCCGACTCGCGCGCATCGAGTCCGCTCGGCACCTTGCCGAACAACGTTTGCGACATCGCCGACAAGCCGACCAGTTCGCCGCGGAACGGCACGAGGTTCAGGTACGCCTCGAGGATCTGGTCCTTGCTCCAGCGCCGTTCGAGCGACGCCGCGCTGACGGCCTGTCCGACCTTCTGCGTCATCGTGCGGCCCGGCGCGCGTGCGCCCCCCGCACCGGCTGCGCGGAGGTCTTCATCGAGCAGGCCCGCGAGCTGCATCGTCAGCGTGGACGCGCCGCGCGTGCGCGTGTTCCACAGGTTCGCCCAGGCGGCGGCGGCCACGCCCTGCCAGTCGACACCGCTGTGCGCGTAGAAGCGCCGATCTTCGGAAAGCACGATGGCCGTGCGGAGCGCGGGCGAGGTGTCGGTCAGACCGATCCAGTCCCCGCGCCGCGCGCGGAAGTCGTCACGGATGCGCGCCACCGGCTCGCCGTGGCGGTCGACGACCACCACGTCGGCGCTGCGCCAGGCATCGCGTACGGCGCCGAAGGTCGGCAGCGCGAAGGCCTTCGGCATGGCGAACGCCAACGCCAACGCCACCCCAAGCAACGTCCCGGGCGACATCGCGCGCCGTGTGCGCGTGTCGGGGAGAGACCGACGAAGGCGGGGAGTCCGGGCCGCGCGCGACATGGGGGGTTATGCCTTCTCGTCAGCGGTCTGCCGCCCACCGGCGATGCCCGCCACGATCAGCACTTGCGCGGCTGCATAGAACCACCAGATGCCCAGCTGGTACGTATCGAACGCGGACAGGAAGCGCGCGGTCCCGATGAGCGCGTCGGAGATCACGAAGCAGATGGCCCCGAGCGCGGTGAGCGGCGTCGGCAGGCGCGCGAGCAGCGCCGCGCATGCCATGGCGGTCAGCACGCCGATGTAGATCGTCACAGGCAGCGCCAGCTCGCCGAGGTTGGGCCAGAAGCGCCCGAGCAACGCGCCCGCCGCGCCGATCACCAGACCGCAGCCCACCAGACGGTGCGCGCGCAGATCCGCGCCGAGCGGCACGAACAGCCGCAGGTACGCGAGATGCGCGAGCAGGAACGCGCCCAGCCCGCCGACGAACGAGATACGCAGCCCCGGCATGGCAAGCAGCAAATCCCCGATCGCGGAGAACACGAGCGCGATCACCAGCCAGCGCCGCTCGAAGAAGGGCCGGTGGAACCATGCGGCCCGCGCGAGCAGCAGCGCCATGGCGCACTTCCACAGCGGCTGGTACGAGACCTGTCCGGTCAGCGGCGCGCCGGGGGGCAGCACGATCGCGGCCTGCAGCAGCAGCACGCCGTAGACGATGCCCGCGATCACACCCATGAACCACCATTCGCGCACGCGCGCGGGCATCCTGACGGCAAAGCGGATCACGGGCGCGCCCCCACGGTCAGGCGATCGACCGGCAATGCGCCGAACACATCGGGCGCGTACATCGCTTCGGCCCGCGCGGGCGGCAACGCGAACTCACCCGCGTTGTTGAGCCGCACCGTGTACTCGACGGTGAAGGCGCCCTTCGGCACATAGTCGTAGTACGCACGGTAGGCCTCGGGCGTGCGCTCGACGAACGTCGCGTACGTACCGCCCTGCTGCCCGCGCGTGGCAATCTCCGAATCGCGCCCCAGCCCGCTGCCGAGGATCGTCGCGCCGGTCGGTACCGGATCGCTGACGACGACCCACGTCATATCGGCCTGCGCATCGACATCGAGCTTCACGCGGTACGTATCGCCGCGCGACCATTTGCCGGCGACCGCCTGCTCCACCGGCGTCACGGTGCGGCGGATGCGATAGCCCGCTGCAATGGGTTCGCGCAGCGGTACCGCCGCCAACGCGCGCACGGTGGCCCACGGGCGGCCGCTGCCAGCATGCTCGACCTGTAGCGCGGAAGGTGCGGCCACCGGCGTCGCGGAGAGCTTCGATGGCCCACCGGCGGGCCATGGCAGATCGACGGCACCGGTGGCGATACCGTCGCGCGTGGTGGCGCGCGCCCAGTCGAACGCGCGCGACTCGGGCCCCAGCGTGGCGCGCGTCGTACCGCTGACGGGCGTGCGCTCGTACGTCTGCGCATAACGCGCGATCGCCAGCACGCCCCACGCATTGGCTGTCGTCGTGCTCCATGCCCCGCGCGACTGGCGGCCCAGCAGACCCGTGACCAGCTGCGGCACATCGTCTTTCCATGCCGGCAGTTGCGAGGCAACCGCCAGCAGACGCGCCGCGTTGACGTCGCTATTGGCCATCAGCCACCACCAGTTGTCGTCACGCTCGGTGGAAAACACCAGTCGCGTGCCCTGCACCGTCAGCCGGCCGCGCAGCAGTTGCTGGGCTTCCGCAACGCGCGCATCGTGCTGCGGAATATCTGGCATGCGAGACAGCAGCGACAGCCAGTCGATCAGCGCGGACGTCGGCCACTGCGCGGGCAGGATCTGGATCGAACCCAGCATGCGCGCCTGCGCATGGCCCGTGCGCGACAGCGCTTCCAGCGCGGCAAGCTTGCGTACCTCGAGATCCATCGTCGCGGACTGCGGCGCCCAGCGTGGCGGCGTGATGCGGCCTTCGACGAATGCCGTCAGTCCGCGCTCCATCTGCGTGCGCAATGCATCCGGCACGCGCATCGGCAACCCCGCGCGCGCAGCCTCGTCCGTCATTGCCAGCAGGTACGCAGTCAGCGTCACGCTGCCCTGCGATCCCTCGCTCGACAGCGGGAAATACGACGCGAGCCCGTTGCTGTCGAGATACGACGGCAGCTGCGCCATCAGCGCATCCCAGGCGGCCGTATCGTTGAGGCCGATCGACTTCGACGTCCGCTGTTCGAGGCAAGAGAACGGATACGCGCGGAACCACTCGCGCACACCGGGCATGCCGCCCGCGAGCGACGATTGCAGCGATACCTGCAGACCCCCGCGCAGCTTGCCCGTGGGATCCGCCAGCGCATCGGCAGGCGCCTGCACCGGAATCGACAGCGATGGCGACAGCTGCGCGAGCGTGGCCTGCTGCACCGTCACCGGCACGGCGGGCACGATCTGCTGCGACACCTTGAGGCGATCGCTGGCATTGCCGCCGCCCTTCTCCACCGCCTGCACTTCCCATTGGATCGTTCCGCTGCGGCTATACGCGAGCAGCGCGGGCGCGGTCACGTCCCAGCCAATCTCCCGCGACTCGCCCGCGGGCAACTGCACCGTCTGTGTCGGCAGCGTCTGCGCCTCGACGAGCGTCGCGCGCGCGCTGGCCTCCACCGTCATCGCGCGTTGCGTCGTATTGCGCAACGTGAACATCGCGCGATAGCGGTCGTCCTCGCGCACGAGCAGCGGCAGCCCCGCGATCATCTGCAGGTCCTGCGTCGCCGCGATGCTCGCGCTGCCGGTGCCGAAGCGGCCGACGCCGAGGTCCGCTACCGCGACGATGCGGAAGCTCGTCAGCGAATCGTTGAGCGGCACCTCTAGCGAGGCCTTGCCTTCGGCATCGAGTTGCACGCGCGGATTCCACAGCAGCAGCGTATCGAACAGCTCGCGCGTGGGACTCTTGCCGCCGCCACCGCCCGCGGGCACGGCCTTGCGCCCATAGTGGCGCCTGCCGATGATTTCCATCTGCGCGGTCGACGTCTCCACGCCATAGCTGCGCCGCTGCAGCATCGCGTCGAGCAGATTCCAGCTCGTGTTGGGCATCAGTTCAAGCAGCGATTGATCGACGGCAGCGAACGCAACTTCGGCATTCGCGGCGGGCTTGCCGTCCGGCAGCTTCACCTGCACGGCAACACGCGCCTTGCCGCGCACGGGGTACGTGGCCTTGTCCGGCGTGACGGTCACGTCCAGGCGATGCGCTTCGTTACCGACGCGAATCTCGGCGAGGCCGAGCCGGAACGCGGGCTTCGACAGATCGACCAGCGGCGATGGCGCGACATACTCGCGCCCCTCGGTGCGGAACGCGCGCCACCAATCCACGGGCTGGCGCCAGCCCCACGTGAAGAAGGAATACCAGGGCACGTCGCGCAGACGTCCGCGCAGCGAGAGCACCGACACGTACACGTTCGGGCCCCATTCGGGTTTGACCTTGAGGCGGATCGAGGGATCGTCGCCACGCAGTTCGACCACCTGTGTCTCGATGACACCTTCTCTTTCCACGGCGACCAGTGCGGTCGCGCGGCGGAACGGCATGCGTACCTGGAACACCGCGGTATCGCCGGGCGCATACGACTTCTTCTCGGGAATCACGTCCATGCGGTCGTGGTTCTCGCCGCCGAACCACAGCTCACCCGCGCGCGTGACCCACACCGTGGTGGCCGCGCGCGACATGCGGCCATCGCTGTCGCGCACGACCGCCACGAGTTCCACTTCTCCCGCCTGCGCAAGCGCGACGTTGCAGTGCGCGCGGCCCTGCGCATCGGTGCGCGCTTCGCACACGGTGCCGAGGTCCTTCATCTCGCTACGGTTGTCATACTGATAGAAGCCGCCGACCACCCGCTTGCGTGCCGACGTATTGATGCGCAGCCGCGCCTGGATCTGCACGGGCGTGTCGGCAAGCGGCTTGCCCTCCGTGTCGAGCGCGAGCCCCTGCACCGCGATCTTCTGCGTCACCGACACCCAGTTGCCCGCGCGAATGCCAGCCACCACGCCCGCCGGCCATACGGGCACGGTCTGGCGCAGCGTCTGGATCTCGCCGTTCGGATCCGCGAAGCCAGCCTCGAGCACGAGGTCCGTCGGCAATTCGATTTTCGGCAGATCCTTGAGCGTGGTTTTCGCGTTGCCGTTGCGATCCAGCGTGACGCGTACCTTGTCGGCGATGAGCCGCTCCGATTGCGACGACGCGTCGTCATCTTCATCGGCATCCTCGTCACCGCCACCGGCCTGCTTGCGCTGGCGCGGCGCGTCGAACGAGAAGTCGTCGTAGTCGGCGAAGTTCACCGATTTCTGGCGCAGCAGTGCCGACAGTTGCACGGGCAGCCCCGATGCGCCGCCGCCCGACAGATAGTGGATCTCCATGCCGACGGGCACCGACGACGGTGCGATCAGCGCGTTACCCTTCGCCTTCGGATCCTTGTCGGCCTGTAGCGTCCCTGCCAGCACGGGTAGACGGAACGCTTCGACACGGAAGCCGCCGGTATCGAGCGACTGGCCGCTCGCATAGACCAGCGTGGTGTTGTACACCCCGAGCTTGGCCGCCGGCGGAATCTGGAAGGTGTTCTCGGCGCTGCGGCCGCCCGTTGCGGTGGCACGCCATTGCACGGGCATCTCGTAGGTCTGGCCGCTGCCCTCGTGCGTCACGACGAGCTTCGCGGGCATGGCGTTGTCGCCTGACGGCAGCCCGAAGCCCTGCAGCGTTTCGGTTCGCAGCAGATGCTTCATCGACACGGTTTCGCCCAGGCGCAGCAGCGTGCGATCGAACACGGTATGCGCGCGCAGGGTCTGCGTTGCGCTCATGTTGGTCGGGACGTTGAAGCGCCACGTCTCGATGCCGCGGTTCCAGTCGGACATCACGAACGCCATGTCCGCCTTGCCGCGCGCCTGCGGATGATCGGCCGCGATGCGCGCGGAGGCGAAGTAGCCGGACAGGCCGTTCGCGCAGTCGTCGTGACGCGACTCGGGCAGCTTGTCGAAACGCGCGACGCCCGTGGCATCGGTGCGCGCTTCGCCATAGAGCTTGCCGTCGCAATCGCGTACGGCAACAGCCGCGTTGGCGACGGGCTTGCCATCGTCGAGCGTGGTGACCCAGACCAGTCCGCTCATGTCGCCACCCGCGCCACGCGCAATCTTCAGATGCACGCCGAGGTTGGTGACGAGCGCGGCGGTGCGCACGTACATCGGCGCCTGCCGGCCGAGCAGCGCGGCGCCGAGACGCGGCGAGGCGATCTCCACGACATGGAAACCGGGCTCGGGCAGCGGAATGCCGACGACTTCGAACGGACGCGGATCGCCGCCCGTGGGCTTCGGGATATCGAGCTTGCGCACGCCCGCCGCCTTGTCGAGCAGCGAAACCGAACGCGTTTCGATGGACGGCGCATTACGGGGGTTACGCACGTCGTACGGCGACTTGCCCGCCAGCACCGCATCGAGTTCACCGCGCGTCCACGACGTCTCGTGCATGCGCTTGACGAGACTCAGCCAGCGCAACACCGCGCCATCGTCGTCGACCTTGAGCCGCGCGACGGTCCCCGCCTGCGCGCGCACCGTCGTGGCCGGCAGATCGGCTTCCACGTTGCGCAGCGTCACGGGCAACAGCGGCGGATAGTCGCCATCGGACTTGTTGCGCGGCACATCCGCGAAGCGCTCCACCACGCCGAACGGCGCGGCCGCGAATTTCGCGAGCGGCGGCAGCGCGGCCATCGCGACCTTGAGCGGGAACAGGTCGGCGTTGCTGAGCGTGCGACCCGCATCGTCCTTCAGGTCCTTCGGCGCTTCGATCGTCAGCGCGGCGTTCTCCGCGAACGGCGGCGGGAACGAGACGGATTCCACCGGCGCATCGGGCGAAAGATCCGGATCGAAAGTCGGCGAGCGATCCCCGGACGGCGTCTTCAGCACCACGCGCTCCGCGATCTTGCGCGGGACCGGCGCCGTGAACGTGACGCGCAGCGGGCGCAGCGGCGTGCAGGGTGCCTCGGCGCGTTCGCGCTCGCAGGTGAAGCCCGCCGCGAACGGCTCGCGCACGGTGAAGTCGAACCGGCGCGCATCGCGCGTGACCACACCGGAAGGCGTGGCAATGCCCGCATCGAGCACGAGCTGCATGCGCGCGCCCGCGGGCAGGCGCTGCTGGCAGGTCAGCAGATGAATGGCGTCGGGGGTCTGCTTCGCGAAATCGGACCAGCGAATCGCGCCGAGCACGGCGTCACGGTCCTTGCCGGTGAGCAGCCGCACGGGGATACGTTCGCCAAGGCCCTCGGCCTGGCACCATGCGTGAGACTGGATGGAGCCCGCGGTCGCCGCGCCGTTGAAGCGCAGCGCGAAAACCTGATCATCCTCGATCTGGCCGCCTGAGGGCCGCGCCGACATCACCGTCGGGCCGCCCGTCTCGAAGCGGTATTCGGGCTTGCCGCTGTACGCCTTGCCGGCCACGCTCTTGAGCGAGGTGGACATCCGCACCGTGCAGCGCACGCCCGGCGGCAAGTCCTGCTCGAAGTCGAAGACCCAGTTGCTGGCGTCCACCCAGCGCCCCTGGCCGTTCGCGCCGCCCCCCTGGCAGGACACGGCGGCGGGCGCCGCGGCCTTGAGGTCGCCCATCGGGACCATCGGTTCGTCGAAACGGATGGCCACCTGCCGCACACGCGGCACCACCCCTTCGGGCGAAAAACGCGTGATCTGCGCGGCGAGCGCCTGCGCTGTACTCAGCGCGGCCAGCGACGCGAACCCGACGGCGACGATTCCCCTCATCCCTGCCTCTCCCGGTTTTGGCACCCGGCGAGCGTGACATGGGCCGATGGCAAGCGCAAGCCTGCGCACATTTCAGTCGGTGGAGACTTGCTTTTCAGCGCAAATGCGACAGCGGCAGCTGGCCCTCCCGTTTTAGCGCGGTCAGCACGATGTTGGACCGCACGCTCTCCACGCCGGGCACGCGCATGAGTTTCTTCATCGTGAAGTCGGCGAGCATGGGCAGGTCCGGCACGACCACGCGGACCAGATAGTCGGCTTCCCCCGCCACCGCGTAGCACTCCTGTACCTCGTCGAGCAGCAGGATCTCCTCCCGGAAGCGCTCGACGGCCGTGTCGCCGTGGTGGGCGAGCTTGATACTGATGAATACGACGACGCCGAGGCCCAGCGCCTGGTGGGAAAGATTGACGCGGTAACCGGTAATGACGCCATCCGCCTCGAGCCGGGCGATGCGGCGGCCGACCTGGCTGGGCGACAGATGGATGCGGTCGGCCAGTTGCTGATGGGTCGAGCGGCCGTCGGTTTGCAGCGCCGCGAGCAGCGCCAGATCATAAGCATCTAGTTCGACCATACACGCTTCCCGCATGAAATGTGGTGATGGCGCAGATTATATGCATGTACTCCAGCACGGGCGGCGACTTTGCGGCTTTTGTGCGCGCATGCCTCGCTAGACTGTGCAGTATTCCCGCATGCACGGGGCCGTGGAGCAGACATGATTACCCTCACCGAGAAACTGAAAGAACAGTTCGACGCCGGCCTGCTGTCGGGCGAGACGCTAGGCGACGACTTCACGATCGCCCAGCCCGTGCATCGCTACACCGACACCGACCACGCGATGTGGCGAACGCTCTACGAACGGCAGGCCGCGATGCTCAAGGGTCGCGTCTGCAACGAGTTCCTGGAGGGCCTCGACACGCTCGGCATGGACAAGCATCGCGTGCCCGACTTCGGCGCGCTCAACGAACGGTTGATGCGCGCGACCGGCTGGCAGATCGTGGCCGTGCCGGGCCTCGTGCCCGACGAGGTGTTCTTCGAGCATCTGGCCAACCGCCGCTTTCCGGCCAGCTGGTGGATGCGCAAGCCCGAGCAGCTCGATTACCTGCAGGAGCCCGACTGCTTTCACGACGTGTTCGGCCATGTGCCGCTGCTGATCAATCCCGTGTTCGCCGACTATATGGAGGCGTACGGCAAGGGCGGCCTGAAAGCGCATGGGCTCGGGGCGCTCGACATGCTCGCGCGGCTCTACTGGTACACGGTGGAATTCGGGCTCATCCGCACGCCCGAGGGCCTGCGCATCTACGGCGCCGGCATCGTGTCGAGTCAGGGCGAATCGATCTACAGCCTCGACGCGGCCAGTCCGAACCGGATCGGCTTCGATGTGCGGCGCATCATGCGCACGCGCTATCGCATCGACACGTTCCAGAAGACCTACTTTGTCATCGACAGCTTCGAACAGCTGTTCGAGGCGACAGGACCCGACTTCACGCCGCTGTACGACGCGCTGCGCGCGCAGCCGACGATGGGTGCGGGCGATATCGCCGAGGGCGACACCGTGATCCATGCGGGAACGCGCGAGGGGTGGGGCGACAGCGACGACATCTGACACGCCGCCGCTATCTTGCCCGTATGCGCCCCCGATGCGCCCCCAATGCGCCATCCCGGCCTATTGTGGAACAATCCCAACCCTGCCCCTGACGAGCCGATCATGACCCCACTTTCGCAAGAGGCGCGCGCGAGCCTGCTCGCCGGCCTGCCCGGCTGGACGCCCGTATCCGGCCGCGACGCCATTCAGAAATCGTTCCGGTTCGCCGACTTCAACGCCGCGTTCGGCTTCATGACGCGCGTGGCGCTGTACGCGGACAAGGCCGACCATCACCCGGAATGGTTCAACGTGTACAACCGTGTAGACATCACGCTGTCCACGCACGACGCCGATGGGGTGACCCAGCGCGATATCGACCTGGCCACGTTCATCGAGAAGGCCGCTGCGGGCCTCACGCGCTGATGCGCGGACACCTGTTAGGTCGCTGAAAGGCATGGCCCTGTACAATCGGCAACATTGCCGACCGATGCCAATTTCCCGTACAGAGCCATGCGTATCCTGCTGATCGAGGACGACCGTCAAATCGCCAGTGGCGTGGAAGCTGGCCTGTCGCGTGCTGGCCATCAGGTCCGCGTCGTGCATGACGGCGTCTATGCCACCGACCATCTGCTGCGCGACCAGCACGACCTCGTGATCCTCGACCTCGGCCTGCCCGGTATTGACGGCATGACGCTGCTGGCCCGCTACCGCGCGCGCAATCGCACCACGCCAGTGTTGATCCTGACCGCGCGCGACGAACTCGAGGACAAGCTCTCCGGGCTCAATGCCGGGGCCGACGACTACCTCGTCAAGCCCTTTGCGCTGCCCGAGCTCGAAGCGCGCGTGCGCGTGTTGCTGCGCCGCAGCCAGCATGGCGAGGCCGCACCCGAACGCGATGTGCGCCTGGGGCGTCTGCGGCTTTCGGGGAACGATCGTCGCATGTTCGTCGATGGCCGCCCGCTGGAACTGTCGCCGCGCGAATTCGCGGTGCTCGAGCTGCTGCTGCAGCGCCAGGGCCGCGTGGTCAGCAAGGCGCAGATGCAGGATCACCTCGCGACGTTCGCGCATCCCGCCGGCGAGGGCGGCGATACGGTGGGCGACACGGCGATCGAGGTCTATGTCCACCGCGTCCGCAAGAAGCTCGAGGACAGCGATGTGGAAATCGTCACGGTACGCGGCTTTGGCTACCTGCTGCAGATCCGCGCCGGACATTGATGCCACGGCGCCGCGCGCGGTCAACATGACCGTCTCCTTCCGCTTCGGCTGAGCCCTGCGTCCGTCCTCATCGATCGCCATGTGGCCCCGCCATCAACCGCCTCCTCCCTCGCCAGCCACGCCGCCGGCGGCCGGGTCGCGGGCGCGCGGTGGGGCGCGGGGCGCGACCAACCCGAGCCTGCGCATTCATCTGCTCCGCGCGCTGGCCACGCCGCTGTTCGCGCTCGTGCTCACCAGCGGCTCGCTGTCGTACTGGCTGGCCGCGCACTACACCACGCAGGTATTCGATCGCGCGCTCTATGGCGTGGCCAACAACATCGCGCAGCAGATCCGCATCGCCGGGCCGCGGCTCGAGCAGGACATTCCGATGATCGCGCAGACGCTCGTCGAGGCCGAGGGCAGCGATCGCATCTACTGGCGCATCCATGGTCCCGATGGGCTCATCGGCGGGATGGATACATGGCTCGGGTACGGCACGGGACAGACGTCGCTGCATGACGCGCGGCTGTTCTATGCGTGGTTCAGCGGCCGTCAGGTGCGCGCGGTGCGGCTGCCGGTGACGCTGCCGAGTCCGGCGAACGATGAATACGGCACGTCGACGAATGCGTCCGCCCCGGGCACGCCCGAGGTCACCGTGCCGCGAGGCCCGATCGTGGTCGAGGTCGCGGAGCTGCTCGATCGCCGCGAGACGGCCGCCAACGAGATCCTGCTCTCCGTGTCGGTGCCGCTGCTGCTGTTGCTGCTGCTCGGCAGCCTGATCCTCTCGCACGTGCTCAAGGAAGAGCTCGTGCCGCTGCAGATCCTGACCGACAAGCTCAATCGCCAGACCGCGCGTTCGCTGGCCGCGCTCGATGAGACGCAGGTGCCCGCGGAAGTGGAGCCGCTGATTCGCGGCCTCAATGCGCTGCTGTCTCGATTGCGCGATGCGCTCGATGCGCAGCGCAAGTTCATTGCGGATGCCGCGCACCAGCTGCGCACGCCGCTCACCGCCGTCAAGCTGCATGCCGACCGCGCGATGGAAGCGGACACGCTCGACGTGGCGCGTCATGCCTTGCGGGAAGTCCAGACGGCCGCCGATCGCGCGGTGCGGCTCTCTAACCAGTTGCTGTCGCTGGCGCGCGCGGAGCCCGGTCTATCGCTCGAGCGGCTCGGGCCCGTCGAGCATTTCGATCTGGCGGAGCTCGCGTTCGAGATCGGCGCGGAATGGGTGCCGCAAGCGTTGGCGCGTCGTATCGATCTGGGCTTCGAGGTATTGCCGGGGCCGACGTTCACGGGCGGCGCGCCCGCGCAGGTGCGCGGCAATCGATTGCTCATGCGCGAGGCGCTGAGCAACCTGATCGATAACGCGGTGAAGTATGTGCCGGCCGGCGGCCGCATCACGGTGCGTGCCGGCGGCGAAACCATGGGCCATCGCGGCATGGCCGTGGTGATGATCGAGGACAACGGGCCGGGCATTCCGCCGGCGCGCCGCGACGAGGTGTTCAAGCGCTTCTTCCGCGGCGACGATACGCCCGGTGTCGCGCGGCAGGCCGCGCCGAGCGGCGCGGGCCTCGGCCTCGCCATCGTGCACGAGATCGTGACGCTGCATCAGGGCACGATCCGCATCGAGGATGTCCCCGCGCCCGTGCCAGTGCCCGCCGCCGTGCACGAGGGGGCAGGCGCGGAAGCCAGCGTTCCCGCGGACGCGGCGCCACGCCGGCCGTCGATGCGGTTCGTGATTCGCATCCCTTGCGAGCCCGCGCCCGCGCCGTCCGGCCTGCCGTTCTCGCAGGTCACGCAGCGCGGCTGAGGGCACGCCCCCGGGCCGCGCCGGTCTTACTCGCTGCCCTTACTTTTTCTTGCCGCGCTTTTCTTTCGGCGCGAGCATCGTGCCGCGGCACTCGGGGCTGCCGCAACGGCATTCGAACTCTTTCTTGAGCTTCTTCGTGTACGGCGCGTCGAGCACGAGGCCGTAGTCGTAGAACAGCTCTTCGCCCTCAGCGATATCGCGCAGCGCGTGGATGAACACGCGGCCCTTCTTCTCGCGGGCCTCGCAGTTCGGTTCGCACGCATGATTGATCCAGCGGGCGCGGTTCCCGCCGAACTTGGCGTCGATCACGCTGCCGTCATCGAGGCTGAAGTAGAACGTGTGATTGGGATCGTCCGGATCGTGCGGATGACGCTTGAGCGCTTCCTTCCACGAAATGTGCTCGCCCTTGTATTCGATGATGCGCTCGTCCTCGGCGATATCGCCGATCGCATAGACGCCGCGGCCATGCACGCCCGATTGCCGGACCTCGATACGATCGCTCGCGGTCTTCTTCTTCCCGCCGGCCTTCTTGTCGGCTTTCTTCACCTTCGCGTTGTCCGCCATGTTCCTTCCCGAATGGAGAAATGCCGGGAGTTCCGGCGCGAACGGAATGATACCTGCGTGTCGTGACAACGACCGCATTCGATCGTCGCGATTTGTCCACGATCACCAGGTGTACGTGATGCCCGCCCGCACGGCGTACTGGTGAAAATCGTTCGCGCCCCAGCTGCCGGACACATGGGTCCATCCCGTCCATCGTCGGCCGAGCGCGGCGTCGAGGCCAAGCTTGACCTCGTAACGGTTTGCGGGGAACAGGTTGCCGATCGGCACCTGGTTGAACGACACGCTGCCGTCGGTGCTCCCATGCCACCAGTTGAGCGTGAGCGAGGGTTCGATCCTGCGTGCGTTGTCGTCCGGCATCGCGATGGGCCGCGCGATGCGCACGCCGACGCGCGTGATCGTGCCATCGCTGCCCGTGCCCTGTACGCGCGTGCCGTTGGGCTCGGTGATGTCGTCATCGGTAACGTTGGCGTAGAGCCATTGGATCTGCGGCTGCACGATCCACCCTTTCGGCAATGGCACGGCGTAGCCCGCTTCCGCCGAGACGTTCCAGCTGCTGCCGTCGTAGTGGACCGACGGCAATCCATCGCCGTCCACGCGCTGTCGGAACCAGCCGCGGCCGAACCAGATGTCGACGTAGCCACCGAGGCGGCTCTCGTCGTGCTGGTACCACGTGCCGTAGGCACCGGCTTGCCAGCCTTCCACATTGCCCCGCGCATGCGCCGCGTTGCCGGCCGCGTCGGCATGGCTCGTGGCCTGACCGTAGGCGCCCATGATGCCTGCGTGCACCGCGCCGGCATCGTCACGCTGGGACACCGGCCATCGCGCGATCTCGGCGCCGCCGTGCAGCAGGAAGCCATCGGTGGAGACATGGAGGCTGTCGTCGCCGCTGGTGCTGCCGGACCACTGGCCAACGGCCCGGAGCCAGACGGGACCGCGCCGGGACGATGCGGGGTCGAGGGGCGTGGCCGATGCGCCCACCGTGCCTGCTGTGCCTGCTGTGGAAGACACCCCTGTCGCGTCCGAAGCGGCGACCATCGGCCATGGCGCTGCCCGGCCGGTCTCGGTGGGCCGGTCGTGTAGACCGTGAACGAACATCAGGCCTGCCACGCGGTGGTTGGCGAGGTACGCGCCGACCTCGGGCCGGTAGAGCGGCAGCGGCGCCGCCGCAGGCTCGAGCACGCGGGATGGCGCCGGTGGGGTGGGCGCAGGGGTGGGCACGGGCGCCGGGCTCGGTGCTGGCGCGGGCGCAGGGGTGGGCGCGGGTACGGGTGTCGGCGCGGGCGAGGGTCCGGGCGCTGGAGCCGGCGCGGGCGCAGGGGTTGGGGTCGGCGTAGGGGCTGGGGCTGGGGCTGGCGCGGGCGCAGGCGTGGGTACGGGCGCCGGCCGCATCGAGCGCAGGTACCACTGACCGTCCGCCGGATCGGCCACGCCGCCCTGATACAGCAGGTACTCGTACGGCCCGGCCACCACCCGGCCCTCGAGCACGAACGCACCCGCTGCTGACCGCTCGCGCCTTGTCACGGCCACGACGCGGATGCCATCGCCCGGCGTCACGGCGCCCGCGCCCATCGCCCCGCTCACGGGCACCACGCCAAGACGTGTCGCCCCAACGCCGCCAAGCGCCGTCGCGTCGGCCACCAGCATGTCGCTGCGCGCCCCCGCGCCGCCCCCATCGAGCACGGTCTCGATGCGCATCGTCCCGCCATTGGCGATATACGGCCCGCCGCTCACCACAAGCCGGTCTTCGGCCACCCCGTTGATCATCGTGACCATGCCGCGATGATCAAGCGAACCCGCGATCGTGAACACCGCATCGGGCCCGCCGGCCAGCGCCGGCAAAGCATTGCCAACACCGATCAGTCCCGCGCTGACCACGGGACCGGTCACCTTGCCGTACCCGCCCAGCGCGCCATTCACCCCGACGACCACCGGTCCACCGCCGGAGAGTTCCGCCGGCACGTCCGGCCGATCTCCCACCACCAGCGTCCCCGCCTCGACCGTCGTCCCTCCACCATATGGATGCGTCCCCTGGAACACGAGCTTGCCCGTCCCGGCCTGCGTCACCGAGCCGCTGCCGCTGACGACGCCCGTCTGTACCAGCGTATCCGCGCGCCGGTACACGAGCGACGCATCGTTGACGATCGGCCCGGCCACACTGCCACTCGTACCGCCATTCCCCAGCTGAAGCACGCCACCGAGGATCGTCGTGCCACCCGTGTAATGGCTGTTGCCGGTCAGCGTCAGCGTACCGGCGCCCCGCTTCGTGATGCCTCCGACGCCCGTCATCACGCTTCGCAGTTCGGTCGATAAGCCGTTGCTGTCGAAGGTCCCCCCTCCCGCGCGCACGGAGATGGGCCGCCCGATGAAACCGAACGATCCATTCAGATAACGCAGCGTGCCCCCATCGAACACAATGCCGTTGCCGAGCGTGCCCAGGTTATTCGGATCGGAAAACGCGAGCGTTCCGCCCTCGATGATGGTCAGGCCGGTATAGGTATTCGCCGCCGTCAGCCGCAACTCGCCCGCCCCGCGCTTGGTCAGCGTGCCATGGCCACTGATCACGCCGCCAAAGGTCACCGCGTCGCCGCGATCGAACACGAGCGCGCCGGCGTTGGCGATGGGACCTGACAGGCTGCCGGACATCGCGCCATCGCCGATACGCAAGGTGCCCGCCGAGATCGTGGTGCCACCGCTGTAGCCCGCCGCGCGCGTGATGGCCAGCGTGCCCGCCCCGCTCTTCTGCAGCGATCCGCTCCCCGTCATTGGACTCGCCAGCTCGAGCGTGGCACCGGAGGCGATATCGGCGGTTACCGCGCCCGTCAGTGCGACATTGCGGGCCGACGCCAGGGTGCCCTCTCCCGCGATGTGGGCACCGCCTTGCAGTTCGGTGCCGAGCGCGTCGAGGGCGAACCGCCCGCCGGATACCGCGAGCGTGCCGCCATCCCGAACGATCAATTGCCGCGCGCGCAACGCTGCGTCGGCGCCCGCGCGCAGCGTCGCCGACGGATTCACCGTGAACGCTCCGCCGGCGGCAACGCCTGGACCGTAGTGTCTTCCATAGCGGGCGCCGTCGGCCAGCGTGAAGGTGCCGCCAACCACCGAAGTATCTGCATGGATCGCCGAGTCGAACGCCGGCTGCCCTGCGTTGCCATGGAAGACGACCTCGCCGGCCCCGGTCTTGGTCACGGTGACGAGCGCGGTGTCGGCCGAATCGATCGGATCCCGAAACACGATGCGCTGCCCCGCCGCGGCACGCAGCGTCAGGTTCGCATTCCCGGCGAAATGGATGGCATTCGGCTGGGCTGAACCCGAGGCTGCGCGGTCCTGGTTGCCGCTGAACGCGATGCTTCCGCCCTGCGCGTCGAGCTCGAGCGTCCCCGCGCGCACGAAGGCCGCGCCCCCTCGTCCCGTGGCGGTATTGCCAGAGAACATGACACCGCCCGCGCCGGCGGTGATGCGCATGGCGGTGCCGTCGATGGCGCCGGCCAGGGCGAATGCCGTACCGTTGGCGCCGGTCAATCCGGAAAACGTGACGTCGGCAAGCCGGACCTCGGAGGTCCGGCCGCTGCCAAGATCGTGGAACACCGCATCCCCGGGCCCGCCGGCCTGTGTGAGCCGCAGACCGGACCACGACACGACGCTGCCCGCGACGGTGGTGCCGTCGTAGTAGAACGCGGCAGTCGATCCCCGTGTCACCGTATGACCGTTTCCCCGAATATCGAGCATCTGACGTTCGCCCGAATTTGATTGCACCGCCATTTGCCATGTCGCATCGTTTTGCAACGAGAAACTGAATCGTGTGGCATTCCAATTCGGGATACTGCCCACAGCGCTATTCAAATAGCCGCCAATATCTTCCCCCACCGGGATCGCGACTTGTGCGGATGCCGTGGAAGCCAGCAGGCAGGCGCCAAGGCACGGCATCATGCCTGCACTCATACCGTTGATACGCATCACTACCTCCCGCGCGGAGATTTCACGATTGGGATGTAACCGGAAAAATCGTCAGGGGCGTGAAGATATTAAATACGAAATCCGTTTCGATGTGCCATCGTAATGCGCGCCAATATCAGCAGATATTCAATGCATATTTCTCAGATATTTACGATGCACATGGCGCCGCGGACCGCCTTTTGTGGATAACCCCGCCTCCAGCGGTGGATAAGGCTGCGTTTACGGTGTGGGTTTGCTGGGGCTGACATGGGGACGTATACGGAACAAGTTGGAGGTATACGTCGGGGGCCCTCATGCAAAAGGTTGAGTCATCCCCACGCGCCAACACTTCATCCCTGTGGTTTCTGTATACCTAACTCTCTGATTCAATTGACGTATACGTGGTTATCCACAGAAAAGGGGGTCGTTTACCTATCACTACTATCTGTATACATGAAAGAAAGATGTAAACCCGAAGGCATGGGCGTCGCGCCGGCGGAATTGGGAAGCCCGCCCCGGGACTTCGCTTCGCGAGGCCACGGGCCGCGTATACCCGTTGGGTGTCCTGAGGAGTGCGGGACACAGCGCCGAGGGACATCAGCGGCCCGGAGAGCACTGCGGACAGCTTCATAGGCCCGTATACGTCCCCAGACGTCCCAGCATCCCTTACCGTGCCCCAGCGCCCTCGCCATTGCCTCAGGAGCGGTCAGGGGTGCTCAGGGACGCTGTGGGGCGCTTGGGGGGCGCTAGGGGGCGCTTGGGTGCGCTCGGGTGCGCTCGGGTGCGTATACGGCGCTTCAGACGGCTTCCCCACCCTCCAATTTCGCGCCAAATCCGACCACCCGATACCAATCGGTAACATTCTCGTCCCGGTGCGCCTTGCCCGACACGGTATGATGTGGCCCGCGGCGTCTTTGCCGAGGCGGGTTCCAGCCGGATCCGCCCACGCGGGGACGTCTGTGTTTTTTCAACTCGATACGGAGTGAAGCATGACGAAAACCGAACTGATCGACGCAATCGCAGCAGGCGTGGACGGTCTGACCAAGGCCAAGGCCGAGCAGGCCCTGAACGTAACCCTGAACTCCATCATGGAAGCCGTGGCCAAGGGCGATACGCTGAGCCTGATTGGCTTTGGCACGTTCAGCCAGGGCGAGCGCGCCGAGCGCATGGCCCGCAACCCGCGTACTGGCGAGGAAATCAAGGTCGAAGCTGCAAAGACCGTGAAGTTCAAGGCTGGCCAGAAGTTCAAGGACGCCGTCAATCAGTAATCGCGTCTGGGCTGCCGTGGCATGCCCATTCGCTTGACCCCGCCATGCCGCCACCGGACGCGTCTCCGGCGCGGGTGCGCGCCAGGCGGGGGAACGTTATCCACAGTGGTGGCCCGTGCGTCGCACGAGGATTACCGCACAGGTGGCAGCAGCGCTGGAATGGCTGCCAAAGATTGCCGGAAAACGGCGCTCGGACAAGGCCAGCACACGCCTAGCCGGGGGCCGCGCCAGAAGTGCCTCCCATGCTCCCGCGCCGTCCCACAGCCACATTTCCACAGCGTTATTCACAGCGCTTTCCACATCGCCTTCCACAACTTTCTCCACAGGCTCGGCAGACGCAGATTCGCGCCTTTCCGCCACCCCGTACGCGTGGCATTCTGCGGGGCATGACCATCGTGCTGGCGATCGCGGTGCTTGCCGGCTGCGCCACCGAAATCAAGCCCGCGCGTCCGCAAGCCGCGGCACTGCCGGACACCGAACGCGTGGCCACCACGCCCGGCGCGACGCAGCGCGAGCGGATCGTCGAGATTGCCCGGCAGGAGTGGCAACGCTGGGGAGGACAGGTCGTGCGCATCGGCCGCGACGACACGGCCTGCGTGACCCGCAGTCCCCTGCCTCCACCGGTGCCGCCGCAGACGGATGCATCGGGCAACGGTGGCGATGGCGCAGGCCAGGTCTCGGCCGATACGGAGGCCGACGGCTCCGGCGATGCGAGTTGCGTGCGCTTTCCCGATGGAACCGGCATGGAAGCCACCGCGCAGGGCTGCGCGCTCGCGCAACGCTACTGGCACATCGTCGGCCAGTCGCCGGACTGCCGGCAGATCACGCAGGGATCCTGGGCCTGGTCGGCCGTCTTCATCTCGTGGGTCATGCGCAAGGCCGGGCTCGACGAGCGCCAGTTCCTGACCGGCCAGTCGCACTCGATGTATGTGGTGGACGCGCGCGACGGCATCCTGCCCGCGCCCGCGTTCCATATCGAGCCGGTGCCCGCCCTGCCCCGCCCCGGCGACATCATCTGCGCCGCGCGCGGCCGCGACAAATACCTCGAGAATCCCGCCGAGATCGGTTTCGGCACGACGCCGATGCATTGCGATATCGTGGTGGAGGTCGATCCCGCCGGGCGCGAGGTCCGCGCGATTGGTGGCAACGTGCAGCAGTCGGTGTCGATGGACGTGGTCGAGCTCGGCGATTCGGGCAAGCTCGATGCGTTCACCAACTCGCATATGCCGTGGCTGCTGATCATGCGGAACGATTTGCAATGAGGTCCAGATTCGCCTGAGTAATCGCCCTGCGTATTGACCGCGCTGTTCGATTATTCCCATGAATACTCACCTGGAGAGGAAAACGTCCATGGCATCCCTCTGCATCGTCGGCGCCGGCGCCATCGGCGGATTCATCGCGGCCCGTGTCGCGCGCGCCGGCCACACTGTCAACGTGGTCGCCCGTGGCAAGACGCTGGAAGCCCTGCAGGCGCGGGGTATCACGCTGATCGATCAGGATGGCGAGGCCTCGTTTCCCGTCCATGCGGAAGCCGACCCCGCGCGGCTTGGCGTACAGGACATCCTGATCATCGCGGTGAAGGCGCCCGCGCTGGCGGACCTCGCCGCGCGCCTTGGGCCGCTGATCGGTCCGGAGACGGTGATCGTGCCTGCCATGAATGGCGTGCCCTGGTGGTTCTTTGAACGCCCAGGACCGCTATCGGGGCTGCGCCTCAAGACGGTGGATCCCGACGGCCGCCTCGCCGAGGCATTGCCCACGCGGCAGGTCATTGGCGCCGTCGTGCACCTGTCCGCCTCGAGCCCCGAGCCGGGCGTGGTGCGGCATGCGTTCGGCCAGAAGCTGATTCTTGGCGCGCCCGCCGGAGGGACCGATTCGCGTGTCGACCGCGTCGGCGACCTGTTGGCGCAGAGCGGGCTCGATATCGAGCGCAGCGCATCGATCCAGCGCGACGCCTGGTTCAAGCTGTGGGGCAACATGACGATGAACCCGGTCTCCGTGCTCACGGGCGCCACGTGCGACCGCATTCTCGACGATCCGCTAGTCAGCCGCTTCTGCCTCGACGTGATGGCGGAAGCGGGACAGATCGGCGCGGCGATCGGCTGCCCCATCGCGCAGAGCGGCGAAGATCGCATGGCGGTCACGCGCAAGCTGGGCGCGTTCAAGACGTCGATGCTGCAGGATGCGGAGGCTGGCCGCGGGTTGGAGATCGATGCCCTCGTCGCGTCGGTGCGCGAGATCGGCGGCCATGTTGATATTCGTACGCCGAATCTCGATGCGCTGCTCGGGCTGGTGCGTATGCATGCGCAGACTCACGGGCTCGTTTAGCCGAGCCCGGATGGCCGTTCAATCCTCTGCGGTGAACGGCAATTCTTCCTGTATCGGCTGCTGACCGGCGGTGCCTGCCGGCAACAGCGCGCTGACACGCACGCCGAGCAGCCGGATGCGCCGGTCGAGCGCAATGCGCTTCAGGCATTCCGTCGCGCCGCGCCGGATCGCCGCCCCGTCCGCGGTATGCGAGGGGAGCGTGAGGTCGCGCGTCACGGTCTGGAAATCGTCGAAGCGCAGCTTGATGCCGACCGTGCGGCCGACGTACCCCTTGCGTCGCAGATCGTCGGCCACGCGCAAACACAGCTTCGTAAAGGCTTCCGATAACGCCGGGCGGTCTTGCCTGGGATGCAGGTCGCGCTCGAACGTCGTTTCGCGGCTCATCGACTTGGGTTCCGACCGTACGACCACGAGCCGCTCGTCGTGTCCCTGAGCCACGCGGGCGAGCCATTCCGCGTAATTGCGGCCAAAGTGGGTTTGCAGCAGGCTCGGGTCAGCCTGCGCAACATCGCCGACCGTGTGGATGCCGAGCGCGCTCAGCCGATCCGCGGCCTTGGGTCCGATGCCGTTGACCTTGCGCGCCGCGAGCGGCCAGATGCGCGTGGGCACATCCTCGGCCGTGAGGATGGTCAGGCCATCGGGCTTGTCGAGTTCGGACCCGATTTTGGCCAGCAGCTTGTTCGGCGCGACGCAGATCGAGCAGGTGAGGCCCGTGGCGGCATGGACCGCCGCTTTGATTTGCGCGGCGACGTCGCGCGCCTGGCCCGGTATATTCGTCAGATCGATATAGATCTCATCGATTCCCCTGTCTTCGATTTCTTGCGTAAATGTTCGGACGGCGGCCTTGAACCGGCCGGAGTAGTGCCGGTAGGCGTCGAAGTCGGTCGGCAGCAGGATGGCATCGGGTGCGAGGCGCGCCGCCTTCATCATTCCCATGGCCGAGAACACACCCAGCGCGCGCGCTTCGTACGTGGACGTCGTCACCACGCCGCGGCCCACATAGTCGCGCAGTCGCGCATAGCGTCGAGAGCCGTCAGGCAGGTCCACGGGCACGGCATTGCGGCCGCCGCCGATGACGACGGGCTGGCCACGGAGTTCCGGATAGCGCAGCAGCTCGACGGATGCGTAGAACGCGTCCATGTCGAGATGTGCGATGCGCCGGTTGCCAAGGGTCATGACCAAGTCGTCCAATACTGTATGTGTGTACAGTGTCGGCGCGATGATATCGCCGGGATCTATCGGTTTGCAACCGACGCGCGCGGCGTCATTCCTTCGGTCGATATTCCGCGTCTGCGGCCACAGCGGTCCCTGCTGCCCCAGCGACGCTGTCGGGGGCCGCGGACCCCCGTCGCGCCATCCAGAAGCTCTCCGCCGCGTAGATTGCCAGCGAGATCCAGATGAGGGCGTACCCAAGCTGCTTCTGCGCGGGGAACGGCTCGTGCCAGAGCCAGATGCCGAGGAGCAGTTGCAGCGTCGGCCCCGTGTATTGCAGCAGGCCGAGCAGGGACAACGGAATGCGGCGCGCGCCGGCCGCGAAGAACAGCAGCGGCACGGCGGTGACCGGCCCCGCCATCAGCAGCAGGAATTTGGTGCCCGGGGAGGCGGCTACCGTCGTGTCCTGTCCGGTCAGGATCAGATAGCCGAGCGCGATCGCGGCCACCGGGAAGAGAATCAGCGTCTCGAGCGACAGGCCTTCAAGCGCCCCCAGCGCGCCGGTCTTGCGCAGCAGCCCGTACCCGCCGAATGTGCCCGCCAGTGCGAGCGCGATCCAGGGCAACTGGCCCGCGCTCACGGTCAGCCACAGCACGCCGGCGGCCGCCACGGCGATGGACAGCCACTGAATGGGGCGCAGCCGCTCGTGCAGGAACATCACGCCCAGCAGCACGCTGAACAGCGGGTTGATGAAGTAGCCCAGACTGGCATCGACGACACGATTCGCCGAGACCGCCCAGATATAGATAAACCAGTTGCCGCACAGCAGGGCCGCGCTCGCGGCAAAGCCGAGGATGAGCTTCGGGTTGCGCGCGACGTCGCGCAGCCAGCCGAAGTGCCGGCGCCACAGCAGGATCGCGCCGATGAAGACGAGCGACCACACCATCCGGTGCAGCAGGATCTCGACCGGCGCCACGCCGTGAACGGATTTGATGTAGAGGGGCAGCAGGCCCCAGATGATGTACGCGAGCAGCGCGTAAAGGATGCCGAGTTGCATGGAGGGGTGGGCTTTCTCCCCTCCCGCGAGGTCGTGGAGGGGATGGTATCTGTGCGGCCCCGATTGTCGCCCAGAAACGGTGCAGGCGTGCACCGTCTTGCCATCCCCTAACCCGCGGAGCCCGTGCCTCCGATTACAGCTTGTGGCTGAAGCTGAACTGCGCGAAGGCCTGCTCGGCCACGTTGAACCACTGGGCCTCGTTGTTGCGGAACACGCGCCAGTCGTCGTAGATCTTCTTGAACGACGGGTTCTTGGCGGTTTCGTCGGCGTAGGCGGCCTGCGTGGCCTTGAAGCAGGCTTCCAGGATCTCGCGCGAGAACGGACGCAGCTTCACGCCGTTTTCCAGCAAACGCGCGAGCGCCTGCGGGTTCACCGTGTCGTACTTGGCCTGCATCGAGGTATGGGCTTCGATGGTCGCGGTTTCCAGCGCGGCCTTGTACAGCTTCGGCAGCTTCTCGTACTCGGGCGACGACACGTAGAACGACAGCTGCGCGCTGCCTTCCCACCAGCCCGGGTAGTAGTAGTACGGCGCAACCTTGTAGAAGCCGAGCTTTTCGTCGTCGTACGGGCCCACCCATTCGGCCGCGTCGATCGTGCCCTTTTCCAGCGCCGGATAGATGTCGCCGCCGGCGATCTGCTGCGGCACCACGCCCAGGCGCGAGAGCACCACGCCCGCGAAGCCGGCCACGCGGTACTTCAGGCCCTGGAGGTCCGCGACCGACTTGATCTCCTTGCGGAACCAGCCGCCCATCTGGGCACAGGTGTTGCCGCCCATGAAATTGACGATGTTGTATTCCTTGAAGAACTCCCGCATCAGCTTCATGCCGTTGCCCTGCATCATCCAGGCTGTCTGCTGGCGCGCGGTCAGGCCGAACGGGATCGTCGTGTCGAAGCACAGCGTCGGATTCTTGCCGAAGTAGTAGTAACCGGCCGTGTGGCCGATCTGCACGGTCTGGTTCTGCACGGCATCCAGCACCTGCAGGCCCGGCACGATTTCGCCCGCGGCGAAGACCTTGATGTTGAACTTGCCGTCCGTCAGCTCCTTCACACGCGCGGACAGCGTCTCGGAGGCGCCGTAAATCGTGTCCAGCGACTTCGGAAAGCTCGAAGCCAGGCGCCATTCCACGGCCGGATTGCTGCCGACGACGGCCGGTGCGGCCGGGCCGCTGGCCGCGGCTGCCGGCGCTACCGCTTTTTCTTCTTTGCCGCATGCGGCAAGACCGGCCCCGGTGGCGGCAACAGCGCCCGCCTTCAAAAGGAAGGAACGACGTTCCATCAGATATCTCCTCGTTATAGATCTGTATGACTGACTGTCCGCAGCACGAGACATCCAAGGCACGTGACGGGCAGGGCCTGCCGATTATAGCGGTGGCTTTTTGGGCACGGAGCGCCGTAACGATGGGGGTTTTCGCTTACATGGCACACGCCGGGACGCGCGTCAGCGCACCGTTTCCGGGCACCGGCCGCACACGACCGCGCAAAGGTTTCGTATCGTGAGAAGGCGGGCAAACGATGGATTTTGTAACCCGGCTTGCGGTCCAATCGGTCGCCTGTTAAAAACTGAGCCCCGCCCTGACGTTCTGGGCGCGGCGCCCATCGAATTCATGCAGCATCCGGCACGTTTCCCCTCTCGTTTGCGATCCAATCGCCTCACGTTGGCCATCCTGGCCGCGTGGAGCGTCGGTGCGTGCGCGCAGACCGGCACGGAAGTCGCGCGGCCGCCACAGGTCGTGCAATCGGCGGTGCCTTCGGTGGCGACTGCTTCCTCGGTGTCGGTGGCCGCCGAGCCGCCGTTGCCCGCAGGCAACATGGACGCGACCGCCGACCCGCTGGGCGCGCTGATTGGATCGCAGGAAGAGCACCCTGCGGCGGACCCCGCGGCCGACGGCAGCGTACCCAGTGCTGCGCCCGCGATCGCCAACGTGGGCAACCCCGACTTTATCGGTCCGCCGGACGAACTCGCGCCGCCGCCTCCCCCGCCGCCGCCGCTCGTGCTGTTCCCGAACCGGCTTGGCGAATTTCCCGCCAACGCCGACAGCGCCGCGGCAGGCACCACCGTCGCGGAGGGCGAAGCCAGCGCCACGCCTTCGGACAAACCGCCCGTACTGCGTTCCCAGCTGCCCGCCGACGATCCAGCCGGCGATTCTGTCTGGCGACTCGGCTATAGCGGCCGCGTGGCGGCAGTGGATCAGCCGCGCAGCGCGCGCGCCTGTAGCGGAGGCGGCACGCCCTCCACCGGTCTCAACGGCGGCCTCGCATGCAGCAGCACCGGCGAAGTCAAGGTGCGCGAGTCGCTCGTCGATCTCGACGGCGGCGCGCAGGTGCAACTGGTTGCGCAGGCCAAAGGCACCGACGCGACGTCGGTCAACGGCCGTCCCGCCGCCGTGGATCCGTACGCGCTGTTGCCGCAGGTGTACACGTCCGTCAGCGGTTTCTCGCGCGGGGGCCTGCGTGTGCTCGACGATGCCAGCGTGTGGGCTGGCCGGCGCGACACGAACCCGTTCCTGATGTCCTCGGGTCTGCTGCCGCCGAGCTCGCCGTCCATGCGTTTCGGCGTGGACAACGCGAAGGTCGGCGACTTCGGCCTCAATTATCAGTACACCGCGCGGAGCGACTTCAACGGCGCCAACCTGCCGAGTTATCACACGGTGCGCACGGCGCCGATCGGTACCAACGACAAGGGCGCGGTGCAGGTGGGTTTCACGCGCGTCGAGCCACTCTCCGCGATGGAGAACACGGGCAGCGCGTGGTGGGCCTCGGCCATGCACGAACAGAAGGGCGTGCTGTACGGCACCAACCGCTTCGGGGTGCAGTACGGGCAGGGTTCGCGCTCGGCCATGACGGGCTATACCGGCATGGGTAACGACCTGTCGCGCGTGCGGCTGGCCGAGTCCATGGAATGGAAGTCCGCGTCGGGTATCGGCGGCCAGGTGGAGTCGAGCGTGCAGCTCGACCGTTCCGCCGTGGGGACGCTGCAGTGGGCCGCCACGCGCCTGCGTCCGACCTATACGGCCAGCGACCAGTTCAAGCTGACGTTCGAGGTCGCGCACGACCAGATCTCGTCAGGGTTCGGCGTGGGCGGCCAGCGCACCGCGCTGACCGTGGCACCGACACTCACGCTGGGCAAGTCGGCGGGCAATGCGAACCTGCGCGCGTTTTACACGTACAGCCGGGCCAGCGACGTCGATGGCATCACCTTCGCGGCGCCGGCGGACGCGTGGGCCTCGCAGGCCAGCGGCTCGATCTTCGGCGTGCAGCTCAACCGCCGCTGGTAACCCGCGCATGGCACGCAGGGGGGGCCGAATAACCCCCCTTGGAACCCCCTTCAGCACGGGACGTCGTCCGCGCGTAGAATCGCGGCTCCAAGTCCCTTCCCGATGCGGCCGTACCGATGCGCGACGACAGATCGCCCGGAATTCTCTCCGCAACGTCGTCGATGACCACCGCCACGCCTCATACCGCTGCTGCCGCCACGGGCCCGCAGCCCGCCTGGATCACGCCATTGCTTGCCGTCGCATGCGGCATGGTCGTAGCCAATCTCTATTACCCGCAGCCGCTGGTCGGTCCCATCGCGCACGCGCTCGCGCTGTCGCCCGAGATTGCGGGCCTGATCGTGACCCTGATACAGATTGGCTACTGCGCGGGCCTGTTGCTGCTTGTGCCGCTCGGCGACATCGTCGAGAACCGCAAGCTGATCGTCGCGCTGATCGGCGGGAATGCGGTGGCGCTCGTGGCCGCGGCGTTCGCCACGCACGCTAGCGTCTTCCTGCTGGCGGGCGCCGCGATCGGGCTCTGCTCGGTGGCCGCGCAGGTACTTGTGCCATTTGCCGCGCATCTCGCGCCCGACCATGCGCGCGGCCACGCGGTGGGTAAGGTCACGAGCGGCCTGCTGATGGGCATCATGCTGGCGCGTCCCATCTCGAGCCTGTTCGCCGATGCCTTCGGATGGCATGCGATCTTCGCCGTGTCGGCCGTCGCCATGGTGCTGCTCGCCATCGTGCTGGCGCGCAAGCTGCCGCGCCGACAGCCGCCGCCCTCGGCGGGCTACCTGCCGACGCTCGCGTCGATGTGGGCGCTCGTACGGACGCAGCCCGTGCTGCGCCGTCGCGCGCTGTACCAGGCCAGCCTGTTCGGGGTCTTCAGCCTCTTCTGGACGACCGCGCCGCTTTATTTAGCGGGCCCCGCATTCCATATGTCGCAAACGGGTATCGCGGTGTTCGCGCTCGTGGGCGTGGCCGGCGCGATCGTCGCGCCGATGGCGGGCCGTTACGCGGATCGCGGGCATGGCCGGCAGATGACCGCGCTTGCGCTGGCCATCGGAGGTGGATCGTTCCTGCTGAGCCTGGTCGGCGCGGAAGGCTCGCTGCTCTCGCTGCTCGCGCTGACGGCCGCCGCGGTGCTGCTCGACTTCGGCGTGTCGTCGAACCTCGTCATCAGCCAGCGCGCGATCTTCTCGCTGAGCCCCGAACATCGCAGCCGTTTGAATGGCCTGTTCATGGCGATCTTCTTCATCGGCGGCGCCATCGGCTCATGGGCCGGCGCATGGGCGTTCGCGCACGGCGGCTGGCCGCTCGCGGCCTGGATCGGCTTTGTGCCGCCGATGCTTGCCCTCCTCTACTTCCGCACGGAGCGTGCGGTGTCCTACACTACGCCGACGGGCACGCGCTGACCGGATCTCGCCGGCGGCGCCGCTAACGCCGACGCCCGCGGCGCTTGTTGCATCCGCACAGGGCGTCCATCGGGGATGCCCGCATCGGGAGTCCGCTCGATGGTCTGGCGCAAGCTTCTGCCGCGGCCGCGCTGGCTGCCGCGCGCGGCGATCATGTATCCGCAGCGCGTCGTCGTCGTCTGCTTCGCCATCGTGATGCTGCTGACGGTCGTCATCGGCGTCCGCGAAGTGTGGAAAATCCATGACCGCGTCGTGGAGCAGCACCAGCACAGCCTGGCGCTACGCGCGCTCGGCGTGGGCACGGTATTCGCGACCGAGCGGCAGCGGCTCGCCTACCTGCGCGATTACGCGGTGGCGTTCTACGCGGGCCGCGTGGGGCAGGACTTCGCACAGAACGACGCACAAAACGACGCACAGAACGACGCACAGAACGACGCACAGATCGAAGCCGCATTCGCCGCGCGCAACGACGATACGTGGACGCTCGCGACAGGCCCGGACAACGCGCCCGTCATCGGCGTCGGCGCGCGGCGGCTTGCGGGGCTGGCCGGGTTTGCGCGTCGCGACGAAACGCTTCGCGAAGACCTGCGCATGGCGCGCGCGTTGAGCCCGCTGCTCGGCTTGCTCGTACGTACCGACAAGCTGCACCTCAACGTGCTCTTCATCTCGCGCAACGGCTTGTTCGTGGTCTACCCGGAGAAGGATCGCGAACTCGCCCCGTCGCTCGTGCAGCGCTTCGACACGATGCCTTACTACCGCGACCTGCTGCCCGACCGGGCTGGCGAGGTTGCCAATGACGAGCCGCGATGGATCGCCAACTACACGCAGTTTGGCGATGGACAGCTGATCAGCACGCTCAGCATTCCGATCCATGTGAGAGGCGAGTTTCGCGGCGTGATCGCGGTGGATGTCGCGCAGACGCGGCTGCAGGCGCTGCTCAACGCGGGCAATGCACCCGACGAGACGGTGTACCTCATGACGCGCGACGGCAGGCTCGTCTCCGCGTCGCAGGGGGCGGTGGCCAGCGGCCAGCGATGGCCCGCCGATCTACCGGGAGACTGGCGGGATATACCGCCCGCGCGGCTGTTCGAGGACCGCGCCGGCACGGTGCGCCAGGGCGCCTATACGTTGCTGTACCAGCAGAGCGCGAATGGCAACTGGGTGCTCTTCGAAGCGGTGTCGCCGAAGCGGTTGTTCGACGCCGCCATCGCGCGCATGAGTCCGATCCTCGTCGCGGTATGGCTATTGCTGCCGCTGCTGTTGTGGGTGACGCTGTTCGTGGTGACGCACGTGTTCGACCACTACCTTGCGCTCGGCGAGAAGCTGCAGGAGCTTGCCGAGTACGATCCGCTCACGGGACTCGCCAACCGGCGTCACTTCAAGCTGCTATTCGATCAGGAAACCGAACGGCGCCTGCGGCATGCGCGGCCGCTTGCGCTGATGATGGTCGATATCGATTTCTTCAAGCGCGTCAACGACAAGTGGGGACATGCGAGCGGCGACCGCGTGCTCGCTGGCATGGCGACGTTGATGCGCGAACAGCTGCGCACGATCGACGTGCCGGCGCGGCTCGGTGGCGAGGAGTTCGCGGTGCTGCTGCCCGGCGCCACGCTGCGGGAGGCCGTGCAGGCGGCGGAGCGCCTGCGCGTGGCCATTGCCGGATTGGCCGTTGCGCCCGCGCCCGATGCGCCAGCGGCGGCGCGCGCCGAGGGTGACGGCCGGATCCATTTCACGATTTCGATCGGTGTGGTGGAGGCTGGCGCGGAAGACGGCACCACGCTCGACGTGTTGCTCGCGAACGCCGACCGCCGGCTCTACGCGGCCAAGGCGAGCGGCCGCAACCGGACGGTCAGCACGGACGATGCGATGGCGACGCAGGCGTGAAGTACGGCTATCGCAACGGCCCGGCGCGGCATATCGCCGTGGCTAACCAGCGTGGCGATTTAACGAGGAAGATTAGCGCAGCAGGAACGCGATATCGTCGACGGTGATCACGGCGACGGGAATCCCCTTCCGCCGCTGAAAGAGGATGTGCTGCTGCACGCGGCTGCGCTGGTCCGCGAATAGCGCGGGTTCGATCACCGCGCCGGTCCGCGCGTAATGCTGGACTAGCAGCTTGTACGCACGATGGCGAATCTGCAGCGTTTCGGATTCGGCGCGCAGGCGCTGCCATTCGGCCGGGCTCAGGTCGAGCGTCTGGTTCAGCTCGTCGACCGTGCGCGCATGCAGATCGCGATAAAGGTCGCGTTCCGCTTCCGCGCGATGCAGCTCTTCGCGCAGCGCGAGGATCTTGCGCTGCAGCTTGAGCGTCTGGCCGACGGTCTGGTGCATCCCCTTGGCTGCCTCGATGGCCTGGCTCGCCGCGGCGACCGTGCTCTTCCAGATCCCACGGTCCCCGTCCGCGCTCTCCGCCCCGTCGAGCTCCGGCGGCCAGCCGTCGGCGGCCCTGATCGTCGTATCCATATTGACCCCTAATGACATCCGATGACATCCATGATGGCCACCCGCTTTGTCATGCGCTGCGGATGTTCCGAAACTGTAACCAAGTGTTCCAGCTACCGAGCCATCGTAGTGACTTGTGTAACGGTAGCCAAGTCAAAGATGTTTAGATCTGCCTTGCCAGCGCTCGCTGTGGCGTTCATGGCAAGACAAAGGAGACAACCACAGGTAAACCCCGAGCGCATTGCAAGCAAATTGACAGGTGTTTGACAGTTACCCCCTCCTAGAATCGGGCCATTCGAATCGCCCCATCAAAAAAGACACAGGAGACCGCGATGGAAAAGTCGCCGCATCACCGTCATTCCCTCCCGCAATCGTTCAAACGCATCGCCCATGTCGCGCTCGCTTCCGCGACGTTCGCGATGGCCGTCGCCGCGTCTCCCGCATTCGCCCTCGACACCGTCAAGGTGATGATCGGCGCCAACCCCGGCGGCGGTTACGACCAGACCGGCCGTTCGCTCGGCGCGGCGATGATCGCCGCGGGCGTGGCCAAGGGCGCGTCCTATGACAACAAGGGTGGAGCGGGCGGCACCATCGGCCTCACGCAGTTCGTGAACAGCGACAAGGGCAACCCCAACGCGCTCGTGGTGACGGGGGCGGTGATGGTCGGCGCGATCGAAACGAGCCATCCGCCGGTCACGCTCAAGAACGCCACGCCGGTCGCGCGTCTGTTCGCGGACACGATGGTGCTGACCGTCGCGGCCAATTCGCCGATCAAATCGCTCAAGGACCTGACGGCGCAGCTCAAGGCCAACCCGGGTAGCGTGAGCTGGGGCGGCGGCTCCAAAGGTTCGATCGACCACATCCTCGCGGGTCTGATCGCGAAGGACATCGGCGTGGATCCGAAGAAAATCAATTACGTGCCGTTCGCGGGCGGCGGTGAAGCGTCCGCGTCGATTCTTGGCGGCCACGTGACGGTCGGCATCGCGGGCGTTTCCGAATTCCTGCCGTTCATCAAGACCGGCAAGATGCGCGCGCTGGCCGTGACATCGAAGGATCGCACGGCGGACCTGCCGACGCTGAAGGAACAGGGCGTCAACGTCGAAATCTACAACTGGCGCGGTGTGTATGGCGCGCCGGGCATCACGGCCGACCAGCGCAAGGCGCTGATCGATGCGGTGGTCAAGGCCACCGAGAACAACGTGTGGAAGGACGCGCTGCAGAAGAACGACTGGACGCCGTTCCTGCTGACCGGCGACGAGTTCGGCAAGTTCGTCGACGCCGAGTCCGCGCGCCTGGGCGCCACGCTGCGCGAACTGGGCGTCGCCAAATAATTCGTCCGTCCCCGTCGTACGAGCCCGGGCGTCCGCATCGCCCGGGCTGTCCTCGCTCCCGGGCTCTCCTCGCTCTTTCGCAGGAACTCACATGAAACCCTCCCACGTCATCATCGGCATCGCCGTGCTGGCCATCTCGGCGTTCTTCTTTGCTGGCATTCCCGGCATCTCGGGCGAGGAAGGCTACGCGGGCCTTTCCCCACGCTTCGTGCCCACGCTGGTCGGCATCGGCCTCGCCGTCTGCGGCGTGCTGCTGACCTGGCAGGGTGTGCGCGGCGGCTTCCGCAACATGCCGGAAGAAGATGCCGAGCTGCCCTCGGCGCCGCACAACTTCAAGGGCTTCCTGTGGGTGTCGGCCGGTCTCGTGCTGAACATGGCGCTGATCGGCACGCTCGGCTTCGTGCTCGCATCGACGCTGCTGATGGTCTGCGTCGCGCGCGGCTACGGCAGCCGTCGCATCGTGCGCGATGCGGTGATCGGCCTCCTCATCACGCTGCCCATGTGGGCGCTTTTCGATTTCCTGCTCGGCATCAACCTGCCGCTGCTGCCTGTCGCCGGCTTCTGAGGGCACGAGGACACTGACATGGACACACTGAACCAGCTGATGCACGGCTTTGCCGTCGCGATCACGCCCATCAACCTGCTGTGGGCCCTCGTGGGCTGCTTCCTCGGTACCGCGATCGGCGTGCTGCCGGGCATCGGGCCCGCGTTGACGGTGGCGATGCTGCTGCCGCTGACGGCGAAGGTCGAACCCACGGCCGCGCTCATCATGTTCGCGGGCATCTACTACGGCGCGATGTACGGCGGCTCCACCACGTCCATCCTGATGAACACGCCGGGCGAGTCCTCGACGATGGTCACGGCGATGGAAGGCAACCTCATGGCCAAGAACGGCCGCGCGGGTCCCGCGCTGGCCACCGCCGCGATCGGCTCGTTCGTGGCCGGGACGATCGCCACGGTGCTGCTGTCGATGTTCGCGCCCGTGGCGGCGGACGTCGCGCTGCAGTTCGGCCCCGGCGAGTACTTCATGATCATGCTGCTCGCGTTCACGACAGTGTCGGCCGTGCTCGGTTCGTCGCTGCTGCGCGGCATGACGAGCCTGTTCCTCGGTCTCGGTATCGGCCTCATCGGCATGGATTCGCTGTCGGGCCAGACGCGTTACTCGATGAACGTCCAGGAGCTGTACGACGGTGTCGACATCGTCGTGGTCGCCGTGGGTCTGTTCGCCGTGGGCGAGGCGCTGTTCAACGCGTTCTTCCCGCAGCCGGATGGCTCGTTCAACAAGCTGAGCTCGATCCACATGAACAAGTCCGACTGGCGCCGTTCGGTGCCGGCCTGGCTGCGTGGCACGCTCATCGGTTTTCCGTTCGGCCTGATTCCCGCGGGCGGCGCGGAGATTCCGACGTTCCTGTCGTATGCCACCGAGAAGAAGCTGTCGAACCACAAGGAAGAGTTCGGCAAGGTTGGCGCGATCGAAGGCGTGGCGGGTCCGGAAGCCGCGAACAACGCCGCCGTGACGGCGACCCTCGCCCCGCTGCTCACGCTCGGCATCCCGACCTCGAACACCACCGCCATCCTGCTTGCGGCGTTCCAGAACTACAACCTGCAGCCGGGTCCGATGCTGTTCCAGACGTCGGGCGACCTCGTGTGGGGCCTGCTCGCGTCGCTGTACATCGGCAACGTGATGCTGCTCGTGCTGAACCTGCCGGCAATCGGCCTGTGGGTCCGCATGCTGCGCGTGCCGACGCCGCTGCTCTATGGCGGCATCCTGATCTTCGCGGGTCTCGGCGCCTATGGCATTCGCCAGTCGTGGTTCGACCTGCTGCTGTTGTTCGTCATCGGCTTGCTCGGCATGGCGATGCGCCGCTTCGACTTTCCGACGGCACCGGTCATCGTGGGCCTGATCCTCGGACCGATTGCCGAGAAGCAGCTGCGCAATGCGCTGTCGATCGGCCAGGGCGACTGGAGCCTGTTCATCAAGCAGCCGATCTCCGCGACGATCCTCGCGATGACGGTGGCCGTGGTCGTCATCCCGCGTCTGCTCCGCTGGCATGCCAACCGCACGACCGGACGCGCGGAGGCCGACAACGCCGCGTGACGCACCCTGCGAGCCCCCGGCGGTTCGGGCTCGTTTAGGCGGTTCGTTTTGGGAGACTCCGGTATGATGGCGCAAGCCCGGCTCCCGACGAGGACGCGCCATGACACCGACCGCCGCATCCCGCGGCGCCCCTGACCCGATCGTGATCGATCAGATCGTATTTGCCGGCGGCGGCAACCGCTGCTGGTGGCAGGCCGGATGGTGGGACGTCGTCGCGCCCGAACTTCGGCTTGCGCCGCGCGTCATCGCCGGCATCTCCGCCGGCGCGGCCACCGCGTGCATGGTCTACACGCACGACTCGCATCAGACCATGGCGTACTACCGCCGTGTGCTCGCCGGCAATCGCCGCAACGCCTATTGGGGGAACCTGCTGGGCCGCGAGCGTGTCTTTCCTCATTACGGTATCTATCGCGGCGCGCTGCTGTCGCTGCTTGGCGAGGACCGTTTCGCGCGCTTGCGCGAAGCGCCCGAGATTCGCATCGGCGTCGCGCATATCCCGCGCTGGAGCGGGCCGCGCCTCGCCGTCGCCGCGGGCCTGCTTGCATACAACCTGGACAAACACGTCTTCAAGACGCTGCATCCGCGACTCGGCCGCAAGCTCGGTTTTCATCCGGAATTCGTGCGCGCGCAGGATTGCCCTTCGCCGGAGGCGCTGGCCGATCTGCTGCTGCAATCGGCCTGCACGCCACCGTTCACGCCCGTGCTGCGCCGGGACGGCCGCGCGGTGCTCGATGGCGGCCTTGTGGACAACGTCCCCGTCGATGCGCTCGATGCCACGCCGGGCAATGTCCTCGTACTGGTGACGCGCCTGTATCCGCGTCCGCGACGTTTCACGGTCGATCATGCCGTCGCACGTGGCACGCAGCGCCGCCTGTATCTGCAACCGTCGCAACGCGTGCCGATCTCTAGCTGGGACTACACGCGCCCCGATGCGATGGGCGCGGCGTATGACCTCGGTCGTCGCGATGGGGAAACTTTTCTGCGCGATTGGCCGTCGATTGTTGAACAGGAGCTGTTGCCGGTGTCCTGAAGCGAACCATCAGAACAGGGAGATATGCATGCCGAAGCGTCAGTCATCCGCTGAAACGCCAGCCGTCGCACCCGTCAGGGAGAAACGCCGCGCACGGGAGGTCGGTGCCGAAACGCCGATCGAAAACGTGCCGCGCCGGACGCGCGCGCGGCGTCCCGCGAAGCCGCGAGAGGTGGACTTCGTCGTGATCGGCGGCGGCTCCGGCGGCGTGGCGGCGGCGCGGCGCGCGGCATCGCTTGGCGCGCGCACGATTCTGGTGGAGCGCGATGCGATCGGCGGCACCTGCGTGCATCGCGGCTGCGTGCCAAAGAAAATGCTGTCGTACGGTGCGGGATGGGCGTCGATGCTGGCGACGGGCCTCGCGAACACCGGTGGCAAGGAAGACTGGCGCGACGCGATCGTGCGCGTCAACGCAGAGGTCGCGCGGCTGACCACGACGTTTTCGCAGCGGCTGCATGAGTCCGGTGTCGAGATCCTGCATGGCGATGCCGAGCTGTCGGCGCCCGGCGAAATCCGCATCGGCAACGAGACGATTCGCGCGCGCAAGATTCTGCTGTCCACAGGCGCGCATCCTCGCCCGCTGGCGGTGCCCGGCGGCGAGCTCGTGAGCACGTCCGACGACGTGTTCACGTGGCAGTCGCTTCCGGGATCGCTCGTGGTGATCGGCGGCGGCTATATCGCGGTGGAACAGGCATCGATTCTGTCGCGCTACGGCGTGAAGGTGGATCTGCTCGTGCGCGAAGACCGCCTGCTGCAGCGCTTCGACGCGGACATTTCGCGCGCGCTTGCGGACGCGCTTACGAGCAAGGGCGTGCGCGTGCACCTGAACACCGACGTCACGCTGGTGTCTCAGGCCAACGGCGCGTACGAGGTCTGCTACACGCAGCAGGGGCGCAAGCAGAGCGTGCGTGCGCAAGCCGTGCTCGCGGCCATCGGGCGCGACCCCAATGTCGATGGACTCGGTCTGCAAGACGTTGGCGTGGCGCTCGGCGAGGAGCGCGGCATCCGCGTGGACAAGCAGTTCCGCACGTCGGTACGCGGCGTGTATGCGGTGGGCGACTGCACAGAGGGGATTCAGTTGACGCCGGTTGCGGTATCGCAGGGGCGGTGGCTGGCCGATCGGCTGTTCGGCAAGCGTGGCGACATGGCGGACTTCGATGTCGTGCCGACGGCGGTGTTCTGCGAACCGGCCATTGGCGCGGTGGGCCTGACCGAAGCGGAGGCCATCGAGGCGGCGGGCAAGCCCGAACGCATCCGCACGGAGATCCGGCGCTTCGTTTCGCTCGAGAACCGCTTCGCGGGCGTGGCGCGGCAGTCCGTGTTCAAGCTGGTGTTCAACGCGCGCAGCGGGCGCGTGCTCGGCGCGCATCTGATGGACAATGCGGCGCCCGAGATCATTCAGGTGTTTGCCCTCGCCATGCGGCTCGGGGTCAAGGCATCGCACCTGAAGACGACGTTGCAGCTGCATCCGACCGTCGCGGAGGAGTTGTTCGGGTAAAGCCTATCGGGCGTGACCCTATGGCTGTGACCCTATGGCATTGTCGGCAATATGGACACCTTCTTCTGTTGCCGATCTGCCGGATAATGCCACCTCCCCCACGCCCTTCTCGACCTCATGCCAGCCAGTGCCAGCGCCGGTGCCAGACGCCTCGACGGGATTACGCTGCTCCTGCTCACCTTTCCGCCGCTCGCCTGGGCCGGTAACGCCATCGTCGGACGCATCGCATCAGGGGTCGTGCCACCGATCACGCTGAACATGGTGCGGTGGGCCATCGCCGGACTATTGCTCGCGCCTTATGCATGGCGCGGCGTGGTGGAGCATCGCGCCGCATTGCGCCGGCATGCGGGCGTGCTCTGCGCGATGGGTGTGCTGTCGATCGCGAGCTACAACTCGTTCCAGTATCTGGCGCTGACGACATCGACACCCATCAACGTGACGCTGATCGGTGCTTCGACCCCGCTATTCCTGCTGATCATCGGCGCGACGTTCTTCCGCGAGCGCGTCAAGTCGTGGCACGTCGCGGGCGCGCTGCTGTGCCTCGTGGGCGTGTCCTTCGTGCTGCTGCGCGGCGACATCGTCCACCTCGCCCAGCTGAACTTCGTGCCCGGCGATCTCTTCATGCTGACCGCCACCATCGCATGGAGCGGCTACACGTGGCTCCTCCGCAAGCACCGCCCGGAGATTCCGCTGCCGACGCTGCTTTTCGCGCAGATCGTCATCGGCGTCATCGTGAATATCCCGTTCGCGTGGTGGGAGCTGTCGATGCTGGACCACGAACTCGCGTGGAACGCCAAGGTGGCGGGCATCCTGCTCTACGTGGCCACGGTCCCATCCCTGCTGGCCTACTTCGCCTGGGACCGCGCCATCGCGCGCGCGGGCGCGCAGCTACCGGTGTTTTTCATCACCCTGACGCCCATCTTCGCGGCCCTGCTCTCTTCGCTGCTGCTCGGGGAACCGCCACGCTGGTATCACTTTGTCGGCATGGCGACCATCGGCGTGGGCATCTGGTTCGCACAGCGTCGGTAGCTATCCAACCACGCCGCCGAACCACGCCGAACTACACCGTTACGCGGCCGCTTTGTACGGCGCGTAATCGATATACCCCTCCGCGCCGCCGCCATAGAACGTGCTGCGATCCGCAGGGGTGAGCGCCCAGCCGTTTTCGAGGCGCGCCACGAGGTCGGGGTTGCTGATGAAGCTGGCGCCGAACGCCGCGAGGTCGATCAGGCCGTCCTCGATCAGTTGTTCCGCGCGCTCGCGCGTCATGCCGCCAGCGAGGATCAGCGCGGTGTCAGGCAGATAGCTTTTGAGCTTGCCGAGCAGCGCCTGAAAGCCCGATGCGGCGCCGCTGTCGATTTTCGTCTCGCCGACAATGAAACCCGACTGATCCATCAGATGCACGTAGGCGAGCTTGCGCTTGCCGATCTCTTGCGCGAGCGCGGTGTAGGTGGCGTCGATCTCGGGATGCAGCGGCATGTCGAACAACTGGCCGTAGGGCGAGATGCGGATGCCCACGCGGGATGCGCCGATGCGCGCGACCACGGCGTCGATCACGGCAAGCGTGAATCGCAGGCGGTTCTCCATGGTACGCGCGGAGAATTCGTCGTCGCGATCGTTGACGAGCGGGTTCAGGAACTGCTCGTGCAGATAGCCATTCGCGCCGTGGATCTCGACGCCATCGAACCCCGCTGCAATGGCGTTGTCCGCAGCCTGCGCGAACTCTGCGACGATGCGATGGATCTCTTCGGTGGCGAGTTGCCGTGGCGCGGGCGGGGCGACGAGGTTGGGTTCGCCCTCCGTGTCATAGCCGAAGGCCTGCGCCCCGACGGGCTGCTTCGAGCTCGGGCTCACGGGCAGCTTGCCACCTTCCTGAATAGACGGATGCGAGACGCGGCCCACGTGCCAGATCTGGGCGAACATGTGGCCGCCAACCGCGTGCACGGAGTTGGTCGTCAGGCGCCAGCCGGCGATCTGCGCGTCGGTGAAGATGCCGGGGTTGAACAGATAGCCCTGCCCTTCGCGGGAGATGGGCGTGCCTTCAGACACGATCAGGCCGGCGGTGGCGCGCTGCGCGTAATAGAGCGCGATGCGTTCGTCGGCCACATCGTCCGGTGCGCGCGAGCGGGTCAGGGGTGCCATCACGACGCGGTTGCTGAGCGTCAGGCCGGCGAGGTCGAAGGGTTTGAAGAGGCGAGACATGAGGATCCTTTGCTGCAATCGTTGACAGTCTTGGCGACTGATTGAGGACCATCATAGGCAGATGCCAAAATCGCTACAATCCAGCGGCCGGGCAAATCAATTTTGTCCAAATCGCAATCAAGCGTGCCTGGCGGCACTTTACGGCCCTCCATAAGGCCCTCCATGAACCTGCAGGCGATCCGGTACTTCCTCATGGTCTCGACGACGGGCAGCTTTCAGGCGACCGCGCGTCACTTCCAGGTGCCCGCCTCGTCGGTCTCGCGCTTCGTGGCCGCGCTCGAGAAGGAGCTGGGCCAGCAACTGCTCTACCGGAATACGCGCGCGGTGCGCCTCACCGAAGCGGGCGAGCAGTTCTTTCTGCAGGTGCGGGATGCGGTGGAACTCCTCGATCAAGCCGCCGAAGGACTCGTCCATCGCGATGCGGACATCAACGGCCTCGTCCGCATCAACGCGCCCGAGACGCTCGGGCGTTTGCATATCGCGGGCATCGTCAATGCCTTGCAGGCGCGATATCCCGAGCTCATCGTCGAGCTTACGCTGACGGACGCGTATATCGACCCGGTACAGGAAGGCGCGGACATCACGATCCGCGTGAGCCCGTTGCTCGATTCCGGATTGATCGGCAAGGTCATCGGCGCGCAACGCCACGTCGTCGCCGCGAGCCCTGCATACATCGCCGCGCACGGCAGACCTGCGACACCGGGAGACCTGCTCACGCACCGCTGCCTCGTCTACAAGGGCCAGCTCGGCGCGCAGAAGTGGTACTACCGTATGCAGGACGCCGATCCGTTCCAGACGCTGAACGTGAGCGGACCGCTCCGCAGCAACAACGCCGAAGCCCTCCTCGCCGCGGCGGTCGCCGGACGCGGCATCGTCGTGTTTCCGACATGGGTGTATCGCGCCGACATGTTCAAGGCCGGCGAACTCGTCGCGCTGCTCGACCAGTGGGAGTTCGCGGCGTCTCCGGACCCCACCTACATCCAGATGCTCTCCCCGGAAAACCGCCTCCGCTCACGAAAGGTCCGCGAGGTATCGGCATTCATCGTCGAGGCCATTGGGGCGCCGCCTTACTGGGATGGTATCGGGGATGGTATCGGGGATGGTATCGGGGGCGGTCAGTAATCGAGGCATACAGACCAGCTTGCGTATCCTCATTTTACAAACTACGATTTGTAAATCCAAAATACAGCCTGTGGTTTGTATGCCAGAATTTACGGTTCGTACGGCCGAGCAGCTTCCTGCGTTGCTCCAGGCCTTTCGCAAAGAGGCAGGGCTGACGCAGGCCGCCACCGCCATGCGACTGGGCGTCACGCAACAGACGCTCTCTTCGCTGGAGCGCAATGCCGAAAAGGTCAGCGCCGACAGGCTGCTGCAATTGCTCGGCATCCTCGGGGTCGAGCTTGTGCTGCGTCCGCGCGCCGACGAATCGGCGCAAAACGGGCCGACGCCAGACGAGTCGTCCGGTCCGACGTGGTGAGCCCATGGGACGACGTTCGCACACGCGGGCCCTCGGCCTCTGGATGAATGGCGCTTTCGTCGGCACGTGGAGCCTTCAGCCTCATGCCGGCGAGATGCTGCAATATGCGGACGAATGGATCGCGAGCGAGCAGGGACGTCCCCTGTCGCTGTCCCTGCCGTTTAGGCCCGGCAACGCCCCGCATCGTGGCGAAGCTGTGCGGGCGTACTTCGAAAACCTGTTGCCCGACAGCAAGGACATCCGCAATCGCGTCGCGCGTCGCTTCCATGCTGCATCGACCGATGCGTTCTCGCTGCTGACCGAAGTCGGTCGCGACTGTGTCGGCGCATTGCAGATACTGCCTGCAGGCGAGATCCCCGTGAACGTGCAATCCATCGAGGCCAGCCTTTTGAGCGAGGCGGACGTGGCCCAGCTTCTGCGCAGTACGGTCGCCCCGCCCGCGCCGGTTGGGGCCAACCTGAGCGACGACGGCGAGTTGCGGCTCTCGATTGCCGGCGCACAGGAGAAGACGGCCCTGCTCTGGCGCGATGGCAACTGGTGGCTGCCGCATGGCGCCACGCCGACCACGCACATCCTGAAGCTGCCAATGGGGTTGGTCGGCAACATGCGGCTCGACCTGAGCGAGTCCATCGAGAACGAGTGGCTATGCGCGGAGATCCTGGCGGCATACGGACTGCCTGTCGCCCGTACCGCGCCGCTACGCTTCGAGGACATCCGCGCGCTCGCCGTCGAGCGATTCGATCGCGCGTGGTGGCACGCCGAAGATGGCAGACGCTGGCTCATTCGTCGGCCGCAGGAAGACATGTGCCAGGCCACGGCCACCCCGCCGCATCTCAAATACGAATCCGACGGCGGCCCCGGCGTGTCCCGCATCATGGACCTGCTCGCCACTTCGCGCGCCCCCGAACGCGATCGCCGCACGTTCTTCCAGGCACAGGTGCTCTTCTGGATGCTCTGCGCGCCCGATGGCCATGCGAAGAACTTCAGCATCTTCCTTCGCCCCGGCGGCGCATACGAACTCACGCCGCTGTACGATGTGCTATCGGCCTACCCCTTCCTCGGCGAAGGCCCGGGTAAGCTTTCGCCCTTCAGAGCAAAACTGGCCATGGCCGTCGGCACGAAGAACGCGCACTGGCGGATGCGGGACATCCAACGGCGACATTGGCTGACGATCGGCCAACGCTACGGCATCGTGACCTCCGACGGTCGAGGCGCATCGTTCGTACTCGATGAACTCGTGGCGCGCACACCGGAGGTGGTGCGGGCCGTGCGTGGGAAATTGCCGAGGGGATTTCCTGCGACGTTGGCCAACAGCATCCTCGAGGGATTAACAGCGGCCGCCGACAAGCTCGCCGGCTGACGTGGACCGCGTTGCGAGGGAGAGCACCAGCACGTTGCCATGACACGCCACCAACGGCGTAGAAGGCGGATTTAGGATATCTGCGGTTTATCCGTGCACTTCGCAGACCTACTATCACGCGCTCCACTACACCGCGACAAGCGATGTCCGCCGATCAATGAAGGCTCTACCTCTGACGAAGGCCAACGAAATTCTTGCAGCCACCAACCAGCTGTCTCAGGCTGGCGGCGCATTCGTTGACACCGACACACTCCAATGGCGCAAGCTCAAGCGTGAAGCCGAAAAAATCGTACAGGTCGATCCGAGCGTAGGATGGTCCGTCTACGCTGCAGTGATGACGCTCGCAGGGGATATCGAAGAAACAAATCGCGCTCTTCGTGCCGCGCTGCCATTTGCCATCGCAGATCCCTCGATCATTGAGGACTACATGGTGTCCAAGATCGCTCTGGGATTCTTCAGCGATGCGCTTGAGCTAGGCAAGGAACGAGGCAGCCCGGAGTATGGTCGCTTTACACAGCGTTGCTCGGAGCTAATCGTTGCGGGGGGCTTCCGGACAGTCGCCGCCCACCTCTTGAGAGCTGCCGAGATCGGTTTGGATGTGAGGGGGTCTCGATGTCGGTCATGTTCCTATCGCTGCGAGATTGATGGCCGAGGCCGGGCTCGACGACGAGGATGTAGCAAAGCATCTCGACCTCGCAGGCGAGGTCCTCCGCAACCGTCGGCTGAAGTGGTCCGGGCATCCTTGCCTGTGCGTGCATGGCGTGGACGGATTGTTCAAGGCAGTGACGTACGTGCTATCGGTGCGCCAGTCTCGAGATGAGGTCTTTGAGATGAACTGCGAACTGGCGGACGCCGAGGTGCGCGCGAACATCAAGCGGCATCCCTACTTCGATATTACGTTCATTGCAGCATGACCTCGACGCCGTCTCAACTTCTTGCATGTGCGCAGCGAATCGCCACACTTGGCGACGAGGACGCAGTCCGCCGAGCTACGATCAGTCGGGCTTACTATGCTGCCTATCATGCAGCCAGACGCTTTCACCAAAGCCTGGCCACACCCGGATGTGTCATGACGGCCAGCGGCCGCCACGAGCAGCTATTGAACCAGTTGGCTTATCCAGGCATTTCGACGAAGAACGAGCGATATAAGGTCTCCGTGGCATTGTCGAAGTCGCTGCGACTGGCCTATGCAGCACGCGTAGACTCGGACTATTACCTTCAAGAATCGATTCCAACTCATCGTGCCGTGGCGACGGTTGAGGCGGCACGGAGTGTCGTTGATCATGCGATCAAATGGACGGAAGAAGTCGCGGCGGCGAATGGGATGCGATGATGCATCGTCATCGCATTTATCTCGTTCACTGTTCGAGAGCAGATGACATGATCTTTTACGACACCCCGCGCCAACTGGATGACGTGAGCGCATTTGGTGTGCCGAAATCTCCGACCGTCCCCACGACATTGGAGGAGAAGTATGAAGAGATGATGCGCCGCCGCGCATGTTTTCGACAAATGATTGCGGAGTACGACGCGAGTCGCGAAGAGCCTGAGGAGCAGTCTTGCGCGATGTGGTAGCGAGCAGGCGCCGCGGGACACTGCACGCGAGACACCGAGAACAAGAGCGGATGTCGAATCGTCCGCTCAGCCAACAGATCCAAATGTCACTGGACTTCGGGATGTCTCAGGAGCCTTCGTTGCACCCGGACCGCGAGGAAGGCCTTGTGTCGACCATCGACAGGGAGAGCGCGGTCGTGCTGCAATTCCCAGTCTCGCGGAAGCGTGCGGCCGATCAGATGGAAGTGGCAGAGATGGAAGAGGCGATGCTGCTCCAGAGAATCCTGCGGCGCTCCGCCGGTATTGGCGCGTGGTTCTGACGGCATTAAAAACGAAAACGGACGCCGATGCGTCTTTTTTTTTTGTGCTGGTGGCCTGGGACGGAATCGAACCGCCGACACAAGGATTTTCAGAACGTGCCGCTGATTCGAATGGCCAAGCCCGATAGGGCCTTGCGGTTGATCAATAGACGCAAGGCGGCCTAAGACTCGTCACAACCCGTCACACCAACGGCACATCCGAGGACATCTTCGGCACGGAGGCAGGTTCCATCACGCTAGAATGTGTTGCACTAACAGCGGGAGGGACAAATGGCGAGCCGTAGACTGGTAAACTTGGACGCGATGATTCGTCGGGCAGATTTCGCACTCCAAGACGACGATACAGAGCAACAGTCTTTCGACCAGATTCAAGGCATATCCCTCAGCAACCTCGCCCCCGGCAGCCTGTTGCTATCTAGCCTCCGAAAGCCTGATTTTCAGCGCGAGACAAACCACTGGTCTCCCGAGCAGGTTGTCTCTCTTCTAGAGTGCTTCATAAATGGGGAACTGATTCCATCAGTCATTCTCTGGCGTTCGCCAATGCACCTCTACGTCATTGACGGGGGGCATCGACTAAGCGTGCTCCGGGCATGGATTGAGGATGACTATGGTGACGGCCCTATTTCTCAAGAGTACTTCGGCTACTCGATCTCGGATGTGCAAAGGCGCATCGCAAAGCAGACGCGGGAACTCGTAGCTGAGAAAATTGGAACGTGGGCGCATTACACCAGAGGTGGCACGAGCGGCGTAGCAAGTGAGGCGCACCTACGCCGGATCAATACGATGGCAACCCGGGCCCTGCCCGTGCAATGGGTCCAAGGAAACGCCGACAAGGCGGAGAACTCCTTCTTCCGTATCAACATGAAGGGCACTCCTCTTGATGATATTGAGGAATTGCTTCTATCAAATCGTAGAAAGCCCATCCCTATCGCTGCACGAGCGGTCATCCGCGCCGGCATGGGGCATAAGTATTGGTCAGCGTTTCCGGCAGACACTGCGTCGTTGATCGAGCTGTACGCTCATTCGCTACACGCGACGCTGTTCGAACCAGAACTGCGCTCCCCGGTCAAGACGCTGGACCTCCCGCTCGGCGGTTCGACCGGTGTACGCGCCGCGCTCCAAGTTCTAATCGACTTCATGCTTGTCGCAAGCAGGAACCAGCAAGGCAGTCCGAAGACGGTAGGCGAATTGGATGACGATATCGACGGCACTGCGACACAAGGCGTGCTAGAGCGAGCATTGAGATTGGCCAGCCGCATCACTGGGAACGAGCACGGAAGTCTTGGCTTGCATCCGGCAATTTACTTTTATGGGCCGACTGGTCGCCACCATGTTCCTCTATTCATGGGAACGGCGGAGCTATTCGCCCGCGCGCTTACCAATAACGATCAGTCGTTTTTTCCAAAGTTCACGAGGGTGCGCCAGACGCTGGAAGAAACGTTGATGTTGCATAAGGATCTGATCGCTCAGGTGTTGCAGAAAACGGTGAGCTGGGGGCGGGCCACGCTATACATGAATGTCCTCGATCAAATCATTAATGCGATTGCCGGAGGCGAATCAGTTGGCGAGGCGGAGATTGTCCGATTCGCAGGGCGTGTCGGCAAAATCTTCATTGGCGATGCCAAGACCAAAGCGGCCGGCTTCTCTGACGACACCAAGAGTGCGATATTCCTCCGAGCAGCGCTGCAAGGCGCAATCAAATGCCCGATCTGTCACGGATATCTGGATTCCAACAAGTCAGTTTCTTACGATCACAAACTCCGACGTGCACAGGGCGGTCTTGGAGATGCAGATAACGGCCAGCTTACTCATCCGTATTGCAACCAAAGCGTTAAGGGTTAGTTGTCAACGATAGGGTCTACGGGCAGTACGTTTCGTCTAAGACTGCTTGCTCTGATTCGCATTGAAAGCGGTCCGCAAACTGTTGTACCGCCCCTTTTTGCGAGCTATCCCCTGCCCGCTTCACGCGTCGGCCACGCCGAATAAATCGGCTGCGGGCGCGGCTTTTGAATACGCCCCGTCAGGCCATGCGCGCCATAAGCCGGCAACGGCAAACGCCGGCTCGTCACGAACCCATATCCGGTAACGAATCGACTTCGCTGGCTCCGCCTCGTAGTTCGGCTCATAGACAGCCGTCGCCGGCACCAGGCACAGTTGGCCAGCCTTCCACGCCCCGCTGAAGCTGCGTTTCTCGCCCACGGTCTCAGCTCGAGCATTGATGGTGTCGAAGTTCTTTGCCTTCGTGCCGGCCGGCGTGCTATCCACAATGCGCGCGCGCGGCACCATGCTGAATGTGGCGACAATGCTCTCTCGAGCGCCAGTGGAATCCACGCGCACGGTCGGCGCGGCGTAGTCGCGGTAGGTCTCCGGCTTCCAGTCAACGTCAGGCGGCGGCTCGACGCCAAACACGTCGCGCAGCAGCTGCCGCTGCGTGGGCCGGTAGTTCATGCACATGGTCTCTCCCTGTCATCAGCTGTTCCGGCGCCGCCGCGCTTCGCGCTTGAGTGCCCACGGATCCTGCAGGGCCAGCCTTGTCGGCAGCGAGTTACTCTGCGCGCGCCGCCGCCGCTCTTCCTCGAGGCAAGGCTCGCCCCGCAGCTCGCGCCGTAGCGCGCCAATCACGATATCCAGCGCCGTCGACTTGCCGCCCGACGCTGGTAGGCATGACAGCAACCGACCTGCGCGCCGAACGATGTTGTGTAGCCGCGCGATATCCCACAACAGCGCCCGCACCTCGGGCGATCGATTGCGCCGGTACAGCGCGCGCAGCTCGTCGGCCGACGGCCGCGCCGGATAGTGCGGATCGGCCTGCTGGCCAGCCTCAGATTACCTTTGCGGGGTAACTTCCCTTTTCCCTTAAAATCAACGGCTTAGAGTGAATTTATAGGCCGGGTTACCGAAGTTACCTTTTTCCCGATCCGACACCCGTCCATAGAAGCCCGGCGAGTCACAGAGCGGCTGGACGCGTGCGTTGCCTCGAGGGGCGCTGCCACCCCCTGCTAGGTGCTTCCACGGTGCGTAAATCCGCGTAAATGCATGCGCTCCGTTTTTCGGGCGCGGCACCAGCACTGGCGCGGCCGGACGGGGGTCTGGCCGGGTGCATAAACGCCACTCAATGAAGCGGGCGGGTGAGGCGGGGTATCAACCGCGCGCTGAGAGTCAAGGTCAGGGCGCCGTGCCGGAAAAGTTAGCGGAGGTGGCGGCAGCGACCGAGCGACTTGTGGAAGCGGAAACGAACAGAGGGGCTCTGAGCGCCTCTAGAGGGATTCCGGCACGATCAATCGGCGACTAGGTGAACGGTGTCACTTGCCGAGCCGCTAGGGCGCCATCGCCTAGCGCTCTAGCGATCTTCTCGCAGCCGATTGCATAGCTTTTGACAGCGCCGCGCTGAGCGCTGGCAACTTGTGCAATGCCCGCCTGCGTTCGAGAAACGGTGCGGTTTCCGATATCGCATGACGGGGCATACCGCGAAGTCATTTGCCCGGCGATAATATCCAATACCAAACTTGCACCGGAGATGCCGAAGTGACAACCGCAGCGCCGAAGCTATTTATCTCATACAGCTGGTCTAACGCTCTCCATGAGCAATGGGTCGTGCAACTCGCTGAAAGCCTGGTGGAGTCTGGGGTAGATGTACTGCTCGACAAATGGGACTTGCGCGAAGGACACGACACCATCGCATACATGGAGCAAATGGTCACCGATCCTGCTATCCAAAAGGTGCTGATCATTTGCGACGAGACTTATGCTCAGAAGGCGGACGGGCGCGATGGGGGCGTCGGCACCGAGACTCAAATTATTTCGAAAGGCGTGTATGAGAAGACTACGCAGGAGAAATTTGTCGCGGTAATCGCATCGCGGGACGCGGAGGGGAAGCCCTACCTCCCGACTTATTACAGTTCGCGAATCTATATCGATCCAAGTGATAACGATCGCTACGCATCCGAATTCGAAAAGTTGTTGCGCTGGGTCTTTAATAAGCCACTCTACGTCAAGCCAACTCTAGGAAGCCGGCCGTCCTTTATTGACGAGCCTGCTTCAATAAGCCTGGGTACAACTACGGTCTACCGCAGATGCTTAGATGCGCTAAGGCAAGGAAAGTCGTTCGCGCCAGGAGCTATCGACGAGTACTTTGAAATCTTCGCGGTCAACCTCGAGAGAATCCGACTAGAGAGTGATAGCACAGATGATGCGGTCGTGGAAAGCATCGAGAAGTTTATGCCTTACAGGAATGAATATATTTCGCTCGTTCAGACGATCGCACAGTACTCGCCAATCGATGCGAACGGCGAGAAGGTCCATCGATTTCTTGAACGTATCTACAGCTACACGAAACCAGCCGCTGGTGCTGTGGCCTTTAACACCTGGCAGTTCCAAAATTATAAATACATCATTCACGAACTGTTCTTATATACGCTGGCCGTGTTCCTTCGTCACGAGCGATTCCACCTTGCAAACGTTCTTCTAGAGCAACCGTACTATCTGCGCGCGGACGAGTTTCGCTCCGCGAGTGCCGCGAACTCGTACACAGAGTTTTATCAGTCGGTAGAAGCGTTGGAGCATCGAAAGAGGCGTCTGCAAAGCAATCGAATTTCACTACACGCCGATCTGCTGCAGGAACATGTGGCGCCGGGCTTTGACTTGCGCTATCTAATGCAAGCTGACTTTGTTGCATTCATGCGCAACGAAATAGTAGGTGGCGGGAGGCGCTGGTGGCCGGTGACGCTTGTCTACTTAGGGCGGCACCACGGCCCGTTCGAGATCTTTGCTCGGTCGGCCTCGAGCGCCTATTTTGATAGGGCGAAGGTCATCTTAGGCGTGTCGCGGAAGCAGGATATCGAGGCCCTCCTTCAAAAATACGAGACAGGCGATCGTCGCCTACCTCGGTTCGACTGGTCGGAGATCAACCCATCTGCATTGCTCGGCTTCGATGAACTCTGTACCAGTCGATAGCAGCGTTATAAGAACGTGCCGCGGTGACAAGCAACACTACGGGTTGTCATCGGCGCCGTTTAAGGTGTAGCTCCTGAACCGAACGACTGGTGCGCCAAGCCAGTCGTTCAGTTCCATAAGACGATCCTGAAGAGGCTTAACTTCGTTACGTGCAAAAGCTAGTGCGGCCTGAGCTGCATCGCCGAAGCCACCAGTGTTATGCGGGATGATGCCCATCAGCTGCGGCGGCACACGATGCGCGGCGAGCTGGTCGTCGCGCGTCACGTTCTTGATGTTCCAGAAGTCGTCCTTCGCTGCCACTTCCGACACCGGAATCAGCTGAATGCCCTCCATCTTGCCGTTAGGCGCGTACATGAACAGGTTGCCGGAATTGCTCGGACCTTTGCTGTTCTTCAACGCCTCGCGAAGCGCATCGACATACTCCTGCTTCTGCGCGGCGTTGGTCATGTACAGGATGAAACCGGCGTGACTGCCGTTCTTGTAGTAGCGCCTGCGGAACAGCGTCGCCGACTCGTTGAGCCACGTCGCATGGAGGGCGGAAAGGTATTCAGGCAGCCCGTACACCTCCTGATTGATATCGGGCTCCATCAGATGAAAGTCGCTGCCGCGCTTGAACTCGTGCGTGTCCTGCCAGTTCTGCACGAAGAAATAGCGATCGAGGTCGATGCCACGGCGCATGTATTTTGCAAGGGCAGGCTCCAGCGAAAGCGGTCGGCCTAGCGCATTGTCACGGCGCTCCAGATACCCGCTGCCGAAGACGATAAAGTCCTGCACCCAGCGTGCGAACGCCGTGCGCGACAGCAGCCACTGCGCTTATGAACGTCGACACGAGGATGTTGCGCTTTACGTAGATGGGCGAGCTGTTATGCAAGGCGGCGGGAAAGGGTGCCAGCCAGACCGTTTTCAATCGCTCGCCGCCACGCTGACGACTCGGTGTCGTCCGGCAGCTCGCGGCGATCGAGCACCGCGCGGGAGGCGGCGAAGCTGAACGCTCTCATCGGTGCCGAAGCAGGGGCCGGTGTCGCCGCCGACCGAGCGTGTCTGATCACGTCCGGCGTGCTGCTCCCTTCTTGCGGGCCACTACAGCCCCCTCATGATATTGGCGGTAGCCACGCCTTCGAGCGGTTCGTATGCGATGGTGTCAAGGGCAACAAATGCTGAGGCGCAGCCCTCTTTCCTTCTGCGTAGAACATCGTTCTCAGGCATGCCGCTCGACCGGTCTCTGGGAAGCGCTCGTCGTGCGAGGAGCCCTCCGCGAACCCTATCGAATCAATCGATCTCGCGTGCCATTGCTATTGATTGCTCCGCCTCTTTGCAATTATCGCGCGCATCGAAATCCAATAGAAAGTGCTATGAATTTCTCGATGCGGACACACAATTTTCACATCTTTTGCTTTTATAAAATTCATGTTCCACAATGCGCCGAAATTGTTTTGGTGGGGCGTGAGCATGACGTGCGAAGTGGTGGTGGCGAATCGGATGGGTGTTGCGCTGGCTGCGGATAGCGCGGCGACTTTCAGTGATAGGGACCAGGACGGGATGGGGAGGGAGACGTACACCTTTGGCGCGTGCAAGATCCAACAGCTCTCGTTTGTAGCGCCTGTCGGCATCATGTTCTTCGGAGCAGCTGAGCTATGCGGCGTATCGTGGGAACTGATTGTGAAAGCGTTCAGAGCTTCCTTGCGTCGCACGACGATGTGCACGCTTGAAGACTACGCGACGGCCCTTGTACGCTTCGTCGAGGGTAACGACGCTCTCTTTCCGACGGAACAACGCTTGGCGTTGTTCAGGGCGATGGCCGTCAGATCTGTCAGGAGTCTTCTTGCCGAAGTGCAAAGTCAGCAGGAGACAGGCGCGGTCGGAAGCAGCCCACCTGCGGTCTTGGCTCAAATCAGGGAGACCTTGCAGGGGCACATGCTTCCGTTCGGTTGCTCGGAGATGGATTTGCGCAAGACTATCGATACCCACATGGCGTGGCTGTCGGGAGACTGCGTAAAAGAGGCGGCGAACACCGAGGAGCTTCGGCTGGTAGCGCGGGAGCTCCCTCTGGGCAAGCTATGCGAGGCAGCCGTGCGAAACCTTTATGTCAACTTCCGGACCATATCTGGAGCGCCTCCGACCGGTGTTGTGCTGGTAGGTTTCGGCGACGAAGATGCGTTTCCTGGCGTGCTGGAGTTGCAATGTTACGGCCTTGGATTCGACAAGCTCATCACCGCTGGTCGAGGAAGCGTGAAGAAGAAAGTGGACCATCGAAATAGCGTTTGCATAGAGGCATACGCTCAGACCGACGCTGTGGAATTCTTCGTGGGAGGCTATACCAATCAGATCAAGGAGACTATTGGTCGCGCATATCGCCAGCATGTCGGCCGTTTTGCCGACGCGGTCATGGATGCGACCGGAGGCGCTTCCGATATTGAAGAACTAGTCGGCCGCTCCGCTGCCGACTTCGAACGCCAATGGTCTGAAGAGCTGATTCGTGGCAATCTCGAACCACTCCGCGCAGTCGTCGAGGGCATGTCACTGGAACAGCTGGCCGAACTGGCCGAGGCATTGGTTATGCTCGAGGCGTTCAAGGAACGTACCACGCGACGTACTCATTCGGTTGGAGGTCCCGTAGACGTTGCCGTCATTACAAGATCGGAGGGCTTGGTCTGGATCAAGAGGAAACACTACTTCGGTTCCACACTCAACTACCGATTTTTCCACCGACAGTTCGAGGAGCAGATGACATGAGCTATGGCCACAACCCATATCAACAGGAAAACGCGGGCGAGTCTCTTTCCAACCCTCCGGGAAGACCCAGAACACCAGCAGAGAAGTACGATGAAATGATGCGCCGGCGCGCCTACTTCCAGCAACGGATCGCCGAGTACGACGCGACTCGCGTGGAGCCTGAGGAGCCCGCTTACGTGATGTGGTGATACGAGACGCCACAAGACGCCCCCAGACTTCCAAAACAAAAACGGACGCCGAAGCGTCCGTTTTTTTAATGCTGGTGGCCTGGGACGGAATCGAACCGCCGACACAAGGATTTTCAATCCTCTGCTCTACCGACTGAGCTACCGGGCCAAAGAAGCGAAACTATATCAGCGCTTTTTGAGGTGGTCAAGCGTTGCGTGCTTCACTGTTCGGTGGGCTCGGGCTTGTTGCGGCCCAGTTCGACGCCGAGCTGTTTGAGCTTGCGGTAGAGGTGGGTTCGCTCGAGGCCGGTTTTTTCGGCTACGCGCGTCATGCTGCCGTGTTCGCGCATCAGGTGGTATTCGAAGTAGGCGCGCTCGAAGAGGTCGCGGGCTTCGCGGAGGGGCATGTCGAACGAGAAGTGCATCTCGGCTTCCGGTACGCGGGTCGCGTTGCCGTTGGCCGTGGCATCGGTCGGCGCTTCAGCCGGGGCCGAAGGCGATGCGGTGTCGGGCGCTGCCGTCGTGGCGGGCGCGGCGCTGACCGCGGCCGGTGCCGCGCGCGGGCGTTCGATGCCGCGGGCGAGGCCCTGCTCGACGGCGGACAGCAGCTTCTGCAGCGCGATCGGCTTCTCGAGGAAATTGAGCGCGCCGATCTTCGTCGCCTCGACGGCGGTGTCGATCGTGGCGTGCCCGGACATCATGATGACGGGCATCGTGAGGTAGCCCTGCGCCGACCACTCCTTGAGCAGGCTGACGCCATCGGTATCGGGCATCCAGATGTCGAGCAGGACGAGGTCAGGCGTGCTGCCCGCGCGATACTCGCGTGCCTGTTGCGCGTTCTCAGCCAGTTCGACCACATGGCCTTCGTCGCTCAGGATTTCCGAGAGCAACTCCCGAATACCCATTTCGTCATCGACTACGAGGATGGTTGCCATACTTGCCCTCTTAACCCCACCATGGCGCCGCCACGATGAGCGGAACCTGATTGACTATGCCAGTTTAACGAACAGGATCGAGATCTGTGCTCCGACGATCTCGGCGCCTTCCATGCGGTTCCGCAACTCGATGCGGGCGCCATGTTCGTCAATGATCTTCTTCACCATCGCAAGCCCAAGGCCAGTGCCCTTGGCTTTGGTGGTCACGTACGGTTCGAACGCGCGACTCAAAATGCGTGGCGCGAAACCCGGTCCGTTGTCCGCGATGGAGAGCTTGACGGCCTGCCGGTCTTCGCCGGCAGAATCTTTGTATTCTACAGTCTCGGTCCGGAGAGTGATATACGGCGCCGCCCTGCCCGCCGCGACGTTATCCGCGACCGCATCCTGCGCATTCTGCAACAGGTTGTGGATAACCTGCCGCAGTTGTGTCGGATCGCCCTTTATTTCAGGTAATGCATGACCCAGCGCCGGATGAATCACGGGGTGTTCGTGCACGGCCGGATCGTCGATGCCGTACAGATGCAGCACCTCTGACACGAGCCCATTTAGCTGCAGCAACTGCACCACGGCCGGCGGCGTGCGCGCGTAGTCGCGGAAATCGTCGACCATGCGTTTCATTGCCGCTACCTGGTTAACGATCGTCGCGGCCCCGCGCTTTAGGACGTCCGCGTCGGTTTCTGCAAGTTTTGGTGACAATTTCATTTGGAGACGCTCGGCGGACAGCTGGATCGGCGTCAGCGGATTCTTGATCTCGTGCGCCAGCCGGCGGGCCACCTCGCCCCAGGCGATCGAGCGCTGGGCCGAAATCACGTCGGAAATATCGTCGAAGACGACCACGTAGCCAGGTTCGTCACGATTGGCCGCGGGCAGCCGCGCGCCGCGCACCAGCAGCGTGAGCGGCTGCTCTTCGTCGCCCTGCGGGAGCTCGATCTGCTTCTGCCAGTGCTGCGCGCCGCCCAGCACCTCGCTCGTGTTCTGCTCGGAAAACGCCTGCCGGACGATCTCGCCGAATTCAGCCAGATTTGGAATCTGATCGAAACACTGACCGAGCACGGTCGCGAAAGGCTGCCGGAAGATGCGTTCCGCGCCGGGGTTCGCGGTCAGCAGCACGAAGCGGCGGTCGAATACGAGCACCCCCGCCGTCAGGTTCTGCAATACGCTTTCGAGGTACGCCTTCGATTGCTCCAGGGCGGTGCGGTTCTGCTCGACCGCCAGCCGCGCATCGGCAAGCTGACGCGTCATCTGGTTGAACTGCTGCGTGAGCATGCCGAGTTCGTCGCGGCTCTTGAGCTCGCGCTTCGGCGACAGATCCCCCTCGGCCACTTCCTTGGTCCCCTGCAGCAGCATCAGCAGCGGCCGCGCGAGCTGCCCACCGAGCAGCAGTGCGAGCATCACGGCGATGAACACGGCCAGGAACAGCGTGAGCGTCAGCGTGCCGATATACATCTTGCGCAGGCCCGTGCGGCCCAGCGCCTTCTCCTGATACTCCTGATAGGCGCGCTGGACTTCGTCCGCATTGCGGGCGAGCGCGGCCGGTACAGGCTGGATGACCTGCAGATAGCGCTCCTCGCGCAAGGTGTCGCCGACGAGCCCGAAGCCCGCGGGCGGCGCATCCTCGGGCCGCCGTTCGACCGACAGCCCCGAACCGGCCCACTTGTCGCGTGTGGGTCCGAGCGCGACGCGCGGCGGCCGCTGCGCGGCCGTGCCGCTCGCGCCGTTGACCTGTGTCCCGGAGGCATCCTGCTGCTGCACCGGCGCGACGCCGAGCGGAATGATCACGCGTACCCGATACAGCGGCGTCCCTTCGACGTGACGGGTCCCCGCACTGGCCGGCTCGGTTCCGCCTTCCACAGACGCGTACCCGCCCGCGAGACGCGCCTGCTCCGCCAGCGCACCGGACGGCAGGTCCGGCACCAGCGACGCATAGCTGCTCGATGCGGTGGCCAGCACGCGGCCGTTGCCGGTGAAGATCGCGGCCTCCTGCACGCCGTACTGCTCGCGCAGACGGTTGAGCTGGAGCGACGTGGCCATGCCCGACGAGCCCGTGAGCTGATCGGCCATCGACCGCGCGCGGCTCTGCACGTCGCTGAGCGTGCTGTCGATGGTGGTGCGGCCCAGATTCAGCCCCGCTTCGAGCGCGGTTTCCACGCGCACGTCGAACCACGATTCGATACTGCGCGAGACGAACTGCAGGGAGACGAGGTAGATCAGCACGCCGGGCAGCACCCCCACCACGCCAAAGAACACGGCGAGCTTGGTCATCAGCCGGGTGCCGAACTTCCCCCGGCGATAGCGCAGCCACAGCGTGAAGGCGAGCGCGCCGATCGTCAGGATCAGCAGCACCCCGACGACGAGGTTGATCTTGAACAGCAGCGTGAAATAGCGATCGAAGAACTCGGTGTTGGCCGACGCGCCAGCCAGCAGCCCCACGAGCACGAGCGCGAGAAAGACGATGATGCTTGCCACGATGCGATACAGCACGCGGCGGAACTTGCTATCCCAGAGACTCCCCTTCATGGCTGGCTCGCGGACGGCTGGACGAGCTGGCTCGGGGACAGCACGGTGGAGACGGTTTGGGAGAACGGCGTGCGCGCATCGCTATTGCTGGCCGCCGGCGCGGAGGCCGACGCCGGCACCGAGGCGGGCGCCGGAGACGAGCCCGGCGATGGCGAAGACGGCAGCGAAGCCGGGGGCACCGAAGAGGCGGGAGGCGAGGCCGGTGGCGAAAGCGGCGGCGATGGCGGCGCGATGGGCACTACCGGCTGCGCCTCCGGATTCGTCGGCACGGTGTAGTTGAAATGCCGCCATTCGGACGACAGGTTCCACTCGCGCGTGTTCACCGCATTGATCTGGAACGGCTTGGGCAATTGCGACAGGTCGAGACGCATGCGCACCTGCGCCTGATAGGTTTCGCCCGGCTTCACGGCATTGCGTTCGAACACGCGCCATCCACGCACCTGCTGGATGAACTGCAGCGCGCTCTTGAGCCGCGTGAACGGCAATTGCAGGCCGCCGGTGGAGACGCGGTACTGGCGCGTCAGCGGCTGGTAGGACAGGCGCACGCTGCGCGTGGTGTTGACGGGCTTGTCGTCGAACCAGTACCAGCGAGGCCGCGTGAGCTGGAACTCGACGACGAAGTACAACGAGATGCCCTTGTGGAGCGCATCCTCGAGTGCCGGGGGCAGATCGAAATCGAATGACGCGGCGAGGTCGAAGCCGCCGTCCTGGTATTCGATGCGATTCTCGGTGGTTTCGATCAGCTGCGCATCGCCACGACCGGGATGGCACAGCAGGGCGAGCAGCAGCATCGTCGCCACGAGCCACCAGCGCAGGGCCTGCGCACACGTGGCCGTGGCGGCCTCCCCCGCTCTCGCGGAAAGCTCGCGCGCTGCGTCGCCATGGGCACGGAGGACGGACAAGCGCGGCGAGCTCGGCATCGGTCTGGGTCAGGCGCGTTTCTGGAAGCGGGCGTAGTAGAAGCCATCGTGATCCGATGGCAGGCTTGCCTCGCCGGCAGCCGTCGCGGTATCCACCGCGGTGCCGCCGACCGGTTCAGGCGCCTTCACGCCGGGCAGCAGTTGCCCCGGCGCCTGCAATCGTATCGCATCTGGTAGCTGCGCACCAAACCAGAGCGCCTGCTCTTCACCCTCCGTTGGGAAAATCGAACAGGTTACATAGACGAGAATGCCGCCAGGCTTGAGCAGGGGCCAAAGCTGCGAAACGATGCGACGTTGCTCGTTGACGAGCTTGCCGATATCTGATTCGCGCCGCAGCCAGCGAATATCGGGATGCCGGCGCACGATGCCCGACGCGGAACATGGCACATCCGCGAGAATGCGATCGAACGGCTGGCCATCCCACCAGTCCTTCGGACGGCTCGCATCGCCGGTGATGACGTTGGCCTGCTGACCGAGCCGGGCAAGGTTGTCGTGGATGCGCGCGACGCGCTGACCGTCGCTCTCCACGGCCGTCAGGTCGATATCGGCGAGCTCCAGCAGATGGCCCGTCTTGCCGCCGGGCGCCGCGCAGGCGTCGAGCACGCGCATGCCATCGGAGACCTCGAGCAACTGCGCGGCCAGCTGCGCGCCCGCGTCCTGCACCGACACGTCGCCTTCCGCAAACCCGGGAATCTGCGAGACGGGAAACGCGCGCACGAGCCGCACGGCCTGCGGGCCTACCTGCACCCCGGCGAGCCCCGCATTGGCGAGGCGCGTCAGATAATCCCTGACCGTGCCGCGCGCGGTGTTCACGCGCAACGTCATCGGCGGCCGCGCATTGACGCCCGCCGCAAGCGACGACCATTGATCGGGATACGCGTCGCGCAGCATGCGGAGCCACCAGTCCGGCAGGTTCCAGCGCGCTTCGTCCTCCTGCGCGATGCGCGCGAGCAAGGGCTTGCGCTCGCGCAGGAATCGGCGCAGGACCGCGTTGACAAGGCCCCGCGCGTGCGCGGTCTTGGGTTCTGAGGCCGCCGCGCTCACAGCCTGGTCCACTACCGTGAAATTGCTGTAGCCGCGGCCCGGCTGATCGGCATCGGCCTGCTCGCCATCGAGCAGCAGCGCGAGCGCGACGGCTAGCAGCGAATCGACGAGCGCGCCGGGCGGCCGCGTCACGAGGTGGGTGACCAGCGCGCGCGTGGCACCGAACTGGCGCATCGTGCGATAGGCAAGATCCTGAATGGCGCCGCGCGTGGCGGCATCGCGCACACGGTCGAGCCGCAGGTGCGCGGCGGCCTCGTCGATGGCCTGCGGCAAGGCGGTGCCTTCGTTGACGCCGCGTACCGCGGCAGCGGCGCCAAGCATCTGGAAGGCGAGTGAATCAGGTTGCAGGCGCATACGAACGAAAACTCTGAAAAGCGAAATCCCGGCGACATCTCGGCGAGATCGGGGTGAAAGCGGAGGGCCCGGTGGCAAAAAGCCCGCCGGTCCGAAGGAACACGGCGGGCAGTTTACCCGTTGGCGTGCATGCGCCGGATTTTACGCCCCGGAAGCGGGGCTGGCATCAGGCGGGGTAGCTCCCCGTCTGCGCCATCTGCATCAGGCGCGCGATGCGCTCTTCCGTCGCCGGGTGCGTCGAGAACAGATTGGCGATGCCGCCGCCGGCCAGCGGGTTCATGATCATCATCTGCGCGGTGGCCGGATGTTCCTCGGCCGCCTGGAACGGAATGCCCTGCGCATAGCGATGGATCTTGTCGAGCGCGCTCGCGAGTGCCTGCGGATCGCCGCTGATCTCGGCACCGCCACGGTCCGCCTCGAACTCGCGTGCGCGCGAGATCGCCATCTGGATCAGCGATGCGGCCAGCGGCGCGAGAATCGCCACCGCGATGCTGGCGATCGGGTTGGTACGGTTGCCGTGCTCGTCGCGGCCGCCGAAGAACATCGCCATGTTGGCGAGCGCGGAAATCGCGCCGGCCATCGTCGCGGCGATGGTGGACGTCAGGATGTCGCGGTGACGCACGTGCGCGAGCTCATGCGCCATCACGCCGCGCAGTTCGCGGTCGGACAGTACGCGCAGGATGCCCGTCGTGGCGGCCACAGCGGCGTTCTCGGGATTGCGGCCCGTGGCGAACGCATTGGGGGCGTCCTCGTTGATCAGGTACACGCGCGGCATCGGCAAACCCGCGCGTTGCGCGAGGTCCTGCACCATGCCGTAGAACTGCGGGGCGGTGCTCGCGTCGACTTCCTGCGCGTTGTACATGCGCAGGACCATCTTGTCCGAAAACCAGTACGAGAAGAAGTTCATCCCCAGCGCGATCAGCAGCGCCATCATCATGCCGCTGCGTCCGCCGATCATGCCGCCGATGACGATGAACAGCGCCGTGATGGCGGCCATCAGCATGAAGGTCTTGACCCAGTTGAACATGGCAGTGAGCTCCGTGGAAATCGTCAACGCGTCAATTACGCGTTCCCCCGTTAGATAGGGTCAGACGCCGGGAAATTCAATGTTCCTTGCAGGGTTTTACGCGTCCGCTTAGCGGGGCAGCAGCGCGAGACGCGCGCCCAGGCCGATAAAGGCGGCTCCCACGACGCGATCGAGCCAGCACTTGAGACGTGGCGCCTCGCTGACGCGCCGGGTGAGGGTGCCCGCGAGCCAGGCGACGAGCGTGTTCCAGATTGTGCTCATGACGATCATGATCGCGCCGAGCACGAGGAACGCCGCCGCCTGATGCCCGGCTTTCGGGTCCACGAACTGCGGGAAGAACGACAGGAAGAACAGGATGACCTTCGGGTTCAGCACGTTGGTCAGGAAGCCCTGCATGAACAGCGCGCGCATGCTGCGAGCGTCCCGTGCGCGGCTGGCGCCGGCCGTCGCGGGTGCCGGGTGCTCCGCCGCGCGTTGGGCGAGATTGGCCCGATTGGCGCGAAATGTGGCCGCGATCATGCGCAGGCCGAGCCAGCACAGATAGGCAGCGCCGGCGTACTGGATGATGGAGAACGCCAGCGGTGACGCGGCCAGCAGCGCGGTGAGCCCGAAGGCCGTCGCCAGGGCATGCACGCAGCAGCCGGCGCTGACACCGAGCGACGACATCACCCCGGCCGCGCGGCCTTGCGCGACGCTGCGGCCGACGATATAGGCGGTATCCGGGCCGGGCGTGACATTGAGCAGGAATACCGCGCCGACGAAGAGCGGCAGGTCAGTGATGCCGAGCATGATGAAGGCTACATGTGGGCCATGAAGGTGCGTCCGGCGATTATGTCCCGCCCGCGAGCGGGTGGCGCCGGGTTAGGCGGAACCCTCTAGGCGTGCGCAGGCAGCGCGCAGCGCGTGCCGGGCACAAGGGGCATCGCCTGCAGGAACTGCTGCGCGGGCTGGCGGCGGCCGCCGGGCTTCTGTAGCTCCGTCACCTGGAGCGCGGTGCCATCGCCGCAGGCGATGATCACGCCCGCCGCGTCGGCGGAGAGCACCGTACCGGGGGGATGCGGCGACGGCGACTCGCCCGCGGCAAGCGGCACGGCCTGCCAGCACTTGATCACGGTGTCGCCCACCTGCACCGTGGCGCCGGGGAACGGGTTGAACGCGCGCACCTGTTGCGCCAGCGCGGCCGCTGGCCGTGTGAGATCGAGCGGCGCCTCGTCCTTGCCGATCTTCTCGGCGTAGGTAATGCCTTCCTCGGGCTGCGGCGTCGCGGTGAGCGCGCGTCCCGCGGCGAGTTCGCGCAGGGCATCCACGATCAGGCGGCCACCCATCGCGGCCAGCGCGTCGTGCAGCGTGCCCGTCGTGTCCAGCGGCCCGATCGCCACGGTGTCGCTCGACAGCATCGCGCCCGTGTCGAGGCCTTCGTCCATCTGCATCAGCGTGATGCCCGTCTCCGCATCGCCTGCCTCGATCGCACGATGGATCGGCGCGGCGCCACGCCAGCGCGGCAGCAAGGACGCATGAATATTGAGGCAGCCGTATCGCGGCAGCGCCAGCACCTCGGCCGGCAGGATCAGGCCATAGGCGGCCACGACCATGACGTCGGGCGCGATCGCCGCGAGGGTATTCACCGCGGCGCCCGCTTCTTCGGGGTACTTGCCCTGACGGCGGAGCGAACGCGGCTGCAGGACAGGTCCAAGCTGGTGGGCCACGGCGAACTGCTTGACCGGGCTCGCCTGCAACTGCATGCCCCGGCCGGCGGGACGATCGGGCTGGGTCAGCACGGCCACCACCGGAAAGCCGGCGGCATGGATCGCCTCGAGGGCGACGCGTGCGAATTCGGGCGTGCCCGCAAAGGCAACGCGCAGGGGCTGGGTCTGAGTCATGCGGCCGGCGCTCACATCCGCGCGCGTCCGCGCTTCTGGAGCTTGGACTTGATGCGGTTGAGCTTGAGCGGCGACAGGTACTCGACGAAAACCTTGCCCTTCAGGTGGTCCATCTCGTGCTGTATACATACAGCGAGCAGTTCGTCCGCATCGAGTTCGAAGGTTTCGCCCTTCTCGTTCAGCGCGCGCACGCGCACGCGGTCCGGCCGCTCCACGCGGTCGTAGACCTCGGGCACCGACAGGCAGCCCTCTTCCCAGACCTTGCGGTTATCGCTGGCCCAGACGATCTCCGGATTGATGAAGACCTGGAGCGCATCGCGCGTCTCCGACAGGTCGATGACGATCACCTGCTCGTGCACGTCCACCTGCGTCGCGGCGAGGCCGATACCGGGGGCCTCGTACATGGTTTCGGCCATGTCTTTCACGAGCTGGCGGATGCGATCGTCTACCACTGCGACGGGCTTTGCCACGATGTGGAGACGGGGATCGGGGTAGGTCAGGATGTCCAGTTTTGCCATGATGCTCGGGCGCAACGCCAGCTGCGTGCAACGGAGCCGTCGCGTTGCGGCGACGGATGTTTCCATGCAGAATCGGGGCGCTAGTACAAAAATTCAAGGCGCGCCGCAGCAGGCACGCTCTATCCAGGGTCAATCCGGTCGTCACGCCGACCGGTCAGGAAAATGCGCGATCTTACCAAAGAACAGGCGGCGTTCGGCCGCAGGCTGCACGCGTTCACCTTCGCCATACTGAGTGCCGCGGGCGTCACAGCCACAGCGAGCATGGGCGTCAACGCCGCCGAGCGCGCGGTCACGCCGACGCAGCAGGCCGAAGCGGACCGCACCGCTCAACAGGGTATTCCCATCGCAGAACTCGCACAGGACGCACCGTCGCAGTACACGGTACGCCGCGGCGACACGCTCTGGGGCATCTCGGGCCGCTTCCTGCGCCAGCCGTGGCGCTGGCCCGAGCTGTGGGGGATGAACAAGCAGCAGGTTCGCAATCCCCACCTGATCTTCCCGGGCCAGATCCTGTACCTGGTTCAGCGCGACGGCCGCGCGTTCCTGTCCACGACGGCACCCGGCGGCGCGAACAGCGACACCGTGCGCCTGTCCCCGCGCGTGCGCGGCGACGACGCCGAGGGCGGCGCCATCCTGACCATCGCGGCCAAGGACATCGAGCCGTTCCTGATTCGACCGCTCGTGGTGGACGAGGGCACGCTCGCGACGTCCGCGCGCCTGGTGGCATTGCCGGAGTCGCGCGTTTACATGGGCCGCGGCGATTCGGCCTATGCACGCGGCATCAGCGCCGAGGATGCCCGGGTCGGCAGCGACTGGCAGGCCTTTCGTCCCGTACAGCCCGTGAAGGATCCCGTGACGCAGAAGGTCATCGGGTACGAAGCCGAGTATCAGGGCAACCTGCGCGTGACACAGGGTCCGCAAGGCCCCGATGCCGTCACGACGGTGGAGGCCACGGCCGCGCAACAGGAGATCGGCATCGGCACGCTGATGCTCCCGCAGCCGCCGCGCGAGCTTGTCCGCTATGTCCCGCATGCGCCGGAGGTCGAGATCGACGCGCGCGTGGCCAAGGTCTATGGCGGCGTGCAGTACGGCGGCGCCAAGCAGGTGGTGGTGCTCAACGTCGGCGGCAACGCCGGCCTCGAGCCCGGCCACGTGGTGGCGCTGTCGCGCGATGGTGGCCAGGTCAAGGACAGGACCGAGAACAACCGCCTGATCACGCTCCCGGACGACCGTTACGGCCTCGCCTTCGTGTTCCGTGTGTTCCCGGGCATTTCATATGCGCTGGTCACCGACGCGTCGAACACGATCATGGTCGGCGACCGTGCACAGACACCGCACTGAGCCTCCCCGCTGAGCATTCGCTGAGCACCCAATGAGCATCCCAGCGATCGCCCGGCGGGCACACCGCCGCCGGGATTGACCGCCAACCGGTAAACCGCTTCTCCCCTGCGTGACGCGTGACTTTCGCGCGGACCTGCCCGCGCTCTCCCCTCTCGCACCTTCCGCCCCCGATCCCGACGCCGGCGCCCTGACGGACGCCGAGGTCGCGGCGTGGCTGCGACTGTCCGCGACACCGGGGCTCGGTCCCGTGGGGGCCCGGCGGCTTCTGGCCGCCTTCGGTCTGCCCGAGCGCGTGCTGGCGCAGGATGCCGCGCGCCTGGGGGCGCATGTGCCCGCGGACGTCGTGCGCGCGCTGCTGGCCCCGCCGGACGACGCGATGGCGGTGCTGATCGACCGCACACTCGCGTGGCGCGACGCGCCCCACCACCATCTGCTCACGCTCGCCGATGCCGCGTACCCGGCAAGGCTGTTCGATCTGAACGATCCGCCGCCGCTGCTGTACGTCAACGGCCACCTCGATACCCTCGCACGGCCCGCGCTGGCCATCGTCGGCGCGCGCAAGGCCACGGATCAAGGCCGCCAGGACGCCGAGTCCTTCGCGGCCGCCTTCTCGCGGGTCGGGCTCGCGGTAATCTCGGGGCTGGCGCTGGGCGTGGATGCCGCCGCGCACGCGGGCGGCTTGAGCGGCCCCGGCGGTACCGTGGCGGTCATCGGCACGGGAGCGGACATCGTGTACCCGGCGCGGCACCGCGACCTCGCACACGCTGTGGCCGCTCACGGGGTGATCGTGAGCGAGTTTCCGCTGGGTACGCGCGCAGTGGGTCATCACTTTCCGCGGCGCAACCGCATCATTGCCGCCCTGTCGCGCGGCGTGCTCGTCATCGAAGCGGCCGAGCGGTCGGGGTCGCTCATCACCGCGCGGCTAGCGGCCGAGCTTGGCCGCGAGGTCCTGGCGGTGCCCGGATCGATCCATTCGGCACTTTCGCGCGGCGGGCACCGCCTGATCCGCGACGGCGCGCGGCTGGTCGAGGCCCCGGCGGACGTCTTCGAAGAGTTCACCGACTTGAATCTGCCCCCGGCTGGCACCACCCTAGTGGCCGCAGGTGACGCGGCGGGGCGTACCCAGTGCAGCGATACGCTCGGTGCCGCGCTGGCCTATGATCCGGTGACGCTGGACGACATCTGCGCCCGGAGCGGGATGCGCCCGGATACCGTGGCAACCGCACTGCTCGAACTGGAACTGGCGGGCGCCGTGGAGCGTCTACCGGGAAATCGCTATCGGCGTTGCAGCCAGATCGGACGGTGATGCGGGACGGGATCAAGGAGCGAGTTTGCCAAGCCCCGATACAATGTCTCGCATTGTGTGCGCCAGCAGGCTCATGTTTACATCGCCATGACCGTTTACTTCCCCGAGCGGGATGCCGCCGCCCTTCGCCGGGCACTTCAGGATCGTCCGGACGGACGACTCGTCGCATGCCTGTGCGCGGCGTGGTGTGGCACCTGCAAGGAGTACGAGGCTGGGTTCGCGGCGTTGGCCGCGCGCCACCCGGCCGACTGTTTCGTCTGGATCGACATCGAAACCCATGCGGACTATCTGGGGGAAGACGTCGATATCGAGAATTTCCCGACGCTGCTGGTGCAGCGGGTGGCAGGCGGGCAGCCGGATTTCTACGGTACCGTGCTGCCGCACCTGGAAGTTCTGGAGCGCATGCTCGCACGCGGGTCCCGCATGACGGCCCCTGCCGCGGACATGCCAGAAGTGCTCGAGTGGTTGCTTGGTACGGACGCCGCGCGTTAGGAAGCGCGGCCCGACGGGTGTTCGAGGCTGGCCTGGGCTGGCTTGCACGGCCGTCTGAGTCGCGCTTATTATTGGCGCCTCAAAGCCCAGGCACGCCACATATATAGTGTGCAGTGCATTTTCAAGAGGTGCTGGCTTCTCATTCATGAGGCCATGCCCGCAAGGACCGCTCAATGTCAAAAGCCCTCATCATCGCGGAAAAGCCGTCGGTCGCCGCCGATATCGCGCGCGCCCTCGGGGGCTTTACCAAGCACGACGAGTACTTCGAGAGCGACGACTACGTGCTGTCCTCGGCCGTGGGTCACCTGGTCGAGATCGCAGCGCCCGACGAGTATGAAGTCAAGCGCGGCAAGTGGAGTTTCACCAATCTGCCGGTGATTCCGCCCCATTTCGACCTGCGCCCCATCCCCAAGACCGAATCGCGCCTGAAGGTGCTCAACCGCCTGATCAAGCGCAAGGACGTGACCGCGCTGATCAACGCCTGTGACGCGGGGCGCGAAGGGGAACTGATTTTCCGCCTGATCGCGCAGCAGGCCAAGGCGAAGCAGCCCGTGCGCCGGCTGTGGCTGCAGTCGATGACGCCGCAGTCGATCCGCGACGGGTTTGCGAGCCTGCGCGAGGACATCGACATGATGCCGCTCGCCGATGCGGCCCGTTGCCGGTCCGAGGCGGACTGGCTGGTCGGCATCAACGGCACGCGTGCGATGACCGCATTCAACAGCAAGGGCGGCGGCTTCTTCCTGACGACGGTCGGCCGCGTGCAGACGCCGACGCTGTCCATCGTCGTGGAGCGCGAAGAGAAGATCAAACACTTCGTGTCGCGCGATTACTGGGAAGTCCACGCGGAGTTCATCGCCGCCGCGGGCCTGTACGAAGGCCGCTGGTTCGACCCCAAGTTCAAGAAGAACGAGTTCGATCCGGAGGCGCGCGAGTCGCGGCTGTGGAGCGAGGCCGAGGCGAAGAGCATCGTCGCCGCGTGCCGCGACAAGCCGGGCACCGTTACCGAGGAATCCCGGCCGTCCACGCAGCAGTCGCCCGCGCTGTTCGACCTGACCACGCTGCAGCGTGAGGCGAACGGACGCTTCGGCTTCTCGGCCAAGAACACGCTGGGTTTGGCGCAGGCGCTGTACGAGAAGCACAAGGTGCTGACGTACCCGCGTACCGATGCGCGCGCGCTGCCCGAGGACTATATCGATACGGTCAAGCAGACCATGGACATGCTCGCGGAGAGTTCGCCGAACTATTTCCCGCATGCCAAGAAGATCATGAAGAACGGCTGGGTCAAGCCGAACAAGAAGATCTTCGACAACAGCAAGATCAGCGATCACTTCGCCATCATCCCCACGCTCCAGGCGCCGAAGAATCTGTCGGAGCCCGAGCAGAAGCTGTACGACCTCGTCGTGCGGCGTTTCCTCGCGGTGTTCTTCCCGGCGGCCGAATTCCAGGTGACGACGCGGGTCACCGAGGTCGCGAGCCATCACTTCAAGACCGAGGGCAAGGTGCTCGTGAACGCGGGCTGGCTCGAGATCTACGGCCGCGAAGCGCAGGGCAGCAAGGAAGGCAAGGACGACGCGAAGGACAGCAAGGACGCGACGCTGGTGGCGGTAGCCAAGGACGAGAAGGTCCGTACCGACAAGGTCGAGTCCGTGGGACTGGCCACGCGCCCGCCCGCGCGCTACAACGAAGCGACGCTGCTGTCGGCGATGGAAGGCGCGGGCAAGCTCGTCGATGACGACGCGCTGCGCGAGGCCATGGCCGGCAAGGGCCTCGGCACGCCGGCGACGCGCGCGGCGATCATTGAAGGCCTGCTGACGGAGAAATACCTCGTCCGCGAAGGCCGCGAGTTGATCCCCACCGCGAAGGCGTTCCAGCTGATGACGCTGCTACGCGGCCTCGGCGTGCAGGAACTCACGCAGGCCGAACTGACGGGCGAATGGGAACACAAGCTGTCGCAGATCGAACGCGGCCGTCTCAAGCGCGATGAGTTCATGCGCGAGATCGCGCAGATGACGCAACAGATCGTCAAGCGCGCGAAGGAGTACGACAGCGATACGATCCCCGGCGACTACGCGACGCTGGACACGCCATGCCCGCAGTGCGGCGGCCAGGTCAAGGAGAACTATCGCCGCTTTGCATGTACCGCGTGCGATTTCTCGATCAGCAAGATTCCCGGCGGTCGTCAGTTCGAGATCGAAGAAGTCGAGGAGTTGCTGCTCAAGAAGGAGATTGGTCCGCTGCAGGGATTCCGCAGCAAGATGGGCCGGCCGTTCGCGGCCATCCTGAAGCTAGCGAAGGACGACGAAGGCCATTGGAAGATGGAATTCGACTTCGGCCAGAACGACGACGACAGCGATGGCGAGCCGATCGACTTCAGCGAGCAGACGCCTGTCGGCACCTGCCCGAAGTGCGCCGGCGCGGTCTACGAGCACGGCATGAAGTACGTGTGCGAGAACGCTGTGGGCAGCGCAAAGTCTTGCGACTTCACGAGCGGCAAGATCATCCTGCAGCAGGAGATCTCGCGCGAGCAGATCGGCAAGCTGCTGACCGACGGCCGCACCGATCTGCTGACGGGCTTCAAGTCGTCGCGCACGGGCCGCAACTTCAAGGCGTTCCTCGTCAAGCAGCCTGACGGCAAGATCGGCTTCGAGTTCGAGGCCCGCGAGCCGAAGGCGGGTGCCAAGGGTGCCGCGGCCAAACCGGCCGCGAAGACGTCAGCCAAGAGCGCCGCGAAGACCGATGACGAGGCACCCGCCGAGAAGGCACCGGTGAAGGCGGCGGGCAAGACCGCTTCCAAGACGGCCGCCAAGAAGGCCCCGCCTAAAACCGCCGCCAAGAAGGCTCCCGCCAAGACCGCCGCGAAGAAGGCCAAGGCCACCGCCGAGGTGGACGAGTAAGCGATACGGTTTATCGCCCCTCGCCGGAGAGCGCGCTAGCGCGCTTGTGCGCTTCCGCTTCCACCGCGCGTTGCTTGCCTTCCTCGAGCAGGAAGTCGATGAACGCGCGGACCTTCGTCGGCAGGAACTTGCGGCTGGGATAGACCACGCTGATATCGCGCCGCGGCAGCTGGTACTGCGGGAGGATATGGGTCAGCAGGCCCGCCTCGATATTGGGGCGCGCCAGATACGACGACAGCATCGCGATGCCCATGTCGGCCAGCGCGGCCTGATGGGCCAGTTCGGCGTTGCTGCACAGCAGGCCGGGGCGGATCGGCACGGTCACCTCGCCTTCGGGACCGGACAATGTCCACTCGTGCTCGGCGTTGGGCAGGCGCATGGCGATGCAGCGGTGATGAGTGAGGTCGTGCGCGTGCCGTAGCGGCGCGTGCTCGCGCAGGTAACCCGGCGACGCGCACAGGATGATTTCCGCGGAGATCAGCGGCCGCGCCACGAGATGCGATCCCAGTCCGAGATCGGACAGCATGACCGCGACGTCCCTGCCCTCTTCCACGATGTCCACGTTGCGGTCCGAGAGCAACACGTCGAACACCACATCGGGATACAGCCGCTGGAAGCGCGCGAGGGTATGCGGCAACAGATGGAGCCCGAACATCACCGGCGTGACGAGCCGCAGCGTCCCCGAGAGCGATTGGCTGCGGGCGGTGACCACCCCCTCGGCTTCCTCCACGTCTTCGAGGATCTGGTTGCAGCGCAGCAGATAGGTTTCGCCGGCGTCCGTCAGCGACAGGCTGCGCGTAGTGCGGTTGAGCAGCCGAGTGCCGAGGTGGCTTTCCAGATCGGCCACATAGCGCGTGACCACCGCATTGGACATTTCCAATTGCTGCGCCGCACGGGCGAAGCTGCCAAGCTCGACGACCTTGGCGAACACGCGCATCGATTGAAGCCGATCCATGACACAGTCTCCCGTTCCTACCGTGGACTTTTACACGATCTGCGTGATTTATTGTTGAAATCACAATCAATCATTGTGGATAGGCTTGTTTATGCATATCCGGGGAACGCCTAATATCGGCCCACCCGTGTGTCGCAGCGCAGCATGGCGACCGAACTTGTCCACAGGATCCCTCATGAAGCGCTTCGCCCTCATCCCCGCCCTCGTGCCTGCTTTCCTCCTGGCTCTTGCGGCCTCGCCCGCGTTCGCCAAGGCCGGCCAGTTCGACGTTTACACCGACGGCGCGAAGGCGGGCCAATTCGATGTGTTCACCGACGGCATGCGCGGTCAGTTCGACGTCTTCACGGACGGCGCGGCGCGCTGATCCGCACCCCGCCCGCCGTCGCGCGGTCGAAAAAAAAGGCCGTACCCAGTGGGTACGGCCTTTTGCTTTGGCGCGCGTCCTGACGGATCAGTCGGATCAGTCGTGACGATGGCGGCGATGCTTGCTGCGCTTGTAGTAGCGGCGATCGTCGTCATAGGAGTTGCTGCGCGATACGTTGCCACCCAGCGCCGCACCCGCCGCGCCGCCCAGACCCGCGCCCACGAGGCCGCCGGTCCGGCCGCCCACGGCGTTGCCCGCCGCGGTGCCAGCGCCGCCACCCAGTGCGCCGCCGATGATCGCGCCAGTGCGCTCGCGGCGATTCGACGTGAGCGCGCCACCGGCGCCACCGCCGACCGCGCCGCCGATCACGGCACCGGTGCTGCCGCCGAGGGCGCCACCGACTGCCGCGCCGGCTACGCCGCCGAGGCCGCCGCCGAGGGCATTGTTCAGGTCACCGCCTGCAAGGGCCGGCAGTGCGGAAGCCGAAAGAATCAGAGCCAGACTCAGGTTGCGAACGGTTTGGATAGACATCGTATTTTCCTTAATTGATTGTCTGGAACGGAGTGTAGATAAGGCGCTAAATCGTTGCTGTAACGGGGTGTAAGCCCTGTAACCCTGCCACAGAAACGTTGTTTCTACGCCGCTTTGCGTTTGGATGTCCACACAAAAAAACAACGGCGGCCCCCAAAGGCCGCCGTCTGGTCCACGAGAAGCCGGTTACCGGCTCAGCAACACTTGCCCTGCCCGCCGCCGTAGCGCGCCTCCTGACGCTCGCGGAAGAACGCCTCGTACGTCATCGGTTCGCGGTCCGGATGCGTGGCTTCCATGTGGGCCACGTACGTCTGGTAGTCGGGCAGGCCGACCATCAGCCGCAGCGACTGGCCGAGATAGCGGCCCATGGTGCCGAGTTGCTCGAGCATGGCGATTCTCCGGTCAGTGTTGCGATCAGTGCTGTGACGAGGCGGCCGCGGGAAGCGGTTCGAACGGCGTCTCGCGGTCGGTCGGGCGCGCGGCCTGGCGCGCCTGCAGCGCGGTCTTGAAGCCGTACGCGACGATCGACAGCACCACGAACATGAACAGCGCGCAGAGGCCCGCGTCGAGGTAGTCGTTGAAGACGATGCGGTGCATCTGCTCCATCGACTTGGCCGGCGCCAGCACCTTGCCTTCGGCAATGGCGTCGCTGAACTTGGCCGCGTGGGTCAGGAAGCTGACCTTCGGATCGGCGTGGAAAAGCTTCTGCCAGCCGGCGGTCAGCGTGCAGATGAGCAGCCACACGGTCGGGACCAGTGTGACCCACGCGTACTGGCCGCGCTTCATCTTGACCAGCACGCAGGTACCGAGCACCAGCGCGACGGCGGCGAGCATCTGGTTGGAGATGCCGAACAGCGGCCACAGCGTGTTGATGCCGCCCAGCGGATCGACCACGCCCTGGTAGAGGAAGTAGCCCCAGGCCGCGACCGTCAGCGCCGTGGCGATCAGGTTCGCGGGCAGCGAATCCGTGCGCTTGAGCGACGGCACGAAGCTGCCGAGCAGATCCTGCAGCATGAAGCGGCCGGCACGCGTGCCCGCGTCAACGGCGGTCAGGATGAACAGCGCTTCGAACAGGATCGCGAAGTGGTACCAGAACGCCATCATCGCCTGGCCGCCCACCACCTGATGCAGGATGTGGGCAATGCCGACGGCCAGCGTCGGGGCGCCACCGGCGCGCGAGATGATCGTGTGCTCGCCGACGTCCTTGGCGGTCTGCACCAGCACGTCGGGCGTAATCACGAAGCCCCACGTCGAGACGGCCTGCGCGACGGCTTCCGGCGTGGTGCCGATCACGGCGGCCGGGCTGTTCATCGCGAAGTACACGCCGGGCTCGATCACCGAGGCGGCGACCAGCGCCATGATCGCGACGAACGACTCCGCCAGCATCGCGCCGTAGCCGATGAAGCGCGCGTGCGATTCGTTCTCGAGCAGCTTGGGCGTGGTGCCCGACGAGATCAGCGCATGGAAGCCGGACACCGCGCCGCACGCGATGGTGATGAAGAGGAACGGGAACAGGTTGCCCGACCACACCGGACCGTTGCCCTGCGCGAACTGCGTGAACGCGGGCATCTTGAGTTCGGGCGCGACGATCACGATGCCGATCGCCAGCGCGATGATCGTGCCGATCTTCAGGAAGGTGGACAGGTAATCGCGCGGGGCGAGCAGCAGCCACACGGGCAGCACGGCGGCGATGAAACCGTAGATGATCAGCATCCACGTGAGCGCCTTGCCGTCGTACGTGAACAGCGGCGCGAGCGTGGCGCTTTCATGCACGTACTGGCCGCCGACGATGGCGAGCATCAGCAGCACGAAGCCGATGATGGACACTTCGCCGATGCGGCCCGGACGCAGGTAACGCGTGTAGATGCCCATGAACAGCGCGATGGGAATCGTCACGGCCACGGTGAACGTGCCCCACGGCGATCCGGCCAGCGCCTTTACGACGATCAGGGCCAGCACCGCGAGGATGATGATCATGATCATGAAGCAGCCGAACAGCGCGATCATGCCGGGCACCGTGCCCATCTCGGACTTGACGAGGTCGCCCAGCGAGCGGCCGTCGCGGCGCGTGGAGATGAACAGGATCATGAAGTCCTGCACCGCGCCCGCGAAGACCACGCCCGCGAGAATCCACAGCATGCCGGGCATGTAGCCCATCTGCGCGGCCAGCACGGGACCGACGAGCGGACCGGCGCCGGCGATGGCGGCGAAGTGGTGGCCGAACAGGACCGCCTTGTTGGTCGGTACGTAGTCGAGGCCGTCGTTATGGCGCCAGGCGGGCGTCATGCGCCGGGGGTCGAGCTGCATCACCTTGTCGGCGATGAAGCGGCTGTAGTAGCGGTAGGCGATCAGGTAGATGCAGATCGCGGCCACCACGATCCACAGCGCGCTGACGGCCTCTCCGCGCGACAGCGCGACCGTGGCGAAGGCAAATGCGCCGATGACGGCGACGGCCAGCCACATGAGGTGTTCCGAAATGCGATTCATGTGTGAAAGGTCTCCTCTTTTTACGGCGTGTAGTATTGTTACCCGCCCCCGCCCACACAAGCGCGTAACTACGCAGCGCGCCTGCGTAGTACTACGCAGGCCGACGATGGCACGCGGCCTTGCGGGCGTCGGTGTTTACCCCCGGTCTCCATGAAACTCCGCCAGAAGATCCTGTTACTAGCCGTTGCGCCACTTGCGGTGGCGATGCTCGGCATTGCGCTGGCCGTGCGCTATCAGGCCACCGCGCTGGCGCAGCACGAGCGGGCGCTGGTGGAGGCCGCGTATCTCCAGAGCAAGGAAATGGAGTTACGGCACTACGTGGAACTCGCGCAGAGCACCATCGCGCCGATGCTCCAGTCGGGCCGCAACGACGCGGCCACGCGCCAGGCCGCGATGGAGGCGCTGGCACGGCTCGACTACGGTCCGGACGGTTACTTCTTCCTGTACGACATGCAGGGCCGCAACCTCATGCATCCGCGCCAGCCGGAGCTCGTGGGGCAGGACTTGTGGCTCATGCGCGACCCGCAGGGCGCGCTGACGATCCAGAAGCTCATCGAGGCCGCTTCCAAGGGCGGCGGCTCCGTGCGGTACCTGTGGAAGAAGCCGTCGTCGCAGCAAGTGGCGCCGAAGCTGGGATACGTGGTGTCGGTGCCCGAATGGAACTGGATGGTCGGCACCGGTATCTACCTCGACGACGTCGAGGAGACGCTGCGCCGGCTGGACGCGCGCGCGGCCATCGATATCCGGGACACGATGGCGTGGATCGGCGTGATCGCGGCCATCAGTATCCTGCTGGTGGCCGCGAGCGGGCTGGCGCTGAACGTCAGCGAGCATCGCGAGGCCGATGCCAAGCTGCGGCAGCTCGCGCAGCGCGTGGTGCAATCGCAGGAACAGGAACGCGCGCGGCTCTCGCGCGAACTGCACGACGGCGTGAGCCAGTTGCTGGTGTCCGTGAAGCTCGTGCTGGAGACCGCGGCCAACCGGCTGCGTATCGCCCCGGCGGAGAGCGCGTCCGTCGTACCCGTGCTTGGCATGGCGCTGAACCGCCTCGATACCGTATTCAACGAAGTGCGCCGCGTCGCGCGCAACCTGCGTCCCGCGCTGCTCGACGACCTCGGGCTGCATGCGGCCCTGCAGCACCTTGCGCGCGAGATGCAGGAAGGCAGCACGCTGCAGGTCGACGTGACGCAGCATGGCACGCCGCGCGAGCTGCCCGAGGAACAGGCCACCGCGCTCTTCCGCATCGCGCAGGAGGCGCTGACCAACGTCGAGCGTCATGCGCATGCGCATCGCGTGTTCGTGATCCTCGATTTCGCGGCGGACGCCACCCGCCTCACCGTACGCGACGATGGCGCGGGCTTCGATGTCGCGCGCATGCAGTCGGATCCGAACCGCGGCATCGGACTGCGCAACCTGCGCGAGCGCATGGCCGCGCTCGGCGGCACGTTCGACATCTCGTCCGGGCTTGCCGGCACGCGGCTCGTGGCAACGCTGCCGCGCGTGGCTCTCGCGGGTGACGCTAGCGCGGGCGACGCCACCGCGGCCTCTTCCCTTTCCAAAGCCTCCACCGAACACCCGCTGTCATGACCGTGTTTCCGGATACCGCCGCGCCGGCGCGCGTGCTGCTGATCGACGACCACGCGCTCGTGCGCGATGGCATGCGCATGCATCTGACGCTGCAGCCTGGGCTGGAGGTGGTGGGTGAAGCCGACGACGGCGAGGCGGCATTGGCCTGGCTCGCGCGCGTGGACGAGGCACAGCGTCCCGAACTCGTGATCACCGACATCGGCATGCGCGGCATGGGTGGGATCGCGCTGGCGAGCGCGCTGCACGACCAGTATCCGGAACTCGCCGTATTGATCGTGTCGATGCACGACAACCTCGAATATGTACGGCAGGCCGTGCGCGCGGGCGCGCGCGGCTACGTGCTCAAGGACGCGCCAGCCGACGAACTGCTGGCGGCGATCCACGCCGTGCTCGCGGGCCGCGTGTTCTACAGCGCGCGCATCGCGCGCGCGATGGCGGAGCAATCGGGTAGCCCGCTTGACGCGCTCACGCCGCGCGAGCGCGACATCCTCAACGGCATCGGACGCGGTCTCGCCAACAAGGAGATTGCCGCGAATCTCGGCGTTTCCGTGCGCACGGTGGAGACGCATCGCCTCAACCTCAAGCGCAAGCTCGGCATCGAAGGCCGCGCGGGCCTCGTCAAATATGCAGTGCAGCAATTGGGCGCCGAACGCGAGAGCGGGCAGGCGTGAAGGGTATTCCCTACATTGTTGACGTGATGCGCGCTTCCTAAGATCAATACAACCAAAGGCCACGGAGATTGCCTTTAACGTCTCCACGCGCTGCTCACCCGCCGCGCGTCATGCGCCTCGCACCGATTCTTCCGTTCCATTGTTGACGTTTGCCGTCCGCGCTGGCGCATGCCCGCGCGGCACGCAGACGGCCAGGCATTTTGTCGTCGGTCCAACAGACAGGGGAGACAGTCATGGCAGCAAGGCGCAAGGGCAGCAAGGACGTTAGCGTGGGTACGGACACTGGCACCCGCGCCAACACGGGCAACGACGGGCTCGCAGCATCGCGGCGCGGATTCCTCGGAGGCGCGGCCGCGGCGGCCACGGGCGCGGCGACGCTGGGCTTTCCCGCCATCGTGAAGGCGCAGGGCCCCATCAGCATGCGGTGGCAGAGCACCTGGCCCACCAAGGACATCTTCCACGAGTTCGCGGGCGACTTCGTCAAGAAGGTCAACGACATGTCGGGCGGCGAGCTGCGCATCGAGCTGCTGCCCGCCGGCGCCGTGGTCAAGGCATTCGACCTCATCGACGCGGTCAACAAGGGCACGCTCGACGGCGGCCACGGCGTCATCGCGTACTGGTACGGCAAGAACTCGGCGCTGGCGCTTTGGGGTTCGGGACCGGCATGGGGCATGGACGGCAACATGCTGCTGGCCTGGCACAAGTACGGCGGGGGCAAGGAGCTGCAGGAAGAGATCTACCGCAGCCTGAATCTGGACGTGGTGTCCTTCATGTATGGGCCCATGCCGACGCAGCCGCTTGGCTGGTTCAAGAAGCCGATCACGAAACCCGAGGACTTCAAGGGCCTCAAGTTCCGCACGGTGGGACTGTCGATCGATATCTTCACGGGGCTGGGCGCGGCCGTGAACGCGTTGCCCGGCGCGGAGATCGTGCCGGCGATGGACCGCGGCCTGCTCGATGCGGCCGAGTTCAACAACGCCAGCTCCGACCGCGCGCTCGGCTTCCCCGACGTGTCGAAGGTCTGCATGCTACGCAGCTTCCACCAGTGCTCGGAGCAGTTCGAGGTGCTGTTCAACAAGAAGCGTTACGACGCGCTCTCGCCGAAGCTGCGCGCGGTCATCGCCAACGCCGTCGATGCCAGCTCCGCCGAGATGTCGATGAAGGCGATCGACCGCTATTCGAAGGACTATCAGGCGCTGCAGGAACAGGGCGTGAAGTTCTACGCGACGCCGAGCTCCGTGCTGCAGGCGCAACTGAAGGTGTGGGACGAGATCGTCGCGCGCAAGGAGAAAGAAAACCCGATGTTCAAGAAGGTCAACGAGTCGATGAAGGCGTTCGCGCAGCGCAGCACGCGCTGGCAGAACGACACCAACGTCGACTATCGAATGGCCTCCTCGTACTACTTCTCCACGAAGAAGAGCGGCTGACCGGAGCGGTCTCGTGCAAACACTGCTGCTGGGTATCGACAAGATCAGTACCCTCGTGGGACAGGCCGCCTCGTGGCTGATCGTCGGTCTTACACTGATGATCAGCTACGAGGTGTTCTCGCGCTACGCCCTCGGGACGCCGCACGCATGGGTCTTCGACGCCAGCAACATGCTGTACGGCGCGTTGTTCATGCTCGGCGGCGCCTACACGCTCGCCAAGCGCGGCCACGTGCGGGGCGACATCCTGTATGGCTTTCTGCAGCCGCGCGCGCAGGCCGCCATCGACCTCGTGCTGTATCTCCTATTCTTCTTTCCCGGCGTGATCGCGCTTGCGTGGGCGGGCCTGGATTTCTTCCAGGTGTCGCTCGCGCAGAACGAGCATTCGTCGATCGCCGCGGACGGTCCGCCGATCTATCCGTTCAAGGCCGTGATACCGGTGGCGGGCGCGCTGCTGTTGCTGCAGGGCGTGGCGGAGGTCATCCGCTGCGTGCTGTGCCTCATGGATGGCGACTGGCCGCGGCGTGAGGAAGACGTGGAGGAGGTCGACGTCGACAAGCTCAAGCAGATGGTGGGCAAGGAGGAGGTGCTGGCGAGTGCCGCCGACACTTCCGCCGACACTTCTGCGGTGCGCGCTCCCGGCACGAAGACCTCGGCACTGGAGAGCAACCCGCGATGAGAAAGGAACTGTGGTTCGGTATCACGCTGATGGTGCTGATCGTGGGGGCGGTCGCGTGGTTCATGCCCGCGCCGTCGATGTGGACCAACGGGCATCTCGGCTTGCTGATGCTCGCGCTGATCGTGGTCGCGATCATGCTCGGCTTTCCCACGGCGTTCACGCTGATGGGCATGGGCGTGCTGTTCGCGTGGCTGGCATACCGGCATGCGAATCCCGCCATCGCCGTGGAGCAGACGCTCGACCTGATGGTGCAGCGCGCGTACGCGGTCATGACCAACGACGTGCTGATCTCCATCCCGCTGTTCGTGTTCATGGGATACCTGGTCGAGCGCGCGAACCTGATCGAGAAGCTGTTCCGCAGCCTGCATCTGGCGCTGGCATGGCTGCCGGGCTCGCTGGCGGTCGCCACGCTGATCACGTGCGCGGTGTTTGCCACGGCGACGGGCATCGTCGGCGCGGTCGTCACGCTGATGGGGCTGCTCGCGTTTCCCGCGATGCTGCGCGCGGGATACAGCACGCAGTTGTCCGCGGGCGCGGTCACGGCCGGCGGATGCCTCGGCATCCTGATCCCGCCATCCGTGCTGCTGATCGTCTATGGCGCGACGGCGGGCGTCTCGGTGGTACAGCTTTATGCCGGAGCGTTTTTTCCGGGGCTGATGCTTGCCGGTCTCTATATCCTCTACGCCATCCTCATCGCGAAGATCAAGCCATCGCTGGCACCGCCGCTCGCGGCGGAGGATCGCGTCATCCCGCTCACGACATTCGCGGCCACGTTGCGCGATACCGTGAGCCGCCGGGCACTGCCCGCGCTGTTGGGAGCGCTCAAGGGCCGCCGCAATGCCGACGTGCCGATGGGCTACGTCATCCGGCAGCTCGGGGTGGTGCTGATGCCCGCGTTTGCGGTCGCCGTGGCCATGAGCCTGATGTATGCCGCCGTCACGGCGCCCAGGAGCGCTGGAAGCAGCGGCGGCGCGGTGGAGATGGGCGCGATCGCCGACAGCGAGCCATCGTCATCGTTCGATGAACTGCAGGCGCCGCCGAGCGAAGGCGAGACACTCGCGCCGCCCCCTGTTGCCACGCCGAAGCCCGCGACGCCGCGGGATGTGGCGTCGGCCGTGTCCGTGCCGGCGGCGCAGGCGGATGTCCCCGCAACGCCGGCGCCACGGTGGTTCTGGATCACGCTGGCCGTGGCCGCCATCGGGCTCGCGGTGTTCTACTGGTACTTCAACTTCGCGCGTCTCGAGATCTTCAAGCTGCTGTTGTCGTCGTTCTTTCCGCTCGCGGTGATGATCATCGCGGTGCTGGGATCGATCGTGTTCGGCCTCGCCACGCCGACGGAAGCCGCGGCGGTGGGTTCGCTCGGCGGTGCGTTGCTGGCCGCCGCCTATGGACAGCTGAACTACAACGTCGTGCGCGAGTCGGTGTTCCTCACCGTGAAGACGAGCGCGATGGTGTGCTGGCTATTCGTGGGGTCGTCGATCTTCTCGGCGGCGTTCGCGCTGCTCGGCGGGCAGGCGCTGGTCGAGGAATGGGTGCTCTCGCTGGACCTGACGCCCGTGCAGTTCATGATCCTCGCGCAGATCATCATCTTCCTGCTCGGCTGGCCGCTCGAATGGACGGAGATCATCATCATCTTCATGCCGATCTTCATCCCGCTGCTCGACAACTTCGGCATCGATCCGCTGTTCTTCGGCCTGCTTGTCGCGCTGAATCTCCAGACCGCGTTTCTCTCGCCGCCAGTGGCGATGGCCGCGTTCTATCTGAAGGGCGTGGCGCCGCCGCACGTAACCCTGAATCAGATCTTCGTCGGCATGCTGCCGTTCATGGGGATTCAGCTGATCGCGCTGGCGCTGCTGTATATCTTCCCCGGCATCGGGCTGTGGTTACCCGAAGTGCTGTACCGCTAAACAAAAAGGCCTCTCCCGAGGGAGAGGCCTTTGTCATGGCTGAGGCTGAGGGGGAGGCGGTTCGGGATTAACCGAGACGCTTTTCCAGCGCAGCCTTGGTGTCCACGAGTTCCTGCGGCAGATGATGCTTCAGCTGCGTGAACAGCTCCTCGTGCAGCGCGAGCTCACGCTTCCACGCATCGGCGTCGATCGACGTGACCTGATCGAACTGCGTGGTGTTGAAGTCGAGGCCGTTCCAGTTGAGGTCGTCGTAGCGCGGCGACGTGCCGAACACGTGCTCGGCGCCCTGGCCCTTGCCTTCCACGCGGTCGATCATCCACGACAGCACGCGCATGTTCTCGCCGAAGCCCGGCCATACGAAGTTGCCGTCCGCGTCCTTGCGGAACCAGTTCACGCAATAGAACTTCGGCAGCCTGGCGCCCGATGCCTCGAGCTTCTTGCCCAGCGCGAGCCAGTGACCGAAGTAGTCGGCCATGTTGTAGCCGCAGAACGGCAGCATCGCGAACGGATCGCGGCGCACCACGCCCTGCTGGCCCGCGGCGGCCGCGGTCGTCTCCGAGCCCATCGTCGCGGCCATGTACACGCCTTCGGTCCAGTTGCGCGCTTCGGTCACGAGCGGCACCGTGGTCGAGCGGCGGCCACCGAAGATGAACGCGTCGATCGCGACGCCGGCGGGGTTGTCCCAGTTCTCGTCGATGGACGGGCACTGCGAGGCCGGTGCGGTGAAGCGCGCGTTCGGATGCGCGGCCTTGGCGCCGGTCTCCTTCGCGATGGCCGGCGTCCAGTCCTTGCCCTGCCAGTCGATCAGGTGCGCGGGCGCTTCCTTGGTCATGCCTTCCCACCATACGTCGCCATCGTCGGTCAGCGCGACGTTGGTGAAGATGACGTTTTCCTTGAGGGTCGCCATCGCGTTGTAGTTGGTCTTCTCGCTCGTGCCCGGGGCCACGCCGAAGTAGCCGGCTTCCGGATTGATCGCGTACAGGCGGCCGTCCTGGCCCGGCTTGATCCAGGCGATGTCGTCACCGATCGTGGTGACCTTCCAGCCCTCGAAGCCCTTGGGCGGAATCAGCATCGCGAAGTTCGTCTTGCCGCAGGCCGACGGGAATGCCGCGGCGACGTGGTACTTCTTGCCTTCCGGCGAGGTCACGCCGAGGATCAGCATGTGCTCGGCCAGCCAGCCCTCGTCGCGGCCCATCGTCGAGGCGATCCGCAGCGCGAAGCACTTCTTGCCGAGCAGCGCGTTGCCGCCGTAGCCGGAGCCGAACGACCAGATCTCGCGCGTGGTGGGGAAGTGAACGATGTACTTGGTCGGGTTGCACGGCCACGGTACGTCCTTCTCGCCGGCGGCGAGCGGCTTGCCCACGGTATGCACGCACGGCACGAACTCGCCATCGGTGCCCAGCACGTCGTACACCGCGCGGCCCATGCGCGTCATGATGCGCATGTTCACGGCGACGTACGGGGAATCGGAAAGCTCGACGCCGATGTGGGCGATCGGCGAACCCAGCGGGCCCATCGAGAACGGCACCACGTAGAGCGTGCGGCCGCGCATGCAGCCGTCGAACAGGCCGTTCAGCGTCTGGCGCATTTCGGCCGGCGCGGTCCAGTTGTTGGTGGGGCCGGCGTCTTCCTGCTTGTCCGTGCAGATGAAGGTACGGTCTTCCACGCGCGCGACGTCGGACGGATCGGACAGGGCGAGGAACGAGTTCTTGCGCTTGGCGGGGTTCAGCCGCTGCATCGTGCCGGCGGCGACCATCTGGTCGCACAGGCGGTCGTACTCCTCCTGCGAGCCGTCGCACCAGTAGATGTTGTCGGGTTTGGTGAGCGCGGCGATTTCAGCGACCCAGGAGATCAGCTTCTGGTGCTTGACCCAGGCCGGGACATTGAGAGCCGGCGTGCCTTGCATTGTGGGGTGGTTCATTGTGGTGCTCCAAAGCGACTAAAGAATTCTGGCAAAGCCGCGCGGGTGTTTGGCATGATGCACATCGCATCGCAATCGTCACATCCCGTTACAACTCCGGGACGGCGAATCCCGCGCAAAATATCGCGGCGGCCCATGCGGCTGCGATACAGTTGCGCTTCGCCCGTCCTCGGGTTCCGCGTAGCTTTGTCCGGCGACATTACGCCGATGGGAGCAAGCTCGACCATCGGGCATTGCCGACAGGAGCGGGCAAGGATACCACTGCTGCACCCCGCTGTTTTTTGCTGCGCAGCATTGTCGAAGGGCCCGAAAGGCCCGGCAAACATGTTCTGCGCGATCTGGATGCCAACCATACTGTCCGGCGCGCCGCGGTTCTGTTGCCGGGCGCACCAAGCTTCGCTGAAGTCAAAGAGTCACCGATGAAGATTGCCGTTCTCGACGATTACCAGGACGCCGTGCGCAAGCTGCCTTGCTTCGCGCTGCTGGAAGGCCACGACGTCAAGGTGTTCAACAACACCGTCAAGGGTGTGGGCCAGCTGGCCGCCCGCCTGTCCGATGTGGAAGCGCTCGTGCTGATCCGCGAGCGGACCCGGGTCACGCGCCAGCTTCTGGAAAAGCTGCCCAAGCTCAAGATCATCAGCCAGACCGGCCGCGTGGGCGGCCCGGGCGGCCATATCGACCTCGACGCCTGTACCGACCGCGGCGTGGTCGTACTGGAAGGCACAGGGTCGCCCGTGGCGCCGGCCGAACTGACGTGGGCGCTGATCATGGCCGCGCAGCGGCGGATTCCGCAGTACGTCGCCAGCCTGAAGCATGGCGCCTGGCAGCAGTCGGGCCTCAAGTCGACGACGATGCCGCCGAATTTCGGCCTCGGCCAGGTCCTGCGCGGGCAGACGCTCGGCATCTGGGGCTACGGCAAGATCGGCAAGCTGCTGGCCGGTTACGGCCGCGCGTTCGGCATGAACGTGCTCGTATGGGGCCGCGAAGGATCGCAGCAGTCGGCACGCGACGATGGCCTCAACGTGGCCGAATCCGCCGAGCAGCTGTTTGCGGACAGCGACGTGCTGAGCCTGCATCTGCGGCTCAACGACGAGACGCGCGGCATCGTGCGGCTCGCGGATCTGCAGCGCATGAAGCCCACCGCGTTGTTCGTCAACACGAGCCGCGCCGAGCTGATCGAGGAGAACGCGCTCGTCGCGGCGCTCAATCGCGGCCGGCCTGGCATGGCGGCGGTCGATGTATTCGAGTCGGAGCCGATCCTGCAGGGCCACGCGCTGCTTCGCATGGAGAACTGCATCTGCACGCCGCACCTCGGCTACGTCGAGCGCGACAGCTACGAGCTTTACTTCCGCACGGCGTTCCAGAACATCCTGGACGTCCTCGCCGGCAAGCACGACAGCATCGCGAACCCGAAGGCGCTGACGCCCGCGCTGTCGCGCTAGGTCCCGATAGGTCCTTTACAGGGCCCGCACGGGCGCGTGGGCTGGCCCACATTCAAACGTGCACTTCGCTGGATACACTGGTCGCATCGTCGATCCGTCGATCGTCCCGGAGTGCACCGATGACCGATTCCGCCCGTGTTCTCGCGATCAGCGTGGGTACGCCGCTGCCGCTCGTGGTGGCCGGCGGCGGTACCGAGGCCATCGTCCTGTCTGCCATTCGCAAGCATCCGCTCAGCACGCAGCTGAGGCCCATCGCCGTGCAGGTGCATGCGCTGGGCCTCGCCGGCGACGAGCAGGCGGACCGCACCATCCACGGCGGTCCCGATCGCGCGCTCTATCTCTATCCGTTCGAGCACTATGCATGGTGGAACGCCCGCCGCCGCGCGGCGAAGGTGCCCGAGTCCAACCGCCCGCTCGGCTTCGGCGCGCTGGGCGAGAACCTCACCGTGCAGGGCCTGTTCGAGACCGAACTCTGGGCCGGCGACCTCCTGCGCATCGGCAACGTCGTGCTCGAGGTCGGCCTGCCGCGCAACCCGAACGTCAAGTTCAACGCAGTCATGGGGTACGGTAAAGCCGTACATGACATGGTGCAGAGCGGTTACACCGGGGTCTATCTGCGGGTGGTCAAGCCTGGCGAGCTCCAGGCCGGCGACGCCATCGTGGTGACCCCCGGGCCACGCAATGTGTCGGTGGAAAACATCAACCTCCGCCGCAGGGATGGCTGGCGCGTGCTTTTCTGATATGTTTGCCCTTTAATACAACTCTGAATACAACGCCGCGAGCGTCCCCTCCTTTCCGGCCGTCTGTAATGCGCTGTAATAAGCCGCGCTAGCCTGAATCATGCGAGGCGCGGTACTTATACAGATTCGATACGCGCCGATAACAAGGGCACGGGGCAATACGGTCGAAGTGGCTCCAAGAAGCCGCCTTCCGTCGGGGAGCAGCGTTTGACGTTCGCAGTGGAGAAGGGTCCTCACATGAAAACAGACGGGATCGACCAGCCCAAGGGGTTTGTCGATGGCAACTGGAGCGCGGCCGCCGGTACGGGGCGCGGCCGGACTTCGCCTTGGGTCGCGCTGGTTGTGATCCTCGTGGTGGCCGGTGCCGGCTGGTTCGGCTGGAAGACGTGGTACGTGCCGAAGCACGAAGTCAAGGCCCCCGCCGCGATCATGGTGTCGACGGCGGTCGTGCAGCAGGGCGACGTGCCGCTGGAGGTCAATGCCAACGGCAACGTGACCGCCCTGCAGACGGTCGAGGTGCGCCCGCAAATCTCCAGTACGGTCCAGTCCGTGCATATCAAGGAAGGCCAGACGGTGAAGCCGGGCGACCTGCTGTTCTCGCTCGACACGCGCATGGATGAAGCCAACATGGCCCGCGCCCGCGCGCAGCTGCTGCGCGATCAGGCGGACCTTGCCGATGCGCGCCGCACCCTCTCCCGCAGCCAGGAACTGCTCGAGCGCAACTTTATCTCCCGCAGCGCGGTGGACACCGCGCAGGCGAAGGTCGATGGCTTCGAGGCGACGATCCGCGCCGACCAGGCCGCGATCGAGGCCAGCCGCGTGGCCATCAGCTATGGCTCCATCCGCGCGACGATCGGTGGCCGCACCGGCGTCATCAACGTCTTTCCGGGCTCGCTGGTCACGCCGACCACGGCCACCTCGATGGTCACCGTCGCGCAGATCTCGCCGATCGCCGTCACGTTCACGCTGCCCGAGCGCCAGCTCGCCGCGCTGCGCGAGGCGCTGCGCGTCGGCCCGGTCAAGGTGACCGCATTGCCCAATGACGGCAGCAAGACCCCGGTGGTCGGCCGCATCACGTTCGTCGATAACACCGTCGATCCGCAATACGGCAGCATCCGCATCAAGGCGCAGTTCGACAACGAGGAACAGCGCCTGTGGCCGGGCACCTATGCCAACGTCAACGCGGTCGTGCAGACGCTCCAGGGCGCGCTGACGGTACCGCCGCAGGCCGTGGTGACGGGGCCCGAAGGCCGCTTCGTGTACACCGTGCAGCCGGACAGCACCGTGGCGCGCGTGCCCGTGAAGGTCATCGCCACGACGGCGGCGGCCGCGGTGATCGAGGGCGTGGAGCCCGGCGCGCGCGTGGTGACGGAAGGCACGCAGAACCTGCGCCCCGGCTCGCGCATTCGCGAAGGCAAGGCTGGCGGCGCGTCGGCGGCGTCGGCCACGGCCGGCAACGGCGGACACTGACATCATGACGCTGTCCGAGCTTTGTATCCGGCGGCCCGTGATGACGGTGCTGCTATGCCTCGCCGTCATCGTGACGGGCATCGTGCTGTACCCGACGATTCCGATCGCCGCGCTGCCCAGTTTCAACTCGCCGGTGATTCAGGTCACCGCGACGCTGCCGGGTGCGAGTCCGGAGACGATGGCCGCGTCCGTGGCGATCCAGCTGGAGAAGCAGTTCGCGACGATTCCGGGCGTGACGGTGATCAGTTCGTCGAACACGCTTGGCAATTCGAGCATCACGATCGAATTCAACAACGACCGCGATATCGATGCCGCCGCGGTCGACGTGCAGGCCGCGCTGTTCCGCGCGCAGCGCACGCTGCCGATCGAGATGACGCAGCCGCCGTCGTACCGCAAGGTGAACCCGGCCGATGCGCCGGTCATCCTGCTCGCGATCAATTCTCCGGCGATGAGCCTGGCCGAGCTGAACGCGTTTGGCGACAACCTGATCTCGCCGACGCTGGCCACGCTGCCAGGCGTCGCGCAGGTGCAGGTGCTTGGCCAGAAGCGCTTTGCGGTGCGCGTGCGCGCGAAACCCGATGCGCTGGCCGCGCGCGGGCTCACGCTCGATGAGCTGGCTACCGCGCTCAATCGCGCGAATGCCAACACGCCGGTCGGCACGCTCGACGGCGCGCGCCAGACGCTGACGATCCAGGCCAACCGGCAGCTCTCGAACGCCGATGCGTTCCGCAACATCATCGTTGCGAGCCAGCCGAGCGGGGCCATCGTCAGGTTGTCCGACGTGGCCGAGGTCGAGGACAGCGTCGAGACCATCAAGACGGGCAGCTGGCTCAACAACGAGCGCTCGATCGTGCTGACGGTGCTGCGCCAGCCCGATGCCAACACGGTGGCCGTGGTCGACTCGATCAAGGCCACGCTGCCGCGCCTCGTGCAGCAGATGCCGGGCTCGGTCAACGTGGCGGTGGTCAACGACCGCTCCGTGTCCATTCGCGAATCGATCCACGACGTGCAGTTCACGCTGGCGCTGACGGTGGCGCTCGTCGTGATGGTGATTTTCCTGTTCCTGCGCCGCGCGGCCGCGACGCTGATCCCGACGGTGTCCGTGCCCATCTCGCTGATCGGCACGGTCGCGCTGATGAAAGCGCTGGGCTACAGCCTCGACAACGTGTCGCTGCTCGCGATCACGCTGGCCGTGGGTCTGGTCGTCGACGATGCGATCGTGATGCTCGAGAACATCGTGCGGCATATCGAGGAAGGCGTGCCCCCGCTGAAGGCCGCGCTGATCGGCTCGCGCGAGATGGGCTTCACGATTCTCTCGATCTCGATCTCGCTGGTGGCGGTGTTCATTCCGATCTTCTTCATGCCGGGCGTGATCGGCCTGCTGTTCCACGAGTTCGCGGCGGTGGTGTCGCTGTCCATTCTCGTGTCCGCGCTGGTCTCGCTCACGCTCATCCCGATGCTGTGCGCGCGCTTCTTGTCGGCGGAGAACGTGCCCATCGACGAATCGCAGCATGCGTATGGAGACCACAAGGGCGACCACAAGGGTGACCATGTCATGGCGGTGGCCGCCGCGCATCCGTCGCATCACGCGCATCAGTCGCATCACGCGCCGAAGAAGCCGTCGATCGGCCTGCGCTCCACGCAGTGGTTCGAGGACCTGTTCAACTGGACGCTCCGCAAGTACGCCAACGGGCTCGACTGGTGCCTCGCGCATCGCGGCTTCGTGCTGGCGATCGCGGGCCTGACGTTCGTGCTGACCGCGGTGATGTTCGCGACGATTCCCAAGGGCTTCTTCCCCGAGGAGGACATCGGGCAGATCCAGGTGAACGCGGAAGGCCCGCAGGACATTTCGTTCGAGGCAATGTCGGTGCGCCTGCGCGATGCGGCGGAACGCATCCGCGCGAATCCCGCGGTGAAATCCGTGGTGGCATCCATCGGCGGCGGCAACTCCCCCGCGATCAACACGGGCCGCATGTTCGTCGAACTGAAGCCGCTCGGCGAACGTCCCAAGATGCCGCAGGTGGTGGAGTCGCTGCGCAAGGACGTGTCGGTGGTGCCCGGCCTCGCCGTGTATTTCTCGCCGGTGCAGAACCTGCGGCTCGGCGGGCGTCAGAGCAAGAGCCGCTACCAGTACACGCTGCAAAGCGTGAAGGCCGGCGAACTCCAGTCGTATTCCGATCGCCTGATGGCGAAGATGCGTGCCGAACCCATTTTCCGCGACGTGACGAGCGACTCGCAGCAGTCGGGCCTCGAAGCGCAGCTGACGATCGACCGCGACAAGGCCAATGCGCTCGGCGTGCAGATCCAGGACGTGCGCACGGCGCTGTACACGGCGTTCGGCGAGCGGCAGGTCTCGACGATCTATACGCCGATCGACAACTACTACGTGATTCTGCAGGCGGCCGAAGTCGATCGCACCGACGAGACCGCGTTCTCCAAGCTGTACGTGCGCAGCAAGACGGGGCAGATGGTGCCGATCTCGGCGTTCGCGACCACCGAACGGCGCGTCGGGCCGATCGCGGTCAACCATCAGGGACAGCTGCCCTCCGTCACGGTGTCGTTCAACCTCGCGCCGGGTGCCGCGCTGGGCGACGCGTCCAGCAAGATCGAACGCTATCGCAAGGAGATCGAGATGCCTAACTCGATCTTCCCGAGCTGGGGCGGCGACGCCGCGGTGTTCCAGTCGTCGCAGGCGACGCAGATCGTGCTGCTCGTCGCCGCCATCGCGGTCATCTATACGCTGCTGGGCGTGCTGTACGAGAGCTACATCCATCCGCTGACGATTCTTGCGGGGTTGCCTTCCGCGGCGATCGGCGCGCTGCTCACGCTGTTCATTTTCAACGTGGAGCTGTCGTTGATCGCGACCATCGGCGTGCTGATGCTGATCGGCATCGTCAAGAAGAACGCCATCATGATGATCGACTTCGCGCTCGCGGCGCAGCGCGAGCAGGGCATGGCGCCGGCCAGGGCCATCCGTCAGGCTTGCCTGCTGCGCTTCCGTCCGATCATGATGACCACGTTCGCGGCGGTGATGGGCGCCCTCCCTCTGGCGCTGGGCCTCGGCGCGGGCGCCGAACTGCGGCAGCCGCTCGGTCTGGCCGTGGTGGGCGGCCTGCTGTTCTCGCAGGTCATCACGCTGTTCATCACGCCCGTCATCTACCTCGCGCTCGACCGCTTCTCGGGTAGCGGCCCGTTGCAGATCGATGCCGAGGGCAACCTGATCGCGGAAGCGGAGGCGGTCGCGCAGCGGTAGGTACGCGGTGCCGGGTTTTTTGGCCTTAGAATCTCACGCCATGACACCCAGTACGCTCGAAACCCTCATGTACGAGGTCGGACAGTTGTTCCTGTATCCGACCCTCGCGCTGATCGGCATCCTGTTCGTCCACGCCTTCTGGGCGCTGGGCGACTTTGCGATGCAAGCCTGGCTGCGCGCGCGGCATCCGATCGACAGCGGGCGCGGCTATGCGCTCGTGGCGTGGGCGCGGCGGCATGGCGAGGACGATGCGGATGCGCTCGACGTCGCCGCGCACCGTCTGCTGGAACGCGCGCGCATCGCCACGCGCGTGGCGCCGATGCTGGGCCTCGTGGCGACGATGATTCCGATGGGCCCCGCGCTCAAGAGCCTTTCCGGCGGCGATCTCGCCAACGTTGGCGAGAACCTGACCATCGCATTCTCGGCGGTGATCCTCGCGCTGATCGCTGCCAGCATTACCTTCTGGGTGGTCAATGTGCGTCGCCGCTGGCTGGCGGAAGAACTCGTATGGCTCGGGCGCGCCAGGGCGGAGCGGAGCGCCGGTGCATGAAATTCCTCGACGAGAGCGAAGCCGACGATCCGATCCTGTCCGTGGTGAACCTGATCGACGTGTTCCTCGTCGTGATCGCGGCGCTGCTCATCGCCATTGCGCGCAATCCGATGAACCCGTTTACGCATGACGATGTCACGGTCATCACCCGTCCCGGCAAGCCAGACATGGAGATCGTGTCGCGGCAGGGGCAGAAGGTGGTGCGGTATCACGGCACGGGGCAGCCCGGCAGTGGCGATGGCGTGAAGGCGGGGGTGGCCTATCGCATGAAGGATGGATCGATCGTGTATGTCCCTGAGACCGGAGCGGAGACCGACAAACCATGAGCATCGATTCGATCGGCCGCGCCTGGGGCGCGACCGTGGCGCTGGCCGTGCTGGCTTGCGTGGTGGGGCTGAGCGGTTGTGCCATGCAGGGTCCGACGCCCGAGGACGTGAGCAAGACCTTCGTGGGCAAGTCGTACGTGCTGCTCGGCGAAGTGCATGACAACCCCGAGGGGCAGCGCCAACGGCTCGAAGCATTGACGCGCGCTGTGCAGGCGGGGTGGCGGCCGGCGATCGCGATGGAACAGTTCGATCGCGAGCGTCAGGGCGATATCGACCGCGCGCGACGCGAGCGGCCGGACGATCCCGATTACCTGATCGCGCAGGCCGCGGGCGATCGCAGCGGGTGGCAATGGCCGTTGTACCGGCCGGTGGTGGCGCTGGCGTTGCAGTACGACCTGCCGTTGCTGGCGGCCAACCTGTCGCGCGCGGATGCCAGCCGGATCGTGCGGGGCGGACTGGCAGGCGTGTTCAATGCGGGCCAGCAGAAGGCGCTTGGCCTCGACAAGCCGCTGCCGCCGGATCTGGTATCCGCGCAATCGACGGAACTCGATGCGGGGCACTGCGGGCTGTTTCCGCGCCAGATGCTGCCGGGGATGCTGAGCGCACAGGCGGCGCGCGACGCCATGATGGCCGCGACGATGCAGCCCTACGCGGCGCGCGGCGCGGTGCTCATCGCGGGCAACGGCCACGTCCGCCGCGACCTCGGCGTGCCGCGCTGGATCCCCGGTGACAAGGCGGCCGTGCTGAGCATCGGCTACCTCGAGGAGAGCAATACGGTGGCGAAGGGCTACGACGCGGTGATCCGCGTGCCGACGGTCGCGCGCAAGGACCCTTGCGACGACGTCGTCGTGCGGAAGTAGCGCAACCCCGAGGGCGCGTTAAGCCAGCTGGAGGGCGTGTCAAGCCAGCTTCAGCGCCAGCACCGCCCTCACCCCCCGCCCCTGCGTCGCATCCGTGAGCGTGACGCCGCCGCCGAAGCGCGCCGCCATTTCGCGCGAGATGGCGAGGCCCAGGCCGGAGCCCGGTTCCGTATGCCCGACGCGGCGGTAGAAGCGCGCGAAAACCTTCTCGCGTTCCTCCACAGGAATCCCCGGCCCATCGTCCTCGACGATCAGCAGCGCCTCATCGCCCGCGAGCCGCGCGGATAGCGTGATGCGGCTGCCGCGCGGCGAATACTGGATGGCGTTGTGCACGAGATTCGCCAGCGCCTCCCGCAGCAGCGCCCCATCCGCGCGCACCGGTAACGACAACCCCGCCGGCCGTTCCCACCCGAAGTCCTGCTGCTTGCCGCGCGCCAGCGGCAGGTAATCGAGCGCTACCTGTTCCGCGATGGCGACCGCATCGATGACGTCGACCGCTTCCACCGGCACCGCCCCATCGCGCCGCACGCGCGCGAGCGCCAGCAGCTGATTCGTCAGCCGCGCCGCTTGCCCAAGCTGGGCTTCGATCGCCCCCACCGCCTCGCGCGCCGCCTGCGGGTCGCCATGCAACGATAGCTGACGCTGCGCGAACTCCGCCTGCGTTTTCAGGATCGCGAGCGGCGTGCGCAACTGGTGCGCCGCATCGGCAATGAACTGGGCCTGCGCCTGCGCCATCGCTTCGGATCGCGCCACATGCGTGTTCACGGCATCGACGAGCGGACGCACTTCCACCGGAACATGATCGAACGCCAGCGGCGTGAGGTCGTCCGGCGACCGCGCGCGCACGTCGTCGCGGACCCGCGCCAGCGGCCGCAGCACATACGTGATGCCGCCGACGAGGATCAGCGCCGACAGCACGATCAGCACCGTATCGCGCGCCAGCGCGCTGCGCCACACGCGCGCGATCAATGCCGTACGCGGCTCGGCGGTTTCCGCCACCTGGACGATCACGCGCAGATGGGCATCGGGCCGGTACACGGGCCGCGCCATCGCCGCAATGCGCACGGGTTCTTCGCGATACGTCGCATCGTAGAAGCGCGTCTCGTTGTTCACCAGCGTGCCCCTGGGCAGCGGCAGGTCGTCGTAGCCTGTAATGGTCTCGACCACCCCCGCGCGCTCGATCGACACGCGATAGAACACGTGCGTCTGCGAAGCGGTTTCGAACATCTCCATCGCGGCGTCGGGCAGCGACAGCTGCACGCTCTCGCCCGCCATGCCAATCGCATTGTCGATCGTCCGCACCGAGCCGTAGAGCGAGCGGTCATACGCGGTGTTCGCCGCATCGCGCAGGGTGTCGTACGTGAACCAGGAATCGATCGCGGTGATCGCGATGAGCGCGGGTACCAGCAGCAACAGCAGCTGGCGACGCAGGCTGCCACGCAGCCAGAGCCGCAACGGCAGCCGTGCGGGCGCGCGCAGATGGCGTCGCCACATGTCAGGTCTCGGTCTCGGGTTCCAGCAGATAGCCGAAGCCGCGCAGCGTGACGATGGTCACGCCATGACCGGCCAGCTTCTTGCGCAGGCGATAGACGAGCACCTCGATCGCATCGGGGCTCACGTCGGCGTCAAGCGAGAACACCTTGTCGAGCAGTTGCGCCTTCGTCAGCGGCTGGCCGCTGCGCGCCAGCAGGGCGCCAAGCAGCGTCGATTCCCGGGGCGTCAGCGCGAGCGGCGCGCCGCCGAGCGTGAAGCTCCGGGTCTCGCCATCGAAGACCAGCGCGCCGCATTGCAGGCGCGGATGCGCGCGTCCGCGGCTGCGGCGGATCAACGCGAGGATGCGTGCCTCGAGCTCGGCAATGGCAAACGGTTTCGGCAGATAGTCATCGGCACCGAGGTTCAGGCCGCGCACGCGCTCGTCGAGCGTGTCCTGCGCGGTGAGGATCAGCACGGGCGTGCGGTCGTCGCGGCCGCGCATGGCCTTCAGCACGGACAGCCCGTCCTTGCCGGGCAGCCGCAGATCCAGCACCACGGCATCGTACTCTTCGGCCATCAGCCGGGCCTCGGCCTGGAGGCCGTCCGCCACATGCTCGATGACGAAGCCGCCCTGTTCGAGCGCGCGCGCGACCCAGCGGGCCAGTTCCACTTCGTCTTCCACCAGCAGGATGCGCATGCGGGACCTCCTCCACCCCGATCGTCCCGGCAGCGGGACGCGTCCGGGGGCGCCTATAATAACGCCGCCCCGCTCCGGGTGTCGCCCCCGCCGCCATGCCGCCCAAGCCGCTCCCCGAATCTCGTCGATTGCATTCCGCTCCCCCGGCATCGCTTCCCGCGAGGCGCCGCCTGCTCAAGGCGGGCGCGGGCGCGGCCGTAGCGGCGCTGGCCGCGGTACCCGGCACGTCGACCGTCGCGCGCGCGCAGACCGCCACGCCACATGTGGCCTCCCCCTCCGTGCCGGCGGGCTATCCGGCTGAGTACGAAGGCATCGTCTCGCGGGCGCTGCACGAAGGCGCCGTGACCGTGTACGCGTCCACGGACAGCGATATCGTGCGGCCGCTGATCGACGGCTTCGAAGCGCGCTTTCCCGGTATCCGCGTCGACTACCGCGACCTCAACACGGTCGAGCTCAACGACCGCTTTCTTGCGGAAACCGCCAGGCTCGGCAGTGGCAAGCCGCCGCGCGATGCCGATTACGCGGACGTGCTCTGGAGCACGGCGATGGATCTCCAGATCAAGCTCGTCAACGATGGCTATGCACAACGCTACGAATCGCCGGAGCGTGGCGCGCTGCCCAACTGGGCCGTATGGCGCGACGAAGCCTGGGGGACGACCTTCGAGCCGGCGGTGATCGTCTACAACCGCCGCCACTTCACCGACACGCGCATGCCGGGTAGCCGCAGTGGCCTCGCACAGCTGATGCAGGAGCATGCGCCGCTGTGGCGCGGGCGCGTGGTGACGTACGACATCCAGCGCTCGGGCATCGGCTACCTGTTCGCGCAGCAGGACGCGCGCATGGGCAACGAGTTCTGGTATCTCGCGCAGGCGCTTGGGCGCGCCGATGCCAAGCTGTCGGTGTCGTCGGTGGACATGATCGAGCGCATCGCGCGCGGCGAGTTCGTGCTCGGGTACAACGTGCTGGGGTCGTATGCGCTGTCGCTGATGGAGCGCGGCGCGGAGATCGGCGTGATCGCGCCGCGCGACTACACGCTGGTGATGTCGCGCGTGGCTTTTATCGCGCGCAAGGCGCCGCGGCCGAATGCGGCGCGGCTATGGCTGGACTTCCTGATCTCGCGCGAAGGCCAGGCACTGCTCGCGCGGTCCACGTCGCAGCTCTACACGATTCGCAGCGACATCACGAGCGGCCAGACGCCGGGCGCGCTCGCCGAGCGGCTCGGCTATACGCTCAAGCCGATCAGCGTCGGCCCTGGCCTGCTTGCCGCGCAGGATGCGCTGCGCAAGCGTGCTTTTCTCGCCAGATGGTCCGAAGCGCTGCGCGGTTGAACTATTCGGCCAGCGATTGCTGCCGGGCCTGTGCCTCGCAGAAGGTCGCCACCTCGGCGTCGAGTTCGGCCTCGGCCAGCGGACGGGCCACATAGCCGTGGCGCAACGCGGGCGAGAAGCGCAGCGTGTCGATGAACACGTCGGCCATGCGCTCCGCCTGACCGGCCAGATCGAAATCAGTGGGACAGAACAGCCAGTGCGCGAGCACGCCGCCGATGGCCGCGTGGAAAGCGTTCACGGCGAAGTCCAGGTCGAGGTCGGCGGGCAACTGCCCGCGTTCCGCCGCGAGCCGCAGATGTTCGCGGATCTTGGCGACGCCTTCCTTGTGGGACTGCCGCTGGCGCTCGAAGATCGCGCCATTGTCCTGCACCATCTCGCACTTGTGGAACAGGATCTCGAAGATCCGCCGCCATTGCGGATTCACCACCGTCTGGCGGAACACGAACGCGCAGATGTCCCGGATGCCGCCGAGCGGGTCCTCGTGCCGCGCGATCCGCTCGGGATCGCATAGCGCTTCCACCGGCAGGTTCACGCGGTCGACCATCGCCGCGAACACGTCGCTCTTGTTCTTGAAGTGCCAGTAGATGGCGCCGCGCGTGACACCCGCCGCCTCGGCGATGTCGGCGAGCGAGGGACGTGCCACGCCGCGCGTGTGAAACACCGTTTCCGCCGCGTCGAGTATCCGGTTGCGCGTTTCAAGCGCTTCTTCCTTGGTGCGTCTGACCATGACCTTTCCTATCGCGGTGTGGCCGCGATTAACGGGCGGCATCGTACCGCGCCGGCCGCAACTTTGCTCGGGAACCGACTGTCGCCTTCGCTGGGTGCGAGCACTAATACAGGGCATAAGTGCGCAAGAAAGCAACAAGCCGTGTTAAAACTTTTAACATACATGCTTGAATGTATATATACTACGCGCTTGTTCGCCGTCCGGCCACTCGCATTACTGCGCTGCTTCCACCGTAGAAGCGGCCACTTCCCTGCCCCGGACGGCTACCCGCCCGAAGTATTGACCCGCATGGCCACCCGTTCCCGCAGCGTCTGCCCGGGCGCGCGCGTGACGCGGGCGACTGCAGTCCATATTCAGAATCAACGCCAAGATTGGGGTGATCGATGAGCAAGACCCGACGTAATTCATATTTCACCGCCGCTGCCGCGGCGTCCGCGGTGCTGTGGCTGGCCGCGTGCGGCGAAAAGGCGCCGCAGGAAGGTGCCGCCATGCCGCCCGCCGAAGTCGGCGTGGTCACGGTGACTCCGCGTCCCGTCGCCGTGATCAACGAACTGCCGGGCCGCCTCGAGGGCGTCCGTACCGCCGAGGTCCGCGCCCGCGTGGAAGGCATCGTGCTGTCGCGCAACTACACCGAAGGCGGCGAGGTCAAGGCCGGCCAGGTGTTGTTCCGTATCGATCCCGCGCCCTATCAGGCCCAGCTCGCATCGGCAAAGGCATCGCTCGAGCGCGCTGAGGCCAATGCAGTCTCCGCGCGCCAGAAGGCGGAGCGCTACAAGCCGCTCGTGGCCGCGAACGCCGTCAGCAAGCAGGAGTACGACGAGGCCGTGGCGGCGGCTGGCCAGGCCAATGCCGATATCGCGTCGGCCAAGGCGGCCGTGACGACCGCGCAGATCAACCTCGGCTACACCACGGTCACGGCTCCGATCTCGGGGCGCGTGGGCCGCGCGCTGGTGACCGAAGGCGCGCTGGTTGGCAAGGGCGAGGCCACGAAGCTGACGCTGGTCGAGCAGGTCGATCCGATCTGGGTCACGTTCACGCAGCCGGCGGCCGACGTCGCGCGCCTGCGCCGCCAGATCGAGTCGGGCGAGGTCAAGTCCGTCAACGGCGGCGCGCGCGTGCATCTGTTCGTCGAAGGCAGCGATCGCGAGTACGCGCAGACGGGCAAGCTGCTGTTCTCGGACATGACCGTCGATCCGACCACGGGCGCGATCACGCTGCGCGCGGAATTCCCGAACGCGAAGCGCGAGCTGCTGTCGGGGACGTTCGTACGCGTGAAGGTCGAACAGGGCGTGGACGAGAACGCGCTCACCGTGCCGCAGCGCGCGCTCATCCGCACCGCGCAGGGCGCGAGCGTGATGGTCGTCGGCAAGGACGGCAAGGTGGCCAGCGTGCCGGTGACGGCGACGCAGGCGGTTGGCGACAGCTGGGTGGTGTCGGAAGGCCTCAAGGGCGGCGAGCAGGTGATCGTGGAAGGCCTGCAGAAGGTGCGCGCGGGCGCGCCGGCCAAGGCCGTGCCGTTCCAGCAGCCCAAGACCGCCGACGCCGCCGCGGCCAAGCAGGGCTGATCGCAGTCCGTCAAGACGCCTCTATCGGGACCCAATAAGAAGGGAGCCAGTTCATGGCCAAGTTTTTCATCGACCGGCCGGTGTTCGCGTGGGTGCTCGCGCTGATCATCGGACTGGGCGGGTTACTGTCGATCCTGCAGTTGCCGATCGCGCAGTACCCCAACATCGCGCCGCCGATCATCACGGTCTCGGCGACCTACCCCGGCGCTTCCGCCAAGACGCTCGAAGACTCGGTCACCACCGTGATCGAGCAGGAGCTCAACGGCGCGCCGAACCTGCTGTACTACGAATCGCAAAGCGAGTCCACCGGACTGGCGACGATCAACATCGCGTTCGCGCCGGGCTCCAACGCCGACCTGAACTCGGTGGAAGTGCAGAACCGCCTCAAGCGCGTGGAAGCGCGCCTGCCGGCGGAGGTGCGCCAGCAGGGCGTGCGCATCGACAAGGCCGGGAACAACTACATGATGTTCATCACGGTCCAGTCGAAGTCGGGTAACACCGATGCGATTGCCCTTGGCAACTTCGTCTCGGCGCAGGTGGTGGATTCGATCCGTCGTGTGCCCGGCGTGGGCGCGGCCGACCTCTTCGGCACCGAGTTCGCCATGCGTGTGTGGCTCGATCCGGCCAAGCTGACGGGCTACAACCTCACGCCGCTCGATGTGACGGCCGCCGTGTCCGAGCAGAACATCCAGGTCGCCGTCGGCGAACTGGGCGGCACGCCGTCGCCCAAGGGCACGGAGCTCAACGCGACCGTCAACACCGAAAGCCGCCTGACCACGCCCGAGCAGTTCGCCAACATCCTGCTGCGCGTGAATCCGGACGGTTCGTCGGTGCGCATCAAGGACGTGGGCCGCGTGGAACTCGGCGGTGCCGACTACTCGACGCTCGCGCGTACCAACGGCAAGCCCGCGTCGGCCATCGCCATCAAGCTCGCGCCGGCCGCCAACGCGCTGGCCACGGCCAATGCCGTGCGCGCGCGCATGGACGAGCTGTCGAAGTACTTCCCGCCCGACTACGAATACAGCGTGCCGTACGACACCTCGGCGTTCGTGAAGATCTCGATCGAAGAGGTCATCAAGACGCTGCTGGAAGCGGTGCTGCTCGTGTTCCTCGTGATGTACCTGTTCCTGCAGAACATCCGCGCGACGATCATCCCGACGCTCGTGGTGCCGATCGCGCTGCTGGGCACGTTCGGGGCGATGCTGGCGTTCGGCTTCTCGATCAACGTGCTGACGATGTTCGGCATGGTGCTCGCGATCGGTATCCTCGTGGACGATGCGATCGTGGTCGTGGAAAACGTCGAGCGCATCATGAGCGAGGAAGGCTTGTCGCCGCGTGAAGCGACCCGCAAGGCGATGGGGCAGATCACGGGCGCCATCGTCGGTATCTCGCTGGTGCTCGTCGCGGTGTTCATCCCGATGGCGTTCTTCTCGGGCTCGGTCGGCAACATCTACCGCCAGTTCTCGCTGTCGCTGATCGCCTCGATGGCGTTCTCGACCCTGCTCGCGCTGACGCTCACGCCGGCGCTGTGCGCCACGCTGCTGAAGCCCGTCGAAGCCGGCCATCATCACGAGAAGAAGGGCTTCTTCGGCTGGTTCAACCGCACATTCGCGCGCGCGTCCACCGGCTATCAGGGTGTGGTGGCGCGCGTCATCCGCCGCTCCGGCCGCTACCTGATCCTGTACGCGCTGATCATCGCGGGTGTGGTGCTGCTGTTCCAGCGCCTGCCGTCGTCGTTCCTCCCCGACGAGGACCAGGGCTACATGATCACGGTCGTGCAGCTGCCGCAGGGCGCCACGCAGGAACGTACGATCGGCGTGCTCAAGCAGATCGAGGACTACTACCTGCAGAAGGAGTCGAAGGTCGTCGACCAGATGATCACGGTGGCGGGATTCTCGTTCTTCGGCCGCGGCCAGAACGGCGGTATCGCGTTCGTGCGCCTCAAGGACTGGAAGGAACGTTCCGGTGCCGACGAGACCGCGCAGGCGCTGACGGGCCGCGCGTTTGGCGCGCTGTCGTTCATCAAGGACGCGATCATCTTCCCGCTGAATCCGCCCGCGATCTCGGAACTCGGCAATTCGTCTGGCTTCGACTTCCGCCTGCAGGACCGCACCGGGCAGGGGCACGAGAAGTTGATGGAAGCGCGTAACCAGATGCTGGGCATGGCCGCGCAGTCGCCGGTGCTGGCCGGCGTGCGTCCGGAAGGCCAGGAAGATGCGCCGCAGCTGCGTATCGACATCGACCGCGAGAAGGCGCGCGCATTGGGCGTGTCCGTCGCCGACATCAATGCCACGCTGTCCATCGCGTTCGGGTCGTCGTACGTGAACGACTTCATCTACGAAGGCCGCGTGCGCCGGGTGATCGTGCAGGCCGAGGGCGACGACCGCAAGCTGCCCGATGACCTGAGCAAGCTGCGCGTGCGCAACGCCAACGGCGACATGGTGGCATTTGCCGCGTTCTCCACGTCGAAATGGATCATGGGTTCGCCGCGCCTGGAGCGCTACAACGGCATGCCGGCGGTCAAGCTGGCCGGGCAGGCCGCGCCGGGCCAGAGTACCGGCGAGGCGATGCGCGTGATGGAGGAGAACTTCGCCAAGCTGCCGCCGGGCTTCGGCTTCGAATGGTCGGGCCAGTCGTACGAAGAACGCCTGGCGGGCGCGCAGGAACCGATCCTGTACACGCTGTCGCTGATCATCGTCTTCCTGTGCCTGGCCGCGCTGTACGAGAGCTGGTCGATCCCGGTCGCCGTGCTGCTCGTGGTGCCGCTCGGCGTGCTTGGCGCGCTGGTCGGCGTGACGTTGCGCGGCATGCCGAACGACGTGTACTTCAAGGTGGGCCTGATCGCGACGATCGGCCTGTCCGCGAAGAACGCCATCCTGATCGTCGAGTTCGCGAAGGACCTGCAGGCGCAGGGCCGCAGCCTGATCGACGCGACGCTCGAGGCGGTGCATCTGCGGTTCCGCCCGATCCTGATGACGTCGATGGCGTTCATCCTCGGCGTGCTGCCGCTGGCCATCGCCACCGGCGCGGGCTCGGGCAGCCAGCGCGCGATCGGCACGGGCGTGATGGGCGGTATGATCGCGGCGACGCTGCTTGCGATCTTCCTGGTCCCCGTGTTCTTCGTGGTAGTGCGCAAGCGTTTCCCGGGCAGCAAACGTCAGCACGAGCGCGAAGCGATGCGCGAGAACGTGCGGCTGGACCCGAAAGAGGATATCTGACATGACCAAGACTCTGACCACACTCCTGCTGGTGGCCGGCGTTCTCTCTGGCTGCACGCTGGCCCCGCATTACGACCGTCCCGAGCCCCCGGTGGCCGTTGCCTATCCGGCCGCGCCGGAAGGCTACGCGGCCTCGGAAGTGAAGACCGGTGAAACGCGCCGCGCGAGCGATATCGGCTGGCGCGAGTTTTTCCGCGATCCGCGGTTGCAGTCGCTGATCGCCACGGCGATCGACAACAACCGCGATCTGCGGACCGCGGCGCTGCGCATCGAGGAAGCGCGCGCGCAGTATCAGGTGCAGCGCGCGGACCTGCTGCCGACCGTCAACGCCAATGCGAGCTACCAGCGCGGCCAGTTCTCGTCGTTGTCCGTGGCGCCGGGTGCCGGCGGGGCGCAGACCTTCACCGGCAGCGTCTATCAGGTGGGTCTGGGGATCTCGCAGTACGAGCTCGATTTCTTCGGTCGGGTGCGCAGCCTTTCCAATGCGGCGCTCGCGCAGTACTTCTCGACGGAAGAGGCTCGCCGAGCGGCGCATATCTCGCTAGTATCGGAAGTGGCCAAGGCCTATCTGTCCGAGCGTGCGCTGGCGGAGCAGTACGACATCGCGCGCGACACGCTGGCCGCGCGGCAGAGCACGTACGACCTGGCTAAGCGCCGTTTCGATGCCGGCGCGACGTCGGCGCTCGATCTGCGCGACAACGAATCGCTCGTGGCGCAGGCGCGTGTCTCCGCGGCACAGCTCGCGCGCCAGCGCGCGCAGGCGCAGAACGCGCTCGAGGTGCTGGTGGGCAAGCCCATCGCAGACATCGCGGACCTGCCCGCGCCGATGAAGCTGTCGGATGAGCGCATCATCAGCGATATCCCGGAAGGGCTGCCGTCGGATCTGCTCGAGCAGCGTCCGGACATCCGGCAGGCGGAGCAGCAGCTGCTATCCGCCAACGCGAACATCGGCGCGGCGCGCGCGGCATTTTTCCCGCGCATTACGCTGACGTCGAACGCGGGCACGATCAGCCCGTCGTTCTCGGGGCTGTTCGATGCGGGCACCAAGACGTGGTCGTTCGCGCCTTCGCTGGTGCTGCCGATCTTCGATACCGGTCGCAATCTGTCGAACCTGGATCTGGCGAACGTCCGCAAGCGGATCGAGATTGCCAATTACGAGAAGACGATTCAGACGGCGTTCAGCGAAGTGGCGGATGCCCTCGTGGCGCGCGGCACGCTCGAGGAACAGGTGGCGGGACAGGAGCAACAGCGCAACGCGGAAGCCGCGCGCTTCGAACTGTCGCGCATGCGGTTCCGTTCGGGGGTGGCGAGCTATCTCGACGAGCTGGATGCGCAGCGGCAGCTGTTCAACGCGGAACAGGCACTGGTGCAGGCCCGGCAACTGCGGCTGGTCAACGCCATCGACTTGTACCGCGCGCTCGGCGGCGGCCTGAACGAGACCGCGCCTCAATGATGAAGCGATAAGCCCTCACCCTTCGGGGCGAGGGCTCTCTCACTCATCTCAAAACTTGTACGTCGCCGCCAGGAAAAAGATGAGCGGCTTCGGGTCGAGCTTCGTCTTGGACGTGGACAACGTCGTCCCGTCCGAGGCCTTGATGGTCATCGTGGACGTGGTCTTGAGCGGGATGTAGGTCACCGCCGCCGTCAGCCCCCAGTGCTCGTCGAAGTTATAGGTGCCCCCGATATTGAACACAGGCGCCCACGACGACGACGCATCCGCATGGACGCTGGTGGGCCCGGGAATCCCCGCCCCGGCGGCAAGAATCGCCCCCAGATTGTTGTTGATCGAGGCCTCGAACGCGGGGTTGACGCGAATGTCGGTGAAGAAGTTGTAGGACACCCCCACACCGAGAAACGGCCGCAACCGCGAGCCCGGCTCCATGAAGTGGTACTGCACGATCGCCGCCGGACTCCATTGCCGCGCGCGCGTGATGATGGGGTTCAGCGAAGGATCCCCCAGACTCTGACGTCCCAGCGCGCCCGCCGGCCCCGGCGGAATCAGTTCTCCATGGCCGTAGAGCTTGAACTCCGGCGGAATGCCTCCCACGCCGGTAATGGCGATATGGTCGGTGACGAAGTGGCTGAACGTGAGGCCGAGCGTGTTGGCGTTCGACGTCGACAGGCCGCTGCCGGGCGCCGAGAACGTGCTCGGCAGCCCAAGCGGATAGTTGATCGGCACATCGACCACGTTGGTCGTGAGCGGCGGGCTGACGCCGCGCGTCTGGATGTAGAACCAGCCAGCGGAGACCACATTGTCGCCGGCCTTCTGTGCCAGCGCGGGCACCGCAAACGTTGCGCCCAGCGCGAGGCCGGCGCAAACGCGCCCGAGTCGACGCGTCCATCGCGGTAACAGCATGCGGGATTGCAGAGTCATCGACGTTCTCCGGTGATCGTCAGGCCATCATTCGACAAAGGCGCCGATGGTGAAATACGGCGATCCACCGCGCGTCTCGAGGAACCCGAACACGCCGCCCGTGAACATGAACTTGCCGATCGGCGTGGTGGCATTGCCATCCTTGCGCGTGGTCCGGATGACGCCCGCCGTGGTCTGCGAGTAGTCGAGCTTGAGCGCGATGGCGAGCGTCGCATCTGAAGCGCGGAACGGATCGAGCATGGCCGCCGCGTCGCCGACGAGCGCCGTCGTGCGGTACTCGAAGTTGCTGTCCACGCCGATGTACTCGCCATTGAGCGACCCCTGCGTCGCCGAGACCGCCGGCGCCATCATCCCGATGCCGATCTCGTCATCGGCCCCGATCGGTTGCAGGTTCGTGAACGACGCATTGGCGTACCCGACGCGAATCATCACGGGCACCAGCGCGCCCCGCAGCTTGCCCACGATGAGGTATGCACGGCCCATCGTGCCGCCGAGCGTCGGCGGCAGCTCGCCCGCGTAGTTCGTCGAGAGCAGCGCGCCGCTGGAATGCACGGTGAACTTGTTGCCCTTCTGCCGGCATGCGCCACCGGCCGCGTTGTCGCACACCGTAAACGAACCATCGGCCGCGAGCGACATGCGGTAGTCCTGCGCCACCCACTGGAAGTTTTTCGAAGGCACCTCGTGGAAACCGGAGCCGTTGTAGTTGCCCGCTACCTTCGTCAGATCGCTTTCGATTTGCGAGAAGCCGATGAACTGAAAGTACGGGAACGTGGTGTCGGGCACCGCGCCGGCGCCCGCCACGCCGTTGAACTGGATGCGCGCGCCCGGAATCGTGCCGCCCATCACGCCTTCGCCGAGGAACAGGCGCGCCGGACGCGCCGGATCCAGACTCGCGCCATTGAGCCGGAACGCACACTGGTTGAGCTTGTCCGTCGGCAGGCCAGTCTCCTGCGTCAGCGTGCCGGAGATCACGTTGGAGCCGCTCGCGGTATCCGAGCGTGTCGGCTGCACCGTGCCTGGGGTGCGCGGCACCGAGGAGTCGAGGAACGTCACGGCCCACGTCATCTGCTTCGTGTCGATCTGCACCTTCACGAGTTCGCCCGACCCCGTGCCCCCGAGATACGGGGTCGAGTAGTCGACCGCGGCGGGACACAGACGCACGACGCTCGTGGCCGGCGCCGCGTTGGGGGATCCTCCGCCCTCGCCGCCGCCGCACGCCGCCAAAGCGAGCACGGTCCCCACCGCGAGCAGCGCGCGCGGCAGCCAGCGCCGCGCGGCGCCGGTCGAGACGATACGGTTGTTGGGGCAGCGCGTTCCGGCACGCGGCCGCGTGACGATTCTCTCCATGGCCAGTCTCCTTATGGGGCGCCGTGCGGGGATTCCCTGCGGGCGCTTCTGTTTTGGGCAGTGAGGTAATACGGAAAGCAATAGGGGAAAAACTCAGCGGCTCGCCACCACGCTCACGCGGAACGTGGGATTGACGGCATCGCCGTACAGATGCGCGAACACGGGGCCGCTCGTGATCAGCTGGCCCGTCTGGCCGCTGTTGTCCACGGTGGTGACGAAGCCGGGCACGTTCTGGGTCAGGTCCATCTGATAGGCGCCGACGGGATGGAGCGACGCGTCCTGCGGATCGATCAGCGCGACGACGTTGTTCTGCACGATCGACGACACGTACCTGAGGTCGCTGCCCGAGCCGATGTAGCTGCCGTTGAGCACGTTGTTGGTGGTCCTGACGTTCGGCGCGAGGAGCGCGAGGCCGGACTCGTCGTCGATGACGATGTTGAACGTTGCCAGATCCGCGATCGCGTAACCGACGCGGATCAGCAGCGGTACGAGCCTGCCCTCCAGCTTGCCGACCACGAGCACGCCCTTCGCCTGGCTGCTCTGGTCGGTGGTGACGGACTCCTTCCAGAAGTACGGGTAGTGCAGCGTCTTGTCCGTGTTGGTGCTTTCGAACGCGCCGTCGTTCTGCGCGCGCGGCTTCCAGGCCTGCCCCGTGGAGAAGCAGTTCGTGCCGGCGGCGGGCGTGCAGGTGCCATCCGCGTTGAGGGTCTCGGTCGAGGTCTTGGTCGCCGCGATGAACTTGTCGCCGGGCAGGATCGAGGCACCCGACGGCACGATGTGATAGCCGATCATGTTGTACGACCCGGCCACCTTGCTGAAGTCCGTCTCAGTCTGCGCGAACGCGAGCACTGGATAGATCGGGAACGTCTTCGGCGGAATCACCCCGATGCCGAGGATGCCGTCGAACGAGATGGTCGCGCCAGGAATGCCGCCGCCGGCAACACCGTTGCCCACGAAAACGATCGGCGGATTGGCGGGATCGATCAGCGCCTGCGAAACACCGTCGGAAGCCGTGACAGTCTTGAGCTGCAGCGCGCAAGCGTTTTGCGCCGGCGTGGGCAACGGCTTGTCGGGATGCGTGAACGTGCCTTCGAGCGTCACGCCCGCGCGCGTGGGCTGCACTTCGCCGGTCCGCTTCGGAATTGGCGACTCGATGATCCGGATGCGGTACGTGCCCGCCTTCGTGTCGAACTGCATCTTCACGAATTCGCCCGCACCGGAGCCGCCGGTGTACACGGTGTTGTAGTCGAGCGTGGCGGGGCACAGCGCGGACACGGGTGCGTTCTCCGTGGGGCCCGTGTCGGGACAGCTATTGGTCTGAGCGCATTGCTGGCTCGCGGCCGCGCGAGCGCTGACGGGTTCGCCCTCGCCTCCGCCGCAGGCGGCGAGTGCGATGGAAAGGCTTACCCCTGTGAAAAAAAGGAAGGTGCGTCGACGCGTCGACTGGTGCATGGCTTGTCTCCATTTTTTATGCCGGCGATCCGGTCTTTTCCGGATCTTGCTCGGTGGTCGGACTCTCGCCGCTGGAACGCGTCAGCGCAATAGAGCGCACGTTCCAAACATGGCGGGTCCGTTCCATACGGTCACTGCATGGCCGCTCCCGGCGCCATTCAAACCGCGCGCCGACACATGCCGACGCGAATTCAAACGCACGGTGTATGCACGTTCAGAACTTGTATTCGCTGTTGGCCGGGTCGAACGCGGAGGCGTCGAAGGTCTTCTTCACCGCCTTCTCGAAGACGATCTTCTCCACCATGAAGCCTTCGGCATCCCACGCGGTCTCCACGCGCGGGAACGGGTGCTTGAGGTCGAACATCAATTGCACCTTCTTCGCGTAATACTTCGGCGCGCCTTCGGGCAGGTCCCAGGTCAGCGCGATCATGCGGGTCCCCTGCTCTCGCACGATCTCCGCCCGCGTGTACTTCTCGCTGAGGCCCGCCGCGCGGAGCGTGCGCGCATCGCGCTCGAGCGTCGACACGACGAACTGCAGGCCGAGGTCGCGCACGGTATGGTTGGACTGCGAACGCGCGAGCGACCCGTCGAGCGCGAGCCAGATCGACGTGAACCCGAGCATGCCGCCGAGGTGTCCATACATCTCGTCCTTGCGCTTCGTCTCGTCGTAGATGATTTCCTGCCCCGCCTGCACGCCGTTCGGCAGCCACTTTGCATAGAGCTGGCGCGGCATATGGCGATAGCGGACCTGCATGCGCGCGGGTACGTCCTGCCACTGTCCGTTGAGCCGCTCCTGGCGCGTCATCCAGTATTCGTACTCGGGATAGCGATTGACCTCGGCGCGGGCCCACATGAGCAGCGCTTCGGGTTTCAGCGCGTCGAACGTAGCGAGCACCTGTTCGTCGGGCAGCGCCGCCAGTTCGCCGCTGGCCGTCTGCTTCGAAAACAGCGTGGCCTGCTGCGCGGCGGGCAGGCCATCGTATGGTGTTGACGCACGCGCCGCGGCGGACGGGGGCGAAGCCTGCGCATGCGCTTCGGGGGCGAACCCGGGCGGCGCGGCGAGCAGGCCGATCATGGCGCCCGCCACGGCCAGCAGCGCGATCGGGATGGTCGTGGACAGCGAGGAGAGAAGCGGTGGCGTTTTCATGTGTGCCCTCCATTGCGTTGGCGACTATCGCAAATGTAACTATCTAGATAGCATTCCCCGACCGGCATTCCCCGCCAGCATGAGCGCGCATGAATCCCTCGCTCGCGCGATACGAATCGGGAAATGGATGGATGAACGCTGGAAGAAGGCGGCCCCGGCCGGGGCCGCCTCGCACTACGATTTCACTACGTCCTCGGCCGCGTGCGCATCCAGTCGTCGAGCGGGTTGCTCGGGAAGGGCGCGCAGTGCTCGCGGCGCACTGCCATGCTGGCGGTAGCCGAGCGCGAGGTGCCTTCATTGCGTACCGTGCGTGCCGAACCCCGGCGCGCGCGATTGACCGCGGCGGCGGTGGCCGCTGCCGCGCTTTGCGCTTCATCCTCGACCGTCGCGGCGAGCGCGGCGATGTGCTCCTGCTTCGCGCGTTCGTCCGCATGCTGGTCTTCGCCGATATCGAAGACATCCTGCAGCGCGCCGAGCTGGTCGGACGACGGCGCGGGCGCCTTCAGCGCGGCCACGACCATCGACGTCAGTTGCGCGAGCACATGCGCATCGCTCATCTGCTGGCCCTGCGTGAACGTCGGCATGAGGTTGCCGAGTTCATCGCCGGCCAGCACGCCCGCGAGCGCCTTGAGCGCGAAATGCAGGCGCCAGCCCAGCTCCTGCCGCGGGACATCGGGCAGCGCGCGGGCGAACGCTTCGAAGAAACGGCCGAACACGGGCGCGTAATGGCCGACGAGGTACGACTGGATGAACGGTGAGGTATCGGAATACACGCGGCCGAGCAGCCGCAGGAACGACGGGCCGCCAATGTCCGGCTCGCGCGCCATCTGGAGCGCGGGCACGAACAGCGCGCCCATCACGTGTTCGCAGCGAATGTCATGACCGGGCCAGCGTGCCTCGACGGCGTCGAGTAACGCGAGCCTGCGCTCGTTGAGCGGATCCAGACGGCGCCCCAGCACCGACTGCATCATCATTTCCTTGCTGCGAAAGTGGTAGTTGACTGCTGCCAGGTTCACGATGGCCCTTGAGGTGACTTGACGCAGGGAAGTCGCCTCGTAGCCGACCTCGATGAACAACTTTTCCGTTGCATCGAGAATGCGGGCCTTCGTGTCTCCTGCCGTGCTTCTGCCGGTCTTCATGGGTGTCTCTCGCAAAAAAAACCTGCTGTGGACCCCTGCAAAAAAACATCCACGACCATCTGGCCCCGTGCTCTGTCGGCTTACGGTTGCTTGAAACGGTTGTACGAAGCCTAGCGACGGCTTCGAGCGTTTCACAAGCCAAATATTCGAAGAGTTGCTCTAATGAGACAGAACGGAATTTCGCCGCGGTCAACGGTCGTCCGCCCGCGCGTGCCGGTCCGGTAGCCGATCGCCGCAAAGCCCGATACCGCAAGGGTTTGCGGGCGATCGACGCCAAGCACTCGGCGCCGTGCCCTCTTCGGCTCCGTCCCCCGACAGAGCCTTCCTGCCATCCTTCCATCGCCACGACGCGCATCACACCGTGATGTTTTGCAGCAGCTTCGACACATTTTGCAATGTCAGTGCGAATACTGACAACTGCGGGTTCGCCCCTATGCTGGAGGGGAAGACTGAGCCGTCGAAAACCCATAGATTGCGGAGTTCATGATGGCGACCTTCGCTGTTCACCACGCCGCCGGTGGGGTCATCGCTCATGCCGCACCCGCCCATCAGGTGGGCCGAGAACAGCAGCGCGCGGAATGGCCGCAGCGGCAGCCCCGCGATGGCCTCGCGCGCGGCGGGCCAGGTGTCGTGCCACGTGTCGTCGAGGTGCGCCGCGCGGACGCGGCGCGCGCCCGCGGCGAACTGGGCCTCCGCCATGCTCAGGTAGGCGCGCCGCACGCCGTCCCATACATAGTCGTTCAACGCGTAATCGAGGATCGGACTGCCGTCGTCGGCAATGCGGACCTGGCCCCCTTCGCTCTCCGGCACGAAGCCGTCGCGCAGCAGCGCGAGCATCGCATTGGTGTGGGGCAAGGCCGCCATCGCGCGGCGCAGGTCGTCGCCGAGCGCGTTGAACACGCCGGCGCTGATGCCCGGGAACATCGGCGGCACCTCGAGCTTGTACCCCATGCGTCCGGTCGCGCCGTCGCGCCATTGGAAATGATCCGATGCCACCGACTGCGGTGCGCCATAGTAAGGATCGATACGCTCTGGCATTTCGGCGATCGTTAAATTAACCGGATGAATAAACGTGCGCTTACCGAGTCTTGCATGCGGGTCGGGCACGCGTGAGCGCAGCAGTAGCGCGGGCGTGTTGATCGCCCCGCCGGCCGCGATGACGTAACGCGCGTGCACGATCACGGGGATGCCCGTCGCGGTGTAACCGTCGCCACCGAGCGCCTCGGCCGTGAGGCCGCTGACCTCATGCCCGACATGGTCGATCGTGCGCACGCGCACGCGATGCACGAGCGTGGCGCCATGCGCCAGCGCGGCCGGGATCGTCGAGACCAGCATCGATTGCTTCGCGTTGACGGGGCAGCCGAGGCCGCAGTAACCCGAGTTCCAGCACCCTTTCACGTTGCGTGGAATCACGTGCGATTCCCACCCGAGCCTGTCGCAGCCGCGCTTGAGCACGTCGTTGTTCGCGTTCGGCGCCATCGCCCATGGCGCCATGCCGAGCTTGGCTTCGATCCGCTCGAACCACGGCGCCATGTCGCGTTCGCCGTGGCCGCTCACGCGATGGTGGGTGGCCCAGTGGGCGAGCGTCTGCGGCGGCGTGCGGAAGCTCGACGACCAGTTGACGGTGGTACTGCCGCCCACGGCTCTGCCCTGCAGGATCGCGATGGACCCATCGCCCGTCGCGCGGGCCGCCGCCTCCTGGTAGAGCTCGCGGTAGGCGCGCGCCTCGTCCATGTCGCGGAAGCTGTCGGACGTGTGCAGGCCGCCCTCTTCGAGCAGCAGGACGCGCAAGCCGGCACTTGCAAGCACCTCCGCGCTGATGCCGCCGCCCGCGCCGCTGCCGACGATGGCGACGTCCGTATCGAAGGTGCGCGGCGACGTGAACGTGGACGCGTCGTGCACCTGCCAGCCGGACGCGATGCCGGCGCTGTAGAGATCGTCGATGGGCATGGTCGGGTCAGGCGTGCAGCGCGCGATAGATGGCCGGATTCGGGCCCGGATAACCGCTCGCGGCCCAGGTTTCCGGCAGCACGAAATAGCTGACGCTCGCGAGTTTCACGAGGACGACGCCGCCCGCATTGAGCGTGGCGAATCGGCTCGCGCGCCAGCGTTCGAGAAAGCCACGCGCTTGCTCGGGGGTGGTCGCATGCCAGGGCGTGGAAATGCCCGCGAGCATCCAGCGCAGCGGCCGGCTGGCGAGCAGGTCCAGCAGCTTGCGCAGTTCCCCGCGCGACTGCTGCCCCATCGCCGCGATCGTCGCGTCGATGTTGCGCACGGCCTTGTCGAGGCGCACGTCGCGCTGCGCGGCATCGAGCCCGCCGAGTTCGGTCACGATCGCCGGCAGCAGCGCGCGGAACATCGACACATCCGCGGGTTGCAGGACGGCCATGCCGGGCGCCGGCGGCGTATCGCCTGAGTCGCCACCGCATCCCGTCAGCGCGGGAATCATCGCGGCACAGGCCAGCGCGGCCGTGAAGCCGAAGCCGACGCGAAGCACGCGGCGGCGGGCGGGATCGCCGAGGCGCGTGGCGGCGAGTGGGCCGGCGGGCGCGGGATTGCCGGGTCGTGGAGGGGGCATGGCGGTCTCCGTGGATGTTGTGGTTCTCGTATCGCCCGGGGCTGAGGGCGATCGGCGTTGCGATTCTGCCGAACCCGCGCACACGCGCCACCCGTCGCTCAACGGTTTCAAACGCACGGCGGCCCCCCGTACCCAGCGCTGCGATGCCGCCGCAAACGGCGTTTAATGTGACGTCAACAGCGCTGGAAATCGGCCCAAAATAGAGCAATCCTTCAAACCTGCGCGTTGACCGACGCGGGGGGCGGTGCCTACGATGACATCGATCAATGTCAAGGTTCGACGCCAGATCGATCCGTCACCTGGAGAGACGCCCGCCATGCATGCCCCGGTCAACAGCGCTTTCGACACCCGTGTGGACGGGCATTGCGACGTCGCCATCATCGGCAGCGGCTTTGCCGGGCTTGGCATGGCGATCCGGCTGAAGCAATCCGGTGTCGAGGATTTCGCGATCTTCGAGAAGGCCGAATCGCTGGGCGGCACCTGGCGCGACAACCATTACCCCGGCTGCGCGTGCGACGTGCAGTCCCACCTCTATTCGTTTTCGTTCGCGCCGAACCCGGACTGGTCGCGCATGTTCTCGCCACAGCCGGAGATTCGCGCGTACCTCGAGCGCTGCGCGGACAGGTTCGGCCTGCGCCCGCATCTGCGATTCGGCCATGAACTGCGGCGTGCAAGCTGGGACGACGGCGCCCGCGTCTGGCGCCTGGAGATGGGCAACGGGACGCGCATCAGCGCGCGCGTGCTCGTCTCCGGCATGGGTGGCCTGAGCCGCCCGTCGATTCCCGATATCCCGGGACTCGCATCGTTCGCCGGCGCCTGCTTCCATTCGCAGCAATGGCGGCACGACTACCCGCTCGCGGGCAAGCGCGTCGCCGTGATCGGCACCGGGGCGAGCGCGATCCAGTTCGTGCCGCAGATCGCCCCGCAGGTCGCGCACCTCGACCTGTACCAGCGCACGCCGCCGTGGATCATGCCCAAGCCGGACCGCCCCGTGAGCGCGCGCGAGCGCTGGCTGTTCCGCCATCTGCCGTTCACGCAGGCACTGTGGCGCGCGGGGTTGTACTGGGCGCTCGAGGCGCGCGTGCTCGGCTTCGTCATCCATCCGAAGCTGATGAAGGCCGTGGAACGCATCGCGCGCCGGCATCTCGCGCGGCAGGTGCCCGATCCCGCGCTACGGCGCACGCTCACGCCCGACTACACGATCGGCTGCAAGCGCGTGCTGATCTCCAACGACTACTACCCCGCGCTGTCGCGCGACAACGTGGACGTCGTGACCACGGGCATCGCGCGCGTGGAGGCCGATGCCATCGTCATGCGCGACGGCACCCGCCGTCCCGCGGACTGCATCATCCTCGGCACCGGGTTCCACGCCACCGACCCGTTGCCGCGCGGCGTGATCGTCGGGCGCGACGGGCGCGATCTGCTCGATGCGTGGCGCGATGGCGCGCAAGCCTACCTCGGCACCACCGTCGCGGGCTTCCCGAACCTGTTCCTTGTGGTGGGACCGAACACGGGCCTCGGCCACAGTTCGATGGTGTTCATGATCGAGTCGCAGGTCGCCTACATCCTCGACGCGCTGCGCAACATGGACAAGCGCGGCATCCATGCGGTGGACGTGCGGCCCGCGGTGCAGCGCGACTTCAACGCGGACATCCAGGGCAAGCTCGGCCACGCGATCTGGTCGGCGGGAGGGTGTGCCAGCTGGTACATCGATCCGCGCAATGGCAAGAACACCACGCTATGGCCGGGCTTCACGTTCCAGTTCCGGCGCGCGACCGCGTCCTTTCGCGTGAGCGATTACGAAACGTGGCCGTCGCGCGCGCAGGCGCGCGATGCCGGCGCCATCCCCGACACGCTGGATAACTACGACAACGAACGGAGACCCGCATGAAGGTATTTCGAGACAAGGTGGCGGCCATCACGGGCGCCGCGTCCGGCATGGGCCGCGCGCTCGCGCTGGACCTCGCGCGCGAGGGCTGTCATCTCTCGCTGTCCGATTGCAATGCCCATGCGCTCGCGCAGACGGTTTCGGACGTGGGGCGCATCGCCTCGCGCAGTGCGCCGATGCTGCGCGTGACGAGTGCCGTCGTCGATGTCGCGCAGCGCGATGCCGTGCATGCCTGGGCCGATGAGACGGCCGCCGCGCATGGTTGCGTGAATCTGATCTTCAACAATGCGGGTGTCGCGCTATCGAGCACCGTCGATGGCATGGCCTACGACGATCTCGACTGGATCATCGGCATCAACTTCTGGGGCGTCGTGCATGGCACCAAGGCGTTTCTGCCGCATCTGAAGGCAACGGGCGACGGCCACATCGTCAATACGTCGAGCGTATTCGGGCTATTTGCGCAGCCGGGCATGGGCGCCTACAACGCGAGCAAGTATGCGGTGCGCGGATTCACGGAGGCCCTCCGGCAGGAGCTCGATCTCATGCAATGCGGCGTGTCGGCAACGACGGTGCATCCGGGCGGCATCAAGACGAATATCGCGCGCGCGAGCCGTGTATCGCCGAGCGTAAACGGGTTGCTCGTGCGCGACGCGCAGCAGGGCCGCGAGGAGTTCGAAAGGTTCTTCATCACCTCGCCGGAAAAGGCCGCGCGCGTGATCCTCGACGGCGTGCGCGCGAACCGGCGCCGCGTACTGATCGGCCCCGATGCCGTGGCGGCCGATGCGATGGCGCGGCTGTTGCCCGCCGCGTACCAGTCGCTCGTCGTGCGAGAGACGCGCCGCAAGCGCCGCAAGCTGCTGGGCGATGTCGCACCCGCGCCCGCGCACGACGGAGAGCGCGCATGAGCGCCGCGCTGCCGCGCGAGGCGGCACTGCAATCGCCGCCCGGCCCGTTCACGCGCTGGTTTGGCCAGGGGCGCATCGGCCTGTTCGGCCTTTCGCAAGACACGCTCGCGCGGCGTCACGCGTTGCCGCAGTCGCGCTGGGCCGATGTCACGGTACCGGACTGCATGCGTGCGCGCTTCCACTACACCGACGAGGGCGTACCCGATGGCGAGCCGATCGTGCTGATCCACGGGTTTGGCGCGTCGCTGCACACATGGGAGGGGCTGATGCCCGCGCTCCGGCGGCACTATCGCGTGCTGCGGTTCGACCTGCCGCCCTTCGGCCTCACGGGACCGTTGCGCGATACATACGGCGGGATCGTGACGATGGATGTGGATCGGTATCGCGCCGTCGTTGATGGCTTTCTCGCCGCGGTGGGCATCGATCGCGCGACGTTCATCGGCAGTTCGCTCGGGGGACTCATTGCCTGGGACCTCGCCGTTCGCGCGCCGGCGCGCGTGCGGCGACTCGTACTGATCGGCGCGGCGGGTTTCCCCATGAAGCTGCCGATCTGGATCGACCTCTTCCGCCATGCGCCGGTGCGATGGTCCGCGCCATGGATGCTGCCCGAGGCGATCGTGCGCGCGGCCACGCGAGACGTGTATGGCGATGCGTCGCGCATTTCGGAGGCGACGTTCCGCCGCTATGTCGACCTCTTCCACGCGGCGGGTGTGCGCGAAGCGGTGGGCCGCATGGTGCCGAAGCTCGACTTCGACACGCTGCCGACCGAAGGGCTGCGCGGCGTGCGGGCGCCCACGCTCGTTCTGTGGGGCGAGCGCGACCGGTGGATTCCCCCGGCGCACGCGGATGCCTTCGTCCAGCGCATTCCGGGTGCGCGGCTGCGGCGCTATGCGGGGCTCGGCCATATCCCGATGGAAGAAGATCCGCGGCCCGTCGCGGCCGACCTCTTGTCATTCCTCCAGGAGACGTCATCATGATGCCTGTCCGACGCGACGTGCATCCCCATCTGCCGCCCGATCGCATCTGCGACTGGCACGAGCGGGGTCGCCATGTCACCCACTACATCAACGCGCTGTCGATCTTCTTTCCGGCGGGCGAGCGCTTCTTCATGGACAGCGTCCGCAACTATCGCGACCGCATCACCGATCCCCAACTCAAGCAGGCGGTGGCCGGCTTCATCGGACAGGAGGCGATGCACACGCGCGAGCACATTCTCTATAACCGACTGCTGGACGAGGCGGGGCTGCCGGCGTCGAAGCTCGACAGCGTGGTGGCGAAGCTGCTGAACCTGCTGCGCAAGATTCTGCCGAAGTCATGGCAGCTGGCCCACACGATCGCGCTCGAACACTACACCGCGATGCTCGCGGGCGGCATGCTGGCCGACCCGCGGCACATGGGCGATTCGGAGCCGGGCTATCGGCAGGTATGGACGTGGCACGCGCTGGAGGAAACCGAACACAAGGCGGTGGCCTTCGACGTGTGGAACGCGGTGATGAAACCCGGCCCATACCGCTACCTGCTCCGCGCGTTCACGATGCTGACCACCACGGTCACCTTCTGGGCGATGGTGTTCGTCTTCCACATCCGTCTGGTCATGGCGGACCGCCACTGCCGGAACAAACTCCTCGGCTTCGGCCGCGTGCTCAATTTCCTGTGGGGCTCCCCGGGTGTGCTACGCCGCATGATCCCCGAGTGGCTGGGCTACTTCCGCCCGGGCTTCCACCCGTGGGACGAAGACAACCGCGCCGAACTGGCCCGCATCGCTCCGCTCGTCGCCGAGATCGAGGAGACCGCCATCCGGGCAGGCGCCAGCACGCGCGCCCCGTCAATCCGCGGCGTGTCCGCGGGCGCGTAGCGGCTACTTTCGGCGCGCGGGGCCTGACGGCGTGTCGTGCAAATGCTCGAGAATCGCGGCCACCCGGTCGCCCAGGTACTTGTTCGCCGAAATCTCCAGCGCGCGCATCATTTCCGTTTCCACGGCGACCATCGCCAGCGGACGGATGCGCCAGAGGATATCGACGAGGCGGGGCACGTCCTGCGGTGGCGGAAGGTTGCCGTCGCCGAAGCGGTCGAGCTCCCGCACCACCATGGCGATGATGCGATCGGAGACCGCCTGAAAGTGGATGCGCGAGTGTTCGATGATGCCCAGCACATCCTCGAGCGGAAAGCCCGCCCGCGCGATTTCCGCGCCGGCCTGCAACGCGCGCGGACTGCGCGCGAGATAGCCGAAGCCGTCGGGCTCCAGCAGCCCCAGTGCGATCGCCTTGGCGAGGGCCGGCCGTGACACCGCCCGGCCGAACAGGCGGGCGAGGGCCAGATAGGAATAATGCCGCGGCGCCTCACTGGTCCACGGGCTACTGATCGCGCTCTCCAGGCCGAGGATCGACCGCAGGTCGTGGCCCTCGACGATGGCCTTCAGCAGCTCCATGATGTTCGCGAGCGTGTAGCCGCGCGCGAGCAGATGATTGATCAGCCGCAGGCGGCCCAAATGGGTCTGCGTGTAGATGCCTACCCGGCCGCGCCGCTCGGGCGGATCGATGAGCCCGCGATCCTGATACGACCGGATATTCCGCACGGTCGTGCCGGCCGCGCGCGCGAGCTCGTCGATCGTGTATTCGGGATAGGCAGGCGTAGCCGGGGCGGCGGGCTTGGGAGCGGGCATGGGCAGATTCTAGACCGTTTCGCCGGCATCCCTCCGCATACAAGGCGATACATATGAAGCCGGTTCATCTGTCCGCGCGATATGTCACGTATTGCCTAAAGTCGATCGCCCATGTAACCGTAATAGCTCCCGTGACGACCGGCCCGAAGAGCCGGCGCCGCCCACGCGCCGGGACGGCGTGTGGACACTCCACGGAGCGCCCCCTTGTCTGAACTTATCATCCATAGCCCCACTATTGCCGGCCGCGCACGGGAGCGCGCCGGCAACTGGAGCATCGGCACGCGCGTCGCGCTTGTCGTGCTCGTTGTCCAGGTCATCGCCTTCGGCGCGTTTTCGCTGGCCATCTCCGTTGCGAGCATGCGGCAGCTGGAAGCGCAGGCCCGCGATGCCATCACCGCGGAGAGCCAGACGCTGCGCGAGCTGGTGGCCCAGCTCGACGACACCATGCTGCAGGAAGCCGACCGCTTCATGCTCAGCTTCGCCGCGGTACTGCCCGGTCCCTATACGGTGGATCCCTCGCAGACGATCGAGGTAGCCGGCAAGCCGACACCGGCGTTCCACAGCGGCGACCTGTTGCTGAACAACAGCGTCGAGGTGCCAGACCGCTTCCTCGCCACCACCGGCGGCACCGTCTCCACGGTGTTCGCGCGGACGGGCGACGACTTCGTGCGAGTGACCACCTCGCTGAAGAAGCAGGGCGGCGAACGCGCCGTGGGCACGAATCTGGACCGTACGGGCGCCGCCTATGCCGCCGTCTCGGCGGGCCGTTCCTATCGCGCGCTGACGTGGCTGTTCGGCAAGCCGTACATGAGCAAATACGAGCCGGTCCGCGACGCGAGCGGCAAGATCGTCGGCGCGTTGTACGTCGGCGTGAACGTGGAGGCGGAACTGGCGTCGCTGAAGAACCGCATTCGCCGCAAGACGATCAACGGCACCGGCCACTTCATGCTGATCGATGCCAAGGCTGGCGCCGATCAGGGCAAGGTCATGGTGGACAAGCTCGGCAGCGAAGGCACGTCCATCCTCGACGCGAAGGATGCGGACGGTGCAACGTGGGTTCGCGACATGATCGCCGCGAAGGACGGCACGTTCACGCACACGATCGCACTCGGCAGCCAGCCCGCCACCGAGCGCCTCACTGCCTTCGTGACGTACCCCGAATGGCAATGGATGATCGCGGGGTCCGTGCCGATGGCCACGCTGCGCGATGAGCTCGTTGCCAGCCGCAACCGCTTTCTGATCGGGGGCCTGCTGGCCGCGCTCGCGGTATCGGCCGCGTTCTGGTGGCTGCTGCGCCGGATGGTGAGCCAGCCGCTCGCTCATGCGGCGGAAGCGGCGTCGCGGCTCGCGGCCGGCGACCTGACCACGCGGCTGGACAGCGCGCGCGGCGACGAGATCGGCGAACTGATGCGCGCGATCGATGGCGTGGGTCAGGGCCTGACTGGCATCGTCGACAAGGTGCGCGCAAGCATCGGCGCGATTGCCGGCAGCACCAGCCAGATCGCCAGCGGGAACGCGGATCTGTCGGCGCGCACGGCCGCGCAGGCGGGCAGCCTCGAACGCACGGTGGCGAGCCTCGAGCAGCTGACCACGACGGTGCAGCAGAATGCCGAGAACGCGCAGAACGCGGACGGCGCGGTAAGCAGCGCCGCCGAGGCGGCACGCGCGGGCGGCCAGACGGTGGGTCGTGTGGTGACGACGATGGCGGATATCCACAAGAACGCCCAGCAGGTGGTGGACATCATCGGCATGATCGACGGCATCGCGTTCCAGACCAACATCCTCGCGCTCAATGCGGCCGTGGAAGCCGCGCGCGCGGGCGAGCATGGCCGCGGCTTCGCGGTGGTCGCGGGCGAAGTGCGCAGCCTCGCGCAGCGCAGCGCCAATGCCGCGGGCGAGATCAAGCAACTGATCGAACGCACGGTGACGGACCTGAAGTCGGGTAACGAGGCCGTTCAGCAGGCCGGCAGCGCGATCGACGACATGGTGCGCCGCGTGGAAGGCATCGCCACATTGATGGGCGAGATCAGCGTGGCGTCGCGCGAGCAATCACAGGGGCTGACGCAGATCAGCGGCGCGGTGGCCGAGATGGACATCACCACGCAGCAGAACGCCGCGCTGGTGGAGGAAGCGGCCGCCGCGGCGGAAAGCCTGCACCATCAGGCGCAGGAACTACGGCAGGCGGTGGAGGTGTTCCGCCTGGCGTGAACGCAGCCGTCAGACGGCGGGCGGCGGCGCGGCCGCGTCCGTCGCCTGCGGCGCGGGCTGCGGCTTCAGACCCGGGAACAGGCGTTCCACGAGCATCTCGATGGTCTGGTCGGCCGGCACGAGGTTGCTGAAGTTCAGGCCGCCCGAGCTGCGATTGGCGTTGTACACGGCCTTGCCCACGCGTTCACCGTTGCGATACACGGTGATGTCGGCGGAGTTCACGAAGGGCACCCAGTACGTCTGCTCCTGCACTACATACGTCACCGTGATGGGGCACGAAGCGATCGACGAATATGGCGGCAGCATCTTCACTTCGAAGTTGCGCGCGCGCAGCGACGAGCGAAACGCGCTCAGGTACGCGTTGCCGTTGGCCGTATTGGCGATCACGCACAGCAGCGTACCGTCCGCGCCGATCACGCGCGAGCCGTCGATGCGATATTGCGGCACGCCCGACGGCGTCTGGAAGGCGAGCAGCGGATCCGACTGGTCGGGGCGGTCGACCGGCGTGACGGCCACATAGGTCGAGCAGGCGCTGAGGGTCAGGGCCAGCGCGGTAGCGAGAAGAGAGCGTTTCATCGGGGTGTCCTGGCGGGTGTTCTGGAGCGTGTCGGCGCGGCCGAGCGCACCGCCGGCAGCATGCCCACTTACTCTAGGCGTAGCGCTCCCCTTTCAATCGCGCGAACAGAGGCCAAAACCCCCGGCAAAGTCCCGCCGCCGGGAATCGCTTGCCCTAGTGCTCGACCCAGTGCCCGCCCTAGCGCCCGCCCTAGTTGGCGCCGCCGCGCAGCAGGCAGTCCGTGAGTAGCGGCGTATCGCCGTTCAGCAGCCCCGCCCCCGTGCATTCGACGGCCACCTTCTGGCCGCGCCGGACCATGGTCGCGCGCGCTTCCACTTCGCACGCGCGGGTGCCCGGGCCGCAGATCTGCCGTGGCAGCAGATTCGCGCGGACGACATGGCCGTAATCGTTGGTACGAATCTCGAGAAATACGTCGCTGCCTTCCCGGCGCACGCCGCTCGCGATGCCCTCGACGATGAAGTACTGGCCGCGATAGCGGTCGTCCGCCGCGCCGGTGTTGTCGCGGTAATCGTTCAGGATGGCATCGGCCTGGTACTCAGGCAGCCGGTCGGCGGGCCGCGCGGGATCGATGCTGATGGGGTCGAGCGTGCCGTTGCGCGGGATGCCGCGCGGCAGGCTGGCGGGCGCGTCGGCGGGCACGGCAGCGTCGGTATCCGGGGCTACGGCCGGGGTGCTGTCATCGTTCTTCTCATTGCCGACAAACCACAGCATGCCGAGGACGACGACAGCGATGACGGCAATCAGGGTCTGGCGGACGCGACTCAACATCGGGAAAACCTGCTTGGGCGGAATGGCGAAGACCGCCAGTGTAAACGGTTCCAGCGCGGTTCCAGCGCGGTTCCAGCGCGGTTCCAGCCGGGCGCCCATCGCGCGCGCCCGCGCCCGCGCGCCTTTACGCCCCTAAGCCGCACTCGAGCCGCACTCGAGCCGCACTCAAGCCGGCGCGTCTGCCCCCGGCAGGTGGGCCCGCGCCGCGGCCAGCACCTCGTTGGAGAGCGCATGCCCTCGCGTGGCGCGTGCGAGCACCAGCGCGCCAACGAGCATCGCCATCTGGGCGAGGGCATCGGTATGCCGCTGGCCCGGGTCCTCGGCAGGCTGAACCTCCTCCAGCAGCGCCAGCTGCGCCGTGAAGCCCTCGACGAAGGCTTCGTGCACAGGCTTGTCGTCGGCCTCGCGGGCCACGTCGTTGGCCAGCGCGGCAATCGGGCAGCCTGTCCCCATGGCGTTGCGGCTGCGAGCGGAAAGGTAGCTGTCGATCAGCGTCGTGAGCGCGGTGGCGCGGTCCGGCGCGCTGTCGATGCGCTTGCGCCACCGGTCGGTCGATTCCTCGAACGCGCGCGCGCATGCGATGGCGGCGAGCGCATCCTTCGACGCGAAATGCCCATAGAAGCCGCCGTGCGTGAGGCCGGCCGCCGACATCAGATCCGACACGCTGACGCCGTGGAAGCCCTGCTCGCGGAACAGGCGGGCGGACACCTGTTCGATATTGGCACGGTTCTGCTCCGCTTCCGCCTTCGATACCCGTGGCATCTGGTCACTCCTGCTTCAAACCTGAATGGCCCGATGGTCGGCGCTCACGGTCCCGATGTCAATGCGCCCTGTATAGAAGTTGATCATCATGTATTATTTCCACGATCCCATATCGAGGAGACGGACATCATGAAAATTCTGGTTTTGGGCGCGGGCGCCATCGGCGGCTATTACGGTGCACGCCTGATCGAAGCGGGCGCCGACGTCACGTTCCTCGTCCGGCCCGGACGCGCTGCGCGGCTGGCGGCGGACGGCCTCGTGGTGCGCAGCGAGCTTGGCGAGTTCCGGCAGCCCGTGCGTTGCGTGGACGATGCAGGCGTACGCGCATCCGATGTGGCCTATGACCTCGTACTGCTCGCCTGCAAGGGCTACGACCTCGCCTCCGCGATGGAGGCCATCGCGCCCGCGATTGGCCCGCGGACGCGCATCCTGCCGTTCCTCAATGGCGTCTCCGTGTACGAGCGGCTGGACGCGCGCTTCGGCCGCGCGCACGTGATGGGCGGCGTATCGCAGATCGCGACCATGCTCGATAGCGACGGATCGATCGTGCATTACGGCAAACTCGACATCGTGATCGTCGGCGCCCGCGACGCCGCGCAGCAGGATGCGGCCGAGGCATTCCACGCGCTCATTCGTACCACGCCGGGCACGCGCAGCCTCTCCGACAACATCGGGCAGGCGCTGTGGAACAAATGGATCCATATCGCGACGGCCGCGCTGATGACCTGCCTCATGCGCGGCACCGTCGGGGATATCGCCCGCACGCAGGATGGCAAGGCGTTGATGCGCCGCGCGATGACGGAGAGCCTTGCCGTGGCCGAAGCCGAGGGCTTCCCGATTCCCGCGGCGGTGGTGGCGCAGATGGAGGCACGGCTGCTCGACGAGAACCTCGACTGGATGGCCTCGATGGCGCGCGATATCGCCAATGGCGCGCCGCGGCTCGAAGCGGATGACGTGGTCGGCGACCTCGTGCGCCGCGCGGTGGGCTTCGGTCAGGACGCGCCGATCGCGCAGGCGGCGTATTGCCATCTGCAGGTGTACGAGGCGCACCAGCGCCAGCAATAAGCGCGGCGGCGCAGTATAGTCTCCCCACACCAGACACTGTGGAGAGACACCATGAAGATTGCGGTGATCGGCGCCGGCGGCGTGGGCGGGTTTTTCGGGGCGAAACTGGCCGCCGCCGGATGCGACGTGACGTTTGTCGCGCGCGGCAACCATCTGCGCGCCATGCGCGACCATGGCCTGCGTATCCAGAGCGCGCGTGGTGCGGGGGGCGCGGGCGGCGACGATCTGCATCTGCGTGATGTGCGCGCTGTGGAGGACGTTAGCCAGATACCGCAAGCCGACCTGATCATGATCGCGGTCAAGCTTTGGGACACCGAGGCGCTGGCGCCGACCCTCAGGCGGCTGGTGGATGGCGGCGCGGCGGTGGTGTCCTTCCAGAACGGCGTGCACAAGGACGAGATCCTGCGCCGGCACCTGCCCGCGGAAGCGATCTTCGGCGGTGTGAGCTACATCGCGTCGGTGATTGCCGAGCCCGGCATCGTCGAATACAAGGGCGCGATGCAGCGCCTCGTGTTCGGCGAGTTCGACCGCAGCCAGAGCCCGCGCGTGAAGGCGTTCCATGCGGCGTGCGTGAAGGCGGGCTTTCAGGCGGACATCAGCGAAGACATCACGCGCGCGATCTGGGAAAAGTTTGTGTTCCTGGTCGGCCTGTCGGGCACGACGTCGAGCATGCGCCAGCCCATCGGTCCAATCCGCGCGAATGCGCAGACGCGCGCATTCCTCCACGACGTCATGCGCGAGGTCGTCGCGGTGGGCCGCGCGAAGGGCGTTGCCCTGGCCGAATCGTTTGCCGACGACCGTCTTGCCTTCGCGGACACCTTGCCACCGGACATGACGTCGTCCATGCACCACGACCTCCAGCGCGGCAACCGTCTGGAAGTACCGTGGCTCAGCGGTGGCGTGGCCGCCTATGGCAGCGAGCTAGGCGTGCCCACGCCATGCAATCGCGCGATCGCGGATGTGCTGGCGTTGTATGCGGAGGGCAAGCGGGGCTAAGGCACGCCGTAGCCACTCACTTCCCAATACAAAATCGCGTAAAAATCGTCCCGAGCAGGTCGTCGCTCGTAAACTCGCCCGTGATGCTGTTCAGGTGTTCCTGCGCGAGCCGCAGTTCCTCCGCGAACAGGTCCAGCGCCTGCGCCTGCTGGTCCGCCCGTTCGGCCGCGCAGTCGAGGTGCGACTGGGCGCAGCGCAACGCGGTGAGGTGACGCTCGCGGGCGAGGAAGGTGCCCTCGCTGCCCGACTGCCAGCCGACGATGCGCAGCAGCTCGCGGCGCATGAGGTCGATGCCCGCGCCCGTGCGCGCGGAGATCCAGATTTCCGTGGGATTGGGGCCGTTCGCGGCCACCACATGCGGACGGTTGCCGCCGAACATCGTGTCGCTGGCCGCCGGCGCCGTGTCGATCTTGTTGACGACGCGCACGATCGGCGAACCCGGCGGCAGGTGGCCGCTGAGCCGGTCGTCGATCGCATCGTCGATCTCGGACAGGCCGTTCTCCAGATAGTCCGTCGCGTCGACGAGATGCAGCACGACGTCCGCGCGTCCGATCGCTTCCCACGTGCGCTCGATGCCGATGCGCTCGACCTCGTCCGCCGCGTCCTCGCGCAGACCCGCGGTGTCGATGATATGGAGCGGGATGCCTTCGATCTGAATGGTCTCCCGCACGCGATCGCGCGTAGTCCCCGCAATGGGCGTCACGATCGCGAGCTCCGCGCCCGCCAGCGCGTTGAGCAGCGACGACTTGCCGACGTTCGGCTGACCCGCGAGTACCACCGACAATCCTTCGCGCAGCAATGCGCCCTGCTTCGCCTGCTTGAGCACGCCCTTCAGCGATTCGCGAATCGCCGCGAGCTGACCGCGCGCGTCCGAGGCTTCGAGGAAGTCGATTTCCTCTTCCGGGAAATCGAGCGTGGCCTCCACGAGCATGCGCAGGTGAATGACTTTCTCCACGAGCGTGTGGATCGCCTGCGAGAACACGCCCTCCATCGAGCGCGCCGCCGATCTTGCAGCGGCCTCCGTGCTCGCCTCGATCAGGTCCGCGACGGCTTCCGCCTGCGCGAGGTCGAGCTTGTCGTTGAGAAATGCGCGGCGCGTGAACTCGCCGGGCTCTGCAAGCCGCAGGCCGATATCGCGTCCCGCCTCGAGGCACCGCGCGAGCAGCATCTGCATGACCACGGGGCCGCCATGGCCCTGCAGTTCGAGCACCTCTTCGCCCGTATAGGAATGCGGCGCGGGGAAGTACAGCGCGAGGCCATGATCGATGACACCGCCGCGCGCGTCGAGGAACGGCAGATACGTGGCATGGCGCGGCTTGAGCGTCTGGCCGCAAACCGCGCGCGCGATGGACACGACATCCGGGCCGGACACGCGCACGACACCGATACCGCCGCGTCCGGGCGCGGTGGCGATGGCGGCAATGGGAAGCAGAGGAGCAGTCATGGGCCGTATTTTCGCAGATCGTCCGGGTGCGGGTCAGGCGGTCGCCGAACTATGATGAGTCAGTCGTGAGGCGGTCGTGAGGCAGTCGCCACGCGTTCCTCCGGCGCGTGCCGGGCAGTATTCAGTCGCTGACCAGGCACGCGCAGAGCAGTCGTCGCGCCACGGCATCGTCGACCACCGCGCCGAGCGCGGTCTGCCGGCGCACGAGCTTCTTGTGCAGCCGCTTGCGGAGCTTCGATGGCAGCACGTCCGCCAGCGCCTCGATCGCGTAACGCAGTCGCTTATTGCCGATGCGCAGGCGATGCACATGTTCGGTCTTGCCATCGCGCGCGGCCCGCGCAAGCGCGCGCACGCGGCGGCGCGCCTTGCGTACCCGGCGCTGCGCAAACGCATCGAGGCGCTCGGCCGCGTCGGCGTTACCCGCACTGCGCGATAGGGCCGCATGTCTCGCCATATGCCGCGCCATATGCCGCACGTCCTGCTCAAGCGTACCGAGCCGTGCACGCATGTCACGTGACAATTTCGTCATCATGTCCGCATGCGCCGCCTCGCGCCGCGCCCGCGCGGACGCGCGCAACGCCATCAGTACCGGATGGCCCGGCTCGCGCGCGAGCGCGGGCTCCAGCGTCTCGGCAAGGAATACGTCCCAGTCGCGCGTCTCGCCGCAGGCTTCGGCGGTATCGCGCAGCACCGTCTTCCAGCGCGTCGCCGTGCCATCGGAGAGGACCGGCTGAAACGCCCACAAGATCGCGCGCAGATGCCGCACGCCCACGCGCAGCTCGTGGATGGCCTCGACGTCCTCGGCAGAAGCCGATCCGTCGAGCACCGCGTCGACGCGCGCCAGCACCGTGCATAGCCCCGCATCGGCCAGCGACACGAAGGCGGCCGACGGCGTCATCTTGCGTCGGAGACCGCGTCGCGAACGACGGGATCGTTTGCGCTCCGCCATGGTGAAAATGTCGTCGGACTGGTCGTCTGACGCGGGTGGGAGACGATTCCAGTGTAGGCGATCGGGCACGTGCCCGCAGTACACGAGCCGCCTGTTGCGACGCGACATGCGCCGGGTTGCGCGGGTTTTGCGTGGGTTTGCGCGGGTTTGCGCCTTATCGGGTGGCCACGAGGAACACGCGCGGGAACGGCAGTAGCACCGTGCCGTCGGCCAGCGCCGGCATCGCCGCGGCGATCTTGGCTTCGTAGCGGCGCAGATACTCTGCGCGTTCCGCCTCGTCGAGCGGCGCAAGAAATGGCCGCAGACCGCTGCCCTTGAACCATTCGACAACCGCCGCCGCGCCGCCCGCGAGCGGATGCTGATAGATCGTGCGCCAGATATCGACGCGCGTGCAAAGCGGCTTCAGCAGTTCGTAGTACCAGCGCTCGGACGCCAGCGGCGTGCGTGCATCCGCGGCAGCGGTGAGCTTGACCGCCCACGGTCCCTCGAGCGCCGTCTCGCGCATCAACAGGTGCGGCGCCTCGTTGAGGTTGTCCGGCATCTGTACCGCGAGACTGCCGCCCGGCGCGAGCTTGCGGATCAACGACGGCAGCAGCGTCGCATGGTCGGGCACCCATTGCAGCACCGCATTGGCGAGGATCGCGTCGTAGGGACCGTCGTCGTGCCAGTCCGTGATGTCGGCCTGATCGAAACGCAGCGCGGGCAGCCGCTTGCGCGCGGCCGCGATCATGTCGGCATCGCTGTCGAGGCCGATCGCCTCGGCCTCGGGATAGCGCGCCGCAAGGACCTCGGTGGAGTTCCCCGGTCCGCAGCCGATATCGACGACGCGCTTCGCATCCTGCGTGGGAATCGCCCCCACGAGGTCCCGCACGGGTCGCGTGCGTTCGTCTTCGAATTGCGTGTACTGCCGGGCGGACCAGGTCATGACGGCTCCTCGTTATCGTGGGATCGAATGCAAGGATACGCCTGCTGTCCACCAAAGAAAAAACCCGGCCGAAGCCGGGTTTTTCGTATCGCGCGTGCGAAGGGAGATCGGGAGACGATCAGCCCTTGGCCGCCGCGGCCGCCTTGCCCTTGCCGAGCATGCGGTTGATCTGCCATTGCTGGGCGATCGACAGGATGTTGTTCACGACCCAGTACAGCACGAGGCCGGCCGGGAAGAAGAAGAACATGAATGAGAACACCAGCGGCATGATCATCATGACCTTCGCCTGCACGGGATCCGGCGGGGTCGGGTTCAGCTTGGTCTGCACGAACATCGACACGGCCATCACGATCGGCAGGATGTAGAACGGATCCGGCACCGACAGATCGTGGATCCAGCCCAGCCACGGCGCGCCACGCATCTCCACAGACGACAGCAGCACCCAGTACAGCGCGATGAACACCGGAATCTGGATCACGATGGGCAGGCAGCCGCCGAGCGGATTGACCTTCTCGGTGCGGTACAGCGCCATCATCTCCTGGTTCATCTTCTGCGGATCGCCCTTGTAGCGTTCACGCATGGCGGTCATGCGCGGCTGCAGGTCCTTCATCTTGCCCATGGACTTGTAGCTGGCCGCGGACAGCGGGAAGAAGACGAGCTTGATCAGCACGGTCAGCGCGATGATCGACCAGCCCCAGTTGCCGAGGAGGCCGTGCAGCTTCTCCAGCAGCCAGAACAGCGGCTTGGCCAGAATCGTCAGCCAGCCATAGTCCTTCACGAGTTCCAGGCCCGGCGTGATCTGCTCGAGCATGCGCTCTTCCTGCGGACCGGCGAACAGGCGCGCGTCGGTCGTGACCGTCGCACCCGGCGCGATCTGGCCTAGCGGCTGCTGGATACCGACGCGGTACAGGTTGTTGTCGATCTTCTCGACGTAGAACGAGTGTTCCTTGCCCGTCTGCGGAATCCACGCGGAGGCAAAGTAGTGCTGCACCATCGCGACCCAGCCGCTGTTGGTCGCGCCCGGCACCGTTGCCTTGCCCTTGGCGATGTCCTCGAACGAGATCTTGTGGTACTTGTCCGCGTCCGTGTAGATGGCCGGGCCGGTGAAAGTGCTGTAGAACTGCGACTGCTCGACCTTGCTGCCGTCGCGCGCGAGTTCCAGATACAGCGTCGGCGAGATCGGGGCGGTGCCGTCGTTGGTCACGGCGAACTGCGTGTCCACGACATAGCTGCCCTTGTGGAACGTGTACGTCTTGACGAACTTGGTGCCGTTCTTCTCCGCCGTCAGCACGACGCTGACCTTGTCGCCGCCGTCCAGCGAGCGCGGGCCCGGGGCCGCCGTGAAGATGGTCGTGTGGTTCGGCAGGTCGCCGCCGATCAGGCCCGAACGCGCGAGGTAGGTACGCGTGGCGTCACGCTCGAGCAGCACGACGGGCTTGCCGTCCTTTTCCTTCTCGTTGAGCAGTTCCAGGCGGGACAGGATGCCACCGGCCGTATCGATCTCGGCACGCACCTCGTCGGTGGTGACGATGATCTTCTCGCCCGTCGGCTGAGCCGCTGCCGCAGGGGCGGCCGCGGGAGCCCCCGGTGCGCCGGCGGCCGCGGAGGCGGCATTGGCCTGCGGCACGTCGTTGCGCGCCGCGGCGTCGCTCGCGCCACCGGCCGGCGCCTGCTGCGTGGTCGCGCTCGGGAAGAACATCGACGCGTGGCCGTTGGCCCGCTGCCAGTTGTCGTAGAGCAGCACGAGGGACATCGAGAAGATGACCCACAGGATGGTGCGTTTGATATCCATGTCTCGCTATGGTCGGAGGGATTCAGGGTCTGGGGAGCCGGATCGTGACAGGCGGCTGGCCTGGCGCGGCGCTCGTACGGGGCGCCTGGGCGCTCCCCATGTTTCGGGGCTCGGGCACGGGATCATACCCGCCCTGTGCGAAAGGATGACAACGGCAGAGCCGGCAAGCGGCCATCCAGCTTCCGCGTGCGGCGCCGTGCAGGGTGACGGCATCGCGCGCGTATTCGGAACATGTCGGCAGGAAGCGGCACTGCGAGCCCAGGTACGGACTGAGCGCGATCTTGTAGATTCGCAGCAGGGCAAGCAGGATTCGCTTCATGGTGTCGGCATCAGGCGGGCGCCGCCGGTAACGGCCTCGCGGCGACTTCGAGCAGGCTCGCGATCTCCGCGCTGCAGGCCCGGCGGATGGCCGCCCGGCTTGCGAACTCGGTACGCGGGAATTTGGTCTGCAGCCGCAACAGCACATCGCGGCCCGCGAGTTGGTCCTGCCGGCCCCGAAACAGTTCCCGGGCCATGCGTTTCACCAGATTGCGCTCGGCGGCGCGCGGCGCGAACTTCTTGCCGACCACGACGCCAAGGCGTGCTTCTTCCCTGCCGTTGGCCCGTACGTACAGCACGAAGTGCGGGCTGCGGCGGCGCGGCCGCAAAGCAAAAACGGATGAAAACTCATCCGTCTTTGTGAGCCTCGCGGCTTTGGGAAAGGCATGGGTAGACACGCTGTGCAAAGCTAGCGAAAAGCTGCGCCCGGCGGCTGCGCTCCCGGCCATCCTGAGTGCGAGGCGGTAGGCAAGAACGGGATCCGTCGGATCGGAGAGCCTTCCGGGGAAGGCCTCAACCGCCGGTTCGCCGTTCAGGCCGGTCGCCCGGCCCTCAGATTGCCAGGCGCTTGCGGCCCTTGGCGCGGCGAGCGTTGATGACGGCACGGCCGCCACGGGTCTTCATGCGCACGCGGAAGCCATGGGTACGCTTGCGGCGGGTAACGGAAGGTTGGTAAGTACGTTTCATGTTGCACTCTCTGGTTGATCCGGGCTATCCGGACGCCGGCACTGCCGGGCGCCGTGGCCGCCGCGTATGGTTCGCACTAGGGTTCGCATTCCCTTGCCCCGGCGCGTTGATGCGCTGGCGCACGACGGGAGTCGCGAAGCCGATATCGAGTTACTGCTGAGGAAGTCTCGATCCGCGCTGACCAACAACGCGGAAACTGGCAAGGATCGGGGGCAGTCCATCACGGGGTTTACGTCCCGCACGACACGCGTGATCCCCTGCCGAATCGCAGAACCCGCCATTTAACCGATTTTCGTCAGCAGTGTCAAGGAAACCGATGTGGGCAACCTGCAAAACCGCATGTCCCAATCGGCCGCCTCCGGCCCATTGTCCACACCTATCAGTGGGTAACGTGCATGGACCCAGATGGTGGCCACGGGGCCATCAAAGCGCCATCAAGTTATTGATGCGGCGAGGAAAAATAGCGTCAAGCGTGCCTTTCGCCACCCGCGCCGAGTCGACTTGTGCACACAAATCCACTGAATTTGCACAAGTTGTCCACAGACTTATCCTTTGTGGATAACTCGGGCCGGGGGGTACAATCCCGGTCCAACTACTACACGGGCTGCGTGGCGCACGTACAACCCGGTCCTCTGCCATCGGTATACCGCTTCCCCTGATGCCCTCGCCGCGCATCGTGGGCGCGGTATCGCCGTCTTGACCCGATCACGCGGATCGGAGCCATGCGCGAGGCCGGATTGTGAAGAGGGCGTCGCCGCGCTCGTGCTGTATCCGGGAGGCTCGACCGAGCCGCCTGGTACGGTCACTCAACAAGAACACATGCAAGATTTCTGGCAGGCGGCAGCCGCGCAACTCGAGCGCGAACTGACGCCGCAACAGTTCAAGACCTGGATCAAGCCGTTGGCGCCCGTCGCCTTCGACGAGGAGGCGCACGCGCTCAGAATCGCCGCGCCCAACCGCTTCAAGCTGGACTGGGTCAAGAGCCAATTCTCGGGCCGTATCACGGCCCTCGCGTGCGAGTACTGGGAAGCGCAGGTCAGCGTTCACTTCGTCCTCGATCCCGCCGCCTCGGGGCGCGCGGCCGCCTATATGGCGCCTGGCGCCCAGGGCGCCGGCCCCGATGGCGCAGCACCGGGTACGTATCCGCAGTCGCCGGTAGCAGGCCAGTCCGTCCACGGCCAGCATCCGTCGCATGCCGCCCAGCATGTGCCCTCGCAGGGGTTTGGCGGGCAGCAGTACGGCAACCAGCCGCCGGGCGGCTTCGACTACCCGGCCCAGCCGCCCGCCCAGACGCCCTACCCGACCCCGGTGAATCATGCGGGCGCGCACCCGTCGCACGCCGGCCGCGGCGCTGCCTCGGGCCACCCGTTGCAGGGCAACCACGTGCCGGACATGGGCGAGATCGACGTCGCCCAGATGGATCCGGCCGAGGCCAGCGCGCGTTCGTACCGCGTGCCGCAGCAACAGCCCGCGCAGCCGCAGCAGAGCGACACGGTCCATGAGCGTTCGCGCCTGAACCCGATCCTCACGTTCGACAACTTCGTGACCGGCAAGGCGAACCAGCTCGCGCGCGCCGCCGCGATCCAGGTGGCGAACAACCCCGGCAAGTCCTACAACCCGCTGTACCTGTACGGCGGCGTGGGCCTCGGCAAGACGCACTTGATCCATGCCATCGGCAATTTCATGCTGATGGAGAACCCGCGCGCGCGCATCCGCTACATCCATGCCGAGCAGTACGTTTCCGACGTGGTGAAGGCTTATCAGCGAAAAGCGTTCGATGAGTTCAAGCGCTACTACCATTCGCTCGACCTGCTGCTGATCGACGATATTCAGTTCTTCTCCGGCAAGAACCGCACGCAGGAAGAGTTCTTCTACGCGTTCGAGGCGCTGATCGCGAACCGTGCGCAGGTGATCATCACCAGCGATACCTATCCGAAGGAAATCACTGGGATCGACGACCGGCTCATCTCGCGTTTCGACTCGGGCCTGACCGTGGCCATCGAGCCGCCCGAACTCGAGATGCGCGTCGCGATCCTGATGAAGAAGGCCGCCGCGGAGAACGTGAGCGTGCCGGAAGAGGTCGCATTCTTCGTCGCCAAGCATCTGCGCTCCAACGTGCGCGAACTCGAGGGCGCCCTGCGCAAGATCCTCGCGTTCTCGAACTTCCACGGCAAGGACATCACGATCGAGGTCACGCGCGAAGCGCTGAAGGACCTGCTGACCGTGCAGAACCGCCAGATCTCCGTCGAGAACATCCAGAAGACCTGCGCCGATTTCTACAACATCAAGGTCGCCGACATGTACTCGAAAAAGCGGCCGGCGAATATTGCCCGGCCGCGGCAGATCGCGATGTACCTGGCGAAGGAACTCACGCAGAAGAGCCTGCCCGAAATCGGCGAGCTGTTCGGCGGACGCGATCACACGACGGTGCTGCATGCGGTGCGCAAGATCGCCGACGAGCGTAGCAAGGACGCGCAGCTCAACCATGAGTTGCACGTGCTCGAGCAGACGCTCAAGGGCTGACCGCTGGTGCCACGATGGCATGGCGCCGATGTGAATCGGCGTCCGCTCATCGTCGAATGACGATTTTACAAGCCGGCCTTGCCGGGCTGGCATACTACTGGCTACGCGCCCGGCGGCAAACGGGCGTCTGGATCAACCGGTTGTACCGCGGGAAATTGGCCTCAGATAAGGCTTTGCGGTGAGTCGGGACGGTTCTGCAAGGCGGACGGGCGCGCCGTGGCTTTTTGGGCACACACGCGCCGCTTGCCGGAACCGCCCCGCTTCACCGCAGCGGCTTATCCTTGGTACAATGCAACATTAACTCCTTGATTCATAAGTGAATTTGAATCGATTTGGAGTTTGCGCATTCTGCGGTCGAGCTGACGACAAACGACGAAGGATAAATTCAATGCAATTGGTCAAAACCTCGCGAGACAATCTGCTGCGTCCGCTGCAAATCGTGAGCGGCATCGTGGAGCGCCGCCACACCCTCCCGATCCTGGCCAACCTGCTGATTCGCAAGTCCGGCTCGAACGTTTCCTTCCTGTCGACCGACATCGAGATTCAGATCACCACGCACGCGGAATGCGGCGTCGGCAGCGACGACGTGGCCACGACCGTGGCGGCGCGCAAGCTGCTCGACATCCTGCGCGCGATGCCCGACGGCGACGTCGCGCTGTCGCTGAACGACAAGCGCATGACCGTGCAATCGGGCAAGAGCCGCTTTGCGCTGCAGACGCTGGCGGCCGAGGAATTCCCGACCGTGGCGGAAGCGAGCGAGTTCAACGCGAGCGTGAGCCTGCCGCAGAAGACGTTCAAGCACCTGCTGGCGATGGTCCATTTCGCGATGGCGCAGCAGGACATCCGCTATTACCTGAACGGCATGCTGCTCGTGGTCGATGGCAAGAAGGTGATGGCCGTTGCGACTGACGGTCACCGTCTGGCCTACTGCGGCGTGGAGCTGGAGACCGAAGCCACCGGTGGCGGTTCGCGTCAGGAAGTCATCATCCCGCGCAAGACGATCCTCGAACTGCAACGCCTGCTCGAGGACACCGACGATCCCGTGCAGGTGCAGCTGGCCGCGAACCAGGTGAAATTCAGCTTCGCGAACATCGAACTGATCTCGAAGCTCGTGGAAGGCAAGTTCCCGGACTTCCAGCGCGTGATTCCGAAGGGCTACAAGAATGCGTTCGCGATCGACCGTGTCCGTCTGCAGCAGGCGCTGCAGCGTACCGCGATCCTGACGACCGACAAGTTCAAGGGCGTGCGCTGCATTCTCGATACGCACACGCTGAAGATCAGCTCCACCAACGCCGATCAGGAAGAGGCGCAGGAAGAGCTGGAACTCGATTACTCGGGCGATGCGCTCGACATCGGGTTCAACGTGACCTATCTGCTTGACGTGCTGGGCAACCTCAAGAGCGAGCAGGTACAGGTCAGCCTCGGCGACTCGAATTCGAGTGCGCTGATCACCGTGCCGGACGACGACAACTTCAAGTACGTCGTCATGCCGATGCGCATCTGATACTCCGGAACAGGACGACAAGATACGCAGCACTCAGGGGCAGGATCCCGCCGATCCGCCCCTTTTGCCGTTTTTAGTAACCCGCTATTGCGGAACGACCGGGCGCGCCACCTTGGCGTTGCACGTCGAGCGCCGCATTTGCCGTGAGTAGGAAAACATGACCGAACAGCAGAAACCGCAACAGGAAAACACCTACGGAGCCTCTTCGATCCAGATCCTGGAAGGCCTGGAGGCGGTACGCAAGCGACCGGGCATGTATATCGGCGATACGTCCGACGGCACCGGTCTGCACCACCTCGTGTTCGAGGTGCTGGACAACTCGATCGACGAAGCGTTGGCCGGCTACTGCACCGAGATCTCGGTGACGATCCACAGCGACAACTCGATTTCGATCGTCGATAACGGCCGCGGCATTCCGCCGGCCGTGAAGTTCGACGACAAGCACGAACCGAAGCGCAGCGCCGCGGAAATCGCGATGACCGAGCTGCATGCCGGCGGCAAGTTCAACCAGAACAGCTACAAGGTATCGGGCGGCCTGCACGGCGTGGGCGTGTCCTGCGTGAACGCGCTCTCCAAGTGGCTGCGACTGACCGTGCGCCGCGATGGCCAGGTCAACCTGATCGAGTTCGCGCGCGGTGAAGTGCAGAACCGCATCGTCGAGACCGTGGAAGGCCCGGACGGCCAGCCCGTGGAAGTGTCGCCGATGAAGATTGTCGGCGCGACCGACAAGCGTGGCACAGAGGTGCACTTCCTCGCCGACGAGGAGATCTTCACGAACGTCGAGTTCCACTACGAGGTGCTGTCCAAGCGCATTCGCGAACTCTCGTTCCTGAACAATGGCGTGCACATCAAGCTCACGGACCAGCGCACGGGCAAGGAAGAGGACTTTGCGTTCTCGGGCGGCGTGAAGGGTTTCGTCGAGTACATCAACCGCGCGAAGACCGTGCTGCATCCGAACATCTTCTACGCGAACGCGGAGAAGGATGGCATCGCCGTGGAAGTGGCGATGCAATGGAACGACGGCTACAACGAGCAGGTGCTCTGCTTCACGAACAACATTCCGCAGCGCGATGGCGGTACCCACCTGACGGGTCTGCGCGCGGCGATGACGCGCGTGATCAACAAGTACATCGAAGAGAACGAGATCGCCAAGAAGGCCAAGGTGGAGACCTCGGGCGACGACATGCGTGAAGGCCTGTCGTGCGTGCTGTCGGTGAAGGTGCCGGAGCCGAAGTTCAGTTCGCAGACCAAGGACAAGCTGGTGTCGTCGGAAGTGCGTCTGCCGGTGGAAGAACTCGTGAGCAAGGCGCTGACGGACTTCCTGCTGGAAACGCCGACCGATGCGAAGATCATCTGCGGCAAGATCGTCGATGCGGCGCGCGCGCGGGAAGCCGCGCGCAAGGCGCGCGAGATGACGCGACGCAAGGGCGCGTTCGACGGCATGGGCCTGCCGGGCAAGCTGGCGGACTGCCAGGAACGCGATCCGGCGCTGTCCGAACTGTTCCTGGTGGAGGGTGACTCCGCAGGCGGCTCGGCCAAGCAGGGCCGCGACCGCAAGTTCCAGGCGATTCTGCCGCTGAAGGGCAAGATCCTGAACGTGGAGCGCGCGCGTTTCGACAAGATGCTGTCGAGCCAGGAAGTGCTGACGCTGATCACCGCGCTGGGCACGGGCATCGGCAAGGACGACTACAACCTCGAGAAGCTGCGTTACCACCGCATCATCATCATGACCGATGCGGACGTGGATGGCTCGCACATCCGCACGCTGCTGCTGACGTTCTTCTATCGCCAGATGCCGGACATCATCGAGCGTGGCTACGTGTACATCGCGCAGCCGCCGCTCTACAAGATCAAGCATGGCAAGGAAGAGCGCTACATCAAGGACGACAACGAGCTGAATGCATATCTGCTGAAGCTGGCGATGGAGAAGGCGTCGCTGGTGCGTCCGGACGGCAGCGAGATCAACGGCGACGCGCTGACCGAGCTCGCCCGCCAGTATCAGCTGACGGAAGGCGTGATCAGCCGCCTGTCGCGCATCGTGGATAGCGACGCGCTGCGCGCGATCGCGGACGGCGTGACGCTCGACCTCGACAGCGCCGCGGCAGCGGAAGCCTCGGCCGTGGCCCTCAAGGCCAAGCTCGCCGAAATGCACGCCAAGACGTTACTGGGCGCCGCCGTCAACGACGATGGCACCGCCGACGTGTACGCACAGTTCGACGAAAAGTCCGACAAGCACCGCCTGATGATCGCGCGCCGCCACCACGGCAACGTCCGCCTGTCGCACCTCGACGCGGACTTCGTCCACGGCGCCGACTACGAAGCCCTGGCCAAGGCCGCGGCAACGTTCCAGGGCCTGATCCCCGAAGGCACGAAGGTCAAGCGCGGCGAAGGCGAAAAACAACGCGACCAGACCGTGTCCGACTTCCACCAGGCCATGCAATGGCTCCTGGGCGAAGCCGAACGCGGCGTCACGCGCCAACGCTACAAGGGCCTCGGCGAAATGAACCCCGAGCAGCTGTTCGAAACGACGCTGGACGTGACGCAACGCCGCCTGCTAAAGGTCCAGATCGAAGACGCCATCGCCGCGGACCAGATCTTCACGACGCTGATGGGCGACGAGGTAGAACCGCGTCGGAATTTCATTGAAAGCAATGCGTTGGTGGCGCGGAATATTGATGTTTGATGTTCTGCTGGTGTCGGGTGACATGGATAGTGAAAAAACTGTGCCAAGTTACTGAAAAAGTAGTGACACGATTAATGAAAAAAGGCGACCTTGATAAGGGTCGCTTTTTTTTTGCCTGTGCCAATTCCGCAGCAGAGCGGCGAACGCAAAGGCCGATAGTTCTTAAAGCACGACGGGATTTTTGGGGTAATCCCCCCGCTGGATAGGCGGGTCGGCAGGTATGCTGTGGGGAGCCAAACAGCGTCACGAGAATGCCCTGCATATCCGCTCCCTGCGGACTCGGTGACGTTCGTGTTCCTCAATCTCGATACGTGCTTCGACGATTTCAAGTTCTGGATGCCACGCTCATGTCTACACGCCCCACCTAACTCGATACGAATGCCTACCTGCGACTTGCCAAGCGCATCAAGCCGCTACTCGAGTCGCATTTGGGCAGAAGCGCTATCGGCTCACGATCCTCGTCGATTGCCGAATGCTAGCTTTTGGACTGCTCAAAGAAGCTACGGTCGTTACGGATGATCTCGCCATGCATCAGTTGGGAAAGGAGTTTGATATCCCGACGATGCACGGCCATGAACTGCTGCGGCGGATGCTTTCAGCGAAGATGGTGACCCGAGAGGAGGTTCGTGACATATACCGGGCCCTCGCGGCAAATGGCGATTTGCCTGCGTCATGGTTGCGCGATAGAGACCGGTTTTTTCCCCGCGTCTTCGACCGCCATTGCGGGGGGATGACGCCGATTTAATTTTAAGTAGAATTTGCAAAGGCGATCGAAGTCGCCGTTTACGAATTTCACCGTTCTCCTGGTCAGAGACATGTCCCCTTCCTCCCGAGTCAAAACCATCCTTGCAGCGCTCGCGCTGAGCGCCGCGCTCCCCGGTTGCGCGCCGATGATACAAACGACGCCCGCGAATATCGAGCCCGTCCAGTCGAGCGCCGGTGCGCGCGCGGTCTGGTTGAAGGACACCGCGCGGATCAAGCTGGATACCGGGTACACCCGGCTGGTACCGGCGGGGAAATGGACGGCTGTGGGTCGTCTGTCGCAAGGCACTGTGTATCGTCCGGTCGGGACCGTGTTCACTATCGCGGCCCGGCAGGTGCATGAAGCCTATTTAGTCGTTCATGAGAAAACGCTAGTCGGCTTCTATTTGCCGGGGGAATCGAGCTATACCCCGCTTAACAACGCAGTGCCACTGTCTTTGGGAGAAACAGAATGAAAAGCGTAGTTCGCCTGCTGCTCGCAGGCTTTGCGGTGTCGTTGATGGCGGGTTGTGCAAGCGGGGTCAAGCACAGTGAAATGGCGGCGTCGCTGCCCACATTGAAGCAAGGCGAGGGTCGCGTTTATTTCATGCGTTCGGCATCGATGTTCGGCGCCGCCATTCAGCCGGATATTCGTCTTAATGGCGATGTGGTCGGCGAGTCGAAGCCGGGCGGCTTCTTCTTCGTGGATCGTCCGGCTGGCAAGTATGTGGCCTCTACCTCGACCGAAACCGAGAAGACGATCAGCTTTGCGCTCGATGCGGGCGAGACGAAATACATTCGCTCGTATCCGACGTTCGGCGTGGTGGTGGGGCGTGTCGTGCTGGAACTGACGCCGCCCGATCAGGCGACGACCGCGCTGGCGGATCTTTCTTATACCGGCGTGACGATGCAGGTGCCTAAGGCGAAGTAAGACTATCGCCGCGGTTCGCGGCGGTTTGCGAGTACCGCCCTCGGTGGGCGGTACTCGCGGTGATCAGCCTTGCAGCCCGATTACTTCACGCTCAGCAGTTCCTGCGTGAACGTCTTCGTGTACGACGCGTTCGAGAAGCCCGCGGCGTAGCCGTAGTTCGAGACCCATTTCACGGTGCGGCCGGCATCCGGCGACCACCAGCCCGTGATGGTCTCCGAGTACGTTGCCGTGCCCAGGTTGCCGTTCGGCAGCAGGGCGTCGTTCGAGTTCGTGTACGTGACCACCATGTTGACGCGCAGCGCGTTGTACGTGCCGGCGGCCACCGTGACCGGCTCGTAGCCCACGACAGTCGCCGTCACGTTGGCCGTCTCGCGATAGCCAGCGACACAGCTGTAGTTCCAGGTGTCGGTCCACGTCTTGCCGACGTACATCGGGAAGCTGTACAGGGTGCGCTTGGGCGCGTACGTGCACAGGTTGCCGTTGTTGAGGAACGTGCGGGTCAGGCGGTTGCCGTCAAGATTCTGCGTGTAGCGTACGTCAGGCGTATTCGTGGCGGTGTCGGCGCTTTCAACCGTCACGATATCGTTGGCGATGGCCGTCGTCGTGTAGGCGACCTGCTGCGTGCTGGAGCCACCACCGAGGCGTAGCGAAGTTTCGGTGAGCGTGGCGACCGTGCCGACCTTCGGCGCGGGTACCGTGTAGCGCTGCGGTGCCACCGTCAGGTTCAGCTTGAACACCTTGCTCGCGTCGCTGACCAGCGTCGCCGTCAGCTGGATGGTGTCGCCCGTCGGGCTGACCAGGTTGCCGGACCACGCGGTGTCGCTCTGCGACTGGTTCGTCAGCGTGGTCAAGTTGCTGGTGATGACCGCCTGCCATTTGACCGGAGCGCTCGTCTTGAGCGAGATGTAGTCGCCCGACTGCACGTTGAGCGTTGTCGCTTGTCCGCTGCCAACCGATGCGGTCTGTGCGGCGCTGCCCGACGCGCTGACGTTCAGCGAGCTTCCGGCGTCATCCCCGCCACCCCCGCACGCACAAAGCATCGCAGCCAGCGCGCAGCTGGCCATCCACTTGCCCATACCCTTCATGATTTCCCCTAGCAATTTTTATTGAATTTCTTGATTGGCCCGTTTTTGGCTCTTTGGGCGCGATCAGGGGGCGATTGTAGAGGGGTGTGATGGCGGCGGCGCTCCCAACCGAAGGGGGATTGTCGCTTTAATGCGATATTGTTGATACAAAGAACATTCAAGACATCCAGACACGCATTCGCGTGTCAGCGCCAGAAGAGACTGCTGACGAGGACTAGCGTGCCGGCGAGAGCGGCCAGCAGGCCCAGGGAATCGCGGAGGCCGGTGCGGTCTTTCGCTGGGGAGGGCGCGTGTGGGGCTGGGGTAGTATTGGCGGCATGAACGCCGCGTTGGATGCTGGCCGGCATGGCTTGTCTCGGTGGATAGGTCGATGGAGGCATCATGCGGGTCGTAACCTGAACGGGCGCTGAGCATGGCGTTCAGGTTGCGTTCAGCTTCGGCGCGTCAGCATGACGTCATGGCTCACAAAACCCTCTGCACCGTGTCCCTTCCGGCCTTCCGCACCGCGCTCCGCAAAGCCCTCCGCATCGGCGCTCCCATCGGCGCTCCCATCGGCGCTCCCATCGGCGGCGCGGCGACGTCGGTCCTCATGGCCGCGGTCTTCGCCGTGTTGGCCGTCAACGCCTCGCCCGCCATGGCCGATACCGATGCCGACCGCGCGCGGGCCGCGTTGCGTGCCGGCGAGATCGTGCCGCTGGCGCGTGTGCTCGACGCCGTCAACCGTACGTACAACGGCGACGTGCTGGACGTGGAGCTAGATCATGACGACGGGCAGTGGATCTACGAGGTGAAGCTGCTGCTGCCCGATGGCGGTGTGGCCAAGCTCAAGTACGACGCGCGGACCGTTGCGCTGATCAAAAGCAAGGGCGCGAAGCTCGATAGCGCGCGGAAGGCGCCCTGATATGCGGATTCTGGTGGTCGAGGACGAACCCGAACTGGCGCGGCAGCTCGAGCAGTCGCTCGTGGCGGCCGGGTTTGCCGTCGACCTCGCGGCCGATGGGCTCGATGGCTGGCATCTCGGCCATGAGAATCCCTACGATGCCGCGATCCTGGATCTTGGCCTGCCGTCGCTCGACGGGCTCTCCGTGTTGCGCCGCTGGCGCGAAGCCGGCTCGGAAATGCCCGTGCTGATCCTCACCGCGCGCGACAGCTGGGTCGAGAAGGTCGAGGGCATCGATGCCGGCGCCGATGACTACCTGACCAAGCCGTTCCGCATGGAAGAGCTGCAGGCGCGTATCCGCGCGCTGATCCGACGCGCGTCCGGCAAGCTTGCGCCCGTGCTCGCATGCGGACCGATCGAACTGAATCCACGCACGGGTACGGTATCGGTGGCGGGGGCGGTGGTATCCCTGACCAGCCACGAGTTTCGCGTGCTCGACTATCTGATGCACCATCAGGACGAGATCGTCAGCAAGACCACGCTGACCGAGCATATCTACGCGCAGGATTTCGACCGCGACAGCAATACGATCGAGGTCTTTATCGGCCGCCTGCGCAAGAAGCTCGATACCGATCGCATCGAAACCGTGCGCGGCCGCGGGTATCGACTGACGTCCGCGCAGGCATGACGGCATCGCCTCGGTCCCCGACCCGCTCGATCGCGCTGCGGCTGTTCGCGGTCTCCACGCTGTGGGTGATCGGCGCGCTCGTCACCACCGGGCTCATCCTCTCCGCGCTGTTCGAGCGCCATGTCGATCAGACCTATGCGAGCCAACTCAATCGCGAGGTGACCAGCCTTGCGGGTTCGCTCGAATGGACGCCCGCGGGCAAGCTCCTGAACACACGCACGCCTGCCGATCCCCGCTATGAACGCCCCTATTCCGGCGCCTACTGGCACGTGTCCGGGGGCAAGGACGAATTGCGTTCGCGCTCGCTGTGGGACGCCGAGTTTCCGACGAAGATGGAGCGCGAGGTGCCGACGACCGACGCTTACGTCGCCACGGGACCGCGCGACCAGTCGCTGATGGTGATGACGCGCACGGTGCGGCTGGAAGGCACGGGAACGCAGGGTGCGGAGGGCGCCGAGGGTGTGGAAGGACCGGCAAAGCCGCCTGTAACGATCGGCGTCGCGATCGATCGCACCGAGCTGCGCGCCGCCAAGCGCTCGTTTCGCAATCTGCTGTGGCTGTCGCTCGCCGTGCTGGGTGTGGGGCTCGTGGCCGCCGTGGTCGCGCAGATCAGCTTCGGCCTGTTGCCGCTCAAGCGGCTGCGTGAAGCGCTGGTGTCGATGCACCGGCAACGCGAGACCGAGCTCGGCGGCACGTGGCCCAGCGAAGTGATTCCGCTCGTCGATGAAATCAACAAGCTGCTCGCGCGCAATGCCGAGGCCGTCGCGCGTTCTCGCCGTCAGGCCGCGGACCTCGCGCATGCCGTGAAGACGCCGCTGGCCGTATTGACCAACGACATCGGCCGCCTGCCTGCCGACGAGCGGCAGCGCATGGCGGAGCAGTTCGATGTCATGCGGCGGCAGGTGGATCGGCACCTCGCCCGCGCGCGCGCCGCGGGGGCGACGCGCGATGCCGGGCTGGTCGCCGTGCACGACGTGGCGAACGCTCTGGTGCGCGCCTTGCGCCGCCTCCACGCGGACCGCGCGCTCGATATCGAGGCCGAGGGCGAAGGGATGTTCCCCGGCGACCGGCAGGACCTGATCGAGATGCTCGGCAACCTCCTCGACAATGCCTGCCGGTGGGCACGCCACCGCGTGCGGTTGCGCGTGATGCAGCACGACGATGCGCTGGAGATCGAGATCGCCGACGACGGTCCCGGCATTCCCGACGATGCGCGCGAAGCGGTGATGTCGCGCTTCGTCCGGCTGGACGAGCAGGCGGACGGTAGCGGCCTCGGGCTCGCGATCGTGCGGGACATCGGCGCGCTGTATGGCGGCGAGTTGCGCCTCGATCGGGCGCGCGAGGGCGGGTTGTCGGCGCGGCTGCGGTTCCCCCTCGGCGAGTGATCGTGCCATAAAAAAGGCTCCCCGAAGGGAGCCACAGTCCTGCACGGAACACCACAAATCAGGTCACGACGCGAGCCGCAGCGCGATAGTCTCCTCGAGCATGTCGAGGCGGTCCTGGCCCCAGAACAGTTCTCCCTCGAACACGTACGACGGCGAGCCGAACACGCCGGCCGCCACGGCCTCGTCGGTGTAGCGGCGGTACAGCGCTTCGATCGATGGGTCCTGCGCGCGCGCCATCAGCGTATCGGCGTCCAGCCCTTGCGCATCGACGATCTCGTACAGCGTCTCCGCCGAAGAGATGTCGCGCTCCTCGCACCATTCCGCGCGCAGGATCGCCTTGTACAGCGCGAGCACGGGCAGGTGCGCCGCATCCGCCGCGATCACGATGCGCGACGCGAGGTCCGCGTTTGGGCACATGTATTTCGGCGTCGGGTTCACGTCGATGCCGAGCTTGCGGCACCAGCGCTTCAGCTCCGTGACGCGATACTGCTGACGCTCCGGCGCGCGCTGGCCCAGCAGCACGCCGCCGGTGCGCGCGTACACGTTCGGCAGGTCCACCGGCTTGTGCCGGATCTCGACATCCATGCGCCGGGCGAGCGCGTCGAGCCGATCGGCGCCAAGATAGGCCCAGTCCGAGTTGAGCCAGAAGTAGTAGTCGATGTGCGGGCGGGTCATGCGCGCTTCCCTCGCTGAACGGTTGCGACCGCGACATTGGCGAATGCCGCGTCGCGCATGCAGGCGGCGCTGATGAAGGCGATCACGCTCAGCGCGCCGAGGTACCACACGATGTACGTGGGGCTGCCCTTGCCGTACGCGAGCAGAGATGTGGCGACGATCGGCGCGAGGCCACCGCCGATGGCGCCCGACACCTGCACGGCGATCGAGATGCCGCTGTACCGCACCTCCGCCGGAAACTGCGCCGAGAAGAGGCTGCCTTCGGGCCCGTAGAGACAGGCGTAGACCAGGCCGATGGCGACGGCGAGCGCGATCGTGATGTTCTTCGGATCCAGCGACTGCAGCAGCGTGAAGAACTGCGGCGCGAAGATCAGGATACCGACCGTGCCCGCCATGAACACCCACTTGAAACCGACGCGGTCCCCGAGGATGCCGAACAGCGGCATCGTGAACAGCGCGATGGCCGCGCCCCATACCGTGGCGTCGAGCATCACGGTCTTCGGTACGCCGAGCGTCCCCGTGGCGTAGGCGAGCGAGAACGTGACTACCGTATAGAACCACGTGACCTCCGCGAGCCGCCCGCCGACCACGGTGAGCACCTGGCGCGGATAGCGCTTGAGTACCACCATGGCAGGCATCTCCACCTTCTCGCCTTTCTTCTGCATCTGCTCGAAGTCGGGCGACTCGGCGACCTTCGCGCGAATGAACCAGCCCACCGCGAGCAGGATCACGCTCGCGAGGAATGGCACGCGCCAGCCCCACGTCAGCATGTCCTTCTCGGGCAATGCGGCCACCATGCCCATCGCCAGCGACGACAGCACGAGCCCCGGCGCCACGCCAGCCTGCGGCAGGCTGCCGAAGAAGCCCTTCTTGCCTTCGGGCGCATGCTCCACAGCCATCAGCACGGCGCCGCCCCACTCGCCGCCGACCGCGATCCCTTGCAGCAGGCGCAGCAACACGAGCGCGACCGCTGCCCAGTAGCCGATGCTCTCGTACGAAGGGATCAGGCCGATCAGGATCGTCGGAATGCCCATCATGAACAGCGTGATCAGCAGCATCGATTTGCGGCCGACCTTGTCGCCGAAATGGCCGAACACGATGCCGCCAAGCGGACGCGCGAAGAAGCCGACCGAGTAGGTCGCGAAGGCGGCGAGCGTCCCCGTCAGCGGGTCGAAAGAAGGAAAGAAGATCTTGTTGAAGATCAGGGCGGCCGCCGTGCCGTAGAGAAAAAAGTCGTACCACTCGATGGTGGTGCCCATCATGCTGGCCAGACCCGCGGTGATGTATTCGCGCCGTGTGCGCGTGGTGGGAATGCTGTTCATCGTGACGCTCCTTGGATGATCGAATGGCAGCGCGTCACGCTGCGGGCAGCGGCGGTACGCCGTGCGTCTGGCGGGCCCAGTAGGCGAACGTCGCGTTGACGATCGACGGCTTGAGCAGGTAATCGTGCGCCTCGCGGGCAAGCGCGTCATCGACGGGTGTCAGCGGACCGAAGGCCTGCGCGCGAATCTGCAGACGCGCCGCGCGTTCTAGGTACACCGACAGGTAGGTCGCTTCCTCGCAGGTCTTGCCGGCGGTGAGGTAGCCGTGATGCGCGAGGATGATGGCGCGCTTGCTGCCCAGCGCTTCGGAGATGATGACGCCTTCCTGATCGGCGATGGGCACACCTGGCCATTCGCCAAGGAACGCGCAGTCGTCGTGCAGCGGCGTCATGTCCATCTGCGCGATCACGAGCGGCTGGCGCGCGGCCGCGAGCGCGGATGCCCATGGCGAGTGCGTGTGGATGATCGCGTTGACGTCGGGGCGCGCGTCGTACACCCACAGGTGAAAACGCGTCGCCGGGTTGGGCATGCCGTCGCCGGTGAGCGTGTTGAGGTCGCGATCGACCTCGATGAAGTCCTGCGGCGTGGCTTCGTCGAAGCCGAGGCCGAAGCGCAGCGTCCAGTAGGCGCCGGGTCGCTCGGACCGCACGCTGATCTGGCCCGCGAGGCCGGCTTCCTGCTCGGTCATCGCGAGGATGCGGCACGCGTAGGCCATGGTCTCCTGCATCGTGCGCGGCTTGCTGCGCAGATGCCGGGCCATCTCGGTGGTGGCGCGCGTGTCGAAATACGATTTGTCTCTGAGGGGGGCGTTCATACTGTCTTCTCTCTCCGTGGGTGGTACGGAGCCAGTATGGAAACGACACCCCGCGCGAGCTATGAAGCTGCGCTCATAGCAGGTATCTCATTCCGTCACGCCTTTGTCATGCACCGTCGTGGCGTCGTGCTCGCCGAGGTTGCGGGCGACCTGTAGCGCGCATTCGAGCAGTGCACCGGTCAGGGGCATGGCATGCCGTTCGCCATGGCTGATGGCGACGATGCGGCGGCGCAGCAGCGGCGCGCGAATGCGGACCTTGTGCAGACCGTAATCCGCGAGCAGCTTGTCCGGTAACCGGCATGGAAGGATGCATTCGCCGACGCCGGTGGAGACGAGCTTCAGGATCGCATCGACGGTTTCCGCTTCCGCGACATAGTCCGGTTGGAGGCCAGCGCTCTGGAGCATGCGGCGCAGCGCGTAGGCGGGCGGGAAACCCACGAGCCGCAGTTCGCGGCGGTGCAGGTCGATCGCCTCGCCCTCCTCCCGCCCCTCCTGCTGCCCAGCGGCGGGCTCGCGCGTGACGAGGCACATCTCGTCCTCGAACAGCGGGTGCGACGTGAGGGTCGCGGTATCGACCGCGGTGTCGTAGACAAAGCCGAGGTCCGCCTTGCCGCTCTCCACGAGCGACACGACTTCCGGCGAACTGCGGCCCATCAGCGACAGGTTCACGCCGGGATGGCTGCTGACGAAGCGCGCGACGACGTCGGCCATGAAGTAGTAGCTGACCGGATGCACGATCGCGAGCCGCACGGTCCCCTGCGTGGTGCCGTGGCTTTCGCGGATGGTGTCGACGGCCTGGTCGATCGCGCGATACGGCCCGCGAATCGCGTCGTGGAGCTTGCGCCCGGCTTCCGTGAGTTCCACGCCGCGGCCCGTGCGGATGAACAGCGGCTTGCCCAGATGGGTCTCCAGCGCGGCCAGTTGCCGGCTCAGGCCCGACTGCGTCTGGTCGAGTTCCTCCGCGGCGCGCGACAGCGACTTGAGTTCGGCGATGCGCAGGAAACTGCGGAGCTGGCGGTCGGGGGTGTCCATGGGGCAGTTCTCAAGCAGGGTTTATGCCCGATGGGGGCATGAAGGCGAGGATACAATCCAACACTATTACCGGAGTCCCGCGTTCATGTCTCTTATCGATATCCGCAACTTGCAGCAGGCCGCTTCGGACTTCGCCGACGCGCGCGACTGGCGCCAGTATCACAGTCCGAAGAATCTGGCCATGGCGCTGAGCGTCGAAGTGTCCGAGCTCGTCGAGATCTTCCAGTGGAAGACCGAGGAGGAATCGCGGCGCGTCATGACGACCGACGAGCGCGCGCATGTCGAGCAGGAACTCGCCGATATCACGATCTACCTGGCGCAACTCGTGACGACGCTTGGCGTGGATCTGGATGCGGCGATCCAGGCCAAGATGGAAATGAATGCGGTGAAGTATCCGGCAAGCTAGGGAGGAGCCTTATGGCGACGCGCGGCAAAAGCGGTACCGGCAGTTCGTATCCTTCGAATGTGCATATCGGCATCGGTGGCTGGACCTTCGAGCCGTGGCGCGACAACTTCTATCCCGCCGGCCTCGCGCAGGCGAAGGAGCTGCGGTATGCGAGCCGGCATCTGACGGCGATCGAGATCAACAGCACGTATCACGGCACCCAGAAGCGCACGTCGTTCGTGAAATGGCGCGACGAGACGCCCGACGGGTTCGTGTTCTCGGTGAAGGCGAACCGCTTTGCGACCAACCGGCGCGTGCTGGCCGAAGCCGGGGATTCGATCTCGCGGTTCCTCGACAGCGGGATAGCCGAGCTAGGCGCGAAGCTGGGTCCCGTCGTGTGGCAGTTCGCGCCGACCAAGCAGTTCGACGCCGAGGACTTCGAGGCGTTTCTGGCGCTGCTGCCGGCCTCGGTCGAGGGCGTGAAGCTGCGGCATGTGCTCGAGGTGCGGCACGAGAGCTTCGCGTGCGACGCGTATGTGAAACTCGCGCGCAAGTACAAGGCGGCGACGGTGTTCACGGATTCGCCGAAGTTTCCCTCGATGGCGGACCTCACCGCGGACTTCGTGTATGCGCGGCTGATGGAGAGCAACGCCAGACTGGCCACGGGGTATGGACCCAAGGCGCTCGACCAATGGACGGCGCGGGTACAGGCATGGAGCGAGGGCAAGGCCCCCGACGACCTGCCGCGCGTGAGCGATAGCGATGGGCGGCTCAAGGCGAAAGAGGTGTTCCTGTTCTTCATCAACGGCGCCAAGGAGCGCGCGCCCGCCGCCGCGCAGGCGCTGCTGGGCAAGCTCGGATGGCGGCCCGCGACGGATGACAACCTATAATCCGGCATGACTTCCGCATCCGAACCCCTTTTCTCCACCCTGCCCCTGTCCGCCGGCACGCTGGCCACCCTCGCGCAGCTTGGCTACGACACCATGACGCCGATCCAGGCGGCGAGCCTGCCCGCGGCACTCGCTGGCGAGGATCTGATCGCGCAGGCCCGCACGGGCAGCGGCAAGACCGCCGCGTTCGCGCTCGCCCTGCTCCATCGGCTCGATGCGCGCCGCTTCGATGTGCAGGCGCTCGTCATGTGCCCCACCCGCGAGCTCGCCGATCAGGTCACGCAGGAGATTCGACGCCTCGCGCGCGCCGAGGAAAACATCAAGGTGCTCACCCTCTGCGGCGGCTCGCCGATGCGGCCGCAGGTCGATAGCCTGATCCACGGCGCGCACATCGTCGTGGGCACCCCTGGCCGGCTGATGGACCATATCGAGCGCGGCAGCCTCGATATGCGCGCGATCAATACGCTCGTGCTCGACGAGGCCGACCGCATGCTCGACATGGGGTTCTTCGACGATATCGCCTTTGTCGCGCGCCATTGCCCGAAGGAACGCCAGACGCTGCTGTTCTCGGCGACCTATCCCGAGGGCATCGCCAGGCTGGCCCATCAGTTCATGCGCAAGCCGCGCGAGATCAAGGTGGCCGAGCAGCACGCCCCCGAAAAGATCCGCCAGCGCTTCTACGAGATCGAGGAAGGCCAGCGATTGAACACCGTGGCGAAGCTTCTCGAACATTACCGCCCGGCGAGCACGCTTGCGTTCTGCAACACGAAGGCGCGCTGCCGCGACCTCGTCGACCTGCTGCGCGCGCAGGGCTATCAGGCCCTGGCCCTGCACGGCGAACTCGACCAGCGAGACCGCGACCAGGTGCTCGTGCAGTTTGCCAACCGCAGCTGCTCGATCCTCGTCGCGACGGACGTCGCCGCGCGCGGCCTCGATATCGCGCAGCTGGAAGCCGTGATCAACGTCGATGTCACGCCGGACCCCGAGGTCCACGTGCACCGCGTGGGCCGCACCGGACGCGCCGACGCGGAAGGCTGGGCTTTCACCCTCGTCAGCATGAACGAGATGGGCCGCGTGGGAAATCTGGAGCAGCACCATGGCGGCGAGTTCGAATGGCACGCCGTGGCCGAATTGCTGCCCACCAGCACCGAGCGATTGCTGCCGCCGATGGTCACGCTGCAGATGCTGGGCGGCCGCAAGGAAAAGTACCGTCCGGGCGACTTGCTCGGCGCCCTCACCGGCGAAGCCGGCTTCGCCAAGGAACAGATCGGCAAGATCAATGTGATGGAGATGTCCACGTACATCGCTGTCGATCGCGCCATCGGCCGCGAGGCGGTGCGGAAGCTCAACGAGGTCAAGGTCAAGGGCCGCAAGGTCAAGGTCCGCATGCTGACGGAGTGACCTCCACGCCTTCGAGAAGCGCGTGTTCGGTAACAAGATTCGTACAAGTCACCCTGTGAGCGCCGCCGATCCTTTGCTACTCTGAAGACAGGCCGGTGGCGTTCCGCGCTGCATCATGCGGCGCCGCACGGGTGACCCAGACGCAAGAGACCGAACGAGGAGTGGGTATGAAAACCGCACGGCAGGTTCTGGAATCGAAGCCAACGCAAGCCATCTTCAGCATCCCGCCGGTAGCGACGGTCTATGCCGCGCTGCAGCTGATGGCGGAGAAAGGGATCGGCGCGTTGCTCGTCATGGAGCAAAACAAGATCGTCGGCATCCTGAGCGAGCGCGACTACGCGCGCAAGGTGATCCTGATGCAGCGCACCTCGCGCGAAACGCTCGTGCGCGAAATCATGACCAGTTCGGTGATCTACGTCCGCGCGGACCAGAGCACCGACGACTGCATGGCGCTGATGACGCGCCACCGGCTGCGCCACCTGCCCGTCATGGACGGCGACGAACTGGTCGGCATGCTGTCGATCGGCGACCTCGTGAAGGACATCATCTCCGAGCAGAAATTCATCATCGAACAGCTGGAGCATTACATTTCCGGCAACGTGCATTGAAACCGGTGCATTGAAACCGGTGCACTGACGCGCGTGCATCGCGCCCGGCGTACCAGATAGCACGCCCGGCGTGCCAGATAGCCGCAAGCTATCTCCGGGCGAAATTGATTGGAGAAAGCAGGCGCCGCCGAAGTTCGGTAGACGCATATAATTATGCGATTACTGAATAAGGCCGCGCCTGATGTCCCCGCCCGTGTCCGCATCCACCGCACAGCCCACCGCAGAGGCTGGCGTCTCGTCTTCGCATTCCCCGGCAGTCCACGACCATCGCGCGATCATGCGGGTGATCGGCGGCATCGTGCTGTGCATCCTGCTCGCGGCGCTCGACCAGACCGTGGTCATCCCGGCCGTGCCGGCGATTGCCAACGACTTGAACGGGTTTGGACACCTGTCGTGGATCGTCACCGCCTATCTGATCGTCTCGACGGTCACCACGCCGCTCTACGGCAAGCTCTCCGATAGTTTCGGCCGGCGCCGGCTGCTGATGGTTGCGATCTCGCTGTTCATCGCCGCGTCCGTCGCATGCGCGCTCGCGCAGTCGCTGTCGCAGCTGATCCTGTTCCGCGCATTGCAGGGCGTGGGGGGCGGTGGGCTGATGTCCCTCGCGCAGGCGGCGATCGCCGACGTCGTGGCGCCCCGTCAGCGCGGCCGCTATCAGGGCTATCTCGCGATGGTATGGGCCATGGCCTCGATCGCTGGTCCGCTCGTCGGCGGCTGGGTGTCCGACCATATGTCGTGGCGCTGGCTGTTCTGGATCAACGTGCCGCTGGGCGCGCTAGCCATGACGATGTGCTACCGCGGCCTGGCCAGTCTGCGCCCGCGCGGCGGCAGGCCGAAAGTCGACTGGCTCGGCGCGCTGCTGCTAGCGGTCGCGATCGTCGCGTTCCTGCTCGCGATGAGCTGGGCGGGCGACGCGTTCGACTGGATCTCCCCCGAAATGGGCGCCCTGCTCGGCGTCACCGCTATCGCGCTGGCCCTGCTCGCGTGGCAGGAGCACCGCGCGCCGGACCCCATGCTCGCGCCGCGGTTGTTTCATAACCGCGCCTACGTGATGGGCGTAGGCGCGTCGGCGATGTCCGCGCTCAATATCTTCCTGTGCATCTTCGCGCTGCCGCTGCTGTTCCAGCTCGTGCGCGGCGCCGACGCGTCGATGTCGGGCCTGCTGGTGGTGCCGTTCCTGCTGGCTACGGTCGCCGGCAACCTCGTCGTGGCGTGGCTCGCGCCGCGCGTCGGCCGCATGCGCGGCATCCTGACCGGCGGCTATATCGCCGCGGCGATCGGACTGATCGCGATGGCCGCCGCGACGCCCGCGGTGCCGACGCCGTTCGTCCTGATCGCCATGACGATCGCGGGTGTCGGCCTGGGCATGACGATGGTGGGCACGCTGATCGGGGTACAGAATGCGCTCGAGGCGCGCGACATGGGCTCGGGCACGGGCGCGCTGCTCGTGATCCGCTCGCTCGGCAGCGCTATCGGCGGTGCGCTGGCCGGAACGCTGCTGGCGCTCGAGTTCCGCGCGGCGATGATGCGCGCGGGCATCACCGAGTCGCTCGACCTCGGCGCGCTGCGCCATGGCAGCGAGGCCATGGCGCATCTGTCGCCCGTCGCGCGCCAGGCGCTCGCGGGCGGCGTGGAATCGGGCTTCCACCTGATCTTTGCGGCGGGCGCGGTGGCGGCGATCGTCGCGCTCGCGATCACGCGCCGCATGCCGGACCTCGAACTGCGCGGCAGCGTGACCGAGCACGCCAAGACCGCGATGATGGACTGAGGCGGATCGGCCGCAGGAACAGTACACTTGGCGCGATCCCGCACCCGAGGATTTTCGAACCCGGAGACAAGCCGCCATGATCCGTACGCTATCCGCCACGCTATCTGGAGCCGCCGCGCTGGCGGCCGCCGCCTCGATGGCCGTCATGCCCGCGCGGGCCGCCGATAAACCTGCAACTAACGCCGCCACAGCGGGCACGTTGGGGACCGCGGCCACGGCGGCCGGCGCGTGCCCGGCGTCGCTCAACTTCAAGTTCCCGCGTCTGCAGGACGAAGCGCCGCAGAATCTCTGCCAGTACGCGGGCAAGGTCGTGCTCGTGGTCAACACCGCCAGCTATTGCGGATTCACGCCGCAGTACGAGGGCCTGGAGCAGCTGTATGCGAAGTATCGCGAGCGCGGCCTCGTCGTGCTCGGCTTTCCCTCGAACGACTTCTCGCAGGAGCCCGGCTCGGAGAAGGAAATCTCCGACTTCTGCTACAACACGTATGGCGTCAAGTTTCCGATGCTGGGCAAGACCCACGTGCGCGGCGGCGAGGCGAACCCGATGTACGCGCTGCTGGCGAAGGAGACCGGCACCGCGCCGAAGTGGAACTTCTACAAGTATCTGATCGACCGGAACGGGCAGGTGGTCGGCAGCTACGACAGCAGGACGAAGCCTGACGACAAGCAGCTCGTCGGCCGGATCGAGCAACTCCTGGGCGCGCGCTGAGCGCGGTCCTCATCCATCGCGAAAGGAAAACAATGAAGCTCGTACGTGTTGGGAATCCCGGTGCGGAGCGCCCGGGCCTCGTCGACGGCGACGGCCGCGTCCGCGACCTGTCGGGCGTGATTGGAGACATCGGTCCGCAGGAACTCTCGCCCGCATCGCTCGCGAAGCTGGGCAAGATCGATCCGGCGAGCCTGCCGCTCGTGGACAGCCAGCGACACGGGGTGCCCTGGACCGGCATCGGCAAGATCATCGCGATCGGTCTCAACTACGCGGACCACGCCGCGGAGGCCGGCATGGCGCTGCCCGCGGAGCCGATCGTGTTCCTCAAGGCCACCACCTCGCTGAACGGTCCGGACGATCCCGTGATGCTGCCGTTCGGCTCCGAGAAGAGCGACTGGGAAGTGGAACTCGGCGTGGTCATCGGCACGACCGCGCGCAACGTGTCGCGCGAATCGGCGCTCGACCACGTGGCCGGATACTGCGTGGTCAACGACGTGTCCGAACGCGAGTTCCAGCTGGAACGCGGCGGTACCTGGGACAAGGGCAAGGGCTGCGACACGTTCTGTCCCGTCGGCCCGTGGCTCGTCACGCGCGACGAAGTCCCGGACCCGCAGAAGCTGTCGATGTGGCTCGACGTGAACGGTGAGCGGATGCAGAAGGGTTCCACCGCGACGATGGTGTTCGACGTGGCCACCGTGGTCAGCTACGTGAGTCGCTTCATGACGTTGATGCCCGGCGACCTGATCGCGACCGGTACGCCGCCGGGTGTGGGCATGGGGTTCAAGCCGCCGCGTTACCTGAACGCGGGCGACACGATGCGCCTGCATATCGAGGGGCTCGGCGTGCAGACCCAGCTCGTCGTGCCCTACGGCGAGCGCTAACCGACGCGCATTGCGCCCGGCTGTCTGTCGGGCGTGCACCGACATGGTGTGCGGGGAATGTCTGTCAACGAGGTTCCCCGCTGAAACGTCTTCATACAAAGCGTCGCGTTTCCTTGCAAAGCGTTCCGTGCGGGCAACAGTTTTCCGCAGTTTTGGGGCGCATCCGCACGAAATCCGCAATCAGGGTTTTATCTCGGGATTTCGCGTGACACACTGAATGCACGCTGTCACGAAATACGAGAGAGCCCACGCCATGTCCGAACACGCCCCTGAGATCGAATCGATATTGAAGACCGTCGCCACCGACGCTGCCGATACAGACACGCAGGACCGCCACTTCAAGCCCACGCGCCACTTCTGCACGCTGCACGACACGCTGGATAGCCGTGCCGAGCTGCAGGACATCCGGCGGCACATCCACCAGCATCCCGAACTCGCGTTCAACGAGGTCCACACCGCGGAACTCGTCGCCAGCCGGCTGGAAGGGTGGGGCTACGAGGTGACGCGAGGCGTTGGCGGTACGGGCGTCGTCGGCACGCTCCGCAACGGCAAGAGCCCCCGCAGCGTCGGCATCCGCGCCGATATGGACGCGCTGCCCATCCACGAGCGCTCGGGGCTGCCCTACGCGAGCGTGCACGAAGGCAAGATGCACGCGTGCGGCCACGATGGCCACACCACGGTGCTGCTCGGCGCGGCGCGGCAGCTTGCGCGGACGCGGAATTTCGACGGCACGGTGAACCTGATTTTCCAGCCGGCCGAGGAGATCGGCGCGGGCGGCGGCGCGGAGCGCATGCTGGCCGATGGCCTGTTCGAACGGTTCCCGTGCGACGCGATCTTCGGCCTGCACAACCATCCGGGCGTGGAAGCGGGCACGTTCATGTTCCGCGCGGGGCCGTTCATGGCCGCGTGCGATACGGTAGCGATCACGATCCGTGGCAAGGGCGGCCACGCGGCGCGTCCGCACCAGGCGATCGATCCGATTCTGGTGGCGGGCAGCCTCGTGATGGCGCTGCAATCGGTCGTGGCGCGTAACGTCGATCCGAACGAAACCGCGGTGGTCACCATCGGTACGCTGCACGCGGGTCATGCGCCGAACGTGATCCCCGATAGCGCGCGCATGGAAATCAGCGTGCGGTCGTTCAGCGCGGAGGTGAGGGCGTCGATGGAGGCGCGCATCCGCCAGCTGGCCACCGCGCATGCCGAGGGCTATGGCGCGACGGTCGAGATCGACTACGTGCGGGGCTATCCGGTGCTCGTCAACAGCGAGCGCGAGACGGCGTTCGCCCAACAGGTCGCCGAGGAACTCGTGGGGCCGGAACGTGCGATCGGCAATTTCCATCGCATCGCGGGCAGCGAGGATTTTGCGTACTTCCTGCAGCAGCGGCCGGGCTGTTTCGTGCGCATGGGCAATGGCGCGAATCAGCCGTTGCTGCATAACGCGGGCTATGACTTCAATGACGAGAACCTGACCGTGGGGGCCGCGTATTGGACCCGACTCGTCGAGCGGTACCTTTCGGAGCAGTCGTAAGCTGCGTCGGAAGGTTTAGCGGAAAAACGTGTTCAGCGGAAAAACGCGCTGGGCGGCATGCCGAACTGCCGCTTGAACATCGTCGCAAACGCGCTGGGGCTGTCGTAGCCAAGGTCCAGCGCGACATCCACCACCTTCTCGCCCGCGGCCAGTTTTTCCAGCGCCGCGAGCAGCCGCGCCTGCTGGCGCCACTGTCCGAACGTCATCCCCGTCTCGCGCGCGAACCGGCGCTGGATCGTCTTGGGATCCACCCCTAGCCGCGCGCCCCAGTCCGCTAGCGTGAGGTCGGAGTCGGGCGTGTCCACGATTTCCTCGCAGATCTCGCGTAGCCCCGCATCGTCGGGCCGCGGCAGGTGCAGCGGCAGCGTTGGCACGCGCAGTACCTCGTCGAGCAGCAGCCGCATCAGCCGCCCATCGCGCGAATCGGCGGCGTAAGGCAGGGGGATATCGATCGCTGCGAGGATCAGTTCACGCAGCAGCGGCGAGATGCCCAGCACCGTGCATTGCGTGAGCAGTTCGGGCGCGGCATCGGGGCGGATATACGCGGTCCGCATCTGCACGCGGCTGGCCATGCGAATCCAGTGCGTGGTATTGGCGGGCATCCACATGCCGCGCGTCGGCGGCACCAGCCACTGGCCCTGGGCGGTGTTGACGACCATCACGCCATGCACCGCATGGACCAGTTGCGCGTTCGGATGCTGGTGGGGCTTGGTCTCGTGGCCCTGGGCGTAGTCGGCCGCCATCGCGGCGACGGGCATCGGACTGCGGTCGAATTGCAGATAAGCGGGCGAGGGCGCGTGGGAGTCCGCGCGCGGCGCGGCGGGCCGCTCGATGTGTTCGCCGGGTATCACGAAGGCCGCATTCGGCATCCCTTTGGTCCTGGGCATGTCCTTTTCTCCAAGGTCGCGCCCCCATTCTCGCAGGACAGGCGTTGTTTTGCCATTTAGCATGGCCGGGCAGATTCCCAAAAGAGACAACCGGGCCAATGTGCCCCCGCACCATGACCACCACCGTTCATACCGCCCAGGCGCCGGCCGGCGCGGCGCAGCAGAAGGAGGAGGGCACACGCTTCCGCGTGTTGTACGCGATCAGCTTCGCGCACTTCCTCAACGACATGATCCAGTCGCTGATCCTGGCGATCTACCCGATGCTCAAGGGTGGCTTCAACCTGAGCTTCACGCAGATCGGCCTGCTGACGCTGACCTATCAGATCACCGCGTCGCTCCTGCAGCCCATCGTGGGCCTGTACACCGACAAGCATCCGAAGCCGCATTCGCTGGCCATCGGCATGGGCTTCACGCTCGGCGGCCTGCTGCTGCTGTCGGTGGCGCCGACCTATGGCGTGCTGCTGATCGCGGCGGCGCTCGTGGGCACGGGCTCGTCGATCTTCCACCCGGAGTCCTCGCGCGTGGCGCGTCTGGCCTCGGGCGGCAAGCACGGCCTTGCGCAGTCGATCTTCCAGGTCGGCGGTAACGGCGGCAGCGCGATGGGCCCGCTGCTGGCCGCATGGATCGTCCATACGCAGGGCAACCTCGCGTGGTTCTCGGTGGCGGCGGTCGTCGCCATCGCCGTGCTGTGGCAGATCGGCGGCTGGTATGGCCGCCATCTGGCCGAGCGCGCGGGCAAGAAGAAGGCCGCGGCCGCGGCGGTGAGGCTGCCGACCTCCACGGTCGTGCGCGCGATTGCCGTGCTGCTGCTGCTGATCTTCTCCAAGTATTTCTACATGGCGAGCCTGAACACGTACTACACGTTCTACCTCATGGAGAAGTTCGGCCTGACGCGCCAGGCGTCGCAGGTCTATCTGTTCCTGTTCCTGTTCGCGGTGGCCGCGGGCACGATCCTCGGCGGCCCGATCGGCGACCGCGTGGGCCGCAAGCAGGTGATCTGGGCCTCGATCCTGGGCGTGGCGCCGTTCACGCTGCTGCTGCCGCATGCCAACCTGTTCTGGACCGGCGTGCTGACCGTGGTGATCGGCTTCATCCTCGCCTCGGCGTTCTCGGCCATCCTCGTGTTCGCGCAGGAACTGATTCCCGGCAAGGTGGGCATGGTGTCCGGGCTGTTCTTCGGCTTCGCGTTCGGCATGGGCGGCATCGGCGCCGCGGTGCTGGGCAATCTCGCCGATACGCATGGCATCACCGCGGTGTACCGCCTCTGCGCCTACCTGCCGCTGCTCGGCCTGCTGGCGGTGTTCCTGCCTGACCTCCGCAAGCGAGGCATCGCGGGCTGACGCCCGCCTGCCTCGCGCCCGGGTCGGCGTCAGCCCCCGTTACTTCCCGGCCTTGTCCTGCGACACGTCCATGATCATGCGTGTCAGCAGGTACAGGCGCGGCGTGACCGAGTTCAGGTCCACGTACTCCGCGTCGTTCGAATGCGCGCCGAAGCCGCGCAGGCCGAAGCGCTCGATCACGGGCGCCTTGGTGCCGGCCGCCGCGAACGCGGCATCGGTGCCGCCGCCTTCCGCCGTGTCGTACACGGCCAGCTTCTCGCCGATTTCCGCGTAAATTCCCTGAGCATGCGCGGCGAGCTTGCGCGCCGCTGGCGTGACCTCGAGCGGCGGGCGGCGGCGTTCGAACTTCACCTCGACCTTCGTATCCGGAATCAGCTTCTTCTGAATCCGTTCCTGCAGCGTCTTTTCCAGGCCATCGTAGTCGGCGGTGCGCAGCACGCGCACGTCCGCCTGCGCCGTGGCGACCGCCGGAATCACGTTGCGGTTGGTGCCCGCGCTGGCGATCGTCCAGTTGACCTTCAGGCCCGTGTCGGGATTCGACAGGTCGCGCATCTGCAGCACCTGGTGCGCCATCTCGTAGAACGCATTGCGGCCCAGTTCGGGCGAGCTGCCCGCGTGCGACGACTTGCCGTCCACCTTCAGGGCGATCGCCCCGATACCGCTCGTGGCGAGCGACAGGCGGTCGCCGTTGATGCGCGTGGCCTCGCACGAGAACACGGCGTCCTGCTCGGCGCCGAGCTTCGTCATCGTCGCGCGCGCGCCCGGCGAGCTGATCTCCTCGTCGCCGTTGATCAGGACCGTCAGCGTGCCGTAGTCCTTGAAGTTCATCTTCTGCAGGATGGCCACGGTATGGAGGATCACCGCGACGCCATTCTTGTCGTCGGCGATGCCGAGGCCGTAGGCGCGGTCACCCTCGACGCGGAACGGCTGCTGGGCGAGCATGCCGCGCAGGTAGACGGTGTCCATGTGGGCGATCAGCATGATCTTGCGCTTGCCGGTGCCCTTGAACTGCGCGAGCACCATCTTGCCGACCTTTTCGGGCGTGTCTTCCATGCGGTAGACCTCCGTCGGCTCCACGAGCTTCGCGTCGCCGCCGAGCGCGGCCAGTCGGTCGCGGATCAGGTTGGCGATGCGGTCCAGGCCTTCGAGGTCCTTGCTGCCCGATTCGATCGACACGAGGTCCTTCATCGTTTCGATCAGCGCGGGCTTCTCCTGCTGGGCCAGCTGGTACGCCGGCTCGACCGGGGCGGCGTGGGCCGCGCCGGCCAGCGTGGCCATGGCGAGCGCGAAAGAGAGGGAAAGCGGCCGCAGGGCGGGGTGTGGCATGTCGGATGCTCCTGTTGTTGTGGGTAGGGTGATGCGAGGCAAAATCTTGGCGACGCTGGCGCGCCGCGTAAAGTGTTTTTTGTGCACGCACCGGCGCGGTGATGATGGCGGTGATCATCGCGGTGAAATGTTTCCTCGATCCGGGCATGCGTTTTGCGGCATCATGGCGGTCATGAAGTCCGCCGTATCCCCGTCTTCCCCCGCCTCCGGGCGTCCCGCCTGCGCGCACTGCCTTGCGCTAGCCGCCGATTCGCGCCGGCGGGAGCCGCACGCATGCCTCGCCCTGCGCAGCACCGCGCCGCTCGTCAGCCAGAGCGCGGCCGGCGTGCCGTACAGCATGATGTCGTTCACGTGCCGCGAGTGCGGGACCGCGTGGCGGCTCTATGATCGCGCCAACGAGCTGTTCGTCTCCTGGGTCCCCGAGCATCCGTTGACGATGCCGGCCCCGCCGGCGCCGGGCGCCGGTGCGTGATTGCAGTGCGCCAGACCGGCGAACGACCCATTTCCGGGCAGCCTCACCCCGTTCCAACACTTCTGCCGACCCTCAGCTTCTCATCATGGTTTCTCGCTTCCGCACGCTCATCAGCACGCCTATCAGCACGCCGATCCTCGCGGCCCTCGCCCTTGCCACGGGCCTGAGCGCGGCCTCCGCCGCGCAGGCCGCGCCCGCCGACACGTACCCGAGCCGTCCGATCCGGCTGATCGTCGCCTATCCGACCGGCGGCATCAGCGATACCGTGGCGCGCGCGCTGGCGGACCAGCTGACCGCGCAGATGGGTGCATCGGTGGTCGTGGAGAACCGCGCGGGCGCGGGCGGCAGCATCGGGATCGACGCGGTTGCCAAGGCGGCGCCTGACGGTTACACGATCGGCTTCGCGTCGACGAGCCCGCTCACGCTCAACCCGCACGTCGGCCGGGTCAATTACGACCCGCGCCGCGATATCGCGCCCGTCATGAGCGTCATGTATTCGCCGGTGCTCGTCGTGGCGACGCAGGCGTTCACGGGCCAGTCGTTCGCGGACCTGATTGGCCAATCGCGCGCCAGGCCGGGCTCGGTGCGCTGGGCGACGTCGGGCCTCGGCACGGTCGGCCACGTGATGCTCGAGCAGGTCAAGGCCAAGGCGAAGGCCGACGTGACGCTGATCCCGTACAAGGGCGGCGGCCAGCAGATGAACGACGCGCTCGGCGGCCAGTTCGAGGTGATGAGCACCAACGCGAGCCCGCAGCTGACGGGACAGATGCAGGCCGGCAAGCTGCGCGCGATCGCCGTGGGCGCGCCGAAGCGTATCGAGAGCCTGCCGAACGTGCCGACGATGGCCGAGCTCGGCTATCCGAAGGCGAACCTGACGTCGACGTTCGGCGTGTTCGCGCCGGGCAAGACCCCGCCCGCCATCGTGAACCGGCTCAACGCCGAGCTGAACAGGGCGCTGGCCTCGCCGGAGGTGCGCGAGCGCCTGCTGCGCGACGGCGAGGTGCCGACCGGCGGCACGGCCGCGCAGTTCGCGGCGTCGATCCACGCGGAGTACGACGACAATGCGCGCATCGTGAAGGAAGCGGGCATCAAGGCGGATTGAGCGCGGCCCGTCCAGCGTCCCTGCACGGCGTCACTGCACAGCATCGCCACCCCGCGTCGCTACACCGGATCGAGCCGCCATCCGAGGCCGCGCATCCTGTGCAGGGCCACGCCGTTGTGCGGCCATAGCGCGAGCTTGCCGCGCACGCGCGACAGGTGACTGTCGATCGTGCGCGCATCCTCCCGGACCGCGCCCCGCCAGACCTGATCGGCCATCAGGCGCCGCGTGACCAGCGCGCCGAGATGGCGGAACAGCAGCAGCGCCAGCGCAAACTCCTTCGGTGTCAGCGTCACGCAGCAATCGCGCAACCATGCGCGGCGTTCGCCGATGTCGAACCGGTAGCGGCCATAGATCAGCGGCGGAAGATCGTCCCCGGGCAACCGGCACGTACCGCCCGCGCTTTCCGCCTCCAGCTTCCCCGCCTGCCGGAATGGGGCCGCCGCGCGCCGCGCGAGGGCCGCCACACGCGCCACGAGCTCGCGATCGCGCACGGGTTTGCGCAGGCACGCATCGGCGCCGTCGCGCAGGCATCCGACGACGTCCGCTTCCTCACACGCGTCCGATAGCACCATCAGCGGCACGCCATGGCCGAACGATCGCCGCACGATGCGCACCAGTTCGCGCACGTCGGTGCCGTGGTTGTCCCGGTCCAGCAGCAGCGCGTCGAAGCTTCGGTGGCGCATCGCATCGATCAGCGCCGTGCCGTGGCGGAACCGCGTGCACCGGTGCGCGCCGCGGCCCAGCGCGCGCTCGAGCATGAGCACACGCGTCGGATTCTCGTCGAGCACGGCAATGTCCACGGCAGCGGATCCTCCCCCGGCATCGTCTCTGGCAGGGCTCCATGGTAGGAGGGCGTGCCACGGCGGCGAAGTAAACGTTTGTTGCGGACCGCAAAATGAGCATCGTCTCATGTGCAACGGCGCCATCCACGTCTCTAATAGCCGCTGGGGCGCTGGTTGGATATTCCATAGCGCGCACAGAGACAACGATGGGAATTACGATTGCTTCGCTCGAAGACGACCTCTCGGACGCGGCGCTGATCCGCGAGACCGCCGCGGCGGCGGGGCATGCGTGCACGACCTTCACACGCGGTTGCCAGATGCTGCGCGCCCTGCGCGCGACGGGCTACGACATGCTGCTGATCGAGTGGAGTGTGGCGGGCGTGTCGGGCCGTGACGTACTGGCATGGGCGCGCGCGCATCTGGATCCGCGCCTGCCGGTGATGTTCGTGACCGTGCGCGATGCGGAGGACGATATCGTCGACGTCCTCATGGCGGGCGCGGACGACTACATGGTCAAGCCGATCCGTCCCGCCGAACTGATGGCGCGCATCCACGCGCTCGTGCGCCGCGCGTATCCGGAGAGCCTGCCCGTCGGGTCGATCGTCGCCCGTGGCGCCTTCGTGTTCGACGGCGCCGCGCGCATGGTCACGCGCGAGGGGGTGGAGATCCTGCTCACGCCCAAGGAGTTCGATCTCGCGATGCTGCTCTTCCGGTACGAAGGCCGCGTGGTATCGCGCGAGCATATGGTCGCCGCGGTATGGGGCCACGACCTCGCACCGATGTCGCGCACGATCGATACGCATATCTCGCGCGTGCGGACCAAGCTCGGGCTGGTCGCGTCGCGGGGCGCGCGCCTCGCGCCCGTCTTCACGCATGGCTACCGGCTCGAACTGTTCGACGTCGCGGAGCCGGGGCCAGCAACAAAAAAGGCGCCCGAAGGCGCCTTTTCCGTCAACACACCGATCGAATGATCGGCCGCCATCAGAAGATGTGGCGGATACCAGCTGCGACGCCGGTCTGGTTGTTCTTGCCGGGCAGTTGCGCTTGTGCGCCACCGGTGACCTTGTTGTAGTCCACGGTGCCGTACACCTGCGTACGCTTCGACAGCGAGTACTCGGCCAGCAGCACGCCCGTGTAACGGTTGCCGCTGTTGTCGGCGACGCCGTAGGCGTTCTTGATGTGGTCGCCGTAGAACACGCCCGTCACGGCCAGTGCCGGGGTGACCTGATAGGTCACGCCTGCGTAGCCGATGGCGTCCTTGCGCGGGTTAGCCTGCGCGCTGCCGCCAGCCGGGATCGGGTTGGCCGAGTTGGCCGGCGTGAAGAAGTTGGCGTCGATCAGGCCGGTACGGTCCTTGCCGCCCAGGTAGCCCAGGAACAGCTTTGCCGGTCCGATCGTGTACTTACCAGCAACGCCCCACATTTGCTGCTTGTTGCTGTTGATGTCCTTGATTTCCTGATAAACGCCGCCGATGCCGAACGGTCCGAACTCGTACGCGGCACGGGTGCCCCAGTACTGGTTCTTCGTCTGGCTGCCCGGCACTTCGCCGAAGCCGTAGCTGGCGCCAACGCTCAGGCCGCTGAACGCGCCCGAGTAGCTGATGACGTTGTTGTTACGGAACTGGGTCAGGAAGAACGGCCACGCATTGTTGTCGTAGTTGCCGATGGTCAGCGGATCGTAGTCGCCGAAGAAGTTGAAGCCTTCGGTGTACTGACGGCCCAGCTTGACGGCACCGAAATCACCCGAGAGACCCACGTAGGCTTGACGACCGAACAGCGAACCGCCCTGGTTGGCACGGCCGGTATCCGGATCGAAACCGTTTTCCAGCTGGAAGATTGCCTTCAGGTTGTTACCGAGGGCTTCCGCGCCCTTCAGGCCCCAGCGGCTGTTCGTGATGGCGCCGTTGGTCACCTGGGTCTGGCTGTGGTTGCCTGCGTCCGCGTTGGTTTGGTAGCGGATGCTCTGATCGACGATACCGTACAGCGTCACCGACGTCTGGGCGAAGGCGCTGCCAGCGCACAGCGAGCCGATAGCGAGAGTCAGTAGCGATTTCTTCATGGTGCTCCTTTTCTGTCTTGTGGTGTTCGCAGCCGGATCACGGCGCGACTTGGTCTACGTTTCCTGTAAACGCCGCGAAAATTTAACAAAAGGCGGAACTTTTCGACATAAAACTGAAGTCGAGGCCGCCCTCAGGGAGACATTTGGTGCAAATCCGTTGGTTTGCCGCTACACCCTGTCACGAGGGCGACGTGATGGTGCAATGCGGCAAGCGCCAACTTGGTGCGGGCCGGCCGGCAGCGGGTATGCAGGAAGGGAACGGGACAGAGGGTGCAACGCATGCAGGGGCTGCATGTTGCAGTGCGGAAACCCCTACCAAGGAGGGAAGGGTTAGTACGGAGACAGCGCGGAGACAGCGCGGAGACGGCGTGCGCCGCCTCCGCAACGTCGATCGCGGAGGGTCAGTTTTGCGGAATCTCGATCTTGATGTCGAGCACCTCGAGATTGTCCTGACGCTCGAGGTTCACGCGCAGATCCTGGTCGCTGATCTTCACATACTTCGAAATCACGGCCACCAGCTCGCGCTGGAGCGCGGGCAGATAGTCGGCGGGCGCCGAATGGCCGTGGCGTTCGTGGGCAAGAATGATCTGCAGGCGCTCCTTGGCGACCGAAGCGGACTTTTTCTTCTCCCCCAGCAGGAAGGACAGGATCGACATGGATGAGTCCTCCTTACTTGTTGCCGAAGATGCGCGAGAGCAGCCCCGGCTTCTGGTAGTCGGTAAAACGCATGGGTTTTTCCTTGCCGAGGAAGCGGTCCACGATGTCGCCGTAGGCATCGGCCACGTCGGTGCCTTCCAGATGGATCGCGGGCGTCCCCTGGTTGGAAGCGTGCAGCACCGCCTCGGATTCCGGCACCACGCCGATGAGTTTGATGCGCAGGATCTCCTGAATATCCTGAAGCGACAACATTTCTCCGCCATGCACTCGCTTCGGGTTGTAGCGCGTGATCAGCAGGTGCTCCTTGATCGGCTCGCCGCCTTCGCTGGCGCGCTTGGTCTTCGAGGCCAGGATGCCGAGGATGCGGTCGGAATCGCGCACCGACGACACTTCGGGATTGGTCACCACGAGTGCCTCGTCGGCGAAGTACATGGCCATCAGCGCCCCGGTCTCGATGCCCGCGGGCGAATCGCACACGATGTACTCGAAGCCCTGGTCCTTCAGGCCGTTGATGACCTTCTCCACGCCGTCACGCGTCAGCGCTTCCTTGTCGCGCGTCTGCGAGGCGGGCAGGATGAACAGGTTCTCGCACTTCTTGTCCTTGATCAGCGCCTGATGGAGGTTGGCTTCACCCTGCACGACGTTGATCAGGTCGTACACCACGCGACGCTCGCAGCCCATGATCAGGTCGAGGTTGCGCAGGCCGACGTCGAAGTCGATCACGACGGTCTTATGGCCACGCAGGGCCAGGCCAGCGGCAAAGCTGGCGCTGGTGGTGGTCTTGCCGACGCCTCCCTTGCCGGAGGTCACTACGATGATTTTTGCCATGGCTCTTTGGTCCAGTAAGGGTGCTTGATAGATCGGTCCCCGGTCTTGCGCGGGTCACTTCATCCGCAGCGGCTCGAGGATCAGTTTTTCGTCGGCCAGGCGAACCTGGGCGGATTTGCCGAGCACATTGGCCGGGAGCGTTTGCTCCGCGGTCCGATAGATGCCGGCGATGGAAATCAGTTCGGGCTCCAGGCACGTGCAGAAGATGCGCGCGTCGTGGTTGCCCTTGACGCCCGCCAGCGCGCGGCCGCGCAGCGGGGCGTAGATGTGGATGTTGCCTTCGGCGATAACCTCGGCGCCGTAGCTGACGAGGTCCAGGATGACTACGTCGCCCTGCGCGTAGACCTGCTGGCCCGAGCGCAGCGGCTTGTCGATCAGCATGGTCGGCACCGTGCGCGCCGCGGTGGCGGCGGCCACGATGCCCGCCATATCCGCGACGGGTGCGACGGCCGTGGCCGAGGTGTCAGGGCTGTCGGCGGGCGAGGGGACGGCTTCGGGCGCAGCGGCAGGTACGGCCCCCGGGGCGGTGTCGGCCTCCTCGCGGCCCTCGCGGCCCCCATGGCGGCCCTGACTATCCAGCAGCGGCAGCCCATAGGCTTCCGCCCATTCGCGCTGGTCCGCGCGGGCGACCACGCCGATCGCGCGGGCACGCAGCGAGTCCAGCGTCTCGATCAGGCGGTCGATGCCGACCCGCTCGTCGCCTTCGAGGCGGCGCAGGTCCAGGGCGATGACGTCGTTGGAGAAGAAATCGGGGGTCGCTTCGAAACGGGAGAGGAGGTCGTCCCGCAGGGCCTCGGTGTCCGCGGTCTTGAGAGCGAGAAGGAGGGCGTCGACGTTGCCGCTACGCAGCTCGAAGCGTGGCGATTTCTTCTGGGACATAGTCGGGTGACCGTGGAAATGCGACATTCTAACGTCGTCTCCGCGGCGAACTGTAACAATTCGCCAGTTCCCGGCCACAGGTGCCCGATGGTCGCCATCCCCGCGATGTCGGAGTGACGCCGATGCACGCCGGTCCCGGACTCTTGCTAGGATGCCGCATCCGCAAAAGGGAGTCCCCATGGGTGCAGTGGTCAATTGCGTGGCCTATCGCGATGGCAAGAAGCTCGGCTCGGTCGATGTCGACGCGATTTCTGACGTGTTGTCGGAGGACGGGACGTTCGTCTGGCTGGGGCTGCACGAACCGGACCTGGCCCTGCTGCGCAAGGTGCAGCGCGAATTCGGCCTGCATGACCTGGCGGTGGAGGATGCCCTGGACGCGCACCAGCGGCCGAAGATCGAAACCTACGGCGACTCGGTCTTCATCGTGCTGAACACCGCGCAGCTCGTGGACGAGGAGGTGATCGTCGGCGAGACGCATATCTTCGTCGGCCCGCGATACGTGGTCTCCGTGCGCCATGGGGCCAGCAGCACCTACACCCCCGTGCGCGAGCGCTGCGAACAGGACCCACAGGGGCTGGCCCACGGCCCCGGCTATGTGCTCTACGCGCTGATGGACTTCGTGGTCGACCACTACATGCCCATCGTCAACCGGCTCGAAGACACCTTCGAAAAGCTCGAGCAGAACATCTTCCGCGACGAATTCGACCGCGCGGCACTGGAGCGGCTCTACCGCATCAAGAGCCAGGTGCTGCGGCTGCGGAATGCGGTGTTCCCCGTCGAGGACATCTGCAGTCAGTTGATCCGCCTGCACGAGGACCTCGTGCCGAAGGACCTGCGCGCCTACTTCCGCGATATCGAGGACCATGCGAGCCGGCTCGTGCGCACGCTCGACGTGGTGCGCGAAATGCTGACCACGGCGGTGCAGGTCAACCTCGCGCTGGTGACGGTCGCGCAGAACGAAGTGGTCAAGCGGCTGGCCGGCTGGGGCGCCATCCTGGCGATTCCGACCGTCGTGTTCAGCCTGTACGGGATGAACTTCGAATGGATGCCGGAACTCAAGTTCCACTACGCCTACCCGATCGTCATCGGGATTACCGCCGTCGCCTGCGGCGGGCTCTGGCGGAAGCTGCATAAGGCCGGGTGGCTCTGACGGGCCCTTCCGCGGGCCTTCCCCCGGGCCTTCCCGCGCGTCTTTATATCTTGTTTACACCCCCCTCCGGCCTCTCTACCCCCTTTTTACCCCCCAATCCCTAACCTCCCATCCGTGAATCACTCACGTAGGCAGTTGCCATGGACGGGATCTATTTCATCGTGTTGTTGGGGTTTGGCGCGCTAACGGGCGCGCTGCTGGCGCTTTGCGCCGCGCTGGGCGCGCAGCCGCCCTCCGAGCCGGGCGGGAAGACCGGCGCCGACGAGCGGGGGCGCTGATGAACTGGACCGACCTGCTGAGCGGCGGCCTGGCCGTCGCCATCTTCATCTACCTGCTCGTAGCGCTGTTCCGGCCGGAGAAATTCTGATGTCTTCCCATTCGATTACGCCCCAGTTCCTGGGGCTGCTCGCGCTCTTCCTCGCAATTCTGTTCGTCGTGGGGCCGTTCCTCGGCCGCTACATGCGCCGCGCGATGGAGGAGGGCAATTACACGCTGACGGCATGGGGCCGTCCCCTCGAACGCCTGATCTACCGCATCGGCGGCGTGCGCGCCGACGCCGAGATGGGCTGGAAGCAATACACGATCGCCCTGATCGTCTTCAACGTGCTCGGCGTGATCGCCGTGTACGCCCTGCAGCGCCTGCAGGGCATGCTGCCGCTGAACCCGCAGGGCTTCGGCGCGGTGACGCCCGACTCGTCGTTCAACACCGCCATCAGCTTCGTGGCCAACACGAACTGGCAGGGCTATGCCGGCGAGTCCACGATGAGCTACCTCACGCAGATGCTCGCGCTGACGGTGCAGAACTTCGTGTCCGCCGCGACCGGCATCGCCGTGGTGTTCGCGCTGATCCGCGGCTTCGCGCGTCATACGTCGCGGACCATCGGCAACTTCTGGACCGACATGGTGCGCAGCACGCTCTATATCCTGCTGCCGCTGTCGGTCGTCATGGCCGTGGCGCTGGTGGGCCAGGGCGTGATCCAGAACTTCGACGCGTACAAGGACGTGTCGCTCGTCACCGAAGTCGAATACACGCAGCCGAAGGTCGATGCGGCGGGCCAGCCCGTGCTCGACAAGGAAGGCAAGCCCGTGACCGAGGCGGCCAGGACGTCCACGCAGCAGCTCGCGATGGGCCCCGTGGCGTCGCAGGAAGCCATCAAGATGCTCGGCACCAACGGTGGCGGCTTCTTCAACGCGAACTCCGCGCATCCGTTCGAGAACCCGACGCCGTTCTCCAACCTGCTGGAGATGCTGGCGATCTTCCTGATTCCCGCCGCGCTGTGCTTCACGTTCGGCGAGATGGTGCGCGACCGCCGCCAGGGTGTGGCCGTCATTGCATCGATGACGGTGATCTTCGTCGTGATGGCGCTCGCCGCGATGGCCTCGGAAGTCCAGATCACGGCCGCGCTCTCGCAACTGCCGATCGACCACGCGGCGTCCGCGCTGCAGGCCGGCGGCAACATGGAGGGCAAGGAGGTGCGCTTCGGGATCTCCGCCAGCGCATTGTTCGCGACGATCACGACCGCAGCCTCGTGCGGCGCCGTGAACGCGATGCACGACTCGTTCACGGCGATCGGCGGCCTTGTCCCGATGCTGCTGATGCAACTGGGCGAAGTGGTATTCGGCGGCGTGGGCTCGGGCCTGTACGGCATGCTCGTGTACGCGGTGCTGGCGGTGTTCATCGCGGGCCTGATGATCGGCCGCACGCCGGAGTACCTCGGCAAGAAGATCGAGACGTACGAGATGAAGATGACCGCCGTGGCCATTCTCGTCACGCCGCTGCTGGTGCTTGTCGGTACCGCCATCGCGGTGCTGGCCGAGCCGGGCCGCGCGGGCGTGTTCAACCCGGGCACGCATGGCTTCTCCGAGATCCTGTACGCGCTCTCTTCGGCCGCCAACAACAACGGCAGCGCGTTCGCGGGTCTCTCCGCCAACACGCCGTTCTACAACGTGCTGCTCGCCGCCGCCATGTGGTTCGGCCGCTTCTGGATCATCGTGCCGGTGCTCGCCATGGCCGGCTCGCTCGCGGCCAAGAAGCGCACGCCGGTCACGGCCGGCACGATGCCCACCCATGGTCCGTTGTTCGTCGTGCTGCTGGTGGGGTCGGTGCTGCTCGTTGGCGCGCTGACCTATGTGCCGGCGCTCGCGCTCGGCCCGGTGGCAGAACAGCTGCAGTCCCTGCAGCCCGCGGCGCCCGTCGCCGCCTCCCGTTAATTCGGAGCTTCATATGCAACAAGATTCCACGGTAAAGCGCACGGCCAAGGTCAATGGAAATGGCACTGGCGGCGCCACCGACAACACGCAAGGGGTCGGCAGGACCTCGGTGGTTCAACCCGGCCGCGCGACGCAGCAGCGCGGCGCGCGCAGCATGTTCGCGCCCGAGCTCGTCAAGCCGGCCATCGCCGATGCGTTCCGGAAGCTCGCGCCGCGCGACCAGTTGCGCAACCCGGTGATGTTCGTCGTCTACGCGGGCAGCATCCTCACGACGATCCTGTTCCTGCGCGCGCTCGTGCAACCCAGCGAAGGGGAATCGGCCGGCTTCATTCTCGCCGTCACCGTATGGCTCTGGTTCACGGTGCTGTTCGCGAACTTCGCGGAAGCGCTCGCCGAGGGCCGCAGCAAGCAGCAGGCGGCCGCGCTGCGCGGACTCAAGACCACGGTCACCGCGCGCGTCGTGCGCGCGGGCCGCAAGGACTATCGGGCGCTGGGCGCCACAGAGCCGCGTCAGGCGACCGCGCTCCGCAAGGGCGACATCGTGCTCGTGGAAGCGGGCGACACGATTCCCGGCGACGGCGAGGTCATCGAAGGCGTGGCCTCGGTCGACGAGTCGGCCATCACGGGCGAGTCGGCTCCCGTCATCCGCGAGTCAGGTGGCGATTTCTCGTCGGTGACGGGCGGCACGCGCGTGCTCTCGGACTGGATCGTGGTGCAGATCACCACCAACCCCGGGGAAAGCTTCATCGACCGCATGATCGGCATGGTCGAAGGCGCCAAGCGCCAGAAGACGCCGAACGAACTCGCGCTGACGATCCTGCTCGTGGGCCTCACCCTCGTGCTGCTGCTGGCCACCGCCACGCTGCAACCGTTCTCGCTGTATGCGGTGCTCGTGACGAAGCTCGGCGTGCCGGTCTCGGTGACGGTGCTGGTCGCGCTGCTCGTCTGCCTGATCCCGACGACGATCGGCGGCCTGCTGTCGGCGATCGGCGTGGCCGGCATGAGCCGCATGATGGAAGCGAACGTGATTGCGACGTCGGGCCGCGCGGTGGAAGCCGCCGGTGACGTCGATGTGCTGCTGCTCGACAAGACCGGCACGATCACGCACGGCAACCGCCAGGCCTCGCGCTTCGTGTGCGCGCCCGGCGTGACCGAGCGCCAGCTGGCCGAAGCGGCATGGCTGTCGTCGCTGGCGGACGAGACCCCCGAAGGCCGCAGCATCGTCGCGCTGGCGCGCCAGCAGCCGGGCGCCGCGGCGCCGGAACTCGGCAACCGCAGCATGGCCGCGCCCGTGTTCGTCCCATTCAGCGCGCAGACGCGCATGAGCGGGGTCGACGTCACGCAGGGCAACCAGGTGCGTAGCGTGCGCAAGGGCGCCGCCGAAGCGGTGCGCCGCTACGTGACGGAGCGCGCGGGCAAGTTCCCGGAGGCCGTGGTCAATGCGGTCGACGACATCGCGCGCGCGGGCAGCACGCCGCTCGTCGTGGCGGAGGCGATCAGCGTGGGTACGGAAGACAGCGTGCGCGTGCTCGGCGTCATCGAGCTCAAGGACATCGTCAAGACCGGCATCAAGGAACGCTTCGGCGAACTGCGCAAGATGGGCATCCGCACCGTGATGATCACGGGCGACAACCGCCTGACGGCCGCATCGATCGCCGCGGAAGCCGGCGTCGATGACTTCCTTGCCGAAGCCACGCCCGAAGCGAAGCTCGCGATGATCCGCGACTTCCAGCGCGAGGGCCGCCTGGTGGCGATGACGGGCGACGGCACCAACGATGCCCCCGCGCTGGCGCAGGCCGACGTGGCGGTGGCGATGAACAGCGGCACGCAGGCCGCGCGCGAGGCCGGCAACATGGTCGACCTCGACAGCAATCCGACCAAGCTGATCGAGATCGTCGAGATCGGCAAGCAGATGCTGATGACGCGCGGCTCGCTGACGACGTTCTCCGTGGCCAACGACGTCGCGAAGTATTTCGCGATCATCCCGGCCGCATTCGCCAGCACCTATCCGCAGCTGAACATGCTCAACGTGATGGGCCTCGCCACGCCTGCCTCGGCCATCATGTCCGCGGTGATCTTCAACGCGCTGATCATCGTCGCGCTGATCCCGCTCGCGCTGCGCGGTGTGGTCTACCGCCCCCTCGGTGCCGCCACGCTGCTCCGCCGCAACCTGCTGATCTATGGCTTGGGCGGCATCCTGGTGCCATTCGTGGGCATCAAGCTGATCGACATGCTGCTCGTGATGTTTGGCTGGATCTGATCAAGGAGTACGAACATGCAAACGCAACTGAAGACGACGCACGCTGCGGCTCCGCAGCCCCCCTTGCAGCAGGGCATGCTGCGCCCCGCGCTGACGCTGTTCGTCGCGCTCTCGATCGTCACGGGCCTGCTGTATCCGGGCCTGGTGACGGGCATCGCGCGCACGGTGTTCCCACACGAAGCCGCGGGCTCGCTCATCGTCAAGGACGGCAAGGTGGTCGGCTCCGAACTTATCGGCCAGCCGTTCTCCGATCCGAAGTACTTCTGGGGCCGCCTGTCGGCGACCGCGCCGATGCCGTACAACGCGGCCGCGTCGGTGGGCTCGAACCTCGGTCCGACCAACCCCGCGCTGACCGATGCCGCGAAGGCGCGCATCGATGCACTGCGTGAAGCGGACCCGGGCAACGACAAGCCCGTGCCGGTGGACCTGGTTACGGCATCGGGCAGCGGTCTCGATCCGCATATCAGCCCGGCGGCCGCGCAGTACCAGGCCGCGCGCGTGGCGCGCCTGCGTGGGGTGCCCGTCGCGAAGGTGGAAGCGCTGATCGCCGAGAACACGCGCAGCCCCGGCCTCGACATCTTTGGCGAGCCCGGCGTCAATGTGCTGAAGCTGAATCTCGCGCTGGACGCGATGAAGCCATAATGCAATGACGGCGGCGGATGGCCGCGACGCGCCATGTCGACGACCGCTCCGGTGAGGGTCGTGGCAGAATCGCAGCCATCCCGCCCCATTTCCCGATGACCGAACCCGTCGCCCGCCCCGATCCGGATGACCTGCTCCAGCGCGTGCAGGCGGAAGGCGCGCGTGCCGCGCGCGGCAAGCTGCGCGTGTACTTCGGCGCGTCGGCCGGCGTGGGCAAGACCTTTGCGATGCTCAACGCCGCGCGCGCGTTGCGCATGCAGGGCACCGACGTCGTCATCGGCATCGTCGAGACGCATGGCCGCGCGGAAACGGAGGCGCTGCTCGAGGGCCTCGAACGATTGCCCATGCGGTCCGTGCCGTATCGCGATCGGGTGCTTCAGGAATTCGATCTCGATGGCGCGCTGGCGCGGCGTCCCGCGCTTGTGCTCGTGGACGAGCTCGCGCACTCCAATGCGGCGGGCAGCCGGCATCCCAAGCGCTGGCAGGACATTCAGGAACTCCAGGCTGCGGGCATCGACGTCTGGACCACCGTCAATGTGCAGCACCTCGACAGCCTCAATCAGGCGGTTGGCGGCATCACGGGCGTGCGCGTGTGGGAAACCGTTCCCGATGCGGTGTTCGATGGCGCGGATGAAGTCGTGCTGGTCGACCTGCCCGCGGACGAACTGTTGAGGCGCCTGCGCGAGGGCAAGGTCTATCTGGCCGAGCAGGCGCATCAGGCCGCGCGCAATTTCTTCCGCAAGGGCAACCTGATGGCGCTGCGCGAACTCGCGCTGCGCCGCACGGCCGATCGTGTCGATGACGACGTGCGCGCCTACCGCGATGCGCGCGCGATCGCGCCAGTCTGGCGCACGCGCGAAGCGGTGCTCGCCTGCATCGGCAGCGGGGACGACGCGGAACAGGTCGTGCGCAGCGCGCGGCGGCTCGCGAGTCAGCTCGATTGCGACTGGCACGTGGTGACGATTGCCACGCCACGCCTGACGCCGCTTGCCGATACCGTGCGCGCGCGGACGCAGGCCGCCATGCAGCTTGCGGAAGAGCTCGGCGCGCGCACCGATACGCTTGCCGGTGACGACATGGTGAGCGCGGTCACCGGGTACGTGCGCCGCCACAACCTGACCAAGGTGATCGTCGGCCGCGCGCGCGCGGAATGGCCGCGCGAGGACGACTGGCTCGATCGCGGTCGCGCCTGGCTGGCGCGCGTCATGGCGCCGGCGCTCGGCGTCGGTAATCGCCTGATCGGGCGGCAGACGTTTGCCGATGCCCTCGCCGCGGGTTGTCCCGAGATCGACGTGATCCGCGTGGCGGCCGACATGACACGCGCGGACCAGCGCCCGCGCGCAAGCACCCCCGCCGGGTTGGCATCGGGCCCCGATGCGCGAATCGCCGAGGAGGAGGCCGCCGCGGCCGAAATCCGCCGGAAGCGGCTGTACGACTACGGCTGGGCGGCGCTGTGGTGCGGCGCGGCCTCGGTGTTATCCACGCTCGCGCGCCCGTGGTTCGACCTCGTCAATATCGCGATGCTGTTCCTCGCCGCGGTCGTCGGCGTGGCGCTGCGCCATGGCCGTGGGCCCGCCGCGTTCACGTCGGTGTTGGCCGTTGGCGCCTTCGATTACTTCTTCGTGCCACCGCGCCTCTCGTTCGCGGTGAGCGACGTGCAGTATCTGCTGACCTTCGTCGTGATGCTGACGGTCGGCCTCGTGATCGGCCAGCTGACGGCGGGCCTGCGCGAACAGGCGCATGTCGCGGTCCGTCGCGAGACCGATGCGCGCACGCTGTACGAGCTGGCACGCGAGCTGTCGGCCGCATTGACGATCGAACAGATCGGCGAGATCGGCAGCCGCTTTCTACGCGCCGCATTCGATGCGCATGCCACGTTCTTCGTGGTCGGCGCGAATGGCCGCCTCGAGCCGCTGACCATCGCGCAAGGCAGCGACGCCGCGCGTGGCGCGCACGCGGATCCGCGGAAGGGCGAAGCCATCGACAAGGTGCTCGCCCAATGGGTGTTCGATCATGGTCAGCCCGCTGGTACGGGTACGCATACGCTGCCCGGCAGCACGGTGCTTTACCTGCCGCTGAAGGCGCCCATGCAGACGCGGGGCGTGCTTGCGGTGGAACCCCGCGCATGGCGTGCCCTCGCCGCGCCGGATCTGCGCCGTCAGGCGGACGTGTTCACGACGCTCATCGCGATCGCCATCGAGCGGCTGCACTACGTCGAGGTTGCGCAGCAGGCGCTGCTGTCGATCGAATCGGAGCGGCTGCGCAGTTCGCTGCTGGCGGCGGTGTCGCACGATTTGCGCACGCCGCTGACGGGTCTCATTGGCATGGCGGAGACCCTGGGCCGCACCGATCCGCCGCTGCCCGAGGATGTGGCCGCCACCGTCGATGCGATGCGCGGCCAGGCGCAGCGCATGCGGACGATGGTCGTGAACCTGCTGGACATGGCGCGGCTGCAGCGGCACGACATTGCGCTGCAACGCACCTGGCAGTCGCTCGAGGAACTCGTCGGCGCGGCACTCGCGTCGCTGCGCGATGCGCTGGGCGGGCATCGCGTGCGCGTTGCGGATCTGTCGGTGCTGCCGCTCGTGGAATGCGATGGCGTGCTGATGGAGCGCGTGCTGTGCAACCTGTTCGAGAACGCGGCCAAGTACACGCCCGCGGGCACGGAGATTCGCGTGCGGGGCGCCGTCGTCGGCGAGGAAGTGCATCTGGTCGTCGAGGATGACGGCCCAGGCGTGCCGCGCGGGCGCGAGCGCCAAATTTTCGAAAAATTCGTGCGCGGCGACAGCGAATCGGCGACGGCCGGCGTGGGCCTTGGCCTTGCCGTATGCGATGCCATCATGCAGGCGCATGGCGGCCGTATCTGGGCCGACGCGGTCGACGGCGCGGGCGCGCGCTTCACGCTGGCGTTGCCGCGCGGCAACCCGCCTGCGATCGAACCCGAACCGGAACCGCTGGAACGCCATGCGGATACGGCCCACTCCGCCGATACCGCTCCGCTTCCTGCCGCTGCTGCTGCCGCCGCCACCACCGCCACGCACACAGACCACGCCGCGCATCATGCCATGCGCGGCGGCAACGATCACTGACATGCCCTTCGATTACTCTCCCACCGTTCTGCTCGTCGAAGACGAACCGCATATCCGCCGGTTCGTGCGCGAATCGCTGCAGGCGGAGGGCTGCACCGTCCATGAAGCGGACACCCTCAAGCGCGGCCTCATCGATGCCGGCACGCGTCAGCCCGATGTGGTGATCCTCGACCTCGGCCTGCCCGACGGCGATGGCATGACGCTGATCCGCGAGATGCGGACGTGGACCGAGGTGCCCGTGCTGGTGCTGTCCGCGCGCACCGAGGAGTCCGACAAGATCGCCGCGCTCGATGCGGGCGCGGACGATTATCTGACCAAGCCTTTCGGCGTCGGCGAGCTGGTTGCGCGGGTGCGCGTGCTGCTGCGCCGTCATGCCAAGGCGAACCCGCAGGGCACGCCGCAGATCGCGTTCGGCGATGTGACGGTCGATCTGGCGAACCGGCGGGTGACGCGCGGCGAGGCGGCAATCCATCTGACGCCCATCGAATACCGGCTGCTCGCGGTGCTGATCGCGCATCGCGGCAAGGTCATGACGCACCGCGAACTGCTGCGTGAGGTCTGGGGGCCGTCGCATTCCGAGAGCAGCCATTATCTGCGCGTCTATATGGGCCATCTGCGGCACAAGCTGGAAGCCGACCCCGCGCAACCGGCGCATTTGCTGACGGAGGTGGGCGTGGGATATCGCTTCGCCGGCTAGCTTCCGGTATATGCCGGAGAAATAACCGTCCGCCATAGGCGCGATACGTTATTTCTCGGGTTTATGGATCGAAGAGGGCGCGCCGATGGCCGTCCCGGCGCTCGCCGGAGGGAAGCCTTCCCCACTACACTGGCAGGTGACTGGCGAACCGGAGCCCTCCATGCCTGCCTCACCCCTTACGCGTTCCCTCGTGCTGACGCGCCGCGCCTCCGGCGCCCGCGTCTCGCACGCGGCGCTCGCCTTCGCCTTCGCCGCAACCATGGCGTTGCCGGCAGCCGCGGCCACCCGCGCGGTGGCCGCGGAGCGGCCCGCCCCCGCTCAGTCCCAGACGCAAGCCGCCGTCGCTGACTACGACGCCGGCCGTTACGACGCCGCGCTACAAGGCTTTGCGGCCGCGGCGAAGCAGGGCAACCGGCTCGCGCAATTCAACTACGCCATGATGCTGTTGCGCGGCGAGGGCACGTCCGCGAAACCCGAGGAAGCCCTCGTGTGGTTGCGCAAGGCTGCCGATAACCAGATGACGCACGCGCAGTACACGCTCGGCGATCTCTACGAGCGCGGCGGCCTCGTGCCGAAGTCGCTCGCGGAAGCCAACCGCTGGTACGCGCTGGCCGCGCAGGGCGGCCATACGCAGGCCCAGATGGCGCTGGCCACGAACTACTTCACCGGTCGTGGCGTCGATCTGGACTACGGCAAGGCGTTCACGTGGTATAGCCGAGCCGCTACGGCGGGGGACGGCGGCGCCCAATACATCGTCGGCAGCTATTACGAGCGGGGCGAACCGGGCGTCGTGGAGAAGGACATCGAGCAGGCCAAGATCTGGTACGCACGCTCGGCCGCGCATGGCGATCCGGGCGCGCTGGCCAAGCTGCGGTCCCTGCTCGAAGAGACGGTTCGCGCCAATGGCAACAACAAGGGAGCCAATGCCAAAGCGATGTAGCACCGACGGTCCATCCGTGGCGGACGCGCTGTTGCCGCCGCCCGTGCCGGCCGGCCACTTCGACGAACTGCGCGCCGATGACGGTGCGATGCGCGCGGCATGGGGCGATTTCTACGAGACGCTCGGATGCCCGGGTCCTGAGACGCTTGTCACGCGCGCGGCAGCCGTGGCGCGGCAGGTGCGCGACAATGGCGTGACCTTCAACGTGCATGCGGAAGCCGACAGCGCGCGCGACTGGCCGCTCGAACTGCTGCCGTTCCTGATCACCGAAGAGGACTGGGCCACGATCGAAGCGGGCGTGACGCAGCGCGCGGTGCTCGCCAACGCGATCATGGGCGACATCTACGGGCCGCAGACACTGCTCGAACGCGGGCTGCTTCCACCGGGGCTCGTGTTCGGCCACCCAGGGTATCTGCGCGCGCTCAAGGGTTACCGGCCGCCGGGCGGAAGCTTCCTCCAGATCGTCGCGGTGGATCTCGTTCATGGCGAGGCGGGCTGGACCGTGCTTGCGCACCGCACCGAGACGCCCGCGGGCATGGGATACGCGCTCGAGAACCGGCTGATCGTGGCGGGGCAACTGGCCGAGGCGTTCCGTGCGCAGCATGTGCGTCGCCTGCCGCCGGCCTTCGCGCAACTGATCTCCACGCTGACGCATCTGCCACTGGAAGGCATCTCGGGCGAGCGCCATCTCGTGCTGCTGACGCCCGGACCGTCGAGCGCGATGTACTTCGAGCATGCGTTTCTTGCGCGCTATCTCGGCGTGACGCTCGTCGAGGGCGGCGATCTGACGGTGCGCAATGATGTGGTCTACCTGAAGACCTTCGGCGGCCTCGAACGCGTCGATGTCATCCTGCGCCGCGTTGACGACGTCCTTTGCGATCCGCTCGAGCTGCGCGCGGATTCGATGGTCGGCGTGCCTGGGCTGCTCGAGGCGATGCGCGCGGGCAATGTGCTGATCTCCAATATGCCGGGGTCCGGATTTATCGAATCGCCGGCGATCCATGGCTTTCTGCCCGGCATCGCGGAGGCATTGCTCGGCGAGCCGCTGCGGCTGCCCGATGTGGCCACGTGGTGGTGCGGCGAAGCGGCCGCGCGGGAGCGGGTGTTCGAGGCGCTGTCCGAGGCGTACGTCATGCCGACTTATCCGCAGAGTGTGGACAGTGCGGAAGGCGCGGAAGGTATGGACGACGAGGGTTACGTGCCGGGGCAGGAGCGCGGCATACAGGCGCTGCGCGACTGGCGCGCGCGCGTGGAAGGGATGCCCGACCGTTACACGATCCAGGCGCCGCTCGCGCTCTCGCACACGCCCTGCTGGGAATCGGCCGATGGCCGCGTGCGCTCGCGCGCGGCGATGGTGCGCGTCTATGCGGTGTCCGATGGCAATGGCGGCTGGCAGGTCATGCCCGGCGGGTTCACGCGGCTGGCTCCCCCCGGCGCGGACGCGGTGTCGATGCGCACGGGCGGCACCAGCGCCGATACGTGGGTCCTATCGACGCATCCGATCGGCGCCACGCCGCTGACGGCGCGCACGGGCCTTGCCGCGCCCGCCGCGCAGGCGCAGGCGGCGCTCACGGTGTCCAGCCGCGCGGCGGAGAATCTTTACTGGGGCGGCCGCTATGCCGAGCGCGCCGAGAACACGGTGCGCCTCTGCCGCCAGATTCTCGGTTCGATCGAACGGCATGAGGAAACCGATGAAGGCGCGCTCGCGATGATCGGCAGCCTCGCGCGATGGTTCGGGCTCGTGCCGGAAGACGCGCCGACGCCTGACGCCTCGGCACCGCCGTCCTCGCCCGCATCGCTCGCGGCGTTCGAGCGCAGCCTCGTGATGATGCTGGCCGATCCCTCCGGCCGCTCGGGCGTGATGTACGCGCTCGCCGGCCACGCGCGCGCCGCGAGCCAGATCCGCAACCGGCTTTCGAACGATCACTGGCGCACGATCCTCGCGGCGCGTAACGATTTCCGCGCGGCCATGGCCGACGCGGTCACGCCCGCAGAAGGTGGCGGCGCTGGTAGCGGTGATGGCGGTGTCGTCTACGACCGCGCGCGCGTGCTGGCCGCGCTCGACTACCTCAGCATGCAGCTCGGCGCGATCAGCGGCGCGCAGGGGGACCGCATGACGCGCGACGAAGCGTGGCGGCTCGTCTTCATCGGCCGGCATATCGAACGCATCGGCGGTCTCGCCCCGATGCTGGAAACCGCCGTGGAAACGGGCGCGCTGCTCACGCGCGGCGGCTTCGACCTGCTGCTGCATCTGTTCGACAGCACGCTGACGTTCCGTTCGCGCTACCCGGGCCGCACGGACCTCGCCGCGCTCGTGCAACTGCTCGTGATCGAGCCGACCAACCCGCGCGGCCTTTATGGCGTGCTCGAGCGCCTGCGCGACAAGCTCGCGCAGATTCCCGCCGGAAGCAGCGGCCAGGCACGCGTGCCGCTCGTCGAGATGCTGCCGCCGGCGTCCGCGCTGCCGTCGCTCACACGGCTTGTCGAGGCCGACGCCGGGGTGACCGAACAACGCCGCCATGCGAAGCTCGCCGCGTTGTGCGATCACCTCGGCGAGCGCATGGCGCGCATCTCGGAGGAGATCGCGTCGCGCTATTTCAGTCATGCGGGCGCGGCGCCGGGGAGGGAGTTGTCATGACCGGGCCCGTCGCGCTTGCCACATTGACCACGCTCGCTGTTCAGCACGTGACGACGTATCGCTACACGCAGCCCGTCGAGCTCGCGCAGCAGCGCGCAGTGGCATCGCCGTCGTCGTATCCATGGCAGACCGTGCATGCGCACAGCATTTCGATCCAGCCGGAGCCCGCGCACCAGCATATGCGGACCGACGCGTTCGGCAATCGCGTGCTGCATTTCATGCTCGATGTCCTGCACGAGGAGATGTGCCTGACCGCATCGAGCCTCGTCACGGTGCTGCCGCGGTGGGAAGGCTTCGACGCGGCGCGCAGCATGCCGTGGGAGGACGCCGCGCAATGCCTGCGCTTCACGGTGGGCCAGCCGTTCCATCGCGAGACCGAGTTCGTGTACGCGTCGCCGAACGTGGCGCTGCATCCGGATTTGCGCGCTTACGCACTGGAGAGTTTCGGTCCGGGCGTGACCGTAGCCGCGGGGGCGATCGACCTGATGCATCGCATCCACAAGGACTTCGCGTATCGCAGCGAAACCACGGAGGTGCATACGCCGGCGCTGGAAGCCTTCGCGCTGCGCAGCGGCGTCTGCCAGGACTTCGCCCAGGTGATGATCGGCTGCCTGCGGTCGCTCGGCCTTGCGTCGCGCTACGTGAGCGGCTATTTGCTGACCGACCCGCCTCCGGGCGAGGCGCGGCTGCTAGGCGCGGATGCGTCGCACGCGTGGGCGGGCGTGTGGTGCCCGCTGCTGGGCTGGATCGACCTGGACCCCACCAACGACGTGCTGGCCGACACCCGCCACGTGACCCTCGCCATCGCGCGCGACTACAGCGATATTCCGCTGCTGCATGGGGTCATCGTGGGGGGCGGGGAACACGAGGTGGACGTGCAGGTCAGCGTCGTGCCCCAGACCTGATCCGCTTAGGAGAGCTTCTTCTTCAGCAGCTCGTTGACCTGAGAGGGGTTCGCCTTGCCCTTGGTGGCCTTCATGGCCTGGCCCACGAGCGCGTTGAATGCTTTTTCCTTGCCCGAGCGGAATTCCTCGACGGATTTCGCGTTGGCCGCGAGCACGTCGTCGATGATCTTCTCGAGTTCGCCGGTGTCGGACATCTGCTTGAGGCCCTTGGCCGCGATGATCGCATCCGCGTCGCCGCCGGACTCGCCCGCCCACATGGCCGGGAACACGTCCTTCTTGGCGGTGTTGTTCGACACGGTGCCATCGGCGATGCGCGCAAGCAGTTTCGCCAGCTGTGCCGGACTCACCGGCGCCGCATCGATCGCGATGCCGTCGCGGTTAAGCTGCGACGCCACGTCGCCCATGAGCCAGTTGGCCGCGGGCTTCGCGCTGGCCGCGCCCACTTCGCCGACCACGGCTTCGTAGTAAGCGGCGAGCGCCTTGCTCGCGGTCAGCGTGCTGGCGTCGTACGCGGACAGGCCGTACTGCGACACGAAGCGCGCCTGCATGGATGCGGGCAGCTCGGGCAGGCTCTCGCGCACGCGCTCGATCCACGCGTCGTCGATTTCCAGCGGCATCAGGTCCGGATCGGGGAAATAGCGGTAGTCGTGCGCGTCTTCCTTCGTGCGCATCGCGCGCGTCTCGCCGGTATCCGGGTCGAACAGCACGGTGGCCTGCACGATGTCGCGACCGTCCTCGATCTCCGCGATCTGCCACTGCACTTCGTATTCGATGGCCTGTTGCAGGAAGCGGAACGAGTTCAGGTTCTTGATCTCGCGGCGCGTGCCGAATTGCTGCTGGCCCACGGGGCGCACGGACACGTTGGCGTCGCACCGGAAGCTGCCTTCCTGCATGTTGCCGTCGCAGATGCCGAGCCACACCACGAGCGAGTGCAGGGCCTTTGCATAGGCCACGGCTTCGGCGGCGCTGCGCATGTCGGGTTCGGTCACGATCTCGAGCAGCGGCGTGCCGGCACGGTTCAGGTCGATGCCCGTCATGCCCGCAAAGTCCTCATGCAGCGACTTGCCCGCGTCTTCCTCGAGGTGCGCGCGCGTGAGCTGCACGGTCTTCTCGTACACGCCCTGCTTGCCTTCCACCTGAATCGTGATGGCGCCGCCCTGCACGACCGGAATCTCGTACTGGCTGATCTGGTAGCCCTTCGGCAGATCGGGGTAGAAGTAGTTCTTGCGCGCGAAGATGCTGCGCGGCGCGATCGTGGCGCCGATCGCCAGGCCGAACTCGATCGCGCGCTCGACGGCGCCCTTGTTCAGCACGGGCAGCACGCCCGGCAGCGCGAGGTCCACCGGCGAGGCCTGCGTGTTCGGCTCGCCACCGAAGGCGGTGGAGGTGCCCGAGAAAATCTTGGAGACCGTGGAGAGCTGCGTATGCGTCTCCAGGCCGATCACCACTTCCCATTGCGTGGATTGCATGGCGGTATTCCTGTACGTGTTCCGTGTCTTGTATGTTGCGTGTCGCAGTGATTCGCGATGTTCGTCCCTGCGGGCATCAGGGTTCCGTGCTGGACAGCCACGAATCGAGCTGGGTTAGCGCGGCCACGCGGGCGACGGCATCGCCGCCCACGGTGACGTGCCCGCCCCGGCGCGTGGAAGCGACGTCGCGGCGCACATGCAGTTCGCTCGTGCCGTCGAAGCCGTGATACGCACCCGGATAGATCTCGAGGCGGAAGCGCGCGTTCGGCTGGCGCGCCTGCACGGCGCTCTGCAGCATCGCGCAGCGCGTGGCGGGCGTCCAGTCGTCGGCGCCGCCGATCATGACCAGCAGGGGCGAGCGCAGCCGGAAATTATGCTGTTGCACCGCGCGCCGGCAGCCCGGATAGAACGCCACCGCGCGCTCGACGTTCGGTGTGGCGGCGGGCCACGGCCGGCTGGCGTCGATGGTCGCGAGCACGGCCTGCGCGCCGTTGGACCAGCCGAGCAGCACCACGCGGCGCATATCGATGCCGCTCTGGTCCGCGAGCCAGCGTAACGCGGCCAGCGCGTCGGCGCGGCGCGTCTTGTCGTCGAGGGTGCGCGCGTCCGGCGCTTCGTTGCAGCTGCTTTCCTTGCCGCGCGGGCCGTAGCTGTCGGGCATGAGCACCGCGTAGCCGCGTTCGTTGAGCCAGTGCGCGTATTCGCGATAGCGCGTTTGCAGCACGCCCGTCTTGCGCGGCTCGTCGAGGCCATTGCAGCCGTGCAGCGCGACCACCACGGGCATGCCCGTCGCGCGCGCCGTGCTGCTTTCGCGCGGCAGGAACCAGTACGCGGTCAGCGTCGGCATGCCGGGCTCGCCCGGAACCGTCACGCGTTGCGCGGGCGCCGGCTGCGCGAGCGCGGCGCTGGCGGGCGAGGGCGGTGTCAGCGCCGCGCTCGCAGGCGACGACGGCATCATCGCGGGCACGGCCGTGGCCGACAGCGCGCAGGCGCCGAAGGCGAGCGCAGCCAACGCCCGCATCGCCGCGCGTGGCAGGCGACTGACGCCCAGCCGCGCATGGCCGGCCCGGTACCGCGAAGGGCAGGCAGGCTGTGCCAGCGGAGCAAGGCGTGGGGCGTCGTCCATGGCTGTCACTATCGTGTGGCCGCGCACGCACCGGTGCCCGGATCGAACATCACCGGCCAGGCCTGCTCGTAGATCCCGGGCGTGCAGCGCTGCTGGCAATTGGCATGCGCGAGCGTGACGCGGCGCGGATCCTGCCAGACCATGAGCTTGCAGCCGCTGCCATCGTTGGCGCGCAATTCGATATGCGGCGACTTGCGGACCTGCCGGAAGTCGGCGAGGTCGAAGCTGCACGAGCCGCGCTTGCCGACCCACAGCTTCCACGACAGTTGCCGCACGGTGTTGTCGTCGACATTCAGCTGCGCGTCCTCGCGAAAGCCGTCTTCCTCGGTGCGCTGGCAGTTGCCCGCCAGGTCGATGTCGCGGCTCGCGATCGGCGTGGGACGTCCGAACGGCAGCTGGATGCAGCCGCTCACCGTCAGGGCGAGTGCCATGGCGGCCAATACGCGGGTCAGCATCCGGTTGCGTGTCATCGGTGTGGGGTCCCTCGTCCGTCAGGCCGCCGCAGGCCGGCGCAGATGCCAGTCCGTGGCCTGCTGGAACGCATGCGCGGTCTGCAACAGCCGCGCTTCGTCGAAGTAGTTGCCGATCAGCTGCAGGCCCACGGGCATGTTGCCCTCGCCGAAGCCGCACGGCACGCTCATGCCGGGCAGGCCGGCCAGGCTCGTGGACAGCGTGAAGATGTCGGCCAGGTACATCTGCACCGGGTCCGCGCTCTTCTCGCCGAGCTTCCACGCGACGGTCGGCGCCACCGGGCCCATGATCACGTCGCACTGCGCGAACGCGCGCTGGAAGTCGTCCGCGATGATGCGGCGGATCTTTTGTGCCTGCAGGTAGTACGCGTCGTAGTACCCATGGGAGAGGACGTAGGTACCCACGAGAATGCGTCGCTTGACCTCGGCGCCGAAGCCTTCGGCGCGGCTCTTCTTGTACATGTCCAGCAGGTCGCGGTACTCGGCCGCGCGATGGCCGTAACGCACGCCGTCGAAGCGCGACAGGTTCGACGAGGCCTCGGCCGGTGCGATCACGTAGTACACGGGGATCGACAGCTCGGTCTTGGGCAGCGACACGTCAACAAGCGTCGCGCCGAGCTTCTCGTACTCGGCCAGCGCGGCACGCACGGCCTGCTCGACATCGGCGGAGAGGCCCTTGCCGAAGTACTCGCGCGGCAGGCCGATGCGCAGGCCGGCCAGCGGACGGTCCGCGCTGGCGCCCTGGCGCGGCTGGCCCAGATGGCGCGTGAAGTCTTCGTCGACGCCGCCCTGCGCGGGCGTGAGGCTCGTCGAATCCCGTTCGTCGAAGCCCGCCATCGCGTTGAGGAGCAGCGCGCAATCCTCGGCGCTGCGCGCCATCGGGCCGCCCTGATCGAGCGAGGACGCGAACGCGATCATGCCGTAGCGCGATACGCGGCCGTACGTCGGCTTGATGCCGGTGATGCCCGAGAACGACGCGGGCTGCCGGATCGAGCCGCCGGTATCGGTGCCCGTGGCGGCAGGCGCGAGGCCGGCCGCGATCGCGGCAGCGGAGCCGCCCGACGAACCGCCGGGCACGCGCGCGGCATCCCACGGGTTGCGCACGGGGCCGAAGAACGAGTTCTCGTTGGACGAGCCCATCGCGAACTCGTCCATGTTGGTCTTGCCGAGCGTCACCATGCCGGCGGCGGCAAGGCGCGCCACGACGGTCGCGTCGAAGGGGCTCTCGTAGCCCGCGAGCATCTTCGAGCCGGCCGTCGATTGCCAGCCGCGCGTCACGAACACGTCCTTGTGCGCGATGGGCACGCCCGTCAGCGGCGTGGCGTCGCCCCGCGCGCGGCGTGCGTCGGCCTCGCGCGCCTGCGCGAGCGTGAGTTCGGGTTTGACATCGACGAACGCGTTGAGCGCGCCGGCGGCTTCGATACGGGTCAGGTAGTCGCGCGCGAGTTCCTCGGCGGAGACGGTGCGTGCCGCGAGGGCATCGGCGATCTGGCGCAGGGACATCACGGATTCAGCGGAAAAGGACATGTCGGTCGGGTGGGCGTCTGGTAATGGCGGCGAAGGTGGGCTCGATGGCGTCCGGGCGGCGCGGGCGGTGTGTGGTCACCGTACCGGCGCGGCCCGTGCGCTCACTCGATGACCTTCGGCACCAGGTAGAGGCCGTCCTCGGTGGCCGGCGCGGGGCGCTGGTAGTCGGCGCGGCGGTCGGTTTCCGTGACCGCGTCTTCCCGCAGCCGCTGCGCGATGTCGCGCACGGCGGACAGCGGGTGCGCCAGCGGCGTGATGCCGGTGGTATCCACCGCCTGCATCTGCTCGACGAGCGAGAAGAAATTGTTCAGTTGGCCAAGCATGTGCGCGGCCTCTTCATCGCTGGTTTCGATGCGGGCCAGATGGGCAATGCGCTTGACGTCGTTCAGATCGAGGGCCATGGCGTGGAATGACAGACGGTGCCGCGGAGGCGCGCGGAGGTGCGCGGCCGTGGGCGGCCCCTTGTGCGGTCCATCGGGTCCGCTGGAGGGAGGTCACCGGGAAGTGTCCCGGAAGTTACCGAAATTACCGTCAAAGTTACAAGTTTTTCCGGGGCCAAACGCCCCGAAACACCGGGAATTATAAGGTATCATTACGCGTCGCTGCCGGCCCCCGGCCACGTCTTCTCCACATTGCCCCCGATGCGCTAATTGATGTGCTAAACGATGTGCCAGCCGATGTGCCAGCCGATGTGTCAGCCGAGGCGCTCCCCAGTGCCGACGCGCCGGAGCAGGATGAGATGAAACGTGCACGTCAGCCGCTGGTTTGACCGGCCCCTTCGCCGCCGCTCTCCGCGCGGCAGGGATGGACGGCCCGCAGGCATGACACCGATGGCAGGCCGACACCGATGGTAGGTGACGCGACGGCACGTCCCACCGGTGGATTAGCGGCCAGTTTTGATCGCATTTTTCGCTGTCACAATCAGGTACCTCCGATTAGGCTTCTGCCACCGTCAGGTTATTTTTCGACCTGTCATGTGTCTCCGGCGAACTTTCGCGCAGAGTCTAATCAAAGGTTCCCGTAGGTCAGGTGCGACGCACCATTACCGCGCCCCCGGGGGCCGTGAACCCTCTATCGTGACGACCAAATTCGTGGCCGGGCCGCATGCAGCATCGACATGTGGCGCTGGCCGCTTCGCATACCCGCGAACCAACAGAAGACAGGATTCCTGATGTTCGGATTTCTCCGCAGCTATTTCTCCAACGACCTGGCCATCGACCTGGGCACGGCCAACACGCTGATCTACATGCGCGACAAGGGCATCGTGCTCGACGAGCCGTCGGTGGTGGCGATCCGTCAGGAAGGCGGCCCCAATGCCAAGAAGACGATCCAGGCCGTCGGCAAGGAAGCCAAGCAGATGCTCGGCAAGGTCCCCGGCAATATCGAGGCGATTCGGCCGATGAAGGACGGTGTGATCGCCGACTTCACCGTGACCGAGCAGATGCTCAAGCAGTTCATCAAGATGGTGCACGACTCGAAGCTGCTGCGTCCGAGCCCGCGCATCATCATCTGCGTGCCGTGCGGCTCCACCCAGGTGGAGCGCCGCGCGATCCGTGAATCGGCGCTGGGCGCCGGCGCGAGCCAGGTGTACCTGATCGAGGAGCCGATGTCGGCCGCGATTGGCGCCGGCCTGCCGGTCTCGGAGCCGTCCGGCTCGATGGTCGTGGATATCGGCGGCGGCACCACCGAAGTGGGCATCATCTCGCTGGGCGGCATGGTCTACAAGGGTTCGGTCCGCGTGGGCGGTGACAAGTTCGACGAGGCGATCGTCAACTACATCCGCCGCAACTACGGCATGCTGATCGGCGAACAGACCGCCGAGGCCATCAAGAAGGAAATCGGCTCGGCATTCCCGGGCTCGGAAGTCCGCGAAATGGAAGTCAAGGGCCGCAACCTGTCCGAGGGCATTCCGCGCGCGTTCACGGTGTCGTCGAATGAAATCCTCGAAGCGCTGACCGATCCGCTGAACCAGATCGTGTCCGCCGTGAAGATCGCCCTCGAACAGACCCCGCCGGAACTGGGCGCGGACATCGCCGAGCGCGGCATGATGCTGACCGGTGGCGGCGCGCTGCTGCGCGACCTGGACCGTCTGCTGGCCGAAGAAACGGGCCTGCCGGTGCTCGTCGCCGAAGACCCGCTGACCTGCGTGGTGCGCGGCTCGGGCATGGCGCTCGAGCGCATGGACAAGCTCGGCAGCATCTTCTCGTACGAATAACGCGAGCCGGGGACCCTGACGTGGCGATACGCGGCCTGCCGGCGCTTGCGACGGGGGCGGCGTCTCCCCCGCGCCGGGTCTTCCTCGCCGTCAGGCTCTCCGATACGACCCCATCCTTCGCCGCCGGCTGTGCCCGCAGCGTCCGCAATACGGACCCTGCCGCCGCCGGCGGGTTGCATTCGCCTGCGTACGGGTAAATGGACTACACACCGCCGCCTCTTTTCAAGCAGGGCACTTCGGCAGTCGCGCGGCTGGTCATTTTCGTGGCCATCTCGCTCGCGCTGCTGATCGTCGATGCCCGCTTCAACGCGCTGAGCGTCGCGCGCCAGGTCGCGGCCACCGTGCTGCTGCCGGTGGAGCGCGTGGTGCTGGTGCCGCGCGACGCGGTGCGCGGCATGTTCGATTACGCGCAGTCCTCCGTCACGCTCGCCACCGAGAACCGCGAGTTGCGCCGCAACGCCGTGCAGCAGGCCGAAGCCTCGGTGCGGCAGGCCGAGCTCGAGGCCGAGAACAACCAGTTGCGCAAGCTGCTGAGCCTCAAGGAGCGTTCGGCCACGCCGGTGACCACGGCCGAGATCCTCTATGACGCGCGCGATCCGTACAGCCAGCGCATCGTGATCGACCGCGGCAGCCAGCAAGGCCTGCGCGCGGGCTATCCCGTCATCGACGAGCGCGGCGTGGTCGGCCAGGTCACGCGTGTGTCGCCGTTCCAGTCGGAAGTGACGCTGCTCACGGACAAGGATCAGGCCATTCCGGTCCAGGTCGTGCGCAATGGCTTGCGCAGCGTGGCCTTCGGGGGTTCGCGGGCGGGTCTGCTGGACCTGCGCTTCATGGCGGCGTCCGCGGACCTGCAGCAGGGCGACCTGCTCGTGACGTCGGGCCTGGATGGCACATATCCGCCGGGGCTGCCGGTGGCAAAGGTCGTGCAGATCGAGCGCAAGGCCGATACCGCCTTCTCGCGCGTGTACTGCGAGCCTGTGGCCGGTGTGCGCGCGCACCGGCAGTTGCTCGTCGTGCAATACGAAGCGAACCTGCCGCCGCGTCCGGCCGATGAGCCGACCGGCAAGTCCGACAAGGCGGAGCGCGGCGCGCGTTCGGCGGCGGCCCGTGCCGCGGCGGAAAGCAAGGCCGCGGACAAGGCCGAGAAAGCGGACGGCAAATCCGACAGCAAGGCTGCCCGGGAGTCCGCGCAATGACCAATCGTCAGTATCTGTTGCGTCCGGTGAATCCCGCATTCATCGCGCTGAGCTTTATCTTCGCGTTCCTGTTCAACCTCATGCCCTGGGGCACCACGCTGTGGATCCCGGACATGGTCGCACTGGTGCTCGTGTTCTGGAACATCCACCAGCCGCGCAAGGTCGGCATGGGCGTCGCGTTCCTGCTCGGCCTGCTGATGGACGTGCACGACGCGCGCCTGCTCGGCGAGCACGCCATGGCGTACACGCTGCTCGCGTACTTCGCGATCACGATCCATCGCCGCGTGCTGTGGTTCTCGGTCTATGCGCAGGCGCTGCACGTGCTGCCGTTGCTGTTCGTCACCCACGCGGTGCCGGTGGTGATCCGGCTGGCGATGGGTGCGCCGCTGCCGGGCTGGCAACTTCTGCTCGCCCCGGGTATCGAAGCCCTGTTATGGCCGCTCGCCACCAGCCTGTTGCTGGCGCCGCAGCGCCGCTCCAACGATGTAGACGAGACGCGTCCGATCTGACCGCCCGGTTGAATCCGACGTGCTCGTGAGAGATACCCCGCAGCACTTGCCATGACAGAAATCCGCAACGTCGAACTCGAAATCGGCCGCTTCCGCATACGCGTGGCGGCCGCAGCGCTGTTCACGGTGATCTGCTTCGGGCTGCTGTTCACGCGCTTCCTGTGGCTGCAGTGGTACAAGCACGACCAGTACTCGGCCAAGGCCGAGGACAACCGCATCTCGGTGGCGCCGATCGAGCCGAACCGCGGCCTGATCATGGACCGCAATGGCGTGATCCTGGCCCGCAACTACTCGGCCTACACGCTCGAGGTCACGCCCTCCAAGCTCACCGACACGCTCGACAACACGATCGACGCGCTATCCACGCTCGTGGACATCCAGCCGCGCGACCGCCGACGCTTCAAGCGGCTGCTCGAGGAATCGCGCAGCTTCGAGTCGCTGCCGATCCGCAGCCAGCTCTCGGACGAGGAAGTCGCGCGCTTCTCCGCGCAGCGTTTCCGCTTTCCCGGCGTCGACGTGCGCGCGCGGCTGTTCCGCCAGTATCCGCTCGGCGAGTCGGCAAGCCATGTGATCGGCTATATCGGCCGCATCTCGCAGCGCGACCAGGAACGCATCGAAGAGATGGATGCGGCCAACGATGCCGAGGGCGCCCGGTACGATCCGCGCAAGGACGCCGACAACTACAAGGGCACCAACTACATCGGCAAGATCGGCCTGGAACAGAGCTACGAGAGCGAGCTGCACGGCCTGACGGGCTTCGAGGAAGTGGAAGTGAGCGCGGGCGGGCGTCCCATCCGCACGCTGTCGACGTCGCCCGCGACGCCGGGCAACAACCTGATCCTGTCGCTCGACATCCGCCTGCAGCAACTGGCCGAGCAACTGTTCGGCGACCGCCGCGGCGCGCTGGTAGCGATCGAACCGGCCACGGGCGACATTCTCGCGTTCGTCTCCAAGCCCACCTACGATCCGAACCTGTTCGTCGAGGGCATCGACACCAACACGTGGAACGAGCTCAACAACTCGCCGGACAAGCCGCTGCTGAACCGCCCGCTGCGCGGCACCTATCCGCCGGGCTCCACGTACAAGCCGTTCATGGCGCTGGCCGCGCTGACGACGGGCAAGCGCACGGCCGCATGGGGCATGCACGACCCGGGCTTCTTCACGTTCGGCAACCATACGTTCCGCGACGACAAGCCCGGCGGCCACGGCTGGGTAGACATGCAGGCGTCGATCGTGCAGTCGTGCGACACGTACTACTACGCGCTGGCACGCGACATGGGTGTCAACGGCATCCACGATTTCATGAAGCCCCTGGGCTTCGGCCAGATTACCGGCATCGATATCGAAGGCGAGAGCCGCGGCATCCTCCCGTCCACCGACTGGAAGCGCAAGGCGTACCGCAAGCCCGAACAACAGCGCTGGTACGACGGCGAAACGATTTCGCTCGGCATCGGGCAGGGCTACAACAGCTTCACGATCCTCCAGCTCGCCAACGCGGTGTCGATCATCGTCAACAATGGCTCCGTCATGAAACCTCACCTGGTCAAGGCGGTCGAGGACTCGGTCTCGCGCCAGCGTACGCTGACGGTGCCGAAAGAGAGCTATCGGATTCCGCTGAAGCAGGCCGATATCGACGTGATCAAGAAGGCCATGGTCGCCGTGACGCACTCGGGTACCGCCGCGCGGGTGTTCGCGGGCGCCGCGTACGAGTCGGCCGGCAAGACCGGCACGGCGCAGACGTACACGCTCGGCAAGAACGAGAAGTACAACCACCATGCGCTGGAAGAGCGCAAGCGCGACCACTCGCTCTATACGGCATTCGCGCCGGCGGACAATCCGAAGATCGCACTCGCGCTGATCGTCGAGAACGCGGGCTTCGGCGCGGCGGTCGCGGCGCCGATCGCGCGCAAGGTGATGGACTATTACCTGACCGGCAAGTGGCCCGAGGAACTGCAGGCCAGCGCGCCGCCGCCCGCCGAACGCGAGCGCGCGGGCGGCAAGCCGCCCGTCGATACGCCTAGCGTTTTCACGACGGGCCAGACCGCGAGCGTGGCCAGCGCCACCGTGATGATGACCGCGCCCACGGCCGCTGCCAGCGGCGCGGCGGGAGCGGCTAGCGGTGCCGCGGCGGTCGTGGCCGAGGCGAGCGGGGCGGGTGCCAGCGCATCGGCCGCACAGGCGGCACAGGCGTCCGCGCGCGGGGCGTCCGAAGCGCTGGCCCAGCGGCTGGATCCCGATGCGATCGCGCCGGCATCGGCCGTCGAGACGCTCGACGCGCGCATGCTGCAGGCGCTCGGCCATAGCCGGCTTGCGCCGGCATCGGGCCCAGCGGCGCCGGCCGCGGCGCCCGCGGGTCCGACCAAGAAGCCGGTCGCGCCGGCCGGACAGCAGGGCGCGCCGGCCGTGCCCGCGAAGCCGCGCGCGCGTCCGGTGGCCGCCGCCGCCCCAACCGCTACCGACTAAGGAGACGCGCTCATGGAAAAACGTCGCGTCCTGTCCGTGCTTCGGACCGCCTTCACCGGCTTCGACAAGCCGCTCGCGCTCATCGTGTTCCTGTTGTTCGCGACGGGCATCGTGGCGCTGTATTCGGCCGCCATCGACATGCCGGGCCGCGTCGAGGACCAGCTGCGGAACATCCTGCTGTCGTACGTCGTGATGCTCGTCATCGCCTATATGCCGACGCAACTGCTGATGCGGATCGCGGTGCCGCTCTACACGGTTGGCGTCGCGCTGCTGATCGCGGTGGCGATGTTCGGGCTGATCCGCAAGGGCGCGCGGCGCTGGCTCAATGTGGGCATGGTCATCCAGCCGTCGGAGATCATGAAGATCTCGATGCCGCTGATGCTGGCCTGGTACTTCCAGAAACGCGAGGGCGTGATCAAGTGGTTCGACTTCGTCGTCGCGCTGATCCTGCTGGGCGTGCCGGTGGGCCTGATCGCCAAGCAGCCTGACCTCGGCACCGGCCTGCTCGTGCTGGCCGCGGGCCTGTATGTCATCTATTTCGCGGGGCTGTCGTGGCGCATCATCCTGCCGCTGCTCGCGATCGTCGTCGTGGCCATCACGCTGCTGGTGTCGTACGAAAGCCAGATCTGCGCGCCGGGGGTGAACTGGCCGGTCCTGCACGACTATCAGCAGCATCGCGTCTGCACACTGCTGGACCCGACCACCGATCCGCTCGGCAAGGGCTTCCACACGATCCAGTCGATCATCGCGATCGGCTCGGGCGGCGTCACGGGCAAGGGCTGGCTCAAGGGCACGCAGACCCACCTCGAATTCATCCCGGAGAAGCACACCGACTTTATCTTCGCGGTGTTCTCCGAGGAGTTCGGTCTCATCGGCAACGCGGTGTTGCTGGTGCTGTACCTGCTGCTGATCTTCCGCGGGCTGTACATCGCGGCCAACGCGCCGACGCTGTTCTCACGGCTGCTGGCGGGGGCGATCACGCTGATCTTCTTCACGTACGCGTTCGTGAACATGGGGATGGTGAGCGGCATCCTGCCCGTGGTGGGCGTGCCGTTACCGCTGCTCAGTTATGGCGGCACGGCGCTCGTGACACTGGGCATGGGCATCGGCATCCTGATGAGTATCTCGCGGCAGAAGCGGCTGATCCAGACCTGACATGCCGTTTGCTACACTGCCGACCACAACACCCCAATGCCTGGTAGAGACGCCATGAATTCGCAAGACGTTGCAAGCTGGCTGCAGAGCCATCCGCAGTTTTTCGAGGATCACGCCGAACTGCTCGCGGCCGTCCAGCTGACGAGCCCGCACAGCCACCGCGCGGTATCGCTGCAGGAGCGCCAGATGGAAATCCTGCGCGAGAAGAACAAGGGCCTCGAGCTGAAGCTGGCGGACCTCGTGCGGCACGGGCATGACAACGATCGCACGCAACAGCGCATGCACGCGTGGCAGCTGCGCCTGCTCGCGGAAGTGGACTCGCACGCGCTGCCGTATGCCGTGCAGGACGGCCTGCAGCAGGTGTTCGACGTGCCCGCCGTGGCGCTGCGCCTGTGGAACGTGGGCCAGGCCTATTCCCATATGGAAGTGGCGCAGGGCGCGAGCGACGACCTGCGGCTGTTCGCCGAGGGGCTGCGCGCGCCGTACTGCGGCCCGAACAGCGGCTTCGAGGCAGCCAGCCTGCTGGAGCGCGCCGATATCGCATCGCTCGCGATGGTGACGCTGCGCGCGCCGGCCCGCTTGGGAGAAGAGGGCACAGGCCCGACATTCGGACTGCTGGTGCTGGGCTCGCCCGACGCGCGGCGGTTCCATGAGGGCATGGGCACGGCGTATCTGGCGCAAATCGGCGAAGTCGCCGGCGCCGCGCTGAACCGGCTGCGCGACTGACGCACGCCGCCTTTCACCCCCATCGCCATGGCGTCACGCCGACCGCCGCGCCCGTCACAACGCAGGGCTGACACTGGCAGGGCAGACCCTGGCAGTGCCGACGCTGCGGGCGATGATGCGAAGGTTCTGGCGGAAGGTCCGCCACCCGCCTCCGATGCGCGGGTCGTGCGCTACCTCGAATGGCTCGAGACCGGGCGCAAGCTCGCGCGCCATACGCTGATCAACTACACGCACGACCTCGCCACGCTCCAGTCGCACGCCACGCGGCATGCACCGGGCGTGGACCTGCTCGCGCTCCAGACCCACCATATCCGCGCGTTCGCGGCGCGCATGCATGGGGGCGGCTTGTCCGGCGCGACCATCGCGCGGGCGCTGTCCGCGTGGCGCGGCTTCTATCTCTGGGCCGCACAGCATGGGCACGGCGTGGTGGCGAACCCCGTCGATGGCGTGCGCGCGCCGCGGCGCGGGCATCGGCTGCCGAAGGCCTTGTCGGTCGAGCATGCGGTTGCGCTCGTCGCGCACCGTGGGAATGACGACGCGGCGGCGCGGCGCGATCAGGCGGTGTACGAACTCTTCTACTCCAGCGGCCTGCGTTTATCGGAGCTCGTGCAGCTGGATGTGCGCTATACCGAAGACGGCGACTATCGCTCCTCCGGCTGGCTCGACCTTGCCGAGGGCGAGGTGACGGTCATCGGCAAGGGGGCGCGCCAGCGCAAGGTGCCTGTGGGCAGCAAGGCGCTGGAGGCCCTGCGCGCATGGCTTGCGGTTCGCGATCAGCTTGTGCGGCCGGGCGCGGCGCCCGAGGATGCCGCCGCGCTCTTTCTTGGCGCGCGTGGCGGGCGCCTGTCGGGCGGAACGGTCCAGCAGCGCATCAAGAAGCAGGCGATCGCGGCGGGTTTGCCGACCGATGTGCATCCGCACATGCTGCGGCATTCGTTTGCCACGCACGTGTTGCAGTCGTCGGGGGACCTGCGCGCGGTGCAGGAAATGCTTGGCCACGCGAGCATCTCCACCACGCAGATCTATACGTCGCTGGACTTCCAGCATCTGGCCAAGGTTTACGATAGAGCCCACCCCCGAGCGCACCCCCGAGCGGGGCGTTCGACTGGCGACAAGGCGTCGGCTGAGGGCGATGAGGAAGATAAGGAAGCCGGCGGCGATTGACAGGCGGCTACCTCCGCGCCCTCACCCCCCTTTATCCGTCCACTGCGACAGGATGGCGCGAAAGCGTTCCATCTCTGGCAGCAGCCACTGGCGGAACGCCTGCACCTTCGGCAGTTCGAGGCTTTCGGGCGAGCACACGAAATACAGCAGCCACGGACAGGCGATGCTCACGTCGAACAGCCGCACCACGCGGCCCGACAGCAGGTCGTTGTACGCCAGCGACGAGCGAATCAGTGCGATGCCCTGGCCTTCGGCGGCCGCCTGCAACAGCAGTGAGGAGTCCTGCAGCAGCAGGCCCTTCCGTGGCTCCGGCCAGTCGAGGCCGGCGGCCTCGAACCACGGTTTCCACGGATCGCCCTCGCCGCGCAGCAGCGGCATGCCGGCCATGTGCTGCGGCAGTTCGGGCAGGCGTCCGCCATTGAAGTCGGGGCTGCAGACCGGAAAGAACCGGTCGTCGAGCAGCCGTTCCACATACAGGCCCGGATAGTCGCCACTCCCCATGCGCAGCGCGATGTCGACCTCCTCGCTCCCGAAGTCGACGAGCGAATTCGACGACAGCAGCTCGACGTCGAGCTCCGGATGCCGCTCGATGAAGCTGCCGATGCGTGGCGTGAGCCAGCGCGCCGCGAACGACGGCATGGTGCTGATGGTGAGGCGCTTGTCGCGGTTGCCGGCCTGCAACGCGCGCGTGGCGTCGGCGATCTGCAGCAGCGCGTCGCGCACGCGCTCCGCGTAGACGCGCCCATTGACGGTCAGCGCAACGCGCTTGCCGCGGCGCTCGAACAGCGGCTGCCCAAGTTCTTCCTCGAGCGCGCGGATCTGATGGCTCACCGCGCCGTGCGTGACGAACAGCTCCGCGGCCGCCCGGGAAAAACTCTCGTGGCGCGCGGCGGCCTCGAACGCGCGCAGCGCGGCCAGCGCCGGCAGGCGCGGAAATTCGCGGCGCCAGCTACGCGCGTCGTCGGGGTGCCAGGGCCCCTTGCCAGCCATAGGTGACATCCTCCACGGGTTGATCTCGGATCGCTATGTGAGTTTCATTGACAAGCGAATAGAAAATATATCGTTTTGATAGTGCTAGGGCAATCCCTAGAATGCAATGCACCGGACGCCGCAAATCAAAGCGATACAGCGATCAAAACTGGCCCGGTCGGCAAGCCGGGCCAGTTCCGGCGCGCCGCCCAAGCCACGGCGGTTCGGATATCGGAGAAGCCATCATGAAAACTCTGCTCACAACGACAGTGTTCACCCTGAATCCCGGCGAAGTCACCGCCCTCTCGCTCCATGCCGCCCAGCGCCTCGTGGTACAGAAAGCCGCCGGCACGCACCTCTGGGTAACGCGCGAGAACGATTCGGAGGACTACTGGCTCCGTTGCGGCAGTAGCCTGCTGCTGCGCCGGGGCGACGAGATCGTCCTCAGCGTGGACACCGCGGCACCGGAAGCCATTCAGCTCGCGCTGATCGCCGAAGCCCGCCGTCCGTCGCTGACCGTTGGCGACGCGTTGCACCTCGCCTGGCGCGCCGTCCGCCGGCTCGTGCGCGGTACGGAGTGGACCCCGGGCAAGGATCAGGTCACCGCGAACTGACCATGGCGGCATAGCCAGCGCAGTGCCAGATCACAGGGGAGCGGGCCGGCAGGCCCGCTCCCTTTTCGTTACACTGGCGGGCATGCATCCCATACAAGTCATCGATCGGGGTCGCGAGCCGTACGCGCCCTGTTTCGACGCGATGCGGGCGTACACCGAGGCCCGCGGCGCCGACACCCCCGACCAGATCTGGCTGGTCGAGCATCCGCCGGTCTACACGCTCGGCCAGGCCGGCGACCCGGCACATCTGCTCGCGCCTGACGCGGCCATCCCCGTCGTGAAGATCGACCGCGGGGGCCAGATCACCTATCACGGACCGGGCCAGATCGTGGCTTACCTGCTGCTGGACCTGCGGCGGCGCCATCTGATGGTGCGCGAACTGGTCCACGATATCGAGCAGGCCGTGCTGGACACACTCGCGGCGTATAATCTCGCAGCCGAGCGCAAGGCCGGCGCGCCGGGCATCTATCTGTCGGATGGAGTGCACCGGGGCGCCAAGATTGCCGCGCTGGGCCTCAAGATCCGCAACGGCTGCAGCTATCACGGCGTCAGCCTCAACGTGCAGATGGACCTCTCGCCGTTCCTGCGCATCAATCCCTGCGGCTATGCCGGACTGGAGACGGTCGACATGGCCACCGCGGGCGCCACTACGGTGGCCGACGATGCGCGCGATGGCGCGGCGCCCCTGCCCGTGACCGCGGATCATCAACCCGAGATCGCACGGCGCCTGGCGGCGGCCTTGTGCGAGGTGCTGGCGGCACGCGAAGCGCGCGCCGTGGCCAACGGGCCAGCCGCCGTGGTTCCCGTGGCAGAAACTGCCGCGGCCACATGACGGTCGGCTCAGACAGCCGGCTCCTAAATACCTAGCCCAAAGACATCATGAGCGACGCCCTGATCGCCACCTCCAGCGAAGCCCCGCAGGCCGACTACGATCCGACCCGGAAGCAGAAGTCCGCCGACAAGACCGCGCGCATTCCCATCAAGATCGTGCCGGCCGAGAAGCTCAAGAAGCCCGAGTGGATTCGCGTGAAGGCCGCCACCGGCAATTCCCGGTTCTACGAGATCAAGGACATCCTGCGCGCGAACAACCTGGTCACGGTGTGCGAGGAAGCCAGCTGCCCGAACATCGGCGAATGCTTCGGCAAGGGCACGGCCACGTTCATGATCATGGGCGACAAGTGCACGCGCCGCTGCCCGTTCTGCGACGTGGGCCACGGCCGTCCCGATCCGCTCGACGTCAACGAGCCAGGCAACCTGGCCCGCACGATCGCGCAGCTCAAGCTCAATTACGTGGTGATCACCAGCGTGGATCGTGACGATCTGCGCGACGGGGGCGCCCAGCACTTCGTGGACTGCATCACGCAGACGCGCGAGCTGTCGCCGGGCACGCGCATCGAGGTGCTGGTGCCGGATTTCCGCGGCCGCCTCGACAAGGCGCTGGATATCCTTCAGGCCGGCCCGCCCGACGTGATGAACCACAACCTGGAAACGGTGCCCCGCCTGTACAAGCAGGCGCGCCCTGGCGCCGACTACGCGCATTCGCTCAAGCTGCTGCAGGAGTTCAAGCGCCGTAACCCGAACGTCGCGACCAAGTCGGGTCTGATGGTCGGGCTGGGCGAGACCGACGAGGAAATTCTCGAAGTCATGCGCGACATGCGCGCGCACGACATCGACATGCTGACGATCGGCCAGTATCTGGCGCCGTCGAACCACCATCTGCCCGTGCTGCGCTACGTGCATCCGGACACCTTCAAGATGTTCGAGGACGAGGCCTACAAGATGGGCTTCACCCACGCGGCGGTGGGCGCGATGGTCCGCAGCTCGTATCACGCCGACCAGCAGGCGCATCAGGCCGGCTTTGCCTGATCGATAGCCGCCTTTTCAAAAAGCACTGCCAGGACGGCCGGGAATTCCCCGGCCGTTTTTGTTTTCCGTGCGAAGACGCAATGCGACCCCAATGGACCCCAATGGGCCGGAACCGTGCACGGGACGGCATTTTGGCGACTTTTCGGGGCGTGTGGGCACCCTTTGAGTGCAGAAGAACCTAGGGACATCCCGAGGTGGTGGCCGTTCGCTTGTTTCGATACTATGAATTTATCGATAAAACATCGATGAAATAGCGAAACGTCACGTTTGGATCGTCAGGCAGGCCCGCAACTTGCTCTCTACGCTGCCATTGCCTGTCTACACTGACCTGAAGTCCGGTCCTCATCACAACGGCACCCAACATGCCCCAATGCACCGTTCACCGCCTGGCGGAACAGGCGCTCCTCTACAGCGTCGCGCCGCCGGCTTCCCTCGATGTCCAGCGCCGGATCTGGGCCATGGCCGAGCGGGCCGCGGACTGGCGCGGCGTGGTCGACGTCGTGCCGGGCATGAACAACCTGACCGTGGTCTTCGACGGCACGGCGGACGTCAGCGCACTGGAGCGCAATCTCAAGGTGGCCTGGGCGTCGGGCGAAACCCGCAACGCCACGGGCAAGCTCGTGGAGATTCCGGTCCGCTATGGCGGCGAGTACGGCCCCGATCTGGCCGATGTGGCCGCCCACACGGGGCTGTCGGCCGAAGAGGTCGTTCGCCGCCATGCGGCTGGCGAGTACGTCGTGTATTTCCTCGGCTTCCAGCCGGGCTTCGCCTATATGGGCGGCATGGAGGCCGCGCTGGCCACGCCGCGCCGCCGCGAGCCGCGTCTGGCCGTGCCGGCCGGCGCGGTGGGCATCGGCGGCGAGCAGACGGGCATCTACCCGGCGGTACTGCCGGGCGGCTGGCAGCTCATCGGCCATACCGACGCTAGATTGTTCGTGGCGGATCGCGATCCGCCCTCTCTGTTTGCGCCGGGTGACACGGTGCGCTTCGTCATCGAGGAATTCGTCGCGTGATTGAGATCATTCGCCCTGGCGCACAGGCATCCGTCCAGGACCTCGGTCGTATCGGGTTTCGCCGCTTCGGCGTGGGCCGTTCGGGCGCCGCGGACAACCTGGCGCTGGAAGTCGGCAACCGTCTGCTCGGCAACGCGCCCGGCGACGCGGGCATCGAGTTCACGCTGGGCCGCGCGGCCATGCGTTTCCACGCGGACATGCGCGTGGCCCTGACCGGCGCCGAGTGCGGCGCCAACCTCGACGGCCTGCCCGTGTGGGCATGGCATGCGTTCGACGTGCGCAAGGGGCAGGTGCTGACGCTGCCCGCCGCGCGCGGCGGCACGCGGACCTACCTCTGCGTGTCGGGCGGCATCGACGTGCCCCCGGTCATGAATTCGCGCAGCACGGACCTGAAGTCCGGCTACGGCGGTTTCCAGGGACGCGTGCTGCGCGACGGCGATCGCCTGCCCGTGGGGCGCGTGGGGCTGGCGAGCGAGCAGGACTGGCTCGGCGTGGCCGCGCCCGCATGGTCGCTGCCGGTCAATCGGCAGGGCGATGCCTGGGTCGTGCGCATGCTGCCCGGTCCCGAATACGAAGACTTCGAACCCGCGTCGCAGGCCGCGCTGTGGGAGGCGGAGTGGACCAT
>NZ_CAJPUX010000007.1 GCF_905397285.1 Cupriavidus plantarum
CAGCCGCGGCGGCGTCGAGCCCCGCCGCCGCCGCGGCGACGCCCGCCAAGCCGGCCGTGCGTCCGCCCGCGCCGCTGCCGCCCGAGAAGTCGTTCCTCGACGATCTGCTCGAGAACCCGATGCTGCTGCCGGGTGCCGGCCTGCTCATCGCGTTGCTCGGCGGGTACGCGATCTATCGCCGCCGCCAGAAGCAGAAGGCCACCGAGGGCCATGGTTTCGGCGACAGCATCCTCTCGCAGGAAAGCACGGTGATGGCCGGTGGCCATTCGCTGTTCGGCGCGGCCGGCGGCCAGAGCGTGGACACGTCGCAGCACAGCGTGTTCGGCGCGGACTTCCGCATCGGCAGCAACTCGCCGGAAGCAACCGAGGTGGATCCGATCGCGGAAGCGGAGGTGTATATCGCCTACGGGCGCGACGTGCAGGCAGAGGAAATCCTGCGCGAAGCGCTTCAGCAGAACCCTGAGCGCCAGGCCATTCGCCTGAAGCTCATGGAGATTTACAGCACTCGTCAGGATGTGGAAGGTTTCCGAGTGATCGCAGAAGAAATGTTTGCCCAGACTGGCGGACAAGGCGCGGACTGGCAACAGGCCGTGGAGATGGGACGCAAGCTCGATCCGAGCAATGCGCTGTATTTGACGGTCGCGCCGGATGCGGCGGGCGACCAGGACACGCAGACGCCGGCCGCCGACCAGTGGCGGACGCAGGATCCGGCGATGAACCTGCAGCAGCCGCCTTCGGTGCCGTCGCTCGGCGACATCGCGCTGCCGCTCGACGGTTTCCCGGCCCCGGCGGCAGGGGAGCCCATCGTGGCGCCGCAGTCGGCGTCGCTCGTGTTCGGTCACGATCTGTACGCCACCGATCCGCACGCCACCGATCCGCACGCAACCGAAAAGGCAGCGCACTCGGTGGACGTGCTCGACGATCGTGTCGACGAAGGCCTGGACCTGCCGCAGTCGGACGTGCCTCCGCTGGACGCTCCGACGCGCTCGCGCCCGCTGGAGTTCGACATGTCGGGCCTCTCGCTGGATCTGAATGCCGACCTGAATGCCGACCTGAACGCGGACCGGAGCGCCGTCCGTGACGACGCCCCGGCACCGCATCGCGTGCCGCAGCTCGACGAAGCCACGGTACCGCTTCCGGCGCCGACGATGCTGCAGGACGGCAGGCTCGTGGAGCCGATCGACCTGTCGCGCGTGACGTCGGAGCACCGCAGCGAGCACACCAACGGCGTGGCACCGAGCACGCTGTCCGCGGTGGGCATCGATGGCGGCCGCGACATGCAGATCAAGCTCGATCTGGCGCGCGCCTACATCGAGATCGGCGACAAGGAAGGCGCCCGCGAACTGCTGCAGGAGGTCGTGGACCAGTCGCAGGATCCGCTGCAGGCCGAAGCGCGCACGCTGCTGCGCGAGGTGGCCTGACCTGAGGGAGGTCGCGCTGCATTCAGGTATTGCGCTGCGCTGAGCGGTATCGCGCTGCGTTATCATTGAGCTTCGCGAACGATGCGCCGGAAGCGTTTCTTCCGGCGCATTTGTTTTTGGCGTCCTGACCGAACCTCATGAATCGCATCGCCCTCGGCCTCCATTACGACGGAGCCGCCTTCTCCGGCTGGCAGTCTCAACCGCACCGCAATACTGTGCAGGACCACCTCGAAGACGCCATCGAGCGCTTCGCGGGCGTGCGTCTGCTGACCACGGTCGCCGGCCGCACGGACGCGGGCGTGCATGCGCTGGGACAGGTCATTCATCTGGACACCGCGTTGTCGCGCACGCCGTTTTCGTGGGTACGCGGCGTCAATGCGTTCCTGCCGCCGTCGATCGCCCTGCAATGGGCGATGCCCGTCGATGACGGTTTCCACGCGCGCTTTCTGGCGTACGAGCGCACCTACTACTACGCGCTGTACACGGGACCCCACCGCGTGCCCATGGTGCACGGCCGCGCCGGCTACCTGATGCTGCCGCCGGGCCAGCGCCTCGATGTCGCGGCGATGCGCGAGGCCGCCGCGTGCCTGATCGGAGAGCATGACTTCTCGTCGTTCCGCGCGGCCGAGTGCCAGGCCAAGTCGCCGGTCAAGACGATGTACGACGTGACGCTGGCTGAGGACGGCAACTGGCTGTTCCTGCGTTTTCGCGCCAGTGCGTTTCTCCACCACATGGTGCGCAACCTGATGGGCAGCCTTGTGGCGGTGGGGCGGGGCCGTTACCCGCCCGCGTGGATGGCCGAGCTGCTGGCCGCGCGGGACCGCCGCCGCGCCGCCCCGACCTTCATGCCCGATGGGCTGTATCTGGTCGGCGTGAAGTATCCTGAGCCTTACGACCTTCCGCGGGCGGACACGTCCGCCAGCCTTTTCCATGGAGTATTCGCCGATGACCGCGCCTGACCATGCCACCGCGGGCCCGCTGACGATGCCGCACCGCACGCGCATCAAGATCTGCGGCCTCACGCGCGAGCAGGACGTCGCCGCGGCCGTGGATGCGGGCGCCGACGCCATCGGCCTCGTCTTCTATCCCGGCAGCCCCCGGCACGTCGATGTGGCGCGCGCCGCCGCGCTGGCCGAGCGCGTGCCGCCGTTCGTCTCGGTGGTCGGCCTGTTCGTCAACGCGGACGCCGAGGAGGTCGCCCACGTGGCCGAGCGTGTGCCGCTGACGCTACTGCAGTTCCATGGCGACGAGACGCCGCAGCAATGCACGGACATCGCGCGCCGCTGCCGGCTGCCGTTCGTGCGTGCCGCCCGTGTTCGGCAGGGTCTCGATTTGGTAGAATTCGGCCATCAATATGCCGACGCCGCCGGCCTGCTGCTCGATGCCTTCGTGGAAGGCTATGGCGGCGGTGGCCACGTCTTCGACTGGACCCTGATCCCCGCACCATGGCTTCCGCCTGCTCCGTCTTCCGGCCGTCCCACGGGTACGCCGGACAGCCTGGCCGCAAACGACGCTCCTCGCATCGTTTTGAGTGGTGGGTTGAACGCGCAAAACGTCACTGAGGCGGTCGCACGCGTGCGCCCCTACGCCGTCGATGTCAGCAGCGGCGTGGAGGCCGCCAAGGGCGTCAAGGATGCCGCCCGTATTGCCGCGTTCGTGCGCGCGGTCCGATCCGCCGACGCAGGATAGCCGCGACGACCCCGTCGTCCGCGTCCTCCCTCCGGCTCCCACGGCATTACGTCCCCGCGCCATGGCGCGGGGACCTCTCTGAAGAGACAACCATGTACGACTTGCCCGATTCCCGCGGCCACTTCGGCCCCTATGGCGGTGTGTTCGTGTCCGAGACCCTGATGCACGCGCTCGACGAGCTGCGCCAGGCCTATGCGCATTACCAGAAGGATCCCGAGTTCGACGCCGAGTACCGGCGCGAGCTGAAGCACTTTGTCGGCCGCCCGTCGCCGATCTATCACGCGCAGCGCTGGAGCGAGACGCTCGGCGGCGCGCAGATCTTCCTGAAGCGTGAAGACCTGAACCACACCGGCGCGCACAAGATCAACAACGTGATTGGCCAGGCGCTGCTTGCGCGCCGCATGGGCAAGAAGCGCGTGATCGCCGAAACCGGCGCCGGCCAGCATGGCGTGGCCACCGCCACCATCGCCGCGCGTTTTGGCATGGAGTGCGTGGTGTACATGGGCTCGGAAGACGTCAAGCGGCAGGCGGCCAACGTCTATCGCATGAAGCTGCTGGGCGCGACCGTGGTGCCCGTGGAAAGCGGCTCCCGCACGCTCAAGGACGCGCTCAACGAAGCGATGCGCGACTGGGTGACCAACGTCGAGAGCACGTTCTACATCATCGGCACCGTGGCGGGTCCGCATCCGTATCCGATGCTGGTGCGCGATTTCCAGTGCGTGATCGGGGAAGAGGCCAAGGTGCAGATGCCCGAGCTGACCGGCCGTCAGCCGGACGCCGTGATCGCGTGCGTGGGCGGCGGCTCCAATGCCATGGGCATCTTCTATCCGTACATCGACCACAAGGACGTGCAACTGATCGGCGTGGAACCGGCCGGCGACGGCATCGAGACGGGCCGCCACGCGGCCTCACTCACGGCCGGTGTGCCGGGCGTGCTGCACGGCAACCGCACGTACCTGCTGCAGGATGCGAATGGTCAGATCATCGAGACGCATTCGGTCTCCGCTGGCCTCGACTATCCGGGCGTCGGTCCGGAGCACGCGTGGCTCAAGGACAGCCAGCGCGCGCAATACGTGACCATCACGGACGATGAAGCGCTCAAGGCCTTCCACGACTGCTGCCGCATCGAGGGCATCATTCCCGCGCTGGAGTCGAGCCATGCCATCGCGTACGCGTGCAAGCTCGCCCCGACGCTGCCGAAGGACAAGCTGCTGCTCGTGAACCTGTCGGGCCGTGGCGACAAGGACATGCACACCGTGGCCGAACGCGCCGGGATCAAATTCTGATGCAAGCTGCCGACCCGACCGTTGACGTGCTCGACACGCCCAACCTGCGCCTGTATCAGGAAGACATGCTCGAGGGGCTCGCCCGGATTCCGGACGGCTCGATCGATCTCGTGGTTGCCGATCCGCCCTACGGGCTCGGCAAGGACTACGGGAACGATTCGGACCTGCTCTCGGGGCAGGCCTATCTCGACTGGTCCGTGCGCTGGATGGACGCGCTGATTCCGAAGATCGCGCCGCGCGGTTCGCTGTACCTGTTTTGCACGTGGCAATACTCCCCGGAACTGTTCGTCATGCTGAAGCAGCGCATGACGATGATCAACGAGATCATCTGGGACCGCCGCGTGCCGAGCATGGGCGGCACCACGCGCAAGTATTCCTCGGTGCACGACAACATCGGCTTCTTCGCCCGCCAGCGCGATTATTACTTCGACCTCGACCCCGTGCGCATTCCGTACGATGCCGAGACGAAGAAGGCGCGCAGCCGCCCGCGGTTCGAGGGCAAGAAGTGGCTCGAAGTCGGCTACAACCCGAAGGACCTGTGGAGCGTGCCCCGGATCCACCGCCAGGATCCGGAGCGCGCCGATCACCCCACGCAGAAGCCGCTGGAGATCGTCGAGCGGATGGTGCTGGCGAGCTGCCCGCCGGGCGGCATCGTGCTCGATCCGTTCTCGGGCAGCGGCACCACGGCCGTCGCGTGTTTGCGCCACGGCCGGCGCTTCGTCGGTTTCGAGATCAATGCCACGTACATTGATGTGGCGCGGCAGCGCGTGACCGCGACGCAGCCCGCGCTGGCCGAGATCGCCGACTCCGCTGAAACCGCCTCCGCCGCGGCAGACGCTGCACAGGGCGCACAGGCCGATGCCTCCAATACCACCGACGCGGCCAACGACGACGTTGCGTCCGCGAGCGGCACCCTAATCTGAGGAGTTGAGGACCCCATGTCCCGCATCCAGAAAACGTTCGCGGCACTGACCGCGCAGAACAAGAAGGGCCTGGTACCGTTCATCACGGCGGGCGATCCCGCGCCGGCGCTGACCGTCGATCTGATGCACGCGCTGGTGGCCGGTGGCGCCGACGTGATCGAGCTCGGCGTGCCGTTCTCCGATCCGATGGCCGACGGCCCCGTGATTCAGCGCGCCTCCGAGCGCGCGCTCGTGCAGGGCGTCACGCTCGTGCACGTGCTTGAATGGGTCACCGAATTCCGCAAGACCGACAACGAGACGCCCGTAGTGCTCATGGGCTATGCCAATCCGATCGAACGCATGGGCAGCGAGAAGTTCGCCGCCGATGCCAGGGCGGCGGGCGTCGATGGCGTGCTGATCGTGGACTATCCGCCCGAAGAGTGCGAAGCGTTTGCCGCGCTGATGCGCGCCAACGGCATGGACCCGATCTTCCTGCTGGCGCCGACGAGCACCGATGAACGCATCGAGGCCGTCGCGCGCGTTGCCAGCGGCTATCTTTACTATGTGTCGCTGCGCGGCGTGACGGGCTCGGCCGCGCTCGATCTGGACAGCGTTGCGCAGCGGATTCCGCTGATCAAGCGTCATGCCAACCTCCCGGTCGGCGTGGGCTTCGGCATTCGCGATGCGCAGAGCGCCCGCGCGATCGGCGAGCTGGCCGATGCCGTCGTGATCGGCAGCCGAATCGTGCAGTTGCTGGAAGATACGCCGCGCGAGCAGGCCGTCGAAGCCCTGCGCGCGTTCATCGCGGAGATCCGCGAGGCGCTGGATCGTTGAAGTTACCGACGAGGCTCGCGTCACGCGGTATCGCGGATGTGACGAGACGATGACTTCGTCCTCCGTTTTGTGATGCGTTCGCCTCAATGAGCGCGAAATCCGCGCGCATCCTGCGGCGGGGAACCCCCCGCCGTGGTAAATTCGCGGCCTGAATTCCGTAAGGAGCTTTCATGAGCTGGTTGGATAAACTCCTGCCCCCCAAAATTCAACAGACCGACCCCTCCACCCGCAAGGGCATTCCGGAAGGGCTGTGGGTCAAGTGCCCGGCGTGCGAATCCGTCCTGTACCGGACCGACGTCGAAGCCAATCTGCACGTCTGCCCGAAGTGCGACCACCATATGCGCATCCGCGCGCGCGAGCGCCTCGACGCGCTGCTCGACGCCGAAGGCCGCTATGAGATCGGTCAGGAGATCGTGCCGGTCGATGCCCTGAAGTTCAAGGACACCAAAAAGTATCCGGACCGCATCAAGGCGGCCATGGACGACACCGGCGAGACCGACGCGATGGTCGTGCTCGGCGGCGCGATTCATACGATCCCGGTGGTCGTGTCGTGCTTCGAGTTCGAATTCATGGGCGGCTCGATGGGCTCCGTCGTGGGCGAACGCTTCGCGCGCGGCGCGCAGGCGGCGCTCGAGCAGAAGGTGCCGTTCATCTGCATTACCGCCACGGGCGGCGCGCGCATGCAGGAAAGCCTGCTGTCGCTGATGCAGATGGCCAAGACCACCGCCATGCTGAACCAGCTGTCCAATGCCAAGCTGCCGTTCATCAGCGTGCTGACCGACCCGACCATGGGTGGCGTGTCGGCGAGCTTCGCGTTCCTCGGTGACGTGGTCATCGCCGAGCCGAAGGCGCTGATCGGCTTTGCCGGCCCGCGCGTGATCGAGCAGACCGTGCGCGAGAAGCTGCCGGAAGGCTTCCAGCGCGCCGAGTTCCTGCTGCAGAAGGGCGCCATCGACATGATCGTCGATCGTCGCAAGCTGCGCGCCGAGATCGCGCAATTGCTCGCCTTGCTGCAGAAGCAGCCGGCAGACGCGGTGGCCTGATAGGGCCGCCGCCGCAATACGGAACGGCGCGGGCGGTTGACGCGCCGTTTTCCATTTGGCGCGCACTGTTTGCGCGCGCGCAGGTCCAACGCTTGTACCCATCCTCCCGCAGTCCCCGCTGACCCGCTGAAATGCCCATCTTCCACAATCTTCCCGACTGGCTGACCCATCTGGAAACCGCGCATCCTGTCGGCATCGACATGGGTTTGACCCGCATCACGCGCGTCAAAGAGGCGCTCGGCCTGCGCATCGACGCCGTCGTGTTCACGGTGGGCGGCACCAACGGCAAGGGTTCGACCTGCGCGATGCTCGAGCGCATTCTGCTCGAGGCGGGCTACAAGGTGGGTTGCCACACGTCGCCGCACCTGATCTCGTTCAACGAACGCGCGCGCATCAACGGCGAATTCGCGACCGATGCGCAGCTGCTGCCGCACTTCGAGGCGGTGGAGCGCGCACGCACGAGTTTCGCGGATCCCGTGAGCCTCACGTACTTCGAGTTCACGACGCTCGCGATCATCCATATGTTCGCGCAGGCGGGTCTCGATGCGATGGTGCTGGAAGTGGGTCTCGGCGGGCGCCTGGACGCCGTCAATGTGATCGACACCGACTGCGCGGTCATCACCAGCGTCGATATCGACCACACGCAATACCTCGGAGACACGCGCGAGAAGATCGGCTTCGAGAAGGCCGGCATCTTCCGTCCGCACGTGTCCGCCATCTGCGGCGACCCGATGCCGCCGCAAACGCTGATCGCGCATGCCGAGGAAATTGGCGCCGACCTGTGGCTCGTCGGCCGCGACTTCCAGCATCAGGCCGCCAAGGGCCAGGAACGCCAGCAATGGGACTGGAGCGGCCGCGAGCGCAAGCTCAACGGGCTTGGCTACCCCGCGCTGCGCGGCGCGAACCAGCTGCTCAACGCGTCGGCCGCGCTGGCCGCGCTGCAGGCCATGCGGCCGCGCCTGCCGGTCAGCGCCCAGGATGTCCGCAACGGGCTGGCCTTCGTCGAGCTGCCGGGCCGCTTCCAGGTCATGGCCGGTCGTCCAACCGTAATCCTCGATGTGGCGCACAATCCGCATGCTGCCGCCACGCTGGGCCAGAACCTCGAGAACATGGGGTTTTTCCGCTACACCTACGCGGTGTTTGGCGCGATGCAGGACAAGGACATCGCGGGCGTGCTTCAGCACGTGGGCGACAAGATCGACCACTGGTGCCTGTGCGATTTGCCGACGGAACGCGCGGCCAGCGCGGCCGACCTGCTCGAGAAGCTCGAGGCCAGCGGATTCGAGGCAGGAACGGATCGTTCGGCCGCCTGTTTCGCAAGTCCCGAGCTTGCGTATCGGGACGCCATCGGCAGAGCGACCGAGAATGATAGAATTCTGGTCTTCGGATCGTTCTACACAGTTGCAGGCGTCCTGGCGTACCGCGCCACGCAGGCAAACTGACTGACCTGATCGACCTCGAACCTTTCTTTCTAGGCATCCATGGGCCTGCTTTCGCTGTTCTCGTCCCGCAAGGGCAAAGAGTCGACGAGACAATCGACGGGGAAAGACGCATTTCCCGAGCGGGGCCGGCGCTCGCGCACCGATTCCGCCGCCGCACCGCGCGGCCGCATGTCGAGCGCATCGAGCGAGTATGCCGACGACACCCTCGACCCCGATTTCCCGCAGAAGCAACGCGCGCGCCGTCGCCTGATCGGCGCCGTGGTGCTGCTCGCCGTGGCGATCATCGTGTTGCCGATCATCTTCGAACACAAGCCGCGCCCGGTGTCGGAAGACATCGCCGTGAAGGTCGCGAACGGCCAGGCCACGGGGCAGAAGCCCAAGGTCGAGCCGCGCAAGGCGGATCCGCTGCCGCCGGCCGCGTCGTCGCGTAACGATGCGGCGCTCGACGCCGGCGAGGAAATCGTGAACGCACCGGCGGCCGCGAAGCCTGCCGATGCGAAGCCCGCCGAGGTGAAGGTGGCCGAGGCTAAGGTGGTCGACAAGCCGGCCGACAAGGCCAGCGGCAGCGGCAAATACCTGATTCTGATCGGCGCGTTCTCTTCGGAGGAGCGCGCGAAGAACTGGCTCGCCAAGCTCAAGGAGAGCAAGGTGCCGGCCTATGTGGAAAAGAAGACGCTCGCCGATGGCGAGCGCAACCTGTTGCGTGCGGGACCGTTCAGTGACCGTGAGGCGGCCGAGTCCGCGGAGAAGCGTATCCGGGCCATCGGCCTGACGTCGAAGCTGGTGGAGCAGTAGAAGCAGGACAGTAGGCGCCCATTGCAGGCGGACCGATTGGCCCCATCTTCGAGGAACGCGCGGTAGCGTCCATGACAGGCATGGCATTTACATTTTTCGATTACGGCGTCGCGTTCATTCTGGTGGCGTCGGCCTTGATCGGCATCCTGCGCGGACTCGTGCGGGAGTTGCTGGCGCTGGTGGGCTGGGTGGTGGCGCTCGTGGTGGCGTACCACTTCGGCGCGACGGTCGCGGCGTGGATGCCCGAGTCGCTGCCGGGCGGCCAGCTGACGCGCACGGCGCTGGGCTACGTGGCGGTGTTCCTCGCCGTGTGGATCGGCGCGGCGCTCGCTGGCACCGTGCTTGGCCAGTTGCTGGAGACCACCGGCCTCAAGCCCGCGGATCGCGGGCTGGGCCTGATCTTCGGCATCGCGCGCGGCGCATTGCTGATCATGGTGATCGTCACGGTCGCGAGCCTGACGAAACTGCCCGAGGAACCGTTCTGGCGAGATGCGGTTTCCCGGCCCTACGTGATGCAGGCCATGGAGGCCGCGCGGCAGTGGCTGCCGCCAGAACTCGCCAGGTACGTGAAGACCTGATGATCGATTTACCGGGATCCGCGCCACAAGCCGGGTTTCGAACAACGCGGGTCCGCTCTCAGGGCGGGCCGCGCCCCCTGAATTTTTGCGATTTTTGCATTCCGTTGGGAGCTTGGCATGTGCGGTATCGTCGGCGTGGTGTCCACTTCGCCTGTCAATCAGTTGATCTATGACAGCCTGCTGCTGTTGCAACATCGCGGGCAAGATGCAGCCGGCATCGCCACCGCCAACGGCAGCACCTTCCACATGCACAAGGCCAACGGCCTCGTGCGCGATGTCTTCCGTACCCGCAACATGCGCGGCCTGCCCGGTGCGGCCGGCATCGGCCAGGTACGCTATCCGACCGCGGGTTCCGCCTCCAGCGAGGAAGAGGCCCAGCCGTTCTACGTCAATGCCCCGTACGGCATCATCCTGGCGCACAACGGCAACCTGACCAACTGGCGTCAGCTGCGCGAGGAGATGTTCCAGCGCGATCGCCGCCACATCAATACGCATTCCGATTCGGAAGTGCTGCTCAACGTGCTGGCCGACGAGCTGCAGCGCGCGAGCAATGGCAAGTCGCTCGATCCGGAAACGATATTTCGCGCCGTGTCGGGCATGCATCGCCGCGTGAAGGGCGCATATGCCATCACCGCGCAGATCGCGGGTTACGGCATGCTCGCCGTGCGCGATCCGTTCGGTATCCGCCCGCTGTGCCTCGGCAGCATCGACACGCCGACCGGCAAGGAGTACATGGTCGCGTCGGAGTCGGTGGCCCTCGAGGGCATCGGCTACACGATGGAGCGCGACGTGGCGCCGGGCGAGGCGATTTTCATCGACCTCGACGGCAAGCTCTACAGCAAGCAGTGCGCCGACAACCCGGTGCTCACGCCCTGCATCTTCGAATACGTGTATCTGGCGCGCCCGGACTCGTGCCTCGATGGCGTGCCCGTCTACGACGCGCGCCTGCGCATGGGCGATTACCTCGCCGAGAAGATCCGCAAGGAGGTCTCGGGCGGCGATATCGACGTGGTGATGCCGATTCCCGACTCGAGCCGTCCGGCCGCCATGCAGGTGGCCAACAGCCTCGGCGTGGATTACCGCGAAGGCTTCTTCAAGAACCGCTACGTCGGCCGTACGTTCATCATGCCGGGCCAGGCCGTGCGCAAGAAGTCCGTGCGCCAGAAGCTCAACGCGATGGGCGTGGAGTTCAAGGGCAAGAACGTGCTGATCGTCGATGACTCGATCGTGCGCGGTACGACGTCGTTCGAGATCGTGCAGATGGCGCGCGACGCGGGCGCGAACAAGGTGATCTTCGCCTCGGCCGCGCCGCCCGTGAAGTACCCGAACGTGTATGGCATCGACATGCCGACGCGCAGCGAGCTGGTCGCCCATGGCCGTACCGACGAGGAAGTCGCGCGCATGATCGGCGCCGACAAGCTCGTGTACCAGGACGTGGAAGCGATGAAGCAGGCCGTGCGCGACATCAATCCGGCACTGCGCGACTTCGATGCGTCGTGCTTCGATGGCAAGTACATCACGGGCGATATCGACGAAGCCTACCTCGAGCGCCTCGAGACCGCGCGCAGCCAGGCCGATCGCGACGGCACCAGCGCCAGTGGCGACACCGAGCGTTCGCAGCTGCATCTGCAGCGTTCGGGCGCCAACGAATAAGAACTAACGACAAGACGATGAGCGATCCGTTCGATCCCAATGCCCTCGGCATCGACACGCTGGGCGTGCGTGCCGGCACGCTCCGCAGCGAGTTCCAGGAGCACTCGGAGGCGATGTACCTGACCTCCAGCTTCTGCTTTGCCAACGCCGCGGAAGCGGCCGAGCGCTTTGCCAACTCGGAAGAGGCCTACACGTACTCGCGGTTCACGAACCCGACCGTGTCGATGTTCCAGGCCCGGCTGGCCGCGCTCGAAGGTGCCGAGGCCTGCCAGGCCACGGCATCGGGCATGAGCGCCATCCTGTCGGTGGCGCTGGCCACGCTGCAGTCCGGCGACCACATCGTGAGCTCGCGCTCGATCTTCGGCTCGACGATGACGCTGTTCAATACGGTGCTCGGCAAGTTCGGCGTGGAAACGACGTATGTCGATGGCGGCGACGTGTCCGCATGGCGCGCGGCCGTGCGTCAGAACACGAAGCTGTTCTTCCTGGAAACGCCGTCGAACCCGCTGACCGAGGTTGCCGACATCGCCGCCGTGGCCGATATCGCGCATAACGCGGGCGCGCTGTTTGTCGTCGATAACTGCTTCTGCTCGCCGGCGCTGCAACAGCCGCTGAAGTTCGGCGCGGACGTCGTCGTGCATTCGGCTACCAAGCATATCGACGGGCAGGGCCGCGTGCTCGGCGGCGCGGTCGTCGGCAAGCGCGACTTCATCATGGGCAAGGTGTTTCCCTTCGTGCGTACCGCGGGTCCGACGCTGTCGGCCTTCAATGCATGGGTCATGCTCAAGGGCATGGAGACGCTGGCCATCCGCATGGAGCGCCATTCGTCGAATGCGCTCGCGCTGGCCGAGTTCCTTGAGTCGCATCCGGCCGTTTCGCGCGTGTTCCATCCGGCGCTGAAGTCGCACCCGCAGTACGAGACCGCGAAGCGTCAGCAGAGCGGTGGCGGCGCGATCGTGTCGTTCGAACTGAAGGGCGCCACACCCGAGCAGCAACGTGCCAACGCATGGCGCGTGATCGACAGCACGAAGCTGTGCTCGATCACGGGCAACCTCGGCGATACGCGCACGACCATCACGCATCCGTACACGACCACACACCTGCGCGTGGCGCCCGAGGCCAAAGCCGCCGCGGGCATCGGCGAAGGGCTGATCCGCCTGTCGGTGGGTCTGGAGTCGGTGGAAGACCTGAAGGCGGATCTGCTGCGCGGGCTCGGCAACTAAGTTCTGCTGCCCCTCTTCCCTGGGAGAGGGGCAGGTCTTTCCCTTACTTCAACATCCGCCGGCGCAGCAGTATCAACGCTACCACCAGCGCCACCACCGCATACGTCAGCAGCACACCCAGGTGCAACGCGGCACCCTGCACAGGGGTGCCCAGCATCAGCGGCCGAATCAGCGCCACCGCATGCGATAGGGGCAGAAATCCCGTCGCCACCCGCACCCCCTCCGGCAACTGCTCCAGCGGAAAGAACACGCCCGAGAGCAACAGCATCGGCGTCATCACGAGCGTCTGGTAGAACATGAAGAAGTCGTAGCTCGGCGCCAGCGACGTCACGATCATCGCGAGGCTCGCGAACGTGATGCCCGCGAGCACGATGACCGGCAGCGCGAGCAGGGCGCCCGGCATCTGCGCATAGCCGAGCGCGCCCGCCACGAGCATGATCGCCACGCCCGACAGCACCGCCTTGCTCGCCGCCCACACGATCTCGCCCAGCACGACGTCGCCAAGCGTCAGCGGCGCATGCATGATGGCCTCCCACGTGCGTTGCACGTGCATGCGCGAGAACGCCGAGTACATGGCCTCGAAGCTCGCCGACATCATCACGCTCGAGGCCGTCGTGCCGGCCGCCAGGAACGCGATATACGACACGCCGCTGACCTGTCCGACGAGCAGACCCAGCCCCAGGCCAAGCCCGAAGAGATAGATCATCGGATCGGCCAGATTGCCGATCATCGACGGAATCGCGAGCTTCTTCCACACCATGAAGTTGCGATACCAGACCATCATCCAGTTCCGCGCGTTGCGGGGCAGCAGGGGCTGGGGATAGTGGGTGGGCGCGACGGCGGCGCGCGTGTGCGCGGCACCGGTGTTCGGAGGATCCTGTTCGCTCATCTCAATCCCTCATGTCGCGGCCGGTCAGCTTGAGGAACACGTCCTCGAGGTTCGCGGGCCGATGCAGGTAGCGGATGCCCGCGCGGCCGTGCAGCGCGGCCAGCAGCGGCGCGGGCTCGCGCACGTAACAGTACAGCGTCTCGCCACGCATCTCGCAGCGCTGGCCGAGGGGTCGGACCACTTCATGGATCGGTCCCAGTTCGTCGCCATAGATCTCCACCACGTCGCAGCCAATCTCGCTGTCGATCAGTTCATGCGGCTTGCCCTCGGCGATCTTGCGACCGCCGTCGATCACGCACAGGTGGTCGCACAGGCGTTCCGCTTCCTCCATGAAGTGCGTGGTGAGCAGGATCGTCTTGCCCGCGGCGATCAGCGATTTCAGGCGCTCCCAGATCAGGTGCCGCGCCTGCGGATCGAGGCCCGTGGTGGGCTCGTCCATCACGAGCAGGTCGGGGTCGTTGATCAACGCGCGCGCGACGGTCAGGCGCCGGCGCATGCCGCCCGAGAGGTCACGCACCTGCGCCTTGGCGCGGTTCTCGAGCCGCGCGAATTCGAGCAGCTTCGGCACGCGCTCCTCGATCACTGCCGACGGCAGCCCGAAGTACCGCCCGAAGATGCGCAGGTTCTCGATGACCGAAAAATCGGGATCGAGGTTGTCGAACTGGGGTACCACGCCCACGCGCATGCGCGCCTGCGGCGCGCGCTGTGGAATCGGCTCGCCGCACAGCGTCAGCGTGCCCGAGGCTGGCGTGGTCAGCCCCAGCAGCATGCGCAGCGTGGTGGTCTTGCCGGCGCCATTGGGTCCGAGCAGGCCGAAGCATTGGCCACGCTGGACTTCGAGGTCGAGGTCGTCGACCACGACGGTGTCGCCGTACAGCTTGCGCACCTTGCGCAGTTGGAGGATGGCAGTCAAGGCTCGCCTCGTTGGATGCAATACCCGCCATTATGCCGAGGGTCGCGTGACGCAATGCAGCACCATCGACATCGGCAGGGCTGAGGAAGACAACGGGCGCGCTTTGTACTACGCTGTGGCGGCTACGACGATCGAATAAAGGGGGAAACCATGTCGTTAGAACACTGGCTCGCATTCGTGCTGACGAGCATCGTGATCCTGATCATTCCAGGGCCGACCATCCTGCTGGTCATCGGCGACGCGCTCGCGCATCGCGGCCGCAGCGCGTTTGCCACGGTGGCGGGGGTGGCCGCGGGGGATCTCACCGCGTTCACGCTGTCGATGGCGGGTTTGGGCGCCGTGCTGGCGGCATCCGCCACGCTGTTCACGGCGCTCAAGTGGGCGGGTGCGGCCTATCTCGTCTATCTCGGGGTGCAGGCGCTGCGTTCGGCGGGCAGGGCGCAGGCCATGGAAGTTTCCTCGCAAGCCGGCAGCGGGCGCCAGCGCTTCGCCAAGGCGTGGCTGGTGACGGCGCTGAATCCGAAGAGCATCGTGTTCTTCGTCGCGTTCGTGCCGCAATTCCTCGATCCGCATCTCGGATTCTGGCAGCAGGCCGTGGTGCTGATTCCCACCTTCGTCGTCATGGCGAGCGCCAATGCGATGGTCTACGCGCTGCTCGCGCGCTCGCTGGCCTCGCGGTTGACCACGCGCCGCGCACAGTCGAACGTGCAACGGGCAGGCGGCATTACGCTGATAGGGGCAGGGGCGTTGATTGCGGCAAAAAGCTGAGGGCGCGCCGACGAAAAAAAACCGCCAGTCACCTGGCGGTTTTTTTTCTTGCTGAGCGCGAAGAATCAGTACAGCTTCTTCGGCAGCATTTGCATGCGGAGACGCTTGCGCAGGCGCGATTCGGCAGCCTTCTTCTTGCGCTTGCGCTCGGTCGTCGGCTTTTCGTAAGCCGTACGGCTCTTCAGTTCCACGATCAGGCCAGTCTGCAGAATGGCGCGACGGAAACGACGCATTGCAACTTCAACGGGCTCACCCGGTTTCAGAACGATCTTAGTCAACTCAGTCCTTTAGGAAATGCCGCGGGTAGCGGCGGTTCATACGGGGGGAAACGTCGTCGCATGCCGGCTCCGGAGCCATGGGCGACTGAGGTATGCACGCTACGGCGAGTGCCGCGGTGCCCCCCGAGGACCTGCAAGAGAGCGATCGGGGTGATCTAGCCAAATTTTCCTACGTAGGTAAAAACTTGGTGGCCTACCTGTTTCCTTGAAACTTGCGCAAGTAATACGCCGGTAAGCTTTTACAGGTTTACGGGGCGAACGTCAAGTGAAAGCGCCCTGAACGGGTGAGCGCGCGCCACCAAGTGCTGCGGTGTGCCTATGATTTCAGGCCGCGTTGCCGGACCGATCCGCCGTTTCAGTAGTTTCGTTTGCCGGGGCCGTAACGCTGTCAGCGACCCTCGACAGCGGTCGATATGAGGGGAGGGGGCGCGCAGACCCGAAGTAGAAAAGAAAAAAGGCCGATGCTTTCGCATCGGCCTTCATTCTCTATCGGTTGGCTCCCCGACCTGGGCTCGAACCAGGGACCTACGGATTAACAGTCCGGCGCTCTACCGACTGAGCTATCGGGGAACAGCTGAGAAAGAAATTATAACCAGCTTCTCTTCGTTTCGTCAACAACTTTTCAACGTTTTGCTTTCATATGAAAGCGCGTCGAAAGCGCTGCCGAAACTCTGGTTCGCTGCCGGTCTTGCTCAACAGCGAGGCCGCATTATAGCGACGGTTTCTGTTTTGTGCCAGAAAAAAACCGCCCGGAGGCGGTTTTTTCTTCGATACGCTGGGGCGACCCGCGTATCAGTCGAACACCGGCGAATCGACGCCGAGGATCTTGTGCAGCTTCGGCGAAGTCGTCGTGTACTGCATGTGGATCTTCTTCTCGGGGAAGATGTACGGCGCGGCGCCAAACGCTGCCAGCGCGCACTCGTGGAAGCCCGACAGGATGAGCTTCTTCTTGCCCGGGTAGGTGTTGATGTCGCCCACCGCGAAGATACCGGGGATGTTCGTCTGGAACTTCTCGGTATCCACCTTGATCTGCTTGCGCTCGAGGTCGAGGCCCCACTCGGCGATCGGGCCGAGCTTCGGCGACAGGCCGAAGAACACCAGCAGGTCGTCGAGCGGCAGACGGCGCGTCACGCCGTCGGCGCCGGCAACCTTGATCTCGGTGAGCACGCCGTCCTTCTCTTCATAGCCGCTGATCTGGCCGACCAGGAATTGCATTTCCATCTGGTCGCACAGTTCCTTCATCTTGGCTACCGAGGCAGGCGCCGCGCGGAAGCCGTCGCGACGGTGCAGCAGCACGATCGATTCGGCCTTGCCGTGGAGGTCCAGCGCCCAGTCGAGCGCGGAGTCGCCGCCGCCCACGATCACGAGATTGCGGCCGTGGAAGCGGCTCGGATCCTTCACGCGGTAGAACAGCTGCTTGCCGTCGAACTTGTCGATGCCTTCGACCTTCACCGTGCGCGGCTGGAACGAGCCCACGCCGGCGGCGATGAAGATGGTCTTGGTCAGGAAGCGGGTTCCGAGCGAGGTCTCGACGAAGAAGCGGCCGTCTTCCTTGCGCTCCACGACGGTGACTTCCTGGCCCAGGTGGAAGGTCGGCTCGAACGGCTCGATCTGCTTGAGCAGGTTATCGGTCAGTTCCTGGCCCGTGCAGATGGGCACGGCGGGAATGTCGTAGATCGGCTTGTCCGGGTAGAGTTCGACGCACTGGCCGCCGACCACCTTGAGCGAGTCGATCACGTGCGCCTTGATCTCGAGCAGGCCCAGTTCGAAGACCTGGAAGAGACCGACGGGGCCGGCACCCACGATCAGCGCGTCGATTTCCAGCGGCTGGCCGCCGGCGTTGCCACCGTTGCCTTGCTGCGTCGCGTCGGCCACGGGATTGGGAATGCTCAAGTCCATATTCGTCCTGATACGTTGTGGGCGCCTGGGCGCCCGGCATTGCGGGAAAGCGCGTGGGGACGGCTTTCGTATTGCTGTTGAGTTGGTCTTAGCGCTGCAGGTACTGCAGCTTGTCCGTGGCGTCCTTCCACTCCTCGGCTTCGGGCAGCGGTGCCTTGGTCTTGGTGATGGACGGCCAGCTGCGGGACAGTTCGGCGTTCAGTTCGATGAAGTGCTGCTGATCGCCGGGCACGTCTTCCTCGGCGTAAATCGCGTTCACCGGGCACTCGGCCACGCACACGGCGCAATCGATGCATTCGTCGGGGTCGATGGCCAGGAAGTTCGGGCCTTCGCGGAAACAATCGACCGGACACACATCAACGCAGTCGGTATAGCGGCAACGGATGCAGGAGTCGGTGACAACGTGAGTCATTTCGGTTCCAGAAAAACGGGCGGTCTTCGATGGGAAACTGTTTGGGCCACTTGGTTGGGGCACTCGTCACTTGTGAATGACTTTAATGCGCGGACGAGCGCGGGCCGTGGCCTTTCAAAGACCGCTATTGTAGCCGAGCCTTCCGGCAAGGATAGCCACTCTATATAGCCAGGTCAGACAGTTTTCTTATTTCTTTATGTGCTTCCGGTGCAAAACCGCCCTGGAAGCCGCCTCGGACCGTGCATTCCGGACATTCGGCGAGTGATTCCAGCCTACTATTCCCTTATATTTGCCGGGTCTTTCAGGAGTTTCGCCCGATGCCGTTTTTCGCCCGCGCACGCGGGATGCCCATTCTCGCGCCGTTTGTCGCTTCGTTTGTCGCTCCGCTCGTTGCTGCCTTCGCCGCTGCCTTTGCCGCTGCCTTTGCCAATGCCTGCGCGGCCCAGACGCTGGCCGTCTCCAACACGACGGACAGCGTCGTGGCGCGGCTGGTGGCCTCCCGCGCGCGCGGGGATCAGCCCGTGATGCTATCCACGCTGACTTCGTTCGAATGGGACAGCTTCAGCGTCATCCGCGTCCCGGCGGGGGAAAGCATGGCGAACTGCGGGCGCCAGGGATTTCTGCCGTGCGGGCCGGAGCTCCGCCCGTCGCCGGACAGCGTGGTGCAGGTGCTGCAGTTCGACCGCAATGGCGAACCGGTCTACGAAGAGCGCATCATGGCTGCCTCGGGTCGGTTTGCCGACCCGTTGCCCAACGCGGTGCCCCGCGCGCATGCCACGCTCGTCTCCTGTCCGGGCCCGACGCGACAGCCCGTATGGTGCCTCAAGCCGTACGGTCCCCGGCCCGCGCAGCGCTTCCTCGACGGCGGCTGACTTCGGTTAGCATGTCTGCCTCCGCGGGCGCTGGCCCGCTACCGCTTCCCGGCCTGCCCGGTCCGCAAAGTTCGTTATGATCATTCGCTCGCTGCTCGACACCGACCTGTACAAGTTCACGATGATGCAGGTGGTGCTGCACCACTTTCCGCAAGCGCAGGTCGAGTACCGGTTCAAGTGCCGCAACAAGGTGGACCTGACGCCGTACGTGGACGATATCCGCGACGAAATCGCGCAACTTTGCGAGCTGCGCTTCACGGAAGAGGAACTCGACTACCTGCGCGGGATGCGCTTTATCAAGAGCGACTTTGTCGACTTCCTCGCGCTGTTCCACCTGAATCAGAAGTACGTGACCGTGGCGCCGTCGGCGACCGGGAACGGGGAGATCGACATCACGATTCGCGGCCCGTGGCTGCACACGATCCTGTTCGAGGTGCCGCTGCTCGCGATCGTCAACGAGGTCTACTTCCGCCGCACGCAGCCCGAGGCCGATCTCGCGGAAGGGCGCCGACGCCTCGAAGCCAAGCTCGCGCTGCTGCAGGCGCCGCCGTACGCGGACTGCATCATCGCGGACTACGGCACGCGCCGCCGCTTCTCGCGCGACTGGCAGGAAGAGGTGCTGCTCGCCACGCGAGAGATGCTGGGCCCGCAGCTCGCGGGCACGAGCAACGTCCACTTCGCGCGGCTGCACAACATGACGCCGCTCGGCACGATGGCGCACGAGTATCTGCAGGCCTGCCAGGCGCTCGGCCCGCGGCTGCGCGATTCGCAGGTGTTCGCGCTCGAGAACTGGGCGCGCGAGTACCGCGGCGACCTCGGGATCGCGTTGTCGGATACGTACGGCTTCGACGCGTTCCTGCGCGACTTCGACCTGTATTTCTGCAAGCTGTTCGATGGCGTGCGCCATGACTCGGGCGATCCGCTCGAATGGGGCGAACGCATGCTCGCGCACTACGTCGACAATCGCGTCGATCCGCGCGGCAAGACGCTGATCTTCAGCGACAGCCTGAATATCCCGAAGGTAATCGAACTTTACGAACGATTCCGCGGCCGGTGCCGCCTCGCCTTTGGCGTCGGCACGAACCTGACGAACGACCTCGGCTACACGCCGCTGCAGATCGTGATCAAGATGGTGCGCTGCAATGGACAGCCCGTGGCCAAGCTGTCGGACACGCCCGAGAAGACGATGTGCGACGACCCTGGCTATCTCGCCTACCTCCGTCAGGTGTTCACGGTTCAGCGCGGCGCTTAGGATTATTCATCGCGCCCCGGGCGTAAGCGCGGCCTGCGCGCGGTTGCGCGGGCCTATAATCGCCCGACCGCATCCGCTGACGTTATTCTGCTCACGTTATCCGCCCGCTCATGGACACTTCCGCCGCTCGCGACCGAATTCTTGCCCGCATCCGCGCCGCCCAGGGTCGTTCGCCGAACGTCGGGCCGGGCGAGCGCCAGGCCGTCGCCGATTACCTCGACCGGCATCCGCAGGGCCCGCAGCCCGCGCTCGGCGACGACATCGTGCAGGTGTTCGCGGAGCAGGCGCAGAAGATGGCGTCGACCGTGGATCGCGTTGCCACGCTGGCCGACGTGCCGGCCGCCGCCGCGCATTATCTGGAAGGGTTGAACCTGCCGCGGCGTGCCATCGCATGGGAAACGCTCGGCGAGCTGCCATGGTCGGCCCATGGCCTCGATGTCGAGGTACGGCCGCCCGTGCGCGATGCGCGGGGCGATCTCGAGCATGGCGACCTCGTCGGCCTCACCGGCTGTTTCTGCGCGATCGCGGAGACGGGGTCCCTGATGCTGTTGTCCGGACCCGAGACCTATGCGTCCGCGGCGCTGCTGCCTGAAACGCATATCGCCGTGGTGCCGGTCTCGCGCATCGTCGCGAATCTCGAGGCCGCGTTTGTGCTGATGCGCGCGGAGCGCGGGCAGTTGCCGCGCGCCACCAACGTCATCAGCGGGCCCTCGCGCACGGCCGATATCGAGCAGTCGCTCGTGCTGGGCGCGCATGGGCCGTATCGGGTGCACGTGATCCTCGTGGACGAGGCATAGCGCGCTTGTACCGCTATTTTTAGCGGTTCTGTGATGCCTATTTTCAGACCAGTCTCATAGGGCTTTGCTTTACACTGGGCCTTCCTTATGTCACAGGAAAGGCCTGCCGATGACGGTCGCCGTCTCCCGTTTCTCTTTGCGTGCCCTGGCTCTTGCTGTTGCCCGTGTCCTGGCCGTCGGCCTTTGCATGAGTGTCCTGCCGTCGTTCGCCCATGCAGCAGATGTCGACGGCGCCGCGCTGTCGCCGCTGTGGGGACTCCCGTTCGCGGGCATCCTGCTCTCCATCGCGCTGTGCCCGCTCGTGATGCCATCGGTGTGGCACCACCATTACGGCAAGATCGCGGCGGGGTGGGGCGCGTTGTTCCTCGTGCCGTTCGCGCTCGCGTTCGGCGCGCATGCGGCGGCCGCCAATGTCGTGCATGCGCTGTTCGCGGAGTACCTGCCGTTCATCGTGCTGCTGACCGCGCTCTACGTGGTCGCGGGCGGCATCTGCGTGCGCGGCAATCTGCATGGCTCGCCGAAGCTCAATACGTTCCTGCTCGGACTCGGCACGGTGCTGGCCAGCGTGATGGGCACGACGGGCGCGGCCATGCTGCTGATCCGTCCGCTGCTGCGCGCGAACGACAACCGGCGCCACGTCGCGCACGTCGTCGTATTCTTCATCTTCCTCGTGGCGAACGCGGGCGGCGCACTGACGCCGCTCGGCGATCCACCGCTGTTCCTGGGCTTCCTGAAGGGTGTCGATTTCTTCTGGACGCTGCGGCACATCCTGCCCGAGACGCTGTTGCTGTGGGGTGTGCTGCTCGTGCTGTTCTACTTCATCGACCGGCACTACTACGTCAATCGTGAAGAGCTTCTGCCGAGCGATCCCACCCCCGATTCGGAAGGGCCTCGGGCCGGAATTCGTCTCGAGGGCAAGGCGAACTTCGCCCTGCTGGTCGCCGTGGTCGCGCTCGTGCTGATGAGCGGCTTGTGGAAGCCCGGCATCGTGTTCGACATCCTGGGCACCGAGGTGCCCCTGCAGGCAGCCGTGCGCGATGGGCTGCTCATCGCCGTCACGCTGGTCTCGCTGGCCGTGACGCCACGCACCGCGCGCGCGGGAAACGAATTCAACTGGGAACCGATGCTCGAGGTCGGCAAGCTGTTCGCGGGCATTTTCCTGACGATCATCCCAGTCATCGCGATGCTGCGCGCGGGCACGGACGGGGCGTTCGCGGGCGTGATCCGCATGGTCAGCGATCCCGCGGGGCAGCCGATCGACAGCATGTACTTCTGGGCGACGGGTATCCTGTCGTCGTTCCTTGACAATGCGCCGACGTATCTGGTGTTCTTCAATACCGCCGGCGGTGACCCGGCCACGCTGATGACGCGCGACGCGTCGACGCTGGCCGCCATTTCGGCAGGTGCCGTGTTCATGGGCGCCAATACCTATATCGGCAACGCGCCGAACCTCATGGTGAAGGCAATCGCGGAAAGCCGTGGCGTGCGCATGCCGAGCTTTTTCGGCTACATGGCATGGTCCGGGGCGATCCTGTTGCCAATCTTCTTCGTGATGACGTTTCTCTTCTTCCACGTGTGAGCGCAATGAAGCCATCCATCCTCGTGACGCGCGCGATCTTTCCCGATGTGATCGATCGCCTGGCGCAGTATTTCGATGTCGACAGCAACCAGGAAGACGCGGTGCTCGACGCGGCCGCGCTGCGCGAGCGGCTGGCCGGCAAGGCGGGTGTGCTCGCCAATGCGGCGGACCGTATCGACGGCGCGCTCGTGTGCGCACTGCCGCAGTTGCGCGCCGTGTGCAACATGGCCGTGGGCTACAACAACCTGGACGTGCCCGCGCTGACGGCGGCTGGCGTCGTGGCGACGAACACGCCCGATGTGCTGACCGAGACCACCGCGGATTTCGGCTGGGCGTTGCTGATGGCCACCGCGCGGCGCGTGACGGAGTCCGAGCACTATCTGCGCGCGGGCAAGTGGGAGCGCTGGAGCTACGACATGCTGGTCGGCATGGACGTGTTCGGCGCCACGCTCGGCATCCTTGGCATGGGCCGCATCGGGCAGGCGATTGCGCGCCGCGCGTCGGGCTTCGGCATGCCCGTGATCTATCACAACCGCAGCCGGCTGCCGGCCGAGACCGAACAGCAACTCAACGCGCGTTACGTGACCAAGGACGAACTGCTCGCGCAGGCGGATCATCTGATCCTCGTGCTTCCGTACAGTCCGGAGAGCCATCATGCAATTGACGCAGCCGAACTCGCGAAGATGAAGCCGACGGCCACGCTGATCAACCTCGCACGTGGCGGTATCGTGAACGATGCCGCGCTGGCGAACGCGCTGCGCGCGCGGCAGATCTTCGCGGCCGGTCTCGACGTGTTCGAAGGCGAGCCGAGCGTGCATCCCGATCTGCTGACCGTGCCGAATGTCGTGCTGACCCCGCATATCGCGAGCGCATCCGAAAAGACGCGGCGCGCGATGGCAACCCTCGCCGCTGACAATCTGATTGCCGCGCTCGACGCGGGACCGAACGCTGGGCATCCCCCGTCGGTCATCAATCCCGACGTCATGCCGCGTCGCCGCTGATTGCGTTCGAGTCTGAGTCGTCATCAAGGAAAGTATGGACTGGCTGCAAATCCTGACGTTCTTCGTCGCGCTGATCGGCGTGGCATTGCTCGTCGTCCTGCTCGCGCGCACGCGCGGCGCATCGCCGGAAGCCGAACTGGCACGCCTGCTGGCCGAGCTGCGTGGGCAGGTGCGCGACGATGCGTCGCGTGGCTTCGAGCGCGTGGAGCGCGAACTGCGCCATGAGATCGACGAAACCGCGCGCGCGAGCCGTGGCGAGGCAGGCCAGCAGATGATGCGCCTGCAGCAGGCGCTATTGTCGCAACTGACCGAGATCGCGCGCTTGCAGAACAATCAGATCGACACGTTCGCGCAGCAGCTCGGCCGGCTGACGGAGTCGAACGAGCGCAGGCTCATCGAGGTGCGCGCGACCATCGAGCAGAAGCTGCGCGATATCGAGTCCAACAACGCGACGAAGCTCGAGGAGATGCGTCGCACGGTGGACGAGAAGCTCCACGCGACGCTCGAGCAGCGCCTGGGCGAGTCGTTCAAGCTCGTATCGGACCGTCTCGAGCAGGTGCATCGCGGCCTCGGCGAAATGCAGATGCTCGCCCAGGGCGTGGGCGACCTCAAGCGCGTGCTGACGAACGTGAAGACGCGCGGCACATGGGGCGAGGTACAGCTCGAGATGTTGCTCGAGCAGATGCTTACGTCGGAGCAGTTCGCGAAGAATGTCGAGACCGTGCGCAACTCGGGCGCGCGCGTGGAGTTCGCGATCCGGCTGCCGGGCAAGGACGTGTACGGCGAATCGGTCTGGCTGCCGATCGACGCGAAGTTTCCGAAGGAGCAGTACGAGCGCCTCGTCGACGCGCAGGAGCGTGGCGACGTCGATGGTGTGGCCTCGGCGGGGCGCGAGCTCGAGGTGGCGCTGCGCGGCGAAGCGCAGAAGATCGCCGAGAAATATCTCTCGCCGCCGGCGACGACCGATTTCGCGATTCTGTTCCTGCCGACCGAGGGGCTCTATGCCGAAGTCCTGCGGCGGCCCGGTCTGACCGACCTCCTTCAACGCAACTATCGCGTGACCGTGGCGGGGCCGACGACGCTGACCGCGTTGCTTAACAGCCTGCAGATGGGTTTTCGCACGCTGGCGCTGGAGAAACGTTCGAGCGAGGTATGGGAGGTGTTGGGCGCCGTCAAGACCGAGTTCGGCAAGTTTGGCGAGGTATTGGCCAAGACCCGCGATACGCTCGTACGCGCGGCGCGCAATATCGAGCAGGCGGAAGTGCGCACGCGGCAGATGGAGCGCAAGCTGCGCAATGTGGAAGCGTTACCGGGGGATCTGGCGGAACAACTGCTCGGTCGGCCCGAGGCCGCGGGGGGATTAGGGGCGTCGGAAGGGACGTCGATAGGATCCGCGACAGGATCCAAGACAGGATCCACGGCAGGGTCCACGGAAGGACCCACGGAACGACCCACAACCCAGTCAGCGGACGCCGCCGCGGAGCACGATCGCCGCGCAGCGGAATGAACGGTCAGTCCTGCCGCGTCAATTCACGGACGTGGACTTCGATGCCGCCGAATCGGGCGGCCACCCAGTTGTACGCCTTGCAGCCCAGCCAGAGCAGGCCAAAGCCGATCAGCGCGTTAAGGATCAGTGCCGTGAAGACGGTGATGCCCGGCAGGTCGCCATAGCGGACGAAGGCCACGAACAGGCCCATCGCCACGATCGGCACCGAGAAGCACAGATAGACCAGCACCAGCGCGCGGGCGGTCTTCACGGGGTGGAGGTATGCAATCTCCTGGTTCATGACGGCAATATGGGATGAGGAGGATGTACGAATTTTCGTGGTGCAAGTGTAGCGACTGCGTTTATGGCCGCATAGCCCGCCAACGGAGCGTACGCGTAATTCCAAGGTTTGGTGCGGTCACGCGGCGGGCGAATGGTGCACAAAAACGACAGATTTTCCTGAGCCGTCATCGATCATCGATTTTGGTGATCAATGGGACCGATCCATGTCAGATCAGGCCGTCGAACAGCATGACGTGGACCTTGCCGCCGGCGGCGATGGATCCCTGGTCGTGGCCTAGCACGATGAAGCAGTTCGCCTCGCTCATCGACCGCAAGACCCCGGATCCCTGCTGGCCCGTGAGCCGGACCTCCCACTCGCCGTCCGCGCCGCGCGTGAGCACGCCGCGCTGATACTCGGTGCGGCCCGGCTTCTTGCGGATCGGTCCCGCGCTGCGCACGGGAAACAGCGGCAGGGGCGGCACGTCGGCGCCCATTTGACGATGCAGCGCCGCGCGCACGAAATGGTAGAACGTGACCATCACGGCGACCGGATTGCCGGGCAGGCCGAACAGCAGCGCGTCATGGCCATCGGACGTGATACGGCCGAACGCCATGGGCCGGCCGGGGCGCATCGCGATCTTCCAAAACGTGACTTCGCCCAGCCGGGACATAGTCTGCTTGGTGTAGTCGGCTTCCCCCACGGAGACGCCGCCCGACGTGATGATCGCGTCCGCGTTCTCGCAGGCGGTGCGGAACGCCTGCTCCAGCGCTTCGGGATCGTCGCGCACGACGCCCATGTCGATCAGGTCCACATGCAGGCGGCGCAGCATGCCATGCAGCGTGTATCGGTTGGAGTCGAACACGCAGCCCGGGTCGAGCGGTTCCCCGATGGAACGCAGTTCGTCGCCGGTGGAGAAAAACGCCACGCGCAGCCGGCGCCTGACCTTGACCTCAGGAATACCGAGCGAGGCGAGCATGCCGATATCGGCGGGACGCAGGATGCGGCCGTTCTGCAGGGCAGCCTGACCGCGCGCAAGATCCTCGCCGCGCAGGCGGCGGTTGTCGCCGGCGCGCACCGCATCGGCGGCGAAGCGAATGCGCGGGTTTTTCTCACGACCCACGTCACCGTCGCCTCCGTCGATGGTCTCCACGAACTCCTGCGGAATCACCGTATCGCAGCCGGCCGGCATGACGGCTCCGGTCATGATGCGTACCGCCTGCGTGAGGGAGGGCGCCACGCCCGTGTTATCCCCCGCCAACGACTTGCCCGCGACGTCGAGTGTCACGCCGTCCGCGCCAGCATGGGCCAGCGCGACGCCGGAGAACGCATAGCCGTCCATGGCCGCATTGTCGTGCGCGGGGACGTCGATCGGGGAGACGATGTCCTCCGCGAGCACGCGATCGAGCGCATCGCGGATGGGCACCTGCTCGATGCCGCGAATCGGCTCGATCACGTTGTCGAGGATCGACGCGACCTGATCGACAGTCAACGCGGAAGGATCGTAGTCGGACAGGCAGGAGATGACGGATTGCAGGGAAGGCATGGGTCGGGTCAGCGCGCCTCGAACGCGCGCAGTTCGTCCAGCGTGTTGATATTGGCGAAAGCGCTGTCGTCGTCGAACGGCACATCGACGCGCGAATGGCTTGCTGCCCAAGTCTCGATCTTGCGTTCGCCGCGGTCCAGATAATCACGCAGGCTGTCGCGCAGGCGCACCGCCATCAGGCAGAACGCCGGCTGCGGCTGGCGGCGGCCGTCGGGCGAAACGGTCACCGGCATGGCGATTTCCGCGCGCGTGACGACGATCGCCTGCACGAGCCGTTCGACGAGATCGACGGGCAGGAAGGGCGTGTCGCACGGAGAGGCGACCATCCACGGGGTCTTGCACGCGGCCAATCCCGCGAGCATGCCGGCCAGCGGACCGTTAAACGGTACGGTATTGCCGATGGCGTCATCGCTGACAACGTGCACGCCGAACGACGCATACACATCGAGATGGCGGTTCGCGTTGATCATTTGGGCGCCGGTCTGCGGCGCAAGCCGGCGCAGGGTGTGGAGCGCCATCGGCGTGCCATGCAGCAGCTGCAGGCCCTTGTCGACGCCGCCCATCCGGCTGCCGCGGCCGCCCGCGAGGATCAGTCCGGTGATATCGGATCGGTCGATCATGAGAGGCCCATCGCTCCGATGCTGACTCATCCGCCGATGTATGACATCTCGATTTTCTGTTCGGCGCGCGCGAGCCGCACGGCGGGGTCGCCACGCTGCTCCGAATAGTTGTCGGTACGGCCGCGCCAAACCTGCGCGATCGCGTTGGAGACTTCAAGGTCGCTATGGCCGCCGCGCAGTAGCGCACGCAGGTCGTAGCCTTCGGTCGCGAACAGGCACTGATACAGCTTGCCTTCCGTGGACAGGCGAATGCGGCTGCAATCGCCGCAGAAGGCGTGCGTCACGCTCGAGATCACGCCGATCTCGCCCGCGCCGTCGCGATAGCGCCAGCGCTCGGCGGTCTCGCCGGTGTAGTTGGCGGCAATCATCTCGAGCGGGAAAGCTTCGTCGATTCGGCGCACCACCTCGTTTGACGGCAGCACCTCGTCCATCTGCCAGTGGTTGCTCGCACCGACGTCCATGAACTCGATGAATCGCACGATGATGCCCGTATTGCGGAAATGGCGCGCCATGGGCACCACCTCCGCATCGTTCGTGCCGCGCTTGACCACCATGTTGACCTTGATCGGCGCGAGGCCCACGGCCTGCGCGGCCTCGATGCCATCGAGCACGTCGCGCACCGCGAAGTCGACATCGTTCATGCGCCGGAAGGTCGCATCGTCGATCGCGTCGAGGCTCACGCTCACGCGCGAAAGGCCCGCATCGCGCAGCGCGCGGGCCTTGCGGGCGAGCAGGGAGGCGTTGGTCGTCAGCGTCAGATCCAGCGGCTTGCCCGAAACCGTTTCGATGCGCGCGAGCATTTCCACAAGGCGTTCGATGTTCTTGCGGAGCAGCGGCTCGCCGCCGGTCAGGCGGATTTTCTCCACGCCATGCGCGACGAACAGCCGCGCGGCCCGCTCGATCTCCTCGAAGCTCAGCAGCGCCGAATGCGGCAGGAACGTGTAGTCCTTGTCGAACACCTCCTTCGGCATGCAGTAGACGCAGCGGAAGTTGCAGCGGTCGGTCACCGAGATGCGCAGGTCGTGCAGCATGCGGCCCCGCGTGTCCGTCACCAGCCCGGTGGGCGGCGTGAGGCGGGCGGGAATGGCCGGCACCATCGAACGATATCGATGGTCGCGCAGGTCGAGGATCGGAATGACGGTGTCGGTCATGGGCGGGGGCATTCGCCGCGACACAGGCCGCGGCTATGGGTGCCATTCTAGCCGACACCGCCAAACTACCGCGCCGTGACGGGCGTACACCTGGGGCGACGCCCGAGGAGTACAGATGTTGCAGTGCGCTGAAGACAATCCTGCCTGACAAAGAAAAACCGGCAGGCCTTGCGGCGCTGCCGGTTCATCTGGGGATCCGCGGCCCCTCGAAAGGTGCGGCCGCGGTATCGCCAGCGGGCGGATTACTGCTGTTGTTGCTGCTGTTGCTGCTGCTGGTCCGAACCGGCACGGCCGGTCTCCACCAGGATCATCGGACCCTGGGGCAGCGGCGGCAGCGGCTTGCGCTCGCGCGGCACGCGCGGCGCCGGCACGATGCGCGCAGCGGCTTCCTGCGCGGCGCGGTGCTTGCTGTCGTCCGTGTGGACCCACTGCAGGCCTGCGGCGGCCAGCATCGGCTCGAGCGTTTCCGTGGCGACGCGGGTGGATGCCGGGGCGGCCAGCGGTGCCGGTACGGCAGTGACTTCGGCGGACAGGATCACCGGTTCCGGTGCCACGGCGGCTGCCGGGACAGGGGCGGCGACCGGCGCTGCGGCCGTCGCGACGGCGGGCGCGGCTTCCGGTGCAACCGGCGCGGCTTGGGCCGCTGCCGGTGCCGGTGCTGCTGCCGGTGCCGCTGTCGGTGCGGCTGTCGGTGCGGAATAGCTTGCGGCAACCGGCTCGGCTTCCGGTGTCACCGGAGCAAATACGGGTTCCGGCGTCACGGGCGTGACGGACGAAGCCGGCGTGGGCTGCACGGCCACGGCCGTGACGGGTTCGGCGGCGGGCTGCGCCGCGGGCGTAACGTCCGATTGCGCGGTAGCGGTGGCCACAGGCTGCGATACTGGCGACGAGAGCGGCGACGAGAGCGGCGACGAGAGCGGCGACGAGAGCGGCGAAGACACCGGTTGCAGTGCCGGTTGCGCGGACACCGGCGCCACCGTCTCGGCAAACTCGGACTCGCTTTCGGTCACGCCAGCCGACACTTCAGCGAGGTTGGCGACGTTGTCGCCATCGGCGCCTTGTGCCTCGTCGCGTTCGCGGCGGTAGCGGTTACGGCCACGGCGGTTGCGGCGGCGGCGTTCTTCGCCTTCGCCGCCTTCCGTCGCCACGCCGTCCAGGCCATCGGCGCGTTCCAGCGCATCGGCTTCAGCGGCGTCGGCGGTCTGGGCGATCGTCGCGGGAGCGGACTGGATGGCCTCGAACGCGGTTTGCGGCGCGGCCGCCACGGCGTTCAGTTCATCGGTCGTCTCGCCCTCACGCGACTCGCTGCGCTCGCGCTGACGTTCACGCTGGCGTTCGCGGCGTTCCTGATTGCGCTGACGGCCGCCTTCGGGGCGCGCGCCTTCGGTACCGGGGGCGGCATCCGCCTGACGGGCGACGGCCGGCGTGGCCTGCGCATCGCGCGGCGCGCGCGCCGGGCGCTCGCCACGCTCGCCACGCTCGCCACGTTCACCGCGCTCACCTCGTTCGCCACGCTGATCGGCACGGGCCTCGCGGCCCTCACGCGATTCACGCGGTTCACGCTGTTCCTTCTCGGTGCGCTGGCCACGGCCTTCGCCACCGCGCGGGCCACGCTCGCCACGGCCTTCGCGTGCTTCGCCGCCGGCACGGCCGCTACGGCCCTCGCGGCCTTCGCGTCCTTCACCGCGCTGGCCACGCTCGCCGCGCTCACCACGCTCACGGCGGCCTTCACCACGACCTTCGCGGCCTTCACGACCCTCGCGGCCTTCGCCGCGGGCTTGCGCCGAAGCCTCGGCCTTGACGGGCTCCGCCGCCGGCGCCGCCGGACGGGCACCGAACAGGCCCTTCAGCCAGCCGATGAAGCCGCCGGCCGCGACGGGTTGCGTCGCGGGTGCCGGACGTGCCACCGGGGCCTCCGGACGCGGCGCGCGCTCGGGGCGGGGCACCGAGACGGGCGCCGGCGCGTCGGGCGTGATGCCCTTGACCGCCGCTTCCTGACGCGGACGCGCGTCTTCCTTCTTGCGGCTGCTGTAGCTCGTATCGGCTTCCAGTTCCTTGGCCGCCGCTTCCGCCATGCGGTAGCTGGCCGTGGAATCCTCGAGGCGCGGATCGTCGTGACGCAGGCGCTCGAGCTTGTAATGCGGGGTTTCGAGGTGCTTGTTCGGGATCAGCAGCACGTTGACCTTGAACCGCAGCTCGATCAGGTTGATTTCCTGGCGCTTCTCGTTCAGCAGGAAGGCCGCGACTTCCACGGGCACCTGGCAGTGGATCGCCGCGGTGTTCTCCTTCATCGCCTCTTCCTGGATGATGCGGAGCACCTGCAGTGCCGACGATTCGGTATCGCGGATATGGCCGGTACCGTTGCAGCGCGGGCACGTGATGTGCGAACCCTCGGACAGCGACGGACGCAGGCGCTGGCGCGACAGTTCCATCAGGCCGAAGCGGCTGATCTTGCCCATCTGCACGCGCGCGCGGTCGTGGCGCAGCGCGTCCTTCAGGCGCGTTTCCACGTCCTTCTGGGCCTTGCCGGACTCCATGTCGATGAAGTCGATCACGATCAGGCCGCCCAGGTCGCGCAGACGCAGCTGGCGCGCAATCTCGTCGGCGGCTTCGAGGTTCGTGCGGAGCGCGGTTTCCTCGATGTCGGCGCCCTTGGTGGCGCGGGCCGAGTTCACGTCCACGGAGACGAGCGCTTCGGTATGGTCGATCACGATCGCGCCGCCCGACGGCAGCATGACCATGCGCGAGTACGCCGACTCGATCTGGTGTTCGATCTGGAAGCGCGAGAAGAGCGGCACGTCATCGCGGTACTTCTTCACGCGATTCATGTTGTCCGGCATCACCACGCTCATGAAGGCGCGGGCCTGCTCGTAGATCTCGTCGGTATCGATCAGGATTTCGCCGATATCGGGCTGGAAGTAGTCGCGGATCGCGCGGATCACGAGGCTCGATTCCAGATAGATCAGCAGCGGAGCCTTGTTGTCGCCGGCGGCGCCGTCGATGGCCTTCCACAGCTGCAGCAGGTAGTTCAGGTCCCACTGCAGTTCCTCGGCCGCGCGGCCGATACCGGCGGTCCGGGCGATGATGCTCATGCCGTCCGGCACCTGCAGCTGCGCCATGGTTTCGCGCAGTTCCTGGCGGTCTTCACCCTCGATGCGGCGCGACACGCCGCCGCCACGCGGGTTGTTGGGCATCAGCACGAGGTAACGGCCGGCCAGCGAGATGAACGTGGTCAGGGCGGCGCCCTTGTTGCCGCGCTCTTCCTTTTCCACCTGGACGATCAGTTCCTGGCCTTCGTGCAGCGCGTCCTGGATGCGCGCGTTGCGCACGTCCACGCCTTCCTTGAAGTAGGCGCGGGCGACTTCCTTGAACGGCAGGAAGCCGTGGCGCTCTTCGCCGTAGTTCACGAAGCACGCTTCGAGCGACGGCTCGATGCGCGTGATCACGCCCTTGTAAATATTGCCTTTGCGCTGTTCGCGCCCGGCAGTTTCGATGTCGATGTCGATCAGCTTCTGACCATCGACGATCGCGACGCGCAATTCCTCTTGTTGCGTCGCATTGAACAGCATGCGTTTCATCGCAATACCTCACTCCAGTGTCGCGCGGAGCCGAAAGCCAAAAGGTGGCCGTGCGCGCGACGATCCATGGAGCACGCGAGGAAAGAGAGCAGGGTGGGAGAATTGCCAGGGCACCGGCGCGAAAGACATGCGCACCGGCAAGGGCACGGGTGAGGGAAGAGGCGATGACGTCGAGGCAGTCGTCCGCTGGCAGGGAGGGGCACCAAAAAAGTCCTGCTCCTCGTGCAGCGGCTCCGGCGAACTCCCGGATGCCAGCGGCGGCGCGGCCAGCACGGCAAGCCTTCGGCATGCGTGCCTCGCGCCGCGGCTGGCCGGGCGGCCCAGACGCGTCAAAGAGCAAGTTTTTCGGACGCGGCAGGCGAACACTCGCCAACCTGACTTCTCCTTCTGGGCGCGCTGGCTGCTTCTTGGAGTTCTGCGACTAGGCGCCGTGCGTCATGCCGGCGCGACGCCGGCGTGACAAGTCAGGTGGCAGTTCGACCTGCCGGCCGGCACCGGATTCCCGGTGCAGGCGGTCTTCTCTCACCATTTGCGGATGCCACCGGGCATCCGCATCCAAATTCTGATCTACCTGATAGCTCTGTTCCCACGAGCCCGCCGTCTTCGCCGAAGTCGCCTGTGGGCGGCTTCCTGCGCGCCGGCGTGGCGCGTGCGTGCTGCTGATGCCGTCATTCACCCATCGGCGCGCGCGAATATATGCGTGTTTGCGCGGGACGGGCCGGGCTGGCGGCAACCCGAAGTGTAAAATGCGGAATTACGCAAAGTCACACAGGCTTTTGCGTTGCTGGCGTCTCGCCGGCAACAGCGGGGAAATTATATTGAAAATGAATGAGTTACGCCATCAAATTGAAAAGGAGGCCCGTTCCACGTCGAACGCGCTCCAGGTGGCGTACGTCACGATCGACGAAAGCGGCGAAGGGCAGCGTATCGATAACTTTCTGTTGAAGGTTGCGCGCGGGGTCCCGAAGAGCCATATCTACCGGGTGCTGCGTTCCGGCGAAGTCCGGGTGAACAAGGGTCGGATAGATGCTACCTATCGCCTGAAGCTCGGCGATATTGTCCGAATTCCGCCGATGCGCGTGGCCGAACGCGCGACCACGGCGGAAGCGCCGCCGAGCGAATTCCCGATCCTGTTCGAGGATGCGCACCTGCTGGTCGTCAACAAGCCCGCCGGCGTCGCCGTGCACGGGGGCTCCGGCGTGGCCTTCGGTGTGATCGAACAGTTGCGGCGCGCGCGGCCCGATGCCAGGTTCCTCGAACTCGTGCATCGGCTCGACCGCGAGACATCGGGTGTGCTCGTGCTGGCCAAGAAACGCTCGGCCCTCGTGCATCTTCACGATCAGATGCGTGGAGATGGCATGGACAAGCGGTATTTTGCGTGCGTGGCGGGGGCATTCCTCAATCAGCGCCAGCATGTGAAGCTGCCCCTGTTCAAATACACGACCGCCGACGGCGAGCGCCGCGTGCGCGTGCAGGAAGACGGACTCACCTCGCACACGATCTTCAACCGCGTGGAGGCCTTCCCCGGCTACACCCTGCTGGAAGCGGAGCTCAAGACCGGGCGCACCCACCAGATTCGCGTGCATTTGTCCCACTCGGGCTTTCCGATCGTCGGCGACGACAAGTACGGTGACTTCGCGCTCAACAAGGCGCTTGCCCGCAGCGGGGCGCGGCCCGGCATCAAGCGGATGTTCCTGCATGCGCACCGTCTCACGCTGGTGCATCCGGCAACGGGCGAGGCGCTCACCGTCTCCGCGCCGCTGCCGCCGGAGTGTGTCGAATTTCTGCAACAATTGCGGGAGCCGGGCGCGGCGGCCTGACGGTGCCGCGCCGAAAAGTCTCCCTACAAGGACCCCAATCCCAATGGCCAGGCAGCGCTTCGACCTGATCGTCTTCGACTGGGACGGAACCCTCATGGATTCCACGCCCACCATCGCCAAATGCATCCAGCTGGCCAGCCGCGATCTCGGCCTGCCGGTCCCTGACGACAGCGCCGCGAGCCACGTGATCGGCCTCGGCCTGAAGGATGCGCTGTCGTACGCTGTCCCGACGCTCGACCCCGCGGACTACCCGAAGCTGGCCGAGCGCTACCGCTATCACTTTCTGACGCGCGACGCGGACCTCGTGCTGTTCGACGGCGTGCGGGAGATGCTGGAGGCGCTGCGCGCCGAGCATTACTTCCTCGGCGTAGCTACCGGCAAGACGCGCGCGGGGCTCGACCGCGCGCTCGCCGCCACGGGCCTCGGCAAGCTGTTCGATGCCACGCGGTGCGCGGACGAGACGTTCTCCAAGCCGCATCCCGCGATGCTGCACGAACTCACGCGCGAACTCGGTCAGGACGTCGAACGCACGGTCATGATCGGCGACACCACACACGACCTCCAGATGGCCGTCAACGCGGGCGCGCACGGGCTCGGCGTATGCTACGGCGCCCATCCGGCCGATTCGCTGCGCGCGATGACGCCGGTCCACTGCGCGACGTCGATCGACGACCTCCATGGGTGGCTGCTGGCCCATGCCTGACATGGATCGCGCGCGGCGCGTCTGCGCGTCCGGGGAGCTGGCCGATGGCGGCATCGGCGTGCGGTTCACGGTTGCCGTGGCGGCGCGCGACGCCATGCGCGACGTCGGCGCATTCGTCATCCGCTACGATGGCGTGGCCCATGGTTATCTGAACCGGTGCGCGCACGTGCCGATGGAGATGGACTGGCAGGAAGGCCAGTTTTTCGATAGCGCGGGCCTATACTTGATGTGTGCGACACATGGCGCGGTTTATGCGCCAGACACCGGCCATTGCGTGGGCGGCCCTTGCCGGGGCGCCGCGCTGGCCAAACTCCGGATAGAGGAACGCGATGGCAGCGTCTACTGGCTGCCCGAGCCGCCTTTTTTTCCGCCCGAACCCAATGAGTCCATTGCATGACTGAACAGCAAAAACCGCCGGTCGATCCGCAAGGTACGCAGCCGGACGCAGAGCGCCTGGATGTGGCGCGCGAAGCCGAGCATCCGCTCGAGAAGGACTTGCGCGCGGGCGACGAAGCCGCGCGGCGCGAGGCCGAGGCCCGCCGCGCGCGCATGGCGGGCAAGGGCGGCACCGCGCCGGTCGGCGCCGACGGCGCCCCGGGCGCGCGCTGGGAGCGGGACGTGCTGGAGCGCGTGCTGATGGCCACCCTGCGCGAGCAGCGGGCGGCGCGCCGCTGGCGCATCTTCTTCCGTTTCATCGGGCTCGGCATCCTCGCGCTGATCCTGTTCGCGGTCTTCGACTTCAAAGGCGACGGCGCGCTGAGCACGTCCGGCCGCCACACGGCCATGGTCACGCTGGAGGGAGAGATCGCGGCGGGAACGCCGGCCAGCGCCGAGTCGATCAACGCATCGCTGCAGGCGGCGTTTGCCGACACCACGGCGGCGGGCGTGATCCTCAAGATCAATTCGCCGGGCGGCTCGCCCGTGCAGGCCGGCATCATCAACGACGAGATCCACCGCCTCCGCACGTTGTATCCGGGCAAGCCGTTCTACGTCGTCGTGGAGGAGATCTGCGCGTCGGGCGGCTACTACGTCGCGGCCTCCGCCGACAAGATCTACGTGGACAAGGCCAGCATCGTCGGCTCGATCGGCGTGCTGATGGACGGCTTCGGCTTCACCGGGCTGATGGACAAGCTCGGTATCGAGCGTCGCCTGTACACGTCCGGCGCCAACAAGGGCATGCTGGATCCGTTCTCGCCGCAGGTGCCGCGCCAGAAGGCCTATGCCGAGACGATGCTCAAGGAGATTCACCAGCAGTTCATCAACGTGGTGAAGGAAGGGCGCGGCGATCGCCTCAAGAGCGATCCGGAGCTGTTCTCGGGCCTGTTCTGGTCGGGCGAGCGTGCCGTCGAGCTGGGTCTTGCCGATGGCCTGGGCAGCGCCGACTATGTGGCGCGCGACCTGTTCAAGGCCGAGGACATCGTGGACTACACGGTCAAGGAGAACATCGCCGAGCGCGTGGCCAAGCGGTTTGGCGCGGCCATGGGCAGCGCGGCGATGAAGGCGATGATCTTCGGTGGCGCCCGCGTGGACGCCCTCCGCTGATCCACCCTGCTTCAGCCGGCCAGCAGCGAAAATATCGCCGGCCGCTTGTGCAGTGCCAGCCGCTCCGGCGTCCACGCCGAGAGCGGCAGCGTGACGATCGACTCGGTCGGCAGCGTCAGATCGACGGCCACCGACAGCAGCGTGGTGCCGGCGCAATGCTGGCGCAGTGCCTCCAGCAGCGCGCCGTTGCGGTACGGCGTCTCGATCCACACCTGGGTCTGCCGATCCTTGCGCGACCGCGCTTCCAGCTCCCGCAACCGGCGCGCGCGATCGTCCGGATCCACGGGCAGATAGCCATTGAAGGCAAAGCTCTGGCCATTCAGGCCGGAGCCCATCACCGCCAGCAGAATCGAAGAGGGCCCGACCAGCGGGCGCACCGTCACGCCGCGCGCATGCGCCAGGCGGACCAGATCGGCGCCGGGATCGGCCACGGCCGGCACGCCGGCTTCCGACAGCAGCCCGCCGTCGCGTCCCGCCGCGATCGGATCCAGCAGCGCGCCAAGCGCGTCCGCCCGGGTGTTGACGTTGAGCTCCCGGATCTCGATCTGCTGGATCGGTTTCGCTAACGGGCACGTCTCGCCGAGCTTCTTCAGAAATGCACGAGCCGTCTTGGCGTTTTCCGCCACGAGGTAGTCGAGCCGCGCCGTGATCTGCTGCACGCCCGCGGGCAGCACGTCAGGCAGCGGATCGAATTCGTCGCGCTTGCCGAGCGTATTCGGTAATAGATAGAGGATGCCGCTCATGGCTGGCTCCCGGCAGGCGTGTCGATCAGCGGAAAGCCGGCCCGGCGCAGCATGCCCGTCAGCGCGATCAGCGGCAGGCCGATGAGCGCGGTCGGGTCGTCCGACTCCACGCGCTCGAGCAGCGCGATGCCGAGCCCCTCCACCTTGGCGCTGCCCGCTACGTCGTACGGCGTCTCCAGGCGCAGGTAGGCGTCGAGCTCCGCGTCGGGCAGGTCGCGGAACGTCACGCGCGTCTGGATATCGGCGACCTGTGCGTCCCCGGTGCGGCCATCGAGCAGGCACAGCGCGGAATGGAAGGTGACGGTGCGGCCGCGCATGCGCTGCAACTGCGCGAGCGCGCGCGCATGGTCGCCGGGTTTGCCGAGCTGCGCGCCGTCCAGCGTGCAGACCTGGTCCGAGCCGATGATCAACGCCCCCGACGCTCCAGGAAGCTGTGCGGCGATCGCCTCCGCCTTGCGCCGCGCCAGCCGCAGCGCGGTGGCTTCGGGCGTTTCGTCGGCGAGCGGTGTCTCGTCGATATCGGGCACGGCCACCTCGAAGGGCACGCGCAGACGCGTCAGTAATTCGCGCCGGTAGGGCGAACTCGAGCCGAGGATCAGTAGGGGCCGCGAGGAGTGTGGCATATGAGTAACTATTTGAAGCAAAAGGGAAAGAGGGAACGGTCGTCGGTCGGTCGGGTCAGATCGGTTTGCTCGGCGGTTTATCCGGCGGGTTGTTCCGTAAACTTTGCCGCGCGGCCAAAAGCGTCGTATAATCGCGCGTTTAGCTGCTCGCGTATGGCAGAGATCTGCAGGAGATCGACATGACTCCATCGACCGCGAATGTCACTGCGAACGTCGCTGACTTCGATTTGCGCGAGATCGACATCTTCGCGTTTTGCCGCAAAGGCGGCAGCGCGGAAGGCGAGATCGCGGTACGCGATTTGCCGCGCATCTTAGCCGAGACGGCCGAGGACGCGCCAGCGACGGCGGCCGACGAGGCGATCCGTTACACGGTCCAGGGCTTTGTCCAGGAAGATGCGGCGGAACCCGGCACGGCGGCGGTTCAGCGGCTGTTCCTCGATGTGACCACGGCTGGCCGGGTCTGGCAGGATTGCCAGCGTTGCCTCGCGGCATTTGCCGAGCCGATCGAAACCGATATGCGTTTCGAGATCATGGCCAGCGAGGAAGAGGCGGACGCCGTACCCGACGAGGACGAAGACGTGGACGTGATCGTCGGTTCGCGCCGGTTCTCGCTGCTGGCGCTGATCGAGGACGAGGTGCTGCTGGCCATGCCGGTCGCGCCGAAGCATGCAGTTTGTCCGACCGTGCACGAGTCGCTCGTGACCGGCGCGGACGGTGAGGTGGAGCCGGAAGCTCCGCCCGAAGAGGAAAAGCGGCCATCGCCCTTCGCGGCGCTGGCTGGCCTGAAGACGACGAAGCACTGATCGAAGTATCGGCGCCGTCAGTTGGAGGGTAGTAAGTTGAAGCACCCGGCCGGGCCCCGGCTACGCCTTGTGCAGGGTGCGTGTGTGTTAATATCGCAAAATTCTCGAAGGAGTCATCATGGCTGTTCAACAGAACAAGAAGTCGCCGTCCAAGCGCGGCATGCACCGTTCGCACGACCATCTGCAGGCTGCGCCCCTGGCTGTCGAGCCGACCACCGGCGAAGCGCATCTGCGTCACCACGTCAGCCCGAACGGCTACTACCGTGGTCGCAAGGTCATCAAGACCAAGAACGACTGATCAAGTCGTCCGGCGTGACCCTGCGTCTCGCTCGCGCGCGTTGTCAGGAATGAAACAGGAAAGCGGCAAGCTCGTTGCCGCTTTTTTGTTGGGCGCTCGACCTCCACGCCGGCAGCGCGTTTTCCGTATCAGGAAACAATGACGATCAAGCTCGCCATCGACTGCATGGGCGGCGATCACGGCGTGTCCGTGACCGTGCCCGCAGCGATCAGTTTTCTATCCCGTCACGACGATGCCGAGATGGTGCTGGTCGGCCTGCCCGACGCCATCGAAGCGCAGCTGAAAAAGCTGCATGCGCAGGATCACCCGCGCGTGAAAGTCGTGGCCGCCACCGAAGTCATCACGATGGATGATCCGGTGGAAGTCGCGCTCCGCAAGAAGAAGGATTCCTCGATGCGCGTCGCCGTGACGCAGGTCAAGGAAGGCCATGCGGGGGCCTGCATTTCCGCCGGCAATACCGGCGCATTGATGGCGGTCTCGCGTTACGTGCTGAAGACGCTCGAAGGTATCGAGCGTCCCGCCATCGCCACCACGATTCCGAACGAGCAGGGTTGGGGAACCACCGTGCTCGACCTCGGCGCCAATGCCGATTGCGAACCGGAGCATCTGCTGCAGTTCGCGCGCATGGCCGAGGCGATGGTCGCCGTCGTCGATCACAAGGCGCACCCCACGGTGGGCCTGCTGAATATCGGCGAGGAAGTGATCAAGGGCAATGAAGTGGTCAAGGCCGCGGGCGAACTGCTTCGCGCCTCCGAGCTCAATTTCTACGGCAACGTCGAGGGCAACGACATCTTCAAGGGCACCACCGATATCGTCGTCTGCGACGGCTTCGTCGGCAACGTCGCGCTCAAGAGCAGCGAAGGGCTGGCGAAGATGATCGGCGGCATGATCAAGGACGAGTTCACCCGTTCCTGGTTCACCAAGTTGCTGGCCGCCATCGCGATGCCGGTGCTCAAGCGCCTTGCCAGCCGGCTCGACCCGGCCCGCCACAACGGCGCGTCGCTGCTCGGCCTGCGCGGCCTCGTGATCAAGAGCCACGGTTCGGCCGACGCCCGCTCTTTTGAATGGGCGATCAAACGCGGGTATGATGCCGCCAGTAACGGCGTCATCGAACGCATCGCCAAGGCTTTTGCCAACAAGGCTGGCGCCACGAGCAGCCCGCCCGGCGGCCCGGAGACAAACTCGCCCGATCCTCATTCCAGCCAGCATGCCGCCTGACATGCCGCGCCGGCCAGGTGCGCGGCGGTAGCCGCGGCCCGGACCTCACGATCCGAACTACATGACCAAGTACGCAAAAATCATCGGTACCGGGAGCTACCTGCCCCCGCGGCGCGTCACGAACCAGGAACTGGCTGCCCAGCTCGCGGAAAAGGGCATCGAGACCAGCGACGAATGGATCGTCACGCGTAGCGGCATTTCGGCGCGCCACTGGGCCGAACCCGATGTCACGGCCAGCGACCTCGCGGTCAAGGCCGCCGAGCGCGCGATCGAGGCTGCGGGGCTCGATCGTCAGGACATCGACCTGATCATCGTCGCCACGTCCACGCCCGATTTCGTGTTCCCGAGCACGGCCTGCCTCGTGCAGAACAAGCTCGGCATCACCAACAACTGCGCGGCCTTCGACATGCAGGCCGTGTGTTCGGGCTTTGTGTACGCGCTGGCGACGGCGGACAAGTTCATTCGCAGCGGCTCGCACCGCAACGTGCTTGTCATCGGCACCGAGGTATTCTCGCGCCTGCTCGATTTCACCGACCGCACGACGTGCGTGCTGTTCGGCGACGGCGCGGGCGCCGTGGTGCTGACGGCCTCCGACGAGCCGGGCATTCTGTCGTCGGCCATGCATTCGGACGGCAGTCACGTGGACATCCTCTGCGTGCCGGGCAACGTCTCGGGCGGCAGCATCACCGGCAACGCCTTCCTGCACATGGACGGCCAGGCGGTGTTCAAGCTGGCCGTGACGGTGCTCGACAAGGTGGCGCGCGAAGCGATCGCGCTGGCCGAGATGCAGCCGGAGCAGATCGACTGGGTCGTGCCGCACCAGGCCAACATCCGCATCATGCAGGGCACCACGAAGAAGCTGGGGCTCTCCAACGACCGTATGGTTGCCACGGTGCACGAGCACGGCAATACTTCGGCCGCGTCGATTCCGCTCGCGTTCGACGTCGCGGTGCGCGACGGCCGCATCAAGCCCGGTCAGACGGTGCTGATGGAAGGCGTGGGCGGCGGGTTCACGTGGGGTGCGGTCCTGCTCCGCATGTAAGCACGAATCTAGGAAAGAATCACCGATGACATTCGCATTCGTATTTCCCGGCCAGGGTTCGCAGGCAGTGGGCATGCTCAATGGCTTCGCCGACAACGCCGTCGTGCGCGCGACGCTGGAGGAAGCCTCCGCCGCGCTGGGCCAGGACATCGGCCGCTTGATCGCGGAAGGTCCGGCTGAAGAACTGAACCTCACCACCAATACGCAACCGGTCATGCTGACCGCCGCGGTGGCCGTGTACCGTGCATGGCTCGACGCCGGCGGTCCGCGTCCGGCGCTGGTGGCCGGTCACAGCCTTGGCGAATACTCGGCGCTGGTCGCTGCGGGGGTGATCCCGTTTGCCGACGCCGTACCGCTCGTGCGTTTCCGCGCGCAGGCCATGCAGGAAGCCGTGCCCGTGGGCGAGGGCGGCATGGCCGCGATCCTCGGCCTGTCCGATGACGACGTGCGCGCCGCCTGCGCGGAAGCCGCATCGGCGGGCGTGGTCGAGGCCGTCAACTTCAACGCGCCGTCGCAGGTCGTGATCGCGGGCCACAAGGGCGCCGTCGAGCGCGCGTGCGAGATCGCGAAGGCCAAGGGCGCCAAGCGCGCGCTGCCGCTGCCGGTGTCCGCGCCGTTCCACTCGTCACTGCTGAAGCCCGCTTCGGACCGCCTCAAGGAGCGCATGGCGACGCTGACGTTCTCCACGCCGCAGATTCCGCTGGTGAACAACGTCGATGTGGCCATCGTCAGCGATCCCGAACAGATCAAGGACGCGCTCGTGCGCCAGGCCGCCGCACCGGTGCGCTGGGTCGAGTGCGTGCAGAAGATCGCCGCCGAAGGCGCGACGCACGTGATCGAATGCGGTCCGGGCAAGGTGCTGGCCGGCATGACCAAGCGTATCGACGGCAACCTTGTCGGCGGCGCGATCTTCGATCCCGCCTCGCTCCAGGACACGCTGGCGCTGCTGAAATAATCCACGCAACAACGAACGCAAGATGAGCAAGCTTCTCGACAATCAGGTTGCGCTGGTCACCGGCGCCTCGCGCGGCATCGGCCGCGCCATCGCGATCGAACTCGCGCGTCAGGGCGCCCACGTGATCGGCACCGCCACGAGCGAGGCCGGCGCAGCGGCGATCGGTGAATATCTCGCCGCCGAGGGCCTCAAGGGCAACGGCGCGGTGCTCAACGTCAACGACGCCGCGCGCTGCGAGTCGCTGATCGAAGACATCGTGAAGACGCATGGCGGCCTGAACGTGCTGGTGAACAATGCCGGCATCACGCAGGACCAGCTGGCCATGCGCATGAAGGACGAGGACTGGATCAACGTCATCGACACGAACCTGACGGCCGTCTTCCGCCTGTCGCGCGCGGTGCTGCGCCCGATGATGAAGGCGCGCGGCGGCCGCATCATCAATATCACCTCGGTGGTCGGCTCGACCGGCAACCCGGGCCAGATGAACTACGCGGCGGCGAAGGCCGGCGTGGAGGGCATGACCCGCGCGCTCGCGCGCGAGATCGGCAGCCGCAACGTCACGGTCAACAGCGTGGCGCCGGGCTTCATCGATACCGACATGACCAAGGTCCTGTCGGAAGAGCAGCACGCCGCGCTGAAGTCGCAGATCCCGCTCGGCCGTCTGGGTCAGCCGGAAGACATCGCGCACGCGGTGACGTTCCTGGCCGGTCCGCAGGCCGCCTATATCACGGGCACCACGCTGCACGTGAACGGCGGCATGTACATGAACTGATTGAATTAACCGGCTTACCGGCTTCGAGGGAGAAGCCATCCGAAGCCGGCCGTAGCAGTCGTTTTTCAAACCAAACGGGCGCGATTCTTGCAAAGACCGCTAAGCGGATTTTTTGCGGTCCAAACCTGCTAAAATGCGCCCACTTTTTGTCGAACTTCCCTGGAGGGTTACATGGACAATATCGAACAACGCGTCAAGAAAATCGTGGCTGAACAGCTTGGCGTGGCCGAGGCAGACATCAAGAACGAATCGTCGTTCGTGAACGATCTCGGCGCCGACTCGCTGGACACGGTTGAACTCGTGATGGCGTTGGAAGATGAATTCGGCATGGAGATTCCGGACGAGGAAGCCGAGAAGATCACGACGGTGCAACAAGCGATCGACTACGCTACCGCACACGTCAAGGCCTAAGCCTGTCGTCTCTGCTGCCGTCTCGGTATTCATTCGAGCCACAGAAGGCACGGCGGCCGGCCAGTCCGGTCCGTCAAGCTGCTTTCTGTGGCTTTCGTCTGTTCGATGAAGCGAGATTTCGTTTCGCTTCACGCACCTCGTAGGAAAAGATAGTGAGCCGTCGTCGCGTCGTCGTCACTGGGCTTGGCCTTGTGTCTCCGGTTGGAAACACGGTCGCCGAAGGCTGGGCCAATCTGGTTGCCGGCAAGTCCGGCATCGCCACCATTACCAAATTCGATCCGACTCCTTTCGCCTGTCATTTTGCCGGTGAAGTGAAGGGTTTCAACGCCGAGGATTACATCCCCGCGAAGGAAGCCCGGAACATGGATACGTTCATCCATTACGGCATTGCGGCGGGTAGCCAGGCGCTGCGCGACAGCGGCCTGGAGGTAACGGAAGCCAACGCCGAGCGTATCGGCGTGCTGGTCGGCTCCGGCATCGGCGGCCTGCCGATGATCGAAGACACGCAGATGGTGCTGGCCAATCGCGGCCCGCGCCGTATCTCGCCGTTCTTCGTGCCGGGCTCGATCATCAACATGATCTCGGGTCACCTGTCGATCATCCACGGCGTGAAGGGCCCGAACATCGCGGCCGTCACGGCGTGCACGACCGGCCTGCACAGCATTGGCCTGGCCGCGCGCCTGATCCAGTATGGCGACGCGGACGCGATGCTCGCGGGCGGTGCCGAATCGACGGTTTCCCCGCTGGGTATCGGCGGCTTCGCCGCGGCCCGCGCGCTGTCGACGCGTAACGACGATCCGGCGGGCGCCTCGCGTCCGTGGGACAAGGATCGCGACGGCTTCGTGCTGGGCGAGGGTGCCGGCGTGCTGATGCTCGAGGAGTACGAGCATGCGAAGGCGCGCGGCGCGCGCATCTATGCGGAGCTGACCGGCTTCGGCATGAGCGGCGATGCATTCCACATGACCGCGCCGAACACGGACGGTCCGCGCCGCTGCATGGTCAACGCGCTGAAGGATGCCGGCGTCAATCCGGACGAGGTGCATTACCTGAACGCGCATGGCACGTCCACGCCGCTGGGCGACAAGAACGAGTCCGATGCGATCAAGCTCGCGTTCGGCGATGCCGCCTACAAGCTGGCCGTGAACTCGACCAAGTCGATGACCGGCCACCTGCTGGGCGGTGCCGGCGGTCTCGAGTCGGTCTTCACGGTGCTGGCGATCCACAACCAGGTATCGCCGCCGACCATCAACCTGGTCAATCAGGATCCGGAGTGCGATCTCGACTACGTGCCGAACACGGCCCGTGAGATGAAGATCGACGTGGCCGTGAAGAACAACTTCGGTTTTGGCGGCACCAACGGCACGCTTGTCTTCAAGCGCGTCTGACACCGCGCCTGTCCGCACGCCGGCGCCCCCGTACGGGGCGCGCCGCGTGCAACCCTTTCCCCGCGCGACGCGCGCATCACGTCCAAGGAACGTTTCTTGCGCAGTGATGGTCACAAGATGCGCTGCGCAACACACGGCAGTTTCGCGAACGTAGGTAAAATACAACGCTTGTCGTGACGACGAAACCAAGAGATACACTGCAGGTGAACCATTCGTGAGCGAACGCGAAGCCGATCAGCTTCTTGTTGAACGCGTCCAGCAGGGCGACAAACGGGCATTTGAATTGCTGGTGGCCAAGTACCACCGCAAGATCATTCGCCTGATTTCGCGCCTCGTCAGGGACCCCGCCGAAGTGGAGGATGTGGCGCAGGATGCCTTTATCAAGGCATATCGCGCCTTGCCCCAATTCCGGGGCGAATCCGCTTTCTACACGTGGCTGTACCGGATTGCGGTCAATACTGCCAAGAACTACCTGGCGACCCAGGGCCGACGTCCGGAGGCCTCCAGCGATATTGACGCCGAAGAGGCTGAAACTTTTGCGGACGGTGAACAACTAAGGGATATCAATACGCCGGAGTCGATGCTCCATACGCGCCAGGTGGCCGAGACGGTCAACCGCGCCATGGAAGCGTTGCCGGAGGAATTGCGTACCGCCATCACCCTGCGGGAGATCGAGGGCCTCAGCTACGAGGAGATCTCCGAGGCGATGGGGTGCCCGATCGGCACGGTGCGCTCGCGGATCTTCCGCGCGCGGGAAGCCATTGCCGAGAAGTTGCGGCCCCTGCTGGGAACGGCAGAGGGCAAGCGATGGTAAGAAGAATGTCGTGCAGCCAGCGTTGCAGCCTATTCCTGCATCGATAAACGACAAGCAGTAGTACGGGATTTATCGGTGTTCAATGGAATTTCTTGGGGTTGGAAATGGGTCAGGCTCATAAGCAGTCGGTTCATGCAGTACAGGTAATGGAAGCATCGGAGCAAATCTCCGTGTTGATGGACGGCGAGCTGGCGCCGAACGAAGTCGATGCAGTGCTGGCGCTCGCCAAGGGCGACACCGGGATGGCCGACTGGTCCACCTATCAGCTGATTGGCGATGCCCTGCGGTCCGAGGAACTCACGCATGCCGGTTCGACCGATGCGTTCCTCGCGCGGTTTTCCGCAACGCTGGACGCCGAGCCGCACGTGCTGGTTCCCGCGGTGGCCGCGGCAAGCCGCCAGCGCATGCTCGTGCGCCCGTCGTGGGTGCGCCGCGTGATGCCCGGTACGGCGATCGCCGCCGCCGTGGCCGCGGTGAGCTGGGTTGTCGTGCCGCAGATGCGCGGTCCCGCCGATCTGGGCGCGCCCGATGCCGTGGTGGCCCGCGCGGAACAGCCGGCTGTGCAATCCGTCGCCGCCAAGCCCGCAGCGGGCGGTGCGCTCGTCACGGTCGCTGCCGAAAGCTCGCAGATGATCCGCGATCCGCGCCTCGACGAATACCTGCGCGCCCACCGTACGTCGGTGGCGACCGATGCCGTCGTGCCCACCATGCGCACGGTGGCTAACGGCGCCAATTTCACCCAGGATAATTCGCAGGAATAATGCCGGACATGCATAAAGGACACACGCCTGCCAACGTAGCGGGCGGATACGGAATGAAGGGCCTGCGCAGGTCCTTTTTTCTGGCCTTGTGTCTGACCGCTGCCGCAGCGACTGCGCAGCCGTCGGACAGCACGCTGAACCGCCGCGACGCTACCGCGTGGCTCAACAAGATCCACCGCGCGGCGCAGCGCGAGAACTACGCTGGCACGCTGATCTATCAGCGCGGCAGCGTCATGCACGCCTCGCGCATCCAGCACTACAGCGATCTCGTGCACAACGAGTACGAACGTCTCGAGACGCTCGACGGCAAGCCGCGTGAAGTGCTGCGGCAGAACGACGTCGTGCACAGCCTGATCCCCGAAGCGAAGCTCGTCGTCGTGGAGAAGCAGGAAGCGAAGGATCGCTTCCCGGCACTGCTCGCGACGAACAAGACCGACGTGCTCGATCTGTACGACATGCGCAAGCTGCCGGCGGAGCGCGTGGCGGGCGTCGAGTGCGAGGTGTTCGCGCTCGAACCGCATGACAGCGCCCGGTATGCCGTGCGCCTGTGGGCGGACAAGAACTCGGGACTGCTGATGCGCGCGCAGACGTTAGGCGAGCACGGCAAGGTCCTCGAGCAGGTCGCGTTCTCGCAGGTCGATATCGGCGTGCCCTCGGAGAAGCAGCGTATTCTCACGGCGATCAAGAACGCCAGTTCCTGGAATCACTACGAGGTCAATTACCAGCCGGCCAATCTGGCCGACGAGGGGTGGACCATCAATACGCCCATCAAGGGCTTCCAGAAGATTCGTGAAGTGCGCCGCCCGCTCGGCGAGCTCCGCGCGCCCGCGCAGGACAGCAAGGACGCCAAGGACAAGGTGTTCGAGGTGCTGCAGGTCGTCTACAGCGACGGCCTCACCGGTCTGTCGATCTTCATCGAGCCCGTGTCGGAGCAACGCACGCGGCGCGAAGGCGTGGCATCGCTCGGCGCGACCCAGGTAGTCGTGCGCCGTGTATCCGATTACTGGATCACTGTCGTCGGCGAGGTGCCGGCCGCCACGGTCAAGCAATTCGCGAACGCCGTCGAATATCGTCCGCCCAAGACGGTACACTGAACCCGTTTGAGACGTTCCATTGCGGAGCGTCTCCGGGGATCCCCCGCACGTCTTTTCACCGCATTCCTTTCTCGCTGCAATTCCGGGAGCCGTCGATGATGATGAAATCTCCATCCGTGGTGCGAACCATGGTCATGGTGGCCATGCTCGTGCTGGGTCCGGGCGTTTCCATGTCCGGCCACGCCCAGGCTGCGGCATCGAACTACAACTTGCCGGACTTCACCGATCTGGTGGAGAAGGCGAGCCCCGCCGTCGTGAACATCCGCACCACCGAGCGCGTCCGCGCGCGCGGCAACGGTACGCCCGACGATGACGAGATGGCCGAGTTCTTCCGCCGCTTCTTCGGTGTGCCCATGCCCGGCCAGCCGACGCCGCCGGGCGGTGGCAACACGCCGCGCCGCGGTCAGCCGCCGCAGGGTGAAGAGCAGAGTCGTGGCGTGGGGTCGGGCTTCATCATCAGCCAGGACGGTTACGTGATGACCAACGCCCACGTGGTGGCCGATGCCGAGACCATCTACGTGACGCTGCCGGACAAGCGCGAGTTCAAGGCCAAGCTGATCGGCTCCGACAAGCGGACCGACGTGGCGCTGATCAAGCTGGAAGCCACCGGCCTGCCGCGCCTGACGCTCGGCGACTCGGACAAGATCCGGCCGGGCGAGTGGGTACTGGCTATCGGTTCGCCGTTCGGGCTCGACAACAGCGTGACCGCGGGCATCGTCTCGGCCAAGGGCCGCGATACCGGCGACTACCTGCCGTTCATCCAGACCGACGTGGCGGTGAACCCCGGTAATTCCGGCGGTCCGCTGATCAACCTGCGCGGTGAGGTCATTGGCATCAACTCCCAGATCTACAGCCGCAGCGGCGGCTATATGGGCATCTCGTTCGCGATTCCGATCGACGAGGCGATGCGCGTGGTGGAGCAACTGAAGACGTCCGGCAAGGTGACGCGTGGGCGGATCGCGGTGGCGATCGGCGACGTGACGAAGGAAGTGGCCGACTCGCTGGGCCTGGGCCGCGCGCGCGGCGCGCTGGTCGGCAGCGTGGAGCCCGGTGGCCCCGCGGAAAAGGCGGGCATCGAGGCCGGCGACATCATCCTGAAGTTCAACGGCCGCGATATCGAGAAGGCGTCGGATCTGCCGCGCATGGTCGGCGACACGAAGCCCGGCACGCGTGTACCGCTGCAATTCTGGCGCAAGGGCCAGACGCGCGACGTGACGATCACCGTGGCCGAGCTCGAGCCGGATAGCGCGAAGACCGCGCGCTCGAAGGGCGGCGACAAGCGGGGCGGCGATGATGGCGCCACGCCGGCGCCGAAGCCGAACGCGCTGGGTCTGGTCGTGAACGACATCCCGGAGGCGCGCCTCAAGGAGATGAAGGTCAAGTCGGGCGTGGAAGTCGAGACGGCCGATGGTCCGGCGCTGCGTGCCGGCATCCGTCCGGGCGACGTCATCCTGCGCCTGGGCGATACCGACGTGACCGGCGCGCGCCAGTTCAACGACATGGTCAAGTCGCTAGACAAGAGCCGCATCGTGGCGATCTTCGTGCGCCGCGGCGACGCGACGCAGGTACTGACGCTACGCCCGAACGGGCAGGCTCGCTAAGCCGCAAACGTCGCGCTCCCGGGCGCGACGTTTTTCTTTGGGGCCGGATGGTGCGGGAGTGTTGCGCGCGCCACCCGGGTGCCGGGGCGCGACACCATTTGATGTCACGGAACCCTTTGAAAATCCGGTAAAATCCCGGTTTGGCCCGCGAGAACCGCGCCGCCAACCCGCGCGATACCGGCCCGGGGCAATCCCGCTCGACATCCGGGCCTAATCCAGGCCTAACACTCAGGCATAACACCGAGGCATAACACCGCCTCGGCCGGCCGCGAGGTCACGCCACGCTTCCCTGAACTTTTGATGGACCATATCCGTAATTTCTCGATCATTGCCCACATCGACCATGGGAAATCTACCCTGGCCGACCGGATCATTCAGCTTTGCGGGGGGCTTTCCGATCGCGAGATGGAAGCGCAGGTGCTCGACTCGATGGACATCGAGAAGGAGCGCGGCATCACGATCAAGGCGCAGACCGCCGCCCTGACCTACAAGGCGCGCAACGGCGAGGTGTACAACCTGAACCTCATCGACACGCCGGGGCACGTCGACTTCAGCTACGAAGTCAGCCGCTCGCTGTCCGCCTGCGAAGGCGCGCTGCTCGTCGTCGATGCGTCGCAGGGTGTGGAAGCCCAGACCGTTGCCAACTGCTACACCGCGATCGAACTCGGCGTGGAAGTGGTGCCCGTGCTCAACAAGATCGATCTGCCGCAGGCCGATCCCGCGAACGCGATCCAGGAGATCGAGGACGTGATCGGGATCGACGCGCAGGATGCGACGCCTTGCTCGGCCAAGACGGGGCAGGGCGTGGAAGATGTCATCGAGGCGCTGATCGCCAAGGTGCCGCCGCCCGAGGGCGATCCCACCGCGCCGCTGCAGGCATTGATCATCGACTCGTGGTTCGACAACTACGTGGGCGTGGTGATGCTCGTGCGCGTGGTCAACGGCACGCTGCGCACCAAGGACAAGGTCCTGCTGATGGCGACGGGCGCGCAGCATCTGGTCGAACAGGTCGGCGTGTTCTCGCCGAAGTCGATCCAGCGCGACTCGCTGTCGGCGGGCCAGGTCGGATTCGTCATCGCCGGCATCAAGGAACTGAAGTCCGCGAAGGTGGGCGACACGATTACCACCACCACGCGCAAGGCCGAAGCGCCGCTGCCGGGTTTCAAGGAGGTGAAGCCGCAGGTGTTCGCGGGCCTCTATCCGGTGGAATCGAACCAGTACGAAGCCCTGCGCGAGTCGCTCGAGAAACTGCGCCTCAACGACGCCTCGCTGCAGTTCGAGCCGGAAGTCTCGCAGGCGCTAGGCTTCGGTTTCCGCTGCGGCTTCCTGGGCCTGCTGCACATGGAGATCGTGCAGGAACGCCTCGAGCGCGAGTTCGACATGGACCTGATCACGACGGCGCCGACCGTGGTCTATCAGGTGCAACTGCGCGACGGCTCGATGGTGACCGTCGAGAACCCGGCCAAGATGCCCGATCCGAGCAAGATCGAGGCAATTCTCGAGCCGATCGTCACCGTCAATCTGTACATGCCGCAGGACTACGTGGGTTCCGTGATCACGCTGTGCACGCAGAAGCGCGGCACGCAGATCAACATGAGCTACCACGGCAAGCAGGTGCAGCTCACGTACGAAATCCCCATGGCCGAAATCGTGCTCGACTTCTTCGATCGGCTGAAGTCGGTGTCGCGCGGTTATGCGTCGATGGACTACGAGTTCAAGGAATACCGGCCGTCGGACGTGGTGAAGGTGGATATCCTGATCAACAGCGACAAGGTCGATGCGCTGTCCGTGATCGTGCACCGTTCGAACTCGCAGTATCGCGGCCGCGAGGTCGCGGCGAAGATGCGCGAGATCATTCCGCGCCAGATGTACGACGTGGCCATCCAGGCGGCCATCGGCTCGAACATCATCGCGCGCGAGAACGTCAAGGCGCTGCGCAAGAACGTGCTGGCCAAGTGCTACGGCGGCGATATCTCGCGGAAGAAGAAGCTGTTGGAAAAGCAGAAGGCCGGCAAGAAGCGCATGAAGCAGGTGGGTACCGTCGAGATTCCGCAGGAGGCGTTCCTCGCGATCCTGCAGGTCGACGACAAGTAAGCGTCAAACGCATTTCAAAAAACTAAAACGCCGTCATGAATTTCGCCTTGATTCTTTTTGTGCTGGTGGTCATTACGGGCATTGCCTGGGTTGCCGACAAGCTCATCTTCGAGCGGCAACGCCGCAGCGTGGCGCAACTCGCGCTGGCCGAGTTCGACGCGAATCGCGGCAGCCTCGCGACCACGCACGGCAGCACGGAACTCGATACCTCGCGCGCGCGCCTGGCCGAGGAAAAGATGCGCCAGCCCTGGTGGCTCGAGTATTCGGCGAGCTTCTTCCCCGTGATCCTGGCCGTGTTCGTGCTGCGATCGTTCGTGGTGGAGCCGTTCAAGATTCCGTCCGGCTCGATGATCCCGACGCTGCTGATTGGCGATTTCATCCTGGTGAACAAGTACGACTACGGTATTCGCCTGCCCGTGATCAACAAGAAGGTCATGAACGTGGGCGAGCCGCAGCGCGGCGACGTGATGGTGTTCCGTTACCCGAAGGACGAGTCGCTCGACTACATCAAGCGCGTGATCGGCGTGCCAGGCGACACGGTGCGGTACGAGAACAAGAAACTGACGATCAACGGCAAGCCGGCCGAGTACCAGCCGCTGCCCGACTACCTCGACGAAGAGCGCCTGACGTACTCGAAGCATTTCACCGAGACGCTGCCCGGCGGTCCGTCGCACGGCATTCTTAACGATGCCGACCGGCCCGCGTTCGTGGCCGGCGCCGACCCGGATTTTCCGTTCCACGAGAACTGCACTTACAATCAGCAGGGGCTGACGTGCAAGGTGCCGGAGGGTCATTATTTCGTGATGGGTGACAACCGGGACAACAGCCTCGATTCGCGGTACTGGGGGTTCGTGCCGGACAAAAATGTGGTCGGTAAGGCATTTGTGATCTGGATGAATCTGGGCAACTTCGGGCGTGTGGGGACGTTCAAATAACGACAGTTTCTCGCGCCGCGCAAACACTCACATAGAAGAGGGAAGCGCAACATGGGTCAAAGGGTCAGCAGTTTCGGCAGCATCGGCAGGAATCGTGGTTTTTCGTTGGGCTCCTTGCTAGTCGTCATCGCCATCCTCATCTGCGTGGTGCTCCCCGCAGTGAAGGCGATACCGAGTGTGCTGGAATACTTTTCAGTACGGCGGGCGGTGACGTTTGCCAAGGACCACGCCGCCAACCGCAAGGAAGTGGCGGGTTACTTCGACAAGCAGGCGCAGATCGACCAGATCTCCTCCGTCAGGGGCGAGGATCTGGACGTGCAGGAAGATGAAGGCGGTCGCGTCCGCGCGATCGATTTTTCGTACCGGACCGAGATTCCCGTCTACGGCGCCGTGAGTCTATTGATTACTTATTCGGGAACGCAGCACTGACATGAACCTCGACGCCTTGCAGCAACGACTCGGCTACCGATTCAGCAAGCCCGAATTGCTGCAACAAGCGCTGACGCACCGCAGCCACAGCGCCCAGCACAACGAACGCCTTGAATTCCTGGGCGATTCGGTGCTCAACTGCGCCGTGGCGGACATGCTCTACGGCATGTTTGGCAAGCTCGACGAAGGTGACCTGTCGCGCGTGCGCGCCAACCTCGTCAAGCAGCAGGCGCTGTACGAGATCGCCCAGATGCTGCAGCTGTCCGACACGCTGCGGCTGGGCGAGGGCGAGCTGAAGAGCGGCGGCTTCCGGCGGCCCTCGATCCTCGCCGATGCGCTCGAGGCCATCGTCGGTGCCGTGTTCCTGGATTCCGGCTTCGACGCCGCGCGGGGCCTGATCCGCAAGCTGTATATCCCGATCCTGGAGCAGGTGGATCCGCGCACGCTGGGCAAAGATGCCAAGACGCTGCTGCAGGAGTACCTTCAGGGTCACAAAATCGCGCTGCCGCAGTACAACGTGGTCGCCACGCATGGCGCCGCGCACAGTCAGCAGTTTGAAGTCGAATGCACGGTGCCTAAACTGGAAGTCAGCGTGTTCGGTACCGGTGCCTCGCGGCGCGCGGCCGAGCAGGCCGCGGCGAAGCTTGCACTCGACGAAGTTCAGAAGCTCGTGCCGCAACTGCTCAAACGCAGCCGCGCCGAGCGCACGGGCAAGACACGCAAGCAACCGGTGCCTCCCGATCCCCAGTTGTCTCTCAGGTTGAAGGAATGACCGAATTACAGCCTCCGTCGCAAGAAGCGGCGGGCAACCCCGATGTCCCGGCATTCCGCTGCGGCACGGTGGCCATCGTCGGCCGTCCGAACGTCGGCAAGTCCACGCTGATCAATGCGCTGGTCGGCCAGAAGATCAGCATCACGTCCCGCAAGGCGCAGACCACGCGCCACCGCCTCGTCGGCATTCAGACCACCGACGATGCACAGTTCGTGTTCGTCGATACGCCCGGGTTCCAGACGCGCCATGCCAGCGCGCTCAATCGTTCGCTGAACCGCGCGGTCACGTCCACGCTGTCCTCGGTGGACCTCGTGCTGTTCGTGGTGGAGGCCGGGTATTACGGTCCCGACGACGAGAAAGTGCTCGCGCTGCTGCCGAAGAACACGCCCGTGCTGCTGGTGACCAACAAGCTCGATCGGCTCGGCGAGAACCGCGCCGAGGTCATGATGCCGTTCCTAGAGAAGATGGGGCATCAGTTCCCGTTCCGGGAAGTGGTGCCGATGTCGGCCAAGACGCGCGACCATATCGACCGCCTGATGGCCATCATCCGTCCGTATCTGCCTGAAGGCGAGCCGATGTACGACGCGGACGCGATGACCGATCGCAGCGAGCGTTTCCTGGCCTCGGAGATCATTCGCGAGAAGGTGTTCCGCTGGACCGGCGACGAACTGCCGTACACGAGCACCGTCATCATCGACAAGTTCGAGACCGAAGGCCGCCTGCGCCGCGTGTTCGCGACGATCCTCGTCGAGCGCGACGCGCACAAGGCGATGATCATCGGCAACAAGGGCAGCAAGCTCAAGCAGATCTCCACCGAGGCGCGCCTCGACATGGAGAAGCTGTTCGACGGCAAGGTCTACCTGGAGATGTGGATAAAGGTCAAGAGCGGCTGGGCCGACAACGAAGCAGGACTGCGTGCCTACGGATACGAGTAAGCGGCATGGCTGAAACGCGTCGCGGCGACGGCCCACCGCGCCGCGCGGATCCGCGCCGTGCCGACCCCATTGTGGAGGAGGCCGCCGAGCTGCTCGCCACGCAGGCGCCGGCACTGAGCGCGTCCGCCGCGCTCGGGCGCGAAATGATGGACCGCGCGATGCGCATCGTGCCCGCGCGCCCCGAGGCGCGCGTCACGAACGAGACGGGCTTCGTGCTGCATGCCTATCCGTATCGCGAGACCAGCCTGATCCTTGACGTCTTCACGCGCGATCATGGCCGCATGGCGATGGTCGCGAAGGGCGCCAAGCGTCCGCACTCCGCGCTGCGCGCGGTGCTCCAGCACTTTCATCCGATCTCGTTGTCGTGGAGCGGCCGCGGCGAGGTCAAGACGATGACGAAGGCCGAGTACGTTGGCGGCATGCTGCCGATGGCCGGCGATGCGCTGCTTTCGGGCTTCTACCTCAACGAGCTGCTGCTGCGCTTCTGTCCGCGCGAGGATGCCCATCCCGCGCTGTTCAAGCACTACATGATCACGCTGACGCGTCTGGCCCACGGCGAAGCCGCGGGGCTCGTGCTGCGAAGCTTCGAGCGCGTGCTGTTGCAGGAGACGGGGTTCGCCGTGGCGTTCGATCGCGTCGCGGGTTCCGACGAGCGCGTGCAGCCCGGACTGGACTACGTCTACCAGCCCGAGCGTGGCGTCCGGCGCGCCCAGGCCAGCGATCCGTCGAGCTGGCCCGTGATATCGGGGCAGACGTTGCTCGACATGGCGCAGGACGATTACGGCCGCGCGCAGACCGTTGCACAGAGTCGTGGCCTGATGCGGTTCCTGCTGCATTATCATTTGCAGGGCGTGCCGCTGAAAACGCGGCAGATCCTGATCGACCTGCAGTATCTCTAATGAAGACAGCATGATTTTCCACGCGAATCCCGGCGTCATCGACCTCGGCGTCAACATCGACCACGTGGCCACCCTGCGCAACGCGCGCGGCACGGTCTATCCCGACCCGATTCAGGCGGCGCTGCAGGCCGAGGAAGCGGGCGCGGACCTGATCACGCTGCACCTGCGCGAGGACCGCCGCCATATCCGCGACGCCGATGTGCGCGCGCTGCGGCCGAAGCTGGCGACGCGCATGAACCTCGAGTGCGCGATCACCAGCGAGATGCTCGACATCGCCTGCGAGATCCACCCGCAGGACGTGTGCCTGGTGCCCGAGAAGCGCACCGAGGTGACGACGGAAGGCGGGCTGGACGTGGTGGGCCACTATGCGCAGGTGGAAGCCGCGTGCCGCCAGCTCGCGGCCGCGGGTATCCGCGTGTCGCTGTTCATCGATCCGGATGCCGAGCAGATCGCCGCGGCGAAGGCGGTGGGCGCGCCGGTCATCGAATTGCACACGGGCGCTTATGCCGATGCGCATGATGCGGCCAAACAGGCCGCGGAGTTCGAGCGCGTTGCCGCCGGCGTGATCGCTGGCGAAAATCACGGCCTGATCGTCAATGCGGGCCACGGCCTGCATTACACCAACGTGCAGCCGATTGCGGCGCTGCCGGGCATCAAGGAACTCAACATCGGCCATGCGATCGTCGCGCATGCCGTGTTCGTGGGCTGGCAGAACGCGGTGCGCGAGATGAAGGCCATCATGGTGGCCGCGCGCCTGGGCACGCGCTATCCGGCGGCATCCTCGTTCGGCGGAACGTCGGCGTGATCTCCGGTATCGGCACCGACATCATCGAGATCGACCGCGTGCGCGGCGTCATGGAGCGCACGCGCGGGCGTTTTGCCGAGAAAATCCTTGGCCCACGCGAATTGAAGATCTATCACGCACGCAAGGCGCGCTCGGAGAAACGCGGGCTCGCGTTCCTGTGCACGCGCTTCGCGGCCAAGGAAGCGTTCTCCAAGGCCATCGGCCTCGGCATGCGCTGGCCCATGACATGGCGCGCGATGGAGCTCGTGAACCTGCCGTCGGGCGAGCCCACGCCGGTCTGCTCGGGCGAGCTGGCCGAGTGGGTCAGGGAACGCAGACTCACCATTCGTGTCAGTGTCAGCGACGAACACGATTATGCGGTCGCCTTCGCGGTCGCCGAGCGTGGCGTGCCTTCCAACGAATCCAACCAGACGTTATGAACAAGAAGACCTCCGGCAAGCGGCCGGGCCCGGTAGTGCTCGACGTCGTCGGCAAGCAGCTCGATGCCGACGATATCCGCCGTATCGCGCATCCGTTGACGGGTGGCGTGATCCTGTTCGCGCGCAACTTCGAATCGCGCGCGCAACTCGTGGCGCTGACGCGCGCCATCCGCGAGGTGCGGCAGGACGTGCTGATCTGCATCGACCACGAAGGCGGCCGCGTGCAGCGCTGCAAGACCGACGGTTTCACGCACCTGCCGGCGATGGCCAAGCTCGGCGCGCTGTGGGATCAGGACGTGCTCGCCGCGACCAAGGCCGCGATGGCCTGCGGCTATGTGCTCGCCGCCGAGCTGCGCGCCTGCGATATCGACCTCAGCTTCACGCCTGTGCTCGACCTCGACTACGGCAGCAGCGGCGTGATCGGCGATCGCGCGTTCCATGCGGACCCGCGCGTGGTAGCCATGCTCGCCAACCATCTGACCCATGGCCTGCTGCTCGCGGGCATGAGCAACTGCGGCAAGCATTTTCCGGGGCATGGCTTCGTCGCGGCGGACTCGCACGTGGCGGTGCCCGTCGACGAGCGGTCGCTGGACGAAATCCTCGACCGCGACGCGCGGCCGTATGACTGGATGGGGCAGGCGCTCGGGTCCGTGATGCCCGCGCATGTCATCTATCCCGCCGTGGATCCGAATCCCGCGGGGTTCTCGCGCTTCTGGCTGCAGGACATCCTGCGCTCGCAACTGGGCTTCGAGGGCGTGATCTTCAGCGACGACCTCAGCATGGAAGGGGCGAGCGTGGCGGGCAACGTCACGCAGGCCGCGCGCGCGGCGATCGATGCCGGGTGCGACATGGTGCTGATCTGCAATCATCCGGATCGCGCGGATCAGCTGCTGACCGAACTCGATGTGCGCATCGGCAAGGCATCGCAACGCCGGATTCGCAAGCTGTTCGGGCGCCGGAAGCCGCTCGACTGGAATCGGTTGCAGCAGGAGGCGGAGTATCGTTCCGCGCTGGCGCTGCTGAAGAGCCATGATCTGATCGCGTGATCGGGCGCGCAGGCAACAAAAAAGGCAGCCGAGGCTGCCTTTTTTGTTGAAGCGTGCGAGATCAGTTCGCGCGGCTGCGGTATTCGCCCGTGCGCGTGTCGATTTCGATCTTGTCGCCGATGTTGCAGAACAGCGGCACTTGCAGTTCGAAACCGGTGTTGATCTTGGCGCCCTTGAGCACCTTGCCCGACGAGGTGTCGCCCTTGACGGCCGGTTCGGTGTAGACGATTTCGCGGACCAGCGTCGTCGGCATTTCCACGGAGATGGCCTTGTCGTTGTAGAACACGACTTCCACGTTCATGCCGTCTTCGAGGTAGTTCAGCGAGTCACCCATGCTGTCCTTCTCGACTTCGTACTGGTTGTAGTCGGCGTCCATGAACACGTACATCGGATCGGCGAAGTACGAGTAGGTGCACTCGCGGCGTTCCAGCACGACCACTTCGAACTTGTCGTCGGCCTTGAACACCGACTCGCCCGGAGCGTCCGTCAGCAGGTTCTTGTACTTCATCTTCACGACGGCGGCGTTACGGCCCGACTTGTTGTACTCGGCCTTCTGCACGACCATCGGGTCCGAGCCAATCATGAACACGTTGCCGACGCGGAGTTCCTGTGCGATCTTCATTTGATCTGTTTCCTGAAAAAATCTGTCCGGGGGTGAATGCGTCCCCGGAGAATCGTGTGGTGCGGGCGACGCTGTGGCTCATTGAGTTGCCACGGAAATCAACCGGCTATTCTACCTGATTTTCGCAAAACGACACCATGTTGGCGGCCAGATCGCCCAAGTGCTGGAGTTGACGCTGCCAGCGATCGACCCCCTTCGCCAGGGTCGGCAATTGTGCATGGAACGCCTCCCATGCGGCCACTTGCCGTGACGCATCCGCGTAGTCCTCATAGCCATTCCACGCATGGCACAGCCTCGTCATCGCGTCGGCCGCCTCGGGTGCGACGCCCGCGCGCGCGAACCGCGTCAGCCAGGCGTCGAGCTTGACGTGATGCGCCTGCTCTTCCTGCGGATAGATCTGCCAGACCAGCGGCCGGGCGGCCCATAGTCCCCGTACGACCGAGTCCTCGCCGCGCACGAAGTTGACGTCGCATGCCCAGAGCAGTTCGTCGAACAGTTCCTGCCGCACGAACGGCACGACGTTCACCGTGAGGTTGCCAGCCGTGTGGCGGGCGCCCGGCGTGGGGTCGATCCCCAGCAGTGCCGCGGCCTGCTGCGCGGCGAGCCCTTGCGGTACGAGGCACTGCACCGGATGCGCGCCGTCGCGCCAGTGGGCGAACAGGGTGGGCAGCATCGGATTCTCGTAGGCGAATACGCTGATGCGCAGCGCGCCGTCGACGGGCTGGAGGCCGAGCCGATGCCAAAGCGCGGCCAGCGCAGCGGGGCTCGACAGGAATGCGTCGCGCTGCGCGCCGAGCATCGATTCGCGCAGCAGGCCGCCGGTATTGTGCGCAAACCCGGGGAAAATGAAATGCTTGACGAGCGGCAGGCGCGGATGGGGCGAGGCCATGCCATGGTGCTCGCTGACCCACGGCTCGGCGCTCAGGTATTCGAGGTTGAGCCACGCTGGTTTGCGCGGCGCGGCGGCCATGCGCTCGAGGAACGCATAGGGCAGGTCGCAGGCAAACGCTTCGACGACCACGTCGTGCGGCTGGAAGCCCGCCTCCGGCGCGAACGGTGCGTCGGTGCCCGGCTGCCAGGTGCGGATGTCCACGCCGGACAGACGCTGCACGGAGGCATTGGGATCGATCTCGGGCGCGAGGCGCGCGAAGCTGTGCAGGTCGTCGACCCAGAGCCGGACCGCATGGCCGTGCTCCTGTGCCAGCTGGCGCGCAAGACGCCAGCAGACGCCGATATCGCCGAAGTTGTCGACGACGGTGCAGAAGATGTCCCAGGAGCGGATAGTCATGCGGAGGCCGGGTGAGGAATGCTCTAAACTTGCGATTCTAGAACGTCCCCCGCCTCACCTCCATTCGAATCCGATGCCCGAGCAGGATCCCATTACGCCCACAGACCCTTCGATGGCCGATGTGCCCCCCGATGGGCCCATGCAGGACATCGATACGCCAGTCGCGTTCGATGCGCGGCCCGTCATCGCGCGCCTGCCGGGTTTGCCGGGCGTCTACCGTTATTTCGATGCGGCGGGCAACGTGCTTTACGTGGGCAAGGCGCGCGACCTGAAGAAGCGCGTCTCGAGCTATTTCAACAAGACGCAGCTGTCGCCGCGTATCGCGCTGATGGTCAGCAAGATCGCCCGCATCGACACCACGGTGGTCCGCACCGAGGCCGAGGCGCTGCTGCTCGAGAACAACCTGATCAAGGCGCTCGCCCCGCGGTACAACATCCTGTTTCGCGACGACAAGTCGTATCCGCTGCTGAAGCTGACGTCGCACAAGTTTCCGCGCATGGCGTACTACCGGGGCGCGACGGATCGCAAGCACCAGTACTTCGGGCCGTTCCCGAGTGCGTATGCGGTGCGCGAGAGCATGCAGATCCTGCAGAAGGTGTTCCAGCTGCGGACGTGCGAGGACACGGTCTTCAACAACCGTACGCGGCCCTGCCTGTTGCATCAGATCCATCGCTGCACGGCGCCGTGCGTGAATGCGATTACCGAAGAGGATTACGCGCGCGACGTGGGCAATGCCGCGCGCTTCTTGCAGGGGCACGAGAACGAGGTCCTGGCCGCTCTGCAGGGCAAGATGGAAGCGCATGCGATGCAGCTCGAGTTCGAGCAGGCGGCCGCCGTGCGCGACCAGATCGGCGCGCTGTCCACCGTGCTCAAGCGGCAGGCCGTGGAAGAGGTGGGGCAGGCGCGCGATATCGACATTCTCGCCGTGGCCGTCGAGGGCGGCCGGGCGTGCGTGAATCTCGCGATGGTGCGGGGTGGGCGGCACCTGGGTGACAAGGCGTACTTTCCGGCGCATGCGGACGAGGCGGCGGTCATCGTCGAGGATGGGGAGGAGGGCGAGGAAGGGAGGGCCGGTGCCGAAGGCGATGAGGCCATCGCGCTGGAGGCCGCGGACGTGCCCGAAATTGCGTCGGACGGTAGTGTGGAAGGCGGGATGGGAGGCGCGGCGCCCTTATCGGTCGATCGCATTGCCGCGCGCGTGCTGTCGGCCTTCATGATCCAGCATTACCTCGATCAGGGCGCCCCGCCGATCATCGTCGTCAGCCATGCGCCGGCCGACAGCGCGGTGGTCGAGGCGCTGTCGATGCAGGCCGGCCGCAAGGTCTCGCTCGTGCGACAGCCGCAGGGGCAACGACGCGTGTGGCTCGAGATGGCGCAGCAGGGCGCGGCGCTCGCGTTATCGCGGCGGCTCGCTGAGCAGGGCAGCCAGCAGGCCCGCACGCGCGCGCTGGCCGAGACCATCGGCCTCGATCTGGAGGACCTCGCCACGCTGCGCATCGAATGCTTCGACATCAGCCATACCGCTGGTGAAGCCACGCAGGCCTCGTGCGTCGTATTCCATCACCATGCGATGCAGAACAGCGAATACCGGCGCTACAACATCAACGACATCACGCCCGGCGACGACTATGCCGCGATGCGGCAGGTGCTGACGCGCCGCTACCAGAAGCTTGTCGAGCAGATGCAGGAGGACGTCGGCAACGAGCCCGCCGCGGGCGTGGCGGCCGAGGAAAACTCGAAGATGCCGCGCATCGTGCTGATCGACGGCGGCAAGGGGCAGGTCGAGGTCGCGCGGCAGGTGTTCGAAGAGCTTGGGCTCGATATCGGCCTGCTCGTGGGCGTGGCCAAGGGCGAGGGCCGCAAGGTCGGGCTTGAGACGCTGATCTTCGCGGACGGGCGGCCGTCGCTCGAGCTGGGGCAGGGCAGCGCGGCGCTGATGCTCGTGGCGCAGATCCGCGACGAGGCGCACCGCTTTGCCATCACAGGCATGCGGGCCAAGCGCGCGAAGGCGCGCACGACGTCGCGGCTCGAAGAGATCGAGGGCGTGGGCGCGCGGCGGCGGCAAAAGCTGCTGACCCGTTTTGGCGGTCTGCGCGGCGTGATGGCCGCCAGCATCGACGAACTCGCGAGTGTGGAAGGCATCTCGCGCACGCTCGCCGAGGAAATTTACCGGCAGCTGCATTGAGCGCGTACACCCACGCAAGGTCATGAATTGGCATGCGATGGCGGAAATAGGCGACAATCGCGGCATTCCATCGATCGATCCGGCCTAGCCTCCGTCCGCCTCCGCTCCAATGCCACTGAACATTCCCATTCTGCTGACCTGGCTTCGCGTGGCCATGATTCCTCTCGTGGTGGGGGTCTATTACCTGCCCGAGGCATGGATGCCGATGCCGATGAAGAACGTCACCGCAGCCACGTTCTTCATCGTCGCCGCCGCGACGGACTGGCTCGATGGATTCCTGGCCCGACGCTGGAACCAGACGTCGGCCTTCGGCGCGTTCCTCGACCCGGTGGCGGACAAGCTCATGGTCACGGCGGCCTTGCTGTCGCTGCTGGCGCTGGGGCGCGTGGCCGATCTGATCGCGCTTGTCATCATCGGCCGCGAGATCACGATCTCAGCGCTGCGCGAGTGGATGGCGCAGATCGGGGCGTCGCGCAGCGTGGCCGTGAACTTCCTCGGCAAGCTCAAGACGATGGTGCAGATGATCGCGATCCCGCTGCTGCTGTTCCATGACTCGCTGTTCGGCTTCGACGCGTCGGTACTCGGCGGCTGGATGATTTACGTGGCCGCGGTGCTTACGCTGTGGTCGATGTTCTACTACATGAAGCTCGCCTGGCCCCAGATTCGCGAGCGTGCGAATGTCACGAGCGGGGCCCGTCCGCATAAATAAAAATCGATGCAAAAAGTTGTTGACGGGGCGGATCGGTCTTTGCAATAATCTCGTTCTCGCTGCTGACGACGCAAGCGAAACACGCAAGAGTTAAGCAACAAATAGCGGGTTTTGCGGTCGGAACCAAGCAAGATAATGCGTAGTTGAAAGATGTTGCGCGATTGTCTGCTTTTCAGTAGTATGCAGGACCCTGCGGGAGTAGCTCAGTTGGTAGAGCGCAACCTTGCCAAGGTTGAGGTCGCGAGTTCGAGACTCGTCTCCCGCTCCAGGTTAAGTTGTTCGACGGTTTGCATACGCCGGCGAACAGGTAGTACAGCAAGTCGTATGCGGGAGTAGCTCAGTTGGTAGAGCGCAACCTTGCCAAGGTTGAGGTCGCGAGTTCGAGACTCGTCTCCCGCTCCAGTTCCCTAAGGCGGGGTGGCAGAGTGGTTATGCAGCGGCCTGCAAAGCCGTGTACGCCGGTTCGATTCCGACCTCCGCCTCCAAGTGTTCTGTTTTGCCGAACGGCGTCGCGAAAGCGACGCCGTTTTGCTTTTCAACGTCCCTTTTTCAACGTCCCTTTTGCAACGTCCCTTCTGAAACCCTTTGCGCTGCTCATCCTCAGGCACTGATCCCCGGTGCCGCCGCGCGCAGATACTCGCTGAACGCGAGCAAGCCCTGGGTCGGATATTTATCCTGATGCACCACGAGTTGCAGCGGCCGGATGACCTGCGGCAATCCTTCCCGTAGCGGTAACAGCAGCCCGCGCGCGATATCGTCGCGCACCACGTGCAACGACAGGCAGCTGACACCGAATCCGCTCATCACCGCGCGTTTGATCGACTCCGCATTGCCGAGCTCGAGCGCGTAGCGCAGCGTGCCGAGCTCGGGCACGAGCCGCGACTCGATGATCTCGCGCGTGCCGGAGCCGGGCTCGCGCACAATCCAGTCCGCCTCCCGCAGCATGTCGTGCACTACCGCAGGCCGGTGCGACGCGCGTGCGAGCGGGTGCGAGGGCCCGACCACCACGACCATCTCGTCGTCGCACCAATGCACGCTGCGCAGTTCGCGCTCGTGGCTCGTGCCTTCGATCAGGCCGATATCGGCGTCGAACTGCAAGAGCGACTGCAATACGTCGCGCGTGTTGCCAATGCGGAGGTCCAGCGTGCAGGGGCCCGGTTGCGCGTTGCGGAAGCCCGCGAGCAGGGGAGGGAGGATGTAGCTGCCGATGGTGTTGCTGGCCGCGATGCGCAGCGCCACGCCGCGCTGCGCGGAGAATCGCTCGAGTTCGTGGGCCTGGTCGAGCAGCGACAGTGCGCGCGGAAAGAACTGCCGGCCAGACTCGTTGATGCTGAGCCGGCGTGCAACGCGGTCGAACAGGGGTCCATCGAGCGCGCGCTCGAGTTCGGCGAGGGAGGCGCTGACCGCGGATTGCGACATCGATAGCGCCTCAGCCGCGGCAATCGTGCTGCCGTGCTGGGCGACCGCGACGAACACGGACAACTGGCGCAGGGTGAGGCGTAGCGGGCGGTATTCCATCGGTAGGGCGTCGATGATCGAAAAAACCGTTAAAGCATAGCAATATTACCCGTTTTACCGATTGGACCCGAGGCCCTACGCTTGCGGATATCGAAAGCAGATCCCCACTGCCATGTCCACGAACCCGATCCCCGTCGTCGTCACGCCCCCGTCCACTGTCGCCCCCGAACCGGCCGCCGGGCCCGCGGTGTCGTGGCCTAAGCGGCTCATCGCGCTGCTTCCACTCGGCGGCATCGCATGGCTGACGATGGTGCTCGCGGATCATCCGGCCGTTTCCCGTTATGGGCTCAGTGCGCTGACGCTGGCGATGTGCGCCGGGATGGTGGCCGCCAACACGATGCCGCGCCACTGGCTGGCCCCGCTGGGCCCGGGCATGCAGCTCGCGCGCCATCATCTGCTGCGCCTCGGCGTGGCGCTGTATGGGCTGCGGCTGACTTTTGGCGCGATTGCGGCGCTAGGCGCCGCGGGCATCGTGGTGCCGCTGACGATGCTCGTGACGACGTTGCTGCTGGGCACATGGGTGGGCACAAAGTTCTTTGGGCTGTCGCGGAGCGAGGCGATTCTCGTCAGCGCCGGGAGCGCGGTGTGCGGCGCGGCCGCGGCGATCGCCGTGTCCTCCGTCGTGCGCACCGACGATCGCCAGACTGCCGTCGCGGTGGCGACGGTGGTGCTCTTTGGCACGGTCGGCATGCTGCTCTACCCGTGGCTCTATGAGCTGGCGACGCAGCATTGGCACCTGGCGATCACGGAGCGGGCATTCGGTATCTTCACGGGCGCGACGCTGCACGAGGTGGCGCAGGTGATCGCGTCGGGCAAGATGGTGAGCGATGCCACCGCGGACGCTGCCGTTGTGGCCAAGATGGTCCGTGTGCTTGCGCTGGGTCCGCTGCTGATGATCATGGCGCTGTGGCCGCAGGGCAAGCGTGCCGAAAGCCAGGCAAACGCAACCGCGAACGCACGCGCCGGCGCCCGCGACTGGCGCGCGCTGCTGCGCGCGGTGCCGTGGTTCGCGCTCGGTTTCGTCGCGGTGATGGCGCTCAATTCGGCGTCGCTGGTGCCGCAGGACTGGAAGGCGCCCCTGATCGCGCTCGACAACTGGATGCTCGCCTGCGCGATGCTCGCGATCGGCCTTCACACACGCATCGGCGATCTGCTGCGCGCCGGACGCAAGCCGCTCGGTCTGGCCGCGGTGCTGTTCCTGTTCCTGATGGTGGGTGGCGCGTTGGTCTGCTACGCCGCGATCTGAGGGATGGCGGGAGCGTGGAGCGCTGGTGCGGCCGACGGGACTCGAACCCGTAAGCCTGGAAAGGCGGCAGATTTTAAGTCTGCTGAGTCTACCAATTTCTCCACGGCCGCATGGCAAGCCCGATATTGTGGTGGCTTAGACGCGACTCCGCAAGGGCGACGCTGCGCAATCCGCGATGTGATGTGGCTGTTACGGGCGGTAACAATGTAGCGCGTGCGGTTTCACCTGAAAATTTAGCGAGCGCTAGAATACGCCTCATCAAAGCTCACTTTACGAGGCACGATCATGAAACGCTGGTTCCTTGCAGCATTTGGTGTGGCCGCCGCGCTGGCGTCTGGCGCTGCAATGGCCCGTGTGAACGTGGATCTCGCGATCGGCGTACCCGGTGTCGCCATTGGCGGTCCCGCGTATTACCCGCCCCCGCCCGTCTACTACGCACCGCCGCAGCCCGTCTACGTAGCGCCGCCCGCGCCGGTGTACTACGGCCCGCCGCCGGTCGTTGTGCGTCCGGCTCCGGTGTACTACGGTCCGCGCTACTACTACGGTCCCGGCTACGGCCACGGCTACTACCGCGGCCACGGTCATCGACACTACCGCGATTGAACGTCGAGCCTCGCGACTGAACGTTCGCGAGCGTCATGCACAAAAAGCCCCTTCGGGGGCTTTTTTGTTTTATTGCACGGCATTTTCAATGCGCTCCGTCAGCGTTTTCCGACAATCGGTGAATGGAAACGGCGCGTGTCGGTTCCGGGAAAAATTCGACGCTCAATTTATTTGACCAGACCGATCAATCACACTGGCTGAGGGGCTCAGGGTTTCCACCTAAACTGCCTTCGTGACATCGCTGCTGCACTGCAACGATGCCTTGTCACCAACGAACAGCGTCCATACGAACGCAGAGGATTCCCAAATGACTATTCAACGCATGGCGACCGCCGTCGCTTCCGTCGCGCTTCTGGCACTCGGTGCCGCATCGGCCTCGGCCATCGCCGCCCCCGTGAATGCCGACAACGCGTTCTCCAGCAACGGCCGCGTGGCGACCGCCGATCCATACACCGACGGTGCGCGTATCAGCAACCGCGACGGTTACGTTCCCGACGGCGCGCGGGGTCAGGCCGACCCGTTCACCGACGGGGCGCGCGTGACCGATCGCCGTGACGCGTTCACCGACGGGGCCTGATACCGCCGCTGCTGTATCGCACCAAAATCGCACCGACAAAAGACCCGCCGCGAGGCGGGCTTTTTTGTGCGATGTTCGCGAGCGACGTGGCTATGGGGGCGCGTTTTGGTCGGACGCGCGCATCGTGCACGATATACTGCGGCCTCGACCTTGATGACACACCTTAGGAGAGGGTATGCAGCAAAAGACCGTACTGACGGCTGACGATGTGAAGAAGGTGGTTGCGGCCGCGGAAGCGGAAGCCAAGCTTCATAACTGGCCTGTCACGATCGCCGTGGTGGACGATGGCGGCCATCCGCTGGCCCTGCAGCGACTCGACGGCGTGGCACCGATCTCGGCCTACATCGCGACCGAGAAGGCACGCACGGCCGCCATGGGCCGCCGCGAGTCCAAGATCTACGAGGACATGATCAACAACGGCCGCTACTCGTTCCTGACGGCGCCGCAGCTGCAAGGCATGCTCGAGGGCGGTGTGCCCATCGTCGTCAACGGCCAGTACGTGGGTGCCGTCGGCGTGTCGGGCGTGAAGTCGACCGAAGATGCGCAGATCGCGCGCGCCGGTATCGCCGCGCTGGGCATCTAAGCCGCGCGTCAGGAAAAAGCCCGCGGGTGCAATGTCCGCGGGTTGTTGTACAGCGGGTCGTCGGCTCGTCTGCTGGCCCGCTGAGCCGCTAAGCCGCTAAGCCGCTAAGCCGCTAAGCCAATTACTTCGTCAGGATCAGCTTCCCATAGCGCGTGATGCGCAGTGTATAGACCTCGCCGTTATGCAGGATCGGCAGCGTCGTCGCGCCTTGCATCAGCGTTTCCAGCGGCATCGCCGGGGCCGTCGTCTGCACCGCCGGCGCGATCGTTTCCGCGCGCATCAGCGCCTCCAGGCGGGCGGGCAGGGCGGCGACCGCGGAGCGGACCGAGGCCATGGCGGAGGAAGCTGACGAGGGCGAAGAGGCGGAAGACGACGGCTCGCGGCGAGGCTGCTGCGGGGCAACTTCCACACGACGAAGCGACAGACGGCGACGCGAGACTTCTCGCGGTTGCTGCATTGGCAGGCTGAGAGTGCTCATGTTCTTCTCCGGGCTCGATCCATGGATCGGTTTCAGGTGATCGGTTTCAGGTTACGCGTGGGAAGATCTTAAATGAGAACCGTTATCATTACAAGCGTGGTCACATCGATTTACACGTTTGTTTAATGGCCGCACGCCAACAAAAAAAGGGCATCCAAGCGGATGCCCTTTTTGCGTGCCGAAGACCCTGCTCAGCGCTTGGGTTCGGTGATGAAGCCGATCTTGCCGAGACCGCCATGCTGCGCCGCGGCCATGACCTCCGCGACGGCCTCGTAGCGAACGTCGCGGTCCGCGCGCAAATGCAGTTCCGGTTGCGGTTGCAGCTGCGCCGCCTGCGCGATGTTCGCTTCCAGCGTGGGCTTGTCCACTTCCTGCTGGTTCCAGTACACCTTGCCGGCTGCATCGACGACGACGTTGATGTTCTGCGGCTTGGTATCGTTGGGCTGGTTGGTCGCGCGCGGCAGATCGATCTTCACCGCGTGGTTGATCACGGGAATCGTGATGATAAAGATGATCAGCAGCACCAGCATGACGTCGACCAGCGGCGTCATGTTGATCTCGCTCATCACCTCGTCATCGTCCCCGTCGAGCGTGCCGAATGCCATGATGAATTCCTCTCTGCGGCTTAATTCTTGACGGCCAGGCGCACCGAAGCGTCATCGGCGGCGCCACGGGCGGTCGGGCGCAGGCGCGCGCCGGTGATGAAGTAGGCGTGCAGGTCGTGCGCGAAGCGGTTGAGCTTGGAGATCACGCCCTTGTTGCCGCGCGACAGCGCGTTGTAGCCGAGCACGGCAGGGATCGCGACGGCCAGGCCGAATGCGGTCATGATCAGCGCTTCACCGACAGGACCGGCCACCTTGTCGATGGTCGGCACGCCCGAGGCGCCGATACCGATCAGCGCGTGGTAGATCCCCCAGACCGTGCCGAACAGGCCGACGAACGGCGCGGTGGAGCCGACCGACGCCAGCACGGCGAGGCCCGACTGCATGCGCGACACGGCTTCGTCGATCGAGCTCTTGAGCGAGCGCGTCAGCCAGTCCGAGATGTCCATCGCGTCATGCAGCTGCGGCTGGCTCGCGCGGTGGTGCTGCGCGGCTTCCTTGCCGGTCAGCGCGAGCATGCGGAACGGGTTGCTGTCGTTCGAGCCAAGCGTCTCCAGCGCGTGGTCGAATTCGTCGGAGTGCCAGAAACGCTTTTCCGCGCCCTGTGCCATCTTCTTGAGGCGGACCAGATCCCACGCCTTCGTGAGAATCACGATCCAGGACAGAAGGGACATGATCAGCAGAATGATCGCGGTCGCGCGCATGACGAAATCGCCTTGCGTCCAGAGGTGGGAGAGTCCGAGGTCCTGCATGGTTATCCTGTGAGTCTGTTGTTTGGGAAGCCGGCGTACCGGCCATTACGTCAGTGAATTCGACAAACTACTTCAATTCGAAGTTGATGGGCTGCACGGCGGTGACCGAGATCGGCCGTCCGTTGTCCATATAGGGTTGGCAGCGCATGCGGCGTACGGCGTCGAGCGCGGCTTCGTCGAGTCGGGACGAACCGCTCGACTGCGTGATGCTCGACTTGGCGATACGGCCGCCCTCGTCGATCGTCAGGCGAATCATCGTCGTTCCGGTCTCGTTGAGGCGGATCGACTGGCGCGGGTAGGTCGGGGCGGGCTGCGAGCATTGCACCTCGCCGATGCCGATCGCGCGCGGCGCGGCGTTGGCCGGTGCCGGGGCCGGCGCGGGAGCCGGCTCGGGCGCGGGCGGTGCCGGCGGGGCGGGCGGCGCCTCGATCGCGGTGGGCGACGGGGGCAGCGACGGCGAGGGTTCGATGGCGGGCTTCGGCGGCTGCGGCGTCGGACGCGGCGTCACGACCTTCACCTGCTTCGGCGGCGTTTCGGGTTTGGCCTTCGGTGGTTCCGGCGCGGGCGGCGCCTTCGGCGGCTCCATCGGAATGATGTGGGCGATGATTTCCGGCGCGATGATGGCCTCGGTCATCTTGCGGCCGAGACCGCTTTGGATCAGGTACAGCAGCCCCGCGTGGAATAGCAGAACAGCGACGGTGATCTTGAGAAAACGTTGATCGAACATGTGAGGGGCCAGGACCTAACGCGATGTCACTTGCGGTAGAACAGGATCAGCGAGATGCCACAACCAACCAGCAGGCTAAGCAGCAGTTCCATGATAAACGCTCCAAAAGGCACTCCGAGTGACGGGTATCCGAAGGGGAGGCGCCACTCTGGGGCAGCGTTATCAGCGCAGCAGTATAAACGATAATGATTCTTATTTGTTGCGCATTGTGCAATGCACGCACGGGATCATTGTGGACCCCGCCCACAATGCGCAATGTGGCCGTTCGCGCCAAACGACCGTGCGACGCGGCCTGCGCGGGTTGTCGCGGATGTCACGTAAATCGTAAAGCGCGCTACGATTAACAGACTGCGAGAGAACACCGCGAACGTAACCGGGATGGGGCAAGCGCGACGGACAGGGTCCGGCCCGCTACCTCCCGTGCGAAGGGAACAGGCATGGACTTCACACGCTTCGCCGAAGACGATCGCTCCACGCTGCTACGTCCGACGACCGGGGCGGCGTCGAGTTCCGCGCTCGACTGGATGTGCGCGCAATTCGCGCTGCGCGTGGTCTGCACGCTGGGCCCGCGCTTCAACCTGCGCAGCAACATCAACGACGTGCTGACCGTGAGCGCGCAGGAAATGGTGTGGCCCTATGGCGTGGTGCTGCGCGTGCAGCGGTTTCTTGCGGCGCGCTGCGCCGACATGCCAGCGTGGAAGGGCGCGTCGCGCCTGACCCCCGAAGAATTTCTCGACCGGCACGGCCAGTGGAACAGCGCCTTCGATGAGAGCGCGCTGTTCTATTACCTCGACGAATACGTCAAGCACCATGCGAAGGACATGTTCGCGGTGTTCGACGCATCCGCCACGTCGATCGCCGGGCGGCTCCAGGGCGAGCGCGTGCTGCTCGTCCGCAATATCGACATGCTGAGCCACGTGCTCAACCTGCCCGACCACGAGCGCAAGCTGCTGCTCTATGCCGCGCTGGCCAAGTACAAGCGCGACCTGCGCGCGGTGATGGTCGATTGCAAGGTCGCGCACAGCCAGGAAGCGTTCCAGATCCTCGCCGGCCTGACGGGCGCGAGCGCCGCCGAGGTGGCGATGTCGCTGCGGCCGGGCTCGCGGCTGGAGACGCTGAACCTCATCGAGCAGCCGCTGCCCGAGAACAGCGTGACGGACCTGGGCGACCTGATGCGCCTGTCCGACCGGCTGCTGCATGTGCTGCTGGGCAATTACGCGAGCGAAGCGGAGATGATGGCCGTGTTCACGCGGCCGGCCGCGCCGCCGACGCTCGGTACCGGCGACTATCCGCATGTGGAAACCGATGCGCGCTATCTGTCCGCGCTGCTCGGCAATGCCACGCGCCAGAGCGCGGCCGGGGTGAACGTGCTGATCTACGGGCCACCGGGCACGGGCAAGACGGAGTTCGCGCGGCTGATCGCGCGCGAGGCGGGGTGCGAGCTGTATGAGGTCGATTGCCTCGATCGCGATGGCAACAGCCTGTCCGGGCGCGACCGTTATCGCTCGCTGCAGGTGTCGCAGGCGTTCCTGCGCGGTCGCCCGCGCACGGCGCTGCTGTTCGACGAGGTGGAGGATGTGTTCCCCGGCAGCGCGCGCGAGCTGATGAGTCTGTTCGGGCAGGAGGACACGCGTGCGTCCGTCAACGGCAAGGCGTGGGTCAACCAGACGCTGGAACAGAACCCGGTGCCGGTGATCTGGATCTCCAATTCGATCCGGCAGATCGACCCCGCCTATCTGCGGCGCTTTCAGTTTCACCTCGAGCTCAAGATTCCGCCGCCGCTGGTGCGCGAGAACATCATTCGCAAGCATCTCGGCGCGCTCGACGTGACGGACGCCTTCATCACGACGCTGGCCGCGCGCAAGACGCTGACGCCGGCGCAGGTGCAATCGGCGGCGCGCTTCGTCGAACTCGCGCGGCCGAGCGTGGACGAGCCGACGGAGGCGCTGATCCTGCGGCAGCTCGAGCATGCCGATCGCGCGATGGGCATGCGTCCCGAGGCCGAGGCGCGCGCGGTCGTCACGCACTATCGGCTCGACAACCTGCATCTGGAAACGCGCTTCGCGGTGGACAAGATCATCGCCGCCCTCGGTGCGCGGCAGCGCGGCACGCTCTGTTTCTATGGGCCGCCGGGGACGGGCAAGACGGCGCTGGCGGAACATATCGCGAGCGCGCTCGACCTGCCGTTGATGATCCGGCGCGCGTCGGACCTGATGAGCAAGTACGTCGGCGAGACCGAGCAGCAGATCGCGGCGATGTTCGCTCGCGCGGAAGAGGACGGCGCGGTGCTGCTGCTCGACGAGGCGGACAGCTTCATGCAAAGCCGGCAGCGTGCGGTGCGCAACTACGAAGTGTCCGAGGTCAACGAGATGCTGCAGGGCATGGAGCGCTTCAACGGCATCTTCATCTGCACGACCAACCTCTTCGATCGGATCGACGAGGCGGCGTTGCGGCGCTTCTCGTTCAAGATCCGTTTTCAGGCGCTACAGCCGGCGCAGCGCGTGCGGATGTTCGTGGAAGAGGCGCTGGAAGGCGACGAGGCGCGGCTGACCGATGCGATCCGCGCCGAGTTGCTGGCGATGGATTGCCTGACGCCGGGCGACTTTGCCACCGTCAAGCGGCAGGGGGTCGTGCTCGGCGAGGCGCTGACGGCGGACGAGTTTCTGGCGCAGCTGCGGCAGGAACATGCGGTGAAGCCCGAGGTGCGGCAGCATCGGCCGCTGGGTTTCACGCAGTAAGGCTGTCGGGGCTACGGTCGGGGCGGTCGGCGCCGATGATGACGGTCTCTGCCGCGGCATCGACGCCCAGCAGCGTGGCGGCCATCTCTCGCAGATGCATGGCATCGCGCGTGGACACGTAGCGGTCCGTCGGCACGGCGTCCGGTGGGGCAGCCAGATCGAACTCCGCGAGCTTGCGCGCCAGCTGGCGCGCGATGGCCACGCCCGTATCGATGATCGTGAGGCGATCGCCGACCATGTCGCGGATCGTTGACGTCAGGAACGGGTAGTGCGTGCAGCCGAGTACGAGCGTATCGGCACCGGCTTCGAGCATCGGCGCCAGCAGCGTTTGCAGGCGCGCGCGCATGGCGGCGCTCGAGATATCGCCTTGCTCGATCATGGGGACGAGGCCGATGCCCGGTTCGCACACGTAGCGGCTCTCTTGCTGCAGGGTGGTCAGCAATCGATTGAACTTGCCGCTCTTGAGCGTGTTGGCGGTGGCCAGTACGCCGATCACCTTGCTGCGGCTCGCCGCGGCCGCGGGTTTGAGACCGGGTTCGACGCCGATGACCGGCAGCGCGGTGAAGCGCGCGCGCACGGCCTGCACCGCATGCATCGTCGCCGTATTGCAGGCAATGACGAGGGCCTTGCAGCCTTGCGCGACGAGCCACTCGCACACTTCGAGCGTACGGGATTCGACGAACGATTCGGGTTTCTCGCCGTAGGGCGCGTGACGGGAATCGGCGACGTAGAGCAGCGATTCATGCGGCAGCAGCGCGCGGATCTCTCGCAGGACCGAGAGGCCGCCTAGGCCGGAATCGAAGACGCCGATCGGGGAGGGGTTCAATGCGGTGGGATACGGGTTCGGGACTGAGCGGAGAACGGGCGGGGCGCGCCGTGCCCGCCCGTGCTTCTGTCCCATTCCCTCTCCCGAAGGAGAGGGGGACCGCCGGGCGGCGGATGCGGTATTACGCGGCGGCGACCGGGATCTTGCCGATCTTGGCCTGCCATTCCGCGGGGCCGGTCTTGTGGACCGAGGTACCCGAGCTGTCCACGGCGACGGTCACGGGCATGTCCTTGACGTCGAACTCGTAGATGGCTTCCATGCCGAGGTCTTCGAAGGCCAGAACCTTGGCGCCGCGGATGGCCTTCGACACGAGGTAGGCGGCACCGCCGACGGCCATCAGATAGGCCGACTTGTGCTTCTTGATCGCCTCGATCGCCACGGGGCCGCGCTCGGCCTTGCCGATCATCGAGATCAGGCCCGTTTGCGACAGCATGGTCTCGGTGAACTTGTCCATGCGCGTCGCGGTCGTGGGACCCGCCGGGCCGACGACCTCGTCACGGACCGGATCCACGGGGCCGACGTAGTAGATCACGCGGTTCGTGAAGTCGATCGGCAGCTTCTCGCCCTTGGCCAGCATGTCGGCGATGCGCTTGTGCGCGGCATCGCGGCCGGTCAGCATCTTGCCGTTCAGCAGCAGCGTCTGGCCCGGCTTCCACGAGGCGACTTCCTCGGGCGTCAGGGTGTTCAGGTCCACGCGCTTCGAGGTCTCGGTGTCCGGTGCCCACTCCACCTTCGGCCAGGCCGACAGGTCGGGGGCCTCCAGCTGGGCCGGGCCGCTGCCGTCGAGCGTGAAATGCACGTGGCGCGTGGCGGCGCAGTTCGGGATCATCGCCACGGGCTTCGAGGCCGCGTGAGTCGGGTAGCCCATGATCTTGACGTCGAGCACGGTGGCCAGGCCGCCCAGGCCCTGCGCGCCGATACCGAGCGCGTTGACCTTCTCGTACAGCTCGACGCGCATTTCCTCGATCCAGTCCTTCGGGCCGCGGGCGATCACTTCATGGATGTCGATCGACTCCATCAGCGATTCCTTGGCCATGACCATGGCCTTCTCGGCTGTGCCGCCGATGCCGATGCCCAGCATGCCGGGCGGGCACCAGCCCGCGCCCATCGTCGGCACGGTCTTGAGCACCCAGTCAACGATGGAATCCGACGGATTCAGCATCACGAACTTCGACTTGTTCTCCGAGCCGCCACCCTTGGCCGCGACCTGGATGTCCACCGTGTTGCCGGGCACCACTTCGTAGTGGATCACGGCCGGGGTGTTGTCCCGGGTGTTCTTGCGGCCGCCTTCGGGCGGGCTCACGATCGACGCGCGCAGCACGTTGTCGGGGTGCGTGTAACCGCGGCGCACGCCCTCGTTGATCATGTCCGTCAGGCCCATGGTGGCGCCGTCCCAGCGCACGTCCATCCCCACCTTGACGAAGATCGTGACGATGCCGGTGTCCTGGCACAGCGGGCGCTTGCCCTCGGCGCACATGCGGCTGTTGGTCAGGATCTGCGCGATCGCATCCTTCGCGGCCGGACTCTGCTCCAGCTCGTAGGCGCGGCCCAGGCTGGTGATGTAGTCCATCGGATGGTAATAGCTGATGTACTGCAGGGAATCGGCGACGCTCTGGATGAGGTCTTCTTGCTTGATGACTGTCATTTTGTGGGGGTGGGGCTGCGGTGAAACACAGCCCGGGATGATACACCGTGCGCGGCGCGGCTGCCCGGTTGCATACAGGCGTCGACAGTGCGCCGGGGCCCCGGTGTGGGGCCGGGGCGACATTGGGGGCGGATCAGTGGTCGGCGGGCGCGCTTCCCGGCGGCATCTCGGCGCCGTGCGGCACGGCCGGGTGCGAGGTCATGCGGTCCACCCATGCCATGGCGATCGCGGAGAACAGGAAGGCCACATGGATGATGACCTGCCACATGATCGTGTGTTGCGACCGTTGTTCGGCGTCGATAAAGGTCTTGAGCAGGTGGATGGACGAGATGCCGATGAGCGCCATCGACAGCTTGACCTTGAGCACGCCCGCGTTGACGTGGTCGAGCCATTCGGGCTCGTCGGGATGGTTGTCGATGCCGAGGCGGGACACGAAGGTCTCGTAACCGCCGACGATCACCATGATCAGCAGGTTGGAGATCATCACGACGTCGATCAGCCCGAGCACCACGAGCATGATCTTCGCTTCGTCGAACGAGGCCGCGTGCGAGACCAGGTGCCAGACCTCGATCAGGAAGTGATAGACATAGACGCCCTGCGCGACGATCAGGCCGAGGTAGAGCGGCAGCTGCAGCCAGCGCGAGGCGAAGATGATGCTGGGGATGGGACGCAGGCGAGGAGGGTGCGAAGTGCGGGCCATTGGTATGCGGGAATGCGGGATGCGAGGTTGGATGGCAGACATTCAAAGCGGCGTCGATTGTACCGTCTGCCTGCCGTTTACCCTACGTTTTCAGTCCCGCCGCGCGGCGGCCGATTGCTACCGATTGTTTCAGCGGTTGCGGGCCAGCTTGCGATGGCGATACCCGCGAGCACGCAGCCGAGCGCGACGCCATGCGCCCAGCCCGGCCGCTCGCCGAGAAACACGATGCCGTAGACGGCCGCCGCGATGGGCAGCACCGACGTGAACACGCCGGCCAGCTGCGCGGGCACATGCCGGATGCCCTTCATCCAGAGCCAGAACGAGAAGATGCTCGCGGACAGCGCGTACCAGACCAGTTGTGCCCAGACATGCGGGGAGACGGTGGCCGCGTCGAACGAGAGCAGCGGCACGATGCCCAGCGGCAGCATCAGCAGTCCGCCGATCAGATGCGTGTAGGCGCAGATCTCGATGGCGGCCAGCGATTGCGACAGCCGCCGCGAGAGGATGACGTAGATCGATTCGCAGACCACCGCGCCGAGGATCATCAGGTTGCCGAGCAGCGCATGGGTGCCGGCGTTGCCCATCGATTCGACGCCGTGGCCATCGCCGCCGCGCGCGACGTTGAGCACCGCGATGCCGGCCACCGCGAGCAGCACGGACGCGACGGTCCGGCGCGACAGCGTCTCGCGCAGCAGCAGCCATGACAGCACGGCCACCGTCGCGGGGATCGTGCTCGTGATGACGCCCGCGGCCATCGCGCTGGTCAGGCGCACGCCGCCGAGCATCAGCAGCGTGAAGCCGAACGTGCCGAAGAACGCCATCAGGAACAGGTTGCGCCATTCCGCGCGCGAGACCGCGCGCATGCGGGCGGGGCGGTACCACGGCGCGAGGCAGACGATCGCGATGATGAACCGCAGCAGCGCGAACAGCAGGACGGGGACCTCGGCGATGATGGACTTGCCGAGACCGACGTTGCTGCCGACGAGGGCCATCGCGGCGATGAGCAGAAGGGCGTGGAGGGACACGTTGCGGGAGGCGGAGGTGGAGGCCTGAGGTGTGGGCGTTGGCGCAATGCGCTCTGCGCGATTGCGGGTGGCTCGCGGCATTGTAGCTGTGCTAGCCTAGAGGAGCCGACTGCACATGTACGCGGGTGCCGCTGCTGCGGCGCATCATCGGCGCGGGGCATTGCCTTGCCCGAACCATTTGAACTAGTCAGGTTTAAGTAGTCAGGTTGAAGTAGTCAGGTTTAAGTAAGGCGCCGGGCGTACCTTGCAGCCAAAAGCAGGTTACAAGCATTCCATCCAGATCAGGAGACAACCTCATGTCCGCCATCGAGTCGGTGATGCAGGAGCATCGCGTTTTCAATCCTCCCGAGTCGCTCGCCAGGAACGCCTCGATCCCGAACATGGAGGCCTACCAGGCGCTGTGCGACGAAGCGGCGCGCGACTACGAGGGCTTCTGGGCCCGCCATGCACGCGAGCTGCTCCACTGGCACAAGCCGTTCACGAAGGTGCTCGACGAGAGCAACGCGCCGTTCTACAAGTGGTTCGAGGACGGGCAGATCAACGCGTCGTACAACTGCCTCGAGCGCAATATCGAGAAGGGTCTCGGCGACAAGACGGCGATCGTGTTCGAGGCCGATGACGGCACCGTTTCGCGCGTCAGCTACAACGAGCTGCTCGCGCGCGTCAGCCGCTTTGCCAATGGCCTGAAGGCGCTCGGCATCAAGAAGGGCGATCGTGTGGTCATCTACATGCCGATGTCGGTCGAGGGCGTGGTGGCCATGCAGGCGTGCGCGCGGATCGGCGCGACGCACTCGGTGGTGTTCGGCGGATTCTCGGCGAAGTCCCTGCAGGAGCGGCTCGTGGATGTCGGCGCCGTCGCGCTGATTACCGCGGACGAGCAGATGCGCGGCGGCAAGGCGCTGCCGCTCAAGGCCATCGCCGATGAGGCCCTGGCGCTCGGCGGCTGCGAGGCCGTGAAGCACGTCATCGTCTATCGCCGCACGGGCGGCAAGGTAGGCTGGACCGAAGGCCGCGACCGCTGGATGGAAGAGGTGGCCGCGGGCCAGCCCGATACCTGCGCGGCCGAGCCGGTGGATGCCGAGCATCCGCTGTTCGTCCTTTACACCTCCGGTTCCACGGGCAAGCCGAAGGGCGTGCAGCACAGCACGGGCGGCTATCTGCTGTGGGCCCTGATGACGATGCGCTGGACGTTCGACATCAAGCCCGACGACCTGTTCTGGTGTACCGCCGATATCGGCTGGGTGACGGGCCACACCTACATTGCCTATGGGCCGCTCGCGGCCGGCGCGACGCAGGTCGTGTTCGAGGGCGTGCCGACGTTCCCGAATGCTGGCCGTTTCTGGGACATGATCCAGCGCCACAAGGTGTCGATCTTCTACACGGCGCCGACCGCCATCCGTTCGCTGATCAAGGCGGCCGAGGCGGACGACAAGATCCATCCGCGGCAGTACGATCTGTCGAGCCTGCGTCTGCTGGGTACCGTGGGCGAGCCGATCAATCCGGAAGCGTGGATGTGGTACTACAAGAATATCGGCGGCGAGCGTTGCCCGATCGTCGATACGTTCTGGCAGACCGAAACCGGCGGGCACATGATCACGCCGTTGCCGGGCGCGACGCCGCTGGTGCCGGGTTCGTGCACGCTGCCGCTGCCGGGCATCATGGCCGCGATCGTCGACGAGACCGGGCAGGACGTGCCCAATGGCAGCGGCGGCATTCTCGTCGTCAAGCGTCCGTGGCCGTCGATGATCCGCACGATCTGGGGCGATCCGGAGCGCTTCAAGAAGAGCTACTTTCCCGAGGAACTCGGCGGCAAGCTGTATCTGGCCGGCGATGGGTCGATTCGCGACAAGGAAACGGGCTACTTCACCATCATGGGCCGGATCGACGACGTGCTGAACGTGTCGGGGCACCGCATGGGCACGATGGAGATCGAGTCCGCGCTGGTGTCGAATCCGCTCGTGGCCGAGGCCGCCGTGGTCGGTCGTCCGGACGACATGACGGGCGAGGCGATCTGCGCGTTCGTCGTGCTCAAGCGTTCGCGGCCGACGGGCGACGAGGCCGTGAAGATTGCCTCCGAGCTGCGTAACTGGGTGGGCAAGGAGATCGGTCCGATCGCCAAGCCGAAGGACATCCGCTTTGGCGACAACCTGCCGAAGACGCGTTCGGGCAAGATCATGCGGCGTCTGCTGCGTTCGCTGGCCAAGAACGAAGAGATTACGCAGGACACCTCGACGCTCGAGAATCCCGCGATTCTCGATCAGCTGAAGCAGGCGCAGTAAGCTCGACTGAACCTCTTGCCCGCTGCTTGCCTGCCAGCATGCGCCCCTCTGCCGCGACGCGGGAGAGGGGCGTTTTCCTGAGCGGGTCCTTTATCTCTCTAACGTTCCATGCCTGACGCGCAGTCGACCTTTCGCCGCCGGTTGATGCTCTATTACAGCCTCTTCACGCTGGGGCTGCTCGGCTTCGTCGCGATGATGGGGCTGCTCGAGCATTCCAACGCCGATGCGTTGTGGCTTGGGTATGTGTTCCTGTTCGTCACGATCGCGATCTATGCGTGTATCGGGCTGATCTGCCGAACGTCCGATCTCAACGAGTATTACGTCGCGGGGCGGCGCGTGCCCGCGATGTTCAACGGCATGGCCATTGCCGCGGACTGGATGAGCGCGGCGTCGTTCATCGGCCTCGCGGGGATTCTGTTTGCCTCTGGATATGAAGGGCTTGCCTATGTCATGGGCTGGACCGGCGGCTATTGCCTCGTCGCGTTCCTGCTCGCGCCGTATCTGCGCAAGTACGGCGGCTACACGATTCCCGACTTTCTCGCGGCGCGCTATGGCAATGGGAAGCCGGGCGGCAATATGCCGGTGCGCGCGATTGCGGTGCTGGCGGCGTCGCTGTGTTCGTTCGTTTATCTCGTTGCGCAGATCCAGGGCGTGGGGCTGATCGTCACACGCTTCATCGGGGTGGAATTCGCGGTGGGCGTGTTCTTCGGGCTTGCCGGCATTCTCGTGTGTTCGTTTCTGGGCGGCATGCGGGCGGTGACGTGGACGCAGGTGGCCCAGTACATCATGCTGATCGTCGCGTTCCTGCTGACGGTGTCGCTCATCGCGTGGAAGCATCATGGGGAGGTTCTGCCGCAGGTCAGCTATGGCTCGCTGCTGAGCCAGCTGGACAAGCAGGAGCAGGCGCTCGAGCAGTCGCCGGCCGAGATGCAGGTGCGCGAGATTTTCCGGCGGCAGGCGGTGGCCTTCGACGAACGGATCGCGAGGCTGCCGCAGTCCTTCGATGAAGAGCGCGCGGCGCTTGACGCGCGGTTGCTGGAATTGCGCGTGCGGAATGCCCCGTTGCGCGAGATCAAGTCCGTGGAACGGGAGCGGGCGACGTTTCCGGTGGATGCCGCCGATGCGCTTCAGCAATGGACGCTGATGCGCGACGAGGCCCTCGCGCGCAGCCACCCCTCGACGCCATCGACCGAGCCGTATCCGGCGGCGAGCGAGGCGGAGCGCTCGACCAAGCGGCTCAATTTCGTGTTGCTGGTGTTTTGTCTGATGCTGGGGACCGCGAGTCTGCCGCACATCCTCACGCGGCTCTATACGACGCCGTCCGTACGCGAGAGCCGCAATTCGGTGGCCTGGGCGGTGTTCTGCATCGCGCTGCTGTACGTCTCCGCGCCGACGCTGGCGGCGCTGGTCAAGTACGAGTTCTTCCATCATCTGGTCGGCACGTCGTATGCCGACCTGCCGCAGTGGGTGGTGCAGTGGCGCAAGGTGGATCCGCCTGTGTTCGCCATTCGGGATCTCAATGGGGATGGCATCGTGCAATGGGCGGAGGTCATGATCCAGCCGGACATGATCGTGCTGGCGGCGCCGGAGATAGCGGGGCTGCCGTACGTCATCTCGGGCCTGATCGCGGCGGGGGCGCTGGCGGCGGCGCTATCGACGGCGGACGGGCTGCTGCTGACCATCGCCAACGCGCTGTCGCACGACGTCTACTATCACATGGTCGACCGGCAGGCGAGCCACCAGCGGCGCGTGACGACGGCCAAGATCGTGCTGCTCGGGGTGGCGCTGTTTGCGTCCTACGTGACATCGCTGCGACCGGGCAACATCCTGTTCCTGGTCGGCGCGGCGTTCTCGCTGGCGGCATCGAGCTTCTTCCCGGTACTCGTGCTGGCGATCTTCTGGCGCCGGACGACGGCCGCTGGGGCGGTGGCGGGCATGGCCACGGGTCTGGCCGTCGCGGTCTATTACATCTTCGTGAACTACCCGTTCTTCACACGCATCACGGGGATCTTCGGCAACCGCTGGTTCGGCGTGGACCCCATCGCCTCCGGCGCATTCGGCGTCCCCGCGGGCTTCGCGGCGGCCATCATCGTCAGCCTCATCACCCCCCGAAACGCACCGGTGATCGACCGTCTGGTCAGTTATCTGCGGCGCGGGTAAGGCACCTCTGGACAGCGCGAGTGGCTCTGCTATAATCGCGGACTTCCCGGAGAGATGGATGAGTGGTTTAAGTCGCACGCCTGGAAAGCGTGTATAGGTTAATAGCCTATCGGGGGTTCGAATCCCCCTCTCTCCGCCAGAATTACGAATGCCCGCGCAAGCGGGCATTTTTGTTTTTTGTTGCCAATGACTTGGGGGCCGGGGGGCTTGCGTCGCTGGCTTTGCCGATGGAGCTTCGGCGAATCCCGCCGCCCTTGGGCCGTTCACATAGTAGTACCGGCGCCGTGGGCTTGTGATGCTTCTAGCCGATCAGCAAAGCGACCGTTCGCAGGGGATGCCGTCCCCGTCTCCATCGATCTTTGTGCCGGGGCAATTTCTGAGATAGAACGTTGCCTCTTCGCACGATTGCATTTGATGGCACATCGTTTTGCCCTCGCACCGTAATGCCGGGGCCGGCGTGGCGGGGAATTGCGATGCTGAGATCGCTGGCTCCTGTAGCGACGGCAAAGAGGCTTGCGCCGTTCGATGATGGTGGTAGTAGTACCAACCGCCAGCGGCGATTGCAATGGCGATGACCCATGCGCGCATTTGCGCCCCCGATTATTTTTTGTGCGCTGAGTATATCTGAGTCGGTAAGACCGCAAGCAGCTCGGCGGTATCATGCGCGCGGTTGGATCAACGTTAGGAGGGAGAATATTATGCGAATGGCAACGCTGATTTCGATAACGTTGTGGGCTGTCATTCCAACTGCGATGTCGGCATCATCTCAGCCCATCGGCCAGCCTTCTGCAGGCCGGCCAATCGGTGCACCCTCGCAGGTGCAAGAGACTCATCGCCAAGGAGAAAGCGATCGCCTGTTGGAATCACTGCCACCTAGGCCGGTGAGGCCGATGGTCGATGTAGAAATTCCGGGGTTTCCGCCGCCCGCGGAGGTGCCACAGGTGGCGCCTATGCCGATGATATTGAATGAGCCAAACGGCAGGAATGTGAGTTCACAAAAATAGTCTGCGCCTTCGTGGTGTCACTATAGCGCGCGAGTGCGAGGCCGAAGGGTTGTCTTAGGATCGCAGAGCTTCGCCTTCATCGTTCTCGCCCGACCCCTGAGGAGGTAATCTGCTTGAGTTATCCTCGAACGGTGGGGAGGAATATGGCCGGGGTGAGCCGTCGACCGATCGGGTAGGTTCCCCTGCCAACCACCCGAGATCGGAGCTATGCTTGTCTAAGCTTCCGCTCGAATGCCTCGTTGGCATCGAGCGACGAAACCATGTCATTCGCCGCGTTCATCAGTCGGCTGAAGTCCTTGCGCGGCAGATCTGCGTAATCCTTGAACACCACCATCGAGCGAAACTCCACGTTAGACGCGTTCAGGTGTTGGAGGACTATGGTTGTGAGCATGGCCTTGTCTCGTGTCGACACGCCAAACAGGTACAACGGCTTTTTGTGGCCTTCGATATAGAAGTCCACCGGACAGTTCGCGGCGTTGGGTAGTCCGGGGATCAGATAATTTTCGCGGACTAAGTCTTTGCTGACGATCGCGTAGAGACGATTGCGGATGTCGTCGAAGAAGGTGCTCTCGGCGCGCCTTGCGGAGAAGTCTTCTTTGGCCATCGATGGTATTCCTCGCGTGATTGTCGATGGCCGATCATGACTTCCGCTACGCTTTGGTTCTATCGGAACCCGTCCAAAAATTGAGCGAGGCGTTCGTCGCGATGCTTATTCGCGTGTCCCGGCACCATACAGCTGTTGCGCATAGGCCTTCAGCGGGCTTGTGAGCAGGCTGTCGGGTGACGTGGAGGTAAAGCTCACAATTCGGCTTCTTGCCGTGATGGATCGGGCGTCGATTTTGGTCCCCGTGTCGGCGTCGTAGACCGACATGTCGAGGGACATGCGGCTCGGGCGGCCGGACCATTCTGTTGCACGTTGTTCCCAGTGGGCGATGACCGGAATCACGGCGTATCGTGCGCCGAGGCGTTTGGCCTCTGATAGCGTTTGGTCGCGGGTCTGTTCGGCTTCCGCGACATCGACGCGTCGGGCCTTTTGCGAGAGGGCCTGCGCAATCGCGCTTGCTACCGTTCGTCCGCTGCCTGCGTACGCCTTCGCGCCGTAGGCGCCGTCCTTCGGGAGGGCGATGTAGACCGCTGCGGAGGAGTCCAGTTGCCCTCCGGCGGCGAGGTCGGTGCCGCCTGTTTTTACGTTCTTGTAGCTCGCGGTGCAGCCGGTGATTGCCACTACCATTGCTGCGGCGGCGGAGACGCCGATGATTCTTGCGTTCATGTTTGAGGGACGGGGGTACGCGGGGTTGAGTGGGGTGCGCTAGTTATGGGCGTTCGATTGCACGCACTGTCGTTTTCCGGCGCCAAGGCGGCAATCCCCCTTCGGAGGTAGTGTGCAGGTTCGCCACTGCGACGCGAGGCGGTGTTGATGTCCTTGTCAGCGTCGTCTAGCATTGCGTTACGCGTTCTGATGCATTCCGTCGATGCCGCGTGCCGCCCCATCTTTCATAGCCCGCCCCGAGCGGGCTTTTGCACATTCGGCTTATGAAACGTGCAAAGGATTGACCATGGAAAAGGGAAGGGCGTATCGGCGTGCGCAGGTGGCGCGGTTGAAGGCTAAGCGCCGGCATTATCACGGCGGGGCGGGCGGGGTTCGCGAGTTGGGGCGGTGGGTGTGGACGGCGGCGGTGTGTAGTTGCTGGATGTGTGGCAATCCCCGTCGGTACTTTCGTGAGCGGACGATTCAGGAGCGGCGGTTTTGTCAGCGGGCGCGGATGAAGGGGTTGTCATAGGCTTGATAGTGAGCGCGGCCGTCGCGTGAAGCGGCAGTGCGCAGCCAAGTTTCACCGAGGCCACAGGGCCTCGTTGTCTTCATAGATCGAACTCCCCATGTGGGTCCGCTTTGAAGTGGTCGAGTTCGTGTTTGTGGATGGTGAGCCAGGGGTTGCCGTCGCGCAGCATGCTGAAGGTGTTGATGCCTTCGCGGTGTAGGGGTGAGAGGGCGGTTTCCAGGCTTGTGCGGACGCGGGGGTTGCACCATAGACGGAGGGTTCGGGCGCCTACGTCGACGCATTCCGTGTCGGTGATGCCGACGTTGTAGTAGGTGCCGCAGTCGACGACCTTGCAGGGCGCGCGGCCGCGCAGTGTGCGGATGAACCAGATCAGGCTCATCTTGGGTAGTGAGAGTTGGGCGAGTACGCTTGGCATCGCCAGTGCGCTGCTTGCGGAGGCGTAGGTGTAATGGCGGGGGAGCCGCGGTGCTCTGCTCAGCGTGAACACCATGTGGAAGGCGCCGACGTTCGGTCTTGCTTCTGTCGCCACGCGAAGGCCGATTCTTCTGCCGTTCGTCGCGGTGGTCACCTCCGTAAAGAGGTCGGCGATTGCGGCCAGGGCTGGGATCAAGTGGGTGTTATCTGCTTCCGGCGAATCGAGGGCGGGGCCGTGATAGACGACTTCAAAAGATTCGAGTTCTTTCATGCCGAGCGGGCTACGCCTTCTGGTGAGTGGAAGGCGCAATCATGGCGCTCGGCATGGTTCGTTGCTATCGCATTGTCGCCAAATATTGAGGTGTCGACGCTAACAACGACGCGGCCAAACTCAAAGGCAGCAAGCCCGGCTCACCGCAACAAATTCGTCTTCGCCAGTTCCACCAGTTCGTCCGCGCGGCCGTTCATGACGGCTTTCAGGGCCCAGAGGCTGAAGCCTTTGACTTGTTCGGCTTTGAGGGCCGGGGGCATGGCCAGTTCCTGGGTGTTGGTGACGACGTCCAGCAGGGCCGGGCCGTCGTGTTGGAGCATGGCGTCGATGGCGGCGGGGAGGTCTTTGGGGTCGTCGACGCGTTGGCCCCAGATGCCGATGGCGCGGGCCATGGCGCCGAAGTCCGGGTTATCGAGGTTCGTGCCGGTTTCCAGCAGGCCTGCCGCTTTCATCTCCAGCGCGACGAAGCCGAGGACGCTGTTGTTGAAGATGACGACCTTCACCGGCAGCTTTTGCTGCGTGAGCGTGAGGAAGTCGCCCATCATCATCGCGAAGCCGCCGTCGCCCGACATGCTGATGATCTGGCGGCCGGGGTATGCGGATTGCGCGCCGATGGCCTGTGGCAGCGCGTTGGCCATCGAGCCGTGGGCAAGCGAGCCGATGAGGCGGCGTTTGCCGTTCATCTTCAGATAGCGCGCCGCCCACACCGTCGGTGTGCCGACGTCGAACGTGAAGACCGCATCGTCGCTCGCCTTCTCGCTCAGCAGGCGTGCAAGGTGTTGCGGATGGATCGGCTTGCGGCCGCTGTCGCCGCTCGCCAGATCGTCGAGGTCCTTGCGCGCGTTGCGATAGTGGCGCACGCAGGCATCGAGGTACGCCGTGTCGGTCTTCGCGGTCAGCAGCGGTTGCAATGCATCCAGCGTGGCGCCGACATCGCCGACCAGGCCGAGGTCGAGTCGCGTGCGGCGGCCGAGGTTCTCCGCGCGGACGTCGATCTGAATGACCTTTGCATGCGAAGGATAGAACTGGCGATACGGAAAGTCGGTGCCGAGCATCAGCAGCGTGTCGCAGTTCTCCATCGCGTGATAACCCGAGCTGAAGCCGATCAGCCCCGTCATGCCGACATCGTACGGATTGTCATATTCGATGTACTCCTTGCCACCCAGCGCATGGACGATCGGCGCCTTCAGCGTTTCGGCGAGCCGCACGACCTGGTCATGCGCGCCCGCGCAGCCGCGTCCGCACAGCATCGTGACCTTGCCGCTGTCCTGGAGCATCTGCGCCATCGCGGACAGCGATGCCTGGTCGGGGACGATCACCGGCTCCTTCGGCACCAGCGCGGCCGGCGCCGAGATGCCACCGGACACCTGTCGCAGCGCCACGTCGCCGGGAATCACGACGACCGCCACGCCGCGCTTCCCCACCGCCGTGCGAATGGCCGTCTCGAGCACGCCGGGCAATTGCTCGGCGCTCGTCACGAGCTCGCAGTAGTGGCTACATTCGCGGAACAGGTTCTCCGGATGCGTTTCCTGAAAATAGTTGCGGCCGATCTCGGCGCTCGGGATATGCGCGGCGATCGCGAGCACGGGCACGCGCGAGCGATGGCAGTCGAACAAGCCATTGATCAGATGGAGGTTGCCCGGCCCGCAACTGCCCGCGCACACCGCCAGCTCGCCGGTCAGATGCGCCTCGGCGCCCGCCGCGAAGGCGGCGGCTTCCTCATGGCGCGTGTGGATCCAGTCGATGTCTTCGCGCTTGCGTAACGATTCGGTGATGCCATTGAGGCTGTCGCCGACGACGCCATAGATGCGCTGGACGCCGGCATTGGCTAGAACGGCGGTGATGAGGTCGGCTGCGAGGGTGGTGGGCATGCGGGCTCCTTGAAGGACAGGCGGGGGCGATGTGCGTCAAAGGTGGTCTGAACATGTCGACGCGCGAACGCGCGTGAGAGTTCCGTCGGCACGATGTTCCACTGTAGTGCGTCCGGAACGCCGGCGCGGGAGGGAATCGCCGAAAGCGTGCCGCACATGAAAAAAGCGGACTTCTCTCGAAGTCCGCTTTTTGTCGCATTCGCAACCTGCCCGCATGGGGCGCAGGATTACGCTCCGACGCGCGCGCCCGCCGATGTGGTCGCCTCCGAGGCGAACAATCGTTTCGAGGACGCGACGTGGCTCGCCAGCACCGGCCTCAGCACCGTGAAGGCGAGGAAGGCCGCCGTCAGGTCCATCGCCGCGACGGTGTAGAGCACGGTCGACCAGGTGCCCGTCGCCTCCATCATCAGGTTGCCGATCGGCACGAACAGGGCGCCGATACCCTTGGCGGTGTACAGCACGCCGTAGATCTTGCCGATGTGCTTGGTGCCGAACGCATCGCCGGCGAGTGCCGAGAACAGCGAATACACCTCGCCCCACGCCAGGAACACGACCCCCGACAGGATCAGGAACGCATACGGGTTGCTACCCCAGTAGCCAAGCGCGATGATGCCGAACCCTTCGAGCGTGAACGCGATGACCATCGTTTTCTCACGGCCGATGTTGTCCGAGATCCAGCCGAACAGCGGGCGCGAGATCCCGTTCATGATGCGGTCGAGCATCAGCGCGAGGGGCAGGGCGGCCATCACGAAGAAGTGCAGATCGACCTGGAACTCCTTGACGCCGAGGTCCTTCGCGATAACGCCGAGCTGCGCCACGGCCATCATGCCGCCGGTCACGACGAGCACGAACATCACGAGCATCAGCCAGAACAACTTCGTGCTCATGGCCTCCTTGAGCGTGTAGTCGCGCGTGGCCTGCACCAGCTTGCTCGAGGCACGGACTTCGGCGGCCTTCGGCGCGCGGAGGAACCACGCCGCGATGAACGCGATGGAGCCTTGCAGCAGACCGAAGAACAGGAAGGTGTCCTGATAGCCGGCGGATTCGATCATCGACGCAATCGGCAGGATGGTCGCCGCGGAACCCGCGCCATAGCCGCCCGCCGTGAGGCCGACCGCGAGGCCGCGCCGGTCCGGGAACCATTTGAGCGCGTTGTTGATACAGGTGGCATAGATCGAACCGACGCCGATACCGCCCACTGCCGCGCCGATATAGAAGCCCATCAGCGTGGTGGCCTGCGCGTTGATGACCCACGCCGTGCCGATCATGATCGCACCGAAGGCCACCATCAGCCGCGGCCCGAACTTGTCGATGAAGTAGCCCTCGATCGGGGCCAGCCACGTCTGCACCAGCACGAACAGGGTGAAGGCGACCTGGATCTGCGCGCGCGGCCACCCGTAGGTTTCCTCGATTTCCGGGACGAACAGCGTCCACGCGTACTGGATGTTGGCCGTGGCCACCATGCAGACCACGCCGGCGATGAGTTGGAGCCAGCGCCTGTTATCCGCTGGCTGGTTGGGTGAGAGCGTTGCCGATGCGTGATCCATTTTGATGTCTCCTTAATATCGATGGCGATATCCGTTGATTAATCGGAATCAATCTGGATTCATGCGCGAATTAAATTCGCGACGTCGCCTTTTATTTGGATGCAGACAAAAGGAGGCTCCGGCCACTCGCATTGGGCGGCTGCTGCCTTCATACCGGTAATACAAAAGAAAATCCGTGGGGAACGGCTACACAGTATGTGATATACCAGCGAAGAGCAAGATAAAGGCGGGGAGGGTTTTCACCGAATGGGAGGAATATTCCGCGCGGAAATGGATATTATCCGTTCAGACGGAACGGTAATAAATTGGCAAAAAAAATGCCCGCGGGCCGGCCTGCGGGCTGAGTCGTGCGGTGTGACACCAGTCCACGGCACGTTTGTCCTTTATAAATGAAACGCGTGCGCCTGCGGGAGATTTTTTCATTACATTTTGGCAATGTGCGCCAGGTGTCTTGGGCGGATTAACATTACACGTTTGTCATAATTCAACATTACAGGTTTGTCATAATCGCGGCGATAATGCGGCGCACAACGCGTTTTGAAAACCGACGCGGCGGTAGCAGCGAAGCGGCCTAGCGGCGAGGGGGGCCTGGCGGACGGGACCGAGCGGCGTGGAGGGGCTACTGCGGGGGCTGCTGCGGGGGGCTGCTGCGGGGGGCTGCTGCGTTTACACAACAGAAGCGCAACAGAGCGCAACCGCCGCGCAACGCATGCGCCACGAGCGCGCTCGAAACCGCACACAATGCGTGACGACAACGCAGCAAAGCGCGCGGATTGACGCGAGACTCGAATCCAGGGGCAGCGAACGGATGAGGCTGCATGCTACCCTTCAGCTTTTGCCAAGAATGCCGTAATTGGACTATCTGGCTTTGGAGAAACGTAGTGAGCCTCCTGTCCAACTTTCCTGCCTCCCTCGCGATGGATCATATCGGTGAACGTTTTGCTGAGGCAGATCTCATCACGATCCGCGAAGAGCGATGGGCCGCCCAGGCGGTCATTGCGCTCGATACCGGGGATCTTCATCTCGTGGGTCTGGTGCTCTTCAAGGCCATTCAGGAATACGGCCTTTACCAGTTCGCGGAGATGGTCGGCGAGACGCCGATCCGTCTGCAGCGAATCTGGATGCCCGGCGCGCTGACATCGCTGGAACGCGCGCTGGAGCTGTTCACGGCGCTCGGCGTGACGTTGCCGATCGAGCCCTATCACGCGACGCTGCTCGCGAACTTCTCCGCTTCGGGCGCTTCCATTCACTAAGCTGCGCGCGCCAGTCCGGTCTAGTTGCTAGCGTAAGGGAACTCGTACTTCGTGCTCATTTGCGCGAGCACGTCGCGCGTGCGCGAGAGTTCCGCCTGCAGGCGCCGCGACAGAAACGCGAACGAACCCGTCATCGTTGCCGCCGAGGGCGTTGCGAGCGCCGCGTTCGCCGCGCTGGCAGCGTTCGCATCGACACCGCTAGCGGCAGGCGCGGGCGCCATGTCGCTGTCTTCCGGCGCATTGCCACTTTCCAGCGAATCCGCGAGGGCCAGCATCGCGCTGCGAATGCCGCGATCGTCCTCGCGCGAGTGATCCGCATTCGGTTCGATCGCCGCCATCAATTCCAATGCACTGATGCACACGCGCGCCGCGTGCTGGATTTCCTCGAGCTGGGCCGTCGGCACATCGGTTTCCTTGGCCACCGACGGAATCAGACTGCGCAGCTGCACGAGCTGCATGCCCAGTTGCATCATGTCCTTCTGCAGTGTGGCCGGATCGATCTCCCCGCGCTGCACGCGCGCATGGACCGCCGCGCTCGCGCGCAGCAATGCGGCCAGCTTGACGCGCCATGAGTACGAAGCGTACGCGGGCAACGCGAACGAAAATACCAGCGCGACGGCAGTGCCGATGAGCACGTCGACGGTGCGCCAGAGGGCGTCGAACACGTCCTGGTCGCCATGGCCCGCCGTGATGACGACCGTGATGGCCGTCAGCAGCGCGATATACCCGCCCTTGCCGATCGCGTGATACGCGCAGTAGCCGCAGACGAGCGCCATCAGCACGTAGGTGAGCAGTGGCGAATGGAGGATATAGGTCTGCTGGGCGATGAGCGCGAGGCCGATCACCGCGCCAAGCAGCGTGCCGACGCCGCGCTCGGCGGCGCGCCGGCGAATATTGCCGTGGTGCTGCAGGCCGCCGATGACGACGAGCACGGTGATGGATGCCCATTCGCCATGGGGGATGCGGATGCCCGTGGTCAGCGCGATGGAAACCAGTAGCGCGAGCGCCACGCGGACCGCGTGGAACAGGCGTGCCTGGCTATAGCGCCGATTGGGATCGAGCAGCACGTTGGTGGTCTTGCGGAAGGCGTCTCGCATGGTGGGCGACAGGGCGGAAGAGAATGACAGCACGGTGCTAAGTGGAAATCACAGTGTAGAGCATGGTTCGTGCCAGCGCGGTTTGAATAAATGCCAAAGGCTTTGGCGGAAGGCACGGTGCGGGGCATCACAGTGAGGCGCGGTGGCTTGTTCGTGTGCGCGCGTGCCACCAGAATGGCTGCTTGTTTTCCCTTCGTACGCCATGTCCGCCGAACCGATCTCTGCCGTAACGCACTCGCTTACGCAGCCGCCGCAGCCGCCGCAGCCGCCGCAATCCACGCAATCCTCCCACTCCCCGCATACCGCTATCGCCACGCACGGTGCGCCGGGCGCGCATGTCCGTCAACGTGTCGCCGTGATCGGCGCGGGCGGCGTGGGGTTGTCCGTCGCCGCCTGCCTCGCTGTGGGAGCGCGCCATGACGTGACGCTGTGCGCGCGCGCGCCGATGGAGGCTATCGGGCTGGAGGCCGCGGAAGGGATGCGCCGCGTGACCGTGCGGACGCTCACCGATCCCGCGCAGGCCACACCCGTGGACTGGATCCTGTTGTGCACGAAGGCGCAGGACACCGCGTCCGTCGCGCCGTGGCTTGCGCGGCTTTGCGATGCGGGCACGCGTGTGGCCGCGCTGCAGAATGGCATCGGGCACGTGCGGCGCGTGGCGCCGTGGCTGCCGATCGCGCGCGCGGAGGCGGAGGCCGCCGTGGTGCCCGCGGTCGTCTACTTCAATGCGGAGCGTCTCGCGCACGATCGCGTGCGTTTCGGGGAGGCCGGCGACCGCCATCTGTCGGTGCCTGACGACGAGGGCGGGCGCGCGCTGTCGCGGTTGTTCGAAGGCTCGCGCATGAACGCGCATCCGAACGCGGATTTCGTCACGCTGCAATGGCGCAAGCTGCTGCTCAACGCGGTAGCGAATCCGATCACCGCGCTGACGCGGCAGCGCATGGCCGTGCTGCATCACGCCGACGTGCGCGCATTGTGCATGGACGTTCTGAACGAAGCCGTGGCCGTGGGCCGTGCGAGCGGCGCCCGCTTTGCGGACGATGAAGCGGAGGCGATGCTGGCGACGGTGCTGGCGCTGTCGCCGTCCTTCGGTACGTCGATGTATGCGGACTGCATGCGCGATCGGCCGCTCGAGGTCGACGCGCTCACCGGTGCGATCGTGGCGGCGGGGGATGCCCTCGGCGTGCCGACGCCCGTCAATCGCACGATGCTCGCGTTGTTGCGCGCGATCAGCGACGCGCGGACAGCTTAATTTCCGTTCGAGCCGGAGGTCCGGCCATCCGCGCAGACGACGCGATTGCGTCCCGCGCGCTTGGCATCGTAGAGCGCCTCGTCCGCGCGCGCGTATGCATTCACGAAGCTCGTACCCCGCGCGTTGCAGCTGATGCCGAAGCTCGCCGTCACCGGACCCGACAGCGGAGGAGGGAAGTGGTGCTCGGCGATGCGGATGCGCATGCGCTCCGCCATTGCGATCGCGATATCGCAATCGGTGTCGGGCAGCAGTGCCGCGAACTCCTCGCCGCCCACGCGGCCGAGCAGTCCGCCCGGGGGCATCTCGTGGTGCAGGCAGGCCGTGACCTCACAGATCACGACGTCGCCCACGGGATGTCCAAACGTATCGTTGAGCCGCTTGAAGTGGTCGATGTCGAGCACGATCAACGCCACGGGGCCGTTGTCCAGCGCCGCGGTGGCGCGTTCGATCACGGCGCCGCGGTTGAGCGCGCCGGTCAGCTGGTCGTGCGTCGCGCGATATTCGAGTTCCTGCGCGAGTTCCTGCAGCCGCTGATTGAGCCGGTTCATTTCCAGCTCCTCGCGGTCGCTGCGCCGGATGAGGCGGCGCGTCTCGCGCATCAGGCGTTCGTAATGGCCGATGAGTTCGCCGAGCGTCGCGCGGTACGTCGCCGCGCTCGCGCCGGCATCGAGGTAGATGCCGCGCGCGTGCGCGAGCGCACTGTTTTCCGTGTCGAACAGGTCGGGTTCTGCCATGGAGGCGTGCGGGAGCGCGTTCAACCGTTCGTCGTGACGTGATCGGTGAACTCGATCGCCGGGAAGTCCGCGTGGAGTTCCTGGCCGAACTCGAGGATCGTGTCGTCGTCCTCGTCGTGGTACCAGTTGACGGCCACGTGGTTGCCGCGCTGGGCGGCTTCGTCCAGCGCGTCGAAGATGCTGAACAGGATCTTCGTGCTCGAGCTGTTGAAATAGGTGAGCGCGACGTTGACTGTGATGTCGGTGTCCTCGCACAGGCTCAGGTACTTGCGCAGGCGCGTGAGCGCCTCGCCGTAGAACACCGCGGCGTTCTCGGGGTACGACTCGCCCTTGAGCGACAGCGTGTGCTTCTGGAAGTCGAAATTGACTTCCGGTGAGGCTTGCGTGGCGGCAATGAACAGGTTTTCCATGGCAGATGCTTCCCGATGGCGTCAGATCGTGGCGACGAGCTGGAACATCGTCGAGACCGGGTCCGCGTCGATCGGCTGAAAGTTGTATTCGAGCGGGGCGCTGGCGTCGCGCGCCATCGTCAGGAAGCCGAGACCGGCGCCCTTGCTGCCCTCTGGGGCTTCCGCGCGCAGCGTCTCGCGATAGGCGGCCTTGATCTCGTCGAGCGTCATCGTGCGCAAAGGCTCCAGTGTCGCACGCAACTGTTCCACCCGCGCGGTGGCGACGGGGTTGGAGCAGATCAGGCGGTACCGGTCGTCCACGCGGCTGATGCACACCGAACCGTGGCGCAGCTGGCCGTCGTCCTGCGTGGACGGCGTGAGCGCATCGGACGAATAGTGGACGATGTTCTGGGCCATTTCGACGAAGGACGAGAACAGCTTGCGGCGCGTGCCGCCGTCGACGCCGCTGACCGCCAGTTGCAGGCGCACCGCGTCCGACATGGCGGCGATGATGTTCTGCGAAAAATATCCGACGTAGTAGAAGATCACGTTGCGTTCCCGGGCCACGGCGAAGAATGCCCCATATTCGTTGTCTATCGAGGTGGAGGTGGTTGACATGGCTGGCTAGCGGACGCGAAAGCAGAAATAGGTGAGGTCGTCGCGGCGGCGGTTGTCGCCTTGCCACGCGAGGTGGGCGTCGAGCACGGCCTGGCTCAGGGCCGGCGTGGGCAGATCGCGGGCCGCGCGCAGGGCCTCGCGCACGCGCCGTTTGCCGAATGCGATTTCCTTCGGGCCGCCGATCTGGTCGATCAGGCCGTCGGTGGTCACGAAGACCACGGTACCGGTCTGCATGTCGACGTGGCGGTTGGGCCAGGCATAGTCGATGGCGGTGTCGATGTAGCCGACGCCCTTGCGCTCGCCATCGATGACGTGGTCGTCGGCTTCGCCCGGATGCATCACGAACAGCGCGCAACGGGCGCCCGCGAAGGTCAGGCGGCGCGTGGCGTTGTCGAACCAGAAGAACGCGGCGTCCATGCCGTCGTTCGACTCGGCGGTCATGGCGTCGGTGCCGTCGGCCTGGCCGAGCATCTGCTTGATGCCGCGATGGACGGCGGCGAGCAGGGCGCCGGGGTCGCGCGGACCTTGTTGTTCGATGGCCTGTGTGAGCAGCGACGAGGCGATAAGCGTCATGAATGCGCCAGGGACGCCGTGGCCGGTGCAGTCGGCGAGCGCCGCGAACCAGCCATCTTCGAACGCCACGAAGTGGTAGAAGTCGCCGCCGACGACGTCGCGGGGTTCCCAGACCAGGGACGCGTCGGGCAGCGTGTGGGCGAGGGCGTCGCGGGACGCGCGGAGCATGGCGCGCTGGATGATGCTGGCGTAGTCGATGCTGTGCATGATCTGGCGGTTGCGCTCCGCCTGGATGTCCGCGACCACGCGCATCAGTTGCAGGCCGTGGCCTACGCCGAGGAACCGGCCTTCGCTTGCGATGATGAAGCCGTCGGTGAGGGCTTTTTCGCCGTACTCGACCGTGCGGAACGTGAGGGCCTCGATGCTCATCGCGGCATCAACGATCAGCGGCTCCTTGTCCATGAACGCGATGCAGCTCTTGCGGTTGTACAGCTCGCGGTGGTACGGCTTGCTCATCTGCGAGAGAAAGATCGACCGGTTGATGAGGCCGATGGGGCGGTCGTTCTCGGTCACCGGGAGCGTGGCGAGCTCACGATGCTCGGTGAAGACTTCGAGCACGTCCTGGTTGGTGTGGTCGGTGGTGACGAACGGAGTCGCCACGCAGAGATCCTCCGCGCAGGGCTGCCGGAACCGTGGACGGGCAGCGGAGGATGCGGGTGAGACGCTGGACATGCCGAGCCAAATGGAGCGATGGGAACGGCAGCCATTGTAGGGATGCACGATGTCGGAACCATGACGTGATCGGCGGGGATTTGCGGATTTACGCCCTACTGTGGCGGGGTTGTGGGCGGAAGGGTTGCCCTCTCCCCAACGGGGAGAGGGAAAGTAAAACCGACGGTCGGTCAGAACGGCAATGCGCCTACCGCCGATTGCGGTGGAACGGGCGGGAAGGCGATGGCGCCGTTTTGCTTCTGGAGCGCATACCGTACGTACACCCCCGCATACCACTGCCGGTAATCCCGCGCATTGTCGATGCCCAGCGTGCCGCCGACGAATAGCTGCTGCGCGGCCTGGTACTCGACCGAGCCGACGAGGTTGTAGGCGAGGCCCGTTTTCGACTGCCCCGCGTACACCGCCGACGTCTGGTTGGTCAGGTTCTGCTGGTTGGCCTGCTGCACCGCGCGGTTGGCGTCGGCCTGGCGGGCGGCGTCGGTCGGGAAGTAGTCGGCATCGTCCTCGCGGAAGGCCTGGACGCCGAGCGCGCCGCGGACGTGGTACGCCACGCGGCCCGAGCGGCCGGACAGCGCGAGGGGTACCGTCACCGCGAAGTAGGTCTGCGGGCTGAAGTAACCGCCGTGGCCCACCGTGAAGTAGCGCAGGTTCTCGCTATAGCCCATCGACGTGAAGTTGATGCCCGACGTCAGTCGTTGCGCCTCGTCGTCGATCAGCCGCATGTAGAATCCGCCGCCGCCTTCCCACTTGTTGTTGCGCTCGACGTCGTGACCCGTCAGGACGCTGTAGCCGCCGTAACCGTAGATGCCGAAGAACCCATCGTCCCAGCCGAGGTCGGCGCGGCCGCCGCTCTGCATGACGCCGCCCCACGTGTCGCCAGTACGCTGGTCTCGCGCGCCGGCGTATGACAGCAGGCTGTCCGTGACCGAACGGCGCGAACCCGACAGCGCCAGCGTGCTGCGCTGCGTGAGCGGGAAGTTCACGCGTGCGCCGGCCGTGATGTCGGTGTAGCGGAAGCCCAGCGGTGTCGACCCCACGTCCACGTTGAAGCGATCGGACTCGTAGGCCACGCCCAGCGCCACGCCGAATGCGCTTTGCGAACCGGCGGAGGTGGAGGGCAAGGTCTGGCTGAACACGTTCTGGCCGGTGGACGGCAGCGTGTACGCGAGCGGACCGCCGCCGAAGCGGCTCGCGCTGTTGTAGTCGCCGCCGAGATTGCCGGCATCGATGGCCACCGGCGTGACGCGGCCGATCAGCTTGCCGTCGCCCACGGACTTCTTGCCTTCCGCCACGACCTGGAGCTCGGTCAGCTGGCTCATGCCCGAGTCGCCGTTCCGGCCGCGCAGCATCGGTCCGCCCGCGAGCGTGGTCGTACGCTGCTGCTCGATCTCGCGCAGCTCGTCCAGGGCGGTCTTGGGGCCGGTGCGTTTGGGCTGGTCGTCGTCGGCATCCGCCAGCCATGGGAGGCGGGATTGCGCGCCGTACGGTTGTGGGGCGGTGGGTTGCTGGGCTGCTGCGTAAGCCTGCGGGGATGCCGTGGCTTGGGCGCCGGATGGGGCGTAGGGTTGCTGCGCGTAGCCCGGTTGCGGGTAAGCGGATTGGGCGCCGGGCGGGGCGTAGGCCTGCTGCGCGTAGCCGCCTTGCTGGACAGGTTGCGCGTAATTCTGCGCGTAGGGTTGTGCGTAAGGTTGGGGGTAAGCCTGCTGGGTGGGGGTGGCCTTGCCACGCGCCGCCGTGGTCGTCTTGCCGGCCGCCGTGGTGCCGGGCGGCAGCGTTCCGCGCGCCGCGGCGGGGTAGTACGCCGACGGCGCCTGCATCGCCGCCGCCTGCATCGGTGCGCCGCGCTGGCCCGCCGAGACGGGCATCGGGATGTACGGCTGGCCCGGCATCGCCGCCGCGACGGGCATCATGCCCGCCGGCTGCGCCGCGCTCGGCACGCCTGCGTAGGTGCCCTGCGGCAGCGCGGCGTTTCCGCCGGCATAACCGCTGCCGCCCTGCGCCGCGGAAGCGGGCACGCCCGCGTAACCCATGCCTTGCGACGCGGGCCCAGGTGCGCCGGCGTAGCCCGCGCCTTGCGGCGCGGCCGTTTGCGGCACGGCGGCATACGGTGCCGCCGAGCCCGGGGGCGGGAGTTGCGACGCGCGCCGCTGGCCGGGCATGCCGACGAAGGGGTTGGCGGGGACGCGGTCGAAGCCCGCGCCCGGGGCGCGCGTACCGTCGGCCAGCGCGTTGCCCGTGGCCGCCTCCGCCGCGACAGCCTGCCGGAAGTACTGCTCGGCCTTCGCATTGCGCCCCTGCGCGCGATACAGCCGGCCGGCGGCAGTCAACACGGCCGGCGAGTTCGGCGATTGTTGCAGCGCGGGCTGCAGGGCTTGCTCCGCCCAGCGGTACTCTTTGGCGGCCGTGGCCGTCCCGATTGCCGCAAGCCGCATGTCGAGGTTGTTCGGTTCGCGCGCGAGCACGCTCTGGTAGATGTCCAGCGCCTGCTTGTTCTCTCCCGCCTGCGCATACATGCGAGCCAGGCTCGCGCGCACGGCACTGCTGCCGCCGCGCTCCGATAGCGCAGGGGCCAGCATGTCATAGGCCGCGACGAGGTCGCCCGCCTCCGTCAGCGCATCGGCCTGCCGCACGATGTACGCGACGCGCAAGTCGTCGTAATCGCGCCGCTGCCGCGCGGTCATCTGCGCGCCCGCGAGCTGTCGCAGCAGGCCCGCCAACTCCATGTCCTGCCGCGTCTTGAGCAGGATCGCCGCGTACTGCAGCTGGGTGCCCACATCGGGCAGCACCGACCGGCTCATCGCACCGCGCATCAGCGTCAGCGCGCGCTGATCGTCGCCCGCATCGGCATAGCCCTGCGCCAGCGCACCGGTCAGCTCGGGGTCGCCCTGTGCAAACCGTTCGGCCTGCTGCAATACGCCAAGCGCTGCCGGCTGTTGTCCGGCGGCGGCGAGTCCGCTCGCGCGTTCCGCTTCGGCATGCACCCACAGACGGCGCTGCAGCGTTCCCATCTCGGCGGTGCGTTGCGCCGCGGGAATCTGCTCGAGCAGGTCGAGGCCGCGCTGCCATGCATTGGTCTCGGACGCGAGCAGGGCGCTCGCGAAAAGCGCTTCCACGTTGGTCGGCGCGGAGGCGAGCAGGTTGTCCATCACGTTCCGCGCCTGCTCCGGCATGCCCATCGCCACGTAGTTGCGCGCCACGTCGAGCCGCACCCACGGGTTCATCGGATCGGCGGCCATCGCGTCTTCGAGCAGACGCCGTGCGCGAGCCGCGTCGCCCGCCTGCAGCGCCTGACGCGCTTCCGCGCGTGCCTGATCCGCGCGCAGGCGGCCCACGGAGCCGACCTTGTCGCGCTGCGCGGGCGTCATGCGCTCGACGAGCGCGAGCGCCTCGGTGCTCTTGTTCTGCGCGGCCAGCACGCTCACGAGACCGCGCGTCGCGTCGGGATTGTCCGGCTGCCGCTGGAGCACGCGGCGATAGGCGGCCTCCGCCTGCGCGTACTGGCGATCTTCCGCCAGGAGGTCGGCGAGCGCGACCTGAGCGCTCGTTTGCGCCCCGCCATCGCCGGCATCGAGCCGCACCGCGCGTTCGAGCAGCTGCCGTGCCTGAGAACGATTGCCAGCTTCACGCGCGGCCGTGGCCTGCTGCACTAGCAGCCAGTACTGCGCGCTGTTCTGCGCCTGCCGGTAACGCGTCCCGGCGCCATTGCGCGCGGCACGTTCGAGGAAATCGCTGGCTTCGGCGAACTTCTCCTGCTTCAGCCGCAGCACGCCCATGCCCGCGAGCGCGTCGGCATCGTTGGGCCGCTGCGTCAGCACGCTCTGGAAGCGTTCGGCGGCACGCACCTGATCGCCCGCGTTGAGCGCGGCAAAGCCCTGCTGCACCACCGCGCGCAACGGATCCGCGGCGGCCGCGCGTAACGGATCTGCCGCGGCAGCCGCGCGCTCGGTCTCGGTCTGGCGCGTGATGGCGTCGAGCTTCGCGCGGATCGGCGCATCGTCGGGATGCGTCGCGAGCCATGCCTGATAGAACGGCGCGTCGGCGGGACGGCCGCCGAGCCAGTTCAGCGCGCGGCGCCATGCTTCGGCCGCCTGCGCGCCGACATCGGGACGCGCCGCCAGCGCCTCCAGCTGGCGAATGCCGTCGCGACGGGTGTTGTCGCGATAGGTCAGGTGCTGGGCCAGCGCAAGCTGCGCGCGCGCATCGGACGGATTGTTGCGCGCGATCTGCTCGAGCCCGCGCCGCGCCTGGTCCCAGCCCTGTGCGGTGCCGCCCAGCGTCTGGTAATACTCGAGCGCGAGGTCGCCCTGCGGCACGGCGCCGCCGGCGGCCTGCTCGTAACGCTTGACCGCTTCGTCCGCCTGGCCGCTGCGCGCGAGCTCGCGCGCCTGCTCCACCTGCTGGCGCGTGCCCGCCGAGCCGCGCTGGATCGATTGCGCGAGCTGCCGCGAGAGCGCGGAATTCGGCTGCACACGATTGAGCCGGTCGAGATAGCTGCGCGCGCTGTCCGCGCGGCCCGCTTCGAGCTCCGCGACGCCCATGCCATACAACGCCTCGGGCTGGTTGGGATCGAGCCGCAGGATCTTCTGCCACGACTCGGCGGCACGATCCGCGCGCCCGCGCGCCTGCCAGTACTTGCCCTGATCGACGAGGACCTTGACGGGGTCTTCCTGCGCGCCGGCGGACGCGGCCAGCGTGGCCAGCAGACCGAACATCAGCGAGCGCGCGGGGGCTTTCCGTCGTTGCTTCAGGCTGCTTTGCCGCGACATGGACCCTCCCGTTTTGCCGATTGCTCCCACTCCATCTCCAGTTGTCCCGCCGGACTGAATCGATAACGGCCTTCGAAATGGCCGAGCCCGAAGAGGCCGAGCACCGTGTCGAAATACGCGGGCGCGTTCGGCCCCGGGGGCGCGTCCACCATGGCCTCTGCACGCGCGCGTTGCGCGGCGAGGGCGGGCGCGAGGCTGGGTAACGCCGCGGCCTTGAGAAACGGCAGCATCGCGGCCGAGAATCCCGGCGGCCCGTTGCCGTCGATGGCGCCCGTGTCCGCATGCATCTTCTCGGGCGGCGCGGCGCGGCCCTCCATCCGTTGCGCGTTGGGCAGCAGCGCGCGCATCAGCGTGCGGCTCGCGCCGTCCGCGGCAGGCGTCATGCCGGCCCACAGATAGACACGGATGGCGTCGTAGCTGCTCAGGTCGCCCTTGTCGGGATCGGTGATGAACCCCGCGGCATTGCCTCCCGCCCGATAGGCGGACCAGTCGGGCACGATCCCTTGCTTCGCCACGGCCTCGATGAACTTCGGCGTCTGCGCCGCGAGCGCGCCCCAGGGTCCGTTCCGATCGAACGCGGCAAGGCGACGCAGTACCGGCACCGGCAGATAGCTGGCGTTGAGCCGCCACGTCCGCACGCCATCGGGTTTGCTGTCGACGAAGCCCTGCGGCCCCGGCAGCAGCATCGTGCCGAAATCGGGCAGCGTCACGACTTCCTGCTTCGCCGCGAGCGCGAGCAATGCGCGCGCGGCGTCGCCGTAGGCAGGTGCCTTCCACACGCGCGCGGCTTCCGCGAGCGCGTACGCGAACCACAGGTCGGCGTCCGATGCCGGATTGGCATCGATCACGCCCCAGGAGTTGTCGTTGCGGCGGCCCCATTGCCATGCGGGCAGCTTGTCCGTGAGATTGCCGCTGCCGAGGTTGGCCACGCTCCATTGCCACAGGCGGTCGAACGTCGCGCGGTCGTTGGCGACGAGCGCGAACACCATGCCGTAGGACTGGCCCTCCGACGTGCTGTGCTGCGCGGGCGTGGACGGATCGACCACGCGGCCGTCGGCCTGCACGAAGCGCGACAGGAACTGTTGATAGAGCGGCCACGGGCAGGGCGCCGCGGGCGCGGTCTTGCCAGCGGATGCCGGTGCCGCGCAGGCGGCGAGCGGCGCCGCGAGCAGCGCCGCGCCGGCCGCGGCAAGGCGCGCGAGCTGAACGAGATGGTGGCGTCGGGTGCGATGCATCGTCATGCCTGCCCCGCCTTGCGCCGGCGCGCGAGACTGCGCAGCGACAGGAACAGCAGCGCCGCGAGCAGCAGCGTGGCGCCGCCGACCATCAGCACAAGCGCGAGCGGACGCTGCGATAGATACCACTGCAGCCACGTCCATGGCGAGAGGTGGCCCACTTCATAGGTCTGCTGCGCGGCGAGGCTGTCCACCTCCTTGCCGCGCACAAGCACGAGGCTGCCTTGCACTTCCTTCAGGCGATCGGGGTCGAGCAGCGCGTCGGTGACGTTATGCAGGCCGTTGGTCGCGTTGCTCGTCACCACCACGACGCTGCGGCCCGATTGCAGCGGAGACTCGAAGCCCGCGAGCGCGGCGTCGGTGCCCGCGCTGCTGATCGACAGCTGCGTCTCCGCGCGCGCGTTGCGCGTGCCATCGGCGCCGTTCCACCAGCCGAGGATCGACGAGAACACATCCGTCAGCGTGAAGCGCTTGGTATTGCCGGTCAGGGAGACGGGCATGCGGTCCGCCCACTGCGTAAGCAGCGGCTGGCCCTGCGTGGTGCCGATGACGAGCAGGTCCTTTGCCGCGACCTTGGCCACATCGTCGGGCCCCACCACGGACACGCCGGTAGCGGGGTAGCCCGTGGACTCGCCCATCCGGCCGAGCAGCGTGAGGTAGGTCGAGTAGTCGTCGGGGGACGGCTGCGACGGCAGCACGACGGCGCTCTCCGACAAGTCCGCCATGCGCGTGAACGGGAAACCGCTGTTGCCGAACACCGCGAGGTCGGGCAGCGAGATGAAGTGCGGCAGGCCGGAGACGTCGATGGTCGAATCGGGATCGATCGCGCCCTTGACGTTGTCCAGCAGCACGTCCTTGCACGCGCCCTGCTTGAGGTAGTCGTAGTAGAAATGGAACTGCAGCTGCGTCTGCGCGGGCAGCATGAATAGCGGCAGGTCGATGCGGTGATGCGCGGGCGCGGAGCCGTCGGGCAGCACGCTCTCCAGGAGGCGCGTGGCGCGGCCCTGTTCGTCCTTGAGCGCGCGCAGCGGGAACGCGCGCAGGAACTGGCGGTTCACGTTGATGTTGAGCGTCGACTTGTCGACGGTCGGCCGCGGCGTGTAGCGGTACTTCAGATCGACCGGAATGCCCTTGCTGCGCCAGCCGAACAGATCGGGCGGCAGGCGGAAGCCCACGCGCACGAGGTCCGGGTTGTAGCCCGACACGTTGAGGTCCGCCACAGGCGCCAGTTCGCCGAACCGCACGGGCCGGTCGCTGCGCAGCCAGTTCGGCGCGTCGTAGGGCTCGCGCGGCTTGACGTCGTCGAGCTTGGTCACGGTCGCGCGGGGGCCGGAAAGGGCGCGCGCTCCGAGCGTGAGCGCGCGCGCGGCGACCTTGAGGTCCGCGCTGTTGGCGCCCATCACGAGCAGAAGTTTCGACGACGGGTCCGACGGGTTCGGCACGATGGCGAGCGACGGGCCATCGATCGCGGGCAGTTCCACGCCGGCCGGCCGCTCCTGGCTCGTCGCGAACACCACCGCGTTGCCGGACGACGGCACCTGGTTCAGCGCGGCGGGGAAGGTCGCGCCGCGATAGCCGGCCAGGCCGCCGAACCACGACGACACGGCCCCCGCGGCTTCCAGCGTGGCGGGCGACGGCGCGCCGGCGAACACGAACGGCAGGTTGAGCTGGCGCACGTCGCGGCGATCGAAAAAGGGCAGCGGCAGCAGCGACAGCTCGTTGGCGAGCGCCACCGGTGTCACCGTCAGTTCGAGCACACTCGCGTTGCTGACGGTAGCCCACAGGCTGGAGTGGAACGGGTCTTCGCACTCGGTCGTGTAATGGGCGATGAGCTGCAGGTTCAAGCGGTTGAATTCGCTGATCAGGCGCGGCTCCAGCGTGACCTCGCGGTCGAGGCTCGTCCCCGCGGTTTCCTTCGGCACGGGCACCGTGGCGGCGACTTCGCCGTTGATGATCACGTTGATGTGCGAGAGCGCGGGAATGAGCGCGGGCGAATAGTTGTACCGCAGCTTGAGTTTGGCGGCGGTCACGACCTCATCGGCACGCACGGAGAACGGCACACCGTTGATGCCATCGACGCCGCGCAGCTGGAAGGGACCGTCCGCGCCAAGCTGCTTGAGCGTGACCGCGAGCGTGCGGGACGCGCCGCGCGCCGGGGGCGCGGCGGGCACAGGCGCGTTCGAGAGCGGTGCCATCACAGCCGCGGTGCCGGTGGAGCGCGGCGACGGATCGGGCTGCGGCTGGGTTTGCGCCAGCAGCGTCTGCCCGTGCGCGGGGACCATCGCGGGCAGCAGCGTCAGGCAGGTGAGCGCGGCGGCCAGGCGGCGGGGCAGCGGGGCGGCGAGACGGCGACGCGCGGGCGTGGCGGACGTAGCGGACGTAGCGGACGTAGCGGACGAGAGAGTCGTGTGAGACGGTTCAGGCGTCATCGATCGGATGGAATCGGGTTACCGGTTCCGGCGGCCCCTGAGCGGGGCCGCCGGTCATGCATGCGTAGGGGGGACGATCAGCGCCCCGCCTGCCCGCCGGTCGCGGCGGGCGTGGCGGACTTGCGGCGGAACAGCTGCCGCGCCTCGCGGCTCAGGTGGAACATCACGTTCTGGAACCCCATGAGGCCGATGCGGAAGATCTGGCTCGCGGCCATGCGCGGCGCATCGCGGCGCTTGTTGCCCCACGAGTCGATCCACGCATCCGCGCGCGAGAACGTGCATTGCACGAAGGCCATCTCTTCGCGCGGCGTCATCTTCGCCAGCTCGAGCCCGGTGTGCTTCGCGCCGTGGAAGACCACGCGCGCGGGAAAGGTATGCTCGGCGTTCTGCAGGTAGAGCGAGATCTGTACCGAGTCGCCGACGCTGGCGGGCACACCTTGCGGCAGGCGGATGCCGAGGCCGCCTTCGGCGAAGTCCACGGTCTCGCAAACGACCGCGCGGCCATCGGCGAAGCGCAGCGTCGCGGGCAGCTTCATCGCCACGCGATGGGCCACGCGGATCTGGCGGGACTCGCTGGCGACCGCGATCGACGCGCCCAGGATGATGAGGTTGTAGACCGTCCAGATCAGGTTCAGCACGACCGTGGTGGCCTCGTGCGTGTTCCACACCGTCAGCCGCCCGATACCGACGCCCACGCCGACGAGGTTCGCGATCAGCAGGATCAGGTAGGGCCGCGAGATGATCCAGTCGAAATACGCTTCCTCGATCACGCCGCCCTTCGGCGTTACGTTGAACTTGCCCGCCGCGGGGTTGAAGAACGCGACCATCGTCGGCCGCATGATGTACCACGCGAGCACGGACTCGTAGACCTCGTTCCAGAACGAATGGCGGAACTTGCCTTGCACGCGCGAGTTCGTCATGTTCGCGTGCAGCAGGTGGGGCAGCGCGAAGATGGCGATCGTCAGCGCGGGGGCCTGGATCACGTGCGCGCCAAATAGCAGGTAGGCGAGCGGAGCGGTAAGGAAGACGAGACGCGGCAAACCGTAGAAGAAATGCAGCATCGCGTTGAGGTAGCACAGCCGCTGCGGCAGCTTCAGCCCGGGGCCCAGCAACGGGTTGTCGAGCCGGCAGATCTGCGCCATGCCGCGCGCCCAGCGGATGCGCTGGCCCACGTGGCCGGAGAGACTTTCCGTGGCAAGGCCCGCCGCCTGTGGAATCGCGAGGTAGGCGGTGCCGTAGCCCTTGCGGTGCAGCTTGAGCGCGGTGTGCGCGTCCTCGGTCACGGTCTCGATCGCGATGCCGCCGACCTCGAGCAGCGGCGCGCGCCGGATGACCGCGCACGAACCGCAGAAGAACGTGCCGTTCCACAGGTCGTTGCCGTCCTGCACGAGGCCGTAGAACAGCTCGCCTTCGTTGGGGACGTCCTGGAACGTGTTGAGGTTCTTCTCGAACGGATCGGGCGAAAAGAAGTAGTGGGGCGTCTGCAGCATCGCGAGCTTCGGGTCCTTGATGAACCAGCCCATGCAGACCTGCAGGAACGAGCGCGTGGGAATGTGGTCGCAATCGAAGATCGCCACGTATTCGCCGTTCGTGTTCTTGAGCGCCTCGTTGATATTGCCGGCCTTCGCGTGGCGATTGTGATTCCGGATCACGTGCGTCACGCCGACTTCCTCGCAGAACGCGCGGAATTCCTCGCGGCGGCCATCGTCGAGCACGTAGACGTTGATCTTGTCGCGCGGCCAGTCGAGCGACATCGCGGCGAACACGGTGGGCTTCACCACGGACAGCGGCTCGTTGTACGTGGGGATGAAGATATCCACCGTCGGCCACGTCGAGATATCCTTCGGCATCGCCGCGGGCTTGCGGTTGAGCGGCCACGCGGTCTGGAAGTAGCCGAGCAGCAGCACGAGGAAGGCGTAGATCTCCGCGAGCACGAGACCGAAGCCGAAGCCCGCGTCGATCCAGTTCTCGAAGCCGACGGTCTCCGTCAGCCGCCAGTACATATAGCGGCTGGAGGCGGCGATCGACAGCAGCACGAGCATCAGCGTTGCCAGATGGCCTCGCACGCGGTTCAGGTAGATCGCGAGGGCGAAGCTGACCGCGGCAAAGGCGATCTGCTGATAGAAGTCCAGCGGCACGCTGATGACCAGCGCGAACATGAATAGCCCGAGCAGCAGCGCGATGGTGCGGAAGATGCCGCTGGCCCAGACCGGCAGCGCGATGAAACGGTCGATCAGCCGATGGACCACGCCGCTGCCGGAGCGCGCGCGGCGCCGGGCGGACGGTTTCGCTTTGGCATTGGCGCTCACGCGGTGTCTCCCTGGACGGCGGTCAGCCGTTGCCGCAGCCACGCGGCGCATCGCTGGATGTCATTGCCCGCCTGGCTGTGCGGGCTGTATTCGAGCACGCTGCGGTCGTAGGCGAGCGCTTCGGGCACGGCCTGATCCTGATGCACGACCCCCAGCACGCGATTGCCGAGCTGCTCGCGCAATACCTGCACGACGTCCTTGCCGAGCTGGCGGCTCACGTCGACCTGATTGATCACGTGGACCTGACCGAGAAACTCCGGGCGGCTGGCGCAGTAGGTCTGGATCAGGTCTTCCATCAGCGGCAGCGTCGCGTACGACGCGGCATCGGCGAGCGTCACGGCCACGCAGAGGTGGGCGTTGCTCAGCGCCTGCCGCATGTAAGGGGAGGGGCCCGGCGGGGTATCGATGACCACCACGTCGTTGCGGCCCAGTCCCAGCGCCTCCAGCTGGCTACGCAGCCAGTTGGGGTGCGTGGCCAAATGCTGTTCGAAGTTCGCTCGGTCCGTTTCGGTGAGGCTGCCGAACGGGAGCACGAGCACGCGCGACCGGCCGTGATAGATGCTCTCCACCCAGCGCTCGCCCGCGAGCGTCGCGCGGGCATGGCCGGCCACGTCCTGCGGCGGCATGCCGAAATGCAGGCGCAGCGCGTTTTGCGGGTCGAGGTCGACGGCGAGTACGCGTTCGCCCGCCTGTGCGAGCGACTCCGCGAGATTGGCGGACAGCGTGGTCTTGCCCACGCCACCCTTGGCGGATACAACGGCGATGATCTTCACGAGCGATTCAAACGGTCGAGGAACGAACGGCGAACGGGAGCACGTTCGGTCTGGGCCGGCGCTTCGGCGCGGCCTTCGAGGCGAGCGAAGACGCTCTGGAGATCGCCCGATGCCGGGCGGACGGGGTTGGCCGCGCGCGGCGGCGTCTGGGTGTCGAGCGGGGGCACGGCGGCTGCCGGCTGCCACAGCGGCTGCGCGGCGGGGGCGGCGGCGTGCGGCGGCGTTGCCGGGGCGGGCGTTTGCACCGGTGCCGCAGGCGCGGATGCCGGGCGCCATAGCGATGCCGCGGGCTCGGCGTCCGCGGCGGCGGAGCGCGGCGTCTCGACGGCCGGCACGGCGGGATGCGTGGTGGAGTGCGCGGCCGGGTGCGTCACCATCGTGCTATCGGGCGCCGGCTGCTGAATGCCCGACGTCAGCGACGCGGCCTGCACCGGTGGCGTCGGCATCGACTGGTCGGCGCGCATCGCGGCCAGCAGCGGCCAGCGCTCGCGGGCTTCCTTCGCCGCGTCTTCCCGCACGATCTCGCGGTAAGTATCTTGGCGGCCGCCGAAGCGGTCGAACAGCTTGGTGAGATCGTCTGACTGGCTCATGGCAATTTACTTTCCTGGCGGCTGCCGCCGGACACGCTCCGGCCTGCGGGGCGCGCCAGTCATCGTCCGAAACGAAACTCCACACTCCCAGTCGCATCCACGGCAGATTGCTGGGAAACCTGAAGGGTGTCCGAGGAGCCGAGCATGCGGAACCAGTGCTGGTAGGCGCCTTGCAGAAACGCACCGCTCCAGGCATCGGATGACTCGCCGAAGGCCGTGCGCAGCGGCGCGCAATGATGGCGAATGACCAGCGCATCGCCGTTGTCCTCGATGCCGGTCCACCCCCAGTCCACATCGAGCCAGATCTGCGCGATGGCGCGCTCGAGTTCGGCCAGCGAGCTACAGGGTCCGAGGTCGAAGCGCTGCGCGAAACGCGCGCCCATGCGCGCCATGAATTCCCGCGCGCCGGCCTCGCTCAATTGCCCCACGAGCTCCTCGCCAAGCACGCCGAGAAAGTCGCGCCACTGCGTCGAGCAATGGCGTTCCGTCAGATATTGAAGAGCCGCTTCGTTCACTTGGTGATTCCCATCTTTGTCGTCGTTCGATCGCCGGAAGCGGCGTTTCGATGTTGTCCGAATTGCCCGGACGATGCAAAGGAATTGAAATTAATACATAGTGAGTGCATACGCCTGTTTCAATATCGCAACACTTCTGACTCCGCAGACATCGCCTGACGGATCGCCGGATTGCCATGCCGTTTTTGCATGGAGCGCGCCGGCGCGGTATGGAAGAATCGCGGCATCCCGTTCCTCCAGATGCCCAACACCCTCGCCATGACCGAACCCGTCGTCTATCTCAATGGGGACATGCTCCCCCTGTCCGAAGCCCGTGTCCCCGTGCTCGACCGAGGCTTTATCTTTGGCGACGGCATCTACGAGGTGATTCCCCTCTATGGCGTCACACCGTTCCGTGCCCAGCAGCATCTGGCGCGACTCCAGCGGAGCCTGGCGTCGATCGGCATTCCCGATCCGTTCTCGGCCACCGAATGGCTCGGCCTCATCAACGAGGTGGTGGCGGCGAACGCGCTCGCCGGCGACCAGATGGTCTATATCCAGGTCACGCGCGGCGTCGCGAAGCGCGCGCATGCGTTTCCAAAGGAGGTGACGCCCACCGTGCTCGTGATGACGAACCCGCTGGTGCTGCCCGCAGCCGAACTGCGCGAGAAGGGCGTGGCCTGCGTAACGATGGAAGACCGCCGCTGGCTGAACTGCCAGATCAAGTCGACGTCGCTGCTCGGTAACGTGCTGGCGGCGCAGAACGCGGCCGTGCATGGCGTGACCGAGACGATCCAGTTCCGTGACGGCTTCCTGACCGAGGCGTCTTCGTCGAACGTATGGGTGGTGAAGGGCGGCCGCGTCTCGGCGCCGCCGAAGGACAACCTGATCCTAGAAGGCATCCGCTACGGCCTGATGGAAGAGCTGTGCGCGGCGATGGATATCTCGCTCGAGGCGCGCCGCATCACGCGGGACGAGGTGTTCGCCGCCGACGAGCTCATCATCTCGTCGGCCACCAAGGAGATCCTGCCGGTGGTTACGCTGGACGGCAGCACGATCGGCACCGGCAAGCCGGGTCCGATCTACGCTAGGCTCTATGCGGGTTACCAGGCCGCGAAGCTGGCCTCGAGCGAGGCGCTGACCGCGCGCTGACGGGGCGCTGACCGATGGCGGCACGCGTGCTACGATGCCCGCTGACGAACTGCTGAAGGAGGCCAGACATGGCCAAGCGCGGGCGTAGCCGCCGTGTCCTGAAGGAAGAAGTCAGCCGGCGCGTGCATCAGATCGACGAGATTGCCGATGACGGCGCGCATATCCGCGTGCCGGATCCCGAGCCGCATGCGCGCGATGCGCGCGGCCGGAACTGGGATATGGCGCGCTTTGGCAATGCGCGGGGCTACGAGGCAAGCATCCGCGTGGTCGTCGACGAGGTGCGGGACGAGTTCGATCTCGTCGACGAGCCCGACTCGCGCGCGCCGAATCCGTTTGAGTAGGGTCTGCTTCAGTCAACCGTCACGATAATCGCCACGCGCCGGTTCTCGGCGCGTCCCGCGGCGGTCTTGTTGTCCGCCACCGGCCGCGACTTGCCGAGGTCGCGCACCTCGATGCGATCGCGCGAAAACCCCGCTTCCACCAGCAACCTGACCACCGCCAGCGCGCGGCGTAGCGACAGCATGCGGTTGTAGGTGTCGCTGCCGACGTCGTCGGTATGCCCGTCCACGCGGACATGCTCGATGCCGGCTTGCGAGAGCGCGCGCCCCACGTCGAGCATCGACGTCCGTCGCGCACCCGTGATCGTGTACTCGTCGAAGCCGAACAGCACCTTGTGCGGCATGCCGAGTTCCCACCCCTGATCGGTCAGCGCGAAGCCCTTTTCCTTGAGCACCGTGACCTGCGTCGGACTGAGCTTTGGCGGCGGCGGTTCGGGCGCGGCGGGCGGCGGCACGGTCTGGCAGCCCGCGATAGCCAGCGTGCAGACGAGCAGGCTCACGGCGAGCCGGGCGAGGCGCGCGAACGGGTACGGCATCGGCGGTGACTCCTCAGACCAGCGTGTCGGGGGGCGTCGGCTCGGCGCTGCGCCACGTGGCGCCCGAGTGCCGCTTGGCCCCGTACATCGCGACGTCGGCCGCATGCAGCAGGCCCTTGGCACTGCGCGCATGTACCGGATAGATGGCCAGGCCGATGCTCATCGGCGCGACGATCGAACCGCCGCTGGGCAGCATCAACGGCGATTGCATGGCCTCGAGGATATGCTCGGCGATCTGCGCGGCGTCCTCGGGCTGGCGCAGGCCGGTGGCCAGCACCGCGAATTCGTCGCCGCCCAGGCGCGCGACGAGGTCGCTCTCGCGCATGCAGCCCCGAATCCGCTGGGCGATGCCGATCAGCACGGCATCGCCGGCCGCGTGGCCGTGGCGGTCGTTGATGTTCTTGAAGTCGTCACTGTCGAGATAGAGCACGGCGGTATGCTGGTTACGCGCGGCGGCACTGCGGACGGCGAGTTCCAGTGCCTCTTCGAAAGCCGCGCGGTTGAGCAATCCTGTCAGACCGTCGTGTGTCGCACGGTGCGCGAGCGAACGGTTCTCGTGCTGCAGCTGGTTCTGCCATGCCTCGAGCTCGTCCAGCAGGCCGTTGAAGTCCTCGCCGAGCGCGTTGAGTTCCGCGATGCGAGCCGGCGGCATGCGCTCGCCAAACGCGCGTTGGGAACGCACGGCGTGGGCCACGCGCATCAGATTACGCACGGGGTCGATGATATGGACGATCATGCGGCTCGACATGTAATGCGCGCCGATGGCCGTCAGCAGCAGGCAGGCCAGCAGGCCCAGCGTGCCCTGTCCCAGGAAATGCAGCAACGCCACCGGATCGCCGGCCACCTCGACGCTGCCGACCTGCTGCGATTCGTGATAGACCGGCTGCTCCACGGGTCCCGAGGTCAGCAGATCGCTCGCGAGCCGTTGCAGCGCCGGAAAGCGATGCGAGTCGCTGCGTTGCCAGACCGCCAGCGGCTGTCGATCGCGGTCGAAGACCTTCGCCACCGCGACGTCCTCGCTCGCGGCGATCAGCGAGAGCGTTTCCCGGGTCGCGGACGCATCGCGGAACACGACGGGCGCTTCCACGGTATAGGCGATGGACCGCGCGACCAGCCGCAGGTTGTGATCGGCATAAGCGCGCAGCGCGGTGAGGCCGAGCGCGGTCAGCGAGATGCCCGCCGTGCAGACCGCGATCAGCGCCACGCTCAGGTGGATGCGCCGCAGCGTGCCATAGAGCGTCGGCCGCGCATGGGCGCGCGGGGCGCGCGCCGCGTCGGTTTGCGGCGCTGGGCCGGATGACGTTGGCTTCGTTGGCGTCGCTGAAGTCGTCCGGGGCGGCGCCGTGGTGGAGTTGCGCGGCGCGTTCATCATGATGCGGGCGCCCTGCGCCGTCCGAGCTGGAGCACGCCCGGATGGACATGGATGCCGCTGCGCGCGATCGAATCGAGATTCACGCGGAACGACACCTGGTTGTCGCGGATGTTGAGGCAGAACATGCTGCCCGCCTCGCACTCGAAATCCTCCTCGGCGATCACGAGTACGGGTTTGCCGGCGAGGTCGTCGGCCAGCCGCTTGCGGCGCGCGTCGGACACCATGCCGACGTACAGCGCATCGCAGGACGGGGCGACGGCATCGGTCATCAGGTCGATGCGGCGCGTTTCGACGAAGCGGCCCGATGTCAGCGCGCCGCCTTCCATGAGCTTGCCCCCGTACCGCGTGCCCGCGTCGACGCACAGCCGCACGGTGTCGCGTTCGGCCGGCCAGCGCGCATAGCTGAGCAGGCTCATGACCACGCGCGCGACCGCGTCCTGCCGCGAGCCCGCCGCACTCTGGGCGGCGCCGGGTGCGGATGGTGCGGATGGTGCCGCTGGCGTCGCCGGTGGGGATAGCGGTGCGGACGCCGGCGAGGCGTTCACGGCGGCACCCTGCGCGAACGCGATCGGCGACGGCATTGCCGCCAGTGCGGTCACGAGAGCCAGCGCCAGCCCGGCGCGGCAGAAGAAGAGGGCGGCCATGTCGTGGTGAGAGCGTGCGGCGCCGGAGCGGTAGAAAGCGATGGCGGTCAAGAGTGGGCGAAGGCGGCACGGCGTGATGGCTACGGTAGCCCGCTCGAACGGCGGCGTCGGTGGTCCAGGGCACGCAGGGCCTCACTGCTTTTCGGCGCGACTCGCAAAAACTGTAGACCTAAATGTCTGCGCCGGCATCGGTGGAAACACAACCGCAGGGGCGACAGCGGAGAGGGGCGCGGCGCCGGGCACCGCGCGCCACGGCGCATGGCCGGATCGCCGCCGGATCGCGGCTGGGGAAGGGTGTAAGGGAGCGTGTGTCCGGCAGGGGCCCGGGAGGGGCTGGGGGAGGAGCGGCCGGGAGGAGCGGCCGGGAGGGGCGGCCGGGAGGAGCGGCCGGGAGGGGCGGCCGGAAGGGGCGGCCGGGAGGGGCGGCCGGGAGGGGCGCGGGAGAGGGAGGGGAGGAGGCGGGAGGAGGCGGGAGGAGGCGGTGGAGGCGGTGGAGGGGGCCGGTAGGCCGTCCCCGATGTGTTTCAGCCGTAATTTCCCGATACCCTTTCTTACATCGGCGTGGGGAATCGGTGGCTAGACTGCCATCAAATGCTTCACCTACAAGACAACAAACAGAGGGTTCAGATGCTTCATCCCCGCTTCCCCCGCACCCTGACCGCCGCGCTCGCCGCGGCCGCGGCCCTGCTGGCGGTCGCTTATGTCCCGTCGGCGCACGCGCAGGTCAACGTCGCCATCGGCATCAACACGCCGCCGCCGGCGCCGGTCTATGAGGTCGTGCCGGGGCCGCGCCCCGGTTACATCTGGCAGCCCGGTTACTGGGGGTGGGACGACCACTACCATCGCCATCACTGGCACAAGGGACGCTGGGCCCATGCGCGGCCGGGGTACGTCTACCAGTCGCCGCACTGGGTCCACGGCGGCAACGGCTGGGTCATGCGCGGTGGGCATTGGAACCGCGGGCATGGGGGTGGGCATGACGGCTACTACGGGCCGCGGTATGGCCACGGCCCGTCGCATGGTTTCTATGGCGGCCATGGGCGCGGACATGGGGGCGGGCATCATGACGGCGGCCCGCGCGGCCATGGCGGTGGGCATGGCAGGGACCATGGCGGTCATCGCGGTGGTCACGGCGGCGGCCATGGCGGCGGTCATGGTCACGGAGGCCACGGCGGCCATCGCTGACCCCGTCATGCCGCCATGCTAGGATGCCCGCTCGGGTTCGAACATGGAGGCATGACATGGCGAAGCAGGTCTTCTCGCGCGCGCAGTACCTCGACATCCTCAACGACAGCCTGCGCAAGCACCCCGGATGGCAGCCCGGCATGGCGTTCGTCTTCCTGCCGCCCGGCGCCGATGCCAGCCAGGCTTCCGGCGTGGGCTGCACGGGTCCGCTCGAGGCCATGCCCATCTATTGCGAGATCGAGCGCGTGGCGTCGGGCCTGATCGAAGTCCGGCACGGGTAGAATGGCGCCCTTCAATAGCTTTGCTGGGAATACAAGGTCGTGAAAAAGACGGATCTCGAAAAGAACAAGGGTCTCAAGATCGCCAACGACATGAAGCACGCGGCGGCCGTGCGCGGCGGCGGCGGGCAGGGCGAGAAGGTCGTGGATCGCCGGGAACAGCGCCGGCTCGACCAGGCGGCCGGCCTGGTGCCCTTTGCCTGCAAGCTGGACGGCAAGCTTGCCGCCCGCCTGCAGGAACTGGCCAAGGATCACCCGGGCGGCATCAATGGCCTGATGGGCGAAGTGGTGACCAAAGGTCTCGGGGACTGATCAGTCCTCTTCTTCCTCGTCGAGGAATTCGCGGCGGAGCATCCAGTTGGCGATGGCTTCGTCGCAGACCTTCTTGAGCTTGTTCTTCTCCGGCAGCTTGTCGAACAGCTGGAAGTTCACGAGTGCCATGCCGGCATCGGTGATGTAGAACAGGCGGTCGGGCTCGTCGTAATGCACCACGCGCCCGTCGATGCCGCCGCCTTCGCTGTCGGCCGGCATGTCCTCGAGCTCCACCACGCGGCACGTGAAGCGCGGGCTGCGCGTGTGCGTCAGGTACTCGAATTCGTCGTGCGTGATGTCGCCGCCCTTGTCGGTGGCGATGGCGAAGCCCCAGATGAAGCGGGGCATCGGCAGATCGGACAGATCGTCAATCTCGTCCATCTCGTCCATGGTGTTCTCCGTGATGCGATAGCCCGCATTATCGCCGAGTTATCTCACCGCGTGGCAGTTCGCGAAGACCGGCGGCGCGTCCTGCGCCCCCATCAGGTCGCGCAGGTTGCCGTCCTCCCCCTTGGTCCACCATTCGTAACGACCCCCCACGTACCGGGCGCCGGAGCCGCTCATCACGTTGACGAACACCATCGGCTTGTCGTCGATGCGCATCAGCGCAAGCTGGTTGCTGTCGCCGTTGAGGTATCGCACGGCCAGCCGGCGGCCGCCGTCGCACTGATAGGTGACGGTCCGGTTCTCCTTGAACCGCAGGTTGTCGAGCCGTGGCTGGGCGGAGGCGGGGGCGATCCCCGCCAGCGTCAGCGTCACGACCATTGCCATTACGGCCAGCCATGCCGGCGTGGCGTGCGCAAAAGCCTTCCACAAATGCATCCGTGCGTGCGTCCGTGCGTGCATGGCGTGCCTCCCGTGCGTTATTCGAGCATGTACCCCTTGGCGAGCGAGCCGAACGCGGCGACTTCGGTCTCCCGCCACGCCGCATTCTCGCCAAGTTCTTCGGCGAGGATTTCCGCCACCCGTGGCGCGCCGGCCACGGCCGCGCGCGAGTCCAGGAACAGCGCGCGATTGCGGCGGGCGAGCACGTCCTCCACGCGGCGCGCGAGTTCGTAGCGCGCGGCAAAGCGCACGTGCGCGGCCGTCAGGCCCGCCGCGGGCACGATGATGTCGTCGTTGCCGGGCAGCGCGCGCAGCAGGGGGAGGTCCGATCCATAGTAGCGGTCCGGCGATCCCGAGTTGGCCGCGGGCAGGTCGTCCGGCAGGCCCGTGGCGCCATGCAGCGGCAGTTGGGCCGTCACGCCCGGGGCCGACTTGAGCAGCTGGCGCTGGATCGCGGTGCCGATGACGTCCTCGGCCATCTTGCGATAGGTCGTCCACTTGCCGCCGGTCACCGTGATCAGGCCCGCCTTGGACACGAGGATCGTATGCTCGCGCGACAGCGAGGCCGTGGAGGATTCGCCGGTGGCCTTGACGAGCGGGCGCAGGCCAGCCCACACGCTGGTCACGTCCGCGCGCGTCGGATCGCGCGACAGATACCGCGCGGCCGTCTCGAGAATAAAGTCCACGTCGTCGCCCGTCGCGCGCGGTTCCAGCGGCAGGTCCTGCCGCGGGGAATCGGTCGTGCCGACGATGGTGTGGCCGTTCCATGGGACGATGAACAGCACGCGCCCGTCGTCGGTCTTCGGCACGAGAATCGCGCGATCGCCGGGCAGGAAGCAGCGCGGCAGCGTCAGGTGCACGCCCTGGCTCGGCGCGACCATGGTGCGCGCCTGGCCGTCTTCCATCTGGCGGATCGCATCGACCCACACGCCCGTGGCGTTGATCACGCAGTCCGCGCGGAGTTCGAACGTGCGGGGCGCGTCGGCAGGCGCGATGGCATCCTGCGCGGTGACGCCGGTGATCACGCCGTTTTTTTGCGCGAGGCCCGTCACGCGCACATAGTTGAGGGCGACGCCGCCGACATCGAACAGCGTGCGCATCAGCGCCGTGGCGAGGCGGGAGTCGTCGAACTGCCCATCGAAATAGAGATTGCCTCCGCGCAGCGGACGGCCGCCCACATGTTCGGCGAGCGTGGGCGCAGCGGCTAGCGTCTCGCGGTGATTGAGCCAGCGGCTGCCCGACAGGTTGAGGCCGCCGGCGAGCATGTCATAGACCTTGAGGCCGATGCCGTAGAACGGCTGGTCGAACATCTGGTAAGCGGGCACCACGAAGCCGAGCGGCCAGACGAGGTGCGGCGCATTGCGCGCGAGCAGGCCGCGCTCGTGCAGCGCCTCGCGGACCAGGCTGATGTTGCCTTGCGCGAGGTAGCGCACGCCGCCATGCACGAGCTTCGTGGCCTTGCTCGACGTGCCCTTGGCGAAGTCCGCGGCTTCGAGCAGCAGCGTGCGGTAGCCCCGCGACGCGGCGTCCACGGCGGTGCCCAGGCCGGTGGCGCCGCCGCCGATGACGATGACATCCCAGCGCGGTTCGCGCTCGAGCGTGGCGAGCAGTTCGGCGCGCGAAGGGGGCTGAATGGAAGGAACGGGTGTCTGCATGACGTTAAAAATAGGCACAATTCAGGAGGGCCGGGCGGCGGTCTTGCCGTCGCTCTCTTCGTTGTTGTCTTGGTCGCTGTCTTCGTCGTTGTCTTGGTCGTTGTCGTCGTGATCTTCGCGGGCCCAGTCGCGCGCGCGCGCCACCGCGCGGTGCCAGCGGCGCAGGCGTTGTGCGCGTTCATCGGCGGAGAGCCGCGGCTCGAAGCGCTGCTCTACCTGCCACTGCTGGCGGATTTCCTCGGTATCGCTCCAGTAGCCGCTGGCGAGACCGGCCAGATAGGCGGCGCCGAGCGCCGTAGTTTCGGTCACGCGCGGCCGCACCACGGGCGTGCCGAGCAGATCGGCCTGCATCTGCATGAGCAGGTCACTGCGCGAGGCGCCGCCATCGACGCGGAGCTCGGCCAGCGGCAGCCCCGCATCCTTCTCCATCGCCTGCAGGACGTCCACGCTCTGGAACGCGATCGACTCCAGCGCCGCGCGCGCGATATGCGGGCGGCCCGTGCCGCGCGTGATGCCGACCAGCGTGCCCCGCGCGAACGCATCCCAGTGCGGCGCGCCGAGGCCCGCGAATGCGGGCACCAGCACCACGCCCTCGGTGTCGTCGCACTGGCGCGCGAGCGCTTCCGCCTCCGGCGCGCTTTCGATGATCTTGAGGCCGTCGCGCAGCCACTGGATCGTCGCGCCGCCCATGAACACGCCGCCTTCGAGACAGTATTGCGTGTCCTTGCCGATCTGCCAGCCGATGGTCGTGAGCAGCCGGTTCTGCGAGGCTACGGGCTTGTTGCCCGCGTTCATCAGGATGAAGCAGCCCGTGCCGTACGTGTTCTTGGCCATGCCCGGCGACAGGCAGACTTGTCCGAAGGTTGCGGCCTGCTGGTCGCCCGCGATGCCCGCGATGGGGATCTCGGTGCCGAACAGCCGCGCCGACGTCCGCGCGACTTCGCCGCTCGACGGGGCCACGTCCGGCAGCAGACTCCTGTGGATGTCGAGTACGTCCAGCAGTTCCTCGTCCCAGCGGAAATCGTTGATGTTGAACATCAGCGTGCGCGCGGCGTTGGACACGTCCGTGACGTGGCGGGCGCCTTCGGTCAGCTGCCAGATCAGCCAGCTATCGACCGTGCCGAACGCAAGTTCGCCGCGCTCGGCGCGCGCGCGGGCGCCATCGTAGTTGTCCAGCATCCAGCGCAGCTTGGTGCCCGAAAAGTACGCATCGATGATCAACCCGGTCTTCCGCTGGAACAGCGGGCCGTGGCCGTCGTGCTGCAACCGCTCGCACAGCGGCGCGGTGCGGCGGTCCTGCCAGACCAGCGCGCGGCCGACGGGTTCGCCCGTCTTGCGGTCCCACAGCACCGTTGTCTCGCGCTGGTTGGTGATGCCGATGGCGCGCACCTGCGTGCCGCTGACGTTGGCCGCGGTCAGGACCTCGTGCGCGACGGCGAGCTGCGATTGCCAGATCTCGTAGGGATCGTGCTCGACGTGGCCGGGATGCGGATAATATTGCCGGAATTCACGCTGGGCGATCCGTACCACGTTGCCCGCGTGATCGAACAGGATGGCGCGCGAGCTGCTCGTGCCCTGATCGAGCGCCAGGATGTAGGTCGGCTGTGAAGACGTGGTGCTCATGCGTGCCCCGTCGAAATCGAATCGAACATGTCAGAAATGAATGAAGTCGCCGCGCGAGCGGAACGAGTCGGTCTGGTGGAACGCACGGCGGCCGGCGTGGCCGCGCGCAGTCCTTTCGATGCGGATGCACATCTGCGGCTGATCGTCGAAGGCTGCCACGTCGGGTGGCTGCCGCGCGCGCATGCCACGGTGCTGCGTGCGATGAGCGCGGCCTCGCACGAGGGCGCCGAGCGCGTCGAGCGAATCGAGTGGGTCGGCGCCGAAGCCCATGGCACGATCGCGCTGCTACCGGGCCGGCACGATTTCGCGAGTCGCAGCGCGGCGCTCGCCACGCTCGCGCGAATGCTGGCCGATGCGGGCCACGTGCGCGGCTGGCGCAACGAATTGTTCGCCGTCACGCCGGGGCTGGACGCACCCGCGTTCGCGACGATCGAACGCGCGGCGGCGCGGTATCTGGGCCTGCTGACCTTTGCCTCGCACATGAACGGCATCGTCGAGACCGGGGTGGGGCAGTCGCCCGCCCTGTGGATTTCGCGGCGCAGCCCGTCCAAGTCGGTGGACCCCGGCATGTGGGACAACCTCGTCGCGGGCGGCATGCCGCATGGCAGTGAGCCGCTGGAAACGCTCGTGCGCGAATGCGACGAGGAATCGGGCATTCCGCAGGCGCTCGCCGCGCGGGCGGAGGCCCACGGCATGATCGAGGTCCTGCGCGAGATCCCCGAGGGCGTGCAGTGGGAGCAGGTGTTCGTATACGACCTGATGCTTCCCGCGGACTTCGTCCCCGTGAACCGCGATGGCGAGGTGGCCGAGCATCGGCGCATCGCGCCCCAAGCATTGCTTGCTATCATGGCGGACCGCGCGATGACCGTGGACGCCACGCTGGTGACGCTCGATGCGCTCCGGCGGCGCGGCTGGGCCTGATTGCCCGGCGCCCGCCCAGCCTTCACGGACCCTGCGTCCGCGGTCTGCCCTGAACCCAATCCTTTACGATGAGCAACACCGGATTCATTCTCACCATCTCGTGCCCGGACCAGCCGGGCATCGTCCATGCCGTTTCGGGCCTGCTGTTCCAGCACGGCTGCAATATCGTTGACTCCGACCAGTACGGCGACGCCTTCACCGGTCGCTTCTTCATGCGCGTGCATTTCAGCACGGCCGCGGGCGGCCCGGATCTCGGAACGCTGCGCGCCGCGTTCGCGCCGGTCGGCGATCAGTTCGGCATGCAGTGGGAAGTGTTCGATGCCTCCGTCAAGCCGCGTGTGATGATCATGGTGTCCAAGATCGGGCACTGTCTCAACGATCTGCTGTTCCGCGCGAAGGCCGGCGGCCTGCCCGTCGAGATCGCCGCGATCGTCTCGAACCATCGCGACTTCTACCAGCTGGCCGCGTCGTACGACGTGCCGTTCTTCCACCTGCCGCTGATGAACGCCTCCGGCGAGCAGAAGGCCGCGCAGGAAGCGCGCGTGTTCGAGGTCGTGCGCGACCAGAACATCGACCTCGTCGTGCTCGCGCGCTACATGCAGGTGCTGTCGGACGACCTGTGCCGCAAGCTGGCCGGCCGCGCGATCAACATCCACCATTCGTTCCTGCCAAGCTTCAAGGGCGCCAAGCCGTACTACCAGGCGCACGATCGCGGCGTGAAGCTGATCGGCGCGACGGCCCACTACGTGACCGCGGACCTCGACGAGGGCCCGATCATCGAGCAGGAGATCGAGCGCGTGGACCACAGCATGGACCCCGATCAGCTCACGGCGGTCGGCCGCGACGTCGAATGCGTCGCGCTCGCGCGTGCCGTCAAATGGCATGCCGAGCATCGCATCCTGCTCAACGGGCACAAGACCGTCGTCTTCAAGTAAGCCCCCGTCCGCCAAGCCCGCGCCGCGATGCCGCGCGGGCTCGGGGTGGCCCTTACTCCGGGTCCGCGACGACACAATTCACTCCGCTGTCGCCCAGCATCTGCACGAAGGGCTCGCGCAGGGGCTCGTCCGTGAACAGGCGATCGACGCTCGAGAGCGGCGCCAGTTCGACCATGGCCTGCCGATTGAACTTGCTCGCATCGGCGGCCAGCCAGATCTCGCGCGAGTGTTCCATGATCGTGCGCGCCACCTTGACCTCGCGGAAATCGAAATCGCGTAGCGTCCCATCGGCCTCGATCCCCGAGATGCCGATCAGCCCGATATCCACCTTGAACTGACGGATGAACTCGACCGTGGCCTCGCCGATGATGCCGCGGTCGCGCGAGCGCAGCACGCCGCCCGCGACGATGACCTCGCAATCGGGGTTGTCGGCGAGGATATTGGCCACGTGCAGGTTGTTCGTGATGACGCGCAGCCCGCGATGATGGATCAGCGCGCGCGCGATTTCCTCCACCGTCGTCCCGATGTTGAGAATCAGCGAGCAGCCATCCGGCACCGCCGCCGCGACCGCGCGCCCGATGCGCGCCTTGCCCTCGGCATTCAGCAGTTGCCGCTGCCGGTAGGCAATGTTCTCGGTGGTCGAATTCTCCATCCGCACGCCGCCATGGAAGCGCGTGAGCATGCCATTCTCGGCCAGCAGATTGACGTCGCGGCGGACCGTCTGGAGGGTCACGCCGAACTTGCGCGCGAGCGCGTCGATGGAGGCGAAGCCCTGGCTGCGCACCTCGTCGAGCAAGGCAGTCTGGCGGGGATTTAGGATCATCCGGGCATTCTAGAACAAACACAAACGAAAACAAATGATGCGCCGCACAGTTGTATTACGTTCGCTTTTTTGCTAAAACGAGCAGGTTACAAGAAATAGTGCATTGCAGCGCCCACGACACGCCGTCGTCGGAGTGCTTGATAAGGCATAAGAAAAAATTGGAGACTGGATGCAGCTCAGCCTGGAAGGCATTGCGCAGCAGGTCGGTTCGCAAGCCTATCTTTACCCGATGTCACTCACGCCGGTGCCCGGCGCCGTCACGATCCTGCTCGGCGCCACGCAGGCCGGCAAGACCTCGCTGATGCGCGTCATGGCCGGGCTCGACCGGCCCGCCGCGGGGCAGGTGCGCGTCGATGGCGTGGACGTGACGGGCGTGCCGGTGCGCGACCGGAACGTGTCGATGGTGTACCAGCAGTTCATCAACTACCCATCGCTCACCGTATTCGACAACATCGCCTCGCCATTGCGGCTGCGGAAGACCGGCCGGGACGAGATGACGCGGCAGGTGCGCGAGCTGGCGGCGCGGCTGCATATCGATCATCTGCTGCAACGCTACCCGGCCGAGCTCTCGGGCGGGCAGCAGCAGCGTGTGGCGCTGGCCCGCGCGCTGGCGAAGAACGCGCCCCTGATGTTGCTGGACGAGCCGCTCGTCAACCTCGACTACAAGCTGCGGGAGGAACTGCGGGAGGAACTGACGCAGCTGTTCGCGCATGGCGACGCCACGGTCATCTACGCGACCACCGAGCCGGCCGAGGCGCTGTTGCTTGGCGGGTACACCGCCGTGCTCGATGCCGGCGAACTGCTGCAATACGGGCCGACGCCGCAGGTCTTCCACTATCCCGATTCCCTGCGCGTGGCGCGCGCGTTCAGCGATCCGCCGATGAACCTGATCGCCGGCACATTCGCCGCGGGCCGCGTGACGCTCCCGGGCGGTATTTCGCTGCCCGTGCCGGAAGCCGGCGGCTACGAGGGTGCGGTGACAATGGGCGTGCGCGCGGCCGCGCTGCGCCTCAAGCCGGCGCAGGGTGGCGGCGAGGGTGGCGGCGAAGGTGGCGGCGAAGGTGGCGTGAAGGGCGCCAGCGTCGATGTGCCGGGCCGCGTCGCGCTGGCCGAACTCTCTGGCTCCGATACGTTCGTGCACGTCGACACCGCGGCCGGCAATCTCGTGGCGCAGTTCGCGGGCGTGCTCGACTTCGCGCTCGGCGCGCAGCTGTCGCTGTACCTCGATCCCGCGCAGATCTATCTGTTCGACGCGGCCGGCAAGCGCATCCATGCGCCGCGCCGGCCGGGCGCGCTGGCCGATGCGGTCAGCACGCCGCTGTCGCATACCGCTTCGGGAGGCTGAGATGGCGCGTATCGATCTCGACCTCGCGCACGCCTACGTGCCCAACCCGCAGCGCGATGAAGATTATGCGCTGCTGCCGCTGCGCTTCACGTTCGAGGATGGCGGCGCGTATGCGCTGCTCGGCCCGTCGGGCTGCGGCAAGACCACGCTGCTCAACTGCGTGTCGGGGCTGCTGCGTCCCTCGCAGGGCACCATCCATTTCGACGGCAAGGACGTGACCGCGGCCTCGCCGCAGGCGCGCAACATCGCGCAGGTGTTCCAGTTCCCCGTCATCTACGACACGATGACCGTGGGCGAGAACCTTGCATTCCCGCTGCGCAACCGCGGCGTGCCCGACGCGCAAGTCCGGGAGCGCGTGGGGCGCGTCGCCGAAATGCTCGACCTGTCGTCGTCGCTGGACCGCCGCGCGAGCGGCCTCGCGGCCGATGCCAAGCAGAAGATCTCGCTGGGCCGCGGGCTCGTGCGGCAGGACGTGTCCGCGATCCTGTTCGACGAACCGCTGACCGTGATCGACCCGCACCTGAAATGGCAACTGCGGCGCAAGCTCAAGGAGATTCATCACGAGTTCCGGCTTACGCTGATCTACGTCACGCACGACCAGACGGAGGCCCTGACCTTCGCCGATCAGGTCGTGGTGATGTCGCGCGGCAAGGCCGTGCAGGTCGGCTCGGCCGATGCGCTGTTCGAGAAGCCCGCGCATACGTTCGTCGGGCACTTCATCGGCTCGCCGGGCATGAACTTCCTGTCGGCCGCGTGGCGCGACGGCGCGATCGAAGTGCAGGGTGACAAGAGCGGGCGTCGTTATTCGCCGCCTCTCGAGGGCCACGTTGCCGCCGCGTTGCAGGCGGCCGGCACGTTCCGCATCGGCGTGCGTCCCGAATACCTGAGCCTGTCGAACGAGGCCGATCCGCTCGCGATGCCCGTGCACGTGACGCGCGCGCAGGACATCGGCACGTACTGGCTCGTCACGGCCACCGTGGAAGCGGGGAATGACGCCGTGTTGCGCGCGCGGCTCGGCACCGAAGCCGCGTCGCTGAACGCGGGCGATGCCGCATGGCTCACCGTGTTCAATCGTCATACCTGCTACTACGTCAACGAGGAACTGGTCCAATGAAGCCCGTCAACCAGAAGGCCTGGCTGCTGGTCCTGCCCGTGGTGATCTGCGTGGCGTTCTCGGCCATCCTGCCGCTGATGACCATCGTCAACTACTCGGTGCAGGACATCATTTCGCCCGAGCGCCGCGTATTCGTCGGCACCGAATGGTTCGCGACCGTGTTGCGCGATGCCGAACTGCACGACGCGCTGCTGCGTCAGCTTGGCTTCTCGCTCGCGGTGCTCGCCGTCGAGATTCCGCTCGGCATCCTGCTCGCGCTGTCGATGCCGGCCGCCGGCTGGCGCGCCTCCGCGACGCTCGTGATCATCGCGCTGTCGCTGCTCATTCCGTGGAACGTGGTCGGCACGATCTGGCAGATCTTCGGCCGCACCGATATCGGCCTGCTCGGCGCTTCGCTCGCGGGCCTCGGCGTCGACTACAACTACACGGGCAGCGCCGTCGATGCGTGGGTCACGGTGCTCGTGATGGACGTGTGGCACTGGACGCCGCTGGTCGCGCTGCTCTGCTACGCGGGGCTGCGCGCGATTCCGGATGCTTACTATCAGGCCGCGCAGATCGACGGCGCGTCGCGCCTGGCCGTGTTCCGCTTTATCCAGCTGCCCAAGCTCCGCGGCGTGCTCATGATCGCGGTGCTGCTGCGCTTCATGGACAGCTTCATGATCTACACCGAGCCGTTCGTGCTGACGGGCGGCGGTCCCGGCAACGCGACCACGTTCCTGTCGCAGTATCTGACGCAGAAGGCCGTGGGGCAGTTCGACCTCGGGCCCGCGGCGGCGTTCTCTATCGTGTATTTCCTGATCATCCTGCTGACCTGCTTCGTGCTCTATAACTGGATGCAACGCGCCGGCACGACCGGCGGCGAGGAGGTGTCCCATGGCTGAGAAGCAACCAGGGCAGCGTACCGGCGCGTGGCGTCCGGTGTTCCTCACGATCTACCTGCTGTTCGCGATCGTGCCGATCTACTGGATGGTGAACATGTCGTTCAAGACGAACGAGGAGATCGTCTCCACGCTGTCGCTGTGGCCCGCCTCGTTCACGCTCGAGCACTACGTGACCATCTTCACCGATGCGTCGTGGTATTCGGGCTACATCAACTCGATGATCTATGTCGCGCTGAACACGGTCATCTCGATCTCGGTCGCGCTGCCCGCCGCGTACGCGTTCTCGCGCTACCAGTTCATCGGCGACAAGCACGTGTTCTTCTGGCTGCTGACCAACCGCATGACGCCGCCGGCCGTGTTCCTGCTGCCGTTCTTCCAGCTCTATACGACGATGGGGCTGATGGATACGCATCTCGGCGTGGCGCTGGCGCATCTGGTGTTCAACGTGCCGCTGGCCGTGTGGATTCTGGAAGGGTTCATGTCGGGCGTGCCGCGCGAGATCGACGAAACCGCCTATGTGGACGGCTATTCGTTCCCGCGCTTCTTCCTGACGATCTTCCTGCCGCTGATCAAGGCGGGCGTGGGCGTGGCGGCGTTCTTCTGCTTCATGTTCAGCTGGGTGGAGCTGTTGCTCGCCCGCACGCTGACGTCGGTGGACGCCAAGCCGATCGTAGCGACGATGACGCGCACGGTCTCGGCGTCGGGCATGGACTGGGGCGTGCTGGCCGCGGCCGGCGTGCTGACCATCGTGCCCGGCGGCATCGTGATCTGGTTCGTGCGGCACTACATCGCGAAGGGCTTCGCGATGGGACGCGTCTGAGGAGGGCGACCGATGCTGAGCTGGATGGTATGGACCACCCCCGTGGCGGTGTTCTTCGCGAGCGTGGTACTGATGCTGATCGGCATGACGATCTGGGAAATGCGTTCGCCGACGGTGCTGCGCAAGGGTTTTCTCCCGATTGCGACGACACGTGGAGATCGGCTATTTATCGGCCTGATGTGCGCGGCCTGGATCAACCTCGCGTGGGTGGGTCTCGGCGAGAAGATGCAGGCGTGGTTCTCGCTGGCCGAGGAGCCGTCCGTGTGGATCAGCGCGGGCGTCTCGTTCGTCGTGCTGCTGTGGATCATGCGCAAGGGCTGATGTCGGAAGATTGACGTGATGCATGGGCTGTGCCGCCTGTTCTCTTCCCCGGGGCGCCATCCCAGAAACAGAAATCCGGGGAGGGGGTTCCTGAGGAGACATTGATGAAACAGCACGTAAGGTTGGGGATGTCGGCCCTGGCGTTTGCGGCGGCGCTCGCGTGCGGGCACGCGTCGGCAGGGGAAGCGGAAGCGAAGAAGTGGGTGGACAGCGAGTTCCAGCCGTCGTCGCTGAGCAAGGACAAGCAGCTCGCGGAAATGAAGTGGTTCATCGACGCCGCGGCCAAGCTCAAGGCCAAGGGCGTGAACCAGATCAACGTGGTGTCGGAAACCATCACCACGCATGAATACGAATCGAAGACGCTGGCCAAGGCATTCGAGGAGATTACCGGCATCAAGGTCAACCACGACCTGATCCAGGAAGGCGACGTCGTCGAGAAGCTCCAGACGTCGATGCAGTCCGGCAAGTCGATCTACGACGGCTGGATCTCCGACTCGGACCTGATCGGCACGCACTATCGCTATGGCGCGATCCTGCCGCTGTCCGACTACATGGCGGGCGCGGGCAAGGAGTTCACGAATCCGGACATCGACCTCAAGGACTTTATCGGCACCAAGTTCACGACGGCGCCGGACGGGAAGCTCTATCAGCTGCCCGACCAGCAGTTCGCCAACCTCTACTGGTTCCGCGCGGACTGGTTCGCGCGCAAGGATCTGCAGGACAAGTTCAAGGCCAAGTACGGCTATGACCTCGGTGTGCCGACCAACTGGTCCGCGTACGAAGACATCGCGAACTTCTTCTCGAACGACGTGAAGGAGCTGGACGGCAAGAAGGTCTATGGGCACATGGACTACGGCAAGAAGGATCCGTCGCTAGGCTGGCGCTTCACGGATGCGTGGCTGTCGATGGCCGGCACCGCCGACAAGGGCCTGCCGAATGGCATGCCGGTGGACGAATGGGGCATTCGCGTGGCGGACGACAAGTGCACGCCGGTCGGCGCCTCGGTGTCGCGCGGCGGCGCCACCAACAGCCCGGCCGCCGTCTATGCGCTGACCAAGTACATCGATTGGATGAAGAAGTACGCGCCGCCGCAGGCCATGGGCATGACGTTCTCCGAAGCGGGTCCGGTGCCGGCGCAGGGACAGGTCGCGCAGCAGATCTTCTGGTACACGGCATTCACGGCCGACATGACCAAGAAGGGCCTGCCGGTGGTCAACGCGGATGGCTCGCCGAAGTGGCGCATGGCGCCGTCGCCGTATGGCCCGTACTGGAAGCAGGGCATGCAGAACGGCTATCAGGACGTGGGGTCGTGGACGTTCTTCAAGAACACCGATCCGAATCGCCTGGCCGCGGCATGGCTCTACGCGCAGTTCGTGACCGCCAAGACGGTATCGCTGAAGAAGTCGCTGACGGGGCTGACGTTCATTCGCGACAGCGACATCAACAACGAGTACCTGACCAAGAACGCGGCGAAGTATGGCGGCCTGATTGAGTTCTACCGCAGCCCGGCCCGGGTGGCATGGACGCCGACGGGCAACAATGTGCCGGACTATCCGAAGCTGGCGCAGCTGTGGTGGAAGAACGTGGCGACTGCCGTCACGGGCGAGAAGACGCCGCAGGCGGCAATGGACACGCTGGCCGAGGAGATGGACCAGGTCATGGCCCGTCTGCAACGCGCGGGCATGAGCCAGTGCGCGCCCAAGCTCAACCCGAAGAGCGACGCGTCGAAGTGGCTGTCGTCGGAGCATGCGCCGTGGAAGAAGCTCGACAACGAGAAGCCGAAGGGCGAGACGATTGCCTATGACAAGCTGTTGCAGGCTTGGAAGGAAGGGAAGGTCAGGTAATCGCGGGAGTTCTCGCTTGGTTTTCCCTTAAGGTAGCGTCGCCGGCGCCAGCGTAGCCGGCGACGCATGCCGCGCCTTCCCGTGGCGCTTCGCCTCATACAGCGCCATATCCGCCCGCATGAACCACTCGCTGATCGAGCTCCCGGCATGGGGCTGATGCAGCGCGCTCCCCACGCTGGCCGTCGCCATGAACGGCTGCTCGCCGATCACCAGCGGCCGCATCGCCGCCTGCACCACCGTCCGCGCCAGCCGGTCCACCGTCGCGGGGTTCCCCACGTTCTCCAGGATGATCGCGAATTCGTCCCCGCCGATCCGCGCCACCGCGTCGCCCTTGCGGACGCAATGGCTCAGCCGCTCCGCAAACGCCACGAGCAGCCGATCCCCCACCGCATGTCCATGCGTATCGTTGACCGCCTTGAAATCGTCCAGATCCACGAGCAGCAGCGCCGCGCGATGCCCGTGCGCATCGGCTCGGGCCATCACGTCCGCGAGCCGGCGATCGAAACCCTTGCGGTTTAGCAGCCCTGTGAGGTGATCCGACAACGTCTGCGCCTCCAGATGCCGCAAACGCGCCCGTTCGTCCGTGACGTTTCGCGCGAACATATGCAGGCCCGTCAACGCATCGCGCGCCTCGTTCCACGCGGGCTGGTAGGTGACCTCCACCCACTCGCCATCCGCGCATTCCCGCGTGACGGTGACCGCCTCGCCGGCGCGCGCCTGCGCGAGGTACGGCTCGTTGGCGACGTACTCAGTGGTGCCCCATAGCTCGCGCAATGTCAGTCCCACGATCTGCGAGGGCGGTAGCCCGAAGTGGTTCGCGTAGGCCTGATTGACATAGGCAAACCGTTCCGACGCGTCGATAAAGGACACATAGTCGGGCACATGGTTGGCAATCGCCTCCATGCGCTTCTCGCTCGCATCCGCGCGATCCTTCGCGGCCCCGAGCGCGCGCTCGCGCTCGGACAACTGATGCATGACCTCGGAAAACGCCGTCGCGAGTTCGCCGATCTCGTCCTCGCGCCCAAGCGGCAGCTCTTCCACGGCCGTCGGCCGCGTCGCCACCTGCCGCACCGTGCGATGCAGCCGTTCGAGCGGCGCGAGCATCTGCCGGATCAGCAGCCACATCAGCACGCCAGCGATCAGGAGCGAAATGACCGCGGCGGCCATCGCCCGCTGGCGAATCTCGACCAGTGGCGCGAAGGCTTCCCGCGCGGGAAGCACCGCCACCACCTGCCAGCCATTGGCTTCGAGCAGATGCCGCGCGACGATCGGCTGCTTCGGCCAGAGCCATTCCCACGCGGACGCGGGCTGCTCCGCGCCGCATGCCTCGCCAACGGCGCGCGCGGGCTGCAGCACGTTGCTGGCCACCGGATGCAGCGCGTAGCGCGGGCTGGCGGTCGACGACACCAGGCAGTAGTAGCCCGTCACCCCCACGCGGCTGCGCGCCACCTCGCGCAGGAAGTTGTTGCCACTGAGATTGAGCACGCCGCCGACCACGGCGAGCAGTTCCCCGTTCGGGCCCTTCAGCGGCACCGCGAGAATCACGCCGGGAGAGTTCGAGTAGCGGCCCTGGAGCAGGTCGGAGACGAAGAAGGGCGAGCCCTTGACCACGGCCTGGAAGTAGTCGCGCTCGCTGACGTTGACCTTGTAGCTCTCGGGCACGGCGGTGCTGAACGCGAGCGTGCCGTCCGGCCACGCCATGAGCACGGCATTGAAACTCTCGGGCATGTCCACGGCATCGGCGGCGATGCGGCGCAGTTCCGAGGGGGGACGGGAGAGGGCGGGCGCGAGCTGCTTCGCCAGCCGGCGGAGCACGATCTCGCGCGAGTCGAGCTTCTCGTCGAGCTGCTCGGCGACCATCTTGACGAGGGTGTCTTGCTGGTCTTCCAGCAGGGCCTTGAGGCTGTCGTAGGCGTAGTATTGCGAGACCCCCGCGCGAACCACGAGGACCAGCGTGACCACGAGCGCAGTCGCGACCGCCATCCGGTACTTCAGGGAGTGCCGCATGTTCATGTTTTTTTCATGCGCGCTCGGGTATGAAAATACTGGCGCGCACTGACCCGTTCTTGGTGCCTGGGCTTTTGTCCAGCAACCCGCCCATTTCTGAGGCAACCGGTTCGCAGCGTAGCAGATTGCCCCCCCTGCATGCGCGCACTAATCCAAATGGATGTGTTCAGGCCGACGTGATGTGACGCGTTAGGAACCGTGAAGTCGTACGCGAAGTGAATTAGTATCGATATTTTCGAGGAAGGAACCGGTCCCCATGTCTGCCCCGTTCACCCTGCTCGACGCCGCCGGCGCGAGCCGCAAGCCCTCCGCATGGCAGGACGCCGTGCTCGTCATCGTCGACCACCAGCAGGAGTATGTGGATGGCCGGCTGCCGCTGACCGGCATGCCGTCCGCCATCGCGGCCTGCGCGGACCTGCTGGCGCTGGCGCGCGAGCACGGCACGCCCGTGGTGCATATCGTCCACCACGGCAAGGCCGGCGGCGCGTTCGACCCGGAGACCCGCTTCGCCCGGATCATCGACCGGCTGACGCCGCGGGGCGACGAGGCCACCGTGGTCAAGCACCTGCCCAACAGCTTCGCGGGCACCGATCTGGCCGCGCGGCTGGAAGCGCTGGGCCGCAAAGAGCTGATCGTCGCGGGCTTCCAGACCCATATGTGCGTGAGCGCCACGGTACGGTCGGCGCTCGATCATGGCTATCGCTGCACGGTGGTGGCCGCGGCCTGTGCCACGCGCGACCTCCCCGATCCGCTCGGCGGCGAGCCGCTGTCCGCCGCGTCCCTGCATCGCGCGACGCTGGCCGCGCTGCACGACCGCTTCGCAACGGTGGTGCCGGACGCGTCGGCCTGGCATTGAGCCGCCGCGTCGGGTGGCGAGTGCGCGCGCGCGCTCAGGCATACTAGCGGCTTCGCAAAATTTGACCGGCTCAGCCGCCGCCTCCGCATGAAGCGCATCCTCGTCATCAAGATCACCTCGCTCGGCGATATGGTCCACACGCTGCCGCTGATCTCCGATCTGCGCCGCGCATATCCCGAAGCGAAGATCGACTGGGTCGCGGATGCCTCCTGCGCGGACATTCCGCGCTGGGCGGTTGGGGTGGATCGCGTCATCTCGCCCCCGCTGCGCGGCTTCAAGAAGCAGCGCAGCCTCAAGAACCTCGGCGGCATCCTCAAGGCCATCCGCGAGCTGCGCCGCGAGAAGTACGACGCGGTGGTCGACGTCCACGGCGTCTACAAGAGCGCGATCGTCGCGCGGCTGGCGCGCACGAAGCGCCGTTACGGCTATGCCGCCGAATTCCTCGGCGAGCCGCAGGCGGAGGTCTTCTACACCGATATCTTCGGCCCGCACGGCGATGCCACGTGCCGCCACAAGATGCGTCTGGTCACGGCCAACGCGCTCGGCTACGAGATCGAGCCGCGCGAGACCAACGCGCTGCGCGTGCCGGCTCCCGCCACGCCGCTCAATACGGACGGCGTGCCGCGCTGCATGCTGTTCCACGCGACGTCGGCCGAGATCAAGAAATGGCCGCACGCCAACTGGGTCCGCGTCGGTCAGGCCCTGACGGCGCGTGGCTATCGCATCCAGTTGCCGTGGGGCTCCGACAAGGAGCGTCGGGAATCGGAAGCGCTCGCTGCCGAGATTCCGGGTGCCGAAGTACTCCCGCGCATGACGATTACCGAAGTGGCGCAACGCGTCGATGCCGCCGCGCTCGTGGTCGGCATGGACACGGGCTTCGTGCATCTGGCGGACGCGCTCGGCAAGCCCTCGGTGATGCTGTTCACGGCCACCGATGCAAAGCACTTCGGCATCCATACCCCCGGGCAGTCGCTGTCAATCGGGGACCGCGGCGCGCCGCCGACGGTGGAGGACGTCATGGCCGCCGTCGATCAGGTCACCACGCCTCAGGCCGCCGGCGCCAGTTCGATGCAGGCGCCGGCATAGTGCCAGTACTCGAAGCGCAGGATGGTGAGGCCGTCCGCGCTCGTGGCCACGTCGAGCACATGCGGCACCCGCCGCAGCCACATCAGCGATGAATAGCGCGCCACGCCGGCCAGTCCGGCCGGCGGCGCGAGCCGATCCCCATGCCGCAGCGCCAGCCGCAGGATATGCACGGGCACGAAATGCGCGAGTTCCTGCATCCGGGCGAGCGCCGCTTCGGTATAGAACAGCGGTTCCTGCGCCAGCGCCATGAAATGCTGCCGCAGCATGCTCACCGCGTTGGGCATGACCGGCGCGCCGCTGCCCGCGATGCCGAGCGGCGTCATGCCACGCACGCGCGGCGTCCACAATCCGCCGACCACGAGCACGTCGTCGCGCAGGTCCGGCTCGGGCAGGAACGCGTTGCAGGCCCAGACCGCGATGACGTCGCCATCGAGGTTCATCAGCTGGCCGCGCCGCGCGTGGGTGCGCAGATATCCCACCACACAGCCGAGTTCGTCGTCGTAGACGGGCAGGGCGTCGCACGGCAGCCGCCGCGGCCGCACCTCGAAGATGCCAGCCGGCGCGGGATACGGTCCGGTCCACGCGCGCGCTTGCGCGCAGGCTGCATCGATTGCCCACATCGGATCAGCACTCCCTGTCGCTGAAAGGCCCTGAAGCCAGACAGGACAGGCTATACCGATGTGGCGCCGTTGCGGATCGCTGTCGCCTTATTTCGGACGGATCATCTCGAACCTCGGGCCTGTCTGCGCATAGTCGGCGCGATAGCCCGCGCGCATGATCGGCTGCGCGCGGAACGTGTCGAACAAGCCGTCGCGGAGGAACTCGTCGCGGATATGCACGCCGACGACCTGTCCGAGCACGAGCCAGTTGGACATTTGCTGGCCGTCGATATCGGTCAGGCGGATCACCTGCATGACCTTGCATTCGAGCGCCGCGGGGGACTCGGCCACGTGCGGCACGTCCACGGCCTGCCCCGCCACAGGCGTGAGCCCCGCGAGCGCGAACTCGTCGACATCGCTCGGCACGGTCGCGGAAGTGGCGTTCATCTTTTCCGCCAGCGACAGCGTGGCCATGTTCCAGACGAACTCGCCGGTGGCCTCGACATTGCGGACCGAATCCTTGTAGCCCTCGCTCGAGAAGCCAATGACGGGCGGATTCCCGGCGAACGCGCCGAAGAAACTGTAGGGCGCCAGATTGAGGCGGCCCTCCGCGTCGCGGCTGGAGATCCAGCCGATCATGCGCGGCGCCACGATAGCCTTGAACGGATCGTGGGCCAGCCGATGGCCGTCTTGCGGGCGATAGAAATGCACGCCGGCGGTGCGTGAGGAATCATTCATGGAATCGGTCGCTTCAGAAAACAGGACGGAAACCGTTAGTCTCGCACGGTGGGCGCAAGGCTGCTTGACGAGTCAACGGCCGCGGTTGACACTCTTGGCAGCCTTCAGGGTGGGAGCTCAAAAAAATCAGGCAGCGCCTCATGCGGAGATGGCGATGAACAAACACAGGAGTTACCCGCTTCACGTCTATCTATGGGCGCTGTTTGGCTCGCTCGTGCTGCTGGTCTGCGCGCTGACCGCCGGCATCAATTTCCTGATGACCAAGTCCGCGCTGGAGGCCAACGCGTCGGAGGCGCGCCACCGGCTCAGCCGCGAGACGCTGGACGACGTGGAGGCGCTGCTCGGACCCGCGCAGCTCGCGGTCCGGCTGATCGCGCATAGTTCGCTCGCGGAGGCGACGACCGTTTCGGAGCGCCTCGCGCGGCTGCCGCTCGTGCGCGATGCGCTCGACACCTCGCCGGTCCTGCAATCGCTGTACGTCGGTTACGGCGACGGCGAGTTCTTCTTCGTGCGGCCCCTGCGCGACGATGCGGAGCGCGCGCTGTACCAGGCGCCGCGCGGCGCATCGTTCGTCGTGCGCAGCGTCGAGGGCGAGGGTGTCGGGGAGGCGGCGCGCAAAGTGGGCCAGATTTATTTCCTTGCCGACAGCCTGTCGGTGATCCACGCTGCCGCGATTCCCGAGTTCGCCAACAACTACGATCCGCGCGCGCGGCCGTGGTATCGCTCCGCCATGGCCGCCGGCACGATGGTCCGCACGGAGCCTTACACGTTCTTCTCCGATCGGGACTCCGGCGCGTCGCTCGCCATGCCCGCGGGCGACAACACGGTGGTGGGCGGCGACTTCCGGCTCAACGCGCTCGGCCAGATGCTGGCCATCAAGAAGACCACCCCGCGCTCGATGCTCGCGCTCGTCGACCAGCAGGGCAGGCTGATCGCTATCGATCGCAAGGCGGACAGCGTTGGCGGATCGTCGCCGGGCGAGATTGGCGATTACGGGATGCCCGTGCTGGACAAGCTCGTGGCGCGCGTGAGCCAGCTTGGCGCGGCCACGGGTCTGCAGGAGACGCTCGCCGCCGGTGGCGAGTCCTGGTACACGACGATCGACCGGCTCACGCCGAGCGGCGGCAAGTCGCTGTATCTGCTGTCCGCGATTCCGCAGGACGAGCTGCTGCAATCCGCGACGCGGCAGGCGCTGACCGAGATCGGCGTGTCCGCGCTGATCCTGCTGCTGTCGCTGCCGGTCATCTGGTTCGCGGCGCGCTTCGTCGCGCGGCCGCTGCAATCGCTGGCGCGGGAGGCGGATGCCACGCGCCGGTTCGACTTCGTGCAGCCGTTCGTCATCCGCTCTCGCGTGAGCGAGCTCAACGAGCTCGGCGTGCGCATGGACGACATGCGCCGCACCATCCAGCGGTTTCTGTCCGTCATGCAGACCGTGTCGGCGGAGACGCGCCTCGAGGATCTGCTGCCGAAGCTGCTGCGCGAAATGCTGACGGCGGCGGGCAGTCATTCGGGCGTGCTGTACCTCGTCGATGAGGCGGCTATGCGCGCGGAGGTCGCGTTCGATCGCGAGGGACGCGAGGTCGCGGCGACCATCGCCCGTACGACGCTGGCGGAGACGGTGCCGCTGATTCGTACCGCCGCGGCGGACGGCACGGCGCGCGCGCAATGGCTCACCCATGTGACGCTCGCGGACGCGGGGCTCGGTGGCCTGACGCCCGCCGCCGCCTGCCATGCCGCGGCAATCCCGCTGATCAACCATCAGCGCGATCTCGTCGGCATGATCCTCATCTTCCGCGATACGCCGATGGAGGAGGCGCAGCTCGCGTTCGTCAACACGCTCGCCAACCTGTGCGCGGGCGCGCTCGAGGTGCAGGCCCTCACGCGCGCGCAGCGCGACCTGTTCGATGCATTCATCAAGCTGCTGGCCGGGGCGATCGACGCCAAGAGCCCACACACGGGCGGGCACTGCGCGCGCGTGCCGGAACTGACCAAGATGTTCGCGCGCGCGGCCTGCGATGCGCGGGAGGGGCCGTACGGCACATTCTCGCTCGACGACTCGCAATGGGAGGCGCTGCATGTGGCGGCGTGGCTGCACGACTGCGGAAAGGTCACCACGCCCGAGTACGTCATCGACAAGGCGACCAAGCTGGAGACGCTTTACGACCGCATTCACGAAGTGCGCATGCGTTTCGAGGTGCTCAAGCGCGACGCGGAGATCGCCTGCCTGCGTGGCGTGGCGGCGGGCGACGATCCGCAGGCCGCGCGGGCGCGCCGCGATGCCGCGTTGCGGGAGCTCGACGACGATTTCGCCTTCGTCGCGGGATGCAATATCGGGGGCGAGACGATGGCCGAGGCGGACCGCGACCGCCTGCGCGCGATCGGGGCGCGGACGTGGCTGCGCACGCTGGATGACCGGCTTGGCATCTCGTACGAGGAGCGCACGCGCAAGGCGCGCCTGCCGGTCGTGCCGTTGCCGGCCGTGGAACCGCTGCTCGCGGACCGTGCGGACCACGTGATCGAACGCGGGCCGCGCGACGTGATTCCGCGCGACAACCCATGGGGCTTCCGCCTCGATACGCCGGCCAACCTGTATGATCGCGGCGAACTGCACAACCTGCTCGTCGCGCGCGGCACGCTGAGCGCGGAGGAGCGGTTCAAGATCGAGGACCATATCGTGCAGACGCAGATCATGCTGTCGCGGCTGCCGTTTCCCAAGCATCTGCGGCAGGTGCCGGAGATTGCGGGCGGTCATCACGAGAAGATGGACGGCACGGGCTATCCGCGCGGCTTGCGCGGCGACGAGATGAGCCCACTGGCCCGCATGATGGCGATTGCCGATATCTTCGAGGCGCTGACGGCCGTAGACCGGCCGTACAAGCGCCCGAAGTCGCTGTCGCAGGCGGTGGAGATCCTGTATCAGCTGAAGCGCAAGCAGCATATCGATCCGGAGCTGTTCGACCTGTTCCTGACGTCGGGGGTGTATCGGCAGTACGCGGAACGTTTCATGGCGCCCGAGCAGATCGACGAGGTCGATGTCGGACGTTACGTAGGAGAGGGTGTTGTCATCTGAAGCAGGAACGCCGGGCGGCGGACGCGGTGCGGAGCGGGGTACGGCACGGGATACGGAAGCGGGTATGGAACCGGGTATGGAACCGGGTATGGAACCGGGTATGGGGCTGGCAGGCGAGACGCTGCCGGGGCTCACGCACACGGTCACCGACGCGGAACGCGACGCGCTGTATCGCATCATCGCGCTACGCCGCGACTGCCGCCACTTCACGCCCGGCCCGCCACTCCCCGATGCGCAACTGGAGCGCCTGCTCCACGCGGCCAACCAGGCCCCTTCGGTGGGCCTGATGCAACCCTGGCGCTTCGTGCGCCTGAGCACCCTCGCCTGGCGCGAGCGCCTGCTGTCCCTGGTGGAAGCCGAGCGCCTCGCCACGGCCAAAGCGCTGGGCGAACGCGAAGCGGAGTTCCTGCGTATCAAGGTGGAAGGCATCCGCGACTGCGCCGAACTTCTGGCCATCGTCCTGCCCCCCGACGACGGCACCCTCTTCGGCCGCCGCACGATGCCACAAGACATGGCCATCGCCTCGGCCGCCTGCGCCATCCAGAACCTCTGGCTCGCCGCCCGCGCCGAAAACCTCGGCCTCGGCTGGGTCTCGATGTTCGACCCCCAGACCCTCGCGCAGGCGCTGCAACTTCCCAAAGGCGCAAAACCCCTCGGCCTCCTGTGCCTCGGCCCGGTCCCATCGTTCTACGACGCCCCGATGCTGGAGCAAATCGGCTGGCGCGAACGGCGGCCGTTGGGAGAGATGTTGTGGGAGGTGTCGGCGCCCGGGGAAAAGTAGGAAAACTTGAAAGGTGAGAAAGAGACGGCGAGGGGGAGGGGCGGAAAACAAAAAAGCCAGCGCGAGGCTGGCTTTTTATCGAATTCTGGTGGGCGGTGCAGGGTTCGAACCTGCGACCCCTGCCGTGTGAAGGCAGTGCTCTACCACTGAGCTAACCGCCCAATCGGATGGTGCACGTCCTGGATACTGCGAGACTTGTTGCACACCGGTTGGGTTTCCCCGGGTCGTTCGCTGCGTCGCCGCGTTTGACTGCTGCGCGTGCTGCGAAGAAACGAGATTATGCAGGGGCAACAGTATCTTGTAAAGCCCTTTTTCGAACTTTTTTACCGTGGCGATTACTGCAGCGCCGCGGGTGCGGCGAGTTCGCCGGAGAGGTCTTTCCACACCGTCCTGCCGCCGCTCGCCTTGTCCAGTTCCTTCAGCACGGAGGCATGCGCGGACAGTTCGTCGTCGGTGGCCAGCAGCACCGGCAGGGTGAGGGCGGACAGGTCCGCGGTGGAGGCGGTCTGGCCCGTGCCCGCGCTGGTGTCGATCATGTCGATGACCAGCGAGTTCTGGCCGCGCGTCATGGCCAGGTAGACCTCGGCGAGCAGTTCGGCATCGAGCAATGCGCCGTGCAGCGTGCGGTGCGCGTTGCTCACGCCGAGGCGGTCGCACAGCGCGTCCAGCGAGTTACGCTTGCCGGGGAACATCTGGCGTGCCTCGCGCAGCGTGTCGATGACGCCGCCCACGCACTCGCGGAACGAGGGCAGTCCGGCCAGCTGGAATTCCATTTCCAGAAAGCCCATGTCGAACGCCGCGTTGTGGATGATCAGCTCGGCGTCCTGAACGAATTCGCGGATCTCGTGCGCGACCTCGGCGAATTTGGGTTTGCCGATCAGGGACTCGAGCGTAATGCCGTGCACGGCGATCGCTTCTTCCGGAATATCGCGCTCCGGATGCACGTAAAGGTGCAGGCGGCGGCCGGTCAGGCGCCGATTCACCATTTCGACGCAGCCGATTTCGATCAGGCGGTCGCCGCCGTTCGCATTGAGGCCGGTGGTTTCGGTATCGAGAATGATCTGTCGCATGGGGCGGGATTCTACCGGATGGGTCAGCTGCCGATGGACGCCACGCCGCGATTGGCCAGCGCGTCCGCGCGTTCGTTGCCCGGATGGCCGTTGTGGCCCCGGACCCAGTGCCAGCTGATCTCGTGCGGCTGCACGAGTTCGTCCAGCTGCTGCCACAGGTCCGCGTTCTTGACCGGCTTCTTCTCGGCGGTCAGCCAGCCGCGCGCCTTCCAGCCGCGGATCCATTCGCTGATGCCTTTCTGCACGTACTGGGAGTCCGTGTAGACCTTGACCACGCACGGCCGCTTGAGCGCGCGCAACGCCTCGATGACCGCCATGAGTTCCATGCGGTTGTTGGTGGTCGGGTTTTCACCGCCGAACAGTTCTTTCTCGTTGCCGCCGGCAACAAGGACCGCGCCCCAGCCGCCGGGGCCGGGGTTGCCCTTGCAGGCGCCATCGGAATAAATCGTGACTTCTTGCATGAATGCTCAACGCTCCTCGCCGGGAGTCTTGCCATGGGTGCCGGTGGGCGTGGCCACCGGCGCGGATACGGGGGCCAGCGCGGGCTTGGAGGTCTTCCATGCCGGGCCGACCAGACGGATATTGCGCACGCGCTTGACGGCCGAGATCATGTAGACCGAACCGAAGATCGGCCACCAGCGGTCGCCGGCCTTCTCGAGAAAGGCCATGCGCTGTAGCCAGCGGTCGGTCCGGTAGGGCGGACAGTAACAGCCGAAGCGGCCGCGGATGATATCGAAGCCGAGCAGCTTGAGCCAGTCCTTGATGCGGACGAAGCCGATGGTCTGGGCATCGCTGGGCAGGAAAGGCGACGCGCCAAGCCGGTTCAGACCCTGCCGCGCGCCCCACAGGCTCATCGGATTGAAGCAGGTCACGACGACGCGACCCTCGGGCACCAGCACGCGCGAGACCTCGCGCAGCACTTCGTGCGGGTCCTCCGAGAACTCGAGGATGTGCGGCAGCGTGACCAGGTCGATACTCTGGGTCTCGAACGGCAATTCGTCGAAGCGGCACAATAGCTGGCGCGCGTCGATATGGCCCTCGCGCGGACCATGGGGTCCGGCGCGGCCGTCGAGCGCGAGGGCGGAGAACGGCATGCGGTTCTCGCGGAGCGTGTCGATCGCCGGCAGGCCCATCTGTACGGCGTGGTAGCCGAAGATGTCCGCCACGGTCCGGTCATACTGCCGGCTTTCCCAGTCGAGCATGTACTGCCCGGGAGGCGAGGCCAGCCAATCTTCCCAATTTATAATCGGACGGTTGGACATAAGGAGCACACATGTTGAAGGTGGAGCCGATCCCCGCATTCCAGGACAACTATATCTGGGCGATCCACGATGGGCATAGCGCCGCGATCGTGGACCCGGGTGAAGCCGCGCCGGTCGAGCGATTTCTCGCCGAACGTGGGCTCGCTCTGGGCGCTATTGTAATCACCCATCACCATGGGGATCATCAGGGCGGTGTCGCGGACCTGCTGGCCGCGCATCCCAACGGTCCCGATGGCGCCCCGATGCCCGTGGTCGGGCCGGCCGGCGAACGCATCGGCGGCCGCACGCAGGCGGTGCGGGAAGGCGACACCGTTGCGCTGCGGCATCCCGCGCTGACCCTGCGGGTGCTCGACGTCCCCGGCCACACCGCCGGCCACGTGGCCTTCGTGGCCGATAAGGGCGAAACCGACGGGCCCGCGCTGTTCTGCGGCGACACGATGTTCGCCAGCGGCTGCGGCCGGCTGTTCGAGGGCACGCCGGCCCAGATGCTGGACTCGCTGGACAAGTTCGCGGCGCTGCCCGGCGAGACGCGCGTCTACTGCGCGCACGAATACACGCGCAGCAATGTGAAGTTCGCACGGGCCGTGGAACCGGCAAACGCGGCGCTGGCCGCGTGGTCCGCTCGCGTGGACGCGCTGCGCGAGGCGGGCGAGCCAACACTGCCGACGACCGTGGCGCACGAGCGCGCGGTCAATCCGTTCCTGCGTTCGCGCGAACCGTCCGTGCGGCAGGCCGTGCAGGCGCAGGGCGGCAGCACGGCCGACGACGCATCCGCCTTTGGCGCGTTGCGGGCATGGAAGGACAGCTTCCGCTGAGCTGCGGCCGGCGAAAAACGCGGCCTGACGCGCGTCGATGGGGAAAATCTCATTGACGCGTCCGCGTCATTTCCATAGCATCATGCAAACTTTTTGGCGTCACTTTCCGAGAACTTAATGAAATTTGGTCGACTTCTGGCGGTTTTTGCATGTGCCGCGCTGTTAGCAGCCTGCGCCAGCACACCGACCCCGCCCACAGGCGCCACTGCCGGCGCCACGACCTCGCTGGTGGACAGCAGCAAGAAGGACCCGCTCAATACGCTCAACAGCACCGGCACCGCCGGCAGCCTGTCGAGCACGACCGTGATCAACGTCGATGAGGTCAGCGTGGACTGGATGCGCGGCCCCTCGACCGATATCTGGGACCGCATCCGCCGTGGCTTTGCGATGCAGGACCTCGAAGGCACGCTCGTTGACGATCGCACGCAATGGTATGCGGCGCGCCCGGAGTATATGGAGCGCATGGTAGGCCGGTCGAGCCGGTACCTCTATCACATCGTCGAGGAACTGGAACGGCGGAAGATGCCGACCGAGCTCGCGCTGCTGCCGTTCGTCGAGAGCGCGTTCAATCCGCAGGCGGAGTCCACGGCCAAGGCGGCCGGCATGTGGCAGTTCATCCCGAGCACGGGCAAGACGTACAACCTCAAGCAGAACATGTTCCGCGACGAGCGGCGCGACGTGCTCGCGTCCACGGACGCGGCGCTCGACTACCTCGGGCGGCTCTACGACATGTTCGGCGACTGGCATCTGGCGCTCGCCGCGTACAACTGGGGGGAGGGCGCGGTCTCGCGCGCGATCGCGCGCAATCAGGCCCGCGGGCTGCCCACGGACTATGCCAGCCTGACGATGCCGAACGAGACGCGCTACTACGTGCCCAAGCTGCAGGCGGTGAAGAACATCATCGCCAACCCGGCCGCGTATGGCGTGAAGCTGCCCGATATTCCCGATCATCCGTACTTCGTCACGGTGACGACGTCGCGCGACATCGACGTGGCGCTGGCCGCGAAGCTCGCGAACATGCCGATCGAGGAATTCAAGGCGCTGAACCCGTCGTTCAACAAGCCCGTGATCCTGGGCGCCGCGAATCCGCAGATCCTGCTGCCGTTCGATAACGCCGAGCGTTTCCAGTACAACCTCAACACGTACCGTGGCGGCCTTTCCAGCTGGACCGCGGTGACCGTGGACAGCCGCGAACGTGTCGAGGCGCTGGCCGCTCGCCTCAACGTCGATGCCGACACGCTGCGCGAGATCAACCGGATTCCGAAGGGCATGCGGCTGAAGGCCGGTTCGACCGTGATGATCCCGCGCACGGGGCCGCACGATCAGGATATCAGCGCCTCGGTCGCGGAAACCGCCATGATGCTCGTGGAGCCCGATGTACCCGATGCACAGCGCATCGTCGTCAAGGCGGGCCGCCGCGATACCGTGGCCAGCGTTGCGCGCCGCTATGGCGTGTCGGTGCGGCAGGTGCAGTCGTGGAACAAACTCTCGGGCAGCAAACTCGTGTCCGGGCAGAGCCTCGTGCTGATGGTGCGGCCGTCCGTGGCCGCGCGCGCGGCAGCCGAGCCGCCCGAGCCGCCCGCGCGTGTCGGCGCACCATCGCCGAAGGGCCGCTCCGCGCGGGCCGCGCACGAAGTGCAGGCACGCGGCAAGAC
>NZ_CAJPUX010000008.1 GCF_905397285.1 Cupriavidus plantarum
GGGGGCGGGGGCGGGCCCGGGCGCCGCCGCCGCGGGAGCGGACGCTGCGCCCGGACTCGCCTGCGTGAGGCTCGTCGACGGCGCGGGCTGGCCGCGTTCGCTGCCGCCCGCCATGACGTCCTGCAGGTTCAGGCGGCCGTTCGCATTCAGGATCACACGCGCATAGAAGTCCGACAGCGCGACGTTGTTGATGCCGACGCGCATGGGTCCCTTCGCCTCGTCCATCGCGAAGTCGATGCCCGTTACGGCAAGCGAGCGCCAACGCAGGAAATCGTCGCCCGTGATGCGATCCACCGTGCGCACGTTGCCCGCCAGCGCATTGCCCGCGAAACGCGCGACGATCGGCTTGCCGGCCGGGGCATTGAAGTCCAGCTTGCCTTTGACCGTCATCGTGCCGCCGCGCAGCGCCGCATTGAAGCGATCGGCGATATACGGCTGCAGCGGCGCGATGTCGATGTCGCGCAGATCGAGCTGCATTTGCGCGCCGGGCGCCGCTGGCATCAGGCTGCCCTCGAGGCCGATCACGCCCCGGCGGCCGGACTCCGCGTGCAGCGTCACGGGGATGGCCGCGTTGGCGAGCGGCCACGTCACCGTGCCGCCGGTAAAGCCGATATTGCGATACTGGTGAATCACGGGCCGGCCGCGATTCGCTTCCGCCGGCTCGTAGTCCGCCAGCCGCGCGGTGCCGCCCGCGACGTTGATCTTGCCGAGGCGGACTTTCCACCCGGGCGGGGCCGCGCCGTTTGCTGCCCCGTTCGCCGTCCCGTTTGCCACCCCGTTAGCACTCGCGCGTGCCGTCCCGTTCGCCCGCGCGGGCGCGGTCTTCTCCTGTGCCGACTGCACGGCCCAGATGCGCGCCGTCTCGAGCAACTGCCCTTTGCGATCCCGCGTCGCCGCGATCTGCGGCTGCACGAGCGACACACCGCTCGCCTCGAACGTCTGCTTCGCGAGATCGAGGTTGATGTCCTCGAGCACGAGCTTCTCCGCGCGCACGAGCGGCAGCCGCGCCCCCTCGGTGTCCGCCACGCGCCGCTGCGAAGCGTCCGCCCGCTTGCCCGCTTCGATCCGCACACCATTGCGCTGCGCCCGCGCGGCCACCCGCGAACTACCACGGCCATCCTCACGCGCGCGCTCGCCCACGCGGTCACCCGCGGCCGCGTCATCGGCCTGCGTGCCCGACGACGCTGGCAACGCGATGGGCTCACGCGTCGCCACATACACCGGCGACAATTCGAGCCGAGACTTTTCGAGCACGAACTGGAACACGGGCTGCGTCCACGCCATACGATAATTCAGCTCGGCATTGACGCCCGTATCGCCGAACTGGCTCTGCAGTTCCCGCGGCCACCACGCGGAAAACCCCTGGGGACGCAGGCCCGTGGTCTTCAGCGTGCCCACGAGCGTCCCCTGCCGCAGCGCAAGCTGACCGGTGTGGTCGAGCGTCTGCCCATTGGCGATCGTCACCCTGGCATTCAACTGCGCAGGTTTGTCCCCGGCGCTCGCCAGATCCGCGATTTCCACGTTCACGGGTCCGATGTCGAGCTTTCCCGGCCCCGAGGGCGCGAGTTCGTCCTGAAAACCGACCTTCGCGTCCTTTAGCGTAATGCGCTGGATCGCATAACTGAACGGCTCCGCTGGCGCCGCAGCCGGTGCCGGGGCCGCCGCCGGTGCGGATGCCGCCGCGGCAGGCGCTGCCGCCGGGCCGGCCTTGGGCACCGGCGCGCTCTCTGGCAGAAACGCCGTCGCAAGGTTCAGCGACCCATCCGCGCGCCGTAGCGCCTGCAACACGAGCCCCTCGAGATCGATGCCGCGGATCGCCGCGCGATTGGCCAGCGGCTCCACGCGTTCGAGGTCGACCGCGAGCCGCCCCGCCTTGACGATCGGCGCTCCCGCATGGGTCACCACATCGGCATCGCGCAGGACCACGGTGCCCGAGACGAACAGGTCCTGCTTGTCCTTGTCCTGCCGAAAGCCCACGACCAGCCGCGTGTCGACGAGCCCGCCCTTGACCTCGGCATCCTTGAGGCGCGGCACGAAGGCCATGTACGTCGGCACCTCGAGCGCATCGAGATTGACATTGAGGTTCGTCTCGCGCGTGTCGGCAAACGGTTGCGACGTGCCGTCGAGCGACAGAGGCGAGCCATTGATCTTCGCGAACAACGTCGGACGCGTGTTGATCGTCGCGTCGTGCGGCAGGTTCGACAGGAACGGCAGCGTCAGCGTGAAATTCTCGACGCGCTGCGTGGTATTGCGTGGCTTGTCCTCGTAGACGAAAGTCGAGTTCGTCACCGCGATATTGCTGATCGAGAACCGCGCCGGCTTGCTGTCGGCTGGCTTCGGCGGCGCCGCCGCGAAGCGCTCCTCGACGTCGGCGAAGTTCATGCGGCCCTGCGCGTCGCGCACCACGCGCACGGAGAGCTTGTCCACGTGCAGGCTGTGGACCACCGGCGCGAGATGCCACAGCGAGGCCATCGAGGCGTCGGCATCCACCTCGCCTAGCGTCAACATCGGCGTGGTGCCATCGGGTTCGAAAATCGTCAGGTCATTGAGCGTGGCCGCGAGTTCGAATGGCCGCACCTGCGCCGCCCCGAGCGTGACCTTGCGTCCCAGCGCCTCGGTCGCCTGCTTTTCGACGAGATACTTGACGAGCGGCGGACCGCCGAAATATCCCGCCAGCCCGAACAGCGCCACGGCGATCACGATGCCGCCGAGCACGCGCAATGCGAGTCTCCTGCGCGGCGTCGCCTGCGCCCGCTCGCCGGCCATCCTGGCGGCAGCCCCGATGGAATCCTTGAATGACATGGTTACCCAGAAAAGAAGACCCCTGTGCGTCGAAAATCACTAGAGCGTGGTGTGCCCCGGATTTCACTTTTTTTTAGCATTATGGCAACGGATTATGGCAAGGCAAAGGACCATTTCAAAACATTCCGGCATTACCAAAAAGCGGGGGCGGCGGTTCTGGTATCGTTACGCCTTTCGCGAAGCGACCCATATTCAGGCCGGCCGGCATATCCGCCGCCGCGCGCCTGGCTCGGCACGCCATCCTCCGTGCCCCTCCGCCCCACGCCATCCGTGTAGCGCGCTTCGTGTGTGAATTCACTATGCGAGCTTTTTCATGTCTACCACCAGCAGCACTGCCGGGGCAGTGGGCGCGGCCGGTCATTCCGCGCGTCCCCTGACCGGGCAGGATTACAAGACGCTTGCGCTTGCCGCCCTCGGCGGTGCGCTCGAGTTCTACGACTTCATCATCTTCGTCTTCTTCGCCACGGTCATCGGCCAGCTGTTCTTCCCGCCGTCGATGCCCGACTGGCTCCGCCAGTTCCAGACCTTCGGCATTTTCGCCGCAGGCTACCTGGCCCGCCCGCTTGGCGGCATCATCATGGCGCACTTCGGCGACCTGCTCGGCCGCAAGAAGATGTTCACGCTGTCCATTCTGCTGATGTCGGTGCCGACGCTGGCGATGGGCCTGCTGCCCACTTACCACTCGATCGGCCTGCTTGCGCCGCTCGCGCTGCTGCTGCTGCGCGTGCTGCAGGGCGCGGCGGTCGGCGGTGAAGTGCCGGGAGCATGGGTGTTCGTGTCCGAGCACGTGCCCAATCGGCATGTGGGCTATGCGTGCGGCACGCTGACGGCGGGTCTGACCGCCGGCATCCTGCTGGGCTCGCTGGTTGCCACGGGCATGAACTCGCTGTTCACGCCCGCCGAGCTCACCGACTGGGCGTGGCGTGTGCCGTTCCTGCTGGGTGGGGTGTTCGGGATTGCGTCGATGTACCTGCGGCAGTGGCTGCATGAGACGCCCGTCTTCGCCGAGCTCCAGCAGCGCAAGGCGCTGGCCGCCGAAATGCCGCTGAAGTCCGTGGTACGCGACCATCGGGGCGCGGTGGCCATCTCGATGCTGCTGACGTGGATGCTGTCCGCGGGCATCGTGGTGGTGATCCTGATGACGCCGACGTTCCTGCAGAAGCTGTTCGGCTTCGACGGCCGCACGGCGCTGATCGCCAACAGCTTCGCCACGCTGACACTGTCCATCGGCTGCGTGGTCGCGGGCATTCTTGCGGACCGCTTCGGCGCGCGGCGGACACTGTTCGTTGGGGGGCTGCTTCTGGCGGGTACGGCGTATCTGCTGTACACCACGGTGGGGACGCACCCGCATCTGCTGATTCCGCTGTACGCGCTGGCGGGCTTCATGGTCGGCACGGTCGGGGCGGTGCCCTACGTGCTGGTGAACGCCTTCCCGGCACAGGTCCGCTTCTCGGGGCTTTCGTTCTCGTACAACGTGTCCTATGCGATCTTCGGCGGTCTGACGCCGATGATCGTGACGCTGATGCTCAAGAACAACCCGCTGGCACCGGCCCACTACGTCATCGCGGTCTGCCTGATCGGCATCGTCACGGCGTTGTTCGTAAAGAAGGCCTGAAGGGGGCCGGAATAAGGAACCCGGGGGACTTGGCGATCAGCCCCGGCGGGGGCGCAGCGCCTTCATGACTTTCCCCTCTCCCCGGGGGAGAGGGGTCAGGGGAGGGGGCGGTATTCCCCCCTCTTCAAACTTTCCCTCTATGGTGCCCCCGAAAGAACTCCCACATCATCGCACTCGCATCCGGCCCCGTGCCGCTGTGATACTCCACGCGCTCGTCGCCGCCGCTCCAGGCGTGATCGAGCCCCGCGACCTCCACCAGCTTCACCAGATCCCGGTTCCACCGCCCGAACCGCGCCTCGCGATAGTTGCCGCGGGGTAGCGAGGCACCGTCGTTGCCCGCCGCCTCCCCCGCCGGCACCGCGACCGACAGGCGGTCGTCCATCCCGTTGTAAGCCAGGAACTGCCGCGCCAGCAGCCGCCCGTTGACCGGGTGCACCGCCTTGTCCTCCAAGCCATGCATGATGATCGCCGGCATCGTCGGCCCACGAGGCGTCACCCCCGCGGCATCCAGCAACACCAGCGGATCGGTCGCCGAGCCGTGCTCCATCGCCCGCAACCCCGCCCGCGGCGAATCGGCAGCCCCCACCACCACCCCGGAATGCAGCCCAACGGCCGCGACCTTCTCCGGATAGCGCAACGCCACCAGCGCCGCCATCGTGGCCCCGGCGGACAACCCTGCCAGATAGATCTCGCCGGCTCGCACATCGGGCCGCGCGGCAAGCTCGTCGATCAGCGCGGCTACGGCCTGCGCTTCACGTCCGCCCTCCTCGGCCCCAAGGTCGAACCACTGCCAGCACCGATGCACCGACCGCCGCAACGGCTGCTGCGGATACGCCACCATGAAGCCTTCCCGTTCGGCGAGCGCGTTCATGCGCGTGCCCTCGGCCAGCGCCTCGGGCGTTTGCCGGCAGCCATGGAGCATCACAACCACGGGCATCGGGCCGTTCGTGCGCGACAAGGCGCCGGACGGAATGTAGAGACGGTACGAGAGCTGCGGCACGAGTTCGCCAGGCAGCGGCGCCAGGCCGAGCCGGTGGGATTCCCATGCACCGGGCAGCGACTCGGGTGCATGCTCGCCGACTGGCGGGACCGGCCGGAGCGGGGGGGTGGGCTGGAACGCATCGAAGCGACGCAGCCAGGTTTTGAAATGCTTCGCGGCCTGGGATTGCACGTTGCCGATTGGCGCATGGCCGATCTGGCGCCATTGCGTTTCCCAGTCCGAGGACAGGCTTTTGGCCATTAGAGACTCCTGCTCGACTTTGGAACGGATCTCCTCCTATCTTTGTGCGATGCAGCATAACACAAGCGCGGCGGCGGATTGCTCACTCGAGCGCGGCAATGTCTGCACGATACAACATTAAAAGACCCGCGAGAAAATGCCTCGCGGGTCACGTCGCCACTGGTGATAGTGGCGATAACGGCTATTTATCGGCCACCCGGCGCCACCCCGTCGTCGAAAACGCCCGCATTCCCGCCGCGCGAGCCGCCGTCGAGGGACCGAGATCGCGTTCGTAAAAATTCTTTTCAGCGTCGATCAAAAAGGTGTGTACGCCACTTTCGCCGTAACGAGCCGGCCACGCGATGAATGCAAAGCGGGGATTGACCGGGCCCGTGCCCGGGTGGAGGACGCGAAACCGGTAGCCGTAATAGGCGTCTTCGGGCGGCACGTCGGGCCCCATCACGAGCGCGTCGGGACCGATCGGGCTGGCATCGGCATCCGTGTCGGCGGGCCAGTAGAGGCCATCGGTGCGGCCGCGCGAGCTTACGATCCGCATGGCGAACCTGCCGCCGCCGACCTGTTGCGCATACCGCTGCTGGGCGTCCGCCAGCTGCAGTAGCGATTCCATGGCCACCAGTTCGTTGCGCGCGATGCGGCGGTCGCGCACCGCCCGCTGACCAGCCTGGATGTCGAACTGCCAGCCGGCCGCGCGTTTGACGATCGGCACCGGAAAGGTCCAGCCGCTGTCGCCCACGGCGATGCGCGTCGTGCCGTCAGTCCCGGGCTCGAGCGCGTGGTGCGCGGCCCACGCGCCGAGGAAGTCGTAGATATCGTCCTGCGTGATGCCTTCGGGTGGGAGCAACGTTCGATACTGGTTGCCGAGCACCTTGCGAAGCGCGTCCTGGTCGCTGCGCGCGATCGCATCGCCGAGCGCGGTCGAGGCGGCTTCGGCGCTGGGGTAGATCTGCTGCGCGGTGGCCGGCGGTGCGAGGGTCAGGCACACGCCCAAGATGAGCGCCATGGCCGTCGTGGCCGGCCTGCTATCCGCGGTCCTCGTCCGTGCCGCGAGCGTCCCGCCGAACGGAAACGTTCCCGCCCGCGCGCCGCCGCGCCTCATTGTCGCTCCGAACATCGCTCACCTCCGCCCGTGTCCGCCATGCCCCATCACCGCGCCGTGCGCGGGCGCGCCGCCGGTCCGCTGGAAGCCGCCTTGCTGCTGGCCCATGCGCGCGCCCTGCTGCTGCAACCGCTGGCCGTTCCCCGCGTCACGCAGCGCGCTGTCGCGGTTGGCGATCTGCGAACGGTTCCGCGCCGTGGCCGCATCGGCCCGCTGCCGATCCGCACCCGCCGGGCGCGGGTCGGCGGTCATCCCACCGCCGTGGCCGGCGATCGATTGACCGGTATGCCCTTGAAACGACTGCGCCGCCCGGTCTCGCGCACTGTCTCGCGCACTGTCTCGCGTCCCATCGCGCGCCCCCGGCTGCGCCTGCATACCGCCCCCGCCCGCGCCAAGCCGTTGCTGCCCGCTGGCCGGTTGTTGCCCCGCGCCGCCCTGCCCGAGCTGGCGCCCGGCTTGCTGTCCCGCCTGCTGTCCGGCCCCGCCCTGGCCCAGCCGCTGCCCAGCCTGCTGCCCGCCGCCGCCTTCACCGAGCCGTTGCCCCGCCTGCTGCCCAGCCTGCCCCCGGTTCGCCAGCGCCTGCTGACGCTGCCCGTCATAGCGATTCGCCACGGCCGGGTTGCTGTACGGAACGTTGCCGCGCGCCGCAGGGTTGTGCTGCCAGTTCACGTTTGACCGGTTGACATCGAGCTGCCGGTTCACGTTGATGTTGTTGTACCGGTTCACATTGATATTCACGTCATGGTGACCCCAGTCACACCCGCCCCATAACGAATTCACCGCCGCCACCCCGAGCCCAAACCCGATGCCGGCCACCAGCGACGTCGCGAATACGGACCCCGGCGGCGGCGGGTAATACGCAGGCGGATACGCCGGATACGGCCACGTCCCATACACGACCGTCGGGTTATACGACGGCACATACACCACCTGCGGATCCGCGGGCTCGATCTGCACGATCGTCGTCCCGCCACTCTGCTGCGTCACCACCTTCTGCTGGGGTGTCGTCTTCAGCGAGCCGGCCTTCTGCGCCTGCACCCGCAGCCGCTGCACGCCATTCATGACATCGTCCGGCTGCGCCAGAAACGCGTCGCCGACGGACTGCACCCATTGCGGCTGCCGTCCCATCATGTCGATGACCGAGGGAAAGGCCACGAGCGACTGCACGCTCGGATCCCACGTCTCGCCCTGCACCGCCTTGACTGCCGCATCCCCCGACAGCGACGCATTGGACTTCGACCATTGCGCCGCCGCCGCGACGTCCGACGGATAGGTCGAGGCCATCAGCACCTGCGACAGCAGCGCATCGGGATAGAGCGCGATCGGCGCCAGCAGTTGATCGATCTGCCCGTTGTCGAGCTTCGCCTGCGCATGCGCAGGCCCCACGGCCAACGACACCGCCATCGACATCAGCAGCGGCAACACGACACGCATCAGACGATGTGACATCTCCGGTCCCCCAGCAAAGCGGTCAGCGCATGCGTCATCGAGCCGCCTGCGCGCACTCCTTTCGATACGTCTCTTCCACGCGGCTCCGATCTGGCGCCGCCGCCGGCAATGCCTCGATGCGTTGCATAAGGCCAAGGCAATACTCGCGCTGCGAGGTCGCCGGCCTGCCGTCCCCTTCGGCCGAAGCCGTGCCGGGCTCGAGCATGCGTGGCGGCGGCGGAATATCGGGCAGCCCGCCCGGCGCATTCCCCCGGCCGCCGCCGTACACTGGCGGCGCGGATGGGGACGGCGCGGCCACCTGCGCCGCCGCATCGCCTGCCGAGATGGCGGATATCGCCGTCACGACGGCAATGCCAGCCATCATCGGCGCCCCCCACCGGGCACGCGCGACACTAGTCGTCATTCTCGCTGCCCACTTCCCGCACTTCCCTGTTTTCCCGTTCGTCATGATGTCTGCCGCTGCGCTGGCGGGTCGTGCGGTGGCGCAGTAATTCGAGCCTGAGCAACGCATCCGCAAGCAGGTTTCTGAGTCGTGCGTTCTCTTCCTCGAGTTCCCGCAACCTGCGGCGTTCCGACCCCGCCGGCACGCCGGGCGCGCCATAACGGGCGCGCCATCCGTAGAACGAAGCATCGCTGAAACCATAGCGCGCGCACAGCTCTCGTACGGGGACTCCCCGGGCGGCCTCGGCGAGGTACATGCGGATCTGCTCTTCCGAATACCGTCTGTTCACGCTCCGCCTCCTCCCGCCCGAGATGGCGCAGGCTCGCGCCCGACCTGTGCCGTACGTTAACCACCCCCCGCGCGGAAGGCAATTCAGTGTGTTCGCACCGCGAGTTAAGCAATTTGATGCGCCTAAAAAAATTCTAATTTCGTTGTTCCAAATTGGAAAAATCCAAGGACCAGCATCTGCCGAAGCAGTGTCGAACCGGGAAATCTCGTGCAAAATAAAATGCCGAGCGGTTCACGCCGCCAAAGCTTCATTCGCCGGAAAGCCGCCTCCACGCTGGCCTGCCGGGCGACAGGTCTGTCCGTACATTGTCACGATACCGCCCCCCGCATTGTGATAATCCGCACCTCCTTCCTAGGAAGTTTCAAATTCATGTATTAACATGGCTCGGACAAACTAAATTTAGAAGAAGCTTTGCCGCCGCGCGTGAGGTCCTTTGCGTTCGCGCAGTGCGCAGGCCGTGTGCCCCAAACCATAAAAAACAAAGAACGGAACGATCATGGACAGGGAGAATTCAGCATGCGGCACGTCAGCACCAAGCTATTGCACGTCTTCGTGCTTTTGATGGAGTATCGCGATCTCAATGCCGTGGCCGCATGTACGCAAGGACGGGTCCCCACCGTGGCGTACGGTCTGGCAAGGTTGCGAGAAATCACCGGCGACCCGCTGTTCATCAAGCGCAATGGCCGGCTCGAACCCACTCCGCATGCGTTGAGACTCGAACACACCGCGCGACAGATTCTGACCCGGTGGAATCAACTCGTGCGGCCCCAGCGCGCCACAGCGACGCGCCGGGCCCAGGGCCGCCGCATCTCGATCGGCTTCTCTTCTTCGATCGGCGATCCCGTCATCACCGAGATCCTCACCACGCTGTGCGAGCAGTTTCCGCGCGACAGCTTCATTACGCGCCCCGTTATCGCGGACGCGTCGCTTGCGAGCCGGCTTTCCGCGGGCGAGCTCGACTGCGCCTTCGTCGTCGATGGCGCGCAGGTGCCCGACGGCGTGATCCCGCACAGCCTGCTGGCCACGCAGCGCAGGCTGGTCGGCGCGCTGCGCGCCGACGGCCACGACGATACGGAGACGGACTGGATCCTGCTGCAGGAGGATTGCGAAGCCGGCAGCCCGCTGCACACGTTCCTCGCGCGTCAGGCGAATGCTCCCGGCCATCGCGCGACCGTGGTGCCGTCGTGGCATACGCAGATCACGCTGCTGCATGCGACGGGCGGCATCTGCCCGGTGCTCGACTTCAATGTGCCGCTGGTCACACGGCATCGCAAGGCGCGGCTGCTGGCACCGCCGGCCAACTTCCCCGGCTGGGCCGCATTGCATTTCTGGATGCCCGAGCAGACCTCGGACGCGCGCGGCGAAGGTGTGCTGCGCGACGTGATGGACGTCGGCGCGGCGGTGTTGCGCGACCCGCTCAAGGCGCTCGACGATCGCCGGCATCATCAGGAAAGCGCGCGCCCCGTCGCCGCGTAGCCGCATACGATTCAGCGCAAGGCTTCCGCGATTCGTCATTTTGTTCTCATTGGGCATGACGTAGTGCCTGAATTTGGCACACGTTTTGCGAATCGTCTCACTCCCGTGGCAACGCTACGCCGGTATGCTCGGCGGGCATTGCCGTGATCCGTGTCCCCGTGGGGCGGCATGCCGCACAGGGGAACCACCGGATAGGAGTGACCGGATGTCATCGACGACTGCGAGAGATGTGAACTGCGATGTAACGAACGCCGCGCGGGAGATCGACGCGACCCGCAATGCGGCCACCTCGGCTTCTCCGACGCGTTTCACGTCGCTGCCGGCATCGCCCAATTTGAGAATTCTGCTGGCCGACGATCATCCCGTCATTACGGCGGCCATCGGGGCGAGGCTGCAGACGCAGACGGGATGGGAGGTCTGCGGCGAGGTCAACAGCGCCACCGAGTTGCTCCACGCGGTGGATCGCCTCGCGCCTAACGTCATCGTCACCGATTACCACATGCCCGGCGTGGCGGCCCTCGATGGCGCGCGTCTGCTGCTGGCGTTGCGGCGCCGCTATCCCACGATCGCCGTCGTCGTGCTGACGATGATCACGAACCCGTTCGTGCTGCGCGCGATTCTCGATGCGCGCGTGCATGGGCTGCTGCTCAAGGACTGTCCGCTGTCGGAAGTGGTGGTGGCGATCTCTCGCGCGCAGCGGGGCTTCACCTACATCGGCAAGTCCGCATTGCGCGCGCTCGCGCCCACGGATCCGCATACGACGCTGCCGTTCGGCCGCATCGGCACGCAGCCCCTCTCGCTGCGGGAGATGGAAGTGTTGCGCCTTTACCTGACGGGCCGCACGGTCACCGAGATCGCCGCGACGCTGTGCCGCAGCGTCAAGACCATCAGCCGGCAGAAGAACAGCGCGATGGGCAAGCTCGGCGTGGGCAATGACCGCGAGCTATTCGAATGCGCGGCGCTGCAGGGCATGGTGTTGCCGCGCCGGTGAATGCCGGCGTGATCCGAGCCGATATAATCGAGCCCTCATCGCACCCCTCGCCGCACCACGCACCGCATCCCTCATTGCGCCTCATTGCGCCTCATTGCGCCTAACCTTATTGCGCCCCCTCCCCACCCCTGCCTCCTCCATGTCCGCAACGCTCAATCAAGACGCCATCGCCGCTGCGTCCCTGCCGTCCGCCCCCTCAGTGCCCGCGATGATGATCACCGCCTCGGCATCGGGCCAGGGCAAGACGACCGTCACGGCCGCGCTCGCGCGGCTGCACGCGCGGCAGGGCCGCACCGTGCGGGTCTTCAAATCGGGCCCCGACTTCCTCGATCCCACGTGGCTCGCCGCGGCAAGCGGCGCGCCCGTGCATTCGCTGGACCTCTGGATGACGGGAGCCGACGACGCCCGCCAGCGTCTCGCCGAGGCGGCCCGCACCGCGGACGTGATCCTCGTCGAGGGCGTGATGGGTCTGCACGATGGCGAACCCAGCAGCGCCGATATCGCGCGCCGCTTCCAGCTGCCCGTGCTCACCGTGATCCAGGCCAGCGCGATGGCGCAGACGTTCGGCGCGATTGCCTATGGGCTCGCGCACTATGGAGACCCGTTCGCCGACATGCGCGTGCTCGCGAACGGCGTCGGGTCCGCGCGCCACGCCGACATGCTGCGCACGAGCCTGCGCGAGCCTGGCCAATGGGCGGGCGCGCTCGCGCGCGATCCTTCGGTATCGCTGCCCGAGCGGCATCTCGGTCTTTACAGCGCCAACGAACTGCCCGACGTCATGGCGCGCCTGGACAAGCTCGCCGATCTGCTGGCGCCACTGCCGGCAGCACAGTTACCGCCTGCAGTGCGTTTCGAGGACGTACCCGCAGTGGCACCGTTGCCGCGGCGGCTGGAGGGCAAGACCATCGCGGTCGCCTGCGACGATGCCTTCCGTTTCATCTACCCCGCGAACGTGGACACGCTGGAGGCGCTCGGCGCGCGCGTGGTGTTGTTCTCGCCGTTGCGCGATGCCGATCTGCCCGCGTGCGATGCCATATGGCTGCCCGGCGGCTATCCCGAACTCCATGCGGCGACACTGGCGGCGAACACGGCGATGCAGGAGGCGCTGCGGCGCGCCCGCGCGAGCGGCATGCCGATGCTGGCCGAATGCGGCGGGATGATGGCCCTGTTCGACACGCTCGTCGACAAGGAAGGCCGCGCGCACGAGATGGCGCGCGTGCTGCCCGGCACGGTGCGTATGCAGGGGCGGCTGGCCGCGCTCGGGCATCAGGCGGTGGCGCTGCCGTGGGTCGATGGGGCTCCGCAGACGGTACGCGGCCACACGTTCCACTACTCGCAGACCGAAACGCCCCTCGAGCCGGCCACGCGCGCAGTTTCCCCGCGCGATGGCAAACCCGGCGAGGCGGTCTACCGCGTGGGTGCCCTTACGGCGTCATACGTGCATTTGTATTTTCCGTCGAATCCCGAAGCCATCGCGTGCCTGTTTGGCGGATGACGGCGGCGGCGGCGGCTAACGATGCCGATCAGGCGGCGTCACGTTGCGCCTGCGTGCGGGCGACGGCTTCGGCGATGCCGGCCTCGAGTTCGCCCAGCCCCTTCGACAGGTTGTGCATGGTCGTCTCCGACACGTTCGTCAGCACGTCCTGCAGGAATTCCGCGCGGCGCGGCAGCGCTTCGTCGACGATCTGGCGGCCCAGCGGCGATAGCGTGACATTGGTCATGCGATTGTCACGCTCGCTCGTCGCCCGCTCGACCCACCCGAGTTCCTGCAATGCCTTGAGCTGACGCGTGAGCGCGCCCGGGTCCATGCCGACCCGGTCCGCCAACGGCTTCTGGGCGATCGCGCCCTCGTGCCCGTACAACGCGTACAGGATGCGCCAGCGCGGCATGGGAAGGCCGATGCGCGCCTCGAACGCCGATGCCCACGCGCGGTAGGTGCGTCCGAATTGCTGCAGTACGGCCAGGCTTTGTCGCTCCAGTTCCAATCCACTCTCCAGTCGGGGTCAGTCCGCCGCCATCACGGGCTCGTGCACGCGCACGAGCTTGACGGGCGGCACGCGGCGCGAGCGCCAGATGCCGATCACGGCGATCACCGCCGCCAGCGCCATGCCCAGATGGATGGCGCCGACCAGCGACAACCGCGCCTGCTCGAGCAGCAGGGCTCCATTGTGCCCTGCCTGCTGCAGTTGAGTCAGCAATGTACCCTGCGCGGCGCGGTCGATCAGGATCTGCGGGTCGCTCATGCGCGACGCCCAGTCCATCGCGCCGGCCGAATGCAGCGCGCGCTCCACGCCGCCGGTATAGCTGCGCGTCACCAGCGTGCCTACCATCGCCGTGCCGATCATCCCGCCGACCATGCGCAGCGACTGCAACATCGCCGTGGAGATGCCCAGTTGCGCGCGGCCGGCTGTCTGCTGCGCGAACACCGTCAGGTTCGGCATGATAAAGCCAAGGCCCAGTCCGCCGAACAACATGATCGCCAGCAGCAGGTTATGGTCCATGCCCCGCGTGGCCTGCGTCAGGCCGAGACAGGCCAATGCCAGCAGTGCGAAACCGGCATACAGCATGCTGTTCGGTAACGGAATGCGCGTGATGATACGGCCGTTGACGATGCTGCCGATGGTGATGCAGACCACGAGCGGCGTGACCAGCAGGCCGGCATCCTTCGGCGAATACCCGAATCCGCCCTGGAACAGCAGCGGCGCGTACAACAACAGCGAGAACATCACGAAGCCGGACAGCACGGCAAGCAGGAACAGCGGCGCGAGCCCCGGATTACGGAACATGTCGAGCGGCAGGATCGGATTCGGGCAGCGTAGCGACCAGCGCCAGAGCGCCACGAACGATGCCGCCGACAGCAGGAGCAGGCCGACGGTCACGAGGTCGAGCCCGCGCTCGGGCAGCCATTCCACCGACAGCTGCATCGTCCCGAGGCCGGCGGCGATCAGGAATGCGCCGACCCAGTCGACACGGGTGGAACCGGTATGCGTCTGCTGACGCAGATGGGGCAGATAGCGCCAGGCAAACCACAGGCCGAGCAGGCCGACGGGCAGGTTGACGTAGAACACCGCGCGCCAGCCATACCACTCGGTGAGGATGCCGCCGAGCGACGGCCCGACCGCGTTGGCCAGGCCGAAGGCCGTGCTCATCATCACCTGCCAGCGCAGGCGGATATGGGCATCGGGAAACAGGTCGGGAATACACGCGAACGCGGTACCGACGAGCATCCCGCCGCCGATCCCCTGCAGCGCGCGGGCCACGACCAGAAACTGCATGCTGTTGGCCATGCCGCACAGCGCGGACGCCGCGATGAATACGATGATCGAGGCCAGCACGAACGGCTTTCGCCCGTAATAGTCGCCAAGCCGCCCGAAGATCGGCACGGTGATCACGGAGGTCAGCAAATAGGCGGTGGCCACCCACGCGTAAAACTCGAACCCTTGCAGTTCGGCAACGACGGTAGGCAAGGCGGTACCGACGACAGTCTGGTCGAGCGCCACCAGCATGACGACGAACGCGATCCCCAGCATCGCCATCAGCGATTCCCGGAACGGCAGCACCTGCCCAGCATGCACCACGGCGCCGCCGTCCTGCCCTTCCCGTGACTCGGAGGTCATTTTATTGCCCAATCAATAGTTGCAATGTCAATGATTATAGGGCAATTAAAAGGGGTTTGCTGCGACGTCGACGGGCGCCGGTGTGCGGCGCCACAGCAGACGCCACGCCAGCGCCCGGCACCGCCGGTGGGCTGCCGAGCGCCTTGTCGTTCCTTCGCGCCGTTACGCGGCTGCCCGCAGCGTCCGCGCCGCCGCCACCATGTTCGTCAGCGCCGGCAGCACCTCCGCCCACTGCCGCGTCTTGAGGCCGCAGTCAGGATTGACCCAGAGCCGCTCGCCGGGCACGCGCTCTGCGGCCTTGCGCATCAGTTGCACGATATGCTCCTGCGTCGGGATGTTCGGCGAGTGGATGTCGTACACGCCCGGCCCGATCTCGTTCGGGTAGTTGAAGTCGTCGAATGCATCGAGCAGCTCCATGTCCGAGCGCGACGTTTCGATCGTGATCACGTCGGCATCCATGTCGGCGATCGACGCGATGATGTCGTTGAACTCCGAATAGCACATATGCGTGTGGATCTGCGTTTCGTCGCGCACGCCGTTGGCGGTGATGCGGAACGACTCCACGGCCCAGTCGAGATATTCCTTCCATTGCGCGCGGCGCAGCGGCAGGCCTTCGCGGAGGGCGGCTTCGTCGATCTGGATCACGTTGATGCCGGCGCGCTCGAGGTCGAGCACTTCCTCGCGGATAGCCAGCGCCAGCTGGTAGCACGACACCGACCGCGGCTGGTCGTCGCGGACGAACGACCAGTTGAGGATCGTCACCGGACCGGTCAGCATGCCCTTCATCGGCTTGCTCGTCAGCGATTGCGCAAACTGGATCCACGCCACGGTCATCGCCTTCGGGCGGCTGATATCGCCGAACAGGATGGGCGGCTTGACGCAGCGCGAGCCATACGATTGCACCCAGCCGAACTGGCTGAACGCATAACCATCGAGTTGTTCGCCGAAGTACTCCACCATGTCGTTGCGCTCCGCTTCGCCGTGCACGAGCACGTCCAGACCGAGTGCTTCCTGCTCGCGTACGCTCCGTGCGATCTCCGCTTCCATCGCTGCCTGGTAGCGCGCCGCGTCGAGCGCGCCGGCCTTGTACTGGCTGCGCGCATGGCGAATGGCCGCCGTTTGCGGGAACGAGCCGATCGTCGTGGTCGGGTACAAAGGCAGCTTCAGGTGCGCCGCCTGCTTCGGCGCGCGATCCGCATACGGGCGTTGGCGCTTGCCCAGCGCGGCGTCGATGCGGGCCACGGCCGCCTTCACGGCCGGATTGTTCACGCGCGGCGACTGGCGGCGTGCGTCGATGGCTGCGCGATTGGCGGCCAGCGCGGCGGCCACGCTATCGCGGCCATCGCGCAGCGCGCCAGCGAGCACCTGCAGTTCGTCGAGCTTCTGCAGCGCGAAGGCGAGCCACGACTTCACGTCGGCATCGAGCTTCTGCTCGCTCGCCAGATCCACCGGCACGTGCAGCAGCGAGCAGGACGGCGCGATCCAGAGGCGATCGCCCAGCGCCTTCGCGACCGGTTCGAGCCAATCCAGCACGGCCCCGAGGTCCGACTTCCAGATATTGCGGCCGTTGATCACGCCTAGCGAGATCACGCGGTCAGCGGGAAGACCGCCGATGAGCGCGCGCACTTCCTCACGCGCGTTGACGGCATCGAGATGCACGCCCTGCACGGGCAGTTCGCACACGAGTGGCAGATTGTCGAGCAACTGTCCGAAGTATGTCGCCAGCAGCAGCTTGACGGGCGTGCCGGCCAGCGTTGCGTAGGCCGTGCGGAATGCCTGACGCCACGCGTCGTCGAGTTCCGTGACGAGGATCGGCTCGTCGATCTGCACCCATTCGACGCCCTGCGCCGCGAGCGTCGCGAGCAGTTCCGCATACGCGGGCAGCAGGCGCGGTAGCAGCGCCAGCTTGTCGGAGTCATCCTTGGCTTTACCCAACGCCAGGTACGTGACCGGACCGACGATCACCGGCTTGGCCTGCACCCCTGTGGCACGCGCTTCGGCGAGATGGGCGAGCAAGCGCGACGCATCGAGCCGGAACGTCGTGGCCGACGAGAATTCCGGCACGATGTAGTGGTAGTTCGTGTCGAACCACTTGGTCATCTCGCCCGCGGCCACGCCGCCGCAGCATTCCGCATGGGCTTCGGCCGACTGCGCCGAGCGGCCGCGCGCGACACGAAAATAGTTGTCGAGCGCATCGCCATGAAAGCCCTGGACGCGCTCCGGCAGATTGCCGAGCGTGAAGCTCATGTCGAGTACCTGGTCGTAGAACGCAAAATCGCCGACAGGCACGAGGTCCAGTCCCTTCTGGTCGTTCCAGTGCCGTTGCCGCAGTTCGGCGCCGACACGCTTCAGCTCGTCGCGCGAGGACTCGCCCTTCCAGTAGGACTCGAGGGCGAACTTGAGCTCGCGCTTCGCGCCGATGCGCGGAAAGCCGAGGTTATGGATCTTGGTCATGGCAGGTCATCCGTATTCAGGTCAGAGCCCGATTCTAGAAATCACCCACCATGAAGTAAAATGGTCATTTTTCAGAAACGTATGAATCTCGTTCATACGAATCCGCGCTTGACCTATGCATCGGCACCGCCGCCGAGCACCTTGTACAGCGTGACCAGGTTCTCCTGCCACGTCAGCCGCAGGGTGACGAGGTCCTGCTGCGCGCCATATAGCGAGCGCTGCGCCACCAGCACGCTGAGGTAGCTGTCCACGCCCTTCCGATACCGCGCGAGCGACAGGTCATACGCAGCCTGATACGCATCGGTCAGCGACTGCTGCGCCGCCAGTCGTTCATCGATGGTCCCGTGCGTGGCGAGGGCATCCGCTACCTCCCGGAACGCGGTCTGAATCGCCTTCTGGTAGTTGGCTACCTCGATCCTCTCGCTCACCTTCGCGGCATCGAGATTGGCCCGGTTGGCGCCGCCATCGAACAGGGGCAGGCTGACCGACGGCGCAAACGCCCATGCGCCGCTGCCCGCCTTGAACAACCCCGACAAGTCCCCGCTGGCCGTGCCCGCGCTGGCCGTCAGCGTGATGCGGGGGAACAGCGCCGCGCGCGCCGCGCCGATATTGGCGTTGGCCGCCTGCAGCGTATGCTCGGCCTCCCGCACGTCGGGACGGTCGAGCAGCACCGATGACGACACGCCAGCGGACACCTCGCGGATTACGCCCTGCGTCAGATCCGTCATGGGCGCGAGGTCCTCGGGAAGGGTCGTGCCAAGCAGCAGCGCGAGCGCGTGGCGGTCCTGCTCGATCTGCGCCGTATAACGGGCCACGTCCACGCGCGCACTGTCGACACTCGTCTGCGCCTGCTTGAGATCGAGGGCCGATGCGGTGCCAAGCTCGAAGCTTTTCCGCGTGATGTCGAAGCTGCTGCGCTGGGCGGCCAGTGTCTGCTGCGCCAACTGGTAAAGCGCGGTATCGCTGCTCCATGTGAGGTACGCCGTGGCGACTTCCGCCACCAGCGCAATCTGCGCCGCGCGCCGTGCCTGCTCGGTGCCAAGGTAGCTTTGCAGCGCTTGGTCGCGCAGGCTGCGCACACGGCCGAAAAGATCGAGCTCGTAGCTGGCCGCGCCGACGCCCACGCTGTACTGGTGCGATGTCATCGCCTGCGTGGTGCCGCCGTACGTGCTCGTTGACCGAGAGGCCGACTGGTCGGCCGTCGCGTCGATCGTCGGGAACAACGCCGCCCGATTGACCTGATACTGCGCGCGCGCCTTCTCGACGTTGAGGATGCTCACGCGCAGGTCGCGGTTGTTGTCGAGTGCGATGGCGATCAGGCGTTGCACCGTGGCGTTGGTGAACGCGTCCTGCCACGGGATGTCGGAAACATTAGCGGCCTGCGCGTGGCTGCCAGCGGCCGCCGTCGGACTTGATGTCGGCCCTGTTGCCGGCCCTGTTGCCGGCCATGTTGCAGGAGTGGCGCTGTCGGGCCGCTCGTAGCGCGGCGCCATCGTGCCGCAACCCGCCAGCGTCAGAAGCGCCACCAGCGCCAGCGCGCTCAGCGCGCCCACCGGGGATCGGTCAGTCATGAGTTGTCTCATCATTCAGCCTCCATGGCGAGCGGCGGCAACGCCCCCTTGCGTCCCGGCGGGACGTGACGTGAGGTCGGTAATCGTATGGAACAGCAGCGGCGCGTAGAAGATGCCGAGCAGCGTGGCCGCGAGCATGCCGCCCGCCACCCCCGTCCCGAGCGCATTCTGGCTGCCCGCGCCCGCCCCTGTGCTCATTGCCAGCGGCAACACACCAAGGATGAACGCGAACGAGGTCATCAGGATCGGCCGCAGCCGCATGCGCACCGCCTGTAGCGTCGCGCTCGTGAGGTCCACGCCGTCCTCGTACAGCTGCTTCGCGAACTCGACGATCAGAATGGCATTCTTGGCGGACAGGCCGATGGTCGTCAGCAGGCCGACCTGAAAATAGATGTCGTTGTCGAGGCCCCGCAGCGTGGCGGCGACCAGCGCGCCAAGCACGCCCAGCGGCACCACGAGCATCACGGAGAAGGGAATCGACCAGCTCTCGTACAGGGCAGCCAGGCACAGGAACACGAACAGCACCGAGATCGCATAGAGCGTCGGTGCCTGCGCGCCCGACATGCGCTCCTGATCGGACAGGCCCGTCCACTCATGGCCGATGCCGTCCGGCAGCGTCTTCAGGATTCGCTCGATCGCGGCCATCGCCTCGCCCGAGCTATGCCCCGGCGCGGCCTCGCCGATGATCTCCAGGGAGGACACGCCGTTGTAGCGCTCCAGCCGCGGCGGCCCCTGGGTCCATGAAGCGGTGGCGAACGAGGAAAACGGCACCATCTCGCCATCGGCGTTGCGCACATACCAGTGGTCGAGATCCTCGGACTTCATGCGGCTTGACGCGATGCCCTGCACATAGACCTTCTTGACGCGGCCCTGATGGAGGAAGTCGTTCACATAGGTGCCGCCCCAGGCGGTCGACAGCACATCGTTGATATCGGCCACGCTCACACCGAGCGCGCCCGCCTTCGCATGGTCGATATGGAGGCTGACCTGCGGCGTATCGTCCTGCCCATTGGCGCGAACGCCCATGAGCGCGGGATCCTTCGCGGCTGCCGCCAGCAACGCATCGCGCGCGGCCATCAGCTTGTCGTGGCCACCACCGCCTTCGTCCTTGAGTTCGAAGTCGAAGCCCGACGAATTCCCCATGCCCATGACGGCGGGAGGAACCATCGGGAACACGTTCGCCTCCCTGATCTTGCCGAACGCACCGCGTGCGCGCGCCACAATGGCCGACGCGTGCAGCCCGGCCTTGTCACGCACGCTCCAGTCCTTCAACTGCGTGAAGACCATCGCATTGTTCTGGCCGCTGCCACCGAAGCTGAAGCCGACCACGGCGAACGCCGAGGCGACGGCATCCTTCTCGTTCTCGAGGTAATACCGTTCCACCTGCTTGATCACCTCGAGCGTGCGCTCCTGCGTGGCCCCCGCGGGCAGCTGCACCTGCGTCATCACGATGCCCTGGTCCTCGTCGGGCAGAAACGAACTGGGCATGCGCGCCAGCAGCAGCGCCATGACGATGCCGAGCGCGACGTACACGGCAAGATAACGTCGGCGGCGGCCCAGCATGCCGCGAACCGCGCCCTCGTAGCGCACGGCATTGCGGTCGAACGCGCGGTTGAACCAGCCGAGCAGCCCGCGCGACGACGTCGCCACCGCGTGTCCCGCCCCGTTGCCCGACGCGTGCGGCTTGAGGAGCGAGGCGCAGAGCGCGGGGGTCAGCACCATCGCCACGACCACGGACAGCGCCATCGCCGAGACGATCGTTACCGAGAACTGGCGATAGATCACGCCCGTGGAACCGCCGAAGAAAGCCATCGGCACGAACACCGCCGACAGCACGAGCGCGATGCCTATCAGCGCGCCCGTGATCTGCGACATCGACTTGCGTGTGGCGTCCCTGGGCGAGAGTCCGTCCTCCGCCATCACGCGCTCGACGTTCTCCACGACCACGATGGCATCGTCCACCAGCAGGCCGATGGCGAGGACCACACCGAACATCGTGAGCGTGTTGATCGAGAATCCGAGCGCGGCGAGCACGCCGAACGTCCCCAGCAGTACCACGGGTACGGCGATCGTCGGGATCAGCGTCGCGCGCAGGTTCTGCAGGAACACGTACATGACGAGGAACACGAGCACTACCGCCTCGAGCAGCGTCTTCACGACCTCGCGGATCGACAGCGTCACGAACGGGGTCGTGTCGTACGGATAGACGGCCTTGACGCCCGCGGGCAGCGAGGCGGACAGCTCCGCCACCTTCGCCTTTACCGCTGTCGCGGTGCTCAGCGCGTTGGCGCCGGTGGCCAGCTTGATGCCGAGACCGGTCGCCGCCATGCCGTTGTACCGCGACGTCGCGTCGTAGCTCTCGCTGCCGATCTCGATCTTCGCCACGTCGCGCAGGCGCACGGAGGCGCCATCGGTCGTGGTCTTCAGCAGGATGGCCTCGAATTCGGCGGGCGTCTGCAGGCGGCTCTGCGCGGTCACCGTCGCGTTGAGCTGCTGCCCCGCCACCGCCGGCGTGCCGCCGATCTGGCCGGACGACACCTGCGTGTTCTGGGCCTCGATCGCGCTCTTGATATCGGCGGGCACGAGCTTGTAGTTGCGCAGCTTGTCAGGGTCCAGCCAGATGCGCATTGCATACTGCGCGCCGAATACCTGCACGTCGCCGACGCCGTCGACCCGGCTGACCGGATCCTGGATGCTCGATACCGCGTAGTTGGACAGGTCGGCCTGCGTCATCTTGCCGTCTTCGGAGACGAAGCCCACGATCAGCAGGAAGTCCGACGACGACTTGGTCACCGACACGCCCAGCTGCTGCACCATCGCGGGCAGCAGCGACATGGCCAGTTGCAGCTTGTTTTGCACCTGCACCTGCGCGATATCGGGATCCGTTCCCGCATTGAACGTCAGACGGATGGACGCGCTGCCGGACGAATCGCTCGACGAGGACATGTAGCGCAGATTGTCGATGCCCTTCATCTTCTGCTCGATGATCTGCGTGACGCTGTCCTCGATCGTCTTGGCCGATGCGCCCGGATAGCTCGCCGAGATGCTGACGGACGGCAGCGCGATATTGGGGTACTGCGACACCGGCAGCGTGTTGATCGCGAGTCCGCCGGCCAGCATGATCACGATGGCGATCACCCACGCGAAGATGGGGCGGTCGATAAAGAATCGCGACATCAGCGGGCCTCCTCAACCGTCTTGCCATCCGAAACGTTCGGGCGCGATGCCACCACGGGCCCCTTCGCCTCGCCCGAGACCGGCGTAACGGTCATCCCGTCGCGCACCTTCTGCAGGCCGTCCACCACCACGCGGTCGCCCGCGGCGACGCCGGACGCCACGATCCAGTTGCCCCCCGTGCTCCCCGATGTGGTCACCTCGCGCACATGAACGCGGTTCTGGGCATCGAGCAGCATCACGGTCGGATTGCCCTTGCTGTCGCGGCTGACGCCTTTTTGCGGCACGAGCAACGCCTTGTTGTCGACGCCTTCCTCCAGTACCGCCCGCACGTACATGCCGGGCAGTAGCTTGTAGTCGCGGTTAGGGAAGGTCGCGCGCAGCGTCACCGCGCCCGTGGTCGCATCGACGGTCACGTCCGTGAACTGGAGCTTGCCGGTCTGCGCATAGGTACTACCGTCCTCCAGCACGAGCTTCACGTCGCTGGCCGCTGCGCCGCCATGCTCGATCGAGCCGCTGGCAAGGCGGTTGCGCAGGCGCAGCAGTTCCGCGCTCGATTGAACGACGTCGACATAGACGGTATCGAACTGCTGCACCGTGGCGAGCGCCGTGGTCTGGCTGGCCGTCACCAGCGCGCCGGCGGTCACGCTGGACTTGCCGATGCGGCCCGAGATCGGCGACGTGATGCGCGTGCGCTGGAGGTCGATGCGCGCGCTCCGCAGCGCGGCCTCGTTGGCGACGACGTCGGCCTCGTAGGCTTCGAGCGATGCCTTGGCGTCGTCGTAGTCCTGCTGGCTCACGCCCCTGATGTCCAGCAATTCCTTGTACCGCTGCGCCTTGAGCCTTGCCGCCGCGAGCGAAGCGCGGGACTTGGCCACCGCGCCACGCGCGTTGTCGTAGGCGGCCTGATACGACGCGGGGTCGATCTGGTAGAGCACGTCGCCCGCCTTGACCTCGCTGCCTTCGGTGAACAGACGCTTCTGCACGATGCCGGCCACCTGCGGCCGCACCTCGGCAACGAGCGCGGCCGAGACGCGGCCGGGGAGTTCGGTCATCAGCGTGGTGCTGGCCGGCTGGACGGTGACCACGCCCACTTCGGGCGCACCCGTCGCGGGCATCATGTCCTTGCTGCTGTTGCAGGCCACCAGCATCGTGGCGGCGAGCGCCGCGCCCGCGAGCGGCAGTGCGCGGCAGATTCCTGTACGCATGGATTCCTTTTCCGGGACCGGCGGGGGCGCGTGCGGGCTATCCTTCGGAAGTGGCCCGCAGTCGACACCCGTCCGGTCGATTGGCATGGGATCCATTCTCCGGAGCGGGCGCCGCCTCAGGGGTAAGCGATCGCAAAGGAAATCGTAAAGAAGGTGTAAAGGTCGGCTTTTCGATGTCGAACGCCGCATGACATCGCCGATAATGCGGCATCGGAGCGCGCCATGAAGGTTGCGACTACAAGCGTGGAAATTCTGTTGATCGATGATGACGCGGACCTGTGCGAGATGCTGGGCGAGTACCTGGCCGGCGAAGGGTTCGCCGTGACGGCCTGCGCGAACGGCGAGGCGGCCGCGGACATGGCCGCGTCGGGGCGCTATGCCGCCGTGCTGCTGGACATCATGCTCCCGCGCGTGAGCGGTATCGACGTGCTGCGCCAGATTCGCGCGCGCTGCGGGGTGCCGGTGATCATGCTGACCGCCAAGGGAAGCGATATCGATCGCGTGATCGGGCTCGAGCTGGGCGCCGATGACTACGTGCCCAAACCCTGCTATCCGCGCGAGCTCGTGGCCCGGTTGCGGGCGGTGCTGCGGCGCACGCAGGGCGGTGCCGTGGCGGAACGCGGCGATGAACTCGCGGCGGGACCCGTTTCGATCGTGCCATCCCAGCGAACCGCGCGGGTCGGGGCGCAGGCCGTCGACCTGACGGTCACCGAATTCAATCTGCTCGAGTACCTGCTGCGCAATGCGGACCGTGCCGTCTCCAAGGACGACCTGTCATTGCAGGTACTGGGCCGGCCGCGGATGCCCTACGACCGCAGCCTCGACGTACATGTGGGCAACCTCCGGCAGAAGCTCTCCGCCGCGGGGGCGCCCGAATCGATGATCGCGACGGTCTGGGGCTTCGGCTACCGGCTCGACGCGCAACAGGCGGAATGACCGGATGCCGACGCATAGCAAGTGGCTGCCCGCGGGTGGGTTGTTCTGGAAGATCATGGCGGGCTTCTGCCTGACGGTAGCGGCCGTGTCTTTCGGGATCTGGCTCTGGTTCTCGGTGTTGCGCAACGATGCGCCGCACGTCCGGCTGATCCTGGATATCCAGTCCGCGTCTGCCGCGACGACGCTGCGCGCGGCGCGGGCGTTGATGGAGACCGGAGGGCCTGTGGCGATCGAACGGTTGCGCGAGGACCTTGGGGATCAGGGGACAATCGTCTGGACACGGGTGGCGGGGACGCCGTCTTCCGCCGCCTCGGCACGATCGCCTTCGCGCATGGAAGCGGAGGCCGTTACCCGCAGCCCCGACGGTCAGCTCTGGCGCATTCAGTACACCCCTTCCGACGTCCTCGGCAAGCTCCCGCGCGACAACGGGCCGCCGCCGGTCGTCATCGGTCTGTTCCTGTTGTGCGGCCTCGCCTACAGCGCGGCCCTTGCCTGGTATCTGACCGCTCCGCTGCAACGCCTGCGCCGCGCCTTCGACAGCTTCGGCGCCGGCAACCTCGCCGTACGCACGGCAGCCGGTGTGAAGGGCCGCCGCGACGAAATCGCGGAACTCTCACGCGATTTCGACGCGATGGCCGCGCGCATCGCCCAGCTGATGGAAGGCCGCGAACGCCTGCTGCACGACGTCTCCCACGAACTCCGTTCGCCGCTGGCCCGCCTGCACGTGGCGGTCGGGCTGGCCCGGCAGGACCCCGCCCGCACCGCACAGACGCTGACGCGCGTCGAACGCGAGGCAGCGCGACTGAACGAACTGGTCTCGGGCCTGCTCACGCTCTCGCGCATCGAATATGGCGACCACACCGGCCGCCTGACGCGGGCTGACCACTTCGACCTCTGCGCGCTATGCGAGGCGGTCGCCGAGGACGCCAACTTCGAAGGCTCCCACCGCGGCGTCCGCATCCGCTTCGTCGCGGCGTCCACGGCGCCGGCTCCGATGCATGGCAACCTGGAACTGATCCGCCGCGCCGTCGAGAACGTCGTCCGCAACGCGCTACGGGTATCTACTTCGGGCCAGCAGGTGACGGTCCACTTCTCGACGGACACAACCCGCCAACGCTACCGCATCGAGGTCACCGACCAGGGCCCCGGCGTCCCCAACACCCTGCTCGGCACGATGTTCGAACCGTTCGTCCAGGCCCAATCCAACCAGGGCGGCTTCGGCCTCGGCCTCTCCATCACCCAACGCGCCATCGCCGCCCACGGCGGCACGGCAACGGCGTCCAACCGGCCTGAGGGCGGCCTGTCGGTAGACATCGAACTGCCGATGGCTTAGCCGTCAAGGTCTGGCACGGATGAGGGAAAGCGCTTGTTGATGACCGAGCATCCAGCTCGTCGTCACATCGCATTTCATTCGTACCAGTCCAACGATGCGCTGGAAATCTCTATCCAGATCCCGCATGAAAATGGGTTCGTGGTGCGCAATGCGATTGCGGAGTTTGCGGACCTGCTCGAGGTCTCCGTAAATGGCCTGCCGGTGATGACATACCGGCTGGGTAGCATCGAGGTTCGGAAACACTCTCAATAGATGTGGCTGCCAGATCCGGACATCGTAGCGACTCGTGAACATGCGCTGCCAGAAATGAAAGGAAAGCTCCGGGATGACCTTGCATGCCGAGGAACAGCCGTCGCGCGCCTGCCGGAGCGTCGAGACCATCGGCCCGGCGGGCAAGCTTCGTTCGAAGGTTGCGGACCACGGCCAGAGTGGCCATAGAGGGCCTCCAACGCGTCCGCTACCGCATTACGTACCGTCACCTCGCAAACCTGAAGCGGGGTCATCAATGCGCCCGAAACTTTTGCATTCCATGCATACAACTCCAGCGCCGCAAGACTTTCTTCCCCAATGATCTTGCAAGCCGCCTCATAGGTCTCCATGCGCGCCGCAGAGATGGCGCGCTTCACCGCTTGAATCGTGTCTCTCGTGGTTGACGTCATACGCTGCATACCTTAAAGTCGGCTTCGTGAGCTTTGGGACTCGCGGGCGCAAGCCTCCCCCCAGGGACATAGGTATGAAGATGTACAAGCGCATAGCAAAAGCCCGCCTGTTGGCGGGCTTTTGCTATTTTTGGCGGGCCTTCCCTATTCTTGGCGGGCCTTCCCTATTCTTGGCGGGCCTTCCCTATTCTTGGCGGGCCTTCCCTATTCTTGGCGGGCCTTCCCTATTCTTGGCGGGCCTTCGCTATGTTGGTGGGCCTTCGCTATGAACGCCTATCGCGCTTCCTCTCCACACTTCCGGCCAGTGTGCAGCCATCCACGCACCCCCGCCTTGTCCTTGAGCAAATCCAGCTGGCCTATCCCCCCCTCCACTCGCACGCCGCTTGCACGCCCACGCTTCCGCCTGCGCATCGCCAGGCAGATCATCCCACCCACAGTCAGCGCTCCCGCAGCAATACCTAGCGACCCGCCGAAGCTCCCGGTGCGTGCCACCGTGGCCGCGGCCAGCGGTGGGCCAGCGATCTGGCCGAGGGCGTAGAGGGCGGTCATCAGGCTGATGAGCTTTGGCGCGCGTGGGCCCGCGAGGTGGTGGGCTTCGCGCATCGAGAGGGCGATCAGCGCGGTGAAGGGAAGGCCCACCAGCACACTGCTGAGGGCAAGGCCGAAAGCCGATTGCCATGCGGCGGCCGATCCGACGCCGGCTGCCTGCATAAGGTAGAGCGCTGCGAGCAGGCGCCAGTTGTCGCGAGGGCTGCCGATGCGTGTGACGAGAGCCGCGCCGATGGTTACGCCGATGCCGAACAGAGGCCAGAACAGGTCGGCCCAGACGCTGCCGGGCATCGTCTGCCGGGCGATGACTGGCAGGAATGTGGCGGTGATGATGTAGCCGAAGCCCGCGAGGCCGTACGCCGCCGACAAGCCGATCGTCTGCGTGGCGGGCCATGGTGCCGGGCTTGCGTCGCCGCGCCGAGCGGCCGCGCTCGCGGGCAACGGCGTCAACAACCGCCAGATCGCAGCCACCAGCACCGCGCCGACCGCCGCGAAGAGCGCCCACCCTTCCCTTGCACTCCACCCCATCGCCGTCATGGCAAACGCCGGCATACCCGTCAGCACGATGCCAATGCCGGTGCCGCAGAACATGAGCCCGATCCACGTCGGGCGGCCGAGCGCCGTCAGCCGCTGCATGCACCAGGCGGTCGCGTGAATCATGACCAGTGCGCTCACCATACCGGCCAGCGCGCGCCAAGTCATCCACAGCGCAAAGCTGCCCGGCAACGCCATCGCGACCGTCAGCAGAACGGTCAGCACCAATGCATGACGTGCCGCGCGCGACGAGTCCGTGCGCCAGACGAGGCCGAGGAGCGAGCCGGCCAGATAACCAGCATAGTTTGCGGTCGCCAGCGCCCCGCCCTGCGCGAGGTTCACGGTGCCATCGTGCAGCATCATCGGCAGCAGCGGCGTGAACGCGAAGCGGCCAATGCCGAGCGACACGGCCAGGCAGACGAGGCCGGTGATCGCCACCACCGAGGCGCGCCCCGAAGCAGCGGCCGACGCACCGGCCGACGCATCTGCCGTGACTCGCGCCTCGCCCGCGCCATGCGTCGGCTTGGCGATGTCCATCAGTGCGTGGCCCCGGCCGCGTATCGGACGTCCCGCGTCGTGGCAAGCGAGGTGGCCACCATCACCTCGATCGCGGCGATCAGCGTCCTCACGTCGAGGCTCGGCGCGCCGGGATGATGCGCGGCCATCTCCGGCAGATACGGCACATGGACAAACCCGCCGCGCAACGCCGGCCGCTCCGTCGCGATGTAATGCGACAGCGAGTAGAAGATCGCGTTGCAGTTGTAGGTGCCCGCCGTCTGCGACACCGACGCGGGGATACCTGCCTCGCGCAGCGCGCGTACCAGCGCCTTGATCGGCAGCGTAGAGAAATAGCCAACCGGTCCCCCCGTGACGATGGGCTCGTCCACCGGCTGCCGCCCCGCATTGTCCGGAATCCGCGCATCCACGATGTTGATCGCCACGCGCTCGATGGACACGTCGGGACGGCCTCCCGCCTGCCCTAGGCACAGTACGAGCACGGGATTCACCGCCTCGATATGGCGGATCAGCGCCTGCCGCACCTCGCCGATCACACAGGGCAACTGCCGCGCGACGATCCGCGCCCCGCCCACGACCCGCCCATCCACCGCGCGAACCGACTCCCATGACGGATTCAGCGTCTCGCCATCGAACGGCTCGATGCCGGTAACCAATACAGTGTCCACAAACGCTCCCGTGCACGAAGTCATCGAAACCGTTATCGTAGGCACCCGCACGGCATTCCGGAAATGGATATTCGATATCCATGACATTCACGACATGAATCTATCCCGCGTCGATCTGAACCTGCTGGTCACGTTTGAAGCGCTCTACCAAACCCGCAACGTCACGCTCGCGGGCCAGCGCCTCAACCGCGCGCAGCCGTCGGTGAGCAATGCACTGACGCGCCTGCGTGTTCTGTTCGGTGACGACCTGTTCGTGCGCGGCACCGCGGGCATGCAACCCACCGAACTGGCGCATGCGCTGATGCCGGCCATCACGCTCGCGCTCGACCACGTGCGTCAGGCCATGGGGCAATCCGTGGCTTTCGACCCCGCAGTCCCAGCGGGCCGCCGGTTCACCATCGCGGCGAGCGACTATGCGGACATCGTGCTGCTGCCGCGTGTCATCGCCCGTCTCCGAAAGCAGGCACCCGACATCGACCTCCGCGTCATGGCGCTCGATCGCACGACCATCCACGATCAACTCGACCACGGCGTAGCGGACGTGGCCATCAGCGGCCATCTGGCCACGCCGAAGCGTATGGTGCGCACCACGCTGTATCGGGAAGACTTCGTGTGCATCGCGCATCGCGACCACCCCGTGCTGAGCGGGACGCGCCCACGCAGGACCATCGACCTTGCGACATATCTCCGCCTTCCGCACGCCCTCTTCGTCCCCAGCGACGACGGCTCGCGGCGCGGCGTCATCGACGGCAAGCTCGAGAAACTCGGCCAGCAGCGCCGTGTGGCCGCAACCTTCTCCCATATCGTGGCCCTGCCACTCGCCGTCGCGAGCAGCGACCTCGTGGCGACCATGGCAAGACGCGCGGCGCAACGCCTGGCCACGCCCGACATCAGAATCTATGAATTGCCGAAGGCGCTGACCGATACCGCATTCGATATCGACCTGATCCACACCCGCAGGGCGCAGGCGGACGCGGGCGTCACGTGGCTACGTCAGGAAATCGCCGCCGCCGTGGCGGAAATCACCAGCGAGGTCAATCGCTGAGTCTTGGGTGGGGCGAACGGCCCGGTCCGAGCCTCTCAGCCCGCCTTGGCAAACGGCCCGCCGGCGCCGAAGACCGCTGCCGCGAAGCGCTCCCCCATCCGCCGATGCGTGGGCCCGTCCGGGTGCAGGGTGTCGGGCAGCGGCATCGCCTCCATGTCGCCTTCACCATAGAGCGCGAGGCCGTCCAGGTAATACAGGTGGGGATCGCTGGCCGCGCGTTGCGCCACGATCCCGCGCAACACATCGCGAATGACGGTGAGCGTCAGCTTCCCCTGCGCGACGTCCGCCGCGTCTCCGCCCGCCAGGAACGACAGCCGGCCTTCCGCAAGCGCCGCCGTGTCGAACAGGCTGGGGCCCGGTGTGTGCTCGTGGATCGGGCAGTAAATCGGAGAGACCACCAGCAACGGCGTATGGGGATGTCCCTCTCGGATCGTGTCGAGGAATCCGTGCACGGCTGGCACGAAGGCACGGCGCCGCATGAGGTCGAAGTTCACGATGTTGATGCCGATCTTGACGCTAATGAGATCGGCACGCGTGTCGCGCATCGTTCGCGCGGTGAAAGGATCGAGCAGCGCACTGCCGCCGAGCCCGAGGTTGATCAGATCCACATGGCTTTGCAACGCCGCCACCGCGGGCCAGATGGTCGTCGGACTGTCGGCATTGGACCCATGGCTGATCGAACTGCCATGATGCAGCCACACCCGCCGGCCATCGTTACCCACCGGCGCCACGGGCGCCGACACACGCAGCGCGACGAGTTCCGTGATCTCGTTATACGGCAACCAGATCTCGACACGCTTGTCGCGGGCGGGCAACTGCGTGAACGCCAGCGTGGCCACGGCGCCGGCCTGCGTGGACGATGTCCCAGTGGCCATATCGAACGTCACGACGTCCCCGCCGTCCGCACTGCATTGGCGCACGAGCTCCCCGTCGACGAGCAGGTCATACACCCCCACAGGCCGCGGCGGCATTCCCGCATAGACCCGCCGCCTCGGAAACACGTCGAGCTCGATATCGGTAGCGGTCGTCCGGAAGGCAAGCCGAATCCCCGCAGGCTGCGCCTCCACCATCGCCAGTTGCGGATCGTCGCATTGCCCCCGCGCCCAGGCAGGCAGCCGATGCGGCAAGACTCCCCGCGCCGTCGCCTCGATCTCGCGGGCACCCCGAAGGATCGATGGGGAAACGGGCACGGTCACCCAGGCGGATTGGTCGTTCATGATTGTGGAAGTAGAAAGCACGGCGCGGCGCAGTCCGCCATGATATCGCGCCCCAAATCGGCACCATCGCCACACATCAAGGAAACCGCCAATATGGAAACGTAAGGTTTCCCCGTACGCTTGTCTGCCACAGGGCGTCGTTCCCGGAGCGATTCCACGTTAACCCGAGCAAACAAACCGTACATCGGAGGAGACTTGTCATGCCGTATCGCCACCCCATTCTCGCAGGCGCCCTTGGTGTCTGTACCGCATTCAGCGCACCGATTGCGGGGGCGCAGCCGGCTGCTTTTCCCACCAAGCCCATTTCGATCGTCGTGCCGAACCCGCCGGGCGGCGTCGTCGATACCTCGGCGCGGCTGATTGCCGATTCGTTGGCCAAGGAGATCGGCCAGGCCGTGGTCATCGACAACCGTGCGGGCGGCAGCGGCAACATCGCCTATCAGCTCGTCGCGCGCGCGCCGAAGGACGGGTACACGTTGCTGGCCTCCTATTCGGCCTATCACGTGGGCAACCCCTCGATGTTCTCCAAGCTGCCGTGGAGCCAGAAGGATCTGGCGCCCGTGGCGCTGATCTCGGTGGCGACGAACGTCATCACGGTCAATCCTTCGTTGCCGGCGAATAACCTCAAGGAGTTCATCGCGTATCTGAAGCAGAACCCCGGCAAGGTCAACTACGCTTCGCAGGGCAATGGCTCGCTGTCCCACGTCGGGACGGAACTGTTCGATCAGGTCACCGATACGCGCATGGTGCACGTCCCCTACAAGGGATCGGGCCCCGCCATTCAGGATGTGCTCGCGGGTCAGGTACAGGTGTTCATCACGACGCCGCCGTCGGTCATCGGGCATATCCAGACCGGCAAGCTGAAGGCGCTGGCCGTCACCAGCAAGACGCGGCATCCGATGCTGCCGAATGTCCCGACCACGGCCGAAGCCGGATTGCCCGGTTTCGAACTGGAGGCATGGGTCGCGCTGTTCGCGCCGGCCGGTACGCCGCCCGAGGTCGTGAACAAGCTCTCGGCGAGCGTGAAGACCGTGCTGGAGCAGTCGGAAACGAAGAAGCGCGCCGAGGGTGTCGGCATCGAAGCGCGTTATCTCGACCCGGCCGGTCTGTCCGCGCTGGTGGCCAAGGACACCGAGTACTGGGGAAAGATCATCAAGGCCAAGAACATCACGGCCGATTGAGAAAGAAACCGAGCGAAAAACTAAGCGGCACCTTCCCGCAACAGCGCCCAGCCCTGGTCGTCTCCCCCCTTGGCTTCACGATACCGCCAGTCCGCACCGCACTGCGCGCAGTGAAACAGGCTGATCGTTTCCGAATAGGATCCGGGGAGCTTCCGGCGCTGGGTATCCGTGATGCGCAACGCGGGATGCCCGGGGGCACCAAGTGTGTCGCGCTGAATCGAGAGACAGTTTTCGCAGAGTGGCATTCCGGTCTCGATAACGAGGGGAAGGCCACTGTAGCATCCTTCACGCGATGCGGCAGGATCTTTCGCCGCCGATTGCGCGGCCTTCATGCGGCGCGGAGTTTCTGGATCGTCGCGGCACCCGCCTTGATCCCCGCACGAATCGCGTCACGCTCCGTCGAATGCGTGGACGCACGCATCGTCACGTTAGCGACCACACGCTCGATACCGGCGGCATAACGGCGAATCAGGTACGTCGGAAACCATACGCCGGGTTCCTGCTGGATGGGATATACGGCAACGGTATAGGGTGAAGCGGGTGAAGTCGGAAAGAATGTCGTCATATTGGTTTTATAAGGATGAGCGCGCGCATTGCCATAAAACATGGCGTCGAAGCGAAGCTTGCGATGCGAGGCGATATTGGAGGATGCCCGTGGCACGCGGATGACACGCGCGGATGACACACGCGGAGCGAGCGGACGGGAGGTAGTCAGGGGCAAAAAGCGGCGAACTTTTTAATGTAATGTGTCGCCGGCCCGTCATTCCGAAGCAGGAATGACAGCCACTGTAACACACAGTGCGGAAGCCGCCCGCCCTACGGCCGTGCAGGCGTCGACAGCGCGCCCGCGAACACCGTCGTCACGCGCTGGGGATCGATGTACTTGCGAATCGCCGCGTTGACCGACGCCACGGTCGCATTGCGCACGCGCTGTTCCTGCGATGCGGCGAACGCCATCGTATGGCCGGCATCGAGCTGATCCGCCATGATCTGCGCCAGCACGCTGTCCCGCGTGAGACTCACGGTGGTCTGCTCCAGCAGGCCGCGTTTGGCATCGGCGAGCTCCTGCTCCGTGATGCCGTCGCGCACAAAGCGCGACAGCTCTTCCGCGGCCGCCTGCTTCACACGATCGAGATTGCGCGGCGCGAACGAGGCCCGCACCGTAAAGCTGCTCGCGGTGTCGATCGCCCCTACCTGCAGGCGACTCCCCGCCGAATAGCTGATGCCGTCGCGCTGCCGGATCCGCTCGGACAGCCTGCCGCGCAGCGGATTGCCGCCATATACGCGATTGGCGATCGCCAGATCCGGAAAGTCGGGAGAGGACGTGGTCATGTCCATCGCGACCCGTGCGAGGTAGATCGCACTGGCATTCTCCGCCGTCGGCACAGTCAAGGTGGCCGGTGCGATCCGGCGGGACGGCCGATCGATCCGCACGTAGGGCTCGGGCGCGTTCCAGTCGCCGAATAGCGCCTCCAGCTGCCGCTTCGCCGCCTCGGCATCGACGTCGCCCACGAGCGCCACCTGTGCATGGCTCGCGCCATAGAAGCGCCGGTGAAACTCGCGAACATCTTCCACACGCACGGCGCCGATGCCGGCGATGCTCTCCTGCTGGCTCGGCGTGTACCGCGGATCGCCGGCCGGATAGGGATTGCCATGCCGATCCATCGCGATCGATGCGACCGCATCCGGCGCATTGCCAAGGCGCTCGCGCTCCGCGACGCTGCCGTGCCGGACGTCATCGAACTCGGTGGCATTCAGTGTCGGCGCGCGCAGGATATCGCGCAACATCGGCAGGAACGCCGCCAGGTGCTCGCGCCGCGTTTCGAACTGCACGATCGCGCGGTCCGCTTGCGCGCTGATGCGCACCGTGGCGCCAAGGGCCGCCAGCGCATCGGCAAGCTGCTGTCGATCGAGGCCGCCCGCGCCACGCGCCAGCGTGGCCGCCGTGAGCGCCGCCACGTACGCGCGGCCTCTCAGGCGTTCGGCCGACCCCATGTTGAGGACCATCACGCCCGTCACCGCGTTGCCCCGCGTCGGGCGGCTCAGCACAGCGAGCTTCATGCCATTGGCGATGGCGAAACGCTGGGTATGCTTCTCGATGTTGTCGGGCGATGGATCGAACGGCGGCGGCGGCGGGGGTACGGGCCTGCCGCGATAGCCCTCGACTTCGCGCGCAAGATCCACGGGCGTCGGCATCTCCACGCGTTGGGATTGCGCCGCGGGAATCAACCGGCCCTCCGTACGATTGGCCGGGCGAAGGTATTGCGTGGCAACGCGCTGCACGTCCTGCACCCGCACGGCATCTACCCGATCCCGCAGCAGGAACAGCAATCGCCAGTCGCCCCACGCCACGGCCTCGGACAACTGCATGGTCAGCGTGTCAGGATTCTTGAACAGCGTCTCGATGGCGTTGCGCGCTTCCACCCGGACGCGCTCCAGTTCCTTCTCCGTGATGGGATGCGACGCAAGTCCCTCGATCTGCCCGACCAGCGCCGCGCGGGCGGGTTCGATCGATTGCCCCTTTGGAATCTCGGCCAGAAACAGCACGGTACCCGGATCATGCATGGCATCGATCGACGCCGACGCACTGGTCGCCACTCTGGTTTCGACGAGGCTCCGGTACAGGCGTCCACCCGACGGTCCGGCCATCACCTGCAGGAGCATCCATAGCGGCACCGCATCGGGATGCGCGGCCTGCGGCACGTGATACATCTCGCCGAGCAATTGCGTATCGCCAGCGCGCCGGAGTGTCACGAGCCGCTCGCCCTCCTGCGCGGGCTCGACCGTCACGGCGGGCAGCGGCGTTCGCTCGGGACGCGGGATCGGACCGAAGTAGGTCGAGATCGTCTCGAGTACCCACGTGGGATCGAACTTGCCGCCGATCAGCAGCACGGCGTTATCGGGCTGGTAGTAGCGCCGATAGAACGCGCGCAGCATGGGAATGGAAACGCGCTCTACGTCCTGGCGCGTGCCGATATTGGCCTTGCCGTACGGATGCCATTCGTAGGCGGTGGCATTCAACGCCTGATACAGGACACGATCGGGCCGCGTCTGCCCGATCTCCATCTCGTTGAGCACGACAGGCATCTCGCTGCGGAGGTCGTTCGCCTCGATGCGGCTGTTGACCATGCGGTCCGCTTCCAGGCTCAACAACCATTCGAGGTTGTCCTCGCTGGATGGGAACGTCGCGAAGTAGTTCGTGCGGTCGGGCGCGGTGGTGCCATTGGCGAGCATGCCGCGGCGCGCAAACTCCTCGCGCAGCGCCGTCGCCGTCCACCGGGCGGTGCCCTTGAACTGCATGTGTTCCAGCAGATGCGCCATGCCGGCTTCGCCACGGCCTTCATCGCGGCTGCCGACCAGATACGTGATGTTCACCGTCGTGCGCGGCACCGCATCGTCCGGCGCGAGCAGCACGCGCAGGCCGTTGGGCAAGCGGTACTCGCTCACGCCTTCGACCGTGGTGACGAACGTATAGGCAGCGGTGGCCGATGCCGGGGCAGAGGCAGAGGCAGAGGTCGATGGCGGTGGCGGCGCGGCGAGCGAAGGGCCCGCCGCACCCAGTGCGAGGACGCAGGCAGACAGCAGGCTGATCGCTCGGCACACGATGACACGACTCCACGGAATCACGCTCCATCAGAGTGTGGTGGCAGCCCCGCGCAAAGGGAATTCAGTTTTTTCGACGGCGTGTTAACCGATTTTCCCGATGCCTTGCGTCCCGTCTGCCCGCGCAACCTGTCATGACGATCGCTCCGTCACACGCCGAGACCACCGGCGATGTTGATGACCTCGCCCGTGATGTAGCCCGCATGGGGTCCCGCAAGAAAACACGCGGTCGCGGCGACCTCTTCGAGCGTCGCGATGCGCCGAATGGGATGCAGGTTCATCAGCGCCTCGGGCACGCCATCTCCGAGCACATCGGCCGCCATGTCCGTCGGCATGACCCCGGGCTGGATGACGTTGGCGGTGATGTTCCGCCCGCCCAGGTCGCGGGCGACGCCCTTCGCGTAGCCGATCAGCGCGGCCTTGCTGCCCGCATAGTCGGCCGCGCCGGCAAACGGCACGTGAGTGCCCAGCAGCGAGCCAATAAACACGATGCGACCGCCATCGGAGAGCACTGGCGCCGCCGCGCGCGTGACCGAAACGGTGCCCATGACATTGATCTGCCACTGCCGGTCGAGGTTCGGCACGTCGAGATCGCGATCGTCGACGGTCTTCCCCTGCACAGCGATTGCCGCGTTGTTGACGAGGATATCGAGCCGTCCAAAATGCGCCACGACACGATCGATCAGCGGACTGGCCGCCGCCATGTCGGCCTGATCGCTGCGGATGGCGAGGGCACGAACGCCTTTCGCGCGCAGCGTGTCCGCCACCGCCTCCGCCTTGTCGGCGGACGCGACATACGTAATGGCCACGTCCGCCCCCTCGTTCGCGAACGTTTCGGCGATCCGCGCGCCAAGGCCGCGGGAACCGCCCGTGACCAGCGCGACCTTTCCTTTCAATGATCCCTGCATGAATACGCCTCCGGTTGAGATGTCAAACTTTTCGTAACGGCCATTACGTTAACGAACGTTACGTTATCGGCAAAAGGCATGTCAAGGGAGCGGGACTAAAAAAACATAACGAGTGTTACGATACGGCTTTGCGGAAAGCACAATCGAGGCACTGGAGAGCACTGCAGGTATGGGACGTCATCGCGAATTCGATGTCGAGCAGGCGCTGGACGCGGCGCTATGCGTGTTCTGGCGGAAGGGATACGAGGGCGCGTCCTACGCCGATCTGACGCAGGCCACGGGCGTGGAACGCCCGGCGCTCTACGCAGCGTTCGGCAACAAGGAAGCCTTGTTCCGCCGCGCGCTGGAGCGCTATTACGCCCACTACCTCGACTTCTTCCCGGCCGCCCTTGAACTCCCCACCTCGCGCGAGGTGGCGACAGCCATCCTGCGAGGGACCGCCGAAGTCAACACGCGCTACCCGGACCGCACCGGTTGTCTCGGCGTGCATGGCGCGCTCGCCGTCTCCAGTGAATCGGAATCCGTACGCTGCGCCGTCACGGAGGCGCGTGCGAACGGCCAGGCGCTGCTGCAGGCAAGACTCGAGCGCGCGCGCGCGGAAGGCGATCTTCCCGCATCGGCAGACTGCGCCGCATTGGCGGCCTACGTTTGCGCCGTGGCGCATGGCATGGCGGTTCAGGCCAAGGCAGGCTTCAGCCGCCAGACACTGGAAGCGGTCGCCGAACAGGCGCTGGCGACGTGGCCTGCGGGCACCGCGCGCGCCAGGAAGCGCAGGACAGCCGCCGCCTGATCAGCTACCCGAGCCACTACCCGAGCCACCAATCTCTTCGAGCAGCCACGCCTTGAACGCGAGCACCGCCGGCTGCTGGCGGCTCTGCTTGCGGTAGACCAGGTAATACGCCAGCTCGCAGCCCTGCACTTCGGCGAACGGCTTTACCAGCCGCCCCTCGGCGAGGTCGCGCTGGACGAGCACGGTTTTTCCGCTACGATGGCGCTTCGCCCACGGACACTTCAAGGACTTCCGCCCTTGCCCGACGCCCTGCCCGCCTCCGCGCCCGGTGAATTCCCTACCTTCGAGACATCGGATTTCGCGGGCGAGGGGTCGTTCTACTTCGACCTCGTGCGACTGGAAGATCGGGACGACATCCCGCGCGGCTTCCTGCATCGGCACAACTACTACCACCTGCTCTGGATGACGCGCGCGAGCGGCACGCACATGCTCGATTTCGCGCACTTCGAAGTACGCGACCACGCCGTGTTCTTTTTGTCGCCGGGACAGGTCCATGCATGGACGTCGTCGGTCAAGCCGTATGGCTACGTGCTGAACTTCAGCACCGACTTCTTCGCGCGGATGTTCCCGCGCGCCGACGATGTGGCCAAGTTCCCGTTCTTCCATCCCACGCGCGGCAACAGCGCGCTCTACCTCAGTCAGGACCAGCACGACGGCATGCTGCCGTTGCTCGACGAAATGGAACGGGAGGCGCGAGACCGGCAACCGGGCTCGACCGATGTCGTGCAGGCCTGCCTGCTGATACTGCTCACGCGCCTGCGCCGGCTATGCGCGGACGAGGAGCCCGCGGGCGGCGCCGGCCCCCATCAGGCCCTCACGCGACGGTTCGCCATGCTCGTGGAGACGCACTACCTCACCTTCGGCACCATCGGCCAGTACGCCGAAGCGCTGTGCGTGAGCGAGCGGCAGCTCAACGACGCGGTCAAGCGAACGCTCGCGCGGACCGCGAGCCAGGTGGTGCAGGAGCGCGTCGTGCTGGAAGCGAAGCGCTGGCTCAGCAATACGGAGACAGGCATCGCGGAGATTGCGTTCCGTCTCAACATCGAAGATCCCGCCTACTTCGCGCGCTTCTTCAAGAAGCAGACCGGCCTGACGCCGGGCGACTTCCGCAAGAAGCACTGCCGCCCGCTTTCCTGAAGCCGGGCCGCGGGAACGGCCCGCAAAAAAGTCCAATCGTTCGTCCGATCCGTCCTAACGCTTCGATAGCGTGCCTGCGTAAAGTGCAAGGCAAGCAGCAAGCCGGACCCACGTCCGTTTTGCCATAAGAACCAGAAGCACAGGAGACAGACATGTTCAGCGCCATCGCTCCCATGCGGCGCTTTGCCGTGGCCGCGGCATTGGCCATCACCACGTTCAACGCCATGGCCGAGTATCCCGACAAGCCCCTGCGCGTCATCGTCCCGTTCGCGGCGGGCGGCGCCACCGACGTAATCGCGCGCACCGTCGCGCAGTCGATGTCCGCGCGCCTCGGCCAGTCGATCGTGGTGGAGAACAAGGCCGGCGCCAACGGCAATATCGGCGCGGTATCGGCGGCACGCGCGGCGCCGGACGGCTATACGCTGCTGATGGCCACGTCGAGCCATGCCATCAACGCGTCGCTGTACCAGAAGCTCGACTACAGCCTGACGAAAGACTTCGTCGGCCTGTCCAACCTCGCCTCCGTGCCGTTGCTGCTGGTGGTGAACCCGTCTGTTCCGGCCAGGTCCGCGAGCGAGCTTGCCGCCTATGCCAAGGCCAATGCGGGCCGCGTCAACTACGCGTCGGGCGGCACCGGTACCGCATCGCATCTGGCAGGCGAGCAGTTCAGCACGCTAACCGGCGCAAAGATGACGCACGTCGCCTACAAGGGCGGCTCGCAGGCGCTCAACGACGTCATGGGCGGCCAGGTGCAGGTCATGTTCGCGAACCTGCCGGAGGTGCTGTCGCAGGTCCAGGGCGGCAAGCTCCGGGCGCTCGCCGTCACCGGCAACAAGCGCCACGCCGCGCTGCCCGACGTGCCCGCGTTCTCGGAAACGCCTTATGCGGGCATGACCGCGCGCTCCTGGTTCGGCCTGTTCGTCCCCGCCGGCACACCGCCGGCGGTGGTCGAAAAGCTCTCGCAGGCCATCGTGCAGAGCGTCGCCGATCCCGCCGTCAAGGAGCGCCTCAAAGGCCTCGGCGCCGATCCTGTCGGCGACGATCAGCCCGCGTTCCAGAAGTACGTGAATCAAGAGGTGTCGCGTTGGGCCGTGCTCGTGAAGCAGTCCGGCGCGACCGTTGACTGACCCGGTTAAATCCCCGCCATTCTTCGAGGAAACTCATGCTGTACGACGTCCGCACCTACACCTGCCGTCCCGGCACGATCAAGAAACACCTGGCGCTGTACGCCGAGCACGGCTACGCGATCCAGAGCCGTCATCTGGGCAAGCCGCTCGCGTACATGCAGACTGACACCGGCAACGTCAACAGCTATACGCATATCTGGGTGTACGAGAGCGCCGCGGACCGTGAAGCCAGGCGGCAGTCCCTGCAGAAAGACCCGGCGTGGGTCGAGTACCTCAAGCTCAGCGCGGAGGCCGCCTATCTCGTCAGCCAGGAAAACAAGCTGATGACGCCGGTATCGTTCTTCCAGCCCTAATGCGCGGGTATCAGTATCTGTTCATCGACTGAGGGATCAGATACATTGGCGGTTCCAGTCCTTCTCGACGGGGACCGCCGTGAAACACTACACCCGCAAGAATTACGAGCTGACGGAGAGCATCGGCTTCCTCCTGAACAAGGCCCGCAACGGCATGCTCATGGAAGTGGATGCGGCACTGCGTCCGCTCGAGATCACGGGCCAGCAGATGGGTATCCTGCTGGCGCTGGTGCGCGGAGAAGTCTCGACGCCGCTCGAGATCAGCCGCGCGCTCGGCATCGACACGGGCCTGACCACGCGCATGCTCGACAAGCTCGAGAACAAGGACCTGGTGCAGCGCCGGCGCTGTGAGGAAGACCGGCGCGTCGTGCACGTCCTGCTCACGCAGAAAGGCACCGAAGTCGCCCGCCGCATCCCCGATGTCACGCCGGACGTGCTCAATCGCCGGCTCGAAGACTTCACGATCGACGAATTCAACGAGCTGTTGCGCCTGCTGAAGAAATTCACCGGGGACGACCTGCATCCCGGATAGGCGCTACACCGCGCCGCCGCGCCGCCGCCATGACACGTTTTACAATCGCCGGCGATGCCACACACCATTCCCGCCTCGACGCCACCCGGCATGCCCGACGCCCTCGTTTGTCACTACTGGCATGGCGAAACGCCGCGCAGCCGCTCCATCGGCGATACCATCATCACCGGCATGGTGGATATCCCGCCGCCGCCATCGCGCCTGCGGGCGGACTGGGCCCGCGAACTCGCCCACCACATGGACCTCGAGGCCGGCGACGTCGACAGCCTGCCACTGGCGCGGGCACGCACACGCTGGCCCGAGTACGCAAGCTGCGTCCGCGCGGCCGCCGACTGGACCGCGCGCGTCGGTTTGCCGGGTGTTCTGACGGGTCGCGACGTCGCGCTCATGGTTTGCCGCGGCGCGCGGTATCACCATGACGGCGAGCAGTACGGCGGCATGGCGTTCTGCAACCTGTTCTTGAGCGAGGACAGCGAGCAGGACGTGCATTTCCCCTGGCTCGATCTGCGCGTGCCATTGGGGCGTGGCACGCTGCTCGTGTTCGACACCTGCCAGCCCCACGCCGTGATCCCGCGCGGCGCCAGCCGATTTGCCGACCGCGACTTCCCCGCGGACCGCGACAACACCCAAGTCTTCCTGACCTGGGAGCTGCCGATCGAAGATCCGCGGGTCGCGCAGGCCTTGCATATCGCCGTCGACGCCGTCCCGCCTGGCGCGCCGCTTCCCGATGACGGTCAACTGCGACAACGCGGCCGGCGCGTTTCGGTGCATCCCGAGACCGCACAGTTGGTTCTCTCCTGACAGACAACGCCTGAGCGCCATCGCGTCCGCTGTGACGCTTCTGATAGTATACCCCCCTATACTATCTGGATCGTTTTATGAGTCACACCATCCACGACAAGCAGAAGCTGCTGAACCGCGTCCGCCGCATCCGCGGGCAGATCGATGCCATCGAGCGGGCACTCGAACAGGAGAAGGGCTGCATGGAAGTGCTCCAGCAGATCACCAGCTGTCGCGGCGCGATGAACGGCCTGCTGACGGTCGTTCTGGAGGATCATATTCGGACGCACCTGGCCGACGCGGATGGCGAGCCGGAGGCACGTGAGCAGCTGATCGACGTCGTCCGCAGTTATTTCAAGTAGATCGGGAGTATCGACATGCATACGCACGACCTGTCTCCGTGGACGCACTCGCACGTCTTCGACACCGGCAATCAGGCGGCCGAGCGCGGCACGCGCATCGTCATGGCCATTACCGCGATCACGATGTTCGTGGAGATCGCCGCTGGCCTGTGGTTCAACTCGATGGCGCTCCTGGCCGATGGCTGGCACATGAGTTCCCACGCGCTGGCCATCGGCCTCAGCGCCTTTGCCTACGCGGCCGCGCGCCGCTATGCCAATGATGAGCGCTTCTCCTTCGGCACCTGGAAAATCGAAGTGCTCGCGGGCTTCGCCAGCGCCATCGTATTGATGGGTATTGCCGCACTGATGGTCTATGGCTCCGTCGAACGCATGATCAGTCCGCAGGCGATCCATTATCAGGAAGCGATGGCCGTCACGGCCGTCGGGCTCGTCGTCAACCTCGCATGCGCGATGATCCTCGGCGGCGCGCATGGCCACGATCATCACCACGGTCACGATCATCATCACCATGGCCACGGCCACCATCATCACGATGCGGGCGGCCACGCGCACGACCTCAACCTGCGCTCGGCTTACGTCCACGTGCTTGCCGACGCCGCGACCTCGGTCCTCGCCCTGCTTGCCCTCGCGGGCGGCTGGATGTTCGGCTGGGGCTGGCTCGATCCGGCGATGGGCATCGTCGGCGCGATGCTCGTCGGCATCTGGGCATTCGGCCTGATGCGGCAGACGGGCGTCGTCCTGCTGGACCGCGAAATGGATCATCCCGTGGTCGGCGAAATCCGCGAGGTGCTGGACACCTTCAATACGGGTGCCGAGGGGACGCAGGTCGCGGACCTGCATGTCTGGCGCGTGGGCAAGAACAAGTTCTCCTGCGCGATCAGCCTCGTCACACATGACGCGGCGTTGACGCCCGAGCGCGTGCGCAAGGCGCTCCGCATCCATGACGAGATCGTCCACGTCACGGTGGAGATCCATCGCTGTCAGGACTAAGGGCCAAACAACATGGCCCGTCACGCATGACGGGCCATCGACACGACAAGCAAAACTACCGCAACGCCATCACGTCCGGAGATCGAACCTGTCGAGGTCCATCACCTTGGCCCAGGCGCCCACGAAGTCCTTGACGAACTTGGCGGCACCGTCCTCGCTCGCATAGACCTCGCTCAACGCGCGCAACTGCGCGTGCGAACCGAAGACCAGATCCACACGCGAGCCCGTCCAGCGGACGTTGCCCGTCTTGCGATCGCGGCCTTCGAACACGTCGCGCGACACAGGCTTCCACTCCACGCTCATGTCCAGCAGGTTTCGGAAGAAGTCATTGGTCAGCGTCCCCGGGCGATCGGTGAGCACGCCGTGCCGGTCCTTGCCGGTATGCACGTCGAGCACGCGCAGGCCGCCGATCAGCGCCGTCATCTCGGGCGCGGTGAGCGTCAGCAACTGCGCCTTGTCGATCATCAGATGCTCCGCCTCGACACGCACGCGCGGATTGATGTAATTGCGGAACGCGTCGGCCACCGGCTCCAGCGCGCCCATCGACTTGACGTCAGTCTTCTCCTGCGACGCGTCCATGCGGCCGGGCGAGAAAGGCACCGTGACCTTCGTGCCTGCGCTCTCCGCGGCTTTCTCGATGCCCGCCGCGCCGGCGAGCACGATCAGATCGGCCAGCGAGATCTTCTTGCCGCCCGATTGTGCGCCATTGAAGTCGCGTTGCACGCCTTCGAGCGTCTCCAGTACCGTCGCCAGCTCAGCGGGATCGTTGGCCACCCAGTCCTTCTGCGGCGCAAGCCGAATACGGGCACCGTTGGCGCCGCCGCGCTTGTCGGAACCCCGGAACGTCGAGGCCGACGCCCATGCGGTCTTCACGAGCTGCGAAACCGGCAGTCCCGTCGCAAGGATCTTCTGCTTGAGCGCCGCCACGTCGGCATCGTTGACGAGTGGATGGTCCACCGGAGGGATCGGGTCCTGCCACAGCATTTCCTCGGCGGGCACTTCCGGCCCGAGATACCGCGCGCGCGGTCCCATGTCGCGGTGCGTCAGTTTGAACCACGCACGGGCGAACGCATCGGCAAAGGCCGCGGGATCGTCCTTGAACTTGCGCGAGATCGGCTCGTAGACCGGATCGAAACGCAGCGACAGGTCGGTCGTCAGCATCGTCGGCTTGAGCTTCTTCGACGGGTCGTACGCATGCGGCACGACTTCGGGCCCGTCCTTGGCCACCCACTGGTGGGCGCCCGCCGGGCTTTTCGTGAGTTCGTAGTCGAACCCGAAAAGGTTCTCGAAGAAGCCGTTGCCCCATTTCGTGGGCGTGGTCGTCCACGTGACCTCGAGCCCGCTCGTGATCGTGTCCGCGCCCTTGCCGGTGCCGAATGAACTCTGCCAGCCGAGCCCCTGCAACTCGAGCGCGGCGCCCGCGGGTTCTGCGCCAACGTTGCTCGCCGGACCGGCACCGTGCGTCTTGCCGAACGTGTGGCCGCCCGCGATCAGCGCGACGGTCTCCTCGTCGTCCATCGCCATGCGTCCGAAGGTTTCGCGAATGTCATGCGCGGCCGCCACGGGGTCGGGATTGCCGTCGGGCCCTTCCGGGTTGACGTAGATCAGGCCCATCTGCACGGCACCGAGCGGGTTCTCGAGATGACGTCCCGGATCGGTGCGGCTCTGCTCCTGGCCATGCATGTCCTCGTCGGCCACGAGCACGCCCGCGTCGTCATACTTGCCCGCAGCGCCCTTGCCATACCGCACGTCGCCGCCGAGCCACGTTTTCTCGTTGCCCCAGTAAACGTCCTGATCGGGTTCCCACGTATCCTCGCGTCCGCCGGCAAACCCGAGCGTCTTGAAGCCCATCGACTCCAGCGCCACGTTGCCGGTGAGGATCATCAGGTCCGCCCAGGAGATCTTCTGCCCGTACTTCTGCTTGATGGGCCATAGCAGACGCCGCGCCTTGTCCAGGCTCACGTTGTCCGGCCAGCTGTTGAGCGGCGCAAAGCGCTGCTGGCCGCGTCCACCGCCTCCCCGGCCATCTCCGATGCGATAGGTACCGGCACTGTGCCATGCCATGCGAATGAACAGGCCGCCGTAGTGGCCGAAGTCGGCGGGCCACCATTCCTGCGAATCGGTCATCAGTGCCGTGAGGTCCTTCTTCACGGCGGCCAGGTCGAGGCTCTTGAATGCCTCGGCGTAGTTGAATTCCTTGTCCAGGGGATTGGACTTGTCGGAATGCTGGCTCAGCAGATCCAGCCGCAACTGTTTTGGCCACCAATCCCTGTTGGTGGTGCCGCCACCGGCGGCATGGTTGAAGGGACACTTTTCATCAGACATGCTTTCTCCTTTGGGGACTACACGCACGTATTCTTCTGAGCTTTCCGCGTCAACACAGTGAGGTCTGGCCAGCGAGGCCGGACCGCCGCACACGAAATATAGTCAAGACGCTGCGTCAACAACATGTGAGGATAGCAATCGCATCGATAGTGCATTGCTATGACGGCTGTATGAACTGGCGCAGGGCATCCGATGGTCGGGTTAGTCCCGACTGTCGTAGCGTCCGCGTGCGTCCGATGCCGACCTATAGTGGGCATACGCAAAGACAACTGCAGCGAACACGCTCGGAGGTTGCGTCATGACAATGGCCACTACGCTGGCGCGGAGCCTGACCCGCAAACAGGTCCGCTTTGAAACCGTGCGCCGCGTCCGCGGCCCGGCTTCCACTCACCCGGAATCTCCCGCTCCCGACACGTACATTCCGGGCGATCGGCTGGCCCGGACCGTACTGCTGGAGGACGATCGCGGATACGTCATCGCGGTCCTGCCCTCCACGCATCGCCTGCGCCTGTCGGAGATCTGCGCGCAGAGCGGCCGCGCGCTCAAACGCGTACACGGCGACGGCGTGCGGGAGGTGTTTCGTGACTGCGCATTCGATGCGCTGCCGCCCATCGGCATGCTGCACGACACGCCGACGTGGATCGACGATAGCCTGCTGTTGCACGGCGACGTCTATTTCGAGTCCGGCGATCGGGAAGAAGTCGTGCATATGACCACCGCCGAGTTCGGCGCGCTGTTCGCCGACGCGCGTCACGGGCACTTCTCTCATCGCATGATGTAGACCGCGCAACACACCGTAACTTTCAATTTTTATAATTGAAGGTTACGCACCGAGGTATCGGGAATACAATGGTGTGCTCTTTCTGGAGGCACCATGGCGTCCCATACCCATTCCGATCCGCACGCATCCGCATCCGCGCCCCGCGACGACGTGCATACCCTGCCGCGCGTGCTCGCGGACCACGTCGCGCTGGACCTCGTCAATACGGTGGGCCTCGTGGACGGCGAATCCGTCGACTACTGGCAGTCCGATGCCGATGTCCTGGCCTGGCTCGGCCGCACCGGTCTCATCCCGGAAGGCGCGCCCGCGAAGACGCCGCCGAAGGGCCTGCTCGACGCCGCGCGCGCGCTGCGCGATCCGCTCCGCCAGACCGTTGCGCGCCGCAAGGCGGGCAAGAAGCTCGACCTCGGCTGGCTCAACGATGCGCTGGCAGCGGGCGGCAGCCACCTCGCCACCCAGATCGGCCCGGACGGCAACGTGATCATGACCCGCGTCTATCCAGTGGAGACGGCCGCGCATTACCTCGTGCCCCTCGCGGAAGCCATCGCGGACCTGCTTGTCCATGGAGACTTCGACCTCGTCAGAAAATGCGAGAGCGACGACTGCATTCTCTGGTTCTACGATCGCACCCGCTCACATCGCCGGCGCTGGTGCAGCATGGCGCTCTGCGGCAATCGCCACAAGGTGGCAGCGTTCCGGCGGCGTGAGGCCGCCGACGACACGGCATAGCGCGACATCGAATCGTCCGCTCCCCGCGCTTATTTTTGGTAACCTTATAAATACTGTTTGACAGGTTACCAAAAACCGATAGAATTCGTTCCCAAGCGGCGGCCACGCCGTTCCACGAACTGATTCCGGAGCCATGTCATGCGCGCAACCGCACAACCCGATTCAACCGTGCAGTACCGATTCGCCGACGCCGACGGCGTCCGCGTGTTCTATCGTGAAGCTGGCGACCCCAGCCTGCCCGTGATGCTGTTGCTGCATGGGTATCCGAGTTCGTCGCACCAGTTTCGCCACCTGATCCCTCAACTTGCACATCGCTTCCACGTGATCGCGCCGGATCTGCCAGGCTTCGGTTTCACTGAAGTGCCCGCCGCGCGCGAATACCGCTACACGTTCGACAATCTCGCCACGACGCTGGAAGCCTTCGTCGACACCCTGGGCCTGCAACGCTATGCCATGTACGTGTTCGACTACGGCGCACCGACGGGCCTGCGCCTCGCGGTGGCGCATCCGGAGCGCGTGACGGGCCTGGTATCGCAAAACGGCAATGCGTATCTGGAAGGGTTGGGCGATGCATGGGCGCCGATCCGCAACTACTGGGCGGACCCGAGTGCGGCCAATCGCAAGGTGGTCGCGGACGCGGTACTGCATCTGGAGGGGACGAAGTGGCAGTACGTGCACGGCGTCGCGAATCCTGATAGCGTCGCGCCGGAGGGCTATACGCTCGACGCGGCACTGCTGGAGCGGCCGGGCAACAAGGACATCCAGCTCGATCTGTTCCTCGACTACGCGAACAACCTCAAGCAGTATCCGGCGTTCCAGGCCTTCTTCCGCGACGCACAAATTCCCACGCTGGTCATCTGGGGCAAGAACGATCCGTTCTTCATTCCGCCCGGCGCGGAAGCCTACAAGCGTGACAATGCTAACGCTGTGGTCGAACTGCTGGACACGGGGCACTTCGCACTGGAAACGCACGGCGAGTACATCGGCCAGCGGATCATCGAGGTGCTAGGCGCTTGAATTAAATCGCCCTCTTCTCGGCGCCGTCTCGCTCAGGCGCCGTCCCGCGCCATGCGGGCGCGGCGAGCCAGTTCCTTCTCGCTGGGCGCGATGGTTTCGAACGTGCCGATCTTCACGCCACCGGCCGGCTCGTAGGTGCTCATCACCACGCCGGTCGTCGACGCCTGCGAATGCACGAGCCGGAGGCCGGCGGGTGCCGCCGTCGATTCGAACAGGCGTTTGCCGCGTCCGAGCACCACGGGGAAGGTCCAGACGTTGTACTCGTCGATCAGATTCGCCGCCTGCAGGGTCTGGATCAGGTTGCCGCTGCCGATGATCTGCAGGTCCTGCCCCGCTTCCGCCTTGAGCGCGGCGACTGCAGCCGCCGCATCGCCGCGCAGCAGCGTGGCGTTGTTCCAGGTGACTTCTGTGAGCGTGCGGGACGCGACGTGCTTGCGCGTCGCGTTGAAGGTGCGCGCAATGGGATCTTCCGCCGATTGATAGGGCCAGTAGCCGTCGAATATCTCGTAAGTCTTGCGGCCGAGCAGCAACTCGCGGTCCTTGCCGTCGAAGCCGCGCATGTCGCGGCCCATGACTTCATCCCAGAACGGGAAGGTCCAGCCTCCGAAGGCAAACCCGCCCGTGGGGTCCTCCTCGGGACCGCCCGGCGCCTGCATGACGCCGTCCAGCGAGACGAAAGTGGATGCGATGAGTCTTCTCATGGTGCGGCTCCGCTTCGATCGAAGAGCGCACCATTCTACGCGTCCCGCGTGTGGGCGCGAGCGGCTTATTGCAACAACGCGAGCAGGGCGTCGATGTCCTGCTTGCACGCCTTGGCCGCTCCGAAGCGCCAGCGTCGCCAGCTTTGTCGAGTTAGTGGCTAGACTCTGGAGAGTCTGCAGAATCTGCAGACACTGAATACATCGGTGCATTGGCACCATGCGCTGCTCACCTTCGACTATGGCGGCCGTCCCGCGGCGATGCCACGCCTGAACCTATGCGGTCTTGACCTGCGCAATGACCACCAGAATCACGGCCGCATTGCCCGGTTGCTGCGTCTGCGAGTAGGCGGCGCGCGCATGCCCTGCCTTCTCGCCCAGCACGTCGGCAAACAGATCGGACGCGCCATCGAGCACCGCCGGCTGGTCTAAGGACCCCTGCGCGCTGGTCACGTGGCCTTCGAGCCGGACGATATGGTCAAGCTGCTCGAACCCGCCGAGATGCGCGTGGATCTGCGCGAGGACGTTCAGCGCTGCCAGCTGGGCCGCCTGTTTGCCCTGTTCGATGGTCAGGTCGCGGCCCACCTGCCCCTGCCAGACCACCTTGCCATCGCGCAACGGCAGTTGCCCGGAGATGAACAGCAGATCGCCGGCGCGGCTGACGGCGGTGTAGCTGCCGAGCGGCTGTGGGGGTGCGGGCAGCGTCAGTCCGCGCGCCGCGAGTTTCGATTCGACCGACATGATGACTCCTCGGGAAGTGAGTGGCTTTCGCCTTGTCTCGCACTATAGAAGCAGAGCCCGATGCCGATAAATGGGCATGCACGCACAGGAATTGATACACCGCGGAACAACTCCGGTCCGGTGCCGCATAGCCGGACCCATACCAAAGTGTGTGCGGTATGCCCCGCAGAGATCATTTCGCGCCGGCCGCCGATAGCCTACATTGGCTATAACGCGCGGTAACGGCGCGGGCGTCTACATTTGTCGAGGATCACCATGCAGGAGCTTGCAAACATCGGTACCCGCCGCGTACGCGCGGGCGCCACCGCCAATATCCAGGACGCGGCCCTCTGGCGCTGGTATGCGGACCTGATGGAAGACAATCGCGTCGCCTGCGTGCGCAAGGAAGGCATGTGGTCCGTGTGGGTCGATGGCCGTCTGCTCGCCAGCGACCAGTCGTATGACCTGACACTGCGCACTGCCTTCGTGATGCAACGCGCGCTGAAGGCGATCTGATCCAAACGGTCCGGCGTCCCGGAACCAGCGCGTCGGGAACGCACCTATTCTCGGGCCGCCGCTTTGCTGATATGTTCGGAACGTCGCGCCGCACCCCGGTGTGGCGCATGGCGTGTGCGCTGCCTCCGTGCGACACCGGAGGCGGCCACAGCACGCGAGACGAACCGGACATGTCGAGACAGATCCCTCCCCTGAATCCCCTTAGGGCGTTCGAGGTCGCCGCCCGCCACCTCAGCTTCACGCGCGCCGCGGAAGAACTGTTCGTGACGCCGTCGGCGGTGAGCCATCAGGTGAAAACGCTCGAGGAGAACCTGGGCGTCCAGTTGTTCATCCGCGAGGCCAAGGCACTCGTCCTCACGCCGGCAGGCACCACCTATCTTCCCAGCGTCCAGCTCGCATTCAAGCAGCTCGCCGAGGCGACCCAGCGCCTGCAGAGCAAGGACCGGCCTTCGCTGAAGATCAACATGCCGCCGACCTTCGCGGTCAAATGGCTGATTCCGCGCATGGACAGCTTCATGCGCGCGTATCCGGACATCGACCTGAAAGTCTCGACGTCGAACCATCGCATCGATTTCGAGCGCGACGACTTCGACATGGCCATCCGCTATGGACGCGGCGATTATCCGGGACTGCATGCCGAGCTGTGCCTGCCGGTAGAAGTGATTCCCGTGTGCGCGCCGTCGCTGCTGAACGGCGAGCGGCCGCTGGAGACGCCGTCCGACCTGCGCCACCACACGCTGCTGCACGACGACAGCACCTACACCGATGTCAGTAACCCCGACTGGGCGATGTGGCTCGAACACGCGGGCGTGACAGACGTCGACGCGACGCGCGGCCCCTCGTTCTGGCCGAGCCACCTGGTGATCAACGCGGCCATCAGCGGACTGGGTGTCGCGCTGATCAAGAAGAACTGGATCGAACAGGATCTGGCCGAGGGCCGGCTCGTTCGGCTGTTCGAGTCGATCCGCCTGCCGGTGGAGTTCTCCTACTTCGTGGTGTTCCCCACCGACCGGCTCGACGATCGCCGCATCCGCTGCTTCACCGAATGGATTCGCGCGGAAACCGCGGCAACGCGGCAGCCCGCCATGCCGGCCGCCGCGCCCGCATAACGCCCCCTCAGGCCGCCTCAGGCCGCCTCAGGCCGCCGCGCGCACCGCGTCGGTCTTCTTCTGCACGCGTGCCGCCAGCTTGGCGATATCGACCACGAAGCGCTTGTGCGTGCCCGTGCAAATCGTCTCCACGCTGTCCGCCGCGCTCACCCGGAAGGTCACGCTGCGGCCATCGACGGCCGTGATCTCGGCATCGATGCGCACATCGCCACCCAGCGGCGTCGCGCCGGTATGGGCAATCGATACCTCGGTGCCCACCGAGCTTTCGCCCTCGCCAAGGAACGTCTGCAGCTGCGCGAGGCAGGTCTCCTCGATATCGCGCACGAGCTCGGGCGTGGCATAGATCCGCAGCGACTCACCCAGGAAGTCGATGGTCCGCGCGCGATCCACGGTCAGCGCGCGGGAGAAAACGGTACCGGTCTTGATTGCATCCACGTGTCTTGCTCCGAAAGGAAAGAAGTCATGCCATGCGATAGATGCGCACGGCGTTGTCATGCAGCAGGCCGCGCCGCTGCGAGGGACCATAGCGATCGATCGCGGCGAGAAAGCCGGCCAGGATCGTGTCGTAGGAAGCCACGAGACTGTCCACCGGGTAGTTGCTCGCGAACATGCAGCGCTCCGGCCCGAAAATGTCGATCGCATCGCGAATCACCGGCACGTTGTCCTCCTGCGTCCATGCACGGCCCGGCTGCCCGAGGCCGGAAATCTTGACGGCCACGTTGGGCTCTCGCGCCAGCCGCGACATCGCATCGCGCCACGCCTGCAATCCCGCTTCGCTACGATCGGAGGGCAGTCCCGTATGGTTGAGGATCAACTGCGTCCGCGGGAAATCGCGAGCAAGATCCGCGGCCTGGTCGAGGTGCCACCATGGCGCCTGCAGGTCGAACGACATGCCATGGCGTGCCAGCAGCGCATAGCCACGGCGCCATTGCGCGTCATCCATCGAGCCGCGCGCGCCCCGCCGCGCATCTTCGCGGCGCGCGACGGTAGCGGGCTTGTTGCGAATGCCCCGCATCCGTGGCGAGGCGGCATGCCCGGCCAGCACCTCCGCCACGTCCTCGCGGTCCAGTTGCGCATGGCCCACGACTACCGTGGGACGCCCATGCGCTTCGGCCACTTCCATCAGCCAGCGTGTCTCGGCGACGGGATCCTCGCGCGCCCATTCCGCCTCGATGTGCACGGTCATCGCCGGCGGGCACCGCGCCGTATCCCGTGCATAGTCCTCGGGCAGATAGTTGCGGCGCAGCGCGCTGTAGTCGCCGTAGCGGAAGTTGGGCACCGTCTCGCCCTGCAGCCACGGATACGGATGCAGGTCGAGATTCCAGAAATGCTGATGCGCGTCGACGAACGGCTCGTTGAGAATGGCGCTCATGGGCATGCGGCTCACTGTTGCGCGGCAATGCGGCTGGCCAGCTGCCGGAACTGCGCGGATTCGCGCACCATCTGCGCCTGCAGCGCGGCATCGTCGGCATACGTGTCCGTGCTGAAGTGGAGCTTCTCGAGCGTCTGGACCATGATCGGTTCGCGCGCGGACCTGGCGATGGCGGTCTTGAGCACGGCCAGCACCTCGGGCGGCGTCCCCTTCGGTGCGGAAATCCCCCGCCAGATGCCGATCGACAGATCGATATTGCGTTCCTTGAGCGTCGGCACCTTGTCGAATGCCGGTACGCGCTGGTCCGCCATCACGGCAAGGACCTTGAGCTTGCCCGCCTCCACATGCGTGGCCACTTCGGCGGTGCTCACCGTGACCGCATCGATATGACCGCCGAGCAAGGCCAGCGTCGCCGGCGCCCCACCCGCGTACGGAATGTAGTTGAAGCGCGCGCCGGTCTTCTCCGCGAGCGCCGCGGATGCCATGTGCCACGTCGAGCCCTGCCCCGCGTTCCCCACGCGGATATTACTGTCTGGCTTGCGCGCGTCGGCGATGAACTCCTCGATGGTCTTCCACGGCGCGTCGGCGCGCACCGCGACCGCGGCCGGATCCGCATTGAGCCGCGCGATCGGCACGAGGTCCTGGTACGTGAACTTGGCGAGCCCCATGTAGTTGAGGAAGGTGAGTTCGCTCGACGACAGCACGAGCTTGTAGCCATCGGGCTTCGCATGCACGACCTCGCCAAGGCCCACCGCGCCGGTGGCGCCGGGCTTGTTGATCACGACGATCGGCTGCGGCAGATGCCTGGCGGCCGCCGCGGATAGCGCGCGCGCCACCACGTCGGCACCGCCGCCGGCCTGCCACGGCACGACGAGCTCGATGCGCTTGTTCGGATACGTGCCCGCATTCGCGTCGGCGGCGTTCGCCGACTGCGCGCACGGCATCAGCGCCAGCGCGGCGAGCCCCACGGACGCGGCGACGGACCGCCACGGCATGTTTGCGTAGTGCATGTTGTCTCCAGCGTTGCCTCTCCGGCAATCGTTATGGCCTTCAGCGTCGATATCTTCAGCGTCGATGTCAAGCCGTCTTGCGCTGCGGCGCCGGCGGGGTCTGCGCTGCCTGCGACGTCTGCTGCGGGCTACGTCCGAATGCCCCCTGCTCGCGCAGCTTCGCAATCGTCGTGGCATCGAAGCCGAACTCGCCGAGCACCTGCTCGGTATGCTGGCCGAGCAGCGGTGCCGGATGGCGAACCTGCTGCGGCGTGCCATGCAGTTTCACGGGGAAGCCGAGCACCTTCACCGGGCCTTCCACAGGATGGTCGATATCGAGCACCATCTCGCGCGCCACGGCCTGTTCGCTCACCAACGCCTCGTCGTACGTGTAGATGGGCGCCGCCGGCACACCGGCCGCGAGCAGCGCCTCGACCCACTCGTCCGCATTCTTGCGCGCGAACTCGGTCTCGATGGCCTCGATCAACACATCGCGATGCCTGATACGCGCGGCATTGTCGACGAAACGCGGGTCGGCAACGAGTTCGGGGCGGCCGATGACGTCGCACAGCGCCGTCCACAGCTTGGGATTCGCAGCGCCGATCACGAAGTGGCGATCCGCCGCGCGCACGGCCTGATAGGGCGCGCTCATGCGGTTGGCGCTGCCGATTGGCACCGGCACCTTGCCCGTGCCCCAGTACTCCGCGGACTCCCACACGGACAGCCCAAGCGCGGTCTCGAACAGCGAGGCATCGACATACTGGCCTTGTCCCGAGTGCTCGCGCCCCATCAGCGCGCTCAGCACGCCATAGGCGGTGAACAGTCCCGCGCCGAGATCGGCGATCGGCACGCTCGACTTGACCGGCGGCGCATCGGGATGCCCCATGACGCTCATCACGCCCGACATGGCCTGCGCGATGAGATCGAGCCCCGGGCGGCGCGACCACGGTCCCGTCTGCCCAAAGCCCGAGATGCTCGCGTACACGAGCCGAGGATTGATCTCTCGCAGCGTCGCGTAATCGATCTTCAGCCGCGCGGCCACGCCGGGACGATTGTTCTCGACGAGCACGTCGGCACCGCGCACGAGTTCGTAGAATGCTTCGAGCCCCGCGGGATTCTTGAGGTCGATCTCGACGCTGCGCTTGTTGCGATTGAGCGCGAGAAAGCCGCCACTATCGTCGCCCTTTAGCCGGAAACCCATCGCCTTGCGGGTCTGGTCGCCGACGCCCGGCGTTTCCACCTTGATCACATCGGCGCCCATGTCGCCCAGCAGCATGCAGCAGAACGGGCCGGCCATGATCTGGCTGACATCGAGCACCTTGATTTTCGACAACGGCAAAGTCATGAATACACCTTTAGGTTAGCGCTCGGGAAGATCAGCGTCCGGAGAACTGCGGCTTCGTCTTGCCAACGAAGGCATTGAAGCCAATCTGGAAGTCTTCGGTATCGAAGCACGCATAAGCTTCGTCCGCTTCCTCGGGACGCAGCGGCGTCGGATCCAGCAGACGGCGCACGAACTGCTTGTGCCAGCGCGCGACCAGCGGCGCGCCTTGTGCAATGCGACGAGCGGTGGCGTAGGCCTCCTCCGGCACATCGGCATCCGCGACGACGCGCGTGACGAGGCCCTTCTCGCGCGCCTCGCTGGCATCGAACACGCGGCCTTCGAGCACGATCTCCAGCGCGGCGGCAGGGCCGGTCAGGGCCATCAGGCCACCGAGCTCGCCATAGGACATGACAAGCCCGAGCCGGTTGACGGGAACGCCGAACCGGCTCGATTGCCCGCAGATGCGCAGGTCGCACATCGAGGCGATTTCCAGTCCGCCCCCCACGCACGCGCCCTGGATCAACGCGATGGTCGGATGCCGGCAGTCCTGAATCGCCCGCATCGTGGTATGGGTGATCTCCCCATACTCGCGCGCCTGGTCGCGGGTAAAGCGCCGCGTGCGGAATTCCTCGATATCGGCGCCGGCCGCAAACGCCCTGTCGCCGGCGCCGCGCAGCACCACGCATCGCACGGCATCGTCGGCGGAGAGCGCCTTCATGGTCTCGGTCAGGCCTTGCCACATGCCGAGGTCCAGCGCGTTGAGCTTCTCGGGATTGTTCAGCGTGACGGTGGCGATCTGCCCCTCGCGCTCGGTCAGGATCGGTTGTCTCATGGTTATCGTTGGTATCGGTGGCGCCGGTGGCACCGTGGATAAAGTCCCGGCGGAGCCCGCCCGGCATCGAAAGTCTAGGGCCGGCGCCGTCCGCGGCAAAACGAGAAAATCTCGGGCGCCCTTCAAGAAAAACTGAGCCGTGGCTGCTGTGAGAATTTTTCGGTGGAGCTTCAAGTAAATCCACGTTGTGACGCGCCGCAGTTGTTTCCTAGACTTCGTCACCAATTCCCCATATAGAAAAGGCGTGGAGACAGCATGGCCCTGATCAACTACATCACCCAGATCCAGATCGACTTCGGCGCCGTGGCGCTGCTGGGGCAGGAGTGCGAGCGCATCGGGATTACCCGACCTCTGGTTGTCACGGATGCGGGCGTCAAGGCTGCGGGCATCGCAAAGCGCGTGCTCGAACAACTGCCGCCCGGCATGGAAGCCGTGGTCTACGACGGCACGCCGTCCAATCCAACCGAGCGCGCGATGCGCGAGGCCGTCGCGCTGTACCGCGCCTGTCACTGCGACGGCATCATTGCCGTGGGCGGCGGCTCGCCGATCGACCTGGCCAAGGGTGTCGCCGTTTGTGCAACGCACGATGGCCCGCTGCGCCAGTTCGCGGCGATCGAAGGCGGCGTGACACGCATCACCGCCGCCACCGCGCCCGTCATCGCGATTCCCACCACGGCGGGCACCGGCAGCGAAGTTGGGCGCGGTGCCGTCCTGATTCTCGACGATGGCCGCAAGGTCGGCGTGCTGTCGCCGCATATCGTGCCGCGCGTCGCCATCTGCGATCCGGAACTGACCTTCGGCCTGCCACGCTCGCTGACCGCCGCCACGGGCATGGACGCCATTGCGCATTGCATGGAAACGTTCATGGCGCCCGCGTTCAATCCACCCGCCGACGGCATCGCGCTCGATGGCCTGCGCCGGGCGTGGCGGCACATCGAACGCGCGGTCAACGAACCGCAGGACCGCCAGGCGCGCCTGTCGATGATGAGCGCCTCGATGCAGGGCGCGCTCGCATTCCAGAAGGGCCTCGGCTGCGTGCACAGCCTGAGCCATGCGCTGGGCGGCCTGATGCCGACGCTGCACCACGGCACGCTGAACGCGGTACTGTTGCCCGCCGTCATCCGCTTCAACGCGGAAGCGCCCTCGGTGCGCGACGACGAACGGCTGGAACGCATGGCGCAGGCGATGGACCTGCCGCGTGGAGAAGACCCCGGCGCGGCGATCGCGGACATGAGCCAGCGGCTCGGCCTCCCCTCGGGTCTCGGTGCAATGGGCGTCGATCCGGAGATCTTCCCCCGCGTCATCGAGTACGCGCTGGCCGATCACTGCCACAAGACCAACCCGCGCATCGCAGGCCCGGAGGATTACCTCGCCATGCTGACAACGTCGATGTAGTCGCAACAAGCTAGTCGCAATAAGTTAGCCGCGATAAGTTAGCCGCAAAAAGCAGGACGCAGGGGGCGACGCAGATCGCCATCACCATACAAGAGGAGACCACCATGCAACGTCGCACCTTCCTGCGCGCGGGCACCGCCACGCTCGCTGGCGCCATTCCCGCAGCCTTCTCCACGCGCCTGTTCGCGCAGGACCTGCCCACACAGCCCATCCGCATCGTCGTCGGCTTCCCGCCGGGCGGTGGCACCGACGTCATGGCGCGCGTGCTGGCGGAGAAGCTCTCCACGCTATGGCAGACGACCGTGCTCGTCGAGAACCGCCCCGGCGCGGCGGGCGTCGTCGCCGCCGAATACGCGGCCCGCCAGCCCGCGGACGGCACCACGCTGCTGATGACCAATATCAGCAACCATGCCATCGCGCCGAGCCTGTATCCCAAGATCAGCTACTCGGTGGAGAAGGACTTCACGCCGATCATGCTCGTCGGCGTCACGCCCAACCTGCTGATCTGCCGCACGGGCGGCCCCGCCAAGACGGTAGCGGACGTCATCGCGCTATGCCGCGCCAATCCCGGCAAGATCACGTTCGGCTCCTCGGGCGCCGGCGCCTCGCAGCACCTCACGCTCGAAATGTTCAAGCTGCGCGCGGGCGTGGACGCCCTGCATGTTCCGTACCGCGGCTCGGCACCGCTGCTGACCGACCTCATCGGGGGGCAGATCGACCTGTGCTTCGAGACCATGACCTCCGCCACGCCGCAGGTGCAGGGCGGCAAGGTGGTGCCCATCGCGCAGACGCGCACGCACCGCGCGAAGAACTTCCCGAACGTGCCTACGCTCGCGGAGTCCGGATTCCCCGGCTTCGACGCTGGCACATGGTACGGCCTCGTCGGACCCGCCCGCATGAACCCCGCCATGGTCGCGCGCATGAACGCGGACATGAACCGCGTGATGGCGATGCCGGACGTGGTGGCCAAGCTCGAAGGCTTCGGCGCGGAGGACGGCGGCGGCACCGCAGCCCGCTTTGGCGAGTTCATCGCGACCGAGCGCGTCAAATGGGCGCGCGTGGTCAAGGAAGCGAACGTCAAGGTGTGAAGGGACGCGACATGAAGCGGCACATCGACCTCGCATCGACTCTTCCGGTGGACGCTGACCGCGCCGTGCTCGTCGGCCGCGTCTGGAAACCCGCCGGCGCGGAGCACGTGGGCGGCCCCACGCTCGTCACCGTGCGCGACGGCATGCTGATCGATATCGGCACGCTGGCACCGACGGTCTCGGCCCTGCTCGCCATCGACGACTGCGCCGAGCATGTGCGGCGCGCGCGGGGTCCTTCGCTGGGCGCCCTGCAGGACTGGCTCGATGACACCTGCGCGCACGGTGACGACGCCACGCATCGTCACCTGCTCGCCCCGAACGACCTGCAGGTCGTCAAGGCTGCCGGCGTCACCTTCGCCAACAGCATGCTGGAGCGCGTGATCGAAGAACGCGCGCGCGGCGACGCGGCGAGCGCCGCCGCCATTCGCGAGAGCATCGCCGGCATCGTCGGCGACAGCCTTGCCGCATTGCGCCCCGGCTCGCCGGAAGCCATGCGTGTGAAGGCGGTTCTCGTCGCGCAGGGCCTGTGGTCGCAGTACCTCGAAGTCGGTATCGGCCCCGACGCGGAGATCTTCACCAAGGCCGCACCGCTCGCCTCGGTCGGCATCGGCGCCGACGTGGGGCTGCACCCGATGTCTACGTGGAACAACCCCGAGCCCGAGATCGTGCTCGCTGTCTCGCCCGCCGGGCAAATCGTCGGCGCGACGCTCGGCAACGACGTCAACCTGCGCGATGTGGAAGGCCGCAGCGCGCTGTTATTAGGCAAGGCCAAGGACAATAACGCCTCGTGCGGCATCGGCCCGTTCATCCGCCTCTGCGATGCGCACTTCGGTATCGCGGACATCGAGGTAGCCGACCTCACGCTGCGCGTGGAGGGCGAGGACGGCTTCGTGCTCGATGGCACGAGCACCATGAAGCAGATCAGCCGCTCGCCACACGAACTCGTCGCCAACGCGATGGGGCCGCATCACCAGTATCCCGACGGCATCATGCTGTTCTGCGGCACGCTGTTCGCGCCCGTGAAGGATCGCGACGCGCCCGGTGCCGGATTCACCCATCACCTCGGCGATCGCGTCGATATCGCGTCGCCGAAGCTTGGCGGGCTGGTCAACTGGGTGGGCGACTGCACGCGGCTGCCGCCCTGGACCTTCGGCATCGGCGCGCTCATGCGCAACCTGGCCCAGCGCGGGCTCCTGCATCCGCCGCCCTGAGATTCCCTTCGAGGGCGCCCACCGCTCGCACAAGCCCGCGCGCAGCACGCGGGCCACCTTTCGCCATACAGGAGACATCATGAAAACCACGATCGCACGGATCGTGCTGGCCACGCTTTTGTCCGCCGCCAGCACCCTCACTCTTGCCCAGAGCGTCAAACTGCGTTTCGCCCATACCGTACCGGAGAGCGATTCCCAGCATCAGGCCGCGTTGCAGTTCGCCAAACAGGTCAAGGCCCGCACCAACGGCGACGTCGACATCCAGGTCTTCGCCAACAGCCAGCTCGGCAACGACACCACGCTTGTGACGGGTGTGCGCAGCGGCACGATCGATATCGGCGCCACCGGCAATCCGTTCGTCACGGGCCTCGTGCCGAAGCTCAACGTGCTCGACCTGCCCTACCAGTTCGAGGACGGTCCCAGCGCCTATCGCACGCTCGACGGCGCCGTCGGCCGCTCGCTGCTCGACGAGCTGGGCGCGCACCGCATCAAGGGTCTGGCGTTCTGGGAGATCGGCTTCCGCAGCCTCGGCAACAACAAGCGGCCGATCAACAAGGCGGAGGACATTCGCGGCCTCAAGATCCGCACGACACCGAATCCCTCGCATATCAAGGCGTTCCAGTTGCTCGGCGCAAGCCCGCAGCCGATGCCGTTCGCCGAGGTCTTCGGCGCGCTGGAGTCGGGTGCCGTCGATGGCCAGGAAAACCCGCCCACGCTGATGGTATCGGCCAAGCTGTACGAGGTGCAGAAGTATGTCTCGATGACGCGCCATGCCTACACCGCGCTCGTCGTGCTGATGAACAAGGCGAAGTTCGAATCGCTCAAGCCCGAGTACCAGAAGATCCTGCTGGAAGAAGCTGCCTCCGCCGCGACCTTCCAGCGCAAGCTCAACGCGGACAACGAGCGGTCCGCCATCGCGCAGCTGCGCGCAAAGGGCGTGCAGGTGAACGAGCAGCCGGACGTCGCCAGCATCCGCAAGGTCGTTCGCGAAGAGACCCGCCAGCTCTACGTGCAGAAGAACGGCGATGCGGTATTGCGGGCGATGGAAGCGCGCTGAGACCGTACGCGACCTCTTACGCCACACGCCATCACGCATGGAAGGACGCTACCCATGACTACCTTGCCCACCGCCGTCGTCGACACGCACCACCACCTCTGGCGGCTCGACACCGGCCACTACCCCTGGCTGCAGGACCGCTATGACGCCGCCGCGTTCTTCCTCGGCGACTATGCCGCGCTCCGCCGCGATTACGACACCGACGACTACCTCACGGCCTGGCGCCGCGTGCCCGGCGCGAGGCTGGCCGCCACCGTCCACGTCGAGGCCGAGCGCGATCGCGCCGAATCGCTGGCGGAGACCGCATGGCTGCACGAGGTCCACCAGCACGCGGGCTTTCCCAATGCCGTGGTGGCGCATGCGGACTTCCTGTCTCCCACCCTGAGCGAGGATCTGCGCGCGCAATGCGACCACCCGCTCGTGCGCGGCGTGCGGTGCAAGCCACGCACGGCCGCCAGCCTCGAGGCCGCCGCGGCCCTGCGTGGACAGCCGGGGACGCTCCAGGACCGGCAATGGCGCGCGGGCCTGCGCGCGCTCGCCGAGCACGGTCTCATCTACGACCTGCGCGTCCCGTACTGGCACCTCGAAGACGCCGCCGAGGCCATCGCCGAAGCGCCCGATCTCGACGTCGTCGTCGAACACGCGGGTCTGCCATGGGATCGCACGCCGGAAGGGCTCGCACAGTGGCGTCGCGGGCTCGCCGCGCTGGCGAGCCTGCCGCGCGTCTCCATCAAGCTTTCCGAGTTCGGCCTGCCGCATACCGCCTGGCAACGCGAGAGCAATGTCGCCGTCATCCGCGACGTCCTGTCCCTCTTCGGCCCGCATCGCTGCATGTTCGCAAGCAACCTCCCCGTCTCCAGCCTGCGCGCGGGCCTGCCGGAGATCGTCGCCACCGTGGGCGCCGCGCTGGAAGGCCTCCCCAACGCCGATATCCGCGCGGTCTGGCACGACAACGCGATACGCATCTACCGCATCTCTGGCATCGAGCAGGAGTGACATCATGAATTCCCTATCCGTCCGCATCATCCGCGCGCTCATGGTCGCAATGATGACCGCGATGATCGTGCTCGTCTTCGGCAACGTCGTCTTGCGCTACGTCTTCAACTCCGGCATCGCGTTCTCGGAAGAGGCCTCCCGCTTCCTCTTCATGTGGCTGACGCTGATCGGCGCGCTGCTCGTGATGCACGACAAGGCCCACCTCGGCATGTCCACGGTAGTCTCGCATCTGGGCGAGAACGCGCAGCGCGCGTGCCGCCTGCTGGCGGATGCCGGCGCCCTCGCCTGTTGCCTGCTGCTGGCGCATGGTGCGTGGCAACTGGTCGAGATCGGCATGGACGACCGCGCGCCCGTCACGGGCGTGCCGCTCGGCATCGTCTATGCCTCGCTGCTGATCTGCAGTGTTGGCATGGCCGCGATGCTGCTGCACTCGCTATGGCGCCTCATCAGCGGGCGCATGGCGCAACATGAACTGGTGCCGCAGTCCGGCACCAGCGGCGAATGACCGGCGCGGAGGCTGCACCATGACCATCTTCGTTTTCGTCGGCTCCCTGCTCGGCGCCATGTCGCTGGGCATGCCAATCGCCTTCGCGCTGCTGGCATCGGGCGTCGCCCTGATGCTGCATCTCGGCAACTTCGACACGCAGATCCTCGCGCAGAACATGCTCGAGGGCGTCAACAACTATCCCCTCATGGCCGTGCCGTTCTTCATGCTTGCGGGCGAGCTGATGAACGCCGGCGGCTTGTCCCAGCGCATCGTGCGCGTGGCCGATGCGGCGGTGGGCCACGTACGGGGCGGCCTCGGCTACGTGGCGATCATCGCGGCCACGGTCGTCGCCAGCATCTCGGGCTCGGCGGTCGCGGATACGGCCGCCGTTGCCGCGCTCCTGATTCCGATGATGCGCAAGGCCGGCTACAACGTGCCGCGCGCGGCCGGCCTGATCGCGGCCGGTGGGATCATCGCGCCGGTCATCCCGCCGTCGATCGCCATCGTCGTGTTCGGCGTGGTCGCGCAGATTTCCATCACCAAGCTCTTCCTCGCCGGTATCGCGCCGGGCGCGATGATGGCCTTCACCCTCGCGGCGACGTGGTACTTCTGCGCGCGCAAGGAGATGCGAAGCGGCAAGCTGGCCGAGGTGCAGCCGTTCTCGTTGCGCCGGCTACTGCAAACGCTGCGCGAAGGCGTATGGGCACTGGTATTGCCGGTCGTGATCATCGGCGGCATGAAAATCGGCGCGTTCACGCCGACGGAGGCGGCAGTCGTCGCCGTCGTGTACGCGATGGCCATCGGGCGATTCGTCTACGGCGAACTCAAGCTGCGCGACCTGCCGTCGCTGATCGTCACCGCGTCCAAGACATCCAGCACCGTGCTGTTCCTCGTGGCTTGCGCGCTGGTCTCCGCGTGGCTCATCACCATCGCGAACATCCCGGCGCAGGTCACCACGCTGCTCGACCCGTTCATCGACAACAAGATCCTGCTGATGTTCGTCATCATGGTGCTGGTCATCATCGTCGGCACCGCGCTCGACCTGATGCCGACCATCCTGATCATGACGCCGATCCTCATGCCGGTGATCACCAAGGCAGGCATCGATCCCGTCTACTTCGGCGTGATGTTCGTGCTCAACAACGCCATCGGGCTGCTCACGCCACCGGTCGGCACGGTACTCAACGTCGTGGCGGGAACGTCGCGCTGCAGCCTCGACAGCGTGATCGGCGGCGTCTGGCCGTTCCTGCTCAGCCTGACCGCGCTGATGTTCCTGTTCGTGCTGTTCCCTCAACTGATCCTCGTGCCGGCCAGCTGGCTGCGCTGATACCCATAACGATCCGGAGACTCGCCATGACGAAATACCTGCCCGCCCTCGCGGCATCGGCCATCGCGCTCGCCGCGCTGGCGATCGTGACACCCGCACGCGCGGACACGCGCACCCCCGCATGCAAGGCCGCGCACGACGCGCGCCCCGACAACCGCAACTACCCGCGCGATGCCGTGCCGCGCTACATCAAGACGCCGACGGGCTACCTGATCGTCCTTCGCATGGGCGACAACGTGTTCGAGCAGCTCGAGTCGTTTGCGATCTGCGAGAACATCCCGGCCGCCAGCCTTTCCGCGATCGGCTTCGCCAACGTGACATTCGGCTTCTGGGATGCCGGCAAGCAGGACTTCAATCCGAAGACTTATCGGAACGTGGAAATGGCGAGCATCGTCGGCAGCCTCGCCTGGAAGAACGGCAAGCCGTCGATCCACGCGCACGGCGTCGCCGGCGATTCGCAGTTCGACACGTACGGCGGCCACATCCTGTCGATGGAGGTCGGCACGGGCTCGCTCGAAGTCACGGTGACACTGATCCCGGAAAAACTCGAGCGCGCGGTCGACCCGCGCATTGGCGCGAATGTGTTGCAATTGTCGAGTTCGCACTGAAGCGGCTCATCGATCGCGCGCCGCCTATCGCGCTGATTGGAAATCGGTATTGGAGTGAATCCCCGATGCGGGGCTACATTGCCCATGCTCCGTCGCACGACGCTGCATTCTCAATGTCGAGTCCCCATCGAACGGAAACTCCATGCACAACCCAAAAAAAACATCACTGCGTGCCGCACTCTCCCTCGCGCTTGCCGCATCCATTCCCCTCGCACATGCGCAACTGACGCGCGATAACGGCTCGCCGGTCGGCGACAACCAGAATTCGCAGACCGCAGGCCCCAATGGCCCCGTCCTGCTGCAGGACTCCCATCTGATCGAGAAACTGCAGCGCTTCGACCGAGAGCGGATTCCGGAGCGCGTGGTCCACGCGCGTGGCACGGGCGCGTTCGGCGAGTTCGTCCCGACGGCCGACATCAGCGATCTTTCCGTTGCGCAGGTCTTCACGCCCGGCACCAGGACGCCTGTGTTCGTGCGGTTTTCCACGGTGATGGGCTATCGCGGCTCCCCCGAACAGGCGCGCGATCCGCGCGGTTTCGCGATCAAGTTCTACACGCAGCAGGGCAACTGGGACATGGTCGGCATCAACTGGCCGATTTTCTTCATCCGCGACGCGATCAAGTTTCCGGACTTCGTGCACGCCAACAAGCCAAGCGCCGTCACGGGCGTGCAGGACGCCGATCTGGCTTTCGACTTCTTTGCGCACACGCCCGAAGCCACGAACATGCTGACGCACCTGTACAGCACCGCCGGCATGCCGGACTCGTATCGCAAGATGGACGGTTTTGGCGTCCATGCGTTCAAGCTGGTCAATGCGCGCGGCGAAGTGCACTACGTCAAGTTTCACTGGAAGAGCCAGCAAGGCATCCACGGCCTGCGTCCCAACGAGATTGCCGCGTCCATCGGCAAGGACTGGAACGTGACGACCAACGACCTGTACGGCGCGATCGGCAAGGGCGACTTCCCGAAATGGGATCTGTACATCCAGGTGCTCAAGCCGTCGGAACTGCAGCAGTTCGACTTCGATGCGCTGGATGACACCAAGGAATGGGTAGGCGTGCCGGAGCGCAAGGTCGGCACGATGGTGCTGAACCGCGTGCCCGACAATTACTTCGAGAGCACCGAAGAGTCAGCTTTCGCGCCGTCGCGCCTCGTGCCGGGCATCGAGCTGTCCGAGGACCGCATGCTGCAGGGCCGCGGCTTCTCGTATGCGGATACGCAGATGTACCGCCTCGGCGCGAACTTCAATTCGCTGCCCATCAACAAGCCGCTCGTTCCGGTGCGCAACAACAATCAGGACGGCGCGATGAACGCCAGCGGGCGCACCGGCGAAGTCAACTACGAGCCGTCGGGTATCGCGGAAATCGGTCAGGACGCCAAGTACAAGTATTCGAACCTGCCGCTGTCGGGCACCACGCAGCAACGCGCGATCGACAAGAAGCAGCCGTTCAGGCAAGCGGGCGTGTACTTCCGCTCGTTGTCGGAGCAGGACAAGGCTGACCTCGTCACCGCGCTGTCGGCGGATCTGCGTCACGTTCGCAACCAGGCCAATCTCTACACCATGCTGTCGTACTTCAACAAGGCGGATAGCGGCTTTGGCACGCGGCTCGTGAAGGCGCTCGATGCCGATGGCGCGAAGGTCAAGGCGCTGTCGGACAAGCTCACGGACGATTGACGCCATGCGCGCGCAGACACGGCAAATACTCACGGCCGCCGCGCTCTGCGCGTCGGTGTGGCTCGGCGGGTGCGCGGCGTCCAAACCCGTCGAAGCCCCGCCGCTCGTCCCCGGCGAACGCGTCAGCGCGAGCCAGTTCGACGGTTACTGGTTCGACGCCGCGCGCCAGGGGCGATGGGACGTGCTGGACAGCCTGCTGCAGGCCGGTTACCCGATCGACCGCGCCAATGCGCGCGGCTTCACGGCCATCATCCTCGCGGCCTACAACGGGCACCCCGACACCGTGCGGAAGCTGATGCAGGCCGGCGCGGACGCCTGCCTGGGCGACCGCAGCGGCAATACGGCGCTGATGGGCGCACTGTTCAAGGGTGAGATGGACACGGCAAAGGTGTTGCTCGATGCGCGCTGCGATCCCAATCAGGAGAACAACAGCGGGGAGACCGCGCTGACGTTCGCCACGCTCTTCGGCCGCTATACGATCATGCCGTCGCTGATCGCGCATGGCGCCGATCCGAACCACGAGAGCGCGCGCGGCAATACGCCGATGCGCACAGCGCAGACACAGGGCAACACGCAGGCGGAAGCCGTGCTCAAGCGCCTCGGCGCGGATTGACGCTACCGCAGCAATATCAGCCGCGGCACGGCATCCTCGCCACTCCACACGACCGCGTTCTGACCGAAGCGCGCGCCTAGCACGCGCGCTTCGTCCAGCGGCAGCCCCAATACCAGATAGCTCTCTTCCCCGGGCCACCCGTTGTTGGGATGCTGCCCCACTCCGGGCACCGCAACCAGCCCGCGCCGCGCCAGCGCCTGAGCCAGTTCCAGCTGACGCGCCGCGTTGCGCGCGGGCGCCAGCGACTCGCTATACGGATTCCACGCCGTCACGAACGCGCTGCATGCCACGCCATGTTGACGATGCAAGGCCTCCAGCGCCGCAGACCGCGCGCCCACCTTCAGCACGCACGGCGTGTCGCCACCGACGCGGTACTCGGTTTCGAGATACGCATCGATGACGTCGCGCGGGATCCGCGACGGGGTGCTGTGAAGAATGCTGTGAAATTCCGATGACATGCTGGCCTCCATGCGGACCCAGCGTGGCATGTCCGCGGAGTTCGCGTCAAGCGGTACGGGACGGCACGCCATCATGCGTTTTTCCGCATCGCCACAATTTTTTGCAAAGACCGCCATCAGGTTCCGCGACGCCGCGCCGTTAGGAAGTGGGTCCCAGGCGCCCGGGAAACGCATGGGCCGCACGCGATGCGCCGGCTACCGGGTGCCGCGCCATGGGACATCCCTCCCCCTTTGCAAACGTTCATGAAGCAGGCTCACTTTCTGTCCGCCACAGCCGCCATCACCCTTGCCATGGCGCTGGGCTCCCCCGGGGCGCATGCGCACGAGATCTACGCCGGCATCGGCACGGAAGGCGTTGGCGCGGGCTTCGCCTACGCACTCGACGATCGCTTCAACGCGCGCGCGGAGATCAACGGCTTTGCGTTGAGCCGCAGCTTCACGGCGGGCGACCTTTCGTACGACGCACGCGCTACGCTGCTGCACGGCGGCCTGTATGCGGACTGGTTTCCGGCGCCGCAAACCGCGCCGTTCCGCTTCGTCATCGGCGCACTGATCGGCGACGATCATGTCAATGCCACGGCCACGAGCACCAATGGCACGTACAACATCAACGGCGTGGTGGTGGCCGCCAACGGTGAAACCGTCACCGCGCGCGCCCGCTACCCGACGGTGCGCCCATACCTGGGTATCGGCTTCGGCCACACCCCGAATGGCAAGCCGGGCTTCGGCATGTACTTCGATGCGGGCGTGACCTACGGCCGTCCGCGCGTCTCGCTCAACGTGCCCGACTCCATCGCGGCGCAGGTGGGCCAGGCGAACATCGATGCGGAACGCCAGGAACTGCAAGACAAGGCGAACCGCCTGCGCTTTTACCCGATCGTCAAGATCGGCGTGACCTACCGGTTCTGAGCGGCGCGCATATCAGCGCATATCAGGACGCCGTGACGGCGCTGTTGCGCCATACCAGCGGCGGCCGGCCGACAAAGCGCTTGAACACCGTGGTGAAGTGCGCCTGCGAGCGGAAGCCGCAGTGCATGGCCACGTCGAGCACCGAGCACTGCTCGCGGCGCAGGATCTCCTGCGCCAGCTCCACGCGCCGGCGCTGGACGAACTCCTGCGGCCGCACCCCAGTCGCGCGCCGGAACTGCGCGGCGAAGTACATGCGCGTGAGCCCCACGCTGCGCGCGATCTCCTCGAGCGTCAGCGGCCGCGACAGATGCGCGTCGATGAACTCGATTGCCCGACGCAACCGCCACTGCGGCAGTGGCGACAGCTGCCGCGATGGCGATGACGATGGCGATGGCGATGGCGATTTCCCCGACATGATGCGCGCCATGATCGACTGCGAGAAATGCTGCGCCACCAGGCGCGCAACAATCGCAGTGGTAACGCTTTCGCAGAACATGTGGCTGACGGTCGCATCGTTCGCATGCGCGAGCGCGAGGGCCTGCGCGAGCCGTTCGACGGTCGGGTCCGCGAACGCGCGCGGGTCGTCGAGTACGATGGGCCCGTCGTGCGGCTGGCCAAAACGCGCCTCATAGCACTTGGCCAGCACACCCTGTGGCACGAACAGATGCAGCACGTCGTAGGCCGTGTGGAAGGTCGCGCTTACGGGCGTGCCCGGCGCGGTGATCTGGATCATGCCGGCGGGCACGCGGCCGTCGCACACGACCTGCCCATTCGACACGAACCGCACGCTGGCGCCGCGCAGCGTCAGCGCCACGCAATGCAGGCCGTCATGCCCGGCATGGGAGACATCCACCGCCTCCGTCACCGCGGCATCGGTCCAGCGCGCCACAAGCACCCGGGAGAGGCCGCCCGTTGCGCCACGCACGTCACGCCATTCCCCCGCCCGGAAGACCGCGCCTTCGCGCGGCGCATCGATGTTGAAAGCAGTCATGTTGTGGTATCCCCCTGGTCGCACACGCCGGTCATGCCGGCACAACGATTGCAAAGGTAACCACCCCGCCGCGACCGCACCATTCTGCCTTGGTTCGCGGAACTCATGCCTTGGCGTGCCGCACTCATACCTCGGCACAAGATGCCCCACGGCGCGTTTCATACACGAAATCCGCGCTGCGAATACGAAAGCCGAGGCGCCGCGCTGCTCATAGCCTGAACGCACCTTACCTGCCCATAAAGGTGTGAACATGGCCTCGTCCAGACTGGAAGGCGCCTATGTGCGCGGATTTCCGCAACAGACCGCCATCGTCACGGGCGCCGCGCGCGGCATCGGTGCCGCGATGGCGCGCAAGCTCGCGGCGCAAGGCCTCAGCGTCGTCGTGAATCATCCCATCGACGATGACGCGGCCCAGCGCGTCGTCGCCGCCATCCGCGACGGCGGCGGGCGCGCGATTGCCGTGCGCGCGGACGTCTCCCATCGCGACGCGTTCGAGCATCTGTTCGACGAAGCCACCGCGGCATTCGGCGGCGTCGACGTGCTGGTGAACAACGCCGGCCTGGCGAGCAACATGCCGATCGGCCGCATCGACGAACTGACCTTCGACCGCATGTTCGCCATCAACGTGCGCGGCGTCCTCAACGGCCTCAAGCTGGCCGCCGAACGCATGCGCGACAATGGCCGCATCGTCAACATCTCGACCAGCGTCGCGGGGATGTCGCCGGCAGGCTACGGCTCATACTGCGCGTCCAAAGCCGCCGTGGAAGCCCTCACCCGCAGCCTCTCGAAAGAGCTTGGCCCGCGCGGCATCCGGGTCAACGCGGTGGCCCCCGGTCCTACCGGCGACGGGTTGCTCACTCACATGAGCGACCTGACCACGCCTCTCGGGCGCATCGCCGAACTGGAAGACATCGCAGAGGTAGTCGCCTTCCTGGTCAGCGACAGCGCTGGGTGGATCAACGGCCAGTCCGTCCGCGTGAACGGCGGCATACTCTCTTGACGCGGCCTGGCGCGCCATGGCCGGTCTATACGACATCCCGCAGCGCCAGCCCCAGAAAGTCCCGCAGCATACGCACCGTATCGCTCGCCTCGGCGCCGAGCTTCCACACCACGCCGACGTCCATCGACGGCACCCGGTCGGCCAGGGCGCGGCGGACGATGCGCTGGCCTTCGAGCGACCAGGGACGATAGACGAGGTCCGAGAGGATCGCCACGCCGCGCCCCGAGGCGACGAGGCTGCGGACGGCCTCGATCGAGCAGCTCTGGTACCGGATGGCGGGCGCGAGTCCATACTGCCCCCAATACTTGATCACCGTCGAGATATGCTCGTCCATGTCGAGCAGGATGTAGTCGTGCCGCGCCACGTCGGCAAGATGGATCTCCGCGCGCTGCATCAGCGGATGGTCGGGATGTCCCCATAACTGCCGGGGCGAGCGCAGCAGCGTCTCGCACCCGATATGGTCCATTGCCGGCAGATTCGACACGAGCAGCAGCGCGATGTCGATTTCCCCCGCGTGAATCCCCCGCTCGACATCGTCCCGCTCGCGCTCCACGATCTGCAATTCGAGCCGCGGAAATTTCTGCTCCACCGCCTGCAGCAGCCGCGGTAACACATAAGCGGTGATGGTCTCCGTCACGCCCACACGCACCACGCCCGCCAGCGGCATCGGCCGCACGCTTGCGGCCGTCACCGCCTCCTGCACCGACTGCTCGATCTGCTGCGCATGCCGGAGTAACCGGATACCGGCCTCGGTAAGGCGTACGCCCGACGCATGGCGCGTAAACAAGGCCGCCCCCACGATCTCCTCGAGCCCCTTCAGCGACGCGGTCATCGACGATTGCGAGACATGGCACCGAAGTGCCGCGCGGGAGACCTGCCCGGTCTCGGCGATCGCCACAAAGTACTGGAGTTGCTTGAGGGTGGGGAGCATCGAAAAAACCGATATTACGATTTCAGAACTATGAATTAGAAATACCTGCCCATGCTAGCTAGCATCGAACCCGCAGACAAGTCAGCAAGACGTGGAGGAAAGGTCCGGAATGGCAGTCGAAAAAAAGGGGTTCTGCACACTGTGCCGCTCCCGATGCGGGACGATCAACGTGGTCGACGGCGACACCCTCGTCGAGGTACGCCCCGATCCCACGCATCCCACCGGCCGCGCGATGTGCCTCAAAGGCAAATCCGCGCCCGAACTCGTCCACAGCGCCGACCGCGTCCTCCACCCCATGCGCCGGACGCGCCCCAAGGGCGCCGCCGACGCGGGCTGGGAACGCATTTCGTGGGAAGACGCGTTGACCGAGGTCGCCACGCGCCTCGCAGCTGTCCGCGAACGCGGGAACCCGGAGTCGGTGGCGTTCGCGGTCACGACGCCCAGCGGCACGCCCCTGACCGACAGCATCGACTGGATCGAACGTTTCGTCCGCGGCTACGGCAGTCCCAACATCATCTATGCCACCGAAATCTGCAACTGGCACAAGGACTTCGCGCATGTCTTCACATTCGGCTGCGGCATTCCCACGGCCGACTACACCAAGGCGGAACTGATCCTGCTGTGGGGTCACAACCCCACCAACACATGGCTGGCCCAGGCGGAAGCCATCGGCACGGGCCGCGCGGCCGGCGCGCGCATGATCGTCGTGGACCCGCGCCGCACGGCGCTGGCGGGGCAAGCCGACCAATGGCTCCGCGTGAAGCCCGGCACCGATGCCGCGCTCGCGATGGCCATTGCCAACCTGCTGATCGAGGCCAACGCATTCGACGCCGAATTCGTGCGCCGCTGGAGCAACGGTCCCCTGCTCGTGCGCGGCGATAACGGCCACTTCGTGCGCGGCCGCGATGTCGGCTTCGCGGGCGGCGATGCCGATGCCTTCGTCGCATGGGACGCCGTGGCGGGCGAGCCCGTCGTGCATCCGCGCAACGAGGGTCTGGAACGTATCGCACTGCGCGGCACGTTCGCATTGCACCTCGAAGACGCCGGCACAGAGGTCTTGTGTGAACCCGCCTTCGAACGCTATGCCCGGGCCTGCGCGCAGTATCCCGTCGACGTGGCCGCAAGCCTCACGTGGATCCCCGAAGGGGACATCCGCCACGCCGCGAGCCTGATCGGTTCGGCGATCGGTGCCGATAAACGCATCGCCTATCACGCATGGTCCGGCGTCGGCCAGCACGAAAACGCCACGCAGACCGAACGCGCGATCGCGTGCCTGTACGCGCTGACGGGCAGCTTCGACGTCGACGGCGGCAACCGCATCCACCGCAAGCCACCGCACCAGCCCGTCAACGGCCTCGATCTCCTGACCGAAGCGCAACACGCCAAGGCCCTCGGCATCGCGGAACGTCCCCTTGGGCCCGCCGCCAACGGATGGGTCACGGGGCGCGACTTCTATCACGCCGTACTGGATGCAAAGCCCTATCGCGTGGACACGCTCGTCGCGTTCGGGACCAACCTGCTCATGTCGCAGCCCGACGTCGAACTGGGCGACCGCGCGCTGCGCGCGCTGGACTTCCACGTGCACTGCGACCTGTTCATGACGCCGAGCGCGCAATACGCGGACATTTTCCTGCCCATCAATACACCGTGGGAGCGCGAAGGCCTGCGCATCGGCTTCGAGATCACCGCCGAAGCCGACCAGTTGATCCAGCTGCGGCAGCGCATGGTGCCACCGCGCGGCGAGTCGCGCGCGGACAACGATATCGTGTTCGACCTCGCCACGCGCATCGGCATGGGCGATCTGTTCTTCGACGGCAGCCTCGAACGCGGATGGAACCATATGCTGGCCCCATCCGGCGTCGATGTCGCGGCATTGCGCGGGCATCCTGAAGGGATCCGCATCCCGACGACGTCGGCGGAGCGCAAATACCGCACGCAACCGAAGCCGTTCGCCACGCCAACCGGACTCGTCGAACTGTATTCGGAACGCCTGCTCGCGCATGGCTATGCGCCGCTTCCCGCCTACGAAGTCCACCGCACAGACGACGACGTGGACTTCCCCCTTGTCATGACGTCGGCAAAGAGCGGCTACTACTGTCACAGCCAGCACCGCGGCAATGCCTCCCTGCGCCGCCGCGCCATGCGCCCCTCGATCGACTTGTCCGGGGAGCTCGCGCGATCCCTCGGCGTCGAGCCCGGCGATCTCGTACGCGTGACGACGCCGGGCGGCATGGCCACCTTCATCGCCCGCATCGACCCCGCCTTGCATCCCGCCGTGGTCGTCGGCGAATATGGCTGGTGGCAGGCCTGCGACGCACTGGGCCAGCCCGGCTATGACACGCTCGGCGGCCGCCACAGCAACTACAACGCACTCGTCGGCGGCGAACGTCAGGATCCCGTCAGCGGCTCCACGCCGCTGCGCGCCTATTGCTGCCGCGTGGAAATCGATCCCGCCTTCGATCGCCGCCGCGCTTGGGAAGGCTTCCGTCCGTTCCGCGTGGCCGCGCTGGCGAAGGAAGCCAGCGACGTCACCACGGTACGCATGGAAGCCCTCGACGGCGGGCTGCTCCCCGATTTCTCGCCGGGTCAGCACATCACGATTCGCCTGCGCACCCGCGCAGGTACCGATGTCATCCGCTCCTACTCGCTGACGGGGCCCGCCGCGGTCGGCAACCGCCGGCACTACAGCATCTCCGTGCGCCGCGCGTCCGGCGTGACCGCCGACGGCATGCGCGTCGACGGCATCGCCTCCACGCATATCAACGGCACGCTCGCCATCGGCGATGTCGTGGATCTGCGCGCGCCGTCGGGCACGTTCGTCATGCCGCGCCAGACCGGCCGTCCGCTGATCCTCGTGGCCGGCGGCATCGGCATCACGCCGTTCATGAACCTGCTCGAATCGCTCGTTGGGGAGGCCGCCTCCCCGCGCATCGTGCTGCTCTATGCCAACCGTCATCGCGCGACGCATGCCTTCCGCGAGAGACTGCAAAACCTGCGGGTGGCGCTCCCCTCGCTATCGGTGATCGACTACTACGAGCAGCCCGGCGCCGACGATATCCCCGGCAAGGACTACGACGTGCACGGCCGCATCTCCCCCGCGCATATCGACGACGCACTGCTCGCACTGCGTCCGCTGATCTACATGTGCGGCCCGCCGGCGATGATGGATGCGTTTGCGCAAGGCATGATCGCACGCGGTGTGCCACGCTTCGACATCCTGCGCGAGGTGTTCCGCTCTCCGGTCACGGTCCAGTTGTCCGCGGGTCAGCAATATCGCGTGCAATTCGCGCGCGCCGATCGCGCGCTCGAATGGAAGTCCGAAGACGGCTCGCTGCTCGCCTTCTCCGAACGCCACGGTGTGCATCTGCCGAGCGGCTGCCGCGTCGGACAGTGCGAGAGCTGCGCCGTGAAGATCCTGCACGGCAGCGTCCGGCACTTGCACGGACAAGAGCCTGACGATGCCGACACTTGCCTCGCTTGCCAGGCGATCCCGACCAGCGACGTGGTCCTCGACGCCTGACCCGTCTATTTCCATTCCTCAACGACACGACGCCATGCAGATTCTCGACGCCGCCACCACCCGCTCCCGTCTGCCTTTCGACACGCTCATCCCGTCGCTGCGCGCGGCGTTCGTCGCTGGCTGCGAAGTTCCGCTGCGCCACAACCACACGGTCGGTGACGGCACCGTGCTGCTGATGCCGGCATGGAACGACCGTTACCTCGGCGTGAAGACGGTCTCCATCTTCTCCGGCAACGCGCGGCGCGGCCTGCCTGGCCTTCATTCGACCTACATGCTTTACGACGCGGCCACGGGCGCGCCGCTTGCCCTCATCGACGGCAACGAAATCACATCGCGCCGCACCGCGGCCGCATCGGCCCTGGCCGCGTCGATGCTCGCGCGTGCCGATGCGCGCAAGCTGCTCGTGCTGGGCGCGGGCCGCGTGGCGAGCCTGCTGCCCGATGCCTATCGCGCCGTGCGTCCCATCGAGCGGATTTACGTCTGGGACATCGACGCCGCCCAGGCGGAACGCCTCGCCCAACGCCTGCGCGACGAAGGGATCGATGCCCGCGCGACCGCACGCGTGGAAGACGCGCTGGGCGAGGTGGACATCGTCACCTCCGCCACGCTGTCCACGGTTCCGCTGATCGAGCGCCGCCATGTCGCGCCCGGCACCCATATCGACCTCATCGGCGGCTTCACGCCGCAGATGCGCGAAGCCGATGACGCCTGCTTCGCCGACACGTCGGTGTTCGTCGACACGGCCGAAGCCCGCATGAAAGCCGGCGACCTGCTGCACCCGATCGAGGCGGGCGTGTTCCGCGCCGAAGCGATCAAGGCGGACCTGACGGCGCTCTGCCGCGGCATGCACCCGGGACGCGCGACCGACGATGAAATCACCGTATTCAAGGCCGTGGGGACGGCACTGGAAGACCTCGCGGCAGCAGCGATCTGCTTCGAGGCTCACAACTGAGAGATCAAACCCCGAACGAAGAAATCGACACGCATCCAGGAGGTTTTTGCCATGAAAGACACACCGCTATCCGCCCCGGCCTACGCGCCGCCCCCCTCGCGCGGGGCCCTTGAACGTCTTGCCGTCCGCGTCACCGACTGGTCCGAGCGCTGGTTCCCGGACTCCTATATCTTCGCGGCGATCGCGGTTGTCGTCGTGGCCATCGGCGCGATGCTGATCGGTGCGCCCGCGCAGGGCGTGGCACGCGCATTCGGTGACGGCTTCTGGAGCCTGATTCCGTTCACGATGCAGATGGCCGTAGTGGCCATCGCGGGCTACGTCGTCGCAGTATCGCCACCCGCTTCCATGCTGATCGCCCGGCTTGCGTCGATGCCTCGCACGGCCCGCGGCGCGGTCGCGTTCGTGGCGCTGATCAGCCTTGGCACATCGCTGGTCAACTGGGCCATCAGCCTGATCTTCAGCGGCCTGCTCGTGCGGGCCATCGCGCGGCGCAAGGACCTGCGCATGGACTACCGTGCCGCCAGCGCGGCCGCCTACCTCGGCATGGGCGCCACGTGGGCGCTCGGTCTGTCGTCCTCAGCCGCGCAGCTGCAGGCCAACCCCGCCAGCCTGCCGAAGTCGCTGCTCGACATCACGGGCGTGATCCCGTTCTCGGAAACGATCTTCCTGTGGCAATCGATGGCCATGACCGCCGTGCTGATCGTCGCCTCGCTGGTGGTCGCCTATTTCTCGGCCCCAACCGGCGACCGCGCCCGCACGGCTGCCGACATGGGCGTCGATCTCGACGACAGCGACGACGCCATCACCAAACCCACGCGTCCAGGCGAATGGCTCGAATACAGCCCGCTGCTCACGCTGCTCCTCGTCGCACTCGGCGCGGGCTGGCTCTATCACGAGTTCACCACCAAGGACCCGATCCTTGCCATCTCGAACCTGAACACGTACAACTTCCTGTTCCTGATGCTAGGGATGCTGCTCAACTGGCGCCCCCGCCGCTTCCTTCGCGCGGTGGCCCGCTCGGTCCCGTCGACGGCTGGCGTGCTGATCCAGTTTCCGCTGTACGGTGGCATCGCCTTCATTCTGACCAAGGCCACCGGCGGCGACGGCGCCACGCTATCGCACCACCTCGCCTCGGCATTCGTCTCGATGGCCACCACGGAATCGTTCTCGGCCGTCATGGGCATCTACTCGGCCGTTCTCGGCTTCTTCGTGCCGTCAGGCGGCGGCAAATGGATCATCGAAGCGCCGTACGTCATGCAGGCGGCAAACGAACTGCACGTCCACCTGGGCTGGGCCGTACAGGTCTACAACGCGGCGGAAGCGCTGCCCAACCTGATCAACCCGTTCTGGATGCTGCCGCTGCTCGGGGTGCTGGGCATCCGCGCCAAGGACGTGGTGGGCTTCACGTTCACGCAGCTACTCGTGCATACGCCGCTCGTACTGCTGATGCTGTGGGGCTTCGCCATGACGCTGCAGTACCGGCCACCGGTCATGCCCTGACGCCTCGCGCGTAGAGCCGGGACCCACGGATCGCACCCTCTCCCTTCGGGGGAGAGGGCAGCGCTTCTCGCCACACCTCCCCAAAAAACCGCCTTAAATAGAAGCATCCCCCTCAGGAGCTTCCATGAAACCCATCCAGCTGATCGGCGCCCCCACAGACGTAGGCGCAAGCATCCGCGGCACCTCAATGGGCCCCGAAGCATTACGCGTCGCGGATATTGCCGGCGCGCTCGCCCGCAACGGCCTGCAGGTCACCGACCTCGGCAACCTCGCAGGCCCCACCAACCCCGGCCAGCAACCCATCAACGGCATGCGTCACCTCGAAGAGGTCGTCGCATGGAACGCGGCGGTCTTCCACGGCGCGTATGAAGTTCTTGCAAACGGCCGTATGCCGCTGCTGATGGGCGGCGACCACTGCCTGGCGATCGGCTCCATCAGCGCCGCCGCCAGGCATTGCCGCGAATCCGGCAAGCAGCTCATGGTCATATGGCTGGACGCCCACGCCGACGCCAACACCGGCAGCACAAGCCCCACGGGCAACATCCACGGCATGCCGGTCGCCTGCCTGTGCGGCGACGGCCCGGAACCGCTGACCACGCTCTCGGGCGCGAAGCCAGCCATGCAACCCAACGACATCCGGCAGGTCGGCATCCGCAGCGTGGACCCCGAAGAAAAACGCCGTCTCAGGCAACTCGGCCTGCCAGCCTTCGACATGCGCTTCATCGACGAAAACGGCATGCGCGAAACGATGCGCCAGGCACTGGCCGGCGTGGACGCCAACACGCACCTGCACGTGAGCTTCGACGTGGACTTTCTGGATTCGCAAATCGCCCCCGGCGTCGGCACGCCGGTCAGAGGCGGCCCCACTTACCGCGAGACGCACCTCGCACTTGAGATGATCGCCGACACCAAGGCGCTCGGCTCGCTGGACGTGCTCGAACTCAACCCCGCCCGCGACATCCAGAACCAGACGGCAGAACTCGTCGTCGAACTGCTCGAAAGCGTGTTCGGCAAATCCACCCTGCTGCGGTAACCACAACAGCGTTAACAAAAAAGGGGAAGGCTAACGCCTTCCCCCTCGTGCACCGCTACCCGATCAGGATCGCGGCGTCGCCGTAGTCGCCGGAGTGGAAACAGTCGGTGTCCCGGCAGCAGCCGGAGCCGGCGCCGGCGCCGCCGTCGTCTCGATCCACCCACCCCCAAGCGCCTTGTACAGATTGACCTCGGCAGTGAGCTGATTCAATCGATCGGAAATCAGCGTCTGCTGCGCGGAGAACAACTGCCGCTGCGCATCGAGCAGCGTCAGATAGTTGTCCACGCCCGTGCGATACCGCTGATCCGCCAGCTTGTAGTAATCCTGGCTGGCCTCGACGAGCCGCTGCTGCGCCTGAAGCTGCTCGCTAAAGGTGCCGCGCGCCGCCAGCCCATCCGCGACCTCACGGAACGCCGACTGAATCGCCCGCTCATACTGGGCGACGGTCACGTCCTTCTGAATGCGCGAATAGTCCAGGCTGGCCATCAAGCTGCCCGCCGTGAAAATCGGCACATTGATCTGCGGGTTGAACAGCCACGTGCCCGAGCCCGAGTCGAACAGCCCGGACAACTGCCGGCTAGCGGTCCCCGCCGAAGCCGTCAGGCTGATGCTCGGGAAGAACGCCGCGCGCGCCGCGCCGATGGTCGCATTGGCCGCCTTCAACTGGTACTCGGCGGAAAGGATATCGGGGCGATTCCGCAGCAGATCGGAGGGCAGGCCCGCCGGCACATCCGCCACGAGCTTGTCGTCGAGCGACAGGCCCTCGGGCAGATCCGCGGGGACGGACGCCCCGATCAGCAGCGACAACGCATTGACGTCCTGCGCCACCTGCCGCGTATAACGGGCCAGCGTCGCACGCGCCGTTTCGACGCTGGTCTGCGCCTGACGCAGATCCAGCCGCGACGAGATGCCCTCGTCGAAGCTGCGGCGCGTGAGGTTGTACGTGCGTTCGTAGGTCCCGAGCGTTTCCCGCGTGAGCTTGAGCTGCTCCTGATCCGCGCGCAGGGTCAGATACGCGTTGGCGACGTTCGCCACCAGCGCGATATGCGTGCTGCGCTGCGCCTCCTCGCTGGAGAAGTACGTCTGCAGCGCGGCCTCGTTCAGGCTACGCAGACGCCCGAACAGATCGATCTCCCACGCGGTAATGCCAAGCGCGAGGTTGAACTGCCGGCCCACGATCCCCTGCCCCGACGAGGACAGCGGAGACAGCACGCGCTGCGCCGTATATTGCCCGCTCCCATTGACCTCCGGGAACAGTTCCGCGCGCTGGATGCGGTACTGCGCGCGATACGCATCCATGTTCAGCACGGCAATGCGCAGATCGCGGTTGTTCTGCAGCGCGACCTCGATCAGCCGCTGCAGGCGCGGATCGGTGAAGTAGTCGCGCCATCCGAGCTCGGCCGCCGACGGACCATTGACGGCATTGCCGGCGCCGGCCGCGGGATAGGCATCCCCGGTCGGATACACCGCGTCCACCGGCGCCGCCGGCTGCTCGTACTTCGGAATCAGGCTGCAGCCAGCCAGAAAGGCGCCGGCTGCAAGGCTAACGAGTGTTTTTCTCATGAGAGGGCTCCCTTCTCGAGGGAGGTGTCATCCTTGGGCTTGCGGCCCTTGAAGAGCGACGTCACCGCGACGAAGAACAACGGCACCCAGAAGATCGCGAGCACGGTCGCGGTGATCATGCCGCCGATCACGCCGGTACCGATCGCGTGCTGGCTGCCCGACCCCGCGCCCGTCGACACGGCCAGCGGGAACACACCGAGCACGAACGCGAGCGACGTCATGATGATCGGCCGCAGACGCATGCGGCACGCCTCGATCGCGGCTTCCACGATGCCCTTGCCCTGCTCGTGCAGTTCCTTTGCGAACTCCACGATCAGAATCGCGTTCTTCGCGGACAGACCCACCGTGGTCAGCAGACCCACCTGGAAGAACACGTCGTTCGACAGGCCGCGCAACAGCGTCGCCGCCAGCGCGCCGACCACACCGAGCGGCACCACGAGCATCACCGAGAACGGAATCGACCAGCTTTCGTACAGCGCCGCCAGACAGAGGAACACGACCAGCAGCGACAGCGCGTACAGCGCGGGCGCCTGCGCCCCTGACAGCCGCTCTTCATACGAGAGACCCGTCCACGAATAGCCGATACCGGGCGGCATCTGCTTCATGATGTCGGCGACCGCATTCATCGCCTCGCCGGTACTCTTGCCCGCCGCCGGTTCACCGAGGATTTCCACCGCCGGCACACCGTTGTAGCGCTGCAGCTTCGGCGAACCGTAGCCCCAGTGCCCCGTCGCGAACGCCGAGAACGGCACCATGTCGCCATTGCCATTACGGATGAACCACTTGGTCAGATCTTCCGGCGACATGCGCGAATTCGGGCGGCCCTGCACGTACACGCGCTTCACACGACCGCGGTCGATAAAGTCGTTCACGTAGCTGGAACCCCAGGCGATCGACACCGTGCTGTTGATGTCCGCCAGCGAGATGCCAAGCGCACGTGCCTTCTCGTCGTCGATATCGAGCAGATACTGCGGCTCGTCGTTCAGCCCGTTCGGACGCACACGCTGCATCGCCGGATTCTGCGCCGCCAGCTGGAGGAACTTGTTACGCGCCTCCATCAGCTTCTCGTGACCGAGACCGGCCTGATCCTGAATGTAGAAGTCGAAGCCCGTGGCGTTACCCAGTTCCTGCACCGCGGGCGGTGCGAACGCAAACGCGAGCGCATCGCGGAACGTGAAGAACTTGGCCTGCGCGCGCTTGGCAAGGTCGAACACGCTCGTGGCATCGCCGGAGCGTTCCTTGAACGGCTTGAGCAGAATGAACGCGAGACCCGAACTCTGGCCACGGCCGGCGAAGTTGAAGCCGTTCACCGTGAACAGCGACTCCACCACGCCGCCTTCGTCGCCGAGCAGATACTCGCGCATCTGGTCGAGCACCTGCTGCGTGCGTTCGGCCGTCGAACCCGGCGGCGTCTGCACCTGGGCATAGAGCACGCCCTGGTCTTCTTCCGGCAGGAACGAGGTCGGGATCTTCGTGAACAGGAACGCCATCCCCGCGACGATCGCGATGTAGATGATCAGGAACGGCATCCGGCGGCGCAGAATGCCCTGCACACCGCGCTCATACCGATGCGTCGTCCGGATGAAGCCGCGGTTGAACCAGCCGAAAAATCCCTTCTTGTGCTCGCCGTGGTCGCCCTTCTCGATCGGCTTCAGCATCGTCGCGCACAGCGCGGGCGTCAGGATCAGCGCGACCAGCACGGACAGCACCATCGACGCGACGATCGTGATCGAGAACTGCCGGTAGATCACGCCGGTCGAGCCGCCGAAGAACGCCATCGGCAGGAACACCGCGGACAGCACGAGCGCGATACCCACCAGCGCGCCCTGGATCTGCCCCATCGATTTTCGGGCCGCCTCCTTCGGTGGCAATCCTTCCTCGGCCATCACGCGCTCGACGTTCTCCACCACCACGATCGCATCGTCAACAAGCAGACCGATGGCCAGCACCATCCCGAACATCGTCAGCGTGTTGATCGAATACCCGAAGGCCGCCAGCACGCCGAACGTGCCCAGCAGCACCACGGGCACCGCGATCGTCGGGATCAGCGTGGCGCGGAAGTTCTGCAGGAACAGGTACATCACGAGGAACACCAGCACGATGGCTTCGAGCAGGGTCTTGATCACCTCGTGGATCGAGTCCGCGATCACCGGCGTGGTGTCGTACGGGAACACGATCTTCATGCCCGGTGGCATGAAGCCCTCGAGCTGACCCAGCGTCTGGTGAATTGCCTTGACGGTGTTCAGCGCGTTGGCGCCCGTCGCCAGACGGATAGCGATACCGGAAGCCGGCGCGCCGTTGTACTGCGCGTTGATGGTGTAGTCCTGGCCGCCGAGACCGATGTCGGCCACGTCGCGCAGGCGCACCTGCGAGCCGTCGGTGTTGACCTTGAGCAGGATGTCGCCGAACTGCTCGGCGGTCTGCAGACGGGTCTTGCCGATGATCGTCGCATTGAGCTGCTGCCCGCGGATGGCCGGCAGGCCGCCCAGCTGGCCGGAAGCCACCTGCACGTTCTGCGCCTTGACGGCGTTGCTCACGTCGAGCGGCGTCAGCTGATAGCTGTTGAGCCGCGTCGGGTCGAGCCAGACACGCATCGCGTACTGCGAACCGAACACCTGGAAGTCGCCCACGCCGGACGTCCGCGACAGCGGATCCTGCAGGTTCGACACGATGTAGTTCGACAGATCCTCACGCGTGACGTTCTTGTCCGTCGAGACCAGACCCACGATGACCAGGAAGTTACGCACCGACTTGGTCACGCGGATACCCTGCTGCTGGACTTCCTGCGGCAGCAGTGGCGTGGCGAGCTGCAGCTTGTTCTGCACCTGCACCTGCGCGATATCCGGGTTGGTCCCCTGCTCGAACGTGACGGTGATCGTCATGCTGCCGTCGGAGTTCGATTCGGAGAAGATGTACCGCAGGCCGTCGAGGCCGTTCAGCTGCTGCTCGATCACCTGCACCACCGTATCCTGCACGGTCTGCGCGGACGCACCCGGGTAGGTCACGGAAATGGCGATCGTGGGCGGCGCGATCGCGGGGTACTGGTTCACCGGCAGCGAGCGAATCGACAGCACGCCAGCCAGCATGATCACCAGCGCGATCACCCACGCGAAGATCGGCCGCTCGATAAAGAAGTTAGACATGGCGAATCCTTATGCTTGCGGCCGCGCTCAGGACTTGGCCGCGGGCGCGGATGCAGCGGCAGGCGCGGACGCACCGCCCGGGGCAGGCGCGGCCGAGGCTTCCACGGCCTTGACCTTGATGCCCGGACGCACGAACTGCAGCCCTTCGACGATCACGCGATCGCCGGCCTTCAGGCCCTCGGTCACCAGCCAGTTGTCGCCGATGGTGCGCGTGGTCTTGAGCTGACGCAGTTCCACTTCTTCCTTGTCGTTGACCACGAGCGCGGTCGCCGCACCCTTCAGGTCGCGCGTCACGCCGCGTTGCGGCGCGAGGATCGAGTTGGCGCGCACGCCTTCCTGCAGGCGCGCATGCACGAACATACCCGGCAGCAGGTCATGGCGCGGGTTCGGGAACACCGCGCGCAACGTCACCGAGCCGGTGCCTTCATCCACGGAGACTTCCGAGAATTCCAGGCGGCCCGGTTCCGGATACGGCGTGCCGTCCTCGAGGAACAGCGTCACCTTGGCGGCATTCTCGCCGGCGGATTCGATCTGCCCGGCCTGCAGCTCGCGCTTCAGGCGCAGCAGGGACGACGAGGGCTGCGTCACGTCCACGTAGATCGGGTCGAGCTGCTGCACGGTCGCCAGCGCGGTCGTCTGCCCGTTCTGCACGAGCGCGCCCTCGGTCACGAGCGCGCGGCTGATGCGGCCCGTGATCGGCGACAGCACCTTGGTGTAGCGCAGATCGATCTTCGCGCGGTCCACCGCGGCCTGGGCCTGCTCGTAGGCGGCCTGGGCTTCGGCGTACTGCTGCTTGCTCACCGCTTCGTCGCCAACCAGGCGGCCGTAGCGCTGCGCCAGCAGCTTTGACGATTCGAGCGTCGCGGCCGCGGTCTTGTAGGCCGCCTCATACGTCGACGGATCGATCTGATATAGCTGCTGCCCGGCCTTGACGTCGGACCCCTGCTTGAACATCCGCTTGAGGATGATGCCGTTCACCTGCGGACGGACCTCGGCGATGGCGTACGGGTTGGTCCGGCCCGGCAACTGCGTATCCAGCGTGACCGACTGCGCCTTGAGTGTCACGACCTGGACCTGCGGGGTCTGGGGTGCGGGAGCTTCGGCCTTCTTGCCGCAGGCGGCGAGCACCGCGACGGCAATGCCCAGCATGGCCGGAATCAAAGCACGCCTTGCGCGCATTGGTTGCATAGCGATTTCCTCGAGGATGATACTGAAACGAATTAGGGAGCCTGGTGCGATGCCAGGCGGGTGGTCCACGGTGCCGGGGCCGCATGCATGCGCATGAACGGGAGGGCGGGCAACGTGGCCCATCGCTTTCGTGTGAACAGCCGGTCAGGGGCATGGGTGCCGCGCGAGGCAACAGCCATGCCCATGACCGACGATTGCGTCGGGCTTAAAAGGCTTTCAGCGGATCGTGACCATTACCCCTGCTTTCGCCAGTGCCCTGGCCTCGAGTGGTACGCATCGCGGGCGCGCAAGGCGCGCGCCGAACCGCTCCCCGTTATCAGATGAATAGGCTTCGATCATGGCTTCTCAGTGTTACCGTTCCATGCGCGAGGCTCGTGCACCGATCTGATGTGGGCATCGACTCGCAGTTCGCGTCAGGGCGCCGCGTCAGTATCTGACGCTGCTTCGCCGTGACAGGCGCCTTCGGCAATGTATGCCACGCAGGACAAGACCTCAATGACTAAGTCAATCGGCCTGGCTCCTCCAGCAGTCCGAATTGTCCGTGCGTTTTTTGTGGCGCCGCAGCATTTGAGACCACTGGATCAAAGATGTTCCACTTGGCCTAAATGTTCGCAGCACGCCATCCTACCAGTTTGCGGAATCGTTCGGTTATGAGGAATTGGCGTGTAATCCGCTGAAATACGCCATTGCGGGCACTGAAATGGCGTCATATCCATGCTACACGCGCGCCACGCGCGCGCAATCATCCCTGCAGCCCCGGCTTTTCTGAACGAATCGTTCAAATCTACTCATCGATTTCCGGGCCATCGCACCTGCACAACGCTCCCCATGTAACCTTTTTCATCGATCTAACTGGTCACACAGAAAGTCGACGAGGGCGCGCTGCCCCGCATTCAGCGACGCCTCGCCGGCCACGAGGGCAAGCTCCGTCGGCGCCAGCGAAGGAAACCCTTCGCACACACGGTGATCGGCCAGCAAGGCCGTCGTCGGCAACACGGACACGCCCAGCCCGGACGACACGGCCGCCTGGATACCGGTCAGGCTATGGCTGCCGAACGCCGTCCGCCAGCGCCGCGCCGCGCCGTCGAGCGCCCGAATCGCGCGCAGCCGATACACGCAGCCCTGCGGAAACAGCGCGAGCGGCACGGGCTCGTCCGCCCGGTCGCTCCGGTCCCACGCGCTACCCGCGCTGGCTGCCCACACCAGCGTCTCGGGCCATGCCGCGAGGCTGGCGCCGCTACCGGGCTCGCGCTTGATCAGCGCGATCTCGATCTCGCCCCCTGCGAGCTTTTGTCGCAGGTCGCTGCTCATGCCCGCGACGGTTTCCAGACGGACTTCCGGCCGGGCGGCCACGAAGCCGGACAGCATCGCGGACATGCGCCGCGCGTCGAAGTCCTCGGGCACCCCGATACGCACGGTCGAGACGCGCCCATCGCTGGCCAGCGCATCGGCAGCCTCCTGCGACAGCGCCAGCAGGCGCCGCGCGTACTGGGCCAGCAGTTCGCCATGTTCGGTAGGCGTGACGTGCATCCCGGAGCGGTCGCGCAACAGCAGCGGCCGGCCCACGACCTCCTCCAGCTTGCGAATCTGCTGACTGACGGTCGACTGCGTCCGATGCACGCGATCCCCCGCGCGCGTGAAGCTGCCCTCGTCCACGACCGATACCAGCGTGCGCAGCAAAACAAGATCGTCGAACACGGGCGCCCCTTATTTGATATTCCACTGAGTGGCATATCATAATTTCATTTTCAAATAGGCACCACATTCTCTACGCTTGCGGACATCCCCACATCCCCGGTCCACGGAGCCTCCCGATGTCCCTGCAACACACGTCCCGCCCCAAGTGGCTTACGTTCGACTGCTACGGCACCCTGATCCAATGGGACGAAGGCCTGCAACAAGCGGTCGCCACCATCCTGCGCAGCAAGCAAGCCGCCGCCATCGAGACCGCGCGCCTGATCGCGGTCTATGACCATCACGAACACCGCCTCGAACAAACGCCTCCGCATCGCAATTTCCGCACGGTAGCGGGCGAAGGCCTCCGCCTCGCCCTCGAAGAACTCGACCTCGCACCCGCCGACGACGATATCGCCGTGCTGACGGACAGCATTTCGAAAATGCCGCCGTTCCCCGAAGTCGTCGCCGCGCTACGCCGGCTCAAGGCCATGGGCTTCCGCACATGCATCGTCTCCAACACCGACGATGACATCATCGCGGGCAACGTGGCGCAGCTGGCCGATGCTGCCGGCAACTGCATCGACCGCGTCATCACCGCGCAGCAAGCCGGCGCCTATAAACCGAACCGCCAGCTATTCGACTACGCGCACGCGCAACTCGGCGTGACGAAGGACGAGGTCGTGCATATCTGCGCAAGCCCGCACCTCGACCACGCGGCCGCGCGCGACATCGGCTTCCGCTGCGTGTGGGTCGACCGCGGCACCGGCCGCAGGCTCTTGCCCGATTACACGCCAGATGCGATCGTACGCAAGCTCGACGAAGTCCCCGCCCTGTTCGCAACCCTCGACTGGTAACCCGCCCGGCAGATCGGACGCGCCACCAGCGACCCACAAAAGGAAAACATCGTGGCCCACACCCTCGCCTCCACCCGCACGGGGCACACCCCGGCGCGCGCCGGACTCGACGCCGATGCCGTGCACGAGGCCCGCATCGAGCTCGCCGCGTGCTTCCGGCTGGCCGCGCAGCACGGCTTCGAGGAAGGTGTCTGCAACCATTTCTCGGCGGTCGTGCCGGGCCACGACGATCTCTTCCTCGTCAACCCGTTCGGCTATGCCTTCGACGAGATCACCGCCTCGCATCTGCTGATCTGCGACTACGAGGGCAACGTCGTCGCGGGCGATGGCAAGCCGGAAGCGACGGCCTTCTACATTCACGCACGACTGCATCGCGCGCAGCCACGCGTCCGTGCCGCGTTCCACACGCACATGCCGAACGCCACGGCGCTCGCGCTGCTCGACGGCCCGCCGCTCGCATGGGCGGGCCAGACCGCGCTCAAGTTCTACGGCCGCACCGTCGTCGATGAGCACTACAACGGCCTCGCGCTCGACGAGACCGAAGGCGATCGCATCGCCGCGGCGATGGGAGATGCCGACGTCGTCTTCCTCAAGAACCATGGCGTGATGGTGGTGGGCCCGACGATCGCCGAAGCGTGGGACGACCTCTACTACCTGGAGCGCGCCGCAGAGGTGCAGCTCAAAGCCATGAGCACGGGCCGCGCGCTCAAGCCGGTGCCGCACGAGATCGCCCAGCGCACGTACGAGCAGATGCGCGTCGGCGACCCCGACAGCGCGCGCGCGCACCTGGACAGCGGCATGCGTCGACTGCGCGCGCAGCGCGTGCCGTTCGACCGATAAGCCGCGCGTCGCCACTGGCACACTTCATGCACCGACCTCCGGTAAGCGGCCACATGATGCGGCCACGTCAGGCGACCACATGGAGGGCAAAATCATGAAGGTCCGACTATTCCCGGGTGCGGTGATCGCCGCTACCGCCTTGATCGTCGCCATCACGGCGACGCCGATCCTCGTCAACGCCGCGGGCGGCGACGCGGATGCGCCAACATCCACCGGCCGCACCGCCGCGCCGCGCGACACGGCGGCCGCCACGGACCGCACGATCACGACCGCGGTCAAGGCGCGCCTGGCGGCGACGCAAGGCGTCGATGCGGACCGCATCGACGTCAAGACGGTCGATGGCGTCGTGCGACTCGAGGGCAACGTGCGCGATGAATCGCAACGCGCCGCCGTACTGAAGGCTGCAAAGGACACGCGCGGCGTCACCGCAGTGTCCGATGAACTGCGTGCCGGCAGCCAATGAACATCGGAAAAACGCGGAAGCCATTCCGCGGCAGTTTTTACATGGAACGCGATGCCATCCACGACGGCATCGCGGCCATGTTTAAAGCTGATGTAGGCAAACGCCTTCGGTAGCCGCGATGCCCGCAAGGATATCCGCTGCCATGCGCAACATCTGACATAGGATTGGCCGCTCCGTCGTCACGACACATGGAGCGCGCATGTCAGGGAATGCCGGTCACACAGCCATCACCCGCACCTTCATCGTCCACCGTCGTCACCTCCTCTGTATCGCCACACGCATCGTCGGCTGCAGATCGCTCGCAGAAGACATCGTGCACGATGCCTACGTCAAGCTCCTCTTCCACATGCCTCACGAACCTTCGGTCAGCGAGCATGGCTACGTCTGCCGCGTCGTGCGCAACCTCGCGCTCGACGGCTACCGCCGGCAGCAACTCGAGAGGCGCCTCTTCGCATCGGAGTTCGTTGAGACCGATGCCCCGCTCGATACGAACTCTCCGGACCGCATTGCCAGCACACGCGAACGCGAGCGCTCGCTGCGGGACGCGATGCGGTCATTACCGCCGCGCACGCGCGATGCGCTCATGCAGTATTACTTCGAAGGCCAGTCCCAGCGCACCATCGCCATCCGGCTCGGCATCTCGCCCGCCATGGTGAGCTGCATCCTTCAGGACGCGCGCGACGCGCTGGGCGCCCTGCCGCTGTAGCCACCTTTCCGCACGCCCGTCCGCACGCCTCCGTAGCATTTTTCCGCAAAACCTTCGCAGAAATTTCCCCACGACGCGTGCGTATTCGTTGTTGATCCCGCTCGCTGGTTCGTCTTGATGAGCATCGGCCGCGGCAATGCGGCTCCCTTCTCTCAACCAGACGAGGCCATATGACCAACGCGATCACGGATATCAACCACACCGGCGCAGATGAAGCGATCTACGATTTCATCGGCATCGGGCTCGGCCCCTTCAACCTGAGCCTTGCCTGCCTGGCCGAGCCGCTGCCCAACCTGCGCTGCCTGTTCCTGGAAAAGAAGGAGGCCTTCGGCTGGCACACGGGCATGCTGATCGACGGCACCACGCTGCAGAACCCGTTCCTTGCGGACCTCGTCTCGCTCGCGGATCCCACCAGCCGCTTCAGCTACCTGAACTACTGCAAGCAGCAGGGCCGCCTCTACACCTATTACGTGCGCGAGAACTACTACCTCACGCGGCAGGAGTACGACCGCTACTGCAAGTGGGCCGCCGCGCAACTGCGCAATGTTCGATACCGGCGCAACGTGCTCGATATCCACTATGACGCGTCGCTGCCCGGCTACGTCATCGCGGGCGTCGATACGCACAACGGCACGCCGTTTCGCTATCGCACGCGCCGACTCGTCATCGGCATCGGCAGCGAACCGCGATTGCCCGATTGCTGCGAAGGGCTGCGCGGCGGCTCGCGCGGGCCTATCCACACTGCCAACTACCTTGCCCACAAATCATGGCTGCAACAGCAGCGCGTCATTACGGTCGTTGGCAGCGGCCAGAGCGGGGCGGAGGTCTACTACGACCTGTTGCGCGACTGCGACCTGTACGGCTACACGCTCAACTGGGTCACGCGCGCGCCGCGCTTCTTCCAGATGGAAACCGCGAAGCTCACGCTCGAGTTTCTGCTACCCGCCTACATCGGCCACTTCCAGCGGCTCGACGATGCGGCGAAACGGCGCGCGACGCAGGGGCAGCGCGCGATCCACAGCGGCATCAACAAGACGCTGATCGACCGCATTTACGATCTGCTCGACGAGACGCGCCATCGCCCGGGCCTGCGCACGCAGCTCATGCCGAATCTCGCGCTGACGGCCTGCACCCTCGACGACTCGGGCAAACGGTTCGCGCTCACGTTCGAACACAACGAGCTTCCCGAGCGCTATCGCCATGTCACGGACGCGCTGGTCATGGCCACGGGCTACACGCACCGCATCCCGCCGTTCGTGCGCGGCATCCAAGACCGCATTCGATGGGACGCCGTGGGGCAGTATGTGCAAGCCGAGGACTACGCGGTCGACATCACCGGCAATGAAATCTACGTGCAGAACGCGGGTTTCGAGGGCGGCATCACGAACCCGGACCTCGGGCTCGCCTGCCATCGCAATGCGCGGCTCATCCACGCGATGACCGGTGTCGATACCTATCGCGCCGAAGCCCGCACCACGTTCCAGGATTTCTCGCCACGCGCGGACAGCGGCTTTACGCGCTTCGGCGCCTTACCGCCCTCCTCGCATGCCACCTCGCGGCACGCCTCGACTCACCGCCGCGGGTGGGACATCGCCGCGGATGGCGTGGCGAACGACGCGATGAGCGATGCCGCCGACGGTAGCGTGGACACGCCCCGCCGATGACCTTGCGCCTCGCCATCATCGTCATGACCGCGTGCGGTGTGATCAGCGACGCCATCCTCATCGCGTTCTATCCGCAGTTCTTCGACATGCGCTACGGCGTGACCGACACCGTTCACATCGGCGCGTACGTCGCCGCGATCTCGGTGGCCGTCATGATTACGCTGCCGATGTGGGCGCGCGTCGCCCATCACGTGGAGACGCTGCATCTCGTCGTCGTCACGCAGGGCATCGCGGGCCTGCTCGGCCTCGCGAGCCTCGGGGCGGATACGATCGCTGCCTTCTGGGCGGTGACGATGCTCATGTTCATGACCAAGAGCAGCTACCTGCTGATGTTTCCGTACCTGATGCGCGTGGAACGCCCAACATCGCACGGCGCCACCGTCGGCCTGCTTGCCGTGGTCGTCCACCTCGGCGGCATCTTCGGGGCGATGGCGGGCGGTGTCCTGTTGCAGCACTTCGGCACCGATGCCTGCCTGACGGCATCGGCCGCCGGCGACTTCGCGCAGATGGCGCTGTGCGTGCAGTTGATACGCACCGGCAGGATCGTTCCCGTGCTAGGCATGGAAGACGTCCCCGCTCCGCCTCCCCCGGCGTTGCATCGCACGCTGCCGCGCGTGCTTCGCCTGGGCGCGCTGATGTTGGTGTTCGATTTCAGCGCCTATCTGGTTCGTCCTTTCTTCTCCGTCTACTGGCAGGCGGCGACGGGCGTGGACAGTCAGATGCTCACCGGCCTGGTATTCGCAATACCGGGACTGATGGCATTGCTCGCTCTCTCCATCGACCGGCGCGCCGGCGGCGATGCCGGCTCCACTGGGCGTCTCCTGTCGGTCGGTGCTGCCGGCTTGCTGTTGCAGGCGTCGCCCTGGCCGACCGCGATGCTGATCGGCCGATGCCTGTTCGGCTGGGCGCTGTTCCGCATCAGCGTGCGGCTCGACGTCACACTGTTCCGCGTCAGCACGCCTCAGGCATACGCCCGCGACTTCAGCATCGCCAATGGCTGCCAGAACCTCGGCGTGCTGCTGTCCTCGTTCTGCGCGGGCGTCATCGTCGATCGCTTTGGCATGGCCATGCCATTCCTGATCGCGGCGGCGGGTCTGCTGCTGACCCTCTTGATGAGCCGCCTGATCTTCCGCATCGACCGCTTTCGTGTGGCGCGCCTCACGACAACCGGCACTACAGGTTCAACCGAACATGTCATCTGACCCCAGGCACGACCGCAAGGGCTCGCGCTTCATCCTCCGCGCGCTGTCCCTCGACGACGACATCGCGACGCTGCACCGATGGTTCGGATTGGACTACGCCCGGTACTGGAACATGCAGCACCTTTCGCTGGAGGAGACCCGGCAGTTCTATGCCGACATGCAGGCCGCCAACCACGGCCACGCGTGCCTGGGGTTATACGACGGCGAACCCGCCTTCGTCGCCGAGTTCTACGACCCGTCCCGTGCGTCCGTCGCGAACCACTACACCGTGAGCGCGGGCGACGTCGGCATGCACTTCCTCGTCGCGCCGCCGACGAAGCGCATTCCCGGCTTCACACGAGACGTTCTTCGCCACGTCATGGCCTTCGCGTTCGAGACCCTCGGCGCGCGGCGCGTCGTCGTGGAGCCCGACGTGCGCAACGCGCATGTCCACGCTCTCAATCGCGCGGTCGGCTTTCGTTACGACCGCCAGATCCAGCTGCCGGACAAGACCGCCTGGCTGGCCTTCTGTATCCGATCGGACTTCGAACGATCGCTCTCTGGAGACGTTACCGATGAATGCACCCGCTGATGTATCGCTGCCCGCATGGCGCGCGCGCGAGCCGCAACATGTGGTCGATCACCTCGACCCGAGCGTGTGGACCCGCGTCAACCGGCTGCTCGTACGCAAGGCCCTCGCCGAATTTGCGCACGAGTCCGTGATCGCGCCTGTCGCACTCGGCAAACCGGACGCCGAAGACTGGCGTACGTACCGCGTCGACGCCGATACGGCCGGGTGCCATTACCGCTTCCGCGCGCAAATGATGGCGCTGCACCACTGGCGCATCGACCCCGCCTCCATCGAACGCATCGCCGAAACGCGCGCGCCCGGCAATCCGCCGCTCGACGCCCTGACGTTCGTCAACGACTTCAAGCGCACGCTCGGCATCGACGCGGACAAGCTGCCGATCTACCTCGACGAAATCAGCAGCACGCTGTTCGGCGCGGCCTACAAGCACACGCGCCAGTACCTCCCGGTCGATGCCCTTGTCGATGCCGACTACCAGGTCTACGAATCCGCGATGACCGAGGGCCACCCCTGCTTCGTCGCCAACAATGGCCGCCTGGGCTTCGACGCGGACGAGTACCGGACCTACGCGCCCGAAACGGGCGCGCGCTTCGCCATCGTCTGGCTAGCCGTCCACCGCGAGCACGCCCACTTCGCCTGCCTGCCCGAGCTCGACCACGACACGCTGCTCACGCGCGAACTCGGCGCCCAACGCCTCGCGGCCTATCGGCAAACGCTTCAGGCGCTCGACCTCGACCCATCGCACTATCTGTTCATGCCCGCGCATCCGTGGCAGTGGTTCAACAAGCTCAGCATCGCGTTCGCCGCCGATGTGGCCAATCGCAAGATCGTCGCACTCGGGTATGGGGCGGACCTCTACGCGGCGCAGCAGTCCGTTCGCACCTACTTCAACACGTCGCACCCCGAGAAGTGCTATGTGAAGACGTCGCTATCGGTGCTCAACATGGGCTTCATGCGCGGGCTATCGCCGCACTACATGGCGGGAACGCCGGCTATCAATGCCTATCTCCACGCGTTGATCGATGGAGATACCACGCTGCGGGCATACGGTTTCTCGATCCTGCGAGAGGTGGCATCGGTGGGATATCGCAACCGCTATTATGAAACGGCGCTGGAGCAGGACAGCCCGTACAAGAAGATGCTATCGGCCCTCTGGCGCGAGAGCCCGGTAAGCATGTTGAGAGAGGGGGAACGGCTGATGACGATGGCGGCGCTGCTGCATGTCGATCCGGCCGGTGACGCATTGCTGCCCGCACTGATCCGTCGATCGGGTCTACCGGCGCTCGCATGGTTGCGCAGCTACTTGCGCGCGTACCTCGAACCGCTGATGCACTGTTTCTACGCGCACGACCTCGTCTTCATGCCGCACTGCGAGAACTTGATCCTCGTGCTAGAGCAGCACCGCGTCACGCGCGTATTCATGAAGGATATCGCCGAGGAGTCCGCCATCCTCGACAAGGATGCCAGCCTGCCGGACAACGTGGCCCGTCTTGCCGTCGATATTCCCGACGACTTCAAGCTGCTTGGCCTGTTCATCGATGTGTTCGACGGCGTATTCCGGCACCTGGGCCATCTGCTCGTCGAACAGCACGTCTGCACCGAAGACGCGTTCTGGCAATTGGTCGCCAACACCGCGCACGAATACCAGGCCGCGCATCCCGAACTGCGGCACAAGTTCAGGCGATACGACCTTTTCCAGCCCGAGTTCCGGCACTCGTGCCTGAACCGGCTGCAGCTGCGCAATAACCTTCAGATGGTCAACCTCGCCGATCCCGCCTCGAGCCTGACGATGGCCGGCACGCTGCGCAATCCGCTGACGAAATACCGGCGAGATTAGCGTAAAAACAAAAGCCCAAAAAACAAAACCCCTCAGCGGGAAGCGCTGAGGGGTTCTGAGCATAAGAGCCTGGCGATGACCTACTTTCACACGGGTAATCCGCACTATCATCGGCGCGGAGTTGTTTCACGGTCCTGTTCGGGATGGGAAGGG
>NZ_CAJPUX010000009.1 GCF_905397285.1 Cupriavidus plantarum
CAGGCCCGCCGCGCAGCCGCTACGCCCGCCCTCCGCCAATCGCCCGGCGGCGGCCGTGGCCCCAGCGCCAGCCGAGTCGGCGCCGGTCCAGTCCGAGCGACCGCAACGTCCGGCCAGCGCCGACGAGCGCGCGAAGGACAGCGCGACCGGCCGCGCCGGCGACAACCTGCCACAGCGCGCGCGGGCGGACGACGGTCCGAGCGACAGCGCTCGCGGCAACTCGCAGCGCACGCAACGCCACGACGCGGTGCCGCCATGGGAAATGGCCGGCGGCAGCGACGTGCCGCCGTGGGAAGAGATGCCGGCCGACCTGCCGCTCATCGGGCCGTACGACAGCGACCCCGGCTATGACGCCAGCATGATGTTCGACGCGCAAGACCCCGCGCCGTCCGCCGCACCATCCAGCCGCGCGCCGCAGCCGCGTGGCGCGCAAGCCCGGCCCCAGCAGGCGGGCATCGGCACGCAAGGCCGGGGTCCTCACTCTGGCGGTGGATCGCAGGACGCCGCACCGGCACGCCCGGCCGCGCCGTCGCAACCGCAGGCACCGGCCGTGCGCCCAGCCCCGGTCCCGCCCGCTGCCGACGCCGACGGCACGCCGCCCGTGTTCACGGGCACCGCCGCCGACTGGCCCGCGCTGGCCGCCAGCCTGCCGTTACGCGGCCTGGCGCAGCAGCTGGCCTACCAAAGCGAACTGGCCCGCGTGGTGGGCCGTACCGTCTATCTGCGCGTGCCCGTGGCCGCCATCGCCGAGAACGGCGTGGCCGACCGCATGCAGCAGGTCCTGAGCGAACACTTCGGGGCCGACGTGCGCGTGCAATGCGAAATCGGCCCGGTGTTCGAAACCGCCGCGGCCGCCGATGCGCAGGCACGCGCCGAGCGCCAGCGCGAGGCCGAAGCGAACATCGAAGGCGACCCGTTCGTGCAGGGGCTGCTGCGCGAATTCGGCGGGCAGATCGTGCCGGGCTCGATCCAGCCGCGCGCCGCCTGACACCCCATACAACAGGGCAGCCGCAAGACACGCAGACGGCGGCCCATCGACACTCACACGATCTCACACGACTACAGGAGCAGCACCATGATGAAAGGTCAACTGGCCGGGCTGATGAAGCAAGCCCAGCAGATGCAGGAAAACATGAAGAAGATGCAGGACCAGCTCGCGCTGATCGAGGTCGAGGGCCAGTCCGGCGCCGGTCTCGTGAAGGTGGTGATGACCTGCAAGAACGACGTCAAGCGCGTGACGATCGATCCGAGCCTGCTGGCCGACGACAAGGACCTGCTGGAGGACCTCGTCGCCGCCGCGTTCAATGACGCCGTGCGCAAGGCCGAAGCCACCACGCAGGAAAAGATGGGTTCGATGACGGCCGGCATGCCGGGTCTGCCGCCCGGCTTCAAGCTTCCGTTCTAAGCATGAGGGCAGCGCCCCCGACCTCGCTGCAGGCGCTGATCGAGGCGCTCAAGGTATTGCCCGGCGTCGGGCCGAAATCGGCCCAGCGCATGGCGTACCACCTGCTCCAGCACGACCGCGACGGCGCGCGCAAGCTCGGCGACGCGCTGCGCGGCGCCGCGGATGGCATCCGCCATTGCCAGCGTTGCAACACGTTCACGGAGCAGGACCTCTGCGAGACCTGCCGCGACGAACACCGCGACGCGTCGCTGCTGTGCGTCGTGGAAACGCCCGCCGATCAGATCATGATCGAGCAGACGCTGACCTTCCGCGGCCAGTATTTCGTACTGATGGGACGGCTCTCTCCACTCGACGGCGTGGGGCCGAAGGAGATCCATCTGGATCGCCTGCTGGCGCGGGCCACCGAGCCCGAACTGGGCGGTCCGGTATCGGAGGTGATCGTCGCCACCAACTTCACGACGGAGGGCGAGGCCACCGCGCACTACATCGGCGAAATGCTGAAGTCGCGCGGGCTCAAGGTGTCGCGCCTCGCGCGCGGCGTGCCGGTGGGCGGCGAACTCGAGTACGTCGATGCGGGAACCATCGCGCGCGCCGTGATGGATCGCCGCAGCCTGTAGGCAGCGCCACTTTCCGTCCGCGATGAATCTCGCCCGCTTCGACCTCGTCACCCTCGGACTGTTCGTGGCCGTCGTGCGCCATGGCAGCATCTCTGCCGGAGCGCGCCAGTCGCATCTGGCCGTGGCCGCGGCCAGCAAGCGCATCTCGGACCTCGAGACTGCGGTCGGCGCGCCGCTGTTCTTCCGCCATGCGGCGGGCGTGCAGCTGACCGAAGCGGGACAGGCGTGCTACCACCATGCGCTGACCATCCTGCAGGACGTCGAACGCATGGCGGGCGTGATGTCGGACTATGCGTCGGGCGTGCGCGGGCAGGTGCGCGTATGCGCGAACACCTCGGCCATCACGCAGTTTCTCCCCGACGATCTGGCCGAATTCATGCGCCAGCATCCGACCATCCGCATCGAACTCGAGGAACAGAACAGCGCCGATATCGTCGCCGCGCTCGTCGAGAATCGCGCCGACGTGGGCATCTTCGCGGACCGCACGCCGTGCGCGGGTCTCGTGACGGTGGAGTACCGGCAGGATGAACTCGTCATCATCACGCCGCCCGGGCATCCGCTCTCCCAACGCGGACCCGTGCGTTATGCCGATACGCTGGACTACGACTTCGTGAGCCTGCCGCAGGTGACGTCGCTGGCCGCGCGGCTGCTGGAGGAGAGCAGCCGGCTCGAGCGGCCATTCCGCCTGCGCATCCAGGTGCGCAGCTTCGATGCGATGTGCCGCATGGTCATGGCGGGCCTCGGCGTCGGCGTGCTGCCGCGCATCGCGGCCGAACCGCACGTGAAGTCGATGGGCTTGTCGCTGGTTTCGCTGCAGGACCCATGGGCGCGCCGCTCGCTGCTGATCGGCATGCGCGATCCCGCCGCGCTTACCGTGTCCGCGCGGTTGCTGATCACCCACCTCTGCGGCGACCGCGCGCCGTTCTGAGCGCGCGCCGTACCGGCCACCTCCGCGTTTTCCCTAACCTTCGCGTTCCGTGAAAGCCCGCTTTCCGGATTGCCGATTCCGCCGCCCGTCCCCGCTGGGGCACACTCGCTCCCACATCAACGGAGACAACCGACATGGCGCGACAGATTCTCGAAGGCATCCGGGTCCTGGAACTGGGGCAACTGATCGCCGGCCCGTTCGCGGCCAAGACCCTTGCCGACTTCGGCGCGCAGATCATCAAGGTGGAGCCGCCGGGCCAGGGCGATCCGCTGCGCAAATGGCGCATGCTCCACGAAGACACCTCGGTGTGGTGGGAGGCGCAATCGCGCAACAAGCAGTCGATCTGCATCGACCTGCGCCAGAAGGAGGGCCAGGCCCTCGTGCGCAAGCTCGCCGCCGAGGCGGACATCCTGATCGAGAACTTCCGCCCGGGGACGATGGAAAAATGGGGCCTGGGCTGGGACGTGCTCCATGCCGACAACCCGAAGCTGATCATGGTCCGCGTGTCGGGCTATGGTCAGACCGGCCCTCGCAAGGACGAGCCCGGCTTCGCGGCCGTGGCCGAGGCGATGGGCGGCCTGCGTTACCTCACGGGCGAACCGGGCCGCGCCCCCGTGCGTGCCGGCCTCTCCCTCGGTGACACGATCGCGGGCCTGCATGGCGCGCTCGGCGTATTGCTCGCGCTATACGAACGCGATGCGCGCGGCGGGGAAGGGCAGGTCATCGACGTTGCACTGTATGAATCGCTGTTCAACCTCAGCGAAAGCCTGCTGCCCGAGTACTCGGCGTTCGGCGCCGTGCGTCAGCCCGCGGGGGGCGCGCTGCCCGGCATCGCGCCATCGAACGCGTATCCGTGCGGTTGCGGGGAATATGTGCTGATCGCCGCCAACGGCGATGCAATCTTCCGCCGGCTGATGCAGGCGATGGGACGTCCCGACCTCGGCGAAGATCCGTCGCTCGCGCAGAACGATGGCCGCGTGAAGCGCGTCGAGGAAATCGATGCAGCGATCGCCGCCTGGACGCGCACGCAGACCGTCGCTTCCGCGCTCGACATCCTGCGCGAGGCGCAGGTGCCATCGGGCCGCATCTATACGGTCAAGGACATCGCCGAGGATCCGCACTATCGCGCGCGTGGCGTGATCGAATCGGTGACCTCCGCCAAGGGCCTCACGGTCGAAGTCCCCGGCGTGATGCCGAAGCTGTCGGGCAATCCGGGCGCCATCCACGACCGCGCGCCGACGCTCGGCGAACATACCGATACGGTGCTGGAACAAGCCGGCTTCGACGCCGGGGCCATCGCCGACCTGCGTGCACGGGGAGTGATCGCATGAGTGCCAATTTCTCTCACAATCCCTACAAGCTCGCGGGGCCCGCCCGCGTCGAAATCAACGATGTCGCCCCGCGCGACGGCCTGCAGATCGAACCCGTGGTCGTGCCGACCCATGGCAAGGTCGCCTTCGTGAACGCACTGTCGCACTGCGGCTTCGCGCGTATCGAAGCCACGTCGTTCACGTCGGCCAAGGCGATTCCCGCGCTGGCCGACGCGGAAGCGGTCATGCATCAGATCGAACGCGTACCCGGCGTGCGGTACACAGTGCTGGTGCCGAACCTGCGCGGCCTCGAGCGCGCGCTGTCGTGCCATCCCGACGAGGTCAACCTCGTCATGTCGACGAGCGAGACGCACAACCGCGCCAACCTGCGCATGACGCGCGAGCAGTCGCGCGCCCAGCTGCTGGCGATGATCGCCGAAGCGGGCCGCGCGGGCGTGCCCGTCAACGTGTCGTTGTCCACGGTATTCGGCTGCCCGTTCGAGGGCGAGGTGAGCGTCGAGGACGTGATGGGCTTCGCGCAGACCTTCGCCGATGCCGGCGCGGCGGGCATCACGCTGTGCGACACCACGGGCATGGCCTATCCAAACCAGGTCGCCGCGCTGTGCGAGGACTTCCAGAAACGGCTGCCGGACACCGGGCTGACGATCCATCTGCACAACACGCGCGGCATGGGTCTCGCCAATGCGATGGCCGCATGGCAGACGGGCGTCACGCGCTTCGACGCGGCGGCAGGCGGTCTCGGCGGTTGCCCCTATGCGCCGGGCGCGAGCGGCAACGTCAGCACCGAAGAGCTCGTGCATATGTTTGCGTCGATGGGCGTGGAAACCGGCGTGGACCTTGGCGCGTTGCTCGACGTGGTGGCCAGCCTGCCCGCATTGGTCGAGCGCGACATTTCCAGTCAGTTGCTGCGCGCGGGGCCGCGTCTGCGCACGCATCAGCCGCCGGCCTGGATGGCCGAACATTTTCAGGGTCAGTAGTTCTTCCTCACAAACTTCGAACAAGACATACGGAGACAACATGCAACGCAATCTCACTCTCGTGGCGGCCTCGCTGCTCCTCGCGGCCGGTGCGGCCCACGCGCAGGATGGCGCCTATCCGAATCGCCCGATCACGCTGGTCGTCTCGGCCGCGGCGGGCGGCACGACCGACATCGCCGCGCGCATGATTTCCGAGCCGCTGTCGAAGGCGCTCGGCCAGCCCGTGGTCGTGGACAACCGTCCCGGCGGCAACGGTGGCATCGCCGCATCGGTGGTGCAGCGCTCGAAGGCCGACGGTTACACGCTGCTGCTGCAGTATTCGGGCTTCCACGTGATTACGCCGCTGCTGACCAAGACCTCGTGGGACCCCGTCAAGGACTTCATGCCCGTGGCCAACGTGCTGTCGGCGCCGCAGGTGCTCGTCGTGCGTCCGTCGCTGCCGGTGAAGTCGCTCAAGGAACTGGTGGCATATGCCAAGGCCAATCCGAACAAGCTGAATTACGCGTCGTCGGGTAACGGTTCGCTGCAGCACGTATCCACCGAGTTGCTGAACCAGATGGCGGGCATCCAGATCACGCACGTGCCGTACAAGGGCACGGGCCCGGCGATGACCGATCTGCTCGGCGGGTCGGTCGACCTCACGATCACCACGCCGCCGCCGCTGATGGGCCATATCGCCGCCGGCAAGCTGCGCCCGCTCGTGGTCACGAGCAAGGAGCGCCTGCCCAGCCTGAAGGACGTGCCGTCCGCGGCCGAAGCGGGCTATCCCGACCTCGATGTCTCGTCGTGGTTCGCGATGTACGCGCCGGCCGGCACGCCCAAGCCCGTCATCGACAAGCTGACCGGCGAGATCGACAAGATCATGAAGACCGAGGCGTTCCGCAAGAAGGCCGAGGAACTTGGCGCGGAGGCCAAATACATGAATCCGCAACAGCTCGACCAGTACCAGAAGGCGGAGCTGGCGCGCTGGGGCAAGGTCATCAAGTCGGCCGACATCCGCGCGGAGTGAGGATACGCAATAAGGTTACGTACTAAGCAAGCGCTTAAGTATTGATCCCGATGCGGAGAGGGCGCCACTCGCGTAGCATGCGAGGGCGCCCCTTTGCTTTCTGGCGACGTCTGGAGACATGACATGTACAACAAAAAATTCTGGAAGCAGCTGCTGATCGCCTTCGCGCTGTTCCTCGCCGGCTGGTTCACGTTTGGCTACGCACTGGCCCAGGGCAAGCCGGAAAAGCCCAAAGTCACGGTGGCGGTGGGCGGCAAGAACCTGTTCTATTACCTTCCGCTGACGATCGCCGAACGCCTCGGCTACTTCAAGGAAGAGGGCCTCGATGTCGAGATCGTCGACTTCGCGGGCGGCGCCAAGGCACTGCAGGCCGTCGTGGGCGGCAGCGCCGACGTCGTATCGGGTGCGTACGAGCACACGATCAACCTGCAGGCCAAGGGCCAGCAGTATCAGGAGTTCGTGCTGCAGGGCCGCGCGCCGCAGATCGTGCTCGTGGTCTCCAACAAGACCATGCCGAATTACAAGTCGATCGCCGACCTCAAGGGCAAGAAGATCGGCGTGACGGCGCCGGGCTCCTCGACGAACATGATGGCCAACTTCGTGCTGGCCAAGTCGGGGCTCAAGCCTTCGGACGTGTCGTTCATCGGCGTGGGCGCGAGCGCCGGTGCCGTGGCGGCGATGCGCTCGGGCCAGATCGACGCGATGGCGAACCTCGACCCCGTGATCTCGATGCTGACGCAGAAGAACGAGGTGAAGATCGCTTCCGACACGCGCACGCTCAAGGAAACCGAGGCGGTATTCGGCGGCAATATGCCGTCTGGCTGCCTGTATGCGTCCACCGCGTTCATCCAACAGAATCCGAACACCGTGCAGGCGATGACCAACGCGATGGTGCGGGCGCTCAAGTGGCTGCAGAAGGCGGGGCCGTCGGACATCGTCAAGACGGTGCCCGAGAGCTATCTGCTCGGCGATCGCGCGCTGTACCTCGCCGCATGGGAGAAAGTGCGCGAAGCGATCTCGCCGGACGGCGTGATGCCCGCCGATGGCCCGCGCACCGCGCTGAACACGCTGCAGCAGTTCGACCCCGAGCTCAAGGGCAAGCCGATCAAGCTCGAGAACACGTTCACGAACGCGTTCGTGCAGAAGGCCAACGCGAAGTACAAGTAAGCTCTCTCTCACGCGTCGCCCCATGACCACGCCAGCCTTGTCCCTCGATAACGTGACCTGCACGTTTGTCTCCCGCGAAGACCGCGGCCAGCGCTACACCGCCGTCCGCGATACGACGCTGACCATCGCGCCCGGGGAGTTCGTCTCCGTGGTCGGCCCCACGGGCTGCGGCAAGTCGACGCTGCTGAACGTCAGCGCCGGCCTGCTGTCGCCATCGAGCGGCACGGTCCGCGTGTTCGGCGAGCCGCTGGAAGGCATCAACGCGCGCGCGGGATACATGTTCCAGGCCGAGGCGCTGATGCCGTGGCGCAATGCGCTCGACAACGTCATCGCCGGCCTCGAGTTCCGTGGCGTGCCGCGCACGGACGCGGTGGCGCAGGGCGAGGAATGGCTGCGCCGTGTCGGTCTTGGCGGGTTTGGCGACCGCTATCCGCATCAGTTGTCCGGCGGCATGCGCAAGCGCGTGAGCCTCGCGCAGACGCTGGTGCTCGACCCCGACATCATCCTGATGGACGAACCGTTCTCCGCGCTCGACGTCCAGACGCGCCAGCTCATGGAGAACGAGGTGCTCGACCTGTGGGCCGCCCGGCGCAAGGCGGTGCTATTCATCACGCACGACCTCGACGAGGCCATCGCGATGAGCGACCGCGTCGTGGTGCTGTCGGCGGGGCCCGGCACGCATCCGATCGGCGAGTTCGCGATCGACCTGCCGCGTCCGCGCGACGTTGCCGAGGTCCGCAATCATCCACGCTTCGTGGAATTGCACGCGGCCATCTGGGATGTGCTGCGCGAGGAAGTCCTGAAGGGCTATGCGCAACAACGCAAGGTAGCCTGATCATGGCGATGCGACCCAACTCTCCCGCCATGCTGCGGGTCTGGCAACTGCTGGTCCTCGTCGTGATCCTGCTGGCGTGGCACCTCGCCACGCGCTCGCAGCAGGTGGCGTTCTTCTTTGGCGAACCCCTGATGGTGGCCCAGCGCATCTGGAGCTGGTTCATCACTGAAGGCGATATCTACAGGCACCTCGGCGTGACGCTGATCGAGACCGTGCTCGCGTTCGGCATCGGTACCGTGGCGGGTCTCGGCGTGGGACTGTGGCTCGCCCTGAGCCCGATGACGGCAGCCGTGCTGGATCCCTACGTCAAGGCGATGAACTCGATGCCGCGCGTGATCCTGGCGCCGATCTTCGCGGTCTGGTTCGGCCTCGGTATCTGGTCGAAGGTCGCGCTGGCCGTCACGCTGGTGTTCTTCATCGTGTTCTTCAACGTCTACCAGGGGGTCAAGGAAGTGAGCCCCGTGGTATTGGCCAACGCGCGCATGCTCGGCGCCAATCGCCAGCAACTGCTGCGCCACGTCTATCTGCCGAGCGCGACGAGCTGGGTATTCTCGTCGCTGCATACGTCGGTGGGCCTCGCGTTCGTGGGCGCGGTGGTCGGCGAGTATCTGGGTTCGGCCAGCGGCGTCGGCTATCTGATCCTGCAGGCGGAGGGGACGTTCGACATCAACACCGTGTTCGCGGGCATCGTCGTGCTGACCGCGTTCGCGCTGGTGCTGGACGGGATCGTCAGCCTGTTCGAGAAGCGGCTCATGAAGTGGCAGCCGCGGAGCGGGGAGACCGAAAAGCTCTGACCGGTCCCCTCGTCCTCCGTCACTGCGTTATTGCGTCGTTGGATAGATGCGTATTTATGACGGGATGATGACGATCTTGCCCGTCACCTTGCGCGCCTCCATGTCCTTGAGCGCCTGCGGGGCCTGCTCGAGCGGGTAGCGCGCCGAAATATGCGGGCGGATCTTGCCTTCCTTCATCCAGCCCAGCATCTGCGCCATATTGGCCTGATTGTGCTTCGGCTCGCGGCGCGCGAAGTCGCCCCAGAACACGCCCACGAGCGATGCGCCCTTGAGTAGCGCGAGATTCAGCGGCATCTTCGGAATCTCGCCATTGGCGAAGCCGACCACGAGGTAGCGGCCGCGCCAGGCGATGGACCGGAAGGCAGGCTCCGCGTAGACGCCGCCCACCGGATCGTAGATGACGTCCGGACCCTTGCCGTCGGTCAGCGCCTTGATGCGCTCGCGCAGATCTTCGGTCGTGTAGTTGATGACCGCATCGGCGCCATGTTCCTTGCAGACTGCGAGCTTCTCGTCCGTGGACGCCGCGGCGATCACGCGCGCGCCGATCGCCTTGCCGATCTCGATGGCCGCCAGTCCCACGCCGCCCGCCGCGCCAAGCACGAGCATCGTTTCGCCGGCCTTGAGTTCGCCGCGATCGACCACCGCGTGGTGCGACGTGCCGTACGTCAGCGTGAACGCGGCCGCGGTTTCGAAGTCGATGCCCGGCGGCATCGGCACCACGGACGCCGCCTTGGCGCGCGCCTGGGAGGCGAACGCGCCATTGCCGAGGTAAGCGATGACCGCATCGCCGGGCTTCACGTGCGTGACACCGGCGCCCACCGCATTGACCACGCCGGCGAGCTCGGAGCCCGGGGAGAAGGGCAGCTCGGGCTTGGCCTGGTACTTGTTCTGGATGATCAGCACGTCGGGGAAGTTCACGCCGGCCGCCTTCACGTCGATGATGACCTCGCCGTCGCCGGGCACGAAGTCCGGCAGCGTTTCGAGGACGAGCGAATCGGGCGGGCCCCAGGCCTTGCACAGTACGGCTTTCATGTTGTCTCCGGAGTGGTGGTGAGTCGTGTGCCGGTGCGGCGTGCGGGAAAGTGTAACGCAAAAAAGCACGGTCGTTCTGTTTGCCGATATGCCGCATTTTTGGGCCGCTTTGGGGCATGCCGCGCCGCTTCGCTCGGGTACAATCGCGGCCATGCATATCCTTCTCGCCAACGACGACGGTTACCTCGCGCCCGGCCTGGCGGCGCTGCACGCCGCATTGACGCCGCTCGCGCGCGTCACGGTCATCGCACCGGAACAGAACCACAGCGGCGCCTCGAATTCGCTGACCCTGCAGCGTCCACTGTCGGTGTTCGAGGCGCGCGAGGGCGTGCAAAAGGGCTTCCGTTTTCTCAATGGCACGCCGACGGACTGCGTACACGTCGCGCTCACTGGCCTGTTGGAAGACCGGCCGGACCTCGTGGTGTCGGGCATCAACCAGGGCCAGAACATGGGCGAGGACGTGCTGTACTCCGGCACGGTCGCCGCCGCCATCGAAGGGTATCTGTTCGGCATTCCGTCGATCGCGTTCTCGCAGGTCGACAAGGGCTGGGAACACCTCGATGCCGCCGCGCGTATCGCACGGGACGTCGTGGAGCATGTCATCTCTTCGCCGCCATCGTTTGCCGCGCCTGCGGGGGGATCGGCCTCGCCGTTCCTGTTGAACGTGAACATTCCGAATCTGCCGTACGAGCACCTGCGCGGCCTGCGCGCGACGCGCCTGGGCAAGCGGCATCCGTCGCAGCCCGTGATCACGCAAGTGAATCCGCGCGGCGATACGAACTATTGGATCGGTCCGGCCGGCGATGCGCTCGACGCCAGCGAGGGGACCGACTTCCACGCGGTCGCCGAGGGGTTCGTCTCCATCACGCCGCTGCAGCTCGATCTCACGCATCGCGCCCAGCTCGCGCAGCTCGGACAATGGCTGGAGCGCAATTGAGCCGCGCGCCTGTCCGGAGCGCGGTCGCATGACGACGCCGCGGCGAACCCGCTTTCCTCTTCCGCTCGACGCGGTGGTCGAGCGCAAGCCCGCGCCCGAGCGCACCGCGGGCATGCCGGCGATCGATGCCGCGCGCAAGGCCGCGGTGCCCATCGTGCCCGCGGCACAGACGCCGCCGAATGCGCTCAAGCCGCTCAGTTCCGCCATCACCGCCTCGGCGATGCAGCGCGGACGCAAGCCCGCGTTGTCATCCACGCCGCAGCCCGTTGCGCCGGGGAGTGCCGTCGAAGCGCGGACCTCGGCCGCGACGGCGGGCGGCGGGGGCATGGCCTCCGATCGCGCGCGCGGGGCGCTCACCGCGCGGCTGCGTGCCTCGGGTATCCGCGACGAGCGCGTGCTGCGCGCCATCGGCACCGTGCCGCGCCATCTGTTCATGGAGCCCGGTCTCGCCTCGCAGGCCTATGAGGATGCGGCGCTGCCGATCGGGCATCAGCAGACCATTTCCAAGCCTTCCGTGGTGGCCCGCATGATCGAGCTGCTGCGCGAAGGACTCCCGCCGGACCAGCCGCTCGCGCGCGTGCTGGAGATCGGCACCGGTTGCGGGTATCAGGCGGCCGTGCTGAGCCTCGCCGCCGAGGAAGTTTTCTCGATCGAACGCATTCGCCCGCTGCACGAGCAGGCCAAGGCGAACCTGCGGCCGCTACGCCTGCCTAACGTGCGGCTGCATTACGGCGACGGCATGCTGGGGTTGCCGCAGGCGGCGCCGTTCTCGTCGATCATTCTCGCGGCCGCGGGCATGGAGGTGCCCGAAGCCCTGCTGGAGCAGCTCGCGATCGGCGGCAGGCTGATCGCACCGGTGGCGGTGCCCGCGGGGGCGGGCGGCCAGGGCGGCGCGCAGCAGTTGCTGCTGATCGAGCGCCTCAACCGGCATCGCTTTCATCGAACCGCGCTTGAAGCTGTTTTCTTTGTGCCCTTAAAATCGGGCACCATCTGAGTCGAACTATGCACAACAACGTGAAATCGGAACATTTCGCTCGCGCAGGACAGGTTCTCGTCGTCACCGCCATGGCCGCGCTGCTCGGCGCATGCGCCAACTCGCCCATGCCTGGCCCCGCGCCGGTGGTCGATCGCACATCCACGTCGGGCGCGCCGGCCGCCGCCGCGGCGCTCGAACCGGCGCCGCCGGGGTACTATCGCGTGAAGCGCGGCGATACGCTCTATCGCATCGCGCTGGAGAACGGCCAGTCGTATCGCGATGTCGCGGGCTGGAACAATCTCGGCAACGTGAACCAGATCGAGGTGGGTCAACTGTTGCGCGTGGTGCCGCCGAGCGCGGATCCGAACGCGGCCGCTGGCGTGGCCACCGTGCCGATCAATTCGGGCAGCGTGCAGGCGCAGCCGATCGACGCCTCGCGTCCGGTCGGTACGCCGATGTCCGCGGCGTCGGCTGCGCCCGCGACGCCGGCCGCCGCGGCGGCATCGGCGCCTGCCGCGGCAGCGGCATCGGCGTCGTCAGCGGCGCCTTCATCGGCATCGTCGGCGGTTGCCGACGGATCGATCCGGATGGCATGGCCGGCGACGGGTCAGCTCATCGGAAAGTTCGATGAAAAGGGCAACAAGGGCATCGATATTGCTGGCAAGAAGGGTGATCCCGTACTCGCCGCGGAGGAAGGTAAGGTGATTCACGTAGGCCCCTTGCGCGGCTACGGGAATCTTGTCATCATCAAACACAACGAAACGTATCTCACCGCATACGGGCACAACGACAAGGTGCTGGTGGCAGAGCAATCAACGGTCCGCAAGGGCCAGAAGATTGCCGAAATGGGTAACAGCGATACTGACAGGGTCAAGCTGCACTTCGAGGTTCGAAAGAACGGAAAACCGGTCGATCCAATGCGGTATCTGCCGCCACAGTGAGGTTTCATGCCACGCCAGAAAACTGTTTCATCCGGAGTTGTCAGCAGGACCCGTCGTCCCAAGCAGCCGGACGGAAAGGCTGGCGTGGCGACGCAGGCTGACGACGCCGTCGGCGAAGGCGTAGTCGCCGCGATCGACCCTGAGATGTTCGACGGCGATCCTGCCGCCGAAATGGTGCCCGCGACCGACGAGCCGATTACCGCGGTAGCGCGCGCGGGCCTCCGTGAGGAGCCGGTGGCCGAAGAGGACGACGACGAGGACGAGGAAGACGAGGATGAAGAGGGCGGGGCCGAACCCGCCGCCGAACCCGACGACTTCAAGACGGTCCTGCATACCGAACTCGCCGCCGACACGGTCCAGCACTATCTCAATCGCATCAGCATCAAGCCGCTGCTCTCCGCACCGGAAGAGCTGCATTTCTCGACGCTCGCGAAGGAAGGCGACTTCTCCGCGCGCCAGGTCATGATCGAGCGCAACCTGCGTCTCGTGGTCAGCATCGCGAAGGGCTATCTCAATCGCGGTGTGCCGCTGCTCGACCTGATCGAGGAAGGCAACCTTGGCCTGATGCATGCGATCGAAAAATTCGATCCGTCGCGTGGCTTCCGTTTTTCGACGTATGCCACATGGTGGATCCGTCAGAGCATCGAGCGCGCCATCATGAACCAGGCGCGCACGGTCCGCCTGCCCGTGCACGTGATTCGCGAACTGAATCAGGTCCTGCGCGCCAAGCGCCACCTCGAGAAGGGTGGCACCGATGGCCGCGACGCGAGTCTCGAGGACATCGCGCATCTCCTCGGCAAGACGCCGGACGAGGTGCAGGACGTGCTGGCACTCAACGAACATACCACCTCGCTCGATACGCCGTTCGATCTCGACCCGGGCTCGAGCCTGCTGGACTTCCTCTCCGACGAGCACAATGCCGCGCCGGATCAGGAGGTCGCTCACCGCGAGCTGGAAAACCTGATGAAGCTCTGGCTGGCCCGTCTGTCGGAGAAGCATCGCTATGTGGTGGAGCGCCGTTTCGGCCTCAACCACATCGAGCCGGCCACGCTCGAAGAGCTGGCCGAGGAAATGGGTCTGACGCGCGAACGCGTGCGCCAGATCCAGCAGGAAGCGCTGGTCAAGCTCAAGCGGCATTTCGCCTCGCAAGGTGTACGCAAGGACGCCGTTTTATGACCCCTGTGCTGGTATTCGACATCGAGACCATTCCCGATGTCGCCGGCCTGCGCCGTTTGCATGACCATCCCGCATCGATGAGCGACGCCGAAGTCGCCGAGCATGCGTTTGCCGCCCGCCGGGAGAAGACCGGCGCCGACTTCCTGCCGCATCATTTGCAGCGCGTCGCCGCGATTTCCTGCGTGCTGCGCCGCACGCAGCGTGACGGCTCGGCAAGCTTCCACGTGGGCTCGCTCGGTACGGTCGCGGACACCGAAGCCACGCTGATCCAGAAGTTCTACGAACTCATTGCGCGCTACAGCCCGCAGCTCGTGTCGTGGAACGGTGGCGGTTTCGATCTGCCCGTGCTGCACTATCGCGGCCTCGTCAACGGCGTGGCCGCCCCGCGCTATTGGGAGATGGGCGAAGGCCGCGACGACGATAGCCGCGACTTCAAGTGGAACAACTACATCAGCCGCTATCACATGCGGCATCTGGACCTGATGGATCTGCTGGCGATGTATCAGCCGCGCGCGAGCGCGCCGCTGGACGACCTCGCCAAGCTGTGCGGTTTCCCGGGCAAGCTCGGCATGGACGGCAGCAAGGTGTGGGAGGCCTATCAGGGCGGCCAGCTCGACGCGATTCGCGCGTACTGCGAGACGGACGTCGTCAACACCTACCTCGTGTATTGCCGCTTCCAGCTGATGCGCGGCGGCCTGTCCCCGCGCGAGTTCGACCGCGAAGTCGCCTTCGTGCAGGAGTCGCTCGCGGAGCTGCCGGGCGAGCAGTGGATGGAATACCTCCGCGCGTTCCAGCTGCGTCCGCTGACCGAAGAGGCCGAGGACGAAGATTCGTTCTGACCGTCTATCGCTGGATATCCACGCTCAGGTGAATCGGCTGATGGTCCGAGTTTGGCGTATCGCCATTCACCTCGCAACGCCTCACCGCATCCCGCAGATCTTCTGTCACGAACACGAAGTCGCATGCGAAAGGCGGTTCGTTCCATTGCTCGCGATCGTATAGCGCGCAGGTCGGCGCATGCGGCTGACCCGGATGCGCATGCACCCAGGCATCGACCCAGTTCGTCGCGCCATTGGCGTCGTTGTCGTCCGCATAGGGCTCGAGCATGCGGCGGTAGGCCACATCATCCACCTTGCTGTTGAAGTCTCCGCAGAGAATCGCCCGCGTGGGGCGCGGCTCGGGCATGAACGGCCCCGGTCCTTTCTCGTTGCGGCCGGGCTGCCGCGCATGCGCGCACGCTTCCGCATGCCACCCGCGCAGCGCCTCGGCCTGCGCCGCGCGCTGCAAGGCCGAGTAGTACTCGAGGTGAGTCGTGATGACGCGCACAGGATAGGGCGCGTTCGGCAAGCCCGCCTCGACCGTGACCTCGAGCGCGACGCGCGGCATCGACGGCACGCCTGGGTCCGCGGGCCACGGCAGCGCGTGCCGGAAGACCTCGCGCACGGGCAGTCGCGTGGCGATGACATTGCCGAACTGCCGCGGCGCGCCATCGTTGCCAAAGCGGTCCACGCCCGGCGCGAACAGGATGCGATAGCCGGGCAGCAGCGCGGCGAGTTCCGCCACCTGATCGGGCTGCGGTCCACCGGCCATGTCGGTGAACCCGCGCGTGATTTCCTGCAGGCAGATCACGTCGGCATCGGCCATCTCGCGCAGCGTGGCCACCGTGCGCGCCAGATCGACCCTGCCATCCGCGCCGCGGCCCCATTGCACGTTCCAATTCAGTAGTTCCATCCCGCCATCTCCCTCCAATGCCTCGTCCAGTGTCGTTCGCGCGCCGCGACTGGACTACAATCGCGCTTTCGCAAAACAATACGCCAGGTCCCCGCAGGTGTCCCAATCCGTGTCCGTCCAGCCCGAACAGGTCCAGCCGGCCGACAACGCGCCGTCAGGTGCCGCGTCCGCCGCATCCCCATCCGCAACCCCCGCCGCCAGGGGCAACCAGAACGTTGCCCCACGGAGCGAGCCCGTGGTGGTGATCGACAGCCTCGACATGGAAGCGCGCGGCGTGGGCCGCCTCGTCAACGAGGATGGCACCCCCGGCAAAGTCATCTTTGTCGAAGGCGCGCTGCCCGGCGAAACGGTGAGCTACCGCAGCTTCAAGCGCAAGCCGAGCTACGAGCAGGCCTCGCTCGTCGAGATCAGGCAGCCGTCCGTGATGCGTGTCACGCCGGGCTGCAAGCATTTCGGCGTGTGCGGCGGCTGCTCGATGCAGCATCTGGACTCGCGCGCGCAGATCGCGATCAAGCAGCGGATTCTCGAAGACAACCTGTGGCACCTGTCCAAGGTGCGCGCCGACGTCGTGTTCCGCCCGATTGCTGGCCCCGATTGGGGCTATCGCTATCGCGCGCGCCTGACGGTGCGGTATGTGGCCAAGAAGGGCGGGGTGCTCGTTGGTTTCCATGAGCGCAAGAGCAGCTACGTAGCGGACATGTCGTCCTGCGAAGTATTGCCGCCGCATGTGTCAGCATTGTTGATGCCGCTGCGCGATCTCGTGTCCGCGCTCTCGATTCGCGATCGCATGCCGCAGATCGAACTGGCCGTGGGTCAGGACGTGACCGCGCTCGTGCTGCGGATCCTCGAACCGCTGACCGATGCGGACAAGGACCTGCTGCGCGCCTTCGCGGACCGGCACAACGTGCAGTTCTGGCTTCAGCCGAAGGGCCCGGACACGGTGCATGTGTTTCACCCGACGGACCGCGAGCTCGCCTACACGCTGCCCGAGTTCGGCATCCGTATGCCGTTCAAGCCGACGGACTTCACGCAGGTCAACCATCAGATCAACCGCGTGCTGATCGGCCGCGCGCTGCGCCTGCTCGATGCGCAGCCCTCCGATCGCCTGCTGGATCTGTTCTGCGGCATCGGCAACTTCACGCTGCCGCTGGCCACGCAGGGCACGTCCGTCATGGGCATCGAGGGCAGCGAGGCGCTGACCACGCGCGCGCTGGCCAATGCGGAGTACAACGGACTCGCGCACAAGACGTCGTTCGCGTGCCGGAACCTGTTCGAGGTCACCGCGGAAGATATCGCCCAGCTGGGCCGCTTCGACCGCTGGCTCGTGGATCCCCCGCGCGAAGGGGCGCTGGCGGTGAGCAAGGCGCTGGCCGAACTGCATCAGCAGGGCAGCGACGTGCTGCCGAAGCGCATCGTGTATGTGTCGTGCAATCCGGCCACGCTGGCGCGCGATGCCGGGCTGCTTGTGCACGAGGCGGGCTACACGTTGAGCGGAGCGGGGGTGGTGAACATGTTCCCGCATACCTCGCACGTGGAGTCGATCGCGGTTTTCGATCGCGCATAAAAAAAACCGGCCCGAAGGCCGGTTTTTTTTGACGCCGAAGCGTCGTCAGTCGCGGTTGCCGCCGAAGATGCCCAGCAGGGCCAGCAGGTTCACGAACACGTTGTACACGTCGAGGTAGATCGCGAGCGTGGCCGTCACGTAGTTCGTTTCGCCGCCGTTCACGACGCGCTGGACGTCGATCAGGATGAACGCCGAGAAGATCGCGATCGCGATCAGCGACACGGTGATCATCAGCGCCGGCAGGTGCAGCCAGATGTTCGCGATGGAGGCGAGGATCAGCATGATCACGCCGACCATCAGGAACTTGGTCATGCCCGAAAAATCGCGCTTGCTGGTCGTGGCGATCGTGGCCATCGTCGCGAAGACCGCGGCGGTGCCGCCGAACGCGTACATGATCAGCGCGGGACCGTTCGAGAATCGCAGCGTCACGCCGATCAGGTTGGACAGCCACAGGCCCATCACGAATGTGAAGGCGAGCAGCAGTACCACGCCCATGCCGCTGTTCTTCGTCTTTTCGATGGCGAAGAAGAAGCCGAACATCACGGCGATGAACAGGATGGCGGAGATGCCCGGGCTGCCCGCGATCAGCGTGAAACCGCCCATCGCGACGCCCAGCCAGGCGCCGAGCACTGTCGGTACCATCGACAATGCAAGCAGCCAGTAAGTATTGCGCAGGACCCGGTTGCGCGCGACCGCGGCATTGGCGCCCGAGGCGCTGTTGCCGAAGCTATAAGTATCGAGCCTTTCGTTCATGGTGACTCCTGTCTGAATGGTGTGGCCGGGTGGCCCCGGCGCGGCACAGGTTGAATGTCGCACCGCGTCAGTTGAATTGCAAGGGCCGGCCGCCAAGTATTACGCCAATGTAATGTTCGCGTTCTTCTGGTGTTCTTTTGCGCCCGAATTGTGCTTTTTATATCACACTTTGGGGCGCGGAAAGGATGACACGCGGTCACAGTGCAACCCCGGTTGCCCCCGCTCGAATCCGTCATTGTCTCGTGCTAGAATTGCACGTTTATTCCTTTAGTAACCCCTTCATTTTTCGGAGTTTTTCATGGCGATCGAACGCACCCTGTCGATTATCAAGCCGGATGCCGTGGCCAAGAACGTTATCGGCCAGATCTACGCCCGTTTCGAGGCCGCCGGCCTCAAGATCGTTGCCGCCAAGCTGGTTCAGCTGTCCCGCGCCGAAGCCGAGCAGTTCTACGCTGTGCACAAGGAGCGCCCGTTCTTCAAGGACCTCGTGGACTTCATGGTCTCGGGCCCGGTCATGATCCAGGCACTGGAAGGCGAGAACGCAATCGCCAAGAACCGTGAGCTGATGGGCGCCACGGACCCGAAGAAGGCCGACAAGGGCACGATCCGCGCCGACTTCGCCGACAGCATCGACGCGAACGCCGTGCACGGTTCGGACGGTGCGGAAACCGCAGCCGTCGAAGTGGCATTCTTCTTCGCTGGCCTGAACGTTTACAGCCGCTGATTGTCACTGCTGACATCGCGCTGAACCCACGCTGGAACTGAAGTCATGAACGATCTCGTCAATCTGCTCGATCTGGATGCGGACGCGCTCACCGCTTATTGCGGCGAGCTCGGCGAGAAGCCGTTCCGTGCGCGCCAGTTGCAGCGCTGGATCCACCAGTTCGGTGCCAGCCGCTTCGACACCATGTCGGATCTCGCCAAGTCGCTGCGCGAAAAGCTCGCGACGCGGGCCGAGATCCGGGCGCCCTCCATCATCGCCGACAACGTGTCGACCGACGGTACGCGCAAGTGGCTCGTCGATGTCGGCGCCGGCAACGCGGTGGAAACCGTGTATATCCCCGAGGAAACGCGCGGTACGCTGTGCATCTCCTCGCAGGCGGGCTGCGCGGTGAATTGCCGTTTTTGCTCGACGGGCAAGCAGGGGTTCTCGCGGAACCTCACTACCGGCGAGATCATCGGCCAGCTCTGGATGGCCGAATTCGCGATGCGCGAGCACCTGGGCCGTGGTCCCAAGGATGACCGCGTGATCTCGAATGTCGTGATGATGGGCATGGGCGAACCGCTACTCAATTACGACCAGGTCGTGCCGGCCCTGCGGCTGATGCTCGACGACAACGCGTACGGCCTCTCGCGCCGCCGCGTGACGGTGTCCACGTCCGGCGTCGTGCCGATGATGGACCGGCTGTCGAAGGATCTTCCCGTGGCGCTCGCGGTGTCGCTGCACGCCTCGAACGATCCGCTGCGCGACATGCTCGTGCCGCTGAACAAGAAGTACCCGCTGGCCGAGCTGATGGCGGCATGCCGCCGCTACCTCGAGTTCGCGCCGCGCGATTTCATTACCTTCGAATACTGCATGCTCGATGGCGTCAACGATGGCGTCGAGCATGCGCGGGAACTGCTGAAGCTTGTGGCCGACGTGCCGTGCAAGTTCAACCTGATTCCGTTCAACCCGTTCCCGGAATCGGGGCTGAAGCGCTCGAACAACGAGCAGATCCGCCGCTTCGCCCAGGTGCTGATGGACGCGGGGATCGTCACAACGATCCGCAAGACCCGTGGCGACGACATCGACGCCGCGTGCGGCCAGCTGGCCGGCGAGGTCATGGATCGTACCCGTCTGGCCGAGCGCGGCAAGTTCGGCAAGATCGTGCCATTGGTGCCGGTCACGGCGGCCGGCAAAGCTCGGGAGGCTCGCCCCGCATGATGCGTCTGATTGTCGCGGCCCTGTTCGGGCTGGTGATGTTGTCCGCCTGCACGCTGCCGAAGCAGCCGCCGCAGGGCATCCCGACCGCCTCCGACCAGACCGACGTCAGTCGCCGGGCCATGATCCGCCTGCAACTGGCGATGGGCTACCTCGAGGCCGGGCAATATTCCGTCGCGCTCGACGAAAGCAAGCAGGCGATCTCGATCGATCCGACGATGGTCGACGCGTACCACATGCGCGCGCTGGCCTATCAGGGCATGAACGAGCGCGCGCTGGCCGAGGACAGCTTCCGTACCGCGCTCTCGATGCGTCCGAACGACGCCGACGTGCTGAACAACTACGGCTGGTTCCTGTGCCAGAACAACCGGTCGGGCGAGGGTCTGCCGATCCTGCGCCGCGCGGTCGAGGCCCCGTCGGTGACCGGACCCGTCAAGCCGCTGATCAGCCTCGGTGTGTGCGAACTCCGCACCGGCGACAGCGAGGCCGCCGAGAAGACGCTGCTGCGCGCGCTCGGCTACGACCGCAACAACCAGGCGGCAATCACCAATCTGGCGCTGGTTTATTACCGCCGGGGTGACCTTGTCCAGGCCCAACAATATATCGGGCGTGTCAACAACGGCCGGACGCCGAGCGCGCAATCGCTGTGGCTCGGCTTGCGCATTGCACACCGGCGCGGCGATGCCTCGACGCAGAGCGCGCTCGTGGCGCAATTGCGCAGCCGGTTTCCGGAATCGCGAGAGCTGACCGCCTTCGAACAAGGAGCATGGGATGAGTGAACAGGAGCGTGCCGAGAGCCAGGCTGCTTCGGGCGTGGTGGAGACCGATCGTGACGCGGTGGCGCGCCAGATCGGCGCACAGCTCAAGGAGGGTCGGGAGGCGCAGCGCTTGTCGCTCGAGGACGTGAGCGCGCGGCTCAAGGTGGCGGCGCCGAAGCTCGCGGCGATCGAGTCGGGTAACGTGTCCAGCCTGCCGGACGTGACATTCGCCAAGGGCGTGATGCGCGCGTATGCCCGGACGCTCCATATCGATATCGACCCGCTGCTGGGCCGTTATCACGCCCAGGCGCAGGCCGCGCCCGTGGCGGAGATCACGCGCCGGCACGAGGGCTCGCTGAACCAGACGTTCGACGACCGCAATCGTTTCGGCTCGGGCAGCCGCTTCGGTTCGGGCAGCTCGACGGGGAACGGCGGCCGCTGGATCTGGCTGTTCTTCGTCGTCGCCGTGCTCGGCGCGGGCGGGTGGTTCGGCTTCGATCATTTCAAGGCGTGGATCGAGGCGCGCGCGCAGCACAGCGAGCATGCCGCCGAGACCGCCGCCGCTGACGATGCCGCGCAGCAGACGAGCAGCGACGGCACCGTGACGGCGACGCTGCCGCCCGTGATGACGGGCAACGATTCGCCGGCGCCTTCGGAGGCGCCCGCGGGCACGGCGCCGGCAACGAACGCCGCAACGACCGCATCGAATGCGACGACCGCCAGCGGCATGCCCCTGGCGACCGGCGGCGCGCTCACGCCGGGTGCGACCGAGGCGCCCGCCGCGCCCGCGGCGGCGGTGCCCGGTGCACCGGCAGCAACCGCGGCGAGCGCGGCCGCCGGTGGCGACGTCGAACTGCGTTTCTCTGCCGATACCTGGTACGAGGTCCGCGATCGCAATGGCAAGGTGGTGCTGGGTGGCACCGCCAAGGCTGGCGACGTGGTGACCGGCGGCGGTGCCGCGCCGTACAAGGTCGTGATCGGCAACGTGAAGGGTGTCGAATCGCTGCGCCGTAACGGCGCACCCGTGGATTTCAAGAGCGCGGATCGCAACAACGTGGCGCGGCTGACGTTACCGTAAGCACGGCCACAACAAGCGCGGTCCCTGCAAACCGTCAAGCATGCAAGGTGGTAATGCAATGAATCAAGAGGCTTTCCAGCCCGTCCTGCCGGGCCCGTTGCCGCGCCGGCAGTCGCGTCAGGCGCGCGTCGTGTGGGGCGATAATGTCGTGCTGATCGGCGGCGGCGCACCCGTGCGCATCCAGTCGATGACCAATACCGACACGGTCGACACGATTGGCACGGCCATCCAGATCAAGGAACTCGCGCGCGCGGGTTCCGAGATCGTCCGCATCACGGTGAACACGCCCGAGGCCGCGGCGGCGGTGCCGGCCATCCGCGAGCAGCTCGACCGCATGGGCGTCGACGTGCCGCTGGTCGGGGACTTCCACTACAACGGCCATACGCTGCTGCACGACTATCCCGCGTGCGCGGAGGCGCTGTCCAAGTACCGCATCAACCCCGGCAACGTGGGCAAGGGCGCCAAGCGCGACACGCAGTTCGCGCAGATGATCGAGATGGCGTGCCGCTACAACAAGCCGGTGCGTATCGGCGTGAACTGGGGCAGCCTGGACCAGGACCTGCTCGCGCGCATCATGGACGAGAACGCGCAACGCGCGCAGCCGTGGGCCGCGCAGAGCGTGATGGTGGAAGCGCTGATCACGTCCGCGATCGAGTCCGCGCGCAAGGCCGAGGAAATCGGCCTGCCGGGCAACCAGATCATCCTGTCGTGCAAGGTCTCGCAGGTGCAGGAGCTGATCGCGGTGTACCGCGAACTCGCGCGCCGCTGCGAGTACGCGCTGCATCTGGGCCTGACCGAAGCGGGCATGGGCAGCAAGGGCATCGTGGCCTCGACGGCCGCGCTGTCGGTGCTGCTGCAGGAGGGCATCGGCGACACGATCCGTATCTCGCTGACGCCGGAACCCGGCGCGCCGCGCGAGAAGGAAGTCTACGTGGGGCAGGAAATCCTGCAGACCATGGGCCTCCGTAATTTCACGCCGATGGTGATCGCATGCCCCGGCTGCGGCCGCACGACGAGCACGACGTTCCAGGAACTGGCGGCGAGCATCCAGTCGTATCTGCGCGAGCAGATGCCCGTGTGGAAGACCGAGTTCCCCGGCGTGGAAGAGATGGACGTGGCCGTGATGGGCTGCATCGTCAACGGTCCCGGCGAGAGCAAGCATGCCAATATCGGTATCTCGCTGCCGGGCTCGGGCGAGTCGCCGGCGGCGCCGGTGTTCGTGGACGGCGTCAAGGTGAAGACGCTGCGCGGCGAGCGCATCGCCGAGGAATTCCAGGCGATCGTGGATGAATACGTGCGCACGCATTACGGCCCGAACGCCGTGCGTGCCGCCATTGCATAAAGAAGAAATGACCGAGAAGTCCGAGAAGGTAGAGAAGACCGAGAAGGCCGAGAAGGTGCGGGCGCTGCAGGGCGTCAAGGGCATGAACGACATGTTGCCCGCCGACGCGCCGCTCTGGGAGCTGTTCGAGAATACCGCGCGCTCGATGCTGCGCGCGTATGGCTACGAGCAGATCCGCACGCCGATCGTCGAGCACACGCAGCTGTTCGTGCGCGGCATCGGCGAGGTCACGGACATCGTCGAGAAGGAAATGTATTCGTTCACCGATTCGCTGAACGGTGAGCAACTGACGCTGCGTCCGGAAGGCACGGCGGCGGCGGTGCGCGCGACCATCGAACACAACCTGCTGTACGACGGCCCCAAGCGCCTGTGGTACACGGGCCCGATGTTCCGCCACGAGCGTCCGCAGCGCGGCCGTTATCGGCAGTTCCATCAGCTGGGCGCGGAAGCGCTCGGCTTTGCCGGTCCGGACGTCGACGCCGAGATCATCCTGATGTGCCAGCGCCTGTGGGACGACCTCGGGCTGACGAATGTGCGCCTCGAGCTCAATTCGCTCGGTCAGGCGCACGAGCGTGCCGCGCATCGTCAGGAACTGATCAAGTATCTGGAAGGCTTTCAGGACATCCTCGACGAGGATGGCAAGCGCCGCCTGTACACGAACCCGCTGCGCGTGCTCGACACGAAGAATCCCGCGCTGCAGGAGATGGCATCCAACGCGCCGAAGCTCATCGACTTCCTCGGTGAAGAGTCGCTGGCGCACTTCGACGGCGTGCAGCGCCTGCTGAAGGCGAACAACATTCCGTTCAAGATCAATCCGCGTCTCGTGCGGGGTCTGGATTATTACAATCTGACCGTGTTCGAATGGGTGACGGATAAGCTGGGCGCGCAGGGCACGATCGCCGGCGGCGGCCGCTACGATCCGCTGATCGCGCAGATGGGCGGCAAGTCCGCGCCCGCGTGCGGCTGGGCCATGGGCATCGAGCGGATCATCGAACTGATGCGCGAGGAGAAGCTCGTGCCGGACGTCGAGGGCTGCGACGTGTACGTCGTGCACTCGGGCACGGCGGCAGCCGAGCAGGCGATGATTGCGGCGGAGCGCCTGCGCGATGCGGGCCTCAATGTGGTGCTGCATGCCACGCCCGACGGCAAGAGCGGCAGCTTCAAGTCGCAGATGAAGCGCGCGGACGGCAGTGGCGCATCGTTCGCGGTGATCATTGGCGACGACGAAGTCGCCAATGGCGTGGTGCAGGTGAAGGAACTGCGCGGCGCGGGTGCGGAGGGCACCGGCGGCGCGCAGGAATCCGTGCCGGCAGAGGGTCTCGTGGAATTCGTGATCGATCGGATGGTCAATGCCATCGAGAGCGATGACGAAGATGAAGACGACGAACAGTAACGACAACGCGGGTGATGCCTCGACATGGCTTACGATCTAGAAGAACAGGAACAGCTTGAGAGCCTCAAGGCCTGGTGGAACCAGTACGGCAATATCGTTACGTGGATCCTCATCGCGGGCCTGCTCGCGTTCGCGGCATGGGGCGGCTGGAACTACTGGCAGCGTTCGCAGGCACGCGATGCGGCGTTGCTGTACGAGCAGGTGACCAAGGCCGCCGAGGCGCGCGACGCCGATCGCGTGAAGCGCGCCGCCACGGACCTCGAGTCGAAGTTCGGCCGCACCGCCTATGGCCAGATGAGCGCGATGGTCGCGGCGAAGACGCTGTACGACGCGGGCGATCTGGCGGGCGCGAAGGCGCAGCTGCAATGGGCGATCGATCATGGCGACGGCGACTATGCGCACCTCGCGCGCGTGCGCCTGGCCGGTGTGCTGCTCGACGAGAAGGCCTACGACCAGGGCCTCGCGCTGCTGAAGACGGACCCGCCGGGTCCGTTCGAGGCGTTGTACGCGGACCGCCGCGGCGACCTGTTCGCCGCGCAGGACAAGCGTGACGAGGCGCGTACCGCGTATCGCCGCGCGCTGGACAAGCTGGGCGCCGGCGATGCCGGCATGCGCCAGGTCATCCAGTTCAAGCTTGACGCGCTGGGCACCGCGTAACGCGCTGCCAGCAGACTGAATTCATCCGGGCCAACCGAGCCGCACGGGCCAACCGAGTCAAACAAGGGAAGGGATCGCATTCTCATGATGTCATTGCAACAAGCCGCCGCGCAACGTTCGACCCGCCGTGTGTCCCGCCATGTCGCGCGTGCGCTGACAGCCGGGGCCTGCCTGGGCGTCCTGGCCGGCTGCTCGCTGTTCGGCAAGGAGAACAAGCATCCGCCGACCGAGCTGAAGCCAGTGGCCGCGACGCTGTCCGTCAAGCAGGCGTGGACCGCGGACGTGGGCAAGAGCGGTCCTTACGTGATGTCGCCCGTGGTGTCGGGCAACAACGTCTACGTGTCGTCGCGCAGCGGTAACGTGATGGCGATCGATGGCGCATCCGGCCGCACGGTGTGGAAGGCCAGGACCGATGTCGACCTGACCTCGGGTCCCGGCTCGGACGGCAACGTCACCGCCGTGGCGGGCGAGAAGGGCGTCGTCTACGCGTTCGACGCGAGCGGCAAGCAGGTATGGAAGAAGCAGGTCAACGGCGAGGTCCTGTCCGCGCCGCTGGTCGGCAACGGCCTCGTGATCGTCCGTACCACGGATACGCGCGTGCTCGGCCTCGATGCGCAGACCGGCGAGCGCCGCTGGATCTACCAGCGTTCGCAGACGCCGCTCAACCTGCGCGCCGCCATGGGCATGACCTTTGCCGGCGACGGCGTGGTGATGGGCTTCCCGGGCGGCAAGCTTGGCGTGCTCGCGCCGGGCAACGGCGTGCTGCGCTGGGAATCGGCGGTGTCGTATCCGAAGGGCGTGTCCGAAATCGAACGCCTGAACGACGTGACGGGCCAGCCGGCCGTCAATGGCCGTCAGGTGTGCGCCACCACGTTCCAGGGGCGGATTGCCTGCCTCGAACTGGCGAATGGCCAGCCGCAGTGGGGCAAGGATTTCTCGTCGCCAACCGGGCTGGCCCAGGATGACACGACGCTGTTCGCCAGCGACGAGTCGTCCACGGTGTACGCCTTCGACCGCCAGAACGGCAACGAGCGCTGGAAGAACGACCAGCTGCGCTATCGCACGCTGGGCGCGCCGACCGCGCTGGGCCGCTCCGTCGTCGTGGGCGACTACGACGGTTATGTTCACTTCCTCTCACGCGAGGATGGCCAGATCGTGGCCCGCATGAAGACCGATGGCAGCGCGATCAGCGCCGCGCCGGTGGTGGCCGGGCAGACGCTGGTGGTACAGACGCGCGACGGCGACGTCTACGGCTTCGTCCCGAACTGACATCGAAGCCAACGCCGTAGCCGGGGCCATCCCCGGTCGCGGCCATGGGATCTCGCCCATGCCCGTCCATGCTCCTGTCGCATGGACGGGCTCATTTCCGGTAGCATGATTCCGGTCGTGCCCGCCTTTGCGGTTTGGACCGTGGCGCCCCGCATCGTCTGACCGGGTGCGCCCGACAGGAAACCTGCCTGCCATGCCCAATATCGGCGCATGGCGGGATGTCGGATCAACATGACTCCGGAGTCGGGACGGCGTGTGCCGGCCCATTTTCCGTTTATTGCATGAAACCAGTGATCGCACTCGTCGGCCGCCCGAATGTGGGCAAGTCGACGCTATTCAATCGGATGACGCGCTCGCGCGACGCGCTCGTCGCCGACCTGCCGGGCCTGACACGGGACCGCCATTACGGCGAGGGCCGCGTCGGCGACCGTCCGTTCATCGTCATCGACACCGGCGGCTTCGAGCCCGTGGCCAAGGAAGGCATCGTGGCCGAGATGGCCAAGCAGACGCGGCAGGCCGTGGTCGAGGCGGACGTCGTGATCTTCCTCGTGGACGGCCGGCTCGGCCTCGCGCCGCAGGATCGCGTCATCGCCGACTACCTGCGCAAGACGGGCCGCCGCATCATGCTGGCCGTGAACAAGGCCGAAGGCATGAAGTACACGTCCGTCGCGGCGGACTTCTACGAGCTCGGCATGGGCGACCCGTACGCGATCTCGTCGACACACGGCGATGGCGTGCGCGAGCTCGTCGACGAGGCGCTCGACATCGCGGTACAGGAGCGCCCGGAGCTCGCCGAGCCCGATGACGCCAGCCAGCGCGGCGTGAAGATCGCCATCGTGGGGCGGCCGAACGTGGGCAAGTCCACGCTCGTGAATACGCTGATCGGCGAAGAGCGCGTGATTGCGTTCGACATGCCAGGCACCACGCGCGATGCCATCTACGTGGAATTCGAGCGCGGCGGCAAGCCCTACACGCTGATCGACACCGCGGGCCTGCGCAAGCGCGGCAAGGTGTTCGAGGCGATCGAGAAGTTCTCGGTGGTCAAGACGCTGCAGTCGATCGCCGATGCCAACGTGGTGGTGCTGCTGCTCGACGCGCAGCAGGACATCTCCGAGCAGGACGCGCATATCGCCGGCTTCATCGTCGAGTCCGGCCGCGCGCTGGTCGTGGGCGTGAACAAGTGGGACGGCCTGGACGGGCATGCGCGTGACCGCATCAAGCACGATCTGGAGCGGAAGCTGCAATTCCTGAGCTTCGCCAATTTTCATTTCGTGTCGGCAAAGGAGCGGACGGGGATCGGCGCGCTGCTGCGTTCGGTCGATGATGCTTATGCGGCGGCGATGGTCAAGCTGCCGACGCCGCAACTGACGCGCGTGCTGGAGGAGGCGGTGGAGTTCCAGCAGCCGAAGCGTGTGGGCACTTCACGGCCGAAACTCCGTTACGCGCACCAGGGCGGGTCCAACCCGCCGATCATCGTGGTGCACGGCAATGCGCTGTCGGGCGTTGCCGAAACCTATCGCCGTTACCTTGAAAACCGGTTCCGCGCCGCATTCAAGCTCAAAGGCACCCCGCTTCGAATCGAATTCCGCACGAACAAAAACCCGTACGTCGACTCGAAGGAATGAGCCTCGATGGTGCCTGGGGCTCGGCTTTCTCTGCGTGGGCAAGATTCGTTTGCGTTCGTTTGGAACTGCGGCTAAATTCACGGATAGCAGGGGGTTCGCCCCCTGCGTGTGTTGAGGCCAAGCTGGTACCGTTTTCATCTTTGCTTTGATCTTTTTTTGGCGCGATCTTGTGCCGATGACTTGAACCGGGGGCTTCCGTCCCCATGATCCATCACTAAATCTATAAATTTGGAGTGTGCCATGAGCAACAAAGGGCAATTGCTACAAGACCCGTTCCTGAACGCGCTGCGCAAAGAGCACGTGCCGGTTTCCATCTACCTCGTCAATGGCATCAAGCTGCAAGGCAATATCGAGTCGTTTGACCAGTACGTCGTCCTGCTGCGCAATACGGTGACGCAGATGGTGTACAAGCATGCGATCTCCACCGTGGTTCCGGCCCGTGCGGTCAATTTCCGCGTGGATGACGCTTCCGAGGGTTAATCCCGACGATTCTGTCCGTTGCGGCCGCATTCCGGTGCGGTCGCATGGCCTTGGCCGAAAGCCCGAGCCTTGTCGCAAGCTCGAGCCAGGTGGCAAGCCCGAGCCAGGTCGCACGCTCGACTGTGCCCGAAAGCTTCTGTTCCGCGCTGTCTATCTCCGACTGTCGCCTCCCCGGCGGTCATCTCTCCTCTAGACGCCTCGCGTCCATCCCGTTTGCAACCCAAAGCTACCTCCAATACCGAGCCGTCGCGCGCCATCCTGGTCGGCGTGGATTTCGGCAAGCATGATTTCCAGGAAAGTCTCTCCGAACTCGCGCTGCTGGTGACGACCGCCGGCTCCGTGCCCGTTCACACGCTCACGGGCAAGCGTCCGCGCCCCGATCCGTCGCTGTTCATCGGATCCGGCAAGGCGGAAGAACTGCGCGAGGCCGCGGACGCGCTGGACGCGGACGTGATCGTGTTCAACCACGCGCTGAGCCCCGCGCAGCAGCGGAACCTCGAGCGTTTCCTGAACCGGCACGTGATCGACCGCACGGGCCTGATCCTCGATATCTTCGCGCAGCGCGCGCAGAGCCATGTGGGCAAGGTGCAGGTGGAACTCGCGCAGGTCCAGTACCAGGCCTCGCGCCTGGTCCGCGCGTGGAGCCACCTGGAACGGCAGAAGGGCGGTATCGGGATGCGCGGCGGCCCGGGCGAGCGGCAGCTCGAACTCGACCGCCGGATGCTCGACGACCGCGCCAAGCGGCTCAAGACGGATCTCGCGCGGCTGCGCCGTCAGCACAGTACGCAACGCCGCGCCCGCGCCCGCAACGAGACGCTGAGCATTTCGCTGGTCGGCTATACGAACGCGGGCAAGTCCACGCTGTTCAACGCGCTGACCAAGGCGCGCGCCTATGCGGCCGACCAGTTGTTCGCGACGCTCGATACGACGTCGCGCCGGCTGTTCCTCGAAGGGCTGGGTAATGTGGTGCTGTCCGATACCGTCGGATTCATTCGCGATTTGCCGACACAGCTCGTGGAAGCGTTTCGCGCCACGCTCGACGAAACCGTGCACGCCGATCTGCTGCTCCATGTCGTCGATGCATCGAGCGGCGTGCGGCACGAGCAGATCGAGCAGGTGAACCGCGTGCTCGCGGAAATCGACGCATCGGACATCCCGCAGATCATCGTCATGAACAAGATCGACGCGGCCCCTGAACTGCTCGAGGCCGGCCCGCGCATCGAACGGGACGAGGAGGGCGTGCCCACGCGCGTGTTCCTGTCCGCGCGGGAAGGCATGGGCCTCGACGGCCTGCGGGAAGCCGTGGTCGAGGTGGCCCAGTGGCTCGCTTCGCGCCCGCCGATGCCGCCGGAATACGACCCGCGACTCGACGAACTTTCCGGCGACATCCCTGTCGACGGCGAAGATCATGGCGATATTGCGTAAATGTGATCAAGATGGCTGCTAGAATCCCCCTGTTCACAACTTCCCGGACCCGTGCACTTCATGCCCCAGTTCTCCCGGAATCCTGACTCGCGCTACGCGCCCGGCGCCAGGCAGCCCCACGCGCCGCTGCGCGCGGGCTGGCAACGCTTGCGTGCCATCTTCTCGCTGAACGACCCCCGCTGGGGCCGCAACGGTCAGGACGACGAAGACAAGGACAAGGACAACAATCGCCAGCAGAACCAGCGTCCGCAGGACGGCCCGCCGGATCTCGACGAGCTCTGGCGCGACTTCAACCGCCGCCTGAACGGCCTGCTGGGCCGCAAGGACAATGGCGGCGGCGGCAACCAGAACTTCGGCGGCCCGCGCGCCCCGGGCAAGGGTTCGGGCATCGGCGTGGGCGTGCTGATCGCCGCGATCGCCGGTATCTGGCTGGCGAGCGGGTTCTTCATGGTGCAGGAAGGCCAGACCGCGGTGATCCTGCAGTTCGGCAAGTACAAGTACAGCGCGGGCCCCGGTATCAACTGGCGCTGGCCGTGGCCGATCCAGTCGGCCGAGGTGGTCAACCTGTCGGCCGTGCGTTCGGTCGAGGTCGGCCGCGCGACGTCGATCAAGGACACGAACCTCAAGGACTCGTCGATGCTCACGCAGGACGAGAACATCATCGATGTCCGGTTCACGGTCCAGTACGACATTCAGGACGCGAGCGAATACCTGTTTTTCAACAAGACCGACCGCGGTGGCGATGAAGAGCTGGTGACGCAGGCCGCCGAGACGTCGGTGCGCGAGATCGTGGGCCGCAACCGCATGGATTCGGTGCTGTACGAGAACCGCGAGCAGATCGCGCAGGGTCTCGCCAAGTCGATCCAGGCGATTCTCACCGCGTACAAGACGGGTATCCGCGTGATCTCCGTCAACGTGCAGAGCGTGCAGCCGCCCGAGCAGGTGCAGGCCGCGTTCGATGACGTGAACAAGGCGAGCCAGGATCGCGAGCGCGCGATCAGCGAAGGCCAGGCCTATGCGAACGACATCATCCCGCGCGCCAAAGGTACCGCCGCGCGCCTGAAGGAAGAGGCGGAGGGTTACCGTTCGCGCGTAGTCGCGCAGGCCGAGGGCGATGCCTCGCGCTTCCGCTCCGTGCAGGCCGAATACGCGAAGGCACCGCAGGTGACGCGCGATCGTATCTATCTGGAGACCATGCAGCAGATCTACTCCAACACGAGCAAGGTGCTCGTGGACGTGCGTCAGGGCAGCAACCTGCTGTACCTCCCGCTCGACAAGCTCGTGTCGCAGACGCAGGGCGCCACCGTGCCGTCGTCGCCGGCAGCGGCTTCGGGTTCGGCGGCACCGGCGGTGCCCGATACGTCGTCGGATATCCGGTCGCGCGAAGCGCTGCGCAACCGCGACCGCGATTCGCGTTAAGAAGGAGACGTCATGAACCGACTGATTTCCTTCGCGATTGGTATCTTTATCGTGCTGGCCGTGGCGTCGTCGATGCTGTTCGTCGTCGATCAGCGCCAGTACGCCGTGGTCTTCGCCTTCGGCGAGATCAAGCAGGTCGTGCGCGAGCCGGGCCTGCACTTCAAGCTGCCGCCGCCGCTGCAGAACGTGGTCTTCATGGACCGCCGCCTGCAGACCATCGATGTCGCCGCCAACGAGCGCTTTCTGACCGCCGAGAAGAAGAGCATGGTGGTGGACTGGTTCGTCAAATGGCGCATCGTCGATCCGCGCAAGTTCTTCGTCGCCTTCGGCGGCAACGTGCGCGGCGCGCAGGATCGCATGACGCAGCGGATCGACTCCGTGGCGCGCGAGGAGTTCGGCAAGCGCACCGTCGCCGATGTGGTGGCGGGCGAGCGTGACAAGGTCATGCAGAATATCCGCACCGGCATGGCCGAGTATGCGCAGAGCGTAGGCGTCGAGATTCTCGACGTTCGCCTGAAGCGCGTGGATCTGCTGCCCGCGATCAGCGAATCGGTGTATCGCCGCATGGAGGCCGAGCGCAAGCGCGTGGCCAACGAGCTGCGGTCGACCGGCGCCGCGGAGGGCGAAAAGATCCGCGCCGATGCCGATCGTCAGCGCGAGGTCGTGCTGGCAGAGGCCTATCGCGACGCGCAGGTCATCAAGGGCGATGGCGATGCAAAGTCCTCGCAGATCTATGCCGACGCCTTTGGCCGCGATCCGAACTTCGCGCAGTTCTGGCGCAGCATGGAAGCCTACCGCAGCACGTTCCGCGACAAGCGCGACCTGATCGTGCTGGAACCGAACTCCGACTTCTTCCGCTACATGCGGTCGTCCGGCGGCAGCAGTGCCCCGGCGCCCGCGCCAGCCAAGAAGTAGGGTAGCCGGCAGTTCCCGGCCATCGACTACGAAACCCCGGCTTGCCGGGGTTTTGTACGCTACCGGTGTACCATTCGCCCGGCACCGTCTGATAGTTATGAGAAGCACCATGTCCAACCACTGGCTCCTGCCTGAAAACATCGCCGACGTCCTGCCGTCGGAAGCGCGCAAGATCGAAGAACTGCGCCGCCGCATGCTCGATCTGTTCCGCACCTACGGCTACGAGCTGGTCATGCCTCCGATGCTCGAGTACCTCGAGTCGCTGCTGACCGGGACCGGCCACGATCTGGACCTCCGCACGCTGAAGCTCGTCGACCAGCTTTCCGGCCGCACGCTGGGCCTGCGCGCCGACATCACGCCACAGGTCGCGCGGATCGACGCGCATCTGCTGAATCGTCCGGGCGTCACGCGCCTGTGCTATGCGGGCAACGTGCTGCATGCGCGCCCGGCCGGCTTCCATGCCACGCGCGAGCCGATCCAGCTCGGCGCCGAGATCTATGGGCACGCGGGCCTCGAGGCGGACGTCGAGATTCAGGAGCTGATGCTGGCCGCGCTGCAGGTGGCGGGCCTGACCGACGTGCGTCTGGACCTGTGCCATGCGGGCATTCTCGGCGCCGTGCTGGAAGGGCTGCCGTCGATCCGCAAGATCGAGGACGCGCTGTTCGCGGCGCTGGAAACGAAGGACGTGTCCGCGTTGCGCGCGCTGACCGCGGGCATGCCCGAGACCGAGCGCGACGCGCTGCTGGCCCTGCCGACGCTGTACGGCGGCGTGGACGTGATCGAACGCGCGCGCGCTACGCTGCCGTCGAGCCCGACCATCGGCCGCGCGCTGGATGAACTCGCCGCGCTGGCCGCGCGCGTGAGTGGCGCGAGCGTCAATATCGACCTGGCCGACCTGCGCGGGTATCACTACCACAGCGGTGTGATGTTCACGGCCTATGTCGCGGGCCTGCCGAACTACGTGGCGCGCGGCGGCCGGTATGACAAGGTGGGCGAGGCCTTCGGGCGCGCCCGTCCGGCGACGGGGTTCTCCCTCGACCTGCGCGAAGTAGCGGCCCTGTCGCCGGTGCAGGTGCGGGCGCTTGCCATCTTCGCGCCGTGGGATGCCGACCCGGCATTGCGCGCCGCCATCGCGGCCCTGCGCGGCAATGGCGAGATCGTGATCCAGTCGCTGCCGGGCCATACGCACGAGCTCGACGAGTTCAATTGCGACCGCCAGTTGGTACGCCAGGGCAACGCCTGGGTCGTCGTACCGCGCTGAATTTCCCCTGAGGATCGCTCCGGGAACGGCCTCCGCGCCGGGCCCGGATTTGTCTCGAATGGAGCAGACTCGCGCCCAAAGAACGGGCACTGTTCCGCAACGAGAGTAGAATACGTTTTTAACCTTCTGACCAATTCAACATGTCCGCATCCGCAGTAAGCCAGGGACGCAACGTCGTCGTGATCGGCACCCAGTGGGGTGACGAAGGCAAAGGGAAGATCGTCGATTGGCTTACCGACCAGGCAAAGGGCGTGGTGCGGTTCCAGGGTGGTCACAATGCAGGCCACACGCTGATCATCGGCGGCAAGAAGACCATTCTTCGACTGATTCCGTCGGGCATCATGCGCGACGGCACGGTCTGCTACATCGGCAATGGCGTCGTGCTGTCGCCCGAAGCGCTGTTCCGCGAGATCGAGGAGCTCGAGGCCGCCGGCCTGCAGGTGCAGAACCGCCTGCGTATCTCCGAAGCCACCACGCTGATCCTGCCGTACCACGTCGCCATCGACAAGGCGCGTGAAGCGCGCCGTGGCGCCGCGAAGATCGGCACGACCGGCCGCGGCATCGGTCCGGCCTACGAAGACAAGGTCGCGCGCCGCGCGTTACGCGTGCAGGATCTGTTCGACCCGAAGGCCTTCGCCGAGCGTCTGCGCGAGAACCTCGACTTCCACAACTTCATGCTGACGCAGTACCTCGGCGCCGAGGCGCTGGACTTCCAGCAGATCCTCGACGAGACGCTGGCCTACGCGCCGCGCCTGAAGCCTATGGTCGCGGACGTGTCGGCCGAGCTGTACGCGGTGAACGCCGCGGGCGGCAACCTCATGTTCGAGGGCGCGCAGGGCACGCTGCTGGACGTGGACCACGGTACGTACCCGTACGTGACGTCGAGCAACTGCGTGGCCGGTGCGGCCGCCGCGGGCGCGGGCGTGGGTCCGGGCCGCCTGAACTACATCCTCGGTATCACGAAGGCGTACTGCACGCGCGTGGGCTCGGGTCCGTTCCCGAGCGAGCTGTACGACAACGACAACCCGTCGCGTCAGGATCCGGTAGGCGTGCGCCTGGCCAACGTGGGCAAGGAATTCGGCTCGGTGACCGGCCGTCCGCGCCGCACGGGCTGGCTCGACGCCGCCGCGCTCAAGCGTTCGGTGCAGATCAACGGCGTGTCGGGCCTGTGCATGACCAAGCTCGACGTGCTCGACGGTCTCGAGACGCTCAAGCTGTGCGTCGGCTACGAGCTCGACGGCAAGACCGTGGACATCCTGCCGCGCGGCTCCGATGCGGTGGCCGCCTGCGTGCCGGTGTATGAGGAATTCCCGGGCTGGAACGAATCGACGTTTGGCGTGAAGAGCTGGGATGCGCTGCCGGAAGCGGCGCGCACCTACCTGAAGCGCGTCGAGGAAGTGGTTGGCATTCCGATCGACATGATCTCGACGGGTCCCGACCGCGACGAGACTATTCTGCTGCGTCACCCGTATCAAACGGCGTAATCGCGCAACAGGCGTCATGGCGGTGACGGCCACGGTGATACCCTCACGCGGCCGAAAAATAAAATGACCGCGGCGACACGAGCGTCGCGGCAATTCCCTCGGCCCGCAATCGCGGGCCGAAAGCTTTATCGGTCGACCACGACTGAATAAAAAGAGCACAGCACAACATGAACCTCCCTACCAACGACGACGAGAACCTGTGGGTCTCGTGGGACGAATACCATCGGCTGATCGCGCGCCTCTCGCTGAACGTGCACGAATCGGGCTGGAAATTCGACAAGATCCTTTGCCTGGCACGTGGCGGCCTGCGTGTGGGCGACCAGATGTCGCGCATCTTCGACGTGCCGCTCGCGATCCTGGCGACAAGCAGCTATCGCGAGGCCGCGGGCACGCAGCAGGGCGAACTCGATATCGCGCAATACATCACGATGACGCGCGGCGAGCTGTCGGGCAGGATCCTGCTGGTCGATGACCTCGTCGACTCCGGCGTGACGCTCGAGCGCGTGGGCAAGCACCTCAAGGAGCGGTACCCGGCCGTGACCGACGTGCGCTCGGCGGTGATCTGGTACAAGGCCTGCTCGAAGGTCGAGCCCGACTACCACGTGACGTTCCTCCCCTCGAACCCATGGATTCACCAGCCGTTCGAGGAGTACGACACGCTGCGGCCGCACAACCTCGCGGCCTGGCTCAAGCGCGGCAAGCGCGCGAGTCTGCTGGACGACGACAGCGCGGCCTGAGCGCGGCCTGAGCGCGCGCGTCAGTAGCCGACCGTGAAACGCCGCCGCGTATGCCGCGGCGTTTCCACTTCATCGAGCATCGCGACCGCGTAGTCCTCGATCGAAATCGCGCTCTTGCCCGCGGCGTCGACGAGCAGGTCATCCTGTCCCAGACGGAACTTGCCCGTGCGCTCGCCGGGCAGCAGCAGCGCGGACGGCGACAGAAACGTCCAATCGAGCGTGGAGTCCGCGGGCTCTGCCTCGAGCGTGTTCAGGAATTGGCGGCCCGCGAGCGCTTCCGCCTTGTATGCCTCCGGAAAATCGGGCGTATCGACGATCTGCACGCCCGGTGCGCCGAACAGGCTGCCCGCGCCACCCACCACCAGCAGACGCGGGGCGTTGTCGCCCACGCGCTTTACCGCGTCGACGATGAGGCGGGGATCGGTGCCCAGAAACTTCAGCGAACTGATGACGGCGTCGTGGCCGGCGAACGCCTGCGAGAGCGCATCGGCATGGCTCACGTCGATGTTTTTCGCAGTGAGGCCGGCGCGTGCGGGCAGGCTTTCGGCGCTGCGCGCGAGCGCGGTGACCTGATGGCCGCGTTGCAGGGCTTCATTCACGAGGCGCGTGCCGACGTTGCCGGTGGCGCCGAGGATGGCGATCTTCATGGTGCTCCTTGTTAAAGATAAAGTCTGGATATGAAACTACGTCAGTTACATATCGAGGCAAAAAAATTCAGCGCTTTCGGCGCTGACCGGCGCGCTCGACATCGGCGAGCATGCCGGCGATCGTGACATCCGCGAGCGCCGCGTCCATGGCCGCCTGCGCGCGGTCTGCGACGTTGCGCAGGGCGCCCGTGATCTCGCGGCCGACGAGGCACGCCGGGTTCGGCGCGCTCTGATGCAGCGTGATCAGCGCGCTGGTCTCAACCGCCCGGAATACCTCGAGCAGCGTGATGGCGTCCGCGGGACGCGCCAGCATCGCGCCGCCGGTGCTGCCCATCGTGGTCGAGACGAAACCGGCGTCGGTCAGCGCGCCGATCATGCGGCGGATCAGCGCGGGATTCGTGCCGACACTGCCCGCGATCCACGACGAGGACAGCGGTTCCTTCGCCTGCGCAAGCAGGGTAAGGATATGGACGGCGACGGCGAATCGGCTGCTGGTGCTCATGCTGGAAGTCTTGATGTGAAACCATCATAGTTACAGATGGCGGGACATGTCAAGATAATGCCGGAATCGCCACTGATTGCTGATACACTCATTCACGGTGCATTCAGGTGTCATTCGCCAGGGAAACCTGCTCAGGGAACTTGAATGCGGACCGATATAAGAAGGAAGGGGAGTTTCGATTGAATAGGAATGACAGGGATAACCGCGGAGACAACAAAAAACCCGCAAGCTCGAAAGCGTTGCGGGTTCTCTGCAGGAATATCCTTGGTGCCCAGGAGAGGACTCGAACCTCCACAGTGTTGCCACCGCTAGGACCTGAACCTAGTGCGTCTACCAATTCCGCCACCTGGGCAGGTGTCGAAACAACCGAAGCGGCCATTATAGCGACCGTATAACGTTTGTCAAATAGTTTCCAAAATTGAATCAGAACAACTATCCGATCCCAAGCCGGGAAGAAATCCTCGGCGTGCTCAGAACTTCGGGGTCGCCGCAGTCGGCCGGCGATATCGCCAAGGCTCTCTCCGTCACGCGCAAGGAGCATGACGGCTTTCAGAAGCGCCTCGCCGCCATGGAGCGCGACGGTCAGATCGAACTGAACCGCAAGGGCCGCTACGAACTCGCGCACCAGCCGAACTTCGTGCTGGGCCGCGTGCAGGGTCACCGCGATGGCTTCGGCTTCCTGATCCGCGATGACGGCGAGGACGATATCTTCCTGCCCGAGCGTGAACTGCAGAAAGCCATGCACAACGACCGCGCGCAGGTGCGCGTGATCGGTTACGACCGCCGTGGACGTCCGGAAGGGCAGATCGTCGAGATCGTCGAACGTGCCAACCGCTATGTGATCGGCCGCCTGTTATCGGAAAACGGCGTGCTCGTCGTGGCGCCGGAAGACAAGCGCATTGGCCAGGACATCCTCATTCCGCCGAAGTCGCAAGGCAAGGCGCGCGTAGGCCAGGTCGTGAGCGTGGAGCTCGTCGAATGGCCGGACCGTTACGTGCAGCCGGTCGGCCGCGTGGTGGAAGTGCTCGGCGATATCGACGATCCGGGCATGGAGATCGAGATCGCGGTACGCAAGTATGGCGTGCCGCATCAGTTCTCCGCCGCCGCGGCCAAGGAAGCGCAGGCGCTGCCCGATGTGGTGCGCCAGCAGGACCTCGATCATCGCATCGACCTGCGCGATGTGCCGCTGGTCACGATCGACGGCGAAGACGCGCGCGACTTCGACGATGCCGTGTATTGCGAGCCCGTGAAGATCGGCCGCACGAAGGGCTGGCGCCTGATCGTCGCCATCGCGGACGTGTCGCACTACGTGCGTCCCGGATCGCCGCTCGACGCCGATGCGCTCGACCGCGCGACGTCCGTCTACTTCCCACGCCGCGTGATTCCGATGCTTCCGGAGAAGCTGTCGAACGGGCTGTGCTCGCTCAACCCGCAGGTGGACCGTCTGTGCATGGTCTGCGATGCGGTGATCACGAGCAAGGGCGAGATCAAGGGTTACCAGTTCTATCCGGCGGTGATGCACTCGGCCGCACGCCTGACCTACAACGAGGTCTGGGCCGTGCTGTCGAACACGAAGGGCCCCGAGGCCCACAAGCGTGGCGAGCTGGTGCCGCATCTGCAGAACCTGTACGAACTGTTCCAGGTCCTGCTCAAGGCGCGCCGCGAACGCGGCGCGATCGACTTCGATACGACCGAGACGTACATCGTGTGCAATGCGCAGGGCAAGATCGAGCAGATCCTGCCACGCACGCGCAACGACGCGCACCGGCTCATCGAGGAGTGCATGCTGACCGCCAACGTGTGCGCGGCGGACTTCCTCGAGCGCTTCAAGCACCCGACGCTGTACCGCATCCACGCGGGCCCCGGTGAAGAGAAGCTGAAGAACCTGCGCGAGTTCCTGAAGACCGCGGGCCTGTCGCTCGGCGGCGGCGACAAGCCGCAGGCGTCCGACTACGCGGAGGTCATGGACAAGATCAAGTCGCGTCCCGATGCGCCGATGCTGCAGACCATGCTGCTGCGCTCGATGCAGCAGGCCGTCTACAGCCCCGACAATATCGGCCACTTCGGCCTGGCCTACGAGGCCTACGCGCACTTCACCAGCCCGATCCGGCGTTATCCCGATCTGCTCGTGCATCGCGCGATCAAGGCGGTGCTCGCGCATACGAAGTACCAGCCGGCGTTCGCGCCGGGCACCGAGTTCAATACGTCGATCTCGCCCAAGGCCCGCCGCATGCAGGCCAAGGATGCCGAGCAGCGCGCGGAGGCCACGGCCGCGCGCGCGCGCCGCAACGAAGCGATCTGGGACGAGCTCGGCCTGCATTGCTCGGCCAACGAGCGCCGTGCCGACGAGGCGTCGCGCGATGTGGAGGCCTGGCTCAAGTGCTACTTCATGCGCGACAAGCTAGGCAGCGATTTCGCGGGCACCGTCAGCGCGGTCACGTCGTTCGGCATCTTCGTGCAGCTCGACGAGCTGTATGTCGAGGGCCTCGTGCATGTGACCGAGCTCGGCAGCGACTACTTCCAGTTCGACGAGGCGCGCAACGAGCTGCGCGGCGAGCGTACGGGTATCCGTTACCGCCTGACCGATCGCGTGCGCGTGCAGGTATCGCGCGTGGACCTCGACGCGCGGAAGATCGACTTCCGACTCGTGCAGGAGCCGTCGGCCAAGTCGCTCCGCGCGCGCGTCGCGGGCCCCGAGGCGCAGCCGCGCGTACCGGCCGCCCATGCCGTGCCCGCGCGCAAGAAGGGCCGCCAGCTGGCGGCGCTGCTGGGCGGTACGTCCAAGCCCGAGGAGTCGTTCGACGAGACGCTCGATCGCGTGATCGAGGAGCAGCCGGTGTTCGAGGCGGTGATCACGCCGATGAAACCGAACCTGGCGAACGTTGGCCATAGTGGCCACGCCACGCACAAGACGCCCGGCGGCAAGCCGGCGAAGCGTGCGGCCAAGCCGAAGCCCGCGCATCTGGAAAAGACGCGCAAGCCCGCGAGCAAGGCGCGCGGCGCCAAGACGGCCAGCAAGGGTCCGCGCGCCGCTCGCAAGCGATAACGCGGATAGAAGCGCCAAGCGCTAAGCTGCGCGTCCTCTTCCGGGCACGGGGGAGGACGCGTTTTTTCTTGCGCGGCGGGATATCCCCTACAATCCCGCCATGGCCAAGCAAAAACTCCTGATCGGCTTTCATGCCGTCACTGCACGCCTTCGCCAGGACGCGAAGGGTGTATCCGATGTCTATATCGAAGCCTCGCGCCGCGACCGGCGCATGCAGGACTTCGTCAAACTCGCCGAAAGCCTCGGCGTCCGGCTGCATCCCGTGGATGCGGACCGCCTGCGCGGCATGGCGGGCACCGACCGCCACCAGGGCGTGGTCGCGCGCGCGGAGGAAGTTTCGCTCGCGCTGAACCTCGATGAGCTGCTCGACGGCATCGAGGGGACGCCGCTGCTGCTGATTCTCGATGGCGTGACCGATCCCCATAACCTCGGTGCCTGCCTCCGCGTGGCGGATGGTGCGGGTGCGCACGCGGTCATCGCGCCGAAGGACCGCAGCGTCGGCCTCAACGCGACCGTGGCCAAGGTGGCCAGCGGTGCCGCGGAAACCGTCCCCTACATCACCGTGACCAACCTGGCGCGCACGCTCCGCGAGCTGCAGGAGCGCGGTATCTGGGTGGTTGGCACGGCCGATGGCACGGACAAGTCGCTGTACGACGTCGACCTCAAGGGGCCGATGGCCATCGTAATGGGCGCGGAAGGGGAGGGCATGCGCCGCCTGACGCGCGAGACCTGCGACGAGCTGGTCGGCATTCCGATGGCGGGCGGCGTCGAAAGCCTCAACGTCTCCGTCGCGAGCGGCGTCTGTCTGTATGAGGCGGTGCGTCAGCGGCGCCTGCCGAAGTAAGCGTCGGGCAAGCGATGGATGCCAACGCGCTGGCCGAGGCGCGCGCGCGGATCGGGCAGGCGCGCAACGTCTTCGTCCTGACCGGGGCGGGAATTTCCGCCGAGTCCGGCGTACCGACGTTTCGCGACGCGCTCACGGGGTTGTGGGCGCGATTCGATCCGGAAGAACTCGCGACCGAGGCCGCGTACCGCCGCCAGCCGACGCTGGTATGGCAGTGGTACGCGCATCGTCGCGCGCTCGTCGCCGCCACGCATCCGAATCCGGCACACCATGCGCTGGTGCGACTGGCCGCACGCAAGCCGGTGACGCTCGTCACGCAGAACGTTGACGGCCTGCATCAGCGCGCGGGCAGCGAGCATGTGGTGGAGCTGCACGGCAACCTGTTCGCGCACAAGTGGCTCGATACCTGCGGCAAGTGCGATACGGTGCCGCCAATTCCCGGCGAGCCGCCGCGGTGCGCGCTGTGCGGCGCGCTGATGCGGCCCGGCGTGGTGTGGTTCGGCGAAGATCTGCCGCGCGTGGCGCGCTATCGCGCCGAATATGCGGCGGAGCACAGCGATGTGTGCCTCGTGGTGGGGACGTCGGGGATGGTGTATCCGGCCGCGGCGCTGCCGGGGGTGGCGAAGGATAACGGTGCGACCGTGATCGTCGTCAATCCGCAGCCGTCGGCGCTCGATGCCACGGCCGATATCGCGCTGAGCGGCGCGGCAGGGGAAACCCTGCCGCTGCTGTGGGACTGATCTCTTTTTTTACTTCCGCGTGAGCTCGCCGATCAGGGCTTCGAGCTTGACCGCATCGGCCGCAAACAGGCGGATGCCATCGGCGAGCTTCTCGGTGGCCATCGCGTCTTCATTGAGCTGCCAGCGGAACGCGGGCTCGTCGGCGGCGATCCGCGCAATATTCGCGGCCTGCGCCTGATCGACGGAGAGCTTGCGCTCGACGGTCGCGCCGTCCACGTTCAACTGTTCGAGGAGCTCGGGGCTGATGGTCAGCAGGTCGCTGCCCGCGAGCGACAGGATCTGCGCGGTGCTGCGGAAGCTCGCGCCCATCACCTCGGTCTCGTGGCCGAACTTCTTGTAGTACTCGTAGATCTGGCGCACGGAACGCACGCCCGGATCGTTGTCGCCGGCATTGGCCGCGACATCCCACTTGTCGCCGGCCTTGGCCTTGTACCAGTCGAGGATCCGGCCGACGAACGGCGAGATCAGTTGCGCGCCTGCCTCCGCGCAGGCCACCGCCTGCACGAGCGAGAACAGCAGCGTCATGTTGCAGCGGATGCCGTCGCGCTGAAGCTGTTCGGCCGCGCGAATGCCTTCCCACGTCGATGCGATCTTGATCAGCACGCGTTCGCGCGCGATGCCGCGCTGCTCGTACAGCGCGATCAGATGACGCGCCTTCTCCACGGTGGCGGCGGTGTCAAAGGACAGCCGCGCATCGACTTCGGTGGAGACGCGGCCCGGCACGATTGCCAGGATCTCGAGGCCGAACGCGATGAGCAACTGGTCCATCACGGCGTCCTTACCCGCGCTGCCGTGGTCGCGCACCGCGGCTTCCAGCAGCGGGCGGTACTCGGGCTTCTGCACTGCCTTCAGGATCAGCGACGGATTGGTCGTCGCGTCCTGCGGCTTGTATTGCTTCATCAGCTGGAAGTCGCCGGTGTCGGCCACCACCGTCGTGAACTGCCTCAGTTGTTCGAGCTGGGTCATGATCGTGCGGGATGAACTGGATGGGAACGGGCCATTGTACCGTCGCGTGACCTCCGTCCAACAGGGGGCGTCGTCCGACAGCGGGCGTGCCGCCTCAATCCGCTACACTACGCGTTTTCCCTCAAGCGACCGGCAGTTGTCGGCAGGTGTCATGAATCAGGACGAACTCAAGGCGCTGGTGGCCCAGGCCGCCGCGGATTATGTGAAGCAGGAAGTGCCCGAGGGCGCGGTGCTCGGCGTCGGCACGGGTTCCACCGCGAACCTGTTCATCGATGCCGTGGCGGCCTTCAAGGAGCGTTTTTCGGGCGCAGTGTCGAGCTCGGAAGCGTCCACGCGGCGCCTGCAGCAGCATGGCTTCGAGGTGCTGGACCTCAATGAAGTCGACGAGATTCCCGTCTACGTCGATGGCGCCGATGAAATCGATGCCAGCGGCGCGATGATCAAGGGCGGCGGTGGCGCGCTCACGCGCGAGAAGATCGTGGCCTCGGTGGCCGCGCGCTTCGTGTGCATCGCCGACGGCAGCAAGCTCGTCGAGACGATGGGTACGTTCCCGCTGCCCGTGGAAGTGGTGCCGATGGCACGCGCGGCCGTTGCCCGCAAGCTCGCGGCGCTCGGCGGACAGCCGCGTCTGCGCATGACCAGGGAAGGCGGCATCTACAAGACGGACAACGGCAACGTGATTCTCGACGTGTCAGGCCTCAAGATCGCGGAGCCCAAGGCACTCGAGCAGCAGATCAACCAGTTCCCCGGTGTGGTGACGGTTGGCCTGTTCGCGCTCCGCGGCGCCGATGTGCTGCTGCTCGGCACCACGGACGGCGTGCGCCGGACCGATTACTGAGTCTTTCCCTGCGCGGGCGTCTGTCTCGACGCCCACTTCGTACCGGTGGCGGCCGCTGATATCGCTGTCTTCATATCCGCCTTCATACCCGCCTTCTTACCGGTCTTCGCGTTCGTCCTCCTGGCGCGTGTCGCGGCCACCTGCTGGCGGTGGCAGACGCCCATCTGATCGAGCGGCGACGCCGGCACGGTCGATTGCAGCAGGTACGTCATCGTGTTGGCGTCCAGCGGCAGGAATGCCTGATGCCGCTGCGGCGTCCAACTCACCCAGTACAACCCCTGTGCCTCCGGTGCCGTGCCTTCGGGCACTGACTGGCGCTCGGGATTTCGCGCGCTCTCTCGCCCCATCGCCCCGCGCGACGGATCGAGGCGCCATACCACCGGACGCTGCAGATTCCGGTTGCGTACAGATGGGCCCGACATCTCCAGCGTTTCCGTCTGTAGCGTGCCGCGGTACGCATGGATGCCGGTCTGCGCGTCGACCCGCGTCGTCGGATGCTGGCAGCGCCAGCGGCCCGATGGCACGGCCGACGGGACCTGCGCGGCGGTACGCATGACGGCGCTGCCGATGCCCCCGCCAATGCCCCCACCGCCGTCGTCACGGTGGGCCACGTACAGGATGTGATCGCCGGGCTGGCCCGCGACGTAGAGCCGGCCGCCGGGCTTGCCGTCCGTCGTGATCGCGAACGCGCCGGGCCAGCGCGTCTGGTCAGCCGGTTCCAGTTTGTGGACGGGCGCGCCGTTCGCGGGCGACAGGCAGTCCGCCCCCTGGCACGGCCACATGGTGCCGGCGCGGTCGACGCGGAACTGGCCGCTGTCGATGCCGGGCTTCGCGGGCTGGGGCTCGGCGGCTGTCATGCTCTGCGACACGGACGGCGCGGGCGCCGACTGTTGCCGCACGTAGGTGTAGACGCCCGCGATGGAGGCGAGGGCGGGCAGAGTGGTGGCGGCGGATGCATGCACCACGCCCGCGAGCCGCGCATTGCGAGCGGTCACCGCCGGATTCGGCAGGCCGGAGATGCCGCCGCTAAGCCGCTCGTCCTGACGCGTGAACCGGAGGCCGACACCGCGCAGCCTTGTAGCCAGCGCCTCGGGCGGCGGCTCCGCCGTGTCCGAGGAGAATTTCCGAACCGTATATTCGCCATGGCGCACTGTGTAGCTGCCGACGATCGTGCCTTGCAGCCCGAGCGGGGAGTCGTCGAAACGCACCTGCACCTTGCCGGCGCTGGGGGCATCCACGGTGATGGCGACGGTGCCACCGAACGACAGGGGGCCGCGGTACGTGGTGGGTGTGGCGGCCCCGGTTTGCGCCATCGCGGCGCTCGCCGTGGTGGCCACCGACAGCACGCCAAGGGCCAGCTTTCGCACTAACGTCATGACTCGCACTCCTTCGTGGTGAAAGAGGCCGCAGCGTAGCGACGATCAAATGCTTCCGGCTTTGACGTTTCTCAAGAAGTGCAAAGGGTGGGCGCGGGCGAGGCGCGCTTTCGGAAAAGGATGACGTAATCGATGCGTGACGACGAAGTTTCCGCATCGTGGATTGGCGAGCGCGGGACAAAAAAAGGTGCCCGGAGGCACCTCTCTGTCGTGTACGGCGTCTGGTGTGCTCAGGCGGACGGCGGCGGCACGTAACCAACGGCCTGATCCGCGCCGTCGCCGAAGAAATACTTCTCGGTCTGCTTGAGCAGATATTGGCGCGCGCGCGCGTCCGCCATGTTCAGGCGGTTTTCGTTGATCAGCATCGTCTGATGCTTGAGCCAGCCGGCCCAGGCTTCCTTCGATACGCCTTGCCAGATCTTCTTGCCGAGTTCGCCCGGCAGCGGCGGGAAGTCGAGGCCTTCGGCTTCCTTGTTCAGCTTGATGCAATGGACCATGCGGGCCATGAGGGACTCCTGTTTTGTTTGTCCGTATTGTAGCGAAGGCGGGTGCCGGGTGGCCTTGTCCCTTCACCCCTTACAGTTTCTTCATCAGCACCATCGACTTGCGCTGCCAGTTGTACAGCTTGCGCTTGTCTTCGGGCAGGTCGTCCACGGTGGCGTGGACGAAGCCGCGTTTGAGGAACCAGTGCTCCGTGCGCGTCGTGAGCACGAACAGGCGCTCGAGGCCCAGCGCGCGGGCGCGGCGCTCGATGCGCTTGAGCAGGCGTTCGCCGTCGCCAGTGCCCTGGGCTTCCGACGATACCGTCAGGCATGCCATCTCGCCCATGTTCTCGCGCGGGAATTCGTACAGCGCCGCGCAGCCGAACAGCACGCCATCGTGCTCGATCACCGAGAAGTTGCCGATATCGCGCTCGATCAGGTGGCGGCCGCGCGGGACCAGTGTGCCGTCCGCTTCCAGCGGCGCGATCAGTTGCAGGATGCCGCCGACGTCGTCGAGGGTGGCTTCGCGCAGGCTTTCGAGGTCGGAGTCGGAGATCATGGTGCCGACACCGTCGTGCAGGAACAGTTCGAGCAGCACGGAGCCGTCCTGCGCGAACGGAATCAGGTGCGCGCGCGGCACGCCGCCCTTGAGCGCCTTGACCAGATGCTGGAGGTAATAGGCGACGTCGGGCGGAAGATGGTTGTTGTGCAGGCGCTCCGCGGCCGTGCGCAGGGACATCTCGGTCATCAGTTTGCCGACGGGGTCGGGGACGCCGGGGACCTCCGTGATGAAGATGAGCTTGTCGGCGCGCAGGGCGCTGGCGGTGGCGCTGGCGACGTCTTCCATCGACAGGTTGAACGCCTGACCGGTGGGCGAGAAGCCCAGCGGGGAGAGCAGGACGACCTTGCCGTGGGACAGCGACATGCGCATGGACTCGCCGTCTACCTTGCGGACGAGTCCGGTGTGCTGGTAGTCGACGCCGTTGACGATGCCCACCGGGCGGGCGGTGATGAAGTTGCCGGAGATGACCGACAGCTGCGCGCCAGCCATGGGTGTGTTGGGCAGGCCCTGGCTGAACGCGGCCTCGATGTCGAGGCGCAGTTCGCCGGCGGCTTCCTTCGCGCATTCGAGCGCGGCGTTGTCGGTGATGCGCACGCCGTCGGCGTAGCGCGATTCGACGTGGCGCAGCGCGAGTTGTTCTTCCACCTGCGGGCGCGACCCGAACACGAGCACGATCTGCATGCCCATGGCATGCAGCAGCGCGACGTCGTTGACGAGGGCATTGAGCACGCCGGCCTTGACCAGTTCGCCGCTGAAGGCGATGACGAAGGTCTTGCCGCGGAAGGCGTGGATGTAGGGGGCGACGGCGCGGAGCCAGTCGACGAACTGCTGGCGATCGGGGCCGGCGGCATCGGCGTCGGCGCTGGCGGCCGAAGACGGGATCGGCGTGGCGGGCGCGGAGACGGGGGACAATGCCGTGGGGGGCAGCGCGGGGGCAGCGGCGGGGGGCTCCGCGGGCTCTGGGGGTGTGTCGGTTCGTGCGTTCATGCGGCGGATTATAATCCCCGGCAATGTCAGCACAACGTCCCGCCCAGCCACCCGGCAAGCCATCGCAGCCGGCAGGCACGCCTACCCCCGCATCCAACGCCCAGCGCCCGCCCGCGCAAGGCCGTCCCGCCGGTCCGCCCCCCCGCGATACCGCCGCCGGCGACCGCCCCGCAGGCCCGCCGTCCGGCACCGCACGCCCACCGCGCCCACCGCTTCCACCGCGCCCACCGCGTGAGCCCCGCGAGGGGCAATCCGCCCGCGACGCGCAGAGCGGCCGCGTAGCACCTCCCGCGCGAGAGGGCCAGCCACGCGGTGGACAGGGCGGAGGCGATCAGCGTCCACGGCGAGACGGTCAGCCGCCGCGCGACGCGCAGGGCGGCCGCGAAGCACGCCCGCCGCGTGAGCCGCGGTTGGCGCATCGGTTGGCCAATCCTCTTCCGCCGATCACCTTCCCCGAGGCGTTGCCGGTGTCCGCGCGCCGGGATGAGATTGCGGCGGCGTTGCGCGCCAATCAAGTCGTCATCGTGGCCGGTGAGACCGGTTCCGGCAAGACGACGCAGTTGCCGAAGATCTGCCTGTCGATCGGCCGTGGCCCGTTGCGCGCGGGCGAGCCGCCCGGCCGGAGCGGTGGCCTGATCGGGCACACGCAGCCCCGGCGGATCGCGGCAACGTCCACGGCCAAGCGCATCGCGCAGGAACTCGGTTCGCCCGTTGGCGAGCATGTTGGCTATCAGGTGCGCTTCAACGACACGATGTCCCCCGGCGCGTCGATCAAGCTGATGACCGACGGCATCCTGCTCGCCGAGACGCAGAACGACCCGCTGCTGCGCGCCTACGACACGATCATCATCGACGAGGCGCACGAACGCAGCCTCAACATCGACTTCCTGATCGGCTACCTGCGGCAGATCCTGCCCCGGCGTCCGGACCTGAAGATCATCATCACGTCGGCCACGATCGACGCAAAGCGGTTCGCCGAGCATTTCGCGCACAACGGCAAGCCCGCTCCCGTCATCGAAGTGAGCGGCCGGCTGTATCCGGTGGAAGTGCGTTACCGCCCGATCCGGGAAGACGTCGCGCCCAACGCCGCCAATGCCGCAACAACGCCCTCGCCGAAGTCCGCGCAGGCGAAGGAACGCGACCTCTACGACGGCATCGTGGACGCGGTTGACGAGCTCTGCCGCCTCGGCCCCGGCGACGTCCTCGTGTTTCTGCCCGGCGAACGGGAAATCCGCGAAACGGCCGAGGCGCTGCGCAAGCACCATCCGCCGCACACGGAAATCCTGCCGCTATTCGCGAGGCTCTCCGTGCAGGAGCAGGAGCGCGTCTTCAAGCCCTCCGGCGCCCGCCGCATCGTGCTGGCCACGAACGTGGCGGAAACCTCGCTGACGGTCCCCGGCATCCGCTACGTGGTGGACACGGGCCTCGCGCGCGTCAAGCGGTACTCGTACCGCAACAAGGTCGAGCAGCTCCAGATCGAAGCCGTCTCGCAGGCCGCCGCCAACCAGCGCGCGGGCCGCTGCGGCCGCGTGGCGGACGGCGTCTGCATTCGCCTGTACGAGGAGAGCGACTTCGCGAGCCGCCCGCGCTTCACGGATCCGGAAATCCTGCGCTCGTCGCTGGCGGCCGTCATCCTGCGCATGAAGGCGCTGCGGCTCACGGACATCGAGCAGTTTCCGTTCATCGAGCCGCCGCTGGGCCGCGCGGTCGCGGACGGCTATCAGCTGCTTCAGGAGCTTGGCGCCGTCGACGATGCCAATCAGCTGACGCCCATGGGCCGCCAGGTGGCCAAGTTGCCGCTCGACCCGCGCGTGGCGCGCATGATCCTCGCCGCGCGCGAGCAGCATTGCCTGCGCGAAGTGCTCATCATCGCGAGCGCGCTGTCCGTGCAGGACCCGCGAGACCGTCCGCAGGAGGCGCAGGAGGCCGCCGACCAGGCGCACCGCAGGTTCTTCGACGACAAGTCGGACCTGCCTTCCGAGTTTCTTGGCTGGGTCCGCTTGTGGAAGTGGTTCGAGGACGCCGTCGCGCACAAGAAGAGCAACAAGCAGTTGCAGGACCAGTGCCGCGCCAACTTCCTGTCGCATCTGCGCCTGCGCGAATGGCGCGACGTCCATTCGCAACTGCTGACCACGGTTACGGAGCAGGGCTGGCGCCTGAACGACAGCGAGCCGACGTACGAACAGGTCCACAAGGCTCTGCTGACGGGCCTGCTCGGCAATATCGGCTGCAAGATCGACGATGGCGAAAAAGGACGCGACTCGCGCGGACGCGAGTACCTCGGCGCGCGCGGCATCAAGTTCCATCTGTGGCCGGGCTCCCTGATCGCGAAGAAGGTGGGCCGCTGGATCATCGCGGCCGAACTCGTCGAGACGAGCCGCCTGTTCGCCCGCACGCTCGCGCGCATCGAACCCGAATGGCTGGAGCAGGTCGGCCGGCATCTGCTGAAGATCAGCTGGAGCGATCCGCACTGGGAAAAGAAGGCAGGGCAGGTGCTCGCGCTCGAACGCGCGACGCTGTACGGACTCGTGGTCTACCAGCACCGGCGCATCCACTATGGGCCGATGAATCCCGTGGAGGCACGCGAGCTGTTCATCCGCCGTGCGCTGGTGGAAGGGGAGTTCGAGACGCGACTGCCGTTCTTCGCGCACAACCAGCGCCTCGTGCGGGAGATCGAGAACCTCGAGCACAAGTCGCGCCGGCAGGACGTGCTCGTCGATGACGAACTGATCTACGCGTTCTACGATCGCGCGATTCCGGCCGACATCTACAACCAGGTGTCGTTCGAGAAGTGGTATCGGGAAACATCCGAGTCCGTGAAGGGCGGCAAGCTGCTGTACCTCAATCGCGACGAACTGATGCGGCACGAGGCGGCCGGCATCACGACGGACCTGTTCCCCAAGACCATGACGATCGCCGGCGTCGACATGGGTCTCACGTACCATTTCGAGCCCGGCAGCCATCGCGACGGGGTCACCCTGACCGTGCCGCTTTACGCGCTGAACCAGGTGCGCCCCGAGCGCGCGGACTGGCTCGTGCCCGGCATGATCAAGGAGAAGGTGCATCTGCTGCTGAAGTCCCTGCCGCAGAAGCTGCGCCGCCATTGCGTGCCGCTGCCCGACTACGCGGCGGGCTTCGTCGATCGCCATGCGTTTGGCGAGGGCGACCTGATCGACGTGCTGATCGCCGATATCCGCGAGCAGACGGGGACCATGATCAAGCGCGCGGACTTCAAGCTTGAGACGCTGCCCGCGCACCATGCGATGAATTTCAAGGTCATCGACGAACATGGGCGCCAGCTCGACATGGGCCGCAATCTCGCGCAACTGCGCGCGGAGCTCGGCGGGCAGGCGCAGCAGTCGTTCCAGAGCATCGCGGCGCGGGACGTGCCGGCCGCCGAGGCGGGCCAGTACGAGAACCTCACGTCATGGTCCTTCGGTGAACTGCCGGAACTGCTCGAGATCCGCAAGGGCAACCAGACCCTGTTCGGCTATCCCGCGCTTGTCGATCGCGGCGATCATTGCGATGTCGAGGTCTTCGACGATCCGCAGGAGGCCGCGCGCGTGCACCATGCGGGCCTGCGCCGGCTGTTCGCGCTGCAGCTGCGCGAACAGGTGAAGTTCATCGAGAAGAACGTGCCGAACCTGCAGCAGATGGCGATGCAGTACATGACGCTGGGCACGCAGGAGCAACTGCGCGAACAGATCGTGCAGGTGGCGCTTGACCGCGCGTGCCTGCAGGCGCCGCTGCCGCGCAACGAGGCCGAGTTCAACACGCGCAAGGACGAGGGTCGCGCGCGGCTGTCGTTGCTCGCGCAGGAAATCGCGCGGCTGGTCGGCAGCATCCTGGCGGAATACGCGGGCCTGCCACGCAAGCTGCTGCAGGCCAAGCCGTACGGCACGACCTATCAGGACATGGAGGCGCAACTCGGCCGATTGATGCACAAGTCGTTCATCGCCGATACGCCCTATACGCAGCTCGTGCACTATCCGCGCTACCTGAAGGGCATGGCGATGCGGGTGGACAAGCTCAAGGGCGATGCCCCGCGCGACGCCCAGCGGCTGCAGGAGATGACGCCGCTGATCCAGCAGTGGCAGCGCGCCGAAAAGCAGCTGCGCACGCAGGGCCGGGGCGCGGCCGATGCCCGGCTCGACGAGTTCCGGTGGATGCTGGAGGAGCTGCGAGTCGCACTTTTCGCGCAGGAATTGCGAACCCCTGTGCCCATGTCGGTCAAACGTCTCCAGAAGGTCTGGGAATCGATGCAACGGTGACCGGTCCCGTGTGATCGTAAGAAATTATGTAGCGTCAGCGTAAAGTGGCGCTCAAACGTTAGAATGCGCGATTCGTCATCAGTGAACGGTCTTATGCTCGTCGGAATGCGTCGTGTGGCTCACCTGAGTCGTGGAATGGCTGGCGCTGTCGCCGCGGTGGCCATGGGTTTGGTTCTGGCCGCGCCCGCGCGGGCGGAAGTCGTCGTGGTCCTCAATTCGGGTGATGCGACCGTCACGCTGGTCGACAAGGACACGCAAAAGGTGCTGGAGACCTTTCCGGTCGGCAAGGAACCTCACCATCTGATTGCCACGCCCGACGACAAGTCGCTGATCGTGGCCAATGCGGTCGGCAACGATCTCGTGTTCGTCGATCCCGTCACGGGCAAGGTGCAGCAGCGCGTGCCCAACATCGACGACCCGTACCAGATCGGCTTCTCCCCGGACCAGAAATGGTTCGTCGCCACGGGCAACCGGCTCGATCGCGTGGACGTGTACCGCTGGGACGGTCATGCGCTCAAGATCGCCAAACAGTTCCCGCTCGGCCGCACGCCGAGCCATATCGCGTTCACGTCCGACAGCAAGATCGCGTTCGTCACGCTGCAGGACTCCAATCAGGTGGCCGCGATCGACCTGACCACGCTGACGGTCATGTGGGTCATGGAAGCCGGTTCCGCGCCCGCGGGCGTCTGGGTGACGCCGGACCAGAAGTACCTGCTCGTCGGCATGACGGGAGCGGACTATGTGGCGGTGATCGACTGGCACACGCGCACGGTGGTCAAGCAGATCCAGACGGGCAAGGGCGCGCACAACTTCCGCGCCGTGGGCGACCGCCGCCATCTGTTCCTGACCAATCGCGTGTCGGGCACCATCAGCATCATCGACCAGCAGACGCTGTCGAAGGTGGGGGACATCACCGGCCTGCCGCCCGGCCCCGACGACATGGAGCTGACCGCCGACGGCAAGACGCTGTGGGTGTCGTGCCGCTGGGCGCGCTCGGTGGCGCTGGTCGACGTGGCCACGCGCAAGGTGGTGAAGACGATCCGCGTCGGCAAGTCCCCGCACGGCATCTATTTCCGCACGCGCGCGCCGCTTTACTGACCGACCGACACTGACCGACCGACACTGAGCGAGCCATCATGCGCAAGATCCTGACGGGGCTGGCTGCGGCCATGGCATCCGCCGCGGCGGTCGCGGCCATGGTGCTGGCCGCGCCGGCACAGGCCGCTGCCGCCGACGCGGCATGCCGCGCGGGCACGCTGTACCTGACGTTCGACACCGGCAGCATGAGCCAGGCCGAGCTGATCGCGCGTACGCTGCGCAAACACCATATCCGCGCGACGTTCTTCCTGGCCAACGAGCCGACCGTCAATCACGACAGTTCCCTCGACCCGTCGTGGGCGCCATACTGGAAGTCGCTGGCGGCCGATGGACATGTATTCGGCACGCACACGTTCGATCATGTCTACTTCCGGTCGGTGCGCGACGGCAAGGTGATCATGCGCCCGCAGTTCGGTGCCGACGGCGGCAAGGACGTGGCGATGACGCCCGAAGCGTTCTGCACGGAACTGCGCCGCAGCGCGCAGGCTTTGCACGCGATGACGGGCCAGCGGATGGCGCCGATCTGGCGCGCGCCGGGCGGCCGCACGTCGCCGCAGACGCTGCAGTGGGCCGAGCAATGCGGCTTCCGGCACGTGGCATGGGCGTCGGCCGGTTTTCTCGGTGACGAGCTGTCGTCGGAAAAATTTCCGAACGACAAGCTGCTGGCCCGCGCGCTGCGGGACCTGCGCGATGGCGACATCACGATGGCGCACCTCGGCATCTGGTCGCGCAAGGATCCGTGGGCGCCCGCGGTACTGGAGCCGCTGATCGCGGGGCTGGAGCAGAAGGGGTTCTGCTTTGCGACGCTGCGCGAGCATCCGGCGTACAAGGCGTGGTTCGAGGCACAGCAGAAGAAGGAGGGCGCACGCTGATGTGGGACGCGTTCACCAACTGGATGTCGGGCTGGATCGGCCAGATCGAGGGCAGCGTCTTTCAGAACGTGGTGCTGCCCGTGGTCTATGACCTCGGATTCGGCGGCTATGCCGAGGAGGCGTTCACGGGCACCGAATGGCTGCTCGCGGGCATCGTGCAGATCGTCGTGATGATCCTGATCCTCGGTCCGCTGGAAAAGCTGCGGCCCGTGGAGCCGGTGACTGACCGCCGCGCGGTCCGCGTGGACATCCTCTACACGATGATCCATCGCCTCGGCCTGTTCCGGCTCGCGATGTTCTTCGTGCTCGACCCCCTTAGCGACCTGATCGAAGGCCATCTGCGGCTGCTGGGCTGGCAGCGCATCAACGTCGAGGACTGGTGGCCGGCGGTCACGTCGTCGCCGATCGTCAGCTTCCTGATCTACCTCGTCCTGTTCGACCTCGTTGACTATTGGTACCACCGCTTCTCGCATACCTACCGCTGGTGGTGGAGCCTGCATGCGCTGCACCACAGCCAGCGGCAGATGACGCTGTGGAGCGACAACCGCAACCACCTGCTCGACGACATCCTGCGCGATACCGTGTTCGCTGTCATCGCGCTCGCGGTGGGCGTGGAGCCTTCGCAGTACATCCTGCTGGTGGCGCTGTCCCAGCTGTTGCAAAGCCTGCAGCATGCGAACCTGCGCGTGCACTTCGGCGCGCTCGGCGAGCGGCTGCTGGTCTCGCCGCGGTTCCATCGCACGCATCACGCCGTGGGCCTGGGCCACGAGACGCCGGGCAGGCGCGGCAAGCCCATGCGCCTCGGGGGCTGCAACTTCGGCGTGCTGTTCCCGTGGTGGGACATGCTGTTCGGCACGGCCGTGTTCACGGACCAGTATTACCCCACCGGTGTGCGCGATCAGATGCCCCCGCCGGCGGGCAAGAACCGCGACTATGGCCGCGGCTTCTTCGCGCAGCAGTGGTACGGCGTCAAGCGCCTGTTGCGTATCGGCTGACGCGCGGGCTGTGCTAGGCTCTTGGCGCATCGGATTCAATCGACTTTCTTCATGAACGATATCCTTCGCGCCTTCGGGCGTGCCCTCGTCAGTCAGTTCCATCCCCGCATGCTGATGCTGACCGTGCTGCCGTTCGTGCTGGCCACGGTGCTGTGGGGCGGCCTGCTGTGGTGGGGCTGGGAGCCGATCATGAACACCACGCGCATGCTGCTGGAAGGCTCGGTGTTCACGAGCTGGATCTATGGCGCGCTCGAATGGATGAATCTGCAATCGCTGCGCTCGGTGGTCGCGCCGCTGTTCGTGCTGACGATCGCCGTGCCGCTCGTCATTGCATCGATGCTCGTGTTCATCAGCCTGTGCTCGGTGCCGGCCGTGGTGCGGCATCTCGAGCGCGCCTATCCCGATCTCGCCAAGTCGCACGGCGGCAGCGTGCTGGGCAGCGTGGTGGCATCGTTCGGCAATACCTTCGTATTCCTGCTGCTGGTCATCGTCACGCTGCCGCTGTGGCTCATTCCGCCGTTCTTCGCGCTGATTCCGCCGGTGTTGTGGGGCTGGCTGACTTATCGCGTGATGACCTATGACGCGCTGGCCGAGCATGCGACGGCCGAGGAGCGCAAGACGCTGATGAAGCGCCATCGCGGATCGTTGCTGATGATCGGCATCGCGGTGGGCCTGCTGGGTTCCGCGCCCACGCTGTTGTGGGTCTGGTCGGCGATGATCATCTTCCTGTTTCCGGTCGTGCTCGTGGGGACGTTATGGCTCTACGTGCTGATCTTCATCTTCTCGGCATTGTGGTTCGGGCACTTCTGCCTGCGCGCGCTGGCGCAACTGCGCGCGGAGCGGATGAGCGCGGCGCCACCGCCGCCGCCGGGCGGCGACATCATCGAACTTGCGCCGTCCGATATCCGGCGCATTGAACCATCCTGAAGCGGGGGCAAACATGGGTTTCGGCCTGATCGTCATCGGTGACGAGATTCTGTCGGGGCGGCGCGAGGACAAGCACATGCGCCGCGCCATCGAGCTGCTGGGCGCGCGCGGCATCGCGCTGGACTGGGCGGAGTACATTGGGGACGACCGCGTGCGCATCACCAGCACGCTGCGCCGCACGCTGGCGGGCAGCGACATCGTGTTCTGCACGGGTGGCATCGGCGCGACGCCGGACGACCACACGCGCCAGTGCGCGGCCGCGGCGCTTGGCGTGCCGCTCGAACTCCATCCGGAAGCGCGCGAGCTGATCGCGCAGCGGATCGTCGAGACCGCCAACGGCGATCCGGTCAAGGCCAACCTCGACCTGCCCGAGAACCAGCACCGGTTCAAGATGGGCGAGTTTCCGGCGGGCGCGCGGATCATCCCGAACAGCTACAACCGCATTCCGGGGTTCTCGGTGGCGGACCACCATTTCATGCCGGGCTTTCCGGTGATGGCATGGCCGATGATGGAGTGGGTGCTCGACCACTACTATCCGCACCTGTTCCACCTCGCGCGCGAGCAGTCGCGTGCGTTCTACGTGTTCGAGGCGCCGGAGTCGACGCTCACGCCGCTCATGGAGCAGGTAGAGTCGGCCTTCGAGGGGATCCGCGTGTTCAGCCTGCCGTCGGTCGGCGACGTCAGCCGCGGCGACCGCTTTGCGCGGCGCCATATCGACCTCGGCGTGAAGGGGCCCGAGGAGCTTGTGGGCCCGGCCTACGCGATGCTGCTCGACGGTGTGCGCGCCATGGGCTTCGAGATCGTCGAGCAGGGCTGAGTACGCCTGGGGGACGTACCCCTCAGGCGCCGTGCCACGGCAGGCCACGGAAGCACCAGCCTTCCACGGTCTTGCGGTGATGCTGGTCGTCGCGCGGGCCTTCGAATCCTTCCAGCACGTCCATCGCGTACTTGAAACCGGCCTCCGTGGCCACGCGCGCGGCGTGCTTCGAGCGCGCGGCGCTGCGGCACAGGAACAGCACGGGCGTGTCTTCCCCCACGCGCGCGCGCAGCTCCGCTACGAAATCCGGATTCTGCGTGCCGCCCGGATACGTGGACCATTCGACATGCGCGAACTGTTCGTCCGGGAGGTCCACGCCGCCGACCCAGTCCAGTTCCGCCTGCGTCCGGACGTCGACGAGTACGGCCTTCGAATCGGCCTGCAGCAGCGCGTAGGATTCCTCGGGGGTCAGGGCGCCGAAGTAGGCGAGCTGGTTCTGCTGCTGGCGAGCCTGCGCGGCCTGAAGGAGTTCGTCTCGTGTGGTCATGGTTGTTCGCGTATGCGGGATGAAAGGAACCGGCGCTATTCTAGCGCTCCGGCCGGCCGGATTTCCCTGAATGCATCGTTACGGTGCCAAGGCACCAAATAAGTGCGATTGGTTGCGTTGTGCACCATGTTGGTGTTTGATGGGAAGGCGGCTGGCGCGCCGGCTGGCGGTGCAGACATCGCGCTTCCGGCACTTTGTGGATTGCATGCAATCCGGCATGGCGCGTCGCGGTGCGGGATGCCGCGCAGGTGCACATTTTTCGGGATGCGCAGGTGCAAAGTTGGTTTTTGTTGGCATGCTTTCTGCTAACATTCCTCGTCCCTTTTGGGGCGGTTTCCGCAGGGCCCAGGCCCGGACACCAGGGAGCCGTTCCGAGAATGGCTTTCCCAGATTGCTGCTCAGATTCAGCCGAATTTCCAGGAGATAGGCATGGCCCAAAGCGTTGCAGATGTAATGAAGCTCGTGAAGGAAAACGACGTCAAGTTCGTCGATTTCCGTTTCACGGATACCAAAGGCAAGGAACAGCACGTCTCGGTGCCGACGTCGCATTTCGATGAAGACAAGTTCGAAAGCGGTCATGCATTCGACGGCTCGTCCATCGCCGGCTGGAAGGGTATCGAAGCTTCGGACATGCTGCTGATGCCGGATTCGAACACCGCTCACATCGATCCGTTCTATGAAGAGCCGACGCTGGTGCTGACCTGCGACGTGATCGAGCCGTCCGACGGCAAGGGCTACGACCGCGACCCGCGTTCGATCGCGCGCCGCGCGGAAGCCTACCTGAAGAGCTCGGGCCTGGGCGACGCCGCTTACTTCGGTCCGGAACCCGAATTCTTCATCTTCGACGGCGTGACCTGGAACGTCGACATGCAAGGCTGCTTCGTGAAGATCCAGTCCGAAGAAGCCCCGTGGTCGGCCGGCAAGGAATTCGAGCACGGCAACAGCGGTCACCGTCCGGGCAAGAAGGGCGGCTACTTCCCGGTTGCCCCGATCGACACGTTCCAGGACATGCGTTCGGAAATGTGCCTGATCCTCGAATCGCTGGGCATCCCCGTTGAAGTACACCACCACGAAGTGGCTGGCCAGGGCCAGAACGAAATCGGCACGAAGTTCAGCACGCTGGTGCAGCGCGCCGACTGGACGCAGCTGCAGAAGTACGTGATCCAGAACGTCGCCCACACCTACGGCAAGACGGCCACGTTCATGCCGAAGCCGGTCGTTGGCGACAACGGTTCGGGCATGCACGTTCACCAGTCCGTGTGGAAGGACGGCCAGAACCTGTTCGCGGGCAACGGCTACGCCGGTCTGTCGGAATTCGCGCTGTACTACATCGGCGGCATCATCAAGCACGCACGCGCGCTGAACGCGATCACGAACCCGGGTACCAACTCGTACAAGCGTCTGGTGCCGGGCTTCGAAGCGCCGGTGAAGCTGGCCTACTCGGCCCGCAACCGTTCGGCCTCGATCCGTATTCCCTACGTCGCGAACCCGAAGGGCCGCCGTATCGAAACGCGCTTCCCGGATCCGCTGTGCAACCCGTACCTCGGCTTCTCGGCACTGCTGATGGCTGGCCTGGACGGCGTGCAGAACAAGATCCACCCGGGCGAAGCCGCCGACAAGAACCTGTACGACCTGCCGCCGGAAGAGGATGCAAAGATCCCGACCGTGTGCGCAAGCCTGGACCAGGCTCTGGAGCACCTCGACAACGACCGTGAGTTCCTGACCCGCGGTGGTGTGTTCTCGAACTCGATGCTGGACGCCTACATCGAACTCAAGATGGAAGAAGTCACGCGTTTCCGCATGACGACGCACCCGATCGAATTCGACATGTACTACTCGCTGTAAAGCGATTTCACAACAGTAGCACCAGAAAGGGGCGGCTTCGGCTGTCCCTTTTTGTTTGGAAGCGCGGGATGCTCGCTAGAATGGGGCTCTTTCCATAACAACAGGGTCAATGTCCATGAACACAAACTGGGATGCCGCTGGCGACGACATCGCGCAACGGCGCGGGGCGCCGCGAGCGCGGGCGGTGACGCACCAACTTCGTGTTGCAATCCCCATTCTGGGGCTCGCCCTGGTGGCGGCGCTGACGATGTGGAACTCGCCCGCGTCCGCGCAGTCTTCCGACGTGTATGTGTGCGCGGGCCCCAACGGTGTGCCCGAATACCGCAACGGCAACGCCGGGAAAAACTGCAAGAAGCTGACGCTGCCCGAGGTGGTCACGGTGCCCGGCGGCGCGCGTCCGCAGTCCAGTCGCGGCACGGGTACCGCGGCTTCGCCGACGTCGTTCCCGCGCGTGGACGGTGCCTTGCAGAAGAGCCGCGACGGCGAGCGCCGCGGCGTGCTGGAGCAGGAGTTGCAGAGCGAAGAGGCCAAGCTGGCGGCCCTGCGCGCCGAATACAACAACGGCGAGCCGGAGCGTCAGGGCAACGAGCGCAACTATCAGAAATATCTCGATCGCACAGCGGCGCTGCGCGACGACATCGCGCGCAGCGAGGCGAACCTCGCATCGTTGCGCCGCGAGCTATCCAACCTGAAGGACTGATCTCATGCGTCGCCTGATTCGCGGTGTTTCTCGGAAAGTCACAGGGGCCGACCGCGCCAAGAACGATCCCGCCGCACAGGATCCGGCGACGAACGTCGTGCCGCTGGGCGACGTGACCTTCCATCCCGGCCTCGACATCATCGCGAATCCGGTGCTGCTCGTGCGCGGCCCGGGCCTGCATGTGGTGTACGCCAATCCGGCGTCGGAGGCCGCGTTCGCGATGTCGCGACGCGCCATAGTCGAGCTCACGCTGCCCGACCTGTTCGGGGAGTCCGAGGAAGTGCGCAGCATGATCGAGAGCGTGACCGCGCGCCAGGTCGATGTGCGCCGCCAGGACCTGCTGCTGCGGCCGCCGTTGCAGGAGCCGTTGCACGCGCACGTGGTGATCGGCGCGATCGAGGGCCATCCGTCCACGGTGCTGGTCGAGCTCATGCACAACGAGCAGAAGCTCAGGAGCGACCGCGAAGAGCGGCTGATCGATCTGACGTCGGCGAACAAGGAACTGATCCGCAATCTCGCGCACGAGATCAAGAATCCGCTGGGCGGGATCCGCGGTGCCGCGCAGCTGCTCGAATTCGAGCTGCCGGAACGCTCGCTGCGCGAGTACACGCAGGTGATCATCAAGGAGTCGGATCGTCTGCAGACGCTCGTCGACCGGCTGCTGGAGCCCCATCGGCATCCGCATATCGTCTCGGAGCTCAATATCCACGAGGTGCTCGAGCGCGTGCGGTCCGTGGTGCTGGCCGAGTTTCCGAATGGGCTCGACATCGTGCGCGACTACGACGCGAGCCTGCCCGAGTTGCGTGGCGACATGGAGCAGTTGATCCAGGCCGTTCTCAACATCGTCCACAACGCGGCCCAGGCGCTGCACGAGCGTATCGCGCGCGGCGATGCGGAGATCGTATTGCGGACGCGCGTCGCGCGCCAGGTCACGATTGCCAAGCGTTTGTACAAGCTGGCATTGGACTTGCATGTGACAGACAACGGCCCGGGCATCCCCGAGGACATACGCGAACGCATCTTCTATCCGCTGGTATCGGGACGGGATGGCGGCAGCGGACTCGGTCTCACACTCGCTCAAACCTTCGTGCAGCAGCACGAGGGCTTGATCGAATGCGAGAGCCGGCCGGGCTTTACCGACTTCCGTATTCTGCTGCCGCTCCACTAGTCGCCCTTGCCTGGCGTGTCGTGCGGGCGAGGTTGGTCCAACAAGAGGGGCCCACCAGCAGGAGCCCGCCAACAGCGGGATGACGGGAGACCACATGACACCGAGCAGACAAGCGACGCACATGAAGCCGATCTGGATAGTCGACGACGATCAATCAATCCGCTGGGTCCTGGAAAAGGCCCTTGCCCGTGAAAGCCTGCTCTCCCGCAGTTTTACCAACGTGCGCGACGTGCTCGCGGCGCTGGAGGACGACGAGCCGCAGGTCCTCATCTCCGATATCCGCATGCCGGGCGGCTCCGGCCTCGACCTGCTGCAGGCGATCAAGGCGCGCCATCCCGGCCTGCCCGTGATCGTGATGACCGCGTACTCCGACCTCGATAGCGCGGTGGCCGCGTTTCAGGGCGGCGCGTTCGAATATCTCGCGAAGCCGTTCGACGTCGACAAGGCCGTCGAGCTGATTCGCCGCGCGCTCGAAGAGAGCCTGCGCGAGGAAGAGATGGACGACCGCCTCGTCGATGCGCCCGAGATCCTCGGGCAGGCGCCGGCGATGCAGGACGTGTTCCGCGCCATCGGGCGTCTGTCGCAATCGAACGTGACGGTGATGATCACCGGCGAGTCGGGCACCGGCAAGGAGCTCGTCGCGCGCGCGCTGCACAAGCATAGTCCGCGGGCGAGCGGTCCGTTCATTGCGCTGAACACCGCGGCGATTCCGAAGGATCTGCTCGAGTCCGAACTGTTCGGCCACGAGCGCGGCGCGTTCACGGGCGCGCAGACCATGCGCCGCGGGCGCTTCGAGCAGGCCGAGGGCGGCACGCTGTTCCTCGATGAAATCGGCGATATGCCGTTCGACCTGCAGACCCGGTTGCTGCGGGTGCTGTCGGACGGCAACTTCTATCGCGTCGGCGGTCACAACCCGTTGCGCGCCAACGTGCGCGTGATCGCGGCCACCCACCAGAACCTGGAGACGCGCGTCAAGGAAGGGCTGTTCCGCGAGGACTTGTTCCACCGCCTGAACGTGATTCGCCTGCGGCTGCCGCCGCTGCGCGAGCGGCCGGAGGACATCACGCTGCTGGCGCGGCATTTCCTGCAGAAGAGCGCCAAGGAACTCGGCGTGGAGCCGAAGCGCATGTCGGACGAAGCGCTGGGGTATGTCAGCACGCTGCCGTTCCCCGGCAACGTGCGTCAGCTCGAGAACCTCTGCAACTGGCTGACCGTGATGGCGCCCGCGCAGACCATCGAGGTCAAGGACCTGCCGCGCGAGATGATCGGTGGCGGGATGCCCGAAGGCGGCATGCCGGCGCGCGCGCCGATGCCGTCCGGTGGCGGCGAGTACGAGGCGATCGAGAGCGGCGACTACGCGATGGGGCTGTCGGGCGACGGCGACACGATGGTGGCCACGCGCCCCGTCAACGTCATGCCCGGCCTCGTGGTGCCTTCATCGGCGACGGCGGTATCGGCCAGCTGGGAAACCCTGCTCGCCGCGGAAGCCAAGTCGATGCTCGAGGCCGGCCAGCCCGACGTGATGGACGCGCTCACGCGCCGCTTCGAAAAATCGGTACTCGAAGCCGCCCTCGGCGTGACCCGCGGCCGCCGCGTGGAAGCGGCGACGCGGCTCGGCATCGGGCGCAATACGATTACGCGCAAGCTGCAGGAACTGGGCTTCGACTGATCGATGCTGGCGGCGATGCTGGTGAAACTAGCGCGCCGCCAGCAACAACGCCGCCATCTCCGCAAATCCCTCCCCGCAAGCGGCTTCCGTCACGTAAGCCGGGGCCGCAGGCAGCAGGGGCAGAATCTCCTGTACGTTCGCCACCCCCACCGACAACGGGAAGTGTCCGAACATCGCCGCGTCGTTGGCCGAGTCGCCGATAAACAGCCACTCGCCGCGATCGGCATCGATATCCCCGCCCAGCAGTTCCCGGACACATAGCCGGCTCATCGACAGCTTGTCGTGCGCGCCGAACCAGCCGTTCACGTGGATCGAGCTCACGGTGGCCGTCATGCCCGCCTCGGTCATCATCGCCGCGATGCGGGCCACCGCGTCGGCCGGCAGCTTCGGCACGTCCTCCGCATGGTCCACAGCCAGGTCCGCCGCGTGCCAGGCCTGATCGGAAGCCAGCGCGCACCCCGGCACCGCCCGCACGATCTCGTCGCCGAGCGTCCGAATGCGCGCGAGGTTGCGCGCCCGGGTCTCCGCATCGTCCAGGTATCGCGTCACGAGCTTGCCTTCGCGCAGATGGCAATAAAACGCGCCGTTCTCGCCGATGATGGCGTCCACGGGCCAGAGCCGGGTCAGGATTTCGGCCCATGCGATGCAACGTCCAGTCACGGGAATGACATGGAGGCCAGCCCGCTTCAATCGGTCGAGCGCGGCATAGGTGGCGGCGGGCAGGGCGCCATCGGTGGTCAGCGTGCCGTCGATATCGGTCAGCACACCACGAACGCGGCGCAGCGCCGCAACAGACAGGGAGGCGATAGGTTGCATGGCCGCGCATTGTACGCAAACCATCGTATGCAAACCATCCGGCCATGGCGCGCCCGGTTTCATCCGCCGTCAAGCGTGCTGTGTCGTAAAAAAGCTGCAATATTTCCGTCATAAACCGGGTTTGCCCCGTTTCCTGACCGTTGGGACCGGCGTAACATCCCGCTGACATAAAAAATGCCTAGATTCAGTCGCTTTTCGCCGATTGATGACAGCCTTAGGAGAGTCGCAGATGTCCTTACCGCGCAATATTCTGAAGTTCGCCGCCGTCGCCGCAATGGCCGTGGCCGGCACCGCCCATGCCGCTACCGAGATCCAGTGGTGGCACGCCATGGAAGGTGCGCTGAACGAAAAAGTCAACGACATCGCCAACAAGTTCAACGCCAGCCAGTCCGAGTACAAGGTCGTTCCCGTCAACAAGGGCAACTACGACGAGACGATGGCCGCGGGGATCGCCGCGTTCCGCGCCGGCAGCGCGCCGGCGATCCTGCAGGTGTTCGAAGTGGGCACCGCCACGATGATGAGCGCCAAGGGCGCGATCAAGCCGGTGTCGACGGTCATGAAGGACGCCGGCGAGAAGTTCGACCAGTCGGCCTACATCCCGGCGGTCGCCGGCTACTACACCTCGTCGAAGGGCGAGATGCTGTCGTTCCCGTTCAACAGCTCGACGACGGTGTTCTACTACAACAAGGACGCCTTCAAGAAGGCCGGCCTCGATCACCCGCCCAAGACGTGGCCGGAAGTCATGCAGTTCTCGGCCAAGCTGAAGGCTTCGGGCCAGAACTGCGCGTACACGACCGACTGGCAGGGCTGGGTCCACCTCGAGTCGTTCTCGGCGTGGCACAACACGTTGTATGCGACCAAGAACAACGGTTTTGGCGGTACCGATGCACGCCTGGCGTTCAACAGCCCGCTGCACGTGAAGCACATCTCGAACCTGCAGGACATGGTCAAGAAGGGTTACTTCAGCTACGGCGGCCGCAAGGCGGAGTCGCAGGCCAAGTTCTATAACGGCGAGTGCGCGATGTTCACGGGTTCGTCGGCCTCGCTGGCCAACATCCGCCGTAACGCGAAGTTCCAGTTCGGCGTGTCGACGCTGCCGTACTACCCGGACGTGCAGGGCGCCCCGCAGAACACGATCATCGGCGGCGCGTCGCTGTGGGTGATGGGCGGCAAGAAGCCGGAGGAGTACAAGGGCGTGGCCAAGTTCTTCACGTACCTGTCGCGTCCGGAAGTCCAGTCCGAATGGCACCAGGCCACCGGCTACCTGCCGGTGACGATGGCCGCGTACGAACTGACCAAGAAGTCGGGTTTCTATGACAAGAACCCGGGCGCCGACGTGTCCGTGCAGCAGATGGTCGTGAAGACCACCGACAAGTCGCGCGGCGTGCGCCTCGGCAACCTCGTGCAGATCCGCACGGTGGTGGACGAGGAGCTCGAATCGGTGTGGGCCGGCAAGAAGGAACCGCAGGCCGCACTGGACAACGCCGTCAAGCGCGGCAACGAACTGCTGGAGCGCTTCCAGAAGACCGTCAAGGAATGACGATCCTTCCGTAGTCCCGCTGTAACGGTCGGGCCGCCTCGTGCGGCCCGATTCGCCCTGATCGTTTCGGTTTCAGATTCAGACTCCCGATGGAAAAACGCGTCGTTTTCCGCTCGCCGTGGTTGCCGTATCTGCTGGTGTTGCCGCAGATCGCCATCACGTTGATCTTCTTCTTCCTCCCCGCCGGCCAGGCGCTGTATCAGTCGATGCTGCAGCAGGATGCCTTCGGCATCAACCTGGAGTTCGTCGGGCTCGACAACTTCATGGTGCTCTGGAACGACCCGCTCTATATCGAGTCGTTCGAGATCACCGCCGTGTTCGCGATCGGCGTGACGCTGGTGGGCCTGTCCACCGCGCTGCTGCTCGCGTACTTCGCCGACCGCGTGCTGCGCGGCGCCACGGCGTACAAGACGCTGCTCATCTGGCCGTACGCGGTGGCCCCCGCCGTCGCCGGCGTGCTGTGGATGTTCATGTTCAACCCGACGCTGGGCATCGTCTCGTACGGGCTGCGCGCGATGGGCGTGAACTGGAACTTCCTGCTCGACGGCCATCAGGCGCTGCTGCTCGTCGTGCTGGCCGCCGCGTGGAAGCAGGTGAGCTACAACTTCCTGTTCTTCCTGGCGGGGCTGCAGAGCATTCCGCGCTCGCTGATCGAGGCGGCCGCGATTGACGGCGCCGGTCCGTGGAAGCGGTTCTGGTCGATCATCTTCCCGCTGCTGTCGCCGACGACGTTCTTCCTGCTCGTGATCAACGTCGTGTACGCATTCTTCGACACGTTCGCGATCATCGACGCGGTGACGCACGGCGGTCCGTTCAACTCGACGAACACGCTCGTGTACAAGGTGTTCCACGACGGGTTCCGCGGCATGGACATCGGTGGCTCCGCCGCGCAGTCGGTGGTGCTGATGGTGATCGTGATCGCGCTGACGGTGGTGCAGTTCCGCTACGTCGAGCGCAAGGTTCAGTATTGAGGCCGCCATGGTAGAAAGACGACCCATTCTCGATATCCTGACCCACGTGGTGCTGATCCTCGGCATCGCGGTGGTCGCATTCCCGGTGTACGTGACGTTCGTCGCATCGACGCTCACGCCGGAGCAGGTGCTGGATGCACCGATGACGCTGCTGCCCGGCGGCCACTTCTTCGACAACTATCGTACGGTGCTGTTCTCCGGCGTGGGCGAGTCCGCCTCGCCGGTGACGACGATGATGAAGAACAGCCTGATCATGGCGCTCGGCATCGCGCTCGGCAAGATCGCGATCTCGATCATCTCGGCATTCGCGATCGTGTATTTCCGCTTTCCGATGCGCAAGCTGTTTTTCTGGCTCATCTTCATCACGCTGATGCTGCCGGTGGAAGTGCGGATCCTGCCGACCTACAAGGTCGTGTCGGACCTCGGCATGCTCGACAGCTACTTCGGCCTGACGATCCCGATCATCGCCTCGGCGACCGCGACCTTCCTGTTCCGCCAGTTCTTCCTGACCATTCCGGACGAGCTGGCAGAGGCCGCGCGCATCGACGGCGCGGGCCCGCTGCGTTTCTTCTGGGACGTGGTACTGCCGCTGTCGCGCACGAGCATCGCGGCATTGTTCGTCATCCAGTTCATCTATGGCTGGAACCAATACCTGTGGCCGCTGCTGATCACCACGCAGAAGTCGATGACGCCGGTGGTGGTGGGCGTCACGCAGATGATCTCGCGTTCGGGCGATGCGGCAACCGACTGGAATCTCGTGATGGCGACCGTGATGCTGGCCATGGTGCCGCCGGCACTCGTGGTGCTGCTGATGCAGCGCTGGTTCGTCAAGGGTCTCGTGGAAACCGAGAAATAAAAATACGCGGCAGGAAATCACTCATGGCAAGTCTGTCCCTTCGTAACGTTCAGAAAACGTATCCCGGCGGCACGCAGGTCGTGCATGGCATCGACATGGAGATCGCCGACGGCGAATTCATCGTGATCGTCGGTCCTTCCGGCTGCGGCAAGTCCACGCTGCTGCGCATGGTCGCCGGCCTCGAAACCGTGACCGGTGGCGAGATCCACATCGGCAGCAAGGTTGTCAACGAACTGGAGCCGGCCGAGCGCGATATCGCGATGGTGTTCCAGAACTACGCGCTGTACCCGCACATGAGCGTGTACGAGAACATGGCCTACGGCCTGCGCATCCGCAAGATGAGCCAGGCCGAGATCGACCAGCGCGTGAAGCACGCCGCCGGCATTCTGGAGCTCGCGCCGCTGCTCGAACGCAAACCGCGCCAGCTGTCCGGCGGCCAGCGTCAGCGCGTGGCCATGGGCCGGGCGATCGTGCGCGAGCCCGCCGTGTTCCTGTTCGACGAACCGCTCTCGAACCTCGACGCCAAGCTGCGCGTGCAGATGCGTCTGGAACTGAAGGATCTGCATCGCCGCCTCGGCACGACGAGCCTGTACGTGACGCACGATCAGGTGGAGGCCATGACGCTGGCCGACCGCATGATGGTGCTGAGCGGCGGCCGTGTCGAGCAGATCGGCACGCCGCTCGAGGTGTATGCCAGGCCGGCCAGCACGTTCGTCGCGGGCTTTATCGGCTCGCCGCCGATGAACCTGATTCCCGTCACGCGCAATGGCTCGGGCGCCGGCACCAACGGCGGCGAGGCGCAGATGCGCGTGACGCCGAAGGAGGGCGCGGGCGAGGATACCGCCACGCTGGGCCACCTGCCGATGGGTCTGCATCTGCCCGCGCAGGCGCTGATGGGCCTGCGTCCCGAGCATATCGAGCCGTGCGCCGCGCACGAGGCGATTGCGCAAGTGGACGTGCGTGTCGTGGAAGCGCTCGGCGCGGATTCGTTCGCTTATGGCTCCCTGGGCGGCCAGCCCATCGTCGTGCGCCTGGATAGCCACATGCCGGTGCGCGCGGGCGACAAGCTGCCGATCACGGCCTCGGCCGAGCATCTGCACTTCTTCGACATCGCGTCGGGCAAGCGCATCGAGGCCCTCGCATGAGCGCCGCCCGCGTCGACTTCGCGAACTGGCCGTACCCGCGCCACGTCGCCCACCGCGGCGCGGGCAAGCTCGCGCCGGAAAACACGCTGGCCGCGTTCCGCCACGGCGCGTCGTTTGGCTACCGGATGTTCGAGTTCGACGTCAAGCTCTCCGGCGACGGCAAGCCCGTGCTCCTGCACGACGCCACGCTGGACCGCACGACCTCCGGCCACGGCCGCGTGGATGCGCTGACGCTCGGCGAAATCGCCGCGCTGGACGCCGGCAGCTGGCACAGCCCCGCCTACGCGGGCGAGCCCGTGCCGACGCTGGCGGCCATCGCCCGCTACACGCGCGCCAACGATCTGCTGGTCAATATCGAGATCAAGCCCGTGCCCGGCAACGAGTACCGGACCGGGGCGGCCGTCGCGCTCGACGCGCTGTCGCTGTGGGAGGGCGCCGCGGTGCCGCCGTTGCTATCCTCGTTCTCCGAGGCGGCGCTCGACGCCGCGCGGGAGGCTGCCCCGGATCTGCCACGCGCGCTGCTGGTCAAGAAACTGCCCGCGGACTGGCTGGACCGGCTGGCGCGGTTGGGCTGCGTGGGGCTGGACGCCCACCACGGCGAGCTCGATGCTGCCGTCATCCAGCAGGCGCATGCGGCCGGGTACAAGGTCCTCTGCTATACGGTCAACGACCCCGCGCGCGCCGCCGAGCTGTTCGGCTGGGGGCTGGACACCTTGATTACCGACGCGGTGGACCAAATTTCTCCCGTGTGAGGACAGGAAACGACAGTACGTATCTTCCGTTGCAATTTTGCATAACGAAAAGTACGTACTGTATGTAGGAGAACGTGCTATTCTTGCGCGAGTGAAGACTTAGGTCCTTCCCGCACAACTTGTACAGTTGTTTGCAATCCGCTAACCGGTCAAGCCGTGTCGCGGAAGGTTGATGAACCCGCTTAACTCCGGGGTACCCGGAGAATAGTGAGCGCCCCATGATGCAGCAGTATCAGAGCAATTCGTACCTCTTCGGCGGCAACGCCCCTTATGTGGAAGAGCTGTACGAGGCCTACCTCCAGAATCCGAGTTCGGTCCCCGACAACTGGCGCGCGTACTTCGACGCGATGCAGAACGTCCCCGCAGTGGACGGTTCGAACGCCCGTGACATCCCCCACGCCCCGATCGTCGCTTCGTTCGCCGAGCGCGCCAAGCAGGGCCCGATCAAAACCATCGTTGCCTCCGCCGACTCCGATATGGGTCGCAAGCGCGTCGCTGCCACCCAGCTGATCGCCGCTTACCGCAACATCGGTACCTACTGGGCGGACCTCGATCCGCTCAAGCGCCAGGAACGTCCGCCTCTGCCGGACCTGGACCCCGCCTTCTACGGCTTCTCCGAAGCCGATCTCGACATCGTCTTCAATGCCAGCAACACGTACTTCGGCAAGGAGTCGATGAGCCTGCGCGAGCTGCTCAACAACCTGAAGGAAACGTACTGCGGCACGATCGGCGCCGAGTTCATGTACGTGAGCGACCAGGCGCAGAAGCGCTGGTGGCAGGAGCGCCTGGAAACGACGCGTTCCAAGCCGGTGTTCACGCTGGAAAAGAAGAAGCAGATCCTGGACCGCCTGACCGCGGCCGAGGGCCTCGAGCGCTTCCTCCATACGAAGTACGTCGGCCAGAAGCGCTTCTCGCTCGAAGGCGGCGAGAGCTTCATCGCGGCGATGGACGAGATGATCCAGCACTCCGGCAAGAAGGGCGTGCAGGAAATCGTGATCGGCATGGCCCACCGCGGCCGTCTGAACGTGCTGGTCAACACGCTGGGCAAGATGCCCGCCGACCTGTTCGCCGAATTCGAAGGCAAGCACGTTGACGACCTGCCTGCCGGCGACGTCAAGTACCACAAGGGCTTCTCGAGCGACGTCTCGACCGAAGGCGGCCCCGTTCACCTGTCGCTCGCGTTCAACCCGTCGCACCTGGAAATCGTGAACCCGGTGGTCGAGGGTTCGTCGAAGGCGCGTCAGGAACGCCGCGGCGAAGCCGGCCACAAGGAAGTGCTGCCGGTGCAGGTGCACGGCGACGCGGCCTTCGCGGGCCAGGGCGTCGTGATGGAAACGCTGAACCTCGCGCAGACCCGCGGCTACGGCACGGGCGGCACGATGCACATCGTGATCAACAACCAGATCGGCTTCACGACGTCGGACCCGCGCGATGCGCGCTCGACGCTGTATTGCACGGACGTGGTCAAGATGATCGAAGCGCCGGTGCTGCACGTGAACGGTGACGATCCGGAAGCCGTCGTGTACGCGATGCAGCTCGCCGTGGACTTCCGCATGGAGTTCAAGAAGGACGTCGTCGTCGACATCATCTGCTTCCGCAAGCTGGGTCACAACGAGCAGGACACCCCGGCCGTCACGCAGCCGCTGATGTACAAGAAGATTGGCCAGCACCCCGGCACGCGCAAGCTGTACGCCGACAAGCTGGCCGCGCAGAACCTCGTGCCGGCCGACTTCGGCGACGAGAAGGTGAAGGAATACCGTGCCGCGATGGATGCGGGCAAGCACACGGCCGACCCCGTCCTGTCGAACTTCAAGAACAAGTTCGCCGTGGACTGGATGCCGTTCCTGAACCGCAAGTGGACGGACACCGCCGACACCGCCGTTCCCGTGACGGAGCTGAAGCGTCTGGCCGAGCGCATCACCACGGTGCCCGAGCACCTGAAGCTCCACCCGCTGGTGGAAAAGGTGGTCAAGGACCGCGCGAACATGGGCCGTGGCGACCAGCCGCTGGACTGGGGCATGGGTGAACACCTGGCCTTCGCCTCGCTGGTGGCATCGGGCTACCCGGTCCGTATCACGGGCCAGGACGCGGGCCGCGGCACCTTCACGCACCGTCACGCCGTGCTGCACGACCAGGCGCGCGAGCGTTGGGATGCGGGCAGCTACGTGCCGCTGCAGAACGTGTCGGACAACCAGGCGCCGTTCACGGTGATCGACTCGGTGCTGTCGGAAGAAGCGGTGCTCGGTTTCGAGTACGGCTACTCGACCGCCGAACCGAACGCCCTCGTGATCTGGGAAGCCCAGTTCGGCGACTTCGTCAACGGCGCGCAGGTCGTGATCGACCAGTTCATCTCGTCGGGCGAAGTGAAGTGGGGCCGTGCCTCGGGTCTGACGCTGATGCTGCCGCACGGCTACGAAGGCCAGGGTCCGGAACACAGCTCGGCCCGTATCGAGCGTTTCCTGCAGCTTTGCGCGGACCACAACATGCAGGTCTGCCAGCCGACCACGCCGGCCCAGATCTTCCACCTGCTGCGCCGCCAGATGATCCGTCTGTTCCGCAAGCCGCTGGTGATCATGACGCCGAAGTCGCTGCTGCGTAACAAGGACGCGGTGTCGCCGCTGTCCGACCTGGCCAAGGGTCACTTCGAGACGGTCATCCCCGATCACGAAGAACTCAACGCCAGCAAGGTCAAGCGCGTGATCATGTGCTCGGGCAAGGTCTACTACGACCTGGTCGCCACCCGCAAGGAACGCGGCGCCACCGACACGGCGATCATCCGTCTGGAACAGCTGTACCCGTTCCCGCACAAGGCCGTTGCCGCCGAACTCAAGAAGTACTCCGGCGCGACCGAAATCCTGTGGTGCCAGGACGAGCCGCAGAACCAGGGTGCCTGGTTCTTCGTGCAGCACTACATCATGGAAAACATGACGGAAGGCCAGAAGCTCGGTTATGCGGGTCGTCCCGCGTCGGCATCGCCGGCGGTGGGCTACTACGCAAAGCACAACGAGCAACAGAAGGCACTGCTGGAAGCCGCCTTCTCCAAGCTCAAGGGCTTTGTTCTGACCAAGTAATCCGCGACGGCGGCTCGCGGCGGCGCAGGAAGCGCCGCCACGACCGCCGTCTGCTCAACCCACACGCATACATCGAGGAATTTCCCAACCATGGCTATTGTTGACGTCAAGGTTCCGCAGCTGTCCGAATCGGTCGCCGAAGCGACCATGCTGAACTGGAAGAAGAAGCCTGGCGAAGCCGTCGCCCAGGACGAGATCCTGATTGAAATCGAGACCGACAAGGTCGTGCTCGAAGTGCCGGCGCCGTCCGCCGGCGTGCTGTCGCAGATCGTCAAGAACGATGGCGATACCGTCGTGGCCGATGAGATCATCGCCAAGATCGATACCGAAGCCACCGCTGGCGCCGCCGCACCCGCCGCCGCCGCGCCGGCTCCCGCCGCCGCCGCTCCCGCACCGGCTGCAGCGGCTCCCGCCGCTGCCCCGGCCGCCGCTGGCGCCGTGGCCATGCCGTCGGCTGCCAAGCTGATGGCCGAAGGCGGCCTGTCGGCTGGCCAGGTTGCCGGTACCGGCAAGGATGGCCGCATCACCAAGGGCGACGTGCTCGCCGCTACCTCGGCGCCTGCCGCCAAGGCCGCTCCCGCACCCGCAGCCGCGCCGGCCAAGGCCGCGCTGCCGCAAGTGTCGGCGCAGGTCGACTTCGCCGCGCTGGGCGACCGTCCGGAAGAGCGCGTGCCGATGAGCCGCCTGCGTGCCCGTATCGCAGAGCGTCTGGTGCAATCGCAATCGACCAACGCCATCCTCACCACGTTCAACGAAGTGAACATGAAGCCGGTGATGGATCTGCGCAACAAGTACAAGGACCGCTTCGAGAAGGAACACGGCGTGAAGCTCGGCTTCATGTCGTTCTTCGTGAAGGCCGCCGTGCACGCGCTGAAGAAGTACCCGATCATCAACGCTTCGGTCGACGGCAACGACATCGTCTACCACGGCTACTTCGACATCGGTATCGCCGTGGGTTCGCCGCGTGGCCTGGTGGTGCCGATCCTGCGCAATGCCGACCAGATGAGCCTGGCCGACATCGAGAAGAAGATCGCCGAGTTCGGCGCCAAGGCCCGTGACGGCAAGCTGTCGCTGGACGACCTGACGGGCGGCACGTTCTCGATCTCGAACGGCGGTACGTTCGGTTCGATGCTGTCCACCCCGATCATCAACCCGCCGCAATCGGCCATCCTGGGCGTGCACGCCACGAAGGATCGCGCCGTGGTGGAAGACGGTCAGATCGTGATCCGCCCGATGAACTACCTGGCCATGTCCTATGACCACCGTATCATCGACGGCCGCGAAGCGGTGCTCGGCCTCGTCGCCATGAAGGAAGCGCTGGAAGATCCGGCCCGCCTGCTGCTCGACCTGTAAGCGTCAGTCTCCGTCTATAGCGCCCGCATGAACGCCGGCCCCCAGTCCTGTGGACGGGGCGGCCGGGGCGGCGCGCGCAAAAGGAATTTCCATGAGCAAACAATTTGACGTGCTGGTCATTGGCGCCGGCCCTGGCGGCTATATCGCCGCGATCCGCGCTGGCCAGCTCGGTCTGAACGTGGCGTGCTGCGAAGGCAACGCCTATGACGATCCCAAGGGCGAAGCCCGCCTCGGCGGTACGTGCCTGAACGTGGGCTGCATCCCCTCGAAGGCGCTGCTGGCCTCGTCGGAAGAGTTCGACAACGTGCAGCATCACCTGGCCGACCACGGCATCACCGTGGGCGACGTCAAGGTGGACGTGGCCAAGATGCTGAAGCGCAAGGACGACATCGTTGGCAAGATGACCAAGGGTATCGAGTTCCTGTTCCGCAAGAACAAGGTCACGCTGTTCAAGGGCTACGGCAAGTTCGTCGGCAAGACTGCCGAAGGCTTCCAGGTGGACATCAAGGGCGAGGTCGTGACGGCCAAGCAGGTCATCATCGCCACGGGTTCGAAGGCGCGTCACCTGCCGGGCATCCCCGTCGACAACAAGCTGATCAGCGATAACGAAGGCGCCCTGAAGTTCGAATCGGTGCCCAAGAAGCTGGGCGTGATCGGCGCCGGCGTGATCGGCCTCGAGCTCGGCTCGGTATGGCGCCGCCTCGGTGCCGAAGTGACCGTGCTGGAAGCGCTGCCGACGTTCCTGGCCGCCGCCGATGAAGGCGTCGCCAAGGAAGCGCAGAAGCTGCTGACCAAGCAGGGCCTGAAGTTCAACTTCGGCGTGAAGGTCAACGAAGTGAAGCCCGGCGCGAACAACGTCACCGTGAACTACACGGACAAGGACGGCGCCGCGCAGACGCTGGAAGTCGATCGCCTGATCGTGTCGGTGGGCCGCGTGCCGAACACCGACAACCTCGGCCTGGAAGCCGTGGGCCTGGGCGTTGACCAGCGTGGCTTCATCGAGGTGGACGATCACTGCCAGACCAAGGTCCCGGGCCTGTGGGCCATCGGCGACGTGGTGCGTGGCCCGATGCTCGCGCACAAGGCGGAAGACGAAGGCGTGGCCGTGGCCGAGCGCATCGTCGGCCAGAAGCCGCATATCGATTTCAACACGGTACCGTGGGTCATCTACACGTTCCCGGAAATCGCATGGGTCGGCAAGACCGAGCAGCAACTCAAGGCCGAAGGCCGCGAGTACAAGTCGGGTCAGTTCCCGTTCATGGCCAACGGCCGTGCGCTGGGCATGGGTCATGCGGACGGCTTCGTGAAGATGCTGGCCGATGCCAAGACCGACGAGATCCTGGGCGTGCATATCGTTGCCGCCAACGCTTCGGACCTGATCGCCGAAGCCGTGGCCGCGATGGAATTCAAGGCCGCCAGCGAGGATATCGGCCGCGTCTGCCACCCGCACCCGTCGATGTCGGAAGTCATGCGCGAAGCCGCGCTGGCCGTCGACAAGCGTCAGCTGAACATGTAAGGCACCGGCCTTCCATGTGAAGCGTTTCCGGCGCGCCATCTGGGACCTCCCGGAGCGGCGCGCCGTTTTTACTTTGTGCCCCCAATCTGCGCACCCGATAGCATGAACGTCACCGAGTATTACGAGCACGAACTTCAGCAGCGCGGCTACAAGTCGGACGAGGCGCAACTGCGCGCGGTCGCGCGACTGCAGCAGTGCTACGACGAATGGGTCGCCTACAAGGCGCGCCGCGGCAACGCACTGAAGAAGCTGCTCGTGCATCCCGAGGTGCCGAAGGGCGTCTATCTCTGGGGCGGGGTGGGGCGCGGCAAGTCGTTCCTGATGGACAGCTTCTATACCTGCGTGCCCGTGGTGCGCAAGACGCGGCTCCATTTTCATGAGTTCATGCGCGAGGTGCATCGCCAGCTCGAGGAACTGCGCGGCCGCGCGGATCCGCTCGACGAACTGGCCAAGCGTATCGCGCGCAAGTACCGGCTCATCTGCTTCGACGAGTTCCATGTCAGCGACGTGGCCGATGCGATGATGCTGCACCGTCTGCTCGACCAGTTGTTCGCCAACGGCGTGCAGTTCGTGATGACGTCGAACTACCGGCCGGACCTGCTGTATCCGGACGGGCTGCATCGCGACCGCGTGCTGCCGGCCATCGCGCTGCTGGAGACGAAGCTCGATGTGCTCAACGTCGACGCGGGCATCGACTACCGCAAGCGCGCGCTCGAGCAGGTGGAGGCGTATCACACGCCGTTGAATCGCGAGGCGAGCGCCGCGCTGCGCGATGCGTTCGTGGCGATCGCGGGGGTGGCGGACGAATCGCCGATCCTGCATATCGAGCACCGCGAGCTGAAGGCGCTGCGTCGCGCCAATGGGGTGGTGTGGTTCGACTTCGCGACGCTTTGCGGCGGACCACGTTCGCAGAACGATTACCTCGAGCTCGCGTCGCAGTTCCATACCGTGATCCTGTCCGACGTGCCCCGGATGACGCCGCGCATGTCTTCGGAAGCGCGCCGCTTCACGTGGCTCATCGACGTGTTCTACGACCACAAGGTCAAGCTGCTGATGTCGGCCGAGGTGCCGGCCGACGAGCTGTACACAGAAGGCCAGATGGCCGGCGAGTTCCATCGCACGGTGTCGCGCATCATCGAGATGCAGTCGCGCGAGTACCTCGAGTCCGCGCGACGGACGGCGGATACGTCGCTGACCTGATAGCGACTCGCCAGAGTTTGACGTCGTGCGTGAGGATTGCTCTCGTTTCGATTTGATCTGCATCAAAGTGTGAGGGCGGGGCGCTACCTACTATTCCGTAGGTAAAAGAGCGCCCCATGTCCCTTGCATGCTTCCATTGCGGCCAGCCTGTTGACCTTGCTGATTCGGTCGGCACCGGCGCGCCGCTCTCACTCTCTCTCGATGGCACCCCGCGGCAATTCTGCTGCGGCGGCTGCATGACCCTTGCGCGAACGCTGCATGCGGCCGGCTTTGGGCACTTCTATGGCGGTGCCGCGCAGGGCATGGGCCGATTCGCGCGGCCCATCGATGGCGATGCACGGCGCGATGCCGAGCTCGTCTGGGCGGCTTATGACACGCCGGAGCTGCGCGCCCAGTTCATTCGCGACATCGGTTCTGACGAAGCCGAAATCACGCTGACGCCCGAGGGTATTCGCTGCGCCGCTTGCGCATGGCTGATCGAGCAGCACCTGCAGCAGTTGCCCGGCGTCGTCTCCGCGGTGGCCAACGTGGCCACGCGGCGCGTGGTCGTGCGGTGGCGGTTGGCGACGCTGCCGGTGGCCAGGATTCTGGCGGCGCTCGCCGATATCGGCTACCTGGCCTGGCCCTTCGAGCTCGGCCGCGCGGATCGCGCCGACCGCCGCGAGCGGCGGGCGTTGCTGATGCGCATGGCGGTGGCGATGCTCGCGATGATGCAGGTCATGATGTATGCGTGGCCGGTCTACACGTACGAGGCCACGATCGATGCGGGGTTGTTGACGCTGATGCGGTGGGCGAGCTTCGTGCTGACGCTGCCGGTGGTGACCTACTCCGCGTGGCCGATCTTTCGCGGAGCGTGGCGCGATCTGCGTGGTGGCCGCGCGGGGATGGACGTGCCGGTGGCGATCGGCATCGCGGCGGGGTTCGCGGCGAGCACGGTGGCTACCGTGCGGGGCAGTGGGGAGGTGTACTTCGACTCGGTCACGATGTTCGTCGCATTGCTGCTGCTGGCGCGCTATCTGGAGCTACGGGTACGGCAGGCTTCCCGCAGCGGGGCGGAGATGCTTGCGCGGCAGTTGCCGGCGACCTGCGAACGCGTGGAGGAGGCGGGCGGCACGGCCGACCCGACATCCGACCACGCTCTCATTGCCGAGCGCATTCCCGTGGCGCGTCTGCGCGTGGGCGATCGCGTGCGCGTCCGGGCGGGGGACGTGGTGCCGGCGGATGGAACCATCGTGCTTGGCGCCAGCGAATTCGACGAGGCAATGCTGACCGGGGAGTCGCGTCCCGTCGCGCGCGGGGTGGGGGGGACGGTGCTGGCGGGCAGCTTCAACAGCGCCAGCCCGGTCGAGGTTCGGGTAACCGGAATCGGCGCGGCGACACGGCTGGCCGAAATCGTCGCCGTGCTGGACCGCGCGCTGACCGACAAGCCCCGCATCGCGGCGCTGGCGGATCGCGTGGCGGCGTGGTTTGTGGGAACGCTGCTGCTGCTCGCCGCGATCACTGGGGTGGTATGGACATTGTGGATCGACCCGGCGCGAGCCTTGCAGGTGACGATCGCGGTGCTGGTGGTGAGCTGCCCGTGCGCGTTGTCGCTCGCCGCGCCCGCCGCGCTGGCGGCCGCAGGCGCCGCGCTGTCGCGCCGCGGCTTGCTGATGACGCGTGGACATGCCATGGAAACGCTGGCTCGCGTCACCGACGTGGTGCTCGACAAGACGGGGACGCTGACGCAGGGGACATTCTCGCTGGTGGAGACTCAGGTCCTCGGCCCGCTGGACGCCGTGCAATGCCGGGCGCTGGCGGCGGCGCTGGAGCGCGATAGCGAACACCCCATCGGCCGAGCGTTGCGAGCGGCGCACGGCGCCGACGGATTGTCGGGCCGGGGGAGAGGGGCCGGGGGAGAGGGCTCACGGCATCCGCACCCGCAGGACGTTCGCAATCTCCCCGGCCACGGCATCGAGGCCACCGTCGGCGCGCGGCGGCTTCGGCTGGGGCACTATGCGTTCGTCACGGCCACATTCGTCACGGCCACGTCCGGCAGCAGCACGCCGTTCCCGCCAGGCATCGCCACCGAGGCTACCACTCCCGTCTGGCTGGGCGACCAGCACGGCCTGCTCGCCCGCTTTGCGCTTGCCGACATCGCGCGCCCGGAAGCAGGCAAGCTGCTGACCAGCCTTCACAAGCTCGGCGTGCGCGTCCACCTGCTGTCCGGCGACCAGGCCGGCGCGGTGCAATGGTGGGCCAACGCGCTGGGCATCCACGATGCCGCAGGCGAACGCACGCCCGAGAACAAGCGCGACGACGTCGCAACGCTGCAGGAACAAGGCAAGATCGTGCTGGCCGTCGGCGACGGTATCAACGACGCCCCCGTGCTCGCGCAAGCCCACGTGTCGATCGCCATCGGCAGCGGCGCCCCGCTCGCGCAAGCCGGCGCCGACGCCGTCCTCATGCACGACAACATCCACACCATCGCCACGGCGCTCATCGTCGCGCGCCGCGCGAGCGCCGTCATGCGGCAGAACCTGACCTGGGCCTTCGCCTACAACGTGGTCGCCATCCCGCTGGCCGCAACCGGCCACGTGACCGCGTGGATGGCCGGCATCGGCATGTCGCTGTCCTCGCTGCTGGTGGTGCTCAACGCATGGCGCCTGTTGCGCGTCCCCAGGGAGGGCTGAAGCATGGACATGCTCTACCTGCTCGTCCCCATGAGCCTCGTGCTGGTCGCGCTGATTGCCGCCGCGCTCTGGTGGGCGCTGCACGCCGGGCAATACGACGATCTCGACCGCCCGGCCGAGGCCATCCTGCTCGACAACGATCGCATCGTCGCCACCCGACACGACAGCGTGACGCTACGCAACGCCCCGCAAAAAAGTTCATCGCAATTTCCTCAAAGTTGATGGAGGTCAACGCCGGGTCTCTGACGGTTCAATAAAGTCGGGTCGTTATCGGGGTTTTTACACTTACCAAGCATTGGGGGTCTGAATGGAAGTCACCACCGCTGCGACTCGCGTGCCAGACCATGCGGGCACGCGCGCGGATACCCGCGCGGGAACCTTCAACTATGGCGTGGTGCGGCAGTTCGCCATCATGACCGTGGTCTGGGGAATCGTAGGCATGGCCGTCGGCGTGTTGCTGGCGGCGCAACTGATCTGGCCGGATCTCAACTTCAATACGCCGTGGCTGTCGTTCGGACGGCTGCGCCCGCTCCATACCAATGCGGTCATCTTCGCGTTCGGCGGCAGCGCGCTGTTCGCGACGTCGTATTACGTGGTGCAGCGCACGTGCCAGGCCCGGCTGTTCTGCGGTCCGCTGGCCGCGTTCACGTTCTGGGGCTGGCAGGCGGTGATCGTCGCGGCCGTCATCACGCTGCCGATGGGCATCACGAGCTCGAAGGAGTACGCCGAGCTCGAATGGCCGATCGACATCCTGATCACGCTCGTGTGGGTGGCCTACGCCATTGTGTTCTTCGGCACGATCCTCCGCCGCAAGACACGGCACATCTACGTGGCCAACTGGTTCTTCGGCGCGTACATCCTGACCATCGCGCTGCTGCACATCGTCAACAACATCGAGATGCCCGCATCCATGTGGAAGTCGTACTCGGCGTATGCCGGGGTGCAGGACGCGATGGTGCAATGGTGGTACGGCCACAATGCCGTCGGGTTCTTCCTCACCACGAGCTTCCTTGGGATGATGTACTACTTCATCCCCAAGCAGGCCGGCCGCCCGATCTACTCGTACCGCCTGTCGATCGTCCACTTCTGGGCGCTCAACTTCACGTACATGTGGGCCGGTCCCCACCACCTGCAATACACCGCGCTGCCCGACTGGGCGCAGTCGCTCGGCATGGTGTTCTCGCTGATCCTGCTCGCGCCGTCATGGGGCGGCATGATCAACGGGATCATGACGCTCTCGGGCGCCTGGCACAAGCTGCGCACCGACCCGATTCTCAAGTTCCTCGTCGTCGCGCTGTCGTTCTACGGCATGGCGACATTCGAGGGCTCGATGATGTCCATCAAGACCGTCAACGCGCTCTCCCACTACACGGACTGGACCATCGGTCACGTCCACTCGGGTGCCCTCGGCTGGGTCGCGATGATCTCGGTGGGCTCGCTCTACTACCTGATTCCGCGTCTGTTCGGCGAGAAGGAAATGTACAGCGTGCGGCTGATCGAATGGCACTTCTGGATCGCGACCATCGGCGTGGTCCTCTACATCGCCTCGATGTGGATCGCGGGCGTGATGGAGGGCCTGATGTGGCGCGCCACGCAGCCGGACGGCACGCTGACCTACGCGTTCGTGGAAGCGGTCAAGGCCAAGTATCCGTTCTACCTGATCCGCCTGCTCGGCGGCATCTGCTTCCTGTCCGGGATGCTGATCATGGCCTGGAACGTGTACCGCACGATCTCCGGGAAGCGCGCGGTGGATGCGCCGATTCCCGAAGGGCTGGCACCCGCCGCCGCGCATTGATAGGGAAGGATCTCCAAGATGTCAGCACAACAACAGAAGTTCTGGTCCCACGAAACGCTCGAGAAGAACGTCGGCTGGCTGATCCTGGCCACCATCCTCGTGGTCAGCATCGCCGGTCTCGTGCAGATCGTGCCGCTGTTCTTCCAGCATTCGACGACGCAGCCCGACCCGGGCATCGCGCCGTATGCGCCGTTACGGCTGATGGGCCGCGATATCTATATCCGGGAAGGCTGCGTGGGCTGCCACTCGCAGCAGGTGCGCACGCTGCAGGCGGAGACCGAGCGCTATGGCCATTTCTCCACGGCTGGCGAGTCGGTGTTCGACCATCCGTTCCTGTGGGGCTCCAAGCGGACCGGTCCGGACCTCGCGCGCGTCGGCGGCCGCTACTCGGACGACTGGCAGCGCGTGCACCTGCGCAATCCGCGCGACGTGGTGCCAGAGTCCGTGATGCCCTCGTATCCGTGGCTCGAGAAGACGCCGCTCGCGACCGACAGCGTGCAGGAACGCATGCGCGCGCTGAAGCGGCTCGGCGTGCCGTACACGGACGAAGAGATCGCGCACGCGCCGGAGGCGCTCGCCGGCAAGAGCGAGGAGGACGCGATGGTCGCGTACCTGCAGGGCCTCGGCATCAATCGCCGCAATGTGCGCATCGACGATGCCGCGCGCAAGGAGTAATGCAATGGCCATGTTGACCGCGATCGCCACCGTGATCTCCATGGTGGTCTTCCTCGGCATCTGCGGGTGGGCGTGGTCCGCGCACCGGCAGGCCGCCAACCACGAATCGGCGCTGCTGCCCTTTGCGCTGCCGGACGAAACGACAACGCGCCCCGACGGGGATCTTCGATCATGAGCGATTTCACATCCGGATTCTGGAGCTATTACATCGCCGCCATCGCACTGGTCGGCATCGTGTGGTGCGTGTGGCTGCTGTTGTCGCAACGGCGCATCGCATCGACCCAGGCCAAGGCATCGTCCCCCATCGCGACCGCGGCGGATACCGGTCATGTCTGGGACGGTGACCTGCGCGAGCTGAACAACCCGCTGCCACGCTGGTGGATGTGGATGTTCCTGCTGTCGTGCATCTTCGCGCTGGCCTACCTGGTGCTGTACCCGGGCCTCGGCGCGTACGGCGGCGTCCTCGGCTTCTCCACGCAGGGCGAACTGGCCGCGCAGCGGAAGGCCGCCGAGGCGACGCAGCATGCCATCTATGCGAAGTACATGCGGATGGACGTCAAGGCCGTCGCGGCCGACCCCGAGGCGCGGGAGATCGGTCAGCGCCTGTTCCTGAACTACTGCGCGCAGTGCCATGGTTCCGACGCGCGCGGCAGCCGCGGCTTTCCGAACCTGACCGATACGGACTGGCTCTATGGCGGCGACCCCGACACGATCCGCCAGACCATCACCAAGGGCCGCAACGGCAAGATGCCGTCGTTCGCGGCGGCCGTCGATGGCAAGCTCGCCGGCGATGTCGCGCAGTATGTGCGATCGCTGTCGGGGCTCGCTTCGGATCCCATCCGTGTATCGCGCGGAGAGAGCACGTTCAAGACGACCTGCGCGGCGTGCCACGGCAGTTCGGGCAAAGGCAATCAGGCGCTCGGCGCGCCGAACCTCTCGGACAACGTCTGGCTCTACGGCAGCTCGGAGGGCGCCATCGTCGAGGCGATTCTCAAGGGGCACGATGGCCATATGCCCGCGCATGAGGAAATCCTGACGCCCGAGCGTATCCAGATGCTGACGGCGTACGTATGGGGCCTCTCCAACCCGGGCCTCTCCAGCCCGGACGGGGCATCGCGATGAACGACAACAGCTGGCGGCCGATGGCGATGCCCGGCGCGGAGAGCTCCGACGAGGCGCTCTACGAAGTCCGGCGCAAGATCTATCCGCGCTCGGTCACCGGTGCCTTCGACCGCTGGCGTGTCTGGCTCGTGGTGCTGACGCAACTGGTCTTCTACGGTACGCCGTGGCTGCAGTGGAACGGCCGGCAGGCGGTGCTGTTCGACCTCGGTGCGCGCAAGTTCTATATCTTCGGCCTCGTGCTGTGGCCGCAGGACGTGATCTACCTGTCCGTGCTGCTCGTCATCTCGGCGCTCGCGCTATTTCTCTTCACGGCGATCGCGGGCCGGTTGTTCTGCGGCTACGCGTGCCCGCAGACCGTCTACACGCAGATCTTCCTGTGGATCGAACGCCGGACCGAAGGCGATCGCTTCGCGCGCATTCGGCTCGACGGCGACCCGTGGTCACTGCGCAAGGTCCGCATCAAGGCGACGAAGCATGCCTTGTGGATCGTCATCGCACTGTGGACCGGCTTCACGTTCGTGGGGTTCTTCACGCCGATCCGTGCACTCGGCGGACAGGTGGCCAGTGGCGCGCTGGGGCCGTGGCAGACGTTCTGGATGCTGTTCTACGCGTTCGCGACGTGGGGCAATGCAGGCTTCATGCGCGAGCAGGTGTGCAAGTACATGTGCCCCTATGCGCGGTTCCAGAGCGTGATGGTCGATCGCGACACGTTCGTGGTCACCTACGACGTGGGCCGTGGCGAGCCGCGCGGCAGCCGCGGCCGCAAGGCGGACCATCGTGCCGCGGGCCTGGGCGACTGCGTGAACTGCAGCATCTGCGTGCAGGTGTGTCCGACGGGCATCGATATCCGCGACGGGCTCCAGTACGAGTGCATCGGTTGTGGCGCGTGCATCGACGCCTGCAATCAGGTCATGGACAAGATGGCCTATCCGCGCGGCCTGATCCGCTACACCTCCGAGAACGCAATGCGCAAGGGGCTGACGCGCGCGGAGGCGCGCGGGCGCCTGCTGCGGCCGCGTGTGTTCATCTATTCGACGATCTGGCTCGCGCTGGTCGCGGGCCTCGCGGTGTCGATCGCGTTACGGGCGCCGCTCAAGGTGGATGTGCTGCGCGATCGCGGCGCGCTGAGCCGCGAAGTGGATGGACGCTGGATAGAGAACGTATATCGGTTGCAACTGATCAACACGAGCGAAGCGCCGATGCACGTGCGCGTGCGCGCAAACGGTCATGACCTGGCGGGCCTGCGCGCCGAATACGACGTCAGCGCCGAGGCGCTCGCGCCGGCATCGAACCGGCTCGTGCCCATTCGCGTTCGCGTGCCCATCGAAGCGGTGCGGGCGGGAACCCACAAGATCGATATCGCGGTCACGGCAGAGCAGGGCGGCCGTCAGGTGGCGGATGTCGTTCAGGCGACCAGCTTCATCGTGCCACGCAATCTCTAGAGGGAGTTGTCATGCAGACGCAACAAGGCAGGCCGTGGTGGAAGGAACCGTGGCCGTGGCTGCTGATGAGCGGCCCGCTGCTGGCCATGATCGGCTGCGGCGTCACGATCTGGCTCGCGGCGCAGCATGCGGACCGACCGGTTCCGGCGGCGGAGCACCGCGGACTCGTGGTCAAGGCTGTTTCTGAAGCGAGGCGCCCATGAACGGCCATACGCGTTGGCGCTGGCTGATGTGGGTGTTGTGGCCCGCATTCCTGGTAGCCGGCGTGGCGACGGCGGCAGTATTCTCGCTCGTCGATCCGCGTGACCTGATGCTGTTCGGGCATCCGCTCGACGCGTCGCGCGAGGCCGTGTACACGGTGGGTTTTCTGGTGGCGTGGGGCCTATGCGCGGTGTCGAGCGGATTGACGCTCTACACGCTGCCAGCGCCGCTGGCGGAGACCGACGAGCTTGCCTAAATCGACCAAACGAATATCCCGGATCGATCGATGCCTTCAGCAACTGCGGCTGTAGATCTGCTTCAGACCGTCCACATCGACGAGTTTCACATGACGCTGGCGGATCTGGATCAGGCCCGCCTCGGCGAAGCGCGAGAACAGACGGCTCACCGTCTCGAGCTTGAGGCCGAGATAGCTGCCGATTTCCTCGCGGCTCATGCGCAGCACGAACTCGGTGGACGAGTACCCGCGCGCGGACAGTCGTGTGGAAAGGTTGATCAGGAACGCCGCAAGCCGTTCCTCCGCGCGCATGGAGCCCAGCGTCATCAGCATCAGCTGGTCCTGCGAGATTTCCCGGCTCATCAGCCGCAGAAACTGCTGCTGCAGCGAGGGCAATTCACTGGAGAGAGAGGTCAGGTCGTTGAAACGGACCACGCAGACTTCGGTGTCCTCGAGCGCCGACGCATCGGAGGCGTGCTGCATCTCGCTGAGACCGTCGAGGCCGACGATTTCGCCGGGCAAATGGAAGCCCGTGATCTGCGAGCGTCCGTCCTCCATCGTGACGTGCGTCTTCAGCGTGCCGAAGCGCACGGCGTAGACCGCCGTCAGCGGATCGCCCATGCGATAGAGCGTCTCGCCCTTGTGCACGCGGTAGCGTTCCTGCACGAGCGTATCGATCTTCTCGAGGTCCTGCTTGTTCATGCCGACCGGCAGGCACAGTTGACCCATCGCACACGTGGAGCAACGGGGGGACATCTCGGTGATCGGGATGGGCGTGAGCAATTGAGACCTATCGGTGAAGCGCGCTCGCGGGGGCACGATGAATGCATTCTAGCGTGCGCGCCTAGACGAAAGCGAGGAACAGTTGATATTTGAGGTACTTTTCAGCGTCTTCCTATTAGCGCTATTCGGTGGCGTGCATTGCGCCGCGATGTGCGGTGGCATTGCACTCGCTGTTTCGCCAGACGCTGCGGAAGCGAAGGCTGCGGGCGCGCCGGTGGCGCTCATCAGGCGGCAACATCTGGCTGCATGGCAGCGTGCGTGGTGGCGTGCATGGTGGCGCGATACGCTCGCCATGCATGCGGGGCGCGTGACGACGTACGCGATGCTGGGCGCGTGGATGGGGGCGATCGGCACGCTGGCGTGGAAGCAGGACGTCCTGCCGTTGCAGCGCGCGCTGTTCGCGTTCGGCAGCGCGATGCTGATCGTCGCGGGCATCGCGCTGATGCGTGGGCGTGCGTGGCGCGCGCCATGGCTCGAACGGGTGATGGCGCGCGCCGTCGGCAGCGTCGATGCGGATGCGCGTCGCCATGGGACCGTCGCGCGGGTGTGCGGCAGCATGCGGGACATGTGGGCGCGCATGAGTACCATGCCGCGCCAGTTCATCAAGGGGTTGCTGTGGGGACTCGTGCCATGCGGCATGGTCTACGCCGCGCTTGCGCTCGCGTTGCTCGCGGGCAACGCGGCATCGGGCGCGCTCGTGATGGCCGCATTCGGGCTCGGCACGTTGCCCAACCTCGTCGCGCTGTCGGGCGTCTCGGGATGGCTCCGGCGCCAGGCAAGACGTCCGGCCGTGCGGACGCTGGCGGGGCTCGCGGTCGCGGGATTCGGGGTGGCCGGGATGGCGAGGGCGGTCTTGCTGCCCGGGATGCTGGCGCGGGAGGGGTTCTGCCTCGTGTTCTGAACGCCCGTGGTGCATATCCGGGGGCGGGTTGCAGCCGCCCCCGGATATGCCATACAATCGCCGGAACCACGGTATCGCGCACGTAGTCTTTGTGGCGTCCGCGGCATCGTCAGTGTGATGCCCCCCATCCGGGGGGATATCGACGGATCCTTGACGGATCCACCCCCACGGTTTCTCTGGTTCAAAAGATCTGGTTCAAAAGACCGGGCCGCGCCGTGGAGAGGCGATGCCGGCCCCAGGGTGCTGTCTGCCCGGGCCCGATATCCGTTGATCTTGCCGTTGCAGCGAGCGGTTCGCGGCGACGATGTCCGCCCCTGAGGGAGAAGGCGCGACGCAAGAGGTCCATCGGCCGGCCACGCCGGACGCCGGACAATCTTCTGCCGGAATGACCCGGCAAATCGATGCATCAAACGAAGTGCACGGCTTGAGTGCGACACGCATGCGAGTTGGCTGCGCGACGAGATGGCGGTGGTAATCGGCCGCTGAATCCGAAATCTCCCGTGCTTTCGGGACGTTGTCCGGAAGCAGGTGCAATACAGGCTGCACGCAATCACATGAATACCCAAGAGGCGAAGATCGTCCTCGAGACCGCGCTGATCTGCGCGCAGGAGCCGCTGCGCGTCAACGATCTCCGCAAGCTGTTCGCCGACGACGTCGGTGCCGACACCATCCGCGTGCTGCTGGAGGAGCTGCGCCAGGACTGGCTGCAGCGCGGCGTGGAACTGGTTGCGCTGGCGAGCGGCTGGCGTTTCCAGAGCCGGCCCGAGATGCGCGAGTACCTCGACCGCCTGAATCCGGAGAAGCCGCCCAAGTATTCGCGCGCGGTGATGGAGACGCTGGCGATCATCGCGTACCGGCAGCCCGTGACGCGGGGCGACATCGAGGAAATTCGCGGTGTGACCGTGAGCACCGACGTGATCAAGAAGCTCGAGGATCGTAGCTGGATCGAGGTCATCGGACACCGGGACGTGCCGGGCCGTCCCGCGTTATATGCGACGACCAAGGCGTTTCTGGACGATCTTGGCTTGCGTACGCTCGACGAACTGCCGCCGCTTGAAGACGCGCAGGCCCAGGTGCAGGCCGCGCTGCTGGACCAGCAGGCGATCGACTTTGAAGAGATCGCCACGGCCAATCCTGAAAACAACCAGGGAAACAACGCTGACGGCAATGCGGAAAGCAGCGCGTCGCCCGTAAGCGGCGACGAGGAAGCCTTCGCGGAGCCTGCTGCGGAGGCGGAAGCGCCGACCGAAGCGCAACCCGGGGCGCAACCGGAGCCGCAACCCGAGACGCAACCCGAGCCGGAAGCGGAAGCCGCGGTCAACGCGGCGGAGGATACCGGCGCGGAGCCCGAGCGCGAGCCCGCGCCCACGCACCAAAACGGCACGGATGACGATGCGCCTGTAGCGCAGGCGAACGGCATCCACGTGGACATCGACGCGTCCGCCGGGGAGGCATCCCAGGCGTCGCCGGACGGCAGCACGCCGCATCCGGCCGAGGACGACGAGCGCGTGTCCAACTGAACAACCTGCAACATCCGATAGTGAATATTTTGTCTGATTCCGTTGAGCAAGACGTCCGCCAGCCGGACGATGCCGGTGCGCCCGACGCATCCGGCTCGGACGGCGCGCCGCGCCGCAAGGGGCTGCGCCGTGGCCTGCGCAATCTGGTGGCGTCCCGCCGCCAGGCCGCCCAGGACCGCGAGCCCGGCCGCGCGGAAGGCGGTGAGGGCGAGGCGTCCGGCGCCGGTGGCGAAGCCGCTGCCGCC
>NZ_CAJPUX010000010.1 GCF_905397285.1 Cupriavidus plantarum
GGCCCGGCCCGGCCCAGCCCGGCCCAGCCCAGCCCAGCCCAGCCCAGCCCAGCCCAGCCCAGCCCGGCCCAGCCCGGCCAAGCCCAGCCCGGCCCGGCCAAGCCAGCCGAGCCAGCCCGGTCAGCCCGGTCAGCCCGGTCAGCCCGGTCAGCCCCGGTCAGCCCCGGTCAGCTTGGCCAGCCCGGTCCGGCCCGGCACGGGCAGGGGCAGGGGCAGGGGCAGGGGCAGGGGCAGGGGCAGGGGGTGTCGGCAAGGCAGGGGCCGTGGGACAGCCCGCAGCAGGCAAAAAAAAGCCAGGACGCTGGGTCCTGGCTTTTCATTCACCGCTGAGGGCAATCAATCCGGTTCATCCAACGGCAACGCACGCCGCGGCGGCGGCGGCCGTTTGCCGATGGTTACCGCGACGTCCACCGGTTTGCTCCGGCGCATCACCTTCATCTTGATCTCCGCCCCCGGCTTCAGCTGCGCAATCGAGTTCAGCAACGCCGTGGTATCGGTAATGGACTGGTTATCGACCGACACCAGCACATCCCCGGGCCTGACCCCAGCCTTGTCGGCGGGCCCGCCCTGAACGACCGCGGCAATCAACGCCCCTTCCTTCGCATCGAGCCCAAACGACTCTGCAATCTCGGGGGTCATGTCCTGCGGCTCCACGCCAATCCACCCGCGCGTCACGCTGCCAGTGGAGATGATCGACTCCATCACCTGCTTGGCGGTAGACACCGGAATCGCAAAGCCAATCCCCAGCGACCCACCCGACCGCGAATAGATCGCGGTGTTGATGCCCAGCAGATTGCCCTGCGCATCCACCAGCGCCCCACCCGAGTTGCCAGGGTTGATCGCCGCATCGGTCTGGATAAAGTTCTCGAAGGTGTTGATCCCGAGATGGCTGCGGCCTAACGCGGAGACGATACCCATCGTCACGGTCTGGCCAACGCCGAACGGATTCCCGATGGCGAGCACCACATCGCCCACCTTGACGTTCTCGAGCCGGCCGAGCGTAATGGCAGGCAGATCCTTGAGCGTCACCTTGAGCACCGCGAGATCGGTCTCAGGGTCCGAGCCCACCACCTTGGCGTTGGCCTTGCGGCCATCGGTCAGCGCGACCTCGATCTCATCGGCGCCGTCCACCACGTGGTGGTTGGTTAGAATGTAGCCCTCCGCGCTGACGATCACGCCGGAACCGAGGCTCGAGACCGGCTCCTGCCGCTGCTCGGGCGGACGATCGCCGAAGAAGAAGCGGAACCACGGGTCTTCCGACTGCGGATTGCGGGAACGCTTGGAGCCGTTCTTGCTCGTGAAAATATTGACGACGGCCGGCATGGCCAGTCTTGCCGCGTCGCTGTAGGAACCTTCGGCAGCGCTGCCGGCGACATTAGGCACGACTTCCTTCAGTGCCACGATCGGCGAGCCGGACTGCACGGCGACGCGCCCACGCTGCAGCCACTCGGGTTTCAGTGTGGCGACGACGAACCACACGGCCAGCACAACGGTGACAGCCTGCGCGAAGAACAGCCAGAAGCGGCGCAACATATCGGAGATTGGACGAGGAATGGAAACAAAAGAGTTTGAATTGTACTTGAACGATCTGCTGGAAGTTCCCCGTTTCAAGGACTATTGCCCGAACGGATTGCAGGTACAGGGTCGGCCCGAGATCACCCACATCGTCACGGGTGTGACGGCAAGCCTCGCGCTGCTCGACGCGGCGATCGAAGCCGGTGCCGATGCGATCCTCGTCCATCATGGCTACTTCTGGAAGAACGAAGATGCGCGCGTGATCGGACAAAAGCACGCGCGGCTCAAGCGGCTGCTGAGTGCCGACGTGAACCTGTTCGCCTATCACCTGCCGCTGGACAACCATCCCGAGCTCGGCAACAACGCGCAGCTGGCCGCGCAACTGGGCATCTCGCCGACCGGCCGGTTCTCCGACGATCAGCTCGGCTGGACCGGCACGCTACCCTGGCCGATGACGCTGCGCGAGTTCGCCGCGCACGTGGCGGGCGTGCTCCAGCGCGAACCGCTCGCGCTCGGCGATCCGGAGAAGGTCGTGCGCAACGTGGGCTGGTGCACTGGCGGCGCGCAGGGCTACTTCGATGCGGCGGTCGCCGCGGGCGTGGACGTGTATGTGAGCGGCGAGGTGTCGGAGCAGACCACGCATCTCGCGCGCGAGAGCGGCGTGGCGTACCTCGCGGCGGGCCACCACGCCACCGAGCGCTACGGCATCCGCGCACTCGGGGAGCATCTGGCGCAGCAGTTCGCGCTGCGCCATACCTTCATCGACATCCCGAACCCCGTCTGAGCAGGGCAGGGCGGAGGCGCGGATCTTACTGGGGACGCGCCTTCAGGCTGTCGCGGATCTCGCGCAGCAGGACGATGTCCTCGGGCGTCGCGGCGGCCGGCTTCGGTTCCTCCTCATGCTTGGCGCGCATCTTGTTGAAGGCGCGGACCATCATGAAGATGATGAAGGCCAGGATGATGAAGTTGACGACGATGGTCAGGAAATTGCCATACGCGAAAACGGGCACGCCCGCTTTTTTCAAAGCGTCGAGCGTGTAAGGCGTGTTGGGCGGCGGGTCGGCAAGCACGATGAACATCCCCGAGAAGTCCAGCTTGCCTACGATCCGGCCGACGATCGGCATGATCAGATCGTTGACCACGGAGTCCACGATCTTGCCGAAAGCCGCGCCAATAATGACACCGACGGCAAGGTCGATGACATTGCCGCGCATCGCGAACGTTCTGAACTCTTGCATCATGCTCATGCGTTTTCTCCTTCTTTGTAGCTGCCGAGAGCTGGTGAGTTGGCGTTCCGAAGTCATCAAGACTGCCGGAGGACACTCGCCGATGCAAGTCCCGAACCAGCTATCGCAAGCCCATGACCGATAATCGACCAATAACCTATAGGTAGTTCGCCTATCGCCGCCAGATGTGCCTCAGGTATAATTTTTGGTTGACGCAAGATCAAATTGACATCCCCTGGGGTTTGGAATGAGTGACCAGCAGAACGTGAATAACGTGGACAAAGGTCGCCGCAATTGGTTGATCGCGACATCCGTCGCGGGCGGCGTAGGAGGCGTGGCAGTAGCAGTTCCTTTCGTCAGTACCTTTGCACCCTCGGAGAAAGCCAAGGCCGCCGGCGCACCGGTGGAGGCTGACATCGGCGGACTCAAGCCCGGCGAGATGATGACCGTCGAATGGCGAGGCAAGCCGGTCTGGATTCTTCGCCGAACCCCGGAGATGCTTGCATCGCTCAAGAAGACCGATGCCGAAGTCGCCGATCCCAATTCCGACGTGCCCTTCACGATGAAGACGCCGGAATACTGCAAGAACGAAACGCGTTCCCGCGAGGACCACAAGGATCTGCTGGTCGTCGTCGGTATCTGCTCGCACCTCGGGTGCTCGCCTTCCGGTCCGTTCGCGGCCGGCTCCAATCCCCAGCTGGGCGCCGACCCGGGCTTTCTGTGCCCGTGCCACGGTTCCACCTTCGACCTCGCCGGCCGCGTGTTCAAGAACAAGCCGGCGCCGCAGAATCTTGACGTCCCCCCGTACCAGTTCCTCACCGACACCAAGATCGTGATCGGCAAGGACGAGAAAGGAGAAGCGTGACCATGGCGGCCGAAAAAGAAGTCAAGACAACTGGCCTGCTGGGCTGGATCGACGCCCGCTTCCCCGCCACGCAACTCTGGGAAGACCACCTCTCGAAGTACTACGCACCGAAGAACTTCAACTTCTGGTACTTCTTCGGCTCGCTCGCGCTGCTGGTGCTCGTCATCCAGATCGTGACGGGCATCTTCCTCGTGATGAACTACAAGCCGGACGGCACGCTGAACGCCGCGGGCATTCCGGTGGCGTTCGCCAGCGTGGAGTTCATCATGCGCGAGGTGCCATCGGGCTGGCTCATCCGCTATATGCACTCGACGGGCGCGTCCGCGTTCTTCGTCGTGGTGTACCTGCACATGTTCCGCGGCCTGCTGTATGGCTCGTATCGCAAGCCGCGCGAGCTGGTCTGGATCTTCGGCTGCCTGATCTTCCTGTGCCTGATGGCGGAGGCCTTCATGGGCTATCTGCTGCCGTGGGGCCAGATGTCGTACTGGGGCGCGCAGGTGATCGTGAACCTGTTCTCGGCGATTCCCGTGATCGGCCAGGACCTGTCGCTGTTCATCCGCGGTGACTACGTGGTGAGCGATGCCACGCTGAACCGGTTCTTCTCGTTCCACGTGATCGCGGTCCCGCTGGTTCTGCTCGGCCTGGTGGTCGCGCACATCATCGCGCTGCACGAAGTGGGCTCGAACAACCCGGACGGCGTCGAGATCAAGGCGAAGAAGGACGAGAACGGCGTGCCGCTCGATGGCATCCCGTTCCATCCGTACTACTCGGTGCACGACCTGATGGGCGTGACCGGCTTCCTGATGATCTTCTCGGCGGTGATCTTCTTCTTCCCCGAGGTGGGCGGCTACTTCCTGGAAGCGAACAACTTCTTCCCGGCGGATCCGCTCAAGACGCCGCCGCACATCGCACCGGTGTGGTACTTCACGCCGTTCTACTCGATGCTGCGTGCCACGACGTCGAACTTCCTGCCGATCCTGTGGCTGTTCTTCGCGGTCGTGCTGGGCATGGTGATCCTGCGCAGCAAGGACATCCGCGTGAAGATCGGTTCGATCCTGATCCTCGTGATCCTGGCGCTCGGCTTCTGGACGATCGACGCGAAGTTCTGGGGCGTGCTGGTGATGGGCGGCTCGGTGATCGTGCTGTTCTTCATGCCGTGGCTCGACTGCTCGCCGGTCAAGTCGATCCGCTATCGTCCCTCGTTCCACAAGACGATCCTGATTGTCTTCGTGGTGGTGTTCCTGGTCCTCGGCTACCTCGGCGTGCAACCGCCGTCGCCGGTCGGTGAGAAGGTGTCGCAGCTCGGTACGCTGCTGTACTTCGCCTTCTTCCTGACCATGCCGCTGTGGAGCCGCGCCGGTACGTTCAAGCCGGTGCCGGAGCGCGTCACGTTCCACGCCCATTGAGCGTCGCGCGCCATTCCCGACAAGAGGACAAGGACACAAGATGAAAAAGCTGCTTTCGATTCTCGCACTGGTCGGCGCCTGCTTCGCGACCGTGCCCGCCATGGCGTCCGAGGGAGGGTACCCCCTCGAGCCTGCACCGCTCGACGTCAGCGACATGTCGTCGATCCAGCGTGGCGCCAAGCTGTTCGTCAACTACTGCCTGAACTGCCACAGCGCATCGATGATGCGCTACAACCGGCTTCGCGATATCGGCCTGTCGGACGAGCAGATCCAGCAGAACCTGTTGTTTTCCGCGGACAAGGTGGGCGAACTGATGACGATCGCGATGCCGCCGAAGGATGCCAAGGCGTTCTTTGGCGTGCAGCCGCCGGATCTGTCGGTGATCTCTCGCGCCCGCGGCAACGACTGGCTCTACACGTACCTGCGCACGTTCTACCGTGACGACTCGCGCGCCACGGGCTGGAACAACCTGGTGTTCCCGAACGTCGGCATGCCGCACGTCCTGTATGAACTGCAGGGCCAGCGCACGGCGAAGTTCGCCGAGGTGGAAGAGCATGGCGAGAAGGTGCACAAGTTCGCCGGCTTCGAGCAAGTCACCCCGGGCAAGCTGAACACGCAGGCCTACGATCAGGCCGTGGCCGACCTGGTCAATTACCTGAACTGGATGTCCGAGCCCGCGCAGAACCATCGCAAGCGCCTGGGCGTCTGGGTGCTGCTGTTCCTCGGCGTGCTGACGGTCTTCGCATGGCGCCTGAATGCGGCGTACTGGAAAGACATCAAGTAATTTGTAACAAAAACGCCCGATCATGAGAGGGGCCGGCGCAGGGGTTGCCAGAGGCAGCAACGCGTCGGCCCTTGTTTCATGCGGCTTGCGGGGAGCTCAGTGCCCTCGGGCGCACGTCGGCTATTTGTAACTTATTTGCTTTTCAATGGGCCGTTCTGACAGAATGTTTGCCCTGTCCGAACTAGCGCTGCCCGGTTCGCCGGTCCGAAGCAAAAGCGTCTCTGCCGAGGCGCTTTTTTCGGTCGTCCGAACCCCCACCCAAGGAATCCAACCATGATGGTGTTGTATTCGGGAACGACTTGCCCGTTTTCCCAACGTTGCCGCCTTGTCCTCTTCGAGAAGGGCATGGACTTCGAAATCCGCGACGTGGATCTGTTCAACAAGCCCGAAGACATCTCGGTGATGAACCCGTACGGCCAGGTCCCCATCCTGGTCGAACGCGATCTGATCCTGTACGAATCGAACATCATCAACGAGTACATCGACGAGCGCTTTCCGCACCCGCAGCTGATGCCGGCCGACCCGGTCCAGCGCGCGCGCGCCCGCCTGTTCCTGTTCAACTTCGAGAAGGAGTTGTTCACGCACGTGTACGTGCTCGAGAACGAGAAGGGCAAGGCCGCCGAGAAGAACCACGAACGCGCCCGCGCGGCGATCCGCGACCGCCTGACGCAACTCGCGCCGATCTTCGTCAAGAACAAGTACATGCTCGGCGAAGAGTTCTCGATGCTGGACGTGGCGATCGCGCCGCTGCTCTGGCGCCTGGACCACTACGGCATCGAACTGTCGAAGAACGCCGCGCCGCTGCTCAAGTACGCGGAACGGATCTTCAGCCGTCCGGCCTATATCGAAGCACTGACCCCGTCCGAAAAGGTGATGCGTCGCTAAGACGCGGCATCGGCGGCAACGCCAGAAGGATGGACGCCACCAAGCGAATCAATGTCTGAAACTTCCACCAAGCCCTACCTGATCCGCGCCATCTACGAATGGTGCACCGATAACGGCTTCACGCCGTATATCGCGGTCTTCGTCGACGCCAACACCAGCGTCCCGCGCGAGTTCGTGAAGAACAACGAAATCGTGCTGAACGTGAGCTTCGACGCGACCAGCGGCCTGGACATGGGCAACGAGTGGATTACGTTCAGCGCCCGCTTCGGTGGCGTGTCGCGCAAGATCGATGTGCCGGTAGAAAACGTACTGGCCATCTACGCGCGCGAAAACGGCCAGGGCATGGCCTTCCCGGTAGAGCGTAGCGTCCCGGAAACGCAGGCGCTGACCGAGCGAGAAACCAACCCGCCGCCGAAGCTCGCGCCGGTGGAATCCACGGAATCCGCAGCTTCGGAAGCATCGGAAACCGTAGAGTCCGACGACGACCCGACCCCACCGCCCGTGCCCCGCATCGGCGGCAAGAAGCCTTCGCTGAAGGTCGTCAAATAGGGTTTTTCTTTGGCGACCGCATGCGATAGAATCGCGGTCTCCACACATGCCGGCTTAGCTCATCAGGTAGAGCAGTTGATTTGTAATCATCAGGTGGCGGGTTCGAGTCCTGCAGCCGGCACCAAGGTTTTTTGAAGGAAAGGCCACGCGAATGCGTGGCCTTTTTGTTTTGCAGATGACGAAAAGCGAAGTTTAGGTACAGTATTGACGCTTCCTAATGTTCGACGACTGGGACTCGCGCGCTGTTCGCAGTCAGAGGGCGATCTAATTCTCCGTGACCACAACCCCCGCACCTAACGCCACACTATTCGATGTCTTCACCCTTCCGGGGTTTGTCGCATACATCAGCGACCATCTCATAGAATCGATTGCATTGTTTGCCACGTTAGCGGCAGCACTTAGCTATGCAGTGGGCCGATCGTATTTGGACGGCTGGGCCCAAGCAGCAGGAATCCCGCCATCTCTTTTTCAATCCGATGTGCATGAGGCCATCCTCACCGGCGTAAAGCTCCGCAGAGTCTGGCTGAGTGCGTGCGTTGGCATCGGGCTCGGACTAGTTCTGAGCGCTGTGGCCCCGAAGTGGTGGGCGACCAGGCGTCGCGGCTGGACATTGCGCGACAAAGCTATCCGGATGGTGCGAGCCAGAGGCTGGGGGCAGCGTGGACTACGCTTTCGTCTTGCCGGGCAAGCCTACTTGTTCCGAAATGATTCGGATGAAGCGAGGATGATCGAGTATCGCCGCCGGCAAGCACTAGGGCCTCGCCGCGTCCGCATGCCGAAGAGCACGCACCAGCGAAGTCTTCTGTACGTGACCATGGCGGTAGTCCTATTGGCCGGCAGCATGAGCTGTGTGTTCTTGGCGTTCTACAAACTTCTCGACAGTTCGTTCATCGGCCCCGCGCGGCAGGAGGGCATAAACCGCTATGCCAAAGTCTATTTGGCTGTGACGGGTCGTCTTCCTTATCAGTTTGGCCTCAACCCACTTTCTGCAAGTGAGCAGAGCGAGTGGGCGTGCGAAGGTCGTTCAATTCTCTCTGAGTACCGTGCTGTAGACCTAGCTCCGGACGTTGGTGCTGCTGAGCCGCCTCAGACGTTCTACGTAATACAGGGCACCGACAAACTCTTTGTGTTGCTAGGGGAGAAAGGGTCAGTACTGAGGTCGTTTGGGGATGGGCCCTTTGTTCTGCAAGAGTCGTCCACACGCTTGTACTCGCGCATTGCGAAAGACTGTTGAAGTCACCAAAGAAGCCTTTCAAGAAACGCCGATAGCGCATGCCAGGTCAGCGTTATGTTCGTTCCCTGAAGCAACCATGTATAGGTTGTTGTAGTGAGGTGGGACAGAATGAAGCCGCTATCCTTCGAGAACGTCAAGTCCGTCGGTCGAGATCGTCATCGCGAAGCTCGCCGATATGACAGGTCAGACGTCGTCCTCAATAGTGTCGAGGGTCCGCGCGCTGAAAGACGACGTGCTTCGCCTTCGCGTGTTGTCAGATGGACATGACCGTACCTTGCCATTGAGCTTCGTCTCGACCCTCATTGGCAACACCGAGAAGCTGCTTAGGGCGGCAGCCTGCACGGTGCTCCGACCGCGGACCCACCATGACCGACTCAATCCTCGGGAGGCGACGCAGTTCGTGGATGCTGCGCTTTAGTCTGGCTGAAGAGGGTAGCTTCTCCCTGATGGTCGCTTGTCCGCTTCACGCAATGCAGGGACAAGGCGCTGTAGAGCTCGACCACAGTAATGAGCCCCTTGTTCGACAGGTAACACTGTCCTTGCATGGCGCGCTATCCCAGCTGACTTCTGCGATCGAGCGAAATGAGCTGGATCGACTGGTCGATGAACTAAAAAGCTCACCTACTCCGCTAGTGTCGTCGAATCTTTGTGAAGCCTTCTCGGCAATGCACGAGGAGAGAGTAGACAACTCGCTGGATGTGGCCATCGACTGGTCATTGCTCAGAACCGTCACCGCCCGTGCTGCAACTCGAACCATCCGCAGCGGGACTACTTCTCCCGCATCGAAGCGGTGCGGCGAGAATTGCGGCCTCTGGTATTCCATAAAGAGCAAACGTTCATCGGCACAGTCGAGCGCCTCGAGGGGAAGATGGGCTCAGATGGGCGGCGTGCCGGCGACATGGTGCTGTCGAAGGAGAGGCGGTCCGCGTGAGGGTAACGCTTTCCGCTGATGACTACGAGCGGGCCGGGCTGGCGCATATGCGCAATGGCGCTTGCGTGCGCGTGGTGGGACCTCTTGGACTTGGGCGCCAGCCTCGGCGGCTGACTCACCTGACGAGGTTCGAGTTGCTGAGTGAGAAATAGAAAACCCGATCGTGCTTGCGCAGAGGATCGGGCCGTATTGGTCGGTAGTGTATGTCGCGTCGTCGGCGGATAACGGTCTATTACCGTAACGTTTGACTCCAATCAAGTGCGACCAGCCTTGCCTCTTGGGCAACGCGCCCTACCGTGCGGCAATCTTTCACATAATGTGGGCGCTCACGGATCTATCCGATGGTTGCGGGGTCAGGAATAACAGGGATTGGCTCTCGCAACTGTGCGTAGTGCTCTTTGAATCCGTGGTTACAGAATCGATGAGTGAGTTGCGCGTTGTCTGGGCCGGAGTGCCCACCGTCGACTCGACGTTGGATATGATCATCGCTTGCATGTACCATGACAAGACGGGCCTTGCAAATCGCACAACGCCGTGCAGATTCGAGGCTGGCGCGGATTCGCGCTGCACTACGCGTTTCCTTCCAATTTTCGACTTTCGTCTCGTTATTCGTTTCTCCGCCCGCTACCGCAAATAGGATCTCGGAGATTTCTCTTTCCGTCTTACCGGCCTTAAGTCCTTCGAAAATCTGGCGCAGAAGCCTTTGGATGGGTTCTAAGCTGCGCTTCCAACCGCCGTAGCGGCTCAGAATTTGCTGTCCGGGTGCGTTCTTTCCGATCAAGTACTCTTCGAGCTGAGCCCGGTGGAGAGTGAATGTTGACAGCTCATTTTTCTGCAGCAAATCTTGAACAAATGATACGACTGCTAGGAACATGCTAGGACGGTGATTTCCGGTCGTCCCCCAGAAATAGACCGCAGGATGAAGGCTGAGCGAAGCAGGCTCATTGCCCGCAACATACTTCACAACACCCCAGACCTTAGAAAGTACGCGAAGTGTCTGGCTACCATCGACATCCGGATCCATGTTATCCGTCTTGCCCTTCACTCCAGCAACGATGTTTACCAGCTCGAGCGCCAAACGCAATCCATTCGCAGTCTGCGCTAGGCCGGCAGGTTGGAGCTCGGTGTGCGTGTGTGGTTGAGCGTTCTCGGGCTCGAAGATGGCGTCATAAATGTTCTTCGCGTATCTCTCGATCTCGACGACATGCGCAGGGTCAAAGTCGCCCCAGTAGGCGTGACCGCGACCCGCACTGACTAGCGCTCGCGCCGCAACGATAGTGGGTGCCTTCCTTTCGACGATCATATAGCGCTCAGTAGGATCGATTTCCACAGAACGCTGATTGATGTCTAAAAAAGACTGAAGTGCTACATCTGCATCACCAACTACCCATTGCGTTTCGACAGGTTGAGCAATATTTGTACTCCATTCCAGTTGCTCCTCCGTGCGGTTAGGCAGAAGCGTAAGCTTTTGGAGTTCCGCATACTCTAGCCCTTCAGCTTTAATTTTTTCGCGGCACTTTTGTGCGGCAATCAGCTGTGACTTTGGAATTTGATGTTTGAAAAAAGCCTGTGAAATCGGGCCATCTCCATAATCATCGTTCACCCATGCGACAAATACACTAAGGCGATGCGCGCCATCGATGACGAAGGTTGTGCCGTCTGCGGACCAGAGGATGACCGCCGGGATCAAATGGCCATTCCGGAAACTGCGGACCAGCGAAACTACGTTGTCTACATCCCAATCATTTGTTTCGCGCTGGAATAGCGGCTTACGTAGTAAGCCGTAGAAGTGCCGACCGACTGCAAGTTCCGTAACTTGGATTACGCCTTTACTTGCTTTTGGTTTCTTTGCCTCTACGTCGTCTCGTGGGATGAGCGCGTCCAGGTTGACAATCTCCTTCTGCCTCGTAGCCACCATTGCTCCTATTCGTTATAAACGAGGTAGATATTACAATGTTTCCATATTTGTTGTTTGGTCACTCAGCGACACCGTAGATGCCTCGATCTTTTCTTCAATCTAGCTAAACGGACGATTCGAGACATCGGTGGAGAGCGGAGAGCCCGAGAGCAGAATTACGCGCGGCGAGAAGGCGCGATGTATGGGATAAAAAAGGGATCTGCGAAGGCTGCGGCACGATGGGACGGCAAATCGATTCGCAGTGGCTTACGATATTAGGCTGGCGGCCGCCGTTCAAGTCGTCTCACGCCGTTGATCTGTTCGACTAGGGAGGCAATGCGGGCGGGATCCGCAGTCTCACATTCCCATATCACCATTACCGTCCAGCCCAGCGATTCTAGTTCCGCAGTGTTACGGCGATCCCGTGTCACATTACCTGAGAGTTTCGGCTCCCAGAAATCTAGTTTGGTTTTCGGAAGGCGAGCTCGGACGCAACCCTGGTGTCGGTGCCAAAAGCAGCCGTGAACGAACAAGGCGATGCGCCTGCTTGGGAAGACTAAATCGGGGGTTCCGGGTAACCGCCGATCATGCAGCCTGAATCGTAACCCGGCGGCGTGAAGAGCTCTTCGCACCCGCATTTCTGGCTTCGTATCCCGCGAACGCACCAGCGACATCTGTGCACTGCGTGCGGGATCGACGTTTGCCATGCGCTTACTCTGATGGAACGTTTGCGATAGCTAGTGCAATCGCCTCGTCATCATCGACGGCCTCGCCCGGCATGATCGCAGCGTTCTGGGCAAAGGCAGCTAAAAATTGCCTGACGATACGCGAACGGCTTCGATGAGGCGGATACATTTTGAAGTGTGCGTCGATACGACTGATGATCGTGCCCTGCGACATCTTGTCCATCAACGTCTCCGCCATTGCCCACGGCCGGCCGGGATGCATGACGTCCCATGGAGAACGCTTGTTCGCCCGAGTCTCGGCGGCGTCGCCGTGCTTGTTAATCCCCCAACAAATTTGGGAATCGTTATTCCAGATGGGCTGGAACATACCGATCAGATGCCTCTCGGCGACCAACTGTGCATTCGTCGCGCAGACAAGTCGCCTGCAAAGGAAGTCTTCAATCCGCAATGGATGTGGCAGTAGGTTCTTCTCGGCATACTCACCAACTGTCCGGATCATGCGCCGATGGTCGGCGAGCCTGCCGTACAGTTGTGGGCCTTGTTCCCGAGAGGTTCGGGCGTCGGCGCTCTTCGGGTCGGCTTTCCCGACGTAAATTGGGGTCTCGGAGCCCGATACAGCGGCATAAGCGGGATGGTCCCCCCGGTAATAGATCGCATAGACGCCAGAACCGTACGTGCGCGCGATACGAGCGAGGGGAACCTTATCCTGAGCGATTAGCGCGAGCGCAACCAAGCGGCCAGCGGTGTCGGGATCGGCTGGATCAAACGATGATCCCGGATCTTTGATGGGATCGAGCTCTGCTCGCGCCTCCTCGATCTCGACTATGACCCCGAGCAGTTCGGCCATGGCCCTGCTCGCGGCTGGGCGCGAAAGGGTGGGCAACAGCAGTTTTACCGCCGCAAGTCGGTCGCGCAACTCATTGATCAACGCCCGCTCTCGGCGAAGAGGTCTGTTCTGCATTAGGCAGCGGCGGGTGTCTCGTTACCTCGTTCGATCGCAGTGGAGATCCAGGTCCCGATTGCCTCCGCAAGCTGCGCTGGAACTGCGTTGCCGATTTGCCGCATGCTTTCCGTCCAGGAGCGAGGAAATAGATAGTTGTCCGGCAGTCCTTGAAGGCGCGCTGCTTCACGGATCGTGAAGTACCTTACAGAGCCGTCGTCCCGGACCATCATGTTCTCGCCGCCTGGCACACCATGGTCGCCAGCTTTCAGCGCTTTTGCAGGTTGGTCCAGCGGACTACCGGTGTGGCCGGGATACACGCGCGCGCCATCTTGAAATACGTGGTTCGCCTCGCCATTTGGCTCACCGAGCGTCCGAAGAGCGTCACGCACAGTCACCCATGGGCGTCCAGCTGGCGCCTCCTTCTGCGATCTCAACTGTTTCACCAACGTGCGATCGGTACTGAGAATCGCCCCATCGTCCGGCTGGGATAGACCATGATTCCTCCAATAGTCACCAGTCACCCATTGATCCCAAAGCAAACGCTCGCGCGAGTGAGTGGGTACTGGAGGCTCCAATTCCAAGTTGAGGTCAGAGCGAAGACCGGCCACGATTACGCGATGCCTCTTCTGCGGAGCTCCATAGTCCGCGGCATTAACCTGCACCACCAGGACCTTGTACTGCGATGGCAGGTTGCATGCTTCAAGACGATCCGTATGTTCGAGATGTGACTCCTCTGGTCCGCGCGCAAGCTCTGGGTGGTGCAGATGCGCGATGATCCAACGAAGGTAGTGTTTGAATGTCGGGCGGACGAGTCCGCGAACATTCTCGAACACAAAGGCTCGAGGGGAAATTTCGCGCACGGCTCGTATTGCTTCGGGCCACATGTCACGAGAGTCTTCTTGCCCGCGATGTTTTCCACCGATAGAGAACGGCTGGCATGGCGGGCCACCGGCAACGAGTTCAACGTCATTGAACTTATGCCAGTTAACGTGAAGCACGTCTTCAGCTTTCTCAATGGGCCATTCGCTGACATGTTTGATCCGGCGCCTCCGGTTGTGAAGGACCGTTGCGACCGCATCGGCATCTCGCTCAACCATGAATCGATGGTGGAAGCCCGCGCGCGACAAGCCCAACGCCAAACCGCCACATCCGCTGAAAAGTTCGACACTATGCATGTCGTTGTCCTTCTGTTTGTAGGTCGAGAGGAAGCTGGCCGCCGTTCGCTTGTTTAATGAGCCGCTCGGCGGCGCGCCGCACGAGCCAAGCGATTGCTACACCGTTCTCACTTGCGATCCTCTCTAGTTCCGCGTACTGAGTTCGACTCAACGTCGTCGTCACCCTCACGGCATCTCGGCCATCTCGTCCCACAACTGCTCCTTCCGCGGCATCTTGCTGCATTTCGCTGCACCGAATTTTGCCGCTGTCCCACCATGAGCACAAGGCCTCTTGGGATGGGCGGACCAGACATGATTGTGTGAGATGAAATAACTGTATAAATATACAGTATCTCTCCGAGCGAGTGTTGTGCCAAAAGCACGGTCGCGCGGCCGCATCGGAGCTGAGTGCGAGCCGATGCAGCGTGGCGGGGTGGACGTGCTTACGGGGGACGATTGATCGGCACGCGAATCGCCTCAATACACTAGAATGTGCTCGCTATTACAGTTATGACTAATTCGTCGTTCTCTTCGGGAACGTGTCGAGTCGTCGACGGATGGAACCGCTTGAGTTGGATGCACAAGCAGGATTTGGCCCGTCGACGGCCCAATGACGGACGCCATGTACATTCAATCCGAGCTGATTCCGCAGACTCAAGAGCCTTACAATCCCTTAGCCAAATCCAATCTAGGGGAGAGTGTCGCCAACGCGTTGCTACGTGTGCCAGTGCACGCACTGAGGGACACCAGGCATCTAGTTGGGGCAGGCGTTTACGCGATTTACTATGTCGGCAGCTTTGACGCTTATGCCCCGATTGCGGACCGCAATAAGAGCAACAGCTTTTTGCAGCCGATCTACGTGGGCAAGGCGGTTCCTAAGGGGGCACGCAAAGGCGGGATGGGTTTGGATGCTGGAGAGGGGTATGCTCTGCGCTCCAGATTGAGCCAGCATGCGGCATCCATCAACGAGGCCGACAATCTCGATCTTGCCGATTTCTACTATCGAGCGCTCACGGTCGATGACGTTTGGATTCCTTTAGGCGAAAACGTCACCATTGAAAAGTATCAGCCTCTTTGGAACCGCGTGCTCGATGGTTTTGGGAACAAGACCCCAGGTGCTCGGCGTGCGACGCAATACCGATCATTATGGGATGCGCTCCACCCGGGGCGCAAGTTTGTGCAGAAGCTGGCCTTGCCAGAACATCCAATGTCGGTGACAGCAATCGAAAACCGCATCGCGGATTTTTTTGCTGGAAAGCTTTCGGAATCTGAGAAGCTCGGCGGCGCGGAAGACGCCGACGACGAGGGCTCCTGATTTCCTGGCGAGCTGGTCGCGTGCCGCTCGGAAATCTTATGGAGACGCCGCAACCGGTTCCCGACTGCGGCGGTGACATGGAACGGGATCGTCAACTGGTGGCTTTCCGCACAAGGCGTGAAACATCTTCGACGCTAAGCCAAGAGCGCGATGAGTGCACGACGCGATGGCAGTTTGCGCAGAGCATGGCTAGGTCTTCGACCCGCGTGACCTCTCCCTCGGCAATCGTGTGTAGCGGCTTCGTATGGTGAACTTCTATCATTCCCTTGCCACGCACACCGTACGTCTTCTCAAAGTCAAAACCGCAAGCCTCGCAGAACAGCCGGCCATGTATTTTCAGCGCGTTGGCTTTGGCTTTTTTGACCAGTGCGCGATTGCGTTCTCGCACCTGATGCACTCTCGTGAGGAGGCGGCCTTCTTTCGCCTCCGTCAGCCAGTGGTCCTCGGAAGCATGTAGGTCCGTAGTGCCTACGTACTGGCGAACGGCGGATCGGATCGAGTCACAGACGGCGGAAAGTTCGTCGGGGTCATCGGCAAACTCCGCCCACACGACTTCTTCGTCTGCATTTCCTCCTTTCAAGCCCGTCTTCCCGTCTTTGGTGTAAACAGGATCGAAGCGACGAAAATTCATCATCTTCATATATACCCCATTGGGATTACGGTAGGTGTCTCCGCCTCTTGCGCCCAACACTTTGCCAATGTCGCGCAGGACTTGGGAGAGTTCCGCCACCTCTTTGCTGTGCTTTCCCGGGGGAGAGCCGGGACGCTGCAAATAGAGTTGCAGTGCCAGGATCAATTCGTCGCGCGACCAATTGGGATTTCGGGGATTTCGTACTTTCTTTCTCGATGGCAGGGATAACTCCGTCGCTCGATCCTTGATCGCGCGCGCTACTGCTTCATTAAGTTGTCCATTCTGTTCTAACGTCCGCTCGAGCTTGTGAAGCTTTGCTGTGCTAGAAGCGTTGACAATCTCGCGACCTAACTTTTCATCCATACCTGCCACACCCATCGTCTTCGGCTCATTTTTATTATTCGCCCGCTTGTTTCCACCAAGCTAAGTCGAATTCGGAAAACTCCGATCGAAATCCTAAGACGTTTCCGACACGCTGTGACTCCCCCTTGTCACATTGACGTAGCCCATCAATCACGCCCCTGTCACAACCCCTCCCTAAACTCCACCCCGCCTCAACATGTCCTTCCCATAAAACATTCCAATCCGATTGGCCTGATCAATCGCCCGACGCCATGCTTGCCCGTCCTTCTCTCAAAACATTGCTCGCCTCGTTGCTCGTGACTGCGGCGCTGGCTGCCTGCGGTGGTGATGATTCGCCGTCCGCGCCGGCGAATCCGAGTCAGCCGAATCCGCCGACGACGGGGCAACCCGCGCCTTCCAAGAGCTGCGCGCCGGATTGATCTGATGGCGGACTACGGAAAACCGTACCCACCGCTGCGCTTCTCGCCCTCTCCCCGTAATTTCTCGTACGAGACCGAGCAATGAATTCACGTCGTAACTTTCTGAAGGCGGCCGCCGGTACTGGCTTGTCCGCCGCCGCGCTGGCCGCTTTTCCGCCGAGCATTCGCAAGGCGCTGGCCATTCCCGCCAATAACGCCACCGGCACGATCAAGGACGTTGAGCATGTCGTGATCCTGATGCAGGAGAACCGCTCCTTCGATCAGTACTTCGGCACGCTGCCTGGCGTTCGGGGGTTTGGGGATCGGATGACCATTCCGATGGTCAATGGGCGCAAGGTTTGGCAGCAGGCGCGGGCTAATGGCACGCTGGTCACGCCTTACTACCTCGACAGCACGGCCAATAACGCGCAGCGTGTTTCCGGGACGCCGCACTCGTGGGCCGACTCGCAGAATGCGTGGGATTCGGGACGCATGAGCAACTGGCCGCAGTACAAGACGGACGCCTCCATGGGTTACTTCAAGGAGAAGGAGATTCCGTTTCACTTCGCGCTGGCGAATGCCTTTACCTTGTGCGATTCGTACCACTGTTCGATGCATACCGGCACCGATGCCAATCGGTCGTTCCATCTGACCGGTACCAACGGTCCGACGGCCCAGAACGTGTCGTATGTCGTCAACGAGTGGGACTACATCGATGGGCTACCGGCCTCCGCCAACACCGGCTACACGTGGAAGACCTACGCCGAGCGTCTCGAGGAAGCTGGCGTGAACTGGATCTGCTACCAGAACATGCCGGACGAGTGGGGCGACAACATGCTCGGCGCGTTCCAGCAGTTTCGTCGGGCCAATCTGGCATCCGGCTATCCCGTGGCCAGTGGTGGGTCGCCGAATTCGCCTTATGCCAACACCGGGCAGGCGCTACCTTACAAGGCGTACGACGCTGCTACCGACAATCCCGGTAATCCGCTGTACAAGGGCATTGCCAATACGCTGCCGGGCACCACGCCGGACACGTATCTCGATGCGTTCAAGCGCGATATCGCTGCGGGCAAGCTGCCGCAGGTGAGCTGGGTCAGCGCGCCGTCGATCTATTGCGAACACCCGGGGCCGTCGAGCCCTGTGCAGGGCGGCTGGTTCATTCAGGAGATTCTCGATGCCCTGACGGCGAACCCCGAGGTCTGGAGCAAGACCGTTCTGCTCGTTAACTACGACGAGAATGATGGCTACTTCGATCACGTGCCTTCGCCCTCGGCGCCGTCGCGCAATCCGGACAACACGCTCGCGGGCAAGTCGACGCTCTCCGCAGCCGACATGAAGTACGAGTACTACGACTTTCCCGCGCCGGATGGCAGCACGAACCAGCCCGCTCGCGATGGCAAGGTGTTCGGTCCCGGTCCGCGCGTGCCGATGTTCGTGATCTCGCCGTGGAGCCGCGGTGGCTGGGTCAACTCGCAGGTGTTCGATCACACCTCCGTGCTGCGATTCCTCGAGACGCGCTTTGGGGTGAAGGAGCCGAACATTTCGCCGTTCCGTCGTGCCGTCTGCGGGGATCTGACCAGCGCGTTCAACTTTGCTACGCCGAATGCTCAGTCGGTGCCGACGCTTGGCGGGCATAGCACGCGTAGTGCTGCCGATACCTTGCGTAACGCTCAGGCTGCGCTACCTGCCGTACCGGTGCCGGCGGATATGAAGCTGCCTCCGCAGCCTTCCGGTACGCGCCCTTCGCGGGCGTTGCCGTACGAGTTGCATACGACGGCGCATGCCAACAGCCTCGGGACCGTTGAGCTTGTGTTCGCCAACTCCGGCAAGCAGGGTGCGGTGTTCCACGTCTACGATCGGCTCAATCTGTCTCGGCTGCCGCGTCGCTATGTGGTGGAGGCGGGCAAGACGCTGGCCGATACGTGGAATGCGCGCGCTGACAACCTTGGGATGTATGACCTTTGGGTGTTGGGGCCTAACGGTTACCACCGTCACTTCAAGGGCGATCTGAATCGTGTCGTCGCGAAGGTTGGGCCCGAGATTCGGGTCTGCTATGACACCAATGGCGATGTGTATGTCGACCTGAAGAATGGTGGCACGGTGGCTTGCACATTTACCGTTGCCCCCCTGGCTTATCGCAACGAGGGGCCGATGCAGGTGGTGGTCGCGCCTGGTGCGGTGGTGACGCGGCAGTGGTCGCTGGCGGACAGCGGGCACTGGTATGACTTTGCTGTGCTCTGCGATAGCGATGCGGCGTTCTATCGGCGGTTCGCTGGGCGGGTGGAGAATGGGCAGGATACGGTGAGTGATCCGGCGATGGGGAATGTTTCGGCTTGATTGGGCCGCGCCCTTTCCCCGCTGAGAGGGCCCTCTCCCCGAGGGAGAGGGGAGAAAACAATAGGCTTCACTTTCACCCTCTCCCCCGGCCCCTCTCCCTCAAGGGAGAGGGGAGAGAACCATTGGTGAGTAGAGCGGGCCTCGGACTCGTGTCACCGCGCGGGGGAGAAAGCGGCGAGAGACCCCTCCCCCCGGCTTCCCTCCCCAAGGCACCGACGGAACGATCATCGGGTCGGCGCCTCTCCCGCGAGAGGGCGCAAGCAGACCTATTGCTCTTCCAACGCCCGGCATAGTGCCGTGAGGTCGGACACGATCAGGTGCGGGGCCGGTGTCGTCCTTTCCCACTTCGCGGGCTCGGCCGTAGCGCCGACTTCGCCGCGTACCACCCATGCCGCATGCATGCCCGCGCTCATCGCGCCGACGACATCCAGGTCCGCGTCGTCGCCGACATGCAGGATGCGTTCGGGCGCCACGCCGACCGCTTCCGCCGCGGCGTGGAAGATCGCGGCGTCGGGTTTGCCGCTGCCGAAGGTTTGCGCGCTGAACGCGGCCTTGAAGTATTCGTGGCCGCCGGTGACCTGCAGATTGGCGTTGCCGTTCGAGATCGCCACCAGCGGATACCTCGCACTCAGCCATTGCAGCGCGGGCATCGCGTCCTCGTAGAACGCCACTCGTTGGCGGGCGGCGAAGAAGATGTCATACGCCGCCTCCGCCATGGCGATGTCTTCCTCCGCGTGCTCCAACGCCCAGCGGATCGAGCCCAGTCGCAACGCGCGCATGTCATGCGCGAGGTCGGGGCGTTCCTCCTGAAATCGGATACGTAATTCACGCAGCGACTGCGGCGTCGTCAGCGTGCGGGCCGTGCCCGGGGCGTTCGTGATCAGCCAGTCGTGGAGCGCCTGCTCCGCGGCGAGGACGGCTGGCAGGAAGGGCCACAGCGTGTCGTCGAGGTCGAGGGAGATGGCGGCGATGTGTTTCAGGGACATGGGGCAGTCGGCGCCGGTAAGCACGGCACCGTGGTGTGAAGCGAACAGGCAATCGCGAGTGTAAACGTTTGAGCGATACCCGATGGAAAGGCCGCCCGGGCTCCCCGGAGGGGTTGCACGTCTCACCATTGCACAGAAGCTCGGGTACGGCCTCGAGACGAACCTGCCCCGTAAGCCGATCGAGGACGTGCCGTCGCACAAGCGCGCTCAGTATCGGCGGCGCTATGCGTTGGAACAGGAGCTGGAAGATTCGGTGCGAGAAGTGCTTGTTACGTCTGGTTACATTGAGAAGACGCACGTTGTTGCATTCTCGCCGCAACGCGCCGCGGCTTAAGTTCGCTGCCGCACATTCCGTAAGACGTCCAATACATAATCGATCCCCAAATACATTGACGACCCGGCCCGCGATCCGTGCGGACGACAGGACGGGCACTCACTATTCGGGGCTGTTACTGAAGGGGCGTTATGTTTGGCAAATTGGCAAGCCAGGCCTTCGTGTGCCTGCTGGGAGCGAGCGTCAGCACCGCGCTGACCGCGTGCGGGGGTGGCGGGGATGACAACGGCGGATCGACGGTGCGCGTGAGCGACAGCTCGGCGGGAACGTCCGGGACGACGTCCGGCACAACCAGCGGCCGTGGCAATACGGGTAACGGGACGAGCGGCACCGCCAACACCGGTAATACCGCCAACACCGGTAACGCCGGCACGCAGCCCACGACCTCGCGCTGGGCGCCGCAGCTCGGCGATACGTGGCAGCTGCAATTACAGGGCACCGCGAACATCAACTACAACGCGGCCGTGTTCGACGTCGATATGTACGACACGCCGCAGGCGACCATCAATCTGCTCAAGTCGCAGGGCAAGCGCGTCGTGTGCTATTTCTCCGCGGGCAGCAGCGAGAACTGGCGTGCGGATTTCTCGCAGTTCCAGCCGAGCGACATGGGCAATGGTCTCTCGGGCTGGCCCGGCGAGCGTTGGCTCGATACGCGCTCGGCGAACGTGCGCGCGATCATGGCGGCGCGGATGGATATGGCGAAGGCCAAGGGTTGCGATGGTGTCGATACGGACAACGTCGATGGCTATACCAACAACACGGGCCTGCCGCTGACGGCCGCGACGCAGCTCGACTACAACCGCTATCTGGCCGCGCAGGCCCATGCGCGCGGCATGGCCATCGGGCTCAAGAACGACGTGGACCAGGTCTCGCAGCTCGCGTCCGACTTCGATTTCGCGGTCAACGAGCAGTGCTTCCAGTACAACGAGTGCGGGGTGTATGCCGCGTTCACCACGCAGGGCAAGCCGGTGTTTCAGGTGGAGTACGACACGAAGTACAAGGTCGATGCGACGCGCGCGGCGTTGTGCTCCTCGGCGCGGGCGCTGAATCTGCGGACGCTGGTGCTGCCGCTGAACCTCGACGACGCCTACCGCTACAGCTGCGACTGAGCGGGTGAGGGCGTTGCGTCCTTGCTCTGCGCCGCTTCGAGTTCGCGCCACGCCAGATACAGGCGGGTGTCGAACTCGAGCTGATGGTATTGCGGCTCCATGTGCTCGCAGAGCCGATAGAACGCCTTGTTGTGATCGCTCTCCTTCAGATGAGCGAGTTCATGCACGACGATCATGCGCAGAAACTCCGGCGGCGCGTCCTTGAACAGCGACGCGACGCGGATCTCCTTCTTGGCCTTGAGCTTCCCACCCTGCACGCGAGAGATCGCGGTATGCAGCCCCAGCGCATGCTGCGCGGTATCGAGCCGCGCGTCGTAGCCGACCTTGTGCAGAGGCGGCGCGCTGCGCAGATATTCCTGCTTGAGCTCGGTGGTGTAGTCGTAGAGCGCGCGGTCCGTCTGCACCGTATGCCGCTGGGGATACCGCCGCGCGATATGCTCGCCGAGCTTACCGGCGGCCGCCATCGCGCGCACCTGGTCGAGCACGTTCGCGGGATATCCCCCGAGAAAACGCATCGGATCCTTCGCGGCAGGGCGCCAGACTTCAGTCACCGGCCGATGCTCAATGGTGGTGGTGATGGTGGTGCATCCAGCTATTGTCGAGCGAGTTCACGAATGACTCGACGGCGTCCTTGTCGCCCGTGGCATGGCGCATCATCTCGCCGCACTTGCAGAACCCCTGATAGGGCGTGATATGCGAGCAGGCGGAGGTCTTTTGCAGATAGAGGGTGACGGGCTTCGTGCACTTCTTGCACTTGAACTTCAGGGTCAGGGCGGGCTTCATTGGGCGTGTCGTGGCTATGCGGATCGGAATCCGAGGGCCGTATTGTAATGGGGCCGGGCGATCGCCGATGCAAGGGCGCTTCACGGTCCGCCTGCTACACTTCGCCCATTGCAATTCCACCCAATACCGCTGCCATGGCTCAGTACGTTTTCACCATGAATCGCGTGGGCAAGATCGTTCCGCCCAAGCGTCACATTCTCAAGGACATTTCGCTGTCGTTCTTCCCCGGTGCCAAGATTGGCGTGCTGGGTTTGAATGGCTCGGGGAAGTCCACGCTGCTGAAGATCATGGCGGGGCTGGATCAGGAGATCGAGGGGGAGGCCACACCGATGCCGAACCTCAATATCGGCTATCTGTCGCAGGAGCCCGAGCTCGATCCCGAGCAGACCGTTCGCGAGTCCGTGGAAGCGGCGCTCGGCGGCGTGTTCGAAGCGCGGAAGAAGCTCGATGAGATCTACGCCGCGTATGCCGAGCCCGATGCGGACTTCGATGCGCTGGCGGCCGAGCAGGCCAAGTACGAGGCGATTCTGTCCGCCAGCGATGGCAACAATGCCGAGCTGCAGCTCGACATCGCCGCCGACGCGCTGCGTCTGCCGGCGTGGGATGCCAAGGTCGGCAACCTGTCCGGCGGTGAGAAGCGCCGCGTCGCGCTGTGCCGGCTGCTGCTGTCGCGTCCCGACATGCTGCTGCTCGACGAACCGACCAACCACCTGGACGCCGAGTCCGTCGATTGGCTCGAGCAGTTCCTCACGCGCTTCCCCGGTACCGTGGTCGCCGTGACCCACGATCGCTACTTCCTCGACAACGCCGCCGAGTGGATTCTCGAACTCGACCGTGGCCATGGCATTCCCTGGAAGGGCAACTACAGCTCGTGGCTGGATCAGAAGGAAAACCGCCTGAAGCAGGAAGAGGCGAGCGAGTCCGCGCGGCAGAAGGCCCTGCAGAAGGAACTGGAGTGGGTGCGCCAGAACCCGAAGGGTCGTCAGGCCAAGTCGAAGGCGCGTCTGGCGCGGTTCGACGAGCTGAACAGCCAGGAATACCAGAAGCGCAACGAGACGCAGGAAATCTTCATTCCGGTCGGCGAGCGTCTCGGTAACGAAGTCATCGAGTTCGATGGCGTGAGCAAGGCGTATGGCGATCGCCTGCTGATCGACAACCTGAGCTTCAAGGTGCCGCCGGGCGCGATCGTCGGCATCATCGGCCCCAACGGCGCCGGCAAGTCGACGTTCTTCCGCATGATCACGGGCAAGGAAAAGCCGGACAGCGGCGAGATCAAGATCGGGCCGACCGTGAAGCTCGCGTACGTGGACCAGAGCCGCGATGCGCTCGACGGCAGCAAGACCGTGTTCGAGGAAATCTCGGGCGGCGCCGACGTGCTGACCGTGGGCCGCTACGAAACGCCGTCGCGCGCCTATATCGGCCGCTTCAACTTCAAGGGCGGCGACCAGCAGAAGCAGGTGGGTACGCTGTCGGGCGGTGAACGTGGCCGTCTGCACATGGCCAAGACGCTGATCGCCGGCGGCAACGTGCTGCTGCTGGATGAGCCGTCGAATGACCTCGACGTGGAAACGCTGCGCGCGCTGGAAGATGCGCTGCTCGAGTTCGCGGGCTGCGTGATGGTGATCTCCCACGATCGCTGGTTCCTCGACCGGATCGCCACGCACATCCTCGCTTTCGAAGGCGATTCGCACGTGGAGTTCTTCGCGGGCAACTATCAGGAGTACGAGGCGGACAAGAAGCGCCGCCTTGGCGAGGAAGCGGCCAAGCCGAAGCGGATCCGCTACAAGCCCATCACGCGTTGATGGCGCATTGATGGCGCATCACGGTGCGCGCTCAGGCTGCAACGAGCCGCACCCTGGTGATCTCCGATGGGGCGCCGAATCGTTTCGGCGGTCCCCAGTATCCGGTGCCCCGGCTGACGTAGATCCACATCCGCTCATGCCGCCGCAGACCGTGCACATACGGCTGCTGCATCGGCACGAACAAATTCCATGGCCAGAACTGGCCGCCATGCGTGTGTCCCGATAGTTGCAGGTCGAACCCCGCGGCCGCCGCTGCCGGCGCGCTGCGCGGCTGATGGGCCAGCAGCACGCGCACCGCCGCGTTGACCGGCGCCCCCGCCAGCGCGCGTACGGGGTCGCTGCGATGGCTCGGGATAAAACTCCCCGCCGTGAAATCCGTCACACCACCGAGCACCAGCGACGCGCCGTCGCGTTCCACCACCACATGCTCGTTCAGCAGGACGCGCAGGCCGATGCGCCGCAACTCCTCGATCCATGCTTCCGCCCCCGCGTAGTACTCGTGATTGCCAGTGACCACGAAGGTGCCGTGACGCGACGCCAGCCGTCCGAGCGGCGCCGTGTGTCGAGACAGGTCGCGCACGCTGCCATCGACGAGGTCCCCCGTAATGGCCACGGCATCCGCATCGAGGCTGTTTACGCGATCGACGATGCGGTCGATGTACGGGCCCTTGATCGTCGGCCCCACGTGGATGTCGCTGATCTGCGCGATGGTGAAGCCGTTGAACGCGGCGGGCAGTCCGGCCACGGGCACGTCGACCTCGACCACCTTTGCCACGCCACGCGCATTGAAGAACCCGATCGCGCTGACGACGAACGCCAGTACGGGCGGCACGACCGCGCTGGTCGCGACGAGCGAAGGTGTATGCCAGCCGGCCAGCATCGCCACGAGCAGGAAGATGTCGCGCAGGAACGTGAGCACCAGTAGCGACGAGAACAAGCCCATCGCCGACATGCCGATCCAGCTGATACGGTCCGCCCAGGGCGGCTCGTAGCGGCGCGCGCGCATGCCGGCGGGTACCAGCAGCGCGGAGATCGCGAGGAAGATCGCAAATGCGATCTTGATGGCCATCGCGCCGGGCAGGTCCGGCACGAGCCGGACACCGATATAGGTGTGGAGCAGGATCGGGGTCAGCGCGGAGAACAGAATCGCGCGGCGCGGACGCATGGAACTCATGGTGTTTCCACGGGAGGAGACATCTCGCTGAAATGAGGCCGGATGTGGAGGGCTTCAAGGGGTGTGTGCGCGGCGTGTGCGATGTCGCTCGGCGCGCACTTCGGTGTGCACCGGTTTGGCGCGGAAGCGAGCTGAGGGAACGGCGGGTAAGCGTGGGAAAGCGAGGCGATGTGCGGAAATTCCGATGGGATCTGAAGTTTTTTATGCGGGATTGTTCCGGAATGCGCGCTAATTTAGAGTGAAGCACCGTTCATGGAGCGCGAACCCGTATGCAACGCCTTCTCCTCCGTTGTCGTCGCGTGTATGCGGGTGGGCTTGCCGCCTGCCTGACCGCGTGTCCAGTCGCCTGCTTTGTCGCTGCAACCCTCTTTACGATGGACGCGCTTTCCCCGAGGTCTGCGCTTGCGGCAGCGCCGGCGCCGCGTGCTTCGCTGCAATGGCCGAGGCAGTTCGATGCGGCAGGCCAGCGCATCGAGGTGTATCAGCCGCAGATCGAACGGTGGGAGGGCAACCAGCTCGGCGGCCGCGCGGCGGTGGCGATGGGGCCTAGGGATGGCGCGCCGACTTATGGGGTGGTCCGGTTCTCCGCGACCGCGGACATCGACAAGCCGTCCGGGCTCGTGCAACTGTCGCAGCTCCGCATCGACAGTGTGGACGTCCCCACGCGTCCCGATGCGGCCGAGCAGGTACGACAGGGGCTGATCGCGCAGTTGCCGCCGCGGGGGCTGACGGTGCCGCTCGAGCAGTTGCAGGCCAGCTATGCCGTGGCGCAGCAGATCGCGCGGGGCCAGCGCGTGGCCGTGCGCAACGATGTGCCGCAGATCCTGTTTGCGACCACGCCCACCGTGCTCGTGCTTGTCGATGGGGATCCGGTATGGCGGCGGTCCAGTCCGCACTACGAACGCGCGCTCAACAGCCGTGCGCTGCTGCTCCGCGACGACGCGGGCGAGTTGTTCCTGCAGGCGGCCGGCTACTGGTACCGCTCGGAATCCGCCGGCGGCGCATGGGAGGTGTTGCCCACCCCGCCCGCCGCGCTGCTGGCGCTTGCAAGCAACGCCGCAGGCAAGCTCGCAAGCGAGACCCCAAAGCCCGACCCCATGCTCCCCGCCGATGGCCGCAAGCCCGCCACCGCGCCCGCCGTGCTGCTGTCCACGCGCCCCGCCGAACTCATCGTCACGAGCGGCGCGCCGCAGATGATGCCGGTGGACGGCGTGAGCCTGCTCACCGTGTCGAACGCCGACCACGCCGTGTTCGTCGATCCGACGTCAAACCAATCCTACGTGCTGCTATCCGGCCGCTGGTTCCGCGCCCCGATGCTGACCGGCCCGTGGGAGTACGTCCCGGGCGATCAACTGCCCGCCGACTTCGCGAAGATCTCGCCGAACGATCCCAAGGCCAACGTGCTGGTGTCCGTGCCCGGCACCGCGCAGGCCCGCGAGGCGGAGATCGCGGCCAACATCCCGCAGACCGCCACCGTCTCCCGCGCAAAGGCGTCGCTGACCGTGACCTATGATGGCGCGCCGCGTTTCGAGGCGATCGACGGCACCGCGCTGCGATACGCGATCAACACCGGAACGCCGGTCATCGAGGCGAGCGACCGCTTCTTCGCGGTGGCCAACGGCATCTGGTTCGTCGCGCCGTCGCCCGCGGGTCCATGGAGCGTCGCCACCGACGTGCCGCCCGCGATCTATGCGATGCCGCCGAGCGCGCCGCTGTACTACGTGACCTACGTGCGCATCTATTCGGTGACGCCAGACGCGGTCGTGGTGGGCTATACGCCCGGCTACATGGGCGTGGTGGTCGGCCCCGCGGGCACGGTGGTCTATGGCACGGGCTATGTGTACCCGCCCTACGTGGGAACGGTGTACTACGGCTATCCCGCGACGTACGGTTATGGCGCGGGATTTGGCATCGGCATGGCGGAAGGGTTCGCGTTCGGCTTCGCGGCCGGGGCGATATGGGGCGCGGCCACGCCTTATTGGGGACCGTATTGGGGGTCTTATTGGGGTGGCGCGTATGGATGGAACTACGTGAACGTGAATCAGGCCAACGTCTATGGCCGATGGGGGCAGGGCACGGTCACGCACGCGCAGGGATGGAACGCCTGGACGGGCACGCAATGGCGCGGCACGGCGGCCTCGGGCTATAACCCCGCGACTGGCGCGCAGTTCCAGGGCGGCCGCGGTGCCGCGTTCAATCCGTACTCGGGCAACTACGCGGCGGGACGGCAGGGTTCGTTCTCGAATCCTTCCACGGGCAGCGCGGGCGCTGGCCGCGGCGGCGTGGTGGGCAACGCGGCGACGGGCGACTACGCGGCCGGGCGGCAGGTTGCGGGCTACAACGCGCAAACCGGACGCGTCGGCGCGGTGGAAGCGGGCATCGCCGGCAACACGCAGACTGGCGTGCAGACCGCGGGCAGTCGTGGCGTGGTGGCGAATCCGGGCAAGGACAACGCCGTCGTCTGGAACAACGGCAATGTGTATGCGGGTCACGATGGCAATGTCTATCAGCGAACGGAGGACGGCTGGCAGAAGCACACGTCGAACGGATGGGAGCCCGTGCAGCCCAGCGGTGCGAATAGCGATGCGGCGCGGCAGGTCACCAGCGGGCTCGATAGCCAGCATCAGGCGAGGCAACTCGGCAATCAGCGCACGGCCGCCACCGCGCAGCAATGGCAGGCACGCTTCGGTGGCGGTGGCGGCTTTCACAGATTCCGCCGTTAGCATCGAAACTACTTAAGTCCGCGCCCGAAAACATTGAATGGTGCCTCAGGCGGCGCGCACGTAACCTCGACAATAAGGTGGCGGGCGTCCCCGGATGCCGTGCCCCAAACGAGGGAGCGGCCAATGAGGCAGCGTGCAATGATGGGGCAGGTCCGGGCGGTGGGGGCAACCATGGCGGCCGCGACGGCGAAGCATGCTGACCTGCGATGGTGGCTATGCGCGATGGGGGGCGCGGCACTGATGCTCACCGCTTGCGGCAGGCAGGAACCGCCGCCCGCCGCCGCGCAGGCGGTGCCCGTACAGGTGTTTCAGACGCGCGCGCACGATCTTCCTGTGACCTTCGAGTTCGTCGGCCAGACGCAGAGCGATCAGGCCGTGGACGTGCGCGCGCGCGTGTCCGGCTTTCTGGTCAAGCGCAACTATGTGGAAGGCGCGATGGTCAGGGAGAACCAGGTCCTCTTCGAGATCGATCACAAGCCGTTCCAGACGCAGCTCGATGCGGCGCAGGCACAGCTGTCGCAGCAGAAGGCGCGGCTCGACGTCGCGCGCGCCAACCTCGCGCGCGTCAAGCCGCTGGCCGCGCAGAATGCGTTGTCGCAGAAGGATCTCGACGATGCCACGGGGCAGTTCCATTCCGCCGTGGCCGGCGTGGAGCAGGCCACGGCGGAGGTGGAAACGCAGAAGCTCAATCTCTCCTATACGTATGTGCGCGCGCCCGTGGATGGGGTGTCGAGCTTCGGCGTGTTGCCGGTGGGGGCGTATGTCAGCACGACCAACAGCCTGCTGACGACGGTGTCCACGCTGACGCCGATGCGGATCAACTTCAGTATCTCCGAGCCGCAGACGCTGGAGTTCCGCGCGCAACAGCAGAACAGGCAGCTCGTCGTGCCGCCGGATCGGCACTACTCGGTGTCGATCGTGCTGGCCGATGGCTCCGAGTATCCGCACAAGGGGCGCATCACGTTCGCGGACGCGACGTATAGCCCCCAGACCGGGACCTTTCTCGTGCGCGCGGAGATGCCGAATCCGAACAACGAGTTGCAGCCCGGACAGTTCGTGCGCGTGCTCGTCGGCGGCGCCACACGACCCAATGCGATCGTCGTGCCGCAGCGCGCGGTGATGCATGGGCCGAAGGGCGATCTCGTATTCATCGTAGACAAGGAGGGCAAGGCGCAGCCCCGGCCCGTGACGGTCGGCGAGTTGTCGGGGCCGATGTGGCGCATCGCGCAGGGACTAGAGGCCGGTGAGACCGTCGTTGTCGATGGCGCGGGCAAGCTCACCGCGGGCGCGCCCGTGCAGGTTACGGGCGAGGCGCCGCTCGCGGCGGTGGGGGCGGGGAGCGCATCCGCGCCCGCGAAATCTGCCACACCCTCGGCCACACGCTGAGAGGGGACCGCCATGATCTCCGCCTTCTGCGTCCGGCGTCCGATCTTCGCGATCGTGCTGTCGCTGGTCATCGTCATCGGTGGCGGCGTGGCGATGTTCGCGCTGCCCATCGCGCAGTATCCCGACATCACGCCGCCGCAGGTCACGGTCACCGCGACCTATGCGGGCGCGGACTCGGATACCGTGGCCCAGACCGTCGCCGCGCCGATCGAGACGCAGGTCAATGGCGCCGACAACATGATCTACATGCAGTCGACATCGTCCCCGACCGGTTCGATGACGCTCAACGTGTTCTTCGATATCGGCACCGATCCCGATACCGCGCAGGTGCAGGTACAGAACCGCGTGAATCTTGCGCTGCCGCAGTTGCCCGATACCGTCCAGAAAACCGGCATCAATGTGCAGAAGCGCTCATCGAGCTTCCTGCTGCTGATCGCCGTGCATTCGCCCGACGGCCGCTTCGACCAGCAGTACATCAACAACTATGCAAACCTGTACGTGCTCGATGCCATCAAGCGCATCAACGGCGCGAACCAGGCGCAGATCATGGGGTCGGCGGACCTCGCCATGCGCATCTGGCTCAAGCCCGACCGCATGGCCGCGCTCGGTATCACCGCGCAGGACGTGCAGCGCGCGGTGCAGAGCCAGAACGAGCAGTTCGGCGCGGGCAGCGTGGGGCAGGCGCCGAACGCGCGGCCCGTGGAGTTGTCGTTTCCGCTCGTGACGCCGGGGCGGCTCACCACGCCCGATCAGTTCGACAACATCATCCTCCGGGCGGACAACCAGGGCGCGGCGATCGCGCGGCTGCGCGACGTCGGCCACGCCGAGGTGGGCCAGCAGCTCTACACGCTGCGTTCGTCGCTCAACGGGAAGCCGGCGACGATCATCGCGGTGTATCAGCAGCCGGGTTCGAATGCCATTCAGGTGGCGAAGGAAGTGCGGCGCACGCTCGACGATATGTCGAAAACATTCCCGCCGGGCATCGCGTACAAGGTGTCGCTCGATACCACCGAGTTCGTCAGCGCGTCGATCGAAGAGGTGGTGCACACGCTGGCGGAGGCCGTGGTGCTGGTCGTGCTCGTGGTGTTCATCTTCCTGCAGAACGTGCGCGCGACGATCATTCCCGTGCTGGCCGTGTTCGTGTCGATCATCGGCACGTTCGCGGGTTTGCTGGCGCTGGGTTTCTCGATCAATCTGCTGACGCTGTTCGCGTTGGTACTGGCCATCGGGATCGTCGTCGACGATGCAATCGTGGTGGTGGAGAACGTCGAGCGCAATATGGCCGAGTTCCATCTTTCGCCGCGGGAGGCCACCCTGCGCGCGATGGAGGAAGTCACGGGCCCCGTCATCGCCATCGTGCTCGTGCTGTCTGCGGTGTTCATCCCGGTGGCATTCGTCTCGGGCACCACGGGCCAGCTGTACCGGCAGTTCGCGCTGACGATCGTCGTCTCGGTGGTGATCTCGGGCTTCTGCGCGCTGACGCTGTCGCCGGCGCTCGCCGCGATGATTCTCAAGCCCGGCCATCACACGCCATGGCGCGGCTTCGTATGGTTCAACGACAGGTTCGACCGGCTCGTTCATCACTATGGCAACTGGGTGCGCGCGTTCATGCGGCGCGCGGTGCTGGCGCTGCTGTTCTTCGTGATCATGCTGCTGGCGGTATGGCAGCTGTTCGCGCGTATTCCGACGGCGTTCGTGCCGCCCGAGGATCAGGGCTATCTGCTGGTCGCGGTGATGATGCCGGACTCCGCGAGCCTCGACCGCACGGACAAGGTCACGCAGCAGGTTGCGGCGATGTTCCGGGAACATCCCGCCGTGGAAGACGCGTCCGCGCTTTCGGGGTACAGCTTCATCGACAGCCAGTACAAGACCAACGCGGGCACGGTGTTCGTCGGCCTCAAGAGTTTCAAACAGCGCGGCACGCGCGATCTGTCGGTGCGCGCGGTGATCGGCTCGCAAATCGCCAAGCTGCGCGCGATTCCGGAGGCCATCATTATCCCGGTCAATCCGCCCTCCATCCCGGGCCTTGGGTCGCAGGGAGGCTTCGAGTTCTGGATCCAGAACCGCGGCACGGGTAACGCGGCCGAGCTCGAGGGCGTGACGCGCAGTTTCATCAAGGCAGCGGCATCGCATCCCGAACTTGGGCGACTGACGAGCACGATCCAGGCCGCCTCCCGGCAGATGCGCGTGGAGGTGGACAAGGAGAAGGCCGAGACGATGGGCGTGCCGATCGCCGATGTCTACGGCACGCTGCAGACGCAGTTTGGCTCGCTCTACGTCAGCCAGTTCTCGCAATACAGCCGCGTATGGCAAGTGATATTGCAGGCGGAGCCCCAGTATCGCGCGGATCCCGACGACCTCCAGTTCCTGTACGTGCGGCAGCAGAGCGGCAAGATGGTGCCCGTCACGGGCCTGCTCACCACGCGTTATGCGAGTGGGCCCGATCTGCTCTCGCGCTTCAACAATTTCCCCGCGGCAAAGATCACGGGCGACGCGGCGGCCGGGTATAGCTCGGGACAGGCGCTGGCGGCGATGGAGGCAGTGGCGCGCGAGTCGTTGCCCGCGAGCTACAGCTTTGCGTGGAGCGGCGAGGCCTTCGAGCAGAAAAAGTCCGGCAATACGACGGCGATCGTGTTCGTGTTTGGCATCGTGATGGTGTTCCTGATCCTCGCCGCGCAATACGAGTCGTGGTCGTTGCCCGTGTCGATCCTCAGTGCCGTGCCATTCGGCATCTTCGGCGCGTTGCTCGCGATTCTGCTGCGCGGGCTGTCGAACGACGTGTATTTCCAGATTGGCATGGTCACGTTGATCGGGCTCGCCGCGAAGAACGCCATCCTGATCGTCGAGTTCGCAGTGCTCAAGCAGAAGGAGGGCATGTCGCATGGGGACGCCGCGATAGAAGCGGCCAAGCTGCGGCTGCGGCCGATCGTAATGACGTCGCTCGCATTCATCCTCGGCGCGGTGCCGTTGTTCATCGCGGCGGGCGCGGGCGCGAACTCGCGGCATTCGATCGGCACGGGGATCATCGGCGGCATGCTGGCGGCCACGACGCTCGCCCTGCTGTTCGTGCCGCTGTTCTCATGGCTGATCGGGACGGGCGTGGACAAGTTCCGCGCGCGCCGCGGCAAGGCGTCGCCGCCGTCGGCCGCGGGGCCGGTGGCGCCGCACGAGCCGACAGCGGGAGAGCCGTCGTGAAGGCAGCGCTGACACGTGTCATATCGGCGACGGCGCTCGCCGCCGCCATCGCGGGCTGCGCGATCGGCCCAGATTATCGGCGGCCCGAAGTCGCATCGCCGCCGTACTATCGGCTCGATACCGGCGCGCTGGCCATCGAAGCGGACATCGCGTGGTGGAACACCTTCGACGATCCGGTTCTCACCGCGCTCGTCGAGACCGCGCTGCGCAACAGCTACGACGTGCGCATCGCCACGGCGCGTATCGACGAGTTCCGCGGCCAGCTGATGATCGCGCGCTCGGCGTTCTATCCGCAGATCGGCGCGACGGCCGCTGCCGCGCGGCAGCGCAGCGGCACGTTCAACACGCTGATCGGCACGCCGCTCGAGGCGTTCAGCGGGCCGCGCAACAGCTATCAGCTCGTGGGCAACGCAAGCTGGGAGATCGACGTCTGGGGCCGCATCCGCCGCCAGGCCGAAGGCGCGGAAGCGGATCTCTGGAATGCCGAGTACACGCGGCGCGGCACGGTACTCGCGCTTGCGGCGTCCGTGGTGCAGGGCTACGCAACGTTGCGCGGCCTCGACGCGCAGCTCGATATCGCGCGGCAGACGCTGGACGTGCGCGCCAAGGCGGTGAACATTTTCCGGCAGCGCTTCGAAGGCGGCGTGGTGTCGCAGGTGGAACTGGTACAGGCGGAGAACGACTACTACGCGGCTGAGTCCTCGATTCCGCCGATCCGAGCGTCGATCGCGCAGACGGAGAATGCATTGTCGGTGCTGCTCGGCCGTGAGCCCGGCCCGATCGAGCGCGGCAAGCCGTTCGATGCGCTGCAGGCGCCCGCTGTCGGCCCCGACATGCCCGCGATGCTGCTGTCGCGGCGTCCCGATGTCCTGCAGGCCGAGCAGGCGGCAGTGGCCGCGAACGCGCGGCTTGGCGCGGCGGAGGCGTTGTATCTGCCGGCGGTAGACCTCTCGGCGATGTTTGGCGCGATCGCCGCTACGCCGGGCGCGTTGTGGCACAGCGCGTCGCGCGTGTGGGGCGTGGGGGCAAGCATCACGCAGCCGATCTTCCAGGGCGGGGCGATCCGCGGGCAGGTGCAGAGCGCCAGCGCCGTGCGCGATCAGGCGATGCTCGCGTATCAGGCCAGCGTACTCAACGCGCTCGCCGACGTGAACAACGCGCTCGCGGCGAACATGGAGACGCGCATCCGGCTTGCGAGTCTGCGACGGCAGGAGCAATCGCTCGTCATCTATGCGGATCAGGCTACCGCGCGTTACGAGGGCGGCTATACCAGCTATCTGGAGGTTACCGATGCGCGCGAGAAACTCTATTCGGTGCAGCTCGCGGCGGTGCAGGGGCAGGTGGATGTGCTGACGGGTGTAGCGACGTTGTATAAGTCGCTTGGCGGCGGGTGGCCGGCCGTGCCGGCCGAGGTGCGGGACGGCGGGATGGTTGGCGATGCGCGGCAACTGGCACCGGCATCGGCACAGACATCGGCACAGACCTCGCCGCAGTCCTCGCTGCCGTCACCTTCGTCACCTTCCTCCCCTGCGTCCGACCCTCAGGCGTCACGCTAGCGGCGTCGTGTCCGCGCGCGTCATGCCCGTCATGCCTCTTCGTCCATCATCGCCGCCACGGGCAGCATCGCGTTGAAGCGTTCCAGCTCGGTCCGAAACGCCTTTGCACCCGGCCCGGGCACGATCTCCACGTCGCCGAGCGTGATCTCGCTGCCATCCTCGCGCATGAGCCGGGGCGGGCGAATCTCGGTGCCATCGCGTCCATCCTTGAGGATCGTCAATGGCCCGTGTTCGGTCGCGCGCCAGCGATCCGCCCATCCCTTCAGCGAGACGAACACCGGAAAAAACTCGCGCCCCGATTCGGTCAGCGTATAGACGTGACGGGCGCCGCCCCCCGGCGTATGGGTTTTTTCGAGCAGCCCATGCTCGACGAGGGCCTTGAGGCGATTGCTCAGAATGTTCGGCGCGATGCCGAGCCGTCGCTCGAATTCGTCGAAGCGCGTACTGCCGTAGAACGCCTCGCGCAGGATCAGCATGGCCCAGCGCTCGCCCAACACGCTCAGCGCGCGGGCAATCGGACAGGGCATGGCGGAGAAATCTGTGGATGCCATGACATCGTCACTTTGGTGGTACAAGTCTGTATCATCATAGCTTGCATCATGAAAGCGTGCTCGTGAGATTTTTTCATGGCGGCATGACGGCAAGGAAAATCGACCGGCGGTACGCCAGCGCGCGCCGTTTGCGTTCGCAGATCGCGCGCAGTCCGCGTGCTGTTCGCGCGGATCGGCATGGGTTTTGTCGGGCCCCCGCCATGCGCGGCGTATAGTGACGGGGTCTCATCGTTCCCACGCCGCCCGTCTTACGGCCGCCGCAAGATCGCTGCTTCATGACCGAAACTAACGAACCCTCCCGCCCCGAGCCTTCCTCCGAGTCCGCGCCCGGGTCAGCCGGGTCCGCATCCGAGTCGCCGGGGTCCGCATCCGCCGCCGACGCTGCAGCGCGCGGCATTCGCCACCGCGCCAGACACGCCATCGCGCGCAAGTCGCGCCAGGCTGGCCGGATCTCGCGTACGACGATGCGCTACGCAGTGTTCATGTGCGGCGCGGCGGGCGTGGCGCTGTTCTCGCTGGTCTTCGCATGGATCGCCGAAACCGCGCTGCGCTGGAACGCCAAGCTGACCGCCGCCACGCCGTGGCTGGCGTTCGTCATGCTGCCGTTCGGCCTCGCCGCGTTGCGCTGGCTGACGATTCGGTACGCCGCCCAGGCGCGCGGCAGCGGCATTCCGCAGGTGCTGGCCGCGATCTCGCTGCCGCCGGACAGCGCGCCGCAGCGCATCCTCGTGTCGTTCCGGCAGGCGATGTGGAAGGTCGTGCTGACGGCGGCGGCACTGCTCGCGGGCGCCTCGGTCGGCCGCGAGGGCCCGTCGGTGCAGGTCGGCGCGGCGGCGATGCTGTCGTGGGGCCGGTGGTGCGAGCAGAAGCTGCGCTTTCGCACGGGCTTCCATCCCAACGCGCTAATCTGCGCGGGCGCCGCGGGCGGGCTCGCGTCGGCCTTCAACACGCCGCTGGCCGGTGTGGTCTTCGCAATCGAAGAACTGGGACGCGGCGCCGCGATGCGCTGGGATCGCGTCGTGCTGTCCGGCGTGCTGACCGCCGGCTTTCTCACGCTATCGCTGCTCGGCAACAATCCGTATTTCAGCATCAAGGTGCCGATCCTCGCGCTGCACGATGCATGGGGTCCCGTGCTGATGTGCGCGGTCGTCAATGGCGTGCTCGGCGGCATGTTCGCGAAGCTGCTGATCGGTGGCGTCCCGGGCCTGCTGCCCGCGCGCTGGCGCAAATGGCCGCAGGCCCATCCGATCTGGGTCGCGTTCGGCTGCGGGCTGATCGTGGCCGCAATTGGCTACGGCACGGCGGGCGCGACGTTCGGCACGGGCTACGAGCAGGCCTCGGCCCTGATCAATGGTCACGGCGACAGTACGCTATGGTTCGGCGTGGGCAAGTTCTTCGCGACCGTGCTGTCCTACTTCGCGGGCATTCCGGGTGGCATCTTCACGCCCGCGCTGGCCATCGGCGCCGGCATCGGCGACAACGTCGCGCACTTTCTCGGCTTCCTGCCGGAGCCGCGCATGCTCGCGCTGATCTCGATGGCCGCGTTCCTCGCCGCCGCCACGCAGGCGCCGATCACCGCGAGCGTGATCGTGATGGAGATGACGCGCACGCAGGACCTGACCGTGTTCCTGCTGGCGTCGTCGCTGCTCGCATCGTTCCTGGCGCGGCAATTCTGCCCGCACCCGTTCTATCACCACATGGGTCACGCGTTCCGGCGCGAAGCACTGACCGTGACGCGTCGGCCATCGTCGGCGGAGTAAGCGCTCAGGGGCGAAAAGGCCCGCGCGAATCGTGCGGCAACGCATGGATTTCCGTAACGCTTTGGCCTACCATGTGCCGCGCGCGTACCTGAGGCGGCAGACCCGGGGCGCGTGTGTGTTCCGGCGGCACACGTACCGCGCCGGCAGCCTTTCGATGCACTCGGGGGAGCGCCAGATGGCCACGCAACGACCTGTTGGCAGGGGACAGTCCCAGCAGCAAGCGCAGCAACCGCAACGTTCGGCGCCCAACCGGCCGGCCGAGATCGATCTTGCCGCCGACAGCATGTGGCACACCCGCGGCCTGCAGAGCAACACGCGCATGCGTGCGCCGCTCGCCCGCCGCACGCCGCCGCGCCAGCTACCGCCCAGCCGTCTGCCGCGCCTGCTGCTGTGGGCCGTGCTGCTTGCCGTGGCCGGCATGCTCGCGAACGCCGCGATGCATATGCTGCGCTAGCCACCTCGAGCGCCGGGCGAAGATTCGTAACGAACTCCCACATCCGGGCACGGAACATCTGGTATCAGGCAAACTCCAACCCGAGCCATTTCCAGGAGTTCCGTTTTGAAATTCTCAGTCGCCGCGCTTGCGGCCGCTGGCCTGTTTGCCACGTTTGCGGCATCCGCGGCCGGCACCCCCGCGGACGCCAGCGCGCAGATCCCGGGTCAGGGGGACGCGCTCACGTCCATGTTGTCCACGCTCGAGATCGGCAGCCCGCTGCCCGAGATGCCGGATTGCGCCGACCATCGCACCCCCAACGGTCGAGACGTGACCGCGCTCTGCGTGGAACTGCGCGGCGACGGGACCATGCGGCAGATCGGCGTGCCGCGCGACAAGCGCCCCGCGTTCATGGATGGCCCGCACCTCGTCGGCTTCGTCGACGGCAATGCCCTGGTGGGCGTGATCATTCCGACCGATGGCATCCGTTCGCAGGATGCCGCGATGCAGAGCCTCAGCGCGCGATATGGCAAGCCGTTCCGCCAGGAGCAGGAAGACCTGCGCGACAAGGCCGGCAAGTCCGTCAAGGCGACGCACGCGGGCTGGATGAAGAAGCCGCTGACGGTCGAGTTCTATGCGATTCCGGACGATCCGTCGGAAGGAACGATCGAATTGCTGCTGCCGCGCGCGCGGGCGCTGATGGCCAATCGCGACGCGGAAGTCGCCAAGTCGCTGGCACCGGCATCGGCGCCCGCCGCCAAGGGTGGGAAGGTGGCCGAGAGGGCTGCCGACAAGCCCGTGGACAAGCCAGCCGAAAAGGCCGCGGACAAGAAGTGGCCGGTGAAGCCCATCGATCCGGGAAAATGGTGATACAAGCGGTGACGCAAGCGGTGAGGGGACGGGGTCGCGCGGGCTAGTCCGCCGCGCGCCGCCGATCGATTTTCCGCGCGAGCACGATCGACGTGGTCGTGTGATTGACCCCATCGAGCATGCCGATCTCGTCGAGCAGCTTGTCGAGCCGGGCATGCGTGTCGCAGCGAATCACGGCCATATAGTCGACGGGCCCGCTGACCGAGTTCAACTCTTCCACCTCAGGTAGCCGCTGGAGCGCGCGCACCACCGTCGGCGCGGCCTTCGGCTGCACCGACAGCCCGCAGAACGCGAGGATCGCGCTGTCCTCCATCTGCCGCCCCAGCCGGACGCCATAGCCCGCAATCACGCCCGTTTTCTCCAGCCGCGCGATGCGGGCGACCACGGTCGTGCGCGCGATGCCGAGCGCGCGCGCAAGGTTCGCGGCGGACTCGCGCGCATTGCCTTGCAGCAGCGACAGCAGGTGGCGATCGATCTGGTCCAGTTCGGTCATTGCGTCGGAATGTCTCGTCGTTTCGACGGATTATGCAGGGCATTCGTCAATCTTGTCTCTACATTCCGTCGGCGCCGTTCTCCATACTGGAGGTAACGACAACGCACATCCGGAGCCGACATGCTGACCTCGACCCTTCGTCCAACGCCCGTCGCCGTCCTCGGCGCCGGCAATATCGGCCGCATCATCGCGACGATGCTGCACGACACTGGCGACTATCGCGTGACCCTCGTCGATCGCGATGCGAGCCGCTTGAGGGGCCTCGATGACGCCATCGTCGTCCGCACGGCCGATCCGACCGATGCGGCGGCCTGCGCGGCGCTGCTGACGGACGCCACGGCGGTCCTCAATGCGCTGCCCTTCCACGCCGCGATCGGTGTGGCCACCGTGGCCGCGCGGCTCGGCGTCCATTACTTCGACCTCACCGAAGACGTGGCGGCAACCCATGCGATCGGCGCGCTCGCCGAGGGCGCTCGCGCCGTGCTGATGCCCCAGTGCGGCCTGGCTCCCGGCTTTATCGGCGTGGTCGGCCACGATCTCGCGCGGCAATTCCTCGATGGCGGTGCACTGCTGGACCTGCGCATGCGCGTGGGCGCATTGCCCCGCTATCCGGACAACGCGCTCAAGTACAACCTCACGTGGAGCACGGAGGGTCTGATCAACGAGTACTGCAACCCGTGCGAAGCGATCGTCGATGGCCGCCGCGTCGAACTCCCGGCGCTCGAGGGGCTGGAGAGCTTCGCGGTGGACGGCATCGAATACGAGGCGTTCAATACGTCCGGAGGGCTTGGCACGCTACCGGAAACGCTGGCCGGCCGCGCGCGCCATGTCGACTACAAGTCGATCCGCTATCCCGGCCACTGCGCCCAGATGAAGCTGCTGCTCAACGACCTCCGCCTGCGCGAGCGCCGCGATTGGCTCCGCGACATCTTCGAACGGGCGATTCCCGTGACGGAGCAGGACGTCGTGATCGTATTCGCCAGCGCGACGGGGTATCGGGGCGGCAACACCGGATCGGCCAGAGGTCCACTGACGCAGGCCTCGTTCTCAGCCAGAATCGGCGGCATGGACACCCCGCAGGGTCACGTCAATGCGATTCAGCTGACCACCGCGGCAGGCATCTGCACGGCGCTCGACCTCGTGATCCAGGGCGAACTGCCGCAGGCGGGCTTCGTGCGGCAGGAGGCCATACCGCTCGACCGGTTCCTGGAGAATCGTTTTGGCCAGCACTATGCGCACCATCCATTGAGGGAAACCATCGCATGAGTGCGCGACCGGCAATCTGAGCTCAGCGGGGCCTATCTGCAACACGGGGCCCCGCGTTTTGTCACAGTGCTCCGTTTCTCCTATACAGTTCGATTCGCGGTATCGAACAGACCGCCCGGGCACCACTGGCGGACCTGAACGCGCGCCCGCGCGGACGCGTGCCTGAAAGCATTTCCAGTACGAACGATTAAATTTTCGAGTCATTCCAGCGGATGTTATGCAGACAGGTACCGATTTAGCGAATCCGCACAGGTTATGGTCCGATAAAAATTATCAAAAGCTCGTTCCGTGGTTGATTCCGCTGGTGACGGTGTGCGTCATGTCGCTGTTCATCATGCCGAGACGCGCCATTGGGCTATCGAGCGATGACGGATTATTCCTGACGCTGTCGTGGCAGGTCGCCAATGGGTTTGGGCTCGACCACCTGGCGCTGCCACAGACGCCGAATTACCTCGTCAATGCGGTGTTCATGGGGCTTGGGTTTCATGAGATATTCTGGTTCCGCTTTCTCAATGTGTTCCTTTGCGCATTGTCGTCCTTGGCGCTCTTCACGGCGCTGAAGAAGGACGAGACGCCTGGATACGTCACACCGGTCGCGGTCGCCGCGTCTTCCGGTATTTACCTTTACACGATTCAAGGCCCCAATAGCCTCGCACTGAATTTCTTCATGCTGGGACTTGCGGCGTTCATCGCGGGACATGCGCAGGCGGATCGACGGCGCACGAGCTGGCTCGTCGTTTCCGGCCTCCTTCTCGCGCTTGCCGGGTTCATGCACGTCGTAGTGGCGGCGGCGCTCACCGTCTGGATCGTTTTCTCCATGGCGCTCGGCTATCGGAGCAGGGTGGTCTTGCTGGTGTATGTCGTCTGCAGTGCGATTCTGTGGGGCTGGTATATCCATGCCGTGGGCCCGTCCATTTTCTTTTCTGCCCCAAAGGCGCACAGCGGCGACACCTTCCACCTGTTGGGACGCCTGCTGTCGATTCTTCGTTATTACGGGGAAATTGCGCTCTTTTCGCTGTGCTGCCTGATCGCGCTTGGCGCCGTCGTGAAGCTGAACAGGATCGGCATATTCCTGTGCGCGTGTCTGGCCGCGTTCTTTGTCTACCACCTGTGCGACTACGTCTATCACACGATTCACCTCGATGAGCCGATACAACTCGGCCCGGCGTTCCTGTGGCATGGAAAGTATCTGCTCAGCGACGAAGGCCTGTGGATCAGCGCGCTGCCGGGGGCGTTCGCATTTCATGTATTGATCGCCGCGTTCCTCTACTACTGCCTTTCGCCATGGCAAGGCGCGTGGCTGTTCCGGAAACGTCAGGGCAACGACGCGGCCGCGCGCCGTCCCGCGCGGCGCGATCGCGAACTGGTTATCGCCGCTGCGGGGATCGTTACCCTGCAACTGGCGACGAGCGTCGGGAGCAATACGGGTATCAGCCAGGGCATGATTTTCTTCGCGGGACCCGCTTGTGGATTAACGATCATGCTCCTGTGCGGCGCCGGTGAGGACCGCAGCGCATTCGATCGCGTGGCGCACAAAGGCTTCTGCGCCCTATGCCTCGGCACCATCGCGCTGTTTTCGCTGTTCTACGACCACACCGAGAACCAGCGGATTTTTTCGCGCGGCATCGCCCCGATATCGGTGTCTCCCCTGCGTGGTCTATGGGCGCATCCCCAATACTCGAGCGCGATGAGCAAGTTGATCGACGCTTATGAGAAGAACGGATGCGCGAACAAACGCATGATGGCGATGGATTACGTTCCACTGCTGAATTACGTGGTGAGGCATCCCTTCGATGCAGCCGTGGGTCTTGTGCGTCCGCTGTTCTTTTTCTCCAACGAGAAAATACTGTCAGAATTCAACAAGGGTGAAAGCTGGTGTGTCATCGACGTGACGTCCATCGAAACCCGCGCCTATATCGACAGAACCGGGACGGATCCGAGATCGGATGTCCGCAACTGGCTGGAACAGCATAGTCACGTCACGGAGAAAATGGAAACGGAGGGGTTGGTCGACCTTTCGGATATGGCATTTTATGTTGTCAAATAGCGCTACAGGTTAACAAGGCACGACCTCGCCTTCGAGTTTCAGGTTTTTGATTTCTGATTTTTGACTTTGCTGGTTAATGATTGAAATCCAAGATGGCTACTCCCAAGTTGTTAACGGCGGACGAGATCGTTCGCGCGCGCACGCGTCTGCTGCAGATGCATTTCGACAGCGGCGTGGGCCACATCGGCGGCAACCTGTCCGCGCTCGATGCCCTGTTGATCGTCTTCAATGAATATCTGGACGCCAACGACAGGTTCATCCTGTCGAAAGGGCATTCCGCGGGGGCGCTCTATATCGCGCTATGGAGCATTGGCCGGCTCGACGAGCAGGACCTGAAGCTGTTCCACAAGGATGGCACATTGCTCGCGGGGCATCCGCCGGCGAGGGGCATCGCGGATATCCCCTTCGCGACTGGCAGCCTCGGGCATGGCCTGTCGCTTGCCGCGGGCACCGCGCTGGCGTTCCGGCTCAAAGGCAGCGACGCGAAGGTCGTCTGCCTGACCTCCGATGGCGAGTGGCAGGAGGGCTCGACCTGGGAGGCGCTGATCTTTGCCCGGCACCAGAACCTGAGCAACCTCACCGTCCTGATCGACCATAACAACCTGCAGGGCTTTGGCTCCACGACGGACGTGGCCTCCATGTCGCCGCTCTGGGACAAGCTGAAGGGCTTCGACATCGATACGCAGATCGTTGACGGCCACGATGCCGATGCCATTCGCAGTGCCCTTGCAGCGGACCACACGGGCCTGCGCATCATTGTCTTGCGCACAGTGAAGGGCCACGGTGTCAGCTTCATGGAGAACCGCATGGATTCTCACTACCTCCCGCTGACCGAAGACAAGTTCCGGCACGCGATCGCCGAGCTGGCGCTGGAGTCGAGCCCACAATGAGAAAGCAACTCTGTGACGCGCTGGTCGAGCGCGCCGTCAATCCCGACATGGTCTTCATGACGGGCGATCTCGGGTTCATGGCGCTCGAGCCGCTGCAGGCGGCGATGGGGCACCGGTTCATCAATGCCGGGGTCGCCGAGCAGAACATGGCTTCGGTTGCCGCCGCGATGTCGAGGCAGGGGCTCGACGTCTGGGTCTACAGCATCGCGCCGTTTCTCTACGCGCGGGCATTCGAGCAGATTCGTAACGACATCGCTTTCCATGCGTTGCCCGTGAAGCTGCTCGGTAACGGGGGCGGCTACGGATACGGTGTCATGGGGCCGACGCATCATGCGATCGAAGACTATGGCGTGATGCTCGCTTTGCCGAACATGTCGGTGTACGTGCCCGTGTTCGACGAGGACATGGCGGCGGTGATCGCGCGCGCTGGCGCGTCGCCGCGCTCCGCCTACATTCGCATGGGGCGCGGGGAGCCGCCCAAGGGATATGCGGTGCCTGCCTATGCACCGTGGCGGCAGCTGACGTGCGGCGACGGGCCGCTGCTGATCGCCGTGGGACCGCTGGCGAGCACCTATATCGAGGCCTTCGAGGCATTACCCGTCGCGCAGCGGCCCAACCTCTGGGCTGTGGCTGAATTGCCCATCTCCGAGTCGCCGATGCCGGCGGAACTGCTCGCGCAAATCCAGCGGGCCGATCTCCTTTGCGTGGCGGAAGAGCATGTGCAGCGCGGCGGCTTCGCTTCCGAGCTGCTGTTGCACCTTGCAACACAGCAAGTCTCCGTACCGCGCTTCAGGCATCTCTACGCCCGCGCCCATCATTTCGAGCGATACGGCTCCCAGGGTTTCCTTCGACGTCAGTCGGGGCTGGATGCAGGCAGTGCGCTTGCCGCTCTCGAACTCAATTAACATGTCCGACTTGCAAGAATACATACGCGCCCTGCGCGGTCCGATCCTCGTGACAGGCGCATCGGGTTTCGTGGGCGCGAACCTGTTCCACACCATCAACGCGTTCCGCAACGACGTGTTCGCGGTGGTGCGCCGGGAGAAGAACTGGCGCCTGGCGGATATCAAGGACGAGCAGGTCATTGCGGTGGACTTCAATGACTATGCGGCGGCAAAAAACCTGGCGGACAGCATTGCGCCCCAGACGGTATTCGATTGCATGGCCTATGGCGCTTACTCCTTCGAGCAGGACGCCACGCTGATCTATCAGACCAACTTCCAATCGCTGGTCAACTTCACCGACTGCCTCGCGCGGCAGTCTATCGCCGCGTATATCCATGCGGGCAGCTCTTCCGAATACGGGACCAACAGCGCCGCGCCGCGCGAGGATAGCGTGTGCGAGCCCAACAGTCCCTACGCCGTCTCGAAGGCCGCCGCGTCCAACTATCTCCGGTTCATGGGAAAGCATCGCCGCTTTCCCTGCGTGAATCTGCGGTTGTACTCCGTATATGGACCGCTCGAGGATACCTCCCGGTTGATCCCCAACCTGTTGCGTCAGGCGCTCGACGGCAAGCTGCCCCCGTTCGTCGACCCGCGGACCTCGCGCGATTTCGTCCACGTGGCCGACGTCTGCGCGGCGTTCATCATGGCCGCGGCGCGGATGCATCCCGACCTGTACGGCGAGAACTTCAACATCGGGAGTGGCACCAAGACCACGATTGCCGAGCTGGCGCAGATCGCGCGCGACGAATTCCATATCGAGACGCCCGCGCAGTTCAACACCATGGAGGGCCGGACATGGGATCTGGCCGAATGGTATTCGGATCCGCGCAAGGCACGCGAACAATTGGGCTGGAGGCCCAGTATCGGCTTGATCGACGGATTACGCGGCACGGCCGGCTGGGTGAAGCAGCTCAGCGACGACGCGATGCTGGCGTCAACCAAGAAAAACCAGAAGACACGAAAGCGCAGCGTATCGGCCATCATTGCGTGCTACAAGGACGGCCAGGCAATTCCCGTCATGCACCGGCGGCTGACGGAGACCTTCCGCAAGCTCGAGATCGATTACGAAATCATCTTCGTCAACGATGGCAGTCCGGACGACAGCGCGCAGGTGATCAACGAGATCAGCGCGAAGGATCCCCATGTTCTTGGGATCACGCACTCGCGCAACTTCGGTTCGCAGATGGCGTTCCGCAGCGGCATGGAGCTGTCGACGAAAGATGCCGTGGTGCTCCTCGATGGCGATCTGCAGGATCCGCCAGAACTGATCGAATCCTTCTACGCCAAGTGGGAAGAGGGCTACGACGTCGTCTATGGCCGCAGGGTCAAGCGCGATATGGCATGGCACTGGGGCCTGTTGTACAAGCTGTTCTATCGCGTGTTTGCCATGTTCAGTTACGTTCCCATACCGCTCGATGCCGGCGATTTCTCGCTGCTCGACCGTCGCGTGGTGGGATGGCTGCTCAACTGTCCCGAGCGTGACCTGTTCGTGCGGGGGCTGCGCGCTTATGTCGGCTTCAAGCAGACGGGCGTTGACTATGTACGTCCTGAACGCATGTTCGGGGTGACGACCAACAGCTTCATCAAGAACATCGACTGGGCGAAGAAGGGCATCTTTTCCTTCAGCAACACGCCGCTGACCATGCTGACCGCCACCGGCGTTGTCGCGCTGGGTCTCTCCACGATCGCGGCCATCATCGTTGCGGCGTTGCGAATCTTCAGTCCAGACATCGCGCCACGTGGCGTGACCACGTTGCTGATCGCCATCCTGATGTTCGGGTCGTTCAATATCTTCGCCGTGGGTCTGGTCGGCGAGTACGTCGCCAAGATCATGGCCGAGGTCAAGGGCAGGCCGCGCCTGATCCGTGCCGCGCTGATCCGCAACGGCAAGGCCACGGAGCTGCTACCGGACGGAAAGGCCATCAAATGACGCGGCCCGGAACCGGCAACACGCAGCGACGGGAAGGATTCCAGCCGATTTCCGTCAAGTCACCGGCGACCCATCCCTTTCTGTTCCGGCTGCGGTGCCTGATCGACCTCCAGTTGGGAACGATCGTCCAGTACCTTCGCCCGGCGCTCGCGCAGGTGAGCGGCCGTGTGCTGGACGTCGGCGCCGGCCAGTCGCCGTGGCGCGCGTGGCTGCCTGCGTCCGCGACCTATCAGGGCATCGACGTCGGCCATGCCGACGAATTCGGAATGGGCAGCAAGCGCGCCGACGTCGTCTATTACGACGGCCGGCTGATGCCCTTCGACGATGCCGCCTTTGATTGCGCGCTGTGCATCGAGGTGCTGGAGCACTCCGAGGACCCGCAACTGCTGGCCAGCGAAATCGCGCGGGTACTACAGCCCGGTGGCGTGCTGCTGCTCACGGTACCATGGTCGGCAAGACAACATCACCTGCCACACGACTACCACCGCTTCACCCGCGAGCGCCTGCATGGCCTGTTCGTCGAGAACGGCTTCACCGACATCGAGATCCGCGAGCGAGGCAACGACATCGCCGCCATCGCCAACAAGCTGACGGTGCTGACGATCAGGCTGCTGCGTCCCAGCAGACCGATCTGGTCCATGCTGTGGAAACTACCGCTATCGCTGGTTTGCGGGGGACTCGCCACAGGCTTCATCGTCGCGGCCCACCTCTCCATCTCGCTGGGCATGGGTTCGAAAGAAGACCCGCTCGGGTACTTCGTTCGGGCGAAGAAGGGCGCGTGAGGAAAAGACATCACCGATAAGGGCACCCGCATGTGTTGGAGCCCACTGCTTAACCAAGACAAGTTGATATGACCAGTCGATCCTGCCCAGTCTGCGGCACGCAAGCGTCCGAGGCGAAGCTTTTCATGAAGCAGAACATCGATCCCGCGCAGATGTCGGCTTTCAGCTTTGCTTCGCGCAAGCTGCCCGAGTTCATGAACCATCAATTGGTACAGTGTCCCACTTGCGATCTGGTGTATGCCAATGATCCGCCGGATCAGTCGATACTTGCGCAGGCGTATCACGTCGCCAGCTTCGACAGCGCGCAGGAGGCGGACGATGCCGCCGCGGCGTATGGCAAGGCCGTGATGCCGGTGTTGAGCCGCCTCCCGCGCAGGGACGCGGCACTGGAGATCGGAGCGGGCACGGGAATTTTTCTCGATGTCCTGCGGTCGCAGGGGTTCAAGGTCACGCAGGGTGTCGAGCCCTCGGCGGCCGCCATCGCCGCCGCGCCGCCGCATCGGCAAGGCTGGCTCAAGGAGGCGATCTTCAGGGAGTCGGATTTTCAGCCCGAAAGCTTCGACTTCATCTGCTGCTTCATGACGCTGGAGCATGTCAGGGACCCCCATGACATCGTGGCCGCGGCCGGTCGCCTGCTCAGGCCCGGTGGCGCCATCGCGCTCGTGACGCATGATTATCGCAGTGGCGTGAACCGGCTGCTCGGCAAGCGTTCCCCGATCATCGATATCGAGCACATGCAGCTGTTCTCGCCGAAGAGCATCCGGCAGCTCCTGGAGCGCAACGATTTCGACTCGATCGACGTCCACAGTTTCCGGAATCGCTATGCGCTGCGTTACTGGATGCGGTTGCTTCCCCTCGGCGTCGGGCTCAAGCAGAACTTGATCAAGAGCCTCGACGCGATCGGCCTGGCCGACATGAAGCTGAGCTTCAATGTCGGCAACATGCTGTCATTCGGTTACCGGCCGCTACGATGACTTTCCAGCGTTACGCAACGCTCATCCGGTTCCTCATCGCCGGCGCCTTCAACTCGCTGTTCGGATGGCTCGTGTATTCGGGAGCCATCCTGCTGGGTGCGTCGCCATGGCTAGCGTTGATCGTGGGCATCGTGATGGGCATCTGCTTCAACTTTGTCACGCTGGGGGGCTATGCGTTTCGCGATATGACGCTTGCCAGATTGCCCCGGTTTGTAGTGACATATGGTTTCATCTACGTCGTCAATCTCATTTGCCTGACGCTGCTGGAACGATGGATCGCAGAGCCGATTCTCGGGCAACTGATCCTCACACCCTTCATGGCCATGGTGTCCTATGTGGTGTTGTCGCGCATGGTGTTCACGGGCCGGCGGGAAAGAACCTGAACCCACTGCTTGGGAAACCATCGCATGAAAGCACAAGACGTTGCGGCCTGCTGGCAGGCCATGGGGTTGCCGCCCGCGTGGGAGGCTTTGGAGGGCGGCGTGGCCGGCAGCCGCGCTGGGATGTTGCCGTTGCGCTCGCCGGTCGATGGGGAGGTGTTCGGGCATCTGCGCGAATGCGATGTGGCCGAGGCCGACGAACGCATTGCACGTGCGCACGAGGCATTCAGCACCTGGGCGCTCGCACCGGCGCCCGCGCGCGGCGAGCTGGTGCGCCGATTTGGCGAGACCCTGCGACGCTACAAGGAGCCGCTGGGAAGGCTCGTCTCGCTCGAGTCGGGCAAGATCCTTCAGGAAGGTCTTGGCGAAGTGCAGGAGATGATCGATATCTGCGACTTCGCGGTGGGATTGTCGCGGCAGTTGCATGGCCTGACGATCGCCTCCGAGCGGCCGCGGCATGCCATGCGCGAGACGTGGCATCCGTATGGGCTGTGCGGCGTGATCTCGGCGTTCAACTTTCCCGTGGCGGTGTGGGCGTGGAATGCCGCGCTCGCGCTCGTCTGCGGCAATGGCGTGGTGTGGAAGCCGTCGGAGAAGACGCCGCTATGCGCGGTGGCCGCGCAGGGGCTGCTCGATCGCGTGATCGCGTCCGAGGCGCCGCAGTACGTCGGCATTGCCACGGTGCTGCCGGGCGGCCACACGCTGGGGCATCACCTCGTGCGACATCCGTCCGTGCGGCTGATCAGCGCGACCGGTTCCACGCGCATGGGGCGCGAGGTCGGTACGGTATGCGCGGGGCTGTTCAAGCGGACGATTCTAGAGCTCGGCGGCAACAACGCGGCCATCGTCGCGCCGTCGGCCGACGTGGAACTCGCCATTCGCGCGATGACCTTCGCGGCGGCCGGCACCGCCGGGCAGCGCTGCACCACCCTACGGCGCGCGTTCGTGCATGCGGATCTCGTCGAGACCGTCGTGGAACGGCTGCGGCAGGTCTATGCGCGGTTGCCGGTGGGCGATCCGCTGCAGGAGGGCACGCTCGTCGGGCCGCTGATCGACACCGCCGCCGGCGACGCGATGGCCAATGCGCTGGCCAGTTGCCGCGCGCAGGGTAACGTCGTGCATGGCGGCGAACGGCTGCTGGCCGACCGGCTCCCGCGCGCCTCCTACGTCCGTCCGGCGCTCGTGCTGACGGACACGCAGCACGACACGATGCTGACCGAAACCTTTGCGCCGATTCTCTACGTCATGCCGTACACCTCGCTGGACGAAGCCATCGCGCTGAACAATGCGTCCGCGCACGGGCTGTCGTCGTGCATCTTCACCGAGTCGATGCGCGAGGCGGAGTACTTCCTGTCGGCGGCCGGCAGCGACTGCGGCATTGCCAACGTGAACATCGGCACCAGCGGCGCCGAGATCGGTGGCGCGTTCGGCGGAGAGAAGGCGACGGGCGGCGGGCGCGAGTCGGGGTCGGACGCGTGGAAGGCCTACATGCGTCGCGCGACCAATACCATCAACTATGGCGATGCATTGCCGCTCGCGCAGGGCATTCGCTTCGACGTGTAACGGCGAGGGCGTGTAGCAAAGCGTAACAAGGGTTACAGCGGCTTGACCCTGTATTACCAAAGGCAGCCGTATAACGTTCTGGAAGGCGAGGGCATCACAACAAGCCCGCCTGCCCCAAGGACGAAAACATGAAAGCAATCCTGACTGGAATGGTCGCAACAGGTGCCGCGCTGCTGATGGGTGGCTGCGCGGTCTATCCCACCCCCGTCGGACCGGCCGTGGGTCCGGCGGTCGCCGTCGCCCCGGCGCCGGCGTACTATGGCCCGCCCGCGGCGGTGGTCGTGTCACCGCGGCCGTATTACTACGGCGGCTACGGCTACTACGGCCGTCCGCGCTACTACCGCCACTGGTAAGCCCGCAAATGTCAGGCGTCGTTCGACGGCGCCGGGTTGAACCCGCCCCAGCCCGGCGCGAGCGTTTCGCCGACATGATGCAGGTCGACGAGATCGAGCACGCGGCCCACGGTGTGGTCGACCATCTCCTCGATCGTGCGCGGCTTCTGGTAGAAGCCTGGCACGGGCGGAAAGACGATGCCCCCCATCTCCGTGACGGCGGTCATGTTGCGCAGATGCGCGAGGTTGAGCGGGGTTTCCCGAACCATCAGCACGAGCTTGCGCCGCTCCTTGAGCGTGACATCGGCGGCGCGCGTGATGAGGTTGTCGGACAGGCCGTGCGCGACGGCAGCAAGCGTGCGCATCGAGCAGGGAGCGACGACCATGGCATGCGCGCGGAACGAACCGCTCGCGATGGTCGCGCCAATGTCGCGCACGTTGTGCACGACGTCGGCCAGCGCTTCCACTTCCGCGCGGCCGACCTCGAGTTCATGCTGCAGATTCATGACGCCGGCAGGCGAGATCAGCAGATGCGTTTCCACATCCGCCACATCCTTCAGAACCTGTAGCAGCCGGACGCCGTAGATGGCGCCCGTTGCGCCCGTGATGGCGACGATCAGTCGTTGCGGCACGGGCATCGGCGCATCAGCCCTTCAGCAGGGTCTGCAGTTCGCCGTTCTGGTACATCTCCATCATGATGTCCGAGCCGCCGACGAACTCGCCGTTCACGTAGAGCTGCGGAATGGTGGGCCAGTTGGCGTAGGCCTTGATGCCCTGGCGGATGCCGTCGTCCTCGAGCACGTTGACCGTGGTCGGGGTGTCCACACCGCAGGCCTTCAGGATCTGGATGGCACGACCCGAGAATCCGCACATCGGAAACTGCGCGGTGCCCTTCATGAACAGCACGACGGGGCTGCCCTTGACGATCTGGTCGATCTGTTGCTGTACGTCACTCATGATTTTGCCGGGGAGAAATGGAAACTGCGATGGAGCGGATTTTACCGGAATCGGGGGTTTACTTCAGATGACGCCTTCAGCCGCGGAAATCAAGCGCTCAGCCGGCCGCCCGTGCAGCGCTCGTGTCCGCCCAGGTCGCGGGCGCTGAACACCTCGGCGTAGCCGGCACGTTCCAGCAGCGCGCGCGTGGCGGCCGCCTGATCATACCCGTGTTCCATCAGCAGCCAGCCGCCAGGCTTCAGGCGGACCGCCGCGCCGGCCACGATGGCGGCGAGGTCGGACAGGCCGTCCCCATGGTCGGTCAGCGCGTCGATGGGTTCGAAGCGCAGGTCGCCCTCGGCGAGGTGCGGGTCGCCGGCGGCGATATAGGGCGGATTGCTGACGATAAGGTCGAAACGCAGCTCGTCCGGCAGCGCGTCGTACCAGTCGGAGATCCGGAAATGCACGTTGGCCGCGCCGAGCGTGCGCGCGTTGCGCTGTGCCACGGCCAGCGCGCCCTCGGAGATATCCGTTGCCCAGACCTCGGCGTCCGGTCGCTCGCACGCGATCGTCACGGCCAGCGCGCCCGAACCCGTGCCGAGGTCGAGCACGCGCGGCGTCTGCAAGGCGTCCAGCCGCGTCAGCACGGCTTCCACGGCGATCTCGGTATCGGGACGGGGAATCAGGACATCGGGCGTGACGTGGAACGTCCGGCCGAAGAATTCTCGCTCGCCGAGGAGGTAAGCCATTGGCTCGCCGGCGAGGCGCCGCGCCAGCAGCGAGGCCAATGCCTCGTGCTGGGCGGCGGTCAGCGGGTCACCGTCGCGGGTGATCAACTGCGTGCGCGACAGCCCCGTCACGTGGGTCAGAAGCATGCGCGCCTCGAGCGTCGGCAGACCGGCCCTGGCGGCCAGCATCTGCGCTTCGCGAACGGTCGGCGGGCATGCGGTCATTACTTGTTGACGGCGTCCTTTGCCTTGTCGGCGGTGGTGTTCACCGCATCGCGCGCTGCGTCCTTGGCGTTGGCCATGGCGGAGCCAGCGTCGATCTTGGCCTTTTCCGCCGCGGCGGAGACATCCGATGCCACGCCGCTGGCGGCGGCCTTGGCGGCGTCGGCAGCGTTGGCCGCTGCGGCAGCGGCATCGCTGGCGGCAGCCTTCGCCGACTCGGCCGCGCTTTGCATGGCGGCGTCCGCATTCGTCTTGGGAGCTTCCTCCTTCTTGCCGCAGGCGGCGAGGGCGGTCGTGATCATCAGCAGCGCGAGCAGTTTCTTCATGATTTCATCCTTGTGTCTGATTTCGGAGTCGACATCTGCCGGGCCATGCGTGCGCCTCGCGTGCTCTCTGATCTTGCAGAAGTGACGAGGAGGCGGCCCGGTCGAAATCGATTATAGACACCGCCCTTTACGCAACCAGTGCTGTTTCAAGCATTTACAAGAGATACAAAACCTCACGCATCGTCGCCGAGCGCGGCCAGCTGGTCCGCCTGATGCTCGGCCGAGAGCGCCGCGATGAGTTCTTCCATGTCGCCGTCCATGATCATGTCGATCTTGTAGAGCGTCAGGTTGATGCGGTGGTCCGTCACGCGGCCCTGGGGAAAGTTGTACGTGCGAATGCGGTCGCTGCGGTCGCCGGAACCGATCAGGTTGCGGCGCGTGCTGGCTTCCTTCGCCTGCGCGGCGCGCAACTGCATGTCCTTGATGCGCGCGGCGAGCACCTTCATCGCCTTGTCCTTGTTGCGATGCTGGCTGCGATCGTCCTGGCATTCGACGACGATCCCCGTTGGCAGGTGCGTCAGGCGTACGGCCGAATCGGTCTTGTTGATGTGCTGGCCGCCGGCGCCCGATGCGCGAAACGTATCGACGCGCAGGTCGGCGGGATTGATCTCGACCTCGCCGACTTCATCCGCTTCCGGCATCACCGCAACCGTGCAGGCCGACGTGTGGATGCGGCCCTGCGTTTCGGTGGCGGGCACGCGCTGCACGCGATGGCCGCCCGACTCGAACTTCAGGCGCGAGAACGCGGCCGCACCGGCAATGCGAACGATCACTTCGCGATAGCCGCCGAGGTCCGATGGCGACTCGCTCATGACCTCCACCTGCCAGCGCTGGCGCTCGGCGTAGCGCGTGTACATGCGCAGCAGATCGGCCGCGAACAGCGCGCTTTCCTCGCCGCCGGTGCCGGCGCGGATTTCCAGCAGCAGGTTCCGGTCGTCGTTGGGATCCTTCGGCAGCAGCAGCGTCTGCAGGCTGGACTCGAGCGTTTCCAGCCGTTCCCGCGCGGCGCCGATCTCGTCGGCGGCAAAGTCCTTCATCTCGGGATCCGACAGCAGCGCCTGCGCGGTGGCGAGGTCTTCCTGCGCCTGCCGGTATTGCCCGTATTGCTCGGCGACCGGTGACAGTTCGGCATGCTCGCGCGAGAGCTTGCGGTACTGGTCGATATTGGCGGTGGCATCCTCGCGCGCGAGGAGCGCGTTGACTTCGTCGAGCCGCTCGGCCAGTTGGTCGAGCTTGTTGAGCATGCTGGGTTTCATGGGCGAAGCGGGATGGTTGGAGGCGTTGCCGGCCGGTTGAAATGGCCTGCCTGATTGGTCTGCCTGAGGTGGCTTGCCTGAGCTGGCTTGCCGTCAGGCGCGCGGGAGCGAGGCCGGCCCGCACGGCGGGGCCGAGGCGATGCGCAGCGGGGCTAGCGCTCGGAATGGCTGCTGTGGCGGAACAGGCCGGGCACGAGGCGCAGCAGCGCTTCGCGGTCGTCGCCTTGCGTGTGGTTCAGCGCATGCGTCGGGCCGTGCAGGAACTTGCGCGTCAGCGCGCCGGAGAGGGCTTCGAGCACGGCTTCCGGATCGTCGCCGCGCGCGAGCATCTTGCGCGCGCGTTCGAGCTCGGCCTGGCGCATCGACTCGCCCTGCGCCTGGATCTCCCGGATGACAGGCACCACGCTTCGCGTTTCCAGCCAGTGCATGAAGTTCTGCACGCGCGTCTCGATGATCGCCTCGGCCTGCGCCACGGCGGCCTGACGCATCGCATTGCCTTCGCGGACGATCGCACCAAGGTCGTCGACGGTGTACAGGAACACGTCGTTGAGGCGCGCCACTTCAGGCTCGACGTCGCGCGGCACGGCCAGATCGACCATCATGATCGGGCGATGCTTGCGTCGCTTGACCGCGCGCTCTACCGCGCCGAGGCCGATGATCGGCAGCGAGCTCGCCGTGCAGGACACGACGATGTCGAATTCATGCAGCCGTTCGCCGAGTTCGGACAGGCGGATCGCCTGCGTCGTCAGGCCCTGGCCTGCCAGTTGTTCGGCCAGCTTCTCGCCGCGTTCGACGGTACGGTTGGCCACGACGATCTGGCGCGGCATCTGCGCGGCAAAGTGCGTCGCGCACAACTCGATCATCTCGCCCGCGCCGATGAACAGCACGCGCTGCGTGGAGACCGACTCGAAAATCCGTTGGGCCAGACGCACCGCCGCGGCGGCCATCGACACCGAATGCGCGCCGATCTCGGTCTGGCCGCGGACTTCCTTGGCCACCGCGAACGTGCGCTGGAACAGCTGATTCAGGTACGTGCCGAGCGCACCGGCTTCCCCCGCCGTCCGCACCGCATCCTTGAGCTGACCAAGGATCTGCGTCTCGCCAAGCACCATCGAATCCAGCCCGCTGGCCACGCGGAACGCATGACGCACGGCTTCCGACTGCGGCAGTGCATACAGATGCGGCGCGAGGTCGCCCGCCGGCACGTTGTGGTGCTCGGCCAGCCAGCGCAGCGTGTGCTCGAAACCTTCCGCGCCGGGCTTCAGTACGTCCGTGGCGCAGTAGATTTCCGTGCGGTTGCAGGTGGAAAGGATGGCGGCTTCGGTCCCGCTGCGGCCCGCGAGGTGCGAACGCAGCGCGCCGAGCGCGGGTTTGATCTGCTCGAGCGGAAACGCCACCCGTTCTCTGAGCGAGACGGGTGCCGTCGTGTGATTGATGCCGATCGCGAGCAGTTGCATTTGTGGGGGAAAGTCGTGCTTGCCGGGACGTTGCCGGAGCGCTGGTCATTATACGCCCCGGCGCAACTCTTGCAGGTCTTAGCTGCAATCCCCGACATATGCAGTATCGTATGGTCGCGCGCGGGGTACGATCCCGTTTGTGGTGTTTTAGGCACAGTTGAAAGCGGAGAGAGCGATGTTCGGGATGCTGGTGGTCGGCGCGATCGTGGGATGCGTGGCTCGGATGACACATCCGGCGGGCCGGGTGGTCAGCCTGATCGCGGCGCCCGCGCTCGGTGCCGCTGGCGCGCTGCTCGCCTTCTACGGCGGCCGGGCGCTGCACCTCTTCACCGATGGCCAGCTGATGGGTTGGGGCGCCGCCATCCTTGGCGCCGCCTTGCTGGTGGCGGTCTGGGGACTGCTCCGCCCGCGCGCGCAGGCGGCATCGCGGGGCGCCGGCGGCCGGAGCGCGCGGCGCGCGCGGTAGGGGCGCTCGGCAGATGACCCTCGGTGGGTCTCGGTAGGTGGGTCTCGGTAGGTGGGACTCGATAAGCAGCCGCTAAAGCTCGATCATCGCCCCGGTGGGCGACAACGCGCTTTCCAGCGTCACTTTCACCGCCTCCAGCCACCCGGCCGCCTCGGCAGTCGCCGACGTCAGCCCCAGATGCAGGCGGCCATCCACCGTCGCGACCCCAAGCATGTGATCGCCCCGATCGCCGGTCTGCACGAACGGTCCCCAAAGCGCGGTCATCTCGTAGGGCCCCATGCGGGTGTCGTACCGCAACGGCCCGATATTCGACACGATGAGGTCGCGCGCCTGACCCATCCTCCGCGCGCGGACGACCCCCGCCGCGTCGAGGCCATTGCGAAGCTGGCCGCACAGGTCCCTCGTTTCGGCCCTGACCGATGCGCGCGATCCCGGCACGTTCGTTGTCCGCAGGATATGGCGCGCCATGTCCCAGAACCCGTGCCGCTCGTCGGGCTCCACCAGCGCGTTGCCGACGGTCACGTACACGGCGCAGTCTTCCTCCGTGCCGAACTGCCGCCGCAGGTCGATCGGCGACACGAGCTTGATCGCCGACCGCCGCCACGCCGAAAGATGCGCCCGGCCCGTCGACAGCATCGCCGCGCACAAGGCGCCATGCACCGTGGTGTGGGCCGCTCTCGCGTGAAGGCGCAGCGCGCCCGTGAGCGTATGCGACAGCCGCAGGCGATGGACGGTGGGTGTGCCGGCATCCGGCGATGGCGGTAAGTCGAGCGACACCGGGCGGGTCGGCGGCGGGGCATCGGCGACATCGAGCAACTGATTGAGCGAGGGCGGCACCGGCAACGGCGCGAGAGCCGCGCCCGCCAGCGCGCGCAGGACGTCGCGGATGCAGCCTGCCAGACCGATGCCATCGAAGATCGTATGGCTGCCCGCGACGATCAGCAGCGACCGCCGACCATTGTTTCCCTCGCTCGCGACGATCGCGCGGATCAATGGCGCCCGGTCGTGATCGATCGGCTCGATCAGCTCCCGCGCAATCTCCCGGTCGAGCCATGCCGCATCGATGCCATCGGCATGCCATGGGGCGTCGTCGGTGACGTGCACGGGAATCGGCCGATCCGCGCCCGCATCGAAGTAGGGATAGCCATTCGGCGTGGCGGGAATGCGTACCCGAAGCAGCGGATGGCGGCGTTGCAGCGCATCGAACGCGGCGCGCCAGGCGTGCGGCGGCGCGGTGCCGTCGATCTCCGCAGCGTAAACGATATGGTTGCTCGTGCTGCGGCCGAGCAGCCAGAAGCAGTGCTCCTGGGATCCAAGCGGACGGGGCATGGCCGGCGGACTCCATCGTGATTGACGGCGCCCAGCGTGCCATTGCCTCTGCATCCCGCTGTTCACGAAGCCATGGTCTTGTCCGAATTACCGAAGCCGATACAAACGGTTACGCGCGCGCCGTCGTGAACCGGCAACGAAAGCTCAGCGCCGCTTGAGGAAGGCGTGCGGATGTCGCGGGAACGTTTATTTCCGCGCGGGCTGGCGCGCGCGGAGGAAGCGTTCGAGAACGCCTGCCGAATAGTGGCTGGCCACATCCTTCAGGAACGCGGCGAAGTCGATGTGCGCGCTGTCGTCGGCGCGGTCGGAGATCGTTCGCATGACCGCGTAGGGCACGCCGAACTCGTGGCACACCTGTGCGAGCGCGGCGCCTTCCATCTCCACGGCCTCCAGCGCGGGCAGGCGGGAACGCAGTTCGCCCACCGCGGCGGGCGCATTGATGAACTGGTCGCCGCTCGCGATCATGCCGACGTGCAGGCGCGGCTCGCTGACGCCAAAGCGGGCGCGCACGTCCGGCGGCACCGAGGTGGGAAGGTCTTCGCGCAGAAAGTCTTCCACCGCGCGGCACAGCTGCGCGGTGAGTCCGGCGTCGGCGGGGAACTCGGCGCGTTCGAGCAGCGGCACCTCGTGACGCGGAAAGAACGGGCGCGCGTCGAGGTCGTGCTGGAGGGTGCGATCGGCGACGACCACATCGCCCACGCGCGTTTCGGCACCCACGCCGCCCGCGAGTCCCGTGAATACGATCTCGTCCACGTTGAACTCGCGGATCAGCGTGACCGTCGTCGCGGCGGCCGCGACCTTGCCCATGCGCGCGAGCACGAGCACCACCGGATGGCCATGCAGATGGCCGACGTGATAGTCGCGCATGCCGATCGTATGGACGGTGGCACGGGCATCCTCATGCCGCATGGCGGCGATCAGGGCATCGACTTCGTCGTGGATGGCGGCAAGAATTCCCAGGGTCATGGCGGGGCGTGGTGGTTGGGCATTGCAGGGGGTAACTGCGGCGAAGCATAACCGCAGCGGTGGCGCGCGCCTACCGATTTTGACCTATCCGCACGGCCTGCTACATTGCGACCATGCCGACACACGGAGAATGCCGGTTGGAAAACCTCTCGGATCGCATCGATACGCGCCGCATCGTCCAGCAGGCGCTCGCCGACTGGCGCGCGCAGGGGCGGCTTGCATCGCAGGACATGGAGGCGGTGTGGCAAACCTCGCTGCCGACGCGCGCGGACTGGCGCGGGTGGCTCGATCGCGCATTGCTGATATTGGGCGCGGCGCTGATCTGCGCGGGCGTGATCGTCTTCTTCGCGTTCAACTGGGCGGCGCTTCACAAGTTTGCGCGGTTTGGTCTGCTTGCCGTGGCGCTGACCGCGCTGGCGGGATTTGCGATGAGCCGCCCGGCGGTGCGCGCGGTCGCTCGTCCGATGCCGGGCCCGGATGCTGACACGTCGGCGCCCCCGGCCGTTCGTTCGGAGGCTTCCCCGCTGGCCGGCTCGTCTGCCGACCTGCCGGGCCTTGCCGCGCTGGGCGCCGCGCAGATCCTGTCCGGCGTGCTGATGGCCGTGATCGGCCAGACCTACCAGACCGGTGCTGACGCCTGGCAACTGTTCGCATGGTGGACCGTGCTCGCCGTGCCATGGGCGCTGGCCGCGAGGGCCGCACCGCACTGGTGGATCGTGCTCGTCGTCGGCAATGTCGCGCTGCTGCGCTATGGCAGCGTCAATCTTGGCGTGGGCGGCATGCTCGAACTGCTGTTCTCGGCCGATCGCGCAGGCGGCACCATGCGCATCTTGTTGGCCGCGGCGGTGGCGCAACTCGCGCTCTGGTATGCGCTCGCCGCGCGGGCATCGGACTTCGGCTTCCGGGGCATGACGGGGCCGCGGCTGATCGGGCTGCTGATCTGCGGCTATGCCGGATGGATCGGCCTGCTGGCGCTGGTCGGCACGCGCCTCAATGAACTCGAACCGCTGATGAACCTGCTGCTCGCGGGCGTCGCGTTGGCCGCGCTGATCGCGTGGTTCCGGTGGCGCGACTTCGACATCGTCGTGCTGAGTTTCGCCTGCCTGACGGCGATCGGCGTGATCGTGACGGCGGTCGGGCGCTGGCTACTTGCGGTGACCAACGACATCGGCGGCTTCCTGCTGCTGACGCTGATCGTGGTTGGACTGGCGGCCTTCGCCGGCAGCTGGCTGATGCGCGCATGGCGCAGCCACGTCGCCGGGGCCGATGCCACGGCGGAGGGCAAAGCATGAGCGCCGACCGTAGCGACCGTGGCGACCGTAGCGACCGCATCGCCCGCACGCTCTGGACCGATCTCACCGCCCGCGGCGCGGTGCAAGGCGAGTACGTCCCGACGATCCGCACCCCTTGGCCCATCCGCCTGCTGATGGGCGCGGCCGGTTGGCTCGCGGCGATCTTCTGCCAGCTGTTCATCTACGGCTTCGTCTTCGCGTTCACGCGCAGCAACGGCGCGGCAATGTTCGTGGTCGGCGTGGTCATGGTGGCGCTGGCCGCCGCGTTTTACCGTGCTTCCCGCGCGAAGACGAGCATCGCCGCCAGCCAGTTCGCGCTGGCGCTGAGCCTCAGCGGACAGGGCATGATGCTCGCGGGCCTGAGCCTCGTCATGGGCAGCGGCATCGCGATCCGCGACAGCGCGTTCTGGCTGATCGTAGCCGCGATCGAAGCCGCGCTGTTCATCGCCGTCCCGAACCGCCTGCACCGCTTCCTCTCCGCGCTCGCGACATGGACAGCGCTGACGGTGAGCCTGTCGCTGCTGGGCGGCCACCTGATCGGCCAGCGCCTGATGATGCTGCCCGTCACCGTCGGCGTACCCAGCGCGGTGGCCATGGCCGTCGTCACGCTGTTCGTACGCAAGGAGGCGGCAATCGCGGCGACAACCGCCGCGATATCCCGCCACGGCGTGTGGACCCCCGCCATCGACGCCACGCTGATCTTCGCCCTCGGCGCCGCGTTGTTCGTCACGGGCGCCGCCAACCCCGCCGCGCTGCTGTTCGGCACCGGCAGCCCATGGCCCGTACCGGGCGCCTGGGCATGCGGCGCGCTGCTCGGCCTGACGCTGATTGCCTTCGCGGCCACGGAATGCCAGCGGCTATCGGTGAACGGCATCACGCAGGCCGGCGTCCTCATCGTGGCGCTGGCGTTCAGCATCCTGATGCTGCTGGCCCCAGCGGTGACGGCGGGCCTCCTCGGCCTGGCCCTCGCCCTGCGCCGCGGCTCGCTGCCATGGCTAGGGCTGTCGATCGCCACGATCCTGTTCGGCTTCATCTGGTACTACAGCACGCTGCAATGGACGCTGCTGGCCAAGTCGATCACGCTGGCGGCGGCCGGCGTGCTACTGCTGGCCGCCCGCGCGGCACTGGCCCGCAGCCGCGCCAACGCCCAGCCATCGGGGAGCATCGCATCATGAAACGTCCTTCAATGAAGCGCTGGATCGTCGCGGCATGGCTCCTGACCCTGACGGTCGCCACGGTCGGCATCGCGAGCAACGAACGCGTCATCCGCGATGGCGACGTCGTCTACCTGCGCCTGGCGCCGGTGGACCCGCGTTCGCTGATGCAGGGCGACTACATGGCCCTGAACTTCACCCTCGCCATCGAAATCGCCGCCGCGCAAGCTGCTGCTCAAAGCGCCCAACACCAAACCGACCGCCGCGACGCCACGGTCGTCATCCGCACCGACGCGAACAGAATCGCCCAATTCATCCGCCTCCACGACGGCACGCCGCTCGCGGAAGGCGAACAACTCCTGCGGGTGCAGAACGTCCCCACGCGCTGGGGCGGCAACGGCGTGCAGGTCTCAACCAACGCGTGGTTCTTCGAAGAAGGGCAGGCCAAACGCTACGAACGCGCCCAATACGGCGAATTCCGCGTGGACAAGAACGGCCATGCCTTGCTGGTGGGTATGAAGGGGGAGGGGCTCAGCGAGCTTTGAGTCTCGGAAGCGCCGAAAAAAAGCCCGGCAGATGCCGGGCTATTTCACGACGCCTCAACCATGCGTCAGACGTTGAACAGGAAGTTCATCACGTCGCCGTCGTGCACCACGTATTCCTTGCCTTCCGCCCGCATCTTGCCGTTTTCCTTCGCGCCTTGTTCGCCCTTGAACGCGATGTAGTCGTCGTAGGCGATCGTCTGCGCGCGGATGAAGCCGCGTTCGAAGTCGGTGTGGATCACGCCGGCGGCCTTCGGGGCCGTGTCGCCCACGTGGATGGTCCAGGCGCGGACTTCCTTGACGCCGGCGGTGAAGTACGTTTGCAGGCCCAGCAGCTTGAAGCCCGCGCGGATCACGCGGTCGAGGCCCGGTTCTTCCATGCCGAGGTCGGCGAGGAATTCGGCCTTGTCGGCGTCGTCGAGGTCGGCGATCTCGGCTTCGATGGCGGCGCACACGGCCACGACCGGGGAGCCCGTGGTCTTGGCGTACTCGCGCACGGCATCGAGGTGCGGGTTGTTCTCGAAGCCGTCTTCACGCACGTTGGCCACGTACATCGTCGGCTTGGCGGTGATCAGGCAGAACGGGCGCAGCGCGTCCCACTCTTCCGGGGCGAGGTCCAGCGTGCGGACGGCCTTGGCCTGGTCGAGGACGGTCTGGGCCTTCTCCAGCACGGCGACCAGACGAATGGCTTCCTTGTCGCCAGCGCGGGCCGGCTTGACGTAGCGCGCGAGCGCCTTCTCGACCGTGGCCAGGTCGGCCAGCGCGAGTTCGGTGTTGATGACCTCGATGTCCGACAGCGGATCGACGCGGCCGGCCACGTGAATCACGTTCTCGTCCTCGAAGCAGCGCACGACGTGCGTGATCGCGTCGGTTTCGCGGATGTTGGCGAGGAACTGGTTGCCCAGGCCTTCACCCTTGGACGCGCCCGCCACGAGGCCGGCGATATCGACGAACTCGACCGTCGCCGGCAGCACGCGCTCCGGATTCACGATCTCGGCCAGCTTCGCGAGCCTCGGATCCGGCACTTCCACGACGCCCACATTGGGCTCGATCGTGCAGAACGGATAGTTTTCGGCGGCGATGCCGGCTTTCGTCAGGGCATTGAACAGCGTGGACTTGCCGACGTTGGGCAGGCCGACGATGCCGCATTTGAGGCTCATGGTGTCAGGCGGTAAATAGCAAAGGCTGTATTCTAGCGGATGGCCGCCTTCCGGCCGCCTTCCCCCCGTCTTCCGGCCGATCTCGGGTACGCCGCCGGCCGCGCGTCGCCGGCACCGTGCGTCTCCCTACACGTCACGTCGCTATAATCCCCCTCATGATCGGTCCGCCACGCGGGCGTGCCGCGCCACTGCCGTGCCAGCCCGCTGGCCCTCACTCTATGTCGTCGACGTCCTCTTCTCGTTTCCAGATCGCCGTGGTCGGTGGCGGCATCGTCGGCAAGGCCTGCGCCTTGCTGCTCGCGCAACAGGGCATGCAGGTCGCGCTGATCGCGCCGCGCCCCGCCAGCGATACCGCGCGGACCGGCGAGGATGACTGGGACAGCCGGATCTACGCCTTCTCCGCCAGCTCGCAGGCCCTGCTCGAGCGCCTGCGCGTCTGGGAGGCGCTGGACCCCGCCCGCATGCAGCCCGTCCGCGACATGCGCGTGTTCGGCGACCAGAGCGCCGCCGAGTCCGATCCCACGCCCCATGGCGACCTGCATTTTTCGTCGTACGCCGCCGCCGTGCCGCAGCTGGCATGGATCATCGAATCCGGCCACGTCGAACGCACGCTCGACACCGCGCTGCGGTTTCAGCATCAGGTGCAGTGGTTCGACGACACGGGCGAGGTGTTCGAGCGCGATTGCGACGGCGTGACGCTCACGCTGGCCAGCGGCGCCCGCGTGCGCGCGGCCTGCGTGGTCGGCGCCGACGGTGCGCGCTCGTGGGTTCGCCAGCAGAGCCATATCTGCACCACCACGCGGCGCTATCGCCAGCTCGGCGTCGTGGCCAATTTCCGATGCGAACTGCCGCATCACGACACCGCGTGGCAATGGTTCCTCGGCACGCCCGAGAAGCTCATGGCCGACGAGGAAGCCGAAAACGGCGAAATCCTCGCCATGCTGCCGCTGCCCGGCAACCGCGTGTCGATGGTCTGGTCCGCCGAGGAAGCGCACGCCCGCGAACTCGTCGCGCTGTCGCCCGAAGCCTTGGCGGCCACCGTGATGCAGGCGGCCGCGGGCGCCGTGGGCGCGCGCTTCGGCACGCTCCGCTGCATCACCCCGGCGCAGGGGTTTCCGCTGGTGCTGCAACGCGCCGAGCAGTTCGTGCAGCCGCACGTGGCGCTGGTCGGCGACGCCGCCCACGTCATCCACCCGCTGGCGGGGCAGGGCATGAACCTCGGGTTACGCGACGTCACGGAACTTGGGCGCGTCATGGCCGACAAAGAAGCGTTCCGTGGCGAAGGCGACCTGCGCCTGCTGCGCCGTTACGAGCGCGCGCGCGCGACCGACCTGCTTTCCCTCACCGCGGCGACGGACGGCCTGCATCGCCTGTTCTCGCTGCCCGGCAGCCCCGCGCGCGTCATGCGCAACCTGGGCATCCGCGCGGTGGGCAGGCAGTCGATGCTCAAGCAGTTTCTGATCGGCCGCGCGCTGGGCTGAACGGCGACACCCATCAATATCAATATCTATCGGACGGGCAAACGCGAAACGCACCCGCCGCTATCTGGAGTCACCATGTTGCAAACGTTCCGCCGCAAATCGCTCCGCGCGACCGCGGCCGTCACCCTGGCGGGCGGTCTCGCTGCCGCCGGCTACGCGCTGCATGCGCTTGCCGCGGACGAACCCAGCACCGCGACCATCAAGGCGACCATCGAGAAAATGGTGGGCGGCCGCGCCGAAGTGCGAAGCGTCACCAAGACACCGGTGCCGGGCCTGTATGAAGTGAGCCTCGGCAACCAGGTGGTGTACACCGATGCGACCGGCCGCTATATCCTCAACGGCGAACTGATCGACACCAAGACGAGCACGAACCTGACCGAAGAGCGCGTCGCGGAACTGAACCGCATCAAATGGTCGGACCTGCCGCTGTCGCGCGCGGTCAAGTGGTCGAAGGGCGACGGCAGCCGGACCATCGCCGTGTTCTCCGATCCGAACTGCCCGTACTGCAAGCGCATCGAACAGACCTTCCAGCAGATGGACAACATCACGGTGTACACCTTCCTGTACCCCGTGCTGTCGCCTGACTCGACGCAGAAGTCCAGGCAGATCTGGTGCGCGAGCGACCGCCAGAAGGCGTGGCGCGACTGGATGCTGAATCACGTGGCGGTGACGGGCAAGTCCGACTGCAAGAATCCGATCGACGACAACCTCAAGCTCGGCCAGAGCATGAACGTAACCGGTACGCCGGCGATCTTCTTCACCGACGGCTCGCGCATTCCTGGCGCGGCCGATGTTGGCACGCTGGAGCGCAAGTTCGCCAGCCTCAAGAAATAAGCACAACACAATAGAGGAGACATCATGACGTTCAACGCCCTGCTGCTGACACAGGCCGACGGCAAGACGGAAGCCGCGGTCACCGCGCTCGACGACAGCCAGCTGCCCGAAGATGGCGACGTGGTCGTTGCCGTCGACTACTCGACTATCAACTACAAGGACGGTCTCGCGATTACGGGCCGCGCCCCCGTCGTGCGCAAATGGCCGATGGTGGCCGGTATCGACGGTGCGGGCACCGTGGTGTCGTCGAGCCATCCGAAGTGGCAGGCGGGCGACAAGGTCGTACTCAACGGCTTTGGCGTAGGCGAAACGCACTGGGGCTGCCTGTCGCAGCGCGCGAAACTCAAGGGCGACTGGCTCGTGAAACTGCCCGATGCGTTCACCGCGAAGCAGGCGATGGCCATCGGCACGGCGGGCTACACGGCGATGCTGTCCGTGCTCGCGCTCGAGCGCGGCGGCGTCAATGGTCCTGTGCGGCCCGGCGATGGCGACATCCTCGTCACGGGAGCTTCGGGCGGCGTCGGTTCCGTGGCGATCGCGGTGCTGTCGAAGCTCGGCTATCGCGTGACGGCGTCCACCGGCAAGACCGCCGAAGCGGACTTCCTGCGCGCGCTAGGCGCGGCCGACGTGATCGATCGCGCCGAACTTGGCGTGCCGGGCAAGCCCCTTCAAAAGGAGCGCTGGGCAGCGGTCATCGACTCGGTGGGTTCGCACACGCTCGTCAATGCCTGCGCGCAGGTGCGTTACGGCGGCGTCGTCACGGCGTGCGGGCTGGCGCAGGGCATGGACTTTCCGGCATCGGTGGCACCGTTCATCCTGCGCGGCGTGACGCTGGCCGGCATCGACAGCGTGATGGCCGCGATGCCGCTGCGCGAACGCGCATGGGCGCGTCTGGCCGAGGATCTCGCGCCGGACCGCCTGCAGGCGATCACGCACGAGGTCAGGCTCGCGGAGGCGGTCGACGCGGGTCACAAGATCGTGGAAGGCGGCATGCGCGGCCGCGTGGTCGTGAACGTGAACGGCTGAGCGTTCGCCGACGGTCGCCGGGCGTGGCGCTACAATCTTGGCCATGACGCCGATCCGCTACGCCATCGCCCCTCTCCATCCGGAAGCGCATCTGTTCGCCGTGACCGTCACGGTGGACGCTCCGGATCCCGAAGGCCAGACCTTCTCGCTGCCTGCCTGGATTCCGGGCAGCTACATGATTCGCGAGTTCGCGCGAAACATCGTCCGCATCCGCGCCGACGATGCGCGCGGCGAGGTCGCGCTGACCAAGGTCGACAAGCAGACCTGGGAAGCCGCGCCCTGCGAAGGTCCGATCTCGCTGCGCTACGAGGTCTACGCGTGGGACCTGTCGGTCCGCAGCGCGCACCTCGACACGACGCACGGTTTCTTCAATGGCAGCTCGGTATTCCTGCGCGTCGACGGCCAGCAGGACCGGCCGTGCATCGTCGAGATCGCGCAACCGGCTAGCGATGCTTACGCCAATTGGCGCGTGGCGACCTCGATGCCCGAGGCTCGCGGCCGCGACGGCGCCAAGCGGTACGGCTTCGGCCGCTATCAGGTCGCCGACTATGACGAGCTCGTCGATCATCCCGTGGAAATGGGCGAGTTCACGCTCGGCACGTTCAAGGCGTGCGGCGCCCAGCATGATGTCGTCTTCACTGGGCGCGTGCCCGGCCTCGATCTGCAACGCGTCTGCCGCGACCTGAAGCAGATCTGCGAAGCACAGATCCGCTTGTTCGAGCCGCGCTCCGCCCGTGCCCCGTTCCTCGACAGCAACCGCCGCTACGTGTTCATGACGATGGTCACGACCGATGGCTACGGCGGCCTGGAGCATCGCGCGAGCACCGCGCTGATGTGCGCGCGCGCCGATCTGCCCGTGCGCGGCAACAGCGAGACCAGCGACGGCTACCGGACCTTCCTCGGCCTGTGCAGTCACGAGTATTTCCATACGTGGAACGTCAAGCGCATCAAGCCCGCGGCGTTCGTGCCGTATCGCCTCGATGAGGAGAGCTACACGCCGCTGCTGTGGCTGTTCGAAGGTTTCACCAGCTACTACGACGACCTGATCCTCGCGCGCACGGGCCTGATCGACACCAAGCAGTACGTCGAGATGATCACCAAGACGTGGAACGGCGTGCTGCGCGGTAACGGCCGCACCAAGCAAAGCGTGGCGGCCAGTTCGTTCGACGCGTGGACCAAGTATTACCGGCAGGACGAGAACGCGCCGAACGCGATCGTCAGCTACTACACCAAGGGCTCGCTGGTCGCGCTCGCGCTCGACCTGACGATCCGCGAGAAAACGGCCGGCCGCCGGTCGCTCGACGACATCATGCGCGCGCTGTGGCAACGCTACGGCCGCGACTTCTACGCGCCGGGCCATGAACAGCGCGGCGTCACGGAAGCCGGGGTCTATGCGCTGTTCGACGAGGTCAGCGGTCTGCGCCTCGGTACGCTGCTGCGCGCGTTGACGGAAGGCACGGGCGAGATCGGCCTCGTGCCGCTGCTGCGCGCGTTCGGCATCAAGGCGGAGGCGCAGAAGGCCACCACCGCGGCCTCGCTCGGCATCAAGACGCGCGTTGAAGAGGGCTGGGTGCGCGTGACGCAGGTGCTCGACGATGGCGCGGGGCAGGCCGCAGGCGTCTCGGCGGGCGATCTGCTGGCGGCGATCGACGGCCTGCGCGTGACGGGTGGCCAGCTCGACAAGCTGCTGGCGCGCTATCGCGCCGGCGATCGGGCCGAACTGCATGTCTTCCGCCGCGACGAACTGCACGTGCTGCCCGTCAAGCTCGGCCGCGAACCCGCCACGCAGTACCGCGTCACGGTCGAGGAGGGCCGCCACGCCTTGCGCGCACGCTGGCTCGGTCAATAACCCAAGGGGCGGCGCGTGTCACCGAACGCCGCCCGCACGCCTCGCCCCATGGAATACGCGCACGATCCCCGCACGTTCCTGTTTTCCCACTACATCTACCGTGGCCTGCGTTCGGCCACGGGCGTCATCGGCATTACGCTGCTCGCGATGCAGGTCATGGACCTGCCGAGCGCGATGGTCGTCTCCATCGGCGCGCTCTGCACGAGCCTGATGGATCTGCCTAGCCCGCTGAACCACAAGTTCAACGAGATGCTGGCCAGTGTGCTGCTGTGCACGGGCGTGGCGCTGATCGTCGCGCTCGCCGTGCCGTTTCCGCGCGTGATGCCGTTCGTGCTGGTCGCCGTCACGTTCTTCGCGGGCATGCTGACGGTGTATGGCAACAAGACGATGTCGCTGCAATTCTCGGCGCTGTTCGTCATGACGCTGACGGTCAACGAAGAGTTCGTCGTGCGCAAGGCCATCGAGCACACGGCGCTGTTCGGTGCCGGCGCCACGGCGTACCTGATCTACGCGATGGCCGTGAGCTGGATCACGGAGCAGCGCACGCGGCAGCAGATTCTTGCGGAAGCGCTCTACGAAATTTCCGGCTACCTCGAGATCAAGTCCGCGTTCTACGATGCCGGTAACGACTTCGACGAGCAGTTCAACCGGCTCGTACGGCAGCAGATGGTCGTCGCGGAGCGGCAGCAGGCGGCACGCGACCTCGTCCTGCGCGGCAACAAGACCCTGCACGACGGGCTGCTCGTGCAGGTGCACCTGCGCATGCTCGATCTGTACGAGTACGTGCTGTCAACGAATACCGACTATCAGATGCTGCGGCAGACCTTCGGCGGCACGCCGGTGCTCGACCTGCTGCGCGACCTCGTTCGCAAGATGTCGCAGGACGTCGAAGACATTGCGTTCGACGTGACGCGTGGGCGCCCGTCGTATGCCACGGTCGATTACGCGCCGACCATCAAGCGGGTGGAAGAGGAGATTGCGCAGCTGCGCCATCACCATATCCCGGCCGCGGCGATGACCGCGCTGTCCGATACGCTCGACATGATCAAGGGCGCCATCACACTGATCGGCCAGTTGCACGAGGCGTCGCGTACGCCCGTCGAGCCGGCCAAGGTGCTGCCGGGCTCGGACATGACCCCATTCCTGACGCGCCAGAAGTACGAGTTCGGCGTCATTCGCGACAACCTGAACTGGCGGTCGCCGGCGTTTCGTTTCTCGCTGCGCATCACGATGGCGGTCGCCGTGGGGCTGTGGATCGGCGACCATCTGCCGTATGCCTCGCATGGCTACTGGATCCTGCTGACGATCGTCGTGATCCTCAAGCCGAACTTCAGCATGACCAAGCAGCGCTACAACGATCGTCTGATCGGTACGCTGATCGGCTGCATCATCAGCGTCGTGATCCTGCGTTTCGTGCACGACCCGCTGCTGTTGCTGGGCGTGCTGTTCCTCGCGCTCGTGGCGAGCGCGACGTTCGTGACCATCAAGTACCGCTATACGGCCATCGCGGCGTGCGTGCAGGTGCTCATTCAGATCAACCTGCTGGCGCCCGGAAGCCAGACGGTTGTCGTGGAGCGGCTGATCGACACGGTGATTGGCGGGGTGGTGGCGTCGATCTTCAGCTTCGTGCTGCCCAGCTGGGAATACCGCGCGATTCCCAAGCTCGTGGAGAGCGTGTTGCAGGCCAACCGTCGGTATATCGCCGCCACGCGGGACCTGCTGTTGCGCAAGAGCAGCGACGACTATGCCTATCGCGTGCAGCGCAAGCAGTTCATGGACAGCCTGTCGGCGCTGATCTCGTCGTTCCAGCGCATGCTGGACGAACCGCGGAGCCGGCACCGCGCGGTGGATAACCTGAATCGGTTCATCTTGCAGAACTATCTGGTGGCCGCCCATATCGCGGCCGCGCGGATTCAGGTGCGGCAGCATTATGCGGAGCTCGATCTCCCTGCCGCGGAAGCGGCGGTGGCGGAGGCGACCGATGCGGCGACACGTAGTCTGGAGCTGGCGAGCGAGCGGCTCATGGGCGAGGAGATCCATGGCGCGCGCGGTGTGGGCTTCATCCGTACACCGGGCGAAGTCGCCGTCGCTGGCCTCGCCGCGACGGAGGCGGGTGCCGCCGACGTGATGCTGTCATCGACGGATGCGGTGGCGCCCGCGCGGGAAGAGGTGCTTTCGAATCAGGCACCGGAAGCGCAGGAGGACGCCAGGGCGGAAGCCTTGGCCGAGGCGGCCCAGGCGGAAGCCGAAGCCGATGCCGCCAGCGAACGCCGCGCGCGCCTCGCGGACTCCGCGGACCGCCGCAAGGCGGAGGTACTGGTTCAGGCGGCGACGTCGGGCGAACTGGGCGCCAACGACATGGCGAAGGCGGACGGCGGCTCGACGGCAAGCTCAACCGGCCGCGCGGCCAACGCGCTGCTCGAGCGCCGGCTGCGGGCACTGCGGGAGGACACGGCGAAGATCGCGCTGCGGACGGGGGCCATCGGGCGGGCCATGCGGAAAGAGGATTGAGGAGCGGGGGGAGAGGGCGAAGAGGGCGAAGAGGGCGGAGAGGCGGCCTCACTCCTCCTCCGGCTGCCTCACTCCTCCTCCGCCTCCGGCAACGTCAACATGCCGCTGTTGTACTGGTAAGCGTAAATCTCCCCATACCGCCCCCAGGCAATCGCCACCGCCAACACCCGCTCCGCTTCCTCGGGCTTGAGAAACGCCTCGAGCTCGCGCAACACCTGCTCCTCCCCGACCTCCCCATCCTCGGCGGCTTCGAGCTCTCGCCGGATATGCGCGGCCAGTGCCACGTGCAGCAGCACCTGACGGCCGAACAGCACCTTGCGCTCCGCAGGCTCGGCGGCATAGTACGCACGCCCCAGAGACGTGGCCGTGATGTCGCCGCGCTCGAGCGTAGCCAGATGCAGCAACTGCAGCGCCTCGCATGCGGGCAACAACTCATCGTCGGTGAGGCCAGCCTCTTCAGCCAGATGCGGCAGATCGGCACGCCCAAGGAACGGCGCCTCCAGCAGCAGATCGAGAATCCCTTCCATCCGGCTGATATCCGCATTGGGCAGACGGAACCCGATCTGCTGCGCCGCCGCCAGCGTCGCCATCCGGGGTCCCATCGCCGCAGGGGACGTCATCAACGCATAGACCTCGTCGATCAACGCCCGTACCTGCGCATCGTCCCGATTCCGCGGCCGCGGAAAAGACACCCGAACTTCAGCCCGCACCCGCCCCGGATCGCTCGACAAGATCACGATGCGGTCCGCCATCATTACGGCCTCTTCGATGTTGTGCGAAACGATCAGAATGCTGCGAATGTTCGCGCGCCCCGATTCCCAGAGGTCGATCATCTCGTCCCGCAGCGTCTCGCCCGTGAGCACATCGAGCGCGGAGAACGCTTCGTCCATGAGCAACAGATCCGGCTCCGTCACAAGCGCCCGGGCAATTCCGACCCGCTGCCGCATGCCTCCGGACAACTCGCGCGGCAACGCGCTGTTGAAGCCCGACAAGCCGATCAACTCGATCGCCGCCTCGGCCCGCCGTGCCCGCTCCGCCTTGGGCACCCCCTGCGCCTCGAGCCCAAGCTCGACGTTCTGCTGCACGGACAGCCACGGAAACAGCGCGAACGATTGGAACACCATCGCGATGCCTTCCGCGGCCCCCGCCAGCGGCGCCCCGCGAAAGCGCACCTCGCCGTGATCGCTGGGGACGAGCCCCGCCATGATCCGCAGCAACGTGGACTTGCCCGACCCCGAGCGCCCGAGCATCGCCACGATCTCGCCCTCGCGCAAAGTCAGGTTCACGCCCTCCAGCACCGCCCGATCCGTACGGTCCGCGGTGCGAAACACCTTGCCCACATTGCGCAGTTCGATCACCGGCGCCTTCGCTTCCGCCTTGCCCGCCACGCCCGCGACGATCTTGTCCTGATCCGCCATCATCCCATCCCCACCGAGGCCTAGAGCCGATTGCGCGTCTGCGCAATGTCATACAGCCGGTTCCACAGCAGCCGGTTGAAACCGACCACGAACAACGCCATCACGCCGATCCCAAGCGCAATCCGCGGAAAGTCCCCCTGCGCGGTCATCTCGGCGATATAGCTGCCCAACCCGGTCGCGACGAGCGTCCGATCGCCCCACGTCACATACTCGGACACGATGCTCGCGTTCCACGACCCGCCCGCAGCGGTGACCAGCCCCGTCAGCAGGCTCGGAAACACCGCCGGCAGCAGAAAGCGCCGCCACACGAGCCATCCGCGCAATCCGACATTGCGCGCCGCCAGCCGCAGTTCGGTCGGAATCCCCGACGCGCCGGCCACTACATTGAACAGGATGTACCACTGCGTGCCGAAGATCATCAGAGGACTGAGCCATATCTCGGGATTGAGCCCAAGCTTGACGATGCCCATCACCGCAATTGGAAACATCAGGTTCGCCGGAAACGCCGCAAGAAACTGTGCGATCGGCTGCGCGATGCGCGCAAGCGAGGGATTCAGCCCGATGCGAATGCCGATCGGCACCCAGATCACGGCCGCGATCGCGATCAGCACGATCACCCGCGTCATCGTCAACACGCCAAGCCACAACACGTGCGCGGCCTCCGCCCAGCCGACCTCGCCATGCACGAACCACAGCACGCGACCCAGCGCGACGAGCGCGACCAGCACGATCGCGCCATCGCGCGCGCGATCCTTCCATCCCGCTTGCACGGACACCGCAACGGGCCGGACATTGCCTTCCGCCAGCCGATGCCGCGCGCTCCACGCCAGCGAGCGGCCGGCAAGCGCGGCGGTCGCCTTCAGCAGCGTTCGTACCCACGCGGACCGCCGCAGCAGGTTGAGCACCCACGACTGCGGCGCATCGTCCTGCGACAGCGTTTCGAAGCGGAACCGATCGGCCCACGCAACCAGCGGTCGAAATAGCAGCTGGTCGTACAGCACGATGCCGACCAGCATCGCCACGATGGCCCATCCGATGGCAGGCAGGTTCTGCTGCTGGATAGCGAGCGCGATATACGAGCCGATGCCCGGCAGGCGGATGTCATGCCCCGAGACCGAGATCGCCTCGGAGGCGACGACGAAAAACCAGCCGCCCGACATCGACATCATCATGTTCCACAGCAAACCGGGCATGGCGTACGGGACCTCGAGCCGCCAGAACCGCTGCCACGCGGAGAGCCGCAGCATCGTCGCGGCTTCGAGCAGATCGCCTGGGATCGTGCGGAACGACTGGTGCAGGCTGAAGGCCATGTTCCAGGCCTGCGACGTGAAGATGGCGAAGATCGCCGCGCATTCCACGCCGGCCAGACTGCCCGGGAACAACGCGATAAAGCCCGTGACCGTGATCGACAGGAAGCCAAGCACGGGAATCGATTGCAGGATGTCGAGCGCGGGAACGAGAATCTTCTCCGCCGTGCGGTTCTTGGACGCCAGCGCCGCGAACGCGAACGAGAACAGCAGCGACGCACCGAGCGCCGCCAGCATCCGGATGCTCGTGCGCATCAGGTAGTAGGGCAGATAGGCGACGTCCAGCCGCACGTCCAGCGCCTGGCCGGGGTGGTAGGGCACGTTCATCTGCTGCGCGGTATAGGCGACGATCACAATCGCCGCGAGGATGATCGGCAGCAGCGCGAAGTCGAAGCGGTTCGGCGGCGCGGTCAGCAGTTGCCCGTCGTAGCCGGGCGCGGCGGTACGGTCGAGGTTCGTTGGCATGGGCGGGCACCGGTGGGTTCTCTCCCTCGGGAGAGCCGGATAAACGAATCAGGCCCGCGCCCAGTGAAAGGCGATGACCGGTGAAAGCAGCGTCGGCCGCACACGGCGCGCGCGTTGTCATTCCCCTAACGCGCGAGCGGGCTAGGTAGTTTACCTAGGGCGATGACGTATGCTGCGGACTATCCCATCGATCATCGACCACCGCGCTGACATCCCGATGACACACGAAATCTGGCATCTGACCGCGCATGGCGTGGTCCAGGGCGTGGGCTACCGCGCCGCCTGTCTCGAACGCGCGACAGCGCTCGGCCTGACGGGCTGGGTCCGCAATCGGACCGACGGCACCGTCGAAGTCATGGCCGCCGGGCCGATCGACCGGCTCGAGGCCTTGCGCGAATGGATGCAGCACGGGCCGCCCGCCGCGCGGGTCTCGCGCGTGGACGCGAAGACCGGGGAGGGCAGCGTCGACCGCTTCGACCGGTTCGACTGGCTGCCGACCGCCTGAGGGGCCGGGTAGCGTCAGCTGGCCAGCCAATCGATCCCGGGCCGCCCCTGCGCGGCCAAAAAATCGTTGGCCTTGCGGAAGTGGCCGCAACCGAGAAAGCCGCGATGCGCCGACAGCGGCGACGGATGCGGGGCTTCGAGCACGCAATGGTCATTACCTGCCAGCAGCGCACGCTTGGCCTGCGCATGGCTGCCCCACAGCATGAACACGAGATTCGGCCGCGTGGCCGCCAGCGCGCGGATCAGGCAATCGGTCACCGCCTCCCAGCCGCGCCTGGCATGACTCGCCGCCTGTCCCTGCTCGACTGTCAACACGGTGTTCAGCAGCAGCACGCCCTGACGCGCCCAGCCTTCGAGATTGCCCGAGCCACGGACTCCCTCGGTGCCATATTCGGCGGCGATTTCCTTGAAGATGTTGCGCAGGCTCGGCGGCACCTTGACGCCTTCCGGCACCGAGAACGCGAGCCCATGGGCTTGCGGCACTTCCGCGCCGCCGACCGTGCCGGTGCCGTGATAGGGGTCCTGCCCGAGGATCACTACCTGCACCGCCTCGGGCGGCGTCAGATGCAGCGCGTGGAAGACCGCGTGCGGAAACACGGGTTTGCCGGCCGCGCGCTCGCCATCGACGAATCCGCATAAATCGTCCCACCCCGCTCCTTGCAGGCACGGCGCGAGCAACGCGCGCCATGCGGCGGGCAGCGCCTCGACCTGCGCTTGCAGGCACGCGACATCGGTGGGGTGGGACAGGGGTTCGGACGTGGGCGCGGCGAAGAGATCGGCTTGCATGCGGAGAGAGATTAGTTGGGCATCGTCAGCCGGTAACCACGCGCGGCCTTGCTCAGGTCGGAAGGCTCGAGCGCGGCCACGGCGCGCAGCCGTTCACCCAGCGCCCGCAATGCCCCCTCGGCCCGCTCTTCCTCACCGGAGAGCCATTCGAGCTCGAGCTCCTGAATCCGCTCGACCGCGGCAACACCCGGCGCACGGATCGTGCCCGAATCCAGCGCGGCCTCGATGCGGGCGCCATCCTGCTCGACGATCCACAAACGCCGCACGAAATCGGTCCGGAACACCGGCCCGAGTTGCGTCATCAGCGGGGCCAGCACCTTGCGGGCATCGGCGGGAAAGCGATGCAGCTCGATCGCCTCGCCCGGCACGGGCGTTTCCCACTCGTTGCGCGCGGTGATGCCGTTCACGCTATGCCCCACCGTCTTCAGCGTCTGCAGCCATTGCGTGCCCTTCCGGCGCAGCCGCAACGCGGCCCGCGCGCGCGCAAGGTCGCGCGACGACGTGTCGAGGTAGACGTTGAGCATGGTCACTTCGCCATGCCCCTCGCCATGCTGGTCCAGCCATCCCGACACCGCGGCCAGCGCGTCGTCGGGCACCGACAGTTTGAGCTCGATCTCCCGACCCATGAGTGCAGCCCGGGCTCAGGCGAACAGGCGCGCGAGTTCCACGCCCGGCTCGGGCGCGCGCATGAACGCTTCGCCGACGAGGAACGCATGCACATTCGCCTCGCGCATCCGCTTGACGTCGTCGGGTCCCAGAATGCCGGACTCCGTCACGACGAGCCGCTCCGCCGGCATGCGCGGGAGCAGGTCGAGCGTGTTGTCGAGCGACACCTCGAACGTGCGCAGATTGCGGTTGTTCACGCCGAGCAGCGGCGTCTTGAGCCGCAACGCGCGGTCGAGTTCGTCCGGACCATGCACTTCCACGAGCACGTCCATGCCGAGTTCGTGCGCGCAGGCTTCGAGTTCGACCATCAGACCCTGATCCAGCGCGTCGACGATCAGCAGGATGCAGTCGGCGCCCCACGTGCGCGCCTCATAGACCTGATACAGGTCGATCATGAAGTCCTTGCGCAGCGCCGGCAGCGGGCATGCGCCGCGCGCGCGCTTGAGGAAGTCCGCGTGACCCTGGAAGAAGTTCACGTCGGTGAGCACGGACAGGCAGGCCGCGCCGTGCGTGGCATAGCTCTCTGCAATCGCCTCGGGCACAAAATTCTCGCGCAGCACGCCTTTGGACGGCGACGCCTTCTTGACCTCGGCGATCACGCCCGCATGGCCGGCCGCGATCTTCTCGCGAATCGCGCGCTCGAAGCCGCGCGGCGCCAGGCCGGCTTCGTTGCGCAGGCTCTCGGCCTCGGCGCGCAGGCTCGGCAGGTCGCGTACCTTGCGCGCGGCGTTCACTTCATCGGCCTTCACGGCCAGGATTTTTTGCAGGATGTCTGACATGGCAATACGAATAGGAGGCGGAGGGCTTATCGGAACTGCTGGGTGGCGCGCACGAACTGGTCGAGCTTCTCCCGGGCGGCGCCACTGGCGATTGCCTCGCGCGCACGGCCGATCCCATCCTCGATCGACGACGCCACGTTGGCCGCGTACAGTGCGGTGCCCGCGTTCAGCGTCACGATCTCGCGCGGGGTGCCGATCACGTTAGTCAGCGCCTCGAGCACCATCTCCTTCGACTCGGCGGCGTCCGCGACCTTGAGACCGCGATTGGAGATCATCGACAAGCCGAAGTCCTCGGGATGGATCTCGTACTCGCGCACCTCGCCGTCCTTGAGCTCGCCCACCATCGTGGCGGCGCCCAGCGACACCTCGTCCATGCCGTCCTTGCCATACACGACGATGGCATGCTTCGCGCCCAGGCGCTCCATCACGCGGACCTGAATGCCGACGAGGTCAGGATGAAACACGCCCATCAGGATGTTCGGCGCATCCGCGGGGTTGGTCAGCGGCCCAAGGATATTGAAGATCGTACGCACGCCCATTTCCTTGCGGATCGGCGCCACGTTCTTCATGGCCGGATGATGGGTCGGCGCGAACATGAAGCCGATGCCCGTCTGTGAAATGCACTCGCCCACCTGCTCCGGCGTCAGCATGATGTTGACGCCGAGCGCCTCGAGCACGTCCGCGCTGCCCGACTTCGAGCTCACGCCGCGATTGCCGTGCTTGGCGATCTTCGCGCCGGCCGCGGCCGCGACGAACATCGACGCCGTGGAGATATTGAACGTATGCGAACCGTCGCCACCGGTGCCGACGATATCGATAAAGTTCTCCCGGTCCGCCACCGGGACCTTGTTCGCGAACTCGCGCATCACCTGCGCCGCCGCCGAAATCTCGCCGATGGTTTCCTTCTTCACGCGCAAACCGGTCAGGATGGCCGCCGCCATCACGGGCGAGATCTGGCCCTGCATGATCTGCCGCATCAGGTGCAGCATCTCGTCATGAAAGATCTCGCGGTGTTCGATGCAGCGCGTGAGCGCTTCCTGCGGCGTGATGGACATGGCGGTCTTCGTCGTGTCGGGTTCGGATGGATGGGCGGTGAGTCCGGGCGTGTCGAGCCGCCTCATCGGTCTTTACCGCCGACCGGCGTCTTGAGGAAGTTGGCCAGTAGTGCGTGGCCGTGTTCCGAGAGGATCGACTCCGGATGGAACTGCACCCCCTCGACGGCCAGCGTCTTGTGCCGCACGCCCATGATCTCGCCATCGGGCGTCCATGCGGTGACTTCCAGGCAATCGGGCAGGGTCTCGCGCTCGATGGCCAGCGAATGATAGCGCGTCACGTCGAAGTGCCTGGGCAGATTGGCGAACACACCCTCCTGCGTGGTTTCGATCGTGCTGACCTTGCCGTGCATCACCTGCTTGGCGCGGATCACCTTGCCGCCGAACGCGTCGCCGATGGCCTGATGGCCCAGGCACACGCCCAGCAGCGGCACCTTGCCCGCGAAATGCTTCAGCACTTCGATCGAGATGCCGGCCTCGCGCGGGCTGCACGGTCCCGGCGACACGACGATATGGTCGGGCTTCAGCGTCTCGATCTCCTCGATCGTGATCTCGTCGTTGCGATAGGTGCGCACGTCTTCGCCGAGCTCGCCGAAGTACTGCACCAGGTTGTAGGTGAACGAATCGTAGTTGTCGATCATCAGCAGCATGGCAATTCTCCTGTCCGGTTCAGAGCTCGGTGTCCAGGCCGTCCTGGACTTGTTCGGCAGCGCGGATCACGGCGCGCGCCTTCGCCTCGGTCTCTTTCCATTCGGATTCGGGATCCGAATCGGCAACGATGCCCGCTGCCGCCTGCACATAGAGATTGCCGTCCTTGATGATGCCCGTGCGGATCGCGATCGCGAGGTCCATCTCGCCGCCGAAGGAGAGATAGCCCACCGCGCCGCCGTAGATGCCGCGCTTGCGAGGTTCCAGTTCGTCGATGATCTCCATCGCGCGCACCTTGGGCGCGCCCGACAGCGTGCCGGCGGGGAACGTTGCGCGCAGCACGTCCAGGTTCGTCATGCCTTCGCGCAGCGTGCCTTCCACCGAGCTCACGATATGCTGCACGTGCGAATACTTCTCGATGACCATCTTGTCGGTGACCTTGACCGAGCCGATCTCGGCGATGCGGCCGATGTCGTTGCGGGCGAGGTCGATCAGCATCACGTGCTCGGCAATCTCCTTCGGATCGTTGAGCAGTTCCGTCGCCAGCTGGGCATCGCGCTCGGGCGTATTGCCGCGGGGACGCGTGCCGGCCAGCGGACGGATCGTGACCACGCGCTCGCTTTCCGCTTCTACCTTGCGGGTTTCCTGCCGCACGAGGATCTCGGGGGAAGCGCCGACCACCTGGAAGTCGCCGAAGTTGTAGAAGTACATGTACGGCGAGGGGTTCAGCGAACGCAGCGCGCGGTACAGCGAGAGCGGGGCATCGCGGTACGGCTTCATCAGCCGCTGGCCGATCTGCACCTGCATCATGTCGCCGGCCATGATGTATTCCTTGGCCTTGTGCACGGCGGACAGGTAATCGGCCTTCTCGAACTCGCGGTAGACCTCGGTCTGCACGGAGGGGCTCGTCACGGGAACGTCCACGGGCTGGCGCAGCTTCATGCGTAGCTCGCGCAGGCGCTGACGCGCGCGGGAATAGGCTTCCGGCGTGGTCGGATCGGCGTAGACGATCAGGTAGAGCTTGCCCGACAGGTTGTCGATGACGGCCAGCTCCTCGCACAACAGCAGCTGGATATCGGGCAGGTTCAGGTCGTCGGGCTTCTGCACGCCGGCCAGCGTCTTCTCGATATACCGCACCGCGTCGTAGCCAAAGTAACCGGCCAGACCGCCGCAGAACCGTGGCAGGCCGGGCCGCAGCGCGACCTTGAAGCGGCTCTCGAACGTCGCGATGAAATCGAGCGCATTGCCTTCATGGGTCTCGACGACCTTGCCGTCGGTGACCACTTCCACGCGCTCGCCGTAGGCGCGCAGCAGCGTGCGCGCATGCAGGCCGATGAACGAATAGCGGCCGAAGCGTTCGCCGCCGACCACCGATTCCAGCAGAAATGTATTGACGCCGCGCGTCTGCGACTGGGCCAGCTTCAGGTATAGCGACAGCGGCGTTTCCAGGTCGGCCAGTGCCTCGGCGATCAGCGGAATGCGGTTGTAGCCCTGATCGGCCAGCGATTTGAATTCGAGTTCTGTCATGTCGATCCTCTGCTTGCGGCACCCGTCGAGGACAGGTGGGGACGCGGCACCGCGATGTCGGCAAGAGGCGGATGCATGGAAGCACGGATCCGCCCCGGGGGTATGGACCGTGTGACGATGGCTTGCGGACAAGGGCGCACACGGCTCGGGGTGGCGTGCGGCGCGTTCGTGGAGCTAACCGTAGCACAGGCGCCCGGGATGGGCGGCCCTGCATTACGGTGCGGCAGGATGGGATCTGCTGGAAATGTCAGGAGACTCGCGAACGCACCTTACGCCTGGATGGAGGCGTGCCAGCGACGCCAGGGCCAGGCCTGCCGATCACTGCCAGAAGAGATGCGTTTGCGGTTGACGAACATTGATGTTCTTTTCGACGGGAATCAGCGCTGTGCGGCAAGGATGGCCGCGACGCGCGCAATGTCGGGGACTATACCATCGGCGTCGACGCCTTGTACAGGGTTGCCATGGTTGTAGCCATATGGCATCAACAGCACACCGATGCCCGCCGCCCGCGCGGCGCGCGCGTCGTTTTCCGAGTCGCCGATGGCCAGCATTGCCGAGGGCGCCAGCCGGAAAGCCTGCGCCACCTGCAGCAGCGGGTACGGATCCGGCTTGCGCAGCGCGAACGCGTCGCCGCCGTAGACGAGCTCGAAATACTGGTCCAGCCCGGTGCGCGCGAGCAGCGGCGTAGTGAAGTTCTCCGGCTTGTTCGTGACGCAGGCGAGCCGCAACCCGGCCGCCTTCAGCGCCGCCAGCCCTTCGCGCACGTTCGGGTAGACCGACGAGAACTGGCCGTTGATGCGGACATATTCGCGGTCGTAGAGGTCATAGGCCTCGTCGAACAGTGCTGTGGCCTGCTGCGGCAGGCGTGTCTCGAGCACGCGCCGGATCAGGTTCTCGGAGCCCTTGCCGACGAAACTGACGATCGCCTGCGCGGACATCGGCTCCACGGGCCCGAGCTCCGGATGGGCGTGCGCGAGTGCCAGCAGCATCGCGTTGATGGCGGCGTGGAAGTCACCGGCGGTATCGACCATCGTGCCGTCGAGATCGACGATCACGCCTTGAATGCCGCTCCAGTCGGTGCGGCGCAGGATTTCGACGCTCATTGGTGCGACGTTCGTTGTTGCACCACTCATTGGCCAGCCTTCGCGCCCACCGTGGCCAGCTGGTCGCGCAACGCGCCGATGATGCCGCGATAGCCGCCATCGGCATCCGGCTTGCCGAACACGGCCGAGCCCGCCACGAACGTATCCGCGCCCGCCGCCGCGATCTCGGCGATGTTATCCACCTTCACGCCGCCATCCACTTCCAGCAGGATCTTCCGGCCCGTGCGCTCGGCGTAGGCGTCGATGCGGGCACGCACCGCGCGCAGCTTGTTCAGCGTCTCGGGAATGAATGACTGGCCGCCGAAGCCGGGGTTCACGGACATCAGCAGAATCACGTCGAGGCGGTCCATCACGTGGTCCAGATGGTGCAGCGGCGTGGCGGGATTGAACACGAGGCCAGCCTGGCAGCCGTTGTCGCGGATCAGCGCGAGCGAACGATCGACGTGCTCGCTGGCTTCCGGGTGAAACGTGATGATATTGGCGCCGGCCTTGGCGAAGTCGGGGATGATCCGATCCACCGGGCGCACCATCAGGTGCACGTCGATGGGCGCGGTCACGTGCGGGCGGATGGCCTCGCAGACCAGCGGGCCAACGGTCAGGTTGGGGACGTAATGGTTGTCCATCACGTCGAAATGGATCCAGTCCGCGCCCGCCTCGGTCACACGGCGAACTTCCTCGCCCAGGCGGGCAAAGTCGGCGGAGAGGATGGACGGGGCGATGCGATAGGTGGTCATGACGGTGTGGGGGCGGTGCGCAGGGGCTGAGACGAGCCGCATATTCTACGCTGGTCGGGCCGCTTGCCGCTGCCGGGGCCTTGCCGCACAATGCGGTCACCCGGCCCGTGGCATCGCCGCCAGGGGCCTCCCGCAAACTTCCGAGCCGAAGCCACCAGAGCCCGCCGACAATGAGCGAGTACGCATTTTCCGTGACGGTACGTACCCAGTACCTGTCCGACCAGTCGGATCCCGAGCGTGGGCGCTACGCCTTCGCCTACACCATCCACATCCAGAACACCGGCGAGGTGGCCGCGCAGCTGATCTCGCGCCACTGGGTGATCACCGACAGCGACAACGCGTCGCAGGAAGTCTCCGGTCTGGGCGTGGTCGGCCATCAGCCGCTGTTGAAACCGGGCGAGCACTTCGAGTACACGAGCTGGGCCACGATCTCCACGCCGGTCGGTTCGATGAAGGGCGAATACTTCTGCGTGGCCGAGGACGGCCACCGCTTCGAAGTGCCCATCCCCGAGTTCGCGCTGGTACTCCCGCGCATGCTCCACTGACCAGAGGGCAGGGTTCTCACGGTTCGCGCGCCTCGCCCTTGTTGCCTTCGGTCGGCTCCGCTGCCGGTCGGGCGCCAGCGTTGCGCGACGGATGATCGTCGGGCGCGCGCGTGGGCCGCGGGTTCTTCTTCGCGGTGCCCATGGTCCAGACCACGATGAACACCAGCAGGAAGAGCGCCGCGCCGGCTTCCAGCGCGAATACGAGCATCGGATGGTCTGACAGGAACTGGCTCATCGGGAACCCATGCGCAAAATAGTCGTCAGGTATGGCTGACCACGATTGTATGAGATACGGCTTCGATCACAGATGACAACTCAGGTAATGACAGCGCCCGCGCCGGGCCGCCATACGCGAACGATGAACTGGCGCCGCCTCGGCTGGGCCGCGATGGCCGGCGTGGCCATCTGGCTCGCCGGCTGCTCGAGCGGCCCGCCGCCGCGCGTGCAGGGCCCCGGCGGCACGGCCGCTGGCATCCCGGGCAGCACCAGCGCCCCGCCGCCAGCGACGTCGGCCACGGCCGGTCGTCTGCAGCCGGTGAGCTGGAGCGAAGTGGGCGGCTGGAGCCAGGACGACGTCCGCGCGGCATGGCCCGCCTTGCTCGCCAGCTGTCAGGCGCTCAAGAAGCGCCCGGACTGGAACCGCGTCTGCTCGGTCGGCATCATGGTCGATGCGGGCGACCTGCCCGCGATGCGCCAGTTTTTCGAAACCAACTTCCAGCCGTACCGCGTGGTCAACGGCGACGGCACGGATAGTGGCCTGATCACGGGCTACTACGAACCGATCCTCCATGGCTCGCGCACGCGTCAGGGCCAGTATCAGATCCCGCTCTACCGGCGCCCCCCGTCGATGGGCAAGGGGCCGCTGCCCGCGCGCGGCGAGCTGATGCAGAACCCGGCCATGCGCGGCAACGAACTCGTGTGGGTCGATGACGCCGTGGAAGCGGCCTTCCTTCAGATCCAGGGTTCGGGCCGCATCCGCCTGCCGGACGGCACGATGATGCGCGTCGGGTTTGGCGGCACCAACGACCAGCCGTTCCGCTCGATCGGCAAATGGCTGCTGGACCGGGGCGAAATCACGCCCGTGCAGGCCACGATGCAGGGCATCAAGGCCTGGGCGCGCGCCAACCCCTCCCGCGTGGAGGAAATGCTCAACGTCAATCCGCGCTTCGTGTTCTTCCGCGAACTGCCGCCGACCAACGAAGGTCCGGTGGGCGCGCTGGGCGTGCCGCTGACGGCCGAGCGCTCGATCGCGGTGGACCCGGCCACGATTCCGCTGGGCGTGCCGGTCTTCCTGTCGACGACGCGGCCGCTCTCGACCGAACCGATCCAGCGCCTGATGTTCGCGCAGGACACGGGCTCGGCGATCCGCGGCGGCGTGCGCGCGGACTTCTTCTGGGGCGCGGGCGATGCCGCCGGGGAGACGGCGGGCCGCATGAAGCAGGGCGGCCGCATGTGGGTGCTGATGCCTCGGAGCTGAGGCAGGCGGCGGCTCAGCGCGGACGCTGATCGACGCGTTGGTCGACGCGTTGGTCGATGATGCGCCGCGCCTTGCCGACCGACCGCTCGATCCCGCCCACGGGCAGCACGTCGATCGCCGCGCTCACGCCGATATAGGCCTTGATGTCGTGCGCGAGCGCCGTTCGCGCGCCGGCAGCATCGGCCGGACTCGCCCCCTGCGCGCATTCGACGCGCACCGTCAGCGTGTCCAGCGGTCCTTCCTTGCCGAGCACGCACTGGTAGTGCGGCGCCAGTTCCGCATGGCGCAGGATCAGTTCCTCGATCTGCGACGGAAACACATTGACCCCGCGCACGATCATCATGTCGTCCGCGCGCCCGGTCACCTTCTCCATCCGCCGAAACGCCGGCCGCGCCGTGCCGGGCAACAGCCGAGTGAGGTCGCGCGTCCGATAGCGGATCACGGGCATTGCCTCTTTCGTCAGCGACGTGAACACCAGCTCGCCGAACTCGCCATCGGGCAGGACCGCGCCGGTATCGGGATCGATGATCTCGGGATAGAAATGGTCCTCCCAGATCGTGGGGCCGTCCTTGGTCTCGGCGCACTCGTTCGCCACGCCCGGACCCATGACTTCCGAAAGTCCATAGATATCCACGGCCGAGATGCCGAGGCGCTTCTCGATCGCCCGCCGCATCTCCGGCGTCCACGGCTCCGCGCCGAAGATGCCCAGGCGTAGCGAGGTGTCCGCTGGGTCGATACCCTGCCGCTCGAGTTCGTCGGCGATGGCGAGCATGTAGCTCGGCGTCACCATGATGATGTCGGGGCGAAAGTCGAGGATCAGCTGCACCTGCCGCTCGGTCTGCCCGCCGCCGAACGGAATGGCCGTCAGCCCGCATCGCTCCACGCCGTAATGCGCACCGAGCCCGCCCGTGAAGAGCCCGTAGCCGTAGCTCACGTGTACCTTGTCGCCGCGCCGCGCTCCCGATGCGCGGATCGAGCGCGCCATCACGGTCGCCCACGTTTCGATGTCGCGGAGCGTATAGCCGACGACGGTAGGCTTGCCGGTCGTTCCCGACGAGGCATGGATGCGCGCAATGCGATCCTGCGGCACCGCGAACATCCCGAACGGATAGTGGTCGCGCAGGTCCTGCTTCGTCGTGAACGGAAACCGCGCGAGGTCCGCCAGCGAGGTCACACGATCCGGATGCACGCCGGCCTCGTCGAACTTGCGCCGATAGACGGGCGAGTTGTCATAGGCATGGCGCAGCGACCATTGGAGCCGCTCGAGCTGCAGGTCCTGCAGGGCCTGCACGCTCGCGGACTCGACCGGTTCGAGCGGCAGATCGGTCTGGAACGCGCTGGGGGCGGGGCGCATGACATTCTCCTCTCAGGGATTGGAGGGCGGCACGACGTGTCCGCGAATCTGCGCGGACTTGCCGCGAAACATCGCCACCGGCTCGCCGGCAAGGTTCGTCACCCGCACGTCATAGACACCATGCCGCCCCGAGAGAACCTGCTCGACGGCCTCGGCGGTCAACGTATCGCCCCCCTGCACAGGCCGGAGGAACTCGACGCTGCAGCCGGCCGCGACGGTATTCACGTTATGGCTGTTGCACGCGAACGCAAATGCCGAATCGGCGAGCGTGAACATCAACCCACCGTGGCAGGTGCCATGGCCATTGAGGAATTCGGGCCGGATCGCCATCGACAGCCGCGCGTAGCCCGGGCGCACCGCCTCGACCACCATGCCGAGCCATCGGCTGCATGCATCGGCCTCGAACATCGCGGCGGCCGCGGCATCGGCCAGTGCCTGCGCATCGCTGCTCATATCGGCTTACTCTCCCGTGAAACGCGGCGCGCGCTTTTCGAGGAACGCATTCACCCCCTCGGTGTAGTCGTGCGAGCGTCCGAGATCGCGCTGCAGGTCGCGCTCGAGATCGAGCTGCGTGTCCAGCGTGTTGGTGAGGCCCGCGCGCATCGACTGCTTGATGGCCGCGAGCGCGCGCGTGGGCTGCGATGCCAGTTGCGTGGCCAGCGCGAGCGCCTGCTCGTGCAGCAGCGGGTCGTCGAGCGCTTCCCAGATCAGCCCCCACTTCTCGGCTTCCTCGGCCGAAAGCTTGTTGCCCGTCATCGCCAGTCCGAGCGCGCGCGCCATGCCGACGCGCTGTGGCAGGAACCATGTGCCGCCCGAGTCCGGCACGAGTCCGATCTTCACGAACGCCTGAATGAAGCTGGCCGACCGCGCGGCGATCACGATGTCGCACGCCAGCGCGAGGTTCGCCCCCGCACCGGCCGCGGTGCCATTGACGGCGGCGATCACGGGGAGTGACATCGCCTGCAGCCGCCGCACGAGCGGATTGAAGTGGTCGTCGATGAGCGTGCCCAGGTCGGTCGCGCTGCCCGGCGTGAAATCGAGGTCCGCGAGATCCTGCCCCGCGCAAAAGCCCCGCCCCGCGCCGGTGAGCAGCAGCGCCCGCGCGCCACCTGCCTCCACCCGATCGAGCGCGCCACGCAACGCCTCATGCATTGCGCGCGTGAAGCTGTTGAGTTTGTCAGGCCGGTTGAGCGTGACCGCGGCGACGTCGCCGTGCCACTGCAGCAGGATAGGACCGGTATCGATGGACGAACGGACAGCGGCTTGCGACGAAGGCATAGGGTCTCCCGGGCATCGCCTTGAAAATTAACCGACCAAGCGGTCGGGAAATATAGGCACTAACCCCAATGCCGAGGGCTCAGGCAAAGCGATCATGCATGACGTCCGCCACGAGTTCCCTGCCGCGCCAGAACATGTGGTGGATCCGTTCGGCGAATTTATGGAGGGTCTCGGCATCGACGTCGTCGTAGGTCAGCACGACGGAAGGGCGCGAGCCGTCGCCCTCGAGGTGTTCCAGGATGTTGGAATCGGGCAGGCCGTACTTGCGGAGAAACGCGTGAATATCGTCGTCGGTCGCATCGGGATCGACGTTCGTCAGCATCAGGCGTGACATGGTGTGCTCCTCGATGTGCTGCAAGCACGAGTCTATGCCCTTTACACTCCAAGCTGCACGGAATACCCCAACAACGAAGGAGCAGACATGTCGTACGAGAACATCCTCGTGGAAACGCGCGGCCGCGTCGGAATCGTGACCCTGAACCGCCCCAAGGCCCTGAACGCGCTCAACGACGCGCTGATGGATGAACTCGGCGCCGCGCTGACGGCGTTCGACCAGGACGAGGGGGTAGGCTGCATCGTCATCACGGGCAGCGAACGCGCGTTCGCGGCGGGGGCGGACATCGGCATGATGGCCAAGTATTCGTTCATGGACGTGTACAAGGGCGACTACATCACGCGTAATTGGGAAACCATTCGCCGCATCCGCAAGCCAGTCATCGCCGCAGTGGGCGGCTACGCGCTCGGCGGCGGCTGCGAGCTCGCGATGATGTGCGACATCATCATCGCCGCGGACACCGCAAAGTTCGGCCAGCCCGAAGTGAAGCTCGGCACCATGCCCGGCGCGGGCGGCACGCAGCGCCTGCCGCGGGCGGTGTCCAAAGCCAAAGCGATGGACCTGTGCCTCAGCGCGCGCATGATGGACGCGGCCGAAGCCGAACGCGCGGGGCTGGTGTCGCGCATCGTGCCCGCCGACAAACTGCTCGACGAAGCCATCGGCGCGGCGGAGGCCATCGCCGGCTATTCGCTGCCCGTCGTCATGATGATCAAGGAGTCCGTCAACGCCGCCTACGAGACATCGCTGGCCGAAGGCGTCCACTTCGAGCGCCGCCTGTTCCATGCGACGTTCGCGACGGAAGACCAGAAGGAAGGCATGGCCGCCTTCGTCGAGAAACGCAGCCCCGATTTCAAGCACCGCTGACCGGACAGGTCAGGGAATACCCGAGGGTGGCGTAGGGTTTTCACGGACATGTTGCACAACGATGAAAACGGGACTAATATTCGCCCCCTCGCAACACAAACCGAAGACAGCAGCAGGCGGAAACGCAGCGCTGGCGCGGGTTTGTGGGTAGCAAGCGGGGAAGGTGAGAGGAAGTCAGCAGGTTGGTCGGTCTGAAAAATAAATCGACAAACCAGTTGACGCGAAGCAGGAAACGCTACATACTCTCGCTTCTTCGCTGCAACGAAATACGCAGCGACGCAGACGGCAAAGCCGGTTGCGCAAG
>NZ_CAJPUX010000011.1 GCF_905397285.1 Cupriavidus plantarum
CCGCGCGCAAGTCGGCCAGGCCCGCCAAGGCCGCCCCTGCGCCCGCCCCCGCGCGCGCGGCCGCCCCCGCGAAAGCCGCGCCAAAGGCGAGCGCCAGCAAGCGTGGCGGGCATTGATGGACGGTGATGGACGTTTGGCGATCGGTCCCGTTTAAGCGGCCCGTCCCGCGATCCGTCCCATTTAAGCGAACGACGATCTGATGTAGGCCCGATGCGGGGCCCAAGGCGTGCGGCACTTGATCCCGATCAACCAAGTGCGGCGCGCCGCTTCGAATTCGGGCACTGGCGCATGGGAAGACACTCTGAGGATGACCTTGTCAACCGGAGTCGACCATGTCGCGCAGACGTTTTACTTCGTTGTTGCTGTTGTCCACCAGTGTCACGATGGCAGCGTCGTGCTCGCCGACCGTGGTGCTCCCACCATCGGGTGCGATGCCCTGGTCCGATCCCTCAGCTTCCGCCTCTTCCGTACCCTCCGCCACCGCTCCATCTTCTGCCCCCTCCTCGACGTCGTCCTTGCCGTCATCCTCGCCATCGTCAGCGCCAGCATCGGCAGCCGGGGCGTTGCCGTTCCCGAAGCTCATCGCCCATCGCGGCGGCACCGCGGACCGGCCGGAGAACACGATTCTCGCGATCGACACCGCCCTCGCCAATGGCGCCGACATGATCTGGCTGTCCGTGCAGCTGAGCGCGGATGACGTGCCCGTGCTATACCGCCCCGCCGACCTGTCCAGCCTGACCGATGGCAAGGGCCCCGTCGCCGGCATGACGCTCGAACAGTTGCAACAGCTGAATGCGGGCTGGACGTTCACGGGCCCCGCGAAAGTGGAGCCGCCCCTCCATCCCTACCGCGAGCGTCCGCTCCGCATACCGACCCTGCGCGAGGCGTTGCAGCGGATACCCGCCAGCGTGCCCGTCGTGCTTGACATGAAGGCCATGCCCGCGGCCTTGCAGACGGTGGCCGTGGCGAAGGTGCTGGACAAGGAGGGCGCCTGGGGCCGCGTGCTCATCTACTCGACGGAGGCCGACTACCAGCGGACGTTTGCCGCGTACCCGAAGGCGCGCCTGTTCGAATCCCGCGATGCCACGCGGCAGCGGCTCGCCGACGCGACGCTGGGCGGCCGCTGCGATGCGCCCGGCAACGGCACGTGGGCCGGCTTCGAATTGCACCGCAAGGTCACGGTCACGGAGACGTTCACCCTGGGCAAAGGCGAGACGGTCACGCGCGCCGCATTCTGGAATCCGCGTAGCGTCGCCTGCTATCGGTCGCGCAGCGCCGTGAATCTGGTCGCCTTTGGGGTAAACGACAAGGCCGACTATTGCGAGGCGATGCGGCTCGGCGTGGATGCAGTCATGGTAGATTCTCCGGCACGAATGCGCGCGATACGCGCCAGGCTCAAGACGTTGCCGGCACCCTGCGTGCCGAAGACGCCGAATGCCGACAATGCCGTGAGCGCCGCGAACAAGTAGCCGGCCGGCCAGCCATCGCTGCCATGCGTTGGCAGGCAAGCGCCAGCGGATCTGCAGGCAACGCAGGAGGAGACGACATCATGACGGCAAGCCGTGCCATGCACGCGCGGTCGCTCGCCGACCCGCAGGGGTTCTGGGCCGAGCAGGCGGCGCGTATCGAGTGGGAAACACCGTTCGAGCGCGTTCTCGACGACAGCCGCGCGCCGTTCGCGCGCTGGTTCGTCGGCGGGCGCACCAATATCTGCCACAACGCGATCGACCGGCATCTGCCCGAGCGTTCGGACGCGCGCGCGCTCGTGTACGTTTCGACGGAGACGGACGAAGCGCGCGTCTATACCTACGCGCAGTTGCATGACGAGGTCGTGCGCATGGCCGCGATCCTCCAATCCCTCGGTGTGGGGAAGGGCGATCGGGTGCTTGTCTATATGCCGATGATCCCCGAGGCGCTGTTCGCGATGCTCGCGTGCACGCGCATCGGCGCGATCCATTCCGTGGTTTTCGGCGGGTTTGCGTCGGTGAGCCTCGCCGCGCGCATCGACGACGCAAGGCCGGCTGTCATCGTCAGTGCGGACGCCGGCTCGCGCGCGGGCAAGGTGGTGCCCTACAAGCCGTTGCTTGACGAAGCCATTCGTCTCGCCTCGCACAAGCCCGGCAAGGTGCTGCTCGTCGATCGCAAGCTGGCGGAGATGTCGCGCGAGGCAGGCCGCGATGAAGACTACGCGAGCTGGCGCGAACGCGTGGCCGGCACCGATGTGCCGTGCGTGTGGCTCGAGTCGAACGAGCCGTCCTACGTGCTCTACACCTCGGGCACGACGGGCAAGCCCAAGGGCGTGCAGCGCGACACGGGCGGCTATGCGGTCGCGCTCGCCACGTCGATGGAGTACATCTTCTGCGGCAAGCCCGGCGACACCATGTTCACCGCGTCCGATGTCGGCTGGGTGGTCGGGCACAGCTATATCGTCTACGCGCCGCTGCTCGCGGGCATGAGCACCGTGATGTACGAAGGCACGCCGATCCGGCCCGATGGCGGCATCCTGTGGCGCCTCGTGGAGCGGTATGGCGTGAACCTGCTCTTCACCGCGCCGACCGCGATCCGCGTGCTCAAGAAGCAGGACCCGGCGCTGCTGCGGCAGCACGATCTGTCCAGCCTGCGTCTGCTCTTTCTGGCCGGCGAGCCGCTCGACGAGCCCACTGCGCGGTGGATTCAGGATGGGATCGGCAAGCCTGTGGTGGACAACTACTGGCAGACCGAGTCGGGGTGGCCGATCATCGCGATCCAGCGCGGGGTGGAGGCGTTGCCCGCCAAGCTCGGGTCGCCGGGCGTGCCGGCTTACGGCTACGACCTGCGCATCGTTGACGAGGTGACGGGCGAGGAGTGCCCGCCGGGGCAGAAGGGCGTGGTCGCGATCGACTATCCGTTGCCGCCGGGGTGCATGAGCACGGTGTGGGGCGATGACGACCGATTCGTGCGGACGTATTGGTCGGCGGTGCCGAACCGGCAGAGCTACTCGACGTTCGACTGGGGCGTGCGGGACGAGGATGGCTATGTCTTCATCCTCGGCCGGACCGACGACGTGATCAACGTGGCGGGGCACCGGCTCGGGACGCGCGAGATCGAGGAGAGCCTGTCGTCGCATGCCGGCGTGGCGGAGGTGGCGGTGGTGGGGGTGCAGGACGCGCTCAAGGGGCAGGTGGCCATGGGCTTCTGCATCGCACGCGACGCGGGGCGCACGGCGACGGCGGCCGATCGCATGGCGCTGGAGGGGGAACTGATGAAGACCGTGGACCGGCAACTGGGCGCGGTCGCCCGTCCGTCGCGTGTGTATTTTGTCAACGCGCTGCCGAAGACGCGGTCGGGCAAGCTGCTGCGGCGCGCGATCCAGGCGGTGGCCGAGGGCCGCGATCCGGGCGACTTGACGACCATCGAGGACCCGACGGCGCTCGAGCAGATCAAGGCGGCGATGGCCGAATAGGGTTTGACGGGGCGGCGATGGTCGTCGCCAAGTCCTTGAAAACTTGAGAAATTGGGCGGCGCAGGATATAATTCGAAAGTTTCGCTTTCAGAACCCTTCACCCTAGCGCCTACCGCCAACTACCGGAACTCCAACCTTCCGCCGTCTTCGGTCGCCCCTGACTCTGGCGAGCATTTTCCACTTCGCGCAAATCGTTCGATCCGTTCGTTCGATCGCGCCAAATGTGCTGAAAACGCTGCCCTCGGTCGCGGCCCTGGGCAGGGATGCGTTGTGCAGGTCGGTCACGGGGTGAATCCAGCAGGAGCCTACCCGTGTTACCGTCTTTTCCGTCCGCCATCCTCGCGCTTGCAGACGGCACGGTCTTTCGTGGCTATTCCATTGGCGCTTCCGGCCATACCATCGGCGAAGTGGTGTTCAACACCGCCATCACCGGTTATCAGGAAATCCTCACCGATCCCAGCTATTCCCGGCAGATCGTCACGCTGACGTATCCGCATATCGGCAATTACGGCGTGAACGTTGAGGATGTCGAAGCCACGAAAGTCCATGCCGCCGGCCTGATCATCAAGGATCTGCCGATCCTGGCCTCCAACTTCCGCAAGCAGCACACGCTCGGTCATTACCTCAAGCAGGAGAAGGTCGTTGCCATCGCCGGCATCGACACGCGCAAGCTCACGCGCATCCTGCGCGAGAAGGGCGCTCAGAACGGCTGCATCCTGGCCGGCGAGGACAATGTCCAGAAGGCCATCGACCTCGCGCGCTCGTTCCCCGGCCTGGCCGGCATGGACCTGGCCAAGGTCGTGTCCGTGCGCGAGCCGTACGAGTGGACGCAATCGGAGTGGTCGCTCGAGTCGGGCTACGGCAGGCAGGACAAGCCGCAGTTCCACGTGGTCGCCTATGACTACGGCGTCAAGTTCAACATCCTGCGCATGCTGGCGGCCCGCGGCTGCAAGGTGACGGTGCTGCCCGCGCAGGCCAGCGCCGCCGACGCGCTCGCGCTGAATCCGGACGGCATCTTCCTGTCGAACGGCCCCGGCGATCCGGAACCGTGCGACTACGCGATTGCCGCCACGCGCGAATTCATCGCGCGCGGCATCCCGACGTTCGGCATCTGCCTGGGCCACCAGATCATGGCCCTCGCGGTGGGCGCCAAGACGCTGAAGATGAAGTTCGGCCACCACGGCGCCAACCATCCGGTCAAGGACATGGACGACGGCCGCGTCGTGATCACCTCGCAGAACCACGGCTTCGCGGTGGATGCGGATACGCTGCCGTCCAACGTGCGCGTCACGCATACGTCGCTGTTCGACGGTTCGCTGCAGGGTTTCACGCTGACCGACAAGCCCGCGTTCTGCTTCCAGGGTCACCCGGAAGCGTCGCCGGGCCCGCACGATGTCGCGTACCTGTTCGACCGCTTCATCAAGCTGATGAAGGACGCGAAGCAATAAGACCGGAAAGTGAGAACGCGATGAACGCCTTCATGCACGCCACGCTCGGCATTACCGATTTCTGGACCTTCCTGCTCGGCACGATCTTCATCGTGCTGCTGCCGGGGCCGAACTCGATGTATGTGCTGTCGATCGCGGCCCAGCGCGGCATCCGCGCGGGCTACCGCGGGGCGTGCGGCGTCTTCCTCGGCGATGCGATCCTGATGGTGCTGTCCGCCGCGGGCGTGGCGTCGCTGCTGAAGGCGAGCCCGGGCCTGTTCCACGTCGTCAAGTACGTGGGCGCGGGCTACCTGGCGTGGATCGGCCTGCAGATGCTTCGCGGCGCGGTACGCGCGTGGCTGCGGCGGGCAGAAGCCGTGGACGCGGGCGCCGCGGAAGCGGCACAGGTCCCGGCGGCCGCATCGCCGAGCCCGTTCCGCAAGGCGCTGGTCATCAGCCTGCTGAACCCGAAGGCGATCCTGTTCTTCATCTCGTTCTTCATCCAATTCGTCGATCCGCAATTCGGCTACCCCGCGCTGTCGTTCGTCGCGCTGGGGCTCGTGTGCCAAGTCTGCAGCTTTGCGTACCTGACCACGATCATCCTCGTGGGCGCGCGGCTCGCCGACGCGTTCCGCAGGCGCCGCCGCCTTTCGGCGGGCATGACGAGCGGCGTCGGCGCGATGTTCCTGGGCTTCAGCGCCAAGCTGGCCACGGCCACCCTGAACTGACGAGCGGCCATATCCTGATATCCGGCGCGGTGCGCGACAGTTTCGCGTGCCGGCCACAAAAGAGAGCGTGCAATGCCAAAGCGCACAGACATTCAAACCATCCTCATCATCGGCGCGGGCCCGATCATCATCGGCCAGGCGTGTGAATTCGACTATTCCGGCGCACAGGCCTGCAAGGCGCTGCGCGAGGAAGGCTTCCGCGTGGTGCTGGTCAACTCGAACCCGGCCACGATCATGACGGACCCGAACACGGCCGACGTGACCTACATCGAGCCGATCACGTGGGAAGTGGTGGAGCGCATCATCGAGAAGGAACGCCCCGACGCGATCCTGCCGACGATGGGCGGCCAGACGGCGCTGAACTGCGCGCTGGACCTGCATCGCCATGGCGTGCTGGACAAGTACAAGGTGGAACTGATCGGCGCGTCGCCCGAGGCAATCGACAAGGCCGAGGACCGCCAGAAGTTCAAGGACGCGATGACCAAGATCGGTCTCGGCTCGGCCAAGTCCGGCATCGCGCATTCGATGGACGAGGCGATGGCCGTGCAGGGCCGCATCGCGCAGGAAACCGGCACCGGCGGCTACCCGATCGTCATCCGTCCGTCGTTTACGCTGGGCGGCACGGGCGGCGGCATCGCTTACAACCGCGAAGAATTCGAAGAGATCTGCAAGCGCGGCCTGGACCTGTCGCCGACGCGCGAGCTGCTGATCGAAGAGTCGCTGCTCGGCTGGAAAGAGTACGAGATGGAAGTCGTGCGCGACCGCAACGACAACTGCATCATCATCTGCTCGATCGAAAACCTGGACCCGATGGGCATCCACACGGGCGATTCGATCACCGTTGCCCCGGCCCAGACGCTGACCGACAAGGAATACCAGATCCTGCGTAACGCATCGCTGGCCGTGCTGCGCGAGATCGGCGTGGACACCGGCGGCTCGAACGTACAGTTCTCGATCAACCCGAAGGACGGTCGCATGATCGTCATCGAGATGAACCCGCGCGTGTCGCGCTCGTCGGCGCTGGCCTCGAAGGCCACGGGCTTCCCGATCGCCAAGGTCGCGGCCAAGCTGGCCGTGGGCTACACGCTGGACGAACTGAAGAACGAGATCACCGGCGGCCAGACCCCGGCCTCGTTCGAACCGTCGATCGACTACGTGGTCACCAAGGTGCCGCGTTTCGCGTTCGAAAAATTCCCGCAGGCCGACAGCCACCTGACCACGCAGATGAAGTCGGTGGGCGAGGTGATGGCCATGGGCCGTACGTTCCAGGAATCGTTCCAGAAGGCGCTGCGCGGCCTCGAGGTCGGCGTGGACGGCCTGGACGAAAAGTCCACCGATCGCGACGAAGTGATCGAGGAGATCGGAGAAGCGGGTCCGGATCGTATCTGGTACGTCGGTGACGCATTCCGCCTCGGCATGTCGCTCGAGGAAGTCTATGCCGAGACCGCGATCGACCCGTGGTTCCTCGCGCAGATCGAAGACCTCGTCAAGACCGAAGGCCTCGTGCGCGCGCGCACGCTGGACAGCCTGTCGGCCGTCGAGCTGCGCCACCTGAAGCAGAAGGGCTTCTCCGACCGCCGCCTGGCGCGTCTGCTGAAGACCGACGCCAAGGCCGTGCGCGAGGCGCGTATCGCCAACAACGTGCGTCCGGTCTACAAGCGCGTGGACACCTGCGCCGCCGAATTCGCGACCAACACCGCGTACATGTACTCGACCTACGAGGCCGAGCATGGCGAGTGCGAAGCGGATCCCACGGGCAACCGCAAGATCATGGTGCTGGGCGGTGGCCCGAACCGGATCGGTCAGGGCATCGAGTTCGACTACTGCTGCGTGCACGCGGCCCTCGCGCTGCGCGAGGATGGCTATGAAACCATCATGGTCAACTGCAACCCGGAAACGGTTTCCACGGACTACGACACCTCGGACCGCCTGTATTTCGAGCCGCTGACGCTCGAGGACGTGCTCGAGATCGTGGACAAGGAAAAGCCGGTCGGCGTGATCGTGCAGTACGGCGGCCAGACGCCGCTGAAGCTCGCGCTGGACCTGGAAGCCAACGGCGTGCCCATCATCGGCACGAGCCCGGACATGATCGATGCGGCCGAAGACCGCGAGCGCTTCCAGAAGCTGCTCAACGAACTCGGCCTGCGCCAGCCGCCGAACCGCACCGCGCGCGCGGAGGACGAAGCCCTGCGTCTGGCCGAGGAAATCGGCTACCCGCTGGTGGTGCGTCCCTCGTACGTGCTGGGCGGCCGCGCGATGGAAATCGTGCACGAGCCGCGCGACCTCGAGCGCTATATGCGCGAGGCCGTCAAGGTGTCGAACGACTCCCCCGTGCTGCTGGACCGCTTCCTGAACGATGCGATCGAGTGCGACGTGGATGCGCTGAGCGATGGCCAGCGCGTGTTCATCGGCGGCGTGATGGAGCACATCGAGCAGGCAGGCGTCCACTCGGGCGACTCCGCGTGCTCGCTTCCGCCGTACTCGCTGTCGCAGGACACCGTGGACGAACTCAAGCGCCAGACCGCTGCGATGGCCAAGGCCCTGAACGTGATCGGCCTGATGAACGTGCAGTTCGCGATCCAGCAGGCCGACGGCAAGGACACCGTCTACGTGCTGGAAGTGAACCCGCGCGCCTCGCGGACGGTGCCGTACGTGTCCAAGGCCACGGGCCTGTCGCTCGCCAAGATCGCCGCGCGCTGCATGGCCGGCCAGACGCTCGATTCGCAGAACATTGGCGAAGAAGTCGTGCCGCCGTACTACAGCGTCAAGGAGGCGGTGTTCCCGTTCAACAAGTTCCCGGGCGTCGATCCGGTGCTTGGACCTGAAATGCGCTCGACCGGTGAAGTCATGGGCGTGGGCAAGGTGTTCGGCGAGGCGCTGTTCAAGAGCCAGCTCGCGGCCGGTTCGCGCCTGCCCGAGAAGGGCACCGTGCTCATCACGGTCAAGGACAGCGACAAGGTCCGCGCGGTGGGCGTCGCCCGCATGCTGCACGACCTGGGCTACCCGATCGTGGCGACGCGCGGCACGGCGTCCGCGATCGAAGCGGCCGGCATCCCCGTGCGCGTGGTCAACAAGGTCAAGGACGGCCGTCCGCACATCGTGGACATGATCAAGAACGGCGAACTCGCGCTGGTCTTCACGACGGTCGATGAGACGCGTACCGCCATCGCGGATTCGCGTTCGATCCGCATCGCCGCGCTGGCCAACCGCGTGCCGTACTACACCACGATCGCTGGCGCCCGCGCCGCGGTCGAAGGGCTCAAGCACATGCAGAGCCTCGAGGTGTACGACCTGCAAGGCCTGCACGCGTCGCTCGCCTGAGCGCGCCGCCCGCCGGATCCGAATATCCAATTGCAACCCAGCATTTCACTGGGTTGATACCGGCGGGCGTAATGGCCTACACTACGTCGAATTCGCCGTTCGGGCGAGGCATTGCTTTTGCGGCCTCCCGAACCTCATCTGAAAGCCGCGGTCGAGCGGAAGTGCCTTTGGCGTTTCATTCCAGAGGCATGGTTCCAGCTCCGCTGCGGCTCATTTTTTTGTTGAACGAGACATGAGCACCATTCCGATTACCAAGCGTGGCGCGGAACTCCTGAAGGAAGAGCTGCAGCGCCTCAAGGCCGTCGAACGTCCTGCGGTGATCAACGCCATCTCTGAAGCGCGTGCGCAGGGCGACCTATCCGAGAACGCCGAGTACGATGCCGCCAAGGAAAAGCAGGCCTTCATCGAGGGACGCATCCTGGAAGTGGAAGCCAAGCTGTCCGCCGCCCAGGTCATCGACCCGACCCAGCTGGATACCGACGGCCGCATCGTGTTCGGCGCGACCGTGGACCTCGAGGACCTCGAGTCCGGCAAGAACGTCAGCTACCAGATCGTCGGCGACGATGAAGCCGATATCGATTCGGGAAAGATTTCCGTCAGCTCGCCCATCGCCCGCGCCCTGATCGGCAAGTTCGAGGGCGACGTCGCCACCGTGCTCGCCCCGGGTGGCGAGCGCGAATACGAAGTGGTCACCGTCCGCTACGTCTGACGGGCGGCCGGCTGTGTTCTCGTCCTCCTATTCGAACCTGCCCCCGCTGCCGCATCGCATCTTTCTGCTGTTGACGGTGATCTGGGCGGGCAGCCTGTGGACCGTCGGGTACATGGTCGCGCCGACGCTGTTTTCGGTGCTCCCGAGCCGGGAAACCGCCGGCATGATCGCGGGGCACCTGTTCCGCACCGAGGCGATCCTTGGCGTGACGATCGGCGTGCTGCAGCTCGTGCTGTGCAACGTGATGATCCGCCGCGGGGCGGCGCGATACCGCGCGCTGCGCTGGATCGTGCTGGCCATGCTGGTATGCGTGCTGGCGGGGTATTTCGGCGTGCAGCCGTTCATGGAAAGCCTGCGCGCCAAGGCGCAGGCCGCCGGTGTCGGCGTGTCGGAGTCGCAGTACAAGTCCCAGTTCGGGATGCTGCACGGCGTGTCGAGCGTGATTTACCTCGTGCACAGCGTGCTGGCGCTGGTGCTGGTGTGGCGCGCGTCGGCGCCGCGGTCGGCAGGGGAGTGATACACCCCTCTCCCGCGGGGAGAGGGTGAGAGGAGGCTCCGCTCGGCGGAATGGGCGACGGGCTAGCGCGTCGAGGGACTAGCCGAGCGACTTCTTCTTCTGGCTGGCCGGGCGTGCACGCGAACGCTTGACCGTACCGCCCGCCGTCACGCGTTCATTGCCCAGCACGGTAACTTCCTTGCGCGTCGGACGGCGATTCGGCGCCGCGCTCGGCTTGCGGATGGTCACGGTACGCGGTGCAGCGCCGCCGCTACGCTTCAGCATGCGGCGGCCGGTATCGTCGGGCTGGTTTTCCTTCAGGCGGGCCGGACCCGGACGCCAGACGACCAGCAGCTTGCCGATGTGCTGGATCGGGGCGGCGTCGAGCTCGTCGCAGATGGCGTCGTAAATGGCGATACGCGCGTCGCGTTCGTCGCCGAACACGCGGATCTTGATGAGATCATGTGCCGCCAGGCTGCGGTCGATCTCGGCCAGGACCGCGCGCGTGAGACCTTCGCCGCCGACCATCACGACGGGATTGAGGCCGTGGGCACGGGAGCGGAGTTCGGAACGCTGGGCGGGGATCAGTTGTAGTGCGGGCATGAGATCTGCAAAGGCAAAGTGGCGCGTATTATCCGCCAAAACCGCGTCCTCAGGCGGTAAACATCAGGAAAAAGGGACAGATTCCTGCGCGAGATCATGAAATCTCGGGCGGGAAACGGCACAGCATGGCCAAGAACAAGTTCAACCAGTCGTGGCTGCACGACCATATCAACGATCCGTACGTCAAGATGGCCCAGCGGGAGGGCTATCGCGCCCGGGCCGCCTACAAGCTCAAGGAAATCGACGAGCAGGACAAGCTGATCAAGCCCGGCAGCGTCGTCGTTGACCTCGGCGCGGCGCCCGGCAGCTGGAGCCAGTATGCCCGTAACCGGCTTGCGGCCTCGCCGCGGGCGAAGGACGGGAAAATCGACGGCGCGGTGGTGGCGATCGATATTCTGCCTATGGAACCCGTGGCGGACGTCACGTTCATTCAGGGCGATTTCCGAGAGGAGTCGGTGTTCCGGGAGCTCGAATCGGTCGTGCTGGCGGCATCCGGCGGGTCGAGAATCGACCTTGTTATCTCGGACATGGCCCCCAATTTGTCAGGTGTGGCCTCGGCCGACTCCGCGCGTATCGAGTATCTGTGCGACCTCGCGCTGGAATTTGCCCAGGCCCACCTGAAGCCAGACGGTGCTTTGCTGGTAAAGTGTTTCCACGGTAGCGGCTATAGCCAGATCGTGGAAAAGTTCAAACGCCAGTTCAAGGTGGTCGCGAAGCGCAAGCCCAAGGCGTCGCGCGACAAGTCGTCGGAAACCTTTATTCTTGGGCGGCATCTGAAAACGGTCGATTGAGCCTATCCAGGCACTATCGGTCCGATAGTTTTGCGTTTCACCCCCAGGAACGGGCGCTGCATTACAATGCAATGCAGCTATCCCGTTGGCAAGGCAATTGCAAAGGAGTTCGGCCTTGAATAACAACCTGTTTCAAAAGGCGGCAATCTGGCTCGTGATCGCGCTGGTATTGTTCACCGTCTTCAAGCAGTTCGACAAACCTCGCGCTCAGGACGGCGTCACCTATTCGCAGTTCATGGATGACGCCAAGAATGGCAAGGTGAGCCGCGTCGACGTGCAGGGCCGGAACCTGGTGGTGACACCGAAGGAAGGCACCAAGTACACCATCATCTCGCCGGGCGACATCTGGATGGTCGGCGACCTGATGAAGTACGGCGTGCAGGTCACCGGCAAGGCCGACGACGAGCCGAACGTCCTCGTTCAGGCGCTCTATTATCTCGGGCCCACCCTGCTGATCATCGTGTTCTGGTTCTACATGATGCGGCAGATGCAGGGCGGCGGGAAAGGCGGCGCCTTCTCGTTTGGCAAGTCGCGCGCGCGGCTGATCGACGAGAACCAGAACGCGGTCACCTTCCAGGACGTCGCCGGCTGCGACGAATCCAAGGAAGAAGTGGTCGAGCTGGTCGACTTCCTGAAAGATCCGCAGAAATTCCAGAAGCTGGGCGGCCGTATTCCGCGCGGCGTGCTGCTGGTGGGCCCTCCGGGTACCGGCAAGACGCTGCTGGCGCGCGCTATCGCCGGCGAAGCCAAGGTGCCGTTTTTCAGCATCTCCGGTTCGGACTTCGTTGAAATGTTCGTCGGTGTGGGCGCGGCCCGCGTCCGCGACATGTTCGAGAACGCCAAGAAGCAGGCTCCCTGCATCGTGTTCATCGACGAAATCGACGCGGTCGGCCGTCATCGTGGCGCCGGCATGGGTGGCGGTAACGACGAGCGCGAACAGACCCTGAACCAGATGCTGGTCGAGATGGACGGCTTCGAGGCGAATTCGGGTGTGATCGTGATCGCCGCGACGAACCGTTCGGACGTTCTGGACAAGGCGCTGCTGCGTCCGGGCCGTTTCGACCGCCAGGTCTACGTCGGTCTGCCGGATATCCGCGGCCGCGAGCAGATCCTGAAGGTCCATATGCGCAAGGTGCCCATCGGCAACGACGTGGACGCCTCGGTGATCGCGCGTGGTACCCCGGGCTTCTCGGGCGCCGACCTCGCGAACCTCGTGAACGAGGCCGCGCTGTTCGCCGCACGCCGCAACAAGCGCGTGGTCGACATGCAGGACTTCGAGGATGCGAAGGACAAGATCTATATGGGTCCGGAGCGCAAGTCGACGGTCATGCGCGAGGAAGAGCGCAAGGCCACGGCTTACCACGAATCCGGTCACGCGGTGGTGGCGAAGCTGCTGCCGAAGGCCGACCCCGTGCACAAGGTCACGATCATGCCGCGCGGCTGGGCGCTTGGCGTGACCTGGCAGTTGCCGGAGCATGACAAGTATTCGAAGTACAAGGACAACATGCTGGAAGAGATCGCCATTCTCTTCGGCGGCCGTGCGGCGGAAGAGGTCTTCCTCAACGCCATGAGCACGGGGGCGTCCAACGACTTCGAGCGCGCCACCAAGATCGCTCGCGACATGGTGACCCGTTTCGGCATGAGCGATTCGCTCGGCGCGATGGTCTACGTCGATACCGAGCAGGACGGCATGTTCGGCAAGCTGTCGTCGAAGACCGTTTCCGAGGCGACGCAGGTGAAGGTCGATAGCGAGATCCGCCGCATCATCGACGAGCAATACGCGCTGGCCAAGCGCCTGCTCGAAGAGAACCGCGACAAGGTCGAAGCGATGACCAACGCGCTGATGGAGTGGGAAACGATCGACGCCGAACAGGTCAACGACATCATGGCCGGCAAGCCGCCGCGCCCGCCGCGTGGCGTGTCGGGCCCGAACGGCGGTGGCAACACCCCGTCGGGTGGTTCGCCGGTGACCCCGCCGAGCAACGCGCCCGCGACCGCCTGATTCTGGCGGACGCCGCATGAAAAGCCGGTGCCTTTGCGCACCGGCTTTTTCTTTTGGTACTCTCCCGTCGATGACGAATTCAGTTTTCCAATGCGGGCGATTTCAGTTCGCCCGCGATCGCCGCCCGCTCGTGATGGGCATTCTCAACGTCACGCCCGACTCGTTCTCCGACGGCGGCCGCCATGCCTCGCGCGACGCGGCGCTGCGGCACGCGGAGCAAATGATCGCGGAGGGCGTGGACATCATCGACATCGGCGGCGAATCGAGCCGGCCCGGATCCGCGGCGCTGCCGCTGGACGAGGAGCTCGCGCGCGTGATGCCGATCGTCGAGGCGCTGGCCAGTTGCGGCAAGCCGCTGTCGATCGATACCTACAAGCCGGAGGTCATGCGCGCCGCGCTGGCGGGCGGGGCCGACCTGATCAACGATATCTGGGGATTCCGGATGCCCGGCGCGGTGGAAGCCGTCACGGAAGGCGATGCGGGGTTGTGCGTCATGCACATGCAGCGCGACCCGCAGACGATGCAGGAGGACCCGCAATACACGGATGTGGTGGGGGAGGTGGCCGATTTCCTGCGGGAACGGGTGTCAACCCTGCGGATGGCGGGCGTCAGTGCCGCGCGCATTTCACTCGATCCGGGCTTTGGGTTTGGCAAGACCCCGGATCATAATCTCCGTCTGCTCGCACAGTTGCCGCGGCTCGCGATCGATGACCTGCCGATTCTGGCGGGTTTGTCGCGCAAGTCGACGCTCGGTGCGATCATCGGGGGCAAGCCGCCGATGCAGCGCGTCGCGGCCAGCCTGGCTGCCGCGGTCTGCGCCGCGGAGCGCGGGGCCTTTATCGTGCGCGTGCACGACGTAGAACAAACGGTGGACGCCCTCAAGACGTGGTGGGCGATCCGTCATGAATCGGTTGGGAGAACGAAAACAGATGACACGTAAATATTTCGGGACCGATGGCGTGCGTGGCCGGGTCGGCGAGTCGCCGATCACGCCGGATTTCGTGATGCGCCTCGGCTATGCCGCGGGCAAGGTGCTGGCCCTGAGCCAGAAGACCACGCAAGGCAAGCCGACGGTACTGATCGGCAAGGACACGCGGATTTCTGGCTACATGCTTGAAGCCGCGCTCGAGGCGGGTTTTACGTCCGCCGGCGTCAACGTGCTGCTGACGGGGCCGCTGCCCACGCCGGGCATCGCTTACCTCACGCGCGCGCTGCGCCTCGCGGCGGGCGTGGTCATCTCGGCCAGCCACAACCCTTACTACGACAATGGCATCAAGTTCTTCTCGTCGAATGGCGACAAGCTGCCCGATGCCGTGGAGTCGCAAATCGAAGCCGCCCTCGAGGAGCCGATGGCCTGCGTGCGCTCGGACGACCTCGGCCGCGCACGGCGCATCGACGATGCCGCTGGCCGCTACATCGAGTTCTGCAAGAGCACGTTCCCATACGAGCAGGACCTGCATGGGCTGAAGATCGTGGTCGATTGCGCCCACGGCGCCGCGTATCACATTGCTCCGCACGTGTTCCATGAGCTGGGCGCGGACGTGGTCTCGATCGGCAACCAGCCGGACGGCCGCAATATCAATGCAGGCTACGGGGCGACCGCGCCGGACAAGCTCGTGGAAGCGGTCAAGGCGCATGGCGCGGACCTGGGCCTCGCGTTCGACGGCGACGCGGACCGGCTGCAGGTCGTCGATGCCTCGGGCCGTCTCTACAACGGCGACGAACTGCTGTACGTGATCGTGCGCGATCGTCAGGCCGCCGGTCAGACGGTCGAGGGCGCGGTGGGCACGCTGATGACCAACATGGCGGTGGAGCTCGCGCTCAAGCGCCTGGGCGTGTCGTTCGTGCGCGCGAACGTCGGCGACCGCTACGTGCTGGAAGAACTCAATCGCAACAAGTGGACGCTGGGCGGAGAGGGCTCCGGCCATCTGCTGTGCCTGGACCGCCATACGACGGGCGACGGCATCGTCTCCGCGCTGCAGGTGCTCGCCGCGCTGCGTCGCAGCGGCAAGACCCTCTCGCAAATGCTCGAGGGCGTGAGCCTCTTCCCGCAGACCCTGATCAACGTGCGCGTGGAGAAGGGCTTCGACTGGAAGACCCACGCGGGCCTCGCGGCCGCGCGCGCGAAGGTCGAGCCCGAGCTCGAAGGCCGCGGCCGTGTGCTGATCCGCGCGTCGGGGACCGAGCCCGTGGTCCGGGTGATGGTGGAAGCGGAGCAGGTGGAGACAGCGGAACGGGCGGCGCAGACGCTCGCCCAGGCGTTGCAGTCCTGACGCCGTGACCCCGGGCCGCTATCGCGGCCGGTGACCTGAGGCCAGCCTTGCGCTGGCCTTATTTTTTGCCAGATATTTCAATTAACCGCCGGATATGACACCCCTCCACGCGGTCGCGTCCGGTCGGCCGGGGGACCTCTGACAGCCACCCACCGCCACGCCAGGCGACTTTTGAAGAACATTGCGTGATGTCACGGAACTGTCATACAGACGGCATACAGTTCGACTTGTCAAAAATTTGTCATTCCCCAACCATGTTCTCTGGAGGACATATGAAGCTGGTCAAGACTGCCGTGGCAGGCATCGTTTCGATGGTGGTAGCAGGTACTGCGTTCGCGGCGGAAATTACCGGTGCAGGCGCCTCGTTCCCGGCGCCCGTGTATTCCAAATGGGCAGATGCCTACCAAAAAGCAACGGGTAACAAGGTCAACTATCAATCGATCGGTTCGTCGGGCGGCCTGAAGCAGATCGGCGCCAAGACGGTCGATTTCGGTGCTTCGGACGCGCCGCTGAAGGACGATGAACTGGCCAAGCAAGGCCTCGTCCAGTTCCCGACGGTGATCGGCGGCGTGGTGCCCGTGATCAACCTGCAAGGCGTGAAGCCGGGCGAACTCGTCATCACCGGCGAAGTGCTGGCGAACATCTACCTGGGCAAGATCAAGAAGTGGGACGATCCCGCGATCGCCTCGCTGAACCCGAAGGTCAAGCTGCCGAACCAGGACATTCTGCCGGTGCGCCGCGCCGACGGTTCGGGCACGACCTTCATCTTCACGAACTACCTGGCGAAGGCCAGTGCCGACTGGAAGAACACGGTGGGCGAAGGCACGACCGTGAACTGGCCGGGCGGCGGCACGGGCGGCAAGGGTAACGAAGGCGTCGCCGCGTTCGTGCAGCGTCTGAACGGCGCGATTGGCTACGTGGAATACGCGTACGCCAAGCAGAACAAGATGACGCACCTGAACATGAAGAACACGGCCGGTGAAACGGTGCAGCCGAGCGACGACGCGTTCCGCGCCGCCGCCGCAGGTGCGGACTGGAGCAAGACGTACTACCAGATCCTGACCAACCAGCCGGGCAAGGGCGCATGGCCGATCGCCGGCGCGACCTTCATCCTGGTGCACAAGAGCCAGGACAAGGCCGCGCAGGGCACGGAAGTGCTGAAGTTCTTCGACTGGGCCTACAAGAGCGGCGGCGCGATGGCGACCGACCTCGACTACGTGCCGCTGCCGGAATCGGTCGTGAACCAGATCCGCAACACGTGGAAGACCTCGGTGAAGGACGCTTCGGGCAAGGCGCTGTATTAAGCCGTGTCACTGGCCGGGCCCCGGCGGCCCGGCCGTTGTTCAACGTAACCTCGATTCCACCATGGCGACTTCGTCCGATCTTCCGGCCGTACGGCCACCAAGCCGCACCGGCGACATCCTGTTCGGCGGGCTGACCCGCGGCGCCGCCATCGTGACGTTGCTGCTGCTGGGCGGCATCATCGTTTCGCTGGCCATCAGCGCATGGCCGTCGATCAAGCAGTTCGGCATCGGCTTCCTGTGGAACGCCGAGTGGGATCCCCCCGCGGACGTGTACGGCGCGCTGGTGCCGATCTACGGCACGATCGTGACCTCCCTGATCGCCCTCATCATCGCCGTGCCGGTCAGCTTCGGCATCGCCCTGTTTCTCACCGAGCTGTCGCCGGCCTGGCTGCGTCGACCGCTCGGTACCGCCATCGAGCTCCTCGCCGCGGTGCCGTCGATCGTCTACGGCATGTGGGGCCTGCTCGTGTTCGCGCCGATCTTCGGCGAATATTTCCAGAAGCCGCTCTCCTCGACCATCGGGCAGGTGCCCGTGATCGGCAAGCTGTTCCAGGGCGCGCCGCTCGGCATCGGCCTGCTGTGCGCGGGCGTGATCCTGGCGATCATGATCATCCCGTACATCGCCTCGGTGATGCGCGACGTGTTCGAAGTCACGCCCACGCTGCTGAAGGAATCCGCTTACGGCGTGGGCTGCACGACGTGGGAAGTGATGTGGCGCGTGGTGTTGCCCTACACGCGCGCCGGTGTCATCGGCGGCGTGATGCTCGGCCTGGGCCGCGCGCTCGGCGAGACGATGGCCGTGACCTTCGTCATCGGCAATACGAACCTGCTCGACAGCGCGTCGCTGTTCGCGCCGGGTAACAGCATCACCTCGGCCCTCGCCAACGAGTTCGCCGAAGCAGGGCCGGGCCTGCATACGGCCGCGCTGATGGAACTGGGCCTGATCCTGTTCTTCATCACGTTCGTCGTGCTGGCCCTCTCCAAACTGCTGCTGCTGCGCCTTGCGAAGAACGAGGGGGGCAAATGAACCAAGCTAGTCAAGCCATGGCGACTTCTTCCATTCCCGCGGTCCGGCCCGATGCCGACGCCGTTCGCGCGCGCCTGCAAGGCTCGCGCCGCCGAACCAACCTGTACGCGCTGACCGCATCGCTCGGCGCGATGGCCTTCGGCCTGTTCTGGCTGATGTGGATTCTCTGGACCACGATCTCGCTGGGTATTGGCGGCCTGTCGCTCGATCTGTTCACGCAGATGACGCCGGCCCCGAACACCGCCGGCGGCGGTCTGGCCAACGCGATTTTCGGCAGCTTCGTGATGGTGGGCGTCGCCACGCTGATCGGCACGCCGCTGGGCGTGCTCGCGGGCATCTACCTCGCCGAATACGGCCAGAAGAACATGCTGGCCAGCCTTATCCGCTTCATCAACGACATCCTGCTGTCGGCGCCGTCGATCGTGATCGGCCTGTTTGTCTACGCGCTCGTGGTGACCCGCATGGGCCATTTCTCGGCCTGGGCGGGCATCTGCGCGCTGGCGCTGCTCCAGGTGCCGATCGTCGTGCGCACCACCGAGAACATGCTGAACCTCGTGCCGAATGCGCTCCGTGAAGCCGCGGTGGCGCTCGGCACGCCGAAGTGGAAGATGGTGATGTCGATCACGGTCAAGTCCTCGTACGCGGGCATTATCACCGGCGTGCTGCTGGCGGTGGCGCGTATCGCCGGCGAGACCGCGCCGCTGCTGTTCACGGCGCTCTCCAATCAGTTCTGGAGCACGGACCTCGACAAGCCGATGGCCAACCTTCCCGTGACGATCTTCCGCTTCGCGATGAGCCCCTTCACGGAATGGCAGCAACTGGCCTGGGCTGGCGTTTTCCTGATCACTGTCGGTGTGCTGGCGCTGAACATCATCGCGCGCATGCTGTTCAAGAAATAACCGAATTCAAGCGAGACAATGACCATGACCTCTACCGTCATCGACATTCCCGATACCGTCCGCGCCAAGATCGACGTGCGCGATCTGAACTTCTACTACGGCCAGTTCCACGCGCTCAAGCACATCAACATGTCGATCCCGGACCGCAAGGTCACGGCGTTCATCGGCCCGTCAGGGTGCGGCAAGTCCACGCTGCTGCGCACGTTCAACAAGATGTTCGCGCTGTACCCGGAGCAACGCGCCGAGGGCGAGATCAACATGGACGGCGAGAACCTGCTGACGAGCAAGCAGGACATCGCGCTGCTGCGCGCCAAGGTCGGGATGGTGTTCCAGAAGCCGACGCCGTTCCCGATGTCCATCTACGACAACATCGCGTTTGGCGTGCGACTGTTCGAGAAGCTGTCGCGCTCGGAGATGGACGACCGCGTGGAATGGGCGCTGTCCAAGGCCGCGCTGTGGAACGAGGCCAAGGACAAGCTGCACCAGTCGGGCTACGGCCTCTCCGGCGGCCAGCAGCAGCGCCTGTGCATCGCGCGCGGCATCGCCATCCGTCCCGAAGTCCTGCTGCTGGACGAGCCGTGCTCGGCGCTGGACCCGATTTCGACGGGCCGCATCGAGGAACTGATCGCCGAGCTCAAGGACGAGTACACCGTGGTGATCGTCACCCACAACATGCAGCAGGCCGCCCGTTGCTCGGATTACACCGCGTACATGTATCTGGGCGAACTGATCGAGTTCGGCGAGACCGAGAAGATCTTCATCAAGCCGCACCGCAAGGAAACGGAAGACTACATCACCGGCCGCTTCGGTTAATGCCAAGCGTTTGACGGATCAACGGACGTCGTAACATAGTGCGTGATGCACGCAGAGCGGCCAGGAGAACACCATGACTGACAAGCACCTCTCGACCCAGTTCGATGCCGAACTGAACGCCATCAACACCAAGCTGCTGCAGATGGGTGGTCTGGTGGAGTCGCAGATCGAAACGGCGATGCGCGCGCTGGCCGATTTCGACAGCGAGATGGCGGACCGCGTGATCGCGCGCGAGCTGCAGCTCAATGCGCTCGAGGTCGAAATCGATGCCGACTGCAACAACATCATCGCGCGCCGCCAGCCGACCGCGCGCGACCTGCGCCTGGTGATGGCGATTTCCAAGACGATCACGAACCTCGAGCGCGCGGGCGACGAGGCCGAAAAGATCGCCAAGCGCACCAAGCACATCATGGAAGATGCGGCCGCGCACACGATCAATTATTCGGAAGTGAAGCTGTCCGGAGAGATGGCGATTCAACTGCTGCGCCAGGCGCTGGACGCCTTCGCGCGTCTGGACACCGTCGCCGCCGCCCGCATCGTCAAGGACGACAAGGCGATCGACGACGAATTCCGCGCGTTCGTGCGCAAGCTGATTACGTACATGATGGAAGACCCGCGTACGATCTCTGTGGCACTCGACTTCCTGTTCATCGCCAAGGCGGTGGAGCGGATCGGCGATCATGCCAAGAATATCGCGGAGTTCATCATCTACATCGTGAAGGGTACCGACGTTCGCCACGCCTCCCGTGAAGACATGGAGCGGGAAGCGCTGAGCTGACGCGGTGCGGGACTGATAGCGGAGAAAAATTACATGCCAAGCAGTATTCTCGTTGTCGAGGATGAACCGGCGATCGCGGAACTGATCGCCGTCAACCTGCAGCACGCGGGACATTACCCGATCCGGGCCTATAACGCCGAGCAAGCCCTTTCCCTGATGAGCGACGTCCTGCCCGACCTCGTGCTTCTGGACTGGATGCTTCCCGGCAAGTCGGGTGCGACCTTCGCCAAGGAGCTTCGCTCCAACGATCGCACCAAGCAGATTCCGATCATCATGCTGACGGCCCGCAGCGAAGAGCAGGACAAGGTCATGGGCCTGGAAGCCGGCGCCGATGACTACGTGACCAAGCCGTTCTCCCCGAAAGAACTGCTCGCGCGCATCAAGGCCGTGCTGCGCCGCCGCGCGCCGCAGCTGACCGACGACGTGGTGGCGATCAACGGCCTGCGGCTCGATCCGGCCACGCACCGCGTGACCGGACAGGACGACTCCGGCCCGCTGAAGCTTGACCTCGGCCCCACCGAGTTCCGGCTGCTGCACTTCCTGATGACGCATCCGGAGCGCGTGCATAGCCGCTCGCAGCTGCTCGACCAGGTATGGGGCGACCACGTCTTTGTCGAGGAACGTACGGTGGATGTCCATATCAAGCGCCTGCGCGCCGCGCTCACGCCAGGCGGCTACAGCAACATGATCGAGACAGTACGCGGCAGCGGTTATCGCCTGGCCCGTTCGCCGAACCACTGACCCGTCGAGGGGATTCGCCATGCCGTGCCACGGGGATCATTCCGTGGCACACTCCGTCGCAAACGCGGTGGCTTCCTGTGAGCGCCGCCGAAAGCGCCGTCTGAAGCCGTTCGATTCCCTGACCTCCGCATGAATATCATCTGGGCCCGATCCGCGGCCGCCCTGATCAGCCTCGCCGTCATCGCGGCGGCGATCTACATGTTCTCCGGTGCGGTGCCGGCGTTGCTCGCCCTGTGCGCGATGCTCTTCGCGCTGCTGGGCTACTACCTGTTCCAGATCAACCGGCTGTGGAAGGTCCTCGACGCGCCCGCCTATGGCGAGATTCCGAGCGCGCTGGGTATCTGGGGCGAGGTCTATTACCGCTTGCACCGGCTCGTCAAGCGCTGGCGCACGCAGGTGCTCCAGGTGGAGCAGCAGCATACACGTTTCATTCAGGCCATCCAGGCATCGCCATACGGTGTGCTGATGCTCGACGACGCCGACCAGATCGAATGGTGCAACGGCGTGGCCGAGCAGCACTTCGGCCTCAACGCGCGGCGCGACGTGCGGCAGCGCATCACGCATCTGATCCGGCGCCCCGAGTTCGTGCAGTACCTCACGCGCGAACGTTACGACGAGCCGCTCGTCATGCGCGACATGGGCGAGCACAAGCGCAACGTGACGGCCGTGCAGATCCTTCCCTATGGCGAGAACCGAAAGCTCGTGCTGACCCAGGACATCACCAAGGTGGAGAACACCGAAGCCATGCGGCGCGATTTCGTAGCGAACGTTTCGCACGAACTCAAGACGCCGCTGACCGTGTTGACGGGTTTTCTGGAAACGGTGCGCGACCTGCCGGTTTCCGAGGAGGACCGCCATCGATACATCGACATGATGCTCGTGCAGTCGATGCGCATGCAGCGCATCGTCGAGGATCTGCTGGCGCTCGCCAAGCTCGAAAGCGACGCGCAGGCGCCGACGTTCGACCGCATCAACGTGGCCGCGCTGGCCGCGCACCTCGTGCACGACGCGGAGGCGCTGTCGCAGCAGCGGCATCGCATCGAAGTGGATATCGATCCAGCCGTGGTGTTGCGCGGTGCCGAGCTCGAGTTGCTGTCCGCGCTGGGCAATCTCGTTTCCAACGCCGTGCGCTACACGCCGGACGGCGGCCGCATCGCCATCCGCATGAAGTTTACCGATGGCCATTCGGTGTTCTCGGTCAGCGATACGGGGCTCGGCATCGCGCCCGAGCATATCCCGCGTCTGACGGAGCGGTTCTATCGCGTCGACCGCAGCCGGTCGCGCGACACGGGCGGCACGGGCCTCGGACTCGCCATCGTCAAGCACGTGCTGTCGCGCCACCATGCCGATCTGCGGGTGACCAGCGAACTCGGTCGCGGCAGTACCTTCCGCATCATCTTCCCCGAGGACCGCAGCGGCTACGCGCCGGAAGACGAGACGCGGCAGGTGGCTTAGCCTGTCAGCGAATTCGGGCTACCGTCTGCACGTTCCTTCGCCTGCCGGCAGGTCGGAGGAGCCCCCGGCGAGCACATAGTCGAGCACGCACTGCTCGTGCGGCCCGGCGCCCCATGTCACCGTGAGGGCGCCCGCGTCCTCCATCAGTCCACGCACCAACGCCCGTCCGCCCTGCGCGACGGTGCCGAGCGCGCGGCCGTCCGCCGCGAAGATCTCCGCGCCGAAGGACATGGGCAGGCCGTCCGCCATGCGCGCGCGGATCAGCGCGGGCCGCCCCGAGCGATGCGCATCGAAGCGCGCGCGGACCACCGCGCCGGCGGTCGGCGCGACATGGTGCGTATCGGTTTTCAGTTCCACGCTCAGCGGCAGCCCGCGCGGATCGATTTCGATGGCATTGCGCGAAAACGGCTGCAGGTTCGAGACCACGGCGCGTCCCCATGGGCCGACGCGCATGCCGCTGGCCGAGGCGATACGCGCGCCCGGCGCATCGTCGGCTTCCACGACCGCCAGCGTGTCGCCCTGCGCGGGCGAAAGCGCGAGGCCGCCCGCATATCCGACGATCATGCCGGAGATGCCGCCACCCGCCTGCCGATAGCCGGAGGCCACGCCGGCGTTGCCGTTGATCGCGGCGAGGGTGCCGACGTAGGCGGCGTTGGCGCTTGCGCCGTACGCTTCGCGTGGGCCGCCGGCATTGGCGATGCGGCTCGCGGTTGCCGTGACGCCGTAGGCCAGCGTGTTGTCGCGCCCCGCGGTGCCGGTCAGGCTCTGCTGCGCGGTCAGGTGCCCACGCGGGTCGTAGGTGAGGGCCGAGCCCGCATAGGGCCGGTGCGTGCCGTCGCCGAGCGGCACGCCGAGCGTCAGCATGACACGCGTGTCCCATCGGCCTGCGTCCATATCCAGCAATCGTGCGGCGGACAGGCTGTAGTGGACGCGACCCAGGCGATGGCTGTAGCCGATCTGGAATTGGCCGTGGCGTCCGTCGCGATGGCGGAAGGTCTGCATCGAGCCGGAGAGATAGAACGTCCCGTGTTGTGTGCCGATCGGCTGATTGACGATCGCCTGCACGCGGCCGATGGGCTGCATGGTCATTGCCATGTCGGGAGACGGCGCATGCCTCGGCGCGATGGCGTCCGCGAGCGAGAGATAGCCGTCGCCAGCGAGGCGGTAGCCTGACAGCGACACGCTTGTGCCGGTGAGCGGGAAAGTCCGTTGATAGGCAACCCGCAGGCGCTGGCCCCGGTGGGTGGTGCCGTCGGCCGAGGCGGCGAACGTTTGCGTGATGTCGGCCGCGAATGCGCCGTACGCGGTGTTCAGCGCGACGCCGGCCGCGAGGGCCGCATAGTCCCGCGATGCCGCGATGCCGCCCTCCAGTGTCACGAGATTGGTGAGGCCATGGCGCACCGTGGCCTGCGCGAGCCACGGCGTGGCGTCGCTCGAAGACTGTCGGCCTTGATTGGCCCGATATTGCCCCGCCCGGTGTTGTCCGACCCGGTGTTGTCCGACCCGGTGTTGGCCGACCGTCAGGGCCATGCGCGTGACACCGGGGCGCAGCGCCTGGACCGTGGCCGTGAATGGCACGCGCCACGCGCGCACGCTGCCGTCCGCTTCCGTGACGCTGACGTCCAGGTCACCGCCGTAGCCCGTGGGATACAGATCGCCGATCTCGAATGCGCCCGGCGCGACGGTGGTCTCGTAGAGCAGCGTGCCGTGCTGGCGAATCTGCACGCGCGCGTTGGTGTTTGCCATGCCGCGCACGGCGGGTGCGAAGCCGCGCCGCGATTCGGGCAGCATGCGGTCGTCGCTGGCGAGGCGGATGCCGCGGAAGCCCACACTGTCGAACAGCGTGCCATCGGTGAAGCCGTCGCCGACGGTGAGCTGGCTGTCGAGCGGGGCGATCGCGCGTTGCAGCGACGTTTGCATGGCGCGGTACGTGGTGCGGTATGTGGTGCGGCCATCGCCACCATCCCGCGAGGCAGCGCTAAGATTGCCGTCATGGCGCAGGCGCCACGGGCCGAGATTGATGCCGCCACGCAACCCTGCATAGGCCTGCATGGAGGTGCCCGCGCTGGCTTGCGAGTAACGTGTGCCGTAGACGCTCGCGTCATAACGCAGCATGGCGGCGGTCACGCCGTCGTCCCATTCGTCTGGGTCGATGGATCCGCGCGCGCGCGTGGCGAGAGCGACCTGCGGCACGCCGATGTCCATGCGGAAGTCGCTCATGTCGACATGCGCGGTGGCGCCGTCGATCAACGTGTCGATCGGATGGCATGTCTCTGCCGGGCCGGTCAGTGCCGCCGTGGCCTCCCGCGTCAGCCGTGCGGTATCGACGCCGAGCCGCGTGAGCAGCGCGCGGTCGATGCAGGGCTGGGGCAGGGCGCCGTAGCCGTTCACATGGTCGAGGCGGATGTCCGCGCGTCCAATCCGGCGGCCATTGAGGTGGAGCGCGAGCGGATGCACGCCCGGTTGCACGGGGTTGCCGTAGGCGAAGCGCGCGCCGTCGATGGGCGGGCCGTCGCCGCGCAGAAAGCCCATGTCGAATTCGACGGCGGCGAGCATCGTCGCCTCGTTACGCGCCGCGCCGGTGGGCGCGGGCGCGGTGGCGGCGACGAGTGCGAGCGCCATGGCCGCGGCACGCGCGGGGCGGGCGGCGCGCATTACGAAAACCAGTACGGAGGTGCCACGTGTCGTTCCCGGCGATCCTAATCCGCTGCCGCCGACCGGTCCACGGACGGCGTCCAAGACAGGGATCCAGAAAGGGACCCGGACAGGTACGACGTACCGCCATAGTCGTTGATGGCGCCGAATCGCACACGCGTGCCGGGGGCGGGCCGTGCGCCGTCGAGCGGGAACCGCCTGGACTCGCCGGGGGCAAGCATGCCGCCGATGGGCTCGCGCCCGTCATCCCGGCCATCGTCCCGATGGCCTCCATCGGCCCCACCGCCATTCGTTAACCCAATGTCGACAAGCGTCACGTGATACGGAGTGGGATTCGTAGCCTCGAGCGCCATGCGGCCATCGACGCGCGCAACGCGCCATGTCACGTGCGCGGGCGCTTCGGCGGCGGAGCCGGCCAGCTTGGCAGGCCGAAAGAACAGCTTGATCCGCGTGCGGAACGCCATGTACAGCAGGTTGCCTTGCGCGGCATCCCCCGTGGGCCGCGGCGGCACCTCGAGGACGTTGAGAAAGAACAGCGACTCCCGATCGCCCGGCAGCGGGTCCCCCGCATACACGATCCGGAGCGTCTGTCCCTTGCCCGGGTCGATGCGCGCGATCGGCGGCGTCACCACGAATGGCACATCGATCGCCGCGGGGGACGCCGCGGCATCGCCCGCGTCGATCCACACCTGCGCGAGCGCAGGCTGGCTGCCCCCATTGGTCAGGCGGACCGTGGCCTCCGCGTCCGGCCCGTGGTAGACCACGCGCGTGTTGTCGAGAACAATCGACGCCTGCGCCGGAACGGAGACGGCCAGCGCGGCGGCAATGGCCACCCGCATTGCGGCAGGTGCGAATCGATACGCCATGAAGAGAACCGCTGCAACCGCGAGCGTGGCCGCGCTTACTGGTAAGTGATCGTGTAGAGCACGCGCGCCGTCGCGATGCCGCCGAGCGCGGGGCCGGTGGCCACATACTCCGCCGCATACTTCAGCGTGGCGCTGCCATCGGCCTCGACGATCGCGGACATCGCATTCTGGTTACCGCCATTGAGGCTGATGCGGCTGCCGTCGCCATTGAGCAGGGCGATCTGCACGTTCGTGGCGGCCGAGCCGCCGGACATTCCCGCGCCGCTGTCCAGTTTCAGATGACCCGTTGTGAGATCGAGATTGGTACTCGGCTCGAAGTTCGCCGACACGCGGCCCGCTTTCGGATCGCAGCCAGTGAGCCGCATCGTGAACGGCGTGAGACCCGCGGTCGCACCCGGCGTCTTCAGCGCATCGGCGGAGACGGTAGGCAGCGCGACGTGAATATCGGCAGCGCCATCGGCCAGGCCGTTGATCTTGCAGGTGCTGGTATTGACCTTGCCGTTGAAGGTGATGGTGCCGCTGGCGGCATGGGCCCGCATGACGAGCAGGGTGCTGCTGGCGATCAGCAGCAGGGACAGGAGCTTGGCATTCATGACATGGGAATCCGTGTTGGGGATGGCAAAGTCTAAGGACCCGGCCGTCCCGTCCACACGATCTCAACACATCTTTGCCATCTCCCCTCCCACACACGAACAGACACGCGCGCGTCAGCTGCCGAACCACTCCAGCAGCGCAAGCTGGCTCACGAACGGCTTCTTCGCGCGCGACGGCCTGCGCGCGTACTCGCCATCGGGCTGCATGATCCATGCGGTCGTGTTGTCGCGCAGATGCACCTGCAACCCTTCCTTGATCACACGCGCCTTGAGCGCGCGGTCGAGGATCGGGAACGCGACCTCCACGCGGCGGAACAGGTTGCGGTCCATCCAGTCCGCGCTGGACAGATAGAGCACGTCGTCGCCGTTCGCCCGGAAGTAGTAGACGCGATGGTGTTCGAGAAAACGTCCGACGATCGAGCGTACCGTGATGTTCTCGGACATGTCGGGCACACCGGGCCGCAGCGCGCAGACGCCGCGCACGATCAGGTCGATCTTCACGCCCGCGCGGGACGCCTTGTACAGTTCCTCGATGATCGACGGCTCCAGCAGCGCGTTCATCTTGGCGATGATCCGCGCCGGTTTGCCCGCGCGCGCGTTGCGCGCCTCGTTGCGGATGTGGTCGACGAGGTTGCTATGCATCGTGAACGGCGACTGCCACAGATGGTTCAGCCGAATCGTGCCCGCTGTGCCGGTCAGCAGCTGGAACACGTGATGCACGTCCTCGCAGATTTTCTCGTCCGCGGTCAGCAGACCAAAGTCGGTGTAGAGCCGTGCGGTGCGCGGATGATAGTTGCCGGTGCCCAGGTGAGCGTAGCGGCGCAGCTGCACGGCCTTGCCCTTGACGATGCTCTTGCCATCGCTCGGCTCCCGCCGGACGATCAGCAGCATCTTCGCGTGGCACTTGTGGCCGACCACGCCGTACACCACGTGGGCGCCCGCGGACTCGAGCCGCTCCGCCCAGTTGATGTTGGTCTCTTCGTCGAAGCGCGCGAGCAGTTCCACCACGACGGTGACTTCCTTGCCGTTGCGCGCCGCGGACATGAGCGCTTCCATCACCGCGGATTCGTTGCCGGTGCGATAGACGGTCTGCTTGATCGCCACGACGTTCGGATCCGATGCGGCCAGCTGCAGCAGATCGAGCACCGACGTAAAGCTCTCGAACGGATGGTGCAGCAGAACGTCCTGATGGCGAATGACATCGAACATGGGCGCGCCCGGCGGAAAGGCCCTGACCGGAGCCGGCACGTGTGGCGGGTACTTGAGCGTGGGCCGATCGATCAGATCGGGAATCTGCATGAGCCGCACGAGATTCACGGGGCCGCTGACGCGATACAGATCCTGCTCGCCGAGTCCCGATTCCAGCAGCAGCCGGCGCGCGAGCGGGGGAGGCGTGTCGGAGGACACCTCGAGCCGCACCGTATCGCCGAAATGGCGCGCGGGCAGTTCGCCCTGCAGCGCCTCGCGCAGATCGGTGATGTCGTCTTCGGAGACGAACAGGTCGGAGTTGCGCGTCACGCGAAACTGGTAGCATCCCTCCACGGCGATGGCCGGGAACAGCTCGTGCACGAAGGCCTGCATGAACGACGAGAGCATGACGAAGCCATACGGGTAGCCCGACAGCTTCTCCGGCATCTTGACGACGCGTGGCAGCGCGCGCGGGGCCTGCACGATGGCGAGGTCCGCATCGCGGCCGAAGGCGTCCTTGCCGGACAGTTCGACGACGAAGTTCAGGCTCTTGTTGAGCACGCGCGGGAAGGGATGCGCGGGATCGAGCGCGATCGGCGTGAGCACCGGACCGAGTTCACGCACGAAGAAGTCGCGCGCCCACTCGCGCTGCACGTCGGTCCACGTGCCCATGAGGTGGAAGTAGACGCCTTCCTGCTCGAGCGCGGGGAATATGACGTTCTGCAGCATGTCATACTGCGAGGCAACGAGGCGCTGCGTGCGTTCTGTGACCAGTTGATAGGTTTGCAGGAACGAAAGCCCATCCGGCGTGGTGCCCGATGGGTTGTCGCGGATCTGCTCCTTGAGACCCGCCATCCGGATTTCGAAGAATTCATCGAGGTTGCTGGAAACGATGCAGATGAACTTGAGCCTTTCCAGCAGCGGGACGTTGGGGTCGGCGGCTTGCGCCAGGACGCGCGCGTTGAATTCGAGGATACCCAGTTCGCGGTTAAGCAGGGTACCGGGCGCAGTCGTCGACATGGTCATGAATGTTCTTTTTCGGAATGTGGCGACTTTTCCATAGTTGTGTGTCATTTACATGACACTTTGGATTTGTCATGCTCCGGACATGACGAAGACATAATTTACGGGGTTTGATGCGGTGGCGCCACCCGTCGATCCCGCCACCCCGTGCTTCACACTAGCAATGACACAGACACCACGCCTGCTGGCCGCCGTAGATATGGGCTCCAACAGCTTCCGCCTGATGATCGGGCGGGTTGACGAGACCCCGACGGCTTCCGGCCCAGCCAGCCAGATCTTCCAGGTCGATGCCCTGCGCGAACCCGTGCGCCTCGCGGCCGGCCTGACGCCCGACAAATACCTCGACCAGCCCGCGCGCCGGCGCGGCATCGACGCGCTGCGCCGCTTCGGTGACCGGCTGCGGGACTTCGCGCCCGAGCACGTGCGCGCGGTGGCCACCAATACGCTGCGCGTCGCGCGCAATGCCCCCGAGTTCCTGATCGAGGCCGAGCATGCGCTCGGTTTTCCGATCGAGGTCATCGCGGGCCGCGAGGAAGCGCGGCTGATCTACCTCGGCGCCTCGCACGACGCGCCGGCCTGCCAGGGCAATCGCCTCGTAGTGGATATCGGCGGTGGGTCGACAGAGTTCATCATCGGCAGCGGCTACCAGTCGAAGCTGATGGAGAGCCTGTATATCGGCTGCGTCTCGCACAGCCGTCAGTTCTTCCCGAGCGGCAATGTCGACGAGTACGCGATGAAGCAGGCCGAGCTGGCCGCGCGCCGCGAAATCCAGGTGCTCGTGCGCCAGTACCGCGCGGCGGGCTGGCAGCAGGCCGTGGGATCTTCGGGTACCGCGCGCGCGCTGGCCGAGCTCATCGAGCTCAACGGCATGAACGACAATCCCGCCGACCATGGCATCACGCGGGAAGGGCTGGAGCGGCTCAAGCGCGCGCTGGTCAAGGCGGAGAATGCGAATCGCGTGAAGCTGGCCGGTCTCAAGGCCGACCGCATCCCCGTGTTGCCGGGCGGTCTGTCGATCATGCTCGGCGTGTTCGCCGAACTCGATATCGACCGCATGGACGTGACCGACGGCGCGTTACGCCTCGGCGTGCTGTACGACCTGCTGGGCCGCAGTCACCACGAGGACATGCGCACGGTGACGGTCGATCAGTTCATGCGCCGCTACGCGGTGGATCGCGCGCAGGCGGAGCGCGTGGGCGCGGCCGCGCGCGAGCTGCTCGCGCAGTTTCCCGAGCCGCCGCATGAGCGCCGCGAGGACAACCTCGCGCTGCTTGGCTGGGCGGCGAGCCTGCACGAGATCGGCATGTCGATCTCGCACGGCGGTTACCACAAGCACTCGGCGTATATCGCGACCCATGCCGACATGCCGGGCTTCTCGAAGACCGATCAGGCGCGCCTTGCCACGCTGCTGCTTGGCCATGCGGGCAAGCTGGGCAAGCTGTCCGGCAGCGGCAAGTTCCTGGACTGGCGCATGCTGTTCAGCCTGCGCCTCGCCTTCGTGCTGTGCCGCAGGCGCTCCGATGCCAAGCTGCCCGACATTCGCGTGAGCCAGCGCGCGGACGCGCTCGACGAGGGCTTCGAGGTGCGGTTGCCGAAGGCGTGGATCGATGCGAATCCGCTCGTCGAATACAGCCTTGCGCAAGAGGCCGACGAGTGGGAACGCATCGGCAAGCGATACAAGGTGGTGTACGTCTGAGGGATCGGCGCCAAAAAAAAGCCGCGCATCGGGCGCGGCTTTTTTTTACTTCAACCCGAGGAAGTGCCGCGCATAACGCGGGTTCATGTCCCGCACGCGCAACAGCGTGAGGAAGTCCGCCACGTTGAAGTCGGGATCCCAGGCTGGCAGGCCGCAGATTTTCGCGCCCAGGCGCAGATAGCCCTTGATCAGCGCGGGAGGGTCGACATCGAGCGTCTGGTTCAGGTCTTCCACGGGTAGCGGCACGCGCGGGAACGCGTGGTACTCGATCGGCGCCAGCGAGCGTTCCGCGAACTGCCGATAGAGGCTGGCCGCGTAGTGGCCGCCATCGCTCATGGGCACGCTCGCGCAGCCCAGCAGCGACTCGAGGCCATACTTCTGCAGGTATTCGCCGAGTCCGCCCCACAGCGCCATGATCACGCTGCCGCTGCGGTAGTCCCGGTGCACGCACGAGCGGCCGACTTCCAGCATCTTGGGGCGCAGGTGGTTCAGGCGCACGAGGTCGAACTCGGATTCGGCGTAGAGGCACCCGATGCGCTTGGCCTGGTGCGGGGGCAGGGCGCGGTAGGTGCCGACCACCTTCAGCGTCTCCTGATCGCGGACGATCAGGTGGTCGCAGTAGGTGTCGAACATGTCTACGTCCATGCCGGGCGTCGCGGTCTGGAGGCGGGCTCCCATCTCCTCGGCGAACACCTTGTAGCGCAGGCGCTGGGCCTCTTCTACTTCGTCCTGGTGGCGTGCCCACGCCACGGTGAAAGCAGGCGTCGGATTTGACTGATCTTGTTGCTGACGAGGAAGACGCCTCCGCGCCGACTGGCCGGATTGGCCAGTGGGCAAAGAGTCGAAGAGCGGCTGGGTAGGCGTCGGAAGGTCTCGCATGTGTGTCCTTTCGGTGACGAAACGGCTTCGAAACAATGTAGGGACGCCCAGTGACAACGCCGTGGCACGGTTGTGACGATTCCGTGACCAGAATCGCGTTGCGTGGGTGCTTGCGGTGACTCTAACCGGCTTGCACGCCACGCGCCATAAGCTTTCCGAGAAATGTGACGATTAGGATACAGAATTGTGACAGCCGCAACGTGCGAAGACGAACAGTGCGGGGCGGTCAGAGAAAATCCGGATGGACGACCGCGCGCAGCGCCACCTGCCCCTCGGTATCGCGCGCGCGGGCGGTGAACCACCAGACGCCGCTCTTGCGGACGCTCCACGGCATTTCGCGGCCGGCGAGCACGCGGCTGGCGACGCGGCCCAACCAGGGCTGGTGGCCGACGACGACGACAGTCCGGTCGCCCCGGTGGCCCCGATCGGCGCCATCGACGCGGGCCACAGCCTCGTCGGCGCCGGGCCAGCCGACGGCCGCCAGCACCTCGGAGACGCTGGCGCCCAGGCCGAGCTCGGGCAGGACTTCGGCGTCGCTACAGAGCGCCGCGGCGGTCTCTCGTGCGCGCACGGCGGGGCTGCATACCACGCGATACGGGCTGGGGAGGTGATTGCGCAGCCATTTGGCCGACGCCTGGGCTTGCTTGTGCCCGCGCGGGGTCAGCACGCGCTGGAGGTCGGCATTGCGGGACAGGCTCATCGCCGCGGGAAGGTCTTCCGCTTCGGCGTGGCGCCACAGGATGAGATTCATGAGCGGACGGTGGCTGGACGAATCCCGAGTATGGTCAGCCACCTCGCGGGGCGCAAGAGGGTAGACCATGAGCCCGCGCGCGGGACGGAAAACAAGACGGGCCGCCGGCAGCTCGTAGAGCCTGCGGGCAGCCCGTCAGCCTGTGATGCGGGGATGTCACGTCGGGGATGTCACCGCGCGAGACGCAGACGCTCGCTCACAGGGAAACGCTCAGGGACAACTCAGGACTTGTGGCGGAAATTGATGCGGCCCTTCGTCAGGTCGTAGGGCGACATTTCCAGGGTCACGCGGTCACCGGCCAGAATCCGGATACGGTGCTTCTGCATCTTGCCCGAAGCGTATGCCCAGATTTCCACGCCGTTTTCCAGCGTCACGCGATAACGGTTGTCGGGGAGGGCTTCCGACACCACGCCGCCAAATTCAATGAGTTCTTCCTTAGCCAATCTTGTAGTCCTTTGCATGCAGCCAAAGGCTGCGCGAGTTGAGTGAGCACCGTGCCGCATGGCACAGGCATCGCCGAGGGAATCGTGGAGGGGAGGGCTGTAGCCGCCGATCTGACGGTACCTGGCTTCCGGGCGTGCTCACAGACCCCGGAACTGACCTTCGCATTATATCACGCGGCGCAAATGACAAAGGGCCCGCGCGCCAGCGCGGGCCCTGCAAATATGGTCGGAGCGATAGGATTCGAACCTACGACCCTCTGATCCCAAATCAGATGCGCTACCAGGCTGCGCTACGCTCCGAAGCCCGCGATTGTAGCCGGTTGTTTGCCCGTGGGTCAAATGCCACGCACGCCCTTCTCAAAGTGCGCGCTTCGCCGCCACGCAGCACCCTGCTTCAGGTGGGGTGGGATTCGGCTTGACTTGGGCCGTCGCGCTGACATAATCCGCACACCGCCAGGGTCCGATGCTCCGTTCGCCACGGGGCCAGGGCAGATCTCTTCCGGACCCGGTCCCGACAATCACAACCATGGCACGCCCGGCTTCGCGCGCGACGCGGCGGCTGGGCCGTAGCACATCCGGAACCTGCGGAACAACAACAGGACGGCCCATCGCAGGCCGCAAACATCAGGGCACCATGGCCGTGCGGAGCCATGCCGTGTCCTTGTGAACGGGAAAGAAGATGTTTCAGTCGCAGGTGGTGGTGCTGATCGCAGGCTTGTTCGCGCTGCAGATGGCGGTCGTCTGCGCCGTGCTGCGGCGCTCGCCGGGGATGGGACGCAGTGGCCTGAGTTCGTGGGCCGCGGGCGACCTGATCGTGACCCTGGCCGTCGTCCTGCTCGCGGCCCACACGATGCGTCCGGATTTGCCGCTCGAGGCGGTGCCCGAGCTGTTGCTCACGGGCGGCCTCTCCATGATGGTCTATGGCATGCGCCATTTCGTCGGCCGCCCGGGACGCGGACTGGTGCTGCTCGCCCTGAACGTGCCCGGGCTTGCGGCGCGCGGCGCGGCGGCGATTGACCATGGATTCGCGCCGGTGGCCCACGGTGTGTCCATGTTGCACGCCGCTTCGGGACCCGCGGTGGCGTCACTGACGCTCGCCGCCTCGGTCGTGCAGATCCTGCTGTTGCTCGAACTCGTGCGGATCACGGTGCCGCGCGTCCCGGCGAAGCGCGGCACGGGACGGCTGGCCGCGTTGTCGCTGGTCCTCGTGGCGCTGGCGTGCACGGTGCTCATCGGCATGCTGATCGCGCCCTCGGTCGTCATGCTCGCCGATGGGCGCCATCTGCCCGCGGTGACGTCGCACGACGGCATCGTCGTGCTGCTCGTGTTCGGCATGGTCGGACTCTCGGTCAGCTTCGCTCTGATGGCGCACGACCGGCTGCGTCGCATGCTCGAGCGCCGCGCGCGCCACGACGACCTGACCGACGTGCTGTCGCGGGGGGCCTTCTGGGAAGAGCTGGAACTCGCATGCAAGAAGGCGGAGCGGACGCGCCAGCCGCTGACGGTCGCGTTCATCGACCTCGATCACTTCAAGGCCATCAACGACTTGTACGGCCACCTTGCTGGCGACAGCGTGCTGCGTCATTTCGCGGGACTGCTGCGCCGGAACGCGCCGCCGGGCTCGGTGGCCGGCCGCCTTGGCGGAGAGGAATTCGCGGTCGTGATGCCCGCCACCACGATGGAAGCGGGGCGCGCCGCGAGCCTGCGCCTGAACACGCTCGTGCGCGCCACGCCGTGTCCGTCGGAGCCCGATCCGATTTCCTACACCGTCAGCATCGGCATGGCGGAGCGCCATCCGGGCGAAAACGCCGATGCGGTCATGCGGCGCGCGGACCGGGCGCTGTACGACGCCAAGCTGATGGGCCGGAATTGCGTGTCTTCCCACGACAGCGGCGATGTTCCTGGCATGCCGCGCCGACCGCGCGTGCGTGAGGATGAGCGTCCCTCGCCCGACGGCGCGGTCAAGCCGCGGCCATAAGCCCCCGATTTTCACCGCCCACATCGCCGGGTCTTCTGGCGCGACCGCGTGTGCGGTAGAATGCGGGCCTCTTCTCCCGGCCGCCCTTAGCTCAGTTGGATAGAGCACTCGCCTTCTAAGCGAGCGGTCACACGTTCGAATCGTGTAGGGCGGGCCAGATCAATCCTCTTGCAGTCCTCTCTCTTGCGCGCGTCAATCGACGGTGTCGTGGCGCAGCCGCTCGATCAGCGCGCGGGCCTGTTGCAGGTCCGCCGTGCCGTGGCCTTCCGTGAATCGCGACAGCACGCCGTCGAGCGCGGTGGCCGCTTCGGCGCCCCGGCCGTGCGCGCCGAGCAGGCGGCCATAGCTCGTCATCGCGCGCAGTTCCCACGAAAGCGCGTGGCTTTCGCGGGCGGTGCCGATCGATCGCAGAAAGCACGTCTCCGCATGCGCCGGACGCGATTCCAGGCGCCAGAGTTCGCCCTTGATGCGTAGCAGCTCCGCCATGCTCCAGCATTCACCGCTCGTGACCGCGGCGCTGATGGCGGCATCGGCCGTGGCATGGGCGCCCGACAGGTTGCCCGACGCGCCGAGGCCCTCGGCCAGCGCGCCCAGAAACGCGGGGAATCGCAGGCGGAAACCGCAGTCGTCGAGTTCCGCGATGGCATCGCGCAGCAGGTGGATGCCGCTCCGGTCGTCGAGCGCGATCCGCAATAGTCCGTCAATCGCCGCGCTCAGCGCGTTCCAGTAACCGATCGGATGCCGCGCCAGATGCTCGCGCAGCAGCGCAAGGCCGTCGCGCGCGCCCGCGTAGTCGCCCACGTGCAGCGCGATCGAGCACGTCCCGTGTACGAGCGCGTTGGAGATGGACAATGCGTGGGCGGTCATCTGCGCGTGCGTGAACGCGTTGCGCGCCGCATCGACCGCGCGATCGGGATATCCGCGCAGCCACAGCACGTTGGACAGCGTGCCATAGGCCGCGGCGCGCTGGTCGAGCTGGAACCGCGCGATATGCGAGCGGCGCGCGGACGGCACGTAGGCGGACAGCATGCGCTCCAGATGGCTCTGCGCCTGCGTCTGGTCTCCCAGATAGCGTAGCGAGGTGGCCGTCATGCGATCGACACTCGACTGCGCCGCCGCGTCGCCGGACGCGTCCGCCAGCGCGCGGAATCGCGCCTCGAGTTCGAGCGCGGCGCGATGCTCGCCGCGATACGTGTGGTAGACGGACAATCCCCACAGCGCGCGCAGGCGGTACTCCGCATCGTCATTGTGTTCCGCGAGCGCAAGCGTGCGCTGCCACGCGCTGCCCGCTTCCGGCGTCGATCCCGTGGCATAAAGCAGTGCCGCGGCAAGGGCGCCGGTGAGCTTCATCGCCACCACGCGCTCGTGCTCCGCGTCGAGGATCTTCAGCGCGCGGCGGACGAACTGCTGGCACTCGTCGTAGCGCGACAGGTGCATCCATAGCGGAATGGCGGCAAGCGTCAGCGCGACCGCCATGTCCTTGGCGGGCGCGTCCATCGTGCCGCGCGCGTCTTCGGCCGAGAAAGCCCATTTGAGCGCCGCGCGCACGTCGTCGATCTTGTCGTGATGATCGCGCAGCCATTCGTCGGTGGGTCGCGACTCCCATTCCGATTCCGCTTTTGCCAGGCGCTGCATGGTGAGCTGCGCATGGTGGCGCAGCCATAGCTCGAGTTCGTGCGCGTCCTGCAGCTTCTGCTGGCCGTATGCGCGCGTGGTGTCCAGCAGCCGGTAGCGCACGACATCGCGGCTCAGGTCGGCGACGACGAGGGACTTCGCGACGAGCCGCGCGAGCTTGTCGGCGATGCCCGGCGCATCGTGGAGCGCGTGCGACGCGTGAGGGCCGGACTGCCGACATAGCGCGGCCGCGGCCTCCAGCGTGAACGGCGCGACGAATACCGACAGGCTCCGCAGCAGCGCCTGTTCGTCGGGCGGCAGCGCGTCGTAGCTCCAGTCGAGCGCGGCGCCGAGCGTGCGGTGCCGGGGCAGGGCGCCGCGCCGGTCCTGCGTCAGGACGCGGAAGCGATCGTCGAGCATCAGCTGCAATTCGCGGATGCCGTACGCGTCCACGCGCGTCGCCGCGAGTTCGATGGCCAGCGCGATGCCATCGAGCCGCCGGCAGATGTCCGCGACGATCGGTGCGTCGTCGTCGCGCAACCGGAAGTCGTCCACGCATTCCGACGCGCGGCGCACGAATAGCGCCACCGCGGCGTAGGTGAGCGCTTTCTCGGCGCTGAGCGTGACCGACGGTGGGGGAAGATCGAGCGGCTGCAGCCGGTACACGCATTCGCCGCGCACGCGCAGTGTCTCGCGGCTCGTTGCCAGGACGGATAGATCGGGTATCGCAGCCAGCATCTGGTCGACGTGCGCGGCGACTTCCTCGATGAACCGTTCGCAGCTGTCGAGCACGAGCAGCGTGGGGCGCCCGTGCAGCGCCTGCGCAAGGGCCTGCGCGAGCGCGGGCGCCGAATCGCTGGCCTGCGGCGTGAGCCCGGCCGCCGCGGCGATCGCGTTGCCGACGAACTTGCCGTCGCGGACCGCGCCGAGGTCGGCGAAGCACACCTCTACGTCCAGCCCGAGCGCGATGTCCTTCGCCACGCTGATCGCCACCGTAGTCTTGCCAATGCCGCCGGGACCGAGCACCGTCACGAGGCGGTGCTGCCGCAATTGCTGTCCGATTGCTTCGATGATGGGGCCGCGGCCGAGCACGCAGGTAGTGAGGGCGGGCAGCCCCGATGCGCGCGGCATGGGCACAGGAGCCTGCATGGCCAGGCGTCCGCCGACGACGGGCGTTACGAAGCGATAGCCTCTGCCCACGACCGTGGCGATGTAGCGCTGGCCATTCTGCCCGTCGCCGAGCGCGCGCCGCAGCGCGGTCATATGGACCTTCAGATTGCTCTCCTCAACCACGGTGTTGGGCCAGGCGCGGCGCATCAGTTCGCCCTTGGAGACGAGTTCACCGCTGCGCTCCGCGAGCGCCGCGAGCAATTCGATCGCGCGAGCGCCCAGGTGGACGGGGGCGTCGTCCTTGAGCAGCAACTGCCGTGCGGGAAAGAGCCGGAAGGGCCCAAAGGAGAAGACCGGCGCGCTGGCGGGATCCTGCGCTGGAGGAAGCGTGCGGGAATGGATGGTTTCGAGGGTCACGATGCGCCGGGACAGTGGGATGGTCTGTCAACGCCACGCAGGGCGGTGCGTGCATCCCCGCAGTATAGGAGACGGTGGTTACCGCGGTATCCGGAGGCCGGGCCGCGCTAGTCGCCGGCCCACTGCATGCCGCCGTCTTGTCCGCGTGCCCAGGGATGCGCGGCCTGCGCACGGCCGCAGAGCTGGACGCCCGCATGGCGAGGCCAGAAGGGATCGTCGAGAATCGCCTGGTCGATCGCGACAAGATCGGCATCGCCCGTGCCGATGATGGCCTCGGCCTGTTCGAAGCCGGTGATCGCGCCGGTGGCGATGACGGGCAGCCCCGTCTCCTGCCTGAGCGCGCGCGCGAGCGGGACGAGGTAGCCGGCCCCATACGGGACGTTTTCGCCCGCGAGCAGGCCGCCCGCGCTCACGTAGAACGCGTTGCATCCCTGCGTGGCGAGGCAACGCACGAACACGCTGGCCTGCTCGAGGTCCCACCCCTGTCCCATCCAGTCCTGCGCGGGAATGCGGCAGGCGAGCGGCCGGCCCTGGGGCAGCGCATCGCGCACGGCGGCAAAAACTTCGAGCGGAAACCGCAGACGGTTCTGCAGCGTGCCGCCGTACAGGTCGTTGCGGCGATTCGAGAGCGGCGAGAGAAACTGGTGCAGCAGGTGGCCGCCCGCCGCATCGATGAATACGGCATCGACGCCCACGTTCACCGCGCGGCGCGCGGCGGCGACGAAGGCTTCGCGAATGACGCGCATGTCCTGATGGTCGAGCACTTCGGGCAGCACGTGTCCGCTGTCGTACGCGAGCGCCGAGGGCGCGACGGTCTGCCAGCCGAGGCCCTCGGCCGGCCCGATCTGCGCGCTGGCGACGCCGCTCGAGTGACCGGGGATGTCGTTCGATCCCCTGCGGCCCGCGTGGCTGAGCAGGATGGCGATCGGCATGTCGGACCATCGGCGCAGGCTTTCGATCGTCAGGCCCATCGCCGCTTCCGTCATGCTGTTCCAGAGTCCCAGGTCCGCATGCGTGGACCGGCCTTCCGGCAACACGGCCGTGTGCTCGATGGCGAGCAGCGCCGCGCCCGAGAGCGCAAGCCGGCCCAGATGGATCAGGTGCCAGTCGCTCATGCAGCCGTCATTGGCGGCGTACTGCCGCATGGGCGCGATAACGACACGATTGAGCAGTTCGAGGCCATCGATGGTCAACGGACGCAGCAGGCGAGGCCGGCGCGGCGCGCGGCCGCGTCGGCATGCGGGGCGCAGTATCGTGCCCGGCGTCCCCGGCGACAGCGCGCTCGCCGCGAGCGCCGTGGAGCCGAGCGCGGATGCGGCAAAGCCGGAACGTCCCAGTACGGGCGATCCATTGCAAGGCTTGGCGGTCATGGGGACCCCTCGATTCGTGTCCGGCCTTCATATTGGGGAATACGCCGCGCAGATTGCCGCCGCGAGCACTTTATCAGCCTAGGGGAGTGGAAGGGGCCGCACGGGTTAAACGTTGTGAATTACCGTGATGTCTGCATGGTCAGGTTACAGTCGCGTTGCGGCGTATAGCCGTGTGGTGTCCAGCAGGCGCAGCGCGGTGTTGCCCCCGATGTCCTGGACGGCGATCAGCGATTTTTCGATCAGGCCGGCGATGGACTGCGTCACCGCAAACGTGCCGAATTCGGGCGCGGCGGCGGCAACCGCCGCGTCGATCGTGAACGTGCCCGGGAACGACGCGAGGCAATGCAGGATGCGGCGATCGCGCGCGGCGAGCAGATTGCAGCTCCAGTCGAGCGTCGCTTCCGCGGTACCGTGGCGCGCCGGGGCATCCCGGCGGCCGCGCCAGGACAGCGCTAGCTGCGTGCCGAGCAACTCGGCGACGCCATCGATGCCATAGAGCGCGGCGCGGCAGGCGACGAGCCCGATCGCGAGCGGGTTGCCATCGAGCCGGCGGCAGATCGCCGCGACGGCCGGTGCGTGGTCGTCCCCCAGCGGCGCGTCGTAGCCGCCTTCCATCGCGCGATCCATGAACAGCTGGACCGCCGGAAACGCCATCGCCTGCTGTGCCGTGATCGGGCCGGTCATCGGCGGCATGCCCAGCGGCGGGACCGGATAGAGACGCTCGCCGCGCACGCGTAGCGGCTCACGGCTCGTTGCGAGCACCTGTAACGACGTGGTGCTCGATAGCAGCCGCTCCACGAGGGGCGCGATGTCCCCGGCGACATGCTCGCAGTTGTCCAGCACGAGCAGCATGCGGCGCGAGGCGACGGTGTGGAGGATCTCGTTCACCAGCGGCTCGCCCAGCGGCGCGACGGTGGTCACGGAACTGAGGTCCACGAAAAAGGTGCCGCCCTCCAGTGCCGGCAGTGTGTGGCAGAGCAGGGCCGCCAGGGTGGTCTTGCCCGCGCCACCGGCACCGACGATCGTCAGGAGGCGTGCGCCCTGCAGCGCGCGGGATAGCTCGACGAGGTGTCCGCATCGTCCGATCGGCGGGCTCAGCGGCGCTGGCGCCGCGCGCCGCCATGCGGGTCTCCCGTGCCGCTCGGCGATATCGGCGTGCACAACATGCGTATCAACAAGATGCGTGCCGACGATGGACGTACTGGCGGCGGGCAGGTTGCGAAGCGGCGCGACGAAGCAGTAGCCGCGGCCGGACACGCTCGCGATGTACTGCATGCCGTCGCGCCCACAGCCGAGGATGCGCCGGAGCTTCGCCATCTGCACGCGGACGTTCGACTCTTCGACGACGAGTTCCGGCCATGCGAACGCCATGAGCTCCCGGTGCGATACCACCTCTCCCGGGCGCTGCACCATGGCCACGAGCATGTCGAAGGCGCGACTGCCCATGGCGATCACCGCGCCGCCACGTTCCAGCACGCGCAACTGCGTATAGAGCTGGAACGGCCCAAACGAATAAGTCTCGCTCATGGATATTCCTGTACGACTGGCCCGATGCCCGGGTGACAAGGAGGAGACAGAACGTTCCTCCCCATATGCTTCGTTGTAAACGCAGTTCCCGGAAGGCGCGGTTAAGCGGGGTTAATTTCGGTCAAGGGGAGTGCGCCGTTCACCATCGTTCACCAGCGTTAACGGGCCATACCGGCGGCCGCGTGCCACATTGAAAGCGCTGTCACACACCTGGAGATTGCAATGAGCATCCGCGACACGCTACCCAATGGCCCGCTCGGCTTCGGCGCCGCACCGCTGGGCAATATGTTCCGCCAGATTCCGGACGCCGAGGCGGAGGCGACCGTAGACGCGGCATGGGACCTGGGTACGCGATATTTCGATACGGCGCCGTTCTACGGCGCGGGCCTGTCCGAGATTCGCCTCGGCAAGGTGTTGTCGAAGCACAAGCGCGACGACTACGTACTGAGCACCAAAGTGGGCCGGCTGATCCTCGATGAGGTGGAAAGCGGGCAACGCGAATTTGGCGAGAAGGGCGGGCTGTTCGAGCACGGCCGGCCGAACAAGATCGTCTACGACTACACCGAGGGCGGCGCGATGAAGTCGATCGAGGACAGCCTGAAGCGCATGGGCGTCGACCGGCTCGATTACGTGTGGGTCCATGACATCGCCAGGGACTTCCATGGCGACGGCTGGCTGCAGTTGTTCGAGACCTCGCGCACCGGTGCGTTCCGCGCGCTCAGCCGGTTGCAGGAGCAGGGCGTGATCAAGGCATGGGGCCTCGGTGTCAATCGCGTGGAGCCGTGCGAGCTGGCCGTCGATCTCGACGAGCACCGGCCCACCGCGCTGCTGGTGGCGGGCCGCTACTCGCTGCTCGATCACGCGTCCGCATTGCATCGGCTGATGCCTGCCTGCGAGAAGAAGCACGTGGAAGTGGTGGTCGGCGGGCCATACAGCTCGGGCGTCCTCGCGGGCGGCACGCATTTCGAATATCAGAAGGCGTCGCCGGAGATCCTGGCGAAGGTCGAGCGCATTCGCGCGCTCGCCGGCAAGTACGAGGTGCCGATCAAGGCGGCGGCGCTGCAGTTCTCGCTCGCGCACCCCGCATCCGTGGCGGTTATCCCCGGGGCGAGCAAGCCCGAGCGCATCGCCGAGGATCATGCGGCGTTGAAAGCCCCGATCCCCGCCGAATTCTGGCGCGATCTGCGCGGCCAGGGGCTTGTCTCACCCGAAGCACCGCTGCCCATTGATCGCTGAACCCCGCCTGAACGGAGAAACGATATGGCAAAAGCGTCCACGAGCATCGAGGTCGCGGTGGCACCCGATGCGGTCTGGAACCTGATCGGCGGATTCGATTCGCTGCCCGACTGGCTTCCTTATATCCCGGAGAGCGAACTGTCGGAAGGCGGGCGCGTGCGGCATCTCGCCAATCCGAATGGCGAGGCCATCGTCGAGCGGCTGATGGCGTTCGACGAGCGTCAGCGTAGCTACAGCTATGCGATCCTGAAAGCGCCATTCCCCGTGACGAATTACCTCTCGACGCTACGCGTCGTGGCCGTCGATGGCGGCCGCAAGTCGCGCGTCGAGTGGTCCGGAGAGTTCACGCCGAATGGCGTGAGCGATCAGGAAGCCACGGCGATCTTTCAGAAGATCTACGAAGATGGGCTAAAGGCGCTGGCGGAAGGCCTGGCGCGGTAGGCCCGCATGGGGCCGACGCCCGACGGCGGCCACCGCCATCGGGCGTGCGATCGCCGGGCTTATTGCTTTTCGGTCATCGGCTTGGCCATCTGCTTCTTCTGCGGCTTCTGCTTCTTGGCCTTCGACTTTTCATCGACGAGCGCGCTGCCCGTGCCCGACCTCGCGCCCTGCGTGTACGGGTCGAACTTGTCGTTCACGCGGTTCGCATCGGGCGTGTAGCCGTCGCGGTTGCTGATGCGCTGCGGATCCGTGCCACCAGTGCTGCTGGTGCCGGACCGGTTGTATCGGTCCTGCGGCGTGCCCGCCAGGGCGGCGCCGGTGGCACCTGCGGTAAGTGCAACGACTGCTGCCAGCGTGATGAAGGTTTTCATGTAAGGCTCCGGTTAGAGGGAAGGGACAGCAACGTTCACGACACCGCGGACACGACCGGCGCCGCCGTCCGGTGGAGCAGCACCGGAATCGACTTCGACGTGGGCGTATTGCACACGTCGGCCACGCTGTCGAGCGGGACCAGCGGATTCGTTTCTGGATAGTACGCGCCAATGCAGCCGCGTGGAATGTTGTATTCGACCAATAGAAAGCCCGGCGCGCGGCGCTCGACGCCGTCATCCCATACCGTGGTGATGTCGACCCATTCCCCGGGCTTGAAGCCGAGCATCGCCAGATCGTCCCGATGGATGAAGACGACCCGGCGCTGGCCGAAGACGCCGCGATAGCGGTCGTCGAGCGCGTAGATGGTGGTGTTGTACTGGTCGTGGGAGCGTGTGGTCATCAGCACCATCGCCCGTTCGCCGAAGCGGGCCTGTGCCCGGCGAATCGGCGTGTCGACGACCAGCGGATTGACGAGGAACTCGGCCTTGCCCGACGCGGTATCCCACTCCCGCTCGCGGGCGGCCACGCGCATATGGAAGCCGCCCGGATGAGCGATACGTTCGTTATATTGCTCGAAACCGTCGATCACCGCTTCGATCTTGTCGCGGATGCGGCTGTAGTCCTGCGCATACCAGCGCCATGCGATCTTGTCCTCGCCGAGCGTCGCGCAGGCCATATTGGCGACGATGGCGGTCTCGGACATCAGCGTCTGCGTCGCGGGCTGCTTCATGCCGTACGAGATATGCACCATGGACACCGAATCCTCGACGGTCACGCCCTGGGGCACGCCGCCCTGCATGTCGATCTCCGTGCGGCCGAGCGTTGGCAGGATGAGCGCGGCCTTGCCATGGATCAGGTGGCTGCGGTTGAGCTTGGTCGCGATATGAACGGTCAGGTCGCACGATCGCAGTGCATCCCATGTGGCATCGGAATCGGGGGAGGCCATCGCGAAATTGCCGCCCAGCGCGATGAATACCTTGACCTTGCCCTCGCGCATCGCCTCGATCGTCTCGACGACGTCATACCCGTGCTCGCGCGGCGGCTCGAAGTCGAACACACTGCCCAGCCGGTCGAGGAATGCCTGGGTCGGCTTCTCCTCGATGCCCACCGTGCGGTTGCCCTGGACGTTCGAATGCCCTCGAATGGGGCATAGGCCCGCGCCTTCGCGGCCGATATTGCCGCGCATCATCATCAGGTTGGCAAGCAGCTGAATCGTCTGCACCGAGTGCTTGTGCTGGGTCAGGCCCATGCCCCACGTGCAGATCACGCGCTTGCCGCGCGCGTAGATCAGCGCGAGGCCCTCGATGTCTTCGCGCGCGACGCCGGACTCGGTCTCGATCGTCGCCCACGATTCCCCGCGCAGGTCGTCGGCGAAGGTCTCGAAGCCGCGCGTGTGCGTCGCGATGAAGTCGACGTCCAGCACGCGTTCCGCGTTGTTGGCGACGGCTTCGTCGTCCAGTTCGAGCACGCGCTTGGCCACGCCCTTGATCAGTGCAAAGTCGCCGCCGAGCTTCGGCTGGACGAACACGGAACAGATGTTCGTGCTGGAGAGCGTGAGCATCTCCACGGGGCTCTGCGGATTCGTGAAGCGTTCGAGGCCGCGTTCGCGCAACGGGTTGATGGACACCAGCGTGGCGCCGCGCTTCGCGCATTCGCGCAGCTCGCCGAGCATGCGCGGATGGTTCGTGGCCGGGTTCTGGCCGAACAGCAGCAACGTGTCCGCGCTTTCGAAATCCCGCAGCGTGACGGTTCCCTTGCCGACGCCAACCGCGAACGGCAGCCCGCGGCTGGTCGCTTCATGGCACATGTTGGAACAATCGGGGAAATTGTTGGTGCCGTATGCGCGCGCGAACAACTGATAGAGGAACGCGGCTTCGTTGCTCGCGCGGCCCGACGTGTAGAACGCCGCCTGATCGGGGGAGGGCAGCGCGTGCAGATGTTCGGCGATCAGGTCGAATGCCGCCTGCCAGGCGATGGGCCGGTACGTATCGGTGCCCGTATCGTAAACCATCGGCTCGCTCAGCCGGCCGTGCTGTTCGAGCTCGTAGTCCGTCTGCTTCATCAGCGCTTCGACGGTATTCGCCGCGAGGAATTCGCGCGTGACGCGCTTGCTCGTGGTCTCGGCCGCCACGGCCTTGACGCCGTTCTCGCAGAACTCGAACGTGGAGGCATGTTCCCGATCGGGCCACGCGCAGCCGGGACAGTCGAACCCGTGCGGCTGGTTCTGATAGAACAGCGCGCGGTAGTTGAGCCCGTTCACGCGTTCGCGCAGCAGGCTGAGCGCGACGTACTTGATGGCGCCCCATCCCGCGGCAGCGTGTGTGTAAGGGGCGATGCGTGGCTTTTCCTGGCTCATCGTGTGCTCCGAGGGGGACCGTTGTCGGCGGGTGTGCCGGCACAAGTGGCCCATCATGCGTCCACGCCGGTGGCGCGCCTGTCCTGCAAGCGTGCGCCGTTTCAAGATTGCACGCTGGTGAAAGGTCAATGCCTCAGGACACGATAGTGCAGCGCGATGCGGGCGGCGAGCAGGGTTTGCATCTTTTCACGGCGCTTCACCGAAGGCAGCGCGGCGTCGTTGCCATGCGCGGATTCGCCATCTACGCTGAGTACGCCAACGTCCCCGACGTCCCCAACGTTCCCGACGCTCCGACCACGAGGAAACCCGCATGCTATCGACCGAACACCAGCACATCGTGAAATCGACGGTCCCGCTGCTCGAAGCGGGCGGAGAGGCCCTGACCTCGCACTTCTATGACCTGCTGCTGACCGAACGCGCCGATCTCCGAGGCATGTTCAACAGCGCGCATCAGGCGACCGGCGCGCAGGCCCGCGCGCTGGCGGGCGGCGTGCTCATGTATGCGAAGCACATCGACCGGCTGGAGGCGCTCGGCGAGCTCGCCGGGCGGGTCGTCAACAAGCATGTGTCGCTGCAGGTACAGCCCGAGCACTATCCCGTCGTCGGCGAGTACCTGCTGCGCTCGATCCGCGAGGTGCTCGGCCCCGACGTGGCGACGCCCGCCGTCATCGACGCATGGGGCGCCGCATACGGCCAGCTCGCCGACATGCTGATCGCCGCCGAGCGCGACATGTATGCCACGCAGGCGGCCACGGAGGGCGGATGGCGCGGCTTCCGCCCCTTCCGCGTGGCGGCGCGGATCGTGGAGTCCGCGGAGATCGTGTCGTTCCATCTGGCGCCGGTCGATGGCGGGCCGGTAATGCGCCACGCGCCGGGACAGTACATCGCGATACAGGTGACGGTCGAGGGCGCGCCGCTGCGAAGGAATTATTCGCTGTCGGCGGTCTCGGATGGCACGCGCTATCGCATCAGCGTCAAGCGCGATCCGGGAGGCGTGGTGTCGGGCTTCCTGCATGACCATGTGAACGTCGGCGACATCGTCGAACTCACCGCGCCGGCGGGCGTGTTTCATCTCAGGGATGCCGGGCGGCCGCTCGTACTGATCGCCGGAGGTGTCGGGCAGACGCCGCTGATCGCGATGCTCGAAGCCGCCGTGGCGCAGGGCACGCGCGATATCCGCTATCTGCACTTCGTACGCAATCCCGAGGTGCAGGCATTTCGCGAGCGGGTGGAACAGCTGGCCGCCGCGCATCCGCGCGTGCGGTTCGGCTTCTTCTACGATGAAGATCCCTCGGTGCCCGACGGCCTGCCGCCGGGGCGCGTATCGAGCAATGTGCTACGCGACATGCTGCCGCCGGATCGCGACGCCGACGTGTACCTCGTCGGCCCCGGGGCGTTCATGGCGAGCGTGCTTCAGCTGCTGGGCGAACTCGGCGTGCCGCCGGACCGCTGCATCACCGAGTTCTTCGGCCCACATCAGGAGATGGCGATCGGCTGACGCCGGCGTGGCGCGATCTTCCCGCGCCGTCGCATGACGTTTGCACCATTGCCGCATGATCTTTCCGGATAGAACGAAATATGATGTCGCTGGACGCCGCATCGCTGGTGCGATGCGGCGGTTTGCCTCGGACGATTTCGACTGTTTGGAGAGCGTAATGAAATACCGGAAGCTTGGCAGGACCGGGCTCGACGTTTCCGCCCTGTGCCTCGGCTGCATGACCTATGGCGTGCCCGACCGCGGCGCGCATCTGTGGACGCTGAACGAAGAGCAAAGCCGCCCGCTGATTCGCCAGGCGGTGGAGGCGGGCATCAATTTCTTCGATACGGCCAATGTGTATTCGGACGGCACGTCGGAGGAAATCGTCGGGCGCGCGCTGAAGGACTTCACGCGCCGCGACGAGGTGGTCATCGCCACCAAGGTCAACGGCCGCATGCACAAGGGTCCGAATGGCGCCGGGCTGAGCCGCAAGGCGATCCTGCAGGAAGCCGACAACTCGCTGCGCCGGCTCGGCGTCGACTACATCGATCTGTACCAGATTCACCGATTCGACTACGCGGTGCCGATCGAGGAAACGCTCGAAGCGCTGCACGACCTCGTGAAAGCGGGCAAGGTCCGCTATATCGGCGCGTCGTCGATGTTCGCGTGGCAGTTCGCCACGATGCTGCACGTGGCGAAGGCCAACGGGTGGACGCGCTTCTCGACGATGCAGAACTACGTGAACCTGCTCTATCGCGAGGAGGAACGCGAGATGCTGCCGTTGTGCCGGGCGGAGGGCATCGGCGTGATCCCATGGAGTCCGCTCGCGCGCGGCCGCCTGACGCGCCCGTGGGACGAGAAGACCAGCCGTACGGAGACCGACGAGTTCGGCAAGGCGCTCTACGCGCAGACTGCCGATGCCGACCGCAAGGTGGTGGAAGCGGTGGCGCAGGTCGCGCGGGCCCGCGGCGTGCCCCCCGCGCAGGTCGCGCTCGCATGGGTCCTGTCGAAGAGCGTGATCTCGGCCCCGATCGTCGGCGCGTCGCGTCCCGGGCACCTCGAAGACGCCGTTGCGGCGCTGGACATCACCCTCACGCCCGAGGAGATCGCGCAGCTGGAAGCACCCTACGTCCCGCACGCGGTGGTGGGCTTCTCCTGATCCGTTCGGCTGAACGTGGCGCCGCCGCCGGGGCGGATATAGCGCGGCACGGGCAGCCCCATCGCCCTGGCCGCGTTCAGGATGCCATCCTCGATGGCCCCGGCGTCGCGCACGCCCTGGAACTCGCCATCCTGGAAGATGACATTGGCCCCGTAGACGACCATGAACCCTTCGGCGGGCTCCGTCGCATCGGCGGGAACGGAAAACGTATGAATCGAGCCGCCCGGTTCGTACAGATAGCTTCCCGCGGTCTGCGGATCGTCGGGGTACTCGACGTAGTTCCACTGGCCGCGCGTCGTGAAGAAGTGGACGGTGCCCGTATGAAAGTGCGGCGGCAGTGTCGTGCCCGGCTCGAACCTGCCGTACAGCACCCAGACGCCGTTCTCGCGGTCGAGAAACAGCGGAATGATGGTCGAGCCGGCCTCGGAACCGGGGAAGGGCGTCGCGTCGCCAATGTTGACGGACAGCAGGCGGTCCTGATGCGTGAATGACTTGGGCAATGGCATGAGGCGTCTCCCAGCGGCTACAGCAGACCAAGCGACCGCAGCTTGGCGTCGGGCGCCGAGTACGGACGTTCGCAGATGATCTTGTCGGAGCCCGGGGCAAATTCGAACGTCGCGGCCATGCGCACGCGGAACGTGCGGCCCGTGGGTGCGAACACCTTGCCGTTGGCGCGCAGCGGACCCAGATGCGTGCCCTGCAGCCAGAACTCCACGAGCACGGTCTCGTCCGCCGCCGCAATGGCGATGATCTCGTTCTTGAGGTCCGGAAACGGCTCGCGCGACGCATCGAAATAGCCGCGTACTTCCGCTTCGCCATCGAACACCGCGCCGGTGCCGTGCATCTCGTAGCGCGGATGCGCGAACGTGTCGATGACCGCGTCCCAGTCGTGCACGCATTCGAGCGCCATATGATCGCGCACGGTCTGGATGCGTGCCGCGTCGAGTGTGGTCTTCATGAAAAAAGCTCCTCTGTTGTGGGATGTTCAGTCGAGGCTGATGTTGGCTTGCCGCGCGATCTCCTTCCACATCGGGATATCGCGCACATTGGTCGCCTGTTGCTCGGCGCCAGACTGGTAACGCGCGGAGATGCCGAGCGACAGCAGCTTGTTCACGACCTCGGGCTCCTTCAGCGTGGCCTCGAGCGCCGCCGACAGCTTGTCGACGATGGGCTTGGGCGTCCTGGCGGGGACATACGCGGCCCAGTTGAGTTCGCGATCGAAGTCCACGCCCTGTTCCTTGTAGCTGGGCACCTGCGGCAGGCTCGGCGAACGGCGCGTGCATACGGCCAGCGCCTTGACCTTGCCGTCCTTCACGAACGGCGTGGCCGTGACCATATCCACGAACCCCACGGCGATATGGTTGCCGAGAATGTCGGTAATGATCTGCGACGTGCCCTTGTACGGCACGTGCTGCATCGCGATGCCGGTTTTCTGACGCAGCACCTCGCCGCAGAAGTGGCCCGTGGATCCGGCGCCCCAGCTCGCGTACTGGATCGGCGTGCCTTGCCTGCGCGCTAGCGCGATCGCCTCCGTGAGGGTGTTGGCGGGATAGCTGTTCGACGCAACCATCACGATCGACGAGCTGCCGATCGCGCCGAGGCTCTGGAAGTCGCGCACGGGGTCGTAGGGCAACCTGGCGTAGGTCGCCGGCGCGAGCTGATGCGTCGACATGCCGCCGATCATGATCGTGTAGCCATCGGGCGCGGACGTGGCCACCGCATGCGTGCCGATGGTCCCCGCGGCGCCGGGCTTGTTCTCGACGACCACGGGTTGATGCAACCGCGCGGACAGCCGCTCCGCGAGAAAGCGGCCGAGGATATCGCCGCCGCCGCCGGCCGAGAAGGGCAGCAGCATGCGAATGGGGCGGTCGGGATAGCCATTGGCGGCGCCATCGGGGGCCGCCAGCGTCGTGGCGGACAGCGCCATCAGCAGCGTCGCGAGCGTGGATCTCATGCGGGTCTCCATGGTTCGCCCATCGTCCGCGTCTTGATGTACGTCGTGGAGTAGGCGTTGTTTTGAGACGTATCCATTCTTTGTGGAAACGTTTCCACGAAGTGTGGTGGCGGCCCGCTGCATCGACAATCATGGTTAACACTGAGCGCGGTGCTTGCTCGTAGAAGCCTACAATCGCTTATTGGAAACGTTTCCACAATGCGAGGAGACCGGCATGAGCCAGCACCTCGGCGGCGTGCGCCAGATCGGCTACGTCGTCCGCGACATCGAACGCGCCATGCGCCACTGGAGCGAGGTCCTCGGCGTGGGCCCGTGGTTCTACAAGGAAGCCGTGGGCACCACGGAGTTTCGGTACTACGGCAAGCCGTCGGCGCTGCCGGACCTGTCGATCGCGCTGGCCAACTCGGGCGGCGTGCAGATCGAACTGATCCAGCAGCGCAACGACGCGCCGTCGTTGTACCGCGATTCGCTCGATTCGCTCGCGCGGGGGGGCGAGGGCATGCAGCACATCGCGTGCTGGACCGACGATGCGTTCGACGCCTTCGCGGCGCGACTGATCGCCAGCGGTTACGTCGAGGGCCATGGCGGCCGCATGGGCATGCGCGGACGGTTCGCGTATTACCTGCATCCGGACCTTCCGGGCAACATCGTCGAGATCTCCGAGATGGCGGGCGGCAAGGGCGAATACTTCAAGACGATCGCCGCGGCCGCGATGGTATGGGACGGCACCGACCCGATTCGCCGGATGCCATCGCCCAGCCCGGCCCTGGGGGCCTCCGCATGAGCGCAATGACCGGCACAACGATGAGCACGACATCGAACAACACCCCGGCGGCAGTCGCCGTGATCACCGGGGCCGCGCGCGGCATCGGCCTCGCCATTGCCGAACGCCTCGCTGCCGAACACCATGCGGTAGCACTCTGGGACCGCGATGCCGCGGCCCTCGACGCCGCCGCGCAACGCCTGCGCGAGGCGGGCGCCCGCGTCCATGCGATACCCGTCGATATCACCGTGCGCGCGCAGGTCCAGCAAGCCTTCGAGCAAAGCGCCGCGGCCCTCGGCACGCCCACGGCCCTCGTCAACAATGCGGCCATCCTCGGCCGCAGCGGCCCCACGCTCGATGCCGCGCTCGACGACTGGAAGCGCGCGTTCGACGTCAACGTGTTCGGCGCGCTGACGTGCGCGCAGGTCGTCGTGCCGCCGATGGTGGCTGCCGGGTGGGGCCGCGTGGTCAATGTGGCTTCCGTCGCGGGCAAGGATGGCAACGCGTTCGCGGGCGCGTATGCGGCCTCGAAGGCCGCGCTGATTTCGCTGACCAAGAGTCTCGGCAAGGAGCTTGCCGAGCAGGGCGTGCTCGTCAACTGCATCACGCCGAGCGCGGCCGATACGGAGATCTTCGGCATGTACGGAGAGGAAGAGCGCGAGGCACTGCGCGCGCGCCTGCTCGCGCGCGTGCCGATGAAGCGCTTCGTGCGGGTCGAGGAGGTCGCCGAGATGGCCGCGTGGCTATGCTCCGCACGGTGCAGCTTCAGCACGGGCGCGGTGTTCGACATCAGCGGCGGCCGCGCGGTCTATTGATCTCGCACGACACCGGATCGGCGATAATCCCAGCGCCGCGCCATCTCCATCCATTGCCCATGAGCCGAACCCGCCCGCCCGCCTCCGACACGCCGCCCCGCGTCACCATCCGTGACGTGGCGCGCGCCGCCGGCGTGTCGCTCGGGACCGCATCGCGCGCGCTGAACCGCAGCGGCCCGGTCAGCGAGGCGGCGCTGCAAGCCGTGGAACGCGCGGCCAGGGCGCTGGCCTATGCGCCGGACCCCATCGCCCAGAGCCTGCGCACCGGCACGTCGGGTGTCGTGGGGCTGCTCGTCTCGGACCTCGCCAATCCGCTCTACGCGCGCATCATCACCGCGGTGGAGTCGCGCCTGCAGCGCGAGGGCTATGCGATGGTGGTCGGCAACACGCACAACAGCAACGCGCGCGAGGACATGATGGTGGAGCTGTTCCGCCGCCGCCGCGTCGATGGCCTGATTCTCGGCCCGTGCGAAGTCGAGCGTCCGGACTTCCTGCACCAGCTTGCGCGCGATCTGCCCGTTGTGGCGCTCGACCGCGACTTCGGCGAGGATGGCGCGGGCGTGCACGTGGACCACTTCCGCGGCGCGTTCGAGGCGACGCGCTACCTGCTTGACCTCGGCCACACGCGCATCGCGCTGCTGACATCCGACAGCGCGCTTCGCCCGGGCCGAGAGCGTATCGCCGGGTATCGACGAGCGCTCTCGGAGCGCGGCGTGACGGCGGATGACACCCTCGTGCGGGCGAGCCGCTCCGCCATGGACCTGTCGTTCAGCGATGCGCTGGCGCTGCTCTCCGCAAAGGATCGCCCCACGGCGTTCATCTGCCTCGGCACGCGCATCCTGTCCGGCGTGCTCCAGGCGATGAAGCAGACGGGCCTGCGCGTGCCGCGGGACGTCAGCCTCATCTGCGTGGGGGACGGCGATCTGCCGCAACTGTACTCGCCCGCGATCACCGCGGTGAACTGGGACCTTGAAGCCGTCGGCACCGCCGCGGCGGAGGTCCTCATGGGCGCGATCGGCGGCAGCGGGGCGACGCCCACGGCAGGCGGCGCGGCCGACAGCGCCCCCTCCGCGCCCCGCGAAATTCGCCTGACCACGCATGTGGTCGTTCGCGAGTCGTGCGCGCCGCCCGCAGCGCGCATCTAGCGTTCGTCGCCGTCACGACATTGCCTGCCAGATCAGCAGCACGTTGAGCGCGACGATCAGCACCGCGGCGGCCGACGCCACCACCAGCGTGCGCCGCCTGAGCGCGAACTCGCCCATCACGCCGCGGCGCGCGCCGAGCACGAGCAGAGCGATCATCGGCAGGGGCAGGGCCATGCTTAGCACGACCTGGCTCGCGATCATCGCGGTGGTCACGTTGCAGCCGAGCGCCACGATGACGAAGGCGGGGGCGATCGTCACCGCGCGCCGGACCCACATCGGAATGCGCACGCGCACGAAGCCTTGCATGATGATCTGGCCGGCCATCGTGCCCACGACCGAACTCGAAACGCCCGAAGCAAGCAGCCCGACGAGGAAGATCACCGCCGCACCGCCGCCGAGAATTGGAATCAGCGTGTGATAGGCCACGCCAATATCGTCGATCGCCGGCGCGGTCTGGTGGAAGACGGTGGCCGACATCACGACCATCGCCATGTTGACGAGTGCCGCCGCGCCGAGGGCCAGCACGACTTCGCGGTTCGAGAAGGCGATGAGCCGGCGGCGTTCATGCACGTTGGCCGTCACCGCGCGATGCTGCGTGAGGCCGGAATGCAGATACAGCGTATGGGGCATGATCGTCGCGCCAACGATGCCGACGGCAAGCATCAGCGCATCCTTGTCACGCAGTTGCGGCACCACCGCGTGCATGGCCACCGCTGCCCAGTCGGGCGGGGCGATCAGCAGTTCGCACACGTACGTGCCGCCGATCACGGCGACCAGCAGCGCGATGGCGATCTCCAGCGGCCGGAAGCCGCGAGACTCGAGCGACAGCAGGGCGAACGTCACGACCGCCACGATGCCCATCGCCGCGAGCATCGGCAGATGACACAGCAGCGACAGCGCGAGGGCGCCGCCGAGAAATTCCGCGAGGTCGGTGGCGATCGCCGCGACCTCGGATGCGCCCCACATCGCAAGCGATACCGGCCGCGGGAAGTGTTCACGGCAGAGTTCCGCGAGGTTCGCGCCGGTCACGATGCCGACCTGCGCCGACAGCGCCTGGAAGAACATCGCGATGAGGCTGGACAACAGCACCACCCATAGCAGCTCGTAGCCGTACTTCGAGCCGGCTTCGATATTGGTGGCGAAGTTGCCGGGATCCATGTAGCCGACCGAGGCGATCAACGCCGGGCCGACGAATGGCAGGAACGCGCGCAATCCGTTGCGGCGCCCCTCCAGCGCCGCGCGCATCGAGCGCGATGTACGTTCGGTGATAGTGAGCGGAGCGGCGGGCCCCAGGCTCGTACTGGACGTGGTGATCGGTGGCACGGCATGTTCCCCCTGTCATGTGTGGCGCCTTTTTCTGTGCTGCGCCGAACGTCCGCGGCAGCCTTGGCGTGAAGCCGCGGACGTTCGGGTACCGCTGCCGCTCATTCCGGCATGATGTCCGGGCGGTCGGTGGGGAACTGCGCCAGCGTCGCGGCGTCGATGTTCAGCGTTTGCATGACCATCTCCGGCGGCGTGTGCGCGAGCCAGTCGGACAGGCCCACTTCAGCGAAGTGGTCGGCCTTGAACACTTCGACCATGATCAGGTCGGTGTTGCCGACGTTCTGCACGTAGTGGCCCAGGCCCTTCTTCACGTAGCCGATATCGCCCGCGTTGAAGTCGGCGGTCATCGCCTTGGGGCCGGTGTCGAACACGGTCATGCGGCCCTTGCCCTTGATGTAGTACTGCCATTCGTCGGCATTCGGGTGCCAGTGCAGTTCGCGCAGGCCGCCCGGCTTGACGGTGACCAGTGCGGCGGCAACGTTCTGCGAGATCTTGAAGTTGCGGCTGTCGGCAATCTGCACCTGGCCACCGCGCGTCTTCTTGATGGGCGTCGAGTCGGACAGCGAGAACACCACGGGCAGCGCCGGCGGGCCCTTCTTCGATGCCGACGCGCGTTGCGCGGCGGCCAGCGGGCCGGGCTCCTTGCCCTGGAAGATCCACAGGTTATCGACGGGGATGTTCTTGAACGCTTCCGCGGGCACGCCGAAGTTCGCGGCGAGCACTTCGGGCGGTGTATGCGCGATCCAGTCGGTCAGCAGCAGCGTGTTGAATTCCGACGCCATGCCGTTGTCGAACGCGATCAGGAACTCGGCGCCCGTGGTGCCCGCGCCCTGCAGCGAGTGTGGCAGGCCCGGCGGGAAGTACCACAGGTCGCCGGCCTTCACGTCCTGCACGGACGGACGGCCTTCTTCATCGAGCGTCGTGATGCGGCACTTGCCGTCGAGCATGATCGCCCACTCGGCCTGCTGGTGCCAGTGCATCTCGCGAATGCCGCCCGCGGACAGGCGCATGTTCACGCCCGAGATGTCCTTCGAGATCGCGAAGTCTTCCTGCGTGACCTCTCGCGCCCAGCCACCGTTCTGAATGCGCTTGTGCGCGTTGTTGAACGACGCCCAGAACAGCGGCATGCCGTTGACGTCGGTCGCCGGCGCATTCTGGAACGAGGGGAATTGTTCCTGCAGCGCGGGGTTGCCGGGGCCCGGGTCGGTCAGGCCATTCCGGTTGACGGCATTGATCGCGCCCTCGGGCGGACGGTCGGGGTTGCCGAAGGAGGCTGCATGGGCGGATGCGGCAGCGGCGGCGAAGGCGGTCGTGGCAGCGCCGATCATTACCTTGCGTCGGTTCAGGTCAGTCATGTTGTTCTCGCTGGTAGAGGAGGGGCTATACAGACTCTCATCGCAGGTGATGAAGAGTTGAAACCAGTATTGGCCCGAGGCACTTTCCTCTGACTGACCGAATCATTACAAAACCGTCACTAACGTGCGCGCATCGAAAACGTTGCCGGGATCGCGAAAAAATGCGCTATCGCTCGGCGATCCTTCGCCGGTTTTCAGGCCGCGATGTCGCTGACGGCCACTTTGCGCAAGAGCGCGCCGAATGCCGTTTCCAGTGGCGTGCGCGCGCGGCGGCTGCTGTAGATCAGCCCCGTGGTCCGCGTGGGCCGCGGACTTTCGAGCGGTACCGTCCTCAGCGGAGACCCCGGCGTCAGCGCATAGCGCGACAGGATCGTGGGCGCGCCGGTCTCGCGCACGAGGTTGAGCAGCGACGGAATCGTGCCGGATTCGATGATCACGTTCGGCACCGTTCCCGCGGAGTCGAGCGCGTCGTCGATGATCTGCCGCGTCTTGTAGCGCGGGGACAGCATCACCATGTCGCGGCCATGCAGTTCGATCATCCGCACGCGCTTGCGCCGCGCGAGCGCGTGGTCGCCGGGCAGGAACAGCACGAGTTCTTCGTCGCACAGCGGTTCGAACACCATGTCGTGCGCATCGGTCGGCTGATAGGCGATGGCGAGGTCCATCTCGTTGGCCCGCAGCGCGCGCGTCATGTCGTCATGGCGCCGAAGACGGTGGAATTCACGGCGTCGCTGCCACTGACCGCGCTCGGCAAGATCGACAAGAAGGCGCTGCGGGCGGGATATTGGGAGGGCCGTGCCACCGCGGTGGTGTAGCGGGCCGCTATCCGAGGAACCCCCACCACGCGGAGCCGAACAGCAGCACCGCCATCAGCCTGTCGAAACGCCTGATCCAGACGGGCGAACGCAACAGCCGCGCGGCGGCGGCGCCGAGCCATGCCCAGGCGAACATGCAGGGAATCGCCACGCAGAAGAAGACGAGGGACAGCAGCGCCACGTCGTGGGTGCGGTCGTCGCCATGACCCGCGAACAGGCTGACGACGGCAATCCCCATCACCCACGTTTTCGGATTGACCAGCTGCAGGCCCGCCGCGCCAACGAAGCCGATCTGCCTGGCCGGCGCGCCGTCGGCCTCGATGCCCGCTGGTTCCGCACGGAACAGCTGCCATGCCATGCGCGTGAGCCAGAGCGCGCCGGCCAGCGCCATCGCGCGCTGCAGGTCGGGATGCTCCGCCAGCGTGTGGCCGATGCCGAGCCCGACGGCGAGCACGAGCAGCGCGGCCCCGCCGCAACCGCCGAGAATCATCGGCACGGAGGCGCCGACGCCGCGGCGGGCGCTATGGGAGAACACGAGGATATTGGTCGGCCCGGGCGTGATCGAGGCCACGAACGCGAACATGAGGAAGGGGAGCAGGGCGGGATTCATGCGCCCAGTATTGCGGGCGGGACTAGAGCGCGTCTGGAACGTTTGAGCAGCGCTGACGATAGTGGGCGGGCGTCATGCCATAGGCGCGCCGGAACCAGCGCCCGAGATGGCTCTGGTCCGCGAAGCCCGATGCCGCGGCCGCATCGGCCGGCGAGGCGCCGAACGCCATCAGGCGCCGCGCGTGCGCAAGCCGCAGTTGCACGAGGTAGGCATGGGGCGCCAGCCCGAACGCGGCCTTGAACGCGCGCGTCAGCCGGTAGCGATCCACGCTGGTGACCCGCGCGAGGTCGTCGAGACCGATGTCCTCGCTCGCATGATCGTGCAGGAATTCCCGCGCGCGCTGCGCCACCACGGGCAGCCGCGGATCCTGCGCGATGCGCTTGCGCCAGTGCATATGGCCGGTCAGGCGCTCGAACAAGGCATCGAGCGCGGCCTCGCGCACGATGCGCAGCTCGGGGTCATGCGTGGCGCGAAACGCGTTGGCCGCCGCGGCGACCAGCGCGGGATCGGGCATCAGCGTCTGGACGAAGGCTGGCTGGAAGCGGTCCGGCATGTCGGGGAACAACGCGCGCAGGCGCGTCTCCACCATCCGCGGATCGAGGCAAAGGATCGAATACGTGAAACCGTCGGGCGCCACCGCGTGGCCGTCGTGCACCTCGCCGGGCTCGAGCATGAACACCTGCCCGGGGGTACTGCTGATCAGGGACTTGCGGCAATGGAACTGCTGGATGCCCTGCTCGGTGTAGCCGACCATGTAATAGTCGTGCCAGTGTGGGTCGTAGGCGTGTCCCTCGAAATGCGCGCGCAGCGTCTCGATGCCCGAGGCAGCGTCGTGCCGGAGGTCGATCCAGTTGCGGGAGGAGGGGGCAGTATCCATGGCGATGCGGGGCGGCTGAATCGCGATGTTACGCCGTTGGCGCGCGGCGTTCTGGAACGTTTGTGCAAAACGTGGCCGGGAGAAAAACGAAGGGAGGGGCGATCCCCTCCCTCGTACAGCGTTGTATCGGCGCTGACTTATACGCTTACCTGACTGATACGCTTACTCTTCGCCGACGGTCGCGCCGACGATGTTGAAGCCGCCATCCACGTACGTGATCTCGCCGGTCACGCCGCTCGACAGATCCGACAGCAGGAAGGCCGCCACATTGCCGACCTCCTCGATCGTGACGTTCCGGCGCATCGGCGCCACGTTCTCGAAGTGGCCCAGCAGCTTGCCGAAGCCCTTGATTCCCGACGCGGCGAGCGTCTTGATCGGGCCGGCCGAGATGCCGTTCGCGCGAATGCCGCGCGGGCCCACCGACGACGCCACATAGCGCACGCTCGCCTCGAGCGATGCCTTGGCGAGGCCCATTGTGTTGTAGTTCTGCACGACGCGCTCGGCGCCGAGGTACGTCAGCGTGAGCAGCGAAGCCTTGTCCGACAGCAGCGGCAGGGCGGCTTTCGCCAGTGCAGGGAAACTGTAAGCCGAGATGTCGTGCGCGATCCGGAAGCCTTCACGCGACAGGCCTTCGAGGAAGTCGCCGGCGATCGCTTCGCGCGGTGCAAAGCCGATCGAATGCACCAGACCGTCGAATTTTTCCCAACGCTGCCCCAAAGCGGCGAACGTGGCGGCGATCTGCTCGTCGCTGCCCACGTCGCACTCATAGATCATGTCGGAGCCGAATTCCTTGGCGAAGTCGCTGATGCGGTCCTTGAAACGTTCGCCGACGTAGGTGAAGGCCAGCTCGGCGCCTTCGCGCTTGCAGGCCGACGCGATGCCGTAGGCGATCGAGCGGTTGGACAGCAAGCCAGTGATCAGGATCCGCTTACCTGCCAGAAATCCCATTAAGTTCTCCAAGGTGTAATGTCTTGCGGGCATGCTTCGTGCACGGGCATGCCAAAGGGAATGTCCGGATGGCTGGTAGCTATCCGGACCCATGTAAAATTGTCGCACATCTTTGCCTGGCCTCTGGCCGCCGGGTCGTCTGGATATGTCGAGGTACTCTTGGAGGTCTGCATCGGGATGCTGATTCGCGCACGTTGGCCGCTTCAGGCGGCAAGGCAGTATTCCCGTCGTGGCGCGGTACTGCAGTGGGGGTTGGCACTCGCGCTCGTGCTGACTTCGGGTTTTCCCCTATCGGGCTACGCGGCGCATGGCTTTGCGCTGCACGGCGATCTCAAGTATCCGGCCGATTTCAAGCAGTTCGACTACGTCAATCCCGATGCGCCGCAAGGCGGCACGCTGACGCTGGCCAATCCGGACCGCCGCACGAGTTTCGACAAGTTCAATCCGTTCACGCTCAAGGGCACGTCCGCGCCGGGTCTCAACACGCTGATGTTCGAGTCGCTGCTGATCAGCAGCGCCGATGAAACCGCCAGCGCGTATGGCCTGCTGGCCGAGGACGTCGCGGTGGCCCCGGACGAAATGTCCGTGACGTTCCGTATCCGTCCGGAAGCGCGCTTCGCCAATGGCGATCCGGTTCTGGCATCGGATGTCAAATATTCTTATGACATGCTGATGGGCAAGTGGGCCAGCCCAGGCTACCGCAGCATGTGCATGGACGTGAAGGCCGTCGTCGTCACGGGCGAGCGGACCATCCGCTTCGACTTCAAGCAGCGCAACGGCGAACTGCCCCTGATCGTGGGCTCGCTGCCCGTGTTCTCCAAGAAGTGGACGGCCAAGGTTCCTTTCGAAAAGCTGACATTCGAGGAGCCCATCGCGAGCGGTCCATACCTGATCGAGCGCTACGACGCCGGCCGCGGGATCACGTTCAAGCGCAATCCCTCCTACTGGGGCAAGAATCTCGCCGTCCGCCGCGGCACGTTCAACTTCTCGCGCGTGGTGTACCGCCTGTACAAGGACGAGACCGCGCGGCTGGAGGCATTCAAGGCCGGGGAATTCGACGCCATCGTCGAATACCGCGCGAAGAACTGGGCCAAGAGCTACGACGGCCCGCGCTTCCGCGACAAGGACCTGATCAAGACCGAATTTCCGCACCGCAACGGCGCCGGCATGCAGGGCTTTGTCATGAACATGCGCAAGCCCGTGTTCCAGGACGTGAACGTGCGCAAGGCGCTGATTCTGGCGATGGACTTCGAGTACCTGAACCGCCAGTTGTTCTACGGCGCATACAAGCGGCTCGACAGCTGGTTCTCCAACAGTGAACTGGCGGCCAGCGCGACCTACGACGGCCGCCCCGGCCCGGGCGAGCTCAAGCTGCTGGAGCCGCTGCGCGCCGAACTGCCTCCCGAGGTCTTCGGCCCGGACGTCGTCCAGCCGACCACCAATCCGCCGCGATCCCTTCGGGACAACCTGCGCGAGGCGCGCCGTCTGCTCGCCGCGGCGGGGTGGACGTACGCCGATGGTGCGCTGCGCAACGCCAAGGGCGAAGCGCTGGTCTTCGAGTTTCTGGACGACGGCGGCGCGATGAGCCGCGTCATCACGACGTATGTGCGTAACCTGCAGACGCTCGGCATCGAGGTGCACCAGCGCACCACGGACTTCGCGCTGTACCAGAAGCGGCTCGAGGACTTCGACTTCGACATGGTCTCGATCCGCTTCCCGGACTCCCAGAGCCCGGGCAACGAACTGCGCGACCGCTTTTCGACCGAAGCCGCGACCACGCCCGGTTCCGACAATCTGTTCGGCCTGAAGTCGCCCGCCGTGGACAAGCTCGTGGACGCCGTGCTGCACGCGGAGTCGCGCGGGGAACTGATCACCGCGGGCCGCGCGCTCGATCGTGTGCTCATGCACGGTTACTACATCGTGCCAAACTGGTACAGTGCGTCGCACCGGGTGGCGTACCGCAAGAGCCTGTCGTACCCGAAACGCCTGCCGTACTACTACACGGCCGAGGGCTGGGTGCTGGGCAACTGGTGGCGCAACGATCTGCAGCAGGCCACGCAGTAACAGTGAATTGAGCGCACCGCGCAATCGAGCGCAATCCGACGACGGCCATGATCGCCTACCTTCTCAAACGCATTCTGCTGATGATTCCGACGCTGATCGGGGTCATCACGCTCACGTTCATCGTGATCCAGTTCGTGCCCGGCGGTCCCGTCGAGCAGATGATGATGGAAATGAAAGGGCGCGGCGGCGCCGGTGAGGCCAGCGGTGGCGGCGCCGAATATCGCGGCCGCCGCGGTGTGGATCCCGAGAAGATCAAGGAGATCCAGGCGCTGTACGGCTTCGACAAGCCGCCCCTCGAGCGCTACTTCCTCATGCTCAAGCGCTTTGCGAGCTTCGACCTCGGCCAGAGCTACTTCCAGCACCGCAGCGTGTGGGAACTCGTCAAGTCCAAGCTGCCGGTCTCGATCAGCCTCGGGCTCTGGACCTTCTTCCTCAGTTACCTGATCTCGGTGCCGCTCGGCATCTCCAAGGCGATCCGCGCGGGCAGCCGCTTCGACGTCATCAGCAGCATGGTGGTGCTCGTCGGCTACGCCATTCCGGGCTTCGTGCTCGGGGTGCTGCTGCTGGTGCTGTTCGGCGGCGGCACCTTCGTGCAGTGGTTTCCGCTGCGCGGCCTGACCTCCGACAACTGGGACCAGCTGTCGCTGATGGGCAAGATCATGGACTACCTGTGGCACCTCGTGCTGCCGATCACGGCGTCCGTCGTCGGCAGCTTCGCGGTGGTCACGATGCTGACCAAGAACGCGTTCCTCGAGGAAATCCGCAAGCAGTACGTGCTGACCGCCCGCGCCAAGGGCCTGGCGGAGCGCCGCGTGCTGTGGAAGCACGTGTTCCGCAACGCGCTGATTCCGCTCGTCACGGGGTTCCCCGCCGCGTTCATCGGCGCGTTCTTCACGGGTTCGCTGCTCATCGAGACGCTGTTCTCGCTCGACGGCCTGGGCCTGTTGTCCTATGAGGCCGTGCTGCGCCGCGACTATCCGGTCGTGCTCGGCACGCTGTACCTGTTCACGCTGATCGGCCTGATCACGCGGCTCATCTCCGATGTCTGCTACGTGCTCGTCGATCCCCGCATCCATTTCGAAGGGATGCCACGATGACCGCCCACGCGCCGCACGCGGTGCCACACTCGATGTCTCCCCGCCAGCGCGCCTGGCAGCGCTTCCGCCATAACCGGCTCGGCTACTGGAGCCTGATCCTGTTCGTGCTGCTGTTCGTCTTCAGCATGGCGGCAGAAGTGCTGTCCAGCGACCGTCCGCTCGTCGTCCGCTACAAGGGCGAGTGGTACTTCCCGATCGTCAAGGTCTATCCGGAGACCACGTTCGACGGCGACTTCCCGACGCGCACGGACTACCTCGACCCGTTCATCCGCGAGCGCATCACCACGCATGGCAACTTCGCGGTGTTCCCCCCGAACCGCTATTCGTACGACACGCTGAACTATTTCGCCAAGGAGCCGAACCCGGCACCGCCGTCTGCCGACAACTGGCTCGGCACCGACGATCGCGGGCGCGACGTGCTCGCGCGGCTGTTATACGGTTTCCGCGTCTCGGTGCTGTTCGGCATGGCGCTGACCGTCCTCGGCGTGCTGATCGGCACGCTCACGGGCGCGCTGATGGGCTTCTTCGGCGGCCGGTTCGACCTGATGTCCCAGCGGGCCATCGAGGTCTGGAGCTCCATGCCGGAGCTCTACCTGCTCATCATCTTCGCGTCGATCTTCGAGCCGAGCCTGAGCCTGCTCATCATCCTGCTGTCGCTGTTCGGCTGGATGGGTTTGTCCGACTACGTGCGCGCCGAGTTCTATCGCAACCGCTCGCTGGACTACGTCAAGGCCGCGCGCGCGCTGGGACTGTCCAACGCGCAGATCATGTGGCGCCATATCCTGCCGAACTCGCTGACCCCGGTCATCACGTTCCTGCCATTCCGCATGAGCGCGGCGATTCTCGCCCTGACGAGTCTCGACTTCCTCGGTCTCGGCGTCCCGCCGACCACACCTAGCCTCGGCGAACTGCTCGCGCAGGGCAAGGCCAACCTCGATGCGTGGTGGATCTCGGTGTCCACGTTCGCGGTGCTCGTCGTCACGCTGCTGCTGCTGACGTTCATGGGCGACGCGCTGCGCGATGCGTTCGATACGCGCATGGGCCTCGCCCAGCTGCGCGGCCGCGTGCGCCCCAAGGTGCCGGCCGCCGCCGCGCCGGCCCCGGAGGTGGTGTCATGAGTCTTGCCGCCTCCTTCACGCCGCCGGGCAGCGCGCTGGAAGCCGTGGCCGCGCCGGCGCCGGGCTCCACGCTCATGTGCGTGGAGAACCTGTCGGTGACGTTCGGCCACGGCGACGGCGCCACGCGCGCCGTGCGCGATGTGAGCTTCGATCTGCGCGCGGGGGAGCGCTATGCGCTCGTCGGCGAGTCCGGCTCGGGCAAGACCGTGACCGCGCTGGCCATGCTGCGCCTCGTCGAGGACGCCCATTACGAGGGCGCCATCCGCTTCGAGGGCCGCGACCTGCTCGACGTCTCCGACCGCGAGATGCGTGGCATCCGCGGCTCCGAGATCGCGATGATCTTCCAGGAGCCGATGACCGCGCTGAACCCGCTCTACACGATCGGCAACCAGATCGTGGAAACGCTGGCGCTGCACGAAGACCTCGACCGCCGTGCCGCGCGCGACCGCGCGATCGCGCTGCTCGAGCGCACGGGCATCAGCGACGCGGCCAACCGCTTCAACAGTTTTCCGCACCAGTTGTCGGGCGGCCAGCGCCAGCGCGCGATGATCGCGATGGCGCTCGCCTGCCGGCCCAAGCTGCTGCTGGCTGACGAGCCCACCACGGCGCTCGACGTGACCATCCGCGCGCAGATCATGGACCTGCTGCGCGACCTCCAGGCCGAGTACGGCATGGCGGTCATGCTGATCACGCACGACCTGAACCTCGTGCGCGCCTTCGCGCAGCGCGTGGGCGTGATGGAGAAGGGCGTGCTCGTGGAGACGGGCGAGACCGCGCAGGTCTTTGCCAATCCGCAGCACCCGTACACGCGCAAGCTCATCGACAGCCGTCCGAGGCGCGAGGTGCTGCCGCTGGTGCCGCTGGCGCCCGTCCTGCTGAACGTGCGCGACCTTTCCGTGAACTACGCGCGCAAGAAGCCGGGCATCGCGGGCTGGTTCGGCAAGGAGCAGTTCGCGGCGGTCAAGGACGTCGGCTTCGCGCTGCGCGAGGGCGAGACCATCGGCATCGTCGGGGAATCCGGCTCCGGCAAGACCACGCTCGCCCACACCGTGCTGGCGCTCCAGAACAAGTCGGCCGGCACCATCGACTTCCTCGGCAGCGACCTCCACAGCTGCACGCGCAAGAAGCGCAGTTCGCTGCGGTCGCGCATGCAGGTCGTCTTCCAGGACCCGTTCGGGTCGCTGGCGCCCCGCATGACGATCGAACAGATCGTCGGCGAGGGCCTGGCGCTCCATCAGCCCGGCCTGTCGCGGGAAGCCATGCGCGAGCGCGTCATCGAGGCCCTGCGGGAAGTCGGGCTGGACCGTACGGCGCTCGGCCGCTATCCGCACGAGTTCTCGGGCGGCCAGCGTCAGCGCATCGCCATCGCGCGGGTGCTGATCCTGAAACCGCAGGTCCTCGTGCTCGACGAGCCGACATCGGCGCTCGACGTCTCCATCCAGCAGCAGGTCCTGGCGCTGCTGTCGCAGCTGCAGCACAAGTACAACCTCAGCTATCTGTTCATCAGCCATGACCTCGCCGTCATCCGCGCCATGGCGCACCGGGTGCTGGTCATGAAGAACGGCGAGGTGGTCGAGGCAGGGGAGACCGAGGCGGTACTCGGCGCGCCGCAGCATCCCTATACGCGCAAGCTGATGGCCGCGGCCGCGCTCGGTGCTCCGACATGATGTGCGCCTGACGTGCATTGCAGCAACACCCGAAGAACGCGTGCTATAGCACGCGTTTTTTATGCGCAAAGCAAGAAAGAAGATGCGTTTTTCACGCTAGCTCCTTGATTCGCATAGTGATTCGCCGAAATTTGTAACGATCTTTGACAGATCAAGCGGTAAGCCTTTAATATCCCGCGATACCTATTTTCGGGGGTGGTTCGTCCGTTGCATACGTGGCCAAAGCATCAAATCAGCATCAAATCGCAGAGCCGCGACGCACGACGATGGTGCAATCGGTAACCAGTTGGTAACAACTTGGGGATCGGAAAGTGACCAGAACGTACTTGCACGGGGGCAAAGCCGGATGGCCTGCTTCTTGCGTACGAACCGCCCTGATGTTTTCAGCTTGTCCGGTGATGTCTGACATCCCGGTCAGATATGTCCGACTCATCAGGAGAACCAATGCAGCGAACGGTGCTTCATTCCCTGGCCAGGATTGCCATCGGAATTGCCTTTGCCTGCGGTGCGACGGTGTCGAACGGTGTGCTGGCGGATACGGTGTTCAAGGATCCCGATTCGCGCGTGGAAAGCCGTGCTGAACTCAGCGCGGAATCGCATGCGGAAGGCAAGCGCGGCTTGCTCTCGTCGGTGATGAACTCCACCAGCTCGGTGGCCAGCAAGGCTGGCGACCTCGTCATGAACGCGCTGGGCCTGATCGGCGTGCGTTATCGCTTCGGCGGTAACAGCCCCGAATCCGGCCTCGACTGCAGCGGCTTCGTCCGCTACGTGTTCAACGACACCTTCGGCTTCATGCTCCCGCGCCGCTCCGTGGAAATGAGCCAGGTGGGCACGACGGTCGCGGTCAATGACCTGCGTCCGGGTGACCTGGTGTTCTTCAACACCATGCGCCACACCTTCTCGCACGTCGGTATCTATATCGGCGACAACAAGTTCGTGCACGCACCGTCCACCGGCAGCAAGATCCGCGTCGACGACATGCGCGCGAGCTACTGGGTGACGCGCTACAACGGCGCCCGTCGCATCGCCGAGTCGGCGCAGGGCGCGGGCAGCGAAGGCCTTGGCAACATGGTCGAGACGCTCAAGCGCTTCGACCCGGCCGCACAGGGTCGTTCGCTCTACGGTGGCTGATGCTTCGCCGTTGGGTCGATAAAAAAGGACTGCCTCGGCAGTCCTTTTTTTGTCCCGCACGCAGCGGAACCTGATCGCGCCGCCTGACAAGACCTGTCACCCCACCAACGAGGGGTGACGTCCCATGTCATCTATCTGACAACCCGCGTCATTTTCCAAAACGCCTTCATTGACGCCTTCATTGCGCGACGACGGTGCCAACCGGCTGCTTCCGCAATGACGCCAGCTTGTCCCGCAGCGCCGGCAACGCGGCGGCCGTCGCCACCTCGCCGGCGAGAATCGCCCGGTTGCGCGACGTAAAGTCGCTGCCCGCCATATCGGGCAGATCGGGCCGGATCACGACATCCGCGCGCGCGAGCGCCATGCGGTTGATCGACTGTCCCATGATCGCCGTGGTCTGCAGCAGCACGCCGCTCTGGCCGCCGTTCTTCTGGGAAGCGGGATCGGCGGAGATATTCACCGCGATCACGAAATCCGCGCCCATCTCGCGCGCGGCATCGACCGGCACGGGTTCGACAAGGCCGCCATCGACATAATCGTGGCCGCTGATGGAGACCGGCTGGAACACGCCCGGCACGCTGCTGGAGGCGCGCACGGCCTGCCCGGTATTGCCGCGTCGGAACAGAATCCGCTCGCCGGACTGGAGATCCGTGGCGACGATGCCGAGCGGGAGCTTCATCGACTCGATGGGCTTCTGCTTCACGAGCCGGTTCACATAGTTCTGCAGCGCTTCGCCCTTGAGCCAGCCGCCGAAGCGCGTGCCGAACGGCAGCGCCCAATCCGCGATCGTGGCTTCATCCATGGTCAGCGCGACCTTGTTCAGCGCAAAGCCATCCATGCCGGACGCATAGAGCGCCGCGACGACGGAGCCCGCGCTGGTGCCGGTCACGATGTCCGGGTGGATGCCTTGCGCCTCGAGCGCCTTGATCACGCCGATATGGGCAAAGCCGCGCGCGGCGCCGCCGCCGAGCGCCAGGCCGATGCGGATCGGGCGCGGCGGGGCAGGGTTGGCGACTACCGGCGTCGTGGCAGGTGCGGTCGCTGGCGCCGTAGCCGGTTTAGGTCCAAAACTACAGGCACCCAGCAACAGCGCGGCAGGCGCGGCACCGAGAAAAAGGCGTCGTTTCATGTGGGAGGTGTCGTTCAGCGGAAAGTGACGCGCGTGGCATCCGTTGGCCCGCTCGCCAGCGAGAGGCCGGGGGGTGAGACCGCATGCAGCATAAATGATTCCGCGGGTGCATTGCTATAATGCGACATCCAACGCATCCAGCCTGCACGCATCCGCGCGCGGGCTTTTTTGCTTTTTTGTTTTTCCCCAGCCCATGACACAACGCGTCCGCACCCGCTTCGCACCGAGCCCGACCGGCTTCATCCACCTCGGTAACATCCGCTCGGCCCTCTACCCGTGGGCCTATGCCCGCCGCATGCAGGGCGACTTCATCCTCCGTATCGAGGACACCGACGTCGAGCGTTCGTCGCAGGAAGCCGTGGACGTGATCCTGGAAAGCATGGCGTGGCTCGACCTCGATATCGACGAAGGCCCGTTTTACCAGATGCAGCGCATGGATCGTTACCGCGAGGTCGTGAAGCAGATGCTCGACAGCGGCCTGGCGTACCCGTGCTATATGAGCACCGAGGAACTCGACGCCCTGCGCGAGGCGCAGCGTGCCGCGGGCGAAAAGCCGCGCTACAACGGCTTCTGGCGGCCGGAGCCGGGCAAGGTTCTGCCCGAGCCGCCGGCCGGCGTCACGCCGGTGGTGCGCTTCAAGAATCCGATCGGCGGCAGCGTCGTGTGGGAAGACGGCGTCAAGGGCCGCATCGAGATCTCGAACGACGAGCTCGACGACCTGGTCATCGCGCGCCCGGACGGCACGCCGACGTACAACTTCTGCGTCGTGGTCGATGACCTCGACATGCAGATCACGCACGTGATCCGCGGCGACGACCACGTCAACAACACCCCGCGCCAGATCAACATTATCAACGCGCTCGGCGGCACGCCACCCGTGTACGCGCATCTGCCGACCGTGCTGAACGAGCAGGGCGAGAAGATGAGCAAGCGCCATGGCGCGATGGCCGTCACCGGCTACCGCGACGAAGGCTACCTCCCCGAGGCCGTGCTGAACTACCTCGCGCGCCTGGGATGGGCGCACGGCGACGCGGAGATCTTCTCGCGCGAGCAGTTCGTCGAGTGGTTCGACCTCGAGCACCTGGGCAAGTCGCCGGCGCAGTACAACCCCGAGAAGCTGGCCTGGCTCAACAACCATTACATCAAGGTGGGCGACAACGCGCGCCTGGCCACGCTCACGCAGCCGTTCATTGAAGCGCTCGGCGGCACGGTGCAGGGCGCCCCACTGCCCGAGGTCATCGCGCTCGTGAAGGACCGCGCCAACACGCTCAAGGAAGTCGCGCAGACGGCGCTGCTGTTCTACCGCGGCGAGCCGCAGCCGGACGCGGCGCTCAAGGCCGAACACCTGACCGACGAGATTCGTCCCGCGCTGGCGGCGCTGGCCACGCAACTGGCCGCGCTGCCGGAATGGAAGCGCGAGGCCATCGGCGCGACGTTCAAGGCGGTGCTGGCCGAGTTCGGCCTCAAGATGCCGAAGCTCGCGATGCCCGTGCGCCTGCTCGTAGCGGGGCAGCTGCAGACGCCGTCCATCGACGCCGTGCTGGAACTGTTCGGCCGCGACACCGTGTTGCGCCGGATTCAGGCCGGTCTCTGAGGCATAAAAAAAGTTGCGGCAGGGGCTTGCGCTCCGGCCGCGACTTCAGCATAATCTCGTTCTCCCTGCAGCGCGGTTGAAAAACAAGCGGGCTGACTGATAATCGATGGGTTGGCGGTAGTAATACCGAAAACAAATCGAAAGTTAAAAAAAAGGGTTGCAAAAAAACAAGGTTGCTTTATAATCTTGTCTTCGCTGGAAACAACGACGAGTTAATCGACGAAGTCAAAGCGAAATTGCATGAAGTTGCAGTAAAGGTAGTTTGCAGTATTATGGGGCTATAGCTCAGCTGGGAGAGCGCTTGCATGGCATGCAAGAGGTCAGCGGTTCGATCCCGCTTAGCTCCACCAAGATTCAGTGAAGTGTGGGTAGTAAAAGCAGTAAAAAAACACTTCACAAACGCAGCAAAGTTAGTTAGAATAACGGACTTCGCAGCGTCAGACAGAAAACGTTGAGAAACAAGTTTCTGTCCCCTTCGTCTAGAGGCCTAGGACATCACCCTTTCACGGTGAGTACAGGGGTTCGAATCCCCTAGGGGACGCCAAATAGCAGAACGTAACCAAACGTTCAGCAAGGCGTCTCAAGCAACAGCTTGAGACGCCGCCGACTAAGGAGTGGTAGTTCAGTCGGTTAGAATACCGGCCTGTCACGCCGGGGGTCGCGGGTTCGAGTCCCGTCCACTCCGCCAAAACTAAGCCCGCTTGGATAATACCAAGCGGGTTTTTCTTTTGCGCTTCGCATTTTTCATATCCCAAAAGATAATCCCCGGCACGCTACCGAAATGCGGCCGCCAGCGTCCTGGGATAATCGACCCGCTGTGCCGCAACGATAATCACCGATCGTCCCGGCTGACCTGCATGAAATACCGGACAAGCAGGGCGCCCGCAATACCGAGGCTGACGCTATTGGCCAGCCAAAAGCCGCTGGCACCGTGCGTAAATGCCGGCGCGCCGGGAATGAGGCCGAAGCCGAGCAGGTAACCGCCGCCCAGGCCAATGCCCCACAGGGACGTGGCATAGATCAGCGTCGGGATCAGCGCGATCTTGTACGCGCGCAGGATGAAGGCGCTCATGACCTGTACGGCGTCGAAGGCCTGGTAGCAGGCGATGAAGGCCATCAGCGGCAGCGCCTTGGCCACGACGGCCGGATCCTTCGTATAGAGCGTCAGCAGCGGCTCGCGCGCGAACCACAGGATCGTGCCCATGATCATCGCCAGCACCGCGGCGAGCCGAATGCCGCGCCACGCAATGCGCCGCGCGGCCGCGCGGTCGTGCGCGCCGATCGACTGGGCGGCCAGCGTCGAGGTGGCGATGCCCAGCGAGAGCGGCAGCATGTAGGCCACCGCGCCCAGGTTCGCGATGATCTGGTGACCAGCCAGCGTGACAAGCCCCATCCGCGTGATAAAGACCGCCATCAGCGTGAAGGAGGTGATCTCGATCAGGTAGGTGAGCCCCATTGGCACGCCAAGCCGCAACAGTCCGCGAATGCGATCCCATCGCGGGCCTTCGCACGTGGTGAAGATGCCGAGGGGCGCATAGCGGCGGTCACAGCGAAGAATCAGCAGGCCGACGACGAACCAGCAATAGCTGATGAGGCTCGAGGCGAGCGCGCAACCGGGACCGCCCATCGCGGGCACGCCCAGGCCGCCGTGAATGAACCACGCGTTGAGCGGGACCTTGAGCGCAAGACCCAGCAATTGCAACGCCGTCACCATGATCGGCCGCGACAACGCGTTGTTCAGTGCCTGATAGATGCGGAAGGCCAGCGCGGCTGGCAGACCCCACGCGACGATATGCAGATAGTGCGAGGCTTTTTCGATGAGTTCGGGTGGCGCCTGTGCAAAGCGCAGCAGGGGGCCGGGGAACATCAGCAGCAGCATGCCCGGAATCGCGAGTGCGAGGCCTAGCCATGCGGCCTGCCGGACCTCGACGCCGATATCGGCCAGCCGGTTCGCGCCATACAGCTGCGCGGCAATCGGCGCGAGCGCCTGCAGCACGCCCATCAGGCTGATGTAGATCGTGACGTAGATCGAGCTCGCGAGGCCGACGGCGGCGAGGTCGGCGGCCGAGACGCGGCCCGCCATCACCGTGTCGATGACGCCGAACGAGACGAGCGCCAGCTGGCCGACGAGCACTGGCGCCGCAAGTTGGACGATGCGGCGGATGTCCTGCAGGGCGGTGGTCATCTCAAGGCTGACGAGGCAGCCGGCGCGGGCGCGTGGAATGCGGGGCCACGACCGGCGGAGCCTCGACGAGCCGGTACATGCGGAAGCGCTCGTCCCGGTCGGCGGGTCGGCGGCCTTCCCAGATCAGGCGCCATTCGAAATGGGAAAGATTGCTGGGCGCGCCGTAGTCCACGGCGTCGTGCCGCAGGAGGATGTCGCAGCCATCGGTCGGGCCGCCAAAGCGGATATGGCCGAAGTAGGCAAACGAGGCGAGCTGCGCATTCCCCATGCGGATCGGCTGCACGCACTGGTATGTCGGCGGCAGCGCGAGGGCCGCGGCCTGCGCCACGTCGCGATAGGTCTTGCCGTAGTTGATCGACGGCAGCCACAGCGTCATCGCGATGACCCACATCAGCGTGGTCCCGGCAGCGGAGATCACCACCGGCCGCCAGATCTGCTTGGGCGCGCGCGACAGGCGCCAGCGCACCACGAGCACCCAGCATGCGGTGACGACCAGCGCGCAGATCACGGCGCTGATCGTGAACGTGTGCTGGAAGCCGGGCAGCTGACGGAACACGTTGTTGGCGATTTTCGGGGGCCAGCCCGTGGTCTTGGCGATCCACAGGAACCACACCGTGCCGCCGAAGATCGTGAACAGCAGCAGCGCGAACCAGTCGATGGCATTGATCGCGCCCCGCGTAAGCGTGGGCAGGGCGAACGCCGCCATCACGGCCATCGGCGGCAGCAGCAGGATGAACTGGACGTCGCCGGCCTGACGTTGCGCGATCAGCAGCAGGAACAACAGCAGCAGCAGCGACAGCGGCAGCGCGATATGGGCGGCCCGGCGCATGCCGCGCCACGAGAACCATGCCCAGGCCGCGATCGGCCACACCGGCCACGAGAACAGGAAGAAGTTGCGCGCGATAAAGCCCAGGCTCTGGCCTGTGGGGCCGCCATAGTTGCGGCGGTCATAGCGTGTCCATTCCCGGATGAACGACACGGCCTCGTCGCGTTCGGCCGCGCCGAAATACGTGGCCGCGAACCATGCGGCGACGATGGCCAGCGCGAGGGGAAGGCCAATGGTCAGGAGCTTGCGCAGCGGCACCGGCTGGCACACCGCGCCGGCCACGAGCGCGGCGACGAATAGCGCGATCGGCAGGATCGGGCCACTGGACAGACACAGCGCGCCCAGCGCGAGGCCGACCCACAGGCTGCCCTGTATCGGCTTGTCCAGGCTGCGGACCATGCCGTAGAGCATCATTGCGATGAAGCTGACCTGTCCCACCTGCGGCGTCGTTTCGTGGCCCCGCATGGCCAGGCCCACGCAGGCGAGCAGTATCAGCAGCGCGCCGTCGGCCAGCGCGCGGCCATAGTCGCGCGCGTCGGGCTGGCCGCCGAAGGCGTAGGCGAACGGCTGGACTTCGTCGCGGCGGCCCAGCAGATAGGTCGCGTACCAGACGAACGCGCAGGTCGCGAAATAGAACAGCAGCGTCGACAGCCGCGAGGCATCGGGCGCCCCGAGCCAGCCGCCGAACAGCTTGATCATGAGGCCGCCCACCCAGAACACGAGCGGACCGTCCTCGCCGAACGGACGTCCGGCGATGTTCGGCATGAGCCAGTCCTGCGTGCCGCCCGTGGCCAGCTGCCACATGACGCCGAAGCCGGCGGCATCCTCGTTCTTCCAGGGATCGCGGCCGAACAGGCCGACCAGGCCGTAGACCACGCAGATCGCGAGCAACAGCACGCGCGGCAGCGCGCCGGTGTTGGCGGCGGTCAGTTGGACGGGGGAGGAGGACTTCGCTGGACTCATCGATGGGGAGTACAAAAACAAAAAGGCAGCCGATGCTGCCTTTTTGTCTGTTGCGCGCCGCCGGAGCATCTGTCCATGCTGGCGCGGCTATGGCTCGGTGGAGCGTGCTGGTCGCAGCGATTACTTCTTGACGCTGGCGAGCTTGCTGCCGAACTTCTGGCGGAACTTCTCGACGCGGCCGGCCGTGTCCATGATCTTCTGGGTGCCGGTGTAGAACGGGTGCGATTCCGACGAAACTTCGATCTTCGCGAGCGGGTATTCCTTGCCTTCGTGCGTGATCGTTTCCTTGGTCTGGATCGTCGAGCGCGTCACGAACTTGAAGTCGTTCGACACATCGTGGAACAGGACTTCACGGTAATTGGGGTGAATGCCTTCTTTCATGGTGTTTCCTTTCTGGTTGGGTAGCCAGTCCGCTGATCGTTCGAACTTTTTCGAGCGGACGAGCGAACCACTTGCCGATTACGGGCAAACCGGGATTATGGCAGAAAAACAAGAGCTTGGGCAAGAATCAGGGCAGTGCCGAGGGCAGTGCCGCGCCCGGATCCTGCCGGTAGAAGACCGCCAGCGCGCGGTAGACGGCCGGCCAATGCTGCCGCAGCCCATAGGGTTCGACGAAAAATGACTCCGACGCCACGGCAAAGAACTCGGTCGGCGCCTCCGCGCCATATGGGTCGATCACGCGCATCCGTGGCGGCAGGCGCTCGGGATGGTCCCAGGCGCGTTCCGGCACCGCGTCGCAGGCGTCGGCGAACGTGTCATATTCGGCGAGGAAGTCCTCGGCCCACTGTTCGGCATCGACATCCGGATGCAGCACGCGCGAGAACGGCGGCACGCCGTCGGCCTCGCCGTCCAGCATGTCGAGCTTGTGGGCGAACTCGTGGATGACCACGTTGTAGGTATCCGGCGGCATGCCATCACCCGCATCGACGCCCGCGCCCGGCGCGCTGACGTCGGGCCATGACAGGATGACGGGACCATGCTCCCACGCCTCGCCGCTCGCTTCTTCCTCGACGCCGTGCACGAGGCCGTATTCGTCCTCGACGGTCTTGCGGATCAGGAACTCGCCGGGGTAGAGCACGATGCCATGCCAGCCGCGGTACCACGCCATGCCGAGCCGCAGGATCGGCACGCACGCCTGCACGGCCACGCTGACCACCATCTCGTCGGTCAGCGGGAGGTCGTGCGCGGTGGAGTATTCCTTGTCGGCGATGAACAGCGTGGCCAGTTCGCGCAGCGCGGCGCGATCGGCCTCGCCATAGCGCGCGACGAACGGCAGGGACGCGATCGTGCGCGCCCACAGGTCGTCCGGAATCGCGTAGTGCTCGAGCTTGCGCGCGCGGGAGCGGCTGCGCAGAAATTGCGAGAGCTTGCCGAACATCGTGTGGCCCAGGAAAAAACGCCCCGAAGGGCGTTTTGGTCCGTCGTCAGCCGCCGCGGCGCATCATGTCGAAGAACTCGGCGTTGTTCTTCGTGGGTTTCATCTTGTCCAGGATGAATTCCATGGCCTGCACTTCGTCCATGTCCGAGATGAACTTGCGGAGGATCCAGATCTTCTGGAGGATTTCCGGCTTGATCAGCAATTCCTCGCGGCGCGTGCCCGACTTGTTCAGGTTGATCGCGGGGTAGACGCGCTTCTCGGCCAGGCGGCGCTCGAGGTGCACTTCCATGTTGCCCGTGCCCTTGAACTCTTCGTAGATCACGTCGTCCATGCGGCTGCCGGTTTCGATCAGCGCGGTGGCGATGATGGTCAGCGAACCGCCTTCCTCCAGGTTACGCGCGGCACCGAAGAAACGCTTCGGGCGCTGCAGCGCGTTGGCGTCCACACCGCCGGTCAGCACCTTGCCGGAGGCCGGCACCACCGTGTTGTATGCGCGGGCGAGACGCGTGATCGAGTCCAGCAGGATCACCACGTCGCGCTTCAGTTCGACCAGGCGCTTGGCCTTCTCGATGACCATTTCGGCCACCTGCACGTGGCGGATCGCGGGTTCGTCGAACGTCGACGCCACCACTTCACCGCGCACCGAGCGCTGCATTTCGGTCACTTCTTCGGGGCGTTCGTCGATCAGCAGCACGAACAGGTCCGCTTCCGGATGGTTGTTCGCGATCGCGTGGGCGATGTGCTGCAGCATCACGGTCTTGCCGGACTTCGGCGAGGCCACGAGCAGCGCGCGCTGGCCGCGGCCAATCGGCGCGATCATGTCGACGATGCGGCCGGTAATGTTCTCTTCCGCGCGGATGTCGCGTTCGAGCTGAAGCGGCCGGTTCGGATGCAGCGGCGTCAGGTTCTCGAACATGATGCGGTTCTTCACCGCTTCGGGCGGCTGCCCGTTGACCTTGTCCACCTTCACGAGCGCGAAGTAGCGCTCGCCGTCCTTCGGCGTACGGACTTCGCCCTCGATCGAATCGCCGGTATGGAGATTGAAGCGGCGGATCTGCGAGGGGCTGATGTAGATGTCGTCGGTGCTGGCGAGGTAGGAGGTTTCCGGCGAACGCAGGAAACCGAAGCCGTCGGGCAGAACTTCCAGGGTGCCGTCGCCGTAGATGGTTTCGCCCATCTTGGCGCGCTTCTTCAGGATCGCAAACATGAGTTCCTGTTTGCGCATCCGCTGTGCATTGTCGATCTCGAGCGTTGCCGCCATTTCGAGAAGCGCAGACACGTGAAGCGATTTGAGTTCTGTCAGGTGCATAGACGAGGGGTACAGAAGGGCAGTAGGGGAAGCCACTTGGGTGCCCGGTTGGCGTGCCCGGAAAAAGCGGGGCGAAACCTAGCGGAAGCGAAACCTAAGTTGAACCTAAGTTAAACCTGAGTGGAACCTAAGCGGAAAGGGGAGGGATATGAGCGAACGCTCGGGGAAATTGTTGGAGGCATCTTAGCACAATCCAGCCGGCGCGCCAGAGTTGGCGCCCGCACGCGGGATCATGCTTTGGGATGATGCCCCTCGCACGGAGGGGCATCCCAGGGCCTTGCGACCCGGTAACCGATTACAGGTTACCGTCGAGGAACGCGGTCAGCTGCGACTTCGACAGCGCGCCAACCTTCTGGGCGGCGACCGAACCGTTCTTGAACAGGATCAGGGTCGGAATACCGCGAATGCCGAACTTGGCGGGCACTTGCTGGTTTTCGTCCACATTGATCTTGGCGATCTGGACCTTGTCGCCATAGTCGCGCGCGACTTCGTCCAGGATCGGGGCGATCATCTTGCAGGGACCGCACCATTCAGCCCAGAAGTCGAGCAGGACGGGCTTGTCGGACTTGAGAACGTCGGCATCGAACGACGCGTCGCTTACATACTTGATTTGTTCGCTCATGGCGGAAAACCTCAGGTTTCGCTCAAATAATGTTGATGGCGGGGAACTGCATACGGGGGCTATCTGGCCTGCTCGCTACCATACACGAGATTCCTCGGACTCGCCGGACGGCTCGAAAGCCACGGCAGCCATCCTCGAAACCGATATGTTACCAGCTTGTCAAATTTCAAGACCCTCGCGCTAACCCGCTCCGGGTAAGGCACTCACGGGTCAGATTGTGCCAAGAATCGATCGCGGCCGTGAAACATTGTTTAAATCGGTTCGAGAGATTTCGCCAATCGCCGGACGCATTTCCGGGGTTTGCCGGCCGCAGGGATTTCCCTGAATATGGGGCGGCGTGCATGCTCTAGAATGCACTTATCGTAGGTCACCTACCGAGGCTAGCCACATGACTCCCGACTCCCCCGAATCCCGCGAGCGAGCAGTGGAAGATCGGCCAGATGTTGCGCATCTTGGCGATGCGCTCGATCATCTGAACACCGCCGTCGAGTCCAACAGCATTGCCACGGGCGCTGCCCGCGGCCTGGTCTACAGCGTGATGGAGACGCTCGGCACGCTGATCGGCGACCCGGATCTGCCCGAGCATGCGCGCTCGGGCTATGAAGGCCTGCTGGAGACGGCGCGCGAGATCCGCGCGCGTCTGGAAGGGTCCGACCGTTGAGCCGACGCTGCCGCGCACCTTCCACTGCTGTAGACTTTCGCGCCTGACACCAACCGGCCCGCGATGTCGCACGCCTCTCTCCTGTCCCGGGGGCGTGTCGCGTCGCGGGCCTGCTGTTTGACATGACCCGGCTTCTGTTTCCTCCTGGCCCTGCCTTCCTCGAGCAGGCGGCCATCTCCGCCTGGCACTTCCTCGACCACTGCGGCCCGCTCGCGGCGGCCGCGCATGTGGTCGTGCCTACGGCCGCGCAGATTCCGGGCGTGCGGGCCGCGCTCGATGCGGCGGCACGGGCGGCTGGCATGCCGCGATTGCTGCCGCGGGTGGTGACGCTCGGGCATTGGCTGCAGGATCTGCCGCCGGATCTCGATAGCGATCCGATGCCCGTGCGCAGCCATGCGGCGCGGCTGCTGTCCGTGCAGCAGGCGATTCGTTCGCAGGCGTGGCTGCGGGCTTCGTTCGGCGCGCAGACCGAGGCGGCCGCCTGGGGGCTGGCGCAGACGCTGCTGTCCATCAGCGACGAACTGACCGCGCGGTGGCTCGAGGATGCTGCCGTGCGCGATGACGACGAGGTGCCGGGGGACGATCGGGCGGAACTGCTGCAGGGGGCGCTCGAGCGGACCTATGCGCATCTGTCCACGCGCTTTCTCGGGCAGGAAGCGCAGATCGTGCTGGCGTTCTGGCAGCAGCTGTCCGGCCCGGACGACCCGCTGCCGGCGCGGCGGCGGGCGCTGCAGCGGCTCGCGGCGACGATCGACGGGCCCGTGATCTGGATCGCGCCGACACCGCCCGTGCCCGTCGAAGCCATGTTCCTGTCCCGCGCGGCCGAGCAGGTGCCGACGCTGGAGATCGGCTACGACTGGTCGGGAGGGGAGGGGGCGGTGGATTGGTATGGGACATTGCTGGCCTTGTGGCCGGAGGCGCGCCGCCTGCCGCCCGCGTCCGATGAGGCGGGTGTCGCCGGCGAGGATGGCGATCACAACGACGCTTACAACGACACTTACAACGACAGTCACGGCGACAGTCACGGCGGGGACCTCGGCCACGACGGCGGGCCCACACACGCGGCGGCGCGTGGCATCGTGCATGCGACGCTGCCCGACACCCTGCCGGCGCGGCGGCCGTCGGTGCGCGTGATCGGCAGCGTGCGGTTCGAGGACGAGGCGATCGCGGCGGCGGATCAGCTCGTGGCGTGGCTCAATGCGGGCCGGCGGCACGTCGCGCTGGTGGCGCACGACCGGATCGTGGCGCGCCGCGTGCGGGCATTGCTCGCGCGCGCCGGCGCGCCGGTGCGCGACGAGACCGGTTGGAAGCTCTCCACCACGCGCGCGGCCGCCGCGCTGATGCGCTGGTTCGACGTCCTCGCGCGCGATGGCGACACGAGCGCGCTGCTCGACCTGCTCAAGAGCCCGTTCTGCCTGCCCGACGCCCCGCACCGCGGCGCGGCGATCGCGCTCATCGAACGCCAGATCCGACGCGAGACGATCACCGGCGGGTGGCAGCGGCTACGGCATCTGCTGCCTGTGCGGCAGGATGAGCGCGATGCGGACGATATCCACGCCGAAGGCGCGGACGATGCCGACGCCGCGCGCGCCGAGCGCGAGGCGCGGGCCGCCGCGCGGGCCATCGTCGCGTGGTTGGCCGATGAAGCCGCCGCGTGGCCGCGTGGCCATGCGCAGCAGCCGTTGTCCGTCTGGCTCGAGCGGCTCGACGCGACGCTGGACAAGCTGGCCATGCGCGATGCGCTGGCCGCCGACGACGCCGGCCGCCAGATGCTGGATGCCCTCGCGCGGCTCGCCGAACTGCCTGACGACGAGACCGGCGCCCACGCGACTCTCGCCCAGCACGAGTTCCGCGCCATGCTGTCCGCGATCCTGGAATCCGTCGCGTACAAGGAACCCTCCGAGCCCAGCACTTCGCGCATCACGATCCTGCCGCTGAACGGCGCCCGCATGCGCCGCTTCGACGGCGTGGTGATCGTCGGCTGCGACGACGCGCAATTGCCGTCGAGCGCCGCCGAGCTGATGTTCTTCTCGAACCAGATGCGCCGCGAGCTGGACCTCGAAGACCGCGAGGCACGCTTCGCTCAGCAGGCCCGCGACCTCGCCGAAGTGCTGCTCAACAACGACGACGTCGTGCTCACGTGGCAGAAGGTCGGCGCCAGAGGCGAGCCGCATCACGTCTCGGGCTGGATCGAACGCCTGTCCGCCTGCTGCAAACGCGCCGGCGCGCCGATCGAGGCGAGCGCTGCCATCCGGACGTTCGAGGCGGAAGCCCGCCCCGCGAGCATGCCCGCGCCCGCGGCGCCCGAACATGTGCCCGCCCGCTGGAGCGCCGCCGCCTACAACATGCTGCGCCGCTGCCCTTACCAGTTCTTCGCCGGCCGCATGCTGGGCCTCGCAGGCCTCGAGGACATGAGCGACGACCTGGAGAAGCGCGACATCGGCACGCTGCTGCACCGCGTCCTGCATCGCTACCATCAGGAAATGCGCGACCAGGACGAACGCGACAACGACCGACGCCTTGCGCGGCTGCGCGAGATCTCGGAGCACGAGTTCGGCGCGCTGATCCGCGACGACGGCAACGCGCTCGGTTATTACTGGCGCTGGCGCGAAGTCCTGCCGTCGTATGTGCAATGGCAGGCCGCGCGCGAAGCGGAAGGCTGGTACTGGCAGGGCGGTGAAATCGACGTGAGCGTCGATATCGCGATGGAAGACGGCGAGCCGCTGCGCCTGGCCGGCCGCATCGACCGCATCGACGTGGGGCCCGACGGCAGCCGCGCCGTGCTCGACTACAAGACGCAGAGCGCGCTGCGCCTGCGCAAGAAGGCCGGCGACGTGGAGGAAGATTGCCAGCTGCCGTTTTACGGCCTGCTGCGCGCGGATGCGCATGCGGGCAGCTGGGTCGCGCTGGAGGGCGCAAAAGACGGCAATATGGAAGGCAACAAGGAATCCAGCCAACAGCGTGCCGGCCAGCAGCGCGAAGTCGATCTCCCTGACTTCGATGCCGCCGTTGACGCGCTCGCGCGGCAATTGCGGCAGGACGTCGGCCGCCTGCGCCGCGGCGCGAAGCTCGCCGCGTTTGGCGATGCGTCGGCATGCACGTATTGCGAAGCGCGCGGCCTGTGCCGCAAGGGCTTCTGGGAATCCACCGCATTGCCTGACCTCACATGAGCGCGAACGCCTACCTGCGCGACGGCCATCCCGTCGCCGAATCCGAATTCACGCGCGCCGCGTGCGATCCGTCGCGCTCGGTCGTGGTGGAAGCGTGCGCGGGCAGCGGCAAGACGTGGCTGCTGGTGGCGCGCCTCGTGCGCCTGCTGCTGGCGGGCGCGCAGCCGCACGAAATCCTGGCCATCACGTTCACGCGCAAGGCCGCCGAAGAAATGCGCGAGCGCCTGCTCGAGGTGTTGTCCGAACTTGCAAGCGGCACCGACGACGCGGTGATGGAAGCGCTGACGATGCGCGGCCTGACGCCCGACGCCGCGCGCGACGCTTTGCCGCGCGCGCGGCAATTGCATGCGCAGGTGCTGGCCTCGCCGGGCCGCATGGCGATCGACACGTTCCACGGCTGGTTCGGCACGCTGCTGCGCGGCGCGCCGCTGTCGTCGGGCATCGTGCCGGGCGCGATGCTGCGTGAAGATGCATTGCGCATGAAGCGCGAGGCGTGGGCGCCGTTCTGGCGCGCGCTGGCCTCGCCGCAGTACGAGGACCTGCGCGCGGCCTATGCCGAACTCGTCGATGCCATCGGCGAATTCCAGACGCGCGCGCTGCTCGATCGCATGTTCCATGCACGCAGCGAGTGGTGGGCGTTGCGCGACGATGGCGGCGATCCGGCGGCGAAGCTGGCCGCCGACCTCGGCGATGACGCGGTGACGGATGTGCTGGTAGACGCGTTGTGCGACGACAGCTGGCTCGGCGACGCCGGCGATTGCCAGCAACTGGCCTCGCTGCTGGGTACCGGCGGCAAGACCGAACAGGGCCACGCGACCGCGATCGCCGAGGGGCTCGCGGCGATTCGCGCCTGGCGCGCGGCGGGTAGGCAAGGCGGATCGGCCGCCGCCGATGCGTTCATGCGCCTGCGCGCGGCGTTCTTCACGCAGGCCGGGAAGCCGCGCTCGCTGCGGCGCACGGCCGCGCTGACGAAGGCTGCCGGTGGCGAGGGCGCCGTCGAGGCCTTGCTCGCGCGGCACGCCGACCATTGCGCGCGGCTCGATGCGATTGCCGCGCGGCGCTGCGAGGCCGCGGTGCTCGCGGTCAATCTTGCGCTGTACAAGCTCGGCGACGCGCTGCTCGCGCGCTATCAGCAATACAAGAGCGAAGCGCGCGCGATGGACTTCGCCGATCTCGAATGGCTCGCGGCACGGCTGATGTCGGACGAAGAGACGGCGACCTACCTGCAGGTGCGGCTCGATGCCCGCTACAAGCATCTGCTGCTCGACGAGTTTCAGGACACGAACCCGTTGCAGTGGCGGATCTTGCAGGGGTGGCTGGCGGGCTATCAGGGACTGAACGAGCGGCCCACGGTGTTTCTGGTCGGCGATCCGAAGCAGTCGATCTATCGGTTTCGGCGTGCGGATGCGCGCCTGTTCGGCGCCGCGAGCGCGATGCTCGAAGCGGAGTTTGGCGCCACGGTGCTGCGCACCAATCGCACGCGGCGCAATCGGCCGGAGGTGCTCGACTGGGTCAATGCGGTGTTCGATGCCGGGCGCGCGGAGGGGCGGTATCCCTTGTACGAGACGCAGACCACCGCCCTTGACGGTCCCGGCGGCCCCGTGTGGGTGTTGCCGCTGGTCGAGGCGGACAGGGATGCGCAGGATGACGAGAATGACGACGGGCGCGTCGGCGAGGCCAGCGAGGCCGAGGATGGCGTGAGTACCGTCGCCAGTGCCGCCACGCATCGCGACACGCTACGCCAGCCCCGCACGCCGCTCGGCGACTCGCTCCGCTTCGAGGAAGGCCGCCGTGTCGCCGCGTGGCTCCGCCACATTCGCGACAACGTGCCCGTGCAGGACGGCAAGACCGTGCGCCGCGCGTGCTGGCGCGACGTGCAGTTGCTGGTCCGCCGCAAGTCGCATCTGGCGGACTATGAACGCGCGTTCCGCGAGGCCGGCATTCCGTGCCTGAGTCCCCGTCGGGGCGGCCTGCTCGCGACGCTGGAGGCGCTGGACATCTCCGCGCTGCTGGCCTTTCTGATGACGCCCGAGTCGGACCTCGACCTCGCGCATGTGCTCAAGAGCCCGATCGTCGGCGCATCGGACGAGGACCTGCTGTTGCTGGCCGGCCCCGAAGCCGCGCGCGGCTGGTGGGCGCGCATCGAGGCCACCGGCCTGCCGCCCGAAGTCTCCGACGCGGTGCGCGGCGGCGTGGCGCGCCTGCGCGCATGGCTTGCGCTCGCGCCGCACAAGCCCGTACACGACCTGATCGATCGCATCTATCACGAAGGCGAGATTCGCCGACGCTATGCGGAAGCCGCACCGGCCGCGATCCGCGAACAGGTGCTGGCGAACCTCGATGCGTTCCTCAAGCTGTCGCTCGATCTCGATGGCGGCCGCTATCCGAGCCTGCCCAAGTTCATCGGCGAACTGCAGGAGATCCGCCGCGGCGACGAGGACGAGAGTCCCGATGAAGGCGGCATGGGCGAATCGGTGGAAGACGGCGAGGCCGAACCCGAGACCGATAGCGATAGCCAGATCGACGCGGTGCATATCCTGACGGTGCATGCGGCCAAGGGGCTGGAAGCGCCGTTCGTGGTGCTGCTCGATGCCAACCACAGCGATCCCGCGCCCGATCGCGCGGGCATCCTCATCGACTGGCCGCCGTCTTCGCGCGTGCCGACGCATTTTTCGGCCTACGGCAAGCAGGCCGAACGCGGCCTGGCGCGGCAGCCGATGTTCGATGCGGAAGCCGCGCTCGCGGAGCGCGAGAACTGGAACCTGCTCTACGTGGCGATGACGCGCGCGCGGCAGGGGTTGATCGTGAGCGGGGTCAAGGGCCGCCCGACGAAGGACAAGGGGAAAGAGAAAGAACAAAGCGGGAGCGAGATCGCGGGCAGCTGGTATGTGCGGCTCGCGGCGGCCGGGGTCGGCGAGGCCGTCACCGCGTATCCCGAGGCGACGCGCGCGGGAGGGGCCGAGGTTGGTGCCGATGTTGGTGCCGATTTTGGCGGCGATGTTGGCGGTGATGGGGACCCACGCGTCCGCTATACGGATTTCCGCGAACGCTTCCGTGACGCGGTGAAGACCATCTCCGCGGAGGAGGCCGCGATGGCCGGCCTTGGCGATGAGGATGACACCGACGACGGCATCGTCTTCGACGCGGCGGCCGCGCGCCACGGCGAACTCGTGCACGCGCTGCTCGAACGCATTACGCGCTATCCGCAGGCGTTCGGCAGCGTGCCGGACGCCGATACGGTGCTGCGATGGTTCCCCGCGACGGGTGCCGGTGCGCCGGGCACGCGCGAGCAGTGGCGGGAGCAGATCGTACTCGCGGTTTCCGAAGCGGCGGCCATGCTGAAGGCGCCGGCGCTACGGCCGCTGCTGTTCCCCGATGCCGCAGTCTCGGCACGCAACGAGGTCGAACTCTACGATGCGCGTGGACGGCTGCTGCGGATCGATCGCCTCGTGGAATTCGAGGATCGCGTGGTGATCGTGGATTACAAGCTGCGATTGCTGCCGCAGGAGCATGCTGCCTACGGCGCGCAGCTTGCGCGATACGTTGCGGCGATTACGCCGATGTTTCCGGGCAAGCGGATTGAAGCGGGTGTGGCGACGGCCGACGGGGAATGGATCGATGCGGGATCGCTGCGGCCGGTGGTTCACGGCGAGCAGGGGTCGTTGTTCTGAAGTGGGAGCGCTGTGGGTGTAGCTTAGCGTGTAAGCTTGAGAAACGAGCTTAAGGAAAGAAGACGGGAAGTGGGACGAGCAGGGGGACGGGAGGGGGAACAAGCAGGGGGACGGGAAGGGGGACGAGCCTGACCCTCGGCACTGGCGGAAAACGGTTGTGGCTGCTTCGTTCCCGACCTGACCAGGTTGACCGCGCCACCATGCGAGGAGGCCCGTCCGACCGGCATTGTATCTCAAGCCGCGATATCGGGGTTGTGTTTTCTCCTTTCCCGCGCAAATTCCGCGCGCAACGTCCGCGCGCAACGTTCGCGCGTATCCCTGGCGAAACGCGAAGCGAAACAGGATCGATACATGAACGCCAACGACCAGATTCTCCACGGCGGGCTGGCCCCGCAGGACATCTCCACCGAGGTGTTGCTGGAAAAGTATGCGAAGGGCGAAGAGGCGAGCATCGCGGATGTGCGCGACCGTGTGGCGCGCGCGCTGGCGGAGGCGGAAGCCCCCGACCAGCGTGACACATGGGCCGCGCGATTCCGCTGGGCGCTCGACAGCGGCTTCGTGCCCGCGGGGCGCATCAACTCCGCGGCGGGCACCGGCATTCAGGCCACGCTGATCAACTGCTTCGTGCAGCCCGTGGGCGACGCGGTATCGGAACCCGTGGATGGCAAGCCGAGCATCTACACCGCCGTGGCGCAGGCCGCGGAGACGATGCGCCGGGGTGGGGGCGTCGGCTATGACTTCTCGGCGATCCGGCCCGCGGGCGCATTCGTGCGCGCGACGCACTCGCGCGCATCGGGTCCCGTCTCGTTCATGAAGGTGTTCGACGCCTCGTGCGCGACGGTCGAGTCGGCGGGCGCGCGGCGCGGCGCGCAGATGGGCGTCCTGCGTTGCGATCATCCCGATATCGAGCAGTTCATTCACGCGAAGGACCGCGGGGACCTGACCAACTTCAATATCTCGATCGGCGTCACCGATGCGTTCATGCGAGCGGTGGAGGCGGGCGAGGAGGTGGAGCTCGTGCACGAAGCCGCGCCCGCGAAGGAGTTGATCGATGCAGGCGCCGGGTTTCGCCCGTATCGGCGTGACGATGGCCAGTGGGTGTACCGGCGCGTGCCCGCGCGGCAGCTCTGGGATCAGGTCATGCACGCGACCTACGATCACGCGGAGCCCGGCATCCTGTTCCTGTCGCATATCAATGCCGACAACAACCTCTATTACTGCGAGACGATCGAGGCGACGAATCCCTGCGCGGAGCAGCCGCTTCCATCGTATGGCTGCTGCTGCCTGGGTTCGATCGATCTGACACAGTTCGTGCGCGAGCCCTTCACGCCGCGCAGCGGATTCGACTTTGCCGCGTTTGCCGAGGTGGTGCGCGTATCGACGCGCATGCTCGACAACGTGCTCGACATCACGTACTGGCCGCTGGCCGAGCAGGAGGCGGAGGCGCGCGCCAAGCGGCGCGTCGGGTTGGGCTTCCTCGGACTGGGCAGTGCGCTGGTGATGCTCGGCCTGCGTTACGACAGCGAGCCCGCGCGCGAGGTGGCGGCGCGGATTGCCGGGACGCTGCGCGATCAGGCCTATCTCGCCTCGGCGGAGCTGGCGGCCGAGAAGGGCGCGTTTCCGTTGTTCGATGCGGAGAAGTATCTGGCCGGCGGGTTCGTGAGCCGCCTGCCCGCGCCTGTGCGCGAGGCGATCCGGACCTACGGCATGCGCAACTCGCATCTGCTGTCGATCGCGCCGACGGGCACGATCACGCTGGCGTTTGCCGACAATGCGTCGAATGGCATCGAGCCCGCGTTTTCGTGGACATACAACCGCCGCAAGCGCCGGCCCGACGATACCTATGAGGTGTTCGAGGTGGCCGACCATGCCTGGCGGTTGTACCGGCACCTGGGCCACGATATGGACAAGCTGCCGGATAGCTTCGTCACGGCGCTGCAGATGTCCGCGCTGGACCATATGCGCATGCTCGAGGCCGTGCAGCCGTACATCGATACGAGCATCAGCAAGACCGTGAACGTGCCGGAGGATTATCCGTACGAGGCGTTCCGCAATCTGTATCTGGAGGCGTGGCGGGCGGGGTTGAAGGGGCTGGCGACCTATCGGCCGAACAGCGTGCTGGGCGCGGTGCTGTCGGTGGCGTCCGCGCCGGCGCCGGCTGCGTCGGCCGCCGCAACGTCCGCGACGGCCGATGACGATCCGCTGCTGCGCCAGTTCAACAGCCGTCCGCTCGGCGATCTGGAAGGCGTGACGTCGAAGGTCGAGTACATGACGTACGAAGGCCACAAGACCGTTTACCTCACGGTCAACTTCCTGCGGGTGTCGGGCACGATGGGCGGCGAGCCCGTGACCATCGAGCGCCCGATCGAGTTTTTCATGCCGGCGGGGCAGCGCACCGAGGGCCAGCAATGGATTACCTCGACGATGCGACTGCTGTCGATGGTCGCGCGGTCGGGCGGGCCGGTGGGCAAGGCCATTGCCGACATGCGCAATGTCGTGTGGGACAAGGGCACTGTGCGCTACGGCACGCTGACGCGGCCGGACGGCAGCGAGGTGCCGCGCTTCCACGATTCGGAAGTGGCGGCCATCGGCTATGCGCTGCAGCGGATCCTGATCAAGCGTGGATTCCTCGATCAGGAGGGCGGCGCGATGACGGCGCGGGCGCTCGCGGCGCGGCTGGCGGAGCGTGAGGGCGGGCAGCCGGCGGGTGCGCCGGGGTTGGCGACCGTGGCGGGCGGTGGCGCTGGCGCGGCCGG
>NZ_CAJPUX010000012.1 GCF_905397285.1 Cupriavidus plantarum
CGTTGCAGCGAAGAAGCGAGAGTATGTAGCGTTTCCTGCTTCGCGTCAACTGGTTTGTCGATTTATTTTTCAGACCGACCAACCTGCTGACTTCCTCTCACCTTCCCCGCTGCCTACCCACAAACCCGCGCCAGCGCTGCGTTTCCGCCTGCTGCTGTCTTCGGTTTGTGTTGCGAGGGGGCGAATATTAAGTCGATTCCAAAGGCTTGGCAAGCGTTTTGTCATCGGCGCGTAAAAAAGATTAGCAGACCATAGAATCGAGTCCGAACGTCAATGATCGTTCCCTTCTCTCTTTAAAGGACTACCCGATGACCATCGATGCCACCTGGAGCGCCGACCAGGGTTCCACCGTCTGCCAGTTGAGCAACGGCACCGCCCAATGGCGCGCCGACCTCGACGCCGAGTTCGGCGGCGATACGGCGATTCCGAATCCGCATGAACTGCTCGACTCCGCGCTGGCGGCATGTACCACGCTGACGCTGCAGATCTATGCCAAGCGCAAGGCATACGACCTGAAGTCGGTTCACGTCACGGTGCGACATGAAGAGAGCGCCGGCGTCTATAGGATGCTCCGCACAGTACACGTGGAAGGTGAATTGGCCCCGGCCGCACGCGAGGATCTTCTGCGCGTGGCCAACAAGTGCCCGGTGCATAAGTCGCTGTCGGCGCAGATCTCTATTGAAACGACGTTGGCATAACGCGCCGAGCCTTGCGAGTTGAAATGAGAATCGTTACTATTTAGTCTCTCGGGCTTCGACAACCTGGGTCAGCAAATGGGTTACCGGGCACCGTGGGTGCCCGGTTTTTTTTGCGACACCCGATGTCCTACAGCGGGGAACGGCGCCGGCGTCCTGCAGGCATCCCTCATCGGGACTAGTCACGCCTTTGGTTTGTTCGCTCGCCCACTCAGCCCGTGTCGCAAGGCGGTTCACTCGGCACTTGTACGCTTTGCCCGACATCTGGCGCCGCTTAACATGAAACCAGAATAAGAACGGTAAGCGTGCACCAGAAATCGCGTCGGAGCGGGGACATCTTGGCGAATTACATCGAAGAGTATTGCGCGCGCATTCGGCGTGGAGGCGTTGCCGGTATCGCGGAACGACCGGTAACCGTGGATCGCGATGGCACATACGTCATGGAGTACGTGCCATTCGAGCATCGAAATCCCAATGCGAGCCTGGTGCTCGTCAGCACGACACCGGGGCACACCCACGCTCGGCTCGCGGCCACCGTCACGGAAGAACTGCTGCGCGCCCATGCCCCGGGCAGGATCATCCAAAGAGAAAACAAACGCGGGGTCGAGTTGGGCGGTCGCCTCGTGCGACCGAACCTCATTCGCATGCTCGATCATTTCCGTGTGCCCGAGCTGATCGGACTGCCGCATGCGGCGGCACTGTGGAACGAGGGCTTCGAGCGCATCCAGCCGCTGGCCCTGCTGCCGTTCGTCACCACCCGGCGGGGCCTCGTGTTCGACGGCCCGTTCGACGAACTCCTCGACGTGCCCATGCTGCGCGCCACGTTCGAGCAGCAATTCCTGACACGGGTCGGAGAGATCGGACCTCGTGCGCTATATGTCGCGCTCGGCCGGACGGCATGGGCGGGGTTGCGGCATGCCGTGAGCAGCGGCATGCTCCACAGCGACCAGTTGATCGGCATGATGCCGGTGCCCGCGAAGGCGGGCAGCATGGTGCGGTACTTCCTGCGGGAGATCGCCGAGCGCGATCTGTCGCCAAACGACCCGGTGCGTCATCGCATCGCCTGGCTCGATGCCGCCCATGCGGAAATGGAGCGGGGCGTCCGCCGCCTGCGAGAGGCCGTCGTCGTGGAGGCGCAGCCCAAGCGGCTCATCGCTTAGAACCGGACACCGCCATCCACTCAAAAGTGGCGATATCCCTACCTAAGTGGGGGAAAAGCCTCGCCCCAAGTGACGATAACTCCTTCTGAGGACTCTGACCTCCTCGCATTCCCGATTGGCGGCCCTCCGTTGTGCGCGGTGGGCCGCGATTTTTTTCGCGCCCTGCGGAAATTTCGGCGGATCGCTGCTGACTTCTGCGACAGACGATCGCACGCCTCTCTGCCTATACTTCGGCTCCTTGCGTAACACGCGACTTGTCAACACTTTCGGCGTGACAGCCGTCGAGAGGCAGTCGTGGCACGATGTTTCGAAACGAGGCAGCGAAGCATGACAAGAATCCTAGTCGTCGACGATCACCCCCCAGTAAGACTCGCGTTGCGTGTCCAGCTCGCAGCGATGCAGGACATGACAGACGTGGTGGAAGCCGAGAACGGGCAGGCCGCGCTGGAATCCGCGCGCGCGGAGAAACCCGATCTCGTCGTACTCGACCTCGACATGCCGCGCATCGGCGGCCTTGACGTGGCGGCACGGCTACGCTCGATGTACCCCGAGGTCCGCATCCTCGTCATGTCGGCGCAGGACCCGGAACTGTTTGCCTCGCGGGCGTGGCACGCGGGCGCGCAGGGGTTCTGCAGCAAGACCCAGGACATGGGCTGTTTCATGCGGTGCGTGGAGGCGGTGCTCAACGGGTACAGCGTGTTTCCGATGAGCGGCCGCCATCCGATTCCTCTGGGGTACGAGTCGGCCGAACGCGCGGAAGACGTTGCCATGGATCGCCTTTCCGACCGGGAAGTCGTGGTGCTGCAGATGCTGGCCCGCGGCATGTCGAACAAGTCGATCGGCACGGCGCTGTTCATCAGCAACAAGACGGTGAGCAGCTACAAGACACGCATCATGACCAAGCTGGGCGCCGAAACGGTCGTGGACCTCGTCGACTTCGCGCGCAAGCGCGGACTGGCCTGAGCGAGGCGCGCCATGAAGAGCATACGAGGCGAAGCCGCGCATGGGCCCGCGGCAGGCATCGGACCGGTGCTGGACAGCATCGCGCGCGGGGACGCGGCCATTTGCCGCGATCTGGTCGGCCGTCTCCTCGCCGCGATGGCGGAAGATCTGGCGGGGCTCGCGCGCGCGGTCGGCGAGGAGGACTGGTCCGCGGCCAGTTCCCATGCCCACCGTATCAAGGGGAGCGGCGGACTGACCCAATATCCGCCGCTTGTGGCCTCGGCCGAAGATCTCGAGCGGGCGTTGTCGTGCGCGCGGCCTGCCACCATTCGGCGCCGCATGCCGCGGTTTCTCGGTGCCGCGGAGGATCTGACGGCCGAACTGCGCCGGATCGCCGCGCATTTGGACGAAGGCCAGGCGGAAGAGCGATAGCAGGCGGCGGCAAGGCAGCTGCCCTCATCTTTTAACAGCCCGCTTAACGAATCTGAACGCATTATTCACAGGGCATGCGTGCAAGAGGATGGGCGCGCTGGCACACTGTCGGTCTGTACTGATCACCAAGGGGATTGTCGTGGGCGATTTGCAAGGCCTGCTTGACGGCCATGGGGTCACGCTGGTTTTTCTGAGCGTACTCGCCGAACAGGCGGGGCTGCCGGTGCCCGCGTATCCGATGCTGTTCGTAGCGGGCGCGCTGTCGATGCAGGCCGATGGACCGTCCATCGGCGTGGTGCTCCTCGCCGTCATCGCCGCCTGCCTGATCGCCGATACCGCGTGGTATTTCGCTGGGCGGCGCCTGGGCCAGCCGATGCTGCGCACGATCTGCCGCGTGTCGATCTCCCCCGATAGCTGCATCCGCCAGACACAGTCGCTGTATCTGCGCGTGGGGCCGCGGTCGCTCGTGTTCGCGAAGCTCCTGCCCGGCGCCGGAGCCCTGTCCACGGCGATGGCCGGCATGACCAACACGCCGCTCCACAAATTCCTGTTTTACGACGCGCTGGGCGCGCTGGTGTGGGCGGGCGGCGCGCTGCTGGCGGGCGTGGTCTTCAGCGATTTCGTCGATACGATCCTCGAGGCGTTCAGCACCTACGGTCCGATCGCGCTGGCGCTGGTGGTCGGCGCGTTCGCGCTGTTCATCGCCTGGCGCTTCTGGCAGCGCTTCCGCCTGCTGCGCCGCGCGGGCCGCGTGCCGCGCATGACCGTGATGGATCTGGAAACCCGCCGCGCGAGCGGTACGCTGCCGCTCGTGGTCGATGTGCGCGCTTACGGCACCGCGCCGATCGAACGCATTCCAGGCGCGCTGGTCATGGATCTCAAGGCATCGCTGGATATCCTCGGGGACTACCCGGTATCGGATGACATCGTCATCTACTGCGCCTGTCCGCATGAGTATTCGGCGGCGGTGCTGGCCGAGCGGCTGCGCGTGGCTGGCTACAAGAACACATGGGCGCTGGCCGGGGGCTTCGACGAGTGGAAGCGCTTGCAGGAAGCGGTCGCCGCGCAGCGCAAGGGCCGTGACGACAAGCAGCCGCAACCCGCGCCACAGCAGTAGGCGCGGTCACCATACGGCCTACAGGGTCTCTCGGGCCGCCAGCACGATCGCGCATCGGTGATTACCATACCTCGTCTGTAGTCACCGACTCGCGCGACATGCATCGCGCGCCCCCCAAAATGACCCCCTACTCTCTGCTCGACCTTGCACCGATCGTGGAAGGCGGCGACGCGGGCCAGGCCATGCGCAACTCGCTGGACCTCGCCCAACACGCGGAACGCCTCGGCTATCGCCGCTTCTGGCTCGCCGAACATCACAACATGCCCGGTATCGCGAGCGCCGCGACGTCCGTGCTCATTGGCTTCGTGGCCAATGGCACCTCGACGATCCGCGTCGGTTCCGGCGGAATCATGTTGCCCAACCATTCGCCGCTGGTGATCGCCGAACAGTTCGGCACGCTGGCGTCGCTGTATCCGGGCCGCATCGACCTGGGTCTCGGCCGCGCGCCGGGCAGCGACCAGGCCACGGCCCGTGCGCTGCGCCGGCAACTGAGCCACGACAGCGCCGACACGTTCCCGCAGGACGTCGAGGAACTGCAGGCCTATTTCGACGACGTTCGCCCCGGTCAGCGTCTACGCGCCGTGCCGGGCGCCGGGTTGAAAGTGCCGCTGTGGCTGCTGGGTTCGTCGCTGTTCAGCGCCCAGCTCGCTGCCGCGATGGGATTGCCGTTCGCGTTTGCTTCGCACTTCGCGCCGGGCTTCATGCGGCAGGCCGTGGATCTGTACCGCAGGACGTTCCGCCCATCCGAACAACTCGACAGGCCCCACGTGATGCTCGGGTACAACGTTTTCGCAGCCGACACCGATGAGGAAGGCCGACGCTTGTTCAGTTCGCTGCAGCAGCAGTTCCTTGCGCTGATCCGCGGCACGCCCGGGCAGCTGAAGCCGCCGGTGGACGACATCACGCGGCTGTGGGATGCGAGCGAAGCCGACCACATCCGCCGCTCGCTGGCCTGTTCGGCGGTGGGCAGTCGCGAGACCGTACGGGAGGCCATGCAGCGCTTTGTCGAAGATCTCCAGCCCGACGAGCTCATGCTCACCGGCATGATCTACGACCACGCGGCGCGATTGAAGTCGTTCGAGATCGCGGCCGATATCGCGCAGTCGCTACGGCCACGGGTCGCGATCGACTAAGCCGCCGCCCCAGCGAGGCATGGTTCTGAGCGAGAATGCAGCCATGCCCTTCACCTTCGCCAATCCCGACTCCGACCGCGACCCGCTGGAATCCGATCCGCTACAAGGCGAGCTCGCATTGCTCGACCGCGCGGCGCAAGGTCCTGTCGCCCAGCTCTGGGAAGCCCCGCTCGCCCTCGTGATTCCACGCAGCTACCTGCGCACGCCCGGCGTCGAGGCCGCGCGCGAAGCCTTTGCGCGGCAAGGCTGCCCGGTCTGGCTGCGGATGTCCGGCGGCGGGCTGGTGCCGCAGGGTCCGGGCATCCTCAATATCAGCCTTGCTTATGTTCTGCCCCGTGGTGCCGCCAGCTGGATGGAGCCTGTGTACGTCCATCTGTGCGAGGTGCTCGGGGACGGATTACGCGCCGTGGGTGTGGACACCCACTGGCAGGCGGTAGAGGGGTCGTTCTGCGACGGCCGCTACAACCTCGCCTGGGGCCCGGCCGATGCCGCCCGCAAGATCGCGGGGACCGCGCAGTATTGGCGGCGCGCGCCTGCCGCGATCCAGTCGGCCGACGGCCAGCGGCACCTCGTGCTCGCGCATGCGGTCTTGCTGGTCACCGCCGATCCCGGCGAGATCAATGCACGCGCCAACGCGTTCGAGGATGCGATCGGCAGCGGCCGGCACTACGACCCGACGAAGGTGGTCAGCGTGCGTGAGGCGCTGGGCGCGGCCGCGACCGACGATCGCACACTGGACGATCGCACGCTGGTCGCGCGCGTCTCGGACGCCCTGCGCGACAGCATCGCACGCAGCACGCCGCCCGGGCATTGAGGCCCGGACATTGAGGGCTAGTTCGCCTTGAACGCGATATCGCCGTACCAGGCGCGCGTGGTCCCGCCCGTATTGTCGGTATCGGTGAGGATGCCGTAGCCCGTCAGCTTGCCGGGCTTCTCGTGGAAGACCTTTTCGTAGTCGCTGACGACATTGCGGCGCAGCTTCAGCCATTTGCCCGCATCGCCGGGCGCGCCCGACACCGCGATCATCTGCACGCGGCTGGTATGCGGGTTCGGAATGACCGTTCCGGGCGGCGCGCTTGCGGTCCAGATGTACATCAGCGTGGCATAAGGCAGCTTTTCCCCGCCGATGCTGGCCGCAATCTGCTCGGCGCGTTCGCCGATGGACAGCTTGTCCGCCTGGCCGTCAAAGAAGAACACGAGCCGCGCGGGTGCGTCCTCGCGGTCGCTGACGCTGTTGTCCGCATTCGGGATAGGCGACGCCTTCCAGCGCCACGATACGACCGGCGTGCGCGACAGATCGATGTCGCCCTCGTGCAGCAGGCCCGACGCCGCCGCCTTGGCGTCCGCCTGGAGCACGGTCTTGCCCCCGTCGGTCACCAGGCTGTACTGGGTCAGCGTCTTGCCACGGACGACGGGCATGTTCTGCCAGCCACCCGGCAGCGCGGCGCCGGGTTGCGCGGCCGAGAATGCCACGCCCGGCGCGCCCGGCGTCCCGGTTTGCGCCATTCCTGTGCCTGCCGGCACCGCGGCGGACAGCGCGGCCGCCGTGATCATCGCCAACATCAGCAATTTCCTGCCCTTCGTGGTGCGACTACCCATGGCGTTCGCCTCTCATCTTGTGTTCAATAAAATCACCACGACATTGTAGGGAGCCCGCATCGCGAATGCCGTAAGGCGGCGTCCTATATCTTCGTCCGATAGCGCCGTCCGACAGCCACCGGTGCCTCCGCACGAAAGTCGCGCGTTGGTGCTACGCTAACGGCCCGTGGTGCCCTATCCAGGAGAATTCACCGTGCCCCGCAAGACCCCCATCGAACGCTACCGCAACATCGGTATCAGTGCGCACATCGACGCCGGCAAGACGACGACGACCGAGCGTATCCTGTTCTACACCGGCGTCAACCACAAGCTGGGCGAGGTGCATGACGGTGCGGCGACCATGGACTGGATGGAGCAGGAGCAGGAACGCGGCATCACGATCACGTCCGCCGCGACCACTGCCTTCTGGAAAGGCATGGCCGGCAACTATCCCGAGCATCGCATCAACATCATCGATACGCCGGGACACGTCGACTTCACGATCGAAGTCGAGCGCTCGATGCGCGTGCTCGATGGCGCCTGCATGGTGTACGACGCCGTGGGCGGCGTGCAGCCGCAGTCCGAGACCGTCTGGCGTCAGGCCAACAAGTACAAGGTGCCGCGCATCGCGTTCGTGAACAAGATGGACCGTGTGGGCGCCGATTTCTTCCGCGTGCAGACGCAGATCGTCGATCGGCTCAAGGGCAATGCCGTGCCGATCCAGATTCCCGTGGGCGCCGAGGACGGGTTCCAGGGCGTGGTCGACCTCGTCAAGATGAAGGCCGTCGTGTGGGATGACGCCTCGCAGGGCGTCCGCTTCGAATATCAGGACATTCCCGCCGGGCTATTGGCCACGGCCGAGGAGTGGCGCGAGAAAATGATCGAGGCGGCGGCGGAAGCCAACGAGGATCTGCTCAACGCTTACCTCGGCGGCGAGGCCCTTACCGAAGAACAGATCAAGGCCGGTCTGCGTCAGCGCACGATCGCGGGCGAGATCGTGCCGATGCTGTGCGGCAGCGCGTTCAAGAACAAGGGCGTGCAGACGATGCTCGACGCCGTCATCGACTATCTGCCGTCGCCGGTCGACGTGCCGGCCATTCTCGGCCATACCGAGGACGACAAGGAAGCCGAGCGGCATCCGAGCGACGACGAACCGTTCTCCGCGCTCGCGTTCAAGATCATGACCGACCCGTTCGTGGGCCAGCTCATCTTCTTCCGCGTGTATTCCGGCGTGGTGGAATCCGGCGATACCGTCTACAACGCGGTGAAGGAAAAACGCGAGCGGCTCGGGCGGATTCTGCAGATGCATGCGAACGTGCGTAACGAGATCAAGGAGGTGCGCGCGGGGGATATCGCCGCGGCCGTCGGCCTGAAGGAGGCGACGACGGGCGATACGTTATGCGATCCGAACCACGTCATCATCCTCGAGCGCATGAGCTTCCCCGAGCCCGTGATTTCGCAGGCCGTGGAACCGAAGACCAAGGCCGACCAGGAAAAGATGGGCATCGCGCTGAATCGTCTGGCGCAGGAAGATCCCTCGTTCCGCGTGGCCACCGATGAGGAGTCCGGGCAGACCATCATCTCCGGGATGGGCGAGCTGCATCTGGAAATTCTGGTCGATCGCATGCGTCGCGAGTTCAATGTCGAGGCGACGGTGGGCAAGCCGCAGGTGGCATATCGCGAGACGATCCGGACCGCGGTCAAGGACGTCGAGGGCAAGTTCGTCAAGCAGTCGGGCGGGCGCGGGCAGTATGGCCACGTCGTGCTGAACCTCGAGCCGATGCAGCAGGGTGGCGGGTACGAATTCGTCGATGCTATCAAGGGCGGGGTCGTGCCGCGCGAATTCATCCCCGCGGTGGACAAGGGGATTCGCGAGACGCTGAACACCGGGGTACTGGCTGGCTATCCCGTGGTCGACGTCAAGGCGACGCTCGTGTTCGGTTCGTACCACGACGTGGACTCGAACGAGAATGCGTTCCGCATGGCGGGGTCGATGGCCTTCAAGGAAGGCATGCGGCGCGCCAAGCCTGTGCTGCTCGAGCCGATGATGGCCGTCGAGGTCGAAACGCCCGAGGAGTTCACGGGTAACGTGATGGGCGATCTGTCTTCGCGGCGCGGCATCGTGCATGGGATGGAGGATATTGCCGGCGGCGGGGGCAAGATCGTGCGGGCGGAGGTCCCGCTCGCGACGATGTTCGGCTACTCGACGTCGCTACGGTCGCTGACGCAGGGACGAGCCACCTTCACCATGGAGTTCAAGCACTATGCCGAGGCGCCGGCCAATGTGGCCGAGGCGGTGATCAACTCTCGGAAGGCTTGATTGTTTTGCCCTCCCTCCCTGCCTTACAGGGGGGGACGGGTGCCCGGCGGCTCTCGGACGGGATCGGACAGCGTTTTTATGCAGAGGCTGACTTCCGGCGTAAAGGAAGCGTGCGAACCTGTGTGTCCAGACGCTGTCCCTCCAGGGCGGGAGGAGCAGTCCTCGTTTTCCTCATGACAGGAGCGCATCATGATGGCATTTCTTGGTACGGTGTTCGTCGGGTTGATCGTGGGTCTGATTGCGCGGGCGATCAAGCCTGGCGATGACAAGATGGGCTGGATCATGACGATCCTGCTCGGGGTGCTCGGGTCGATTGTCGCGGGATACGTCGGCCGCGCCGCTGGCTGGTATCAGCCCGGCGAGCCCGCCGGATGGATCGCGTCCGTCGTAGGCGCGATCGTGCTGCTGTTTCTCTACGACCTCGTCCGACGGAAACGCTAAGACGCGTCCCGCGTCAGTTCCGGCAGCGCAGCAACGTCGCTTCGCTGCCGGGCGTCGCCATCGCGGTGACCTGCGGCGCGAGCGTCCGTAGCACCTTGACCGCCAGCGCGCTCGTGAACGCGTAGCGCGCCGCGTACGGTTCCCGTACGTGGATGGTCACCGTCCCGAAATACCGATCCCCCAGCAGGAACACAAACGTCGCCGAGCGGTTGACGATGCGTGAGGAGATCACGCGCCCGCCCGGACCATAGGTCTGGAAGCGCTGGTCGCCCGTGCCCGTCTTGCCCGCGATCGGCAGCGGCATCGCTGGCGCCTGTCCCACCTTGGCCGACGGCACGAAGGCGCCGCGGATCGAGCGCGCGGTGCCGTTCTCCACCACGTCAAGCATCGACCTGCGTACAATCGTCGCGATCTGCGGGGAGATAAGAGGCTTGCCTTGTCCCGGCTGCAACGAGTAATAGGTGGCGTACGGCGTGTCCGTGGCGAAGTCGAGCCGCTGCACGGCGGCTGGCTGCGCGTCGATGCCGCCGTTGAGAATAATGCCCGCGAGTTCGGCCAACGCGGCGGGCCGATCGCCCGACGCGCCGATCGACGTCGCATAGGACGGCGTCAGCGTGTCGAACGGATACCCCAGCCGTTGCCAGCGCCTGGCGATGCGATTGAACGCATCGCGCTCCAGCAGCGTGCGGATCCGCGCGTCCTGCCCCAGTTTGCTGCGTGTCTTGAACAGCCACACATAGACTTCCTGCCGCTGGGAGGCGCTGGCCTCGAGGATCTCGGCGATCGTCGCATCCGGATGATTGCCGAGGTACTCGACCATCCAGAGTTCGAGCGGATGGATCCGCGACAGATAGCCGCGATCGTTGAGGTTGAACTTGTCCTTGCCGTACTTCGCGAACAACCCCTCCAGCTCTTCGTCGGTCAGCTTGTGCGCCTTGGGCATGCGTGCCTGCACGGTGCGCGCGAAGGTCTCGTAGTCGGTGTTCGGCCGCGCGCTGAGCAGCGTGACCGACAGCCGGACCGCCGTGAGCCGCGGTGTGGGCATCTTCACGCGGTCGAGCAGCACCTTGAGCCGCTCGTCGGAGGACTTGTTCCGATAGCGCTGGTAGAAGGCCGTCATGTACGCGCTGCCTTCCTGATCGGCAAACCGCTCGAGCCATACGCGCCGTTCGGGCGAACTGCGATCCTCGAGCAGCGACGCCGCGTCGGGGTGAGTCTGGTAGAGCTCGTAGCGCACGATGTCGCGCATCATGCGGATGAACACGAGGTTGACCGAGAACTGGAAGCCCACGCGCACGGTCATCTGCCGCTCGCCCTCCCAACGCTCGAAGTTCGTGAAGGTCTGCATGCCGCCGCCGGTGTAGAACGCCTCGCCCGCGTTGCCCGAATACTTGCGGTCCATGGCGGCTTCCAGCATCGCGTCGAGCGTGCGGTCCTGCGGCGTGCGCGCCTTGATCAGGTAATCGACGGCCCAGCGCGTGAGCGCATCCTGCCGCGGCACCTGCAGCGCCGTCAGCGTTTCGCGGCTTTCACCGGCATAGCGCGCGTGCAGTTCGCCGATGACTTCCAGATACGTGACCAGCGTGCGAAGCTTCGCCGTGGAACCGAGGTTCAGGCGCGCGCCGCTGTTGATGTCGAACGGCTGGTCGACGTTGTCGGCCTGCACCCGCACGAAGCTCGTGTTGCCCACGCGCTCGAACAGCGTGAAGCTCGCCACGAGCCGCGAGGGGTCGTCGTTGTCGCGCAGCATGTTCTTGCCGTACAGGCCCATTGCGCGCGCATCCGCGGGATTGCGCATGCGCACGAGGGTATCCGTGACCAGGCGCTGCGCCTCGCGATTGATGCTGCTGTCCACGGTCAGGTCCAGCCGGTCCAGATCGTAGCGGCTCGCAACGCCAGTCAGGTGCGAGATATCGTTGCGCACCTGATTGACGGCCTTGCGCGTGATCCAGGGCGCGGGGTCCGGCCGCTCGGGCGGCGGGGCCTTGTCCAGCGACGCGGCGATGGCGGCGTCGCGCAGCGCGGGCGTGATGATGCCCGCGCTGGCGAGCAAGCGCAGATAGCTGCCGGTGAGCGCGTCGAGGTTGGTATCGTCGCGCCGAAGATGGAACGACGGGCGGCGCTGCGAGATGATCAGCGACAGCGCGCGTTTGTAGGCCTGCGCCTGGCGCGGCGTGGGCGCGCGCGGATCCATGTTTCGCAGCAACGCGTTGACGGTGTTGAAGTCCTCGCCATACCAGACCCACAGGCCGTCGCCCATGCCGCTCACCTCGCCATGGCCCGCGCGCGCGGACAGAGGCACCGTGTTCAGATAGTCCGTGACGATGCGCTCACGCGCGCGTTGCGTGTCGGGCCCGTCGAGGTAGGCGCGGAGCGAGGCCGATGCCATCTGCCGAAACTTGTCGGGCACCGACTGGGTCTTGCCTTCTGGCGAATGGCGATACTTCTCGATTTGCGTGGCCAGCGTGCTGCCGCCCGGCGACTGATGGGAACTGTTCGCCAATCGAATGCCGCGATCGAGCACCGCGCGCGATAACCGCCGCCAGTCCACGGCGGGGTTCATCATCGGATACTCGGGGTGAAGCAGATTCTGGTTCTCGACGTACAGCAAGGCATCCACGACGACGCGTGGCACCGCCTCGAAGTTGTCGTATTGCCGCTGCGGATAGCGTTCCAGCGCCAGCGTCAGCGCATTGCAGTCGCGGATGACGAGGCCTGCCTGATTCTTTTCGCGATACGCGGGGAAGATGCCGTCGTCCATGAGCCGTACCATGTCGGGCGACATGCGCGCCTGCGCGATGGGCACATAACCGCGCGCTTCGAGGCGCTCGCCAAATTCGGGCAGGCGCTCGTAGCCGAGGCGCTCGTCATAGGGTCCGGAGTGCGGGAAGCGAATGCTGTCGCTGCGGCCTGGCTGGACTTCGAAGGTCAACGACTTGCCAAGGCGGCCAAGGTAGCGCGCCTGCCATTGCGACGTGCGAACCTCGTTCGCGACGATGCTTACGACGATGTACGCACCGCCACACAAGGCCACCGCTACGCCCGCGAGAATCCAGCCACGTCGTGACACGTTTCGGCATCCGGTTGCGCCGATGCCAGCCGTTTCGGCCGGCATACCGGCTCATATCCCCAGACAGGACGCGCTTCATCCGAAACGCGCTGTCTGTTTCTGATATTACTCGGATCGGCGGGTAAACGGAGCGGGAATTCAAACGGGGAAGCTGCGGCAGAGCAACAGTGAGGGCAGCGGTCAAATCACTCTGACCATTCGGCCACCGCGGCCGACGAAGGGGTAGCTCGGCGGCCGAGAAGCAAGCAAGACTAGGAACGCCCGACCGCCGCGTACGAATAGTACGCAAGGGAGGGCGTTGACGACGTATTGCGCCGCTTATCGGCCGCCGAGCGCCGCTTATCGGCCGACGAAAGGGTAGCTGGGATCGGTGTAGCCGTGTGTCGAGGCATGGCCGCGCGGGACGAGTCCGTCCACCATCGCTTCCTCTTCAGCGGAGATCGCCGCGTTGACCGCACCAAAATAGTCCTCGAATTGCGCGAGCGTACGCGGCCCGGCGATGACCGAGCTCACGAACGCGTTCGCAAGGACCCATGCCGTGGCGAATTGGCCGGCATTGAGACCGCGTGCTTCCGCATGCGCCTTCAGTGTCTGCGCGATGATCAGCGATTCCTCACGGAACTCGGTTTCCATCATGCGCTTGTCGGCACGGCCGGCGCGCGAGTTGGCGTCCGGCTGCTGGCCCGGGAGATACTTGCCCGTCAGTACACCACGCGCAATCGGGCTGTAGGGCACCACGCCCAGTCCGAAATGCTTGCATGCTGGAAGGATTTCCACTTCGGGCATGCGATTTAGCAGGTTGTAATACGGCTGACATGCCACCGGCCGGGGCACGCCAAGCTTGTCGCAAAGCCCCGCGATCTCGGCGATGCGCCAGCCGCGGAAGTTCGACACCGCCCAGTAGCGGATCTTGCCCGCGCGAATCAGGTCGCCCATCGCGCGCACCGGCTCCTCGAGGTTCTCGTCGATGAAGTCCCGGTGCAGGTAGAGGATGTCGACATAATCGGTCGCAAGACGGCGCAGGCTCGCGTCGATCTCGTGCATGATCCACGTGCGCGAGTAGTGCGACTGGTTCGGCGCGGCGCCCATCTGGTTGCCGAGCTTCGTCGCAAGGATCCAGTCGGTCCGGTTACGGGCGAGCAGACGACCCACCATCTCTTCCGACGCGCCCTTGGTGTAGACGTCGGCGGTGTCGATGAAGTTGACGCCATGATCGCGCGCGCTGGCGACGATCCGCCCGGCTTCGGCCTCGTCGGTCTGGTCCCCGAACATCATGGTGCCCAGGCAGAGCGTCGATACCTTGAGGTTGCTCGCGCCGAGGCGGCGATACTGCATCGTGAAGTCTGGCATGGCGTGGAGTCTCGCGTTGGTAGGCAACGCGTCATTGTGCCAAAAGAAAAACGCCGCGGCGACGGATGTCGCGGCGGCGTCTTTCGGGGCGGCGGGAAACGTCAGTCTTCCAGCTTCGGCAGCGCCGGGCTCACGCTGGACGACAGCAGGCCCGTCTTGGCGTAGGTCTGCAGCTTCTCGCGCGTGTCCACGATATCCAACGTGCGCATCGTCAACTGGCCAATACGGTCCAGCGGCGTGAACATCGACTCGCCCTTTTCCATCGTCAGGCGTTCCGGCTTGTAGGTCAGGTTCGGCGACGTGGTGTTCAGGATCGAGTAGTCGTTGCCGCGGCGCAGTTCGATGGTCACTTCACCGGTGACGGCGCCCGCCACCCAGCGCTGGGCGGTTTCGCGCAGCATGATGGCCTGAGGGTCGAACCAGCGGCCCTGGTACAGCAGGCGGCCCAGACGGCGGCCGTTGTCGCGGTACTGCTCGATGGTGTCTTCGTTATGGATGCCGGTGACCAGGCGCTCGTAGGCGATGAACAGCAGCGCGAGGCCTGGGGCTTCATAGATGCCGCGGCTCTTGGCTTCGATGATGCGGTTCTCGATCTGGTCGCTCATGCCGAGGCCGTGGCGGCCGCCGATGCGGTTCGCTTCCATGAACAGATCGACGCTGTTGGCAAACGTCTTGCCGTTCAGGGCCACGGGCTGGCCCTGTTCGAAGCGCACCGTCACTTCCTCGCGCTTGACTTCGACGTCATCGCGCCAGAACTGCACGCCCATGATCGGCTGCACGATGCGGATGCCGGAGTCCAGATGCTCGAGATCCTTCGCCTCGTGCGTGGCGCCCAGCATGTTCGAGTCGGTCGAGTACGCCTTTTCCGCGGACATCTTGTAGTCATGGCCGCTCTGGCGCATGAACTCGGACATCTCGGCGCGGCCGCCCAGTTCGTCGATGAACTGCTGGTCGAGCCAGGGCTTGTAGATCTGCAGGCCCGGGTTAGTCAGCAGGCCATAGCGGTAGAAACGCTCGATATCGTTGCCTTTGAACGTGCTGCCGTCGCCCCAGATGTTGACGCCGTCTTCCTTCATCGCCGCCACGAGCATCGTGCCGGTCACCGCGCGACCGATGGGCGTCGTGTTGAAGTACGTGATGCCGGCCGTCGAGATATGGAACGCACCGCATTGCAGGGCGGCGATGCCCTCGGCGACCAGTTGCGAGCGGCAGTCCACCAGGCGCGCTTCCTCGGCGCCGTAGGCCTTGGCGCGGCGGGGGATATCGTCGTAGTCGGGCTCGTCCGGCTGGCCGAGATTGGCGGTGTAGGCGTAGGGAATCGCGCCCTTCTGGCGCATCCAGAGGAGGGCCGCGCTGGTGTCGAGGCCGCCCGAGAAAGCGATACCGACGCGCTGGCCGGAGGGAATGTGCTGCAGGATGGTAGTCATCGCCAGAATCCAGGTAAATGGAGCGCAGTCGGGCGCACATGGGGCGCGGACGTCGCTCGAAGTCTTGCAAACCGTGAATTGTGACATGCCGGGGCGCGCGCGCCAAACATCTGCCGCCGTGACAATGTGGACGTCCCAGGTTTTCTTTGCTAGGCTTTTGTGGACGGCGTACACAATCACGTCCCGCCGCACCAAGAAGGAGATGACGATGGCGCAGATCCAGCCTTACCTGTTCTTCGAAGGCCGCACCGAGGAGGCAATCGAGTTCTACAAGGACGCGCTTGGCGCGCGCGTGGAAATGTTGATGCGGTTTCGTGACAACCCGGAACCACCGTCCGGCGAGGGCGGCTGCGTGCAGAAGCCCGGCAGCGAGGACAAGGTCATGCATGCCGCCTTCTGGGTCGGCGATTCGCTGATCATGGCGTCCGATGGCAACAATGCGGGCAAGCCCGAATTCAAGGGAATTTCTCTCTCGTATTCTGTCTATGACAAGGAGAGCTGCGAAAAAGCATTCCACGCGCTTTCGGCGGGCGGCCAGGTCGTGATGGCGCCGGCCAAGACTTTTTTCAGCGAACTGTTCGCGATGGTGACGGACCGTTTCGGCGTCACGTGGATGATCCTTGTCGTGCCCAGGATGCCGTAAGGCGCGCCATCGCTCCGCCCTGGCCGTGGCTTACAATGCGCGGCCAACCGGAGAGATGCCATGGAATCCCGCCTGATCGACCTCGAGATCAAGGTCGCCTTTCAGGAAGACCTGATCGAGACCCTCAACCTGGCAGTGGCGCGACAGCAGCAACAGCTCGACCTGCTGCAGGAACAGTTTCGCGCGCTGTATCACCAGATGCGCGCCAACGCGGGCGCGGCCACGGCCGCGGAGTCCAATCCGCAGCACGAGATTCCGCCGCATTACTGAGGGGCTTGAATGTTTCGCATGTTTCGCGCAGTGACCGCCGTGACGATTGCCGCGGGGATGACCGCACTTTGCGGCGCGGCATACGCCGGCTACAACATCTGGACCGGCGAATACACGTTCTCCAAGGCTGAACTGCAGACCGCGGTGGACAAGCGTTTTCCCACCACGCTGCGCTATGGAGAACTGGTGAGCGTCAAGCTGTCGCATCCGCGCCTGACGCTCGACGGCGAGACCAACCGCGTGATCACGCTCGTCGATGCCGCGCTCACGAATACGATCCTGCCCGCGCCGCCGGTGAACGGCTCGCTCGCGCTGAACAGCGGCATCCGCTACGACGCCACACAGCGCGCGGTGCTGCTCGACAATCCTACTGTCGACCAGGTACAGGTACAGGGCATGCCACAGTACAACGAGCAGCTGAAGGCCATCGGCGCGGTGGTGGCGCAGCAGCTGCTCAAGGACTATCCGCTCTATACCTTCAAACCCGACGAACTCAAGCTGAATGGCACCGAGATCGTGCCGGGCGCCATCACCGTGGCGCCCGACGGCATTCGCGTGCAGGTCAATCAGAAGTAGCGCTGCCCGCGCGGAACACGAGCGCGAGACCCGCGAGCACGCCGGCCATGCCGATCAGCGATGCCGCCGACAGGCGATTGCCGAGCCACAGGTAGTCCAGCAATGCCGTTCCCGGCGGCACCAGATAGAACAGGCTCGTCACGTTGACGAGATTGCCGGCTGCGATCAGGCGGTAGAACAGCAGCGTGGCAATCACCGAGATGACGAGGCCCATGTACACAAGCGGCACGAAGAAGCCGACCGAGAGCTCGAACGTGAACGGCTGAAACGGCACGCATACGAGGCACGCGGCAAAGCCGACCGCATACTGCAGCGGCAGCACGTCCGCGGGCGACTGGGCGATGCGCTTCTGCAGGATGGCACCCGACGTCATGCATAGCAGCGCGGCGCCGGCACACGACAGTCCAATCCACGAGAAGCGCGCGAGCGCGACGCTGTGCGCGACGATCAGGACGAGTCCGCCGAGCGCCAGCGCCAGTCCCGCCAGCCGCGCCGCCGATACGCGGCGTTCCACCCATAGCAGCGTGAGGATCGGCTGGACGCCGAGCAGCGTCGCCAGTACGCCGGGCGTGATGCCGTGCTCGAGCGCGAGCAGATAGGTGATGGTGTAGCCGCCGACCAGCAGCAATCCCGTGACCGCGACACGCCTGCGCGTACCGCGCGCGGGCAGCAAGCGGCGGCGCACGAGGCCGATCGCGATCAGCACGCTCAGCGCGAGTGCGAAGCGGAACGTGAGAAAGGCAAACGGCGATGCGTGCGCGAGGCCGAGGCGGCTGAAGATGGCTCCCGCGCTCCAGAGCAGGACGAACAGCGCGGTGGCGCCATGGGGAGCGTAGGCGGCCAGCGTGGCCGCGTGCGTAGATGATGCGGACGTAGTTGTCGCTGACGAACGCGTGGTGGCATTCCTGTTGAATGTCATGATGAATCCTGTCGAAAACCGAATAGCCTCCGGCACGCGGTGCAGGTGCGCACACGCGTCAGGCAATCGATGCGGAAAAACCGGAGGAGTGGCTGCGGCGCGGTCAGCCGCGCGGCGGGGACAGCGGAGGCGAGAGCGGCGGGCTCACGCCAGCCACCACGGCCTCGACAGGACGTACGACACCACGACGTGCGTCACGCGCATGCGCCCACGGCTGCGCCCGACCGGAGACCGGACGGACAACGACCTGAGCGAAGGCGAAGGACGGCGACATGTGGCGGTAGTGAAGAATCTGGCGGTGTGGAAAGTGAAGTGCGCAATGAATGCAAGGCGCAACGCGCCGATACTACGCCCGGCATTCGCGCCCGTCAACGAGGGAAAACCGGCGCTAGGCGGATGCCGCCGGGATGTCGATGCGCAGCGCCGCGGCGAGCGCCTCCATCGCCGGTGCGATCGGCGCATCCACCTTGAGCGATAGCAACGGGTCCGCGCGGGTCACGCCGAGATTGAGCGCCGCGACGGGCTTGCCGGTTTCGCTCGCCCAGAGCGCGAAGCGATAGCCGGAGCGCACCGTGAGCGACGACCCGATGACCAGCATCGCATCGGCGCGAGCGAGGCCGTCGCGGGCGCGGTCGACGCGTTCGAGCGGCACCGACTCGCCGAAAAACACCACATCCGGCTTCAGCATGCCCTCGCAACGCTCGCAGACCGGCACGCGGAATTCGGCGAACAGCGGCGTCTCGAGCTCGACGTCGCCATCGGCCAGCGGATTCGCGATGATGTCGCGCAGCGCGGCATTCTGGTCCCAGAGCCATTGCTGGACACCGGCGCGTTCGTACCACGTGCCGCAGGACATGCAGACCACGCCGCGCAGGCTGCCGTGCAACTCGACGACATCGGGGCTGCCCGCGCGCTGATGCAGACCGTCCACGTTCTGCGTCACGAGCGCGGACAACCGGTCCTGCGCGCCAAGGCCTGCCACCACGTGATGACTGACGTTAGGTTGCGCGTGGGCGGCGATCGGCCAGCCGAGCATGCTGCGGGCCCAGTAGCGCTGGCGCGCCGCATGGGAGCCGACGAACGCCTGCAGCGTCGTCGGCGCGGAGCGCTGCCACTGCCCACGTTCGTCGCGATAGCCGGGAATGCCGGAATCCGTGCTGATTCCCGCGCCCGTCAGCACGAACAGCCGCGGATACCGCAGCACGAAATCGAGCAACGCACTCACGCGCCGGCCTTGCTCTCGCGGACCGCCTGGCGGGTTTCCCACGCCTTGAGTTCCTGCCGGTACCGGTCCATCTCGTCGGCGTAGAAATCGAATACGCAGGGATCGCAGCCGCTCCCGCAGCACTCGTTGTCGCCCGGACGCTCGGGGGGCATCGGACGGGGATCGTCTTCTTCGTTCATTGACACGGGAAAGTCTTCATTCGCAGACACGGCGTCAGTATATTCCTGCGCCGATATGCACGCTTCCGGTGTCCGTGCTGAATTGTTTCGATGGGCCCGGCCGGCCCCATCCAAGCGCGCATCGCGCTGCTAGCCTAATCCGAGGCGTCTCGGACGTCTCCGTGACTTCTCCGCTATCGGGCGAGCCGTTCATGCACGCATCCACGGTCTGGACACTGCTGGCAACAATGCTGCTGCCTTGGCTGGCCGTGAAGGGCGCCGTTGCGGCGGACGCGCTTCCGCCGGACGTGCGGCCCGCGCTCGGCCGCCCGCGCGTATGCCTTGTCCTATCGGGCGGCGGCGCCCGGGGGGCCGCGCATATCGGCGTGCTGCGGGTGCTGGAGACCCTGCGCGTGCCGGTGGACTGCATCGCGGGCACGAGCATGGGGGCGCTCGTCGGCGGCGCCTATGCGGCAGGCATGACCGTGCCGGCCATGGAAACGCTGGTCGCCAGTATCTCGACCGACGCCTTGTTCAAGGAACGGCCCCCGCGCCAGGACCTGGCGGTGCGCCGCAAGCTCGACGACCAGACCAACCTGTTCACGCCCGAGATCGGGGTACGAGGGGACGGCCTGCTGCTGCCGAAAGGCGCGGTATCCGGCGTGCAGCTCGAAACGGTGCTACGCAAGCTTGCGAACGTGCCCGGTTACCGGGACTTCGACCGCTTGCCGATTCCCTACCGTGCCGTGGCGACCGATCTGGTCACGGGAACCGCCGTCGTCTTCAGCAAGGGAGAACTCGCCAACGTCATGCGCGCGAGCATGTCGGTGCCCGGCGCGGTGGCGCCGCTGGAATACCAGGGCAAGCTGCTTGTCGATGGCGGCCTGACGGACAATCTGCCCGTCGATGTCGCGCGCGCCATGGGCGCGGATATCGTCATCGCCGTCAACCTCGGCACGCCGTTGATGAAACGCGAGAGCCTCACCTCGCTACTTGGCGTGACGAGCCAGATGCTGAACATCCTCACCGAGCAGAACGTGCGCGCGTCGCTAGCCGCGCTGCGGCCCACGGACATTCTGATCGAGCCCCAGCTCGGCGAATTTTCCGCCGGCGATTTCGATCATTTGCCCAAGACCATCCCGATCGGCGAAGCGGCCGCGCGGCAGGTCGCCGACCGGTTGTCCGCGCTCTCGCTGCCACCCGATGCGTACGCGCAGCTGCGCGCGTCGCAGCAGGCGCTACCGCCACCGGACCTGCGGCCGGTGGACGAGATCCGCCTCGCGCCGCTGGAGCGCGTGAGTCCGGACTTTGTGTACGCCACGATGGAAACGAAGCCTGAAGCGCCCATCGGGCAGGAAGCCCTCGACCGCGACGTGCGCCGCCTGTTCGGCACTGGCGATTTCGAGCACATCAACTACCGCTTTCTCGAGGAGCCCGGCAAACGCATCCTCGCCGTGGACGCGATCGAGAAATCATATGGGCCCAACTATCTGCGCTTCGGGCTCGGCCTCAGTTCGGACTTCCGCGGCGATGCCTACTTCAATGTCCTCGCGAGCTATCGGCGCACGTGGCTGAACCAGCTCGGCGCCGAATGGCGGACGGACGTGCAGCTGGGCCAGACGTCGAGCATTACCAGCGAGTTTTATCAGCCGCTCGATGCGCGTCAGTTGTTCTTCATCGCCCCGCGCGTCGAGCTCCAGCGGCGCACGATCAATATCTTCGACGGCGACACGCGGGTGGCCGCCTACGACGTGCGCCGCGTCGACGCGGCGCTCGATATCGGCAGCCAGTTCACGAAATACGGCGAGGCGAGGCTCGGTCTGCTGGTCGGGCACGAGAACGCGACGCTCAGCACGGGCCCCAGCTCGCTCGATCCGGGGACGGGCGGCATCGAGCGGCGCGCGGTCACGGGCCGCCTGCTCGTCGATCAGCTCGACAGCCTCAATTTTCCGCGTGACGGCTATGGCGCCACGCTCACGGTCTATGGCTCGCAGGCGGGTCTGGGCGCGGCCACCACCTACACCAAGGCGGAACTGACCGGGACCTACGTCGAGTCGTTCGGCCCCCACACGTTCAACCTCGGCTTTCGGTTCGGCGGCAATGTGGGACCGCCGCTCCCGAAATACGACCTGTTCCAGTGGGGCGGCTTTCTCCAGCAGTCGGGCTTCAGCACCGGGCAACTGATGGGGGGCAACATCCAGTTCGGGCGGCTGGTCTATTACAACAAGCTGTTCCGGCAGCGGCTGCTGGAGGGGGTCTACGCGGGCGTTTCGCTCGAGGCCGGGCGGGTCGGCTCGCCACTCGTTGCGGGCAGCCCGACGGGGCTGCTGAAGTCGGCGGCGGTGTTCCTCGGACTCGACAGTCCCGTCGGGCCGCTCTATCTCGGGTATGGGCGCACGTCGAGCGGACAGTACGCGTACTACCTGTTCCTCGGGAAACCGTGACAACTCGCGCGCGCGATGTGCAGGAGAGCCTACCCCACCGAAGTTGTATGTAATGTCTCTTTGGAGGTACCTATACTTTGCCTGTCGCCGAGACCCCCGTCTTGAACGGCATCCTTCCCAAAGTCGCCGCCTGCATGGCATCCCCCATGCGCACCAGCGGCGACATTTTTTTTGCGTGAAGGGGCGATGGCGTTTCGCAAGACGTTAAGATGCGCGATTATCGAACGCTCCAGGTCACGCATTTCCGATGGACGCCCCCAATCCGATCCGCCTCCAGACCGCGCACGCCGATACCGTGCGCGCCGCCCGTCCGCCTTCGGACCTGCTGACCGGCTTTGCCGGCGACCCGAATTTCATGCTATCGCTCGCGCGCGGCCTGACGGTGCTGGAGGCCTTTTCCGAACGCAAACGCCCGCTCACGATCTCCCAGGTCGCGCAGCGCACGCAGCTCTCGCGGGCGTCCGTGCGCCGGTGCCTCTATACGCTCGAGCAACTTGGGTATGTGAGCCAGCAGGATGGGCACTTCGCGCTGCGTCCGCGGGTGCTGCACCTCGGCCATGCGTACTTTTCCTCGACGTCGCTGGTCTCGGCCGCGCAGCCGATTCTCGACGCGCTCAGCACACGCATCCACGAAACGTCGGCACTGGCCATCCTCGACGGCACCGACATCCTGTACCTCGTGCGGTCCGAAGTGCAGCGCGTGCTCACGCATTCGCTAGGCATGGGCAGCCGTTTGCCGGCCTATTGCACGTCGATCGGGCGGCTCCTGCTGGCCCATCAGCCCGACGCGGTGCTGGAAGCATTCTTCGAGCATGCCGAACTGCGTCCGCGGACGCTGCAGACCAAGGTGTCGCGCGCCGACCTCGAGGCCGTGTTCGCGCGTGCGCGGGAGGTGGACTACGTGCTGATCGACGAGGAACTGGAGCCCGGCCTCCGCGCGATTGCGGTGCCGGTGCGCGCGCTGTCGGGCGCCGTGGTGGCCGCCGTCAGTGTGAGCGTCAAGGCGACGCGGGTGTCGGAAGGGGAAATGATCGCGCGGCTGCTGTCGCCAATGCGCGAAGCAGCCGCGGCCATCGGCAAGCTGATCGCCAGCTGAAGTGGCCCTGAAAGTGGCCCTGAGGCGGTCTTAACCGCGAGCGGCCAGCTCCAGCGCGAAGACGAGGCGCTGGAGGAAGTTCTCCATGCGCCCGTCCGGATTCAGGAACGCGCACCCGTAGTGGTGGACGGTGTTGTCGTCGTAGCCCACCATCCAGTGGCCCACCACTTGCATGTCCAGCTCCAGGCGGCCGAGTTCGCCAAAATCCAGCAGGCAACGCTTGGCCGTGGTGCCCACCGGCAGCAGTTCGGCGCCCACGGCGCGAGAGCGCAGACCCACGCCGGACAGGGACAGGTCGGCGATATCCATCTGCATGACGCGCGTGTCCGAGCCATCCTGCACGCGGATCTCGCAGCGGTAGCCCTTCGTCAGCAGCGTGCGCGCGCGGAAATGGCGGCGGCGCTGGAAGTGATAGAGCTTCTCCGGAAAATCGGCGATAAACGCGGGGCCGCCCTCGAAGCGTGTGGCGCCCGGGGTGCCGACGATGAAGTTCACGGGCACGCCACGCAGCAGGCCCGAGAATGCGTTCTGGTCGGAGGCCATCAGCGACTGGCGCTCGCCGTCGGCGCGGCACCAGTCGAAGACGAACGTACGCTGGGCCGGATCGACATGCAGGATCGACGTGACGATCTCCGATCCGTTTCGCGAACGCACGCTCAGCAGGCATTTCTGCCACGCCAGGTCGCGCAGCACGGTGCCGATCTGCGAGACATGCGTCAGGCGGTAGCGTTCGTCCGAGTGCGACGCCTCTTGATCTTGGTCTTGGTCGCCGTCCACCTGGGGAACCTGGGGAAGGGCTTGTGCCGGGTCGGACCCGCGGGAATCTCGGAGGCTCATGGTATTACGCTACGGAAATGCGCTACGTCGGTATGGGGATTGCGCCGCAAAGAGCAGGTTAGCGACCAACGCGGCATGGTACGCGTGGCGGACGGCGCGGCGCAAGCGCTTGCCTTGGCCTTCGGCAAAATGTTGCATAACTTGAGTCACAGACTAACGAGGGGTAGCGGGAAATGCACAGCCGGCGCCGAAAGCGGCCATCTTGTCACCCCCGCGTGACACGGGCTTGTGTCAGCGTTTTATCCGTTGTGCAGTGCACTCGTCGCGTGGATCCGGTGCACGGCGCCCGTGGCATGCAGCTGGCTCTCGAACAGCACGACGCGCTGCGCCTGCCAGGCGGGCGCAGCCAGCGCGGCGGTTCGTGACAGCCACTGCCGCTGGACGGCTTCCGGCACGGCCGGACCGCATCGCGCGAGTGTGAGGTGAGGCTTGAACGGGCGGGTGTCCGCCGCGACGCCGGCCATGGCGAGCGCCACGTCCACGTCCTGCCGCAAGGCGTCCAGCGCGGCATTGGGTGCAAGCCCCGCCCAAAGGACGGCGCCCTGCCGGGGACGAAAGCGGCCGGTGCCTTGCACCGTCAGCACAATCTCCCTCGGTGCCAGCGTGGCCATCGCCGTGACGATGCGCGCGGCGCTGTCCGCATCGCATTCGCCAAGGAAGCGCAGCGTCAGGTGGCATTGGGCGGCCGGCACGGGCCGCAGGCCGCCATGCGCGGGAAGCGCGGGGAGCGTGGCCAGCAGGTCCGCGGCGAGCGCTTCGGGTGTTTCGAGGGCGAGAAATAGTCGCAAGACTAGCGTCGCAAGCTGGGGTCACAAGGCTTGCGGCGCGCGTCAGGACGCCAGTCCGAAGGGGGCACCTTCGAGGCCAAGCAGCGCGCGTTTGCGATCCACGCCGCCGGCGTAGCCTGTCAGCGCGCCGCTGGCGCCGAGCACGCGATGACACGGCACGATCACCGAAAGCGGATTGCGTCCGACCGCGCCGCCCACCGCGCGGGCGTGCGAGGGCGGCAAACCCAGCGTCGCGGCTAGCTGGCCGTACGACACCGTGCCGCCGAACGCGATCGCGCGCAGCGCTTGCCAGACTTCACGCTGAAACGCGCTGCCAGTGAACTGCACGGGGACCGAGAACGCCTGCAGCGTGCCGGCGAAGTAGGCTTGCAGTTCTTCGGCGGTCTGGGCCAGGACGCGGGTGTCGGCGGCGGGGCCGTTGCCGGCATGGGCCGCGGTGTCGATGCCGGGCGGGAAATACTTCTGGCCCGAGAAGAACAGGCCTGTCAAGGCGCCGTCCGTCGTGCGCAGCAGAACGTCGCCCAGCGGGCTCTCTACGATGCGATACGTGGTCATGCTTGCTCCTCGATGATGTCGTCGGCCGTGGCGGTCTGCAGCTTGCGTTGCTCGTACCGGTACCACAGGTGGATGGCGGCATAGGCCCGCCACGGGGCCCATCGGGCGGCGAGGGCGTTGGCTTCGCGCGTGCTTTCCACGCCGAGCACCTTGCGCAACGCGTAATCGGTGGCGGGGAACGCGTCTGGCCAGCCGAGCGCGCGCATGGCGATGTACTGCGCGGTCCAGTCGCCGATGCCCGGCAGCGCCCGCAGTGCGGCGACGGTTTCCTCGGGCGGGGCCTGCGGATCGAGCTGCAGCGCATGGGACGCGACCTGCGCGGCCAGCGCGCGGATGGCTCGGATCTTCCCCGGGGGCACGCCGGCTTCCCGGTAGGCGTCGTCGGAGAGCGCGGCCAGCGCGGCGGCCGAGGGGAAAGCGCGCGTCAGGGGCGCGGCGGCCGCTTCCGCGGGCAGCGGTTCGCCGGCGATGGCCACTAACCGTGCGAGGATGCGCCGCGCATGCACGACCGAGATCAGTTGTCCCACGATCGCGCGCACGGCGATCTCGAGCCCGTCGAACGTGCCGGGCAGGCGGATACCGGGCACGCCGCCTTGCTCCGCGTCCGCCAGCTCACCGAGATGGCGGTCCACCACGTCGGGACGGCAGCCCAGGTCGCACAGCCGCCGGACCTTGCCCAGCGCCTGCGGAATCGCATGGGCGAGCGACGCGGACAGCGTGACGCGCAGCACCGATCGGTGCGGCACGTGCTCGATCCGCACCCAGCCGGCGTGCAGCCGCCCCGCGCTCTCCACCGCGATGGTGCGCAGGTACGCGTCGCCGTGCAGATGTTCCACGCCCTCGACCGCGCGCGTGCCGAGGAACCCCATCAGTGCGTCCCATGCATACGGGGGCCGGTAGCCGAGCTCGAATACGAGGCGGTCCGCCATGCCGTCGGCCGCGCGCTTGCGCATCGCGAGCGGGGTCAGGCCATAGCGCGTCTTCAGGACATCGTTGAACCGTCGCACGCTGCCGAAACCGGCCGCATGGGCGACCTCCGTCACGGGCATGGCGGTGTCCGTCAGCAGGCGCTTGGCCAGCAGCAGCCGTTGCGTCTGGGCGTATTCGAGCACCGACACGCCGAATTCCGCATCGAACAGGCGCCGCAGATGGCGTTCCGTCACGCCGATGCGCGCCGCCAGCTGGGCCACGCCGCCGTCTGCCATGAAGCCTTCATCGATCAGCGTGGCGGCCGCCTGCGCGAGGCGCCCCGAGATATCGGCCAGGCCATGCCCGGGCGCGAGTTCGGGGCGGCAGCGCAGGCACGGGCGGTAGCCATGCTTCTCGGCCGCCGCCGCGGTCTCGTAGAACGAGCAGTTCTCCCGCCGCGGCGTGCGCACGGCGCAGACCGGCCGGCAGTAGACGCCCGTGGAGGACACGCCGACGAAGAACCGACCATCGAAGCGGCGGTCATGCGACGCCACGGCGCGGTAGCAGGTATCGGGATCAAGTTTCATGCGGCCATCGTAGCGCGCGAAGTGCGATGCAATGCGCTGGAATCGGACATTCTCCTCCATTCCACGAAATGTTCGGCGCCGCGCCCTGATGTCGCCCCTGCCCGCCCCGGCGGCGGCTAGAATCGGGCTCACATCGTTGCCCGCCGCGGGAGACTTCATGCTGCCTCGTTTCACCCTGATGCTGGCCGCCGCATTGACGGCGGCTTCCACGCTCGCGCTTGCGCAACCGCGGGGTGCCACCGCCGTGGCGCCCGTGAGCGCCGCACCGGTGGCCGCCGCCACCCGCGTCACCGAGGTGGAGGGCATCACGGAATACCGGCTGGCGAACGGTCTGCGCATCCTGCTGGCGCCCGACGCCGCACAGCCGACGACCACGGTGAACGTGACCTACCTCGTCGGCAGCCGGCACGAGAACTACGGCGAGACGGGCATGGCGCATCTGCTCGAACATCTGCTGTTCAAAGGCACGCCGTCGCTGCCCGGCCGCACGATCCCGACGGAATTCGCGCGGCGCGGCATGACGTCCAACGGCACGACCGCGCAGGACCGTACCAATTACTTCGAGACGTTCGCATATAGCGAGGACAACCTCGACTGGGCGCTGCGCATGGAAGCGGACCGCATGGTGAACAGCGTGATCGCGCGCGCGGACCTCGACAGCGAAATGACGGTCGTGCGCAACGAGATGGAAATCGGCGAGAACAATCCGATGCGCATGCTGATGCAGCAGATGAGCGCGGCGGCCTATCGCTGGCACAACTATGGCAAGGCGCCGATCGGCGCGCGCAGCGATGTGGAGCACGTGGGCATCGAGAACCTGCGCGCGTTCTATCGCCGTTACTACCAGCCGGACAACGCGGTACTCGTGGTGACGGGGCAGTTCGATCCCACGCGGACGCTCGCGCGCATCGAGCAGGCGTTCGGCGCGATTCCACGGCCGACACGTGTGCTCCCGCCCGAGCATACGGTGGAACCGCCGCAGGAAGGCGCGCGCGAGCTCACGCTCACGCGGCCGGGCGACAGCAGCATCGTCGCCGTGCAATACCACGTCGCTCCGGGCGCGCATCCGGACAGCACGGCGCTGGGGCTGCTGTCCGTCGTGCTCGCCGACACGCCGGGCGGGCGGCTCGAGCAATCGCTGGTGCAGACGCGCAAGGCCGCGTGGCAAAGTTCGTCTCTCGAGGCGCGTTTCGACCCCGGCGTGATGATGTTCGCGGCGGGAACGAGCAAGGATCGGCCGATCGAGCCGCTGCGCGCGGCGCTGCTGGCCGAAGTGGAAGGCGTCGCGGCGCGGCCCGTCACGGCGGAAGAACTGGAGCGCGCGCGCATCCGCATGCGCAACGCCTACGAGCACATCCTCAACGATCCGGCGCGCTATGGCGTGGCGTTGTCGGAAGCCATCGCCAAGGGCGACTGGCGGCTGTTCTTCATCGCGCGCGACCGCGTGGAAACCGCGACGCTGGAAGACGTGCAGCGCGTGGCGGTGAACTATCTGCGGCCCGCCAACCGGACCGTGGGCCAGTTCCTGCCCGGCGACAAGCCGCAACTCGCCGCGATGCCCGCGACACCCGACGTGGCCGCGATGACGCGGGACTATCGGGGCAAACCGGCCGCCGCCGCCGTGGCCACTTTCGACCCGAGCCCGGCAAACATCGATGCCCACACCACGCGGCAGACGCTCGCCAACGGCATGCAGCTGGCGTTGCTGCCGAAGCCCACGCGCGGGGAAGCCGTGAATGGCACGCTGGTCCTGCGCTTTGGCAATCCGGAGGCGCTGCAGGGCAAACGCGCCGTGGGCACGCTGACCGCCGGCATGCTGCGCCGCGGCGCGGGCGCGTTCGACCGGCAGCATATCGCTGACCGGCTCGAGGCCCTCAAGGCCAATGTGTCGATCTCCGGCGGTGCCGAGAGCCTGACGGTCTCGTTCGAGACGCGACGCCAGTATCTGCCTGACCTGCTGGCCTTGCTGCGCACCGTGTTACGCATGCCGACCTTCCCCGCCAACGAGTTCGAGACGCTGCGCGCGAGTTCGATCGCGGGCATCGAGAGCCAGCGCAGCCAGCCCAACGCGCTCGCGCCGAATGCGATCGGCCGTCACGGCAATCCATATCCGGTGGAGGATCCGCGGTACACGCCCACCTTCGACGAGAGCCTCGCCGAGCTGCGCGCGGTGACGTCCGCCGATGCGCGCGACTTCCACGCGCGGTTTTATGGCGCCGACCATGCGCAGCTGGCGCTCGTCGGCGATTTCGATGCGGAGGAAGCGGTGCGACAGGCCGTGTTCCTGTTCAGCGACTGGCGTTCGGAAGTCCCCTTCGCGCGCGTCGACCGTCCCTTCATCGCGATTCCGGCCGCCAGCTTCACGCTCGAGACGCCGGGCATGGCCAACGCGGTGTACATGGCCACGCAACCGCTGGATCTGCTGACGGACTCGCCCGACTATCCGCTGCTGATGATTGCAAGCCGCGTGTTCGGTGGCACCGGCATGCGCAGCCGCATGGCCGATCGGCTGCGGCAGCAGGACGGCATCAGCTATGGCGCGTCGAGCTACCTGCAGGTGGGCTCGCTCGATCGCGCGGGACGTTTCGGCATGTACGCGGTCTATGCGCCGCAGAATCTCGACCGCCTGCGTCGCGCGCTGGACGATGAACTGTCGCGCTTCGTGCGAGACGGCATTACCGCGAGCGAACTGGCCGAAGCGCAGAGCGGCCTGCTGCAGCAAGCCACCGTCGCCCGCTCGCGCGACGGTTCGCTGGCCGGTACGCTCGCGACGCAGCTTTACCTCGGCCGCACGATGGCGTTCACCGCCGAGATTGACGAGCGCGTCCGGGCGGCCACGCCGGCAGCCGTCAACGATGCCATTCGCCGGTATCTGTCGCCGGGCACGATCACGCGGGCCTACGCCGGCGATTTTTCGTCGCCGGCACCGGCCGCGCCCGCCCCGGGCGGTGTCCAGGCGGCGTCGGCAGTGCCGGAGCCTGCCCGCACCGATGTCAGACCCTGACGCCGCCCTCACGTCATGGGTGGCGTCGAATCACCGCGGGCGTGCTTTTTCGAAAGCGCTGTCTGCTGTGGCACATAGCTGTGACCCATCGCGGCGCTACCCTGCTCTTGAAATACGGATGGATGGCGGCACCTCACCGATGTGGTGCTTGTGAGTCCACGTCGATCACTGTATATTTGTACAGTATTCGTTAAGACAAGAGGGGTGGATGTCGATCATGCGGGCGGGCAGCAAGGCAGAGGCGTTGCGATTCCTGGCCTCGGGAAATGGAGTGGACAGCGTGGGTGCCGGCAATGTCGGCGCGGCGGTGCTGGCGGTGGAGCTCGACTACGAGACGGGCTGGCAGGATGCCGTCGAATTGGGCCGGCTCGGCGAGAAGCGCGGCATCAAGGTGCAATACCGCGGGCAGGAGAGCATTGCGGTGCGATCGCGCGAAGCGCTGATCGAAGGTCTGGCGACGCCGAAGACTACCTTCCGGCAGCGCAATTTATATTGCCAGTTCGATCTCGGCACGCTGGCCGATCACGAACTGGTGGAACTCGAAGCCAAGGCAACGCGCCTGGGCGACTACATCCTCGCGGGCCACTTGCTCCGCGACGTGGACGACGTCTGGTAAGCCGCGGCATAGGGCACGACTTCCGTCCCAACGCCCGCCGCAGCGTTCAATGTTGTGCGCTGAGATACCGCGCCTTCAATGACCGTATGACACAGTACGGCGGTCACGAGCGTCTTGAAATGCGCACGCTCACCTTGCGCCAGTTGCTCGAGCCGGTCATGACCGTCGAGCACCATCAACGCGTCCCCCGCATTGGGCCGTATCTCTAGCCGATAGAGATGATCGGACTCGCATTGCATGCGGCCGCCGGCCACCGCCACCACGATGGCGCTGGGCAGCGCGAGGCCGCCCACGACCACGGCGTCGCGCAGGCGCACCAACTGCGGATCCGGCGCTCCGGGCGCCGGGTCGCCGCGCAGGCGCATCAACTCGGCGGGCGATACCGCAAGCGTGAACGCCTGCAATGCCGCCCCCTCCAATGCCGACCGGTAAGTCGCCACCACCGCGCGCAGACGGCAGACGCCGTCGTCGGCCTCGTTCATGTTGTCTCCTCCACTCGGCTCGGCAATCAGTCGCGCAGCAGTTGCTTGGCAATGATCAGTTGCTGGATCTGCGTCGTGCCTTCGTACAAGCGCAGCAGACGCACGTCGCGGTAGAAGCGCTCCGCCTTGTATTCGGCGATATAGCCCGCGCCGCCATGGATCTGCACCGCGCGGTCGGCCACGCGGCCCACCATCTCCGTACAGAACATCTTCGTGCAGGAGGCCAGCATGCTGACTTCCGGATCGGCCTTGCCCGGCGCCTTGGCGTCGTAGCGCTGCGCGCAGTCGCGAACCATGGACATGCCGGCATAGAGCTCCGCCTGGCTGTCGGCGAGCATCGCCTGAATCAGCTGGAAATCGCCGATCGGCTTGCCGAACTGCTTGCGCTCGCGGGCATAGGCCACCGCGTCGGTGATCAGGCGATGCGCCATGCCGCAGGCCAGCGCCGAGATATGCAGACGGCCGCGGTCGAGCACCTTCATCGCGGTCTTGAAGCCCACGCCAGGCACGCCGCCGATGATGTTGGCGGCCGGCACGCGTACGTTCTCCAGCACGACGTCGCAGGTCTTGGTGCCGCGCTGGCCCATCTTGCGATCCGGCTTGCCCAGCGTGATACCCGGGGTGTCCGCCGGCACGATAAACGACGAGATACCCGACGCGCCGGCATCGCCGGTGCGCGCCATCAGCGTGAAGGCGCCCGCGCGCGGAGCGTTGGTGATGAAACGCTTGGTGCCGTTGATCACATAGTGATCGCCCTCGAGCACCGCGCGCGTCTGGACGGATGCCGCGTCGGAGCCGGCTTCCGGCTCGGTCAGCGCGAACGAGATGATGAGGTCGCCGCTGGCGATGCGCGGCAGATATGCCTGCTTCTGTTCCTCGGTGCCGTCCATCAGGATGCCTTGCGAACCGATGCCGACGTTGGTGCCAAACACCGAGCGGAACGCAAAGGCCGTGTGGCCGAGGTCATAGACCACTTCGCATTCCTGCGACATCGACAGGCCAATGCCACCGTATTCCTCGGGAATGGAGATGCCGAACAGGCCCATCTCCTTCATGTCGGCGACGATATCGGCCGGCACGTCGTCGAGCTCCTCGAGCGTGTCCTCGGCAGGCTTCAGGCGTTCTTCGATAAAGCGCTGCACAGAGGCGCGCAGCAGAGAGAAGGATTCGGCGTCGAGGGCCATGGGATGTCTCCTTTGATCAGGCCGTTCATCCTACGCCCAACTCACGATTTGACAATCCCTTCCTCTTTGGACAGATATGAAAGTTTTATTTGACAGTGGTAAGCACGATGGTCAGCCGCCCTTGCCCGTGTTCTGCCAGTCGTCGCACTTCCTGCGCGCGAGCGACTCGCGCGTGTAACCGCGCCCGACACGGAGCTGGTGTTCGACCGCCTCTGCCTGGTCCATGCACGCGAAGACGAGATCGTCCCGCGTCCGCTGGGACACACCCTTGAGGTCCGGCGCGTCATAGGCAAGCCGCCGTGCCCGGCAGCGCAGGAAGAGCAGCGTCTCCTCCGATGCGCTGCGCAACTGCGCCGCATCGACGCGCTCGCAGTGGGCGATATCGGGTTCGGCGATGGACGTGCCCGGCACGAAAAGTGGCAAGCCGAGCAGCAAGCCGAACAGGATACGAGAGGCGGCGCGCATGGTACGGTTTGGGGAAGGCACGGATTCGGCGGTGACAGATTCGGTCTGCATCATTGCAAAGCCATGTGAACAGTGCAAGTCCTCATCGTGAAGGCATGACGTCGGGCAAGACGCCGATCCGCAGGAAAGACTATCCAGACCTCTGAACAATCGGCGGCCAGGCCGTGTGCAATCGTGTACAACGGAAGCCTACGCAGAACTTTGTGCCGGGGCATACTGGGCAGACGGCAGGCATCGCGTGTAGCCTGTCCGGGCGCAGGCGCCCTGACCTGCGACGATCTCAACGGCAAGCTCTCTGCCGCCACGACCAGAACATACACATGACTGACCTCTCCTCCTCCGCTCACGCAGCCCCGCCGGATATCGGCACGCCTCCCACGCCCGAGGAAACCCGCAAGCGGGTCTTCGCGATCGTCGCCGCCTCATCCGGTAACCTCGTCGAATGGTTCGACTTCTATATCTATGCGTTCTGCGCGATCTACTTCGCGCCGTCGTTCTTTCCGAAATCGGACCCCACCGCGCAGTTGCTGAACACCGCCGGCGTATTCGCGGCCGGCTTCCTCATGCGCCCGATCGGCGGCTGGCTCTTCGGACGTATCGCCGACCGCAGTGGCCGCAAGAACTCGATGCTGATCTCGGTGATCATGATGTGCTGCGGCTCGCTGCTGATCGCGGCGCTGCCGACGTACGCAACGATCGGCAACCTTGCACCGGCACTGCTGTTGCTCGCGCGCCTGATCCAGGGCCTGTCCGTCGGCGGAGAGTACGGCACCACGGCCACCTATATGAGCGAGGTAGCGCTGAAGGGGCGTCGCGGCTTCTTCTCGTCGTTCCAGTACGTGACGCTGATCGGCGGTCAGCTGCTGGCGGTGCTCGTGGTGGTGATCCTGCAGCAGTTGCTCGATGAGGCAGAACTGAAGGCCTGGGGCTGGCGCATTCCATTCGTGATCGGCGCGATCACGGCGGTCGTGGCGCTATTGCTGCGCCGCACGCTGCACGAGACCTCGACCGCGGCGACGCGCGGTTCGAAGGAGGCGGGCACGATCGCCGGCCTGTTCCGCCATCACAAGGCGGCGTTCTTCACGGTGCTCGGTTATACCGCGGGCGGTTCGTTGATCTTCTACACGTTCACCACGTACATGCAGAAGTACCTCGTGAACTCGGCCGGCATGTCGATCAAGACCGCCAGCTACGTCATGACGGGTTGCCTGTTCGTCTATATGTGCATGCAGCCGCTCTTCGGCGCACTGTCGGACCGCATCGGCCGCCGTAACAACATGCTGTTCTTCGGCGGTCTCGGCACCCTTTGCACGGTGCCGATCCTCACGGCGCTGGGTTCCGTGTCGAGCCCCGAGGTCGCTTTCGTGCTGATCTGCGTCGCGCTGGCCATCGTCAGCTTCTACACCTCGGTGAGCGGCATCGTGAAGGCGGAGATGTTCCCCCCGGAAGTCCGCGCGCTCGGCGTGGGCCTGGCCTATGCGATCGCCAATGCGATCTTCGGCGGCTCGGCCGAATACGTCGCGCTGGGGCTCAAGTCGATGGGCCACGAGAGCGCGTTCTACTGGTATGTGACCGTGATGATGGCGATTGCCTTCCTCGTCGCGCTGCGACTGCCGCGGCAGGCGAAGTACCTGCATCACGAGCACTGATGGCGTGAGCGCATACACTAAGGGGCCTTCGGGCCCCTTTTTTGTTACCTGCCGATTTCCGCTGCCATGGACCTCAACGCCCTGCGCCTGTTCGTCGATATCGTCGATGCCGGCAATCTCAGCGCCGCCGCGCGCAAGCTCAGGATGACGCGCGCGAACGTGAGCTATCACCTGAAGGCGCTCGAGTCCGAGCTTGGCGTGCAGTTGCTGCGCCGGACCACACGGCACGTGGAACCGACGCCGGTCGGCGCCGGCCTGTACGAGCATGGCCGCAATATCCTCGGCGAGGTGGCGGCGGCCAATGCGCTCATCAGCAGCATGGGCAAGAGCCTGCAGGGCCATGTCAGGCTGTCCGTGCCGACCGGGCTCGGTCACGCGCTGCTGTCGCCGCTGCTCGTGCAGTTCAAGCAGCGCTATCCCGATATCACGCTCGATGTGGTGTTCGACAACCGCATCCACAACCTCGTCGCGGAAGACGTCGAGGTGGCGCTGCGCATTATCTCGAACCCGCCGGATGCGGTGGTGGCCACCGAGATCGGCGTCGTCGACTGGGTTGTGTGCGCGGCGCCTTCCTATCTGCGCGATCGGCCGGCACCCCACGCGCTGGACGATCTGGCGACACATGCCATCGTATGCGCGGCGCCGATCGGGCAGAAGCTCAAGGCCTCCGGCACGCGCGAGGGCGCGTCGGCGCGCGAGCAGGTCGTGCTGACGCCGACGCTGAGTTCGGAGAACTTTGCCTTTCTCAAGGACGCCGTCGTCGGCGGGCTCGGCATCGGCATCTTTCCGATGTATGCGATCGGCGATGAGATCGAGACCGGCGCGCTCGTACCGCTGCTGCCAGACTATCGCATCAGCGTGTTCGGCAGCCGGCTCTATCTGCTGACGATGCCCAACCGCTACCAGACCATGGCGACGCGCTACCTGCTCACGTTCCTGAAGACGGAGTTGCAGGCGATATGGCCGACGTTGGGGGCGCCGAAGAGATCGGGGAGAGGCTGAGGTCGCTGCTGTCGTCCTTGAGATCGACACCCGACCGGCCCAGCGCCATGGCGCCGCGCAGCAGGAACACGAGCTTGTCCGCGGCCTGCGCATAGGACAGCCCTTCCGGACGCACGTTCGAGATGCAATTGCGCTCGGCGTCCGTGCGCCCCGGGCGCGGATCGTAGGTCAGATAAATACCCAGGCTGTCGGGAGAACTGAGCCCGGGCCGTTCGCCGATCAGCATGACGACCTGCCGTGCGCCCAGACGCGCGCCGATGTCGTCCCCAAGCGCCACGCGCGACTGCCCGGCAATGACCACCGGACCCAGCGCGATGTCGCGCAGGCGAGCGCGCAGGGCTTCGAGCAGCGGCGGCGCATGACGCTGCGCGGCCAGCGCGGACAGGCCATCCGCCATCACGACCACCACGTCGGGCGGCTGAGCGGGACGCATCGCGTCGAGCCGGGCGGCACTGGTGTCATCGAGCACGCGGCCGAGGTCGGGGCGGCGCAGATAGTGCGCGCGATCGGTGGCCGCGCTGTGCACGCGGACGCTGTCGTGGCCCGCGGCGCGCAGGCCGGCTTCCAGCGCCTCCACGTCGAGCGGCAGATGCACGGCGTCACGCGCCTGCGCGTGGGCGAGGCCGAAGGCGAGGATCGTGTCGGTGGTTTGCGCGTGGCCCGCGCGTCCGAGCGCGATGCGCGCGCGCGTGAACGCACGCAGACGCGTCCACGCGTCCGCTTGTACGTAAGGCGGGACGGAGGGTAGCGCGATGGGAGACTCGTCGCTCATGGGCTCATAGTCCTTGTGCCATCGCCAGCAGCGGCTGACGCGCGGTGGGTGGGAGCAGGCGGCCGCGCGGATCGACGATGCCGTTCTGCCGCAGCCACGCCTCGAACTCGGGCGCCGGCCGCAGTCCCATCGCCTCACGCAGATACAGTGCGTCGTGGAACGCGGTGCTCTGATAGTTCAGCATGATGTCGTCGGCGCCGGGCACGCCCATGATGAAGTTGATCCCCGCCACGCCGAACAGCGTCAGCAGGTTGTCCATGTCGTCCTGATCGGCTTCCGCATGGTTGGTGTAGCAGACGTCGCAGCCCATCGGCACGCCGATCAGCTTGCCGCAGAAATGGTCCTCGAGTCCGGCGCGGATGATCTGCTTGCCATCGTAGAGGTACTCGGGGCCGATGAAGCCCACGACGGTATTGACGAGCAGCGGCGAGAACGCGCGCGCTACGCCGTGCGCGCGCGCCTCCATGGTCTGCTGGTCCACACCATGATGCGCGTTGGCGGACAGCGCGCTGCCTTGTCCGGTCTCGAAGTACATCACGTTGTCGCCCACGGTGCCACGGCCGAGCGACAGCGCCGCTTCGCGGGCCTCCGCCAGAAGCGCGAGGTCGATACCGAACGCGGCATTGGCCTGTTCGCTGCCGGCCACCGACTGGAAGACGAGGTCGACGGGCGCGCCAGCTTCGATCGCGCGCAGCGTGTTGGTGACGTGGGTCAGCACGCACGACTGCGTGGGCACGTCGTGGCGCGCGCGCAGTTCATCGACGAGATGCAGCAAGCCGACGATCGCCGCGAGGTTATCGCCGGCCGGGTTGATGCCGATGGTGGCATCGCCGCAGCCATAGAGCAGGCCGTCGATGATCGACGCGGCGATGCCGCGCGGATCGTCGGTCGGATGGTTCGGCTGCAACCGCACCGAGAGCCGGCCCGGTAACCCGATCGTATTGCGGAAGCGCGTGACCACGCGGCACTTGCGCGCGACCGCGATGAGGTCCTGGTTGCGCATGAGCTTGCTTACAGCCGCGGCCATCTCGGGCGTGATGCCTGGCGCCACGCGCGCGAGCACGGATTCATCCGTCTCGTGCGCCAGCAGCCAGTTACGGAAGTCGCCGACCGTGAGCGAGGCGATCTCGGCAAACGCGCCGGCGTCGTGGCCATCGACGATCAGCCGCGTGACCTCGTCGTCTTCGTACGGGATCAGGGCTTCGGCAAGAAAGCGCGCGAGCGGAACCTCGGCCAGCGCCATGCGCGCGGCCATGCGCTCCTCCTCGCTGGCGGCGGCCACGCCCGCCAGCGCGTCGCCGGAACGCGCGGGACTTGCCCTGGCGAGCAGCGTGCGCAGGTCCGCGAAAACATGCCGCGTGGCTCCGACCGTGTGCGTGAATGCCATGAATGCAATCTCTTGGATGTGAGCGTACCGCCAGCCTTGCCGACTCCATCACTATAGGCGACGATGATGACCGCCCGATGCAAGTTTCACGCCTGGGCGTGGACTGGAGGGGAGCCACGCTTGCCAAGGCGCGACAGGTTGCAGACAATCGTGCATCCCAACGCGACCACCACCCATGCACGCGCCGGAAACCGAACACTTGCCTTCCAACCCTCCTCCCGGCACACCGCGCTGGTTCAACGTCACGGCGGCGTCGTTCGTGCTGACTGCGGCCGCGCTGTTCCTCGTCGTGCAGGCGAACCTCGTTGCCGCGCTGTTGTCGGGGCTGCTGCTGTACTCGCTCGTCGATGTCCTGGCGCCACGCCTGATGCGCGTGCATTCGCGGCACGATGCGCTCGCCGTCGCCATCCTCTCCATCTTGACGCTGCTCGTGCTCACGGTGGGCATCTGGGCGCTGGTGCGGTTCATCAGCGGCGACGGCAACACGCTCGAGCGGCTGCTCGACCATGTGGCCGACATCATCGACCGGTCGCGCAGCCAGATGCCGGCGTGGCTCAGCGATTCACTGCCGAATGGCGTCGATGAGCTGGCTACGGCGTTGATCGCCGCGCTACGCACCCATGCGCAGATGGCCCAAAAGCTCGGCACGGAAATCGTCCGCGCGCTGCTTCACATCCTGCTGGGATTCGTCATCGGCGCGATGGTGGCGCTTTATCGCGCCACCTCGCGCCCCAACCGCCGGCCCCTCGCGGCGGCACTGGTGACCCGCGCGCGCACCCTGCAGACCGCCTTCGCGCAGTTCATCTTCGCGCAGATCCAGATTTCGACGATCAACACCGTCCTGACGGCGATCTACCTGCTGGTAGTGATGCCGCTGTTCGGGCAGCACCTGCCGCTGTCGAAAACGCTGGTAGCGGTGACGTTCATCGCGGGACTGCTGCCCGTGCTGGGGAACCTGATCTCGAACACGGCCATCGTGGTGTCGTCGCTGTCGGTATCGCTGCCGATCGCGGTGGTGTCGCTGCTGTATCTGGTCGTGATCCACAAGCTCGAGTACTTCCTGAACGCGCGCATCATCGGCGCGCGTATACAGGCCGCGGCGTGGGAGCTGCTGACCGTGATGCTGATCATGGAGACGCTTTACGGCATTCCGGGCGTGATCGCCGGGCCGATCTTTTACGCGTACGTGAAGCGGGAACTGGTGGCGGCGGGGCTGGTGTAGCGCCGGATCACCACACATACTTGACGCCGAGCTGACCCTGCACGCTCGAGTAGCTGTCAGCCCCCATCTGGAAGCCGACATCGCCCCACAGATGCCAGTTCCGGGTCAGCCGCGCCTGTGCCCCGAACTTCGTTTCAAAGCGATCCCTGGGCGTGCCATCCTGCACGGTGGCACCCGACATCACTACCGCCGGCTGGTTCTGCGCGTGCCACCAGTTCAGCGCCGCATAAGGCTGCACGGACTGCCCGCCGGCAAGCTGACTCTGCCCGAACACCGTGACACCCAGCCGGGTCAGCCAACCGCCCACATCCTTCGTTTGCACGCGCGTGCCGTTGGTCTCGACGATGTCCCCCTGATGATAGCTGCTGTAGATCAGCTGGAGTTGGGGCTGCACGTACAGCCGACCCTGCCCACCCTCGCCTAGCAGCGCGGTATAGCCGCCCTCCAGCGAACCGGTCCAGTTGTGGCTGGCGTACTGCACGCCTGGCAGCATGCTGCCGTTCGTCTTGTTGTCGTACCAGCCATACTGCAGCCAGCCGTCGAGGTAGGGGCCGGCCTGCCTGTCATCGTTGCGATACCAGGTGCCATACACGCCGGCACTGTAGGCATCGACGGCACCGTGAGCGGTGTTCGCGAGCCCTTGCACCGAGGAAGAACTCGTGATCCGGCCCGCCGCGCCCATGACACCCATGTGCACACGGGAGGGTTGCCCGTCACCCTGCCAGCGAACCATGTCGCCGCCGAACTGCGCGAAGCCGCCGCGCAGGGATTGGGCCAGCTTGCCACCGGCGGCGGTGGCGTCGCTGGACGTGCCTGCCAGACGGACCCAGCCGTTGGCGAGACGCGCGCGGCCGTTGCGACTACCGTCCACGAAATTCGGTTCGCCCATGCGATCGTGCAAGGTGTGCACGAACAGTGCGTTGGCGGCGCTCTGGTTGGCGAGGTACGTGCCGGCCTCGGGACGCAACTGCGGTCCGGGCGTAGGGGCGGGCGAAGGCGCGGGCGTCGTGTCCGTGGACGTCAGGTACCAGTTGCCATCGTTCCCGCCGGGTGTGCCCTGCGTGAGCCGATATTCGTAGGGCCCCGCCACCACCCGCCCCTGCAGCGCAAATGCGCCAGCGGAGGTACCCCGAACGTGCACCACCTCGATACCGTTGACGGTCTGCGCGCCAGTGCCGCCACTGTTGTTGATGGCGACGCGCGTTGCGCCCGACGTGCTCCCCTCCACGACCATCCTGTCGGTCGCCGAGTTGTCGCCGCCAAGCGCCGTGCTTAGCGTCAGCAGGCCGTTATTGCCAATGTAGTCGCCCTGGATCGTCAGGGTACTGGCGGGTACCGGGCTGGCCATGCGGATTTCTCCGCCGTTGGTCAGCGAGCCGCCGACGACAAAGTGGCCGGCAGGACCGCTCGCGAATCCAGGCGCCGCGTCGGCCACGGCCAGCAGGCCCTGATTCACGACGCTGCCCATGACACCGCCGTAGCCGCCGAGCGTCGCCCCGGGCGCCACCGTGACCGGCTGCGTGCTCGCGAGCCGCGCCTCGTTCAGCAGGATCAAGGCCCCTGCGCCAACGTCCGTCGGACCCGTGTAAGTCTGCGTCCTGGACAAGATCAGAGGGCCCGCACCCTGCTTGACGAGATTGCCACCACCACTGATCACGCCGTCATACGCATAGGTGTTACCACGATCGACGACGAGGCTGCCCTGATTGACGATATCGCCGGTCACGCTGCCCGCCATACCGCCATTGCCGAGTTGCAGGACGCCCTGCTCGATCGTGGTGCCCCCTGTGTACGTATTGTCGTTCGAAAGCGTCAGCTTCGCGCCGCCGGTCTTGCGCACGCTGCCCGTGCCGCCGATGCTCCCGGCAAATTCGGTATCGGCGTTATTGGCCACCGTCAATGCCGCGGCAGCCAGCGCGACGCTACCCGTCCCTGACAGATTGTTCACGCGCTGGGCGAAGCCGTTCAGATCGAACGTTGCACCGGTGGCAACCTGCACGCGCTCGCTGCTCGCTATGACATCCGCGGCCCCCGCACGCAGGATTCCGCCGTTGATCAGCGTGGCACCGGTGTAGGTATTGGATTTCGAGAGTTGCAGCGTGCCCTCGCCGGCCTTGGTCAGCGTGCGGCCGTCCCACCCTAGCGCGGCGTTGGCGGGCTGGTCCGCGAGCACCGCGTCCAGATCGAACAATCCACCGGCCGCCGCGAGCGTAAAGGTGCCGTGGGCCACTTGCGGCGTGGCCGATGCGCCAGCGTACCAGCTCAGCGCGAGGCCCACCTCGTACGTCTGCGGCCCATAGAAGCTCGTCACCGCGAGATAGTCCGTGGCGCTGTTCGCGCCAGCCAGCGTTACGTTCGCGAACATGCCGGTCAGGCCGCCCGCCTGCGCGGCACTCAGCACGGTGTAGCGCGAGAATGCCAGTTCCGACGCGGTCGCCGCCGCCGGCGCGCTGTATCCGGACAGGCTGTAGATGGAAGCAGCGCCAAGCGCGATCGCGCGGGCCGAGACCGCGGGCTGCCCGGGTCCGGCCACGTCGGAGAGCGTGCCGTCCAGCGCCGCGTTGCCAATGACGTCGAGGGTCGCGGCTGCGGTCAGCGCCGTGGTTGCGCCGGCTGCCGTGATGTGGTCGCCGGTCACGTTGAACGCACCCGTCTGGCCGAACTTCAGCGTCCCCTCGCTGACGGTCACGCTGCCCTGCGTACCTCCCGCGGTCAGCAAGGCGGTGCCCGCTCCGGTCTTGGTCAGGTTGCCAGGGCCCGCTAGCGTATTGGCAAGCGTTTCGTCGGCGGCGAACGAGAGTTGCAACGTGCCGGCGTTGTCGATCGCGCCGCTGCCGAGCGCCGCCGCGCGCGGTGCAATGAGCGCACCGCTTAATATCGTCGTGCCGGCGGCGTAAGTGTTGGCGCCGCTCAGCGTCAGGCTGCCTGCCCCGCTCTTGACGAGCCCGCCGCTGCCGGAAATCACGCCACTGAATGCGGTGTCGGCCGTCTGCGCCGCATCGAGGAACGCGCTACCGAGGGTAATGCTGCCCGCTCCCGACAGATTGGCCGCGCGCTGGTTGAAGCTATCGAGGTCGAGGGTCGCACCCGATGCCACATTGACATTGGCGCTCGCCGCGAAGGCGTTGGCGACCGCGGTCCGGACCGTGCCCGCGCCGATCTTCGTGTCGCCATCGTAGGTGTTGGTCGCGGAAAGGATCAGCGTGCCGGTGCCAGCCTTGGTGAGCGTCTTGCCATCCCAGCCGCTCGCGAACGATCCTGTCTGGCTGGCCAGGACCACATCGGCATTGAAGGTGTCCGCCGCATTCGATAGCGTGAAGTTGCCGTTGCCGAGCGCCGAACCCGCAGTCCAGGCGAGGTCGAAGCCGACGTTGTAATCGCTACCGTTGACGATCTTGCCCCCGACGACGAGGTAATCGACCTGACTCGCGCGATCCAGCGCCACGCCACTGAAGTTCCCGGTAATCCCCCCGGTGGTGTGCAGGATCGTGAAGTCGGTGCTCGTCAGCGCGCTGGCGGTGTTCGGTGCGCCCGTGGCAAGCCCCGTGACACTCAGCGTGCCATCGAGATTGGCGGTGTTCGCGCTGATCACCGGCTCCGCGCTGCCGACCGCGACATGCAGCGATGCGCCCGCCGCCTGCTGCAGCGTTCCCGCCACAGCGAGCGAAGCGTCACCAGCCATGGCAGTCGTCGCGCCACTGGCGGTGGTGTAGTTCGCCGCGTTGAAGGCACCCGTCTGCGCCCAGCGGAGCGTGCCCGCATCTACCGTTACGTCGCCCTGCGTCGAGCCGGCGGCAGTCAGCGTCGCGGTGCCCGCCCCGGACTTGTGTAGCGTGCCGGCGCCCGACAATTCATTGGCCAGCGTGCTGTCGGCCGCGAACGCGAGTTGCAACGCGGCCGCATTGGCAATGGCTCCGGTTCCGGCGCCATTGCCTTGCTGTAGCGTGAGCGTGCCCGAGGCGACGGTCGTACCACCTGCGTACGTGTTGGCCCCGGCCAGCGTGAGGTCGCCGGAGCCTGCCTGCTTCAGCGTGCCGTTGCCCATGATCGTGGCCGCATGGACGACATCGTCGCTCCGGTTGAAGATCAGTTGGCCGTTGTCGGCAATCGTGCCGCCGTAGCTGCCGGCCGTATCGGCCGCGCCGAGCTGGAGGATGCCGCCGCTCGCGATCGTGGTGGCACCGGTGTAGGAGTTGGCGCCGGTCAGCACAAGCGTGCCGGCACTCAGGTTCAGTCCGCCCGCCGAACCGTCTATCACGCCGCCGAACGTGCCGCCGTCCGCAATGGTAAGCGTGCCACCATTGACGTGCAGCGCCCCGGCGCCCGAGAGCATGCCCACACGCTGCACCTTGCCATTCAAGTCGGCGGCCGCACCACCGGCGACATCGAGCAACGTCGTCTGGCCCAGCGCCGTATCGGTGCCCAGGCGCAGCGTGCCGGTGGCCACGTGCGTGGCTCCGGTATAGTCGTTCGCCTGGTTGCCAAGCGTGATGACGCCGGTCGCATCGATGCGCAGCCCGCCAGCGCCGGTCACCCGGGCGTGCAATTCGTCCGCCCCGGCCGGCGCCGCAGCATCCGCTGAGAGAGATAGCGTCTGACCCGCTTGCAGATTCAGCTGACTCAGGCGGACTGCCGCGTAGAGACCATCGTTGGTGCCGCCGGTCGTCAACGCATAGTCATAGCTGCCCACGGCAACCGTACCGCCCCCCTGCACGATATTGGCTGTGCCGGCGCTCAGCGGCGCGCCCGTCGTATCCGCGAGTGCGATGGACGTCGCGGCGCCCGCCACGCTGCCCGCCTGAACCAGTTGCCGACTGACGCCTTCATCCTGCGCCAGCAAGTTCCCCGTGGTCGCCGTCGATGCCGGATCGATCCGGACGGTCCCGCCGGTCAACGTGAGCGTACCCGCCGACACCTTATTGTCTACCGACGCGCCGTAGGTCAGCGTACCGCCACCGAGCGTCAGGTTGCCCACGGTCTGCGTACCGGTGCCAACCGTGGTCACGTTGCCCGCCTCGAGCTGCAGCGTCGCCCCCGCCAGACTTGCGGCGTTCGTGCCTGACAGGGCGAATGTTCCCTGGCCCAGGGCCACGGTGCCGCCAAACGCGCCGCCCACGCCGGTGCCGAATGCGAAAACGTCGGTGGGACTCGCCAGCGTGGCACGCAAGGTGCCGGTGCCGGTCAGGGACTGACCGAAGGTATAACTGCCGCTGGTCGGGGCGTCGATCAGCAATGTCGCCCCGCCAGCAATCGAGGCGGCTCCGGCGCCGAGCGTGCCAGCGCCGGCGAGACGCAGCGTCCCGGCACTGACGGACGTGGCACCGCCATAGGTATTCACCGCGGTGAGCGACAGTGTGCCAAGGTCGGTTTTATCGAGTCCACCAGTGCCCTGAATGACCGCGTCGATGGTCGCGTTCATCGCGGCGCCGGCCTGGGTACCATCGCCGACGCGCACGATGGTGTCCGCGGTGTCGGTCGTCAACGACTGCCCCGCGAGGTGGTAGCCGTCGATTGCAAACTGCGCGCCGCTGAACGACACGGGGCCCGAGCCGTTGTCCACGCTGACGGTACCGGCCGTTCCCTGGAAGATCGCGAAGCCGCCCATCTGCCACGGCGCATTGATCGCGCCAGCGCTGTTGGTCCACGCATCGTTGCCCGCCCGCCAGGTCCCGCTGCTGCCATTGACGACACCGTTATTGAACTGGGTCGGTGTGTCGCCATCCCAGAACGTCAGCGGCCCCGCGCCCACCGCGTTGACGACGTTGATCTGGTTGGGGATCGACGTCTGCAACAGAAGATCGACATTGGCGGTAGAGCCAGCAGGCACTGTGCCCAGCGTCATGCCGCTATCGGTCAGCGCGCCGCCATACTGAATGATGCGATAGACGCCTGGACCGAACGCGCCAGTCGACGTGACATTGAGTTTGCCGCCCAGCGTCAGGTCTCCGGTTACGTTGAAGAGCCCCGCTGTGCTCGGCACGGCAAGCGAGACATCGGTCTGCGCGCTGGCGCCCAGCAGCAGCCCGTGCATCGTGAGCGTCTGGCCCTGCATGCCCGCCAGGTGGCCCCCATCCGCAACCGAGACATCACCGCCCGTGGTTCCCATGCCAGCGAGCGTGGCGCCGGCGCCCACGTTTACCGCGCCGGTCGCCGCGCTCTGGTCGCCGTCGATGCGTAGCGTGCCCGCGCTCACCGTGGTGATACCCGTATACGTGTTCGCGGCCGTCAGTGTCAGCACGCCCGCGCCCGCCTGCGTCAGGCTCCCCGTCCCGCTCACGCGTCCATCCTGCGTCAGTGAATCGGCACGATCGAACGCAAGCGTACCGTTGTTGACGATGTTGCCCGCAACGCTGCCGATGGTGCCGCCATCCCCGATCTGCAGCGTGCCGCGATCGATAGTGGTGATCCCGGCATGCGTGTTCGCGCCGGTCAGCACGAGCGTGCCCGTGCCCGCATGAGTGAGCGCGCCGGTGCCGGTCAGCGCGCCGCCGTAGGACAGCGCATCGCTGCGATCGAACACCACGAGGCCGTTATCGGTGATGTTGCCCGCATAGCTCCCGACCGTGGCCCCCGTGCCGATTCGCAGGGTCGCGCCGGCGGCCACCGACGTCGCGCCCGTGTAAGTACTCTCGCCGCCGAGCGCAAGCGTGCCCCCGCCCAGTTGCAGATGGCCGCCGGCTCCTGCGATGGCGCCATCGAACGCGCCGCCATTTACCACGTCGAGGGTTCCGCCATTGATCTGCAACGCCCCCCCGCCCCCCAGCGTGCCGATGCGTTGCGAGTGCCCCGCCAGATCCACATTGGCCCCGCCCGAAATCGTGAGCGATGCCGTGTTGCCGAGCGCCGCGTCGCTGCCGAGCCGCAATGTGCCGGTGTTGGCGGTCGTGGCGCCCGTGTAGTCGTTGGCGCTGTTGTTCAGCGTGATCGCGTTCGTGGCATCGATTTGCAGCGCGCCGCTACCGGTGATGCGCGCGCGCATGTCGTCGGCACCGGACGTCGCGACGTTATCGCCGGACAAACTCAATGTGCGCGAGGCCTGCAGATCCAGTTGCGTCAGCTGATTGGTCGTATAGAGCCCATCTCCCGCGCCCGTGCCCAGCCCCGCGCTGTAGGTCCCCACGGCCACGGTGTTGCCGCCCTGCGAAATGGCGACTCCGCTGACGCCACCGAGCGGATTGCCGCTTAGATCGGCTAGCGACAGCCCAGCGGAAGACCCGTTGACGGTGCCGGCCCGGATCAGTGGATGCAGGATGCCATCGTCCTGCGCGAGCAAGCTGCCGCCGCCGAGCGTGGTCGGATCGATTCGCACCTGTCCCGCGTTCATCGTCAGCGTATTGGCCGCGATCAGGCCGGCAGGCGCGACGCTGTAGGAAAGCGTGCCGCCGTTGAGCGTCACACCACCAATGGCTTGCGTGCCGGTGCCGACATCGGTGAGATTGCCGGTGTCCAGTTGCAGCGTCGCGTTGGTCAGCGCCTGCGCATTGGTGCCGGACAGCGCGAACGTACTGTTGCCGAGCGCCACGACGCCAGTGAAAGCCGTGCCCGCGCTGGTGCCGAATGCGAACGTGTTCGTTGGGGCGATGAGCGCGGCGCGCAGCATGCCGCTCCCGGACAGCGCATTGCCGAAGGTGTAGTTGCCAGCCGTCGGCGCATCGACGAACAGCGTACCCCCACCGGCAATGGCCGCCGCGCCCGGGCCGATGGCCCCGGGGCCGGTCACGCGGAGCGTGCCCGCATTGACGGCGGTGCCACCACTGTAGGTATTGACCGCGGTGAGCGTGGTAGTGTTCGAGCCGGCCTGCGTCACCGTGCCTGTGCCGCCGATCACGCTGCCTTGTGTCACGTCGTCGGCACGGTTGAATACCAGCGCCGCGTTGTCGGTGATCGCGCCCGTCACGGCACCGCCGGTACCTGCGCCACCGTCGCCGAGCTGGAGCGTGCCGCCCGAGATGGTGACCGCATTGGGAAAGGCGACAGGTCCCGTGAGGACCGTCGTGCCGCCGCTGTTGATCAGGGTACGCGAGCCGAATGCCGCGCCGGTATCGAGCACGAGTGCATTGGTGAACGGCCCCGCCATGGTGATGCCGGCGCCCGCGCCCGTCATGGCGCCCGCGATGCGCAGCGTGACGGGCCCCGTGGCGGTCACCGGATTGGTGAAGCTGCCCCCAAGCACCGACGCCCCACTGGCCAGCTGCAGCGTGCCTTCCAGCAGTTGCCAGTTCTGTACCTGATTGCTGGCGTTGCCGGTCAGCGTCCAGGTGCTGCTCTCGCGCTTCTGCTGAATCGGAAACAGCCGATACTGCGCGGCATTGCCAAGCTGCGACAGGTCGAACGTGCCATTGCCGCCATTGCCGCCTAGCGCGAGGATATCGTTCCCGGAACCCCCGTAGACCAGGCCGTTGATCACGGAGGTCGGCTCCAGGATCACGGTGTCATCACGGCCGCCGAGGAAGATGGCGTACTGCGTCATGCCGCCGCCAGAGGCTATCGTCCCTGCGTTGCGGATGACAGTCTGTCCGCCGGAGTAGACCGCGCCGTTGCTCGTGTTCAGGCTCTCGATCGTGCCGCCCGCTTCATTCGTCACCGAGAGGCTCGTTATCGCGTTCTGATAGATGGTCCAGTTGCGCCGCGACTGCAGTCTGCCGCCGGCCTGGTTGACGATCGTCGTCGTCCCCGAACCATCGGACCATACCGCGGGGCCCCCATTGCCGAGGATCGTGCCGCTGTTCACCAGGTCTACGCTGGTATTGTTGTTCGTCATGCCGATCACGGGACGATTTGTCGCCGTATCGTTCTGTATGATCCCGGTATTGCGAATGATGGACAGGCCCGGGCCCGCGCTACGTCCGACCAGGTCGGCGTCGAGCGTGTTGGTGATGGAGCCGTTGTTGATGAGCGTCCAGGTCGCGATGCCCGCGCCGCGTACACCGATCATCTTCTCGTAGGAGCGTCCCGGTACGGCATCGCTGCCGACGATGGACGCGCCAGCATCGACAGTCAGCGTCTGATTGTCGGCCGTGAAGTTCATCCAGCCCGTGTACCTTGCCGGACTCTGTATCGTGACGGCGCTACCGGCAGTACTGATCGTGCAGCCCGCGGTCACCGATGTGGAAACCGTGCCGCCGGTTGGCGAGCATTGGGCGTGTGCCTGAATGGTGCCGAGCCCGGCAATGAGGGCGGGTATTGCTCTGACGGGCAAATTGCCCTTGCAGCATGACGGCATGACATACACCTCATTTTTTTCCCCAAGCAGAGAACAGGTGTGCTGCCGCCAATATAGGCAAGAATCACGGAAGCAAATGTCGCTTCCCCGAAAGCGAATGTCGCCTTCACAGAAACTCTATTGTGGATCGTCGGAACATCTAACGAGACCCGTTTCCGCGGCACGCAGAAACGGGTACGCTCAAGCTAGGATTCGCGCGGCAGGAAGGTGTCGCCTTCCGTCAGCGGGGCATGCCGATAGGTCGCCGGCGTGCGGCTCAGCTTGACCGGGGCGCCCAGGCCCTTGTAGCCGCCTGGCATCTCGACCACCATCTCGCGATGCGCGGTATGCGGGTGCTGGAGCGCGTCTGGCACCGATAGCACGGGGGCGCACGGCACGCCCGCGGCCGCCAGTTCGTCGGCGAACGTCTTGCCGTCGACGTCCCTCATCCGAGCCTCCAGTTCGACCTTGAGCGTGGCGCGATTGACGGAACGCGCGCCCGCCGTGGCATAGCGCTCGTCTTCGGCCAGCGCCCCGAGACCCAGACGCTCGCACAGGATGCGGAACTGCCGGTCGTTACCCACCGCGAGGAAGATCGGATCGGTGGCCGTCGCCACGGTGTCGTACGGATAGATGTTCGGGTGCGCGTTGCCCGTCCGCTGCGGCGTCTTGCCGCTCATGAACCAGTTGGCCGCATGCGGATGCAGCAGCGACAAACCCGAGTCGTACAGCGCCGCCTCGACGAACTGGCCCCGGCCGCTGCGCTCGCGTTCCTGCAACGCAAGCAGTACACCCAGCGCGGCGTTGAGGCCCGTGACCATGTCGACGACGGGCAACCCCGCGCGCAGCGGCTCGCCATCGGCTTCGCCATTGATGCTCATGATGCCGGCCATCGCCTGGATCGCGGCGTCGTAGCCGGGCAGGCCACCAAGCGGACCATCCGCGCCAAAACCCGACACGCGGCAATGGATCAGTCGGGGAAAGCGCGCCGACAACGCGTCGTAGCCCAGCCCCCATTTCTCGAGGGTACCGGTCTTGAAGTTCTCCACCAGCACGTCCGCATCCGCCAGCAGCGCGAGCAGGACTTCGCGATCGGGCTCCGTCGTCAGGTCGAGCCGCATCACGCGCTTGTTGCGGTTGAGCCCGAAGTAGTAGGACGCCACGCCATCGCGGAACGGCGGGCCCCACGTCCGCGTGTCGTCGCCCTGCGGCGGTTCGATCTTGAGCACGTCGGCGCCGTGATCGCCGAGGATCTGGCCGCAGAACGGGCCGCCGAGAATGCGCGAGAGGTCTACCACGCGAATGCCCGCAAGTGCGCCCGTGGTTGTGCGAGCCGGGGTCGTCGTCATGTTGTCTCCTGTGTTGTCAGTCCAGCTGCGCGCCGGACTTTTGCACCACGGTACGCCATTTGCCGACTTCCGTCCTGACGAAGGTGCCGAGCTGCTCGGGCGTCGTCGAGGGCGCGAACTCGAGACCCTGGCCCTGCAGCGTCTTGCGGACCTCCGGCTGCTGCAACGCGTCCGCGAACGCCGCGTTGAGCTTGCGAATGACCTCGGGCGGCGTGCCGGCCGGCGCGACCACCCCGAAGAATACCGAAACATCGAAGGCGCCGAGTCCGAGCGCCGCGCCCTGTTCGGCCACCGTCGGCACCTCGGGCAACGCCTGGGAGCGGTTGCGCGTGGTCACGCCGAGGGCGCGCAGCTTGCCGCTCTTGATGAACGGCTGCGCCGTCAGCACGTCCGTGAAGGTCATGCTGACCTGTCCGCCGAGCAGATCGTTGAGCGCGGGGCCCGTGCCCTTGTACGGTACGTGCTGAAAGTCCGTTCCCGCGAGGTTGTTGAACAATACGCCGGCCAGATGCGACGATGCCCCGTTGCCCGACGAGGCATAGCTCAGCTTGCCCGGATGCGCCTTGGCATAGGCGACGAGTTCCTGCACGTTCTTCGCCGGCACGTTCGGATTGACGACCAGCACGTTGGGCAACTGACCGATCTGGATCACGGGCGCGAAGCTCTTGACCGGATCGTAGTTGATCTTGCGATACAGGCTCACGTTGATCGCGAGCGGCGCGGACGTGCCGAACATCAGCGTGTAGCCGTCGGGCTCCGCGCGCGCAACGGCTTCGGCGCCGATGTTGCCGCCCGCGCCAGCGCGGTTCTCGACCACCACGGTCTGGCCAAGGCTGTTCTTGAGCGCGGCCGCGAGGGTGCGCGCCATGGCGTCGGTGGGACCGCCCGGCGGGTACGTCACGACGAGCATGATCGGCTTGCTCGGATAATCCTTTTGAGCGTGGGCGGGCGCGGCGGCAAGGCACAGCGTGCAGGCGGCCAGCGCCGCCACGCGTTTCCAGAATGGCATGAGGTTGTCTCCGGTGTTTTGTTTGTGATCGGCTTCAGAACAGGTCGATTGCCGCCACGGCGTCCGCATCGCGGACCGGCGCGTCCTCCGGCATCACGGTATCGGCAAGCCAGGCGGGTTCCGCGTCACCGCCGAGCGGATCCTGCGGCAGCACGCGATGAATCAGCACGGCCTGCGCCAGACGCATGCGGCGGGCGGAGCCGATGCGGCCCGCTTCCCATGCCATCGCCACGGCGCTGGTCACGTGATAGAGCGCCGAGGCCGCCTGACGCGCCAGGACGTCGCCCTCGGCATTGGCATCGGCCGCGCGCTGCGCCTGCGCGACGGCGCCGGCCAGCACACGCTCGAAGCGCTCGCGTGCCGATGCGTGCAGCGGCGTGTCGGCGAGCAAAGCTTGCAGATGAGCCCGCAGCACCGGCAGCGATTGTTCGCGGCGGATCGCGCGCAGCACGTCCAGCGCGACGATATTGCTCGTCCCCTCCCAGATCGAGCCGAGGTGCGCGTCCCGCACGAGGCGCGGATCGCTCCATTCTTCGATGTAGCCGCAGCCGCCGCGCATCTCCATCGCATCGCCCGTCACCTTGCGGGCGTCGCGGCAAGCGCGGAACTTGATCAGCGGCGTGAGGATGCGCATCAGCGCATACGCATCGGTCTCGCCGGCATCCGCGCGGCGCAGCGCTTCGGCGGTCTGGAACACCATCGTCCGCGCCTGCTCGGTCGGCAGGGTGAGCTTGAGCAACTGGCGGCGCATCAGCGGCATGTCGATGAGCCGCTTGCCGAAGGCCTGGCGTTCGCGCGCGATGAACAGGCCCTCTGTCAGCGCGCGGCGCATCAGGCCGGCGGCACGCACCCCGTTGGAGAGGCGCGAGTTGTTGATCATGTCGGCCATCTGCACGAAGCCGCGGCCCGGTTCGCCGACAAGCCATGCGTGCGCGCCCTCGAGGCGGATCTCGCCGCTCGCCATCGAGCGCGTGCCCAGCTTGTCCTTCAGGCGGATGATGCGATAGTGGTTGGCGCTGCCGTCCGCAAGCGTGCGCGGCAACAGGAACAGCGACACGCCCTTGATGCCGGCCACCGCACTGCCATCGGCCTCCTCCACGCGCGCGAGCACCATGGCCAGCGCCGCATCCGGATTCGAGCAGAACCACTTGTCCCCGATGAGGCGCCAGCCGCCTTCGGCCGACGGATCGCGCACGGCGCGCGTGGCCGTGGCCGCGACGTCGGAGCCGGCGCCCTGCTCCGTCATGAACATCGCGCCCTGATACAGATCGTCGAACACCTGCGTGGTGAGATTCGGCAGATATCGTTCGACCAGCGTGGGGTCGCCGAACTTGCGCAGCGTGCGGGTGAGCGAGTCCGTCATCGACAGCGGGCAGCACAGACCGAACTCGGCCTGCACGAACAGATAGGTCAGCGCGTACTTGGCCGCGGGCGGCATGGGCTTGTCCCAGCCCAGCACGCCCCCGCGATGCGAGACGGCGGCGAGGCCAAACTCGGAGAACGCCACGCGCTCGAGCTCGATATAGGCCGGATGCTTGTGAATGCGCTGCGCGTCGAGCCCGCTGCGCGTGCGATGGGACAGCGTTGGCGGCGCGTGGTCCGCCACATTGGCGAGTTCGTCGAGCACGCCGCCGGCGAGTGCGCCCATGCGTTCGAGGTGAGGCAGCAAGTGCTGGTACAGATCGGCCGGCACATACAGCGGCAGCAGCGCGCGCAGATCCGGGTCGGCCGTGAACAGGCTGCCACCGTGGCGGTCGGGGACCGGGTGGGCTCGCGTCGCGTCGTCGGATTGCGGGGCGGCGGGTTTAGGGGCGGTGGATTGCGGGGCGGATCGCGGGGCGGATTGCGGGGCGGCGGCCGGGGCCGCGCGCAGGGCGCTGGTGGGCATGCATCGTCTCCTGAAGCGACGCCGGCCGCTCTTGGGCGAGGACCGGACTGATTTGGGCTTCATTATTCGGATGTCAGCGATTCACGTCTAATTCTAAAATTAGCTCGATCCATATAATTTTTGTATCGCCATGGAATTCCGCCACCTGCGCTACTTCCTCGTGCTCGCCGAGGAACTGCATTTCGGCCGGGCCGCCCGCCGGCTATCGATTTCCCAGCCGCCGCTGTCGCTGAACATTCAGCAGCTGGAGGCGTCGGTGGGCGCACGGCTCTTCGAGCGCGACAGCCGCGGCGTGCGGCTGACGGCCGCCGGGCGCGCGTTCCGGGAGTCCGCCACGGCGCTGCTCGCGCAGGCCGAGGCGGCCCGCCAGCTGGCCCGGGAAATCGAGGCAGGCGCCGTGGGGCGGCTGCGCGTCGGCTTTGTCGGGTCGATGCTCTATCGCGGCATGCCGCAGTTATTGCAGGATTTCGAGGCGCGGTATCCGGGCATCCAGGTCGCGCTGACCGAGCTGAACTCGCAGGAGCAGATCGATGCGCTGCTGCATGGAGAACTCGATGCCGGCTTTGTCCACACGCGCCGCGTGCCCGACGAGCTGACGACGGTGCTCGCCCACCGGGAGCAGTTCGTATGCTGCATGCCGGAGGGCCATGCGCTGGCGGTGCGACAGAACGTCGCGCTGACCGATCTGCGCGGCGAGCCCTTCGTGCTCTTCTCGCGGCAGGCGTCGCCCGACTATTACAACCGCATCTTCGAGATGTGCGTGGCGCAGGGCTTTTACCCACAGGTGCGGCACGAGATGCGCCACTGGCTGTCGGTCGTCTCGCTGGTATCGCAGGGCATGGGCGTTGCGGTGGTGCCCGCGGCGCTGGCGCGCTCGGGCATGGCGGGCGCGGTGTTCCGGCCGCTAAGCGGCACCGATGTGCCGTCGGAGGTGTACTGCGTATGGCGGCAGCAACCGGACAATCCCGCGCGCGATCATTTTGTGAACACCGTGCGCATGGCGGGCGGGTCCGATTAAAGAAAAAAGCCACCGGTCCCTGAGGGCGGTGGCTTTGGAAAGTACGCGTGGAACGGGGTGTTCAGCGTGCTTGCAGCTTAGCGTCGGAGCCTCGGCAGTCCAATAACACGAATGTGGTATTCCAATAAAATCGTGCGCCCGGCGTGAAATTTTTACGCGTTTTTTATATCGAAGCCCTGCTGCCACCCTTGTGTCACGCGCCATTCCGGTGCGAACGACGCCGATCTTGCGGCAATTGCTATACAATCGAGAACGATTTTTATTTACGACCCTACAAGGTCCACAGCATGATGCGGTTGTCTGAACTTCCCCGGCGTACCGCCGCCGTTGTGCAAGCGGTGGAGGATCTCTCGCCCGACGACGCGATCGCGCGGCGGTTGCGCGATCTCGGCTTCGTGCCCGGTGAAGCGGTACAGATCATCGCGTTCGGCCCGTTCGGCAAGGATCCGATCGTCGCACAGGTGGGCTTCACGCGGTTCGCGCTGCGTCGTGCCGAGGCGGCCCGCATCACGGTCGATGTCGCCAGTGCGTCGGTGACGAACATCGCGCCGGACGCAGAGTCGGCCGGACTAGCCACCGAACGCGCTACCGAACAAGCTACCGAACAAGCCGCGGCCAAGCGTCTGGCCTGAACATCGCGCGCCGCGGCCTGCGTCGAATCGGCGCGGCGACCGCGCCTGGCCTCACCCCTCTACACGCCGCACGGGTTTCATTCCTGCCTATGTCCGTTGCTCCGAACTCCGCCGCATTGCGCATCGCGCTCGTCGGCAATCCCAACTGCGGCAAGACCGCGCTCTTCAACCGCCTGACCGGCAGCCGCCAGAAGGTGGCCAACTATGCCGGCGTGACCGTCGAGCGCAAGGAAGGCCAGTTCGTGGCGCCGAGTGGCCGCATCGTGCGGATTCTCGACCTGCCCGGCGCCTATAGCCTGCGCGCCGCGAGCCTCGATGAAACCGTGACGCGCGAGGTCGTGCTCGGCCAGCGCGCCGACGAGCCGCGTCCCGACCTGCTCGTGTCCGTGGTCGATGCGACCAACCTGCGGCTGCACCTGCGCTTCGTGCTCGAACTGCGCCGCCTTGGCCTGCCGATGGTCGTGGTCCTGAACATGAGCGATGCCGCCGCGAAGCGCGGCATCCTGATCGATCGCGACAAGCTGTCCGCCGCGCTCGGCGTGCCCGTCGTCCAGACCGTGGCGGTCAAGCGCGATGGCGCCGCCGCGCTGATCGAGGTGCTCGAGGGCCAGTTACCCAAGGCGCTGCCCGCCCAGCCGCTCGACGGACTGTCGGATCTCGACACGCACGCGGAGGTCCGCCGGCTCCTCGCGGCCGCGGTCACGATGCCCGCGCGCACCGCGCGTGTCGACGATGCGCTCGACCGCGTGCTGCTGCATCCCGTGTTCGGCCTCGTCATCCTCGCCGTTCTGCTGTTCTTCATGTTCCAGGCCGTATTCTCGTGGGCGGAGCCGCTGATGGACGGCATCGAGGGCGGCGTGCATATGCTCGGCGAAGTCGTCGGCACGTGGATGCCGGACGGCATGCTCAAGAGCCTGATCGTCGATGGCATGATCGCGGGCCTCGGCAGCGTGATCGTGTTCCTGCCGCAGATCCTGATCCTCTTTCTGTTCATCCTCACGCTGGAGGAATCGGGCTATCTTCCACGCGCGGCGTTCCTGCTCGACCGGCTGATGATGGGTGCCGGCCTCTCGGGCCGCTCGTTCATTCCGCTGCTGTCGAGCTTCGCCTGCGCGATTCCGGGGATCATGGCCACGCGCACGATCCAGGATCCGCGCGATCGCCTGACGACCATTCTCGTCGCGCCGTTGATGACCTGCTCCGCGCGGCTGCCGGTGTACGCCTTGCTGATTGGTGCCTTCATTCCCGAGCGTACGGTGGCAGGCCTCTTCAATCTGCAGGGGCTCGTGCTGTTCGCGCTGTATGTTGCCGGCATCCTCAGCGCGCTGATCGTCGCCTACGTGCTCAAGTACTTCCGACGCGACCGCACCGATCATCCGCTGCTGATGGAACTGCCGTCGTATCGCATTCCCAATCCGCGTGACGTGGCCATCGGGCTGTGGGAACGCGCACGCATCTTCCTGTCGCGCGTCGGCAAGGTGATTCTCGCGCTAACCGTGCTGCTGTGGTTCCTGGCCACGTTCCCGTCGCCGCCCGATGGCGCGACCGCACCCGCCATCGATTACAGCTTTGCCGGCATGATCGGCAAGGGACTCGAGCACATCTTCGCGCCGATCGGCTTCAACTGGCAGATCTGCATCGCGCTGGTGCCGGGCCTGGCCGCGCGCGAAGTGGCCGTCGGGGCATTGGCTACGGTCTACGCGTTGTCCGGCAGCGACGACACCGTGGCGACGCAACTGGCCCCGATGATCGCCGCGCAATGGTCGCTGGCCACCGCACTGTCGTTGCTCGCCTGGTACGTATTTGCGCCACAATGCATCTCGACGCTGGCCGTGATCCGCCGCGAGACCAACTCGTGGAAAGTGATGGCGCTCTCGGCGGCGTACCTCACCGGCCTCGCATACCTCGCGTCGTTCGTGACGTATCGCGTGGCCTTGATGTTCAGCTGAACCGTTGGATGAACCGGCGACGATGTTGCCGGTCGAATCGACCATGACGCTCTATCACGCTTTCGAAACCCTGGTCGTCCCGCTGATCGTGCTCGCATGCGCGCTCTCGGTGGCGGCACGTTATCTGCCCCGCACGCGCGAACGCGTGAAGGCGAGCCTTGCCGGCATGCTCGGCGGCGCGATGGCGCCAGGCTGGCGCGGGTGGATCGCCCGGCGGCTTAGTCCTGCCGCCGCTGCGGGGTGCGCGACAGGCTGCGACACCAACAGCGGCTGCGGCACCTGCGGTTCGAACACTTCCGCGTCTGCTCCGCCGCCATCCGCGACGGGCGGCAACGAGCAGGTGATACGGTTCATGCGGCGTCCCTGAAACGTCTATTCGCGCGTTCAACAAGCGACCCGATGGGTCGCTTTTTTGTTGTCTCCGCGAGACGCAGAAACGGGTACGGTCCACGCAGAAACGGGTACGCCCGGCGAATGAACCGAGCCTTGAGGGCGCAGAAATGGGTACGCGCGGACCCCTTGCACCGTAAGTCCTGCGCTTGACATCCCCACCCTGAAGCGCCTCCCTCAGCACTGTGTATCGGAATGTCACGAGACGTAAGTTCTTGTACATGAGAATGTTAACCATTATCATTTGCACCTTCATTCGTAATAAAACGATCTTAAAGTGCTTGCATCGCCCCTCGCATCGACGTCGACGCTGCGTCGAAGCTGCATCGCAGCCTGCATCGGCGCTCTCCTTGGCCCCGGCCTGCCAACGGAGGCACGGGCGCAATTTGCCACCGGCGACGCCCCTCTGCTGCCTTCCGTGGTCGTTACGGGTACCCGGTCCGAAAAGCCCATCGACGAGACCCCGGTGAAGACGGAGGTCGTGGATCGGCAGGAAATCGACCGCACGCATGCCCGCACGCTCAAGGACGCCCTCGAAAACGTACCCGGGCTGCAATTGCGGGAGATTCACGGCAAGTCCGGCTACGAGGTGTCGTTGCAGGGCATGACCAGCGATCAGGTGCTCATCCTGATCGATGGCCTGCCGATCAGCGCCAGCACCGGTTCGACGGTCGATGTCTCGCAGTACCTGTTGGCGGAAGTCGACCGCGTGGAAGTGGTCAAGGGCGCCAGCTCCGCGCAGTACGGCAGTTCCGCCATGGGCGGCGTGATCAACGTCATCACCCGCCCGATCTCGAAGGGTCTGTCCGCGGCGGCCACGGCCGATGCCGGCACGTACGGCGGGCAGAACGCGGATGGCACGCCAGGCCTGCTCCACGGCAGCATGCGCGTCGAGGGCGGTACCGAGACGCTGCGCGCGCGCGTCGCGGCCGATGCGCTCGACAACAAGGGCTTCGCCGTCGATCCGGATGGCTGGACGCAGCATGGCGACAAGGTACGGCGCCAGCAGTATTCAGGGCGGCTCGAATGGCTCCCGACGCCCGCCGGCACGTTCTGGGTGGACGCCAGCGCGTACCGCGAAACGGACGAACAGCGCTATCGGTATTACGCACCGCCGAACTACGTGCCGCAGCGCAAGAGCGAGGACATCGACCGCAACCGCTTTACCGGCGGCGGCCAGTGGAAGTTCGACAACGGCGTGCGCGCGCGCGTGGCGGGCATGACCGAGGGCTACGACAGCACCTCGCGCGAGTATTCGAATGCGGTGCAGACCGGCGTCCGCACGTCGTCGCAACGCACGGACCATCTGTCCATGCAGTTCGACATGCCCGCGTGGCGTTCGCAGTTGTGGCAGTTCGGCGCGGACCTGCATCGCGAACGCCTGAATCAGACCAGCAACAATATTTCGGAGATCGCCGGCAATGCGGAACGGCGCAACGGCGAGCTATACGTGCAGAACGACATCCTCTTCAGCGAGCGCTGGGAGATGATCGTCGGCCTGCGTGGCCAGCACGATTCCGACTTCGGCAGCCACTTCGCGCCGAAGGTCGGCGTGCGCGGCACGCTGGTAGAGAACGACGACTGGAAGGGCGTGGTGCGCGCGAATTTCGGCCAGGGCTATCGCGTGCCCAACCTGAAGGAACGCTACTACCTGTTCGATCACAGTTCGCTCGGCTACATGGTGCTCGGCAATCCGAACCTGAAGCCCGAGTCGTCCAACAGCTTCCAGCTCGGTGGCACGCTGAACTGGCGCGACCGCCTCGTGCTCGACACCAACCTGTTCTACAACCACGTCAGCAATCTGATCCAGACCGACATGGCCAACTTCACGGTCGTGAACGGCATTGCGGTCTACACCTATCGCAACGTGGCACGGGCGCGCACGCAAGGCGTGGAAACCGCGCTGCGCTGGGTCGCCACCGACGCGCTCCGCTTCAATGTCTCGTACACGTACACCGACACCGAAGACCTCAATACGGGCACCGAACTCACGCGCCGGCCGCGCAACATGGGCCGCGTCGGCATGGACTGGCGCCTGCTGCCCGGCACGGAACTGACCACGCGCGCGCGCTTCCAGAGCAGCGAGCTGGTCGATTCCACGAGCAACGCCCGCTCCGCGGGCTGGGGGACGCTCGACCTCGTGCTGAACCAGAAGATCGGACGCAACGTCACCGCCTTCGTCGGGGTGAACAACCTGTTCGATCGCCAGCGCGACTTCTCCAATGCCAATGATTTCGGGCCGGTGGCGGGCCGATTCGTGTACCTCGGCGCGCGCGTCAACGTCGACGTGGTGCGCTAGTTCAACTGGGAGGAAGCTCAAATGAAAAATAACCGAACGATTCACGCAACGACGGTCAATACCGTCATGCTCGCACTGATCACGACCGTGCTCGCGGCATGCGGCGGCGGCGGCGATTCGCCATCCACGACTACGCCGACGGCCAGCAATCCCTCGACACCGACGACCCCCGTGACGCCCGCCACGGCGTTCACGCAGTCCGGCACGTGGACCTTCACGCTGCCGGCCAATGGCGCGTCACTGTGCTACGACTTCAACGCGCAGGCGCAGACGGCTGATTGCACCGGCACCGCGTGGGACCTGAAGGTCAAGGGCGGCAACAGGACGGCGTCGTTCTGGACCAACAGCGGTTCCAGCGGCACGGGCAACGGCGGCGCATTCGGCGGCCCCTTCGACCACACGTGGAGTGAATTGCTTGCCTGGAAGAACGCGACGACCGATCCGGTCAATGGCGCGATTCCCGCCACGTTGTACTTCAAGGATGCGGCGAGCAGCGTGTTCACGGGCACGAACTCCATCCAGTCGGCCGTGTTCGAATACGGCGTAGGCGGAGAAACGGATCACCTGCTGTACCCGACGTGGCGCACGTTCCTGATCACGACGAACAGCGCGGTGCTCGACGCGACCGGCGCGGGCGCGCAGGTCTTCGCGCTGCAGGTGACGGGCTACTATGGCGGCGCGGGCGGTACCACGTCTGGCTTTCCGTCGATCCGATGGGTCGACCGCGCCAATCCAGGCGTGGTTCGCACCGCCACCGTCAACGCCACGACCGACTGGGTCTACTTCGACCTCGATGCGGGCGCGGTGTCGACGGCCACCGGCACGTGGCATATCGCGTTCAACCGCAACAACCTCAAATTGAACGGTGGCGAATCGGGCAGCGGCACGGTGGCAGGCTTCGTGGGCCGTACGCCGGCGGGCTTCTATGACGCGAGCAACAAGCCCATTGCGTCGAAGTTCACCGACCCGTCGAACGCCAGCGCAACGCTCGCCGACCTCGGCGACGCGACGCTGGCCGTGCCAGCGACGGTGAGCGCGTGGCTCAAGGATGCGACCGCTTCATCACTCAATCCGACGTGGACAGGCACGTTCCCCAACCCCCTCAACTATGGCTGGTTCACGTACTATCCCACTGCAGCGGCTGCTACGGCGGCAGGCCTGCCCGCCGTTGCGCACGTGATCGCGGCAAACCCGCAGAACGCCGCGCTGGTGCGCGGTGGGGAAGGCACGACCTATGCACGCTTCCACGTGACGCAGATTCAGTACGCGAATCCCAGCGATGTGAACAGCGCGCAGACCTGGACCGTGCAGTACGACGTGCAGCCCTGAGTCCGGACTCCGACTCGTGATTGAAGCGCTTCCGGCATGCCTCGGATTCGTACCGCGACATGCTTGGACCTGACAGCATGCAAGACACTATGCAACAAGACAGTTTCGACACCCTGCGCGCGCGGCATCAGCAACTGATCGACCAGGAACCCGGCCTTCGCATTCGCGATCGCGCACGCAAGCTCGGCGCGACCGAGGCGGCGCTGGTCGCGGCCGAATGCGGCGTCACCTCGCGCGAACTCAACGGTCCGGCGCAAACGCTGTTCCGCGACCTCGGCGCCCTCGGCCCCGTGATGGCGCTGTCGCGCAACGACTCGGCCGTGCACGAGCGCCATGGCACTTACCTCGACATCCAGGCCGACGGGCCGGTGGGCATCGTGCTCGGTCCCGATATCGACCTGCGCATGTTCTTCAACAGCTGGAAGTATTTCTATGCGGTCAGCGAGAACGGCCGCGACAGCATCCAGTTCTTCGACAAGAGCGGCGAGGCCGTCCACAAGGTGTATCGCACCGAGGCCACCGACGCGGCGGCGTGGGAGGCCTATGTCGCGCGTCATGCCAGTGGCGCGCGCACGCCCGTGATGGCGGAGGCGGTACAGGCGGCCAGCGAAGCGGAGGCACCGGCCGACATCGCGGCGTTTCGCGCCCACTGGCGCGGCCTGACCGATACGCACGAGTTCTTCGGCATGCTCCGCCAGTTCAAGGTCTCGCGCCTTGGTGCGCTGCGCGCGGCAGGCGAGGACCTTGCGCAGGCAGTCGACAACACGGCCGTTGAGACGCTGCTCCAGCGCGCCGCGGATTCTCAATTGCCGATCATGTGCTTCGTCGCCAATCGCGGCATCGTGCAGATCCACACCGGGCCGGTGAAGCGCCTGGTGCGGACCGGCCCGTGGTTCAACGTGCTGGACCCGACGTTCAATCTCCACCTCAACACACAGGCCGTGACGGCGAGCTGGGTCGTCAACAAGCCCACCACCGATGGCTGGGTCACGTCGCTGGAGCTGTATGGCGCCAACGGCGAGCTGATCGTCCAGTTCTTCGGCGAGCGCAAACCCGGCAAGCCGGAACTGCCCGCCTGGCGCGCGCTGCTGCAAGCGCTGTGCACGCACGCGCTGGCGGCCTGACATGACACGCGCGGTCTTCATGACATGGGCGCGCGATGCGCTGATCCCGCTGCTGTGCGCGGCGGGCCTCGCGCATGCGGCGCCTCCCGCGCGCGTGGTCGGCCTTGGTGGCGCTGTCACCGAGATCGTCTATGCGCTCGATGCGGGCAACACGCTCGTTGGCGCGGATGCCTCGAGCATTTACCCGCCCGCCGCGCTCAAGCTGCCGAAGGTCGGCTACTACCGCACCTTCTCGGTGGAGGGGGTGGCGAGTCTGAAGCCGGACCTCGTGCTTGCCTCGGACCAGAGCGGCCCGCCGCAATCGCTCGAACAGCTGAAGCGGCTCGGCAGCAAGGTGGTCGTGCTGCCGTCGGCGCCGACCGTGGCGGCACTCGATCAGCGCATTCTTGGCGCGGCCAGCGCGCTCGATCGCGGGGCGCAGGGCAAGGCGCTGGTGGACCGCATTCATGCGGAACTCGATGCCATCAAGCCACCGGCAGGGTCGAAGACGACGACGCCGCGCGTGCTGCTGGTGAGCGCGCACACGGGCAAGATGCAGGCGGCCGGCGAGGATACCGCCGGCGCCGCGATGCTCAAGCTCGTGGGCGCCACCAACGTGCTTGGCGATCAGACCGGCTACAAGCCCTTCTCCGCCGAAGCCGCCGCGGCGCTGCGGCCGGACGTGATCGTCACAACGACGATGTCGATTCAGGCCAGCGGCAGCGTGGAGGCATTTCTTGCCCAGCCCGGCATCAACGCCACCCCTGCCGCTCGCGACAAGCGCATCGTCGTGATGGACGACCTGTTGCTCCTGGGCTTCGGTCCACGGCTGCCGGAAGCGCTGCGCCAGTTGCAGGCGGGATTCGTCTCCCCCGCGGCGCGATGATGGCATCGATGGCCTGCGCCGTGACGAAACTGCGTGCGCTGCGGTATCTCTCGCCGGCGCAGGTCTTCGCGGTGCTCTGCCTGCTCGTGGTACTTGTCGCTTTGATGGCGTCCGCAAGCGGCGCGCTGGCGATTCCGCGCAGCCGCCTGCTCTCGCTGCTCTGGTCCGCGAACCTCGACGCGGAAGCCACCATCTGGCGGAACGTGCTGATCGAAGTGCGGCTGCCGCGCATCGTGCTGGCGGTGGTGACCGGCGCGGCGCTGGCGCTCTCGGGCGCCGTGATGCAGGCGCTGTTTCGCAATCCGTTGGCCGAGCCCGGTCTTGTCGGTATCTCGCTGGGCGGTGCGGCCGGCGCGGTAGTTGCGATCGTGCTGGGCGCGGACGGCCTGTGGGGCATCGCGCCGCTCGCGTTCGTGGGCAGCCTGATTGCCACCGCGCTGGCCTACCGCCTCGGCACCCGGCGTCTGGGCGTGGCCAACCTGCTGCTCGCGGGCGTGGCCATCAACGCCATCTGCGCAAGTATCGTCGGCTTCTTCACCTATCAGGCCAGCGATGTGCAGCTGCGCAACCTGACCTTCTGGAACATGGGCAGCCTGGCTGGCGCGACGTGGACCATGCTCGCGTGGATCGTGCCGTTGGTCGCCGTGCTATGTGCGCTGCTGCTGCGCGACTGGCGCGTGATGAACGCCCTGCTGCTCGGCGAACGGGAAGCGCATCATCTCGGCTTCGATATCCGCCGCGTGCGGCGCCGCCTGATCGTGCTGACGGCGCTGCTCGTCGGACCGCTTGTCGCGGTCACGGGCACCATCGGCTTCGTGGGGCTCGTCGTGCCGCATCTCGTGCGGTTGCCCCTCGGCGCCGATCATCGATGGCTATTGCCCAATACGATCGCGGGCGGCGCGATGGCACTGACGCTCGCGGACTGGCTCGCCCGTATCGCCGTGATTCCGGCTGAATTGCCCATCGGTATCGTGACCAGCCTCGTGGGCGGTCCTTTCCTGCTGTGGATGCTTACGCGAAAGACCTGAGACGCCGATGCTTTCCTGCCGAGAACTGACCTGCGCGCGCGGCGATCGCACCGTGCTGCAAGGGATCGACATCGACTTGCATGCCGGCGAGGTGCTGGGCGTGCTGGGCGCCAATGGCGCGGGCAAGTCCACGCTGCTGGGTACGCTCGCGGGCGAACTGGCGCTGACCGGCGGGACGCTCACGCTCGATGCGGCGCCGCTCGCGCGCTGGTCTGCACAGTCGCTGGCCCGCCGTCGCGCGGTGCTGCCGCAGTCGCCCAGCCTCGCCTTCGATCTCTCCGTGCGCGAGGTCGTGGAAATGGGCGCCTACCCGTTTCCCGAGGCCGATGCCGCCGACGTTGCCGCGCGCATGGAACAGGTGCTCGCGCTAGCGGACGCCACGTCGCTGCGCGACCGCCGCTACCTCGGCATCTCCGGCGGTGAACAGCAGCGCGTGCAGTTCGCGCGCGCACTGCTCCAGGCATTGACCGGCCTCGCCCACGGGGAATACCGCGTGCTGTTTCTCGACGAGCCCACATCGAGCCTCGACCCGCGCCACCAGTTGCTGTTGCTGCGCGCCGTACGAACGCTCGCGCGCAGCGCAGGTCTTGCCGTGCTCGTGGTGCTCCACGACGTCAACCTCGCCGCGCGGTGGTGCGATCGCCTGCTGCTTCTGGCTGGTGGCCACGCGATTGCGCAGGGCGCGCCCGCCGACATCCTTGTGCCCGAGACGCTGACGCGCGTCTACGGCCTGCACGCGCAGGTAGCCCTCATTGAGGGTTACCCGGCGGTGACGTTCCGGCTGGATTGACGTCTCCGCGCCTGCCCGACTTCAAATGTCGCTGAACGTCGCGGCCGGTACGTCATTGACGAACAACCGCGGAATTCGGCTGTGATCGCCGACCACGCGTGGCGCGTAGATACGCACATCGTCGAAGGCAAGCAACCTGCCGGACGTGTACGCCATGACGTTGGCCTCCATCCGGATGCGCGTGCGTGCCACGATGTCTCCGAGATTCAGGACGATGCCATCGCCAAACAGCGGTAATCCCGCGCGCCGGCTAACCGCGGCGAGTTCGATACTGTTCGCCCATGCCGACCCATGCCGATCTACCAGAATGCCGCGCGCCTTTACCTGCAGTACGTCGCCGGCCATGACGCGTCCCTCGAACTGCGTCATCCCTTCGCTGGCGATATCGAGACGGCGCCCCCAGAGCAGACCGCTCTGGATGTAATGGCCCTTCGACTGGACCGCCACGTCCGCGTGCCAGCCGCCTACGGTGCCGCGTGTCCGCACGCCGCTCCCCACGTCCGTCGTGATCAGTCGGATACGTTCGCCATACATGCCGCCCAGCGTCGTGCTGTCGATACCGTACCCGGAGGTCGCCTGTCCGGCATCCGGCTTTGCGAACGGCTGACGCGCGCGATAGTCCAGTCGCTGGACGCCCGCGATGAGCGCCACGTCCCGCGCATAGACCTTGCCATCGAGCATGATGCGGCGTGCCGCCACGTCCAGCGTCATCGGGCTCGTCATCGAGTTGGGCCCCGCGCGGACCCCTGAGAAGAGGACCTCGCCATCCGTCACGTCGAAGCCCGCCAGCGCGCCACGACCGTCGAGTTGGGGGATGCCTGTCGTCAGCGTGACGCGATCGGTGTTGAGAAAGGCGCAGTCATGGCATGTGATGCCATACGGGTTGGCGACCACCACGTCGGCACGCGCGCCATACACTTCGGTGGCACCCGCCAGCACGCTTCGGTCGGGGGAGACCACCTCGTTGAGAATGACCTCCGCCGCGCGCTTCAGCTCCGGATTCGCGGGCAGCGCGCCAGCGAGCGCCGAGGCCTGTGCGGTGTGACCGGGAACGGCATTGTTGAGCACCAGGCCCGCGGCGTTGACGTGGAACGCGCGGTATTGGTTGTGCGAGACGCCCGCGGCGTTCGGCGGGGCGATGCCGACGATCGTGGCACCGCCCGGCGTCCGCTGGACGCTCATCACGCCATGGGCGGGCAGTACCGGCTGGGCAACCGCGGTTGTGAAGGCGAGGAGTCCGCCAATCGCCAGCAGCGGGGGGATAGACACGGGGATAAAGAGAGAGGAAGGCATGTCGATGCTCCGTTGGGTGATACTCAACGTTGGCACAGATACATGCCCCCGGATGTAGCGGATTCCCGAAAGTGCGGGCGCGCCGCCTTACATCACCGTGCCCGCGATCGTCATCGACAGCGGCATCTGCTCCGCGCCCGCCGTGCAGGTCACCGTGACCGAGAACGGACCCGGTGCGCTCGGCTGGATCTGAATGGCGTTCGGTGCGAATACCACGGGGACCAGCGAGACATTGCCCGTGCCCGCGGTCCAGTTCCAGCCCGTGCATCCGGTGATGCCTTCGTCGATGCCGCGATGGACCAGTTGCACCGCGATCGTCGCCGGGATCGGATTGACGAGCGTCAGCGGCTGCGGACCGTTGTAGACAAGCGCCCACGTCGGCTGTTCGGTCACGAACAGGTTGGCGCGCGGGCGGGGCGTCAGCGTGAGGCTGCCCGCGGTCACCGCGAGCACGCTCTGATACGCGTCGGCACCGTTCGCCAGGTTCGTGCCGACCGTCGTCGTGCGCGTCGAGGCATCGGGTTGCACGGTGAGCGTCGGGGACGTCGTCGTGAAAGTCCACAGGCCATCGAACGCGCTCGTGGTGTCGACCTCGTCGTTACGTACCACGCGCGACGCGAACGATTGCGGACGGCCGTTGAGGACCGATATCGCGTTGATCTGCGCGCCGGCCCGAGACAGGACAAGGCGATAGCTCGCGACCCCGGCACCGACAACGGAGACCGGGAACATGCCCGACAGCGTACCGCCATTCGGCGCGGTGACGGACACGCTAACAAGGGCCTGCGCCAACGCGCTGGCCGTGTTGGCGGCGCGCAGCGTGCCGACATTGGCGGCACCCGTGACCTGCACTGCGGCGCCGCTGCTGTTCCATGTCCATGCCGTGCCTGAGGACGAGCGGTCGGCGCCATGGCTGTCGATCAGCGACGCGGTGACGGGAAGGACCTGGCCGTGCGTCATGGACAGCGCCGGATAGGGCAACGCGAGGGCGTAGGCGGTCGATCCCGCGGCGAGTACCGTCACGCTGGCCGACTGCATCGGCAACTGCGTGACCGCGCCATCCGATGCGGTGACCGTGGCGACCACGCTGATGGTCGCCACGCCAATGCCCGTACCGCGCACGTTCGCGCTGCCGGGCATGCTCGCGGCCGTCACCGTGGCGATGCCGCCGTTGGACGGCGACCACGTGAATTGCGTGGCGCCCGTGACGTCGTTGCCATTGCCATCGACGACGGTCGCGCTCATCGGCAGCGTGCCTCCGACGGCGACCTGACCCGATGTGAGCCCGAGCTGCATCACGTAGGTTTTCGAGGCCGCGCTGCCGTTGCCGGAACCGCCATTCGAACCGCCGCCGCTGCCGCCATTACCGCCGCCCCCATCGCCCCCCGCACCGGCCGTCGTCGGCGTGCCCGACCCCGAGCCACCGCCCCCACCGCCGCACGCCGCCAGCATGCATACGGTGAAGATCGCCAGCAGCCACGTCGTGCACGTCGCCCACGTTGTCGTTCTCATGATCTGTCCCCTCGGTCTCGGTTGCGGCGCCGCAGCACCTGTCCCGTTCTCTGTCCGCGTAGCGTTGTTCCGATCCGCCCGCATGCGATGCCGTCCCGCCCGCGCGTGGGCTGTCTTGGCTCTTTCAGCCTATGCGCGATGCGGCCGAGGCAGTTCAGACGACTGAGCGGCACCCCACACAACGGGCGGAGGCAGCCCTCTGCGGTGCGCAGTGAACCCCGAATTCATCCGTTTGCCCGATCCGGCGGCGTGTCGTGGCGCACCGACGCGGTTGACGTGAAGCGCGTTTTTGGACTACGCTCCTCAACTCGTCCGATATATGCCCCCCGCTACCCGCGCCTCGAACGCATGACTGCCTCACGTGCCACCGCTGCCGATTTCGCCGATGCCCCGCGCATCGCGGCGGTCGCGCGCGCGCTGCGTGGACGCGTGCAGGTGCCCGTTTGCGGCGGTGCGGCATCTGCTTCTCCCCTCCTTCTCGCGCTATCGCTAAACCTAGTGATCGGTTGCCGGGCCTAGTGCCTGTGGCAGTTCGGCAGCCTGTCGCCACGCGTTCGCGTTATCTGTTTTTCCGGTTTTTTCCGATTTCACGTTTCCGTCATGGAGCTTCCGCGAGGAAGGAGAACTCATGCTGTCCAATCCCGCCGTCAAATACCGTCCCGCCACCACCGTAGACTTGCCTGATCGCACCTGGCCGTCGCGCCAGATCACGCGCGCGCCCATCTGGATGAGCACGGACCTGCGCGATGGCAACCAGGCGCTGATCGAGCCGATGAGCGTCGAGCGCAAGCTCCGCTTCTTCGAGCAGCTCGTGAAGATCGGCCTCAAGGAGATCGAGGTCGGCTTTCCGTCGGCCTCGCAGACCGACTTCGACTTCGTGCGCATGCTCATCGAACAGAAGCGCATTCCCGAGGACGTGACCATCATCGTGCTGACGCAGTCGCGCGAAGATCTGATCCGCCGTACCGTCGAGTCCGTGCGCGACGCCCATCGGGCCACGGTCCACCTCTACAACCCGATTGCCCCGGCATGGCGCCGCATCGTGTTCAATGCCTCGCGTGAAGAGATCCGCGACGTGGCGGTAACGGGCACGCGCCTGATTCGCGAACTCACCGACGCGCAGCCGGGTACGCACTGGGGCTACGAGTATTCGCCGGAGACCTTCAGCCAGGCCGAACTCGATTTCGCGCTCGAGGTTTCCAACGCGGTAGCCGAAACGTGGGGCGCGGCGCCGGGCCGAAAGATGATCCTGAACCTGCCGACGACCGTGGAATGCAGCACGCCCAACGTGTTCGCGGACCAGATCGAATGGATGCATCGCCATCTTGCGCGGCGCGAGCACATCGTGCTGTCCGTGCATCCGCATAACGACCGCGGCACGGCCGTGGCAGCAGCGGAGCTTGCCGTGATGGCGGGCGCCGACCGCGTGGAAGGCTGCCTGTTCGGCAACGGCGAGCGGACGGGCAACGTGGACCTGGTCACGCTCGCGCTCAACCTGTACACGCAGGGCGTGGCACCGGGGCTGGACTTCTCGGATATCGATGAGGTGCGCCAGTGCGTCGAGCATTGCAACCAGTTGCCCGTGCATCCTCGCCATCCGTATGTCGGCGATCTCGTGTTCACCGCGTTCTCGGGTTCGCACCAGGACGCGATTCGCAAGGGTTTCGCGCAGCAGAACGCCGACGCGATCTGGGAAGTGCCCTACCTGCCGATCGACCCCGCCGATCTCGGCCGCAGCTACGACGCCGTGATCCGCGTGAACAGCCAGTCCGGCAAGGGCGGCATGGCCTACCTGCTTGAGCAGGTGCATGGCATCTTCATGCCGCGCCGCCTGCAGATCGAGTTCAGCCGCGCGGTGCAGGCGATGACCGACGAAACGGGCCTCGAGGCGAGCGCGGAAGACCTTTACGGACTGTTCCGTCGCGAGTACCTCGATCGCGAATCGCCGCTGCAGTACGTGGCGCACCAGATGACCTCTGCCGCCAATGGCAACGTCGAGATGGATATCGAACTGGTGCGCGATGGGCAGCCCGTACGCGTGCGCGGGGCCGGCAACGGCCCGATCGATGCGGTGGTGGATGCCTTCGTGCGCGAGCTCGATGTGCCCGTACGCGTGATGGACTATCACGAGCATGCGCTGTCTGCGGGTGCCGATGCGAAGGCGGCCTGCTACGTGGAAGTCCGCGTAGGCGACTCCGCGACCGGATTCGGCGCGGGCGTCGATGCGAGCATCGTCACGGCCTCCCTGCGCGCGGTGGTATCGGGTGTCAACCGCCATCTGGCGGCGGTCGGGATGTCCGAGGTGCCTGAGGCAAAGGCTGCCTGAGGCCGAAAGCTGCGTCGGAAAAACGGGTGTGCCCCACCCCCATGGGGCACACCACGAAAGACGTCCTGTTGGACGCCCACGACATGCGCGGTACAAGACCACGTGGGCACAGCGTAACGGGCGGCACGTGGCCGCGCCACGAATAATTCCGCATGTAAATAGAAGCGTCATGTCGCGACGGTTCTTCGCGACATCGCAAATCGTTGCGTTGGGTCAATACCGGGGAATGCCGATCGCGCCACACTGGTCTCGCAGTTTGACGAAAAATGCGAAGACCAATATGACCGCCAATCTCTCCGGACATCCCTCCCAGCGTACTTCCCGCGTCCTTCCACGCGTGCTTCCCCGCGTCCTTCCACGGCTCCTCTCCCGCGCCGCCGGAGCGCGCCGTGTGCTGCCGCTCGTTGCGGCATCCGCCGCCGCACTGTTCGGCGCCATGCCGCTGGCCGCCAGCGCGGCCGATGACACCACGCAGGGCGACTGGATGGTGCGCCTGCGCGCGACCTATCTGAACATGGACGACAAGTCCGACCCCATCGGCGGCGTAGGTGCCTCCGACCGGATCGGCGTCAACAACAAGTGGATCCCCGAGCTGGACGTGACGTACTTCATCGTCCCGCATATCGCGGTAGAGCTGATGCTCACGGTGCCGCAGAGTCAGGATGTGAGCCTCGACGGCAACAAGATCGGCACGTTCCGCCATCTGCCGCCTGCGCTGCTGCTGCAGTATCACTTCCTGCCCGAAGGCACGTTCCGGCCTTACGTGGGCGCGGGCGTGAACGCGACACGGATCTATGGCGCGAATCTCGCGGGCAACACCTTGCAGCTCGACCGCTGGAGCGTCGGCCCCGTGCTGCAGATCGGCATGGACTACAAGCTCACGAAGAACTGGTTCCTGAACGTGGACGCGAAGAAGTCGTGGATCTCGAGCAACGTCTATGCGGGAGGCGCCAAGGTGTCGACCGTGAAGCTCGACCCCTGGCTGTTCAGCGCGGGGATCGGCTACCGGTTCTGAGTTGCGGGCTGAAAGGGCTCAGCATGGCGGGTTCACCGGAAGGCGGGCTCGTCGAAGCTGCGCAGCTTGCGCGAGTGCAGGGCTTCCACGCCGCTCTCTCGCAGGATGCGTACTGCCTCCAGCCCGATCGTCATATGCTGGCTCACGCGCTGGCGATAGAACGCGTTGGCCATGCCGCGCAACTTCAGTTCGCCGTGCAACGGCTTGTCGGAAACGCATAGCAGCGTGCCATACGGCACGCGCAACCGGAAGCCATTGGCCGCCACCGTCGCGCTTTCCATGTCGATGGCAATCGCGCGCGACTGGTTGAAGCGCGCGTAGAGCGCCTTCGACTTGAGCTCCCAGTTGCGGTCGTCCGTGGATACCACGGTGCCGGTGCGCATGCGCGTTTTCATCTCGTTGCCCGACAAACCCGTCACGCGCGCCACGGCCTCCTGCAGGGCCACCTGGATCTCGGCGATCGGCGGCACGGGTACCCATGGCGGCAGGTCGTGGTCGAGCACGTGGTCGTCTCGCACGTATGCGTGCGCGAGTACGTAGTCGCCCAGCTGCTGCGATCGGCGGAGGCCACCGCAGTGGCCGATCATCAGCCAGCAGTGCGGACGCAGCACGGCGAGATGATCGGTCATGGTCTTCGCGTTCGACGGTCCCACGCCAATGTTCACGAGGGTGACGCCGAGCTTGTCCTCGCGCACGAGGTGGTAGGCGGGCATCTGCGGTAACGCGCGCGGTCGCGCGGCGTCATCCGGCGCGCTCCCTCCGAGTTCCTGTGTGATGTCGCCGGGTTCGACGAAGCGTACATAACCGTCGCCACCGTCGCTCGCCATCAGCGAGCGGCCCAGCGCGACGAACTCATCGACGTAGCGCTGATAGTTCGTGAACAGCACGAACCGCTGAAAGTGCTGGGGGGCGGTGCCGGTGTAGTGGTACAGCCGCTGCAGTGCGAGGTCCACGCGCTCGCCCGGGAACAGCGAGAGTGGCCAGGCCTCGCCGGGAACGGGCTCGTACGTGCCGTTGGCGATCGAGTCGTCGATGCGGGAAAGCTCGGGCAGCACGAACGCCGCCTCGAGTTCGCGGGCCTGCGTGTAGCTGATGTCGGTGGTCGACGCCTCGATCACGAACGGCAGCGGAATCGGCCGCCGTGACAGTCCGACCACCACCGGCACGCGGTGATAGCGGATCAGGCGCTCGATCTGGTCGCGGTAATAATCGGCCAGCAGGTCGGGCCGCGTCACGGTGGTGCCGTACACGCCGGGATAGGCGACCGTACCCCATGCGGGACGGCTGTCGGTCACCATCGTTTCCAGATTGACGGAGACGCCGAGGTACGGGTAGCACGCGTGTGCCGCCGACGGCAGCGGTTCGCCGCGCGCGAATGCCTCGAAACGCGCGCGCACCGCGGCGACGGAACTGTCGTAGATTTCGCGGATGCGCGCGAGCGCGCTCTCGGCGTCGGAGAACTCGGCCAGCTGATCGGCCGGATGGGCGGAGGAGTAGATGGCAGCGTTCATGCAGACGATCATACCTCGCGATGTCGCCACCATGCCAGTTTGACGCGATGGCTAGCGCTCGTTACACTCTGTCGCCATTCAGAAGGAGCGCTGATGGAAATCCGGAATCCGTTACCCGTGGAAGTCGAGGCTGCCAGGCAATTGCTGGCAGCGAACGGGTGGGACCACCGGGTTGGCAACGCCGAGCGCTTCGCGCAGTTGATCGCCAACTCGCAGCGCGTGGCCGTGGCCGTGGAAGATGGCGAGGTCGTGGGCTTCGTGCGCGCGCTGTGCGACGACATCTCCAACGGCTATATCTCGATGATCGCCGTCGCCCCGCAGTATCGCCGCCGGGGCGTGGGCCGCGCGCTGATGCGCCATATCATGGGCAACGATCCCGATATCACCTGGGTCCTCCGGGCCGCGCGCTCGTCCGAGGCCGCGTTTTTCGGGCAGCTTGGCTTCAGCCCGTCGATGGTGGCGATGGAGCGTCGGCCGCTCTAGGCGGCGATCGCTACTGCGCCATCGCCCGACGGAATTCCTCCGCGGTGCCCATCTGACGGAACAGCTTGCCGCCCGGCGCGAAGCGATCGGCCGTCGAGAGCCCGCCCACTACCACCGGTTCGAATCCCGCGTCGCGCACGAGCTGCGATGCCACCTCCAGCGCCCTGGCGTCGTCGCCGGCAATAGGCACCGCCAGCGGCGCGCCGCTGCGATGGCTCTCTTTCGCGAACTCGGTCGCCCCCGTGAAATTGAACGCCCGGACGATCTTCGCGCCGCGTAAGTACTTCGACGTTGTCGCGCCGATGCCGTTGCGCTGCACCTCTTCCACCACCGCGCCGTCGCGGGCGGCGATCGCATTCGTCGCATCGAGCACGGTCTTGCCGCGCCAGGCCGAGGCGTTCTGTTCGCCGATGGTCGGCACCGCGCCATAGGGCACGGCCAGCAGCAGGATGTCGGCAAACGCGATCGCCTGTGCCACGGTGCCGGTCTGGGCCAGCGGACCGAGTTTGTCCGCGAGCGCCTTCAGTTCCTCGGGATGCCGCGATGAAAACATCACGGGATGGCCGGCCTTGACCCATAGCCCGCCGATGGTGCCGCCGATGCGGCCGGCGCCGATCACGCCGATGCGCGCCTTGCCAGCCGGCGCCTGAGCCCGGGCCATCCCGCTCGTCGCCACCAGCGCCATGCCCGCCAGCAAGACCGTGCGGCGCGACATGCACGGCGGGCGCCCCGGCTGGCTCCTCAAGGCTGTTTTCATCGCGGTCTCCATGGCGGGTTTCATCTTGTCCCGATCCAGTCACTCTAGGCGAAAAAATGATCGCTTTCCGCGCGCAAGCTGTCTTCGGAGGTGATCAGGCTGTCACATGCTCGTCATCGGGCCTCCCTAGACTGGCGCGCGACAAGCTGCCACCGGCACGACCAACAGGACAATAACGATGACACGCGATTCGAGGGAACCGCTCCGGCTGACCCGCCTGGCCCTGCTCACGCTGGCCACCTTTGCACTCACCGCGTGCGGGGGCGACGGCGATGGCGCCACCGTCGCCACCCCGAGCACGGGCAGCACCGGTGGGAATGGCGGCAATGGCGGCCAGCCGGGCCAGACCGTCACCGTCAAGCCGCTGGCCGGCGGGACGACCTATGTCGGCGCGGTCAGCTTCGGCGACACCCTCTCCGTCACGCTCGACCAGCCCGCGCCCGGTCAACTGACGGTGCGCTTCCTCGACTCCCGCGTTGGCCTTGCGGGCAGCCTCGTCGGCGAGTACGTGCTCGACCAGGCGAGCAATACCTATCGCGTGTCGGGCCTGACGGCCGGCAGCGACGCGCCGGCGGCGCTGGCCACGGCGGCGTCGGCCATCACCTTCTCTTTCTCCCTCGACGAGGGCGTGCTGTCCGGCGCGTTGGGCAAGGTGCCCAACGTGAAGCTTGGCGATGGCACGCTGCTGCAGGGCTATATCAGCGCGGCGAATCGCGGCGCGCAGTTGTCGGAGATCGTGGGAACGTATGCCTTCCTGCGCCAGACCGGCGCGGGCGCGTCCGCCGGCCAGCTGAACATTGCCGCCGATGGCAGCGTGCGCGTCTGCGCGGGCCAGGGTTTTGCGGCGGACTGCGCGGGTGGGCAGACAGGCAGCCTGACCGCGGACGCAGACCAGACGCGCTATCCGGGCGCCTACACGCTAACGCTCGCGGGCGCGAAAGTCGGCCGCGTATTCGTCGGCCGGCAAACCGGTCAGGTCGCGCTGTTCGTCGACGAACCGGGCACCGGCGCGAACGACACGTTCGGCAACTGGGTCGTGCGCACCGCGGTGGCGCTGCCCGCCAATGCGATCGATGGCGACTGGGTCTGCGCCGAGCCCGAGCTCGACGCCAACGACGCCTTCACCGGCCGCACGCGCCGCAACATCGTCTCCGTGACCGGCGGCACGCTTGCCGCGGACAATGTGCCCGTCGATGTGCCGCTGACCTACAACGCCGTTGCGGGCATCAAGGCCAACGGCCTGATCGGCGGTACGTGGCAGGCCACGGTCGCCAGCCAGCCGGCCACCGGCACCCTGACGCTGCTACCGGTCAGCACGAAGACCGCCTATCAGGTGCGTCGAGAACCCGGCAGCAAGCGCCTGCTGCCGGCCGTCTGCACGCCGCTGCCGCAACCCGCGGCCATCGCAACGTACGTGAATGCCAAGGCCGGCGACAACCTGCTTGTGACGTTGCGCGACCTGCGTCCGACGCAGCCCGCGATCGGCCGGGACCAGATCTACTACAAGCTCGGCCGCTATGCGAAGGATCCCGTCAAGAACTTCGACGACGCGTGCGAGAACAATGGTCAGAACAAGAGCGAGAAGAACCTGAACCTGACCACCGCGCGCATCGACGACCTGACGTCGTTCGGCTGCACGCAGGTCGTAGGCAACAAGCCGCAGGACATGAAGACACTGGTTGTCGGTCCCTACGGCGAGCCGTACCTGACCGATGGCCATCACGCTTTCACGACCATGACGGAAGCGCCGACGGGCGGCCCGCAGTCCAAGGCCTACATCAAGGTGCAGGACAACCTGATGAACCTGAACCGCGCGACGTTCTTCCGCACGCTGCGCGAGCGCAAGCTGGTCTGGCTCAAGGACCCCGACAACCGCCCGGTCTATCCGGCCGATCTGCCGCGCGCGCTGGGCCTGTCGAACGGCCTGGGCAACGATCCGTATCGCTCGCTGGTCTACTTCACGCGCGACATCGGCTACTCGCAGCTGTCCGACGCGAGCGAGTTCACCGAGTTCTATTGGGGTGACTGGCTGCGGACGGTGATCGATCTCAAGACCGTCAACCTAGACAACACCGCGAGCTATCTGGCCGCCGTGCGGACCGCGGCCACGGCCATGGTCGCGCTCTCGCCGGATGCGCTGGTGAGCAATGGCAAGACCGCGGCGCAGCTCGGTGGACTCACCGCCCTGGGCGAATCGGAGTTCACCAAGCTGTCGCAGCCCGTGACGGCGTCGAGCCCGGGCAAGCTGCCGTATGCCGTGGACTATCGGCTCGGGTTGAAGAAGTAGGCCGGCGCAAAAGGGTGAGCTTACCCAATGGGTGAACGTACCCAATGGGCGAGCGTACCCGTTTCTGCGTGGCGAAAGTCCGCTTATTCCGGCTGGATATTGGCGGACTTGATGATGCGGCCCCACTTCGCCGATTCCTGCCCCTGGAACTTCGCCAGTTCCGCCGGCGTGCTCGTGAACACCTCGGTGCCGGTGGTCTGGTAGAAGCTGGCCGCGGTCTCGCTCTTTGCGGCCTTGACGAGCATCGCGTTGAGCTTGTCCACGACCGCCGGCGGTGTCTTCGCCGGCGCGTAGGCCGCGAACCAGTAGCTCATCTCGTAGCCCTTGACGCCCGCTTCGTCGATCGTCGGCACGTCCGGCGCCAGCGGCGACCGCGCCTTGCTCGACACGCCCAGCGCGCGCAGCTTGCCCGTCTTGACTTGCGGCAGGCCCGTGGCCGTGTCCGTGATCATCATCTGGATCTGGTTGCCGAGCAGGTCGGTGATCGCCAGCGGGTTGCTCTTGTATGGCACGTGCAGCAGTTCCACGTGCGCCATCTGCTGGAACAGTTCGCCCGCGATGCGCGACGACGAGCTGCCGCTGCCAAAGCTCAGCTTGCCGGGCTCCTTCTTGGCCAGCGCGATGAACTCGCCGACGGTCTTGGCCGGCAGCGACGGGTGGACGACCATGATCTGGCCGCCGCGGCCGAGGGCGGCCACCGGCGAGTAGTCCTTGACGGGGTCGTACGGCAGCTTCTTGAACAGGTGCTCGTTGGCCGCGTGCGTGGTGTTCGTGGTGATCAGCACCGTGTAGCCGTCGTTGCTCGCCTTGGCGACGTCCGTCGCGGCGATGAAGCCGTTGGCGCCGGGCTTGTTATCGACGACGACGGTGACCTTCGTGTCCATCGTGACGGCCTGGCCGATCGCGCGTGCGAGCTGGTCGGTGGCGCTGCCCGCCGCGAATGGCACGACAAAGCGGATGGGCTTGTCGGGATAGTCGGCCCAGGCACTGCCCATCGGCAGCATCAGCGAAGCGAGCGTAGCGGCCGCGAGCGCGAGCGGCTTGGGAAATGCGTACATCTTGGTCTCCTCGGGTGAATTCGTTATGGGTGTGGCGGCGGGTTCAGGTCCCGCCAGCCATTCGCGGCGGTACGGGCACGGGCATCCGCAACAGCAGGAACGCCAGGGCCTTGCCGTGCGTGTCCAGATTGAGCGAATCGTTCACGCCGCCATCCAGCACGCCGTCGATGACGAAATTCATCGCCTGCAGCGACGGCACGAGATAGCGCGTCACGGTCGTGGGGTTGCGGTGGGAGAACAGCGCGCGCACGGCGTCTTCGGTCACATGTTCCACGAGGTGGTCGAAGTCGCGCGCGTCATAGGCGATGACGCTGATGTTCGAGCGGTCGCCCTTGTCGCCCGTGCGGCCGTGGGCGAGCAAGTACAGGGGGGTGGTCGGCGAGGTCATGACGGGCTCTTTCGATCAGGCGACGAACGTGTGGGTCGGGGACACCGCCGCGCGCGGCACCAGGCACGACATTGCGTTCAGGCGGCTGCGCAGCGCGGTGCGGACGCCGCCGCCGCCTGCCGGACCGCAGGTGTATAGCGTGTTGACCTCGCGCAGCAGGGCCTGGGCCACGGCCTTGTCGTCGTGCACGAGCGCGGCGCGCAGGCGTACGTCCTGTGCGTCGGCCTCGCCCGGCTGCGCGCTCGCGAGCATTGTCCCGGCATCGTCGGCGAATACGCTTAGCACGCCGATGAGGTCGAATCGGATGTGCGCGTCGAAGCCGAGCATGGTCATGCGCTTGCGAACGATGTCGGCGGCGAGACGCGCGCGGGCCGCGGCGTTGGGGCCGGCGTATGAGATCTCGCCTTCGGCGATCCAGCCGCCCTGGTAGAACAGGTTCGCCTTGAGGGTGTCCGTGCGGGCATGGCCGCGGATGTTGCGGACGGCCACGCGGTCTTTGCCGATCTGCTCGACCGTGACTCCGCCGATGTCGGCGACCACGTCGGGGGTGAGGTAGGCGCGGGGATCGTGGACCTCGTACAGCAGTTGTTCCTTGACCGTGCGGAGGTCGACGCAGCCGCCTGTGTTGTCGGCCTTGAAGATCTCGATGCCGCCGTCGTCGTCGAGTCTGGCGATGGGGAAGCCCACGGCGTGGACATCGGGCACATCCTTCATGCCGGGGTCGGCGAAGTAGCCCCCGCTGACCTGCGCGCCGCATTCGAGCAGATGGCCCGCCATCGTCGCGGCGGCCAACCGGTTCCAGTCGTCCCAGGCCCAGCCGAAATGGGCCATGGCGGGGCCGACGGCGAGGGCGGGATCGGCGACGCGGCCGCAGACCACGACCTGCGCGCCTTCGCGCAGCGCGTCCGCGATGCCGCGGGCGCCGATATAGGCGTTGGCACAGACGAAGCGGGCCTCGGGAAAGCTTTCGCCGACGCGGTCGCGCAGAAGGGTGCGGCCTTTGTCGTCGGACAGGTCGTCGCCTTCGACGACTGCCACGCGCGGCGCCGGCAGTTCGAGTTCGGCGGCAAGGGCGGCGATGCGGCGAGCGGCGGCGCGGGGATTGGCGGCACCGAAATTGCCGATGATGGGAATGCCGTGCTTCAGGCAGAGGGCCAGCACCGGAGACAGCAACTGGTCGAGCAAGGGCTCGTAGCCATGGTCGGGGTCCTGGCGGCGGGCGAGTTGCGCGAGGGCAAGCGTGCGTTCGGCGAGCGTTTCGAAAATCAGCGCGGCGGGGCCGCCGGCGGCGATCATCGTGCGAACCACGGGCAGCGCGGCATCGGTGCGGTCGCCGGAAAAACCGGCGCCGGAGCCGATCAGCAGGGAGACGGTCATGGGGTGCCTCGGGTGGAATGACGGCGCTTGCATTCTAGGCCCGCTTCGCGTGTTCCAGAAAATGGATTATTTGGATTAATCTATCGGTTTGTTGGATAGAAGCAGACCTCCATGAACATCTCGGTCAGGCACCTGCGGGCGTTCGTCGCGCTCGCGACGCATCGGAACTTCACGCGCGCGGCGCAAGCGTGTCATCTATCGCAATCGGCGTTCAGCACGCTCGTGCAGACGCTCGAGGAGCAGGCCGGTATCCGGTTGTTCGAACGCACCACGCGCCATGTCGAACTCAGCGCCGATGGCCGGCGATTCGAAGAGGTCGCCCGGCGGCTGCTGGACGACTTCGAGGCCGCTTTTGCCGATCTGCGCGATCACGCCGAACGGCGCAAAGGCCGCGTGGCGATTGCCGCGTTGCCGTCGCTGGCCGCAGGCGACCTTCCGCCGCTGATGGCCGCCTTCCACGCCAAATACCCCGGCATCGCGCTCGAGCTCCACGACCAGCTGGCCGATGGCTGCATCGACCTCGTCCGCCGCGGACAGGCCGATTTTGCGCTGGCCCCCGCCCCCGCGCAGGACGCCGATCTGCGGATCGAGCCGCTGGTGCACGACAACTTCCACCTCGTCTGCCGCGCCGACCACCCGCTCGCCCGCAAGCGCCGCATCGCGCCCCAGGCCCTCGCCGGTCTGCCGTTCATCCAGCTCTCACGGACGAGCAGCGTGCGACAGCACCTCGATGCCGCCCTGCACCCGCTGCGACTCAATGGCGTCATGGAAGTCGAGCATCTGGCCACAGTGGCCGCGCTCGTGGAAGCGGGACTCGGCATCTCCGTGGTGCCCGCGCTGGCCCTGTTTCAGTTCCGCCGCGAGACGCTCGCCATCCGGCCCATGCAGATGCCTCAGCTCGTGCGTGACATCTGCCTCGTGCGGCTCCGCGAGCGCGGCGACTCTTCGGCCGCGGCGGCGATGATCGACATGCTGCGTCAGAAGTGGCCGAGATAACCGCCGTCGACGGCAATGACCTGTCCCGTCACGTAGGACGCTGACGGCGAAGCGAGGAACACCGCCGCGCCGGCGAGTTCGGACGGCTCCCCCCAGCGGCCCAGCGACGTCCGCTGCTGCAGCCACGCCGCGTTAGCCGGGTCCGCAACCATCGCGCGGTTGGGTTCGGTGGCGAAGTATCCCGGAGCAATGGCATTGACGGTAATGCCATGCCTGCCAAGATCCGCGGCCATCGCGCGCGTCAGCGCATCGAGTCCGCCCTTGGTCGCGGGATACAGCACATCGTTCGCGCGCGCCACCTGCCCGGCGATCGACGTGACGTTGATGATGCGGCCATAGCCATGGCGGCGCATCAGCGCGGACGCATGCCGGCACAGCGCATAGGGTGCGACGAGGTTGGTTTCGAGCATCGCGCGCATATGGCCCGCGTCCAGGTGCTCCATCGAATTGCGATGCCGCGCGCCCGCGTTGTTGACCAGGATATCGAGCCGGCCGTGCGCGGCGCCGATCCGCGCGAAGGCCTCGGCCACGGCGGCCTCGTCGGTGATGTCGAGCACCAGCGCTTCCGCGGCAAGCCCTTCCGCCTGCAACTGCGCCACGGTCCGCGCGACGCGCTCCGCGTTGCGCGCGCAGACGAGCACGTGCGCGCCGGCGCTTGCGAGCCCTGCCGCGATGGCCTGACCAAGGCCCTGCGCGCCGCCGGTGACAAGGGCGACGCGGCCGGTCAGCGAGAACGGATGCGTGGAAGTGGAAGTCGACACGGGAAGCACGGCCTGAGCGGCATGGGAAGTTGCCATCGGGCAACTATACCGCAGCGCATCCGCGCACTCCGTGAAGCCTCTATCCTCTATCGAATCAGCTTGCCCGTCGACGAGACGATCGACATCTCGACGAACGACGACCCCGTATGCCGCGTCGCGCTGTAGCTGATGAGGATGCCGCCCAGGTCGTAGTCGCGCAGGTTTTCGAGCGCGGCGACGAGCTTCTCCCGCGTGGGGTCCGGACCGGCACGACGCAGGCCCTCGACCAGCACCTTCGCCGACATGAAGCCTTCCATGCCCGCATTGGTCGGCTCCACGCTCTGCTGCCGCGCGAGGCTGCGGTATTCGCTGGCCAGCGTCATCTGGCTCGAGTTCGTGCCCGGCACCACCTGCGTGATGATGAGTCCGCGGCCGTCCTCGCCAAGGTCCTTGATGAACGAGTCCGCCGCATTGTTCGAGAGGGTCACGAACTGCGCCTGGCTGCCCGCACGCTTCATCTCGCGAATGACTCGCGCCGCCTCGTTGCCCGAGCCGATCACAAGCACGGCCTGCGGATTGGCCTTGTTCAGCGTGGCCACGCCCTGCCCGATATCGCCCATCGGCCGCGCATAGGACGCCGCGCCAGCAGGCTGCACGCCACGCGCCTGCAGCGCGGTGGTGAAGCCTTCGTACACGTCCTGTCCGAACCCGTCGTTGGCATAGAAGATGGCGATGCGCGTCATGCCGGACGTCGCGAGGTGGTTGATGGCGCGCGCGACTTCATCCTGATACTTCGCGCGGACGTTGAACACGTAGCGGTTGACCGGACGGTGCAGCGTGATGGCCCCCGTGAGCGGTGCCACCAACGGCACCTTCTCGGCCGAGATGATCGGCAGGATGCTCTCGTTCTGGGGCGTGCCGCGCACCATGAACAGCGCGAACACCTTGTCTTCCTGAATGAGCTTGCGCACATTGTCCGGCGTGCGTTTCGCGTCGAAGCCGTCGTCGTACGTGACCAGTTCGATCTTGCGGCCATGGATGCCGCCCGCGGCATTGACCGTGCTCAGGTACACATGCGCGCCCGCGATCTGTTCCTTAACCGATCCGGCCACGGGGCCCGTGACCCCCGCGGACTGTCCGATGCGGATGGTGTTCCGGCCGATGCCAGGCTCCGCACTGGCGGTATGTATGGCAAACCCCAGCGCGGCGGCAAGCATGCCCCGCGCCATCCATGATGCGCTCATTGTCTGACCCCTCCCGCGCCACAGTTGGCGCGAAACGCCTGCGTGTTTAATAATTTTTCCGCTGCGCGCGGCGCGCGTCACGTTGCATGACGCGCCGCCACGAGCCACAAATTACCGCAAACGAGTGAGAAGGTGCAAACGCGATGTTGCAGTCGCGGTACACCCCGCGACGCAACATCGATGGCGGAAAGGGTCAGGGAAAGGCGGGAACGGCGGGATCGAGTCCGCCGAAGCGGGCCTCCGGATGCGTGGTACGCAGCAATGCCTCGACTTCCTCGACGCGGCCGCGCGGGACGTCGACCATGAGCAGGAACTTGCCGTCCTCGATGTCGCGCTCGAACGCGCGCAGGCGGCTGTTCGGCGCGGAACTGCCGATCATGCTCGACGCCCATGCGCCAAACACCGCGCCCAGGACCGCGAGCACGCCGACGAGGCCCCACTGCGGCGTATCGCTGACGATGGGGAACATCGCGACCACCACGCCTGCCACGATACCGACGGCGCCGCCGACCATCAATCCCATCTCGGCCGCGTGCACGATGTCCGAGGTCTGGAAAAGATTGGCCTCGTGCAGCCCCGTCATGTCGGTGCCGTCGCGCGCGACGAAGTGGATATGGCGATTTTCGATGCGCGCGAGCAGCAGGTCATCCATCGTGCGGCGCGCACTGGGCAGGTCGGGCAGTAACCAGAAGATTCTTTTGCGCATGGCTATGCTCCTCGGTCAGGCCGCCCCCGTGCATGAGGTCATCCGTCGTGCGGGACGGTTAGATCCGTTGTACGCCGTCGGCCTGGCAAGCGCAAGGCGCAGACGAACCGAAGGGTGATGGTAGCCACGCAAGCGCGCCACGCATCACCCCTCGCACATCACACCGGTCAGAACGTGATCGGCAGCCGCAATGTCACCGTCAGGTCCGGCGTATCGCGCGTCAGACCCGCGCCCACCGACAGGTTGAGCGTGTAGCGCTGGTTGAAGCGATACGAATAGCCAACGAGCAGCGTGCCCTGCGTGATCCTCACCGAGCCAGGAATCGTCTGACCGTTCAGCTTCGTCGGCCAGATGATGCTCTGGTCGTAGCCGATACTGAACGATGCGTGTTCGTTCAGCGAGAGGCCCATGCCGAAGTTGAACTGGAAGATGTCCCCCGGCGAGATCTTGCCGAGGAATTCCTTCTCGCCGTTCAGCACCGTGCGGCTGATGTTGTCGCGCGCGAAGTTGTGCAGGTAGCTGAAGGTACCGAAGAACACGGCCGGGTCGGTCGGCAGCAGCCACGTCACCCCCGGCTGGACCGCCTGGAAACCCGTGCCGGTCGGCAGGCCGAGCGGCAGGCCGGTGCCCGTGGTGTTGCTGACGCAGCGTGTCACGCAGTCCGTCACGACTTCGAACGGATCCTTGCCCGTGTTCGACTTGTAGCGGAACCAGCCGATGAAGTACGGCATCTTCTCGTTGCCGTAGTTCAGCTGGTAGCGCAGCGTTGCCTCGACGTCGCCAAGGCCGCTGCCGCTCGCGTTGAAGACGTTGTCGACGGCGGTCCCCGTGAAGACCTCGCGGCTGACGGTTTGCCCGCTCGTATGCACGTAGGGCACCTTGGCTTCGATCTCGAGCCGCTTCGTGATCCCGTAGCGCAACGCCACCGCGCTCAGGTACGTCGTGGTCTTGACCTCGCGCACGTCGATGAGGCCGATCAGCACAGCCGGGATCACCGAGTAGCCGACCAGCGCGACGCGGTTGCTCGAGGAGTAGCCGTACTGGAAGCTCGGTTCGACGACGATCTTGCCTTGCGGCGTCAATACGCCCGGCTGATCGAAGATCGGCGCGATCTCGGGCGGGCGGCCATCGGACTCGGGTGGACGTCCCACGGGTTCATCGACTGCGGGGCCCGCGAGGGACTCGCCGGGCTGCGCGCCCTGCGCACTGCCCTGACGGCCCGGCTGCACGGCCTGCGGCGCGTCCTGCTGCGCCTGCATGCCTTGCTGCACCGTGTTGTTGATCTGGGTAGCGCTGGACCCCGCGCCGGCCGCGGCGGCGTTCGTCGCCGCATCGCTCGGCGTACGCTGGCCGCCGCGCCTGCGCGCGAGCGATTCGTTGGTCATCACGCTGCGCAGTTCGCGGATGGTGGCCTCCTGCTCCGCGAGCGCGCGCTTCATCTGTTCGAGCTGCCTGGCCTGTTCCTGCAGTTCCCGCTGCAGGCTTTCGAGCCTGGCCACGCCTGGCGGACCACTGTCTGGCGCGGTTTGGGCCTGGCCCAGGCCGCCGAGCAGCAGCATCGTCGAGCAGCCGGCATAGCCGATGCCCTGCAGCGAACGCTTCTTCATGACGTCTTCCTCCCCCGGGACGGCGGGCTGATCGGTCAGGAGCCCGCAACCTGTTGGCCTGTATCGAGTGGACGATTACCTCATGCGCTGAATCACGCTATTCAAGGCGGTGTTGGCGACTTGCGCACGGAAGGCGGCGAGCGTATTCACGCTCGCGCTGATCGTCATCAGGCTCTGAATGCTCTGGTTGTTGAGCGTATTCTGGATGACGGTCGCTGGCATGTTCGCCATCGCACCTACGTTGGCGCTTAAGTTCGCGCGATTGCCGCCGCCGTTCTGCACGACGTTCGACAAGCCATTGGTCGTGACCGAGCCGGTCGCGGTGGCCACGATGCTCGAGGGCAGTCCGTTCGCACCCGTTGCCGAGGCCGACGCCCCTGTCGCGGGTCCACTGCTCGCGGACGCGCTGCTGCCCGCGGAGCCTGTCGCGGCCGCCACCGCGCCGGCGGCGGTGGCCTGCGCGGCCGCGCCAGCCTGCCCCGCCTGCGCGCGCGCATCGGCTGCCGCCGCGTTTGCCGCGGCGACCGCGCCGTTCGCGGCTGTGTTCGCCTGCGCGACCGCGGCCGCAACACCCCCTAGCGCCTGTTGCAGCTGCGCGGCCTGTGCCGCGGTAATCCGGCTGACATCGGGAATGGAGATGCTGGTGGCAACGGCGAGCGAGCCATTGACGTAGACCGCGCGATCGATGCCGAAGCCGACCTGCAGGCCGCCGACGTCGAAGCCGCCACGCGCCTCGTCGAGCTTCGCGTGGGCGACCGGTTTCCATTTCGCCATGTCGTTGCGCGCATGCGTGACCTGAGCGGGGTCGCGCTCGGCGAGGTCCATGGCCCTGGCGACCTCGTCCTGGGCGCGGCGCGCGGCGGGCCGTGCCGCGGGGTCCTCCGCCACGGCCGCGATCAACGCGAGCGCGTCATGACGGGCGCGGGTATCGCCTGTATTGCGCGTCTCGCGTAATGAAGGTTGCGGCGGTGGCAAGGGCGCCGCGGCTGGCTCGGCCAATGCCACGGCGACGGGTACGGCGACGTCGATCGGCGGGGCAACGGCCTCGCCCATCGATGCTGACGACGCGGCAAGGCCGGGGATGACGGCCTCCGTCCCGTCGTCGCTCGCGTGCGCGTTGCCGGCACAGGCGAGTCCCGCGCCAAGCAGCACAGCTGCGGCGGCCGGAAGCGCCGCGCGGCATGGCGCGTGTGATGCGGTTGTCTGAACCATGATGATGTTCCTCAAAAATCGCTGGCGCCATGCTTGGGCATGACGGTGAAGAACAGACTGTCGCGGTTGACTCCCATTGAGTATGGTCCCGTTGGCGCGACACGCCAGTCGGACGCGAGATTGAAGCGGGCGTTCTCGGTGCGGTTGTGGATGACGAACAGCAGGTTGCTGTCCCATATCCGTTCGAAGTGTTCACGCTCGAGCGCGCGCGTGCCGCGTGCCGGATCTCCGATCAGCACGCGATTACCCTTGACTCCCTTCACCACCACGAAATGGTGATAGCCGTTCTCGACGATCAGCACGATCGCCGGGACCTGCGTTTCCTCGAGCTTCGACAGCGGCACCTCGTAGCCATCCGCAAGGAAGCCGCGCGATTCGAGAAAGCGCTTCATGTCCAGCAGCGAAAATCCTTCCGCGCGTATCTTGGCCTGGTCGCCATTCACGTACATGTTGGCGAACACGACCTGCTCGCTCACGGGATAGTTGTACTGGTAGGTGAGCAGCGTTGCCACGGCGGCGGAGCCGCAGCTGAAATCGAACTGCTGCCGGATAGTCGTGCGGAAGCGCGCTTCGCGCAGGCTCGTCACCGGCACCGTGTACACGTTGCCGTTCTGGCCGGGCAGCTGGATCGTGTCGGCGCGCGCATCGGCGAGCGCTCCCACGAGGGTCGCAGCCGAAGCCGCAATCGCGATCGCGAACGTCTTCATTTGAACTGGACGTTGAGAATCGTTGCGTTCTGGATCAGCACGTTCGAACCGGTGTTCTGGATCACGGTCGGCAAACCCGCGGAGTTTGCAAACGAACCGTCGGCGATCGCGTTGCTGCCCGATCGGACGTTGATCGCGGCGTTGTCCGCAACGGTGCCGTGCAGCTTCATGTCGTTGACGACGGTCTCGGCGCCGCCACGCACGCCTTCGAGTTTCTCGGTGGACACCGCCCGCGCGGTCGCGCCGAACGGGTTTGACCGGGTTGCCGCCGCCGCGTCGTCTGGCGGACCGGCAGTAGCATGCAGCGCTGGCCAGGCCAGCAGGGCCGTCACGGTGATGACGGCAAAGCGATGCGATCGCATGGTGCGTCTCCTAGATCCACGCGCGCGGCCCCATCCGGCCCCGTGCGATGGAACGTCTGGCTTCTTCTAGCCGAACCGTCACGCGCGCGTTTCGAACACGCGGCGTGACGGTCCCTGTCAGAACGCTTTAGCGGCCGACAGACAGGTTCGCCTGCACGTTGACGCTTTGTTGCACCAGCGAAGAGATACCGCTGTTCTGGTTGGCGATCATGATGCCCGCCGCCGATTGACCGACACTGGTCATGGCATTGGACATGTTGAACGAGCCGGCATCGACCACGTTGTAGCCGCCGCTGCCGCCAGCGCCACCGACCGCGCCGTTGCCCGCGCCGCCCGTACCGCCCATGCCCGCGCCACCCGCGGCGCCCGCACCGCCCGTACCCGACGAGGCACCTACCGCGCCCGCACCGGCCGTGGCGCTGCCGTTGGAAGCGGTGGACGTTGCGCTGCCGTTGGTCGCCGTACCGCCCGCGCCGCCCGCGCCTGCCACGCTGGTTTGCGCACCGCCCGCGCCGCCCGTTGCCGTGGCCGCGCCTGCAGTAGCG
>NZ_CAJPUX010000013.1 GCF_905397285.1 Cupriavidus plantarum
AAGCACCGCCTCCCGAAACCGGGGGTCCTCGTCCTCGGCATCGGCGGCCTCGAGCGCGATATCGGCGACGAGCGCCTCGGGCGCAGCGATCATCTGCCGCAGCACCGAAACATAATGCCGCTGCAAGCGCTCAACCGTCCCATGCTCGAACAGGTCGGACGCATAGCCGAACACACCTTCGATACCGTCTTCATCCTCCTGCGTGTCCAGGGCCAGATCGACCTTGGCCGCGCTCGCCGTCCGGGCGACCCGCTCGAGGGTCAGGCCCGGTAGCTGCCGTAACGCCCGCAAATCCCGCCGCTGGTGATTCAGCATGACCTGAAACAACGGGTTATGAGACAAGCTCCGCTCGGGCTGCAAAGCCTCGACCAGTTGCTCGAACGGCAGCTCCTGATGCGCCTGCGCCTGCTGCACGGACTCGCGGGCCTCGCCCAGCAACGCGAGCACGGACCGGGTGCCATCGATCCGCGCCCGCAGCACCTGCGTGTTCACGAAGAAGCCAACGGTACGGGACGTCTCCGCGCGGTTGCGGTTGGCGACCGGCACGCCGATGCGGATGTCGTGCTGCCCGGTGTAGCGGTAGAGCAGGATCTGGAACGCTGTGAGCAACACCGTAAAGGCAGTCGTACCGGCCCGCTGAGCCAGGCCAGCCAGTTGCAGCGCCTCGTCACGCCCAAGCGCAAACGACACGGTGCCACCGCGGTGCGACGGCACGGCCGGCCGCGCACGGTCCGCAGGCAACTCGAGCACCACGGGGTCGTCGCCAAGCGCGCCACGCCAGTAGTCGAGCTGCCGCTCGCGCTCTCCCGCCTCGAGCCAGTGACGCTGCCACGAAGCATAGTCCGCATACTGCGCCTCAACCGGCAGCAACCGCACCGGCTGCCCGGAAGCGTAAGCCGCATAAAGCGAAGCAAACTCGTCGATGACGACGCCCATCGACCATCCATCGGAGACGATATGGTGCATCGTGACGAGCAACACATGATCGTCCGTCGCCAGCCGCAGCAACCGCACCCGCATCAACGGCCCATGCGCGAGATCGAACGGCGCAGTGGCCTCGGCATCCACGTGCCCCGTCAACGTCGCCTCGGTAACGTCGACGAGCGGAATCGATACAGAAAAGGGCGCATGAACGCGCTGCACCGTCTCCCCATCGCGTTCATGAAACGTCGTGCGCAGACTCTCGTGCCGCGAGACCAACGCATCGAAAGCCGCCTGCAGCGCAGAGACGTCCAACGCTCCCCGTAACCGCAACATCCCCGCCAGATGATAAGAACTCCCGGCCGGATCGAGCTTCCAAAGAAACCACATCCGCCGCTGCGCCGCCGACAACGGCAATTCGTCGCCAGCCGCGGCGCCAGCGCGCCACTCGCCCGTCACGGGCAGGATGGAGAAATCGATACCCTGCGTACGCAAGCGCTCCAGCAGAACGCGCCGCTTGTCCTGCGGCAGCGCGACGTAACGCCGGACCAGGTCACGGCCTGTTTGTGGGTCCATCATCGGTCAGGAAGCCTCCAGATCTGCCATCAGGTCGTCCAGCGCGGCGAGCTGCCGCGCGGTGTCCTGCTGAGGGTCGGGCCGCGCGTCGATCCACGCGGCAAGTTGAGCGATCGTCGGTTGCGACATCGCGTCGCGCAGGCTCAGCGTGAGACCCATTTCGCGATGCAGTCGCGACACCAGCTGCATGAGCAGCAACGAGTGCCCACCGAGCTCGAAGAAGTTGTCATGAATGCCGATGCGTTCGACGCCGAGCAGCGATTGCCAGATGCCCGCCAACGCTGACTCGCGCGCCGTCCGCGGGGCGACGTGATCCGCACTGGCGAAGACCGGCGCAGGCAATGCATGCCGATCGAGCTTGCCGTTCGCAGTGACCGGCAGCTCCGCGACCACGATGATTTGCGCGGGAACCATATAAGGCGGCAGCGTAGCCGAAAGCATTTCGCGCAGGCGCTCGGTATCTGGCGCAACCCCACCATCGCCCACCACATAGGCGACCAGTTGCGACCCCTGCGGCGTCGGCACGGCGAGCACCGCAGCCGCATGGACGCCGTCGGCCGCACGCAATCGCGCCTCGATCTCGCCAGGCTCGATGCGATAGCCGCGAATCTTGATCTGATGGTCGCGGCGCGATACGTATTCGATGGCGCCGTCCGCAGCCTGACGCACGAGGTCGCCGGTGCGATACATGCGCCCGCCTGGCACGTACGGATCGGGCAGGAATAGCCCGGCGGTCAGGCCGGGACGCCGGAAATAGCCGCGCGCAAGTCCATAGCCGCCGATGTAAAGCTCGCCGGTGACGCCCCGCGGTACGGGATGCAGGTCCGCATCGAGCAGGTACACATGTCGCGAGCCGACCGGCCGGCCGATCGGTGCATAAGCGGGCGTGCACGGCGTCTCCGCGTCGGCCACCCACGCGAGCGGCGTCACGACGGCTTCCGTCGGGCCATAGCCGTTGATGAGCGTGCGTGGGCGGAAGGTGTTGCGCACGCGTGTGAAGCTCTCGCGCGAGATCGCCTCGCCGCCGAAAGACAGCAGCCGCAGCGGTGGCGCGTCCGGATCCGCGGCTTCGGTCAGTCTCATCAGGTAGGCTGGCGGGAACCCCGCGTTGGTGATGCCATGCAGCGTGAAGGCGGCCAGCGTTCGCTCGGCGCTCCACAGTGCTTCGTCGCGCAGAACGACCTCCGCCCCGGCCACGAGCGGCACGATCCACCGCTCATGGGCGCCATCGAAGCTGAACGAGAGGACGTGCAACTCGCGCTCGCCGGGCGCCATGCCGTACTGCTCGGCCGTAGCGTGGCAATGCATGGCCAGTGGACCATGCTCGACGGCGACAGCCTTGGCCTTGCCAGTGGACCCCGAGGTGTAGATCAGGTACGCCAGCTGCTGCGGCGACACCTCGGGCAATGCCGCACCGCCGATGTCCGCCGCGTCCTCCATGTCGAGCCATGGCACCGTCGCCGCGATCCGCCCACGCAGCGATCGCGTGCCGAGCAACAACCGCACGTGCGCGCCATCGATCATCTCGTCGATCCGGGCCTGCGGCAGTTCCGGGTCGATCGGCAGGTATGCAGCGCCTGCTTTCAGCACGGCGAGCAATCGCACGATCATGGCCGGCGAGCGGTCGATGATCACGCCGATCACGGGCTCCTGACTTGCCTTGTGACCCATCCCATGTGCGCGCAATGCCCGCGCCAGCCTCTCGGCGGCGCCGTCGAGTTCCCGATACGTCAACGCCTGATCGCCGCAACGCACGGCCACCGCATCGGGCTGCATCGCTGCGCGGCGCGCAATGGCGACGTGCACGGGCGGCGCATGCCGGAAGCGATCGTCCTCGGCGGCAACGGTCTCGGGCCGGTCGAGCACGAGATCCGCCACGCGTTGGCGAGGATCGTCGGCAATGCGTTCGACGGTCGCGATGAAGTGGCCCAGCACTTGTTCGACACGGTTGGCCTCGAATAGCGCGGTGTCGTAGCTGATGGCCACGTCGAGCGTCTGCGATCCCGTGATCACGAGCGTCACCGGATAGTTGGTCATGGAGGCATGCTGCACCGCCCCGATCCGCAGCCCATGCTGCTCGCGCTCGCGCAACGCGGCATCCACGGGGTAGTTCTCGAACACGAGGATGGAGTCGAACAGCGGCTGCCCCCCCTGATGCTGACTACCTCGATTGGCCCATCGCTGGATCTCGTACAGCGGCACGTGCTCATGCTCGCGCAGCGAGAGGTTCTCCTGCTGCAACGCCTGCAACCACGCGTCGATGCGTTGATCAGGCGCCGGCGCCTGTATGACGGGCAAGGTGTTGATGAACAGCCCCAGCATCGCCTCCGCGCCGGGCAGCGACGCCGGGCGCCCGGCGACGGTCGCGCCGAACGCCACCGCGCGCTGCCCCGTATAGCGCTGCAGTACGACGATCCACGCCGCCTGTAGCAGCGTATTCAGCGTGACGCGCTGCTGTTGCGCCACGCGTTGCAGCATCTGGGCATCGACGCGCACGCGGGCCACCGCGTGCCCGGCGACGGGGGGCTCCGGCGCTGGCATCGCCTGCGCGAGCAACGTGGGCGCCTCGAGCAGCGGCAGCCGCTCCTGCCAGAACGCCTCGCTCGCCGAAGCATCCTGTGCCTGCAACCACGCGATATGGTCCCGATACCGCGTGGGCACCGCCTCGACGGGCAACCCGTGATAGCGCTGCAACACCTCCCCGATGAGCCGTGCGGTGCTCCACCCATCGAGCAGCAGATGGTGGCTCGTCCAGATCATGCGATAGCATGCATCGCCTTGCGCCACCAGTCGTACGCGCATCAGCGGCGCGGTGTCCAGCGAGAACGGCCGGGAGCGATCCTGCATGGCAAGGGCATCCGCATCGCCTATCGCATCGCTATCGGCATCGATCACCACCGGCGACGGCACACTGCGCATCAGCGCCTGCAACGGCGTGCCGTCGATATGCAGAATCGATGTCCGCAAGATGTCGTGCCGCGCGATCGTCTCGTTCCACGCGTGGCGCATGCGTTCCGCATCGAGCCCCCCCAGATCGACCGCGATCTGGTTCACGTACATCGCCGAGTCGGGTGCGTAGAGGGCATGGAACAGGATGCCTTGCTGCATCGGCGACAGCGGATAGATGTCTTCGATCGCGACGCCGGGCAGAGCGTCCAGCTGCGCCTGCGTGAGGCCGGACAGCGGCACGTCTGACGGCGTGAGCGAGCCGCCAGGCGCCTGCATGCAGTGCGCAACGATGTCGCCGAGGGCTTCATGGAGACGCTCGCCAAACGCTGCAAACGCTGGGTCCGCGAGCGTCAGCGTGAAGGTCAATGCGCCATCTCGCACGACGCCGTCGATCACGATGGCATTGCTCACCGGAGCATCGGGATCGCGGCTTTCTCCGGGAGACTCGGTCGCCTGCGCGAACAAGGCATCGGCCCCGTGGTCGAACTGGCCGAGATAGTTGAACGTGATGGACGGACGCGGCACACCTTGTAGCGGATCGCTCAGCAGACCGAAGCCGATGCCATGCCGAGGCACCGCGCGCAGAGCCTCTTTCACGCGCTTGATATGCGTGCCGGTATCGTCGTCGATCGGCAGCGCCACCGGAAACACGGTCGTGAACCACCCGACCGTGCGCGACAGATCGATATCGTCGAACAGGCCCTCCCGGCCGTGTCCTTCCAGCAGGACGGCAGTGCTTGCGTGGCCTTGCCATTTGCCGACGGCCCGCGCCACGGCCGCGAGCAGCAGGTCGTTGATCTGCGTGCGATACGCGCCGTGCGCGTCGGTCAGCAACGCACGGGTGGTGGTGGCGTCCACGCTCACCGTCGTCACGGTGGCGTCGCGTCGCTTGACATCGTCCGGCGCGGCAATGCCGGGACCGTGTTGCGCGCGCCAGTAGGGGAGCTCATACGCCAGCGATTCGGCATGCTGCCGGACCCTGCTCGCCCATGCCTGATACGAGGAGGTCCGCGTCGGTAGCGGGCCGTCGCTGTTGTACGCCTGCTGGAGGTCTTCCAGCAGGATGCGCCACGACACGCCGTCCACGACGAGGTGGTGGATGGCAACGAGCAGCCGCTGCGAGCCGTCCGGGAGCGTGAAGAGGGCGACGCGCAGCAGCGGGCCGTGTTCGAGATTCAGGCTCTGCTGCGCGCGCGTGCAGGCGTCGGTCAGCGCTTCGTTATTCACGACCTCATGCGTCACCGTGGTGACCGACGTGTCCGCGTAGCGCTGCGTCCATTCGCCATCGCGCTGGCTGAACCGCATCCGCAACGCGTCATGATGCGCGACGACCCGATCCACCGCTCGCTGTAAACGCACGAGATCGATCGCTTCCGTCGGCCGCAGCAACACCGCCTGATTCCAATGGTGCCGCGCCGGAATCGGCGTATCTAAGAAGGCCTGCTGCACCGGCAGCAGCGGCACATCGCCGCTCGGCGCATCGGACTTGACCGGTGCCGTCGCCACGCGCGTGACGACCGTGGCCAGTGCGCGCACCGTCTGATGCTGGAAGAGGTCCTTCGGGGTGAACCGCAGTCCCGCGCGCCGCGCGCGGCTGACCGCCTGGATCGACAGGATCGAATCGCCGCCGAGCTCGAAAAAGTTGTCGGTTACGCCAACGCGTTCGATATGCAATACGTCCTGCCAGATGCCTGCAAGGACCCGCTCGGTCTCGTCCGCCGGGTCCACGTGTCCGATGGCCTCGAACACCGGCGCCGGCAACGCGCGCCGGTCGAGCTTCCCGTTCGAGGTCACCGGCAACCGCTCGAGCGCGATGACCTGCGCGGGGACCAGATACGCCGGCATGCGCGCCGCGGCCAGGCGTAGCACCTCGGCCGCATCCAGCGCCGGTGCCAGCACCGCATATGCAATCAACCGCCCATCCACCACGACAACCGCCGCGTCGCCCACGCCTTCGATTGTCCGCAGCGCCTGCGCCACCTCGGCAGGTTCGACGCGATACCCCCGGATCTTCACCTGCTCGTCCGCGCGCCCGAGGTAAAGCAACCGCCCACCCGCCACCCGCACGCGATCCCCCGTGCGGTACATACGTGCCCCGTGCACGAACGGGTCAGGGAAGAACCGCTCGGCCGTCCGCCCGGCCGCCCCGCGATAACCCCGCGCGAGCTGCGCTCCACCGATATATAGCTCGCCGCTCATCCCTTCAGGCAACGGCGTCAGGCCCGCATCGAGCACATAAGCCCGCACACCCGGCAGCGGCGCGCCGAGCGGCAGCGCGGCTTCGTCGTCCGCCAGCGCATGCGTCAACACGCCGACCGTGGTCTCCGTCGGCCCGTAGTGATTGAAAATTCGGCACGCCGGCCGCAAGGCCCGCACCTGCGCGATCAGGGCATCCGACGTAGCCTCACCGCCAAGAATCAGCGCCACCTCCGGCAACACGTCCGCGCCACGCTCGGCATGCAGCAACGCGCGCAAATGGCTCGGCACGATCTTGAGCACGCCGACACGATGCCGCGTCATATACGCCGCCAAGCGATCCCCGTCCGTCGCACGCGAAGGCGCGATCAGATGCAGCGGGTGCCCGCCATATAGCGCGCCGAACAGCACCGTATGGCCGAGGTCCGCACCCGGTGTCGACACCATCGCCATGCTGGCGTCGCGCGGCAACGCAAGGCGCGACAGCACGCCGGCAACATAGTGCGCAAGCGACTCACGGCTGACGATCACGCCCTTGGGCGTGCCCGTGGAGCCCGAGGTGTAGATCTGGTAAGCCCCTTGCTGCGGCAGCACGGAGGCCGCCACGCGCCGGACGGAAGGCTCGAGCGTAGCCATATCGAGATGATCGACGCCGAGTGGCATCGTGCCGATCACTACCCCAGCATGCGCCGCCGCGACGAGCTGCCGCCGCCGTTCGACCGGCTGCGCGACATCCAGCGGCAACGCGACCGCGCCAGCCTTCAGCGTGCCGATCAACGCGACCACGAACGGCACCGAGCGATCGAGGTCGATCGCCACGACGTCCTCGCGCCCGATGCCGCGCGCCCGCAACGCCAGCGCGACGCCATTGGCCAGTGCATCCGCCTCCGCGCGCGTCAGTGTCTGGGTGTCATCGCAAAGCGCCGGTGCATCGGGATCGCGCTGCAACGCCGCGTCCCATGCCGCCATGATGTCCTGCGGCGGGATGGTCAACGGTGTGCCGTCGAGTCGTGACGTGTCGCCGCCGAGCGGCAGCAGGGCGACGGCCGTGTCGGGCATGGCGGCAACATGGGTCAGCACGGAGAGGTAGTGCCGCGCCATGCGCTCGATCGTCGCGCGATCGAAGAGGTCGGTAGCGAACGCCAGCCGCGCATGCAGCGCATCGCTGCCATCGATGGTGTCGAGAATGTCGAGCGCCAGATCGAACCGCGTAAAGTCGCCCTCGATCTGCATGGCGCGCAAGGCGTCGCCCGCGAGCGTGTCCGGCGCCGTCACAGGCAACCCGAGGTTGAACTTGACCTGAAACAGCGGGTTATGGGCAAGCGTGCGGTCGGGTTGAAGCGCGTCGACCACTTCGTCGAACGGCAGCGCGAGGTACGGCTGGACCTCGCGCACGGTATCGCCGACCTGCCGCAGCAGCGCGGTGAAGGGCTGCGGCCCGTCCACGCAGGCACGGATTGTCTGCGTGCTGATGAAGTACCCGACGGACCGCTCCGCCGCGACGCTGTCGCGCAGGGCGAAGGGGACACCGATGCGAATGTCGCGCTGGCCGGCATAACGATGCAGCAGAGCATGCCAGGCCGACAGCAGCACCGTGAACAATGTCGTGCGCTGCTGCATCGCCACGTTGCGCAAGCGGCTTGCCAGCGTGGCGTCGATCGCGAATGCGATGGCGTCGCCGTGGCCGGTGGGCTGTGCCGGGCGCGGGCGATCCGTCGGGAGTTCGAGCACGACGGGGTCCGGGCCGAGCGTGCGCTTCCAGTAGGCGAGGGCCTCCGCGCGGCATCTCGCGAGGGCGTGTGCGTGCGTGGCGGCGATGTCCGTATGGCGTGGCGCCGACGGCAGCGATGTGTTGCCCTCATAGAGCCGGCAGAACTCGTCGACCATCACGTTCATCGACCAGCCGTCGACGAACAGATGGTGGACGCAGATGGCGACCCATTCGGCGTTATCTGCGCCGATGCTGACGCGCAGCACGCGGAATGCCGGGCCTTCCTTCAATGCGAAGGGCTGCGCGCTCCAGTTGCGCACCGCGCGCTCGGCATCCTCGCGGCTGGCGTGGCGCTCGATGTCGATGTGAACGGACGATGCGGGCAGCACGCGTTGAAGCGGCTGCGACGCGCCATCGAGCACGATCTGCGTGCGGAGGGCGGTATGACGCTCGGCCAGTGTGTCGATGGCGGCTTGCAGCGCGGCGGTATCGAACCGCCCGGCGCGCTGCATGACGCCACACACGTTGTACGCAGCGCTATCCGGCGCCATGCACCAGAGCACCCACAGGCCGCGCTGGATGGGCGACAGCGGTGCCGCGGCGCCAGCGTCCGCGCTGGGCGATTCGCTCCGCGCGGTGCTGGTGCGATCAGCGGACAAGACGCCTGCCCCCGCCGCACCTGCGGCGGATGCGCCGGCGAACGCCGCTTCGCCTTTTCGCGCACCGGTATCCATTGCCTCGACCGGCGCCTCGGCCGCAACCATCGCCTCCGCGCACGCCGCAAGCGTCGGATGCGCGAACAGCTGCGCGAGCGCAAATGCCGGATACCCTCGCTCCCGCACCCGGGCCACGACGTGCGCGGCCTGCACCGAATTCCCGCCCAGCGCGAAGAAATGGTCATCGGGCCCCGGTCGCACCCCCAGCACGGCCTCCCACACTTCAGCCATCACTGCCTCGGCTGGCGTCAGCGCGCGCCCGGCCGAATGGCCAACGACAAACGCCGCATTGCCCTCATAGGCTGCCCAGCAGTCGAGTTCCCCCGCCTTCCAGGCCGGCACACACCGTGAGCGCTGGAGCTTGCCGCTCGTCGTGCGCGGCAACTGCCCGGGCCGCAGAAGCAGCACCAACACGGGGGCTTCCCCGCAGTCTTCCGACACCGCCGCACGAATCGCCACGGCAATCGACAGCGCCGCCGCATCGTCCTGACTGGAGGCGACAGCCCCGCGAGCAACCTCCGCCGCGATCCCGATCGACTCCACACCGTCGATCACATACGGAAACGCCGCCACCCGCCCGCGCCGCACGGCATCGACCGTCCGCTCGACCGCGATCTCCACATCCTGCGGGTACACGTTGGCCCCCCGCACGATGATCAAATCCTTGCGGCGCCCGGCGATAAATAGCTGCCCGTCCCAGCGAAAACCGAGATCGCCGCTACGCAACGCGCCATCGGCCAGAAACGCCTCGGCCGTGGCGTCGGGCCGCTGCCAATAGCCACGCGTCACGCTGGGCCCGGTCATGCAAATCTCGCCGATAGCCCCATCCGGCAATGAAGCACCGGTCCGCACGTCGCGAATGTCCACGGCATGACGCGACGGCACAATGCCGCCCGCCACCAGCGCGCTACCCTCGTCATCCGGCACAGCGCGTCCCTGCGCCAGCGCCTCCGCGTCGAAGCGCGCAATCTGCGCCCCTGTACTGGGGCAAGAGCCTGTGACGAGCAATGTGGCCTCAGCCATGCCATAGCATGGATACAGTGCGTTCGAAGCAAAACCGGAATCTGCAAATCGCTCCGCAAACTGCGTCATCGTCTCGGCACGGATCGGCTCCGCACCGCAGAACGCAATGCGCCAGCAGGAAAGATCGAGCCCCTCGGCGGGCGTCTGGCGTGCGGTTTGCCGTATGCGATCGACACAGAGCCGATAAGCAAAGTCCGGGCCGCCGCTGATCGTCGCGCGGAACCGCGAGATCGCATCGAGCCAGCGGCGCGGATGCCGCAGGAAATAGCCCGGTGACATCAGCACGACGCGCACGCCCGCATAGAGCGGATGCATCAGGCCGCCGATCAGCCCCATGTCGTGATAGAGCGGCAGCCAGCTCAGCATCACGTCGTCGTCTCGCGTGCCGAACGATTCGGCGATCGCGGCCTCGTTGGCCATGATGTTCGCGTGCGACACCATCACGCCCTTGGGCGTGGCGGTCGAGCCGGAGGTGTACTGGAGAAACGCGATATCGTCCGCGCGCAAGCTGTCGAGCAAGTTGTCGAGCAGGCCGTGGAGCAAGCCGTCGAGCGTCCCGGCAGCAATGTCGTCACCCTGATCGTCATCGACAGCGAGACACGACACATCCAACGTCCTCAACCGTGTCGACTGCCCCGCCCACGCCTTCGCAAAGTCCCCCTCGATCACCGCCACCCGCGCATCGCAGTCGGCGAGGATCGCATCGAGACGCGCCAGATGCTGCGGCCGCATCGACTCCGGCGGAAAGGCCGGCACCGCGATCATCCGCGCCAGCAGGCAGCCGAAGAACGCGCTGACGTAATCGATGCCCGTGTCGAGCACGAGCATGACGCGGTCGCCCGGCGCCGCGATGCGAGTCAGCGCACGCGCATGGCGCGCTGCGCGCTGCATCAGGTCCCGATAGCCATAGTCGATGCCATTGGCGTGTGCATCGTCCACGATCGTGAGCGCGGTCGCGTTGGGGCGCGTCGTCGCCAGATCCAGCAAATGATGAAGCAGCGTCTCGCGGGTGATGCCAGCCATTGCAGCCCTTCCAGTGAATTCGTCGACATGTCCCATGCAGAGTGGGACAAAGGGGTAGACGAGCCAGGGCGGCGTGAATTTAGGCGGCGCGCGCCTTCGCGCAGGTCAGCGGGCAGACGCCGCAGTAGTCCTCGCCGGGCAGGCGGTAGTTGAGGCAGCAGACGCGCCGCACGCGGCGTGCGTCACCGTCGATGGAGGCCTGCTTTGAGGGGAGTTGTCGTGGGGTGAGGGGTCGGTAAGCCGGCCCCAGCGCGCCGGCATTCGCCAGCCATTCCGCGAGCGCCGCGCGCCGTGAGGCTTCCACCGCTGGATGCCCGCACAACACCTCTCCCACGGTCTGGACGAATTCGGCCGCGTGGCTCCACAACACGCGCGGGGACGCCCGCAGCGGCGCCATCGCCTGGAAGATGGGCGCCAGGTTTTGTCGCACGAGCAGGTCGATCGCTACCACAAAGTCATGGCCAATGACTGTGCGGGCATCGCCGATATGGATACGTTCGGCCCGACAGTCGCGCGCAAGCGACACCTCGATGTCATCGAGCGACACCGGCAACGCGCGTTCCAGCACCACGGCGGACACCAGCACGGGCGGCACGATCGCCAGGCAATAGCGTCGCGTCCACCACGAAGCCAGCGCCGGCAAATCAGTCGCGCCGAGCGCCTTGCCATAGCCGCGCACCAGTTCGGCGATTCCGTCGATGTCCGCGAGACGCGCGCCAGGCTTGGCATCCGGCGGTGCCGGCAGGGCCGTCAGCCCTTCGCCATAAGGGCGGAGCGGCCCGGGAAAGAACGGCGCGAGTTCTGGCAGCAAGACGTATCTCCGGAGGCGTTGCGTGCGTCATCGCCCCGCGATGGCATCCCGCACGGCGCGCTACGCGCACGCACTACTGGTGACGATTTGGCGCGCCAGAAATTTAATCCCCCGAAAAACCCCGCGTTTTGAACGGGAAAGATTGTTGCCTGTGCCTGACTCTCTACGTAATAATTGCGAATTATTCGCATTAGCGTTCGCGTTTACAAAATAATTCAGGCGAATCTGACCCTTTTCTTATTTTTCACACAACAAAGCAGGGGAGCTTTTCATGGGAGCCAAGGTATCCAGCGCGCGCCGGACGGAAGTCGGGCGGGCGGTCATCGTTTTGTTCGCGCTGGCGGGCGGCGCCGCCCACGCGCAGGAGTCGGGAAGCGCCGGTACCAACGCCGCCACAAACGCCACCACAAACGCCACCACAAACGCGAACGTACTGCCTCAGGTCACGGTACGCGCGCCCGTGGAGACGCCCACTGGGCCGATAGCGGGCTATGTTGCCAAGCGCAGCGCCACGGCGACCAAGACCGACACGCCCCTGCTGGAAACGCCCCAGTCCATCAGCGTGATCACGCGCGACCAGATGGAAGACCGCGGCGTGCAGAACCTGTCCGATGCGTTCGCCTACACCGCCGGCATCATTGGCGACAACGTCGCCGAGGGCCGCTACGACAAACCGGTGATCCGCGGCTTCGCGGCGCGCCAGTACATGGACGGCCTGTACGTCAACTACTACGCCAGCGGCTATCTGATGCCGCGCGTGGAGACCTACGGCCTCGAGCGCGTGGAAATCCTGCGCGGGCCGAGCTCGGTGCTGTACGGCGCCAACGCGCCCGGCGGCCTCGTGAACCTCGTCAGCAAGCGCCCGACCGCCGATACGCTGCGCGAAATCAACCTCCAGTACGGTTCGTACGATCGCAAGCAGGCGAGCTTCGACATCGGCGGCGCGGTGGACGAGAACAAGACCGTCCTGTATCGCCTGACGGGCCTGTTCCGCAAGTCCGATACGCAGGTGGACTGGGCGGGCGACGACCGCATCTTCATCGCGCCGTCGCTGACCATCCGTCCGTCCGCCGATACCACCTTCACGCTGCTGACCCATTACCAGCACGACAAGCAAGGCACGGCCATCAACTTCCTGCCGCGGCAGGGATCGGTGACGGACACGGTCGGCGGCCGCCGCATCTCCACGTCGTTCTTCACGGGTGAACCCTCGTTCAACACGTTCGATCGCGAGGAATACGCCATCGGTTACGAGTTCGAGCATCGGTTCAACGACACGTTCCGCGTGCGCCAGAGCGCGCGGTACATGCACTCGAACCTGTTCTACACCGGCGTGTACGCGGTCGGCTGGAACAACGCGGCTCAGACGCTGTTGAACCGCGGGTCCCTGAGCGCGGGCGGTTCGCTCGATACCATCGGGCTGGACACGAACCTGGAGGCCAAATTCTCCACCGGGCCGATCCGCCATACGGCGATCGTGGGCGTGGACTACCAGCACGGCAGCTTCGACGACCGCCAGGGCTTCGGCACCGTCGGCACGCCGCCGCTTGGCCTGATCAACCCGTTCAGCCCCGTCTATGGCGCGACGATCAACCCGATCGCCTCGTACACGCTGGTGGACCAGTCGCAGCGCCAGCTCGGTCTCTATTTCCAGGATCAGATGAAGCTGACCGATCGCCTGACCTTCGTGGCGGGCGGCCGGCAGGACTGGGCGAACGCGAGCACCAATACGCGCCGACAGACGACGGCCACCGGGGCGACCACCGCGCCCACCAACGCGGGCATCGACCAGAACGACTTCACCTACCGCTTTGGCCTCGTCTACGATACGCCGATCGGTCTGGCCCCATATGCCAGCTACTCCACGTCGTTCCAGCCGCAGGCGGGCGTGACCGCGCAGGGCACGCCGTTCGAGCCGACCACGGGCAAGCAGACCGAGGTGGGCGTGAAGTTCCAGCCCACGGGCTTCAACAGCTTCGTCACCGCGTCGCTGTACGACCTGCGCCAGCAAAACGTGCTGACGCGCGATCCGACCAATACGCTGTTCCAGATCCAGACCGGCGAGATCCGTTCGCGCGGCTTCGAGATCGACGGTACGTTCGACTTCAACAATGGCTTCAAGGCACTGGCCGCGTACACGTACATGGATCAGGAAGTCACCAAGAGCAACAACACCGATCTGGGCAAGACGCCGACCAATCGTCCGCGCCATGTCGCCTCCCTGTGGGTGGACTACACCCAGCGCACCGGCTGGGCCAAGGGCCTTGGCGGCGGCGTGGGCGTGCGCTATATCGGCAAGAGCTACGGCGACGCGCTCAACACGTTCGAGGTGCCGGAAGTCTGGCTGATGGATGCCGCGCTGCATTACACGCTGGATCAGCACTGGCGCTTCTCGATCACCGCGACCAACCTGCTCGACAAGGAATACGTCGGCCAGTGCGGGAGCGCGACCACCTGCTACTACGGCTATCGCCGCAACGTGATCGGCACGGCGACCTATCGTTTCTGATGTTACTGATCGTAAAAGGCTGAAATACGCGTCGTCAGGCGCGGAAATGGGAGGAAAGGGCAGGGAAGGGGTAATTCGCGGCCGGTGTCGTTCGTCAACCCAGATAACGAACGCCACCACGGACCCGCGCATGACCGCTTCCCCTGCCCAAGCTTCAGCCCGCTCCCCCTCTCCCCCCTCCACGTCGCTTTCGCTCCGGCGCGTGCTGTTCCAGGCGTCCGGACGACTGCTCGCACTGGGCATCGTCGCCAGCCTCGGCGGCGGCGCGGCCGCCGTAGGGCTCGTCGCGACCATCAACGCGGCGCTAAGCACCCCGCCAGAGGGCCTGTCCGCGCTCGGCCTGCGCTTCGCCGCGCTTGCGGTCCTCGTGCTTGTGTGCCGCACGGTCTCGCTGATGCTGTTCGTCCGCCTGAACCAGACCGTGCTCGCGCGCCTGCGCGAGCATGTCGGCGCGCGCCTGCTGGCCGCACCGTATCGCGATCTGGAGCGTCTGGGCGGCGGGCAGGGCATGGCGCTGCTGGGCGAGGACACCAATCAGGTAGCGACGCTGCTGGTTGCCATGCCATTCATCGTGATGAACGGCACCATCGTCGTGGGCTGCCTGAGCTACCTCGCATGGCTGTCGTGGCAGGTGTTCCTGCTCTCGCTGGTAGCGGTGTTCGGCGGATCGCTGTGTTATCGCGCGAGTCGCAAGCGCTCGCAGCACGCGCTGCGGGAGGCCGCGCGGTGGCAGGACGTGCTGACGGGCCACTTCAGCGCGATCTTCAGCGGGGCCAAGGAGCTCAAGCTCAATCGCGCGCGCAGCGCGGCGTTTCTCGGCGGCCCGCTGGCCGATGCCATCGACCGCGTGCGCGCGCATCGCACGGCGGGCTTGTCGCTGCTGTATCTGTCGCTGACCATCGGCAGCACGTTGTTCTTCGTGGTCATCGGGATCATATTGTTTGTGTTGCAACGCCCGCTCGGTGCCGATGCCGCCGTCGCGAGCGGCTATACGCTCGTGTTCCTGTACATGATGGCGCCGCTCGAAGGGCTGCTCAACAGCCTGCCGCAGATGAACATGGCGCGCGTGGCATGCCAGCGCATCGAGCAGGCCGCGGCAACGCTGGATGCGGATCATGCCGCGCCGATGCACGCCACGGTCGATGGCGTCGCCGAATCGTTCCGCGAACTCTCGCTGCACGGTGTGACGCACCGCTATCACCGCGAATCCGAGGATGCGTCATTCCTGCTCGGCCCTATCGACATGTCGCTGCGCGCGGGCGAAGTGGTGTTTCTCGTCGGCGGCAATGGCAGTGGCAAGACCACGCTGGCGAAGCTGCTCGTAGGCCTGTACGCGCCCGAGGGCGGTCATGTCACCGTGAACGGCCGTACGCTATCGGGCAGCGTCGGCGCCGCCATGCACCGTGAGCAATGCACGGCGGTGTTCTCCGACTTTCATCTGTTCGACAGCCTTGTCGGCCTGTCGGGGGCAGCCATCGATGCGCGCGCCAACCGGCTCATCGCGCGGCTGCAACTCGAGCACAAGGTGTCGGTAGCCGACGGTATGTTCTCGACCCGCGCGCTGTCGCAGGGCCAGCGCAAGCGGCTCGCGCTCGTCGCCGCATGCCTCGAAGACCGTCCGGTCATCGTGCTCGACGAATGGGCCGCCGACCAGGACCCCGCCTTCAAGGCCATCTTCTATCGCGAAATCCTTGGCGAGTTGCGCGCACAGGGCAAGGCCGTGCTGGTGATCTCTCACGACGACCGCTACTTCGATGCCGCGGACCGCATGGTGTGGATCGAAAACGGCCGGCTCACCGACACACCGCCCGCTGCCGGGCCGGCGTCGCGCGCAGACGTGCGTGTCGCCTGAACGAATGCGTATGAGTACAATGACGCGACAAGTGCCCGCCTCGAGGCGGGCGACGGAACGGGTATTTGGGAGTCATTCGTGGGAGAACTGCACAAGACGGGCGACGATCCCGTTTGGGATGCGGCGCTGGGCTGGGTCATGTTGATGCGTGACCAGCAACTGGACGCTCAGGCCGAGCAACGCCTGCTCGACTGGCTCGGCACCTCGCCCCGCCACGCGGAGCAATTCAGGCAGGCGCTGGTGGTCTGGCAGGTCACCGGCAAATTGTCGCCGGAACTCACCGCCGCCATCGATCCGCAGCGCGCAACGAAGGGCAACGACGCCGCCGCGCGCTAACTCCTGGCTCACGCGATCGGGGCTGAACGCCCCGTTTCCGGCGCGATATTGCGCCGTCATACCCCCGTCATCGACCATTGCCAACAATCCTCATGGCACATCGAATGACCCTATGCCGCGAATGCATTGCGAATGATTCGCATTTCACGTAGCATATTTGACGAATTTCTCCCGGGGGTATCGAATGAGTGAGAAGTCGATGGAGCTAGGGAATATCGCGGATAGAGGTGCGGAGCCGGTGCGGATGAACCAGGAGCTTTACGGCGTGTTCATCAGCTACCGCCGCGCCCTGATCGAAGCCGCGGCGCGCATCGTCGGCTCGCGCGAGAGCGCCGAGGACGTGGTGCAGGACACATTCGTCAAGCTGTTCGACCAGGACAAGGCCATCGTCGTGCGGTATCCGGTGAGCTATCTGTTCCAGACGGTTCGAAATCTGGCGATCGATCGGCATCGTCATCACGAGGTGGAAAACCGCCACGTCGGCGCCGAGGAGGAAGGGCTGCTCGTCACGAGCGAGGCCGCGTCGCCGGAGAACGTCATGCTCGGCCAGCAGGCGCTGAGTTCCGTCATGGACGCGCTTGCCTCGTTGCCGGAACGCACACAGTGGGCGTTCGAGATGTATCGCTTCCGTGGGGTGCCGCAGAAGGACATCGCGGTGATGCTCAACGTCTCGCCGACGCTGGTCAACTTCATGATCCGGGATGCGATGACCTGCTGCCGTGACGCCCTGTTCGGGCCCAGTGGCGTGGATGGGGGCGCGGCGGCATGACTCGCGTCACCGGCGGCCCAGCCGGCTCACCGCCTGCCCGATGGCCTTGAGAATGCGCGGGTACGTCCCGCATCGGCACAGGACCCGGCTCATCGCGGTCTTGATCGCCTCGTCCGATGGCGCGCGTGTCCGCGCGAGCAAATGCGCGGCGGCGATCAGCTGCGCGCTCTGGCAGTAACCGCACTGCACGACGTCGCAGTCGATCCACGCCTGCCGCAGCGCATCGGCCACGGGACCCGATAGCCCTTCGATCGTCGTGATCCGCTTCGCGCCGCGCTGGCGCAACTCGCCCAGCGTCAGCTGGCAGGCATATTCGGCCTCGTCGTCCACGATGACCGTGCAGGCGCCGCAGACGCTGACGCCACAGCCGAACTTCGTTCCAGTCAGGTGCTTGTCGCACCGAAGGGCCCAAAGCAGGGGAGTGGCGGCTTCGGCGTGGAACTCGGTGGGTTGCCCGTTGAGATCGATCTGCACCACGTGTTCCATTTGTCCTCTCCCTCGGCCGGCTGGGGCGGCGTTAGCAGCGGCAGCGCGCGATGCCGCTTGCCGGTCAGCGCGAACAACGCATTCGCGACGGCCGGTGCAATGGGCGGGGTGCCCGACTCCCCCACGCCTCTGGGCGGCGCCTCGCTGGCGAGCACGTCAACGACGATGTCCGGGCACGTCGCCATGCACACCATCGGGTAATCGGTGTAGTAACGCTGCTGCACCATGCCCTCGCGGACCGTGATGGTTTGCCCCAGCGCCGCCGACAGGCCATAGACGATGCCGCTCTCCATCTGCTGGGCGACAAGGTTGGGATTGATCGCGCGCCCGCAGTCCACCGCGCAGAAGACGCGGGTCACGGTGAAACCCTCCTGCTGGCCGCGGCGCTCGCGCCTGATCTCCGCAACCTGCGCCACCACGCTGCCGAACGATTCGTGCAGCGCGAGGCCCCGCGCGAACTCGCCGACGCCATTGCGCCAGCGATGGGGCGCGCGCCATCCGCACCGCGCCGCGACGGCGCGCAGTACCGCGGCATGGCGCGCATGATTGCCCTGCGTCAGCATGCCGAGCCGGAAATCGAGTGGGTCCTTTCCCGCAACCGCGGCCATCTCGTCGAGAAAGCTCTCGACGAAGAAGGCCTGATGGGAGTGCCCCACGGAGCGCCAGTAGCCCACCGGAAAGGGCAGATCGACGCGATGATGGCGCACGGATACGTTGCCGCATTCGTAGGGCTGGTCGAAAGCGCCCTCCGCCATCGACGCGTCCGGGATCACACGCGCCAGCCATTCCGGCTGGCCAAACGCGCGTGGCAACACCTGCGCGGCGATCGACTGGCTCGCGGAGGCACTGCGCCACGCGACCAGTTCACCGCGCGCATTGAGCCCGCCCGTGAAGCGCGCCACGCAGGCCGGGCGATAGAAGTCGTGCGTGGTGTCCTGCGCGCGTGACCAGATCGTCTGCACGGGGCGAGGGGTGGCGTGCCGCGCGATAACGGCCGCCTGCGTGATGAAATCCGCTTCGAGCCGCCGGCCGAACGATCCACCGAGCAATTGCTCGTGGATATGGACATTGCGCTCGCGCAGGCCGAGCACGTCGGCGACCGCGCGGCGCGCGTCCATCGGCACCTGCGTGGAGACCCAGACGTGCGCGGTATCGCGGTCGACCTGCACCGTGCAGTTCACCGGTTCCAGCGCGCCGTGGGCGAGGTAGGGCACCTCGTAGGTCATCTCGCGTACGGTCTTCAATTGCTTCAGCGCGGCTTCGGGAAAGCCCGTCTGGTAGAACGTGTGCCCATCGTCGTTACTGTCGCTGTTGTCGCCGCCCAGCGCTTCGAACAGCGCGCCGCGGATGGCCGCCGTGTCGAGATGCGCGGCGGGGCCCGGATTCCATTCCACAGGCAGCTCGCTGAGCGCGCGCATGGCGATGAAGGGATTCGACGCGATGACGGCGATGCCGGCCGTGCCGCCGTTGTAGCCATCGACGGGATAGAAGCCCTGCACGCCCTCGGTATGCGTGACGGCGGAGCGGTCGAAATGCTTGAGCGTACCGCCAAGCGAGGGATTCATCGTCACGCTGGCGTACAGCATGTCGTCGAACTGCACATCGATGCCGAATCGCGCGCAGCCATTCAGCTTCGACTGTGCTTCGCGCGTCAGCCGATTCACGGGTTTGCCGATCAGCGTGAAGCGGCTGGCGGGCCTTAGCGTCGGATAACGCGGCGGCGGTTCATCCTGCGCCGCGAGCGCGAGGTCACCGAACGTCAGCGATCGGCCCGATGCGTCGAAGACCTTGCCGTCCCTCGTATCGCACTGATCGGCTGGCACCTTCCAGCGTTTGGCCGCGGCGGCGCAGAGCATCGCGCGCGCGCAGGCGCCGGCCTCGCGCATGGGCGTCCACAGGTCCGCGATGCTGGTGGATCCGCCCGTCGCCATGGAACCTGCCAGCGGCGCCGCGCGGCGTACCGTCCTTCGCAGCGTGCGCGCCACCACGCCGTCGTCATCGGGGCGGAACGGCAGGCTGGCGGGAAGAATCTCGCGATTGATGTAGAGCGAATCGATGGGGGCCTGCGTCACGCGCACGCGGGACCAGTCGGCGCCGAGCTCGTCGGCCAGGATCATGGCCGCGCCGGTGTGGATGCCCTGGCCCATCTCGGCCTTGCACATGACCACGGTGACGTTGTCGTCCGCGTCGATCATGACCCAGCCGTTGAGCGGGATGTCTCCACGCGCGGGTCTGGAAGCCGTGGCCTTGCCGGTCAGCCGCCGATCCGGATGCCAGACCGCCCAGCCGATCGCCAGAGCCACCGCCCCCGTGCCGCCCAGAACGAACGATCGGCGATTCAGCATGACATCGACAAGTTCCGTTGCCCTTGCAGTGACCTATATTAGTCAATGTCACTGCGAGTGGCGAGAACGATCGTCGATGGCGTGGCGGTCAGCGGGGCAGCGGCAGTCCAAGGTTGCCGCGCAGGGTATCGGCCTCGTACTCGCGGCGGAATTCGCCGCGATCCTGCAGGATCGGCACGACCTCGCTCAGGAATTCCTCGAGCCCGCCAGGAAAATACGCCGGCATGATGTTGAAGCCGTCGGCCGCGCCCGCCTGCACCCAGTCGATCATGTGCCAGGCGACCTGTTCCGCCGTGCCGACGACGATCTGGTGCCCGCGCGCGCTCGCGCACAGGTGGTAGAGCTGGCGCAGCGTCAGGTTGCGCGACCGGGCGAGCTTGATCAGCAGCGCGCTGCGGCTGTGCACCACGATGTCCGTGGATAGCGGCGGCAGGGGTTCGTCGAGCGCGAAGGTGGACACGTCCATGCCGAGCTGCTCGTTCAGGATGGCCAATGCATTTGACTGGTCAGTGAACGATTGCAACTGCGCGAGCTTGTCGTGCGCCTCCGCTTCCGTCCGGCCGATGATTGGCATCAGCCCCGGCATGATGAGGCAGTGGCGAGGATCTCGGCCGGCCTCGCGCACCTGGGCCTTGAGGCCCCGCGCGAACGCCTGCGCGGCCTCCAGGTCCTGTTGCGCGGTGAACACGACCTCCGCGTGGCGCGCGGCGAGCGCCTGCCCAGGGCCCGACGAGCCCGCCTGGATCAGCACGGGATGTCCCTGCGGACTGTTGGTGACGTTGAGCGGACCCGCTACCGAGAAATGCTTGCCCGCATGATGGAGCGCATGCATCTTGCTCACGTCCACGTAGATCCCGGCCTGTTTGTCCTGCACGTACGGCTCCGGGTCCCACGACCGCCATAGACCCTTCACCACGCTGACGTGTTCTTCCGCAATCTCGTAACGCTCGTCATGATCGGGGTGGCGCGAGCGGCTGAAGTTGATCGACCCGTCCGCGAACGTCGTCACGATGTTCCACGCGGCGCGCCCGCGCGACAGCTTGTCCACGGTGGCGAGCGTACGGGCGAGGTTGAACGGCTCGGTGTACGTGGTGGAGGCCGTCGCGGCCAGTCCAATCCGCGTGGTCACCATCGACAGCGCGGCGAGCATGGCGAGCGGATCGGGCCGCGTGATCATCGACGGATGCGAGTCGGGCGTCGTCAGCAGGCGATCGCCGAAGAACACCATATCCAGCTTCGCGCGCTCGGCGGCTTGCGTCATGCGGACGACGAGGTCGATGTTTTCGGTGCCGGATTCCGCTTCAGGGTGTCGCCAGCCGGCGGCATGATGGCCCGCGGCGAGCAGGAAGAGTCCGAGTTTCATCTGGGGGAATGAAGAAGGTGGGAAGGAAACCGCTCGCCGTCTGCGCGGCGAGCGGAAGATAAACGGAAGGTCGGCGGAAAGCCCTTGAAATGTCCGTCAATTCGCGGCCAGCGCACCGCTGGTGGCAACGCGCGCGGCAATGTCATGCACCTGCCGAATCCGTTGCGACGTCTGTTCCGGCGTCAACCGTTGCACATCGACCTGCACGCGTGCGAGTGCCGCCCGCGTATCGGGCTCGTCGAGAATTTCACCGATCAGCTGCCGCAATTTCGCGAGCACCTCGGGCGGCACGCCGCGCGGCGCGGTAATGAAGAACGCGCCGGCGAGCGAATCTTCCCAATCCTTCACGCCCGACTCACGGATCGACGGCACGTTGGGCATGTCGGGTGCGCGGCTGCCGCCAAAATAGGCCAGCGCCCGCAATTTCCCCTGCCGGATGAACTGGGCGCTCAATGGATCGAACACGATATCCACGTGTCCCGCCACGACGTCCGCGACCGCGGGCGCGCTGCCCTTGTAGGGGACGTGACGAATGTCGATATTGGCCGTCTGCTTGAGCAGCTCACCGGCGAGATGACCAGGCGTGCCATTGCCCGAACTCGAGAACGTCAGTTGGCCGGGATGCGCGCGGGCATAGGCGATCAGTTGCGGCAGCGTCTGCGCGGGCACGCGCGGATTTACCGCGACCGTGGCCAGCGAGTTGCCGATGTAGGCCACCGGGACGAGGTCTCGGAACGGATCGAACTTCACGGGCATCAATTGCGGTGCGATCGCAAGGTTGCCGATCGACGTGTTCAGCAACGTGTAGCCATCGGGCGCGGCGGCGGCGACGAACCCAGCGCCGAGCGTGCCGCCGGCGCCGGGTTTGTACTCGAGCACCACAGGCTGGCCGGTCTTTTCAGACAGCCGCTTGGTGACGATGCGCGCCACGTTGTCATTGGTACCGCCGGGCGTGTAGGGCACGACCCAGGTGATAGGCTTCTGCGGATACGCGGCCTCCGCATGCGCGGAGACGTTGGCAAGGATGGACAGCGACAGCGCGGCGGCAAACGCAGGGACGAACGGGGCCGCGCGTCGCGCGAGGAGGCGAGCGATGGACATGATGGACGGGAGTGGACGTGGCCGGATGCACGACGAATGGCCAACCGGAGTCCTGCATCGTACGGCCGCCGTCGTCGATCCCGAACTGCCGATTTGGCATGTGAATAGCCGGTTTCGCTATATGGGCTGGGAGGCGTCCGCCTATTGAACGACCTTTGGACGACAATAGCCGCATGCACACACCTCACTCTCACGACTCGAACGGCATGGCGCAGGCGCGGGAACTCGGCAAGGCCAAGCGCCGTGCCACCGGCCTGTTGATTGCAGCGGCCGGCATCTTCGCCGGCACGCTGTTCATGCCGCATAGCCTCGCCACCGACTGGATCCGCGCCGCCGCGGAAGCCGCGATGGTGGGCGGTCTGGCCGACTGGTTCGCGGTGGCCGCCCTGTTCCGGCGCATCCCGATTCCCGGGCTGTCTGGCCATACGAACATCATCATCCGCAAGCGCGACGATATCGCCGATGGGCTCGCCGTCTTCGTGAAGGAGAAATTCCTCGACAAGGACTCGCTCATCGCACTGATCGATCGACACAACCCGGCGCAGGCGGTGGCGAACTGGCTGGTCTCGGCGGAGAACACGCGCAAGATGGGCGACGCGGTGGCAAAGTTTCTGCGCGGTCTGCTCGACCTGCTCGACGAAGACGACATGCGACGGTTCGCGGACAAGGCCGTCGATGCGGTGCTACGCCGCATCGATCTCACCGAGACCGCGGCGGACATCCTTGACATGCTCACCCGCGACAACCGTCATCAGGCGCTGCTGAAAGAGTCGATCACGCATCTGGTCGCGCTGCTGAAGGAGCCGAACACGCGACAGCTTATCGCCGCGCGCATCGTCGAATGGCTCAAGGCGGAGCATCCGACGAAAGAGAAGGTGTTGCCCACCGAATGGATCGGCAACCGCGGCGCCGACATGGTCGCGGCCGCGCTGCTGCGCATCCTGACGCAGGTGGAGCAGGACGACAGCCACGCGCTACGGAAGAAGTTCGACGAGGTCACGCGCAACCTGATCCATCGCCTGCGCGAGGATGCCGCATTCCATGAGAAGGCCAACGATATCAAGCGGTACCTGCGGGAACATCCGGCGCTGCATGCCTATATCGGCGAGCTATGGAACGACTGGCGCGAACGCCTCAAGGAAGACCTGACGCACGAGGACTCCTCCGTCTATCGACGGGTCGTGGCCGCGGGGCAATGGATCGGCGAAGAACTCGCCCGCAACGCGTCCCTGCGCCATTCGATCAACCAACACCTCCGCGACGCGGCGAGCCAGATGGCCCCCGACTTCGCGGACTTCATCACGCGCCACATCAGCGCCACCGTCCGCAGCTGGAACGCGCGCGACATGTCACGACAGATCGAACTCAACGTGGGAAAGGACCTGCAATACATCCGCATGAACGGCACCCTCGTCGGCGGCCTGATCGGCGCGACGTTGTTTCTTGTGGCGCAGTTGCCGGGGTGGCTTGGGCGGTAAAAGCGTTGTGCTCGGCTGACACTTAGATCTGATGTAAATATTTTTTATATCAAAAAAATAGCATCTATTTCTACATCGGAAAAATGGCTCTATTGCCATATTCAGCGCGGCTTTACGGTCGTATTCTCTTGCGGGCGTTGAGGATTTGTGGATCAAAGTTGGCTTAGCTACCCCAAAAAGTAGGGTGTAAAACCCTTTACACATCCTCTACGCTTCGCCCCGAAAGTGTCGTTACAAACGGTTACAGCTGTAGTCGCATGCAGTACGAAGGGTGGTACGTAGACGTTTTACCCCGAAAGTGAGGCGAACACTGGGATTTAAGGGGAAGTAAATGCTGTTTGGGGATCCAAATACCTTTGCAATTTGGTGTGACTCGGTGGAATCATGGTCGAGTGGCACATTTAAAAATGGATGCTTTGCCTATTTTTTTAAAGGATCTTTGCTTTATTCTACTAAATCTACCATCGGGACCGATCTCGTTGCATTGAGGCGACTTCCGTGTATGAGCATCCCGCCAGTAGACGAGCATTTGTTCCATCTTCCAAGTAAAGAGGGCTATGAAGAGATCTACAAAAAGGCGTTTCCGGAAGAAAACTCACAAGTAGAGGATAGCGATTACAAGCACCTTGCATCACCGGTAAGTCTGTCTGATGATGGATACAACATTTTCTTGATTGAGTGGGGTCAACAGGGAAAGTTGGTGTACGGTGAGGATGGGGAAAAAAATTGGCTTGGCGAAGTCGTTATGAAGATCGGGGAGTTCCAGGGTGTCGTGAATGAAGCGTATAAAAAATTTTTTGATAATGCGGAAAGTATCCGTATGCAATAAAAAGGAATTATTTTGGGGTAACTTACGGAATCCGTAATTACGGTAATTTGACAGATTTGTCTTAATATCAAAATAAATTTTGAAATTGAGTAACACCGCGGTTCGGTCACTGGCGCATCACCCTATATGTCTCACAATCCCTTTCCCCCTTGCGCCCGCAACGACGATCGCGGTCATCCTCTATGCATCCAGCGCGAATGCTAAGGTGTCACAGTCTTCTGCTCAATGTTAGGTAACCCGATTACAAAAGGTGATTAGATTCGGTAATTGGTGTAAGTGACGGTACCAAATGATTGTGCTTGCTAATGGGGATGAACTTCTCCAAGTAATAGAGAGATTTTGTACGTTGGAATGGAAGAAATTCCAGCCAAGGATCGTGTTTGTAAAGTTAAAGCGTGGTGAATCCATCAGAGAGGATCACTCGACCTCGGCGCCCTTCACTTCTTTTAGAGTGACGTCGGGAGAAGATTTGCTAATCAAGCGTTTGCGATCAGCTCTGCAGGCGTATGAGGGGGGGCATTAAATGGAGCATCGTCGGACATGACCGTCATTCGCTCCCGGGTACCAACTGGATTATTCAGCCTGTGTTCGTAGACGAAATGCAATCTGTGGCTGAAGGGAACGGCGCGCGCCGGACGCGAGGAGCTATATTGCACAGCGCTTCCCCGATTTTGCCTTGGCTGCTTATGCGGATCTCTGCCTTCTGGCGGAGCACGTCGATGAATTTCTGGCGAAACAGTAACTGGCCGGCGGCGGAGACTTTGAAGCTCGGCAGGGCTTAAGGCGCCTCTGCGGAGCATGCGTTAAGAAACTTGATTGCGAAAATAGGTGAAAATAGACGTTAACGATTATTAGTGGGAACGATTTTTTCAGGAATGTAAATTTCACTGCTCCGTCGCAGACGCTTACGTATATCATCGGATTTTCCATGTTTGCATGGTTTGATGGTAGGCCGCGATGGTTGGGGGTCGTCCTGTTTTTGCTTGGATTCTTGCTAATGTCAGTGGGATATTTTTCTGCGCGTGCCCAGCTGTCTCGCCTATGGGTTTTCGGAGAAGCGGGCTGGAAAAAGGACAAGCGAACATAATTTACGAGGGTTTTGCATTAACTTAATGTTATATTTTACATTGGTTGAATAGGATTTGAGTGTCGCGGTTGGGGTGCGCGCAACTGCAATGGCGATTGGGGCGGCCCTCTACGCATTTAACGGAATCATCCGAGGCTAGAATAAAAATGAATTGGATGAAAATCTTATTCGCATTGAAGATCAGTATTGTGGTTGGCGGTGCTGCGTCAGTTGGGGCGATTTTTTGGGGGATGGTTTTCGCCGGGGTAGCACAGAAAATAGTTGGATTAGGTGAGCGAGAAAGCATGTTATTGGTGTTTTGTCCAACGGCTGTCTTAGTGGGAATCTACTTGCTGATTTTCCTTCCGTCGCCGTTAAGAAAGGCCGGAATATTGGGTCGTCCTCTTCGCGAAATGGGACCTTGGTGGAGGAATGGTTGAGGTAACTCCGAAAAATTCGATTACGAAAATAACGTGAAAGTGGATCGTGAACAATTATTCGTTGAGCCGATTTTTTAGAAATGGAAATTTCACTGCTCTGTCGCAGACGCTTGCGTATGTCATCGGATTCTCCATGTTCTTTGCTGCTGCATGGTTTGATGTTAGGCCGAGATGGGTAGGGATCTTCCTGATTTTGCTTGGATTATTGCTAATGTCAGTGGGATATTTTTCCGCGCGTGCACAGTTGTCTGGACTATGGGTTTTCGGAGAGCCAGATTGGAAAAAAGCCAAGCGAACATATCAGGATAATAATGAAAAGACGCAAGCCACACCTGCAGTAAAGCCCGATGAAGATAAAGGCTGATGCTCAAAGAAGGAAGGGTCCTGCTTCGGACGCATGCTAATCCCATATAAACGAGAAAGAAGATCCGTGGACAACACCGCGGCTCGGTCATTGGTGCATCATCCTTTATGTCTCACAATCGATCTCCCCTCGCAATGGCGATTGCGATTGCGGCGAACCTCTACGTATCCAAGGGAAACACCCAGGGCCTACCGCCCCCCAGTCAATCCGCCGCATTGACTAACGCCGAACAAGACCAACGCACGCGCCAACAACAAGAATCCCGCGAACTTGCCGCCGCGATCAATGCGCCCGCCGTCCGCGGCGAGGCCATCGCGCGGGCTGAGTACCCGACCTTGCCACAGGAAGCCCCCCGCTTTCGCATCACGCAATTCCAGCTCGAAGTCCCAAAAGACTTCCCGCCTGCCATGCAGGCCATCGGCGCCTCGGCATTGCCATGGACCCTTTTGCTTTCGCCCAGCAATGGCTAACGCACTACGCAGGCGAATTTGGTGAAAGAGTATGCGGCCGCAATGCGCGGAGTGTTCCCGCAGTTCAAGGCATAAACGTTGGCCGGATCACAGTGCGAGGCGAAAAATGAGAGCTATATCTAGCGCGGAAGCATCTCTTCTGAAATTCCTTTGCGGGATCGCCGAGCGAGTTGACCTTCCTGACAACTTAGAAGGCGTAATGGTGCAGAGTCTGGGCGATGGAGGGATGGGAAGTTCTCAGTTGGTAGCCGAGGTGCCTCCCGATTATCAGAGCAGCACACATAAAGAAATGGTCTCGACTGCGCAATCATTCGACTCGGATGGGGGGCTCGTCTTGGCTACGCTCTTCGTCAATAGGGAACATATTCCATGCGAAATAGACATATGGAAAGTGGATTTCACGTCCATAAAATCTTTTCCAGTGAATTGGGATGTTGCTGACATTCCTAGATTGCCGGGGAGTGGTCAAATGTAATGGAGCGGAACCCCAGATACGGCACAAAGAGATTTCAATGCGCTTAGTCCCACGGAGGTGAGAACCGTTAGAACTCCACGAGGAGAGGTAGTGATGGGAACGCTCGACGACGGGAGTAAAGTCATATTGCGTCCTAGCAAGGACGGTCGCACCACGATTGAATTTCAGAGTTCCAGCGGCAGAACAACCGAGGAGATACGGTATGGAGAGAAATAGAAGCTGCCCTGTTTCGGGATATGAGTTGGCGATACTTCGCAGCTTTTTCTCGGAAAGCGGTATTCTGCAGAAATCCGTTATGAAGCAACGATCCTGGATCGTGGGCGAGATTGACGATAAATCGCTCTTCGGTAATGATGCAGAGAACATCGGGCTCGCATTCCAGGGAAGCGAAAATGCCACATTTCTTGTGGTTAGTGTTACCGAACTGATTTCAAATCGAAGCACTGTGTTGGCGCATGAATTCACTGCGGACAAGACAGGAGTCGAAACGTTTCAAAGCCCAGACTGGTATGCGCTGAATTTAGATGACTGTGTCCTCTTTACTCTGCCTATGACGGGGATAGTTGTTCGCCCTGGCGAAGTGGATATTACTTTCATCGCGGGGCCTCAGCCGTTTGTTAATGCCGCACTTGGCCGACGTTAGTTTGGCAACGGCAAAGAATCCCGCGAGCGCGCCGCCGCCATCAGCGCACCTGCAGCCCGCGGCGGGACCATCCCGCGCGCCGAGTGCCACGCGGTGCGGCAGGAAGGACAAGGGATCACCCGAGGCCGAAGCCGCACGCGCGGCACTGCGTGGGATCGTCGGGTGTGCCGGCGCGGCGGCGGCTAGCCAATCGGCGACATTGCCAGGGCCGAGTATGGAAAATTAATCAAGGGAAAGTGATGGGGTGTCTAGATATTGTTTTTACACCGACCAGTGGAATTATTCCATCTGTTCAGGGTTTTTCGGTGGGTGCTCGCCTTGGGCGTATACAAATATATTTTTCAGACAACAACTTCAAGAAATTGCTAGTTGATATTTACTGGGATCTTAACGAAATCGCAAATTGGTTTGTCGTAAACAATAAGCATATTCAGGGTGAGAGAATCCCGGGATTCGTGGAAGATAGAGGGTCGATATTCGATTCAATAAAATGGGTGTATGAGTATTTTGATCGTTATTCCGATGATCAGTTGGACGAGTTGTTTGAATATAGAAGGCGTCACGAGTTTTGCTTTGCTGTTCGGGGAGTCCAAGTCCCTGAACTCTATATGGGGATCGGGAAAAATGGCATGGAGGTGTCGGGGGAAGGAGAGGGGGAGAGATACGTATATTATGTTGATGTTTGTTTTGATGAGTTCATTGAAAAATTAATTAATTTGTAATTATTTTTAACTTGAGCGAACGTTTTGCGGCTGTAGCCGCGTGCGGTACAAAGGGTGCTGCGTAGTCGGCGCCGTCCCGAGCTCCCGCACATTGAATAGAGGTAAGGTGGCTTATTTGACCAATGGGGATGTCAGCCGAGGTTTCAATGTCGATGAAATATGGAATATTCTATATTTCGTTGGTACAGAAAAACTTACGGATAACCTTGCTCGTCGGAATCTGTTGTCATGGGATGCTATCGATATGGAGAGTAATCCGGATTTTCTCGATTTTATAAAGCGAAGCTATGCTTCCGTTAAGATAAGTTAAGAGAATTGGCTTGTCGTTTTCCCTGGCGTGGCGTCGGAGAAAGCCAGTTGGCGGGCGAGAGAGGGTTCAAGATAAGCGGTGAACGCCTGGGTGGGGCTGTTACGGCGCGGCGCTCGGACAGGCCGAAGAGTATCGGGAGCGCACCATTGGGTGATGTGAGTGTCGAGTTCGAGGGGGTTATGGAAAATCGTGGCGTATTCGAATATCTGGTCAAAAATCAGGGGAATGCTACCGCAGCACTGCTCGCATCCATCCACTATGTAAATGATGTATTCCGTCGAAGTGGTGTTTTTCGCGATCTATTCGTTTTGATCGGCGATTCAACCTGGCAACCAAACACAAGAGTTGTCAGACATCTTGGTGCGACAGGCAGACGGCGACCGGGTGGAATTGATTTCGGATCCCCACCCGAGGTCACGGGCCTGGTGGAAAATGAAGAAGCGGGATTGAAGTTCTTTGGTATGACAAAAATCTCGGCCGACGCCCTCGATAAATTGCCCGCCGTGTTGACGGCGGGGGCTTGCTGCTATCTCGTTGCGCTTCCCAGCGATGAACACTGGCGCCCATCGTTGGAGGAAGGCTTCTCTGGAGATTGGCGTGCCGACTTCGCGCTTATTTCGGCTATCGCTGAGCACGGCGGCATCCTGATGCGTCGCGTCGGATTTTTTGATGACCCGGAAATCGGGCTGGAAGGGATAGCTGATGCGGCAGTGCTGGCGAGCTTAGACCTCTCGCCAGGCATTAACCATTCGTGATATGGCGGACAAGGACGGCTTTAGGGCAGTTTCGGCCCATACGGTGCCTGTCACCCCAAGGCAGATCGCATATCTCCGAGAGCGCCCCGCAATGTGATCTTTATCAAATGTGACAGGCCGGGGCACTGGTAATTTTCGTCCCGTCTCCGGCTCACATTCATAGGCAGTTGCCAAGGCCGGAATCGCTTCCACTCGCGATCCCATGCCCAGCCATCACGACCGTGCCACGCAACAGCCTGCCGCCGCGCAGAACGTACTCATCGTGCGAACGTCCTCGATGGGCGACCTCGTTCACACACTCCCCGCGATCACCGAACTCAAGGCGCATCACCCGCATCTGCGCATCAGCTGGCTCACCGAGGCCGCGTTCGCGGATATCCCCGCGCTCCATCCCGGGATTAGCGAGGTCATTCCCATTGCCTGGCGCCAGTGGCGAACGCAGTTGCTGCATCGCGCGACATGGCGGGAGCTCGGCGCGCTGCGCGGAAAGCTGCGCGACACGCCGTGGAAGATGGTGCTCGATTGCCAGGGGTTGTTCAAGAGCGCCGCATTTGCCGCGCTTGCGGGCGGTCCGCTTGTTGTGGGCTATGACCATGGCAGCGTCCGCGAACGCATCGCGTGCCTGTTTTATCAGCGAAGGCATCCGGTGAGCTGGCGCTTGTCCGCCGTGCAACGCAACCGGCGGCTCTTTGCCGCGGCATTTGGCTATCACACGAGCGGTGTTCCGGATTTCGGCCTGACGGCGGGCCCCCGTCCTCCCTGGCTGCAGTCGGGGCCCTATGCCGTGATGCTGCATGCGACGAGCCGGGTCGCCAAGGCGTGGCCCGAGACGATGTGGACGACACTGGGACGCCGACTCCATGCCGAACAGGGCCTCCGGGTCGTGCTGCCGTGGGGCAGTGCCACGGAACGACAACGTTCGGAGCGGCTGGCGGCCGCCATTCCCCACGCGACCGTGGCCCCGCCTGCCTGCATCAAAGAGGCGGCATCGCTCATCGGCCACGCCACCGCGGTCATCGGCGTGGACACCGGCCTCACGCATCTGGCCAACGCCCTGAACGTGCCGCTGGTCGCCCTCTACACGGACACCGACCCGGCGCAAACCGGCGTGGTGGAATCCCCTCGAGCCATGAACCTCGGCAATGTCGCAAAGTGCCCCACCGTCGAGAACGTATGGCACGCCCTCCGCACGGTGCAGGGCGAATGGGCATGACGCGTGACATGCACGACATACTGGAACGCGCCGTCGAGCGACTCCGTACCGTCGGGTTCGTCATCGTGGTCTTGCTGACGCTACTCTGGTCGCACCCGCGCGCCGAATTCGACGACGACACGGTGTAAGGCCTGCCCTTAGGCATTCCACACTTCATGCCCCCATGAAGCATCCCTCGGCTCCGCGTGTCATTATTCCCCGCATCCGCTGACACGACGCGCATACCGATAACAACAAGGAGCCCCCATGATCGCCGTCATCTTCGAAGTCCAACCCGCCGAGGGCAAGCAAAATGCGTATCTGGACATCGCCGCCACGCTCAAGCCGATACTGGAAACCATCGACGGCTTTATCTCCGTCGAGCGGTTCCAGAGCCTGACCACGCCGGGAAAGATCCTCTCGCTATCGTTCTTCCGAGACGAGCAGGCGGTCATGGCATGGCGGAATACGTTCGAGCATCGCCGCGCACAGGAGGCGGGACGCGGTGGCGTGTTTGCCGGGTACCGGTTGCGCGTGGCGCAGGTGCTGCGGGATTACGGCATGGAAGAGCGCGACGAGGCGCCCACCGACAGCCGCAGCATCCACGATCGCCAATAAGGAACGCGCATGTCGATCGAACTCTACGCCTTCATCGCATTCACCTTCCTGCTCGCGGGCTTCGTCAAGGGCGTCGTGGGACTAGGCCTGCCGACCGTTGCCGTGGGCCTGCTGGGCCTGACGATGCCGCCCGCGCAGGCGGCCGCATTGCTCGTCGCCCCGTCGATGGTCACCAACATCGTCCAGCTCTTCAGCGGCCCGCGCTTCGGCCAGCTGGTGCGCCGCCTGTGGCCGATGCTCGTGATGATCTGCGCGGGCACGATCGCCTGCGCCGCGCTCGTGCCGGCGAAGATGATGGCGAACGCAACGCCCGCGCTCGGCGTGGCACTCGTGATCTACGCATTGATGGGGCTCGCCGCGGTCAAGCTCAACGTGCCGCCGCGCGCCGAGCGCTGGCTCGCGCCAATCGTCGGCTTCGTGACCGGTGCCATCACCGCCGTGACCGGCGTGTTCGTGATTCCCGCCGTGCCCTATCTGCAAGGCCTCGGACTGGACAGGGAAAGCCTTGTACAGGCACTCGGCCTGTCGTTCTCGATCTCCACCATCGCGCTGGCCATCGGTCTGGCGATGAATGGCGAGCTGCTGCACACCCCGGTGCTCTGGACGTCGGCCCTCGCCCTCGTACCCGCGCTCGGCGGGATGTTCCTCGGCCAATGGCTGCGCCACCGCATTAGCGCGGAACGGTTCCGCAAACTATTTTTCTCCGGCCTGCTGATCCTCGGCGGCGAACTGGCCCTGCGCGGCATCCTCTGACGACGGACGCCGCAAATAGCTGACACATTGCTTCCGCAAACTAGTGCACGATCACGGATTGGCGGATCGGCAACCGTGGTAGGCACGGCAAGGGAGGCGAGTCGGCATGAAGCGGCGCACAGGCAGCACCAAACTGTGGACCACGCTGGGCAAGCAGGCCGCGCGCAGCGCGCGCCGGCTGCAACGCAGCGTCACGGATTCGGTCCTGCGCACGGCGCGCGAGCAGAGCACCGCGGTCGGCAAGGCGATGGGCACTGCCGCGCGGCAGGCGCTGTCTGGCGTGGCCACGCCCGCGCGCCCGCCCATCACGCGCAAAGGCGGTACAGGCGGTGTGTGGGAAGAGGGCCTGTGGGGCTTCGGCTTCGGACTCGGCCACACGCAGCGCCGCTATCGGCTATATGTGCCGCCAGGTGTCAGCGCGGCACGACCCGCGCCACTGCTCGTCCTGCTGCACGGCTGTGGGCAGGACGCCGCCAGTTTCGCCGCCAGCACGCGGGTGGCTTCCATCGCGCGCGACGCGCGATGGATCGTGCTGATGCCCGAGCAATCTGTACAAGCCAACGCGCAACGCTGCTGGCAGTGGTTCACACCGTCCACGCGCGGCGCGGCCGAAGCCGCATTGCTGATGTCCATGGTCGACCATGTCTCCCGCCGCTACGCCGTGCTGGCCGATCGCGTCTGCGCGATGGGCCTCTCCGCGGGCGGCGCCATGGCGATGTTGCTGGGCCTGCGCTATCCGGATCGCTTTGCCGCCATCGCCTCGCACTCGGGCGCGGCGCCGTATAGCGCCACCAACGCGACGCAGGCCGCGCGCGCCATGCGCGGCGAGCGGGTGGCCGATGCGGGCGCCGCCAGACTGGCGCTCGCCGGGCGCCGTCCGCCGCCGCTCGTGCTGCTCCATGGCGACGAAGACCCGGTGGTGACCTACGACAGCGCCACGGGCGCGGCGGCGCTATGGCTCGAGCTGATGCCGTCGGACGGTGCGGCCGCCGAACCGCTGCCCGTCAGACGCATCCGCCGTGGGACGCGTCGCGCGATAGAGGTATTCGATTGGCAGACGCGCGGCGGGCAGGCACTCGGCGAGCAACCCCGCGGACAGACCGGCGCTTCATCGACACCGCATCCCTTCCTGCGCCTCGTCAAGGTCGAAGGGCTGCGCCATGCATGGAGCGGCGGCGCGCCCGGACAGGCATTCTCCGATCCGACCGGACCGGATGCCCTCAAGATCGCGCTGCGCTTCTTCTCGGTAAACGGACGCGGCGCTGCCTAGGTCGTGCCGACGGGCTCGAAGGCAACATCGGAAGTCGGGCAAGCCACGCACGGCAGGATAAACCCGTCTTCCTTCTCGTCGAGACTCAGTCCCGGCCATTCGATCCGATATCGCACGCTGCCCGCGTGCAGCATGCTGAGGCAGGCACGACAGGTGCCGTTGCGGCAGGAGCTCGGCAGACGCATGCCGTCGAGCAGCGCGGCCTCCAGCAGGCTCAGATCGGCCGGCGCTTCAAACGTCGTGCCGACGGGCAGCACGGTGGCGTGGTAGGTACGATCGTCAGACATCGCCATCGCCACCATCGCCATCGTCCGGAAAGCACGCCCGGCCATGCGTGGCGTCGCGCAGCGTGTCAATCGCTTCCGCACGCATCGCCGCCGGCAGCTTGATCTCGAGCCGGGCCAACGCGCCATACGCGGTATCCGCGAGCGAGCAGCCCTGCGCAGCCGACTGTTCGAGCCACCGGCGCACGCGCGGCTCGTCGGCATAGTCGACCTCGATGACCAGGGTCGCATACGCGATGCGCTCGATCCGCTCGGCCTGCTTGAGCGCGCCCGCAATCGCATCGGTATAGGCGCGCACGAGCCCGCCCGCGCCGAGCTTCACGCCACCGTAGTAGCGCACCACGGTCGCCAGCACGCCGTCGAGGTCATGGTGCCGCAGCACTTCGAGAATCGGCCGTCCCGCCGTGCCGGACGGCTCGCCATCGTCGGACATGCCCGACTGCCCGCCTGCCAGCAGCGCCCAGCAGACATGCGTCGCGGTGGGATGCAACGCGCGTAGCCGCTCGATCTCGGCCATGGCGGCATCGCGATCGGCGACGGGAACGGCCTGGGCAATGAAGCGGCTCTTGCGGATGTCGATTTCCGCGTGGACCGGGGAGGCAAGCGTATAGGTGGGCAAGACTGGGTGGGCAAGACTAGGTTGGCAAGACAGCACGGAGAAACCGGTGTGAAGCCTGCAGTGTAACGTCGTCAAAGGCGGCCGTGCGAGGCGGCCGCGGAGCGGCGACACGGATGGCGCAGTATCCTTGCGGCACCGACTACCGTGGGAAGAGGGCAGACATGGATATCCAGATGAACGGTCGCACGGCGATCGTGACCGGCGCGAGCAAGGGCCTCGGCCTGGCCGTGGCCACGCAGTTCAGCGCATGCGGCGCGGAGGTCGTCATCGCCGCACGCGGCGCGGAGGCGCTCGAGGCCGCGCGGCGCACGCTCGCGGAGACCCACGGCGCGAAGATCGCCGCGGTGCAATGCGACGTGTCCACCGCCGATGGCGTGCGGCAGCTTTACGACGGTGCAATGCAGGCATTCGGCAAGGTCGACATCATCGTCAACAACGCCGGCGTATCGCGCGCGAGCCCGTTCGAGGCCACCACCGACGAAGAATGGCAGGCCGACCTCGACCTCAAGCTGTTCGCAGCGATCCGGCTTACCCGGCTCGTGTGGCCGCAGATGAAGGAAAGGCGCTGGGGCCGCATCATCAACGTGCTGAACACCGGCGCGAAGGCGCCAGGTCTGAACTCGTTGCCGACCACCGCATCGCGCGCGGCGGGTATGGCGCTGACCAAGGCGCTGTCGAAAGAGGGCGCACCCTTCGGTGTGCTCGTCAACGCCTTGCTCGTCGGCCGCATCGAAAGCGACCAGTGGGCGCGGAAGGCGGAGAAGACCGGTGTAAATCTCGACGCGGTGCTCGCGGAGATGGGCGCCGATATTCCCGCGGGACGCGTGGGGCGCGCGGACGAGTTCGCGTCGATCGCCTGCTTCCTCGCGTCGGACCTCGCGTCGTATATCGCGGGGACAGCGATCAACGTGGACGGGGGCGCGTCGCCGGTTGTTTAGCGATTTGTCGGGAAAGAACGTTGCGGACGCAAGTCGGCAAAGGGAGGGTGACCTCAGCAGGCGCGGATTTTGTTACGCTTGCGATCTGGTGCCGGACCGGTGCCCGAATCCCCCACACTTTCTTCCCATGACCGCTCAGAATCTGGACGCCCGTCGCATGGCGCCCGCCACCGAACGCAACCGCGAACCGATTCTCGCCGTGCTGCGCGAGGTGTTGCCCGCCACCGGCACCGTGCTCGAGATCGCAAGCGGAACCGGGCAGCATGCCGTGCACTTTGCCGGGGCATTGCAGGGCCTGGACTGGCAGCCGAGCGATCCCGATGCCACCTCCCGCGACTCGATCGCCGCCTGGATCGCGCATGCGGGGTTGTCCAACGTGCGCGCGCCGCTCGCGCTCGACGTGCATCGCGAGCCATGGGGCATCGAGCGCGCGGATGCGATCGTCTGCATCAACATGATCCATATCTCGCCATGGACCGCGACGGAGGCGCTCTTCGCGGGCGCCGGCCGCGTGCTCGACAGCGGCGGCGTGCTGTTCCTCTATGGCCCTTACCGCCGCAACGGCGCGCATACGGCGCCGACCAATGCCGCATTCGACGAGCAGCTGCGCGCGGCGAATGCGACGTGGGGCGTGCGCGACATGGAGACCGTCATCGAGCTCGGCGCGGCGCACGGGCTGACGTGCGAGGCGCAGTTGCCGATGCCGGCCAACAACTTCAGTCTGGTGTTCCGGCGCTGATCGCCATGCCTGGGGACGGGCAGGCTATTGCGTAGCCTTACCGACCCTTCCGCAATCGCAAGTTCACAGCGGCGGGGTTTGGCGGGAAGATGGGCGGCATCGAACAGCCGCTCATTCCCGCCGCCATGTCGCAAGCCGCAAGTCAAGCTCAGTCCCCTCAGTCCGCTCAGTCCCCTCAGTCCCCTCAGGCCGCTCAGTCCTCCCGGCCCGCCCGGCCCCTGGAGTGCATCACGGTCGTCTCCCTCGAGCAGGCCATCGCCGCACCCTTCTGCACGCGCCAGCTGGCGGACCTCGGTGCCCGGGTGATCAAGATCGAGCGGCCGGGCCCGGGCGACTTCGCGCGCGCCTACGACTCGCGCGTGCGCGGGCTGTCGTCGCACTTCGTCTGGACCAACCGCTCCAAAGAGAGCCTGTCGCTCGACGTCAAGTCCCCCGAGGCCGCGCCGCTGCTGGAGGCGTTGCTGGCCAAGACGGACGTGCTCGTCCAGAACCTCGCCCCCGGCGCGTCCGCCCGCCTCGGGCTCGACTTCGAAACGCTTTCCGAGCGGTATCCACGCCTGATCGTCTGTGATATCTCCGGTTACGGCGGCGATGGCCCCTATCGCGACAAGAAGGCCTACGACCTGCTCGTGCAGAGCGAATCCGGCTTCGTGTCGGTGACGGGCACGCCGGAGGAGGGCGTCAAGGCAGGCGCGTCGGTGGCCGATATCGCCGCCGGCATGTATGCATACAGCAATATCCTCGCCGCGCTGATCGAGCGCGGGCAGACGGGGCGCGGCAAGCGCATCGACGTATCGATGCTCGAATCGATGGTCGAGTGGATGAGCTTCCCGATGTACTACGCGTTCGAAGGCGCGGCACCGCCGCCGCGCGCGGGTGCGGCGCACGCCACGATCTATCCCTACGGCCCGTTCCCGACCGGCGACGGCAAGACCGTGATGCTTGGCCTGCAGAACGAGCGCGAATGGGCGGTTTTCTGCGACGCCGTGCTCGGCGAGCCCGCGCTGGCGACGCATCCGGACTTCTCGAGCAATTCGCTGCGCAGCGCCAACCGCGCCCCGTTGCGCGCCCATATCGTCGAGGCGTTCTCGCGGCTCACCGCGGAGCAGGTCGTCGAACGGCTGGAAAGCGCGAAGATCGCCAACGCCAACGTCAATACGATGGCGGACGTCTGGCAGCATCCGCAGCTCGCCGCGCGGGACCGCTGGCGCACGATCGACTCGCCCGTCGGCCCGATACCGGCGCTGCTGCCGCCTGGTCAGACCGACGCCTGCATGAACCCCGTACCGGCGGTCGGCCAGCATACCGATGCCATCCTTGCTGAACTGGGCTATTCGCAAGAGGCCATTGCCCGCCTGCACGACGGCGAGGTGGTCTGAGATGGCCGCCCGCAACCACCCGCGCAGCTATCTATTTGTCCCCGCCTCGCGCCCGGACCGCATCGGCAAGGCGATTGCGGCGGGCCCGGACGCCGTGATCGTCGATCTCGAAGACGCGGTGGCGCCGGACGACAAGGATGCGGCCCGTGCCGCGCTCGCCCCGGCATGGGCAGACCTCCGTCCTCAGGCTGACGCCGCCGGCGTGGCGTTGCTGGTCCGTGTGAACGGCGCGGATACGGCTTGGTTCGAAGCGGATCTCACCACTTGCCGGCAGATGGGCGTGTCCGCAGTGGTGCTGCCCAAGGCGGATCCCCCGGCATTGCGCGCCATGCGGTCGCTCTTGCCCGATACCGCTTGCCTGGCGTTACTGGAATCGGCAGCCGGATTTGACGACCTGCGTGCCGTGGCCCGGGCGCCCGGCGTCGAGCGTCTGTTGTTCGGCAGCATCGACCTCATGGCCGACCTCGACGTGGCGGACGATGGCGCGCCGCTCGATTATTTCCGCAGCGCGATCGTCGCCGCCTCCCGTGCGGCGGGCCTTCCGGCGCCCGTGGATGGCGTCTGCACCGCCATCGGCGATGCCGAGGCGCTTGCCGCGGACACCGCGCGGGGCCGCCGATTCGGCTTCGGCGCCAAACTGCTGATCCACCCGAATCAGGTGTCCGGCGTTCACGCGGCGCTGGCGCCGTCGGCAAACGCCCTCGCCTGGGCGCGGCGCGTGGTCGATCAGGCCGCTGCCGCCAAGGGCGCGGCCATCGCGGTGGACGGCAAGATGGTCGACAAACCGGTACTGGACCGCGCGCTGCGGATCCTCGCCGCCGCGCAATAAATGCGCGCCACGCCACCTACCGGCGTGTCGAAATGACGTCAAAACGGCGTGTGGTTCATCACCCGCGCGCAATAACCGCGCAGGCGCAAACGCGGCGCTGAGAATCGCCGAATAATGCCATTCGGGTTTTCCTTTATACGGGGTTAGCCCGATTTCTTGCGTTTTGGCGGACAGATGAAAGGCGTTTGTAATGCGAGTCGGTTTGAATGACGCTCGAGAGATCGTGCGCAGTCATCAACAAAACCATATTGCACTGCGGTTATCCGGGATAAAGGGCGTCTAAAAAGAAAATTGCCATTCCGGTGCACCGTTCGGCTGGCACGGTCGTTTACCTCTGACCGTTTGTCGACTCGAGCCGAACTGATCGTGCATTTTCCTGTTTCCCGTGCTGCCGTGGCGATGCTGCTGGCCCTGGCGGCCACTGGCGGGCGTGCTGCCAGCCAGTCCCTGCCGCCCGACGGCCCCTGCGTGCCGCCACCCGCCAAGGCCGCGCTGACGCTGTCGCAGGCGCGCCTTGACGCCGAACGTTGCAATCGAGACATCATTTCCGCGCGCCGCGGCGAAGAGGCCAGCCAGGCCGATATCCAGATCGCGTCGCAGCGTCCCAACCCGGTGCTCAGCGTCGGCGTTGCCAATATCAACCAGACCTATGGCATCGGCTCGGGCAATCTCCGCAGCAAGACCGTCGATTCCACGTTCCGCGTCGATCAGGTCATCGAGACCGCCAACAAGGGCAATCTGCGCGTAGATGCCGCGCGCAAGTCCAGCGCCGCCGCCGGTGAACAGGTGCAGGCCGTCATCGCGCAGCAGCTGGGTGCGGTCGATCAGGCATGGTACGAGGCCGTCGTCAGCCAGGAGCGCGTGGAGGTCCTGACCGAGATGGTCGGCCTGTACGGCCGCACGCAGCAGGCCAACGAAGCGCGCCTCAAGGCCGGCGACGTGTCGCGTTCGGATGTGACCAAGCTCCAGCTGGACACCCTCCGCGCCCAGAACGATCTGCGCGCGGCGCAGGCCGACCATGCGCGCGACAAGGCCGCGCTGGCCGCCACGATCGGCGTGCCGGGCACGCTGGCGGACAACCGCCTGATTCCAGACTGGCCGTCGCTCGATACGCCGGTGCCGCCCGTCGATCCCGACACGCTGCAGCGCCGCCCCGACGTGACAGCGGCCGAGGCGCGCCTTGCGGCCGCCGCCGCCAGCCGCGACGTGGCGCGCGCGGGCCGCGTACCCGATGTGACCGTCGGCGCGCAGTACGAGCACTATCCGCTGTCCGAGACAAACACGACAGGCAGCGGCAACAGCTGGGGCGTGTTCGTGTCGATCCCGCTGTTCGTGCGGCACAGCTACGGCGGCGAAGCGCGGCGTGCCGAGGTCGATTACTACGCGGCGCTCGACGATCGCAACCGCATCCTGCTGGCGGCGCAGAACGACATCGAGCGTCTGCGCTCGCAACTGGAGTCGGCGCGCCTGTCGCTGAAGCAGATGCGCGAGTCCGTGCTGCCCGCTGCGGAGAGCGTGGCCAACAGCGCCGAGTTCGCCTACGGCAAGGGCGCGTCGGGCGTGCTCGACCTGCTGGACTCGCGTCGCGCGCTGCGCCAGACGCGGCTGGACGCCGTCGAGGCGCAGGGCGATTACGCCAAGGCGCTGGCCGCCTACCGCACGGCCCTGCAGGCCACCAATACCGATATCAACAAGCTTCCCCAGGTCCGCACCGATGCGTCGCGTCAATAACAGCATGCAGAGATTTACCGAGATGTCCGTCCTGTCCCGCACCGGTATGGCCCGGCTCGCCGCCGTCTCGCTGTGCGCGCTCGCGCTCGTGGCGTGCGGCAAGAAGGCCGTGGAAGAAAACGACGACGATCCGAAGGTCGTCGGCCAGGTCATCACGTTCCCGGAAAGCGTCCGTTCGCTGCCGGGTATCGCCAGCCAGCCCGTCAAGCTGGGCGGCGAGCGCATGCTGAGCATGCCGGGCCGTCTGGTATGGGACGAGGACAAGACCGTGCGCATCAGCTCGCCGTTCGCGGGCCGCGTGACCGAGATCCTCGTCCAGCCCGGCACGTCCGTGAAGATGAACCAGCCGCTCGCGATGCTGACTTCGCCGGACTTCGGCCTCGCGCAGGCCGATGCACGCAAGGCCGCCGCGGATAGCGCCTATGCGCAAAAGTCGCTCACGCGTCAGCGCGAGCTCTACGATGCGGGCGTGATCGCGCAGAAGGATTTCGAGCAGGCGCAGGCCGACAGTGCCCGTGCGATGGCGGACCTCCAGCGCACGCAGGCCGCGCTGCGCATGTACGGCACCGCCAACGACAACGTCAATCAACGGTTCTCGCTGCGCAGCCCGATCGATGGCCTCGTGGTCGAGCGCAACATCAATCCGGGTCAGGAACTGCGTCCCGACCAGCCGCCCGCATCGCCGCTGTTCCTTATCACCGATCCCAGCACGCTGTGGGCGCAGCTCGATGCCACGGAAGCGGACCTCGCGCTGTTCAAGCCGGGCGTGACCGTCAAGCTGACCAGCGCCGCGTATCCGGGCGAGACGTTCCCGGGCACCGTGGTCAAGGTGGCCGACTACGTCGACCCGGCGTCGCGTAGCGTCAAGGTGCGGCTCGTCGTGCCGAATGCCGACCGCCGACTCAAGGCCGAAATGTTCGTGACGGCCCGCCTGCAAGCCGCGTCGTTCAAGGGCATCGCGGTGCCGGCGAAGGCCGTTTTCCTGGCCGACAACAAGAACTACGTGTTCGTGCGTCCGTCGCAGAACGTGTTCGAGCGCCGCCAGGTGACGCTCGGCGTGTCGCTGCCCGGTACGACCGAAGTGCTCGAGGGGCTCAAGGATGGCGAAGTCGTCGTGACCGACGGCAACCTGTACCTGCAGGACATCCTGCGCGATGCCACCGCCGTCAACAGCGTGCGCGCCGCCGCCGCCAAGCAGTAAAAGGACCGCGGCCACATGATCTCGCGCATCGTCAGTTTTGCGCTTCACCAGAAGCTGTTCGTCTGGCTGGGGCTGCTCATTTTCATCGCCGGCGGTCTCGCCGCCTTCAAGAACCTGCCAATCGAGGCGTTCCCGGACGTCTCGGACATTCAGGTCAACGTCATCACGTTGTACCCGGGCCGCGCGGCCGAGGAAGTGGAGCGCCAGGTCACGATTCCGATCGAGACCGCGCTCGCCGGCACGCCGAATTCCGTGCGCGTGTTCTCGCACACGCAGTTCGGCCTGTCGTTCATGATGGTGACCTTCAACGACAAGGCCACCGACGTGACCGCGCGCCAGCAGATCCTCGAGCGCCTGCGCGGCGTCGACCTGCCGGATGGCGTAAGCCCCGAGCTCGCGCCGCTGTCGACGGCCATCGGTGAAATCTATCGTTTCCGCCTGACCGGGAAGGGCTACTCCGCGCAGGAGCTACGCACGCTACAGGACTGGGTGGTCGAGAAGAACCTGCGCCAGGTCCCCGGCGTTGCGGACCTCGTGACCATCGGCGGCACCATCAAGCAGTACGAGGTCAACCCGAACCTCGCGCGCATGCGCGATGCCAAGATCTCGCTGTCGCAGCTGTTCACCGCGCTGCAACGCGCGAACTCGAACGCGGGCGGCGGCTCGGTCAGCCATGGCCGTCAGCAGTACCTGCTGCGTTCGCTCGGCAGCTACCGCACGTCGGCCGATATCGCCAACACCGTAGTGGCGGAAAACAACGGCACGCCGATCCTCGTCAAGGACATCGCCGAGGTGAAGATCGGCGCCGCGCCGCCGCAGGGCCTGATGGGCCAGGACAACGAAGACGACATCGTGTCGGGCATCGTGGTCATGCGGAAGGGCGAGAACCCGTCCATCGTGCTCGAGTCCCTGAAGCAGAAGATCGAAATGCTCAACGGCTCGATCCTGCCGAAGGGCGTCAAGATCGTCCCGTACTACGACCGCTCGACGCTGATCGACAAGACGCTGCACACCGTGTTCGGCAACCTCGTCGAGGGCGCGCTGCTGGTGATGGCGGTGTTGTACCTGTTCCTCGCCAACGTGCGCGCGGCGGCCATCGTCGCGCTCGTGATTCCGCTGGCGCTGCTGTCGACGTTCCTCGGCCTGACATGGGTGGGCATTCCGGCCAACCTGCTGTCGCTCGGCGCGATGGACTTCGGGATCATCGTCGACGGCGCGGTGATCGTCGTCGAGAACATCTTCAAGCGGCTGGGCGAGCTCAAGGAACAGCAGATCAAGGACAAGAAGGCGCGGCTATACGCGATTCTTCAGGCCACCACGGAAGTGGGCCGGCCGACCGTGTTCTCGATGGTGATCATCATCGCGGCGCACATCCCGATCTTTACGCTGCAGCGTCACGAGGGCAAGATTTTCGCGCCGATGGCGTACACGGTGACGGGCGCGCTGATCGGTTCGCTGATCCTCTCGCTGACGGTAGTGCCGCTGCTTTGTCATCTGCTGCTCACCAAGAACATCTCGCACGAAGACAACTTCATCGTGCGCCACAGCAAGCGGCTGTACGAGCCGATCCTGACGTGGGCGCTCGGCCACAAGAAGGCCGTGGTCGGCGTGTCGCTCGGTCTGCTCGTCGCGACCGTCGGCGTGGGCAAGTTCCTCGGCAGCGAATTCCTGCCCGAACTCGACGAAGGCTCGATGTGGGTCAGCTTCGACCTGCCCGCGTCGGTGTCGATCGACGAGGCGCGGGAACAGGCGCATATCCTGCGCGACGTCATCCGCAAGACGCCCGAGGTCAACACCACGATCTCCAAGGTGGGCCGGCCCGATGACGGTACCGATCCGAAGCTGATCAACACGGTGGAAATCCTCGTCGACCTGAAGGGCGACAAGCAGTGGCGCGCGGGATACGACAAGCGCAAGATCATTACCGAGATCGACCGCAATCTGCGCGCGCTGCCCGGTATCGAGCCGAATTTCTCGCAGCCGGTGCGTGACAACATCCTCGAGAGCATCTCGCAGATCAAGGGCCAGATCGTCATCAAGGTGCAGAGCGACAGCCTCGAGCACAACAAGCAGGTGGCCGACCAGATTCTGGCCAACGTGCAGACGGTCAAGGGCGTGATGCGCGCGTTCATCGACCGCGATGGCGAACTGCCCCAGTACGTGCTGGACTTCGATCGTGCGCAGGCGGCGCGCTACGGCATCAATGTGGCCGACGTGCAGGACCTGATGGAAACCGCACTGGCGGGCAAGGCCGCGACCGAGCTCTGGGAGGGCGAGCGCCACTTCAGCGTGGCCGTGCGCCTCAAGCCGAACGAGCGCGAGCTGCCCAACCTGCCGAACATCTTCATGCAGACGGCCGATGGCGCGCAGGTTCCGCTGTCACAACTTGTGACGTTCCGCGCAGCGTCGGGCGCGATGAACATCAGCCGCGAGAACGGGCAGCGCACGACGTCGATCGGCATCTTCATCCGCGACCGCGACATGGGCAGCGTGGTGAAGGACATGCAGGCGCTGGTCAAGAAGAACGTGAAGACCGACGACGTGAAGATCGGCTGGTCGGGCGAGTTCGAGAACCAGGAGCGCGCGATGGCCCGACTGTCGATTGTCGTGCCGCTGTCGGTGCTTCTGATCTTCCTGCTGCTGTTCAACGCGTTCAAGTCGTTCAAGAGCGCCACGCTGATCATCTCGAACATCCCGTTCGCGCTGATTGGCGGCGTCTTCGCGCTGTTCATCACCGGCATTCCGCTGTCGGTGTCGGCGGCGATCGGCTTCATCGCGCTGTTCGGTCAGGCGGTGCTCAACGGCGTGGTGATGGTGACGTACTTCAACCAGCTGCGCGACGAGGGCATGCCGCTGCGCCAGGCTGTCCTCACGGGCTCCATGGACCGTCTGCGCACCGTGCTGATGACGGCGCTGCTGGCGATGCTGGGCCTGTTCCCGATGGCCATCTCCCGCGCCATCGGCTCGGAGACGCAGCGCCCGCTAGCCATCGTGATCATCGGTGGCCTCATCACCGCCACGATGCTCACGCTCATCGTGCTGCCGACGCTCTATGAATGGATGGTCGGCCGCAACTGGCCGGATGAAGAAGTCGAAGGCAAAACCGCCGAGGCCTGAGCAGCGAAAAAGGGGGCGGCGGCAGTGCCTGCCGCCGCCCCTCTTCTCAGCGGGTAAGGGCGATCAGTCGCGATAATGCGGCCGGCAGAGCAGCGCCCCTAGCAAGAATCCAATTCCCGCCGCCATCCCAAGCGCCCGCACCGGCTCCCGGTGCACATAATCCTTCGCGCACTCCTGGGCATGCTCCATCCGCTCGCAGGCATTGGCCGTCAGCGACTGCAACGCGTTCGAGCCGTGCTCCGCCTTGGCGAGGAATTTCTGCTTGGCCGCATCCACGGCGTCGCCGGTCAAACTGGGTAGCTGCGAAATCAGGTCGTCGAGATCCCGCGCGAGCTGGTCGCCTTTGGCGCGCAGTTGAGACGTGCTGTTGGAAGCAGAGTCCTGCGGATCGAGATTGTTGGGGTCCATGTCGCTCTCCGTTGATTGATTTGGTGAGAGCGTGGTCCCGCGCAGATTCCGTACCAGGCATCCGAACCGCCGGAAGCGCCCGTCGTACCGTGGCGGAAGATATCGGCCGTGAAAGAACCGCAACCGCAGGCAAGAGCGATTTTGTAAATTTCGCCCATGCCCGCGTTCAAGGTGAGGGACGTCAGGGAGGTCAGGGACCGGTCAGCCCTTGCGATGCGCATCCCGGTCGAGCGCCACTTCCGCCTCATTGCCACTGAAGCCCTTGTAATACAGATGCACGCCAATCGCGAGCGAATCGTGGCGAATCTCGTTGAGGGCCTTCCATGCCTTCACCGGATCCTTGAACACGAGGTAATGCGCCTCCTGTTCGATCAGCTCGGCCACCTTGTGCAGACCATGCACGTGCAGCGCATTGACGAGCGCGTCGAGGCTGCGGTGGGTGCGCGCATCGGTCCGCGGATACAGCATGTGCAGCACGGCCACGCGTTGGTCGGCCATCGTGCCCGACCACGCGGTAACGATGTCCTGATGGCGGATCGCGGTCACCACGTCGTCGGCGGCAACGGCCGGAACGTCGGTGGAGGCGGGAAGCAGGGTGTCAGGGGTGAGTCGCATGATGGGAAGCTCCTTTGGCAGGCGATTCGAAGTCCCTACTCTAGGCCAACCATTGCGAAGTAACAGCCCGATTCCGCTAACGGACTGTTTCGGTTTATGAACGAATCCGGACGGAACTTTCCACCTTTCAATCTTTGAAAGAAACGACCGAGGCGTGGCGCGGGCAAGCGGCTCACGCTCGCGATCGGTGCGGCATGCGAGGCTGCGGCGTATATTAGCGCTTTGATTTTTTCTTACAAAACGGGGGAGCGATGGATCTGCAATTGAAGGGCAAGGTCGTGCTGGTCACGGGTGGCAGCAAGGGCATCGGCCTCGCGTGCGCGCGCCTGTTCGCGCAGGAAGGCGCAAAAGTCGCCATCGCCGCGCGTAACCCGGAAGGCCTGGAAACCGCCGTGGCAAAGCTTGCCGCCGAGGGCCTGACCATCAAGGGCTTCTCCGCCGACCTCACTGTGCCCGCCGAAGCCGCCGCCTTGCGCGAGAGCGTGCAAGCCGCGCTCGGTCCGATCGACGTGCTCGTGAACTCCGCCGGCGCGGCCAAACGCACGCCCGCGGAACAGCTCACGGCCGCGCACTGGCACGCGGCCATGGAAGCCAAGTACTTCACGTACATCCACATGATGGAAGCCGTGCTGCCGGGCATGGCCGAGCGCCGCACCGGCAATATCGTCAACGTGGTGGGTGTCGGCGGCCGGGTCGCCTCGACGTTCCATCTCGGCGGCGGTGCCGCTAACGCGGCGTTGATGCTGGCGTCGACGGGCCTTGCCAATGCGTATGCGAGGCATGGCATCCGGATTAACGCGGTCAACCCGGGCACGACGGAGACCGATCGCTACCATGCGCGCATGGAGGTGGAAGCCGCCGCCGCCCACGTCAGCAAGGAAGAGGCGATGCGCGCGCTCACCGACAAGATGCCGATGGGCCGTCTGGCCTTGCCCGAGGAGGTCGCCGACATGGTGGTGTTCCTGGGTTCCGGACGCGCGGCATACGTCAACGGCGCCGTCATCGCCATCGACGGTGCGGCAAACCCCGTGCCCTGATTCCTGCTGCGGGAAAAACAAAATCAGAACCAAAAGCAAAACGCCCCACTCCGCCCTGAAAGGGGCGAAGGGGGCGTTCCATGGTCCCTCCCCGCGAGGAGGGACCGGCGAGCCAAACCGCTTACTGCTTCTTGGCGCCGTCGGTGTACGGATCAGCCTTGCCGGTCTTCGCACCGTCGGTGTACGGGTCACGGGCGCCGGACTTGGCGCCGTCGGTGTACGGGTCGCGCTTGCTGTTCACCAGGTCCGAACGCGTCGAACCCGACTTGGCGCCGTCGGTGTACGGGTCGAACTTGCCAGTCTTGGCGCCGTCCGTGTACGGATCCGGCTTGCCGGTCTTGGCGCCTTGCGTGTACGGGTCGACTTGCTTTTGCTGCGCAATGGCCAGCGGCGCGGCAACCACGGCCGTGGCCGCGACGATCAGACTGAGGAGATGGGTCTTCTTCATAAGGTGCCTCGCGATGTAGTAATTGGGCGCGATCCGAATACCTGTGTCGACTGCGCCCCGCGTCGATCGGACAGGCAGCTTAAAACTGCACTCCTGCAAGCATAGCCTTCTGTCAGTGCAGAGGACACTATGCCTTAGTTTTAGGTGACGCACGCATTGGTTGTGCCACCGTTGTGGATGTCTTGAAGTTCATATATACGCGAGACCCTTGTAGCTTGTACGTGTAAAGGCGTCAAACCGGCCCGATCTGCGCGTATCTCGCTCAATGCGGCTTGCCATTGCGCGCCCGGAGATGCCGGGTTTCACGAATGGCGTGCTGTGGCACATCTTCCACACCGTCGCCGTTTTCTGCCGCCGAGGCAGACGCCAGGATAGCGGGCATCCCGAGCCAGTGGCCCCAGGTATCGAGCCACGCACGCTGCGAGGCGCAGCCCAGTTCCAGCAGCGCGGACGCGTAATGGAGCGGGATGGACAGCATGGGGATCTGGTTGGTCATCTGCCGGACGTACGCCGACTCCGGGTCCTGCACCACGAACATGGACGCCCAGTCGAACCGGGCCTCGTCGAACATGGAACGCGCAAAATCGGTATTCAGGCCCATCAGCCGGGCCCAGCTCTCGGTGAACTGCTGACCTTCGACGGCACCCATGGCCTGAAGGTGGGGGAAAAACGCCGTCATCGGCCACAGTGTCGGTGGAATGCTTTGCATGGTGTTGGCTCCAGTGAAAAGCGCTGTGGTGAAAATCAAGCTTACCGGCATTCTGGGCGCGGTCAAACAACCTTTGCATGCGGGTAAGCAGGGGGGCGGGCTGGCACGGTTGTCGCAGCGGCGTCGGAAACGGCCGTTTGAAAGTGGGCCCGCGAGCGGGCAGGGCCTTCACGATTTGTGATCCCCCCATGCCGGATGGGGACTATTCTGGCAGCAGGGGTAGCGATAGAGTCCCCGATTCAGCCGGATCCCATGATTCGGCTCAAGATTCCAACGATCCCCGAGGAGACTGCATCATGAAAACGATGCCACGCCGCCGCATGGCGCTCAAGGCCATGGTCGGCGCCGCCGCCCTGCTGGCCGGTGCTTCCCTGCATGTTGCCCACGCCGCCGATGCCTGGCCCAGCAAGCCGATCACGCTGGTCGTCCCGTTCGCCGCGGGCGGCACCACCGACATCGTCGGCCGCGCGGTCGGCCAGAAGCTCGGCGAGGCGCTGGGTCAGCCCGTGGTGGTGGACAACCGGCCGGGCGCCGGCGGCACGCTCGGCGCGGCCAACGTGGCGCGCGCCCAGCCCGACGGCTATACGTTCCTGCTGGCGACCATCGCCCACACGATGGCGCCCGGCATCTACAAGTCGCTGCCGTACGATTTCCAGAAAGACCTCGAGCCCATCGGCATGGTCGCGTCTACGCCGAACGTGCTGATCGTCAACGAACAGATTCCGGTCAAGACGGTGCAGGAGCTCATCGCCTACATCAAGGCGCATCCGGGCAAGGTGAACTACGGTTCGGCCGGTATCGGCAGCACCGAACACATGTCGGGTGAACTGTTCCGCGCTGCCACGGGCACCGATATCTCGCACGTGCCGTACAAGGGCGGCGCGCCGATGATGACGGACATCATCGCCGGCCAGATCCAGATGGCGATCGAAACGAGCCCCTCGGCGTATCCGCATATCAAGAGCGGCAAGGTGCGCGCGCTGGCCGTGACGTCGGCCAAGCGTTCGCCCGCCTATCCCGGCCTGCCCACCGTGGCGGAGAGCGGGGTGCCCGGCTACGAGGTGGTGACGTGGTACGCGCTGATGGCGCCGCGCGGCACGCCCGAGGCGATCAAGCAGCGCGCGGGCGCCGAACTGGCCAAGGTGCTCAAGCAGCCGGACGTCGTGAAGCGCTTCGACGAGCAGGGCGTAAGCGCGGGGGACATGAACGCGCAGCAGCTTGGCGCGTTCATCAAGACCGAGACCGCCAAGTGGGTCAAGGTGGCCAAGGACTCCGGCGCCAAGGCCGAATAACCGCGATTACACGGCGGACTTCAACACCTTGCCGGTCTCGAAAAACGCCTGCAGGTTGTCGAACACGAGGTCCGCCATTGCCTTGCGGGTCTCGTGCGTGCCGCTGGCCACGTGGGGCAGCAGCACGACGTTATCGAGCTTGTACAAGGCCTCCGGCACATGGGGCTCGTTCTCGAAGACATCGAGACCCGCGCCCGCGATGCGCTTGTTGGACAGCGCATCGATCAGCGCCGCCTCATCCACCACGGTACCGCGCGCGATATTGATCAGGTAGCCCTTCGGCCCGAGCGCCTCCAGCACGCTGGCCGAGACCAGATGCTTCGTGGACGGGCCGCCAGACGTCGCCAGCACCAGAAAGTCCGCCCAACGCGCCAGCGCCTCGATCGACGGCTCGAAGCCGTACGACACGCCTTCCTGCGCCTTGCGGCCGAAGTAACGCACTTCCATGTCGAAGCCGCTCGAACGCCTGGCGATGACATGGCCGATGCGGCCGAGGCCGACGATCCCGAGGCGCTTGCCACTCACGCGCGTGGTCAGCGGATAAGCCGCCTTCGGCCACTCGCCCCGGCGAACATAACGGTCCGCCGCGCTCACCTGCCGCGCCGCATCCATCAGCAGGGCCCATGCCGTGTCAGCGACGCAGTCGTTGAGGACGTCCGGCGTATAGCCCACGGCAATACCGCGCGCACGCGCGGCGTCGAGGTCGATCTTGTCCAGGCCTACGCCGAAGCTCGAAATCACGCGCAGAGAAGGCAGCGCCGCGATGGTCGCCGCATCGACGCCCGTGGCCGCGCGCGCGGTCAGCGCCACGAAGTCCGCACCGTGCTTCGCGAGGAAGCCCGCCGGATCCGTCTCGGCCCAGAACGGGTGCACGTCGAAGTGCTCGGCGAGCCGGGCTTCGATATGTTCGGGAAGGCGGCCATGCTGCAGAAGACGGGGTTTCATGCGCGAGTTTCCTGTCAATGAATCGAGTTGGCCATTATCGGCCAGAAGCCTTGCGCCATGCGGCAAAATCCGCGCGCGCCTCCTCGGTCGTGGCCGGATAAAGGCCGATGATCGAACGGCCCTTCTTCACTTCTTCCGTGACGAAGTCCTCGAAAGCGGTCATCTCGACCGCCTCGTCGGCAATTTCCCCGGCGAGTTCGCGCGGAATGATGACCACGCCCTCGCCATCGCCCACAACCACATCGCCGGGGAACACGGCGACATCCCCGCAGCCGATCGGCACGTTGAATTCCAGCGCCTGATGCATCGTCAGGTTCGTCGGCGCGGACGGGCGCTGGTGATAGGACGGAATATCCATCTCCGCGATCTCGGGCGAGTCCCGCAAGCCGCCATCGGTAACGATGCCCGCGCCACCACGCTGCATGAGCCGCGTCACGAGGATCGAGCCCGCCGACGCGGCGCGCGCGTCCTTGCGGCTGTCGATCACAAGCACCGCGCCAGGCGGGCATTGCTCGATCGCCCGCCGTTGCGGATGGTTCGGATCCTGGAACACGGTAATCGGATTGAGATCCTCGCGCGCGGGGATATAGCGCAGCGTGAAGGCTTCGCCGACCATCGTCCCATGCTTCACGGCGTGCTTCGGGTCGAGCGGATGCACATCCTGGATGAACTGGTTACGCAGGCCGCGCTTGAACAGCGCCGTGCACAGCGTGGCCGTGCTCACGGTCTTGAGCTTGTCGCGCAGGGAAGCGCTGAGCTGGGTCATGATGTCCTTCGATCAGTAGATGCTCGGTTCGCCCGCGGACTCGCCGAAGTCCGTCTGCAGGAAGTCGAAGTCGCAACCGTCGTTGGCCTGGCGAATATGCTGCGCGAACATCCAGCCGTAGCCCCGCCCGAATTTCGGCGGCAGCGGCCGCCAGGCGGCGCGGCGTCGCGCGAGTTCCTCGTCGGAGACCTCGAGGTGGATGCGGCGCTGGTCGATATCGACGGAAATCATGTCGCCCGTTCGCACCAGCGCGAACGGTCCGCCGATATACGCTTCCGGCGAGACGTGGAGGATGCAGGCCCCATAGCTCGTCCCGCTCATGCGCGCGTCCGACATGCGTAGCATGTCGCGCACGCCCGCCTGCACGAGTTTCTTCGGAATCGGCAGCATGCCCCACTCGGGCATGCCTGGTCCGCCCTGCGGGCCCGCATTGCGAAGGATCAGCACGTGATCGGCCGTCACGTCGAGGTCGTCGCGCTCGATGGCGGCTTTCATCGACGGATAATCGTCGAATACCAGCGCCGGACCCGTGTGTTTGAAGAAGCGCGGCTCGCACGCGCTCGGCTTGATGACGCAGCCATCGGGCGCGATATTGCCCTTGAGCACGGCGAGCGCCCCTTCCTGATACAGCGCGTTGTCGCGCGCGCGGATGACGTCGTCGTTGTAGACCTCGGCGCCCGCGATGTTTTCGCCAAGCGTGCGGCCCGTGACCGTGGGCGCGTCCAGGTGCAGCTTGTCGCGAATGCGGCTCATCAACGCGGGCAGTCCGCCGGCGTAATAGAAGTCCTCCATCAGGTACTTGTCGCCGCTCGGCCGGATGTTCGCGAGCACCGGCACGTGGCGGCTCATCGCGTCGAAGTCGTCCAGGCCGATGTCGTGCCCCGCGCGCCGCGCCATCGCAATGACGTGGATGATCGCGTTCGTCGAGCAGCCCATCGCCATGGCCACCGCAATCGCATTCTCGTACGACGCATGCGTCTGTACGCGCGCGGGCGTGAGGTCCTCCCACACCATCTCCACGATGCGCCGGCCGGACTCCGAACACATGCGGATATGGTTGGCATCCGCGGCGGGAATCGACGACGCGCCCGTCAGCGACATGCCGATGGCCTCGGCGATCGCCGTCATCGTGCTCGCGGTACCCATCGTCATGCACGTGCCGTGGCTGCGCGCGATGCCGCCCTCGATGCCGATCCATTCGGTCTTGCTGATATTGCCGGCCCGTCGCTCGTCCCAATACTTCCACGCGTCGGAGCCGGAGCCCAGCACATTGCCCTTGTAGTTGCCGCGCAGCATCGGGCCCGCCGGCACGTAGATGGCCGGCACGCCCGCGCTGGTCGCGCCCATCAACAGCCCGGGCGTGGTCTTGTCGCAGCCGCCCATGAGCACCGCGCCGTCGATGGGATGCGATCGGATGAGTTCTTCGGTCTCCATCGCGAGCAGATTCCGATAGAGCATCGTCGTCGGCTTGACCGAGCTCTCGGAAAGCGAAATCGCGGGTAGCTCGATCGGGAATCCGCCAGCTTGCAGGATGCCGCGCTTGACATCGTCGACACGCTGCTTGAAGTGCGAATGGCAGGGGTTGATATCGGACCAGGTATTGACGATCGCGATGACCGGCTTGCCCATCCACTCGTCGGGCGCGTAGCCCATCTGCATGATGCGGGAGCGATGACCGGAGGAGCGCAGGTCGTCAGGGGCGAACCAGCGCGCGCTGCGCAGGGATTCGGGCGTCTTGCGTGCCGTCATGGTTGTCTCTTCCATGTCCACATTGAAAGCGGAGCCGGTCTGCTGACGAGAGTTCGCCACGCCGGCCTTGATGGCGACGATTAAAGCACTAATATATTAGTGCGTCAATGCGGAATGGCTGCAACGTTCGGCTAGAATCGCGCCCCAAATGGAAACCTTGCTGCGGGAACCGTCCTCTCTCTTTCACTTCGACCGCACGCGCCAGGCGGCGCCGCAGGTGTTCGAGCACATGCGCGAACAGATCCTCGCGCTTTCGCTGCAGCCCGGTACCGTGCTGTCCCGGATCGATCTGGCCGCGCAGTACGGTATCAGCCAGACACCGGTGCGCGATGCGTTGATCCGTCTGGCGGAGGAGGGACTCGTCGACATCTTTCCGCAGCACGCGACCCGTGTGAGCCGCATCGACGTGGCGCTGGCCCGGCAGGCGCATTTCCTGCGGCGGTCCGTGGAACTGGAGATCGTGCGCACACTGGCGGCCGCGCCCGACGCACGGCTCATCGAGAAACTGCGCACGACGGTAGACCGCGCCGCGCGCATGCTCGAACTGAATGCGTTATCGGAGTTCAGCGACAACGATCAGGCCTTCCACCGCGCGCTGTATGACGCGGCGAACGTTCCCGACCTGCATGCGCTGGTGCGCCGGCAAAGCGGGCATCTCGATCGTCTGCGCCGTCTGCATCTGCCGACGGCGGGCAAGGCGCACGAGGTGCTGCGCGATCATGCGGCGATCGTCGACGCGATCGCCACGGGCAACGCGGTCCGCGCGGAAGCGGTGCTCCGTGAGCACCTGTCGGGCACGCTGGCGCATCTCGACGAGATTCGCGCCGAGCACGGCGAGTACCTCAAATAGCCTCGCTCATCGTGTCGCGGACACATCGATCTCGCTGCGCACGTAATGATCGGTGAGGCAGCCCATGACGATGTTCTCCACGGCCTTGCGCGTCGGCGCATCGCGTACCGTGCCACGCAGCGTCACCGCGCCGTCGATCATCTCGACGCTGATCACGCCGGGGTCCACCACCATCGATAGCCGTTCGTGGAGAACCTCGAGACGCTGGGCATCGTTCAGCGGCTCCAGCGCGCGCATGTCGTCGCCATCGTACTGGCCCAGCGCGGCGGGGCCCGGTAGCGGCCGCTGACCCGCGTTCGCGAACTCGGGAGCCGGCTTGTCCGTGCCCGGCGCGACGCCATACATGCCATAGCGTTCGACGCCTTCGGGCTCGTTGGAGCCGGGCTGCGGGCGGTAAGGCTGCTCCGGAAGATTCCGAAACGACTTCGGCGCGGGATCATCCTCGGCCGAGCGCACCGGTTCGCGTGGACGGCTTTTCTCGTCGTCCACACCACTGTGGCCACCATAGTGAAAATCCGTGAGCGGCGGAGCAGTTCGACTCTTTTCCATGATCGTCACCATTGCGTTGGGGATATCAGGCGACCCCGCCGCAAGGTCCGTTCCATTCGGACAAACGCCGACAAGCCGCACACAGGCACGGGCGAAACCCGCGTGACAGTCGTTCCGGGACCGCGCGGCAGGCGGTAGGAATTGCAACCGCCGCTGCAATCGGTTGCAAGAGCTTGCAATCGCGCGCGGAGGCTAAAGGGTGTCCGACGCCCGGGTTGCGTAATGCCCGCATGACTGCTACATCAGGAGTGGGGCAACGTGCGGTTTGCCCGCAGATGGAGGGAAACAATAACTATGGAAGAGCGAATCGCCACGGCACTCGACCTCGGTCGGGTGCTTCAGGGTGCACGAACGATTGCCGGTCTCAGCCAGGCGGAGGCGGCCACGCGCCTGCATGTGAGCCAGAGCTGGATCTCCCATACCGAACTGAATCCGGAAACGCTGAGCGCGGCGCAGCTGCTGGCGCTCATGGAAGTCTACGACCTGGCGCTGTATGTGAGGCGGCGCTGAGCACGCCGCCCCGTGCCGCGGTCGGCTGGTGCTTACTCGGTGAGCGCGCGGCCCTGTGTTTCGGGCAGCGTCAGCGCGGCGAGAATCACCACGCCATACGCGGCGGCCGCAAATAGCCCGATGGCGTGGCCGAGGCTCATGCCCTGTGAGACGTGTCCGATCAGGAACGGGAACGTGGCGCCCACCGCCCGGCCGAAGTTGTAGCAGAAGCCCTGTCCGCTGCCGCGGATACGTGTGGGATACAGTTCGGTGAGGAACGCGCCCATCCCGGAGAAAATTCCGGATGCGCAGAATCCGAGCGGAAAGCCGAGCGCGAGCATCAGCACGTTGTCGAGCGCCAGTTGCGTGTAGACCGTGGCGATGATGACCGATGCCACGGCGAACAGCATGAACGCGCGACGGCGGCCGAGGCGATCGCTGAGCCAGGCGCCGGCCAGATACCCGCAGTACGAACCCACGATGACGACGCCGAGATACGCGCCCGTGCCGATGACGCTGAGTCCGCGTTCGGTCTTGAGGTACGTCGGCAACCACGTGGTGATCGCGTAGTAGCCGCCCTGCACGCCCGTCGCGAGTACCGATGCGCGGATGGTGGTCCACGCGATATCGCCGCGGAAGATGTCGAGGAACGAGGCGCGTTCTGCGTCGCCCGCAGCTTGCGCGGCCTGCTGGCGCTGATGGACCTCGGGCTCTTCGACGAACCGGCGAATCCAGATGACGAATGGCGCGGGCGCGATGCCGATGGCGAACAGCACGCGCCATGCGTATTCGGGCGGCACCAGCGAGAACACGAGCGTGAACAGCAGGGTGGAGAGCCCCCAGCCGATCGCCCATCCGGCCTGTACGATGCCCACGGCCTTGCCGCGATCCTTCGCGCGGATGACTTCGCCGATCAGCACCGCGCCGGCCGTCCACTCGCCGCCAAAGCCCAGGCCCATCAGGCCGCGCGCCCACAGCAACTGCCCGAAGTTCTGCGCGAACGCGCACAGCAGCGTGAAGAACGCGAACCATACGATCGTGATCTGCAGCGTGCGCACGCGGCCGATGCGGTCCGACATCACGCCCGCGAGCCAGCCGCCCACCGCGGACGTGAGCAGCGTGACGGTTCCGATCAGTCCCGCGTCGCCACGCGTGATGCCCCACGCGGCGATCAGCGTGGGAATCACGAAGCTGAGGAACTGCGTGTCCATTGCATCGAGGATATAGCCGAGCTTGCAGGACCAGAACGCATTGCGCTGCGAGCGCGTCATCTGGCCGTACCATGTGCGCGCGCCCTCGCGCTGCGTCTCCGCCTGCAGGTCCGCGCCCGGAAGATTCGTCTCGATATCGATCGCCATCGTTGATACCTCCCTCGTCCTTGTCACTAGATGACCGCAAGCGTGCGGTTGGGAATGTCGGTGACCAGCATGTGGCCCGGCTTGTGCGCGATCGCGAACGGCAGGCGCGCGCTCTCGATCGCGGACTGCGGCGTTACGCCGCATGCCCAGAACACCGGCACTTCGTCGTCGTGCACGGCCACCGCGTCGCCGAAGTCCGGCTGCCACAGATCCCGAATGCCGATCAGCGCGGGATCCCCAAGGTGCACGGGCGCGCCATGCACGCCGGGAAAGCGGCTGGTGATCTGGATCGCGCGAATGGCGTCCGCCGCTTTCATCGGGCGCATCGACACCACGAGGTTGCCGCCGAACGGCCCCGAGGGCTGACTGGGGATGTTCGTGCGGTACATCGGCACGTTCACGCCGGCGTCGACATGCCGCAGCGGAATACCTTCCTGCTTGAGCATCTCCTCGAACGAGAACGAGCAGCCGATCGCGAACACGACCAGATCGTCGCGCCACAGCGCGTGCAGATCCTGCACCTCCCCGGTGCGTTCGCCATGGCGATAGACGTAATAGGCCGGCACGTCCGCGCGGATATCGAGGTCCTCGCCGAGCGCGGGAATGTGCCACTGACCCGGTTCGCCGACCGCGAGCAGCGGGCAAGGCTTGGGATTCAGCACGCAGAAGCGCAGGAAGTCGTCCGCGTGGGCTTTCGGCAGGATCGCAAGGTTGGCCTGCGCGTACTCGCCGCAGTACCCCGCGGTGGGGCCGGTGACCAGACGTTCGCGCACGGCGCGTCGCAACTGCGAAGGGTGCGCGTGGGATCTGTCCGCGGGTCGTGCAAACGATATTGGGGGCGTGGGGCGGGGGAGCGGCGACGTGGACATGGATGGAACCGGGCTTATGAAGGTTCCAACCTTAGAAGTAAAAAAAATGTCTGGCGACGAAGTTATTTCTGCCGGCAGCGTCAAGTAATTGTGAACACGCGCGGGTCATTTCCTTCGAAGCCACGGTTGACGCCGTATCCGCACGATTGCCGGCGCCTGCTGCGGTCGCGTGCCAGCCGCGTGCGTCGACGCGCATCAGGGTAAATACTCAGAAGGAGGCGGCATCGACGCGGGTCATCGCGCCGCGAGCACCGCGCGCTCCGGTCCCACGCGCGCCGCGTATTCCTCGACCGTCGTGTCGATCAGATCGAGAATCCGCTGCGTCGCCTGAAAGCCGATATCGGTGCGCCATGACGCCGTGACGGGCAGCGCGGGCGGCTGAGGCATCGGCGCGTCCAGTACGACGAGTTCGCCGCGCGCCAGCGGTTCTTCCACGATGGCTGGCGGAACCACGCCCACGCCGAAGCCGCCGATCAGCAGCCGGACCATTGCGGCCACCGAATTGATGCCGTTGAGCCGCGCACGCGCCATGCCGTGCTCGCGCAAGAGTTGCGCGAGGTCCTGGTATGGCCGGGAATGCCGCGAGAACGTGATGATCCGATCCCGCGCTGTCTCCGGCAGATTGGGCGCCGCGATCCACGCGAGTGGATGGCTCAGCAGCGCCGTGCTGGCAATCCCGCTCTCGTGCGTGAGGTCCGTATGCAGCGCGATATCGATCTGCCCCTCGCGCAGCAGCGTATGCAGCCGCAGCGCGGTATCGACGACCAGTTCGACCTCGAGCTTCGGATGGCGCCGCGTCACGGCGGCGACCATCTCGGCCAGCCACGTGTGCACGACCGTTTCCATCGCGCCGATCCGCACGACGCCGCTGGCGTTTTCGTCCGCGCGCAGGGCCGTACGGAGCCGCTCCACCGACTCGCTCACCGCCTCGGCCTCCGCGAGCACGCGCAGGCCCGCGGCGGTCAGGCGCACGGTTTTCGAGTTGCGCTCCAGCAGGCGCACATCGAGCTCGCGCTCGAGCGCGGAAATGCGGCTCGAGACCGACGCCTGCGTGGTGAACAGCTTGTCGGCCGCCAGGCTGAAGCTGCGCAGCCTTGCGACCCAGACGAACGTTTCGATGAACTTCAGATTCATGGCGCGTGCGATGACGGTGCAAATGCCCGGAAGTGGGGCAGTGTAGGGCATCCAAATCGAGCATGCGATTTTCTTATGCATTGGTCCGAAGATTTCTAGTTGGACCGGCGTGGCCGTCGTTTGCAGAATGCCCGAAAAATGTCATACGCCACTACGCGACTGCCACCGCCCATAACGAAGAGACGACGCCATGCCGAACCCCACGCTTACTCCCCACTCCTCCCCCGACGCATCGTTCGACCCCGACCACACCCGCCGCTGGCAATTCTGGGTGGACCGTGGCGGCACCTTCACGGATATCGTCGCGCTGCGGCCCGACGGCGGCTTCGTGACGCACAAGCTGCTCTCCGAGAATCCCTCGCGCTACCCGGACGCCGTGATCCAGGGCATTCGCGACCTGCTTGGCATCGCGCAGGACGCGCCGTTGCCGCACGAGCAGATCGAGGTCGTCAAGATGGGCACCACGGTGGCCACCAACGCGCTGCTCGAACGCAAGGGCGCCCGCACGGTGCTGGCCATCACGCGAGGGTTTGGCGACCAGTTGCGCATCGGCTATCAGGATCGCCCCGACATCTTCGCGCGTCATATCGCGTTGCATGACCAGCTCTACGAGCGCGTGGTCGAGATCAGCGAGCGCGTGGATGCGCAAGGCAACGTGCTGCAGGCGCTCGACGAGGCCGCCACGCGCGCCGCGCTGACGGACGCCTACACGGCCGGCATCCGCGCCGTCGCGATCGTGCTGATGCATGGCTATCGTCATGGCGGGCACGAGCGCCGCGTCGCGAAGATCGCGCGGGAGATCGGCTTTACACAGGTCTCCGTGAGCCACGAGACCAGCCCGCTGATGAAGATCGTCGGCCGCGCCGATACCACGCTGATGGACGCGTACCTGTCGCCGATCCTGCGCGACTACGTCAGCCGTGTCACGCGCCATACGGGCCCCACGCCGCTGATGTTCATGCAGTCGAGCGGCGGTCTCGCCAGCGCGCAGCGTTTCCAGGGCAAGGATGCGATTCTGTCCGGGCCGGCCGGCGGGGTGGTCGGCGCGGTGAAGACGTGCGCGAATGTCGGCGAGCATCGCGTCATCGGCTTCGACATGGGCGGCACTTCGACCGACGTGATGCACTACGACGGCGAATACGAGCGCGTATTCGAGACGCAGGTGGCGGGCGTGCGCGTGCGCGCCCCGATGATGCACGTGCACACCGTCGCGGCCGGCGGCGGCTCCATCTGCACGTTCGAGAACGGGCGCTTCAAGGTCGGCCCGGAATCGGCCGGCGCCAATCCGGGTCCCGCGTGCTACCGCAATGGCGGCCCGTTGACTGTCACCGACTGCAACGTGATGCTGGGGCGCATCCAGCCCGAGCATTTCCCCCACGTATTCGGACCCGAAGGCAATCAGCCGATCGACGTGGACGTGGTGCGCGAGCGCTTTGCGGTGCTGGCGCAGGATGTCGCCGCGCAGAGCGGCGTGAGCATGACGCCGGAGGCCGTGGCCGAGGGCTTCCTGTCCGTGGCGGTGGACAGCATGGCGCGCGCGATCAAGATGATCTCCGTCGAGCGCGGCTACGACGTGAGCGACTACGCCATGTGCTCGTTCGGCGGCGCCGGCGGCCAGCATGCCTGCCGCGTGGCGGACGTGCTCGGCATCGGCCGCGTGGTCATCCATCCCTTTGCGGGCGTGCTGTCCGCGCTGGGCATGGGTCTCTCCGATCTGCGCGCCTTGCGTGAATTCGCGGTGGAAGAGGTGCTCGACGACCGCGCGGTGGCGGCGCTGCAAGGCGCGTGGGCGCGGGTGGCCGACGAGGCCGGCGGCGAGCTCGCCGCGCAGCAGGTCCCGGCAAGCGCTGTGACGTACGTCGAGCGCGCGCGCATCAAGTACAAGGACACCGACACCCCGATCGAAGTCGATCGCGCGGCAGCCGCGGACATGGCGCTCGCCTTCGAGCAGGCGCACCGTCAGCGCTTCGGCTTCGCGATGGAAGGCAAGCCGCTGGTCATCGAATCCATCGCCGTGGAAGCCATCGGCGTGATGGACGTGGCCGGTACACGCGAGGGCGCGCTGGCGGCGGCCGGTCATCAGGGCAAATCGTCATCGGCAATCGGCATTGCGCCGGCCAACGAGACCGTCACGCTGTACGTGAGCGCGGACGACGACGGCGCTCAGGTCGCCACACAAGCGGGCTGGGGCGACGTCCCCCTGCGCCGCCGCCGCGCGCTCGCCGCTGGCGACCGCGTCGAGGGGCCCGCGCTGATCAGCGAAGACATCTCGACGATCGTGGTCGAACCGGGCTGGACCGCGACCGTCCTCGACGATGGCACCCTGCGTCTCGCGCGCACGGGTGAACGCAGCCGCCATGGCGGCATCACCACGGAACGCCATCCGGTGCATCTGGAGATCTTCAACAACCTGTTCATGTCGATCGCCCAGCAGATGGGCACCACGCTCGAAAAGACGTCGCGCTCGGTGAACATGAAGGAGCGTCTCGATTTCTCGTGCGCGCTGTTCGACGCGGAAGGCAACCTCATCGCCAATGCGCCGCATATCCCCGTGCACCTGGGCTCGATGAGCGACAGCGTGCGCGCCGTGATCGATGGACACCGCCAGCACATGGCGCCGGGCGATGTGTACATGCTCAACGTGCCGTATAACGGCGGCACGCACCTGCCGGATATCACCGTGGTGATGCCGGTGTTCGACCGCGCCGATGGCGGCCTGCTGTTCTACGTCGCCGCGCGGGGTCATCATGGCGACGTGGGCGGTATCACGCCGGGTTCCATGCCATCGGCCAGCGTGTCGATCGAGCAGGAAGGCGTGCTGCTGGACAATGTGCGCATCGCGCGCAACGGCGTGTTCCTCGAGGCGGCCGTACGCGAGCTGTTCGCGAGCGGCCCGTATCCGGCGCGCAATATCGACCAGAACATCGCCGACCTGATCGCGCAGGTCGCCGCCTGCGAGACCGGCGTCAACGAACTGATGCGCGCGATCCACCACTATGGCCGCGACGTGGTCCTGGCCTATATGGGTCACGTGCAGGACAACGCCGAGGAAGCGGTGCGACGTGCCGCGCAGCGCCTCAAGGAGGGCGAGTATGCATGCGAGATGGACGATGGCGCGGTGATCCGCGTGCGCGTGTCGATCGATCGCGAACGCGGGCAGGTAAAGGTGGACTTCACCGGGACGAGCGCGCAGCGGCCGACCAACTTCAACGCGCCGCGCTCCATCTGCAAGGCGGCCGTGCTGTACGTGTTCCGCACGCTGATCGACGAAGCGATTCCGATGAACGAAGGCGTGCTGCGGCCGATCGATATCGTGATTCCGACGGGCTCGATGCTGAGCCCCGTGTATCCGGCCGCGGTGGTAGCGGGCAACGTGGAAGTCTCGCAGGCCGCGACCGATGCGCTGTACGGCGCGCTGGGCGTGCTGGCCGCCTCGCAGGGCACGATGAACAATTTCACGTTCGGCGATGCCCAGCGTCAGTACTACGAGACCATCGCGGGCGGCTCGGGCGCGGGTCCCGACCATCACGGTACGTCGGCCGTGCAGACGCACATGACCAACTCGCGCATGACCGATCCGGAAGTGCTGGAGACGCGCTTCCCGGTGCTCGTGGAAACGCATGCGATCCGCTATGGCAGCGGCGGCGATGGCAAGTGGCGTGGCGGTGACGGCGCGATCCGCAAGATCCGCTTCCGCGAGCCGATGACCGCGAGCATCCTCGCGGGACGCCGTCGCGTGCGGCCGTTCGGTCTTGCCGGCGGCAGCGATGCGGCCGCGGGCTGCAACTGGATCGAGCGCGCGGATGGCGCCGTGGAGCATTTCGGCGCGACCCACACCGCAACGCTCAACGCGGGCGACGCGTTCGTGATCGAGACGCCTGGAGGCGGCGGTTACGGCAAGGCCTGATGCAAGGAGCGCGCGCTCAATGCAGATAGCCGAGCGCGCGCCACCACGCGTAGTCGAGCGGCAGCAGCACGACAACGGTGATGGCCGCCAACGCGAGGCATAGCCGCGTGCCATGCCGCAATCCCACGCCGCCGAGCTGCATCGCGATCATGATCGGCGGCGACTGATACGGCAGGAACACCGTGGAGAAGACGGGCACCTGCAGCATCAGCACGGTCTCGAGCGGCATCCCCGTGGCTGCCGCCAGATCCTTGGCCAGCGGCGTGAGCACGGCGGGCAATGCAGGCAGGGTCGATACCAGTCCCAGCGCCGCGCCCATCGCGCTCAGCGCGCCGACATTCCCGACGGTATGGCCGGGCGCAAGCGGCAGCCAATGCAGCAGCGCCCCGCTGATGGCCGTGCCGAGGCCCGTGGATTCGACGACGGCGCCCAATCCCAGAAAGCCGGCCACATACAGCAGCGGCACGAGGTGCACCTGCTCGTTCAGGGCTTTCGACGGCACCAGGCCCATGCCGGGGAGCAGGCAGACGATGCACGCGGCCAGCGAGATCCATGCGGGCGAGATGCCATGCCACGCGTCGGTCGCGAAGCCAGCCACCGCCAGCGCGAGGATCACGGCAAGCTGCCGCTCCTGCCGGCTCATCGGCGCGTGATGCGCTGCCTGCTGCGGCGGCATCGGCCCCGTCTCCGGGAACAGCTTGCACACGAGCCATACGAGGATCACCGTCTTCAGCAATCCCAGCACCGGGAAATGCAGCAGCAGATAGCTGCCGTAGCTCAGGTTGATGCCATACAGCGAACTCGCGGCACCCAGCAGCACGCTGTTTGGGATGTTCGCGGGCAGGATCGTCGCGGGCGGCATGTAGCTGGCCGCGGCGACGGTCAGTACCATGCCGATGCGGCCGTTCGAGTGCGGACCGAAGCCGAGCCGGTCCGCCAATGCGAGCACGATCGGCATCAGCAGCAGCACGCGGCCCGTCGTCGAGGGCATCAGGAACGCGAGTCCCACGGCCGTCGCGGCGACGGTGGCGATGACCTGCGGATACCGGTTCGCGCGCTGATGGAAGATGCGGTCCGCGAGGCGGAGCGCGAGTCCCGTGTTGCGCAGCGCGACACCGGTGACGGCCCCCCCGAACATCAGCCACCACGCGGCGGAGGCGAAGCCGGAGAACACCACCGTCGGCGGCGCGATGTGGAACACCACCGCGCACAGGAAGAACAGCAGCGTGGTCGTCGGCTCGGGCAGCACGCCCACCGCCCAGCAGCAGACCGTCGATAGCACGAGCGCCGCGGCCAGGATCAGCTTGGGCGAGGCGCCAGCCGCATGCCCCGCGACTGTTGCCACGGCGATGCACGCGAGGATCAGCAGGGCGGCGCGAATCGAATCGGCGGCGCGTCCGGCGGTATTGGGGGGAGGCGGGGCAGTCTTGGCGGTCGCGCCTGTGTCGGTGCGTCCCGGTGTGGCGGTCATGGCGGGTTGTCTCGGCTATGGCACCGTCCACGCGGCGGTGCCTGTTGTCGTGTACCGGCATCGTACGACGACATGCCCCCGCCGCGTTACATTTTTTAGGCAGCCCCTGACTATCGCGGGCTGCGCACGCTCAGCGCGCTTTCCGAAACGTCAGGTTGATGCGTTCGTGGCCCAGCACCGGATGGTCGCCGTCCGCCAGCGGCGCGATCCCATGGAACACGAGCCGAGATGGCCCGCCCCAGACGACCACATCGCCGTGGACGAGCCGGATCCGCGTGGGCCGGTCCGCCCGCCGCAATCCGCCAAACAGGAAGGTCGCGGGCAGCCCGAGCGATACCGATACGATGGGCGCGCCCAGATCCTGCTCGTCGCGATCCTGATGCAGCGACAGCCGCGTTCCCGGCAGATAACGGTTGATCAGGCAGGCGTCCGGCGCAAAGCCGTCATACCCGGCGGCCGACGCCGCGCGCCGCGCCAGCGAGAGAAATGGCGCCGGCATGGGCGGCCACGGCAGCCCGCTATCCGGATCGATGGGGTCATAGCGATAGCCCGTGCGATCCGACACCCATCCATAGCTGCCGCAATTCGTCATGGCCACGGACATGCGCAGGCCGCCGGGCGTGACCAGGTGCCGCCACGGGGCGCGGTCCGTCACGTCGCGCACGGCCGCAAGCAAGGCGTCGTCGTCATCGCGGGCGAAGCGCCGAAGCAACACCGCGCCGGGCGCGAGGGTCTCGATGGGGTTGTCGTCCGCCTCTGGCGGGAGCGAGTCGAAGAGATCGAAAGTCATGATGCGTTGGGGGGAATCACCCCAGGAACGAGGCGCGCCGTGGCGCACTCCTCCAGACCGCTCGATTATGCCCCCATTCGGCAACCCGCCCCGCGGCGCGCACCAAAATGGAAATTCACACGCAAGGTGTTTACAAGCCATCCAATTAATTTATCATCCGCGTGTCATCGGTAATCGATAAATCGTTGCTTGCGTTTTGCAAGTATTTTCGCGCCTTTTATCGAATCCGATGTTCTGGCACGTGCAAATTTAAAAAGAAAGCACGTTCACGCAAAGAAGGGTCAATGATGCATCGAAAATCTCAAGCGCCATCGCGCTGGATGGCGGCCGTCTGTCGTTCCGCATGTCGTTCCGCCTGTCGCTTATTCGGCGCGGGCCTGGCCGCCAGCATCCTCACGCTCTCGGGCTGCGGCGGCGGCGATGGCTCCGGCGGCGGCAATACCGGCAACGGCGGCAACGGCAGTAACGGGACGGGTCCTTCGACCAATCAGCCGCTACCGGTCGGCGCGTTCACGCCGCTGAGCTGGTCCAACGTCGAGCCCTCGACCCAGTACACGCTTGCGGACGGCACGCTCGTGACGCGCGTGGGCGGCCGGGTGCGCGACCGCCATGCGCGCGAAACGTCGGAAAATGGCACGAATGTCGGCGGGGATTTGTATGGCATTTTCGCGCCGCATTATTTTGAGCGCCGGACCCACGCCATCACGATTTACGATAACGTTTCTCCGGCCAATCCGGCGGAGCGAATCCTCACGTTGGTCATCAAGCCGCAATGGTGGATGTATGGCACCAATTTCCGGTTCGGGTTTATCGGCCGCCGCGACGGCGACGATCCGGGGCCGACGGCGGTGGCGCTGTACGGCGACAACGGCGGCGTCAAGCGTCTGCCCGCCGGCATGCTCAAGGAGGGCCAGGAGTTGCGCACGCCCATCGCCAACTACGACAGCCTGGGCGAGGATCCCGATACCAATTACGACACCGATCTGAACGTGCCGCCGCAGGACGGCGAATTCGTGCTGGTCAAGCAGATCAAGACGCTGCCGCGCCTGAACCGGGGGCTGCGCAATGGCGACCTCGTCGAGTTCGAACTCGGCATCTTCCTCGCCGGCAGGCAGGGCGATGCGCTCGGCCGCTTCAACTACTACGCGGACGTCATCACCTATAAGGTCGGATCGCCCGGCGTGGTGCCGTGGTTCCGCGGCCCGTGCTGCGACGCTGCCGCGATTCCCTGGGATACGAAGCTGATACCGGCCGAAGCCTATGCGGGCGGGCCGATGATGACGCTCCATGAAGATGCGTCGAACGAACCGGAGATGCAGCTGCTCCAGTCGTCGCCGAATATTGCTGGCCGCAACATCCAGCCGTTCGTCGAAGGCCGTCGGCTGTTCCACTCGTCGTTCCTCACGGGCGCGCACGTGGAGGCCGGCAACCCGACGCTGTTCGATACGCTCGCGAACCGCGCGGGCCCGAGGTTCCAGGAAGCGGCCTGCGTGCAGTGCCACACGAACAACGGCAAGAGTTCGCCGGGCTTCAACGTGCCGCTCAACAACATGGTCGTGCTGACCGGTTCGGCCGATGCCAACGGCAACGTTGCGCCCGATGCGCGCTTCGGCGGTCGCATCTGGCAGGGGCTCGTGACCGATGGCGGCCGGACGTACGATGGCCGCAATGCGATCCTGCGGGTGTCGAGCTATCGCAATATGTCCGGCAAATATCCGGATGGTTCGGCCTATACGCTGCAGACGCCGGTCTACACGCTGACGGACGTCAATGGCAACACGCTGCCGATGCCCGATCGCATGTCCGTTCGCGCTTCGCCGCATCTCGCGGGCATGGGACTGCTGGAAGCGGTTCCCGAAGCGACGCTCGTGGCGCTGGCGCAGGCGAGCGCGACCGATCCGGACGGCACGCTTGGCCGCGTGCAGGTGGTGCCCGATGCGGTCGATCCGCGCATCTCTCGCGTGGGCCGCTTTGGATGGAAGGCGTCGTCCGCCACGGTGCTGCAGCAGACGGCCGACGCGCTCAACGGCGACATGGGCGTGACCACGTCGCTGCTGCCGAAGCATTTCTGCGGCCGCGCGACCGCCGGCAGTGACTGCCGCGCGGCGGATGCCAACGGTCCCGAACTTGCCGATGCCGATGTCGACCGCATCTCGCATTACCTCAGCCTGCTTGGCGTCCCGGCGCAGCGGCATTTCAGGGGGCAGCAGTTCAACGGCATCCCGGCGCCCACGATCGTCGAGCAACTGAAGCAGGGCGGAGCCGTCATCACCGCCGCGCAGCAAGCCGAAAATCGCATGCAGGATCGCGTGGCGCGTGGCGGCCAGTTGTTCGCCCAGGCGCGTTGCACGTCTTGCCATGCGGCGTCGCTGACGACCGGCGGAGCGCACAAGTTCGCGGAGCTGCGCAATCAGCTGATCCATCCGTACACCGATCTGCTGCTGCACGACATGGGCCCCGACCTCGCGGACAACTATCCGCAGGGCAACGCCGGCGGCTCCGAATGGCGGACCGCGCCGCTGTGGGGTCTGGGCCTGCTTGCGAGCATCGACCCGAACACTCGCTATCTGCACGACGGCCGCGCCCGCACGATCGAGGAAGCGATCCTCTGGCACGGCGGCCAGGGCAGCGCGGCGCGGGACCGGTTCAAGGCACTGGGTGCCGATGACCGTCAGCAACTGATCGACTTTGTGAACTCCCTATGACTCTGCAAACGAATACGATGGCGATGGTCCCGACTGGATTCGACCGGGCTGGCGTTGGCGATAAGCGGTGGGTGTCCCGATGGCGCCGCGCCGTGGGCTGGCTCGGCGCGGCGCTCCTGGTCATGGCACTGACCGCGTGTGGCGGAGGCGACGATGCGGGGGCGGGCGGCGGCGCGGGCGGCACGCCGTCGTCGGGCTCCGGCAGTAACGGCAATACGGGAAGCGGCGGCACGGGCGGCACGGGCAACAATGGTGGCACGGGCAATAGCGGCGCCGGCAATATCGGCACGCCCGGCGTCACGAAGAGCGCCAAGCGCGGCGTGGCCTATGACCTCCGCAGCGCCAACGACCTCGGCGCGCTCGCGCCTGGTGTGAGCTGGTGGTACAACTGGGGCGCGGAACCCAACGGCACAGCGGCGTCGGATACCAGTACCGCGTACAACATGGACTACATCCCCATGCTGTGGAACGGCAACTTCGACGGCAACGCAATCGAAACGTACCTGCGCGCGCATCCGAAGATCAAGTACCTGCTCCTGCTGAACGAACCGAACCTCGGCGACCAGTCCAACCTGCAGCCACGCGACGCCGCCGCACTGTGGCCGCGCTACGAAGCGGTGGCGCAGCACACGGGCGTCAAGCTCGTGGGGCCGGCCATCACGTGGGGCAACAATGGCTTCAACGACCCGGCGGCATGGCTCGATGCGTTCTACGCGGAATACCGCGCGGCCAACGGCAACCGCGATCCGCAGATCGATTACATCGCGTTCCACTGGTACGACTATGGGCTGTCGGGCCAGCTGGACCGGCTGGTGAAATACGGCAAACCGTTCTGGGTCACCGAATTCGCCAACTGGCACGTCGGCGACGGCAGCGCGGCGATCGACACACCGGCCAAGCAGATGGACCAGATGCGGGAAATGGTCGCGGTGTGCGAGCAACGCGCCGACGTCTTCCGCTACGCGTGGTTCACGGGCCGCTGGGACAACGACACCCACTTCACCAGCCTGCTCGGCGCGGACGGCCAACTGACGGATCTGGGCAAGCTGTACATCAGCCTGCCGTTCTGAGGGGCTCGGCGCGGCCGCGGGTGAGGGGGAAAAGCCCCTCACTTCACCCGCCGCATCCCCTCGATCAATGCCTGATGAAACGCCTTCGGATCCTGCATCTGCGGCGCATGCCCCAGCTCGGGAAACTCAACGAGCGTGGCGTTAGGCAATGCCTTCACCGTAGCCTTGGCCAGCTCCGGATACCGCCCCAACGTCGCCTGCACCTCCGGCGGCGCGGCATCCTTGCCGATCGCCGTCGTATCCCGGTCCCCGATCAATAACAACGTCGGCGTCTTGATCAGTCCAAGCTCATACACCACGGGCTGCGTATAAATCATGTCGTACAGCAGCGCCGAGTTCCAGGCCACGATCTGCCTCCCCGGCCCGCGATACATGCCGGCAAGCATCTGCACCCAGGGTTCGTACTCGGGCTTCCACTGCCCAAAGTAATACGTTGCCTGTTCATACTTGCGAATCCGGTCCGCCGTCGTCCCCAGCTCCCGCTGATACCACTGGTCCACGGAGAGCGCGGGCACCCCCTTGGCCTTCCAGTCCTCGAGCCCGATCGGATTCACAAGCACGAGCTGCTGCGTCTCCCTCGGATACATCAGCGCATACCGCATCGCCAGCATCCCGCCCGTGGAATGTCCGATGATGGTCGCCTGACCGATGCCAAGGGAGGTCAGCAGCGCATGCGTATTGCGAGCCAGCTGCTGGAAGGTGTACTGGTAGCGCTGAGGCTTGGTGGATTTGCAGAAGCCGATCTGGTCCGGCGCAATCACGCGATAGCCGACATCGGTCAATTGCCTGATGGTTTCCTGCCACGTGGCCGCACAGAAATTCTTCCCATGCAGCAGCACGGCCGTGCGTCCATTGGCGGCGCCGGTCGGCGCCACGTCGAGGTACGCCATCTGCATCGGCTCGTCCTGCGAGGTGAACGAGAACCGCTTCACAGGCGCCGGATAATCGAATCCCTCCAGTTCGGCGCCATAGGCGGGCCCATCATCCGCCGCATGGCCGGCAAGCGGCGCAAGCAGCGGCGCAACCAGCGCGACGGTACTGATCAGGGAACGAAAGAGAGGCGGGAAGGAAGGAGCGCGGCGAACGGAGGGCATGGGAAAGGTCTCGCGGACGGGAGAGGAGAAGATGGTCGCACAACTGACCCCAACCCAGAGACCAAAGTTCCTGCCGCGTCAGCGCAACCTCGCCGTCTTGCGCGCATCGGCCTCGCCAGCCCCCGCGCGCCCGAGATCGACACCGGGCAGCAGATGCAGCAACCGCACGAGCTCCGACTGCCGGTGCGTGCCGGTCTTGCGCAGCGTATCGCGAATATGCACCCGCACCGTATGCGGCGAGAGAAACTCGCGCTCGGCAATCTCGTTCAGCGTCTCGCCGGCGGCAAGCCGAATCGCAATGATGCTCTCCTTGCGCGACAACCCGAACAGCGACGTCAGTACCGCCGCATCGAGCACCGACCGCGATTCGGAATTGCCCATCAGCAGCATGGCCGCCGGCAATTGCCACGGCCCCTCGACCGGCTGCCGCGACACGAGCGGCACCACGATCAGCGGCACAGGCTGTCCGCCCGAGGTGATATGCATCCAGGAACCCGCCGCGGCCGCATCCGCGCGGCCACCCGCCCGCCCACCGAGCGCGGCGGCCTGCAGCATCTTTACCAGCACGCCCTGCAAGGGTTCGGTACGAGCCCGCAGCACACCATGCTCGAGCGTGAGATGCGTATCGGCCTGGACGAGCGACTCTGCCCAGCTGTTGGCATAGCGCACGCGCAAATCGGCCTGCAGCACCATTACGCCGAAGTCCAGCGAATCGAGACCGGCAAGGCCCATCGACGCCAACCCGCTGAGCTCGAAGTTCCGATGTTGCATGCGTGCGGCCCGCGCCCAGTGCGGCATCACGTGCGCAAGGCGGCGGGCGCGATGATCGTGGGAAAGCCCGCCCTTCATGACGCCACCCGACATCGCGCTCATCAGCACGCAGACGTCGCTGGTGTCGAACAACCGGATGCCTTGCTCGAGTCCATGGCAGTCGAATGCTTGCGTCAGCGACTGCGGCCGCACGGCGACGAGCGCGCCATCGACGTCCGTGACGAGCGCGTCGTTCGCCGCGCCTTGCCCAGCCAGGACCGGCCCTTGCATCGCGGCACGGTCGTGCGCGCCGTGCCGCGCCGCGCCATCGACGTAGGCCGGGAGCACGCGCATGTGCTCGGGCATGGCCGCCGCGTTGGTGAAGCAGCCATGCGGCGTCACGCCAAGGCGCGTCTCGCAGGCGAGCTTGTCCCAGATTAAATAGCGCGGACTCGTCGTGCAGGTGTATTGGGAAAATAAATCGAGGGCGGCCGGCATGGCGGCCACGTCCATCGCCGACTCGTAAATGCAGTCGACGAGGCGATGGAATTGATCGTCGGCAGACGGGTGTTCGCCCATAATGAATTTCCCCCGGGTGGCAAACGCCTTGTTTCTCAGACCACTGCGGCGAGGCGTGGTCCTTATAGATATGGCTGACCATCGTCGTCCATCCGGCAAGGGCCGGCGGAGACGCTCTTATGCGCGACTGTTCAGGTAATGCGCCTGCGAAGGTATCTCTACCCTGTCTACCGTGAGCGGAATGGCCGAGTCATGCCTTCCGCCTCGTATGAACCTATGATCGGCCAAAACCCCGACGCGGGAGAATCCCGCCTTGGAGGGGGCTGACAGGGACGAATTTCATTGGTTCGTTTCTGTCGAGTGCCCCGTCCCCGCTCAGATAGCGGGAAAGTTGGCGATCACGTAGGTATTGTCACTCCTGTCTCTGGCGCATCGTTGCCCGGGCACCCCGGCATTGCGCTTCACACGCCCGGTCCGACGGCCGACAGTTCGCGCAATACTCCCCTGCCAGCCGTACGATTGCAACCGGTCAAGCGTCTGATTTCAAAAGGGTTTGCGGAAAAACGACAGCCATATGCCATAGGCGTCCCATTTTGCAGATTCAGCAGTAAATGCGAATCTGCTAGGCAGAATTGCTCGTCTCGGAAGTCATCGTCGCGGCACCTGCGGCAGCCGCGACGCCCGCCGCCTTCGCGGCAGTTTCGACATCGGCGCCCGCAGCCTGCCCGGCCTGAATCTCGGTATCCGTGCGCGCCACCCCGCCGTCGACCTGCACGGTCACGCGCGGCGCCGCCATGCGGATGCCCGCCTTGTCGAAGTTGCGCTTGAGCCGGACATTGAACGCGCGCGAGATTTCCGATTGCATCAGCGGCCGCGTCTTGTACTGCGCGAGCACCACGATGCCGTTCGGATCGAACCGGTCGAGGCCAAGAATATCGAGACTCGACAGCAGGTTGCGCGAATACCGGTGGTCGCGCGACACCTCCGTGCCCGTACTGCGGATAATCTCGAGCGCGCGATCGAAATCGCTGTCGTAGGCCACGGAGATATTGAAGACCGCGTACGCGTAGCCGCGAGAGAGATTCTTGACGGCCTTGATCTGGCTATATGGCAGCGTATGCAGCGCGCCCTTGCCATCGCGCAGGCGCACCGTCCGGATGGTCATGCCTTCGACCACGCCCGCATGATCGGGCAGCTCGATCGAGTCGCCGATGGCGATCGAGTCCTCGATGACGATGAACAGGCCCGTGATCAGGTCCTGCACGAGGCTCTGCGCGCCAAAGCCGATAGCCAGGCCAATCACGCCGGCGCCCGCCAGCAGCGGCGTGACGTTGACCCCGAGATTCGCGAGCACCGCGATGAGCGCGACGACGAGCAGCGCCACGAAGGACGCGTTTCGGACCAGCGGCAGGATCGTCTTGGCGCGCAGGCTTGGCTGCTGCCCCACGCGGCCATGCGTAGGGGTGAGGGTCTGGGTGATGGCGGTATCAATCAGCAGCCAGACCAGCCAGGCAAGCAGGACGATGGCGATCACGCTGACCGTGGCCTGCACCACGTGCCGGCCAAACAGCGTCGACTGTGCGAGCTGCATCAGCGAGGTGTCCCACACCCGCGCCGTGATCTCGAGGAAAGAGAACCAGATGATGACGCGCACGAGCGCCACCGCAAAGCGGCCGAAACGCGCGATATAGGCGGATCGCAGCCGATCGCGCATCCGCGGCGGGCGCGTGGTCGACTTGGGCGAGCGGCCCACCACGAGGTTCAGCAGCGTCGCCGCCACGAACAGCGTCACGGACACCACCGCGCGGCGCAGAATCTCATCTGCGCGTCCGCTGGCCATGAGCGTGCCGAGCACCGATGCCATGACCACCGCGAGTACGGGCAGGTGCCACGCCTGTCCCGCGAGCCGCAGCATGTCCATCCACGCGGGATAGGACTGACGCGTGGCGAGCGGCCGGAAGGAGATCAACTGCCCGATCTGGCGGCGGAAGCGCAGCGAGAAGGCGGCGATCAGAATGGCCGCGAGAATGTTGGCGAAGGTGCCGATCAACGCGGACAGACTTGCACCGAGCGCCGCGATCACGCGGCTGTCCGTCGCGGCCTCGCCCAATGCGGCGAGCGCGCCGGTCGCGAACAGCAGCCACGGCGAGTGATACAGCAGATCGCGCACCGCGGCCGCGCGATGGGCGGACGAGAACACCGCGAAAATGACCTGGCAGAACGCGCTCAGCAACGCGCCGCATAGGATGGACAAGGCCACGAGCACGGCGGCCATGCTTGCGGGCGTGCGGCCGAAGACCTGATAGGTCAGGAGCACGGTCAGCGCGAAGGCGACGATCCACGGCCCGATGCGACGCAGGAAGTAGATGCCCACGTCGATCCACGAAGGCACGGTAGGCAGATGCGTTGGCCTCGCCGGCTGCAGCTTTCGCTGATGCAGGCGGCGGCCCAGTTCCCAGAACAGCCAGCCCGCCACGGCCCACGCGAGCAACACGGTGCCGAACTCGCGAATCGACACGATCTTCGGCCGCGTATTGTTCATGGTCAGCGCCGCGTGCCACTCCTCGCCGGCAAAGCGGATGCGCCAGCTCCAGTACTGGAGCGCGCCATGCTGCTTGTCCAGGCTGCTATCGACCTGATCCAGCGCTTTCGTGACCACGCCGATCAAGCCGGGCTGCGCGGCGCTGGCCGGCCCGGCCGCCGCCACGGCGGACGCATCGAGCCCGCTTCGCAACGCCTTGAGCTGGTCGACGAGGGTCTGCCGTTGCTTGTCGTTCTGCAGCGTGCCGATGATCTGGTCGAGAGACTGGGCGAGCGGCTCGCTGGCCGGCGGCGCGGCGCTGGCCTCGAGCTTCTGGGCGGCGGCGACCAGTGGATTGGCTGGCGCCGCGTGGGCGGGAAGGGCGGCCAGAATCGTCAGACTCAGCCAGGTCAGCGTGACGAACGCCAATGCGCGACGCGCGATATCCCGTAGGAAGCAAAGGCGCGGCGGCAGATGCATGGGCGGACGGTAAGCGTTGGACATGCGCGTCACTGTAGCGCATCGGATGGCGCTAGGTACCGTCCGGTGTCCTCCGGGCTGTCGTATGACTTGTCTTATTACCTTTCCCGTTACCAGCCCCGTTACCTGCCCCGTTACCAGCCCCGTTACGTAACCCGTAACGCCCGGCGCCCCCCGACCTCCCCCGCCAGCCGCGCCAGAGGCGGCTTCGGGGGACGCCGCTCCACTGGCATGCGCTTTGCAGAGATAACGCCAACCCGCCGCAACGCACGCGGACGTGGAACAGGGAGAGACACCATGCAAGCCGCTTTCCAGACGCAGGATCCCGCAACCCTCGGCATCACCATGGCCGCCACCATCGCAGCCGCCATCGATGCCGCCATGCTGAGCCGACGAGACGCCTACGCCGGCCAGCCGCAGGCATGGCACCTGTTCTGCGAAGCCTCGCACGTCGCCACACTGAACGGCCCGCTGCGCGACGCCTTCATTGCCCGCGTGGCCGAGCAGCGCGGCGCGGACATCGCGCTGCGCCTCGCCGCCAAGGCCGATGCGATCCGCGAAGCCGCCATCGCGCGATGCCGTGAAGCCGTGCCGGCGTGACGCGCGTGCCCGCATTGTTCTGGTATTTCGGACAGTAATGCCGAAATGCCACCGATTATCTCCGTCGTCCGGTCGTCCATAGTGAGGTCAAGCCCGCCGCATGATGCAGGCGGGCACCGACCCCGGAGAACGACCATGAACGCAACGACCCCTACACCGACTCCCGCACCAACCAACACCCAAGCCGACCGCGCGACAGCCAGCCGGGCACCCAACGACGGCACCCGGGTCGCCCTCGTCACCGGCGCCTCCCGCGGCATCGGCGCCGCCATCGCCGAGCGGCTGGCCCGCGACGGCTTTGCCGTCATCGTCAACTATGCCGGCCGCGCGCAAGACGCGGAAGCGCTGGTCGCCCGCATCGTCAAGGCCGGCGGCCGTGCCGTCGCAACACAGGCCGACGTCAGCGACCCGGCCGCCGTGGCACGGATGTTCGACGCGGCGGAGACGGCTTTCGGCGGCGTAGATGTGCTGGTCAATAGCGCCGGCATCATGAAGACCGCCACGCTCGCCGAGTCCACCGACGAACTGTTCGACCAGCAGGTCGCCATCAACCTGAAGGGTACTTTCAACACGCTGCGGGAAGCGGCTCGCCGCCTGCGCGCGGGCGGCCGGATCGTCAACATCTCGTCGAGCGTGGTGGGTCTCTATCAGCCGATGTACGCGGCCTATGCCGCGACCAAGGCCGGCGTCGAAGCGATGACCCACGTCCTGACCAAGGAAATGCGCGGCCGCGAGATCACCGTGAACACCGTGGCCCCGGGCCCGATCGCCACGCAGCTGTTCTTCGAAGGCAAGTCGGAAGAGGTCATCGCGCGTGCCGCCAAGGCGCCGCCGCTCGAACGCCTGGGCAAGCCCGAGGAAGTCGCGTCGGTCGTGGCGATGCTGGCCGGTCCCGACGGATCGTGGGTCAACGGCCAGACCATTCGCGTCAATGGCGGCGTGATCTGAACTCAGGCAAAGGTGAGCGCCTCGCGCCGCCCCGCCACATCGAGGTGCGGCACGTTGTTGAAGCTCAGCAGCCGCTGCGTGCCGCGCCCGACGATGATCTCGCAGAACGCCGTGTTGCGGAACTGCAGGTTCAGCTCGATCGCCGTCGCGGTGGGCGCGCCGAGCAGGTCCGCTACGGCGCGTCCGATCGCGCCGCCCGAACTCACCACGAGCAGCGCGTCCTCGCGCGCCGCCCCCTCGGTCGCATGGGTCAACGCACCGCGCATGCGGTCGCCGAATGCGGCCCACGTCTCGGGCATGTCCGTGAGCCGATCCTCGGTCCACGCCTGAAATGCGGCGCGGAACGTGCGCCAGTAGTCGCGGTAGTCGCCGTTCTGATGCGCCCGGTGATCGGCGCCGTCGGTGAAGCATCGATACAGCGCCTCCCCGTCGTACTCGTTGAGGCCCGCATGGGTGCCGATGTCCGGCGTCGCCACACCCATGCCCGCGAGAATCTCGGCGGCGGTATCCTGCTGGCGCACCAGCGACCCCGCCAGCACCCGCCGGAACTCCACGCCGCGATCGCGGAAGTACTCGCCGAGCCAGCGCGCCTGCTGCCGGCCGACGTCGGACAGGCAGTCGTAGTTTTCGGCGCCGAACGACGCCTGTCCGTGCCGGACAAGAAAGAGCATGGCCATGGATCAACGGGTAGAAGATGGATGACGACCGATTCTAGGCGGTCGGCCCGGCGGACAAGAAGCTTGCCCCATCACAATTCATACGAAGTATGGTCGGCCTGCATGGGGGGTATCGGGCGTTTTGCTTCGGTGCTATATATCTTGCGCGACCCCTATGTAACCTTTCCGAACCGCCTTCCTGCCGCTGCCCATGACCCACAACGGTGACGACATCGAGGCCGCCATGGTGCGGCTGCTCTATCGTCAGTCGCACGGCATCCTCTTCGCCAATTTCGTGATTCCGGCGGCGGTCGTCTACGCCTTGCGCGATACAAGCGCCTATCAGCTCCTGCTCGCATGGATGGCCGCCATCTATGTGCTCACGTTCTGCCGCATCGGCCTGTCCCTGATGTTCTTCCGCCACGGCGAGTCGGCCGCGACCACGCCAAAGCAATGGGTGACGCGCTTCACGGTGTTCTCGTGGCTGTCCGCGGCGCTCTGGGGGTTTCTCGGTTCGCTGTGGCTGCTGCCACCGGACCCCGAATGGGTCGCCTTCGCCTGCATCGTACTGGCGGGCATGGCCTGCGGCGCGATGCCGGGGCTCTCCGCGCGGCTCGGCGTCTATGTCGGCTTCATGACGATCATGATCCTGCCGTTCGTGATCACCTGCCTGTTACGCGACGAACCGATCTACGGCGTGTTCCTGATGTTCGCGCTCGCACTGTATGTCGTCAACGTCTACTTCGGCCGCGTGACGTACCGGAACCTGTTGTCCGGCGTGCAGCTGCGCTTCGAGAACGTCGCGCTGATCGGTCAGCTCGAACGCGAGCGGGACCGCGCGAACGCCGCCAACCTGGCCAAGACACGCTTCCTCGCCGCCGCGAGCCACGATCTGCGCCAGCCGCTGCATGCGCTGGGCCTGCTGTCCGCCTCGCTGTCCGCGGTGGCGGAACGCGGCGATGTCGGCGCCGATGGCGCGCGTCAGCTCGGCCGGCGGCTCGACACCACGCTCGAGCGCATGGGGGGACTGCTCGATGGCCTGCTCGATGTTTCGCGCCTGGACGCGGGCCTCGTCACGATCCGCCGCCGTCCGTTGCCGCTCGCCACACTGCTCGACGACATCCGCGACGAATACGTCGAACAGGCGCGCCGGCAAGGGTGCCGCCTGGACGTGGTGGTGACCGAGGCCTGGATCGACAGCGACCCCGAACTGCTGCGCCGTATCCTCGACAACCTCCTCAGCAACGCCATCCGCTATGCGCCGATGGCGCGCATCCTCGTCGGCGCCCGCCGGCGTCCCGGCGCGATGGAGATCCAGGTCATCGATAGCGGCCCAGGGATCGCGCCGGAGGCACAGGCACTTGTCTTCGAGGAATTCGCGCAGCTTACCGATGCGCCAGCGGAACAGGGGCTCGGACTCGGACTCGCGATCGTGCGCCGGCTGGCCGGCCTGCTGGGGCATCCCATCTCGCTTCGCTCGGTGCCGGGCAAGGGCAGCAACTTCTCGGTGACGGTGCCGCTCGCGCGCGACGGGGCCGCCTCCGCGGCGCTCGATGCGCCGCTATCCGCTTTCTCCGGCGGCGTCCAGCAAACCGAGTGCTATGGCGTGATGCTCGTCGACGATGACCCGCAGATCCTTTCCGCGCTCAACGACCTGCTCAAGTTCTGGGGGCATCTGGTGTACGCGGGCGCCACCGTCGAGGAAGTGTGCGCCGCGCATCAGCGCGCGCGAGAGCAGGGGCCCGCGCCCGTGCACCTCGTCCTCGCGGATTTTCGGCTGGCCAACCAGGTCACGGGCGACCAGGCCATCGCCTGGCTGCGTGAATATCTCGATGCGCCCATCCCCGGCCTCATCGTCACGGGCGATACGGCGCCCGACAGGCTGCGGGCCTTGCATGCGAGCGGCTATCGCGTCCTGCACAAGCCCATCTCCGCGGACGCACTGCGTCAGGCCATCGCGCAGACCGCGCAGACGGTACAAGGCGCGCGCGATCCGGCCGCCGGAAACTAGCCCGTCGCTTTCGTTCGGTTAAGCAGCGCCGCGCAGCGGCCCAGCAGTGTCTGCACGCAGCAAGCGGTGCCGCTCCACTCGCCGCCGATGACCTTGCCGTCGGGGCCGGTCACAAGCTTGCGTTGGCAGCGCGCCGTGGAGGGCGTCGGCTCGACGCCGCCATCGCGCGGACCGCTGCCGGGCGGATGCGCGGCGGGCACCTCGTCGACCCACACATAGGCCGTGCCGCCAGGCACCGTTTGCACCGACTGCGGTGGCCCCCACTGCGCCTTCGCTTCCTCGATGGGTGCCGTTTTCCAGGAGTCGAACACGCGCTGCATCGCATTGCCTTCAAAGCTGCCGCACGCGGCAAGCGAGAGCAGGGCACAGGGCGCGGCGAGCGCGCGCGAAAGGAAGCGGAGGGGCAACGCGGACATGGCGGCTCCAGCGAGTTGACGTTCCCTGCCGCAGACTATCCGAGCGTTATCAGGGATGGCAATCGCAATATGTGTGTGCGCGCACGGAACGCGATCCGTTGCACGATCAAGCGAACAAAGCCTGCTGCAGCACGCTGGCGGCCTGCGCCTTCCGCCTGGATGCACGGGGCGCCGTCTCCGATGCAGCCGGTGACGGCAGCAACGGCTGCATCGCCGTCAGCATGAACGGACGCGTGGCCTCGACGGCCACCGCCTCGGTCAGCAGCGTCGCAAGATGAGGCAGCAGGATCTGATACGTATCGGCATCGAACCGCACCGGGTTTGCCGCATCGGGATTCATCACGAGACCGGCGGCCGCATCGAGCTGCGGCACCGAGCCGAGGTAGCACCAGTCCTCGACCACATGCCAGGGGTGCGGGGCAGGACCTTCGCGCCAGGCAATCGCTCCCGGGAACGGCCACGCCTTCAACGCAGATGACGCGAGCGCCGCCACCAGCCGCGCGCGATGGCTGGCCATGGGCTCGTCACCGACGCACACACCCGCGCATCGATGCACCTGCCGCGCGAAGCAGGGATTGCCGCGCCGTGTCCGCGTCTCGATCCCGAGCGTCGTCAGGCATAACCGATGCTCATCGGCCAGCGCGCGCAGATGCGCGATCGCCGAGCCCTTGCTCGCATACACGCCGTGCAGGTCCGCATGCCGGCTCAGGTCGATATGCCGGTTCGAACGCAGCCGCGGCGCGGCAAGCCCCGCTGGCAACTCCCACGAGAACAGTTCGCGCGTTTGCCGCAGTTGCCGGTTGTGCAGCGGCTGCAACGACTTCACGAGCTGCGCTTCCAGCAGCAGCGCACCCACCTCGCCACCGGTCTCGCGCCACTCGACACGCCGCACCGCGCGCGCGAGCCGCATTTCCTTGTCGTTGGTGTGATCCCCGGAGAAGTGCGAGCGGATCCGCTGGCGCAGATGAATGCTCTTGCCCACGTAGAGCGGCGCATCGTCGTCGCCATGGAACAGATACACGCCCGCGCGGTCGGGCACGTCGTCGAGGGCGGTCTCCTCGAGCCCGGCCGGCAGGCTGGCCTGCTTGACCAGCGACTTCACCGCGGACTCGACGAGGTCCACCGAATATTGATCGTGGATCCGCTGCCAGAACTGCCACAGCAGTTCCGCATCGGCCAGCGCGCGGTGGCGTCCTTTCGGCGCTAAACCGAAGCGCGCGATCAGCGCATCGAGCCCATGCCGCTCTACCGAGGGATACAGCGCGCGCGACAGCCGTACCGTGCACAGCACATCGGCGCGGAAGGTAATGCCCGCCCGGCGAAACTCGTTCTTCAGAAAGCCGTAGTCGAATCGCGCGTTATGCGCGACGAACAGCCGCCCCTGTAGCCGTTCGGCCAGCGCCTCCGCAAGGCTCTCGAACGTCGGCTGCCCACGCACCATGTCATCGGTGATGCCGGTCATGTTCTGGATGAACGGCGGAATCGACATACGCGGATCGACGAGGGTGTCCCACTCCGAGATCCCGTCCGGCCCGACCTCCACCACACCGATCTCGGTGATCCGATCGTTCTGCGCATTCGCGCCGGTCGTCTCCAGATCGACGAACACGATCGGCCGCGCCAGCGCGGCGGCGAGCGCATGCGCATCGAGGGTCCCGGCATCGCGCGAGATCAGGCGTTCCGGCAGGTAGGTACAGGCATCGTGGGGTGTAGACATCCAGCGATTCTAACGGACCGAAAATTTTTTTGAGAAACCGCTTGCCAACCTCGTTTCGCCAGCTTAATATTCGCCCCCTCGCAACACAAACCGAAGACAGCAGCAGGCGGAAATGCAGCGCTGGCGCGGGTTTGTGGGTAGGCAGCGGGGAAGGTGAGAGGAAGTCAGCAGGTTGGTCGGTCTGAAAAATAAATCGACAAACCAGTTGACGCGAAGCAGGAAACG
>NZ_CAJPUX010000014.1 GCF_905397285.1 Cupriavidus plantarum
GGGCGACGACACGCCGATCATCAAGGGTTCGGCCAAGCTGGCGCTGGAAGGCGACAAGGGCGACCTGGGCGAAGAAGCGATCATGCGCCTGGCCGAAGCGCTGGACACGTATATCCCGACGCCGGAGCGCGCGGTTGACGGTACGTTCCTGATGCCGGTGGAAGACGTGTTCTCGATCTCGGGCCGCGGTACCGTGGTGACGGGTCGTATCGAGCGCGGCGTGGTGAAGGTCGGCGAAGAAATCGAAATCGTGGGTATCCGCCCGACGGTGAAGACGACGTGCACGGGCGTGGAAATGTTCCGCAAGCTGCTGGACCAGGGCCAGGCCGGTGACAACGTAGGTCTGCTGCTGCGCGGCACGAAGCGCGAAGACGTGGAGCGTGGTCAAGTTCTGTGCAAGCCGGGCTCGATCAAGCCGCACACGCACTTCACGGGTGAGGTCTACATTCTGTCGAAGGACGAAGGTGGCCGTCACACGCCGTTCTTCAACAACTACCGCCCGCAGTTCTACTTCCGTACGACCGACGTGACCGGCTCGATCGAGCTGCCGAAGGACAAGGAAATGGTGATGCCGGGTGACAACGTGTCGATCACGGTCAAGCTGATCGCCCCGATCGCCATGGAAGAAGGTCTGCGCTTCGCTATCCGCGAAGGCGGCCGTACCGTCGGCGCCGGCGTCGTGGCAAAGATCCTCGACTAAGCATCCTTCCGGGGCATGCCTTCGGGCATGACCCCTTTATCCCGGGCCGCTGGCCCATCGCTCTTTAAGGAACAAACATGCAGAACCAGAAGATCCGTATCCGCCTGAAGGCTTTCGACTATCGCCTGATCGACCAGTCGGCCGCCGAAATCGTGGATACCGCCAAGCGTACCGGCGCGATCGTCAAGGGTCCCGTGCCCCTGCCGACCCGCATCCAGCGCTTCGACATCCTGCGTTCGCCGCACGTCAACAAGACCAGCCGCGATCAGTTCGAAATCCGCACGCACCAGCGCCTGATGGATATCGTCGATCCGACCGACAAGACCGTGGACGCGCTGATGAAGCTCGACCTGCCGGCTGGCGTGGACGTCGAAATCAAGGTGTAAGCATGACCCGGGCGACGCCAGTCGCTCGTGATCGGCTCGAAACGGCGAACCTCGGTTCGCCGTTTTGCTTTTTGAAGCCGATCAAGTATCCCTCCCGCCGCTTCCTGTCGCATTCGCGACGTCTACGCGCGCCGAACGCACACCATCATCGAGAAATATGCGAGATGGTTGTTGTTCTTTCCAAAGTACTGAGATATAGTGTAAGGCTACCCGTTTCTTCGGGTAGTGGGTGGTCATTTTGGCCGTGCGCAATCTTCTTCGCGCAACCCGCTCACACAGTTTTCGTGTATCAATCAGCCCCGGCCAATCGCAGCTGGGAATGGAGCAAACCATGAGCCTTGGCCTTGTAGGTCGCAAGGTTGGCATGACCCGTATTTTCACGGACGACGGTGATTCGATTCCCGTTACCGTGGTCGAGGTCGGCGACAACCGCGTGACGCAAATCAAGACGGACGAGACCGACGGTTATACTGCGGTTCAAGTCACCTTCGGCAGCCGACGCGCAAGCCGCGTCACCAAGCCGCTGGCGGGTCACCTCGCCAAAGCCGGCGTCGAAGCCGGTGAAGTCATCAAAGAGTTCCGTATCGATGCCGCAAAGGCTGCCGAGCTGCAAGCCGGCGCCGCGCTGTCGGTCGACCTCTTCGAAGTCGGTCAGAAGATCGACGTTCAAGGCGTGAGCATCGGTAAGGGCTACGCCGGTACCATCAAGCGCTACCACTTCGCGTCGGGTCGTGCCACCCACGGTAACTCGCGTTCGCACAACGTGCCGGGTTCCATCGGTATGGCGCAGGATCCGGGCCGTGTGTTCCCCGGCAAGCGCATGACGGGCCATCTGGGTGATGTCACCCGTACCGTTCAAAACCTCGAGATCGCCAAGATCGACGCAGAGCGCAAGCTGCTGCTGGTCAAGGGTGCCATCCCGGGTTCGAAGGGCGGCAAGGTCATCGTTACCCCGGCCGTCAAGGCCAAAGCCAAAGCTTAAGGAGCGCATCAATGGAACTCAAGCTCCTCCAGGACAATGGCCAGATCGGCGCCGGCGTGACCGCCTCGCCGGAAGTGTTCGGCCGTGACTACAACGAAGCCCTCGTTCACCAGATCGTAGTTGCTTACCAGGCTAACGCGCGTAGCGGTAACCGTAAGCAGAAGGATCGTGAAGAGGTCAAGCACACGACCAAGAAGCCGTGGCGCCAGAAGGGTACGGGCCGTGCTCGTGCCGGTATGTCTTCCTCGCCGCTGTGGCGCGGGGGCGGCCGTATCTTCCCGAATTCGCCGGAAGAGAACTTCAGCCAGAAGGTCAACAAGAAGATGTTCCGTGCCGGTATGCGCTCGATTTACTCGCAGCTCGCACGTGAAGGTCGTATCAACGTGGTGGACGGTTTCACTGTCGACGCGCCCAAGACCAAGCTCTTGGCCGACAAGTTCAAGGCCATGGGCCTGGACTCGGTGCTGATCATCACCGACAGCCTCGACGAAAACCTCTACCTGGCTTCGCGCAACCTGCCGCACGTGGCAGTTGTCGAGCCGCGCCAGGCAGACCCGCTCTCGCTCGTGCACTACAAGAAGGTGCTCGTGACCAAGGCGGCTGTCGCGCAGATCGAGGAGTTGCTCAAATGACGCAAGTAGCCAAGAACGATCATCGTTTGATGCAGGTGCTGCTCGCGCCGGTGGTTTCCGAAAAGGCAACCCTGGTCGCCGACAAGAATGAGCAGGTTGTGTTCGAAGTGGCCCGCGATGCTAACAAGCTCGAGGTGAAGGCCGCCGTCGAACTGCTGTTCAAGGTCGAGGTGCAGTCCGTTCAGATCCTGAACCAGAAGGGCAAGCAAAAGCGTTTCGGTCGCTTCATGGGTCGTCGTAACCACGTGAAGAAGGCCTACGTTTCGCTGAAGCCGGGTCAGGAAATCAATTTCGAAGCGGAGGCCAAGTAATCATGGCACTCGTCAAGACCAAGCCGACCTCGCCGGGTCGTCGCTCGATGGTGAAGGTCGTCAACAAGGACCTTCACAAGGGCGCCCCGCACGCTCCGCTGCTGGAAAAGCAATTCCAGAAGTCGGGTCGTAACAACAACGGCCACATCACCACCCGTCACAAGGGCGGTGGTCACAAGCACCACTACCGTGTGGTCGACTTCAAGCGTAACGACAAGGACGGTATCCCCGCCAAGGTCGAGCGCCTGGAATACGATCCGAACCGCAGCGCGAACATCGCGCTGGTGCTGTTCGCCGACGGTGAGCGCCGTTACATCATCGCTACCAAGGGTATGACCGCCGGTCAGCAACTGCTGAACGGTTCGGAAGCGCCGATCAAGGCCGGTAACAACCTGCCGATCCGCAACATTCCTGTCGGTACCACGATCAACAACGTCGAAATCCTGCCGGGCAAGGGTGCGCAAGTTGCGCGCGCTGCTGGCGGTTCCGCCGTGCTGCTGGCCCGCGAAGGCGTGTACGCCCAGGTGCGTCTGCGCTCCGGTGAAGTGCGTCGCGTGCATATCGAATGCCGCGCCACCATCGGTGAAGTAGGCAACGAAGAGCACAGCCTGCGTGTTATCGGCAAGGCCGGTGCAACGCGTTGGCGCGGTATTCGCCCGACCGTCCGCGGTGTGGTGATGAACCCGGTCGACCACCCGCACGGTGGTGGTGAGGGTCGTACCGCCGCTGGTCGCGATCCGGTTTCGCCGTGGGGTACCCCGACCAAGGGCTACCGTACCCGCAGCAACAAGCGCACTGCCAGCATGATCGTGCAGAAGCGCCACAAGCGTTAATCGGTAGGTAGGAGCTAAAGATATGACTCGTTCCGCAAAAAAGGGTCCGTTCTGCGACGCCCACCTGCTGAAGAAGGTGGAAGCTGCAGTCAGCGGCAAGGACAAGAAGCCCATCAAGACGTGGTCGCGCCGCTCGACCATCATGCCGGACTTCATCGGTCTGACGATCGCCGTGCACAACGGCCGTCAACACGTGCCGGTGTACGTGACGGAAAACATGGTTGGCCACAAGCTCGGTGAATTTGCGCTCACGCGTACGTTCAAGGGCCACGCGGCTGACAAGAAAGCGAAGAGGTAAGGTGCCATCATGGAAGTGAAAGCGATTCATCGCGGTGCCCGCATCTCCGCCCAGAAGACGCGTCTGGTCGCTGACCAGATCCGTGGTCTGCCGATCGAGCGCGCGCTCAACGTCCTGACGTTCAGCCCGAAAAAGGCTGCCGGGATTGTGAAGAAGGTGGTCGAATCGGCCATCGCCAACGCCGAGCACAACGAAGGCGCTGACATCGACGAACTCAAGGTCAAATCGATCTTCGTCGACAAGGCAACCTCGCTCAAGCGTTTCACGGCACGGGCAAAGGGCCGCGGCAACCGCATCGAGAAACAAACCTGTCACATCACTGTGACGCTCGGCAACTAAGGAGTCACGATGGGACAGAAGATTCATCCGACTGGCTTCCGTCTGGCCGTCAGCCGTAACTGGGCTTCGCGTTGGTACGCCAACAACACGAAGTTCGCCGGCATGCTGAAAGAAGACATCGAAGTTCGTGACTTCCTGAAGAAGAAGCTCAAGAACGCATCGGTTGGCCGCGTCGTGATCGAGCGCCCCGCCCGCAACGCACGTCTCACCATTTACAGCTCGCGTCCGGGCGTGGTGATCGGCAAGAAGGGTGAGGACATCGAACTGCTCAAGGCCGAGCTGCAACGCCGCATGGGTGTGCCCGTGCACGTGAACATCGAGGAAATCCGCAAGCCGGAAACCGATGCGCAGCTGATCGCCGACTCGATCACCCAGCAGCTCGAGCGCCGCATCATGTTCCGTCGCGCCATGAAGCGCGCGATGCAGAACGCGATGCGCCTCGGTGCTCAAGGTATCAAGATCATGAGCTCGGGTCGTCTGAACGGCATCGAAATCGCCCGTACCGAGTGGTACCGCGAAGGCCGTGTGCCCCTGCACACGCTGCGCGCTGACATCGACTACGGCTTCTCCGAGGCAGAAACCACCTACGGCATCATCGGTGTCAAGGTATGGGTCTACAAGGGGGATCACCTGGGCCGCAATGAAGCGCCCGTGGTGGAAGAGCCGCAAGACGAACGTCGCCGTCGCCCGGCCCGTCCGGAAGGCCGTCGCCGTGATGGCGAAGGTGGCCGTCCGTCGGGCAACCGTCGCGGTGGCGCCGGTGGTGCCGGTCGCCGCGCTGCGCCTGGCGCAGATGCGAAGAGTGGAGAATAACGATGCTGCAACCCAAGCGCAGAAAGTATCGCAAGGAGCAGAAAGGCCGCAACACGGGTAAGGCTACCCGTGGCAACGCCGTGTCTTTCGGCGAATTCGGCCTGAAGGCCATGGGCCGTGGTCGTCTGACCGCGCGCCAGATCGAATCGGCACGTCGTGCGATGACCCGTCACATCAAGCGTGGCGGCCGCATCTGGATCCGGATTTTCCCGGACAAGCCGATTTCGAAGAAGCCCGCTGAAGTCCGTATGGGTAACGGTAAGGGCAATCCGGAGTACTACGTGGCTGAGATTCAGCCGGGCAAGATGCTGTACGAAATGGATGGCGTGAGTGAAGAGCTGGCACGTGAGGCGTTCCGCCTTGCCGCGGCCAAGCTGCCGATCGCCACGAACTTCGTTGTGCGTCAGGTCGGGACGTAAGGAGAGCAGGGATGAAAGCATCCGAACTTCGCGGCAAGGACGCCGCCGGGCTGAACCAGGAGCTCTCCGAGCTGCTGAAGGCCCAATTTAGCCTGCGCATGCAAAAGGCCACCCAACAGCTGCAGAACACCAGCCAGCTGAAGAAGGTGCGCAAGGACATCGCGCGGGTGCAAACCGTGCTGAACGAGAAGGCGAGCTCGAAATGACTGAAGCTGCAAAAACGGAATCGTCGCTTCGCCGCACTCTGGTTGGCCGTGTTGTAAGCGACAAGATGGACAAGACCGTTACGGTCCTGATCGAAAACCGCGTCAAGCATCCTCTGTACGGCAAGTACGTGCTGCGTTCCAAGAAGTACCACGCACACGACGAAGCCAACCAGTACAAGGAAGGCGACAAGGTCGAAATCCAGGAAACGCGTCCGCTCTCGCGGACCAAGTCCTGGGTGGTTTCCCGGCTGGTAGAAGCGGCGCGCGTCATCTAAGAACAACGTTCTCAAGTTGACTTGCAAGGTCCAGGGTTATGTTGCTATAATCCTGGACTTCCGCTTTATTGCGCCCGTCTTAGCAGTGCCAACCAGACGGACCTGTAAGGCGAACCCCGCCCAGATGATGTACCCCGTAGCTATTCGCGGATCGCGTCGTCTGGTGACTACCGACTTCAAAGTTGATCAACCCAAGCGGTTCTGGCGCAAAGCCTTGGACCGACGGGACCAAGACTGACCGACAGGCTCGCCTGGCGGATTAAGTTGGGAAGATAACACCATGATTCAGACAGAAAGCCGGCTCGAAGTGGCCGATAACACTGGTGCGCGCGAAGTGCTGTGCATCAAAGTGCTGGGTGGGTCCAAGCGCCGCTATGCGAGCGTAGGCGACATCATCAAGGTGACCGTGAAGGACGCAGCGCCGCGCGGTCGCGTGAAGAAGGGCGACATCTATAACGCCGTTGTCGTGCGCACCGCCAAGGGCGTGCGTCGCGCGGACGGTTCGCTCGTCAAGTTCGACGGCAACGCCGCCGTCCTGCTGAACAACAAGCTCGAGCCGATCGGCACCCGCATCTTCGGGCCGGTGACTCGTGAACTCCGTACCGAGCGCTTCATGAAGATCGTGTCGCTCGCACCGGAAGTGCTGTAAGGAGCCGCCATGAACAAGATTCGCAAGGGCGATGAAGTCATCGTGCTGACTGGCAAGGACAAGGGCAAGCGCGGTACCGTGCAAGCCGTTCTCGGCGAGAAGGTCGCCGTGGAAGGCGTGAACGTCGCGAAGAAGCACGCTCGCCCGAACCCGATGCTGGGCACCACTGGTGGCGTGGTCGACAAGGTCATGCCGCTGCATATTTCCAACGTTGCGCTCGTGGATGCCAATGGCAAGCCGTCGCGCGTCGGCTTCAAGGTGGAAGACGGTAAGCGCGTGCGCTTCCTGAAGACCACCGGCGCCGTCGTCGCCGCTTGATTCTGGGCACGGATAGGAGTTGAGCATGGCAGCACGTCTGCAAGAGTTTTACAAAGAGAAGGTTGTACCGAAGCTGATCGAGCAATTCGGGTACAAGTCGGTCATGGAAGTGCCGCGCATCACCAAGATCACCCTGAACATGGGTCTTGGCGAAGCCATCAATGACAAGAAGGTCATTGAACTGGCAGTCGGCGACCTGACGAAGATCGCTGGTCAGAAGCCCGTGGTAACGAAGGCCAAGAAGGCTATCGCCGGCTTCAAGATTCGCCAGGGCTACCCCATCGGTGCGATGGTGACCCTGCGCGGTGAGCGCATGTTCGAATTCCTCGATCGTTTCGTGACGGTGGCACTGCCGCGCGTCCGTGACTTCCGTGGTGTGTCGGGCCGTTCGTTCGACGGTCGTGGCAACTACAACATCGGTGTGAAAGAGCAGATCATTTTCCCCGAAATCGAGTACGACAAGATCGACGCACTGCGTGGTCTGAACATCAGCATCACGACGACGGCGAAGAACGACGAAGAAGCCAAGGCGCTTCTCGGTGCGTTCAAGTTCCCGTTCCGTAATTAAGGGGTAACCGTGGCTAAACTGGCTCTGATTGAACGTGAGAAGAAGCGCGCAAAGCTCGTGGCGAAGTTCGCCCCGAAGCGCGCAGCCCTCAAGGCCATCATCGACGACCAAGAAAAGTCGGAAGAAGAGCGTTATCTGGCGCGTCTCGAGCTGCAACAGCTCCCGCGCAACGCGAACCCGACCCGTCAGCGCAACCGTTGCGCGATCACCGGTCGTCCCCGCGGCACCTTCCGCAAGTTTGGCCTGGCGCGTAACAAGATCCGCGAAATCGCCTTCAAGGGCGAAATCCCGGGTCTGACGAAAGCCAGCTGGTAATTACGCACAGGCTACAGGAGAAACAGTATGAGCATGAGCGATCCGATCGCCGATATGCTGACGCGCATCCGCAACGCTCAAGGCGTGCAGAAGGCGTCCGTTGTCATGCCCTCGTCGAAGCTGAAAGCAGCGATCGCCAAGGTCCTGAAGGACGAAGGCTATATCGATGACTTCGCCGTCCAGGAAGATGGCGGCAAGGCACAACTGACCATCGGTCTCAAGTACTACGCCGGCCGTCCGGTTATCGAGCGCATCGAACGCGTCTCGAAGCCCGGTCTGCGCGTATACAAGGGCCGTACCGACATTCCCCAGGTGATGAACGGCCTCGGCGTGGCGATCATCTCGACCCCCAAGGGTCTGATGACCGACCGCAAGGCACGTGCCACCGGCGTGGGCGGCGAAGTTCTTTGCTACGTCGCTTAAGGAGGAACCATGTCCCGTGTAGGTAAGGCTCCCATCGCGCTGCCGAAAGGCGCGGAAGTGAATGTGGCAGGCGGCGTGCTCTCCGTGAAGGGCCCGCTCGGTACGCTGTCGCAACCGATCCATGGTCTGGTGAAGGCCAATGTCGAAAATGACACGCTGACGTTTGCTCCGGCAGACGAGTCGCGTGAAGCTAACGCCCTGCAAGGCACCATGCGCGCCCTCGCGGCCAACATGGTCAAGGGCGTGACCACCGGTTTCGAGCGCAAGCTGACCCTGGTAGGCGTGGGCTATCGTGCCCAGCTCCAAGGTACCGCGCTGAAGCTCCAGCTTGGTTTCTCGCACGACGTGATCCATGAGATGCCGGCCGGCGTGAAGGCGGAAACGCCGACGCAGACCGAGATCATCATCAAGGGTGCGGACAAGCAGAAAGTCGGTCAGGTTGCCGCGGAAGTCCGCGCGTACCGTCCGCCTGAGCCCTATAAGGGCAAGGGTGTTCGCTACGCCGACGAGCGCGTCATCCTGAAGGAAACCAAGAAGAAGTAAGGGGTGCAATGATGAACAAGAAAGACGCTCGTTTGCGCCGTGCACGTCAGACCCGCGCCAAAATCGCGGAGATGAAAGTCAATCGTCTGACCGTGTTCCGTACGAATTCGCATATCTACGCTCAGGTCTACTCGCCGTGCGGCACCCAGGTGGTGGCGTCGGCTTCGACGGCCGAAGCAGAAGTGCGCAAGGAACTGACCGGCAGCGGTGCTACCGTCGCCGCCGCCACCGTGGTTGGCAAGCGCGTCGCCGAGAAGGCGAAGGCAGCCGGCGTGGAAGTCGTTGCGTTCGATCGCGGCGGTTTCCGTTTCCACGGCCGCGTGAAGGCACTGGCTGACGCTGCGCGCGAAGCCGGCCTCAAGTTCTAAGCGAGAGAGAGATACGTCATGGCAAAGATGCAAGCAAAAGTCCAGCAGGACGAACGCGACGACGGCCTCCGCGAGAAGATGATCTCGGTCAACCGCGTCACCAAGGTGGTGAAGGGCGGCCGTATCCTCGGTTTCGCCGCGCTGACCGTGGTTGGTGATGGCGATGGCCGCATCGGCATGGGCAAGGGCAAGGCGAAGGAAGTGCCCGTGGCCGTGCAGAAGGCGATGGACGAAGCCCGTCGCAAGATGGTCAAGGTTTCGCTGAAGAACGGCACGCTGCAACACGAAGTGGTTGGCAAGCATGGCGCCGCCAAGGTGCTGATGATGCCCGCGAAGGAAGGTACCGGCGTGATCGCCGGCGGCCCGATGCGCGCCATCTTCGAAGTGATGGGCGTGACGAACGTCGTTACCAAGTCCCACGGCTCGACGAACCCGTACAACATGGTTCGCGCTACCCTCGACGGCCTGCAGAAGATGAGCACGCCGAGCGAGATCGCTGCGAAGCGTGGCAAGTCGGTCGAAGACATCCTCGGTTAAGGTGAACGACATGTCGCAGAAAACCGTAAAAGTGCAACTCGTGCGCAGCCTGATCGGTACGCGCGAGGATCATCGCGCCACCGTCCGTGGCCTGGGCCTGCGCCGAATCAATTCGGTGTCGGAACTGCAGGACACGCCCGCCGTGCGCGGCATGATCAACAAGGTCTCGTACCTGGTCAAGGTTCTGGCCTGATACCGGGAACTCGGAGAGCAACATGCAACTGAACAACCTGAAACCGGCTGCCGGTTCGAAGCACGCCAAGCGTCGCGTCGGCCGCGGTATCGGCTCCGGCCTGGGCAAGACTGCCGGTCGTGGTCACAAGGGTCAGAAGTCGCGTTCGGGCGGCTTCCACAAGGTGGGTTTCGAAGGCGGTCAAATGCCGCTGTATCGTCGTCTGCCGAAGCGTGGTTTCACCTCGCTGACGAAGGCGTTCACCGCCGAAGTGACCCTGCGCGACATCGAGCGCCTGGAAGCTGCCGAAGTGGACCTGCTGGTCCTGAAGCAGGCCGGCCTCGTTGGCGAACTGGTCAAGACCGCGAAGGTGATCAAGGCTGGCGAGCTGACCCGCAAGGTCACGATCAAGGGTCTGGGCGCCACCGCTGGTGCCAAGGCCGCGATCGAAGCCGCTGGCGGCCAGATCGCCGAGTAATTACCAGCAGTCATCGCAGCAGGACGCGAGTCATAGTCGGAGCATCGTTTGGCCACGGCGAAACCTAACGCAAGCACGCAAGCCAGGAACACCGCAAAGTACGGCGATCTCAAGCGCCGTCTGATGTTCCTGGTGCTGGCCCTGATCGTCTACCGCATCGGTGCGCATATTCCGGTGCCGGGAATCGATCCGGACCAGCTGGCGAAGCTTTTCCAGAGTCAGTCGGGTGGCATCCTAGGGATGTTCAACCTGTTCTCGGGCGGTGCGCTGTCGCGCTTCACCGTCTTCGCGCTCGGCATCATGCCGTACATCTCGGCGTCGATCATCATGCAATTGCTGACGATCGTGCTGCCGCAGCTGGAGTCGTTGAAGAAGGAAGGGCAGGCGGGCCAGAGGAAGATCACGCAGTACACGCGCTACGGCACGGTGGTTCTGGCCACCTTCCAGGCGCTGTCGATCGCAGTCGCGCTGGAGTCGCAGCCGGGTCTGGTCATCGATCCGGGCCTGATGTTCCGCGCAACGGCGGTGATCACGCTGGTGACCGGCACGATGTTCCTGATGTGGCTCGGTGAGCAGATCACCGAACGCGGACTGGGCAACGGGATTTCGATCATCATCTTCGGTGGTATCGCGGCGGGCCTGCCCAATGCGATCGGCGGACTGTTCGAACTGGTCCGTACGGGTTCCATGAGCATCATCGCGGCGATCCTGATCGTGGCGATCATCGTGGGTGTGACCTTCGCCGTGGTGTTCATCGAACGCGGTCAGCGCAAGATCCTCGTGAACTATGCCAAGCGTCAGGTCGGCAACAAGGTGTACGGCGGTCAGTCGTCGCACCTGCCGCTGAAGCTGAACATGGCCGGGGTGATTCCGCCGATCTTCGCGTCGTCGATCATCCTGTTCCCGGCGACGATCGCGGGCTGGTTCACGTCTGACTCGACAGGCTCGGTTGGCCGGTTCATCAAGGACCTCGCCGCCACGCTGTCGCCGGGTCAGCCGGTGTACATCCTGCTGTATGCGGCTGCAATTATTTTCTTCTGCTTCTTCTATACGGCCCTGGTGTACAACAGCCGGGAAGTCGCAGACAACCTGAAGAAAAGCGGTGCCTTCATTCCGGGTATTCGTCCGGGCGAGCAGACGACGCGCTACATCGACAAGATTCTGGTGCGACTCACGCTGGCTGGCGCGATCTACATCACGCTGGTCTGCCTGCTGCCTGAATTCCTGGTGCTGCGCTGGAACGTTCCGTTCTATTTCGGCGGAACCTCGTTGCTGATCATCGTGGTCGTCACGATGGACTTCATGGCGCAAGTGCAGTCGTACGTCATGTCGCAGCAGTATGAGTCCCTGCTGAAGAAGGCGAATTTCAAGGGTAACCTCACCGTGCGATGAAGCGGGGTGGGACCAGGCTCTAGGTATGGCAAAAGACGACGTCATCCAGATGCAAGGGGAGGTCCTGGAAAATCTCCCCAACGCGACGTTCCGCGTCAAGCTCGAAAATGGCCATGTAGTGCTGGGCCACATCTCCGGCAAGATGCGAATGAACTACATCCGGATTCTTCCGGGTGACAAGGTGACCGTTGAATTGACGCCATATGATCTGTCACGCGCGCGCATCGTCTTCCGGACGAAGTGAAGCGAACAGGAATTGAAGGAAGAGGAAAATCATGAAAGTGCTGGCTTCTGTGAAGCGCATTTGCCGCAACTGCAAAATCATCAAGCGCAACGGTGTGGTGCGCGTGATCTGCTCGTCGGATCCCCGCCACAAGCAACGCCAAGGCTAATCGGAAAGAGGATTGACGAATGGCACGTATCGCAGGGGTTAACATCCCCAACCACAAGCATACCGAGATCGGCCTGACGGCTATCTACGGTGTTGGCCGCTCGCGCGCTCGTAAGATTTGCGAGGCCACCGGTGTTCCGTTTGACAAGAAGGTCAAGGATCTGACCGACGCCGACCTGGAAAAGCTTCGTGACGAAGTGGGCAAGGTTACGGTTGAGGGTGACCTGCGTCGCGAAAACACGATGAACATCAAGCGTCTGATGGACCTTGGTTGCTATCGTGGCGTCCGCCACCGCAAGGGTCTGCCGCTCCGCGGCCAGCGTACCCGCACCAACGCCCGCACCCGCAAGGGTCCGCGTAAGGCCGGCGTGGCTCTGAAGAAGTAAAGCCGAAGGCATAGGAACAGACACATGGCAAAAGGTCCGAACAACGCCGCCCAGCGCGCGCGTAAGAAGGTCAAGAAGAACGTTGCCGACGGCATTGCGCACGTTCACGCTTCGTTCAACAACACCATCATCACGATCACCGACCGTCAGGGCAACGCCCTGTCGTGGGCGACCGCCGGTGGCCAGGGCTTCAAGGGTTCGCGCAAGTCGACCCCGTTCGCTGCCCAGGTTGCTGCCGAGAACGCCGGCCGCGTGGCGCAAGACCAGGGCATCAAGAACCTGGAAGTGCGCATCAAGGGCCCCGGTCCTGGCCGCGAATCGGCTGTCCGCGCGCTGAACGCGCTCGGCATCAAGATCGCCGTGATCGAAGACGTGACGCCGGTGCCGCACAACGGCTGCCGTCCGCCGAAGCGTCGTCGTATCTAAGCATCGACAATCGACGTCGACATCGTGCCGAAATAATTTGGCGCGATGCCGATGTTTCTTCGATGTGGTAGTATCGCGCGTTGACCTGCTGCAACCTGTTGCGGCAGGTTTTCGTTTTGCGTCTCATGCTTTTGCGTTACTCCGCGGTGTTTCGGCGCCACGGATGCCAATAAGCCCACCGTCCGTCAGATTCACTGACGGACTCGCGGCGTGCCCGGAGCGAACCGATGGTTCGGCGCTTCGCGAGGCGGCGCCGCGATCGATCAAAGGAAGATAAAGTGGCACGTTATACCGGCCCGAAGGCCAAACTTTCCCGCCGCGAAGGCACCGATCTGTTCCTGAAGAGCGCCCGCCGCTCACTGGCCGACAAGTGCAAGCTGGACAGCAAGCCCGGTCAGCACGGCCGCACCTCGGGTGCCCGTACGTCCGACTACGGCAACCAGCTGCGCGAAAAGCAGAAGGTCAAGCGCATTTACGGCGTGCTCGAGCGTCAGTTCCGCCGCTATTTCGCCGAAGCCGACCGCCGCAAGGGCAACACGGGTGAAAACCTGCTGCAACTGCTGGAATCGCGTCTGGACAACGTTGTGTACCGCATGGGCTTCGGCTCGACGCGCGCTGAAGCACGTCAGCTGGTGTCGCACAAGGCGATCCTGGTGAACGGCATTGCACTGAACGTGCCGTCGGCCCAGATCAAGTCGGGCGACGTGGTCACCGTGCGTGAACAATCGCGCAAGCAAGTGCGTATCGCTGAAGCGCTGTCGCTGGCCGAGCAGTCGGGTTTCCCGACCTGGGTGGCCGTGGATTCGAAGAAGTTCGAAGGCACCTTCAAGCAAGCCCCGGATCGCGCCGACATTTCCGGCGACATCAACGAGAGCCTGATCGTCGAATTGTATTCGCGTTAATCGAACCCATCGATCCGCGAAACGGTTCCCGCGCTTGCGTCTCCCGCAACGCCTCGTTATCAGCCCGACGCGCTCCACGCGCGGTCGGGCTTATTGCCCATCATGCGATGGGTTTTTTCAGGTTCCAAACGTCAGCCTTATCGGTGTAACGAGCCGAGGGTATTGAAAAGGACAACCTAATGCAAACAGCACTCCTCAAGCCAAAAATCATCGCCGTCGAACCGCTTGGCGACCATCACGCCAAGGTCGTGATGGAGCCGTTCGAGCGCGGCTACGGCCATACGCTCGGTAACGCGCTGCGTCGCGTGCTGCTGTCGTCGATGGTCGGCTACGCGCCGACCGAGGTCACGATCGCTGGAGTGGTGCACGAGTATTCCACCATCGACGGTGTGCAGGAAGACGTGGTCAACCTGCTCCTGAACCTGAAGGGTGTGGTCTTCAAGCTGCACAACCGCGACGAAGTCACGGTGTCGCTGCGCAAGGATGGCGAAGGCGTGGTCACGGCTGCCGATATCGAGCTGCCGCACGACGTCGAGATCATCAATCCGAATCACGTGATCGCCCATCTGTCTGCCGGCGGCAAGCTGGACATGCAGATCAAGGTCGAGCAAGGCCGCGGCTATGTGCCGGGCAACGTGCGCAAGTTCGGTGACGAAGCGGGCAAGGTTATCGGCCGCATCGTGCTGGACGCGTCGTTCTCGCCGGTGCGTCGCGTGTCGTACGCCGTGGAATCCGCGCGTGTGGAACAGCGTACCGACCTCGACAAGCTCGTGATGAACATCGAAACCGACGGCGTGATCTCGCCCGAGGAAGCGATCCGCCAGTCGGCTCGCATCCTGGTCGATCAGCTGTCCGTGTTCGCCGCGCTGGAAGGCACCGAGTCGGCCGCCGAGGCGGCTTCGAGCCGTACGCCGCAGATCGATCCGATCCTGCTGCGCCCGGTCGACGACCTCGAACTGACCGTGCGCTCGGCCAACTGCCTGAAGGCCGAGAACATCTACTACATCGGCGATCTGATCCAGCGTACCGAGAACGAACTGCTCAAGACCCCGAACCTGGGTCGCAAGTCGCTCAACGAGATCAAGGAAGTCCTCGCCTCCCGTGGCCTGACGCTCGGCATGAAGCTCGAGAACTGGCCGCCCGCAGGTCTGGAGAAGTAATTCGCATGGCGGGAGCCCGGCAACGGGGTCCCGCCTGTCGAGTCTGCCGCCGGCAATGGTGCCGGCGACATGGAAGCACTACCGGCCCGCGCAATGTCCGTCTGCATGACGGCGTGGCGATAGAAGAGCTGGTCAAACACTGTTATCGAAAGGAATCATCATGCGTCACCGTCATGGCCTGCGGAAGCTGAACCGCACCTCGTCGCACCGTCTCGCGATGCTGCGCAACATGTCCAACTCGCTGTTCCAACACGAGCTGATCAAGACCACCCTGCCGAAGGCCAAGGAACTGCGCAAGGTCGTCGAGCCCCTCATCACGCTGGCCAAGAAGGACACCGTGGCGAACCGTCGCCTGGCATTTGCCCGCCTGCGCGATCGCGACATCGTGACCAAGCTGTTCACGGAACTGGGCCCGCGTTACAACGCGCGTCCGGGCGGCTACACCCGCATCCTGAAGTTCGGTTTCCGTCAGGGCGACAACGCGCCGATGGCGCTGGTCGAACTGGTCGACCGTCCGGAAATCACCGAAGCCCCGGCTGAAGAAGCTGCGGAATAAGGTATCGGACCTGCGGCAGCCTGTCTCACGACGGGCTCGCACGTAGCGCTTACAATCGAGCCAGGCTTTTGCCTGGCTCTTTTGTTTTGGACGCCGGGCTTTCAAGGAACCATGCAATGACGGTTGGGACCCTGCCCCCCGAGGCGGTGATCGTGGCCATGACCACGCTGCCGGACGAAGCGACCGCGACCCGTGTGTCGCGCGCGCTGCTGGAGGCGCGGGTGGCCGCGTGCGTGAACCGGCTGGCGCCGTGCCAGTCCGAGTACTGGTGGCAGGGCAAGCTCGAGCAGGCCGAGGAGTGGCCGCTGTTGATCAAGACCACGGCGGGCCAGTATGGCGCGCTGGAGGCTGCGTTGCGGGCGGTGCATCCCTACGATGTTCCGGAGCTTGTGGCGTGGCCAGTAGCGGCAGGTCATGGGCCGTATCTCGATTGGGTGCGGGCAGAGGCTGGGGCGGGCTCTGCAACGTAAAACAGAACAGGAATCGACGGGTATGCAGGTCCAGCTGGGGATCCGATCGGGCGCCATCGATGTTGGCGCGCGCAGATGGGGCAACGCCGCGTGGCGGCTGGCGGCGGTGTTGCTGCTCGCCCTGTTGGGGCTACTGCTGTCGCAGGGCACCGCGCGGGCCGCGAGCGAGGACGACTTTCTGCCGCCCGAGCAGGCCTTCAGGTTTGCCGCGCGGCAGCTCGACGATCGGACCATCGAGGTGCGTTTCGACGTAGCCGATGGCTACTACCTGTATCGGGAGCGCTTTGCGTTTGCGGCGCAGCCTGCGTCGGTCAAGCTGGGTATACCGGAGTTTCCGCATGGGAAGGTCAAGTTCGACGAGACCTTCAACAAGGAGATGGAGACGTACCGCGGCAGCGTGACGATACGCGTGCCGGTGGAAGCCGGGCCGCCCGACGGGAAGTGGGCGCTGACGGTGACGTCGCAAGGCTGTGCGGACAAGGGGTTGTGCTATCCGCCGCAGGAGCATGTGTTCCGCGTGGGCGGGGCGCCGCTGGCGAATCTGTTCGGCGATCGTGCGCCGGCGGCCACGTCAAGCGCGGCGCCGCCCGCCACCTTGGCTCCCGCCCCTGCGTTGGCCGTGCCCGATGATGGAGATCGGATCGCGCGCGCGCTGGCCAGCCGTAATGTTGGCGTCATCGCCGCGCTGTTCTTCGGACTTGGACTGCTGCTGACCTTCACGCCGTGCGTGCTGCCGATGGTGCCGATTCTGTCGTCTATCGTGGTGGGCGAGCATGTCACGCGTGGGCGTGCTTTCACGGTGTCGATCGCGTACGTACTGGGCATGGCCGTGGTCTACACGGCGATCGGTGTCGCGGCGGGGCTGATCGGCGAGGGCCTGGCGGCGGCGCTCCAGACGCCGTGGGTGCTCGGTGCGTTCGCTGTGCTGATGGTCGCGCTCGCATTGTCCATGTTCGGGCTCTATGAGCTGCAGTTGCCGCAGCGCTGGCAGACGCGGCTGACCGAATCGTCGAACAAGCGGCAGGGCGGGCAGATTGCCGGGGCCGCCGTCATGGGCGCGATCTCGGCCCTGATCGTGGGGCCCTGCGTGACGGCGCCGCTCGCGGGTGCACTGGCCTATATCGCGCAGACGGGCGATGCGGTGACGGGCGGCAGCGCGCTGTTTGCGATGGCCATCGGCATGGGCGTGCCGCTCGTGCTCGTCGGCCTCGGCGCTGGCAATCTGCTGCCGCGCGCGGGGCGCTGGATGGAAGCGACCAAGCGCTTCTTCGGTTTTCTGCTGCTCGGCGTGGCGATCTGGATGGTGACGCCAGTCCTGCCCGCGTGGATCGTGATGGTGGCCTGGGCGGCGTTGCTACTCGTGGGCGCCGTGTATCTCGGTGCGTTCGATGCACTGGGGGCAGACGCGCGCGGATTGTCGCGGCTCGGGAAGGGACTGGGTATTCTTGCCGCGCTGGCCGGGGCCATTGTGCTGGTGGGGCTGGCTTCCGGTGGGCGGGATCCGTTGCAGCCGCTGTCGCACTTGAGCTTTGATGGGGCAGGCAACCCGGCAGGTGCGGGGGCGAAGGACGCGGTGCGGTTCGAGCGGATTCGCACCGTGGCCGATCTCGACGCCCGCGTGGCCGCGGCCGCGGCGGCTGGGCGTCCTGTGATGCTCGATTTCTATGCGGACTGGTGCGTGAGCTGCAAGGAAATGGAGAAGTTCACGTTCTCCGATGCGAAGGTGGGTGCGCGCATGGCGCAGTTGACGTTGTTGCAGGCGGACGTGACCGCCAACAATGCCGACGATCGTGCGTTGTTGAAGCGCTTTGGGTTATTCGGGCCGCCGGGGATCATCTTGTTTGGCACGGATGGCAAGGAGCGGCCGGTGCGGGTCATCGGGTACCAGTCCGCGGACCGGTTTCTGGATAGCCTCGAGCGCGCGTTCGGGACGTCCAGCGTGGCGTCGCGCTAACGACGATACAGGTTAGCGATCCAGCCAGCGGCCAAGCGCCCACAGCGCGCCAATGGCGGCGACCACGCCGCCCATCAGTCCGATCGACCACCAGAATCCATCTGGCGCATGCAGCCATGGCATGCGGTCGAAGTTCATGCCGAAGATGCCCGTGATGAGCGTCAGCGGCATAAACAGCGCGGTGAGGATCGTGAGCGTGCGCATCGTGCGATTGGTCCGATGCGCGACCGCGGAGAAGTGGATCTGGACCGCGGATTCGATCGAGTCCTCGAGACGTCGCGCGTGCGCGAGTACGCGCTGGATATGTTCCATCAGGTCCGTCAGCCGGACGAGCAGGACCTCGTCCCGGCTGGCCGGCGACGGTAGCGTCGCGCCGTCTTCTTCGCTGCTGTAGCGGTTGTCGAGCAGGCTGTCGCGGAACTCCTGCAGCGCGTCGCGCTGTTCCTCGCTCAGATGCTCGAGCCTCCGCAACTGGATGCGGGCATCGAGCAATCCTTCCCAGCTCGAGAAACTGCGGCGCGCGCTCAGCAGCGCGCGTTGCCAGCGATCGAGCTGGCGCGTAAGCGGCGACCGCAGTTCGAGGTAGCGGTCCACCATCGCGTTGAGTAGCCGCAGCATCAGGTCCTCGGGCCGCGTCGGCGGACGGACGCCGTGGATCAGCGCGGCTTGTCCATTGGTGCCCGCGACGCCGGCCGGGCGGGGTGCCTGGCAGAGATCGAGCAGGCGCTGCCGTACCTGATCCAGCGTGCGCGAGGGGCCCGGGCGCACGGTGATGAGCACCGTGTCGAACACGAAGAACGTGACGGGCTGTGTGTCGATGCGGGCCAGGGCCGGCAGGAAGCCCGGCGGATATTTGCGTGCCGGCTTTTGTGCCGAGGCCGGTGGCGACGCGGGCGAGGGCGGTGCGAAGGGATGCGCCGTGGCAGGAACCGTCGCTGGCGCACCGGTTGGCACGGCAGCCCCTGCTGTTGCGGCGTGTGAGGCGTCTGCTTCCGCTTCCGCGAAGAGGCGGCTCGTCTCGAACGTGAGTTTGCGGAAGATGACCATATCGTACGCATTCGTCGTATCGAAGAACGACGGATGGGCGGCATTGGTCGCGTCCACCAGATGCAGGTCGAGGATGGGCGCGCCGGTCAGCGGCGTGAGGCTGTCACGCCATGCGGACGGCGCGGGCGCGACCTCTTCGGTGTCGAAGTCCGCCCACACGAATCGCGCCGCCGCATTGCCGGCGAGAAACTCGCGCGCCGCCTCGAGCGTGGCCAGGGGATGGACCTGGCTGGCCGAAAAACCGAGCAGTTGCATCGGCCGGGATCAGCCCCGCAACAGGCGCGCGGCGTCGCGCGCGAAGTACGTCAGGATGCCGTCGGCACCCGCGCGACGGAATGCGAGCAGCGATTCCATCATGACCTTGTCGTGGTCGAGCCAGCCGTTCTGCGCGGCGGCCTTCAGCATCGCGTACTCGCCGCTGACCTGATACACGTAGGTCGGGAAACGGAATTCGTCCTTCACGCGGCGCACGATGTCGAGGTACGGCATGCCGGGCTTGACCATGACCATGTCCGCGCCTTCCATGATGTCCTGCGCCACTTCACGCAGTGCCTCGTCGGTGTTCGACGGGTCCATCTGGTAGGTCATCTTGTTGCCCTTGCCGAGATTGGCGGCAGAGCCGACGGCATCGCGGAACGGACCGTAGAACGCCGAGGCGTACTTGGCCGAGTACGCCATGATGCGCGTGTGGATATGATGATTCTCTTCGAGCGCGGCGCGCACGGCGCCGATACGGCCGTCCATCATGTCCGAGGGCGCGACAATATCGACGCCAGCCTCGGCCTGAGTCAGCGCCTGTTTGACCAGGATCTCCACGGTGATGTCGTTGATCACGTAGCCGTTGTCGTCGAGCACGCCGTCCTGGCCGTGGCTCGTGTACGGATCGAGCGCCACGTCGGTGAGGATGCCCAGCTCGGGGAAGCGGTCCTTGAGCGCGCGTACCGCACGCGGCACGAGGCCTTCGGCGCGCGTGGCCTCGATGCCGTCGGGCGTCTTCAGCGACGGGTCGATCACCGGGAACAGCGCGATGACGGGAATGCCGAGCTTCACGCAGTCTTCGGCGATGGGCAGCAGCAGGTCCACCGACACGCGTTCCACACCCGGCATCGATGCCACGGTCTGGCGCTGGTTCTGACCGTCGAGGATGAAGACGGGGTAGATCAGGTTGTCGGGGGAGAGGCGGTTTTCGCGCATCATGCGGCGCGAGAAATCGTCACGGCGCATGCGGCGGGGACGATATTCGGGAAACGTAGACATGTGCAGTTCCGGGGGAGTCGGCGCGATCATGTTTGACGCTGGAGGTGACGCTACTATGGCGTGGCACGCATCCCGTTGCAGTGCGTCAGATCGCGTGGAAAGAAAAACTAAACTTTTGTGCGTGCCCGCTATCATACTCGCGGACACTCTGTGTTGCTTCGTGCGGCGCGGTGTCCCCCGCTACTCCTCCCTGAGCGGGTACCCGCCCCAACCGGCGGGAAGTTGGTCCCCGTTGCCACGCAACGGGGCTTTTTTTGTACCGGCTCTAGATCTTCGATTTCGCTTTCGAAGGCTGCGCGATCTTCGGGCGCAGAGCTTTCGGGATGCGATGCTTGGGTGCCTTTTTTGCGGGAGCTTTTCTGGCTGGCGCTTCCTTCGCCACAGCCCTCGGCGCCGCGGTTTCGGCGCTCTCTCCTTCCGAAACCATATCCACAACGACTTCCCCGCGTGCTTCCGGCTCCAGCGATTCCGGCAGCGACAGCCAGCCCGCGATCACGCGCTGGGCTTCCTCGATGCCGCGGCGCTTGATGCTCGAGAACAGTTGCGCGGTCATGGGCACGGGTTCATCCATCTGCGCCGCATAGCCGGCGAGCACCTTGCGCGTCTCGCGCAGCGCCAGGGCGTTCTCGCTGTTCGTCAGCTTGTCCGCCTTGGTGAGCAGCACATGGATCGGCTTGCCCGTAGGCAGAAACCACTCGACCATCTGGCAATCGAGGTCCGTGAACGGGCGGCGCGCGTCCATCATCAGAACCAGCCCGGACAGCTGCGTGCGCGTCTGCACGTAATCGCTCAGCAGGCCCTGCCAGTGGTACTTGGCCGTGCCCGACACTTCCGCGTAGCCGTACCCAGGCAGGTCGACGAGGAAGGCGAGCGGGTCCGGCGCCTTGACGGGCGCAACGGAGAAAAAGTTGATGTGCTGCGTGCGGCCCGGCGTCCGCGATGAGAAGGCGAGCCGCTTCTGGTTGCAGAGGATGTTGATGGCCGTGGATTTGCCGGCGTTGGATCGCCCGGCGAACGCCACCTCGGGAACGGCCGTGGCGGGCAGGTCTCGCAGGTGATTGACGGTAATGAAGAAGCGGGCCTGATGTAGAAGCGACATGCGAAAGAATGGAGGCGGGAGCGTCGGGTGACGGGGCCGGCGGGCGACTTGCCGAACACGGCAGGGGGCACATTGCGGCATCTCGTCACAGTGGCGTGCAGCCGTCAATCCGGAAAGCGATTTATTGTACAATACGCCGGTTTACGGTCTCCTGAGCGGGTGACGTGTGACATCCATTTTGTGGCATCGGCGCGGATCCTCGAGGTCTACGATTCCCGAATGGCTGTCCGCCACTGCGCAGGACGCATGTCGCGGCGGTCAATTGTTGAATTGCCGCGACGGCCCGTTGCCGAAGGCGTTCCCACCGCCAGAGCTCCGGGTCGGCCGGCCTTGCATTCGGTATTCATAACAATTCTGACAAGGTGTGCGAATGAACCGCATTGCGAAAATTCTGGCTGTCATGGCGCTCGCTGTCCCTGCGCTGACCATGACGGGAATGGCTACCGCCGCAGAACAGGCCCCTGTGAAGGCCGATCCTGCCAAAGGCGAAACGCTATATTCGCAAGGCGCTCCCGATCGCAACGTCCCCGCTTGCCTGAGCTGCCACGGCGCCGCCGGCAATAGCGGCGCGGCCGCCAATCCCAAGCTCGCCGGCCAGCAGGCCGAGTACGTGCACAAGCAGCTTGAAGACTTCAAGTCCAAGTCGCGCAACAACCCCATCATGACGCCGTACGCCTCGGTGCTGACCGACCAGGAAATGCGCGATATCGGCGCGTACCTGGCGAAGCAGCAGCTGAAGCCCGCAACGGCCAAGAACAAGGATACGATCGAAGCCGGCCAGAAGATTTACCGTGCCGGTATCGCGGCCAAGGGCGTGCCCGCCTGCGCGGCCTGCCACGGACCGACCGGCGCGGGCATTCCGGCGCAGTATCCGCGCATCGGCGGCCAGTTCGCCGAATACACGGAGGCGCAGCTGATCGCGTTCCGCCAGGGCGCCCGCAAGAACAACTCGGTGATGAGCACCGTCGCCGCGCGCATGTCGGATGCCGAGATCAAGGCCGTTGCCGACTACGTGGCCGGCGTGCGCTGACCTCCCGCCGTACCGTCATGCAGGACGCTGGTCGATGAAACCCTGCGTCCTGCCAGCAATCGAAGAGGGTGGCCTGCTTGCAAAGCAGAACCACCCTTTTTTGTTTTCCATCCCTCGCACCTGCTGATTTGCCTCGGCGTTACCCGTCATGTCGACCGCTTCCACTTCGGGCCTGCACCTGAAGACCTCCCACCGCGTGCTGCGCGACACCGTCGAGCTGCTGTCCTCGATGCGATTTGCGATCACGCTGCTGACGGTGATCGCCATTGCGAGCGTGATCGGTACCGTGCTCAAGCAGAACGAGCCCTACCCGAACTACGTGAACCAGTTCGGGCCGTTCTGGGCGGATCTGTTCCATGCGCTGTCGCTGCAGAAGGTGTACAGCTCGTGGTGGTTCCTGCTTATCCTCGCGTTTCTGGTGGTCTCGACGTCGTTGTGCATTGCACGAAATGGCCCGCGCATGGTGGCGGACATGCGGTCGTGGAAGGACCACGTGCGCGAGCGGAGCCTGCGCGCGTTCCACCATCGCGGCGAGTTCGAGGGCGGCATGGCGCGCGCGGACGCCGTGTCGCGTCTGGGTGCGCTGCTGCGCAACCGGGGCTATCGCATCAAGCCGGTGGAGCACGAGGGCGCCACGCTGCTGGCGGCGAAGGCGGGCGCGTTCAACAAGCTCGGCTACATCCTCGCCCATACGGCGATTGTCGTGATCTGCATCGGTGGTCTGCTGGACGGCGACATGCTGATTCGCGCGCAGATGTGGTTTGGCGGCAAGACGCCGATCAACGGCAATGCCGTGATCACCGACGTGCCGCCGCAACATCGGTTGTCGCCCAACAATCCCGGATTCCGCGGCAACGCGTTCGTGCCGGAGGGTGCGACCGTGTCCACCGCGATTCTCAATATTGCCGATGGCGCGCTGGTGCAGGATCTGCCGTTCACGCTGACGCTCAAGAAGTTCACCGTCGACTTCTACTCGACGGGCATGCCCAAGCTTTTCGCGTCGGATGTGGTCGTGACCGACCGCGTCACGGGCAAGCAGACCGCGGCGACCATCAAGGTGAACGAGCCGCTGATCGTCGATGGCATTGCAATCTACCAGTCGAGCTTCGAGGATGGCGGCTCCAAACTGAAGTTTGTGGGCTATCCGATGAGCGGCACCTCCGGTTTGACGTTCGCGCTTTCGGGCGCCGTTGGCGGCAGCGCCACGCTGACCGGTACCGGCACGGGCGCGGACGATGACAGCCTGACCGTGGAGTTCAGCGACTTCCGGCTGATGAACGTGGAGAACGTGACCGACGCGTCCGGCAAGCCAGACGCGCGCGGCGTGGCGCGCAAGTCGATGGGGGCCACGCTCGAGAAGCACCTCGGCGCCGCGGCGAACCTCGACAAGGCCAAGGAGTTCCGCAACGTCGGCCCCTCGGTGCAGTACAAGCTGCGCGACCGCAACGGCCAGGCGCGCGAGTTCAACAACTACATGGTGCCCGTGGAGCTGGATGGGCAGCTCGTCTTCCTGGCGGGCATGCGCGAGGCGCCGGACGAGCCCTTCCGCTACCTCCGTATTCCGGCCGACGACCAGCGTTCGGTGACGGACTGGATGCGCCTGCGCGCCGCGCTGCAGGATCGCGCCATGCGTGGCGAGGCCGCGCGCCGGTTTGCGGCGATCTCGATGCCCGGCGAGGGCAGGGAGACGCTGCGCGCCCAGCTGGCCGAGAGCGCGCTGCGCGCGATGGACCTGTTCGCAGGGGCGGCGCGCGCGCAGCCAGACGCGCCGCCGGGCGGCTTTACGGCGATTGCCGCGTTCCTCGAGAAAACGGTGCCGCCGGCCGAGCAGCAGAAGGCGGCCGATGTGCTGCTGCGCATTCTGAACGGCAGCATGTGGGAGTTGTGGCAGCTGTCGCGCGAGAAGGACAAGGCGCCAGCCGTGGCCAACGATGCCAGGAGCAGTGCCTTTCTGCAACAAGCGGTCAACTCGCTCTCGGACAGTTTTTTCTACGCCGCACCGGTTTTTCTGCAACTGGATGATTTCGAGCAAGTGCGTGCCAGCGTGTTCCAGATGACGCGTGCGCCGGGCAAAAACATCGTGTATCTTGGGTGCTTGCTGCTCGTACTTGGCGTTTTTGCGATGTTCTACATCCGCGAGCGCCGTGTATGGATCTGGGTCAAGGATAAGCACGAAGGTCACGGCAGCGAGGTACTGATGGCGATGTCCACACAACGCCGGACCCTCGATTTCGAGCGGGAATTCGCCGCATTGCGCGACGACGTCGGTCGCGCGGCGGGCGCCAACCCGACGGAGGGCAAGCCGGACCACGCGTGATAGACGGGTATTCGCAACATCCACGCGCCATGATGTGGACGTGCCGTTGTTGTCGTAAAAACCAGCCTCTTATCCCCGCGACTCCGCGACGGTCGAATTCGAGGCGACACGAAACCACAAGAGCAGGAATGCCATGTCTTCCAATGTGAACCCCGCCACGGCTGCCCACGCCGACGAGGCCTATCTTGAACCGTCATTCCTGCGCCGCCTGTCATGGGTGGACTGGCTGTACGCCGTGCTGCTGGTCGCCGGGGCCGGCGTTGCGCTCTCGCAATATGGCCAGTGGATGAACGTCTACGACAAGGCGATCCTGATCGGCGCGGTGCCGACGTTCGCCTTGCTCGGATGGCACTGGAAGCCCGTGCGGCCGCTGATGGCGGGCCTCGCGGTGCTGTCGATCGGCGCGATCCAGCTTTATCACGGCGACCTCGCGCGCGCCGAGCAGGCCTTCTTCCTGAAGTACTTCCTGTCGAGCCAGTCCGCGATCCTGTGGATGAGCGCGCTCGTGTTTCTTTCCACGCTGTTTTACTGGGTCGGGCTCGTCACGCGCGCGGACACGGGGTACAGCATCGGCAGCAAGCTGTGCTGGGCCGCGGTGGTGCTGGGCTTCACGGGTTTGCTCGTGCGCTGGTACGAGTCCTATCTGATCGGCACGGACGTCGGCCATATCCCGATCTCGAACCTTTACGAAGTGTTCGTGCTGTTCACGCTGATCACGTCGCTGTTCTACCTTTACTACGAGCGCCGCTATGCGACGCGCGCGCTGGGGCCGTTCGTCATGCTGGTGGTCTCGGCGGCGGTCGGTTTCCTGCTCTGGTACACCGTGAGCCGCAACGCGCAGGAGATTCAGCCGCTGGTGCCCGCGCTGCAAAGCTGGTGGATGAAGATCCATGTGCCGGCGAATTTCATCGGCTATGGCACGTTCTCGCTCGCGGCGATGGTCGCGGTGGCGTATTTGCTCAAGCAGCGCGGCATCCTCGCGGAGCGTCTGCCGTCGCTCGAACTCCTCGACGACGTCATGTACAAGGCGATCGCCGTGGGCTTCGCGTTCTTCACCATCGCGACGATCCTGGGCGCGCTGTGGGCCGCGGAAGCCTGGGGCGGCTACTGGAGCTGGGATCCGAAGGAAACCTGGGCGCTCATCGTGTGGCTCAACTATGCGGCCTGGCTGCATATGCGGCTGATGAAGGGGCTGCGGGGCACGATGGCGGCGTGGTGGTCGCTGGTGGGACTGCTGGTTACCACGTTCGCGTTTTTGGGCGTGAACATGTTCCTCTCCGGGCTCCACAGTTACGGTGAGCTTTGATCACGTTCGCCGCCTCGGTCGGTATTCTTTAATATGACGAACCCGTCGCATTTTGCGACGGGTTTTTTGTTGGCGGCGAAAAAAAGTGGCACCTTGCGGGAATAAAGGCGTCACATCCAGTGTTTACTGAGAGAAGCGGGCGCCGGCGGTCGGCGTCCAACAACGAGAAGGAGAACTCACCATGGCATTGAACTCGCTGTTCCGCCCGGCTGGCATTGCGCTGGCATCTGCTTCGATCCTGCTCGGCGCCTGTGCGGGCATGGGCGGCTCGACCGGTAGCCTGCCCCCCACCGTCAAGGTGACGGATGGCGTGCTGACCGATCCGCAGGGGCTGACGCTGTACACGTTCGACCGCGATACCGCCAATAGCGGCAAGAGTGTATGCAACGCGACCTGCGCGACCAACTGGCCGCCGCTGCTGGCCAGCCCCGGCACGAGCGCGAGCGGCAGCTACACCATCATCACGCGCGACGACGGTACGCGTCAGTGGGCCTACAAGGGCAGCCCGCTGTACCGTTTTGCCAAGGATGCCAAGCCCGGCGACAAGACCGGCGACAACCTGAACAACGTCTGGCACGTTGCCAAGCCCTGATCCGTCCCACTGATGCCGTGCATGGTCCGTTGTCCGGACCAGGCACGGCCGCGTCTGCTTCGCACCCCGATCGGCATGCTCGTCCACGGCGGCTACGGCGATACAGTGGAATACAAAATTGTTGTCAGGATTGCCCGCACCAACCGACGAAGCGGAAAGTCCAACGCTGCAATGGGTACGCTACGGCATGCCCGTCATGGCCGAACCGAGGTGTTTCTGAAATGCTGATTCCTTCCCCCAAATGGCTTCGTGGCGACGATATCGCCGCGTCGGAAATCACGCCGCGCGAAGTGTTCGAATCGCGGCGCCGGTTGTTGATGATGGCCGCGGCAGGGGCTGCCGGCGCCACGATGTCGCCGTGGCTCATGCGACAGGCGCACGCGGCCCAGGCACACGGTGCCAAGCTCGCCGCCAAGCCGAACACGGCCTACGCGATCACCGAGAAGGTGACGCCGTACGAGGACGCCACCACGTACAACAACTTCTACGAGTTCGGGACCGACAAGTCGGACCCCGCGCGTTATGCGGGCACGTTACGTCCGCGGCCCTGGCAGGTGTCGGTCGAAGGGCTCGTGAAGCAGCCCAAGGTGTACGACATCGACGAGCTGCTCAAGCTCGCGCCGCTCGAGGAGCGCGTCTATCGCATGCGCTGCGTGGAGGGCTGGTCGATGGTGATTCCATGGGTGGGCTATTCGCTGTCGGAGTTGATCCGCCGCGTGGAGCCGCAGCCCGGGGCCAAGTTCGTGCAGTTCATCACGCTCGCCGACAAGAAGCAGATGCCGGGTATCGGCAGTTCGGTGCTGGAGTGGCCGTATAGTGAAGGCCTGCGCATGGACGAAGCCATGCATCCGCTTGCGCTGCTGACATTCGGCCTCTACGGCGAGGTGCTGCCGAACCAGAATGGCGCGCCGGTGCGCATGGTGTTGCCCTGGAAGTATGGATTCAAGAGCGCGAAGTCGATCGTGAAGATCCGCTTCGTGGACAAGCAGCCGCCGACCAGTTGGAACCTGGCCGCGCCGAGCGAATACGGCTTCTACTCGAACGTGAACCCCGACGTCGACCACCCGCGCTGGAGTCAGGCGACCGAGCGGCGGATCGGCGAGGACAAGGGATCGGGCGGGTTTGCCGCGTTGTTCGCGCCCAAGCGCAAGACACTGCCGTTCAATGGCTACGGCCAGCAGGTGGCATCGCTGTACGCGGGCATGGACCTCAAGAAGTTCTTTTGATGGCGCGGGAGCGGAACGTGATCGCAAACAATGCCGGCGCGGCGGGCGGCACCACATCCGCCGGCGCGTTATCGATGCTGTCGCCGGCGCGTTTGCGTGCGGTGAAGACCGTGGTGTGGGTGCTGGCGCTGCTGCCGTTTGCGCGGCTGCTGTATCTCGGGGCAACGGCGCAGTTCGGCGCGAATCCGCTCGAATTCGTGACCCGCTCGACGGGGACGTGGACGCTGGTGCTGTTGTGCGCGACGCTGGCGGTGACGCCGGTACGGCGGCTGACGGGATGGAACTGGCTGATTCGCCTGCGCCGGCCGCTGGGACTCTTCACGTTCTTCTACGGCGCGCAGCACTTCCTGCTGTGGCTGGCTGTCGACCGCGGCTTCGATGTGGCGTACATGATCGAGGACGTCGCCAAGCGGCCGTTCATCACGGTGGGGTTTGCGGCGTTCCTGCTGATGATTCCACTCGCGCTCACGTCCACACACGGGATGGTGAAGCGACTGGGTGGCAAGCGCTGGCAGATCCTGCACAAGGCGATCTATGCGGTCGCGGTGCTCGCCATCCTGCATTACTGGTGGCACAAGGCCGGCAAGAACGACTTCAATGAAGTGTCGATCTACGCGGCCGTCGTGTTCGTGCTGCTCGGCTTGCGCGCGTGGTGGGCGGCGCGCAAGCGCGTGGCCGTCAGGCCTTGAGCAGGTGCTCGCCGCGGAACAGGTCTTCCGGCCGTTCGCGGTCGCGCACCAGATGCACGCTATCGCCATCCACCAGCACTTCGGCCGCGCGGCCACGGGTGTTGTAGTTCGAACTCATCACGAAGCCATAGGCACCTGCTGACATCACGGCGAGCAGGTCGCCAGGCTGCACCGCCAGCGCGCGGTCGCGACCCAGCCAGTCTCCCGATTCGCAAACCGGACCGACGATGTCGTACGTCACGGCGCTATCCGCGCGCGGCGTCACGGCCTCGATGCGGTGGTAGGCCTCGTACATCGCCGGACGTGCGAGGTCGTTCATCGCGGCATCAACGATGCAGAAGTTCTTGCTCTCGCCGGGCTTCAGGAACTCGACAGTGGTCAGCAGCGCGCCCGCGTTGCCCACGAGCGAGCGGCCCGGCTCGAACAGCACTTCGCGATGACCATGGCCGCGCTCGGCCACGCGCTCGAGCAGGGTGGTCGCGAAGCCGGTAATGTCCGGCGGGGTTTCGTCGTCGTACGTGATGCCGAGACCGCCGCCCACGTCGATGTGCTCGAGGTCGATGCCTTCGCGCGCAAGCGCTTCCACGACGTCCAGCACCTTGTCGAGCGCCTCGAGGTAAGGGGCGACTTCCGTGATCTGCGAACCGATATGGCAGTCGATGCCCGTCACTTCGAGGTGCGGCAGTGCGGCGGCGGCACGATACGTCTGCATGACGTCGTCGAAGGCCACGCCGAACTTGTTGCCCTTGAGGCCCGTGGAGATGTACGGGTGCGTCTTGGCGTCGACGTCCGGGTTGATGCGCAGCGACACGCGCGCGCGCTTGCCCACGCGGCCGGCGACGGCGTTCAGGCGGTCCAGTTCAGGAATGGATTCGACGTTGAAGCCGCGCACGTCGTGCGACAGGGCGAGCTCCATCTCCGCTTCGGTCTTGCCGACGCCAGAGAAGACGACCTTGCGCGGATCGCCGCCGGCGGCCAGCACGCGCAGCAATTCACCCCCCGACACGATGTCGAATCCCGCGCCGAGCTTCGCGAATACCTGGAGCACCGCGAGGTTCGAGTTGGCCTTCATCGCGTATTGCACATGCGCGCGGCGGCCTTTGCAGGCGGCGGCGTAGGCCTGGTAGGCGGTCGTCAGCGCGGCGCGCGAGTAGACGTAGGTCGGCGTGCCAAATTCGGCGGCGATGCGGGCGAGCGGGACTTGCTCGACGGCGAGCGCGCCGTTCTGGCGATGGAAAAATGCGGTCATGTTCAACGTGCGGTGGGGGCGGACGCCGGGAGGGTGGGCGTGCCGGAGGACGATGCACCGGTGGGCGCGGTCTCGGACCTGTCGGCCGGCATCGGGGGCATCGGTGTATTCGGGTTTCCGAGGCCGGTGTCGGGGACGGTCGGCGCGGTCGGCGCGGACGGCACCCTGGGCATGTACAGCGGCCCGCGAATGCCGCAGCCGGCGAGGGTCATCGCGAGGCCGGCCGCAAACGCCGATACAATCGCACGGCGCGGCATCGGAATCTGGCGCAGCATCGGAATGTCCTTCATGGTCTGGAATGGCTCTGGCTTTGCGGGCGGATGGCCGGCGATGCGGGCAGCATTCCGATCGTCACACCCTGAAATCAACAGCGCCGGGCGCATGCGTCCGGCGGCCTTGGAGTTTAGCATGCCCCCCCTGAGTGAAACCGAGTTCCTGACGCTGGCCACGGCCGAGCTGGACCGCCTCGAGGCAGCGATCGAAGCCGCCGCGGATGCGGCCGATGCGGATGTCGAAATCAACCGTACCGGTAACGTGATGGAGCTGGAGTTCGAGGATGGCTCCAAGATCATCGTCAACAGCCAGGCGCCGATGCAGGAGCTGTGGGTGGCCGCGCGGGCCGGTGGCTTTCACTTCCGCCATGATGGGGCGAAGTGGATGGATACGCGTGGGGGCGGGGAGTTGTATGCGGCGCTGTCCGGGTATATGAGCCAGCAGGCCGGGGCGGAAATCGAACTGAAGTAAGGAAGAACGGAAGGAAGAACGGAAGGAAGAACGGAAGGAAGAACGGGCCCCTCCTCGAGCGAGAAGGGGCCTGAAGCAGGCCGGTCAGGCGCCGCCGAACATTTCCAGAATCTTGCGTTTTTCCGATTCGGGTTCCGGCGACGGGGCGTGCTGGCCGCTGTCATCCGGCTTGCCTGGCCACGGGTCGCCGAGGCCCACCGATGCCACGCCGGCGCCGCCGGCATTCTCTTCGAATGTCCAGTCGCCCGCGACCATGACCACGCCTTCTGGCGGTTGGCGGTCCGGGGATTCCGGGACGCCCTTGAGCACCTTGCTCATGTAGCTCGTCCAGATCGGCAGGGCCAGGCCGCCGCCGGTCTCCCGGGCGCCAAGGCTCTTCGGCTGGTCATAACCCATCCAGGCAATCCCCACCAGCTTCGGCGTATAGCCCGCGAACCATGCGTCGACCGAATCGTTCGTCGTACCGGTCTTGCCGGCCAGGTCGTTGCGGCCCAGACGCTGCTTGGCCGGGTTTGCCGTACCCGAGCGCACGACTTCACGCAGCATGCTGTCCGCGATGAATGCCGTCCGCGCATCGAGCACGCGCACGGCGTCCTGGCCCGCGCGTTGCGGCTGCGTTTCCGACAGCACCTTGCCGCGCGAGTCCACCACACGCTGGATCAGGTACGGATTCACGCGGTAGCCGCCGTTGGCGAACACCGAGTAGGCGCCCGCCATCTGCAGCGGCGTGACGTTGCCCGCGCCGAGCGCCATCGGCAGGTAGGCCGGGTGCTTGTCGGCTTCGAAGCCGAAGCGCGTGATGTAGTCCTGCGCGTACTGCGTGCCGATCGCGCGGAGAATGCGCACCGAGACCAGGTTCTTGGACTTGGCCAGCGCGCGGCGCATCGTCATCGGGCCCTCGAACTTGCCGTCATAGTTCTTCGGCTCCCACACCTGGCCACCGGTGTCGGGACCGATCGTGAGCGGCGCGTCGTTGATGACGGTCGCCGGCGAGAAGCCCTTCTCGAGCGCGGCCGAGTAGATGAACGGCTTGAAGCTCGAACCCGGCTGACGCCATGCCTGCGTGACGTGGTTGAACTTGTTCCGGTTGAAGTCGAACCCGCCGACCATCGCGCGGATCTGCCCGTCCTCGGGACTCATCGACACGAACGCGGCCGAGACTTCCGGCAACTGCGTGACCGACCACGACTTGTCCTTCTCGTCCTGCGTGACGCGGATGATCGCGCCCGGCCGGATGCGTACCTTCGGCTGCGCGTTGTTGGCGAGGGACGGCGCGATGAAGCGCAGCGCCTGACCTTCGATCGCGGCCACTTCCCCCGACAGCAGCGTGGCTTCCACGCGCTTGGCCGAGACACTCGTGACCACCGCGGAACGCATGTCGTCGCTCCCCGGATGCTCGACCAGCGCATCGTCGATCGCCTGCTCGCGCTCGGCCGCGCCGGAAGGCAGATCGATGAACGCCTCCGGACCGCGATATCCGTGGCGGCGCTCATAGGCCATGATGTTCGCGCGCACGGCGTCGTACGCGGCGTCCTGATCCGGCTTGGCGAGCGTGGTGTAGACCGTGAGGCCGCGCGTGTACGTTTCCTCGCGATACTGCGCGTACATCAGCTGGCGCACGATTTCGGCGACGTACTCGGCGTGCGTCGAGAACTCGTTGCCCTCGTTCCGGACCTTGAGGTCTTCGCGCACGGCCGTGTCGTATTGCTCGGGCGTGATGTAGCCCAGGTCGCGCATGCGCTGGAGGATGTATTCCTGGCGGACCTTCGCGCGGCGCGGATTGACCACGGGATTGTAGGCCGACGGCGCCTTGGGCAGGCCGGCCAGCATCGCGGCCTCCGCCGGCGTGACGTCCCTGATCGACTTGCCGAAGTACACGCGCGCGGCGCTCGCGAAACCGTAGGCGCGCTGACCCAGATAGATCTGGTTCATGTAGACCTCGAGAATCTGATCCTTCGTCAGGTTGGCCTCGATCTTGTACGCGAGCAGCATCTCGTAGATCTTGCGCGTGTACGTCTTCTCGCTGGAGAGGAAGAAGTTGCGCGCGACCTGCATCGTGATGGTCGACGCGCCCTGCGACAGGCCGCCCCGCAGGTTGGCCAGGCCGGCCCGCAGCACGCCCACGAAGTCCACGCCGCCATGTTCGTAGAAGCGGTCGTCCTCGATTGCGAGCACGGCCTTCTTCATCACGTCGGGAATCTCCCCGATGGGCACGAAGTTGCGGCGCTCCTCGCCGAACTCGCCGATCAGCACGTTATCCGACGTGTAGATGCGAAGCGGGATCTTGGGGCGGTAATCGGTGATCGTGTCGAGCGACGGCAGGTTCGGCTCGGCGACCAGCAGCGCATAGCCGACCAGTAGCGCGACCGTGACGATTCCCGCGACGAACAGTCCGACCAACCAGAACATCGCGCGCACCCAGAGGGGGCGGCGAACGGGAAGGGACGGCTTCTGTTGTGCTGTGGCCATGGAGGGTCTACGTGATCTGAGTGCCCGGATTATATCGTTGCGAATGGGCGCAATCCGCCGCGCGGTGCGGCAAAAGGCGCTATCCCGCTGTTACAAGATGTAATGGCGCTCAGATCTGCATGTAACGCGATTGATGTCTAACCAGACAACCATGCATGGCATCACCGTGACGGCGGGGAAGGGCACGCGAGCGTCGGTTTTTGGCAACGCTTTGGTGGGCGCGGTCACAAAAAGAAAGCGTGTTGAAACGGCCACATTGCCACCGTCCCGGCTTTTTGTGAGAATCCGCAACATAAAGAGAAACGTTTCATCCAAGAAACAGAATCGCACTATTAGAGCAGTCATGCCGGGTGCGAGTTCAATGTCAGGGGGTCACCTTGCGACGGGGCATCTTGTCGGGTCTTCTGCGCCGGACTACGGTCGGCGTGGATATTGGGTCGTCCAGCGTCAAGGTCGTCGAGCTGTCCGTTGGTGCGGGCAGGAGCGATTACCGGCTGGAGAAATGCGCCAGCGAACTGCTGGATCGCAATGCCGTTGCCGATGGCAACGTCATCAACATCGAGGCCGTTGGCATCGCGCTCAAGCGCGCGCTCGGCAAGGCCGGCATCCGTACCAAGGACGTGGTCCTCGGCGTGCCGTCCATGCTGACCGAATCCCAGACGGTCAGTCTGCCGGACAACCTGTCCGAAGACGAACTCTATTCGCAGGTCGAATCGGAGGCGCATCGCCTTTATCCGCCATCGCAGGCGGTCAATTTCGACTTCGCGGTCATCGGTCCGAACGAGACCGAAGGTGGCATCGGCGTCCGCGTGACGGCGGCCAACAGCGACCGCGTGCAGGAGCGTGTGACGGCTGCCGAGATGGCGGGCCTGAAGCCGCAGGTCATGGACGTCGAGGAGTACGCCGTCCAGCGCTCGATCGTGCAGATGCTCGGCGTGTCCGAGTCGCTGACGGAGGCCGACGCGAAGGACCTGCCCGTCATTGCCGTGGTGCACCTCGGCGGCAGCCGCTCCAAAGCGATTTTCTATCAGGGTTGGAAAGAGCTGTACGAGCAGCCGCTCAACAGCTATGGCGATCAGCTGACGCAGAGCGCGGCACGCATGTTCACGCTCGACGCGCTGAAGGCGGAGATCAAGAAGCGCAAGAACACGCTGCCGGAAGCCTGGCGCGCCCAGTTGCTCAAGCCCTCGCTCGAGGCGCTGGCAATGGAGGTGCAGGGTGCGATCGGCAACTTCATCGCGAGTTCGAGCCTGGGCCGGGTCGACGAGATCCTGCTGTCGGGCGGCCATGCGTCGCTGTTCGGCGTGCAGGCCGCCATCCAGCAGCAGACGCAGATCACGACCACGCTGGCCAATCCTTTCGCCAACATGACGACCGCGGGCAAGGTCAACGAGCGCTATCTCCAGCGCGACCTGCCCGCCTACATCGTCAGCGCGGGACTGGCATTGCGCGGGCTGCAATAACCCAACCGGGGGCGAAGCATGTCCACCAATACGATCCCGTCGGTCAACCTGCTGCCGTATCACGAAGCGCGCAAGGCGGCCCGACGCAAGAAGGTCTACACGATGTTGGGCGGCGCGGCCGGTGCCGGCGCGCTCATCGTGCTGATCGGCGGCATGTACATCGACGGCCGCATCGATGATGAGATGGCGCTCAACGAGCAGCTGAAGTCGGCCAACGCGGCGATGGATGTCAAGATCAGCGAGGTCAACACGCTGAAGAAAGACATCGAGTCGCTGCTCGACCGCCAGCGCGCGATCGAGAGCCTGCAGGCCGAACGCAACCTGCCCGTGCAGTTGCTCGAGGAACTCGTCCGCCAGGTGCCGGAAGGCGTCTATCTGTCGACGCTGAAGCAGACCGGCGACAACTTCGTCATGACGGGCATTGCCCAGTCGAACGAGCGCATCTCCGAACTGCTCCGCAACCTGAGCCTGGTCGGCTGGCTCGATCGCGCCGAACTCGGCGAGTCGAAGGCCGTCACCATGACGAACAACCTGCGCGAGCAACGCCGCCTGTTCGACTTCTCCATGCGCTTCTCTTACCGCGCGCCCGAAGTGCCCGCGGACAAGAAGAAGGGTGCCGCCGCGGGGCCTGGCAACGACGCCAATGGCGCGAACGGCATCAAGGGCGGAAAGGTCTGACCATGGCGTTCAATCCGAATCTGAATCTCTCGCTGACGGACCTTACGACGCAGTTTCGTGGCCTGAACCTCAACGAGCCCGAGACGTGGCCGGCCGCGCCGCGCATCGTGTTCTCGATACTTTCGGCGGCACTGGTGCTCGCGCTCGGCTGGCAGTTCTACTGGAGCGACAAGTCCGACGAGCTCGAGCGCAAGCAGGCGGAGCAGCAGCAACTGCGGCAGGCCTACAAGAGCAAGGTGGCGCAGGTGGCCAACCTCGCCGCGCTGCGTGAGCAGAAGGTCGAGGTGGAGAAGCGCGTGGCGCTCGCCGAACGTCAGCTGCCGAACAAGACCGAGATGGACGCGCTGCTCGCCGACGTGAACCATGCCGGCGTGGCGCGCGGGCTGCAGTTCGAACTGTTCAAGCCGCAGCCCGCCACCGTCAAGCCGTACTACGCCGAGATTCCGGTCAACCTCAAGGTCACGGGCCGCTATCACGACATCGCGCAGTTCAACGCGGACGTGGCCGCGTTGTCGCGGATCGTGTCGATGCGCGGGCTCAACCTGTCGATGGGGAAGGATGGCGTGCTCTCGATGGAGGCGATCGCGATGGCTTACCGCGCGCTCGACGCCGACGAGCAGGCAGCGCAGCGCCGCGCCGCCGCGGATGCCGCGGCCAAGAACAAGAACGGCGGCAAGGCCGGAGGTGCCAAATGATCGCGACGATCGATCGACGTGGCCTCCTGCTGGCCGTGCTGGCCGTGACGACCGTCACGCTGGGAGGCTGCGGGGGCAGCCAGGAAGAGGAGTTGCAGCAGTGGATGGCAGCGACGCGCGCCGCGCGTGTGCCGCCGCCCGAGCCGCTGCCCGACGTGACGCCGTACGTGCCGCGCGAGTACGGCGGCCGCAGCGCGCCGGAGCCCTTCGCGCAGACGAAGATCGGCGAGCTGAACAAGACGATGTCCGAGTCGCCGGAGGCCGGCCGGCGACGCGAGCCGCTTGAAGACTATCCGCTGGAGAACTTCAAGATGCTTGGCATGATGAAGAAGCACGGCGAGACCTACGGCGTGGTACGCGTAGATAACAAGATCCATCACATCAAGGTGGGTCAGTATCTCGGCCAGAACTATGGCCGGGTGGTCCGCATCAGCGATCAGGAGATCGTGTTGCGCGAATTGGTTCGGGAAGGGGTCACAGATTGGAAAGAGAAAATGACCAGCCTGAAGCTGGAGGGGTCCGCATGAACACGGCACGTTGGTACCGCGCGCTTGCTGGCGCCGCGGCGATGGCGCTCGTGCTGGCCACCCCGGCTGCATGGGCTCAGACAAACCAGGTCAAGCAGGTGGACGCCAACGTGATTGGCGAACAGACCGTATTCACGGTGGACCTGCAAACGGCGCCGCGCGAAAAGCCCGCGGACTTTACGACGCAGAATCCGGCGCGCATCGCCATCGACCTGATGGACACCGGCTTCGCGCCGGGACGCGCGCAGTACGACTATGCGGGCAAGGTGCTCAAGGGCGCCAACGTGATGCAGATCGGGAACCGTACCCGCGTGGTGCTGGACCTCGTGCGCACGGCGCCGTACCGCACCGAGATCCGCGGCAACCAGTTCGTGGTGCTGATCGAGAACGCGTCGCAGTCGATCAAGCCGGCGGCACCGACGTTCGCGCCGAGCGCCACCGCTGCCGCCGCCGCGGCGGCATCGCGGCCGAGCGTGCGTAACATCGATTTCCGCCGCGGCACCGACAACGCCGGCCGCGTGGTGGTCGACCTGTCGTCGCGCGATTCGGGCATAAACATCGCGCAGCAGGGCCAGAACCTCGTGGTCGATTTTCTCGGCACGTCGTTGCCCGCGGATCTGCGCCGCCGCTTTGACGTGAGCGACTTCGGCTCGCCCGTGCAGGCGATGCGCGCGACGGACACGACCGGTAACGCGCGCCTGACCATCGAGCCGCGCGGCAACTGGGAATACAGCTCGTACCAGACCGACACGCAATTCGTGGTCGAGGTGCGCCCGGTCAAGGATGATCCGAACAAGCTGATCTCGGGACAGGGCTTCCGTGGCGAGCGCATGTCGCTGAACTTCCAGAACATCGACATCCGTTCGCTGCTGCAGGTTTTCGCGGACTTCACGGGCCTCAACATCATCACGAGCGAATCCGTGCAGGGCAACCTGACGCTCCGCCTGAAGGATGTGCCGTGGGATCAGGCGCTGCAGATCGTGCTCGATGCCAAGGGTTTGGCGTCGCGCCGCAGCGGCAACGTGCTGTGGGTCGCGCCGAAGAACGAACTCGCCGAGAAGGAAAAGGCCGAGCTCGAGGCGCGCGCGCAGATCGTGGAACTCGAGCCGATCCGCAGCCAGGTGTTCCAGCTGAACTATCAGCGCGCAGACGACGTGCGCCGTATGCTGCTTGGTATCGCGCCGACGGGCGGCGCCGGCGGCGCGGCGCCCGCGGTGGGCGGCGTCGGTGGCGGGACGGCCAACCGTATCCTGTCCAAGCGCGGCTCGCTGACCGCGGATCCGCGTACGAACCAGCTGTTCGTGTCGGACATCGGCAGCAAGCTCGAGGAAGTGCAGGCGTTCCTGCAGAAGATCGACATTCCGGTGCGCCAGGTCATCATCGAGGCGCGGATCGTCGAAGCTTCCGACACGTTCAGCCGCAACCTCGGCGTGAAGCTCGGGTTTGCCTCGCAGCGCAGTGGCGCTGGGTACGGCAACTCGTACACGAACGTGGTCAGCCCGGTGACGCAGGACGCGACGTGGGATAACGGTCCGGCGGTGAGCCTGCCGGCCGCGGCGATCAACACGATCAATCCGGCCTCGGTCGCGGTGAGCCTGTTCAATGCGGGCGCGGGCCGGTTCCTGGCGCTGGAGCTGTCGGCGCTGGAAGCGGACGGCAAGGGCAAGATCATCTCCAGCCCGCGCGTGGTCACGGCCAACAACGTGAAGGCGCTGATCGAGCAGGGTACCGAGTTCCCGTACCAGCAATCGACGTCGAGCGGCGCGACCGCGGTCAGCTTCAAGAAAGCCAACCTGAAGCTCGAGGTGACGCCGCAGATCACGCCGGAAGGCAACGTGATGCTGGAAGTGGACGTGAACAAGGACAGCCCCGGAATTCAGACGCCGGTCGGCTTCGCCATCGACACCAAGCACGTGCAGACGCAGGTGCTGGTGGAGAACGGCGGCACGGTCGTGATCGGGGGCATCTATCAGCAGACGCTGAAGAACAACTCGAACAAGGTGCCGCTGCTCGGCGACATTCCCGTGCTCGGCTACCTGTTCCGCGACAATTCGAAGCAGGACGATCGTACGGAGCTGCTGGTATTCCTGACCCCGCGTATTCTCAACGACAATGTGTCGCTGAAATGAGGCCGCGGGTGCGCCGCACCCGTTGGATGCAGTAGACTGGCAGGCCGCGTCACATCGACGCGGCCTTTTTTACATGTGAGGCGAAGCCGACTTCGTCTCCTCAACGACAGTGACAGCAGCTCCCCGCCCGAATCTCCCTCCGAATCTTTACTTTGTCGGCCTGATGGGGGCCGGCAAGACGACAGTGGGCCGTATGGTGGCCAAGCGCCTCGATTACCCTTTCTTCGACTCCGACCACGAGCTCGAAGCGCGTTGTGGCGTCAAGATTCCGGTGATTTTCGAGTGCGAGGGGGAAGCGGGCTTCCGCGATCGCGAGCAGCAGGCGATTGCCGAACTCACGAGCCGGCAGGGTATCGTGCTGGCGACCGGCGGCGGCGCCGTGCTGCGGCCGGAGAATCGCGCGGCGCTGAAGGCCAACGGTACCGTGGTGTACCTGCGCGCGAGCCCCCATGATCTGTGGCTGCGCACGCGACACGATCGCAACCGTCCGCTTCTCCAGACCGAGAATCCCAAGGCCCGTTTGGAGGCGCTCTTCGCCGAGCGCGATCCGCTCTATCGCGAGGTCGCGGACTTCATCATCGAAACCGGCAAGCCGTCCGTGTCGCAGCTTGCTAATATGGTTCTCATGCAACTTGAAATGGCCGGCTACATATTCCCGCGCGCGGCGATCGCCGACGATGCGGAAAGCGCGCCGGCGCAGGGTTCCCACACATGATTACGCTTGAAGTCGACCTCGGGGCGCGCAGTTACCCGATCCATATCGGCGGCGGCCTGCTGGGCCGCGCCGACCTGCTGCAGCCGCATATTCGCGGCCAGCACGCGGTCATCGTCACGAACGAGACGGTGGGCCCGCTCTACGCCGCGCGCGTGGAGGCTGCCCTGACGTCGCTCGGCAAGACCGTGCGTGTGGTGACGCTGCCCGACGGCGAGCGTTTCAAGCAGTGGGACACGCTGAATCTGATCTTCGACGCGCTGTTACGCGCGGGCGCCGATCGCAAGACGACGCTGATCGCACTGGGCGGCGGTGTCGTGGGCGACATGACGGGGTTTGCCGCGGCGTCGTACATGCGCGGCGTGCCGTTCGTGCAGATGCCGACCACGCTGCTCGCGCAGGTGGATTCGTCGGTGGGCGGCAAGACGGGCATCAACCACCCGCTCGGCAAGAACATGATCGGCGCGTTCCACCAGCCGAACGCGGTGATCGCTGACATCGACGCGCTGCGTACGCTGCCACCGCGCGAACTGGCGGCGGGCATGGCGGAAGTCATCAAGCATGGCGCGATCGCCGATGCCGGATACTTCGAATGGATCGCCGCCAACATCGAGGCGCTCAACGCGTGCGATACGGCGTTGATGGCCGAGGCCGTGCGGCGCTCGTGCGAGATCAAGGCGTCCGTGGTGGCGAAGGACGAACGCGAAGGCGGACTGCGCGCCATCCTGAATTTCGGCCATACCTTCGGTCACGCGATCGAGGCGGGCATGGGCTATGGCGAATGGCTGCACGGCGAAGCGGTCGGCTGCGGCATGGTGATGGCGGCCGATCTGTCGCACCGGCTCGGCTTTATCGACGTGGAGACGCTGGCGCGCATCCGCACGCTGACGCAGAAGGCGATGCTGCCCGTGGTGGCGCCGGACCTCGGCGTCGATCGTTATATCGAACTGATGAAGGTGGACAAGAAGGCCGAGGCGGGCAGCATCAAGTTCATCCTGCTGCGGAAGCTCGGCGAGGCATTCATCACCACCGTGCCGGATCCGGATCTGCGCGACACATTGCGTCACGCGGTCCTGAAACCCCCGACCGAGGCGCCCGTGGCCTGATCGCACGGCCATGCCTCGCAACGCCAATGCCGGTCCCCTGCCGGACCCACGGATTGCCGCATGACCGATATCGAAGCCCATCTCGCCCCGTACGCCGCCCGCTCCGCGCAGTCGCGCGGTCGTGTTCACGCCGAAGCCGCGTCGTCGTCCCGCAGTGAATTCCAGCGCGATCGCGACCGTGTCATCCATAGCACGGCGTTCCGGCGGCTCGAGTACAAGACGCAGGTCTTCGTCAATCACGAGGGCGACCTGTTCCGCACGCGGCTGACGCACAGCCTCGAGGTGGCGCAGATCGCGCGCTCCATCGCCCGCAACCTGCGGCTGAACGAGGACCTCGTCGAAGCCATCTCGCTCGCGCACGACCTGGGCCACACGCCGTTCGGCCATGCGGGGCAGGACGCGCTCAACACCTGCATGAAGAACCATGGCGGGTTCGAGCACAACCTGCAGAGCCTGCTCGTCGTCGATGAACTCGAGGAGCGCTATGGCGGCTTCAACGGCCTGAACCTGACGTTCGAGACGCGCGAAGGCATCCTGAAGCATTGCTCGCGGGTCAATGCCGCGGCGCTCGGCGAGCTCGGCCGGCGCTTCCTCGAGGGCGCTCAGCCGTCGCTGGAGGCGCAGCTGGCCAATCTCGCCGACGAGATTGCCTACAACAACCACGATATCGACGACGGATTGCGGTCGGGCCTGCTGACGCTGGATCAGCTCGACGAGGTGCCGATGTGGGTACGTCATCGCGCCGAGGTCACCAAGGCGTTTCCGGGCATCAACGGGCGCCGGTCGATCAACGAAACGGTCCGGCGCATGATCAACACGCTGATCGTCGATCTGATCGAGACGACCACGCAGAACATCGCCGCAGCCAACGTGAAGTCGATCGACGCGGTGCGCGCGGCCGGCACGCTCGTCGCCTTCAGCCCCAAGGTCCATGAAGAAGCCGCTACGCTCAAGCGCTTCCTGTTCCGCCACCTGTATCGCCATTACCTCGTCATGCGGATGTCCGCGAAGGCGCAGCGCATCGTTTCCGACCTGTTCTCCGCTTTCATGTCGGACCCGCGCCTGCTGCCGCCGCAATATCAGGCGGGGCACGGTGGCGACCAGCCGCGCATGATTGCGCATTACATCGCCGGCATGACGGACCGGTACGCGATTCGCGAGCACCGGCGGATCTTTGCCGTGAGCGAGAGCGAGTAAGGCAGGGCCCCTAAAAAATGGGGACGGATCAACGGCGGGATCGGGCTATCATGAGGGCATTCGCGATTCGCTCCGTTGATGCCCCCCGATGGCCCGCCTGCCCCGTTTTTCCCCGACCGGTCTCCCTGCCCACGTGTTGCAGCGTGGCAACAATCGCCAGGCCATTTTTATTGGGCCGGACGACTACGCCGAATACCTCGATTGCCTTCGCATGGCCGCGCGCGAGCACGATCTGGCCGTGCACGCCTATGCGCTGCGGCCCAACCATGTCCATCTCGTCGCCACGCCAAAAGGGCCCGACGCGCTGAGCCTCGTGATACAGGCGGTGGGCCGCCGCTATGCGCGCTATTTCAACCGCGTGGCGTCGCGGACCGGGACGTTGTGGGAGGGGCGTTTCCGCTCGGTCGTGCTCGAACCGGACGCATGGCTGCTACCGGCCATGCTGTATGCGGAGCACAACGGCGTGCGCGCCGGCGATGTGGCATCCCCGGAACTCGATCGGTGGAACAGCTACCGACACCACGCCGGCATCGAAGCTAGCCCGTTAGTAAGCGATCACCCTGCGTACTGGGCGCTCGGCAATACACCGTTCGAGCGTCAATCGAACTATCGCCTTCTGATGGCCGATGGGCTGTCCGGTCGGACGCTGGAAACGCTGCGGCAGCATGCGCACAGCGGGTGGCCGCTGGGGAGCGATGCTTTTCTGGCGCAACTAGGCCGTCAGGCATCGCGACGTGTGCAGCCACTGCCCAAGGGTCGCCCTAAACGTGAAGCCAACACCGCCTCGGGAGACGAGGCGGACGAGGGGAGCGAGGCGGGTCAAAACGGTGCAGAAGTGGCGACGACGTAATGTGTCCCCATTTAAATGACCGCAAAAAATGGTGCAGATTTAAATCTGATCTGACCCCATTTAATAAGTTTTGCGAGTCATTCGGGATTCTCATATAGTTGCTCCACCCACATTCATTGTGCGGCGCGTCACGCTCGTGTACGCCGCAGCGGTACCGCTGTCCCGACATCCGCCATGCAGAGCGATGCCGACAGCCGAGCCCTACGGTCCCCCTGCTGATAGCGCGGCCTTCACCGGATTACTGCCCGTGGACCAAACGCAACACACCACCGATCTGCCCATCGAAGTCGAACAAAGCGGGCTTCCGCAGGCGCAGGGCCTCTATGACCCGACCAACGAAAAGGACGCCTGCGGCGTCGGCATGGTTGCGCACATCAAGGGCAAGAAGACGCACGAGATCGTCAGCCAGGGCCTGAAGATCCTCGAGAACCTCGATCACCGGGGTGCGGTCGGCGCGGATGCGCTGATGGGCGACGGCGCCGGCATCCTGATCCAGATCCCGGACCAGTTCTATCGCGAAGAAATGGCCAAGCAGGGCGTGACGCTGCCGCCCAATGGCGAATATGGCGTCGGCATGATCTTCCTGCCGAAGGAACACGCCTCGCGCCTCGCCTGCGAGCAGGAGCTCGAGCGCACGGTCCGCCTGGAAGGCCAGGTCGTGCTCGGCTGGCGCGATGTGCCGGTCGACTGCAACATGCCGATGTCGCCAACGGTCCGCAAGACGGAACCCGTGATCCGCCAGATCTTCATCGGCCGCGGCCGCGACATCATGACCACGGACGCGCTGGAACGTAAGCTCTACGTGATCCGCAAGACCGCGAGCCACGCCATCCAGGCGCTCAAGCTCAAGCACGGCAAGGAATACTTCGTGCCGTCGATGTCGGCGCGTACGGTCGTCTACAAAGGCCTGCTGCTGGCGAACCAGGTCGGCGAGTACTACCTCGACCTGCAGGACTCGCGCACCGTGTCGGCGCTCGCGCTCGTGCACCAGCGCTTCTCGACGAACACGTTCCCCGCGTGGGAGCTGGCCCACCCGTACCGCATGGTCGCGCACAACGGCGAAATCAACACGGTGAAGGGCAACGTCAACTGGATCAACGCGCGTACCGGCGCCATCTCCTCGCCCGTGCTCGGCGACGACCTGCCGAAGCTGTGGCCGCTGATCTATCCGGGCCAGTCGGATACCGCATCGTTCGACAACTGCCTCGAATTGCTGACGATGGCGGGCTACCCGCTCGTCCACGCGATGATGATGATGATTCCGGAAGCGTGGGAACAGCACACGCTGATGGACGACAACCGCCGCGCGTTCTACGAATACCATGCCGCGATGATGGAGCCGTGGGACGGCCCCGCCGCGATCTGCTTCACCGATGGCCGCCAGATCGGCGCGACGCTCGACCGTAACGGCCTGCGTCCGGCGCGTTTCTATGTGACCGAGGACGATATCGTCGTGCTGGCGTCGGAAGCCGGCGTGCTGCCGTTCCCCGAGTCGCGCGTGGTCCAGAAGTGGCGCCTGCAGCCGGGCAAGATGTTCCTGATCGACATGGAGCAGGGCCGCATCATCGACGACAAGGAACTGAAGGACAACCTCGCCAACGCCAAGCCGTACAAGAGCTGGATCGATGCCGTGCGCATCAAGCTCGACGAAATCGACGCGAAGGCCGAGGACGTGGCCGCCGAGAAGAAGCCGGTGGCGCGTCTGCTCGACCGCCAGCAGGCGTTCGGCTACACGCAGGAAGACGTCAAGTTCCTGATGGCGCCGATGGCCATCGCCGGCGAAGAGGCCACGGGGTCGATGGGCAACGATTCGCCGCTGGCCGTGCTGTCGTCGAAGAACAAGACGCTGTACCATTACTTCAAGCAGCTGTTCGCGCAGGTGACCAACCCGCCGATCGACCCGATCCGCGAGAACATGGTCATGTCGCTCGTGTCGTTCATCGGCCCGAAGCCGAACCTGCTCGAGCTGAACAACATCAATCCGCCGATGCGCCTCGAAGTGTCCCAGCCCGTGCTGGACTTCAAGGACATCGCGAAGATCCGCAACATCGAGCACTACACGGGCGGCAAGTTCCGTTCGTACGAGCTCAACATCTGCTATCCGGTCCAGTGGGGCAAGGAAGGCATCGAGGCGCGCCTGGCGTCGCTGTGCGCGGAGGCCGTGGACGCCGTGCGTTCGGGCTACAACATCCTGATCGTGACCGACCGCCGCGTCGATGACGGTCATGTGGCGATTCCCGCGCTGCTGGCGACCTCGGCCGTCCACCACCATCTGGTGGAGAAGGGCCTGCGCACGTCTACCGGCCTCGTCGTGGAAACCGGTTCGGCGCGAGAGGTGCATCACTTCGCGCTGCTGGCCGGCTACGGCGCGGAAGCCGTGCACCCGTACCTCGCGATGGAAACGCTTGCCGACATGGCCTCGGGCCTGTCGGGCGACCTGTCCTCGGACAAGGCCGTGAAGAACTTCGTCAAGGCGATTGGCAAGGGCCTGTACAAGGTCATGTCGAAGATGGGCATCTCGACGTACATGTCGTACACGGGCGCGCAGATCTTCGAAGCCATCGGCCTGTCGCGCGAACTCGTGCAGAAGTATTTCCACGGCACGCCGTCGAACGTCGAAGGCATCGGTATCTTCGAGGTCGCCGAGGAAGCGCTGCGCCTGCATCGCGACGCGTTCGGCAGCAATCCCGTGCTCGAGTCGATGCTCGATACGGGCGGCGAGTACGCCTACCGCGTCCGCGGCGAAGAGCATATGTGGACCCCGGATTCGGTGGCCAAGCTCCAGCACTCGGTCCGCGCCGACAACGGCAAGGGCGCGTACCAGACGTACAAGGAATACGCGAACATCATCAACGACCAGAGCCGCCGTCACATGACGCTGCGCGGCCTGTTCGAGTTCAAGGTCGATCCGGCGCGGGCGATTCCGCTCGAGGAAGTGGAGCCGGCCAAGGAGATCGTCAAGCGTTTCGCGACCGGTGCCATGTCGCTCGGCTCGATCTCGACGGAAGCCCACGCGACGCTGGCCGTGGCGATGAACCGTATTGGCGGCAAATCGAACACCGGTGAAGGCGGCGAGGACGAGAAGCGCTATCGCAACGAACTGCGCGGCATCCCCATCAAGCAGGGCGAGACGCTGAAGGGCCTCCTTGGCGACGGCGTAATCGAGCGCGACCTCGAACTGCAGGCGGGCGACTCGCTCCGTTCGAAGATCAAGCAGGTGGCATCGGGCCGTTTCGGCGTGACCGCCGAATACCTGGCATCGGCCGACCAGATCCAGATCAAGATGGCGCAGGGCGCCAAGCCGGGCGAAGGCGGCCAGCTGCCGGGCCACAAGGTGTCCGACTACATCGGCAAGCTGCGTTGCTCGGTGCCGGGCGTGGGCCTGATCTCGCCGCCCCCGCACCATGACATCTACTCGATCGAGGATCTGGCACAGCTGATCCACGATCTGAAGAACGTCAATCCGGTCTCCGACATTTCGGTCAAGCTCGTGTCCGAAGTGGGCGTGGGCACGATCGCGGCTGGCGTGGCCAAGGCCAAGGCCGACCACGTCGTGATCGCGGGCCATGACGGTGGCACCGGCGCGTCGCCGTGGTCGTCGATCAAGCATGCGGGCACGCCGTGGGAACTCGGCCTGGCCGAAACGCAGCAGACGCTGATGCTCAACGGCCTGCGTAACCGCATTCGCGTGCAGGCCGACGGCCAGATGAAGACGGGCCGCGACATCGTGATCGGCGCGCTGCTGGGCGCCGACGAGTTCGGCTTCGCCACGGCACCGCTGGTCGCCGAGGGCTGCATCATGATGCGCAAGTGCCATCTGAACACCTGCCCGGTGGGCGTGGCCACGCAGGATCCGGCGCTGCGCAAGAAATTCCAGGGCAAGCCCGAGCACGTCGTGAACTTCTTCTTCTTCGTTGCGGAAGAAGCGCGCGAGATCATGGCGCAACTGGGTATCCGCACGTTCGACGAGCTGATCGGCCGCGCCGACCTGCTCGACACGCGCGCCGGCATCGAACACTGGAAGGCGCGTGGCCTCGACTTCGGCCGCATCTTCTATCAGGCGCCGATCGCCGCCGATGTGCCGCGCTTCCATACGGATGTGCAGGACCACGGTCTGTCGGTGGAAGCCGGCAAGGCGCTCGACCACGTGCTGATCGCCAAGGCGCGTCCGGCCATCGACAAGGGTGAGCGCGTGTCGTTCATCCAGCCGGTGAAGAACGTGAACCGTACCGTCGGCGCGATGCTGTCGGGCGTGGTGGCCAAGCAGTACGGCCACGAGGGGCTGCCCGACGACACGATCCACATCCAGCTGCAGGGCACGGCGGGCCAGTCGTTCGGCGCGTTCCTCGCGCACGGCATCACGCTGGATCTGGTCGGTGACGGCAACGACTACGTGGGCAAGGGCCTGTCGGGCGGCCGCGTGATCGTGCGCACGCCGCACGAGTTCCGCGGCGATCCGACGCGCAACATCATCGTGGGCAACACGGTGCTGTACGGCGCGATCGCGGGTGAGGCGTTCTTCAACGGCGTGGCCGGTGAGCGCTTCGCGGTGCGTAACTCGGGCGCGGTGGCGGTGGTGGAAGGTACCGGCGACCACGGTTGCGAGTACATGACCGGCGGCACGATCGTCGTGCTCGGCGGCACCGGCCGTAACTTCGCGGCGGGCATGTCGGGCGGTGTGGCCTACGTCTACGACGAGGACGGCCTGTTCGACAAGCGCTGCAACACGTCGATGGTCGCGCTGGAATCGGTGCTCGCTTCGGCGGATCAGGAGAAGGGCCAGGCGCAGGCGCAGTGGCACAAGGTCAACGGCAAGCGCGTGCTGGACGAGGTGATCCTCAAGGGCCTGATCGAGCAGCATTTCCGCTACACCGGTTCCGAGCGCGCCAAGGCGCTGCTGTCGGACTGGGCGACGGCACGCCGCAAGTTCGTCAAGGTCTTCCCGACCGAGTACAAGCGCGCGCTGGGCGAGATGTTCGAGAAGGAACAAGCCGCGCGCGACGCGGATCGCGAGCCGGTGGCGGCCTGACCGGCGCCACACCACAACGAACGCGCCGCGCGGGTTGACGCTCCGCGGCGCATACAAGATGACCTCACAGCGAGGCCGGTCCGCTAACTGGCCTCGCGCAGCATGACCAAGGACGCAACATGGGTAAGGCGACTGGCTTTCTCGAATTTCCGCGCCAGAACGAAGGCTACGAGACCGTAGTCAAGCGCGTGAAGCACTACAAGGAATTCGTGTTCGCGCTGTCCGACAGCGAAGCGAAGATCCAGGGTGCGCGCTGCATGGACTGCGGCATTCCGTTCTGCAACAACGGCTGCCCGGTCAACAACATCATTCCCGACTTCAACGACCTCGTGTATCGCCAGGACTGGAAGTCGGCGATCGAGGTGCTGCACCAGACGAACAACTTTCCCGAGTTCACGGGCCGCATCTGCCCGGCACCGTGCGAGGCGGCCTGCACGCTCGGTATCAACGAGCTGCCGGTGGGCATCAAGTCGATCGAGCACGCGATCATCGACAAGGCCTGGGAAGAAGGCTGGGTGGCGCCGCAGGTGCCGAAGCACAAGACCGGCAAGACCGTCGCCGTGGTGGGCTCGGGCCCCGCGGGCCTGGCCGCCGCGCAGCAGCTGGCACGCGCCGGCCATGACGTGACCGTGTTCGAGAAGAACGACCGCATCGGCGGCCTGCTGCGCTACGGCATTCCCGACTTCAAGATGGAGAAGACGCTGATCGACCGCCGCATCGAACAGATGCAGGCCGAGGGCGTGACGTTCCGCGCGGGCGTGATGGTGACCGAGGGCGATCTGCCCGCTGGCATCAAGAACTACGCACGCGAGACGATCAGCGCGCAGGCGCTGATGGACCAGTTCGACGCCGTCGTGCTGGCCGGTGGCTCGGAAGTGCCGCGCGATCTGCCGGTACCGGGCCGCGAACTGCAAGGCGTGCACTACGCGCTGGAATTCCTGATTCCGCAAAACAAGGAAGTCGCGGGCGACGCGCTCAACGACATCCGCGCCGACGGCAAGCACGTGATCGTGATCGGTGGCGGCGATACGGGTTCCGACTGCGTGGGCACGTCGAACCGTCATGGCGCCACGTCGGTGACGCAGTTCGAGCTGCTGCCGCAGCCGCCGGAAGAAGAGAACAAGCCGCTGGTGTGGCCGTACTGGCCGATCAAGCTGCGTACGTCGTCCTCCCATGACGAAGGCTGCTCGCGCGACTGGTCCGTGGCGACGAAGGAGTTCATCGGCGAGAACGGCAAGATCAAGGCACTGAAGGCCTGCCGCGTCGAATGGAAGGATGGCCGCATGCAGGAAGTGCCCGACAGCGAATTCGTGCTGCCGGCCGATCTCGTGCTGCTGGCGATGGGCTTCACGAACCCCGTGGGTTCGGTGCTCGAAGCGTTCGGCGTCGATACCGATGCGCGCAAGAACGCCAAGGCCTCGACCGAAGGCGATCGCGCGTACTACACCAACGTGCCGAAGGTGTTCGCGGCCGGAGACGTGCGTCGTGGCCAGTCGCTCGTGGTGTGGGCCATCCGCGAAGGCCGTCAGGCCGCGCGCTCGGTCGACGCCTTCCTGATGGGCCATAGCGAACTGCCGCGATAATCGTGCGGTAAGCGCGCGGTAACTGTCACCCCGAGGCCTCGTCAGGGTTTCAGCCGCTTTTCCATCAGCACAGCAGTATCCCCGTACGCGGCCAGCTTGGCCGCGTACGCGTTTTGCGCGTCGATCGGCGCGTACCCAAGCCTGCGCCACCACGGCGCCGCCGATTGCACGGCGATCAGGCGCGACGTTTCCCATCCCTGCTCCAACGCCGACGCGTGCGCCGCTTCGTAGAGCCGTATGGCGATCCCCATGCCACGGCCTGCGGGGGCGACCGCCATGTCGTGGACGAACCAGACCAGAGGGGCGTGTTCGGGCCAGTCGCGTTGCAGCTGACCGTTCCATGGCGGCAGGGACGCCGCCGTCCATGGGTGCGTGAGGAGGTAGCCGAGAAACCGGGCGCCATCGTGGTCGTGGTTTTCCGCTTCCAGGGCGATCCAACAGGTCTGCGGGGAGAGGGCGATGCGGCTGGCCAGCGCGGCCTCGGATTCGATCAGGCCGTCGCCATAGCATTGCGCCTGCACGGCGGCCACACCGGCGAGGTCGGCGCGCGTCATGCGCCGGATTACGAGTTCGGACATGCGTGGATTATAGGGAGCTTGCCCGCATCGGTCCGCCACATAGGCCGCCCCATAGGCCGCCCCATCGGTCGCCCCATCGGCCGCCCGCAGGGCCATTGGGGTCCACCCGGCTATGGTTTACGTGCTCTGTGCCCAACCGCACCGAGTTCGTACAATTTTCTCGTACGACTCCTGGCGATCCTTTCAGCCGTCGAGATGCCGTGGCTCAGCCGCGGCGCGGAGGAAACAGATGTCCGAAGTGCGCACGCTGACGCGGCTTTGGCGAGGTCTGGCGAACTTGCAGGCGAGCGGTGGAAGGCTTGCGGCCCCATTCGCGGCCATATTCGCGGCCGTATTTGCGGCCATACTCGCCGCCACGGCGCTTGTCACCGGCCTGCCGGCACCTGCCCGCGCGCAGTCGTCGGACGCCGCTGCGTCCCGTCCCATGTCGTATCCGGCACGGCCGATGCGACTCATCGTGCCGTTTCCCGCGGGCGGCGTGGCGGACGCGGTCGCGCGCATGCTCGCCGAGCGCCTCTCCGCGCGCCTTGGCGTGGCCGTCGAGGTGGACAATCGGCCAGGCGCGTCGGGCACGACGGCGGGCGATGTGGTGGCCAAGGCCAGTTCCGATGGCCATACGCTGCTGTTCCATCAGGCAAACATGCTGATCCAGCCCGGACTCGAACCCGTTCCCTATGACGTGGTGCGCGACTTTACGCCGGTCGGCCGCGTGGCGACGATGCCGCTGTTTCTGGTCATCGACGGCCGGCTGCCAATGCAGACCCCGCAGCAGTGGAGCACCGCCGTGCGCGCCAACCCGTCGGCATATAGCTATGGCTACGGCCAGCCGGGCAGTCCTTCGCAACTCTATGCCGAGTATGCGGTGCGCGGGCTAGCCAACGGAGTGCCGCTGATCGCCGCCAAGGGAGAGACGGCTGTGGTGCAGGAGATCCTCGCCGGCCGCATCAGTGCCTGCTTCTGCTCGTTCGCCGCCGTGCAGACGCATCTGCGCAATAGTGGCGGGCAGAGCGGGGCGGGAGGGCTGAAGCTGCTCGCCGTGACGGGAATGACGCGGTCGCCGCTGGCGCCGCAGGTGCCGACGCTGCAGGAGTCGGGGATCGACGGCTATGCCTCCGCGCCCTGGTACGGCGTGATGGCGCCGGCGAAGACGCCGCGCGCGATCGTCGCGCGTCTGGCCTCGGAACTGGACGGCGTGACCGGGGAGCGCGAAGTCCGCGCGAGGCTCATGGCGGCCGGCCTGACTCCCGTGCGGGACTCGCCGGAAGCGTTTGCCACGGCTATTCGATCGGAATCCATCCAGTGGCAGGTGATCCTGCGGCAGGCGTCAAATGGCGGTGAACCGTAAAAGTAGGCGCAATATGCGGCAAGTTCGCCCACCCAGCGCGCAATTCCTTCAAATGTAACGGCAGTCACACGCGATCCGGCACGTGTAGGTGGTAGCCCTTATAATAGCCGCCTGTCCAATCCGGTGACAAAGTGACCGCTACCACTCCCGACCTTTCCGTCGCCCCTACGCCCGCTACGGCTCCCCATGGCCGATCGCGGGGCGAAGATATCGTCGTGCTCGACGATGTCGACTTCGCCTATGCGGATGGCGACAAGCCGATCCTTTCGGGCCTGACCATGCGCTTCCCGCGCGGCAAGGTGGTTGCCGTGATGGGCGGCTCCGGCTGCGGCAAGACCACGGTGCTACGCCTGATCGGCGGACAAGTGCGTCCGCGGCGCGGGCAAGTGACGTTTGCCGGCAAGGATATCGACGCGCTCGACCAGCGCGGCCTGTACGCCGTGAGGCGGCAGATGGGCATGCTGTTCCAGTTTGGCGCCCTGTTCACTGATCTGTCGGTATTCGACAACGTCGCGTTTCCGCTGCGAGAGCACACCGATCTTCCGGATTCGATGATCCGCGACCTCGTGCTGATGAAGCTCAACGCCGTCGGCCTGCGCGGCGCGCGCGACCTGATGCCCGCGCAGATCTCGGGCGGCATGGCGCGACGTGTGGCGCTGGCGCGGGCCATCGCGCTCGATCCGTCGCTGCTGATGTACGACGAACCGTTCGCGGGGCTGGACCCGATCTCGCTCGGCCTGACGGCGCGGCTGATCCGCAGCCTCAACGATGCACTCGGCGCGACGACGATCATCGTGTCGCACGACGTGCAGGAAACCTTCCAGATCGCGGATTACGTGTACTTCATCGCCAATGGCCGTATCGCCGCCGAGGGCGAGCCCGATGCGCTGCGCGCCTCGACCGATCCGTTCGTGCATCAGTTCGTGCACGCCGAAGCCGACGGTCCGGTGCCATTCCACTATGGCGGCCCGTCGCTCGCCGACGACTTTCTTGCCGGAGGTCGCCGATGAACGCCGTCGTGTCGTTTTTCAGCGCGATCGGCGCGTTTGTGCGCCTGGGCATTTCCGGCATCGGCAACGGCGCGCGCATGTTTGTGTCGATGCTCGCGCTGTCGCCCGCGCTGCTGCGCCGCCCGCGGCTCGTGACCGATCAGGTCTTCTTCGTCGGCAACCTTTCGCTGGTGATCATCGCCGTATCCGGCCTGTTCGTCGGTTTTGTGCTCGGATTGCAGGGCTACTACACGCTGAATCGCTACGGCTCCGAGCAGGCGCTCGGCCTGCTCGTGGCGCTGTCGCTTGTGCGTGAGCTTGGACCGGTGGTGTCCGCGCTGCTGTTCGCGGGCCGCGCGGGGACGTCGCTGACCGCCGAGATCGGTCTGATGAAGGCGGGCGAGCAGCTGACCGCGATGGAGATGATGGCCGTCAATCCGCTGCAACGCGTGATCGCGCCGCGCTTCTGGGCGGGTGTCATCGCCATGCCGATTCTCGCGGCGATTTTCAGCGCGGTGGGCATCCTCGGCGGTTACCTCGTCGGTGTGCAGCTGATCGGCGTGGACTCGGGCGCGTTCTGGTCGCAGATGCAGGGTGGCGTCGATGTGCGCGCCGACGTGCTGAACGGCGTCATCAAGAGCTTCATTTTTGGCGTGGCCGTGACGTTTATTGCTCTGTATCAGGGCTTCGAGGCGCGGCCGACGCCGGAGGGCGTGTCGCGCGCCACCACGCGTACCGTGGTGCTCGCCTCGCTGGCCGTGCTCGGGCTGGACTTCCTGCTGACCGCGCTGATGTTCAGCTGAGCCAGCACCTACAGAACAGAAGAACAGAATGGAAAAGACGATCGCATGAAGAAAAATTCCCTCGATTTCTGGGTCGGGCTGCTGGTGGTGGCGGGGTTTGCCGCGCTGCTGTTCCTTGCGCTCAAGGCCGGCAACCTGAGCTCGTTCTCGTTCGAGCAGACCTACCGTGTGCGGGCCGACTTCGACAACATCGGCGGCCTGAAGGCGCGCGCCCCGGTCAAGAGCGCGGGCGTGGTGGTGGGCCGTGTCGCGGAGATCCGCTTCGACGACCAGAGCTATCTGGCGACGGTGGAGCTCAACATCGACAAGCGCTACCAGTTCCCCAAGGACTCATCCGCCAAGATCCTGACGTCGGGTCTGCTGGGCGAGCAGTACATCGGCCTCGAAGCCGGCGGCGACGCGAAGATGCTCGCCGATAACAGCAAGATCACAATGACCCAGTCCGCGGTAGTGCTCGAGAACCTGATTGGCCAGTTCCTGTACAACAAGGCGGCGGACTCGGGCGCCGGCGGTGGCAACACCGGCGGCAGCGCGTCGGGTGGCGCTTCGGCAGGCGCGTCGGCGGGTGCGGCGCTGCCGGCCGCGCCGGGTACGGCAGGGGGTGCGAAATGAAGCGCGCCCGCTCCCGAAAACTGATCGCGACGGCATCGATTGCCGCCGCTGCTTTCCTGTCGGGCTGTGCGACTGGCCCCGACGCCAACCCGAAAGACCCGTTCGAGCCGTTCAACCGCGGCGTGACGCGGGTCAACGACGAGATCGACAAGTACGCGCTGAAGCCCGTGGCGCAGACCTATGCGGACTACGTGCCGTCGCCCATCCGCACGGCGGTCGGCAACGTGTTCTCGAACGTCAGCGACGTCTACTCGGCGGTGAACAACCTGCTGCAGGGCAAGCCGTCGCGTGCGGCGGAAGACACGATGCGCGTGGCCATCAATACCATTCTCGGTATCGGCGGCCTGATCGACATCGCCACGCCGGGCGGCCTGCCCAAGTACAAGGAAGACTTCGGCCAGACGCTGGGCGTGTGGGGCGTGCCGTCGGGCCCGTACCTCGTGCTGCCGCTGTTCGGGCCGAGCACGGTGCGCGACACGGGCGGCATGGTGGTGGACCGGCTGATGGACCCGACCTCGTATATCTATCCCGTGTGGGCCCGTTATGCGGTGTCGGGCGTGCGCGTGGTCGATGGCCGCTCGCAGTTGCTGGCCGCGACGAGCCTGATCGACGCCGCCGCGCTCGACCGTTACGCCTTCCTGCGGGACTCGTACCTGCAGCGCCGCGAGTACCTGATCTATGACGGTAACCCGCCCGGCGGCGATGACGAGGAACCCGGCAGCTCCTCGGAGCAGGGCGATCAGCAGGCACTGCCGGCGTCGCCGGCGCAGCGTCTCGTGCCCGGCAGCCCCGCTTTCCGTTTCGGTCGCTAAGCCTCGCTGGCTCTCGATCGTCCCCCACGTGTGAAGGTGATGTGAGGGCGGAAACAAATTGTATGGAAGTGGCGTCCAAGCCCTGAGTCACGGCGCATTGCCCGGACGCCTGTGTTTCAATGCGTGCGAAGGCCGGTTGTCCCTACGACCCGCACTAGATAGAAAGGAAAAACGCTCATGCTGAAGCGACTGTTGGCCCCCTTCCTCACCGTCATGGCACTGACCGGCGCTGCGTTCACCGCGCCGGCCCACGCACAGGTGTCCGCCGATGCCGCCCAGACTCCGGATGGTCTCGTCAAGGCCGTGGTGTCCGACGTGATGAACACCGTCAAGAGCGACAAGGACATGCAGTCCGGCAACATCGGCAAGATCACGCAACTCGTCGAGCAGAAGATCCTCCCGCACGCGAATTTCGAGAAGACCACGCAGATCGCGATGGGCCGTAACTGGTCGAAGGCTTCGCCGGAGCAGCAGAAGGCCATCACCGAGCAGTTCAAGACGCTGCTGATCCGTACCTACGCCGGCGCGATCGCGCAGATTCGCGACCAGGCGGTGCAATACCGTCCGTACCGCGGCAACGCCGACGACACCGACGCCACCATCCGCACGCAGGTGATCAACAAGGGCGAGCCGATCCAGATGGATTACCGCCTCGAGAAGACGCCCGAAGGCTGGAAGGTGTATGACATCAACGTGCTGGGCGCGTGGCTGACCGAGGCGTACAAGGGCAGCTTCAATACGATCGTGACGCAGCAGGGCATCGACGGCGTCATCAAGACGCTGCAGGACCGCAACAAGCAGCTCGCGAACGCCAAGTAAGCGCGACTTCGCGTACAATCGGCTTTCATGCCCGAATGTGCGAAACGCCCGTGGCCTGCCACGGGCGTTTTGATTTGGGTCTGACGCTTCCACATCGCCTGACATCGCCTCACATCGCATGCTTTCGCTCGGAACCTCGCTCACCAACCAGAACGCCGCCGCCGTGCTGCGTGACGGGCTGGCGCGCGTGGCGCAGGGCGATGTCGCGGTCGATTGCGCGGGCCTGACGCATGTCGATTCGTCGGCCGTCGCCGTGCTGCTCGGCTGGCAACGCGCGGCCTCGGGCCGTGGCCAGACGCTGTCGATCGTCAACGTGCCGCCGCAGCTCGGCGAGCTGGCCGCTCTCTATGGCGTCGCGGGCCTCCTCGGCCTGCCGGCCGACGCCGCCCATCCGCAAGGCCACCACCGACATTGAACCGGCATCCCTGGTTGCGCGGCGCATCTGCATCCGGTTGCGCGAAGCCAGGCGATGCCCCGGCGGTGGGTCCAAAGCGGGACCTACCCCGCATCCCCTATAATTCCGGGTTATTCGCCCCCATATGCCCCTGACATCGTTCCGCCAGGTGCTGCGCGGCAGACCCGGGGGCTCCAAATCCAAGCCAGGCCGGTCCCGAAAAGCGGACCCGTCACAAGACATTCGGCCATGAAAGCCATCGAAATCGCCGACGTTCGCAAGCGCTATCGCAGTCTGCAAGCGCTGAAGGGCGTCAGTTTTACCGTCGAGCAAGGCGAATTTTTCGGCCTGCTCGGCCCGAACGGCGCGGGCAAGACGACGTTGATCTCGATCCTCGCGGGCTTGAACCGCGCGGATTCCGGCCGTATCCGGGTGCTGGGCCACGATGTGGTGGACGACTACCGCATGGCGCGCCGCATGCTCGGCGTGGTGCCGCAGGAACTCGTGTTCGACCCGTTCTTTACGGTCCGCGAGACGCTGCGCCTGCAGTCCGGCTACTTCGGCATGCGGAACAACGACGACTGGATCGACGAGATCATGGCCAACCTCGATCTCACGAACAAGGCCGACAGCAATATGCGCCAGCTCTCGGGCGGCATGAAGCGCCGCGTGCTCGTGGCGCAGGCGCTGGTGCACCGCCCGCCCGTGATCGTGCTCGACGAGCCGACCGCCGGGGTGGACGTGGAGCTGCGCCAGACGCTGTGGAAGTTCATCTCCCGCCTGAACAGGGAGGGCCACACGATCATCCTCACCACGCATTACCTTGAAGAAGCCGAAGCGCTGTGCGATCGCATCGCGATGCTCAAGTTCGGCGAGGTGGTCGCGCTCGACCGCACGAGCAGCCTGCTTAATCAGTTCGCGGGCCTGCAGTTGGTACTTACCCTCTCGCGTGGCGCTCTGCCTGTCGCGCTCGAGGCACTGCGCATGCCGGCCAACCCCGGCGAGCGCGCGCATCGGCTGCGGCTGTCGGGCTACGAGGCTGTGGAACCCATCCTGGCCGCGCTGCGCGAGGCGGGTTGCGAGATCGAGGACATGGAAGTGAGCAAGGCCGATCTCGAGGACGTTTTCGTCCAGATCATGCGCCGTGAGGGGCACATGCCCGGCGCCACGCCGGCCACTGCGATGGAGGCCGCGGCATGAAGACGCAGGCGGAAATCGAACTGGCCGAGAATGCGCGCCTGTCGGCCATGTCCGTGGGCGGATTCGTGGGCTTTCGCACGCTGCTTTACAAGGAAGTGTTGCGCTTCTGGAAGGTCGCGTTCCAGACTGTGGCGGCACCGGTGATGACCGCGGTGCTGTACCTGCTGATCTTCGGCCACGTGCTCGAAGGCCGCGTGGAGGTGTACGACCGCATCACCTACACGGCGTTCCTCGTGCCGGGTCTCGTGATGATGAGCATCCTGCAGAATGCGTTCGCGAACAGTTCCTCGTCACTGATCCAGTCAAAGATCACGGGCAACCTTGTGTTTATCATGCTGCCGCCGCTGTCGCACTGGGAGATGTTCGGCGCGTACGTTGCGGCTTCGATCATCCGCGGCATCAGCGTGGGCATCGGCGTGCTGATCGTGACGGCGCTGCTCGCGCCGATGCATCTGGCGAATATCGGATGGGTGCTGGTGTTCGCGGTCCTCGGGGCCGCGATCCTCGGGACGCTCGGGTTGATTGCCGGGATCTGGGCGGAGAAGTTCGACCAGCTCGCGGCATTCCAGAATTTCCTGATCATGCCGGCCACATTCCTGGCGGGAGTGTTCTATTCGATTCATACCCTGCCGCCGTTCTGGCAGGCGGTGTCGCACGCCAACCCGTTCTTCTACATGATCGACGGGTTCCGCTACGGGTTCTTCGGCCAATCGGATGTATCGCCGATGTTCAGCCTGGCCGTGGTCGGCGTGGCGTTCGTGGTGCTCGCGGCGCTCGCGCTGCGGATGCTGCGCACCGGATACAAGCTGCGGCACTGAGGCCGTTTCAAGTTTCAAGTTTTACGTTTCACATTCGCGACGAGACACACATGCTGCCCACACCGGAACAAGTCAGGGACTACATTGCCCAAGGATTGCCCTGCGACCATCTGGAAGTCGAAGGCGACGGCCAGCACTTCTTCGCGACGATCGTCAGCGCGGAATTCGACGGCAAGCGCCTGATCCAGCGGCATCAGCGCGTGTACGCGGCGCTGGGCGACCGCATGCGCGCGGAAATCCACGCGCTGTCGATGAAGACGCTCACGCCGGCCGAATGGCAGGCCGGCGCCGGACAGAAGTAACCAGACATAACGATCCCGCCGCGGTATCGCCGGGCGGGACCAACACGACGGAACATGGACAAATTCCAGATTCAGGGCAATGGCCCGCTGTCCGGAGAAATCCGGGTCTCGGGCGCAAAGAACGCGGCGCTGCCGATCCTGTGCGCGGGCCTGCTGACCGCCGATGACGTGATCATCGACAACGTGCCGAATCTGCAGGACGTGCGCACGATGCTCAAGCTGCTCCGCCAGATGGGCATGAAGGCGGAGCTCGACGGCGCGCGCGCCACGCTGAACGGCGCGGACGTGAACCTGCCCGAAGCCTCGTACGACCTGGTCAAGACCATGCGCGCGTCGATCCTCGTGCTCGGCCCGCTGGTCGCGCGCTTCGGCGAGGCGCGTGTGTCGCTGCCTGGCGGCTGTGGCATCGGCGCGCGGCCGGTGGATCAGCACATCAAGGGCCTGCAGGCGATGGGCGCCGAGATCTCGATCGAGCACGGCTTTATCCACGCCCGCGCGTCGCGCCTGAAGGGCACGCGCGTGGTCACCGACATGATCACCGTCACGGGTACCGAGAACCTGCTGATGGCCGCGACGCTGGCCGAAGGCGAGACCGTGCTCGAGAACGCCGCGCGCGAACCGGAAGTGACGGACCTCGCGAACCTGCTCGTTGCCATGGGCGCGCGCATCGAGGGTATCGGCACGGATCGGCTGGTCATTCAGGGCGTGGAGCGCCTGCACGGCGCCACGCATTCGGTCGTGGCCGATCGCATCGAGGCCGGCACGTTCCTGTGCGCGGCCGCCGCGACGCTGGGCAACGTGGTGCTGCGCGACGTGCCGCCGCTGATCCTCGACGCCGTGCTCGCCAAGCTGCGGGAGACCGGCGCGCAGATCGAGACCGGCGACGACTGGATCAGGCTGTCGATGCCGACCCGCCCGCAGGCCGTCAGCTTCCGCACGTCCGAATACCCGGCGTTCCCGACCGACATGCAGGCCCAGTTCATGGCCCTCAATGCGGTCGCCGACGGCACGGCGCGCATCACCGAGACGATCTTCGAGAACCGCTTCATGCACGTGCAGGAGCTCAACCGGCTCGGCGCAAACATCACGGCCGAGGGCAACACGGCGGTGGTGACCGGCGTGCCGCGCCTGTCGGGCGCGACGGTCATGGCAACGGATCTGCGCGCTTCGGCGAGCCTCGTGATCGCCGGCCTCGTGGCGGAAGGCGATACCGTCATCGACCGCATCTACCATCTCGACCGTGGCTACGATCGCATGGAAGACAAGCTGTCCGCGGTGGGCGCCAAGATCCGCCGCATTTCCTGACCGCAGGTCAGGCAAACGCCCAGAACAAGATTGAGAAGAATTCGATGAGTCCCGCTGCTTTTGCCTCGATGAACGCCTCCGCCGGTCAGCTCACGCTGGCGCTGTCCAAGGGCCGCATCTTCACGGAGACCCTGCCGCTGCTCGAAGCCGCGGGCATCCACGTCACCGAAGATCCGGAGACCTCGCGCAAGCTGATCCTGCCGACGTCCGATCCGGCCGTGCGCGTGATCATCGTGCGCGCGTCGGACGTGCCGACGTATGTGCAATACGGTGCGGCCGATTTCGGCGTGGCCGGCAAGGACGTGCTGCTCGAGCATGGCATGACGGGCCTGTATGCGCCGATCGATCTCAATATTGCCCGCTGCCGCATGTCGGTCGCGGTGCCGGCGGGCTTCGACTACGTCAGCGCGGTGCGCCAGGGCGCGCGCCTCGCGGTGGCCACCAAATACGTGCAGACCGCGCGCGAGCACTTCGCCAAGAAGGGCGTGCACGTGGATCTGATCAAGCTGTATGGATCGATGGAACTGGGCCCGCTCGTGGGCCTGTCCGACGCGATCGTCGACCTCGTGAGCACCGGCGGCACGCTGCGTGCGAACAATCTGGTCGAGGTCGAGGAGATCATGCAGATCTCGTCGCGGCTGGTCGTGAACCAGGCCGCGCTGAAACTCAAGCGCGAACGGCTCGCGCCAATTCTCGAAGCGTTCGAAGCCGCCTCGGCCGCCATGGCCTGACGGTGCGAGGAAGGTAGCGAGGAAGGAAGTCATGAACGAAACCGATATGGACAACCTGTCGATCCGCCGGCTCGACTCCACCGAACCCGGCTTTGCCACGGCACTGCGCCAGGTGCTGGCGTTCGAGGCCGGCGAGGACGAGGCGATCGATCGCGCGGCCGCGCAGATCCTGGCCGACGTGCGCGCGCGCGGCGACGAGGCGGTGCTCGAATACACGGCCCGATACGACCGCGTGGAAGCGACGTCGCTGACGGCGCTGGAACTGTCGCAGGCCGAACTCGAAGCCGCGCTCGAAGAGCTCGAACCCAAGCGCCGCGCGGCGCTGGAAGCGGCCGCGGCGCGCGTGCGCGCCTATCACGAGAAGCAGAAGATCGAATGCGGCAGCCATAGCTGGGAATACACCGAGGCCGACGGCACGATGCTGGGCCAGAAGGTGACCCCGCTGGACCGCGTGGGCCTGTACGTGCCCGGCGGCAAGGCCGCGTATCCGTCGTCGGTGCTGATGAACGCGATTCCCGCGCGCGTCGCCGGCGTGAAGGAAGTCATCATGGTCGTGCCCACGCCCGGTGGCGTGCGCAACGAACTGGTGCTGGCCGCCGCGCAGATCGCGGGCGTGGACCGCGTGTTCACGATCGGCGGCGCGCAGGCCGTGGGCGCGCTCGCGTACGGCACCGCGACGATTCCGCAGGTCGACAAGATCGTGGGTCCGGGCAATGCCTACGTTGCCGCGGCCAAGCGTCGCGTGTTCGGCACGGTTGGCATCGACATGATCGCCGGCCCGTCGGAAATCCTGGTCATCTGCGATGGCACCACCGATCCGGACTGGGTCGCGATGGATCTGTTCTCGCAGGCCGAGCACGACGAACTCGCGCAATCGATCCTGCTGTGCCCGGATGCCGAGTACATCGACCGCGTGGAAGCCAGCATCCAGCGCCAGCTCGGCACGATGCCGCGCCGGCAGGTCATCGCCGCGTCGCTGTCCGGCCGTGGCGCCCTGATCAAGGTGCGCGACATGGAGGAAGCCTGCGAGATCGCTAACGCGATCGCGCCCGAGCACCTCGAGATCTCCGCCGACAATCCGCGCCAGTGGAGCGAGAAGATTCGCCACGCCGGTGCGATTTTCCTCGGCCGTTATACAAGCGAGTCGCTGGGCGACTACTGCGCGGGTCCGAATCACGTCCTGCCGACATCGCGCACCGCGCGTTTCTCGTCGCCGCTGGGGGTCTACGACTTCCAGAAGCGTTCGAGCCTGATCGAGGTCAGCGAGGGTGGGGCGCAGATGCTGGGACAGATCGCCGCGGAACTCGCGTATGGCGAGGGTCTGCAGGCGCATGCCCGTAGCGCCGAATTCCGCTTCAAACGCTAAGACGTTTTTTTCACTACCGACCTAACAAAGGATTCTCATGTCATCCGCAGCACCTTCCCTGATCGACCGCATCATCCGTGACGACGTACGCGCCATGGGCGCCTACCACGTGCCGGATTCGCACGGTCTGGTGAAGCTCGATGCCATGGAGAACCCGTACCGCCTGCCGCCGGCGCTGCGCGAGGAACTCGGCAAGCGGCTGTCGGAGGTCGCGCTGAACCGGTATCCGGTGCCGACCAGCGAAGCGCTGCGCGCGAAGCTGAAGTCGGTGATGCAGGTACCCGTCGGCATGGAGGTGCTGCTCGGCAACGGTTCGGACGAACTGATCAGCATCATCGCGATGGCGGCGGCAAAGCCCGGCGCGAAGGTGCTGGCGCCGGTGCCGGGCTTCGTGATGTACGCGATGTCGGCGCAGTTCGCGGGTCTCGAATTCGTCGGCGTGCCGCTGCGCGAGGACTTTTCGCTCGACCGCGCGCGGATGCTGCGCAAGATGGCCGAGGAACAGCCGGCGATCATTTACCTCGCCTACCCGAACAACCCGACCGGTAACCTGTTCGACGCCGAGGACATGGAAGTGATCGTGCGCGCCGCCAATGGCGACGTCTGCAATAGCCTCGTGGTCGTGGACGAAGCCTATCAGCCGTTCGCGCAGGACAGCTGGATGCCGCGCCTGGCGGACTTCGACAACCTGCTGGTCATGCGCACCGTGTCCAAGCTCGGCCTCGCGGGTATCCGCCTCGGCTACATGGCCGGCGCGCCCGCATGGATCGAACAGTTCGACAAGGTTCGCCCGCCGTACAACATCAACGTGCTGACGGAAGCGACCGCGCTGTTCGCGCTCGAACACGTCGACGTGCTCGACGAACAGGCCGCGCAACTGCGCGAGCAACGCTCGGCACTGGCCGCGCAACTCGCGGCGCAGCCGGGCGTCACCGTGTTCCCGAGCGATGCCAACTTCCTTCTCATTCGCGTGCCGGATGCGGCACAGACGTTCGAACGTCTCGTTTCGCGCAAGGTACTGATCAAGAACGTGAGTAAAATGCACGCATTGCTGGCCAACTGTCTGCGCGTGACGGTCAGCACGCCCGAAGAAAACGCGCAGTTCATGGAAGCTTTTGTCGCTTCGTTGCAGGATTAACACCACCATGCGTGTTGCAGAGGTCACCCGCAATACCTCCGAAACGCAGATCCGCGTTTCGCTGAATCTCGACGGTACCGGTCGCCAGAAGCTGGCGTCCGGCGTACCGTTCCTCGACCACATGCTGGATCAGATCGCCCGCCATGGCATGTTCGACCTCGAGGTCGAAGCCACCGGCGATACCCATATCGACGACCATCACACGGTCGAAGACGTCGGCATTACCCTCGGTCAGGCGGTCGCGCGCGCGATCGGCGACAAGAAGGGCATCACGCGTTATGGCCACAGCTACGTGCCGCTGGACGAGTGCCTGTCGCGCGTGGTCATCGACTTCTCGGGCCGTCCAGGGCTGGAGTTCCACGTGCCGTTCACGCGCGCCCGCGTGGGCAGCTTCGACGTCGACCTGACCATCGAGTTCTTCCGCGGCTTCGTCAATCATGCGGGCGTCACGCTCCATATCGACAACCTGCGCGGCATCAATGCGCACCATCAATGCGAGACGGTGTTCAAGGCCTTTGGCCGTGCGCTGCGCATGGCGGTGGAGCTGGACCCGCGCGCGGCCAACACGATTCCATCGACCAAGGGCACGCTCTAACGGGACTTTTCCCCCAGGACATCTGTCTGGCGAGCCGGCTGGTTGCGGCGCTGCCGATCGTTCGCGACCGACCGCAACCATGGACACGCTCAAGTCATTCATCTCGCTGCTGGCGCTGATCAATCCGATCGGGGCGATCCCGTTCTTCATCAGCCTGACGAGCCAGCAGACCGAGGCCGAGAAGATGCGGACGATCAAGACCGCATCGATCTCGGTGGCGATCGTCGTGGGTGTGTCGGCATTGCTGGGGCAGCAGATCATCGAGTTCTTCAATATCTCGGTGGCCTCGCTGCAGGTGGGCGGTGGACTGATCATGATCATGATGGCCATGAACATGATCAACGCGCAGGCGGGCCGCACGCGCGCGACGCCGGAGGAAGAGGACGAGGCGGAAGCCAAGGCCAGCATCGCGGTGGTGCCGCTGGCGCTGCCGCTGCTGACGGGGCCGGGTTCGATCAGCACCGTGATCGTGTATGCGGGCAAGACGCAGCACTGGTATCAGTTGCTGATTCTCGTCGGCATCGGCATCGTGCTCGGCGGCGTGGTGTATATGACGTTCCGCGCGGCCGACCCGATCGCGCGGGTGATTGGCCGTACCGGCATCAATATCGGCACGCGCCTGATGGGACTGATCCTGTCGGCGCTGGCCGTGGAATTCATCGTAGACGGGCTGAAGACCCTTTTGCCTGTTTTGAAATCATGACTACCATAGCTATTGTGGATTACGGCATGGGCAACCTGCGCTCGGTGGCGCAGGCGCTGCGCGCCGCCGCACCGGAGGCGAATGTCCAGGTCGTGGACCGTCCCGAGCAGATTCGCGCGGCGGACCGCGTGGTGTTGCCGGGGCAGGGCGCCATGCCCGATTGCATGGGCGCGCTCGGCGCATCGGGCCTGCAGGAGGCCGTGATCGAAGCGGCAGCCAACAAGCCGATGTTCGGTGTGTGCGTTGGCGAACAGATGCTGTTCGACCGCAGCACCGAAAGTCGTCCTGGAGCGCCCGCCACGCCGTGCCTCGGATTGATGCCCGGCGAGGTGATCCGCTTCGAGCTGGAAGGCCAGCTCCAGGCGGACGGCTCGCGCTTCAAGGTGCCGCAGATGGGCTGGAACCGGGTACGCCAGACACGGGCACATCCGATCTGGCAGGGCGTGCCGGACAACAGCTGGTTTTACTTCGTGCACAGCTACTATGTGCATGCGCAGGATCCGGCCGATACCGCCGGTGAGACCGAATATGGTGTCGTGTTTACCAGCGCGGTAGCACGCGATAATATTTTTGCCACGCAGTTCCACCCCGAGAAGAGCGCCGCGATGGGTTTGCAGCTATACCGGAACTTCGTGCACTGGAATCCCTGACGCACCCAAGACCTGAAGTACCAAGACCAAAGGCCGTCCCATTTTTTCAAGCCGGCCCTGCTTTCATTTTTTCCTTTTTACACAACCTCGCTCGTCACGCATATGTTGCTCATTCCGGCCATCGACCTGAAGGACGGTCAGTGTGTACGCCTCAAACAAGGCGACATGGACCAGGCCACCGTCTTTTCCGAAGATCCCGCCGCCATGGCACGTCACTGGGTGGACCAAGGCGCGCGCCGCCTCCATCTGGTCGACCTCAATGGCGCGTTCGTGGGCAAGCCCCGCAACGAAGCCGCGATCAAGTCGATCATCGCCGAAGTGGGCGACGAGATTCCGGTGCAGCTCGGCGGTGGCATCCGTGACCTCAACACGATCGAACGGTGGCTCGACGACGGCCTGTCGTACGTGATCATCGGCACCGCCGCGGTCAAGAACCCGGGCTTCCTCAAGGACGCGTGCTCCGCGTTCGGCGGCCATATCATCGTCGGCCTCGATGCCCGCGATGGCAAGGTGGCGACCGATGGCTGGAGCAAGCTGACCGGCCACGAAGTCGTGGATCTCGCGCGCAAGTACGAGGACTACGGCGTGGAAGCGATCATCTACACCGACATCGGCCGCGACGGCATGCTGCAGGGCATCAACATCGACGCGACCGTGAAGCTCGCCCAATCGATGTCGATCCCGGTGATCGCCAGCGGCGGCCTGTCGAACCTGACCGACATCGAGCGCCTGTGCTCGGTGGAGAGCGAAGGGGTGGAGGGCGTGATCTGCGGTCGCGCCATCTACTCCGGCGACCTCAATTTTGCCGACGCGCAACAGCGCGCCGATACCCTGGGCGCCGAGTAACTTTCATACTTCATGCTAGCCAAACGTATCATCCCCTGCCTGGATGTGACCAACGGGCGGGTGGTCAAGGGCGTCAACTTCCTCGAGCTGCGCGACGCTGGCGACCCGGTGGAGATCGCCCGCCGCTATGACGAGCAGGGCGCCGACGAAATCACTTTCCTCGACATCACCGCGACCAGCGACGGCCGCGACCTGATCCTCCACATCATCGAGGCCGTGGCATCGCAGGTGTTCATTCCGCTGACGGTGGGCGGGGGCGTGCGCGCGGTGGAAGACGTGCGCCGGCTGCTCAATGCGGGCGCGGACAAGATCAGCGTGAACTCGTCGGCCATCGCCAATCCGCAGCTGGTCTCGGATGCGACGGGCAAGTACGGCTCGCAGTGCATCGTGGTGGCGATCGACGCGAAGCGCAGCTCCGCGCCGGGCGAGCCGCCGCGCTGGGAAGTGTTCACGCACGGCGGCCGCAAGGCTACCGGGCTCGACGTGGTGGAGTGGGCGCGCCAGATGGCCGACCGCGGCGCCGGCGAGCTGCTGCTCACGAGCATGGACCGCGACGGCACGAAGAGCGGCTTCGACCTCGAGCTCACGCGCGCAGTCAGCGACGCGGTGTCGATTCCCGTTATTGCATCGGGGGGTGTCGGCGGCCTGCAGGATCTGGCCGACGGCATCACGGTGGGGCGCGCGGACGCGGTACTGGCGGCAAGCATTTTTCACTACGGCCAGCACACCGTCGGTGAGGCGAAGGAATTCATGGCCCGGCAGGGCATCCCGATGCGGACGTGAACTTGGCGAAGAGCTGACATGGCAAAGAAGTGGTTGAACAAGGTGAAGTGGGACGATAACGGGCTGGTGCCGGTCATCGTCCAGGAAGTCGGCTCGAACGACGTGCTGATGTTCGCGTTCATGAATCGGGACGCGCTCCAGCGCACGGTGGAGCTCGGCGAGGCCGTCTTCTGGTCGCGCTCGCGCAAGCGCCTGTGGCACAAGGGCGAGGAGTCCGGTCACGTGCAGAAGGTGCACGAGATTCGCCTGGACTGCGACGAGGACGTCGTCTTGCTGAAGGTCACGCAGGTGGACAGCATCGCCTGCCATACGGGACGTCATTCGTGCTTCTTCCAGAAGTTCGAGGGCGATGTCGAGAGCGGCGACTGGCAGACTGTCGAGCCCGTGCTCAAGGATCCGTCGACCATCTACGCCAAGCCATGAGCACCGTCCAACCCAGCGCGGCGGACGTTCTTGCACGTGTCGCCGCGACGCTCGAGTCCCGCAAGCCCGAGAACGGCGGCGACCCCGACAAGTCGTACGCCGCCAAGCTCTTCCACAAGGGCGACGACGCCATCCTGAAGAAGATCGGCGAGGAAGCGACCGAAACCGTGATGGCCGCCAAGGACGCCCGCGCCGCGGGTCTCTCGCCCGAGGCGACCGGCAAGGTCGTCTACGAAGTGGCGGACCTCTGGTTCCACAGCATGGTCCTGCTCGCGAAGTTCGGGCTGACGCCAGCCGACGTGATCAACGAACTCGCGCGCCGCGAAGGCATGTCCGGGCTCGAGGAGAAAGCCAGTCGCAAGGAGTGACGCCGGAGGAGTAAGGTAGAGGCTACCCCACCCGCGACGAGGAGTGCGACGATGGCGAACGATTTTACCGGGCAGGTGACCACGACTGCCGACGGCGCGCAGCTGGACAGCCTGCGCAAGCTGACCCATATCCTATACGCGCTGTACGCGATCTTCTGGATCACGGGCGGTGTGACGGCGCTCATCGCGATCGTCATCAACTACGTCAAGCGCGACGATACCCACGGCACGCTCTACGCCTCCCACTTTGCGTGGCAGATCCGCACGTTCTGGTGGTATCTGGGCTGGATGGCCCTGAGCGGCGTCTTCGCGATTACGGTTTTGTTGTTTCCGCTGGCGATTGCCATGTGGAGCGTATTGTCGTTGTGGATGCTTTACCGTATCGTGAAGGGTTGGTTGTATCTGAACGATAACAAGCCGATGTACCGCGGGCCCGCCGAGTACGCCAGCCGCTAGGCGCAGAGGCGGGCTTTGTCAGCAAACCGTAATCGATTGGTCAGCGACAGGTCAGTGCCCGGTTGGTAAATTGGCAATTGTGAAACGCGGGCCCGGCGCCGTGGCAGCATGGCGGAACGCACTGGTGTAATGTTCCGTCAAGCCGCAACGAAACCTTCATGAAATCTCAGGATAATTGCGTTTTTTGCAAGATCCAGAGGCAGAATGGCGCGCGGGTCTGAGCAAATGAGGTGGCCGGGAAGTCGTTTCCTGGCCTGATGTCACGCCGGGAGCCGTCGTCCGGCGGGATCTTCGAAGGACGGTAAGGAGCAAGAAATGGGTTCGTTTAGCATTTGGCACTGGCTGATCGTGCTGGTGATCGTCATGCTCGTGTTCGGTACCAAGAAGCTGCGCAATATCGGCCAGGATCTGGGCGGCGCGGTGAAGGGTTTCAAGGACGGCATGAAGGATGGCGAGAAGGAAGCGCAAGCCGACGCACCGGCCAAGGAACTGCGCGACGCCACCACGATCGACGTCGAGGCCAAGGAAAAGTCGCGCCAGCAGTAAGCGGCCGGCAGCTTCCTTGCATTTCGCCTTGCCTTTCGTCTCCCCGGCGGCCACGTCCAGCGTGGCCCGCTTTTCTTGTGTCCCTGGTTCGACGCTCGCATGATCGATCTCGGTATTTCCAAGCTGGCACTGATCGGCGCTGTGGCGCTGATCGTGATCGGTCCGGAGCGCCTGCCGAAGGTGGCGCGCACCGTGGGCGCACTGGTCGGCCGCGCCCAGCGCTATATCAATGACGTCAAGGCGGAAGTCAGCCGCGAGGTCGAGCTCGACGAACTGCGCAAGATGCGCACGGAGTTCGAGAGCGCCGCGCGCGACGTCGAGCAGACGATCCACAAGGAAGTGAACGACCTCAACCAGGAGGTCAAGGATCAGGCGCAGGCCGTGAGCGATGCCTTGAATGGCACGGGCGCGGAAAGCACCGACAGCCCTTTTGGCAGTTCGTTCGGCTCCGGCGACAGCAACGGCTTCGTGCCGTCGTGGGACGCCGCGCACAAGTCGCACAACGGCCGCAAGAGCTGGCGCGTGAAGCAGGGCGCGCGGCCGATCTGGTTCAAGCGCCAGCAGAACACGCGCACATGGGTGCAGTCCGGCGCCGCGCGCGTCAAGCGGCACCGGCCCGCCCGCGGCGCGGCGCGGTCCTTCTTCGAATAGGCATGCAGCTCGCCCACCGACTTCAAGCATCCAGCCCCCGCGGCTGAGCGGTTTACGCCATGAGCGACACGCATTCCCCAGATCCCCAGAATCCTCAGGACGAAGCGCAGGAAACCTTCATCTCCCATCTGATCGAACTGCGCGAGCGGCTCGTGAAGGCGGTGGCGGGGGTGCTCCTCGTATTCGTCAGCCTGGTGTATTGGGCGCCCCTGATCTTCAACCTGTTCGCGCGGCCGTTGATGGAATCGCTGCCGAAGGGCGGCAAGATGATCGTCACGGACGTCACCGGCTCGTTCTTCGTGCCGATGAAGGTCACGCTGCTGGTGGCGTTCCTGATCGCGCTGCCGTGGGTGCTGTACCAGATCTGGCAATTCGTCGCGCCGGGCCTGTATCAGCATGAGAAGAAGCTGATCATGCCGCTGGTCTCGAGCAGCTATCTGCTGTTCCTGTGCGGCGTGGCCTTTGCCTACTTTCTCGTCTTCCCGACGGTGTTCCATTTCATGGCGCACTACAACGCGCCGCTCGGGGCCGAGATGTCCACGGACATCGACAAGTACCTGAGTTTCGCGATGACGACCTTCCTGGCGTTCGGCATCACGTTCGAAGTGCCCGTGGTCGTGGTCGTGCTCGTGCGCTTTGGCGTGGTCGAGCTGGCCAAGCTCAAGCAGATCCGCCCCTATGTGATCGTGGGCGCGTTCATCATCGCCGCGGTGGTCACGCCGCCCGATGTGCTGTCGCAGCTGCTGCTGGCTGTGCCGCTCATCGCACTCTATGAACTCGGCCTGATCCTCGCGCGCTTCGTCTCGCGTCCGGCCGTGGCCGAACCGGCGGCCAGCGAGACGCCCGCCGAGTGAGATTCGGCAACCGGGCGCCCCGGCGTCCGGTATCTGCCTGATCCGAGGCTTCGCATTGCTGCCATTTCCCGCCTCGGATTCGACCGTTCCCCACCGCTAAGTCCTTGATTGAAAGGGGTTCATGCGCTGCATCATTGCGCGCGTGACGCTATTCGATAGGCGGCGCGGACAGACCCGAAACACGGAAATTTCCTGCAGGCGCAAGCCCCGCGTGCACATCCGTGCTGTTGTTTCATGACAACAAAACGCGTCGGCATTCCGTGTTTACGGCGAAAAAGTCTTCTGGCGAGCGGGACCCCTGTCACATAATACGACGCAGACGTGAAGGTTAATGCGTCGCCCAAGCACTTGGGCAACCAAGATTTCCCAATCAGTTGACAAGGAAAGTGTCGATATGAAGATGAAACTGTTTGCAGCTGCCGTTGCCGCTCTGGCCGCCGGCGGTGCGTATGCCCAGTCGAGCGTGACCCTGTACGGCGTGGTTGACGCCGGTATCGAATACCAAAACCACCAGCCTAACGTTGCTGGCAGCCACGACGTGGTTCGCCTGACCTCGGGCAACATGTCCGGCAGCCGTTGGGGCCTGCGTGGCGTGGAAGACCTCGGCGGTGGCCTGAAGGGCGTCTTCGTGCTGGAAAGCGGTTTCAGCGTTGACACCGGTGTGTCGGGCCAAAGCAACCGTCTGTTCGGTCGTCAGGCTTTCGTCGGTGTGCAAAGCCAGTTCGGTACCCTGACCCTGGGTCGCCACCAAACGCCGTTCTATGACTTCGGTCTGGCCTTCGACCCGATGGCCATCTCGACGAACTACTCGATCACCTCGCAAGGTACCGAGTTCCAGTCGCGTGCTGACAACTCCGTCAAGTACATCGGCACGTTCGGCGGCCTGACCACCCAGTTGCTGTACTCGACCGGTAGCAACACCGGCGGCGCAGCTTCGGCCTACCAAGGCAACGCTGGCGAACTGGCTGGCAACTACCACACCGGCCGCGAATACAGCGCCAGCGTGGTGTACAACGGTGGCCCGTTCTCCCTGGGCGTGATCTATGACGAAACCAACGTTGGTATCGTCGGTACGCCTGACGCGAAGATCCGTCGCGCTTCGGCAGCTGGTACGTACGCCTTTGGCCCGGCCAAGGTGTTCGCTGGCTACCGTTACGCCAAGGCTTCGGACGGCGCTCTGCTCCCGGGCGGCACGCTGGCTGGCGCTACGGCTCCGGTTTCGGATCGTTCGAACCTGTACTGGGCTGGCGTGGGTTACCAAGTGACCCCGGCTCTGTCGCTGACGGGCGCGGCTTACTACCAAGACTTCCGCAACACCGGTGCTGATCCGTGGACCTTCGTGGTTTCGACGGACTACGCTTTCTCGAAGCGCACCGACGCCTACCTGAACCTGGCTTACGCCAAGAACAAGGATGGCTCGGCACTGGGTCTGTCGGGTTCGGGCGCAGCTGGTTCGGGCTTCGGCGCGACCAACGGCTCGGCCAACCAGTTCGGCGCTGTGGTTGGTGTTCGCCACAAGTTCTAATTTGACGCAGGCGTAAGCCTGCTTCGAATTGGGCTGCGCCAAAACCCCGGTATCCGCAAGGATGCCGGGGTTTTGTTTTTTGGCGCTTGGCCCGTTCTAGCGCAGCAGCCTGGCCAGCCCGGCCAGCCCAGCCCAGCCCAGCCCAGCCGAGCCCAGCCGAGCCGAGCCGAGCCGAGCCGAGCCGAGCCGAGCCGAGCCGAGCCGAGCCGAGCCGAGCC
>NZ_CAJPUX010000015.1 GCF_905397285.1 Cupriavidus plantarum
GACCTCCTCAGCGTGACAACCCCTTATGCCTGGTGACCATAGCGAGTTGGAACCACCCCTTCCCATCCCGAACAGGACCGTGAAACAACTCCGCGCCGATGATAGTGCGGACTACCCGTGTGAAAGTAGGTCATCGCCAGGCTCTTATGCTCAGAACCCCTCAGCGCACTCCGCTGAGGGGTTTTGTTTTTTACGCTTCTGATTCACGCTGCTGCATACCATGACCGCAGACACGACCGAAGACGATCCGTGCTGGTATCTCTATATGCTCGAGTGCGAGGGCAATTCGATCTATACCGGCATTACGACGGACGTCGCGCGGCGGTATGCGGCCCATGTTGCCGGGATCGGTGCGAAATATACGCGCGCGCGCAAGCCGGTGCGCCTGCTTGGCTGGATGCGGTTTGCCACGAAGTCCGAAGCGCTACGCGCGGAGATTGCCACGAAGCGGATGACGGCGGCGCAAAAGCGATTGTTCTGCGCGCAGCTGGAGTCTCCCGCTTCCGGGAACCCGTGATCGAGAATCCAAAAGACAAAAACGCCGGCGCAAGCCGGCGTTTTTCTTTTGGAACCTTGCTCGATCAGACCAGCGTCAGCGTGACTTCGATGTTGCCGCGCGTGGCGTTCGAGTACGGGCACACCTGGTGCGCGGCTTCGACCAGCTTCTGGGCGGCTTCGCGCTCGATGCCGGGCAGCGAGATCTTCAGTTCGGCCTGAATGCCGAAGCCTTGCGGAATCTGGCCGATGCCTACCGAGCCGTCGATCTTGGCGTCGGCCGGGATGGCGATCTTTTGCTGGCCGGCCACGAAGCGGATCGCGCCCAGGAAGCAAGCGGAGTAGCCCGCGGCGAACAGCTGCTCGGGATTCAGGCCGTTGCCGGCACCGCCCATCTCCTTCGGTACCGCGAGCTTGACGTCGAGTTGGCCGTCGGACGTGACGGCGCGGCCGTCGCGGCCACCGGTGGCGGATGCATGGGCGGTGTAAAGGACTTTGTCCAGCTTGGTCATTTCTTTGCTCCTGGTTTCGTCGCCTGTCGAGGGCGGTTTGACGTCAAAGGGTTCCACGCCGCAGCGCGGTTTTCATCCATCGGTCCGCGCGTTCTCCAGCGTAGACCGCAATGCCTGCAAACGTAGTGTCAGCGCCTGAATTTCCTCGACGGAGCACTGCGTTGCGCATAACAACTTCTCCGGGATCCCAACCGCGCGCTGGCGAAGCTGCCAGCCCGCTTCGGTGAGTGTCACGATCACGCGGCGTTCGTCCGCGGGGTCGCGTTCCCGGCTTACCAGCGACATCGACTCGAGGCGCTTGAGAAGCGGGGTCAGCGTGCCGGAATCCAGCGACAGGCGCTGGCCCAGTTCCGATACGCTTAGCTTCTCGCATTCCCACAACACCATCATCACCAGATACTGCGGATAAGTAAGCCCAAGCTCCCTGAGGATGGGCTTATATACCTTGGTCATGGCCAACGAACTCGAGTACAGCGCGAAGCAGAGCTGCTGGTCCAGCATCAGCAGCGACTCGGGCTTGGTGGGGGTGGTGTCGATGTCCATGTCTGATATCTTATACGCAATTCAATTGTGTGCAAGATAAATTTGGCGTTAGCCATGTTAGACGAAGGGTTGTTGAAGGCGTCCCGTTCTTTAAGTGTGATTTAAGTCTGCGTCCCTAGGATGACACTGTCGCGCTGGAATACCCCCGCGCAAAGGACATCAGAAAGGAAGAAGACCATGATCCGCCAGACGCTTGCTCGCTCTGCCTTCGGTATCGCAGCACTCGCCGCCATCGCCGGGGGCTACACATATTTGCAGAAGGAAGTCATCACGCCGGGATACGCCGCGCCGGCGCCCGTCGTGGCTTCGGCATCGCCGGTGGCAGTTGCCACGCCGACCGACTTTTCGGCGATCGTCGATCAGTATGGCCCCGCGGTGGTCAACATCAGCGTGACCGCCCGCGCGCAGCGTACCTCGGCACAGGGTTCGGGTCTCGATCCGGACGATCCGCTCGCGCAATTCTTCAAGCGCTTCGGTCCGCAGTTCCAGGCACCGCAGCAACAGCAGCCGCAACTGGTACGCGGACTCGGCTCGGGCTTCATCGTCAATCCCGATGGCGTGATCCTGACGAACGCGCACGTCGTGGATAACGCGACCGAGGTGACCGTCAAGCTGACGGACCGCCGCGAGTTCAAGGCGAAGGTGCTGGGCGTCGATCCGCAGACCGACATCGCGGTGATCAAGATCGATGCAAAGGATCTGCCGACCGTGCGTCTCGGCGATCCGTCGAAGGTGCGGGTCGGCGAGCCGGTGGTGGCGATCGGTTCGCCATACGGTTTCGAGAACACGGTCACGGCGGGTATCGTCAGCGCGAAGTCGCGTTCGCTGCCTGACGACACGTACGTGCCGTTCATCCAGACCGACGTGGCCGTGAACCCCGGCAACTCGGGCGGACCGCTGTTCAACCAGCGTGGGGAAGTCATCGGCATCAACTCGCAGATCTATAGCCAGACCGGCGGTTATCAGGGACTGTCTTTCGCGATTCCCATCAACGTTGCGACGAAGGTCGAACAGCAACTCGTCGCGCATGGCAAGGTCACGCGCGGCCGTCTGGGTATCTCGGTGCAGGAAGTCAATCAGGCGCTGGCCCAGTCCTTCAACCTGCCGAAGCCTGCCGGTGCGCTGGTCAACTCGGTGGAGCCGGACAGCCCCGCCGCGAAGGCTGGCCTGAAGCCGGGCGACGTGATCGTTCAGCTGGGCGACGACGTGATCGACCACTCGGGCGATCTGCCGGAGCACGTGGCCGATATCAAGCCCGGCACGGAGACGCAGCTGAAGGTCATCCGCAAGGGTGAGCCGCTGACGCTGGCGGTGAAGGTGGGCACGGCGAAGGAATCGGCCGTGGCGCAAAAGGGGAACCCGAACGACGCGGGTGGCAAGCTCGGCCTGGCCGTGCGGCCGCTGACGCCGAACGAGAAGCGTGACAGCGGCATCGACGGGGGCCTCGTCGTCGAGGACGTGGCAGGTCCGGCCGCGCGCGTCGGCATCCAGCCGGGCGACGTCATCCTGTCGCTGAACGGTACGCCGATCAGCTCGGCGGACCAGCTGAAGTCGCTCGTGTCGAAGGCGGGCAAGCAGGTCGCACTGCTGGTCCAGCGCGACGACGCGCGCATCTTCATCCCGCTCGATCTCGGCTGATCGACGTGCCTCGGGTGACGCGGTTTACGCTGCACCCGAGGCAGGTATACGTCAGGTATACGCCGACGTAAACCACAGGTATACGGGGCGTATACATACCCGCAAAGCCTTGCCAGAGGCCGATTTCAAGCCAACAAAACACACCCGAAGCGCGCGCGAACAGGTATGATCACGACTGCGATGCATGAAGCGTGTGGTGATCTCGGTCACCACGTCTGGTTCCTGCTGAATCGACAGAAGAAGGAAGTCTATGCAGTTGGATTTCAACCGCGCTCCCCTGACCTCCGGTACCACCCCCGGTACCGAGCGTGTCCGGCAATCGCCGGGCAAGTCAGCCGGAAGCGCAGCGTCTCCGCGCAGGCGCAAGAAGGTCGAGCCGCCTCACTGGGAGCGCGGCTATCGTTCCCACTACTACCGTAACGATCGTGGCGAGAAGCTCGGCGAGGTCCGGCTGTCCGATCGCGGGGAATTGCCCGTCGTTTATCGCTGGGCCGCCGGCAACTATTCGGGTGCCGAGGGTTCGCTCGTCCATGCGCGTGCGCGCGTCGAGGAAACCGTGGGCTTCGGGATGCGTCAACTGTCGCTGTTCTGACCCCGGACGATAGAGATCGACGTTAGAGGCCAGCGACATTCTCAAGCGGACTTGCCTAGTCGAGCCGCCGTTGTACCAGCATGAACACTGCCGCGACCAGCGACAGTGCGGCGACAAGCCGGTAAAGATCTCCGCAGGCCACCAGACGCGCCTGCTGTTCCATGACCGCGAACTGCCGGTTCTGGAGCAGTACTGCCCCCAGCCCCGACGCAAACGAGCTCGCGACCTGCCGCAACAGGTTCTTGCTGCGATAGCCATGACCGAAATCTTCCGCGCTCAGCGAACGGAACGTCAGGCCCGCGATCGGGATGATCACCATCACGCCGAACAGGCCCTTGCCCAGCAGTCCCCACAGCATGGCCGACGGACCGGCCTCGGGCGAGAGGCGCGAGAAATACCACGATGACGCGGCCATCACGAGCAGGCCCGCGACCATGACGGGCTTCTTGCGCGGCAGCCGTCGCGCGAGCCGCAGGTAGATGAGAATGCCGATCAGGCTGACGGTCGCCGCGAAGGTGTTGAGCCAGCCGGTGGTCGCCAGCGGAACGTGCAGCGCCTGCTCCGCGAGGACGGGAAAAACATAGCCGCTGAGGTTGCTGATCAGGTAGTACACGAAGTACATGGCCAGCCCGGTGAGGTACACCGGGTCGCGAAGGCCGCGCAGGCGCAGCATCGGTGCGGCATGGTGCCATTGCCGCCAGAGGAATGTGCCGAGCAGCAACAGGGCGATGCCGGCGGCGATGGCGAGCCGCAGGGGATGCGAGAAGACGTCGAAGCGCGCGGTGGCGAGCACGGACTGGAGCGTCACGATGGCGGCGCCGAACAGCAGCAGCGGGCCGAGCGCAAGGCGGTCGGTGTCGCTCGCTGCCTCCGCATCCGGAAGCAACCGCCACGCGCCGATCGCTGCAACGATGGCGAAGGGCAGCACGCCGAAGAACACGTCGCGCCAGACACCGCGCTCGACGAGTTCCGCCGCGAAGGCGGGAGCGAGTGCGGAGGCCCCGAAGATGCCGAGCATGAAGATCTTGATCGCGCGCGGGCGGTCCGCGGCGCCGAACAGGACGTTCACGAGGATGCGGCAACTGGTGAACAGCGCGCCGCCGCCGAAGCCTTGAACGAAGCGGGCCACGAGCATCTGCGCCAGCGACGTGCTGGAACCCGCCCCGATCGTGCCCGCGATGAATGCGAGCAGCGCCGCGGTCAGGTAGCGGCGATAGCCGAATCGACGGGCGAACCAGTTCTGCTTGAGAATCATGAGCATGCTGCCGACCGCGTACGCGGCCTGCACGAGCGCAAAGCTGCGCTCATCCGCATGGATGCCGCCGACGATGTGCGTCGACGCGAAGACGAACATGATGTTCTCGAGGAACTCGACGCCGGTGGCGAGTCCGAGCAGGATCATCAGCAGCGTCTGCCGCTGCCGGTGGGTCAGCCAGCGGCTCTGCCGCATCGTCACGGCTGCCCGGCCTCGGCTTCCAGCGCGGCGAGGGTCTGGTGGAGCTTGTTGAGGGAACGCGTGGCGGCGGTCAGGCCGCTGTCGCCGAACGGGGCCCATGCTTCGCCGTAGGCCGCATGCACGGCCGGGATTGCGCGATCGAGCAGCCGCTGCCCTGCCGCCGTGAGGCTGAGCTCCAGGCTGCGGCGGTCTTGCGTCGACGCGGTGCGCCGAACGAGTCCGCGCGCCTCCAGGCGATCCACGAGGCGCGTCATCTGCGTGCGCGTGGCGTCGATGGCGACGCCGAGCTCGGACGGAATGGTGGGCTCGCCGGCATCGATCGCAAGCATGCTGAGCACGAGGTACTGGCCGAGATCGAGATCGAACCTCGCGAGCGCGCGTTCGATATGGTTGCGCAACAGCCGCGCCGATCGAAGCAGCAGGCGGGAGGCGAGAATGAGGTCGCGCGGCGCCTCGGGGTGCTGCTCGCAGAAACGGTCGATGCGGCGTTCGAACGACATAGTTTATTTCATCCGTAATAGTTACGTATGAAATTATATGCACCGGCTTCCCGGGTGGCAATGGCCTTGGTGTTCAGCGTTGCCGGATGGAAAGGATGACCTCGCACAATGCCCGATGGAGCGCGGCGAGGCTGCCGGGGCCGGCTGCGGGCGGCGCGCCGTAGCGCAAGCGCACGTATTCGGCGGTAAAGGCGTGGAGGGCTGGCGCCGCCTGCGGCATCGCGGCAGCGGCGCGCTGCGCGAACGCCTGCGGCCCTTCGGCGGCGCCGCGTTCGTAGCCGCGCTTTGCCAGTTCGCGGCAAAAGCGCGCGTACATCGCCTGCAGCGGATCCAGCCGCTGGCGGCGCAGCCACAGCGGGACCAGGCCTATCAGCGTCAGCGAGGCGAGGCCCATCATCAGGATTTGCGGCAGGCGGTCGTCCATGCCGAACTGTCGCAGCAGCGCCATCTGGCGATCGCGATCGTAATCGAGGATCCAGCGCTGCCACGTGTACATCAGGCCGTCGAAGCTCCAGCGCAGGTCGCGTAGCCAGCCCGGTGTCCGCAAGGCGCGCACCGCGTCGGCCTCGTCGCCCGCGAGCGCCGCATCGACGCCCTCTTCCACGCGGCTCGGGGCGACCGCGCTGGTTGGATCCACGCGCACCCAGCCGCGGCCATCGATCCAGACTTCGGCCCACGCATGCGCGTCGGACTGCCGCACGATGTAGTGCCTGCCGATGGTGTTGTACTCACCGCCCTGATAGCCCGTGACCACGCGCGCGGGTACGCCGGCCGCTCGCATCAGAAACACGAAGCTGCTCGCATAATGTTCGCAGAATCCGCGGTGCGTATCGAACACGAACGAATCGACCTGCTGGCTGCCAAGTGGCGGCGGGGAGAGCGTGTAGTAGAACGCTTCGCCGGCAAAGACGCGCAGCGCGGCCTGCACGCGCTGCCACGGATCGGCTACCGTCTCGGCCCACCGCGCGGCGAGGGCGCGGCTGCGCGGGTTGCCCGGGGGGAGCTCCAGCGCGAGGGCGCGGATGCGTGGCGGCAGGGTTGCGGACGAGGCAGCGCCATGCTCGAACGTCGAGCGTGCGCGGTAGCGGACCGCGCGGTCGATGGGCGCGCGCGCGAAGAATTCGCCGTCGTAAGACATGCGTGCTTCTGGCATGCCGGAAAGCGCGATGCCGCGGTCGAGCAGATAGAGCCACGATTGCTGGCTGGCCTCGAGCGTCACCGAGTAGTCCCGCATGCCTGCCGGCGCGGGCGTGGCGACATCGGATGCGTCGTCGCGGAGGACGGGGGCGGCGCGTACCAGGCGCTGCTGTTCGAGTGTCCGCCATTGCTGGCCGTCGTAATGCCAGAGTATCAGCGCGCGCCAGTAGAGCGCGCTGGGCGGCAGCGGATCGCCACTCATGTCGGCGCGAAACGCGACCTCGGTCGAGCGGATCAACTCACCGATACTGCCGGGGCGCATCGTGTCCGTAATGCCCGTCTTGCCTGTCGATTCCGATTGCGGCAGCCGCCACAGCGGATGGTCCAGGCGGGGGAACAGCACAAACAGGAACAGCGCCCAGGGCAGGCCGATCAGCGCCATGCGGCCCAGCAGCGGCCAGATCGCCAGCCGCCCGCGCGCCTCGGGGTGATGGAGCAGCAGCCAGTTGCGCAGTACCCATGCGCCGATGGCCATGCTGTATAGCGCGAGCCAGAACGGCTGGTCGGTCAGATAGAGGGTAAGCAGCAGATAGAACGATAGCTGCGTGACGATCGTCGCATCCGACAGCGCCCGGCATTCGAGCAGCTTGAGGATGACGAACGCGCCAAGCAGCGCGACGCAGAGATCGCGGCCGAGGCTGCCCCCGGCCTGCCAGACGAGGGCGGCCGAAGTCGCGAGTACGAGCATCGCGACGACGGCCAGCATCGTGCGCGAGGGCAGCGGGGCGCGCTGGCGCCACAGCAGCCAGCGCCATGCCATCAGCACGACGAGCAACAGGCTGACCGAGACCGGCAGCGTGCGGGCCTGCGGCGCGAGCACGAGCGCGAGCTGGCCCATCAGCATGCCGTGTTCCTGATGCGCGAGCGGGCGGAGGCGGGCGGCGGTCATGACGTCGGGCGCTCCGGCCACAACGCGAGCGCCTCGAGGCAGGCGCGCCGATGCGCGGCGCCATGGCCCGGTGGGATTTCGACGGCGGGCAATCGCAGGCCGATGTCGAGATCGTCGCCCGCCGCAAGGACCCATGCGCAAAGACGCGACAGGCGAGCTTCCGTGTCCAGACCATCGGGCAGCGCATGCCAGTCCAGCCAGCAGGCGGGGTCGCGTGTGGCCTGACCGGTGCGGCTCATCCAGCGGCCCGTGCGCGCGCTGTGTTTCCACGCGATACGGTGCAGCGGATCGCCCGCGCGGTAGCGGCGCAACTGGTCGATGCCGTCATCCGACGCGATGGACAGGGCGCCGTCCTCGGCGTCGTCGGCGCGCGCGAGCAACGGCATCGGGGGCGCGGCGGCTTCCGGTGCGGGATACACGAGCGTGGCGAGCGGCAGGTCGGCGTAGCTCCAGACGCGGAACAGACCGAAGGGGAAACGGCTCTCCAGCGTGACGCGCGGCAGGGTCAGGCGGCCGCGGCGCGTGGCGGGCAGACGCAGCGCCAGTGCGCCGCTGGCCTGCGCGTCGAGCGTCAGCGAGGCGGCCTCCGTGGGGACGGTGGATGCGGACGCCGCGCTCGCGGCACCGCCTGGTCGGCGCGTTGCCGGACGACCTGGGATGCGAGGGCGCTTGTCCGCCTGCACGCGGGCTTCCATGCCGATGCGCGCGGTGTCGTCCCGGTTATCGACGTGCAGCGCGAAGACCGCCGCATCGCCGACGAACGCGGGCGATACGGCGCCCGCGCTGACCTCCAGGTCGAGGAGGTTGCGATACGCGGTCCACATGCAGGCCATGACGATGCCGATAAGCAGGAACGTCAGTGCGAAGCCCAGGCTGATGTTGTAGTTGAGCGAAGTCATCAGCATCGCCAGCAACAGCACCGCGAAGGCCATGCCGCCGCGCGTCGGCAGGATATAAAGCTGGCGGCGATGCAGGGTGACCACGCCGTTGACCGGGCCGTGCGCGCGACGCAGCCACTCGGCCGGACCACGTGGGCGGCCGTTGGGTGCGGACGGGGGCCCGCTCGTCGCGTTGGATGTCGGCGTGGACATAGAGGTGGTGCGATAGCGCGGTAGCCTGCGACCCGGACAGGCTCAGGGGATCGCGACCGATGCGAGGAGCCTGTCGATGACCGCGGTCTGGCTGGCGCCCCTGCTGGCGCCGGATGGCAGCAAGCGATGGCCGGCGACGGCAGCGAATACGGCCTGCACATCCTCCGGCACGACCATTTCACGCTGATCGAGCAGCGCCCACGCACGCGAGCAGGCCAGCAGCGCAAGGCCGCCGCGCGGCGACAGGCCCGCGGCAAAACTGCTCTCCGCGCGCGTGGCCTGCACGAGCGCGAGCACGTAGTCGACGAGCGCCGGCGCGGCGTAGACCTTGGCGGCTGCCGCCTGCAAGGCGACGACCTGCTCGGCGTTCATGACCGGCGTGACCTCGGTGGCCGACGCGCCGCCAAGATACAGCACGCGCTCGAACGACGGGTCGGGATAGCCCAGCGAGATACGCATCGTGAAACGATCGAGCTGGGATTCGGGCAGGGCATGCGTACCGATCTGCTCGAGCGGATTCTGCGTGGCGATCACAAAGAACGGCGTCGGCAGGGCATGCGTTGCGCCGTCGTGCGTGACCTGATACTCGGCCATGGCCTCGAGCAGCGCGCTCTGCGTCTTGGGCGGCGCGCGATTGATTTCATCGGCGAGCACGAGCTGGGCGAAGACGGGGCCGCGATGGAAACGGAATTCGCCCGCATCGCGCATGAAGACCGAGACACCGATGAGATCGGCGGGCAGCAGGTCGCTCGTGAATTGCACGCGCTGATACCGGAGGCCGAGCGTGCGGGCGAGGGCGTGAGCGAGCGTGGTCTTGCCGACGCCGGGGACATCCTCGAGCAGCAGGTGACCGCCGGCGAGCATGCAGGCGAGCGAGAGCCGAACCTGGCGCGGTTTGCCCAGCACGATACGGCCGAGTTGCTGTTGGGCCTCGGCAAGCGAGGCGAGAATCCTTGGGCGGGCAGTCACGTTGGCCTGTACTCTGACGGTCGGAACATCGATCGGATATTCGGTAGGGCGAGACGAACCCGCCCATTGTAGCGGCGGGCCGTGCCGGACGAACGGTCTGCTTCCGCACCATGCGCACCCGGGTTCTGGCATCATCGGTCTGTTGGCGCCTGCCGGCTTTTTTTCAGATTGCCTTTATCCGCTGCAATGACTCTTCCGTTGAAGGACGCATCTGACGCGTCCGTGTCCCTGGATTTCGACTCCTCCGCGCCGCTGGCCGATCGCGCTGGTCTGGCGAGTCTCGCGCGTGCCTTTCATGCGGGCGGTTACGTGATCCTGCGCGGCTTTGCGAGCGAGGCGCAATGCGCCGACCTCGAGGCGGTCACGCGCGAGCATCTGGCGGCGGCGGTACCGCCGGTGGAATTCGAGGCGGATCTCGGTTATCCGGGCGCGCCGGCCACGCGGGAATCGGCGGGCGGGGCGACGGTGCGGCGGCTGCGGCAGGCCTATGGACGGCACGAGGCGTATCGCCGCTGGGCCGCGGACCCGCGCATCGTGGCCACGGTCGAGGCATTGCTTGGCGAACCGGCGCGGCTGACGCTGGCCCATCACAACAGCGTGATGACGAAGCATCCGTTCTACGGCAGCCAGACCGGGTGGCATCGCGATACGCGCTATTGGTCGTTCACGAGTCCGGAACTGGTCACGGTGTGGCTGGCGCTCGGCGACGAAGACGAACGGAATGGCGTGCTGCGCGTGATTCCCGGCTCGCACAAGGCGAAGCTCGAACCGGCGCAGCTCGATCCCGCGGAGTTTCTTGTGGAAGCGCACCCGGCCAGCCAGCAGTTGCTGCGTGGGACGGTGCCGCTCGCCTTGCATCGCGGCGATGTGCTGATCTTCGACAGCCGGTTGTTCCATAGCGCGGGGCGGAATGAATCGAACGCCGTGAAGCTGTCGATAGCGTTCGCTTACTTCGGTGCAAGCAACCGTCCTGTGGCCGGTTCGCGCTCGGCGGAGTTTGGCAGCGTCGAGTTGCCGCCGGCACCCTACTGACCTGCCGAGCTTTCGGGTCAGGTACGCAGCTGTACCAGGCCGGAGATCTTCTCCGAGGCCTCGAGCAGCGGCGGCAGGAAGCGCTCGACCATCTCCTGGGCGCTGGTCCGGTTGGCCTGGCCGCTGATATTGATGGCGGCGATGACCTGCCCCGACCGGCTTCGGATCGGCGCCGCCACCGACACGAGTCCCTCTTCCAGTTCCTGATCGTTCTGCGCCCACCCGCGCGCGCGGATGGCCGCGATCAGCGTCTTCAGTTCGCCGATATCCGTGACGGTGCGGCTCGTGCGCGGGCGCAGGTCCGACGCCCGCAGCACGCGGTCCAGTTCCGTCTCGTCGAGGCCCGCGAGCAGCACGCGGCCCATCGAGGAGCAATAGGCGGGCAGCCGGCTGCCGATCGACAGGTTGATCGTCATGATCTTGCGCGCCGGCACGCGCAGCACGTAGACGACCTCGGTGCCGTCGAGGACGGAGATCGAGCAACTCTCGTGGACTGACTGGGACAGCGCTTCCATGATCGGCTCGGCCAGGTTCCAGAACGGCATCGACGTCAGGTAGGCGAAGCCGAGGTCGAGGATCTTGGGCGTCAGGCGAAACAGCCGCCCGTCCGCCTGCACGTAGCCGAGTCCCACTAGCGTCAGCAGGATGCGGCGGGCACCCGCCCGCGTCAGCCCGCTGGCTTGTGCGATTTCGGTGAGCGTCTGCGCGGGGTGCTGGGCGTTGAACGCGCGAATGACGGAGAGCCCACGCGCAAACGATTGCACGTAGCTGTCGCTGGGTTTTTCCGTGGCGGCGCCCTGCGGCGTACCCGGTTCGTGGTCGGCTTCTGTCGCCATCGATGGGAAGTGAAAAATCCGGCCGGAGTGGCGCGGAAAGGCCGAAAGAGTAGTGGAAATATGCGCGCCTCGCCAGTGCCCGGCGTGCGTCGGAAGCTGTGGCATCGTGCCGCGCGCGCTGACTTGGGGGCGGCTCTCCCGCATAATGTGCGTTTGCACAACGTTGGTAGCACCCGGTGAACGAAACAATCCAGTGGAATGATTGGGAAGCGTTCTGCTGCGTGGTCGAGCAAGGCACTTTCACGGCGGCGGCCGCGCAACTGGACTGTCCGAAGTCTCGCGTGTCGGCGGCCGTCGCGCGGCTGGAGACGGCCATCGGCGCCAAGCTGCTCGAGCGCACGACGCGCCGCATGCGGCTGACCGACGCGGGTGGCGCTGTCTATCGCGACGTCGCACCGCTGTTTGCGCGATTACGCGAGATCCGTCAGGAGACGCTCGCGCGCGAGGAGCGCGTGCAGGGCATGCTCCGTATCGCCACGCCGTACGAATTCGGCGCGCAGCAGCTGGGTGGCGTGATTTGCCGAACGCTGGCGGCCCATCCGGCGCTCGACATCATCGTGGAAATCTCGCAGGGCCTCGTCGATCCTATTCGCGAAGGCTTCGATATCGCGTTCGTGACTGTCGAATCCGATCTGCCCGACTCGGGTACGATCGCCCGCCGCATCTGGCACGTCGAACGCGGCCTCGTTGCGGCGCCCTCCCTCGCGGCCAGCCTGCCCGCGCAGATGCAGCCCGAGGATCTCTCGAACATGCCGACGCTGGCCACGCCGGGCGCGACCTTCTGGGAATTCACGCGCGACGGCGAGCGGATTTCCGTGCCGATCCGCCCCCGCATGCAGACCTACAACGCCGAACTGCGGCTACAGGCAGCCCTCTCGGGACTCGGCATCGCGCGCGTGCCCATGACCTATGCCGAGGCGGAGATTGCGCAGGGCCGACTCGTCCGGGTAATGCCGGATGTGCCGTTACCACCGCTCCGCGTGTTTGCGCTGCTGCCTGACCGCCGGCTCCAGCCGCGGAAGGTGCGGGCGTTCATGGAAGCGATCGAGTCGATGATGGGCGACGAAGAAGAGGGTGGTGCGGGCAGCGGACTGACCTGGTAGCGGGCTTGACCGGCCGCGGGAAGGGGGAAGTGGGAGGGAAACGCGGGAATACTGCGAAGACTGCGGAGACTGCGGAGACTGCGGGGGGATACTGGAGGGGAGGCAGGCTGCCGAATCTTGTGGACCCGACCGTCCGCCTCTCACCGTGGCCCTCTCTGGCAGGAGAGGTCAAGCAGGCTTCAGGCGCGCCCGGCGCCCGAAGCAGCGAAGCGCTCAGGCGCCTTCGCTAAACGCGTCGCGGCGTTCCGTGACGGTGCGGGCACCGTCGCTGTACGGGCTGCGCGGCTCGGAAACCGAGCGTGCGCCATCGGTGAAGGTGCTGCGGGGTTCGTTGATGCCGCGCGCGCCGTCAGTGTACGGGTCGCGGGCGCCAACGTGGCCGATGCTGCCGTCGAGACGGGCAATATCGGTCCGGGGCTGGGCGGCGTTGGCGGCGGCGCCCATGGTAAGGCCGAGGGTGACGAGCACGGCGGCGGCCGTGCCCTGGAGCTTGGAGAGAGTCTTCATTTGTCGTGCTGTCCTACTGTATTTTTGTGAAAGCATCGTGGTTGGGTGCCACGGTGGCTGTAATGTAGGCGCCAGCACGCGCGGGAAAAAGGGGCAATCCTCGACACTCTGTCCAGCTAGCTGAACAATCAGTGAAAACCCTAAAAGTCTCTAATGTGTGTGCAACATCAATCACACACTGCCCAGGCTGAGGCGGGCGAGCACCATCAGCAGGATTTGCGCGATCACGAACAGGATCAGGGGCGAAATGTCGAAGCCGCCCAGGCGCGGCACGATACGGCGCAGCGGACGCAGCAGCGGCTCCGTCAGGTGATAGATGGCCGGCGCCACCGGCGACTGCGGGTTGACCCACGACAGGATCGCCATGAGCAGCGTGACCCACATGATGAGGCTGATGCCCCACTTGAGCACGTGCAGGACTGCGATGGCGAGAATCACGGGCAGGAAGCCGAGCGGATCGCCTTCGTACAGCAGCGTGCGGCACACCAGATAAACCACCGCCGTGAGCCAGGCCGCGATCAGCGTGGCCCAGTCGATGCCGCCGAAGCCGGGGATGATCCGGCGTAACGGGCGGACCAGCCAGTCCGTAATTTGGAAGACGCCCTGCGAGACGGGATTGCGCGAGGGCAGGCGGGTCAGCTGCATCCACAGGCGCAGCAGCAGCGCCATGCCAAACAGCGTGAAGACGATATCGAGCAGGAACTGGACGATTTCCGTGAACATCGGGCGGATTTCCGGTGGGTGGTGAAGGTGGCTACGACCGCACAGATTCTGCCACACCTCGTTATGCGCGCGACCGCACCGGACGTAGCAAATGCGCCCCCTATAATGGGCGGCCTTTGCAACGCCACGCTGTCTGGTGGCGCACATCCCGACGCCGACACATGACACGCAAGACCCCCGCACCGCTCACCAAGCAGGAATTCGAGGCACTTTCTGATTTCCGCTACCAGTTGCGGCGCTTTCTGCGTTTCTCCGAAGATGCCGCGCGCGGCGAGGGGATGACCGTGCAGCAGTACCTGCTCATGCTCCATATCCGCGGCTTTCCGGATCGGAACTGGGCCTCCGTGGGGGAGCTTGCCGAGCGGCTGCAGACGCAGCAGCATGGCGTCGTCGCGCTGGTCAATCGCTGCGAGGCCGCCGGCCTGGTCACGCGGAAGGTGAATGCCGACGACCGGCGGATCGTCGAGGTGCATCTGCTGGCCAAGGGCGAGCGCAGCCTGAACCGGCTTGCCCTGCGCCACCGCGCCGAGCTCGAGTCGCTGCGCAACACCTTCCGTGTCGCACGCATTACTGCCTTCAACGACGAGGGCGACGACGCCTGATCCTGGCTTGACCCTAGCCTGACCCTAGCTCAGGTGTTCCGACAGGAAGGCCAGTGCGCGGCCATGCGCCAGCGCGGCCGATGGCTGATGATAGGAGCCACGCGCCCAGCAGTTGAAGCCGTGATCGGCCTTCTCGTAGACGAACACTTCGGTGTCCGCCTTCCCTTCGACCGCCGCGCGGATATCGGCGACCTGGTCGAGCGTGATGTGTGCATCGAGTGCGCCGAAGTGGAACTGCGCCGGCACGTTCAGCCTGGGCGCTTCCCGCAGGTTCGCATGGATGCCGCCGCCGTAGTAAGGCACCGCCGCGTCGACCAGGCCGCGCGCCGCCGAGAGGTACGACAGCAGGCCGCCGAAGCAATACCCCACCGCCGCGACCTTGCCCTGGCCACCGAGCTCCGCGCGCAGTGCGCGCACCGTCGCCGCGATGTCCGACACCGCGGCGTCGACATCGGTCGCCTTGCGCAGCGCGAAGGCCTGTTCCATGTCCGCGCCGGCGTAGCCGAGTTCCACCCGCGGCGACTGGCGCCAGAAAATATCCGGTGCCAGGACGACGTAACCATCGGACGCGTACTGGTCCGCGACCGAGCGGATGTGTTCGTTGACGCCAAAAATCTCCTGGATCAGCACGATGCCGGGGCCGCCGGCCTGCTTGCCTGCGGGCGGCAGGCTCAGATAGGCATCGAAGCTGCCATCGTTCGTTTCCACTCGAATCCAGCGGCTATTGGTCGTATTTGCCATGTGTGAGTACTCCGGGGTTGGAACAGGAATGCATAAACGCGTTTGCAAGTGTGCCATCGCTGTGGCATGACTGCTGGACGGCATGGCAATCGGTCTCTCCGTTCGTTTACCTGCGTCATGTCGCACGCTTCTTTGGACGTATTCCGAGAGGCAAGACGCAATGACTGTGACATTGTGGCGACCCGTCACAATCATCGATGTCTTGCTCATGCCGCTCCTGCCGACTCGTCAGCCCGTATCGATCTCTGTCCTGAGTACCGCCCGCGCCAATTTCCGGATGCCGTTCGCATCGCTGCTCGGCGCGGTTTGTGTGTTTCCTGGCTTTGCCACTCACGCGCAGGCGCAGCAGGCGGGGGTCCCGCAGGCGCTGCCCGACGCGGGACGCGCGTCGCGGCTGCTCCGGCGCGATCAGTTGATCGAGAACCAGCAGCAGGAACGCCTGCAGGAGGATCAGGAGCGCGCGATGCGCGCATTGCCGGATCCGCAGGGGGCGGACCTCGGAGCGATGTCTCGCGAGGACCGCCAGGTCGAAGCGCAGCCGCCCGAGGAGGCCGAGGCGTGCGGCGAGGTCCTGCGCATCGTATTGACTGGCGATGCGGAGCGCGTCGAGGCGGGTGAACTGGCGCGGCTTCGCGAGGCGTTCGAAGGACGATGCCTCGGCACCGCCGATCTTCACGCGCTTCGCGCGGAACTGACACGGTATTTCATCGAGCGAGGCGAGGTGACGACGCGCGCCTATCTGCCCGAGCGCCCCGCCGAGGACGGCGCGCTCGCGATCCACGTGATCCAGGGCGTCATCGAGCGCTACGACGTCGACAGCAACCGCGAGAAGGCGGTGTGGCCGCCAGGCGTGTTTCCTGCGCGTCCAGGGGAATTGCTCAACCTGCGCGATCTGGAGCAGGCGGTCGAGCAGATCAATCGGCTCTCTTCCAACGATGCGCGAATCGGGCTGTATCCCGGGACCGAGCCGGGGCAGACGATCGTGAACGTGATCAACCGCAGTTCGCGGCCCCTGCACCTGTACGCGTCGCTCGACAACATGGGAACCAAGGCCACGGGCCGCAACGCCTTATCGGCAACGCTCACGCTCGACAGTCCGTTCGGCTTCAACGAGCTGTTCGCGCTGACGCGACGTCAATCGGTCTTTCCGCTGGAGGGGGGCCATCGATCGGATGCCACGGCGCTGCAGGCCCAGGTTCCGTACGGCTATCACGCGTTATCGATGCAGTGGAGCCGCAGCACGTACCTGAATACGGTGACGTTCCCCTATAGCGGACGCAAGATCCCCATCGAAGGCCGCACCGATCTGTTCAGTGTTGGGGACGACCGCGTCGTCTATCGCGATGCGATGTCGCGCGTCACGGTGTCGGGCCGGCTGGCGTTGCAGTCGGGGCAGACCTGGATCGCGGGACATTCGCTTGGTGTCAGCGATCGCGATTTCACGTTTCTGGACCTCGGGATTGGCGCGACGACGCGGAGGTTCGGGGGCATCTCCACGGCGCGGTTTAGTGCGGTGCGCGGTCTCGCGATGCTTGGGGCTTATCGCGATCCCGCTGGCTTGCGCGACGATGTCCCACACGCGCAGTTTCAGAAATTCACGATGGCGATGAGCCATGCGCGGAGGCTGCAGGTCGGCAGCCGCGCGGTGGTGCTGTCCGCCCAGTTCAGCGGACAGTATTCGCTGAACACCCTCTATGGTTCGCAGCAGCTCTTGATTGGCGGACCCGGATCGGTGCGCGGGTTTCGGGATCATAGCCTCGGGGGCGATCACGGCTATTACGTGCGGACCGAGGCGAGCCTGCCCTGGCTGGTGCTGAGCGGCGCGAACGCGGTACGGGGACGCCTCTATGCGGGGTTCGACTGGGGTACCGTGATCAACCGGAACCCGGCGGCGCGATCGGGGGCGTTGACGGGTGTGGCGCTGGGGATCGGGGCGACGTGGCGCGCCGTCAGTATCGATGCGGCGCTGTCGCGGGCGGTGCGGGCGCCGTCGTCGCGGATGCGCGAGGGTACGCTGGTTGGCGTGCGGGTGAGTTGTTCGCTTTGATCTAACTTCGCCCCAAAAAAACTTCGCAAAAAAAATGCCGGAACCCGACGGGGACGGGTTTCCGGCATCGGACCGCGCGAGGCGGTCGCAGTGCTACTGATCTGTGGCGCGCTGGAAGGATTACCAGCGCAATTGCACGTTTCTGGAACCGGGGCTAAGTGTGGTCCGCTTCGAGGCCCCTTCATAAGTGGCGACGACCTGGTACGACGCACGCGGGCCCTTGATCAGGCAGCGCGGGCCGTCGGAGGTGAATTCCGCAACCTGCTTGCCGTTGCGCAGCAGTTTGACGTTGACGTCCGCGAGGTATTCGCCGTTGCTGCCCTTCGTGAAGAGCAGTCCCATGTCGTAGTGGCTCGCTTCGGAGCGCAGCTGTTGCTGTTCGTCCTGGGCGACGCCGCCGCACACGTACGTGAACGGGCCCGCCGTAGCAGTGGTGAGGTCAGCCTTTGCCGCAATCGGGAGCGTGAGCGCGGCAACGGTCGCTGCCGCAAGCGCCACGCGCTTGAAACCGGATTTCATCTGCAATGTCCTCTCGCGGTATGCGCACGGGCGTACGCGGTCCGCTGATGATCATGGCTCTAGTAGATATCGGCCGGCGCGGCTCGTATGTCAGTGTTTGGCTGAATTTTGCGCGAGTGCACGACGTTGCGTCGTGCACTCATGGCGTGGTCAGTACTCGGACGACTGGCGGAAGCGCGTGTTCCAGTTGTCGGTGTAGGCGCGAACGATGGCAGCGTCGCCGCGGATAAGCATGCCGTTTTCGGCGTTGCGCTGCTGGGCGGCCTTCGTGAAATTGAACGAGCCCGTGAACACGGCCTGATCGTCGAACACCATGACCTTGTTGTGGGCGATGGCGGGCTTGGTATCCACCACGACCGGGATGCCGGCGTGCTTGAGGAACGTGGCGCTCGTGTAGCGCTCGGATGTCTGGCTCTTGTCCACGATCACACGGACGTCCACGCCGCGACGGTGCGCCTCCGCGACGGCTTCGGCGATGGCGGCGTTGGTGAACGAGTATGCCTGGATCAGCAGCTTGCGGCGCGTCTTGCCGATGGCGTCGACGATCATGTCCTGGCAGCTGGGGCCGTCTGGCACGAAGCAGAGGGTGTAGCTGCTGCCTGTGGCGAACGGCGCGGGGCGCGTGGTTGGCGTGCCGATGGCGTCGGCGAGGCTTTCCAGCGATGAGGCCAGGCGTGCGTGGGCGGTTGTGGCGCAGAGGAGCAGGGCAACGGTGGCGATGAGTCTTTGACTGGCGGGCACGGCTTGATGGGGTCGATTGACAGGGGTGGAAAACCGGCCCGCAGCGTAGCAGGCTGTGTGCCCCTGAGCAATAACCATCACACCTGCTTACTTTCGTTTCCTATGATGGAGAGACGAACAACCAAACAGGAGTACTCAATGTCGAACCACACGTACAAGCTCGTCGAGATCGTTGGGACCGCGCCCGATGGCACGGATGCAGCGATTCGCAATGCTATCTCGAAGGCCAACGAGACGATCAAGCATATCGACTGGTTTGAGGTTGTCGAGACGCGGGGGCATGTTGTGGATGGAGCGGTGGCGCATTTTCAGGTGACGGTGAAGATCGGGTTCAGGGTGAATTGAGTTGTGCCCTCTCCCCAGGGGGGGGCTTCGCCCCCCTTCGGGTCAACGTGAGCCCTCTCCCCTGGCCCCTCTCCCCGGCCCATCGCTCAATCAAACTGATACGACCACAGCAGATTGATGCGCGGCGAGCGGTGGCTGGCGTTGACGGGTTTGTCCGCGACCGGTTGCGCGAGGGAGATGTCCATCGAGTAGAAGCGGCGGTCCGAGAAGCGCAGCCCCAGCGCGACCGAGGCAAGGTTGCGGTGGGATAGCGAGAAGCTGTTCGAGAACACGCGCGCCATGTCGTAGGCAATGAATGGCTGCAGCGTCTTCAGGTACGTGAAGTCCACCGCGAACATGCGGTTGATCTCCGCCGATGCGCCGAAGCCCTTGTCGCCCGCGACTTCGCCCGCGGGGTAGCCGAGGCCGAAGAAGCGGCCGCCGAAGCTGATCTGTTCGCTGGACGCGAGCTTTTGCGCGCTGTACTGGCCGGCCGCCGAGAACGCGACACCGAAGCCGAGCGGCAGGTCGTTGGCCTGCGACAGCAGGAGCCGCGTGCGAACGAAGCTGAGGTCGTTCTGGTTGTTCTCGCGGTTCGCGCCCAGGCCGTCGATGCCCTTGAACACCCCTAGCGTGGCGCTACGCGTGACACCCTCCCCACGAAACTGATAGGCGAGCTCCGCGCTGGCCACCCGCACGTTGGTCCCCAGCGTGATTTGCCGTCCCGCGCCGGGCTGCACCGCCTGGGTGTAGCGTTCGAACTGTTCGTTGAGATAGAAGCCGCCCGTGGCAGTGAGCGTATGGCGGTTGCTGAGGATGAACGGGTAGCTTAGCGACGTGCCGATGCGTTTGCTGTCGTTGACATAGCGCGATTCGAAACCGATCGGTGCGAGCGTCGAATTCTCCGGATTGCCGCGATAGTGCGACGCATACAGCTTGGCGAGCATCCCCTCCGTGCCGAGCGGCTGCGCATAGCTGGCGGCGTAGTACTCCTCGCTGTTGGGTCCCTTCGGATAGAGCGCCGAAATCGAGATCTGTTCGCCGAGCGGCGTCAGGCTGTTCGTCGTCGCCGTAGCAATGCCGCGGATGCCCGGCGACACGTACTCGAGGCCAGTGCCGAACGTGAACGGCTTGCGCTTGACGTCGAGCACCATCTCCGACGCGCCGTCGGTCGTGGTCGGCGGCTGCACGGTGGCGGCGACCTGCATGCCGGGCTGTTGCGCGAGCACGTTGACGTAGTGCTCGAAGCTTTCGGTGCGCAGCGGACGGTCCTTTTTCAACTGCTCGGCGATCTTCCGCAGGCGGCCTTCGGCCGGACCGGGCTTGCCCTGCACGGTGACGTTGGAGACGTAGCCCTCCACCACGGTGACGAGCACGTTGCCGTTCTCGAATGCCTGTGCGGGCACGAAGGCGAACGAGAGCGGGTAGCCCGCTTCCTTGTACATCGCGGTCACGTCTTCCGCAGCCTTGAGCAGTTCGGCGACGGTGATTTCGCGATTGGCGAGGGGGGCGAACTTGGCGGCGATCTGATCGAACGGCAGCGTCTTGACGCCTTCGATCTGGAAGCGACGTGGCGTGAGCCGCGCGGCGAGCAGGTTCTGCAGCGCGTTGTCGGGACGTTCGACCTGAACGGTGACGTTGCTTTGCGGCGGCCTGGCCGGCGCGATGGACGGCAGCGTTTGGGTGGGATCGCCCTGCACGGGACTGCGTTCGGCGAACGCGGGCAGGTGATGACAGGTACCGACGCCGATGATCAGCGCGGCAACGCGATGGCGTGTACGCATGGTAATACCCCAGAAGAAATGCACTGCATGCCGGCGTTGGAGTGGCCACGTCGTGTGGCCCGGTCGCGTGCCTCGCCCGACAGGGGTGCCGTTCCCCCTGCCGGTTCTGCGAGGCCGCTGCCGTATTGCTGAGGTGCGGTGTTGCTGTGCGTGGGTGGCCGCGGATCAGCGCTTGCCGCCGAGTGCGCCCGTCACGCCGCCGACGAGACCGCCTACCAGGCCCGTCACCGGAGCGAGGGCGCCGGCGCTGCTGCCGGAACCCGAACCGCCGCCGGTATGGCCTGCGGGCGCATTGCCACCGCTGAGCGCGCTGGTGACGCCGCCGACGAGGTTGGTGACCGGAGCGAGCGGGCTGTTCGGTGCGCCGCCACCGCTCGCCGCTCCGCCCACCGCGCTGGTCAGCCCGCTGGTGAGACCGCTGACGAGGTTGGTGACGGGCGCGAGCGGGCCGCTGGCCGCGCCGCCGCTCGTGGCACCGCCCACCGCGCTGGTGAGCCCGCCGGTCAGGCCACTGACGAGGCTGGTGACGGGTGCAAGCGGGCCGCCGCTGGCCGCGCCGCCGCTCGTGGCACCGCCGACCGCGCTGGTGAGCCCGCCGGTCAGACCGCTGACGAGGCTGGTGACCGGCGCGAGCGGGCCGGTGGCACCGCCGCCGTTGCTGCCGCCGGTAAGCCCGCCAGTGAGCCCGCCGAGGAGACCCGTGACCGGTGCAAGCGGGTTGCTGCCGGCCCCGTTGGGGTTATTGACGACACCGCCGACCGACGCGACGGTGGTGCCCGCGCTGGTGAGGACGCCGCCGACGCTCGAGACCACCGGGGTGTTGGCGTTGGTGAGCGTGTTCCCGCCGTTCGCGAGCGCGCCGCCGAGCGCGCCGAGCAGCGTGCTGACGGGCACGCCGAGACCCGTTGCGGCGCCGACGTTCTGCGTGGTGCTGGTCACCGCCGACGTCAGCGGCACGATGGCCTTGCTGACCGTGCTCGTGACCTGTTCGACCGGGCCCGTGGAGAGCGCGGCGCCGAGCTTGTCGCCAACCTTGTCCACCACGCCGCCGACCTGCGTCACGACGTTGCCCACGGGCGAGGCGACCGCGCCGAGCGGCGCGAGCGTGCCGGTGCCCAGGCCGGCCACCGCGCTGCCCGCATTGCTGACCGCGCCACCGAGATTGCTGACGACATTACCGGTGCTCGCGACGGTGGTGCCGAGCGGGTTCGTGTTGTTCGGCATGTTGCCGAGGCCGTCCTTGACGCCATCGCCGAGCGCGCCGACGGCGCCGCCGACCGACGCCAGCACGCCGCCGAGACCGTCCTTGGTTTGCGTCGAGACGACGGGCAGCGGTGCGTTCTTGACCTGATTGCCGACATCGGTGACGGCGTTGCCCACGCTATTGACGATGTTGCCGGCGTTATCGGCCACGGTGCCGGTCGGCGTCTTGACGACGGTCTCACCGCCGTTGTTGCCGCCGTTGTTTCCGCCATTGTCGCCACCGTTATTGCCGCCGTTGTTGCCACCGCTGTTGCCACCATTACTGGCGTTATCGGTGCCGCCGCCCGTACCGTTGCCGCCGCCGATCGTGCCCGTGGATCCGTTGCTGCCGGACGTGCCCGCGGTGCCCATCGACGTGGAACCGCTGCCGCTTGCGCAGCCGCCCAGTGCGAGCAGCGAGCCGACCAGAGCGGCCAGAGCGACCTTGTTTGCGACCTTGTTGGCGATGTTGTTTGCTGCGTGCTTCGAAGCACGACGTTGTTCGTTGCGCATGACCGTTTCCTTGATTTACCCGACAAAGGACTCACGACGCTTGTTGCCGCTGTTGTGTCCCGCATGTGGCGGCGCGCCGTACCCGTATGCCAGTAGCGCAAGCGATGTGCCAGTGAACCGCGCACTTACCGCTTCTGTGGGGGGAGGTTGCTGGAAGCCGCGTGGCACAAGGGTTTGCGCGGCATTGATCAAACGCGCGCATCAAGCGGACGGCGTCGCGCGGGCGTACGGATCGCGTTACGCGTTACGTAACGGCGGGGTGACGGCGAAACACGTTACGTGACACGTAACGTCCGCGGGGCAGCTATCGCGATGTAGCGATGCGCGATGGCAATGACGCAGAAAGCCGCATGTCACAAGGCTTTGCGACATACGGCGGGAGATCGTTTGAGACAAGTGTCAGCGCTTGGCACGCGCTTTGCGGAATGGGTTCCGCCGATTCGACAACGCAAAGAAGGGACAGCGCAAAGAAGGGACAGCGCAACGACGAATGCAGCGTCGCCGATCCGAACGGGTGGTTGGCCACGACAGATGTCGATGGAGCCTTATAGCCGCGCGGGACACACAGCGAAAGAACACCAAAGGAGAACGATCATGAAGGTCACGACCCACCGTCCGATGAACGTGATGGCCATCGCCAGCGCGGCGGCACTGCTCATGCTGGCAGGCTGCTCCTCTGGCGGACACGGTAGCGGCGCAAGCCCCACCAATCCGAGCCAGTCGCAGACGCCGTCCGATCCCACGCCGCCCACGCAGACGCCGCAGACGACGCCCGTGGGCCAGGTAGGCGAGGGCGTGGGCAATACCGTCGTGGCGACAGGTAACGCCGTCAGCCAGATCGGCAAGCAGCTGCAGGACGCGAATCTCCCCGTGCTGCCGGATGCCACGCAGGATGCGACCGGCGGCGTGTTGATCAAGGCCGGCGAGACCGTGGCCACGCTAGGCGATGGCGTGCGCGATGGCCTCGGCAAAATCGGCGCGGTCGACAACCCCGTGGGCGTCACCGTGGGCAACACGGGCAATGTCGTCGTGAAGACTGGCGAGACGGTCTCGAGCGTGGGCGATGTCGTGAAGTCGCTCGGCAGCGATCAGCTCTCGCCGCTCGCACCGGTGGTGAATCCCGTGGGTGGCGTCGTGCAGAAGGTCGGCGATGTCGTGCAGACCGTTGGCGGCAAGCTCGGTGACACGTTGAACAACGGTCCGGTTGCGCAGGTCACGGGCGCGACGAGCAAGGTGATCGTGCCCTTGACCACGCAGCTCACGAACGCGACGCAGACCGTCGGCGGTGCCACGGGCCTCGGTACGCCGGTGAACTCGCTGCTCACGACGCTCGGCGGTACGGTCGCGAGCGGCGGCAGCATGCTGACGAATGCGGACAAGCCCGTGATTTCGCCGCTCGGTGGCGTGGTGACGGAACTGGGCAAGACCGTGGCAGTGGCCGGCGTGGCCCTGCACGGCAATGGTGGCGCGGGCGGCGCGGGCGGCAATCCGCTCGGCGGCCTGCTCAACAACCTGCCGCTCTCCGGCGTGACAGGTGGCCTCGGCGGCGCCGGGGGTTCGGGTAGCGGGAGCGCCAGCCCGCTAGCCCCGGTCACGAATCTGCTGGGCGGTGTGACAGGCGGTCTCGGGAACGTAGCGGGCGGGGGTTCGGGAAGCGGGAGCGCCAGCCCGCTCGCACCGGTCACCGGTCTGCTCGCGCCCGTGACGGGCCTGGTCGGTGGATTGACGAGCAGTGTCAAGGGCGCCGCGGGTGGGGCGGCCAGCACGGGCACGAGCGGGCAGCCCGCGCTCGGGTTGCCGAATCTGCTCGGTCTCGCACGCTGAGTCGTATTTCGATCATCAGGATTTTCCCTTAACGACTACTTTACGGTGCGTTGTCGTCTTTACCCCGCGCGGCGCATCCTTTTATTCGAAGCATGCAGCGTTCTGGCTTTCTAAAGTCAGGACGCTGCACTTTCTTCATGTTTTAACCGGCCGTTCTTTCACAAATCGCGTATTCAGCGAGGACTTACTCTGTTCGTAGGTCACGCTTCAAACGCTTGTCTGTGCGTATGCTCACATTGGCATAGCTCGAATGGGGGGTATGTCTACAACATTGCATGTTTTATAAATTCTCTACCAGCGAAAAAAACGTCAGAAGTAACTGACCGATTAGAGTCAGTTCGGGTACATGGGGTGAATAACAGCAGCGCTGGGTCGCGAGTTGTTCCTTTTCACGTCGGGAGTGAAACCATGAAAAAAGTGCTGGCGCGCTTTCATCGGCAACAACGCGGTGCTACCGCGATCGAATACGCCCTCATCGTGGGTCTTGTGGCGCTCGGCATCGCGGTTGGCGCGAAGCAGCTGGGCGGCGATATCAGTTCGGGCTTCACCGCGCTGGGGACCACGGTCAAGAACATGATGACTGGTACCTCGTCCGGCTCCGGCTCCGGAACCTGACCGCAGGCCCCTCGCGTGAACGCTTGAGCGTTACGCCCACCTCTCCGCGCATTTGAAATCTCCAACACGCGTTCGCGTGCCCAGGCATGCGAGTGCGGGAGTTCGCGCGCGTTCGGTGAAGGTACGTCGTGCGGTCACGCCGATCAACGAGAAACGCTTTCTCATTCAGGGTCCGCGCCACCGGTTTGGCGCGCGGCGGTCTCACGACCGGGTGAAGCATGTCACGAATGGAAAACCGGAATCGGCGCCGTACCGCGGGGGTTGCGGCGCTGGAGTTCGCCATTGTGCTGCCGATGTTGATATCGGTCGTCCTTGGCATTGTTTATTACGGCGTTGTATTCGCTCTGCAGCAGGCGCTGACGCTCGCTGCGGCGGAGGGCGCGCGCGCTGCGCTGCGCTATCCGCTGGCATCGAACGGTGGCAACGCGGGGTCGACGGTGGGCCCGCGTGTGCTCGCCGCCGCGCAGACTGCGCAGGCAACGCTGCCGGTTTCCATTCGTTCGCGCGTCAATAACGCAGATATCGCGCAGGCCATCGCATGTACCGCGCCTGCCGGTGCCGTCTGCGTGCGCGTGACCCTGAACCTGCCTACTACTTCGCTGCTGCCCACGCTGCCGCTGGTCCCGGTACCCGCGACGCTCACTGGCAGTGCGACGGTGCAGCTCTCCCCGGATACATGACAACAAGGTTTCTCTGCGCCGCGGCCGGTCGGATACGTGCCGCGCGGTCGTGTCTCACGACACGAATTGCGGGTTTCAAAAGGGTCGATGCATGAGCAGCAATACCATTCGAATCATTGCGGTCTGCCTGCTCGTGCTGGCGGGCCTGCTGGCGTTGCTCGCCTGGCAGGTCAGCCGCCAGAGCACGCCCGTCGTGCAACCGCAGGGCACCGTCGCGCTGCATCCCGTCGTGGTCACGACGCGGCCGGTGGAGGCGGGGAAGCCGATCGCCGCGGATGCCGTGCGCATCGCGCAGTTGCCGCTCGACCCCGGCGGCGCGTATCGCGACACGACACGTGTGGTGGGACAGGTGCCGCTGGTCAGCCTTGGCGCCAACGTGCCGGTACTCGAGAGCCAGTTGCTCGCGGGCCTCGCGCGGCAGGTGCCCGATGGCGAGCGCGCGGTCGCGGTGGCCGTCGATGAAGTCATCGGCGTCGGCCATCAGGTCCAGCCAGGCGACTATGTCGACGTGTTCGTGGTGATGCGGCGCGACTCGCAGGAGATTGCCGAGAGCCAGGCGCGCATGCTCCTGTCGCGCCTGCGCGTGCTGGCCTACGGGCACGGCGCCGTCAACGAAGCGCCGCAGCAGGAGGCCGAGCAGCTGATGACCCGCCGCGACGGCGCGAAGACAGCGGTGCTTTCGGTTCCGCTCGCCGCGGTCAGCCAGCTTGCGCTTGCGCAACAGGCGGGGCGATTGATGCTGGCGCTGCGCAATCCGAAGGATCCGGAGATGCCCAGCGAAGGCATGTTCGCCGAACCCGCAGGTGTGCTGAAGGCCCGCGCCGGCGTGCCCGCGGAAGCGCAGCATGCTCCTGCGGATCGCGCGGTGGCGGGCGTCGCGCTCGCGGGGATGATCGGCGCGCCGCCAGCCGCAGCGCGTAATGTGGGGCCGGTCCCCGCACCGATCACACAACCCGCGCCTGCCGCCGCCCCCGTGCGGCGCGAGCCCGCTACGACGGCCCGGACTTCCGGCGTGGAGGTCATCCGCGCTGGCAAGCGAGATACGGAATAACACGAGTCGCACGGTATGCCCACTTCCTTCCTCAATGCCCTGCGATTTTCCCTGGCCTTGTTCGCGTTATCGACCTCTCTTACCCCTGCGGCGCACGCGCAGGATGCGGCCGCGGGCGCGCGCTCGATGCGCATGCTCGCGGGCGCGCAGCAGGAGATACGTCCCGGACCCGCGCTCGAGCGTGTGGCGGTGAGCAATCCGGCCGTGGCCGATGCGCTGCTGCTGAAGCATCGCAGCGGACCGCCGTCCGTGCTCGTCGTCGCCAAGTCGCCGGGGGTGACGGACCTGATGATCTGGAGCGGCGGCGCGCCGGTCAGCTATTCGGTGCAGGTGGACGCGGTGTCGCCCGATCGCGGCGGTGCCGACGTGAGCATCTCCACCGCGGGCGCCACGATCAGCGGCCAGTCGCCGGACGCCGCCGCAGCCGCGCGCGCGCAACGTGCGGCGCGCATGGCGACGTCGGCGGGCAAGGCCGCGGATGGCAAGGGAGGGCTCATCGTCGACCGGTCGACGGTGCCTGTATCCGGTACGGTGCAGGTCGATGTGAAGGTCATGGAGATCAGCAAGACGATTATCAAGGAAGTCGGCCTGAACTTCGTCAAGCAGAACGGCGGCTTTGCCTTCGGCTCGTTCAGCCCCACCACCATCAGCAAGATCACGCCAAGTCCGCAGGGCATGGACATCGAGGGCACGGTGCCCATCGCGAGTGCGTTCAACCTGCTGGCCGCGTCGGCGTCGCGCGGGCTGTTCGCCAACCTGAGCATTCTGGAAGCCAACGGTCTCGTGCGCGTGCTGGCCGAGCCGACGCTGGTCACGCTGTCCGGGCAGAGCGCGAGCTTTCTCGCGGGCGGCGAGATTCCGATTCCCGTGCCGCAGGCGCTCGGGACGACGACGATCCAGTTCAAGCCCTTCGGTATCGGCCTGACGGTGTCGCCGACGGTGATCTCGAGCCAGCGCATCGCGCTGAAGGTCGCGCCCGAGGCGAGCGACCTCGATCCGTCGCGCGGTATCCAGATCAACGGCGCTTCGGTGCCGGCGATCGTCACGCGGCGCGCGGACACGATGATCGAGCTCGGCGATGGAGAAAGCTTCGTGATCGGCGGCCTGGTGAGCCGCAACACCGTGAGCAACGTGAACAAGGTGCCGTTCCTCGGCGACCTGCCCATCATCGGGGCGTTCTTCAAGAATCTGAACTTTCATCAGGAGGACCGTGAACTCGTGATCATCGTGACGCCGCACCTCGTGAAGCCGATGGCGAAGGACGCCCCGGCGATAGCCGCGGTGGGCAACGATGGCACGACGCGTACGAACCCGAACGTGTGGGGCCGTTTCATTGCCGGGGAGTACGTCGATCCGACGCTGCCCGGTTTCTCGCGATAGGGATCAGGCAGCGATGATGCAGCGAGACGTGGAGATCGATTACTTCCTGATGAATACGCGGCGCGACGACGTGCGCCACTGGCTTGGCGGCGCATTGACGGGCCTGGGCGCGCTGGTCGCCGAGGACGGATCGCATGAGTCGTTCGTGGAGCAGGTAAGCGCGATTCGGCCGGGGCTCGTGTTCCTCGATTTTTCCGGTACGCACGCGCAGGTGTCCGGGCGGCTCGCCGAGCATGTCGTGCGCCTGTTCCCCACGCTGCCGCTTGTCGCGGTGGGACATGCGTCGGAGCCGGAGGCGATGCTGATGGCGCTGCGCGCGGGCGTGCGCGACTTCATCGACCTGCGCGGCAACCCGTCCGATGCCACCGCGGTGGTCAAGCGGCTGATGCTGCCGCGCTCGCAGGTCAAGGCGGCCGAGCCGACGCGGCGGGGCGGCATCGTGGCCGTGCTGGGCGCGCGTCCTGGCGTGGGCGCGACGACGCTCGCGGTGAACCTCGCCGCGACGGTGCGGCAAGGTTCACGGCCGGCGTCGTCGGAAGTCCTGCTGCTGGACCTTGGACTACCCGTGCGCGATGCGGCCTTGTATTGCAACGTCTCGCCTGAGTTTCATTTTGTCGAGGCGGTGCGCAACCTGCGGCGCTTCGACCAGGTATTCGTGCAGACCGCGCTCGCGCGTCAGGCCAACGGCGTGTCGCTGCTGCCGCTGCCCTCCACGCTCGGCGAGCTGCGCGACATCTCGTATTCGGAAGCGCTTGCGCTGCTGGACCGGTTGCGCGCGTTTTTCGATATGCAGGTGATCGATCTCGGTGGCTTCACCAACATGGATTTCATGTCGCAGATCGTCAGCGCCGCGGACCACGTGATGATCGTCGTGGAACAGAGCCTCGGGGCGATCGTCTCCGCGGCAGAGCTGTTGCAGGAGCTGAAGAAGCGCGAGATCGAGCGCGACGATCTGCGGCTCGTGGTCTCGCGTTTCGACGCGCGGCTCGGCGTGGATGCGGCGCAGATTGCCGATCGCGTGGGGGTGCGGGCCGTGGAGACGCTGCCGGAGCGACGAGAGGCGCTGCTACTTGCGACCAACCGCGGGGTGGTACTCGCGGATGACCTGCCTGCCGATCCATACGTGCGCGCCGTGGAGGTGCTGGCGGAGCGGCTGGGCTATCAGGCGGGGCATGCGGCCGATCGCGGACTGCTGGCCCGGATGAAGGAGAAACTGCCCGAAGGCTGGCGCGCGCCGCGCCGCAGGCGGGCTGGGAACTGACATGACGCAAGCGATCGAATTCTCGGATAACGCCGCCGCACCGTTTCCTGCTTCGCAGGAGTTCCACACCATCAAGGAGGCCGCGCACGAGCATCTGCTGACCCGCATCGAGGAACTCGGCGCGGAGTTCGGGCGGTGGTCGCGCGTGGCCATCCAGCGCTTTGTCGATCTGGAGCTCGAGAGTTTCACGCGGTTGCGCCGCATTCCCATCAACGAGGCGGAGCTGCGCCAGATCTCGGAGGCGCTGACGAAAGAGCTGGCCGGATTCGGGCCGATCGAGGACCTGCTCAACGACCCAGCGGTCGAAGACATCCTCGTCAATGGCGCGATGGACGTCTACGTGTCGCGCCATGGCGTGCTCGAACGTATTCCGGTTCGGTTTGCCGATGGCGGCCATCTGCTGCGCATCGTGCGCCGGATCCTCGCGCCGATCGGCCGCCGTCTCGACGAGTCGAATCCGATGGTCGATGCGCGGCTGCCCGATGGCGGCCGCATCAACGTCATCATTCCGCCGCTCGCGCTGGAAGGGCCCGTGGTGTCGATCCGGAAGTTCCGCAAGGATCCGCTGACGCCAGCCGACCTGCAGTCGCTCGGCACGATGAACCCCGAGATCTGCGAGCTGCTGGAAGCTGCGGTGAGAGCGCGCTGCAACATCCTCGTCAGCGGCGGCACCAGTTCGGGCAAGACGTCCTTGCTGAACGCGCTGGCGACGTTCGTGCCCGTGACCGAGCGTGTGATCACGATCGAGGACACGGCGGAACTGGCGCTCAATCACCCGCACGTGGTGCGGCTCGAGAGCCGGCCCGGCGGGTTCGAGGGCACGGGTGTGGTGACCATTCGCGATCTGCTGCGCAACAGCCTGCGGATGCGGCCCGATCGCATCATCGTCGGCGAAGTGCGCGGCGGCGAGGTGCTCGAGATGCTGCAGGCGATGAGCACGGGGCACGATGGCTCCATGGGCACGATCCACGCGAGCAGCCCGCGCGAATGCCTGTACCGGCTGGAGATGCTTGCCGGTTTTGCCGGGTTTCAGGGGAGCGAGATCAGCCTGCGGCGGCAGATCGCCAATGCGATCGACTTCATCGTGCAGATCGGCCGGCTGTCCAACGGCAAGCGCCGCATCCTGTCGATCACCGAGGTCACGGGCCTCGGCGACAACATCATTTCCACGCAGGAACTGTGGCGTCACGAGCCCGTGCAGGGTCCGGACGGCAACGAGACCGACCGCTGGCTGTCGCTCGGCCTCTTGCCTCACTCGCCCAAGCTGGCGCGCATGCGTCCGGCCGGCTTCATGCTCGACGATCGCTTCGATGTCTAGCGCCAGCCTCCTGCTCGCCGCCATCGCGCTGCTGATTCTCGGCGCGGGCCTGCTAATGCTCGCGACGGCGCGCGCGCGTGCGCAGGCCGAGGGGGCCCGCGCGCATTTGCAGGCGCAGACGGAGCAGGTGCGCGCGCGGTACGCCACCCCGGTCGAGCCCGGGCCGCAGGCGGCGACCCGCGACCTCAGGCGGCGCTGGACCGATCTGCTGAGGCGGGCGGATCTGGCCGACACGCGGCGGACGTATCTGCGCTACGGCGCGCCCGCGGGCGTGGCGATTCTCGTCGGGGCATTGATCGGCGGTGCGATCGGTGCGGTGGCGATGCTCGTCATGGCGGCCGCGCTGATCGCCTTCCTCGTCTCGCTGCGCATTCGCCGCATCAAGACGCGCATGCTGCGTCAATTGCCGGGCTTTCTCGATGGCGTGGTGCGGCTGATGGCGATCGGCAGCAGCGTGCCCGCGGCGTTCCAGAACACCGTGGTCAATACCGAGGCACCGCTGCGGCAGTGCCTTGTGCAGGCAATTCATCTGCAGCGCGCCGGGAAGGAGCTCGATCAGGCCGTATTGCAGGTTGGGCGCGTGTACCGGCTGGACGAGCTGGTCATGGTGGCGGCCGTGCTGCGGCTGGCCACGCGCTACGGTGGGCGCGCGGATGTGGTGATGGAGCGCACCGCGACGTTCATGCGCGATCACGAGGAGGCGCAGCGCGAATTGCTGGCGATGTCGGCGGAGACGCGAATGTCCGCGTGGGTGCTCGGCCTGCTGCCGCTCGTGATGGCGGGCGGGCTGTTCGTGATCAATGCTGGCTACATCCTGATGATGTGGAAAGACCCCGCGGGCCGCGCGATGCTTCTCGCGGCTGGGGGTCTGGAGATCGCCGGTGTGGCGTTGCTGTATCGGCTGGCCCGATCGATCTAGGAGCGCGCCCATGACCATGACGACATTGGTTTCGCTTAGTCTGCTGTTGGTGGCATGCGCGGCCGGGCTACTGGCATGGCCGCTGCTGCGCCAATGGCGGCAGCGGTCGCGCGCGGCACGCACGATCGACTCCGCGCTGCAACGGCAGGCAGGGGCCTCCGCGCCGGCCGCGGGACAGACGGTGGGGGGCGGGGTGACTTCCAACGCTGCAACAGCAGCGACCTCGGCCGGAGCGGCGGGTGCGGGAGGTACCTCGAACGCTGCGCATGCCACGCATGCCGCGCATGCCGCGAATGGCGCGAAAGCGGCCAGCACCGCTGGCCCACCGCTCGGCGGCAAGCTGGGCCACACGCTGGGCAAGACGATCCAGTCGCGCTTCAACCAGCGGTGGCTCGAATCGCGCATCGGCCGCGCGGTGGTCACCGAGGAAGAACATGCGCTGCTGGAGCAGTGCGGCTTCTATGGCGTGCGGGCGCGCGCGGTATTTGGCGCGTTGCGGGTGGCGCTGCCCATCGTGGCGTCGATTCTGGCGGTGATATGGAAGGTGCAGGGCGGCCAGGCGCAGGGCGGCGGCGAGGCGGCCCTCACCTGGGGCTTCGTGGCGTTCTCGCTCGGCTTCTTCGCGCCCAAGCTGTGGCTGCGGCGCCGTGCCCGATCCCGGCTGGCGCAGGTCGATGAGGAACTGCCGGTCCTGATCGACATGCTGCGGCTGCTGCAGGGCGTAGGGATGTCGATCGACCAGAGCCTGCAGATCATCGTGGTGGAGTTCGGCAACCTGTTGCGCGTGCTTGGGCCCGAACTGCATCGCGCGAATCAGCAATTCGCTTCGGGCCGTTCGCGCGAGCAGACGCTGCTGCGTATTGGCCGGCTATTCGATAGCGAGGATCTGAAGGGGCTGATCACGTTGCTGACACAGGTGGACCGCCACGGCGGTGGCGTGCAGGAGCCGCTGCGGCAGTTCGGGGAACGATTGCAGGTCGCGCGCAAGGCGCGCATGAAGGCCAAGATCGGCAAGTTGACCGTGAAGATGACGGGCGTGATGGTGGTGAGTCTGCTGCCGGTGCTGCTGATCATCACCGCGGGTCCGGGCTTTCTTGGCGCGATTCGGTTACTGGCACAGATGGGTGCGGCACGATGACGATAAAGGGAATGGCACGCGCGGCGGCCACGTCGGTAGGCATGACGGTAGCGGGGGGCACGTTGCTCCTGCTGGGTGGGTGTTCGGGTCTGGGACTTGGCTCCAATAGCGCCGAGCGCCTCGCGCAGCAGGCCGACGCGCAGATCGAGCTCGCGAAGATGCGGGACAAGGAAGAGCGCGCCGAGTACAGCGACAGGGGCGTGTATATCGGCCTGATCGGCCGCATGCAGCAGGAGGGGCTGTATTACGCCTCCCTCGCGCATATCGACGCCTATCAGCAACGTTTTGGAGCCACCCCTGAACTCAAGCTGCTGCGTGCCGATGCGCTGCGCGAGACGGGACAGGACGATGCGGCCGCGCAGGCGTATCGCGAGCTGGTGACGACCGATCGCGCGGCGCGGGCATACCACGGGCTTGGGTTGCTTGCCGGGCGGCAGGGCGATTTTGCGCGCGCGGTGATGGAGCTCCGGCAGGCGACGACGCTGGATCCTGTGAGCGCATCGATCGCGAACGACCTTGGCTATGCGCTGATGCGCGGGGGCGCGTTGCAGGAAGCGAAGGTCCCCGTGATGCAGGCGCTGCAGCTCGACGGCGCGAATCCGCGCATCGTGAGCAATGCGGCGGTCTGGATGATGGCCGATGGCAAGCGCGCGCAGGCCACCGCGATGATGCAGCAGGCGAATTTGCCCGAGAGCACCCGTGCGGCGATTCGCAAGGAGGCCGAGCGCATCGCGCGCGCGGTGCAGGCGCGGGCCGGCGCCGGGAGCAGCGCGGGGGGCAAGGTCGCGGCCGCCAGGCCGCTGGCGATGTCCGACGCGCGCGCCACGCAAGCCGGCGTACAAGCCGCCGTGCAACCGTAACGAGACCGACACCATGATGCTTGCCACTCGTCTTTCCAGCTTCCGTCGAATGCTGCTGCTCGGTGCGGTGCTGTGTGTGTCCGCCGTGCCCGCGCTTGCGCAACAGCAGACTACCGATGGGCCAACCATGTCGGCCGTGCCGCCCTTGCCCTCCGTGCCGGTCATCGAACGCAACGATACGCGCGCGCTGCTGCAGATCCAGCGCTCCGGCGCGCAGGCAGGTCCCGGCCTGCCGATGACGGGCGAGCAGGCGGCGCTCGGCTATGAACGGTATCTCGAGAGCTTCCGCTACGCGATTCCCGAGTCCTTCACGAGCCAGGCCACGGGGAGCCCTTTGCGGCGCGACGGGGGCGGCGGGGGCAGCCAGTCGCTCGGACAGGCGATGGGCCAATAAGGACCGACCCATCATGCCCGCCGATCGCTTCGCCACCCGCGCCGCCTTCACCCGCGCTTCTGCCACCCCAACTTCCGCCGTCTTTTGCGGCGGGGCAGCCGGCGCGCGCGTTCGGCAGCGGGGCGCCGTGAGCGTGATGGCGGTGATGCTGATGGCGACCATCGGCGTTGCGGCGCTCGTGTCGATCGACATCGGCTATGTGTTCTACGGGCAGCGGCAGCTACAGAAGGTCGCGGATCTGGCCGCGGTGTCGGGCGCGCAGCAACTCAAGCGCGCGTCGGATCTTGCGGCTACCAGTGCCGGCGTGCTGGCGGCGGTGCAGGGCGCCGCGTCACAGAACGGCTACCCGGCCGCGGTGACGACGGCCTGCGGCGAGGTCGCGGCGGGCGCGGCGGATGGCATGCGCGCATGCCTGGGCTTGTGGGATCCGGGTAATCCGGCGAATGGCGATAGCACGCGGCATTTCAACGCGGAATATCCCGCGACCGTGTCGCCCAACGCGGTGCGCGTGCAGGCCACGCGGACGTTGCCGGTGTTGTTTGTGTTTCCCGGGTCCGGTGGGCGGCAGTTGAGAGCGGAGGCGATTGCGGTGGGGAGTCCGCCAGTGGCGTCGTTTTCGGTGGGGAGTGGATTGTTGGATGTGGATACGGCCAATAGCCTGCTGGGCAAGCTGCTGGGGCCCAACGTGACCGTGAAATTCTCGGCGGTGGACTGGTCGGGGCTCGTCGGCACCAATATCACGCTGGAGCAGCTGCGCGTCGCGGCGGGTGCCGGCACCATCAATCAGCTGCTCGGCATGGAGTTGTCGCTGCGCGATTTCTACGCGCTGGTGCTCAAGGCGGCCAACAAGAGCTCGCTGCTCGGCGTCGCCGTGGGAAGCCCCGCGACGACACTAGGCGTGGGCGCGGTGGGCGTTGCCGTCAGCATGGCGAAGTTGCTCGCGCTCGGCGTGCTGGCGCCGGCGGCTTCGTCGGCGGCCGAGGTGGGTCTCAACGTGGCCTCGTTGCTGATGCTCTCGGCGCAAGTCGCGAACAGCAACGGTGCGCGTGTCGATCTGGGCGGCCCCAATCTGGGCATCGCGCGTGCCAGCATCGGGCTGTTCGTCACGCAGCCGCCGCAGACGGCGGTGGGTCCCGTGCGGCAGACGGGAACGAATACATGGCAGACCACCGCGCGCACCGCGCAACTGGGCCTGCGGCTCGACGTCGTGGTCGATCTGCCGATTGCTTCGGTCAATCTGCCGCTGTACGTCGAGGTGGCGTCCGCGACGGCATCGCTCACGCAGCTCCAGTGCGCGGGCACGTCCACCGACCGGCGGGCGACGCTGCGGCTGACGCAGCAGGTGGCGAAGGTATGCCTGGCAAAGTCGGACGGCTCCGCGAATTGTGAGCCGACCAAGACCGTGCTCGCCAACATCCTCGGCGCCCAGGTCGTGAACGTGCCGATACCGGCGGTCCCTGTGGGTGCGGCGGGATCGCAGGACGTCGTGCTCGCGCCGGGCGGACAAACGCATGCGACCGCAACGAACCCGCTGTCAACGGCCATCGGTTCACTGCTGGGCAACCTGCGGCCAACGATTGAATTCGGCGGCCTCGGGTTGCCGCCCATCATCGACGTCGGCGCCTTGGTGAATGCATTGCTGGTGCCCGTCGCAAAACTGCTGGATGTTGTGGTGCCCACGCTGCTGACGCCGCTCGGCATTCAGCTCGGCAACGCCGACCTGTGGATGAATGGCATCGACTGCAACAACGCCGATCTGGTGTATTGAAATGAAGATGACAACATGAAAGCCGACCGCTGGGCCTACGAGAGCCTTGAAGTCTATGTCTGGGAAGGCAAGTACGAGATTGCCGACCGCGTGGCGCGCTTTCTGACCCCGCTCGGGGTCGATGTGATTCGCGCTGGCGCGCTCGAGTCGTTTCCGGCGGAGCCGCGTACCAAGCCTTGCGTCGCTGTGATCAGTGCGTCGGCGATCGGGACCGCGAAGTTCACGCTGGAGTGGGAGGCCGCGCATGGCATGCCCGTGGTGTGGGTGGCCGCGCCCGACCGGGAGGTGGATCCGGGGCGCTTTCCCGCCGAGTACGCGCACATCCTCCCGCACGACTTCACGGGTCCGGATCTGCGTACGCAGATCGGCAAGCTCATGCCGCAGTTGCTGGCCGCGTCGGAGACGGGACCCGATGTCGCGGACCTCGTCGCCGGATCGCCCGCCATGCTGCAGTTATTGCAGCAAGTGGACACGTTTGCCGACTTCGACAGCAACGTGATGCTCTACGGCGAGACCGGCGCGGGGAAAGAGCGCATCGCGCGGCTGTTCCACGATCGCAATCGCACGTACGGCAAGGGCCCGTTCATCGCGGTGAACTGTGGGGCCATTCCCGATGGCCTGTTCGAGTCGCAATTCTTCGGCCATGCGAAGGGCGCGTTCACGGGCGCGATGTTCGCGCATCGCGGATATTTCGAGCAGGCCAACGGCGGCACGCTCTTCCTTGACGAAATCGGCGACCTGCCCCTGTTCCAGCAAGTCAAGCTGCTGCGCGTGCTCGAGGAGAACGCGCTCACGCGGCTCGGTTCGGCGCTGCCCGTAAAGCTCGACTTCCGGCTGGTCGCGGCCACCAACAAGGACCTGCGTGAAGCGGTGGGGCAAGGCAAGTTCCGGGCGGACCTGTATTTCCGCCTTGCGGTGATCGAGCTGCGCATCCCAAGCCTCGAGGAGCGCGGCGCCGCGGACAAGGTGGCGCTGCTGCAATCGTTCATGCGCCATATGATGGGCGCCAAGCGGTTCGACGTCCTGCCGCCGATGCCCGATTGGCTCCGCGGCGCGGTGGGGACCGCGTTCTTCAACGGCAACGTGCGGGAGTTGCGCAACCTTGCCGAGCGCGTGGGCATCACGGTGCAGCAGTGCGGCAGCTGGGACGAGGAGCGCATTCGCCCGCTGTTTCGGGGGTTGCGCCCCGGCGCGTTCGATGGCGGAGACCGCCCCGCGGAGTCGCGCGGCGATGCGGAGGAACGGCGTCGGATCATCGCGGCGCTCGATGCGAACGGCTGGCGGCGGCAAGACACGGCGACGTGTCTCGGCATCAGCCGCAAGGTGCTGTGGGAGAAGATGCGCAAGTTCCAGATCGTCGATAGCGAGGCCGCCGATAACGAGGTCGAGTCCGCCTGAAACGATGGGGAAGCCGCATGAGACGCTGGCGTGACGTTATGATGCGGCACTCGTGTCGCGAATGACGTCGCCCAAGGAATCAGATTGCGCTTTCTCCACACCGCCGACTGGCATCTCGGTCGGCTGTTCCATGCCCGTAGCCTGATCGAGGATCAGGCTCACGTGCTCGACCAGTTCGTTGCCCTCGTGCGCGACACGCGGCCCGACGCCGTGCTGATCGCCGGGGACGTCTACGATCGAGCGGTGCCGCCGCCCGACGCGGTTGCCTTGCTGGACGATGTGCTCGCGCGCATCGTCGTCGGCGAGCGAGTACCCGTCGTGATGATCGCCGGCAACCACGATAGCGCCCAGCGGCTCGACTTCGGCGCGCGGCTCATGACCGGTCAGGGTCTGCATGTGGCGGGACGCGTGGGCGCGCAGGCCAGCGCCCTCACGCTGCGCGATGCGCATGGCGACGTGCGGATCTACGCGTTGCCCTATGCGGAGCCCGCCGTCGTGCGGGACGCGCTGGGGCTGGACCTCCCGAGCCACGAGGCCGCGCTCGGCGCGCAACTGGCGGCCATTCGCGCCGCGCATCCGGCCAACACGCGCTCCGTGGCCGTGGCCCATGCCTTTGTCGTCGGTGGCGCGGTGAGCGAATCGGAGCGTCCACTATCGGTGGGCGGCAGCGGTGCCGTGGCGGCCGGTGTGTTCGACGGTTTCGACTACGTCGCGCTCGGCCATCTGCATCGTCCGCAGACGCTTGGCACCAACGTCCATTACTCCGGTTCGCTGCTCAAGTATTCGCTGTCGGAGGCTTGTCATGCCAAGAGCGTGTCGCTGGTCGAACTCGACGGCTCGGGCGCGGTGCGCATCGAACCCATCGCGCTGACGCCGCTGCGAGACCTGCGGCTATTGCGTGGCGACCTCGCGACGCTCATCGCGAACGCGGCGGACGACGCTTGCCGCGACGACTACATTCATGCGGTACTCACGGATGCCGGCGCGCTGCTCGACCCGATGGCGCGGCTGCGGCAGGCCTATCCGAATGCGCTGGCGATGGAGCGCGCGGTCCTCGCGCGCAGCGGCACCGCGCGGGAGGCGGGGCGCCGCCTGCGCGAACTGGATACCGGCGCACTGTTCGCCAGCTTCTTCCGCGAGGTGGCCGACGCCGACCTCGACGTGGACCAGCGCCGCACGCTGGACGACCTGCTTGCCGCCATGGCCGCATCGGAAAGGGAATCGGCATGAAACCGCTCCACCTGAAACTGCAGGCGTTCGGTCCGTTCGCGACCAGTGAGTCGATCGACTTCACCCAACTGGGTGACCAGGCATTTTTCCTGATTCATGGCCCCACGGGGGCCGGCAAGACCACGTTGCTCGATGCCATCTGCTTTGCGCTGTATGGCGACACGTCGGGCGGCGAGCGCGATCCCCGCGACATGCGCAATGCCAACGCCGATCCGGCGCTGCGGACGGAAGTCACGCTGGAGTTCGCGCTGGGCGCGCAGCGTTATCGCGTCACGCGCTCGCCCGCGCAGGAGCGGCCGAGCCTGCGGGCGTCGGGTACGCTCGTGCGCGAGATTCCCAAAGCGCAGCTCGATGCGTTGACCGACGAGCGCTGGGTCAGCAAGGCCACCCAGCCGGGTCGTGTCAGCGATGCGGTGCGGGAACTGCTGGGCTTCGATAGCGCGCAGTTCCGGCAGGTCATCGTGCTGCCGCAGGGTAGGTTTCGTGAGTTGCTGACGGCAAAGTCGCAGGAACGGCAGGCGATTCTCGAGCGGCTGTTCCAGACCGAGCTCTATCGTCGCGTGGAAGAGTTGCTCAAGGAACAGGCGGCGGGGATTCGTCGCGAGGCGGATGCGATTGCCCTGCGGCGCAAGACGCTGCTCGACCAGCATTCCCTGGCGACGCCAGAGGCGTTGGCCGCGCGGATCGCCGGGCAGCAGGACGCGTTGTCGATGCTCGACCGGCAGGAACAGCTCGCGCGGGCCGATAGCGATGCGGCACGGGCCGCGCTGAGCAAGGCCGAGATCGAGGCGCAGCAGCTCAAGCGCTGGCACGATGCCGAAGAAGCGTTCGGCAAGCTATCGGCGCGGCGGGAAGCGATGGTCGCCGAGCGGGCGCGGCTGCGGACGGCGCAGCGGGCGGCGCAGGTATCGCCGATGGCCGAGCATCTCGCGGCGATGGTGCGCGATCAGACCGAGGCGCGCGAGGCGCTTGCGCAGCGGGAGCAGGAGGTCGCCACGCATTCGACGGCGGCACGCGGGGCAGCGGAGGCGCTGGCTGCGGAACAGGGACGCGCGGAGATGCGTGTCGCCCTGCAGCGGGACATTGCCGCGCGTGAGGCGATGCTGCCGCGCGCACGGCAGATGCGCGCGTTGCAGGCGCGTCTGGGCGATGCCGCCAGGGCGCTGGCGGCGGCGATCGCTGCGCGGGATGCGGCGACGGCGGCGGTTTCCAGGCTTGTGGAGCGGGAGCAGACGGTCGCAGGCGATCTCGAGCGAGCGCGCGCGGCGGCGATGCCATTGTCCGCGCTGACGTTGCAGCGCGATCGCGCGGTCGAGCGGCAGGCGCGGCTGGAGCGTTATGTGGCGGCGCGCGCGTGTCTTCCTGCCTTGCGCGAGGCGTTGGTGGCTGCCGGGCATGCGCATGGCCGCGCGGTGGCGGCCCGGGATGGCGCGCGGCAGGCGTTGGCGCATGACGAGCAGGCCTGGCGCGCTGGGCAGGCCGCGCGGCTCGCCAGCGATCTGGCTCGCGGAGCGCCATGTCCTGTGTGCGGAGGGACGGACCATCCTTCGCTGGCCGTGCGTAGGGAGTTGCTCTCGGTCAGCGACGCGCAGCTCGATGCGAGCCGCGAGGCGTTGCAGCGCGCGGACGAGCACATGCAGGCAGCGGGTGTGCGCCGGCAGACGGCGGAGAACGAGCTCGCGCAGGCCGAGGCCCGGCTTGCGGACCTTGCCGAGCTGGCGGAACTTGTTCCGACGCCTGGGGACCCTGCCGATGCACGCGCGACCAGCACAGCCGACGCAGCCAACGCAGACGTGCTGGCGGAAGCCGCTGCGCAGGCGGTGCAGGCCGATCTGGCCCGGCTCGCCGCGGCGCTGCAGGTCGCGGAGCAGGCCGCCGCGCGGTTGCCCGGGCTCGAGGCCGCGCATATCGAGGCGCGGCAGGCGCATGAGGGGGCGGTGGCGCAGCAGCGTGAGGCTGAGGCCGTGGCTCAGCGGCTCGCGCATGAGTCCGCGCAGCTCGAAGGCGAATGGAAGGGCGCGTGCGAGCAGGTGCCCGAAGACTCGCGTGACCCGGCTGTGCTGGACGCCGCGTTGAGCGCGGCACGCGACCGCGCGCGAGAACTCGAGGAATCGCTACAGCGCGCGCAGCTGGCCGAGCGCGACGCGGCGGCGCAGCTGGCGGCAGCCGTGGCGGCCCTCGACGCCGCGCGCACGCAACTGACACAGACCGATGCCCGCCACGTCCAGGCCCAGGCGTCGTTCGTCAATGCCATCGCGGCGGCGGGATTCGACAGTCTCGAGGCATGGCAGACCGCCTGCCTGCCGCCCGCCGCGATGGTGGCCCTCGACGAAGCCGTGCGTGACTTCGAACTCGAGATCGCCCGCGCGGCCGACCGCCGCGAACGCGCCGAAGCCGAGGCCAAATCGCTGCAGCCGCCCGACCTGCCCGCGCTCCGGGCTGCGCGCGACACGGCGGCCGCCAACCTCGAAGCGGCGATCCGTCAGCGCAGCGAACTTGCCGCCGCGCGCGAAACACTGCTTCAGTGCCAGCGCCTGCTCGACGCCCTCGACGCCGACGGCCGCGACATCGAGACGCGCTATGCGGTGCTGGGACGGCTGTCGGAAGTCGCCAATGGCAACAATCCGCGCCGCATCACGTTCCAGCGCTTCGTGCTCGCCTCGTTGCTCGATGAGGTCCTCGAAGCCGCGTCCCAGCGCCTGATGCGGATGAGCCGCGGCCGCTATACGCTGCAGCGCGTGCGCGAGCAATCCGACCAGCGCAGCGCGGGCGGGCTCGACCTCGAAGTGTTCGACCACGACACCGGCGGCACGCGTCCCGCCAACACGCTCTCCGGCGGCGAAGGGTTTCTTGCCTCGCTGTCCCTCGCGCTGGGCCTCGCCGACGTCGTGCAATTGCGCGCGGGCGGCATCCAGCTTGACACGCTGTTCGTGGACGAAGGGTTTGGCACGCTCGACCCGGAGAGCCTCGACTTCGCCATCCGCACATTGCTGGACCTGCAGCAGGCCGGCCGCCTCGTCGGCATCATTTCGCACGTCAGCGAGCTGCGCGAGCGCATCGACGTGCGGCTCGAAGTGCGTCCAGGCGCGGCTGGCAGCCACGCCGTCCTCCAACTACCCTGAGTCCATGCGGGGCGGCGCGTGCCGTCCCGCTGGCTTGACCGCGCGATGGTCGCAGGTGTAATCTCTTCCCACTGTTCATTGTGCGAATTCAAGTTCGATATGCGAACAGCATAGCCGAACCACTGAATTCCGCGACCGGGCAGCCTGGGGCGCCACGACGCCGCTTGTACCAGACAACACAAGATTGTCGGACCCTGTTCCGCTGCCGCCGCGCCAAGCCGCGACGCAGCGGATGATTCGTCCAGCCAGAATTATCCGGAGACCTGCTTTGCGCGCCGCCCCCTGCGGCCCGGGCCCGGAACCCCCTGCCGGACCCTTCCGTGATTGGAACGCAAGTGATCAACAAGCTTTATGACTCGGTGGAATCGGCGGTCGCCGACATCCACGATGGCGCCACGATCATGATCGGCGGCTTCGGTCTTGCGGGCATGCCCGCGGAACTGATCGACGCGCTGATCGCCCAGGGCGCTCGCGACCTTACCATCGTGAACAACAACGCCGGCAACGGCGAGACCGGTCTGGCCGCGCTGCTCAAGGCCCGTCAGGTGCGCAAGATCATCTGCTCGTTCCCGCGACAGGCCGACTCGTACGTCTTCGACTCGCTGTACCACGCTGGCGACATCGAGCTGGAACTGGTGCCACAGGGCAACCTGGCCGAACGCATCCGCGCGGCCGGTGCCGGCATCGGCGGTTTCTTCACGCGCACGGCCTATGGCACGCCGCTGGCCGAAGGCAAGGAAACGCGCATCATCGACGGCAAGGGCTACGTCTTCGAGAAGCCGATCCACGCGGACTTCGCGCTGATCAAGGCGGACACGGCGGACCGCTGGGGCAACCTCACTTACCGCAAGACGGCCCGCAACTTCGGCCCCATCATGGCCACGGCGGCCAAATGCGCGATCGTGCAGGTGAGCCATATCGCCGAACTCGGCGAGATCGATCCCGAACGTGTCGTCACGCCTGGCCTTTTCGTCAAGCGCGTGGTGAAGATCGAAGGCGCCGCCGCCAAGGCCGCCTGACGCGCGACAAGGAGAACAGACATGAAACGCCTGACCCGCGATCAAATGGCCGCCCGCGTGGCCAACGACATTCCCGAAGGTGCCGTGGTGAACCTCGGCATCGGCCTGCCCACGCTGGTGGCCAACCATCTGCCCTCGGACCGCGAAATCCTGCTGCACAGCGAGAATGGCGTGCTGGGCATGGGCCCCGCGCCCGCGCCGGGCGAGGAAGACGGCGACCTTATCAATGCCGGGAAGCAACCCGTGACGCTGAAGGCTGGCGGCTCGTTCTTCCATCACGCGGATTCGTTCGCGATGATGCGCGGCGGCCATCTCGATTTCTGCGTGCTGGGCGCATTCCAGGTGTCCGCGAAGGGCGACCTCGCGAACTGGCATACCGGCGCGCCCGGTGCGATCCCCGCCGTGGGCGGTGCGATGGACCTCGCCATCGGCGCCAAGGAGGTGTTCGTGATGATGGAACACCAGACCAAGCAAGGCGAGAGCAAGGTGGTGGCGGAGTGCACGTATCCGCGGACCGGCATCGGCTGCGTGACGCGGATCTATACGGACCTCGCCACGATCGACGTCACGCCCGACGGCCTAGTCGCGCGCGACCTCGTCGAAGGCCTGAGCTTCGACGAACTGCAACGCATTACCGGCGTGGCGCTCAAGCAGGCCGTGGCCGCCTGACGTCAGTTCACACGACATAGCACCGAGAGAGACAGATCATGACCGAAGCCTTTATCTGCGACGCCATCCGTACCCCCATCGGCCGTTACGGCGGCAGCCTGTCGGCGGTTCGCCCCGATGACCTGGGCGCCGTGCCGCTGCGCGCGCTGCTCGCACGCAACACCGGCCTGGACCCGGCCGCGATCGACGATGTGATCTTCGGCAACGCCAACCAGGCGGGCGAGGACAACCGTAACGTCGCGCGCATGTCGCTGCTGCTCGCGGGCCTGCCGGAAGCAGTGCCGGGCTCGACGATCAACCGCCTGTGCGGTTCGGGCATGGACGCAACCGGCACGGCCGCGCGCGCGATCAAGTCGGGCGAGACCAACCTGATGATCGCCGGCGGCGTGGAAAGCATGAGCCGCGCCCCGTTCGTGATGGGCAAGGCCACCTCGGCCTTCTCGCGCGACGCGCAGATCTTCGACACGACCATCGGCTGGCGCTTCATCAACCCGGCGATGCGCGCCGCGTATGGCGTGGACTCGATGCCGGAGACCGCCGAGAACGTGGCCACCGATTACAAGATCAGCCGTGAAGACCAGGATCTGATGGCGCTGCGCAGCCAGGAAAAGGCTTCGCGCGCGCAGGCCGACGGCACGCTGGCGCAGGAAATCACCGCGGTCACGATTCCGCAGAAGAAGGGCGACGCGATCGTCGTCGAGCGCGACGAGCATCCGCGTGCCACCAGCATGGAAGCGCTGGCCAAGCTGCGCGGCGTGGTGCGTCCGGACGGTACCGTGACGGCCGGCAATGCCTCGGGCGTGAACGACGGCGCCTGCGCGATCCTGCTGGCGAGCGAAGCCGGCATCAAGCAACACGGCCTGACGCCCCGCGCGCGCATCGTGGGCATGGCAACCGCCGGCGTGGCGCCGCGCGTGATGGGCATTGGCCCCGTTCCCGCTTCGCAGAAGGTGCTCAAGCAACTCGGCATGACCATCGACCAGATGGATGTGATCGAGCTGAACGAAGCCTTTGCGGCGCAGGGTCTCGCGGTGCTGCGCCAGCTCGGCGTGGCAGACGATGACAAGCGCGTGAACCCCAACGGCGGTGCGATCGCGCTGGGCCACCCGCTCGGCATGAGCGGCGCGCGTCTGGTGACGACCGCGATGTACCAGCTGCACCGTACCGGTGGCCGCTACGCGCTTTGCACGATGTGCATTGGCGTGGGCCAGGGTATCGCGATGGTCATCGAGCGCGTGTAACGCTTCGCGCTCAACCTTCCGACCTTCCTGCCGTTAACCCTGAGTGGGAAGGTTCAGTACGGTCTCTTCCCCAACGAGGTAGAGCAAATGCGGCCGGGCCGACAGGCTCGCCGGCCTTGCCGCATCTTTTTCTGATGGAACCGGCGTCGTTAGCCGGTGCGGAGTATTGAGATGTCCCTTCCCGTTGCCACGCTCGTCACCGGTGCAAGTTCCGGTATTGGACGCGCCATCAGCGAAATGCTGCTGGCCGATGGCGTGACCAAGGTGATCAACGTCGACTACGTTGCCCCCACCTGGTCCCATCCCAACATGACCTTTTTCCAGGCCGACCTGACCAATGCCGAGGCGACCCGCGCCGTGGCGGAACAGGTGACCTCGCAGTTCGCCGTCACGCGGCTCGTGAACAACGCCGGCGCCACGCGTCCCGGCACGGCCGACACGGCGACCGTGGCCGACCTGAACTACGTCGTCGGCCTGCACCTGCAGGCTTCGATGCTGCTGACTCAGGCCTGCCTGCCCGCGATGCGCGCGGCCGGCTATGGCCGCATCGTCAACATGGCCTCGCGCGCGGCGCTGGGCAAGCCGGATCGCGTGGTGTACGCCGCGACCAAGGCCGGCCTCGTTGGCATGACCCGAACGCTGGCGATGGAGCTGGGCGGCGACGGTATTACCGTCAACGCCGTGGCGCCGGGTCCCATCGCCACCGAGCTGTTCCGAAAGAGCAATCCGGAGGGCAGCGAACAGACCAAGCGCATTCTCGCGAGCATCACCGTGAAGCGCATGGGAACGCCGGAAGACGTGGCTCGCGCCTCGCTCTTCTTCCTGTCGCCCGACAATGGTTTCGTGACCGGTCAGGTGTTGTACGTCTGCGGCGGCACCACGCTGGGCGTCGCGCCAATTTGATGGCGCCCTTTTAACGACAAGATTCAGCACAACCCGGCAGCCTTACGAGGGCTGCACGGTCCCATCGATACAGTGGAGTCAAGCATGAGCATTACCCAACGTCCTTCGAAGGTGCGCAGACACCTGCTGGCAGCCGGCGTGGCAATCGCCGCCGGCATCGCTTCCATCGGCGGCGCCTACGCGCAGGGTACCTACCCGACCAAGCCGATCACGCTGATCGTGCCGTTCTCGGCCGGCGGCACCACCGACATCCTGGCGCGCATCGTCGGCCTGGAACTGGGCAAGGCCCTGGGCCAGCCGGTGGTGGTGGACAACCGTCCGGGCGCGGGCGGCAACATCGGCGCGAGCCTGGCGGCCAAGGCGCCGGCCGACGGCTACACGCTGTTCATGGGTACGATCGGCACGCACGCGATCAATCAGTCGCTGTACTCGAAGCTGCCGTTCGATCCGGTCAAGGATTTCGCGCCGATCTCGCGCGTCGCCATGGTGCCGAACGTCGTGGTCGTGAACCCGAAGGTGCCGGTCAACAACATCAAGGAACTGATCGCCTACGTCAAGGCGAACCCGGACAAGCTGTCGTTCGGCTCGTCGGGCAGCGGTTCGTCGATTCATCTGTCGGGCGAACTGTTCAACATGATGACGAACCTGCATATCCAGCACATTCCGTACAAGGGGAGCGCCCCGGCCGTGAATGACCTGCTGGGCAACCAGATCGGCCTGATGTTCGACAACCTGCCGTCGTCCTACCCGCACGTGAAGGCCGGCAAGCTACGCGCCATCGCCGTGACCTCGGCCAAGCGTTCGCCGGCACTGCCGGACGTGCCGACCGTGGCGGAAGCCGGTGTGCCGGGCTATGAAGCGACCTCGTGGTTTGCGCTGTACGCCACGGGTGGCACGCCGCAGCCGATCGTCGACCGCCTGAACGCCGAAGTCGTGAAGATCCTCGCGATGCCGGACGTGAAGAAGAAGCTCGCCGAGCAGGGCGCCGAACCGAACCCGGAAAAGCCGGCGCAGCTGGCGGCGTTCATGAAGACCGAGGCCGCGAAGTGGGCCAAGGTCGTGAAGGCTTCCGGTGCGACGGTGGACTGATCCGCGTCCCGGCAGTCCTGCGGCACCATGAAAAACCGGCCCATTGGGCCGGTTTTTGTTTGCCGGATCTGCTAGGCCCTAAAAGAAACCCGCGACACCATGCCGATGTTCGCGGGCCGAATCCCAAGCCCCTGGCTTCAGGGCGGGAGGAGACATTCGGGGTGCTACGTCAGGCTGTACTTGACGACCTGTTCCTCGACGCCAACGAAGCGCACGAGCTGACGCAGTCCGCTCGCGTACTCCTTGATATGGTGGCCTTCCGGCGTGTCGGGTAGCCGATAGTAGATCGGCGCGGAAGTCGCCCGGCGCTGGATCGGACCCGGCCGATCGCTCGACGCCAGGGAAATCTCGTTCGTCTCGGCAGACAATTCCGACAGTTCGGAGAGCGCGGACAGGGTCGCGGTGTCCGGTCTTGCGTTCATGACAGACTCCCAGGATGCATATGGATCAGCCACGCACGGCGGTGCGCCGATGGCGCGCGCATGCGGGTTGCAATGTCTGGAATGTATTGCAGGCGATCGGGAATTGCCATTTCGACTTTTTTAATTCTGTATCGGAACAACTGCTTAAATCGTCAGAAATGGATGAAGGTGACATTTGTCACATTCTGGTGAATGCCTTCTCCAGATCCGGGCGCGGTCTCACCGGTTAACGGCATGACTTGCCCCGACTTGCGCGATACCATTACGCGATCGTCGCGGGCGGACCCCCTCTCGCAAGCTCCGTGCCCGTCGAAAAACGCCAACCAACGCATGTCCACTCCGCACGCACTGTTGATCTCGCTCATCGAGAAGCCGTCGTCCGGCTATGACCTTGCACGCCGCTTCGATCGGTCGATCGGCTACTTCTGGCACGCGACGCACCAGCAGATTTATCGCGAACTTGGCCGCATGGCGGAGCAGGGCTGGATCGCCGTGGAGGAGCCGCCGAACATGTCAGAAGGCGACGAGGCGGAAAAAAGGAACCGTAAAAAGGTATATCGGGTGCTGCCCGCCGGACGCGAGGAACTCGCGCGCTGGGTCCGGTCGCCGGGACACGGCCTGGACCAGCGCGAGGAGATTCTCGTCAAGCTGCGGGCGGACGCAGCCATCGGCCCGCTGGGGTTGGGGGAGGAAATGGCGCGCCTGATCGCGTTGCACGAGGCGCGGCTCGAGACCTATCGCAATATCGAGCGCAGGGATTTTGGCGTCGCGCCGGTGGACCGCGCACAGCAGCTGCAATACGCGCTCCTTCAGCGTGGGATTCGCTTCGAGGAAGACTGGGTGGCGTGGGGGCGGGAAGTGCTGTCGCTGCTCGCCGCCCCCTCGATGCCCTGAAGCCGCCCTGATGCCGTCCTGAAGCCGCCCTGAAGCCGGGCTCAGCCCAGCGCGGGCGCGGCGGCGGTCGCCGTGCCGGGCGCGGCGAGCCCCAGACGGTGGCGCGCGAGCGCGTATTCCTCGATGAAGCGATGCACGAGGTCTGCGGCCGGTACCACGCGTTTGATGGCACCGACGCCCTGACCCGCGCCCCAGATATCCTTCCACGGCTTGACGCGTGTCGAGCCGAAATTCATCGACGTGGGATCCGAAACGGGCAGGGCGTCGGGATCCAGCCCGCTGCGAACGATGCTCTCGCGCAGGTAGTTGCCATGCACGCCCGTGAACAGGTTCGAGTAGACGATGTCCTCGGCGGCGCTGTCCACGATCATCTGCTTGTACGCGGCGTCCGCATTGGCCTCGACCGTTGCGATGAACGCGGAGCCGATATAGGCGAGATCCGCCCCGGCCGCCTGGGCGGCGAGGACCGCGTTGCCGCTTGCGATGGCGCCCGACAACAGCAGCGGACCGTCGAACCACTCGCGGATCTCGTGCAGCAGCGCGAACGGGGAAATGGTCCCCGCATGGCCGCCGGCTCCAGCCGCCACGGCGATCAGGCCGTCCGCGCCCTTCTCGATGGCCTTTCGCGCGAAACGGTTGTTGATGACGTCATGCAGCACGATGCCGCCGTAGCTGTGCACAGCGTCGTTGACCTCTTCCCGCGCACCCAGGGACGTGATGACGATGGGTACCTTGTATCGCACGCACAGTTCGAGGTCGTGCTGGAGGCGGTCGTTGGACCGATGCACGATCTGGTTGACCGCGAACGGCGCCGACGGACGGTCCGGATGACGCGCGTCGTGTTCCGCCAGTTCGGTCGTGATGCGCTCCAGCCAGACCTCGAGCTGCTCGGCGGGCCGCGCGTTCAGCGCGGGAAACGAGCCCACCACGCCCGCCTTGCACTGGGCGATGACGAGGTCCGGGTTGGAAATGATGAACAGCGGCGAGCACACCGCGGGCAGGGAAAGACGGTTTTGCAGCAGGGCGGGCAGGGCCATGGTGGGAAGTCTCCAGCGAATATTCAGGTCGTCGAGTTCGTCTACGCAGCCGTTATTACGCAGTCGTTATGCAACTCGTTGCATAGTATGGTCGATAGTATAGAGCAGATGGCCCGCACCGCAAGCGGCAAACGGCGATGGATGTTCCTGTGGCGGGTTGTCTACAATGGGCGCATCGCCTGCCAGCCGACGGAACCGTCAGTGACCATCCCTTCCCGCGCCGACCATCCGGCCATGCATGCCGAAGCGCTCTTCGATGCCGACCTCGACAGCTGGCGCGCACAGCCGGAACGGGCGTTCGACGGGTGGCTGTCGCAGCACGGCTTTCGCCATGGGACGGCTGTCGTCTATCGATCGATGTGGGGCAAGCTGCTTCGATGGTCCGGCGAGCAGGGCCTTGCGCCGCTGACGTGGTCGGCTGCCCAGATCGGGGAGTTCCTCGACGCCCAGAAGCTGCACAAGTCGCACCGCTATCGTTACGCACGACTGATCGAGCGCGTGTTCCAGCATCTGTCGCTCGCGCGGCAGGACCTCGTGAACCCCGCGAGCATCGCCGTGCGCACGAAGCTCGCCGATGGCGAAAACGACCCCACGGCATTCCTGTTGCCGGGCGAGCGCGACCTCCTGGTCGCGCGCGTGCTGGCTCCGGCGGCCGAGGATGCCCTCGCCGCCCGCCAGGCGCCCGGCCAGCCGAGCCGTATTTCGCCCACGCAATGGAAGCGCGCCCGCGACGTGGCGCTCGTGGCGGTGCTGCTCGGCGCGGGGCTGAAGGTGGCCGAGATTCGCGCGTTGCGGCTCGATGCCATTGACGGGCTCGACGATCGCGATGACCATGGCGTGCCTGCCCTGCGGATGGTGCGCGCGGACAACGGGCGCGCCTATACGGCAACGCTGTTCGGTTTCGCGCATGCGCCGTTGCGGCACTGGCTCGCGCTGCGGGCGGCGGCCGGGACGCTGGGCGACCTCGTCTTTCCGGCGCTGGCGTCCGGGCGGCCGATGCATGCCGCGTCCGTCTATCGCCGGGTGGAGATGCTGCTCGACGAGGCGGGCGTGCTCGCCGGCCGCAGTGAGCGCGCCTCCCCACAGACGCTGCGCAACACCTGTGGTGCAATGCACTTCGATGCGGGCGTGCCGCCTGCCGCCGTCGCGCAGATGCTGGGCATGCGCGACCTCGAGTCGGGCTGGCGGCTGCATGCGGCGTATCAGGCATGGCAGGCACGTGCCGGATTGCCAATGGCGCATCGCGCCGAGATTTCTCCGGCGTAACCTTCGGCGGGTATGATGGCGCCCGCTCAACGATTTCCATCCAGAAAACGATCACATGTCCGAGACCTTACTGCTGACTGGAGCCACCGGTTATATCGCTTCCCATACCTGGGTCGCGCTGCACAATGCGGGATACAACGTCATCGGCCTCGATAATCTGTGCAACAGCAATCGCGCGGTCGTGGAACGTCTCGCACGCATTACCGGAGCCGAGCCAAATTTCGTGGAAGGCGACGTGCGCGACCGCGCCTTGCTGGACCGGCTTTTCCGCGAGCACAAGATTGCTGGCGCGATTCACTTTGCCGCGCTCAAGGCGGTGGGTGAATCGGTGAACAAGCCGCTTGCGTATTACGACAACAATCTGAACGGCCTGCTCACGCTATGCGCGGCCATGGATGCTGCGGAGGTGCGCCAGCTGGTTTTCAGTTCGTCGGCGACGGTATATGGCAATCCGCACACCGTGCCAATCCTCGAAGATTTCCCGCTTTCGGCGACGAACCCGTACGGACAGACGAAACTCATGGGCGAGCAGATTTTGCGCGACCTGGAGTTGTCGAATCCAGCATGGAAAATCGGGTATCTGCGATATTTCAATCCGGTGGGCGCGCATGAAAGCGGACTGATTGGCGAAGACCCTGGCGGCATCCCGAACAATCTGATGCCGTATGTGGCGCAGGTGGCCGGTGGCCGTCGCGAAAAACTGATGGTGTTCGGTGGCGACTATCCGACCGTGGACGGCACCGGTGTGCGCGATTACATCCACGTGTCCGACCTGGCCGATGGCCACCTGGCGGCGCTCGTCTATCTGCGCGACAAGGGCCAGGGCATGACCGTGAACCTGGGTACCGGCCGCGGTTATAGCGTGCTGGAGGTGGTCAAGGCGTACGAACGGGCCAGCGGCAAGCCGGTGCCGTACCAGATCGTCGATCGCCGTCCCGGCGATATCGCGTCCTGCTACGCGGACCCGGCGCTTGCGCAAAGTCTTCTTGGCTGGCGCGCCAGGCATGACATCGATCGCATGTGCGAGGATTCGTGGCGGTGGCAGTCGATGAATCCGCTTGGGTTTGCGGGTTCGTGCGTCTGACCGTGACTGCGACAAATAAAAAACCGGGCGATTTGCCCGGTTTTTTAATACCTGCCGCCCCGTGAGGCTTAGCGGATCAGGAAGTCCTCGACGGTCTTGCCATTGGCCAGTGCCTGCGTCAGCCAGCCCGGGCGCTTGCCCCGGCCGGTCCAGGTATTGCCAGCGGTGTCGCGATAGCGGACCGGCACCTTGCGGCTCGCCTTCTTGCCGGCCGCGGGCTTTGCGCCGAAGCCCAGATCGTCGGCCGTGAGGCCATATTGTTCGATTTTCTCGCGAATATCGGCAATCACCGCAGCTTGCTCGCGAGACTTGATCTCCTCGGCCTGCTTCTGCAGTTCGTTGATTTTCTGAACGATTTCCTGATAGGTCGCCATGGTTGCCTCGATCGCTGATTGACGACGGGAATTATATCCATTTATTGCGTGGCTGCAAATCGGCGTAACGGCCGTTCTCCGAGAAACAGCGAATGAACGCGGAATGCGTTCATTTCAAATTGCGCACTGAACTTTTGTAGAGAAAGCGAGTCGTCGGGTATTTTCGCGTGACCTGCGGAACGTTCCGCCGATGCAGAATTTTCCCATCGGCATGCTGTCTCGGATTTGTGAAAATCGGCGCAACTTCCTGCACCGCCGCGCCAGTGTTACGTTTGGGAAAATTTCGACCGTGTGCCGGGAGCCCCACAATAACCGTCCTCACGGTCATGTGCGCGAATGTGCATTCGTGATTGCGATTTACCGGTGCGCCTCAAGGATGAACCCGGGTCGCCGTTATTGCCCCTGAGCGGTTCACCATAGAGTGGCCCGCCGGAACGGGGGTGAGGAGAACCTTCGTCGCATCCAACCTAATGGCTTCGGCGCACCATGTCCTTTCAGAATATTCAGATCAAAACCCTGCTTAGAGGGGCGATGGCTTCGTTGACCGTCATTCTGCTGCTCGTAGGCGGCGCAGGGTTGCACGGCATTTCACAGTCCAACGACGCGCTCAAGGAAACCTATTCCAATCAGCTGGCATCGGCGCAGGCCCTCAGCGAGGCGATGTTGGGCACCACGCGCATCCGTCTGGCACTGGACCGCGGCGTGATGCCGGGTGCCGAGAACGACGATCCGAAGAAGCATGTCGACCGTTCGAAGGTGTTCGTGGAATCCTCCGAGACCGCATGGAAGCGCTATATGGCGCTGCCGCAGGGCGACGAGGAGAAGGCGTTGTCCGGCGAACTGGCGCGCAAGCGTCAGGACTTCTTCGAGAAGGGCGCCGTGCCGCTGCAGAACGCCTTGCTCGCGCAGAATCGGGAAGAGGCGCTGCGCCTGGCGCGCGACACCCTGCCCGAAATGCAGCGCGCCATGAGCACCGCGCATGAAGCGCTGGAGAAATTCCAGATGCGGACAGGCAAGGACAACTTCGACGGCGCCCAGTCGCGTTTCGAATGGCTGCGCATGGTGGTCGTGGCGCTGATCGTGCTCGGCATGGCCATCGCGCTGATCGGCACCGTGACGCTGCACCGCGCGATCGTGCGCCCCGTGGAAGAGGCGCTCGGCGTGTTCGAGCGGATGGCCCGCGGCGACCTGACGTCGCACATCGTCAGCGTGTCCCGCAACGAGATCGGCCGCATGATGCAGGCGCTCGCGACCATGCAGGACAGCCTCTCGGGCATCGTCGCGCAGGTGCGCGGCGGCACCGATTCGATCGCGTCGGCCACGCAACAGATCTCGGCCGGCAATACGGACCTGTCGCAGCGTACCGAGGAACAGGCCTCGTCGCTCGAGCAAACGGCCGCCAGCATGGAAGAGCTGACGACCGTGGTGCGCCAGAACGCCGACAACGCGCGCCAGGCCGGCGTGCTCGCCGGAGAGGCCTCGCAGATCGCGCTCAAGGGCGGCGATGTAGTCGGCCGCGTCGTCGATACGATGAACGAGATCAACGGCGCGTCGCGGAAGGTGGTCGAGATCATCGGCGTGATCGAGGGCATCGCGTTCCAGACCAATATCCTCGCGCTGAACGCGGCCGTGGAAGCGGCACGCGCCGGCGAGCAGGGCCGCGGCTTTGCCGTCGTGGCGGGCGAGGTGCGCAGCCTCGCGCAGCGTTCGGCCAATGCGGCCAAGGAAATCGAATCGCTGATCAGTGAGTCCGGGCAGCGCGTGGAATCGGGCACGCGCCTTGTGGCCGAGGCCGGCCAGACCATGGGCGAGATCGTCCAGGCCGTGCGCCGCGTGACGGACATCATGAACGAGATCGGCGCGGCCACGCAGGAACAGACGACGGGCATCGAGCAGGTCAATCAGGCCGTGAGCCAGATGGACGAGGTGACCCAGCAGAACGCGGCGCTGGTGGAGGAAGCCGCGGCCGCGGCGGGCGCGCTCGAAGAGCAGGCCCAGAAGCTCAAGAGCGTGGTGTCGGTGTTCACGCTCGCCGCCAGCGGCACGCGTCCGGCGCCGATGGTGGCCGCCGCCGTGGCGCGCGTGGCGCCCGATCTGTCGGACGCCCCGGCGCCGGCGCCGGCCCTCGCGCGCACGGCTGTCGCGCGTCAGCCGGTGAAGCCGTCGGCAGTGCGTGCGCCCGTTGTACGCAAGCCACGCGAGACGCGCCTGTTGCGTCCCGATGTGGCCGCCGCGGGCGCCGGCGCGTCCGCCGACGACAACTGGAGCGCGTTCTGACGTTCTGAATGAAAGGATTTGAGCGAACGGCTGTTCACACGGCGACGGCAAAATGCCATGATGCGGGCTTTTGTTTCTGCCTCTTCGGTGTGAGTCGCGCACGCGTTCCAGCCTTCGTTCTCCCGGATTCGCGCAAGCCCGCTGCCCGTAAGCCCCGATGATTGCCTCGACCTCTAGTCTCCTGTTGTTCGCTGTGCTGCTCGGCGCCGCCGCCGCGCTCGGCATGCGCGCAGCCAGGCCGGACGCGGGCCGGGACGGCAAGATGCTACGCCGCCTGTCATGGTCGGCCGCCGTCATGTCGCAGGCATCGATCGGCATGCCGCTGTGGGTGGCCATGGGTTCCGGCTCGCTGCCAGCGCTCGAGGATCCCGTGCGCGCGGTCTCGGCGTTCGCGTCGGCCACCGCGGCCGGCATTGCCTCCACGCATGTTTTCACATTACTGAAACATTGGCTGCGGGGCGCGACGCGCGCCTGGCGCGTCGTGGCCGTGATGTCGATGCTCGGCGGCGCTGGCATGGTCGCCGTCGCCGGCGCGCGCATGGGCCGGCTGTGCGGCAACGGTTCGCTGACCGCGCGCGCCTGCCTCGACGCGGCGGTGCTGCCTGACCCCGGCTGGCTCGGCGGTGGCATCGCGCTGCTCTGCTTCGCGATGTTCGCGTTCCATCGCGCGCAATCGCGCGGCTGGCTGCCCGCGCCGATGCGTCCCGAAGCCACGCTGATCGACGATACGCCCGACGACTTCCCGTCGGCCGCGCTGGTACCGCGCGTCGCGGGGCGCGGCGGTCGCAAGCCGGTCGGACGCATCCCCGGCCTGACGGTGCGTCCGTCCGGCCGCGGCGGGGAGACCGTCGGCGAATACAGCGTCTCCACCGATCTGCCGGATCGTGTCGCTTTCGGCCGCTGGCTCGACCAGACCCTTGCACAGGCAAGGCTGACCGAGACGGGCTGCGCCGTGCTGCTGATCCATATCGCGGATTTCCGCGAGGTGGATGAGGTCTTCGAGGTCCGCGCCGACGATATCCTCGCGCAGGACGCGGGCGCCCTGGCGCAAGCCGCGCTGGAGCCGCACGACTTCCTCGCGCGCCTGGCGCGCGACGAGTTCGCGGTTGGCGTGCCCGAGCTCGTGCACCACAGCCGCGCGCATGAACTCGGCTCGCGTGTGCTGGGGTCGCTCGCGGAGTTCGTGGCCGCGCGCGGGCTGCAGATGCAGATCGGCGTGAACATCGGCATCGCCATCTATCCACGCGATGCGCAGACGTCGGAGGCGCTGATGCAGGCCGCCCGCGTGAGCCTGTCGGAAGCCCGCGAGAGCGGCTCCAACCAGGTGCGCGTGTTCAATTCCGCCGCGGGGGAGCGCGCGCGCCGCCTGCGCGTGATTCGCCGCGACCTGTGGCTGGCGATCCAGGACGACGGCCTGTCGCTGCAATATCAGCCGAAGTTCGACGTGAAGCACCGCACCGTGGTCGGCGCCGAGGCGCTCTGCCGCTGGCGCCATCCGACGCTCGGCGTGGTCAATCCGGCCGAGTTCATCATGGTGGCCGAACAGTCCGGCCAGATCGACAAGCTCGACGACTGGGTGATCGCCAGCGTGTGCGCGCAGGTCCGGCTGTGGCAGGACGCGGGACTGCCTGTCGTTCCCGTGGCGATCAACGTGTCCGGGCTGCGCTTTGCCAGCCGCAACTTCCCGCAGTACCTGCTGGAGCAGATCCATCAGCACGACATCCCCCCATCGGCGATCACGCTGGAGATCACCGAGACCGCGGCGATGAAGGACATCGGCAAGTCGCTCGAAACGCTGGCCGAACTGCAGTCGCTCGGCATCCACGTGGCGCTCGACGACTTCGGCAGCGGCTATTCGAGCCTCGGATACCTGAAGCGGCTGCGCGTCGGTACGCTGAAGATCGATCGCACGCTGATCGGGGGCCTCGATGCGGACCCGCAGGGCCGCGCGATCGTGGGCTCGATGGTGGCGCTCGCGCACGAACTGCGCATGAAGGTCGTGGCCGAGGGCGTGGAATCCCATTCCCAGCTCGATATCCTGAACGGCATGGGCTGCGACGAAGTGCAGGGCTACCTGATGGCTCAGCCGCTGGATGCGTCGTCGTTTGCCGAGATCCTGCGCGACAGTCAGCCGGTACGCGTCTGATCCCAGGGGAAAATTAAGCGCCGGAATTAGAGCTTTCGTTCTAATTTGCGGGATGCCCCCCTTCGCGGCGCTAAAGCACGGCCGGGCGCAGACGTTAGAACGAGAACCTCTCGCGTTCTGGAGCCGTCATGTCCCTCCCAACCATCCTCGTCGTCGACGATTCGCCGTCCATTCGCCGCATGATCGGGGCCTGCCTGCGTGCCGCGGGTTATCAGGTTACCGAGGCCGCCGATGGCAAGGAGGCGCACGAGGTGGCGCGCGAGGGGGCGTTCGGGATGCTCGTGACCGACCAGGTCATGCCCGGCATGGACGGCCTGACGCTAATCCGGGCGCTCCGAGGCACGCCGCACTACGCCACCGTGCCGATATTAATGCTCACCACGGAAGCCGACGGCCAGATCCGCGCGCAGGCGCGCGAGGCGGGCGCTTCCGGTTTTCTCGCCAAGCCGTTCGACCCCGAACAGCTGATCGACTCGGTGGCTGCTCTGTTGCCCCCTCCCACAGAGGGGTGATCGGCGTAGCCAAGTCGCCCTTCAGCCACCCCGGTTGCAGCCGTTAACACTGTGGGGCCATCCCCCACCAACACTGCAGCGGGGCAACATGACTATCCAGACGAAGGCTGACGGCGCCGGGGAAGAATTCCTGGCTTTCCGGCTCGGCCGCGAAGAGTACGGCATCGACATCCTCAAGGTGCAGGAGATTCGTGGTTACGAATCGGTGACGCAGATCGCCAATGCACCCGCCTATCTCAAGGGCGTGATCAACCTGCGCGGCACGATCGTGCCGATCATCGATCTGCGCATCAAGTTCCGTCAGGAAAAGATCAGCTACGACCAATACACGGTCGTGATCATCGTCGACCTCAATCGCCGCACGACGGGCATCGTCGTCGATGGCGTGTCCGATGTGCTGACGCTATCTCAATCGCAGATCAAGCCGACGCCGCAGCTGTCCGGGGGCATGGAAACCGACTACATCCGGGGTCTGGGTTCGGTGGAGAACCGCATGCTGATCCTGGCGGATATCGAAAAGCTGATGGACGTGGAAGAACTTGCGGCCATCGACGCGGCGGCTGGTGCCGCCTGAGGGAACCCGTAGGGGAGCGCGGACGGGGGCGTCGCGGCCCAGTCCGCCTTGCTGCCGGTATCAGAACCTAACAGGACTGGCGGCGGGAACGGGGAAGAGTGGCCGGTACGGCCACGACAACAATGCGGGAGCGCGCAGCAATGCCATTCCCGGTCTTATCTGACAGAAGGGGGTAGTTCTATGCAGTGGTTCAATCAACTACGCGTTACGACCAGGCTCATAGCCGGCTTCCTGGTCGTATCCGTCATCGGCGCCATCATGGGCCTGCTTGGCGTGATCAACATGGGGCGCATGGCGGACTGGACCGGCAAGATCTACAACGAGGACCTGCAGGCGCTGAAGGCTGTGCAGGACGGCAACATCAACCTCGTGTATGCGAGCCGCGCGCAGATCGCGCTGCTATCGGCATCCACGATGGGCGAGCGCGCGACCGAGAAGGAGCGCATCGAGAAGTCGCTGGCGACCATGGAAGAACGCGTGAAGGCCGCCAAGGGCTCGTTCACGCAGCCGGAAGGCCAGGCCATGGTGAAGCAGTACGAGACCCTCGTGCCGCCGTTCCGTGAGCGCATGACGAAGTACGTTGAACTCGTGAGCAAGCAGCCGCTGGACACGTCGCAGTTCGAAAGCACGGTGTTCACGGAAAGCACTGACCTGCTCAAGGACAGCCGTGCCCTGGAAGACGTGCTGTTCAAGATGGTGAAGCGCCGCGACGAGCGTGCGCGCGCCAACATGGACGAATCGGACGGCGTGTACAAGAGCTCGCGCGTGGTCATGCTGGTGCTGGTGCTGGGCGGCCTGGTGGTCTCCGTGCTGCTGGGCATGCTTCTCGCGCGCGGCCTGTCGCGCCAGCTCGGCGGCGAACCTGGCTACGCGGCGCGCATTGCCTCGCGTATCGCCGATGGCGATTTCTCCGGCAAGGTGGCGTTGCGCAAGGGTGACCAGTCGAGCCTGCTGCACGCGATGAGCGAGATGCAGCATCACCTGTCGCGCATGGTGCGCGATTTCAAGGAGTCGGCCGAATCGATCGGCACGGCGTCGCGTGAAATCGCCGCGGGTAACAACGATCTGTCGCAGCGTACCGAGCAGCAGGCCGCTTCGCTCGAGGAAACCGCCTCGAGCATGGAAGAGCTGACCAGCACCGTGCGCCAGAACGCGGACAACGCCCGTCAGGCCAGCGGTCTGGCCGCCAACGCGTCCGAGACCGCCGTGCGCGGCGGCGAAGTGGTCGGCCGCGTGGTGCAGACGATGGACGAGATCAACGAAGCCTCGCGCAAGATCGTCGACATCATCGGCGTGATCGAAGGCATCGCGTTCCAGACCAACATCCTGGCGCTGAACGCGGCCGTGGAAGCGGCACGCGCGGGCGAACAGGGCCGCGGCTTCGCGGTGGTGGCCGGCGAGGTGCGCAGCCTGGCGCAGCGCTCCGCGAATGCGGCGAAGGAAATCAAGGGCCTGATCGGCGATACCGTGGCGCGCGTGGACAACGGTGCCGTGCTCGTGGGCGAAGCCGGCCAGACGATGGGCGAGATCGTGCAGGCAGTGAAGCGCGTGACCGACATCATGGGCGAGATCAGCGCGGCCTCGGCCGAGCAGAGTTCGGGCATCGAGCAGGTCAATCAGGCCGTGGCGCAGATGGACGAGGTGACGCAGCAGAACGCGGCGCTCGTGGAGCAGGCCGCTGCTGCCGCCAGCTCGTTGCAGGAACAGGCTGGCCGCTTGCAGGATTCGGTCGCCACGTTCCGTTTGTCCCAGGATGACGAAGGCCATGGCGGCCCGTCGCTGGGCACGTCGGCCATCGTGCCTGCCGTGCGCGCGGTGACGAAGCCCGCGGTGGCGGGCCCGGTGACGGCGCGCCTGACGGCCGGCAAGACGCGCGCGGCGCGCGGCG
>NZ_CAJPUX010000016.1 GCF_905397285.1 Cupriavidus plantarum
CGGCGGCAAGGCCGCCGCGGCCGGTGCCGCCGCCGCGGCAGCGGCGAGCGCGGCGGACTTCGAGGAAGTGGCCGCAAGCGATGCGCCGGCACTGCGCCCGGCCACCGCGGGCGGGGCTTCCGACAATGGCGACTGGAGCGCGTTCTGAGGCCCGCGTGGCCGTCGTGACATCATGACCACCGACATCAATCTGTCCCTGTCGGCCGAGGCGACGGCCAGACTCCGAGCGGACTTCGACGCTTTCGTCAGGGTCTCGACGGGGCTCGATGCCGAGTTCGTGCCGCCCGCCTTCGACGACTTCCTGCGCGCACGCCTGCTGCAGCAGGACGGTCCGCTCACCGAGCGCGCGGTCATGCGCCTGCTCGCGAGCGGCGAATACGGGTGGGCGCGGAAGGTCTTCGACAAGCAGTTGCCCAACGCGTTGTCCGCGCTGATGCGCGACGCGCAGCGCTTCGGGTTCGGCCTCGCCGTGCAACCGGAATGGACGCCCACGCAGCGCGTCGAGCATGCGCGCGAGTGGGCGCAGCAAATCCTCAGCGAAGCGGGTGCCGACGCGGCCTTCACGGAAGCGCTTGCCGCCCAGATCGCGGCGAGCGCCGTCGATATCCGCACGATCGAGGAGCGTATGCGCACGCCGGCGTGGCGTATCGCGGAGAGCCTGCGCCAGCGGGCCTATGACCTCATGTACGCGTTACAGACGGAGCAGAGCGAGGCGCTGGGCCGCAGCAAGGTGGGAGAGATGCGCGCGCTGCTGGGTCTTGCGCTCGAATACGGTTCTGTCAGCGCGGATGAGGCCGCGCGCGTTCTGGAGCAGGTGGAACGTGCCCGGCCGCATCTGTTCCGCGAAGCGCCGGAAGACGTGTTCTCGCGCCTTGCCGCGTGGTTGCGCGGGCTGTTTAGCCAAGCCGCGCCCGCGCGTCAATAGTGGAATGCATAGGCGCGGATCGCCCTGGATTGGCTTGTGCCGACTCGGATGAAATAGCTGTAGCGCATTCGTCACAAGAACGTGTCGGCGGTAATACCGTGCGTACACGTAAACGCGCGTTAACGAGATGTCGGACATCGCTGCTGTTACAAATTAGATGGCCTATGTCTTTTCTGTGCGACATTTGTTCTCCCCCAACTCAAGTAGGGATTGGCATTGCAGGCCGATTGCCGATATAAACGTAACAGTTTCACTTACACTCTGTAACATCTGTAACGCTTCAGAGATGTGGGTGTTACCTGGCGTAGTTCCTATTGTCGTACGTCGTACCCATCGCACACGCACACCAACGATCTGGTCGCCGGCACAGCGTCAACGTGCCCGGTAAGCGCCGGACAAGCGGTCGAAGGGTTTTTTGGTAGCGGGGAAAAATTGGAAAGCAGTGAAGTTCTCCAGGAGATCAGGGAGGTTAACCTCGCCTATCTGCTGCTCGCGCAAAGACTAGTGCGCGAAAACCAGGTGGAAGCCATGTTCAGGCTTGGCGTCAGCAAGGAAATTGCTGAGATTCTCGCCAAACTGACATCGGCGCAGCTCGTCAAGCTGGCGGCATCGAACATGGTGCTCTGCCGGTTCCGTTTTGACGATCATGCGTTGCTCTCCACACTCACCCACACGGCCAAGAGCCATGATATGCAGCAGATCCATGCTGCAATCCTGCTTGCCCGGCAACCTGTGGAGCAGCTCAATTGACCGCGCTCCTTCAGGCCCAGCCGGCCCGCAGTTTCACGGCGACTCCCGTACCCAACCGAAAAAGCGTCCTGCAGGATGCCAACCAGACCCAGCTCGCCATCGAGCTGATCGGCCTGGGTGCGCGCCTTCAGGTGCTTGAAGCCGAGACCACGCTCTCGCGCGACCGGTTGATCCGCCTCTACAAGGAGCTCCGCGGCGCCTCGCCGCCCAAGGGCATGCTCCCGTTCTCGACAGACTGGTTCACGACCTGGCTGCCGAATATCCATTCGTCCCTGTTCTTCTCCGCATACCAGTTCATGGTGCAGGAAGGCGAGACGTCGGGTATCCGCGCCGTGGTGGCGAGCTATCGCCTGTACCTCGAGCACGTTTCGCTGCTGGGCGGCGAAATTGTCTTAAGTTTCACCCGTGCCTGGACGTTAGTACGGTTTTTCGAGAGCAATATGCTGCAGCTTTCCACGTGCACATGCTGCGGCGGACAGTTCGTGACGCATGCCTATGAGCCGCACGCGAACTTTGTCTGCAGCCTGTGCCGTCCGCCCTCGCGGGCCGGGAAAGTCAAGAAGCTCTCGAAGGACGCCGTAGCCGCGCAGACCGTAGCCTGATTCCCAGGCGACGTCGGCGGCGGCAAGGCGGGCCCCGAGATCGGGGCGCGCGGTGACCCCGCGCGCCTGTACGAAGGGCCCTTGTGCGTGCCTGACGCGTGTTTTCTAGACGGGGATCCGATCGTGCTTGTAGTTCTTGGCTATGTCGTCGTGCTTGCTGCGGTGCTGGGCGGGTATGCCATCACCGGCGGCCACATGGGCGCGCTTTACCAACCGGCCGAACTCATCATCATCGGTGGTGCGGCGGTCGGCGCATTCATCAGTACCAACAGCGGCAAGGCCATCAAGGGAACCATGAAGGCCCTGCCCAAGCTGTTGCGCGGCTCCAAGTACAACAAGGAGCTCTACCTGGACGTCATGGCACTGCTGTACGTGCTGCTGTCCAAGGCGCGCCGCGAGGGCATCCTGTTCCTCGAGAAGGAAATCGCCGATCCCGCCGCGAGCAGCGTGTTCAGCCAGTACCCACGTATTCTGGCCGACGCGGTGATGATGGAATTCCTCACCGACTATCTGCGCATGATGGTCAACGGCAACATGAACGCGTTCGAGATCGAGGCGCTCATGGACCACGAAATCGAAACGTATCGTCACGAGGCCGAAGTCCCCGCCCATGCGCTGTCGCGCGTCGGCGACGGCCTGCCGGCCTTCGGTATCGTCGCCGCGGTGATGGGTGTGGTGCACGCACTGGCTTCCGCGGATCTGCCGCCGGCCGAACTCGGCGCGCTGATCGCCCACGCGATGGTCGGTACGTTCCTCGGCATTTTGCTCGCTTACGGTTTTGTCTCGCCGCTGGCCGCTCGCATCGAGCAGCAGGTGGACGAGAGCGTGAAGATGTACGAGTGCATCAAGGTCACGTTGCTCGCCTCGCTGAACGGTTACGCGCCGCTGGTTGCCGTGGAGTTCGGCCGCAAGGTCCTGTACTCGACCGTGCGTCCGTCCTTCCTTGAACTCGACGACCACGTTCGCGAAGTCAAGAGCCTGACCTGACGGGAGAGCAGTCATGAGCAGCGCCCAGGATCTGCGCCCGATCGTCATCAAGAAGGCGAAGAATCGCGCCAAGCCGCACGGCAACCATAGCTGGAAGATCGCCTACGCCGACTTCATGACGGCCATGATGGCCTTCTTCCTGGTGCTCTGGCTGCTGAGCTCGGCATCGCCGAAGGCTCTCGTTGGCGTGGCCGAGTACTTCAAGACGCCGCTGAAAGTGGCGATCGCCGGCGGCGACAAGAGCAGCATGTCGAAGAGCGTCGTGCCGGGCGGCGGCAAGGACCCGATGGCCAAGGATGGTGAGGTGATGCGCGCGCAGACCAACGATCCGTCGGATGCGCGCCGCCGGGAGCAACAGGAATCGGAGCGCCTGCGCCAGCTCAAGAGCCGCCTCGAGCAGACCATCGAGAACAATCCCGTGCTGCGCGCGTTCCGCCCGCAGCTGCTGCTGGACATCACGAGCGAAGGCCTGCGCATCCAGATTCTGGATACGCAGAACCGCCCGATGTTCCGCACCGGCAGCGCCGCCGTGGAACCGTACATGCGCACCATCCTGCGCGAGATCGGTCCGGTGCTCAACGAGATGCCGAACAAGGTGAGCTTGTCTGGCCATACCGACTCGCAGACGTATATGGCTGGTGAGCGCGCGTACAGCAACTGGGAGCTGTCCGCCGATCGCGCCAACGCTTCGCGGCAGGAGCTGATCGCGGGCGGCATGAACGAAGGCAAGGTGCTGCGCGTGCTGGGCCTCGCGGACACGATGCCGCTGGACAAGAACGACAAGCTGGCGCCCGTCAACCGCCGCATCAGCATCGTCGTGCTGAACAAGAAAGCGCAGACGCAGTTCGAGACCGAGAACGAGAGCGCGGCCGACGTATCGGTGGCCGCGCAGAAGGGCAAGACCGCCCAGGAGCTGCAGGCGGGCGTGGCGGCGGCGGAAACGCCCGCGGCCAAGGCGCCGGTCGCCGCACCTGTGACGGGTGCGGCGGGTGCGGCGGCACCTGCGGTGCCAGCGGCAGAAGGCAAGCGCGAATGAGGCGCGCCGCTCGTGGAGAGCGGCGCATCCAAAGGCAATTTAGCGGACCAGGACGGCCATGTCTGTCGATATCGATATCACGCAGTTCTATCAGACCTTTTTCGAAGAGGCGGAGGAACTGCTCGTAGAAATGGAGCAACTGCTGCTCGGGCTCGATCTCGACGCCCCCGATGCGGAAGAGCTCAATGCGATTTTTCGCGCGGCGCACTCGATCAAGGGCGGTGCGGCCACGTTCGGCTTCTCGGCGCTGACCGAGACCACGCACATCTTTGAGAATCTGCTCGACCGCGCGCGCCGGCAAGAAATCGCGCTTACGCGGGCCATCATCGACACTTTTCTGGAAACCAAGGACGTGTTGCAAGACCAGCTCAACGCCTATCGCAACGGGACCGAACCCGATCCGGAAACCCTCGCGCGGATCTGCGCGGTCCTGCAGCAGCTCGCGCAGGAAGCCGGTGGCGACGCTGGTGCCCACGCGCCCGCCGCGGCGCCGGCCCCCGCGCCCGCGCCGGCTGCGTCCAATGCGCCCGCCGCGCCGGCAGGCGCCGGCGGCGGCAATCTGAAGATCCGCCTCATCAATGTATCGCCCGCCGACCAGGCGCTGCTGCGCGAAGAGATCGCCAACCTTGGCGAGATCACCGGCCAGCAGGACGCCAACGGCGAGCTGACGATCTGGCTGAACAGCCAGTGCGGCGCCGACGACATCATCGCGGTCTGCTGCTTCGTGATCGACGGCGACCAGATCGTGGTGGAGGCGTCGGATGGCGCGAGCCCTGCCGCCGCCGCCCCTGCACCCGCGCCGGCCCCGGTTGCCGCCGCCCCCGCGCCGGCACCGGTCGCCGCGCCGGCGGCGAAGGAAGCCACGAAGGACGCGGCAAAGGAGAAGGCCAAGCCCGCCGCGGCCGCCGCGCACAGCCCCGACGCCGGCTCCATCCGCGTGCCGACCGAGAAGGTCGACCAGATCATCAACCTCGTGGGCGAACTGGTCATCACGCAGTCGATGCTCGCGCAGACCGCCTCGTCGCTCGACCCCGTGCTGTTCGACCGCCTGTTCTCTGGCATGGGCCAGCTGGAACGCAACGCGCGCGACCTGCAGGAAGCGGTGATGTCCATCCGCATGATGCCGATGGACTACGTGTTCTCGCGCTTCCCGCGTCTGGTTCGCGACCTCGCGAGCAAGCTCGGCAAGCAGATCGACCTCGTGACGTTCGGCAAGGCGACCGAGCTCGACAAGGGCCTGATCGAACGCATCATCGATCCGCTGACCCACCTGGTGCGGAACAGCCTGGACCACGGCATCGAGACGCCTGAGAAGCGCGTCGCCGCCGGCAAGGAGCCGACTGGGCAGCTGATCCTGTCCGCGCAGCATCACGGCGGCAACATCGTGATCGAGGTAAGCGACGACGGCGGTGGCCTGAACCGCGAGCGCATTCTCGCCAAGGCGATCCAGAACGGCCTGCCCGTCTCGGAGAACATCAGCGACGAGGAAGTCTGGCAGCTGATTTTCGCGCCGGGCTTCTCCACGGCGGAAGTGGTGACGGACGTGTCCGGCCGCGGCGTCGGCATGGATGTGGTCAAGCGGAACATTCAGGAAATGGGCGGCCACGTGGAAATCGCGTCGCGCCCAGGCAATGGCACCACCACGCGCATCGTGCTGCCGCTGACGCTCGCGATTCTCGACGGGATGTCCGTCCGCGTGGGCGAAGAGACCTTCATCCTGCCGCTGAACTGCGTGATGGAGTCCCTGCAGCCGAAGGCCGAGGACGTGCATACCGCCGCGAATGCGGAGCGCGTGATGAACGTGCGTGGCGAATACCTGCCGCTGCTCGAGCTGCACCGCGTGTTCAACGTGGACGGCGCGCTCCAGGAGCCGACGCAGGGCATCGCCGTGATCCTGCAGGCCGAAGGCAAGCGCTTCGCGCTGCTGGTGGACCAGTTGATTGGCCAGCATCAGGTGGTGCTGAAAAATCTGGAAACGAACTATCGCAAGGTGCCGTGCATCTCCGCCGCCACGATTCTGGGCGACGGTAGCGTGGCGCTGATCGTGGACGTCGCCGCGCTGCAACGCACGGGCGTGGGCCGCCAGGATCTGGTGCTCGCCTGACCGGCGCGCATCCGTCATACAAAAGGAGAGCAAACATGGCCGGCATCGGACACATCGATACCCAGGGCAGCGAGGCCGCGGGCCAGGAGTTCCTGGTCTTCACGCTCGGCACCGAGGAATATGGCATCGACATCCTGAAGGTGCAGGAGATTCGCAGCTACGAGACGGTGACCCGCATCGCGAACGCGCCCGACTTCATCAAGGGCGTGACGAACCTGCGCGGCGTGATCGTCCCGATCGTCGATCTGCGTATCAAGTTCCGCCTCGGCAACGTGCGTTACGACCACCAGACCGTGGTGATCATCCTCAACGTCGCGGGCCGCGTGGTCGGCATCGTCGTGGATGGCGTTTCGGACGTGCTGACGCTGACTGGCGACGACATCAAGCCCGCGCCGGAGTTTGGCGTGTCGGTGTCGAACGAGCACCTGACGGGTCTGGGCTCGGTGGAAGGCCGCATGCTGATCCTGATCGACATCGAACGCATGATGACGAGCCCCGAGATGGCGCTCGTCGAGGCCGAACTGGCCTGATCGCAACGACGCAAGCCCGCTCGCCCATCCAGGGCGAGCGTTTATCAAGACAATCGCCCGCCTCTTCGTCATGACGCAGCTCCGTTCTTCCGCCAGTGCCATCGGGAAGCCAGCGGGGGCTGTTTCGCCCGCGATGCCCGTGATCACGCCGCTACGTGACGACATGCGCGACTTCCTGCTCACCGAGCGGGATTTCGAGAAGGTCCGCGCGCTGATCCACAAGCGCGCCGGCATCTCGCTGGGCAGCCACAAGCGCGAAATGGTCTACAGCCGCCTCGCGCGCCGGCTCCGCTCGCTGCAACTTACCGACTTCGGCAGTTACCTCGCGATGCTCGAGGCCGACGAGGGTTCCGTGGAGTGGGAATACTTCACGAATGCGCTCACCACGAACCTGACCTCGTTCTTCCGCGAGGCGCATCACTTTCCGCTGCTCGCCGAGCATGCCAGGAAAGTCGGCCGTCCGTACAAGGTGTGGTGCGCGGCCGCCTCGACCGGCGAAGAGCCGTATTCGATCGCGATCACGCTCGCCGAGGCACTTGGCGATCGCGGTGCCACCGTGCTCGCCACGGACATCGACACGCAGGTGCTGGCCAAGGCGCGCAACGGCGTGTACACGACCGAGCAGGTCGCGCGATTGTCGCAGGAACGGCTCAAGCGCTTCTTCCTCAAGGGGACTGGCGCGCGCGCCGGCGCGGTCAAGGTCAAGCCCGATCTGGCCTCGACCATCACGTTCGACGCCCTGAACCTGCTGGCGCCCGACTGGGGCATCCGCGAGCAGTTCGATGCGATCTTCTGCCGCAACGTGATGATCTACTTCGACAAGCCGACGCAGGGCCGCATCCTCGAACGGTTTGCGCCGCTGCTGAAGCCTGACGGCCTGCTGTTCGCGGGACATTCGGAGAACTTCTCCTACGTCACGCGCGCGTTCCAGCTGCGCGGGCAGACGGTGTACGAACTCGCCGGCCGCGCTGGCGGTACCGGTGTGGGAGGTACGTGATGCGCACCCCGCAAATGCCCGAGGCCATCGCCACGCGCAAGTACTTCGACCGAGAGTTCGGCAAGCAGGCGATCAAGCTGCTGCCCAACGAGTATTACGTGACCGGTGACGACGTGGTGCTGACCACGGTGCTGGGTTCGTGCGTCGCCGCCTGCATCCGCGACGAGGTGGCAGGCGTCGGTGGTATGAACCATTTCATGCTGCCCGACGACGAGAATGCCGGTCCGGACCGCGTGCTGTCGGCATCGATGCGCTACGGCTGCTATGCGCTGGAAGTGCTGATCAACGAACTCCTGAAAATGGGCGCGCGCCGCGAACGCCTGGAAGCGAAAGTTTTTGGTGGCGGCGCGGTGCTTGCGAACATGACGACCCTCAATATTGGGGATCGAAATGCCGATTTCGTATTGAAGTACCTGAGGACCGAAGAGATACGCGTGGCGGCGCAGGACCTGCGTGGCCCGCATGCCCGGCGTGTCAGCTATTTTCCGCTGACGGGGCTGGCGCTCGTGCGCCGGCTCACCCGCCAGGACGACACGGTCGTCGTGGAACGCGATGAGCGGGCATTGGCCCGCGCGCTGTCCACATCCGCGAGAACGCCCGCGCGAGGCGCCGTGGAATTGTTTACGCGGCAGACGACGTCGAAGGCGTCGTCCTGAAGACAAAAGAGACGCAGAACTATGACCGCCGCAAAGATCAAGGTGCTGTGCGTGGATGACTCCGCGCTGATACGCAGCCTGATGACGGAGATCATCAACAGCCAGCCAGACATGGAAGTCGTGGGCACGGCGCCGGACCCGCTGGTCGCCCGCGATGCGATCAAGCGGCTGAACCCGGACGTGCTGACGCTAGACGTGGAAATGCCGCGCATGGACGGACTCGACTTCCTCGAACGCCTGATGCGCCTGCGGCCGATGCCCGTGCTGATGGTGTCGTCGCTGACCGAGCGCGGCTCCGAAATCACGATGCGCGCGCTGGAACTCGGCGCCGTGGATTTCGTGACCAAGCCGAAGCTCGGCATCCGCGACGGGCTCATCGACTACACGGATACCATCGCGGACAAGATCCGCGCGGCATCCCGCGCGCGCGTGCGCTCCGCCGCGACGGCACCCGCCGCTGCCGCGGCCACGCCGATCCTGCGCAGCCCGCTGCTGTCGACCGAGAAGCTGATCATCGTCGGCGCTTCCACCGGCGGGACAGAAGCCATCAAGGAGTTTCTGATGCCGCTGCCGCCGGATTGTCCGGCGGTCATGATTGTGCAGCACATGCCGGCCGGTTTCACGCGATCGTTCGCGCAGCGCCTCAACGGCCTGTGCCGCATCACGGTGAAGGAAGCCGAGCATGGCGAACGCGTGCTGCCGGGTTATGCGTATATCGCGCCCGGCGACTCGCATCTGATGCTGGCGCGCAGCGGCGCGAACTACGTCGCGCACCTGTCGCAGGATCCACCCGTGAATCGCCACCGGCCATCGGTCGACGTGCTGTTCGACTCCGCCGCCGTGCATGGCGGCAAGAACGTGACGGGCGTGATCCTGACCGGCATGGGCAAGGACGGCGCGCAGGGCATGTTGCGCATGCGCGATGCCGGCGCATACAACCTCGCGCAGGACGAGCAGTCCTGCATCGTGTTTGGCATGCCGAAGGAGGCGATAGCCACCGGCGGCGTGCATGAAGTGGTGCCCCTGCAGTCGATGAGCCAGCGCGTCATGGCGCATCTGGCGACATTCGGTGCACGGGCGCAGCGCGTTTGATTTATTCCACAACTGTTTTGGAGCCGTAAAGTGGACAAGAACATCAAGATCCTGGTGGTCGACGACTTCCCGACCATGCGTCGGATCATCCGTAACCTGCTGAAGGAGCTGGGCTTCAACAACGTCGACGAAGCCGAAGATGGCGCCGCCGGCCTGGAGAAGGTCAAGGACGGGAGCTTCAACTTCGTCGTGTCCGACTGGAACATGCCGAACATGGACGGCCTGACGATGCTGCAATCGATCCGCGCGATTCCCGCGATCGCCAAGACGCCGGTGCTGATGGTGACGGCCGAGGCGAAGAAGGAGAACATCATCGCCGCCGCGCAGGCGGGTGCCAACGGCTACGTGGTCAAGCCGTTTACCGCCGCCACGCTGGACGAGAAGATCACCAAGATCTTCGAGAAGCTGGGCAAGGAGTAAGGTGACACCATGTCGACGACTCAGACTTCTGCCATCGATTCCGCCGAGCAGATCATCCATCGCATCGGCAACCTTACGCGGATGCTGCGCGACAACATGCGGGAGCTGGGGCTCGACAAGGAAATCGAGCGCGCCGCCCAGGCCATTCCCGACGCGCGCGATCGCCTGAGCTATATCGCGACGATGACCGAGAAGGCGGCCGAGCGCAGCCTGAACGCGGTCGAGATCGCCCAGCCGCTGCAGTCCGCGCTCGAGACCCAGGCGGAGGCGCTGGACAAGCGTTGGGAAGAGTGGTTCGCCAAACCGGTGGAACTGCAGGACGCCCGCGCGCTCGTGCTCGACACGCGCGAGTTCCTTGCCGACGTCCCGGTGAAGACGCGCGCGACCGGTAGCCAGCTGCTCGAGATCATGATGGCCCAGGACTTCCAGGACCTGACGGGCCAGGTGATCAAGAAGATGATGGACATGATCCGCTCGCTCGAGCAGGAACTGTTGCAGGTGCTGATCGACAACGTTCCCGCCGATCGCCGCGTGGAGGCGCAGTCCACGCAGGCCACGCTGCTCAACGGTCCGCAGATCAATCCCGAAGGCAAGGCCGACGTGGTGGCGGATCAGTCGCAGGTGGACGACCTGCTGGCCAGCCTCGGCTTTTGACCTGTCTCGCGGGCGGTGGCGCCCGCCTGTTGATGGCGATGATTTCCCGGATCAGCGATGGTCCGGGAAAGTCGGCCATCACGATACCGACGTAGCGTGGCTGCCATGCGCGGAGGTACGAGAGCGCAAGGTAGTTGATGCCCTCGAACGCGATCGTGCAGATGCCGATAAAGCAGTTCACGCGAGGAAAGTCCGGGTAGACATGCTGGAACGCCGGCGACGTCAGCCCGGTCGCAAGGCGGTTGGCGTGCTGGCGCGCGCTCGTCTGTCCGCTTGCGACAAAATAGGGAAACACCCCTCCCGCTCCGGACAGATAGGTCACGGGGCCCCAGGGCCGGGCCGGGTCGAACGCGCGATGCCCGCGCGCGTTGTCCAGCGCCCGCCGCACGATTTCCCATTTCTCATACAGATCCCAGTTCGTGCGCAGGTACCAGGCGTCGGAGACGTCGTGCAGCTCGAAATACAGGTTCTCCGGAAACAGCAGGATGCGCCCGCGCACGGCGCCGAGCCGTGGCACCGTATGCGAGGCAATCTGAATCACGTCGCGGTACGCGGCCGTTTCCATGGTCATCGCCATATTGGGCAAAACCGTGCTCCATACGGGGGGCCCTTCCTGCCGCACGCGCAGGAGCACGACCTCGCCTGGGTGGTCGCAGAGAAATCGCCGCAGCACACGCAGGATCTGGCGCAGGGTCGCATATTGCCGCACTGGGCCGTGATACGCGTGCAGGTGATCGCGGACCAGACGCAAGCGGATATCGAATGCCCGCACGCCCGCGTACAACTGCGCGTCCAGCGACATGGCCTGCGTGGCCGCCATGCTGCCGCCATGGCGGCTCATCGAGTTATGCGTGCCCGGGATCGAAATTTCGTTCAGGTAACGGTCGTCGGATAGCCCGCGCATCCAGTCCGCGTTGACGCGATGTGGATGCGGCTCCTGCGAATAAGCGCCGGTGGGACGGGCCTGCGCCGGCTGCGCCAGGACGCTGCAGGCGGCGAGCCAGAAGGCCAGCCGGAGGATGATGCGTGGCAAGTCGTGCATGTCGGGCTCCGTAAGTCATGCTGCGGAACCGACATGCTGGAACGCGCGACGCGCGTATTCCTTGATCAGGATTCAATCGCGTATCGAACTCAGCGAATCATGGCGCCGGCAGACGGCTATCGACGGACGAGCGCCACGACGTACACGCATGGCGTCTTGCCGGGATTCACGAACGTGCACGGCGCGGGCGCGCCAAGTTGCAGGCAGTCGCCAGGCGCGAGCCTGTGCACGAGTTCGCCTTCCTCGAAGACCAGCGTTCCCTCCCGTACCCATATCTGTTGATGCTGGAACGTGAAGGCCGACGAAGGATAGGAGACACGGGCATTGCCCGGCAGCGTGACCTCGATCAGTTCGATCATGCCGCCGTTTCTCGGCGACACCGCGCGGCGCGTGTAGCCCGTCTCGGGGTCCTGCCACACGGGCTGCTCGTCATGGCGGCTCAACCGTTCGCCGGCCTGCTCGGCGAGCGCCAGCAGCATCGACAGTTGCAGGCCGAACGCGCCCGAGAGCTTGCCGAGGATCGTGGCCGTGGGGCTCGCTTCGCCGCGTTCGATCTTGCTGATCATCGCCTTGGACACGCCCGACCGGTCGGCCAGTTCGGCTAGAGACCAGCCGCGCGATTCGCGCTCGATGCGGACACGGGCGGAGATGGCGTGGGTCGGGTCGGCGGCGAGTCGGTTGTCCATGCGGGGTCCTTGCTGGCGGAACGGCATTATAGGGCGCACCTTTTGCTGCCGAGGGGCATGGTACAGACACGGGTTTACCCGTATCCGAAAGAGCATTGATTGGTGGTCATTCGTCCACTATAGTAGACGGACAATTTTCGGTCCGGAGCCCCCACGATGCCGCGCGAGATTCGCCTCAATGCCTTCGACATGAACTGCGTCGGTCATATCCAGCAGGGACTATGGACGCATCCGCGCGACCAGTCGACGCGTTACAGCGAACTCAAGTACTGGACCGAGTACGCGCGCAAGCTGGAGGCGGGCCTGTTCGACGGCGTGTTCTTCGCTGACGTCGTCGGCGTCTACGATGTCTATGGCGGCAACGCCGATGCAGCGTTGCGCGGCGGCGTGCAGGTGCCCGTCAACGATCCCATGCTGGTCATTCCGGCGATGGCGGCCGTGACGCGGCATCTTGGTTTTGGCGTGACGTGCAACCTCACGTACGAGCAGCCGTTCCTGTTCGCCCGCCGCATGTCGACGCTGGACCATCTGACGGGCGGCCGCATCGGCTGGAATATCGTCACGGGCTACCTCGACAGCGCGGCCCGCGCGATCGGCATCGACGGGCAAATGGCGCACGACGATCGCTACGACCTTGCCGACGAATACATGTCCGTGGTGTACAAGCTCTGGGAGGGCAGCTGGGAGGACGACGCGGTCCTAGCCGACCGCACGCGCGGCGTGTATGTGGATCCGGAGAAGGTGCGTGTGATCCATCATCACGGCAAGCAGTTCAAGGTGGACGCGATGCATCTGTGCGCGCCGTCGCCGCAGCGCACTCCCGTGCTGTACCAGGCCGGGTCCTCGACACGCGGCCGCGAGTTCGCGGCGACGCATGCCGAATGCGTGTTCGTAAACGGTCAGAAGAAAGAGGCGGTGAAGGAAATCGTCGATGACATCCGCGCCCGTGCGGTCGGGCTCGGCCGGGGCGCGGAGGACGTCAAGGTGTTCATGGGCGCGACGCTGATCGTCGGTACCACCGACGACGAGGCACGCGACAAGTTCGAGGCGTACAGACGCTACGTCAGCGACGAGGCCGCGCTCGTGCATGCGGCCGCGTCGCTCGGCATCGATTTTTCCAGGTACGACCTCGATGAACCGATCGAGACGGGCAAGAGCCAGGCGATTGTCTCGAACGTGGAAGCGATGAACCGCAGCGCGGGGCCGCAGTGGACACGCCGCAAGCTGCTGGAACAGATGGTGCTGGGCAGCCGGCAGGCGCCATGGGTCGGCTCCGCTGACCGCCTGGCAGACATGCTGGTGGCATGGAGCGAGGAGACGGGCGTGGACGGGTTCAATCTGTCGCGTACGGTGGTGCCCGAGTGTTTCGACGACGTGGTCGAGTTGCTCGTGCCGCGGTTGCAGGCGCGCGGCGTCTACAAGACCGCGTATCGCGAAGGCACCTATCGCGACAAGTTGTTCGGCCGGTCCCGGCTGCCGGCGTCGCATACGGCCGCGCAGTACCGCAATCCGCGCTGAGGAGGCGACGATGGAAATCGACAAGACCGCGTTCCGCGATGCCATGGCGGGCCTCGGCGCCGCCGTCAATATCGTCACGACCGACGGCGATGCCGGGCTCGCGGGCTGCACTGCCTCGGCCGTGTGCGCGGTGACCGACGACCCACCCACGCTGCTCGTCTGCATCAACCGTTCGAGCCGCAACAACGCCGCGATGCGCGAGAACGGCCGGCTCTGCGTCAACGTGCTGGCTGCCGATCAGCGCGATATCGCCACGCATTTTTCCACGCGCGACCTGTCCATCGCCGAGCGCTTCGCGTGCGCGGAGTGGGATAGGCTCGCCACGGGCGCGCCCGTGCTGCATGGCGCGGTGAGCGCGCTCGATTGCGAGATCGCTTCGGTCACGGAGGTTGGCACGCACACGGTGTTCTTCTGCGCGATCAAGGCCGCGCGGACCGCGAGCGACCGCGACGGGCTCATCTACTTCGGGCGCGATTTTCATCGCGTGGCCGCGCCCGCCGGCGCGGCAGCGGTTGCCTCCGCAGCATGATGCAGGGCAGTACGGTGGACAGCCACCCGATGCATGGCAAGGCCGCGTCGCTCGTCATCCTGCTGGTCTCGCAGGTGGCGGCGATGGGCGTCTGGTTTTCGTCGAGCTCCGTCGTGGCGGTGATCAAGCACACCCACGCGATCGCGGCGTTCGACGAAGCCCTGCTCACGAGCGCCGTGCAGCTCGGCTTCGTCATCGGCACCATTGGCTCCGCGCTGTTGTCGCTGCCCGACCGCTATGACCTGCGCCGGCTGTTCACGGCGTCCGCGCTGATCGCCGCACTGGCCACGGGTCTGCTGGCGTTTCTGCCGCCGACGGGCCCTGCCGTGGTGCTGCTGCGCTGCGTGACCGGCATGTGCATGGCTGGCGTCTATCCAGTCGGCATGCGCCTCGCGGCGACATGGGCGCGTGGCGATCTCGGCCTGCTCATCGGCCTGCTCGTGGGGGCGCTGACGCTCGGCTCCGCCAGTCCTCATTTGCTGGCGGCAACAGGCGGGCTCGAATGGCGCACGATCTACGGCATCGCCGCGGGCTGCGCGGCGGCGGCCGCGATCCTGATCGCCTTCGCGGGGATCGGTCCCAACATCCGCCGCGCCACGCGCATCGACGTCGCGAAGATGGCGCAGGCGTGGCGGCAGCCCTCGCTGCGGCTGGCGAATCTCGGGTACCTTGGACACATGTGGGAGCTCTACGCGATGTGGGCGTGGCTCGCGCTGTTCCTGCAACAGACCTTTACCGCGCGCGGCATGCCCGATGCGCGGCTGCAGGCGGAATGGCTGACGTTCATCGTCATTGCGGCGGGCGCGGCCGGCGCATGGCTGGGCGGCTGGCTCGCGGACCGTGTGGGACGCACCGCGGTGACCATCGGCGCGATGGCGACCAGCGCGTGCTGCGCGGCCGTGATGGGGTGGCTCGCGCAGGCGCCGATCGTGGTGGTCGTGATCGTCGCGCTGGTCTGGGGCGTCTCGGTGATTGCGGACTCGGCGCAATTCTCGGCCAGCGTGACGGAGCTGGCCGATCCGACGTCCGTCGGCACGCTGCTGACGGCGCAGACCTGCGCGGGTTTTCTGCTGACGCTCGTCAGCATTCACCTCGTGCCCGACATCGTTGCCGTGCTGGGGTGGCGCGGCGGATTCGGGATGCTGGCGATCGGTCCCGCGCTGGGATGCCTCGCGATGTGGCGGCTGCGGAACCATCCCGATGCGGTCAAGCTCGCCGGCGGCAGGCGTTAGCCGCCGGCTCGCGGGAGCGCGTCAGGGCGCGGGAGCAAAGTCTTCCGCATCCACGTCGTAGTTGGCGGGTTCCCAGCGGATGGCCAGCAGCGACAACAGGCCGGCCAGCGGCGCCAGCGCGATGACCCAGAACACCTTCGTGCTCAGCGCGGCGGCAAGCACGGGGAACAGGAACAGCGAGACCGTCGAGCTTGCACGCATCAGCGTCTGGTTGAGGCCCACGCCAACGCCACGCAGGGAGGTCGGATAGCTCAGCGACGCGTACGTCATCGTGTGTGCCCCGGGACCGAAACCCTGGCCCAGCAGGAACACCGCCAGGCAGCCGATTGCCGCGACGACCTCGCCGCCGCCATGTGGCTTGCCGATGATGGCAAGGCCGATCAGCGCGGCCAGCTGGAATGCGTAGCCGACCGTGGTCAGCTTCCACGCGCCCGTCTTCGGCACGAGGTGCACGCCGATCAGGCCGCCGACGAACGCGAACAGCAGGTTCAGCGCGAGCGAGACGAGAATGGTCGTCAGCATCGACTGCGCGAGGAAGCTGGCGATGATGACGGGCAGGCCGAAGGCCACGGCGTTGTAGGCGAACGAGGAGGCAATCGACATGATCGTGGCCAGTGCCGTGCGGCGCGCATAGACGCCCTTGAGCAGCACCGCGTAATTGCTCCACGAAGCCTTGCGCTTGGCCGGCGTGGCGACCGCGTCAGGCGCGACTGTGGCATCGATGCCGTAAGAACGCTTGAGGATCGCGGCCGCGCCCTTCAGGTCGCCCTGGTTGGCGGCCCACACCGGAGATTCGCTCATATAGCGGCTGCGCACGGCGATGATGACGAGCGCGGGCACCGCGCCGAAGCCGAGGATGATGCGCCAGAGGAGGCCGCCGTGGCCTTCCGGCAGCGCCGCGTAGCAGAGCAGCACCAGCAGATAGGACACGCAGATGGCCGCGTACCACGTGGGGCACCACATGGCCACGCGCGCGGCCTTGTTGCCCTTGCCCTGCAGTTTCGAGAATTCCGCCAGGAACGCCATGGCCACGGGCAGGTCGATGCCGACCCCTAGGCCCATCACGAAACGGGCGCCGGCCAGCACGTATTCGTTGGGCGCCAGCGCGCACGCGATCGCGGCGACCACGAAGAACAGCATGTCGGCCATGAACACGCGGTAGCGGCCGATGCGGTCGGTGAAATAGCCCCCGAGGAACGCGCCGACGATCGCCCCAAACGTGATGGCCGAGGCCACCATGCCGGTGCCGGCGGGCGTCAGGTTGAATTCCCTGGCGACGTCCTTGAGGCCGAAGGCCAGCGCGCCGAGGTCATAGGCATCGAGGAACACGCCACCCAGCGCGATGGCGACGACCATGCGGGCATTGCTGACTTTCGCACCGCCCTCGTTGACGAGCCGCGCCACGTCTGCGGCGGAACGGATGGTGGCCTTGTTGCTGGAAGGTGCGGCCGCACTGGGGGCGGTGCCCGAGGAGAGGGCGAGGTCGACTGACATTGTGATTTCGGGGGGAACGGAATGAGGTGCCCCGGGGCGCATTCCATGGCGGAATTCCCCCGATAGCGAAGGGCCGCATACTACGCAGACATGCCGCCACGGCAAAATGTTTTGTTGTTATATGTTTATCGCGGATAGCCATTTAGCCTTTGCCGTAAAGTGATCTGAATTATCATGGCGTGGCATTTCCGACAGATATCGAATAACAGGAAAGTCCATGCACATGATGATGGCGGGCGCGGCCACCAGGGAGGCAAGACAGCGAGAGCGGGCATTGTTTATGGGGCGCGTGCTGGTCGGCGCCGGACAAGGCATTTTGCTGTACTCGCTTTACCGCGCCGCGCAGGATCATTCCACGCTCGCGCGCGACGATGTATTCGCGCCCATGCTGCTCGCGGCGCTGATGATCCCGCCCGTCGCGATTCTCGGCTTCTCGCAACTGCGCGCGCCGCGGCTCGTGTTCTGGTGCGTGCTGCTGGCCGCCGTGGTGGCGATGCTCGGTTACCACGACGCCTGGCGCCATATAGATCCCGCCGGGATCGAACTGGCCCGCGCGCGTTATCCGTCGATGCACGTGGCGTTCGTCGCGGCGGCGATCATGTTCATTGCCTATGCGATCGTCGTGGCCGCCGATACGGCCGGCACGTATCTGGCGCCTTATCCCGCATATTTCCGGATTGGCTGGAAAGTCGGAATTCAGGGCCATCTCGCGGCATTATTCGCGGCGGTGCTGTATCTCGTGCTGTGGATCGGCGCCGAATTGTTCGAATTGCTGGGCCTGCGCTTTCTGGAAACGCTGTTGCGGCAGGCGTGGTTCAACATTCCCGTGCTGACGATGGCGTTCGCGGCGGGTTTGCATATTACCGACGTGCGCGACGAGTTCGTCCGTGGCGTGCGTACCCTCGTGCTGACGCTGCTGTCGTGGGTATTGCCGCTGCTCGTGGCGCTGTTGCTGGGCTTTCTGGTGACGCTGGCGGTCAAGGGGCTCGCGCCGCTCTGGGCGACACGATCGGCGGCATTGCTGCTGCTCGGCGCGGCGGCGCTGCTCGTGGTGCTCATCAATGCCGTCTACAAGAGCGGTCTCGCGGAGGGGCCCGTGCCGCGCGTGCTGCGGCTTGCGATGGCCGCCGCGTGCCTGATCCTCGTGCCGCTGGTCGTCATTGCGGGTTATGCGCTATTCCTTCGCATCCAGCAGTACGGCCTGACCGAACGTCGCGTCTTGACCGCCGCGGCACTGCTGCTCGCCGCCTGCTACGCGGCCGGCTATGCGCGGGCCGCGCTCGAGCGCAACGCCGGGATGCTGCGCATCGCCTCGACCAATGTGCTGACGGCATGCCTGACGGTCGTGGTGCTCGTGGCGCTGTACACACCCCTCGCGGATCCCGCGCGGCTGTCCGTCTTGAGCCAGGTGGCGCGTCTGGAGGACGGCCGCATCCCGCCAGACAAGTTCGACTTCCACTACCTGAAGGCCCATGCGGGACGCTACGGGCGCGAGGCCCTGACCCGGCTGCTGGCACAGCCGCGCGGCGCGAACGCCGAAGCGATCCGGCAGTACGCGGCCAACGCAAACCGTTCGCCCGCCTCCAGCGAGCTGCCCGATGCGAAGGCGATCGCCAGCCTGATCGATCAGCGCACGCCGGACCGGCCTGTGCCCCCGTCGTTCTTCACCAATGCCTGGGGCGACGCCGCGGCGCGGCAGTGGCTGCCGGGCTGCCTGATGGCCCGGACACGGCGTTGCGATGCGTTTGTGGTCGACTTTCTTCCGGGGCACGGCGGCAACGTCGTGCTGATGGAAGCGAACCGTCAGGACGCGCACGTCTTTGCGCAGGACGACGATGGCGTCTGGCGCCGTGCCGCGCGGTTCCAGGTGCGCGCGGAATGCGCCGATGCCGTGCGCGAGAGCATGGCGCGTGGGACATACGCGCAGACGCCCCAGCCGCTGCCGCAGATCGACATGGGCGATCAGGTGGTGCGGCTGATGCCGGCTGACTCCGGCCCGCCACCGTGCCGCATACCTTCGCCGCGGCCTTCGGCACTGCCTGATGCCACGCCGGCGTCCGCTGGCGGATAATCGAACTTTGCAGACCAACAGGAGACATCGGCATGACGCAGGCAGGGAAGGTAGCACTGGTCACGGGCGCGGCCCGTGGTATCGGCAGGGCGACGGCGCTGGCGCTGCTCGAGGCAGGCTATCGCGTGGTCCTGGCAGGACGCACCGCGGAGACGGTCGAGGCCGTCGCGGCGGAAGCCCGCGCAACGGGTCATGATGCGCTGGCCGTGCAATGCGACGTCGCCGACGAGGCGTCCGTGGACCGTCTGTTCCAACGCATTCGGGATACATACGGGCGTCTGGACCTGCTGTTCAACAATGCAGGCATCAACGCGCCGGGCGTCCCCATCGACGAGCTCAGCGTCGCGCAATGGAAAGCCGTGGTCGATATCAACCTGACCGGTTCGTTCCTGTGCGCGCGCGCTGCCTTCGCGCTGATGAAATCGCAGGACCCGCGTGGCGGCCGCATTATCAACAACGGGTCGATTTCCGCGCATGCGCCGCGCCCCAACACGGCTCCGTACACGTCCACCAAGCATGCCATCACGGGCCTGACCAAGTCGCTGTCGCTCGACGGGCGCGCCTATGACATCGCTTGCGGCCAGATCGATATCGGCAATGCGGGCACCGACCTCGCATCGCGCATGGCGCGCGGTGTGCCGCAGGCCAACGGCGAGATCCGACCCGAGCCGCTGATGGACGTCCAGCATGTGGCCAACGCCGTCGTGCACATGGCCAGCCTGCCGCTCGAGACCAACGTGCAGTTCATGACCGTGATGGCCACGAAGATGCCCTTTGTTGGAAGAGGATAGTTGGGCGAGGATAAGTTCAGCGCGGCCGGCCGATGAGCCGGTCGAGCAGATCGTCAAAGACCGGCACCGCCGCGAGCAGGAACACGAGGGCCGCGAGCGGTACCGTGGCGACGAAGCCGATGTGTTTGAAGCCGAGCGCGCCGAGCACGCCGCCCAGAAAAAACATGGCCAGCAGCGCGCCCAGCAGCCGAAGCCGCGCGCGGTTGGCTATCACCTTCTCGCCGTGCGTGGCGACATTCCAGTAGAACAGCTTGCCGAGTTCGATCCCGAGATCGGTCACGATGCCGGTGACGTGCGTGGTCCGGATTTCCGCGCGCGAGACCTTGGTCACAAGCGCGTTCTGCAGACCCATGATGAAGCAGAGCACCGCCACCGTGGCGGGCACGAACATCCAGCTGTGACCGACGAAGGCGTGCCCCAGCAGGCCGAAGCAAAGCAGCAGGAGCGACTCGAGCATCAGCGGCGCGGCAAACTCGCTGCGTAACCGCTGGCGGCGCGCCCAGTTGACGAGCACGGCGCAGGCGGAGGCGCCGATCAGGAAGCACAACACGGCGCCGATCCCCGCGGAGACCGCCACGAGCTCTCCTAACGCGAGCTCGTCCGCGATATGCGACACGATGCCGGTCATATGGGAGGTGTACTGCTGGACGGCCAGGAACCCACCGGCATTGGTGGCGCCCGCGACGAAGGCCAGCAGCAGGCCTAGCTGCCGGTTGGTACTGGGCGAGCGTTCGCGGCCGGAAAGGCCGCGCAGGTAATGTATCGGCATGACCAACCCCTCAAGTCGGCGGAACGATGCACGATGGCACTTTTACGGGGTTGTGTAAAGGCGGGGGTGTCAGTGCATGGGGCCCAGCTGGGCGCCGCCGCGGCCGGCCATGAATGCCGCCGCGTCCGCGGCCGTCATGCCGCGGCTGTCGCGCGCGTCGGGGTTGGCGCCGTGGGCGATCAGCAGCTCCACGATTTCGGTGCGGTTGAACATCGCCGCCGTCATCAGGGCCGTGCGGCCGTCGGGCGAAGCGCCCTCGACGTCGGCGCCATGGGTCAGCAGCAGTTCGACGATCTCCCGGAAGCCCTTGAAGGCCGCGCCCGCCAACGGTGTCTGACCGGCCTCGTTGCGCAGGTCGGGATTGGCGCCATGCGCCAGCAGCGCGCGCACGGCATCCGCATGCCCGTAGTAGCTCGCCAGCATCAGCAGGCTGTCACCTTTCTCGTTGCGCAGGTTCGGGGGCAGGCCACGCTCGATCAGCGCCGCGAGGCTGTCGCCGTCGCCGCTGCGGGCGAGGGTAAAGACTTCGCGCATCGCGTCGAGCATGCGTTCATCGTCCTGCTGCGTCGAGTCGTTGTGCATCGATTGCGGTGCGTCACTCATGATCGTTCATCCTGAAGGTTGCCCCCCCCCCCGACGGGGAGGGGGAGGGGCATCGCGCTAGCGCTTACTTTTTGGCGTCGAACGCCTCGATCGCCGCGGCCACGCCGGCCCCGTACGCCGGATCCGCCTGCGTGCAGTGCTTGATGTGCAGGTCCTTGATCGGACGCGACACACCCGCCATGGCGCGCGCGGTGTTCTCGAACAGGCGCTGCTGGGCGTCGGCCGGCATCAGGCGGAACAGATCGCCGGCCTGCGAGAAGTAGTCGTCGTCCACGCGGTGGTTCCAGTGGTCGGCGGCGCCTTCCAGCGACAGCGGCGGCTCGCGGTAGTCGGGCTGCTCCTGCCATTCGCCGCGCGTGTTCGGCTCGTAGCCGATGCGGCTGCCGAAGTTGCCATCGACGCGCATCACGCCGTCGCGGTGGTAGAAGTTGACGTTCTTCGCCGCGCGCGGGGCGTTGACCGGAATCTGGAAGTGATTGACGGTCAGGCGATAGCGCGCCGCATCGCCGTACGAGAACAGACGGCCCTGCAGCATCTTGTCCGGCGAGAAGCCGATGCCCGGCACGATCGTCGAAGGTGCGAACGCGGCCTGCTCGACGTCCGCGAAGAAGTTGTCCGGATTGCGATTCAGTTCCATCACGCCGACTTCGATCAGCGGATAGTCCTTGTGCGGCCAGACCTTCGTCAGATCGAACGGGTTGATGCGATACGAACCCGCTTCCTTCTCCGGCATGATCTGCACGAACAGCTTCCAGCGCGGGAACTCGCCGCGTTCGATAGCTTCGTACAGGTCGCGCTGGTTCGACTCGCGGTCACGGCCCACCACCTCGGCGGCTTCCGCGTCGGTCAGGTTCTCGACGCCCTGCTGCGACACGAAGTGGAACTTCACCCAGAAGCGCTCCTGCTGGGCGCTGATGAAGCTATACGTGTGGCTGCCGAAGCCGTGCATATGGCGGAAGGAGCGCGGAATGCCGCGGTCGCCCATCACGTAGGTCACCTGATGGAACGACTCCGGCGACTGCGTCCACCAGTCCCAGTTGCTCTCGGCGCTGCGCAGGCCCGTACGCGGGTCGCGCTTCACCACGTGGTTCAGGTCGGGGAACTTGAGCGGGTCCTTGATGAAGAACACGGGCGTGTTGTTGCCGACCAGATCCCAGTTGCCTTCCTCGGTGTAGAACTTGACCGCGAAGCCCCGGATGTCGCGTTCCGCATCGGCTGCACCGCGCTCGCCGGCCACGCTCGAGAAGCGCACGAACAGCTCGGTCTTCTTGCCGACTTCCGAGAACAGCTTGGCGCGCGTGTATTTCGTGATGTCGTGGGTCACGGTGAACGAGCCAAACGCACCGGCGCCCTTGGCGTGCATGCGGCGCTCGGGAATGACTTCGCGGTCGAAGTGCGCCATCTTTTCGAGGAACCAGACATCCTGCAGCAGCGCGGGGCCACGGGGGCCGGCGGTCTGAATGTTCTGGTTGTCGGGTACGGGTGCGCCGAAGGCGGTGGTCAATTTGCTCATGACGATTCCTTGATGCGGGCTGGCATGCCATCCATGAGCATGCCTTGTCGTTGTGGGACACCGCGGAGGGTCGCCCCGCGGCGGGTTCCGGGACCCCTGCGTTCCCGGTGATGTTCGAATGCACTATGGCAGATGCCTGCCTTTGCGTCATATCGAATTGTTCAATTGTTTCGATAGCCGCGCCCGGCGTCTTTCAGCAATCCGCTATTTCACGTTGGCGTTTCGAATTTGCACGGTGGCATGGGCGCAACATCGGACACGATTGTCAGGCGGATGGCCGATAGAATGTCGGCATGGACCCCATATCTTTTGAGTTCGTGAGCGTCGAAGAGGCCAAGCGGATCCTGGACGGCGAGGCGCCGAGGCGCGAAAGCGCCGACTGGACCGAGCGGCGCGACCCGCAGACCATGGTGCCGCAGAAGCTTTCGCCCGGCGCGTTGCGATGGCTGCGCGAGTTGCCTGCGCAGGCGCGGCCCCTCGAATTGTTCCATGGCTATCCGCGCATCGCGAACCAGCTGGCGGTGCTGGCGGCCAACGAGTCCGCGCTGCTGGCGTATCTGGCCGATCTGCTGATCGACCGCCGAGGTGACCGACAGGGGTTCCCCGGGAACATCGCGCAGGAGCTTTCCCGCCTCAATGCCTATCTGATGGGGATGTTGCCGCCGGAAGAGCATGGGGAGGATGGCCAGAGTAGCCAGAGTGGTCAGGGTGGGAACTGAACGGTTACACGTTCACTCGGTGCCTGCCGCGGTCTCGTGCTCGGGCGCCGCGAACTCGTAGCGGCCCTTCCCCTGCGCCTTGGCCATGTACAGCGCGCGGTCGGCCATGTTCAGGATGGCGTCCGCGTTCTGGCCCTCGGGCCGGACGTGCGCAATGCCGATACTCACGCCGAGCCGCACCTGCATTCCGCCCGACAATTCATAGCTCGCGCCAATCTCGCGCAAGAGTTGCTGGGCCAGCGCCTGCACGCTCTCGCGGCTTTCGTTGCGCAGCATGATCACGAATTCGTCCCCGCCGATCCGGTAGACGTGCCCGCGCCCCGGTACCGCATCGCGCAGCCGCTCGCCGACGCGCACGAGCAGTTCATCTCCGCATCCATGGCCATACGAATCGTTGATCGGTTTGAAACCATCCAGATCGAGATATAGCAGTGTCAGGTAGCGCCCCGCCGCCATGCGTGCCGCGCTGGCCTCTCGGATCTCAGCGATCAGGCTCGCGCGGTTGAGCAGGCCCGTCAGCGAGTCGTGCCGCGCGCGATGCGCGTTCTCGCGCTCGGACCGCATCGTGGCCACGACCATCGCGTTCATGCGGAACGAGGCGCTGGACATGCTCACCACGTACACCGGCAATTGCAGGAGCGTAAGCAGGAACAGCGGTTCGCCGACCACGAGCGCGCCGACGCAGGTCGGTCCCAGGCTCAGCAGGATCATGAGCGTGGTCATGCGGGGCGCCCCGTAATTGCGGAAGCAGATGCCGCCGCACATCGCCGCCGCGGAGAGACAGGCCATTGCCGCGGACAGCCAGTCGCCGCGCGTGACACAGAGGAACGTCCCGAAGCCGACGCTGGCGGCCCACGCCAGCGCGAGCGCGATATGCAGGTCGGTGGGCGTGGGCTGTCGCGCAATGCCGGCGCGCCGCGCGAGGGTCATCACGACGATGCGCGCGAGGCAGATCGCGACCTCGACGGCCAGCCAGCCATAGAATGGCGCGGTTCTCATATGGAGCGTGATGACGAGCCCCACGAGCACCGTGTTCAGCATGCCACCATAGAAGATGGAGAGCGTGCCAAACAGGCTGCCCACCAGCGCCTGGCGGATTTCAGGCGTGACGTCGCGCCCTGGATCCGCGATCCAGCGAATAAAGCGCCACCGCGGGGACGTATAGACCCGGGGCGACAGGAACATGGGCGAGTACGGTTGCGTCATCTGCCGGCATTTTGCCAGACCGGTCAGAAAAGTCCGCGCGTCCGAAGGGGGGTATCGGGCGGTTCGAAGCCGTGCGCCGGGCCCTATGAGGCGGCCGCGCATGGTCTGCCGCGGCGCACCCATTGTCGGCGGCACACCGACAGCCATGCGCTGACACGCGCGGTAGGATGGAGCGCCTTGCGCCACGGTTTGCCCGCCTTGCCTTCCTCCCCTGGCAAAGGGTCCGGTCGCCCCCACTCCCGTTGATCTCCATGATCGGTTTGAGACAGACCTCGTTTCAACGTTTCCTGATTGGCACGATCGTCGTGCCCGTCGCGCTTGCGGTCGTCTTCGTCGCGGACGCGGTGACGCCGCTCGGGGTCACCGCGTGGCTGTTCTACCTCATTCCGGTCTGCATCGCGCTGTTCGCGGACAGCCCGCGCTTGCCGCTGCTGACGGCCGCGAGCACGTCCATCCTGCTCGTGGTCGGCTTCTTCCTGTCGCCGGCGGGGGCGGACCCGGGCATCGCGATCGTCAACCGCAGCATCGGTTTCGTCGTCATCTGGTTTCTCGCCGTCACGGTTTATCGCTACACGGTCTCGCGACTGGCGGTGCAGCGCAGCGTATGGCTGCAGCAATCGCAGGTCCGGATCCACCAGGCCGTGCGCAATCCCCAGTCGGCCGGCAACGTGGGGGATGCGCTGGTGCGCGCGCTGGCCCAGACGCTGGGCGCGCACGTCGGCGCGGTGTACGAGTGCGATGGCGGCTCGCTGCGGCGGCTCGCGGGCTGGGCGCTGCCGCAGTCCACGCCAGACGTGCTGGCCTCGGGCCAGACCATCGCCGGACAGGCCGCGGCGGAGGGCCGCGTGATCGCCATCGGCGGACTTCCCGCGGATTACCTGCCCGTGTCGTCCGCGCTCGGCCGCACTGGCGCCGGCGAGATCATCGCCGCGCCGCTGCTCGCCGAGGGGGAGACCGTCGGCGTGGTCGAACTCGGCTTCGTCGGCATGGAGCGCGACACCGCGGACGTGGTGGAGCTGTTCGAGCGCCTCGGCGAGCCGATCGGCATGCTGCTGCGCGCGGCGCTCTACCGGCGTCGGCTGGAGACGCTGCTCACCGAGACGCAGCGTCAGAGCGAGGAGCTGCAGGTCCAGCAGGAAGAGCTGCGGGTCTCCAACGAGGAACTGGAGGAACGCGGCCGCGCGCTGATGGAATCGCAGGCACGGCTGGAGGCCCAGCAGGCGGAACTCGAGCAGACCAACGTCCAGCTTGAGGAACACGCGCAGCGACTGGAGGCGCAGAAGCGCGAGATGCTCGCGTTCCAGGCCGAACTGGCCGCCAATGCGCGCGCGCTCGAGCGCTCGAACCAGTACAAGAGCGAGTTCCTCGCCAACATGTCGCACGAACTGCGCACGCCGCTGAACAGCGCGCTGATCCTGGCGAAGCTGCTGCAGGAAAACAAGCCCGGCACGCTGAACGAGGAGCAGGTGCGTTACGCGGCCACGATCCATGCGGCCAACACCGATCTGCTGAATCTCATCAACGACATCCTCGATCTGTCGAAGATCGAGGCGGGCCACCTGACCATCGAGCCGGAAGAGGTCGATGTGGAGACGTTCGTCCGCACGCTGGAGCACATGTTCCAGCCGGTGGCCGCGCAGAAGCGCCTGGCGATGCGCGTGGAGACGATGCCGGGCACGCCGCCGACGATCGTCACGGACAGCCAGCGCCTGCAGCAGGTGCTCAAGAACCTGCTGTCGAACGCGTTCAAGTTCACGGAGCAGGGCAGCGTAACCCTGGCCATCGCCGCGCAGGGCGACGATACCGTGCGATTCGAAGTGCGGGACACGGGCATCGGCATCCCGCGCGACAAGCAGCAGGTCATCTTCGAGGCGTTCCAGCAGGCGGATGGCACCACGAGCCGGCGCTTTGGCGGCACGGGGCTGGGATTGTCGATCTCGCGCGAGCTGACGCGCCTGCTCGGCGGCACCATCGCCGTGGCGAGCGAGCCGGGACAGGGCAGCGTGTTCGCGCTGACGTTGCCACGCGTGCTGGGCGCCGACGACGAGACGCGGCGAGCGGGTCTGGTGACAACCGGTGTGCCGTTTGTGCCGGTTTCCCGCGCGGCGCCCGCCGCTCCCGCTGCCGCGTCGGCCGCGGCGCCGACGGCTTCACGCGTGCCGGCGCCCGCGATGCCCGGCCCCGCGCCGGACATGCCCGCGAACGGCTCGCCGGGCGCTTTGACGGCCGGATCGACACCCGGCAACCCGCACTGGCCCGCGCCGATCGCCGACGACCGCGAGCGGCGCTCGCGCGGCAGCCGCCTGATTCTCGTGGTCGAGGACGACCTCGCATTCGCCGACATCCTCTACAACCTGGCGCACGAGCTCGACTTCGACTGCATCCATGCGACGACGTCGGGCGCGGGCCTGGAACTCGCGCGTGAGCATCAGCCCTGCGGCATCCTGCTCGACGTGGCGCTGCCCGACCAATCGGGCCTGACGCTGCTCGACTGGCTCAAGCACGATCCCGCCACGCGCCACATCCCCACGCACCTGATCTCCGTCAGCGACCATGCGGAAGCGGCGCTGCATCGGGGCGCCATCGGCTACACGTTCAAGCCAAGCGGCCGCGACCAGCTGGCCGCCGCGATTCGGGGGCTTGAAGCGCGCATGGTGCAGGGCATGCGCCATGTGCTCGTGGTGGAAGACGACGCGGTGCTGCGCGAAAGCATCCGCGCGCTGCTGAACTCGCTCGAGGTGGAGATCGTCACGGCCGACAGCATCGCGGAAGCCGCCGCCGCGCTGTCGCGCCAGCGGTTCGACTGCGTGGTCATGGACATGGCGCTGCCCGATGGCACGGGCCACGATCTGCTTGCCCGCATGGCGGAGGACGCCGGCGACGACGCGCAGGCGATGCCTCCTGTTATCGTCTACACGGGCCGCCAGCTGTCGGCCGAAGACGAGCAGCGGCTGCGCCGCCATTCCAAGTCGATCATCATCAAGGGCGCACGGTCGCCCGAGCGCTTGCTCGACGAAGTGACGCTGTTCCTGCATAGCGTGGAATCGGCCCTCCCGCCCGAGCAGCAGCGCATGCTGCGCGACGCGCGCAGCCGTGACGATGCGTTCGACGGCCGCAAGGTGCTGCTCGCGGAGGACGATGCGCGCAACATCTTCGCGCTGTCGCGCGTGCTGGAGCCACTCGGCGCTACCGTGGAGATCGCGCGAAGCGGCCGCGAGGCGCTCGACAAGCTCGCGGAGCAGGGTGACGTGGACCTTGTGCTGATGGACGTCATGATGCCGGAGATGGATGGCATTACCGCGATGCGCGCGATCCGCGCCATGCCGCAGCACGGACGGCTGCCGATCATCGCGCTCACAGCCAAGGCGATGCCGTCGGACCGCGAGGCCTGCCTGCAGGCCGGCGCCAACGACTATATCGCCAAGCCCATCGACGTCGACAAACTTCTTTCCCTGTGCCGCGTATGGCTACACGCAAGCTGAAACCCCAGATGTCCCTTCCGGACGACGCGAACGGCGATATCCGATTGCCCGATGCGACGTTCGAGATCGAACTCGACCTGCTGCTGGAGGCGATCTTTCGCAAGTATCAGCACGACTTCCGGCGCTACGCGCGCGCGTCGCTGCGTCGCCGGCTTGCGCAGGCGACGCAGGACTTCGGCCTGGAAACGCTGTCGCAGTTGCAGGACCGCATGCTGCGCGATACGGCAGTCTTCGCGCGCCTGCTGCAGTACCTCACCGTGCAGGTCAGCGAGATGTTCCGGGACCCGAGCTACTTTCGCGCGATTCGCGAGCACGTGGTGCCCGTCCTCCAGACCTATCCGTCGGTCAACGTGTGGGTGGCCGGCTGCAGCAGCGGCGAGGAGCTGTGGTCGCTCGCGATCCTGTTCGAGGAGGAAGGCCTCGCCGAACGCACGGTGTTCTATGCCACCGACATCAATCCGGAAGCGCTCGTGGCCGCGCGCGCGGGCGTGTACGATGCGGGCCGCCTGCGCGTGTTCGGCGAGAACTACCTCGCGGCCGGCGGACGCCGCTCGCTATCCGACTACTATCATGCCGCCTATGGCAAGGCCAAGTTCAGCGCGAACCTGATTCGCCAGTCGGTGTTCGCCGACCACAGCCTTGCCACCGACAGCGTCTTCCAGGAGGCGCAGCTGATCTCGTGCCGCAACGTGCTGATCTATTTCGATCGCGGATTGCAGGACCGCGCGATCGGCCTGTTCCGCGATGCGCTCGCGCGGCGCGGTTTCCTCGGGCTCGGCAGCAAGGAGAGCCTGCAGTTCACGGCCCACGCGGGCGACTTCGAGACCGTCGACGCACGCGAACGGTTGTATCGCAAGGTCTGAGGCATATCCATGAGCGCGCGCCCTTCCCCCCCGCCTGTGCAGCCTTCTTCCAACGGCAAGCCGACAACGATGCCGCGGCGGCGTCCGGCCGCGATCGTGATCGGCGCATCGGCGGGCGGCATCGAGGCGCTCAACGTGCTGCTGCCGCAGCTGCCCGCGGACTTTGCACCGCCCGTCATCGTCGTCATGCACCTGCGGCCCGATACGCCGAGCCTCCTGCCCGAGGTCTTCGGCGAGCGCTGTGCGCTGCCGGTGCGCGAGGCGGAAGACAAGATGCCCGTGCTGCCTCGACACATTTATACGGCACCCTCCGACTACCATTTGCTGGTGGAGCGAGACGGCCTTATCGGGCCGGGCGAGGGTGCATCGTTCTCGCTGTCGGTGGAGCCGCCGGTGCGCTATTCGCGGCCGTCGATCGACGTGCTGTTCGAGTCCGCCGCGGTGGCGTGGCGCGACGGCGTGCTGGGCATCCTGCTGTCCGGCGCCAATGACGATGGGGCCCGCGGCCTGCACGCGATTCGCGCGGGCGGCGGTATGACATGGGTGCAGTCCCCCGCGAGCGCGGCGGTGGCGACGATGCCCGAACATGCGATCGCGCGCGGCGCCGCCGATCGCATTCTGCCGCTGGCCAATATCGGCGAGGCTCTGCGCCGGGAATTCAGCGAATGAAGTAGCGAAAGACGATCACGAACACCATGTCCACACCCATCAAGATCCTTGCGGTCGACGACATCGCGAGCAACCTGACGGCGCTCGATGCCGTGCTGGCCAAGCCCGATGTCGAGATCGTCCATGCCAACTCCGGCGCGCAGGCGCTGGAACTGCTGCTCGAGCACGAATTCGGCCTCGCCATTCTCGACGTCCACATGCCGGAGATGGACGGTTTCGAGCTGGCCGAACTCATGCGCGGCAGCAAGCGCACCAGCCATATCCCGATCCTGTTCCTGACCGCCGCGGGCGAGGACAGCCAGCGCGCCTTCCGGGGTTACGCGAGCGGTGCGGTGGACTTCCTGTTCAAGCCAATCGATGCGCGCGTGCTGGCGGCCAAGGTGGACGTGTTCGTGCAGCTCGCACGCAACAAGCAGCAGATGGCCGAGCAGCTCAAGACCGCCGAGCAGTTGCTCAAGACCAACGAGATGCTGATGGCCGTGCTGGCGCACGATCTGCGCACGCCGCTGTCGGCCATCATCGCATCGGCGTCCTTCCTCGGGCGCTTCGGCGGCGAAGAGAAACTGCGGCCCGCGACGGACCGCATCCAGCGCAGCAGCGAACGTATGGCGCGCATGGTGGACCAGCTGCTGCACGTGGCGCGTCTGCATGGCGGCCGCGTGCATCTGAATCCGATGAAGGAGGATGTTCACGCCATCTGTACGGCGATCGTCGACGAGTACGAGGTGGCCTACGGCAAGGGTCGCATCACCATCTCCTCCCACGGCAATACGATGGCGCAGATCGATCCGGACCTGATCTCGCAGGTCATGACGAACCTCATCGGCAATGCCCTGCATCATGGCGATGCGCAGACGCCGATCTCGGTAGAGGTGAATGGCGAGGATGCCGCGCGTGTGTCGATCACGGTGCGGAACGGCGGTGCGATCGATCCCGCGGTGCTGCCGCATATCTTCGAGGCATTTCGTTCGGGCGCGTCGAGCGGCAGCCAGAGCGGTGCGCTCGGCGGCGTGGGTGGTGTGGCAAATGGCGGGGGAATGTCCCAGGGCCTGGGGCTGGGCCTCTACATCACGCGCGAACTCGTGACGCTGCATGGCGGCACGGTCGATGCGCACTCGGGTGAGGGGGAGACGGTCTTCCTGGTAACGCTGCCGCGCGAGGGTTCGGCGGGAGAGTGAGCGTGCGCGCCCGGTTGATTTAACCGGGCGGCAGCGTGTAGCGGTGTTTGAAGATCAGGCCGGCATGCTGCGCGCGCGGACCTCGCCGTCGGTGCCGTGCACCAGCAGCTCGACCTTCGTCAGGCGTGCGCGGCGCGTGCCAGCGGCGATCGCTTCATCGAGCGTCGCGTGGTGGGACTCGGCATAGCGCGAACCTTCGTGAATGACGTCCCAGCCGGCACCGTACGGCATGACATGAAGCGTGGCTTCCATGGTGATCTCCTTCTGTCTTTCAGTCTGGTGGCATCAATCTTGCGCGCTGAAACACCTTGTAACTATCCGGCGCTGTCTGACACGTTTGTCAGTTTTGGAGGACGCAAGACCCGTGCCGGGTGGGGGATAAGACGACTCGCGCGCACACGACATTGCGAATCGCCGACGTACTCCTATGCTTCAGCAATACGAGATACGACGTGCAGGAGTTGACCATGCAAGCGAGGTTCGCGCGCGGCATCGCGCAGATGCCCCTGACGGTACCGGCCCGGGAGGTGTCGATGGCGGAGGAGGCCGCGACGCCCGAGGTCGGCGATCTGGTCACCGTCTGCAGCCGTGACCAGCAGACGGAATTCAGCATTCGCCTGACCGGTGTGGCCGGGCCCGATCTCTGGTACGGCAAGATTGACGCGATCAGTCGCGGGGCCGAGATGCTCGTGGTGGCGGAAGGTCTGGAACTCGACGATTGCGTCAGCGTGCGGCGCGCGGAGATCGCGGCGGTAGTGTCGGGAGCGCAGCCGGACCGGCCACACTGATTGCGGCGCGGGCCATGCTGCGGGTATGCTGCGTCGCACATCGAACGCATTCTCTCGCTCACCCATGGTCTCGCCCCCCAACGCTTCAAACGCTTCCAACGCTTCCAGCAACGCCGCCAACGCCTCTCCTCCTCCGACCCGCCGCGAATCATTCCCCGGTCCCGCGGGCGCACTCGAAGTCTTGATCGATACGCCGGTTGCCGCCCCCACGGGCATCGCTGTGGTCGCGCACCCGCATCCGAGCCAGGGCGGCACCGCCGAACACAAGATTCCGCAGGTGCTCGCCCGCGCGCTGCAGGGGCATGGTTTCCTCGTGGCGCGGCCGAACTATCGGGGCGTCGGCGCGAGCGAGGGCAGCTACGATGGCGGCCCGGGAGAAGCGCAGGACGTGCTGGCCGTCATGCGCGCGCTGCGCGCACGGCATGCCGGTCTGCCGCTCGCGCTGGCCGGCTTCTCGTTCGGCGCCTTCGTGCTGACGCTCGGTCTCGGTGAAATCGTGGAGGACGGTGCGTCCATTGCGCACCTGATCCTCTCGGGCATGCCCAGCGGACGGTTGTCGGAGACCCTCGCCTACGACACGCCCGCGGTAGCGGAGGCCGCGCCGGATGCGCTCGTCGTGCATGGCGAACGCGACGAACGCGTGCCGCTCATCAACGTATTCGAATGGGCACGCCCGCAGGAGCTGCCGGTGGTGGTGATCCCCGGCGCCGGGCACTTCTTCACGGGGAAGCTGCCGGCCCTGCGCACCGTCGTGGAGGGATACCTGCGCCGGCCGCGGCCCGCGCAGGCATGAGCGGTCAGAACTGATAGTTGACCGAGATATCGCCGGTCAGGTTCGTCGAGCGCTGCACAATGGGGCTGTTGCGCGCGTCGCCGACCAGGGCCGAGACGCCGAAATCGGCGGTGGCGAACCAGTGCTTGCTGAACATCCAGATGGCGGACACGCCGCCGCCATAGGACTTGATGCCGCCGCTCGGGTGGTATTCCGCGTAGCCAGACCGCGCCGCCTGCTGCCCGTTCACGCCGAACCATGTCTGCATGTAACGCGAATCGGCAAAGGTCATGGTCGGGCCGAGGAACCAGAAGAATTTCTCCGAACTGCCCGGCATCGGCATATAAGCGCCCACATCGCCGACCCAGCCATCCGAGCCGCCCAGCTGGCGCCGGATATTCGCGCGGATCACCAGCGGAAATTCCTTCGACACGACGTACTCCGCGAAGATCTTCGACTCTGGCACGATGCCGATATTGCCCATGCCGGCCAGATGGTCGTGGTCTTTCTTCTCGCGGCGGCCCATGTCGTAGGTGATGGCCAGGCCCGCACGAACGCGTTCGGTATGGATGGCGTTGAAGCCGATCCCCTCCCCCGTCGAGGCGAATGCGAGGTCCTTGTAGCGCACGTCGATGCTGGGGCCGCCAAGGATGTAGTAATCGCTTGCACCGTCATAGCGCGGCCGCACCGTCATGGCGGCACCAACACGGACTTCCCAGGTCGGCAGGTCGGGAGAAAATAGCTTGCGCAGTGGCACGCCGACCGAATACTGCCATTCCGGCAGCGGCGACGGCGTCTGGGCATGCGCCTGCGACGCGAGGCACGTCGCGAAGAGGGCGAGCAGCATGCCAATCCATGCGCCCAGTGGCCCGAGTTTTTTCTTGTTCGTGGTCGGCACGATTCCCTCCGAGTTTGATCAGACAGCGCCGTGGATGACGGCAACTTATCTTTTCATCGAACGCCCCGCCGTCGCAACTTCCTCGAATCTCACAAGTTTGTAGGAGGGACGCCGATTTCGAGCTTAGCCTTCCGTGCTTAAGATCGCCTCCGGTAACGTCACCGTCATTGTCTTTTCGGACCGCGCTACCGCGGGGTCAGGCGCTGTCGTCCACCTCCCCCGCATCGTCCGCGCGCCAGTCCCGCCGCATTTGCAGGAACGTGAACGACGTCGACCAGCCGATCAGCATCAGGCCGACGACCGGCTCCACGGCCGCCAGGAGCCGCAGCGGACCCACCGGGAAGATGTCGCCGATGCTCTGCGTGGTGAAGGTTTCGAGAGAGAAATAGATGTACGCGGCGGTGCCGTGGTCGGGCATCCCCTTGAGGGAGCCGACGTGGAACACGTCTGTGCCCAGCCAGTATCCCAGGCCAAACATCATGGCCTCGACGCAATGCGCCGCGATGATCAGCACGATCATCGCGCCGATATTGACCTTGCCGCTCCAGCGGCGGGGGTGGATGGCGGAGATCAGCCGCAGCGCTTCGTAGTGCATCGCCACGGTGATGATGGTGAGCACCGCCGTCATGGCGATGGCGATCAGGTAGGAGCCCGTAGTGTCTTGCATGGCAGGCAGGTTCGGGAGGAGTCGGAGACACTATACGCCGGTGTTGTCGGACGCCGGTCGGTGATGTGTACCGATTGCGTTACCGCGCGTACGCGGCGATGATCACAATCACGCCCTTTTGGGACGGAGGATGCGGTGCCGAGCGTGCGATCGCAGGGCGGGAGAACGGAATGACGAACTCCGGGATGACCAACTTCGGAATGCACCCGGCCGGGAGCGCCGGCCCGGCTGAAGACGGCTCGCCCGCGTTTCTCGCGGGCGGCGGAGAAATGGGGGCGCGCATACGCGCGTTCGACTGGAGCGCCACGGCACTGGGCGCTCCGGCGCAATGGCCGCAGAGCCTCAAGACCGCGATCCGCATCATGCTGACGTCGCGGCAGCCGATCTGGATCGGCTGGGGCGACGAACTCCTTTTCTTCTACAACGACCCGTACAAGGCCATCATCGGCGGTCGCCATCCGTCGGCGCTCGGGTTGCCGACCATGACGGTATGGCGCGAGATCTGGGACGACATCGGCCCGCTACTCGCCACCGCCATGGCGGGCGTCGAAGGGATCTTCGTCGAGCAGAAGCTCCTGATCATGGAGCGCAACGGCTATCCCGAGGAAACGTATTACACGTTCTCGTACAGCCCCGTACCGGACGATCACGGGGGCACCGGTGGCATCATCTGCGCCAACAGCGACGACACCGAACGCGTGCTGGCCGAGCGCCAGCTCATGCTGCTGCGCGAGCTGGCTGCCTCCACCGCGGAGGCGCGCACGCGCGAGGAGGTCTGCCGCGTGGCGATGCAGGCCCTGCGGAGCGACCCGTACGACGTCACGTTCGCGCTGCTCTATCTGGGCGAGCGGGGGGCCGGTGAACTGACGCTGGCCGGCCGCGAGGGCATCGCCGCCGATCACGCGATGGCCCCGGCGACGCTGCGCGCTGAATCGCCCGATGCCGATGCCGCATCCGATGCGCCCTGGCCCGCCTACGAGGCGCTGCAATCGGGCCGCGTGCTGGTACGGGAACACCCGGCCGACGTCGAAGCGCTGCCGGGCGGCGCCTGGAGCGTGCCGCCCACGCAGGTGGCCATCGTGCCCGTGTCCCCGTCCGGCGAGACCTCGCAGCACGGCGTGCTGGTCATCGGCCTGAATCCCTACCGGCTCGTCGGCGATCGCTACCGCAGTTTCCTCGGGCTCATCGCGGGACAGATCAGCGCGGCGTTCGGCTATGTCGATGCCTACGAGGCGGAGCGCCGGCGGGCCGAGGCGCTGGCGGAGATCGATCGCGCCAAGACGATGTTTTTCTCGAACATCAGTCACGAATTCCGCACGCCGCTCACGCTGATGCTGGGGCCGCTCGAGGAAATGCTGAACCGCCCAGGCGGCGGCGAGGATCACGCGCTGCTCGAGATTACGCATCGCAATGGCATGCGCCTGCTCAAGCTCGTGAATGCGTTGCTGGATTTCTCGCGCATCGAGGCGGGCCGCATGCAGATGCAGCCGCAGCCGACCGATCTGTCGGCATTCACAGCGGACCTCGCCTCGCTGTTCCGTTCCGCGATCGAATCGGCGGGGCTGCGGCTCGTGGTCGAGTGCCCGCCGTTGCCGGCGCCCGTTTCGGTCGATCGCACGGTCTGGGAGACGATTGTCCTGAACCTGCTGTCGAACGCGTACAAGTTCACGTTCGAGGGGGAGATCGAGGTGTCCGTGCGCGGGACGGACGCGGGCGATGTCGAACTTGCGATCCGCGATACGGGTATCGGCATCCCGGAAGCGGAGCTACCGCGCCTGTTCGAACGCTTCCACCGCGTCTCTGGCGCGATGGGGCGTTCCATCGAAGGCAGCGGCATCGGGCTCGCGCTCGTGCAGGAACTCGTGAAGCAGCACGGTGGTGTGATCCAGATGGAGAGTCAGCTCGGCGCGGGCACGCGCGCGATCGTTCGGTTGCCGCGCGTGCTGGAACCCGCCGCGGCGCTGCCCGCGCCCGCGCCCGTCGAGATGAGCACGCAAGCGCGTGCCTACGCGGAGACGGCCACGCGGTGGGGGACCGGCGCCGAGACCGTCGCAATGCCGATGGAAGTCACGGTGCCCGCCGCGAACGATGCGATCGACGGCAGTGCGCGCGCCCAGATGCTCGTCGTCGACGATAACGCGGATCTGCGCGAGTACATGCGCCGGCTGCTCGAAGGCGCGGGGCATGCCGTACGCCTCGCCAGCGACGGCAACGAAGCGCTGGCCCTCGCGCGCGCGCAGGCGCCGGACCTGATCGTGTCCGACGTCATGATGCCGGGCATGGATGGCGTGGAGCTGGTGCGCGTGCTGCGCGACGACCCCGCGTTGCGGGACACGCCTGTGCTGCTGCTGTCGGCACGCGCGGGAGAAGAGGCGCGCGTGAGTGGCCTGGAAAGCGGCGCGGACGATTACCTGATCAAGCCGTTTTCGGCGCGGGAACTGCTTGCGCGCGTCGCCAGCAACCTGCAGTTGTCGCGGCTGCGGCGGGAAACGGAGCGCCGCCTGCGCGAGGAATCGCGCGTACTCGAGGTGCTTAATGAGGTCGGCACGACGGTGGCGGCGGAACTCGATCTGGGCCGCGCGGTGCAGGTCGTCACGGATGCCGCGACGGAACTGACGGGCGCGGCGTTCGGTGCCTTCTTCTACAATGTGCTGGACGACAAGGGCGAGTCGTACATGCTCTACACGCTGTCTGGCGTGCCGAAGGAAGCGTTCGACAAATTTCCGATGCCCCGCAATACGGCCGTGTTCGCGCCGACCTTCCTCGGGCAGGGCATCGTGAGGTCCGCCGATATCACCCGCGATCCGCGTTTCGGCCGCAATCCACCGCATCACGGTATGCCGAAGGGGCACCTGAAAGTTTGCAGTTACCTGGCCGCGCCGGTGATCTCGCGCAATGGCGAGGTGCTGGGCGGCCTGTTCTTCGGTCATCCGGAAGCGGGGATGTTCACCGAACGCGCGGAGCGCGTGCTGGTGGGGATTGCGGCGCAGGCCGCGGTGGCCATCGACAACGCGCGCCTCTATCAGGCCGCGCAGGCCGAGATCGCCAAGCGCACGAAGGCCCAGGACGCGTTGCACGAACTGAACGCGACGCTCGAACGCCGCGTCAGCGAAGCCGTTGCCGACCGCGACCGGTTGTGGGATCTCAGCGAAGACCTGCTGATGGTGACGGCGGCCGACGGCACGCTCGAACGCGTGAGCCCGTCATGGCGCCGCACACTGAGCCTCACGCCTGGAGAACTGCTGGGGCGTTCGTGCCTTGTGTTCGTGCATCCAGACGACCTCGTGGGCATGACGGAACAGCTGATCGCGTTGCGCCGCGAGGGCAGCGCGGTGCGTCACGAATGCCGGCTTGGACGGCAGGACGGCAAGTGGCGGTGGATCGCCTGGACGCTCACGCTCGATCCTTCGTCGAGCCGCATCCATGGCGTGGGCCGCGACGTGACGAGCGACCGCGAGGCCGCGGAGGCGCTGCGGCATGCCGACGAGGCGCTGCGCATGGCCCAGAAGATGGAGGCAATCGGCAAGCTGACCGGCGGCGTCGCGCACGACTTCAACAACCTGCTGCAGGTCATCGGTGGCAATCTTCAGCTGCTGGCCACGGACGTGGCCACGGAGGAACGCGCGACGCAGCGCGTGCGCAATGCGCTTGCGGGCGTATCGCGCGGCGCCAAGCTTGCGTCGCAGCTGCTTGCGTTCGGCCGGCGGCAGCCGCTCGCGCCGAAGGTCGTCAATCTGGGCCGCTTCATCCGCGGGCTCGACGACATGCTGCGGCGCGCGCTGGGCGATGGCGTGGAGATCGAGACCATCGTCGCGGGCGGGTTGTGGAACACGCTCGTGGATCCCTTTCAGGTCGAGAACGCGCTGCTCAATCTCGCCATCAATGCACGCGACGCGATGGCGGGTCACGGCCGGCTGACGATCGAAGCCGGCAATGCCTCGCTTGACGAGGCCTACGCGCTGCGCCATGCGGACGTCACGCCCGGCCAATATGTGATGGTGGCCGTGACCGACACGGGCATGGGCATGACCCCCGACGTGCAGGAGCACGTGTTCGAGCCGTTCTTCACGACCAAGCCGGAAGGACAGGGCACGGGCCTCGGGCTGTCCATGGTCTACGGCTTCGTCAAGCAGTCGGGCGGGCACGTGAAGATCTACAGCGAGTCCGGTCTCGGCACGACCGTCAGGCTCTACCTGCCGCGCGAGCGCCAGGAGGAGGATCTGGAGACGGACGTCGACATGGGGGCCGCCACGGGCGGCACCGAGACCGTGCTGGTGGTCGAGGACGACGAGGACGTACGCAATACCGTGGTCGATATGCTGTCGAACCTCGGCTATCGCGTGCTCAAGGCCAAGGACGCGGCGAGCGCGCTCGCCATCGTCGAGAGCGGCGTGCCAGTGGACGTGCTGTTCAGCGACGTCGTGATGCCGGGGCCGATGCGGAGCCCCGAGATGGCGCGGAAGGTGCGCGAGCGGCTGCCCGGTATCGCGGTGCTGTTTACCTCTGGTTATACCGACAATGCCATCGTGCACGCGGGGCGGCTCGATGCTGGCATCGAACTGCTGTCAAAGCCGTACACGCACGAGGCGCTGGCCCGCAAGATCCGCTTCGTGATCGCGCGCGGCGGCGCGGTGCTCGCGCCCGCGCCGGTACCCGAGCCGCACAAGGCAGCGGGGCCGGTCGCACGGCTTGCCGATGTGCGCCTGCTGTTCGTCGATGACGACGATCTTGTGCGCGCGAGTTCCGCGGAGCTGCTGCGCAGCTTCGGCATCGAGGTGATCGAGGCGAGCAATGAGGTGGAAGCGATGCAAGCCCTGCGCGCGCATCGGATCGATGTGATGCTGACCGATGTGGGCCTCGGCAGCGCGTCGGGGATCGACCTCGCGCTGGAGGCCGCGGCGGCATGGCCCGCCTTGCGGATCGTCTTTGTCAGCGGCTATGACGTGACGCTGACACCGGCCCAGCGCCGTGTTCTGCCGCACGCGATTTCCCTGCGCAAGCCGTATGCGCTGGATACGTTCATCGGCGCGCTGCAAAGCGTCGTCGCGGGGACGTAGGACCGGCGGGCGAAAAAAAACCGGCGGCTCGAAAGCCGCCGGTTTCTTGCGCCCCTCGGTCGCGGTGGGAGGGTCCGCGAGACCGGGTCTAAGAGAGGAAACGCCGGAGCAACTGGTTTAGGCGATCAGACTAGCGCGCCGTCGGTGTAGACATCGGTACCGCGGGCGCCGTCGTAGTACGGGCTACGCGGGCGGTTGATGTCGCGGGCGCCG
>NZ_CAJPUX010000017.1 GCF_905397285.1 Cupriavidus plantarum
AGCCGCGTCCCCGCAGCCGGCGCAAGCCTGCCGCCGCTGCCGCGGTGACGACGGCCGGCGAAAGCGCCGACGGCGATCAGGCCGTGGCGGGCGCGGGCAGCGAAGGTGCCGCGCAGCCGCAGGGCGACAAGCAGCCGGGCGGCAACCGCAAGCGCCGGCAGCAGCCGCAACGCAAGGCGGCGCTGGTCGATGGCGAAGCGCGTCCGGCCGGTGGCAACCAAGGCAAGCGTGGCAAGGGCGGCAACCGCGGTCAGGGCCAGCAAGGCGGCCAGCAGAACAACCCCGGCGGCCAGAAGGCTGGCGGCCGTGGTGAGCGTGGCGAGCGTAGCGAGCGCGGCGACCGCAAGGGCGACAAGGCTGGCGGCGCGGACAAGGGTAAGGGTGGCAAGGGCGGCGAGCAGCCGCTGCTGGTCAAGTCGGCCGCCAAGGCCGCGGCCGGCGCCGAGGACCTGTTCAAGTTCGTGATCTCGGAGCAGTACGATCAGGAAGACATGGTCGTGCCGCGCACCAAGGCCAAGCCCGTGCGCGAGCTCACGTCGGACGACGACGCGCCCAAGCTGCACAAGGTGCTGGCCGAGGGCGGCCTCGGCTCGCGCCGCGAGATGGAAGAGCTGATCCTGCAGGGGCGCGTGTCCGTGAACGGACTGCCCGCGCATATCGGCCAGCGCATTCTGCCGACCGATCAGGTCCGCGTGAATGGCAAGCTGATCCACCGCAAGATTTCGACGAAGCCGCCGCGCGTGCTGCTGTATCACAAGCCGGCGGGCGAAATCGTCAGCCAGTCCGATCCGGAAGGCCGTCCGACCGTGTTCGACAGCCTGCCGCGCATCAAGACCGGCAAGTGGGTGGCCGTCGGCCGCCTCGACTTCAATACCGAAGGTCTGCTGATCTTCACGACGTCCGGCGACATCGCCAACCGCTTTATGCACCCTCGCTACGGCGTGGAGCGTGAATACGCGGTGCGCACGCTGGGCGAGCTCGGCGAGTCCGATCGCCAGCGCCTGCTGCACGGCATCGAACTGGACGACGGCGAGGCGAATTTCCTGCGCATCGCGGACGGCGGTGGCGAAGGCGTGAACCAGTGGTACCACGTGGCGCTGACCGAAGGCCGCAACCGCGAAGTCCGCCGCATGTTCGAGGCGGTGGGCCTGACCGTGTCGCGCCTGATCCGTACGCGATACGGCCAGTTCCTGCTGCCGCGCGGCCTCAAGCGCGGCCGCTGGCAGGAACTGGAAGCCGCCGACGTGCGCACGCTGATGGCGGGCATCGGCCTGAAGGCGCCGGGCAAGGGCGAGCAACAGCCGAAGGGCGGCAGCAAGGTGGGCGGCCGCAAGGCGCGCACGGAAGCCGCGATCGCGGGCATGCCGATGCCCACGGGCATGGACGGCCTGCCGCGCTTCGAGAAGGGCGGCCAGCGTGGCGGCGGCGGTGCCGGCCGCGGCCAGCCGGATCCGATGCAGACCTCGATGGGCTACATCCCGACGGGCCCCGCGCCGCTGACGTCGCATACGACCAAGTTCGGCGGCGGCCAGGGCGGCATGCGTGGCGGTCAGGGCGGCATGCGCGGCGGCATGGGTGGCGCCGGCGGTGCGGGTGGTGCCGGCGGTGGATTCGGCGGTGGCCGGGGCGGCCGCGCGCAGCAGCGCCGCGGCGGCGGGGACGTCAACGGCAATGTGATGCCGAAGGCCTCGAAAGGCGGCAACGGTGGTGGTGGCAGCGGTGGTGGCGCGGGCGGAAACAATCGCCGGCAGCGCGGCCGCGGCGGTCATGGCGGTGGCCATGGCGGCAATCGCTGAGGCGCCTGCCTCGCGAAGCCCGGGGCACGCGCCCCGGGTGCGGGATGTCCAGGAGGCTTTTGCCTTTTGGACATAATCCGCGTATAATCAAAGTCTATTCAAAGTGTCATCCTCCAAGTGAGGGTGGGCGAATGATGGGCATTGCGCCCATTTTTTTTTGGTTCGCCCGAACAGCGATCCCACGAGGATCGATGGTCGTCCACTTCGGTCGCCCACTACGATTTGAAGGTTCTTACTCGGGATTACAGTGCATCTGGCAGATTTGATCGAAACCACCCTTAACGGCATGGGCTACGAGTTGGTTGATCTTGAGCGTGCCCCGGCTGGACTGCTGCGTGTTTTTATCGATCAGCCGGATACCGGTATCGTCATCGAGGACTGCGAAAAGGTCAGCCGGCAGCTCACACACGTGTTGACGGTCGAGAACATCGACTACGAACGTCTGGAAGTTTCGTCGCCGGGATTGGACAGGCCGCTGAAGAAGCTGGCCGACTACGTCCGCTTTGCCGGATCCGAAGCGCGCGTCACGCTGCGCCTTCCGGTCAACGGCCAGAAGAACTTCGTCGGCATCCTGCGGGAACCCGCGGGTGAGGCCGGGGCCGAAAAGATCGGCCTGGAATTCGAAGGCAAGGACGGCCCGGCGCTGCTGGAATTCGCCATATCCGATGTCGACCGCGCACGACTCGTGCCGGTGTTCGACTTCAAAGGAAATCAAAGAAAAGGGAACAAGCAATGAGCCGCGAAGTTCTGTTGCTCGTCGATGCGCTCGCGCGTGAAAAGAACGTCGACAAGGATGTGGTATTCGGCGCGCTGGAGGCGGCACTCGCTTCCGCGACCAAGAAGCGTTTCGAGGAAGATGTCGATATTCGTGTCGCGATCGATCGCGAGTCCGGCGAGCATGAGACGTTCCGCCGCTGGCTGGTCGTTCCCGACGAACAGGGTCTGCAGGAGCCGGACAAGCAGATCCTGCTGTTCGAAGCCCGCGATCAGAACCCCGACGCGCAGCTCGACGATTTCGTCGAGGAGCAGATCGAGTCCGTGGAGTTCGGCCGTATCGGCGCGCAGGCGGCGAAGCAGGTGATCCTGCAGCGCATCCGCGATGCCGAGCGCGAGCAGATCCTGAACGACTACCTCGATCGCGGCGAGAAGGTGATGACCGGCACGGTCAAGCGCGCCGACAAGAAGGGCCTGATCGTCGAATCGGGCCGCGTCGAAGCGCTGCTGGCGCGTGACCAGATCATCCCGAAGGAAAACCTGCGCACCGGCGACCGTGTGCGCGCGTACATCCTGAATGTGGACCGCGCCGCGCGCGGCCCGCAGATCGAACTCTCGCGCACGGCGCCGGAGTTCCTGATCAAGCTGTTCGAGAACGAAGTGCCCGAGATGGAACAGGGCCTGCTCGAGATCAAGGCGGCGGCACGGGATCCGGGCGTCCGCGCGAAGATCGCGGTGGTGGCGCACGACAAGCGCATCGATCCGATCGGTACCTGCGTCGGCGTGCGTGGCACGCGTGTGACGGCGGTCCGTAACGAGATCGGCGGCGAGGCGGTGGACATCGTGCTGTGGTCGGAAGATCCGGCGCAGTTCGTGATCGGCGCGCTGGCGCCGGCGCAGGTCCAGTCGATCGTGGTCGACGAGGAAAAGCACAGCATGGACGTGGTGGTGGATGAGGAAAACCTCGCCGTCGCCATCGGCCGCAGCGGTCAGAACGTACGCCTGGCGTCGGAGCTGACCGGGTGGCAGATCAACATCATGACGCAGGAAGAATCGGCGCAGAAGCAGGCCGAAGAGAGCGAAGTGGTGCGCAAGCTGTTCATGGCCAAGCTGGACGTGGACGAGGAAGTGGCGGACATCCTGATCGAAGAAGGCTTCTCGACGCTTGAGGAAGTCGCTTACGTCCCCATCAATGAAATGATGGAGATCGAAGCATTCGACGAGGACACCGTCAACGAGCTGCGGAATCGCGCACGCGATGCGCTGCTCACGATGGAACTGGCCCGGGAAGAAAAGGTGGAAGAGGTGTCGCAGGATCTGCGCTCGCTCGACGGCCTCAACCCCGAGCTGATCGGCAAGCTGGCCGAAGGCAATATCCACACGCGCGACGACTTGGCCGAACTGGCCGTCGACGAGCTGGTCGAGATGATCGGTGTGAGCGAGGACGATGCCCGCGCGCTGATCATGAAGGCACGGGAACATTGGTTCAACTGAGGGACACGGCCGGGATGTCTCCCGGTCGCGCGCTTTCCGCAACAATTTGTCCCGACGTAGAAACCAAGTATTGAAAGGGTTTGAATGGCAAGCACAACAGTTGCCCAACTGGCCGCAGAACTGAGCCGCAGCGCAGCTGCCCTGCTGGAACAATTGCAGGCAGCTGGGGTGGGCAAGGCGACGCCTGAAGACATCATCACCGAATCGGACAAGACCCGGCTGCTCGACTACCTCAAGCGGTCGCATGGTCAGGCCGATGACAGCGCTCGGAAAAAGATCACGCTGACGAAGCGTGAGACGTCCGAGATCCGCCAGGCCGACTCCACCGGCAAGACGCGTACGGTGCAGGTCGAGGTGCGCAAGAAGCGCGTCCTGATCAAGCGCGACGAGGCCGCCGCGGATACGCACGGCGATGGCGCGGAGTCCCAGGAGTCCGCGGCCGAACAGGCTCGCCTCGATGAAGAGGAACGCCGCCAGCAGGAAGAACAGCTGGCGCGCCAGGAAGCCGAGCTCAAGGCACGCCGCGAGGCCGCCGAGCGCGAGGAAGCCGAGCGCATCGCCAGACAGGAGGCGCTGGAGGCCGAGCAGCGCCGCCAGGCCGAGCTGCTGGCCGCCAAGGCGGAGGAAGAAGCCGCGGCCGCACGTGCCGTGGCGGATGCCGCCGAGGAAGCCGCGCGCAAGAAGGCCGAGGAAGACAAGACGCGCCTGGCCGCCGAACGCGTGGAAGCGCAGAAGGCCGCCGACAATGCGAAGGCCGCCGCGGATACCGCGCGCGCCGAGCAGCAGGACGCCGCACGCCGCCGCCGCGAAGCCGCGGAAGCGGAAGCCCGTGCGATCCAGCAGATGCTCAACGCCCCGGCACGCGTGCTGAAGGCACCGTCCGAGCGCAAGGCCGAGGAAAAGAAGGCCGAGCAGACCGGTACGCTGCACAAGCCGGTGAAGGCGCCGGGCACGGAAGTCAAGAAGGACGAGAAGAAGGCGCCGGCGACGGCGGCTGCGACGACGACCACCACGACCGACAAGAAGGGCAAGGTCGTGAAGGCAGGCACGTCGTCCACGTGGCAGGACGAAGGCTCGCGCAAGAAGGGCAGCGGCCTGAAGACGCGCGGCGATTCGTCGGGCGGCGTCGGCGGCTGGCGCGGTGGCCCGCGGGGCCGCGGCGGCAAGCATCATGCCGACGATGCGCGCAGCAACTTCCAGGCGCCGACCGAACCGGTGGTGCGCGAAGTGCACGTGCCGGAAACCATCTCCGTGGCCGACCTCGCCCACAAGATGGCCGTGAAGGCCTCCGAGGTCATCAAGCAGATGATGAAGCTCGGCCAGATGGTGACCATCAACCAGGTGCTGGACCAGGAAACCGCCATGATCGTGGTGGAAGAAATGGGCCACAAGGCTTTCGCCGCCAAGCTGGACGATCCGGAAGCGCTGCTCGACATCGGTGGTGAGGAACACACCGACGCCGAACTGCTGCCGCGTCCGCCGGTGGTGACCGTGATGGGTCACGTCGACCACGGCAAGACCTCGCTGCTCGACTACATCCGCCGCACGAAGGTTGCCGCGGGCGAAGCGGGCGGTATCACGCAGCATATCGGTGCCTACCACGTGGAAACCGAGCGCGGCGTGATCACGTTCCTGGACACCCCGGGTCACGAGGCCTTTACGGCCATGCGTGCGCGCGGTGCGAAGGCGACGGATATCGTGATTCTGGTGGTGGCCGCCGACGACGGCGTGATGCCGCAGACGAAGGAAGCCATCGCCCACGCGAAGGCGGCCGGCGTGCCCATCGTGGTGGCGATCAACAAGATCGACAAGCCCGAAGCCAACCCGGATCGCGTCAAGCAGGAACTCGTGGCCGAGCAGGTGCTGCCGGAAGAGTACGGCGGTGATTCGCCGTTCGTGCCGGTGTCCGCCAAGACCGGTTTCGGTATCGACGATCTGCTGGAGCAGGTGCTGCTGCAGGCCGAAGTGCTGGAACTGAAGGCGCCGGTCGATGCGCCGGCCAAGGGTCTGGTGGTGGAAGCCCAGCTCGACAAGGGCAAGGGCCCGATCGCGACGATCCTCGTCACGAGCGGTACGCTCAAGCGCGGCGACGTCGTGCTGGCGGGCAGCGCCTATGGCCGTGTCCGTGCAATGCTCGACGAGAACAGCAAGCCCGCGAAGGAAGCGGGCCCGTCGATCCCGGTGGAAATCCAGGGTCTGTCGGAAGTGCCTGCCGCCGGTGAAGAAGTGCTGGTGCTGCCGGACGAGCGCAAGGCGCGCGAAATCGCGCTGTTCCGTCAGGGCAAGTTCCGCGACGTGAAGCTGGCCAAGCAGCAGGCGGCCAAGCTCGAGACGATGCTGGAGCAGATGAGCGAAGGCGAAGTCCAGTCGCTGCCGCTGATCGTGAAGGCCGACGTGCAGGGTTCGCAGGAAGCGCTGGTGCAATCGCTGCAGAAGCTGTCCACGGACGAAGTCCGCGTGCAGATCGTGCACGGTGGCGTGGGTGGCATCTCCGAATCCGACGTCAACCTGGCGACGGCTTCGAAGGCGGTCATTATCGGCTTCAACGTGCGTGCCGACGCTGGCGCGCGCAAGCTGGCCGAGCACAATGGCATCGACATCCGCTACTACAACATCATTTACGATGCGGTAGACGAGATCAAGGCGGCGATGTCGGGCATGCTGGCACCGGAGAAGCGCGAGACCACGATCGGTCAGGTGGAAGTCCGTCAGGTCTTCCGCGTGCCGAAGATCGGCGCGGTGGCGGGCTGTATGGTCACCGACGGTATGGTCAAGCGGAACTCGCTGGTGCGCGTGCTGCGCAACAACGTCGTGATCCACAGCGGCGAGCTCGATTCGCTGAAGCGCTTCAAGGACGATGTCCGCGAGGTGAAGCAGGGCTTCGAGTGCGGTCTGTCGATCAAGAACTTCAACGACGTTCAGGAAGGCGACCAGCTCGAGGTGTACGAGATCACCGAGGTGGCACGTACGCTGTAACAGCGGCAAGTCAGTGGCGGGCATGTCCCGCCACTGTGTTTTTTGTAGTTAGCTAGACAAGCAGAACATACAGGTTTCGATGGCCAAGAAAGGCACCATCTCTTCCCGCAATATCCGGCTCTCCGACCAGATCCAGAAGGACCTGGCCGAGATGATCCAGCGCGAACTCCGCGATCCGCGCCTGGGGCTCGTAACGCTCCAGTCGGTAACGCTGACGCCCGATTACGCGCACGCCAAAATCTATTTCACGGTACTGGGCGCCGAGCCCGAGATCGCCGGGGCCATTCTCAACGAGAAGGCCGGCTACCTGCATTCGCTGCTGTTCAAGCGTCTGCACATCCATACCGTTCCCACGCTGCATTTCCATCACGACACGTCGGTCGAGCATGCGATCGAGATGTCGAAGCTGATCAACGAAGCGAACGCCACGCGCGCGAAGGACGACGAGGCGTAAGCTTCCTCGCTGCTTCCGCCCCCTGGCGTCTTCCATGCGTGCCTCGTTGTTGGCGCGCTCTTTCCCCGATGACCGATTCTCAAGCCGCCACCCGGCCGCCCAAACTTCCGCGCCGCGATGTGCACGGCGTGCTGCTGCTCGACAAGCCGCTCGGGCTGTCCTCCAACGATGCGCTCGTGCGGGCCAAGCGGTTGTTGCGCGCGAACAAGGCCGGGCATACGGGGACGCTCGATCCGCTGGCTACCGGGTTGTTGCCGCTTTGCTTTGGCGAGGCGACCAAGTTCTCCGCCGATCTGCTGGATGCGGACAAGACCTACGAGGCCGTGGTGCGTCTTGGTCAGACCACGAGGACCGGGGATGCCGAGGGCGATGTGGTCTTGTCTCGCGATGTGGCGGTCGATCGGGCGGCGCTCGATGCGGCGGTGGCGCGCTTCACCGGCGAGATCTCGCAGGTGCCGCCGATGTATTCGGCGCTGAAGAAGGATGGCAAGCCGCTGTATGCGTATGCGCGAGCCGGAGAGACCGTCGAGCGTGCGGCGCGCACGGTGACGATTCGTTCGATCGATGTGTTGTCGCTCAGTTTGGACGATACCCTGGCGCCCGGCTTCACGATGCGTGTGACGTGCAGCAAGGGCACGTATATCCGGACACTGGCCGAGGACATTGGCGAGGCATTGGGATGCGGGGCGCATTTGACGGGGCTGCGGCGAACGGCGGTGGGCGATCTGACGCTCGACGGCGCGGTGACGCTGGAGCAGATCGACGCGCAGCCGGACGACGCGCGGCCGTCGATGCTTGCGCCAGTGGATGCGCTGCTGCAGCGGTGTGCGCCGGTGCAGCTTGACGATGCGGCGATGGGGCGGTTTCTGCAGGGCCAGCGCATCGCGCGGCGGGATCTGCCTTTGGATATCGCGCTCGCCGAGGAGGCGCTGGCCCGCGTCTACGGCGGCCAGCCCGCCCGGCTGCTTGGCGTCGCGCGGATGCGCGAGGGTGCGTTGCGGCCGGAGCGGCTGGTCAAGCTGTAGGCCGCTCCCTCAATGCGCGCCCGCCGCGTCGGCGCCGCCGCCGCCCTGGGCGCGTTTCGTCAGCCAGACGAATACGATCAGCACGAAGAACAGTACGCCCGAGATCCAGAAGATGTCGTTGGCGCCCAGCATCGATGCCTGGAGCGAGATGTTGCGTTCGATCACGCCCATGGCCTGCGCGCGGCTCATGCCAAGTTGGGTCAGGTGGTCCAGTTGTTCGACATAGGCCGGGTTGAACGGGTTGACCTGTTCGATCAGCTGCGCATGATGGAGCGCCGCGCGGTTTTCCCAGATCGTCGTGGAGATCGATGCACCGATGGCGCCGAACGTAATGCGGACGAAGTTCGAGAGGCCCGACGCGGCCGGGATTCTGGCCGGCGGTTGGCCTGACAGGATGATCGACGTCAGCGGGATGAAGAACATCGCCATTGCCGCGCCCTGGATCAGTGTGGGAATCATGAGCGTGCGCGTGTCCACGCCCGTGGTGAAGCCCGACCGCATGAAGCTCACGATGCCGAAGGTGATGAACGCCGCCGTTGCGACCCAGCGGGCGTCCACCTTGGGCAGCACGCGCCCGATGACGGGCGACAGCAGGATGGCGAAGATGCCCACCGGGGCCATCACGATGCCCGCGTCGGTTGCCGTGTAGCCGACGATCGTCTGCAGCCACAGCGGCAGGATCACGAGGTTGCCGAAGAACAGGCCATAGGCTACCGAAATCGCCACCACGCCCGCCGCGAAATTGCGGCCGCCGAACAGGTGGATATCGACGATCGGATGCTTCTCGTACCACTCCCAGACGACGAAGAAGAGAAAGCCCACCACCGCGGTGACCGTCAGCACGACGATGAACGTCGAGTGGAACCAGTCGAGTTCCTTGCCCTTGTCGAGCATCAGCTGCATCGCGCCGACCCAGATCACCAGCAGCGCAAGGCCGATGCGATCGATCGGCAGGATGCGCGTGGGTGTCTCGCGCTCGCGATAGATGGCCCACGTCGCATACGCGGCGCCAAGCCCCACCGGGATGTTGATGTAGAAGATCCACGGCCACGTCATGTTGTCCGAGATCCAGCCACCCAGCAGCGGTCCCATGATCGGCGCGACGAGCGTGGTCATGCCCCATAACGCGAGCGCCATCGAACTCTTGGTGGGCGGATAGCTGGCCAGCAGCAACGACTGCGACAGCGGAATCATCGGACCCGCGACCGCGCCCTGCAGGATCCGCGCGGCGAGCAGCGTCTCCAGGTTCGGCGCCACGCCGCACAACCACGACGACAGCACGAACAGCAGGATCGACGTGACGAACAGCCGCACCGCGCCGAAGCGGGTGGTGAGCCAGCCCGTGAGCGGCACGGAAATGGCGTTGGCCACCGCAAACGACGTGATGACCCAGGTGCCCTGATTGGGCGCCACGCCAAGATCGCCCGAGATCGCCGGAATCGACACGTTGGCGATCGACGAGTCCAGCACGTTCATGAACGTGGCCAGCGACAGCGCGATGGTGCCGACGATCAGCTTGCCGCCAGTCAGCGGCGCGGGCGCCGCGCCCGGTGCGGGCGCCGGCGCGCGGCGGCCGCTATCGTCACTATCGTCGGCGTTGGCGGTGAGGGTATCGGCCATGGATCGCGATCAGGCGTGCTTGGCCGACGGCCGCGACGCGTCCGCGGGCGAGGGCGTGCGGACGGCCGGAGCAGGCGAGGGCGCCGCGGGCGGGACGGTGGCGGCGGGACCGGCGGCCACGCGGCCCCCGTTGTTGAGCGCGACGATGCGCGCGATCAGCGTGTCGGCGTCCTGCGCGACCTTGTCGTAGACATCGGTCTCCATGGGCCCGCGCGTGATGGCGGATACCATCGCGCCGCCGTCCTCGTTGCGCACGTCCACGCTGACGTTCATCGACAGACCGACACGCAGGGGATGCGCCTTGAGCTGTTGCGGATCGAGCGCAATGCGCACGGGCAGCCGCTGCACGACCTTGATCCAGTTGCCCGTGGCGTTCTGCGCGGGCAGCAGCGAGAACGCGGCGCCCGTGCCAGCGGAGAACCCTTCGACCTTGCCGCGATACTTCACCTTCGAGCCATAGACATCGGCTTCGAGTTCGACCGGCTGGCCCACGCGCATATGCGTGATCTGGACTTCCTTGAAGTTGGCATCGACCCAGACCTGGTCGAGCGGCACCACGGCCATCAGCGGCGTGCCCGGCGCCACGCGCTGGCCCACCTGCACCGAGCGCTTGGCGACGTAGCCGGTGACGGGCGCGGGCAGCGTCGAGCGCGCGAACGCGAGGTACGCCGCGCGCAGGTTGGCCGCCGCGCGCTGCACGTTCGGATGCTTCTCGACGGTGGTCTGGTCGGTCAGCACCTTGTTGGAAGCGAGCTGCTCCTGCGCGGCCTGCAACGCGGATTCCGCAGCCTGCAGCGCGGTGCGCGCGTGCGCGATCTCTTCGCTCGACACGGCGCCCGAGTTGGCGATGGCCTGCCGGCGCGTCAGGTCCTCGCGCGCCTTGGCCACATCCGCCTGCCGCATGGCGACGTTGGCGGCGAGGGAACCGTTATTGACATAGAGCGTGCGCACTTCGCGCACGGCCTGCGCGAGCTGCGCCTCGGCCTGCTCGAGCGAGACCTGCGAGTCCGCGCGATCGAGCTGGATGAGCGCCTGGCCCGCCGTGACGAGCTGCGTGTCGTCGGCGGCGATCGAGACCACGGTGCCGCCCGCGAGCGGGGTCACCTGCACGACGTTGCCGGCGACGTAGGCGTCGTCGGTGTTCTCGAAATGGCGGGCGTAGAGGCCCCAGTACAGGCCATAGCCGATGCCGGCGACGACCACCGCCGCGGTCAGGGCGATCAGCAGGCGTTTGCGCTTGTTGTTGTTGTTGGCGTTGTTGCCGTTGCCGGGATTGGCGGCGGGTTGCGCGTTGGTGCTCATGTTGGTCTCGTGCTGGTACGTGGGCTCGGATGCGGAGTGCGTGGGCTTAGCCGTTGGCAGCCCCGGACGTGGCGTTGGGCGCGGCGTGCGGTTGTGCGTCCGCTTCCTCGGGCGAGGCATAACCGCCGCCGAGCGCCTTGACGAGCCCGATCTGGAGATCGAGCCGGCGTGCCTGCAGGTCGGTGGCGAGGCGCCGTTGCTGGAGCACGGTGCTCTCCGCATTGAGCACCGTGAGCTGCGTGCCGAGGCCCGCCTTGTAGCGCGTGGTGGCCAGCGCGTACGCATGCTCCGCCAGATCGAGCGCCTCGCGTTGCGTGGCGATCTGCTGATCGACGCTGCGGATGCTCGTCACGGTGTCCGCGGTTTCACGCAGCGCGTCGACGAGCGTCTGGTTGTAGCTGGCCACCGCGATGTCGTACTGCGCATAACGACCCTTGAGGTTGGCGCGCAGCCGTCCACCCGCGAAGATCGGCAACTGCACGGCCGGACCGAAGCCAAACGTGCGGCTGATGCCCATCAGCAGGTTCGACGGATCGAGCGACGCCACGCCCGCATACGCGCTGAAGGTGATGTCGGGGAGGAACTCCTTGCGCGCGACACTCACGTCCCCGGCGGCGGCTTCCACACGCCAGCGCGCGGCCACGATATCGGGACGGCGGCCGAGCAGGCCGATGGCCAGGTCGTCGGGCAGCGTCGGGGTGGCATGCGCCAGCAGCGTCGGCTTGGTAATCTGCAGCCCGCGATCGGGGCCCTTGCCCAGCAGGGCCGCCAACTGGTTGCGCGCGAGGGCGATGTCTTCGTCGATGCGTTGCAGGTCGGTCTGCGCGGCGGCGACCGTGCCGCGCGCCTGCGTGGTTTCCACCTGCGTATCGAGACCGGCGGACAGGCGCTGACGCGACAGTTCGGTCAGGTCGCGGCGCTGCGCGATGGCGCGCTCCGCCACATCGCGTTGCGCGTACAGCGCGGCCAGCCGGTTGTAGTTACGCGCGATGGCGGTGGACAACAGCAGGCGCGAGGCCTGGCTCTCGGCTTCGGCCGCGCGGTCTTCGGAGAGCGCGGCTTCCAGCGCCGCGCGGTTCTTGCCCCAGAAGTCGAAGTCGTAGTCGAGCCCGAACTGCATGCGCGACGCGTTCTGCCACGAGCCCGCGAGCGGCGTGCCCTCGAACAGGTCGGTGGACGAGAAGCGCTGCCGCACGATGCTGCCTTCGAAATCGATACCCGGATACAGCGCCGCACGCGTGGCCATGGCCATGGCGCGCGATGCCTGCACGCGCGCGAATGCGGCCTGCAGATTGGGGTTGTCGCGCGTGGCTTCGACGACGAGCGCGCGCAGCTGCGGGTCCCGGAACTGATCGACCCAGTCCTGCGATGGCCATTCGCCATGGCCGGCGGGCAGCGACCGCGCACTGCTCTGCGCGAGCACGTCGGGCGCGGTCATCGTTTGCGTGCTCTGGGCATCGCCGAACGCGGCGCAGCCGGCGAGGATCGACGCCGCGGCCGCGAGGGCGAGCGGAAGGGCTGGCTTCATGATTTGCAGAGGTCCTGATGGTTGTCGATCACGCGCTGGAGCAGGCCGCGCAGTGTCTCGATCTCGGCAGCGGTGAATCCTTCGAAATGGCGGCGAAGGACGTCGCAGTAGATCGCCGGCAGCTTGCCGACGATGGCTTCGCCCGCCGGGGTCAGCGAGAGGTCCACGACGCGCCGGTCGTCGTCGCGCCGATTGCGCGCGATGAGGCCGCGCCGCTCGAGCCGGCTGAGCAGGCGCGTCACGGAGCCGATGTCGGTGCCGAGTTCGCGGGCGAGGTCGGTGACGTTGCGGGCTGCGCCCTTCGCGAGCATCATCAAACAGCTGGCCTGCGGGTGGGTGACGTCGAGGCCGCTGACCTGCTGCTCGACGCTGTATGCGAGCCGGCTTTTGGCGCGCGCGAGCACGTAGCCGATGCTGCGGCCCATTTCGTAGTGTTCAGGATCGAAGGGGTCGGAGGCGGCGGCGGGAGCGATCGCGGAGGAGGGAGATGGCTGAGTCGTCATTCATTGCCACTGCAAAGGTTGCCGGGGCAAATGTATGCATGTGACGAACTCGCTGCAATGGGCACAATTCGATATTGCACGGATCGCAATAAAACGCACGCAACTGTCGAAGACGCACGGCCGAGCAGATTGCTGCCGCATCTTGCGCTGCAGCATGCTAGAATGTCGGGTTATTTTTAGAACGCTCCGAACTCGGGGGACGCCTCAATGACCCGCGCTATCCGCAACATCGCCATCATCGCTCACGTCGATCATGGCAAGACCACCCTGGTCGACCAACTCCTGCGCCAGGCAGGCACCTTCCGCGAAAACCAGCAAGTCGCGGAACGCGTGATGGACTCGAACGACCTGGAAAAGGAACGCGGGATCACGATCCTCGCGAAGAACTGTGCCGTCGAATATAACGGCACGCACATCAACATCGTCGATACCCCGGGACACGCGGACTTCGGCGGTGAAGTGGAGCGTGTGCTGTCGATGGTCGACGGCGTGCTGCTGCTGGTCGACGCCGTCGAAGGCCCGATGCCGCAGACGCGCTTCGTCACGCGCAAGGCGCTGGCCCTCGGCCTGAAGCCGATCGTCGTGATCAACAAGATCGACCGTCCGGGCGCGCGTCCGGAGTGGGTGATCAACCAGACGTTCGACCTGTTCGACAAGCTGGGCGCCACCGACGAGCAGCTCGACTTCCCGGTGATCTACGCCTCGGGTCTGAACGGCTACGCCGGCCTGACCGAAGACGTGCGCGGCGGCGACATGAAGCCGCTGTTCGAGACCGTGCTGGACAAGGTGCCCGTGCGTGACGACGATCCCAATGGTCCGCTGCAGCTGCAGATCATTTCGCTCGACTACTCGAGCTACGTCGGCAAGATCGGCGTGGGCCGCATCTCGCGCGGCCGTGCGCGTCCGCTGCAGGACGTGGTGGTCAAGTTCGGTCCGGAAGGCAACCCGATCAAGGGCCGTATCAACCAGGTGCTGAAGTTCGTGGGCCTCGAGCGCGAGATCGTGCAAGAGGCGGAAGCGGGCGACATCGTGCTGATCAACGGTATCGAAGAGCTCGGTATCGGCTGCACCGTGATGGCGCCGGAAGCGCAGGAAGCGCTGCCGATGCTGAAGGTGGACGAGCCCACGCTGACCATGAACTTCTGCGTCAACACGTCGCCGCTGGCCGGCCGTGAAGGCAAGTTCGTGACCAGCCGCCAGCTGCGCGAGCGTCTGGACCGCGAGCTCAAGTCGAACGTGGCGCTGCGCGTGGCCGATACCGGCGACGACACGATCTTCGAAGTGTCGGGCCGCGGCGAACTGCACCTGACCATCCTGCTGGAAAACATGCGCCGTGAAGGCTACGAGCTGGCCGTGTCGCGCCCGCGCGTGGTGTTCAAGGAAATCGACGGCGTCAAGCACGAGCCGTACGAACTGCTGACCGTGGACGTGGAAGACGGCCACCAGGGTTCGGTGATGGAAGAACTGGGCCGCCGCAAGGGCGAACTGCTCGACATGGCGTCGGACGGCAAGGGTCGTACGCGTCTCGAGTACCGCATTCCCGCACGCGGCCTGATCGGCTTCCAGGGTGAGTTCCTGACGCTGACGCGCGGTACCGGCCTGATCAGCCATATCTTCGACGACTACGCGCCGCTGCGCGAAGGCGGCCTGGGCGATCGCCACAACGGCGTGCTGATCTCGCAGGACGACGGCGATGCCGTGGCCTACGCGCTGTGGAAGCTGCAGGATCGCGGCCGCATGTTCGTGAAGCCGGGCGATGCGCTGTACGAAGGCATGATCATCGGTATCCACAGCCGCGACAACGACCTCGTCGTGAACCCGATCAAGGGCAAGCAGCTGACCAACGTGCGCGCGTCGGGTACCGACGAAGCGGTGCGCCTGGTGCCGCCGATCCAGATGTCGCTCGAATACGCGGTGGAATTTATCGCCGACGACGAGCTCGTCGAGATTACGCCGAAGAGCATTCGTCTGCGTAAGCGCCATCTCAAGGAGCATGAGCGCAAGCGTGCTTCGCGTGAGAATGCGTAAGCGGTGAGCCATGACGCGCAAGCGTCAGGTTCGGAAAATCGGGGCGCTAAGGCGCCTCGTTTTTTTTGCCTCGTTGTCCTTGCGCGGGACAAACAAAAAAGCCGGAGACCCTTGCGGATTCCGGCTTCTTCGATTGATGCATTCGGTGGTGGGGCGTGAGTGACTCGAACACTCGACCTACGGATTAAGAGTCCGCTGCTCTACCAACTGAGCTAACGCCCCAACGAAGACAGCGATTATAGCAGCGTCTTCAAAACGCGCAAGCCCCCCTGCGCATTTTCTGCGAGGAGGGCGGGTGTGATTACAATGCGCGCCATGCATGCACGTGTCCTGCGTTATCTCGATGAAGTCGTACGCCGCGGTTCGATCCGGCAGGCCGCCGTGCATCTGCACGTCGCGCCGACGGCGATCAATCGGCAGATCCTCGATCTCGAAGCGGAGCTCGGCGCGCCGTTGTTCGAGCGCATTCAGCGGCGGCTCGTGCTGACGCCGCTCGGCGAGATGGTCGTGGCGCATGCGCGGCAGACGTTGCGCGAGCACGAGGCATTGCGCGCGCGTATCGCGGACTTTCGCCATGCCCGGCGGGGTGTGGTCACCGTCGCGGTGACGGCGGGTCTGGCGGGCGCGTGGATGCCTTCGCTCGTGCATGCGTTTCGGCAACGGCATCCGGGGATCGCGGTGCGGGTGGCGGATTTGCCGGTCGAGGGCATCGTGCGGGCGGTGGAGCAGGGGGACGCCGATCTGGGGCTCGGTTATGACCTGCCCGACCTGTCTTCGCTGCGGATCGTGGCGGGCAGCGCCTGGGCGATCGGCGCGGTGACCGCGCCAGGGCATCCGCTTGCGGGGCAGTCCAGCGTGCGGCTGGCCGAATGCGCGGGGTATCCGCTGCTGTTGCCTGCGCCGTCGTTGTCGATTCGCGCGTTGATCGATGGGGCGTTCGCGGCGGCGGCGCTCGAGGTTTCGCCTGTGGTGGAATCGACATCGATCGAGTTGCTGCAGCGGCTGGCTGCGGCGGGCGGTGGGGTAGCGCTGCTCAATCCGCTCGACGTGCTGGAGTCGCGGGCGCGCGGGGGCGTGGTGTACGTGCCGTTGGGCGATGCGGAGCTGCCGCGGCAGACGCTGCGGCTCGTGACGCGCGCGCGTGGCGCCGCCGGGCCCGCAGCGACGCTGATGGCCGATGCCATGGTAGTGGCGATGGAGGCGATGGAGGCGATGGACGCACGGTAAGGGTGTGCGCTTTTTGTGGACACCTCGGGCGGAAATCGGCGCTTCCCGTGACGGTGGCCGCGGGCCTAGACTGACTGCTGTCATTGCTTACCGGACCCGCCATGACTTTGATCCTGCAGAATGCCGACGTGCTCGTCACGATGGACGCGGCGCGTCGCGAAATCCCGCGAGGGGCGCTCGTGGCCGACGGGCCTTCGATCGCGTGGGTGGGCCCCACCGACGCGCTGCCACGCGAATGGCGCGAGCGTGCCGATGCGGGCGGTGCCGAAGTCATCGACATGACGGGCCACGTTGTCATGCCCGGCCTCGTCAATACGCATCACCACATGTACCAGAGCCTCACGCGCGCCGTGCCAGCCGCGCAGGACGCGGAACTGTTTTCGTGGCTGACGAATCTGTACATGATCTGGTCCCACCTGACGCCGGAGATGATCGCGGCGTCGACGCGCACGGCGATGGCCGAGCTGATGTTGTCGGGCTGCACGACGACGAGCGACCATTTATATCTCTATCCGAACGGTTCGCGCCTCGACGATGCGATTGGCGCCGCGCGGGAGATGGGCATGCGCTTCCACGCCGCGCGCGGCTCGATGAGCGTCGGACGCAGTCAGGGCGGACTACCGCCCGACGTCGTCGTGGAGCAGGAGGCCGCGATCCTGCGGGACAGTCAGCGACTGGTCGAGCAGTATCACAATGCCTCGCGTCACGCGATGCTGCGCGTGGTGCTGGCACCGTGCTCGCCGTTTTCGGTGTCGCGCGACCTCATGCGCGAGTCCGCGGTCATGGCGCGGCACTATGGCGTGTCGCTGCACACGCATCTGGCGGAGAACGACAACGACGTGGCCTACTCGCGCGAGCGCTTCGGCATGACGCCCGCCGAGTATGCCGAGGATCTCGGATGGGTCGGGCACGATGTCTGGCACGCGCACTGCGTGAAGCTGGACGAGCCGGGCATGGCGCTGTTCGCTCGGACGGGTACGGGGGTCGCGCATTGCCCCTGTTCCAACATGCGGCTGGCGTCGGGGATTGCACCGATCCGTGCGATGCGCGATGCGGGTGTGCCCGTGGGGCTCGGTGTCGATGGCAGTGCGTCCAACGACGGGGCGCATATGCTCGGCGAGGCGCGGCAGGCGATGCTGCTGCAACGCGTGGGATTCGGCCCGGCGGCGATGAGCGCGCGGGAGGCGCTGGAGATTGCCACGCTGGGTGGCGCGCGCGTGCTGAACCGTGACGATATCGGGGCGCTGGCGCCGGGGATGTCGGCGGATGTGGTGGCGTTCGATATGTCGGGGGTGGGGTATGCGGGAGGGGGGCACGACCCGGTTGCCGCGCTCGTGTTCTGCACCCCGGGGACGGTGGCGACGAGCGTGATCAATGGGCGGGTGGTGGTGCGGGATGGGGTGCTGCGGACCGTCGATTTGCCGGGGGTGCTGGCGGACCATCGCCGTCTTGCGCGCTTGTTGTTCGAGCGCGCGCAATAGGACGCGCGGCCAGGTAGGCAGAGAATGAATGCCGAAATGAAAAACGCCGAACCTTTGGGGTCCGGCGTTTCTGGAATTCGCTGGTGGGGCGTGAGTGACTCGAACACTCGACCTACGGATTAAGAGTCCGCTGCTCTACCAACTGAGCTAACGCCCCAACGAAGAACTAGATTCTATCATCAATTTTGCGCTTGTCAATTCCTGCGCAGAAAATACACGCGCATCCATGACAACGACACATGGGTGTGCAAAGACGACCTGTGACGGCGTGTAACGCACGCCCGCGCGTCATGCATTCTCGGCGCGAGTTGGGGGTCTTCGCACACGACTTGGGGCGAGCCATGTTAGGATGCTTCTCCACTTGCATATGGAGGGCTGTGATGATGGAAATCAAATTCCAGGAGCAAGAGCGCTACGACATCAATAACGAGGGACTGCTGTTCCATGCGCTCGTCGATGGCGAGCAAGTGACGTGCGTGGTGACGCGCGAAGCGCTGTGGGAAGGCTTCAGTGCCGACCAGGTGCTGTCACTGGAAGAAGCATTCCGCGCGGGTCGCGAGACCATCGAACGCGCGGCGGTTGTGCTGATCGAGCAGGGTGTGCCCCAGCCGATCGTCGTGAAACGCGCCCACGTGGCGCCGGTGTAAGACGCGCAGTCTTGCGCCGTCGCCAGCGTGTCGGTTCCCATACGAGGTTCCGATACGAGACGAACGACGCGACCCTCCTGCGCCGGCATCGGTTCCGTTTTCCATCGGACCAGCCGGCGTACCTTCGGGACCAGCGTTTATTTCCCCTCGGTTCTTCCCTCGGTTCTTTCCTCGGTTTCTCCCCCGGCTTTTTCTCCGCTATCTTCCGCACGGTAATCCGGACCGCCCGGACGGCTCGCGCATTCCTCGAAAATCCGTACGTGGCATTGCGCACAGATCTCCGGCGACAGCCGTGCGATGATCGTGTGCAGCGCCTGCCGCTTGGTCGGGAAAATATGATCGGGCCCGAGCTTGTCGGTAAAACCCGTCTGCGCCCACGTCTCCAGCACCTGCGTGCGCGGCCGATGGAAGTAGAGGTCGCCGCCCGCGGCGCGCCGTTCGACGCGCTCGGCTTCCCACATCTCCGCGCCCGCCAGGTCGATGAAATTCATGCTCTTGGTCATCGCGAGCAGATGTGTCTGGCTCGCGTCTTTCGTGCGCAGCCAGTGCAGGCGATCGGTGACGTACTGCACGGCACCGAAGTAGATCGCGCCCTCCATGCGCAGCAGCTTGAGCTGCGGACATTCGGGCTGCGGGCGATGGAGCTCGTCGAGCGGCGTGAAGCGCCGGCCCGGATCGTCGGCATCGGGCACGAGGCTGCGCACCGCGGGCCGTGACGTGCGATAGAGGTACGCCACGAGCGACAGGATCGTGCCGAGCAGCACGGCCATCTCCAGACGGATGACGAGCGTCGCGGCGAACGTGCCAATCGCGATCGCGAATTCCGTGCGCGACAGCCGCGCGATGCGACGCAGGCGCGCGATGTCGAGCAGACCCCATGCCACGAGCATCAGCATCGCCGCGATCGCGGCGTGCGGAATCTGCGCGAGCAGCGGGGCGCTGACGAGCACGAGCACCACGAGCAGCAGCGCCGAGAACACGCTGGCCATCGGAGTTTGCGCCCCGGCCTCGAAGTTTGGCATCGAGCGGTTCAGCGAGCCGCACGAGATGTAGCTCGAGAACAGGCCGCCCGCGATGTTGGACAACCCCTGGCCGATGAACTCGCGGTTGGCGTCGATATGCTGGCCCGAGCGCAGCGCGACGGCCTTTGCGATGGAGATCGACTGGCCAAGCGCGACGATGGTCAGCGCGGAGGCGATGCCGAGCAGGTCGGGCAGCGTGCGCCAGTTGATATCGGGCAGGCTGAACGGCGGAAAGGCGGACGGGATCGGGCCGATCACGTTGACATGCCGCGCGTGGCTCCAGCCGCTCGCATTGAGCGCCAGCGCCGTGGCATAGCCGGCGAGCAGGCCGATGAGCATGAAGGGCAGGCGGCGCGATACGCGTTTGGCGGCGAGCGTCGCGCCGAGCGTTACGGCGCCGACCGCCACCGCGCTCCAGTTGATCGTGTCGAGGTTCTCGAACAGGAAGCGCACGACGCCGAACGCGCTCGTGCCCGTCGGCACGGCGAGGCCGAACAGATCCTTGATCGCATACAGCGCGATGAGGGTCGCCGCGCCGCAGGTGAAGCCCAGCAGCACCGAGGGCGAGATGAAGTTGGCGAGCGAGCCCAGGCGCAGGACGCCCACCGACAGCTGGAGCACGCCCACGAGGATCGTGACGGCGAGCGCCAGCGCGATATAGGCGGGGCTGCCCGCGAAGGCGACGGGGCTCAGCATCGCGAACAGCGCAAGCGAGTTCGCGTTGGTCGGGCCGGACATCACGTGCCAGCTCGAGCCGAAGAGGGCGGCCACGATGCACGGCACGACGGCGGTGTAGATGCCGTATTGCGGGGGCAGGCCCGCGAGCGTCGCGAAGGCGACGCCCTGTGGCAGCACGAGCACGGCGCCGAGCAGTCCGGCGACAAGGTCCGCGCGCAGCGTCAGCGGCGTGACGCGCCGCGTCCACGGGAACAGGCGGCGCCACCCGTGATCGCTGCCCGCGGGTGTCATGCGAGGTCGAGCGTTGCGACGACCGGCGTATGGTCGGAGGGCTGCTCCCAGCGGCGCGGCTCCTTGTCGATCGCGCACGTGGAGCAGCGGCCGGCCAGTTCGGGCGACAACAGGATATGGTCGATGCGCAGGCCCGCGTTGCGGCGGAAGCCCATCATGCGGTAGTCCCACCACGAGAACATCTTCTCGGGCTGCTCGAACATGCGGAACGCATCGACGAGGCCGAGGGCGACCAGCGCCTTGAATGCGTCGCGCTCCTGCGGCGAGACGAGGTTCTGGCCTTGCCACTTGGCAGGGTCGTGCACGTCGCGATCTTCGGGCGCGATGTTGAAGTCGCCGAGCAGCGCGAGTTTCGGGTAGCGCGCCATTTCGGCCTGCACCCATTGCGTCAGCGCGCGCAGCCAGTCGAGCTTGTAGACGAACTTGTCGGAGTCGAGGGCCTGGCCGTTCGGGAAGTACGCGCTGATGAGCCGCACGTCGCCATACGTGCCGGCGATCACGCGTTGCTGGGCATCCTCGTAACCGGGAATATTGCGCACGACGTCGGTCGGGCCTGGCATGGCGCCATCGCGCGCGACGATGGCGACGCCGTTGTAGGTTTTCTGGCCGGTGTAGACGCTATGGAAGCCGGCGTTCTCGAGTTCGGCCAGCGGGTACTTGTCGTCGGGGAGTTTCAGTTCCTGCAGGCAGAGCGCGTCGATCGGCGTGCCGGCCGCGTCCTGCGCGGCGAGCCATTGCAGGACCTGGGGCAGACGGACCTTGAGGGAATTGACGTTCCAGCTGGCGATGCGCATGAGTGGGGGAGTGCGGATGGAATGCCGCGATTGTACTATTCGTCCCCACCCGAGAGGTCGAGGCCGCCCTGTCCGACTAGATCGTAGCCGTCGAGAATGGCATAGGCGATTTCCGGATGCCGCTCCATGCTGCGGCGGATGGCGGCCGGTATGTTCTGCTTCGTCTTGCGGCAGAGGCCGGGCTGGTCGGCGAGCTGGATATGGATGCCGCGCGTGGTGCGCACCTCGCGGGCGCTCGGCGTGATGGTCACGACGATGCCGAGCTGGTCGTGCATGCGCGCTTCCATCTTGCGGAGGTCGGCGAGGCTCGAGAGGTTCTCGAGCCTGTCGACGAGGCGCTTCTCTTCCTCGCGCGTGAGCCGCAGGATGCGGAGGTCCGCGTTCGGATCCGCGAGGAGGGCTTCCCGGTCGCACACGCATGCGCCCGGGGGACACTCGGTGCGGATCGGGAAGGGCAGGTTCATGCGCGGCGCATGGTGTCGTTATGCCGGCACACCCTCGGCCATGCCGCCATGGCGCAGCAGCGCGTCGATCTGCGGCGCGCGGCCGCGGAACGCCACGAACGACTCCATCGCCGGACGGCTGCCGCCCACGGAGAGGATCTCGCGGTGATAGCGCTTGCCGGTTTCGCCGTCGAGCACGCTGCCGGACAGTTGCGCCGCTTCCTCGAACGCCGCGTAGACGTCCGCGGACAGCACCTCCGCCCACTTGTAGCTGTAGTAGCCCGCCGCATAGCCGCCCGCGAAGATATGGCTGAACGTGTTCGGCCAGCGGGACAGCGGATGCTGCGGCACGACGTGCACGCGGTTGTTGATCTCCCGCGACAGCTCGAGCACAGACTTGTCGCCCTGCGGGTCGAAGTCCGTGTGCAGGTGCATGTCGAACGCCGAGAACACGATCTGGCGCAACGTCATCATGCCGCTCTGGAAGTTTTTGGCCGCGAGCATGCGGTCGAACAGCGCGCGCGGCAGCGGCTCGCCCGTGTCGACGTGCCGCGTCATGCCCGACAGCACCTCGTACTCCCAGCAGAAGTTCTCCATGAACTGCGACGGCAGTTCTACGGCATCCCACTCCACGCCGTTGATGCCCGAGACGCCGAGGTCGCCCACCTGCGTGAGCATGTGGTGCAGGCCATGGCCGAACTCGTGGAACAGCGTGATGACTTCATCGTGCGTGAACAGCGCGGGCTTGTCGCCGACCGGCGCGGAGAAGTTGCAGGTCAGGTAAGCCACGGGCGTCTGCACGGTGCCGTTGTCGCGTTCCTTGCGGCCGCGCGCGTCGTCCATCCATGCGCCTCCGCGCTTGCCTTCCCGCGCGTACAGGTCGATGTAGAACTGTGCGAGCAGGGCGCCCTGCGGGTTGACCACGCGGAAGAAGCGCACGTCCTTGTGCCAGGTCTGCGCCTGGTCGGGTTCGATGCGGACCGTGAACAGCTTCTCGATCACGCCGAACAGCCCTTCCAGCACCTTCTGTTCCGGGAAGTACTGCTTGACCTCGTGTTCCGAGAAGGCATAACGCTGCTGGCGCAGCTTCTCGGAGGCATAGGCCACGTCCCACGGTTCGATCGTGTTCAGGCCCAGTTCGCTCGCCGCGAACGCGCGCAACTCCGCCCAGTCCTTCTCGGCATAGGGGCGGGCCTTGACGCCGAGTTCCTCGAGGAAGCGCAGGACCTCCGCCGGCGATTCCGCCATCTTCGGCACCAGCGAGACCTCGCCATAGTTGGCGTAGCCGAGCATCCGCGCTTCTTCGCGGCGCAGCGCGAGCTGTTCGCGCATGTTCGCGGTGTTGTCCCACTCGTCCTTGCCGCTGCCGTACCTGGCGCCGAGTTCGGACGCGCGCGTCACGCTCGCCTCGTACATGGTCTGGCGCAGCGCGCGGTCGTCCGCGTACTGGAGCACCGGGAAGTACGACGGGAAATGCAGCGTGAATTTCCAGCCGGGTTTGCCGTCCTTCTGCGCGGCGATCGCGGCGGCTTCCTTCGCATCCTCCGGAATGCCGGCCAGACGCGATTCGTCCTCGATGAACAGGCCGTACGCGTTGGTCGCGTCGAGCACGTGGTCCGAGAAGGCCTTCGACAGCTGCGCCTGCTCTTCCTGGATCTGCGCGAAGCGCGGCTTGCGGTCTTCGGCCAGCTCGGCGCCGCCCAGGCGGAAGCCGCGCAGTTCGTTTTCGAGCAGTTGCCTGCGCGCGGGGCTCAGGCCCGCGAACTCGGGGCCCGCGGCCACGGCCTTGTACTTTTCGTACAGCGCGAGGCTCTGGCCCAGCGAGGACCAGAATTCGGTCATGCGCGGCAGGTTGTCGGCATGCGCCTTGCGCAGCGCCGGCGTATCGGCGACGGCGCTCAGGTGGCCGACGACGCCCCAGGCACGGCCCAGCGGCTCGGTCGCGGCTTCCAGCGCTTCCACGGCGTCACGCCACGTTGCCGGGGTTGCCGGGTCTTCGGCGCGGTCCACGGCGGCCTGGGCCTGCGCGAGCAGCACGTCCAGCGCGGGTCCGATGTGCTCGGGGCGGATCTCGGCGAACCGCGGCAGGTCGGTGAAGTCGGCCAGGGGATTGTCTTGCAGGGAGGGGACGGCTTTTTCCATGGCGGTTCTCGCGTTCGTTCGGTGAAGGTGGCGCCTCCGGCGGCGGCACCTGTGTGCAAGATGAGGCCTGCGCGCCGAAATTTCCAGTATGCGTTTTCAATCGGGCCCTTAGCTATCCCAAAGGGCCCGATCGCGCGTCTGGCTGTTGGCGCGGGGCGTCAGGCGCCCGCGGCGTCCGCGCCGCGCTCGGCGGCCTCCAGCGTGTTGATCAGCAGCATGGTAATCGTCATCGGTCCGACGCCGCCCGGCACCGGCGTGATGTAGCCGGCCACCTCGCGCACGCCCGCGAAATCGACGTCGCCGCACAGCTTGCCGGCGTCGTCACGGTTCATGCCCACGTCGATCACGACGGCGCCCGGCTTGACCATATCGGCGGTCAGGATGTTGCGGCGGCCGACGGCGGCGACGATCACGTCCGCGTCGCGCGTGTGCGCGGCCAGATCGCGCGTCTTGCTGTTGCAGATGGTCACGGTGGCGCCGGCCTGCAGCAGCAGCATGGCCATCGGCTTGCCGACGATGTTCGAGGCGCCGATCACCACGGCGCGCGCGCCGCGCAGCGGATACTGGATGGACTCGAGCATCTTCATGCAGCCATAGGGCGTGCACGGACGGAACAGCGGCGCGCCGGTCATCAGGGCGCCCGCGTTGGCGACGTGGAACCCATCGACGTCCTTCTCGGGCGCGATGGCCTCGAGCACCTTGTGGCTGTCGATGTGCTTCGGCAGCGGCAGCTGGACGAGGATGCCGTGGATTTTCGGGTCGTTGTTCAGTGCGTCGATCCGCGCGAGCAGGTCGGCTTCCGAGAGATCGGCGGGGTAGCGGTCCAGCGACGAGTGGAACCCGTTGTCTTCGCAGGCCTTGACCTTGTTGCGCACGTAGACCTGGCTGGCGGGGTCCTCGCCGACCAGCACCACGGCGAGGCCGGGCTGGTGACCGCGTTCGGTCAGGCGGGCGGCGCGCTGGGCGGCTTCGGTGCGGATGTGTTTGGCAAGGGCGTTGCCGTCGATGAGTTGAGCGGGCATGGAGGTGGCGGTGACGTGTTGTGCGATGAGACTGAGCGATGAGACCGAGCGATGAGACCGAACGATAGCGCCGCGCGCGGAAGGCACGACGGCGTATCGATGGCCGGATTATAAGCGGTTGCCGGGGGCTACAGCGGGCGGGAGGGGGCGGCAGGGGGCGGTGGCGGCGAGCCGGGGCCGTCGGCCGGGGCCCGCCGCCACGCAGGGGCAGGGAAGGGGAAGGGCGGCGCGGGGTTCAGCTATTGCGCGACAGCGCCAGGCGCAGCAGGTCCGCCACCGTATTCACGTTGAGCTTTTCCATGATGTTGGCGCGATGCGCCTCCACGGTCTTGATGGAGATGCCCAGATCGTCGGCGATCTGCTTGTTCAGGCGGCCGGCGACGATGCGTTCGAGCACCTGCTGCTCGCGCGTGGTCAGCTTGCCTAGCAGATCCTTGGCGGCGCGCTGCTCGCGGGCGGCCGAATGGTCCGTGCGCGCCTTGGTCAGCATGCGTTCCACCAGCGCGCGCAGTTCGGACTCGTCGAACGGCTTCTCGATGAAGTCGATGGCGCCGCGCTTCATCGTGGAAACGGCCATCGGCACGTCGCCGTGGCCCGTGATGAAGACGATAGGAATGTCGATGCCCTCGGCGAGCATGCGCTCCTGCAGTTCGGGGCCGCTCATGCCCGGCATCCGCACGTCGAGGATCAGGCAGGAGACCTGGCCGGCATCGTAGGCGGAGAGGAACTGCTCCGCGCTGTTGAAACTGCGGACCTGATAGCCATTACCCTCGAGCAGCCAGGTCAGCGAGTCGCGCATCGCCTCGTCGTCGTCGACGATGAAGACGGTCTCGCCGCGGTGAGGCGTTGGGGAAGGCGTTGCTGTCATGAAGTCTCCTGGCAAGGGTCGTTTGGAGCGAAGTGTAACCGGACTGTAAGGTTGCGCGATAGCCGTATAACGAATGCGCCCATGCCGTGATTATTGCTCAGGTGAGGCCGTGTGGATCGGCAACGTGATCTTGAATGTGCAGCCGATGCCGTCGGGGTTGTTTTCCACCCATAGCCGGCCCTGGTGGGATTCGATGATGGAGCGGCAGATATTCAGGCCCATGCCCATGCCGTCCGACTTCGTGCTGAAGAACGGTTCGAACAGCCGTTCCTTGGTCGCCTCGTCCACGCCCGGCCCCTGGTCGATCACGTCGATGCAGCAGCACTGGCCAAATTCCATCGGCTCCACGCGCGCATGCAGGCGCACGACGCCGGCCGCGCGCATGGCGGGCAGTCCGGCCATGGCTTCCACTGCGTTCTTGAGCAGGTTGACCAGCACCTGCTCGATCAGTACCGGGTCCACATACAGCAGCAGCGGCGGGGCGGGCAGGCGCGTGAGGATGGTCACACGGCGGCGCGTCGCCTCGAGGTCGGCAAGGCCCACGGCGTCCGCGACGATGTCGTGCAGCGAGGCCTCGCGCCGCTGGGGCTGGCTGCGCTTCACGAACCCGCGGATGCGGCTGATGATCGTGCCCGCGCGCACCGCCTGCGCGGACGTTTTTTCGAGCACGGGAATCAGGTCCTCGGGGGTGCTGCGGCCCGAATGGAGCCGCGCGACCGCGCCCATGCAGTAGTTGTTGATGGCGGCGAGCGGCTGGTTGAGCTCGTGCGCGAGCGACGACGCCATCTCCCCCATGGTGGTCAGGCGGCTCGTGAACTGGAGCCGCTCTTCGTGCTGGCGCGCCATTTCCTCGGCGGCCTTGCGCATGGTGATGTCGGTGGCGATCTGCATCTGCGCGAGGTGCCCGTCCACCCACTGGATGTAGCGGCGGCGCACTTCGAACCATTTCTGCATGTCCGGCACGAACACCTCGCGCGCGTCGGACGCGTAGGGCATGAGCTCCGAGGCGGGCAGGCCGGCGTAGGCATCGACATAGTCGGTGCTGTCGCTCGAGATCTGCTCCTTGTCGAAGTCGTCGCCGGCGAGCTTGAGGTGGCCTTCGGCCTCCCAGCCGAACAACTGGCGGTAATAGCGGTTGGCGAACAGCAGCTCGGCCTTGTCCGTGGCGAGCACCGACACCGCGGCGTCGAGGCTTTCGAGCACCGTGGTGAAGCGGTCATGCGCGGCGGCCAGTTCCTCTCGCGCGCGCTTGGGCTCGGTGATGTCCGTCATGGAACTCATCCAGCCCGTATGGCGGCCGCGGCTGTCCACGAGCGGGGACACGTACATGCGGGCGAAGAAACTGCTGCCGTCGCGGCGCATCACGCGCATCTCGTAGCCCGTGGCCGGGGACTTGCCCTGCAGCGTGAGGTCGATCTGCTTCTGCATCTCCTGCTGGTCGTTCGGCGGCCAGTAGGGGAAGGGCGGCATGCGGCCGACCAGATCGGTTTCCTGCCACCCCGTCATGCGGCAGAACGCGGGGTTGACGTACGTGATGCGGCCGTTGAGGTCGAGCGCCCGCAGGCCGATCAGCATCGAGTTCTCCATCGCGCGGCGGAACGACGTTTCCGCGAGCAGCGCGCGCTGCGCCTCCGAGCGGCGGCTCGTATGCCGCCACATGCTCCACAGGCTCCATAGCAGGAAGCACGACAGCCCGACAACGAGCCACAACAGCATGTTGTTGGGCAGGTTCGACGGCGGCGGATAGGCGTCGGCCCGCAGCGACAGCGAATGGCCGGGGGGATCGAGCAGGACTTCGTACGACAGCGCATTGCCCGGCACCGGCCGGACCGAGGTGCTCGCGCGCGTCTGGTTGTTCTTGTCGATCAGCGAGAAACGATAGCGCTCGGTGAGCTCGGGCGGCAGCAGATGCGTGAGGATGCCGTTGATCGAATACAACGCGCCAAGCGTGCCGAGGAACTCGTTGTCGCGGACGATCGGCACCTCCATCAGCATGAAGCTGTCGCCGCGGTCGTTGACGAGCGGGCGCGAGTAGACCACGCGCTGTGTCTCGCGCGCGGCGTCGAAGGTGTCGAGCACCTCGGGCTCCAGCGGCTGGTCCTGCGACTCGCGCAGGCGGCTTGCGAACTCCGACGTGGAGGGCAGCGACCAGCGGCCGCGGCGCGTGGCGTCGAGCCAGTTGATGAAGACGATTTCCGGGTTCTCGCGCAGGATTTCCTGGGCGGCCGTGCGGTATGCGCCCTGGTCGAGCTGCGCGGCGGCGATGTCCCGCGCGAGGGAGGCGAGCTGGTCCTGATTGCTCAGCAGCGACAGCCGCACGCGCTGCTGCGCCCAGGCGGCGTCGCGATAGAGCGCGTCCCGCTGCTGCTGGCGCTCGGTCTCGTGCAGCGACCAGAGGATGACGCCCATGGCCACCGTGAACAGCACGATCGCCACGAGCGGGATGAACATGAACCAGCTGGTCGCGACGAGATTGCGCCAGCGCAGCCACCACAGGCGGCGCGGCGCGGCGGCATAGGGGCCAGCGTCAGGACCGGCATCATGACCAGCGTCGGGACCCGCGTCGGTATTCGCGTCATGGGCGTCCGGCGCTTCGGCGGCGGACGGCGGGAGCATCGCGGTGCGGAGGCTGGAGAGAAGTCGTTCGAGGAACTGCATAGGAGGGCGGGACAACTGACAGCGCAGTGTAGCGGCAATAGTGCGGTGCGTCGCTTGGGGAAAGCATCTATCTATTTAGGCACTTTCCGATCTACACGGCGAAATTTTTCGGTCGGCACGGCATTTTATGATGCGCTGCAATGCGAATTCTGGTGCACTGCGGCATTATTCCACATTATAAAAAACGAATCCGTAATCTGAAAATTTCGCTTGCAAGCCGCTCCTGTGCTTCCATAGAATCGCTTCGACCCAACGATGCGGGCGGATTTCACGCGCCTGCCGCATACCCGGCCGACCCCTCGCCTTACCCGGCGAAGCGGGCAGGAATTCACCCAGGAGACAGTCATGTCAGCTGTACCAGAGCAGATCCTCGGCGCCAGCAGCGCCAACGACGCGGACCCCCAGGAAACGCATGAATGGCTCGATGCCCTCCAGGGTGTCATCGCCGCCGAAGGTCCCGAACGGGCAGCGTTCCTGATCGACAAGCAGATCGAATACGCGCGCGTGAACGGCGTGACGCAGCCGTTCCACGCGGAGACGCAATACATCAACACGATTCCGGTCGAGCTGCAGGCCCGCATCCCTGGCGACCAGGACATCGAGCACCGCATCCGTTCGTACACGCGCTGGAACGCGATGGCGATGGTGCTGCGCGCGAACAAGCATACCAACGTGGGCGGCCACATCTCGTCGTTCGCTTCCGCCGCGACGCTCTATGACGTCGGCTACAACCACTTCTGGCGCGCCCCCACCGAACAGCTCGGCGGCGACCTCGTCTTCGTGCAGGGCCACTCGGCGCCGGGCGTGTACTCGCGCGCCTTCCTGCTCGGCCGCCTGACGACCGAACAGCTCGACAACTTCCGTCAGGAAGTGGACGGCAAGGGCATCTCGTCGTACCCGCACCCGTGGCTGATGCCGGACTTCTGGCAGTTCCCGACCGTGTCGATGGGCCTTGGCCCGATCATGGCGATCTACCAGGCCCGCTTCATGAAGTACCTGGACAGCCGCGGCCTGGCCAAGGCCGGCGACCGCAAGGTCTGGGCCTTCCTCGGCGACGGCGAGACGGACGAACCGGAATCGCTGGGCGCGATCGGCATGGCCGGCCGCGAACGCCTGGACAACCTCGTCTTCGTGATCAACTGCAACCTGCAGCGCCTGGACGGTCCGGTGCGCGGCAACGGCAAGATCATCCAGGAACTCGAGTCGGAATTCCGCGGCGCCGGCTGGAACGTGATCAAGGTCGTGTGGGGCAGCCGCTGGGACCAGCTGCTGGCGCGCGACACCAAGGGACTGCTGATGAAGCGCATGATGGAATGCGTGGACGGCGAGTACCAGACCTTCAAGGCCAAGGACGGCGCCTACGTGCGCGAGCACTTCTTCAACACGCCGGAACTGAAGGCCATGGTGGCCGACTGGTCCGACGACGACATCTGGCGCCTGAACCGCGGCGGCCATGATCCGCACAAGGTGTACGCCGCCTACAAGGCCGCGAGCGACCACAAGGGCCAGCCGACGCTGATCCTCGCCAAGACCATCAAGGGCTATGGCATGGGTGACGCGGGCCAGGCGATGAACGTCGCCCACCAGCAGAAGAAGATGCCGGTGGAATCGATCCGCAAGTTCCGCGACCAGTTCAACATTCCGGTTGCCGACGACCAGCTCGAGAAGGTGCCTTACCTCACGTTCGAGGAAGGCTCGAAGGAACTCGAATACATGCGCGCCCGCCGCATGGAGCTGGGCGGCTACCTGCCGGCGCGCCGCAAGGAAGCCGCGCCGCTGGCCGTGCCCGAGCTGAAAGCGTTCGAGGCCCTGCTCAAGGCGACCGGCGAAGGCCGCGAAGTGTCCACGACCATGGCCTTCGTGCGCATTCTGAACACGCTGCTGAAGGACAAGCAGATCGGCAAGCACGTGGTGCCCATCGTGCCGGACGAGTCGCGTACCTTCGGCATGGAAGGCCTGTTCCGCCAGGTCGGCATCTGGAACCAGCAAGGTCAGAAGTACGTCCCCGAGGACCATGACCAGCTGATGTTCTACAAGGAATCGGAAACCGGCCAGGTGCTGCAGGAAGGCATCAACGAAGCCGGCGCGATGTGCGACTGGATCGCCGCGGCCACGTCGTACTCGACGCATGGCGTGCAGATGATTCCGTTCTACATCTACTACTCGATGTTCGGCATCCAGCGTATCGGCGACCTGTGCTGGGCCGCCGCGGACATGCGTTCGCGCGGCTTCCTGCTGGGTGGCACGTCGGGCCGCACGACGCTGAATGGCGAAGGCCTGCAGCACGAGGACGGCCACTCGCACGTGTTCCACGCCGCGATTCCGAACTGCATCTCGTACGACCCCACGTTCCAGTACGAACTGGCCGTGGTGATGCAGGATGGCCTGCGCCGCATGTACGCCGAACAGGAAGACGTGTACTACTACCTGACGGTGATGAACGAGAACTACGAGCATCCGGAAATGCCGGCTGGCGCGGAGGCCGACATCGTCAAGGGCATGTACCAGTTCCGCAAGGGCGTCGAGAACAGCAACGCGCCGCGCGTGCAGCTGCTGGGCTCGGGCACGATCTTCCGCGAGGTGATCGCCGCCGCCGACCTGCTCAAGAAGGACTGGGGCGTGGAATCGGACCTGTGGGGCTGCCCGAGCTTCACGGAACTGGCCCGCGAAGGCCAGGACGTCGAACGCTACAACCTGCTGCACCCGACCGAGACGCCGCGCGAGTCGTTCGTCACGCAGAAGCTCAAGGGCGTGCGCGGTCCGGTGATCGCCTCGACCGACTACGTGCGCGCGTTCGCCGAACAGATCCGTCCGTTCGTGCCGCGCCGCTACGTGGTGCTGGGTACCGATGGCTTCGGCCGCTCGGATACCCGCGAGAAGCTGCGCCACTTCTTCGAAGTGGACCGTCACTGGGTCACGCTGGCCGCGCTCAAGGCGCTGGCCGATGAAGGCGCGATCGGTCGCGACAAGGTCGCCGAGGCCATCAAGAAGTACAACCTCGACCCGTCCAAGCCGAACCCGATGTCGGTCTGATATCCCGCACAAGAACGCACTAACGACGCACGAAACCCCCGCAGCGCGGCTCCGGCCGCCTTGCGGCGTGGCGACATGACAGATTCTCGCGGTGAGAGTAATCTCGCCCGTTACATTTGTCGTTTGTCGCATGCGCCGGCTGCCCAGGAGAGACACTGAATGAGTCAAGCGATTGAAATCAAGGTGCCGGATATCGGCGACTATGACGGCGTTCCCGTCATCGAAGTGCACGTGAAGCCCGGCGACACGATCAACGCCGAAGATGCGCTGGTCACGCTCGAGTCCGACAAGGCCACGATGGACGTGCCGTCGCCGCAGGCCGGCACGGTCAAGGAAGTCCGCATCAAGGTGGGCGACAACGTCAAGGAAGGTTCCGTGCTGGTGATGCTGGAGCCCGCGGGCGCCGGCGCCCCGGCACCCGCACCGGCGGCTGCCCCCGCTCCCGCAGCGGCCGCTGCACCGGCTCCGGCACCCGCCGCGGCCGCGCCTGCCCCGGCTGCATCGGCCCCGGCATCGGCCCCCGCATCGGCCCCCGCAGCCAGCGGCGGTGGCGCCATCGAGGTCAAGGTGCCCGATATCGGCGACTACGACGCCGTGCCCGTAATCGAGGTCCACGTGAAGGCGGGCGACACGATCAACGCCGAAGACGCGCTGGTGACGCTCGAGTCCGACAAGGCCACGATGGACGTGCCGTCGCCGCAGGCCGGCACGGTCAAGGAAGTCAAGGTCAAGGTCGGCGACAACGTCAAGGAAGGCGTCGTCCTGCTGATTCTGGAAGGCGCTGGCGGCGGTGCCGCCGCGCCGTCACCGGCTGCCGCGGCGCCCGCACCCGCTGCCGCCGCCGCCC
>NZ_CAJPUX010000018.1 GCF_905397285.1 Cupriavidus plantarum
TCGAGCGCCCGCTGCTGATCCATCTGCGCGCGTTGCATCGCCGCGCGCTGCTCATCCTGCTGCTGCCGCTGCTGGGTAAAGGCCCGCTGCTGGGCCCGCTGCTGCTCCTGCGCGCGCTGCTGCTCCATTTGCGCCCGCTGCATCGCCGCCCGCTGCTCATCCTGCTGCTGCCGCTGCTGGGTAAAGGCCCGCTGCTGGGCCCGCTGCTGCTCCTGCCGCGCACGGTCCGTGGCGGCCTGTTGTTCGCCTAGCTGGCGCTGCTGCTCCATTTGCTGACGCTGCAGCGCCAGCTGTTGCTGCCGCTGGAAGTCGCCTCCCTGCCGCTGCTGTTCCTGCAGCTGCCGTTGCTGCTCGTACTGCTGACGCTGCAGCGCCTCCTGCTGCTGCCGCTGGAAGTCCGCCCCCTGCCGCTGCTGCTCCTGCAGTTGCCGCTGCTGATCGAATTGCTGCCGCTGCATCGCCTGCTGCTGACGCTGTGCCTCCGCTGGCAACCCCCGCATCTGGTCCGGCCGCGTCGAATACGCGCGTCCGTTGTCCGCCCCGGGCGCCGATACGAACCCCTGCGGCTGCCCGGCCCGCCCTTGCTGCCCGCCCTGCCACGGCTGCCACGGCTGCCGGTCTCTCGGCCGCTGGGCCGCCTGGCTGATCCGTACGTCCGAATACTGCGTCACCGGCTGCGCCCCTCGCCCCGGCTGGCGGGCGTCGGGGCCGCGCCAGGCGGGGCCCGCTCCCGCCGTGCCGCCCTCGCGGGCGAAGCGGCGGGCCAGGTCGTCGCCGCGGACTACCCCGGGCGCGCGCGCCGCGATGGCCTCGCGGTCGAAGGTCTGACGCCACTGCGGCGGCAGGTTTCGTACCGGCGCACCGCCGGTCAGGCTCGTCTTGACCGGCGCGATCGCCGGCCCCCCATGCGCCTCGCCCCCCGGAATCCGCCGCCATTCGTCGGCATTCCCGCCCGCCCGGTAAGGCGCCACCGGCCGCCCCTCGACAAACCCGCGCGCCGGCATTCCGGTGATCGCGCCCGGCACCCCGCGGTTGAACCAGCGATCCCGATCGCCACGCCCATTCCAATCGCGCATCCCGCCATGATTGATCCGTGTCAGATACGCGGGACTCGACCGATACACCGGCCGATATCGTTCCCCCGGCCCGAGCGGATACCACGCGACGCCCGGCCCACCACCAATCCGGATCTGCGCCGAGCTCCCGATAAACCCGACAACTGCCGGCGCATAACACGGCCGGACATTCGCCGGCCCCGGCACCCACCCCCAGCGATTTCCCACATGCGCCCAATGCCCATAGTGCGACGGCGCAAACCCCCAGGGCGCGTCGTCGACCCACGTCCAGCCCCACGGCGCGACCCACGCCCACTGCCCGACGCTATATGGCGCCCACCCCGGCGATACCGCCCGTGGGAACCACACCGCGCCATAGTCCGCGTCCTGCTGCCAGTCGCCGTAATCGTCGAGCGCCGTGTAGCCCGGCATGTCGCGCGGCACATACTGCGCCGCCACCGACCGGTCCTCCCGCGCATCGCGATCCGCCGTCCACCGATCGAATGCATCGGTCGGCGCAAGGTTGCCCGCCCCGGCATCGGCCAGATCCGTCCCCGCAAACCGCATGCGCTCGCCCCGCTCCATCTCCGTCGAACGATTATCCCCATACAGCACGGCCCGGCCATGCCGCATCGTCACCGTCGTGGTGCTGCCATCGGGCGCGACGTCCAGCCGATAATCGCCGGGCTCGGTCGGCACGAACGCGAGATTCGGCGTATCGACCTCCACGGTCTGCCCCTGTGGCAACGCCCGCACGCGCAACTGCAGCGTGCCCTGCGTGAGCTTGACCTGCGTGGTGTCGTCATCGAGATTGAGCACGGACACCGCGGTCGCCCCCGCCAGCCGCACCGCGGTCGAGCCCGCATGCAATTCCGCGCGACCGCCCGGATCGACCCACAGACGGTCGCCCGTGGTAACAGGCCGATTCAGGCCGGTCGCCGCCCACGTGTCCGACCCCGCCGGGGCGAAACTGACATTCCCGGCGACGTCCGTCAGCGTCGCCACGCGCGACGACGGATCGGCGGCCAGCACCGCATTGCCCGGATCGCCGAGCGGACTCCCCGACGGATCGACGGGCTGGCCATAGCCCTGGGAATAGCCATACCCCTGCGGCGCGACACCCTGCGCACTGGCGGAAACCGCGATCACGCTTGCCAGCACCATGGGGGCGAGCCGCCACGGCGTCGCGCGCCGAAGGCGCGGGAGATCGATCAAGGAAGAAAAGGGGCGCATTGCTTCAGAGTCGTGGGTCGGGCGCGGCATGGATGAGCAACAACAGGGATGATCAACCTGGATGATCAACCAACAAGCGACGCCATATTGTCACCCTATATGCGGAACCCGTCGCCGCGCGCACCCGCGCGTGAGGACTTTGTAAGCACGTATTTCCCCGTCCCCGCACGCTCGCATGCGTCGCCACCCGGCGAGCCCGGCCGCGCGCGGTTGTCAGGGAAGCGCGGGCGCGCCAGACCACGCAGATGCGGACGCACGTGGAAACAAGTCTTGCAGTCGGAGAGACATTCGTTGTCTGCTGCTGCGCCGCATCAAGGGTGAGGCCCGACCCGGCCCGACGGCGCGCGGCCCCGGGCGGCGCGATCAGCGCGGCTGGTTGCGCAGGAAGTCGGTCAGGCGATCGGGCGCCATGGGCCGCCCATAGAGGTAGCCCTGCGCCTCGTAGCAACCGTTCGCGAGCAGGAAGTCGCGTTGCCCCACCGTCTCCACGCCCTCGGCCACGACGCCGATGCCCAGGCTGTTGCCAACGGTAATGACCGAATTGACGATCGCCGCATCCACGCCGTCATCGACGACATTGCGGATAAACGACTGGTCGATCTTGAGCCGGTCCACGGGAAACGTCTTGAGGAACGACAGCGAGGCGTAGCCCGTCCCGAAGTCGTCGCAGGTGAGCGTCACGCCGTCCCGGCGGAGCGCCTGAAGCTGGTCGGAGACATCGTCGCCCTGCTGGAGCGCGATGGTTTCGGTGATCTCGATCTCGAGCAGCGAGGGCGGCAGCTCCAGCGCGCGGAGGACGTGCCGGACCTCGGTCAGCAGCCGGCTCTCGGCCAGCTGCGCGGCAAACAGGTTGATCGCCACGCGCGGCGCTTCCTCGCCGAACTGCAGCGACCACGCCCTCGCCTGCGCGCAAGCCGTATGGAGCAGCCACATGCCGACGTCGCTCGCGACACTGCTGGCGGCCAGCGCGTCGATGAACGCCGCCGGCGTCAGCAAGCCGAGCGTCGGATGCCGCCAGCGCATGAGCGCCTCCGCGCCAAGCACGCGGCCATCGCGCAGATCGACCTGCGGCTGGTACAGCAGCTCGAACTGCCGCTGGGCATAGGCCTCCCGCAGGGCCTGGACGAGCGACAGGCGCGTCGTCACATCGGTCCGCATCTGGGGCTTGAAGAAGCGGATGGTCCGGCCGCCGTCATGCTTGGCGCGCGCGAGCGCCAGGCTGGAGGCGGCCAGCACGTCGGAAGCGGTATCCCCGCCTGCCGGCAGCACGCAGGCGCCGACACTGGCCAGCACATGATGGCGGCGGCCGGCCATCTCGTACGGCGCGGACAGCATGGACTGGATCGCGGCGCTGACGTGGCGCACCAATGTGGGGTCAGAAATGGACGTCAGCAGGACGCCGAACTCGTCGCCGCCGACGCGGCCGATCACCGCATCGCGCGGCGAGGCATCCTTGAGACGGCGGGCCACGTGCTGGAGGATGAGGTCGCCCTCGGCGTGGCCATGCATGTCGTTGAACGCGCGGAAGTCGTCAATGCCCACAAGCAACAAGGCGAAACGGGGCGTCGCGTCTGCCTGCAGACGCGTTTCCAGCCGCTTCAAGAATGCCTGGCGGGCGACCACGCCGGTCAGCGGATCGAGGTCCGCCGGCGGCAAGGCGCCAGTCGCCTTTGCCTCCGACCTGGCCACCATTCCTGCCCTATCTGTTGTGAATGACATTGTGCGCGCTTCAGCTATTTGGCAAGTGTGACGAAAACCATGGAAAAATCAAGCGTCTCACATTGACGGCGCTCGCGCGCAACGGCGCCGCGGGGCGGCTTGCGGGCGTCGTTGAAATGGGTTGGGGGTTCGCGTACCCTACGCCGCAACCCTTGCGCGGGTCTGGACGGTTACCGCAAGGCGGGCGCCCGGGGGCGCCTTCCGTCCGGATCCGGCAGGGGTATGACATCTCATAACAAGATCATCATCGTGAAGCACTGGACCATCCGAACGCGCATTCTGGCGAGCTTTACCTTCATTCTGCTGGTCATGACGCTCATGGCCGTGGTGTCGTACAACCGCCTGAGCAAGATCGAGCACGAGACCACGGTCATGCGGACCGATGCGTTGCCGGGCCTGACCTACAGCGCGGGACTGCGCGGCGTCTGGGGGGAGATCTACGTCCTGGCATGGCAGACCGTCACGGCCGCCGACGAAGGCCAGCGCGGCCGCCTGCTGGCGCAGACCAAGGACGCGATCCAGCGCTTCGATCGTTTGGAACAGATGTACGAGTCCTCCATCGCGCGCGAGGAGGACCGTGTTCGCTTCGAGGCCTTCAAGCAGGTACGGGTCAAATACGATCAGGCCGCCCTGCCCTATATGGATCCCCTGCGGTGGAAGGACACGGCAACTGCCGAGGCCGCCCTGCGCGGCAACGCCCACGACCTCTGGTTCGAGGGCCGCAAGCTCCTGCAGCAGCTCGTCGACGACAACACGGCGGTGAACGACCGGGCCGCGGCCAGCATCGTCAATGCCGTCGACGCGGCGAAGATAAGCATCGAGGTAGCGCTCGCCATCGCCGTGCTGGCCGCCGCGGTCTGCGGCTACCTGCTGCTGCGCGCCATTACCGTGCCCATGCGGACCATCGTCTCGCTGCTCGCCACCATGCGCGGCGGCGACCTGCGCCAGCGCATGACGCTGGCCCGCCGCGACGAGTTCCTTGCCGTCGAGGAAGGCTTCAACCAGATGTCCGGCGAGCTGACGTCGCTGGTCGGCCAGGCACAACGCTCGGCCATCCAGGTCACGACGTCGGTCAACGAGATCGCCGCGACGGCACGCCAGCAGCAGGCCACGGCGACCGAGACGGCCGCCACGACCACCCAGATCGGCGCGACCTCGCGCGAGATCTCGGCCACCGCGCGCGACCTCGTTCGCACGATCAGCGAGGTATCGCACGCCGCCGAGCAGACCGCCGGGCTGGCGGGCACGGGTCAGGTCGGCCTGTCGCGCATGGAATCCACCATGCACCACGTGATGGACGCCGCCGGGTCGGTCAATGCGCGCCTGGCCACCCTCAACGAGAAGGCCGGCAACATCAATCAGGTGGTCACGACCATCGCCCGCGTGGCCGACCAGACCAATCTGCTGTCGTTGAACGCCGCGATCGAGGCGGAGAAAGCCGGCGAATATGGCCGCGGTTTCTCGGTGGTGGCCACCGAAATCCGCCGGCTGGCCGACCAGACCGCCGTGGCAACCTACGACATCGAGCAGATGGTGCGCGAGATCCAGTCCGCCGTGGCCGCTGGCGTGATGGGCATGGACAAGTTCTCCGAGGAAGTCCGCCGCGGCATGTCCGAGGTGACGCAGGTCGGCGACCAGTTGTCGCAGATCATCGGTCAGATCCAGTCGCTGGCGCCGCGCGTGCAGATGGTCAACGAAGGCATGCAGGCACAGGCCGGCGGCGCCGAACAGATCAATCAGGCGCTGATGCAGCTGTCGGAAGCCGCGCAGCAGACCGTTGAGTCGCTGCGCCAGTCGAGTCAGGCGATCGACGAGCTGACGCTCACAGCCAACGAACTGCGCAGCGGCGTGTCCCGCTTCAAGGTCTGAGCGACATTGTCGCCCGCGATGAAATTGTTCCTGTTGTTCCGCATCGGCAGCGACCACTATGCGCTCGACGCCGCCGAGGTCGCCGAGGTGCTGCCGCTGACGGCGCTCAAGCAGGTTCCGGGCGCGCCGGCATGGGTGGCGGGACTGATGGTCCGGCACGGCAGCCCGGTACCGGTCATCGATATCTCGGCGTTGGCCACGGGCACGCCGGTGGTGCCGCGCACGAGTTCGCGCACGGTGCTCGTCCACTATCGTCCTTCCCCAATGCCTCCCCGACTGCTTGGGCTGCGGCTCGAATACGCGACGGAGACGCTGCGCTGCGCAGCCGAGTCCTTCGTCGATGGCGGCATCGATCCGGGCCCGGCCCGCTATCTCGGTCCCGTGCGGCATGACGCGCGCGGGCTCGTGCAATGGATCACCGTGCCGGCGCTGCTGCCCGATGACGTGCGCGCCCTGCTGTTTCCCGAGGATGCCGCCCCGGCGACCTCCGCCCTGAACGTCCCATGAGCCCGACATGATCAACGCGATTCCTGACGCCACGCATATCGCGCTGCTGCTCAAGGAGCGGATCGGGCTCGATGCCGAGACCATCGGCTCGGGGGCCGTGGCGCGCGCGGTGCGCGATCGTCTGGCCGCCGTGGGGGCGGAGGATATCGCCACCTACTGGAACGTGCTGCATGCCGCGCCGGACGAGATGCAGGCGCTCATCGAAGCCGTGATCGTTCCCGAGACCTGGTTCTTCCGGCATCGGGAGGCGTTGCTGGCCCTGGCGCGAGCGGCGGGGCAACGGATATTTGGCTCGGCCGCCGACGTGCCCGTCTTGCGCGTGCTGAGCGTGCCTTGCTCCACGGGCGAGGAGCCCTATTCGATCGCGATGGCGCTGCTCGATGCCGGCATTCCGGCGGACCGCTTCCGCGTCGATGCCATCGACATCAGCGCGCGTTCGCTCGAGCGGGCGCGGATCGGGATTTACGGGCCCAACGCGTTCCGCAGCGCGCCGCTCGATTATCGCGAACGGCATTTCTCGGTGGCGCCGGCGGCGGTGCCTGGGAGCTACCAGATCGATGCGCGGGTGCGGGCGCAGGTGCGGCTGCTTCGGGGCAACCTGGTGGACCCGCTGCTGCTTTCCCACGAGGCGCCCTACCACTTCGTGTTCTGCCGCAATCTGCTGATCTACTTCGACGCCGAAACGCAACGCCGCGCGGTTCGCACGCTCACCCGGCTGACGGCCCCCGACGGCATGATCTTCGTCGGGCCGGCGGAGGCGAGCCTCCTGACGCGCGAAGGACTGCGGAGCACGGGTGTGCCGCTGGCGTTTGCGTTTCACCCGGTGCCGGTCGCGGATGCGCCGCTACCCGTCGCGGCGACGTGGCCGCCGGTTCAGGAAGCACCCGCGCCGCGGGTCGCGGGACCGGCTTCGCGCGCGGTGCGGGGTGAGCGCCCCGCATCGCCGGGCCGGTGGTCCCCGGATGCGATGGGTGTGGGCGACCGTCCGATCGGTGCGGCTCGGGGCGGCGTTCGGGGCGGCGTTCGGGGCGGCGTTCGGGGCGACGTTCGGGAGGAAGCCCGCCCGGACGCGCGTGCCGCGACGGCCGTGCCGGCGCGCGAGCCGGTACCTGGCGACGCCGATCGCGAGCGCCGCGCCGCGCTGACGGCCATCGCGGCGCGCGCGGATCGGGGCGAACTGGCCGAGGCGATGGCCGCCTGCCTCGACTACCTCGACATGCATGGCCAGTCGGCCGACGGCTGGTGCCTGCTCGGCGTGCTCCACGATGCCGCCGGCCGCACCGCCGATGCGCAGGCCGCCTATCGCAAGGCGGTCTACCTCGACCCCGGTCACGAGGAAGCGCTCTATCACCTCGCCGCGCTGCTGGAGAGCGTCGGCGACACCCCCGCCGCCACGCGCCTGCGCCAGCGCGCGCAGCGACACGCCCGCATGAACCATGGCTGAACCCTCCGCGCCTCCCAACCGCCGCGTGGACGGCATGGACGAGCCGATCGACACGCGCATCGATCCCCCGGCCTCCGGCCGGCCCGACGCGCCCGAGGCCAATGGCGGTCGCGCCGGGTTCGCCTCGGTCGCGCCGGTGGACGGCCGTGGCAGCGCGCCGTTAAGCGGCCACGCCCATGACCCGGCAGGCGCCGGGGCCTCGGCCCTCGTCCGTGCCGATACCCCGATGCTCGATGCAAAGGTTGATGCCATCGATGACTGCTGGCGACGGATCGGCATCTCGGGCGACCGGAGTTGTCCGGAGCTCGAGAGATATGTCCGCTGCCGCAATTGCCCCGTCTACGCCAACGCCGCCGTCGCGTTGCTCGACGCCCTTTCAGTCGATGCGCCGATCGATATCGCGCAGATGGAGGCCGCCACCGACGCCCACCGCAACGCGCATGCCCGCGGGCGCTCGTGCCTCGTGTTCCGCGTCGGCGACGAATGGCTCGCGCTGCCGACCGTCGTGCTCGGCGAGGTGACCGCGCCAAGCCCCGTCCATTCGCTCCCGCACCGCCGCCATGCCGCCTTGCTCGGCGTGGCACCGGTGCGTGGCGCATTGTTGCCGTGCCTGTCGCTCGCGCTGCTGTTCGACGCCAACGCCGTCTCGGACAAAGACGCCCAGCCCGCGCGCGGCGCCCGCTTCCTGGTCCTTGGCCAGGGCCGGCAAGCCCTTGCCTTGCCCGTGGAAGAAGTCGCAGGCGTGCATAACGTCCCTGACGCCACGCTGCTGCCGCTGCCCGCCACGCTCGCCCGCGCATCGTCGCACTACACGGAGGCGTTGTTCGACCACGATGGCCGTACCGTCGGCCTGCTGAACGCGGCCATGCTGCGCCAGGCGCTTGCCCGGAGCCTGTCATGAATCCCGAACAGCTACGCGATGCCTCGATGCTCGAGCTGTTCGCGCTCGAGGCCGATTCGCAGGCGGAAGTCCTCAACGCCGGCGTGCTCGCGCTCGAACGCGACCCCGTCGCGGCGGACCACCTCGAGGCCTGTATGCGCGCCGCGCATTCGCTCAAGGGCGCCGCGCGGATCGTCGGCCTCGATGGCGGCGTGCGGGTCGCGCATGTCATGGAAGACTGCCTCGTCGCGGCGCAGCGGGGCGGCCTGCTGCTGTCGCCCGCGCATATCGATGCGCTGCTGCAGGGCACCGACCTGCTCCAGCGCATCGGCCATCCGCCCGGCGGCAAGCTCGACTGGTCGGAGACGGACGGGCGCGAGGAGATCGACGCCTTCGTCGCGCACATGAACGCCGTGCTCGACGGCACCGCCGCATCGCCCGCACCGGGCACGCGGGCACCCGTCATGGCGAGTCCGCCCATGGCCGAACCGGCCCTAGCCTCGCCCCCCGAGGCCACGCACATCGCATCGCCACCCGCGGTGCCCCGCCACACAACGGCCGAGGCAACGGCCGACGTAACAAGCAACGCAACAAGAAACGCAACAAGCAATGCAACAAGCAATGCGGCAGCCGACGACGGGGCCCCGGGCAGGCAAGAGCGCATGCTGCGCGTCAACGCCGACCGCCTGGACCGCGTGCTCGCGATGGCCAGCGAGGCCATGGTGGAGACGCATTGGCTCCACCCGTTCGGCGTAGCGCTCCAGCAGACCCGCCGCCAGCAGATGCGCATGATGCAGGCCGTCGACAGCATGCAGGCGCTGCTAACGAGCCCCGACGCGAGCGTGGCCCGCATGGGCGCAGCGCTCGCCGACCTGCGTCGCATGCTCGGCGAAGCCAGCGATCAGCTTTCCCAGCGTGCCGACGAGCTCGACCAGTACGACCACCGCGCGACGAGGCTATCCCGCACGCTCTACGACACCGCGCTATCGTGCCGCATGCGCCCGCTGTCGGACGGCATCACCGGATACTCGCGCATGGTGCGCGACCTCGGCCGCGCGCTCGGCAAGTCCGTGCACCTCGAACTGTCGGGCGAGCACACGCAGGTAGACCGCGACATCCTCGAACAACTGGACGCGCCGCTCGCCCATCTGCTGCGCAACGCCGTAGACCACGGCATCGAAAGCCCGGAAGCCCGCAAAAAGGCAGGCAAGCCCGAAGAAGGCCGCATCTCGCTGCACGCGCGCCACAACGCCGGCCGCCTCGTCATCGAGATCTTCGACGACGGCGCCGGCGTGGACTTCGAGGCCTTGCGCGCCGCCATCGTCCGCCGCGGCCTCGCGCAGCCCGATACCGCCACGCGGCTCTCGCAGGCGGAGATGCTCGAGTTCCTGCTGCTCCCCGGCTTCAGCCTGCGAGAGACCGTGTCCGAAGTCTCGGGCCGCGGCGTCGGCCTCGACGCCGTGCAGGACATGGTGCGCGGCGTGCGCGGCAGCCTCCGCGTGACGCAGCAACCCGGCAGCGGCATGCATTTCCACCTGGAACTGCCGCTCACGCTGTCCATCGTGCGCGCCCTGCTCGTCGAGGTCGCCGGAGAAGCGTACGCATTCCCCCTCGGCCACGTCCTGCGCGCCGCGAGCGTATCGCGCGAGGACATCGAGCAGATCGAAGCCCAGCAGCATTTCCGGCACGACGGCAAACCCGTGGGACTCGTCAGCGCGGCCCAGTTGCTGCAACGCCCGGAACGCCAGCGCGACGACGCCGCGCTGCCCGTGGTCATCCTCGGCGAGCACGACCGTGTCTATGGCGTGGCCGTTGACCGCCTCATCGGCGAACGCACGCTGGTCGTGCAGCCGCTCTCCCCCGCGCTCGGGAAGATCAAGGACATCGCCGCGGGGAGCCTGACCGACGACGGCACCCCCGTGCTGATTTTCGATGTCGAGGACATGCTGCGCTCGGTGGAAAAGCTGGTCTCCGACGGCCGCCTCACGCAGGTCAGGCAAGCCGGGCAGGAAGCCGGACAGACACGCCGCAAACGCGTGCTCGTCGTGGACGATTCCTTGACCGTGCGCGAACTCGAGCGCAAGCTGCTCGCGGGGCGCGGCTATGATGTCGCCGTGGCGGTCGATGGCATGGACGGCTGGAACGTACTGCGCGCGGAGACGTTCGACCTCGTCATCACCGACGTCGACATGCCCCGCATGGATGGCATCGAACTTGTCGGACGCATTCGTTCCGAGCCGGGCCTGCAGCACTTGCCCGTCATGATCGTTTCGTACAAGGACCGTGAGCAGGACCGCGAACGCGGCCTGCAGGCCGGCGCGGATTACTATCTGGCCAAAGGCAGTTTCCACGACGCCGCACTGCTCGACGCGGTGCAGGACCTGATCGGCGAGGCACGCGCATGAAGATCGGTATCGTCAACGATTCCCCGCTGGCCGTCGCGGCACTCCGCCGCGCGGTATCGCTCGAGAACACGCACGAGATCGTCTGGGTCGCCGGCGATGGCGAGCAGGCCGTTCGCATGGCCGCCTCCCGCACGCCCGACGTCATCTTCATGGACCTGCTGATGCCCGTCATGGACGGCGTGGAGGCCACGCGCCGCATCATGGCGGCCACGCCCTGCGCCATCGTGATCGTGACGACCGACCTCGGCCGCAACGCGACGCAGGTCTTCGATGCCATGGGACACGGCGCCATCGACGCCGTGGACACGCCCACGCTCACCGAACCGGACGCGCAACTCGTGGCCGGCCCATTGCTGCGCAAGCTGCGGAATATCGGCCGCCTGCTCGCGGGTCGCGGCGCCATGCCGAACACTCTGCGCCGCGCCACACCGCTGCCCGCGGCGCCTCGCCTCGTGGCGATCGGCGCGAGCGCGGGCGGCCCCGCGGCGCTCGCGACGCTGCTCGCGGAAATTCCCGAGAACTTTGGGGCGGCTGTCGTGATCGTACAGCACGTGGATGAAGCGTTCGCGCAGGGCATGGCCGAATGGCTCGACGCGCAGTGCAAGCTGCCCGTACGCCTGGCGCGCGCGGGCGAAACGCCGCAGACGGGCACCGTGCTGCTGGCCGGCACCAACGACCATCTGCGCCTTGCGGCCAGCGCGCAATTCGCGTACACGGCGGATCCCGCGGACTCCCTGTACCGGCCTTCCATCGACGTGTTTTTCGAAAGCGTCGTGGAACACTGGCGCGGCGAGGCCGTAGGCGTGCTGCTCACCGGCATGGGCCGCGACGGCGCACTGGGGCTGCGCGCGATGCGCGAACGCGGCTACCTGACCATCGCGCAGGACCAGGCGACGAGCGCCGTCTACGGGATGCCAAAGGCCGCTGCGGCGCTCGACGCGGCCTGCGAAATCCTGCCACTGCCGCGCATCGCGGCAAGATTGATCAAGGCCTGTGGCGGGGGACGCCCGTCGTGCTGATGCGGCACGCCAGACGGCAACAATAAGAAGATTCAGGAAGCACAACATGTCTAGACACAACGATTCGGCCGACGCGGGGGCCAATAGCGAGTACCTCTCGATGGTGCTGCTGGTGGACGACCAGGCCATCATCGGAGAGGCGATCCGGCGCGCGCTCGCGGGCGAGTCCGATATCGATTTCCACTATTGCGCGCAGCCCGAGGAAGCGGTGGCCGTGGCGGAGCGCACGCAGCCCACGGTGATCCTGCAGGACCTCGTGATGCCCGGTACCGACGGCCTCACGCTCGTGCGGCGCTATCGCGAGAATCCCGGCACGCGGGACATCCCGATCATCGTGCTGTCCACCAAGGAAGAGCCGACGATGAAAAGCGCGGCCTTCGCGGCTGGCGCGAACGACTACCTCGTCAAGCTTCCCGACAGCATCGAACTCATCGCGCGCATTCGCTATCACTCGCGCTCGTACCTGAACCTGCTCCAGCGCGACGAGGCCTACCGGGCCTTGCGGCAAAGCCAGCAGCAGTTGCTGGAGACCAACCTCGAACTGCAACGGCTCACGAATTCGGACGGCCTCACGGGCCTCTCCAACCGGCGCTACTTCGACGAATACCTCGGGGCCGAATGGCGCCGCGCGCAACGCGAACAGACGCAGCTCGCGCTGCTGATGCTCGATGTCGATGCATTCAAGGCGTACAACGACACCTATGGTCACGTGGCGGGCGACGACGTGCTGCGCCGCGTCGCGAGCGTGATTCGCGACAACTGCACGCGTCCCGCGGATCTGCCCGCGCGCTTCGGCGGCGAGGAATTCTCGATGATCCTCCCCTCGACATCGCCCGGCGGCGCACGCCTGCTTGCGGAGAAAGTCAGGCGTGCGATCGAAGGCATGAAGATCCCGCACAGCGGCTCACCCAACAGCGAATTCGTGACGGTGAGTATCGGCGGCGCGGTCATCGTGCCCGAGACCGACAGCGTATTCAGCAGCATCGTCGAAGCGGCGGACTCGGGTCTTTATCAGGCCAAGCGCAGTGGCCGCAATCAGGTGGTCATGGTGTAAGTTTTCCCTGCCGGCGGACACGATGTAAAGATTGCCGCATCGCGTCCAGCCCTTGTCTCGTCTGGCATCGCGGCATTTCGTTCCGCTTCGCGTGTGTCCGGAATGTAACCAGATTGTGGGATTCTTCCGACATGGATTTCGGAGCCGTGCGGCTCCTCGCCACGCCTCGACATGCCTATCGTTGCATCACGGCATGCGCGACTTCTTCAGCTGCCTCACCGCTGCCCCGGCACGGCTGCATCGCGCGCTATTTTCCACAACGGCGAGGTGAATCCATGACAAGCTTCAAGAATAAATTGACCCTGGGATTGGTGGTTGCTGCAACGGCACTGCTGGCGGCATGCGGTGGCGACGACGGCGTCGACGACCGCCTTGGCATTTCGAAGCCGTCCGTGCGGCTGCTCAACACGGTGCCGGTCGGCGTGCGCGTTGACCTGTTCCAGAACGGCGCGCCGACGCAAGTCTCGAACGCGCCCTACAAGTTCGTCTCCGCGTACTTCGACATCTCGAAGGACAATAACCTGTTCCAGTTGCGCGTCGCCGGCACGCAAACCGTAATCGGCCAGACGACCATCAACGGCGCGACCGGCCACAAGTATTCGCTGATCGCGACGCCGGGCTCGTCGGGTGCGGAACTCGTGGTGATCGACGATCCGTATGACAAGGGCCTGACCTCCGACAAGGCGCGCGTCCGTGGCTTCAATGCCGCGCTGAACGCACAAAACATCGACATGTACATCACGGCCCCGGCGATCGACCTCAACTCGGTCAGCCCGACGCTCGGCGCCATCTCGTACAAGAATGCCAACCCGGCTTCCGGTTCGGACTCGATTTACTTCGACTCGGGTACCTACCGTCTGCGCATCACCACGGCCGGCACGAAGAACGTGATCTTCGACTCGGGCGCGCTGACGCTGGACAAGAACGCTGACTGGCTGATCACGACGATCCCTGTTGACGGCATTGGCGCGGTGGTGCCGAACAGCATCAAGGTGCTGGTGGCACAGAGCAGCACGGGCGCGGGCGATTCGCAGGAACTGGTCACGCAGCCGCTGACCACTGCCCCGACCGCACCGGCTTCGGCTGTCGCCGCTCAGTAAGCCACCTCAGTAAGCCGCTTCTACCGCTGCAAGAAAAAAACGCCGCTCACGCGGCGTTTTTTCTTTCCTCCACATCCTCGATGTCATCGCGCAGCACGGCGAGGTGCGACAGGTAAGCATCGAGCTCGGCACGTCCGGAATCGGTAATACAGTAGACGCGACCGTTTCCTTCCACAAGCTCCGCGGTAATCGCGCGCGCCATCATCAGGCTACGCAGGATCGGCCGCAGCGCGCGGATGTTCTTGTCGATGCCGCGATCGCGCAACCGCTCGACGAGATTGAACACCGTCGCCGGACTGGCCTGTACGAGCTTCAGAATGTAAAGCCGGAATACGACCCGGTCCAACGGAGGCGGTTTCATGGTGGTTATCATGCTGACACGCCAAAAAAGCGGGGTGCGCGTGGCACCCCTAAAGCTTGCGTTGTGTACGCCGGAGTGGCGGCGTAGTTCCGTAGCGCGGCGCGCTATTCTTCCTGGAACGCTTCCTCGCGCTTCGCCTTGATCGACGGCAGCGCAACGACTGCGACGAGTGCGGCGGCGGCGATCAGCAGGCCCAGCGACAGCGGACGCGAGAAGAACACGCTGAAATCACCACGCGACAGCAGCAGCGAGCGGCGGAAGTTCTCTTCCATCATCGGTCCCAGCACGAAGCCGAGCAGCAGCGGCGCGGGTTCGCACTTGAGCTTCAGGAACAGATAGCCGATCACGCCGAAGGCCGCAGCCATGAACACGTCGAACGTCTGGTTGTTCACCGAGTACACGCCGATGCAGCAGAACGTGAGAATCGCGGGGTACAGGAAGCGATACGGCACGGTCAGCAGCTTCACCCAGATACCGATCATCGGCAGGTTCAGGATGATCAGCATCAGGTTACCGATCCACATCGAGGCGATCAGGCCCCAGAACAGCGCGGGGTTGCTCGTCATGACCTGCGGACCCGGCTGGATGTTATGGATGGTCATTGCACCGACCATCAGCGCCATCACGGCGTTCGGCGGAATGCCGAGCGTCAGCAGCGGGATGAACGAGGTCTGCGCCGCGGCGTTGTTCGCCGATTCCGGACCCGCCACGCCTTCGATGGCGCCCTTGCCGAATTCATGCGCGTACTTCGAGGTCTTCTTCTCGAGCGAGTAAGCCGCGAACGACGCCAGCGCCGCACCGCCGCCCGGGAGGATACCCAGTGCCGAGCCCAGGAACGTGCCACGCAGCACGGCCGGGATCATGCGACGGAAGTCTTCCTTCGTCGGGAACAGGTTCGTCACCTTGTTCGTGAACGTCTCGCGGGCTTCCTTCTGCTCGAGGTTCGCGATGATTTCCGCGAAACCGAACATACCCATGGCCAGCGCCACGAAGTCGATACCGTCGGTCAGCTCAGGCACGTCGAACGAGAAGCGCGCCGCGCCAGAGTTCACGTCGGTACCGATCAGGCCGCACAGCAGGCCCAGCACGATCATCGCCACGGCCTTCGGCAGAGAGCCGGAAGCCAGCACCACCGCACCGATGAGGCCCAGCACCATCAGCGAGAAGTATTCGGCGGGGCCGAACTTGAACGCGAGTTCCGACAGCGGCGTGGCGAAAGCGGCCAGGATCAGCGTGGCCACGCAACCGGCGAAGAACGAGCCCAGGCCGGCGGTCGCCAGTGCCACACCGGCACGTCCGCGCCGTGCCATCTGGTAGCCGTCGATCGTGGTCACCACCGACGACGATTCGCCCGGCAGGTTCACCAGAATGGCCGTGGTGGAGCCGCCGTACTGCGCGCCGTAGTAGATACCGGCCAGCATGATCAGCGCGGCCACCGGCGGCAGCGAATAGGTCACGGGCAGCAGCATCGCGATGGTCGCGAGGGGCCCGAGGCCCGGCAGAACGCCGATCAGCGTGCCGAGCACGCAGCCCAGGAACGCATACGCGAGGTTCTGCAGGTTCAATGCCGTGGAGAAGCCCAGGGCAAGGTGGTCGAACAATTCCATTTGCGTGCGCCCCTTAGCCCGTAATGAAAGCAGGCCACACCGGCATCTGCAGGTTGATACCGTAGACGAAGGCACCCATGCTGATCAGTACCAGCACGACGCCCGCGCACAACGCACCCTTCCAGCTGAATTCGTGGCTCGCCATCGACGAGATCACCACCAGCACGAACACCGACAACACCATGCCGAGCGGCTTCAGAAGCAGGCCGAACAGCACCACCGAACCCAGAATCCACAACAGCGTCTTCAGGTCCCAGCGGGCCAGTTGATCTTCCTCACCCTTGGTGCTCAGGGAGCCGATCGTCACGATCACGCCGAGCAGGGCCAGAACCAGGCCAAGCAGGAACGGAAAGTATCCGGGGCCCATTTTCGCGGCAGTTCCCATGGAATAACCGCGCGCGACGAAGGAAAAGCTCAGGCCGACCAGAATGAACATCAGGCCGGAGGCGAAATCCTTTTGGCTGCGTATGCGCAAAGCGAATCTCCTCAACGTTTATCAAACCATGCCACTCGCGTAGTGCGCCGGCTCTGGCGCGAGATGCGAGCACAACCGAAACAAAACGGGTGCGGTCGGCACGATGGGACGAACAGTAGAGACGCGATCTTTCAGCCGCCTTTCAGTTGTCTGGTGTTTAGGGTATTCACCGAGAGACGACGATGACCGCTGAAAAACGCGGCTTTTTGCATTACATCACGTCGTGATATATCGATGCACGGGCACGAAGAATCGATGGTGCGGTGCGTCGAAAGGGGATTGAAAGCGAAGGTCCGCGTAATTGGCGGAAGCAATCTTTCGATTGCCTTACACGCGATGGACCCGCGATAGACAGGCGATGGCGGACGCGGACATTTGCACGGGCGCGCAAATGTCTCTCATGTGAAATCGCGATGAATGACTGGAGACTATCGCCCTACTTCAGCGGGGACTCGCCGCCGTCGGCGTGACGGTTTCGCTCGCGGCGTCTTCGCAGGGCGTGGCCATGCTCGTGTCCGCGGCCTGCCCCATCGCGGCGGGGGCCGGCGCCTCCGGCAGGATATGCGCGCGCCGCCAGTTGCCGAAGCGGTAATACGCCCAGGCCAGCAGGACGGAGACGGTCGAGCCAAGCGGAAAGCTCCACCAGATCGACTCGGCGCCGATACGGTCGCCGAGCACCCACGCGAACGGCAGCCGGATGCCCCACATCGAGACGAAGAGGATAACGAGCGGCGCCATGACGGCGCCCGTTGCGCGCACGGTGCCGAAGATCACGATCGTGAAGCCGAACAGGATGAACGACCACAGCACCACGTGGTTGATATGCTGGGCGGTGGAAATGGCGAGGCTGTCGTCGCCGAGGAACAGACTCAGCGAATGGCGGTTGAACACGTAGAGCAGCGCCACCAGCGCGCCGGTCATGAATACGTTGAACAGCAGGCCGACCTGCGTGATGCGCGTCACGCGCGCCCATAGCCCTGCGCCGACGTTCTGCGCGACCATCGACGACACGCTGGCGCCGACGGCCAGCGCGGGCATCTGCACGTATGTCCATAACTGCGATGCCACGCCATAGGCCGCGGTCGTCTGCGAACCGTAGGTATTGACGAGCGACATCATGACGATCGCCGACGAAGAGATGACCACCATCTGCAGGCCCATCGGCAGGCCCTTGGTCACGAGCGCGCGCAGGATCGCGCCATCGGGACGCAGCAGGCGAAGCTCACCGCGACGGAGCAGCAGGAAGTGCTTGCGGCGATAGAGCAGCGCGATCATCGCGAACAGGCTTGTCACCTGCGCGATCAGCGTGGCCAGCGCCGAGCCCGCGATGCCCAGCGGTGGGATCGGACCCACGCCGAAGATCAGCACGGGATTGAGCACCACGTCGATGATCACCGACAGCAGCATGAAGTAGAACGGCGTGCGCGAATCCCCGGCGCCACGCAGTGCCATCATCACGAAGTTGTAGAAGTACATGAACGGCAGCGCGATGAAGATGACGCGCAGGTACACTTCCGCCAGCGGCGTGGCATCGGCCGGGGTATGCATCGCGGCGAGGATGGCTGGCGTGAAGACGTAGCCGAGCGCGGCCGCGACGACCGAAAGCAGCACGAAGAACGTCGTGCTGGTCCCGACCACGCGCTTCGCCTCCGCGATATTGCGCGCCCCCACCGCCTGCCCGATCAGGATGGTGTTGGCCATGCTGATGCCGAACACCACGCCGAGCAGGAAGAACAGGACGATGTTCGCGTTGGAGGTCGCCGTGAGCGCCGCTTCCCCGAGATAGCGCCCGACCCAGACCGCGTTGACCGACGCGTTGAGCGACTGCAGCACGTTGCTGCCGAGCACGGGGAGCGAAAACGTTAGCAGTGTGCGGCCGATCGGGCCGGTGGTCAGTCTGGCGTCTGGTTTCATGCGCCGATTATAGGGGGATGCCGGGGCGATCCATGTCGGTGCATGGCTGATGATGATGCGCGTTGCACGCGCACGCGGTAAGCTTGCGGTTTCGCTGTGCCAACCCCGTTTCCAGAAACCGTTCCCGCCCAACCCGCCGGCGCCCCCATTGCTGCGGTGCCGCACCACAGGAGACACGCATGTACCAGGATCTCGCCCTCTATATCGACGGAGAATTCGTCAAGGGCGGCGACCGGCGCGAGCAGGACGTGCTCAACCCGGCCACCCAGGAAGTCATCGGCAAGCTGCCGCACGCCTCCCGCGCCGACCTGGACCGCGCCCTCGCCGCCGCCCAGCGGGCCTTCGAGTCGTGGAAGAAGACCTCGCCGCTGGACCGCTCGAAGATCCTGCGGCGCGTGGCGGAACTGACCCGCGAGCGCGCCAAGGACATCGGCCGCAATATCACGCTGGATCAGGGCAAGCCGCTCGCCGAGGCCGTCGCGGAGGTCATGATCTGCGCCGAACACGCCGAATGGCACGCCGAGGAATGCCGCCGCATCTATGGCCGCGTGATTCCGCCGCGCCAACCCAACGTGCGCCAGATCGTCGTGCGCGAGCCGATCGGCGTCTGCGCGGCCTTCACGCCGTGGAACTTCCCGTTCAATCAGGCCATTCGCAAGATGGTGTCGGCCATCGGCGCCGGCTGCACGCTGATCCTGAAGGGCCCGGAAGACTCGCCCAGCGCCGTGGTCGCGCTGGCCCAGCTGTTCCACGATGCAGGCCTGCCCCCGGGTGTGCTGAACATCGTGTGGGGCGTGCCAGGCGAGATTTCGACGTACCTGATCGAATCGCCGATCGTCCGCAAGATCTCGTTCACGGGCTCCGTGCCGGTGGGCAAGCAGCTGGCCGCGCTGGCCGGCGCCCACATGAAGCGCGTGACGATGGAACTGGGCGGCCATTCGCCGGTGCTGGTGTTCGACGACGCCGACATCGAACCGGCCGCCGAGATGCTGGCCCGCTTCAAGCTCCGTAACGCCGGCCAGGTGTGCGTGTCGCCGACCCGCTTCTACGTGCAACAAGGCGCGTACGACAAGTTCCTGGCGCGCTTTACCGAAGTCATCGGCTCGATCAAGGTCGGCAATGGCCTCGAGGATGGCACCCAGATGGGTCCGCTCGCGCACGAGCGCCGCATTGCCTCGATGGAGCAGTTCCTCGACGACGCCAACCACCGCGGCGGCAAGATCGTGGCCGGCGGCTCGCGCATCGGCGACAAGGGCTACTTCTTCGCGCCGACCGTGATCACGGACCTGCCCGACGACGCCAAGCTCATGACCGACGAGCCGTTCGGTCCGGTGGCCCCTGTCGTGCGCTTCAAGGACACCGACGAGGTGCTGCGCCGCGCGAACAGCCTGCCGTTCGGCCTGGCCTCGTACGTGTTCACGAACTCGCTGAAGACCGCCAACTACGTGTCGAACGGGCTGGAAGCCGGCATGGTCAATATCAACCATTTCGGCATGGCGCTCGCCGAGACGCCGTTCGGCGGCATCAAGGACTCGGGTATCGGCAGCGAAGGCGGCCAGGAGACGTTCGATGGCTACCTCGTGACCAAGTTCATCACGCAGGTCTGACGCGCACGCGCTCCGCTACCGGAAGAACGCGCCCCGCGTGAGGAACGTGAAGTTGGCCTCCTCGGCCATCAGCCACACGAGGACCAGCAGGCATAACGGCGGGAGCAGGATGGCGCAGATCAGCGCCATCCGCTCCCATGCCATATGCATGAACACCGCGATGATCAGGCCCGCCTTGGCCGCCATGAAGATCAGGATCAGCGCCCAGCGCAGATAGCCCTGCACGTGGAAGTAGTCCACCGCGTACGACATCGCCGACAGGATGAAGAGCAACACCCACACCTTCAGATACAGGCTGATCGGGTGCTGCTGGCCGTGTTGCGCGCCATGCGTGGCGGGTAGGTTGGCTTCCATGGGACACCTCACCAGAGGTAGAACAGCGCGAAGATGAACACCCACACCAGATCCACGAAGTGCCAGTACAGGCCGGCGATCTCGACGATCTGGTAATTACCGGACCGCTCGTAGTGCCCGCCGAGCACGCGCAGCGCCACCACGAGCAGATAGATCACGCCGCACGTGACGTGCAGGCCGTGGAATCCCGTGATCATAAAGAACGTCGAGCCAAACTGCGCGGCGCCCATGGGGTTGCCCCACGGCCGCACGCCCTCGTCCACGATCAGCTTGGTCCATTCGAAGGCCTGCATGCCGACGAACATGGCGCCGAACAGCGCCGTCACGAGCATCAGCATCGCGCACTCGCGGCGCTGGCGCCGGTAGGCGAAGTTCACGGCCATCGCCATGGTGCCGCTGCTCGTGATCAGCACGAAGGTCATGATGGCGATCAGGATCAGCGGCACGGGCTGCCCGCCGAACGACAGCGCGAAGACCTCGCTGGGGTTCGGCCACGGCACCGTGGTGGACATCCGCACGGTCATGTAGCCCGTCAGGAAGCAACTGAAGACGAAGGTATCCGACAGCAGGAAGATCCACATCATCGCCTTGCCCCAGGACACCTTGAACGCGCGCTGGTCCGAAGACCAGTCGGCGATCAATCCGCGGAAGCCTTCGGGCAACCTTGCCAGCGGATCGTGCGCGGTAGAGAGTGGCGCAGTCATGGCGTCTCCTTCCTTTCACGCGGTACCGCAGAGGTAACGCACGATCTCGGGCGTCAGCCAGCCCAGGGCACCGAGCAACACGGCCCACACCGCCAGCAGGAAATGCCAGTACCGCGCGCATAGCCGAATACGCATCAGCGTCCGCGGCCCGCTGCCGCGATCGGTCACGACCATCGTCCATGCGGCGATGCCGCCCAGCATGTGCAACCCATGCATGGCCGTCAGCAGATAGAAGAAGCTGCCGGCGGGATTGTTCGCGGGCACCACGTGCATCGCGTACAGCGCCTCCCATGCCCAGAGCTGCGAGGCCACGAACGCGATCGCCCCGGCCCCGCCGAGCCGCAGCGCCAGGCGGGCGGGCGCCATGCGCCCCATCGGCGCGAGCCGCGCGGCCACCTCCATCGCCACGCATGCGCCCACCAGCAGCCCCGTCGAAAGCCACGTCTGCAAGGGCAGCGCGATGCGATGCCAGTCGGGACTGTCCATGCGCATGACGTACGCGGCCAGGAACAGCGAGAACAGCGAGGTGACCACCGCGATGAACGCCCACAGGCCGACACTGCCGGGCATCGGCGTGCGCGCCTCGTGCCGCGCATCGCCCGACAACGCGCCACCATCGCCGCCGCCCGCGCCGGCGCCCCCGGCGGCGAAGTTCGATTCGGTTTTCATGCCACTGCCCCCCGGCTCGGATGCGGTTCCGGTTCCCCGCCGCCCGCATCGGGCGGCGCATTCTGCGCGATGAAGTCCTCGCGCGCGCCGGGCACGCTGTACGCATAGGCCCAGCGATACACGACGGGCTGGTGCGGCCCCCAGTTGCCATGCGCCGGCGGCGTCTGCGGCGTCTGCCATTCGAGCGATGCGGCGCGCCACGGGTTGGGCCCGGACGCCCGGCCGCGCACGAGGCTCCATCCGAGGTTGAACACGAAGAGCAACTGCGCCGCCGCCACGATGAACGCGGCGATCGAGATATACATGTTCATCAGGTGCGCCGATTCGGGAATGAACGCGTAGTTCTCGTACGCGTAGTAGCGCCGCGGCATACCGAGGATGCCGAGGTAGTGCATCGGGAAGAAGATCGCGTAGGTGCCGATGAACGTGATCCAGAAATGGATGCGGCCCATCGTGTCGTCTAGCATGCGGCCCGTGACCTTCGGGTACCAGTGGTAGATGCCGCCGAATACGACGAGAATCGGCGACACGCCCATCACCATATGGAAATGCGCGACGACGAAATATGTGTTCGACAGCGGAATGTCCACGCTGACATTGCCAAGGAACAAGCCCGTCAGCCCGCCGATCACGAACGTGCTGATGAACGCGATCGCGAACAGCATCGGCACGGAGAAATGAATATCCCCGCGCCACAACGTGATGACCCAGTTGTAGACCTTGATGGCCGTGGGCACCGCGATGATCAGCGTGGTCGTGGCGAAGAAAAATCCGAAGTACGGATTCATGCCGCTTACGAACATATGGTGGGCCCACACGACTACCGACAGCAGCCCGATGGCGAGAATCGCCCACACCATCGTGCGGTATCCGAAAATACTCTTGCGCGAATGGACGCTCACGAGATCGGACACGATGCCGAACGCGGGCAGCGCGACGATGTAGACCTCGGGGTGGCCGAAGAACCAGAACAGATGCTGGAACAGCAGCGGACTGCCGCCCTTGTAGTCGAGCTGCTGTCCCATGGACACCATCGCCGGCATGAAGAAGCTCGTGTGAAGCGTCTTGTCGAGCAGCATCATCACGCCGGACACGAACAGCGCGGGGAAAGCGAGCAGCGCGAGGATCGTCGCCATGAAGATGCCCCACACGGAGAGCGGCATGCGCAACAAGGTCATGCCCTCGGTGCGCGCCTGCAGCACCGTCGTCACGTAATTGAGGCCGCCCATGGTCGCCGCGACAATGAAGATCACCAGCGACACGAGCATCAGGATGATGCCCCAGTCGTAGCCGGGCGTCCCCGGCAGGATCGCCTGAGGCGGATACAGCGTCCAGCCGGCGCCCGTGGGCCCCCCCGGAACGAAGAAGCTGGCCAGCAGCACGAGCACCGAGAGAAAGTACACCCAGAAGCTCAGCATGTTCAGGTAGGGAAACACCATGTCGCGCGCGCCGATCATCAGCGGGATCAGGTAGTTACCGAAGCCGCCGAGAAATAGCGCCGTCAGCAGGTAGATCACCATGATCATTCCGTGCATCGTCACGAACTGGTAGTAACGGTTGGCGTCGATGAACGAGAAGTGCCCGGGAAAGCCGAGCTGCAATCGCATCAGGTTGGACAGCGCGACGCCCACCAGCCCCACGAAGATCGCGACGATCGTGTACTGGACGGCAATCACCTTGTGGTCCTGGCTCCAGACATAACGCGTCCAGAAGCTCCGTGGCCCATGGTCCGCGGCATCTTCGGCGTGGCTCATGCGTGACCTCCCGTGTTGTCTCTTCTACTTCGCTCCCGCCTGTGGCGCACCGTTCGCCACGCCCTGTACCGCGGCGCCCTGCGCGCGGATGTACGCGGTCAGCGCGGCCACTTCTTCCTCCGTCACCGGCATCTTCGGCATCAGGGGACCGTAGCCCTTGACCAGCCGCGAGTGCGGATCCTCGATCTCGTGCCTCAGGAAGGCATCGTCAACGGGCGCCGTGCTCCCGTCCGCGAACGTTTCGGTCTTGCCGTACAGGCCCTTCCACGTCGGCCCGACGCCCGGCGCGCCGTCGACGCTGTGGCATCCGACGCAGCCTTTGCTTTGCGCGAGCGCGCGTCCCTGGTCGATCAATCCCGCCGCCGCCGCACCACCCGCACCACCCGCACCACCCGCACCACCCGCACCACCCGCTGCAGTCGGCGAGGCGGCCACGGGCGCCGGGGCGCGCACCTGCGTCATGGCGAAGGTCTGCTGGCGCTGCAGCCACGCGGCGAAAGCGGCGGGCTCATCGACGACCACGTGTCCGCGCATGTTGTAGTGCCCGACGCCGCAGAGCTGCGCGCACAGGATGTCGAAGCGCCCCGTCTGCGTCGGCGTGAACCAGAAAGACGTGATCATGCCCGGCACCATGTTCATGCGCGCGCGGAACGGCGGCACATAGAAGTCATGCAGGACATCCTTCGACCGCAGCAGCACCTTGACCGGCTGGTTCAGCGGCAGATGTACTTCCGGGCCGACGACGATCACGTCGTCCTGCCCGTTGGGATCGTCCGGATTGACGCCGAGCGGATTGGTCGCGCTGACGAAGCGCATGTCGGACGTACCGAGCTGGCCGCCGGCGCCCGCGAAACGGAAGGCCCACTGCCATTGCTGGCCCACCACCTCGAGCACCATGGCCTGCGGCGGCGGCCGCACGTAGTCGGCGTAGACGAACAGCCCCGGCGCGAGCAGCGCGATGATGCCGACCGTGGTAATCGCGATCAGTCCCCATTCGAGGCGCCGGTTTTCGGGGGCATAGTGCGCCCGATGCCCTTCGCGATGCCGGTCGCGCCAGACGATGTATCCGAGCAGGAGGTTGATGACGACGAAGAAGACGCCGGTGATGATGAGGGTAATGGTCAGCGTGTCGTCCATCTGTTTCCAGTTGGACGCCAGCGGGGTCGCCCACCACGGACTCAGGAAGTGAAAGAGCACCGAGGCGGCGACGAGGACCACGAGCGCAATGGCGATTGCCATATCCACTCTCCTCTGCGCGGCCGGTCGCCGCGCGGGACACGCAACCCGATCAGTGCATTACATCACGGGATTCGAGCTTCCAGTAGCAGATGGCCATCACCATGCCGAACAGCACGTGCGCGATCAACGTATGCCAGCCCCGCGCTTCCACGAACCAGGGGAAGGCGCTCGTCATCACGTAGAAGTTGAACAGGTACACGACCACGCCGAACACCGCGCCGGCCAGCACCGCCATGCCCGGGCTCGAGTCGAGGTGGAACGGCGCCATGATCGCGCCGAGCACCATGCCAAGTACCGCGCCGAGCACGAAGTGGATCACGAGAGCCGCGCCGACGGTGCCGATACTGAACAGCGAATTTTGCATCACGTCCTGACCCAAGACGATGGCCGCGATCATGCGCGTGGGCACCCATGGATTGACGCCCGACAGCATCGACGCCCAGAACAGCTCCAGCACGATCAGGAACGCGCCGCCCGCCACGCCTGACACTGCCGCGGCACTCCAGTCCGGCAGCCGGCGCACGTAGTGGTGCGAATGCATGTGAAGTTCCATGATGGCCTCCTTATCCCTTCGCCTTCGTGAGTCCAGCATAGGACACCTTTGCCATGATTCCGCGACATGGAATGCGCATGAATCGGGGACGCCACCTTTGAACGCGAAGATAGGGACAACCCTGAGGCGGACTGCCTTGTATTCGCCACACACGGCCTATACTGGAAGAACAAAGAGACAAGAAAGGAGACCGCCATGTTTCATCTACAGGCGCACGATCTTGTGTTTCTGCTCCCGATGGCCCTCGTCGGAATGCTCGCGATGGGCGCGGTGCCGGTAGCCGCCAAAGCGCTGAAGATCAGCTGCCGCTGCTGCGGCGTGATCATCGGGCTGATGATGGGCGTGCTGGTGCTGGAAGTGCTGCCGATGCTGATATAGCGGGGCAAGCGGAGCGGAAGCAGTACACGCGGCAAGCCTCTCCACACGTTGTGCGAGAGGCGGCAAACGCTTTGTCTTGCGGAGGACGGCGTTTGAAACGGTGGATCGAATCAGAGTTCGATCATCGCGAAATCTTCCTTGCCGACGTCGCACTCGGGGCAACGCCAGTCGGCGGGGATGTCTTCCCAGCGGGTGCCCGGCGCGATGTTGTCCTCGGGCCAGCCCTGCTCTTCGTCATACACCCAACCGCAAATCACACAAACCCAGGTCTTGTAGGCGACGGCTTCCTGCTGCAAAACGGCTCTCCGGAAAAATAATAGGAACGGGCCGCATGATACCGCGCATTGGGGGACGCCCCCCCTGCGCGCGCGTATTGCGGCCCGATTGACACCGAGTCGCTACCCGTTAGCGACCCGGTAGCGGCCCCGTGTTGGACGACGCTCACTGCCGGATCGAGAAATCCACGCGGTTGGGTCCGCCCTTGTCCTTGATGCCCTCGGCATTCAGCTTCGGCGCGGTCAGGAAGAGCTTCGCATCGGGCACCTTGCCCTCGCGCTCCAGCGCCTGCTTGACGGCCAGCGCGCGCTGCTCGGCAAGCGCTCGCAGTTCGGTCTCGGTGACGGGCGCGTTCTCGAGCAGCAGCTTTTCCATTTCCGCGGTAGGGAGCGACTTGGTCAGGCCGATCATGTTCGTCGGTTTCTTGAACGACTCGCGCTTGTAGACCGCCTCCAGGTACTTCGGATATTCCTGCGGCGTGACCTTCAGCTTCGCGCCCTGCTCGCCACCTTCGTCCTCATCCGCCTGGCCGCCGGAGCGCGCGCTGCGGCGCAGCTCGCGTTCCTTCTGCTCGGCCACACGCTGGTCGAGCCACACGCGGCGCGCGCCGTCGGCGTCGGTCGCGGGATCGATGCGGCCGCTGATCTCGAGCCGCAGCGACGGACGGTCGTTGAGCGCCTTGGCCACCGTCGCGATCTTCTCCTGCGCGTCTTTCGACAGCGTCGCGCTGCCCGGCGCGAACTCGATATAGCCGAGCTCCTCGCCACTGCCGCCAAATGCCGACGCGATCAGCGAGAACGGCGATGTGATGGCTTTGGTGAGCAGGTTGACGATGACGCGCACGATCACGCCGCCGATGCTGAACTCGGGATCGGACAGCGAGCCCGATACCGGCAGGTTCACGTCGATCACGCCGTTGCGGTCCTTGAGCAGCGAGACCGCAAGCAGCACGGGCAGCTTGGTTGCCGTCGGACTATCGACGCGATCGCCGAACGTGAGCTGGTCGAGGTAGAGGTGATTGCGGGCGTCCAGCTTGCCATTCTCGATCTTGTAGCCGACGTCCACCGTAAGCTTGCCCTTGGTGATCGGGTACCCCGCGTACTTGGTCGCATACGGCGTCAGGCGTGTGAGTTCCACACCGGCCGCCTTGGCCGCGATATCGAGGAACAGCTGCTCGCCAAGCGGGTTGAGCTTGCCGCTGATGCTCACCGGCGCGTCGTCGTCCAGGCGGCCGTTGAGCACGATATCCGCGGGCGTCGGGTCCGACGACGACACCTTGGAGATGGAGCCCTTCATGTCCGTCAGGTTTGCCGAATAGTTCGGCTTGACGAAGAAGTCCGAGAAGTTGATGTTGCCCTTGTTGATGGACACGCCGCCGAGGCGGATCTGCGGCGCGGGGCCTTCCGCCTTCGCGGTGCGGGGCGGTTGCCCGGCTTGCGCTGCCGGCGCGGATGCCGCCGCGCTTGGGGCGGGGGCGGGGGCGGGCCCGGG
>NZ_CAJPUX010000019.1 GCF_905397285.1 Cupriavidus plantarum
TCACGGTCAAGCTGATCGCCCCGATCGCCATGGAAGAAGGTCTGCGCTTCGCTATCCGCGAAGGCGGCCGTACCGTCGGCGCCGGCGTCGTGGCAAAGATCCTCGACTAAGTTGTAAGCATCACTGGCGAGCGCGGCACCAACCGGCCGCGTTCGTTTGCCAGAGGGGTTCACCAAATGGGGACCCCGAAGTTGTTTTAGGGGTATAGCTCAACTGGCAGAGCGTCGGTCTCCAAAACCGAAGGTTGGGGGTTCGATTCCCTCTGCCCCTGCCAATTCAATCAGCCGCGTCGCGAGGAGCAATCGCGACGCGGCTTAGTCTCGTTTGCGAAACATGGCCAATCCCAATGTCGAAACCGTAGGTGCCTCGAGCGGCAAGTGGCTGCTCGCGGTGGCGGTGCTCCTGGTGGTTGCCGGAGTCATCGGTTTCTACGTGCTTGCGCAGCAACCGGCCTACGTGCGTGGTGCAGCGCTGTTCGTCGGGCTCGCGCTCGGCGTAGTCGTCGCCCTGGTGTCCGCGCCGGGCAAGGACTTCGTTGGATTCGCCAAGGAATCGTATCGGGAAGTTCGCAAGGTCGTATGGCCGACGCGCAAGGAAGCAGGCCAGATGACGGGGTTGGTATTCGCCTTCGTCGTGGTCATGGCGCTGTTCCTGTGGTCGGCAGACAAGCTGATCGAATGGGTGATCTTCTCGCTCGTTCTTGGCTGGAAATAAGAGATAGCACATGACGGATAACGCCCAGCAGGAAACCACCGCCGCCGAATCGCCTTCGTCGAAGAAGCGCTGGTATGTCGTGCATGCTTATTCCGGCATGGAAAAGAGCGTGCAGCGCGCGCTGCAGGAGCGCATCGACCGCGCGGAGATGCAGGACAAGTTCGGTCGCATCCTCGTGCCGTCGGAAGAAGTCGTCGAGATCAAGGGCGGTCACAAGTCGGTGACCGAGCGTCGTTTCTTCCCGGGCTACGTGCTCGTGGAAATGGAAATGACCGACGAAACGTGGCACCTGGTGAAGAACACGAGCAAGGTGACCGGTTTCGTGGGCGGGGCGCGTAATCGCCCAAGCCCGATTTCCCAGCGGGAAGTCGACAAGATCATGACCCAGATGCAGGAAGGGGTCGAGAAGCCGCGTCCCAAGACGCTGTTCGAAGTGGGCGAAATGGTGCGCGTCAAGGACGGCCCGTTCACCGACTTCAACGGCAACGTCGAGGAAGTGAACTACGAGAAGTCGCGTCTGCGGGTCTCGGTCACGATCTTCGGACGCGCAACGCCGGTCGAGCTCGAGTTCGGTCAGGTCGAGAAGGTGTAAAGAGCTTTGCCCGGCGCGACCCGTAAGGGAAGCGAAGGGACGATCCGGCGAAACGCCGGATCCAAAGAGGAGCGTGAGGTCACGCCATGCGTGGCGACAGCGCGTTATGACTCAACTGGATGCTTCCGTGAACGGAAGGTCCGTATGGAGTAGAGATGGCCAAGAAGATCGTTGGCTTTATCAAGCTGCAAATTCCGGCTGGTAAGGCGAATCCCTCCCCGCCCGTTGGTCCCGCACTGGGTCAGCGTGGTCTGAACATCATGGAGTTCTGCAAGGCGTTCAACGCCCAGACTCAGGGCATGGAACCTGGTCTGCCGGTGCCGGTGGTGATTACCGCCTTCGCCGACAAGAGCTTCACGTTCGTGATGAAGTCGCCCCCCGCGACCGTGCTGATCAAGAAGGCAGCCGGCGTGACCAAGGGCTCGCCGAAGCCGCACACCGACAAGGTGGGCAAGATCACCCGCGCCCAGGCTGAAGAAATCGCCAAGGCCAAGAACGCCGATCTGACCGCTGCCGATCTGGACGCAGCCGTTCGTACGATCGCCGGCTCGGCACGTTCGATGGGCATCACCGTGGAGGGTCTGTAAATGGCTAAGGTTTCGAAGCGCGTCGCCGCCAACAAGGCGAAGATCGAGCGTACCAAGTTCTACGCGATCGACGAGGCCCTGGGCCTGGTGAAGGGTGCTGCTACCGCCAAGTTCGACGAGTCGATCGACGTGGCCGTGCAACTGGGCATCGATGCAAAGAAGTCGGACCAGGTGGTTCGCGGTTCCGTGGTGCTGCCGGCTGGTACCGGCAAGTCCGTGCGCGTGGCAGTGTTCGCGCAAGGCGATAAGGCACAAGCCGCCAAGGACGCTGGCGCTGACGTGGTCGGCATGGAAGACCTGGCCGAGCAAGTGAAGGCCGGTAACCTGAACTTCGACGTCGTGATCGCTTCGCCGGACACGATGCGTATCGTTGGTACGCTGGGTCAGATTCTTGGCCCGCGCGGCCTGATGCCGAACCCGAAGGTCGGCACGGTGACCCCGGACGTGGCCCAGGCTGTGAAGAACGCCAAGGCCGGTCAGGTTCAGTTCCGTGTGGACAAGGCCGGTATCATCCACGCCACCATCGGTCGTCGTTCGTTCGAAGACACCGCGCTCAAGAGCAACCTCGCCGCGCTGCTGGACGCGCTGGTGAAGGCCAAGCCGGCTACGAGCAAGGGCGTGTACCTGCGCAAGATCGCCGTCTCGTCCACGATGGGCGTTGGCGTGCGCGTGGATCAGGCTTCGCTGGCAGCCTAAGCGCTGTTGGCCATCGTCAACCGGACCCGATAACGCCGGTTGGCGGCAAGAATTGAAGATCTCGCCGTCGGGCGGGATCGGCTCCGGATCCGAATGGATTGGAGTCAAGGCTTTGGGCAGTGGAGTCGTTGCCGCGCGTCGAGCGCTGGGATGGCGCCGCTGGTTATCAAAGACCGCTGGTGTCCGCGGGCGCAGTCTGGCCACGGGGACTTAATCGGCAGGCAATGCCTGCCAGCCAGCGCAGATGGCGAACCCGAAGGGATTGAAGTATCCGGGCAACCGGGTGATTCGGTTCAATCGGACGCCGTTCGTTTGGACTGATGCGTGACGTCGGGTCATGGATTCGACACCGCATCGTTTTGGAGCTTAACCGTGCCACTCAATATTGAAGATAAGAAGGCCGTCGTTGCTGAGGTATCGGCGCAGGTCGCCGCCGCCCAGACCATCGTCGTCGCCGAATATCGCGGCATTACGGTTGGCGATCTGACCAAGCTGCGTGCTACCGCCCGCCAGCAAGGTGTGTACCTGCGCGTTCTGAAGAACACGCTGGCTCGCCGCGCTGTGGAAGGTACGCCGTTCGCTGGCCTCGCAGAGCAGATGACCGGTCCGCTCATCTACGGTATTTCCGCAGATGCAGTGGCCCCGGCCAAGGTTCTGAACGACTTTGCCAAGACCAACGATAAGCTGGTTCTGCGTGCAGGTTCGTTCGACGGCAAGGTCCTCGATGCTACCGCCGTGAAGGCGCTGGCTTCGATCCCGAGCCGCGACCAACTGCTGGCTCAGCTGCTTGGCGTCATGCAGGCACCGGTGTCGGGCTTCGCCCGTCTGCTGGCTGCAGTGGCTGCCAAGAAGGCAGAAGGCGCACCTGCGGAAGCCGAAGCGGCTCCTGCGGACGCAGCCTGAGCTTCGCGTCGTCTCGCGTAGACAGATCGCAATACCGATACCGAATCACATCTAGGAGTAATTCCAAATGGCAATCACCAAAGACGACATCCTCGAAGCCGTAGGCGCGATGTCCGTGATGGAACTGAACGACCTGGTCAAGGCGTTCGAAGAGAAGTTTGGCGTGTCCGCCGCTGCGATGGCTGTTGCCGCCGCTCCGGGCGCTGGTGGTGGCGCTGCCGCTGCTGAAGAAAAGACCGAGTTCAACGTTGTTCTGGCCGAAGTGGGCGCAAACAAGGTTGGCGTGATCAAGGCCGTTCGCGAAATCACCGGTCTGGGCCTGAAGGAAGCCAAGGACCTGGTCGATGGCGCACCGAAGCCCGTCAAGGAAGGCGTGGACAAGGCTGCTGCCGACGAAGCCAAGAAGAAGCTGGAAGACGCTGGCGCGAAGGTCGAAGTCAAGTAAGTGGTATGCGCGTGCCCTCCGGCACGCGGTCAGGGCTGGCAAAGGGAAATTCCCGGCGCCAGCCTTTTTGCGCTTCTGTGGGGTGTGTTTGATGCCGCACCCGGAGCGACGTATGGCGACGTAGAAGTGACGTAGCAGGTACTGCGATGGCAATGAACGATGAGCAATCGATCTTGCCTCAGCAGAAGCCAAACATCAGTGGCACACTAGGTGGTTGCTGATGTTTGTCTTCTGAACCGACTGCAGAAGACAAGTTTGGTCGGGTGTCCCCCGGGCGAGTACAGGCGTTGCGCCGATGCAATGACCACACCGCCCGCAGCGTGCGGACACCGTCAGCCAGAGGTTGGTAGCGGCCAACCGCCAAATCCCCTCCCAGTCGCTGAACACCTCAGGGTAGGACAGGTCCACCTGCCCTGCGATGATTCGGAGATCCCATGGCGTACAGCTTCACCGAAAAGAAGCGCATTCGCAAATCGTTTGCGAAGCGCGCGACGGTTCATCAGGTTCCATTCCTGCTTGCCACACAGATTGAATCCTACACCCAGTTCCTGCAAGCGGATACCGCTGCCGCGCGCCGCAAGAGCGAGGGGTTGCAAGCCGCTTTCAACGCGATCTTCCCCATTTCGTCCCATAACGGGCTTGCCCGTATGGAATTCGTTTCGTATCACCTGTCCAACCCGCCGTTCGACGTCAAGGAATGCCAGCAGCGTGGCCTGACGTTCCACTCGGCGCTCCGCGCCAAGGTTCGCCTGATCATCAACGATCGCGAGAACCCGGGCAAAGTGAAGGAAGTGAAGGAGCAGGAAGTGTACATGGGCGAAATTCCGCTCATGACCTCGACCGGCTCGTTCGTGATCAATGGCACCGAGCGTGTCATCGTGTCTCAGCTGCACCGTTCGCCGGGCGTGTTCTTCGAGCACGACAAGGGCAAGACGCACAGCTCGGGCAAGCTGCTGTTCTCGGCACGGATCATCCCGTACCGCGGCTCGTGGCTGGACTTCGAATTCGATCCCAAGGACATCCTGTACTTCCGCGTCGACCGCCGCCGCAAGATGCCGGTGACGATCCTGCTGAAGTCGATCGGCCTGACGCCCGAACAGATCCTCGCGCACTTCTTCGTGTTCGACAACTTCACCCTGCAGTCGGAAGGCGCGCAGCTGGAGTTCGTGCCCGAGCGTCTGCGCGGTGAAGTCGCGCGCTTCGACATCGTCGACAAGAACGGCCGCGTGGTCGTCGAGAAGGATAAGCGTATCAACGCGAAGCACATTCGCGACCTCGACTCGGCTGGCACCAAGCTCATCAGCGTGCCGGAAGACTATCTGCTCGGTCGCGTGCTGGCGAAGAACATCGTCGACCCCGACACGGGCGAGGTGATCGCCAACGCCAACGACGAGCTGACCGAGACGCTGCTCGAGAACCTGCGCGAAGCCGGCGTCAAGGAAATCCAGACGCTGTACACGAACGACCTTGATCAGGGCCCGTACATGTCGCAGACGCTGCGCGTGGACGAGACCGTGGACCAGACGGCCGCGCGTATCGCGATCTATCGCATGATGCGCCCGGGCGAGCCGCCCACCGAGGAAGCCGTGGAAGCGCTGTTCCAGCGCCTGTTCTATAGCGAAGAGTCGTACGACCTGTCGCGCGTTGGCCGCATGAAGGTCAACAGCCGTCTGTCGCGCCCGAGCGGCGAGGGCAGCATGGTGCTGCAGGACGAGGACATCCTCGAGACGATCAAGATCCTGGTGAACCTGCGTAACGGCAAGGGCGAGGTCGATGACATCGATCACCTGGGCAATCGTCGTGTGCGTTGCGTGGGCGAACTGGCCGAAAACCAGTTCCGCGCCGGTCTGTCCCGCGTGGAGCGTGCGGTCAAGGAACGTCTGGGCCAGGCCGAGACGGAAAACCTGATGCCGCACGACCTGATCAACTCGAAGCCGATCTCGTCGGCGATTCGCGAGTTCTTCGGTTCGTCGCAGCTGTCGCAGTTCATGGACCAAACCAACCCGCTGTCGGAAATCACGCACAAGCGCCGTGTTTCCGCACTGGGCCCGGGCGGTCTGACGCGCGAGCGCGCGGGCTTTGAAGTCCGCGACGTGCACCCGACCCACTATGGCCGCGTGTGCCCGATCGAAACGCCGGAAGGTCCGAACATCGGTCTGATCAACTCGCTCGCACTGTATGCGCGCCTGAACGAGTATGGCTTCCTCGAGACGCCGTATCGCAAGGTCGTGGACAGCAAGCTGACCGACCAGGTGGATTACCTGTCGGCCATCGAGGAAGGCAAGTACGTGGTGGCCCAGGCCAACGCGACGGTCGATGCCGACGGCAACCTGATCGACGAACTGGTGTCCGCGCGTGAAGGTTCCGAGCGTGAAACCCGTATGGTGACGCCGGACCGCGTGCAGTACATCGACGTGGCGCCGTCGCAGATCGTGTCGGCCGCCGCCTCGCTGGTGCCGTTCCTCGAGCACGACGATGCAAACCGTGCACTGATGGGCGCGAACATGCAGCGTCAGGCCGTGCCTTGCCTGCGTCCGGACAAGCCGCTCGTGGGTACCGGCATCGAACGTACCGTGGCCGTCGACTCGGGCACCGCGGTTCAGGCGATGCGCGGTGGCGTGGTCGACTACGTCGATGCGATGCGTATCGTGATCCGTGTGAACGACGACGAAGCCGTGGCCGGTGAAGTCGGCGTGGACATCTACAACCTGATCAAGTACACGCGTTCGAACCAGAACACGAACATCAACCAGCGTCCGATGGTCAAGGTGGGCGACATTGTGGCCCGCGGCGACGTGGTGGCCGACGGTGCCTCGACCGACCTCGGCGAACTGGCGCTCGGCCAGAACATGCTGGTGGCGTTCATGCCGTGGAACGGCTACAACTTCGAAGATTCGATCTTGATCTCCGAACGCGTGGTGGCCGAAGACCGCTACACCTCGATCCACATCGAGGAACTGTCGGTCGTCGCCCGTGACACGAAGCTGGGACCGGAAGAAATCACGCGCGATATCTCGAACCTCGCCGAAGCGCAACTCGCGCGTCTGGACGAATCGGGCATCACGTACATCGGCGCCGAAGTGGAAGCCGGCGACGTGCTGGTCGGCAAGGTGACGCCGAAGGGCGAAACCCAGCTGACGCCGGAAGAGAAGCTGCTGCGCGCGATCTTCGGCGAGAAGGCGTCGGACGTGAAGGACACTTCGCTGCGCGTGCCGTCGGGCATGAGCGGCATCGTCATCGACGTCCAGGTCTTCACGCGTGAAGGCGTGACGCGCGACAAGCGCGCCCAGTCGATCATCGACGATGAACTGAAGCGCTACCGCCTGGACCTGAACGATCAGCTGCGTATCGTGGAAGGCGATGCATTCCAGCGTCTGGAGCGTCTGCTGCTCGACAAGACCGTCAACGGCGGTCCGAAGAAGCTGGCGAAGGGCGCGAAGCTGACCCGCGAGTACCTGGCCGATCTGGACAAGTACCACTGGTTCGACATCCGCCCGGCGGACGAGGAAGTTGCTGCGCAGCTGGAAGCCGTCAAGGAAGCCATCGAGCAGAAGCGCCACGAGTTCGACCTCGCGTTCGAAGAAAAGCGGAAGAAGCTCACCCAGGGCGACGAACTGCCGCCGGGCGTGATCAAGATGGTCAAGGTGTATCTGGCCGTCAAGCGCCGCCTGCAGCCTGGCGACAAGATGGCAGGCCGTCACGGTAACAAGGGTGTCGTGTCGAAGATCACGCCGATCGAAGACATGCCGTACATGGCGGACGGTACGCCGGCCGACATCGTGCTGAACCCGCTGGGCGTGCCGTCGCGGATGAACGTGGGCCAGATTCTGGAAACCCACCTCGGCTGGGCCGCGCGCGGTCTGGGCGAGCGCATCGGCAACATGCTGAAGGCACAGGTGAAGGCTCAGGAACTGCGCAAGCTGCTCGCTCAGATCTACAACGAGAGCGGCAAGGCGGAAGACCTGGACAGCCTGTCCGACGCGGAAGTGCTCGAGCTGGCCACGAACCTGAAGAAGGGCGTGCCGTTCGCGACGCCGGTGTTCGATGGTGCGCACGAAGACGAAATCCGCCGCATGCTGGATCTCGCTTACCCGGACGACATCGCCAAGGAGAAGGGTCTGACCGCCTCCAAGCAGCAGGTCACGCTGCACGATGGCCGTACCGGCGAAGCGTTCGAGCGTCCGGTCACGCTGGGTGTGATGCACATGCTGAAGCTGCACCACCTGGTCGATGACAAGATGCACGCGCGTTCGACGGGTCCGTACTCGCTGGTGACGCAGCAACCGCTGGGCGGCAAGGCGCAGTTCGGTGGCCAGCGTTTCGGTGAGATGGAAGTGTGGGCACTGGAAGCCTACGGCGCGTCGTACGTGCTGCAGGAAATGCTGACGGTCAAGTCCGATGACGTGAACGGCCGTACCAAGGTGTACGAGAACATCGTCAAGGGCGAGCACTCGATCGACGCCGGCATGCCGGAATCGTTCAACGTGCTGGTGAAGGAAATCCGCTCGCTGGGTATCGACATCGACCTCGATCGCTACTGATCGCGGCACCCCGGCTAAGCAGGATTTCTCACAGGATGAATGCCACCCCTTCGGACAAGGTCCGGGAGGGTGGCGAAACAAGGAGTTGCAATGAAAGCATTGCTCGATCTCTTTAAGCAGGTACAGCAGGAAGAGCAGTTCGACGCGATCAAGATCGGTCTCGCCTCGCCCGAGAAGATCCGTTCGTGGTCGTACGGTGAAGTGAAGAAGCCGGAAACGATCAACTACCGCACGTTCAAGCCCGAACGCGACGGTCTGTTCTGCGCCAAGATCTTTGGGCCGATCAAGGACTACGAGTGCCTGTGCGGCAAGTACAAGCGCCTGAAGCACCGTGGCGTGATCTGCGAGAAGTGCGGCGTGGAAGTGACGCTCGCCAAGGTTCGCCGTGAGCGCATGGGCCACATCGAACTGGCTGCGCCGACCGCGCACATCTGGTTCCTGAAGTCGCTGCCGTCGCGTCTGGGCATGGTGCTCGACATGACGCTGCGCGACATCGAGCGCGTGCTGTATTTCGAAGCGTTCGTGGTGCTCGAGCCCGGCATGACCCCGCTCAAGAAGAGCCAGATCATGTCCGAGGACGACTACATCGCGAAGTGCGACGAGTACGGCGAGGGCGAGTTCGTGGCAATGATGGGTGCCGAGGGCATCCGTGAACTGCTGCGCGGTATCGACATCGAGAAGCAGATCGAACAGATCCGCGCCGAACTGCAGGCCACGGGTTCGGAAGCCAAGATCAAGAAGTTTGCCAAGCGCCTGAAGGTGCTCGAGGCCTTCCAGCGTTCGGGCATCAAGCCCGAGTGGATGATCCTCGAAGTGCTGCCGGTGCTGCCGCCCGAGCTGCGCCCGCTGGTGCCGCTGGATGGTGGCCGCTTCGCGACCTCGGACCTGAACGACCTGTACCGCCGCGTGATCAACCGTAACAACCGGTTGAAGCGTCTGCTCGAGCTGAAGGCGCCTGAAATCATCGTGCGCAACGAAAAGCGCATGCTGCAGGAAGCCGTCGACTCGCTGCTGGACAACGGCCGTCGCGGCAAGGCGATGACGGGCGCCAACAAGCGTCCGCTGAAGTCGCTCGCCGAAATGATCAAGGGTAAGGGCGGCCGTTTCCGTCAGAACCTGCTGGGCAAGCGCGTGGACTACTCGGGCCGTTCGGTCATCGTGGTGGGGCCGACGCTCAAGCTGCATCAGTGCGGTCTGCCCAAGCTGATGGCGCTGGAACTGTTCAAGCCGTTCATCTTCCACAAGCTGGAAACGATGGGCATCGCCACCACGATCAAGGCGGCGAAGAAGGAAGTGGAAAGCCAGACGCCGGTGGTGTGGGACATCCTCGAAGAGGTGATCCGCGAGCATCCGGTGATGCTGAACCGCGCGCCGACGCTGCACCGTCTGGGTATCCAGGCATTCGAGCCCGTGCTGATCGAAGGCAAGGCCATTCAGCTGCACCCGCTCGTCTGCGCGGCGTTCAACGCCGACTTCGACGGTGACCAGATGGCCGTTCACGTGCCGCTGTCGCTGGAAGCGCAGATGGAAGCGCGCACGCTGATGCTGGCGTCGAACAACGTGCTGTTCCCGGCCAACGGCGATCCGTCGATCGTGCCGTCGCAGGACGTGGTGCTGGGTCTGTACTACACGACCCGCGACAAGATCAACGGCAAGGGCGAAGGCATGACGTTCGCCGACGTCAGCGAAGTGCTGCGTGCGTACGAGAACAAGGAAGTCGAACTGGCTTCCCGCGTGAACGTGCGTATCGTCGAGTACGACCTCGTGGACAAGGACGCGCAGGGCGATGCCCGCTTTGCGCCGAAGATCACGCTGCAGGCCACGACGGTCGGCCGCGCGATCCTGTCCGAGATCCTGCCGAAGGGCCTGCCGTTCTCGGTGCTGAACAAGCCGCTGAAGAAGAAGGAGATCTCGCGCCTGATCAACACCGCATTCCGCAAGTGCGGTCTGCGTGAAACGGTGATCTTCGCGGACAAGCTGCTGCAGTCGGGCTTCCGCCTGGCCACGCGCGCCGGTATCTCGATCGCGATCGACGACATGCTGGTGCCGCCGCAGAAGGAGAAGATCATCTCCGAAGCGGCCGCCAAGGTGAAGGAATACGACAAGCAGTACATGTCGGGTCTGGTGACGGACCAGGAGCGTTACAACAACGTCGTGGACATCTGGGGCGCCGCCGGCGACCAGGTGGGCAAGGCGATGATGGAGCAGCTCCAGCACGAAGACGTGGTTGACCGCGAGGGCAAGACCGTCAAGCAGGAATCGTTCAACTCGATCTACATGATGGCCGACTCGGGTGCGCGTGGTTCCGCTGCGCAGATCCGTCAGCTGGCTGGCATGCGTGGCCTGATGGCCAAGCCGGATGGCTCGATCATCGAAACGCCGATTACGGCGAACTTCCGTGAAGGCCTGAACGTTCTCCAGTACTTCATCTCGACCCACGGCGCGCGTAAGGGCCTGGCCGATACGGCACTGAAGACCGCGAACTCGGGTTACCTGACCCGTCGTCTGGTCGACGTGACGCAGGATCTGGTCGTGGTGGAAGACGATTGCGGTACGTCGAACGGCGTGGCAATGAAGGCGCTGGTCGAAGGCGGTGAAGTCATCGAAGCCCTGCGCGACCGTATCCTCGGCCGCGTGACGGTGTCGGACGTGGTGAACCCGGAAACGCAGGAAACCGCGATCGAGACGGGCACGCTGCTCGACGAAGATCTGGTGGACCTGATCGACAGCCTGGGCGTGGACGAAGTGAAGGTGCGCACGCCGCTGTCGTGCGACACGCGCTACGGTCTGTGCGCGAAGTGCTACGGCCGCGATCTGGGCCGCGGCGTGCTCGTGAACTCCGGCGAAGCGGTGGGTGTGATTGCCGCCCAGTCGATCGGTGAACCGGGTACCCAGCTGACCATGCGTACGTTCCACATCGGTGGCGCGGCATCGCGTGCGGCAGTGGCCTCGAGCGTGGAAGCCAAGGCGACCGGTACGGTCCGCTTCACGGCGACCATGCGCTACGTGACCAACGCCAAGGGCGAACTGATCGTGATCTCCCGTTCGGGCGAGACGCTGATCACGGACGACCATGGCCGCGAGCGCGAGCGTCACAAGATCCCGTACGGCGCCACGCTGCTGGTGCAGGACGGTCAGTCGATCAAGGCCGGTACGCAGCTGGCCACGTGGGATGCGCTGACGCGTCCGATCGTCTCGGAGTACTCGGGCACCATCAAGTTCGAGAACGTCGAGGAAGGCGTGACCGTTGCGAAGCAGATGGACGAAGTGACGGGCCTGTCGACGCTGGTCGTCATCGACGCCAAGCGCCGCACCGCCGCGACGAAGGGTCTGCGCCCGCAGGTGAAGCTGCTGGACGCGAACAACCAGGAAGTGAAGATCCCGGGCACGGACCACTCCGTGACCATCGGCTTCCAGGTTGGCGCACTGATCACCGTGAAGGACGGTCAACAGGTGCACGTGGGTGAAGTGCTCGCGCGTATCCCGACCGAGTCGCAGAAGACCCGCGACATTACCGGTGGTCTGCCGCGTGTGGCCGAGTTGTTCGAAGCGCGTTCGCCGAAGGATGCCGCCGTGCTGGCGGAAGTCACCGGTACGACGTCGTTCGGCAAGGACACCAAGGGCAAGCAGCGACTGGTCATCACGGACCTCGACGGCAATGCGCACGAGTTCCTGATCGCCAAGGAAAAGCAGGTGCTGGTGCACGATGGCCAGGTGGTGAACAAGGGCGAAATGATCGTGGAAGGTCCGGCGGACCCGCACGACATTCTGCGCCTGAAGGGCATCGAGGAACTGGCGCACTACATCGTCGACGAAGTGCAGGACGTGTACCGTCTGCAGGGCGTGAAGATCAACGACAAGCACATCGAAGTGATCGTGCGTCAGATGCTGCGCCGTGTTCAGATCGTGGACGTGGGCGACACCAAGTTCATCCCGGGTGAACAGGTGGAGCGTTCGGAACTGCTCGACGAAAACGATCGCGTGATCGCCGATGGCAAGCGTCCGGCCACGTACGAAAACCTGCTGCTCGGTATCACCAAGGCGTCGCTGTCCACGGACAGCTTCATCTCGGCGGCATCGTTCCAGGAAACGACGCGCGTGCTGACGGAAGCCGCGATCATGGGCAAGACCGACGACCTGCGTGGTCTGAAGGAAAACGTGATTGTGGGTCGTCTGATCCCCGCCGGTACCGGCCTGGCCTACCACCGTGCCCGCAAGGCGCGCGAGGCGGCCGAGCGCGAACGCGCACAGGCGATCTCGGACGAAGAGCAATCGCTCTTCATCGAGCCGCCGGTTGTGCAAGCGACCGAAGGCGACGGCGACGCAGTCTGAGCCCTCACCCCGCCATCCCTGTGATGGCGATGCATCGAAGCCCGGCCTCTTGGCCGGGCTTTTTTTTGCCCTCGTTGCACGGCCTCGTTGCACCAATTTCGCGGGAAAGCGATTTCCGCGTCGTGGGCGCATGCGGATGCTATGGGTGTCGAATGCAAGTAAAGGATGCGTCCGTGCCCATCGCCCCGCTGTTTTTCTGCCAGATGCCGCTGAGTGTCGCCATGCTCTGCGCGATGACGTTTCCCACCGAGAGTGCGCCGCCCGTCGCGCCGCGCGTATGGCTCGATCTCACGCCCGGCACCGCGCCGCTGAACCTCAACGATGCGCACACACGGGATCGCATCGCGCGCGATTGCGCGAGCGGACGGCCCGCATCGCCCGGCGATTGCGCGCAGCTGGAAGCGCTTCGGCGTCGGGAGGCATTGCAGCCGGCGGCCGCGCCAGACCGCGGCAGTGTGGCACCGCCCGCCGGCGCACGCTGGCCGAGCGACACAGGGTTTCCACCCGCGGGTGGGCAGCGCGATGCAATGCCCTATCCCTGTGCCCCCGCGAACCCATGTCCGCGTTGATGACCTACACGTCCGTTTCAGGCACCGAGCTTAGTGGTAAGGTTACGGCCTTTACGGCTTTCCGCATTTCCGTTGTCTATGTCGCGCGCGCTGGCGATTCTCAAGGATGTCTTCGGCTACCACGCCTTTCGCGGCCGGCAGGCGGAGATCATCGACCACGTCGCCGAAGGCGGCGACAGCCTCGTGCTGATGCCCACGGGCGGTGGCAAGTCGTTGTGTTATCAGATTCCGGCGTTGCTGCGGCAGCGCGCGGGCCATGGCACGGGCATCGTCGTGTCGCCGCTCATCGCCCTGATGCAGGACCAGGTGGCGGCACTCACCGAAGCGGGTGTCCACGCGGCGGTGCTCAACTCCACGCTGACGAGCGCAGAGGCGTCGGCGGTAGAGCGTGACCTGCTGGCAGGCCGGCTCGAGATTCTCTACGTGGCGCCCGAGCGTCTGATGACGCCGCGGTTCCTCGACCTGCTCGAGCGCGCGCGCGTCGGCTTGTTTGCGATCGACGAAGCGCACTGCGTGTCGCAATGGGGCCACGATTTCCGTCCCGAATACATCCAGCTGTCGGTCCTTCACGAGCGCTTTCCGCGTGTGCCGCGTATCGCGCTGACCGCCACGGCGGACGCGGTGACGCGCGACGAAATCGTGGAGCGGCTTGCGCTCGACGAAGCGCAGGTATTCATCTCGAGCTTCGACCGGCCGAATATCCGCTATCGCATCGTCGAAAAGGACAACGCGCGTCAGCAGCTGCTCGCCTTCATCAAGGCCGAGCATATGGGCGCCGGCGGAACGCACGACAGCGGCATCGTGTACTGCCTGTCGCGCAAGAAGGTCGAGGAAACCGCGAGCTGGCTCGCGACCCATGGCATCCAGGCGCTCGCCTATCACGCGGGCATGGATGCGCAGGTACGCCAGCATCATCAGGCGCGCTTCCGGGAGGAAGAGGGCATCGTCATGGTGGCGACCATCGCGTTCGGCATGGGTATCGACAAGCCCGACGTCAGATTCGTCGCGCACCTGGACCTGCCGAAGAGCATGGAAGGCTATTACCAGGAAACCGGGCGCGCCGGGCGCGACGGACTGCCGGCCAACGCGTGGATGGCCTATGGCCTCGGCGACGTCGTGCAGCAGAAGCGGATGATCGACGAGTCCGAAGCGGACGACGCGCACAAGCGCGTCTCGTCATCCAAGCTCGACGCGCTGCTGGGATTGTGCGAGACGCCGGGCTGCCGGCGCGTCCGGATCCTCGCGTACTTCGACGAGGCCGCGGAGCCGTGCGGCAACTGCGATACGTGCCTCGAGCCACCCGCGACGTGGGACGGCACGCGCGAGGCGCAGATGGCGCTGTCCTGCGTCTACCGGACCGCGCAGGCCAGCCGCGTGCATTTCGGCGCCACGCATCTGATCGACGTGCTGCGCGGCAATGCATCGGAGAAGGTCAAGCAGTGGGGCCATGACAAGGTGTCCACGTTCGGCATCGGCGCCGATCGCTCCGTCTCGGACTGGCATGCGATCTTCCGCCAGTTGATCGCGCACGGCCTGCTCGTGATCGACCACGGCGGGCACGGCGCGCTGCTGCTGGGCGACTCCGCGCGCGCGGTGCTGAAGGGCGAGCAGTCGATCACGCTGCGGCGGCAGGTCAGCAAGCCCGGCCGCGGGAGCGACCGCGCCGCGCGCGGCAGCCGCACAGACCATACAGCCGACATGGACGAAGACACGCTGGCCAACTGGGAGGCGCTGCGCCGGTGGCGCACCAAGGCCGCGCGCGAGCACGGCGTGCCCGCCTACGTGATCTTCCACGACGCCACGCTGGCCGAGCTCGCGCGCAGCGCGCCCGATACGCTGGACGCGCTCACCGAGGTGCCCGGTATCGGCGCATCGAAGCTCGAACGATACGGCGACGACATTCTGGAAGCGCTGCGGGCGGTGCGATAACGGTCCGCAAGGGACGCCCCGCGGTATACCTGTCACGGTATACCGCAGAGACGCTTGACCGTTGTCAAGCGGACCGCTATAGTGCCAGATTCGAGTTTTTGGCTTCGGATTTCCCACGCCTGTGCAAATGCGGCCGTTCGGTCGCTACAGGTGGAGTCGGCGGGATCCGAGCGAGCTCGCGCTCTTTGGCAAGTCTGTCACTTCACAGCCCCTTCCCTCGAGCGTTCGCTCAATCCTCTCGCCCAAAATTCGTAGTGCCCTTCCGGCCGGCTGATGCGGCGGAGGGGTGTTTTTGTAAAACCAAGCTGGATTGAACAATGCCAACTATCAACCAACTGGTTCGCAAGCCGCGCGTCTCTGAAGTCGTCAAGAGCAAGAGCCCCGCGCTTGAGAACTGCCCGCAGCGTCGCGGCGTGTGCACCCGCGTGTACACCACGACGCCGAAGAAGCCGAACTCGGCACTGCGTAAGGTCGCCAAGGTGCGCCTGACCAACGGTTTCGAGGTCATCTCGTACATCGGCGGTGAAGGCCACAACCTGCAGGAACACTCGGTCGTGCTGATCCGCGGCGGCCGTGTGAAGGATCTGCCGGGTGTGCGTTACCACATCGTCCGTGGCTCGCTCGACCTGCAAGGCGTGAAGGACCGCAAGCAGGCGCGTTCGAAGTACGGCGCGAAGCGTCCGAAGGCTGCCTAAGCAGGCAACCTGGGCTTACGCCCGAAGCAACAAGCGATGGCCTGTGGCGCATGCGTCATGGAGCTGTCACCAGGCGGCGGTACAACGGAGTGTTTAGCGCCGTGCCGTCGAGTAAGTGGTCACCCGGCGAATTTGCTGCGCCAATGCGAAAGCAAGCTAGTTGGTGGCCGGAGAGCGGAAATCTGAACCGCGCTCTCAACTGAATCTAGAGGAAAGAAGATGCCACGTCGTCGTGAAGTCCCCAAGCGGGAAATTCTGCCTGATCCGAAGTTCGGCAACGTTGAAGTTGCCAAGTTCATGAACGTGCTGATGCTGGACGGCAAGAAGTCGGTCGCCGAGCGTATCGTGTACGGCGCGTTCGATCAGATCGAAAAGAAGGCAGGCAAGGCCCCCATCGAAGTGTTCTCCGTTGCCATCAACAACGTGAAGCCGGTGGTCGAAGTGAAGAGCCGCCGCGTTGGCGGTGCCAACTATCAGGTTCCGGTCGAAGTTCGTCCGTCGCGTCGTCTGGCATTGGCGATGCGTTGGCTGCGCGAGGCCGCGAAGAAACGCAGCGAGAAGTCGATGGCGCTGCGCCTGGCAGGTGAACTGCTCGAGGCATCGGAAGGTCGTGGCGGCGCGATGAAGAAGCGCGACGAAGTGCACCGCATGGCCGAAGCCAACAAGGCGTTCTCGCACTTCCGCTTCTAAAGCGCGCGATTACGCTGTTGGTTGCCGGGCGGGCTGTGTCGTTACACATCTCGCCCGTTTGTGTTAGGGGCGTAGACGAAGAGATGTCTGCGCCTCATGGACGAAATAGAGGATTAAAGTGGCTCGTAAGACTCCCATTGAGCGCTACCGTAACATCGGTATTTCGGCTCACATTGACGCGGGTAAAACCACCACGACCGAGCGGATCCTGTTCTACACCGGTGTGAATCACAAGATCGGTGAAGTGCACGACGGCGCGGCCACCATGGACTGGATGGAGCAGGAGCAGGAGCGTGGCATCACGATCACCTCCGCTGCGACCACCGCCTTCTGGAAGGGCATGGGCGGTAACTACCCCGAGCACCGCTTCAACATCATCGACACCCCGGGCCACGTGGACTTCACCATCGAGGTGGAGCGTTCCATGCGCGTGCTGGACGGCGCATGCATGGTCTACTGCGCAGTGGGTGGCGTGCAGCCGCAGTCGGAAACCGTTTGGCGTCAGGCCAACAAGTACGGTGTGCCGCGTCTGGCGTTCGTCAACAAGATGGACCGTACCGGCGCGAACTTCTTCAAGGTCTACGACCAGCTGAAGACCCGCCTGAAGGCCAACCCCGTGCCGGTCGTGGTGCCTATCGGCGCCGAAGACGGCTTCCAGGGTGTGGTCGACCTGCTGGAAATGAAGGCAATCGTCTGGGACGAAGCCAGCCAGGGCGTGAAGTTCGAGTACACGGACATCCCCGCCGAGCTGAAGGACACCGCTGACGAATGGCGCGAGAAGATGGTCGAGTCCGCCGCCGAAGCCAGCGAAGAGCTGATGGAAAAGTACCTGGGCGGCGAAGAGCTGACCCGCGCCGAGATCGTGAAGGCGCTGCGTGACCGTACCATCGCCTGCGAAATCCAGCCGATGCTGTGCGGCACCGCGTTCAAGAACAAGGGCGTGCAGCGTATGCTCGACGCCGTGATCGACTTCCTGCCGTCGCCGGTCGACATTCCGCCGGTCAAGGGCGTGGACGAAAACGACGACGAGAAGAAGCTCGAGCGCAAGGCCGACGACAACGAAAAGTTCTCGGCACTGGCGTTCAAGATCATGACCGACCCGTTCGTCGGCCAGCTGATCTTCTTCCGCGTCTACTCGGGCAAGATCAATTCGGGCGACACCGTGTACAACCCGGTGAAGCAGAAGAAGGAGCGTCTGGGCCGTATTCTGCAGATGCACGCGAACCAGCGCGAAGAAATCAAGGAAGTGCTGGCTGGCGACATCGCCGCCGCGGTGGGCCTGAAGGATGCCACCACCGGCGACACGCTGTGCGATCCGGCTGCGCCGATCGTGCTTGAGCGCATGGTGTTCCCGGAGCCGGTGATCTCGCAGGCTGTCGAGCCGAAGACCAAGGCCGACCAGGAAAAGATGGGCATCGCCCTGAACCGCCTGGCCGCTGAAGATCCGTCGTTCCGCGTGCGTACCGATGAAGAATCGGGCCAGACCATCATTTCGGGCATGGGCGAGCTCCACCTCGAAATTCTGGTTGACCGCATGAAGCGTGAATTCGGCGTGGAAGCGAACATCGGTGCGCCGCAGGTGGCCTACCGCGAGACGATCCGCAAGACCGCCGAAGGCGTGGAAGGCAAGTTCGTCAAGCAGTCGGGCGGCCGCGGCCAGTACGGTCACGCCGTGATCACGCTGGAACCGCAAGAGCAGGGCAAGGGCTTCGAGTTCATCGACGCGATCAAGGGCGGTGTGATTCCTCGCGAATACATCCCGGCGGTCGAAAAGGGTATCGTGGACACGCTGCCGTCCGGTATTCTGGCGGGCTTCCCGGTGGTGGACGTGAAGGTGACGTTGACGTTCGGTTCGTACCACGACGTGGACTCGAACGAAAACGCGTTCCGCATGGCTGGCTCGATGGCTTTCAAGGAAGCCATGCGCAAGGCAAGCCCGGTTCTGCTGGAGCCGATGATGGCTGTGGAAGTGGAAACGCCGGAAGACTACACGGGTACCGTGATGGGCGATCTGTCGTCCCGCCGCGGCATCGTGCAGGGCATGGACGACATGGTTGGCGGCGGCAAGATCATCAAGGCCGAAGTCCCGCTGTCGGAAATGTTCGGTTATTCCACGTCGCTGCGCTCGGCCACGCAAGGCCGCGCCACGTACACGATGGAATTCAAGCACTACGCTGAAGCACCGAAGAACATCGCCGAAGCCGTGATGACGGCCAAGGGCAAGCAGTAATAAAAGCTTTGCCGCCATGCGCGATCCGCGTGGCGGCGTAATGAATCGACAAGACTGAATTCCATTAGGAGCTGAAAAATGGCAAAGGAAAAGTTCGAACGGACCAAGCCGCACGTGAACGTTGGCACGATTGGTCACGTTGACCATGGCAAGACGACGCTGACGGCGGCAATCGCCACGGTGCTGGCTTCGAAGTTCGGCGGTTCGGCAAAGAAGTACGACGAAATCGACGCAGCGCCGGAAGAAAAGGCACGTGGTATTACCATCAACACGGCGCACGTGGAATACGAAACGGCTAACCGCCACTACGCCCACGTTGACTGCCCGGGCCACGCTGACTATGTGAAGAACATGATC
>NZ_CAJPUX010000020.1 GCF_905397285.1 Cupriavidus plantarum
CCGCAAATCCCGCCGCTGGTGATTCAGCATGACCTGAAACAACGGGTTATGAGACAAGCTCCGCTCGGGCTGCAAAGCCTCGACCAGTTGCTCGAACGGCAGCTCCTGATGGGCCTGCGCCTGCTGCACGGACTCACGGGCCTCGCCCAGCAACGCGAGCACGGACCGCGTGCCATCGATCCGCGCCCGCAGCACCTGCGTGTTCACGAAGAATCCGACGGTACGGGACGTCTCCGCGCGATTGCGGTTGGCGACCGGCACGCCGACGCGGATGTCGTGCTGCCCGGTGTAGCGGTAGAGCAGGATCTGGAACGCTGTGAGCAACACCGTAAAGGCAGTCGTACCGGCCCGCTGAGCGAGGCCAGCCAGTTGCCGCGCCTCGTCACGCCCAAGCGCAAACGACACGGTGCCACCGCGGTGCGACGGCACGGCAGGGCGCGCACGGTCCGCAGGCAACTCGAGCACCACGGGCTCGTCGCCAAGCGCGCCACGCCAGTAGTCGAGCTGCCGCTCGCGCTCCCCCGCCTCGAGCCAGTGACGCTGCCACGAAGCATAGTCCGCATACTGCGCCTCAACCGGGAGCAACCGCACCGGCTGCCCGGAAGCGTAAGCCGCATAAAGCGAAGCAAACTCGTCGATGACGACGCCCATCGACCATCCATCGGAGACGATATGGTGCATCGTGACGAGCAACACATGATCGTCCGTCGCCAGCCGCAGCACCCGCACCCGCATCAACGGCCCGTGCGCGAGATCGAACGGCGCAGTGGCCTCGGCATCCACGTGCCCCGTCAACGTCGCCTCGGTAACGTCGTCAAGCGGAATCGATACAGAAAAGGGCGCATGAACGCGCTGCACGGCCTCCCCATCGCGTTCATGAAACGTCGTGCGCAGACTCTCGTGCCGCGAGACCAACGCATCGAAAGCCGCCTGCAGCGCGGAAAAGTCCAATGCCCCGCGCATCCTCACCGCCCGCGGCACGTTATAAAGCCCCGCCGCAGGATCCATCCGCCAAAGAAACCACAGCCGCTGCTGCGCATAGGACAACGCGCTCTCGCTCTGCTGACGCCGCGGAATCGGCAAGCTGCCGAAGTCGAGCCCCCGTTGCCGCAGCTCGAGAAGAAAGCGCTGCTGCCCCGCCGGCGAAAGGCCGGCGAAGCGCTCGGCGAGCCGCGTCTTGTCAATACTCATGCCTGCGTCTCCAGATCGTCCATCCAGTCCTCCATGTCCTGCCAGCCCCCGGCATCGCCGGTAGCATCGGCCTCTCTGCCCCGCGTGGTGCGTTGGGCGTCGATATGCGCGGCCATTTCGGCGAGGTCTGCCGCTTCGAAGCAGACCTTGAGCGGCAGCGACAGATCGAGTGCCCCGCTCAACCGGGCAACCAGCCGCGTGATCAGCAGCGAATGACCGCCGAGCGCAAAGAAGTTGTCATGCACGCCCACGCGCGGCACGTCGAGCAGTTCTTTCCACAGCGAAGCCAGCATCGTTTCCGTCTCCGTGCGCGGCGCGACATAGGCCTGCGCATCGAAGACTGGACCGGGCAACGCGCGCCGATCCAGCTTGCCGTTGGCCGTGACGGGAACGCGCTCGATGGCAACGATCTGTGCGGGCACCATGTACTCGGGCAACTGCGCTTTGGCCAGCGCCTTGAGGGTGTCGACGTCAGTCCCTTCCAGCACGCACCACGCGACGAGCCGCTCGCCGCGAACGAGCACCACCGCATCGCGCACGCCGGGCTGCGCGCGTAGCCGCTCGGCGATCTCGCCAGGTTCGATGCGATAGCCGCGCACCTTCACCTGTTCATCGGCGCGCCCAAGATAGTGGAGCCGCCCGCCCTCGTCCACGCGCACGCGGTCGCCCGTGCGATACATGCGCGCGCCTGGCGCGAGCGGATCCGGGAGGAAGCGCTCGGCAGTCATCGCCGGCTGCCGGAGATACCCGCGTGCAAGTTGCGCCCCGCGTATGTACAGATCGCCGGCGATGCCCGCCGGCAGCGGATTGAGGTCGCTGTCCAGCACGTGCACGGTGACGCCGGGCAGTGGCCTGCCGAGCGGTAGCGCGCCAGGCTCGTCGGGCAAGCTGGCGTGCATCAGCACGCCGACAGTGGTCTCTGTCGGCCCGTAATGGTTGAACAATGCACACGCAGGACGTAGCGCGCGAATCCGCGCAACGAGGTCGGCCGGCGTCGGCTCGCCGCCGACGATGAGCGCCGCGTGGGGCAGGGCGTCCGCAGGGGCTGACGCTTGCAGCAGCGCCCGCAGATGACTCGGCACGATCTTGAGCACGCCCACGCGATGCGTGGCCATGTACTCGGCGAAACGATCCGGCGCGAACCCACGCTCGCGTGCGATCAGATGCAGCGTACGGCCGCTATAGAGCGCGCCGAACAGCACGGTGTGCCCGAGATCGGCCGCCGTGGTCGATATCATCGCCATGCTGGCGTCCGCGGGCAGCGCCAGTCTTTCGAGTACGCCGTCGAGGTACTGCGCGAGCGCGCGATGGCTGATCAGTACGCCCTTGGGCGTCCCCGTCGAGCCCGAGGTGAAGATCACATAGGCGCACTGATCCGGAAGCAGGGCCACGTCGGGCGCATGCGGCGACGGCGCGACGCGCTGTGGGTCGATGGTATCGCCGCCCTGCAAGGTCCCGATGGCTCCGATGGCCCCGATGGTCGCGCGAGCGCCCGCCGTGTCGGCCAGTTGCCGTAGCCGGCCCTCGGGCTGCGCGGCGTCGAGCGGCAGGCATACCGCACCCGCCTTCAGAATGCCGAGCCAGCCCGCCACGAATGCGGGCGACCGCTCGAGGCACAATGCCACGACGTCCTCGGCGCCGATGCCCTTGGCCAGCAAGGCCTCGGCGATGCCATTGGCCTGCGCATCGATCTCGGCGCGCGTCACGCGTGTCGCCTCGTACTGGACCGCGATCGCGCCAGGGTCCGTTGCGACGTGATGCGCCCACGCATCGAGCAGTGGCGATGCGGAACCGGCCTGGCCACCGTCGATCGACAGGACGTCCGGACTGAGGCCAAGCGTACCGACGCGGGCGTCGGGCGTCGCGGCCAGCGTGGCGGCTAGCTGGCGCAATACCGCGAGGAAATGCTGCTGGAGCTGGCCGATGCGCTCGGCGCTGAACAGATCCGTCGCATAGCTGAAGGCGATATCGAGCGTCTGGTTGCCGGCCACCACCAGCGTCAGCGGATAATTCGTCGTCGCCGTATGGTGGATCTCCCCGATCCGCAGCCCATGCTGCTCGCGCTCGCGCAACGCGGCATCCACGGGGTAGTTCTCGAACACGAGGATGGAGTCGAACAGCGGCTGCCCCCCCTGATGCTGACTACCGCGATTGGCCCACCGCTGGATCTCGTAGAGCGGCACGTGCTCATGCTCGCGCAGCGAGAGGTTCTCCTGCTGCAACGCCTGCAACCACGCGTCGATGCGTTGATCAGGCGCCGGCGCCTGTATGACGGGCAAGGTGTTGATGAACAGCCCCAGCATCGCCTCCGCGCCGGGCAGCGACGCCGGGCGCCCGGCGACGGTCGCGCCGAACGCCACCGCGCGCTGCCCCGTATAGCGCTGCAATACGACGATCCACGCCGCCTGTAGCAGCGTATTGAGCGTGACGCGCTGCTGTTGCGCCACGCGTTGCAGCATCTGGGCATCAATGCGCACGCGAGCCACTGCTTGCCCGGCGGCGGGGGTCTCCGGTGCGGGCATCGCCTGCGCGAGCAACGTGGGCGCCTCGAGCCGCGGCAGCCGCTCCTGCCAGAACGCCTCGCTCGCCGAAGCATCCTGTGCCTGCAACCACGCGATATGGTCCCGATACCGCGCGGGGACCGCCTCGACGGGCAACCCGTGATAGCGCTGCAACACCTCCCCGATGAGCCGTGCGGTGCTCCACCCATCGAGCAGCAGATGGTGGCTCGTCCAGATCATGCGATAGCATGCATCGCCTTGCGCCACCAGTCGTACGCGCATCAGCGGCGCGGTGTCCAGCGAGAACGGCCGGGAGCGATCCTGCATGGCGAGGGCATCCGCATCGCCTACCGCATCGCTATCGGCATCGATCACCACGGGCGATGGCACGTGACGCCTGACCATCTGAAGCGGCTCGCCGTCGATATGGACGAAAGCCGTCCGCAGGATATCGTGCCGGTCGATCGTCTCTTCCCACGCCCGCGCCAGGCGCGCGGCGTCGATGCCGTGCAGATCGACCGACATCTGGTTGACGTACACAGCCGTCTCAGGCGCGTAGAGCGCGTGGAACAGCATCCCTTGCTGCATCGGCGCGAGCGGATAGATGTCGTCGATGTCGGCGCGGTCGGCGCGGTCGGCGTCCGGCAGACGATCCAGTTGCGCCTGCGTCAGGCCGGACAGCGGTACGTCCGACGGCGTCAACGCGCCGGGAGGCGTGGCCATGCAATGCACCACGATGTCCTCCAGTGCGCGTTGCAGCTGCGGCGCGAACACCGACAGGCCCGGTTCGGCGAACGCCAGATCGAACGTCAACGCGCCGTCGCGCACCATACCGTTGATGACGATCGCATTGCCCAGCGGCGCATCGGCGCCCCGCGTCTCGCCCGCCGATTCGTCTGCCCGCGCGAAGAGCGCGTCGGCATGACCGCTCTGGTCGAACTGGCCGAGATAGTTGAACGTGATGGACGGACGCGGCACACCTTGTAGCTGGTCGCTCAGCAGACCGAAGCCGATGCCATGCTGCGGCACTGCTCGGAGCGCTTCCTTCACGCGCTTGATATGCGTGGCGAGATCGGCGTCGATCGGGAGGGCCACGGGGAACACGCTGGTGAACCAGCCGACGGTGCGCGATACATCCACGTCTGCGAACAGCGTCTCCCGGCCATGTCCTTCCAGCAGCACCGCGGTAGTCTCGTGTCCCTGCCACTGACCCACCGCGCGCGCCACCGCGGCGAGCAGCAGGTCGTTGATCTGGGTGCGGTAGGCACTGTGGGCGTCGGTCAGCAAGATACGCGTAAGCGTCGCGGGCAACGTGACCGTCGAGGTGGTGGCGTCGCGCAGCGCGGTATCGCGCCGCGCTGCGAGCGTCGGTCCGTGCTGCGCGCGCCAGAATGGGCGTTCATCCTCGAGGGACGCGGCATGTTGCTGCAGCCTCCGCGCCCACGTCTGATAGGACGACGTGCGGGCTGGCAGCGGCGCATCGTCCCTGTACGCTTGCTGGAGGTCTTCCAGCAGGATGCGCCATGAGACACCGTCCACGACGAGGTGATGGATGGCGATGAGCAGGCGCTGAGAGCCGTCCGGGAGCGTGAAGCGGGCCACGCGCAGCAGCGGGCCTTGTTCGAGGTTCAGGCTCCGCTGCGCGCGCGTGCATGCATCGGTGAGCGCGTCGGTATCGACGGGC
>NZ_CAJPUX010000021.1 GCF_905397285.1 Cupriavidus plantarum
CGTGTCGAAGAGACACACTCGTTATAGGGTCAAGCGAACAAGTGCATGTGGTGGATGCCTTGGCGATCACAGGCGATGAAGGACGCGGTAGCCTGCGAAAAGCTTCGGGGAGCTGGCAAACAAGCTTTGATCCGGAGATGTCCGAATGGGGAAACCCGGCCCGAATGGGTCATCCCTTGCTGAATACATAGGCAAGGGAAGCGAACGCGGCGAACTGAAACATCTAAGTAGCTGCAGGAACAGAAATCAACCGAGATTCCCAAAGTAGTGGCGAACGAAATGGGAAGAGCCTTGTACTCTTTAGCAGTGGTGTTAGCAGAACGGGATGGAAAGCCCGGCCATAGCAGGTGATAGCCCTGTATGCGAAAACACGATTGTGGAACTAGGTGTACGACAAGTAGGGCGGGACACGTGAAATCCTGTCTGAAGATGGGGGGACCATCCTCCAAGGCTAAATACTCGTGATCGACCGATAGTGAACCAGTACCGTGAGGGAAAGGCGAAAAGAACCCCGGGAGGGGAGTGAAATAGATCCTGAAACCGCATGCATACAAACAGTCGGAGCCTGGAAACGGGTGACGGCGTACCTTTTGTATAATGGGTCAGCGACTTACATTCAGTGGCAAGCTTAACCGATTAGGGAAGGCGTAGCGAAAGCGAGTCCGAACAGGGCGTTGAGTCGCTGGGTGTAGACCCGAAACCAGATGATCTATCCATGGCCAGGTTGAAGGTGCGGTAACACGTACTGGAGGACCGAACCCACTAATGTTGAAAAATTAGGGGATGAGCTGTGGATAGGGGTGAAAGGCTAAACAAATCTGGAAATAGCTGGTTCTCTCCGAAAACTATTTAGGTAGTGCCTCGTGTCTCACCTTCGGGGGTAGAGCACTGTCATGGTTGGGGGGTCTATTGCTGATTACCCCGCCATAGCAAACTCCGAATACCGAAGAGTGCAATCACGGGAGACAGACATCGGGTGCTAACGTCCGGTGTCAAGAGGGAAACAACCCAGACCGCCAGCTAAGGTCCCCAAGATTGGCTAAGTGGGAAACGAAGTGGGAAGGCTAAAACAGTCAGGAGGTTGGCTTAGAAGCAGCCACCCTTTAAAGAAAGCGTAATAGCTCACTGATCGAGTCGTCCTGCGCGGAAGATGTAACGGGGCTAAGCCAGTCACCGAAGCTGCGGACGCGCGTAAGCGCGTGGTAGGAGAGCGTTCTGTAAGCCTGTGAAGGTGTCTTGTAAAGGATGCTGGAGGTATCAGAAGTGCGAATGCTGACATGAGTAGCGATAAAGGGGGTGAAAGGCCCCCTCGCCGTAAGCCCAAGGTTTCCTACGCAACGTTCATCGGCGTAGGGTGAGTCGGCCCCTAAGGCGAGGCAGAGATGCGTAGCTGATGGGAAGCAGGTTAATATTCCTGCACCGTCGTATGATGCGATGGGGGGACGGATCGCGGAAGGTTGTCCGGGTGTTGGAAGTCCCGGTCCCTGCATTGGAGAAGGCGCTCAGGCAAATCCGGGCGCGGAATTCAAGGATGTGGGGCGAGCGGCTTTATGCTGCGAAGCAATCGGAAGTGGTTCCAAGAAAAGCCTCTAAGCTTCAGTCATACGAGACCGTACCGCAAACCGACACAGGTGGGCGAGATGAGTATTCTAAGGCGCTTGAGAGAACTCGGGAGAAGGAACTCGGCAAATTGGTACCGTAACTTCGGGATAAGGTACGCCCTGGTAGCTTGACTGGCCTGCGCCAGAAGGGTGAAGGGGTTGCAATAAAATGGTGGCTGCGACTGTTTAATAAAAACACAGCACTCTGCAAACACGAAAGTGGACGTATAGGGTGTGACGCCTGCCCGGTGCCGGAAGATTAAATGATGGGGTGCAAGCTCTTGATTGAAGTCCCGGTAAACGGCGGCCGTAACTATAACGGTCCTAAGGTAGCGAAATTCCTTGTCGGGTAAGTTCCGACCTGCACGAATGGCGTAACGATGGCCACACTGTCTCCTCCCGAGACTCAGCGAAGTTGAAGTGTTTGTGATGATGCAATCTCCCCGCGGCTAGACGGAAAGACCCCATGAACCTTTACTGTAGCTTTGCATTGGACTTTGAACCGATCTGTGTAGGATAGGTGGGAGGCTTTGAAGCGTGGACGCTAGTTCACGTGGAGCCGTCCTTGAAATACCACCCTGGTTTGTTTGAGGTTCTAACCTTGGCCCGTGAATCCGGGTCGGGGACAGTGCATGGTAGGCAGTTTGACTGGGGCGGTCTCCTCCCAAAGTGTAACGGAGGAGTTCGAAGGTACGCTTGGTACGGTCGGACATCGTACCTAAAGTGCAATGGCAAAAGCGTGCTTAACTGCGAGACCGACAAGTCGAGCAGGTGCGAAAGCAGGACATAGTGATCCGGTGGTTCTGAATGGAAGGGCCATCGCTCAACGGATAAAAGGTACTCTGGGGATAACAGGCTGATACCGCCCAAGAGTTCATATCGACGGCGGTGTTTGGCACCTCGATGTCGGCTCATCTCATCCTGGGGCTGTAGCCGGTCCCAAGGGTATGGCTGTTCGCCATTTAAAGAGGTACGTGAGCTGGGTTTAAAACGTCGTGAGACAGTTTGGTCCCTATCTGCCGTGGGCGTTGGAATCTTGACGGGGGCTGCTCCTAGTACGAGAGGACCGGAGTGGACGTACCGCTGGTGTACCTGTTGTCTCGCCAGAGGCATCGCAGGGTAGCTATGTACGGAAGAGATAACCGCTGAAAGCATCTAAGCGGGAAACTCGCCTGAAGATGAGGATTCCCTGGAGGCTTGACCTCCTTGAAGGGTCGTTCGAGACCAGGACGTTGATAGGCTGGGTGTGGAAGCGCAGTAATGCGTTAAGCTAACCAGTACTAATTGCCCGTAAGGCTTGATCCTATAACCAGTGTGTCTTGCCTGGTGATAGCGTTCCGCCAATGTGCCAGTGAACAAGCACAACCCAATCTTTACTACACCCAGATTCGTCATGCTGACCTCCTCAGCGTGACAACCCCTTATGCCTGGTGACCATAGCGAGTTGGAACCACCCCTTCCCATCCCGAACAGGACCGTGAAACAACTCCGCGCCGATGATAGTGCGGA
>NZ_CAJPUX010000022.1 GCF_905397285.1 Cupriavidus plantarum
GTTTCGGTGCTGCGGCAGATGATCGCTGCGCCCGAGGCGCTCGTCGCCGATATCGCGCTCGAGGCCGCCGATGCCGAGGACGAGGACCCCCGGTTTCGGGAGGCGGTGCTTGTGCACGAGGCCATCGCGCGGCAGGCGCTTGAACAACCGGATGCGGTCGCGGTGCGGTGTGGGGACGATGTGCTGACGTACGGCGAGCTAGAGCGCAGCGCCAGGCGCCTCGCGCGCGCATTGGCTGCGCAGATTGGCGGCGCCGAGCCCGTGGTTGGCGTGGTCATCGATCGCTCGCCCGCGATGATCGTGCGGCTGCTCGCGGTGCTCAAGGCCGGCGCGGCGTTCCTGCCGATCGATCCGGCGCTGCCTGCTGCCCGCATTGCCGAGATGACCGACGGTGCGCGCGTGCGGTTGCTGCTGTCGTCGCAACGCCTGCGCGGACGCGTGCGGACTGCTGTGCCCGTGCTCGAGATGGAGGACGCCGAGCACAGCGACATGGTGCTGTCGGATGTGTTGCCGACGGTCTTGCGAGAGCAACTCGCCTACCTGATCTACACCTCCGGCTCGACCGGCACCCCCAAGGCCGTCGCCGTCGAGCACGGCCCGCTCGCCATGCATTGCCACGCTACCGCCAGGCAATACGGCATGGCCCCTGGCGAGCGCGAGCTCCACTTCCTCGCGTTCGGCTTCGACGGCGCCCACGAGCGGTGGATGGCGCCGCTCGTGGCGGGCGCCGAGGTTGTCCTGCGCGACGACGAACTCTGGAGTGCCGAGCAGACGCTCGATGCGTTCAGGCGCCATGGCATCACGAACGCCGGCTTCCCGCCCGCATACCTGATGCGCCTGGTCGAAGCCGCCCGCGCGGACGCCCCGCCGTTGCGGTTGCTGTCATTCGGCGGCGAGGCCATCTCGCGGGAGAGTTTCGCCCGGGTACGGGATACGTTCCGGGCACGAACGCTGATCAATGGATACGGCCCGACCGAGGCGGTCGTGACACCGCTTGCATGGGTCACGGATGGGCAGGAAGACTGTCGGCAAGCCTATGCGCCGATCGGCCGCCCGGTCGGCTCGCGTCACGCCTACGTGCTCGATGGCGACCTCAACCCCGTGCCCTATGGCGCCATCGGCGAGCTGTATATCGGCGGCTTCGGACTGGCGCGAGGCTACGCCCATCGCGCCGCGCTCACGGCAGAGCGGTTCTTGCCCGACCCGTTCGCACCCGGCGCCCGCATGTATCGCACTGGCGACCTCGTGCGGCAGGCGGCGGACGGCAACGTCGAGTACGTGGCGCGGCGCGATCATCAGGTCAAGATTCGCGGGTATCGGATCGAGCCCGGCGAGATCGAGGCGCGGTTACGCGCCTGTCCTGGGGTCGCCGAGGCCGCGGTGCTTGCGGTGGATTCGCAACTCGTCGCATACGTGAGCGGCAGCGCGGACACGCTCTCGCTTCGGCGCCAGCTGGAGGAGACGTTGCCCGCGTACATGGTGCCCGCGCAGATCGTGCCGCTGGATCGGCTCCCCGTCACGGCGAACGGCAAGCTCGACCGGCGGGCGCTGCCCGCGCCCGTGTTCGAGGCGGCCGAGCATGTCGCGCCAGTGGGCAACGTCGAAGCTGAGCTCGTGCGCATCTGGCAGGACGTGCTCGGTGTCGCGCGCGTCGGCGTGACCGACAACTTCTTCGAGCTCGGCGGTGACTCGATTCTCTCGATCCAGGCGGTGAGCCGGGCAAGACAGGCAGGGCTGCGGTTCACGCCGAAGGATCTGTTCCTGCATCAGACGGTGCGGGCGCTGGCGCAGGTCGTGACGTCCGCGCACGCCACCGACGAGGCCATGCCCACCGGCGAGGTGCCGTTGCTCCCCGTGCAGCGGGAGTTCTTTGAGACCGCCATCCCCGAGCGGCATCACTGGAATCAGGCGGT
>NZ_CAJPUX010000023.1 GCF_905397285.1 Cupriavidus plantarum
GGGTCGTCCCCCGCGCCCAGCGGTCGCCTGACGCGCCGCGAGCAGCGCGGCACGGGCCGGCGACATTGCGGCGTCCGCGGCGTGCCCGGCGGGCGATGCCTCGACCGGCGCGGGCTCGGCGGCTGGCACGGGCTCGGCATGGTAAGCGCCTGCCGATCCGGTCACCGGCGCGTCGGGCGAGCGGTCCGCGGCGTCGCCGGTGGAACCGGCAGCCGGCGCAATGCCCGACCCAATGCTGGACGCAATGCCAGACGCATTCCCCGGCGCCGATGCGCCATCGACCTGCCCGGCCTGCGGACGCGAGGCGCCGGAGCCCGCCGCGCCTCGCGCGGCAGCGGCCTCGGCGGCGCGCGTTGCCGGCGCAGCCGCCGCTCCCGCCGGCACCGAAGCCGCGCGCGGGCGTGCGGTCTGGTTGCCGCCGCCCTGCCCCGCCACCGGCGCGGGCGTCGTCGACGAAGACGGCCGGAACGCCAGCATCCGGAGCAGCGTCATAGTGAAGCCCGCATACTCGTCCGGCGCCAGCGCCAGTTCGTTGCGGCCGATGTTCGCGATCTGGTAGAACAGCTGGACTTCCTGCGCGTCGAACAGCCCCGCCAGCCGGCGCACCTCGCCAGCCTCCGGCCATTCGTCCTGCACCGAAGCCGGCACCGCCTGCGCAAGCGCGACCTTGTGCAGCAGCGACCCAAGATCCTGCAAGGCCCCCGCGAACGACAGGCTGCGATCCGCCATCGAATCCGCAATGCCGATCAACGTGGCGCCATCCTCGGCGGCCAGCGCATCGAGCAACTGCACGAGGTAGCTCTGGTCGATCGCCCCGAGCATCCCCCGCACGGCATCCTCCGACACCTGCCCAGCGCTATACGCAATGGCCTGATCGGTCAGCGACAACGCATCGCGCATGGAACCGTGCGCCGCCTGCGCGAGCAGCCGCAGCGCATTGCCATCATGCGTAATGCCTTCTTGTGCAAGGATATGGTCGAGGTGCGAGACGATATGTCCCGGCGGCATCTGCTTGAGGTTGAACTGCAGGCAGCGCGACAGCACCGTGACCGGAATCTTCTGCGGATCGGTGGTGGCAAGAATGAACTTGACGTGCCCAGGCGGCTCCTCCAGCGTCTTCAGCATCGCGTTGAAGGCGTGGTTGGTGAGCATGTGCACTTCGTCGATCATGTAGACCTTGAACCGGCCCACCGTCGGTGCATACACCGCCTTGTCCAGCAGTTGCGCCATTTCATCGACGCCGCGGTTGGAGGCCGCGTCCATCTCGATGTAGTCGACGAACCGCCCGCTGTCGATCTCCTGGCACGCCTTGCACTGCCCGCATGGCTCGGCCGTGATGCCCCCGCCGCCGTCAACACCCGTGCAGTTGAGCGCCTTGGCCAGAATCCGCGAGAGCGTGGTCTTGCCGACGCCGCGCGTGCCGGTGAACAGATAGGCGTGGTGTAGCCGTTGCTGTTCCAGCGCGTGCGTGAGCGCGCGGACCACGTGCTCCTGTCCGACCAGCGTGGTGAAATCCCTGGGGCGCCATTTGCGCGCTAGAACTTGGTAACTCATGGCGGCGATTGTAGCAAATGGCAACGCCTACCCGCACTCTCCCACGTACCCGCAATTCGCGCATTTGGCACAGCCGTCGATCCGGTGCAGCGCGTGCGCGCCGCACTCCGGGCACGGCTTGCCGGAACCCACGCCCGGCGCGCCCGCCGGCAACAGCGTGCCGCCCGCCCCGGCCGCGCCAGCGCCACCGCCCGCCAC
>NZ_CAJPUX010000025.1 GCF_905397285.1 Cupriavidus plantarum
CCCTTCCCATCCCGAACAGGACCGTGAAACAACTCCGCGCCGATGATAGTGCGGATTACCCGTGTGAAAGTAGGTCATCGCCAGGCTCTTATGCTCAGAACCCCTCAGCGCCCTCCGCTGAGGGGTTTTGTTTTTGGTGCGATCGGCGGCTTGATGCATCCGCGATGAGAACGTTACGCCTCAGCTCGACGCCAGGCTGCCTCCGCCAGCGTCCCCTATAAGTGAGAGCGTGATGTTTATCGCGCCGATTGTGGATCGCGCCCGTGGCAGCTACTTGCCGCGGTCGCAGGCTGACAAGGCCCGCCGCAAAGCCTTTCCCGCTCGGGAAGTGCTTGACAGCCTTGGCCAGCTTCGCCATAATCGTCAGTTCTCTGCGGAGAGGTGCCCGAGTGGCTAAAGGGGGCAGACTGTAAATCTGTTGGCTTACGCCTACGCTGGTTCGAATCCAGCCCTCTCCACCAGAATGCAAGACAGCAACCCGGCTTAGCCGGTGTGAAGCAGGAAGTAACCCGGGCGGGTGTAGCTCAATGGTAGAGCAGAAGCCTTCCAAGCTTACGACGAGGGTTCGATTCCCTTCACCCGCTCCAGCGTCGCGGTTGCCGTCAGCGAAGTAGTTCCAAGTTTCGCCCATGTGGCTCAGTGGTAGAGCACTCCCTTGGTAAGGGAGAGGTCGGCAGTTCGATCCTGCCCATGGGCACCAAATACCCGCACTGGCAGTTGCTACCGAGACAGGAGTCGCGAAATGGCAAAGGAAAAGTTCGAACGGACCAAGCCGCACGTGAACGTTGGCACGATTGGTCACGTTGACCATGGCAAGACGACGCTGACGGCGGCAATCGCCACGGTGCTGG
>NZ_CAJPUX010000026.1 GCF_905397285.1 Cupriavidus plantarum
GGCCTTTACCCCACCAACTAGCTAATCAGACATCGGCCGCTCCTATTGCGCGAGGCCTTACGGTCCCCCGCTTTCACCCTCAGGTCGTATGCGGTATTAGCTAATCTTTCGACTAGTTATCCCCCACAACAGGGCACGTTCCGATGTATTACTCACCCGTTCGCCACTCGCCGCCAGACCGAAGTCCGCGCTGCCGTTCGACTTGCATGTGTAAGGCATGCCGCCAGCGTTCAATCTGAGCCAGGATCAAACTCTTCAGTTCAATACCTGTGTGGTGCCGAAGCACCTCGCTCTTTCGAGCGGTCGCTCACTCTCAGAAAACTGACTGGCTCCGTCCGAAGACGAAACCAACATGTTTTACTGTGCGAGCACTGATAACTTTTGAAGCCTGCCGAAGGACCAAAGGTCTTTCGGTGCGCCGTCATCAAGCGCCCACACTTATCGGTTGTTTGTTTGTTAAAGAACTTGCGCAACCGGCTTTGCCGTCTGCGTCGCTGCGTATTTCGTTGCAGCGAAGAAGCGAGAGTATGTAGCGTTTCCTGCTTCGCGTCAACTGGTTTGTCGATTTATTTTTC
>NZ_CAJPUX010000027.1 GCF_905397285.1 Cupriavidus plantarum
TCCCCGAAGCTTTTCGCAGGCTACCGCGTCCTTCATCGCCTGTGATCGCCAAGGCATCCACCACATGCACTTGTTCGCTTGACCCTATAACGAGTGTGTCTCTTCGACACGGCTCACCATAGGTTCTGAGTTCTCGCGTTTGTGCCGTATTCCAAGTCATCTTTCGATCACTGGATACATTTGGTTGATACAATCACAACCCGGTATCGCGTTTGTACTGCAGCGTCTCATCAACGCCTCGCGACACCTTTACTACATCCCATATTGTTAAAGAACAGCCGATCAGACCTCGTCTGAACGATCTTGGCAAAGCCAAATGAAAGCGCTCATGCTCGAGCGCTTTCATTTGGCGACCAATCCAAGGTAGTGGTGGAGGATGACGGGATCGAACCGACGACCCCCTGCTTGCAAAGCAGGTGCTCTCCCAGCTGAGCTAATCCCCCGCACAGATAACTTGGTGGGTCTGGTAGGACTTGAACCTACGACCCCCGCCTTATCAAGACGGTGCTCTAACCACCTGAGCTACAGACCCTTGGCTGTAACAGCAAACAAACCGATAAGTGTGA